>CAVROL010000013.1:0-58472 GCA_963722845.1 Terriglobia bacterium | reverse complement strand
TAAAACAGGCTCAGCCGCGGCAGACCGGCCGCCTCCACGACCTTCCGATCCAAAAACTGCCGCTCGAGCGTGGCGAGCTGTTCCGCGCTCATCTTCCCGCGATACGGTTTCAGCTCCTGATCGAGCGATCGGCGCGCCTCAAACAATGCTTCCTCGCTGGCCGCTGCCCGCGCGCGAGCGATCATCTTTTCCTCGATCACCGTCAGCCGCTGCTCCAGCTGCTCCAGATCGCTGTAGAGCTCCTCAAGGTTCAAGCGTTCGAGCGATTCCGCCAGATCGCCGTGCCCTGCTGCACGGAGAGCATCGGCATTTCGTTGCACGTGTGCGCGAACATCGTCGATCGAAAACGGTGGCGGCGATTCCTTGCGCTTCGCTGGCAGCGCCCGCCGCCAAAGATTGTGCCTCCTCCGCCACCGCCTGAGCGCAGTAGGCGACAGAGTTGACTTTCTGAAAACGCGCACGTGGGGGCCGAGCGCGCCATTTCTCAAAGGCCGCATCGATCCCGCGCAGCACGGCTTCGAGCGGTATCCCTGAGTTCTTCCAGGATTCGATCAGCGCCCAATCGAGCGGCGACAGCAGGAACAGCCCGGTGCCGCGCGCGCGCTGAAAGTGCTCCTCGATTTCCGTGAAGTAGTTGAAGTAGTTGTCGGGCACTAATGCTTGTTGCGCTGCCAGATCAGGCGCAGGCCGTGCAGCGTCAGGTCTTCATCATAAATCTTGACGAAGCGCGAAGCCTTCACGATCAACTGCCCTTGCCCGCCCGTGGCGACGGCCTTGGTCTCGGGACCGAGCTCAGCGGTGATGCGCTCCACAATGCCGTCGATCATTCCTATAAAACCGTAAAAAAGCCCGGAGGTTATACTCCCCACCGTGTTCGACCCGATCAGTTTTTCGGGCTCGCGAAAATCCACCATCGGCAGGCGCGCGGTCTTGGCGAACAGGCCGGAGATCGACATCCCGATCCCGGGACAGATCACGCCGCCCAGGAATACTTTGTCCTTCGAGACGATGTCGAAATTGATCGTGGTCCCCAGGTCGACCACGATGCAGGGCCTCCGTACTTCGTAAACCCCGCGACGGCATTCACCAGGCGGTCCGCGCCCACCTCGCGCGGGTTATCGTAGCGCACGGCGATTCCGAGATCGGTCGATTGATTCACGAACAGCGGCTTGTGATGGAAGTAACGCTCGGCCATCGCCTCCAGCGGCTGATCGACGGCGGGCACCACGCTCGAAATGATCACGTCCTTCACGGCGGCCAAGATCCAGCTTCGAAAGCGTAAACAGGTTCCGGAGGAGAATGCCCCACTCGTCGGCAGTCTGCTCCTGGATGGTGCGCAGCCTCCAGCGGCCGGCGATGTTTTCGCCCTCGAAGGCGCCAATGGTTACATTCGAATTGCCAACGTCCAGCGCAAGCAACATTTAAATGGGTCTCACACCACCCGCAAGGATGACGGTCTCCGTTCCATTATCTTCGCGCACCCGCAGAAATCCCGCCGGATCGAGCCCGCAGGTGACGCCTTCGAGGCCGGTTTCTACCCGCACTCGCCTTCCGGCCACATAGCTGGAGGCGTTTGCGAACTGTTGCAAGATCTCATCGGAGCTAAGTCGTGTGTAACGATCAACGGATTCAACCAGCGCGACGAGAAGGTCTTCGCGCGCGACCCTTACGCCTTCGAGAAGAAGCGAGGTGGCCGGGGTTTCGAGATCGTCCGGGAAACGCGGTCTGGCTGACGTTGATCCCGATGCCGGCGATGATCGTGTCGCCTTCGAGCTGTGCAAGCACGCCCGCGCATTTCTTGCCGTTGATCAGCACGTCATTCGGCCATCTCAAATCGGCGCCGCAGCCGATCGCCTCGCGGGTCGCAAGACCCAGAGCAAGCATGATGACCGGAACGGGTTTCGCGGCAAGCACAATCGAAACATACAGCCCCACGCCCGGTTCCGAAATCCATTTGCGGCCATGGCGACCCATGCCCGCGGTCTGCTCTTCCGCGCCCACGATTCGTCCGGGCTGCAAATCCCGGCGCGCCTCGATCATCGTGGAATCGAGGGTGTCGAACCAATCGATCCTTCGCCCGGCGAGCCGTGCGCGAACGGAATTGACGTTAAAGGGAGGCACGGAGTTTGGCAAGCTGCGCCTCGTACTCGGCTTGCTTCTGCGCGCATCCCCGCGACGATCTTCTCGGGAGCCTTGGCCAGAAACGCCTCGTTCGACAACTGCCGCTGCGAGTTGGCGATCACCTTTTCGAGCTCGGCGATTTCCCTGGCAATCTTTTCGCGATCCACTTTGAGAGCGAGCTGCAGCACGAACTCCGCATCGACTCCGGGTGGCGCTTCATTGCGCAAATCCAGTTTCACCTTCGCCAGGCGCGAGATAGCGTTTTCGTTCGCTTGTGCCACGTGAAACGCACGATTGCGGGCGTACAGAATCCCATCCACCATCTGCTTTGGGTCCACGCTGTTGTCCGCGCGCATCGCACGCGCCGAAGTCACGATTTCCTGGAGAGTTGCCATCTCCGCCTCGGCTTCGCCGATTGGCTTCCCCTTGCAAAGATCGCGGATATTCCGCCAGCGCGATCGATTTCCCCGGCATCTCCAGCCGCTGCCACAGCTCCTCGGTCAGGAACGGCATCAGCGGATGCAGCAGCCGCAGAGCTTTCTCATACACCGTATAAGCGAAGCTCCAATCCTCATCGAGCTTCTTCAGCTCCAGATACCAATCGCAGAAATCGTCCCACCAGAAGTGATACAGCTCGTCGGCGGTCTGATCGTAGCGATGCTGCTCGAAGTTGCGATTGGCCGCCTCCGCGCAGGCATTCAGACGGCTGGCGATCCAGCGATCCGCCAGCGACACCGGCTTTCCCGAACCTTCGCGCGGCTTGCTGAACAACAAGCGAGACGCGTTCCAGATCTTGTTGGCGAACGCTTTCAACGCATCGATGCGATCTTCGCTCAGCGCGATATCGCCACCCGGCGCCGCGCTCACCAGCAGCGCGAATCGAACCGCATCGGTCCCGTACTTGTCGTTAATTACCAGTGGATCGATCGTGTTGCCCTTGGTCTTCGACATCTTCTGGCGCTCGGCGTCGCGCACCAGGCCGTGGATGTGGACTTGCCGAAACGGCACGTCGCCCATAAATTCCAGGCCGAACATGATCATGCGCGCGGCCCAGAAGAAGATGATGTCGAAGCCCGTAACGAGAAGCGACGTCGGATAGAACGCCTTCAAATCCGCTGTTTCATCCGGCCAGCCGAGCGTCGAAAACGGCCACAGCCCGCTCGAGAACCAGGTATCGAGAACATCCGGATCCTGCTCAAGTTTGACTGATCCACAACTGGAACACTTCGTTGGGTCTTCACGGGCAACCGTGAAGTTTCCACATGTTCCGCAATGCCACACAGGAATGCGATGTCCCCACCACAGTTGCCGCGAAATGCACCAGTCGCGGATGTTGTACATCCACTCGAAATAAGTCTTGGCCCAGTTCGCGGGCACGAAGGTGATGCGGCCTTCTTCCACGGCCTTGATCGCCGGCTCGGCCAGCGGCTTCATCTTCATCCACCACTGTTTCGAAACCAGCGGCTCCACCACGGTCTTGCAGCGATGACACTTGCCGACGCTCAACTTGTACGGCTCGATCTTCTCCATCAGCCTCAGCGTCTCGAGATCGGCGACGACCTGCTTGCGGGCTTCGTAGCGATCCAGGCCGGCATACTTACCTGTCGCCGCCGTCATCTTCGCGTTGCCGTCGATCACTTGGATGCTCGGCAGGTTGTGGCGCTTGCCGGCCTCGAAATCGTTGGGATCGTGCGCCGGCGTGATCTTCACCGCACCCGATCCGAATCCGAGCTCGGCCATCTCATCGAGGATGATCGGAATGTCGCGATCCATCAGCGGTAGCCGCACGGTCTTGCCGGCCAGTTCCTTCGCTCGCGGATCTTTCGGATTGATCGCGACCGCAGTATCGCCCAGCATGGTTTCCGGGCGCGTGGTCGCGACCACCAGCTTCATCGAACTGCCATTCACTGGATAGGCGATGTGCCACAGGTGTCCCTGCGTGTCTTCGTGCTCGACTTCCAGATCCGAAAGCACGGTCTGGCAGCGTGGGCACCAGTTGACGATGTAATTCGCCCGATAGATGAGTCCCTTTTCGTACAGGCGAACGAACGCCTCGCGCACCGCGCGCGTCAGGCCCGGGTCCATAGTGAAATGCTCGCGCGACCAGTCGCAGCTATCGCCGGCGCGCTTCATCTGCTCGACGATGCGGCCGCCGTGCTGGGCTTTCCATTCCCAGACGCTTCTTGAGAAACTCCTCGCGGCCCAGCTCGCGCTTCTGGATGCCCTGCTGCGCCAGTTGCCGGTCGACCATCAGCTCGGTGGCGATCCCGGCGTGATCGGTCCCCGGCAGCCACAGCGTGCGCTCGCCACACATGCGATGCCAGCGGATGAGCGCATCGATGATGGAATGCTCGAACATGTGCCCCATGTGGAGCGAGCCGGTCACATTCGGCGGGGGAATCACCAGCGAAAAGTACGGATCGCCGGGCGATGGTTCTACATGGAAGAGATTCTCATCCACCCACCACTTGGCCCAATGCGGCTCGAACCGCTGGGGTTCATACACTTTCTCGATTTCCATGGGAAGCCTCAATTTTAGCAGTCCGGACGCTTTACAATAGATACTGATGAACTATTACTCAGCAAAAGACATGGCCGCTGCATTTCGCACGGTCCGGAACAACACCATCAAGATCGCCGAAGAAATCCCCGAGGACAAATACAGTTTTCAGGCTGCTTCCGACTCCCGCACCGTGGCCCAGACGCTGGTGCACATCGCCATGGGAACGCGGTTTGCCCTGGCGGTGCATGGCGAGAAGCTCAAGACCATGGAAGGCTTCCCCTTCTACAGCTTCATCCATCCCATCATCGAAGAGGAAAAGAAATCGCGCAGTAAGGCGGAAATCATCCAGCTTCTGCGCACCAGCGGCGATCAGTTCGCCACCTGGCTGGAAGGATTATCCGACGAGTTCCTGGCCGAGCAGGTAAGCTTCCCCGCGGGAGCCCAGCCTCCCGCCAAAACCCGCTTCGAGATGCTGTTGAGCCCCAAGGAGCATGAGATGCATCATCGGGCGCAGCTCATGGTGCTGCAGCGCATGCTGGGCATCATCGCCGCACCTCACGCGCGAACAGCAGGCCCGCATGGCCGCGATGCAAGCCGCTAAGAACTAAGCAGGAGGGCGAGACCTTCTTGCTTCAAAGGCGGGCCTCGCCCCTACCCTAACCTGCGATTGTGTCGACCCTAACGAAACCCCGTGTCGCGGTGGTCGGAGCCGGCAGTTTCGGCCGGAACCACCTGCGCGTGATTCACCAGTCTGAGCATGCGGAACTGGCCGGAGTTCTGGACACAAATCCCGAACGCGCGGCCGAGGCGGCGGCGACGAACGCCTGTCCCGTGTTCGCGTCTCTGGAGGACCTGGCCGGAAAAGCGGACGCCGCGGTGGTCGCAACCCCCACGCATACCCATGCCGAAATCGGCCGCCGCTTGATGCAGCTGGGCCTGGATGTCCTGATCGAAAAACCGGTTGCGCGCACCATCGACGAAGCCCGATTGTTGATCGAGACCGCTGAGCGCACCGGCCGCATCCTGCAAGTGGGGCATCTCGAGCGATTCAATCCCGCGGTGGCGGCGCTGGAGACCGTGATCACCAAACCATTGTTCTTCGAGGTGCACCGGCTGAGCGAGTTCAGCCCGCGCAGCCTGGATGTGGACGTGGTGCTGGATCTGATGATTCACGATATCGACGTGGTGCTCACGCTCACCAAACAACTGCCGGAAGAGATCCGCGCCGCGGGCATCCACATTCTTTCCGAGAAGGTGGACATCGCCAATGTGCGGATGCAGTTTCCCGGCGGCTGCGTGGCCAACCTGACGGCCAGCCGCGTTTCGACGGAACGTGTCCGCAAGCTTCGCCTGTTCCAGCCGCACGAGTACATTTCTCTGGATTACACCCGGCAGGATGCGGTCCGTTTCACGGTCAAACCGCCCGCTTTCTATCGGCTACGCTCCGCTTCCCGTGACCAAGGACGAGCCTCTGCGCCTGGAGCTCGAAAGCTTCTTCGCTTGCGTCGTGTCCAGGGGCACTCCGAGGGTGACCGGGCAGCAAGCGCTGGCCGCCCTGGAGGTGGCTCAGGACATTCTTGATAAAATCGAAGCGCACGCCCGATTGGTGGCTCAGGCGCTCAATGTCACGGGCAAGACTTCATGAGGCAGGTTCAGATCCAGCCACACTCGAGTTATTTCCCGAGTGGAGCGAACCCGTCACATCGCGACGCTTGCTCCAGGCAGGGATTGGTTCGCTCGTAGTCCACGTGGTGGTCATAGTGGTGCTGCTGGCGCTGCCCGAAACAACGGGCCGGTTCAACGGGCCTGCCATCACCGCGGACTTTCGCAAAACGGCCGTGCCCCTGGTGGCCCCCAAGATCCTGGAAGTGACGCAGAAGGAGCCGAACAAGGGCAAGATCACGCCGCAGCTCGATATCCGCAGCTCCCTGCGGGAGGCTCCGCCGAAAGCCAAGACCTTTGTGCCGCCGGCGCCCGTGGGGCCGGTGGTGCCGCCGGCCACGACGCTCACGCCTCCGCCGCAGATACAGGAAGCCGTCTCCGCGCCGCCGGTTTCCGGCGTGGCGCCCGCGCTCCCGCCGCCTTCGGAAAAGCCTAAGATCGCTCTGGAGAACATCGGACCGGCGGCCACCCCCGTAGCGCCTCCCGATAACCCCACGATTAAGCTGCCCAATACGCCTTTAGACGAGATCGCGCGGGTAGGGCAGCCCGGCGGGGCAGGGGGCATGGTGATCTCGCCGGACGGCGCCAGCGAAGCGACAGCGCTCCGTCAAATGCAACTGCTGAGCGATCCGCTGGGCGTCGACTTCAAGCCCTATCTGCTTCAGGTGCTGGCTAAGGTCCGCCGGAATTGGATGTCCATTGTTCCCGACAGCGCCAGGATGGGGCGCCGCGGCCTGGTGCTGATCCAGTTCAGCATCGATCGCAGCGGGGGCGTCCCCAAGCTGGTGATCGCCTCGACCTCGGGCATCACAGCGTTTGACCGGGCGGCAGTGGCCGGAATCAGCGCCTCCAACCCTTTCCCCCCACTGCCAGCCGCCTACAAAGGCGACCAGATCCGCCTCCAAATGGCCTTTTCCTACAACCTTCCGCCCGCTAAACCCTAATGAATCGCCGGTTTGCAGTCACCCTGGCCATGTTCGCCGGACTTGCAATCCTGGCCTATTTCACTCTGGACGGCAAAATCCTGCTGGCCACGTGGATTTTTCTAGGGGCTTTTGCACTCAAGGCATGGCTGGTAGTCCTCAAAGCCCGGCAGAGCTAAGAACCCGGCATAAGCCAGGTCGGATAGATTACTAGTTCCCGCTAAGGTGAAACATCGAGATACTCCGCCCTGCCCCTACCTTTAAGCTGCTTCTTAACGCGAAGTATTTAGTCGTCCGCGGTCCCGATCAGGGACCAATGTTTCAGTTTGAGATAAAGCAGTGTTAAACCAGTTCCAAATTGGTATCGCCCTATTGGCCGGGGCGACAGAAGGAGTTCGAAAGACTCCCGGGCGGCGAACCGGAGGCTCCGGTTTAGCCGCTGATTCTAATACTGCAATCCCCCTTTTCGGGGCGCATTCATCGAATCGGCAGGAATGCCGCTTTTCTTCAATGCCGCAGATGGTCCAGGGCGTGCATTTAGGAGAAGAGTTCCGCGATACCGATCAGGAGGATGCCAGGTAATGACTATGCGAGCGAAGGTTCGTGGCGCCAACGCGCTGAAGGCTGTGACCGCGGTAAGACAGGCAGTGAAGACGCCGCTTCGCGCGGTTCCGAATAGCCGCCAGCGCGTGCCTGCGAAGCCGGTGGCAGTGAGCACGAGCCGGCATGCCGCGCAGACCAACCCGGCCGCGGCCAAGGCTGCGGCGCAAGCCGCCAAACTTGCCCGGCGCGACCGCGTGGTGCTGGAACACGTCCCTCTGGTCAAAGCGATCGCGGTGCGGGTGCACGAGAACCTTCCCGTCCACGTGGATCTGGACGACCTGGTCCATGCCGGAATCCTGGGTCTGTTCGACGCCGCCAGCAAGTTTAATCCGGATAAACAAGTTGTCTTTTCCAGCTACGCCAAGCACCGCATCAAGGGCGCGATCCTCGACAGCCTGCGCCAGCTCGACTGGGCCTCGCGCGACATGCGCCGCCGCCACAAACAAGTGGAAGCCGCCACGCGCGATCTGGCCGCCGAGCTGCAGCGTAATCCGACCGAACAGGAAGTGGCGCAAAAGCTGGGCATGGACGCCGAGCGGTGGCGCACCATGATGATCGATCTTCGCAACGTGGGACTGATCTCGGCCTCGACCCGGGGCAATGAAGGCGACGATCTTCCCGCCCCCGATTTTCCCAGCAAACCCGAAACTCATCCCGATTCCATCTGCGCGCGGGAGCAACTGCGCAGCGTCCTGGGTGTAGCCATGAAGACGCTGCCGGAGCGCTATCAGAAAGTGGTCCTGCTGTATTACACCAACGAGATGACCATGAAGGAAATCGGCGGCATCCTGGGGATCAATGAAAGCCGCGTTTCGCAGATCCACAAGTCGGCGCTCGAGAAGATGCAGGTGGCGCTCTCAGCCAACGGCATCACTTCGGCCCACGCGTTCTAGGCCGAGTCAGCGTCGTTCTCAAGAAGACGCTTGATTTCTTCAAGTCGAGCGCTTGGAATTGGACTCGTCTGCAGCCGGGCGAGCACGTCGTCCTTCGAGTTCGCCTCGTAGAACGGATTCTTTAACCACACAGGGACTGTTTGTGGCGGATAACGGCGCGTGCTTCCGTCCGCGAGCAACTCAACAACTTCGATCACGTCCCTGCGCCAATCCCCTTCGATTTCGCCCTTCCGCCCGGAGGTGATCATCGTTCGTGCGGGCTGGCCGTCCATCGCGACATGATTCAAGACGGTGTAGGAGTCTCCGCAATCCACCTTGCGGACGAAGCTTCGCATGCGCGTTTTCGTGCCATCTTCGTTGGTGAATTCCGTGGCGCTCTCAGTCTCCACCCCGTGCGGGATGTCTCGAATCTTCAAATCCGTAAGTTTGGGAGCGTCGGAGGGCGCTTCGCTGAATGACGTGACCGTTGCAGTCCGCGTGTCGTCCTGACGCCGGAAATACATACGCACGCCGCCTTCCGTCCGATAGCGTTGGGGAAACTCAGTCAAAGCTCCGGGGACAAGGGAATCCTGGGCGGGATCTCCCTCGGCGATCTGATCCAGCAGGGCGTGAACCTCCAGCAGCTGGCGGAGCGCATCTGAGGAAGATTCGGCCTGGGACTGGAGGCGGTCAAAATCGGCGCGCGCTTCCTCGCTGAACTTGATTTCGTAGCGCGAGGCCATACTACGACAATATCGTGTTTGGGAGCGCTGGTAGAATCGTCCTGTAGGTGGCTGCATCCCCCAAAACCCTCACCGTCCGCCAGTTCTTTGGCCGTAAAGGACTGCTTTCCGAGTGGCACCCCGGTTACGAGTACCGGGAGGGCCAGCTCCAGATGGCGGAAGCCGTCGAAAGCGCGCTGGCCGACAAGAAGCATTTGATCGTTGAAGCGGGCACAGGGACCGGCAAGACTTTGGCGTACCTGGTTCCCGCGATTCTCTCGGGCAAGCGCGTCGTCATCTCCACCGGCACCAAAAATCTCCAGGAACAGCTGTTCTTCAAGGACATTCCGTTTCTCGAAAAACATTTGGGCCCGCTGCGCGCCTGCTACATGAAGGGTCGCGCCAACTACGCCTGCCGCCAGAAGATCTACGACGCCGAAAAAGAACCGGTGCTGGCGGGACTCGAAGAGGTCGCCGATTTTCAGGTGATTCAAGCCTGGGAGAAGACCACGGAAACCGGCGATCGCGCGGAGATCAAGAGTCTGCCGGAGAACAGTCCGGCATGGGCGAAGATGGACGCGCGGGGCGAGCTGTGCAGCGGCCAGAAGTGCCCGCAGTTCGAGCGCTGCTTCATCACGCGCATGCACCAGAAGGCCAGCGAAAGCGACCTGATCATCGTCAATCACCACCTGTTCTTCGCCGATCTGGCGGTGAAGGAAGACGAGCGCGGCGCGATCATCCCCGACTACGCGGCCGTGATCTTCGACGAAGCCCACGACGTGGAGGATGTCGCCGGACAGTATTTCGGCGTCTCGATTTCGAGCGGCCAGGTGGAGGATCTGACGCGCGATGTGGCGTCGTCTGGCGCATCGCAAGCAGTTCGGCAGCGAGGAGCTGGATCGCATCCTGATCACTGTGACCGAGAAGGCCGCCCAGTTTTTTGGACTCTTCGGCGCAGCCGAGGGACGCACCGGCTTCCGCGCGCACGAAGCGTTCCTCGAAAAGAACGAGGAAGCCTATCGCGACGTTCTGCGCGCCCTGGAACTGGTCACGCTGCAACTGGAACTGGTGAAAGCGCCCCCCGACGAGGCTCTTCCGCTGGTGGCCCGCGCGCGCGAGATGGCCCGCAAACTCGAGTTCTGGATGGAGGGCACAAATGGAACCCCAGATAAACGCTACGTGTACTGGATCGAGCGCCGCGGCCGCCGGACTTTTTTGCAGGCGACGCCGATCGAAGTTTCTCAGCTTCTCGATGAACGTCTCTTCGATCGAGTGGACACCGCCATCCTGACGTCGGCGACATTGGCTGTGGCGGGCAGCTTCGACTACACGCTGCGCCGGCTGGGATTGCGCGCGGCGCGAACGGAACTGGTCCCGAGCCATTTCGATCACAAGAAGCAAGCCCTGCTGTACGTTCCGCAAACCTGCCCGATCCGCGCAGTCCGGCGTTCACGGCCGCCGCGGCGAAGGAAATCGTCGAGATCCTCACGCTCAGCCGCGGACGGGCGTTCGTGCTGTTCACCAGTTATCAGCAGATGCGCCTGATCTACGACCGGGTGTCGCTCGAAATCCCGTATCAGACACTGCTGCAGGGAACCGGGCCGCGCAGCGCGCTGCTCGAAGAATTCCGCGTCGACGCCCAACGCGGTGCTGTTCGCGACGTCGTCCTTCTGGCAGGGCGTGGACGTGCCGGGCGAACAGTTGAGTTGCGTTATTATCGATAAGCTGCCGTTCGCGGTGCCCAGTGACCCGGTGGTGGAGGCTCGCATCGCGGCAATTAAGAACGATGGCGGGAACGCTTTTAACGAATACCAGGTCCCGCAGGCGGCCATCGCGCTGAAGCAGGGTTTCGGGCGGCTGATCCGCAGCAAGCACGGATCGCGGGGTGCTGGCGTTGCTGGATCATCGGATCACGAAAACGCGATACGGGCAGATTTTCTTCGACAGTCTGCCGGATTATGGTTTTACGACCGAGCGGGAAGAAGTAGAGAAGTTTTTCAAACATGTTTGAAGTTACGGTAGAACAGACTTTCGCGGCGGCCCACGCGCTCCGCAATTACAAAGGGAGTTGTGAGAACGTACACGGCCACAACTTCAAGGTGCAGGTAGTGCTGGCGGGCGAGAAGTTAGACGACGCCGGCATGCTGGTCGATTTCATCGACGTGAAGAACCTGATGGGGTCCGTGATGGCTCGCCTGGATCACCAGAATCTGAATGAGGTCGCGCCGTTCGACGTGAAGAATCCCTCGGCTGAGAATATCGCCGAGTATTTCTACTCGCAGATGACGGGCGGTCTGGTGAACACGCCGGTTCCGGTACGGATTCTCGAAGTGAAGGTCTGGGAGACCGAGATTCAGAGCGCGACGTACCGCCCCTAAAGCGTCATGAACGTCGAATGGGTCCGCCGGCATTGTCTGGCGCTTCCACATACGACCGAAGAGATCCTGTGGGGCGATGACCTGGTCTTCAAGATCGGCGGCAAGATGTATGCCGTGGTGGTGCTCGGGGCAGCGCACAAAGTGGTCATGTCATTCAAGTGCACGCCGGAAGTGTTCGCGGAGCTGGTGGAACGGCCCGGAATCATCCCGGCCCCGTATTCGGCACGTAGTTACTGGGTCGGGCTGGAACGGGAAGACGCGCTGCCGCGCACTGAGATCAAGCGCCTAATTTCAAGATCGTACGAGCTGGTGGTGGCAAAGCTGCCCAGGAAAAAGCAACTGGAACTTGGAGGGCGGGATTCATCCCGCGCCTCGACCTAGTCGATAAAACCCGGCTTAATCAATAAAACCCTTCCAGGTGTTGCCGCGATCGTCGCGCAGCGTAACGGTTCCGCCGCTTGAGATGCCCTGAAGAGCATTGCCCTTGGGATCGCGGAAGCGATACACGATGGAATTGTCCGGATTGCGGCTCGCGGAGCCCATCCAGACGTTGCCGTATTCGTCCTTGAGCTTGATGTGATCGCCGTGTCCATAGCCGAAGACACGGGTCTTGCTTTTCTCTTCTTCCAGATGGAAGAAGCCGCCCGGCAGTTGCTGTTTCTTCCGCAGCTTGGCGTAAATCATCATGGTCGGAGTACTGGCTCCATTATGGGACGGATGGGCTGAAGCGGCGATAGGGTATCTACCCTATTTCGCGGCCAGTTTATCCGCCCAATCCGGCACGCTACACTCTCCCATATGCGCGCGGTGGTCCAGCGAGTTACTTATGCGAAGGTCGAGGTGGAGGGGACTGTTCGGGGCGAAATCGGTCGCGGCGCGCTGGTGTTGCTGGGGGTTTCCCGCACGGATACGGCGGCGGATGCCGAATTCCTCGCCGGCAAAGTCGTGAACTTGAGGATCTTTAACGATGACGCCGGAAAGATGAATCGCAGCCTGCTGGATACCGGCGGCGCGATGCTGGCGGTCTCGCAATTTACGCTGTACGGCGATTGCCGCAAGGGCCGCCGGCCCAGTTTCGATGACGCCGCTCCGGCCGATCGAGCCAGGCAGTTGTATGAGACTTTCGTCGACCGGGCGCGGGGCCTGGGCGTACACGTTGAGACGGGAGTGTTTCAGGCCGACATGGCGGTGACGCTGGTGAACGACGGGCCGGTGACGCTGATCGTCGAGTCTTCGCAGGCAGGCGACAAGATCGCCCGCCCCACTATGAATATTCCCAGTGGAAGCGCTGGATAAGCTCGATCACATCGCCTTCTCCGGCGATGCGGCCCTGATCGAAGAACACGGCGCGGCTGGTGAGCGCCCGCGCGAGATTCGCATCGTGCGTCACCACGACTTTCGCCTGCGGCAAGCTTCGCAGCAGCGTCAGAAGATCGCGGCGCGTGGGCGGGTCGAGGAACGTGGTCGGCTCGTCCAGCACCAGAATCTCGGGGTCCATGGCCAGGACGCCGGCGATCGCCACCCGCTTTTTCTCTCCGGCGCTCAGATGGTAAGGAGCGCGTTCCAGCGCATGCGCCATGCCGACGCGCTTCAGGACGGTTCGTGCCCGCGTGAGCGCATCGTTGGGTGACAGGCCCAGATTCAGCGGTCCAAACGCCACGTCTTCCAGAACGGTCGGCATGAAGAGCTGCTCGTCGGAATCCTGAAACACCACTCCGACCTTGGAGCGGATCTGCTCGAGCGTTTCATCCGCCAGCGGCATGCCGCAAATTTCGATGGAGCCTTCGCCGCGCAGCAATCCGTTCAGGTGCAGGACGAAGGTGGTCTTGCCGGATCCGTTCGCGCCGAAAAGAGCGACCGACTCGCCGGTTTCGAGATGAAAGTCAATTCCGTTCGAGCGCCTGGGTGCCGTCAGGATACTGGTAGCGCAGCCCGCGAATGTGTATGGCCCTGCTCACAACAGTATGCGGATGGCCAGGCATCCGGCCAGACAAGCGGAAAAGAACAGGGCGTCGGACAGCGCGGAATGGCGCGGGAGCGGCAGGCACGAAACGTCCATGGAACCCGCGCGCAAGCATGGCATGATAGATGCCATCGGCGCGCTGCCAACTGCGCGCGAAGAGTACCCCGACCAGGCCTGCCGCCAGACGGAACCCGCCGGTCTTGGATTCTTTCTGAGATCCTCGGCATACGGCAGCCCATCGCATGCGTTGGGCCTGTTCTGCCACGACGAACAAGTATCGATAGACGAACTGGATCACCAGGATCAGCATGCGGGGGACGCGCCAGCTTTCGAGCGCAGCGGTCCAGCCGGTCAGAGGCGTGGTTCCCACCAGCAGCAGAGCGGCCATTCCGGAGAGGAAACTCTTCTCTGCCAGGGCGAGCGCGCGGAGCGAATCGCCCGACCACCAGGTGAGCAGGGCGAAGGTCGCCGAGAACGGCAGAACCAACGCGGCGCGGCCGGCGAGTCCCAGAATCGGAAGCCGTGCGCGGTTCGCGGCCAGGATCAACAGAGCCGCATAGGCAGCAAAGGCCCACTGCGCGGCCGGTGGGGTGGTGGAGAGCGCGATCAGGAACACCAGCAGCGCGGCCAGCTTGGCCCGAGGATCACGCTGGTGCAATAAACTTGACCCGCGGCTCCAGCGGTCGATAACGAGATGATGCACCTCTAGGCGCTCCGCCGGCGCGATTTCAGCTTCCCGGCCGGTAACAGAGCGCGAAGATCATCGCGATGCCCGCCAAGGCGCCCATGGTCCTTTGGACGCCAGCCTAGCGAATCGACTCCTTGCCCGGTCACGCGCTGGATTCCGTCGGGTGCAGACGAGGCGATCAGCGTGCCGACGACCAGCAACACCAGCGCGGCCAGGCCAACAGCCGCCACGGTCCGCGAAGACGCCGGCTGCGGACCGGAGACCCACGCAGGATTCAAACGCTCGATCGCGCGTACCGCGGCGACGGTGATCGCGCCTTCCATGATCGCGCTGACCAGGAACAGTCCCAGCGACGCCCACAACACGCCGCCCGCCATCGGCACACCCGAAATCAGGAGCTGTCCCAGCGCCAGGCATGCGCTGGTCATTACGCTCAGCGCGCCGGCCGCGAAGATCGCCCCGAACGGGAACTTTGCCCCCAGATGCGGTAAGAAAGGTATGCGGCGGCGACTCCGGCGAGCGCCATGTTGAACACGTTCGCGCCCAGCGCGAGGACGCCTCCGTCCTGGAAGATCAGGGCTTGCAGAACCAGAATCGCAGTCAAGGCGAGAGAAGCGGCGGCGGGTCCCAGTACGATGGTCAGCAAGGCGCCGCCGACCAGATGCCCGCTGGTCCCCGGACCCACCGGGAAATTCACCATCTGCGCGGCGAAGACAAAGGCTCCCATAACGCCCAGCAGCGGGATGCGATTGTCGTTTGTATCGCGCTGAGCGCGTCGCGCCACCCAGGCCACGGCGGGAGCGCTGGCCACGTCCAGGGTGGCCCATACGGGCGTGCTCAGGAATCCGTCGGGGATATGCATTGGAAGAAATTACGATAACGACGTGCGCTCCTTCATTGGTAACACGATTGCCGAATCGGTGTCACCATTTGGTAGCTTACAATCGGACACATGCGGGAGCGGATGTGATCGTGGGCACGGGCGTCGATCTGTGCGAGGTCGACCGGATCAAGAAAGCCATCTTTCATCTCACGGGCGCCGCTTTGTGGAGCGTGTATTCACGCCGCGGGAAATCGCCTACGCCGAGCGGAAGGCGAACCCCTATGAGCGCTACGCGGCGCGCTTCGCGGCCAAGGAAGCCGGGATGAAGGCGCTCGGAACCGGCTGGCGCGGCGGGCTGGGCTGGCAGGATCTGGAAGTGGTCAATCTGCCCTCGGGCCGCCCGACGCTTCAGTTCCATCGCCGGGCAGCGGAGATCGCCGAGAAGCTGGGCGCGGTCAATGTCGCGTTGTCGATCACGCACACCGCGGAGCAGGCGCTGGCGATGGTGATTCTCGAAGGCAAGTGATCGCTTGCCGCGCGGCTATCGCCGCGTCACGACCACGCTGCGCCAGCTCATGTTGCCGGCTGTATCGTATGCGCGGATGATCACCTGATTGAATCCCACCAGCAAGCGGGATCGCCGCGCTCCATTGCGTGGTCCCGGAGGCAGTGCCCACCCCGCCGAATTGGTCGACCACGTCACGCGGGCGACTCCCGAAGGATCCGACGCGGTGCCCTTGAAGGTCAGCGATGCGAGCGTGGTAGCAAACGACGTGTACGACGGATAGGCGATCGTCAGCGCGGGTCCGGTGGTGTCCGTCCCTCCGGGCGGCGCACTGACCGTCCGGGTCACGCTCACGATGTGGGAGACGCTTCCGGTCGCATCGGCGGCCGTCACGGTGATGTTGTTGACCCCGATGGTCAGCGGGATATTCGAGATGACCCAGTTCGTGCCGCTGATCGACGCTCCGTCGGATGCGCCCATGCTATTGGTCCAGCTTATGGCCGGCGAACCGCTGCCGCCGGTGACGGTTCCCGAGAGCGAGAGGGTCGCGGAGGTGGTGGTTGCAGGCGGAGGGTTGATCGTCAAGGCGAGCGGACTGGGCGGCGCAATGACCGTCCGGGTCACGCTCACGATGCGGGAGACGCTTCCGGTCGCATCGGCGGCCGTCACGGTGATGGTGTTGACCCCGATCGACAGGGGAATATTCGAGATGACCCAGTTCGAGCCGCTGATCGACGCTCCATCGGATGCGCCCATGCTATTGGTCCAGCTTATTGCTGGCGCGCCGCTGCCGCCGCTTACGGTTCCCGAGAGCGAGATGGTCGCAGCGGTCGTCGGGGTGGGGGGAGCGTTGATCGTCAGTACAAGGGGACCGGGAGGCGTAGCGACCGTCCGGGTCACCGT
Organism: Terriglobia bacterium; assembly: GCA_963722845.1. Taxonomy (GTDB): domain Bacteria; phylum Acidobacteriota; class Terriglobia; order Bryobacterales; family Bryobacteraceae; genus Palsa-187. The sequence continues at coordinate 41,806 of CAVROL010000013.1, read as the reverse complement.
CACGGCCTGAGAGACACTTCCGGTTGCGTCCAGGGCCGTCACGGTGATGGTATTGACCCCGATCGCCAGCGGGATGCTCAAGATCGCCCAGTTCGACCCGCTAATCGTCGAACCGTCGGATGCGCCGGTGCTGGTAAACCAATGTACCGATGGCGAGCCGCTGCCGCCGGTCACGGTTCCCGAGAGCGATATGGTCGCCGAGGTGGTCGTGGGGAGAGGGCTGTTGATCGTCAGCACGAGCGGACCAGGCGGCGGAGCGACCTGCCGGGTCACGCTCACGATGCGGGAGACGCTTCCGGTCGCATCGGTGGCCGTGACGGTGATGGTGTTGAGCCCCACCGCCAGCGGAATGCTCAATATGGTCCAATTGTCGCCGTTGATCGACGATCCGTCGGATGCGCCCGTACTCGTAATCCAGGTCACCGAGGGCGAGTTGCTGCCGCCGGTTACGGTTCCCGTGAGCGTAATCGACGCGGAGGTGGTGGTGGCGGGAGGCACGTTGATCGTCAGGGCGAGCGGACCGGGCGGCAAGGCGTCCGTTCGGGTCACGCTCACGACGTGGGAGACGCTCCCATTCGCATCGGCAGCCGTCACGACGATGGTGTTGACGCCGATCGTTAGCGGGAGGCCCGCGATGACCCAGTTCGAGCCGGTGATCGACGATCCGTCGAATGCGCCGGTGCTCGAAGTCCAGGTCACCGTCGGCGAGCCGCTGCCGCCGGTCACGGTTCCCGTTAGCGAGATCGTCGCGGAGGTCGTGGTGGCCGGAGGAACGTCGATGGTCAGGGCAAGAGGACCGGGCGGCGGGACGACTCCGGTCTGCGCGGCGTACAGGCTCAGGATGGCGGTCTTGTCGCCGTCGGCGAGGCCGGTAACCACCTTGAGATAGGGATACATGACGTCATTCGGGTTGTCGGAGTGGCCCAAGCCCAGAGCATGTCCCAACTCGTGGAGAGCCACGCTGAAGACGTCGATGTTGGAACCGATGTGCCAGCTCTCGGCGTCATCGAAATGCATGTCGCCTGCAAGCGGTTCAGGATTGGGAGGGGCCGGATAAAAAGTATGGGCGACCACGCCTCCCGGCCCGTCGAATGGGAAACCGTCGCCGTGATCGCCCGTCGCCCAAAAGATGTTGACGGTGCGATTGCCCAGCTGAATCGGTGGCCGGGTTGCCAGGTGATCTGAATCACCTTGGCCCATTCGGCCATGGCTCGCACGATTTCGGCCTGCGGGGCGCCCGCAGGAAGCTGCGCGGTGACTGCCTGAAACACATAGTTCAACGTGGCAGCGTTTAAGCCGGGGCCATCCCAGCCGTCGCCGTTGGTCGCAATGATTTGACCGATGGGTCCGAGGACGGTCAGTGCGCCGCCGCAGACGTTTACCGGTTCGGATCCAAGCAAATTCGCCGAGGCGGGGAAAATGTAAGCGACCTGATCCTCGAGCTGCCAGAAGCACCAGCGATGCACGCACGTCTCTGGCGTTCCGGATGTGTACCAGCAAATGCCGGCCTAGCAGGTCGGGGTTTTCATGCAGCTCCAAGCCCGCATTCAGGATCAAACGGCGCGCCGCGCCGGGATCTACGTCCGGATGGAACTCCACCAGATAGTAGCCGCCCGAGGCGGAAGCATTTCCGTCCGTAATCATCGGGCTAAGTTTTTCCAGGGGATCGACGCGGCGGGCGGAGCGTATACCCAAACCGTCCATGGATACTGTTTCGTTCGTCAGCACCAGCACGGCATTGTCCGGCACATCCTGGAGCACGACAGCACCTCTGGCCCTCAGAGCGTCCAGGGCATCGGCGGTGGGAGGCTGGTCGAACTGCACGATCACGTGGGTCGGAGTGAGCCTCGGCAAGCGGGCGCCGCGGATGATCGGATTTTCACCCGCAAGAGTAGAACCGGGGTTAGCTGGCGCATGAACTTTGAGGCGCAGCGCAGGCTGAGCGAGCAAAAGGGCGTTCGAAAACAGAAAAATTAACCACCGCGATGAGCGTTGCATAGGGATCCTGCCTATGCTCATCGCCTCGGTCGGAGAGAATACGATTCGGAACGGTTGGGATTAAACCTACGCCGGCTTAGTATCGCGGTAAGGCTAGCAACCCAGGTACTGGACTTCTTCTTCCAGCAGGAGCCCACACCGATCTTTTACGCGCTGCTTGAGCGTCGCGATCAGCTCGCGCACCTGCTGCGAAGTACCGCCGCCGGAGTTGTAGATTAGATTGGCGTGGTAATCGGCCACCTGGACGCCGCCCAGGACCATGCCTTTGGCTCCCGCCAACTCCAGAAAGTAAGCCGAGGGAACTTTCCCTTCACGAATCACCCGTTCGGGAACCTGGACGCGCACGTTTTCGGGGAGCTCCGCCAGAATCAGGTTCTTGAAGATGCTGCCGGCGCAGCGCATGGTGGGAGGATATTTTTCGTTGCGGACCTTGAGAATCCCGTCCGCCGTTGTTTTCAGCGCATCGGCGTCCCCTGCGGGAAGCCGCAAGGTGGCCTCCAGCACGATCCAGTCCTCGTGCTTAAGCGATGGCGCTTGAACACGCTCTCGCGATAGCGGAATTCGCACGCGGCGTTTCCGATTTCGCGAACTGTAGAGCCGTCCTCCGAACAATCGACGAAGCGCACGGATTCGACGAACTCGTGAATCGAGTGGCCATAGGCCCCGGCATTGCCGTAGATCGCGCCTCCCACCCATCCGGGGATGCCGGTCATGGTGTGCAAGCCTTCCAGCCCTGCCGCGATGGTCGCATCCACCAGGTCCTGGAGCACGGCGCCGGCCGCAACCCGCACGACACCTCCAACGACGCCCCCGTCGATTTCGATGTTCTTGGCCGTGTAGCGCAGCACGACTCCCGGGAATCCGCGGTCGTCGGCGACCAGGTTGCTCCCGCCGCCGATTAGCGCATGCGGAGTGCTTCTCACCACGTCCAACGCCGCCATGAGCGCGGCTTCCGACGAGGCATCCGCGAGTATCCGCGCCGGGCCGCCGATCGCAAATCGGGTCACGCCGCTGAGCGGAATATTTTCGGTACAGTGCAACCCGTCCATCGCCGCGAGGCGTGCTAACATCTCATCATCCATCTTTGATCAAGGGTAATATGTTTCCCGGTTTCTCCCCCGAAGCGCTGACGTTTCTACGCAACCTGAAGCGCAATAATCGCCGCGAATGGTTCCAGCCGCGCAAGGAGATCTTCGAGACCAAGCTGAAGATCCCCATGATCCAGCTGGTAGAGGCGATCAACGCCGAGCTATTGGATTTCGCCCCGGAGCACATCGCCGATCCCAAGAAAGCCGTGTACCGCATTTATCGCGACACGCGCTTCAGCGCGGACAAAACGCCGTACAAGACCCACATTGCCGCGATTTTTCCGGATCGCAGCCTCGGGAAACACTCCTCCGCGGGATTCTATTTTCATCTCACGGAAAAGTCGGTTGGCGTCGCCGCCGGTTCCTATATGCCTGGTCCGGATGAGCTCCGGGCTTTCCGGACGTGGCTGGCGGAAAACCACAAGAAATTTCGCGATGCCGCACGGAAGCCGGAGAAACTGCTCGGCAAGCTCCAGGGCAGCGCCGTGACGCGCATGCCCAAGGGATTCGACGCCGGCCATCCGGCCGAGGATCTCATCCGGATGAAGCAGTGGCTTTACTGGGTGGAGCTCGACGCCAAGATCGCCACCACACCGCGGCTGCTCCCCGAACTGGTGAAGCGCTTCCGCGCAGCGGCGCCCGTGATCGCAATGCTAAACGCGCCCTTGCGAAAAAACGCGCCGAAATCCGCCCGCGCTACTTCCCCGAGTCTGTCCTGAGGTTGTTGATCACCTTGAACACGCCACTGACGCCGTTGGCGGCGATGCCGGCCACGTTCTTGTCCATCTCGTTGGCCACCACGCCCTCCAGCGTCACATTGCCGTTCTTGACGATGATGTGGATCGGGGGCACGGCGCTCAACTGGTAGCGTTGCAGCGTCGGCTTTGAATAGATCGCGCGATAGACCGCCATCCGGGTCGCATCATCCATGCCCGACACCGGCAGAACTTCGATCTGGTTGTCGACGGCGGACACGCCTTCGATACTCTTGACGGCTTTCCCCGCCTGGTCCTTAAGAACCGGGTCCCGGACCTGCCCGAACAGCGTGACTTTCGATCCATCCACGCGGTATGACAAATTGTCGAACACCCCGTAATAGGGCAACGTGACCAGCTCGTGACGGACTTCCTTTACGAGGTCCGAAGCGGCGAACATGGCCAAGGGCAGCAGCAATAGAATGAATCGTTTCATCGCTCATTGGATACCGCGAGAAGCGAAATGTTTCGGGCTTACAGCTTAAGCCGCTCGAGACGGGGCCCGCAGCCCGCTCCATTCCTCGCAGAGCAGCATGGAATTGGCGGGATTTCGGGAAGAATACTTCAGGCTGGCCGGTCCGATCAGGCGTTCCGGCTCGGGAGGGAGCAATTCACGCAGCCCGCTGACATCCTGAGACGCCTCATATTGCACTCCGCGCCACGGAATACGAGTAATACAGCATGGTGTCCGAGGCTTCCGTGATGAGAGCATCGCCGAGCCTGCCGGTCTGGTGCAGATACAGGCGCCGCTTGCGCTCCCGTTTTTCCGGATTGGCCTGCATCGCCTTCATGGCCATGCGTACGCCGAAACTGGCGACCCCCACTCCCAGAGCCCCCAGGAGGACTATCTTCGTGGCCGGTGAGATTGGCGGTAAGCTCACTTTGGGAAAGTAGTTCCGTTTGCGCTTTAGCGGGTTACCGGCGTGTCCTGAAACGCCTTGGCATAGTCCTTGAGGAACTGATCCAGGCCCTTGTCGGTAAGCGGATGATTGAACAGCGAATCCAGGACCTTGAACGGCATGGTCCCGACATGAGCCCCGGCCTTAGCGGAGTCGATCACGTGGTTCGTATGACGCAGCGAGGCGGCCAGGATCTGCGTCGTGAAGTTGTAATTCTTGTAGATCTGCGCGATATCGCGGATCAACTGCATGCCATCCCAGCCGGTGTCATCGATGCGGCCGACAAATGGACTGATGAAATACGCCCCGGCCTTGGCAGCCAGCATCGCCTGTCCGGCGGAAAAGCACAGCGTCACGTTCACGCGAATCCCTTCGCGGCTGAACATGGAGCACGCACGGATTCCGTCGCGGGTCAGGGGAACCTTGACAACGATGTTTTTGTGGATCTTGGCCAGCTTGCGGCCTTCGGCGAGCATCCCGTCGGTGTCGGTGGCCACCACTTCGGCGCTGATGTCGCCGTTAATGATGTCGCAGATCTTGCGGACCTGTTCTTCGATCGGCACGCCCTCTTTAGCGATGAGCGTGGGGTTGGTAGTGACGCCGTCCACAACGCCCCAGCGGGCGCCGGCTTTCAATTCTTCCAGATTCGCTGTATCGAGAAAGAAACGCATAGGACGCTCCCTAGAGGCCAGTGTAGCATCCATCGGCTGAAATCGCCTATAATATTAATGTTTTACGGCTCCGTAGCCGTCCTCGCTCGTCAGAACGGAGCTGACTTCTCGGATGACAATGTTCGTGCAGATTCCCGCGTTCCTGCTGGCTACCGGCGTCCCGTCTTTCAGCAGCCGGATCTCCGATGTCCTGTTCGACGATACGTTCAAGGGCATCCACCATCTGCAATTCTTCGACTGGGCCGTCATGGTCCCGTATTTCGCGGTTCTGGCCGTGCTCTCGGTGTACGGGCTCCACCGCTATGAAACCATCCGCGGGTACATGAAACATCGCAAGCGTTTCCGGGAGACAGCCGAGCCGCCGATACCCTTCGCCGAACTGCCGCGGGTCACCATCCAGCTCCCGATTTTCAACGAGCGCTTCGTGGTCGAACGGCTGCTCGAGGAAACCTCCAAGATCGATTATCCGCGCCCCCTGCTGCAGATCCAGGTGCTGGATGATTCCACCGACGATACGCATCCCTTCACCGAGGAACTGGTCCGCGAATATCGCGAATCCGGTCTGCCCATCGAATACATTCACCGCAAGAATCGCCACGGATACAAAGCGGGCGCGTTGGAAAATGGCCTGAAAACCGCTACCGGCGAAGTGGTTGCGGTGTTCGACGCCGATTTCGTCCCGCCGGTCGATTTTCTGCGGCGCACGGTGCACCATTTCAGCGATCCCCAGGTCGGCGTGGTGCAGACGCGCTGGACCTATCTGAACCGCGGGCATAACGTCCTGACGGAGGTGCAGGCGATCCTGCTCGACGGCCACTTTGTGCTCGAGCACGTCGCGCGCTTCGGCGGCGGGCTGTTTTTCAATTTCAACGGAACGGCCGGCATCCTGCGCAAATCCATGATCCAGGACGCCGGCGGCTGGCAGCACGATACGCTCACCGAGGATTCCGATCTGAGTTATCGCGCCCAGCTTAAGGGCTGGAAGTTCGTCTACGCGCCCGCGGTCGAGTGCCCTTCGGAGCTGCCCGTCGAGACTTACGGTTTCCAGGTGCAGCAATCGCGCTGGGCCAAGGGATTGACCCAGGTCGCCATGAAACTGCTGCCGTCGATCCTGCGATCCAAGCTGCCGTGGCGCGTGAAGGCCGAGGCGTTTTTCCACCTGACCCCGAACATCGGCTACCCGCTGATGATCGTGGTCAGCCTGCTGATGCTGCCGGTGATGATCGTGCGCTTCTACATGGGCTGGTTCGAAATGCTGTTAATCGACCTTCCCCTGATCGCGGCGTCGTTCTGGTCGATTTCGGCATTCTATGTGGTCGCGCAGCGCGAGCTGTACCCGCGCAACTGGAAGCGCACCATCTTATTCCTGCCCGCGCTCATGGCGGCCGGCGTGGCGCTGACCATCATCAACACCAAGGCCGTCGTAGAGGCGCTGGTGGGATATCAGACGGCTTTCGCACGAACCGCCAAGTACGGCGCGCAGAAGACCACGCTGGCGAACCTGAAGTACCGCCGCCGCAGCGGATGGCTTCCCTATGCCGAACTCGCGGCGGGGGCCGGATTTCTGGCGATCGTGATTTATGCGATCCAGTCCTACAACTACCTGGCGATTCCGTTCCTGCTGCTGTTTGTAGGCGGCTACTTCTGGGCGGGCGTCACCACGTTGTGGGAAGAATATCAGGGCAAGCTGGCCTTCGAGCGTCAGCGCGCGCTGACGGCGCAAGCGCAAGCCGCCAAAGCGTAAAACGCTTCACTTCAATTCGACGATCGTAGCTCCGGTTCCGCCTTCTTCAGGCCTGGCCGCGTAAAACTTCGCCACATGCGGATTGCGCGCCAGCAGATCGGCGATCGCTTTGCGCAGTATCCCCATGCCATGCCCGTGCACGATCCGCACCAGGTCGGCTTGCCCCAGCGCAGCGGTATCCAGAAACTTGTCGACGCGCTCGCAGGCTTCCTCGGCGCGCTGGCCGATCAGATTTATCTCGCGAATGGAGGTGGCGAACTCCGGCCCCTGATTGAAGGTAATCGACGAGCTACGTGCCGCCGGCACTTTCGCAATCACTTCTTCGATGTCCGCCGCGGGAACCCGCATCTTCAGATACCCGGCTTCGACTTCGATCTCTCCACTCTCTAAAACCTTGCGAATCGTCGCGGGCTGCCGGATCCCCTTGAGCCGCACCTGCGCGCCGGGCTCCAGTTTGAGCGGTGCTGTGGCGCCTGCAGCCGCGGGCGCGGGTGCGAGCGATGCGACTTGCTCCTGAAACTCACGCCGTGTTTTGGCAATTTTGGTACGCGCCTTCTGGCTCAGATCCTCGATGGTTTCCTGAGCGCGGCGTTCGAACTGCACCGATAGATCCGCGGCTTGCTCTTCCACCTCTCGAATCTTGGCGATGTATTTTCGTTCCCAGGTCTGCTCCAGTCCCTGTTCGCGCAGCGCGAGCGAGTGGTCCCGCGCAGCGATTTCCGCGCGTTCCGTTTCCAACTGCTCCAACTTCTGATGCATCTCACCAAGAAACCGCGAAACATCCCGATCCGACGCCGCCATTCTTCCCCGCGCTTCCTCGATCAGCGCCGGATCGAGGCCCAGGCGGCTGGCGATATCGAGGCCTGCCGATTTCCCCGGCGCGCCCAGCCGCAGCACGTAGGTTGGATCGAGCGTGGCTTCGTCGAATCCCATGGAGCCGTTCAGGACACCGGGAGTGGATGCGCCGTACACCTTCATCGCCATCAGGTGCGTCGAAGCCAAGGTAAACGCCCCGCGCGCGCGGAACGTTTCGAGCACGGTCACGCCCAGGGCACCGCCTTCTTCGGGATCGGTCGCGCGGCCGAGCTCGTCCAGCAGAACTAACGAATCGCCCGTCGCCAGTTCGAGCATCGAACGCACCGCCACGATGTGGGACGAAAACGAGCTCAGGCTCTCGGCCAGCGACTGGTGATCGCCGATATCGGCCAAAACATCGTCAAACAGCGGGAACTCGGCATGTTCGGCGGGCACCGGCAGGCCAGCGTGAGTCATCAGCGCCAGTAGTCCGATGGTCTTCAGCGCGACGGTCTTTCCACCGGTATTGGGTCCGCTGATCAGTAAGGTGCTCTGGGCCGTATTCAGCTCGAGCGAAACCGGAACCACCATTTTCTTTTGGCCGCGCAGGATGTCCTCGAGCAAAGGATGCCGCGCGTCGCGCAATACGATTGTCCGCGATTGCTCCGGGCTCAGCCGAGGTACGGAACATCGAAAGGCGATCGCGAATTCCGCTTTTCCGAACAGCAGCTCCAGCCGGCTCAATGCCGCGACCGACGCCGCGATCTCGACCGCATGTTCGCGCATCCTCGCGGTGAATTCGCGCAGCAGCCGATGCACTTCGCGCAGTTCTTCCTCGTGCAAGCGGACCAGTTCGTTGTTGAGCTCGATGGTCTCCAGCGGCTCGACGAACACCGTGGCGCCGGAGCCGCTCGACCCGTGAATCACGCCATCCACGCGCCGTTCGCGGCCGGTTACGATCGGCACGACGAAACGGTCATTGCGGATGGTGACGAAGTCTTCCTGTAGCGTTCCGTCTTCGTGATGCGCGCGCAGAAACCGCGCCAGTGAGTCTTCGATGTGCCTGCGCTGCCGTTCGCTGTCGCGGCGCAGACGCGCCAGCATGACACTTGCATCATCCGCCAGCGTTCCGTCGGGCAGAATCTTGCCGCGAAGATCGTGGGCCAGGTCGCGCAGATCCGCGATGGCCGATGCGTGCGCCGCCAGCCGCGGAAAACGTTCGCGTGCGGAGAGCACTACCGATCGCGCCTCGGATGCGACGTCCAGCAGCCGCGCCAGTTCGAAGATTTCCGGTGCGTCGAGAGTGGCTCCCTGGATCCGCAGGCGCGCGACCAGAGGCGCCGGATCAGTCGCCCAGGTCGAAACGAGGCCGGATCGCCGCGCCCCGGCTGGCGGTTTGCGGATTCGAAGCCGCGCGCAGGTATTCGATCGCTTCGGCCGCATCGGCCAGCGCGTTTTCGATAGCAGAGCGATCCGCCAGCGGCGCTACGCCCAGCAACTCCGCCTGCCCCATGGGACTGCGCACGTAGCGCCCCAGCAGAGTGCGCAGATCGTCAAATTCAAGCGCTTTTTCGGCTTGCACCTGAATACGCCCGCTCGATCACTTCGCGAGTCCCTTCCGTCAACTGATAATCTCCCAGCCGTTCCCGCCGGACCCATTCCACGCGCGCGACGTCGTCCGCCGCTTTGAGCTTTCCGCCGGTGACTCTGCAGACGTAATCGACCAGCAGGTAATGATATTCGGCGCGGCCGCGGGCGTCTTTGATCACCCGTTCGAAAACGCCAAACATTTCTACCGGTTTCACTTGCAGTCCGGTTTCCTCCAGCACCTCGCGCCGCACCGCCTGATCGAGGCTTTCCCCGGTTTCGACCAACCCTCCGGGCAGCGACCAGTATCCTTTCAGCGGATGGCCGCCGCGCTCGACCAACAAGATGGCTCCGCTCCGCCCGCGGCCACGGAAAATCAGCGCGCCCACACCTGGCAATGGATGTGCCGGATATCTTCTCGACGTTTTCGATGACGACAGCTTACGGGGAATACGGCACCGCCCCCTTCACGCCCAGGCGTATGCGATAGACCGACGTCCGCGCGGTCACGTAGAGCGTGGAGAAATCCGGATCGCCGAACGCGAGATTAGACGGAGTTTCGGTTATCTGAATCGTTCGGACCAGCTCGCCTTGCGGGGAATACACCAGGACGCCCTTCGCGGCGACGTAAATATTTCCCATCTCATCGGTGCGCAGACCCGCAGGAGCGCCCGGAATCTTGGAGACCACGATGCGATCATTCGATGCCGCACCTGCGCGATCCAAATCGAAAGCGTGAATCGATTGGCCGTCCGAATCCGACACATATAAGGTCCGTCCGTTGGGCGAAAGAGCCACTCCATTGGGACGCGTTTTCCACTTCGCGACGGCTTCGATCTGTCCCCGTGTCGTCACGCGGAACACGCCGTTGAAATCCAGCTCGCGCGTGTCCTCTTGGTTTCCGAAGGCCGGATCCGTGAAGTACACGTTGCCATCGCGCCGCACGACCACGTCATTGGGCGCATTGAGGCGCTTGCCCTCGAAGCGCGCGGCGATCACTTCCACCTTTCCGTTTTTGGCCGTACGAGTGACGCGCCGGTCACGGAATTCGCAGGTGTAAAGATTCCCTTTCTCGTCGTATGCGTTGCCCGCGGTGCCGCCAGGATGGGTGCCGATCTCCGAGATGCCCTTGCCCGGCGTGAACTTGTGCTGCTTGTCCGTAACCGTATCGCTGAACAGCAGAAAATCTTCGAGGGACCACACCGGCCCGTCCGCGAATCGCATTCCGTTGGCGACTACTTCAATTGTGTATTGCGAAGAGGTTTGTCCCCAGACAACGGCGGCCAACAGGAATAGGACAATGCGCGTCATTTTTTGACAAGCGCGCTGTGATAATAGACCGGTTGCTTTCCGGGCTTCCACTTGATGTTGCATCCGGTGGCGGGACGCTGATCGGCTGCGGGACGTCCGCCTTGGAGCAACGCGTCCATGGCGGCGCGCAGATCGCGGCCATCCACAGGAACGCTGTTGCCGGGCCTGCTGCCGTCGATCTGGCCGCGATACGCCAGGCGATGGTCTTTATCGAACAGGAAAATATCCGGCGTGCATGCGGCAGTGAAAGCCGTGGCGACATCCTGCGTCTCGTCGTAACACAGCGGGAAGTTGAAGCCGAGCTCTTCGGCCATTTCCTTGAGCTTTTCCGGAGAATCGTCCGCGACGTATGCGGCATCATTGGACGAGATCGCGACGATCGCCACTTTGCCTGCGTAGTCCCGGCCGATCCGCGCGAGCTCGCTCTTGACATGGATCACGTACGGGCAATGGCGGCAGATGAACATCACCAGGATGGGTCCCGGTGCACCTTGTTGACCAACGTGTTCCGGAACGCGCACCATCTTCCCCGTGCGCACATCCGGCAGGGAAAACGACGGGATCTCGGTCCCCAGCTCCATCATGGTCGAGGCGGTCAGCGACATACCAACATTGTCCCTCTACTCTAGAAGCTATAGCGGAGGGCCAGCGATCCGTACGAATTCCGGCTGTATTGCCCCAGGAAATCCGCCATGTCCCCGCGGATCCATGCAATCCCGCCGGTCGCCCGCCAGTGCTGCCCGAATAATTGCGAGTATTCGAAGCGCACGAACGATCCGCCCGCGCGCATCGCCGTCTCAATCGCCAGACTGCGATTCGCGTCGATGGTCAACCCTGCGCGCCCGACGAACGATTTCGCAAATCCCCGGTCGGGAGCGAATTGCAGGGGCGATGCCGCCTCGCGCGTCACCACGCTCCCCGCGTATCCGCCGACGAACGACCACTCCTTCACTTGCCGCTCGAGCTGGACCACGTACAGCGCGTACTCTTCCGCTCCCGGAGTCGACGACGTGAAGTAGGCAGCCTCGCCTTTGATGGTGAGCCAGGCCAGCGGGATGGCTGCATCGCCTCCATACAGCCGCAAATCCGGATACGTCCGCGTGAGCGCCACCGACGCCGGTAACGGAGTAAGCGCGGCGTCGAACGATGGCAGATTTTGAAACCCGTCGAAAAAGCACAGCGAGTACTCATATCCCGAACCGATGTGGTTCCAGCGAGCCCCGTACTGCGATCCGCCCGGATAGCGCGCACCGGCATCGACAATGTTCACACCGGCGGCTTGCGGCGGCAACACAGTCCAACGCTGGTTCAGCAACGGCGTGCGGCTGGGAGTGAACCATGGCTGCCACACAAGATCGAGAGTGTCGCCACCCGATTCGTAGGTGACCCGCGCTGCCGATACTCCCAGAAAATCTGTGTCCACAACGCTCGACAAATAATCTCTGGGCGCGAATCGGTCGGTGGGATTCAAAATGTCGGTCTTTCCCCAGCGGATCAATTGCCGCCCGATCTCCGCCGTAACCTTGCCGCGATGAATGCTGGCGCTTAAACGGCGCACGGAAAAAGCCGGACGCTGGATGCTGCGATCGTCCGCGTCCACCACCCAATCGCGAGCCGTCTGCCGGTGCGAATCGGTACGCGCGTCGAACGAGCCATTGACGGTAAACCAAGGTGCGAATTTGTAGGATGCCTCTTCGCGGAACAGAAGTTCGTCCACCACGCGGCTGCTGTCATTTGGCGCGGTCTGCGGATACGCCGTTGTGCTGTTTTCGATAAATCCGCGCTGTTCAAACTGTTGCGCGAACAGAGCGACGATCATCAGTCCAGCATCGATCATAAATCGCGACGCAAAGCCTGCAATGTGAAGTCGTCATCCTTCATCGGCAGGTTGTATTCGAGTTTCTCGTACTTGAGAACGGTGCGGCTCTTGCGCGTCACGTCGTACACCTCGGTCAATCGCGCGGTCCAGATGCCCTTGATCTGTTCGTAGTTCTTGTAGTCGATGGTCCGCACCAGGCCCTTCTTGTTGTAGGCCTCGATCTTCACGAACGTGTAGTTGTCCTTCTTGATCCAGAAGTAGGAATACTCGTACTGCGACGATTTTCGCGGACGCGATTCCAGTTTCCACATTCCGTCTTCATCCGCCAGCAGTTTGTAATTGTATTGATCGACGTCGCGCTCCTCCAGGTCTTCGAAGCTGAAATCGGTGCCGAAAAAGCGTGTCGAGCGATCCTGCAGGGCGATGCGCTGATCCCGTCCGATTGCGGGCCGCCACATCCACTGGTCGCTGGCGCGGTCCGGATGATTCACAATCAGCAGCCCGACACCCTTCACCTCGGCCGGAGCCGTGAATCTTAGAATCGCCTTGCTGTTTCCGAAGGATCCGATGCGCTGGTAGATCCAGCGCTTGGTGGCCACCTGGTTACCCTGACTGGTCACCTCCAGCGTTCCCTCGTAGCGTTGCGAATCGGCGTGCTGGCGCTTCTGCACTTCCAAGATGATCTGCCGCGGGTCTTGGCCAAATGCCGGCGCAAGCACCGGCAGGACCGCCGCGAAGAGAAGGAGCTTATTCATACTCCAATGCCTCGATCAGCGATCCGCGCACCGCGCTCTCGGCCGGACCCAGCGCGGCCAGTAACGCCGATCCCAGAATCACCGGTATCAGGATCAGCGCGGTTTGGAATGGATACGCGTAATTAATGCTGATGCCGACCAAATCCCGGCGCGCGATCTCGATGGTATAAAACAGCTGCACAGCCCCCAGCGCCAGTCCCAGCGCCACGCCGATGATCCCGATCGCGACCGCCTCCATCCAGATCGTGTGCCGGATCTGGTTCCGCAGCCCGCCCACCGCTTGCAGCACACCCAGTTCGCGGCGCCGGTCGGTGATCGAAACGGTGAGCGCGTTGACGATGCCCAGGATCGCCACCAGCACCGCCACCGCCGTCTGCACGTTGGTCAATCCAAACCACTGGTCGGTCAGCTTGGTGATGAAGTCCTTCACTTCGCGGTTGGTCAGTACGAATAGGCGCTGTTGACTACCGTAAGCTTTCAGGATGCGCTGCCGGACTTGAGCGGCGTCAGCGCCCGGTGTGATGTACACGCGGAACACGTTCACCGAATCGTCGTGCCAGTAGCGGATGAAGAGGGCCCGGTTGAGCAACAAGGTTCCTTGCTGATCGGAAAAATCGTCGACCACGCCCACAATTGGCAAGCGGAGGATCCCGGCCGGGGTGGGGATCTCCAGCACCTCACCTTTGTGCGCATCGTGCAGCCGTGCAAAGTTCGCTGACACCACCACGCCTTTCTCCTCAGCTGCCAAGCGATACATTTCCTCCGAGTTTCCTTCGATGGGAGGCAGATGAACATGCTTGGCGACTGCGCCCACGTCGATGGCGATCACCATGATCGGTGCGTTCTTCACCATCGTGCGCACGCTGCGCACCGGCTGCACTTCAGCGACGCCTTCGATCGCGCGCAGGCCGTCCGCGAGCGAGGCGGGGAACACGAAGCTTCGCGAAGACAACGTTTCCGCCGTGGTCACGAAGAAATCCGGATTCAGTGCGATACGCATCCACTCGGCCAGCGAATCGTAGCTGGACCGGGCCAGCCCGCCCAGCGAAATCACCAGCGCGAGCGACAGCATCAGAGCGGCAATGGTTCCCGACGTCCGCCGCGGCGCCTGAATCAGGCTGTCCGCCGCCAGCGCTCCTTCCACCGGACGCAGCCGCGCCAGCAACGGACGAAGAGCCCGCGACAGCCAGAAAGACAATGCCGGCGAGAGCAGCACCGCCGACAGAATCGCCAGCACGAAGCCCACGTAGGTTACGATCGCGAACCGGTTGAAGGCGAAGGCTACCACCGACAACCCGCCGAATGCGATCGCCCATCGGCGCCGCGCGCGATTCTCGCCTTCGCCCAGCGACTGAAATCCGCCCTTTTGCAGCGCCTTCACTGGATCCACGCGCGCCGCGCTGCGCGCCGGAATCACGGCAGCCACCAGGCTGGTGACCAATCCCATCGCGACCGCGGTTCCGATCAGCCACGGGTCCAGCGTCAGATCGCCGGGACTCTGCGCGACTCCGTAAATCTCCGTAAGCATGCCGCCGATGTATCCCGACATCGCACGCGCCATGGCGATGCCGAACAACACGCCCACGAACGTTCCCGCCAGCCCAGCCAATGCGCTTTCAACCAGAAACAGCGTGCGGATCTGGCCGCGCATCGCTCCCAACGCGCGCAGAATTCCGATTTCCGTCCGCCGCTCCGTCACCGCGATCGCGAAGGTGTTGTAGATGATAAACATCCCGATGAACAGCGCGAAGACGCTGGTGATGTTGGACGCCAGTGCGTACATGCGCGACGTGGATTCGAATTGCTGCCCGCGCGAGCTGGGCGGTTCCACCTGAAAACCCGCGCCCAGCAGCGCTTGCAGCTTCGCGGTGGCGCCTTCAAGGGAAGCGCCTTCGCCGAGCGCGATGTCGATCCGGTCGAACTTGCGACCGCGCCCGAACATCTTCTGCGCCGCGTAGATGTCCATGATCGCCAGATCGCCGCCGAAGGCGCTGGCCAGTCCGCCCGGCTTCATGATGCCGCGCACGGTGAACACCTGGTCGCCCTGCATGGTGCGCATCGGGAGCTTGCTGTTGATCGCCAGCCCGCGTTCGTCGGCGAACTTCTTGGTCACCATCAGCGAATCAGGCTGCGCGAGAAATATCAGCGGATCGTCGATGGCGTCGTCGCTTCCCTCCAGATCGTAATTGCGGATGTTACGGTCGCCGAGCATATCAACCCCTAAAATCAATAGGTTGCTTTTGCCTGTGCCGACAGTAGCCTCAATCACCGGAGCGGCCGCGCGCACTTCGGGCAGATCCCGAACCTTGTCGAGCACGTCTTCGTCGAAGCCGGCATCGCCGGCCGTTACCTGGAGCTGCGCCGCACCCGCGATACGGTCGATGGTCTGGTTAAACGCCGCCAGCACGCTCTTGTTCGCGGTGCGCATGCCCACGAACACACCCACGCCCAGCACGATGCCCACAGTGGTCAGCAAAACCCGCAGCAGGTGCTTGCGCGCATAGGGCCAGCTGATCAGCCGGAGCAGAATCATCGGCGAACTTCTTCCTCGGCGCGTATCGGCGAACACGCGGCCGTCGCGCAGTTGGATCGTGCGCGGGCAACTCTCCGCCACGGTCTTGTCGTGCGTGACCACTAAAACCGTCGCTCCCAGCCGGTCGTGCAGATCGTGAATCAGCTTCAGGATCTCAGCGCCGGTGTGCGTATCCAGGTTCCCCGTGGGCTCATCCGCAAGCAGGATCGGGGGATACACGCTGAGGGCGCGTGCGATCGCGACACGTTGACGCTCTCCTCCGGAGAGCTCGTCTGGCAGGTGATCCAGGCGTGCGCCGAGCTTGACCGTATCGAGCAATTCGCGGGCGCGCTCCTCCACCTTCTTTCGCGGCCAGCCGCGCAGATGCAGCGGGAGCGCTACGTTCTCCAGGCACGACAGCGTCGGCAGCAGATTGAAAAACTGGAAAATGAATCCGATCTTGTCGCGACGGACGCGCGTCAGGTCGTCGTCGCTGAGTTTCGAGAGCGGCTGGCCGTCCAACTCGACCTCGCCCTGGCTGGGTCTATCGAGCCCGCCAATGAGATTCAGCATGGTCGATTTCCCGGAACCCGAGGGCCCCACCAGCGAGGCCATCTCACCCTTGGCGATCGAAAGATCGATCCCTTCAAGCGCGGTCACCTTGCGCTTTCCTTCAAATGTCTTGGAAACACCCCGCAGGAGGATCACTACCTTCTATGATGACACTCTGCATAAACTGAACTAATGCGCATCGGCGTCGACGCGGGAGGCACATTCACCGATTTCGTGGTGCTCCACGACGATGGGCGCCTGGAATCCTTCAAGCTACGGTCGAATCCGCGCTCGCCCGCCAAGGTGATTTTGGCGGGACTGGAACAGGCTGCCGCAAAAGAACGAAACGTCGACGTGGTTCACGGTTCCACGGTCGCGACCAACGCTTTACTCGAGCGCAAAGGCGCGCGGACGGCCTTCGTCACCACCGCCGGATTCGAGGATCTTCTCGAAATCGGCCGCCAGAATCGTCCCGAGCTGTACAACCTCACGCCGATGCCCCGGCGTCCCTTGATCCCGCGAGATCTGTGTTTCGGCGTTCACGAGCGTATCTATCACGATGGAACGGTCGCTCGGCGGCCATCCGCAGCCGAGCTCAAGAGATTGTCCGCGCGGTTGAAGCGTTCCGGAGTCCGCGCGATCGCGATTTGCTTCCTGCACGCCTATCAGAACGCTGCCAATGAACGCGCCGTCCTTGCAGCGCTTAAAGCAAACCGGCGTGTACGTCTGCGCCTCTCACGACGTCAGCCCTGAATTTCGCGAGTACGAACGAAGCTCTACGACCGCGGTGAACGCGTACGTCGGCCCGCTGATGGAAGCCTATCTGGCCGATCTTGAGCGTGCCCGCCGATTCCGGATCGCCATCATGCAATCGAATGGCGGATTCCTTTCCGCCAGGGATGCCCGCCGGCATGCCGTCCGTACCGTGCTCTCAGGCCCGGCCGGGGGCGTGGTGGGCGCGATGGAAACCGCCCGCCGCAGCGGGTTCCGAAAGATCCTGGGCTTCGACATGGGCGGCACCTCCACCGATGTGAGCCTGGCCGACGGCGCCGCTCGTGAAACTACCGAAGCCTCGGTCGACGGGTTTCCGATTCGCGTCCCGATGCTCGACATTCACACGGTGGGTGCGGGCGGGGGTTCCATCGCGCGAGTAGATGCGGGCGGGCTGCTGCGCGTGGGTCCGGAGAGCGCGGGCGCCGATCCCGGTCCCGCCTGCTACGGCTCCGGAACGGAGCCGACCGTCACCGATGCGCACGTGGTGCTGGGCCGCATTCAGTCGCTGCTCGGCGGCGATATGCGCGTGGATGCCGATCGGGCCGCCGCCGCTGTCGGGCACATTTCCCGCCGTTTGAAGATCGATCTGGCCGCGGCCGCGGCGGGAATCTTACGCGTCGCCAATTCCAACATGGAGCGGGCAATGCGAGTGGTCTCGGTTGAACGCGGCTATGATCCCCGCGAGTTCGCTTTGGTCGCTTTCGGGGGATGCGGCGGGCTGCATTGTTGCGAAATCGCAGCGCAGTTAGGAATGGGTTCCGTGATCGTGCCTCAGTACGCCGGAGCGCTATCGGCACTAGGCATGCTGATGGCCGACGCCGTTCGCGATTACGCCGCGGGTGTGCTCGGCTGCGGCAATGTCGAACCCAGGTTTGAAGGTCTCGAGAAACGCGCGCGCCGCGAATCGCCCGGGGCGCATATCGAACGCTCCGCCGACCTGAGATATCGCGGCCAGAGCTACGAACTGAACGTCCCCTGGAAATCTGCGCGCAGCGCCGCCACCGCATTTCATCGCGAACATGCCCGGATCTACGGATATTCGCTTCCCGAGCGCGAAGTCGAGGTCGTCACGATCCGTGTGCGCGCCCGCGTCAAATTGGCTAAGCCACGCATCGTCCGTCCGACGATGCAAAAGGGAGCCGCGGAGGTCCGGCGAGTCTGGGTTTCAGGGTCCTGGAGGCGCATTCCCGTCTGGAATCGGGACCAGCTCGCCAGAACGCCGGTCAACGGACCCGCGCTCGTGCTCGACTACGGTTCCACCACGCTCGTGCCCGCTGGCTGGCGATTCCAGGTGGACGCAGCCGGAAATCTGCTGATCACTGTTGACTGATCGGGCACTGAGGTTTTTCCCAGCGTATACACTAAAAGTTCACACATGAGACAAAAGATCCGCTCCACGACCATCCTCTGCGTCCGGCGCGACGGCAAGGTGGTGATGGCGGGCGACGGCCAGGTGACCCTGGGCTCGGAAGTGCTAAAGTCGTCCGCGAAAAAGCTCCGCAGGCTGTATAAAGACAAGATTCTAGCCGGTTTCGCGGGATCCACCGCGGACGCGTTCGCGCTGTTCGGACGATTCGAAGCCAAGCTCGAACAGCATAACGGCAACCTCTCGCGAGCCTCCGTCGAGTTGGCGAAGGAATGGAGAACAGACCGTTCCCTGCGCCACCTGGAGGCGCTCCTATTGGTTGCCGACAAGGAGAACACTTATTTGCTCAGCGGCAATGGCGACGTGATCGAGCCGGATGAATCCGTGGCGGCGATCGGTTCCGGCGGCGCTTACGCCAAATCCGCCGCCACCGCGCTGATCGAGAACACCAAGCTATCCGCCCGCGACATCGTGGAAAAGGCTATGATCATTGCGGGCAAGATTTGCATCTACACCAATGAATCCGTAGTGTTCGAGGAACTCGGCTAAATGGTCATCTACCTTCCCGCCCAAGCTGCCGAAGACACGCCTCTTCTGGATGAATTGACTCCGCGCGAAATCGTGCGCGAGCTGGATAAGTACGTCATCAGCCAGCACGATGCCAAGCGCGCCGTCGCCATCGCCCTGCGCAACCGCATCCGCCGCCAGAAACTCGACCCCGAAATGGCGGAAGAGGTGATGCCGAAGAACATCCTGATGATCGGCCCCACGGGCGTCGGGAAAACCGAGCTCGCGCGGCGGCTGGCGAAGCTGGCCAATTCTCCGTTTCTCAAAGTGGAGGCGAGCAAGTTCACCGAAGTCGGCTACGTCGGCCGCGACGTGGAATCGATGATTCGCGACCTGGTTGAGATTTCGATCGACATGGTTCGGGAAGAGCGTCTGGCAGAAGTGGAAGATCGCGCCGAGCGCAACGCCGAGGAGCGCTTGCTGGATCTGCTGATGCCGGCGCAGCCCGAGGAAAGCGAAAGCGCCGAGCGCACCCGCGAAAAACTGCGCGAGCGGCTGCGCGCCGGCAAACTCGACGACCGCATGGTGGAGATCGACGTCCGCGAGCGCGGCCCGTCGTTTGAAGTCACTACCGCCAGCGGCATCGAGGAGATGGACATCAACCTCAAGGACATGCTGCCGGGACTGTTCGCCGGGCGCACCCGCAAGCGCAAAATGCGCGTCGGCGAGGCCGTGGATTATCTGGTGCAGGAAGAAGAGCAGAAGCTGGTCGACATGGACCAGGTCACGCGCATCGCCATCGAGCGCGTGGAGCGCAGCGGCATCATCTTCCTGGACGAGGTCGACAAGATCGCCGGCCGCGAAGGCGGCCATGGTCCCGACGTGAGCCGCGAAGGCGTGCAGCGCGACATCCTGCCGATCGTGGAAGGCACCACCGTCAATACGCGCTACGGTTTCGTCCGCACGGATCACATTCTGTTCATCGCCGCGGGCGCGTTTCACGTCTCGAAACCGAGCGACCTGATTCCCGAATTGCAGGGCCGCTTTCCCATTCGCGTGGAGCTGAAATCGCTGACCGAAGCCGATTTCATTCGCATTCTGAAAGAGCCGAAAAATGCGCTGATCAAGCAGTATCAGGCGCTGCTGGATACCGAAGGCATCAAGCTATCCTTCACCGAAGACGCGCTCGAAGAGATCGCGGCCTTCGCCGCGCGCGTCAATGAAACGACGGAAAATATCGGCGCGCGCCGCCTGCACACCATTCTTGAGAAACTGCTCGAAGACGTCTCCTTCGATGGGCCGGATCTCAAGAAGAAGAACGTGAAAGTCGACGTCGGTTACGTGCGCAAGCAACTGGCGGACATCGTCAAGGATCAGGACCTCAGCCGGTATATTCTGTGAAGGCTTGGGGTTCTTATGGTGGCAGCGGTACTGCTGTCTGCGTGCGGCTACGTCGGGCCGCCGATGCCGCCGACCCTGGATATTCCCGTCACCATCACCGACTTCCGCGCCTGGGAGTCCGGCGACAATATCGAGTTCGCGTTCACCTTGCCGGACAAGACCACCGAGAATCTGGATTTGACCAGCGTCCGCTCCATCGAGCTCCGCATTGGAGCGGACCAGTCTGACAGTAAGCTCGTCGCGTTGCCTATCGCTAAGCCCGGGCCGGTCACCGGCCAGGTGCCGGCTCAAACGCCTGCTCAAACATGGATCGGAAAGACCATCGTGCTGGCCGTGCGCGCCACGGGGCCCAAGGGGAAGCCGTCGGCCTGGTCGAATCCCGTGTCGCTCATGGTGATTCAACCCCTGGCTACGCCGTCCACGCCGAAACCGCAGAATCGTCGTCGAAAGGCGTGGAGCTGACCTGGTCCGGGACCGGTCCGCGCTATCGCATCTTCCGCGCCGAAGGCAGTGGGCAGCCGCAGCAGCTCGCCGACTCCGATGTCCCGCGGTACCTAGACGACACTACCGTCTTCGGAACACGCTATCGGTATCTCGTTCAGGCCATCGCCGCCGACAATCAGTGGAGCGTGCTTTCGGAACCGGTCGAGATTACGCCGGTGGATAGCTTTGCTCCGGGTGTTCCTGAAGGATTGTCGGCCGTTCCAACTCCGCAATCCATCGAGCTCGCCTGGACGCGCAATACGGAAACGGATTTTCGGGGTTACAACATCTATCGTTCAGTGGACAATGGCCCATTCCAGAAGATCGCATCGTTGATCGAAGCCCCGACCTTTAGCGATTCGATGATCGAGCCTGGGAAACGGTATCGCTACACGGTTTCGGCTGTGGACTTGACCGGCAATGAGAGCGCCCAAACCGCGCCCGTGGAGGCTACCGCACAATGAAAGAACCCCGTCCTCAGGAAGCCCGTCTTCAGGAAGCTTGGTTACGTGGACCCATCGAAGGCGTCCCACCGCACCTGATGCCCGTGTTTCACTCGTTCCAAATGGTGCGCGAGGATTTGGCCCACTACACCGAAGGTTTGACAACCGGCGACGTTTGGCGGCGCGCAGGATCGCTTCCGCCGCTCGGCTTTCATCTGCGGCATATCGCTCACAGCGTGGACCGGCTGGTGACGTACCTCTGCGGCGATCCATTGAGCGACGCCCAGATCGCCACACTCAAGCAGGAAACCGAGCCGGCCACGACAACGCTCGCGGAGTTGCTTGAAGATGTCGATGAGAAGTTAAGCGATGCCGAGCGAAGAATTCGTGCCATCGAGCCTGGCATGTTGAACGAGCCGCGCTACATCGGGAAGAAGCGCCTGCCTTCGACGGTGCTCGGCCTGCTGGTTCACGTCGCCGAACATACGCAGCGTCATCTGGGCCAGGCGATCACAACGGCCAAGCTCGCGCGAGAGACTCGGTAGTGTTCCCCCGCCGTAACCGGCGGGGCTAACCAGGCCCCTCCAGCCCCGTCCGTAAGGACGGGGGTACGCTACCGCTCTTTCTTCCGCCGAACCAGCCGTTTGCGTCCGAAGCGCGCCACTGTCGGCGCAGCGAACGCCGCTTCGATCAACTGCGCCTGCTCGCGCTGATGCACTTTGGGCGATCCCGGCGCGGGACTCGCGCTGCGCGGGCGTCCCGCATATCCGATCGCTTGATTCGGTCCCAACATCGGCTGAATGCGTCCGCGAATCGACGACCACGCGCCCATGTTCCGCGGCTCTTCCTGCACCCACACCACGTGCTGCGCCGCGGGATACCGCCGCAGGATTTCAGCGAACTCCGCTTGCGGGAACGGATACAACTGCTCGAAGCGGACGATAGCGAAGGGTCCGCCGCGAGCCTCGTGCGCCGCCAGCAGCTCATAGTAGATCTTTCCGGTACACGCCAGAATCCGAGTCACACTGGCGGGATCGGTCACGCGAGCGTCATCCAGAACCGTCTGAAACGCGCCGCTCGCCAGCTCATCCACCGTCGAAACCACTTTCGGATGCCGCAGCAGGCTCTTGGGCGTCATCACCACCAGCGGTTTACGCAGCCCGCGACGATCGCTGCCGCCGCGCATCTGGCGCCGCAACAGATGGAAATATTGCGCCGGTGTGGTCGGATACGCCACCTGCATATTGTTTTCGGCGCACAGTTGCAGGAATCGCTCCAGGCGTGCGCTGGAATGTTCCGGTCCGCCGCCTTCCTGACCGTGCGGCAGCAACATCACGATTCCGCTAGGCTGCCCCCACTTGGATTCGGCCGCCGAAATGAACTGATCGATGATGATCTGCGCTCCGTTCACGAAATCGCCGTACTGCGCTTCCCACAGCACCAGCGAGAGCGGATCCGCCACGCTGTAGCCGAACTCGAACCCGACCACGCCGAACTCGCTCAGCGGGCTGTTATACACCTCAAATGGCGCCTGGGTCGTTGCATACTGTGGCGCCAAATGCTGCAGCGGCGAATACACGCGATCGGTTTCCGCATCGTGAAACTCGACATGCCGCTGGCTGAAGGTGCCCCGTCCGCTATCCTGCCCGCTCAGGCGGACCGGCGTTCCTTCCAGCACCAGGCTGCCGAACGCCAGCGTCTCGGCCAGAGCCCAATCCACGTGCGGACCCTCATGAGCCTGCTTCCTGCGCTCGATCATCCGCGTCAGTTTCGGATGCAGATGAAAGTCGGCGGGGAAGGTGGTGACGCCATCGATGATCCGATGCAGAACGGAGCGATCCACGGCCGTTGCGGGCGAATTCCCCGGCAGGAAGTCCGCGGCTACGGGAGCCATCTCGTGCAGTTCAAACTCTTCTTTGACCTTTTGCGTCTGGTCGTAGATTTCGTAGAGCTGTTTCTTCTGCGCTTCCTGCCAGGCGGCGACTTCCTGCGCGGCAACCACGCCGTCGTGGATCAGGCGCTCGGCATAAAGCGCCGCCACCGGTTTGTGGTTCTGGAGTTTCTGATAAATCAGCGGCTGCGTGTAGCTCGGATCGTCGCCTTCGTTGTGGCCGTGCTTGCGATAGCAGACCATGTCGAGCACCACGTCTTTGTGGAATCGCTGGCGGTAATCGAAGGCCAGCTCCATCGCGGCCACGCACGCCTCCGGATCGTCGCCGTTCACGTGAAAGACCGGCGCCTGAATCCCCAGCGCGACATCGGTGCAATACATGGAGGAACGGGCCTCGCGCGGATTGGTGGTGAATCCGATCTGATTGTTGATCACCAGATGAATCGTCCCGCCGGTGGTGTAGCCTTCGATCTGGCTGAAGTTCAACGTCTCCGCGACGATGCCTTGGCCCGACATGGCCGCGTCGCCATGGATCAGCAAAGGAATCACGCGATCGCGTCTGGCATCGCCCAAGCGATCCTGTTTGGGCCGGACGATGCCCTCCACCACCGGATTCACGGCTTCCAGGTGGCTCGGATTCGCCGCGACGGAAATCGTAATCTCCCCACCGCCCGACATGTGGCGGACGCTGCTCGCGCCCAGGTGATACTTCACGTCGCCGGTGCCCTCGGCGACCTCGGAATCGATATCGCCCTCGAATTCCGAGAAAATCTGCGCCACGCCTTTGCCGATCACGTTCGCGAGCACCGCCAGGCGTCCGCGATGCGCCATCCCGATCACGATCTCCTGTACGCCGGCCGAGGCCGCGCGCTCCAAGAGTTCCTCGATCATCGCAATCGTGGTCTCACCGCCCTCGATCGAGAAGCGCTTATGCCCTTTGAAGCGGTTATCGAGGAACCCTTCGAATCCGTCGGTTAGAACGACGTCTTTTAAGATACGCCGCTGCGTCGCCGTGTCCAGCGAGAACTGCTCCGCGGCGGATTCCATCCGCTCCTGGACCCATTTCCGTTCGGCCGGATTATCGATGTGCATGAACTGCGCGCCGGTTTTACCCGCATAGGTTCTTCGCAAACGGTCGAGCAGCGTGCGCAGCGGCAGCACGCCGAACGATTCGGCGTGAAACGTGCGATCCAGATCCCAAATCGTCAGCCCGTGAGCCGAAGGCTCCAGATCCGGGTGAGATGGCCGGGGCAAACCCAGCGGATCGATGTCCGCCACCAGATGTCCGCGCTCGCGCCAAGCTTGGATGAGCCGCGCAACGCCTGCCTGCTTCAGCGGATCGGAGCTGACCATCGGGGCCGTGGCCTGATCCGGCTGCCAGCGCCAGGCCTGCGCGGGGATCGCCAGATCGCGGAAGGCTTGATCGAAGAAGCCGTCACGTTCATTGACGAGCTCGCCTTCGAGCAGCGCCTGCACACGAGCCAGGAACATGCCCGACTCCGCGCCTTGAATCACACGATGATCGTAGGTGCAGGTCATGGTCATCACTTTGCTGAGGCCCATGGACGAGCGCACGTCTTCCGGCACGCCGCGATACTCCGGCGGATAATCGATGGCGCCCGTAGCGATGATCGCGCCCTGCCCCGGCATCAATCGCGGGATGGAACCCACCGTCCCGACGGTACCCGGGTTCGTCAACGAAATCGTCACACCTTCAAAGTCGGCGACCGTGAGTTTGTTGGAGCGGGCGCGAGCCACCAGGTCATCGTAGGCCGCGACGAATTCCGCGAAGTTCATGGCCTCGGCGCGCTTGATGGCCGGCACTTTCAGCGACCGCGACCCGTCCTTGCCGGCGACGTCGACGGCGATTCCCAGGTTGACGTGTCCGCGCGTCACACGGAACGATTCGTCGCCGCGCTCCGAGTACGCCTGATTCACCGCGGGAACCGCTTCGATCGCGCGCACGATGGCCCACGCCACCAGATGCGTATAGGAGAGCTTGCTTTGCCCCGTGGCAGCAGCGATGCTGGTTCATCAGCCGGCGATTCTCATCGATCACCTTCACCGGCATCACGCGCTGGCTGGTGGCGACGGGAATCGTCAGGCTGGCCGCCATATTTTCTGCGATACGCAGCGCGGGACCGCGCAGAGGAATCAGTTGATCGCCTTCCGCGATCGCGACGGCAGGCACCTCCGCGGTACGAACGGCGAGCGCCCGCGGCTGGTCAGTAAGCGATCGGGAGGGCTCGGCCACTGCGGTGGCTTTCCCTGCCGGCGCGGCCGTGTGTCCGTTGCCTTCTAAAACCGAAGTCCAGGTGGCGTCCACCGCTTTTCGGTCGTGCTTGTATTCCTGAAAAAGCTCGTCTTCCAGCCAGCTATTAATGTTAGGTTGTGTAGGATCGTCTTGCATGAAGTGGGGCTATTACTATGGTATCTGAAACATGCCTCGCCTTCTGATTTTTTCCGACATTCATAACGATCGGCAGGCTCTTCAGCGCCTGGTAGACATAGACGCCGACTATTACTTCGCGGCGGGCGATCTGGTGAGCTGGGGTCGTGGACTAGAGAAGATGGCCGAGCCGATGAAGCGCCGCGCCGGGCACATTTACGTACTGCCCGGAAATCACGAGTCCGAGAGGAATATTGCCGATTTCTGCGAGCGCCACGGATTCGTCAACTTCCACGGCGGGACCCTTGATATCGGCGGGACGCACGTCGCAGGGCTCGGGTACTCGACGCCGACTCCGTTCGATACCCCGGGCGAGTACTCAGAAGAGGAAATGGCGGCCCGCCTCGAGAAATTCGCGGCGTGGAAGCCGTCCGTGCTGATTTGCCACGCGCCTCCGCTCGATACCGACCTCGACCGCATCCGCACGGGTCTGCACGCCGGCAGCCGCGCCGTGCGCGAATTCATCGAGAAGCATCAGCCCGCGTATTTCTTCTGCGGCCATATCCACGAAGCCGAAGGCGCCGTGATTCAGATGGGGGCCACGCGCGCACAGAACGTCGGCAAGAAGGGGTTTCTGCTGGAGTGTTAGATGGTTCTCCGGTTTGAAACATATCGTCTGGATCTGGACTCCGGTATGCCGCGGATGCGAACTCGCGCGGCTCGTGGAGGACCTCGGATACAGCGTACGAGTCGTTAGAATCAGTCGTCCCGGATATATCGTCTATGAAGACGGATACCAGGTCATTGCGGAACCGTTTCACGGAGAACGTCGACCGGGGACGCGCCCCGGTTGAGGATGCTAGTGTACGGAAGTACAGTAGGAATGAGGCTTTCATGAAACGCCGGACGATTCAAGTGCGTATATTCCGCGGTGAAAATAAATACGTGGCCGAATGCATGGACCTGCCGGTAGTCACGCAAGGAGACACGCTTGACGAGGTAACGGCGAATATTCGGGAAGCGATCGGGCTGCATCTCGAAGACGAAGATTTGGCCGAGCTGGGTATCGCACCGGATCCGACCATCGTAGCGACCATGGAACTTGACGCAGTCGCTTGATGCCAAAACTAAAGCCGCTTTCAGGCGACGAGCTACTGCGCATCTTCTCCCGATTTGGATTCACCAAGTTTTCGCAGCGTGGAAGTCACGTCAAGCTGCGCCGTCAAATCGCTGGTGGAAGTCGCCAGACTTTGACGATCCCTCTGCACCGCGAGGTTGATAAAGGCACGCTGCATGCGATTTTCCGCCAAGCGCAGCGCTATCTGGCCGAGGACGAGCTGGCGCCCCACTTCTTCGTAGAATGATTTTTCTAAAGCACCCTCACAGTCTGCGGCTCCGAACTCACGCCCGCGAATCTGATCAGAAAAGCATGCGGGCCTCTCTCGATATCGGGCGGGACCTTCGTGTTGATCTGGCAATACCCGCCGGTTTCGGTTGGTCCGATCCAGATTATCTGTAGCGGAACTTCGCCTAACAACACGCGCATGTCGAGCGCGCTGCGATTTTCCGGCAATCCGCTCACCCAGAAGCTCAGGAATCCTCCGCTGGCCATGCTGACCTGGCCCCGATCCCACGACATCCCGTCGCTCAAATCCTTCACGGCGAGCCGGCTTGGCCGCCCGGATGGAACGTCGACCGCAATCGGAATTTCGTTGCTGAATCCGGTGTCCGCGAAGCGCAGCCGCACGGGATACCATCCGGGATCGAGCGCGGGGGGCAAGCGAAAGCTTGCGGTACAGTTCCGATCATCGTGCCGTTGAACGTGGATAGCGCGTGTGCCGAAACCGCCAACCTCCAATCTCAGATCCTCTCCGCGAGTTTCCACATGTGGGAGGCGCCCGAAAGACACATTGGAGGTATTCTTCCGATTTCCTGGTCGAGAAACAGTTGCCGGGCGTTCGGCTGTTGGACACGAAGAGCAGTTCTGGAGGCGGACCCGCGGGCTTCTCCGGAGGCGATTCCCATTTTCGGTAGCACGCCGCGCCGGCGTAATTGCCTTCCGCAAACATCAGCTCCACGCGGCAGAAACCCGCGGCGCGGCACATCGCCAGCAGACAGGCGACCGTGAGACCGCTCCAGTTGTCGTACTGGTTGCCCAGCTCGAATGTTTCGTAAAACTCGAGCGTCGGGATGGCATTCTGATGTTCCTTCCAGGTCTCCGCATCGATCACGAAGGATTCCACAATCGCCACGTCGGTGGTCAGGCCGCAAACGATTTCGAGCGCCAGCAGCGGGTGGCGCAGGTGATACAGAACGCCCAGGAAGAACACCACATCGAACTTGCCCAAACCCGCCGCCGGCAGTTCATAGAAATCGAGCACACGGTAATCGACCTTCGACTCCAGCCGCCGGTGGACCTGCAGGAACGTCGGGATCTCCACGCAATCGATGGCCATGGTTTGGGCGCCGTGGCGCTCGGCCTCGAAGCTGAACCATCCGTCCCACGCGCCGATGTCGAGCAGGCGCTTGCCCGACAAATTGTCCGGGATCGGGTAACGGGCGTAGCGCTCTTTCTGCACGGCGAGCTGCATGTATCCGTCGATCACGGTGCCGTCCGGAAATTCGAAGCTGTGATACCAGCCTTTGGCGAGCAAATCCTGGCTGAAATCGAGGCCCCGCGCGGCTTTAGGTGCGGTCTTCATTTGCGGAATCGGCTCAGCTTGCGAACGTAAACCAGCGTAGGCGCGAGCATCGCGATCAGGAATACCAGCAGGAATCCGCGTCCCGCGGTCCGCATCCGGCCCAAATGGCGTATGGACGATGATCCACAGCAGCCCAGCCAGCAGAACCATCAGGATCGTCTTCAGCACGATGGTCATTTGCAGCAGCAACATGCTTGACTTCGGGCCGATCGCGGTCGATTTCGAACGGCACGCTGACCAGTTGCTGATAGCGCGACGCGAAGGTCAGCAGCAGGTAGATGCCGGCGTTGAGCAGAACCATGACGCTATAACTTCCGCCGCTGCCTCGGCGGGCGAACACGGGCAGTCTCTGCCAGTGCCCGAATACCATGGCGAACGTCGCCACTAGCGCCGCGAACGCGATCGCTTCGAGCACCCAGTCCTGTATTGACCGACGGGACCTTGCATAACTTCTGAAACTTCTAGCATACGGTACACTCGTAAAAGAATGACTCTGGACGAATTGCAGCGCGAATATACCACGCTCCGCCAGCAAGCCGACGCTGTGCGGAGCTATCTTTGACGCCCCCACCCGAAAAAATCAATTAGCCAAGATCGAGGAGCTTACCAACGCTCCCGACTTCTGGTCGAACCCCGAAAAAAGCCAGAAGATCATGCAGGATCGCAAGCGCCTGGAAGAGCAGATCGCCCAGGACGCCAAAATATCCGGCCTGACTTCCGATCTGGACACCATGTTCGAGCTCGGACGCGAAGGCGAAAACGTTTCCGAAGACCTCGAGCGCGAAATGAAGAGCTTTTCCGGGTATCTCGAAAAGCTCGAAACCCAGATGCTGCTTTCCGGCGACAACGCCTCTAAAAGCGCCATCGTCACCATTCATCCCGGAGCCGGCGGCACGGAGAGCCAGGATTGGGCCGAGATGCTGATGCGCATGTATTACCGCTGGGCGGAGCGCAACCGCTTCGAGATCGTCGAAACAGATCGGCTGGAAGGCGAGGGCGCGGGCATCAAGTCGGCGACCTTCGAAGTCAACGGCGAAAACGCCTACGGGCTGCTGCAAAGCGAAGTGGGCGTGCATCGCCTGGTGCGCATCTCGCCTTTCGATTCCGCCGCGCGCCGCCACACTTCGTTTGCTTCGGTTTTCGTGTATCCGCAGATTGACGAAGAGATCAAGATCGACATTCGTCCCGAAGATCTGCGCGTGGATACGTTCCGCGCCTCGGGTGCAGGCGGCCAGCACGTCAACCGCACCGATTCAGCGATTCGCATGACGCATTTGTCCACGGGCATCGTGGTGCAGTGCCAAAGCGAGCGCAGCCAGCACAAGAATCGGGCCACCGCGATGAAGCAGCTCCGCGCCAAGCTGTACGAGCACGAGATGGACAAGAAGCGCGCCGAGGACCGGAAGATGGAGGATACCAAGCTCGAGATCAACTTCGGCAGCCAGATCCGCAGTTACGTGCTTGCTCCTTACAGGATGGTCAAAGACCATCGCACCAAATTGTCGATCGGCGACGTAGACCGCGTGCTGGATGGCGATCTGGATGCGCTGATCCACGCTTTCCTTGTCTGGCGTAAAACGGGTAAGACCGCGTCCGATTCAGACAAAGATGATCTCGATTAGGGAGGCCGCGGAGATCATTCGCGGCGGCGGGCTGGTCGCGTTTCCCACGGAAACTGTTTACGGCCTGGGCGCGAACGCACTCGATCCAGCCGCGGTTCAGAAAATATTCGAAATGAAGGGGCGGCCCGAGACGAGCCCGCTGATCGTGCACGTCGCATCGGTGGAGATGGCGCGGACCATCGTGGCGGATTGGCCGCCGCTCGCCGAAGAACTCGCGCGGCAATGGTGGCCAGGACCGCTGACGTTGGTTCTGCCTAAAAAGAGCATCGTTCCGGACAGCGTCACGGCCGGATTGCCGACGGTCGGCGTCCGCATGCCGAATCATCCGATCGCCCTCCAGTTGATTGAGGAAGCCGGCGTCCCGGTGGCCGCACCGAGCGCGAACCGTTTCACCGGGCTCTCACCTACTACCGCCGAGCACGTTCGCGCGGTGTTTGGAAATGTGTTGCCGGTGCTTGAAGGCGGTCCGTGCACCGTGGGAATCGAATCGACGGTTGTCGCGATCGAAGACGGCAGGCTGAAACTGCTGCGGCCGGGAATGATTTCGCTCGGTGAGATCGAGCAGGCGGCCGAACACGTCACAGGAGCATCTCATCCGTCGCCGGGCATGCACGAGAAGCACTATAGCCCGCGCACGCGCCTGATTCTGGTGCGCAGCGCGTCCGAGCTTCCGGATCGTACAGGAGCCTATGTATGGCGTGCGGCGCTCGGCCCGACCGCGCGAGCCGTGCGTATGCCGCTGGATGCGGAACCCTACGCGGCGCAGCTTTACAGGGTGTTGCATCAGCTCGACGCGGAGAACTGGCCGTGGATCGCGGTGGAGATGCCGCCGGATACGCCGGACTGGCTGGCGATCCGCGACCGGTTGCGGCGCGCCGCGGGAGGATAGAATACCCAGGATGCAGCAACCTGCGAAAAGTGGCCGCGACCTGATCGAAGAGATCGACCGCACGCTGTCCGTAACGCCGGCGCTATGGTGGCTCGGCCACGCCGGATTCGTAGTGCGTTTTGCCAACATCACGTTTTATATCGATCCGTGTCTGTCCGATCCGGCAGGCCGTACGAGAAGGGTAGCCGCGCCGCTTGCCGCGAGCGACATCCGGAATGCCGACATGATTTTCGCGACGCATGGGCACCCGGGGCACCTGGACGCTCCTTCCATCGTCCCGATCCTCGACGCCTGCCGCAGTGCCAAGCTGGCGCTTCCAAAGAGTGCCGCCGATCCCGCAAACGCCGCCGGGATTCCCTACAACCGCATGACCACCACGGATTCCGGATTGCGCATCGAATACTTCAAGGACAATCTGTACGGACGGGTGTACGCTGTGCCCTCGGCGCATCCGCGGCTCGACTGGACGGCAGCCGGCGGATATCCTTACCTCGGCTACCTGATTCGCTTCGGACGCTGGACCATTTATCACGCGGGCGATTGCAGGATGTATCCGGAACTGGCGGCGCACTTGCGTCCGTTCAATGTGAACGTGGCGTTGCTTCCGATCGGAGAAGGCAATTTCTCGGTGAATGAAGCCGCGCAATTGGCGGCGGACATCGATGCGAAGTGGCTGGTTCCCATGCATTACCAAACATTCACCGACGACATCGAAAGCGAGTTCGTCTCGCACATGCTGGGCCACCGGCCCGAGCAGCGTTTCAAGGTATTTCAGTGCGGCGAAAAGTGGACCGTGCCGGAAGAGTGATTCTTACACTCCTGCAGTTACGACGCTGCCCGACACCGCCGGCGCGTCGCGCGCAACCAGTTGCCGCCGGAAGCGCACATGCCTGATCCGGGTCAGCTCCACCAGCGGCTTCCACGCGCGATGCACCAGATGGCGCTTGATCAGCAGGCGCCAGAATCGATTGGAACGCTTGTAGAGATACGAACTGGCCAGATACGGCGCCACGGCCCTCCAATCTTCGGGGCGGCGTTTCCAGATCGACGTATGTGAGAACAGCCGCTCGTACAGCCATCCATAGCCTTGCTCCAGTTCCTCCGGCGTCATATGCTTCGGGCGAAAGACGGCGTGGGCTGTATCGTACAAGCTCCAATCGCGGTGCAGCAGCCGGCCTTCAGCCTCCATTTGACGGAATAAGGGAGTCGCAGGATACGGAGTGAGGATGTGAAACGTGGCGCACTCCAGACGGTTTTCTTCCACCCATTCGGCGGTGCGCGCGAAGACGTCCTTGCGGTCGTGATCGAAGCCCAGCACGAATGAGCCGTTGACCTGGATCCCGTTGTCGTGCAGGATCCGCACGCGGCGGGCGTAGTCGGCCGTTTTCGGAGTCTTCTTGCGGGCGTCCGCGAGATTCTGGTCCGCAAGAGACTCGAACCCCACGAATACGCCGGTGCAGCCTGCCAGGGCCATGGCTCGAATCAAACGGGGATCGTCGGTGACATCGATGGAGACGGCGGCGCTCCAGATCTTTTCCAGCGGCCGAAGCGCTTCGCAGAGCGCGGCCAGGTATTCCCGGCGAGATCCCAAATTATTGTCGATGAACACCGCGTACGGCTGGCCGTCCTCCGCAAATTCCGCAGCGATCTGAGCGGGATCTTTCATGCGGTAAGGCATGCGTAGACCTTCCGTCGCCAGATAGCAGAAGCCGCAGCGATTGTGACACCCGCGAGTCGCGATCAGGCTGGTGGTGGTCAGAAAACTGGCACGCTGAAGGATTGCGCGGCGCGGAACCGGGTCCTCGCGATACTCGTTTTCGTAAGTTGCCATGTAGCGGGGCTTCAGTTGACGCTTTTCAACATCGGCGATAATTCTTGGCCACAACTGGATTCCATCGCCCAGCGCCAATGCGTCGGCATGGGGCGCGCACTCTTCCGGGCATGAGAGCACATGCAGTCCGCCCAGGATCACCTTACTGCCTCGACTGCGATACCAGTCCGCAATCTCAAAAGCCCGGCGCGCGAAGGTCAGGTGAACCGTGATTCCGACCACCTCCGGCATCGGCTCGTGAGGCGGCCGGCCGTCGAGCAGGTTCTCGTCCCAGTAGCGAACTTGCCAGGAGGCGGGCGTCGTCGCCGCGAAACTGGTCAACGCCAGCGTGGGCGTTAAAACGTGCTTTCCGAAGCTCGCATGGGGATCTTTGGGATAGAAGGGATTGACGAGCAGGGCGTAGCGCGGCTGCAGCGGTACTGAGGGCGCGGCCGGATCCAGGCGCGGAGCATGGAGCATCTCCGGGGGAATCCAGCCTCGGCGCGCAGGCCGCGTGAAGGGCTCGGCAGCATCGATCATGCTGCTACTCTATATTACAAAGTTCTCTGTGTCAATAATTATTTAGACGCGAAGGATGCCGCGCTTGATGGCGGTCACCACCGCTTCAGTTCGATCGCCCACGCCAAGCTTTTCATGAATGCTCAGCACGTGAGTTTTCACGGTACCTTCGCTGATGAACAGAAGCGCGCCTATCTCCTTGTTACTCTTGCCCTCGGCAATCCACTTCAGCACCTCGATTTCGCGCGGCGATAACGGGCCGCCCGCCATGGCGCGCTCAGCAAGACGGGCTGCGGCACGTTCCGAGACGTGCGTACCGCCGGAGCCGATCTTACGGATCGCCGCTGAGTAACTCGGCAGTCGAACAGTCCTTGAGCAGATAGCCCTGCGCACCGTTTTCGAGCGCGCGAAAAACGCTTTCGTCGTTGTCATAGGTGGTCAGCACCAGAATTCGCGCGTCCGGAAATTCGCCCCGGATCGCCAGGATCGCGCCGGCGCCATCGAGCTCCGGCATCGCCAGGTCCATCAGGACCACATCCGGCTTCAGCTCGCGGAACTGCGTTACCGCTTCGAGCCCGTTGTTGGCGAGTCCCGCGACCGTCATGTCCGGCTCGAACTTCAACACTGCCGCGAGGCCATCGCGGACCACGGCATGATCTTCCGCAATGAGAATCCGTATGACTTCACGCATTCGGCACAGTGACCACGATCCGCGTGCCGCGCCCGGGATCGCTCAATATCCGAATCTCCCCGCCGATCTGGCGGGCGCGCTCCCGCATCCCGTCGACTCCAAAGCCCGAAGGTTCGACTCCACTCATACCTCGGCCGCTGTCCCTGATTTCAAGCATCACCGAGCCAGTCCGATAGGCCAGGAGAATGCTAATGCGCTCGGTACCGGAATGGCGAACGGCGTTGGTCATCGCTTCCTGGGCGATGCGGAGAAGATTCGCCTCGCATTGCTCGGGCAGCGCGTAGGGTTGGCCTTCGAGTTGGGTTTCCAACTGTGTCTCGAGCGGAACGCCGGAATCGGCAGTGAGCTTGCGCCCGATCTGTTCGATTGCGTCCAGTAAGCCGCCGCTCGAAAGTGTGCCGGCCCGCAAGGCCGATACGGAACGGCGGGCTTCTTCCAGGCTCTCGCCAGCAAGCTGGCGCGCTTTTTCGATATGAGCCCGCGCGTCCACGGAATCGCCCTGCAAGCGCTGCTCGGCTGCGTTCAACTGCATCATGATGCCGGTGAAACCTTGCGCCAGCGTATCATGGATGTCCCGCGCGAAGCGGGTACGTTCAGCCACAATTGCGTTGCGCTGCTGCTCTTCGGCCGCGCGGCTGACCTCGAATAGTCGCTGCAGATGGCACGAATACAGCGTCACCAGCCAAGCCGCGCCGTGACGTACAGCAAATCCCAGAAGTGCGTCCAGTCTCCAATTAGACGCTGGTGCGGCGAACTGAACCATGATGCAGAGCGTTGGTCCAGAGCCGTACGAATGATTTCCCCATCATGAGGCCGGAGAGCAGGATGGTCAGTATCAGTGCTCCACCGAATTGGGGATATTCGTGAGACCTTCACGACGCCTTGCTCATCGGCAACAGTGCGGTTGAGCACGATGGCAAGAAGAGTGCGCGCGAAGCGAAAGGAGGAAAACGCTTGCGCGTCAGAACGGCAACCAGGAGCAGCAACCGGAAACACGTGAGAAACCGAATAAGTATGGCCAGTCCCCATACTCTAACCCCTGCCCACCAGAGCAGCCCAAACTGAAGCGCGAGTAGCCGCGACAGCGAAAATCAGGATGCGCCAGAACAGTTCGTTCCGAAGTGGCGCTTCGCGTTCCTGGACCGCGATTTGCTTCCGGTTAAGCTTCAGCCAACTCTCGAAAAAGGCCACTGATTGTCTCCCACAGCAAGAGTACCGGGAAGGCCGCGTCCTGAAACCATCGAGATTTCGGAGGGTTTTGGGGTCTATCGAATGGTGGAGCCCAGGATTCTTCGTACCAGTGCCGCCAACGCTGGCGCGAGGGAAACAGGCGGATCAGCAACATTCCGGCGATGAAGCCGCCGATGTGAGCAAACACTGCCACGCCGCCACCGGTATAGCTCCGTTCGCCGATGGATTCGAAGCCGCTCAGAAATTGCGTCCCGAACCAGAAAAGGAGGTAGAACGGCGCGGGGATCGCCAGCCGGAAGATCAGAATGAACCAGAATAGAGTGTCGATCTGCGATCTAGGGAACTTGATCAAGTAGGCACCCATCACCCCGGCGATGGCGCCGCTGGCTCCGATGGTGGGTACGCGAGCATAGGGATCGGCGATCACTTGCACAACACCCGCCAGCAGGCCGCACACCAGATAGAAGAGCAGGAAGCGACTTCCGCCGATCAGGTCTTCCACGCTCCGCCCGAAGACCCACAAAAACAGCATGTTCCCGATCAGGTGCATCCACCCCCCGTGCAGAAACATGGAGGTGATCAGCGTGATCAAGTGCAGATCATCCGGCACGATCCCCCAGTTTTGCACGAACTGATTAACGCGATATCCCAATAAGAATTGATACAGAAAAATGACGGTATTCACCGCGATCAGCGAGCCGGTGACAACCGTACGCGAGTAGACACGCTCGCTCGAGCGTAGAGGGATCATGCAGTGGGGGTGAAATCGGGGTGGGAACGGCGATCGCCGCGCTCGATCAAATCGCGCGCCTCATTCTCCGAGGCGATTCCGCCCCGGGCTCCCAGCTTTGTGCAATTCAGAGCAGCCATGGCGTTGGAAAATTCGAGTGCGTCCCGCACGGATGCTCCCTTGAGCACAGAATAACAGAACGCCCCGTGAAACACGTCTCCCGCGCCGGTGGTGTCGACGCAATTCACGGCGAATCCGGGGGAATACACAAATCGTCCGCCCTCTCGAGCCAGCGCACCGTGGGGCCCGAGAGTCATGGCGGCGACCCGCATGCCGTACTCGTTCTGGATGCGCTCGAGAGCGCGGAACGGATCGCGCTCGCCGGTCCAGCGCGCGGGAAACTCTGTGCTGCCGACCAGGTAATCGACGCTGGCAAGTACCTTGTCGAAGCCCGGATAAACGTTGTCGACATCCACGCTGACGGGGATGCCATGATCGCGCGCGATGCGGGCGGCACGCGCGACGGCGGGCGTGTCGTGCCCGTCCACGTGCAGCATCCGGCCGCACGTAATCTTCTCCGGGGTGATCACGGCCGGGTCGATCGTCAAACAATCGGGGCGATGCCAGAGAATCGTGCGCTCGCCCGTCGACTGGTCGATCACGATGTAGGCGCTCTGGTTGGGACAGTTCGCGCGGATCTGAAGATCGTCGAGATTCAGGCTGGCTTCGCGGAGGCTCGCCATCTGGATGCGGCCGCGTTCGTCGTCGCCGACAGCCCCGATATATTTGGTCCGCAGGCCGAGCCTTCCGCAAGTGACCAGGGCGCTGGCCACTTGGCCTCCCGGACTCATGATTTCGCGTTCGAAGGCGATCTTCGAGCCCAGCGCAGGGTATTTCGGAACCAGCAGCAGGGTGTCCGTGGCGTTGAGTCCTACCCCGACTAAGTCGAACGTGGGAGCGGTCACGGATTGTTGATGGTGTTCAAAATGGCATCGACGAGCAGACCGTGATCCTGCAGCAGACTGATGATTTCCGAAATATGATTCTCCCCGGGTACGTAAAGGCTCTGAGCCGGAACGAAGTTCTTCTTGAGCGCGAGGAGGAAGTCGCGAGCCTGTTTGGGCAAGCCGAAGTAATCGTACTGGCAGTAGGTGATCAGAAAAGGCGGCGCCCCGGAATGAACATGCGCCAGCGGCGAAGCGTCGTGCTTGTCACTGGCATCGCCGGCCGCGGCCACCAGGAATGTGTCGAGCTTGTCCACATCGTATATGCCGCTCATGGCGATCACGCCACGAATCGCGGCGCGGTCCAGATCGAACTTCTTCAAATATTTGTCGTCCAGAGCGAGGAGGGCCGCCAAGTGAGCCCCGGCGGAGTGGCCGCTCAGATAGATTCGCGACCTGTCTCCGCCATGCTGCGCGATGTTCTGGACCACCCACGCGAACGCCGCGGCCGCGTCTTCGATCTGCGCCGGGTGCGGGTTCTGCGGCATCAGCCGGTAGCTGGGAATCGCCACGCCGATCCCGGCCCGCGCGAGCCGGTCGCCAAGCGCCGGGTAGGAGGAACGGTCGCCCGTTCGCCAGGACCCGCCGTGCAGGAAAACCAGCACCGGGAAGTTCTTTTTATCGCGGGGCACGTACAGGTCGAGCTTGTGCTTTTCCGCATCCGCCGGCGCACCCTCTGTGTAGGAGATGCCGGGGAGCACCTCCACATTGGGGGAAATCGGCGTTGCCGGTACGGTCACATCGGCGGGCGGGCCGACGGTAATTGGATTGGTGAAGATCCATGGCCGCTCCTCCCCGTCGATCGAAAGCAAAGCTTCCAGCCGGTAGGCGCCCGTATCCCTCACGATGTAATCGAGCTTCCAATCGTGCACTTCCGACACCATCATGTTGTCGCGCAGGAGGCGTATGGTGGCGGGAACGGGAAGGCGCGCGCTGATGGTAACCGCGCCGGCCAAGGGATTGTAAACCGCAGTATCGCCCATTTCGAATACGCCGAAGTAGCTTTGCGAAAAGAACACCGCGCCGGTCGGATCGCACAACCACTCGTGTGCCGCATAGGCATGTCCGGCGGCGAGCGATGCTCGGATCGCGGCTGGGGTTAGTTCGGTGGCCAGGATGTGGGTCGTCGCATGGCGGAACGCCGCGGTATAAGCATCGGTCAGGTCCTTCGTGACTTTCGGGGCCGGAAGATGGGTCCGCGCGAAAAGCACGGATTGGGCGGGTAGGGGCTTTTCCGGCGCATGGACATCCGTCCCGAAAGCTTCGTCGGGAAGATCCTTGAATTTCGACGCCACGCGCGGGATGTCCTCTTCCTCAGGCGAGCCGAAAATATCCGTGCCTTTGAAATCGGCGCCAGGCGAATGCAGGAACAGAACCCCATCGCGCATCCCCTCCGAGGCAGCGCCGAAAACCACCTGGACGCCGGCATTATGGGCGGGCTGCAGGAGAACTTGCTGGGAGGCTGGTTCCGCGATAAAAACTGCCCGGTAGTCCCGATAGACGCCCTCGGCAGGAAAGCTTGCGCGAGTCTTCTTCCATTCGACAATCTGGGAGTGGACGGCTTCCAGACGGTCGTTCTTCAGACGCTCAGCAGGCGTGCGGGCGGAGACCACACAGCACAGCCCGATACTCGCCAGGGCAGCGGCTCGCACGATTCCATTTTAAGCAAACAGGAAAAGCTAGACGTCCATGATCTCGATTGCCCGCTTCAGGGCCGGGAAATTGGTACGCGTGCAGCCTTGCCTGTTGCGGTTCTTGAGTTTTGCAGGTTGCGGTCATCGACCCCCGTTCACGCTACCCACGGTGCATTATACTCACCGCCGGCGGGATCTACCGTCACCATGGAGTGACCCGAGCCTCCGGCGACCGCGGCCTCGACTTCATCGGAGCGCTCGAGCTCGGCAAAGGCTTCGGCTCGGTACATCTCGTCATCCTCGGACAGGCGAAATGCGAGAGCCCGAAGACCCCGACGAACGCCGTCCACGTGGCCCGCACCGTCACCCGACTTCGACGCGGCTGGGTCGGCGTCTACGTCACGACCAGCTACTTTTCCCCGCTCCACTACAGGAGGAGATCCTGGAGGACAGATACCCAATCCTCCTGATCAACGGACGAACCGTTGCAAGGAACCCAGAGCGTTCCTCGCCGAGCGCAGGATCGGCCTCGCACGAGGCCCTGACCGGGATCGAAGCAGCTATGACGGAGGCCTGACCGAGATCACCGATCCCGATCAGCTGACATTCAGCGGCTGGCCGCGATCTCCCCCACGCACTCCGAACTGAACGGCACCTCGCACGCCGATGTGAGGGATGTTGTTTGCTCCCGTGACGACGTGACGAATCCGGTCGCTGTATGGGGACGGACTCAACGACGGAAAAGAACAATCTAGTCGGCGAAAGCCGACCTGACGACACCGGCGAACGTGGGTATTACCCGCCGCGCAACCGACCGTCCCTTCCTCACCGGGCGTCAGCGAGCGGATGCGCCGTACCCGCCAGACGGCACCGCCGCCGAGCTCGCCCTTCGTTCTGACCTCCACCGCCGAGGACTTCGCTTCCGCGTCCACCGACCACTCGAGTTCGACCCCCGCCGCCAGGCCGACATCGTCTTCCCGAGAGAGCGGCTCGCGGTCTTCGTCGACGGCTGCTTCTGGCACTCATGCCCCGAACACGCGACCCAGCCCGAAGGCGAACGCGACTTCTGGGCGGCCAAACTCGCGGGCACGTCACAACGCGACCGCGACACAGATCGGCGCCTCGAGGAGACGGCTGGAGCGTCCTGCGGTCTGGGAACACGAAACCCCGCAGCCGGGCCGCGGCACGGTCGAGTCTGACTTGGCACGGCCTCGGAGGAGCGCGCCGTGAAAAGACGCGCGAAGCCATGGGCAGGCCCCGATTCCGAGATCGGAGCGGCCGTCGAGCGTACTCGCGCCGAGACTTCGCCGCCTACCGCGAGGCACACCGGTTCGTGCCCGAACACGCCAACATCGAGCGCGACCGCGATCGAGGGGGGCTACGGCCACCGACAACTGTTCGAGCTCGATCCAGAATGGCGCCGACGAGCTCCCTCGAAGTAGGCGGAAGATCCACGTCGTCCTCACCGACGACGCCCTCTATTGCGCCAACCAAGGGAATCCCCTCACGACGAAAGGGTCGGTGCGCTTCTCTCCTCGCACCTCAGCCCGAAGCTGGCGTCGAGATCGGCCGCTTCGGTCTTGGGTTCAGTCCGTTCTGGCGATCACGACCCGTCCCGAGGTCTTCAGCCTCTCCGGCTCGATCACCTTCGACCCCGTCGACGCCGCCGAGCGCATCCGCGAGGTCGTCCCCGGGGCGGAACGGACGCCCTTCTCCGGATCGCCTCCTCGATCGACCCGCCGGGGCCGCCGCCGAAGACGAGACGCTGACCGAGTTCATGTCCTGGGCGACGACCATCATCCGGCTCCCCGCGACACGGCCGACAGCTCCTGGCTGCCCGAAGACCTCGACGGAGTTCCCGGCGAGTTCCTCCTCTTCTCGCCCCACGTCGCCGAGCTGATCCCTCGAAGAACAAGAACGCAGAGGCTGAGACACGGACGATCCACGATCCCACGAGGATGAACGGCCGAATTCATACTCGAGAGCGACGACGGAGGCCAGTTCGCACTGGCGGGTGTTCTCGGTCGAACACCATCCGAGCGAGGCGGCCCGGGGGCTCGACGCCGGCGCGATGGCCGATCGCGACCGCATCCCCACTCGTCTTGGGCAGTTCCCGACCCGTCACGCGAGCAACCGCGGCGAGTTCTGGGCGTTCTTCCCCACATCCGACCGGACGACCCTCGGCGGCGTCGTCAACGCACCGTGGAAGCTCAGCGACGATCACGCCGCCCATTTCTGCGGGGCCCGTTCAGACGGACGAGCTGATTTGAAGCGTGTCGCCCTGCTCGTCCTCGACCATCTGGACGTGCTCTGTTCCCCCAACGACCCGGGTGGTCCTACTCGAGCTGATGCCCGCGCGTGGACCGGGGGCGGCCTGCTGGGCCGACGAAAAACTCACACCGATTACATCAACGACCTCGCCAAGAAGGCGCGAAGCGCCCCCAATCAGGTCGGTGTCCTGATGCACCCGTCCGCGATCAACCTCCATCCCCAGGGCATCCCCAGGTCTGTTCTCGACGTCTGGGCCCGACAGCCGACGCGTCCCGAGGACTGGGCACATCCCAGCGTCGAGACCATCGTACGGCGCTCCCGCATACGCGAGTACATGTCACCGAAGGAAGCTTCGACGCTCGCGGAGTGGCTCGAAGCACTCGTCCCGGAGGACGAGCCGCTAGCCGGGAGCATCGCCGCGGTCACGGTGGCAGCTGCCCTCGTGCGGATCGAACCCAAACTGCACGACGAGGCACGCGCGGCCCGCATCTACCTCGACGGGAGGCTCGGCCCGCGGCCGGTTTGTTCCGCCGAGGCGGTCATTCGATCTCCGTGGAGGCCCAACACATCAGCGCCGAGCTGCAAGGAGCTGTCGAGAGCTTCCAGCTCGACAATCTCGGCATCTCGGAGGTCGCCCCGACGCGCCTTCTGGAGGTCAGACTCAAGCGCCTCACACGAGTCAGCCCGCCCGAGGACTGGGACGACTTGTGGACGCTGGTTCGGGAATGCGGTTCAGTGGACGCGGTTCGGACGATTCAACGGCTCGTCCGTGATCCGTTGTCGTTGAAGGCACGCAACGGCGTGGGCGAATACCGTGCGATGAAGTTGCTGCTCCTGCCTGGAGAGATCGTGGACGACGACGCGGGAGAGGATGCCGAAGCGGTCGTCGACGCCCGCTTCCACTCCGAGGAGCGGCAAGTCCTGCAGCACCTGGGCGTCGTCCAGGGCCCGTCACGAGAAGGTGGTTCACGCCTCGAATCATGGTTCATCGAGTACAAGCGCC
>CAVROL010000012.1:0-9631 GCA_963722845.1 Terriglobia bacterium | reverse complement strand
GCATATTCCAGCACCAGGTCCCAGCCGATCAGCCAGGCCATCAATTCGCCCATGGTGGCGTACGCATACGTGTAGGCGCTGCCCGCGATGGGGATCATGGTCGAACTCGCTGTAGCACAACCCCGCGAACGCGCAGCCGATCGATGCCAGCACGAAGCTGAGCACGACCGCGGGTCCGGCATTGACCGATGCGGCGATGCCGGTTAACGAAAATAGTCCCGCGCCGATGATCGCGCCGATACCCAGCGCCACCAATTGGGTCGGCCCAAGAGTGCGGCGAAGTGTCTCATGCCCGGCGTCCTTGAGGAGCGCCTCCAGCGGTTTGACGGCGAAGAGGCTCATAAGTGTATGAGGATAGCAAACCGCCTTCGAGATTATAATTCCTTGTGAGGCGATTTCCTGAGAAAGCAGACGCTGATCGCGATTCTGACCACGTCGGCATTCGTACTGACTGCCCTTCCATTCCTCAAGGGCAATTTCCCGGCTGAGAGCACGATACCCAAATCCAAGCGCAAAGGAAATGCGCGCGTGAAGAAAGGCCCCCCTGGCCCCACACCACGGACCTCGGATGGACACGTCGACCTTTCGGGTGTGTGGGGTTATGCCGGCTACACGTCCGATATCGCCAAGGATTATGACGTCGGCGAACTGCCCATGACTCCGTTCGGCGAGAAGCTATTCAAGGAGCGCCAGGCGAATGAAGGCACGGAAGATCCCGAAGCTCGCTGCCTGCCGACCGGCGTGCCACGGCGCGATCCGTACCCTTCGAAGATTCTTCAGTTGCCCAATCTGGTCGTGATCCTGTACGAAGGCAATCTGCACAGCTTCCGCCAGATCTTCCTGAATCGCGATCACCCCAAGGATCTGAATCCCACCTGGTGGGGAGATTCGGTCGGAAAATGGGAAGGCGACGAGCTGGTGGTCGATACCATCGGCTTCAACGGGCTCACCTGGCTCGATCTGGCGGGCCACGGGACGTCGGATAAGCTCCACGTGATCGAACGTTATTCGCGTCCGGATTTCGGCAACCTGAAGGACGAGATCACCATCGAGGATCCGGTGTATTACACGCGCCCCTGGAAGCTCACGCAGTGGACTCCGCTCATCACCGACAGCGATCTGTGGGAGTACATCTGCACCGAGAACGAGAAGGACTCCAGGCACTTGGACACGCTGATCAAGGCCGAGCAGGAAGCCAAGGCGAAAGCAGCCAAGAAGTGAAAGATGGAATTCGCATCGTCCGGGCGGGAGAACTGGATTCCAACACTCCGCAAACTCCCGGAATGACCCGCGCCGCGGCGATCACGCACGCGCGCACGGGCGCGAATAAGCTATGGGCCGGAACCGTCACGGTGCAGCCCGCGGCCCGCACCGGAGCGCATCATCATGGCGAGCTCGAGACGGTCCTCTACATCGTTCGCGGACGCGCACGCTTCCGCTGGGGCGATCGTCTGGAATTCGTGGATGAAGCCGGGCCGGGAGATTTCATCTACGTGCCGCCCTTCGTGCCGCATCAGGAGATGAACGCGCGTCCCGACGAGCCCGTGGAAGCCGTGATCGTTCGCAGCGGCCAGGAACCGATCGTCGTCAACCTGGATATCGAGAGTCCGGAGCCCGCAGAACCTGGCGCTGGACCCGGTCCGTTTCACTCCAATATCCGCAATGGGTAACAAGCCCGGTCGGTGAATTGCCGCAATACGATGGGAA
This sequence comes from Terriglobia bacterium, assembly GCA_963722845.1. GTDB lineage: Bacteria > Acidobacteriota > Terriglobia > Bryobacterales > Bryobacteraceae > Palsa-187. The sequence goes on along the minus strand of CAVROL010000012.1, from coordinate 7,924 downwards.
ATTGTTGTCGGTCTCTGTTTCTACTTGCTAGTCTTACCGGACTGAAATGCGCCGCCTTATCGGTTGTGCTGACGCCTTCCATCCCCGCGCCAGCTCCCGTCGGCACGGTGGTGACGTGGAGCGCGCACCCCTCGGATGCAACGGCCTCCATCTGGTACCGGTTCCGCGCGGCGCGCGCCGGATCGGATCTTCACGTGATTCGCGATTACAGCCCGCTGAACAGCCTGGATTGGACCGCCAGCCAACACGAGGGGGTCTATGACATCGAGGTTTCCGCTCGCAACAACTCGACGGGCGAAACGGCGGTGGGGTCGGTCAACTATCAGATAAATCCCGTGGTCACCGGCGATACGCCGGTCATTAGTCCGACGGCTAATCCTCTGGTGTTTCTTTACAGCGCGCCGCCCTGTCTGGCGAGCGATTCGATGCGAGTCGAGTTCCGGTCGGCTGATGGAGTGGTCCAATCGACGCCCTACCAATCCTGCCAGCCACCCTGCCCGGCGACCACTGCCGTCGCCCGCGGGTCTTCTGCCGTTCGTCGTTCCCTGGAGCCTTGCGGTCCCACTTTGACCATGAATTTCTATCTTGCAGGACTCCGCCCAAACAGTGTTTATTCCGTGCAGCACGTTGTCGCAAGTTATGTACGGTTTCGGGGAACCGTAATCCGGTATGGGCCGGCGCTCACCTTGACCACGCCGGCCGTCTCGTTGAGCCTGCCGAAGATGACGGTGCAGCAATCGCCTCCCTCACCGGGCGGATTCTTACTGCACAGCAATTTCTATGGACCATCGTTCGCAACCGATCTCACCGGCAATCTCGTCTGGTTCTACTCAACGCCGATCGCGTTTCTGACCCAGGTGGAACCGGGAGGGCAATTCCTCGGGCTGATTTCTCCAACTTTTGTTTCCTCGCAAGCCTACGACCCCGTGAACGAGGTCTTGCGTGAATTTGACCTCGCCGGAACCACGCTGCGCGAAACCAACGCCGCGCGCCTGAATGAGCAGCTTGCACCGCTGGGAAAGCGCATCGGAGCCTTGCACCACGACGCGCGCGCCCTCCCCGATGGCACCGTGGCGCTGCTGGCGACCACGGAGCAGATCCTGACCAACGTGCAGGGTTCGGGTCCGGTGGACGTCATCGGCGACATGATCCTGGTTCTCGACCGGGACCTGCAAGTGAAGTGGGTCTGGGATGCCTTCGATCACCTCGATACCCATCGCCAGGCGACACTGGGCGAAGCTTGTCCCGGTTCTGGATGCCCGCCGCTGTACCTCGCCAAGAAGGCGAATGACTGGGTGCATGGGAACTCGCTGCAATTCCTGGCCGACGGAAACCTGCTGTATTCCAGCCGTCACCAGGATTGGGTGTTCAAGATCGACTACCAGAACGGCGCGGGTACCGGCGATGTGATCTGGCGGCTCGGTCCGGGCGGCGATTTCCAGATGACGCCGGGCGATCCCTCGGCCTGGTTTTCCCATCAGCATGATCCCGAATTCGCCGCGGGAGATCCGGCCACGCTTACCCTGTTCGACGATAGCAACGTTCGGTATGCCGCTGATTCCCAGGCGCACAGCCGGGGACAGGCGCTGAAAGTGGACGAGCAGAGCCGGAGCGTGACGCTGACCCTGAACGTCGATCTGGGAGGATTCTCATTCGCGTTGGGGACGGCGCAGCAGTTCAACGGCGGCTACTATTTCGGCGGCGGCTGGTTTCTGCCGGCGAGCAATTCGATGTCGCTCGAAACAGATGCTTCCGGAAACCCGGTGTACCGGCTTGCCGACGGCCAACCGGAATTCCGGTGCTACCGGCTGAACAATCTTTACACTCCGTAGCTGCGGGACCGGACTACGGCTTGTCGAACGTGATGCTGGTCTCGGCTCCGAACTTGCGGTAGTTGCGGAACTCGATCTTGTTGCGCGAGCAGATGCTGGTGCCGCGCTGGCAGCTCAGCACCTCGGATTCGACCGGAAGCAGATACGGTCCGGTGGTGCCCAGCCGTATGAAATCGTAGTCCACGGTCGCTTCAATCGTGTCGAACGGGAACAGCGCGGGCATGGCCTTGCCCTGCTGTTCGATGCGCAGGACCCGCGACGTTTCCTTATCGATCCACACCGATCCCTTGGTCGCCGGATAGTACAGCTGCGAAGGCGCTTCGATCCGCCAGCGCGAAAGCTCGCGCGTCACCTCGAAACTATAGACGTAGGCCGGGCGGTTGTGGATGGTGTCCTGCCCGCCCGTCCGGAACTTGGTAACGCCGGGCTCGAACAATTGTTCGAGCAGCGTCGAAAACTCGCCCGTCGAACGCGTCCCCGGAATCTCCTCCATGGAGGTATTCACGCTCTTGTTGCCGACCTTGATGTTCTTGTAACTTTCGCGGCCGTCCTGATACGTCAGGTCCGCGGTGACGATATCCAGCGCCTGCCAGCCGGACTTGGGGCGATCGCTCTGATACCGCGTGGTCATCTGCTGGACCAGATAGTTGGGCAGCGTCGCGGAATACTCTAAAGCCGCGGCGCGTGCCTTGGTGACGATCGGATCGTCGCCGAGCGGGATGGGCTGCGATGCCGGTGCAGGCGCGATTGGCTCGGGCGGCACTGCCGAAGGTTTCACCGGCGTCGGCGGCGTGACCGAGGCGATGACTACCGGTTCTTCCACCGTGGCCTGGCGTCGCGGCGCCGGCGCGCCGTGCTTGAGGACCGGCCGGCCCGGATCGTCCGCATCCGGCTTCGGCATCGGGCGGACGCATTTGCGTCGGCGGAGGACTATTGTCCGGTTCTTCCTGCTTGGGCGGCGCGGCTGACGCCGTTTCCTTCGGCTGGTCGGGAACGGTTGCCGGCTGCGGCGCAGAAGCGGGCTCCGGATCCTTGCGGCGAAGCACCGGACGGTCATCGCCAGGCTCACGCGGCGGCGAGGAAGCAGACGAATTGGATGGGGCTGCCGATTTAGACGAGCCGGATCCGCGAGCTACGGTTTCCGGCCGCGGCAGATCCCAGATTTTCGAAGCCTCGGCGCGATCCTCGGCGGTCGCGGCTTTCTTCCAGGTCACCGAAACGGCCGTCATGATGCTGTCGTCGTCCGAGTTGGAATCGACGCTCAGATAATCGCCCAGCGCGAAATCTTTGAGATCCGCATCCTTGCCGTCCTTGAGAACCTTCATCTGCGGGGCCAGCCGGTACCAGACGACGCGATGATCGTCGGGCTGGATCACCAGTTGATTCGAGGCGACCTTTCGCAGAATCCCGGAGGTGGTGGTGAGCAGCTGCGCTTCGGAGCTCGATTTTTTGCCCCGGCCATCCTGCTGCGGCTGTCCCGTACGCGGGCCCCCCACGGGTCCGGTCTGACCGGGAATACGCGGGATCGGGCCTCTGGTGCCCGGAGGATATTGCCCCGGAGGATATTGCCCCGGGTACTGGCCTGGAATCTGGGCCGATACCGCCAGGGCGAGCAACAGGAAAGGCGAGATACAGCGGAGCATCTTCATATGGGATGCAGCTCCTGCTTATTAGGTTAACAGCCTCTATCGCCGGGAATGCTTGCGCCCCCAGCAGGCCTATGACAAAATTTCGGACTGGGGGTCATGGTAATGAGAGTCCGGTTGAGCGTTTTGACCGCAGCCGCGGGATTATTGGCATTAGGGCTGCCCGTACTCGCCCATCATTCGGGCGCGGCCGTGTTCGATAACACCAAAAAGATCGACCTGACGGGCGTGGTCACCAAAGTCGAATGGGTCAATCCGCATGCGCACTTCTATATCGATGTGAAGGACAGCGCCGGGAAAGTGACCAACTGGAACCTGGAGCTGGCCAGCCCCAGCATCCTGGTGCGGAACGGCTGGACGCGGCATTCCGTCAAGGAGGGCGACACGGTCACGGTTACCGGCTCGCGCGCCCGCGACAACTCGAATTTCGGGATCGCGCAGACCATCGTCTTTCCGGATGGGCACAAGCTGAATTTCCTGTCGGCATATGAGGATGGCAAGTGAGGCGACGCTGGATCGCGGGTTTCACGATCGCGGGCGCGGCGCTGGCGGTGGTTTCCCTGCTGGCGCAGGCCCCCGCAGGTCGACGCGGCCAAAGGAAAAGGCGCGAAAGGCGGCGCTCCCCAAGGCGGAGTCGGATTGTATCAACGCCAGCCTCCTGCCCCCACCGGACCGGCGCCGAAACTGGCGGACGGCACACCCGACCTATCGGGAGTCTGGCTGGGCGGCGGCGCCAGCGATGCGGACATTTCGCGCGCACTGAAGCCCGGCGATTCCGTCGTGATGCTGCCGTGGGCCGAAGCTCTCGTCAAGACGCGCCAGTCGAAGGACGATCCGGAATCGAATTGCCTGCCGGCCGGCATTCCTCGCGGCTCGCCGTATCCGTGGCGGATCGCGCAGACGCCCGGCATCTACTTTATTGTGTTCGAGGGCAACATCCATAGCTGGCGGCAGATTTTCATGGACGGCCGCAAGCATCCCGAAGATCCGGATCCCGCCTGGTACGGGAATTCGATCGGGCGCTGGGATGGGCCGGCCTGGGTGATCGACACCGTCGGCTTCAAGGACAAGTTCTGGTTTGATTACGTGGGCCACCCGCACACCGAAAAGCTCCACACCATCGAGCGCTATACGCGGACCGATCTGGGGAACATGTCGATCGAAGTGACCATCGACGATCCGGGCGCGTACGCCAAGCCGTTCACCACGGTGGGCCGGGCTCGTCTGATGGCGGGCACCGAACTGATGGAGTACATCTGCCAGGAAGATAACTACGACTTGCAGCACATCTCGGGTCCGGCGCAGGGGCCGGGAGGATCGACGCGCTAGCGTAGGTGCACGATTGTGCGAATATGTATACAGGCGAGTACACGCAATGACAGAAACGCTTTCGATACGGATCAATGTGGAGACGAAGCGGCGCTTGGACGCGCTCTCAAAACGCTCGAAGCGCTCGAAGTCATTTCTGGCCGCGGAAGCCATCGCCGCCTACGTCGAGTCCGAAGAGTGGCAGCTTGGTGAGCTTCAGACTGGGATCACCGAGCTGGACTCCGGGCAAGAAATCAGCCAGGAAAAGGTTTCGAAATGGCTGAAGTCCTGGGGCAAGTCGGGCGAGACAAAAGCTCCGCGATGAAGGCGGTCTGGTCCCGCCGCGGGGTGCTCCATCTTGTTCACCTGCGAGCGTACATCGCAAAGGACTCCGCGCGGAGCGCGGCTTGGGTCGCAAATCGAATTCTCAACGCGGTTGATCTGCTTCAAGCCCACCCGGAACTGGGCAGACCCGGCCGTTTGGCCGGCACGCGCGAGCTTGTCGTGACGGATACTCCCTACATCATTCCCTACCGCGTTCGGCACGGGCGCATCGAGCTGCTTGCGGTGTTCCACGGCCGTCAAAAGTGGCCGACGAAGCTCTAGAGCCATTCGTGTGCGGGGCGCTTCCGTGCTCCGGCAGCACACAGTGTTAGTGTCCGAAATATACGCCCACAGCCTGGTCGATGTCTTCCCGTGAGGGAGACGGCTTCCGCTGCTCGAAAGTCGCTGTGCCGCACATAATTTCCGCGATGTCGCGAGGGAAACAGGCCCGCAGCCCTCCCGGAGAATACTTCTCACACTGTTGCGCCATGTACTCTTCCGTTTCCGCGCTGCACGGAATGCCTTCCTTGTCGAACACCTTTTGCACCAGATGCTTAAACAAATCCGCGCCCAGCGGATCGATCTTGATCTTGTGCTTCAGGCGGCGCATGAAGGCTTCCTCGGCCAGATCGTTCAAGCCTAAATTGGTCGCGAATATCACCAGCACCTCGAACGGTATCTCGAAACTCACTCCCGACCGCAGCGACAGCACGTCCGTGCGCCGGTCCAAGGGCACGATCCAGCGATTCAAAAGCTCGCGCGGGGAAATCCGCTGCCTTCCGAAATCGTCGATCAACAGGATTCCGGTGTTGGCCTTCATCTGAAGAGGCGCGGTGGAGATGCGAGTGACTTCATCGACCATGGGCTCCAGCATCTCGATTCGCATTTCCCCGCCCACTTTGACCATCGGACGGCGGCAAAGGACCCACCGGGCATCCATCTGCGGCTGTTCCGGCTCCGCCTTATGAAGCAGCGGATCGAAAACCTGCAGGATGTTGCCCGAGACCTCGACCGCATGAGGAATACAAACTGTATCGCTGAAGACCCGCCCCAGCCGCTCGGCGATGCTCGTCTTGCCGTTTCCCGTGGGACCGTACAACAGAATCGTCCCCCCTGTGACCAGTGCCGCCCCCACGCTGCGGATGACGTGTTCCGGAAGCACCAGGTCATCCAGGGCGGCCCGCATGCTGGCCGGGGTCGCGGAAACGTGAACAGCCTGACAGGAAACGGATTCGTTATAGTCCATCAGAGACACTGGCGCCGGGCCCGCGTACTGGCTCTTTTTGAGCGCCACCTCCGCCATGTTCCGGCCCCGGCTGGTCAAGGAGATTTCGTAATCGTTGCCCACCATCGCCCGGGTTTCACAAAGCTGCTCTTTGAGAAGATAGCGGTAGACCCAATGGACGATCGCCGGACTGAGCCTGGACCGTTCGATCAGTTTCTCGAGCGTGACGATGCCTTCAAAAAACGCTTGCCTCAAAAGCAGGTCGAGGATGAGTCCCTGGCTGATTCCGGTCTCCTCGATGCTACGCGGAACTCGCGGTTGAAACGCCGGTTCGGTTTGGGCCAACATCCTTTTAAGCTATCAGGATTAGGCGCGCCAGGAGGAACCGGCGGCCCATTCAAGGGCCGGACCGCCAGCCACGCTTGGGCGTTTCTAAGGGCATTCGAGGTGCTATCTTTATTCCGTGGCTGAACCTGGCAGTTACGCGGAGATTCTGCAGCGCGGGCACGTTCCCGGACGGGACTTTCGTATCGCGTTCGGGGACAGCAAGATCGAACTTTGCCTCTTAGTAGCGCCCCACGGCGGCGGCATCGAACCCGGCACTTCGGAAATCCTGCGGGCCGTTGTGGAGGCAGGCGGATGGGCGTGGTACGAGTTCGCGGGCTTTCTTCGGAAAGGCAATAAGGACGCTCTGCATATTTCGAGCACTCGTTTTGATGAACCCACGCTCAGGAGCATGCTGCCCCAGGCCGGGTTTGTGCTCGCGTTTCATGGCGCAAGCGAGTCCCTCGGAGCCAATTGTGTACGTTGGCGGTAAATGGAAGCTCGGGCGCCAGAGCATCGCCGAATCGATCAATGCGGCTTTCAGGGAACACGGGATTCGGGCTACGGACGCAGTCGACGGCATCGACGCCGCGCGTCTTCGAGGCTTGGACGACTCCAACATCACGAATTTGGGAAGACGCGCGGAAGGGGTACAGCTCGAGTTTTCGAGAGGAGCGCGAAACTTGCTGTTCCCGCCCGATTCGTCCCGCGAAGCCCGAGGGCGTCGAAGCGCCCAATTGCGGCCTCTCGCGGCTTCCATAAACGCTGCAATCAAGCAGCTGTGCGACAGGCCACTAGGTCCCGCTTAGCCAGCGTCTGGCAAGTGCGGCCGGATCATCCGTTTCCAGATTGACGCCCTCGCGACGAATCTCCTTGCCCTGCAATGAGAGTATTGCTGTGATTCCGTCCGCCGCCGGCATCAACTCCATGCGCTTCTCTTTGGCGTCCAGGCGCAAACTCTCGCCGAGCCAGGTGAATTGAACCAGGACGCGTTGCCCGTGCCCAATCACGCGGCACTGAGTCAGCAGCTCCGCGGTGAAAGGCGAAGTTCTCAGCGCTTCCGCGTACGGCGCCCGCAGCAAGGCAGCCGTCCGCTCTGCCTCCCGCCGTTCCTGATCGCGTCTCACCTTCTCCGGATCCCTCTCTTCGCGATTCTCGAGGGCCTTCAGGTCGTTTTCTAGATTATCGAGGAAACTCATTCCGGGTCATCGCTCCGCTGGATCACTATCTAGTATGGCGGCTTGCCGGCCGTAACCTCAGGTTCT
>CAVROL010000011.1:0-5865 GCA_963722845.1 Terriglobia bacterium | reverse complement strand
TTACCACGCGAAAAACCAGCAAGTCTGAAGCCGCGGCACCAGCGAATTCGTTGCTGAAGCCATTGAACCGAGTGCGCAAGCAATGGACTGCACTCGGCCAAGCCGATCCGTTTCGCGCAATTCTTTCGCGGCCCGGAGAAAGCGCCGGAGCTTGGGATCGCACCGCGTTTTTTCAAACCGGCGTTGCCGAAATCGAAGAAGTGCTTCAGACCGCGAAACGTCTTTCGCCGATTCAATTCGCGACAGCGATGGACTTCGGTTGCGGGGTGGGTCGTCTGAGTCAAGCCCTAGCCGTGCATTTTGACCGGGTCATCGGAGTCGATATCGCGGCATCCATGATTCAGACTGCCGCTCAGTTCAACGAGACTCCAGGCCGATGTGAATACGTGCACAATGTCAGGGCCGATCTGGCGGCTTTTGAGGATGAGTCTGTGGACTTTATCTACTCCAACATCACGTTGCAACACATGGTTCCGTCCCTGGCGGGGAGCTATATTCGTGAGTTCTTCCGCACCGCCCGCCCCGGCGCGCATGTGATCTTTCAGTTACCCAGCCGTCCTCGTTCGGCTGCCTGGCATCGAATTAAGAACGTGACTCCCATCGCGTTATCGAACCTGCTGTGGCGCGTCCGAACTGGGAATCCCGAGGCAATGGAGTCCTATTTCATTCGCGGAGAACAGAGTGAGGAATCTCGTGGAACAATCGGGCGGGTCCGTCAGACTTGTGGAATCCGACCATAGTGGACCTCCGGGATGGCAGAGCCGGAAGTATTTCTGCACGCGAAACGCCGCCGGATAGGCATGGACTTCTTAATTTCCGACCAGGGTGAAGTTCTTGGCGCCAGCATCTTGATGATGCTGGCACTGATCGCCGCACTAGTGGCCTCCAAGCGAAGGACTGGCATGGTTCTGACGCCCGTCACGGTCTTTTTTCTCTTTGCTTGCGCGCACGTGGTGTTCGGCCGGTATGCGGCGGAGGTCCTCACTGACCAGTACAGTTTCGTCAGTCGCGCCGCGCTGGGGCCATTCCTGGATCAGTCTTTCCTGGTCATTTCGACCGGGCTGACTTGTTGCCTCCTGGGCTTTACGATGTTCCCGTGCGTCTCGTCGGGACGCGTCGCAGCCAAGCTCACGCGGATTTCATGCAAAGGCGCGATGGACCAGATCTGTGCACGATCGCGCATCCTGATTCTTATCTCGATACCGTTGATCATCGTCGGTCTTCAACTGCTCGGTGGAATTCCGCTCCTAAGCGATAATCCACGGCACGACCGATATCTGCTGAACTTTACTCCGGAACATAGACTTGATACGTTTCTGGTGAATCGCGGGCGTGAGTTGATCGTGTTTCCGGCCGCCGCCTTGACACTGGGATGGTACTTCCGCAAGCGCCGCGTCATGGACGCGCTCTTCGTAGTTCTTGCGGCCGCCGGTTGCATGCTCACAGCAACGCGCGCGCCGCTTCTGATTTGCGTCTCGATTGTTATGACCGTGCTAGTTTGGAAGGGCCACTTTAAAGCGGTTTCCTTGGCCGTCGCAGCTGTGTTCGCGGTACTCATCGCTTCAGAAATCGCATTGGGAGGCGATTCGAACACCAGCACTGGGGAATGGACAACGCTCCAGGGCATTGGCGCCGACCTGGCCGAGGTTCGCGACCTAGGCTGGGTCCTCCTGAAGCAAGATGAGCCTTACTGGGGCCTGACCTTCATCGCCGGCCTGGTTCCAATTCCTTCGTTCGCTTCGGATTTCACCCAGACATATCACCTTCGAACTGTGACGCTGAATGCAATCGGATTTCCATTGACTGCGGCGCATGGAGGCCTGCGAATTACCTACAGCGGTGAATGGTATTTGAATTTCGGCTGGGCTGGTGTGGTAGTCGGCGGATTGTTGTATGGCTGGATGTGCTCCTGGTTTAGCGGCCTTTTTTATCGCTTGCGGGCCGCTTCCAGTCTGTATCCTGTCGGCGCATGCATTATTGCATGCGCGTGGGCCACGGTCTCTTTCATGGTTTACATGTCTGGCAGTGCCTCTGGCGGAACGCTAAAGACCTACGGAGCCGTACTCTTTGTTTTTTTGTTTAGACTTCGGCGGAGAAGTCCAGCCGCTGTCCGAGAGCCCAGGGTATTGGAGCCGGGCCAACTGGTCAGCGCAGGCCACTCAATCAGATGAACGAATACTACGTCAATGCGCGATTCGTCACTCGGCCGTTCACCGGAGTGCAGCGTTATAGCTATGAGGTGAGTCTTCGTCTGCGGAACGGAACATTCATCGCGCCCCGACCGGGCCTCAAGGAGTATGGAGGGCTGCATGATCGCGTAGTAGTCGCTGGAGGACGGTTGAATGGACATCCTTGGGAGCAGATCGCATTGCCGTGGGCGGTTCCGCAGGGCATGCCCTTATTTTCACCTGCTGGATGCGGGCCGATAGCTCATCCCAATCAGGTCCTGACGATTCATGATTTGGGGCCGCTGGACACACCCCAGTCCTATAACCGCGGGTTCGCTCTCTGGTATTCGCAATTGGTGCCGGCACTCGCGAGAAGAACCAGAAAGATCGTGACGGTTTCCGAGTATTGTCGAGGGCGCATCGCGGAATTGTTAAAGGTGCCCGAAAACAAAGTGATTGTGGCGGGCGAAGCGGCCGGTCCTTTCTTTTCCCGGCGCTCGGAAGCCGAAGTCGTACGAACCAAGGAACTGTTCGGGATCCGCGGATCTTATTTTCTGGCGGTCGGCGCGATCTCACCGCGAAAAAACCTAAGCCGATTGCTGAGGGCATGGAGTCAGGTAATGAGCGACATCGAGGGAGCGGGCTTAGTCATCGTAGGGCAAGAGCGGCTCCGTTTCTCAGCCTCCTCTATGATGGACACGCTTCCGGATGGTGTGGCGCATTTGACCGCCGTCAACGATGAGGCGCTCGCTTGTCTTTACAGCGGTGCCCGAGGGTTGTTGTACCCGTCCCTTTACGAAGGATTCGGTCTGCCCATCCTTGAAGCAATGGCCAGTGGATGCCCAGTGCTCACTTCAAACTGTACTGCTATGCCTGAAGTGGCCGGTAACGCCGCTGTACTCGTAGATCCGTTAAGCGTGGAATCCATCGCAGAAGGAATTCGCATTCTCGCGAGCGAACACAGCGCTCGCAAGCTTAGTCAAAAGGGACTTGAGCGCAGCAAAGGCTTTTCCTGGGAACGGACGGCCCAGATTGTCGAGAACGCCATCTTAAACTGAACGGCAGATGAAGGTCCTTGAGTTGGTAGAATCCGCGAGCGCGGGAGTCGGACGGCACGTCGTTGATTTGACAGCTGGCCTGATCGCTCGCGGTCATGAGGTCCATCTCCTTTATTCCGATGTACGCTCGGACCGAACGTTTGCTGAGGGCTTGCGAAGGCTGGAGAAGCACGCGGGCTTTCAGGCGGTTCAGGTATCGATGCATCGGTGGCCGAGCGGAAGCGACGTTCACGCGATTCGCGTCCTGCAACAGCACGTCGGACGCCGCGGTCCGTTCGATCTGATTCATTGTCACAGCACCAAAGCCGGCCTGATCGGTCGCCTGGGATTACTGGGACAGAACGTCAAGCGTTTGTATACACCGCACATGTTCGTCACGATGCAGCCTGAACGTGCCGTCTTAACCAAGTGGGCGGTGGCGAGGCTTGAAGAGGGCTTATCATTACTGTGCGATCGCCTGATCGTGGTTTCCGCCGAGGAGCATTCCCACGCATTGGAGCTCGGAATTCCGCCTGCGAAGCTCTCTCTGATACCAAACGGAGTCTCGCTGGACCAGCCGCACCTCTCTATGTCCGAACGCGATGCACTCCGGTCGAAGTGGGGACTTCGCGACGCTGAAGTATGTATTGGATTCGTCGGCCGCTTCGCGAATCAAAAATCTCCCCAGACGCTGCTGGAGGCGTTCGCCACGCTTCTCCAGCGCACAGCCGTTCCCGTAAGGCTCGTCATGGTCGGGGAAGGACCGCTGGAAAGTTCGTTGCGCCAACTGGCGGCCGAGCTCGATATAGCTGAGCGCATTACCTGGTTGGGCGCGTGTGATGCCCGTCCGCTGATGGAGGCGTTTGACATGCTCGCCCTGACGAGCGTTTCCGAGGGGCATCCCCTGGTAGTCCTGGAAGCGATGGCCCGAGGCCTTCCCATCGTCGCCACCCGCGTCGGAGGGATTTCCGAGACCGTACAGCACGGCGTGAATGGCTTCATCGCTCCCGTAAGAGGAGTGCAGGAAATCGCAACCGCGCTAGAGACGCTCGTCGACAATCCCGTGTTACGCCGACAGATGGGGCAGGCCTCGCTGACGATATCGCGTAATTTCTCAGTGGACCGGATGGTAGATCAGACCGCCGCCTTGTATGAACAGGTGATCTCGGGCCGCCAGGCCACCGCCATGTCCCAAGACTTGAAAATGGCTGCAACGCGCTAACGTGTCGATCCTCCATCCGCAATCACTCGCTGTACGGCCAGCGCGGACGGTCGAGTTGCGCGCGGAAGCCAGTATCGCCCGCCCCCGCGCTTGCATTGCGATTCTTCTGCTGGCGGACTTCGCCGCGTTGTGCGTGGGAGCCGCCCTGAGCGTCCTGATCTGGCGGCAAATCGGCCTCAACTTCATCACCGGGTTCTATGTGAAATTGTGGCCGGTCCTGCTGCTCTTTCCGGTGGCCTACGCGGCGTCGGGCCTGTACCCTGGATTCGGCCGGAATCCCGCCGATGAACTGCGAAAGCTGAGCGCAGCCACCAGCGTGGTCTACGCGGCGCTGGCCGTGACCATCTTCCTGTTGAAAGACGCGGCTACCTATTCGCGCGGAACGTTCCTGCTGGCGTGGGGCGATACCTTGATCCTGGTGCCGCTGCTGCGAAGCGTGGTGCGGTCGGTTTGCGCGCGTAAGCCGTGGTGGGGCCACCCCGTGGTGATCGTCGGCGCGCGGAGGGTAACCGGGGAACTCGCAGCCGCGCTCGATAGTCAACCCTCGCTGGGGTTCAAGCCAGTGGCCATCGTTGAAGAACCGAGTTTGGCGGAATTGGTTGCACGCGACCGGGGCATCCGGCACGTGATTCTGGCGATGGCGGAGATCCCGCGGGAAACGTTTCGGATCTTCTTTGAGGAGTGCAGCGACTCATTTTCCGACGTCATCGTCATCCCGGACCTGGCTGGCTTTTCGAGCCTGTGGGCGGAGCCAAGAGATTTGCGCGGCACGCTGGGATTGGAGATTCAACAGAGACTGCTGATCCCCCGGTCGCGTGTCCTAAAACGCGCCATCGATCTCCTGCTGGTGGCTGTCTTTGGGTTCGTGGCCTTGCCGTTCATCGCCGTGATCGCTGGTTTGATCAGAATCACGTCGCCGGGTCCGGCTTTCTTCGGACAGCGGCGCTACGGTCGTAAGGGCGAACCGTTCATGGCATGGAAGTTCCGATCCATGGCTGCGGATGCGAGCCAAGTATTGGAACAGTGCCTGGCTGCCAACCCGGCGTTGCGCGAGGAATGGCGGCGGAGCCACAAGCTCAGGAACGACCCTCGGGTGACGCGCATCGGCCGCTTTTTGCGCCGGACCAGCCTGGACGAGCTGCCCCAACTGTGGAATATTCTGCGGGGGCAGATGAGCTTCGTGGGTCCGCGGCCGATTGTCGCTGAAGAAATCCCCCGTTACGGCGACAGCTATTTCTTGTATAAGAAGGTAACACCAGGACTTACCGGCCTATGGCAGGTTTCGGGACGCACCAATACCTCCTACGAGCAGCGCGTCAGTTTCGACCTTTATTATGTTCGTAATTGGTCGGTCTGGCTGGATCTGCATGTCCTGGCGAGGACGGTCAAGGTCGTCCTGCTCGGGGACGGCGCCTGTTAGCCTGGCGGCCCCCTCACC
>CAVROL010000010.1:0-1616002 GCA_963722845.1 Terriglobia bacterium | reverse complement strand
CGTGGTCGCCTTGAGGCCATCCTCGACTATGCGATTGCGATGCGATGGCGGGAGGGACCTAATCCTGCCGTCTGGCGAGGGGGACTTCGACCCTTGCTGCCGGCCAAGTCTGCCCTTCACACACTCGCGCGTGCGATTGAAAACGCAGAACGTCGCCGTCATCTGATCTCTCTCCCTGCATCTCTCTTCCCGCTTTGCTGGCGAGCCGGAAGCCCGCGATCGTCGGTAAATGGCCTCCGGCCCGCATCTTCATGGACTCCCTGGCAATTGGCTCCCACGCAGTGCGCCTTCCTAATTGAGTTTCTTGCGGCGGCGCATGATGAGAAACGCAATCACGATGAAAAAACTGATACCTGCGATGACTCCGGATGATTGTAACGTTGTCCATGGTGGTCTCCTTTCCGAGGCGCCGCCTCTAAACACAAGGCGCTTCGCCTCAAACGAAATATTGTCTGGAACGCCTCGAACATGATGATCATGGACGGTCCCAGCGTCACGACAAACAGCGACGGAAAGATCAGCAGCACCAGCGGGAAGACCAGCTTCACCGTGGTTTTCGCCGACTGCTCCTCGATATCCTGCCGGCGCCGGGTGCGCAGTGTCTCGGCATGGGCGCGCAGCGCTTTGCCCACGCTTGTGCCGAATTTGTCGGCCTGAATGATCAGGGATGCCAGGGAGCGCACGGTCTCCACTCCGGTCCGTTTGGCGCACTCGTTCCAGGCGTCCGCGCGCGGCCGTCCGGCGCGCTGCTCCAGGCTGATCAGGCCCAGCTCGTCGGCGATAGCGGGCTGGCTCACGCGCATTTCCTGGGACGTCCGCAAAATGGATTTATCCAGGCTCAGGCCGGCCTCCACGCATACCACCAGCAGATCCAGCGCCTCCGGCAGGCCCAGGCGGATGTTCATCTGCCGCGCCGTAATCAGCCGGCTCAGCCAAAAGTCCGGCACCAGGAATCCCAGACCGGCGGCGCCGGTGTAGGCGAAGAGGGGAGTGATTCCGAAGGAGCCCGAAGCGGCCGTCAGCAGACAGAGAGCCACCGGTGCGAGCACTTTGGAGGCGTAGTAGACGTTCACATGCCTGGCCTCGCGGTAACCCGCGCGCGCCAGCAGTTTTTGCAGATTGGAAACTTCCTTCGCGCTCCGTGGAACCATTCCATGGAACGGATACAGCAGTTTTTCGATGCGGGCGATGGCCGACGATTCTCCGGTCATTCCCGCCACGATGGCGGTCTGGCTCTGCGCTCCCACGAATTGAGAAAGTCTGCGGTTCAGATTGCTGCGATAGAACATCACGATGCCGCCGGTCAGGATCAGCAGAAAAGAAGTGCCAAATGTAAGAAAAAGGACCCACATGCGAATCTCCTAAACCCGAATCCGGATCACTTTGCGAATGACCAGCGCTCCCAACCCGTTCATGACCAGGGCGGCATACAACAACTTCAGGCCGGTCGGGTTGGTCCACAGCAGACTGATACCCTCCGGATGCACCATGTACATCGCAAATCCCAGCACCGCCGGCAGCAACCCCAGAATCCATCCGGTCATTCGTCCCTGCGCCGTGTGCACGCGGATTTGTTTCCGCAGGCGGAACCGCTCCCGCGCCGTCTGCGCCACTTTTTCCAGGACCTCCGCCAGATTGCCGCCGCTCTCTTTCTGGATCAACACCGCCGCGATGAAGATCTGCAGATCCTGGACCGCCATCCGGCGCCCCAGATTCAGCAGCGACGTGCGCAAATCCACGCCGTAGTTCTGCTCGTCGGAAGCATTTGTCGAATTCCCCGCTCAGGGGTTCCCTGGATTCCTGCCCGATAAAACCGATGGCGGTCATGAGGCTATGCCCCGCTCTCAAGGCGCTGACCAGCATATCGATCGCTTCGGGAAGCTGCTCTTCGAAGCGCCGAAAGCGACGGGTGCGGCGATTCCGCACATACAGCCAAGGCACGGGGATCACCAGAGCGGCCAGCGCCGCCGCGGGCGCAATCGACCAGATCCTCAGGTACAGCAAACAGGCCGTCCCGATCCAGCCGAACAGACACATCATCAGCAGGCTTCCCACGGTCCACGCCACATCCGCCTGTTGCAGCAGCAGCCGCAGGCGCGCCGCCAGATCCACACGAATCAGGATGTGATTCAACCAGGAGTAGCGGCTGAGCAGGTCCACCTTGCGGACATCGGCGCCGGACTCCGAATTCGCCCGGCGCGAATTCCGACTGTTGCACGATCTTCAACCTGCGCTGCACCTGCTGTTCGGGAGTGGCGGCGGTGAGCAGCTTCACCGCCACGGCCAGCGCCGCGAGCAATACGGTCAGCGCAATCAGCAGGGTCCACATATCTTCGCCTCTTCCCCTCCGGAGCCCTGGGGAGCCTCAGGCCACCTCCACCGACTGTTCAAAGATGTCCGCCGGCAGCACGATGCCGGCGATCCGCAACCGGTCCAAGAACTTCGGGCGGATCCCGCTGGGCGCGAACGAGCCGATCACTTTGCCGTCCGGGCCGATGCCTTTGCGCACAAAATTGAACACGTCCTGCATGCTGATGACGTCCTCTTCCTGGCCGGTGATCTCCGAGATGTTGGTCACCTTTCTGGTTCCGTCGCTCAGACGCGCCACTTGCACCACGATCGAGATGGCTGAAGTAATCTGTTGCCGAAGAGCCCGATCCGGCAGATTCAGGCTGGCCATGGCAACCATGGATTCCAGCCGCGACAGCGCGTCGCGCGAGGAATTCGCGTGAATGGTCGTCATGGAGCCTTCGTGGCCCGTATTCATGGCCTGAAGCATGTCGAAGGCTTCCTCGCCGCGCACCTCCCCGACGATGATCCGGTCGGGCCGCATGCGGAGGCTGTTGATCAGAAGCTGCCGCTGCCGGATGCCGCCCTGACCTTCCACGTTGGGCGGCCTGGTCTCCAGGCGCACGACGTCTTCCTGCTGCAGCTGCAACTCGGCGGCGTCCTCGATGGTGATGAGCCGTTCCTTATGCGGAATGAAACTCGACAGGATATTGAGAAACGTGGTCTTGCCGGCGCCGGTGCCGCCCGAGATCAGCATGCTGATGCGCGCTTTGACCGCCGCCGCCAGCACTTCCAGCATGCCCGGCGAGATGCTTTGCAGTTTCACCAGCGTGTCCGCCGCCACCGGACCGCTTCCGAACCGCCGTATGGAGAGGCATGGCCCGTCCAGCGCGAGCGGCGGAATAATCGCGTTGACGCGCGAGCCATC
Source organism: Terriglobia bacterium (assembly GCA_963722845.1). Taxonomy (GTDB): domain Bacteria; phylum Acidobacteriota; class Terriglobia; order Bryobacterales; family Bryobacteraceae; genus Palsa-187. The sequence continues at coordinate 1,612,785 of CAVROL010000010.1, read as the reverse complement.
GGGCAGGCGGGCATCCACCATGGGCGACGATTCATCCACCCGGCGTCCGACGCGCGACACAATCCGGTCGATCACCTGCATCAGATGCCGGTCGTCGCGGAACACGACATCGGTTTTTTCCAGCAGACCATGCCGCTCCGCGAACACCATGTCGGCGCGATTCACCAGGATGTCGGATACGGACGAATCCTTGAGCAGCGGCTCCAGCGGCCCCAGTCCGAACACCTCGTCCAGCAGGTCCGATTCGATCCGGCCCTTTTCGTGGGCCGTCAGCGGAACGTTGCGGCTGGCCAGTGTCTCCTGGACCACCGCCGCCACCGCCTGGCGCGCGCGCGAGCCTTCCACCAGGGACAGTTTTTCCAGGTCCAGCTTGGAGAGCACGGCCTGGTGCACTTCGGTTTTGAGTTGCTCAAGATTGAGCGTATCCACTGATGCTCCTTATGGCTTCTTCTGCTTCGCCCAGGCCTGCTCCCGGTCATTGGAATAGCCCCAAAAGCTTTCTGGACTTCTTCTCCTGCAGCGGTTTGCCGCAGTCGCTGACCGCCATCTTGTGCATGATGCGGCTGATGGGCGAATCCTTCATGGCCAGCGGAACCCCCGTATTCTCAGCCGTCCTCACCGAAGGAAAATCGTTCGGAATTTTCCAGTCCACGGGCCGGCCCAGAGCCTTGGTCGTGCTGTTTTCGTCGATTCCAGATTCCTTGCCGTTGAACCGGTTGAGGATGACCTCCACATGCGGATTCCGCTCGCGATCCGCCATGTAGGAGAGCAGACGGCGGGCGTTGCGCAGCGACGGAATGCTCGCTTCCGTCACCAGGTAGACGGTGTCCGCCAGGTCCAGCAGCGTCTCTTCGGCATGGCCCGAGGCGGTCCCCGCATCCACCACCACGAACGCGAATTGGCGCCGCAGGAGACCGAACAGCTTCTTCACGCCGCTCGAGAGCGGATTGAACGCGGTATATTGCTCGGGCGAGGCCAGCAAGGTAAGTCCGGAAGTGTGCCGGACCAGCAGGCTGGCCAGAAAGTCGCTGTCCAGGCGCTCCTCGTTCTTGAACGCATCCAGTACCGAGAACTGCGGCGTCAGGTTCAGCCCCAGCGCGACCTCGCCGAGTTGCAGGTCCATATCGACGATCGCTACCTTGCCCGCATCCTGCTTGGTCAGCGCGATCGAGAAGTTGGTGGCCAGCGTCGTCACGCCGGAGCCGCCTTTCGCTCCCACGAACATCAGAACTTTCCCCGCCGGAGCCAGTTCCTGGCTTTTTTCGCGGCGCGTCAGGGCTCGTGCCACCGCTTCGGTGAGGGTCTTGGCCATCAGCGGCTCCGGCAGGAATTCGCGCGCCCCCGCCTGCATGGATCGGATCAGCAATCCCGCGTCGCTGCGGGCGGAGGTAGCCATGACCGTGGCCGCAGCCTCATGACTGCAGATCTTCTCGATCAGCGCCAGCGCCTGTTCCACGTTGGTGTCCAGATCGACGATGAAGACGTCGCAGCCCAACGCCATCAGTTCTTCCAGGTATCGCGCCTCCGGATAGCTGGTGCACGAGCGCATCACCGGATACGTCAACTCCGCCAGCATCCGCGTGAGCCTCCCGCGCCTGCGCCGCATCCGGTACGATCAGCACGATGGACGCGCTGCCGGCGGCTGCTGCGGGAGCGGAAATATTCGGAATCGTTGCCATGCGGTAGGTCGGACCGGCCACTAGCTGGTATAGGTCGTAACCTTCGTGCCAATGTTGGTGAAGGCTGCGTTGATCTGGGTGGCCACGCTGCTCATTCCGGCAGCCGCGGCGAACGCAATCAGCGCCACCACCAGCGCGTATTCAATCAGGTCCTGCGCCCGACTGTCCGCGACGAGGATGCGAACCGAAGTTCGCATCCGGCGCTTCATTGAGTACATAAGAATCTCCTTACGCTTGTAGCTCTTCACAAGAACGGCATTGCGGCCACCGCGGGCCTTCTAGCTGGTGTAGGTGGTCAGCTTGGTGCCGATATTGGTGAAGGCCGCGTTGATCTTCGTCGCGACGCGTGGTCATGCCGGCGGCCGCGGCGAACGCGATCAGCGCCACGACCAGCGCGTATTCAATCAAATCCTGCCCGCGCTCATCCCGGAGCATTTGGCGCAAGCTCGCTCCCATCGTCTGACCGGTTACGTATAGACTTCAACATTCTGTCTCTCATGTGGATGATCTCCTCGCACTGGTTCAAGCACGTCGTCAGGCCACGACTTTTGCCTCCATCCCTTGTCGTCCTGCATGCGAACGATCAGCCGCGGAGGTTTCGTACGCTGTGGGTGTACAGACTTGATACAGACGTGAACACGGGGAGACGGTTCAAAACGGAACGACATTCGTGGCTCGATTAGCCTGCATCGGCTGGCGATTCGATTGCATCCGATGTCTGCCGTCTCGATGAAAACGTGCGCAGTGCCCGGGACTGTGCGCTCTTGATCGCGCGCGACCGCGCTGACCCGGACCGCTTCCGCAGCCGCTTTTTGTATGACATCGACTCCGTCAATTTCGCGCTCGCTCTCCAGCGTTTTGATCCCGCCGTTCATCAGCCGCATCCACCGGGCTATTTCTTGTACGTGTGCCTGGGAATGCTCTCGAATGCGATCTTTCACGATGCCAACCGGCGCTGGTCGCCATCAGCATCCTGGCCAGTTGCGGAGCCGTGGCCATGATCCATCTGCTGGCAGACGATTGGTTCGGCCGCACGGCGGCATGTCTTCGCCGGGCTCATCTTTGTGTGTTCGCCGCTCGCATGGTTTCACGGCACCGTCGCGCTCACCTATATCGTCGAAGCGTGTTTTTCGGCCCTCATCGGCTACTTCTGCTGGCGCGTTTATAGCGGCGCGGACAGCGTTTGTTCTTCCCGCCGCGATCGCATTAGGGCTGGCCGTCGGGATTCCGGCCATCTTCGTTGCTGATCCTGGCTCCGCTGTTCTTGTTTTCCATCCGCCGCGCTCCCCGCAGGCTGGCGATGCGGGGAATCGGCGCGCTGGGCCTGGTTCTCGCAGCCTGGTTCATTCCGATGCTTCACGCCGCCGGCGGCGCGAACGCCTATTTTTCGAGCCTCTGGTCGCTGTGGCGGCTGGTTCCGGCGCGGCAAACGGTCTTCACCTCCTCGATATTCACGTCGCTGGCCCGCGTTGTGTCTGATCGTCGCGATCTAGCGGGTTCAGCTTCGGCCCCGCCGTACTTCTGCCTCTATGCCCATCGAAAGCTGTGAACCGGCCGCATCCGGACCTTCACCTGGGTCTGGCTCGCGCCGGGACTGTTGTTATTCACCTTCGTCTACTTGAAGTTCGTCAACAGCGGATATCTCCTGGTCTTATTGCCGCCCGCCTGTGTCTGGCTGGGATTCTGGGCAGCCGGTTGGCAGCGGCATTCGACGCTCCCGAAAATCGTCAGGATCGCCGTCCTCGCGGCGGCGGCCGCGATCAACTGCGCGATCTTCCTGCGCGCTCCTCTGTACTTTTCGTATCGCGAGGTGCAGCGCAGCCGAGCAGGAGCTGAGTAGCGGTTGAAGCGCTCGTCCGGCAGATCGCGCGTCCCGAAGACACCCTCATTGTGGGGTTCGATTCCCACTTCCTCGGCTACCGCCACGCCGGATACTATCTGCCGGAATACCTCACCATCCAGTTCCCGGAAGTGCCGCTGGCGTCCACCACCGGCGTCTTTGTGATGCGGCACCGGGACACCACGTCTGGTAAGCCATCTTCCTGTCGGTTCATTCCGGGACTTCATTCTGTTCCCGCTGCCTTCTTCAGATAGCGGAATATCGCGAGTACATGCAACGGGTTCGTGCGCGCTTTTCCCGCGGCGACGCTGCATGTCATCGCTTGGAATGGCCGCGAATTTCTGACTGGCCCGGTAAGTGCTCTTCCGAGTGCTGTTCCCCAACACGCATCGCGCTGGAGGCTCGATAACAGACGCCTGAAGCCGCGCCTTGGCCTATTCCTAGCGGATAGCCAACAGGGATAATCCGCCTCTGTCGCACGCCCACTCCGGACGATGGAAAGACTGTGGGTGGACTCCAATGATTCGTCTCCTTCTGTACTCGCAAGACAACGAACTTGCCGTTGCTGCTCGGACCCACTCTGGGGAGCGAGTTTGAAGTCTCCCTGGAATCGAACCCGGAGAAAGTGAAAGAGCTGGTCCGGAATCAGCGCTGCCACGTCGTGGTGCTGGATCTCGATTCCGGCTCCGCCGACCAGCAACGTGCTTTTGTGGACGATATGCGCTCGGCGCCGCGTGCCGGTGGTGGTGATGGCCGACGACGACCATCGGGAGGCGGCCATGGAACTGGTTCAGCGCGGCGCCTACGATTATTTCCGCAAGCCGCCGTGTCTGGCGGAGCTGAAGATCGTTGCGCGCCGGGCCTATGAACACTCCCGTATGGGGCGGGATCTTCACGCCATGAGCCAGCAGTTTCGGGCCACCGCTCACGGCTGCGACCAGATCATCGGGTCCAGCGCCCGCCTCCAGCATGTCTACGATCTGATTCAGCGCGTCACCGCGCTGAACGCGTTTGTCCTTATTACTGGAGAAACCGGCACAGGCAAGGAACTGATCGCGCGCGCGATTCACAACCTTAGCGAGCGCAAGCCGTGTCCGTTCGTGGCGGTTTCCTGCGGCGCGATTCCCGAAACGCTCATCGAAGCCGAGCTGTTCGGATACGAAAAGGGAGCCTTTACCGGCGCCGTTGGAAGCCGCAAAGGGTATCTGGAGCAGGCCGGCCAGGGCACGCTGTTTCTGGATGAAATCGGCGAGCTCAGTCCGCACACGCAGGTGAAACTGCTGCGGGTTTTGCAGGAGCGGCAATTCAGCCGCTTGGGCACCAGCGCCGTGATTCCGCTGCAGGCGCGGGTCCTGTTCGCGACGCATCGGAATCTGGCCAAGATGGTCGAAGAAGGACGCTTCCGGCTGGACCTCTACTATCGTGTCAACGTGATGGGCATTAAAGCGCCTGCGCTGCGCGATCACACCGAGGACATCCCCGTACTCGCCCGCCACTTCCTGGAGAAATACAGCGAGCTCTATCGCAAACCAGTCATCTGCATCACCACCGGGGCGATGGCTTTGCTGGTGGACTACGATTGGCCCGGCAATGTTCGCGAATTGGAGAACGTGATCCAGAGGGCCATCATCCTGACCGACGACGATACCGTCGGTACGCGATCACCTGCCTGACGATTTGCAGCGGCCGGATCTGCTCGGCCTGGGCGATTCACTGCCCGCGACTTCCTTTGAGGGGCAGTTGCGCGAGTACAAGGTCAAGCTGGCGCAAAGGGCCGTGGCCGAGTGCAACGGTAACAAGACCCTGGCGGCCCGCAGCCTGCACATCTCCCGAACGTATCTTCACCGGCTGATCAAGGATTTCATTGAAGAGGAGACGCCGGAGGTTGCGTGATTCCGGGAATGCGCTGCTTTCGTTCCCGGCGATGCTGGCCTCGACCCTGGTAGCCCTGGCCGTGCTCAGCGTGCGTTCGCGTTTTAACGATCCGGATCTCTGGTGGCACCTGCGTACCGGCCAGATCATCTGGACGAACCGTGCGATTCCGCGAACGGATCTGCTGTCCTTTACCACCGGCGGGCATGCATGGGTGCCGCACGAATGGCTCTCGCAGCTCAGCATATACGCCGCCTGGAGGGCGGGGAATTACACCGGCTTGATGCTGTGGTTCTGTATCGCCACGGGAGCGCTCCTGGTGGTGCAATATGTCTCCTGCTGGCTCTATTCCGGCAACGCAAAAGCCGCCTTCCTGGGAGCGCTGGCCACCTGGTTCTTCGCCACCATCGGTCTGGCGATCCGTCCTCAGCTGTTGGGATTCACGTTGCTCGCCTGCGAGCTTCTGATCCTGCACTTCGGCAGGTCGCGCGACAGGCGGTGGTTTTTTCTGTTGCCGCTTCTGTTCACGTTATGGGTGAACCTGCACGGATCATTCTTTCTTCGGGACTGATCGTTCTCGCGGTGGTCGTCATAGCTGGATGTTCAACGTGACGGCGGGCCTGCTGGTGTCGCGCCCTTTCGATCCCGCCCGGCGCAAAGCGCTCCTGTGGGCGGCCGGACTCTCGATTGCGGGACTCTTTGTAAATCCAGTGGGAGTCGAGCTCCTGGCCTACCCGCTGCGCACGATCTTCGACCACCGGATGCAGCTCGATGCGGTGACGGAGTGGCAAAGACTATCGTTTGACGATGTGCGCGCCTTCGGATTGCTGGCGCTCGCGGGAGCGATCCTGCTTATCGCGCTGATCCGCCGGATGACGCTTTACACTGGATGAGGTCGCGCTGCTGGCGGTGGCCTTCGGCATGGCGATCCTGCATCAGCGCTTGCTGTTCGCCTGGGGCATCCTGGCCTCGCCGATCCTGTGCCGGCAGCTGGCAAATACCTGGGATGCGCACGTGCCGGCTCGCGGCAGAATGCTGCCCAACGCGGTTCTTATTTTCGGATCGTTGGGTGTCGCAATCGCTCGCGTTCCCTTCGCCGGGCGCGCTGGCCGCGCAGGTTCGCCAAGGCAATCCGGTTCAAGCCGTCGACTTCATTCGCCGGGAGCACCTTGCCGGAAGAATGCTGAACGAATATGCCTACGGCGGCTATTTGAGCTGGGCGCTGCCCGAGCAAAAGGTGTTTATCGACGGCCGGGCCGACGTGTACGCCTGGGCCGGCGTCTTTGAAGACTACGGTAAATGGGCTACGCTGCGCGACGATCCCAATCGACTCTTGGATAAGTACGGGATCGATTGGTGCCTGCTCTCGAAATCCTCGCCCTTGGCTCGCGTGATGAGCTACCTGCCTGGCTGGAGCGAGCGATACTCCGATTCGCAAGTGGTGATTTTCGCCCGGAATCCTCCTCGGTGAATACCTGGCGTGGACCGTTCCATGGACCGTGACGCCGGCCCGCCGTTCGAGGATCGCCTGGCACCTGATCGCCGGCATCGCTGCGCTGGGAATCTATGCGGCCGCCGCGCAGAACACCTCCGCGGGTCTATACGCCGATCTCCTTAACCCGGCCCATTTCCCGGTTCTGTTTCTGATGGGGCTGATCTGCTGGATTACCATCGGGGCGAATATCGCGACACTCTGGGCGGATCGAAGTCCGGCTCTACCAGCCAGACCTGCCGATCCCGAAAATACCGCAGCAGTTCCCGATTGCTAGCCGCGTGCAATTCCCGAGCCCACACCACCTTCGATGCATCGATGTCCGCCGCGTTGTAAACCCAGTCGTCGAAGGGCGCATGTTCGGGGGTGTATCGTCACGATCGCGAGCTGTTTGCCGGGGATCGCCTCCAGCTGCGCGGCGATGCTCGCGCGTGGAAGGCCCAGCGGGGCTGTGCCGTACCACATCGACGGCCAGCGGTTGAGCGCAAGATTCATCGGCCCGGCGTAAATCCGCAACCCGGCGAGCATGACGCAGACCAGCACCAGCCCAGCGAATCAGAGCCAGACCCACGGGCCGGCTGCCGGGCGTGCAATGGCGCAAGTGGCGCATGCATTGCAGCAGGAGAACGTAAATCGCCGCCGTAAAAGGAGCTGCATAATGCGGAAAGAACCAGGCGTTCACGCTCAATCCGATCCCGAATACGGCGCTGGCCACCAGGAGATACCGCATGCGCCGGTCGCGGAACAATCGCGGCAGCATGAACATCGGGATCAGGAGAACCAGGCCGAAAAAGAAGAGTGCAGCGGTCGCGGCTTTCTGCACAGTCTTGGCGAGGAAGCCGCGCCACGTGCTGCGCCAGGCGGAAGTCGTGCATCTCCCAGATCTGGAAGAAATCGTGCATTTCTTTGCTGCGATATTCAGGCGCCGGCCGCGGCGGCTCCCACAGAAATACCGGAGCGGATGCGTAGGTGATCCGATTGATCTGATAGGGAAGCGTCAGCGCGCTCCCGAACACACGCTGATTGTAGTGAGCCATCAGCCCGGCCGCGATCAGCACCAGAATCGATGGCGCAACCAGGCTCCACGGTTTCTGAATAGCCGGAAAAAACAGCACCGCTACGGCCGGACCGCACACCAGCAAGCCTTCATAAGGACGGCTATTCGCCAGGAGAATCGCGCCGCATGCCAGCACCATGGCGTCGCGAACGTTCACGCGACGTTTCAGGCGCGGCAGAGCGCCCAGCACCAGCGCGCCTCCGGTGGCCGAGATTGCTCCGCCATAATATCCATTTACCCAGTTGCTGAACAGGCCCAGCCGGATCACCGCCAGCATTCCGCCCAGAAGCGCCCATCCCGGAGGCAACCATCCTTGCAGCGCCCAGCACAGCGCGGCGCACATCAATCCGACGCTGAGTAAAACGCCATACCAGGGGCGCCCGAACAGCACTTGCCCCGCCGCCATCATCAGGCCCTGCGCCGGAAAGTACATGGACATGTAGGACGGCTGCTGGTCAATGTGAAAACTTTCGAAGTGGGTCCACAGGGGATGCGTGGGATTGGTCAGCCTGCCCGATGCGAAGGTGTCGGCCGCCAGCAGATAGCTGAATTCGTCGTGGATGAATGGTTGCGGAATCGGCTCCAAGGGGAGCATCGCCAAGCGAAGCAGGATCGCGGCGGCGCCCACGGTGATCACGGATGCGACGCGCATGCGGGCCAGGCCACGGAAAAACTCTTCCACTTTGGCAAACCACCGGCTACCGGCCTCCGGCCAGCAGAAGGCGATCACCACGGCCAGCAGCGTGAATCCAGCTTCCAGAACCAGGAAGGAGGCTTGCCCGGCAGGTTCTGCGCTCATCTAATGCGTCGTAGCACTTCCCAAGCCATGTGCATCCCCAGCGTTCCCGTCGCGACTGTCGACAGGAATGGACACTTCGCCGTCAGCGCTGTGTACAAACAATCCGTTGGATCGCTATCATCAGCCTGTGAACCGGCGGCCCGCATTGTTCCTGTTACTTTACGTGGCCGTCATCCTGTACTTGTCTCTTTATCCCTGGAGGTTCGTTCCGAACGGCGGACCCAAAGCCCTCGACTGGGATCCTTTAGTCGGCCGGCGCATGATTCTCGATGCCGTGCTTAACGTCGTGTTCTACGTGCCCCTGGGTGCGGCGGCTTTTGCATCGTTCCGGGGGCGCGGTGCGGGCGCATTCATAGGAGCGCTGGCCCTGGGATCGCTGGTGTCCTTGTTCGTCGAGACGGCGCAGCTCTTTATTCCTACACGCTCCGGGAATCTGACCGACCTGCTGAGCAACAGTGCGGGAACCTTGCTTGGCGTTGCGATCGCAACCACCAGCCGGCTGTTTGCAGCACGGCTGCCTGTCCTATATTCGCCCGATTTCCTGCTGGTGGGACTCTGGGCGATTTGGCAGGCGTTCACTTTTTTGCCGCGATACGGTCCCGCCGTTGACGTAAGCCAGGAGCTGCTGGGATTGCTGATTTTGGCTTTCTTGGCCGCGCGCCGGCCATTTCCAATCGCGCCGGTTTTACTGTTGATCTGGCTGGCCGTCGAGGAATTGCGGCCCTTCCAGTTCCGAAGCCCACCCCAGCCGTTTTCGTGGCTTCCTTTCGAGAGCTGGTTCGTCGGCGCCCTCGAATCCTACTACGGGATCATCTTCGGAAAGTTGTTTTTATACACCGCGATCCTGCGGGTGGAACGCAAGGTCGGGATGCGATGGATCCGGGCTCTGGCGGCACCTGGTGCGATCCTGTTCGCAGGCGAACTCGCACAGCGCTACCTGCCCGGCCGTACTCCGGAGATTACCGACGTGGTTCTGCTTCTCGCCGGCGCTGTGATGCTGTATCTGGTCGAGCCGTCGCATTGGGATAATAAAGGTCAGACATGATTCCGTACGGAGACTTAAAGGCGCAGTATCACAGCATCAAAACCGAGATCGATGCCGCCATCTCGAGCGTTCTTGAAAGCAGCCAGTTTGCCCTCGGTACGGAAGTGTCCGCGTTTGAGAATGAGTTTGCGGCGTACTGCTCGAATCGGGAGGCGATCGGGGTTAATTCGGGAACCAGCGCCTTGCACCTGGCGCTACTCGCCGCCGGAATTGGACCGGGCGACGAGGTCATCACCACGCCCTTCACCTTCGTCGCAACGGTAGCGGCGATTCTTTATGCGGGCGCGACGCCGGTCTATGTCGACATCGATCCGGAGTCCTACAACCTCGATCCGGGCAAGCTCGAATCCGCGATCACCGCGCGCACCAAAGCGATTCTGCCGGTCCACTTGTATGGGCAGCCTGCCGACATGGGACCGATTGTGGATATTGCGCGCACGCGGGGAATCACCGTTATCGAAGATGCGGCGCAGGCTCATGGAGCGGAATACAAGGGGCAACGCGCGGGGTCGCTGGCGGATCTGGCGTGTTTCAGTTTTTATCCCGGCAAGAATCTGGGAGCCTATGGCGAAGCCGGCGCGGTGGTCACGGCGAATCCGGAATACGCCCGGACCATCCGGCTCCTGCGAAGCTGGGGGGAATCGCGCCGCTATTATCACGATCTGCGTGGTTTCAATTACCGCATGGAAGGCATCCAGGGAGCGATCCTGCGCGTGAAGCTGCGGCACCTGGAACGCTGGACCGAAGCCCGCCGGGCCCACGCCGCGCTGTACGACGATCTTCTGAAAGACTCCGGCGTGACCACGCCGCGCCAGATGCCCTATGCCCGTCACGTGTATCACGTCTACGCCGTCCGCACGCCTCATCGGGATGCGCTGATCGACGCGCTGAAGGCCGCCGATATCCAGTACGGGATTCACTATCCGGTCCCGATTCATCTGCAGCCCGCATATCGCGATTCGCGTTACGGCGAAGGTGATTTTCCAGTGGCGGAACGAATCGCGGGAGAGGTTCTCTCGCTGCCGATCTATCCTGAGCTGCAGCGTTCTCAGATCGAACGGGTTTGCGAGGTGGTGAGTAACTCGAAGGCCTGCGCGATCAGCTCATAGCAGCGAATCCGGGCGGCCGGATCGTGGACGATGTTCACGACGAAAACTTCGTCCGCGCCATATTCCGCGGCGACGGCTTCGATCGACGCGCGCACGCGATCAGGCGAACCAGTGATGATCCTGCGGCCCTCGGGCACCGAGCCAACGGGAACGCCTTCCTGCGCGAGATACGCCATGGCTTTCTCCACCGAAGGCACGGGGATCAGGCGGCCTCGGAACAGATTCAGCAGCATCATGCGGGCGCTGGCCGAGACGCGCAGCGCCTCGTCGTCCGTTTCCGCGCACAATGCCCACACGGCTACCGAGGTCCTGGGCTTGGATAGACCCGCGGAGGGCCGGAAATGCTCGCGATAATACGCCGCCAATGGCGCGCCCGTTTGGATTGATGAAATCCGCGAACACATACGGCAGCCCGAGCTCGGCCGCCCACACCGCGCTCTGCGGGGATGATCCCAGCAGCGCCACTTCGGGACTATGGAAACGCAGCTCTCGAAGTCCGCGGCTGAAATAGCCCAGAAGCTCGTCCATCTGGTCCCGGAAATCGTCGGGCGAAGGCTGCCGGCGATCGCGCTGCAGCGCGAACGCGATCTGCGCGCTGGTGCCCGGAGCGCGGCCGATCCCCAGGTCGATGCGGCCCGGAAAGAGCGCGCTCAACATCGAGAAATTCTCCGCGACCTTCAGCGGGCTGTAGTGCGGCAGCATCACGCCTCCGCTGCCCACGCGGATTCGCGACGTGGCCGACGCCACTGGTCCGATCATGACTTCCGGACTGTTGCAGGCCAGGCCCGGCGTACCGTGATGCTCGGCGAGCCAATAGCGCCCGTAGCCCAGTTGATCGGCGCGCTTGGCAAGCTCGATGGTGTTCCGAAGCGCATCCCCGGCGCTGGAGCCTTCGGGAATCGGGCACTGGTCGAGGATGTTTAGTTGCATCCACTGTCCGGCAGGGGCGATTCACTTGCCCACAAGGTGTGGCACGTCGCGATTGTTTTCGTTGCAGATATACTCGGCGATTTCCCAGCCAGGCGCGAGCTGCGACGACTCGTACACTTTCCACGGCCGCGAATACGCGCCGGGATCGTCGATGGTGATCTCCATATTGATCCGGCCGAGCTCGGGGCGCGTGTAGCGTTCGATGATGTGCGCTTTCTCCGTGCGCGGGTGCCCGAGCAGGTCGAGCCACGCCTTATCGTTCATTCCCACGGTATCGATCACTAAAGTGTCGCCGTCCCAGTGGCCGATGGAATCGCCCCACCAGGTTTCGACGACGTCCGGATCGTGGGGGCGTCCGTCCAAAAACACCTGCCGGTAGCTGTGAACATTGCCCTCGAAAAGAATCAGAAAGAGCTTCGGCGTCTGCACGATTTTCCAGGGATAAGGATCCCGGCGCGGTGTTCCCATGGGCAGGCAGAGTCCCTCGGGATCGTCCTTGCTGTTGGTTGCCTGGCGCTGGCGCATGAGTTCGACGGCCGACGGCAGCATGGGCACGTCTTCAGGTTTCATGCCGCGCGTGATGTTGCGCGCGATCGTATCCCCGCCGCGGATGGGCGGATCGCTGGGTCCGTAGCCGGGCCCGTAATAGACACCCGAGAAATCGATGTGTCCATCCGATGTACGCGGGGCGGGCAAGCCTTTGGGAGCCTCCGGACCTTTATTGTTGACTTGCGCCAAGGCTGCCGTGGCGAGAAACGCAGCTAGAAAATATCGAGCCCGCACCGTTAATTCGCGGGCTCCAGTCGGATCAGTGCGCCGTTCTCTTCGTCGGTGAGCACGTAGACCAATCCGTCGGGACCCTGGCGGACGTCGCGGATGCGCTGCTTCATGTCCGTGAGCAACGACTGGCGCGCGGTTTCGTCCCAGTTCTCGATTGAACGTGATCCGTTCCAGGTGCGGATAGCCTTGGGCTGCGCCGCCCAGCTGCGCTCCTACGAACACGTTGTCCTTCCAGTCCGGGAACCGGTCGCCGGTGTAGAACATCATGCCCGAAGGCGCGATCGACGGGGCCCAGAAAATCAGCGGCTCGGTCATGCCCGGAGCGGTGTTGACGATCTTGGGCCCGGAATAATCGCGGCCGTAACTGGTCTTGGGCCAGCCATAGTTGAGCCCGGGTTTAATAATGTTGATTTCGTCGCCGCCGTAGGGGCCGTTTTCGTTATTCCAAAGATCGCCGGTGAAGGGGTTGAACGCGAGCCCCAGCGAATTGCGATGGCCCATCGAGTAGATCTCGGCCTTGTATCCGGCCTTGCCTGCGAACGGATTCCCGGGAGCGGCTGTGCCTTCATCCTTCAGCCGCAGGATTTTCCCGCGAAGGCTGGTGCCTTCCTGCGCGGCATTGCCATTCGAAGCGCCGGTGGTCATATAGAGCATGCCGTCCTTGCCCCAGGCGAGGCGCGAACCCGAGCCGCCGTCGCCGGCCCAGGAATCGCAGATCAGAATATCCTTCACGTCCTTCAGCTCTCTGCCTTCCAGCCGTCCGCGGGCGAGCGTCGTCGCCACCTGGCCTTCGCCCTTTTCGGGAACGTCCTTCGTGTAGGTGAGGTAGACGAAGTGGTTCTGCGCGAAGTTGGGATGCGGCAGCACCTCCATCAGTCCGGACAGGCGAACCGAGTGTACCGCGGGGACGCCCGCGACGGGATCGGCATCGAGCTTGCCGTCGCGCACCGTGCGCAGCTTTCCGTTGCGCTCGGTCACCAGCATGTCGCCGTTGGGCAGCCACGCCAGGCTCCAGGGATGCCACAGGCCGGTGGCCATGGTGACGGTACGGACCGCGAGTCGCTTTGGCTTTCGCCTTAGCCTTTTCCTTAGGTTGCGGCTGTCCCTGAACATTCATCGGCATCGTGGCGACGGCCACAAGAGCGCCCAGCGAAAGCGCTACCGCAATAAATGGATGTCTTCAGGGACACAGGGACTTTCATGAGAGCGGATCTCCTTCAGAGATAGTGTACGCGAAATGATTACGGGAACCTGGGCGGCGCCTGGCCTGCGGAAACAAAAGATATGAAACACGTCCCGGCGCGGACGGATCATCATTACATGCCCGCGAATCTTCCAGGCTTATGAATCCGATCGAACTGCTGGTAGTTGACGACAATGCCGCCGAGACCCTGCTCCTTTTGTATGCACTGGAGGACTGTCCGGCGCCCGTCAATTTCCACTTCGCCAAGGACGGCGCGGAGGCTCTCGATATGATGAAGCAGAGAAGGCTCGATCTGGTCATTCTGGATCTGAATCTTCCCGGGCTCTCAGGCTACGACGTGTTGGAACAGTGCGATCCCAGCCGTGTCCCCGTGATTGTGTTCAGCGTATCGTCCAATGAAGCGGATGCCAGACGGGCTGTGGAGCTGGGAGCGCGCGAGTTCGTTCACAAGCCGGAGGGGCTTGAGGTGTACAAGCACGCCGTGCTCAAAATGATCGAGACTTGGGTGCTGGACCGAGGCAAAACGGCCGGCGCCTAGGAGCTTCAGGGCAACCCCAGCTGATTGCGCGGATCTTTCCCCAGGATGTGTTTGACGTCCTTATTGTTCTCGTTGCAGATATATTCCATCAGGTCCGTGCCTGCCTGCAGCGTCGAATGTCCGTACATGGTGAACGGCCGGGTGTACGCGCCGGGATCGTCCACAATCGTTTCGTAGTCCAGGTGATCCGCGTCCGGCCGGGTATAGCGTTCGGTCACGTGGAGCTTTTCGGTGTGCGGATGGCCCGCGAAATCGAACCAGAACAGATCGTTGAACCCGGTCGAATCCACCACCAGCGCGTCGCCCTCCCATTTGGCGATGGAGTCGCCGTACCAGGTGGGATTTGGATCCGCCGGATGGGTCGCACGATCCAGGAAGATCTGGCGATAGCTGTGAATATTTCCTTCAAACAGGATAAAGATGCGGGTAGGCGTCGGCACGATCTGCCAGGGGTAGGGCGCCTGGCGCGGAACGCCGGTGGGAAGGCAGTTGGCCTCGGGGTCGTCCTTGGACATGCGCTCGCGCGCGAGTTTCTCGGCCCAGGGCTGTGCGGGCAGCTTATCGCCGGGCTTCAAGGAGTCGGAGATATCGTAGATGAAATTCCGGTCCGGGCTCCACAGGCCGGACAAATCCACTTTGCCATCGGGCGTACGCGGTGTCGGGCCGGACTTCGCCTTCGCGCCCTTCGGCCTGGCGCCCTTGGCTTTTGCGGGAACCTCGTCTTGGCCCCGCATGGCCCGCGAGGTCGCCAACAATGCAACCATCGCCGCAGAGACCAGCAGGAGAGAACCGGCGATTCGCTGGGCCGTTCGCTTAGTCGTTCGCTCGTACACCGCGGCACCTCCCGGTAACTGAGAGCTAGTTTACTATCCCAGATGACCATTGCAAGCCAGCGAGTTGCATGCTACAGTTCGTCAGTGTTTTCGGGTGCGGGGAGAACGGGCGATGAAGGCGAAATCGCTGGTAACGTTTTCCCGTCCAAAATACATCCCATGAGAGTGCCGGCCAAACGGCTGCAGGTATCAGCGGATGGGTGGAACACCATGGGTCAGGTCGCCCTGCTCGCGGTATTAAGCGTCAGCGGCACGCTGGCGCAAACCTTTCAAGTTCGCCTCGATTCTCCGCTTACGAGCTACGGTTCGCCCGCCGGCACTGCCTTTACGGCGACGGTCATTTCCCCTCTGGAAGCCAGCGGGCAAGTGATCATCCCGCAAGGCAGCGTGATTCATGGCACTGTGATGCGAGCCTCGGCGGTCGGTTTGGGACTGGTACACGAACGCGCCATGCTCGACCTGGCCTTTCAGCAGTACGATCTGCCGGACGGCCGGCAATTCCCGCTCGAAGCGCGCCTCCAGTTCGTCGAGAACGCCCGGGAACAGGTGGACCGGCGGGGGCGGATCCGGGGCGTACTCGCCGCCAGCAGTCCACAGGGTCTGCTGCGGGGGATCTGGTACCGCCCAACCGAGAACTTCTTTAACCGGTCGGCCATAGGCTTAACCGGTCTGGGCGGGACGTTGTGGAGCCATTTCTCCCTGGGGCCGTATGGCGCCGCTGGCATGTTAGCCGCGCGTTACATCGCCTTCTCTCTTCCCGAGCCAGAAATCCAGTTGCCGCCAGGGACGGAAATGCGTCTTATGGCGACCAGCATTCCCCGGGATGTTCCGACCACGCCGGTGCCAGCGGACCTCAACGTCGAAGAGTCGTTTGCATCCTGGCTCCAGCAACGATCTCGCGTGGTGACGAGACCGGATGGCACGCGTGCCCAGGACGTGATCAATCTTGCGTTTGTCGGCGATTTCGAGGAGTTGCGGAGCGCCTTTTCGGCTGCCGGCTGGGTCCCCGCTGAGCCGCGCAGTTTGCATAGCTTTTCCACCGCATACCGGGCTTACAACGATATGAGGGGGTACTCCACCGCACCTGTGTCGACGCTGCTCTATCAGGGAACCGCGCCGGACGTTGTCTTCCAAAAATCGTTTAACACCATTGCGAAGCGTCATCACGTTCGCATCTGGCGCGCCGGCGAATTCGAAGGAAATGAGGTATGGCTGGGAGCGGCGACCCACGATGCCGGCGTCGGTTTTCGGATGGCTTCCATGACGGTCACCCACAAAATCGATCCGCGAACTGACGGGGAGCGCGGAAAAATCGTCAGCGATCTCAAATTTGAAGGCTGTTCGAACACGGTTTCTTATCTGAACGACTCCCCGGATGACAACTGGGTTCCGGCTTCAGATATTCAGACGGATGGCCGGCTGGCGGTCATCCGGCTTCGGCCTTGTGCAGGGAACTCGCCCGAGGGGACTTCGCCGCAAGAGGAATCGGCGTTCCTCCCGCCCGGTTCCAAGGTCAAGCGCATGGCCCGCCGATTCGTGCTCGAAACACGCCAATATTTTCTTCGCGACAACATGTACTATTGGGCGTACCGGGCGGTATCGCTGCACCGTAACATGATTTCGGGCGGCTGCCGCTGCCGGGGAATGATTAATTTTCCGTCGGAGTCTTTCGGCCGCCGTCGACGATGATCATGTCCAGCGGCGCTTTGCGTGCGTCCAGCTTCAGCCCGACCTTCTGAACAGCTTCGAAAAGCGAAGGCAGGGAAGCTCCGTCGAGTAATCGCAAGCGCCTCCGGAGGCAGGCTGACGCCGGCCGCCACGGCCGCGTGAATCAGCATGGCCCGGTAGTCTTCCTGCGTGACATCCAGAGTAATATCGTAGGTTCCTTTGAGATCCGTCATGTCCACGATAGGGCGATCCATAAAGCGCTCGAGCGTTGCGGCGATCAGCGCTGTAGTCAGCCGCTTCCCCTCAAACTTATTGCTGGCGAACGTGTACGATGCTCCTCGTCCCAGATTCACGGAAACCCCTTGGGCGTTTCCGCTGCCGGTGATGGTCAGGGGCGTCTTGGCGTCGGCGTTGGCTGGATCCGGATCGGGTCCGGTTTCCTGGATCTTCAGCCCGCCTTTCGCCACTTCGAGCACGTAAACGGGAAAATCTTTCTTCTCGCGATGCATCTTGATCTGGAATCTATCCTCGAGCAGGCGCTGCATCATTTCTGGAATCTGGCTGGCGGTTCCAGGTGGCAGCGTCGCGGAGATATCGAACCGGTCGGAGCCGATCCAATCCGGCCCTGAGATCTGGTAGAGTTTCACCCGATACGCGAGCCCGAGGTAATCCTTGAGTGTCAGGAAGGCGGAGCGAAACTGCGCGCCGTCGATCCGGACACCGGCGGTAACGCCCGCCTCAGGCGATTGGGCAGATGGCCGAACGCTAGCCACTTCAAACTCCGGCCGGGGCGAATCTTGCGGCTTGGGCGAATTTTGGGCGAACGCCGCCGTCGCGCCCAGAACGACCAGAAGAGCCCTACCTGGCTGCATGTATGGCATTGCGAGCCTCCTTTTTCGGAAGCTCAGAATCGATTCGTTCTGTTTCCGAAGACTCACATTACAGGCGCCGGCGGCCGGAATTATGGGATATTCGGCGACATCCGGGTGCCCACCGGTGAATGCCGAAATAGCAGCGGGTATGGGCGTCGTTGCTCTCTCGCTCGGGTAGGTCTTTCGTCCTAAAGTCGGCTTCGGATCCGGTCGATGTCTAGGGTATTCGCCATTAAGGTGTTTCCCGTAAAGGCAGGCAGCTAAATCCTATGAAATTCAAAGAGAGCGCGCTCGCTCACAAGTTGCTCGACGGACTCGAAGGCATTGAGGTCGGCGGTTCCGCCCACAATCCGTTTGGACTCAAGACGCGCAATGTCGACTACATGGGAGGCCTGACGGTCTTCAAGGAAGAGGAAATCAAAATATGCGGCGAAGCGCTGCCTGTTGACATCGTCGCTCCGGGAGATGAATTGCCTCTCGAGGACAGCAGCGTCGATTTCGTGGTCAGCTCGCACTGCATCGAACATTTCCCGGATCCGATCAAGACCTTGAAGGAATGGCATCGCGTGGTTCGCTCCGGCGGATACCTTTACATCGTCGCGCCGCATAAAGAGAGGACCTTCGACCGGGATCGCCCGCGAACTACGCTGGCGGAACTGATTCAGCGTCATGAAGCCGGCATTGGTCTGCCCGATCCCGACGCCGCGCATTGCTCCGTATGGATTACCGAGGATTTTGTTGAACTGATCCATTGGCTGGGATGGCCGGTAGAGGCGGTTCAGGACAGCGACGACAAAGTGGGCAATGGTTTCGCTGTCGTGATCCGCGTGGAAAAAGAAGGCGCTTCAAAGCCCAAGACCGCGGCTAAGACCATGGAAATTCCCGGGCCGCGAGCGGAGCAGCATCTCTCGATGACGTTCCTGATGGGGCCGACCGGACCTGTCCGAACCGGGGGGGCCGCCTGCATCCTCGAATACGTCCGGCGTTTCCAAGATCGCGGTCACGACGTCTCGATCGCCACCTGGCCGGAGTTTCTGTGGACCGGCAAGGATCCGTTCCCGAATCTCGGGTTCCCGGTTCAAATTTTTCACGATCGCAGCGCAAAACGCGAATCGCTGCCGTATCATCTTCTCAATAAAACCCCGCGCGACTATCTGGGCGAATTGCAGTTCTTTCTGTCTTACGCAAATCTGTTGACGCCGGCGATTCCCGACGCCGATCTGATTATCGCTACGTGCTGGGACAGCATTATTCCCGCCTGGCAGTGTGGAAAAGGGAAGCCCGTTCATTTTCCGCAGCACTATGACGAAGTCTTCTTCACCATTGGAGCCGATCCCTCCGCCAGCTTATACAGCAATCCGCTGATCAAAATGCTCTGCCGGAGCACGTTTCATATGCCGCTTTACCGCATCGCGAATTCATCGTGGCTGGCGGGTGAATTCCGCCGCCGGCTGGGTGAGAACGTTCCGTCTGTCCCGCACGGCATCGATACCAGCCGTTTCCATTCACTGCCAAAACTCAGCTCCCGGGACGGCGTGATCCGCGTGGTGACCTACTGCCGTCCGGAAAAGTGGAAGGGGTTTCAGGACGCGGTCGCCGCCATGAGCGAGATATTGCGGCGGTATCCGGATAAAGTGGAGTGGCACGTTTACGGCTTTCCCCACCCGGAATTTCCTCCCGACAATTCATTCGCTCCATACCACTTTCACGGCGCTCTGGGGCATGAGAAGTTAAGCCAGCTCTATGCCGAAAGCGACATCGTGCTGTGCCCATCCTGGTATGAAAGTTTCCCGCTGCCTCCCCTGGAAGCGATGGCCTGCGGCACGGCTGTAATCACCACGCGCTACGGCACCGAAGACTATGCCATGGATGGTCACAACGCCATCGTCGCGCGGCCCCGGGTCGTGTCCGACTTCGCCGTGGCGCTGGACGGCCTGATCCGGACGCCCGAACTGCGCGCGCGGCTGGCCCGTAATGGACGCGCCATGGCCGAGAGCCTGACCTGGGACAACGCCGTCCAGGCCCGGGAGGAGCTACTCTGGCGGATCCACCGCAACGAAATGCCGAACGATCTGATGCGAGGGTTCGAAAGCGGAATTGTGGATAGCTTCGGCCTCCCCTTCGAACGTCTGCCGGTCGAGTTTGGCGCAAGGGACGGAGAGCTGTTGTGCGGGCCAAATGGTAAGCATTACTTGGTCGAATCGGGGCGCTTGCGCGAAGTGAAGAATCCTTCCGCCATCGGCAAGAACCCGGAGACAGCCCATACGCTCGACTTGCTCAGTCTGCTCCGCACGGAGCAAGGGCCCTACATCACGTCACGCGCCGACTACTACGGCCTGGATAACGAGCACGCCTTCGTAGCCTAAGATGGAGCGCACGGAAATCGCGGTCCTGGGAGCCGGGCCGTCCGGTATTGGTTCCGCTCTGCGGCTTCTGGAAACCGGCCATCATGACTTCCTGGTGATCGATGCGGCGGAAGCACCGGGAGGGCTGGCATCCTCCGCGATCGACTCCCACGGCTTTACCTGGGATTTCGGAGGCCACGTTCAGTTCTCGCATTACGCCAAGTTCGACCAGTACATGGACCTGGCGCTCCCTCCCGAGGATTGGCTCTGGCACGAGCGGGAGAGCTGGATCTGGATCAAGAATCGGTTCGTCCCCTACCCGTTCCAAAATAATCTCCACCGGCTGGATCCTGAAGACCGTTGGAACGCGATATGCGGCTTGATGAGTGCGCATCAGAATAACCGTGAAAGCGCGCCCGCTCATTTTGAAGATTGGATTCTCCAAAGGTTCGGCCCGGGCATTGCCAATCTGTTTCTTATCCCTTACAACCGCAAGGTATGGGCACACCCCTTGCAGGAATTGGATTTTCGCTGGGTAGGCGAGCGTGTCGCGGTCCCGTCCCTGGAAGCCGCCATTCGCTCGATCTGCCTGAATCAGGATCAGGTGTCCTGGGGACCCAACCGCCGTTTTCGCTTTCCCCGGCGTGGCGGAACAGGAGCTATCTGGCGGTCCCTCGGCGCGCGCATACCGCAGGCGAACCTTCGACTCCAATCGACGGTGGCGTCTATCGACTCCGCCGCGCGGATCATCCGCATGAGCGATGGTCGAATGCTAGGCTACGAAACGCTCATCAATACAGCGCCGCTCAACTGGCTGACTCGCGTGACGGGGAATACTGGTTTGACGGTTTGGACCGATGGTTTGAAATCCTCCACGGTCCACGTGATCGGAATCGGATTGAGGGGGCAGCCGCCGCCCTCCATCGGCAAAATGTGCTGGATGTATTTTCCGGAAGCGGATTCCAGCTTTTACCGTGTCACGGTGTTTAGCAACTACAGCCCGGAGAACGTCCCCGAGCCAGGTTCGACCTGGTCTCTGATGGCAGAGGTATCGGAAACACAGCACCGGCCGGTCGACCGGAGCGGCCTCGTGGACCGTGTCGTCCAGGAGATGATTGCCGTGGGCCTTATCTCCGATCCCAGCATGGTGTTGAGCCGTTTCCACAAGATTCTAACCCCCGGTTACCCCACACCATCCACGGAAAGGGACGCGATCCTCACTGCCGTTCTTCCGGCTTTGGAAAACCAGCGCATCTATTCGCGAGGCCGCTTTGGGGCCTGGAAGTATGAAGTCAGCAATCAGGACCACTCTTTCATGCAAGGAGTGGAAGTTGTCGATCGCATCCTCACGGGCGCCGCCGAGCCAACTTTGACCTGCCCGGACCTCGTGAACCAAGGCTATAACCCGGTCCCGCACAATCAGGAGCGAGCCGCATGAAGGATTTGCATTCTCACCACGACGCCGTAACTTCGCAAGCCGCGCCACCCCTTCTTCCTCAGACCGATCTGGTGGGATACAACTCGCTGATAGAGTTTCTCGCCCAGTATCGCATCGGCCAGATCGATGGCGATTTTCTGGAGATTGGCTGCTTCCTCGGGGGCGGCACAGCCAAGCTCGCTCAACTTGCCACTGCCCTGGGAAAGCGCGTTTGGGTGATCGATATCTTCGATCCGGACTTCGATGAAACCAAGAACGCCGGCGGGCAGAGCATGGCCGGGTACTACCGGACGCATCTCCGCGGAGCCAGCCAGGAAGAGATTTTCAAAGCCGTAACCAAGCCCTGGACGAAATCCATACACGTTATCAAAGAGGACTCGCGTAAGGTTCGCTTCCCGCCACAAACCCGGTTTTCGTTCGCCTTCGCCGACGGAAACCACGATCCCGCTTGGGTCGAGAATGACTTTCGTCTGCTGTGGAGCCACCTGAACCCCGGCGGCTGGGCGGGATTTCATGACTATGCGGGCGATCTGCCGCAGGTCACCGCAACCCTCGACCGGATGCTCCGCGAATATGCCGGGGACATCGATAGGGTCGAAACCATCCCGGACCAGTGGCTCCTACTTGTTCACAAACGATCGGCTGCCCGGCGGGCGGACCCGGTGTGACACAATAGCTGCTTCAGGCAGGACGAAAATTTATGCTCAGCTGGTGGATGTGGATGATCCTCGGGCTGGTGCTGCTGGCGTGCGAACTGATCACGCCCGGCACCTTCTTCTTCATGTTCCTGGGCATTGCCGGCCTTCTGACCGGGCTGGTGGCCTGGATCGGGCCGGATCTGCCCGCCTGGGTTCCCTGGCTGCTGTTTTCCGTTTTCTCCGCGGTTTCGCTGGCGTTTTTCCGCAAACCCCTGATGGAGAAATTCAAGCTCAGCGGCAAGCAGGGCCACAAGGTGGATTCCCTGGTGGGCGAGAACGCGCTGGCGCTCGAGGACATCGCGCCGGGAGGTATCGGCAAAGTTGAATTGCGAGGCGCTTCCTGGACGGCGCGCAATACCGGAGAGCAGCCCATCCAGCGGTCCGAGCGCCCCACCGTCGAGCGCGTGGACGGGCTGACGCTCAACATCCGGAGTCACTAACAGCTCGGAATCAATGAAAGGGAGACCTGCATGGATCCTCTGATTCTTGTCGTAGCGGTTCTCGCGTTCCTGATCATCATCGTACTGATCAAGACAGCGGTGGTGGTTCCGCAGCAGAATGCCTTCGTGGTGGAACGTCTGGGAACTTATAGTGGAACCCTGGGCGCGGGATTTCACGTCCTCACTCCGTTCGTCGACGTGATCCGTTACCGGCACTCGCTCAAGGAGCAGACTTACGATATTCCCGAGCAGGTTTGCATCACCCGCGACAACGTCCAGGTGGGCGTGGACGGCGTCCTGTATCTGAAGGTGCTGAATCCGGAACGTGCGTCCTACGGAATTACCGATTATCGGTTCGCGATTGTCCAGCTCTGCCAGACGACGCTGCGCAGCGAGATCGGCAAGATCGATCTGGATAAAACCTTCGAGGAACGAGCCACCATCAACACACAGGTAGTCAACGAAGTCGACAAGGCTTCGGAAGCGTGGGGCGTCAAGGTTCTGCGCTACGAGATTAAGAACATCACGCCGCCGCAAGACATCCTGGCCGCGATGGAAAAGCAGATGCGCGCCGAACGCGAGAAGCGCGCCATCGTTTTGACATCGGAAGGCGTGCGGGATGCCGCCATCAACAAAGCGGAAGGCGAAAAACAGCAGGTCATCAAGGCGTCCGAGGCTCGCAAGCAGCAGCAGATCAATGAGGCCGAGGGCCAGGGCTCGGCCATCATGACCGTCGCTAACGCGACCGGGTCGGGCATACGGCAAGTGGCCGAAGCCATCCTGGCTCCGGGCGGCTTTGAAGCCGTGCAGCTTCGCGTGGCCGAGCAGTACATCAACCAGTTCGGCAACCTGGCCAAGCAGGGGAACACGCTGATCGTTCCAGCCAACCTGACCGACGTCGCCAGTATGATCGGGGCGGCGATGAACGTCATCCGCGCCGGACAGCCCTCCGGGCCGCCGCACAATCCCAATCGGCCGCCGCAGCCGCCGCCACCACCGCCCCCTCCGGTCGCATAACGATGGGCGTAGGGCCAATGCCTTAGCCGCAGTACCGGACGAAAACAGTACGTAAGCACAATCTCCAATTATTCCCGCGCTTTCAGCCGCCGAAGTATAACTGTGCAGGTCTGACCATGGCCACGTTGCTGCGTAGACGATTTTGGGATGACGATGACGGTATCTTTAGCGGATCAGCCGTTCGCGATCTTCCCTATGCAGCCGTAGCGATCCCCCTGTTTTTCGCCCATCTGGCGCTTTCGCAACTGGGCTGGCTGTTGCTTTCCGGGACCACTCTGACACCGATATGGCCTTCTTCCGGATTGGACCTGGTGGCGCTGCTGGTGTTCGGACCCCGCTTCTGGCCGGTATTGTTCGCTTCTTACTTCGTGACGACCTCCGGGCGAGCGGTAACCTGGGCGCCCGACCTGGGGATGTCGCTTGCCAACACGCTTCGCGCGTTAGCGAGTCTCTGGGTGTTCACCGCAATCTCCAAGAACAAGAGATTCCTGGGGCACTTCGACGAAGTCGCCGCGATTGGCGGGACCGCTCTCCTGTCTCCGCTGGCGCCGTCGGCAGTAGGCACGGCCATCCTGATTCTGGGCGGACGCTTTCCGGCCAGCCAGTGGCAACTGGTCTCAAGCCGCTGGTGGATCGGCGACGCTCTGGGCATCCTCATCTTGACTCCGGTGCTGCTTGCACTGGGTAAGTGCTTGGCCGGCTGGGCGCCGGTTTGCGAGCGAAAGGTCGTCATCAGGACGGCGCTCCTGGCGGCGATGGTGGGCGTCGGATGTTACTTCATCTTCTTCCGTCCCGAAGCCTCTCCGCTGCTCTTCTCGGTGTTCCTGCTGATCCTGTTCTCGGCGGCCTGGGTGGGACCTCCAGCGGCTCGCGTAACGGCACTGGTAATTGTCTCGGTCGCGATATGGGCCACCCATGCCGGTGTGGGAGCGTTTGCGGGCGGCACGGTGCGCGAGAATCTCCAGAACCTGGATCTCTTTCTTGCGGCTGTCTCGCTCACGGGCCTGGCTGTAGGGGCGTTTCGATCCTCGGGGAGCCTGTTGCTGCCGGGCACGGTCCTGTTGGCGGGATGGGTGTTGAGCGGATGGCTGTACGCTTCGCTCGATCGGGACCGGCTGGAGTACGACGAAGCTCGTTTCGACAAACTGGTGAGCTCGGTTGAGAGCCGCATGCAAGCTCGATTGACCACTTACGAAGACGTCCTGCGCGGGGCATCCGGATTTATAGCCGCCTCCAGCATTCCCAGCCGCGAAACCTGGCGGATTTACGTCGATCACTTGGGCCTTTTCGAGCATTATCCGGGCACCGAAATCGCGTCCGTCGTCCAACCGGTTCGTCACGCGGATCTGGAGAAGTTTATTCTTTCGCAACGGCGCGGCGGCCAGGATGGTTTCCAGGTCCATTCCGCGGGCGCCAGTTCCCTCGCCGGTGCGCCTCCCGCGGAACATCTGATCGTGGTGTCCGCCGAACCGCCCCGCGTGGCCGAGAGAGCGCTGGGCGCGGATATGGGGGCCGATCCTATCCGGAGAACCGCCGCCGAACGTGCCCGTGACTCGGGTTTGCCTACCCTGACCGACAGCACGGCCCTCTTCTTCGGGGGACGCAACGGCTTGCAGCTCTTCGTGCCCGTATATCGTACCGGATCGCCGTCCGCCACCGTTCAGGATCGTCGCGACGCCCTGATCGGCTGGGTCACCGTGTGTCTTTAGCGCGGATGCGTTTTTTAAATCGTCGATCGCCGATATGCGCAATGTGGTGGCGCTACATGCTTTCGATGGCGCCGGCAACCGGATGTTTGTCTCCGATGGCGCTCCTCCGGCGGGTCGTTCTTTCGAACGGACTACCAAACTCGAAATTGCAGGGAACACCTGGACTCTCGGGTGGGACCGAACCCCTCAGTTCCCTTACTTGAGTAAAACTCCATCGGCGTGGGCCGCCGGATGCACCGCGCTCCTGTCCCTGCTGCTGGCAGGACTGGTGGTGAATCTCCAATCCACCGGACAGCGCGCCGCGGCGCTGGCGGAAGAGCGCACGCGCGATCTGGCCAAGGCTCTGCACGCGGCCGACGGCGCCAATCGGGCCAAGTCCGAGTTCCTGGCCAATATGAGCCACGAGATCCGCACGCCGATGAACGGCGTCCTGGGGATGATCAGTCTGCTGATGCAGGGTGATCTGGATGAAGAGCAGCGGGACTTCGCCGCAACCGCGCATAATTCGGCGGAGTCTCTGTTGCGCGTCCTCAATGACGTTCTGGATTTCTCCAAGCTGGAGGCCGGCCGCATGGGGATCGAGGCGCGTCCATTCGACCTGGCAACCGTCGCGGCGAACGTCATCGATCTGCTGAAGCCGCAGGCAGCGGAGAAGAACATCGAGCTGGCGCTGCGCTGGTCGCCGCTGAATCCCCGGACGCTGGTCGGCGACGAGGGCCGCCTCCGGCAGGTGCTCCTCAACCTGGCAGGCAATGCGGTCAAGTTTACATCGCAGGGGAAGGTCACATGCGCGGTCTATTGTCCTGAATGCAACGCCGGAAATGCCCGAATTCGATTTGAGGTGGAAGACACCGGCATCGGCATCCCGGAAGATATTCAGCAGCACCTTTTCCGGAAGTTCACCCAGGCCGACGCGTCGATTACCCGCCGGTTCGGTGGTACCGGCCTGGGACTGGCGATCAGCAAGGAACTGGTGCAGCTTATGGGCGGCGACCTGGGGCTGAAGAGCGTCCCCGGCAAGGGATCGACGTTCTGGTTCGAACTCTGGCTTCCGGTGGTCGACCCGAAGGCTGCGGGCGGGGTCGATAAGGGCGTTTTGACGGCGTCGTAGGGAATCGCCCAAACGCCAGACCCCTCATATACTTGCACACACCGAAGTGATATAATTCTGGCCGTAATTCAGGAGGCCTCATGCGCCACGCAACGCGCCATTTATTGGCCGCGCTCGTTGGATTAGCCCTCACGGCAGGGATCGTCTACACTGCCGAATCGGACACCTTCACTCCTTCTCAGCGCAGCTTCTGGGCGTTCCAGACGGTGAAGAAGGCTCCCGTTCCCGCGGTTAAGAATCAACAGTGGGTCAAGACTCCCATCGACTCGTTCGTGCTGGCGAAACTGGAAGAGGCCGGCCTTCAGCCCAATCCGCCCGCCGACCGCCTGACGCTGCTGCGGCGGGCGACCATCGATATGACCGGGCTGCCTCCGACGCAGGAAGAGATCCAGCAGTTCTTGAGCGACAAGTCGCCCAACGCCTGGGAGAAAGTGGTGGACCGTCTGCTAGCCTCGCCCGCGTATGGCGAGCGCTGGGCGCGCCACTGGCTGGACGTCGCGCGCTATGCCGATAGCAACGGCTTCAAGGCCGACGAGACGCGTCCCAACATCTGGCGCTATCGCGATTACGTGATCGACGCGTTCAACACCGACAAGCCCTACGACCGGTTTATCAAGGAGCAGATCGCGGGCGATGAATTGTATCCGGGCGACCCCGACGCGCTGATCGCGATGGGCTTCAATCGCAACTGGATTGACGAGACCAACGCTGCGGCTTTATTCACGCGACGCCAGGAAACCCTGGACGACATGACCACCGCGACCGGTGAGGCTTTCCTCGGCCTCACGTTCGGATGCGCGCGCTGCCACAACCACAAGTTCGACCCGATCCTGCAAAAGGATTACTATCGCCTGCAGGCGTTCTTCGCCAACACCAGCTTCGGCGATGGTCCGCTTCCGTTGAAGGATCCGGCTGCACGCCAGAAATATGACGCGCAGAAGGCTCTGTGGGAAGAAAAGACCAAGGACATCCGCGCCGAAATGAACAACCTCCTGGAGCCTCTGCGGGCCGCCAAGCTGCGAAGCGGCAGCAACACCTTCGAGGAGGAGGTGAAGACCGCGATCACGATGGATCCGGCTAAGCGCGATCCTCTACAAGCGATGATGTATCACACCGCCGAACCGCGTGTGAGCTTCGACGAGGAGCCGGATGCCCGGACACTTCGCTCGTTAAAGGGTGACGCGGCTACGCGGTACGCCGATCTGAAGAAGCAACTCGCGGCGTTCGATTCGCTGAGGCCCGCGCCGCTGCCGCAAGGCCAGTTCATGATCGACATCGGTCCCAATGCGCCGGCAACCTATGTGCTGCGTGGCGGCAATCCCGCCTTGAAGGGTGACGAAGTCCAGCCGGGTTTCCTCTCGATCCTGGATCCCACTGACGCGAAAGTCACTCCGCTGCCGAACTCCACCGGCCGCCGTTCGGCATTGGCGGCGTGGCTCACCGATCCTAAGAATCCACTGGTTGCGCGGGTGATGGTGAATCGCATCTGGCACTATAACTTCGGCAAGGGCATCGTGGCCACTCCTGGCGATTTTGGCCGCATGGGATCGCGCCCGTCACATCCAGAACTTCTGGACTATCTAAGTGCGACGTTCGTCGAGAGCGGCTGGAGCATCAAGAAAATCCAGCGCCAGATTCTGCTGTCGAATACCTATCAGCAGTCGGCGGATCTGCAAGCCAAGGCCGCCGAGGCCGATCCGGACAACAAGCTGTTGTGGCGCTGGCCCCGCCGCCGTCTGGAAGCCGAAGCGGTTCGCGATTCCATGCTGTTCACCAGCGGCCTGCTGAATACGAAGATGGGCGGCCCGGGCGTCTTCCCGCCGGTCCCCGCGGGTACGCTTTCCGATCTGTCGGCGACGGCGGCCGCGGGCGGCTGGAAGTCTGAGAAGGACCCGGCGCAGAACAATCGCCGCAGCGTTTATGTCTTCGTGCGGCGCAATCTGCGCTACCCCATGCTGCAGGAGTTCGATTCGGCCAATACCTTCGAGAGCTGCGACTTCCGCAAGAACACCGTGACGCCGTCGCAATCGCTGGATCTGCTCAATAACGATCTGATCCTGCAATGGGCGCAGTCGCTTGCGGGACGCGTGTTGAACGACAGCGGCTTGACTCCGGAGGCGCAAATCGACCGCGTGTTCAAGCTGACCTACGGACGTTCGCCGTCCGCGGAAGAGCAAAAGTTGACCGCCGGCTTCCTGGCTCGCCAGATCCCGATCATGCAACAGCGCTTAGCTGGCGACGCGAAGGCGAAGCCGCCGATGCCGGCAAACATGCCCGCCGGTATCGATCCGGCACGCGCAGCCGCATTGGTCGATCTGTCACAGATGCTGATCGATTCGAACGAGTTCCTGTACATAAATTAGGGGGACGCCATGGCTGATCCGATTCTCAATAAGCTCCAACACCACTGGAACGTCTCCAACCGGCGCGAGTTCTTCACGCAGGCAGGCAGTGGACTCGCCGGGATCGCCTTGGCCGCCATGCTGGCCGAGGATAGCTACGCCGCGGCTGTCGATCCTCTTGCGCCCAAGAAGCCCCATGTCACTCCGCGCGCCAAGAACGTGATCTGGTGTTTCATGGAGGGCGGTCCGAGCCAGGTGGATCTGTTCGATCCGAAGCCGATGCTTGAGAAGTTCGCGCTCCAGCCCGTGCCTCCGTCCTTTCATCCGGAGACGCTGCTGACCGCGCAAGGCGCCAAGCCCAGCGACGGCCTGTTTCCATCGCGGCGGCCTTTCAAGCAATACGGGCAGAGCGGGCTGTGGGTATCCGACTGGCTCCCGAACATCGCCCAGCACGTGGACGATATCGCGGTCATCAGATCCTGCCAATCCGACGCCGTGAATCACGTCGGCGGCGTGTGCCAGATGAATACCGGCTCGATCCTGGCGGGACGTCCTTCCTTGGGAGCGTGGCTGACCTATGGCCTGGGCACCGCGCAGCGGAATCTGCCGACTTTCGTGGTGATGCAGGACGATAAGGAAATCCTGGGCTCGGTGCAGAACTACGGGTCGGGGTTCCTGCCGGCCACCTATCAAGGTTCGCTCTTCCGGCAGGGCGATACGCCCATCCTCAATCTGAAGCCGCCCGCCGGAACCACGGACGAACAGCAGCGCAGCAAGATCGATCTGCTGCAGAAGCTGAACGAGGTGTACGCTCGCGATAAGCAGGACGACACCGAGCTGGATGCGCGCACGCGATCGTATGAGCTCGCGTATCAGATGCAATCGTCGGCGCCGGAGGCAGTCGATCTCAGCAAAGAGAGCGACGCTACAAAAGCGCTGTACGGCATGGATGAGAAAGAGACCGCGGTGTACGGCGCGAATTGCCTGATGGCCAGAAGGCTTGTCGAGCGCGGCGTGCGATTTGTTGAAGTTTATAGTGGATCCGGGTCGGGCTGGGACGCGCACCAGGATGTCAACAACAATCACACCAAGTGGTGCAAGGCTTCCGATAAGCCGGTAGCCGGATTACTGGCGGACCTGAAAGCTCGCGGGATGCTGCAGGATACGCTGGTCGTCTGGGGCGGAGAATTCGGGCGCACGCCGTTCGCGCAAATCTCGGCCGGGCAGACTCCGGAGAAGTACGGCCGCGACCACAATCCCTGGGGCTTCACGATGTGGATGGCGGGCGGCGGCGTCAAGGGCGGCCAGACCATCGGGACCACGGACGATATCGGCCTGCGCGCGGTGGACGAGCCGCATCATGTGTGGGATCTCCATGCGTCGATCCTCTATCTGCTGGGTCTCGACCATCTGAAGACCACTTATATGCACAACGGCCGCGCCGAACGGCCCACGGTCACCGGCGGGAACCTGATCCAGAAACTGTGGGCCTGAGATCGGTGGGACTCATCCTGCTAGCGGGTTTGCTCGCCATCGCGACTGCGGGGCAATCGCCTTCGCCGGCGCTGCCCGAGGGACCTGGGAAAGAATTAGTGGAGGCCGTCTGTACGGCCTGCCATACTCTGGACCGCGTGGTCGCGAAACGTGCCACCAAGGCGGAGTGGCAGGATAAAGTGTTGGAAATGCTTCAGGAGGATCCCGACATCACGCAGCAGGAGAGGGATCAGATTGTCGAGTATCTGGCCAA
Organism: Terriglobia bacterium; assembly: GCA_963722845.1. Taxonomy (GTDB): domain Bacteria; phylum Acidobacteriota; class Terriglobia; order Bryobacterales; family Bryobacteraceae; genus Palsa-187. The sequence continues at coordinate 1,582,220 of CAVROL010000010.1, read as the reverse complement.
GGCGTTTCCGCCCAAGGTTGCTGAAAAATGAGGCCGTTGACACGGTCAAGCTATTGATAGTACTCTAGTTCGAAGTCTGGGGAGGTATATTTATTATGAAAGCTCACGCAGGCGTTTTGATTGCCGCGACTCTATTGGTTGCCGCCGCCGTACCCATGTTGGCGCACCATTCGATCGCAGCGGAATTTGATTCGACGAAAACAGTGACCGTGACGGGCACCGTCACCAAGCTGGATTGGATGAACCCGCACATCTGGGTCTATCTCAGCGTGAAGGATGACGGCGGGAAGATCACCAAGTGGCAGTTCGAAGGTGGCCCGCCGAATTCACTGAGACGGAATGGATGGACCAAGGATTCCTTGAAGGAAGGCGATACGGTCACCGTCGAAGGCATTCGCGCCAAGGACCCGGTCAACGCCGAGGGCGCTTACGTCGGTAATGCCCGCAACGTGACTCTGCCGGGCGGCAAGAGAGTCTTCAGCGGCTCCGCCGAAGACGGCGGCAAGCAACAATAATTACTCGCTACGCCTTGAGGTGAGCGGGATTGCTTCGCGGGCGCTGTTTCTGTACGCCTTCAAAGATTTCATTGAAGTCGCGGAACAGCGCCTTGTAGTTTTCCGGGTTGCGGTATTCCTTCTTCTGGTAGCCTTCCTGCAGTTCCTGTAATTCATCCACTTGAGCCCAGCCTTCCGGCAGCGCATAAGCGTAATACGGATACTCGGGCGGGACGTTGCGCGCCAACACCACGTTGATCTTCCTACCCCGTTTGCGGGCGGCGTAGACACGATGGATGCCGTCGTTGATCAGCAGGACCTTGGCGCCGTCGCGTTCGATGGATTCCTCGATCACCGGCGGGAGGAACGGGATGGGCGCGTCACGCTCAGGATCGCTTCCCTCGGGCCAGAACAGCAGGGCTCCTCTTAAACCGAAAATATCGATGCCCAGGGGCTGGAATGCGTCCGCCACGTCAAGGATCGCCTGCACGCCTTCCTGCAGCACGTAGCGCTGCGCTGGAGTGAGCGCCTCCGGATCGGTTTCGACGATTTCAAGCGTCGCCTCGCGATAGACTTCGGCGCGGTCGAACCCACGCAGGCGGGTGCGCTTTAGGCGGCTTAGGAGATCGGCTTCGGTCAGAAGATCAAATTTTGCGATTTGCATAATTCTCCGATGGAAGCCAGCGTGAGATCGGGCGGCGGCGCGTCGCCATTCATCACATCGATCAGGTCGGCTTTTTCTTTTTCCGGGCGGTGCAGAACCCACACAGTGCGCATCCCCAACTCGATGGCGGGCCGGATATCGTTCTTGTAAGTATCGCCCACCATGACCGCGTCTTCCGCGCGAGCCTCCACCGCGCGGAGGGCCAGTTGGAAGAATGCCGGATCGGGCTTCAGGAGCCCGGTTTCGAACGAGAGAAAGCGCGGCTGGCTCTCGGCCTCTTCGGCGAACTCCTGCTTGAAGTGTTCGTAAAACGGGGGCCAGATGTTGGATAGATACGCTCTGGGAATCCCCGCGGATTTGAGTTTTTCGATCAGCTCGCGCGCGCCGGGCAACACATAGGCTTCTTCGAGCTGGGCGTTCCAGAGTGAAGTACACGCCTCCAAAGCGTTTTTGTGATCGACGCGCAAACGATTGACGATGGTGTTCGCCAGTTGCTCCGGATCGCTCGCGGGCGAGCGGAATAAGATACGCTCCAGCTCTTTCACCGCTTCCGCGCCGAGCCCGAGTGTTTCCGAAAGCCGGCGGGCGGGGCCGAAGGGCGGGCCGTCGATCAGGGTCGAGCCGATGTCGAAGAAAACGATCATTCTGGTTTTGCTCTAGCGCGAGCGGCTTTCATCTCGAACTCTTTGCGCGCGATTTCCCGGCCCAGGTACAGCGCGTGCGATATTTCTGACAAAGCCACATCGCGTCCCAGTTGCCGCTCAATTTCTTCCGCGGTCTTGCCGCGGTATTCGCCGATCTTCATTCCGTTGTAGGAGTGTTCGACGACCAGCTCCCACGTCGCTGCATCGAAGGTTGTGGTAAACGCCCCGTTGGGATCCATGCGTGGTCCGTGCTTGCCTGTCGCAGGATCGTACACCTCGTCGGACTCCTTGCTGGTGGCGATCTTGCGGGCTTTTTCGAGCGAGGAAACGTCGATGCTGATGGAGTGGCTGAACACGGTCAGGGGACCGGGCTCCATGCCGGCCTTCTCGGCGACGAATCGCTGAATCGCGATCAGGCCGTAGACATTCTCGGGCCAAGCCTCCATCGCGTTGTGGGAGCGGAACGTCGCGGTCAGCGTCAGTTTGCCGTCGAACTTTCTGAAGAATGCCGACACGAAACACGGAGTATCGGTGCCCTCGGGCAGATCGCGGGTGTTATCCCAGAGCGCGATGTAAGCGTGCCGCGATTCGGGCTTTTCCTTGAGACGCTGCGCGGCGATTTCCAGAGAATCTACCAGCATTCCGTCGGGACGGCGAAAATAGCCGCGCAAACGATTGCCGTAGGTGTAGCCGAGATCAGACGGCTTCTCGGGATCGAGGATGCGCCGCTGATAGCCTTGGAACTTCTCCAGGCTGAACCCGAACTGCTGAAGAATTTCGTCGGGCTCTTCCTGAGGATGCTCGACAATCGCCTTGATGTTCTGCAGTTCGACGCGGCCTTCGGGACCGCTCTTCTTCGCGACCATGTTGCGATGTCCGAAGCGAAAGAGACGGAAGATGATCTCCGACCATGCCTCCATCGGAGTATCGCGCACGATGGTGTGGCTGCGCGGCTCCGTGGGGAATCGCGTGACCGTGGGTTCCGGAATCGGCGGAGGTTCGACTCGCTCGACCTCGCCATGGTCTCCGACGGGCAGCGTGTCGAAGAATGACTTCAGCCCGGCCTTTGTAGCCGCATCGCCGACATCGCCGAGCACTGTGAATTCAGGAATGTGCAAAAAGTTTTGCGGCTGCACGCAGCCGTCAATCGTTCGAGTCGTGTTGCGGATTCGGAAGGCCTTGGCGCCCAGGAATTCCACTTCTTCCAGGCCATGCTCGAAGAAGTTGAACAGCCACTCGCGAGAACCCGAAAGATTCTTCCCCAGAATCACAATTCGACGGATCTGCGGATTCCACAGCAAATTCCGCAACATCTGCGGCAGGCCGTTTCCGTATAGATTCGCAATGGGTCCGATGCGCGAGGTCTGCGGGCGCAAGATCGATGCCCGCTTCTTCCAGAATCTGATAGGCGGATTCTACTTTAGACCAGAGCGTCGTGATGGCGACATCGCCTTCGGGATTGACGATCTTCAGGCGGTCCTGATAGTAGAGAGCCTCAAACTTCACGGAAGAGTTAGTTTAACACTCTCATGTTGTGCAGCCATGTGGGGCAGGATTGCATCCTGCACGCGGGTTTGTAACCCGCGCGTTTCGCGGACCGGCGCGCAAAGCGCCGATTAGAAATCGGCTAGCAGGTTGAAAACCTGCCCCACCACTACGCTCCTGCCTTCACGATCTGCGATGGATCCGCGCCGACGCGTCCCGTCATATCCTTGGTCGTAGCGTGGGCGAGCTGGAAGTCGAACTTGATGCTCGGCAAATTCGGAATCGGCGAATTCGGATCTTTCTGATTGACGTTGGTCACCAGCGATTCGGTCACGCCGAACACGGTATCGGAATCGACGTGCGGATCGCCCGCCAGATAGAGAGCCGTGACCACTTCGCGATAACCGGGCGCGCCGACAATAAAGTGAATGTGCGCGGGCCGGTATCCGTGGCGCTTCTGCGCGCGAATCATATCGCCCACGGGACCATCCATTGGAACCATGTAGCCGAGCGGCGCCACGGTACGCAAGTAATAGCGGCCATCGCTATCGGTATGGAAGTGGCCGCGCAAGTCCATCTCCGATGGATCGTGCTTCTGCAAATCGTAATTGCCGGTTTCATCGGGCTGCCACACCTCGACCGACGCATTCGGAACACCTTTCCCAGTGCCATCGGTCACGCGGCCATAGAGTACGACCTCCAGGCCGTTGCTCGGCTTGGTGACAATGGTATCGCCCAGCTTCATCGGGGGAGAATCCTGGCGATAGAAAGGACCCACCAGGCTGCTCTTCGTGCCGGCCTCGGTAGCGCGCTTGTCGTGCAGGGAGTTGATCAGCGAGCTCATCCCCAGCGTGTCGGAAAGCAAGATGAACTCCTGCCGGAACGCCGTACACTTCTGGCCCACGGCCGTGAGGAACTTGATCCCCTCCAGCCATTCTTCGGGGGTAAGATCCGCCTCGCGAGCCCAGGCGTGCAGGTGCCTCACCAGAGGCTCCATGATCTGCTTCAGCCGGGGGTTGGGCGTGCCGGCCATCTGTTCAATGGCGGCGTCGGTGATGGTGTTTTCGTCAATCGCGCGTAGCATAAACTTTGGTTACCTCGTCTTCAACTAGTCTATTCCGGTTTCGCTTTCGCCAGCGGCCACATCTTGAAGAATTCCGCGAAGAAGATCAGGAACGGGAACGTCACGCCGAGCAGCGCGGTTGCCAGCCAGATCTCGTAATCGTTCGTGGGCGGTCCCGGTTTCAGGACCCCGGTGACCACCGGCGCCAGCGCGCCGTACATCTTCGCGAGCAAAACTCCGATCACGGCCGCCGCGATGCAGTTCAGCACTCCCTTCAAGGGCTGGCTGAACTTGGCGAATAGCGAGTTGTGCAGCATATTCAGCACGACGATGGTTCCGAAGATGAACGGGATCGGTCCGGAGATCAGGAACCCCATCGGATCCATGCCCATCGTGGTCACGCCGATGTAGTATGCCAGCGCACCCAGCACCAGCGATAGCAGTGTCCAAACGATGCCGAGCACGGGCTGCTTCATCATCGCGGGCGACAAGGTGAACGGCCACAAATCGAAATGCAGCAGCACAAACAGGAAGGTGAGCGCAGTCACGTAGAAAACCTGAGCGTTCACGCCGTTGAACATTCCGTGCGGGTCAAGGCTGGCCTTATACCAGGGAGCGCCCGCCATGAAGCTGAAATCGAAGAACACACGAAACAACAGGTAGTTGATGATGTAGACCGCCGCCAGCATCGCCAAGCCGGCGCTCACCGGATTCTTGATCAGGCTGGTGAACGGCCACCCCCCGAATATGATCGCGAGATAGAATGTCACCACCACCGAAACGATCCCAAACAGGACCAGAATCGGAACCGGCGGGGTGATCCCGCCCCCCACCACCGCGTGGCAGATTCCGCCCACGATCACTCCGACCGCGATGTTCACCAGCACCAGCAGAATCCCTTTGAGAGGCTGCGGCCGGGCGGCGGCGAAGCCGGGATTGGCTCCCCACACAACACCAATGACGATTTCCATCGGAATGATGGCAGCCATCACGAAAATGACCCAGCTGCCCAGCATCGAGAAATCGAAAAGCGAAATGAAGCCGAACGAGACGGCGATAATCAGAGCCGTGGCGACAATTCCGAGCGCGGGCTGTTTCATGCAGTCCTCCTACGTGGGAAGTGAGTCGAGCTACTATATCACAACACCCGCGGAGGTTACGATGCGGCGGGATTGGTTTTGTCAGAACGATGATGCCAGGCCCACGCGGTCTCGACGATTGGTTTTATGTCGCGGTATTCCGCGGTCCAGCCGAGGACTTTCTTGGCTAAAGACGGGTCCGCCACCAGTTCCGGCGGATCGCCCGCGCGGCGGGGACGAAGGACATGCGGCACTTCCTTACCGCTGGCAGCCGCCACCGCGCGCACCACGTCCAGCACCGATTGGCCGACGCCGGTGCCCAGATTGATCGATGTCGATTCGCCGCCCCCGCGCAGGTAGTCCAGCGCGAGAATATGGGCGCGGCCCAGGTCGAACACGTGGATGTAATCGCGAACAGCGGTCCCGTCGGGAGTTGGATAATCGGTGCCGTAAACTTCGAGCTGCGGGCGCTTTCCCTGAACCGCTTCGAATGCGGCCGGGATCAGATGCGTTTCGGGCTCGTGCAGTTCTCCCAGCTCGCCTTCGGGATCGGCGCCGGCTGCGTTAAAGTATCGCGGGGCGACCCACTTCAGGCCGTGCGCGATGCCATGCCAGTGCAGCATGCGTTCGACGAACAGCTTGGTCTCGCCATAGGGGTTGACGGGCTTCTTCTTTTCCGATTCGGTGATCGGGATGATCTCCGGATCCCCGTACACGGCGCAGGAGGAGGAGAACACGATGTTCTTCGCCCCCGCCGCGATCAGCGCATCCAGGAAGTGAATCGTCTTGCCGACATTCTCGCGGAAGTATTTGCCGGGATCCGTGTACGATTCGCCGACGTAAGCTTTCGCCGCGAAGTCGATCACGTCGGTGATGCCGTGCTGGCGGACGATCTTCTGGACCAGCGCGCCGTCTTCGATATCGCCTTCGTAGAGGGGGCCAAATTTAACGGCCCAGCGATGTCCGGTACTGAGATTATCGAGTACGACAGGCTCCCGCCCAGCCTTGGCGAGCAGTTTACAAGTATGGCTTCCGATGTAACCAGCGCCGCCAGCGACCAGAACGGGACCCGTCAAGATACCTGTAACTATGCCACAGTCCTAGGTAGCCACGTGACGCCGGCCACGCGCGATCCAACGTCCCAGGAGGCCGCCGGCCATGCCCCATAAAAAGGAGGCCGGCAAGGTAAACAGAGGCGCGACCAGAACGCCCAGCGGGGCTGGCGGACAGCTTACGGACTGTATTGCCTTCCATGTACCCGCGGAACCCTCCACCCGGACCCAGCAAGAACGTAACGTCGCGTCGTAATAGGTGTACGTGAATCCGTGTTGTTGGAAGGTGGTGGGAGTGTCCCCGGGTCGTAGGACGGTCACGCCCAAGACACCGGACAGCATCAAGGCACCAGCCAGCATCACCGGAATGCCTGCGAGGAACGAGATCTTCACGGCCGCCAACCCCGACTGGTCCAACTTGCCGCCGTGGCGTAGATGGGTCCACAGGCCGCAGCCGACCAGAAGCAGGACATAGAGGTTCGATCCCCAAAGATTCTGGAGTAGCATGCTCGCCTCGCTGCCGTACGGCGACGGGGTGATGACGTTCCACACGAGTCCGTTGAGCATGACGAACAGCATGGCTAATCCCACCAGCGTGGATATTTCGCATGCGCGGAGACGCTGCCAGAGTGCGTTTCGGAAGACGTCGCTTACGATGGCCACCGTCAGCGGCCGGGCGAGGAGCATGCCCGCAAGCTCGGCGCCGTACTCGCGGCGCCAGTTGGCGGGATAAGAACGCAGAAGAATGCGGACGATCCAGTTCGTCATGCGGGTCGTAACCTCCGTAGCCCGGCTGCCGCGACGCGGCGCATGGCGTTGAGTTGTTCTCTCAAGCCGGTGGCCCCTTCGGCGGTCAGTTCGTACGGCCGCTGGCGGCCCGCGCCCGCCTGTGCCGCGATAAGCTGCTTCTCTACCAGGCGGGTAATGGCCGTATAGAGTGTTCCGGGGCCCAGCGTCACGCCTGCGAACGTTTCGACGTCGCCCATGATGGCGTAACCGTGCTTCGGTCCGGAAGCAAGGCTCGAGAGGATGAGGAGTTCGGGGTCGGATGCCGGCCCCGTTTTAGGCTTGCGCGCCATACTACGAATTACGATATATCAGATTACGATAAGCCGCAAGCGTATACGGCGCGCGAACGCGATGACGACGAATTTGGCCTACGCCTTGCCGGTACGCCAGCCTGCCGCGTAGGTCTTACGCGCGACTTCTCCGTACGGTACAGGGCTGACGATCGCCTTGATTTCGATCTGCCGGTGGCGCTCCACGGTGGTTTTCTTGGTGCCGCCGCCTTCTTCGCCCCAGACCAGCGTGACTTCGTTGCCGATCTCGATATCCGGATCGACGACGCCCAGCGAGAGCATCGACCGCTCGTTGTAGCTATAGCCCGCGAACATCGAGAACCCGGCGGCTTTCCCATTCGCCAGAATCTTGTCGTAGGATGCCGAGGTGTAATTCGACAACGGAAGATCGATGTACTTGAACGGGTCGCCCTTCTCGAACAGCGACTTAAACACCTTCATGACGTCGTCGGAATTCCAGGCGAACGTCACTTTCTTGCGATGCTGCTTCGTGGCGATCTTTTCCAGCGCTTCCCGCCCGATGAAGTCGTGATCGAACTTGACGAACGGTCCGTAGCCCAGTTCGTAGGGCGTCATGTAGTAGTCTTCGATGTTGCTGGAAACGAAGCTGCCGCCGATCGACCCGGTGCCTTCGTAACCGGCTGCGGGCAGCCACTGGCGATACGCCTTCATCTTGTCGCCGGTGTAAACGGCGGGCAGAGGCGAAGGAATCCAGCCCGACTCGAGCGTATTAGTCGCGTAGGCCCGCGAACCGACCTCGACCAAACCGAAGTCTTTGCCGGCCTCGACGATCGCGGCGCGGATTTCCTCGCCCTCGGCGTACGGTCCCCAGATTTCGAGACCAGGCGCTCCGGCCATGCCATGCCGCAGCGCGCGAACGTTACGGCCCTTGATCTTGATCACGTCCATGTGGAAAAACTTGATGTTCGGGAACGGTCCGCCATTCAGTTTTTCGATGACCTTCTCGGCGTTCGGGCCCTGAATCTGGTAGCGGTAAACTTTGCGAGTCACTGCCTTGCCGCCGGTGCGGGAAGGCGACCGGTCGTCGCGGACGACATCGACTTTGTATCCGCCGGTCTCGGCGTGGAACTGGATCCAGTTGACGGAGGGTGCGCGTCCCACAAACACGACGTGGTTCTCTTCCAGATGGAAAAGGATGCCGTCGCCGATCACGAAGCCATCGTAGCTGCACGGAACCATTTGTTTCGCGCGGTTGACGGGAAAGTTGGCGAAGCTGTTGATCGTGAGATAGGAGATCAACTTGATGGCATCGGGGCCTTTGAGATAGATCTCGGCCATATGATGCGACTGGTCAAACAGCACGCAGCTATCGCGCCAGGCACGCTGTTCATCGCGCCAGTTCGAGTATTCGGAAGGAACCACCGGGTACACATAAGCTCCGATCTGCGAATTGCGGAGCATCTGTACCGGGTTCCCGGCTTTCTGCAATAGATCTTCCAGACTTTGACTCATGGTTGCTACGTGGTCCTCTTTCTTCAAAAAAATCGCCGATGGTAGGGCAAAGGGTCTAGTTTAACACGGTGTTTCCGGGGCTCAGTCAGTTCCTCTTTTTGAATTCACCGAACTCCGTCGAATCGATTGTTCCATCCTTGTTCAGGTCGAAAGTGAGATCCTGTCCGCCGTTGAGGATGTCGCCGACCAGGCGCAGGATAATCTGGCTCCCGCTGATCCAGCATTCCCGCTCCTCGGCGCCAAGAGGGGAGTCGATGCTCGCCTTGCCTGCCTGGAACACGATCCTGGGGCCCGGGCCGCCGTTCGACATCCCATAGCGTCCCTCGATCTTCCCGGCGCAGCTGGTGAATCCTGGTTTGGGCGGAACTCCGGCCTTGGTGACGGGCTTAGGCGGCGCTACGGAAACAAAGCGAACGTTATTCGTAGGCGCCCAGACGGTCCGATTACCCGGCAGCGTAACCTCATATTCGTTCCCGGTAGCCCTCGTGGTGACCACCTCGCCGTCCACCCACTTGCCTTCGAAGAGCACCTGTACTCTGTCATGCAGATCGTACAAGCCGTGCGCGTGGTCCTCGGCGTTCAGCGGGCCGATGCGCCGCAGCTCTGAAGGATACGGCTTCCAGACGTCGGCGCCGGTTTCAGCATGCACGTAGTAGTTCGCGCCGTTGACCTGTAGGACTTTCGCATTGGCCCAGCCGAACGCGGTGTTGATCTGAACCGTATCGCCCACTTTGAATCCGCCCACTCCGGCAGCGGTGGTTGCGGGAGCCGGCGCGGCCCCGCCTTTAGCCTCCGCGGCGGACTGCAAGTGACAGGCTGACACCAGGACCATCACTTGTTGCCGCGGCCCCGAACTCCGCTGATCCGCCTGACCGTTCGTGTATAGCTGAACGTCACATGCATCCGTAGCCGCGTTGCCGGCGCAAGACAGCACCTTGAACGTCTTGCCGGGAGCGCATTGATACATCGTGTTTATTTGAATCGTGGGCGCCTGCGCGAGCAGATTCGCCATGGGCACAACGAAAGCCAAACTCCTCAAAGTGGAAAGGTGCATCGAAGGGAACCTCCGTTCTTGCCGGCCATTGTATCCAGCCGTTTTACTCCGGTCCACTGCCCGGGTGCCCGGGAACCGCCGGGGTGCCGTAAATATGGAACGATTCGATGGTCTTGAGCCCCCACGCCTGGCCCTTTTTACGCTCCGCCTCGGTCCATCGGATCGGCCTCCAGTCGGGCGCCAGGATCAGGCGCGCACCGGCGTTCGCGATCTCCACACGATTTCCGCCGGGCTCGTAGACGTACAGAAAGAAGGTCTGCTGGATCGCGTGTTTGTGCGGACCGGTCTCAATCTTAATGCCGGCCTCCAGGAAGATATCGGCGGCCAGCAGGACTTCCTCGCGGCTGTTCACGGCGTATGTTACGTGATGGAAGCGTCCCTTGGTGCCGGTGGCGTCCTTGGTGTAAGCGAAGTCGTAGCTCTTATTCGTGCAGGTCATCCACATGGCGGCTTCGACGCCGGTATCCAGAACGATCTGCTCGGTCAGGCGGAACCCCAGGTAGTTTTCGAAGAACTCGCGATTCGCCTTGATATCGACGGCCAAGCCGTTCCAGTGATCCAGGCGGCGCACGTTGCAGCCGCGCGCCGGAAATCGCTGGGCCTGATTTTTCAAAGCAGGTTTCAGGTTCGCAGGCGCGTCATACCATTGGGTTTCGTAATACAGCTGGATCTTGTGCCCGTCCGGATCCTGGCACACGAAGGCCGGACCGTGGCACAGATCGCCTTTGTCCCAGCCGATGGCGAATTCGGTATCTTTTAGAGCCGCGACGCGCCGGTCCAGCGCCTGCGGGCTGCGCGCGCGAAGCCCCATGTGGCCCATTCCAGGCTGTTTCGCGGCTGTGAGCTTGAGGGTGTGGCGCTCGTAATCGTCCCAGGCGCGCAGGTAGACCGAATCGCCTTCCCGGCCGCTCTCGGTCATCCCCATGATGTCGACGAAGAAGCGCACGCTTTCTTCAGGTTTCGGGGTGTAAAGCTCCAGGTGCCCCAGGTGCGCAATGTCAGTTATGGGTTCGTTTTGCATGCAAACTTTAGAGTATACCGCTTAAAGCAAGTGCGCCGGAGTCGCGGTGAGCTTCCAGTGACCCTGGAGCCGCAGCCGTACGTTTACCTCTTCGAGCGATCCGAAAAATCCCACGAAAGAGCGGCGCAAGTGGGCCGGCGGACGCCGCGTTTTCCGGAAATCGCGAGGCCGGAACTGATCCGTCGAGGCAATCACGGCGCTGCCCATGGGACGGTATTCATGGGTGCCCTGCGCCCAGGCCAGACCATTCTCGGCGTCGATCCACACCGCGAACCCCATGTGATATTATGAACCGCGCGAACGTTTTATGACTACCCCAATCAGGCTTCTTACTCTGGCGGCAATTGTGGCTTCCTTTGCCGCGGCACACCTGGCCGCACAGTCGCTCGACTATGCGACTTACAAAGCCAAGGTCGAGCCGATTTTCCTCAAGAAGCGCGAAGGCCATGCCCGCTGCGTCGTGTGCCACGCGAATGCCGGGAACGGGTTCCACCTGCAGGCGCTTGACCCGGGAGCAGCCACCTGGACCGAAGAGCAATCGCGAAAAAACTTCGAGGCCGTCTCCCGGCTGGTGAACTCGGCAAATCTCCTGTCCAGCCCGCTGCTGAAACATCCTCTGGCGGGCACGGCCGGCGGCGACGATTTCCATAGCGGCGGCCGCCAGTTCCAATCGCAGAACGATCCCGACTGGAAGGCCATCGCGGACTGGGCTCGCGGCTCGAAGTAGCGCTCCCCTATACACGCCGATGCCGATTGCGTCAGGCACCAAACTCGGTCCGTACGAGATCCTCGATCTGATCGGCGCGGGCGGCATGGGCGAGGTCTACAAGGCGCGCGACACGCGTCTCGATCGCGTGGTCGCCCTGAAAGTCTCTAAAGACCAGTTTTCGGAGCGCTTCGAGCGGGAGGCGCGCTCCGTCGCGGCGCTGAATCATCCCAATATTTGCGCCTTGTACGACGTCGGCCCGAACTACCTGGTGATGGAATTTGTCGAGGGCGAAACCCTTGCCGGGCCGCTGCCCTTGGACACCGCCGTGAGCTACGCCCGCCAGATCGCCGAGGCAGTCGAAGCCGCGCATGAGAAGGGGATCGTCCATCGCGACCTGAAGCCGGCCAACGTCAAGGTCACGCCGGGAGGCACGATCAAGGTCCTCGATTTCGGGCTGGCGAAAGCTCTCTCTGAAGATCCCGTCCCTGGTTCGATGCAGAACTCGCCCACGCTTTCGATGGCGATGACCCAGGCGGGCATGATCCTGGGAACCGCGGCCTACATGTCGCCGGAGCAAGCCAAAGGCAAACCCGCCGACCGGCGCGCCGATATCTGGGCATTCGGAGTGGTGTTCTACGAAATGCTGGCGGGCGGGCAAACGTTCAGCGGAGAAACGGCCGCCGAGACGCTGGCGTCGGTACTCAAAGAGACGATTTCTTTCGACCGCCTTCCCGCGGATACGCCGCCGGCGATTCGGGCGCTGCTCAACCGCTGCCTGGAGCGCGATTTGCGCAAACGGCTGCAAGCCATCGGCGAGGCGCGGATCATGCTGGAAGGTCCGCTGAAGGCTCCCGTCGAGCCGCTGGCGGCGCTACCCGCTCCACCACCGTCGCGGTCGGGCAAGGTCGGGTGGATCGCAGCTGGGGTGCTGGCGTTGGCGCTTGTGGGATTGGCCGTGTGGACCTGGTGGCCTCGCCCTGCACCCGTCGAGGTCGGGGCCGTGCGCTTTACGATAGCCCCTCCGGACGGCGCTACGCTGACGACCGCCAATCCGTTTGCCACGCAACTCAGCGTTTCGCCCAACGGCCGCTATGTCGCCTTTATCGCTGATGAAGACAAGCTCGGCTCAAGTCTGTGGGTCCGGGCGCTGGGCTCGCTCTCCGCGCAGAAACTCGACCGGACCGACAACGCGCGCTATCCGTTCTGGTCGCCCGATTCCCAAACGATCGCCTTCTTTGCCGACGGCAAGCTCAAGCGAATCCCCGTCTCCGGCGGCTCTCCGTTGGTCATCTGCGACGCCCCGAACCCCGATGGCGGGACCTGGAATCGCGAGGGAGTCATCGTCTTTGCTCCTAATACCAGTGGCCCGCTGCATCGCGTGCTGGCCGCCGGCGGCGTCTCTACGCCGATCACCACGCTGGACAAAACTCAGCAGGAAAACGCACACATCTGGCCCCAGTTTCTGCCGGACGGACAGCGCTTTCTGTACTGGGCGCGCGGCGGCAAAGGCGGGATTTACGTACAATCGCTGGGATCGAGCCAGAGGACGTTCTTGCTCGAGACTCCCGGCCGGGCGGCCTTCGCGTCGGGATTCCTTCTGTTCCTTCGCGACAATACGCTGCTCGCGCAGCGCCTGGACCTCAAGAGTCTCCGGCTGGAAGGCGAGCCAGTCTCCGTCGCCGAGGACATCCGGTCGGGAGGAGCCAACGGACGCAACGGTTTCGCAGTATCGGAAAACGGCGTGTTGGCTTACCGTGCCGGCGGCAGCGGCGGCAATGTGCAGTTGTCCTGGTACACGCGGGAGGGAAAACCAGCGGGTACCGCGCTGCCGGTTGGCGATTATGGCCAGATTGAGCTTTCCCCTGACGACAAGCGCGTGGTAGTGGAGCGGTTGCCCGGCGGCTCCGGCGGCAGTGGCGGCGACCTGTGGCTGCTCGCCCTATCCACTGGAGTATTCTCCCGCTTGACCTCCGGTCCCGATTCCGAGCGCGACCCGATATGGTCCCCCGACTCCCAGAGCGTCATTTATACCGTTCCGGACGGAAAGGAACCCGGCATCCGGCAGGTGGTCATCGGCGCCGGGGACACATCCGTCTTCGCGGACGGCAAGCAAAACTTCCTGGACGATTGGAGCCGGGATGGAAAGCTGCTCGTGTATCACACACAGGGTGGTAACGACATTTCGGTTCTGCCCTTGTCGGGAGAGCGAAAACCGCAAGTCGTCTTTCGGACCTCCTTCCAGAAGGATCAGCTGCGTCTGTCTCCTGACGGGCGATGGATCGCGTATATGTCTATGGAATCGGGCCAGCCAGAAGTCTACCTCGCTGGGTTCCCCTCCTTCACCGATCGGCGCCAGGTGTCCACCGCTGGCGGCCTCATGCCGTTATGGCGAAAGGATGGCGGGGAACTCTACTACATCACTCTCGACCGCAGGGCGATGGCTGTGGAAATCAGATCCGGCTCGACACTCGAAACCGGCACAGTCAAGACACTCTTTCAGGTTCCGGGCGGAACGGCGCTCTCCGCCACGAGTTATGCGTGGGCAGTGACTGGCAACGGCCAGAAATTCCTCATACGCGAAGCCGCGGGTGTGTTGATCGCGGGCACGACTGAGCCGATCAACATCGTGATCAACTGGCCCGCCGCGCCCGGGCGATAATTAGAATTGCTCCTCCGCCGAAGAACACTTCTAGCTTCCGCCCTTCTCTTGCTGGCCGGCTGCCGGCAGAGCACCGTCCACGAGCTCACCATCCTGCACTTCAACGATCTGCATGACCGCCTGCTGCCGGATCCTGACGGTATCGGAGGCGTCGCGCACCTGGCGACATTGCTCAACCGTCAACGAGCCGCGGCCCATGCGTCGCTCACGCTGAGCGCAGGCGATCTGGTCCAGGGCACTCCCGTCAGCACCGTATTTGAGGGCGTGCCGGATTACGAGATCGCCAACAACCTGGGCATCGACGTCAACTGCCTGGGCAACCACGAATTCGACTACGGCTGGCAGAAGATCGGCGACTTCATGCAGCTTGCGAGCTTCCCCACCGTGAACGCGAATATGCTCGACGCTTCCGGGAACCGCATGCTGAATCCCCCGTACGTCATTCGCGAAGCCGGAGGACTGCGGATCGCGGTGATCGGCGCGCTGCTCGAAAAGCTCGTGGACCATACCACTCTGGCGAATCTGGGCCCATATCATTCAGCACCTAACGTGGAAACGCTGCGGCCGATCGTCGCCGACGCGAAACAACATGCCGACATGGTGGTGGTGCTGGGACACATGGAGAAGACCGAAGGCGAAGCGATCCTGCGCGAGCTGCCGGACGTGAGCGTGGTGGCGATCGGCCACGAACACACGCCTTGGGCCCCGGTGGAAGCCGACGGACGCCTCCTGATCCACGCGGCGGGCTATGGGCGCGAGGTGGGACGGCTGGTCATGAATTACGACACCGCGACCCGGCGCATCACCTCTCACGAATGGACGGCGATCCCGGTGGATGACAGGGTTTATCCCGCCGATCCCGCGGTCGAAGCGCAGGTCGAGAAGTGGGAAGGAAAGGTAGAGGCGCTGGTGGATGTTTCCATCGGCCGCTCGACGAAACAAATGTCGCGGCCCGAGGTTCAGGAGCTGATGGAGCGGGCTATGAACGACCGATTTCCCTCCGATTTCTCCTTTACCAACCTGGGCGGGGTGCGCGACACTCTCCCCGCAGGCCAGCTGCTGGCGCGCCATGTCTGGAACGTGATGCCGTTCGACAATCGCGTCGTGATCGCCGAAATCCCGGGCGACCGGCTGATGACGCTGGACGATCCGACCCACGCCGAGAAAGTTACCGGTGCGGCTAAAGTCGATCCCCAACGCACTTATCGGGTGGTCACCACGGATTTTCTGACTTCGAGTTGGGCGGACCGCGGCTATAAGTTCCGCGTCACGGATCAAGGCGTGCTATTGCGCGACGTCATGATCGACTGGATCAAACAGCGAAAGGTTATTCCATAGCTTGAGCGGGCCACTCGCTGGCGCTCGTGGTTCGGTCTAGCACCGAACCGCGACAGTATGGAGCGGCTACGGAACTACGACAGTTGCGTTCCGCTTGGGAACTTCACCCACGGGAATGACCGCAACCACTTTACGCGCCTGGATGTCCACGGCCGACACATTGTTCGCCCCGGCATTCGCGACGTAGACCATCTTGCTGTCGGGAGTGAACGTCAGCCAATCAGGCGTCGGCCCGGTGGGAACAAATCCGATCACTTTCAGATCCGGCATGGAATAGAAAAATACGCCGTTCGCGACGGAGCTATCCACCGCCAGCGTCTTCTTGTCGGGGGTGATTCCGATTCCGTGCGAAGGCGCACCGCTGTGCACTTCGCCGACCTTGGGCTCGTTGGGAAGCATGACGCGATTCACTTCTTCGTGCGTCTTCAAATCCAGCACGGCGAATCCATGCACGTCGGAAAGCTGCAGATAAACATGAGCCGCCGAGCCATCCGGCGCGGTGTCGAACGTCATGCAGCGCACGCCTTTATCGAAGGTGTGATCCCAGGCAACCTCGAGCTTCGCGAGGTCGATCACCGTCAGGACGCGGCTTCCGACCGATCCGGAGACCACCCACTTTCCGTCGGGCGTCACGTAGACGTTATGCACGGCGCCTTTGACCTTGATGGTCTTGATGTTCTTCATGGTGGCCGCGTCGATCACGTCCACGCCGCCCGGCGCCACGGCGATCCCCGCGAAAATCAGCTTGCCATCCTTCGAGACGGCGATGTTATTCGGGTGTCCGCTCAGGGCCACCTTGCCCAGATGCTTGCCGGTCTTGGTGTCGACCGCGACCACGGTGCTGTCGGATTCGACCGTGAAATACGCGCGCGTGCCATCGGGCGAGGAGGTAACTCCGTGCGGAGCTTCCAGATCCTTCACCGTCAGAACGACCTTATTGGTGGCGGGATCGATGAACAGAGCGGTGTCGCCCGCCGCGTTCGTCTGGATGACGCGGACCGATCCGGCTGCCAGCGGCAGCGCTAAGACTAAGCAACAACAGAGGCGCTTCATGTAGTAATACCTCGCCCGCGATTTTATCACGCTTGCCAGATCGAGGTTAGCGCTCGCTGGAAATTGCCGCCCAGGATCAACGAGATATCCGCCGGCGAGTACTTCCGCCGGATCAATCCCTCGGTCAGTTCGAAGATCTTTCGCGAGTACTCCAGGCCATCCAGGTCGTTTTTCTTCCTGGGCGCAAGAGCACCGTCCCGGCCGTCCAAATCGACGTCGGTTCCCAGACCGACATGCTCCACACCCACCAGCTTCACGATATGATCCACGTGATCAGAGCACATTTTCGATGGTTACGGAGCGTCCCTTGCCGACGAACAGGCGCTCCATGGTGACGCCCATGACGCCGCCTTTGGCCGCCAGCCTGCGAATGGCCGCATCCGTCTTGCAGCGGGCGCTGTACGGCACCAGCGCGCGGCAATTCGAATGTGTCACCAGCACGGGTTTGGTTGAGGCTTCGATCACGTCCAGCGTAGTGCGATCGCCGCAGTGCGAGATATCCACCGCCATGCCGAGCTGGTTCATTCGCGCCAGGACTTTCTCACCGTAAGCAGTGAGGCCGCGCTCTCCTGGATCCGTGGAACCGCCCCCCAGGGCATTGTCGCGATAGGTGAGCTGGGAAACACGCTGGCCCAGTTTATAGAAGGCGTCGACGTCGTCCACCGTCCGAAAGTGATTCGAATTCTGCTGGCCGACGATGATCCCCAGTTTTCCCTCGGCCTTGGCGCGCGCCACATCGGCGGGATTGCACACGCGAATGAAGTACTGGGGATAGGCATCGACGAATGCGTCCCAGCCGGTGATATCGGCCGACGACTGGGCGTAGATGTCGCCTTCGACGTAGCCGACCGCAGGGTGGAAGATCGTGATGCCAGAATCCTTCAAGCGTTGAAAATCTGACAGGCGGAAGCTCGCGGGGCGGGTTCGCCAGGTGTCCAGTTTCTTGAAATCCAGGGTGAGCAGGCCCAGCATGTCGATCACGGTGGATTCGCGAACCAAATCCTCAGCGAGAGAGGAAGATGGGGACCCACGGCTGATCCAGGGCGCGCTGAGTACGCACGCCCCGCCGTACAGAAATTTCCTGCGGGAAAGCACTGTAGTCTATCGGAAGGACCAGGATACCACCCAATAAACTTAAAACTTATCCCAGGGATAGCGATAAGTACCAGGTGCAGTTCGCCGAACAAGCCCAGAGTCTGATGGATGCCGCCCTGGAAGCGCTCAATCGCGGGGAAAGCTGTCAGGAAATGACGGTTTTGATCGGCCGCGACGGCGGAATCCAGATGTGCGCCGATTCGGACTGGCCGCTCGATTCTCTGATGCTCGAACGCGGGGCGCGGACAGGCTACAGAGTGTCGCCCCGCAGGGGTTCGGTGCGGGTAGAGGGTCGCGAGGGGTTGCGGCGGTGTTTGCTCGAAGGCAGCACGGCTAATCGTTGGCGGGTCGGGCATGCCCGACCCCTACAAAACCTGCTGGCGTCGTAACCCACCGCTACAAAACCTGTTGGCGTCGTAACCCACCGCTACAAAACCTGCTGGCGTCGTAACCCACCGCTACAAAACCTGTTGGCGTCGTAGGGGCGAGGCACGCCTCGCCCGATGCGATCATCCAAAACTGCACGAGAGTTCCAGCGCCTCTTTTAACCGAGCCTGATACTTTCTATCCGGGATCTCGATCACGCCAAACTGCGCCAGGTGCTCCGTCAGATACTGGACTTCGAGCAGTGCGAAACCCCGCTCCCGGAGCCGGGAAACCAGTTCCGCCAGCGCAACCTTGGACATGTTCGTCCGCCGGTGGAACATCGATTCGGCGAAGAATGCGCCGCCCAGGTGGACGCCGTAAAGTCCGCCGGCCAGTTCGCCATCGACCCAAACTTCGACTGAATGCGCCTTGCCTTGCGTATGCAGCTCGCCATAGACGGTCTTAATTTCGCCGCTGATCCAAGTACTGGGGTGGTCCGCACAGGCGTTCACGACCTCGGCAAACGCACGATCAAAAGTGACCTCGAACGGTCGCCGCCTTAGCAAAGCGCGCAACGAGTGAGAGGCATGGAACGTCTCGAGCGGAAGAATCGCCCGCCGCTTGGGCCGATGCCAGGTGATGATCCCGCGATCGGAATCGGCCATCGGGAAGATCCCGGCGCGATAGGCCGATTCGACGTCGGCAGACGTCAGGATCTTGGTGGTGTGGACGACATCCAAAACGAAAACGTCACTTGCGAGCCGTCAGGCTCCGCCCCGGCACAAACCATAGAAAGCTGGTCTTTGAAAGCTCGACGTCCTTCGCGCCCGAGGCTCGCAGTACTTCGGCGTACTCGCCGGTACGGAAGAGATCGAAGATCGCGAGCTTTCCGCCGGGCTTCAGCACGCGAAACATTTCGCGAACGGCCTGGGCTCGCGCGTCCTGCTCCGGAATATTGTGCAGGACCAGGCTCGAAACAACCACGTCGTAGTGATTATCGGGGTAAACCAGCTTTTGCGCGTCGCCGTTTTCGATACGGACCTTGTCCGCGACGCCTTCCAGCTTGACGTTGGCCTTGGCCGCGTCAGGCGAGTTTCCCGACAGGTCGTACGGGTTCCACACGTCGATGCCGATGACTTTTCCGTTCTTCAGCCGCTTGGCTGCGCCGATCGCGAGCAATCCCCGCCCGCAGCCGACATCGAGCACGCGCTCATCGCCGCGCAGCGCCAGCGAATCGAGCATCTGGTCGCGCAGCCGCAATTTCGCGACGCGGCTCGACCAGATCATGCCGGCTCCAATGGCGAGGAAGAGCAGTCCGATCAGAGCCAGTACGCCGCACATGCGCGCGGCTGGTCCCGGATACTCGGAGTGGTTTACGACGTACAGCACCAGCGCGATCGCGATGATCCACGCGGCCCGGCTGAACATGCTGCGGACGATACGCGGCGCGTCTAAACCATAGTCCGGAGAACCTGTCGCGGCTACGGCGGCCATCTAAGCCTGAACCTCTACGGGAACCTCAGCCGGAGCCTGCGGAGGCAGCGGCTTCTTAAATTTGCACTCCGCGTTGGGGCACTGCGCGAAGGCGCCGGCCTTCAGGAACTTCTCGATCAGGTAGCTTCCGCCGCACTCCGGGCATTTTTCGGGAAGCGGCTTGCCCCAGGCGACGAAATCGCACTCCGGGTAGCGGTTGCAGCCGTAGAACGTCTTGCCGCGCTTGGAACGCCGCTCGATGATTTCGCCCTCGGAGCAGTTGGGGCACTTCACTCCGATAGTTTTCTGCTTGACGTACTTGCAGGTCGGATAATTGCTGCACGCGACGAACTCACCGAAGCGTCCGAACTTCTTGACCAGCTTGTTGCCGCACTGCGGACAAGCCTCGTCGAGCGGAACATCCTGCGGCTTCTGCCCCGCGCCGAGCTGCTTGGTGGTCTTGCAATCGGGATAACCCGAGCACGCCAGAAACTGCCCGAAGCGGCCCTTCTTCAGCACCATGGGACGACCGCAGTTGTCGCAGTATTCCGCCTCGTCCTGCTCCGTCACGCCCTCCTGCGCGATTTCGCGCGTGTTGGTGCATTCCGGATATCCGGTGCAGGCGATGAACTTACCGTGGCGGCCCCACTTGATGACCATGGGCTTGCCGCACTTCTCGCAAATCTGGTCGGTGGGCTCCTCCATGCGCTTGATGTCGGTCATGTGGCGCTCGGCGTGTTTCAGGTCTTTCTGAAACCGCTCGTAGAACTCGCTCATGGCCACGCGCCAGTCGAGCTTGCCTTCTTCGATGTCGTCCAGCTCGCCTTCCATGCGAGCCGTGTAAGTGACATCGAACAGGTCGTCGAAGCTTTCGAGCAGGAGATCCGTCACCACCATGCCGAGCTCGGTGGGCGTGAACTTGCCGCCGTCCTTGCGGACGTACTCGCGCTCCTGGATGGTGGATAAGATCGACGCGTACGTGGACGGGCGGCCCACGCCTTTGGCTTCGAGCTCCTTCACCAGCGTCGCTTCCGTGAAACGCGGCGGCGGCTCGGTGAAGTGCTGCTCCGGCAGGATGGCCTTGAACTTTAAGACCTCGCCCGCGACCACGGCCGGGAGCTTGTTCTTCAGCTCCTCGTCGTCTTCGTCTTTTTCGTCCTTGCCTTCCTGATAGACCTTGAGGAAGCCGTCGAACTTGGGGACGCTTCCGGTGGCGCGGAACAGGTAGGCGGCGCCGTCCTTACCCTTGGCGTCGACGTCGATGGTGGTCTGGTCGAACACCGCGGGCGTCATCTGCGATGCCACGAAGCGCATCCAGATCAGCCGGTACAGCTTCATCTCGTCTTCGGCCAGAAACTTCTCGACGCTCTCCGGCGTGCGCATAGCCGACGTCGGACGGACCGCTTCGTGCGCATCCTGCGCGTCTTTCTTGCCCTTATAAATGTTGGGCTGCGCGGGGCGATACTCGGCTCCCCAGCGGTCGGTAATCATGGCGCGGACTTCGTCCAGAGCATCGTTCGACACGCGCACCGAGTCGGTACGCATGTAGCTGATCAAGCCCGTTGCGCCTTCTTCCTTGCCCAGTTCGACGCCTTCATACAGCTTCTGCGCCAGCATCATGGTGCGCTTGACGCTGAAGCGAAGCTTGCGCGCGGCTTCCTGCTGCAGGGTCGACGTTATAAACGGGGGCACCGGGTTGCGGCGCTTTTCCTTGTTAACAACGGAGCGGACGATGTAGTCGACTCCATCCACCGCCGCCACGATGGCCTGGGCCGAGGCTTCGTTCGGGATCTCGACATTCTCGTCGTTCTTCTTCGCCAGGTGGGCCGTGAGCTGCGGCGGCTTCTTCGCCGCGAGGTTGACGTCTATGCTCCAGTACTCGCGGGTTACGAACGCCTTGATCTCGCGTTCACGATCGACAATCAGGCGTAGGGCCACGGTCTGCACGCGGCCAGCGGAAAGCCCGCGGCGGACCTTATCCCACAGGAGCGGCGAAATCTTGTAACCCACCAGCCGGTCGAGCACGCGCCGGGCCTGCTGGGCATCCACCAGGTGGAGATTCACCGCGGTGGGCTTCTCGAACGCCTTCTGAATCGCGTTCTTGGTGATTTCGTTAAACATCACCCGGAAAATCTTGGGGCTGTTCTTGGTAGGCTTGCTGTCCTTCAGCTCTTCCTGGAGGTGGTAGCAAATCGCCTCGCCCTCGCGATCCGGGTCAGCCGCAAGGTAGATGTTTTGAGTGCCCTTCGCGGCCGTCTTGAGCTCCGCGATCAGCTTCTTCTTGCCTTCGATGACTTCATAGACCGGCGTGAAGTCGTTGTCCACGTCCACCGACAAGTTCTTCTTGGGCAGATCCTTGACGTGGCCAAGGGAAGCCTTGACCACGAAATCCTTGCCCAGATACTTGCCGATGGTTTTCGCCTTCGCCGGTGATTCGACGATGACGAGGTTCTTTGCCATAGATGACGTCAGCTTTCTTTCTCGAGAAGGACTTTCCCTCGCGGGTCCTTGTATACCACTTCGGACGCAAACAACCGAAATCTTACCATGACCACGGCTTTGCTCCGGCCGAGGGCTACAAGTTCAATCGATCCAGGTCCTTATGAAGCTCTTTCCGGGAAGCTGCCGGACCAGTCCAGCCAATTCCAGCTCAAAAAGCGCGGCAATGATCTCGGAAGGCGAGACGCCCGCCAGGGTTTCCACTAGCTGGTCCAGGACAACCGGAGCATCCGGCTTCAGGCAGTTCAGGATGGACCGGCCGGTCGCATCCACCCCGAAGCTTAAGGATGATTGCGCGCGGTCACTCGATTCACCGTCCTTCAGATTCAATCGGTTACGGCACCGTTCCGCCAGCCTCCGCCGGTCCTCAGCGTGGAGCTCCACCACGACGTCGTTCCATTCCTGTACCAGTTTGGCGCCCTGTTTGATCAGCAGGTTGGGGCCCCAACTCATCTTCGAGGTGATATTTCCAGGCACGGCGAAGACCTCGCGATTCTGCTCGGCGGCGAGCTTAGCGGTGATTGACGATCCCGAATACTCCCCGCCTTCGACCACCAGAACGCCCGCGCTGATACCGGCGATAATGCGGTTGCGGATGGGGAAGTTCTGGGGATAGGGTGGCGTGGCCATCGGGAACTCAGATAGGATCAATCCACTTACGGCAATCTGCTCCGCGAGCTTGCGGTTTTCGGCCGGATAAACCTCGTCGACGCCGCAGCCGAACACGGCTATGGTGTTTCCGGCCGCTTCGAGTACCGCCCTGTGGGCGGCCGTATCGATGCCCCGGGCCATGCCGCTGGCGATGGCCAAGCCGGCTCCTGCCAGATCCTTGGCCAGGCGTGCCGCGACTGTGGTCCCGTAGGCGGTGGGCCGCCGGGTGCCGACGATCCCCAGTGTCAGTTCTTCCATCAATTCCAAACGGCCGCGCGCGAACAGCAGCGGCGGAGGATCGAAAATTTCCTTGAGCCGCGACGGATAGCGCGGATCGGTCAGCGGGACCACCGCAGCCCCAGCCTCGGCCAGCTTCTGCTGCTGCGTGACCGCATCGTCAAACGAGCAGCCGCTTGAAATACTTTGAGCGACGCCTGGCGAGACACCCGCGGCTTCCAGCTCCGAGCGCGACGCGCGGAATACGGCCTCCGGGGTCTTGAACATCCCGATCAACTGGATCGCGGTGCGCGTCCCCAGGCCGGGCGTCATGCGCAGCGCCAGCCAATGCAGTTCGGTCTCGCGGGTAAGGATCGTCAGCCGTCATCCTAGATTTGTGGCCGGAGAGGACTTGAATTCTCATGTGGGGCAGGTTTTCAACTGTTTTCAACCTGCGGGCAGGATACAATCCCGCCCCACATCTGGATCGGGTACGCTGAAAGTTATGTCACAACCAACCTACGATGATGCCAACCTGCTCCTGAAGCTCTACGAGCTCCGCAGGGAACCCAAGATGCGCGATGCCCGCAACTGGTTTTTCGGAAACTTCAAGTGCAAGACCATGGCGGAATTCGGCCAGCTTTGCCCTCCCGGATCCGAGCCCAATGCCTACTTCCGTCAAGTTGCCAGTTACTGGGATATGGCCGGATCGTTCGTGAATGCCGGTGTCTTGAACCAGGATCTGTTTTTCTCCAACACCCGTGAGGTGCTGTTCGTATGGGAACGGGTGAAGCCGATCGTAGGCGAAGTCCGCGCCGCGTATAAGGACCCGCATTATCTCGGAAATCTGGAAAAAGCCGGTAAAGCCTGCGCCGAATGGCTTTCGAAGACCAGCGGCGAAGAAGCCTATAAGGCCTTCGCGGCCCGCGTGGGCTGAAGCAGCCACCATGCAGCACGCCGCGGAGCACTTCGGCGACCAGGAGCTGGTGCTGATCTATATTGCCAAACAGCTCAAAGACGCTTTGCGTCTGGAAACAGTGCTCACCGAAGCCGGGCTCGATTACCTGGTCGAGCCCGATAAGTACTCCGGCGGCGTTATCTTTCAGTCGGAACGGGTGGGAGCATTTTTCTACGTCGCTCCGCCCGATGAAGGCGCGGCGAAGGATACCCTGAGCCGGAACGGATTCCGGCCGTACAAGACAGATTGAGCGGTCGAAGCGCCTACGGCGCCGGCACCACCGGCGTCTGAACGTCGGGAGTCACCACCGGGATCGTCACGATATTGCTGGTGTAGATGTCCTGCGAGATCGTGACTTGCGTCAGCGGGCTCGCCGGAGTTCCCAGTCCCAGTTCCAGGCGCACTTCGTAGACGCCCACCATTCCGGGAGCCAGGTTCGCCGAGATCACGTTGGCGGTGGATCCGCCGGCCAGGGATGAGACGAACGCCCGCGGGTCGTTCAGCGCTGGACCCTTGTACTTGCCGCCGGTGTTTTCGGCCTGCGTCGCCTCGGCGGGCTCGATGGTTCCCAAACCCGTTGCGTATACCAGGATCGTTTCACCAGGCACGGCCGGATTGCCCTCCGTAACCGGAGTGCCGGCGCGATTGGCGCAGCATAAGGTGTTGCTCAGATTCGTCAGGATCAGGAACAGGTTGGCGTTGTCGCCCATGTCCGTGGTCGCACTGAACGTGATCCCGTCGCCTTCCGGTCCCGCGACTTTGGCCCGCAACTGAATCCGATGAAAGGCCGGCGCCGGCACCGCCACCACTTCTTCTTCGGTATTCGAGTTAATCAGGGCCACGAAGGCGTCGCGCACGGAGGTGAGGGTGTCGCCGGCCTGCACCGTGTAAGTGTAGGACCGGTCGCCGATGGTGATGGTGCCGGTGTCTCCCGCTTCGATACTGCCATCCACGGTGATGGTGCCGGTGGCGTAGCTGGACGTGTGAAAGGCGATGGCCGTACGCGGCTCTTCACCGTCAAAAGCGAAGATTCCAGGATTCTGCTGATCGAGGGGAACGGCGATCGCCGTACTGGCCACCACGCTCCCGTCGGCGTGCTCGATACGCAGGTAGCAGCTGATACTATTGGCATCCAGAAACTCGAAAGGAATCTGGCCGTTGACCTGGGTGGGCGATACATACAGCAAGGGCGAAGGGTTGCCGTCGCAATAGAGCTGCACGCCGCCCAGCTTGAGCGGCAAGGGGTCCTGGCTCAAGTCGGCCGCAACCGCGGCGTCCGCGATATTTTGACCCAGGAAAGTCACCAGAGTGCCGGGCGCGAGGATGGTAGCGTCCTGCCCGCCCTGGAGCGTGGAACCGCTGGCGGTGATGGTGAAGGTGGCATTGTCCGATCCGCTCACCGCCAGCGCGATATTGTTGCCATCCGTCCCCGGCACGCGCGCGATCAGCTTGACTGTCTGCAAACGGGAAACGAACTCCGCGAAGACCGCCGGATCGCCGCTGCCTGAATTAATGGAAGCCGCCAGGCCGGTCATGGCCGTGGCCAGGGTGTCGTCCTTGACCATGGTGTAGTCGTGTTCCACGGCCGTGCCCGAACTGCCGGTGATGGTCAGCTTCACGGTATCCCCAACGGTCACGGTTCCGCCCAGAGTGACCGAGCCTAGCGCGAAAATCTGCAAGCTGGCCGCGTTGCGGACGCCGTTGATGGGAACCAGCGGCTGCTCGGGCGTGAACACCAGAACACGCCGGTTAGAGGAGTCCGTTACGTACAGGTTCGTCCCGTCCCAAGCCAGGCCCGTCGGGGTCGGCGTGATATCGGCGGCCGACTGCCGGAGCAGGGGATGGAACAGATCGGTGAAGCTTGAAACCACGCTGGCGTTTTCGTCCGGCTGACCCAGAATCACATCGGCGGCAGCGCCGTTCTGCGTGGGGATGCTGTTGTAGATCAGGACGCGGTCGTTGCCCCCATCCGCGATGAACAGCCGCGTGCCATCGGAAAGCGCGAAGCGCGGAAAATCCATGGTCTTGCCGCAGCGCATCGGATAAGTGGGATTGCCGGTGGTGGAATCCGTGCCATTCGAAGGACAGAGATCGGCAGCATCGTTCGAGATACCGGTATCCATATCCTTCTGCCCGACTACGATGTCGGCCGGCGCTTGATTCGTCGTGGGAATCGAATTCCAGATCAGCACGCGATTATTGCCCAAGTCGGCCACATAGAGCCGCACTCCATCGCTTGAGACCGATACCGGGTTCAGAAGCGTGTTGGCATGAGCGTCGTTATTTCCCTTGGTCAGATCCGGCTGAAACGCGACGTTGAAGTTGGCCTGCCCCAGCACGACGTCGGCCGGCTGTCGGTTCTGGGTAGGAATCGAATTCCAGATCAGTACCCGATGATTCTGGGTATCCGCCACGAACAGCTTGCCGTTCTGAATCCACACTCCTTGCGGGCTACGCAAGCTCCGGTTGTCGACTACCTGCTGCGATCCTTGCAGAATGGTTTTGAAATCCGGCTGGCCGAGTTCGATGTCGGCCGGCTGATTCGTCGTCGACGGAATCGATTTCCAGATCATGATGCGATTGTTGGCGGTATCCGCTACCGCCAGGATCGATCCGTCGGTTGCCACGGCGGTCGGCAGGCGCAAGCCACTCTGGGTGATGGAATAAGTGGTGCTGGTGAAATCGGGCTGGCCCAGCACGACGCTGGCTTGTCCCAGGCACACCGCGCAGCGCGCGATAAACGGCCGGATGGTGTCCAGCGGCCCGGGGAAGCTCTGGGTTGGAAACAGCAGGACCCGGTTGTTCAGCGGCGTCAGGCCGAGCGCGGTTGGAATCGGCCACAAACAGGATGCCATTCGCATAGGCGACGCCGCCTACCCCGCCCAACAGCGTAGCCGACGCGCCAGGCTGTTGCTGGGTAAAGGTGGTCTGCCCGATAACCATTCGAGCGCCCTGGCCAGTGACAAAATCGGCGGCCAGGCCCACACAGGCACACAGTGAAAGAAGAGCACAGGTTTTGAACATTCTAGAAGCAGGACAGCGGGTGATTAATCAGTATAACAACCAATGGACGGATGACCCAGAAAGCACGTTTCGGTCCAAATCAAAATACGCCAAAATAGGCCCGCTTAAGACACCTTACGGCCGGGGGCGCAGGACACATCGGCCAGGGCGCAGCGGGTGTGCTCGAACTGGATGGTGGTGTGATGGATCCCGAATCTTTCCTGAAGCACGCAGTTGACGTCCCGCAGAATCGATTCGCTGGCCGAGGGCGGCACGTCCTCGATCAGCACGTGGCAGCTCAGCGCGCGCTCCTCCGCGCCCAGATTCCAGATGTGGAGATCGTGCACGTCGATCACGCCCGAAACGTCCCGAATGCCCGTCGTGACTTCGGCCAGCCGCAGCCCTTTGGGCAGACCTTCGAGCAGAATATTGAGCGAGTCCTTGAAGATGTCCCAGGCGGTCCACACGATCACCAGCGAAATCACGATGGAGAGGATGGGATCGATCTTGAGCCAGCCGGTGTAATGGATGATCAGCGCGCCGACGATGATGCCGACGCAACTGGCGGCGTCGCCCATCTGGTGAATCCACGCCGCGCGGAGGTTGAGATCGTGATCGGGGCCGTGATGGCCGTGGCCGCCAATGCTCCAGGCGATGGCGAGGTTCACCACAATTCCGAGCGCGGCGACCCACAGCATGGTGCTTTCCGACACAGGTTCGGGGCTCATCAGGCGCTGGTAGCTTTCCCACAGCAGAGCTCCCGACAGGATCACCAGCAGCAGCGCGTTCAGAAAGGCCGCGAGCACGCCCATGCGCTGGTAGCCGAAGGTCCGGAGCTGGTCGCCGGGCTTGGCTGCGAAGTAGAATCCGGCGGCGGCTAAGCCCAGCCCGAAGGCGTCGGTGAAATTATGACCCGCGTCGGAGAGCAGCGCGAGGCTTCCCGATCGCATGCCGGCCAGTGCCTCCACGGCGACGAACACCAGGGTGACCACCAGCGAGCCCAGCAGAATCTTGCCGGTCGCCTGTCCGTGCCCATGCGCGTGGAAGTGGGCCATCTAGTTTCATCGTAACGCTATTCGCCAGGACGGGTTCAAAACGGATACCCTGAAATCACTAAGAGAAATTGGAGAATGAGCTAAGATTCGAATGGGACCCGCGGAAGGCCGCGACGAACCGGGCAAAGCATGGTGTTTCTTTGGCCCAGGAATCATGATTCGCAGGCCGCAGTCTTGAAAATCGGCCACGTTACGGGTTGCCAGAGCCGCGCGCCGAGACGTGCAATCGCGGCGATCATTCCGTCAGTTGCGAAATCGGGCGGCCCAGCACGTCTCTTCGGCCACAATGGTGGCGAACGTCCGGGCAGCATTGTCGTCGAACGGAAGAATCCGGCCTGAGAACTCGCCCAATATCTTCATCGAGAGCGCCCTGCAGTACAGACCGCCGCTTACCGGCAGGCAACGACTCCAGTCCGTATAACATTTCCGCCTGAGTAATAGCGGTTGTTACGACACTGAGAGGCGCCTGCTCCGCTAACCAACCTACAACCTTCGGAGACGGCGACAACCGGACCACTTCGGAAAGAACGTTGGTGTCCAGTACGATCACGATTTGAACTTCGGAGGCTTACGCACGGGTTCCCGCCGGGGCAAGACGAGATCGATGCCTCCAATCGGGATAACATGACGCCGGATCGCGGTTGCCAAATCGAGCTCCTTCGGTGGCGCATCCGCCTGGAGACCATTCCGCAGGATTTCCCGGGCTTCTTCCTCCATGGACCGGCCGTGGTGGGCGGCTTTGACCCGCAGGCGAGCCTTCAAGGAGTCATCTAAGCGCCGAATGGTGATGCTGGCCATGCATCAATGATAGCACTGATGTCAGTGATAGCACCGGCTACTTCTTCACCAGCGACTCGACCGCCTCCAGCTCTTTCCCCGCCTCGGCCCACTTGCCTTGCGCGGAGAGAGCGCGATAGCGATCCAGGTGGCCGCGGATGCTTTCGATGCGCGTGTCTGTTGTCCCCGCGGCGCTGGGCGCCGAAGGCGCCGTGGTAGAAGTTACGCTGGTCGTCGTCGTCGTCGCCGGCGCCGGTGCGCCGCCCTGCAATGAGGCCAACTGCTTCAATGCGTCCTGATACGTATCGGCGTACACCAACTCGCTGCCCTTCGCCAGTACGACCCTCTCCAACTGCGGCATGCGAGCCTGCGCCGCCTGGATGTAAATCGGCGCGACGAACAGAAACGTATTGTCGATCGGCAGCACCAGTATCTGCGAACGCAGCACCTGCGAGCCCTGCGTGTTCCACAACGACAGGTCTTTCGAGATCACTGGGTTTTGATTGATGAGCGCCTCGATCTGCAAGGGACCGGGGATGATTTCCTGCTTGGGCAGTTGCAGGAAGACGATTTCGCCCAGATGCTCGCCGTCGCAGCGCGCCGCCATCAATCCGATCAGGTTCTGCTTGTTGTGCGGCGTGAAAGGAATGGTCAGCAGGAACTCCGGCTTGCTCTCGCCCGGCAGAGTCGCCACCATGTAGGTCGGCGTCATGGTCTGCGGATTCCCGGCCTGGCCGCTGGTGAACGTCGCCAGATCCCAGAGATCGGCGCGATTGTAGAACGAATCCGGCACGCGCATGTGATACGTGCGGTACAGCTCGGCCTGCACGCGGAACAGCATCTCCGGAAAGCGCGTATGGCGCCGGACATCCGCGGGCATCTCCGACGCGGGTGTCAGGAGCCCGGGAAACAGATGCTCATACGCCCGAATCAGCGGATCCTGATCGTCCCACAGATACAGCTTGACCTCGCCGTCGTAGGCGTCCACGGTGGCCTTGACGGAGTTGCGGATGTAGTTGAACTCGCCGGCGCCCTCGGCTTGAATCGGCCGCGCGTAGGGATGCGCCTCGCTGGTGGTGTATCCATCCACGATCCACAGCAGGCGGCCGTCGTCGCCGATCACCATATAGGCATCGGGATCCCAGGTGATGAACGGAGCCAGCGTGCCGAGCCGCTCGCGGATGCCGCGCCGGATCATCATCCGGCTTTCCGCGCGTGAACGCGTCGGACAACACAATGTTGGGATCGCCGAAAGCCCAGGCCGATGCCAGCCGCAGGCCCATGGAGTCGGCCGGAATTCCGCCGCGGCCTTCGTAGCGCGTGTGCACTTCCTCGGAACCCGAGGGATAGTTGAATTCAGGCTGCGTGGTCCGGACGAACACCGGATCGCGGGACTCCTCGCCGTAGTAAATCTCCGGACGAGTCACCTTCAGGCTGGGCGTCAGCACTTCGACTGGGAGCGTTGCGGATCAGCAGCTCGGGAAGCCCGCTGGGAGTAATACGGCTGGCTTCGGCCAGCGCCAGACCGTAGCCATGCGTGTAGATCGTGTGGGTGATCACCCAGCGGCTTTGCGCGTCACCCAACTGGGTCAGATCCAGCTCGCGCGGGGCTAACAACACCTGCCGCATCTGGCCGTCGATCGTATAGCGGTCGACATCGGTGTCGGCGTAGGCGTAGGGACGCAGCGGCTGGCTCTGGCTAAGCGTGTCATGAAACGCGCGCCAGTCCCACAGCCGGACGTTGTCGAGCATGGACGCATTGCGCTTGAAATCGATGGGCGCTTCCTTGCTCGCCGGGAATCCGGATTCGGTCGCGCGGCGGTTCAAGCCGTAGGCGGATCGCGTCGCCTCGATGTGCCGCTCGATGAAGGGCCGTTGCAGCGCAAGCTCGTTGGGACGGACTTGCAGAGCGTTGATCGCCGGGGGAATCACCGCATCGGCCACCAGCACGATCGCGCAGGCCAGCGCCAGTTTGCGGCGCCCGGCCAAGATCAGAATCGCGGCCAGAACCGCGGCCACGGCCTTGGCGGTTTGCAGCGGCAGACCGATGTGCTGCTGGACGTAATCGACGCCGGTCATCAATTCGCCATGATCGGTGTACAGCAATTCGTAGCGCCCCAGCCAGAAATAGGCGGCGAGACCCACCAGGAAAAACGCCAGCAGCACCTTGAAGATTCCGGTTTCGAGGCGCCCGAGGCGGCGCAGGTCGTCCCACTGGAGATGCCCGGAAGCCCATAGCTCGGGAAATCGAACCTGCATCTGCCAGACGCGCGCGGTGACGTAGTAGACCACGGCGCCGGCGGCGGCGCAGACTTCCACGAATCCGATCAACTGGGTATAAAACGGTAGCTCGAAGAAATAGAAAACCAGGGAGCGGCCGAAAACCGGATCCTGCCAGGTGGATTCAATCCCGCGGCCGCCGATATATCGCGCGATGACCCAGCCGTCCATGGAGGCGGCGGCCAGAACCAGCGAAACCACAAAAATCGCCCCAGCGACCAGAAGCTGGTACCTGCCTCGACCACGGCTGCTGGCGCCTGCGTGGCTCATCCCGCGGGCGTGGGCGATCCACAAAACCAGGAAAAGAATCAGCCACTGTGCGATGTCAGGAACGTAGCGATACAGCCACATTCGCTGCCAGGTATTCACCTGGCCCATTTCGCCCCACCATTTGTAATCGATCAGGAGCGAGCACAGGGATCCGCCGAAGATCAGGAGCAGGATGAGGGCGGCGGCGAACAGAACCAGCCCAGACCGGCGGGAATACGGACGCGCCGACACAGTAGTATCTTCAGCGTAGCGTAAATCACGAGCGCAAAAAGGGGACAGGCCCGAATGTAGATACTTGGGGAACGATCGGATAGGTTAAGGCCTGTCCCCTTTTTGCTTTTCGGGGAACGCTACAGCAGCCGGAAGTTGACTTCGATGTTCGCGGACACCGGGACCGGTTTCCCGTCTTTCAACCCGGGTTTGAAGCGCCACTTCTGCACTGCCTCGATGGCCTTCTGATCCAGGCCCAGACCCAGCGAACGGACGACCTTGATTTCCTGGGGAACGCCGTTTTCATCGACCACCAGTTGCAGCAGCACCGCGCCTTGCCACTTGGCTTTGCGGGCTTCTTCGGAGTATTCGGGCTCGGGTTTGAAAATCGGAACCGGGGCGCTGACGCCTCCGCCGATCTTGTAAGCTCCGCCGCCGAATCCGCCGCCGCTGCCCGGACCAACACCGGGGCCTCTGCCGGATCCAATGCCGGTGCCGATCCCATTACCGGCGGATGGAATGCCAATCCCGGCAAGAGGATTGCCGAAGTTGTTGGACTGGATATTCGGCATCTCCGGCGCGACGATGGTCGGGTTCATCGCCAGCTTAGGATCTTCCTGCGGGCGAATCGGCGGAACGAACGACTTGGGCGCAATCTTCGGAAGCTGCCCTTTGGTGACTTCTGTCTTCTGGGGGCTGCCGCCGCCGCCCTTGGACTGTTCGGGCTTCGGTTTGGGCTGAAGCGGCTTCAGATCGGGCGCGAAAATCGGAACAAATTCCTTCACCGCCTGTTGCACCGGCTTGAGCGTGCCGATAAATAGAAGCAGCGCGACTACGGCCACGTGGATGACCACGGAGCCGAGACCGGCCATCGATTCATGCCCGCCGTACAGGCCCTTCAAAGAAGGAAGATCCACCGGCTTCGAAGTGACTTCGAGCGGCGGCAGCTTGGGAGGGTTAAGCATCTCCCTGACGCCCTGGACGATGCCCTTATACCACGGCAATTCGATGGCGTCAGGCACCAGGAAATGCTGCAAATGGACGTCGGTATCCGCGGACGGATGCTCCAGGTCCATCGGCTTGGAAGTGATCTCCAGAGGAGGCAGCTTCGGGGGATTCATCATCTCCCGAACGCTCTGGACGATGCCCTTATACCAGGGCAATTCGATCGAAGCGGGCACCAAAAACTTCAGATCGTCAGGTGGTGTTCCGCTGCCAGCGTTTGCCGGTTTTTCTGGAAGCTGCTCGGACACTTTTGCTCTCTTCGACCCGAGCTTTCGGGTCGCTATAAAGACGTTCAGAGCCAGCTGGGGGTTTCAGTTTCTGGAACTTTCGCCCGCACCCTCCAGCCCTGGTTTGAGTCTAACATAGGACCAACCGCGGCCTAATCGACAGATAACTCTATCGACTTACTCTTAGACCCCGAATCTATGGATTCTGGAACTTTAATGTAGCTGGAGATTTCGGTCCACATCGGATCCAGAACGTCGGTGAGTTCATGTCCCGATTCCAGCAGCACCAGTTTGACATTCGTGTGCCTGGCCGCGTAACTACTGGAAATCCAGGCCGGTACGACGTTGTCGCGGGTTCCATGCAGGATCAGCGCCGGCTGCGTAAACGCCGGCTCGTCTTCGTATTGTGCGGCGTCTTCCACGAACTTAAAACCGAGCCGCCGTTCCCGGCTTTCTCCGTAGTGGAATACGGGCGTCGAACCTTCCCGTTGCCAGCGCTCCCAATCCTCGGCCGAATAGCGCTCCCGCCAGCGCCGTGGAAACTGGAAGGCGGGCGCCAGCAGCACCAGTTTCGATACGCGAGACGCATGACGAGAGGCGTATAAGGCCGCCAGATAACCGCCGAGGCTCGATCCCATCAGGATCGCAGGCTGTTCTCCCACTGCCCGCTCGATGACCCCGAGCTGGCTCGAAATAGTCAGCTCCTCAAAGCGGCCTTCGTCCAACTGCGGAATCTCCATGGCGATGCCGAGCGCTTCGAACTTGCGGCGAAAGAATTGCGCCTTACCCGAAAGGGGGCTGGAGGCGAAGCCGTGAAGGTATACGACTCGTGTCATTTGGAAGGCGCAGCAACGGAAGGAGTGGCGCCGAAATTGACTTGGCTGGCGGCGTCGAATTTATGGAAATCGCTGTAGCTGAATTTATTCTCGGCAACCACCTTGCCGGCGCGCAGTTCGCGGTGTTCGGTCCAGAAAGGCAAGAGCGTCCCATAGGGCGACATGGAGTAATCCACGGAAGCTTCTTCGCGGACTTGATTCTGATCCGTTAAGAGAGTGACCCGCACCGGAATGAAGGTATTCTCCCGGACCCATACTTCGCCGCCGATGCGCACGTTGTGCGCGGAGTTGCCTTGCTTGGCGTCAACAACCGTCAGGCCTTCCTGACCGTCGATCTGCTGGTATCCGAAGACCAGCACTCGGGCGACCCCTTGCATCTCCGTGCGCCGGTACGTGAACTCGTAATGCATGACGTCGTGCGAATTGAACAGCAACAGGAGCTGGCCGAAATCCGTGACCGCCCCCAGGAGTCCGTATTTCTCGAACTGTTCCAGAAGTTCCTTCTTTCCGCTTGTCGTCGGGGGCCGTGACGATTGCAGCCAGATCCTCCTGGGCTTTCTTGGAATCCTGGACCTTTCGACCGTCCACTTCCGTGACCCGGCGCAGTTCATGCAGGGCGCCGCCCTCGCCTGCAAATGCCGCGAAGCTGTATTCGGACAGAATGCGGCGTTCCTGCCAGACGGGCTCCGGAGCCTTCTGTGCGCTGGCGCCCACGCGGATGTGGAATCCTCCCTTAGGCGGTTTCATCGCGCGCTGGAACAGCGTTTCCTGGCCGACCACGTCGGGCGCGATTTTCCGGAAGGCGTCCGCCTGCTGGCTGAGGCTGGCTACCAGTTGCTGCGTGCGCTCGTCGCCTTTAACCGCAGAGTTTGCGCAACAGACCGCGGCGAGTAAGATCCACACTCGCATACCTTCAGGATATCGGCTTCTGTTAGCATGATGGTTACCCCCTCCGATCATGATTCGCAGTTTCCGAGGCACTAACCCCAGGATCGCCGCCTCCGCCTACGTTGACCCCGGCGCCCACGTCATTGGCGACGTGGAGATCGGCGAGCGTGCGAGCGTTTGGCCGTGCGTAGTGCTGCGCGGCGACATCGAGCCGATTCGCGTGGGAGCGGACACGAACATCCAGGACGGGACCGTCATTCACACCGATCGCGGTTTTCCAACAACCATCGGCGACCGCGTGAGCGTGGGCCACTCCGCGATCCTGCACGGCTGCACCATCGAAGAAGACAGCTTGATCGGGATGGGCGCGAAGGTGCTCAATGGCGCACGGATCGGTCGTGGAGCCGTGGTGGCCGCCGGCGCGCTGGTTCCCGAGGGGATGGAAGTCGCGCCCGACATGCTGGTGATGGGGACGCCCGCCAAGCCGCGGCGTCCGGTGACGCGCGGAAGAGAAGGCTCGCTTTCAGAAGGGCGTCGGCGGGTACGTCGAGCGGGGCAGGGAAGCCAAGGAAGAAGAAGTCTAATGATACGGGCTGTCAAAGGTACCCGCGATATTCTTCCACCCGCCAGCGCAGCGTGGAATCATGTGGAGGCCGTCGCGCGCGAAGTCTTCCGCACGTACAACTATCAGGAAATCCGCACGCCGCTGTTCGAAGAGACGGCGCTGTTCGCTCGCGGCGTGGGCGAAGACACCGACATCGTCGGCAAGGAAATGTACACCTGGGAGGATCGCGACGGCAGCTCGCTGACGCTTCGTCCCGAGGCGACCGCGTCGGTGATGCGCGCCTACATCGAGCATCGCCTGGACCAGATTCCCGGCGTCAAGAAGTTCTACTACATGGGACCGATGTTCCGCCGCGAGCGTCCGCAGAAAGGCCGTTTCCGGCAGTTCTATCAGATCGGCGCGGAGGCCATAGGATCGGAATCGCCGGTGGTCGATGCGGAAGTGATCGAGATGGTGATGGAGCTCTTCCAGCGCTGCGGGCTGGAAGGTACCCATCTCATTCTCAACTCCGTCGGCTGCAAGGACTGCCGCCCTGCGTATCTGGCGCTGCTGCGAGAAAACATTGCCGAAGTTGCGCCCCACTCTGTGCACCGATTGCCAGCGCCGCGCGACCACGAATCCGCTGCGCGTGCTCGATTGCAAGGTTCCCGACGATCAGCCGTATATCGACGCTTTGCCTTCGATCCTGGATCATCTGGACGATGCGTGCCGCCAGCACTTCACGACGGTGCGCGCATTGTTGGATGCCCGCGGCATCTCGTACGAAGTACGTCCAAGATTGGTTCGCGGCCTGGATTACTACATGCGCACGACCTTTGAGATCACTCACGGGGCTCTTGGAGCCCAGAACTCCGTTCTGGGCGGAGGCACGGTATGACGGACTCGCGGAAGCCATCGGCTCGAAGGTTCCCGCGCCGGGCATCGGCTTCTCGATCGGCGAGGACCGCCTGGTGATGATTCTCGAAGAATCGAATCCGGAGCGCTTCAAGCCCGCCGTGGACGTGTTCCTCGCGCCGATGGGCGAGGCCGCCGAACAGCACGCGGGCGCACTCGCGGCAGAGCTGCGTTCGCAGGGATTTTCCGTCGAACGGTCGGCGGACCGGAAACTGAAACGGGCTCTGGAGGTCGCCAACAAGACCGGCGCGCGCTATACGCTGATCCTGGGCGATGATGAAGTGAGCACGGGGACGTACTCACTAAAGGACATGACGTCGGGCGAGCAGGTGAAGCTCACACGCTCCGAGCTCGCGGCGCGCATTAAACAAAACTAGAACCCATTCATAAAACATGGAACAAGTACCTCTGGACTTTTTAGGCGAGCTGCGCCGCACACACACCTGCGGGGAACTTCGCGCGGCCGACGCCGGCAAACGCGCCATATTGATGGGCTGGGTGCATCGGCGCCGCGATCTGGGCGGCGTGCTGTTCATTCATCTCCGCGACCGCGAAGGCGTCACGCAGCTCGTGTTTCGATCCGACGGCGATCCGGCCGTGCACGCCAAGGCAGAACTACTGGGTGCGGAATACGTAATCGCGGTGGAAGGGCTGGTCGAGCGCCGCGCCGATGACACGGTAAATGCCGCCATCGAGACCGGCGGAGTCGAAGTGGTGGTCGATAAAATCTGGATCCTCAACACATCCAAAACGCCACCGTTCCCGATGGAAGAGAACGTCGACGTCAAGGAAGACGCGCGCCTGAAGTATCGCTACGTCGATTTGCGCCGTCCGCACATGCAGCGCAATATTATCCTGCGCTCGAAAATGACGTTCGCCGTGCGCGAGACCCTGACGAAGATGGGTTTTCTCGAGATCGAGACGCCCTTCATGACCCGCTCGACACCCGAGGGCGCGCGCGATTACCTGGTCCCGAGCCGCGTCAATCCGGGAAAATTCTATGCGCTGCCCCAGTCGCCGCAGATCTTCAAGCAGCTGCTGATGGTGGCCGGGTTCGAGAAATATTTCCAGATCGTCCGCTGCTTCCGCGATGAGGATTTGCGCGCAGACCGCCAGCCGGAGTTCACGCAAATCGATCTGGAGATGTCCTTCCCGCAGCAGGAACGCATCTATGAAGTGATCGAGCCGCTGATCGGCGCGGCTTGCAAAGTAGCCGGCTACGACGTGCCCGCGAAGTTTCCGCGGCTGACCTACGCCCAAGCCATGCAGAGCTACGGCAGCGACAAACCTGACCTTCGCATTCCGCCCTTCCATTGCGTCGAAGATCTGTTTCCCGGGGCGGGGCTGACGCCCGAAGGGCTGCCTCTGGTGGCGATCCGCATTCCCAAGGTCGGCGCAGATCAGCCGCAAGGAGCGCGACGAGCTGAAAGCCGCCGGGCAGGAGCGCGGGCTGCGCGTGTATGACGATCCCAAGCGTCTGGATCGCGATTTCCCGGACCAGATGAGCGCGGTGCGCGCGAGAATCGGCGCGTCGGAAGACGACCTGCTGCTTCTGGCTGGCTGGGGGGGCGAACCCAAGGGTCCCAAGCCGGAAGAGACCGTGTTGATGGCGTGCGGGCATCTGCGCCTGTTCGCCGCGCAGAAGTACGCGGACAAACACAAACTTCTGGATCCCACGAATTTCCAGTTCCTGTGGGTGGTGGACTTTCCCATGTTCGAATGGGACGAGGAAGAAAAGCGCTGGAACGCCGCGCATCATCCGTTCACGTCGGTGCACGATGAAGATCTCGACAAGCTGACCACCGATCCGGCACGCTGCCGCGCGAAATCCTACGACCTGGTGCTGAACGGCACCGAGCTGGGCTCAGGCTCGATTCGTATTCATCGCCAGGACGTGCAGTCGAAAGTGTTTTCGGCCCTCAGTTTTACGGAAGAAGAAGCCCGCAAGCGGTTCGGTTTCCTGCTCGAAGCGCTGGAATACGGCGCTCCGCCGCACGGCGGTATCGCGCTCGGGCTCGACCGGCTGGTGATGATCCTGTGCGGCGAGACTTCCATCCGCGAGGTGATTCCGTTCCCCAAGACCGCCAAAGGCACCGATCTGATGTGCGACGCTCCCAACGACGTTCCCGAGCGCAGTTTGCGGGAGCTCGGAATCACCATCAAGAAACACGTAGATCGGGCGGCATCCGAGGCAAAATGTCGTCTGACCCCTTACGCGCTCGTTCACTTCATGCGCCGCGCGATTGCCGGATTCGAGCGCGCCCTGCATCCAGCCGAACCACGGAGAAGTGTGCTCGCCCGCGAAGAACACACGGCCCTCGGGGCGCGCGATGTGGGGGAGCAGCGTCGCCATCTGATCCCGCTTGAACCACGCGAAAGCGCCTTTCACCAGCGGATCGGCGTCCCATGCGACCGACACGGATTTTTCGTAGTTCACGCCGGGAAACACTTTTCGCAGATTCTCGACTGCTGAGCGAATGCGCTGGGGCTCGGAAAGCGATGCCAAGCGGCGTGCGCGCTCGCCTGAGGTGTAGCATTCCAGAATCCCGCGCGAGCCGGGCTGGCCCTCCGTGCAGTCCCACACCGTTCCGATCGCGAGATCGGTGGCGGCATATCCCGAGAGCCCATCCGCGATCCAGGATCGGGTTTGCGATTGCACGTAAACCCGCGTCACCGAATTGTAGGTCAGTTCGCGAATCGCGCGCTGCTTGCCCTCGCTGAATGCCGGCGACACGTCGATCGATCGCAGCACGGTGAATGGAATCGCGCAGATCATATAGTCCGCAGTGATCTGGCTGCGGCGTCCCGAAGTATTCACCGTCACACTGACCTGTTTGTTGTTCTGCCGGATACGCTCGAGCGTCGTCCGGTAATGGACGCGTGCGCCCAGGCTCCGCGCCAGAGCCCGTGGAAGCTGGTCATTACCCCCGCGGATGCGGAACGAAGCGCCTTTGCGCGCGATGGCTTCGTCACGCAGCAGGCACAGCGCCGAATCGGGCGCGGTCCCGTTATCCCACGAATCGCTGTAGGCGATTTGGAGTATCGCGATCTCCTCGGGAGACGCGCCGCGGCTCTGCAGCAGCTCGGCCATCGAGACCCGATCGAATTGCCGAAGGAGATCGGCCGACGGCCAGCCTGGCGCCAGCGGATCGCCGATTTCCTTCACCGCGGGCTGGATGTACTTGCGGGAAAGTTCCGCATTGGAGCGCGACCGTTGGCCGTCCCGGATGATGATCGAAGCCAAATTGCCGTAGTTCCAGGCGGGAATCGTTTCGAGCTGCAGCGCCTGCACGTAGTGCTGAACGAAAGTATGGGTTTCTCCGAACGTCTCGGCTCCAGCCTCGGCGTACTGGCCGTCGGCGAAAGTATCCCGCAGCGTAAGCACGCGGCCGCCGGGACGATCGCGGGCATCGAACACCATGACCTGGTGGCCGGACTGGACCAGTTCGTAGGCCGCCGAGAGCCCCGCAAGTCCCGCACCCGCGATGAGTATTTTTTTGGGCGCGCGACCAGCGCCAAAGCGCTGCTGTGGAGATAAGTGCAGTCTTAAGAAGATCGCGACGGCTGGGATTCACGAGGAAAGCGGCGTCGTGACGGCGGCAGAAGGACCGGGGGTTCTGCGCGCACCCGGCCGGAACGCCCAGCACCAGATCGCCACGCTGACAAGATAGGTGACGATCTTGAACAGATTCGCCAGATTTTGCGGTGTGCTCGCCGGAGGAGTGAATCGCCTGAGGCCGAATGCGATGGCGGCGCCGGTGACCGCGACGCCCAATCCGGCGCTGACCGTAAGCAATAGAGGATCGCGTTTCTTGGTGCCGATCAGCGCGGTCCACAAGCCCAGGTTCATGATCGCCGCGCCGAAGTTGAGCAGTTGGCTGGTACCGTCGAACCATGCTGTGCTAAACCGGCGGGCGCTAAAAAGCGCGAAGGGGACCACTAGAACGATCAAAACAACAGCTCCTAACAGACGGCCCATGCCGGCCCGCATCGGACTGGCTTCCAAGGCCCGATAGGTGAGCATGATCACCATGAGAAACAACAGCAGATCCAGGGTCACTTCATCGGTCCAATACAATCTGCGGAAAATGGCGCTGAACTCCCCGAAAACGCGCAACACGTAGCCCTCTGTCAGGCTGGTGGCAAGTTGCAAAACACAGTAGAGAAGAAGAACAGGATAACTCCGGAAGGGACCACGCAGGAGGAATACAATCACAACAGCTTGAATGGTGATCGTAATCACCACCAAGACCATGGTGATTTCATTCAAGCCCATACTCCGACCTCACTAGAAGCGGCCGGGAGGCCGGAGTAAACTTGCTTCTTGAAATGAGAACTAGACCAACCGCAGGTTGCCGCCGTTGTCACCGTCACCGGGGGGCGGGGGAATCGGACCATGAGAAATAATGTTTCCACCGTTGTCCCCGTCACCAGGGGGCGGAGGAATCGGCCCATGTGAAATAATGTTTCCGCCGTTGTCCCCATCACCGGGGGGCGGAGGAATCGGCCCATGTGAGAGCAGTTGGAAGCTGCTTCCATAACTTACGGCGCTGATCATCAACGCCAAGGCAATTACTGCGCAGATTGTACCACAGAGTAGTAACGCACTACGAAACTTTGTCATTCCTGCACCTTTCGATCCAGGGTCTTAAGACACCCGGGACTATCTAGCTAAAAGCTTTCCCTTAGATACTAAGGGGTACTTTAGTTTGGGTCAATAGGGGATTTCCCTAGTACTCTGAAGTAAGGGAAAGTGCGTAGGCAGGGCTTTCCGGATTGGGGGCCGGACGTGCGATAAGCGATTGATTATAGGTGATTTACTCGGACTTGCGGAATAACCGGATCACTTCCGCGCAGGCGACGTAAATATTCACAAGCCCCAGGCCGGTGATAGCCCCACGGAAAAATGGCTCGTCCCAGATGTTTTCGAGGGCCGGGAGCCATCCAGAGAAGTAATTCAGGCTCCAGATGTCGACCCAGGGGAACACTGTGAGGAAGAGGCCAATCTCGAAGGTAAAAATGGCAAACACCAGACGGAGCAACCGCGGGGTTCGAACGAGCCGCCGGGTTTCGCCGGGGGAGGGAGGAGCGGAATCAGGACTCGAAGCCGACTCCGGCGTCAGGGACATGCAAACAATTCGCCTTGCTCAGAATTGGGTTGGAGGATCGGATAACCGCTCCAGGATTCGGAGCGGCTGAGGTTTCGGACCGGTTCGAAACTGAACCGGTGCAATGTGGTCGGACCCAGCCGTTCGAGCGTGGCCAAGTGCTCCGGCGTCCCATAACCCTTGTTTTCCTTGAAGCGGTACTCGGGGAAGACCGTATCCCAAGCCTCCAGCGCTTTATCCCTGGCGACCTTTGCCAAAATCGAAGCAGCGGCAATCGAAAAGCACAGCGCGTCCCCGTGGATCAGCGCTTTCTGCGGCAGGGGCAGATCGACCTTTACAGCGTCCACCAAAAGGCAATCGCAGGGAGAGGGCAACCGTTCCACGGCGCGGCGCATGGCCAGACGCGAGGCTTGCAGGATGTTCCAGTGATCGATTTCGAAGGCGTCGGCGGCGGCCACGGCCCAGGACTGGGCGCGCTCCCGAATCCGCCGGGCCAGGACCTCGCGCCGCTCCGGTGCCAGCTGCTTGCTGTCGTCGAGGCCGCGAATCGGCTTGGCGGGATCGAGAATCACCGCGGCGGCAAATACCGGGCCGAACAGCGCACCCCGGCCGGCTTCATCCAGCCCTGCGATGGCCCGGTATCCAGCGCGCCGGAAAGCTCTTTCATGACGGCTGGTCGGCATGCGATTAGGCCGGGAACCGATTACTCGCGTTCCCGCAAGCGCGCGGCTTTGCCTTTCAGACCCCGCAGGTAATACAGCTTGGCGCGGCGGACCTGTCCGGTGCGCACCACTTCAATGTGATCCACAACCGGAGCGGAGAGCGGGAAGATGCGCTCGACGCCCTGGCCGAAGCTGACCTTGCGGACCGTGATGGTCCGGCTCACACCCTTATTGTTCTGGGCGATCACGGTGCCTTCAAACGCCTGCAGCCGTTCCTTGTCGCCTTCCTTGATCTTTACGTGCACCCGGATGGTGTCACCAGGTCGAAACTCGGGATGGCCGCTTCTCAAGTTGCGGGCCGTGATCTTCGTCAGCAGTGCGTTTTCCATAATCAAAATCCATCCTCAATGATCTCACAGACAGGCGGCCCGGTCCTATTGACAGGCGACAAGATCGCCTATCCTACATTCTCAATAGGTCAGGCCGCTGCCGCGCGGTTTTCTCACGCGCCGCCTTTCGCCGCCATTGCCGGATTTCCTCGTGATTTCCGCCCAGCAGCACTTCCGGAGCCTTCCAGCCGCGAAATTCCGCCGGCCTGGTATATTGCGGGCAATCCAGCAGGCCGTCCTCTCCGAACGACTCATACACCGCCGAATCGCTATTCCCCAGCACGCCTTCTTTCAAGCGCGCCACCACGTCTACGACCATCGCCGCGGCCAGCTCGCCGCCGCTCAGCACGAAATCGCCGACCGAGAGTTCCTCATCGGCCAAATGCTCGGCGACCCGCTCATCCACGCCTTCGTAGCGGCCGCAGATCAGCAACAACTCGCTCAAACCCGCGAATTCCCGCGCTACGGACTGGTCGAACTTCCGTCCCTGGGCCGAAAGCAGAACGACTTTCTTACCCGGCTCCCGCTCAGTTGCTGCGCGGTCCGGCCAGATCGATTCCACTGCCTCAAAAATCGGCGCGGCCTTCAGCACCATGCCCTCGCCGCCGCCGAACGGCCGGTCATCCACGGTCCGATGCCGATCCGACCGTCCAGGTCCTCAGATCGTGAACGCGGATCTCAATCAAACCGGCTTGCTGCGCCCGCTCGATCACGCCATGCTCGAACGGCCCGCGAAAGAACTCCGGGAAAATCGTCAGAACATGAAACGTCATGGCCTTCTCTCACAGATCCGCCAAACCCTCGGGCAAGTCCG
The DNA here is from genome assembly GCA_963722845.1 of Terriglobia bacterium. Lineage (GTDB taxonomy): Bacteria > Acidobacteriota > Terriglobia > Bryobacterales > Bryobacteraceae > Palsa-187. Next base: position 1,539,112 of record CAVROL010000010.1, on the reverse strand, counting down.
CCCGAATGATTTTCCGGGCCACATCAATTTCGCGGCAGATGGCGTTCGCGAAGGGGACCAGCATCTCCCCGCCCGCAGTCTTCTCTACGCGCAGAAGAATCTGGCTGCCGTAATCCTCAATTCCGCGTACTGTGCCGAGCGGCTCCGGCGCCCATATTTCGCAACCAATCAGGTCGGCATGCGAATATTCGCCTTGTTCCGGACGCGCCCGCTCGCTTTCGGGAGCCAGTAAATCCGCCCCACGCCAGGTCTGAGCGTCCGAGATCGAGTCGATCCCGACGAACTTAAACACCGGCCGGCCGTTGTGATACCAGAGCCGTTCCACCTGGACCGGCCGCTTCAGGCCAGCCAGGCTCAGCGTCACATCCTTCAACTTTTCCGCACGGCCCGGCTGCGAGCTGTAGATTTCAGCTGTCAGTTCGCCGATCCGGCCCCGTTCACGCAGGATCCGGCCAACCGCAACCAAATTCTCGGCATTCTGGTCGGGCAACCTACTCCAAGATCTCCAACGTAAAGCGCCGGTTCAGTTTCATGCCCGCCGCTCCGAGTAGCGTTCTGATGGAACGCGCGGTGCGGCCCTGCTTGCCGATCACCTTACCCAAATCGGTCGGTGCGACTCGCAATTCCAGAACAGTAACCTGCTCGCCTTCCACTTCGCGAACCGTCACTTCATCGGGAATATCAACTAGAGCTTTGGCGATGTCGATTACTAAATTTTTCACCCGTTACACCCTCCTGCTTGGATCGATTCTAGCACTTGCATGCCGGAACCGCGCCCCTGGGTTGACCAGTGGGTTGAGCAATGGGGTGGCGTACGGGTAAATCAGGCCGCCGGCGCGGTTGCAGGTCCGGCAGGGTACACCCGGATCAGGCGCGCCACCGTGTCGGACGGCCGAGCTCCGTTCTTCATCCAGTGGGCGATGCGGTCGTGTTTGAGATTCACCACCTTCGGCTTGGAGATAGGATTATACGTCCCCACCACTTCGATAGCCGTGCTATCGCGGGCCCGCTCCTTATCGATCACCACCACGCGATAGGTCGGCTTCTTCTTTGCGCCGAATCGCGCCAAACGAATCATCAGCATCCTTGTGACTCCATCCTATATATTGTCCAGATCTTTTATTATCTACCGGATCTTTTATTATGTTACGATCCGAAGCCCATTGGCAGCTTGAGCTTCCCGAGCTTCTTGCCCAGGAATCCGCCGCCGGTAAAGCTTTTCATCATTTTACGCATCTGCGCATACTGCTTGAGCAGATTATTCACTTCCTGAACCGAGGTGCCCGACCCCTTGGCGATCCGCCGGCGACGCGCCCCGTTGATGATCATGTGATTGTTGCGCTCACGGGCGGTCATGGAATCGACAATGGCCACCAGGCGGGTGATTTCCTTCTCGTCGATCTTGGCGTTCTTCAGGTCCTTGAGCGGTCCCAACTGCGGCATCATTCCTAAGATCGATTCCAGCGGGCCCAGTTTGCGCAACTGCTTCATCTGATCGCGGAAGTCGCCCAGCGAGAACTCATCCTCGATGAGCTTGCGCTGCATTTCTTCCTGCTCTTTTTGCCCGTAGGTCTCCTCGACCTTTTCGATCAGGCTGAGCATGTCGCCCATGCCGAGAATGCGCTGCGCGACGCGGTCGGGATGAAACGGCTCGAAGGCGTCCGGTTTCTCGCCGACGCCGACGAACTTGAGCGGCTGTCCGGTAACCGCGCGGATCGATAATGCCGCGCCGCCGCGCGCGTCGCCATCCATTTTGGTCAGGATCACGCCGGTGATGCCCAGCCGCTTGTGGAACTCGTCGGCCGATTTCACGGCGTCCTGTCCGGTCATGGCGTCGGCAACGAACAGGATCTCGACCGGGTCAAGCTGCGCTTTGAGCTCGGTAAGCTCGGTCATCAGTTCTTCGTCGATATGCAGGCGGCCGGCCGTATCGACCAGGATCACGTCGCGCCCAGTCTGGACGGCTTCTTTGCGCGCGCCGCGAGCCAGTTCGGCGGGCTTGGTCTCCTCGGGCGCACCCTCATATATAGGTAGCTTCAGATCGCGGGCGAGCACGCTCAACTGCTTGCGGGCAGCGGGGCGATAGACGTCGACCGAGACCATCATCGGCGAATTACCGTTCTTCGAAAGCCAGCGCGCGAGCTTGCCTGTCGAGGTGGTCTTGCCCGAGCCCTGGAGGCCCACGATCATGTAAACGCTGGGCGGTTCATTAGCGGTCCGCAGGCGGGCCTGATGCTGGCCGAGCATCTTGACCATTTCATCGCGGACGATTTTCACCACCTGCTGGGTGGGCGAGAGGGCGGTCAGCACCTCCTGTCCCATGGCCTTTTCCCGGACAGCCTCAATGAACTGTTTGGTGACCTTGAAATGAACGTCGGCTTCCAGCAGCGCGAGCCGGATTTCCTTCAGCGCGGCTTCCATGTTTTCAGCCGAGAGTTTCCCCTCGCCGCGCAGGCTTTTGAAGACCCGCTGGAGTTTATCGCTGAGATTATCGAACATTTCCTATTGGTCGCGAACTGCAATTTGGGTGGATTGCGGCCGCCGGAACGCGGCCTACCTATTCTACCGCAGGCGCAGATATTGGACCCACAGGCCTTAGTGAGCAGGGTCCGCTTTCACGGAAACCGGCCGCCGGGCATCCCGAACGAATTGAAAATGCAGATTCCATTCAGCAGGATGCGCGGAGGCGCTCGCCTCGGCCGGCTCGAACTTCCATCGCCGGGCAGCCTGCAAGGCGAGATTTCCGAAGTAGCGGCTGGAGTCCGGAGATTCATTGTGCGCCTCCGCCACGGAGCCGTTCCCATCGACTCTTACGCGAATGTTTATCGTGACTTTCCCATGAATCGTGTTGCGCGCTTTCGCGGGCACATCCGGCAGTATCTGGGTCCGTATCCCTTGACCCGCCGAGTTACCCGCTGAATGAATGGCGGGCTTCGGGGCCGCAGCCTCCGGCTGAACATCTTGCGGTTGGGGCTCACTCCTGACTGGTCCGGATTTCGACTCTTGCGGGAGGGCGGGGGGTAACGCGCCTGGCGCACGATCGCTGGTGAGCCGCCATATCAGCGTGGTGGCTGCGAGCGCCAATGCGACAACTGCGGCCGCCAGGAGATAGTGTTTTGGGGTGAGGCGTCCTCGCGATGGCGCGTCCGGTGAACGTACAGGACCCTGCGGCGGGGGCTCAAGAGATTTGCGAATGCCGGCGATCGTCCAACGTTCCAGGGGATCGGTGCGCAAGCAGTTACTGGCTACGGTTCGAAACGGAGCGGGAATGCTTTCGAGTGAGGATGCCGCCACTTCGGTCCCCGGCCGTGCCGGTGGTTGCTTGGTGAAAGCCTCGACGAGAGTGACGCCAACGGACCAGACATCTCCGGCGGGAGATGCTCCTTCGCGGGCAATTTCCGGCGGGTCGCAGGGTCCGGGCAGATCCAGATCGCTGCGCCATTCGCTGACGGGCCGGATCGTGTCGCTGGAAACCTTGAGCTGATCGCCGACGGCCAAAATGTTCGAAGGCTTCAGGTGGCCGTGAGCGAGCTGCTTGCCATGAAGATAAAACAGGGCTTTCAGGACGCCATCCAGCATGTCGGCAGCCTCGGATGCGGTAAGCGGCCGGTCGACTTGCCCCAGGTTCTCCTCCGCGTATTCCATCACGACATAGGCAAATGCCACGCCGCCAAGGGAGCCGCGGCCCATTTCGAAGAGCTGCAGCAGATCCGGATGGGAGAGCTGCGCGGCGGCTTTCCAGCGGGCCAGTAAGGCCTCAGCGGTCACGTCGTCCGCGGGGATAAGCTTTATGGCCGCCCTGCGCGGATCCCCGTCCGGCCGTTCGGTAAGAAACACCGCGGATTGTATGGTACCGCCGAGATATGCCAGGAGCGGGAAGATGACGTCTACAATCTGGCCTTCCCACTCATTGCAGGCTTTGGCAGTTTTGGCGCCGCTGGTCATGCACGAACATCCTTTTTTGACCTACGAAGAAGAGAGAGAACTGCACTCTTTCGTTACAGAACCCAGCGGGCCCCGACGCTAGACGCGCGAGGGTGCAAGCGGCCGTTCGGGAGTGCCCAAGTAGTCAACAGCAGGCTGCTGGTGTAAAATAAAACCTGCCCGCCAAGTTGCTCCTCAGTAGCTCAATGGTAGAGCATTCGGCTGTTAACCGAAGGGTTGTAGGTTCGAGTCCTACCTGAGGAGCCAAACTTTTCCCGCTAACTGTCTCTGCCAGTTGGTTAACTGCTGGTACGCCAGCACTCTTAAGGATTCGCGCGGCTGCGCGCAATTAGCGGGGTTTCCAATTCTCCGGCCCGGACGGACACTGCCCCGAAATCTTCGCGGATGCGCAATCCTGGCCCCAACTGCCAGTATTCTCTGACGCTCTCTGCGGCCCCCTCTTTTGGTTAACAGCCTACTCGGCGTCCGCCTTCGACGAATTCAAGTGGCTCTGGAGAAAGCAACGCCGCTCGGCTTATTTAGCGCAAGCGGCGTTTGCGGTCGGAAGTCTACGTTGCGGTGGAAGTCTACCTGGAAGGAACCCGGTATGTCCGTTCGTTATTCTTGCCCCTGAAAGAGTCCACACGAAGGCCCAGCTTATTGCGGAGCGTGCCACTGAGGAAGCCGCGAACGGAATGAGACTGCCAGGTTGTGGCTTTCATGATCTCCTTTAATGTCGCCCCGCCGGGCCGCTTCAATAGATCGAGGACCTTAGCCGTTTTGCTGCCTTGACGAGCGGGGCCGTCGTCCTTGGTGCTGCGCGCGGCCGTCTTGGTCGGCTTGGCCGTCCGAGTTGCAACTGCTCGCCGCCGGGGCGTGGGCTGAGCGTTCGTCGCGGTACTCTTCGGGCCCCGGGGGCCCTGTTGGTTAGTCATGATCGTGATTCTCCTTTTGCGATATTCGTTGCGGTCATCACATTCATCACTCTGTGTGGCAAGCAAAGCAAGTCAATTCGCTTTCGTGGCCACAATTTGGTCAAACAGAACACGCTGGCGGTCCCAATGCGGCTCCTGGGCCACCTTGCGGAGATCCCTTTCCGTGATGCACTTCGAACCGGCATTTCGGGGTGGCAACCAGAGAAGCTGTTCCTGAATCGATGGCGCTAACGTCAGCAGCTTCAGAATTTGGCTGACCCGCGCACGGGAAACGTGTCCTGCCCGAGCCAAGTCAGCGTAGTCCGTAACCTCACCCGACCGAACTAGCGCTTCAAATCTATGAGCAAGCGCTAGAAGGCACGTCACCCGAGGCGGTCGGACCGGCGCCTGTCGCGGAATGAGGCTGGTCTTCGGTTCTCGCGAGCGATTTGGCAGAGCATAGTCGATTTTCATTTGTGACTGAGTTCCAGCGACGCCGCGCCGTTCGCTCCGTCATAGGTGACCCGCCGGACAATACTTCGGATAAGGTCGCCCGGATCGCCCTCGTCGAACGTCAACCAATCGGCATCAGAAACCTGTAATTCACGGCGGGCTTCCTCGACACACAATGCGGATCGAAGCTGGGTCACGACGGACTCTTCCATCACAGTTGCGGCGATCGACTTGGTGGCGCACGCCTTCCATCCTTTCTCATGAGCCGTACGGCAAACGTAGTAGCGGTAGCGGCGTTCGCTCTTCGATGTGTACGTCGGGACCATTGCCTGCCCGCAACTCCCACAAAACAGTATTCCTTTGAGGAGTGCCTTCTGCTCCGTCCGGGTCGTACCGCTTCGGCCACGTCTAGTGGCGCGCAATTCTGCGTTGATCTCGTCCCATAGGCCGGGGTCAATAATTGCTGCCTGCTCCCCCGGATAGAGCGTGCTCTTGTGGCAAACCTTGCCTATGTAGATTGCGTTGGTGAGCAAACGCCGCAACGTGGTCTTTTGAAACGCTGTTCCCGAGCGGAGAGCACCACTTTTCGTGGTCCATGATTTTGTGGTCCACTTCCGCCGTCCCAACTCCGCTACCATCGTCGCGAGCGACCGGGAGGTCTTGTATAGCTCAAATATCTCCTTAACCCGCGCGGCTTCGGTGTCATTGACGATCAAGCGGCCACCGCCAGGATGGACATCGTAGCCCAATACCGGTATCCCTCCGACCCATTTGCCCTTGCGCCGCGCCGCCGACATTTTGTCGCGTGTCCGTTCGCCGATGATCTCGCGTTCGAATTGTGCGAAGGACAGAAGAATGTTGAGCGTCAAGCGTCCCAGGGAGGTCGTCGTGTTGAACTGCTGGGTTACCGAAACGAAACTCACGGACCGTTGGTCGAACTGATCCATAAGGCGGGCGAAGTCTAATAAGGACCGGCTGAGACGATCTACCTTGTAGACCATGACACAGTCCACATGCTGAGCCTCGATATCTTCTAGAAGACGCTTCAGCGCGGGACGCTCGATGTTGCCACCGGTGAATCCGCCATCATCGTAGAGAGTGGGGAGCAGCGTCCAACCTAGGTGGCGCTGGCTTTTGATGTACGCCTCGGCTGCCTCCCTTTGAGCGTGGAGCGAATTGAACTCCTGCTCGAGTCCTTCTTCGGTTGATTTTCTGGTGTAAACGGCGCAACGCACCGTGATGCGCTTTTCAGCAATATCAGTCATTGCGCCGCTCCGAGAGTCCGAAGAAAAGCAGCCCGTTCCAACGCGTACCGGTGATTTCGCGGGCAATGGCGCTCAGCGAGCGGTATTGCTGAGACTGATATTCAAAGCCGTTTTCCAAAACCTTTACTACGATCCGGCGGTTTTCGAACTGCCGGGTGAGGAGCGTCCCGGGAGCAGGAAGTCTCCTATCTCTTCCCGCACCTGCCCGCTCTAGCGGCCTCGTGGCATCAGGAGCGGACTCGGCGAAAAAGCCATCGGGAGCAAGGATGCGCAGGTCCGCATCGTCAGCAATCTCCAGCGCTCGCCTGCGTGCACGTTCGCTCAGATCTCCTTCGACCTTGGCTTGCAGACGCCAGGCGATGCGGCGAAACAGAAGTTGCTTATTCGACGATCGAGGTTCTTCCCCACACACCTCGCGGTACTTGGCGCGCAGGGCGCCTACTTTCATTTGGCGTAGGCTTTCGATTTCGGCACATACGGCTGCGTCCATGGTTTTCTCCCCTTGAATAGTGTCCTTACATGTCCATGGACGCTCTGTTCGAAGGGCAAAGCAAGCGCAAATCAGCCACACGGCCGCTTGACTTGGCGGTCTTGAAGAGCACGAGATAGCCAACAAATGGGCGGCCCTTGCTTCCGAACAGTTCGCGACTGGATGTTAATCAGAGTTCGAATCTATCTCGGGGAGCCACAAACCTTGGTGCGAAACGTCTCTCCCTGTAGTTCACGCGGAATGCGTTAGAACGCGCAAACACGGCGCATTTTGGCGAGGCTGGCCCGTCTCCGTTTACAGCGGCTTGGCGGGAAATCGGTCTCTGGGCGAGGATGAGGGCAAATGTCTCTGATGGCTGCTTTTGGGTAGCCCGTTACTTAACAGCTAGTCGTTTGGGCCTGCACCGGGCTGACCAGCATGAAGTAGCGTGTCGGCCATAAGGCTTCGAGGCCGATGAGCCGGGAACCGATGACGACGCCATCGCGGGTCACCAGACTACCGACTGGGCGGGATAGACCAACCTGCCAAGAGCAAAGAGCACCAAGGGGAAGATGCACCCAGTGAGCAAGGTGAGCGCGATGAAGCTGACAATCGCCAGCCGTAGATGCTCGCGGATCTTCAGAACGGGCGCGGGTCTTGGGACTCCGCCAAGAGGGTCGGACGATTCGTCGGAGGCGGGCATTGGAAAGCCACTTATGACCGATTCACTTGTCTTTATTTGTCGGCGCAGCGCTCTATGGCTGCACCTCTAAATACAAGGCATTCGACCACACGAACTATATCAACGGCTTCTGGCCGACGGATCTTCTGCTACACGATGCGCTGGGCTATACACCTAATTTGCAAGGGTGCACGGCCGGCATCTGCCCTTTCAGCTGGATCTATTATCTACGCATTATGGGTAACGCTCAGCAAGCGTTGGCCTACCTACTCGGCGGTGGTAGCGATAGCCCACCTGTGAGTCCTCAATACCCCCCACCAGATTCGCCAACTCAAGCGCAATTTGTGCAGCTGATGAAGGCGATTGGAAATGCGATTGGTACTCTCTCAGCCCATGAGACGGGACATCAACTGTCCCTACCGTCCATGGACTGCGCCACAACCGGACACGTGAGTTGCCCAGAAAACTATATCTATCAAAACGGCGGAGGCGGTTACAGTAATGACTGGTTCTACGGAGACCTTCCAGGCCAACGCGTCCACTTGTCACCGATTGCAGTCTGTGCCCTCCAAAGGTTTCTTCTTGGAGCGCCATCGCTGCCCTGTAACTAGCGCGTGAAGCAGTCGAAGGAACTTTAGTGCGGGACTGGCGTCCAAGAATTACAAGGGAAGATGCGAAAATCGACGCGGTACGTTCGCTGGCTGTACGAACTTTTGTTTTCCTTATACTGGGCTCTGCAACTTGTGGGCAGGGAAGCAGAGAAAGAAGGCTCCAGGTTTGTTGGGATACCTAGGGCGTTCGATCACGCGCTACAGGCGGCACAAGCGAAAGCACAGCTCCTACGATGTCCCGAGCATCATAAGGGCGCTACGATTTCGATGCATCCCTGGCAGACTTCTACGCCTCAGGAGGACAGGCCTCGAATACGGGGTGCCCAAAGAGGACTACTGAATCTCGATCGCATTCACCGCGGGGAAGCCAGAGACTGCTACCAATGTGATGGTGATCTGGCCTCCGCTCACGGTAACCGGGTAGCTCACATCGTAAGCCTTGTTCATGCCTCCTGCCACGGCAAAGACATCCAGGTTCGTCGCCACCTGGGTACCGTTCAACTGGACGTTGAACACGCGCTGCCCCGGCGAGGTCCAGTAAAGCTCGGCGAACTTCAACGTCACGGTATAGCTGCCGTTGGGCACACTCGTCTGGTATGTCAGATTCCCGGTGTTGTAGTGTTCGCTCTGGTACAGCGTCGGATCATTGGTACCCGTGATCGCGGCTGTGATCGAATAGTTCCCGCCCTGCAAAAATCCGTAGTCTGGCGACCACAGGGTGTTCAGCGCGTCAAAGTAGGTCGGTCCACCCGCGTTCACGTGAACGCCCCCCCATGTGCCAACCACCAGAGCGATCGTCGCTGTGTGGATTAAAGATCCGCTGGTTGCCGTGACGGTGATTTGTGACGATCCTGTTGTGGTGCCGGACGTAGTATTTATTGTCAGAGTCGTCGAGCCACCTCCTATCACCGTGAGAGGGTCGAAGCTGGCGGTAGCCCCAGCGGGAAGGCCTGAGACGCTGAAGCTCACGGTTCCGCTGAAACCGCTTACAGCTGTGGTGCTGACCGTGTACGTTGTACCGGTGCCGAGAATGACCACATTGGTGGGGGGCGTGGCGGATACGGTAAAGTCCGGGGTGGGCGGTGCGGATGGCGTGATCTCGATCGCATTCACCGCGGGGAAGCCAGCGACCGCTACCAAGGTAATGGTGAGTTGGCTTCCGCTCACGGTGACCGGGTAGCTCACATCGTAAGCCTTGTTCATGCCTCCTGCCACGGCAAAAACATCCAGGTTCGTCGCCACCTGGGTACCGTTCAACTGGACGTTGAACACGCGCTGTCCCGGGGAGGTCCAGTAAAGCTCAGCGAACTTCAACGTCACGGTATAGCTGCCGTTGGGCACGCTCGTCTGGTAGGTTAGATTCCCAGTGCTGTAGTGTTCGCTCTGGTAGAGCGCCGGATCACTGGTTCCAGTGATCAGCGCCGTCGTCGAATAATTCGCACCCTGCAGAAAACCGCTGTCTGCCGACCACGAATTACTTAACGAGTCCACGTACCCCGGCCCCCCGGCGTTAACGCGAACGGTCCCGTTGCTGACCACAAGCGTGGCCACGGCCGTATGGACCAGCGAGCCACTGATCGCCGTGACAGTCAGCGCTGACGATCCTGCCGGAGTGCCGGAGGTGGTGTTGACGGTAAGCACACTCGAGCTGCTCTCTGTGACTGTGGAAGGATTGAAGCTCGCCGTGGCTCCCGTCGGCAATCCCGAAACACTGAAGCTCACGGTTCCGCTGAACCCGCCCACCGCCATGGTGGTGACTGTGTAGGTTGTGCTGCCGCCCGGAGTCAGCGTTTGTGACGGTGGAGTCGCCGTCACGGTAAAGTCCGGGGTGGGCGGAGCGGATGGAGCGATCTCAATCGCATTCACCGCTGGGAAGCCAGTAACCGCTACCAAAGTGATGGTGACCTGGCCTCCGCTCACCGTCATCGGGTAGCTCACATCGTAAGCCTTGTTCATGTCCCCTGCCGCCGCAAAAACATCCAGGTTCGTCGCCACCTGGGTACCGTTCAACTGGATGTTGAACACGCGTTGCCCTGGCGAGGTCCAATACAGCTCGGCTAACTTCAGCTTCACCGTATAGCTGCCGTTAGGCACGCTCGTCTGGTAGGTTAGATTCCCAGTGCTGTAGTGTTCGCTCTGGTAGAGCGCCGGATCAGTGGTCCCGGTGATCGTTGCTGTCGTCGAATAGCTCGCTCCTTGCAGAAAGCCGCTGTCTGCCGACCACGAGTTACTTAACGAGTCCACGTATCCCGACCCCCCAGCGTTTACGTGAATGGCGTTGCTGACTACCAGCGTGACCATAACGGTGTGAGTCAGCGAGCCACTTGCTGCTGTGACCGTCAGCGGCGTCGATCCCACCGGAGTGCCGGAGGTGGTGTTGACGGTCAAGACAGTCGAGCCGCTCCCGGTCACCGTGGGAGGGTTAAAGCTCGCCGTGGCGCCCGTCGGCAATCCCGAGACGCTGAAGCTCATGGTTCCGCTGAACCCCCCAACCGCCGTGGCGGCGACTGTGTACGTTGTGCTGCCGGCCGAGGTCAACGTTTGTGACGGTGGAGTCGCCGTCACGGAGAAGTCCGGGGTCGGCGGAGCGGATGGAGCGATCTCGATCGCATTCACCGCTGGGAAGCCAGCGACCGCTACCAAAGTGATGGTGACCTGGCCTCCGCTCACCGTCACCGGGTAGCTCACGTCGTAGGCCTTGTTCATCCCCCCCGCGGCCGCAAAAACATCCAGGTTCGTCGCCACCTGGGTACCGTTCAACTGGACGTTGAACACGCGCTGTCCCGGCGAGGTCCAGTAAAGCTCAGCGAACTTCAACGTCACCGTATAGCTGCCGTTAGGCACGCTCGTCAGGAACGTCAAATTCCCAGTGTTGTAGTGTTCGCTCTGGTACAGCGCCGGATCAGTGGTCCCTGCGATCGCGGCTGTGGTCCAATAGCTCGCTCCTTGCAGAAACCCGCTGTCTGCTGACCATCGGTTGCACATCGAGTCCGTATATCCTGGACCGCCCGCATTTACTAGAGTAGAGATGGGAGGAGGATTAACCGGACAAACGGCCGAACCGAATAAGAGAGTCACGGTGTTGCTATTGGCATTCGCAACGGCCAGATCTGTACGGCCATCTCCATTAAAATCACCAGACACGATGCTTTGCGGACCACTACCCACGGAGTAAGATGCAGCGTTTTGCAGCGTGCCATCGCCGTTACCCAGTAACACAGATACGGAACCGCCGCTAGTATTCGCCGCGATCACGTCTAATTTGCCATCGCCATTCACATCGGCAACCGTCACAGCGGTCGGGTTGGAACCCACGCTGTAGTTAACGGGACTCCGGAAGGTGCCGTCTCCGTTGCCCAAGAGAACCGCGACTGCGTTGGCATAGACAGGCGTTGCCACTAAATCCGGCTTGCCATCCGCATTTAGATCCGCCGCATACCATCCCTGGGAGCCGACTTCCGTATACAATCCGCCTGGTTGAAACGTGCGTTCTCCGCTGTTCAAGTGAACGGTAGCGCCGGTAAGGAGGTCCGCTTGGCCATCCGAGTTGAAATCCGCGGCGAGCATTCCTACGTTGCAGCAAACCCCGGTGGGACCGGGCGCACGGCGGAACGTTCCGTCGCCGTTGCCATAGAAAATGTCGACCGTTGGGCTGCTGCTAAAAAGGGCCAAGTCTGGATTGCCATCCGCGTCGAAATCAGCAACAGCCATCTGGAACGGGTAGTAGGCCCCAACGCTCGCACCTGCGGTAAAGGTTCCGTCGCCGTTGTTTAGCAAAATTCCAATTGTCTGACTCATACGGTTCGCCACTGCGAGGTCCGGGTGGCCGTCATGATTGAAATCGGCGATGACTGCATCCGTCGGCTGCGTTCCAACGGCGTAATCGACTTTCGCTTGGAAAGTTCCATCTCCGTTCCCCAAGAACACACTAATAGTGCTGGGGCTGTTGCTGCTGCTGTTGAGGTTTCCATTGACTGTCACCAGATCTGCTTTCCCGTCGCCGTTCAGATCACTCAGCAGAATGACACTGGGGGCGGGACCGGTTGCCAGAGTTGCACCTGCCGTGAAACCCGTGGCCGCTGAAGCTGTCACTGTGAGGGCAACGAAGGAGGACGTGCTCAATCCATGCGTCGAATCGCCCGCGTACGTCGCGGAGATCTTGCGCACCCCAGCCGGAATCAGTCGCGTGTTCAATACTGCCTGATTGCCGGTCAGCGCGGCCACGCCTAGCAGGTTTGTTCCATCCAGAAACAAGACCGATCCCGTTGCGCCGCCGGAAACGGTGGCCGTCACGGTGACGGCTTGCCCTAGCGTCGCCGGATTTGGCGAGACTGTCACAGAGGTTGTGGTGCTCGAAACAATCAACGTGGTATCACTGGCGGTGTTTGTGACACTGCTGTACGTCACCGAAGCACCTGGAACGACCGTTGAGGGTACGAGGTTAGTTGCCGCGGCCACCGTGACGAGAATGTCTGGATAGCTGATTCCCGTGGGCAAAGCGTCGCTCCGCGTGCAAGTGAGTGCCGCTAGTGTGCAACTCCAACCATCGCCATTCATTGCTGAAGCGGAGAGTCCGGCGGGCAAACCAACCGCTACCGTCACTATTCCCGCCGTGGCAGCGAACATCGGGTTCGTGACCGCAGTCTGATAAATCTTGTTCTTACCTGCCGTAAGATTTCCTACATGATTCATCGCGATGTTAAGACCGGAGAATACGTTCCCCAGGAATATGTTCATCGTACTCGTGCCACTACCATCTGCATTAACAGTGCCGCCGTTGACGACCGCGATGTCCGGTCTGCCGTCCCCATTGAAGTCGGCTGAGAGCAACTCGCCGCCGGCATCGTCAGTGAAGAAGGTGGAAACGATTGCTTGAAAAGTGCCATCGCCGTTCCCGGTAACGATTGAGAATGTGTTGCCGGTGTAGCCGCGGTAAGCGATGTCCAACTTGCCGTCGCCGTTGAAATCCCCCACCAACGCGGGAGACCAGGGAACCTCGCCGGTGAAACCGCTCAGGCGTACTGGTTGGAGAGTGCCATCGCCGTTGCCGAACAATACTCCTACTCCGATCCAAAAGAGAATGGCGATGTCGGGCTTGCCATCGCCGTTGAAATCTCCCGTTACCATTGCGTCTGACTCCTGGTAGGGAAGACCAGGGTAGTTGACCCCTGCCTTGAATGTTCCATCGCCGTTCCCCAGGAACACGGTGACTGGCTGGCCGGAGCCGGCATTGGGAACAACGATGTCGAGCACGCCATCGCCGTTTAAGTCGGTGACGACCTCAAAATACTGACCGAAATAGTTATCTCCCGTCGCCGGAACACTCAGAGGGGCCTGGAAAGTCCCGTCGCCGTTTCCTAGTAACACATCGGCTGAATGTGACAACGCACCCTCGGCAAGCAAATCCACGTTGCCGTCGCGATTGAAGTCCGCGACGACTACACTTGTATAACCGCCAGCCACCCGGCCGACAGAAGTTTGTAGGGTTCCATCCCCGTTGCCAAGCAATACATAGACGCCGTACTGGGTCGGTGGGGAGTTGATATTCCGATTCGGGACAATAACGTCAGGCTTTCCATCGCCGTTTAGATCGGCTACGGCGACCATATAAATACCGAAGTTGCCTACCGTGCCAACAGGATACTTCGCTAGGAATTGGAAGGTGCCGTCGCCGTTTCCCAACAAGACACTTATAGAGTTATCAACTTGATTGCCGGTTACCATATCCAGCTTGCCGTCGCCGTTCAGGTCGGCCGTGGCCAGAGAAGTAGGATTGGCGCCGGTGTTGAAGGATAGCCGAGGCAGATACCCGTTGGTAGTTTGTACGTTGACTGTTTGAGTGATCGACGCCGAATTGCTGGGCCCAAAGTTGTTGTCGCTGTTGTAATGGGCAGAGAGGGAATGCGTCCCCGATTCAAGTGCCGTAGTCGTCAACGTTGCGTGCGCATTGAAAACAGCCGCCGAACCAAGCACCGCTATGTTGGTCACCGTCCGGTCGTAGAACGTGACCAATCCCGTGGCGCCGGATGGCACGGTTGCCGTCACAGTCACGGGGTGGCCTAAAACGGATGGATTGGGGGAGGATGTGATAACGGTGGACGTCGGCAACCGCGAATTGGTCGTATCCGAAACCGAATTATTCGCGCCGTTTCCGTCGCTTCCGCCGGATACAACGGCCGTATTGGTAACAGTTCCCGTTAGAACGTTGCTGACGTTGACCGTGATTTTGACCGCAGGATAACTGGCGCCTCCTGCGAGCGAATCGGAACGAACGCATGTTAGCGTCGCCAACACACAAGTCCAACCGCTGCCGGATATCGCGGTGGCGGTCAGGCCCGCGGGAAGTGTATCTACAAGACTCACCGCACCGATCGTGGCGATGTCGCCAGAGTTGCCGACGGTGAGGTTGTAGGCGGCTCCGACTTGGCCTTGCGTTAACCCGGCGCCATGGTTCATCGAAACTGTCAAGTCAGGGATCGCGCCGCCGAGAAGCACGGTCACATTGTTCGTCGCGTAGCTGGTCAGTGCGATATCTGTCTTTGCGTCGCCGTTAAAGTCGCCGATTGCCACGCCATAAGCCACGCCATAACTGGTCGATGGCACCGTAAGAGCGATTGGGGCCTGCAGCGTTCCATCGCCGCCCCCTATGAGCACACTTGCCATCGAGTTTTCGTTTGTGACGACCAGGTCCGAATTGCCGTCGCCGTTGAAGTCGCCCACGCCGATCGCCCGGTTGTAGTAATTGCTTGTCGGATAGATGACCCCTGTTTTGAAGCCGCCATCGCCCTTTCCAAGAAATACAACGATCCCGGCGGGGACCGCAGCCGCGACATCAAGGTTTCCGTCATGGTCGAAGTCGGTCACGGCGATGGCAAATTGAGAAAGTGACGAGGGTAGAGGGTAATTTACGGCAGCTTGAAAGGTTCCATCTCCATTTCCAAGCCAGCGAGTGATGTATGCGCCGGTCGTCGCTGCGATTAAATCAGTGATTCCGTCGCCATTGATATCCCCTGCGGCAACGGCCTGCGGCGTCGATGTCGTAGGATAGAAGACTTCGGCTTGAAAACTCCCATCCCCCTTGCCCAGCAGCACACCCACTCCAGAGTATTCCGCAATCATAAGGTCCGCCTTCCCGTCGCGGTTGAAATCTCCTGCGGTAATCGAAAATGTCGCTGATGCGAGAGGCACGTTCGTGGCTGCCTGGAAGGTACCGTCCCCTCGGCCCATGAGGATGGCGGTGGAACTGCCCCTCGACACAAGATCGGCGTTGCCATCTCCATCAAAGTCGGCGATCACGAGTTCTTGCGGATTGATGCCTGTGATGTAACTAACCGCCGGCGCGAAGGTTCCGTTGGAGCTGCCCAGGAGGATGCTGACGGTACCGGAACTGGAGTTGCAAATTGCCAAATCCTGGACGCCATCGTGATTAAAATCCCCAACTGCGATGCCGCGTGGTCCAGTGTCCGTCAAATAGGTCACCGGCCTCCTGAATCCCAGCGACGCTAATGCATTCACTATTTGTGGGACAACCAAGGAAGTACTGGGCGAATGGGTAGAGTCACCTGCGTAATAGGCTCTTAGGGATCTGACTCCCGACGGTAGAAGCACGGTGCTTAACGTGGCCTGGGAACCAGAAATTCCGCCCACGCCCAGCACAGTCGCACCATCGTAGAACGTGACTTTGCCAGTCACCCCGGAGGTGACCGTCGCCGTAAGAATGACCGCCTCGCCTAAAAGTGCCGGAGTGGGCGAAGCGACCAGCGAGGTAGTTGTAGGACTCTGCGCCGACGCGACGGCCGGAATCGCTAGACGAACGAGCACAACCATCGCCACAAGAAAAGCGCCCCGGATAGCTCGCAAGGAGTGCTTATTTGTCAAGATTACGAGCAAGCATGAATTATCCCATAGGATTGTGAAAACAATAGAGGGATTAGTACCATTACCAAAGAACTACTGGGTTTGTTGGGTAACGGTGTGGCGTGATTCTCGCGCAGCCTCTGAAGGGCTGTGACAGGACCTCGAATCAGTCGCTTGCTCGATCAATGCCAGTAGCCAATTCGACACAGCATTACTCAGGTGTGGCGATACTTCATCCGACTCGATCATTTGTCTGTAGCCCGTTTCCCGGTTATTCGAAGTGGCCTTCGATAATCTCTACCAGTTAAAATTGAGGATCTTCGGTGTCGGCGTGGTGAAAACGACGACGAAGGAGGATCCAGAGATGAAGAAAGGGCGATTCACCCCGGAGCAGATCATCGGGGTGTTGAAGCAGCACGAAGCCGGACGAAAGGTGCAGGAGCTGGCGCGAGAACTGGGAGTCAGCGAGGCAACCATCTACACCTGGAAGTCGAAGTACGGTGGGATGGATGTCAGCGAAGCTCAGCGCCTCAAGCAGAACGGTCATGTGGAGAGCTTCAACGGTCGGCTCCGGGATGAATGTCTGAATGCCGTCCAGGCCATGGAACAGCGGATCCAACTTCACTCAGATGGAGCGGCAGGATAATGCCATACTCGGCGAGCAATCCGCGGATCTGATTACTAAGCTGCGTACGGCAGCCGATCAGGCGGCTGCGGATGCGATGCAGCGCCTGCAGGTCCTGTTGGACGATAGACTTCTGGGGAACAAACCGCATTTCAGGCCGGCTGATGGCCTCACAAATTGCCGCGGCATCCCGGGCGTCGTTCTTCTGTCCCTTCAAGTATGGCTTTACAAACTGCGGCGCAACCAGCCGCACTTCATGGCCGAATGATCCAATCACGCGTGACCAGTAGTGCGCTCCCTGTGTCGCTTCGATTCCCACCACGCACTTCGGCAAGTTCGAAAAGAAACCCGAAATCTGCGCCCTTCTTAGTCTCTTTCGGACCATCGTCCGTCCGCTTTCATCCGCCCCGTGTACCTGGAACACGTGCTTGGCTGTATCCAGCCCGATCACCGTTACCGCCATCGCTACTACCTCCTTCGACCCAGTGAACCACTACTTCTAACCGAGCCGGGGTCCATACCATCAGGTCAGTTATCTGGGTGGACTCCAAGGATGACGCCTGTCAAGTTCTGGAGAAGGAACCCTTCCCTTCGTATCTCCCTAGCTTTGGTAGCATGAAGAATGTTCGGCATGTGAACAATCAATTCCAGCCATGTTGCGCGAGACACTCGCCTCCTCCTATAGATGGTCTTTGAAGAAGCTCGCCCTTCATTCACCACGAGCGCAGAATCTACTCGAAAAAACTGAGCTTGCCGACTTCCTCCACCATATCCGCTACCACAACTTCCGTCTGGACCAAGCGGGAATGGAGCAACTGGAAAACAGGCTAAAAGCTCTTTCGCTGGAGCAGGTCAGATCGTTTTTTCCGGGCGACGCCTGGGCGACGAATTGTTTGGTAAATGTTTGGGAGTACGTCCACGGGGTTGACGAACTGACTAGCTATCCGTGGAACATTTCGCTGCCTGTCGCAGACGTGTGCAATGCGCGCTGCACCTTTTGTACGTCGTGGCTGGAAGGACGCGAGATTCTCGATCTCCAGCAATTGGACCGGTTCACTTCAGTACTGAAAAATGCGATGTATGTGGGCCTGGTAGGACATGGCGAGCCGATGGCTCATCCGCAATTCGATACTCTATGCGCAAAATTGGCAAATGTTCTCGATCCGCGCGCCCAATGTTACACAATCACGAATGGCGTTTTTCTGGAGAAATGGCGCAACCATCTGGAGTCCATAAACCTGCGTTCCTACTCCATCAGCTTAAACGCTGCCACGCCAGAGACGCACCACGCTGTTATGGGCCTTGGGCTCGACGCTTTTTCTAAAATCGTCCGCTCGCTGGAGCATCTGGTTGACCTTCGTGATTACAAAGGGGTGGGTCTGCAAATCTACATTACCCTTGTCGTCACCCGGCAAAATATCCACGAAATCCCGGCTTTTGTTGAACTTGGGAACCGGCTGAATGTGACTGCGGTCTGGTTACGCACGTTGCTGCCGCAGGCTGGCTTGCTGGCTGGTTTGAACTATCATGTGCTGCCTCCGTATCTCCACCCGGAATTTCAACGTTTGCGCCGGGAGGCGCAAGAAGCTATCGCGGCGTCGCGCGTAAATATACAGGCTGATCCGGACGTTTGGGGGAATAGGGTCTTTTCTCCCCAGACAGAACAACTAATCGAGATTCATCCGCCGAATATGATTAGCCGGGAGGAAGCGCTTCGCTCGAGCGCGGTTCGCGCTACCGCGGCGCGCCTCTACGGCCAGCCGGTGACCAAGGGGCAACCACTTGCTCCTGGTAGGCAGGGCGTCACCGACTCCTTGGAGGACGGACTGAACCCAATGAATCGGTTTCCACGCTTCGCATGCAAGGCAGTGTACTACAACCTTTACATCAACGAGTTTTTCTTCCGTCTGAACCCTTGCTGCTATATGTATCAGATTCCGGGCTTCGAGGATATTCGTTTTGACGGCAGTTACGACTTCTTTGAGGCTTGGAACAGCCCGGCCATGGTGGAACTTCGCAGACGCCTGACCGATGGTCCGCTATTCGGAGCGTGCAAACGGTGCCCGGAAAAGTGGTAGTTAGCCGGGTTAGGGTCACCCCCAGTATTCCCGCCAGAGGCCGCCAAATCAGATATGCTATGAAATCACTGGCGAGCTGACTCTGAGGACGGACCCGCGGATGGAATCTGAAGATTCAGTCCGATCGGGAACCCTTGCCGGCGCAGCGAGTCTGTTCGTCTGGAACCCGCTTGCCGGGCTGGTGGGTGGTGCTCGTGATCACCTCGACGATCGGATTCTTGATCCTGCTGCTAAACGCCGCCATCGTTGACGATGGCTGGCCCTTCTGAAGGTTCCGTTAATCTAACATTATCGGCAGTTGTTCTGACGGTGAGATTGGATGTAAGCACGCCGGAGGGCGCATTGCGCTGGCCTGTCGAACCGAATCTGGTTCTCGCTTCACGCCGAAACTGAACCCTGTGGAAATCTTCCTTCAGCCGTCTGAAGAAAATACTGAACGAATTGTCCCCCAGCGTAATCTAGGTCGAAAATGGCCACGTCTAGACTGCTCGATATCCTGGTCGTCGAGCTGCTGCATCCGCGCGATGGATTGGCCTACAGCTTCGCGGCGGGCCTTGAGGTAAGCATCCCGGAACTCTGGCACTTGTAGCCAACGCAGCATAGTTCTGGGAGCGACGTTGATGGCCTGGGCGGCGTCCTCAATGCTGCGATGTGAAAGCAGTGCCGCGATCGCTTCTTCCTGTTTGCGTGCGAATTTCCACCTCGCATCACTGGGCGGTCGCGCCACGGCCTTCAGCGGAGTGATCCCCACCGTCGAGAATTTGAAATTCCAGACTGGAATTTCACCGCTCTCCATCGATCGCGTCGAGACTGGATAGACGCGACATCCAGTCCGGACACAAAGTTGCAGCCCACTAGCTCGAACGGCTTGCCGCGACTCACTGCGGCCGCGCACTTGTGGAGAATAAGCGGGGATCATCTATTGCGTACGATCATGGAAAGCGATCGAGTGCCAGGGTTTATTTTGCGCCCTATGCAGCGATCGCGCCCGTCACCTATTCTCCTGATCTAGGCTTGATCTGGCCCTGATAACCTGGCCTTTCAGCAAACTGTAAATTCCGAAGAGCCGCCTACTTACCTCGTTGACAGCTCTGATAATTGTCTGTTTTTCCGCGCCCTTGAATACCGGCCTTACTAAAAGCGTATCACTGTGAAGACTCCCTGCCGGTGGAAGAACGTTGGGATCATCCGTGAAGAGCTCCGCAAACGCGAATCGGTTTCCTCTTGGCCTCACGAGAAACATCGAGATGGAACGGAACGAAGTCGTTCGCAGGTAGGCGTAATATCAGTCCAATGCCGCGAAACAACAGTACGGCTCCGTCAGGTGGGATCCGCCAGGGCGCCGGCCATCTCCAGTTCGCCGCGAATTCGTGGGCCTTCTGGACCAGCGAAAGATGCTCGGCGCCGAACAGAGCGCGGCGGTCTACGTAATCATCCACCAAGTCATAGAGCAGGGGGGGAAGTGCATCGCTAGGATAGGGAATCAGCTAGGGAATTCCGTAACGGCTTCTACGACCCTCATTTGGTCATTCTCGCTCAGCCCGGTGTAGAAGGGCAGCCTCACCAAGCATCCGCTGACATCCTCGGTGACCGGGCAAAAAAGCTCGCTGGCGGCGCAGCGCCGAGCCATATCGGACAGGTGCAGAGGAAGGTAGTGGAATACGCTCAGAATGTTCCGTGCCTTGAGAAATGCAATCAATGCGTCGCGCTGTTCCCTGGACGGCATCCGCAGATAGAACATGTGGAACGGCTGTTCGCAATGGGCGGGGACGAAAGGCAGGCCGACCCTGTGTTCACCGGCCCAGTTGGCCAGTTCCGAGGCGTAGCAATCCCAAATCCTCTTGCGCGCGCGTTGGATCGTTTCGCGTTCTTCCAATTGGGCGCAGAGCAGCGCCGCCAGTAAATCCGAGGGCAGAAAACTGGATCCGATATCCACCCATGAGTACTTGTCCACCTCGCCGCGGAAAAAACGGCCGCGATCGGTACCTTTCTCGCGAAGGATCTCCGCCCGGCGAACATCGCCCGGCTGGTTCATCAGCAATGCGCCGCCTTCTCCGCAGCTGATGTTCTTGGTCTCATGAAAACTCAGAGTCGCGAAACGGCCGAAGGTGCTGAGAAGCTGCCCGTTATACTTGCCAAACAGTCCGTGCGCATTATCCTCGACAACAGCAACGCCATGCCGGCGCGCGATATCCAGAATGGTGTCCATCTCGCATCCTACGCCGGCGTAATGCACAGGGACGATGGCTTTCGTGCGCGGAGTAATTAGGCGCTCGAGATCGGAGTCATCCATGTTGAGCGTGTCCGGCCGGATATCGCAGAACGCAACGCGGGCTCCTCGCAGCACAAACGCGTTGACCGTCGAGACGAATGTAAATGAGGGTACGATCACCTCATCGCCGGGGCTAATGTCCAGCAGGAGGGCC
This sequence comes from Terriglobia bacterium, assembly GCA_963722845.1. Classification (GTDB taxonomy): domain Bacteria; phylum Acidobacteriota; class Terriglobia; order Bryobacterales; family Bryobacteraceae; genus Palsa-187. Next base: position 1,517,808 of record CAVROL010000010.1, on the reverse strand, counting down.
GCCATTTCCAGGGCGTCGGTACAGGACGTGGTCAACAGGGCTTTGGTTCCCACGATGGCGCCGAGCATTTCTTCGCACCTGCGGGTAAACGGCCCATTGCCGGAGATGTGGCCATTCTCCATAGCCTGTTGCATGTACTCCAAGGACTTCGCGGGAATGTGCGACCGGTTAAAGGGGATCGAGGACAAGGAAGGGCTGCTCTTGGCGGCCATCATGAGCCGTGGATCCCGACAGCGGGAATGGAAGTCATTCTTGGAATTTCATTCTATCGCGCCAATAGGCCGATGAACAGCCTGAGAGCGTGGGCGCAATTTCGATTATCCTAAACCTTATATCCTATACTCGTGTTGCTGGAAGTATGGCGGGTTTTTGCAGCGCGCGGCGCCAGTATGGCGTATGATCGGGAGAATCCATCGCATGAGCTCTAACCCGCCATCGATCAGCGTAGTCATCCCCGTATACCGAGCTCAAGGAATCTTGCCGGCTCTTTGCAAGCGGCTGGTCGAAAGCCTCGCTTCGCTAACGGGTTCCTCGGAAATCATCCTGGTCGATGACCGCAGTCCGGATGCGTCTTGGGACGTGATGCTCGAAATGGCGGAAGCGTATCCGTCCATCACCCTCGTCCGGCTGAGCCGAAACTTCGGGCAGCATTACGCCATTACCGCGGGCCTCGATCTGGCGAACGGCGACTGGGCTGTAGTCATGGATTGCGACCTGCAAGATCAGCCGGAAGAGATCGCCCAACTGCTGGAAAAGGCAGAGCAGGGATACGATGTTGTGCTGGCACGCCGGACGGCCCGCGCGGACAGCTCCCGCAGAAAGCTCCTGTCGCGTGTGTTTTATTGGCTTTTCAACGTGCTTTCCGGATACAGCGTAGATCCCGCTGTCGGAACTTTTCGCATCATGCGGCGATCTGTGGTGGAGGCGTATCGAACCATGCGCGAGTCGTCTCGATTGTTCGGAGGGATGATCGAATGGCTGGGGTTTGAGACGGCTGTGGTGGATGTCGCGCATAGTTCTCGCTACGAAGGACGGTCGTCCTACAATTTCCGGTCGATGGCAAAGTTGGCCTTGGATGGAATCTTCGCGTTCTCTAACCGGCCGCTCTATTTCTCCATCGGCGCCGGAGTCATTATGTCGCTGTTAGCGGCAGGCTTCGGCATCAGCCTGCTGATTTACTACTTCCTGCACCCGTTTGTCGGAGTGCCAGGATGGTTAAGCCAAGTCACGCTCACCACGTTTATTGGAGGTGTGATCCTTTTGAATCTGGGTATCCTGGGTGTGTATGTCGGACGAATCTATGATCAAGCCAAGGGCCGGCCGCTCTACGTCGTGGATAGGATTGTCGCCAATCGTGCGCGCCAAGGCGTTTCGGCTGCGAAAAAATGAACCTGCGTACGGTGAGATGTAACTAATGCCCGGGCTTTCACGCGTGATCGTGGAATCGGCTGAAGCGATGTCCATCAAGTACAACACGATGGTCTACGAGTTGAGGCAGCGTGGAAAACACGTAGTGGTGATGAGCCTCGGAGAGGCCTATTTCGATATTCCACTGTTTCCCATGGAGGAATTGCCGCAGCCGGACGTGCATCACTATTCGCATTCGCGCGGCTTGTTGGAACTGCGCCGCCACCTTGCCGAATACTTCCGAACCGAGTACGACGTTACCTTTGATCCAGACGAAGAGATCATCATCACCGCCGGATCCAAAGCGGCGATTCACATGACCTTCATGTCGATTCTGAATCCCGGCGATGAGGTCATTTATTCAGAACCAACCTGGGTCAGCTATCCGGAGCAGATCCGGCTGTGCTACGCGACGCCCGTAGGTCTTCCTTACGAGAAGTCCGTCTACGATTTCGAGGCATACATTACAGCGAAGACCAAGGCGATCATTATCAATAACCCGCATAACCCACGGGGGCAGGTCCTGGATGAAAAGGAACTCGAGCACGTCCTGCAACTGGCGCGAAAGTATGACTTGTGGGTTCTCTCCGACGAAGCCTATAGCGACTTCCTGATTGACGATTCCTTCATTTCCCTGGCTGCGTTGGATCCCGAGAAGAAGCATGCCGTGGTCTTCAATTCCATGTCCAAGAACTACGGGATTTCCGGCTGGAGGATCGGGTACGTAATTGCGAATCGAGAGTTGATATCCAACGTTCTTAAAGTGAATCAGCACCTGATCACTTGCCCTGCGACAATTCTGCAGCACTACCTGGCCCGCCACTTCCGCCAACTGCTCGAAGTTACGAAGCCCCAGATTCAAGCCGTGGTCTGCAAACGAAAACAAGTCGCCGCGTACATGGATCAGATCGGCCTTACCTATTTGGCCGGTTCCGCCACCTTCTACTTGTTCGTTTCGATTGCTCCCTCGCGGTTGGGTTCGGAGGAGTTCTGCACTCGCCTTCTGCAGGACGAGCATGTCAGCGTGGTACCCGGCATCGGCTATGGCGAATCTTGCGACGCATTCGTTCGCGTTTCGGTAGGAGCCGCGAGTCTTGAAGAGAACCAGCACGGGCTTCGCAAGATCAAAGAGCTAATCGAAAAGACTTCGTGACAAACATGGCTGCCGCGAAGCTAATCCACATCCTGGGCGGCGGGCAGTGGCAGTTGCACACAATTCGCTTGGCGAAGTCGATGGGTTATCGGACTCTGGTAACGGATATCTATGAGGAGCGCCCGGGTTATGCGCTGGCTGATGAACACGCCGTCATAGATATAACCGATCGGGAAAGCACACTGAAAGCTGCCGAACAGTACCGGATCGACGGAATCGTGTGCGATACGACCGATGTCGGCGTGCCCACCATGGCGTATGTGGCCGAGAAAATGGGGTTGCCGGGCATCGGTTACGAAACAGCGTTAAACTTCACCAACAAACACCGGATGCGGTGCATTACCGCTTCGGCCGGAGTTCCGAATCCATGTTTTCGGCTGGCCGGGAGCGCCCAAGCTGCGCGGGAAGCAGCGGCGGATGCAGGCTTACCCGCGGTGATTAAACCCTTGGACAATCAGTCCAGCCGCGGTGTGCACATTGTTTATTCTCCAGAGGAGATCGAAGCCGCTTACCAGGATGCTGCCCGGTATACGCGTGCTGACGCCGTGCTGGTGGAAGGCTTCCTCAAGGGCGTAGAAGTCACGGTGGAAAGTCTCACCATCGATGGTGAAGTGATGGTTCTAGGCATTTCCGACAAGGATCACTTCCCCCATCGTCCCGAAGTCGCCAGCCGGCTGACCTATCCAGCCGATTTTCCGCCGGCGATTCTCGAAAGAATCCGCCAAGTCAATCAACTCGCGGTAAGGGCTCTGGGAATGAAAACTGGAATCACGCATGCAGAGTATATGGTGAGCGACGCGGAAGTGTATCTCGTGGAAATCGCGGCGCGAGGAGCCGGAAGCCGCATTCATTCCGACATCGTGCCTTATCTGGCGGGAGCTCCCGTTCCGCAAGCTTATTTGCGATTCATCGCGGGCGAGACGATCTCGCTGCGTCCGGACGGAGAACCGCGAGCGGCCAATCTGGCTTTTTTCTCGTTCCCGGACGGGACGGTCACGCAGTTGCGCGGCGTGGAAGAAGCAAGACGTCTCCCCGGTGTGCACGAAATCCTGCTAGAGTTTGGCGTCGGCGACCGGCTCACGGCACCGCAGGATGACCGTTCACGACCGGGTCTGATGATCGCGTTAGGAAAGTCGCGGGCAGAGGTTCTGGATATTACCGATCGAGTCTTTCGCACCGTGCAGGTGCAGACGGAATGATCATAGACTGTCACACGCATATATTCGAGGCGGGCTCGGGAGGGCCTTTCGGTCTCCCCGCGAGCGCCGCAGATCTGGTGCGTTACATGGATGAAAAGCAGGTGGACGTTTCGGTTGTTCTGCCCCTGGCGGGAATCGCCAGTAACGAGTTCGTCCACCATGAATGCTCGGTATTTGCGGAGCGCCTGGTCCCGCTGTACAACCCGGACTTCACGACCCCCGGCAAGACCATCCAGAAGATGGAAGAGTTCTTCGACCAGTATCCCCCGAGAGGGCTCAAAGTCCATCCGCGGTACCAAGGAGTTACCGCCAAGGACGCCGTCGTCTTGGAAGTGTTCCATTGGGCGCAGGAACGCGGAGTGGTTATCCTGGTGGATGTCTTTCTGCACGGCCCGTCTTTGGACAACCCGGATTTGCACCCGATCGCGTATCATCGCGTGGCGCAGAGCATGCCTCAGCTAAAAATGATCCTAGCCCATGCCGGCGGCTATAAGATGATGGAAGCTTTCATGGTCGCCAAGTCGAATCCGAATATCTATCTCGATCTATCCTTCACGCCCGCCTACTTCCACGGTTCGTCCATTGCGGAAGACTGCGGGTTTCTATGCCGGAGGCTTCCATCCGGGCGAGTCTTGTACGGCAGCGATTTCCCCTACGTCCCCTTTGCGGAGAGCGTGGATCGCGCGCGGAACTTTATGACCGGCGCCGGGGACGTCCTGTCCAGCGATTTTTGGGGCGACAGCGCAGCGGCCCTATTCGGGATCGCAGCGAAATAGGTATCACATGCTCGATCGGGATCGCACCGCCGTTCAGGAACGCTATCGCAAGCGCTGGGAGGAGTTTGGATATGATCCCCGAACCCTCGGCTGGAATAAAGACTGCCAATGGGTGCGATTCGAGGCGCTCATCGAGGGTGTGCGTATCGAGGAAATACATAGCATCCTTGACGTGGGATGCGGATTCGGCGATCTTCTGACATTCTTGCGCCATCGCGGATGGAAAGGCCGGTATACCGGAGTCGATCTGGTAAGGGAGTTTACAGACGCGGCACAGGATCTTCACGGCGACGATCCGGGAGCCCAGTTCATTTGCGGCGATTGGCAAGCGCTGCCCGCGGGCTTCAAAAGCGACGCAGCCGCGGCAATCGGGATCTTCAACCATCGCGTCGAACAAGGAAATCTCTCGTTTGTGCGGGAAACCATCGCTGCCATGTGGGAGGCGACCAACACGCTCGTGATATGCGACTTCCTCAGCGACTCCGCCGATACCGATCGTCGGCAGAATCATTTGTATTATGCGGATCCCGCGGAAATGTATCGGCTGGCTTCTGAGTACAGCCGGCGATCCATGATTCACCATGCTTATATGCCCTTCGAATTTCAGTTGAAGATCTGGCACGACGATCGGTTTGACGTTTCCGCTCCCGTCTTCGCACCATACCGCCATCTGGCGTCCGCCCAGACGGAACGGAGGAACAGCCCTCGAAAGGCTCCGGAGTGAAGCGTTGTGTGTCTTGTGGCGACATATTCCGTTCGGCGGAATGGAAATGTCCCGTTTGCGGATTCTCCCCGGGCTGTGTAAATGGATTCGTATCCTTTGCGCCGGAGTTGGCCACTACCAATGATGGCTTTTCCGCGTCCTATTTCTCCCGACTGGTCGAGTTAGAAACGGGTCACTTCTGGTTCGAAGGACGGAATCAGGTGATCCTTTGGGGACTGCGAAAGTACGCGCCCGAGGCGATGAGCCTGCTGGAGGTTGGTTGCGGCACGGGTGTAGTTCTCCAGGCCGTTCGCCAATCTGTGCCGGGCATGCGTCTCTTTGGGAGCGAGATCTTCGCAGACGGGCTTCCGTTCGCGGCCCAGCGTCTGCCGGAAACCGAACTGATCCAGATGGACGCGCGAAAGATGCCATTTGAGCGCGAATTCGACGCCATCGGCATGTTCGACGTGCTGGAGCACATCGAAGAAGACACCGTTGTGCTCGGGGAAGTCTGGCGGTCAGTAAAACCCGGAGGCACGGTCTTCATAACGGTTCCTCAGCACCCGGCTCTCTGGAGCGCGGTCGACGAGCATTCTTACCACAAGCGGCGTTATGTGGCGACAGATCTGAAGGCCAAGCTTAACCGTGCTGGTTTCGAAGTTCTCCATGTGACGTCGTTCATATCGCTGCTTCTGCCGGTCTTCATTCTTTCTCGACTGCAGTACCGGAAGGGTCTCAAACAACTCATGCCCGGGGAAGCCCTGGAGATCCATCCCTTAGTGAACAGTTTGTTTTCGAAGATCCTCGCATTTGAGAGGGTGCTGATCCGACTCGGCCTGTCACTGCCGGCAGGAGGATCCCTGTTTGCGATTGCGCGAAAGCCCCTGCAGCCTACCGCCCGGGCGACGGGAAATGGTGGTTGATATCCAAGCCTCGATCCTTGCGGGTAGTACACTAACTTGAATCAGCATGATCCTCAGAGCCCTTCACAGGGTCGCCTCCCTTGGTCCCGTCTACGATCTAATTCAGACGATTTGCGGAGCCAAGTTTGCCCGGCGCCACTTTCGAAGAGTATTGGAAACTTACCCCGGCTATCAGACCGTCCTTGATATCGGCGGCGGAACGGGCAGAATTCGAAGTCAACTCTCCGCGGATTGCACCTACTACTGCATTGATAACGAGGAACCCAAACTTGTCCAGTTGCGCAAGGTGAACAAAGGCGCGCTGGCCATCCTGGGCGACGCGACCAATACGCCCGTAGCGGGCGCGAGCATGGATTTAGTGCTTTGCGTGGCTATGTCGCACCATCTGAGCGACTCTGAATTGGAACTCGCCTTACGGGAAATCACGCGGACACTCCGGCCCGGGGGGCGCTTGATGTTCCTCGATGCGCTCTGGAGTCGCCGTTGGCTCCCTGGGAGGATACTGTGGTCGCTCGACCGAGGCTCCAATCCAAGGAGTAAAGAAGCTCTCTTGAGCATCTTGACCAAGAATGTGCGGATTATCCGCCAAGAGGAATTTCGCTTGGTCCACGAGTATCTGCTTCTACTCGCGTCAAAAATGTAGTCTAGGGCGCCGGGCGTTCGATGTAGAAAAAATTGAGCCAGTATCCCTGGCCGCCATTTTCGTCCCGTTCCTTTCCCAGAAACCTGGCCGTGGAACCTCTGGTAGCGAAAGTTTCCATCGCCTGAAGGACAACATCGGGCTTGCTGGATGGGACGACGATCACAGCGCCGTCCACCACAGTGGTCTTGGCGAGAAACGGGAAACTGTAGCCGATACCTGTGTATCCCCAAAGGTAACAGGAGTTGAGTGAGTGGAACTCCGAGGAATATGGATCATTTTGATCGAACCAGAAGCGAATGGGTCGATCGCCTCGAACACGTTCCGCCATCTCCATTCCAGAGGAAATCCGCCGGAAGATCTCACCACCGTTCGTTTCTCGGGCGGTCACAGCTCCTGAAGAGACGCAAAAAAGCGTCAAGCCGGCCAGTCCCAGTATGGTCCCGACCGTGCGGCGATGCAGCAACAACCCTACAGCCGCTATCCCTATACCGGGAAACAAAAGGCCGGTGGAGTGTTTCAATACGACCGCACGCACTGCTGGAAACGTGGTGAACGCCCAGATGGACAACAAACAGAATAGAGCGCCTGCGACGACCCACCGAAACCGCGATTCGCTTAGCGGCGTTTCGCGAGGCGAAGATGAGCCTTCGAACAGGATTGCACCAAAGGCTAAGACCGAACACGGAATGAGGTAGCTTGCGTAGTAGGCCAACTGCAACATGGGTCTGCCCGATACTTCCATATAGACGGTAATGGCGGCGCCGTAGAGGAGATTGAGAGCGAAGAATACTCGCATGTTGCGCCAGTTTGACCGCCAGGACGTTGTGATGCAAACGAGCAGTGCACCGAGGCAGGCGAGAGCCGGCAGAATCAACCAGTATGCTGTCTTGATCCAGCTATAGATCGCCTTTTTCCACGGATTCTTCGTTCCAACTGTCGAGAGCGCGTAACGCACCGAAGGCGCGTAGAACCAGACAAATCCTTCGAGAAACCAGTTGATGGCCCCAAGGAGCAGGGTGATTATGAGCCATCCCAATCCGAACCACATCAGGAAGCGAACCGTGCGTCCGACAATCTTCCGGATGGTGAGCGCTGGAGAAAGCCAGAGATATAGCGTCAGGAAAGCGGGCGAGAAGATGAACCAGGCGAGGTTGCTATAGACCATCCCCGCGTAAGCCATTCCACCGCAAATCAGTAGCCACGGGTTGTGTGCGTTCTTGGGTTTGGCAGCGGCGAAGACCAACGCCATAGAAAGGAGATAGTAGGCGATTCCAACGCCATCTACGTAATCCCACCCAATTGCCGCCCAAAAGTATGGATAGAACGCCATACAAATGGCTGACAATATGGCAATCCGTCGGTCAAACGCTTCTTTAAGGAGCCAGTATAGGGAGAACACCGCGGTAAAGAACACGGCAAGATGGAGTACATAGTTCGCCGGGACCGGCGGCAGGGCCGTGTGGATCAGGGCTCCCGGGAGAAGCCAGGACAGGCGGCTGCCATAGTAGGTGGCCGGAAACAGTGAACCTTTGAATGCCAACAGGTGCTTCATGTACCCGTAGTAGACCCACGGGTCAATGGTTTTGGCTGGAGTGTAGATGTAGCTAGTATTTTTCGCCAGCACGAGGATCGGCAAAATCAGGATGAGATAAACGTAGGGGTCCCGGAGGATGGATTGCCGCGGGGCACGGGTGGCCTCAACCGGCAAAACATCCGATTCAGCCGGAGCAAGCCCAGAGTCAAGAGCTTCATCTGCTGGCCGCTCTTGGACTTTCCTGCGAACGGCGGCTTTGGCCGCAATAATCGCTTTTACGCGTTGCCGCTTTCTGCGCTGATTCATTCGGCACTCATGATTGCGAATGTTAAATGTGACGCAAATTCCTGGATCCTGTCAAGGGCCAGTGCCCATGCTAGGCAGAAGTGCTTGGGGTCACGCGCCCAAGGCTAAGGCGGCAGTGAGCCGTGTGGCCTCATTCAAGAGGGCCTGGTCCAGTTGGAGAAGAACGCGCGAGAAGGCGAGTTGCAGCAGGGTATCGACCAGTGCCGGGATCGAACTGGCGGCCGCGTTCCTTCTGGATCCCGGCGAGAGCCTCCTCGAGATAGGCCGGGAGTCTCGAATGAACCCTTTTGTTCGAACAGAGACGGAACTCCGGCAAGCCTGATTTTTGTTATTGGAACAAAATGGAACAAACTCGGGGTTGAGGACGGCTGTAAGTTATTGAAAGAATAAGTGCCAGATGGGATGAGAAGGCCGGTCCCTCGGCGGGATGCGTTACGCTCCCAATGAGAATCGCACTCGAAGGTGCAATCGAAAAGGAGACCGGCCATGAAAAAGCGTATCACTGTGAAGACTCGATTGACAGGAGAGAAGACCCGGCGAGAGAAGTACACGATCGGGTTGGACTTGGGAGATCGCAGCAGCTGCTACTGCGTGTTGGACGAGCAGGGCGATGTGATCCTAGAAGGAAGTGTGGCCACGACTGGAACGGGTCTGGATCGAGTGTTTGGAGCCATGACTCGATGCCGAATGGCGCTGGAAGTGGGAACGCACTCACCGTGGGTAAGCCGGCATCTGGCGCGACTCGGGTACGAGGTGATCGTAGCCAATGCGCGGCGGGTGCGGCTGATTAGCGAAAGCAGTCGGAAGGACGACAAGTTGGATGCCAAGACCCTCGCACGCTTGGCTCGCATCGATCCGCAGTTGCTATCGCCGATTCGCCACCGCAGCGAACAAGCGCAGGCTGACCTGATCATGGTGCGAGCGCGGGCGGTGCTGGTGGAGGCACGCACGGCCCTGATCAATGCGGCTCGCGGACTGACGAAATCGTATGGTGAACGGCTGCCGAGCTGCGGGACCAATCAAATGGGGCGAGACGTGGCGGAATCGCTCAGCCCTTCTCTGCGGACCGCGCTTGATCCGTTGCTGGAAGAGGTGGAGGAAATAACAGAACGGATCCGCGAGTACGACCGAATGCTAGGACAGTTGGCCAAGGAGCGATACCCGGAAGTGGATCTGCTCACCCAGGTCCACGGCGTAGGAATACTGATTGCTCTGGTTCGTGCTGACGGTGGAAGATCCGCATCGATTCCGTCGGAGCCGGGACGTGGGCTGCTATATGGGATTGCGGCAGAAACGCAGGCAGTCTGGGCAAAGCCGGCCGGAACTGGGAATCAGCAAAGAGGGCGACAGTTATTTGCGGAAGCTGCTGGTGCAAGGAGCGCACCACGCCCTGGGCCCGTTTGGGGCTGACAGTGACCTACGCCGATGGGGTCTGAAACTGGCCGGCCGCGGCGGGAAGAACGCGAAGAAACGAGCCATCGTAGCCGTGGCTCGGAAACTAGCGGTGTTGCTGCACAAGCTGTGGGTCAGTGGAGAAAGTTACGAACCGTTGCGCGTAGCCAACCGCCAGGCACAGGTCGCAGCATAAGAATTAGTTGAAAGAAGGAGTTCGCCGAGTTCAGGTGACTGCGGCCGTCCCTGGGGAGTGGTTGAGCCCGTTGGCCAGATAGCAGCACCTACTGAATCAAGGACCCCAACTAGCATGGAGCCGTTTGGTCAAAATATTCATGCGACTCGCCGGTAGTATTTGAGCAGACCACCGAGCCGACGACGACACTCAACAGGTTGGCCCCATTGAGTTCGCTCGCCTCACGTCAGCTAAAGCTCGGTATTAGTACTATTCGCGTGGCAAAGTTCAGGACATTATATTAAAATATCACATCAACGCTAAGTTCCTAAATGCGTGGGCCACATTCACGGCAAGAGGGCGAGGACCGCACGATAAGCCCACCCGTAGGTGAAAAAGGCGGCTAAGGACGTTGCTAGCCTATATCAAAGCCATGACCACAACATTTCTCCGAGGCGTGCTAACGTTTTGCATTGTCGCGCTTGGTGTGCCTTGGGCGCGGACGGCCGTCGCCGAGGCTAGCGGAATAGGCCGGCAAGCTCATCTGGACCTGGCGCAAGCCAGCGTGTATTTCGAACCGAACGTTGGTCAGGCTGATCCTTCCGTGCGATTCGTGGGTCGTGCAGCACGATATAGCATGCTTCTCGAAGAACATGCCATGACGTTCATGGGCACGCCCTCTGCGGGCAGCGAGTCGAACCACGTCCTGGATTGGATGCGATTCGAGTTTGGCGGTTGCGAAAAGGATTCTGACGCGTTTGCCTCCGGGCGACTTCCAGGGAAAAGCAACTATTTTATGGGTAACGATCCGAACAGGTGGCACGCGGACGTGGCCCACTATACGCGAGTCGATATTTCCGAAATCTGTCCTGGCATCGCCGTAAGTTACCACGGGAAGGGAAGCAATGTTGAGTACGATCTTACGGTGGCGCCGGGAGCGGATCCGGCGAAGGCTCGCATCGATATCAGCGGCACCCGTAGGGTTGAATTCAGCGCTGCCGGGGAGCTAGTTCTTATCGGGAGCAACGGCGAAATCCGTCATTCCCGACCGGTCGCCTATCAAGTTAGGGATGGCGTTCGATCTACCGTCGCCGCAGCTTACAAGCTTTTGGGCGAGCAGGGGTTTAGTTTCGATGTAGGCCCCTATGATCACAAACTTCCATTGGTGATTGATCCTGTGATCGTCTACTCGACCTATCTTGGCGGCCCTGCACAAGGTATTGGCTCAGCAATCGCGGTCGATGGAAACGGCAGCGCGTACGTGACAGGAGAGACATATTCCCTCGCGTTCCCCCTGAAGAATCCGATCTACGCGATTGCACATGGCGACCTAGATGTCACCGTTTCCAAGTTCGATCCCAGCGGATCTACGTTGGTTTACTCGACCTACCTAGGGAGTTCGTCATTCGACCTGAGTAGGAGTATTGCGGTTGACGCTGCGGGGAATGTTTACGTGGCCGGGATGACCGGAGCGTTGGATTTTCCTACGGCGAACGCCTTCCAGTCTAACTTTGGCGGTAATACTGACGCGTTCGTGACCAAGATAAGCCCGACCGGTTCAAGTCTGGTCTACTCGACCTTCCTGGGCGGTAGTGGGTCTGAGGACGGCTCAGGGATAGCTGTAGACGCGGCCGGCAGTGTATTTGTTACTGGCCAGACAAAATCCGCGGACTTTCCAGTACTCAACGCGTATCAAGGAACGTTCCATGGAACAGTGATCTCGGCCGATGCTTTCCTAGCAAAACTCGATCCTACCGGGACGAGTTTGCAATTCTCCACGTTCTTCGGGGGCTCCGCCGACGACATTTCTAGAGCGATTGTGGTGGATGCCCTTGGGGGCGCATGGATTGGCGGCTCCACCGCATCTAGCGATTTGCCGATCCTTAACGGCTTCCAGACTCAATTTGCAGGACTGAATCAATCCCAGGCAGACGGGATCGACGGTTTCCTGGCCCACTTTTCCAACTCCGGACTTTTACTGTACAGCAGTTTCATAGGAGGAACACATTTCGACGCAATTCATAGTCTCGCAATGCATCCGTCGGGAGACGTAGTGCTCTTTGGAGAGACTGCCTCGTGGCCTGACTTCCCGGCGGTCCTTCCGGTCCTCAACGGATTTAACGGTGCCGAGAGTTTCATTGCGAGGGTTAATCCAACCACAGGTTTAGTCTTCTCGTCGTTGTTCCCTGGAGATGGTGCATTTTCTGGGGGCGTGGCAGTTAACCCGGCTGGAGAGACTCTGGTTGTGGGCGCGGCGTCAAGTGACTTCCCAGTCGCCACCGAACTGGCCGGCGATGCGCTGCAGAATAATGCGATCTACCTGGCCAAAGTAGCGAGTGACGGATCGCATTTGGTCTATTCAACATTCCTTGGCTACTCAACCCAGCAGCAGAACGGGTGGGGAATCGCACTCGACCCGGCCGGCGCAATATACATCATGGGAGACGCGAACCAAGGCATACCAATCGTCAATGCGTTTCAATCTTCCTCGGGCGGGTACCAGAATTACGCAGTTGCCAAACTCACTGACAGTGAGACCTGCTCTTTCTCTGTGTCGCCGACTTCATTCACCGTTCCCCCAGCCGGCGGGTCCGGTCTGATCACGGTGACTACCGGATCCAACTGTTTCTGGAACAAGTACGCGTTTAATTTCGCCAGCTCCGTCCAAGGTTCCGACGCGGGAACTAATGACAGTAGCGGTTTCCTTGTCAAGGGGAGCGGGACAGTGAGTTTTCAGCTCAGTACGACCGACCTGGGTCCGGACGTAACAAGCACGGCTCTTGTCGCGGGACGGACAGTCAGCGTTACCCAGACGGGATGGGGCTGCAACTATGCCGTAGACCCGGGGCCCGCATTCTTCACTGCGGCTGGCGGCCCCAGTTCGTTGGGAACGTCTGCGCTTCCCGGCTGTAAAGCTACGGCCAGCAGCAACGTGAATTGGATCTCCATACCGTCTCCTAATATCAACGGTGGAGGAAGCGTCGCATATAACGTGCAGCCGAATGCGGGGCCAGCCCGAACAGGCACGATCTCCCTAGCCGCACTGACCTACACGGTGAATCAGGCGGCACCGTGCAATAGCAGTTTCGATTCGGCGGGCCAAGACTTTCCCAGAATCGGCGGAGGGGGGACCGTGCACGTCTTAGCTCCTTCTGACTGCGCCTGGTCCATTACGAATGACAATGCCGGGACGCTCAACATCAGTTCTCCGTTTCCCCCAAGTGGAACGGGCAATGCCACTATCGTCTTCTCTGCATCGGACAATAATTTTCAAGTCCCACAAGTCGCTCATCTCCGCCTAAGCTCCGGGGCGACATTTACCGTAACTGTAGCCGGGCCTTGCTTGACGACGTCGATCCTCGTGAACGCTGGCGGTCCGGCCTATACGGACTCGGCGTGCAACCCGTGGTCGGCGGATACTGGATTCCTGCAAGGTTCGAGCTATTCGACCACGGCAGCGATCACAGGGACTAATGATCCGGCACTGTACCAGACCGAGCACTACAGCACAGGGAATCTGACCTACCAGACCAGTGTGCCCAACGGCAGCTATACGGTGACGCTGAAGTTCGCCGAGCTGTATTGGGCCTCGTCCGGACAACGCGTGTTCAACGTCCAGTTGAACGGCACACAAGCCGCCACGAACCTGGACGTCTTTGCGGCCGCTGGGGGCATGAACAAGGCCTATGACGTGAGCTACCCGGTGACAGTGAGCGGAGGCCAGATCACCATCACCTTGGTAGCGGTTACTGGCTTTCCCGCGGTGAATGCGATCGAGATCGTGCCATCTGCACCGCCCACGCCAGACTTTGCGGTAACGGCGACTCCAACGTCACAAACGTTGGCTCCCGGCGTCAGCACGACGTATGCAGTCGCTACCGCGGCGATGGCCGGGTTCAGCGGAACCGTGAGCTTGAGCCTCTCGGGATTGCCGGCGGGAGCCACGGCGAGCTTTAACCCTTTTACCCTGACGGGAAGCGGCTCGACTACCCTGACCGTCAACACCACCTCCGGCACTCCGCTTGGATCGTATCCGCTGATTGTCATTGCCGTCAGTGGCTCGTTGAGCCACACCGCCACGGTCACGTTGGTGGTCAGCGACGGAATCATCCGTGTGAATGCCGGTGGTCCTGGTTATACGGATTCGCAGAGCCAAACGTGGTCGCCAGATAGCGGATTTCTACAGGGGGCAAGCTATTCGAGCACCGCCGCGATCATCGGGACAAATGATCCGGCGCTGTACCAGACCGAGCACTACAGCACCGGGAATCTGACCTACCAGGCCACTGTCCCCAACGGCAGCTATAATGTGACGCTGAGGTTCGCCGAGCTGTATTGGACCTCCCCAGGGCAACGCATTTTCAAAATCCTGATGAACGGCACGCAGTATGGGCCAGATATTGACGTCTTTGCCGCGTCGGGTGGGATGAACAAAGCCTGGGCCGCCACCGGCGGTGTGACCGTGACCGGAGGCCAGCTCAACATTACGCTGGTGCCCGTTGTCGGATACCCGGCAGTCAACGCAATTGAAATCGCGCCCTTCGCCGCAGTGCCAGACTTTACGGTAGCGGCCGATCCTCCGTTCCAGGCGATCGCTCCGGGCGGAAGCACAGCGTATACAGTCAATATCGCGGCCGTGGACGGATTCAGCGGGACCGTGAGCTTCGGTGTGACCGGGCTGCCGGGGGGAGTCAGCGCGAGCTTTAATCCTTCGACGATTTCAGGCAGCGGATCAACCACAATGACAGTGGTGACAGGTTCAGGCACTCCAGCGGGATCGACACCGCTAACCGTCACGGCAACCAGCGGCCCCTTGAACCACACCGCCGTGGTCGCGCTGGTGGTCAACAACGGAGCCGTTCGCGTAAACTCCGGCGGTCCTACTTATACGGATTCTCTGAGCCAGATATGGTCAGCGGATGCCGGCTTTCTACAGGGTTCGAGTTATTCGACGACCGCCGGGATCACAGGAACCGGTGATCCTGCCCTGTATCAAAGCGAACATTACAACACCGGGAATCTGACCTACCAGACCAGTGTGCCCAACGGCGGCTATACGGTGAAGCTGAAGTTCGCCGAGCTCTATTGGAACTCGCCCGGACAGCGCGTGTTTAACATCCTAGTGAATGGCGCGCAGGTAGCGACCGGGTTGGATATCTTCGCGATCGCAGGAGGCATTAACAAGGCCTTGGATCTAAGCTACTCGCTGACGGTAACTGGAGGCCAGATCACCATCACCCTGGGCGCGGTGACCGGCTACCCGGCGGTGAATGCGATCGAGATCACGCCAACCGGACCGCCCACGCCAGACTTTACGGTAACGGCGACTCCACCGTCACAAACGCTCACTCCCGCCGGCAGCACAACGTACACAGTCACCACCACTGCGGTGGCCGGGTTCAGCGGAACCGTGGGTTTCAGCCTCTCGGGATTGCCGGCCGGGGCCACAGCGAGCTTTAACCCTCCCACCGTGACGGGGAGCGGCTCGACTTCCCTGACCGTTAACACCACCTCGGGCACTCCGGCGGGATCGTCGCCGCTGACGGTCACGGCGACCAGTGCCTCATTGACTCATACCGCGGCGGCCACGCTGATGGTCAGCAACGGGGCCGTTCGTGTAAACGCCGGTGGTTCTGCTTATACGGATTCACAGAGCCAGGTGTGGTTGGCGGATACTGGATTCCTGCAAGGCTCGAGCTATTCGACCACGGCAGCGATCACAGGGACTAATGATCCGGCACTGTACCAGACCGAGCACTACAGCACAGGGAATCTGACCTACCAGACCAGTGTGCCCAACGGCAGCTATACGGTGACGCTGAAGTTCGCCGAGCTGTATTGGGCCTCGTCCGGACAACGCGTGTTCAACGTCCAGTTGAACGGCACACAAGTCGCCACGAACGTGGACGTCTTTGCGGCGGCCGGGGGCATGAACAAGGCCTACGACGTGAGCTATCCGGTGACAGTGAACGGAGGCCAGATCACCATCACATTGGTAGCTGTCACTGGCTTCCCGGCGGTGAATGCGATCGAGGCCCAGTGAGGGACTCACGGCTCAACGCGTAAGTCTAAAACGTCTCGGCGCACAAAGGATTCTACGTGTCTACAAACGGCGGAGGAATAAGCGTTGCGTGGGCGTGCAAATCGGACCCAAGAGGCATCTAGTTGCGATCACAAACTCCCCGCACTTCTTGCAGTTCTTCCGAAGCATCTGTTACATTAGCGCGTGCTGTGTGGCTTCCATTTGCGCCATTTGCGGCGCTTCACTCCAAAACTACTTTGGAGACGGCCGGTTCGCGTACCTTCGCTGCTCCGGCTGCCGACACGTCATACTGCACCCAATCCCTACGGAAGTTGAACTGAAGAAGTTTTATACCACAAGCAATTCGGAGTTGTGGAACACCGGTGCCTTTTCCATCCTCGAGGACTATGTTTCTAATCCAGAGGTTACGTTTATCGCTGCAGCGCGGAAAAACAGACCATTATCAGGGGTGTCAACGATGTAAGTAGGCGGCTTCTCTGGGATTTACAGTTTGCTGAAAGGCCAGGTTATCAGGGGCCAGATCAGGACCAGATCAGGAGAACAGAAGTTCACCGCCGCTATTCAGTCGCCAACATCACGGTTCGCAGATAACTCCATACACGCGATCTCGGCCACCTGGATCGCGTTTATCGCTGCAGTAGCTCGAACGGCTTGCCGCGACTCACTGCGGCCGCGCACTTGTGGAGAATAAGCGGGGATCATCTATCGCGTACGATCATGGAAAGCGATCGAGTGCCAGGGTTTATTTTGCGCCCTATGCAGTGATCGCGCATCACCTATTCTCCTGATCTAGTCTTGATCTGGCCCCTGATAACCTGGCCTTTCAGCAAACTGTAAATTCCAAAGAGCCGCCTACTTACCTCGTTGACAGCTCTGATAATTGTCTGTTTTTCCGCATCCTTGAATGGTGGGGGTGCCGATGATTGTTGCGCCCCTCCCCAGAGCCGTCATTCAGGGTGATTTGACCCAAGCGCAAGCTAACAATATCGTCGAGATATTCAATCAAAGGGGCCGCTGACCCGAGCCCGAAAAAACCAGAGCATCGTCGGCCTCCTGCGAAAAGCTAATCCTTGCTGCGCAAGGTAACTGATGAGGCTCCAAATGACTAATTCTCTTCATCGAGCGCAGACGGCTCTCATCACCTGCGAAGCATCTCCGACTAACGGTGACTCTCAACTATTTTGGCGAGCGCGATGGCACGATCGCGAGTGCCGTCCTTGCCGAGGATGCTGACTCCGAAGCCACCCTTGGCATCGAGGACACTCACAATATAGCCTCCCCCCGTAAATCCCGCACCCGGCAAACCCACTGCTTTCGAACCCAGCCCTGGGACATCGGCGCCCCCGCTTTGCTGCTGCGCTTTGACAGTCAAATCCATATGCCGTGCATCGGCTAGCGTTACGATCACCTTGGTGTTTCCACTCGCAGCCCAGGTGCATTTCCCGAGCGTGCCCGGGATCGGGGAACCGGCCTGCGGGTTCCCAACCATCAAGGTTGTCGCTTTAGCGATGTCCGCGGTGCTGAGCAGCGCGCACGCATCATCGTTCGAAGCGGAAAAAATCGGAGCCGTAATACTGCCGATCCCCGTGATGATTATGCAGAAAGCAATGAGACGAGAAGGGGTACCGTGAGGCATAAAGGCGTTTCTCCCTAAGGACGCGTTCCTGACGCCACCAGCATACAGTGCACATTTTGGGGTTGCAAATGCGTGCCATGCGGACTCCGCATTCGCTGCTGGCCAAACAGATCACGACAATTCCCGAGGGCGGCACCCTGAGCGAAAAGGAATGATGCTGTTGAAAAACTCCGTCGAAAAACCGCCTTTAGATTCGCTACAACTGTGACCTCGGCGTGCGGCAGAACGCCTTCTCTGTAGATGCTTTTCCGTAGGTTCACATGGGGAGGGTTTCAGTTCGTCATGATGGGTCACCACACTCGTTCGGAGTCTCTGTTCTACTACTTCCGGGTCGAGGATCACGTATCAGAAGATCATCTGTTGCGATTGATCGACAAACACGTCGATCTCAGCTTTGTTCGGGATCGGCTCAAGCAGCATTACAGCGATACTGGCCGGCCCTCGATCGATCCTGAGTTGCTCCTGCGGATCTTGTTAATCGGGTACTTGTACGGCATCACCAGCGAGCGGCGGCTGGTGGAGGAAGTTCGGATGCACCTGGCGTATCGTTGGTTCACGGGGTTGGATTTTGATCAGGAAGTTCCGCATCACTCCACGTTCTCCAAGAACCGTCACGGGCGTTTCCAGGAAGCCAACCTGTTCCGTGAGCTGTTCGAAGCGATTGTGGCACGTTGCGTGGAGGTCGGCCTGGTGACCGGAAAACATCTATCGGTCGATGGCACGCAGGTGCCGGCGAATGCAGGTATCAAAAGCAGAGTGACCCGGGAGGCGTTTACCGAAGCCGCCCAAGTCAATCGGACGGTACGCGAATATCTCCAAGAAATCGCGGCGCAAAACCCAATCCCGGAAGCGTCTACGGCGGGCTCGGAAGCGATCCTCGCAGAGAACGTTCTGGCAAGGCTGCCAGAAAAGCTTTCCACGACTGATCCGGATGCCACATGGTCGGCCAAGCACGGGTTCGCAGTGTTAGCGTATTACGACCATTATCTGATCGATAACGAAAGTTGCATTGTGCTCGGTGTCGAGGCCACTCCGGCGCGTTTCAGTGCGGAGACGGCCGCCGCTAAGCAGATGATCACGGCCGCCAAGACCCGGTTCGGATTACAACCGGTGAGCCTCGGAGCGGACAAGGGCTATGGCAGTGCCGAGTTCGTCGACTGGCTGTGGCGCCAGGGTGTTGCCCCTCACATTCCGCTGATCGATCGCAAGAAGCAAACCAAGAACGCATTTACCCGCGATGATTTCACCTATCTGCCCGATCAAAATGCTTACCAGTGTCCAGAGGGCAAACTCTTGCCCTACGTCGGACTGAACCGGCCGAGTCAGCAACACATCTATCGTGCTACTCAGGCACAATGCGGTCCTTGTCCCGCAAAGAACCAATGCACCAGCGCCCCGCTAAAAAAGATCGGAGTGAGTTGGTACGAGGCCGCGCGGGACCGCGCGCGAGCGCTGGTAGATACTCCCGCATTCCTCCATTCGCGACGCGCTCGCAGCAAGGTGGAGGCGCTGTTTTCAGAACTGAAACAGCGGATCGGGCTCACCAGACTGAAGCTGCGTCGAAATCGGATCGTTTCCGAGCAGTTCCTGCTTGCAGCGACCGCACAAAACCTGAAGAGAATGGTGCGTTTCTTGAAAACCTCCCCGCCGAACCCGTTAATGGCAACCGCCTAAACAGTCGGGCGGTTCGAACCTAACTTCATCTTCGGAACAACTCGCTTCAGCACCGCTTCCGCTTGGGTGTTTTTCAACAGCATCGAATGATTTTCACACAGCCGAGCCCGATGTTCCGGGGACCTCACTCCTCCGTTAAGCCGGTAACCAGTGCTAGAGCTTAAGTGGGCAATAACTAACTTGACGAATCCATGTTTTGAGCGTAAGATTGATTCATGGGCACCGATCCAAAGACACTCCAGGAAGCAATCGTATACTTTGCAGACGCCAAGAACTGCATGGAGTACATCGTTGCCCGTCGCTGGCCGAATGGCGTTGTCTGCCCGACGTGTGGAAATACCAAGGTTTCCTTCTTAAAGAATCAGAATAAATGGCAGTGCTCTAGCAGGCACCCGAAACGCCAGTTTTC
Source organism: Terriglobia bacterium (assembly GCA_963722845.1). Lineage (GTDB taxonomy): Bacteria > Acidobacteriota > Terriglobia > Bryobacterales > Bryobacteraceae > Palsa-187. The sequence goes on along the minus strand of CAVROL010000010.1, from coordinate 1,497,835 downwards.
TATCAAGACTGGGACCATCTTTGAGGATTCCCCGCTCGGTTTGGACAAGTGGCTTGCGGCCATGTGGTTGTTAGTGACCTGCAAGAACGGTATCAGCAGTTACGAAGTTTCCCGCGATCTCGGCATCTCCCAGAAGTCGGCTTGGCACTTGATGCACCGCGTCAGACTCGCCGTTCAGGATGGTTCTTTTGAGAAACTGTCGGGTCACGTGGAAGCGGACGAAACCTTCATCGGCGGCAAGGCGCGCAACATGCACGTAGCGCAGCGCCAGCGTCGAATCACGGGAACCGGGACGAAAGACAAAACCGCCGTTATGGGCATTCTGGAACGCGGCAAGGATGGCACCAGCAAAGTACGAACCGCTGTCATCCCGAACAGAAAGAAGCATGCGATTCAGGCGGAAGTCAGAGAGCACGTCGAGGCTGGCTCCGCGCTGTACACGGATTTCCTTCTCTCCTACGAAGGTCTTGCTGGTGAGTACGCTCATCGCGTTGTGGATCACGCGGTAGAGTACGTGCGGGATAAGGTCGTACACACGAACGGTCTGGAGAACTACTGGTCCTTGCTCAAGCGTTCGATCTCGGGAACCTACGTGAGCGTCGAACCTTTCCATCTATTCCGGTATCTTGATGAGCAGGCGTATCGCTTCAATAATCGCAAGGACGCGGACGGTAACGCGCTAAGCGACGGGGACCGTTTTGACTTGGCCGTACGTCAGATAGTCGGAAAGCGTCTCACGTGGGACGAAGTGACAGGCAAGGCGGAAGGTGGCCTTCAACAATAGGCCGTGCCCTCGCAAGCGACAGGCGCGCGGTAAACGGAAACCCAAAAGTTAGGCCGCTCCCTTGCCTGCGGCCTTCCTGAACTTCTTAACGCTCGGGTGATCCGTCTTGCCATCCTTAATCAACAGCGCGCAGTCTTTCGGGGCGGTGTCAGTGGCTGCTATGCAGCGAAGCTGATACACCTGCCCGCCCGAATTTATTCGACCTACAAACGGTTGGCCGAAAGTTCCGCACTGCACGATAGAGCGCCAATTGCGCGTCGAGTAACGACTTCGCCCAGCGGGTCGGCTTCGTGCAATTGTCGGGCACGATAAAAATCGAAATCGTGGATTTCTTTATCGCGTTAAAGTGCAGGTACTCAAGCTTCTGGTCGGCCGTTATGAGAACCCACTGTTTTTCCGAACACTCGGCGATGATATCTTCGTCTGGAACGCGCTGCGGATCGGGGACACGATCAGGAGTGTAGTATTCGTAGTGACTGGTAACGATAAATTCAAAGGCGCGTAAGGCTGTAACGAGGTCGTTATCGGATAGATTGCGATCGACGAACAGATGAGGTGGTTCGTCTTTATGCGGCGCGCGCCTGGAGGTAGTCAATCGCTCCCTGGATTTTCTCTGGCGGGAGGCGATAGTCCCGCGCCAGCTTCTCAATAGTGTGGCCCGCCTTGAAGCGCCCGTTAAGTACGGATGCGAGAACTCCGGTATCGGCTACGACTAACCGTCCAGAGGCGAATCGAATATCCATCATTACCGGCGCTGATTCCCCCTGGGTGCCGGGGGTTATAGGGAACAGCCTGAGCGCAAGCCCCGACTCATCGCGACGGATACGGTTTAGGTATAGATCTAAGAAGCCCAAGAGCTGTTGGCCGTCCTGTGAGGCGTCAAGGGTTGGCCCCAGCTTCTCAATGAACAGATGCTTCCCTTTGGTTGAAAAACTATAATCTACAAGCGGGTGGCGTGATGGCATCGTTTCGCGAACCCACTGCATTACTCGACGAACTTCAAGCATCGGTATCCCGTGAAACCTACGGATCGCCAAGAGCATGTGAGCCTCAAGGGCGTTGTAAAAAGACAGGCGACCTTCGGCTAACCCTGAATCAGGAACTATAATGAGCGGATCGAAAGTCTCATGCTTGCGCCCATGGTCTGCCCGTGCCATCGTCCAGTCCGCGAGAACACTCGCGCTCATCCGAAGGGATCTGGCTACATCCGCAATATCGTGGACGGGCAGTTCCTGGGGATCATCAGGCCATTTAGGCGCGGGGGGGCGGCCTGTGGTGATCGTTAGCACGTTAGCTCTTTCCATGCGCCCCCCTGAACTGGTAATATCAGTCCGAGGTGGCCGGAACGCTCCCTTGAGATAAAATGTGCCCGCGCGGGACGCAACCCCGCGCGAACGTATTATATCGTAAATGGAACTATCCACAGGCATACGATGAAGCCCGCACTCCCGCCCCCCCAACGTCCCGACGGAACGCCGTTCACGACGCTCGATAGCTTGTTCCGCGCGGTCATCGCTGTTCCCAAAACGGAGATCGACAAACGCGAGAAGGAATGGAAGCGGGCACACAAAAAGAAGCGAACGAAGAAACCCGATTGACCCAGTGATGCCCCCCAAGACTGACTCACCATTGCACCGAAATTACACAATCTCGATGCAGGGGTGACTGAAGACGCTGAGCGAAGAACTGGCAGTTAAACTGCCTTTGTAATAGCATGACGCCTTCACGTGGTTTCTACATCCGATCGGTGGTGATTGCGCTTGTTTGTGGCTGTCCGTTGTTCGGGCAACTTGGCCCACTCTCAATTGGCGTCGAGGTTGGTATTCCTATTTCCAGCAGCTCGGGTGTTCCGTCGGTGAGTAATCCTTGCAGATCGACCGGATGTTCGCAGTTTTCAAATTATTCCAGCAAGACGACACACTTTACTTTGGGACCAGCCCTCGAATTGCGGTTGCCTCGGGGATTTGCGCTTGAGGCTGATGCTCTTTTTAGTCGGCTGAACTATGATGCATTCACATTCACCCTCCTCCCAGGCCTAGTCAACGGGATGCCGGTTGTCGACGACCAATCCTTCTTCAGAAGTACCAAGCTCGAACGCTGGCAGTTTCCCATACTTCTAAAGTGGCGGTTCGGTAATCGCCGAGTGCGTCCCTTTGTGTCCGGAGGAATTTCTGTAGATCACATCAGCCGGATGGACGAGCAGTTAAATTCGATAGGCCACAACTCTTTTTGCCCTCCTCTCACGAACCAGTGTCCGACTAGAATTAACATGTTCAAAGAATCAGATTCCGGATTACTGCCAACTCGTAATCGTAAGGGAGGCGTGGTTGGTGGGGGAATCGAGTTCCGAGCATTGGGACCGATACGCTTGACGGCGGAAGCGCGCTACACAAGGTGGGGCTCCAGTCAATTTACCCACACCGACCTCATTTTTGATTTCCTCGATGGCGCACCCATGATCAGCCTGAACGAGCTAACGTTCCTGCTAGGCGTCTCTTTTCGGCATAAGTAAATCGCCGCGCGCCCTGAGGGGCTGATTCGTCAAGTTAGTATTGCCCTTAAGTGCGATAAAATCGTTGAAACTCTGATGCCGCTCTCGGTTGGCGATAGGCTTGGCCCTATGAGATTCTTTCCCTGGTCGGAAAGGGAGGGATGGGCGAGGTGTATCGCGCCCGCGATCCGAGACTGGGGCGCGATGTTGCCATCAAAGTTTCCGTCGAACACTTCAGCGAGCATTTCGACCGTGAAGCGCGCACCGTGGCCGCGTTGAATCATCCCAACATCTGCACGCTCTACGATGTTGGTCCGAATTACCTGGTCATGGAGTATGTCGAGGGGGAAGCCCCGAAGGGGCCACTGCCCCTTGAAGAAGCCCTAGGGATCGCCCGCCAGGTCGGCGAACGCGTCCATCATGTAGGAGCGACGTTTCCACTGTGATCTTGTGCCGCCGCTTTGTGCCAGAATCCGGCCTCACGTTCCTGGGGTTCCTCGGCAGGGGACAGAGACGCTCAATTTGGCTTCGAGCTGCGCATGATCGATGCGATCTCATCCAAAGCATTGGCAGGCAACTGGTCGAGATCGGCCTCAATACCGTTGCAGTTCGAGGCTGACAACGAGCAAAAGCAGGAACGTCGCCCGCGTAGAACCAAGGCGGCGTTGAAAGGATGGGGCGGGCGGCCGGCTCTTTGACGATCCGGTACATGCGCTCCCCGGCCGCGTTCTTCGAGGACTCGATCTTCTACGCACCTTTTCCCCAGAACGCTGACCAGGCCGCGGACATGTGCTTTTGCCAGCCCGTCGCATCCACGATCTCGGCCTTCGTCACAATCCGTGTGATAGATTCATCTTTGGCTGTTGGCGGCCTGGGTCCGGGGGCGTGAATAGCCATGCTGATCGAAGAGTCGAAGAAGAAAGACGCATCCGTCGTGTTTGGAGGCTCTATGAATCGGTTGTCGGCATCCTACTTGATCTTCGCGCTGATGCTGTTTGGCAGCTCTGTCTTCGCGCAGACCAAGGCTAAAGCGCAAAACGTGCCCGAAATCTCTTACGAGTCAGTGCCGAACTTTCTGAAATTTCCGGCGGGCTTGTATCTGGGCGAAGCCATGGGTGTGGCGACCAACTCCAAGGGACATCTGTTTGTCTATACGCGCAGTGCAAACACTCGCTTGTTCGAGTTCGATCAGGCCGGAAAATACGTGCGCGAGATCGGCGAGGGAAACTATGGCTTTGAGTTCGCTCACTCGGTGCGCGTCGATTCGGAGGACAACATTTGGGCAGTCGACGAAGGCACCAACATGGTCCTTAAGTTCAATCCCGCGGGAAGAATCGTCATGGTGCTGGGCCACAGACCGGATGCGGTTGCCGGCCTGGTCGCGCAATCGCCCGCACCGGGGGCGCCCGCCGAGAAATACATACTCGGGCGCCCGACGGATGTTGCCTGGGATGCGCAGGGCAATATTTTCGTCTCGGACGGATACATCAATCACAGGGTGGTGAAGTACGACAAGAACGGGAGGTTCCTTAAGCAGGTGGGCAGTGAGAAACCAGGCTCGCAGCCCAGCGAGTTCAACACGCCACACGGGATCGCCGTGGATGCCCAGGGTAACGTATACGTGGCAGATCGCGCCAATCACCGGATGCAGGTATTCGATAACAACTTGGGGCCCAAGGCAATCTACGACAACATTGGCGATTCGTGGACGGTGTGTATTTCGCCCGGCCCGCACCAGTACCTGTACACCTCTAACTCCAATCCCAACGGCAACCCTCCGGGTTCTTGGGACGTCACCGGCGAGATTTACAAGATGGAGTTAGACGGAACCATTCTCGGTAGATTCGGCCACGCGAGCAAGGAATTTGGGGGCTTCCAGGTGGTTCACATGATGGATTGCCGCAACCCGAACGAGATTATCGTGGCGGAAATCGAATCGTGGCGCGTGCAGAAACTCATCTTGAAGCCTCAGGCCGCAAAAGTTTCGGCATCGAGATAGGAGAACCTCATGAGACATCACTTGCAAGTCCTCTTGGCCGCCGTTCTCATCTCGGGCATGCCCGCGGGCTCCCAGTCGCCGGTACCGGAAATCTCTTTCGATTCTGCCGCCGATCCGCTCAAATTCCCAACGAACATCCATCTGGGTGAAGCCGCTGGAGTGGCCACCAACTCCAAGGGCGATGTTTTCGTCTACACCCGCACAGGCCATCCGACCATCTCGATCGGCACGGCGCGGCCCTTCGCCCACGGAGGATCGAGGCTATTTCAGTTCTATCGCTCCGGGAAATTCATTCGCGAAATCGGACAGGATTCTTACGGATTCCTGGTCGCTCAGCAAGTGCGAATCGATCCGCAGGACAACATCTGGGTCGTCGATCAGATGTCCAGCATGGTTATTAAGTTTGACCCGAGCGGACAGGTGCAACTTTTGCTGGGCAGAAAGTCCGAGTCCGAGCGGGTTCCGGCAGCACCTGCTGCTGGACCGGCCGGTGGACGGGGAGCGGAGACTAAAGGCGGACCGACTGGCCAGGTTCCTCCTGGACGCGGAGGGCGGGGTGGAGGGCTCCCGGGTGCGGGTCAGCAGAGCGACGTTTTTCAGCGACCGACGGACGTGGCGTGGGACGCGGCCGGAAACATTTATGTAGCCGATGGCTACGGTAATTCCCGCGTGGCGAAGTTCGATAAGAACGGCAAGTTCCTCAAATCCTGGGGTTCCCGAGGAACCGAGAACGGGCAGTTCAACATCGTCCACGGAATCGCGGTCGATGCGCAGGGGAATGTGTACGTCGCTGACGCCGGGAATAAGAGAATTCAGGTTTTCGACGGCGATGGTAACTTCAAGACCCAGATCTCAAATATGGGATCTCCGGCGGCGATTTGCATCACGCCGGGATCTCATCAATACATCTACAGCTCCAACTCCAACCCTCCCGAGAATATCGACGTCGACGGCGAGATCTACAAGATAGAGTTGAGCGGGAAGATCGTAGGCAAGTTTGGCAGGGCCGGCAAGCTCCCGAAGGAGTTCGGCACGGTCAATGCCATCAGTTGCCGCAACGATAACGAGCTCTATGTGGGGGAGATCGGCAACTGGAGAGTACAGAAGCTGACACTCCGCTCGAACTAGCGCGTTGCTGAGCGGAATCTAACTTCCCTCAAAATCAAGCGCAAACGTAATTCCAGATGATCGTCTGCGCGAACAGCCCTTCCGGATCACGCACTCTGGCAGTCTCAACATGTTAGGGATCGTCGACTCCTTCGCCACAAACGCGAGGATCCCGCCTTGGCTGAGCAGCTGATATAAAGGACACGTGGGCCGCCCTGAAGCCAGACTCCGATCTGCGCCCGTGCGACGCTTCCGCGAACGCAACACTGTACTGTATCGTCTTGCCCACTGGCCGATTTGGATCTTCGTGTTCTTCATCTCTCCCGGACCGCTGACGTTTAGCCTGTTCGAACGCGGTTTCGATCAACGCATGGGCCTGTGGCTCGCAGCGGTCTTAGTGGCGACCGGGATCGCCGGTTTGCGCGGATCGCTGCCCGGTGTTGAGCCCAGGCCTTACATCCTGCGTTTCACCGAGGACAAGCCGAATCCACTCTACAGGCGGATCTGCTACACCACGGCTTGGGGCGACCTGATCGGCTTCGCCGTGCTAAATCTGGCTGGCCTCGCTTACGCAGTCGCCACGGGCCACTGGCGGTTGCGGCAAATCTACGAGTACGCGTACTTCCCGCTGGTCATTGCGGTGTGGATTTGCGGTACGCTCGGCCGGCTGCCGCGTGTTGGCTCATCAACTAAGGGAGAAGGAACCGAGCGCCGCTATTTTTATGGCACTGTTTGGGCGGTATGTGCTGCCGAGCCCACGCTGGGCTTGCTATGGAAAGTGCTGCCTCGTTCACGCGCCGGCGACGTGCTTAAGCTGGCAGTATTCGTCGGCATCCTGACGTGTGTGGGCTATTGGGCGAAGCGCGGCCTTCTGCCGCGAACCCGCCCGATCGTACCCGGCGAGTGGGCGGTCTCGGACTGATCTTGAATCTTATTCTTGCAGGGCTGGGAACTGTGGCGCTCCTTGCGCTGGTGGGCGCGATCTATCAACGAGCCGGTCACGCAAACGACGCGCACCGCTTTCCTCCGCTCGGCCGTCTGATCGACATCGGCGGCATCAGCCTGCACGTCTACACGATCCCCGAGTATAGGGCCGGCGAAGGATCGCCACCTGTGGTTTTTGAGGCAGGCATCGCAGCTACATCGTTAAGCTGGCAGTTAGTGCAACCCGAGATCGCCAAATTCACGCAGACCGCAAGCTACGATCGCGCCGGACTGGGCTGGAGCGGCGCCAGCCTTCAGCCGCGAACCGTCTGGAACGTGGCCGATGAGTTGCAGACTCTGATGGATCGCGCCGATATCCCGAAACCTCGTATTTTGGTCGCGCATTCCTACGGCGCGCTGGTCGCGATCGCCTACGCCCTGCGCTATCCATCGGAGGTCGCGGGCATGGTTCTGGTGGACCCCGTGGCAACAAGCGAGTGGGGTGAACCGTCGGAATCTCATCTGAAAACCCTCAGGCGTGGCATTCTGCTCTCTAGGCGTGGAGCCTTGCTGGCGCGGCTTGGCCTGGTGCGGTTCGCGCTGAATCTGCTGGCCGCAGGATCGCAGCGGCTGCCGAAAATGATCGCCCGCGCCAGCAGCGGCCGTGGCGCGGCAATCACGGACCAAATGGTGGGGCAGGTCCGTAAGTTGCCGGGCGAATTATGGCCCATGATCCAATCGCACTGGTGTGATCCGAAGTGCTTTGAAGGAATGGGCGGCTATCTGGAGGCTCTGCCGCAAAGCGCGGCTGAAGTTGCTCGGGAGCTGGCGCGGACAGATGCGCTCCGCGATGTACCGTTGACCGTGCTTTCTGCCGGTAACGCGAGTCCGATCCAGCGCGCCGAGCAAGAAACTTTAGCGCGGCGCTCTTCACGCGGCCAGATCGAGGTTGTAGCGGACAGCGGCCACTGGATCCAGGTGGACCGCCCTGACGCAGTAATTCGAGCTATTCGCGAAATGATCACCAGGGAAGCCGTAACGTGAGGATGCCATGCCCGGCGGCAGCGCGGTCGAAAGGTGCGATTAAGTCGCTGTTTCCCAAACCCTAACAGTGACGTTACCGGTCAGTCACCTCACAAACCTTCGTCGGTCCCTTAAAGGGTTGAGCCCGGGTCCCATTCCCTACTCTTCAATACTTTCAGGTTTATCTCCAGGCACCCGTCCACTGCCTTGGGCGCAGGTGCGTTACCTTGAAGTACATCTAGATTCAACAACTTAGAAAACTGACCTGTTGAACTTTGAGGACCCTTCAGTTACAATTTCGACACCAATCAGTTGGAACGCACACATGCCGAACACAAGTGACTGAGTTCAGAGGCGTTATCAGGACGGTCACCGTGGGAGCGCACCTGCAATTACGACAGGTGCGCTGACTCAAAGTCGGCGACGGACAACCGGGGCAGCTCACTGTGGCGCGGCGGACTTTCGGCGACGGAAACTGCATGGCCACGTCGCGAACTTGCTCAAAACTGAACCTTCAGCACCAGCTGGATCGAACGCGGCCCCCCAATCTGATATAGGGGGTTGAAACCACCATTCGCGCCACCGGCGCCCAAACTATTCGCCAACATTTGCGTCGCGCGGCCAAACAGAGGATCCGTGAGGTTGTTGTTGGGATTGCCAAAGTTCGCGTGGTTCAAGATGTTAAAGGCTTCGGCCCGGAAAGAAACGCCTACGGTCTCAGTGAGGCGAAATCGCCGCTGTACCCCGACATCAGCTTGCGACGCGTTGAAGCCCCGCAGAACATTGCGCCCGAAATCGCCCTGCTGACCAACGGGGGCAGCCGCAAATGCCGCCTTATTGAAAATCTTTCCGCCCGGATATCCCGCCCCATAGAGTTCCAGCGGCATTCCAGGGACCATGTTCGGTCGGGGATAGAGGGCGATACCTCCGCCAAAGAAGATTGCGCCGACAACATTGTCCGGCGCAGCCGATCGAGTCAAAACGAAAGCGTTCACAGACCAGCCGGATAACGTAGCGCGGGCGAGCTTGCCTGATCTTAGATATGGGAGATTGTAGGTCAGACCAAGGGTGAAGGAATGGCGCACGTCGAAATCCGAGTTCCCGCGGTCGATGTTTGGGCTAGCGAGCGAACCCGGGGTATTAAGGTACGTCGCAAATGCATCGGTCGAGGCACTATCGATCGAGTGGGAGAGGGTATACGACGCTATCATTTGCAAGCCACGCGACAAAGTCCGCTGGAACTTAGCCTGCAAAGCATGGTAGTCCGACGTGGCGGAATTGTCGGTTACCGAAACAAACTGAAACGTCGGATTCGGATTCAATAAATTATTGGACCGAATCAAGTCGCGCCCAATCGCGCCGATGTAAGTCAAAGACAAACTCTGGCTGGTCCCAAGAGACTGCTCGAGCGCGATATTCCATTGGTAAGTCCTGGGAAGCCTCAAGTGAGGGTCGGCGACGACAATATTCGTAACTGGCGGATTGCCCGTGATGGCCGGAGGAGCCGCGTCCCCAGGACTTAACGGAAACTGCGCCTGAGAAATTGCTTTTATCGTGCTGTACGGAAAATAGCTGGACGCTCCTCCGGTCGATCCTTGCCCAAGGTCATAGAAGATTCCAACCCCTGCGCGAAGCGTTATACCATAACTTGAACTTCCTCGAAGTTGATAGGCGAGTCCCAATCGAGGCGACACATTCCCATAGGTTGTCTGGTAAAGCGGAGTCCCGCGAGGCGCCAAGGCTATGGTCGCCGGGTTATCCAGGCCCGTCACAGTGTAAGGATCGTTGGCAGAGTTCTTGCCACTTAGCGGCGGATTGACATCCCATCTCAAGCCATAAGTTAGCGCGAATCGTGGTGTGATTCTCCAGGCGTCCTGGCCGTACAGTGAGAGGTTGTGCGTCAGTAGTGCGTTACCTTGGGAGCTTTGAACCGCGGCGGACGCCGCCGTGCCCGAAAGAGCTCCTCCGAGGGCGGTCGTTACCCCATTGAATCCCACGGACTGACCGTAAACGTGGGGGCTGGTGAAAGGGGCAAGCCACCGATAATCGACGCCAAACTTCAAATGATGATCCGCTTTGTTCACCGATAGACTTTCGACCAGGTTAGCCTGGCGTTGCTCGCTTATCCCTAACTTGCCTTGAGAAAGCTGTCCGGCGCCGACAATGTAAAGCTGGAAAGCGCTATTGGTGGAGGAGTAACCAGGGGGAAACAAGCGGGAGTCCGGAATAGGTATGGCACCGCCAAAGTCATCCGAACGGTATTCAGTGCCTACGCTCTGGCTACTGTAGTTCACCCTCGTTTCGTGGCTGATGTCTGGGGTGATCAGTTCCGTGAGGCCCGCTGTCACCGTGTGCACGGAAGAAGAAATCGCCTGTGTGGTGCTGAGGGTGGCGGGAAGTGATGAAGCCGGAGCTCGTTGATCAAAACGGGACGGCGAGTAATTATAGCGGCCGAACAAGTGCACTTTCGAGCTAACGATGTGATCCAGCCGGAGGCTGGATCCATCGAGCGAAGACGGATTGGAAAAACTCGAGTTGAATTGAGACAGTCCCGGTCCGAGTGCGGGACCATTCGCAAGCGGATACGCGTCCAGGTACGGACGCGTCGCTGTCGGCGCCTGCTGCCTTGAGGCGGCATCGGGAACGGCGGTTTCGAGCGTCGCCGGCTGGCGCAGCTGCAGTCCCTCGTAGGAGAAAAAAAAGAATATCCGGTTTTGGCGGATCGGGCCGCCGAACACGCCCCCGAAATCGTTCAGGCGTTCCTCTGGTTTTCGAAGACCATGGAAATTCACGAACCAGCTCCTGGCGTCGAGCACGCTGTTCCTGAAATACTCGAATAGCTCGCCATGAAAAGCGTTCTTTCCGGATCGCGTAACAATCGAGATCTGTCCACCGGGCGTGCGTCCGAATTCGGGCGCAAACGACGACGTTTGGATGCGGAACTCCTCCATGGCATCCACCGACACCAGGCTGTTGGTTCCACCCGAAGCACTCAGAGCGGGAAGTGCTCCGGAAGCGCTCTGCACCATGGCAGAGTAACCGGTGACGCCGAAATTCGCACCGACGCCATCCACCGTAAAATAGTTCGCATCCGTGCGCTGTCCATTCGCGCTGAATTGTCCCTGGTCGTCGAAAGTCGTGGTAGTCACCACCACGCCCGGGGTCAATAAGATCAGATTCTGGAAACTCCGTCCATTAAGAGGAAGATTCTCGGCAAAAGCGCGGTCAACCATGGTACTAACGGTGGCCGACTCGGTATTTACCCGAGCGCGTCCTGGATTCCACCGTTACGGTCTGTGAAGCGTCTCCGAGCGTCATCAGGAAATCGATCGCCAGAGCATCTTGCGCGTGTAGGACTAAGTCCGGCTGGACCAATTTCTTGAAGCCGATTTTCTCGATCTCGATCCGATAGGCGCCGGGACGGAGATTCCCCAGGTCGAATTCTCCCGAGATAGTGGTCTCAGTTTCGTAGCGGACGCCTGTGTCGGCGCTGATGACGGCAACTTTGGCGCCGGCAATCATGGCCTTCGAGGGATCAGCGACCCGGCCAGCGAGGGCGGCGTTCGTGGACTGCGCACGAAGAGCGAACGCAGAAATAAAGATTAGGAAGGCGAAGGCCCCGCGCACAATTCACCCTGGTGATGTTGTGGCGTTTATGTTACCACGAACCAACCGGCAACTGCTTTTGACACGGATGAGAGCCGAGCCTAGATCACCTTAAGCGACCTTTTCGAACGATTGTGTCTTGCCGCGGAGCCAGAGCTCCAGCAGAATGACTTGGCGGAGTTGCGGCTCGTTGCACTCCAGCGAATTCGAAAGTCGGTCCAATCGCCTCGTTACGTCATCCAGGTCGACATATCCCCTCTCTACGACCTGAAGTTGCCGGGGTGCCTTCAGGAACGACCTCGCAATCGGCCGTAGAGACTCCAAAAACACGCCATCGAACAAATCCTTGGATCGACGCTTTCGCAATTCCGGCGGCCAAAGGCCTCGAAATGCTCTCCGCATCAACCGTCTTGGCTCTCCTGGGCGGCACACAACGTCCGCTGGAATCGACATCATGTATTGGACTAGAGGTCGATGGGCAAACGGATGGGTGTAATACAGGTGTTCCAGCGGCTCGGGCGGTTGCAGTATGCGCAGCTCCAGGATTTCCATAAGGCCGCGAAGGTGTCTCCGCCGATCCAGGGGCGCGTGAGTCCACGCCTTCGAAAAAAACCGATGCGGTTCCTGCAAATGTAAGCGATCGCGAAATTTGCGTCCCATCGAATCTTGGGAGTTTTCACAAACATAGGAAACACCCGCAGGGTCCCGGCGGTTCGATAGGAGGCGCGGCATACTTGACTGCACAGCTCTCCCTAGAATCCAGACGATCGGAATCTCCAGCGCTCTACTCCAAGCCAGAGATTGTTTCAGGGCTGGCACCAAATGGCCACGCCGGAGTAGGCTTGCAACCTGCGCGCTGTCATCCAGCCAGTTCCCCATGATCACATCCCCGATTTGACCGGTAATGTATGTGTGCGCTCCACACTGTTGCGCCAAGGCAGCCGTTCGGCTGTGCAGTTGGTGCCAGAACGTGGGCAGTGCGTCCCCAGCGTCCGCCTCGGTGAGAAAGCGGCTGGTCGTCGTCGACAAACGAACGGCATCGATTCCGCACCACTTTTCAACCGCTGCACAAAAGCGCCTATCGAGCGAGCCTTCATGCTCGACGTGTAGGGTGCGCAGCCCCGAGGGATCCCGTCCCTCGCTTCGTATTAATTGCGTCGCCATGCAAACAATGGACGACGCATCGAGTCCCCCGCTCAAGTCCGCCAGGACGGGCTTGTCGGATCGTAAACGACATCGAACTGCCTCGCGAAATAACCCGACGAGGTGCTCTTCGTAATCAGACTCTTTTCGATACCGAACGGTATCGCCAAAGGGCAGTTCCCAGAACGGTCGAATGACGACTCCTTCGCGGGAGATGACCACGGAATGACCAGGGGGCACTGAATATATACCGCAGTATGGGGTACGGTGTGGGCAAGCGCCGAAATTCAGAAATGCCGCCACGTATTCATCGTCAATTTCACTAGCCGCCGTCCAACCGACCAGGGGCTTCAGACGAGTCGACCAAAGTACGCGTTCGTTTTGGACGCAATAGTACAAAGGTCTCACTCCCGCATAGTCGCTGGCGAGTACAATAGCCTCGCGCGATTGATCCCAAATCGCTAGACTCCAATCGCCAATTAGATTGCGAAAGCCATCAGGTCCTTTTCGCTGGTAGGCTGCCAACGCGAGCAAGACATCGCACATCTCACTACGCAATTCATGCTGCATGCTCAGGAGAAGATCTTCGCGATTATCCAGCCGGCCATCAAATGTTATGGATACGCCCTCAGCGACAAAGGGCTGGGCTACGTTCGCCTCTCGAGCGTCAAGGCTCAGGGCGACGTGAGCTTGGAATATGCCGGCGCAACGGCGCTGAACGGGCGGAAGAGTTGAGTCCGGTCCCAGTCCGCGGACGATAGCGGCAGATTCTTGTCCAGGAACTGGACGACGGTCGAAATAGAATACGCCTCCCTGAAAGCTCATAAACCCGCCTCTCCCCCAATCCCTAAATCGTTACAAGGACTTGCAACCGTTCTTTGTATGCCGGCGAATCGTTTAGCACTCGATCGTTTACTTCTACCCATGCATGAGAGAAAAACGGTGCTGCGCGATAGCCAATGACCAATCGGCTTGCAATGCCGTATTTCCGAAGGAGTTTAGCGGCGGCGACCGACCGCTGTAGACAGAGGACCGGCCTGAAATAGAAACACGCCGCGAGGGATACGGATTCGCAAATCGCTGTGTCAGCCCATTTGGAGAGCTTTTTGGATGCGACGCGCTGGCGTTCAAGGCGTGAGTGGATACCTTGAAATCCGGATACAGCATTGATCAGATCGAAGGCAACAAGCTCCCACCAGGCCCGAACCACTAAAAGTGCGAACCCGATCGTCATACACCGCTCCGGACGATCAATCCCTGATGTTCCATCTGACTAACGATGGAACACACATCCTTTTGCACGATTTCTCGTCCAACACGAAACTGCCGGCTCATCTCATCGGAAAGCTCATCCAGACATCTGCCCTCGGTGGCCCCTTGCCAGATACGGGCAGCCGTGCGGTTGCACACGAATATCTGCCCGCTCGGAATGTGGAGAAGCGTCAGTCCGTCTGCGTGCGGCGATACCCGCGTGTCCGGAGAAATAGCCAGCGGAGACTTATTGGGATCCCCTTCGCCTTGGGACATTTTTGCCGGACCGGTCGATGGCTGAGCCTTTCGATGATCGCGTAGCAAGAGTTTTTCCAGAATCGTTTTCATAAACAGGCTGCTGTGCTCCTGGCCTAGAGTAAAAGCAAGGGGTTGTGCTGCATACGCCCAGAGTTCAGCGTCTTCGTGCGCCTGTTTCTGGGGGGGGCAGAGAAACCTAGGATTTCGGGCGGCGCCGGTGAGCGGATTACAATTCGTCGAATTGAAGGTATTTCTGAGGTTGCCCTGTTCGAATCACAGGGATTAGCATGGTTCCGATTTGGTCTTTGGATAGAAGGGAAGAGACGCCGACCATGACCGCCCGCAGGCAGCGGCCATCCAGCTCGTCGATGGCCAGGCCGATAATCCAGGCCGCCGCATCTATTTGACGGATCCGGCTGATCGCATCCAAGCTGCTATCCGCAGGCAAATCCAGGTCCACTAAAATCAGGTCCGGATGGGTGGCTGCAAACGCTTCCACCGCTGCGTCGGCGGTCGCAACCGAATCTATCAGTTCGAAATCACGGTCCATTTCTAACAAGACCGAGATCCCCTCACGCAGAATGCGGTTATGATTGACGGAAAGTACCCGAAGACGCTCTTTCATTCACAGGTGCGCATCTTCGACGGTAACGGAACAGCGCGTTCAAGTCACTCCCCAAGATCGGCTGACTTTGATCCCCAGATTCAGGGGGCACTTTGGGGTTAGGGGTCGGTGATCCGGATGATCCCTCTGCGAAGCCCGACGGTCACGGCGGCAGTCCGGTCATTCACCTTTAGCTTCGCAAGAATATTCTTGATGTGACCTTGTGCGGTTTGCTCGCTGATCCCCAAAGTTCCGGCGAGTTCCTTGTTCCTCATCCCTTCCGCCACGAGCTGCAAAATCTGTATCTCTCGCGCGGTCAGGCTGGGCTGCGACAGTCGATCCGCCAGCTTTCGCGCGACGTCAGCCGGAATCGGTCCGCCGCCTGCGTGCACCTCCCGGATAATCGGCACCAGGTCATCTCCCAGAGAATCTTTGAGGAGGTAGGTGATCGCGCCAGCTTGTAAGGCGCGGAAAATCTCTTCGTCTCCTTTGTGGGCAGAAAGAACGATCACCCGGGCGTCCGGAAATTCACGTCGAATCGATTGCGTGGCTTCTATTCCGGACATCTCCGGCGTGAGATGCAGGTCCATGATCGTCACGTCCGGTTTCTTGTCTCGAAACAGACGTACGGCTTCCTCGCCCGTGGAAGCGAGCCCGACGATTTCCATATCGGGCTCCGGGCCGAGCGTCGCAGCCAAACCCTTAAGAACCATCGGATGATCATCGGCAGCCAGTATCTGAATACGTTTCTGCGACATATCCTGCCTATTTCGTGCGCGGAACCACGACCTCAATCTCAGCGCCCTGGCCCGGCGCGCTCGTCATTTTCAAATCCCCGCCAACTCTTTCCGCTCGTTCACGCATCGTTGCCAAACCAAAGTGTCCCAGCCTATGCGAAGCTTCTTCCAAGTTGAACCCGCAGCCGTCATCGCAGATTTGAAGCCGGATTCCGTCCGGATTCAGATAGGATATACGAACGTCAATCTGTCTGGCTCCCCCGTGCTGAATGGCGTTGCGAGTCGCCTCCTGAACAATCCTCAACAGATTCTTCCGCACTGTGATCGATGCCTCGCGTCCGGCTCCGGAAACGGCAATGTGAAACCGGATTTGTTTCCCAGCCGTAAGCTGTTGCCCCACGATGCGCATCGATTCCAAGAAATCTTGCCCCTCCGAAACCGGCGCACGCAGGTCCCAGACAGAATCGCGGGCCTCTCGCAGCCACTGCTCCGCTTGGCGACGCAGGTCGACCAGCCGCTCTTTCGCGGACTCCGGCGCCGTGACCGTCTTGGAAAGGCCGCCCAGCTGCAAAGCAAAGCCGGTGATGTTTTGCAGCAGCGTATCGTGCAGCTCGCGCGAAATGCGCGTCCGCTCGGACAGCCGCTCTTCGAAGCGCAGGCTGATTTGGGCCGCGACGTGGCGGACCCGCAATCGATACGACATCCAGAGCAGCCCGCCAAACGCTGCAAAAGACGACCACTTGAACCAGGTTGTTTGGTAGAAGGTAGGCCGGATTCCGAATTCAATGGACGCCCCGACTTCGTTCCAGACCCCGTCGTTGTTCGCTGCAAGCACGCGGAACCGATAGTTCCGGGGAGCCAGGTTGGTGTACTGAGCCTGCCGCAGGCTGGTCGTCGCACTCCAGTCGTTGTCGTATCCCTCCAGCTTGTACCGGAAGCGCACCTGCTCCGGAGCAGCAAAACTAAAGGCGGTGTAGTCTATTTGCAGGTCTCTCGTAAGGGGCGGCAGCATCAGGCCCGGATGGATCGCGTAGGGCTTGCGGTCCACCATGAGCTGCTCGATCTGAACCGGTGGCGCCAAGCGATTTTCAGGCAAATGCCGCGGATCTACGACAGCCACCGCGTCCAGCACAGGAAACCACAATCGGCCATCTGCGGACTTCGCCGACCGTCTTGAATATCCGCCCGGCGCGGTCCGCACCCGCATGCCCTCAGCTGGACCAAAAAGCTTGGTCTTCAGTTGGCCGCGCGGGTTGCCTAGCCAGGCTGAAAGATCTTCGCGCGCGATGCGAATCAAGCCGCATGCTGTGTTCAGCCAAAGAGCTTCGTCATCATCCTCAATCAACGTGTGGATTCGATCGCAGCCGAGCCCATTCGCACTGGTTAGGGTTCGGATCTGGCCGGCACGAAGCCGGCTTAAACCTCCCTCTGTTGCGATCCAAAGCGCGCCGGCTTTGTCCAGATGAAGATCCGTAATCGCACCTGGAGCAAGACCGTCGGATGCGCCGTATCGGCGTGTGATCTTGCCCGCGGTATAGTATGCGATCCCGCCTTGCCGAAATCCCAACCACAAACCGTTGCCTTTCGGATCTTCTGTGAGCGCATAAGCTTGCTTGTTTTCAAATAGAGACCAAGGCAAAAGTCTTTCGATGTGCCCGTCTCGCAATTGAACTAATCCGTGTTCGGCGTCGCTAAGCCACAAAGTCCCGTCAGGCTCTTCCGCCCCTGCCGCGAGCGATCGTATCTTCGCACCGTTGGGAAGATCTACAGGGTGAAAACGGCTATTCCTGGAATAGGCAAGGCCTGCGGTCGTTCCCACCCACAAACCACCCGAATGGTCCTCCATGATGGCCTGGATCGCATTGGATGGTAGACCGTCACGACTGTTATAGACTGTGACGCTATGGTTGCGCACACGGTTCAGGCCAGCGCTGGTGCCAACCCAGACACTGCCGTCTTTTGAGGCAAACACCGAACCGGCTGTGTCCCGCGAAAGACCTTCGCGCTTCGAAAGATTCACCACCGGCAGGGCGCGAAACCGATCTATTCCTCGATCCGTCCCAACCCATATATTGTGTTCCCGATCCTCGAATAGAACCAGAACCGTATCGCTGGACAGGCCGTCGGCGTGGTTATAACGGTCGACATGCCCTTTGTAAACGTGAAGCAGCCCTTGGCTGCTAGTTCCTATCCACAGCGCGCCATCGCTATCGGTTAAGAGAACTCGAGTCTCGACACCCGGGCTTTCAGGCTGAATTCCATAGTTCCCAAGTCTACTGCCGACGACGTGCTTCAGCGGATTGAGGCCATTTGCAGCGATGATCTCATTGTCTTCACCTTGCGCGATGGAACTGATCGTCGCGGTGGGGTCCTGAAGCGGATAAATCTGCGCCGCGTCGCCGTTCCAGCGATACAGACCTCCGACGCCGCCAAACCAGAGATTCCCAAGGCGGTCCTCGAGCAGCGAAACGATTGCACCATTAGGCAGACCCTGCGCCGAATCGAAACAGTGCAGGACGTCAGTCTCTACTCGGCATAGGCCGCCGGAGCGGAATCCTGCCTTAGCGATCCAGAGCGTATTGTGACCGTCCAATAAAATGGCCGAGATTACGGGGTCCGTTGAACTTTGGCGGGTGGAATAATATCGGACCTTGCCGTCTTTCAAATGGGCTAGACCGTCTAGGGTCCCGATCCAGAGGCTGCCGTCTCTCCCTGGCGCCAAAGCCTGGACATACTCGATCGGAAATCGACCGTCCGCTGGCGGGTACCAGCGACTGAAGCTCACTCCATCGAACCGGAGCAACCCCGATTCTGTTCCGATCCACAAGGTGCCTTCCACGGTCTGAGTTAAGGCGAGCGCGGCCCCTGGCAACTTTCCTCCTTGCAGCGTCCAGGCCGCGTGGGAGTACTGGGTAATCGCGTCGCTGGGTTCAAGCGCCGTCAGGACCATGACTGGCGTAAACAGGGCAAACAGCGGGAGTTTTATGCGATGCAAAACGTACGCAAAGGGAGGAAGTATGTTCCCGGCCACGGCTTAGGACAAGATAACACTATCGGGATGCCCCCCTTTTCCAGGTAAAACGCCCCATCTTGAATCGGCAGAAATTACCCCCTCAAATTGGGTATTCCCAATATTGAGGACGCCCACTACTGTGGGAGGAGCCGAAAGGCATAGAGTACATGTCGAGAGGAGATATCCAAATGCAAGAGGAGTACACGGTTCCCGAGTTGAAGTTGGTAGGAAATGCCAGCGAAATAGTCCGTGGCGGGATTGGAGTCGGCGCAGACATATTGGGCATGTGGGTCGATGGAGTGATGGAGTTCCAAGAAGACTAGCCTGCCGACTCTTGGATGAGATTGGGACGACTCTTGAAGCAACAATCTGTTCGATTCATCATCGAAAAGCACAGACTGCCTGCTGGGGTTGTCTCTGAGCCCGCCTCTCAGGACTGGGAGACCCAATGTTGAAAATAACAGCAACTTGGGTCGAAACGTAGTTGCCGACAGGAAACGGAAGTATTCAGACCGTCTTCGCTACTGTTTGAAAAGAGATCCATAAATATGAAAAAGACAGTGCTTGAATCCCGAAGAAACCGTGTCGACGGGCGACATCTCGAAGCTGCGGATCGCGCCTCTAAAAACATATTAAAGAGGCTTGCGGATCTTCGTTCCGACCTAAAGTGCATCGGAAAAGCGATCAGGGCTCTCGAACGTGTCGCCCTCTTCAGGCTCGGGCAGGGCACCCGCGAAAAGCTGGAGTCGTTTTCCCGAAAACAAGGAAGGAAGGTTACGTTAACGCTACGTACGGGCGGGCCACCCGCTGGGGTTCGCACTCGACCTCGACTGGAGAGACATTCTGTCAGCAGGGCGGGAACAAGTTGCCGCGCCAGCAATGCCTGGTAACAGTTCTTTCTAATTGGGGAAGGAACTTGTCGCCACCAGCGGGTCCTGACTTTGTCTTACGCGCCTTCGTGTGGCCATTCTAAAGCGTCGCATCTTGCGTTCTATTTCAGGACCCCTCGGATTTAGCACTGCCATTCATTTCGGTGGCTTCCTGCGACGTTTCCCGCGGAGCCGCTCAATAACCAAGATCGCGTCCTCCAAGCGGCGATGCTCCGCCTCTAAGTTCCCTGATACCGGGCACTTCCCCAGCGACATAGAAATGTCATAATGTTGACACCGCCATGGATATTCTCAAGATACTTGCAGAGTTACGTGCCGAACAACAAAGGCTTGCCGAGGCGATTCTCGTGGTCGAACGACTCGCCATTGGATCGGGTGCCAAACGCCGCGGAAGGCCTCCGAAGTGGATGTCAACGGCAAACGCCGCGGACGACGGGGCAGCTATTGAAGAGCGCAGCACAAGGCGTCGCTTCAGCGCTGCGACGCGAAGGAAGATGGCTGCGGCACAGAAACGTCGTTGGGCCGCCAAAAAGCTGCAGAAAGCAGTCAGCTAAATCCTCTAGAAGGGGTCGGACGCTGGCACGGTAACCCGTAGGATTGTTCTCGTAAGCCCGCTGCCTGAGGGATAAGGTCACCGATACTCGCCCGAAACGAAGTATGATTTCGGACGGTTTCTCTAGTTCGTTTCAATTGGGCAGACTAGGGGTGTCCCAACGTTCGTTGCGCAACTCGCAATACTCTGGGCAGCCAGAGCAAGAGCGGATTAGCCAGTATTCGCGTCATAGTGTAGCTCGCCCGCCCTTGTGGCAGCCATGATCCTCGAAACTGCAACAGATAAGAGTGTTATCGACCATGTCTGAAAGCACTGCGAGAATCAAGTTGTTTTTTCGTTCCACCGTTGCACCAAAACTGCTCTCGTAGATACACTACAAGCGCGGCCGGAGCGGAGGATAAGCCCCTGCTGGGAAGCAAGCTGAGCGCCGACTCCGGGGCCAAGGCCAGGCTGGGGCTCGGTCAGAGCTGAGCCTCAGCGAACTTAATTTACTGGGATTGGCATCCAAGCGAAAAATCCCAGGAGTCTGGGGACGGAGTCCCCAGAGCAACGTTTCTCCTTTGCTATCGACTTGTTCCGTCCGCTCCGCTCACTGGTTATACAAATTACGATCTGGTGGGCGGCGTCCTAGCAAGCGCACAGGCGACCAACGGAACCTCTTACCGTATGTCAAGATCGGTGGGGCCCGGAGATCTCGTGGCGGGATGGTTGCAAGCTCTTGCAAGCTGTTGAGTTCTGAGGAGTCAACAGCTACGAATTTGACTACACTGCGCGAGCTTAGCTATAGACGATGTGAAACCAACCCATTGAATACATGAAGCTTATGGAGTCTCCGGTCCTCCACGTTCCGATGCCTTGGGCGCAGGGGGTCGGGCGTTCAAATCGCCTCGCCCCGACCAAATCTCTTTTATTTTCAGCGATATTTTCGTGAAGCCGCGCACCTGCCCCAAGTGCAGAGGACCGCAGAGGTGCGCACTGAAAACGTGGGACTTATAGATCGTATGGCGAGCAAAAATCAGCCTAAGTGGTATCGGGCATCTACAATTTTGACTACACTGATGCTGGTGACTTAGTGGAAAGCTGTTGCTCGCTGTTGCTGGGGAACTACACCGTCGATTCAATCTCATATCCGATGGAGCGATACCCTTTCAATCGCTTCTCGTACATTCGCGCAAGCATCGGGACCAGCGCATCGACGTAATCGAACACTCGGACAACCTTCTTTCCGTGATGAATCCGGTGCAATCGTCCAACGTATTGCTGCAGTGTGCCGCGCCACGAGATAGGCATGGTTAAGAACAAAGTGTCCAGTCTTGAGTCGTCGAAACCCTCGCCAATGTAGCTTCCGGTTGCGAGCAGGACCCGCGGTTCTCCGTCGGGAATCAGGGCCAGCTTCTCCACCGCGGCTTGTCGTTCCTTCTTGCGCATGCCGCCCTTCAAGATGAAAACCTGCTGAATCTCAGCGAGGCCACTGGCCAACCTGTCAAGGTGGTCTGTGCGATTGGTGAGCACGAGCGGAGTGCGGCCCTCGCGAACGGCTTGGATGATATCCGCGACGATCTGCCGGTTTCGCTCGTCGTCGGTCACTAATGCGGCATAGGCGTCTTGGATTGTGCTATCCGCGCCCTCAGGCTGCTTTCGGAAACCAGTCGGTCGCGGCAAGACCAAGTGGCGAAACGGAGAGCGTTCGGCGGCCTCGCGTGCGCTCAAGTTGAACCGGATCGGCCCGCACTGCATAAAGATAATCGGATGATGGCCGTCCTTGCGAGTCGGCGTTGCGGTCAGGCCCACGATAAACTTCGCTTTGACGTGCCTCATGACCTGTTCGAAGCTGAAGGCGGTCAGGTGATGGCATTCGTCGGCAATCACCTGCCCGTACTCGGCAACGCAGTCCTTCACTTCACCCTTACGCTGCAAGCTTTGAAGCAAAGCTACGTCGATCAATCCAGTCCGCTTGTCCTTGCCGCCAACGACCTGGCCGATCGCTTTCGGCGGAAGATCCAGAAACGCCGCGAGGCGTGCACGCCACTGCTCCAGTAATTGTTCGCGATGGACCAGGATCAGCGTGTTGACTGTTCGCTCGGCTATCAACTTGGCAGCCACCACGGTTTTGCCGAACGCGGTCGGTGCGCACAGGACGCCTTCGTCATGCCCCAGCGTCTGGCGTATGGCCTCGGCCTGTTCGTCACGGAGATTTCCCCGAAAGGTCACCTCAATGGGCTTGCCGGCGTAGCGTTCGTCGCGAATTAGCACGCGAATGCCATGTTCCTTCAGTAGTTCGCTTACCTCCTGCAAGCAGCCTCTTGGCAAAGCGAGATGTTGAGCGAACTCTTCGCTGCAGGAAATGACGCGCGGCTTATCCCAAGTAGGGAGGCGCATCGCTTGGGCTTTGTAGAATTCCGGATTCTGAAACGCCGCGACCCGGATCATCCGGTTGAGCATTGGCTCGGGGAGATCTGTCTTTGGAACGAATATCAGATTGCTTCGTACGATCTCGACGGACTCTGGGAACGGCCCCGGGATAGGTTTCTCACTCTTCCTTCTTGAAGGCAGCAGAGTCCAGGGCGCACCGTCCGCGTCGTCATCGGTGATTGAGAGCTTGACGCCCATGACCTGACCCCGGCGTGTGGCGTCATTGACGAGCCATTCGACTTGATCGGCCCGGGCTCGCCGGATTGAAAGCAACAATTGCCATTGGTCTGGGTACGGGCGAAGGTCGTCGTCGACAAACAAGCAATTACCGTTTTGCCTGGGCATCCACTGAAGTGGAAGCGCGATTAGGTTTCCGAAGCCTCCCTTGGGCAAAGTGTCCTGGTTGGGAAAGAAGCGGTCATAGGAGTCGAGGCCCAGGTGGTGGCGACTTTCCATGGTTTGTGTGAGGAGAGCACAACCCATTTTGCGGGCGAGAACGGCGGAAATCGGCACTTCGAAGAAAATCCAGACATGACAGCCATTCCCGGATCGTGAGCGTTCCAGATAGGCCGGAATTCCCGCACGTTTGCAGGTCGCGAGGAACGCCAACGAATCTTCTTGCCAGGCCGCCTTGTCGAAGTCAACCGCGAGGAGCCAACAGGTTTCATCGACGAGCAGAGGATAGATCCCGATCGTCTTCTTGCCCCTCAAATGTTGCCGAATGACTTCGTCAGTTACAGCGTAGAGCGTGCGGGTTTCCCGATCGACTTTCTTGTGATCCTCCGGGCGACTGGCAAGCACCGCCTGCCAGTCCTTCTTACCTGCGGGGCGATAGGCCCACGTTCCGTCCTTCATGCGCCATCGCTCTGCGTAGACGTCCTCGCGCCAGCGGAACAACGATCGAAACAGCACCACCTTTGCCGGGTTGTCCGACAACGTTTCAACTTGAGAGATGTCCGAGGGCGCCGGGAGGCACCGTTCGGTTGGAGATTGCAGCGTCCCTACTTCAGGTAGTGGGATGGAATGCTGTGCGAGGAGCGCTTTCAGCTGCCGGGATTCTTCGCGGAGGCGCTGGCCCTCTGCAAGGGCGCTTTCTAGTCTGGCTCGAAGATCGCGCTGATCTTGCATGAAAGCACGCTGTGCAACAACGGCACGCGGTCAGGAAAGTTCTGGGTTGATTACCGAGAACCCCTAAAGTCCGGCAACCTCACAGGGTATCGCATCTGCCGCGACAAAATGATCAACCAACTTCTGATTCCGCAGTGCCAGCGCCACCGGGAGTTGAAGAGCGTCCAGCGCACGCAGACGCGAACGCGTAACGCTCCACCAGCAATTCGGACGCATTGAATTTTTGCGCAACAATTCAGCGCAACTGCCAGTGTCTTGGATTGCGCCGCCCGTGGAAACAGGCAATCACCACAATCCGCGTCTCTTTCAAAAGGAAGAATATCCCATAAGGGAATCGGCGCACTCCGGCGCGCCGCCGTTCCTTTTCCACTACCGCATAGTGCAAAGGAGCCGCAGCAATCTTCTCGATTGTATCCGCCACCGCCTCGGCGAACCGCTGGGCAAGTTCCAAACGGACACTTTCGTACCGCGCCAGTGCTTCTTTCAATTCTGCGTCCGCCTCAGGCAGCCATACAACCGGAAGCGTCACTGTCTCTTAAACAGGCCGGCCCTGACTTGCTCCCACGGAATGACATCCGAAGGATTCTCCTCATATTTGGCAACGCGATAGTCGAGTTCGGCCCGCTGTTCATCCGTCAGCGCAAGTGCGTCCACTTCAAGGCTCTCCCACAGCACGTCAAGCAACTCGAATTTCTCTGCTGCGGAAAGGCTGCCGATTTCATTCTGTAAATTGCTCATCGAATCACCTACATCTACCCTACGAAACTAATCAGCAGCGGACCATATTCCACATCGGAGACCCCGCGCTCAGCAATAATTTCAGCGGCCATCGATCCGGGAATCTTGGCAAGCCGCCGCCGGACGTCGTCGATACCAGGGGCCGGCTGGGTGTCCTGGAGTTCCCTCTTGACCTTTTCGATGTATTCGACAGCCAAGCTGGATCGGTCGTGAGCCGCGTCTTTGATGACGCTGACAAGTACTTGCTCGTGTTCCTGCAAATCCAATGGCGGCAGGCAGGGGTCGCAGCCACCATTCTCAGACACGGCGTCAACCTGGAGCGGCATGCCACTATTGTACAGCCGAAGCTCAAGCGCCCCGAGTTCGAGTTGTAGGGTATTGCCCCTTGAGGAAGTCGGGCTACGATTCTGACTACAGCGCCCTACTTACGCTGTAGACAATTGCCCATAACGCCTTTAGAATGTGAGTTTTGTCCACAAGAAATTGGGCACGCTCCGATGCCTTGGGCGCAGGGGGTCGGTGGTTCGAGATTCCCGCCGAAACATTTTCAGTCAGCTCGGGCATGAAGCTCACGAACGCCGCGTGAGTCGTGGCTGGTTTCGGGAGCAATGTACCGGGCGCGGCGGCCACCGTTATTTCGAAGAAATGCGGTAGGTCCGCTCGCCATCGACGCGCTTGGAAGATTCAACGGGCGTTCTCATCTTCTTCGCCAGTGCGCCGCTCAGAAACCCGCGGACCGAGTGCGCCTGCCAGCCGGTCGTCTTCATGAGCTCCTTCAAAGTGGCGCCGGCGGACCGTTTAAGCAGATCGAGAATCTTGGCCGCCTTGGTGCCGGGGCGGGCCGGGGAAGGCTTTTTAGCTTGGGCGGCCTTGCTGGCCGGCTTGGCGTTGGTCGGCGCAGCGTCGGGACGGCGCTTCGCAACACGGGCTTTCGTGGTTGCTTTCACGGGTGCATTCTTAGGTTGTTCTTGTGGAATCGAGGTGGTCATCTGAGCTTCTTTCCTTTGGCGGCGATCGCCGCGTCACGACAGTGATCGCTCTGTTGCGCGAGAGAATCAAGTCATTTCTGGAGGCGCTGGTCGAAAAGTTTGCGTTGGCGATCCCAGCGCGGCTCACGTGCGATCTTGCGCAGCTCCAGCTCATTGATGAAACGAGCGTCGCCTGCGGAGAGAAACAAAAGGTATTCCTGAATCGAGGGCGCCAGGTGCAATAGAACCATGATCTGCGTGAGACGCGCCGGGGTGACGTGGCCCAGCCGGGCGAGCTCGCCGTAGGAAGAGATCCCACCCGATCGAACCAGCGCGTCCAGTTTGTGCGCCAGCGCCACAAGCCGGGCGATGCGGGGCGGGGGATGGTGCTCCTGGGGAACTGGTTCGACCACAAGGTTCGGCGGGGCCGGTACCCGTCGGAATGGGAGCGTAAATTCAATCTTCATGGTTGGTTTCGCTCCGCTTGAGGTGCAATTCAACGGCTCCAGTCGTTCCGTCATAACTGACTTGCTCCACCAAGGCCCGCACCAGCCCAAAAGGCTTTTCTTCGAAGTTCTGCCAATCCTGTTCCGGGACATTGAGCCGTTCGCGGGCTTCCGTTGCGCCCATGGCTGTTCGAAGACGGTCGAGGACGGCATCTTCGATCATGCGCGCCGGCACCGACTTGGTGGGACAGGAATTCCATCCGTTCTGCCGCGCTGCCCGGCACATATAATAGCGATACCTCCGCCCAGGCTTGGCCGTGTAGGTAGGGACCATCGGCCGTTGGCAGCTTTGGCAGAGAAGTAGACCGGCAAGCAAAGCATTCTGGGGCATGCGAGTCGCTCCCGGTTTGGTGCGGCGATCGGCACGGAGTTCAGTGTTAACTTCCTGCCACAGCGGCGGCTCAACGAGGGAAGCGTGCTCACCGCCGTACATCTCACCCCGGTGTTCGACTTTTCCCGCATAGACTGCGTTGGTGAGCAACCGGCGCAAGGACGCCTTGGTGAAGGCTCTACCAATGTGAGCTTTTCCATTTTGCGATGTCCGGGATTTCGTCTTCCACCGCCTTCGCGCAAGTTCCGCGACCACATCCGAAAGGGAATGATGTTGGAGGAACAGCCTAAAGATCTGGCGGACTCTCCTGGCTTCCGTCTCATTGACGATTAGTCGCCCGCCTGCGGGATCGACGTCGTAGCCCAGCACCGGTGTGCCTCCGACCCATTTGCCTGTGCGCCGTGCCGCCGACATCTTGTCCCGTGTCCTTTCGCCAATGATTTCGCGCTCGAATTGGGCGAAGGAAAGCAGGATGTTGAGCGTCAGGCGACCGAGCGAGGACGTGGTATTAAACTGCTGGGTCACCGAGACGAAACTGACCGAACGTTGATCGAACCGGTCTACCAGCCGCGCGAAATCGAGGAGCGACCGGCTCAGCCTGTCCACCTTATATACGATGACGCAGTCTATGCGGCGGGCATCGACATCTTCAAGCAGCTGCTGCAGTGCAGGGCGGTCGAGATTTCCGCCGGTGAAGCCACCGTCATCATAATGAGTAGAGACAAGTGTCCAGCCGAGATGCTTCTGGCTTTGGATGTAAGCCTCGGCGGCCTCCCGTTGGGCATGCAGCGAATTAAAGTCCTGATCCAGGCCTTCCTCAGTCGACTTGCGCGTGTAGATGGCGCAGCGAATAATGGGAGTACTCTTAAGCATCGCGCCGCTCCGCCAGGCCAAAAAAGAGGAGCCCATTCCAGCGAGTGCCGGTGATCTCGCGGGCGATCGCGCTTAGTGAACGGTAGCGCCGTGACTCGTACTCAAATCCCTCTTTGAGCACCTTGACCACGACCTGCCGGTCGCCCACCCGGCGGGTCAGCAGCGAACCAGGCTCGGGCAATCGTCCGTCCTTCGGCGGCCGTGAGCGATCGACGCTTTGGGAACCGGAGTCTGGCCGAGTGGAAAACTCTTTGGGCGCTCGTATGCGAAGATCCCGATCGTCGGCTATCTCACTCGCCCGGCGGCGCGCCCGTTCACTCAGATCTCCCTCGGCATTGGCCTGCAGGCGCCAGGCGATGCGGCGAAATAGAAACTGCTTGTTTGAAGATTTCGACTCCTCGCCGAACACCTCCCGGTATCGCTTCTGAAGCGCGGCGACCTTCGAGCGTGGCAGCTCCTCGATCGCCGCATTGATAGTTGGATCCATGGAAGCGGGTCCTTTCTCCCGCCGTGAACCACAGTTCCATGGACGCTCTGGTGTGTTCAGGAAGCAAGTGAAATGTGTGCGATCTTGCAGTTGACTTCCTCCCAGTTAAGCTGTCTATTCACGAGCAATGAACACGAGCATAGGCAGGTATCCTGAGGTAACAGTTTCGGTCATGGGCCCTCGACTCCAACAACTCGAACGGACAAAACGATGGATTGAGCGCAAGCTCTGTCCCTCGGATTCAAGCCACCGCGTTGTTTAGGGAAGGGAACGCCACGAACCACGACGGCCGGAAGACGTGTCGGTATGATCGTCGAACACATTCCCGATGAATTGCTGGTTCAGTTCAGCGAGGGGCGACTGGAAGAACCAGATTTAGGAGAGGTTGAAGAGCACCTTCTGATCTGTGAAGAGTGCTGTGCGCGCCTCACCGAGTTCGATGATGCTTGGGGATTGAACGGATAACGAACGGAAGATAAGCCTAACGGCGGGTTGCTTCCTGTTCCGCGGCCCAATTCTCCATTGCCCGCACCATCAGATGAAAGGGAGTTTTCAGGGCATCCGCAATTTTCCAAAGCCGGATCGCGGTCGGGTTCAGAATCCCTCGTTCAAGACGGCTGATGTAGGTCCGGTCAAAGCCGCAATCTGCCCCTAGCTGCTCCTGCGAGACACCGGATCGGCGTCGGAATTCACACACGATGACGCCTACAGACCTGCTCTTGAGGTTTGAGGGGCGGACTTGACGTGTGCGCCGGACCGGAGGCACACTCAATGGTGCTACTCTGAGACTTTTTAGCCAACGGCATATATGCCTCATTTAGAGCCACAAGAAGAGTGCCAGGTTCCGCTCGAACGAGCTTTCTATATCAAGCTAGGGAAGGGCGGTTCGTGGGAACTCGATAGCATCGCGAACCACATCATGCGAATCGGGTGGGTCAGCAGTTCTCTTTTCGACATCAATGCACACAACTGGGAGGCCATTCAGCATAAGCTCCGCGCGGAACTCTCACGTAAAGGGAGGGCTGCACGTGACGCCAATGCCCTTCGCGAGATCGTCCTTTCGACCGAAGCGGATGTGTGGATTACGTTTCACGGATCGCGACTGTGGTGGTGCCGGCTTGCAGCAGGGCCGGTTGAAGAAGACGAGGTTTCGAAATTCAGGCGCGTCTGCGGGGCATGGAGCGATCGTGACGTGAACGGGCGCACTCTCCTCATTTCAGATATTCCCGGGCTTCTCTCGCAGTTGCAAGGGTTTCGGGGAACCTTCTGTGCGGTACGAGCGGCAGAGCGCCTGCGTCGTCTTCTGAACGCCCAGTCGAGTTGGCCGCACAAGGCCGTGACACAGGCTCGTGACACGCTCGTCGGTGCGGTCCAAGCGGCGATAGGCGAACTCCATTGGAAGGATTTTGAAACCCTGGTCGACCTTCTCTTTCGTCAAGCCGGTTGGCGTCGGCTCAGCGTACTCGGCGAAACCATGAAGTACGCCGACCTGGAACTCGAGGAACCCATCACCACCGAACGTTATCAGGTCCAAATCAAGTCCGCCGCCGACACGGCGGATTTCGCGCTATATCGCGACCAGTTTCAAGGCCGCGGCTTCCGGAAGCTTTTCTTTGTAGTCCACAGCCCCACCCCAAGCCTAGCCAAGGAAGAAAGCAGCCCCACGGTCGAACTTGTTCTACCCCTTCGTCTGGCAGGGATGGTTGTTGACGCAGGTCTGGTGTCCTGGATTCTCGCCAAGATCCGGTAGATGCTTCAAAAGTGCCGCTGAGGCAAGCCTCGTTGCATCGGAAACTTTTGTGCAATCAAATAGCCGAGAGCGTCGCTAGCATGAGTCCGTGCAGGATTTGAAGAGTCCACTTCGCGCAGTTTATTCCCGTTTGTGTCCGACCTCCAGCACACTTGCTCAAGATCCTTGATCAGATGTGTGCAACGGCGGTTCACAGTGAGCCGGCGCTCACCTTTTGCATTTACGATTTTGGCGTTGACGCAGTTTGCGCGATCGGCGACCAGAGGATTCCCATCGGGTACTGCGTAATGGGCGTTGAAGATGTGCTGTTGATCGCGAAAGAAATCCCGAATGATCTGCCAGTCTGTCTTAAAGGCTGAGCTCTTGCGACTATCACCGGTGGCGTCACCGAAGATTCGAATTGCGGAGGGAGCCCGCTTATTACGCGAACCCAAGATAGCCTCTGCACGGCGGGAAAAGTCCTTGCATACTTCGTACGTATTCGAGTTGCTGAGCACGATTTCATCTAACACATGAATCTTGTCGTGAATGATTTGACACAGCAAACTGCAGGCCGGATCAATATTGAAGTCGAGCGACCAGCACAGGTCGAACCGAGGATCAAACTCGACCTCAGAAACATCAAGGGTACGGTCGAACCCCCAGTACACCCTGCCGGAGCGCAGTTCCTCGAAACTGGCGCGAAACTCCTGACGATACAAACGCTCGTCCATCTCGGAAGCCGCGACCGCCAATTCCTCCTGCGGAACATTCCCACCCTGTTCAGTCGTGAAGTGGAAGACGGCCCATCCAGGGCGTCCTTCCGCTTCACTAAAGAGGTCATAAAAATGATCAAATCCTTTCGGAGTACCAATGAACAGCGCCTCACCCAACCGGTCGGCGAGCATCGGCCGGAGAACGCTGTGCCAGGCGGCCGGCGCCATGGACGCGAATTCATCGAGTACCACGAAGTCGATCCCTTCACCCCGCAGGCTGTCGTAGGCGTCGGCTCCGCGGACGGCAATCGTGCCGCCGCCAGCGAGTTCGATCCTAAGATCGGTCTCGTTGGGTTTGCTTGCCCAGTAGGGTCGCGTGAGTTCCTTCAGCGGGCCCCAGACGATCCGTTTCGCCTGCTTGTAACTCGGTGCAACGTACCAAGCCACCCGCCCTCTCCCTCCGGCAGCTCGCAGTAACTCAGTCTGTGCCAGAAATGTCTTTCCGAACCTTCTTCCGGCCACCAACAATCGGAACCGCTGCGGGTTCAAGAAGACTTGCATCTGAGGCGACTTTAGCTTAATCATCAGTCAGCCTCTTTTCTAAGTCGCTCGCCGCTACCGGGGTTCCCGCGCACATGCGGCACGTTCCAGAAACGGTCCGCCAGTGACAGGTCTGGTGAAATCTCTCAAGCAGCCCCAGAATGTACCCGCCTGGTTCGCACGTGCGCCCATCGTCATCCGGGTCGGATGTTATCCGTTCTTGACCCCAAACAACCCTCCCTGTATCGCGGAAGCGATCGATTACGACGTGTTCATTGACACCGAGCTTGCGATGCGGGCCCGGAAGGTCCACAAGGATCAGCAGTGGATTGTGGATCGCGCGGCCCGCGACGGTGGCCTCCAAGAGACGAACACGGCGGTCAAGCTGTCGGAGTCTCATCCCGAGATCCTTTTGATTGCTGGCGCTCTAGAGCACCAATCCTCACTTCGAGGCTGGCCGCTTCAACGCCTTGGCGGAGCTTTTCGAGCATGCCGGTCACTGTTTCACCGTCGGCAGGTGTTAGTTTTCCAGCCGAGACGGCTCGAACCACGTTCTTTGCAGCCTTCGCGATATCGGTGATCGAATCGAGGGGTGGAAGTTTGAACTTGACCGAACTCTGGCGCCGCACCGGTAGGAGCCGTTCGAAGCAGAGCCGAATCGCTGCCTTTTCCCCCTGTAGGGCCATTACCATGATTTTTTTCAGAATGGCCTCGGCATGCTCATCGAGCATGCCCTGTAAGGCAATGGTGGATTTGTTTCGGCTTCCGGCCGGTCGCCCACGACCGAACGTGTTACCGGGTTGGAATGGTCGACCGCGAACTTGGCTCATTGCGCAACCTCATCGGCCACCGCATGAGTTTGACGATCTTGGGCAATATCGGTGAAGCGCCGCCCATCCGCTTCAAGAACTGCTGCGTGTCCGGTGAAGTCCTGCCATCGACGGATAATCACGTCTACATACTTAGGATCTAATTCGAGCATGCATGCCTGCCGCGCGGTCTTCTGGCAGGCAATCACCGTGGATCCCGCCCCCGCAAAAGGGTCGAGCACCACATCGTTTCTCTCGCTGCTATTGAGGATCGCCCGTTCCACCAGTGCCACCGGTTTCATCGTGGGATGCAGGCGGTTGGCTTTAGGCTTGGGATAGCACCAGACATCACCCTGCTTTCGATCCCCGCACCAGTGTCTCTTTGCTCCCTCCCGCCATCCATAAAGCAGCGGCTCAAACTGCCGGTGATAATCGGAACGCCCCAGGGTGAACCGATCTTTGGTCCAGATAAGGAACGTCGAGAAATGTCCGCCCGCTTCGAAGAATACTTTCGAGAGCGTGTGGAGTTCGGAGGACGACATCGCTATATAGATTCCGCCCGCCGTAGACTCTACAATGTTTCGACATGCCTTTTCGAGAAACGGAGGAAACGCGCTGCCTAGGTCATCGTTGAGAAGTTTTCGCTTGCTCGTACCTTCATATGCCACGTTGTAAGGGGGATCAGTAAAGGTCATGGCGGCTTCTTTTCCCCCCAATAACCTCTGAATCGCCGCTGCTTCTGTCGAATCCCCGCACAGTAACCGATGGCGATCGAGCATCCACAGGTCACCTGGTCGTGAAACGGTGTCACCGGCGGGTTCGGGTATCGCATCCTCGTCTGTCAGACCGCGTTGGAGCTCCGGACACGCGTCAAGACGTCTCAACTCCTCTTCACTAAAACCAATCAGATCGAGCGATATGGCCTCCTCCATGAGGGCTTTTAGTTCTTCTTTCAAAACCTCCTCATCCCAGCTCGCGTTCAGCGCGATCAAACCGGCACAATGAACCCTCCAAGGGAGGATCAGAGTGCCGGCCAGGAGACTGTCCATGCGGAAGATCACGGGAGGTCCTGCGCCTCCGATACGAACTCAAACTGGGCTACCAGCAGATCGGGCGAAGTTGCGCGATCGCGGTCAGCACGGTTCACAAGTACCTGACAACGAGCCGAGGCGGCGGGCGTGAACTGGCCGTTGCCGGACGATTGGGATGAAGCGCGGGTGGAAGCAGCGCTTGTTCCCGCGCCCGGAACGCCGGATCGCCGAGCACGAACCGGCGCGCACGCCGCCGGACTTCGCCGCGATCCACGAGCAACTGCGGAGGCAGCAAGCTACGTGACCCTGCAGTTGCTGTGGGAGGAGTACCGGCAAGCGCAACCCGGACGGCTATCGCTACTCGCCGATTCTGCGAGCTGTACCAGCGCTGGCGCTCGAAGCTCGACGTGGTGCTGCGGCAGGAGCATAAGGCCGGCGAGAAGGTGTTCGTCGATTGGGCCGGCGCGACGATTCCCGTTTACGACCGGCACACCGGGCGTAGCCTGGCAAGCGTCGCTGTTCGTGGCCGCCCTCGGCGCCAGTTCTTACACCTGGGCCGAAGCCACGCGCGACCAGCAGATGGAAGCGTGGCTGCGGGCGCACGTGCACGCCTTCGAACATTTCCGCGGCATTCCGGCGCTGGCCGTTCCCGACAACACCAAGACCGGCGTGAGCAAAGCGCACCGCTACGATCCGGATCTCAACCCGACCTATTACAACTTCGCGCATGCACTACGGCTTCGGCATCGTGCCGGCGCGGCCGTATAAGCCGCGGGATAAAGCCAAGGTGGAAAATGCCGTGCAAGTTGCCCAACGCTGGATCGTCGCGGCGTTGCGGCATCGCAAGTTCTTCTCGCTGGAAGAAGCTCAACCAGGCGATTCGCGAGTTGCTCCACAAGCTCAATCACCGGCCCTTTCGTAAGCAGGATGGCACCCGCGCGAGTGTCTTGGAAGCGCATCGACAAGCCTGCTCTGAAGCCGCTGCCCAGCGAAGCCTTTCGATCATGAGCCAGTGGTCGCGCGCGCGCGTCAATATCGACTATCACGTGGCCTTCGATGCCAACTTCTACAGCGTGCCCTACAACCTGGTGCACGAGGCTGGTGGAGATCCGCTCGACGCCCACCACGGTGGAGATCCTGCACAAAGGCACGCGCGTGGCTTCGCACCTGCGCAGCCGCGGCCGCGGACAAGCCGTCACCAACGATGAGCATCGGCCCAAGAGTCATCGGGCGCATCTGGAGTGGACGCCCTCGCGCATGGTGCATTGGGCGCGAAACCATCGGCCCTCACACCGCGCGACTGTTCGAGCGGATGATGGCGGACAAGCCGCATCCGGAGATGGGCTATCGCGGCTGCCTGGGTATCATCCGGCTGGCGGAGAAGTACTCGCATGCAACGCGTGGAAGCCGCCGCGGAGCGTGCGTTGCTCACCGGCGCGTGCCGCTACCAGCAGCATCGAATCGATCCTGAAGAACTCGCTCGATCAAGCAGCCCTTGCCATCGTCTCGCCACCGCCCGCGCACCACCACCACCGCATGACAACATCCGCGGCGCGGAGTACTTCGAATAAGGAGAGCGAACATGCTACAAGAACCGATGATGGAAAAACTGACGGCCATGCGGCTGCTCGGGCATGGCGGATGCGTTGAAGACGCAGGAGCAAGATCCGGCCGCCACGAGAGCTGAGCTTTCTGGAACGGCTCGGCCTGCTGGTGGATCACCAGTGGAGCTGGCGCGAGAACCAGGCGCTGGCACGGCGGCTTGCACGCCGCCAAACTCAAGGGATGCCTGTGTCGAAGAGATCGACTATCGCGCGGCGCGCGGGCTGGACAAGAGCGTGATCCGCGCCCTGGCGCAGAAGTCGGCCTGGGTCGCGCAATCACGAAAACATCTTCGTGCTCGGACCGACCGGCGTCGGCAAAAGCTTCGTGGCCTGCGCGCTGGCGCAGAAGGCTTGCCGCGACGGATACTCGGCGCTCTACACCGCGCCGCCGGCGCTGTTTCGCGATCTGGCCATCGCGCGCGCCGACGGCAGTCTGCGCAGCTCTGCTGGCCCGGCTCAGCCGCATCGATGTGCTGGTGATCGACGACTGGGCCATGGCTCCGCTTGCGGAAACCGAGCGCCGCGACTTCTGGGAGATCTGCGAAGACCGCTATCAAACGCGCTCGATGATCCTGACCTCGCAACTGCCGGTCGCTCGCTGGCACGAGCAGATCGGCGATCCCACCGCCGCCGATGGCATCCTCGACCGCCTGGTCCACAACGCGCATCGCATCGAGATGCGCGGGGATTCCATGCGGAAGAAACGTGCGACCTCAGCCGTCGAGCTAACGCCCGCCGGGTCTCTCCAGTGCTGGGCGGGGACAAGGGCTGCCGCCCCTTTCCCCGCACCCCTTTCTCCGCTAGCGGCGCGCCCTCCTCCGCTTCGCTCCGGATCCTTCGGACAGGTTTTTCTTGACGAAGCCGAACACTTCCCGCACAATCGAGAGGCCAGCGTCGCTACGCTCCGAGAACGTGTTCGCCTTCAGCCCGGAATGCCGTTCGCCTTCCCTCCGGAATCAGCGTTCGCCTTCGCTGGTTGTCTGCAATCCGGTACGCACGCTGCTGCGCTTTGCTTAGATGTGCCAGTACGATCACCGGCACCCGCGCCAGCTTGGTCTTCTGAGCGGCAAGATAGCGAGCGTAACCGACTATGATCCGACCTTCTGGATTCACCAGAATTGGATTTGTGAAACCGAACTCCGTGATGCTGTTCCCGATTTGCTCTATTTGCAGTTGTGAGTGGAAACGAGCTTGACGGTCTTCCGCGCTGAGGCGGTCCAAAGACCAAAACTCGATTCTGTCCGGTAGTATGATTGCCCTCATTTGGCTAGGTCCTCCGTGTGACGTTCAAGAACATCAGAACGCCCGCAGATCTAGCTTGGCTTTTTCCGCAATGATGAAGGCAAGACAATAATGTGCGGAATGCGGAACTTATTTTGGGGAAGTACCGGCTTTTGTAAAACGCGGTGTTGACGTCGACCGAAGCACCCGCCATATCTTCATGTTCACCGCAAGGGTGTTGTTCGGGTCGCAGCGCTTGAACTTGCCGATGTATGTACGATCACGCCAGCCGCACTCGCGGGCGATGTCGGCATCAGTGACCTTCTGCGTGGCTGTCCGCCAATTCTTCTTATAAGCCTCAATGGCCTTCACCCGAAAAGCTCTACAGGCATCAACGTCTTGAGGCTCTCCGTTTGCGTCCATCGGCAAATCATTCAGCTTGAGTTCGGCCACAATAGCAGCCACTGGAAGAGGTTGATTTAACTTCGACGTTCGGCGCATGTGCGCGGTCCATCTCGCGATGGGTGTGGCAACCAGCTTTTCGACTTGTGCGAGAAGGTGCGGCTCAAGAGGCCTACTAAGTAGTGTTGGAAATCGAAGCCAGCGGTACTCCTCCGCCGCCTCGGCAACCAATGACGGTATAGTCGTACCGATCAGGGTTTCATCCGGTGTTCGCTCGCTTGAAAATACTCGCGCGAACACGTCGTAAGCCTCTTCGAACGGCCCGGTGCCAGCTCCGCAAGTTGCATATCTCAGGCGGTCAACCACGAAGAGGCGGGTTGAGATCAAAAAGTGTCCGAGATCAGACAACCCCGGAATCTGATGTCTGAAGATGGAGGAGGGGAGCGCGTGAGAGGATCTCATTGCTTTCCCTTTCGGCGGCAGATATGGTTGTCTGCCTAAATCATTTTACAATGGAATGTTTTCGCCACGCAAGGGTAAAAGACTCCACCTTGGCTCGATTCGAACGGACGTGGGGATCAACGCTACTTGACGTGAAACTAGCGCAGGAAATAACGCGAGGGAAATCAAAGTCGTGCCCAGCTTCGCAGACTCTTCTGGCACGGTGATTAAGGCCAGGCGTCAGGCAGGAGGCCGTGAGGAGGTCAATTCGGTCGACGTGATCGTCCTGAACGCACCGACTTGCCGTGGGCTCGCCGCGTTATTTTAGCGTTATTAGACGCTATCTTTAGGAAAGTCTCTCCGGAGACGGGTTCGTCTGGGATCAGTGGGGAGCCAAATCTCAGAATCGCGTCCCGACCCGGCTTCCCGCATTTCCTTTCTGCGGTTTGCGAGGTTCGAAGCTCGCAAAATCTCAAACGGCTCTTCGAACTCCAACCGCAACTCGCCCGCTTGCCATGAGGCGTTCTTTACCAGTGTTCTCAATAATCGGCGCTGCTCATGGCCGTTCTGCTCGCGAAACAATGCCGATGCCTCGCTGGTGAGCTGCATAGAGTTGAGCGCATCTTCTATTGGTGCGGGCGCACTCGATCGGATCTGTTCCATCTTTCGTAGAAGCATCTGTTGCTGAGCGCGAATTTCTTCGG
The DNA here is from genome assembly GCA_963722845.1 of Terriglobia bacterium. Classification (GTDB taxonomy): domain Bacteria; phylum Acidobacteriota; class Terriglobia; order Bryobacterales; family Bryobacteraceae; genus Palsa-187. Next base: position 1,460,812 of record CAVROL010000010.1, on the reverse strand, counting down.
CCTTGGTGTCGTAAAAGCTAGGACCAATCCGCCCGTCAAGCCGGTCAGTGTATAAGGTTTCAATTCGGGCTTCCAGGCGATCATACTGTGCCTGGTGCTGCTTGATAGCACGTTCACGCGCGGCTCGTTCGGTCAGATCTGATTCGACATAGGTGGCTTGGAGCCATTCGGCAACTTCGGACGGAATCATGAGCTGTTCGAGGTTGTGAGCGAACTGATCTACCAAAAGCTCCTCACGCGTGTATGGTTCGGGGCATTTACCATGGTGTCCTGTGCAGTGATAGTAGACGTAACGCCCCTTCTTGATCTCAGCGACCAGCATACAGCCGCAATGTCCGCAGCGGACCAATCCGCTGAATGGGAAGTCCCGTTTGATCCGGTGGCGGTTGGTCTGTCCGTTGTTATTCAGGATGGATTGAACCCGCTCCCAGGTGTCCTTGCTGACCAACGGCTCGTAGGTGCCTTGGTACGTTTGGCCGTTGAAATCGAAATCGCCGCTATAGAGTTGCTTGCGGAGGATCTGATGTAACGTGCTTTTGTGAATCCGTCCGCCACGAAGCGTGAAACCCTCGCTGCGCGCCCTGGCTGTAAGTTCCTTCAGTGAAAAGCCACCTGAAGAAAAGAGCGCAAAGAGGCGCACTATGGTAGGGGCTGTTTCAGGGTCTGGCACGATGATCCGCTTACCGTCAGGGCCATCGGCATTCCTATACCCAGTGGGCGCAAAAGAGGGGTACATCCCGCCGCGAGCTTTCTCCGTCATCCCCTTGATGGTTTCCTCGCCGAGGTTTTGACTGTAGTTACGCGCGACAAGCACCTTGATACGTGCACGAACTGCTGACTCGACCGTGAATCGGGGGTGAGAACTTCGCCTTCCTTGACAAGGTGGATACTCAGGCCCCAGTCTTTGACATCAAGGGTGGCGTAGTCTTTGAGATTCCGATAGAGTCGGTCCGTTTTCTCGACGAGGATCGCCCGACACGACGTCTGTTTTCGCAGGTACGCGAGCATGGCGTTGAATCCGGTACGTCCGCTCTTGCTGGCCGATTCGACATCGATAAACTCTTCGACAAGGACGAAGCCCTGACGTGCCGCATAGTCGCGCAACAGTCGCATCTGGGCCTCGATGCTGTAGCCTTCTTCGCGCTGTTCCTTGCTGCTGACGCGGGCATACAAGACAGCTTTCGTTGGTCGCGCTGTATCGATGGGCGGTAATGCTGCTTTTGGCAGTCCCATATGCCTAGCCTTTCCCTATTCGGCTCCAGCGGATTTTGGCGGCTTTCCGCGCGATCGCCGAACGTTGGGTCTTGGTCGTGGCCTTGCGCCGTGCAATGCCGCCTAGTTTGCCAAGGGCGGCGGCATGAGGGTTCTTTGATTTGGCTTTCACGAGATAAATGTTATCATGCTTAGCGGCATGCATCAAATCTGTTTTTGCGACCTCGCTTTTTCCCAGCCCCGCAAGATGGCGCAATACTCGTGCAGCCTTCCTCGTATCCTGGTCCATTCCTGATCGCTGAACCTATGCGATGCGCCCTGTTCCAAAGTCTCGCGAGCAGCGCGCTCCATCTCCTCGCGTGAAGAACGCGAGCTCGTCGGGTAAGAGTCGCATCCCTAGTGTACAGGCCTTCGATTCGCAGATAACCGTGCCAATTCAGCCTGAGATAGCCGCAGAGTAATTCGGTGATCGCGGATTGGTTGATAGGCCATCGTGCAACAACTTTAGCCTGTCTCAGTGCAATTTCCTTGGAGCGATTGAGTCGGGCAAGAGTAAGTTCTTAAGGGGAAAGGATGATACCGTTTTACGCCAAGTAACAAGAGGTAAGACCTAGTCTCTTACTCACGGACCCGTCGGACAGCCATTTTGACACAGCGCTTCGATTACTCTTGAATGCGGCAGGCCAACTGCCGTTAGTTCTCCAACTAACCGTTGGAGGTAAAGGTATTTTGCTTGCCTGCAAGCGATCACAGAAGTCTCTGTGGCTGGGTTGTTCACACTCAGCCCAGCAGCGCCGTACTTTGGCCCGGAGCGCCTCACGCTCCAGATCTTTCGGAGGCCTTTTGTGTGTGATCCGCCCATTGCGAGCCTTGGCGAGTTCGCTCAGACGGAGGCTGATCGCGAGGAAGTTCTCGCGAGAATAGGCGGGATCCCTACGTAAGCCAGTCTGCATTAATGGGAGGCTGAGAATGTCCTTGCGAATCTCTGCCGCACGGTGCCCGGCAGTGAATAAGAGCACCGAGTTCACGTTCTCTAGGAACGCGCTTGCGTCAGTTTCGTATTTGTGAAACGGCTCCGACAACTTCTCGATCTCCTTGGTGAGCATCTCGCTCTGCCCGCGGTTCTTCCAGAATTCTGCGCAGAGTTCCTCAGTTGGTGTGGCCTGCGGACCACTCAAGGTCGCCAGGGCGCTGTTGATCTCCCAATTGCGTTTAGTTAATTTGTCACGCTCGGCGATCAGATCGTGGATCTTGTCATCGTCGCAGCGAGCGGATACCGACCTGGCTGCCAGTGTTTGAGCGCATTCAGAGAGAGATTCGCAGTTCCGCCGAAACTTGGTCGGACTGAAACCGTGCGGTGTGTCTTTCATATCTCTTCTCTGTAATAGCGCGCGCAATGCTAGAACGCACGCCCACTCTCCAGAAACTCTGTGCCCATCCGGTCAGGCTTCAGTTTAAGAGTGTCGACGGGCGGAACTGAAAGCGTAAGCGGGACATCAGAAACGGCCGGTTTTCGTACCTGGTTGGCAGCCGACTTTTCCGAAAAATCAGTATACACGGTAACTCATTGATTCATTAGTATTGTTCCCGTGCCTCTGCCCTCGCGCGCGCGAGTTAAGTTTACTTTAATCGCATTCGCGCACGCGAACCAGTTGCTGAAACCCAACACGACCCTGACGAGGACGACGCTCCCCTGAGTGCCAAGACTGGGGGCGGCGACTCGCTGTCCCAGGAAACTGGAGCGGCACTTGGCGATACGGATATCGTGCCAAAAACGCTTGGGCGACGCAGGGCACACCGGGCGAACCTAATCGACCATCGGAACCGATTCCGTTCCCCGATCGCTCACAGGTGTGCCAAAAACCTGGCCTCAGTTCGAGTTCCCGTAACGCCAAAACAGTAGATCGTGCAGCTGTTCGAAACCGTTATTGGGCATTAACGGTAGTTATATCATGAGCACATTACCTCGGCTTTAGCGAGGACATCAAGCGCAACAATACCGCTCCGCGAGACGTTCCCAGATGACTCGAACTGAAGCGCGAACTGACCAAACCTTGCGCACCGAGATATACTCTCTATCGAATTTGTGCAAAATAATGAACTGGTGAGTCGAACTTCGACCATGCCGCGAAACCATCGGGGAACTAATTGACGAAGCTGGAAATCGTGGCAATGATCGTGGTGTACGGATCCTGGCCCATCGGTGTGATTCCGTTCATTCAAAGATTGCGAGCCAAGAAGGGCGAGGCGTCAACGCACGAGGTCGTGAAAAAAGCTCCGAAGGCGAAGATTGGAATTGTCGTCCAGTCGGTGGCGTTTTTCATCGCATTCGTTCAAATACGGCCCAAGGACCTGCGTCCGCCGGGGCTTCTCGTGTTTGCAATGATCCTGGCTCCTCTTTCAGCGTGGCTTGCATGGAGAGCCGTCCGGCATCTGGGAAGGCAGTGGCAAATACAGGCGGCGCTGTACTCGGATCACAAGCTGGTTCGAACGGGCCCCTACGGTTTTCTCCGCCACCCGATTTACACAGCGATGCTTGGCATGATGATAGCGACGGGACTTTGGGTGTCGATCTGGCAGATAGTGATTGTTGCGGGGGCCGTCTTCATGATTGGCACCGAGACTCGAATCCGCGAAGAAGACCGCCTGCTGGAACTGCGGTTCGGAGATGCGTTTCGAGAGTATCGGAACTCAGTGAGCGCCTACATTCCATTTATTCGTTGATCGGCGGGGCCGTCTCCATTGAATGCGCCGCGCGCACACCCCATAGATGAGGCGACTCCTAATCGAGCTTGGAGACCGTTATCGAGCATTATCGGAAGCTACGCGGCACCCCGACAGGCGATGCCTAACTTCCCACGACGCCGTTTTTCGTCCGTGACGCGTTCGTGACACGCCAATGACACGGCTGTGGCTTAGGCTCCATAAAATAAAGGAGAATGCGCAAGATCCCGCTTTTGTTGGCAGCGGCCACCCTGGTCCCCATCTTGGTGTTGAGCTGGCTGGGCGTACGCATCCTCCAACAGGACCGCGACGCTGAACGGCAGCGGCGCAGAGAAACCCTCGAAGTGGCCGCGGGCCGGCTGGTCCTGCATATCGAGCGACGCTTGCAGGAAATCGAGGACCAGCTCGCCGAGGGCCGCGGGATTGTGTTGAGCCCCCATGCCGAAGAGGAGCCACCAGCAACTCTCTTTGCCGAAGCTGAAGCCCTTGAATTCCAGAAACGAGATCTGCAAAGCGCGGCAAGCGCTTGTCGTAAACTCGCGGAATCGCCGAAGCCGGGCATACGCGCCGCGGCGCTGGTGCGCCTCGGGCGTGTCCTGCGCAAACTCGGGGACCGCGAGGGCGCACTTCGCGCCTACGTTAGCCTGGAGCAACTTGTCTCAGCGACTGTAGCCGGGCAGCCTGCCGATTTGCTGGGCTACCAGGGACACTGCCGTGTTTTGGAAGAAGCTCGCGACTTTGAGAACCTGAAGACCCAAGCTGCCGCGCTGGCCAAGGCGCTGGAGTCCGGGCGGTGGCAGATGGATCGAGCCACGTTCGACTTTTATCGTGAGCTGGTGCAGAACTGGGGTGCCCCAGCGCCGTCATCGTTGCGAGCAGAGGCCGCTCTGTATTTGAGGAATGCTGACCTCGAACCGCGGGGCCGCCGCATTCTGCGCGAGAAGAGCGGCACCGTGCTGGCGATCTGGAACGACGGCAGAGCGTGGCTCGCTACCCCAGGCGAGATCGAAGAGCTGTGGAACACGCAGCTTTATCCTGTCGCGTTGTACGACACCGACGGCCAGCCCATTGCCGGCAGCGCCAGTCAAGACGGCGTGTCGCTCATGCCGGGGCAAACGCGGCTGCCCTTCATAATCAACGTGTCGTCGTTCGCGAACCCCGCCGACCGCGGCCGCACGGTTGTCATCAGCGGTCTGGCGCTGGCGTTCCTGGCGATCCTAGGCGCCGCGTACGGACTGTACCGCGCCACAACGCGCGAAATTATACTTGCGCGGCAGCAGTCGGATTTCGTTTCCGCGGTTTCGCACGAATTCCGGACTCCGCTAACCTCGCTGCGTCACCTCACCGACCTTCTCGTCTCGCGCGGCGTCACGAGCGAAGAACGCAAGACGCAATACTACGCGCTTCTGGCGAATGAAACCGAGCGCCTGCACCGGATGGTGGAGAGCCTGCTCAGTTTCGGCCGGATCGAAGCAGGAGCTTACGCGTGGCATCTGGAACCGGCCGGCATTGCGGAACTGGTGCCCGGCATCCTCGAAGAATTCCGCCGCGAATCGCAAGCACGAGAACGGCAAGTAGAGTGTGACATCGAAGAGGGTCTTCCGCCGATTCGCGCCGATCGCGAAGCGCTCTCTCGCGCGCTTTGGAATCTGCTGGAAAACGCCGCCAAGTACTCGCCGCCGGGTAGCCCCATTCGAGTGGCCGCGCGCCGCCAGGGAAACTCGGTTCTGCTGGCGGTGGAAGACGAGGGATCCGGCATACCCTCGGCGGAGCGCGAACGGATCTTCCAGAAATTTGTGCGCGGCGCCGAGGCAAAGCAGGCGGGCGTCCGCGGCGTCGGCATCGGGCTGGCGTTGGTGAAACGGATTATGGAGGCACACGGTGGCTCAGTGCGCCTGGAAAGCGAGCCTGGCCGCGGCTCCACGTTTACGCTGGTACTTCCCGCGGCAGCGCTATGAAAATGTCGAGGCTTCTGATTGTCGAAGACGACCCAGCGATCGCCATTGCGCTGGAAGACGATCTGCGCCTGGAAGGTTACGAGGTCGAGATAGTGCAGGACGGCGAAGCTGCGCTCAAGCGAGGGCGCGAGACGGCGTTCGATCTGATCGTGCTCGATGTGATGCTGCCTAAGAAGGACGGCTTCGACGTGTGCCGGGAGCTGCGGCGCTCCGGCGTGGAATCAATGATCCTGCTATTAACCGCGCGCACCGCCGAGGCGGAGAAGGTGCTGGGGCTGGATCTTGGTGCGGACGATTACATGACCAAGCCGTATAGTCCCAAGGAGCTGCGCGCGCGCATCCGGGCCTTGCTGCGGCGCACCTTGCCGGAACCCGGTGCGGCGGGTGTTATTGGTTTTGGCGACTGCGAACTCGACCACGCGAAAGGGGAACTGCGCCGCAGCGGCAAAGTTGTGCCGACGACGCCCCTGGAGTTCAAACTGCTGGCCCTCCTGGTGCGGCGCGCCGGACATGTGCTGACGCGGCGCACGCTCATTGACGAGGTGTGGGGTAAAGAGACCGCGATCACCGAGCGGGTCGTCGACAACCAAGTCGCCAACCTGCGCAAGAAGATCGAGCCGTCGCCCGCCACGCCGCAGTATCTCAAGAGCGTCAAGGGAATCGGATATCGGATGGATTTGGAGGACGCACAGGCGTGAGTCCGTTGTGCGCCAGAAAAAAGACGTGACCGAATCGTGACACGACTATGGAGCCGTTATGGAATGCAGAGCGTAGCCTCGGTGCAGGAGGTGGTTCCCGATGAGAACAATGATGAAACCGATTTGGATTGGAATCGTGGCTGCGGTACTCGCAGTTGGCGCTGATAGGGCTCAGGACGCCGAGCGGCTGCTCAAAGCGGCCATGAACACAGAGCTTGTGGATGGCAATCTGAAGGCCGCCATCGAGCGGTATAGGAAGGTTGCACAGAGCGGCGTTCGGCCGCTGGCCGCGCAGGCGCTGGTGCACATGGCCGAGTGCTACCAAAAGCTCGGTGATTCGGAATCGCGCAGGATTTACGAACAAATCGTGCGCGAGTACGGGGATCAAAAAGAGGCTGTTGCCGCCGCTCGCACGCATCTCGACGCTTCGGCAGGCACCGCACAAACGTTGCGGCAGACTACGACGCTGGTATGGGCCGGTCAGAACGCTGACGACGAAGGAAGCGTGTCTTCCGACGGCCGCTACATCTCTTATCCGGATTGGAAGACCGGCAACCTGACGGTGCACGATTTCGTCGCCGGCACGGATCGCGCCATCACGACGGCCGGCACCTGGAAGAAGAAGGGGGAGGCGGCATTTGCCGAGGAATCGGTGTTCTCGCGTGACGGAAAGCAAATCGCGTACGGCTGGTATGAAGGAAAGATCAATCGATTCGATTTGCGAGTGGCCAATCTCGCGGGCGATCCCAACCCGCAAAAGATATTCGAGAGTGCGGAAATGCGGTTCTTAATGCCGGAGGACTGGTCGCCAGACGGCAAGTGGATCGCAGTCCACATGGAGCCGGAAAACTCGGATGCGCGAACCGGCCAGCCGGCGCGCCCAGGAATGAAAGCCGCGATCGCCATGATTGGCGTGCAGGATGGATCACTTCGAGTGCTAAAGACCACTGACTGGAGCGGTCCCAGCCATGGAAGCTGGAAAGCCCTATTTTCACCGGATGGAAAGTATCTGGCCTATGACCGAGCTACTGGATCGGGCAACGACCAGCGCGGCGTGTACGTGATCGAGCTTGCCAGCGGCCGGGAAGTTGCGGTGGCGGCGAGTGCGTGGAGCGATCAACTGGCGGGATGGTCACCGGATGGAAAACAGATTCTCTTTACCAACAAGCGCACCGGCATCATTGGACTGTGGGCCATCGCATTTACCGGCGGGATGCCGCAGGGCCAGGCTGAGTTGATCAAGCCGGACCTTGGTTCAGGCTCGGTGGTCGGGATGTCTGCTGGCGGAGCGCTCTACTATTATGTGGCCTCGAGCCGCGAACTGCCCAGCATTCAGGTGGCAGGGTTCGATACTACCAAGGGAACGCTGACATCACAGCCCGAGGCCGTTACCAGCGGCGCCTCCGGGGAAGGAGGTTACTCGCCTGCATGGTCGCCGGACGGGAAGAGCCTGGCATACCTGTCGCAGAAACGGGCGGGGTCTGGGTGGCAGTTCTCAATCAAGATCTACAGCATCGCAGAAAGGCGTGAAGTACGCGAATTCCAGTCCACCCCGTTAAAGCCTTACGACTTGCGCTGGACGCGTGACGGCGGATACTTGCTGTGGGACGATACCAATGGGTTGCACCGAGTGAACCTGCAAAGCGGCGAGACCTCCCTTCTGGCCGCCAGGCCGAAGGGGACGGGTGAAACTCGTATTGAGCTTTCGCCGGATGGAAAAACGCTCTACTACGTCCGGAAGGACGAGGGGGTATATCTGGCGCTCGATTTGGTGTCAGGAAGGGAGCGGGAACTCATTCGGCGGGCGAATTTGCGCGGATTGTTCCTCTCACCGGACGGGGCCTACCTGGGTTCGGGCATCACAGATCCGGCGGGTAAGGCCAAGGCCCTCCTCATCATTCCAGTAGATGGCGCGTTACCACGCGAGGTGGGTCGGGTGACCGGCGAGAAGGAAGTGGTGTTGGGACTGGATTGGATGCCGGACAGCAAATCAGAGCTGTTCCAGAAACCAGCGGGTCCGAATGTGGAATTGTGGCAGGGGTTCGTGGACGGGCGGGAGTCTCGCAGGATCAATCAGAAGCTGGAACCGGCGCTGGCACAAGGCAACATCCGGCTCTCCCCCGATGGCCGGCGGGTCGCGGGGGCGCTCCCCGGACATGACGCTACCGAGGCGCAAGCGCCAGGGCAAATCATGGTGCTGGACCATTTCCTGCCCGCTGCGCGGTAAGCTGCGGAGTCCCGAAAGCGCAGCAGCAATGCGATGGCTCGCGGTCGCGGCCGTCTCTGGAAACCGGATCAGTTACGACCGTGTCACGACCGGCGTCAGCGAGCTCGGCGTGTAGCCCGAGTTCGCGCTCATCCAGTGGTTCCCATAAGAGCGATGTTAGTAGCTGTGGCTGATCGAGCCCTCGCCAAACCCGGTGACGCCATCGATCGATCATCGCGAACCACAAGTCGGCTTGTGGGAAGTTAGTTCAAGGAAGCCGTTATGCGACATTATCGCTAGGGTCGAAGGCCCAAGTCCTAGAATGGCGGCGCGCATCCGCCCCGTACTTTTTCGATGTTAGGATGGCCTGGGATGGAGCAGATCGTTTCCCTGGTCCGCGATTACACCCATGCGGAGGCCGATGCCGGCTACCCTTTGCTGCGCCAAATTCCATCGACCCGAGCGACGGCTTGCTTGGACTATCTCGATAGCATCTCGCCGGCCGAACGGGAGGAATTACTGAACGCGCGCGCTCGAATTACCGCATTGGGCTTTGTGCTTACGCCGGCTGCGCAGCAGGAAATTCTGCAACTGGTGAACTCGAATCTGGCCATGGTGAAGTACGGCGACGCCATGTTGCGGGGACCGCTAGCCATGGGCCTTCGCTACCAGAGCATCCGCATGGCCAAGGCCATGCTCAGTGACGCGGAGTCGGTCGCGATGATGCGTCAAACGCGTTCGATTCTGGGCTACGTGCCGCGCGACGATGCGCCTCTGCCGCTTGTGAACGATGCGGATGTGACCAGGCTTCATCCGGCGAAGGCACCCCTTCTGAAGAAGCTAGTGAAGCCGCTCTTGCAGAGCTTGCTGGGCGCCAAGGAAGAGAAGATGCCCGGTGGCACGATGAAATACGACGGGGCTTTGGATGGAACCTCCGTAGAGGTGAGGGCCGATTACGCTGCGCGCGATGTACAGATGATCTACTCGGTTTCAATTCCCGATCCCGAACGCAAGGTAATGCTGATCGGGTCGGGTTACGAGCATTTCTTCGGCATGGGCGGCGGCTGGGACTACATAACCGAAGAGAACGCAGAGGCGTCCGTCGGCTTGTTGCCGGAGTTGCTGCGTCGCGTGGTAGCGCTGCGGAACGAAGTCGCGCGGTTGGTTTAGGTCTGGCGGATGTATAGCTGGACCCACTACCTGACGGAACCCAGGGCGGCTTAGAAGAAGACAGCCCTGGGTGGGGTTGCTCCCGGCGTCAACTTCCCGCGCCGTCGGCATCACCAGCGCCGGTGGAGGAGCGCCCGTCCTCTCGTCCGTTCAGGCGCTCCCAGGGGTCTGAACTCTACTCTCTTTTTCCGCACGATGGAAGTAACTAGGGCTCTCCCCAGTTGCGGGCCTAGAACCTGCTCGCTATCCTTTGGGCTCCTGCGAGGGAGTTCCTTGCTAACTGGAAAGCAATTCAAGCTTGAGCGTGGCACCCTAGCAGTCGAACATGTCAATGGCGATGGGGGAAAACCGCGCGCGGTTACCGTACCTGCCGGCGCCATCATTAAGGTTCTCTCGGGTCCCCATGATGGCGACGGCTTAGTTAGCATTCTCTGGGAAGGTCGAACACTCGGGATGTTCGATGTTGACGTAAACGTACGCGGAACCGAGATCACGGACCAAAGCGCCACGCCGTAAGCGTAAATTCAGACTTCGTACGGATCGCCAGTCGCCCGCGCGACTCTTCAACCGCTGCCGTCTTAACGTTCATGTTGAGAATGTTAGCGTTTCAGCATCCATGCGATATTACGTGTTCACGGTACAACTCAATCAAGCTGGCTTTGTGTGCGCGCGCCGCGCCTAGTTTCGTTCTGAGTTCCGCAATGCCATCGAAGTCTTCTCGAAGCAGCGCTTCTACTTCGTCGTTGTGGATCGTCATAAGTGCAGCCATCGCGGCACGAACATCATCTAGGAGTGCCATCTTCCGGGCACATTCTGCTTTCGGCATGAACGGATAGTATAGCCCGATTGCCCACGGAGCGCCGGGAGTCTATCAGCATTCCGGCCAATCCAATCGATCCCTGAGCGCGCCGACGCATAGGTGGTGAGCCGTTCGCGCCTTTCCGCTCAAACTGAGCGGTGAGCCGTTCAAATTGTCATTGCGCGGTATCTGGAATCAGTGACATAACTTTCGGGGGTTCGCTTGCTTTGTAAGCTGTATGAATCCTCATCCGTCCCGGCGAACCCAAGTAGTCACGTATCGGGTCAAACTTCCTGTGACAGGATTTGAAAACCCACATGCGATTGAAGATGGCGGCGCAAAAGCGATAACCATTCCGGCGGGCTCAACGGTCGAATGGCAGCCCGGCAACTACGTTGGGCGTCTTGCTATCGTGTGGTGGTTAAGGCGACGGGTTTTGGTGACCGAAGCTGATCTGTTCGCCAACTGCGAGATAGCCACGAAATCCCACCTAAACCTGACTGTCAGAAAGAATTGTGAAACGGCTCACTCAACTAGGGAATCCCCTAGTTGAAGCTGCTCACCGAAGCTACCAGATGGGTCGATGAGCCTGGAGGGCAGTATGTGCCAGGATCGCGACGTGTTGACCCATCGGTACGATGCTGAGTTGCGGGTTTATGCGGATGCGGTACGCTCCCTGGAATCCGCTAGGGGACACGGTTTCGAGGAAGCAGCCAAACGAGTAGACCGTGCGCTCCTCGCGTTTCAAAATGCGCGAGACCAAGTTACTGGGCATATCCGCTGGCACCATTGCGATGCACCGAGGGATGCTTGCGCCACAGAAAGTTCCTAGAGAAAAGAGACGGGGCCTGAATTTGCCAATTCCCGTGAACGCCGAACCTAATTGTGGACACAGGCTAACGAAATGTCGGCAGGGATATGAGACTAACTCTCCGAGGGGCCAACTTGCTCGATGACCTCCGGCAGAGGACTCATCTCCGGAGCGTCCGCCTGGATTGGGTCTCCCCGTATCCCCGCCTAAGCGAAGATGCGTTTTGGTTGCAAAGCGTTTCGCCAATAGTTTGCCCTTGGTCGTAACGTTATCAGCGTTTCCCCCCACGCCAAGCCGACACGGCAGATCGGCCACGCTATAAGCAAAGATCGCCGATGAGGACATTCGCGGCTGTGTGCTACTTGCCCAGCACCTTATCTGCCTTGGCGTCGATCTTCTTCTTATCGGAGGCACTCAGTTTGCCCTGGTGCTCCATTTGGGAAGCGCGAGCCTTGGCATTCCGCGCGTGACTGGCGTCTGGCATTGGGTACTTGCGTTGTTCTGGCAGTCCGAATTCTTTATTCGGCTCAGCCTTCTTTTTCGATGTCGTGAGTCTTGCCATTACAAATTCCCTCTCGAAACCTCAAGCACGCAAGGCTCCATTGCGATGTTAGCGACAGGTGAGAGCGCATGAACCGCTTCGCATCCTCCTACGCAACGGCTCGAACATTGGCGACCTCGCGGTTCACGCGGTACGGGCGCCACGAGGCGTCGGCCTGTGGGAAGTTACCCGTTATTTCGTATGTCTGAAAGCGCTGCGAGAATCAATCCCTTTTTTCATCCCACGGTTGCACAAGACTCCTGATCGGCAGGGTTGTCTCCGTCTCAGTCAGTCGAGAAACGCACGGATGCGACCTTGCCGTTGATCGTCCGAACCCGCGCAGTAGCCTTGTCGTCAAGCTTGTAGATCAGCGTCTCGATTTCCTCGTCCCCATGAATCGCCATCACCGAATGCGGCTTGCCCAGCACCGCCTCGACGGACGCGCGGTCCATTCCCATCTGTACCTCAGCAACTTTGCTCCGCTTGACCAGACCGAGGGCCGGTGCTGGGCTCCCCGCAGGCCCCTGTGGAGATGCGGAACCGGTGAGATTTCCTGTCACCCGCGCATATACCCTTACGCTGTTGCCGCGCTGCTCCACAATTGCACCACCCATCTGACCGAACAGCGGAGCCTCATTCGGATTCTTTTGCAGTCGCGCCGTTAGAGTTTTCGCAACGAATGCGCTCGGCGTATCAAGCCATGCCTCCATGGTCAGGCCGTCGCGCATCGACAGCCCCACCGTCATCTTCGTCACTCCCGGAAGCTGCGTCGCCGCGCCCGGGGACGCCATTGGATCCGCCACCAGCCAGACGGCGCTCCAGGCTGCAACGCGCCCAGCCATCATCGCCTCCGCGCTCACAGGGTCCTGTGAAAACAATCTCCGCATCGCGGCACCGGTTTGATTCGGGTCTCCAACCAGAATGGTGTTTGGATCCACGTAGCGGTACGGATCGCGCTCGGACTTGGTTGCCCGTACTACATCCGTATCCGTCGCGCGCGCCAGGATCAGAGGAGATCCCCCCGTTCGCGGGGTGGCGATAATCACAGTATCCACGTTCCCCATCTCCCGCTTTACGGCATCCACGCTCATTTTCTGTCCGGCCGTCTGCCCGCCCAGGCTCAGCATCTGATCGAACAGCGGTGAGGCGCTCAGCCACTGCGGCCGCACCCCGATCGCGATCCGGATCCCCGCCGGCAGTGCTTGCCAGAACGGCGTGTCGGCCGGAAGGAGGGTTGGACTTACCGGTGTACGATCCTGCGGCACAGCCGGCGGCGCAGCCTTGCGCACCGCGGGAGCGCTGTTCGGCGTGACTAGATTCCACCCCGGTTGGAGTCCCTTGCCGTCGTACATCGATTTGTTGCGCTTGTACAACTGACACTGCCCGCTTAAGGGATCTTTGTCGCACGCGCACTGAATATTGACGTCCCAATCGAGGGACCCCGGCCGGCAGTTCTGCCCAAAAGCGCCCACAACAAGCAAACCCAGTGGAACACCGAAGAAACCGAGCGCACGAAAAGGCATGGTTGGGGCCCCCAGGCGAAATATCGGCGCTTTCCTAACCGGCGTGATCGGCGAAACGCCTTATGAGTACCTGAGGGGGGAAACTCCCCTTGGGGGGGTCCCAGTTGTTGTACTCCCCTCGCGTGAGCAAAAACGATTGAACAACCGGCGATGACCAGCCCGGCGAGAAACGCTCAGGTCCGCGCGATCAGTGCGTTTGGTCAACGTTATCCACCATTATCGGAAGGTTCTCGGGAAGCAGCTAGGCACCGCGAAACTCCCCATCCCGGCGTTTCGAGCCAATGTACGAGTGGCCGACGACTCACCCGTAGAGAATTCTTCGACACACAAGTCGTTGGTGCCTCCGTGCATTTTCGCAGCGCTCCGCAAACCCCTCCGCTGGCGAAGACGTTGAAACCGGAAGATATTGTCCGGCCGACGATGGGTGTAGAATTGTCGCTACACGTCCTTCGATCCTCACGGGAGACAGTAGCGTGACATGATCGATCATGGAGGCTTAACGATGCGAAAACGTTCTCTCTTGTTCCTTGGGTTGCTGGTTCCAGCCTTTTTAGTCCTCAGCGGAGATGCCGTTAAGGCTCAGCAAAAAGCGTCTTCGACGGCCAGCGGCAAGCGCTGGTCGGATGCATCCACTTGGCCCGACAAGAAGGTGCCCGCCAAAGACGCCATTGTCACCATAGATAAGGACATGAACGTCATCCTCGATGTCAGTCCGCCGGCGCTGCACGGTTTGACGATCAACGGCACACTAAGCTTCGCGGACAACAAAGATCTCGAACTGACCACCGAGTGGATCATGGTGCACGGCGAGTTGGAGATTGGCACGGAAGCCAAGCCCCACACGCGCAATGCGACCATCACCCTCACTGACAACGTCAAAGACGAAGATTTTGGTGGGATGGGTGGAAATGACCGCAGTGACCGCGGGATCATGCTCATGGGCGGAACCCTCAATCTTCACGGTGACCGGACCAATTCCTGGACGAAGCTGTCCAGCACAGCGAACGCCGGCGCCACCTCGATCCAGGTCCTGAACGCTGCCGGCTGGCGCGTCGGCGACGAGATCGTTCTCGCATCCACGGATTTCGATCCCCGGCAGGCAGAACGGCGCAACATTGCGGCCGTCAGCGGCAACACGATCACGCTCGACAAGAAGCTCGACTACATGCACTTCGGCAAGATCACCTTCGACGTGGATGAACGCGGCGAAGTCGGCATGCTGACGCGCAACATCAAACTCCAGGCATCGGCCGACGCGGAACAGTCCTTCTACGGCGGGCACGTCATGGCGATGGTCGGGAGCAAGATGTATGTCGAGGGCGTCGAGCTCAATCGCATGGGCCAGAACATGACTCTGGCGCGGTATCCGATCCATTGGCATCTGGTCGGCGATGGGGGGCAGGGGCAGTACATCAAGAACTCCGCCATTCACGACACCTACAACCGCTGCGTGACCGTGCATGGCACGAACTTCCTGCACGTGGAGAACAACGTGACCTACAACACCGTCGGTCACTGCTTCTTCCTCGAAGACGGCGCGGAGCACGGTAACCAGTTCGTGCACAACCTGGCCATCCAGATCAAGTGCCATACCTCCAAGGCCTGCGCGCCGACCAATCTCGGCGCAAACGGAGAGAACATGGGAAGTAATCCGCTGAATCGCGCGACCTACAGGGCGGCCAGCATGTCCGGCAAGGACACCCTGCTGCCTTCGGACAACACGGTGACGGCTTACTGGATCACCAATCCGGACAATGTCTTCATCGACAACGTGGCAGCGGGTTCCGATGAGAATGGCTTCTGGTGGTCGTTGCCGGAACACCCGCAAGGGAAGTTCGAAGGTACGGAGATCAGCAAGGCCACCTGGCCGCGTCGAACCAGGATGGCGGAATTCAGGGGCAACGTTGCCCACTCCAACTTCGACGGGTTCATGCTGGACCGGAACATCAATCTGGAAGGCGTCTTCGGGTTGGCCGGGCCCTCGCACATTGCCAAGGAAAATCCCGCTGACGAAAACAGCAAGAGCGTGGAATCGCTCCTCGCGGATCTCACCGCTTACAAGAACCGCAATGGCGGCGTCTGGGGCCGCGGCGAGATGCACGTCTTCCGGAATCTGAAGGCGGCGGACAATGCCATCGGGTTCACGAATTCAGTGGGTTCCTTCGGCGCTGACACATTTACCTCACTGGTGGTTGATTCGCTGTTCGTGGGCGAAACCGACAACATCGGCAACCCCGTAACGCCGGAAGAAAAGGCCTACGGCCGCAGCCTGCCGAAACGCCTGATTCCGGATTACCCGATCCACGCTTACGAGTATTACGATTACCGTCACGACGTGGTGAATACCACCTTCGTGAATTTCCAGGACAACAAACAGCGCGGATCAGGCGCGCTTACCTGGCTGTTGTTTACGGGCGCCGGGGTTACCACCGAAAACACCGTCAAGAGTGCGAAATACATCAATGCCAAGCCCGTGTATTTCCCGAAGATCGACTCCAGGTTCGACAGTGACAACCGGAGTGGTTCGGCCTACCGGACCGCGGCGATCCACGATCTGGACGGCTCGACGACCGGCATCCCTGATTCCTATGTTCTGATCAACGACGGCGAGAACGACAGCGTCGCCACGGACGACACCTGCGAGATTCATCCCACCTGGAACGCCTCAGTGTGCAAGGGTGATATCGGACGCATTCAGTTCAGCATCAGGAGGCCCGGACCCACAAGCGGTGTTGGTCTTGCGCTGAAAGATGTTGCTTTGCGGTCAGCTGCGCCTGCGCGGGTGGCTGCTGGTCCTGCGCGGGCGGCTGCTCCTCAAGAACCAATTACCCTGAGCCGCAATGGCAAGGACTTCAAGATCACGGCCAATCAGAGCACTGTGCGCGCCGGTACCGAAATCCGTGTGAAGACCGAAAGACCGGAAGTTTCTATCAGCTTGACCGAAATGGCCAAAGACTCATGGGTCGTGTTCGAGCTGCCGGGTTTCGCCAACGCGACCTCCGGGAAGCAGCAGGACAGCATCGACGCCCTGCGCAAGGCGACCGAGACTTCGTATTTCAAGGGTCCGGATGCCGTCTGGGTGAAACTGGTAATCCCGACCGCCCCCAAGGGCATTGGCATGGATCAGTTTGGCCCGTCGGTTACTCAAACCAGCATTACGGTAAGGCGATAAGCACCTTATTCGCGAACTGAACAAAGCCCCCGGCGCCCACCGCGAGAACGGCAGACCTGGCGGCCTGCAAGACGTGTTGACATGTATACGCTCCTACTTGTTCACGTTGTGCGCCGGCGCGATCCCAGGTACCTTCAACTGGATCGTGTAGACGGAATCGCAACCCGCCATGAACAGGGTCCTGCCATCCGGACCGCCGAATGCGATGTTCGTTGCACAGATCTGCCTCTTGGGTTCGCCGCCGTAGACGGGCAGATTGATGGTGCCGAGCAGACTGCCCTCAGGCGACGTGATGCGGATGATGCCGGGGCCGGCCCCACCTGTCGAGAACACATTGCCTGCCATGTCGGTCTTCTCGCCGTCACCGATGCCGACGCCTTCGGTAAAGACGGTAAATGAGCCTAGCGTGCCATCGGACTTGACGGCATATCGCCGCATCTGACGATTTGCCGTGGACAGGTACATCCACTTACCATCAGGCGACAGCGCAATACCGTTCGGAGTACCACCGAGATCTGCGCCACTCAGCACGAGCGTCGTCTTGCCTTCGGTAATCCGGTAGATGCCATTCTGCAGCTGCTTGTCGGGATTCCTGCCGCCGTCGCGCAGGCCGAAATCGTTGTCCGTAACATAGACCGCATCGTCCGCCGCGATCGCGATGTCGTTTGGGCCGCTGAACCTGCGGCCGTCCATTCCGCCAGACAACACCGTATGCGTGCCGTCCTTCTCTAGGCGCATCACTTGTCGATCGTTGTCGGCGCACCAGATCACGCGGCCCTGGTGATCCATGCCCGTGCAGGACGGACCGATCAGAAGCACATGACTGCGACCGGAACGAGTCTGCGCGCCGACATGCTCAGGATCGTTACCGGTATAACCGGCCCTCTCCATGAAGACGGAGACCTGCTTCTGTGGCGTGACCTTATAGAGGACATTGTCAAGTAGGCCTGCAAAAATCCAGTAGCCACTGGGCCCTTCGGCGATCCACAACCCGGCTTCGGTGAGACCAAAGCCGCGCCCGAGTTCCACCAGCTTCGCTCCCGGCGAGATGATGTTGTCGAGCCCAGGATCGCTCCTCGTGATCGAAAAAGGCTTGGCCGGAGGTGAAGGACCGTCGCCGCGCATCTGAGGAACTGCGGGGCCGCGCTGTGCCTGCCCGTGCGCAACCGCCACAATGATAATGGCAAGCAGAATGGCGTTGGACCAAGAGGGCGTCTTCATGGTGTCGTCCTTGGTATTACCGAATTCACTTCCAGGAGGCCGCGTTCTCCAGCATGGCACGAATTTCGGCCGCACTGGCCGGTTCAGCCTGAGGACCAAAGCCCCGACCTCTTCCGGCTCCAGCCGCATGATTCATGGTCCGTTGGGTCGAATGACGCGCCACTCGTACAAAGCTCGGATTAAGTGAAGTAGGCGAGAAGTCGGGACCGAGGAAGCTGACCGTTAAGGGGCAATATCGGAAGTTTTCAACCGGTCTTTTTTGCCAGTCAGCAGTTCCTGCAATTAGCCGGCAAACCGGGATCTGCTTTCCAGTAAACCGGCATGTAGCGGAGCCGATCAGCAAGCAAGAGGAGTATTCTGTATGTGTCGGTTTCTGCCGGTCCGCTTCGCGCGGGCGAAAGGAGTGCTATGCGGCCCTCGACATGGCTCTGGCTGCTCCTGATGGCCTGTGGCGTCGCCGCTGCGGATGACGAGAACACTCCCGTTTTCCGCAGCGATGTCTCCATGGGGCGGATCGATACCCTCGTCATGGACCGTACACAGCACCCGATCGGAGGACTACGCAAGGAGGATTTTCTTCTTCGCCAGGACGGAAAGCTGATCCCGATTCGCAATCTTGCCTATGAGGATCTCCCTATCGACGTATTGCTCTTGCTGGACGTGAGCGGCAGTATGCGGGTGCATGTGCAGAAAGTTGCCTCGGCGGCGCATGAGGCGCTGGCAGTATTAGGCGATCAAGACCGCGTGGGAATCATGGTCTTCGACTCCCGTACTCGGCTGCGGTTGACATTCCGACAAGACTTGAACGAGGTGGAGCGCAAACTTGACGATGTGGTGCAGACCGAGCACTTCAATGGCGGAACGAATATCAATAGGGCCCTGTTGGATGCCGCCGCCTATGTGGAACGCGAAGGGCGGGGTCAGATGCGCCACGCCATTGTTATCGTGACCGATGATCAGGCTTTGCCTTGTGATCAGCCCCGCGTTTCGGCGGCGCTGGATCGAGCGGATGCGGTTTTGATGGTACTTTTAGCGCACCCGTTCATGGACCCGGGCGGACCCTATCCCGGTCGCGGAGGGCGGCCAAGCGGCAACCCTCCAGTTGCCGCGCCCTGGCCGGGTGGACAAAGTCCTCTCGGCGGAATCATTTTAGGCCGCCGCCGTGGTCCTTCTGGTATTCCTGTTCCCGGATCACCCCCTGTAATGGTTGCTTATCCAGATGGTGCCGGTTCGCCGGAAATCGCCCGCGCTTCAGGTGGCGACGCTCTGAATGTGAACGATTCCGGTGCGGTGGAGACCACCTTCGAGCGAATCCGGCGGCGCTATGCCATCTATTTCTACCAGCCGGAGGGGATGGAAATAGGGCGTGGAATGGAACTGGACCTCACGGAGACGGCGCGCCGGATGCATCCGGATGCCGCCTTGCAATACCGCCAAGTTGCTCTTGCTAAGGACGGCGCTAGGCCGGGTCTGATTACGAGAGTTCCCGCGCATCCCCCCTCGGGACGCGATCCGGAACCGGCACCTGGGGAGTCGAGCGATGCGTCGCTGGCTCCATTGCGCCGCCGGCCCGGTGTCAGCGACTCGACTGGACTGCAAGTGGTTCTCCCGACCCCACCAGCGATCGAGCCACCGACAGCCGCCGATCCGCCGCCCACGCAGGTGACGGTTCGCCACCGCGGCATCAGCGAGCCGGACAGCGGCCCGCGCGTGATCATCGGACCCGCTCAATAATTTGAAATCATACGACGGATGCATCGCTAACCTGTAAGTCGGCTCGGGCGGAAACTCCTCTACAGCGATGTGGATAACCCGAGCAAAGGCGTACCTAGCAAAGGACCCGATAATTATCATTAACGGTGGTGACCCTCAGTCAACTTCCCAGAAGCCGACTTTCTTGAGAGTTTCAAAGCGCGCACAAGCCGACAGGGGACTCTAGCGAAGCCAGAAGAAGAATTTTCCTACAGTCTTTTGAAGATTAGCTCCCCGTAGCTGGCCATTCTCGATCGCGTTTACTAACCATCGCGAATAAGGTTCGGGATGCTGACTTAAGGCTCGCTTGTACGAAACGTAGATAGCCGGGGCTAGAAGGTGCATCCCTCCGTCCTGCCTATACCAGTACATCCGCGCGTTACGTCCGACGCCGAACTGTTCACTGACGATCTGCTCCAGTGCCTCCACCGAGTCCTCTTCGACTAAGCCCGATGCTGTGTTGTATCCAAACGAGCTATCGTGGTGCGCCACCTTGTCCAAGACCAGCGGATCGCGGCCGAGCAACTCGATTGCTCGGCGCAGAGCCGGGTCATCCGCACGATAGGGAGGGTGCATCGATTCGTGAATTGCACTGCGGAGCACGATCGTGAACGGGTAAGAAACGTGAGTCAGGAAGCGCAGTCCTGTGATTCGAGTACCGTGAGGCTCCGAGTAGGCCAGGAGGTAAATGGTAAACGTATGTGATGGCAGTGGAAAGCCGAGATACTTTTCAACCGCTGGAATCACGTCGTACTTCGGTAAATCGGGTGCAAGTTCCGTGATGCGTTTCTCGATCTTGGGTTTCGCTGTTTGCTCCCAGTACTCCGCAAATCCGACGCGGTCCAAGGCCCGCAGGGCCGTCTCAAGAGCCGGAGTTGCCTCCTCGTAATTCCTCCACGCTTCTGGAATCCAATAGGGCGACTTCTGCAACGCAGTTTTCATCGCCGAACTGTCGTGCGCCGTTCGGATCATCTCTGGTAGAGTCTCATCGTCAACGGCGGAGTAGTAGAGCGTCAATGTCGCTGAGATAATACCGTGGCCTTGCTCCTTGATTACACGCTCCAATTGGTTAAAGGCAGCCTGCTCGTCTAGAGAAAACAGAGGGTGGAAGTGATCGTATTCGCGCTGGTAATACTGCAGATAAAATGGATCCCCGCTTAGCGCGTTCAGCAGGCAAAGCGCATCGTACTTGAGAGAGGGCTTGAGTTGCCAGATGGTGGTCTTCTGAAGAGTGGCTGTCGGGACGCTTTCGCGCGAACAAGCTACGAACAATGGAAGACAGGAAACGAGTAGGCAAACTGAGCAATGGATCTGGCGCATGGCTCTTCTCTTGTTAAGAACGTATTCAGGCGGAAGTATCGCACAGGGATGGGCAAGAGCCAAGCCCCGGATCCACATTCCCGATAATCCGTGCCGCGTTCGCTTGAACGCGGAATCGGCTTCTCGAGGCTAAGCAAGTTACGGCGTTTTTGCCCCGTTATGTACTATTATCGGAAGTCTTCCGTCGGATGCTGTGGAGATAGCTTCCGTAGCCGACGGACGCCGCGAACAGGCGCCCGAGGCCCACAACATGACGAGGCATCGCCGCATCCTACGGCCACGTACTCCCGCCCGAGCATCCCGAGCCGATGTCCCCGTCTGAGTGCTTGAAGCGAACCAGCGTTACCCGCCTCACATACGGTCCCATCAGAACTTCGCCCAGAATGATCTTGCCGAACTTGGGCCAGGTAATGGTAAAGCCATCGAACGACGCATCATCCGGAAGACCTTCGACCTTCTGCACCAGAGTACCGATCACGTAACCTGATTCGTTCTTGTGTAATCCGCCCGTCTTCGGGTCCATTACGAATCGGGACGACAGTTTTTGGCGGAGCCTCGAATCTTTTTGGAAGGCCGTCTCGAACGCCTCTAGAGTCGGGTATTTGTTGAAGGGCCCCACATCCAGCGTTATCTTCACTTTCGACTTACCTAGTCTTAGTCCGCGGATCTCCGTCTTCCCAAACCTGATCTGCGGGTGGCGGCTCTTGCGGGGATCATGAGTCGATGTCAGGTTGAGGAGTCCATACTTGAGGAAAAACCCGTCGGCGATCCAGACCGACTCTACTTCGCTCAGACTCCGGGACACGAAGGGTCTTCCAGCGACCTCTGGTTCAGTCTGAGCAAGTGAGCGAGACGCACCCACCGAGAGAGCCTCCTGCTTCTGAAGCTGCCGCTTCCGTTTGCTGCCGATCCGCTCGAACTTAGCGGATCTGAAATCGAGGACAAACTTCGTCTTCTGCGTAGCTTCCGATATTCCACCTACCATCGGCAGATGTACGGGAGCGATAGTGGGAACTTGCATGTGGATCTTCACGTCGGGAGCGATTCGGGTGAACGTTCCACCCACTGCGAACGCGCCTGAAATGTATAGGTAACGGCTTGGATAGTCTTGAAGGTCCATGGTGATCGACGAGGCTCCTGTTGAAGCTTGACTTTCGAACGGATACCGCCCTAGCTCAGGAGATCTGCGAAGATCGCCTGACGGTTTGTTGATTTTACGACAAATTGCAACCCACTTGGTGCCGATACGGCCGGTATTTGGCACAATACATCCCAACTTTGGCTAAGTCTGGGAACCCACTATACTGCGGACCGCTGATGGAGCCCTGTCGGGGTGCGGCGCGTTTCTCGGGACTTAAGCCTCCGCCGAAGGAGTAGAATGGTCGAAACTCTATGCTTTTCGCGGCTGGCGACAAGCTCGGCCCCTACGAAATACTTGCTCCGATAGGGGCAGGCGGTATGGGCGAGGTGTACAAGGCTCGCGACACACGGCTCGACCGCATCGTTGCGATTAAGACCACTCACAAACAGTTTAACGAGCGCTTCGAACGCGAGGCTCTCATCATCGCCGCGCTGAACCATCCGCACATCTGTTCGCTGTACGACGTGGGCCAAGACTTCCTGGTAATGGAATACATCGAGGGTACGCCGTTGAAAGGCCCCCTTCCGATCGATCAAGCCCTGAAACTCGCTGGACAGATTCTCGATGCCCTCGGCGCCGCGCACCACAAAGGCATCACCCATCGCGATCTCAAGCCGGGCAACATACTGGTAACCAAGGCTGGAGTGAAGCTGCTCGACTTTGGCCTAGCCAAGACGTCGCGCCCGCCCAGCCCGGAGGACGACACCATCACCGCGCTCACCAGCGACGGAGCAGTCCTCGGAACTCTACAATACATGTCGCCTGAGCAGCTCGAAGGCAAGGAAGCCGATGCGCGAAGCGACATCTTCGCCTTCGGCCTGGTGTTTTACGAAATGATTGCAGGCAAGCGCGTGTTCCAGGCGGCGACACGCGCCGGCCTGATCGCATCGATTCTCAAGGACCAACCTCCGCCACTGAGCATCCTCCAGCCTATGATCCCGAAGGCTCTCGACAGAGTCGTTGGGACCTGCCTGGAGAAAAATCCAGATGAGCGTTGGCAGTCGGCTCGAGAGTTGAAACACGCACTGATGTGGACCACGGCGGAGACCCCCGCCAAAACGGCGCCGACCTCAGCTGGACGGAGATGGCTCTGGTCGGCTGCGGCGGTGTTGCTCGCGATAGCGCTGGGCGCAATGGCATGGGCGCTCTGGCCCAAGCCTGCTCCAGCTAGAATCGCGCGCTTTGAGGTCGGGCTGCCGGAGAACGTGAGTCCCAGTCTGTACATCTCGCTCTCGCCGGATGGGCGCAAACTGGTGTTCAACGCCGAAGGAGAACAGGCGGGGTTGTGGATCCGCAATCTGGACGAACTTACGTGGCGGCGCCTTCCCGACACGCAAGGCGCGAAAAGCCCGTTTTGGGCCCCGGACAGCCGATATTTGGCGTTCGGCGTCCAAAATCAGCTTAAGAAAATAGATACCTCCGGCGGGCTTCCTCAAACATTGTGCGAGTTGGCCTGGCAGGTAGGATCGGGTTCATGGAGCCGGGACGGTGTGATCATCGTCGGAAGCCTCGCCAACGGCACCATACAAAAAGTGTCGCAGGCGGGCGGCGTTCCCTCTGAGGTTACTGCTATCGACGCCACGCGCGGGGAGGCGTTCCACGCCTTGCCCACCTTCTTGCCGGACGGGAAGCATTTCCTGTATCTGCGCCAGGGATCCGACCAAGTAAGAGGAATGTACATCGGTGACCTCGGCGTCAAACCCTCGGAGCAATCGAAGGAACGGATACTCGCCAGCCAGTACGCGGCGACGTACGTCGATGGCTATCTGTTCTTCATGCGGGAAAACTCGCTGATGGCCCAGCGCTTTGACGCACGCCGGCTGCAGTTGCAGGGGGAACCGCTCCGCGTTGTGGAATACGTAGAGACCTCGCAATCCATCGGAATGTTCTCAGTTTCTCCGAGTGGGGCCTTGGCCTATCGCAGTACAAACTCCGACAAAAACTATCAACTGGCCTGGTTCGACCGTCAAGGCAAGGCTCAGAGCAACTTACTACCCGGTCCAGGCCGCGGGATAGCGCTTTCCCCGGACGGAACGCGAGTCGCAGTCCGGGATGCCGCATCGCAAGCGCAGGGCGATATCTGGCTGGTCGACCTGGTGCGTGGAGTTCCCGCGCGGCTCACCTTCCGTCACGGAGCCGGTTCTTTTCCGATTTGGTCCGCGGACGGAAGCCAGATCACATTTTCGGCCGGTACTACTTTCTTGGACACGGTGTATGAGAAAGCGTCTTCCGGCACCGGCGACGACAAGGAGTTATTCAACAGAGTAGGTGAGTCTACGCACCCTACCAGTTGGTCGCACGACGGGCGCTTTCTTCTGTATTACACGGTCAACGCTCCCAAGACAGGCGTAGATATGTGGGTGCTGCCGATGGAGGGGGACCGCAAGCCGGTGCTGTTGCTGGGAACCCCGTTCGATGAAGGAAATGCCGTCTTCTCTCCCGACATGCGTTGGATTGCGTACCAGTCCAATGAATCCGGCCGGTATGAAGTCTATGTGCGCCCGTTTCTGGCTTCAGGCCCCTTGGGAACGCCTGCTTTGGGCGAACGTAAGATACCGATTTCCAAGGATGGCGGGACGGAACCCAAATGGCCTGGGGACGGGAAGGAGATCATCTTCCAGGCTCCTCCCAGAGGAACCTCGAAAATGGCCGTTGAAGTGAAGGCTAGTGGAGCCGCGTTTGGCATCCCACAGCGGCTGTTCACGGCCCCGCTCGACTACGGTTGGGACGTGACCGCTGACGGCAAACGCTTCCTTTTGGCTGTCTTGCCGACGGGCCAGCCGAGCGCCGTAACACCCATCACTGTTCTGCTCAACTGGCAGGCGGAGTTGAAGAAGTGAGGTCGGGGCGGTAGCGTCGACTCCTGTCCTGGATGTTCTGGGCAAAGGAAATGGACCCTGAAAGCTGTCCGATAATCACCATTATCGGAAGGCATCCCACGAGATTTAGGTCGAGATAGCTTCCGGATACGCCGTCATCCAGGCGCTATCTGCGTTCTGGTCGGGCTACACTAAGTTGAATCAAGCACATGCCGCTATCTCCCGGCGAAAAACTCGGCCCGTACGAAATAGTGGCGGCCATCGGCAAGGGTGGCATGGGAGAGGTCTATCGCGCGCATGACCCTCGCCTAGGACGCGATGTCGCTATTAAGATTTCCTCTCAACGGTTCGACGAGCGTTTTGAGCGCGAGGCCCGTGCCATCGCCGCTCTCAATCATCCGAACATCTGCCACGTCTACGACGTGAGCCCGGATTACCTGGTCATGGAGCTCATAGAAGGTCCAACCCTCAAGGAGCGCATCGAAGAAGGCGCCATCCCCCTCGAAGAAGCCGTTCGCATAGCCGAACAGATCGCTGAGGCTCTGGCAGCTGCGCATGAGAAGTTCATCACCCATCGCGACCTAAAACCTGGCAACGTCAAGATTAGAGTCGACGGCACCGTCAAGGTCCTCGACTTCGGCCTGGCGAAGGTCGGCGGTACGCCAACGACCAGAGACAGCGAAGATTCACCCACATTCTCGCTGACCCTCACCCAAACGGGTGTGATCCTCGGTACAGCGGCCTATATGAGCCCCGAACAGGCCCGCGGCAAACCCGTCGACGCCCGCGCCGACATTTGGGCCTTCGGGGTCGTGCTCTACGAGATGCTCACCGCCCGCCGACTATTCAGAGGCGCGGATCTCACCGAAACCCTGGCCAGCGTGGTCAAGGAAGAGCCTGATCTCAGCGCCGTCCCGCGCAAGGTTCGCCGCCTGCTCGAAGCCTGCCTGCAAAAGGATCCCAAGCGGCGACTGCAAGCCATTGGCGATCACCATCTCCTGCTAGCTGAATCTGCGCAACAACCCACCAATTGGCTGTGGCCCTCCATCGCCGCCACCATCGCCATCGCGGCCGCCGCAGTCTCCTGGGTCCACTTCCGCGAAACGCCGCCTGTGCTGCAAAGCCTCCGCACCCAGCTCACGCGCCCCGGCGTTTTCGGATTCGCCCAATTCCAACTTTCCCCTGATGGCCGCTACCTCGCCTTCATCGGCCCATCCAGCAACGAGGAAGCTGGCCGCCTGTTTGTCAGGCAGCTCGAATCCGGGCGTGATCAAGAAATTCCCGGCACCGAAGGCTCCAGCTATCCGTTCTGGTCTCCCGATAGCACCCACATCGCGTTCTTCTCGCGCACGAAACTGCGACTAGTGGCCCTTGCGGGTGGACCAGCCACCGATCTCGCCCCCACTCCCGACGGACGAGGTGGTACATGGGCCCAGGATGGCACCATAGTTTTCGCTCCGGCGGTGAAAGGCGGTCTCTCCCGGCTTTCAATGTCCAGTGACGGAACAGCGGGCCCGGCCACTCCAATCAAACTGCCACTCCCGGGCGACGACAACGGAGATTCTCTCCGCTTCCCGACGTTTCTCCCTGACTCGGAGCATTTCCTGTATACGATCGAAGTAACCCAGAGCAATCATATTGGCACCTACGTGGGTTCTGTCGCCGGAGGCCCTCCCGTTCGCATCTCCACGGTTCTCTCCATCACCCAATTTGCTCCATCCCCTGGCTCCCAAACTAAGGGCTACATCCTCTTCGACCGCGACGCGACACTGATGGCCCAGCCCTTCGACGCAGCCAGTTCGAAGACCACCGGAGAAGCCTTCGCTCTGGCGGAATCGCTGCTGACTAGAGGAAACACTGGCTACGCCGATTTCACCGTTTCCTCGGGCGGCCTCTTGCTGTATGCGGCGGACGACACTGCCAACCAGGAAGAGGAAATCGTTTGGCTGGACCACGCCGGCAAACATGGTAAGTCTCTCTTGAAACAAAAAGGCGTCACGGGCTTCGCCCTATCGCCCAATGGAACCCAATTAGTCTATTCCACAGCGGCTGAGTCCATCAAAGGGGACCTCTGGATGCGCGACGTGGCGCGCGGAAACACGCAGAAATTTACAACCGGGACCTTCGATTCGTCCTACGCGCCCGTTTGGTCCCCCGACAACTCTTCCGTCATATTCTCTGCCTACCCGGTCGATCGGCTTTACCGCAAAGCTGTGTCTTCCGCGCAAGAGCTCGCCTTGACCGTCCAAGGCACAGACAGCACCGCAACCAGTTGGTCCACCGACGGCAAGCTGCTGGCGTACTCACAAACAAGCTCCACCACGAAGGCCGATGTATGGCTGCTACCGCTGGACCAAAGGGACGCCAAGCCACAACCCTTCAAGCAAACCCCCGCCGCAGAGCGAGAGGGCCAAATCTCTCCCGACGGACGATGGATGGCGTACACCTCGGACTCCTCGGGCCGGAATGAAGTCTATGTCGAGTCGATCACGCCGGGAGGAGCTTCGCACCTGGTGTCTGTAAACGGCGGTGGCTACCCACGCTGGAGAGGCGATGGCAAGGAGCTTTACTTTATCACCAGCAGTAATAGCTCGCTGATGGCGGTCGACATCAAAACAGGTCCGGAGATAACCTTCGGATTACCACACGAACTATTCGTCCAGCCAGCCCTGCGCAGGAACGTCTCCGAGTTCCCGTATCAACCCAATGCCGACGGCAGCCAGTTCCTGATGTTGCTCTCCGCCGGTGGCGAAGTCGCCGCTCCGGCTCTCACAGTCGTCACCAACTGGCAAGGCACGCTGAAGAAGTAAGGGGAGTCGAAGCTCGAGCCAACTGTCGCACTGCCTGGGTTTTGCTATTCGACGCTAGCCAAACGGGATTGTTTCCGTATGGTCGTCTAACCGTCCATTAGTTTTTGTGATCGTCGGCTCAGGCTTGCCTTATGGAATGGTCCACCGCCCATGTTCTCGCCCGATAACTACTAATAACGGAAGGTGTGGCGGTTAGTGAATCGATCCGCAGATGACTACCGATAATAGTAGATAACGGCCACTCACGAGAGTGACAGCGGACCGTCCCATAAGGCAAGCCCGAGTCGACGATTACAAACAGTAATGGACGGATAGCCGACCATCCAGGAGCTATCGCATCAACCTGAAAATTGCCAGTGCCAGTTCCTTGGCGCTCGCCAGCGGAGTTCTAGGATTCACAAATTCAGATATCGTCTATCCTGGCCGTTGTGCCACACCATTTTCACGCCCTTTTCGTGAACGATAGTCTGTTCCTTCATGGGGTTCGAGACCTATTCTACGGACCACTATCTGGAGCTTAGCACCAGACAATTGCCATCGACATCTTTGAAGATGGAGGTCGTGCCGTAGGGCATCCGCTTTGGCTCTAGTACGAACTCCACCCCTTTGGCTTTAAGCTCACGGGCGGTGGCCTCCACGTCATCACTCCAGAAAGTGATGTTCAGCTGTCCCCCGGGCCGAAGCTTGTCGCCGAATTGAAAGAGCACGACGCACGTGTCGGCGCCCGGAATGCCCAATTCCAACCATCGCTGCTTGTCGCTGAACGGCTGATCGGTAAGCAGCCTGAAGCCCAGCACGTCGGTATAGAAGGCGAGCGCGCGTTCCTGATCCGCAACCGGTATGCTGACGAACTTCACCCCTCGAATCATATGGGTCCTCGTTCTAGGCGCCCAAGGCTCGCTGCGCCACGACACCGCCAAGATATCCTCCGATAATTCGCAGCAGGAAAGAGACACCATACATTAGCCGATCCTCTGGCTTCGCTGCAAAAAAGAAACCAAGGGTCAAGACCACGGCGACGGTGCCCACGAGGGTACCGTTTGCAACGAACTCCATAGTTAGTCCGCGGCTCGCCCAGAGCGCAGCGAGAAAGGTAGCCAGCCCCGCGGTTACAGGAGCGACATAATATGATGCGCGGTCAGTAAAAGCCCGATAATCCGCAACAGTTCTGCCCGGCGCGATCAAGTAGCGATAGCTTACGATGATTGCTGACAAAACAGCCACCACCATCACTTCTGACAACAGTGCGGCAAGGGTTACGCGGCCCCAGCGGATATGCAAACGCGCTAGTAGTGGCATCACCACAGTATTATGTTCGCCTGGCACGGACTTTGCAAGCCATGCGGATGATAAATACTATAGTGATATGTACCATATTGCCGTAGACGATTACGTGGTCGACGTACTGCTCCCGGATTTGGCGGGGCACGATCGGTCGCCAGCCGCATTCCTCGTCTATCTGGTTCTCTGGACTCAGTTGTTTCGCTCAGAACGCCGTAGCGTTGAGGTGAGCCTGCAGACCCTGGTTACTCAAACAGGCCTCTCCAAGTCCTCCGTTCAGGGTGCGATCCGGCTCCTACGCAACCGTTCATTGATCAAGGTCACAAAAGTCTCGCCCACCGCGGTGCCGCACTACGAATTGCTTCGGCATTGGCTTAAGCGGCGTGCGAAAAAGCCGTTGAACCCCAGTGATGGCGCTCGCCAGAAATCTAGCTCGACCTAAAGCGTTTACAGGCGTATTTAGCGAAGTGTTTGGGAGTCCGGATCCGATGCGAGATTGATGCGCGATGTAGTGTAAAGACCCGCCTGGAAGCACAGGTTTCCCGGTAAGATGGAAAACATGATTCGGCCAACGATCGTATTGTTGTGCGTCTCGGTCGCTTCCGCGCAATGGTTGAATAACCCGGCCAAGGGCATCCCGAGGTTGGCAGATGGAAAACCGAACCTGTCCGCGCCGGCTCCCAGAAAGCCGGACCTGTCGGGCACCTGGAGGGTTCCCCCGGCAACGCTCGGTGAAGGCGGTCCTCCGCGCTACGCTACGTACCTAGCAGCCGACCTCCCCGAAGGGCAGGTCCCTTTGAAACCCGCAGCTCGGGCCCTTGTTCGGGAACGCTTAGACTCTTTCAGCAAAGACATCCCTTTCTCGCGATGCTTACCCGCCGGTCTTCCCATGGCAACTATGTTTCCAGTCCCGTTCAAGATCATCCAGAACTCTGGGTTGACGGTCATCTTGTACGAAACGCAGGGTGCGTATCGGCAAATTTTCACAGATGGCCGCACACTGCCGAAGGATCCCAATCCGGCTTGGATGGGATACTCGATTGGCCACTGGGAGCGTGATGTATTCGTGGTCGAATCATCCGGCTTCAACAGTAAGACGTGGCTTGACGGAATCGGCCATCCACACGGCGAAGCGTTGCGCCTCACGGAACGGTTCCAACGCCGTGATTTCGGACACATCGACTTGCAGATCACGGTTGATGACGCGGAATGGTATGAGAGGCCATGGACCGTCAGTTTGGTCCTGGAGATGACTCCTGACACGGAACTACTCGAAGATATGTGCCTCGAAAACGAGCGCGACGTGAGACACATGGTGGGCAAGTAGGCGCTAATCACCACCGGAGCGTAGCAATCAGTCGTCAAGAGTTTGTTAACGCGCCCCGTTCATACGGATTGCGTCTGGATGACGGCGTATCCGGACAGTATCCCCACGCAGGTCCTGTGGAAGCCTTCCGATAATGGTGAATATCGAGCCGACGCTGCGCCGTTTTTCTGGAGCCCATCGAATCTGGATTTGGGAGTTCCGCCCAAAGTAGCTTCCGGATTGCCGACCACCCGGAAGTTGACCGATTCGCCTCGAACCGAGGTTTGTAATGCTACGCCAAATCCCCTTAGCAGGGGGGCTATACTCAGTGAACCTGTGCCTGTAAAGAAGCCATCGCTCCTTGCTCTCCTCCTGGCCTTAATTCCCTTCGTCGCCATGTGCTTCTCGGTCGCCCTCTGGGACCGCATTGATCCGATGATCCTCGGTGTCCCTTTCAATCTCGCCTGGCTGGTCTGCTGGATCATGCTCAGCAGCTTGTGCATGTGGGCCGCATACCGCGCGGAGGCCGCGCGGGATAAAAAGGAAAGGGGAGCCCGATGAGTCCCAGCGCTGTTCCCCTGATGACGATTTTCACCATCATCGGACTGGGCGTCGTCATCGGCTTCCTCGCCGGAGTCCGCCGGAAGATGAACCTGGAACAGTGGACCGTTGGCGCCCGCGGCTTCGGCATGCTGTTGATGTTTCTGCTGATGGCCGGCGAAATCTACACTACGTTCTCTTTCTTAGGAGCCAGCGGCTGGGCCTATTCCCGTGGCGGCCCGACCTTATACATTCTGGCCTACCTTTCGCTGGGCGCTGGCGTGTCGTTCTTCATCCTGCCGAACATCTGGGAACTGGGCCGCAAGTACAAGCTGCAGACCCAGTCCGATTTCTTCCGCTTGCGCTACGGCAACAATTATCTGGCCGCATTTGTCTGCGTCGTCGGCGTCATCTTCCTGATCCCTTACCTGCAGCTCCAAATCACGGGGCTCGGGATTATCGTCAACGTCGCGAGTTTCGACGGCATCGGTCGGACGCCAGCCATGGCGATCTCAGTGGCCCTGCTGGCCGCGTTCGTCCTGGCGAGCGGTATCCGCGCAGTGGCTTGGATCAGCGTCCTTAAAGATGTGCTGATGCTAGTCGCGGCGGTCTCTATCGGTATCGGCATACCCTATGTCCATTACGGAGGCATCGGCCCCATGTTCACCGCCTTGGCACAGGCCCGGCCCGCGCACCTGACCATGCCCGGCGCCACCACCAACCTGGGCCACTCATGGTACATCACCACGGTGCTTCTGAGTGCGCTCGGAGGCTACATGTGGCCGCACGCGTTTGGAGCCGCCTTCACCGCAAAAAGTGGCGATACGTTGCGACGCAACGCTGTCGTGATGCCGCTCTACACCATCACGCTAGCCTTTATCCTCTTCGCAGGCTTCACTGCGGTCATGGTGGTTCCGGGCCTGCCCGATGGCGACCTTGCGCTGCTGACGATCGTCCGCCAGAGTTTCCCCACATGGTTCCTGGGCGTGATCGGCGGCGCGGGAGCCCTGACCGCGATCGTGCCCGCCTCTATTTTGATCCTGACCGCTGCGACGCTATTCGCCAAGAATCTGTGCCGGCCAATCTTCGCGCCAACGATGACGGACGATCAGGTCGCGAAGCTGGCTCGCTTATCGGTTGTGGTGCTGAGCGCTATCAGCCTGTACCTCGCCGTCCACAGTTCCACAACGCTTGTGTCTCTGCTCCTGCTAGGTTACGCTGGCGTGACCCAATTCTTCCCCGGTGTGGTGCTGGGCCTGTACTGGAAACGCGTCACGATGCCCGGTGTGTTCGCCGGCATGATTGCCGGAGTAGCCACCGTAGCCTACTTGATCCTCACTCATCAGGACCCCTTCTTGGGCTGGAGCGCCGGGTTCGTAGCCCTCTGCATCAACTTTTTGATTACCATAGTCCTCAGCCTGATCACGCGAGCATATCTGCCGCCGCTCGACGCGACCCCAGAGCTCAACTAGACACAACAAGGACGCCATTGCTTGATACCGATGGTGATCTCTTTTGCTTGCATCGATATCGAAATCAACCGTCGCAGGCATGACCGTGCACAACCCGGCTCCGCATGGATGACGGCGCATACAGAAACTATCTCCACTTGGGCCCAGCAAGAAGCCCGCCGATAATAGTACATAACGGGTAACTTTCAGAACCGGACTTTCAGACCGGAAATGAAAAGTAGCTTCCGGATACGCCGTCAGAACGAAGCCGCTCGCGCGGCAGACGCTACGCGTGCGTGTCGGTCGAGGCTTGCTCTTCGACTGCTTGCTTCCGCGATGCAGAAGAAGTAGTATTTTGGGTGATACTCCACTTTGGGATACTCATAACAGAGTCCTGTAGTTTATTAACGTCCCGTGGGATATCGATTCAAATTCCAATAATGGCCCGCGTCTGCCCCAAACGCGACCGGCTTCCTTCAAACAGCGCTATCCAAACTGACCCGGCGGTCCACATCCGCGCTCACGCGAACTGTGCGGCGCCGGGTCAGTCCAGATAGCGTTCTAACGTCATACAGGACCTATGTGCTTCCTGATTGCGAATCAGTCATAGGCTGCTCGATGTGGGCGCGAAACCCGGCCCTTACGAAACGGATTATCCCCCTGCATTGACTCGGCCCCGGATCAACCTTGCAAGCGGAGATCGTACAAGCTTAGCCAGTAGGTGAGTACTAGTGTGAGTACTAATGGAAGTTTGGTAATGCGCCATCCAGGGTTTACGTGG
The DNA here is from genome assembly GCA_963722845.1 of Terriglobia bacterium. GTDB lineage: Bacteria > Acidobacteriota > Terriglobia > Bryobacterales > Bryobacteraceae > Palsa-187. The sequence continues at coordinate 1,427,576 of CAVROL010000010.1, read as the reverse complement.
CATACTGTTTCAGCCGGTTTGTTGCGGGACCCTTTGCTGGTCGGAGGAACAGTGGATTGTTTGAAAAGATTCGCCGCGGCGATCCGCGTGAGTCCCGAACTTCGAAATGCGACAGTCTTGTTTGTAGCCTTGGTAATCCTATTGAACCCGATTACCTTCACCCATGCGCAGCAGGGCCAGCCGATGATACCCAATCTTGCGGGTTTCCCGGACCCAAGTGGCGTGGTTCGAACTTTCAGCCAGAATGGCAATATTGATCAGACGGGCCCATTTTTTCAAAGCCTTGGCACGAATGGCCGCAGTTGCGCCACCTGTCATCAGCCGAGCGATGGGATGAGCGTTGCCGCCCCGCACGTGCAGGCGCGCTTCGATCAATCGCAGGGGCTTGATCCCATTTTCCGCACGAACGACGGCTCGAATTGCGATCACCACATCGATGTCTCGACGTTATCCGGCCGGGCTGCCGCATACAGTCTGCTGCGGACCAGGGGGTTAATCCGCGTTGCGGTGCAAGTGCCGGCGACTCGCGATTTCGACATCACGAGCGTATCTAATCCGTATGGCTGCGACGAAACGGATCTCATTTCGATGTACCGGCGGCCTCTGCCGGCTACCAACCTGAAATTCCTAAGTGCAGTGATGTTCGATGGGCGCGAATCGTCGACGCAAACCGGGACTACACCGGTCACCGGAACGGCGGCGCTGTTGAGCGATCTTGCGCATCAGGCGATGGATGCCACCACGGGCCATGCGCAGGGCGCTGGATTGTCGGTAGCCCAGCAACAAGCCATCGTGGCTTTCGAAATGGCGTTATACACCGCGCAAGAGCAGGATCATGGGGCCGGGGACCTCACTGCTCAGCGCGCGAATGGAGGCCCACAGGCCGTCAGCCAGCAAGCTTTCTACATCGGCATCAACGATCCGGTGGGCTTGGACCCGGCCAATCCCACCCCCTTCAGTTTCAACACCAGGATTTTCAATATTTACGATACGTGGCAAAATACCGGGGACCCTCATCTGCAGGCCATCGCCCGTGGACAGGCGATCTTCAACACCAAGACATTTACGATTACCGGGGTGGCCGGTTTGAACGGAACTACGTTCTCCAACAACGTCACTGGGCCCATGACCATTGGGTCCACTTGCGGAATCTGTCACGATACCCCCAATGCGGGCAATCACTCCGTATCCGCTCCTCTCAACATTGGAGTGGCGGACCCGCCGCACGGCAACAATGTGCTGGATACGAGCTATCTTCCTGTCATGACGGTTTGCGAAAGGCCGAGCCTCACCACCTGCGTTCGCACGACGGATCCGGGACGCGCGATGATCACCGGCAAGTTTGCTGATGTCGGCAAGTTCAAAGGCCCGATTTTGCGCGGGTTGGCCGCGCGCGCGCCGTACTTCCACAACGGCAGCGCGCAAACTCTCGAGGATGCGGTGGATTTCTACGATTCTCGGTTCACGATTGGGTTCACTGCTCAGGAAAAGTCGGATCTGGTCGCGTTCCTCCGGTCACTGTGATAGGCTTCTGCCTGAATCCAGCGGCAAATAGCGTGCGAGACTACCACTACCGGCGGGCGAAATCTTTGATAACAACTGCATCTGAAGTGGGTTGACGAGATAGTGTCCGAGTTGTCGTTAGCCTTGATCGGAAATGCCCCGGCATGAAAGGCTCGGGCGGAGCAGTGCGTGCGAGCGGGGCATTTTCGATAAGGAGACAAGAAGGAAGCCGTTGGCGTTTGCGGCGGACGCGGTCTATGGCGAAGTGATCGCTGCTAAGCCTGGTGCGCGCTACGACGCGGAGTGGGGCAACCTGTTTCAAAATCCAGGTAACTTCATTGCGCTCGTGTACCAGGGCGTTTGAAACCATCTGGGGCCACAGCTTCAGCTCTTCAGGAATGCCAGCAGGTCGGCGTTGATCTTCTCCGCCTGCGTAGTAGGCATGCCATGCGGAAAATCCTTATACGTAATCAGCGTCCCATTCTTCAGCAGCTTTGCCGACTTCGGCCCCGCCGCCACATACGGGACAATCTGGTCATCCTCGCTATGCATCACCAGCAACGGAATCGTGATCTTCTTCAGATCCTCGGTAAAGTCCGTCTGCGAAAACGCCACAATCCCGTCATAGTGTGCCTTAGCGCCGCCCATCATCCCCTGCCGCCACCAATTTGCAATGGTGGCCTCCACCGACTTTACTCCCGGCCGGTTAAATCCATAAAAAGGCCCCTCCGGCAGGTCGCGATAGAACTTTGACCGGTTCGCCGCAAGCTGCGCCTGCAGATCGTCAAACACTGACTTCGGCAGGCCCTCTGGATTAGCCGCCGTCTTCACCATCAGCGGAGGCACCGCGCTGATAATCGCAGCCTTGTACACATCCTGTTGCCCGCGCCGGGCCAGATAGTGCACCACCTCGCCGCCGCCCGTCGAGTGTCCCACATGGATCGCATCCTTCAATCTGAGATGTGCGGTGAGCGCCGCCAGGTCATCCGCATAGTGGTCCATATCGTGTCCATCGGCCACCTGCGTCGAGCGTCCATGCCCACGGCGGTCATGCGCAATCACGCGATAGCCCTCACCCAGAAAGAACAGCATCTGGTTGTCCCAGTCATCGGCCGAAAGCGGCCACCCATGGCTGAATACTATCGGCTGCCCCGAACCCCAGTCCTTATAAAAAATCTCAACGCCGTCTTTGGTTATGATGGCGGGCATGTGGACTCCTTTGACCGTTGGCAGTTAATGCCTAGCCATTAGATCACACTTCGCGTGCTCAGGCTGCTGATTCCAAGGCATTCCCCGTGTGCCCGGTCACGGGCTATCAGGGATTAGTCCCGATAAACGCGCTTGTGGGAAGTAGCTTCCGATAATGTTGCACAACGTCCACTGGGTCTCATTCCCACTAGCCGTTCGGCCCGCGCGGGGGCGTGCGGTCAAATCTTCGCCATTTCACGGATTTGATTTGGTCGCCGGCGTCACAGGGATGAAACTGCACATGATCTCATCGACGGTGGGTTTGATGTGTAGACTGGGACTATCCGCTCCAATCCGATCGCTCCTAGAGAAGTATATGTTCGAGCAACACAAGGGTGCCGATGCATCGCTTTTAGTCCGTACGAATTTTACGGATGACGCCGCCTGGGCCAAGTTATGCGCCCTAGTCCAAGCGCCTTCTCAAGAGGATTACCGCGCGGAGTTGATCTGCATGAGCGACCGTCAGCTCGAGAACGTCGCACCGAAAACCATTGCAAGACAGGTGTATCAAGACCTTGGGCACTCCGTGGTGTTCGTTGCCGACGACCGCGCGATGAACGACCCTGACCATCCGATATTGTGCGTGAGCGCTGACGACGCGGTGGTTGCTAGCTTCCGCGTCGTCCCTGAGGAAATCTGGGCGCCGGAGAACAATCTGCGCATCGCAAACTTGGACTTTGAAGACTTCGTGAATGCGACGGATGCGGGCGGAGTGTTTCGCGGATCTTGACGCCCTTGCGTTCGCTTCTGCGTATCGTCAATGCGCTTCGCTACGGATTATGGTTCCAAAGCGAGTCTCTTGCGAGTGTGTGCCGGTAACCCCTGCCTAGTCGCGTAATGTAGGCTGGCCCGAGCCACCAGAACCCTTTAGGAATCTTGGTGAGCGGGATACATTGCGTTATTACGTCGCAACGTTCAGGAACAGCCTTCTCGCCTGGGCGCCTGTTCGTTCAGTTTGGCGAATCGCTTGTCGTTCTTTTGCGTCCAATCAATTAGAGTCATGACAACGATTTTGGCCGGTGCCCGGAAGGCGCGAACGCTCGCGGAATTTACTTTTCGGTTCGGACCGATCTTCTGGCGGCGTCTGTCAGAAGACCGAAAGCGCCCCGTGAGGCCCGCTCCGCATGTCCCGCGGTTATCGGAGTGGTCCGGGAAAGGTTTACACGCCACGTGGATCGGTCACAGCACAGTTCTGATTCGCGTAGATGGCTTCACCATCCTTACTGATCCGGTATTTAGTACGCGGATCGGAGTCGGGATTGGACCGTTCACCCTTGGCATGAAACGGTTGGTTTATCCAGCGGTCAGCCTATCGGAGCTGGTGGCCCCGGATCTGATCCTGCTCTCTCACGCGCACATGGATCATCTTGACCGCCCAAGCCTTCGGAACTTAGAGAATCTCGGTACAACAGTTGTCACTGCCGTCGGCACCAGCGACCTATTGCGGGCGAAGCGTTACCAGGCGGTTCATGAATTGAGGTGGGACGAAACATGCCAGGTGGCACCCGCAAAAATTCGGGCCATTGAGGTCAAGCACTGGGGCGCTCGCACGCGCACCGACGTTCATCGCGGATACAACGGATATCTCATCGAAACAGATCGTTATCGCATCGTCTTTGGTGGTGACACGGCTTATACGGACGCGTTTCGAAGGATTCGCGTCTCGAAGCCGGTGGATTTGGCGATCATGCCCATCGGAGCCTATGACCCCTGGATTCATGCACACTGCAGTCCGGAAGAGGCACTTGCGATGGCCAACCAAGCGGGCGCAGAGTTTGTGCTCCCGGTGCATCACAGAACATTCAAGCTTAGTCGCGAACCGTACAGCGAGCCGATTGAGAGACTGCTTCGCGCGTCTGGTTCAGCCCAAGATCGCATCTCCATCCGCGAAATCGGCGAGGAACTCCATCTGGGGCAGGTTGCGAATCTTGCGTAGCGGCCCTGGTCGAACGACGATCCCGCCAGGAACACCACGGAAACCGCCGGTTCCGACGCCAGATCCGGGTTCGGACGATAATACCTGATAACAGATCGGTCGTTTTTCGCGACACGCCCGGCAATCAACCTGGTGACAAACCACACCGCCACCGGGCTGCCGTTCGCGTGCTGGTCAAGACCAGATCTCAGCAGCCAAAACGCCGCGCTGCTTAAGTGTGTTGCCTCGAGAGCGCGTGTCGGGGTTTGTCTTCTAGCCGCTCCCATTGCGATAATCATGGATTCATCACCCTGCGGAGGAATCTCGCTTTGGGCGGCCCTGTCTCGCGGCTCGGATCGTGCTTGGCGCTTGCTTTGTTGGGCGGGTCTGTCCAGCTAGTTCGCGCACAATCTATCGCGGTCAGCACTCTTACCTTGCCGCAGGGCGCCAACGATATCGTCTGGGACAGGACGCGCTCCCGGTTCTTTGTTAGCTCCGGGACAAATGTCTTGATGATCAACCCGGAAACGGCGCAAATTGAAGATACGATTTCGATTGGCAACTGGACAAGTCGTCTCGCCGTATCGCAGGATGGGCAATACCTCTACGTCTCGTTGCTAAAAGCCACGTTTCCCTACGATAGCCTCGGAACGATAGACCGATACCGGATTCAGGACCACTCCCTCGACTTGCAAATCGCGCTAGGGCAGTACACGGGGGGGAACATCCTTAGAGACGCGCAAGCCATGGTTGCTCTTCCGGGGCAACCCTCGTCGGTTTTGATCGCAACCACGGACCATCGCCTTACGGTCTTCGACGGCTCGGTTCCTCGAACCGGAACGGCGGCACTCAACGTGAGTTCTCTTTACGTGCGACCATCGGATGGCGCGATTTTTGGGGTCGGCGACCGGCAACTTGGTTTTGGCAACCCACAGATGTTTTGGTTCAGCGTGAGCGCCAACGGCGTATCTCTGTTGCGGTCGGTTCCCGTGGATCCCAACTGGGAGGGTGCGGTGACGTGGAACGGAAATCTGGCTACAAATACGAACACGTTCGCAACCAATGTGTTTGATTTGAACGCTGGAGTCACACTCGGCCGTGTCCCCCTGCCGCAGCCCACTGGATCCAGCGGAGCCTGTGTTTTGTCAACGGATGCCGCTGGCACGTCGGCGATAGTCTATCAGTATGTGTTCCGAGGCCAGGGAAGCAGCACCACCCTGGTTCAATACTCGCTTGCAAACTTTCGCCAGACCGCCAGCGCCGAGGTGACGGGACTAGAACCAGACTCCCTCTCTATTTCCAATTTGTGCTCGCCCGCTTGGACATGGGGAGTGGATGGAATCCTCATACGCGGGTATAGCGGGCTCTTGTTTCTGCACACATCGGGTCTGAACCCCCTGAATCCATCGCCCATCCCCACGCCAACCCAGGATGCTTCCGGTGTAATCCACCTGGCTCTTCCTGCGAATGGATTGGCGTATGATTCCGGACGCAATCTCCTGTGGGCCAGCGTCCGCGGAACTGCCGCCGCGGCTGGCAACAGCGTGGTTTCAATCGACCCGTCGACTGGCAATGTGATCGATACGATTTACGCGGGCAGCGAACCGGGCGTCTTGGCCCTTTCTGGCGATGGCTCTCATCTTTTTGCCACCTTGGGAGGAGCGCCGGCTGTTGCCTTAATTGATCTCTCAGCGAAGCAGAGTTCCTCTTTCTCCGTGCTGGACGCTGACGGTTCTCTCTACTGGTTGCCCGTGGGTGTGGCGTCGATCGCCGCACAGGGAAATAGCGCCATTGCCGTGCGAACCGCATCGGGCGGCGCGAACAGTAGCGTCGTTGCTTACGATGCTGGGGTCCCTCGGAAGAATAGGTTCGACAGCGGAACAGGAGCGAACCTATTTAGCCAGTACGTACAGACGATTTTCCCAGGCGACACCCCAAATGCGTTCTACGCAGCTGACGTGGCCCAGCACTATGGCGATGGTAGTCACGAAGTGTACAGGCTAACGGTCGACTCCACAGGGGTACAACTTGACCTGCCGCTGCGGTCCGCGCCGGGAACAACGCTATTGCGATCGCGGCGAATGGCGAAATTGTGATCGCGCCAATCACCAGCTTCCCATCGGGGCCTTCCTATAGCGGTTCACTCCAACCCATTTCGCCCGGCGTGCAACAGATGGATATCCCCGTCAGTGCGATCAGTGTTCTTCCCGGCACCTCCAAACTGGCGCTAGCAACGCCCAGTACGGCTGGTAGCTTTGGCAACAGCATTGCGATTTTCAACCCCGAAACGGGCCAAATTGAAAATACGACATTTATTGGCAGCGAACCGTCGATGTTAGCGCCGGGGCGCACCCCACCAGCGTGGCAGCAACACCTGCGCGAAGAGGCGAACAACCTCAATCGCACGGCTCGCGTCGAGACGGCCCAACAAGCCTCGTTTGACGACATCATCAGGAAACTCAAAGGCACTACATCCATGATCAGCGTCAAGGTTTGGTGCGAAGGATCAACCGACCGCCCTATCTTTCGCAAACTCTTCACGGAGATCGGAGAGACCGAGATCGCTGATACCCTCGACTTCGTAGGTGGATGGGCAAACCTCCTCAGCGAGCATGAGCCCGGACGATGGCTTGATGGGTGTCGGACTGCCGTCATCATCATGGACGGGGACGAAGGACGCAAGCTGTCCAAGCCCAAGCGACCCCTTACGAAACACGCAAAGGATCTCCAACGTAGGTTCGCCCAGCACCCGCTCAAACTGCAAATCCTGCATCGCTACGGAATCGAAAACTACCTACCGCGACGCGCCTACGAGGCGGTGCTCGGACGAGGCCTCAGCGCGTACTTCCCGATTCCTGACTCCAAGAAACTGGAGGATCACTTCCGCGAGCCACAGCCGTTCTGGCAACGTTTATTCAACTGCTTGCGGGGGCAAAAGCAGCCGTCGTTCTATCAGAAGAAGCGCAACGAGCAAGTAGCCGCGCATCTCACCATGGCGGACATCAGCGGCACCGACCTTGCCGACATCATCAGCGAAGTGCACACCGACGCCGAAGCAGCCCGCAAGTACTAAAAGGCGACGACCCAACCAGCGTCACGAAACCCCACACAGTTTCTTCCGTTTCCAATCGATAAGCCCGCAAGGAATCACGATGGAATCAAGGTCCGACCGGCTTGCCGTCTTTCGGCGTTGACCACCATTGAGCGTATAATCAGGATTCTCTTTTCTTTCCAGTCCGGCATTCTCTGGTTCTAAACCAAGCCAGGGCAGTAGGACCCACTATGCGTCCCAGCGGCTGCCTGTTAATCCGTAATAACGGCTGGTGCAGCTCGGGCGTCAAGTCACAATGGTGAGTTTGATCGCGTCGTTGGGCGCGCGGACCAAATCCTGTTTGGTGCCCAGATATCTTTCCGTGGTTTGGACCGACGCGTGACCCAGAAGCAGCTGGATCTGCTCAAGCTCGCCGCCTGCCGCCCTGCAGAGCTTGGCACAAGTGCGTCGCAGGTCATGAGGTGCGAGGCGAGGTACGCCAACTGCCTCTGCGTAGTGCTGGAGCATTTGCCACACGACCTTTTCGCCCAAGCGTTCACCCCACGCCCGGCCAGCGCGGGTCACCGGCCGGAAAACGCGGCCTTCCGCCAGACCCGCCGCAGACGTCCAGGCATCGATCGCCACCTTGACCCAAGTCGGTAGTGGGGCTGTGCGGACCCGGCCGTGCTTACCAACGAGGTCCACAATGCACCAGCGACCATCGCGTTGCTGAATATGGGCGAATTTGAGTCCCGCCACCTCGGATCGCCGCAGGCCGCAGCCCAAAAGAACGGCTAGCATGGCGCGATCACGAAGTCCCCGCATCGTGGCGACGTCTGGCGCGCTCAATAAATCCTGCGCCTGCCGCAGCGACAGCCAGTTCCCCATCCGGACTCCAGTGGCCTTCACGCCTTTCACGCGAATGATCCCGGCCGCCAACTCCGGCGCGAGCAAGCCATTATCTGCTGCCTCTGCCGCCAGCTTACGAATGGCGGACAGGCGGATACTGATCGACGACGACCCCAAACCGCGGGCCTCAAGGTACACTCTCCAAGCGCTAACAGTCGCCTTGGTGAAGCCGGTCCAGGATGACTGTTGCAGCCAAGTCATGAACTCATCCAGCGCCATGTTATAAACGCGGCGTGTGATTGGCGAAGAGACGCTGTCGAGCACGAGCGCTTTCAACCGCTGCCACTCGGCCGACTTTTCCACCGTCCTCAAGGCGTTCATTTGAGGACTCACGCGGATTCCTCTTCGGTCGATCCTTCTGTGGTGGTGTAGCCATTTTCCGGGTTCTGCCCTGCCGCACCGCCCGATCGCGGCGCATCCCGGTAGGCTCGCCGAACCGTGGTTGCCCCGGCCCTGAGTTGCTTCGCAATGGCGCGCCAAGAGAGTTGGGCTCCATCACGAAGCGCCACAATTCGTGCGCCGTCCAGGTATATGCGAGGTCTTCCGGCTGGCCGCCGCAAACCAGCCTTCTGGTTCTCCACCTCTTGTCGATCACCCGAGGTGTTCACGCGGGTGTGGAAGGCATCTCGGATCATAACCCGATTCCTTGAGATGAAACCGCAGATGGTGTTTCGCAAACCGGTCGGCGGCACCGGCATGCCTGAGCAAATCACGCCCGCTCCGACTCTTAACCTTGCCACCGACTGGTCTCCAGATGGGAAGTACCTCGTGTATTTCAGTATCGGGGCGGGCACCCATGAAGATCTGTGGTACTTGGAGATGACGCCGGACGGGCGGCCCACGGGGGCGCCAAAGGTTTACCTGGCCGAATCGGGCACCGAAATTGCGGCGCGCTTCTCCCCCTCTAGCGCTGCTGGTCGCTGGCTCGCGTACCAATCCGATCGTTCTGGGGAAATGGAAGTTTACATCGACTCCTTTCCCGAACCGCGTCAGTCTGTCCGCGTCTCGACTGGCGGAGGACTGTATCCGCAGTGGAGCAGCGATGGACATGAACTCTTCTATTTATCGCCAGATTACAAACTGATGGCAGTGACGCTGAAAATCAGTCCGATCTCGATCGAACCATCGAGCCCGCGTGAACTATTTCCTCTGTCGGCCAGCGTGACCAACTGGAACCCGTTTGAAGTTTCGCCGGATGGCAAACGCTTCCTAGTGCGCGCGGCTGCTGGGCACGCCCCTCCCGTGAACGTGGTTCTCAACTGGCCCGCGCTGCTGAAGTAGAGCGTTAATCACCCGTTGACAGAGAAGGGGAATCTTATTAGACGCCCCGGATCTCTACCGATAATGGTGGATATCAGGCTGTCTTGGGCGGGTTGTAAAGGGATTGCGGGTCTCTTGATTCAGCAAGACCTACGGCCTTAACTAGCTTCGTTGACGCTCAGCACCAATCGGTCTACCGTAGAACCATCGCCGCTTCCGCCCTCGGCAATCCTCACCTTTGATCACCGGCTCCGCCGGAAGCCGGACAGATTCACGCATAGCGGAGGAGTGCCTTGAACCCGTAGTCCATGTGGTGCTGAATATGGCAATGAAATAACGTCAGTCCCGGTTGGTCCGCCGTAAAGTCCACACTGGCACGGCCATAGGTCGGCACCACGAGCGTATCCTTGATAATGCCCGATGTTGCCTTGCCGTAAATCTCAGCGATCTCGAATTGGTGGCGATGCAGGTGCATCGGATGGGCGTCGTCGGTACGGTTGTGAAATGTCAGCCGGTAACGCGTACCCTGTTTGAGCACAAATTCCTGATCGTGCGGATAGGGTTTGCCGTTCACTGTAAAGCTGTTGAATTTACCGGCACCGCGCGGTACCTTTTCAAAAACCATGTCAAGCTTTTCCGCCGGTGCCGGTTGCGACGGCGACTTGCCGAACCGAGTGTAGTCCCAAGAAGACGGGGGCGCCGGCATCCACTGGGGGGTGCGGCGCTGGTTGGCGTATTCAATTACAATGCCCAGGCCCCCCTCGCGCACCGGGTCTTCGGGCGCACCCATGATCCAGACGCCCGGCCGGTCCATTGTCACCAAGGCATCGATGCGCTCGCCCGGGCCCAGCATAAGTACATCCACGGCAGCCGGCGTTGGTACCGGATTCCCGTCCAGTGCGACCACATTGAACTTGTGCCCGGGTAGCGCGATGTGACGGTTCTCGATCGCGCTGGCGTTCAGAAAATGAAACAGCACGCGTTCGCCGGACCGCACCCGGATCGGCTCTCCGCCTCCCAGGGCCTTATCATTGATGGAAAAAACATCAGCCGTCACCTCCATGCCCGGCGGCCGGGTATCGAGCACGTCCGGTTTTTCCGGTTTTGGCAGCGTCGGATCGAGATCGTCGTTGTCCATCAGCTGGTTGGTGAAATACGGCTCCCAATCACGCAGCGCGAGATAGTGTTCCTGGTCGAAGTTGCCCGGTTTGTCCGCGCCCTCGACGATCAGAAAACCGAACATCCCCGTATAACTCCCGCGGTGCAAGTCGTCCATCGACATGGTGTGGGTGTGATACCAGCGCGTACCGGTAGGCGAGGGAGTGAAGCGATAAGAGCGCTTACCTCGGGCCGGCACCACGGGGGTCCCTTCTTCCTCCGAACCATCCACATCGGAGGGAATGAGCAAACCGTGAAAATGGACGAACTCCGGCACATCGGTGTCGTTGACGACATTGACCGTGACCGGCACGCCTTCCTTCATTCGCAGCCGCGGTCCGGGCGAAATCCCGTTGTAACCGATGGTGCTGACAATGCGATTGGGCGCCAGTTCCACCGTGACCGGCGCGATTTGCAGCGTGAACTCGGTCCCAGAAAGTTCCGCCGGACTGGCTGTCGCCGGAAAGGCCGGCATCGGCATAGGCATAGGCGCCTGCTGGGCAGCACTTCGGGCAACTAGCGGGCCCCCGAAGGCGGTCAGGGCACCGAGTTGGAGAAAGTCTCGTCTTTGCATAATAGAAGCCTTTGCGTGAAAAACCCTGGTGCGTAGCAGGCGCGGATCACCCACAGAGTCAACCGTTGACGTATTGTTATGATACGCTTCAATACGATCGAGGTCATTCCTTATGAAGCTGGCGCCGCTGTTTTTCGCGGTCGTGATGATGTTCTTGGCCAGCCTCGGCCTGTGGGCCCTGCAATTCGGCGGCGGGTTCAATGGCCAGCAATCGTCCATCACGGGCGAAGGGAAAGAGCCCTCGGAGTTTTATTTCAGTCGACTCCAATACAACGCCTTTGGATACCGCGGGTATCGCGGTACATGGCAACAGGATTTTCCCCGAGCTGACAACGATTGCCTGATTGTCATTCGGCGAGTGACTAGCATCAACGCGCCGGCACCGCTCAACGTTGTGGATCTCGGCAGCGACCGGATCTTTGATTATCCCTGGATCTACGCCGTCGGCGTCAACAACTGGTCCTTCACGGACGAGGAGGCAAATCGTCTGCGCCAGTATCTTGCGAGGGGCGGCTTCCTCATGGTGGACCACTTTCACGGCGAAGACGACTGGAACCGCTTCATGGCGGGTATGCTCCAGGTGCTACCCGATGCCACGGTCGAAGATCTCCCGGACGACGACCCCATCTACCACGTCATGTATAACATCGATGAAAAATTTCAGATTCCCGGCGAGCAATACGTCGCGACGGGCCGCACCTATGAGAAGGACGGCTACATACCCCGGTGGCGGGCCATTCGCGACAGCCACGGGCGCATCAAAGTAGCGATCTGCTTCAACATGCATCTGGGTGATGCATGGGAATGGGCGAATACCGGGGAATATCCGGAGAAATTTTCCGGACTCGCGTTTCGGGTCGTCATCAACTACATCACCTACGCAATGAGCCATTAGGCGTCGCGCGAAAAAGTCCGTCAGGGGTTCCGTCCGGATGTCGGGCATCCTTCCCTTAACTCTTTTGATCGTCGGTAGCGGATTGGCTAATGGAATGGTTACCGCGACAGTTCCCCTCGAGGAGGTTCGACTTCCTGGCCAGCCTCTTCTCCAACTCCTGCCCGGCCAAGAGCCAAATTGGAAAGCAAGGCCTGTGGGACTAATACCCGATAACGGGTAGGGTTCAGCCTTGCATTGTTTGACGCCGCTTTCCTCCTAGCCCATCTCCGCCGCTGAGTCCTCAGGCACCATGGAGGTCAATCGCCTCGATTCTTTCGGTGCAGAACATGCCTGATGTCACGTAAGATCGGTAGTCATTCTGCCCGCCAGAATCAGAGCTGGATACGCCCGATCTAAACTACACGAGTGGCACGTCACACCGTTACGTGGACCGGATACCGTGATCCAGGCCCAAACAGCGATCTAGGAGATGCCGTCTACATGCTCCGGGTGCGGCACAACACAGTCGTCGCGGAACCCGTCCACGCAACCTGCTCTGAAAGCGTCCCAGCTACCTGCCCTTGCCCCCCGCCGCCGGAGCATTGATCCGTGCCTCATCCCAGTGTTCCTTGATCAACCCGTTCTCCATCCGCACCACATCGAAATGATTCCACTTATATTCTCTGCCGGGATCATCGGGATCCTTAGCCGTGCGCTCCCACATCATGACTGCGTAAGGACCGTTCGCCAAGGTCAACACCGGCTCATTCACCCATTCCTTCTTGATCTCCTTCGGCACCCGTCCAGGGACCCGGCTCATGAACTGTTTGAAACCGTCGCGCCCTTGCGGAACGTTAGGATTGTGCTGAATGTAGCCGGGATCCATGGTCTTGTCGGCCAACTCCAGGTGCCCGTATTGCAGCATGTCCTTCAGCTCTTCGGTCGCCATGGTCAGCGTCTTTTCCTCTTCCTTGGAGAGTTTGCCGGTGTTCCACTGCATCGGCGGCCGCGGGGAAACACCGGTATCGATCTTCCCGGACCCAGCCATCTTTTGAGCGCTGTCCCAATGCTCCTGCACCTTGCCCTTCTCGATACGCAAAACGTCAAAGGTATTGTAGTGATACGAATTCGCCTCGTTGCGCGGGTCTTTGGCTTCGGCTTCAAAGATCAGCCACACGTAGTCGCCCTTCGCGCCCATCGCCACCGGCATATTCGGCATGGTCGCCGGAATCGGATTGATCGGCTTGCGCCCCAGCTTGGTGAAGAAGGCGACGAAGGCCGCCCGGCCCGTACTGATGTTCGGATTGTGCTGAATATAACTCTCGGCCTGATACTTGGGCGCCAGTTCGAAATGGCCCGCATAGATGCATTCCCGCCACCAGTTCAGCACCATGTCCAGGTTCTTCTTCTCCTGCGCGTTCATGGGCGCCACCTGGGGCTTCGTCGGCGGATTGATCGACTCGGCCCGTGCCGGCGACCCAAGCGCAAGCGCCAAAACGCCCGCTGCCACGATGTACGGAATCGAATTCATTCTCTTCTCCCCCTTGGGAATTGTTACTTCCGATCCATTATGTATGATTTTGTGGCGCAGGCTTCAGCGCGCCGTGTCGGCACTTGTGACTAGCGCTCGACTTCAAAGATCCCGTTAAGCATCATTATCGGAAGTCATTCGGCGATGCCTGAAAGGCCCAGCTCAAGGCGACTCGCTTCTGCGAGAGAATATATCGCTCGGACGCTCTAAAGAAACCCACTGCAATGCCGATGATCGGGTACGCGCAAGCGTGTCCAATAAGATTTTACGAGGAGTGTGCTATGTCGGCTGGCCCGTCGCTTGGAATGGAGTCATCGGCTTCAAAGGCCAACGTGGGAAAGAATGTCGTCGTCAAAGGCCACCTCATTAGCGGGGAAGACCTGACGATCTTCGGAGAAGTGGAAGGAACGATTGATATCGTCGAACATCGCCTCACGATTGCCGCCGATGGAAGCGTTCGAGCCGATGTCACGGCGCACGATATTGATGTGCGCGGCTACCTAGAGGGCAAGCTGCAGGCGGTGAATAGAGTTTACATCCGCAAGGGCGGAAAGTTTGTGGGTGATCTTCATTCCGGCGGAATCGTGATCGAAGAAGGTGGTTACCTAAGAGGCAATATCGAGCTATCGAGCCATCCCGCCCACGGCGACGGCTCGAATCTTGTTCAGTCCAGCAGCGTTTCTGAATTGGAGCCAATACGGCAACTGTCTGAAGCAGTGCTGAAGTCCTGAGTTGGGAGTCGGCCCTGCTTTTCCAAAAGAGGTCGTTTGGTTTTCAAGCGCCTCCACCCGCCGCGCTCGGCACGGTGCGCAATCGAAGCGCATTCCGGTGATCCTGCCAGGGCACGTAAGGGGTTGACACAGCAAGCTTCCGTTATTACGTCATAACAGGCGCTTTCCTGCTACGCTTACCGAGCAGCTCTGAATAGCCGAATGCGGGAGATATGCGTCAACCTCCGTGAACAAACGGGTTGCCGGCATGTTCTCACTAGCAATTGGCCGCCAACCTCATTGGGCGTACCGGGAAATGACTGGACGATTTTTTACTCGTACTGATCCCCCATTATCCTCAGCCGCTTCCGCCCACATCGGCCTCATGCTAAAGTTGGATCCGCGAAGTTTGCACGGACCATGCCCCGATTACCAATTCTGCTCTTAACTCTGACGCTGGTTGCCAGAGCCGGTTTCGCAACCATTATCATCGCGGTCGGCACGAAGGATGGTTTGTTGGTCTGCGAAGACAGGCGCGTGACCACGAAATCCAGCAACGGCCAGGTCTCGTTTGCGGACGCCGAGAAGGCTCAGCAGCTCGGCAAATTCGGGTTTTTCACCGTTGCCGGGGATCTGTCAGGCAGGATGACAAACTTCTTCGGTCAATCGATCACCACCTTCGATATTCTGTCCGAAATTCCTTCTTTTTTCAAACATCACGACATTCAACAGTTCAACGAACAGACGGCTTTGGAGTTCGAGACGCACCTGCGAGATCAGCTGAACAAGAAACCAGTCAATCCAGCACAGCGATCTCAAGGGTCGAGAGCGCAAACTGAGGTGCTGCTCTACTGGATGGATCGGGCCGGACAAACGCATCTTTATGTTGTAGACATGGCCTCCGCCCTCGATTCGAGCGGCCAGCCGCCAACGGCTTCGTCGCCCATCCCCTTGGTGGGGCGCTTCATTCCCGTTGCGGCCTTCGGCACGTCTAAACCCCGTGTCACTGGACGCGGGCTACTGGGCTACAACGCGATCGTGTCGGGAACGGATCCGGACCTTGACGATTTGCGCCGGGACGAAGAACTGAAGCCGTTCCTGAGCAACTTTGTCGACGCAGCTTCGGTCGATTCCATTGCCGCGGCCCGGGCGCTCAAGAAGCTCATCCGGGGAATCAGCGAAAAGCAGAGCTCGATAAACCCCGACGGGCTCGATGTCGGACCACTCTCAGATTGCTTCCTCGGAACTGCGGACGGAATCAAGAACATCAATCAATAGGTTTTCCGGAGTGGAGGCTGTTCCTCGACCGCGTTTCTTGCCGGACGAACTCAGGCTCCACTCGTGAGCGAATTCGTACCGCTCCAAGGACGCTGCAAACGTCAGGTCCCGATCCTCGCGGAGAACCCTGCCCGAGCATAGTAGCTGGATGTTTCGGCGGGCGCGTCGAAACCGCGGAAATGTAATGAGATAGTTGATGGAATCTCCTACCGCGATCCGCTCTTCCGACGAGAACAAGACGCCGGATGAGCTGACATTTCTCGTTTCGCCTCTGGTTCTCACTCCTGAAGACGTGCGAAGGATTTCGCAACTCAGGCGTAACTCGAAGCGCAGTTTTTTTCTTCGTTCGGTCATTCCGGAGCTTCAAATGTAGGACTAAACAAACGACGGGTCAATATTATTTGATCCCGCGACCGTGTCCTTGCGCATCCCTTCAAGCGCTCTGGAATCGGGCATAACATTTTACTTAAACGGTTTCTTTGCTGCGAAATGCAGCCGGAAAATAGTACTCAATTCGGGCCGGCTGAGAAAAAGTTGAAGGCCAAAAGGTAGTCGAAAGATAGTCTTGTATACCTTGGGCCTGCGATTGACAATGATCACCTACCCCATTCGTGCAGATGGGGTATCAGTGGGCGTCGGGAGGGAATGTTATGAAGCTGTCTCTAAGATTCGTGTGTCTTGCGCTGGTCATAGCCGCGCTGGGATTTGTATTGTCAACCCAAGTGATCCCATCGCATGCGGCCACTTCGCCGGCGACGATTCAAACCGACCAGAAGCACTATTCGGTTGGTGCGACGATGGGGATCTCGGGTGCCGGTTTTTCGTCGGGCGTAACGATCACCTTAACCGTGGTGAGGCCGGACCAGCTGACCGATGTTGTTCCCGGCGTGACTACGGATTCGTCAGGCTCTTTCCACGCGACCTACACGCCGCCTCAGGAACCTGGACGCTACAAGCTTACGGCTACTGACGGCGCCGTTTCAGCCACCACGGCCAGCACGGAGGCCGACGCGATTGGTTTCAACAAGGCGGTGTATAGGAAGGCTGACACAACCTATGCCGGCGGCGCCGGGACGTGGACGACGGGAGAAGCCGGCAGCAATTACGTGGAGAATCAGTGGGCGTTCTACCAATATCAGCCCACCGGCTTCACCAGCGCCATTCCGGACTTCGACGTGCAGTTCAACTATCACGAAGCTAGTTCCGGAGCGATCTTCGTCGATGCCTTCGCCAACTTCAGGGCGTGCGTTACCGCGTACAAATCAAATGGTCAGATCATCGCACCGAACAATTGTGAAGACACGGACTCAAGCGGGCTTCTGTCGGACGGTCACCACGCTCCGACAACCACCACAACCCATTGGATCGACGCCCACACCGCTATCTCCAATATCAATCACTCGATCAGCACGGACGGCAGCAGCTGCCTCGCGACGGCCGACCCCGTGGACACGATAGCTAATGACACACATTGCTTCCACGTGAATGGCACGACTCTTAGAACTCTCTTGCTGGCCGCTGACCCGAATGTGTTCAGCGTTCCCACGGCCGACAATTATGCCGTGTCGCTTTATTACGCCGCACACCTTGCGGCGACCGCTGTGTGGCACCCGTTCTCCGGGACCACCGGTAATGAAGCCCTCTTGGGCTGCTACGGTAATGGAAATTATGTGGTTCATACGTTAGGCACCAACTTTACCGGAGCAGGAACCGAGTTCGTCCCAGCTCCAGCGCCGGCAGTGGCCGGCGTTCCTGTCGGCACGTATGGAACAGACGTTTACGATCCCGATTTGGATCCCTGCGACACACCCGTCGTAGGCGAGGATTTCACGGTTAAGGCGTTTCTCGGCATTGGTTCCGCGAGCGGAGCCTCCCGGCATTTCACATTGGCTAACCCACAGATCGGTGGCGTGTCCGTTGGAAGTCAGGGCGCTATCACCCTACCGATCCCCAGCGTGGCGGCGCCTTCGGGAACCATCACGATCGTGAAAGTCACGTCTCCGGCCAATAGTGGGACAGCCACTTTTAGTTTTGCGGGAGACCTCGGCAGTTTTGTCCTCGATACGAATTCAGCCGATGCGACTAATCCGTCCTCCAAGACAATCATTAATGTTCCGGGGGGAGAAAGTTACACGGTGACCGAAACTGAGCCGTCAGGCTGGTCGCCGGCAGGTAATGCCGTTTGTGTAAACAACACAGGAACGAGTGCGTTCTCAACTACAGGTACAAGCGCAACCATAGATTTCGCAGATACCGCCAATGCGGCCGTTACCTGTACTTTCACGAACAATGGTGCAGGTCATATCGTTGTCGATAAAGTGACCAATCCTTCTGGTGATCCGACTAGTTTCTCGTTCACAACTACGGGCACGGGCTACAGCGGTTTCTCGCTGACGGATGCCGCTGCGCCAAATGACCAAACGCTCTCAGCTGGCACCTACACGGTGGCGGAGACGGCCACCTCAGGCTGGACTCTTACGAACTTGGCGTGCGTCGAGACGGTAGCGGGAGCTGGGGGAAACTCATTCCCGACCGGTCCGACGACGACGCAGCCGGCTAGCATCACTTTGGCCGTCGGCGCAACCATCACGTGTACATTCACAAACACCAAGAACTCGTCGTTGGCGATACAGAAGACGGTGGTTGGTGCCGGGACTACGTTCAACTACAGCGTGACCGGCTCGGGACTTTCAGCATTTACCCGGACGCCAGCGGCCAACAGCACTACGGCAGCGGCGGCGTTCCCGTTCGACGGGACACAGCTGGGTGACAAGTACGTGACCGAGACCGTACCCAGCGGCTACACCCTGACCAACATCGCTTGCACGGCCAATGGGGCGACGATCCTGATTGGCACGGGCCAGGGTGCAGGGTTCGCTCAAGGCACTTCCGCTGGCTTTGACGCGGGCGATACGACGGTGAAGGTGACGGTAGGTGCAGGCAATAGTCCGACCTGTACGTTCACCAACACGCAGAACTCGTCGTTGGCGATACAGAAGACGGTGGTCGGTGCCGGGACGACGTTCAACTACGGCGTGACCGGCTCGGGGCTGTCGGCATTTACCCGGACGCCGGCGGACAACAGCACTACGGCAGCGGCAGCGTTCCCGTTCGACGGGACGCAGCTGGGCGACAAGTACGTAACTGAGACTGTACCCACCGGCTACACCCTGACCGGCATCGCTTGCACGGCCAACGGGGCGACGATCCTGATTGGCACGGGCCAGGGTGCAGCGTTCGCTCAAGGCACTTCCGCTGGCTTTGACGCGGGCGATACCACGGTGAAGGTTACGGTACACGCCGGCGACACGCCAACATGTACATTCACAAACACGCAGAGTTCGTCGTTGGCGATACAGAAGACGGTGGTCGGTGCCGGGACGACGTTCAACTACGGCGTGACCGGCTCGGGGCTGTCGGCATTTACCCGGACGCCAGCGA
Source organism: Terriglobia bacterium (assembly GCA_963722845.1). Taxonomy (GTDB): domain Bacteria; phylum Acidobacteriota; class Terriglobia; order Bryobacterales; family Bryobacteraceae; genus Palsa-187. Next base: position 1,408,144 of record CAVROL010000010.1, on the reverse strand, counting down.
CCAACAGCACTACGGCAGCGGCGGCATTCCCGTTCGACGGGACGCAGCTGGGTGATAAGTACGTAACTGAGACTGTACCCACCGGCTACACCCTGACCAACATCGCTTGCACGGCCAATGGGGCGACGATCCTGATTGGCACGGGCCAGGGTGCAGGGTTCGCTCAAGGCACTTCCGCTGGCTTTGACGCGGGCGATACGACGGTGAAGGTGACGGTAGGTGCAGGCAATAGTCCGACCTGTACGTTCACCAACACGCAGAACTCGTCGTTGGCGATACAGAAGACGGTGGTCGGTGCCGGGACGACGTTCAACTACGGCGTGACCGGCTCGGGACTTTCGGCATTCACCCGGACGCCGGCGGCCAACAGCACCACGGCAGCGGCAGCGTTCCCGTTCGACGGGACGCAGCTGGGCGACAAGTACGTAACTGAGACTGTACCCACCGGCTACACCCTGACCAGCATCGCTTGCACGGCCAACGGGGCGACGATCCTGATTGGCACGGGCCAGGGTGCAGCGTTCGCTCAAGGCACTTCCGCTGGCTTTGACGCGGGCGACACCACGGTGAAGGTTACGGTACACGCCGGCGACACGCCAACATGTACATTCACAAACACGCAGACCGCATCGCTGGCGATTCAGAAGAGCACGGTGGGTGGCGTAGGAAGCTTCAGTTATAGCGTCAGTGGCTCCGGGCTGTCGGGTTTCACGCGCAATACTGGCACGCAAGGCAACCCCACGACGACGACCGCCTTCAGCCTGGATGGCACGCAGTTAGGTGACAAATATGTCACCGAGACGGTGCCGGCGGGCTGGGCCCTGACCAACATCGCTTGCACGGCCAACGGGGCGACGGTCCTGATTGGCACGGGCCAGGGTGCAGCGTTCGCTCAAGGCACTTCCGCTGGATTTGACGCGGGCGATACCACGGTAAAAGTGACGGTAGGCGCAGGCAACAGTCCGACCTGTACGTTCACCAACACCAAGCTGGCGACCCTCGTCGTAACTAAGACCACTGTGGGTGGTATCGGTTCGTTCGGCTATTCCGGGACCAATACGGCCAGCTTCACTCTCGCTACGACCGTCGCTGGAGCCGCCGGAAAAGTCTCGACCAGCGCCGCCACGGTTCCCTCATTCAGCAACATCACACCTGGAACTGTGAAGAACGTCATCGAGACGACGGTACCGGTAGGCTGGGCGCTGGCGGGCCAGCCCACGTGCGCGATAACCACGACGGGTACCGGGTCATCCACGTCGGCCGCGAACACGACTGCCGGAGTGACGGTGACGCTGGGCGCAGGTGACACCGTGACCTGCAACTTCGTCAATGACTTGCTTCCCACGTTGACCATCCACAAGACTGTCCAGGGCACTGGAACCGGGACGTTCAGCTTCGATGTCACAGGCGCTAATACCTTGAATTCGGGGACCATCCCTTCAACTAACATCACACCTGCCTCGGCGCCCGCAACTGCCAGCTTCGGGCCGTATACCATCAATACGGGTACGTCCGTAATTAGCGAACATACACCTCTGCCGGCTGGGGACTGGACGCTGACAGATGCTACTTGTACTGGCTACACCGCTGGCGCTGCGGGTGACGGCCCAGGGACACTTGACGTCAACGGTGTGCCGACGAATTGGACCTTCACTGCCCAGTTCGGAAATAACATCGTCTGCAGCTATGTCAACAACAATGCCCAAGCCAGCCGAACTCAAGGATTCTGGGCAACGCATACAACTCTTTCCAACAATATTTGGAATGGGACTAATCTGCCGGCGGGTGCTACGAAGGCCGGCGATGGCATCGATAATTTCTTCTCCGGCGGCGCCTGCGGGGCTGGCTTTACCATCACCGCTGATCCAACGACCGGAGAGAACATCCTGATGGGCGGCTTCTGGTCGAGCATCGCGCAGAAGACAACCAATCCCAAGAACCGGACTAGCATCGATCAAACCCGGATGCAGATGATCCAGCAATACCTGGCAGCCGTTCTGAATTACCATATGTTCGGATCGATTGGCGAGACCGTGCTGGCGAATGCCAGGACCGCGTATTGCGGAAATAGTCAAAGCGCCATCCAGGGCTTCATCGGAACTCTGGGGAATCTCAACCAATCGGGAGACCAACTGGGTGCTACACCAGGTGGATCCGCCACCACGCAGATATCGAAGTCTCAGGCCGATATAGACGCTTGGGATACTCCGACGCATCCAGTAGACTAGGCTGATTCAATATAACCTGCCCGGCCCGGATACTCTGGGCCGGGCATTTTCTTTTTCGGCCTGTCAATGTGAGGACGTCACCTGGACTATGCTCGACATACCGACTCGACCTGCCGTGTCATAGGCATTCGCTTGTAACCAGTAGATCTTCCCAGTTGCCCCAGGCATCTTCCAGGAACAGGTGTACGGAGCACTAGTGTCCGAGCATTTCACGCTTCCATTCACCAGAAAATCAACTCGTGCAATCGGATTCGTGCCTTGCGTTACGGCGGCTTGAATTGTGATCGTGCCTATCTGCACCACACCGGCGTGAGGATTGGTAATCGCGACACTCGGCTGAGTAGACGGGGGCGGAGGCGGCGGTGGCTGGCCCACCGAACTGATCGTGAATGTGCCGCTGGCCGAACCCTGATAGTCAGGATCGCTCACCGTCGCTGTGACCGTATAGCTCCCAGGCTGACTCTGGGGTGCGTTGGTCCACATTATGGCGAGTCCCGGTGGATTTGTCGTCGCCGTTGGTGTGAGCGCACCGCCGGTATAGGTCTGTGTCATGTTGCTCAGCACCAACGAGGCTGCCGTTTTGTTGATGGTGAATGTTCCGCTCGCCGAACCGCTGTAATTGGGGTCGCTAACGGTTGCGATCACTGTGTAGCTTCCCGGCTGGCTTTGCGGTGCATTGGTCCAAGTGAGGGCGAGTCCGGGCGGGTTGGTAGTGGCCGACGGGGCCAGAGTGCCGCCGGTGAAGTTCATTGTCAGGTTGCTCAGCGTCACCGAAGCGGGCGTTTTAGAAGAGATGGGTGCCGCCGGCGGAGTCGCCACAGCATAAGCCGGCATGATGTCGGTGAGACCATCATTATCGGTAACCTGAAGCATAATCCAGTAACTTCCCGGTGTCGCGTATGTGCAGCTGGCTCTTGGACCGGCATATCCCACGCCGTCACCAGCATAATCACAGAGAATGGTATATGTTTTGATGGTTCCGTCCGGATCGGTACTACTGCTCATATCAATGTTCACCGTAAGTGGAGCCGCGCCTGTCAATTTGTCGATCGTGGCGTTAGCAATAGGCGGCGTCCCCGTTGCCCCGCCGATGCGCACCACGGCAGTCTGCCGGTTGGACAAGTTGAGCTGATTGTCTATGGCCTGGGTTGTGATTCTGTATGCACCAGCAGAATCTAGTGGAAAATTAAAAGAAGTCCCAGTGAGGCAGCATCTCCCAAACGCACCGGAACCTGTTTGCCAGAGATCCCACGCAACCGGACCGCCCTCAGGATCAACGGCCGGAAAATTCACCGATATCACCGTCCCCACAGGACCTGAACTAGGCGAGACAGTTAGATTCCCGGACGGTGGTTGCCCCGGGTTCGAGGCAGGCAGAATAGTTGTGTAGCTGAGAGCTGTAGCTCCCCCTCCCCTGCCATCTGATACTGAGACAGCATAAGGCGCCATCGCCGTGTGAGCCAAAGCCGGAGCTTGAAACGAGAGAGAGTCGCCGATTGGAGCCGGGAAAATCCTGTTCAGCATCCAGCCGAGCAGCCACGATGAACTCTGGCTCGGCACCGAACTCCCCCATACCATTCGCAGCGGATCGCCATCCGGATCGGAAGCCGTCGCCGTAAGGTTAACGGTGTCTCCGGCGTTGGCAAAAACATTCGAAACGCCGGTCACGGTTGGGAAATTGTTGAGCTTCGGCGACGACAAGATGGGATTCGTAAGCGCCTTCTGCACATTTAGTCGCCCGCCCGTCGAAGTCATGCTCCCGAGCGGATCGGTCACGGAATCATAGCTGGCCGGATCCAAAATCGCGTCCCTGGCTTCGAACGCCGAAAGCTTGGAGTTCGCGTGAAAAATCGCCGCCAAAGCGCCCGCCACATGCGGTGTCGCCATGGAGGTGCCGGAGAGTGGCCGATAGCCACTGGGATCGCAAAGCGGACAAGTTCCCGTGGGCACGGTCGACACGGTACTGACTCCCGGAGCCGCGATATCCACAGTCGCTACTCCGTAGTTCGTGAAATACGCGCCCAGGTCGTTCTGATCGGAAGCCAGGACTGACACCATCCCTCGGTTATCGAAAGCCCCCGGATACATCGGCGCCAGGTCGGCATTCACTCCGCTATTTCCAGCCGCGCAAACGTTGACAACACCGGCGGCCTCTACGGCGGTCATGGCGTCTTTGAGCGCCTGGCTGAATCCTCCTCCGCCCCACGAATTATTGGTGACCCGTATATTGAAACCTTGCTGCTTCAGGGCCAAAACCTGGTTGAAACATAAGACCGCGTCCGAGACGTTTCCGCCTCCGTTGGAATCCAGAAACTTACAGGACAGAATCTGTGTGCGCCAGTTAATCCCAGCGATTCCAGTGCCGTTATTGCCAACCGCACCGATCGTTCCCGCCACATGCGTGCCATGCCCGTAGTCGTCCTGCCCGCCTGTGGCGCAGGTTCCGTTCATGCAAGTGAAGCCGTGCGAGCCATCCTTCGGATTGGCCCAGAGATTGGCCTGCAAGTCCGGGTGGGTGAGATCGACTCCGGTATCGATCACGGCCACAATCACATCGCTCGCGCTGGTTTGAAGATCCCATGCTCCGGGCGCCGCTATTTTTACCATATCCCACTGCTGCGACCAGAGGGGATCCGTCGGATCGGCTGTCGTGCTCACCTCGTAATCGGGCTCTACGTAAAGAACGTTCGGATCCTCTCGATAGTGCCGCACTGCCTCGGCCACGGAAAGTCCCGGAGGATTCTCCACGACATAAACGTTATCGGCTCCCAAGCCGTGGTTGGACTTCGAATCGGGGAGGAAGGAGGGGTCACTCCGGAACCGCACGATAACGCGCGAAGGATGATGTCCATGGTCCGCCCCCGCGTCAGAAGAAACCGAAACTACGGTCAATTGATCATCAGGTGTTTGAGCTGACAGCCCGATGCTCATGGCGGAGATGACCAGGAGAAGGTGGAATAGACGCCCTAGCCGTGTTGAACGGTTTTTTATCCTAAGCATTAAGCAAGTTCCCCCATGGCGGCAACTGAATTGGTTACGGCTCACAAGACACTCTTCGGCCATTCTTGGAACAGGACTATGGGCCAAGAGGTACTGTTCGCACCTACGCCAAGCTCCGAAATTGCCTACTACCCTCAGCTCTGGGCATGGCTAGTCGAGGCCTGGAAAAGTGCTTCTCTGCCGCGAGGGGCAGCATGTTGAGCACTCTTATCGCCGAAGAGACACAAACCCCTTATTTGTGGATCCCAGGCTGTTGCACCTCATCCGTGTGACTGTGGACGAGCGGGGAAAGGAATTCGTAGAAACGGTCTGTCGTCAGATGCAGATAAGGTTAAACGTTGCTCGCGCAGACCGTTACTCAGCTGATGTCTGATAAGCTGACAGCTTAAAAACGCGCATCGGAGAACCGCCGAAGAATCTTCTTCCAGATCCTCGGCGGAACAGCCTCTTGGTCTACCTTCCTTTCAAAAGGAGACTGCTGGCTCCATGTCCATTCAGCTGGATATCTTCATATGAAAACGCCTTGTCAGCAATCCAGACTATTGCGTTGGAATCAGCGTCGAGTGCCGAGTCGACAAGCGAATCTCGATCCGCAAATAGCGAGGATTTGACGCTCATGTGGTGGGTCTTCCAGCCCGGAGTTCTATGAAGGGCCGGCCATTTGTCTCTGAATGAGCACCCGGGTGGCGTAGGTTCGATTTGGCTTGGTGTCACGTGCCACTTAGAGGCAACGTCCACATGACGTTGGCTTCCGATAATGCCCATAAAAGGACCTTTTATGGGACTCCCCCAAAATCCCTTAATGACGGCTTAGTGTGGGGGCTTTTGTGGGCCTAAGCCAGGTCTAATATTTCGACGACGGGTCCTGAATCAGAACGTGAAGCGGGCCACCATCTGGCCTTGCCTCTGACCATTGGTATTGGCGTTGTTGATGTATCCGAAACCAGCCGTGGTCTGGCTATTCGGATCAGTCGTTACTTTTCGGGTTTGCGTCGCCAGCGCATTGGTCGACGTAGGACTGTTCAACACCGTACGGTTGAACATATTCGTGAACTCCCCCCGGATTTGCAGACTCATCCGTTCCCGGACATGAAACTCCCGGGCGAGACTCATGCTTTCTGCCGGACGCCGGCGGTCCCGGTAATCACTGTAGTAAGCGGCGGACACCCCGTACAGGCCGGCCGGTGGATTCACCCAGGCTTTCGGATTCAGCACGAAGGTGGTGTTCGGGTCAAAGCAGTGGCAGTTGAGGTCCTGGGTGAACAACGGTTCGCCCGGCACACGGTTCATCACCGTGGGCTGGAACAGATAAGTGGCCAGGCTGGTGGTGGCCTGCGGCACCAGGATGGGCACGCCGCTGGCGTACCGCAAAAGAGTGCCGATCTGCCAGTCCTTCACTCCCCAAGAAAGGGCCTTCATCAACGTGCTGCCTGGTTTCAAGCCGGGCGTCGTGTAGCTGCCGGCGAACACTAACTGAAACGGTTGGTCGTATACCGACAGGTACTTTTGATTCGGGCGGTTGAACGGGTCGTTGATGTAGACCCCGCCGCCGCGCCCGAACTTGTCTTCGACTCCGCTGTCCATACTCTTTTGCCACGTAAAATTGGAGGTGAAATCCAGACCATGGGAAAACCGCTTGGTCAGCTTCGCTTGCAGCGAGTTGTACCAGGTTTTACCTAAGGGCACCCAGTGGTTGTTGGAAAGATCGCTGAATTGCGGATAGGGCCGCAGAGTTTGGGCCACGGTAGCGCCCAAGGGATAGCCCGCATAGGGCAGCGTCGCGAAGCCCCGCTGGGCGGCGACAGAGGAAAATAGCGGCGCCGCCAGCAGCGTGCGATCCGCGGCGATCGTTGGATCCAGTCCGTATCTCGCCAGATCCGATGGCTGCAGGGAATTGGGAGCGATGAGACCGGCCGCATTCCACCACACCCCCAGGTTGCCCACGTAACTCACCTCCGCCAGCAAATCCTTGAACACTTCCCGCTGGAGGCCGATGCTCCACTGAATCTGCCGGGCGGGCCGGCCCGCATGCCGGTCCATCAGCTGCGGAATGGAGGCTGTCGTACCCGGAAGCGGATACTGGCCGGGATCGAAATTCGGGAAGCTGATCTTGTACGGCAGGCCGTCCCGCATGTAATACGCAGGATCTCCGTATGAGGGTGAGTTGTACAGGAACTGGGACCCCGAGGAGAAGCCGAAATTGTTATCGTCCGACTTGTTATAGGAGATGCCAAGTCCGGAGCGCAGAACCGTTTTGGAGGTGATCTGGTACGCCACTCCCAGCCGCGGTCCCCAGGCGTAGGGATAGTTGTGGGCAAGGTCGCAGTTGCAACGCCCGCCACCGTAACCGTCGTACACCACCGCGCCCAGGCGTCCGCCCGCACTGGGGTTCACTGTGCCTGGTCCGAATACGCCATAGTAGCCGTTCCCGTCTCTCAAATACGTCGCGAAGTCGTAGCGCAGTCCGTAGTCCAGCGAGAGCTTACGAGTGATTTTCCAGGTGTCCTGCGCGAACCCGGAGAGCGTGTGGGATCCCATGTGGGTAACGGAGCGAACCGCGGTTTGCCCGTTATTGACCCCGCCCAGGAAGAAACTGGCGTAATTGAACCCCGGCTGCGCCGGAAGGCTTTTCCCGTTGAGTGCCGGAAGCCCGGTCTCAATCGCAGTGAAGGTCAGATACCCGTTGGCGTACGTCCCATTACGATTGAGATACCCGTTCACCAGGAGTTCCCCGCCGAATTTGAAGGTGTGATTGTTGCGGACCCAGGTCAAGCTGGCGTTGGCCGTGGGTTTGTAATAGTTCACGTTGATGTCCTGTCCCGGGCCCATGCCCGCGGACATGCCTCCCTGGGCATTGCCCATTCCCCCAAAAACCGGGAACAGATTGTTGTTGGTTCCCGTCAGGCCGATTAAAGCAACTGGATCGTATCGGTTATGAGGTTGCCAGTTATGCAGCCCGAGGAGCCCGCCGCCAAAATGCAATAACAGAGTCGGCGTCAGCGTCTGATCGAAGTTCAGGCGCACGGTGTGCGACCGGAGCAGACTGGGAAGACCGCCCCGGATCGGATCCGGCAGGATGTTGACGTTGGGGTTGTCTTGTGAATTGAAAGACCAGAACCCGGAGAGTTTCGCATTCGAGCTGAGCTGGTAATCGCCCTTGACGGAGGGGATGGTGGTGCTCTTCGGATTGGTGAAGGTACGAACATAATTGTTGACCAGCCCGGTCGTGGTAGGAAGCGGAATCAGCGCTTGAACTCTCTGCGCGACCGCATCCATTCGGGTCACCGGAACGACGTTGCCTGGAAATGCATCCCGATAGCGGAGGCCGTCCGCCTCCACGCGATCGGTCAGCGGATCGAAGACCTGGTTTTCGAACACCTTCCGGCCCAATCCGTCCGTGGTCACAAGCCGGTTCGTCAGAGCCGCGCTGAAATCGCCCGCGCGATAAGCCAGCGTGGGGAGAGTCGTCGACGTGGCGTTGTTGACCGTAGTTTCGCGATATTGCTCGTAGCCGAAAAAGAAGAAAGCCTTGTTACGGCCATCAAACAGCTTTGGAATATAGACGGGGCCACCCGCGGTGAAACCGAAATCGTTTCTCCGCTGGCGGGGCCGGAGCAGATTCCCGTTTCCATCATCGGTGAACGGCGTGCCCGCATTCATGAATTCGTTGACGAAGTAGTCGTATACGGTGCCGTGAAGCTGGTTGGTGCCGGATTTCATGGTGAGATTGAACACACCGCCTCCTGCCAGCCCGAACTCCGCCGAGTAGTTGCTGGTTTGGATGGCGAATTCCTGAATCGAGTCCACGCTCGCCTGGGTCTGGGACTGGGTCGAGTACCAGCCGTTGGTGGCGTCCTGGCCGTCGATGCGCATGGCTTGCGAGTTGGTCGGGTTCCCGTTGATCCGGATGGAGGAATCGGTGGCGTAATTAGAGCCCGGGAGCAACTGCACCACGGCGTAGGGGTTGCGAATGCCGGAAGCGCTGGCGCTGGCGCCAATCCCCAGCACCGGGAGATTGTTCATGGTGTTGGTGGAGACGGTATGGCTCAGCTCTCCGCTCTCGGTCTTCAGCAATGGTGCGGCTTCCGTGACGGTCACCGATTCGGTGTTGGAACCCACTTCGAGGACTACATCGACGCGGAAGGTTTGTGCCACCCCGACGGTAAGGCTTTGGCGGACGTATTTTTTGAACCCAGGAACAGTTACGGACAACTCATACTGCCCGGCCGGTAACTGGGTCAGAGTGTAATTGCCGGTGGCCGAACTGGCAGCCCGGCTAACAACGCCAGTTTCCGTGTTTCTAATTTCAATCGGGACACCTGCAACCACCGCTCCTGCCGGATCGGCGACTGTTCCAGTGATGGTCCCGCGGTCACTTTGGCCAAACGAAACCAAAGCTAGTAAACCTACACCAACTGCAACGAAGAACGAGCGCATCGGCCACCCCCACGTAGCATAGAGATAAGAAACCGAGATGCGAAATTGGTAGCCGCGCCCCCCAAATGTTAAAGCGAAGCCAGTCTACACCCGGCGCATTGTGGCGTCAAGGCAAAAGTGGATTGCACCTTAAAACACCAATTCCGCTTTTCGGCCACGCGCTCGATCTTGGCTCGACCATGCTAGAGCTGCCTGGGGTAGCATCAAACGCAGGAAGAATTGAAGTATGATGACCACGGATAACTTCGTGTTCGTCCGTTGAAGGAGGTCTGACAATGAGCAAAAGAGCCGTGAATGCGGGAATATCAATCGTACTGGCGGCGCTCCTCGCCGTTACGCTGGCGGAATTGCTGGCCGGCCAAACCAAGAGCGAGACCGTCCGCGTCGGCAATGCCGACCTGGGCGGGGTGGTGACCAGCACCAATGGCCCCGAGGCGGGGGTCTGGGTGATCGCCGAAACCACCGACCTGGGAACCAAATTCGTCAAGATCGTCGTCACGGATGAACGGGGGCGCTACCTGGTGCCGGAACTTCCTAAGGCGAACTACAGTGTCTGGGTTCGCGGTTACGGGCTGGTGGATTCGCCGAAGGTCAAAGCCACGCCGGGCAAGACCCTTGACCTGAAGGCGGTGGTGGCGCCGGACAAGAAGGCTGCCGCCGAATACTATCCCGCGCTGTACTGGTTCTCTTTGCTGCAAGTGCCGCCCAAGAGCGATTTCCCGGGCACGGGGCCGACGGGGAACGGGATCGCTCCCGGCATTAAGAGCCAAGGCCAATGGATCAGCAGCATCGTCAACACGGACGGCTGCACCGGCTGTCATCAGATGGGCGACAAAGCCACGCGCGACATTCCCCAGAGTATCCTCAGTAAGACCGCAGACTCAAAAGCCGCGTGGGACCTTCGGATCAAGGCCGGCCAGGCAGGCGGCGGGATGAGCGCCCGCTTCGATCAGGTCGGCCGTCAGCGCGCGCTGGCGATGTATGCGGACTGGTCCGATCGCATTGCCCATGGAGAACTGCCGTCCGCCACTCCGTCGCGTCCGCAGGGTAAGGAACGGAACGTCGTCGTCACCCTCTGGGACTGGGCCGATCCGAAAGTCTATCTGCATGACGCCATCGCCAGCGACAAGAACGATCCGACTGTGAATGCCAACGGCCCCATCTACGGAGCGCTCGAAGAAAGCGGCGATTACCTGACCGTCCTCGATCCAAAGACCAATACAACGAGCCAAATAAAGCTGAGGGTTCGCGATCCGCAGACGCCGAGTTCCTTCGCCACGAAGCCCGCCGCGCCCTCGCCCTATTGGGACGACGAAGCCATCTGGAACAGCCAGACGTCGGTTCACAGCTTCTCGATGGATAAGCAATCTCGCGTATGGGCCGCGGCGCGTGTCCGTAAACCCGCGTCGCCGGCATGGTGCCAGGCTGGCTCGGATCATCCGTCGGCCAAGTTGTTCCCAATCGATCGAGGCGACCGGGGATTGGAGCTTTATGATCCGAAAACCAAGGAGACGACCACCATCGACACCTGCTTTACATGGGGCCACGTGAATTTCGACGACAAAGGTGTGCTGTGGTCGTCATTCGGACCCGCGGGCATCGAGGGGTGGTTCGATACCAAGATATGGGATAAGACCCATGACGAGAAGACAGCGCAGGGTTGGAGCGCGTTCGTCCTCGATTACAACGGGAACGGGAAGCGCGACGCCTACACGGAGCCGAATCAGCCGGCGGATCCGGCCAAGGACAAGCGCATCAACGTGTCATTCTATGGCGTCGCGCCGGCGCCGGACGGCTCGGTGTGGGGATCGGTGATGGGAATGCCCGGCGCGCTGGTTCGTTTTGTCCCCGGATCCCATCCGCCGGAGACCGCGCTAGCCGAGTATTACGAGGTGCCGTGGTCTAATCCATTAACGCCCAACCCCAAGGCGCCCGTGCAAGGCTTCTCGCCTCGCGGCATGGACGTCGATAGCAAGGGCGTTGTCTGGGCCCCGCTCTCAAGCGGACATTACGCCAGTTTCGACCGCCGAAAGTGTAAGGGTCCGCTCAACGGCCCCGCTGCCGCGACAGGACAGCAGTGTCCTGAAGGCTGGACGCTCTATCCGTTCCCGGGCCCAAACTACAAGGGAGCGGTCGAGAACGGCAGCGCCGACTCGGCGTATTATAACTTCGTTGACCGGTTCGACATGCTCGGCGTCGGCAAGGACGTGCCGCTCGCGACCGGCAATCTGTCCGAGGGTTTGCTGGTGTTGGTGGACGGCAAGTTCATGACCCTGCGCGTGCCGTATCCCATGGGCTACTACGCGAAAGGCCTGGACGGTCGAATCGACGATTCGAAGACCGGCTGGAAGGGGAAGGGCATCTACACGCCAATCTCGACACGAGCGCCGTTCCACATGGAAGGCGGAAAAGGGACGACCAGCAAGCTCGTGAAGTTCCAGATGCGACCCGATCCGCTCGCCAACTAGGTGAAGGGCGTAGCGAGAGCAGGAACAGGAGGGGTTGCTGTCGCGCGTTTGCCGGGGATTACCCAGCGCCAAAGAGATTGTGATCGACTTCCAGCATCCACAGGTCGACGCCTCTTTTCGGTCCCGCACCGCCAGGGCGCGGTCGGCGATAGGTATCGCATTCGCCGATGGCTGCTATCGGTGCCGTCGTGCGCACACTGGCGTAAACTGATCTCTGCGCTTTCAAGCGGGACTATGATTCGAGCGATTGACGAGTACACCATCACAGACGCCGTGATCGATCAGATGGCCGGCACCAAGAACGAACGGTTGAAAGAGATTCGAAGCCATCACCGCTCTCTACATGGCGGACGACGAGCACATCGATTCCGATACAGTATTCGGAGCAAAGCCGGGACGTGTCGGCGCCGATCCATCCCAACTCGTGAAGAAGGCAGGGGAGGTTCAATAAAACCGTGAACTCGCGGGTATGGAGCGTGACTCGCATCTTGACCGGGCTGCTGTTCTTTGAGCATGGGGCCGAGAAACTCTGGGGATTCGCCGGCGGTCAAATCGACCACAATTTCCTGACGCTTCACGGATTCGCCGGACCGCTCGAAGTGATCGGCGGGACGCTAATCACGCTCGGTCTGCTGACGCGTCTGACGGCATTCCTTCTGTGCGGTCAGATGGCGGTCGCCTACTTCGATCAATGGGCGGGACGTGGATTTTTCCCGATCAGCAACGGCGGGGAAGAAGCCGTGATTTTTTGCTTCACGTATTTGTGGCTTGTCACAGCCGGTCCGGGACCGTGGAGTATCGACCGATGGAGCGCCTGGGAATCCAGGCTCGCCCGCCTCTTTGATAAGTGGGAGCCCTGGGGCCGCGCCGTTGCCCGGATCGTACTGGCGTTCACCTTCACCCTTCACGGATACCGCCATGTGTTCGGATTGCTCGCCAAATCGGCCGGGCGGGCGGCCGTCATCCCGCTGGCGATTGACCAATTGCCCGCATTTGTCGGCTGGTGGGAAATCGCCGGCGGATCACTCCTGCTGCTCGGTTTGTTCACCCGTTTTTCCGCGGCGGTCACCTGTGTGGAACTGCTGGCCGCGTATTTGCTGGAGTCGGCGCCCAGGGGTTTATGGCCCATTCGCAACGGCGGCAACGAAACTCTGATCTACCTTGCCGTGTTTCTCTCCCTCGCTGCCTACGGCGCCGGGGCGCTGGCCCTTGATTCGCTGCTCTACCGGCGAAAAGAAAAGCAGTCCGCCTATGCTGTCGCCGGTTGACATATCTGTGAAACCGATACCACACATCCAAACAATCGATTTGGTCGATCAAGCGCCAATCCGCTATAGTGTGTGATTCACTGAGCCGAGGATGCATGAAAAACACGATCGCCTTTGCCGTAATCTCCGCTGGTCTGCTCTGTGCCCAGGCACCGCCAGCCGCACCCGCGAAACCGGATTCTGACGCGGTCAAGGCACTGATCGAGAAAGCGAAAAAGATCGGCGGGAGCCGATGGGCGGAGGAAGCCCACTTCTTTTGCGAAGCCCCGCGCGCGAACAGTCCGTCCGATCCGCCCATCGAGCCCACTAGAATTTTCGACGATGTGTATGTAATCGGCAATCAGGGCACGGTTGCTGCCGTGATCAAAACGTCCGCCGGTCTGCTCATGATCGATTCTCTTTCTCCCGACCAGACCGAAACGCAGCTTCTGCGCGGATTTCAGAAGCTCGGCCTCGATCCTTCGATGGTAAAAATCATCGTCGTCGGTCACGGTCATGCCGATCATTTCGGCGGCACTGCGTATTTTCAGGAACACTTCAGCACAAAGGTCTACATTTCCGAAGCCGACTGGAAGCTTATGGAACAGCCCCCCGCCCGCGGTGGGCGCGGCGGCCCTGCGGCGCCGCTGCCGAAACACGATCAACTGCTCGTCGAAGGGCAACCGGTTGTGCTCGGTGATTTCAAACTGACACCGGTCGCGGTGCCGGGGCACACGCCTGGATCGATGGGTTTCATTTTCCCAGTGAAAGATAACGGCAAGACGCGCATGGCGGCGATGTACGCGGGCACGGTGCTCACGCCTGGTTTTGTTTCCGATGAAGGCCTGGCCCAGTACGCGAAATCGGTCCCGCACTTCGAGGCTGAAACCAAAAAAGCCAAAGTTGAGGTCGAGCTGCAGAATCATCCACTGATGGATCCCATCCAGCCCATGCTCGACATGCTGAAAACGCGCAAGCCGGGCGAGCCCAATCCTTTTGTGGTCGGCAGAGGCGAGTACCAGAAGTTCCTCGAAGTGATGGAGGCCTGTACGGAAGTCAACATCGCGCGACGGAAAGGGCTCTGATGCTCGCGATGTTGGTGGAACCTGTCTATATCAGGTTCAAGAATCCGCCGACTCGAACCGGGGCAAAATAGGTCGATATCCAAACTATGGACCTGGGTGGCCTGGATCTAAATCTGCTTGTCGCTCTCGATGCCTTATTCGCCGAGAAGAGCGTGTCACGGGCCGGTGAGCGGCGGCTGCACCTGAGTCAGTCGGCAACCAGCGGCGCGCTGGCGCGGCTTCGCGAGGTCTTCCAGGATCAGCTGCTTGTGCCGGTCGGACGCAAACTGGTTTTAACACCGGTCGCCGAAGCTCTGGTCGACCCCGTGCGGAATTTCCTGTTGCAGGCGGAGGCAATTCTCAACAACAATCCGGTATTCGACCCGGCGTCATCCACGCGCAAGTTCCGGCTGCTCATGTCCGACTACGTGGAGATGGTGCTCATGACCGAAGCCCTGCCTCGCATGGAAAAGGTCGCTCCTGGAATAAGGTTCGAATTCGTTTCCAACGTCGACGGTGGTTTCGATGCGTTGAATCGCGGTGAGATAGACCTTTCCATCGCCCCTTCCATTCGGCTCACTTCAGAGCACCCATCCGAACCGTTGTTCGAGGATGAGTTTGTCTGCGTGGTCTGGTCCGGCAACTCGCGCGTAAAATCGCGGATTTCGCTCGAGGAATATCTGGCTATGGGCCACATCGTCGTACGGTTCGGCAGGCGCCAGGAACTGGCCACATTCGACGAATGGTTCATTGAGAGGTTCGGCCACGAACGTAGAATCGAAGTTGTAACCACGGCTTTCAACCTGGCGCCTCAGTTGCTTGTGGGCACGTCCCGCATCGCGACTCTGCATCGGCGACTGGCGATTTCTTATCAGCGCTACCTGCCTCTCAAGATTGTCAAGCCGCCATTTGAAATTGGGACGCTGCAGGAATCCATGCAGTGGCATAAGTCCCGAGACCGCGATCCTGGAACTGTGTGGCTTCGCTCTCTGCTCAAAAGCGTTGTGCCGCACGCACGCGTTCACGTA
This sequence comes from Terriglobia bacterium, assembly GCA_963722845.1. GTDB lineage: Bacteria > Acidobacteriota > Terriglobia > Bryobacterales > Bryobacteraceae > Palsa-187. Next base: position 1,392,672 of record CAVROL010000010.1, on the reverse strand, counting down.
GCGCAAGGACCGAAGCCTCACACGCAGCGCATCGACGGCCGCCGCCCGCGGGCGGTCTAAAGCCTGCGGGATCATTCCGCGCCTCGTATCGCCTGGAGCAATAGCTGGGATCGTAACAAACGATTGCACAGATTACTCCGCGGCAAATATAGTGGTCCCTACACGCGCGAGACTTTGCGGCCGGGGTCCGCGCGAATACCGCAGTGGAGTGGGGGATCTATGAGATCATTCGCCTGTCTTTTGCTGATGTGCTGCTGTGTCCCTTTGTTCGCCCAGGAAAGCGCGCAGATCAGCGGCACGGTAATCGACCAGAGCGGGGCAGCCGTTCCCGATGTCGAAGTAAGCGTCACACAGAATGCAACGGGCCTGAAGCGGTCAGCCACATCGGACAGCAAAGGTTTCTATATTATTCCCGACCTTCCGCTCGGGCCTTACAATCTGCGGGCCGCCAAAATGGGATTCCGGACATTTGTGCGACCCGACGTCGTCCTGCAGGTTGGCACAAATCCCGAAATCCAGGTCAGTCTCCAGGTCGGCGCAGTGTCGGATCAGGTCATCGTCGAAGCCACGACCAGCGAACTGGAGACCCGTACAGCCGGTGTTGGCACCACCGTAATGGATACGCAGAAAATTCTCGATCTGCCTTTGAACGGCCGGCAGGCAACCGACCTTATTCCTTTGGCCGGGCTGGCGGTCCAGACAGCAGGGACGCAGCCTACGTACACGATGAACACCGGGCCGAGTATTTCAGTCGCGGGTGGAATGAGCTGGAGCGTGCAATATAACCTCGACGGCGCGCCGCACGTGGATACTTACGTCGGAACGAGCATGCCGCTGCCTTTTCCGGATGCAATGCAGGAATTCAGGCTTTCCACGGGCGCTCAGGAGGCTTCGAGCGGAGGTCACTCCGGAGCCGTGGTCGATGCGGTGACTAAGTCAGGCACCAACGCCTTTCACGGCGACCTTTTCGAATTCTTCCGGAACTCGAATCTCAACGCCAGAGACTTTTTTGCGGCCGGCAGCGATGGGCTCAAACGCAATCAGTTCGGCGGAGTGCTGGGCGGCCGCATCGTAAAAGACAAGCTGTTCTTCTTCCTCGGCTATCAGGGAACTACCGTCCGGCAGAATCTGGTCAACCAAAGCGCCTTCGTACCTACTGCAGCGGAATTGAAGGGGGACTTCTCGCAGTACGTTGCGGCCGGATGCCCTTCCGCCGCGGTCGTCGCCAGTTCACCCGCCGTGCTGAGTCATTTTACAGGGCTATTTTCAATGAGTCCCGCTGCCCAGAAGATAGCAACCTACCTGCCGCAGACTGCCGATCCCTGCGGGCACGTGCTGTATGGGATCCCGGTGAATCAGAACCAGCTCCAGGCCCCGCTGAGAATCGATTACCAGCTGAGCTCCAAACACACGCTGTTCGCGCGCTACATGATCACGCGGATCGACACCAAGGTCCCGTATGACATCACGCGCAATGTTCTTGCGACCAATCAGGTCGGTCAGGACGATCAGGCTCAGGCTTTGGCCTTCGGCGATACCTGGCTCGTCAGTCCGAGAACCGTCAATTCCTTCCGCATTTCGGGAACCAGGGTAGGGGCACGGACTCCGGCGGCCGTTCCGTTTACGCCCCAGGATGTAGGCATGAATTTCTACAGCTACTACGGGTTCGTTCCGATACTGATGGCAGGGGCCGGCTTCAACCTCAGCTTTCCGACAAACTTCGCGGCCGGTACCGATACCATCACAAACTTCGGTTTCAACGATGACCTGAGCGTCATCCGAGGATCGCACCAGTTCGCTTTCGGCGGAGGAGTAACGCGTTCGCTGCTGAACGCCAACTCCTATGCGTTCTCGCAGGGGTTGTTCGTTTTTGCCGGAATTTTCGGCACGCCGCTGATTGACTTTCTGACCGGGAACGTCGTAAACCTCCACCAGGCGAATCCGAACCCGGACAACGTGACCCAGAATATCGCCGGTCTCTACGCGTCAGATGTGTGGAAGGTCAGCCGACGGCTGACGGTTTCCTACGGCGTTCGATGGAATCCGTTTTTGCCGATGGCTTTCAAGAACGGCGACACCTACAATTTCAGCCTGAGCAACTTCTACAGCGGCGTGCGAAGCACGGTTGTTCCGACGGCCCCTGCCGGGCTGCTGTATGTAGGCGATAAAGGCGTCAACGGCAAGTCCGGCATGAACAACCAGTTCGGACACGTGGAACCCCGGCTCGGAATCGCATGGGATCCCACGGGCAAAGGAAAAACCGTGATCCGTCTGAGCGGCGGAATCGCTTACGACACCATTCGTATGGACATCCATGAAAACACTTCTTCGGTTGCACCGTTCCGGACCTCGGTGACTCAGAGCTTCGCGGGCCCCGGGTCGCTATCGCTGGACAATCCATACGGTTCTTATCCCGGCGGGAACCCTTTCCCATACAACTACAATCCCGGGAATCCGGTGTTCCCCAACCTGACGTACCAGGGTTTCCTGCCCATCGACCCGAATCTGAAGACGCCCGCGCAGTATACGTGGAACTTCGCGATCCAGCATCAGGTGAACAGTCGTCTTTTTCTTTCGGCAGCTTATGTAGGATCCGAGATCGCCCACGTTTGGGACAACGTCGATTTGAATCCGGCCATCTGGCTTCCGGGGAAGCCCGCGATCGCGAGCCCGACTACGGCCGCCCAGTTCGGCCAATGCGCCACGCTTCAGGCTAACTGCGGAGGCAGTGCCGAGAATTTCCGGCGCTTGCTGGAAATATCCAACCCGTCGGCGCCGGGCGTGAATGCTTATGGATCGATTACCAGCCTGGATGCGGGCGGGACCCAGAACTATAACGGTCTGCTGGCCAGTACCCGGTACCAGGTGTCTCGAGATGTGAACCTTCTGGCTAACTGGACCTGGTCGCACTGTATCGGACTGTCGGCTACCAACATCTCGAACCTCGGAGCAGTGTATCCCCATCAGCCCTACCAGAATAACGGCCCCCAGGACCGGCATCTCGACATGGGCGATTGCACCGGAAACTCGGAAGACATCCGGCACATCGTCAATGTGACGCTGGTCGCCCGCACACCGCGCTTCAAAGGCGCATGGATGCGCCGATTGGCCAGCGGCTGGAATTCCTCCACGATCTATAGATTCCGTACCGGCATGCCGATCACGGCCGCGTTGAATGCCAGCGATGACAACGCACTGAACGGTTTCGCGCCCGCGGGTAACAATCCCGTACCGCAGCGGCCCAATCAGATACTTCCCGACGCATACGCGACCAACCAGGGACAGTCCTGTTCGCCCGCTCCCTGCATCAATTACCTGAACCCCAACGCGGTGGCGACACCAGCACTCGGTACGTACGGCAACATGGGCGTCAGCTCGCTCCGTGCGCCGGGATTCTGGGAGTGGGATCAGGCGATCACGCGCGAGTTTCCGCTTCGCGAAACGATGCGGCTGGAATTGCGCGCCGAAGCGTTCAATGTGACCAATTCCATGCGGCTCGGCGTGCCGAACACCACTGTGAGTGGCACATACGGCCAGATCACCGGCGACCAGGCTACCACCGGCGCGGGCACCGGAATCAGCGGGGGCAGCGGTGCCCGAATTCTCCAGTTCGCCATGAAGTTAGTATTCTGAGTGCGGTGGGAGGTCTACAATGTCAGAAACCGTAGCATCCGTCAGGGGAATGGCTCCCATCGCTATTAACAATGTCTTGGCTCCCGCTCCGCGGCCTATACTGACGTAATGATGGCGCACCAAAAGTTTCGTACCTTGTCTGTTCTAACGGCCCTGTTCGCGACGGCATTTTCGGCGGTGGCTCACCATGGAAGCAATGTTTCCTACTACACGGACCGGACGATGACGATCGCCGGTACAGTCACCGAGTGGGAGTTCATCAACCCGCATCCGCAGATCTACTTCGATGTTAAAAGCGAAACCGGGGAGGTCGTGCATTGGGCGGCGGAGGTGCTGCCGACACCCTCGATGATGAGGAATATGAAGGTAGGCTGGACCCGCACGACTCTCAAGCCGGGGGATCAAATCGTCCTGGTCTGCAATCCGTCGCGAGTTGCGGGCGCGAAAGCGTGTCTGGCAAAGGAGCTTAAGATCAACGGCAAGGACTGGCCGATCGTGCCGGGCGGCGCGGCACCGGGCGCGGCGCCGGGCGCGGCGAAAGGGAAGCAGTAATGCGATGGGCCGCGCTAGTTGCGATCACCGCGTCATCCGCTCTGGTGGTCTCTGCACAGGCCGCTGGGGATTTCGATCCGCACGATTTGTCGGGGCATTGGAATCGGACCAGCCGTTTCCAGACCTTCAGTAATGTATGGTCGGGCCAGGGTCCGACGCAAGGTACGGAAGAAGCCCCGTTCACGGCCGCCGGCAAGGCGCGCTTTGAAAAGAACAAACCCGGATATGGTCCGCGAGCGGTGCCGCCGGCAATCGGCAACGATCCGATGGGGACATGCGATCCACTGGGGATTCCGCGGCTGTTGAACACGGAGGTGATTTCGCCGCACCAGACGATGGAGATCGTCCAGACGCCCGGGCGGATGATTCAGTTCTTCGAGTGGCACCATGACTGGCGCGAAGTTTTCGCGGACGGCCGGAAACTGCCTTCGCCCGATGAAGTGGATCCGAACTGGAACGGTACTTCAATCGGCCGATGGGACGGCGACGTGTTCGTCGTCTCCAGCATAGGGTTCGACGACCGGACGTGGCTCGACAAATTCGGGTACCCGCATAGCGAGAACATGCGGCTCGAGGAGCGTTACCGGCGGCGCGATCGGGACACCTTGGAGTTGACGATGACCTTAACCGATCCCGAGACCTACACGCGCCCCTGGGTAAGTGACGTGAAGGTCTTCCGCATCGATCGGGAGAAGTCGAAGCGCTGGGACGAGCAGATCTATTGCGTGCCGACCGAGGAGTACAAGTTTAACCAGCGCGTCAGAGACGTTGCGGGCGGCAAGGAATCCAAATAATGAGGGTGGCGAAAAGCTCGTCGGGAATGATCCTGTTGGCTCTCGCCGGCGTTCTCAGCGCACAGCCACCCGCCGGCAGGCCCCGGTGGAGGACGCGGTGGTCCCAGGACGCGGCGGTCCTGCGGCCGCCCTTTTCGATCCCACGGGGTACTGGGTCGCACAGATCACGGAAGACTGGAAAGAACGCATCCATCCCGCGGCGAAAGGCGATGTTGGCAGCATCCCGGTCAGCGCGGCCGGCCGGCGCGAGGCTGGCGCCTGGGATCCCGGCCTCAGCCAACTCTTGCAAGGCTTACGGCGTCGGCGGAATCCTGCGCATGCCCGGACGATTACACATTACCTGGGAAGGGAATAACCTCAAGATCGAATCCGACGCCGGTGCCCAGACTCGCGTGCTCTCCTTTGGAACCCCGAGCGGCCAAGCAGGGAGCCTGCAGGGTGTCTCCATCGCTTCCTGGGATCGTCTTGCGCCTGCTCTCAGTGGATTCACGCTGGGAGGACGCGGTGGCAGTGGAGGCTCTCTGAAAGTCGTCACCACGCAGGCAAGCCCCGGCTACCTCGCGCGCAACGGCGTGCCGTATGGCGCCAAAGCCGACCTTTACCGAATACTATGATCGCCAGGACGTCCCCGGGGGGCCCACACTGCTGGTCGTCAGCGTCGAAGTCACCGATCCCGACTACCTGAACGGACCCTACTGGTACAGCGTGCACTTCAAGAAACAAGCGGACGCCGCCGGCTGGAACCCGCAGCCGTGCGACGCAAGGTAGGTATGGCGATCATGAACGTTCTTCGTCTGAGTCTCATCCTGCTAGGATGCGGCGCCAGCGTATGGTTGCTCGATGCCCAGGCCCCGGCCGGAGGCGCAGCCAAAGGTGGACCCGCCCCCGCCGTCGACTTTTCCGGATACTGGACGGGCAACATGCAGGAGGACGGAGCTGAGCGCGGCGCCGGTCCTGAGCTGGTGGACTACGGCGGCATCCCCATCAACGAAGCCGGCCGCTTGTGGGCTCTGTCCTACGACACCTCCCGGCTCACTTCGCGCTTCCATCAGTGCGACGGCTATGTTGCGCCCTATTCGGTCCGCGCCATCGGCAACACACTGGTGTGGGAAGAGCGCGATCCTAAGCTCCGCACGCTGATCGCGATTCATTGGTACTCGCAGACCTTCGAAGGGCACCGCGTCTTCTGGATGGACGGCCGTCCCCATCCGCCCGCATACGCATCTCACAGCTACATGGGCTTCTCGACCGGCACCTTCGTCGGCAACGCCTTGCGCGTCGAAACGAGTCATCTCAAACAAGGCTGGTTCCGCCGCAACGGCCTTCCTGAAAGCGATCAGGCAACGCTTACCGAATTTTTCGTGCGGCACGGCGATCATATTACCTATACGTCCGTGGTCAACGATCCCGTCTTTCTCTCGGAGCCGTGGATTCGCACCACCGATTTTTACCGTCAGCCGACGGATCCCGGCGCCTGGCTGTTCCCCTGCGACGACAGCGAGCAGATCGTCGGCCGCGCCCCGGATCAGGTACCCAACTATCTGTTTGGCACGCACCCGTATCTCGACGAGTATTCCAAGAAGAACCAAGTGCCATTGATCGGGGCACTCGGCGGTCCCGAGACTCTCTATCGGGAATTTGAGTCCAAACTCGCCTCAGTTTCCGACGCCCAGGCTCGTGAATTGACCCGACCAGCGGCCGGACCGTCCGCCACCAGCGTCGCGGTCGACCCCGATCCCCACGACGGAGAAATCCACGTTCTCCCGATCCGCAACAACGTTTACATGCTGGTCGGCGATGGCGCGAACATCGTGGTGCAAACCGGGGACGAGGGAGCCTTCGTTGTCGACACCGGGGCAGGCAGACTCACCAGTAAAGTTCTTGCCGAAATCCGCCGCCTCTCAACGAAACCTATCCGCTACATCGCCAACACCAGCTTCCACGGTGATTACACCGGCGGCAACCAAGTCCTGAAAGACGCCGGTTCCGATCCCAGTGTCGTCGGAACCTTCCTCGCCCTGAACTCGCCGGGTGTGGGTGCGACGGCCACAATCATCGCTCACGAAAACGTCGCCGCACGAATGACCGGCTCGCTCGGCAACAATAAGCCCACCCCTCCGGATTCGTGGCCGATAGACACTTACCTCGCCGACCGCCGCCGGCAGTTCCACAATGGCGACAGCATCGAAATGTTCTACATGCCCCATGCCTCTACCGACGGCGACAGCATTGTTCACTTCCGCCGCGCCGACATCATCGTCGCTGGCGACATCTTCAATACCACGCAGTATCCGTTCATCGACGTCGCCAACGGGGGCAGCGTTCAAGGCGAGATCAATGCACTTGACGCCATCCTGGATCGCACAGTTTTTGAACATTCGGGCGAAGGTGGAACACTGGTGGTGCCGGGGCGCGGGTACTTGTGCGACGAGCATGAGGTCGTCGAATACCGCGACATGGTGGCCATCGTCCGCGACCGGGTGAAGGCGTTCATCGCGAGTGGCGCGTCGCTTGAACAAGTGCTCGCGGCCAAGGTCACTACGGACTACGATAGACGCTACGGCGCGAACAGCGGCGCATGGACCACCCAGATGTTCGTCTCGGCCGTGTACCAAAGCCTGAAGCAACCGCCCCGAAAATAACGTTCGCGGATCGTGGCAAATGCTGCAGCACTACCCCGAGGCAGTTGGCGTACCTCCGGCTAGCATGGCGCGATCACGAAACCTCGCATCGTGGCGACGACTGGCGCGCTCAGTAAATCCTGCGCCTGCCGCAGCGACAGCCAGTTCCCCACCCGGACTCCAGTGGCCTTCGCGCCTCTCGAGTAAGCCATTATCTGCTGCCTCTCCGACAGCTTACGAATGGCGGACAGCCGGGTACTAATCGACGACGACCCCAACCGCGGGCGCGTCTCCGTGGTTGATCTAACCGGCAGCCTCGTCGATCATCGCTCGGATCTTGGTCCCCAGGAGCATAAATTGTGCCAGGCCAGACGGCTTGCGGAAATAGCCGGTTGCACCCAGTTTCATCATGCGCTCCCGGTCCGCCGGAGCATCCGACGAGCTGATGATCAGTACTTTCACGTCCCCGCATTTTGGGCTCATTCGCACCCGCTTCAGAACTTCTTCGCCGCCAATCATAGGCAGGTTCAGATCGAGTAAGACGATGTCTGGCGCCAGACCATCCGGATCGGCGTCCAGCTGTTCGAGGAATTCAAAGGCTCGCACGCCATCTCGCATGATGTGCAGGCAGCAATCTAGCTCCACCTCTTCCAGAGCCTCCTCGACGAGATTAATATCCGCTGGGTTATCCTCCACCAGGAGTACGTTCGGTTTTTCACTTTTCATCTTGCTGCACCTGGCAAAGTAAAGGAGAATATAGATCCCCGGCCCAACTCGGATTCCACCCAGATCTTCCCGCCGTGTTTCTCAACGATCTTTTGACAGATAGCAAGGCCGATTCCCGTGCCGGGATATTTCGCGCGGTCGTGAAGCCGTTTGAAAATCCCAAACACCTGGACGTGAAATTCTTTCGCGATTCCGATTCCATTATCTTCAACCGTGAAGCGCCACTGATCGCCATCCTGGGTCGCGGCGATCCGGATCCGCGGCCTCTGCTCACTCCGGTATTTCAGGGCGTTCGAAAGGAGGTTCTGGAAGAGATGCACCAAGGGGACAGAGTCGCCTCGAACTATCGGAAGGGGCGACATGGAAATCTCGGCTTGGGTCTCCTCGATGGTTGTCGAGAGATTCTTCTTAACAATTTCGATCACTTCACGAATATTCACGGAGTCCCCGGGCGAATCGGATGCCCTGCCCGCCTGGGAATAAGCCAGAAGGTCTCGTATCAGCATTTCCATTCTTTGCGCGCCTTCGACGCAGTAATTGAGGTATTGAGACGCCTTGCCGTCAAGTTGTTTGGCGTACTTCTTTTCCAGCAGTTGGCTGTATACAGCGACTTGCCGAAGGGGCTCTTGCAGATCGTGACTGGCGGAATACGCGAACTGTTCCAGGTCGGCATTTGCCCGGCGAAGATCCTCGTTGGAGCGCTGAAGAAGTTCGTCACTCCGTTTTCTGTCCGTGACGTCCTCGGCAATGAAGCTAAAGCGCGGACGGCCGGTGGGACCCAGGCCCAGGAAGCTCACACAGCACTTCAGCCAGCATCTCCCTTCGGGCTTGGCGTGTTCATACTCGAACTGAATGGCCTGACCCTCTGCCCGGCTTTGGCGAAAATGCCGAACCCAAAGGTCGTCAATGGCGCGCGGGATTCCAAGCTCCGGCCCAGTCTGGTGCCGTATACGGTCCACATCCGTGCCGAAGAACGTTGCGGTGGCCGCATTGCAATAAATGGGGACGATATCTTCGCCCTCGATTTCAATGACGCCCATGAGAAAGCTCGAGCTGTCGTAAAAACTCTGCAGCGTCGCCTGGCTTTCCCGGAGCGCTTCTTCGGCCTCTTTCCTTCGCCGGCGCATCGACAAGTGGGCAGCCACGCGCGCAAGCAGCTCGCGCGCTGTAAAGGGCTTAACCAAATAATCGTCAGCGCCCGCCCCGAGACCCTCCACCCGGCTTTCTTCGCCCGCGCGAGCCGACAAGAGGACCACGGGAATCGTTTTCGTTATTGCCTGGGCGCGCAGTTGTTCCAGCAGGCCGAATCCATCCAGCCGCGGCATCATAACGTCACTCAGGATGAGGTCGGGCGGATCGGACAACGCGGCTTCGAGCGCCTCTTGGCCGTTTGCGACCGCCACCACGCGGTAGCGTTCGCCCAACAACCGCGTAACGTACTCCCGCATGTCGGCATTGTCGTCGGCTAGAAGAATCCGCTCAGCGCGATTGCCTTCGGCCGGAGTTGAGGCCAAGCCTCTGGAACCGGTCCAATCGCTGTCTCCTTTGCCGTCCGCAAGCCATCGAAGCGCCTCTTTCACGAACGTCTCGGATCGCACCGCCGAAAAAGCAATCTCGGAGGACGAGATCTCGCTCGTCGGCCTGATCTTGTCCTGAGGCAGGTGTTCCGTCCCCAGGGGAATCCGGACCGTGAAGGCAGTGCCTTTCGAAATCTCGCTCTCGACGGTGATCGAGCCGCCGTGAAGCTTGACCAGTTCCTGAACCAGCGCCAGCCCAATGCCGGTTCCTTCCATAGTGCGGCCCTTGGCTCCCGCGACGCGCCGGAATCGCTCGAAGATGTGCGGCAACTCCGATTCCGGAATACCCGTGCCGGAATCCCGGACGGTCAGCTCGGCTTGTCCTTCCCGGGCACTGAGGGTAACCGTCACACTACCGGCGAAGGTAAACTTCAAGGCGTTTGAGAGAAGATTCAGAACAACTTTTTCCCACATCTCGCGGTCAACATAAACAGGCTCCGGAAGCCTTTCACAATCGATCTTAAAAGCCAGTCCGGCCCTCTCCATTGCCGAGCGGAAATTAGACGCCAGATCCCCGGTGATACTCGCCTAGGTCGACCGGCTCATAATCCGCCTGAATTCGTCCGGCCTCGATTCGCGAAAAATCCAGAAGCGTGTTGACCAGCTTCTGAAGCCGCAGACCGTTGCGATGCACCAGATCCAGTAGTTCCCGCTCGCCCGGAGCCTGGTTCTTCTCCGCCAGCAGTTCCTCCACCGGACTCAACATGAGTGTCAGCGGCGTTCTAAGCTCGTGGCTCACGTTCGAAAAGAAAGTCGTTTTGGCGCGGTCGATTTCGGCCAGCGCTTCCGCGCGGCGGCGCTCCCCTTCGTAGGCTCTTGCGTTCCCGATTCCCGCGGCGATCTGACCGGCCAGCAAATCGATAAAGCCGCTGTAGGCAGTATCGTAATGGCGATACGGATTGGCGCCAACCACAAAGAATCCTGCCGGCTGCTCCTGCCCCTGCTGCCTGATAGGAACGATCGCGGCATTTTCCGGCGCCTTGTTCCAATCGCCTGTGGGTAGGGACGCCAGCTCTCGTTGTTCGGCTAATTCGATCAGGCGCGAGGACGGGTGAAGGAACGAATGGTAAGCGGGCCATGGAGAATCGGCGCCCGGCTCGATCCGTGCGGGCGCCAACGGATGGTTCTCGGGAATGCCGCTCGAAGCGGCCAGATACGCGATGCCAGTTTGGTCAAAGAGGTACGTGACCGTGAATGGCAGGTCCTTCTGGTTCCTGCTGAGTTGCTGGTGCAGCGCCTGGCGAACCTCTTCCTCGGTGCTGGTGCCAGCCAAAGCTGCGGCCACATCGCGAAGGGTCGCCACGCGCCGCTCCCCAATCAGGCGGTCGGTCTCCTCGGTCACGACGCATAACATGCCACTGATCCGGCCGCCATCGTCTAACAGGGGACTGTAGGAGAACGTGTGATAGGTCTCCTCCGGGAAGCCGCTTCGTTGAAGAAACAGCAGGAGGCCCTCATAGTAAGTGGCCTTGCCGGTTGCCAGAACCGTATCAATCAGCGGTCCGATATCCGGCCAAATCTCCGACCAGACCTCATTCGCTGGCATTCCCAACGCGCGAGGATGCTTGATGCCCAGCGTGGGCCGGTAGGCATCGTTGTAAAAGAAGGTCAGTTCGGGGCCCCACGCCATCCACATGGCGTAACGCGAAGAAAGGAGGATGTTTACTACCGTACGTAGACTCTGCGGCCAGTTGTGAATTGGTCCCAGCGGCGTCGTGGACCAATCCAGCTCGCGGATTCGGTCTTCCATCTCCTCGCCGGTATGGCTCCGCGCCACCGCCGGTCCGACGGTCGGGATTGTCTGGGGGTTATTGCCCGCGTTCACAGATCTCACCAAACCTACGACGTCTTAACGCCGGGGTGGGCCCTGGATGCGCGTCCGATAATCTCGTTGACGACGTCGCCGAGCTTCATAAACTCCTCTAACGAAGCCGCCTTACGGAAGTAGTGAAGAGCGGCATGACGCGTGGCGTTCGCTTCGTCATGGGGAGATTCCGATGCAGTCATCACCACCACGGGAGTCTGGCCGCATCTTTCGCTGGCCCGAAGGGACCTGAGAATTTCTTCGCCATCCCGCTTGGGCAAATGAAGGTCCAGAAGGACCAATTGTGGACAGGGCAGAGTTTGGTCAGAATCGATTTGTTCAAGGAATTGCACGACGCGCTCGCCGTCGGCGATGACATGAAGCTCGCAGTTAAGTAGCTTTTTTTCAATAGCTTCGCGGACCAACAAGACATCCGCAGGATTGTCTTCAGCCAGCAGAATGTATCTCGAAGGGACCGTCATACCTATCCGATGAACATAACATGTGCCACCACAGAGTAGAAGATAAGATGCCGACAGGCGTTACGGATTGCCGTTATTTCTAATAACAGCACGGTCCTCCCGGTAGACTGGCAAGATGGGCGTCAATCCCGAGGCCAGCGCGATCGAGGACCGGCGGCAGCTTCTTCGGGCAATCCTAGCCAGCACGATCGGGACTGCAATTGAATGGTACGACTTCTTGCTATACAGCACCGTCACTGGCCTGGTCTTTGCCCGTCTCTATTTTCCGCGAGCGGATCCTTTTGTTGGCACCATTGAGGCATTTGGTGTTTACACTGTAGGCTTCATCGCGAGGCCCATCGGCGCGGCGATCTTCGGCCACTACGGCGACCGTCTGGGGCGAAAGGCCGCCCTGGTAGTTACGCTGCTGTTGATGGGAATTGCAACTTTTCTGGTCGCGATGGTCCCCGGATACCAATACATCGGTGTTTGGGGTGCGGTCCTGCTGACGGTCCTGCGTTTCGTTCAGGGAATTGGCGTGGGCGGGGAGTGGGGTGGATCGGTACTTCTGTCCATGGAGTGGGCCCGGTCGAACCGGCATCGCGGTTTCATTACTTCCTGGCCGCAGTTCGGAGTGCCCGCCGGCTTGTTTCTGGCAAATCTCGCCGTTCTTGCGTTCAGCAGGATGTCCGGCGAGCAATTCCTGACGTGGGGCTGGCGCTTGCCTTTCCTGTTCAGCATCGTTCTCGTCGCACTCGGCCTCTACATCCGGTTGGGCATCCAGGAAACGCCGGTGTTCGCACGACTCGTCGCCGAGCGCCGGATTGAGCGTCAGCCGGTTCTGGAAGTCCTTCGCCGTTACCCTCGCGAGATCGTCCTCACGGCTTTATGCCGCACGGCAGAACAAGCCCCCTTCTATCTATTCACTTCGTTCGTGTTCGCGTACGGCGTGGATGTGTTGCATCTCGATCGCAACTTTATCCTGATGGCAGTCCTTGGAGCGGCTACGCTCTCATTTGTATCGATTCCTTTCTTCGGATATCTTTCCGACCGGCTTGGACGCAAACGAGTATATATGTTCGGAGCGGCTCTGGTCGGCTTCTACGGGTTTGCCTACTTCAGGCTCCTGGACACTCGGATGCCGTACTTGGTGGTCATCGCAATCGTGCTCTCGCTGGTGCCGCACGACATAATGTACGGCCCGCAAGCCGCATTGATCGCGGAGTCCTTTCCGGGACGCCTGCGCTATAGCGGCGCGTCCTTGGGTTATCAGCTGTCATCGCTGATTGCAGGCGGTCCCGCGCCGCTGATCGCGGCCGCCTTGCTAAGCCGCTATCGCTCCGCTACGCCTCTCACTTGGTTCATCGCTGTGTGCGCGGTCATTTCACTTGCTGCGACAGCGATGCTCAAGGACCATACCAACCAGGACATCTCCAACAGCTGAGCCGGCTGCCCAGCAGTCTTCCCGCCCGGCTGGTTGTCAGAAGGCTCTGTCAGAAACCGGTACTACACGCGAAGTTCGCTGCATCGTCGGTGTTTCCTTTGCCCTTGTACCTGGATACAAGCGGATACTGGCAAAGAATGCGCGTGCGAGGTCCGGACGGTGTCTGTTTCGACGCGGGAAGCGTTGCCGGAGCCTTGCCGCCTTCGACCCACGATACCAGGGCGTCCAACTGCCCCGAAGGCATCGCCCCAGGACCGCCGCCGCAGTGGCCGATCCCCGGAGCCAGGAAGAGGCGTAGGAACTGCGCGGTTTTCTCGGCGCCGCCCATTTGCTGCAACACTCGCTTGTAGTAATCGATCGTCCCTTGGGTCGTAATCAACTGATCGGCCCAGCCGTGCCACAACACGAGCTTGCCGCCATGGTCGCGGAAGGCGCTTAGATTAGGGTTATCCGTGCCGATCACGATGCCGTATTGCTCAATGGATTGATCCCAGAAATGCTCGAAAAGCTCGGGCGTCAGCGAATTCGCGTCGAACTGCGGATTCTGCAGCAGCCAGTACTTGACCCAGTCCACGGCGAACGTGAAGGCCTGCGGCTGAGGAGGGTTCCCTCGGGTTGCCGCCAGCGCCGTCATATCGGCGCCCCACGGTTGCCCGTGCCAGACCAACGTTCCATCCGCGCGCCGCGGGCCTTCCAATAGCTTTTTGATGACTTCGGCATCCGCTTCCGTGAACGATCCACAGGCGCCCGCGGGCTTGCCGACGAGGGTTTTAGGATCGAAGTTGCAAATCGCGGGGTTTTCAATCACGCCGTCTTTCACGCCGTCCATGGCATCGCAAGCTTCGACCGCGGCCGCCGTGGCTGCCTGCAGCTTGCAAGCGGGAACGGGATTCTTAGCCGCGTTCATCACCGCCGTACTCCAAACAGATTGCATCATCAGCTTCGGCCAGTTGATCGCGGGCGCAGCCGACACGATGCCGTTGTAATCGTCCGGATACCGCTGCGCTTCCATCAGTCCCTGGCGTCCGCCCGTCGAGCAGCCGTTGAAGTAGGAATACTTCGGGGCCGCATTGTACAGCGCTTGCGTGAGCGCCTTTCCCGTGACGGTCATCTCATGGATGCCCACGTGGGCGTTATCCCGCACAAGCTGCCAGTCCAGATGCCCGTTCGCGTCCATCGCGAAACTGCCACTCCCGCCCGCATGTCCGGTATCGGTCGCGCCGCCCGCATAGCCGAGCGCAATCGGTTGATTTACACCCGTTTCGCTGCCACCCACAAACCCGCCGCCGCCGGTCCCCATGAAACGGCCGTTCCAATTCGTCATCGGAATGGCCACCCAGATGCGTACCTTGTCCCCAGCCGGAGGATGGGTCGTGATTGCGGTCACGCGGCACACGTTGGCGTTGTTCGCATCGATCTTGGCAGACTCAATCGTCGTGTTCGGCAAGGCCACCATCGCCAGGCTCTCGCAAGTGCGGACCGGCTTCGCGTTCGGAATCGCCGGTTTGGGCGTGCTTCCCAACGGAGGCTGTGCCGGAGGAGCACCCTTCAGCGCCGGTCCCTTGGCTGCGCCCTGCTGGGCCTCGCTCTGCGTGACCACGGGGACGATCAGCAGGGCCGCCGCGAACACGCGGCTCATGGATCGAAGGATTCTTGGCATGGACGTGATACCTCCTCGGAGTGAACTCCCGTGATTGTACAGTAGCTGCACCGCCACACTCCAGTAAACATCGCGGGGCTTTTTAGCCCCGCTTCTTCGATTCGATTTGCGGAGCTGAAGCTCCGCGCGGGATGAGTCCCGCCCTCCATTTCTGACTCAGAACCTCAGCGGCGCAGCAGCCGGTCCAGAAAGCTCTTTGGCTCCGGCTCGCTCGAAACCTTCGAGCATCCAGATATCGAACGGAAACTTGGCTACGGACGTGAGGAAGCGCTTGCCGTCGGGATGGATGCTGAATCCGGCCATTCGATCCACGGAGGCCGGAAGATCAATGGGCGCCAGAAATTTCTCGGCGCCGGATTTCACGTTCACCGAATAGAGCTGCCACTGCGCGCCGTCACCGGTGGTGTTTTGGAAGACGCCGTAGAACTGGCTGCCGTCCTTCGAGAACCCGTAAGCCAGGAATTTGCGTGAAGTCAGGTTGCGCGGGGATTTGCCATCCGGCGAAATCAGATCGATGCCATCCGCGGCCGGATACGCGATCCAGTCTCCCGCGGGCGACCATCGGGGCATCGAGTCTGCCCAAGGCTGAGGCTTGGCGTTCGCCACGATCTCCGGGAGCGGACCCGGGCGTGGCGCGGATTTTTACCAGGTCCTGTTTCCCGGCGACCTCACGTAAGTAGCAGATCCATTGCCCATCCGGCGACCAGGACATTCCATCCAGCGTTCCGGACGGTATGGAATCCAATAAGACAGCGCCGCCGCCTGCGGCGTTCGCGAGCATAAGTCTGCTGACACGGTCCCGACTTCGCGATAGAAGACGAATCGCCCGCCATCCGGAGACCATTGGGGATCATTTCCTCTGGCGTCGCCCAGGCGCCGGGAAAATCCGTCCACTCCCGCCTGCCGGTCCACAATCCCAGCGCCCTCGCCGGTAGGAATCGAAAAGATGAAATGGGTTCCCGAGGGCGCCCAATCCGGCGTCCTGGAAATGCCGCCTGAAACCAGCGTCCGGACCTCGCCATTCGGAATCGAGATTTCGAGCACGTCCCATCCGAACTGGCCGGTCCGCATAGGCGATGCGCTTTCCATCCGGCGAAACGGAAGGATACGGAAATCCGTTGGGAGCCGACGCAATCGTGCGCCGGGTTCCATCCGCTGCGTCGATAATCGAGAGCGTGACCGTATCGTCACGGTTCCGCACCGCCACGGCCAGGTGGCGATTGTCCGGAAACCAGCTGGGCGCCGTCAGCACAGGCCCTCCCGCCTCGAGCGGTCGCGGCGAGCCGGAAGGATACGGCACGATCATAACGGGTCCTATGCTGTCGACAGCCAGCTTCGAGCCGTCGGGAGAGAAACTCAACCCGCCATTGGTGGGGCCCTCCCAGAGCTCTTTCGCCTCACCGCCCTTCAGAGATCCGATCCACAACTTGCGGCCGCGGTCGAATGCCAGGGTCTTGCCATCCGGATGAAGAGTGGCGGCCGTGACTCCCTCATATACTTTTTGCGAAGCGCCGCCCGCGGCCGAGACGGACCACAGACTGCCGCCGGAAACGTAATAGACGCTGGCGCCATCGGGAGACCAGAACGGGGAAGTGCAATTCTGATCTGCCTTGGTGAGCTGCACGGCATCCGGTGTGCCGGCCGGCTTCGTGAAGACCTGCATGAGGCCATGAACGCGCGTGGTGTAAGCGATGCTCTTGCCGTCCGGCGACCACCGGGGAGAACGCTCCTCGGCCTCCGCTCGGGAGATCGCCGTAAACTTGTAAGCCGAAAGGTCGGGACCTGCAACAGGCTTCGGAATGAGAAAAAGAGTCAGCACCGAACCGGCGGCGAGGCAGGCGACGGCGCCCGCGCTAAGAACCAGCCCGCGCTTTCGCTTAGGCGTGGAAACCGCGGCTGCCGGAGTTTGCGAACTGGTCGCCTGAGACAGCCGGTCGCGGATCTGCTTCAGTTCGCGATACAGGTCGCGGGTGGAGTCGTAGCGCTCGGCGGGCTCCTTCGCCAGCAGCCGCTCGATCACCCAACGTAGAGGCGCAGGCACACTGCCGGGAAGCGGCTCGGCGTCCTCGCGAATAATCGCGGTCATGGTCTCGGCGGCGCTTCCGCGCTGGAAAGCCCGTTTCCCGGTCGCCAATTCATACAGTACGACGCCGAACGAGAATTGATCGGACTGCGAAGTAAGATTTGCTTCCCCACGCGCCTGCTCCGGCGACATGTAATTGACCGTGCCGACGACCGTGCCGGGATCGGTAAGACCGATGGTCATTGTGGCATCGTCGGCCGGGCGGGCGGTGAGCGACTTCGCCAGCCCGAAATCGAGAACCTTTACGCGTCCTTCGCGGGTGACCAGGATGTTGTCGGGCTTCAGATCGCGGTGGAGGATTCCCCCGGCATGCGCGGCCGCAAGTCCATCCGCGATCTGCACCGCCAGATCCAGCAGCTTCCGGACTCCATCCGCCCTCGCAATCGGGGAGCCTTCCACGAACTCCATCACCAGATAGTTCGGGCCGACGTCGTAAATCTGGCAGATATTAGGATGGTTCAGCGCCGCGATGGCTCGCGCCTCTCGCTCGAAACGTTCATCGAAATTGCCTTGAGCGATCTTGACCGCGACGGTCCGGTCCAGGCGCGAGTCGAAAGCCTTCCAGACCTCTCCCATGCCACCGGCGCCAAGTCGAGTCAGGATTTCGTAGGGCCCGAGTTTGTCGCCGGCGGAGAGCGGCATAAGGAGTAACCTACAAGTTTACTGGTTCAGGGAGCGGCCACAGCAAGTGCTGTCAAGGCGTTGGCTTTGCGCAAACGCGGCTGGCGCGATCTATCATAAATGAGAGTTTCCACCGGAGGTTTGATGACGAGACTTTATACAACCGTAATGGCGATCTCCGCCGCGCTGCTGGCCGCGGGCGGGGTGCATGCTCAGGCGTCCCTGGATTCGGTGCGCATTGAGGCGAAAGACACTGTCGCTCTGGCGAAGTTTTACCAGGCGGTGTTCGGCATGCAGGAGGTCAGTCGCGTCGTAAACCCAGGAGGCGTTGAGGTCTTCGTGAACTTCGGCGCCACGGTCGAAGCCGCCAAGGCCAATAAGAACCCGCGGATGATTCTCTTTCACCGCGATTCGGACGACGTGAAGGACCCCACAACCCACGTGATTTTTTCCGTGAAGGACATGGCGGCGACCGTCGCCGCCCTCAAGGCCGCGGGCGGAACGATGATGCGCGATCCAAGCCCGTTCGGAAATACCGGCACGATCCTCGGCTTCGCGGTCGATCCGGCCGGCAACCGCATTGAGCTGATTCAGCGGCCATAAGCCGATCGGCTGCCTGCGCGAAGACTTACAATAGCGAGAAGAGATCGCCGATGGAAATCCGGAAAATGATCTGGGCAACCCGTCAGATGTACCCGCGTACGGTCGCGCCGGCGCAACAGGCTGTGTAGTGTGCGCGTCGTTTCTCTGCTCGCGAGCGCAACCGAAATCGTCTGCGCGCTGGGCGCCGGCGACATGCTGGTAGGGCGCTCCCACGAATGCGACAACCCGTCATGGGTGCGCCGGCTGCCAGCGTGCAGCTCACCCGCCTTCGATGTTTCTATTTCCAGCAGCGAAATCGATGCGGAGGTTAGGCGCCGGCTGCGGGCGGCCGAGCCCCTGTATCATGTCCATGCAGAACTGATCCACGAGCTGCGGCCGGATCTGCTGATCACCCAGGCGCACTGTGAGGTATGCGCCGTCACCCCTGGCGATGTCGAGCGAAGTGGCGCCGGCGCATCCGCCACTCGCCAGATGGCTCTGTCCGCTTCGTCTCTGGAGGAAATCTTCGACAGCATCGTTCGAATCTCGAAAGAGCTGGGGCTGGAAGACCGGGCACAGAGTCTGGTCAGACGCGAACGACTGCGTCTGGAAACTGTCCAGAAGGAAACGGGCCGCTTTCGACGGCCAACGGTGGTCGCGCTGGAATGGATCGATCCAATCTTCGCGATGGGTAATTGGGGTCCCGAGCTGGTTGAAATAGCGAACGGCGAAGCTCTGCTGGGACACAAAGGAGAATACTCCATGGCCATTCCCGCCGAACAGCTTCGCGATGCCGATCCGGAATTCTTGATCGTGGCGCCTTGTGGATTCAATCTGGAGCGGACCTTGCAGGAACAAGCCATATTGGAGCGATTGCCCTGGTGGACGGAACTTCAGGCGGTCCGGAAGGGAAACGTCGCATTCGCTGACGGCAACATGTTCTTCAACCGCTCGGGAATGACGGTAACCCAATCAGCGGAGATCCTGGCCGAGATACTGCACGGCGTCCACTTCGGTGCAGCCACCGAAGGCACTCATTGGCACTGGATCGAAGCGTCCGAGGCGCGGAAGGAACAGCGCGCCAGCGTGAGCCACACTTGAAAAAAGTCCTCTTATCGTGGAGCAGCGGTAAAGATAGCGTCTGGGCGCTCCATCTTCTACAGCAACAGCCGGACGTTCAAGTGGCCGCGCTGGTGACCACTTTCAACTCCGCGGCGAACCGCGTGGCCATGCATGCCGTCCGGCGCGCCCTGGTGGAGGCCCAGGCCCAGCGCGTGGGGATCCCACTGTGGGCAGTGGATCTGCCGTGGCCCTGCTCTAACCTGGAATATGAAGAGCGCATGCGCGCAGTGTGCCAGCGTGCGTCGGCGGAAGACATCACGGCAGTCGCCTTTGGAGACCTCTTCCTTCAGGACATTCGCGACTACCGCATCCAGCAATTGCAGGGAACGGGCCTCGAAGCGCTATTCCCGGTGTGGCAAATTCCCACGGCACAACTGGCGCGCGACATGATCGCGGCGGGCGTAAAAGCAAAGCTTACCTGCGTGGATCCCGCGAAGCTCCAGAAGACATTTGCAGGCCGCGATTACGACCTGCGGCTGCTTGAGGATCTGCCGCCAGCGATCGATCCTTGCGGTGAAAACGGGGAGTTTCACACGTTCGTTTACAATGCACCGGTGTTCTCCAGCCCGATCAGCGTGCGCACAGGTGAAGTGGTCGAGCGGGATGGATTCGTATTTGCGGACGTCCTTCCGCTATGATCCTGGAGCGTTGTCAATCTCCGGAAATGCGATCGCGGTCGGACAGAGCCCATTCCGGGCCGGGCCTGGTCCGCACCTTTTTCGGCGCGAACGCCCATTTCCAGCCATGAACCGCGTGCCGCTTCAGCCGGCGAAAGGCCGGCAACAGCGTCGTGATACTGATCGCCGCAAGGCCTGCCAACAATGCGATCGTTACGATGTCCCACAAAGGCCGGCGATCGAACAGGGCCGGCCAGTCCATCGCATGCAGGCCGTAGTAGACCCATCGGTTCGCGCGATCGCGCTTATCGAACTTCACCATCTGGCCGAGGGACGGCGTGAAATACAGCCAGGTCTGGTTTTCGTCGTTGTAGCGGACGCGGAGGACGGGCAACACATAAGCGGGCTTGTGCCGGCCCAGTTCGAATGACGTGGTCGTCTGGTGATAGTAATTGTCGTAATCGGTCAGCCACTCCCTGTCGACGACGGGAACATTCGGCATCGCTTCACGGGACGCCTGTTCCATCACTTCCTTGCTGAACGACGTCATCACGCCATTTTCTGGATGACGAATCGAGACGAACAGATGCGGGTTATTCTGCGGGAGATTTACAGAGTTGATCGCGTTGTTCGTGGTCCAGTGCTCGGCTTCCACTTTGGTTGTGGGAGGCCGGTAGGCGAGGAAGTAGGGCTCGCCTCTAAACTGGATGAGCTCCACTTCCTTCGGAGCGAACTTTTCCCGGATCTTCCCGACGGCACTCCGCACGTTTTCGACCTGGAGTGGCTGCAGGTTCAAGGGGCCGCCCGTGATGGCGCGCGCCATGTCCTTGGTCATCGTTGAACGGGGTGAAATGGTGGGGTTCCCCATGATGAACCCCTCGCCGTTGCTTTCGATGCGCTTGGACACATCCGTCCATCCGGGAATCGGGAACGTGCTGATGGGGATCATCCCGCTCAGGATCCAGGAGATCGAAAACAAGCCGAAGATCAAGCCGGCATAGTGGTGCCACTTCATCCAACCGGAGTAGGGCGTGTAAGACGGAACACCTTTGTGCCTAAACCGCGGCTCCAGCCCGACCCAGCGCACAACGAAGGCCGCGGCGGGCTTTTGGGACGACTTGAGGAGGCCGCGGCCTCCTGTGCGCCTAGGCGCCACGCGCCAGATTCCGACGACGATGCCGGTCGCCACCATGAGCATGGCGGTCCAGGCGATGAAATCCAGCAACGGCGTCCACCAGGTGCGCTGTCGAAAGAAGAACAGGTTGTGAAGAACGTAGCCGGAGATCGCGAGAACGCGGCTCCTCCGGTCCGTTTTCTGAACGATGTCGTTACTCTTTTCGGAGACGTAGTATTCGGTGCCTGCGGGATCGTTCATCGCGATGCGATGCAGCGGAACATATCCGGCCAGTGTGGGAATTCTGGTGTACTCGTCGGGACTCTTCAGGTAGGCATCGTAGGTCATGGTGGACGCGTACTCGGGAGCGAATTGCCGCATCCACTTCAGGGCCTGTTCCCGTCCCATGGGCGGCAGGACTTCCCCAGTGTCCGCATACACTGCGGTCCAGTTGCCGATGCTCACCCTGGTCAACCGATACACGGGCCGGCCATCAAACATGGACAATCGCACCCGGTACGGTTTAATGCCTGCCTTCGCCGCCGCCTCAGCCGGCGTCACCGTTGCCGTCGAAAAGTCGATGGGCTCCAGTCGCAGCAGGCGCTCGCCGGTCGTGATTTGCGGGTGGCCGTAATACATAAGGACCACGCCTGAGAGCGTCCAGATCAGGAACATCACGGTGATGACGATGCCCAGCCAGCGATGCGAATAAATGAGGAGCTTGCGCCAATCGAGCAGCTTACGGATATTCATGCGGTAAAGTCAGTGGATCTTGTCCAGGCCCTCAGTCAGCTCGATGGAGACTCCCCAAGGGTCGACGATGGTTGCGGTGGCGATGTTGTTCATGGCTGGGTCTCTTTTCTTGTAAGGCCGAATGAGCTTGATGCCCTTCGCTTCGAGCTGCTTCGAGAACGCGTCCAGATTCTTCACTTCAAATCCCACGTGATCTACAACGCGGCCGGCGGTGGGGACGTGCGTGATGGACTGGTCGCCTTCCCAGCGAAAGAAATTGAGGCTGTATCCGACGCCCGGCAGGTCGGCGCCGATGAAGAAGTCGGTTTGCCCCGGACGCAAAGTCGCATCGAACGCCTTCATGTACCACTGCTGCATCTCGACGTACTGCTTGTTGATGAAGTGGATATGATGCGCCACGATGGATGGCGCACCCTTTTGATCGGCGTCTTTTTGATCGCTCGTCACCAGCTCGATTTTCGCCCCGTCCGGGCCGAGAAAATACGCGAAGCGTCCGTACACTGCGGACGTGCCCGAGGCCGCTGGTGGCGGCTCACCCGGCTTCGGCTCCCGCCCGGTGGTTTCCTGATATCCCGCGGCTGCCAGCTTAGCCGCCATCGCCGGCACGTTGGGCACTGCGAAGCCGATGTGATCGAAGGCGGTGCCGCGGGTCGGGCCGGCCGGCTTCCGAACGCGCAGGAAGATGAACGCGTCGGGAAACTCAATAACATCGATGGCGCCGAACTTCATCGCTTTACCGCCGAGCGTGCCGGCCCAGAACTTCTTGTGGGCTTCGATGCTGGTGACGTTGAGGTGATAGTGGCCGATGCGGACCGGTGCATCGGCATGACTCACGAGTTGTCCGAAAGCAGGCAGCGCGGCGCAGGACACCAACCCCGCCAACGCGAGAATAGCCGTTCTCATTTGATGCTGGCGAGTCCTTCCGTCATTTCGATATTCGTTCCCCAGGGATCTTTGATGAACGCGATCGCGATGCCCAGCTGGGGCACCTTGGTGTAGGGACGATCCAGTTTGATGCCCTGGGCTTCGAGCTTCTTCGTGAACGCCTCCAGGTCTTTGATCTCGAAGCCGATGTGATCGATCGCCCGGCCGGTGGTGCCGACGGTCGGTGTTGGCGACGGCGAGAAGTTCAGGGACACGCCGGGCAGCTGATCCACCACGAACGCGGACGCCGGATTGGCCGGGAGCATCTTCGCGCCGAACGTCTTGGCGTACCAGGCCTGCATCTCAGTGTTCATCTGCCCGAAGAAGTGGATGTGATGAAGCTGAATCGGGGCCTTCTGCGATTTGACTTCGACGAACTCAACTTTGACATCCTCCGGACCGAGCGCAAACGCGAGGTTCGTCGTAGGACTGGCGGCCGCGATGTCGTCGGTCACCTTCACGTTCGCGGCGACCGAATCGGTGGTGATCATCTTGAAGCCGTTCGCCTTGATCTTCGCCACCAGCGGCTTGAGATCGGGAACGGAAAAGCCGATGTGGTTCACCGTCGTGCCGATCGAGCCGCCCGTCGGCGCCTGCATGGGACGGAAAAAGATCAGAACGTTCGGGAACTGGATAATCTCCTGCTGCCGGTCGCCGGAGCCGATCTTGACCACGCTGCCGCCGAGCGTGTCGACAAAGAACTTCTTCTGTGCGTCCATGTTCGTGGTGTTCAGATGATGATGCCCGTACACCACCGGACCTTCTCCGGCAACCAGAATCTGCGCACTGGCAGCGGCCGGTACGAAGAGCAGGATGGGCAGCAGGATCGCTAGCCCGGTTCCGGTCAATAAACGTTTCATGAAAACCTCCCTGGCCGCCAAGTCTACACGATATCGCCTTCGTGCTTCACGCCGGCCGCAATGATTGGTACTACGTAACTTCCCCGCAACTTTCCACGGAGGTTCCGTGTTATAGGATATTATCCGGCTCGCGTTTCGGGTTAGCACGCGAGGCCAGGAGAGCCAGCGAGGACTTGCCGTATGCGTAGCTCGATCTTCTGCATTGCAGTACTAGGGCCGGCCCTGTGTTTTCCGGCCGCCGCCGAAATTCAGGTCACCGTATCCCCTTCTCGAGCCGATGTGAACCTGGGGACGTTCCTGCAACTTTCCGCCAAGGTGACCGGAACCTCAAATACCGGCGTCTCCTGGACAGTCGTTTTGGCTCTGCCGACCTCTAAAGGCTCGCCTGGTTCCATTTCAAATGCCGGGCGATACACGCCACCCGGCACGATTCCAGATCCCAACGTGGTTTTCGTCATAGCCGCAAGCACCGCCGACCCGACGGTTTACGGAACAGCCGCGTTGATCCTGGGGAACCCCTATCCGACCGTAGCCTCGGTAAGTCCAGCGTTCGCTCCGCCCGGTCAGGTGACCTTGACAGTGAACGGAAGCCGGTTCGTTAATGGCGCGCAGGTGGCAGCGGGCGAATCCGCCTTGCCGGCCACCTGGGTTCCCACAACTTTCGTCTCTTCCACCAAATTGACCTTCAGCATGAATCTGTCGCCGTCTCAGGTTGGCCACACGATTTATGTTCGCGTAACCAATCCGGACCCGGGCTTGGAGACGTCGGAGAACTGGGCCTCCTTCACTGTCGGGTCGCCGCCTACCGGGCCGGATAAGGTCACCGCCAGCGTGGCTTCGCGTTTCCTCGACCAAGCCGCCTTTGGTCCGGATGCCGCGACCGTTGCGCACGTCCAGCAAACCGGGTTAGAGGGGTACCTCGACGAACAGTTCGACGCGCCCATAACGCCTTATCCCGATCCCAGCACGATCGGTTTCGACGTGAGCCAGGTGCAAGCCCGTTTCTTCACCAACGCCGTGCATGGGCAGGACCAGCTGCGGCAGCGCGTGGCCTTTGCCCTGGGACAGATCTTCGTAGTGTCGGCGGTCATGGAGAACTCGGCGCAGCAGCTTGTGCCCTACGAGCAGGTGCTCCAGCGGGACGCGTTCGGCAATTTCGCGACCTTGATGAAGGATGTCACCCTGAGTCCCGCCATGGGCGAATATCTCTCGATGCTCAACAACGATAAGGCCAACGCCGCGAAAGGAACGAAAGCTAACGAAAACTACGCACGCGAGTTGATGCAGTTATTTACCATCGGCCTGGTGATGCTCAACCCGGACGGATCGGTGCAGTACGATGCCCAAGGACAGCCCATCCCCACGTATACGCAGGCCGACGTCGCTGAACTGGCGCGCGTCTTTACCGGATGGACCTATCCGACCAAACCCGGCGCGAAGCTCCAGGCGCACAATCCGGCCTATTACATCGGTCCCATGGAGCCCTTTGAGTCCAATCATGACACTGGTTCGAAAACGCTGCTGAACGGTCTGGTGCTTCCAGCCGGACAAACCGCCGAGCAGGATCTGGCCGCCGCGCTGAACAATATTTTCAAACATCCGAACGTTGCGCCGCTCATCAGCATGAATCTGATTCAGCACCTGGTGACAGGCAATCCCTCGCCCGCGTATCTCGCGCGAATATCCGCGGTGTTTAACGATAATGGGTCCGGTGTACGGGGCGACCTGAAGGCGGTGGTCAAGGCGATCCTGTTGGATCCGGAAGCGCGCGCCGGTGACTCGGACACCGTCCTCACAGGCCCGGATAAAAACGGCCACTTGCGCGAGCCGGTATTCTTTATCGCCTCGGCCCTCCGTGGATTGGGTGCGTTGGTGAATGACTCGAATGCCCTTACCGGACGGGCCGCGGCGTTGAATCAGACCATTTTCGCGCCCCCTTCGGTGTTCAACTATTATGCGCCGGGCTACGTGGTTCCGGCGGATTTGGCCGGTGGGCTTTTCCTGGTGGGACCGGAATTTCAGCTGCAATCCCCGGCCACGGGCGTGGGACGCGCCAACCTGGCGCAAGCGATCGCCTTCACGAACCTGGGCGCAGGGACCGTTATCGACTTCACGGCGCTTACGAATTTGGCGGCCGATCCATCGGCGCTCGTGGATGCGGTCAGCAATACATTTCTGCATGGCCGCATGCCATCCGAGATGCGCACGCAGATCATGACAGCCGTTACGGCCACTACCGACAAATCGGCCCGCGCACGAACAGCCGTGTATCTGACGCTGTCATCGTCTTATTACAACGTGGAGCATTAATCATGTTGATCCCCTCCAGAAGAAAGTTTCTGAATATCTGCTGCCGCTCATTAGCATCTGCCGGCGCGGCGGGAATGGTGTCGCGCTTCGGCATGGTGAATGCGCTTGCGCAGAACTCTTGCCCGGCCGATTACCGGGCGCTGGTCTGCGTGTTCCTCTTCGGAGGAAACGACAGCAACAACATGGTTATTCCGATTTCGACGCCCGCCGGAAACCCCGAAAACTCGTACACCGTCTATGCCAACGTGCGGAAGGGACTGGCCCTGGCGCAGAATTCTTTGCACTCGATCGCTGCCGCCAACGGCGATCAGTACGCGCTGCATCCCAGCATGTCCGATCTGGCCGGCCTTTACACGTCGAAAAATCTGGCGATACTGGCCAATGTGGGAACACTGGTGGCTCCCATCACCAAGGCGCAATATCAGGCTCCCGGCGCTACCGTGCCGTCAAATCTGTTCTCGCACGCCGATCAACAGCAGGAGTGGCAAACTTCTCTCGGGCAGCGCCCTTCCAGCACCGGCTGGGGTGGACGAATGGCCGATCTGATGCAAGGCTGCAACAGCTCGAACTTCCCCATGATCGTATCGGTGGGAGGGAATTCGCTATTTTCGACCGGAGCGCAAACCAACCCAGCGACCGTCCTGCCCGGCCAACCGCTCGGATTGCAGGGTTTCGATAACTCCGCGGCGGCGCAAGCCCGGCTTACGGCGTTCCAAAACCTTCTGACCTTCGACAACGGAGTTGCCCTGGTGCAGGCGGATAATGCGATCACAAAAAACGGCGTCAATCAGGGGATTCTGCTGAATCAGGCTCTCACGGGCGCCTCTGCGTTGAAAACGACTTTCCCCAACACTGCGCTCGGGCAGCAGCTCCAGCAGGTTGCCAGGATCATACAGGCCCGCAGCGCACTGGGCGTGCGGCGGCAGATCTTCTTCACTTCCCTAGGAGGATTCGACACGCACCAGCAGCAGCTCAACGTTCAATCCAACAATCTCCTCCAGGTCAGCCAAGCCATGAAAGCGCTTTACGATGCCACCGTCGAGATGGGCGTGGACCAGCAGGTCATGACGTTTACCGAATCGGATTTCAGCCGTACGCTGCAACCCAATGGCAGCGCGAGCGTCGGCACCGATCATGCATGGGGCAGCCATCAAATGATCATGGGTGGGGGCGTTAAGGGCGGCGATCTCTACGGACAGTTCCCGACGCTCGCACTCGCGGGTCCGGACGACGCCAATAACCGCGGCGTTTGGGTTCCCACCACTTCGCTCGAACAGTATGGTGCTGCGCTGGCCAGCTGGTTCGGCGTGGCTCCGGATCAGCTCAGTCAGGTGTTTCCAAACCTGCCAAACTTCCAGACGCCGCCGCCCGCTATTGTTTGAGACGCGCGATTAGTTTTTGCGTGCTCTCCGTACCAGCGCTAAGAGACCCAGGCCAGCCGCGAGCATCGAATAGGTGGCCGGCTCAGGAACTGTTGAGACGATCCCGGTAAGCGAATTTGCCAGAAAGATAGTTTCATTTCCACCGGCGGATGCTCCTCCGGTGCCGCCGGCGGCCGAGCTGACACCGACCAGGTTGCTGGTGCTGGAGAACGCGCCAGCAGCGGTCGCAGCAGCTTGCTGGGCTGCATCCAGCGTGACGATGAAACCCGAATTGCCGGTGCCCGAAGCCGTCGTTGTCAGCAGGCATCCCGAACCGGCAGAAACTATCGGACCACCACTGGACGTCTGACAGCTCAGACCTGTCGTCTGGTACAGAAAGGTTCCGGTGGAGCTATAGAACGCTGCCGTAATATTGGTTACCAGCAAGGGACCAGAAGCCGGCTGCACGCCGTTAAACACCAATGCGAAGTTGTTGGCACTCGTGACGCTTGCAGCAGACAGCGGCTGCAATTGTGTTTGAGAATTGCCGGTCTTGGTATCGCCACCCGAGGAGCAGACTCCGCTCACCAGAGCGGATCCTATACCGCTAAAGCCAACGCAGCCGGTTTCCGTACCGACGTTCTGAAAAGTAAGAATCGTCGGGACGGTTCCTATTCCCGTCCCGCTGAATTGTTGAAACGTCTCAAGAACCAGATTTGCAGAAGCGGTCTGCATGCCCAAAAGTCCGAACAGCGCCAAGCTGCCCAATTTAAGAAAGTTTGTGCTGGTCAATTTATCTTCCTCCATTGCGAAGCATTGAGCGGCCTCGTCCTTATCCCGAAAGGCCTAAACCGGGAGATCCCTGCTCGCCACGTTAGACCCATTCCGCAGCAGATCATTTCGGCATCTTTCGATTAGCCCCTACTCTACACAAACGGCGGCCTTTAGCGTTCACGACCGAGCCTGAAAACCGGCGCCCCTTTCAGCGGCGCTCCTCCGAATTGCAGGTCGCGCATGCTTACGCACTCACTTTCCGATCCGGGGTGATATAGTTGACCCTTTGTCGATACTTTGGAGGTTTTGATATGTCGAAGCGCCACATAAAGGTGTGGGCCATGTTGCCAGCCCTTTTCGTCGTCGTTTCCTGCAGCCGTCAGAAGACCCTCGACGATGCGACGCTCCGCACCGCGGATCAGGACACAGGCAACTGGGTCATGTACGGGCGCACGTATGACGACCATCGGTTCAGTTCCCTGAACCAGATCAACGAGCAGACCGTCGGCAAGCTGGGCTTGGCATGGAGCAGGGAGCTGGGCACCACGCGCGGTCTGGAAGCGACGCCCCTGGTGGAGGACGGCATCATCTACACCACCGGCTCCTGGAGCATGGTTTACGCCGTCGACGCGAAGACCGGAGACGTCCGCTGGACCTACGATCCCAAGGTGCCCCGCGAGAACGCGTACTTCATCTGCTGCGACGTGGTCAATCGCGGCGCTGCACTGTATAAGGGCAAGGTCTATGTGGGGACGCTGGACGGCCGCCTGATCGCTCTCGACGAGCACACGGGCGCACCTGTATGGACCGCGGCGACGACCGACAATGCCAAGCAATATTCGATCACCGGCTCTCCGCGCATCGCCAAGGGGTTGGTGATCATCGGCAATGCGGGCGCGGAAAATGGCGTTCGCGGGTATGTTTCGGCGTATGACGCGGAAACGGGCAAGATGGCCTGGCGCACCTACACCGTTCCCGGCGATCCTTCCAAGGGCTTCGAATCGAAGGCCATGGAAAACGCCGCCAAGACCTGGTCGGGCGAATGGTGGAAAACCGGTGGAGGCGGCCCCGCCTGGGAGGGTATCGTCTACGATCCCGCGCTGGACCTGTTGTACTTCGGAACGGCCAATGCAACGGCCTGGTACCGCGCGATCCGCGGCGGAGGCGACAGCCTGTATACCGCTTCGATCCTGGCGGTGCACGCAAGCAACGGCGAACTGGCGTGGTATTTCCAAACAACGCCGGGGGAAAACTGGGACTATGATGCCACGCAGCCCCTGATGCAGGCCGACCTGACCATCGCCGGACGCCCGCGAAAAGTCATCATGCAGGCGAACAAGAACGGCTTCTTCTATGTTCTCGATCGGGAGACGGGGGAATTCATTTCGGGCGCGCCTTTCGTGAGCGGCGTTACATGGGCCACCGGACTCGATCCGAAAACCGGGCGTCCGATCGAGGCGCCGGGCGTCGCGGAAATGAAGCCCGTAATCGTCTCGCCCAGTCCCGACGGCGCGCACAACTGGAACCCGATGGCGTTCAGTCCCGCAACCGGGCTGGTTTATCTGGGCGCCAAAGCCGGCACGCAGTTCCTGCATGCGCCCGATCCAAAATGGAAATACGATTCCGAGCGCGCCAATCTCGGCCTGGACGGAATGTACGATGGCGCGCTGAACGCCAAACTGATCGCCATGCCGCCCGCGACTGGGGAGTTGGTCGCGTGGGATCCGGTCGCGCAAAAAGCAGCCTGGAGAGTGACCAGCCCCACGATCGAAAACGGCGGGGTTCTCGCCACGGGCGGCAACCTGGTGTTTCAGGGACGCGCGGATGGTTTGCTGGCAGCCTATCGCGCCACCGACGGCAAGCAGTTGTGGACGTTCGACGCGGGCACCGGCATCATGGCGCCGCCGGTGACCTACACGGTCGATGGCACGCAGTATCTGTCGGTGATGGCCGGCTTGGGTGGAGCCCCGGGACTGTTCAACGCCCCCGGGTCGGGTCCAGTCAAGTATGGCTACGGACGAATTCTCACCTTCAACCTCAATGGCACGGCGACGCTAAAAGCCCCGCCGTATGGGCACAAGGAGCCGCCCGCCCCGGCGATCGCCACCAATGCCTCTCCGAAAACCGTGCACGAAGGAAACCTGCTTTTCAACGCAAACTGCGGGCCTTGTCACGGGATTAACGTAGTCGCGGGGCCTACGCCCGATCTCCGTTATGCGAGCAAGGAAATCCACCAGGACTTCGAGAACATCGTACTGGGCGGAACACGCGCCTCAGCGGGCATGCCGTCGTTTAAGAACATTCTCAACGCAGCGCAAGTGCGGGCGATTCAGGCCTACATTGTTGCGCGCGCTCGCGAATCGGCCAAGCCACCCGAGGGTCAGCCCAAGTAGCGAATGTTTCGACTACCATGCGCATCAATATTTGTTGTTCTCATCTGCACATCGTGCACCAGGACTTCTTCTGACGGCATCGATCCGCAGATTGCGCAACAGATCGCGGGCATCCAGGCGATCGACAACCATGCGCATCCGCCGCTGCCCGATCCGGGGGATAAAGATTTCGACGCGTTGCCCGTGGAGATGCTGGAAGCGCAGACAGATCCGCTAAGACTGCGGCCTCCTGGAAAACCCGGATTGAAACTCGGTCCGGTGGAGACGCTGGACCGCGCGGGCATCGATCGCATGATCGCCAATCGGGTATCCATGGGACCGGGACTTCCTCGAGAGCGCTTCCTCTGGGTGGCCTATGCGGATGCGCTGATGTATCCGTTCCCTACGGCCGCGCTCGAAATCAACCCTGACCGCAAAGCGTTTTTCGCTCTGGAGGCGAAGCTTCTGGATCGGTACTACCAAGAGAGTGGAGTTGCCGCGCGGCCGGCGTCGCTGGACGAGTATCTTACGCGTGTGGTTCTGGCCACGGTCGGCCGCCACAAGCAGGGCGGTGCGATCGGCGAGAAATTCGAGATGGCGTACCTGCGTTCGCTCGAAATCGGTAGCCCCACCCGTAAGGAAGCGGAGGCTGCGTGGCACGACGGGGGACGCTCGCCAGCGGAGTACGGCAAGCTTCAAGATTTCGTTTTTCGCGCCATAGCAATCGAATGCGGGCGATTGGGTATGGCGGTCCACTTTCACACGGGCGATGGGGCGGGAGGCTATTTCGATTTTCAAGGAGCCAATCCGCTGCTGCTCCAAGGGCTGTTCAACGATCCGTCTCTGCGCAAGACCAATTTTGTCATGTTGCACGGCGGCTGGCCCTTCACGCGCGAGGCCGGCGCACTGCTTGAAAAGCCCAACGTGTACCTCGACTTTTCGATACAACAGTTCCTCCGTGCACCCTCGGACCTGGCGCGGACGATCCGGGCGTGGCTGGAACTGACGCCGGAAAAAGTCCTGTTCGGCACGGACGCCTATCCCTACGCGCCGGACGCGGGATTAGGCTGGAGCGATACCACGCTGTTCGCATCGGCGGCAGGGCGCGAGGCGCTGGGCCGGGCGCTGACGGATATGGTCCGCGAAGGCACTGTGTCGCGCGACCGGGCCGGTGAGCTCGCTGCGATGGTACTCCGCGAAAATGCCCGCAGACTGTATGGGCTGAAGTAGCGCTGAGTATTTTTATTCTGGATCGAGGCTTCCGAATAAGCCGTCCTTCTCCCCGTTCACTCCGGCGGTGAAATAGAGTGTGTTGGCCGAGCCGCCAGCGCCGCCGTTCCCGAACTTGATACTCCACAGTCCATCGATAACGATGGCTTGACCATGGGGGTCGCGAACCTTGTCGATGAATTTGCCGCTAGCGGGGTCATACGCGTCAATATGGCCATTGCCGAAGTTCCCGACCCACAGAGTCCCGCCTAGCCTGCCGAAGCCGGAGGGCGCGAGCGCCACGCCCCAAGGAGAATTAAGCTGGCCGTGTTGAGCGAATCTCTGGGGCATACTGCCGTCCAGCTGAAACGTATCCACGATCCCGTGGCTTTCGCCGGCCACGTCGTCGTGCTTGTCCGCGTCCTGTACGGCATAGGTGACGAACAGCCGGGTCATGCCGTTCATACTGATGGGCACGATGTTGAACGGTGCATAGCCCCGCGGCAGATCCGGATCGAAAAATGCAGGGATAGAGTGCAAGGGCTGGAACGACGTATTAAACACGTCCACGGTGCCCGCGCGGAAATTAGTGGCATACAGACGAGTTGTGCCGCCGGTATCGGTGGCTATGGCGAGTCCCTTATACACGGCTGCAGGCGAATTGTTGACGGCGATGATCGCGTACTTGCCAGCCTTCGTCGGGTCAAACCCCGCTGGATTCACGGTCGGATTCCATCCCAGGATTGTTCCGTCCTCAGTCGCGAAAAGGAAGGTGGCCGCGGCCGTCACCGGCGAATTCGCGCTGGTGACCCCCGAGATCTTAAAAGCCCCCTGCGCGCCTGCGATGTTGAAGACAACGCCGGTCGGAGTGCCCGAAGCTCCCAGGGGATCGCCTGGACCCGGGATCGAGACAATCAAAGGCAGCGGCGCGCCCGAGCTGTTGTACAGGGTCGACACGCTCGCGCCATTGTCGGAAATCCAGAAAGGCGAAGTCGACGACTCGCCGATACCCCAGGGATTCACCAGGTTTGGATCGAAGAACTTTGCAATATGCGTGATCCCGCGGCTGTCGGTCAGGGTGGGAACAGTTCCCACTTTTTGGTTTACGACGAGGTCCGTCTCCGTATAACCTCCGGTCTTCGCCTGTGTAATGAAGACAGAAGAAAAGCCAAACAGTCCAACGCAAATTAAACTACTAACGGCCCACTCCCTAGTTTTCATACAGGGTCTCCTTAAGAAAATGGATCGTTCGAGCACTGATTGCGTTTCCAGAAGACTCTGCTTAAGATGTAAACAATTTGTAAATTGTCCGCCCCACGCGACCCTAGTTCTTCGAAACAGGCACTGCCGCCCGGCTAGCAACCGACGGTCCGACGTGCTCCTCGATCACGCGAGCATGCTCGAGAATCCGGGGATCTTTCACTCCCACAGCAAGCGCTTTACGAATCTCTACATTCGCGCCGGCATAATCGCCGTTGGCCGCTAAAGCCCACGCATGGCAGTCCAGCGTGAAGACATCATGACGCCGGGCGAGCTCCTGCTCAGCGATCTTCAATGCCTTTTCGGGCTGTTTCGCGAAATCGACGTAGTACGCAATCAACTCATGATTCGCGTTATCGGTGATGCCCGATTCCAGCAGAGCCATGGGCTCGAACTCCGCGAATGCCTTGAGAGCCTCGTCGTGCCGCCCTGCGCGCTCCAGAGCCTCGCCCAACGCGTAAAGATTCTCGGCGTGAGGAGCCGTCCTGAATCGCGCCTCCAAGAGCGCAATCGCTTCGTCGTAACGCTTCTGCTCCATACGAACTTGGGCCAGCGTGCCCTGCGCATAGTGATACCCCTTGAAGAGATCGAGCGCGCCCTTCGCATACAGTTCGGCATCCTTCAAATTTCCTTCCAGCAGGTACAGATGGCCGATCTGCGTGAGGATCCAAGCCCGGTCCTCCAGTTCCTGAAAGGGCGTGGAGTCGTGCGCTCTTTTCATCAGCTCGATAGCCCCCGAGATATCGCCGTGCAATTCGCGCTGGTATGCCGCTCGGGTTAGCCCGGGAATGTTCCCGGGCTTCATGTTGAGCATCCATTGAACCGCCTTGACCGCGTCCGGATAATTTCCGAGTTCGGTATTGGCGTCGGCCAGATAGCCGAAGACCACCACATCGTCCGGCACTTTCTGATTCAGTTTGGTCGCGGCGTCCAGAGCCTTGGCAAACTCATGGCGTCCCAGAAGAAGCCACGTCTGGACCTTTGCGGCCTCCATATCGTCGGGCGCAAGTTGAAAGGCGCGCTTCAAGGTATCCTCGGCCTTTTGGTAATAAGCTACATCCGATGTTTCCCGGGCCCGTCGCGCATACGCCATCGCAAGACTGTCATAATTCGCGACGCGATCCGGCTGCTGGTCGATCTTTTCAAGCGCTTTGGCGATGCTGATTTCCGCCGGCGTCGATTGCGTCTGGCCAACGGCAGCGAAGCATGCCGCCAGCGCGACAAACACTGTAGGCACAAAGGTGGTATTTGCTCGGTTCATATATTTCTCCTGGTGGACTCTGAGAAGGGACTAGTTCCCGATACAGAGGCCGTCGCTGAAGTTGCAGCCCCGTTGACCCGGTCCGCTGTGCGAGCTGTCTCGTCCGCTGTAAGCCGGCGCGACGAACGGAAAGTCGGGCGAGATCGGCGCGGAGGGCGTGTTGACGCCGTCGCCGATCGGTGTGTTGTAGAGGCTCGGATTGGCCAGGATCCCTGCGACCACTCGGGCCGCGATGTCCACGACGTCGTCATTCAATCGGCGTCCGTTGGGGAAACCAGCGACGTCGCCAGCCAGAAAGCCTAAGCGCTTGGCCTTGTCGAAGGAAGTCGGTGGAATGCCGGTGTTCAACCGGAGCAGGTCCGCGACCGGCCCTGTATCGCCAGCCTTGCATCCTGGACAAATCGGCGCTTGATACTGGACCAGCAACAGTAAATCGTTCCGCGGCGGTGACGCAACCGGAATGCCGAGAGAACCGAAAAGCTTCGCCAGCAGCGGGTCCAGCACGAAGTTCGCGAACTGAGCGTCATTCGTCGGGACATCCGTACTGAACTTGTCTTTGGAGCCGGTCCCGATGATCAGCTCATTGATCAGCGGATTGCCCAGGCGTTGGATTTGCGTGAAATCTCCGCTGCCTTGAGGTCCGAACATGCCCGCCAGATCCCTCAATACGATGGTGTTTTGCCGGGAAGTTGTGCCGTAGGTGCCGATGACGGCCGCCGCGTCCGAAGCCGGGTGTTGCTTGCCATCGCTGGTCAGCATGGAGATGGGGACTTCGAGAACGATGCTGTTCACATCGAAGCCGGCCAATGTGTTTGGCGCGTAATTGTGGTGGTCGTCGAGAGCGATGACGTTTTGGTTGAACACACCGCCGCCGACCGTGTTCCGGAAGTTCAAGGAATCGAAAGCGGCCCCGAGATCGATAAAGAACGGGTCTGCCACGGTTCCAGCGAACACCTGGATATCGTTCCCGAGCTTGTAGAAGCCCTGCGCGCGCAGCTTATCGTAATTGGGCATGGTGCGCGGACCCACGTTCGCCGGAATCGCATACAGGGTATTGTTTCCCGTCAGATCCTGCGTTCCGTTTTTGGTGACCATCGTCACGGTGTAGTGCTGCCTGAGATTGAAACCTTCCGAGCCGGGTCCATCCAATGCGGTGATCGGTGGAATTCCCGCAATGCCGCCGGCGAAACCCGTAAACACACCCGGCGCCCGGATCTCCGTCGCGAAGCGAAACTGAAAAGTGACATCCGGGACTCCATCCCGATTGTTATCGATCTTCATTTCGTAAAGGATGCCCGGATCGAACGGGAAATAGTTGGGTCCGTTGCCCGGCTCCAGGAACGGATCCACGTTTAGAATCATCACCACGTGGTCCGGGTGGCTTGGATCCACGAAGGCGTACCAGTCCGTGATGTCGGCTTTCTGGTCGAGCGCTGTTATGGGCGCTTCCCGGTGGCTGGAGGCAAACAATTGGGCAGCCGCCAGCGCCGCGAGTGCCAGGATGGACTTCAATCTCATGCGATTATCTCCTCATCTGGATCTGTGAGCCGTTTGGGGTCACGTCTCCATATACGAGAAGGCACGGATTTCGGATTTAGTTCCGGGAAGAATCGCTCGCTCTAACCCTACTTCTTCGCGGCTGCCGCGTCTTTAAGCGCCTTCAGACGTGGGAGGTCGCGATCTTCCTCGTGGCAGGCAGCCTCGGTCAGCTCGAACTTATCGTGCTTGAACGAGACTGCGATGGTCCATGGCCGCGTATACACCACCGGATCCGTGACGGTCGCCTCATAGCTGACGGTGTCGGGAGCCGTCGGCGTGAATCGCTCCACCACGTGCTCGGCGTAGCTGACAACCTCGCCGCCTTCGTTCAGCCAGGTCTTTCCGTTCAAGTTGGCCGTGTCGACAACCAGCGTGTCGCCCTCCCAGCGGCCCACGGAATCGCCTTGCCACAAACGGATCCCGTCAGGAAGGTGGCCGCGCGCCTTCAAGGACACGATGCGCCAGGACGTGCGTTCATGCAGGAACACGATGTAATCGGCTGTCTGAATGATCTGAAACGAAGTCGGCACATACATCGAGCGGGGAACACCGGCAGGGAAACAGTGCGCCGTCGGATCGTCGTAGCCGCGTTCCGTCCGGTTGCGGTCGATCTTTTCCTGCACGGCCCATGGCTGCACGGGCAGCTTCCCGTCCGGCGGATCGATGATGACGCCTCGACCGCCCGGCGTCACGTCGCTTACGGCGCGTTTTTCCAAACCGTAGTTTGCGCCTCCCGCGTCGGGCACGTAGAAACCCTGCAAGTCCGGCTTGCCGTCCGTCCTCCGGCGAAGATTCGCCCCAGCTTTCGCCGGAGTCGCGAGTGACTTAGGAGCCGCCGGCGCCGACGTCGATCCCGCGGGCGTGCGTCCCATCGCCCGGATACCACGTTCGTGACTCACGCGTGAATGCGCCGCTGGCCTCTTCGGCTTCCGCCTGACATACATACTCGAAAAGCCGATCGCGATCGGTGCGGCGGCGCAAAGGGATGTCGATGGTCCACGGTTTCGTGAAAACCTTCGAGTCTTCGATGGTCGCCTGGTACTGAATCGTATCGGGTCGGTCATGCGGTATCGTTCGACGATGTGCAGCGCGTCGCTGTGAAAATCACCCGCCATGTCGAACCAGGTTTTGTCGTTGTTGTTGCTGACATCCACAACCAGCGTGTCCCCTTCCCAATGCCCCCGCGAATCTCCGATCCAGGAATCGAGGTCGGCGGGGTGCGGGGTGCCGTTCGTATGGATCAGGCGATAGTCCAGCGACCATTCGAAGGCCATCGCAATGGCTTGCGGAGTCTGGAAAATCTGAAACGGAAAATCCAGATACATAATCCGGGGCACACCGGGTATAAAGCATTGGTTGAGCGGATCGGCCTTCTGCCGATTTTGAAAGTTCTCCGCCTTCTTCGCCGCCGCCCAGGGCTGATACGGGATTTCGCCGCCTTCGATAACCGACCGGCCGGCTAACATGTTGTAGCGGGCAGCGTGATCCTGGAGATCGGCTGCCGCGGTGCTGGACGCCTGCCAGATGCCTTCGAAATTTGGCTTGCCATCGGCCGTACGCGGCAAATTCTTTTGGGGAGCGGGCGCGCTCTGCGGAGTCGCTGCAAGTGCGCTCATCAGGGCGATGGCGGTGAGCGCAGAGAGACGGTGCTTGGGCATATAAGTCTATTGTCGGGCACGAACCATCAGAAAACTATTTTCGAGGGGCCGCCGAATCGAGAGGATTCAAACCTCTGGTGTAACCCGGATCCATCGCGGCGAAATCCGTGCGATAGCTCACGGAGTTGGCCGTGGGAAAGCTCGCCGGGACCTTCTGCGTTACTTTGCCGGTCGCGGCCCATTCCGTGCCGCGCTGGAACGTCACGACGAAATCGACCGAGCTGAGCGCGTTGATGTCGTGACCCAGCGTCGTATGGAAGACGCGGCCCTGGCCGTAGCCGATGGTCATCAACATAGGCTCATCGCGTCCCGTGCCGCCGTTTGCGGGATCGGAATATGCTGTCGCCAGAACGGTCATGTTCTTTCCGGGACCACGCATCCTGGCATACAACTCATCGCCCTGATGCATGAAGAGCTTGGGAAGACCGCTGGTGATGGGATGATCCTGGCGGACGGCGACCTGAAATGGCGTACGCTGGCCGTGGCTTCCCGCCGCCCCCGGAGTCGGATCGGAAACCAGTTTGCCGTCCTTGTAATACCAGAAAGGACCGGTTTTCTCCGTTCGGCCGCGCCAGCCGCCCACGCCGATCATTTCGTTGAACGCGGCCCAGTTGGGAAACGCATTGTCGGCCGCATGCACGCTGACGAAACCCCCGCCCCCGCGAACGTATTTCTCAAACGACGCCTTCAAGTCCGCTGTCCAGCGTTCATCCGGCGCATCGTAGTTCCACACGACCACAGCATACTTACTGAAGTCGGGTTTAAATGCGGAAAAATCGCCGCCCGCCGGCGGCGCAGTCACGACATCCACCTGAAACAGACCGGTCTCCTCGAGCTGCTTCTTGAGAAGCGGCGTGATCAGGCTCCATTTGTGATACGGTCCGCCGCTCTCGCCATCGAGGAGCATGACATGGATCGGGTCCGCCGCGAAAGAAACGCCGGCGAGCGCGAGCATCGTGCTAAGCAACCCGAGCGATCGCATCGCCATCATTCTCCTTTCGGCAAGGCGAACGCGTAAAGCGATCCGCCTCCGCCCACCACTATATACTCCCTGCCGTCCAGCTCAAACGCGATCGGCGCGTTGCCCATCCTGCCGATGTTCTGGTGCCACAGCGTCGCGCCATCGGTAGTCCGAAGCGCCATCACATTGCCGGTGACGTCGCCGCTGAACGTCAGGCCGCTTTCTGTGGTCAGCACGCCGGCCGTGCCCGCACCGTCTCCGATCGGATGGTCCCACGCAATCTTTCCGGTCTGATAGTCGATCGCCCGCAGGAACGCTTTACCCGCCACGGCGTAGTCCGCGCCCGCCCAACCGTAAGTCCCGTGCTCGGACTTGAAGAAGTAAATCCCATAGCCGTCCTGAGCGCTCACGATAAACAAACCAGTCTTAGGATCGAAGCTCGGCGGGCGGAAGTTGGTGGCGCCGCTCTCGTTGGGCGCTACCAGAACGCCGTCTTTGGCGGGATACTTGGCCGGATCCGGAATCGGGCGTCCCTCCGAATCGATGCCCTTCGCCCAATTCACAGTGGCGAACGGAGTGGTCAGCAAGCTTTTTCCGTTCGTCCGGTCGAGCACGAAAAAGTATCCATTGCGCGATGCCTGCATCAGCATCCTGCGCGGCTTCCCGTTGAATTTGGCATCGAACAGCACGGGGACTTCGTTCGCGTCCCAATCATGCGTATCGTGGGGGGAAGCCTGGAAGCCCCACGCCAGTTTTCCTGTGTCCGGGTGGATCGCCACGATGCTGCACGTCCACGGGTTGTCGCCCGGCCGGACCTGTCCGTTCAGCACCGGCGTCGGATTTCCCGTGCCGACGTACACCAGATTGAGATCGGGATCGTATGTGCCCGTGGTCCACATCTGGCCGCCGGTTGCACCGCCGCTGTTCGGATGCTTACCGCCTGGAGGAGGCGTGCTGTAGAAGATCCACTGCGTCTTGCCGGTCTCGGCATCGATGGATTTCAACTGGCCGGGAAGATTGTCGAAATCGCCGGAAACGCCGACCAGAACATGAGTGCCGGCCTTGGTGGCGACCACCAGCGGGGCGTTGGTCGACCAGTAACCCTTGTTCGAATCCGCGATGACGACGTCCCACTTCACCTTCCCGTCTTTCGCGTTCAGCGCGACAAGATGACAATCGGGCGTCGTCAAATACACGGTGTCCTTATAAATAGCCGCTCCGCGATGGCCGATGTGGAACGCGTTGTTGGGAGGATTCTGGTAGTGCCACAGTTCCTTCCCGGTGCGAACGTCGGCTGCCCAGATGTTATCCGGCGTGGTTATATAGAGGACGCCGTTGGCTACAATCGGCGACGCTTTAATCTGCTGGTTCTGCCCGGTCTGATAGCGCCAAACCTGCTGGAGTGTACCGACATTTTCCGGAGTAATCGCACTAAGGTTCGTATGCCGCTGGCCCGAGTAGCCGCCGTGAAAGGTGAGCCAACTGTCGGTCGGCGGTTGCAACAGTTGCTCCCGCTCGACACTTTGAGCGGACGCAGCGAAGCTCAGCCCTACTCCGAGCATCCACAGGGCGTGCAGGCGGCTCCTCACTTCAAGGTGTCCAAATAAGCGAAGATATTGTGCATATCGGAATCGGTGTATTTTCCCAGTTGTGTGAAGTGGGCCGACATCGGATCGTCGATCTTAAATTTCACCGCGCTTTTTTCGTATGTCTGCCGCGATCCCGCGGCGTCCAGGACGACGACGGTGAACTCGTCTTCGCTGGCCAGGGATCCCGTCACCGTTTCACCGGAAACGAGCGTCACGGTAATGGTGGGCCGCGCTGGAGCAGGCCGCCCGCTGGGATACAGCATGCGCTGCAGCAGCGTCAATCCCTGGTACCGCGTGGCAATTCCCGCCAGGTCCCCGGTTGCCGAATGGCAGCCGGAGCAGCCTCCCTTCCCATTGAAGTAACCACGGCCTGCCTCCGCGTCACCGGTCGCCAGATCCGCGCGGTCCACGGCGCGGCGGCCTCCACCGAGCGTCTCGAACTTGGCCTTCTGGTCGTGAATGAAAGCGACGATCGCGTCCCGGTCCGCATCATTGAGCCTGAAGGCGGGCATGCCCTGATCCGGGCGGCCTGCGCGAAGCAGCGGTCCGATCTTGTCGCCGCGCATATCCTCGGCGACCAGTGCGGAGCGCGTCAGGTCCGGTCCCGTCTCGCCTCCCGCGGCGTCGCGGCCGTGGCAGAAGCCGCATTGCGAAACAAACCGCTGCTCACCGGTCCGAATCTGCCCGGCAGGATACGTCTGCGGCGTCACCGTCTGCGGACCGGGCCGGGAGGCGGGACTCTGCGCGCCGGGTCCTTGTGCGATGGCTATGCCGATGCCGATCAGAGCGGCTGACAATACCCAAATGGTCCGTGGCATCCTCTGAGCAATACTGACGAAATTCCCAGCGGAATGCAAATCGCGATAAGGTCACGCCGCTCGCACTAGCGCTTGCGCAGGCGGGGGCGCAGCACGCGGTTCCACCACATGATCGCGCCGGTGATGAACATCGCGGCTGGGGCGAATCCGAATATCGCCCAGACCGCCTTGGTCGCCTGGTCGCAGAGCCCGGGGCCCTTACAGGGAATCCCGATGCCGTTAATGCGTCCGAAATGCAAAAAAGCGAGCCAATAAATAACGTTGTCGACAATGCGTATCCCCGCATTCGCGGCCGTGGGAGGCTCGAGCCGGTCGGCGAAGTCCTGTAGCTGCTCCGGAAAACAGAGATAGACGCCGCTGAAAGCAAATACCAGTACGAACGCCATGCTCCAGAAGCCAAGCATGCTGTGCAGATGCCAGTTCAAACTCTTCCAGCGCAGGCCGCGGGGCAGTGTCAGGCTGCTGCGCCAGGTCTTGATGCCCGGCCACCAGATCGCGAGCCCCGTCACGGCCAGCGCGAGCAGGGCGAACGCCCCCGCGCCGTTCACCTTACGCCCGGATGAACCGCCCAGCAGATTGTCGTGCAGGTCGATTAACTTCGTTACCAGCACCATGCTATGCGGGACCGAGTCGCCGAGGTCGCTGCCACTGCGGGGGTC
Organism: Terriglobia bacterium; assembly: GCA_963722845.1. GTDB lineage: Bacteria > Acidobacteriota > Terriglobia > Bryobacterales > Bryobacteraceae > Palsa-187. Next base: position 1,350,953 of record CAVROL010000010.1, on the reverse strand, counting down.
GAACAGCCGCTTCTTGATCTCGCCACCCCGGCGAAGCCAGACGTCGACCGCCTGATCGAGATTCGGCATCCGGGTGATGTTCACCAGGCGATAGTCCCGATACAAGCGCCGGGCGGCCTCCCCCAGTTGCTCGTCGGTCAGGCGCGGTCCCGAACCTTTCGAGACGATGGGCACAGGCGTTGTGACCCGGTACAACTCGTTCCGATAGACCAGCACACTGCCGGTGACGCTCATCAGGAGGATGTAGAGGCCCAGTGCGATGCCGCTCCATAGATGCACCTGAAAAAGGGCTCTTCGTAACCAGACCTTCTGGGGCTGTCGAACCCAGCGCTGCCACATGGTAAGCTGATGGCCCGTGCTCACTAGCGACAGCCTACAATACGCGGTCGATCGGGTCAACACGCTCCCGTAGGTTTAAAATTCTTTGGAGGAGGTTGTATGGAAGCAATCATTTCCGACCTGTTGAATCGTTTTGAGAAGGGCGCGCTTACGCGACGAGGTTTGATTCAGGGGCTTGCGATGCTGACCGCGGCTGGCGAATCTCAGGCGCAGGTCCCGGGTGGGGCTCTCAAAGCCGCGAAGATCGACCACATGAGTATCCAGGTGAGCGATCTGCCGCGTTCCATCGCTTTTTATCAGAAGATCTTCGGATTGACGACTGTCAGCGAGGACAAGCCCAACGAAATCGTGCGTCTGGGAGTGGGGACGAAGGCTCTGGTCTCTCTGCATCACAAAAGTCCCACGGGCCTGGTGGATCACTTCGCAATCGGGGTCGAAAACTTCAACAAGGACGCAGTGACGCGCGAACTGAAGGCGCGCGGGGTGACTCCGGAAGACAACCTGGATGCTGGGTTTCATATCATCGATCCGGAAGGAATCAACGTACAGATTGTCGGCGCCTGAGCGTGGGCGTGAACTCCAGGTGGTCGAATTCTTACAGCGACGCGTTACGCTTGCGAGGCCGTCGGAAGTTGCGCGGCCTCCCAGGCGGCCAAGCCGCCGGCCATCTCGATCAGACGCGTCATGCCGTGTTGATGCAGGATGCTGGCGGCGATCGAAGAGCGATAGCCGCCCGCGCAATGGACGGCAATGCGGCGGTCGCGCGGGATTTCGCCGATGCGCTCCTGCAAATGGTTCAGCGGAATATTCACGCTGCCGTCAATATGTCCGGCCGCCCACTCGCGCGGATTTCTGATATCCAGCACCAGCGGCGGATCCGCGCCTGCCAGCTCCTCGGCCACCATGGGGGCACTCAAGCGCTCGGTCGGCCACACCAGGTCCGGCACGGCCGGCCAGAGCTTCCATGCCGCCCTTCAGGTACCCTTTGACGTGATCGAAACCGATGCGGCCCAGCCGTAACGCCGCTTCCTCTTCGCGGCCCGGCTCAGCGATGATCACGATCGGCTTGGCGCGGTCGAGGAGCGTGCCCGCCCAGGTGGCGTATTGCCCGCCCAGTCCGATGTTGAGCTGCCGGCCACGTGACCCTTGGCGTACTCGGCGGGATCACGCACATCCAGGATCTGGGCGCCGGCATCTCCCATCCGCAGGACTTCGTCGAGATCGATGGGATGAAGAACTTGCTCCAGATTCTTGTCGAGAGTGGCGCGCTCGCGAGTATTGAGGATCGCATCGTAAGTGAAATAGGCCGGCGCATCGGGCTGATCCGCGGTCACCAGGCGAATGAACTGCTCCTTGGTCATCGGTTGCAGGGCGTAATTCAAACGCCGCTGATCTCCGAGGGATGAAACCGTATCGGAGGAAAGCTGCTTCCCGCATAGAGACCCGGCGCCATGGGCTGGATACACCAGCGTTTCGTCGGGAAGCGGCAAGAGTTTGTTGTGGAGCGAGTCGTAGAGGTGAGCGCCCAGGTCATTGGCCGTCCACCCAAGTGACGCCCGCAGGTCGGGACGCCCGACGTCTCCGATGAACAGTGTGTCTCCCGTCAGAACCGCGTATGGTCTGGCCGGATCCTTTTGCAGATCGAAAACCAGGATCGAAATGGACTCGATGGTATGGCCGGGAGTTTCGAGGATCTGGAGCCGCATTCCCGGAAATTCGAGCGTGTCGCCGTCCTTCATGGGCACGAAAGCATATTCCGCCTGGGCGCGGGAGCCGAGATGGATCGTCGCCCCGCAGCGGTCGCGCAGTTCCAGATGGCCGGCGACGAAGTCGGCATGGAAGTGGGTCAGGAAGACATGCCGGATCTGCAGGCCGAATTTCTCGGCATCCGCAAGATATTGCTGGATATCGCGTTGGGGGTCGACCACGATGCCGGTCGAGCTGGCTTCGTCGCCCAGCAGGTAGGAAGCGTGAGCCAGGCAGCCCAGGTAGTACTGTTTTAGAATCATACGAATCTCTATTGTTCACCCTATTGTTGACCTTCGGACGGCTCCGGCACAAATCGATCACGGGAGCCGCAGTCCGGGTAATTTTCTTGAATTTATCCGTAATATTTCGAGCCAATTGACGTCTTTAATCCCAAGGAGATGGCCCATGAACAGCCCCTTGAAAAAACTGTTGTGGATGACGGCGCTCGCGGTGAGTTCCGGAGGCGCGCTATGCGCGCAAAACATAGTGGGCTCCTGGCAGGGTTCGCTACAGGGTCCTCCGGGCAGGCCGCCGCTCCGGGTTGTCGTCAAGATATCGAGAGCCGATGACGAGAGCCTGAAAGCTGTAATGTACAGCATCGATCAGGGTGGGCAGCCGATCAATGCGAACGCGATGAGTCAGCAGGGCTCCGTTGTGAAGATGGCCGTGGTCGGGATCGGCGGCAATTATGAGGGGAAACTGAGCGGGGATGGCAATTCGATCGCGGGCACCTGGACTCAGGGCGGTCCTCCGGCGCCGCTGAACCTGACGCGCGCCACGCCCGAAACAGCCTGGGCGATTCCGGAACCTCCGCCTCCCCAGAAACCAATGGCCGCGGACGCGAATCCGGGGTTCGAAGTCGCCACGATTAAGCCCAGCAATCCCGACACGCCCGGCCAGTCGATTTTGGTGGGAAGAGGCGGCACCAATCTTTTCACCACCACGAACACCATCTCTGAACGATCTCATCATATTCGCCTATGGCATTCATCCACGGCAGGTCACGGGAGGACCGGGCTGGCTCGAAACGGACAAGTTCGATCTCACCGCCAAGCCGGATCAAGCCGGCATACCCAACGCGACGCAGGTCAGGACGATGCTTCAAAAGCTGCTGGCGGAACGCTTCCAGCTTGAATTTCATCGCGATAAAAAGGAACTTTCCGCGTATATCATTACGGTCGCCAAGAGTGGGCCGAAGCTCACGAAGAATGACACCGGGGGGATGCTGCCTGGTTTTGGCGGCAGAGGACCCGGAAGCATCGGGGTCCGGAACTCGACTATGGAGGAATTCGCCGGCTTCTTGCAGGCCAGAATCGTGGACCGGCCGGTTGTGGATCAGACAAACTTGTCCGGCAAGTTCGACTTTACGCTGGTCTGGAGGCCCGACCAGTTGGCCGCGCCAGGTCCTAATGCGCCGCCGCCTCCCGCCGACCTGGAATCGCGATCCGATCTTTTTACCGCTTTCCAGGAGCAGCTTGGCTTGAAACTGGAAGCAACCAAGGCGCCTGTCGAGGTCCTGGTGATCGACCGCGTACAGAAGCCGACGGAGAACTGAGGGCTAGCCTCGCGGCGAGCGGGCTGTTCAAGCGCCCTTCTTGGTGAGCTCCTGGTAAACCACTTCCGTGAAGGTCGGGAATGCCGGACCTCCCCGGCCGCCACCCTTGCCCTGAGCCGGAGGAGGATCGCCAACAGCGGTCTTGATGTCGTTCAAAGACTTGCCCTGCGCCACCAGATCCTTGATCTTCGCGCGCTTGGCGGCGACATCGGTGGCCTTCTTTTGAACCGCGCCTTTGGTCAGGACATCTCCGTGTCCGGGTACGAACTGATCCGCGTTGAGGGCCGCAGTCCCCTTGGCGGTGGTGACCCAGCCTTCCGAGGATCCGTTTTTCTCCAGGTGGATTAGCGCATCGGGTTGCGTGGTGATGATGTCGCCCGTGAATACGATCTTTTCAGAGGGAAGATAGACCACCAGATCGCCGCTGGTGTGCGCCGGCGCCCAGTGCAGCACCTCCACTTTCACGCCGTCGATCTTGAGATCGTCCTTGTTCTTCGAGATGGTCTGCGTGGGAAGATGACCGGCGGGAGGCGCACCCCGGCCACCGGCTGCCAGCGCCGCGTCCTGTTCCTTTTTATTGTTTTCGTGGGCGATGATGGTGATGCCCGCCGGGAAAGACGCCAGCCCATTCACGTGATCTCCATCGCTGTGGGTCAAAATGACCGTGGTTACAGGCTTAGGCGTGATCTTGGCGATATCGTCCAGCAATTCCTTGCCGGCGGCCGCCGTCGTTTTGGCGTCGACGACAATCACGCCTTTGTCCCCGACGATCACGCCGCTGTTCCCGCCGCCGCCCTCGACCCAGTAAACGTTCGGCTTCAATTGATGGACCATGAGCGGCGCCGGGGCGGGACCCTGGGCAACGGCCAACGCGGCCAGCACGCTTAGACTCGCAATCGCGGCAAATCCGAAGAAAAAACCTCTGCGACGATGCATATGGGGCATCCTCCTCTCTTCAGAAAAACTGTAGCATGCCGGGAAATAATGGGGGCCGACCCGAGGGCACGAGGCCCCCGGGAGGAGGAAGCGTCCGCCCTCGGTGAGAGGGGTGGACACAACTCGGCCCCGTAGGGAAGATCTCAAATTCATTTTTCCATTTCGTTATGATTTGTTTTTTCAATGAGATCTCCCGCCCGTTGCACTCCTCCCGCCGCACGAATACACCCGGAAATGCGCTTCGCCTGATGGCTATAAGCGGCGTCGCCAAGAACCTTTTTTATCTGGGCTGTAATTCGCGATGCATGTAGTCCAGAGAACGGAATCGTTTCTCCGGCTCCCACCCATCGGACCCTTTGCGCGATTGCCGGCTGCTCATAGGTAATGGGCATCACCAGCAAGGGAACGCCACAGGCGAGCGCATCGAGCACGGTATTGAGTCCGCCATGCGTAAGCGCAAGGCTGGCCTTCTGAAGCAGCTCGATCTGGGGCGCATAAGGAATGGCCAGCACATTCTCAGGAAGAACGCCCAGCGATTCCCCGCCGATACCGGCCATGACGAGCTGAACCTCCAGCCCGCGGCAAGCCTCCGCAAAACAACCGAACATCCGGGGATTCTTGTTCTGGAGAGTTCCGAGGGAGGCATAGACCAGCGGCCGTCCATCCAGCCATTCCCAGGGGAATTCCACCGCGCGCCGGCGCGCGTGGCGCAGGGGACCAACGTAGTGAAAACAATCGGGAAGCGATTGGCGTGGGAAATCAAACTCGCGCGGCTGTTGGCTGATCTGAGCGAGTGAGGAAAACGTCTCCGCAAGATCCCGGTGAGCTGGCAGCTTCCAGCGGCGGCGATAGCCCGAGAGCGTATCCCGAACGGGCGCGAGAATGCGGTCCGAAACGGCGTTCCCGAGCCGGTTGCGCATGCGTCCCCACCCGGTGTCGCGATACTTCCAGGGCGTGAATGGCGGGGGGATCGCAGGCTCGCGATTGAGAGCCAGAGCGTTGCAAATCGTCACGAATGGCAATCCCAGGTATTCCGCCACGCTTCCACCGGCCGGCTCGGTCTGATCCACCAGGAGCAGGTCGATGTGCGCGCCTTTCACCGCGGCGGGAGCATCCCGGCAAATCGACTCGGTCGTCTGCTGGATCGCGCGCACAGTGAATCGCAAAGCCGCCAGACCCGAGAGGCTTCCCAGTTGCCGCAATGACTCCGAGAGCGATCCAACCGGGTGATCCTTCGCTCCAATCGGAGAGAAGTCGAATCCTTCCGCTCGAATTTCTGTCTCCAGATCCGGTATTTGAAAAAACGTCACGCTGTGGCCGCGCGACCGTAACTCATGTGCCAGTGCCAGGAAAGGGTTTACGTGACCGGGAACGGGTGGGCCGAGGATGCCGAAGCGAGTCAATTGCCGGGGGACCGCAAAGATGGTTGAACACAGAGCTTTGCGCTGCGTTCCCTTTCTCGCATGGACTTCCCGGTCCGATAAAGGCGTCGAAGGGACCAGGGAAGGCTGGGGCTGGTTAGCTCCTGATATGCCGCCTCCACGGGAAGACCTGAGACCAGTCGCCGGTAGGCCGTTCCGAGATTGTGATAAGGAATGCCTGGAAAATAATGATGCAAGGCATGGTAGCGGAGCCCGACGGGCGCCCAGAGTCCCGTCCATAGAGCTCCCGGTGTGTCGATGGAATCCGTCAATTGCCCGTCGCGATCGAGAGGCGTCCCGGTGCTCTCATAGTGATGCGCCCCCAGGGTGCGCAGGGCGTTGCACAGCGCGGCGCATGCGCTGATCCCGCACCATACCCCCAGAGCCTTCCATCCCAGGCCGTAGTGTACGGCAACGACGGCTGCCGCCAGCCAGGTTAGTATCGACACCATCTCCCACCGCCGTATGGAGGCAGTCAGGGCAGGGGAGTCTTCTCTTCGATACCGGGTATTCATCGAGAGCGAAGAGGCGTGCGCCACCAGCCAGCGGTGAAACCGGGGCGACAGCAAACCGGCCGGTGCGAGCACCAGAAAACGAAGCAGCAGGGCGAGCGGGATCAGAACGCTATGTGCCGCGAAAACGATGGTCATCCAATGGGAACTCGCGAAAGGAAGATATTCCGGATCCTGATCGGTCCCGTAGGTTGCCAGGCTGTGATGGCTGGAATGCACGCCCACGTAAACGAACGAAGGCATCAGCAGCGGGACGCCGATCAACGCATTCCAGGCGGTTTCAAAGCCGCGCAACTGGGAGCGGCGCATGTGGCTGATCTCATGCACGAAGCACAACCCGCGATACAAAGCGATGGTGGCGACCAGAAATGCCAGCCACATGCTCGCGGAAAATGGTTTCGCCAACAGCACCACGGCAAAGCTGCCCCAACCTGCCACGGCGCTGAACAGAAGATCTGCCCAAAAAATCGCCGGCCGAGGCTGATGCAGGTCCTTCACCAACGACCAGGCGTGGCTGTGGCTGGTCATGTTTTTGCAACCGTCGTGGCTGTGGCAGACGCGCCGCTCACACCGGGCTGATATCTTCCCGGCGCGAGTACGCCATTAGGGTCGACAGCGTTCTTGATCGCCCGGACCAGATCGGCATAACCGTCCGGACCGCTCATTTCAGACATGGCTTGAATGCCCAGCCGGTACGAATAGTAACCCCGTTCTGTCAGTTCCTGCCGCAGGCGATGATAACAGGCCATGGCCTGATCGTCTTGGCCTGCCTCGCGGCGGTCATAGCAGATGGAAATCACACACGCCACGGCGCGCTCGGTGATCAGCGTCATCGAGATGCTCGGCTCGAAACCGTACTGGAGCAGGATCTCGTTCGCGATCCCGGCAATGAGTTCAACGTGATGCCCCTCCATCGGAGCGACGGGAGCGAGCCACAGGAGTCCGCAGCCATCGCGATCCGGATCCATGCTGGTAGGAGGAAGGCTTTTTTTTCGCCAATAAGCGCCCGCCAGCGGCTGTTCCGTGGGCACACCCTTCATCAGGCCGTAAACCGGACGCGCGAGCTCAATAGTCTTGCTCAGATCCCATCCCGTGAGGAGCTGGTAGAGCTTGGCAAAACGCGATGCGAAGGCCAGCTTCCGGTCATCCAGGAATTTCAGACGATCGACGTTGCCTTTGAGCGCCTTGCGGATGGCCCGCTTGGCTTCGGCGACCTGGCCCCGAGTGCCATACAGGCCTCCTGACCCGCTCCATGCGCCGAACTTAAGACGGCTGCGAAGCTGGGTCATCAGTTCCGGCCGCAGCGGCGTCTGGCCGCCGGTTTCCTGCCAGGGATATTGCTGTATTCCCGCGAGGACTTTGTAATCGTTCGCGATGTGCACGGTGCTGCGAAGAATCCCCTGCATGCGCAGCGGCCGCAATGCTTCGATCAGCCCGGCGAGCTGGTCCGCACGGTTGCACTGGAAAAAGAAAGCTTCGAAATGCTCCGGAGCCGGCATGAGCCAGATCGTCATGCGCGTAACGATTCCCAGATTCGACTGTGAAAACAGGCCTTCGAGCGTCGGCCCGGCGCCCCATCTGTAAACCGGGCCGGCTTGAGCGGCAGGGAACCGGCAAAACCCGGTTTCCATCAGCGTACCGGTCGGCAGGACGACTTCGAAGCCGCACACCTGCGCGAAATGATCGCCATACGGCGTATGCCCGAAGCCGCGTTCGACTACGTTACCAATCAGGCTGCATTCCGGACTCGACCCCGTCGCATCCATCCACAACCGCGATTGGCGAGCCCGCAGAAACTCAAAAAGCTGCCGCTGCGTCACACCTGGCTCGACGGTGACATACGCCAGCTTTTCATTGAAGTCCAAGATGCCGTTCATCCGGCTCAGATCGATCAGGACGCTGGCGTCAGCCACTGGCACGCGCGATCCATAGCCCCAGTTCTTGCCGCTGCTGACGGGATAGAGGGAAACGCGGAAACGGTTGGCGATGCGGATGCACTCCTGCACTTCCTCACGGCAGCCGGGTCTGAGAATTGCTGGGACTCTTTGACTGGTGGCAAACGTCGCGGTTTCCGCAGCCGTTCGACTGCGCTCATCCACAATCACATGGTCCGGGCCCAGGATTGCGGTCCACTGTTCCAGGGCTCGATCGAGGAGCGCACCGGTATCTTCCGCGAGTAGTGCCGAGGCCAGCGTGCTAACTTCCATACAACCTTCGCTGCGAAACTTCTCTTACGCGACCGCCAGCGCCCCGGGAGTCAATGATAATACAGGAACATTCAGAAGAGTCGCGGCAATCTGGTCGATCCATCGCCAGTATTTTGGATTCGGGGAGCTGGAGGTGAACCGCACGATCTCCATCTGGCACTTGTACTGCGGATCATAATAACCGGGCAACTGCTCTCCGTCAACCTCCAGAGCGCCCCCGCCGATGCGACGGAGTATGGAAGACGACCGGTTGCGCACGGTAGCCGTGGCGATTCCCACGCAGCCGCCGAGGATTTGCGCAAGGCCGTACGTCGCCAAGGCAGTTCGAAGCGCTTCCCCGGTGCACCGCCGCTCCTTCGCCAATGCCCAACCACCCACTTCCACATACGAAATCGCCTGCTGCCGCGCGGCAACCAAATCAGTTTCCACGGCTGCCTGTAGTTTCGATCCCCACTGGCGGCACTCCGCGAGCGCACACTTCCGTAGTCCCAAATCCTGGAACGATACGGTGTTCCGGTGCGCATGGTAGCGTACGCATCCAGAGACCGAACCCTTATCGTCGAGAGTCAGCAAGTGCCAGCTCTCGGTGTCCGCCTCGGAGCGATGGCGCCCGTTGCGATCGAGCTGATCGTGTCCAATGGCGCCATCCTCGAGGTAAATGCGACCACGCAATTTTTGCATATCGACCAGGATCGACCCGTAACGGCGCGGATCGATCCGGACGTTTCTAAATCGCGCCGGAACGCGGACGCCGTACGGAGCTAGCAGGATAAGCTGCTGATGGGAAAGGGAGAGTGCGTTAGGTACGAGATTCATCGATTAACAATCCGTAGAGTACACATGCCGCGTTGGACCGCAAATACTACGGCCGGATGTTTTATTAGCGGATCGGAGAACCCACCTTCGTAGAGACCCGGAGGACGCAGCAAATCGGGTATCGGGCCTTCATCCACTCCGCTCGGTGGACTTGTCGAATCAACTCGACATGGAACTACTCGGATTAAGGTGGTAGCGTAACACTTTTTTTTCGCACTGGCAACAACTACTTGTGGGCACTTCGACTGCATAAGGATCCCGCGAAGAAATACTTCGGCATTGCGATACGAACGCTGTAGGGACGATCAACTCTTCTTCTACTGCTGGTAAATGTTACTGAGAGGAATCGGCTGCCAAGCTCACTTGTTGTGAGGAGTTCGGCCTCTCTCAGGAACTAGCTCATTTATCGTCGTTGTGAAAGGACTTGGATCCATGTTTCCACTCATCTTGAGTACTCTTAGTACCTGGAAGTTCTTGCACATCTTAGACAAAGCTTGCAGACTCCGCCCAGCGCCTCATGCAGGTTCTGCACTGCCCTGATTCGCTATCTCCTGCGGAATCAGCCGCTCGTGTTTGGCTGAACACATGCAACCCTAGCACCGATTACCTAGGCGTTCTCACGACCGGGGTCAATCTAAAAGGAGGATGTTTAAATGAAGTGTATTAAGTTGAGGTCGGCATCGCGCTGGCGAGGGCCTTGCCTGATGGCTGTGGCCGCTTTCCTGGTCTTGATGACCAGTGTAAGCGTCTCCGCCACACCGGTGAGCGGAACGGCCAACATAAACGGAACTGTGACGGTGGGAACGACTGGGATCGCTTTTTTCAACAACGTAGGTACGGCCAACCTGTTCCAGGCGGGTCCATCTGACGGTTCGTATACAGGCCTGACTGGCGGAACAATCCAGAATCTTTCGGGGCCGCCGGTGACGGGCCCGATCTCGATCGTGGATTTCGCCACGTTCACCGTTCCGAGCGGAACTATCTTTTTCGACTTGCAGAACATCTACGCGGGTACCGGGACGGCCGCCAATTGCACCAATAACAACACTGGCAGCGTCTGCACGCCTACCGGCTCCCCCTTCACCCTGACGCAGACAGCTACCGGGGTGACCGTGACTTTCGCTCTAAGCGGAATCGCGTATTCCGGTACGGCCGCCACTGGATCAAGCCCGACCGGCGGGCTCTTCACGGCGCAGGTGACCACACCGGGACACATCACAGAAGTCCTGGCGGAGGTGGCCGCGAATACGTTGGTCAAACAAACGTATTCGGCGAGTTTCTCGTCGACTGCAGTTCCGGAGCCCGCAACGTTCGGACTCATCGGCTCTGCGCTTCTGGGAGTGGGACTCCTGAAGTTTCGCCGAGCGCGCAGCTAAGCGTTAAAGGGAGCCCAGGCCTCGTCCCATCGGGCGAAGCTTGGGTTCCCTTTTTCCGTTTGTTCCCTGCCAACCGATCACCAGGTTCGTTCAGCTCGCTCGCTCCGCTCTGGGTTCGTTTTGGTTTTTCAGGGCTGGCTTCCCGGCCTTCTCCCCACCCGGCAGCATCGGAAGAACGGGGATCACGTTCCACGCCCGCCACAGCGCGCGGCTTAGAACCGCAGCTTCCCGTACAGCACGGGTACCCACGCCGGTGATTCGGAAACAGCGCTTGGTGCCGTGGTGCTCGGAGCCTTTCCGGTCCTCGAACCAGGATTCGACAAAGCCTTTTTTCTCCAGGCGATCAAGAATCGTGTAGATCGATCCAATGGAAATATAGCGGCCCTTCGTCAGCTTCGAGCACTGCTCAAAGATACCCATGCCGTAGGCTTGGCCCGCGATTCCGCGTGCGGCTACTGCCGTGAGCACTACCTCTTCCGTACGAGTGAGCAGATGCTTGGTCGCCATTTTCCTCTCCATGGGTTTAGAGCGCGCTTGTTAATGCGATCGCCCAGGTTGATTTTGGCGAATCTTCGCGAGATCGCCACAAGGTAGATCTCTCTTCGGGAGAGTTGTTTCAAATGAGACTATTGAGCCTGTTACCCGCGCAGGCACGCAGGAGTCGAAGATAATCGAGTTGTGGCCCACAACCCTTTCGCCATGGACAGGAAGTATCGCCGTGCACGAATGCTCGCCTGGTGGTATGTGTGCATCGGGGGAGCCTTCATTCTGCTGGCAGCCAGAAGCGCCATCCGAGGCGACCGGCTTTGGTCCATTGGAATTCGCTCCGTGATCGCCGTTGGCTTTATCGTACTTGCCGTTGGGACGTTTCGAGGCCCTGCGCGTTGAAAATCGGGAAAGACGTTTCTTTTCGTGCCGCCAGGAAAGGCGAAATGCCTTCTATCCGGTCGCTGCTAAGGCTTTATCCCCAGCAGTTAGCCCAACAGAACCTGCCCCGCATCTCGTCCTTCCTGGTGGCGGCTAAGGGAGACCGGATTATCGGTTGTTGCGCTCTCCAGATCTACTCCAAACGGCTGGCCGAAGTGCGGAGCCTGGCGGTCGCTCCCGCTTTCCAGAAGCGGGGCGTGGCCTCCCGGCTGGTCGAGCTTTGCAAACAGCGCGGGCGGACCAGAGGGGTCAAGGAACTCTTCGCCGTTACGAGCCAGACGGCCTTCTTCGAGCAAGCCGGCTTCTCAACCTTCCGGCGCGAAAAGACGGCCATGTTTTTCGATATCCGATAGGGCTGGCCTTACGCTGCTCGCTTCGCCGCGGCCTGAGGCTTACTCAGGACGTTCATCACAATCGGAATGGTGCTGAGGACGCCCACGGCCAACAAAGCCACACCAGCGCTCTTTCGGGCATCCCGGCCCAGCTTGCCTCCAATGAGCAGTCCCACGCCGGCGCCTAAGGCGACACGTGTGCCCGCGATCAGCACGAGTTCTGGAATCGTCAGGCTTCTCTCCTGCATAAAGTCCTCCTGGATCGTTGAAATCTTACGCCGGCAGCGGGTCCGGCGCTATGCCAGGATCGATCACGTCGGGTCCTGGCGAATTGGGATCCGGAAGGGGCAGCGGAGACGGTACCCTTGGCGGCTCACGCTCCGGATCGGGATCAGGCGGAGGCAGATGTGGATCCGGTGGCATGGAATCGAGCCTCAATCCATCACCACACGAACATGCAGGCGCCGCCTCCGGGTTGCCGGATACGCCCGGTCATGACGGAGCTCTGGAATATGGGCGTCGCGTTCTCGTGGCCGACACTCGGCAAGAGCGGTTCGGGCCCGCTGGTCTCTTCGATCTCCACCGCCCCGCGGCGGTTCATGACCTCGGCGGCCCTATCTACCTTGTCATCCGCACCCGTCGCCAATACCAGCGCGCCGCCATCCCGCAAGCCTTCTATATACGCCTGCGCCTCGGCTCTTGTCGCTCCGATCCTGGTCAGCTCCCGCGCCAGTTCGACTTCAAAGTCCAGGCGCGCGAAGCTCATCACCCCGGTGACTTCAAAGGTTTGAGGCTCATCTACAATTCGTACTTCGTTGCGAGGAAGGCCCAAGGCCTCGATCTCGCGCACCACGTCATCTACGACACCAGGATTTTCAAACAAGCCAACGGTTGTCTTCGGCATAGAAACATTCCTCTCCAATGATTCGCTCCAATGATTCGATCGCCCCGTCACTCTGAACGGCCCGACCGGGGCCACATATTCGCGCCCTTGGCCGGCGGGTCATACCCGTTGCATTTTCGGAGGACGGATAAGCCTCGTTTTCAGGGACCGTCACGAACTCCCCGTTTACCAGACGAATGGTTGCCGTATTCTCAACTTCGTCCGGATGATGATCGTAAATGTCCATGGCTACCTGCCGATTGGCGAAGATGCTGTCGTAGGCGGCGATGATGGGTCCGTACGCCAGCTAATGTCGATGCACTTCCGCTGCGGCGTTGCACACCTCGAGATATTCGACTAATAAACTGATGCCTTTCTTTGCAGTTTGGGCGCCCATAAGGCCCCTCCTTTGAGCATTCCTAATCTCTACTAGGTTGGACGCCGCAGAGGGGCTACTGTTTCGTAAGGAAACTTACTGATATCAAAGGGTTGCGTGATCAGGGATCGCGCCGCAGCGGTCTTCGCCCGAAAGTCGCGCTCTTGGTCTGGTAGGATCCCACCAGCGGTCCGCCCGCCACTATGCTTCGTCCGGCGGAATCACAAGAGCGGCACTTGGTTCCGCCGGACGCACTCCGCAGCGAAGAGGAACATGCCGGCCGACCAGGCTTGATCTTCGGCGCCCAGGGGAACGCCGGTTTCGCCATGGTGCCACTCGTTAAAATGGCCGGATTGATTCAGCTGGGCGAGGCTTTCCAGAACGTGAGCCGCGGCCTGCGTTCGTCCGGCCTTCACCAGGGCCGCGACATAGAATCCGCCCAGGAAGGGCCAGACGCCGCCGTTATGGTAATGATGGGGCGCGTTCAGCGATCCATAGTAATCGCGCCAGTCCGAATCGCCCGGCCGAATCACGGGAGTCAGGCTTCGAAGCGGCCAGTTGTCCAGCGAGTATCGTGCAATGAAATCCAGGATGATTTCGGTCTGCCGCGGATCGGCCACACCGGCGAGAATCGCAAGAATGTTGCCGAAAGAATCAAACCACTCGCCCAACGTGCGAAATCCGAGGTACGGCAGATAATACCGTTCCTCCTTGAGATAACGCTTCTCAGGAATCTCGCGCAGGCGGCCCATCGAATCGCGCGAGGGCGTTCCCGCGGTGCTGAACGTATTCGAAAGGTGCCGCTGCGTGTCGTTATCGCCCGCATACCAGAAATAAGCGTTGATTCGTTCCGCGACCAGATCGGCCCGCTCGCGAAGACCATCGGCTTCGTCACCTGCGAAGAGCCCGGCGGCGCGGCGCAATGCCAAAACGTACAGACAATTCAGATACAAACCCTTGCCTCGCGTGCAGAAAAGATCCTGCCAGTCCGAGGCTTCCTGCATGCTGAGCAAACCGCTCTGATCCACGTCCTGGTATTCGTACCAGCCCAGAACTTCGCGCACGACGTCGGGATCGGGCGCCAGCAACGTACTGGCGATGATCCACCAGAGTCCGCCGTCGGCGTAAGCGCGAAAGTTGGGATGCAGCGTCGCGCAATCGACATTGTTCGGAATCGCTCCGCCGCGCCCGCGATGCGTTTTCAGCTGAACGATGCTTGCCCGGATCGCTTCCTGAATCTGGCGGTCGTCGACGAAGCGCGCGCCGAGCGCGGCGATCATGCTGTCGCGCGCCCAGATCTGATGGTGTCCCTTGGGACGGCCGGACGCTTTCAGGCCCCACGGTCCACAGCATCGCCGCAACGATTCTACGGCATCGACGTAAGTTGTCTCCACTTGCGTCACTCCAACATTCTAACGGCTATAGATGGCCGACCGGGTCCTTTATGTTCGAAACGGATGTTTTGCTGGCCTCGCGTTCGAGGGACCGGCTCACAAGTTCCTTCGATCCGAGACCGACAGCCAGGGCCAGCGCCAGGACAATTCCCCCAAACAGAATCCCGAATGCCAGACGAATGATGCCGCCTCCGATGCCCAGGCGCTCGAGGGCGATGGTCACCGAGAGAACGGTCACCAGCCACTTCACGCCGACACTCAGCAGGCGCGCATATTGCAGGTTCATGTTGACGGCCCCGATCAGCACGCTGCGCGCCAGGAATCGCGCGATGATGCTGCCGGCAAATAGGACCAGGATGGCGGTGATGAGGTCAGGCAGGTACGCAAACAGGCGTACGACGAACTGCGAAGGGAGCGCGCCATCGAACGCGGAGATGCCGATCAGAAAGCCGATAAATATGATGATCCCCGCGATCGCGCGCGTCACCAGGCGGGCTGGGCTCGACGACGGCGACCATTCCGCCAGCCCCGGAAAACCCCACTGAGCCACTCTGCGGTCGAAGTCGAATCCGGCGAGCGACCGCCGCAGGATCGCCGCCACCGCCCACGCGAACAGTCCCGCAAGGATAAGCGCCGTCAACAGAGCCACGATGCCAGGCAGAAGGCTGGCTAACTGGCTTAGCATTTTCGTCATCGAAAGCCTGAGTGCGTCTCCAACTTGATCCCACATATTCCCTCCTCAGCGTTACGGATTAAAGCGGTCGGGCCACCGCCAACGGGATACCAAATAAGATTTATTGTCCTCGTATGCCTTGGATAGGCGTTCGATTCGTGAATCGACTTCCGGGAGCGCGGCCGTTTGCGTTTCCAGCGCATAGGAAGCGATCCATCCCAGATACAGCGGGGTAATCGATCGAAGCAGGTGGTCCCGGCTGATGATCCGGAGATGGTGCCCCAGCGCGAAATCGTAAACGATGCGGACCCACAGATGATCGGACAGCCGAAACCGGTCCCCGGTCAACCGGGACAACCTTCGCAATTCCAGCAATGTAGTCGGAGGCAGAATGAGACCCCAAACATCCTGCAGATTTTGCGTTCCCAGCTGAAACGATTCGATCATGCCGTTTACGTCCACAGGGGTTGCGGTGTCTTCCGGCAGAGGTCCGGGCTGACCGAACGCCGGTAATGCCTTCGCTCCGCGAATACTCTGCCACTGAGCCGCGCGTCCTTCCATTTCAAGAAAAGCAGCTCCCAGCACTTCGGCCAGCAGGGAACTCAGGTTTTCCCAGTCCGTGTGGTGCTGGGCGCGGACGCCCAAGTGCGCTTCGCAGACTTGAAAATCGCCGAAGGCGGCAGTGGAAGCGATGGATGCCAGCACGCTGCGGTCGGACCCCGGCCTCCTGGCGGCATCCTGCCCGAGAAGTTTCTGCAGGAGCTTTCCCGAAAGGCCGAAATCCGGGCCCATGGGATTTTGAAGCTGCTGGCCATAGAGGGCCCGGTGCAGGGGCGCGAGCACGCTGCGGTTCAGCAGGCCCTCCATCTTCTGGCGCGTATAACAGGGCGCAACCAGATCGAACCCGAGATCCAACACCGGCTGCACCAGACGATAAATCCATTGCGGAGTCAGGGCCGGGGATCGGGAAGTGATCACGCCGCACGCGCGCGCTCCCAGCTTGCCGCCGACGGCGAAGATGGTTCGATAAGCCTTGGAGATGCTCCGCTGCGCGGTGTCGCCGGGAGCGGGCGCTGGCAGGCTGCACGACAAGACCACCGGAGGCTGATTATCGCCAACCAATTCGGGCCCGGGAGCAGCGGGACTATGAATCCCGTTGCTGCAAACCACCATGGCCCGCAGAGGCTTGGACAGCTTCGCCAGAACGTCGCGCGTCAGGGCGATGGCGGTGCTGCCTTCGTGCTCAGGCTCGGCGCCCAGAATCCCGATCACGAGATCGGCGCCGCCGATTCGTTCGATCTGTTCTAGGTCCGGCTGCGAAATGGCGTCCAGGTCCACTCAGGTCCTCCGGCTTTTAAGGGAAGCGACAAGATGCCCATCAAAGGGACGCGCACCCACGCGGGGCGATTATTCAGTTCGTAGGCGAGCTCATAGAGCGCTTTATCCAGCAAAAACACTTCGAGCAATTTTCGAAAACCATCGTCCGACGATGGCAGGAACGGCGCCTTCTGAGCAGTTGTGCGATAGGCGCGCAGGAACTCCGCGGCCATCGACCGCTCCCATAACCGCGCCCAGGGTTCGAGAGTCCGCCAATCCTCGGGACGGCGCGTAGTGTGGGCGATCAGGCCGCTATAGGCCGCATAACTCAGGGACCGCACCATGCCGGCCACGTCTTTCATCGGAGAGAATTTAGCGCGCCGTTCCGCAATGGGGCGGGCCGGCTCGCCTTCGAAATCCAGGATCACATAATCGGTTTTGACCTGAAGGATCTGGCCAAGATGATAATCGCCATGAATCCGAATACGCTGGCCGAGCGTGCCGTCCGCCGCCTCGATCCTGAAGCTGTCGAGGATCTGGCTGCGCCGTCCCAAGACCATGCCGGCCAGGTCGACAAAATCGTCGGGTAAGTCGGCCACACTGTCCTTCAACAGGTCCAGGACGTGAACCGCGTCGTTTCGAAGGCCGGTAAGCAGGCTCTGCACGTCATCGGCGGCCAGGATCTCCGGCGCGAACGAAGGATCGTCCGTGGGCGTTGCCAGCGCAAGATGCATCTGTGCGGTGCGCCTGCCCAGGGCCGCGGCCGAGTCGAGTGCGATGCCCAGATACTCGCGCGCCACGGGTGACGGCTCCTGGGCCGCGAGATCCATCAGATCCGTTGCCGCCACCGCGCTTCCGCCTTCGGGCCATGCGGTGGCCGCACTGTGCTCGTAGTATTGCGACAGCTCTTCGAGCGTCAACGTCCAGCCATCGCCCTGATTGGCCACCAGACCCTGAAGCATGGCGAGCGTGGACGGCTCCCCATCCGCCGGCACGTACTCGATGACGCCGACGAAGGGCGGTACGCCGTCGAAACGGATCTTCTCGGTGAGGTATCTGCCGATTTCACAGTCGGGGTTTGGATTCGGCTGCTGACGGCGGAACAGCTTCATCATGAAACGATCGTCGTAGAAGATCGATGTATTGCTCTGTTCCGCGGATCCACGCCGTATGGCCGGAGATGCTTCCGCGGGACCTCGAAGAGCGTCCCATCCGGAGCCCGCCACGCCCCGGATCAATCCGTTCCGTCCCGGAACTTGTGTCGCGCGTTCGATGATAGCGAGCAAGGCCGCGGAGGCGCGATCGTCGACCACCGCGTCGTGCAAAAACCCGGGTCCGCTGGAGGAAATGGCGGGGGCAATGATCGCGCCCGGAAATGTATCCTGCACCTTCTCGGCGTCCTTGCCGAAGGTCAGCGCCAGAGGCAGGAAATACCTATCCGGATCGCCTCTTTCATACTGGACGTCGACCAGCGCGATCACGGCATTCGAGTCCGGAAGGGGCATCCAGTCCGCGATGCGAACAGATCGGATGCGGCGCGCCTTCCCCCCGTACCATCTTTGTTTCCATAAGTAGTCCGGCAGCAGCACGGATTCCAGCCGATATCGCCCGGCCCCATCGAGCAGGCGCTCCCAGGTATCCGCCGCCAGCGGCGAAGTATCCAAGTGACTGACCGACGATTCCAGCGGTTCCGATTGCGGATGCAACTCCAGCCAGAAAAAACCATACGGCCCCAGCGTGAGGCGATAGGGCTGTTTGCCGATCGGCGGGAAGTCGACATAGCCGAGCATCTCGACGGGTACCGCACCCTCCAGTTCGGGCAAATCCAGATCCACGGGCTGAGCGAATCGCGAGAGGTTGGCGACGCATAACACGCGCTGATCCCCGTCCACCCGCAGGTAGGCCAGCACTTTCCGATTCGAGGGATTCAAGAATTCGAGGGTGCCCCGGCCGAATACGCGAAATAGTTTCCGCAAGGCGATCATGTTGCGCATCCAGCTCAGCAGCGACGACGGATCGCCCTGCTGCGCCTCGACATTTACCGCTTCATACCCGAGAACCGGATCCATGATCACGGGGCTGTACAATCTGGCGGGCAAGGTCCGCGAAAAACCGGCATTGCGATCGGCATTCCACTGCATGGGCGTTCGCACCCCGTTCCGATCGCCGAGATAAATGTTATCGCCCATGCCGATTTCGTCGCCGTAGTACACCACCGGCGTCCCGGGGAAAGAGAAAAGCAGGCTGTTCAGAAGCTCGATGCGGCGCCGGTTGTTGTCCATCAAGGTCGCCAGGCGGCGCCGGATGCCGAGATTGATGCGCATGCGCGAATCGGCGCTATAGGCCAGATACATGTAATCGCGCTCGTCATTGGTGACCATTTCGAGCGTCAGCTCGTCATGATTTCGCAGGAACAACGCCCACTGGCAGGTCTCGGGGATGGCGGGAGTCTGCGCCATGATATCGGTAATCGGCAGCCGGTCTTCCTGGCGGAGCGCCATATAGATGCGCGGCATCAGCGGGAAGTGAAATGCCATGTGGAATTCGTCGCCATCGCCGAAATAGGGACGGACGTCGGTGGGCCACTGGTTCGCTTCGGCAAGAATCATGCGGCCTTCGTAATTCGTGTCGATTTCCTGCCGCAGCCGCTTCACCAGGAGATGCGTTTCCGGCAGATTTTCGCAACTGGTGCCTTCGCGCTCGACCAGATACGGAATGGCGTCCACCCGGAGTGCGTCGACGCCCAGGTCCAGCCAGAAGCGCACCACGTTCAGCATCTCCTCGACGACTTTGGGATTGTCGTAATTCAGATCCGGCTGGTGCGAAAAAAAGCGATGCCAGAAATAGGCCTGGGCCTCCGGATCCCAGGTCCAATTCGATTTTTCCGCGTCGGTGAAGATAATCCGGGCGTCGCTGTACTTCTGATCGGTGTCGCTCCAGACGTAATAATCGCGTTCGGGCGATCCCTTGGGTGCGTGCCGGGCGCGCTGAAACCACGCGTGCTGATCGGATGTGTGGTTCATCACCAGCTCGATCATCACCTGGAGCCCCCGGTCGTGCGCGGCCGCGAGAAACTGCTTGAACTGGTCCAGGGTTCCATACATCGGATGGACATTCAGGTAGTCGGCAATATCGTAGCCGTCGTCTTTGAGCGGGGATGGAAAGAACGGCAGCAGCCACAGACAGGTCACGCCTAAATCCTGGAGATAATCCAGCTTCTGAATCAGGCCGGGAAGATCGCCGATCCCATCGTCGTTGCTGTCGAAGAACGCGCGGACGTGCAGCTCGTACAGCACCGCGTCTTTGAACCAGAGCGGATCGCCGGTGGTTCCGGGCTTCTTCATGGGTGTCTCGCCGGCCGGTCAGGAGACATCCTGCACCTCGGGCCGCAAGACCACAATACCTGACGGCGGGAGTATCAGGCTCGACGAATGGGTCCGTCTGGCTGGTGGGAGCATTCTGCCTTACAAGCACATCAGAGACCAAATATTCGCGGCGGATTGATTGTGTTCGCCGGGTGACCTTCTTATCCCGCCGAAGAATACACACGCAGTTACGCAAAATCTGCATCCGATACACCGGCGCGGCGGAAGAAGAGATGCAATCGGGTGTTGTCGCGCGATGCTTCCATCGGCAGATTCCGTGCTTCGGTTACCGGTCCAGTGTTGGCACTAGACCTCCACGGCTTCGGCTTCCACGCTGACCCTGAACTTTGTGCTGACCTCGCCGAGTGGCGCGGCCGCTGCTTCCGGGAAACCCATAATCGAATTCGGCATGTCGAACTCGACCGAAACTCTGATTGGCTACGGCCAGCGGCAGTAGCCCACTCGTCCGCAAGTTCGAGTCCTGGCAGCAGCGAGCTAGGCTCGAACTGTCTGAGTGCGGGCTCCTCGGGCTACAGCAAGACTTGTTCGGCGCCCAGCGCCGCTGCGCGCAGAGCATACCGCAGTGGCGCTTGATCCGCTAAATGCATAAACCCGGCGACGACTCTCGTCGACAACGGTGGACGGTCTCCCCACAACTGGGATAGTGAGGCGATGGATCCGTCGCGCAACGGATAGAAGACGCGATCCGGCCATTCCGTCCAACCGAACTCGTGCGTTTCGTAGGTTCGAAAGACGTCGAGTATGTTGTGCAACACTCGAACGCTGTGCGGAATCCGATAGTGCGGCATCAGGAAGACATCGCTCCATCCGCTCCGAATCTCGGATGCGAATTCCGCAAAGCTGCCCGCGCTGGTGAGGTTCAGGGTAGCATTGGGCTCGACGACATGACGGTCGCCGCCCGAAACCACCGGTTTTCCCCAATCGCGCGCCAGGCGGATCACCGATGAGTTCTCTCTCCAGGGCCGGAGTCCGTTGAGCTCAATGGCATGCAGGTATTCGCCGTGCTGCGACAACAATGCGATGGCGGCCATTCGGTGCTGCTGCTCGCCGATTCCCATTTCATCCCACAAGGGATGATTGAATACCGTCAGCATTCCGGGCTCAGCATGCAGGGCTGCGAGAACAGCCGGCAAATCCTTCTCCAGCGGGCGCTCTGTGAACGCCTTCAGAGAATCCATCGTGGCGCGCGCGCGGCTTGGAGGGATGTTATGCACCCCCAGATGGAAGAAAGTGTTCTTGAAAGGAACCGTCCACTCTACCGAGATAGGGATGTGTGGGGACACCTCCGCCGCCTGCAGCGATAGGGGAGCTTCAATGTCATCGTGATCAGTTAGAGAAACGATGGGAGCCAGCCCCAGAGAGCGGATCTGGCCGAATTCCAGTGAATATGCCTCGCGGGGCGCGAGCGGAGGAGTCCACCAGCCGCGGCGCAGGTCGAGTGGAACACCGTGAAGAAATTTGTAGCGAGCCTCGATACGGTGGAGCGCCCAGCGCGCCGGCGCGCAATGTCTCGCGATGCGGTAGAAGAAGTCGAGCGGCTCACGCGAACGGAACGTGTGCGAGTGAAGCGAAACAGCCGTATCGAACCGGGCGTGAGGCCTTTCGGCGGACCACTGGAAATGAATGCGTGTTCCATTCGCTGCTTGCATGCCTCCAGCATGGGCGCACCCGCTTACCGTGGCATGTCTGTTGCGTGAATCTTTAATGAAACACTTTTACTAATAAATGTTTCATGTTTCTTAAAACCGGGTACGGGATCACTTCGGAGATGGATAAAACCGCCGGAGGCTGACCTGCGAAACCGTGAGTTGCTGCCCCTGCTCCGCGGAAACCGTTAGCATCAGGACGCTATTGAGCGGGCTGGTTCCGGGCTGAAACTGCAGAACCCGGGGTCGCCCCTGATCCGGTCGGGGGAGCCATTGGAATTGGGAGCCGAACGTCGCAGTGAGCGCGGACAGGCTGGTGTGCCAAGGATCCCGGAGAGTGATCTCGATGGTCGTCAGAAGGTTCTTTCCAGCCTTTAAGTCCTCAAAATAGAGTGCCTCTTCGGAAAAACGTGCGTCAGCGGGTTTCACGACCCATTTGCGAGGTGTTTGAGAGCTCGCCGCGCCCAGCGCTTTTACCGCTGCCGCACCGTCAAAGTCGGGCAGGGCGAAGTTCCTCCAAAGGCCAAGCAACAGAACCACCAGTTCCATCGATATCTCCCTTACGGTGTGTTGCGGAACGCCTGTTCGGCAGCGTCCCCTTGACGCCACGCGTCTTCTTCCTCGGGAAGAGCGCGGTACTGGTCATAGGTACCCGCCGCCGGATGAGCTTGGCCGAGATCGGTTAGCACGCCTTCCCGATGCTCGCGGCGGTCTCCATATACGGAAGTATTCACGGCCTCGCCTATCGCGCCCTCGGAGGTTCCCGCGGGGGCCGGATTGTCATGGGCCGCTTCCGCGACGTTTTGGGGAACTCCGGTGTTGCGCGCGATATCGTCAGCATCCTCGCCTTGCGCGGCCCGGTATTGCGCCGCGTGATACCACTGCTCGCCGTGGCGGCTCTCGTGATAAACCGTGTTACTCAACCGGGCGAAACTATCATGGGTCATCGCGCCGTTCAGCAGATCCTCGTTTATAGCGAGTTGCCAGTTCTGAAAATGGAGTTCGCCGAGCCGCCGGGCTGAGTCGAAGTGGGTTGGAGCAATCGTGAGATGAGGCATACCTGGAGGGAGAGCCGCGTTCACGGCGGCCTCGAGAGCTGCTTTGCGTTGGTCCGGAGTAAGCGAGTCCCAATCGTCTTCGAGGTCGCTCATGGCGGCCGCAAAAGCAGCCATGCTTGCGGGACTAGCCATGCCGAAGCCGGCGTCACCGATCAGGACCGTGAATTCCCCTAGGATGAACGGGTTGGGTGGACCCGCGCCTTGGAGGATGTCGCCAACGCGGCAGGCCATTTGGTTATTGATCAAGACGGTGGTGCTGCCCAGATAACATTTTTCCGGTCCGTGAGGAGCAGGCGCCGGAGGCGCGATGGGAACCGGGCAAATGTTCGTGTCCAAGATAGTCCGCCACGCTAGCTTCTTCCCGATGAGGACGTTGAGAGAGCCAAGCCCAGGCATCGCCGGAGTTCCATGCGTGGTGTTGTCCAGAATTCGAGCGGCCGGTTTCCCCATAACCTGTACGGTTCCTCAGTTGATCAGCACCAGCGGACTCTTTATCGTAATCGACGCCGGCGTCATCTCAATACTGGACGCGCCGCAGGTGAGCTTGATGCTGACCTCTCCGATCGACTCCACGTTGAAGGCGTCGATCTTATGAGTGCCGATCTCCAGCTTATGCGTCACGTCGCCCATGGAAACCGTCAGTGTATCGTTGCCCATTTTGATTTTAGCCTCCCGGTTGCCCTGTTCAATGGTCAGGAGATGATCGCCTGTCTTGACGGTTTCCGTGTCATCCTTGTAAATCGTGGTGGTACGCGAGCCGCCCACGTCGCGTGTCTCATCTGCCTCGACGATGCCAGTCAGGGTTCGTTCCGCGTGGATGTATAGGTCTTCGTGACTTTTCTTATCCTCGAAGCGAATCTCGTTGAAGTTGGCCGATCCGCCTCCCTTGGAGCTGCGCGTTTTAATGCCGGTCTGCGTTTTATTGTCGGGAAGCGTGTATGGAGGCATGTTCTCGACGTTGTATACGCTGCCCACGATGATGGGCTGGTCGGGGTCGCCTTCCAGAAATTCCACAACCACCTCGTGGCCGATGCGCGGAATGGCCATGAAGCCCCAGTTCTTCCCGGCCCAGGGGTGTGATACGCGAGTCCAACAGGAGCTGTTGTCGTCCTTCTTGCCCTGGCGGTCCCAGAAGAACTGGACCTTCACGCGTCCGAACTTATCGGGAAAGATTTCCTCGCCGGGAGGGCCGACGACTAAGGCCGTATGCGGTCCTCTCACCACCGGCTTGGGCGTGGCACGCTCGGGAAGAAACGGAACTTTGTGGGGGATGCAGGTGAAACTGTTGGAGTAAGCCTGCCCGGCAGCCTCCTCGCTCCGGTAAGCAGGGCTCTGAACCGCCGAATGGTGGACGGACGTCAAAACCCAATCCTCGTTCCAATCCGATCGGAAATGATTTGTCAAACTGAAGCGGAAGCCGGTGCAAAACGCGCGCACGTCGGACGTCCCGTTGGCCTCTTTATAGGCAGTCTCCTCCCGTTCCATGCGGAGGCGGACAAGCTTCTGCCCCTCCTCTTCCACTTTGTCGAGACGCTTATCCGGATCCTTGAACAGCTTCGCGTAGTCTCCCGGATAGTCGTAGATTTCCAGCTGGTTGTTGCCTCCGCGTGGGATGGAGGTTGGCTCGCTGACATCGAGCGTCTTTTCGGGCAATTGGAAATTATGATCGCGCAGCGTCATCAAGCCGGAGCGAAGCTGCTCGGTCACGGTCCAATCGAGTACCGTGTCCTCGCGGTCTCCAAATCCGCCCACTGCTTCATAGCGGACCGAGTCTTGCACCGGGCAAGGCTCGTTGGCGTCGGGGTTGTCGGCCACGACCATGGTGTGGCTGCCATCGGAATGTTGGAAAAAATAGAAGATGCCTTCATCCTCCATCAAGCGGGAGATGAAGTTGAGATCCGTCTCCCGGTATTGAACGCAATAATCCCGCACGGTATGGGGCTTGTTTAGTTTGAAGCTGACATCAAAGCCGCTCAGCACCTGGGTTACGATGTCGACGACCGACATGTCCTGAAAAATGCGGCAGTCGGTGCGCGCGCCCAGACGGGCAAGAGTCGGCACCATTTCGAGTTGAAAATGGACGAAGTCGGCCTCGTCGCCGACTCCGCGTCCCCCCTGGATCAAGCGGCTGATCATTCCGTGAAAATAGCGCTTGCCGTCTTTCAGTTCGACGGTGATGCAGGCGTTCTTGCCGATTAACGCTTCGGCCGTCACCTGACCCGCTTTGGTCAGTTCGGAGGTGGCGTCCACCTGGATCGCGAACGGTTGGGAAATGGCCTCACGGACCCGAAACCCTTCGATCAGGAGCACATCCGAGCCCAGCGGCGTGTCGATCCGCAGCAACCTCTGGTCTTGTGTATAAGGCACTAATCCCCTCCCGCGCCGCCCTCCGCCCGTGCGGCCGCTTCGGTGGCCGAATACACGAACGCTCCATCCGGACCTACTTCCACCCGTATCGCACCTATTTTGCGGCCCTCCGCCATTGCTCCCAGAACATGCCGGGCCATGTCGGGAAGCATCGTGTTGGTGAGAATGTTATCGACGTTTCGAGCCCCGCTCTCGACTTCCGTACAGCGGGCCGCAACGGCGTCGATCAGCTCCTGCGCGTGCAGCAGTTCGAGCTTGTGGTTCTCCATCATCCGGCGGCGGATCTTGCCAAGCTTCAGGGAAATGATCTTCTTCAAAGTCTCGTCCCGGACAGGGTAATAGGGAATGATCACCATGCGGCCCAGGAATGCCGGTTGAAATACTTTGTTGAGCTCGGGCTTGATCGCGGCAACCAGCGCGGCTGGCTCGGGCATCGTTTCCGGATCCGCGCAAAGTTTCGCGAGCTGATCGGTGCACGCATTGGTGGTCAGAAGGATGATCGTGTTCTTGAAATCGATCTCCCGGCCTTCCCCATCCTCCATGACGCCCTTGTCGAAGACCTGGTAGAACAGCTCCAGAACGTCCGGGTGCGCTTTTTCTACTTCGTCCAGAAGAACCACCGAATAGGGACGCCGCCGAACGGCTTCCGTAAGGACGCCGCCCTCGCCGTAGCCGACGTAGCCCGGAGGCGATCCCTTTAAGGTCGAAACGGTGTGGGCTTCCTGGAACTCGGACATGTTAATGGTGATGAGGTTGCGTTCCCCACCGTACAGCAGGTCGGCCAGAGCCAGGGCCGTTTCGGTCTTGCCCACGCCGCTGGGCCCCACCAGCATGAAGACGCCGACGGGCTTACCAGGATCGTCCAGGCTTGCGCGGGAAGTAGCAATCCGCTGGCCGATATGTTTCAACGCATGATCCTGACCGATCACGCGCTTGCACAAGTGAGACTCCAGATCCAGCACCATGGCAAGCTCGTCTTTGACCATTTTGCCGACCGGGATTCCCGTCCAGCCCGAAATGACTTCGCCCACGATCTGGCGATCGACGCACACCCTCATAATGGGCGTTTCGCCCTGCAGCGTATCGAGCTCGCGGGTGAGCGTTTCCATTTCCGCGCGTTGGGCGCCCGGCCCGGCTCCGGCCGCTTTCTCCTCGAGCTGCGTGCGCAGCCCCCGGATCTTTTCGACCAGGCCGCGGGTTTTCTCCCAGAGTTCGATGAGTGCGCCGAGTTTGGCTTCGGCCTCCGCCTTCTGCTGCGCGGTCTCGGCCAGGATCTCGGTGTGATCCGCTCCTGCAGCCGCCTCTCTCTCCAGCACGCGGCGCTGAACGGTCAGATGCTCCACCAGGCGGGTCATTTCTTCGATCGCGGCAGGCGTTGCACTCTGGCCCAATGACAATCGCGCGCACGCGGTATCGAGCACGCTCACGGCTTTGTCGGGAAGCTGCCGCCCTACCAGATAACGATGGGAGAGCTTCACCGCGGCGGACACCGCTTCGTCCAGAATGCGTACTTTATGATGCTTCTCCAGGTTCTCTACGATGCCGCGCAGCATCACCATGCACACGGCTTCGGCGGGCTCCTCGACTTTGACCACCTGGAAGCGCCGCGCCAGAGCGGCGTCTTTCTCGAAATATTTCTTGTATTCGGACCATGTGGTGGCGGCGATGGTGCGCAACTCTCCGCGCGCCAGCGCCGGCTTCAGAAGATTCGCCGCGTCGTTTTGACCGGCCTGCCCGCCCGCGCCGATCATCGTGTGGGCCTCGTCGATAAAAAGAATAATAGGTGACGGCGAAGATTTGACCTCTTCGATCAAACCCTTGAGCCGATTTTCAAATTCGCCTTTGATACCCGCGCCGGCTTGCAGCAGAGCCAAGTCCAGCGAACGGATCGAGACGCCTTTCAGCGGGGGCGGCACGTCGCCCTGGGCGATGCGCAACGCCAGGCCCTCGACCACCGCGGTCTTGCCGACGCCCGCTTCGCCAGTCAGGATAGGGTTGTTCTGCCGGCGCCGGAGAAGGATATCGATCATCTGCCGGATTTCGAAATCGCGGCCCAGGACGGGATCGATCTTGCCGGCGCGCGCGTTCGCGGTGAGATCCACGGTGAACTGGTCGAGGTTCGCCGTCTTGCCGCCGCCTTTTGCGGGCGCTCCGGGCGGAACTCCCTCGTTCGCCGCGGATAGCGCTTCCGACTCCTCTTTCGAGCCGGCCACGATGGAGGCAAACTCCTGCCGCAGAGTGGCCGCCTGGATGCGGCTGAACTCCTTGCTCGCTTCGCCCACCAGCCGGGACAGTTCCGTATTTTCCACCAGCGCCAGGATCGTGATGCCGGATCGAATCTGAGAAATACCGAAGTCGATCGAAGCCATCGTCCAGGCCTCGGTAAACATCTTCAATAAAGATGGACTGAGAGCCGGCGTCCGCGCGTTCCCGGTCTTCAGCGAATCCAGGCTGCGCGTCAAATCCGCGGCCAGCCGGGATCGATTGATCTCAAAGTGCTTGAGGATGCGCGCAAAGTCGCTATCCTCGGCCTCCAGCAGCTTCTGCAAATAATGTTCGATCTCGACGTCGTAGTGGGTACGCGCCAGGCATAAGCCAGCCGCGCCTTCCAAAGCGCTTCTTGTTTGCGAATTCAGCTTCCCGATGAGTGATTTAAGATTCACGGCCATATCGCTCTCCTTACCGGACGAATTTATCGGACTAAAGCGGCAGAATCGTCTCCGCGGGATCCCGCGAAAGGGGATCGCACTTGGACCAGCTAACCCAGCCGAGCAGCGGGGCCTGATCCTGCGCCGCCCCCAATTCGCAAGACGGTACTTCCTCTCGTTTCAAAATCAACTGCAGCTCGAAATCGAATTCTTCTCCCGCGTAAAAGCGAACCAGTGTCCGCAGTGGCTGATAGGCGCTGCCCACGGGGAGGAATTCGCGGTACTGGGCGAGTGTCAGCGGTCCCAGGACGACTCGTAAGCCCGCCTGCGGGTTCCACACTTCGTCGCCCACGACGGCTCCTCCGCCCAGGTTCTCCGAGATTCCGTCCTCATCGCGAAAACAGGTTTGCGATTCGATTTCGAGCGCATACCAGGCTCCGACGAACTGCTCGATTCGGACGGGAACTCCAAAGTAATCTTCGAGCAGACTCTCGCAGCCGACGGCCGAGCGCGGATACTGGGTCAGCAGTCCGGCATGAAACAGGAGCGAGTCGTCTTCCACCGCCTGCCGGTTCAAAAGCTCGTCGTGGCCCAGCCCGATCAGGTTTTGCAGGTACAGCCGGAGCCGGTCGTGCTCGCCGCGCCCGTGGGTCGTCTGGAAGTGGTATTTCTGCCAGGCCCGGTAAAACAGCGAAATGATCCGGTGGTGGAACAGATCGAGGAAATCGCGAGCGCTCGTGTCGCCTTCCGCCTGCCGTCTCTGAATGAACTCGGTGTAGTGGATGGGCAGCACGCCGAGCGGCCCCGTGATCCCCATAAAGTTCACGCTCATGAGCGGAGGTTCATTCTCGCGATACGTCAGAGTTTGTATTTCACTCGCGGGAAACACCAGCGACGGATGCACGGCAAAACGCACGGACTCGGTTTGCGGCGGCACGAAATGGCCCACCGGCTCCGTCGCCGGATGCAGGCGTTCCAGAAGCTGAACCGCCTGGAAAAACTCGAAGCAATAGGGCTCGCGGCGAAGATGATCCTCCACCGGATCGGGCACTACAGCAAGATTCTGTGTCCGGCTCTCGGCGGCCATTCCTTCAAGACTCCTTTCCGCTGTTGGGTTCTCGCCTCCAACTGGCTGAAGCTGTTCATCGAGACGTAGAGTCCCAGGAAATTCTCGATCACTTGCGCGAAAAGGTACACGCCCCCGCCCACGAACTGATCCTCGTCCAACTCCATTTCCACTCTGGTTCCGCGTACAAAATGGATTCCATGCTCGGAGATGACGCGGCCAAAATGCCGCCGGCTGGCGAGCCTCCTGATCCCGTCGATCTGACGCTCCACGTGGCTCGACCCGGAAAAGTTGTACAACCTGAGAATCTCCTGCAAAGCCTCCTGTCCTTCTTCCACCAACGACAGGTAATTTAAGGAGAGGTGCGATAGCAGGCGCCACAAGAGCTCTTTCCCGGCCGGCAGCCGGTAGGAAGGCGTGAACTTGTGCAAGGTGACCACGCGCTTGACGATCGAGGCGCCCTCGAGCTCGAAATCGCCCGATGCCTGGCCGAACGGAAGAGTCGACGGCAGGTCCCGATTCGTGCACGTGCACCGCACGGTGAGCGTGTCGACCTCCGGGTGGACGCCCCGGCCGGAGAGGTTCAGAAACGAAATAGAGAGGTCGGAGCTATCCTCGAAATCCAGCTCGCGCCGTATCGCCCGCCAAAACGCCCGTTGGGGATCGCCGGCGCTCGAGTGGCGGAGCGAATAGAAGGGCTCAAAGTAGGTGATTTCCTCGGAGCCCAGGTTGGAGCTGAGCACTTGATCGACCGAGAATACCTCCATGCCGCGCCGCCGCCGCGCATCCGGAACCACGGGATATTCGGCGCGGGTCTCATCCATGCGGATCGGTTCGGCGGTCTGGGTGAACAAGTTCACGATCGGCGTGCAGTTCAGCCGGAATGTCTGTGCCGATATGCCCATCTCGAGGATCTGGTGGCGATCGGACCGCTCAAAAGGCGAGATCAGGAAGATGATCTCCGCCGACCGGCCGAATCCCGCTGCGGCCAGGATGTCCAGCTCGTTTAACTCGACGAAAAAGAACTTTTCCGGAAAGGCGAAGTATTCCTGTAACAGGCGGTATCCAACGAAGGAGCGCCGGGGAAAAGGAAGCAGCGACTCATCCTCGCGAAAGCCCACCGGCTGCAGCGCGGAAATCGGGAGCGGAATGAGCGGCGCCCGCGCGCCCTTGGCCGGATCGCGCACCAGAATTTGCAGGCGATTGTTGAACAGGAGCTCGTAAAGAGTAGAAACCAGCGTCGGCTCACCGCTAAGATAGAACCGCAGGGACTTCAGACGCAGCGCGTCGAAACGCACATCCGGAGAGCAGGTCAGTTCCAGCTGGCACGCGGCGGCGGCCTGCGGAGCTTTGACGGGCGTCGGCAGGCGATCCGGAGAGGTCCAGCGCGCCGCGGAAACCTGCAGGGGCCAGAGAGTGGTTTCAAAGCCGGTTCGGAACTTGCAGGGAATTCCTTGCACCGGACGGGAATAGAGCATCGCATCTTTGGCGATGCGGAATCCTGTCGTGAGCTTGCCTTGCTCCGGATCCGCATGGAACTCCACCACCGACATCGACGGGATCGGCCGCACGTAATGCGGATACAGAATATTGAAGAGCGATTCGGTCAGCTCGGGAAGCTCATCGTCCAGCTTCCGGTGAATCCTGGCGGCCAGGAAGGCAAAACCTTCCAGGAGCCGCTCGACGTGCGGATCCTCGCACCGGTCCGGCTCAAGCCCCAGCCGCTGCGCGATCTTTCCATGTTTCTTGGAAAATTCCGCGCCCATCTGGCGCAGAAAGCCCAGCTCCCGCTCGTAATAGCCGACCAGCTCATCAGGCACCGGCTTCTCCCTTGACGTGGTATTCGCCGTTGGTCAACTCAAGGGACGTGTCGAAGCTGACGTGCTCCGGGCTGGGGTCGATCCTCAGAAGTCCTTCGATGATCAGATCGACTCTGCGGCTGGTCGAGTCCTGGCGCGGGGCCAGCGCGACTTTCACTCCCGCCAGACGCGGTTCAAAAATGGCGATGGCCGTTTCCATCCGCCGCGCCAGCTCCTGAAACACCCGTTCCTTATTCTCGGATCCCGAGGCATGCTCCGCGAGCCCATAGCAAAAGACGGAACGGGTGACCTGCGGAGGCAAGTCTCGCTCCGCCCGGCGGGTATTGAGCAGCCACTCCAGGTCCCTCCGGACGGCTACTTTCAGCGCCGCCAGAGATTTCGACCGCGACAGCGGCACTTCCTCCCCGCGTTTGGGATCCTCATCCGTCAACCGGTCGAGCAGCGGAAGAGTGATGTTTCCACCCGGCTTACTGGCCATGGTCTTCGGTCCCGGGGGTGTACAGGTTTTCGCGAATCAGCCAGTCCATCGTCTCGGGATTGGCCGTGCCGGTGTCATCCGCCAGCGTCATCGCGGGAAGCCTCGGAAGGTCGGAGAGCAGCGCCTTGAGGCTGGAGCGTAGCGCTCGCGCGACGCCCGTGTAGCCCAGCTCATCGCAGGCCCGAATGGTGTATCGATGCAGATCCAGCCATCCCCGCCCGCACCCGCCCGCCGCTGCGCTTTCGGCAATCTCGAGCACCTTACTCCAATCGCCCGCGAGCGCCGAGTTCTTTAAAGTGACCCGGATGTCCGCCGACGGCGCTTCGAGCAGCGACCCGGCAATGTCTCCGTTGGCGGCTCGCAATTCGCCCCAGCGAAGCGCCCGCACCATCAGGTACGGCACTGGATCCGAAGGCGTGGAGCGGCGCAGGAAGCGCGCCGAGGCAATCAGCAATCGCAGCGCGTCCTGGCGGGTGCGCAATTCCAAGCTGCCTGAAATGTCGCCTTCGACTGCCAGCCCGTCCTGCGATACGCCGTCAGCGGACGCCGCCTCGCCGCCCTCAGCGGGAGTTTCCGTGCGCTCGACCGGATCGGGATCCAGCTTCAGCTTTTCCTGCAGGAGGATGCGGACCGAAGTCGAAACTTCTTCTATGGCCCTCCGGAGCTCCCGGAAGCCGGGCGCCGCATCGGCGAATTTTTCCTTGCAAACGCGGTCCAGAGTTTCAAGGTTCTCGGTGGCCGTCTTGAAATCCGATTCGAGCGTCCGGAAAAACGCTTTAGGCGTCTCGCGAAAAGCGTTGTCGAACTCTTCCGGCGAAAGCTTCCCGTCGGCCAGGGCATCCTTGCGCGCTTCGGCCTTGGACTCATTGCCCTGAGCATCCGCTTCGGAAGGAATGGTTCTCGACGCCTTGTATTGAAACCAGTCGAATCCCGCGCGTGTGATGGGAATTCTGCGAACCGCGACCGACGGCGAGGACCCCTTGCTCGGATCGAAGTAGTTCCCGAACCATTCCAGGGGAGTGGCGCGATATTCGGCGTCGCCTTCATCCAGCTCGGGATAAACCGAATCCCAGAAGGACTCGATCAGACCCTGGAGGAGAACGATTCCGGCGGACAAGCCCGCCGCCTGCTCCTGATAGATGAGCGCCTCGCCTAGCCAGACGCCTAACTGCACATCCTTCGATTGGGTGGCGATGGCATCCTGCGCGAGTTTGACGGTCGCCTGGTAATCCGCGGTCTTGATATCGCGTTCCCAGTCGCCCTGAGGCCCGGCGACTTCCTGCCGGCGAGCCTCTTTGATCTGATCGTAAAGCGGAGCGTGCCGCAGGTTTGCCCCGCTCGGATTGTCTCCCGGAATCGGAGTAAGGATATCCTCCCGCAGTGGCATCGGCTACTCGGCGGGAGCCGCCGCCTCAATCTCCAGCCGGCGGACCTCCAGCAGCGGGAATTCCTCGCCGTCCACAAGCAGCATCTTCGCTCCGTAGGGGGCTTCCTTGCCGTTCTCGTCGGCGCACCATTCCGAGGTTCTGCCCAAGCGGACAGCGTCATCCGGATGTTGACTGCTGAGTGCGGCCAGCGTGGGGAGAAGCACTTCTCCCAGGTCGCGATCGCGGAAAGACGGACCGGTCTTGAGCCGCGCGGGAGTCCACAGGAGGTCCCGCAGGCGCTTGGGCGCGTCGATCTCGAGAAGGGCTATATCGGCGAAGGAAATCCACATGTAATCGCCCGCCGCGAAGACTTCAAGACGGGCGCCTAAGCGCGGATCTGCGTCCTCGATTTTGGAGAAGGGTTTGCCGTTCAGGGTACCGCGAACCGGAGCCGGAGACGTGGAACTGAGCGGGAAACGCTCCTGTTCAAACATGCCGGCGCGGGTCTTCTCGGCGTTGATGGCGCCGCGGTACAGCAGACCGGCCAGCCCGGCTTCCTTGCTCTGGTCGGACAACAGCGCCAGTTGTTTTTCAGCGCGATCGTAATCCCCGCTGAAACACAAAAGCTCGAACAGGAACGTCCGCCGGCGCGCGTCAGTGGGATTGCTCTTGATCTCCGCACTGACGGCGCCGATGGTTTCCTCGAGCCGGCCGGCTTGAAACAGCTCCGTTGTAGTCATGGCAGTCAGGGAACGATCCGCATACAGGCAGTGGATCGCGGATCGCGCGCCTGGTCACACGGTGGTTGGCCAGCTAGATCTTCTTGTTCGCCGCAATGTTATATCCAACCTTAACAGGGCTGCTCACCGAGCCCTTAGAAGCGTCCTGCTGTTTGTAGACCTCCTCGCACTTGCCGAAATTGAGCGAGAATTGGTCCATCGGCACGATGTTGCCGTTAGATCCCCCGGTCTGAAAAGACGACACAAACGCATCGTTCAACTTGATCGTGAGATATTCCTGTTGGTCGCCGCCGGCTTTCCTGCAAGTCAGCGTGGCCTCGGAGATGTGCTCTCCCGTAGCGCACGCCAACATCAATTTCGGGCTGGCCTTGCTAAGCTTTGCCACAAAATGTATGTCCTGGAAGCTGGCCTTGCCGGCTCCCGAACCGGTAGTGCCGGAGGAGTGTCCCGAGCCCGAATTCGACACACCAAAGGACCAGGATTCAAGCTCGATCTCATTTTTGTGCTTGTCATCGGTACTTTCACCATCAATTCCGGTGACTTTCAAGAAATAATCAACTGTTGCCATAGCTCCGATTTTTCCTTTCTATTCGTTTTAATTGCCCAACTTGCCCTACCGAGGCGGGGAACAACCCCCGCGCTAGCCTCTGGTCGACTGTGGCAACTCAGCCACCAGCCGCAAGGAAACTGCGATCTCATCCAGCTGAAAATGGGGCCGGAGGAACGCGACTGCACGATAGGCCCCGGGCTTACCGGCCACTTCCGTCACTTCCACTCGCGCCTCGCGTAAAGGATTGCGGGCTTTGAGTTCCGGACCCGCGGTATCATCCGATATCACGTAGTTGTTGATCCAGTTATTCAGGAAGCGCTCGCACTCCGCCCGAGACATGAAGCTGCCGATCTTATCGCGCATCATCGCTTTCAAATAGTGCGCGAATCGCGATACCGCAAAGATGTACGGCAACTGAGCCGACAACCGTGCATTGGCGTTGGCCGCTTCTTTGTCGTACAACTTCGGCTTCTGCGCGGATTGTACGCTGAAGAAAGCCGCATAATCGGTGTTCTTGCAATGCACCAGCGGAACGAAGCCGAGGTCCGCCAATTCTTTCTCGCGACGGTCCGTGATCGCGATTTCGGTGGGACATTTGAGGGCGATATCCCCCTCGTCGGTGCGGAAATTGTGGGCCGGAAGTCCTTCCACCAGTCCGCCGCCTTCCACGCCGCGAATCGCCGCGCACCATCCGTACATCGAGAACGCCGTGGTCAGCCGCGCGCCTAGTGCATAAGCGGCATTGCCCCACAAGTACTTGGAATGATCCGTGCCGTCCACGCCTTCTTCGTAGTTAAAACCATCCACCGGCTTAGTGTCTTTGCCGTAAGGCAGCCGCATGAGAATATGCGGCACGCACAAACCGACGTAGCGCGAATCTTCGCTCTGCCGGAAGCTCTTCCACTTGGCGAACTCGGTGCTGTCGTAAATCTTCGCCAAATCGCGCGGCTGTCCCAGATTGGTGAAACTATCCAGATTGAGCAGGCTGGCGTCGGCCGCCGTCAGGAACGGCGCGTGCGCTGCCGCGGCCACATTGGAGACCTTCTCCAGCAGTTCGATATCGTCCGGGTGTTTGCCGAACTCGTAGTCGCCGATCAGGGCTCCGAAGGGCTCTCCGCCAAAGACGCCATACTCGTCTTCGTACACCTTCTTAAACATCGCGCTCTGATCGAATTCAGGAGCCTTCTGCAAGTCTCGAAGCAGGTCCTTTTTAGACGCGTTGAGCACGCGAATTTTCAGCATCGTGCCCGTCTCGGAATTGTCCATCAGATACCGGAGGCCGCGCCAACTGCCTTCCAGCTTCTGAAATTCGGGCGCATGCATGATCTGATTCAGCTGGAGCGAGACCAGGTGATCGATTTGCGCGATTCGGGCGTTGATCATCGCCTCGGTGTCCTTCGACACAGCCAGATCGCCCTGGGAAATCTGGGTAATGAACTCCTTGATCAGATCCTTGCCACGCTCCCGCGCCGTTGTCTCTTTTCCAAAACGGCCTTCCTGAACGATCTGGTCCAACAGGCTGGTTTCCGTGGTCTGTTCGACCGCTGCTGCTGGAGAAGTGGATTTCTTTGCGTCCGCCATACCTTACTCCTTCTTGTCGCTGCTTTCCAGGCCCAGTTCTTTTTGCAGCTTTTGAAGCTTTTCCGTATTCGAAACGGCGTCCAGCAGGAGCTCATCCAGTTTGTCGTTGGTCTGAAGGGTGCCCCGCAGGTCGGAGAGCTTGGTTCGCAGTTCCAGGAGCTCACGCAGCGGCTTCACTTGTTTGGCTACCTGCTCCGGCTCAAAATCATCCAATTTGCGGAAAGACAGGTCCACCTTCATTTGCCCGGCATTGGGATCGTCCGAAAGTTTGTTCTCCACCGAGAATGCCAGATGCGGCTTCATGCTCTCGATCACGCTATCGAAATTATCCGGCGTGATTTCGACGAACCGGCGATCCTTCAGTCTGGGCAGCGGCTCCGTCGGGTTCCCCGAGAAGTCTCCCAGGATACCCATGACAAACGGAAGTTCCTTCAGCTCCATTGCATCGCCGACCTGGACGTCGTAGCTCACTTGCACCCTAGGCGGGCGCACGCGCTGTAATTTCTTTTGTATGCTCTCGCGGGCCATTCTCGCCTCCTATGAACTCTGATGTGGGGCTCGGCAGCTAGGGACGAACCGAGCGGTGCAAGTAAGTCTATCAGAAAACAGCATCTTCGAACAGTGCTGTTTCCCCCTTTGTTTCCGTCGTTACCATCAGTATCCGCGCTAACCCGGGAAATACCGGCTCACCGTCTTCCGTACTATCGGCAGCAACCGGAAAACACTCTCCTCCCGGGCGGCGGCTAAGGATATTCTAAGGTGATGCTGAAGCCCCAGGGCGCCGAAGAAGCCGCACGGCTAACCGCCTACCTGACGGAAATCGACTTTACGCCCGAGGGCGTCCGCAGGCGCACTGAGACGGATCTGTTACCCGGCCGCGATCTGCAGAATCTCCCGCTGCTGCTCTATCGCACCCGGGAGCCGGATGCTCTGAACACGTTGCTTCGCTGGTTTGTCGTGGGTGAGCCGGTGGCCCGGGAGATTGCGGAAAAGCTGATCCCGTCCGATATCTTGCGGCTCCTGAAGGACTGCGGCTTGCTGACGCCGGCCGGAGAGGATCTCACCAGTCCGGTGATGTTCGCCCCCTTTGAGAAATATTGGATCGCTACGGATACCTACGCACGCCTCTCCAAGGGCTCCGAAGATGATGCCGTATTGATGATCAACGCGACCACTATCTTCCTGCTGAACCTGGCGATCCGGACGCCGTGCCGTTCGCTGTTGGACCTGGGCACCGGTTGCGGCGTAGTCGCTGTCCTGGCGTCGGCTGAGTTCGCCGAACAGGTGACGGCGACGGATCTTACCGGTCGCGCTGCTTTGTTTGCGCGATTCAATGCGTGGCTCAATCGAAGAACCAATGTCGAGGTCCTCACGGGCGATCTGTTCCAACCGGTCTCCGGCCGGCGCTTCGAACGCATTCTAAGCAACCCTCCTTTCTATATCACGCCATCCTTGAACAGGGTGTTCGCGGAAAATCCCATGGAGCTGGATGGCTTTTGCCGGAATCTCGTCAAACAGGCGCCTCCCCATCTGGAAGAGGGCGGATTTCTTCAAATGCTCTGCGAATGGGTAGAGATCGAGGGAGAGCCCTGGCAAGAGCGCATGGCCGAATGGTTTGCCGGCACGGGCTGCGACGCGATTATATTTCAGGGCGGCACGTATGACCCGGTTAAATACGCTCAGGTCCGGCTGCCCGTAGTATCCGCTCCCGCGGGCCGGGAAGCGGATTGCCGCATTTTTCAGCAGTGGACCGATTACTACCAGGCCAAAAAAGTCAAGGCCATCCATGCCGGCTTGGTTTCGATGCGGCGGCGCGCCGGGCAAAACTGGGTGCACTTCGAACGGGTGCTTTCCGAACCTTCACTATCGCTGGGAGAAGCGATCCTGCGCCGCTTCGCGGTCCGCGATCATCCGCTTTCCGATGCCCAACTCCTCAACAGCAAGCTCCAGGTTGAAGCAGGAATACAACTGCGGCAGGTCATGGAATTCCGTGATCACCAGTGGCTGGCCTCGACGGCACAACTGGCTCAAACCGCCGGGCTCTTACTGATGCGCGACCTCAGCCCGGATGTGGCCGACTTCGTTTCGCGGCTAGACGGGAAAGTACCGCTCGGCGAACTGGTAGATGCTATCGCTCAAGACGCTCCGGTTGCTCGTGAGACCGTACAAGCGGAATGTATTTCGCTGGTTAGACGGCTCATCGACCAGGGTTTCGTGCGTGTATTGACCTAATTCAAGGCTTCGCCTGCGACTGCTCACACCTGTTCGCCGTGCGAGCGTGCCAGTTCTACCAGTGCATCCTTCATGGGATCGCGCAAGGTGGTGAGGCCCTCCAGGTCGATGACTTCCTCGAAAGCGTCCGAGCCTGTCAATTCGGTCGTCTCGATAATCACGTCATCCGGCGGCCGTACCGTGAAAATAGGCGCGGAAACACAGGTCAATGGCAATTCGCCAAACTCCGGCTGTTTGGTCACGCTCAGCTTATAACGCAGCGCTTTAAAGATGTTCGTGAACGGCGCTTCCCGGGCAACCTGGCATCGCAGCGTGACGTAGTGGAGCACAAATGCGTGAAGCTCGTCGTTGGCGGGGCTTGCAGACCCGAGCAGCGCTTTCAATTGCGGCAAGGAGTGCCCACTGTAACTCAGCACCCATCGAAACGGCGACGTCACGGTCACGCGCTTGCTTTGTCCCTTGACGGCCGCCGTATGGGTGTACTCCAGCGGAGTCACATCCACCGATGCGCCGCTAAAATCGAGAGGCGGCGTCAGTTCGCGGCGCACACCGAAGGGCTTTTCGGCCGCGACCGCGTGGTACATGCTCTCGATTTCCCTGAAGAGGGCGTCCGCGCCCCGCACCGGGTCCTTCACACCGCGCACATAGTCGCCCAGCGCGGCCTTCGGCTGCAGCAAGGGCCCCACCGCGGACAGAATGTCCTTGAGCTGATTGCGCATCTGATCCGCGGCAGCCCGCGTGAGCTTCCGAAGCGACAGCATTCGTTGTGTGGT
This sequence comes from Terriglobia bacterium, assembly GCA_963722845.1. Classification (GTDB taxonomy): domain Bacteria; phylum Acidobacteriota; class Terriglobia; order Bryobacterales; family Bryobacteraceae; genus Palsa-187. The sequence continues at coordinate 1,312,428 of CAVROL010000010.1, read as the reverse complement.
GTATGGTTCAGGCATTCCTATCCTCTAAAAGCCTTGACGGTCAGCATACCAGGAGCGTCACGCGTCCTACTTAACAGCCGGGCCGGGGCAGGCCGAAGCCGACCAGAAGCCGGGCTGGAAAATGGCCGGCGCGCCGCCCAGGTCCAGCGTAAAGCGCACCGTGGCAGGCTTGCCTCCGATAATCATCGGTCCGGTGGTGGAGCGCGCAGTCCATTCCATGGTGTTCTGATTGCCGGAAGCCTGCCAGTGTTCCGCATCCAGGAAGAAGCGGAATACGGCCCACGGCTCGGAGTACGTAATCATGTCGAACTCGGATCCGCCGGTGAAGCGCACCTTAAGCTTCACTTCCTGCGCGCCGGCGCCCGGCCAGGAGAACGGTTGCGCATCGCCCTTGCCGTTCTTGAAGCTGGCGGTCTTTCCATTGATGGTCAGCGTGATTTCCTGAACCACCGCCTCGGAAGGCACCGGCCTCAGACTGAAATTGAGATTCGCGGTCTGGCTGCCACCTTTGTAGAAGGCGTCGCTCACGGCGGCCGCGCGATTGAAGAAGCTCAGGAACTGCGGCGTCGGCGTCATTCCACCGCCCGGAGTGGCGACATATTCCGCGCCTTGCTTGGTCAGGAATTTATTCAGCGTGGACATGTACAGTTTCCACAGCGCTCCGTCGCCGGGCTTGAAGATGGCATCGAACTCGCCCTGCGTGGCGCGGGCGCTGGCCTTGGGATCGAAGGGATATTTCGAAATCAGCGTGCGATATTGCTTACAGAACCCTTGGGCTCCCGAGTTTACGTCCTCTTTGGGAACTCCCACGACCCATGCCTGCGCGGATTTGATGGGATCCTCCAGAAGGCTTTGGGTCTTGGCGCTGACTCCGCCTTCCCGGTCGACGGGGAACTGGCTCGCCATCTGCCGGACCGTCACCAGCGCCGAGCTGGCAGCCGAGGCCGCCTGGGACTGCGCGGCCGTGTCGTTTTTGTTCTGGGCCAGTTGCTGCAGCGCCGACTGAAGCTGTATCAACCCCGAGACATAGGCCGCATTTCCCGGAGCGGCAAGCCGTTCGCTGCAGGCCGCCGGTTCCACTTGTTGCGCGGATTGAAACGCTTTTACGATCTCCGGATCGTCCACCGAAGTATTCCGGGAGACCGCGCATAGCGCCGCGAGGAGAGGCGATTGATTACTCGAAAGCTTGTTCAGCTTACCCGCCGCATCGGCCACGCTGCCGAACCGGATGACGCTGGTGCGCTGCAAAAATTCACGCCAGTAACGCAGGAAATCGGCACGATACTTCCCTTGCAGATCGCGCTGGAGATTCGCGCGGTCGACGCTGCCGATGGTCTGAGGGCCCAGAACCCAGGCTTCGCCCTGGAAATAATCGTCCGGCCTCTGGATCGCGTTTTGCATGAAGCTGAAGCCATCGCGGGTGAACGCCCCCGGTACGATGTAGGTGTTGGCGACCACGTCCGCCGATCCCGGATACGCCTTGTTGAAATCGAACGCCGGCTTGGCCGCCCCGGCCGCGGACACCATCGCGGAGTACAGAGCTTCGGTCGCGGCGAATCGCGCCAGGTAGGCTCGCGCCGAGCCAACGGCCCCCTGATCCGGATTCGTTCCCGGAAACGGATTTTGAAATGGCAGCTCGGACGCGTAGAAAGAAAACTGCCGGCGAACCAGAGTCGCGCGATCCTCGTCACCCTGATTAGCCTGGTTACGGCTCTGCCAGTGCTCCATCAGGACCGGCACCAGAAAATCCTGCGTGCTCTTATCCGGATTCGAGGTGGTGATCAGATACGCTTTGAGCGCATCGTAGACCGGCCGGTAGCCCTGTAGCTCGGCCGATGCGGGCCGCGACATGAACCGGGTCAAGGTGTCCTGCGTGGGGCGAAGCAGCATTCGCCGGAACGTCTCAAAGTAGGCCTTATACGCGCCGGCGTAGAGGTTGTGTCCCTCATACAGACCCCATCGCATACTCATCGGAGCGCCGTTGCGCTCCCACCCCGTCAGTTTTTGCAGAACGAGCCGTTGCCGATCCAATTTCTCGAGATCCTGCGTCGAAGCCGCGGGAGGCTGCGCGGGATCGAGCACCGGAAGAACCTGGGCGGTATCCACGGCTTCCCGCACGATGGCCCGATTGTTGAGCCAGGACATCGTCCATCCGATGGCGAATACCAGGGCCACGGCTGTTGCGGCCGCCAGCAGCACCCGCCGGCCCGTGCTGACCGTCAGACTGGTCGAGCTCGAGCGTTGCGCCGCCTGGTCCTTCAAAATTACGTCCGAGAACAGGTGATTCAGGAAAACCCACTGGGGAACGCGTCGGCTCTGCGCTTCTCTCGATGCGGACATCGCCGGAGGATTGAGGCTGCCCGTGACGAACACTCGCGTCGCGCCCAGATCGGCGCCTCGCGGCGGCGCAGGAGCCTGCGGCTCGACCGCGACATCCGCCACCACGATGGGCCGGACGCCGGTAAAGTAGAATCCTCGCAGAATTGGACCGGCTCGCAGGTGGCTCGGCCGGCAGACGTCGACCAGAAATTCGACGGCTACCGATCGCAGTTTGCGAAACTCACGGGGAAACTCGTACACCGACGGCAACCGTTCCGCGTTGTGCTCGCGGGCGAGATAGTCGGTGCGCCGGTCGCACAGGGATTGGTACAGCAGGTCGAATTCCTGCGACAGACGCGCGGTTTCCGCCTCCCGGTAAATGCCGCTTTCCGTGACGTTCTGCAGCGGCAGGGTGGCCCCCAGCACTTGCGCGGCCTCGTCGCCGGTCAAGCTGCCGACGTACTCCTGAAAGTGCTGGATCCGGTCCATCTTCGTGAACAACACATAGACCGGCAATCGCGCGCCCAGGCGGTGCGAGAGATCCGTGAGCCAGGCATTGAACTGGCGCGACGCGACCGCGCTCGCCTCGGCCCCGCCGGATTTCAAGAGGCTTTCGCAATCCACGCACAACAAGACCGCTCGGGGGGCCTGCGCGCTGCGCCCGAACATCGAACCTAACCGCGCCGGAATCAGCCGGCGGATCAGGCGGCCGCGATTTGCTTCATCGCTAAGCAGTTGCCCGCCCGCCTCTACCAGGACGTTCTTGCGCGCATACCAGATGTTTACGCCGCGGGTGGGAATAATATCGCGGTCGCGAAAGACCTGGCCCGCCACCAATTCGGGCTCGAGACCGGAATGAACCGCGATGCTGGTTTTCGCCGATCTCTCATCGCCCACGATCAGAAGACAGGACAGGTGCGAAACTTTGCCCTCGGCACGGAGAGCCGGGGACTGCAAGCGCGCATCCGCCTCGCGGAACGCGCCGTCCACTTCGCTCGATCCCTGCCCGGACGCGGGTGCGCCGCCTTCTTCCTTGTGCCGCAGCCACAAAAATCCCACCGCGCCGACCACGCCAATCAGGATCAACGCGCCGCGGAGCAGCCACAGATCCGTTCCGGCAAGCTTCAGCCAGGTTCCCATCAGCCAGGCGAGCACAATCCAAACCAGGAGCCCCAAGGCCGTGAATAGATGGAGTTTCGTGATCCTCATCTCAGTTCACAATTCAGTTCACAATTCAGTTCACAATTCAGTTCACAATTTTTTCATTCACAAACGATGCTGGGTCAGGATCGCTTGCAGATCCGATTCGCCCGAACCCAGCAACAACTTGTATCCCACGAAGAGAATGACGGCGAAGGTGAAACAGGCCGCGGCAGCCCAGACCAGCCACATGATCCAGGGATCGCCCGCCGCCGGACCAGACTCGGCGCCCGGCGCCCAGTGCGGCGAAATCACCGGATCCACGCGGCGAGACCGGCGCCTTTTTTCCGCGATCGCCGCGGTGATCGAGCGAATCTGCGATCCGCTGTCGGAGGTGTAGCGTCCCCGGAAACCCAGCAGCAGGCAGATCTCGTAAACCTCCAAAAGCTCTTCCGTCTGGGCGGAATCGGGTCGCGCCAGCAGCCGGTCGACATTGCGAAAAAAGATCTCGCCGGCGATATGCACGCCGAATAGCTCCTCCTGCAGCGGCTTTCGATGCCAGTCGGCGAACAGCGCCAGGCCGGAGTTCAGTACCGACTCGTCGAGGAAAGCGACCACGGCGAACATAGCCACCCGCACATCCTCCCCGTTGTAACCGCGCCGCAGGGCTTGCTGCTCGGCCGCCGCCAGCCCGGCGCGAATGCCCTGCCGGAAGGACTCGGCATCTTGAATACCCTGGCGGTTGGACCTCAGGCGTACGATCACCGTCAGGGTTTCCTGATAGATGGCCGCCAGATTCTCGGCTAAAGTGTTCGTCGGGTTCATTCGTTAGGAAGCCCCGTTTGCTTACGACTCCAACAGCGCGAAGAGCTCTACTTCCGGATCGGGCAGATCGCCCGGCACATAGACTCCGACTCTCTTGATCTTAGTAATGTCGTCCCAGCACGGTCCGTCCCGATTCACTCCGAAGTACTGAAAATCGACGCGCGGCGACAGGGCCGCCGGAGGCACCGGCAGATGCGTAAGCGCCATGCCGGGAAGGGCCCGCCGTACCAGCTCCGCGACAAAACGCGCCGAACAGACCTTCGCCAGGCGCGGTGTCATGGAGATCAGCGAGGCTTCCCCGATCGGCGAGCGAATGGCCAGGATCCAGCGCGCCCGGTTCAGGCACCGGTCGTCCTTGATGTCGCCCTCGAACATGTAATTCGCCGCTGGTTGCAAGGGGATCGAAACGCAATTCGTCGGCTGGAGCAGCTCCAGGTGATCTTTGATGTGGCGGTCCAGGCTGTCGAAGATTTCGGTCAGGTTCAGGTGATCGTACAGCGGCAGCTGGACCGGCTGCGAGTCCAATCCGAACGTGCACAGGGCGCCGCCCAGCGTGCTCAGAATGCGAAACAGCTCCTCGGGATGGCCGTGCTTGGTAAGTCCCAGGTGCCGCAGCGAAGCCAGAGCCGTATTGACCGCGTGACCAAACCAGAAATTGGCCACCTGCCGCGCGGCGATGCCTCCCGCCAAATCGCCCATTCCCGTATTCGAAGACGCCAGCACCCGGCTCTTCTCCGCAAGGATCTCCATGAGCTGGCGGCAAATCAGCATCAAACGCGAACTGGCGGTGATGTTGAGGCACGGCGGCACGAACTGTTCATCGACGGCGAAACCCGAACCATCCCGAACCACTCGCGCCAGTGGAATCACTTCTAAACCATCCAGGGGTTCGCTATCCAGGATCAGGCGCAGATTCTTGCGAGCCAGAAAAACAGGACGCTGATCCTGTCCGGTGCTTTCATCGAAAAGTGGCCGCTCCTCCGCCGTAAAACGCACGTCTCCAGGCTGAAGATCGGCCGGAAGGACGCAATTCTTGCCGGACGGCGCGACCTTAGGGATGGCGAGCAGCAGAATCGCGCTGGGCTTTATCGGCGGAAAGGCATCCGTGATGCTGCGCGCCATGGGAGGCGTGTCGCATTCGGGAATCTGAAACGCCAGACCTTCCGGGAACACGCCCCGGGCGTGCACCAGCGAGGCTGTTCCATTGCGAAGTGCTTCGCGGTCCAATTCATATCCCGCCAAACCCCAGGGTGCGAACCACAGGGAATCATTGGCGAAACGGATGCAGTTTTCGAAGTACTTTCGGTCGGTCTGGAAGTGATGCGGGCCCAGATACATACCCTCGGACCACACCACCCGAGTCAGATTCCTCAAGGCCGAAACTCCTCAGGTAAAAACACTTGATCTATCATACCCTTGAACCTGTCTTTGAACCGGGCCTGCCCTTGAACCAGCCGGGTGCGGATGCGATCATAGGAGTTTCTTCGGTCAAAACATGGATCTCGCCGCTAAGTACGATAAAAAGAACCTCCTCGGCGACGGCGAGGTACAGGTGTGGCGAGGCCGCGAAAAAGCTCGCGGGACTCCGGTGCTGCTGCATACCTTCACCGGCAGCCCGCAAGTTTTGCGGCTCGCGGTGGAGTACCTGCTCACCCGGCCCGCCAGTTCGCCGCTGCTCGACATAGGCGACATCGACGGCTCCACATGTCTGGTGACGATGTCCGAACTCGACTTCCTGGACATCGCAGCATGGCTCCAGAACGCAGTCGCCTCCGGCCCGATCGCCGCCGGCCCGATTGCGTCGAGCCCGATTGCCGCCGGTCCGATCGCTGCCACACCCACGCAGCAGACGGGTGAACAACGGACGGCCCCAGGTGCGGACACAGTAGCACCCGCACCGGCTCCACGCGCGGAGCCAGCGTCGATGCCCGCCGCACCTTCGAATCCGGCCCCGCAGGGTCCTGGTGAATTTACCAGAGCTTTTCAGTTGCCAGGCTCGAACGTTCCGCCGCAGCCTTTGCCGGATCCGCTCGCCGGCAGCGGGCCCGCGAAATCGCCCGCCGGTCCGGGTGAGTTTACACGATTGTTTCAGCTCCCCGGTAAGCCGGGAAACCAGGAGACGGCGAAGGCTCCCGACTTGGGCCGGCCGCCGTCGCTTCCGCCGACCATGCCGCTTTCACCCCCGCCCGCGGCTCCGGCTGGAGAATTCACGCGACTTTTCAGGGCCCAACCGCCTAACGTTCAACCGGGAGTCTCCGGCGGCACGCCCCTGCAAACATTTCCCTCCGGGGAATTGCCTCCCGAGCCGGCGGCGCCAAAACTGAATATCGCTTCGGGCCCGGTTGGCCTGCCGGAACAACGCAGCGCACCTCCGGCGCCCAAGGGTCCAGGCGAATACACCCGAGTGATGCAAGCTCCCGCGCTGCAAACCACCGCACCGCAGCCTTCGGTATCGCCATCGCCTGCTACTGCTCAAGCTGTGCAACTGCCGGTGCCGGGTGTTTCCCTGCCGGCGGCGCCGGCGCCTCCAAGCTTGCCGACCCCGTCTATTCCTTCGGTGCACACTCCGTCTATTCCTTCGCTGCCGGCTCCGTCGATACCATCCGCGCCGGCGTCGGTTCCCGCGCCCCGCTCGGGAGTTTCACCAGTGGTCCTTTTATTGGGCGGACTGATTCTGGTGGCGGTGATACTGGTTCTCGTATTTGCGTTGCGCAAGTAAACGCGTTACTTGGCCTGCGGCAATAACACCAGCAGCTCGAGCTGCGGCTCCGGAAAGTCTGCGGGGACGTAGACCGCGAATGTTCGCGCGCGCTGGATCGCTTCATACGCCCCTCCGGACTGGGTCAAACTGAAGTACTGATAATTCAGCTTGACGGGAATCGCGCTCGGCGGATTCTGCACGTGCCGCATCGGAACCCCGGGCAACGCCTGCCGGATAAGATGTTCGAGGTGCGTCGCCGAGCAGATCTTGACGAGATCGGGAGCCTTGTTGATCAGGTTCGCTTCCGGCATCTGCGCGTTCATTGCCAGGTATAGCTTGGTGTTGACCAGATAGGCATCGTCCGGAATAGCCGTGCCATAGATGAAGGGCTGCACCAGCTTCAGCGGCAAGGAAACGAAATTACTCGGCACCACCGTTTCAAGCAGCAGCCTGAGCTTCACATCCAAGTCCGTGAAGCAGGCTCCCAGATCGTTGTGATCGTAAATCGGCAGGTCCGCGGGCTGCACCTTGTTGGAAAACGTGGTGAGCGAACCCGCCAGCGATGTAAGCGCCGAGAATGCTTCTTCAGGATGGCCATGGCGGGTCTCGAATAAGTGGCGGATCACCGGGAAGTGGCTGTTCATCGTGTACAGCAGCCAGAAATTGGCGATATCGGCCGCCGAGAAATCCGCGAGACTCTGGTTCTTCTGGCGCCGTACGCCCGATAACGCAGCGGTCTTCGCGGTGAGAATCTCCTGCAGCCGCCGCAGGATCGACATCAGGTAGCCACTGGCGGAGACGTCCAGCAGCGGCGGAACAAAAGCCGGATCCAGTTCCAGCACTTCGTTGGGCAGTTTCTTTACGCGGGCCACGGCAAGAGCGGGCGATCCCTCGCGTACTTCTTCGTCTACCAGCAGCCGGAAGTTCTTGCTGGCGACCTGCACCGGCCGCTCGGATTGGCCCGTGTTCTCGTCGCGCAGCAGGATGGTTTCGGCGATGTAACGCGTGTCCGACTTGCGATTCAGATCGCTGACGTTCATTCCGGCGGGCCGATGCGCGGGAATCGCTAGTGAGACGGTGATGGTATCGCGGCCCTCGGTGAAATATTCGCTGACAGGTTTGGGCGGCGGAGCGGCGTCTGCCGCGGGAATATCGAAAATCAATCCGTCGGCGAAAATTCCGGACGCGGCGGTGATGGCGATCTGTCCCCCGGCCAGCGCTTCCCGATCGATTTGCAGCGTGCGGAAGCCCCAAGGCCGGAACGCCAGCGTCTCGAGCCGGAACTGCAGCAGGCTTTCCTGAAACTGGCTGTGAGCCTGCAAGTACTGCGGTGAAAGAAACGTTCCCTTAGCCCACACTACCGGCTGCAGTTGCCTCATAATCTTTCTAAGCTAGCAGTATACTCGCCGCCGGGCGGGAAAGAAGGTTTTATGGGCTATTACCAAGTTCCCGGGATGACCCTGATTCCGCAAAAACTGACCATGTCGTGCTGGTACGCGAGCGCGCAAATGCTGATCCAGTGGCGGCAGGATCTGGTGCAACAATCGCTCGCCTGGCTGGTGCCTCCGGATCTGGATGCCCAGTGCGCCGCGATCCGCGACAGCAACACCGGCCTTCAGAACCCGCAAATCGTGGCCATGGCCAAGCGCATCGGGCTGGCGGCTATTCCGCCCATGAGCCCGCTGCCGGAAACCATCGAAAACTGGCTGCAAATGTATGGGCCGCTGTGGGTCAACGGGAAGACCCATATCGTGGTGATTGCCGGCATCGATACCGCCCGGCGAATGGTCAAGGTCTACGATCCTTCGCCGGTGAATACCGGAAGGGTCGAGTGGCGTTCGCTCGATACCTGGTACGCCTTCGGCACTTCGCCTTCCACTCGCGACACGGGCAGCGATGTGGAGACGGTGTTCCTCTACGTGCCTCGCTGACTCTGGGCTATTGCTTCGCCGCGACGGGCGCCTGCCGGCCCGCCTGCTTGAGCCTCTGTTCGAGCTTGGCGGCGTCGGCAGGGCGCTTTAGATCGCGCAGCACAGTGGAATATTCGGAGAGGATCACCTTCAGGAACTCCGGATCAGCGTTGCTGGCGGCATCCAGAACGGTGAGAGCGCGGCTGTACAGAGGCTGAGCCTCGGCGTTCTTCTTCTGCGCGGTCAGCACCAGCGCCAGGTTCCGCAGACTGGCGGTGTCGTCGGCATCGCGTAGTCTTAGCGCCTCACGATAATGCGCCTCTGCTTCGGTGTATTTTTCGAGCATCGCCTCGGTCACAGCCAGGTCGTCGTAGGCGCGCGCCAGCTCCGGGTTGTCCGATCCCGGCAGCTTCAGGTCGATGTCGAGCGTCCTCTGAAAATATGGCTCGGCTTCGCTGAAGCGTTTGGCGTAGTACAGGATCTTGCCGAGATGATCGGTGGTGGCGGCGACATCGGCGTGCACAGTGCCCAGATTCAGCTCCCGGATGACCAGCGCCCGCCGCAGCGCGTCTACGGCCGGATCGATCATCTGCATCTCGAAGCGGCAATCGCTCAGGCGGTCCAGCGTATCGGCCAGACGCAGATCCTCGTCGCCGTAAGAAGTCGCTTGAATCGTGGCCACGGTTTCCCACGCATCCGCGGACGCCTTCCATTTCTTTTGAACCTGAAAGACCCGCGCCAGAAGTGCGTTGTCGCCAGCGAGGTCGGCCTGATTTGCGCCTGGGAGACTTGCGCTCAGCGCGCGCGTGCGTAGCGCGATCACCGTATAGCCTTCCTGTTCGGCCTCCGGAAATTTCTTTTCCGAGACCAGCACCTGCGCCAGACGAACCCGAACGGGAATGGACGCCAGCAAATCGGGATTCCCGTTCATGCGTAGCTCGAGCGATCGGCGGTAAAGAGTCTCGGCGCGGTCCAGGATGCCGAGGCTCGCCTTGATGCGCGCCAGATCCTCCAGGTTCTGCGATCGATCCATCCAGCGCGACCAGCCTTTCGAGCACCGGATCCGCCGCTTCCAGCCGGCCCGTGGACCGGTAGACCATCGCGAGCCCTCGCAGAACTGGCGCCGTTTCCCCATTCGCCAGCGCTGTTTTTAAAAGTAGTTCGGCTTTGTCCCATTCGTGCCGCGCAAGCGGCTCCTCCCAGGGTGCGGGGGTCTGCGCGAATACCAGGGCGGAAAACGTGGCCACGGTCGCAACGAGAGATCGCGGAGGTCGCATACGTGAATGGTATCTAGACTCCGGCGAGCACATCCAGGTTCCTTCAAAAAAACGGCTTGACCGGATAGCGGCCTGGTGGTACAGTTTGTACCATGACAAAGCGGACCCGATCGGACGCTCGCGTGCGAGCGCCGCTCACGGAGCTCGAAAACGAAGTCATGCAGGCCGTATGGGACACCGGACCCTGCCCGGTGGAAGCCGTCCATCAGGTCGTCTCGCGTAAGCGCAGTCTCAAGGAAACCAGCATCCGCACGATCCTCCGCCGGCTGGAACAGAAGGGCTATCTGCGTCACGAGGAGAGGGGCCGGGCGTATGTATATCGCGCGGTCGAGCCCGCGCGGAGTCTGGCCGCGCGCGCCGTGCGCCAGATTATCGACAGCTTCTGCCAGGGATCGGTGGAGGAGCTCGTCAGTGGCATGGTGGAGGCGAAGGTCCTGAGCAAGGGCGAATTGGAGAGTCTGGAGGAGTTTGTCCGAAGCCGTAAGGGGGCCAAATGACGATTCTGTTGGAAAGCGCAATTCGAGTGACACTCATCGCGGCGGTCATCGCTCTGGTGTTGTTCGCGATGCGGATCAAGACGGCGTCTGTGCTGCACGCCGTGTGGACGAGCGTCGTGGTTTTGATGCTGCTGCTTCCGGCTTGGGTGGCTTGGGGACCGAAAGCGTCGATTCCGGTCCTGCCGTCGCAGTCTACGACCATAGTGCCGCTTGACATCGTGCCCCCGCCGTCACCGGCGGGGCTGTCACAGCATTCCTTCAGCCCCGTATCCACCCCCGACCCCAGCCCCGCACGTAAGGGCGGGGGATACGTCGCGATTTATCTGCTGGGAGTCGGAGTGTTTCTGCTGCGCCTCGCAATCGGCACCATCCGCGCGAACCGGTTGACGACCGCATCGTGTGTCGTTCCCGTCACAGTGGGCCTCCTGCACCCCAGAATTATTCTGCCCGAGTCCTCCCGCGAATGGCCGCAGGCGCAGCTCGATGCCGTACTCGCGCACGAAGGCGAGCACACCCGCCGTCGCGATCCGCTTTTTCAATGGCTAGCTTTACTCAATCGAGCCCTTTTCTGGTTCCATCCGCTGGCGTGGTGGCTGGAACGAAGACTGTCCGGACTAGCTGAAGAAGCCTGCGATGCGGCCGTGATCGCGCGCGGGTATGATGCTCGCGAGTATTCCGAATATCTGCTCGACTTGGCCCGCTTGGTCGAGCGCGCAGGCACGCGAATCGACGCAGTCGGTATGGCGATGCCCGGAGTCGGACTGAAGCATCGTATCCGGCAGATGCTGAGCGGCGTTCCCGTGCCGCGCATCTCGCGTCCGCGCATGGCATGTACCGTGGCCGTTTGTGCGGGTGCCGCGGCGATCCTCGCAGCGGGCACGCTGGTCGACGCGCAGTCTAAAACGCAGTCGGGCGTCCAATTCGAGGTGGCTTCGATCAAGCCCAGCAATCTAAGAATCGGAGATGGCAAGAGCAAGACCAAAGATGGAGGCGGCGGCTTCCGTTCCGGGCTCGATCATCTCAGATTCAACTACTCGGACAGCCTGTTAGGCCTCATCAAGCGCGCCTATAGTGTTAAGGGCTGTCCCCCGATCGCGGACTGCACTCGATTTCTAGGGGGACCGGACTGGCTCAAGAAAGACAGATTCGACATTCAGGCGAAGATGCCAAACGGGTCCCCCGAATATACTTTCGATCAATTCATCGACGGGCAGGCGTCGCAGTTACAGCTGATGCTCCAGGCGTTGTTGGCGGAGCGATTCAATCTGAAGCTTCATCGCGAACAGAGGCAGCTTCCTGTGTACGCGATGACCGTTACTAAGGCGGGACCAAAGCTCAAGAAGGCTGTCGAACCGAAAATCATCCAATTCCCGGACGGCAGCCTTCGCAAGGACCGCTCGCTACTGTGGACCCCCGCCTTAGAGCCCAATGGCGAGCACAGTGAGCGCACCCTCCAGATGATCGTCAGAGACAGGTCCCTGCAGGAATTGGCCGACACACTATCGATGTTTATGGGTCGTCCGGTGGTCGATCGAACTGGCCTCCCCGGGGAATTCGATTTCACGCTGGAGTATGACAAGGATCCGGATGCAATCAACGTTCCTGGTGAGCTCGCTGGCCCGGGGATGCTCACAGCCTTTCGGGAACAACTCGGCATTAAGTTTGAGGCGACCAAGGGCCCAGTGGACGTCCTCGTCATCGACCACGCGGAGAAACCGTCGGAGAACTGATCTGTCCCAGATTTCGCGTGAGCCGTCCCACAAGCGGACACTCCGGGGGCCGAACCCGTCGATTTACAGGCAATAAATCGTTACTATTGATGATGCCCGCCGTCAATGGGGATTTGGACTTCGAATTGCCAAGAATGGGAACTATTTAGGCTGGTCCGACGTACTCAAATAAGCACTATGATCCGCTCCGCAACCCTGGCCCTCTTATTCATATGTCCAGGGTTTGCCCAGCTCACGTTCGAGGTCGCCTCGATCAAGCCGTCTAATCCGGATGGTCCTGGCATGATCCGCCTCATGCCGGGTGGAGGGCTGACTATGACAAACATTCCGCTGCGGGCCATGATTACGTTTGCTTACGATGTTCGCGATTTCCAGGTATCGGGCGCGCCGGGATGGGCGGGAACGGAGCGGTTCGACGTGACGGCTCGGGCCGAGCGATCGTCTGCGGAAGGTCCGGACGAACCCGCCAAGATGACCGACGCACAGCGCAAAACAGGCCGCGATCAGGTGGCCGAGAGACTTCGGGCGTTACTGGCGGATCGGTTTCAACTGGCCGTACATAGGGAAACAAAAGATCAGCCGATTTACGCCTTAGTGGTGTCTAAAAACGGAGCGAAGCTCAAAGAGGTAAAGGAGCCAGGGCCGAGGCAGGGAATGAGCATGAACCGAGGCCGTCTGGAAGGCTTCGCGGCGCCCATGGAGATGCTAGGCACAGTCCTTTCTAATGCTATGGGGCGTCCCGTAGTTGACAAAACGGGTCTTCCCGGAAAGTACGACTTCGTCCTCGAGTGGACGCCAGATCCGGGGGCAGATGCCCGCGCACAAGGCTTCGGAGACGGCATCACGGAGCCGGCGCCAGCGCCCGGCGGTCCCACTATTTTCACCGCGCTGCAAGAGCAGCTCGGGCTGAAATTAGAATCGCAAAAAGGTCCTGTAGAAAACATCGTGATCGATCGTGTCGAAAAACCTTCCGAAAACTAAATCCGTACTATTTGTGGTCATCTTGGGCCTTTGCTCAGCCGTGCTGCCCCTCCTCGGCTCCGAGCACCACGGGACCGTGAAATTCGGAGGATTGCCGCTGCCCGGCGCCACCGTTACGGCCAAGCAGGGCGACAAAACCTTCAACGCGGTCAGCGACCTCGAAGGCAATTACTCGTTTCCGGATCTGCCGGACGGCATGTGGACGATTCAAGTCGAGATGCCGCTCTTCTCGCCCATGCAGCAGGAAGTAACCGTCGGCGCTGGCGCGGCCGCGTCAGACTGGGATTTGAAATTGCTCCCCGCCCAGGAGATCTCCGCGATCGTGACGCCCGCGCCGGCCCGGTTGCAGGTCGCGGAAACTCCGGCTCCGACGGCGGCTCCCGCGAAACCCGCTCGCAAAGGAAAACAACCGCCGCCCGCGCCCACCAACACCGCCACTGCGTTTCAGCGCACGGATCTGAACGCGGCTGCCGCTCAGAATTCGGGAGCGGCGAACAATGACGCTCCCGCACCGGCGGCCGATAACGCGGCTCCCCAGGAAGCCAGTGCGGCGAGCCAGCGCGCGGCCGATGGACTCCTCATTAACGGAAGCGTAAACAACGGAGCCAGCTCGCCGTTCGCGCAGCTGCAGGCGTTCGGGAATAATCGCCGCGGAGTGCGCTCGCTGTACAACGGAAGTCTCGGCTTCAGCCTGGATAATTCCCATACGGATGCGCGGACCTTTTCGCTGACCGGCCAGGACACGCTCAAGCCGTCCTACAATCGCCTGACGGGGATGGCTGCGTTCGGCGGTCCGCTGAAGATTCCGGGTCTCATCAACCGCAACGGGCCGAACTTTACGGTTAACTACCAGTGGGTGTACAACCGCAACCCGTCGCTGCAACCGGGAACCGGACTGGTGCCGACGCCCGCGCAGCGAATCGGCGATTTGTCGGCTTCTCCCGTTCCCGTGCTCGACCCAAGAACCGGCGCGCCTTTCCCGGGGAACGTCATCCCGTACTCCCAGATCAGCCCGCAGGCACTCGCCCTGTTGAATCTCTATCCGCTGCCCAACTTCCAGAGCCCCAGGTACAACTACCAGATCCCGCTGATCTCGGGGACCCACCAGGACAACCTGCAGGCCCGCATGAATAAGCAGGTCAAGAAAAATCAATACTCGGGTACGCTGGGGTTGCAGAGCACTCGTACGGACGATACCAACCTCTTCGGGTTTCTGGACAACGCCAGAAGACTCGGCATGAATGTGCAGCTCGGCTGGAGACACCAGTTCACTCCGCGAACGTTCGTCAACTTCGGGTATCAGTTCAGCCGGTTTTCATCCACCAGCATTCCCTTTTTCGCGAATCACGAAAATATCGCGGGCCAGGCCGGGATCACCGGCAACAATCAGGACCCGGTGAATTGGGGGCCGCCCGCGCTTTCCTTTGCCAGCGGAATTTCCGGCCTTGAGGATTCCCAGTACTCGGCGATTCACAACCAGACCGACGGCGTCTCGTTCGACGGCCTGTGGAATCGCGGGCGCCACAATTTCACCTACGGAACGGATTTCCGGCGGCAGCAGTTCAACTAGCTTTTCGCAACAAGACCCGCGGGGATCGTTTGGATTTAACGGGACGCCCGGTTCCGATTTCGCCAGCTTTCTGGTGGGCGTGCCGGACACCTCGTCCATCGCCTTCGGAAACGCCGACAAATACTTGCGCGCTTCCAGTTACGATGCGTTCGTTCAGGACGATTGGCGCATGCGGTCCTCGTTCACGCTGAACGTCGGGTTGCGCTGGGAATACAATTCGCCGATCTCCGAGCTCTATGGCCGGCTGGTTAATCTGGACATCGTCCCTGGATTCCTCGCGGTCGCCCCGGTGCTCGGCTCCAGCCCCACGGGCCCGCTCACGCAGCAAAGCTACCCCAGCTCTCTGATTCATCCGGACAGGAACAATATCGCGCCCAGAGTCTCTATGTCCTGGCGTCCGTTCTCTGCATCCTCCATGGTGGTTCGCGCCAGCTACGGCGTTTATTACGACAGCTCGATCTACCAGACCATCGCGAACCAGATGGCGCAACAATCGCCGCTCTCGAAAAGCTTGCGTGTCCAGAACACCGCGGAAACGCCTCTCACGCTGGCCAACGGTTTCATCGGATCTCCCAACGATATCCCCAACACGTTCGCCGTCGATCCCTTTTTCCAGACGGGCTACATCCAGACCTGGCAGACTTCCGTTCAGCGGGACCTGCCATTCGCGCTGCAAATGGTGGCAACCTATGCGGGAACCAAGGGTACGCGCTCGCAGCAGCAGTTCAACCCGAACACCTACGCTCCCGGAGCCTTCGATCCCTGTCCGGCGTGCCCTTCGGGATTCACGTATTTAACCTCCAACGGGAATTCGATCCGTCACGCAGGAACCATCCAGATGCGCCGCCGCCTGCGAAGCGGATTCACCGCGGAACTTCAGTACACCTTCTCGAAATCGATCGACGATGCCGCATTGGGCGGCCGGGGCCAAGGTGGTGTTCTCACGGCCCAGGACTGGCTGAACCTGAGCGCGGAACGCGCGCTTTCGAATTTCGATCAGCGGCACGTTATGTCGCTCACGATGCAATACACCACGGGCATGGGATTGCACGGTGGATCGCTGCTCGGGGGCTGGAGAGCCGCTGTGTTTAAGGAATGGACGGCATCGACGCAGATCAACGCCGCCAGCGGTCTGCCGCTGACGCCGATTTACCCGGAGGTCATTCCGGGAACGGGCATCACAGGCATCCGTCCGAATTATACGGGCGCGTCGATTTACGATGCTCCGTCAGGTTTATTCCTGAATCCCGCGGCCTATGTCGCGCCTCTTCCGGGCCAATGGGGCAATGCCGGACGAAACACCATCATCGGTCCGCAGCAGTTTTCCCTGAATGCGTCCGCGCAAAGAACATTTCGTATTAACGACCGTTTTAGCGCAACCCTCCGGCTCGACGCGGCGAATGCGCTGAATCACCCGACCTTCCCCAGTTGGGGTACCGTGATCTCAAGTGCACAGTTCGGGCTGCAGAATCCCGCGAACGCGATGCGTACCGTGCAAACCACGCTGCGAGTGACGTTCTGACGACTGAGGTTTTATGACAATGACTTGGCGGATGTTGACAACTTGTCTGGTGATGGTGCTGGTGGCGGTCGCGCAGCAGCCCGCCGGAGCCCCGCCGCAAAATGGCGCCGCCGGGGCCGACGGTGTCGCCACCTTCAAAACCTCCACGCAACTGGTCATCGAAACGGTCGGCGTCAAGGACAAAAGCGGCAAGCCGATCGAAGGATTGACCGCCAAGGACTTCATCGTCACCGAAGATGGCATGCCGCAAACCATCGCGTTTTTCGAATATCAGAAATTGCCCGAAACCCCCTCGGCTCCGATCACGACGAATGCTCCGCCGATCGCGGCAATCCCGATGCCGAAGCTTCCCAGAACTCAGATCGCACCCGAGCGTCCCGGCGACGTTCGCTATCGCGACCGCAGGCTGCTGGCGTTGTATTTCGACTTGGTCGCGATGCCCATACCGGACCAGCTGCGGGCCCTCGAAGCGGCCCAAAAGTTTATCCGGACCCAGATGACCCCGGCCGATCTCATCGCGATCATGATCTTCGACAACGGCGCGGTTCGCGTCCTCCAGGATTTCACCGACGATCGGGAACGCCTGTTGAGCATCGTCGAGACCCTCGCTGTCGGCGAGGATGAGAACGCAACCGTGACGGATGACAGCAGCGCGGACACGGGCGCGGCCTTCGGGCAGAACGACTCGGAATTCAATATCTTCTTCACCGACCGCGAGCTTTCGGCGCTACAGACCGCCGCGACGATGCTCGGCAAGCTGAATGAAAAGAAGTCGCTGATTTATTTCGCCAGCGGGCTGCGCTTGAATGGCGCCAACAATCAGGCGCAACTGCACGCAACCACCAATGCCGCGATCAAGGCCGGAGTCCAATTCTGGTCGATCGACGCTCGCGGCCTCATGGCGTCAGCGCCGATGGGCGACGCGAGCAAGGGCTCGCCCGGTGGACAGGCGATGTACACAGGGTCATCGGCCATGACCGCGATGACCAACCTCCAGAGGACCGCAAGACACTCTATGGACGCTCGCAGCCGACACCGGAGGTAAGGCTCTGCTGGATGTGAACGATCTTTCCATGGGAATCGTGAACGCTCAAAAAGCGTTTTCGAGCTACTACATCCTCGGATATTACACCAGCAATGCGAACCTGGACGGGAAATTCCGCCGCATCAAGATTTCGCTGCGGGAGGGCGTCTCGGGCGATCTCGATTACCGCCAGGGCTACTACGCCGGCAAGGAGTTCAGCAAATTCTCGACCGCCGATAAAGAACGGCAGCTCGAGGACGCGTTGATGCTGGGCGATCCCATCACTGAGTTGACCATCGCCATGGAAGTCGACTTTTTCCAGCTCAATAACGCCGAATATTATGTTCCGGTGGTGGTCAAAGTCTCCGGCAGCGAGTTGGCCCTGGCGAAGAAGGGCGGCGCCGAACACACGCTGCTCGACTTCATCGGCGAGATCAAGGACGAATTCGGCAGCACGGAATCCAACGTTCGCGACAAGGTCGACGTGAAGCTCAGCGAACTGACCGCCGCGGAACTCACCAAGCGGCCCTACGCATACGATACAGGCTTCACGCTGCTGCCGGGGAAAAAAGTCATCAAGATGCTGGTGCGCGATGCCGAAACCGGCAGGATCGGAACCTATCAGACGACGATCACTGTTCCAAACCTTAATAAAGAGGAGAAGCGGATTGCCATCAGTTCGGTAGTGCTCAGCAGCCAGCGCGTGGATATGCGCGACGCAGTCTTCAATGCAGCCAAGGATAAGACGAAAGGGGAAATTCAGCAATCCGTGAATCCGCTGGTGCAGGAAGGCTTCAAGCTCGTTCCTAGCGTCACCCGTGTATTTACGCGGAACCAGGACATGTATGTCTATCTTCAGGCTTACCAGCAGAAAGTAGAGACTGCGCACCCGCTGGTTGCGTTCGTAACCTTCTATCGCGGCCAGACCAAGGCCTTCGAGACGCCCCCGATGCAGGTCACCGAAAGCCTGAACAACCGTCTGAAAACGATGCCGTTGAAGTTCAGCTTCCCGCTGCAAAAAATTCCGCCCGGAGAGTATCTGTGCCAGGTCACCGTGCTCGATCCGACGGGAGAGAAGGCCGCGTTCTGGCAGGGCCAGGTGATGCTCGCGCAGTAAGAAATTACTGCCGCGAGATTTTTGCCCCTTCTTTTAAGAGCAGTTCGTAGTTGTCGGGAGCCAGGTTGTTCTCGGCGCACACGTATTCCTGAAGGCGCGTGCCCTCACGCAGCATCAGGCTCGAATGCAGGATCCAGGGCTTGGTTAACACCTTGGGATCCTCCATCGTCACGTCGTAATTAATCCTGTCTTTATTCACGCGGGTATATCGCTCGGTGATATGAAGCTCGTCCGAGTGGAAGGTCCCGGTGCCCGAGAGCCACGTCTTGTCATTGAAGCCGGTGACGTCGACCACCAGCGTGTCCCCTTCCCAGTGCGCCACCGAATTGCCCATGTAGGCGGGGATCAGATCGTCGGGATGCTTCGCATTCAGCGGAATCACGCGAAACACATTCATGTATTCGTAGAGCATCACGATCTGTTTCGGAGTCTGGATGATCTGCTGCGGAAACAGCCCCAGCATCACTATGCGCGGAATCCCCGAGGGCAGGCACCGGGACGTGGGATCGTCGATGGCCCGCTGGTTATACGAGTCGAGAACCTTCTGGGCCGCCCACGGCTGATACGGGGCGCCTTCCCTCCCCGCGGGCCGGTCGTTCGAGGAAGGAGCGGCGGGCGCCGCCGGGTCCGTTCCCGTGCCGCCCACGCCGCCTCCCGTGTTCGCTTCTTCCCAGGTGCCCGGGCGCTCGCTGCCACCCTGCCACACGCCAGTCAAATCCGGCTTACCGTCGGAAGCGCGGGGAACCGATCTTTTCGTCTGGGCTACAACCGGCACGCACAAAGCCACGGCAAGCACAAGCCAGGCGCGCATCATTTGGGAACCTCCACGGCGGGAACGTTTCCGCCGTCGCCCGTGCCCGCCGGAGGACCGAAGAACAGCTTCTTGCCGTCCGCGAAGGTAACCTGGCGGGAGTGCGCCCAATTCGATCCATCGCGCGCGTGCCAGCCGAACACCGTGACCGTGTCGCCCACCTTCATGGTGACGTCCTTCTTCCAGCCGGTCCGCGAAAGCACGCTGGGAGGATAGCCTTCGAGCTTCCAGTTGACCACGTTGCCTTTCTCATCCTTCACGTCGATGAAAAAGTAGCTGTGCGGATTCGTCCAGTCAATTTTGGTGATCACGCCTGTCAGTGTCACCGGCTTCGTCGCGTCGTATTCCGCGCCGAAAGAATGATGCGCCAGCAGCGCCGTTGCCACGAAGGACAGAGCGAGGAGCAGCCGCCACATCCCGGAAAGCTTTCTTGCCATATTTCCCCCAGGCTCTCAGTGTATGACGAATGTCCACATTGTAGCTGCCGTATTCCACTGGGCAGTAAAGAATTACTGCCGCGTGATTTTTACCCCTTCCTTTAAGAGCTGTTCGTAGTTGTCCGGAGCCAGGTTGTTCTCGGCGCACACGTATTCCTGGAGGCGCGTGCCCTCCCGCAACATCAGGCTCGAATGCAGTATCCAAGGCTTGGTTAACACCTTGGGATCCTCCATCGTCACGTCGTAATTGATCCTGTCTTTATTCACGCGGGTAAATCGTTCGGTGATATGAAGCTCGTCGGAGTGGAATGTCCCGGTCCCCGAGAGCCAGGTTTTGTCGTTGAAGCCGGTCACGTCCACCACCAGCGTGTCCCCCTCCCAATGCCCCACCGAATTGCCCATGTATGCGGGGATCAGATCGTCGGGATGCTTGGCATTCAGTGGAATCACGCGGAAGACGTTCATGACTTCGTAGAGCATCACGATTTGTTTCGGCGTCTGGACGATCTGCTGGGGAAACAGCCCCAGCATCACAATGCGCGGAATTCCCGGGGGCAGGCACCGGGAGGTGGGATCGTCGATGGCCCGCTTGTTATACGAGTCGAGAACCTTCTGCGCCGCCCAAGGCTGATACGGGGCGCCTTCCCTGTCCGCAGGCCGATCGGTCGAGGAGGGCGTAGCGGGCGCCGTTGCGTCGGTTTCTGTTCCGCCCGCGCCGCCTCCCGTGTTCGCTTCTTCCCAGGTGCCCCGGCGCTCGCTGCCGCCCTGCCACACGCCAGTTAAGTCCGGCTTCCCGCCCGCAGCGCGGGGAACCGCATTTTTCGTCTGGCCCATGACCGAGATCGTCAGAACGATGCTCGCCGCGAGCCCGCGGATCATTTGGGAACCTCCACGGCGGGAACATTTCCGCCGTCGCCCGTGCCCGCTGGAGGACCGAAGAACAGCTTCTTACCGTCCGCGAAGGTAACCTGGCGGGAGTGCGCCCAATTCGATCCATCGCGCGCGTGCCAGCCGAATACGGTCACCGTATCGCCCACCTTCATGGTGACGTCCTTCTTCCAGCCGGTCCGCGAAAGCACGCTGGGAGGATAGCCTTCGAGCTTCCAGTTGGCCACGTTGCCTTTCTCATCCTTCACGTCGATGAAAAAGTAGCTGTGCGGATTCGTCCAGTCTATTTTGGTGATCACGCCCGTCAGTGTCACCGGCTTCGTCGCGTCGTACTCCGCGCCGAAAGAGTGATGCGCCAGCAGAGCCGTTGCCATGAATGAGAGAGCGAGGAGCAGCCGCCAAGCGCCGGATATTGGTCTTGCCATGGTTCACCCCAGCCTCTCAGTTTACGGCAAATTCGGCATTCGCTGGCCGCCGGAATTGGAACACGGCGGTATACGATAATGAATTCTTCATTCGTTTTCAAATACCGCCGGGAGGGCAGCAATGCAGGATTGGGGATTTGCGCAGGCACATCCGGGTGAGCAACTGGCGCGCATCCATCATTTTTCGATGTGCAAGATCGAGCCGGGCCGCGAGATCGAGATGACGATCACCGTCAAGGAATTCTTTACGCCGAAAGATCCTGCGCTGGTTTTTTTCGCCCAGGCCGACAAACAGACCAACCAGAAGGTCGCCGCCTATACGCCCTGCGGCTGGGGCAAGACGCTGCTTGAAGCCCTGGAAGAATGCGTCCGGGCAATCAACCGTTTCCCGTATCAGGGATAGGCACTTGATAAAAGTTACACAGTGCTATCGGGTCTGGCAGGGCGACCGTGCAACCTCCAGGTCGTAACGCGCACCAGTCTAACGCTGGCTGGCTTCTCCGCGGTCGACCTTCTGGTTGAATTGTGCCGACTGGTTGCGCGGAATGCTCAAGGACTGCCAGGTCTCGTGCTGCAGATGCTTAGCCAGGAACACGATCTGCCCCACGTGATACGCGTAGTGAGCCATTTGGCGGTGAATCGCCTGGGCCACGGAATGCGCCTCGCCGCGAATCGTTACACGGCGCTCGAGATCCGAATCCGTCAGCGGCTGGAGGGCGTCGAACACGCGCTTCCAGCCGTCCTCCCATAGCTCGATCACCTCGGCGCGGGTGGCGGGCGGATCCACGAACTCCGCATCGCGATTGCGCTGCGCGCTTTCCCCGTCGGCATGCGGAAAGCCCGTCCAGCGGGAGATCATATTGCCCGCCATATGCTTGACGATGACCGCCACCGAATTCATCTCCGGATCGAGCGTCTGATACGTCTGGTTTTCGCTCAACTGGGCAAACGCGCGGTCGCCCAGATTCTTGTAATACCGAAAGAGTGAAATCGAGTCCACCAGGCAGGATGTCGTAAATTCGAGTGCCATGCCCGCAGGATACGGCGTCTCCGGAATCATCGCAAGGAGAAACAGTTCGTTAAACGGTAGAGCCCTGTCAGATGGAGCCGAGAATCAGGATAATCGGGCGGCGGGCATGTCGCGGCCGGCTCGGTGCATAATCAGGCTCGTGGCTCGGCCATCGGGGCCTGTTTCAAAGGTGATCTGGTTGTCAGCCACTCTGGCGAAGAAGTTCTTCTCGCCTTCGGCAAACAGTTCAAACTTAGGCAGGGCGATCGCCTCACCATTGAACTGTCCGAAGCCCTGTGCGAAGAGGCGGTCGCCATCGCGGGTGATTTCGAAAATCAAGTTCGGCGTCAATTGATAGCGCCCTGTGTAGCTATCGAGGAGCTTAGGATCAATAGGAATCTCGGTGTGCTGTTTCGGAGGCTCGGGATTAGCGAGGGGCACCTTCGGGTTCAGGAGATGAAGACCGATGTCCACGACACCAGCGGGAGCAAAAGCATTGGACAGTACAACGACGCCGATACGCGCTTTAGGATCGTATCCGACGTATGAACAGAAACCTCCAGTGCCTCCGTCGTGATTGGCGATCTCCCGGCCGTCAGTTGGGAAAATAAACCACCCTAAACCGATCTTTGCCTTGTTGCCCAAGGTACGGCGAACTTCAAACATGGCTTTCATGGCGGGCGCCAGAGGCGATTCCTTGTAGCCGAGGAACGCTTCCAGGAACGTCAGCATGTCATTGGCGGAGGAGCGTAGTGCGCCCGCACCGGCCAGCGCGAGAAAGTCCCAGTTGCCGATGGGCGCGCGCCGCGGGTTGTGACCAGTAGCCATGCGCCGTTTCATGGAGGAAGAAAGCGTAATCCCTGTGTCCGGCATATTGAGCGGTTCCGTGATGCGGATTCTGATCAAGCTCTCGTAATCCGTTCCAGCGCGATACGCGAGGACGTGGCCGAGCAGCCCCGCGCCCAAGTTCGAGTATTCGAGTTCGGAACCCTTGAGATCAGAACCCTTGGATCAGCCAGATCGTAGCCGGATAGGAACTGATACATATCGTCCACGCTGTAGTCGGCGTAAGGATTGCGTGGGTCCTTTGGCCTCAGGTTACTGGGAAGGCGTGGGAGCCCGGAGCTGTGCGTGGAAAGATCGTGCAGCGTGATGGATTTGCCGTTTCGCTCCGGCATCCTGACATTTTCGGGAAGATATTTGGCGGCTGGATCGTCCAGGGCGACCTCTTCGCGATTCACCATGTCCGCCAATAGCAGCGAAGTGAAGACCTTGGTGACGGATCCAATTTCGAAGATCGTATCACCATCGAGCGTGCCCGCATTCGCGTTGGCGAGTTCGCCCTTGGCGAGGTTGCCACAGGCGACGATGCGGCGGCCATTGGGTTCGATGACACCCACGACAATGCCGACTGCTTGCTTCTGTTGATCGATGCGCTTGACGAGGATCTCGCGGATCTCGTCGTCGCTGGGAACTGCAATTGGTTGAAAGATATTCGGATTCATAAATTTGAAAAAATAGATCCCACGCTGTGTCCTCACAAAAGACCAAAGGTCATTTGAGGAGACACACTTCGGCTATCGTGCCGAACTTTGTTTAGAGAATTGGTTTAGCGGGGAAGGGCGGAAAGCAGGCAATCCTGAAGCGCGCCGATCATCGCTTTATTGAGCGGTTCGTATCGCATAACGGATGTACCTCCTTTCCTTAGGCTCAGTTGAGAGTATCATGAGTGCGCGGAACACGGCAAGAAGTTTCTGAAAACGTCGCAGAGAAGTCCTTCAGCCGCGCATGTCCCGACCGGGCTCTGTGGCGTTATGGTTAAGCGAGGGCGGAGGTCAGCCTCGCCGCGCTGCCTCGATAGCGGCGATGTCGATTTTCGTCATCGTCATCATCGCGTCGAACGCGCGCTTCGCCTCAGCGCCACCCCCCGCAAGCGCATCGGTCAGCACGCGTGGGGTGATCTGCCAGGAGAGGCCCCAGCGGTCCTTACACCAACCGCACTGGCTTTCCGTGCCGCCATTGCCGACGATCGCGTTCCAGTAACGATCCGTTTCTTCCTGATTGTCCGTCG
Source organism: Terriglobia bacterium (assembly GCA_963722845.1). Lineage (GTDB taxonomy): Bacteria > Acidobacteriota > Terriglobia > Bryobacterales > Bryobacteraceae > Palsa-187. The sequence continues at coordinate 1,288,174 of CAVROL010000010.1, read as the reverse complement.
CGATCTGGAAGGAAAAAGCCTCGCTGTGCCGGAACGCCGGGCCGCCATTGAGACCCAGACAGGGAATGCCCAGGACGGTGAACTCCACAGTCAGCACATCGCCCTTCTTGCCGCTCGGATAGTCGCCCGGAGCCTGGTGAACGGCGGTTACTTTACTATCCGGAAAGGTGCCGGAGTAGAAGCGCGCCGCCTCATGCGCGTCCTTGTCGAACCAGAGGCAGATCGTGTTCTTTGGTTTCATGTTCCTGTTCTCCTTGGTGCTGCCCTTCTGAATATATCGCTGGCGGGGATCGCCTGCTTCTATCCGGGCTGAGACGGGCATCGCTGCCGTAGTATTCTGGGGAAAATGCCCAAAGCAGCCAAAACCACACGCCAGACACTGATCAAAGCGCTGAACGAGGATCTCTCGCGCGAGTATCAGGCCATTATTTCCTACGTCAACTATTCGCAGGTGCTGAAGGGAGCCGCTTACATGAACATCGCGGGCGAGCTCGCGATTCACGCGAAAGAAGAGTTGGACCATGCCCTCCAGATTGCGAATCACGTGGATTACCTGGGCGGGATGCCTTCCGTGACGCCCATGCCTGTTAAGACTTCGGAAAAAGCGGAAGACATGTTGAGGTTCGATCTTGCAAACGAGAAAGAGACGATCCGCAACTATCGCCGCCGCGTGAAGCAGGCCGATGAACTGAACGAATTTTCCATCGCGGAAAGTTTGCGCGGCATCCTCGTGCAGGAACAGGATCACCTGATCGCGCTAGCTACAGCCCTGGGAATCGACGCCCCGGATCCCGGGATTGCTGACGAGTAAATTGTTTCGCATCCCCTATAGCCCGCCCGCTAGACGGTAGAATCAAGGTTGTCGGGATGGCAGCCACCATAGCGTGGGGCCGCAGCTTGCGCGCCCTGCGATCTCGGAACTACCGGTTATTTTTCGCGGGCCAGAGTGTTTCTCTCATCGGCACGTGGATGACCCGGCTCGCCATGAGCTGGATCGTCTACCAGCTCACCGATTCCGCCTTCCTTCTGGGACTGACCAGCTTCGTTGGGCAGATCCCGGCGTTCTTCGTGGCGCCCATCGCCGGCGTCTGGCTCGACCGCTGGAACCGGCATCGCGTCCTGGTGATCACTCAGGTGCTGGCCATGATCCAGTCGCTGGCCTTGGCGGCCCTGGCGTTCACCCATTACATCAACCTCTGGTGGATCATAGCGCTGGCGCTGATGCAGGGGTTGATCAACGCCTTCGACATGCCCGCCCGCCAGGCCTTCGTGATCGAGATGATCGAAGAGCGTGCCGACCTCGGCAATGCCATCGCGCTTGAACTCTTCCATGGTCAACGGCGCGAAGCTGGTGGGTCCCGCTGTTGCCGGCATGCTCATCGCCACCGCCGGCGCCGGCGTTTGTTTCCTGCTGGACGGGATCAGCTACATCGCCGTGATCTGGTCGCTGCTGGCGATGAGGGTCCGCGCCGGCGCAGCCGCGTCCGGCGCAGAAAAGCGCCCTGCAGGAGCTAGCGGAAGGATGGAAATATGTGGTGCAATCGCCGGCCATCCGCTCGCTGCTCCTATTGCTCGCACTGGTCAGCGCCGTCGGGATGCCTTACACGGTGCTGATGCCGGTGGTGGCGGTCGATCTGCTGCACGGTGGAGCGCACACGCTGGGATTCCTGATGGCCATGTCGGGCGTGGGAGCTCTGGCCAGCGCGATTGGACTGGCGCTGCGCAAAACCGTCATTGGCCTGGGAAAGCGGATTGCGATCAGCGCCGCGATGTTTGGAGGCGGGCTGATCTTGCTGGGCCTCTCGCGGTCGCTGACGATTTCGCTCCTGCTGATGATCGTCACCGGCTTCGGCATGATGCAGCAGATGGCGGCCAGCAATACGATTCTGCAAACCATCGCCGCCGACGATAAGCGCGGGCGCGTGATGTCCTTTTACACGCTGGCGATCCTGGGGATGAACCCCATCGGGAGTCTTCTCGCCGGATCGGTGGCAGCGAAGATCGGGGTGCCGGCGACGATGATCTGGGCCGGCGCGATTTGCCTGGCGGGCTCGGTGTGGTTCTATTGGAAGCTTCCCGAGATTCGCCGCGTCATCCGGCCGATTTACCGCGAGCTCGGCATCCTGCCCCAGATTGCGGAAGGGATCGAAAGCGCGACGATATTGCAGACGCCTCCGGAGAATTGAACCCCCGCCCTTACGGGCAGGGCTCAGAAGTCCGGTTGTCTACCGAACGGCGACCCAGCCCCGCCTGTGAGGGCGGGGGTTCAGGGCTACGCCGTTCCTTCGAGCGGCGCTCGCCATCGAAACAGAAAGAAATGGCGCCCGCACAGCGAGCACCGGTATGGCGAGAGCAGCCACGACAGGGCGCTCTCGATGGCGTTCCGTACGCCCACACCCCGGAACTCGACGGATCTGCAATTGGGACAATGTGCGGATGCCATATTCTCTACCTATCTCAATTCTTTACTCTGAACCGGTCTTGGCTGCGGAGCCTGTTCCCGTAGGCGCTCTATTGCGGACAGAAGCAGCCGAGCCATGCACGGCCGGTCCCTGTCCGGGACCTTGTGTCGCGCGACTCGCTTCCCGGGCGGCCTTGATTTGTTCCGGGGTCCTAAGGTCGGGCTCGGAAAGCTTTACATGTTCTTTCGCGCGCGCGACCTTGCGTTTATGCCGTTTCAATAATCTTTTGTCCATGGATGATATGTGGTGATCCGTCCGCCGCCCGCGCCGCCTGAACCGGCTGGTGACCGCGCCACGCGGCTCCCACGTTTTCGCTGGGTGTCCGCCGTGGCGATTTCCTCCGCTGCGCAGCCGCCTCTTTTGCCGAAGCGCGATCCTTCGCGTGCAGGCACATGTCGTTTTCGCTGAAGGTGAAGGTGTGCGTCTCCGCTTCGTTGTCACTCCGCTCCAGCAGATTCCTGCACAGCAGCGGCAGCTCCTGCATCTGGATGCCGTACCTTCGACTCAGCCCAAGATCGGCCTTGACCGTCATTTTCGTTCTCACCCGGTCCGAGCCCAGCCGTTCGAATGCAAATACGCGGAAGGCCAGGTCTTGAGTGAACCCGGTAAGAATGAACTGCATGACTGCGCTCATTGTAGTCTCCTTTTTCATGATGACCCATTCGCGAGTCCCGCGCCCAGCCGGTTACAAACCGGCCCGTACTCGCCGATCAGCCGGTCCTGGCGGGAGGACCGCCGCGCTTCCTCGCAGACTTCAAATACAAAACCCGTTGGCTCGCGTTTCATGAGCGCCGTTTGGATTCCGTGCAAATGCCCCAGCAGCGCTCCCTGGATGTTGTCGGTTTCGCCGATATAGATCCACTCGCGTGCATTGGAAATTCCGTAGACCCCGGATGTGGCCGGAGCGTACGTCCGGACTGCATCGACGGCAAAAGTCCGGGGAGTGAACTGGTTAAACGGCATGCGATCCGTTTCTCCTGGAGGGAGGGGCCTTCTTCACTCTGTCGGCCGTCAGGCGCATTCGCTCGACCAGCTTTTTGCCCAGACTCAAATCACCAGGGTTTGAGCGGAAGCCGGGCAACCTCGAATCGATGAACTCCCTGCGGAATAACTGGTCCGACGCCAGACTGCTGAGCAGTTCAATTTCCTGGCTGGTAAATTTGACGCTGATCTGTGTCATGTGCGGCGGATTAAGGGCGGAAGTTCGGCTGGTTCACGGCGCGGGCCTTGTCCAAAAGAACCCGATCGCTATCGTCTCGCTTCTTTTGCCTCTCCAGTTCGCGCTGAGGAGCCTCGTCGGAATCCAGCCGGGCGGACTCGGCGATCGCCGTCTGCGCCAGGGCTTCCAGTTTTTTCGAATAGAGGATCAGCGCAAAACTGGCTCGATCGCCGGTGCGAACCAGATCGTAGGAGTACTCAGGGGAGTCCCAGCGGGCGATTACCGTTGCCGATTCCCCGTAATTAGAGTGATAGGCGACCTCGGCCGTCGGCTTGGTAGCGGGACCATAGGTAGCCGAGATGGCTTGGATCACGTCGCCTTCCGACATCCCTTCAACTTTGTAGCGGTCGTACGTGATGACGATACGAGAAAGCTCGCCATTGACGAAGGTCAGCAGTCCATCCTTCACCGGGTCGGGCTTTGACGAACCCGATGGCACCGGCGAACGCATCTCCCAGTTCATTTCCTGAATCACGGCAGGCCGCTGATGAATGGTTTTCGCCTCACTGGGCTTGGTCCCCAGTTGTTTCGATGCCGCGGCGAGGCTCATGCCGAGTTTCAGGCCGCGATAGCTGGATAGGTCCGCTGCCGAGAGCATGGATGTCCCCAGGGCGCCGCACACCAGGCCGCACACCAGAGTGATGATTCCCGAACGGATGCGGGTCACTTCGCCACGCTCTTGGTCGTAATCGACGGCATGGAGAGCCGGGATGACTTCTTCCAGTTGATCCAGGCCCACCCCGCGCACAGAACGCTGCACGTGACGGCCACCGCAGCCGCCCCGTAACCAAACGGGCGCGACAGGAACAATATTGCCGGACTGAACACGAACGCTACCGCCAACAGCGCCACGGTGGTGGTGTAGCCGGTTCCAGTCGAGGTTTGGTAAGACTCAAGCATGCGGATCTCCCCTTGCATTAACTATTATAGGTTAATTTATGTTGCCGGTCAATTGCCCTTCTGGCATGATGGTAGTCTAAGTTCACCATAACAGGTAAACCGGAGGTCGGGATGGATGTCTCTCTGTTGATTCGGCATCGCTTGAACGAACTGGAACTGGATCAGAAGGATCTGGCGGCCGCCGCTCAGGTCACCGAATCCTACATTTCCCAGCTCCTGACAAGAAAGAAAGCGCCGCCGGCGCCGGGCCGCACGGATCTCTATGACCGGATGGGCGAATTCCTGAAGCTGCCGACCGGCGAACTATCGAAACTCGCGGATGTGCAGCGGCAGGAAGACCTGAAGAAGCGCGTCACCAAGCCACCCAGGCCCCTGTTTAAGGAGACCCGCGAGCTGGTTCTTCGCAAATGCGAACCGGAGAGGCGGAGAGAAGTACAGCGGATCTTTGAGAAGGAACCGTTTGGCGAATTTGAACGGCTGATTACGCAAAAGCTACTCGACGTTGCCCAGGGGATCGCCAAAGACGAATTGCGAAGCGAGCAATGGCTCCGTTTGATGGCGCAGCTCAGCGGACGCAGCTACGAGCAAATGCGGGTCGCGATCCTGGACTTCCTGGATACCGATGTCTTCAACGTTTCCCTCGAAAATTGCGTTTCGTTCCTGGATCCGATGATCGATTCCTGGGATATCGACCTGAAGACCTTTGGCATGGAGGTGGTTCTCAATCGCCGTCTGGCGCCCGGCCGGTTGAAGCGATTCGAGTTTTCCGAACGGGAACCGCTGCCGGCATTTACCCTGGAACCGGGGTTCGAGCAGTTCCTCCGCGACAAATCGCTGAGCGGCGACGTCACGGAAGAAGAGATCGAATTCCTGAAGACCCTGAAGTTTAAAGGAAAGCGGCCCGCTCCCCTGTACTATTATCGTGAGCTACAGAATCTGAGGGATCCGCTGCACTTCCATGCGGTGGGTTAAAAAATACTATCGGGAGTTGCCACTGCCTTGCGTCACTGCCTTGGCCTTGTGCGTGTGAGCCGGATAGTGATCGAACAGCCACTTCTCGATCTTTTCCTTTTGTGTGGCCAGGACGACACGCTGCCACTTCACGATGCCGGTACGTTCGCTGTACTCGGCCATGACGTAGGAACCCTCGTTAAGCACCTCAATCAAGCCGTCGGTCTTGGCCCGCTTGAAGTGGTAGGAAGAAAGTGTGGGGTGGCGATCTTGCATCTGGAACCATCATAGCAGATGCCGGGAAATATAACCTCCCCTGGCGGGAAATACCTGAAAATGCTATACTAACCTTGTACCGGAAGTCATACCGCGCCCGTCCGTTGGTTTAAGTTCCTGCCTGGCTCGCTGATTCCCGCTCTTAACACACTTAATGAACACTTTTTCCGACCTCTCTCTATCGACAGCCCTGCAGACCAACCTGGCACGGAATGGATTCGTCCAACCCACGCCGGTGCAAGCCAAGGCTATCCCCCAACAACTCGCCGGGCACGATCTCGTGATCACGGCGCAAACCGGCACCGGCAAGACGCTTGCTTTTGTGCTGCCTCTTCTGGAGAAGCTAACCGGGCAGAACAACCCGCCCGGCGTCAGCGCTCTGATCCTGACTCCCACCCGGGAACTGGCGATCCAGATCAATGAGGCTTTCTCTCTGCTGGCCGCGGGAACCGGCATCCGCGCCGCGGTGGTCGTCGGCGGGCTGGCCGAACAAACGCAGTTGAATGCAATCCGCAGGGGCGCGCAGGTGGTCATCGCCACCCCCGGACGGCTCAACGATTACCTGGAGCGTAATCTTGTAAAGCTCGGCACGACCCACACGCTGATCCTGGATGAAGCTGACCGGATGCTCGACATGGGCTTTCTGCCCACCATCAAGCGAATCCTGGCGCTTTTGCCGGCCGCACGGCAGACGGTGTTCTGTTCCGCGACCATCGAGTCCTCGGTTGCGCCGCTCATCAAAACCTACCTGAAGAATCCGGTCCGGATCGAAGTCGGTTCCACCACAAAACCGGCTGCGGAAATCGACCTGCACGTTTATGAAGTCGAGCAGGATCGCAAACTGGGTCTGCTGGAAAAGATGCTCCAGGAAGAGCGCGGATCGTTCCTGGTGTTTGCCCGCACGAAACACGGCGCGGACCGGCTGGCCAAGAAGCTGGCGCGCAGCGGTTCCAAGACGGCCGCTATTCACGGGGACCGCACGCAATCGCAGCGCAACATGGCACTGCGCGGGTTCCAGGAGGGCAGCTATCGCGTCCTGGTAGCCACCGACGTCGCCGCGCGCGGGGTTCACGTGGAAGGAATCGCCCACGTGGTCAATTACGATCTGCCGCAAGTGCCCGAGGATTTCATCCACCGCGTCGGGCGAACGGGGCGCGCAGGCCTTCGCGGAACAGCGTCGACATTCAGCACGCGCAGCGAACGCGGCGAGATCCGCAAGATCGAGCAGCTGCTGCAACTTCAGTTGACGAAGCGTCCCGTGCCTGCGGGACTGGAGCAAGAGGTACGCGGCGCTGCCCATGGAACTCCCCCGCCGTTCCGGGAGCGCGAGCCGCGCGGCCATGCTGTTCGCAGCTTCGCTCCGCGGGCCAAGTTCTCGCGCAGAAAAGGCTGATGGAGATAAGTGGGACAATGAAGTATGGACAACGCAACATTTGAAACGCAGGATCTTCGAATTCGCATCGAAGACAATATAGCTCGCATCGATCAGCGCAGCCTCAGTGGCGAGCCATGGAAGGAAATCGACCATAGCGACCTGCCGGTTACGGCCCAGTGGCGGGATAGTAACATCCGCACGTCGCCTCTTCGGGTGGCTTTGGTCGCTTTTGAGCGCGAAAATCCCGGCAATAAGACTTTGCGAACGGCTCTGGGCGCGTAAGGGCGTTCATAAGCGCAAAGGATGCGGCGCGCGCCGCACTCCGTTTTGCGCGATTCAAAAAAGAAAAAGGCGCCGCGGCAATGTGCCGTCCGGCGCCTCTTTTTATTACTAAGTTGTTACCAGCGATTGTTGCGGCGCTGGCCACCACCACCGCCACCCGATCCGCGATCCGTTTTCGGACGGGCTTCGTTGACGTTCATGGCCCGGCCGTCGAGTTCCCGGCCGTTCAGCTCGTTGATGGCGCGATCCGCTTCCGTGTTATTGCTCATCTCGACGAATCCAAACCCCCGCGCCTGGCCCGTGTCCCGGTCCGTAACGATGCTGACGCGGTCCACTGCTCCATACGCTTCGAACAGCGATCGAACCGAGCTCTCGGTAGCGCCGAAGCTCAGATTTCCTACGAAAATATTCTTCATCTTGGTCCTTTAATCTTAGGTTGGTGAATCGGGGCAGGATCGGACGAGGGCGGCGGACCGGACTAATGCGACGATGCCAAAACGCTTACGTCTTGAATGTACCACGGGAAATGCCACATTGAAAAGCGCCGTCTTAGTACCTCGGTTTCGCTCGCTGGGGAATTTGGTACTCCCCGGATTTGTAGCCCATTACCTATTCGCTCGGGCGTTTCCGGTCCGTATCCTGGGGCTGTCATGGAACCAACTCAGCTTCAGCTCATTTTGAACGTCGTCACCATCACCGGAATGACCAGCCTCGCCGGGTACTGCTACCTGCTCAGGAAGGAAAACCGGAAGCTCGCCAGCCAACTTCCAGCAGTTCCGTCCGCCTTGCCTGCGCTCCCGGAGCAGGATATCCGCAGCTTCGCTTCCGCCAGCCGGACGCGATGGGTGAAGAGTATTTCGTCGTCAAAATCCGGCCAGGACCGCTGAGCGCCGGCGTTCCTTTTTGACGGATCAAGGTTTCGGTTCGATGCGGATTTGCTTGAGTACTTCCGTCTGCCGTTCCAGTTCAGCCTTACCGGGGGGGAACTCGCTGACGCTCAGCATATAAGCCAGGACGTCGGCATCCTGTTCGCGTGTGAGCTTTCCCGGGCGATCCGCGGGCATGGTGGTGCGAATTCTTTCGAAGAGATCCCCTACCGTGAGACCGTTCCAGTTGGAGGAGAATTCTCCGCCGGTCAGCGGTGGCGCAGATTCCCCACCGCCGAGAGCAGATCCATGACACGACGCGCAGTTGCTGGCATAGAGAGCGGCTCCACGCTCGGCCTGGGACGAGGTATAGACGCCGTCCCATACGGACCGGGTCGCCTGTGCTACCAGGATCCCGGCCGCAAAAACGGTGCAGAGCTTAATTATCCGTCGGCAGGCTATAGGCAATGTACTCGCCCGAGTAGGCGCCTCCACTGACGGCGACCACGATGTACTGCTTGCCGTCCACCACGTACGTCATCGGGGAGCCGCTTTGCGGGGCGGGCATCAGCACGGCGCCGACTTCGCGTCCCGTCGCTTTGTCATACGCACGAAGCATCGCGCCGCGTGGATGTTGCGGGGTCGTCGTGATCTGGCTATCGCCCAGGATCACCAGAGTCTTGGTCACCACCAGGCCCACGCTACCCGGCTGTCCGGTGTTGCCGATATTCATGCCGCGCAGAGCCGGGCTGTTGCGAACCACGTCCGGGGTCTCGCCGTAGGGCACCTGCCATTGCAGATCGCCTCGATCCAGATTGATCGCCGAGATCACTGCGTAGGGCGGCTTCAGAATAGAGAGTCCCTGTACGGTAAGAGCGCCCACGGGAGCTGCTGGAGCAGCAGGCTTTGCTGGCGCGGCTTTCGGCGGTGAAGGGCGAGGCTGCTGGGGAGCGTCCGCCGCGCTGCCGAATCCGGGACCTTCCGAGACGCGAAACTCAGTCCCGTTCCGTCCCATCACGTAGCGGATGTCCGAAAATCCTTCGGGCGGCGTGCGCATCGAAATAGGGAACAGCGCCGATTGGTTCGCCTGCGCGTAGACGATGTGCGTCTCGGGATCGTAGCCCGCGCCGGGCCAGTTGGTACCGCCGCTGGCAGTGCCCAGAGTCAGCGCACCGATCAAATTGTTGTCGCCGACGATGGGCGGCAGGAACATCGGACCGGTCTTATAGCGCGCCACGTTGTCCTTGGCTTGTGCTCGTAGTTCCGGCGTGAAATCGATGAGGTCGTCGGGCACCTTGACGTACTGGCGGCCGTAGGCGGGAGGCTTGGTAGGAAACGGCTGCGTGGGCGAAGTCTTTTCTCCGGGCACGTCCGACTGCGGAACCGGACGTTCTTCGATGGGCCAGACAGGCTCGCCCGTCACGCGATCGAACACATAGAGGAAAGCTTCCTTGCTGGGCAGCGCGACGGCTTTGATGGCCTTGCCGTTGGCGTTGATATCGGCCAGGATCGGCGCCGAGGACAGATCGTAATCCCAGATGGGATGATGCACCACCTGGAAATGCCATTTGCGTTTGCCGGTTTTCAGGTCCACGCAGACTAAGCTTTCGGCAAAGAGATTGTTCCCCGGGCGATGGCCGCCATAAAAATCCGAGGTCGGAGTTTCCACCGGCAGGTAGACCAGTCCGAGGTCTTCATCGACCGTCATCTGCGTCCATACACCGGTATTGCCGTTAGTGGCCCAAGATCCGTTCTCCCAGGTTTCGTTGCCGAATTCGCCGGGGCGGGGGATCGTGTTGAACGTCCATAGAAGCTTGCCGCTGCGCACGTCGAACGCACGCACGTTGCCCTTGGTGTTGCTATGCGTGACCACGGTCATGCCTTCTTTGAAGGACGATCCCACGATCACGACGTCTTTCACCACCAGCGGTGTCGAGTGCAGGCCGGCTTCTCCGGTTTCGAGAGCGATCTGCTGGCCAGTGCCGCTGACCATGCCCTCTTTCAGGTCGACGATGCCGTTCTTACCGAAACTCGACACCGGCTGGCCAGTGTGTGCGTTCAGAACCACCAGACGATATCCGGTGGTGACGAACACGACGCGGTCGTCGCCCTTGCCGTCGGTCCAATAGGAGACGCCGCGGCCTGAGAGTTGGCGTGGAGCGATGGCGGCGCGGTTGCCTTCGCGCAGGCTGTAGGCCCAGATCACTTCTCCCGTTTTCGCATCCAGCGCGACCACGGAGCGGCGCGTGCCCGCTGTTGTGTACAGCACGCCCTTCACCATCACCGGCGTTCCTTCCAGCTTGTATTCGGGGCGGGTGCCGAAGTTGTCGGTCTTGAAACGCCACGCTACTTCGAGTTGCTTGAAGTTGTCAGCGTTGATCTGATCGGCGGGCGAGTACTTGGTGCCCTTCAGGTCGGCGGTGTAGTAAGGCCACTCGCCGGACTTTGTGGATGGTTGCTGCCCATAAACTGACAGCCCGAAAGCTGACAGTATGATGCACGCGAGCAGAACGCTTCTGTACATGCGCCCTCCCTACTTTTTGATGGAGACTTTCACTTGCGCGTTCGACCAGCAGCACTGGAAGCCGCGCCCGCCATCGCCAGTCCAATCATTGGCGACCACGTGCAGGACGTAGTCCCCCGGCTCGCTGAACGTAGCCGTAGTGGACGACTTGCCGCTGAATACCGGATTCGGCGCTCCCTGCACCTGGGCGTCCTCGATGGATGGGCGATCGTTCGCGAAGGTGACCTCGCCGGGTCCGCGGAACTTGCTCCACGTCAGCGTGACCGCCGGCGTCTTGGGCCGCGTCGCGCCGGGGATCACGCTTGCGTCATCCGCCACCCAGAGATTCAAGCGCAACCGGGTTCGCCACGGTTCCGGAAAGCGTTTGGGATTGCCCGCGCGGACCATTTACAAACGGACCGCTCTGCGCAAATCCGATCGAGGGCGGAGTATTGCCGGTGGCATCCTTGAAAGGATTGAGCTCCCACAGCGTATCGAGCCCCACGGGCACTTGCGCCGTTTTTCCGTTGGCGACCAGCGTCCAGGTGAGCTTCTTGCCGCCGAAATCCTTGGGGACCGTTATGGTAAAAACCCCCCAGCGCCGCCGGGTCAAGAAATGGGTCGGCTGGCCCTGATCCGGACCCCCTGGATCGATGTGATTGTCCGGGCCGATGGGAATATCCAGCTCCTGTTTCTGATTCCGGTTGTAGTACCCGAACAGGAGGCTGAAGCTGCCGTCGGAATTGGGAAACCACCCTTCGTAGGCGGGCGTAACGCCTTGGCCGGAGTCATGCGGCGGCTCGATATAGACCTTATCTTGCGCGAATAAAACCGCCGCGAATAAAACCCCTGCGCACAAAAATGCCGCGCTCGCCGCGAGAATTGCAAAGCCTGCGAACCGGGGCATTATCTCTGCGCAACCACGGGAGCGGACCGATGTTTGGCGAGGTACGCCTGATAGTCCTCTTCCGAAATGTAGGTGACGTTGACCCAGGCGTGCGCCATTTCATCCACGGTGCGATCGCCCCAGCCCACCCACTGATTGGGATCCGGGTTGTTCTTGTTGTTCGCGGTGTTGTCGTGCTCGGCGACCACGTGGATCAGCGTGCCCTTGGGCAAAACCGGCGCGTCGTCATCCGCGTAGATGTAGTTGACCATCCAATTGAAGTTGAAATGATCCACGTAGCTAAGGGTTCTGCGGCTGCCATCGGGAAGGATCGCTTCCATCAGCATCGACTTGCCGCGCAGGTGCATGTGCGGCTGGAAATTCTCCAGGCGCGCGGGGTTTTTCAGCAGCTGATAGCCCTCGGTCTGCGCGATGGTGTTGGGCGGGATGTCGAGCTGGTTGCCAGGCGACGCGCTGAACAGCGTCAGCATGGTCCGGTACTTCGGCTCTTGGCCCTTGGGGTAGAAGTAGACCGCCAGTTCCACGTGATCGCGGATCTCCTCACCCACGGCGTGCAGATGCTCCTCCCACCAGATGCGCGCTCCGGGCAGTAGAAGTTTTCCGGTGTTGGGACGGTAGATATCGTAGCTCTTGTTGACTGCCCATTCCATCAGCAATCCTTGCGTTGCGTTGCCGGGGGCATCGTTGTTCGTGCCGGGCTCCTCCTGCTGAAGATAGGCCAGCGCGTGATGGGTGATCCTGCGGCCCGCGGGGGTCGACGGACGCATCTCGACGGCCCGGACCCAGCGGGGCTCGGTCAGCGGGATTTGCGTGAGCGGCTTGAACCACACGTCCTGCCCGTGAGCCGGCATGGTGTAGGGCTCCGACTTGATCACCAGGTCCGGCGGCCCGAATTGTTTCGAGAGCTGCCAGCCGTCGTCTTGCGGCCACTGCTTCGGCGCCGGCATGTCCTTCGGATCGCCGGCAGGCGCGCCTGAATCCACCCATCGTGCGATCAGGCTGATCTGGTCATCGCTCAGCGAGATATCGTTCTCGAAATGCTGGATCCCGACGGTCTTGTCCAAATGCCACGGCGGCATGTTGCGGGTGACCACGCGCTGCTTGATGTCCTTGACCCAGGGCCGCGTCTCGTCATAGGTCACCAGGGACATGGGAGCCATGGAGCCGGCGCGGTGGCAGGCCTGGCATTTTTCCTGAAGAATGGGGGCGATGTCCTTGGCGAACGTGGGATTTTTTGCGGGCTTCGTCACATCGGCGGCGATGGAAAGAGCGGGGAGGATTGCCGCGATCAGCACTCCAAGTCCGACGTGCATGGTCGACCTCCTGTGTGTACGATCGGAGACCTGTCGACAAGTAGATTATCACGAAGGCGGTATAGAATGCGTCAACGCCCAAACGGCTTCTATTGGCCCTGCTGGCGGGCCTCGCTCGGGGCCTGGCGCGGGGACCAGTGGTACCCCTCTTCAAACTCGATCCCCAAAACGTAGCCGGAGGGAGCCGTTACGCAATGGCGCACCTTGCTTACAAACTCCTGGTCCTGGTAACGGAGCGAAAGCGTGGTCCCGACCTTCAAGGGATGTCGCGACCGTACCGAGGCCCCCGATCGGGAGATGTCTGCCAGGCGCGCGGAATCCTGCAGAGTTTCGCCGGTATGGTCCATCCAGCTAAGACTCACGGGGTCTTCGCAAGGGATCCGCACGCCATAACGCCTGTCCTTCATGCAAGCGTCCTATCGGCGGAGAAATCCGGATAATGTAGGGCGGGGCGATTCGGGCCCCGGCAGCCGAACTTACTTCTTCGGCCAGACGACGCCTTGATCCTTCTTGGTGACCGCCGCCAGGCCTTTGTAGACGAACTTCTGCACACGCTGGCCGCGGTAGGTTTCCGTGGTGTAGATGTTGCCCTTGGAATCCGTGGCGATGCTATGTACGGCGTAGAACTGCCCGGGCTGACGGCCGCCGTCGCCGAAGCTGGTCAGGATCTCGAGCGTCTCGCGCAGCATGACGTAAATCTTTTCGTTCGAGCCATCCACCAGGTACATATACTTCTGCTGCGGATCTTTCGAAAATGCGATGTCCCAGGCGGACCCATCGCCGAGCGTATTTTTCGCGATGAAAGCTTCCTTGACGAAGGTCCCGTCCGGCTTGAAGACCTGGATCCGGTCATTGACGCGGTCGCATACATACAGCAGCCCGTCGAGCGAAAGCTCCGCGCAGTGCACCGGGTTGCGGAACTGCTGCGCCGGAGGGGCATCGGGACGATACGGCCCGAGATTAGCGTCGTCCGGTTTGTGGCCGTACGCGCCCCAATGGCGTTTGTACTTTCCGGTATCGGCATCGAACACGATCACGCGCTTGTTGCCGTAACCGTCGGCGATGTACAGCTCGTTGGTCTTGGGGTCGACAAAGATTTTGGCGGGCAGTCCCAGGTTCTCGACGTCGTTGCTGCCCTCACTGGCGCCCGGCTTGCCGATCGCCATCAGGAATTTGCCTTCCTGGGTGAATTTGAGCACCATGCTGTCGTGATAGTGCGGCGGACCGCCGGGAGCCGCTTTCGCTTTGGCGGCCTGCTTAGCCTGGGTGGCCGCGGCGCCGGGAGTAGCGTTGCCCGCCGTTTCGGCAGTCGCAGGAGCGTTCGCGGTGCGGCCGTTGCCGCCGATCCACACGTTGCCCTTGTAATCGACCGTGATGCCGTGGTTCGACGCGGGCCACTCGTATCCGGGGCCGTCCTGGCCTCCCCAACTGTTCAGGAGATTTCCTTCTTCGTCAAACTCGAGAACCGCGGGCGCGGGTTTGCAGCATTCCGACGCGACCGGGGTGGCCGCTGCGTAGGTCTCCATTCGCTCCAACGAGCCGGCGCGATGAATGATCCAGATGTGATCCTTACTGTCGACCGACACGCCGATGGTGTTGCCCTGGACCCAGTGGTTCGGCAGCGGCTTCGGCCACATCGGGTCGACCTCAAACCTCGGCGCTTGAACGCCCGAAGCCTCCGCGGTGGCCTTCTTATCCAGCCATGCGGATCCGATGCCGAGCACCGATACGATGGCGACCACCGTTAGGCCGATCGCGAGATTGCGTCGCATTGCGTCTCCCTTGAGGTAAGAGTATATTCTAATGACCGCTCATGAAAAAGCCCCTGTTTCTGGTGACGATGGCCGCGGCGGCGGTATTCGCGCAGGATAATTCCAAGCCGAATCCGTACCGGACCATGGAGAACTGGGCTAAGTTGCCGGATGGAAGATCTTGGGGATCGACCAGCGCCGTCGATATCGATCGCGATGGCCGAGGGATCTGGGTGGCGGAACGATGCGGCGCGAACAGTTGCGCCGGGAAGACCGACGATCCCATCCTGCACTTCGATGCTTCAGGGAAACTGATCAAGAGCTTCGGATCGGGCATGTTTCTGTTTCCTCACGGAATTGCCGTCGACCAGGAAAACCATGTCTGGATTACCGATGGCCAGGCGCAGGGCGGCAAGGGATTTACGGTCGTGAAGTTCAGCGCGGATGGACAGGTCCTGATGACGCTGGACTACGCGTTTAACCAACCCAACGATGTTGCGATCGCTTCCAATGGCGATATTTTCGTCGCCGAGGGCCACACGCCGGGAATGGGGGCAGCCGAAATCCTGAAATTCGATAAAGACGGGAAGTTTATCAAGAAATGGGGAAAGCATGGATCGGCGCCGGGCGAATTTGAAGTGCCGCATGCGCTGGCGTTCGATTCCCGGGGCCGGTTATTCGTAGGCGACCGCGCGAACAACCGCATTCAGATCTTCGACCAGGACGGCAAGTTCCTGGAGCAATGGAAACAGTTCAGCCGGCCAAGCGGGCTGTATATCGACAAGAACGATATTCTGTACGTCGCCGATTCAGAATCGACGGATAAGGAAGGCTACGGGTACAACCCGGGATGGAAGCGAGGCATCCGGATCGGCAGCGCGAAAGACGGGGTCGTGACGGCGTTTATTCCCGATCCTCTGGTGTCTACCGGCGCACTTCCCGCCACCAGCGCGGCGGAAGGGGTCGCGGTGGATGCGGACGGCGTGATCTACGGCGCCGAGGTCGGATCGAAGTCGCTGAAGCGGTATGTAAAAGCGAAGTGATCGCAGGATCGCGTAGAGCGGGCTTACGTTTCGAGGCCCCGGTCCATGGCGACCGTCATCAACCTGTCCCGAATCTGCTGGAGCGCAGGTTCAAACTCCTTCCGGAACTGAGCAAACGTCCGGGTGAGCTCGGATTCGCCGCCGAGTTGAAGGATATCCGAGATGAGCGTGTTCACCAACGGGGTAAACAGCTCCTGTTGCCAGTGTCCGTTCGGGTTCATAGAGTGATCGCCGCCCTCGCCGGTCATGCTTCGAATCTATCACTAGAACGGCGCTCCGATCCAAGACAATTTATGCTAAGAATGTTTTGTGAGCACTTCCCGGACGATGCCCGGCGGGTTTGCCGATCGAGCCACGCTGCCGAGAGGGCAGGCTGGCCGTACTCTGTGCCGCTGGTGTAATCTTGAAGTCCCCCCGCGGCGATTCACTTTTTGCTCGGACTGGTGCGTCCACGAATGGCGGCTGCGAACGGATCCGGGATATTTGCGTGAGCAGGTATTCGCGCGCGATAAAGGCGTCTGCGCGATTTGCGGGATCGATTGCCGCGCGGCTTATTTCGATCTGAAACGGGCTCGCGGGAGTCATCGGCAAAAGCTGCTCGCGCGATGGGGTCTCAAGCGGATCAGCCGGAAAACCCTGTGGGACGCGGATCATATCGTCCCGGTGGTCGAGGGCGGTGGCGAATGCGATCTGGAGAACATCCGATCCTTGTGCCTGATCTGCCACCGCCGGCAAACTTCCGAACTGCGCCTTCGTCTTACTTCAGGGCAAGCTTAATAAGGGTAGTAAGGATTGTAGGAACAGGCCGGGTCGGGGATCCAATTGCCAAACTGGTCGTAGTAACCGCCGGTGCAATAGTTGCCATAGTAGCCGGGATAGTAGCCGCCGCCGTAGTAATAGGGGGAGCCATAGTATCCGAAATACGCCCCGCCTCGGTAGCCTCCATAGCCTCCGCGGTAACCGCCACGGTATTCGCGGCCATAGGAGCCTCGCTGACCGCCGGAGTACCCGCGCTGTCCACCCGAATACCCGCGTTGGCCGCCGCCGGAGTACCCGCGCTGGCTGCCACCCGAATATCCGCGCTGCCCGCCGCCAGAGAACGATCGTGCTCCGCCTCCGCCACCTCCCCGCGCGATCCGGAGAAACTCCGGCCGCCGCCCGAAGAACCGCGGCTGCCACCGGAAGAGTGACTGCCTCCCCCTCCGCCCCCACCTCGATGCTGGGCAAAAATAGCGTTCGGAGCCAATAACATCATCGCGCCGGCTAACATGGTGACCGGCATCAGAGTGAGCTTCATATCAACCTCCCAGTTCCGCTTCTCTATTTGCAACCGGGTTGCCAAATGCAAGTCACTGAAAGAAAAGCCAAAACTTCTTTTGGGTCTGGCCGATAACCACCGTTCCTTGGTTGCCCTGAGCCGCTCTGATAGCTTGGAAGTTGATCTCCTTCTCCAACATCCACAAGCAGTACGGCAAGCAGCTTATCTTCGTCGACGCTTCCTTTCAATTGAATCCGGGCGAGAAGGTCGGTCTGGTGGGACCCAACGGCGCCGGCAAGACGACCCTGTTCCGCATGGTGGTCGGCGAGGAATCGCCCGACGAAGGCGAGGTCTCGGTTCCGAAGAAGCTGACCATCGGCTACTTCCGGCAGGACGTGGAGGAGATGAAGGGCCGGTCGGTGCTGGATGAAGCCATCGCGGGCAGCGGGCGCGCCGGCGATCTGCATCACGAGCTGGAGGATCTTCAGCAGGCCATGGAAGATCCCGAGCGGGCGGACGAGATGGACAAGATCCTCGAGCGCTTCGGCCACGTGCAGGAAGAGTACGACCATCTGGGCGGCTACGCGCTCGAAGCGCAGGTCGCGCGAGGTGCTGCACGGCCTGGGCTTCCAGGACGACCAGATCGATGGCGACGTGGGCGCGCTCTCAGGCGGCTGGAAGATGCGCGTGGCGCTGGCGCGCGTGCTGCTGGGACGGCCGGACGTCCTGCTGATGGACGAACCGACCAACCACCTGGATATCGAGTCGATCGTCTGGCTGGAGCATTTTCTCAAGTCCTACCCGGGCTCGGTGCTGATGACCTCGCACGACCGCGAGTTCATGAACCGCATCGTGTCGAAGATCGCGGAGATCGATGCGGGCGAGATCATCGCGTACTCGGGCGACTACGATTTCTACGAGCGCGAGCGCACGATTCGCGAGACCAACCAGCAGGCGGCCTTCGCGCGGCAGCAGTCCATGCTCGCCAAGGAGCAGCGTTTTATCGACCGCTTCCGGACGCACGCGGCCAAGGCGGCGCAGGTGCAGAGCCGCATCAAGGCGCTGGACAAGATCGAGAAAATCGAGCTGCCGAAGCAACGCCAGGTGGTGAAGTTCGAGTTTCGCGTTCCGCCGCGATCCGGCGACCAGGTGGCCGTGATCGAGGACCTGCACAAGAGCTACGGCAAGCGCGTGATCTACGACGGTTTCAGTCTCACGGTCCGCCGGGGCGAGCGTTGGGCGGTGATGGGCAGGAACGGGGCGGGGAAGACGACGCTGCTGAAAATGATCGCCGGCGCGAGCGCGCCGGATGCGGGAAGTGTGCGGCTGGGGGCGAGCCTTACGATGGGATACTTCGCGCAGCAGTCGCTCGACGTGCTGAATCCGGATCTGACGGTGATCGAGCAGCTCATCGGCGATTTTCCGCAGGATGGCCTGGGTTCGCTGCGCACGCTGGCGGGGGCGTTCCAGTTTTCGGGCGACGATGTGGACAAGAAGATCCGGTCGCTATCGGGCGGCGAGAAATCGCGGCTGGCGATGGCGCGGATGCTATACAACCCGCCGAATTTCCTGGTGCTCGACGAGCCGACCAATCACCTGGATCTGGCCACCAAGGAGATGCTGGTGGAGGCGCTCAAGGATTTCGAAGGCACCATGATCTTCGTCTCGCACGACCGCATGTTCCTGCGCGGCTCTGGGTTCGCGGGTGCTGGAACTGGGAGGCGAGAGCGGCACGGATCGCAAGCCGGTGGTTTATCCGGGATCGTACGTCGAGTACGTGCAGGCGATCGGGCACGAGGCGCCGGGAATCATTGCCTGAGACGATCGCGTGAGGTATCGCGTTAAACCCGCGCCGGCTCAGCGACTTCTTTGAGCGATTCCGTCAGGAAGCTGAGCGCCGCCGCGACGCCGCCCTTGCGATGCGGAACGCCGGCGAGATCCAGGCCCATCTCGACGCCGCCGAGAGTTCCCGCCAGCATCAGATCGTTGAAGTCGCCCAGGTGCCCGATGCGGAAGACTTTATCCGCCAGCTTGCCCAGACCGCTGCCCAGAGCCATGTTCAGCCGCTCGAGTACCACTTTGCGAAGCTCGTCGGCGGAGTGGCCGGCCGGCATGTAGACGGCGGTCACCGAGTTGCTGAATTCTTTCGGATTGAGAGCCACGTTTTCGAGTCCCCAAGCCTGGACGGCGCGCCGCGTCGCTTCGCCATGGCGTTCGTGCCGCTTGAAGACGTTCTGCAAGCCCTTCCTCCCGCAGCATGTTCAGCGATTCGCGCAGAGCGAAAAGCATGTTGGTCGCGGGCGTGTAAGGAAAGAAACCGTTCTTGTTCTGCGCGAGCATGGGCTCCCATTCCCAGTACGACCGGGGAAGCTTTGCGGACTTCGAGGCCGCCAGCGCCTTTTCGCTGATCGCGTTGAATCCCGAGTCCCGGCGGCAGCATCATGCCCTTCTGCGATCCGCCGACGGACACGTCGACTTCCCATTCGTCGTGCCGGTAATCGATGGAGGCGAGCGACGAGATCACGTCCACCAGCAACAGCGCCGGATGCTGTGCACGGCTCATCGCTTTGCGAACCGCGCCTACCGAGCTGGTGACGCCCGAAGACGTTTCATTGTGCACCACGCACGACGGCCTTGATTTTGTGATCGCGATCCTCGCGCAGCTTCGCTTCGACCACTTGCGCGTCCACGCCGTGCCGCCAGTCGGTTGGCGACCACGTCGACATTCAGGCCCAATTTCACCGCCACCTGAATCCACAAGGCGGCGAATTGGCCGACTTCGAACATCAATATTTTGTCGCCGGGGGAAAGGGTGTTGGTCAGTGCGCCTTCCCACGCTCCCGATCCGGAAGAAGGAAAGATGATCACTTTTCCCGAGGTTTGGAAGATGTCTTTCATCCCTTCCAGGACTTCGAGTCCCAGGAGTCCACACTCCGGACCGCGATGATCGATGGTCGGCCGCGACATGGCTCGCAGCACACGTTCGGGAACGTTGGTGGGACCGGGAAGCTGAACAAATTGACGACCGCTAGAATATGACATTCGTAATTAGATCCAAACGCTTATTGTAGCGCGCTCGCGTCATTTTGAGGGCGCTGCAAGCCGGTTCAGCTCGCGCAGATAGAGCGGATTGTCGGGGAATCGATTGTGCAAGCCGGATAGCAAATCCCGGGCGAGGTTTCGATTGTTGTCGCGCAAGGCGGCCACGGCCAGAAGCAGCTTGGCGAACGGCTCCAGATAATGGCCGTACTGCGCCGTCATGCGCAGTTCCTGAAGTCCCTTGTCGCGATCGACTTGCGATCCCGTCATCCAGAGCAAGGCGCGCAGCGGGCGCCGGCTTGAGACTCAATAAATAATTCTCGACGCCCAGACCGATATAAGCATCGTAATCCTTCGGATCCGCCGCTGTGAGCTTGTCGGTGAAGACGCGGCCCTGCTTGGTATAGCGGAGCGCGGCGAGATCCTGTTTCTCGATGAGCGAAGCGAGATCGGCGCGCAATCCAAAGCTCAAGGCTTTGGCGAATAAGGCATTGGGGTCGGCCGCGGCGGACTGGAGCGCTGCGTCGGCAAGATGTTCGGTCTGCTCGATTCTCATGATCGAAGCGCGGCTTCAGTTTGGAGTCCGGTTGAGGCTTGGCCCGATTCTTGAATTTCGCGTCGTCGACGAACAACTCGGATTCGAGGACTCCCAGCCGGGCCAGCTCGGAAAAAAGGTATGCGGCGGCATCGGAAGCGGGTCCGAGCGCATCGCCAGGGTGGCTTTGTTTCCACTCGCCAAAAATCTGGTGGGCTTCGTCGAACTTGAGATCGTACATCTGGAGCCAGCCGCTATATAGGTCTTTGGACGGGACGGTCAGGTCCGCGCCGAACGAACAGGAGGTCAGCAATAAAATTGCGGCAAAACGCATAAAGCTCGCGGAACTGGGCGAAGCCCTTCCCCTATTGTCCCTCAGAAGCGAATGAGGCCGGCAAATATTGGCCTGCCGATTGCTACGTATTGCTCCTGTGAGCCTGTCAATCCGCCACCTTTTGGCGTTTTTTCTTCAACTTGGCGCGTTGGGGATCCTGTTGGTTTCTATCGCCGACGATTCCTTTTTGTTCCTGCCGGTGGGAAGCGATCTGCTTACCGTGATTTTGGTTGCCAGGCATCACCAGTGGCTTCCTCTCTATGTGCTGGCGGGAGCTGCAGGGTCTGCCATCGGCGTATTCCTGCTGGATCTGGTTTGCCGCAAAAGTGGACAGGCCGGCCTCAAGCGGCTGGTAAAACCCAAACTCCTCGGTTACCTGAAGGACAAAATGGAGAAGCACGCGGCTGGAATGCTGATCGTTACTTGTCTCGCGCCACCGCCTTTTCCGTTCGGCGCAGCCATCGCGGTGGCGAGCGCATTCCAGTATCCGAAGGCGCGGCTCCTGACGCTGGTCTTCGTGGCGCGCACGATTCGATATTCGCTGCTCGGCTGGGCCGCTATCTACTTCGGGCGAGGGATCCTCCGGGTCGCGGACTCATCGGAGTTTGAGTGGTTCATGGGTGGCTTCATCGCGTTCTGTTTGATCGGAAGCGTCCTGTCGATTATTCACTGGGTGCGCATCGGCCATTCTCGAGAGAACGCTTGAGCGTTCCAAAATAAACGTCGACGTTCCTCCCGCACTTCGGTAAGCTACAGGAAGATCGCGAATCGTCATGGCTAAGTTACTTACATTCCTCCTTGTGATCGTTGTCATCGCCGCGGCCGGGGCGGTAGCCCTGTTCGCGATGTCCTCGCACTCCAGCCTGGCGTTTGCTCCGCAGCCCGCCATGATCGGAATATCTACTACGATCAGCGTGCGGATCGGGAATCCACATGGGGTTCGCGCAGTCACCACCCGCATCGAGCAGGACGGCAACAACGTCATTGTTGACAAGGAGACCAAGCCGGCGACGCGCTTTACGTTTTGGCGAACTCACGCCGGGCCCGAGATCATCCACTTTATCGTCGGGAAAGATCGCGCCGCGCATTTGAAAGAGGGCAAGGCTCGGGTGATCGTCGAGGTTCAGTCGAACGATCTGCGCGCTGTGACCGATACGATCGCGGCGGACGTCGATGTGATTCTCCGGCCGCCTTCGGTAACCACGGATGGCTTTCAGCACTACATCAACCAGGGCGGCTCGGAGTTCGCGCTTCTCACTCCGACGGGTTCCTGGCAGGACGCCGGGGTTCGTGTGGGCCCGGCCGCCTTCCGCAGCTTTCCGGAGCCGGGGCAGACCGAACAGCGCGTCACGCTGTTTGCCTACAGCTGGGACACGCCCCCCGATACGGTTCCCGTCGTGTTTGCGCGAAACGGCGCGGGGACGGAAGCGACGGCGCGTTTCTGGTTCAAGGTCTTCCCCAAGAAGTTTCGCGCGCGGGATTTGTCGATTGACGACGCCTTTCTGGAAAAGGTCGACAATCAAATCGATCCGGGAGGCTCCGGGGATCTAGTCACGCGCTTCCTGAAGATCAATGGAGAAACGCGGCGCGCCAATAACAAGACGCTCTCCGACCTGCGGTTGAAGACGGAGGGACACTTCCTGTGGACGCAATCGTTCCTTCAACTCGCGGGCTCGCAGGTCGAATCGGCATTCGCGGATCTTCGGACCTACGTATACAAGGGCAAGAAGATCGATCAGCAGGTGCATCTGGGATTCGATCTTGCGACCACGCAGCACGGTCCGGTGCTCGCGGCCAATGACGGCAAAGTGATCTGGGCTGCGCCGCTAGGGATCTACGGAAATTGCATCGTTCTGGATCACGGATTGGGACTGCAGTCCATCTACGGCCACTTGAGCGAGATTACGGTGAAAGAGGGCGAGATGGTGAGCCGCGGTCAACAGATGGGAAAAAGTGGATCCACGGGCTTGGCGGGCGGCGATCATCTTCACTTCTCGATGCAGGTTGACGGGGTGCAGGTAAATCCAGTCGAGTGGTGGGATGACCATTGGATCAACGATCACATCCGGAGCCGGCTGAAAGGCCCATAGCCGCTCGGCACCCCACTAGACCGACCCTTAGACCCGGTTTTGACGGGCTCTGCAGCGTCGGGGCCAGTCTGCCGATCTAAGAGATGTTTTGAGAACTCCAGACCAGGCCACCAGGCAGCAGTTCACATTAAAGACTCTTCACGGCCGCGCCCCTGGCGCAAGCTTCTTTTGGCTTCTCCTCTCGGTCCTCTGTGCAGGCGGGGGGGCGCTCAGGGCGCAAAGCAACTGCGTCCTCAATTTCACTTACACCGGCAGCTCCGTCCCGTCCGGGACCTGCACGATCTCGAGCAATGTGCTCGCGAGCTTCTCGGTGAGCCAGGATGCGCCTTGGATTACGGTAACTCCGTCCAGTGGTTCGGTCGGCATTTTTGGCACCAGCTTAACGGTCTCGGTCATTCCCGGTGCCATGGCGAACGGAACGTATGCCGGACACTTCACCGTAAACCTCACGGCTTCCGGACAATCGCAGTCACCAGTGACCGGAACCGTCAACCTGACGATCAATGTGCCGCCCAGAACTATTTCAGCCAGTCCGGCGTCCCTCTTCTTCGCGTACCAGATCGGCGGCGCCCGGCCAAATGCGCAATCGATCGCGGTGTCCAGCAATTTCGCCGGCGCCTCTTTTAGCGTGTCGACGGCAACCAGCGACGGAGGGAGCTGGATCGCCATCAATCCAGCGAGCGGGTCGACGCCCGCGGCCATATCCGTTAGTGTCGATCCGAGCGGTCTGCAACCTGGGACCTACACTGGAAACCTTACGGTTACTTCGTCGAATGCGTCGAATAGTCCGCAGACAGTCGCCATAACGCTGAATGTAAGCTCGCAGATTGTATTCACCTATACCATCGGCGTTGATCCACCCAATCAGCAATGTTTTGTCCTAAATAGCAGTCCGGGCGGCCAGGCGTTTAGCGCTTCGACCTCGGGGGAACCGTGGCTGAGTGTCAGTCCAACCAGTGGTGCGACTCCGAAGTCCGTTTGTCTGGCGATAGACCCAACGGGACTTCAGTCCGGCACCTATCAAAGCACAGTCACGTTCTCCACTGGACTCTCGATCCACGTGTTGCTGACAGTTCTTCCGGGGACCACACTCTCCGTAACTCCGTCGTCGTTATCGTTTGTCATCCCGATGGGCGGAAGTCTGCCGCCGGCCCAAACGTTCACTGTGAAGAGTCAGCTGCCCAGCAGCGGTGTGGCAGTGGCGGCTACTGTTGCGACGGACAATGGCGGTGACTGGTTAGCCGTCAATCCCGCGTCGTCAAGCACCACCACAACTTTCCTGGCTTCGCTGAAGGCGGTTGCGTTGTCACCGGGATCTTACGCCGGAAGAGTAACTCTTACTTCGCACGGCGCGGCCAACAGCCCTCTGGTGGTGCCGGTAGTGCTCATCGTGACCAAACCCCAATTGCTCGCGCAGCCAAGTGCCGTCACGTTTAACTACCAGATCGGAGATTCGTTCCCATTGGCGCAGGTGGTGACGCTCAGTAGCAACGGCACGCCACTCGACTATAGTGTGGCTGTTCCTCCATCGGCAACCTGGCTGACGGTAGACAATAAGAGCGCCACAACACCTGGATCGATGACTCTATCGGTAACCCAGGGCAGTCTTCCCGTCGGGACATACAGCACCGTGGTCGCCATTACTTCGACCGCGGCGGGAAGCACTTACAATCTCGGAGTAACTTTTATCATCCGAAACAAACCGGCTTTGATAACCACTCCCCGGGCGCTATCGTTTACATACGAGATTAATTCCACTGTACCGGCCAGTCAGGCTCTCTCCATCTTTGGAGACAATACCGACTACAAGGTTTCCGCGTCCACGAACAAGGGAGCGTGGCTCTCCGTGAATAGTCTGGGGGGCACGACGCCGAAAATCGTTCAAGTCTCTGTGTCCCCGGTTGGCATGACCGTGGGAACGTATTCCGGAACGGTTACCATTTCGTCGTCGGACGCACAGAATTCCCCGCTTAGCGTGCCGGTGGTGTTGAACGTGGTCAACGTGTCCACCTTGTCTGTAAATCCCAGTTCGCTCACGTTTGACGCGCAAAGCGGTTCTGTATCCAACCCCGTTCAAAACGTCACTTTGCTCGGAAGCGGCTCCCCGATCACTTACACGACCACAGCGCCCTCCTGGGTTGTCGTATCCAGCGGGGGAGCGACGTCTGCCGTTCTTCAGACTCTGACTGCCAAGTACATCAACTATCCCGTACAACTACCGGTTTCCGTGGATCCGACGGGTCTGGCCGCGGGGACGTATAACGGGGTCCTCATGTTGAACCCGAACAATGGTAGCGCTCCTGTGGCCATCGCCGTCACCTTGACGGTTCACGAGAATAAGCTGAGAATCTCGCAAGTCGCGGACGGCGGCGCTTGGAAGACTACGATCGTACTGGCCAACACCGATAGTGAACCGGCACCGTTCGAAATCGATTTTTACCAGGCGGATGGCAGCCCCCTCAATCTTCCGTTGAAGGGAATCGGTGCCGTGAATCAATACTCGGATGTCATTCCTGTTGGAGGAACCCGTACACTCGAAACCCTGGGCGAATCCGCCGATCTTCTGCAAGGTTGGGCGGAGGTGATCGCCGGCAAAGGGATTAGCGGCAACGCCATTTTCCGTCAGCATCTGTCAGACACGATAGATGCCGAAGGAGTCGTGCCGGTAAATTCGGGAACAGGGCGGCACTTTCTATTGCCCTTCGACAACACGCAAGGGTTCGTCACATCGATCGCGGCGCTAGATCCCCAAGGTCTTCAAACCAATTTGTCGATCACCTTCCGGGACGAAAATGGCTTGCTGATCTCTTCCGAGTCGATGTTCCTGAACGGGAGCAGCCGCGTTGCATTCACGCTGCCTTCCCAGTTCTCGAAGACCGCCAACCGAAGAGGCATCGCGGAGTTCACTTCCTCTGCATCGGAGGTGGCGGCACTGGGCCTTCTCTCGAATCCGCGTGGCGCCTTCACATCCATAGAACCGATTAATCTGGACGGCTTGCCGGCCGCCGGAACCACCGGTTTCATCTCGCAGATCGCCGATGGGCCCGACTGGCAGACGACCATGATCCTGATCAATACCGGCTCCACGGACGCTCCATTCTCCTTGCAATTCACCCAGCCTAATGGAACACCCTGGAACCTGCCCGTGGCCGGCGCCGCTGGAGCTGCCGAGTACGGTGACGTCATCCCTGTGGGCGGCTCCCGAATCATCCAGACGAACGGAGGCGGAAGCCTGATCCAGGGGTGGGGCCGGATCAATACGTCTGGCTCAATCGCCGGCACCGTTATCTTCAGGCAGCACCTAAGCTCGACCCGGGATTCGGACGGCGCGGTCCCGGTTCAGCTAAACAGTCTGCGACATTTCGTGTTGCCCTTCGACAACACTTCGGGATTCATCACGGCCATGGCCCTGGCAAATCAAGATCCGTCTCAGGCTGCGGTCATTTCCGTGACCCTGAGCGACGAGAACGGGCAGATTCTCGACAATCAAACGCTTACGATCCCCGCCTCAGGGCGCATGGCCTTCCTGCTCCCGTCGCAGTTTCAGAAGACCGTCGGAATTCGCGGCGTGGCGGAGTTCTCGACTCCGAGCGTTAATTTGTCGACTCTCGGATTGCGGGTCAATCCGCTAGGTTCGTTTACGTCCATAGATCCGCTTCCGAAATAATTCGGGAAACGATCGATTACTTGATCCCCTTCGATCGCACATCCCAGTTCGAATTCGTGCACAGGCTGCAGTTCTTGCCCACGAACATCTGGCCGGCTTTCTTGTCGCCCTTGAAGGTCCAACTGAGCCAGTTCGAGGCGACATTGGCGAACTCGCCGCCGCCGGGATGAAAGACCGTCGCGGTGTGGCCGGCGTTGTGCCGGGAGCCGTAAAACGCGGGCACCTTGTCAATCTTGTCGAACGTCGCGGACGAGGCCGCCAGCATGAAGTCGGGTTCACCGCCGTTGATCACCAGCACCGGCCCGTGCAATTTGGGCAGAGCGTCCGGCGTGGGTTGCGGCGAAGCTTTACCCTGTGCCTTGCCCGGCGCGGCGGGGCGCAGCGTCTTGCACGCCTGAGTTGAACACGCCGATCGTCTTGACCCGCGGATCGGCGCCGAGTTCGATCGACAGAAATCCTCCGCACGACTGACCCATGACAGCGACCTTGTCCAAGGCTATCTTGCCCTTCAGCGGCGAGTCTGTTCGTGCATTTTCCTTGGCGGCCCAGTCGATCGCGGTACGCACGTCATCGGCGGATTCCTGCCGTCGCGCCGCGCCTTCCTGCGGGACCGTGCCCAGCACCAAAAAGCCGTGCGAAGCGATGGTCGTCAGAAAGCCCGAATAGCGCGTACTGTCAATCGCGCAACCGCCGTTCCCCCATATCATCACGGGCAGCGAGTCCTTCTTCGGGAACGCCTCCAGTGCCTCGGGGCGATACACGTGAAGCCCGGGTGAACCGAAAGCGCCTTCCGAGGCGACCTTGTACGGTCCAGCCACCGCGAGGGGCGCGCCTTCGAGAGGCAGCGAACGGTTAATCATCTCGGGAGTAATGCCGGGCGGCTGCGCCAGGGCTACGCTCCCGCTTATCAGCAGCGCCGCGGCTGCGGCAAGGATGGTCTTCGGCATGGGTCTTCTCCTCTTCGAGCAAGTATGACACTAGCAGCGCATGCGATTGCGCCCGGCGGCCTGCGACTATATACTCTCTGGAGACGACTGGAGGATCCCATGAAAGGCACATCTCGAGTGGCTTGGGCCGCGCCAGCAGTGCTGTTATGCGCGTTGCCGCTGCTCGCGCATCATTCCTTTTCCGCGGAGTTCGACGCAACCAAGACGGTTACCCTGCGGGGAGTGGTCTCGAAAGTCGACTGGATCAATCCGCACATCTTTATTTATGTGGACGTGAAGGACGACGCCGGAAAGACGACCACCTGGGCGCTGCAATCGCTGCCTCCGCTGTTTTTCCGCGGGAGCGGGCTGACCAAGGATGTGTTGCTGAGCAACAAGCAGGAAGTGACGTTTACGGCGAACCCCGCCAAGGACGGCAGTCAAGCCTACGGATTCCTGACCAAGTTGGGTTATCCGGACGGCCATGTATTCAGCATGTCTCCGCAGGACGCGGACCCGAGTTTGCGGAAAGGGCAGAAATAGAGGGCACCATGGCATCCACCATCGCAATCCACCGATTTTCTGCGCCCGCCGCGCTGGTCGCCGCCATTCTGATGGCGCCCGTCAGCACTCCTGCGCAAACCAACTACGCCGCGGAAGCCGCCAAGAATCCTGGTGCGGCCTCCAAGCCGACACCAGAACTTGCGGATGGGCATCCTGACCTGAATGGCGTGTGGCACCACTTCTTCGGCATCGGTACGATCGAGAAGGTCGGCGAGAGCTTCGTGATCGGCGGCGCGTTCAATCCGAAGTCGGGGGCGCTGTACAACACTCCGTTGAACGATGCCAAGCCCGAGTACAAACCCGAGTTCGCGGCCAAAGTGAAGTCGCTCTACGACAATCAGGTGAAGGAAGATCCGGCGCTGCATTGCCAGCCGCCGGGCGTACCGCGCCTGGGACCTCCGCACCAGATCGTGCAGACGCCCGCGCAGGCGATTTTTCTCTACGCCGACAGCACGGGCAATCAATGGCGCGTGATTCCGCTCGATGGACGCCCCCACGGCACCGATCCCGAACTCGCCGCGACGTATAACGGCGATTCGGTGGGCCATTGGGAGGGCGACACGCTGGTGGTGGACGTAACCCGGCTCACGGACGAAACCTGGCTCGGAGACAATGGCTTGTTTCACAGCCGGAAACTGCACGTCACGGAGCGGCTGCGGCGGGTCGGCGACACGCTTCAGTACCAGGTAACCGCGGAAGACCCCGAGGTTCTCCAAAAGCCGTGGACGCTGTCGCGCACGCTGACACTTCAGCCGGACGCGCTCGAAGAGGCCGCGCCTTGCGTCGACAAGGACGCCGGGCATTACGTCACGCTGGAGCACCACGACAACACCCGGTAGTTACGGCCGGGTGAGCCGGTCAGTGACCGTAGACCAGGAGTTCCTTGCCATTGGGAAGGATGACCCGCTCCAGCCGGATGATCTTCTGGCCATCGGAGTACTGATGGCCGATACCTGTGATCACGTCGCCGGCTTTGACGGTGGTCTTCGTCCAGCCGTTAGCCTCCATGCGGTTGAGGGCCGGGCCGCCGACTTGCCATTTCTCCGTGTCGCCGTTGGCGGTCTGAACTGCAAGAGTGATCATCGGGTGCGGGTTGCCCCACTGGAAATCGACCACCGTACCCTTCACCGTAACCAGCCGTTGCTGGTTTACCGGCCATGAATGATGCGCCGAAAGTGGCAGCGCCACTGGGATCAGCGCAAGCGTTATCCAAGCGGGAATATAGAAGGCCTTCATCGTTCGTTCCTTCCTGGCAGCCATTCTAGAACAAAACCTCGCCGCGGGCAGGCCGGGGCGACTGCTAAGCCTTCCGCGTTCTAGCGTCCCGCCGCATGACGCCGTCAATGTCCGGCAGGAACACGGTCAACAATCCCAGCATCGGCATGAAGGCACATACTCGATATACAAAACCGATGCTGGTGTGGTCCGCAAGTTCGCCCAAGAGCGCCGCGGCAATGCCCGCGGTGCCAAAAGCCAGGCCGAAGAACAACCCCGAGATCATGCCTATCTTGCCGGGCAGCAGTTCCTGCGCGTACACCACAATCGCCGGGAACGCCGATGCCAGAATCATGCCGATGATTCCGCTGAAGATCACGGTCCACGTGAGGTTGGTGTAAGGCAGCGCCAGCGTGAAGGGCAGCACGCCCAGGATCGAACACCAGATCACGTACTTGCGGCCGATTCGATCGCCAATGGGACCGCCCGCGATCGTGCCCAGCGCAACCGCGCCCAGGAACACGAAAAGATATACTTGCGCGGTCTGCACCGGAACGTGAAAGGTGCTGATGAGATAGAACGTATAGTAACTGGTCAAGCTGGCCATGTAGATGAACTTGGAGAAAACCAGCACTACCAGAATCGCAATGGTCCACGTCACTTTGTTGGACGGCAAACTGTGCAGAGCGTGATCGCCCGCCCGCTTCGGCGCATTCGCGCGCGCCGCCCGATGGCTCTTCGCCCACAGCCCCACTTTGCCGAGCAGGACCATCCCCAACAGCGCCGCCAGCGAAAACCACGCCAGGCTTCCTTGTCCGTGCGGCACCACAATGAACGCCGCCAGGAGCGGACCCAAGGCTGAGCCCGCATTCCCTCCTACTTGAAAAAACGATTGTGCGAAGCCATGCTGCCCGCCCGAGGCCATGCGCGCGACGCGCGACGATTCCGGATGAAACACCGACGAGCCAACCCCCACCATCGCGGCTGCCGCCAGAATCAGAAGAAACGACGAGGCGGTGGATAGCATCACCAGTCCCAATAAAGTGAAGCCCATACCGATGCTGAGAGAAAACGGCTGCGGGCGTCTATCCGTGAACCATCCCACAACCGGCTGCAGCACCGACGCCGTGAGCTGGCTGGTGAAAGTGATCAGGCCTATCTGGCCGAAGTCCAGATGGAAATTGCCCTTGAGGATGGGATAAATCGCCGGCAGCAGCGACTGAATCATGTCATTCAGAAGATGGCAGAAGCTGATCATGGTCAGCACTGCGTAGGAGGTCCTCTCGCGCAGGGTCTGCCCCGGCGCAGCGGCCTGGATGCTGCTCATACCTCAGAATAACCGCATCGGGCCGCGCTGGCACGTCCCCGTGGAGTCCAGCTTCCCATCTCGGCCAGCCGTGGTGTTCAAGTAAAATCAACCATGACCTCTGACAGACTTGTCGGGTCCGCGGCGCCGTTTCAGGCAAACATCGAGCTGCTGCGATTGTTTTTGACGCATCGCGAAGATATCGTCGAGAGCATTGAAGCCGTTCTGAACGCCCAGCGAAAGCCGATCGGGTACACGCAGGACCAGTCTCTTTTGTCTCGGTTTTCGAGGATTGCTTCTTTGCGCACACTGCGGCCACCGGCAGCCAGACACGTGTCCAAACTCATTTGAGGGGCCAACTGGAGGAAGCGCATTGGGCCGGGGGATTCAGACCTCGTCCGGTTCGGGATCTGCATAACGACCTGATCCATCCGGCGGAGATGATGATTCGCGCCTTTTATTGCTGGCAGCAGACGCGCTGGCCGGGCCGCAACGGCCGCATTCACTACGCGCACACGCTGTTCAACTTGTATGTACTCCGGTGGCTTCAGTTCCTGAGCATGCGCCTCTGGGACGACGACCCAACGAGCGCAGGTGGGCGGCTCGCAGAAATTCAAGGCGTGCTCGATGAGCTCTGGAGAGGCTCACCAGCCGGTCAGCCCGTGATCGTGCGCGATGCGCGCTGGCTGATTCCATTGGCGCAGAGCCTCATTACCGATGAGCTGGCGCCCTATTTCGAGGTCGCCCGGCAGGTCACGGAGACGCTGCCGGAAGCGGACGTGCTCGAAATCCAGAAAGCCCATGTTCGAATGCTGGGCGGGCATCTGACCTCGCAGATTCGTTACTACTGCCAGAAGGATGGCGTGCCTATGAGCGACCGTAGCGTCGTTCTTCGCACGCGCGCCTCCAATGCGCTCGATTTCGCGCTGCTGATGCAAGGTCTGGTGGATCTGCTCAAAGCCTATGACCGCGCACTTCAGAGCGGCGACGAGCGAATGCGGCTCGGCATGGCAGGCGCCATCTTTCAGGGCATATCTGCCGATCCCGAGCTGTTTCTGAATCGCATCGACCTGTTGAGCGCTTACAGCATGATCGAGCACGTGTTCATCGAAACGAATCCCGAGGGCCATGTGGTTTATTCGCCCGCGGGACAACGGCAGGTGCGGCTACTAAAAGAGTACGGTGCGCTCGTGGAGCGATTGATTCAGCCGCTACGTGACGATTTCCCGCTTTTCAGGCCGGTTGACGGCGGCTATTCTCCGTACGGAGTTATATTCGGGTTGCCATCTCATCTCATCGAGCACATGGCTCTCAAGGCCATGCAGCACGATGCCGAAACGCGATTCAGTCTTGAGGATGTATTTAATGATTCGGATACCAACGATCGGGACAAAAAGGCTGCAAAGCTCGCCTGGGTGAACGGCTGGCGGAAATTGCCCCACATCGATCGCGAAGTACAACGGTTGTTCGAGTACCCGCAACAGTTCGCCGAAGAAGTTTATCGCCGCATCGAGAGCGAGCTAGCCCGCAAAGGCTCGAGAACCGGGCGCCTGTATATCGGAGTCGGTGGACGGCATCCCGGATCTGCCGACCCAGTATTTGGTTTCTTCTGACCGGCAGATTGTGGCGGCGCACAAAGCTGAGCCGAGCTATGATCGGGCGCAATTAATGGCAGGAAGACTGGAAGCGCATTTTCTAGTCAGTTACGAGACGCCAGGCGGATGGATTGCCCTCAAGAAGGATCTGCTCACCGAGGTCCTTGGCGCGGGCCGCGATGCCCGGATTGCCGGCCTGCCGCTCGACGCGGCTCAGGTGTTGCGGCTCATGTGCACCGATCTGGCGATACCGGAAAACGTGGCCGATCAGGCGAGTGCGGATCCAAACAGCTAGACTGAAGTGGAATGACAAAGCAACAAATCATTGATGCGGTCGCCACCACTACGGAGCGGCCTAAGGCAGAAGTAGAGACCGTTGTCGAATCCGTTTTAGGAGAGATCGGTAAGGCGCTGCGATCCGGCGAACGCGTCGACCTTCGCGGGTTTGGCAGTTTCACAGTGAAGGATAAGAAGGCTCGCCAGGGCCGGAACCCTAAGACCGGCGAAACCATCCAGATTGCAGCCCGCAGGGCTGCTGCATTCAAGCCGAGCAAGGAATTGAGCGACGGGCTGGCTCGGGAGAGTTCAGCACCTACTGGACAAGTGTAGTCGCGGACCATCAGGTTGTCGGTCTGCATCTAGCGGAACTGCTTCTTGTAGAAGAAGTCGAGACCGACAATCCCACTTTCATCTCGTGTAGCAACCGCCGAAAACCGCGCCGTGAACGCCCATTCGACGCGAATCAGCTGCGAATTGGATTGTGTCAGGTCCTGCGAATAACTGAAGGTAATCTCCGGCGTAACCTGCTGTTGTAATGTCAGCCGGGCTTGCGGGAGTGTGGAACCAGTCGTGAAAGTGGGATCAATCTTGAGCTGGCTGACTCCAAAGACTCTCTGTAAACGGTTCGCCAGCGGATTCGCCACCGTCTGCTGCACCAGAGCCGATTCTCCCATCTGAGGCACGGTTTGATCGGGCGGCGCGGGTTGATGAGCGGCAATGGTGGGATCGCTCGGTGTCTTACCGGTTGCGAGAAGAGCGACGATTTCCTCAAATCGCAGCGGGGGGTCGGAAGTGTATGACAACTTCAGGTCGTCCATCGGACCAGAGACGCGCATGGTGACTTGGACCCCCTGCGCCTTGGTCTCAAATGCGATGCCGACGATGGGTTCGATCTTGGATGAGTTGTAAAAACTGACGTTACCCTCGTCGACGGTGTACTGGTTGCCAAAGAACAGCAACGTGCCTTGCGTGATATCGATCCGCCCGGTCATTCCGGGAGATTCGGCGGTTCCGCGAAGCCTTAAGTCGGCCGTAGCCTGAATGGTCTGAGCGAGAGTGGTTCGGAAGATGGTGCTGGTTGCGGTGCGAATGCGGACATTCAGCCGCATGTTTGACAAAAACGGCGACGGCGTCGAAGATGCCGCGGGAGCGCTGACCTTATAGAGCATTGAGCCCAAATCGCTTTCCGGCGCATAGGTCACCTGCCGAATCGTGACGTCGCCCGAAAGCGTGCTCCGCTGCTTGGATCCTTGAAGACCCAGGTTCAGGTCGGTGACTACGCTCGCGCCCTGATAGCGTGTGCGGATCTTGGTCCCGCGAAGCTGAAGATTGTAGTTTTGGCTAGGGCCGCTGAAACTGGCGGATCCCATGATGGAAGTCTCTCCGCCACCGATGCGCGCGGTAAGAGTTTGAATCGTTGCATTCGTGCCATCGAGGAGAATCGCCCCATTCGCACTCGAGATGCCGTTGGGAGCATCGGCGACATACAGCGAGACATCCTTCAGTTCGGCTCTTCCACTCACTCTGGGCTGCGCTACGGTACCGCCTATGTTCGCGTCCAGGACCACGCGCCCGGCGGAGGTAAGATCGCTGCTGAAACTCGAGAGCACTTTGAGGTCGATATCGCCGTTCACCGCCAGATTCATCGATCCTCGTTGAGCCAGCGGCGCCGTTCCGTTCACTGAGACCTGCATGGAGGGTCCGGTAAACTTAGCGTTCTGCAGCCGGACCTGCTGGCTCGCCAGCACGGCGATTACAGGTCCTTGATTCTGCAACGCGAGGGTCGGCCGAGCCGAACCGCTGCCGCCAGGGATTCCGGTCGACAATTCCAAACGCGATAGCTGGAGGTTTGCTCGAAGGTTAGGTAGATCCATCACCGGACCGGCTACATCCACTTGCCCCTCAGCCAAGGCATCGAACTGTGCTGTCGAACCGGGTATAGCGATGAGTCCTTGAAACCCGGAGTACGTAACATTCTTGAATACCAGTTTCGCGGCCACCGGATAACCTGGTCCGAGAGTGACCTGTCCATTGGCTTGAATGTCGCTCTTCGCCACGTCAGATTGGAGCTCGAAGGAAACCAGCTTGCCTGCGGTTTGAGCTCTCAGACTAGCGTTTCCCAGGGGTTTGCCGTTCAAGATGAGTCCGGACACGCTTCCATTCGCGTCTCCCTTGGACAGCAGCAAGGTCGCGGTGACCGTCGCGCGTTTGCAGGGTCGCTTCGATATCGGCTGTTAATTGCGCGCCGCCGCCGAGCCCCGGACGAGTCTGCTGCAAATTCACAACGCGCCCGAGGTCGAGGCGGGCCGAGCTTACATGGAGATCCATGCGGCCATTGTCGAAATTGTTGGGATCGTGCGAGAAGGAGCCCTTTAAGTCGACGACGCCGGCAGGAGCATTCACGGTCAGGCGAGACAGAGAAATAGAATCGGGGGTATAGTTGGCCGCGCCTTCGATCCGACTGAAGGGCTCCTGATAAATCACCGCATTCGTAAGTTGAAAGTCCGCACTTGAGCGGAGATTCGCTCTAGTCCCGGAAAGATCGGCGTTCACGGAAAGCGTACCGCGGGCCGGGAAGGACGATCCCGCTACGGACAACACCTTTTCTATCGGCAGTGCATTGATCGCGGCGTGAGCCGTAGTTGGATAGTCGTGCGCGAGTTGTGTTTGCCCGGTCACCTGCACTGTGGAACCAGCGAAATTCGAATCCCCGTGAAAGTCCACAACGGAACCATTGGTGCGCGCGGTGGCATTCAAATCCCCGAAGGCCTGACGCGTATCGCGCAGAGCCATCGCGTGAAGGTCCGCCGATATCGAGGAAAGCGCAAATTCGCTGTGTTCAGAGGCAGGGTGCAGATCGCCGGCCACGCTGGCATTTACCCGGATTGTTCCAGCGAGGCCAGGATGCCGTTTTTGCAAAGCTTGGATCTGCGTGATCGCCAGATCGTTACTGGCTACCTGCGCCTGAAATTGTCCAGTGCTTAACGTATCCGAGGGATGCGAGTAGCTGCCTTTAACTTCCAGTAAAGCCGCCCCGGCGCTCAACCGGGTGCTGGGAAGATCAATCAGCCTGTCGGAAAACCGAACGGAAGCTTGGATGGTATCGAATGGCTCCTGGTATAAAGTCCCCTTCGTGATGGAGATCTCGGCGCTCCCCGCCGGATTGCCGACAGTTCCGGTTAAATTGGCCTGCGCGCTGAGCGCTCCAGTAGCTGGGACCGCGGATTGTCCGGCCAGCGCGAGAATGTCGGCGAGATCACCATTCCGTATGCTGGCAGTGAGCGACATCCGATCCTTGCCGCTGAGGCGCCAATCGTCGAGGCCGACCGATCCGTCGAACCGAGCCTGAAGGCTCCCGCGTGTAAGCTGCGCGTTCTGAATACTCGCAGTGGATGCAGACGCTTGAAGGTCGGTTTCGAAGCGATCGAAATGCCGTTGATTCACTGAGAAACGCGTGAGCACAGCGTGCCCGCTAATTTGGGGAGAATCAAGCCGCCCGCGGATTTGTGTTGTCAGGGTCGCCATTCCGCCATCGAGTACAACGGGGATCGCATACGATCCGAAAGAAACATCACGCAAATTTCGCGAGACCAGATCCAAGTCAACCTGCTGGCCGAGGACGCCGTGCGCGCTTAGGCGCGTGTTCGGTAAATACAGCTGGAGATCCTTGAGTGGGATAGTGCCGTGAGCGCCATCATACTCGGCCACAATTCGACCGGAAACGGGGATGCCCGATGACTTGGGAGCCAGCGCGAGCCGCACCTGGGCTTGCAGACCCGTGACGCCGGGTGCTTTCAGGCTGCCGTTCGCGTCCAGGGAACCGGAGATCGAACTCGCATAGTTGACTCGCGTCCCGGCAAGTGCGCTGAGAAGAACCTGGATATCAAAGTTTTTGAGCTGAGCGTGTGTTGTCAGCCGGTCGAGGTCTCTTAAGTCCGCATTCGCAGTGATCTCTCCTCCCAGCGCCTGTACTCGCAGGTTTTTAACGGTGATCTGCCGCGGATCGGCGCCGACAGCGGCATCCAGTCGCACGCCGCGCACCTGGCGCCCGCCGCTCGATAGCGTGATGTCCGCCCCGCTGATTTCGGCGTCTCCGTTGTACTCGCTCGCGGATGAAGCCTTACCGCGGGCCGATACTTGCACCGTCCCCCGGATGGTTCCCGGGGTAACGCCCAACAGGTTCCCGACCTCTTCAAGCGAAAGGGCGCCATTCAGGTTCCCGGACGTCACCGGCGACTTCATATTCTCTACGACGCCGCTTACAGTGAGTTGGGACAGGCCCGTGAAAATGGTTGCGTTCGCGATTCGGATCCGGTCTTTTTCGAGCTGAACCGGCACGTCGAGTGCGATCGCCACAGGAGA
Source organism: Terriglobia bacterium (assembly GCA_963722845.1). Lineage (GTDB taxonomy): Bacteria > Acidobacteriota > Terriglobia > Bryobacterales > Bryobacteraceae > Palsa-187. The sequence continues at coordinate 1,251,156 of CAVROL010000010.1, read as the reverse complement.
ACGCCCGGGTGGAGCTGACGGTCAGCGGATTGATCGAAAGTATCGCCTTCATAGCGCTGGCCTAACAAGATTCCAGTTGAGGGCAACCCTCAGATTCTCGCCGCGCCCGCTGAAATCCGCTTTGCGGCCCGAAAGCTGCGCAAGGCCATCCTGTATGGTGAAGTGGCGGATAGCCACATCGACCACGGTTTCAAGAGCCGACTCATCGCTGGGCGTTTGGGCGGTTTTAGGAGAAGGAATGTTCGTTTCTCCATTGGCCAGAATCATCACGTTGACGACTGGGTGATCCACGGAGAGCGATTCCAGTCCGATCAGATTCCTCCATCCACTGAACAGTTTTACCCGGAGATCGATGGATCTCACGTCCAGGAATGGAGCCGCGCCCGGCGGTTCCTTACCGTGCACCACGAGGTGCTCGATATGAGCACGCAAGTCCCGAGGATCAAATGTAAAGTCACCTATTTCCGCCCTGCCGCCGGTGGACGTAGCGATCGCTGCGATGATCTTTTCGCGCACGAAGCTGCGGAAGCGGTCCGTGCGCACGATCATCAGGGCCGTTACGACAAGGATGAGGATCAAAGCGGCCAGCGATCCGCCGATTGCCAGAAGGACCCGAGAACGTCTGCTCATCGCAATGATTCCTCCCGATACTCAATGGGCGCATCTTTCCTGGTCTGATCGATCCAGGCCTCAAACTGTTGGTTCGCACGTTCTCCCGAGATCTCGGCCTCGATCTCCGGACGAATGTCGGTCGCCGAACGAGCCGCGGGATGCGATTTCGTTAGCTCGGCGCGATGCGAATTGAAATACTGCTCGATTTCCTGTTCGCTTACGGCCTTGGCGGATCCGAACCTCTGGTCGATGAAGCGCAGAACAGTGAGCTGCCATAGCAGCGCGGATCTAAGATCCTCATCGGAGAGGCCGTAGCGCTTCAAGGCCTCACGGTACTGCGTATCGTTGGCGAACCGATCTTTCTTGATCTGCATCAAGAGCTGTTCCATGCCGCCCAATGCCGCCGGAGCCGCTCCGGTCGACTGGATATCCTGCCGGATGAGCAGCTGATCGATCAGCCTGCTGGCCGCTTGTTTGCGCGAGCGGGCGCTGAAATCGGGCGCAGTCTGGTTCAAAAAGCTTACTACCCGAATGTCGCGATCGATATCGCTTTGCTTGATGACGCGGGTCCCGACGACAACGGAAACGCGATCGACAATTTCAGCGCGGGCATGTACGCTGCCTGGGACGGCAACAAGCAAAGCGGCAATGAGAGTTCGCTCGATTGTACTCATCAGAACGTCTGCCCTATCGAAAAAAAGAACTGAAAGTGGCTGATATTTTGCGTCTGGCCCCGGCAGGCGCCCGGCAATTGATCGGAAGGAATATTCGGGTTGCACTGCAGCAGCTCGTTGAGGGTTCCCTTAAAACCTACGAAGCTCGGCGGATTGATACTGTAGGCGAGGTCCAGCCGGATGGGCCCAACGGGAGTCTTGTACCGGATGCCGAAGCCGACTGCGTGGACCATGTAGTCGAAGTCCTGGAGATTGCGCTGGCTCACGCGAAAGGAGAGGCTGCTGAGATTCTGGAAAACATTTCCCATATCGTGGAAAATGACGCCGTTGATGTTCTCGCCGAGCAAGGGGAATCGAAGTTCGAAGGTATTGAAGAACAAAGCGTTGCCTCCCAGCGGGAAGCCCGTGGGCGAGGTTGCGGTGCCGCCTGGGCCGGCAGGGGTGCCCAAATCGCGCGGCCCCGCCTGATTCTCGGGGAATCCGCGCATGGTAACATTGCCACCGCCGAACAGGCGCTCCGGCAAAGGCACTGCGTCCGTGTCGCTCAGCCCCGCCGGCGTGGCGAAGGGAAGAATCGCACCGAAAGTCGTTTGTCGTGCGAACGTTATGTTTCGGGTCAGCGGGTAGTATGTGGCGTTCCTCCCCACGATTCGCAGGAAACTGCGTTGTGATCCAAACACTTTTGAGGTGACCGCGACATCCAGCGTATTGTATATGCCTCGATGCGCGTCCGCGGAATTGTCCCGCCGGTCCTGAACCAGACTGGCGGAAACGATCCCGAGGCGCACAGGCTGCAAGAGTTGGGGTACCAGTAACGCAGGGATCACAACATCGTTCGTGGTAACACGCCGGTAAGCGTAGCGAAAAAGAATCGTCGTGGGCTTCGACAACTTTTGCGACACTTGAATCGATGCTTCCTCGCGTTGTGAGGAAAAGGTCGTAACATCGCGCGAGTCGTCATACAGTGCGGTGAAGGTCACCGACCGCCCTTCCGTATTTTGAAATCGCGGCCACAGATAACTTAGGGCCGCCTTTTTTTCGATGGTGGATGCGATCGTCTGCAGGGCGATGGTGTGATTCAGTCCCCATTGATTCAGACGCTTCAAATCGATCGAAACGCGGGGGCTGAAGCCCGTGGAGCCGGCCGGCGCGGTCAGGTCTGATGTGGTCCCGCCGATGCGCGCGATTTGAGCTCCCACGCCGACATTCAAGGTGTACCGGCGGCCTTCATCGAAATCGAGAAGGACATACTTGTAGGCCTCCGCTCCTCCCGGATTTTGCACCGCCGCCTGCACGCTGGCGAACGCGCCCAAGTCATACAGGTGGCGCTGCGAGTCGCGGAGTGCGGTGAAGGAAAGAGGACCTTGATTGTCCATGAACAGGTTGTTCTTGACATAGCTGAGGCGGGTCGCCTTGAGTCCGCTGAAGAGAATGTCGCGAACGAAGCGTTGCTCTCCAGGCGAGATGCGATAGGTCAGCAGCACTTGCTGCGGCGCGGCGGCCGGCGAGGGGCTAACGTCCACCGCGGCGTTCAGATAGCCTTCAGAGCGGTAGAAGTTGACGATGGCAGCCCGATCCGCGGCGATACTTACATCGCTGTAGGGCTGGCCGCCGCTTGACGTGATGAGTCCCAAGAGCGTCTGCTCATCGGATTCAGGCGCGCCTTCCAGGGTGACTTTCGAAACGATCCACTGGGCCCCCTCGTTGATGGTGATCGTGACGCCGATCTGGCCGCTCTTACCGCCGTAGTTGGTCTCGACCTGGGAACTTACGCTTACATCGCGAAATCCGTTTTCGCGGTAGAGGCTCGTGATCGTTTCTTGATCCTTACGCCGAAAGGCGTCACTGAAGCGGCCTCGGCGGAGCCGGAAGGAGCTTGGCTGGAGGAACATCCGTTCACGGATCGTATCCGTTGAGAAGTACCGATTGCCGTGGATTGCAACGCTGGTTAGCTTCTGCCGTGTTCCCTGACTGATGACGTACTCGATCGTCAATTCGTCGTTTTGAACCGGCAATCTGCGGAAAGTGACGTCCGCATCAGGGTAGCCCTGCGATTGAAAATAATCCTTCAGATTGCGTTCGCCTTCAACCAGCAGATCCTCTTCCACGGCACCCTCCTGGAACACGGGCACGTAGCGCTGGAGAACCTTTTTGGAGACCTTCGCTTCCACGGCTTTGATCTGGACCTTGGGGCCGGCCTGGATTTCCAGTTTGGGTTGTACCCGCTTTGTTCCGGGATCGTAATCTTGCCCCTGCAGAGCAATCGATGCGGTGAGCCGATCGTCTTTTTGATACCGGCGCTGCACTCCCTGAATTCCCGTGTTGGTCAAGGATTCCGTCACCTGCCGCCAGCGGCCAATGAAGCGCACTCGCCATCCTGTGGCCTTGATGATGGTTTGATCGGGAAGCTTGGTGTCCCCCTGAATGGCAGGAGACTGATAATGTGCGCGATAACCAGGGTCTACCGTGAGGTTCACGCTCACTTGCCGGGTGTGGGGATCCTCCGCAGCGTCCAGTGTCGCCTTGGCCTCATAAAGGCCATTGGCCACGAACAACTGCTCGATCTGCTTCTGCGCGTTATCCAGGAGCTCAGGACGAAATGGCGTGCCTAGATCGAGTCTGGCCGCCGATACGAGTTGCGCGCGATCTGGTGGATTGGCGATTTTCCCGAGTACGTCCACGTGGCCGATAAAATCCGTTTGCTGTGTGATAAATCTGACTACGATCCGGTCCCCTTCGGGACGGACGTCCACCTGAATATCGCGGTAACGTCCGGTTGCGAACAGAGCGTCGATTACACTAGCGACCTCGGATGCGCGGAAAGGCTCGGTGGGCGATAGCGTCTGGAACCGTGCGAGATCGGCCGCAGCCAGGGGTTGTTCAGACGGCTGATACTCTATCCGCGCAATTTGCTTTCCTTCATACCGGGCCACCTGGGCGAACGATGGCGCCGCAACCAGCAGAAACAGTGTCGACCGAATGATCCAAGACCCCGCCGACACCTGTAACCAATCCTCCAATCGATAGCCTAGCTATGAGATCCACCAGCGGCGCCGGACGTTTCCTTCGATCGCTCAAAGGATCGGTTAGGCCAGAGACTCGCCTTCGATCTGGATAGCGAAACACGTGGTCGCTCCGCGTATCTAACCGCTTGAGTGAAGGAAGGGCAACAAATACTTTGGGAGCCCGGCGGCACAGACGGAACCACAGCCGCGGGAACGGCACGCCGGTACCGGAAGCCAATTTTCAGGCTGCGCGGATCGGACTTGCGCATACTTCTCTCAGACACCTGTGAGGAGTGGTACAAGCATAAGGTACCCCGGCTCAGCGCGGCACTTGCGTTCTACACGGCCCTCTCTTTGGCGCCCCTTTTGATAATCGTCATTGCGATAGCAGGCTTTTTCTTCGGACAGCAAGCAGCGCAGGGTCAGATCGTCTGGCAGATTGAAGGACTCGTTGGCCACACCTCCGCGGTTGCTATCGAGGGGGTGATCGACGGAGCGAGAAAACCCGTCACGGGATCCGTGGCCGCGATGCTCGGCATCGGGGTCCTGCTCTTCACCGCCACCACCGTCGTCGCGGAATTGCGGGACTCGCTGAACACAATCTGGGAGGTGCCTGTTGCGGAACTCCAGGGCCTTAAGAGCATCCTGAGCTTCGTGCGCGAACGCTCGTTCTCATTTGTCCTGGTTCTGGGCGTCGGGTTCCTTCTCCTGGTCTCACTCGTCATCGATGCCGGACTCGCGGCGGCCGGGACGGCACTCGCCGGCCACGTCAGCATACCGGCGTGGATTGCGCGGTCGACCAGCAACATCGCGTCCCTCATCGTTGCGGCTAGCCTCTTCGGCCTGGTTTACAAGATTGTCCCCGACGTGGACCTTGAATGGCGGGATGTCGCACTAGGCGCTTTCATTACGTCATTCCTCTTCAATACTGGAAAATTCCTGGTTGGCATGTATCTGGGAAAGGCCAGCTTCGCCTCCGCATATGGCGCCGCCGGCTCCTTAGTGGTGTGCCTGTTCTGGGTCTACTACTCGGCCCTCATCTTCTTTCTGGGCGCGGAATTCACTCAAGTCTTCGCGAATCGTTATGGATCCGCGCCCACCTTTCGGGTCCGCCGGCTGCTTCTCGGCGAACTCCGCCCCTGCGTGTCGGGACCGGCTATAGCCAGCCAGCCGGCGACTCCACCGGAGGCGGTGATTGCACAACCGATGGACCCATCGAAGTCCTGAGTTACCGGGCGTGATTCCCTGAGCTTCTACGACGGCTTGGCGGCGAGAGGAGGCCGCAAAGGCTGAGGAGTCCAGATACTTCGGCTGCGTGCAGGCGGAGCACTTTGCTGGGGAATCCGGGCAATTCTCCGGGGTAATATCTGCACCGTGGTAGCTCCTCGATATCCAGTTAAAGCGGCTCTCAGATTTGTGTCTCCCGCCCGTATGTGCTCGAACTCCAGAACGGCATCCCGGAGCAGGCTCGGTTGAGCTTGTGCACGGAACGCCTCGCGGGAAACCGGTATCGTAAGTTGTCCACGCAAGACCCAGTGCCCTGATTCCACACTTTCCAGCCAAGCCACCTTGCCAGAAATGTGAACGCGAAATCGCGGCGTCTCGAAAATGACATTCATCAACGTATTCCTTGTGCGGCCGGTTGTGGTAAACCCGCCCTGAGAATCAACACCCGCCACCTGTTAAGCAATCCGCGGGCCGCTGTCCCAAAGGGTTGGACCTGGGAACTTACGCTTGATAGATGGCTTTAACGGCGATCCACTGGCCGACGAGAATGCAGAATTTGCCCGGATTGGATTCCCGTTGCAGCGTTCTTACTTCCCTAATTCTTTTGGCGAGGGGCGAGCTTTCCGGGCCGGCGGCCTTGTACAGTGGCTCCACGAACGCACACGTACGATAGCTCGCTGCCACTTTGGGCGCAGCGTAGCATCAGTCCGCCTCGGCTCATATCCCCACGGCCGACGAACTCACCCGGAAAAAGCAGTCGTTCGCCGAAGACTTGCAGTAGCGGATGTGTGTACTTCGCCGTGGCGATGCTCCCCAGCAGCAGGTATTGGCAATCAGGGCCGCCTTGCTGGTCGAGCATTGCCGCGTCACGCAGCAGGGGACCTGTGAATTCCGAGTTGCTCTCGCTTACAGGTACACCGGCTGTGCCGCGCAGCTGCTCTGCATCGAACAGTGTTTGTGGAGGCACAAGACCGAGCCCCGGAACGATAATGAGCGCCGGCGGTGCGCCCATGGGAGGATCGGCGAAAGCATCCACGTATGCCATCTTGCCTCGAAAATAAAGGCCGCTAATGAAGGAGTACGCTTCCCCCAGCGTGGCCTTACCGTTCCGCAGGCGAATCGCGAGATCGAAGTCCGCCTCGTGGCGAAGAAGAGTGTTGGAGCGCGGACCTCCGATCCGCGCGGGCGATATCAAGAATATCCGAGGGTTCCTTTTACGCTGATTCACGCAGCAGGCTCAAAGGCGACTTGGCTTGGTGTTCCACTTGTTCCATGGTGCACTGGCGCGGCGACTTATCGGGTCGCCACCGCAGGAATTTCGTTCCGTGCCGGAATCGATGGCCGGTGAAGTGATCGTAGCGAACCTCGATTACGAGCGTAGGTTTCAACGGCTCCCATTCGGCCGATTTCTCCGAGCTCCACCGGCTCGGTCCGCCTGGGGCGCGGCCCGTGAAGCCGGGAGCCTGGATGAGCGCCTTTAGCTTGCGGGTAAGCGCGGGACGGCTGGATGCCTCGAGCGACGACGTAAAGCCAACGTGATGGAGCAGCCCTTCGTGATCGTACAATCCAAGCAGCATGGACCCGACGAGCTTCTCTTTTGCCAGGTATCGAAACCCTCCTACGACGCAGTCCGCTGTCCGCAGATTCTTAATCTTCTGCATCGCTCTCTCGCCGGAAAGGTAGGTCAAATCCAATCGTTTGGCGACTAGCCCATCAAGCTGGCCGCGCATCGTTTTGAGCCAGCGCCGAGCGACAGAAAGTTCCTGGGTCACTGGCGAAAGCGCAAACGCCGGGTTCCCCGCCACGTATTTGGCCACGAAAGATTCCAGAGTAGCCCTCCGCTGGGCGAACTGTCGATCCACCAGCGAGCGGCCCCGATCATTCACTAACTGGTCGAACAACACCAACCGCGCGGGATGTTCGTTGGCAAGCTTGGTTACCCGGCTCGCGGCTGGATGGATTCGCTGGAGGAGATCGTCAAAAGAAAGTTTGTCCTGAACCAGCACGATGATCTCGCCATCCACAACGAATTTCTGGGCTTTAACGTTGAGGAGAGCTTTTACCAGCTCCGGAAAGTATCGCGTCAGGGACTGACCCGCTTTGGACTGCAATTCAACTGTCGCTCCGTCGCGAAATGCAAGGCAGCGGAATCCATCCCACTTCGGTTCGTACTGCCATTCGGGACCGGTCGGAATATCCGCCACGTTCTTGGCTTCCATGGGAAGGAATGGCGGCCGGATCGGCAATTTCATGCGACACCCGTCAGGGGCGTTAGCTTGAACCGGTTCTTTTGCAGGAGCACCGGCTTGAATAAGTCACCTACTTTGGCCAGACGGCGCTTCATGTTGTCCAAGCGAAAGTCTTCGATCTCAATACCGCGCTCAATCTCTTCCCAGGTGACGGGCGCTGAAACCGGAGCACGCGGCTTGGGTCGCACAGAATACGCGGAGGCGAGAGTCCGGCCCCATGCGTTCTGGTTATAGTCGACCAAAACCCTGTTGGGAGAACGCTTCGCCACGCGATATTCGGACGTCAGGATCTTTGGATGACGCTGGGTCTCCGCTACCGCGAACGCTTTGGCAAAGGTCCAGACTTCCTTCTGCACCGGCCCGCGTACGATCGGAACGTAGATATGGATGCCGCGGGAACCCGTGGTTTTGGGATAGCTCTTGATCTTTCGCTTCTCCAGAGCCTCACGCAGTAAGAGCGCGGCTTCCCTCACCAGTGCGAAGCTCGCACCGGGAGTCGGGTCGAGATCGAAGTGGAGATAATCGGGACGATCTACATCATCGCAACGCGCATACCAGGGATTGAGATCGATACATCCAAGGTTCACCGCCCACAGCAACCCCGCCAGGTCGTCGATCACCGGAAAATCGACCAGATTCGCCGAGGGATGCTGTATCTCGCAGATCGGAATCCACTTGGGCCGCGTCGCCGGCGCGCGCTTCTGGAAAAAGAATTCGCCGAACGCGCCGTTGGGATAACGCTTCAGGACCATAGCGCGGGACTGGATATGAGGCAAGAGATACGGGGACACGTCAGCGTAATACTGGAGCAGATCGCCCTTGGTAATCCCCTCATCCGGCCAAAAAACCTTGGAGAGATTGGTAAGCGGAACGGCGTTCCCGTTGACCTCGAGCGTGGCGTCGCCTTCTCGCGGAATCACAACCGGAGTCTTCGATATCTTCCGTGGGTTCACCTCGGCGCTGCCTTGCCGGAATGTACTGGCGTGCGGACGCGGTTGCTTTACTGGTCGAACCGGCATAGCTAGCGAGTACGAACGGCCTTCATCGGATCGCCCTTTGCGGCCTTGGGAACATCTCCGCCATGTATCTTGGCGATGTCGGCCAATAGCTTCTTAGATACCGCCGATCGGGGCTTGTCGACGGTGATATCCGCGGTGGAAGCATACCCGTCACGGTGCTTAATCAGGAGCCATTTCGTCCGGGCCGAGCCCCCAATAACGGTTCGAACCAACGCCCAGGATCCGCGGAGCTTGGCCCCGTACAGGGAAAATTTCAATTCCCCTGCGCCGAGCGCCTTTTCCACGTCCGGAACTTCCGGGACCCAGAACCCGCGATCCCAGACCATCACCGTTCCGCCTCCGTACTGACCATCCGGAATTACCCCCTCAAACGACCCATATTCAAGAGGATGATCTTCCACGGGCATCGCCAACCGCTTCACGGATGGATCCAGGGATGGTCCCTTAGGTACGGCCCACGAAAGCAGCACTCCGCGCCACTCCAGCCGAAAATCATAGTGCAAATGGCTTGCCTGGTGCTTCTGCACGACGAAGGCCAGCTCCTTCTTGGGCGTTTCGCCGTGCGATGCCCCTTTAGGCTCCGGCGTGAGGCTGAAATCGCGCTTTTCGTGATATTTCGTCAATGCCATGACCTGCACGTCGCATGTCAGGTTCCAAACGGCGGCGGCCGGACGGTTTCTCAAGCCCATAAGCAGCACGTCTAAGTCGATGGCTCGATCCGAAGACGATATCCAACATCTGGTTCCGTCGCGATATGGCCAGGATACGCCGGATTGCGTCCAGTTTCTGGCGGAGCGTGCCAATTGTGGTCCGCAGCATTTGCAGTGCACTGTAACCGGCGTCGTCGTCCTGGCGCATACCGGCTCGAAGGGATGTACGATCAAGATTTGCTGCGCGGCCGACTCGTCAAAATACTGTACTGTCTGACAGAATTGCAATGAATTCAGCAATCTTGGAAAAGGGACTGAAGCAATGAAAGTTCCCTATGCGAAGAAGTGGCAGAAGGAAACAGGTAAGCTACGCCGGATCGCGCTCGACTGCGATCTGACCGAAGAACTCAAGTGGGGCAAACCGTGCTTCACCTTTCTGAAGAAAAACGTGGCGATCGTGATCCCGCTCAAGGAGTCTTGCGCGTTCTCGTTCTTCAAGGGCGCACTGCTCAAAGATCCGAAGCGCGTTCTCGAAAGGATTGGAGAGCATACGCAGGCCGGGCGATGGATTAAATTCACCTCGCTTCGGGAGATTGCGGCCGTGCGATCGACCCTGAAGGACTACCTCTACGAAGCCATCGCGCTGGAGAAGTCCGGGAAGAAGATAAAGCTCAAGAAACCTTCCGAGTACCCAATTCCTGAGGAGTTACAGCTCTGGCTGGATGACAACGCGGTTCTCAGGTCGGCATTCGCAGCGCTGACACCAGGCCGGAGGAAGTCATACATTTTCCACGTCTCATCTGCAAAGCAGGCGAAAACCAGAGCAGCGCGGGCGGAAAAGTGCGTGCCAATGATCCTCAGTGGGCGCGGGTTCAATGAGTTGCCGAACTGAGCATCGCAAGCAAAAACCTTGTGCCTTAGCTCCCTATGGTTGTATCTGTAAGAAGTTTAGGCCATCCGGTAAGGTGGCCGGATTCTGGAACAAGCTGTAGCCGGCGAACGAACCCGATAGATATTGATTCGGATCCGAAATCGATCCGGAGGCGAAGAAATCGGCAATCTGCTTCTGAGCGGCTACTCCAATCGCGGTTACCACAGGCGGGCTGAGTGGGTCGAACAGCAAGGGGTTGCTCAGGAAGCGATGCGGGTAGACGGGAAACGGCGCTCCCGGCTGCGTCAGGCCGAGCAGTCTCGGATCGATAGCCGCCGCGAGATCTGTCCGCAGCAGCCACGTCGCCGGCTGCAGTCCGGCGGCTCGCACCAGCGCCGACTCGGTCGGGTTCGGCACTTCCAGATCCCCCAGGCCGAACTGCACAAGCATGTGCTTCGCCGGAACACCGGGCAGCGGCGCCGCCTGCAAGTGCGCCGCGTAGCTCAATGGATCGCCGAGCATTCCCAGCCAGTCCGCATCCTCAAACGCATCCTGAATGGTGAGCGCTCCAGGCACCGTGTCCGTGATCGCCTCCCCGCGATAGACGTACTCATCGTTAAAACTATCGTGGAAGTAGGTCTGCGATGGTGCGGGCGGCACGTTGAGCCGAGTCGGCGTGAAGCCTGCCAAATAGGCGGCTCCGATCTGTCGTGCGATCGGGCTAAGACGGGCGTCGTCCACTTGCGTGCCTCCGCCGCCGTTCAGCGTGCCGGCCAGAACATCCGGCTCGACAGCTTCGAATAGGGTTCCATAAAACGACCCGAACGACTGGCCGGTATAGTAAATCCGCGATGTGTCCAGATTCAGGCCCAGCCCTTGTGTATTCTTGATCGCAGCGATCAGAGCGAATAGGTCTACGGCGGTCTGGCGCGAGCAATCGCGCGATCCTATGGCAGTGGGGAGAATACAGCCGTCCGATGGCCCGATCGGTGCGGCTGGTGAAAACTGTATGCCGCGTCCAGGTGTGGCGACGCTGACATTGCCGTTGTTGGTAGTGACCTGAGTCGTGCTTAAAGAGCCGTAGCCGTGTCCAGTGATCTCGATTGCAAGTGTTGCGAAGCCCTTCTGAGCCCATGTCGAAGCCGCAAAGGTAGGAGCTCCGAACTGACTATCCCCCAGGCCGTGGCCATAGATAATAACGGGTATTTTCCCGGGCGCAGAACTGGCTGCCGGCAGAAATAAGTGAAAAGAGACAGGAACGAGCGTGTTGGGAATTGGAATCGAAATATTCGTTGGGGTAGTGCTGATGGTGCCAGCCTGTGGTCCGGATGTATTCAGGTAAAGCGGCGAAAGGTATACACCGAACGAGACCCGATCCACTCCCGCCAGTACGCCCAGTGGAAGCGTTTGGTTGTAGTCAACTCCGGAGACGCCGGTTTCGGGCATCCAGGTGATGGAATTGACGTCCTTCAGGTAAAAGGTGGAAAGCGGTCCATAGAGTATGCCGGCGCCGGGAATCGTACCTGAGTTGATCTGTGCACGCGCCTGTTCCAGCCAACTGGTCGCGCTCAGCGTGGTGAACAGAGAGGCCGAGATAACGTCGCTCTTGCCCTTCCCATGGCTTTTGCTCTGGACTGTATCGATCGCCTGGGAAAGGGCTGCACAGTAACCCCAATCGGCATGATTGACGCACTCAGTGTAGTTTTTGTCGGCCTTCAATTCCTTGCCGTTAGAATCCGCGACATCCGCGGTCACCACCATCAAATATCGTGTTCGCTGATCCAGAACCTGGTCCGGTTTAGCATAGGCGCACATGCCGGCGGGATCGAAAAGCACCTGATTAATCGCGATCGATGGCTCGTCACGATCCACAGCCGTAATGCTGATGCCCTTGGGCAAAGTGGTTACATCCACTGGCCCCGAGAAACAGACCATGATTCGCGGGTTCACGCTGAATCCATCCAATTGGTTCAACAGCTGTTTGTTGATGCAATCCGCGGAAGCGGATACTACCGTGCAGGCCGCTGGGAGCGGGAGATTCACTTGCAACCCGGTCTTCTGAATATCGGACTTAATAGTTAATGCATTGGTCGGATAAGGTCCGACTGCAGGGGACGATGGTTGGAACAAAACAGTCGTGCTTCCGCACCACAATGGAAGCGGAATGAAGACAAGGATCAGGCGCGCATTCACGATTTTTCCTCCGAACCGCCGAATCAAGGCAACAGCCCAACGTGCAAAACTCTGCACCCATCGTCAGGCTAAGAGTTAGAGTCCTCGACGCTCGACAACGTTTCTGGCGGCTCATCATCCTGCTGAATCACGCGATAGAATAAGCGGAGACTTCGGCGCTGGGTGGTGGCCGTAACACGTCCGTGGAGGTGATGAAAGATGACCCTGAAACGCAAGTGCAGCATGGGGCTGATGTTTATTCTGCTCGGATTTCACGGACAGGTATTTGCTCAGGGGCAAACCACCACGGTCGCGGAGTTCACCGCGGGTCAGTCCGCCGAGGGCAAGACGGCCTATGACCGGGCCTGCCTGCAATGTCACGGCCGCTACCTAGACGACGGGCAATTCGCGCCCGCGCTTCGGGGCGCCGCATTCGGCCAGAAGTGGAATGGACAACCGGTCGAGCAATTGTTCACCTACGTCAGCACAAAAATGCCACCCGACGCGCCGGGCTCGCTGAACGCCCGCGCGTATGCTGCGATCACCGCGTACATCCTGCAATCGAATGGCCTGCCACCCGGTGTGCGCGAGCTGCCTTCGAACGCTGCAACTCTCGCCACCCTGCGAATTCCCGGCGCGGGCGATCGCCGCGGAGGTGCGGGCGGCGGCCTCACCCCCGGCGTTCCCCTTCCCAACGCCCCGGCGCCCAACCCGCTGCTCGACCGGATCACGCCTGTTACCGACGCGCTGCTGGCCAAACCTCCAGCCGGGGAATGGCTGACGTGGAGACGAACCTACGACGCCCAAGGCTATAGCCCGCTCAAGCAAATCGATCGAGCCAATGTGAAAAACCTGCGTCTGGCGTGGAGCTGGTCGCTTCCGCCCGGTCCCAACACGGCCACGCCTCTGGTGCATGACGGGATCCTGTTTGTCCAGGGCTATGGCGATATCGTGGAGGCGCTGGACGCGGCGACCGGCGATCTGCTGTGGCACTTCCAGCGGCCTTTGCCGGAAGGAGCTCGCCCGGCCGTCAAAAAAGACATCGCGATCTACGGCAACAAAATCTATGCCGCCACGTCGGACGTGCATCTGCTGGCTCTCGATGTAAAGACCGGCAAGCTGATCTGGGACAAGACACTCGGTGATCCTAAGACCGGAATGCAGCTCACCGGCGGACCTCTCCTGGCCAAAGGAAAAGTCATGATCGGCACCGGCGGCCAGCAGCCTGGGGGCAACTTCATCATCGCGCTCGATGCCGAAACCGGGATCGAGGCCTGGCGCTTCCGGACCATTCCGCTGCCGAATGAGCCCGGCGGAAATACCTGGAACGGTCTCCCGACGGAAAAACGAAGCGGGGCATCCTCCTGGGTCGCCGGCAGTTACGATCCGGATCTAAACCTAGCCTATTTCGGCGTCGCGCAAACGTACGATACGGGTCCGCTGCGCATCGCGTCCAAGGAGCCCGGCATCACCAATGATGCGCTTTACACCGATTCCACCCTCGCGATCAATCCCGATACCGGCAAACTGGTCTGGCATTTTCAGCACGTCCGTAACGACCAGTTTGATTACGACTGGGTCTTCGAACGCACTCTGGTGAAGCTGCCGGTGAACGGCCAAACCAAGACGCTATCGGTGACCGCGGGCAAGATCGCCATCTACGATGCCGTCGAAGCGGACACCGGAAAGTATGCGTTCTCGGTGGATCTGGGGTTGCAGAATGTCATCACCGCGATCGATCCCAAAACCGGCGACAAGACCTTCAATCCGGCTCTGCTCCCGGGCGACGGCGAAGCGAAAATCGTGTGCCCGCATGCGGGAGGCGCGCGGAGCTGGATCCCCTCGGCGTACAATCCTGAAACCAAGACGCTGTATTCGCCGCTGGTCGAATCCTGTATGGATCTTACTCCCGTGCCCAAGGGTGAGCGGGGTTTCCTCACTACCGGCGTTCGTCCCAGCTTGCGGCCCCGTCTGGACAGCGACGGCAATTACGGGCGCGTGCAGGCGACGAATCTCGAAACCCGCAAGACCACTTGGATCGCGCGTCAACGCGCTCCCGAGACTTCTGGGATTCTGGCGACCGCGGGCGGCCTGGTATTCAGCGGTTCGATCGACCGCTGGTTCAGCGCACGCAACGATAGTACGGGTGCTGAGCTCTGGCGCGTTCGCTTGAACGACGTTCCGGGCTCCGCGCCCATCAGTTTCGCGGTGAACGGGAAACAATACATCGCGCTGACCGTAGGCAATGGCAGCGCGCACGCAGCGACCTGGCCCTCGCTCACTCCCGAAATTCAAAATCCGCCCGGCCGCGGCGGCACGGTATGGGTGTTCGAACTCCCCTAGCACCGCAACGCCAAGTCGCTACCGGCGATGTTAACTGACTGCGAACGCCGGATGCAGTTTCGGCTATCCTTCCATCACTCTTTCTTCTGGGCGGGGAGATCCAAAAAGTAATGGAAGGGTTGCCGACCATTCGTCCGGAACCCAATCCGACGCTTACCATAGCGTCGTTTCCCGCCAATCCGCATGGAGGTGGGTTATAATGTGCCCGAAGGTCACATGCCCGGATCTCGAAACGTCGAATGGCGCCGCTGGGAAATTCGATGAGGTTGCGCATCTGGTATGTCGCCGTCAGCCTCGCGCTTTCGGGATGCTCGAAGCTGGCGGCGAAGGAAACGATAGGAAGCATTGGCGACGTGACGCTCGCAAAGGGCCCGTTCTCAGGGCCGGCCGCCGTGACACTGCCAGGGAGGTCGGAATGGCACTGACATCGGCTCGGCTCAGCGGCAACAACCGCCTGGTAGCCGCTTCCGACAACCGGCCGGAGATCGGCACCGGCGAAAAGGACCAGAAGGCGGTCGAAGCCCTGCAGACCTGCTTCGTCGAACTCGGGTTCGAGATGCCGCGCTCGACCAAGCCCAACGGCCTGCTCGACGGCATCTTCGGCCAGGAGACCGAAGCAGCAGTCAAGAAGTTTCAGCTGGCCAACGGATTGAAGCCGGACGGCATCGTCGGCCGCAACACGCTAGCCCTCCTCGACATCATCTTCAATGGGCTCGTGAAGGCAGAGGGTCCGTCCATTCTGGCTGCGATGAACGCTCCGCAAGGCTGGGCGATCAGCTAGATGGCCGTCGCATTCGACCTCGCCAGCGGCGGCATTGACGTCATTCAGGCCGGTGCCCGCACACAGGTGACGTTCTTCGCCTCGGCCTCCGCAGGGAACAGAAAGTTCGCGTTGTTCGACATGGTCCAGGGACACTCGCTGTTTCCCGCCCAGATCAGTTTCGCCTTCACCCTTGGCGGGCACGTCAAGCTCAAGAGCGGGTTCGATGCGGCCGAGTTGTCGCGGTGGAAGTTCGGCTTCATCCAGTTCATGGCGCACAAGCAGCTGCGGCTGATCTATCTCGGCCGGACACAAGCCGAGGGCCACGTCGAGATCGACATGGGACGGTCGATCGGAAACAGCTTCCTCCTCGATAAGTTCAAGAACGCGCCGATGCCGTTCTTCATGCCGCCGAGCGCCGGCGCGGATCTCGATGGAGAGGTCCTATTCTCCATGGGCGATCATCCGTTGCTAAGCGTCCAGCAGCAGCTCCGCAACACCAAGACCGGGCATATCAACACGCTGTTCCGTCTCGACGACCAGCGTCACGCCATCAGCACGTTCGTGGGACAGGACCCTGCGGGCAAGTTCGTGCATTTCGCGAGCGTCGAATGGTTCCTGAGCTACACCTCAGCGTTCAAAATCGTCGGCGGACAAGTCCAGACCCTAGCCAAGCTCGGCGGGCTGCGCTTCAACCCGGTGCAGCGGGGGGCGAATCCGAACGCGCCGCCGACGCTGCAGCCGCCGATCGCCAACGACATGGCCAACAACGCCCTCAAGATCAGCTTCCTTCCCGGCAGTCCGTTCAGGTTCGACGGCCTTTTCTATCCTCCGAGCGCACCCGATAACTTCATATTCGAACTCGACCCCAAGAAGAGCTAGCCGTCTTTCGAGGTGGCCGCGCCGACCGAACCGCGGGATGACGACCACGCCGTTGATTGTCAGCCTGACCGCGCTCAAGCTCCTGATTGACCCTAGCTACTTTCCGGTGAAGAACTCGGGGCTCAAGTAGCCGATTCTCCACGATCCGGCGTTTGGTGTCCCTGGTCTTGTATACCTCACCAATCCCACCTCGCCGATGGGCGCGAGTATTTCATACGGACCGAGCTTTTCGCCTACAGAGAGCGGCATCTGAATGAGCGAGCTAAGGCTAGCCCATCAGAAAGCGGATTGTGCCTGAATCACGGCGTATCCGGCAGCTACTTTACATTCCGGTCTCAAAATCCGGCTGGAAGTTGGCTGTTAAGGGCAATATCGGAAGCTTCTTCGGGACCCTCTGCGGAGATTTCTTTCGGGTCCGCCGCACCCGGGACCTATCCCTTTCACAGCAACGGTGACTGGGATAGAATCAGTCCATCCTTATGCCACTGTCCTCCGGCGAGCAACTTGGTCACTATAAGATTCTGTCCATGATCGGCAAAGGCGGCATGGGCGAGGTCTATCTCGGCACCGACACACGCCTCGACCGGTCCGTCGCGATCAAGGTTTCCTCGCGCGAGTTTAACGACCGGTTCGAGCGCGAGGCGCGCGCCATTTCCGCGCTCAATCATCCCAACATCTGCACGCTTCACGATGTCGGCCCCAATTACCTGGTCATGGAGCACATCGAGGGCGAGACGCTCTCGAAGATCATCGGACGAGGTCCGCTGCCGCTGGATAAAGCCCTGAGTTATGCGGTGCAGATCGTCGACGCTCTGGCGGCCGCGCACGCCAAGGGCGTCATTCATCGCGACCTGAAACCCGGCAACATAATCGTCACCAAGCACGGCGTCAAGGTCCTGGACTTTGGCCTCGCAAAGCTCAGCACCGAGAGACTCAGCAGTGATTCCGCCAGCAGTATCGATACCATGACCGAGCCGATCACCCGCGCAGGCGCGGTCCTCGGAACGCTGTACTACATGCCGCCGGAACAGGTGGAAGGCAAGGAAACCGACGAGCGCAGTGACATTTTCTCTTTCGGCGTTGTGTTGTACGAAATGATCACTGGCCACCGGCCATTCAGTGGCGATACGCAGGCCGCCGTTCTGGCGTCGCTGCTCAAAGATCCGCCGCCGCCGATGAACCAATATCAGCCTGCGGTGCCGCGGGCGCTGGAGCGCGTGGTGAGGAAGTGCCTGGAGAAGAAGCCCGACGATCGCTGGCACTCCGCGCGGGATCTGAAGCCGACGCTGGAACTGATCGATCTGGATGCGCCGGGCATGAGTACGTCGAGCGCCAGCACCAGTGTGCCGATACCGGTGCAGACTCCTGCGCGAAGAAAATGGCTATGGCCCACACTCGCAGGGGCGTTAGTCGTGATCCTCGGTGCCGGCGCCGGGGTGCTATGGTTGAAGCCGTCGGCACCCGTTCGAGCGACGCGCTTCGAAGTCACCCTGCCGGAGGGCGTGCAGTTCAGCCAGTACGTCTCGATTTCCCCGGACGGCCACAAGCTGGTTTTTAACGCTACGGGTGACAAGGCCGGCCTGTGGATTCGCGACCTGGACACGCTCCAGTGGCGCCAACTGCCCGGCACGGATGGTTCATCGTCACCGTTCTGGTCTCCGGACAGCCGGTTTCTTGGGTTTTCGGTGGGCAATGAACTCAAGAAAATCGAAGTCGCAGGCGGGCCTCCACAAACCCTGTGCAAGTCGCCATCCGCGGTGGGTACGGGCGCCTGGAGCAAGGACAATGTGATTCTATTCGGGGGCAAACCCAACGGCCCGCTGCGTCGTGTTTCGGCCGCGGGCGGGATACCTACGGACGTTACGGTCATTGACTCGAAGCGCGGCGAAACCTACCACCTGATCCCCACCTTTTTGCCGGACGGAAAGCATTTCGTATACACGATTTCGGGCTCGCCCGAGGTGTCCGGAGTCTACGTCGGCTCACTGGACGTCAAGCCAGCCGAACAATCCAAGGAACGCATTCTAACAACGACACTCGGTGCTCCCTACGTGGACGGGAACATATTCTTCCTTCGCGAGGGCACGTTGATGGCGCAGCCGTTCGATGCCGGCAAGCTCCAGTTGCGGGGCGAGCCGGTTCCGATCGCGGAACACGTCGGAGCGGAGTTGTCGTCTGGCTTTTTTGCCGTATCCCCAACCGGTGTTTTGGCGTATCGTACAGGGGCAAGCGTAACGGCCGGCCTCCAGCACACGTGGTTTGACCGCCAGGGGAAGGCGACAGGCACGTTCGGGGAACCTAATAACGACTTCGGTGTAAGGTTGTCGCCGGATGGGACTCGGGCCGCGGAACGAGACACCAACCAGCAGACGCGAGGGGATATTTGGCTGCTGGATTTTGCGCGAGGTGTCCGCACTCGCCTTACCTTCCGCCAAAATTTAGGTTCGTACCCGGTATGGTCTCCGGATGGCAGCCGCATTGCGTTTTCGGCTGGTGACTCTCTGGACACGATTTACGAGAAATCCGCAAGCGGAGCCGGCGAAGAAAAGGAACTCCTGAAGAATCCGGGCGAGATCAAGTTCCCGTCCAGTTGGTCCCACGACGGGCGCTTCTTGCTCTACACCGCGGCAAACGTGCCAAAAACCGGATCCGACCTGTGGGTGCTGCCTTCGGAAGGCGATCGCAAAGCGGTGCCCCTACTGAGGACTGATTTTAACGAGGGGCTGGGAACCTTTTCGCCGGATGGGCGCTGGGTGGCCTATGTGTCCAACGAGTCCGGCCGGAATGAAGTCTATGTGCGGCCTTTTGTAGCATCCGGACCCTCGGGTCCGTCGCTCGGCGAAGGCAAATGGCAGGTGTCTAAGGATGGCGGAACGAACCCAAGGTGGCGAGCCGACGGCAAGGAAATCATCTTCAACTTCGGCCCCACGATCATGTCGGTGGATGTGAACGGCAGCAACGCCGGGTTTCAGATGGGGACTCCCAAGCAATTGTTCAGGGGTCCAGGCAACGATGGATGGGACGTAACCGGCGACGGCAAGCGTTTCCTGATGATCGTTCCGCCGAATCAAGGCGTGCAAGCAGCCCCTACGCCGATTACCGTCGTCCTCAACTGGCAAGCGGAGTTGAAAAAGTGAGGGTGTTCTTTGGTCGGGCTGCCGGGATTTGAACCCGGGACCTCTTGCACCCCAAGCAAGCGCGCTAGCCAGGCTGCGCCACAGCCCGAATGTATCAGTCTAGCACCTCGCTGCAAGTTCACAGGCACGCTCGCGGGTAAGATACTCTCCGCGCTACCATGACGGCATGGAGCAAGACGGTATTCGGACTTGCGATTCCTGCGGCCAGAGAATTCCGCCCATGTCCAAGCTCGCGGTACGCGCATCTGAACGGGCCGGCGACGGTCCCGGGGGCAGGGATCTGTGCCTCGCCTGTCAGATTCGCCTTGCCCAGATCGAAAAAGGACTCCGCCACTAGAATTCTCATGAAATTTCCCCTCCTGCTTTCCCTCGCGGCGCTGGTTGCCTCGGCCCAGATGACGGACGTCTCCGGCGAACGCATCCGCGCACACGTCAAGTTTCTATCGAGCGATCTGCTCGAAGGCCGGGCTCCTGGATCCCGCGGCGGCGAGCTCGCCACCGAGTACATCGCCGCCCAGTTCGCGCTGCTGGGGCTGAAACCGGCGGGCGACCAGGGTTCGTATTTTCAGAAATTCGCGCTGGTAGGCGTCGAGCCGCAATCCGACTCCCAGCTCACCTTCGTTCCGAATTCCGGGGCTCCCTCTTCCTTCAAATGGCTCGACGAGTTCGTGGGCGTAACTTATCAGCAGCGCACGGATGCGCAGTTCGATGCGCCCGCGGTGTTCGTCGGCCACGGAATCGTTGCGCCGGAGTACAAATGGGACGACTATCAAGGCATCGACGTGCGCGGCAAAGTGGTGGTGTTATTTACCGGCGAGCCGCCTTCGAACGATCCGAAATTTTTCACTGGACCCGCGCTCACCTACTACGGGCGCTGGACCTATAAATATGAAGAAGCCACGCGCCACGGTGCGGCCGCGGTCATCATCATCCACACGACGCCCACGGCCAGCTATGGCTGGGAAGTGGTGCGATCGTCCTGGGGACGCGAAGATCAGGAAGTGAAGCTCGCTCCCGGCGAGCCTGCGCTGGCGTTCGCCGGTTGGGTTACCAAAGACGTGGGCGAGAAGATCGCGGCGACGCTGGGCGCCAAAGTGGACGATCTGTTGAAACGCGCCGATACTCCCGGTTTCCGCGCCGTCGAACTGCCCATGCGGATCAGCGGACGCGCGCCGGCCAAGGTGCGAACCGTCGAAACGAGCAACGTGATCGGCAAGATCGAGGGCAGCGACGCCAAGCTGAAAGACGAGGCGGTGGTCTTCAGCGCGCATTGGGATCATCTGGGCGTTGGCGAGCCTGTGAACGGAGACCGCATCTACAATGGCGCGCTGGATAATGCGTCGGGCTGCGGCATGCTGCTCGAAATCGCACGGGCGTGGGCGGCGCTGCCCCAGAAGCCCCGCCGATCGGTGATTTTCCTGGCTGCGGCGGCAGAGGAAGCGGGTTTGCGCGGATCTTATTATTACGGGCAGCATCCCGTGGTTCCCGCAGGCAAGACCGCCGTGGGTCTCAACTTCGATATGTTTCTGCCGTATGGCCGCGCGCGCGACGTCACCGTGAACGGCGCCGAACGGACCACTCTTTATCCCATCGTGCAGGAAGCCGCGAAACGCATGGGGCTGACGATTTCGCCGGATTCGCGGCCGGAAGCCGGGCTCTACTATCGCTCCGATCATTTTTCGTTTGCGCGCGTGGGGATTCCATCTTTTTCGGTGGAACCGGGCGAGGATCTGGTCGGCAAGCCGGCGGGGACCGGACACAAACTGATCGAAGAGTTTAACGATAAGAATTATCACCAGCCCTCGGACGAGTATCACGAAGATTGGGATTTTTCAGGTATGGAGCAATACGCGCAATTCGGATTGCTGATCGGCGTGAACGTCGCGAATTCCCCTAAATTACCCACCTGGCGCGCGGGAGACGAATTTCTTCCTGCCCGCCAAAAGAGCGGCGTAAACTAGCCAGGAGAGCCCGGGAGCCTATGTATAGAGGATGCCTCAGCACGATCCTATGGGCCTGTATATTCGGTGAGACGCTGGCGGGCCAAGGTTCCAAGACCGTTGATTTCGGCCGCGATGTTCAGCCGATCCTAAGGGAACATTGCTTCGGTTGTCACGGGCCCGCACAGCAAATGCAAGGCCTCCGGCTGGACCGGCGCCGGGTCGCCATGCCGAATCGAGTAGGCGCTAACGGCGCCAGTATCGTTCCCGGCGATAGCGCCCGCAGCCCCGTCTATCTGAAACTGACAGGTAAACAGGCCGGATTGCAGATGCCCCCGACCGGACCGTTGAGCCCGGGTCAAATCGGCCTGATCAAGACCTGGATTGACGAAGGCGCTGAATGGCCGGATGAGCTTGCGGGAGAGACACCCCTCGCAACTCCGGATCCGCAAGCCACCCGGATGATGCAGTCTCTCCGTAACGGCGAACATAATCTTTTCACCGCGCTTTTGCGCCGGGATCCGACCGTCGTGAACGGTAAAGGATCCGGCGGGTCGACGCCGCTCATGTATGCGGTCCTGTACGGAGATCCGGATTCTGTACGACTTCTGTTGGAGCGCGGTGCGGACCCTAATTTGCGAAATGATGGAAAAGCCACTGCACTCATGTATGCGGCCGATGATCCGGAGAAAACCCGCCTGCTGCTGGAACACGGCGCGGACGCCAACGCGCGCTCCGATGAGGGCCAGACTACCTTGCTGATTGCCGCCAGCCGCTCTGGGTCGAGTCCTGTCGTAAGGCTCCTTTTAGATCATGGTGCAAATCCGTCCGATCGGGATTCAGGCGGGCGAACGGTGCTCAACAGAGCCGGTTCTTCCGGCGATCCGGAGCTGATACACCTTCTGCTCGATCGCGGCGCGGATCGAAAGCCGCTTCCGCTCGCGGCGGCCGTGCGGGTTGGCTGTTCTTCCTGTGCCGACCTGTTGATGAAGTTCGCGGAGCAAAGGGATCTGAATAACGCGCTGACCAGCGCCGTGCAGGTGGGCGATGTCCAGAGTATAAAATTGCTGCTCGATCGGGGCGCCCGGGGTGCGGACGGTGTTCTTCCTGCATTGGTGCTCTCACCGGAGTCGCTCCCCATGGACGTCGTGAAAACTCTCGTGGATCGGGACGCGAACATCAACGCCACCACTCGCGGCGGGGGGACCGTTCTCGATCTGGCGCGCCGGCAGGGGGAAACCAAGCTGGTGGACCTGCTGGTCAGTGCGGGTGCGAAGGAAAGCGCGAAGGAAGCACCCGCTGCCGATCTACCGGTGGCGAAACCGAAGCGGGCGGGTTCTGTCCGGGCGGCGATCGAAAGGAGCATCCCTCCGTTGCAGCGCGCGGATGTCGCCTTCCTCAAGAAATCGGGTTGTGTATCCTGCCACAACAATTCACTGACTGCGATGGCCATGACCACGGCTCGGACGGGCGGCCTTTCCGTAAACGAACAGATCGCGCGCGGGCAACTGCAGGCGACCGCGGCTTACCTCAATGGTAATCGCGAGCGCGCGTTGCAGGGCTTAGGAATTCCAGGCGGCTTGGATACCGTTGGGTACATTCTTTTCGGCCTAGCAGCCGGGAAGTATCCAGCCGACGAGGTTACCGATGTTTGGGCGCGATATTTGAAAAACGCGCAATCGCTGGATGGACGCTGGAGGATTCAGGCCTCCCGGCCCCCGCTCGAATCCAGCGATATACAGGCGACCGCGACGGTCATGAGGGCGCTGCAGGTCTATGCTCCCAAATCCAATAGATTCGAATATGAGAAGGCCGTGCGGCTCGCAGCGCGCTGGCTCGAAAGCGCAGTTCCGAAGAGCGCGGAAGATCGCGTGTTCCAGTTGTTCGGACTGCAATGGGCCGGAGGAAGCCGGACGGTGATGAACAAGGTCGCCGATGAACTGATCGCTTCACAGCGCCCCGATGGCGGGTGGGCTCAGCTTGCGACGCTTGCGAGTGACGCTTATGCCACCGGTCAGGCTTTAACGGCCCTCAAGGAATCCGGCCTGCTGGCCGTGTCTAGTTCCGTTTACCAACGAGGCGTGCAGTTCCTTTTGAATTCTCAGTTCGAAGATGGATCGTGGTACGTCCAAACGCGCACTTTGCCAGCCCAGCCGTATTTCGACAGCGATTTTCCGCACGGGCCCGACCAGTTTATTTCCGCAGCGGCCACGAATTGGGCTGTGACTGCTCTAGTTCCCGCAGTTCGGACCAATCCGAAGTGAGGCCGATGAATTTCTTCCCTTGCCCCGATGCTCACCACTGAATAAGGCGAATGAGGGCGAATAAAAAGCGTAGTTAATTCGGGACAACAAATCTCTTGCAATCAGCAAGAAGCCGCTGTAAACTCGCTCAAGTGGCCTAATGTGGGTGAGAGTGTCACGTAATGGCGAGTTCGCTACAAAACGAAGTGATGTTGGCGGAGCCTCCCCATTCGATCGCCCAGGCGAGCGTCGACGAAAAGGGGCGCTTAAAACTTCCCGCGGAGTTTCTGGAGTATCTGGAAGCGACTCAAGGTCACCAAGGTTTTTATCACCACGCTCGATCAGCGTCAGGCTCGAATCTACCCGATCGCGGTGTGGAAAGTCAACGAGGCGTTGTTCGAGAATTCCTCGGAGGCGGGCAGCCGAGCGGCTGGCCTTGGTGGCGAAAGCCTTCGGGGGCGACGCGGAGATCGACAAATCGGGACGCGTCCTGCTGCCGGCCAAGCTGCGCGAAATTCTGGATCTGGAAAAACAGCCGGTGATGCTGGACGTGTATCACGGCCGGATCAACGTGGTCAGCAAGAAGATTCACGACGAGCGCATGCAGTTGGCGCTGGCCAGCATGTCCGAGGATTTGAAGACGCTCGAAAAACTCGGTTTGAAGTAGCGGTTATGTATGCACACGCCGGTCATGCTCAACGAGTGCCTGGAGTATCTGGCGCTGAAACCCGACGGCGTGTATCTGGACGCAACCGCGGGACTGGGCGGGCACACCGGAGCCATCGCGCGCCAGTTGGCAGAGCTGGGCGGCAGCGGTTTTGTGCTGGCCTGCGACCGGGATGCGGAGAGCCTGGAGATGGCCAAGGCGAATACCTTGGATGTTTCCTCGCGGATTCGCTTTCATCAGAGTTTGTTCTCCGAGTTGGGAAAGAGGCTGACGGCAGAAACGGTTTCACAACTGGACGGTCTGCTCGCGGACCTCGGCGTATCACGATACCAGCTTACGGACGGTGGGAGGGGTTTCTCACTGATGGCGGACGGTCCTTTGGATATGCGCATGGGGCGCGACATTCCGGGGACCGCCGCCGACCTTGTCAATTTCGAGTCGGAGAAGGATCTTGCCGACCTGATCTTCAGGTTGGGCGAGGAAAGGAGGAGCCGAAGAATAGCCAGAGCAATCGTGCGGGCACGGCCCATAAAGACGACCGGTCAGTTGGCCAAGCTGATCGAAGAGGTCGTGCCCCGCACGGAAAAAATTCATCCCGCGACGCGCACGTTCATGGCGCTACGCATCGCGGTGAACCAGGAGCAGGAAGAGTTGGATGCGCTGCTCGCATCCATTCCCAGGCTGGTGAAGCCGGGAGGACGCGCGGTGATCGTCACCTTCATGTCGCTCGAGGACCGCAAGGTCAAACACAGTTTTCAGGCCCTGGCGAAAGCGGGTCAGGCACGGCTGCTTACGCGCCATGTCATTCGGCCTGCGGAAGAGGAAATCCGGAACAACCCGCCGTCACGCAGCGCCAAGCTACGCGCCCTGGAGCTGCTGTGAAGGATCGGGTGGATGTAGAGAGGGGTAAGTCGGGCAAGATGGCAACGCTAGCGACGGCATTAGACAAGCTGTTCGAGAATCAAATGAAGCGGACCGGATCGGCCGCGCACGCCGGACAGGCGCGCACGCCGGTACGTCCCGTTCGCCAACGAAGATATTTTCTTTCACGTCAAGAAGATCGACAACAGCCGCGTGGTGCGCGCCGCCGATCCACAGGCGCGTCAGGATTGCTGGAAGATGATCGGCTCGGTGGTCGTGGCGGCCGTGCTGCTGGTGGCCGTGCTGCTCCCCGGCGCCTATAGTCTGCTGGCGGGCTACCAGATTCAAGCGCTGCGCCAGGAAGCACACAAGCTGGCCAATGAGCAGGCTTCGCTCGAATTGAAAGAAGCCGAGCTGCTCTCGCCGGCGCGCATGGAAGAACTGGCTCGCGACCAGCAGTTTGTCGATCCGCCGCCGCAGAAGGTCGTGTACCTGGACGGTCAAGGCGATGCTCAGGTGGCGCAAAATGCGGGGCAGCATATGGATCTGCCGGTAAGTCCCGCCATGCAGAGGAACGGGAAGTAATTCATCGGAAGATGTGCGATGCGCCTATCACCCACCACCCAGCGTCTTCAGTGGCTGCTCTGGGCGCTGCTCGCGTGGGCGGGCATCATTTTCGGCCGGCTGGTCTGGCTGCAGGTAATCGAGCACGACGATCTGCTCCGCCGCGCTGAACATCAGCAACAGCGAACCGAGCCGGTGCAAGCCTTGCGCGGGTCCATCCTGGACCGCACCGGGCAGCCGCTGGCCAAGACCTTGCCGGCCGATTCCGTGGCGGTCGATCCGCAGAAGATCCCGGATCTGAAGGTGGCCGCGGATCTTCTTGGGCGCACGCTGAGCGTGGATCGTTCAGACCTGTACCAGCGGCTCAAGGCGTATCAGGGGCGTGGCCTTCATTTCATGTGGGTGGCGCGCAAGCTGGACGCGAAACCGGCTGAACGGCTGCGCAGCAAGAAGCTTCCTTACGTCGAGTTCCGCACCGAGCTGCGCCGGTTCTATCCGCACCACGAGCTGGCCTCGCATGTGGTGGGATCCATCGGATACGTGGACGGCAGCGATGCGGAACGCGGCAGCGGCGGAATCGAATCTTCCTTCGAAGAGGACCTGGCCGGGCGTCCGGGCGAGGCGCACATACTGAACGACGTCAGCCAGAAGGCCTACGATTCCATCGTGACGCGGGCTCCCGAAGCGGGGGCCGATCTCACGCTGAGCATCGATCCGAATCTGCAATATGAGGCAGAACGGCAACTGGATAAGGCGATTGCCTCCAGTCACGCACGCACCGGGTCCATCGTCGCCATCAATCCTTACACCGGCGACATCCTGGCGATGGCGAATTACCCGCGCTACGATCCGAATCTTCCCCCCGGCAGCGACGCGGATTCCGCGGCCCGCAGCAACCTGGCGATTTCGACGCCGTTTGAACCCGGAAGCGTTTTCAAGGTGGTCACGCTCTCAGCGGCGCTCGAAACCACCAACTTGACCCCGGATTCCTTGTTCAATTGCGGCAACGGCGTCCTCAATCTGTACGGCCGCCTGATCCACGATACTCACCGCTATTCGATCTTGAGCATGGCCGACGTATTGGCGAAATCGAGCAACATCGGCGCGATTCAGATCGCGCTAAAAACCGGCGAGAAACCGCTCTACAAATACCAGAGGCTTTTCGGCTTCGGACAGAAAACCGGGATTGAACTGGCCGGCGAATCGGGCGGTAACCTGCGGGACGTCAAGCAGTGGATGCCGAGCTCGATCGGATCGCTGGCCATGGGCCACGAAGTAAGCGTCACCTCTCTGCAGCTGGCGGTGGCCGGCGCCGCGATCGCGAATGGCGGCTTGAAAGTAAAGCCCCGCCTGGTGATCGCACGTCAAAAGCCCGGCCAGCCGTTGCAGCGTATTCCCGGCGAGATGCCGGTCCGGATCCTGCGTCCGGAGACCGCCATCACCATGCGCCAGATGATGGAAGGCGTGGTGCTGCGAGGCACCGGCCGCGGGCTCGCGAATCTGAAAGGCTACACGTCGGGTGGAAAGACGGGATCGGCGCAGATCTACGACGCCAAGGTGCACGCCTATACGCACAACTACAACGCGAGCTTCCTGGGCTTTGCGCCGGTGGCGAATCCGCAAATCGTGATCGCCGTGACGCTGAACCACACCACTGGCGGCAGCCTCGGTTATGGCGGGCCCGTGGCCGCGCCGGTTTTTCGCGAAGTGGCCATGGACGCGCTGCGGATGCTGGATGTGCCCAAGGATCTTCCCGAGAGCGACACCAAGCTTGCGCGCGGAAGCGATAACAATGCGCCCAACGATCTTATCCAACAAGGCGGGGCTGTTTGCGCCGCCCGGACAACGACCTGTATCCTCCGTCACTCCGCCGCCGGTTCGAGAGGACGCTTCAGCTTCGGCTGAGACATCCTCCCCGGACCGGCGGCCTTTTTTAACCGCGAGTACGGGGATGTCGGGCGGGTCGCGCACTCCCGATTTCTCGGGAAAATCGCTGCGGTCCGTACTGGAGGAATCGGCGGCCGCTGGTTTCCCGGTAGAGGTTCACGGCAGCGGGCTGGCGCGGAGCCAGGACCCTCCGCCTGGGACGCCCATTCGTCCACACGCACTGGTGCGGGTTCAACTCGGGCGATGAAGCTCAGCGAGCTGCTGGCGGGAGTGACGCTCCGCGAAGCGCTCACGCCGGAGCTGGCCGCTCTTGAAGTAACAGGTCTGGAGTACGATTCGCGGCGGGTAGGGAAGGGTTTCGTGTTTTTTGCATTCGCCGGGTCTCGGGTCGATGGCGGCCAGTTTGCGCAAGACGCTCTGGCTAACGGTGCGGTCGCGATCGTCAGTGAATTGCCCAAGCCTGCAGAGTTCGCGGGAGCCGGGGGCGCATGGATACACGTTGAGCATGGCCGCCACGCGCTGGCTACGGCCGCGCGGAACTTCTACCGCCATCCCGATGAACGCGTGTTGTTCACGGGAATCACCGGGACTAACGGCAAGACCACTACCGCGTACCTGATCGAAACTCTTTTGCGGGCGGCCGGTAAAGTCACGGGACTCATCGGGACCATCGAGTATCGGCTCGCCGGGGAAGTCCGGCCGTCGCCGAATACGACGCCGGAATCGCTGGACATCATGCGGTTCGCCGCGGAGCTGGAATCGCGCGGCGGCACCCATCTGATCACCGAGGTCTCCTCTCACGCGCTGGCGCTCGGGCGGGTGTACGGGTTCCACTTTCATACCGCCGTCTTTACCAATCTGACCCGAGATCACCTGGACTTTCACAAGACCATGGAAGAGTACGGTTCGGCCAAGCGGCAGTTGTTTGCGAGCCGGCCCGGTCCTCGATGGGCCGTGCTGAATGCCGACGATCCGGTGTCTAAAACCATGCAGCCGGAAGATCCCGGCTCGCGCACGATCTGGTACGGGATCGCGGAGAAAGCCGATCTTCGCGCGGAAAATATCGTCTCCGCGTTCGCTGGCTTGACCTTCGACGTCACCTGGAACGGCCGGCGTGCGAAAGTGGAATCACCGTTGTTGGGGCGTGTGAACGTATCGAATATCCTGGCCGCTCTGGGCGCCGGGTTGAGTTATGGTCTGGATCTCGATGCGATGGCAGGTGCGATCGCCGCCTGCCGCGCGGTGCCGGGCCGCTTCGAAGCGGTCGACGAGGGTCAATCCTTTCTGGTGGCTGTTGATTACGCCCACACCGACGACGCTCTGCGCAACGCGATTCAGACCGCCAGAAGTCTGGCTAAGGGCAAGGTAATCACCCTGTTCGGCTGCGGCGGCGACCGCGACCGCAGCAAGCGCCCGCTGATGGGCATGGCTGCGGCCGAGCTAAGCGATTTTGTCGTGCTGACCTCGGATAACCCGCGTTCGGAAGACCCCCTGGCGATCATGAACGACGCGATGGTCGGTTTGCGGCGCTTCGATACGCGGCATGTCGCCGAGCCCGACCGCGGCAAGGCGATTCAACTGGCGATCCAGGAAGCCGAGCCGGGAGATGTCGTGCTGCTGGCGGGCAAAGGCCACGAAACCTACCAGATCCTGAAGGACCGCACGATTCATTTCGACGATCGAGAAACGGCGCGCGAGGTTCTTCGATCATTTGGATACAAAGATCCGGGCGGTTACAGGAGTCAGAAGTCAGAATGAACAAGCCGCTGAGGTGGGTGGCGGCACAACTCGGGTTGACGACGGAATCGAATGCTCTGGCGACCGGCTGGAGTGTCGATTCACGCACGCTGCGTCCCGGCGACCTGTATTTCGCCTTGCGCGGGCCGAATCACGATGGGCATGCCTACGTCGCCGAGGTGCTGGCGAAAGGCGCGGCAGGGGCCGTTGTGGATCGCGAGGTCGAAGGCGGACCGGTTCTGAGAGTCGAGGATTCGCTGGCGGCGCTCCAGACACTGGCGTCGTCGGCGCGCCGGGAATGGGGCGGGGACGTGGTCGGCGTCACGGGGAGCGCCGGGAAGACCACTACTAAGGATGTAATCGCGGAGATGTTGTCCGAAGGCTTCAAGACGTCCAAGACCGAAGGGAACCTGAACAACCACGTCGGGCTGCCACTGTCCCTGCTGCGGATGGACGATCAGGCCCGGGTGGTGGTGCTCGAAATGGGGATGAATCACGCGGGAGAGATTCGCGCGCTGGCCGAAATCGCCAAGCCCAATGTCGGCGTGGTCACCAACGTCGGCTGGGCGCACATCGAAAGCTTCGATTCGATCGACGGTATCGCCGCCGCCAAGCGCGAGCTGATCGAGGCGCTTCCTCCCGACGGAACCGCCGTTCTAAATTCGGACGACGCGCGCGTCGCGGCTTTCTCGACCTCGCATACCGGTCCGGTGGTCACCTACGGCGAATCCGAGAAGGCGGCCGTACGCGCCGAAGACGTGAAATTTACCGAAGCCGGCGTGACGTTTCGCGTGGGCGCGACGCGCTTCGAAAGTCCGCTGACCGGCCGGCACAGCGTGTCTAATCTCCTGGCCGGCATTGCGGTGGCCGGCATATACGGAATCGCTCCCGATCGCCTGACCGATCGGGTCCGCAATATCCAGCCCGGAAAAATGCGCGGCGAGCGGCTCCAGCACCGGGGAATTCTCGTTTTTAACGATTGCTACAACTCCAATCCAGACGCGGCGCGGGCCATGCTCGCGGTGCTGCGCGATACTCCGGCACGCCGCCGGATCGCGGTTCTGGGGGAGATGCTCGAACTCGGCCGCTGGGCTGAGCCGCTTCATCGCGACGTGGGCAACTACGCAGCGGAGTGCGGAATTGATGTGCTCGTCGGACTACGCGGCGCGGCCTGTTATATGTTGGACGCAGCCAAGCGATCCGGCCTTCGGGCCGACGCCGCATTTTTTTTCGACGATCCGGTCCCAGCCGGCCAATTGGTGGGCTCGCTCGCGCAGCCCGGAGACGCAGTCCTATTTAAGGGCTCGCGCGGGGTTCACGTGGAGCGCGCCCTGGAGCAGTTTCTCGCCTCGCAGGAAGGCGGGAGGGCCTGATCCATGTTTTACTGGCTCGGATACGAACACCTGTTCCACTATTTTTCGCCCTTTCGAATTTTTCAGTACGCGACGTTTCGCACCGCCATGGCGAGCCTGACCGCGGTGACGATTTTCGTGCTGTTCGGTCCGTGGTTCATCGCACGCCTGCGAAAATTCCAGATCGGCCAGCATATCCGCGAAGATGGGCCGCAGTCGCATCAAAAGAAAGCCGGAACCCCGACCATGGGCGGCCTGCTGATTTGCGCCGCGATTGTGATTTCGACGCTGCTGTGGGCCAAGCTGGACGTGCCCGCCGTGTGGGTCGCCCTGGCCGGGCTGGTCACCTTCGGGGCCATCGGATTCTGGGACGACTACGCCAAAATCAAGCGCAAGCGCAACCTGGGACTCACCGCGCGCCAGAAATTTGCCCTGGAGATCGTAGCGGCCATTATTGTGGGAGTGCTGCTTCTGGCGATGAACGCGAAGCGCGTTTATACCACGGAAATTAACGTGCCATTCTTCAAGGATTTCAAGCCCGATCTGCTGATTCATCCCTGGCTGACCAATCCCTGGACCTATCCGCTGGCGTTCAGTTTCTTCTTCGCGTTCGTGGCGCTGATCCTGGTCGGCGCATCCAATGCGGTGAATCTTACAGATGGGTTGGATGGTCTGGCGATCGGGCTGATGCTGATCGCGGCCGGAGCCATGACGGTACTGGCGTATCTCGAAGGCAATGCAGATTTTGCGCGCTATCTCGAGTTGTCTCGCCCGCGCGATGCATCCGAGCTGGCCGTGTTTTCAGCGGCGATGACCGGCGCGTCTCTCGGCTTCCTCTGGTTCAATGCGCATCCCGCGGAAGTGTTTATGGGAGACGTCGGGTCGCTGGCGCTCGGGGGAGGACTGGGAACGGTCGCGGTGCTGTTGAAACAGGAACTGCTGCTGCCGTTCATCGCGGGCGTGTATGTGCTGGAGGCTCTGTCGGTCATACTCCAGGTCGGCAGCTTTAAGTTGCGGGGGAAGCGAATATTCAAGATGGCGCCCTTGCATCACCATTTCGAACAGTTGGGGTGGGCCGAATCCAAGGTGATCATCCGCTTCTGGATCGCAGGGCTATTGCTGGCATTGTTCGCGCTGACGACACTCAAACTTCGATGAATGCGCAAGGCGTGCGAGCGGTGGTGGTGGGGATGGCGCGCAGCGGCGTGGCGGCCGTGGAGTTGTTGATGGAACAGGGAGCACGGGTGACGGCGGTCGATCAGTCCGCTGTGGCGAATCCGAAGCTTGTCGAGTTGGGCGTTTCCGTCCGGCGGCAGGACCCG
Source organism: Terriglobia bacterium (assembly GCA_963722845.1). Lineage (GTDB taxonomy): Bacteria > Acidobacteriota > Terriglobia > Bryobacterales > Bryobacteraceae > Palsa-187. Next base: position 1,218,982 of record CAVROL010000010.1, on the reverse strand, counting down.
TCTGCGTTCGAGGGCGCCGACCTTGTGGTGCTCTCACCCGGCGTGCCCGCAGACTTGGACGTTTTACAGGCTGTTCGAGCGAAGGGAATCCCGGTAGTCGGGGATCTGGAGCTCGCGAGCTGGTTCCTGAAGGGCGAAATCATTGGCATCACGGGATCGAACGGAAAGACGACGACGACGGCGATGACCGGGCATATCCTCAAAGCCAGCGGAATTCCGGTGCAGGTGGGCGGCAATATCGGCACGCCGCCGGCGTCGATGGTGCGAACTTCGCGAAGTGGGCAATGGAATGTGCTCGAACTTTCGAGTTTCCAACTGGAAACGATTTCTAGGTTTCGGGCGCACATCGGCGCAGCATTGAATGTTACGCCCGATCATTTGGATCGCCACTATACGTTCGAAAAGTACGCCGCTGCGAAGGCTCGGCTGTTCGAGAACCAGCGTGTGGAAGACTTTGCCGTGCTGAACGCGGATGATCCGGTGACGCGAGGCTATGCGGATCGTCACGAGCGGGCAATCCATGTTCTTCAGCTCGACACACAACGGTCGTGCCGGGAGCATGGCTCGATCGGAATCAAATCGTTCTGAACGACAAGGCGTTGATGGCGACCGCTGAAGTTCCGCTGCGCGGGGTCCACAACCTTGAAAACACGATGGCGGCGGCGATCATGGCGCGGCTGGCCGGCGCCACCCACGAGCAAATCCGCGCCGCGGTGATGAGTTTCCCCGGCGTCGAGCACCGGCTCGAATTCGTGCGCGAGCTGGACGGCGTCGCCTGGTACAACGATTCCAAAGCCACCAACGTCGATGCGACGCTCAAAGCGCTGGCGGCGTTCGAGGGCGGGCTGTGGGTGATCCTCGGCGGCAAGGATAAGAACAGCGACTATCGTCCCTTGGCCGCGGCGATGAAAGAAAAAACGCGCGGAGTCTTGTTAATTGGCGCGGCTGCCGATAAAATTGAAAATCATATACACGGAGCAGTCTCGATAGTGAAGTGCGGGACGCTGGAAGGCGCTGTTCGCCATGCCCACGCGTCTGCACGCTCCGGGGACACCGTCCTGCTGGCTCCCGCCTGCGCCAGCTTCGATCAATTCGAGAACTTTGAGCACCGCGGCCGGGAATTCAAGCGCCTCGTGAATGAACTATCGGTAAATCAGCTGGGAAAGAGCTAATGGCAAGACTCAAGACTGACTGGATCCTGTTCCTGACCATTCTGGCGATGGTCGCGTTCGGCCTGGTGATGGTCTACAGTGCGTCGAGCGCCATCGCCGAGCTTCGGAACGGCGCCGCGCCCTATTATTTCGCGGTCCGCCAGTTGGGTTGGGCCCTGGTATCGTTCTTCGTCCTGATGTACTTCAAGCGCATGGATTACCGGCGGCTGAACACGCCGGCATGGGCTTTTTCCGGACTGGGAATTGTGTTGGGGCTGCTGGTGATGGTGTACTTCTTCGGCTCGCGCCATCGCTGGTTTCGCTTTGCCGGTATCGGCTCGTTCCAGCCTTCCGAATTCGCCAAACCGGCTCTAATCGTCTTTCTGGCTTACTTTCTGGACCGGCGGGCGCGCGTGATCAACGATCGCCGCACGCTGCAGCAAGCCTTCGTGGCGGTGGCGATGCTGGCGGGGGTGGTGGTGGTCGCCGACCTGGGCACGGCCATGGTCCCGGTGATCACCGCGGTCGTCGTGTTCTGGGTGGCGGGCCTGGAGAAAAAATATATGATTCGAGCCGGGGCGATCGCGGCCGTACTCGGTGTTGCCGCCATCATTTCAAGTCCCTACCGGTTGCAGCGGGTGATCGCATACGTCGATCCGAATTACACCAAGATCGAGATGCTCGACACGCGGGGGAGTCTCCATGCCTGGATCCAAAGGTCGACCACCGTTCACGATGCCAGTTATCAGCCGCTCCAGTCCAAGATTGCGGTGGGGACCGGCGGCGTACTGGGGGTCGGCCTCACGCAGGGGAAACAGAAGCTGATGTTCCTGCCGGAACCCGACAGCGATTTTATCTACGCTACGATCGGCGAGGAACTGGGCCTGTGGGGGGCCACGGCAGTTCTGGCCGGATTCATCGTGATCCTGTGGCGTGGCGCGCGCCTGTTCGTGCTGGCTCGCGACGATTTCGGCAAGTATCTGGCGCTGGGCGTGACCGTCGCGATCGTAGTCCAGGCGTTCATGAATATCAGCGTGGTTCTGGACATGGGACCGACCAAAGGTTTTCCTTTACCGATGATCAGCCTCGGCGGCAGCTCGCTGCTCAGTACGCTGACTTGCCTGGGGATGCTCCTAAGCGTGAGCGAACATGAAGGATGAAAGCAGACTCCAAGCCGGCGTCCTTCGTGATGGCGGGCGGAGGCACGGGCGGGCACGTGATGCCGGCTCTGGCGGTGGCGCGCGAGCTGCGCGCGAGGGGTCACGCCGTGCGCTTTATCGGAACGCGGCGCGGTCTGGAAGCGAAACTCGCGCCAGCCGAGGGTTTCCCGATCGAATGGATCGAAATCGGCGGGCTGAATCGTGTGGGGTTGCGGAAAGCTTTGGTGACTCTGGCGGAGCTGCCGTTCAGCGTGTGGACGGCTTCCCGGATGCTCGATCGCGATCGCCCCGCGGCGGTCTTTTCCATGGGTGGCTTTGTGGCCGGACCGGTTCTGCTGGCGGCGTTATGGAAACGCGTGCCGGTGGTGGTGATGGAGCCGAACGCGATCCCCGGCTTCACGCACCGCAAACTGGCGCGGTTTGTCGCGCGCGCTCTGGTCAGCTTCCCGGAGACGGCGCGCTGGTTCCCGGAGTCCCTGACGGAGGTCACCGGGATGCCCGTGCGCGAGGAATTCTTCGCGCTTCCGGTCAGGCCTACAGGCAAGAAGTTGACCGTATTGATCACCGGCGGCAGCCAGGGCTCGCGGACGCTGAATCGCGCCGCCCAGGAAAGCTGGCCGCTGTGGGGGCACACCTCCGTGCGGCTTATCCATCAAACCGGGCCGCAGGCTTACGAGCAACTGGCGCCGGCGTTCCAGGCGTCGGGAATCGACGGCGAGATCTCGCCGTTTCTTGCCGATATGCCCGCGGCGTTCGCCTCGGCGGATATCGTCGTCAGCCGCGCGGGCATGAGCACGGTCAGCGAACTGGCTGCGGCGGGCAAGCCGTCGATTCTGGTGCCGTTGCCCACCGCCGCCGATCAGCATCAGCTGCGCAACGCCGAAGCGATGGAGCGCATCGGGGCCGCTCGCATGGTGCTGGACGCGGAGTTCAACGGACAACGTTTGGTCGAAGAAGTTTCACGCCTGTCTCAGAGTCCGGATCTGCTCCATGGGATGGGCGAAGCTGCCAGAAGTTTCGCGAAGCCGGGCGCGGCGCGCCGCGCGGCCGATGTGTTGGAGTCGTTTATGTGAGACCGCGCACTGGCGTTCGCGGTTCGGTGCTCCCATTTCCGAACCGCGAGTGTCAACGAGCGGCTTTCTCGCTATTGACACTGCGCTCAAAAGCCGAAACAATACATTATTAAAATGTTTTTCAAGCCTCAGCCTGTCCACTTCGTCGGTATCGGTGGAATCGGCATGAGCGGATTGGCCGAGGTCCTCCTCGAGCTGGGCTATCGCGTCAGTGGTTCCGACGCGAAACTTTCGCCGATCACCGAGCGTCTGACGATCCTCGGAGCGGTCATCCACGAAGGGCACGCGGCGGGAAACGTCGCGGGCGCGAATGCGGTGGTCGTCAGCTCGGCGGTTCGCCCCGACAATCCTGAAGTGGTCGAGGCGCGGCGTCTCGGGCTTCCCGTGATCCCGCGCGGCGAGCTGCTGGCCGAGCTGATGCGTTTGAAGTTCGGCATCGCTGTCGCCGGGAGCCATGGAAAAACCACGACTACGTCGATGGTCGCGGCCGTCCTGATTCATGCGGGCCTCGATCCGACCGTCATGGTGGGTGGCCGCGCCGCTGTGCTGCGCGGCTCCAACGCGCGCGTCGGCGTGGGCGATTACCTGGTGGTCGAAAGCGACGAGAGCGACGGTTCGTTCCTGAAGCTGGCCCCGATTCTGGCCGTGGTGACCAACATCGATCGCGAGCACCTGGACCACTACAAAGACCTGGAAGAGATTTGCCGGGCGTTCGTGGAATTCGTCAATCGTGTCCCGTTCTACGGCGCGGCTGTCCTGTGCCTGGACGATGAAAACGTCCAGTGGATTCTGCCGCGAATCAATCGCCGCGTGGTCACTTACGGCGCCAGCGCCCAGGCGGATCTGCGAATCACCTCGAGTTCCCCGGGCCACATGGCCAGCGAATTCCACCTGGTCCATAGCCGTGCCAACGAGGTCCGCGATCTGGGATGTTTCCAGCTGCACGTTCCGGGCGCGCACAACGTGAGCAATGCAACGGCAGCAGTGGCCATCGCGCTGGAGCTCGACGTCCCGATTGAGACGATCCGCGAGGCTTTGACGGGTTTTAGTGGTGTGGACCGCCGGTTCCAGGTGCGCGGCGCCGAGCGCGGCGTCACCGTGATCGACGACTACGGCCATCATCCCACCGAAATTCGCGCGACCCTGGCGGCCGCCCGGGCGTGCCGCTATCGCCGCATACACGTTCTTTTCCAGCCGCATCGCTATACCCGGACGCAGGCCCTGATGGACGATTTCGCGCGCGCCTTTCATCAGGCAGACACCGTGCACGTAATCGATATTTATGCAGCCTCGGAGCCGCCGATCGAGGGTGTAAGCGCGCAAGGACTGGTGGAACGTTTGCAGACCTTTGGCCACCGCGGCGCGGTATACGCCGGAAGCATGGAAACGGGCATCGAGTCGGTTCTTCGAGCCGCGGAATCCGGTGACGCGATCGTTACGCTGGGCGCAGGCAGCGTCTCCCAAGCCGGCGACAAGATCGTCGAGAGACTAAGGAGCGGGCGTTAACGTGGCTCGTAAATCCTACGAAGGAACGGGTGTGCTGCCGGGGCTGGAAGAAGACGCACGGCCCGCGCCCAATAAGCCTGCGGCGAAGCCGGCTGCCGCGAACTCTTCGCGTCCGCGCCGATTCTCGACCCCACGCCTGATCGCTACCTTCGTCACAGCGGCGGTGGCTCTGAGTGCGATCCTGTTCGCGCTCCACCTGGTCGAGCAGTTCCTGATCATGGATCCCCGCTTCGCGCTCGGCGGTCCCGATGACGATTCCTCGCTCCAGATTACGGGTGCGGCGCACGCTTCCCGCCCCGCGATCGAAAAGATTTTCGCCGACGACGAGGGCGTCAGCGTCTACCTGATCCCGCTCGCCGAGCGCCGCGATGCGATCCGCGAGGTGGCCTGGGTCCGGGAAGCCTCGGTCGCCCGCGTCTGGCCGAATCGCGTGATTGTCCGGGTGCAGGAACGCACTCCGGTCGCGTTCGTCCGCACCAACGCTTCGCGCTTCGGGCTCATAGATGCCGCGGGGGTGATACTTCCTCCGGCCACCGACCGCTTCAAGCTTCCCGTACTGGCGGGCGTGCGTGCAGCGGATCCGGTCATCAAGCGCCGCGAAGGCGTGCAGCGCATGCTTCGCCTGACCGCGGATCTGGGCGATGCCATGGCCAACATTTCCGAAGTCGACGTATCCGATGGCGACAATCTGAAGATTTCGCAGCCCTACGACGGGCGCTTCCTCACCTTGCTGCTGGGAGATCGCAACTTCAAAGCCCGGTACGGAAATTTCCTGAGTCATTATTCGCAGATTGAGCAGCGCCTGCCCGGCGCGGCGGTACTGGATTTGCGCCTGGAAGATCGCATTACGGTGGTGGAGTAAGCAGGGTGGTCTTATAAGTATGTCTGGGAAGCAACAACTCGCTGTCGGTCTGGATGTCGGAAGCTCGCGCACGCGCTGCGTGATCTGCGCGCTGGAAGGCGATCAGCTCCGCTGTGTGTCCTACGGGCTGGCCGTTTCTGGCGGCTGGACCAAAGGACGCATTACCGATCAGGACGCCGTCGCCGAATCCATTCGAGCCGCCGTCGCCGACGCCGAGCGGGGCGCGAAAATCTCCGTGGAATCGGCCACCCTGGGTATCGGAGGACGCTCGATTCAGGGCGCCCACGGCCGCGGACTATACGAGTTTGGCCGTCCCCGCGAAATCGATCAGGACGACCTCAGTTACGCGGTGGAACTCGGCGCGGACGTTGCGCTCGAACGCGACCGGATGGTTTTGCACGTCGCTCCCCAGGATTTTATCCTGGACGGGCGCGCCGGGTTCCGCAAGCCGACCAGGGGAGTGTGCTCGCGCCTGGAAGCGAACGTCCATCTGATCACCGGTTCCGTGCAGGATCACCAGGCGCTGATCGCTTCGGCGCACCTGGCGCATCTGCCGGTCGAAGAAACCGTGTTTGAGCCGATGGCCGCGGCTTACGCCTGCGTGGGACCGGAAGAACGCGCGCGCGGCGTGGCGCTGGTCGAAATCGGTCTGGAATCGAGCGGCCTGGTGGTCTACGACGGCGAAAAACTGGTCCTGGCGTCCAGCCTTCCGGTCACCGCCGATCATTTCACTCGCGATATCGCCTGGATGCTGAAGGTCGATTACGATGACGCCGAAAGCCTGAAGCAGCAGTACGGCTGCGCCATGCTGGGCCTGACCTCCGAGTCGACACTGATCGAGATCCCTTCGGCCGAGGGCCGCCCGGCGCGGGAAGGGCGCCGCAGCGAGTTGATCGAGGTGCTGGACGCCCGCGCCGATCAATTGTTCGGTTTCGTGCGCGCCGAAATACAGCGCGCTGGGATGGACCGGAACCTGCTCGAAGGCGTTCTGCTCACCGGCGGCGGCGCGATGCTGCCCGGCATGTGGGATATGGCGGAGAAGAAGCTCGACTGCACAGCGTGCCTGGGCTTCGCGAAAGGGATCGGAGATTGGCCCGAAGAGCTGCGCAGCCCAGTGTGGGCAACGGCCGCGGGTCTGGCCATGTATTCGGCGAAATTGAAGGTGCACCGGCCGCCGCAGAGCCGCAGCCGGGGCCTGATGGGATTGGTGATGCGATGAGCGAATCGCCTATAAAAAGCGGGCCGCGAGCCAAGAAGAAGGTACAGGTACAGAGGGAGAATTCCATGGCACTCGATGCATTGAAGTTCGTGATCCAGGAAGAAGTCGCGCCCCGGACGCGTATCCGGGTCTTCGGCGTGGGTGGAGGCGGCTCCAACGCCGTCGCGCGCATGCTGCAGGAGGGACTCGTGGGAGTCGAGTTCTGCGTCCTGAATACCGATGTGCAAGCCCTGGCTTCCTCGCCGGCCGCGAGCAAGCTGGCGATCGGGTCGAAGATCACCAATGGCCTGGGCGCTGGATCGGATCCCGCCGTCGGCCGGCAGGCCGCCCTGGAAGACACCGAAAAAATCATCGATCTTCTGGAAGGCGCAGACATGGTATTCGTCACCGCCGGTCTGGGCGGCGGCACCGGGACGGGAGCCGCGCCCGTGGTCGCGTCACTGGCGAAAGAGCTGGGCGCACTCACCGTAGCCGTGGTCACCAAGCCCTTTGCGTTCGAAGGATCCAAGCGGCGCAAGCAGGCCGATCAGGGCTTGGCCGAACTCGGCGGCGTAGCCGATACGGTCATCGCCATTCCGAACGACCGGTTGCTCGATCAGGCGTCGCCGGATATCAGCATCTTCGACGGGTTCAGGCTGGCGGACGACGTTCTGCGGCAAGCGGTGCAGGGCATCAGCGACATCATCACGACGCCCGGTCTGGTGAATCGCGATTTCTCCGACATCCGCAGCATCATGGTCGGCATGGGGTACGCCATGATGGGTACCGCCACTGCCAGCGGTCCGCATGCGGCTGCGTCGGCGGCCGAGAAAGCCATCGGGTGCCCGCTTCTCGATGAAGGCGGCGTGCGCGGCGCGCGCGGGGTGCTGGTGAATATCACCGGTTCGCGCAGCCTTGGCTTGCACGAGGTGAACAAGGCTTGCACGCTGATCCGCGACGCCGCCTGCAATGAGGACGTCGAAATCAATTTCGGCGTGGTGCTGAATGAGGCCATGGGCGATGAGGTGAAGGTCACGGTGATCGCCACGGGCTTCGAACGCGCCGGACTCCCGACCATCACACGGCGTCCGCGAACCACCACCGTGGTCACGGAGTCTGGGATGCGTCCCGAGCCGCTGCGTCCCGAACCCCTGCGTGCCGAGCCGGCTCGCGTGGAACCGGTGATGGAAGCTGCCGCCCCGGAGCCCGTGAGCACCGAGCCGCAGCCGGTGGAAGTTGCACCCGAGCCGCAGCATCCCGAATTCGACGAGCCGCCGATGGCCGCCGCTGCGCACGCCAACGGATCGACCGAACTGTTCGACGACCTGGACGTCCCCGCGATCCTGAAGCGCGACCGGCGTTTCGTGCAGTAACGTTCCCTAACGGCGCGTCAAAACTGATATTCCGCCGGGGTGATCCCCTTGGCGCGCAGGTACATTTCGGCCGAGGCCCGATGGTGCGTGGTGTGGTCCAGCATGAACATGAGCAGTTCTAAACCGGTCATGGTCCCCTCGCCGCTCATGTAGGTCTTCGATATCTGCGCGGGAGTCAGCTTGGATACTTTGTCGATCGAGCTATCAAACGCCTGGCGCACGTAGGCCAGAACGTCCTTCTTGTTCATGGACGCAGGCTTTCCCGGGCTGGACTTTTCGTTCGAAAACGGAGCCAGAAACCCGGCCTGCTCCTGCGCGAGATGCGTGATCTGCTCCGCGAAGCTCATCTGCGGAGGCGTCAGCTTAAAGCCGTAATCCGCCTCCGGCATCTGATCCGCCACCTTCAGCGTGAAATCGCGCGAGGTCTTCAAATGCTTCAGCACCGCCGCCTTGATGTCGGTCTGCGCGAAGGCAGGCAAGCCCGCTAGAGCGATGCAGGCAATGCGCTACTCTCTGAATCGGGAATCCGCAAGCCATAGATTATTCCTCGTACAGATTGTAGCCGTTATGGAACGGCCCATGCCTTGTGCGCTTCGGCGCGTCAGAGCTGGCCGGCGGAACGCCCACGGCGTGCGCCAGCGGGCCAGAGTCTGGCCATGCAGGTCCGGAGCTGGAGGATCGCTCGCGACCGGATCCCGGAGATTCGCGACTCATGCAGGCCGGTGATCTTCGATATCTCGCGGGGCTTCATTTCGTCGCGGTAGTACAAGCCAATGACGGTTTGATGGATCTCCGGAAGTCTGGAGATCGCCGCAGCCAGGGCGCGCCGCAGTTCACTCCGTTCGAGTACCGCGGAGGGCAGCTCGCTCGGATCGCCAGAAAGGAAGCGGAGCAGGTCGCATTTCTCGGGATCGGCAAATTCGTTCGGCTCCAACCTTCCGAGGTTCAGCCCGCGAACATGCACCTGCCACTGGCGATAGCGGTCGAGCGGAATATCGAGTTCGGCGGCAATCTCTTGCTCCGTAGGCGCCCGATGAATCCGTTGTTCCAGAGCGGCGATGGCAGTTTGGATTTGTTTCGCTCGCCTGCGCTGCGTGCGAGGAGCCCAATCCAGGCCGCGAAGGCTGTCCAATATCCTTCCTCGGATCTTGTGCTCCGCATAGGCTCGCAGGTGGACGTGGCGCGACGGGTCAAATCGGTCGATCGCCGAGATCAGGCCCACGATACCAGTGGATACCAGGTCGTCCAGGTTGACGCTCTTGGGCAGGCGGCCGTGAATTCTGCGCGCCAGCGCGTGGACCTGCGGCAGATGTTCGAGTATCAGGCTCTGGCGCTCATCTTCGGACAGAGTTTGGGTGTAGCGTGGATCGTACAAGATGATTCACTCACTTCTAAAGGACGCTTTGAAACTACTTGGGGGACCTGCCGAGATTGCATTTGGCGGGCCATCACTCTCAGCGAAGCTCGAACCAAAATAAGTTGTCTGAATGCATCGGATGCTCGCGCGTCCCGGTGGTCCGCGCACAGACGCCCCGCAGCGGGAGCCGCATTCTTACCGATCCGGGCGGGGAGAAATTTCCGCCCACCGAAAAATATTCTCATCTGTCTGTGCCCGCCAAGCAGACTTGCCGTGATCGCACGGCTATCATCTCGATTGATAGGAGTTATCACGAAGTTGCCCTTGACTTCGCCGGATGGCAGGGATAGTGTCCTTTGAGGGGGAAAGGCGGTTCAATGACTTTAGAATCTTGTGGTCGTGGGCGTAGCGCTTGGGTGGCGGGCGCGCTGCTTGTGTTTGGATTTGCTATGTCCGGCCGGTTGAACGCGCAGGGCTCTACCGGCGCGGTCTCAGGGACGGTAACGGATTCCTCCGGCGCCGTCATTCCGAAGGCTTCCGTTCAGGTGAAGAACGTCGCGACCGGCCAGGTGCAGCAGACGCCCGCCGATGCTCAGGGCCGCTATTCCATTGTGGAACTTCCCGTCGGAAATTACGAAGCGCAAGCGTCCGCGGCGGGCTTTCAAACGGTAGTTCACACCGGCATCACGCTGACCGTCGGCGCGCAGACGGTCGTCGATTTTTCGCTGATGGTTGGGCAAACCCAGCAGGCGGTAACCGTGGAATCCCAGGTTTCGCAGGTGGACACCCTCTCGTCTTCGGTGGCTTCCTACGTGGAGCAGAAGCAAATCAACGACCTCCCGCTGAACGGGCGCAACTTCACGGACCTGGTCTCACTGGCGCCTGGAGTGTCGTCGGGGACGCAAATCGGAAACGGCGGGCGAAATCTCCTATACGGCGTCGAGAACAACTTTAGCGTTTCCGGGGCGCGGTCGGAGGGTCAGGCGTATCTTCTGGACAACACCGATATTCAGGGCTTCTGGGCACACGGGTCCGGATCGGGCGTCATGGGCACCACTCTCGGCATCGAAGCGATCGCGGAGTTTTCGCTCCTGACGAATACCTATAGCGCGCAGTTCGGCGGCAATGGCGCGGTGGTGAACGCAGTCAGCAGGTCCGGCACCAACGCGTTTCATGGCTCCGGTTATGAATTCGTGCGCAACAGCGCCTTGGACGCTGCTAACTTTTTCGAAAATGCGAATGGCGCTCCTAAGGCTCCGTTCAGCCAGAACCAGTTCGGTGGCAGCCTGGGCGGCCCGATCAAGAAGGACAAACTGTTCTTCTTCGTCAATGACGAAGAGCTGCGCAACTCCTTGGGCCAGACCGTGATCGCGCTGGTCCCCGATGCCAACGCCCACAATGGAATCGTCAACGGCGTCAACGTGGGTGTCAATCCGAAGATCGCTCCGCTTCTGGCCCTGTACCCGCTCCCCACTACGACCTTAGGGGGCGGAGTCGGCTCCATCGCGGAAGCGGACACGCAAACCGGCACGGAGAACTACCTTCTCGCGCGGGTCGACTACAACCTGTCGAGCAAGGATTCCCTGTACGTGCGCTACGTACGGGATCACGGCGACACCACGCTGCCATTTCTTGGTTCGCCCTTGCCCCCCCGCTGGCCGGAAATAGGCGCGACCCGCAACCAATTCGCGACCATCGAGTGGCGGCGGGTGATTTCACCGACGCTGGTGAACCTGTTGCGCTTTAGCTTCACCCGGACCCGGGAAACCGATACGCAAGCCAATCCGGATCAGGCTTCCGCGCTGAATTTCTTTCCCGAGCGCGGCCAGAACGGCGGAGTGAACGTCACCGGCCTGGCATCGCTCGGGACGAGCATCTTCGCCCCACTTCTGGAAGTGCAAAACAAATTCCCCGTGGGAGACGATGTCATTTGGACTCACGGGGCGCATAACCTGCGGTTTGGCGGATTCTTCAGCCGCGTCCAAAGCAACTTCCAGCAACAGGGATGGTGGGGCGGTTTCTATAGCTTTCCTGGCCTTAGCGCCTTCTTGCAGGGCTCCCCGAGCCTCTTCCAGGGACCGGAACCCGGGTTCACGGATTCCTATCGCGACTTCCGTGAAATCGAAGTGGACGGATATATCCAGGATGAGTGGAAGGCGCTGCGCAACTTGACCGTGAACGTCGGCCTCCGCTATGAGTTCGTGACCAATCCCACCACCAACGTACACGCGCTCAACACCCTCATCAACCCGCCTTTTGGAAAGTTTCAGCAGGTGCCCAACGTTTTCGCATCCAATCCCTCGGTGAGGAATTTTGATCCCAGAATCGGTATCGCCTACGACCCTTTCAGCGATCATAAAACCGCGATTCGCGCGGGGTTCGGAATTTTTTATAACCCGATTCGCGCGCGCAGCTACGCGTCGGGCTATTATTTCAATCCCCCTTACGCCCTCGCTTTTGTCCCCTTGCCCCAATTCCCCAATCCGTTCCCGGGCGCGCTTCCGCCACCTGCGCAGCTCGTGGGAGTGGACTATAACACCGACGTGACCCCCGAAATGTATCAGTGGAATTTCAATATTCAGCGGCAGCTGCTCGAGTCCACAACTTTGACCGTGGGCTACGTTGGCTCGCGCGGTTTGCACTTATATGGCGCCCGCGACATTAATCCGGTGCTGCCGACTCTGGTAAACGGTGTCCAGACCTTCGGGGTCCCCAAGGGGTCGGCAGCCGTTGGCATCATCAGCAACCCCCGTCTCAATCCGGCAGGAGCGGCACTCAGCAGCGAGGCGCCCGTGGCCGATTCGAGTTACAACTCTTTGCAGGTTGGGCTAAACCGGCGCTTCGCGCACGGTCTGCAATCCCAGCTTTCTTATACGTGGTCAAAGTGCATGGACAACGCATCCGGCACTTATGGACTGGAAGGCGGCATACCATGGTCGAACCCTCTGAACGGTTCTTTTGATCGAGGACGATGCCTGTTTGACCGGCCGCAGGTTTTCAGGCTTAGTGGTGTTTACGCCTTCCCCTTCAATCAGAATATTTTCGTCAAAGGATGGCAGATGAGCGGCGGACTGCAGGTGCAGAGCGGCTCGCCTTGGAACGTGACCGTCGGATTCGACCAGGCCGGAAATGTGGTGGCCGGCAGCGAACGGCCTAACCTGGTGCTGCCCGCGGATACCATCATGACCGGCAACATCAACCAGTGGGCTAATCCGTCCGGGTTCAGTCTGCCGGCGCCGGGCACGCTGGGCAATCTGCAACGAGACTTTCTGGCCGGTCCCGGGATTGTAAACCTGGACTACGCAGTGATGAAGGAGACGACCATAAAGGAACAGGTTCGCCTCCAGTTTCGCGCCGAGTTCTTTAACCTGCTGAACCACGCCAACTTCGCGCTGCCCAATGCGGCCGCGTTCGCGCAGACTGCGAACGGTGGGGGAGTTCCCAATCCGACGTTCGGCAAGATTACGGCGACCACCACTTCGTCCCGCCAGATTCAGTTCGCCTTGAAGCTTCTGTTCTAGCGCGCGCTCTACGGCGCACGGGCGACGGTCCGCTGGCCGGCTGTGTTATTCAAGTAGAGTCATGACTCACCTTACAAGGCGGCAGTTCGGTGGCATCGTTCTGCTTGGTTCACAGGCGCCAGGCCTGTTCGGCGCGTCCACCTCCATCGGTGCGATCGACCGCACACTTCGCGAAGGCATCGAGCGCAGGAAGATTCCCTGCGTCGCCGCGATGGTCGCTACGCAGGACAGGATCCTCTACAGCGGGGCATTTGGAAAGCGCGATTCGGCCTCCGGCATCGACATCCAGCCCGACTCGATTTTCCAGATCGCTTCCATGACCAAGGCGATCACTTCGGTCGCGGCCATGCAGCTGGTCGAGCGCGGGAAGCTGAAGCTCGATGAGCCGGTAGCGCGGCATCTTCCGGAGCTCGGCAAACTGGACGTGATCCAAGGGTTTGAGCCCAATGGCAAACCGATACTCCGTCCGGCCATGAAGCCCATCACGCTGCGCCATCTGCTCACGCACACCTCGGGATTTGCGTATCCCACCTGGTCCGAGGAGATGTTCAAGTACACCCAGGCGACCGCGCCTCTTCCGCCCGGAGTGGTTGCGCCGCTGGTGCCTCTGGTGTTCGAGCCGGGCACGCGCTGGCAATACGGGTATAGCGCCGATTGGACTGGACGTTTAGTGGAGACGGTCAGCGGGCTGAACCTGGAACAATATTTTCAGCGCAATATTCTCGGACCTCTGGGGATGACCGACACGACGTTCATTTTTCCGGCCGCCAAGTTTGATCGCCTGGTCAGCCAGTCGCGTCGGCAGAATGGAGGTCCGCTGCAGGAGGTTCCGCGAACTCTTCCCGCCAAGCCGCCCGCCTTCAATGGAGGGGGAGGCCTTACTTCTACCGCGCCCGACTACATCAAGTTCATGCAGATGATCCTGCGTTACGGTCGGGGGGGTGTGCGCGACGAAATCCTCACCGCGAAATCGGTTGAGATGATGAGCGTCAACCAGATCGGCGATCTGGGCGCGGGAAAACTGAAAAGCTTCCAGCCCGACCTTTCGAGTGACGTGGATGTACAACCCGGCGAGGTCGAAAAATGGGGATTGGGTTTCCTCATCAACCAAGTCGCGTATCCGGGCGGCCGGTCTGCCGGGAGCCTGGCGTGGGCGGGCGTTTACAACACGTTTTACTGGATCGATCCGTCGCGTGGGATCTGCGCGGTGATCATGATGCAGTTCCTGCCGTTCGTGGATAAGGAAGCGGTGGGACTGCTGGGCGACTTCGAGCGGTCGGTTTACGCGAATATTTGATTTGCGTTCATTCGCGTTCATTTGCGGCTAAGCAAGGTGTAGAACCACGCTGCGCCGCTGCGGCCCCGACCGGTGCTCGAACACATAGATCCCCTGCCACGTTCCCAGCGCCATGCGTCCGCCGATCACGGGAATCGACAGGCTGGTCTGCGTCAGCGCGGAGCGGATGTGCGCGGGCATGTCGTCGGGACCTTCGGTATCGTGCCTGTATCCGTAATTCTCCGGAGCGAGCCTCTCGAAAAAGTCCGCCAGATCCAGCACCACATCGGGATCGGCATTCTCCTGAATCACCAGCGAGGCCGAAGTGTGCTGGATAAACAACGTCAGCAGTCCGGTATTCCGCCTTGGTTGAAGCCACCCAGAGCCGCCACTTCGCGAGTGCAGGGGTACAGACCCTTGCCGCGCGTGCGGATTTCGAGGGTACGATGCACTACTCGACAGTAACGCTCTTGGCCAGGTTGCGCGGCTGGTCGACGTCGCATCCGCGGCGAACCGCGATGTGGTACGCCAGTAACTGCAGCGGGACGACTTCCAAAATCGGCAGCAGCAGTTCGTGCGTCGTCGGGATGGGAATCACGTGGTCGGCGGTCTTGACCACTTCCTGGTCGCCTTCGCAGGCCACCGCGATCACCTTGCCCTCGCGGGCTTTCACTTCCTGGATGTTGGAGAGCGTCTTCTCGTACAGCAGATGGCTGGCTTCATTGGAGAAGTCCCGCGTGGCCAGCACCACGGCGTGAAGATTTTCGTCGATCAGGGCGTTGGGCCCGTGTTTCATCTCGCCCGCCGGATAGCCTTCGGCGTGGATGTAGGAGATTTCTTTCAGCTTCAGCGCGCCTTCGAGTGCGATCGGGAAATGAATGCCGCGGCCCAGGTACAGGAAATCGGAGGAACGGAAGAGAATTTTGGCCAGATCGTCGTAGATATGGTCCTGGCGAAGGATTTCTTCCATCTGGGCAGGCAAGTGCGTCAGCTGCTCCACCAGACGCCTGGAAGTTGCTTCATCCAGCACTTCGCGCTGCTGGCCCAGGTACATCGCCAGCAGGAACAAAGCCGTCAACTGGCAGGTGAACGCCTTGGTGGATGCCACGCCAATCTCGGGACCTGCGTGCGTGATCAGGGTGCCGGCCGCCTCGCGCGTAATCATGGAGCCCACCACGTTGCAGATGGCCAGGGTCTTCGAACCTTTGCTCTTGGCCTCGCGCTGCGCCGCCAGCGTATCGGCGGTTTCGCCCGATTGCGAAATCACGACCGTGAGCGTGTCTTTGCCGACCAGCGGATCGCGATAGCGAAACTCGCTGCCGTAGTCGACTTCAACCGGCACCCTCGCCAGCCGCTCGATCATGAACTTTCCCGCCAGCGCCGCATGCCAGCTGGTGCCACACGCTACGATGCGCACCTGGCGAAATTCCTTGAACTCCTTGGCGGAGATGTCCATCTCGTCCAGGAAGATGCGGCCTGATTCCTGCCCCACGCGGCCCAGAGTCGTGTCCCGCACCGCGCGCGGCTGCTCATAGATTTCCTTGAGCATGAAGTGCTTGTAGCCGCCCTTTTCCGCCATGATGGGATCCCACAGGATGTGAGACACCTGGCGCTTTACGGGGCGTCCGTTGAAATCGGTGAGATGCACGCCATCGCGAGTGAGAATCGCCATGTCGCCATCGGCCAGGAAAAACATGTCGCGTGTATAGCCCAGGATTGCGGGAACGTCGGAAGCCACGAAATATTCGCCATCGCCCAGGCCCACGACGACGGGGGGGCCGGAGCGCGCAGCCACGATTTTGTTGGGATCTTTCCGCGAGATCACGCTCAGCGCGAACACGCCGGTCAACTGCTTCACGGTATCGCGTACGGCGCTTTCCAGGTTCCCGTCGAAATATTTTTCAACCAGATGCGCGATGATTTCCGTATCGGTCTCGGTGACGAATTTGTGGCCTTCCTCGACCAGCTGCTGCTTCAGGGCCAGATAATTCTCCACGATGCCGTTGTGCACCACCACGATATCGCCATGGCAATCGCGATGCGGATGCGCGTTTTCTTCCGTAGGCCGGCCGTGAGTCGCCCAGCGCGTGTGGCCGATGCCGTAGGATCCTTCCACGGGATTCAGGCGCAGCGTCTCTTCCAGATTGCGTAGTTTGCCCTGCGCCCGCCGCACTCCCAGGCAGTTGCCCTTTTCGAGCACGGCGATCCCGGCCGAGTCGTACCCGCGGTATTCCAGCCGCTTCAGGCCGTCCAGAATGATGGGAACCGCCTGCTGCGCTCCGATGTAGCCAACTATTCCGCACATTATTTCCTATTCAAATCAATCCAAAATCTCCACCCGATAGTCTTCCATCACCGGGTTGGCAAGCACGTCGCGCGCCACCTGGTCCATTTCCTTGAGAGCCTGGTCCCTGGCAGTCCCCGGTTGCAGTTCGATATCGAAAAATTTGCCCTGGCGCACGGCTGCAACGGTTCTGTGCCCGAGCCCCTGGAGCGCGCTGTGGATGGTTTGCCCTTGAGGATCGAGCACGGTGGTCTTATAAGAGACGTAGACGCGAGCTTTCATAACTTAAAACCATTGTAGTGGGTTATCATGCAATCTTAGGGGAGAACATCTAATCGTAAAAGGCTGGGTACTCGCGTCGTCCAGTACTGGGAACGCCACGCTGCTGGCGACCGGGAAGACCCGTCTCCTGATTGATGCCGGCCTGAGCCGTAAAGAGACCTTCGAGCGCCTGGAACGGATCGGCGTTTCCCCTCAGTCCCTCACCGCGATTCTGATCACCCACGAGCATAGCGACCATGTGGCCGGGCTTCCGGTGCTGGCCAAGCCTCGCGACGGTGTCCAGATCCCGGTGTATGTATCGCGGCTCACGGCCCCGTGCATTCCCTGGGGCGATTGCGTTCCGAATCTGGAACTCTTCCAGGCGGGCGCGTCCTTTACCATCGGGGATATCGAGGTCGCCAGTTTCACCATCCCTCACGATGCCGTGGATCCGGTGGGATTCTCATTTCGGGCCGAGGGTATCAAGATTTCGATCGCCACCGATCTCGGCTATCTGCCGGATTCGGTCCGGGTCCAGTTGCGCGGTTCGGACGCCGTTCTGCTCGAATCGAATCACGATCTGAATATGTTGAAAGTGGGACCCTATCCCTGGTCGGTGAAGCAGCGGGTGATGGGCCGGATGGGGCATTTGTCGAATGACGCGGCTTGCACGTTTGTGCGCGACGATCTCGACCACAGCACCTCGACTCTGATCCTGGGGCATCTGAGCGAGCACAATAATCATCCTGAACTGGTGCGCCAAGCCGCCCTGGGCGCTCTGGACGGCCGCAGCCTGTTCACCAAGTTGCTGATCGCGGAACCGGGACAATTGCTAGAGGCGTTTTGTTATTAGAGGCCAGTGGGGTCGGCCTTTCAAGGCCGCAGCCGGGCTTCCGCCCGGCTTCTTCGCCCTACTGTCCCCAAAACGCCGGCTGGAAAGCCGGCGGCAGGCTCGAAAGCCTGACCCCACGTCATGATTAATCGATACACGCGGCCCGAAATGGGCCGGATCTTCAGTGAACAGAATAAGTTCGACCAATGGCTGGCGGTGGAACTGGCGGCCGCCGAGGCGCTGGCGGAGTCGGGAGAGGTCCCCGCGGAGGCGGCGCGAGCGTTGCGCGCCCATGCCGCGTTCGACGTCGCCCGTATTGACGAAATCGAGCGCGAAACCCGGCACGACGTGATCGCGTTCACCACCGCGGTCGCCGAGAAGATGGCCGCCGCGGGCAGCGCCGATGCTTCCCGCTGGCTGCATTACGGTCTCACATCCAATGATGTAGTGGATACCGCGCAGGCGCTGATGCTGAAGCAGGCGTCCGGAATTCTGATCGGTGGCGCGCGGGAACTGGCGGAGATTCTCAAGCGCCGGGCGCACGAATTCAAACATACCGTCCAGATCGGGCGGACCCATGGCATCCACGCCGAGCCCATTACGTTCGGGCTGAAGATCGCTCTCTGGTATGACGAAGTGGTCCGCGGGACCAAACGTCTGGAAGCCGCCGCCGAGGACTTGCGCGTCGGGAAGATCTCGGGGGCAGTGGGAACTTTCGGCCACATCGGGCCGGAGGCCGAAGAGCGCATCTGCGCGCGGCTGGGATTGAAGCCGGCGGCGATTTCCTCGCAGGTGATCGCGCGCGACCGGCATGCGGCGTGGGTCTCTGCGCTGGCGCTCATCACCGCAACCTTGGAGAAGATCGCTCTCGAAATCCGCCATTTGCAGCGCACCGAAGTCCGGGAAGCGGAAGAACCCTTTGGGGCGGGCCAAAAGGGATCTTCGGCCATGCCTCACAAGCGCAATCCGGTGGTTTCGGAACAGATTTGCGGGCTGGCACGCGTGGTCCGGTCGAATGCTCAGGCGGCGTTTGAGAATGTCGCGTTGTGGCATGAACGCGATATCTCCCACTCGTCGGTGGAACGGGTGATTCTGGCCGATTCCGCGATACTGACCGATTACCTGCTGGCCAAGACGCGTTGGCTGGTCGACGGCATGCGGGTCCATCCGGAGCGCATGCTGGCCAATCTCGAATCGACACAGGGGCTGATCTTTTCGGGGCAGCTATTGCTCGATTTGGCGGCCGCCGGGATGCTGCGGGAACAGGCCTACAAACTAGTGCAAACACACGCCATGCAGTCCTGGGAAGGCGGTACAAGCTTCCGTTCCGCCGTGGAATCCGATAAGGAAGTTCTTTCCTTTCTGTCGCTTGAAAAGATTAAGGCGGCTTTTTCCGTCGACCGGCAACTCACCCACGTGGACCGCATCTTCCGTCAAGTTTTCCGCCAAGATCCTCAGAATTAATAACTTACCTAGATCCAAGGGAGTACTAAGAAAATCTACGGATTCGAAATAGAACTTCTGGGGTAAACTGTAGATGGCCACGGATGAATCTCGCTTTCCATATATCAGAGTACGAGTTAGCCCGGGTCCTGTTGGTGGATGACGATCCCGCCAGCCGGCTCACGCTAAAGACGGTTCTTGAAGCGGGCGGCTATAAAGTTAATGTAGCCGCAAGCGCCGCGGAAGCGGTTGGGAAGCTGGACGAGGGAGAGTATGAGCTGGTTTTGAGCGATCTGCAAATGGAATCGCCCGAAGCAGGCTTGAAAGTGCTGGCGCACGCCCGGATGATGGATTACAAACCGGCGACCGCGCTCATCACCGCCTATCAGGATTCCCATCCCGATCCGGCCCGCCATCAGAAGTCGATGCTCATCAGCCCGGAGGACGTTCCCGGTCTCCTCGGCAAGATCGCCGATTTGATTGCGGAGCGCGCCACCCGCCGGCTGCGTCGCGAACTGCGGCTCGCGGGCGTTTAGCATCCTCCTGGAATCCGCGAAACGCGGCCGTCCCTGCCCACAATTCACATTTGAACTTTCGCGCACGTGTGCGTACTAGCAGGTACATTTGTTGTCCCAGTACTAGCCAAGTGCAATTTCTCCCGCTTATACTAGGCCTCGGCTACTAGTCCGTTGCCAAAGGGACAAGTAGCCAACCATCAATCGGAGGAGACAATTGTGAGAACACTCTTAGGATTAGTGTGCGCCTTCGCGCTCACCGCCGGCGCTACCACCGTGACGTTTGACTTCACAAGCAGTGGGGGAACACTGGGAGGCAGCAGCCCCTTTGGAGACACACGTACTTACACCAATGGAATCTACTCGGTTACGGCCAGCTCTTTTTCGCTGCCCGGGAACCTGAGCGGCGATTTTACAACCGCGCAGCTGAATCAATATAATACGCTCGGTCTGGCGTCCTGTAACCAGGGCGAGGGCGCCGGATGCGGAGCCCCCGAACATCAAGTGGACAATCACGGGAACTTCGACTTCGTGCTGCTCCAATTCAACATGATCATCGATCCCACCACCATCGTCATCAACCCGTACGGGACTTATGATCGGGACGTGACCTACTGGATCGGGAACGGGAGCACGAATCTTTCCACCATCGGACTGGCGGGCCTCGCGGGCGCCGGATTTGGGAGCCGCATCGACGACGATTCGACAGTCAGCGGCAGCGCCCGCACGGTCAGTCTGGGCGGCGGCAACGGGAACGAATTGCTGCTGGCTGCCCGGCTCAGTGGAAACGGAGCGGATGACCATCTCGATTACTTTAAAATCGAGAGCCTGACGGTCAACACCGCGGTTCCCGAGCCGGCTACCTTAGGTCTGGCGGGACTGGCCCTGACCGGGCTGGGATTGCTTCACCGCCGCAGAGTTAAGCGTTAGTCCAGTCCGGCGATGGCGCTTTCCAATTCGCTCAGCGCACCTGCGAAGAAATGGTCCTCGGCATCCACCAGGACGAGCTTCTTCGGCTCCGCTAGCGACGCGACCAGCGGCTCCAGCTCGGAGGCGGGGCCGTACTGGTCGTGTGTGCTCTGCACGAATATTTTCGGCACGGTGCACGCATCCAGGAACGAACGGTCTTTATAGGTTGTGGGAAATCCCACTGCGATGACCCGGCGGGCGCCGATTCCTTCACACCCTAGCCGCAGCACGATGCGCGATCCAAATGAAAATCCCGCGAGCGTGAAGGGCAAACCGGGATAGCGCTTGCGGAGATAGTTCAGCGCGGCGCGGGCATCCTCGAGCTCTCCTTCGCCGTGCGCATATTCGCCTTCGCTGAGATTCACGCCGCGATAATTGAATCGCAGCACGACTGCCCCGGCGGTTCGCAGCCCGCGCGCGATGCGGTAGACCACTTTGTTGTGCATGGTCCCGCCGTGCTGGGGGTGCGGATGGCACACTAGAGCCGCTTCGCGGGGCGCGACCTCGTCAGGCTCCTCTAATAGACCCTCTAGCCGTCCGGTAGGACCTTGCAGGAACAACGACTCGATTTTGCGTGCCACTAATTACTTCGGTAGTTCGTGAACTGCATGTCGATTCCGAAGTCGCTCGAGCGCAGGAGCGCCATGACTTCCTGCAAGGTGTCGCGATCCTTGCCGGAGATGCGCACCAGGTCCCCCTGGATCGACGCCTGGACTTTCTTCTTGCTGTCCTTAATCAGCTTCACGATGTCGCGAGCTTTCTCAATAGGGATGCCCTGCTGCAAGGTGATCTCCTGGCGCACGCTGGATCCGGCGGCCGGGGCGATGGTCCCGTGGACCAGCCCCTTGAGTGGGACATTACGCTTCACCAGCTTCTGCTCCAGGATTTGCGTGACGGCCTTGAGGCTGAATTCGTCTTTGCTCTGCAGGAGAATCTTGTTCTCTTTCTCCTGTAGCTCGATATTAGAGTTCGAGGCCTTCAGATCGTAGCGCTGCTGGACTTCCTTCATGGCCTGCTGCACGGCGTTGCTTACTTCCGGCAGCTCGATCTTCGATACGACGTCAAAACTGTTGTCAGGCATGTGTTTGAGAACGGTGTGGCCTTAGTGACCTAAGGCTACCAAAACTTTTTCGGTAATTTCACGCACCAGGTTGGGAAGCGCCGCGTCCAGAGCCAGGGTGATGGCCGCCTGGATCCGCTCCGGATCGGGAGCAGCCGGCACGCACGGGACCCGCCGGCGCATCTGAGACCGGCGTAGGACGAACCGACGCCAGGGCCTCGGCAAACAGTCCCCGCGCCAGTTTCGCTTCCTGCACCAGAGAGCGAATGGTCCCCATGACCACGGATGCTTCGAAAGGCTTGCGCAGCATAGCGTCGCAGCCGGCGGCTCGGGCTTCCTTTTCGTCGAGAACCTCAAGCTGCCCCGCGGTGAGGATCACCCGCACGTGGCTGTGAAACTTTTTGATGTGGCGGCACAAATCCAGGCCCCCGCCTCCGGGAAGGAACGCGTCCGCGATGACCAGATCGGGATCGATATCGGCCAGGCGTTGGAGCGCGGCGGCTCCGTCCGCGACGCTCGAGACCTGGAAACCTTCTTCGCGCAGGATACGCTCGCCCATCCGCTGGGCGTGCGGGCTATCGTCCGCCAGCAGAATGGTGCTCATTCCAGTTGGGGCATCCTGCCTAAGGCTTGGGTTTGGCGGGCTGGGGCTGCTGGCGCGCGTCGGGATTGTTCTCGAGAGCGGTTGGATCCACCACCGGTGCCACCGTCACATCGCCCTGGAAGCCCGCTTGCGAGCCCGGAACCGGAACGGTCACCGGAATATTCTGCTTGGGCGGATTCATCTGGGGTGCGCCGGATTTCGCCGCCATGCCGGTGTCCGGATTCTGGTGAATAAAGCCGGTGAGCCGTTGGAACATGCTCGGATGCTTCTGATTTTCTTTCTCAAACCGCATGCGCGCTTCGGCCGCGGGATCGGCAGCCGGAATCGGCATTTCGAGCGTTTTGAGCCGGGATTTAGCCTGATCGGCGAAATCGCTCAGCGGATAGTCGCGGACCAGGCGAGCATACGTATCGCCAGCCTGCTGGCGGAAACGCGGCCCCAGCCGGGTAAAGGAGTCGCCTTCGAGCCACAGCGCTTCGTCCGCGCGGCTGTATAAAGGATACTGATCCACCGCCCCGCCCAGGCGGTTGGCGGCCGAGGCGAAGCTGCCGCGCTGATGATAGAAATCGCCTACCCGCATTTCGGCCTCCGCCAGTATTTCCTGGACGTTGCGCAGAAGCTGCTCCGCTTCCGGAGCAAACTTGGAGTTGGGGAATTGCGTCAGAACCTGGCGGCATTCCTGCTCGGCCCGCAGCACTTCATTCTGATCGCGGTCGGGTTTGTCCATCTGCTTGTAATGAATCATGCAGAGTTTGTCCTGCGATTCGGCGGCCTCCTGCATGGTGGGATAGAACAGGATGAAGTCTTTGTAGTCAGCTTCCGCCTGGGCCCGGCCGCGCGCGCCGCCCTCGCGATACCAGGCGTCGGCCACGGCCAGCTTGGCCTTGGCCATATACTCGCTCGATTCGTAGGTGTTCATCAGCGTGTTCAGCGTGATGCGGGCGATTTCGTAGCGGCCCTTTTCCAGGTCATGGATCGCCTTGTCGTACAGGATCTTATCCGGCTGCTGGGTTTGCGCCGTGATCGGATTCTCGTACTTCTTGTGCTTGAACGCGCAGGAACTCACGGCCAGGGCCGCAGCCAACGGAACGATGCTCTTGAAGGACGATTTCGAAAAACTCATGAGAACCTCTTGACTATACCCGAATGGCTGTGGCTTCGTGCGCGATCCGGCGCATTTCCTCGAATGCGGCCGGAGGATTCACAGTGTGAAAAATAGACGACCCGGCAACAACCCACTCGACCCCTGCATCTATAATCTTCGCAAGGTTTTCCTTGCTCGCGCCACCGTCGATCTCGATGGGGAACTGCAATCCCCGTTCCTTACGCCGGGCAGCCAACTGCCGCACCTTTCGGAGCGCGTTGGGGATGAACTGCTGGCCGCCGAAGCCGGGGTTGACGCTCATCACCAGGACGTAGTCTACGACCTCCAGAACATCATCCAGCATGGCGACCGGGGTGGCCGGATTGATCACGACACCCGCCTTGGCGCCCTCGCTCTTAATCATGCGCAGGGTGCGGTCCAGATGCCGGCAGGCTTCCTGGTGAACCGAAACCTGGTCGGCGCCGGCGGCGATGAAGATGGGCGCGTACTTGTCGGGATCCTCGATCATCAGGTGCACGTCCAGGATCGCGCGCGTGGCCTTGCGGAGCGATTCGACCACCGGCGGTCCGATGGTGATGTTGGGCACGAAATGGCCGTCCATCACGTCCACGTGGAGCATGCGGCAGCCGGCCGCTTCGAGGGCGGCAATCTGCTCGCCCAGGCGCGCAAAATCGGCCGAGAGGATCGATGGCAGGATCTCAACCATGAGCGATTACTCTCAATGTTAACAAACGCCTATCGTGGCGGCGTAAAAACCGTCCCCGGGATCGCGGCCAGGCAACCGGAGGTGGGTCGAGACCACGGGCAAGCCTGCCACAATATCTTCATTTTCTTCCCGTTCCAGCGAGCAGGTGGAATAGACCAGCTTGCCGCCCGGCTTCAGGCTTTCGAGCGCGTTTCCCAGGATTTTGCGTTGCAAATCGGCGAACCGTGAGAGGTCGTTCGGGCGCAGCCGCCACTTGATCTCGGGATTGCGGGCCAGGGTGCCGGTTCCCGGAGCAAGGTGCGTCGACCAGGATTCTGTCGAATTTCACCTGGAACGGCAGCTCGGTGGCGGCGTCCAGGACCACGCGCTGGGCCTCTGCGGGAACGTCGGCCAGGCGTTTGATGTATCTGTCTGCGGCGATCACATTTGCTCCCAGCGCCAAAGCCTGGGCGGTCTTGTTGCCCGGCGCCGCGCACAGATCGAGCACAGTCATTCCAGGTTCGATTTCGAGCAGGGGCACAATAGACTGTGCCCCGGGATCCTGCTGCCGGCCGGTGTCGGGATTGATCGCGGCTTCGGGTTGTTCGAGCGCGGCGCGGGCGACCGCCATGGCCTGGTCGTGGCCATATTGTCGCTGCCAGCGTTCGAGCATCCAGGCGGGGAGGCTCAGCTCCGTCGCGAGATCCGGCCACGTTACGGGATTGCGATTCACTTTGCGCAGCACGGCATTGACGAATCCGGCGGCCGAGCGTTTGTGGGCTTGCTTGACCAGCTCGACACTTTCGGCCACGGCGGCGTGGGCGGGGATCCGGTCGAGATAGCGCAGCTGGAAGATGCCCATGCGGAGTGCGATGCGGACTTCGTCGTCGAGCTTGGGTTGCTTGCGTCCGGAGAAGTGTTCTATGAGGTAGTCGAGCTGGGCTTGGTATCGCAGGCAGCCCAGTACGATGCTTTCGGCGAGAGCGAGATCGCGCGGGTCATGTTTATCATCAGGCGCTTCACGGCGGAGCAGGTCGGTGGCATATCCGCCGCCGTGGACGCGCTGGAGTACTCGGAAGGCAATCTCGCGGGCAGGGGACACTCTTTTAAGTATGGCCGCAAATGAACGCGAATGAACGCAAATATTGATTGCTGCTAGCCTGAGCATAGGCGAACGCATGGCTACAACAACGAGGTTCCGGGCTCATCCACAGTCCGCGCCGGGTGATTTCTACGTTGTGAATGGCGAATGCGTCTGCTGCGGAGCGCCACACGCAGTAGCTCCGGATCTCATCAGTTGGGCGGCTAATACCGAGAGCGAGCATTGCATCTGGAAGAAACAGCCTGAGTCTGACGCTGAACTGGAACAAGCTCTTGCCGTTTTTGCTGTATCAGAAGTGGGGTGCCATAGATATGCCGGTAATGATGTTTCCATCATTGAGAAGATTGGGGCGGAGTACTGTGATCACGCTCTGCCTGTTTCGATCACCCATCGAGCAGAGCCTCCGGCCGATGTTCGTTTTACGTTGATTGACTCCCCAGGGCCAATTCGGAAAGCGTTGTCCTGGTTTTGGAGAAGACCTTAATCGGCATTTGCGTTCATTCGCGTTTATTTGCGGCTAATGGAAGTCGTGCGACGGCACTTCAGCCACTTCGAAGTGGAGCGGCTCGGCGCGATTCAGCTTCACCGAAATCGCTCCCTGCTGGTTTTGCAGAATCCCTTCGACCAACAGATACGGAGCGGTGACCAGGGTCTCGCGGAAGGCATCGAACAGATCCGGCTCGACGATGGCGTTGGCGATGCCGGTCTCGTCCTCCAGGCTCAGGAACATAAAACCTTTTGCCGTCCCCGGGCGCTGGCGGCAGATCACGCATCCGGCCACTCGCACCAGGCGGCCGTGCTTTTCGTATTGCAGATCTTCGGCAGCGACCACTCTGCGTGTGCGCAGGCCTGTCGCGATATAACTTCATGGGGTGCGGACCGATGGTCACGCCGGTGCCGAAGAAATCGGCACGGATGCGCTCGGGTGCCGTCATTGGGGCCAGGGGAGAGGGCGGCTCCGCCGCTTCCACAGACTCGAACAATGGTCCTGCAGGACGTAACGCACGCTCGGCTTCCCACAACGCATCGCGACGATGACCGCCTAAGGAATTGAGCGCACCCACCTCCGCCAGCATCCGCAGCTCGGGTTTGCGCAGTCCGTGGACGCGGCGCACCATATCGTCAATCGAAGAGAAGGGCCGGACGCTCGCGCAGAATGTTCGCCTCGGCCGTTTCCTTCCGCACTCCTCGCGACGTAATTCAACCCCAGACGGACGGCATCGTCCTCAATCGTGCATTTCCAGGACGATTGCTGCACATCCACCGGCCGGAAGTGCAGCCCGTGCCGCTGGGCATCTTTCACCAGCGTGGCCGGATGATAGAACCCCATGGGCTGGTTGTTCAGCATGGCCGCGGTGAACGCCGCCAGATAGTGGCACTTCAGATACGCGCTGGCATAGGCGATCAGCGCGAAGCTGGCCGCGTGCGATTCGGGGAAACCCGTACAGCGCGAAAGAAGTGATCGACTGCACGATGCGGTCCTGCGTCTCGCCCACGATGCCGTTGGTGGTCATGCCGCTGCGCAGCCTGGTCTCGATGTCGCGCATGCGGGCCTCGCTGCGCTTGAAGCCCATGGCGCGGCGCAATTCCTCGGCCTCGCCTCCGGTGAAGTTGGCCGCGATCATCGCGATCTGGAGCAATTGCTCTTGAAATAACGGAACGCCGAGAGTGCGCTTCAATACTTGTTCCAGCGACGGGTGCAGGCAGGCGGCTTCTTCGTATCCCTGCCGCCGGTTCAAATACGGATGCAGCATCTTGCCGACGATCGGCCCGGGGCGAATGATGGCCACCTGCACCACGATGTCGTAAAACTTTTTGGGTTTGAGGCGCGGCAGGCACGACATCTGCGCGCGGCTTTCCACCTGGAACAGGCCGATGGTGTCGGCCTTCTGCAAGGCCGCATACACTTTCGGATCGTCTTGCGGCAGATGTGCCAAGGTCGACAGGCTCCGGGTAGTGATCGCGAATTAATTCGAGCGATTCTTCCAGCACCGCCATCATCCCCAGCCCCAGCAGATCGACCTTGATCAGGCCCAGATCGGCGCAGTCTTCTTTATCCCACTCGATCACCACGCGTCCCGGCATGGTCGCGGGTTCCAAGGGGACCACGGCGTCGAGCTGGCCCTGGCAAATCACCATGCCGCCGGAATGCTGGCCCAGGTGCCGCGGCAGTTTTGCGCGGCAACATACAGCGAAAGATATTTCTGAATGCGCGGGTCTTGCAGATCGAAACCGGCCTGGGTGAACTGCTTCTGCGCGGTGTCGTCGGGATCGCGCCATCCCCACGTCGCGACCAGCGAAGAGAGCTTCTCCAGCGCCTCGGCCGGGAAGCCCAAGGCTTTGCCGACGTCGCGCGCGGCGGACTTCCCGCGATAGGTGATGACGTTGGCCGTCATGGCCGCGCCGCGAGCCCCATAGCGCTGGTACACGTACTGGATCACGCGCTCGCGCTGATCGCCCGAAGGCAGATCGAGATCGATATCGGGCCACTCGCCGCGCTCCTCCGATAGAAAACGCTCGAACAGCAGATCCATCGCCACCGGATCCACCGCTGTGATCCCCAGCGAATAACACACCGCGCTGTTGGCGGCCGAGCCGCGCCCTTGCACCAGGATTTTCTCGCGGCGGCAGAAATCGACCAGGTCCCAGACGATCAGGAAGTAGCCCGCCAGGTCGAGTTTTTCGATCAAGCGCCAGCTCGCGCTCGATCTGGCGGCGGGCCTTTTCGTGATACGGGCGGAAGCGCTGGCGCGCGCCTTCATCCAGTCGCGTTGACGGAGAAACGAGTTCATGGTTTCGCCGGGTCCCACGGGATACTTGGGAAATTCGTAGCCCAAATCTTTCAGCGTGAAATCGAGGCGCGCCGACAGCTCGGCGGTTTCGGCGATAGCCTCGGGGACGTCGGAGAACAGTTTCTCCATCACCTGCGGCGATTTGAGATAGCGCTCGGCATTGCGCGCCAGCAGTTGCCCCGCCGCCATGACCGTGGTCTTATGGCGGACCGCGGTGAGCACGTCGGCCAGCTCGCGTTCCTGGGGAGTGGCGTGGCGCACGCCGTTGGTCGCGAGCAGCGGCAGCTGCATGGATCGCGCCAGCTCGATCACGGCCTGATTGCGAGCTTCCTGATCGCGATGGAAGTGACGCTGCAGCTCGGCGTAGACGTTCTTGCGCCCGAACAAGCGTGACTAGTTTGTTGAAGCGCTCGCTGAGTGGGCAGACCTTCGCCGGTCAGGCACACCAGGCCGCTCGAGAATCGATGCAGCTCTTCCTGCGAGGCGGCTGCTTCTCCTTTGGGCGCGCGCAGCTTCATGGATGTGATCAGCCGGCACAGATTCTGGTAGCCGGTGCGATTTTCGACCAGCAGCGGGTAAAGATCGCCATCCTCGCCGGTGATTTCGGCGCCGATGTGCGCCTTGGCGCCGATCTTCTTGGCCGCCATGTAGAAGCGCGGCGCGCCTGCAGAGATTGTCGCGATCCATCAGCGCCATGGCGGAATGGCCCAGGTCGGCCGCGCGCTGGACCAAATCCTCGGGCAGGGAAGCGGCTTCGAGGAAGCTGAACGCCGAGCGGGTGTGGAAGTCGACGAACATTACTGGCCGCTCCCTGCCGGTCGCGGTTCTGTGCTGCTCGCCCTGATACCGAACCACGAGCGTCAGCGAGTGGCCCTTTAGTCATAGACCCCCTCCACGAACCACTTCTTCGGCATCAGGCGATCCAGATACATGCGATACAGCGCGCCATCGCTCAGCGCCAGATCGTATTCATCGCGATTCCAATTGTCTCGGGACGCCACCAATCGCCGCTCGATCGCCACGGTCCCGGCGATTTGCAGGATCTTGCCCTGAAACATCCGTGTCCACAGACGTTCTGCGGTGACTCGCGCCTCCAAAGGAGGGCGGAAATATCGGAACGGCAGCAGAACTCCCGTCGGCCGGGCCAATCCCGGACGATGCGTATCGAACAACTCCGGATACCCGACATTTTTCTCGCCCACCAATCCGCGAATCTTGCCCAGCGTCAGCTCGAGTTTTTCGGGTTCCGGCGCAGCCGGCGTGAATAATCCGTGCTGGACGCGGCGCGGCTCGGTGGCGACGAGTTCCAGACGTATCTTGGCGATCGGCGCATCCGGCGGCTGGCGTTCCAGCGAATGCTCCACCAGCTTCAGCAGCAGCTTCACATCCCTCGTCGGAAACGGGACGCTATGCGTCCTTTGGTTGCCGTTGAGAGTGAGATGTAAAGCGGCAGCCGCCAATGACTGCGATTTCAGCCGCGCCGTCAGATCGTGCAGAAACCGCGCGATCAGGAACAGCAGAGGCTCGCGCAGTTTGATGGGATGCTCCAGATCGGCCGATTCTTCGTAAACCGCCGCCGGGATCCGAGGGCGCAGAGGACGCTCAAATATTCCGCGCGCCAGGCGTTGCAGCCACAATCCACGGGCGCCTAAACGCGACGCTAAAGCGTCGTCCGGAAGCCGTGACAAATCATCCAGCGAGCGAATGCCCCACAGATGAAACGTCTCGAAAAGTTCAGGATCGGGCGGGAGCGCGTCGATCGATAGTGCGCCCAGCACGCGTGCTTCCTCACCCGGCGGGATGAAAGTGTAGCCGGGCAGATTCCGCGCCGCCAGGATCGCGGCTTCGACCGTGATCGCTACGGCCGCTTGCGCACCCTTCAATCTGCCAAGTTGCCGGGACGTGATGGAGAAAACGGCGGTCTTCTCGTCCACCATCTCGACGAATGGAGAAAAGGAATCCGCCAGCCGGTCGGCATCCGGCCCATGAATGCACGCGAACATAATTCATCCTGCGTCGCGAAGGAAGCAAGAACGGCGCGCTGCCGGTAAACACGGCGCGTCGAGGCGGCATTTTGATCGTCATGCACGAGCACGATTTTGCCAAAGGATGATCGGCGAGCACCGTCAGGATGGTCGGCGTCGATTCCACCGCGCGCCGGAAGCGGAACCAGGCAGTGGGAGGAATGCGGTTCAGCGCAGCGGGAGTGGCTTCGGCCAGATCCAGCGCGACCACGCCGAATCCGCCGGCCTGGATCAGCAGATCGGCCGCGCGCAAAGCGTGTTCAGCGTTACCGCCGCAGCGGACCCAGATGAGCCTGGAGAGCTCCACTTCCGCGGATGCAGCCGAGCAGGGATCGAAGGCGTCCTTGGTGTCGACCAGCGCGGCGAACTCGCCCCGGCCGGTGGAAGCGGCGAGAAGCGCGTGCAGCACCGCGGTGCGTCCGCTGGATCGCGTGCCAACGATTTCGGAAATCCTGCCGCGCGGGAAATCGCGCGACGCAGCAAAAAGAGTTTCCAGAGCCTCAACATGACGCCAGCCGAGAGGGAAAGCAGCAGCCATCGTAATTCGCCTTTTGTTCGCCTATCCAGGGTATGCCTGTCGAGACAGCGTGTCAATGGCCCAAATTGCATGCATTTAAGTTCATTCCCTTCAATGTCGTGGCTGCTAAACTAGGAGCTTGACCGAACTCGAACAGCGGCGCCGCAGCGTCCAGTCGGCGCTGGCGGGGCAGAAAGTCGACGCCCTGCTGGTCAGCTCCCTCGCCAACGTCCGGTATCTGACGGGTTACGCCGGCTCGAACGGGCTGGTCCTGGTGACCCCGTCCGAGACGCATTTCTTTACCGATCCCCGCTACGCGCTCGAAGCCTCCCAAACCATCACCTGCAAGCTGCACATCGCCAAGCGCCCCCTGATGGAGGACGTCGCCGCCATCGTGAAGCGCAAGAAGCTCAAGAAAATCGGATTCGAGCCCGCCTGGCTGAATTTGGAGCAGCATAAGAAGCTAAAAGATCTGCTGCCCTTGGGCGCTTCGCTCCAGCCGGTTCCCGGAATTGTGGAAACTCTCCGGATGACCAAGTCGCCGGAGGAGATCGAGAACATCCGCAAGAGCGTGCGGGTCAATTCCGAGGCTTATGCGCGGACACTGCGGCGAGTCAGACTAGGGATGCGCGAGCGCGACATCGCGGCTGAGCTGGATTACCAGATGCGGCTGCACGGCGCCGAAAAACCGGCCTTCGATACGATTGTCGCGGCGGGCGCACGCACGGCTCTGCCGCATGCCCAGCCGACCAGCCGGCGTCTGGAGGAAAATGACCTGCTGCTGATCGATATGGGAGCCTGTCTGGACGGCTACATGAGCGACATGACCCGGATGGCCTTTCTGGGTCAGCCCACCAAGCGGGTCCGGGCGCTTTATGACGCGGTCCTGGAAGCGCAAATGGCCGGGATCGAGGCTGTGCGGCCGGGAGCCACGGCGGCGCGAGTGGACGGGGCGGCTCGCGGAGTGCTAAAACGGCATCGATTGGACCGGCAGTTCGTCCATTCCACCGGTCACGGCCTGGGACTCGAAATCCATGAGGGTCCCCGAATCGGGAAAAAGGACAAGACCGTACTCCGGGCGGGGATGGTGATTACCATCGAACCGGGCGCCTATATCGACGGCTTTGGAGGTGTTCGCATCGAAGACACCGTGCTGGTCACCGCCAACGGCTGCGAAGTTTTGACACCCACGACCAAGGAGTTTGTTCACCTGTAATGACCATTGACGAAATACGCGAGCTGCTGGAGCTGTTCAACGAGAGCGGCGTGGGCGAGCTGGAAATCGAGCGCGAGGGCGAACGGATCCGCATCCGCAAGGCCGGTCAGACGCCGGAATACCAGATCTCGCCGGTTTTGGCCGCAGCGGCCCAGCCCCAGGAACCGGCCGCGGCTCCGCTCGCATCGGCTCCCAGCGCGCCTGAAACGCCCGCCGCCGATTCCGGTCAGGTTCTGGTCAAGTCGCCGATTGTGGGCACTTATTACGATGCTCCATCGCCGGGATCGCCGCCCTTCGTCACCGTGGGCGATGCGGTCGAGCCAGGGAAGGTGCTCTGCATCATCGAGTCCATGAAGCTGATGAACGAAATCGAGGCGGAAACCGCCGGAGTGATCGCCGCCAAGCTGGTGGAGAACGGCCGTCCGGTGGAGTATGGAGAAGCGCTGTTCTCGATTAAGCCGCGCTAGTCCCCAGATGCCGCTCGTTGACACTCGCGGTTCGGTGCAGCCACTGAACCGCGACAGTTATGGAGCGGCCATGTTTATTACTTATGTTTGAAAAAATCCTGATCGCGAACCGGGGCGAAATCGCCGTGCGGGTCCTGTGCGCCTGCAAGGATCTGGGCATTCGGACGGTGGCGATCTACTCCGAAGCCGACCGCCACAGCCTGCACACGCGCTTCGCCGACGAAGCCATTTGCGTGGGTCCCGCCAGAAGCGCCCGCAGCTACCTGGATATTCACGCGGTGATGAGCGCGGCCGAAATCACCAACTGCGACGCGGTGCATCCGGGCTACGGATTTCTCTCGGAGAACGCCGATTTCGCGGAAGTGTGCGAGACCAGCGGCCTGAAGTTCATCGGTCCGCCGGCCGGCGTGATCCGCCGCATGGGGCTGAAGCAAATCGCGCGCGCGGCCATGGAAGAAAACGGCGTGCCGATTCTGCCCGGTTCCGCGGGGATCCTCAAGAGCCTGGAAGAGGCCGTTGAGATCGCCGAGCGCATCGGATATCCGGTGATGCTCAAAGCCTCGGCCGGAGGCGGCGGCAGAGGAATGCGGATTGTCCGCAAACAAGACGAGCTGGGTCCCCTGATGGCGCAGGCGCAGGCCGAAGCCGCCGCGGCATTCTCCTGCGGCGACCTGTACATGGAGAAGCTGGTCGAAAATCCGCGCCATATCGAATTCCAGATTCTGGCGGACCAGCACGGCGAGGTCGAGATTCTGGGCGAGCGCGAATGTTCCATCCAGAGGCGGCATCAGAAGCTGATCGAGGAATCGCCTTCGACCGCCATGACGCCGGAACTGCGCCAGTGCACGGCCGATCGTCTGCGATCGGCACTAAAAGCCGTGGGATACGCCAACGCCGGCACAGTCGAATTCCTGATGGACGCGGCGGGCAAGCTCTACTTTATTGAGGTCAACGCCCGCATCCAGGTGGAGCATCCGGTTACGGAAATGGTCACCGGCGTCGATCTCGTCAAGAGCCAGATCCTGATCGCGGCCGGCAAGAAGCTGGACGAGGTTCTGACGCGTCCGGTTCAACTGCGCGGGCACGCCATCGAGTGCCGCATTAATGCGGAACATCCCGATACGTTCGTTCCCTCGCCCGGGACGATTACCGGGCTGAATCTGCCGGGAGGCGCCGGCATTCGCGTCGATACAGCCGCGTATCAGGACGGCGTGATCTCGCCGTACTACGACTCGCTGGTGGCCAAGCTGATCGCCTATGGGTCCGATCGCGCGGAAGCCATCGCGCGGATGCAGCGCGCGCTGGGGATGTTCGTGGTGGAGGGGATCTACACGTCCATTCCCTTGCACCAGCGGATTCTTAAGCATCCGGAGTTTATCGCCGGGCGTATCGACACCGGCTTCCTCCTGCGCCACGGATTCGTGGGCGAGAAGAAATAAGTTCCAGTACCGATAGTCGAAAAGTCCCGGTCCGGGAAGTCCTGGGAGTGCTATACTTAAGATGTCCTGGTCACTTCTTGGAGGAGAAGCTGGCCCTGACATCGTAATAAGCGCCCCGCTTTTCGGAGGATTTGCGGACGCTGCTAAGAATTATCGGAACAGGCCAAATTTGGGTGTCTTTCCGTTTGCACTAGCGGTTTCCCTGGTTGTCTTCCTTCGATTGTAAGGTTACCTTACTACGGAAATAGGTAATATCTCCGCCCCAATCTTTATGGGCCTCTGAATTGTCGAGGGTACCAGTACCGCTTATGATCGGGACGGAGAGCAAGAGGAAGCCATTATGGAAACTGCAACCGAACCCATCAACGACAGCCCTCAAACCACGGAAAAGAAGAAGACCACCGTGCGGATTGTTCTGGCCGACGATCATCCGATCGTTCGCGACGGGCTGAAGAAGCTCCTCCAACTGGAAGATGATTTCGAGGTGGTGGGCGAGGCCGGCGACGGCCGCGAGGTGCTGGAGAAGGTCCACGAACTGGATCCGGATGTGCTCCTGCTCGATCTCCGTATGCCCAACCTGGACGGCCTGTCGGCCCTGCAGGCGCTCCAGCAGACCAACAAGCGCACCCGCGTCATCATCCTGACGGCTTCCGAAGACAAGAACGAGTTCGTGCAGGCCATGAAGCTCGGCTGTAGCGGTATCGTGCTGAAGCAGACGGCTCCCGATCTGATCGTGAAGAGCATCCGCAAGGTGAACTCCGGCGAAATCTGGCTGGATTCGCTGACCACCGCGGCGGTGATGCGGCACTTCTCCACCGGTCAGGAACAGTCCGGCGGCGGGGGCGGCAAAGGCCGCGAGCGCAGTCCTCTGTCCACCCGTGAACGGGAAATCGTCGTTCTGGTCGCCCAGGGCTACAAGAACAAGGAAATGGCCGAGAAGATGTTTATCAGCGAGCAGACGGTCAAAAACCACCTGCACAACATCTTCGACAAACTGGGCGTTTCCGATCGTCTGGAGCTGGCGCTTTACGCGATC
Organism: Terriglobia bacterium; assembly: GCA_963722845.1. GTDB lineage: Bacteria > Acidobacteriota > Terriglobia > Bryobacterales > Bryobacteraceae > Palsa-187. Next base: position 1,184,154 of record CAVROL010000010.1, on the reverse strand, counting down.
CACAAGGGCCTGCACCTGGCCCCGGATGCGACACCCGCGCCTTAATCGCTACACCGTCTTATCTTTCGAATAGCACAGTGGCTCGAGCTTGCACTCCGCGCAGCGCGGATTCCGGGCGATGCACAGCGCCCTTCCGTGATGGATGATCTGGTGCGAAAAGAGAATCCACTTCTCTTTAGGAATAATCTTCATCAGATCCTTCTCGATCTTTACCGGATCGGTTTCCCTGGTCAGGTCCAGCCGCCGCGAGATGCGCTGGACATGCGTATCGACGACGACTCCGGAGGCGATACCAAAGGCCGTGCCCAGGACCACGTTGGCGGTCTTGCGCGCCGCGCCGGGCACCGTTAAAAGCCGATCGATATCGCGCGGGATCTCGCCCTGGAAGTCTGACAGGATCTTGCGCGCTGCGCCGACCACCGATTTGGACTTGTTGTTGAAGAATCCCGTGGAGCGGATATCCTGCGCGAGTTCTTCCGGCTTGGCCGCCGCGAAATCCTGCATGGTGGGATATTTGCGAAACAGGCCGGGCGTGACCATGTTGACGCGCTTATCGGTGCACTGAGCCGAGAGAATAGTGGCCACCAGCAGTTCCCACGGATTGGAATGATGCAGTGCGCACGTGACCCCGGGATACATCTGATCGAGGGTCGCCAGGATTTTCTTGACGCGGGCGGCGCGCCCGGCCGCAGTCTTGGGCTTCGGAACCCTAGTCAAAATCGATATCCCGCTTGGGCGGCGGCTCGTCCGGATTCTCCTTGGCGAGCTTCAGCATCTCGTCGAACTTCTTGCTGAGCACGTCGTGATGCACCTTGTGCTCCGCGACGGATTTCTCGAAGGCGTTTTCGCGGCGTCCGGCCTCCGTCTTGAAGCGATTCACGGCGGCCTCCATGTCGGAGAACGTGGCGGGCTTTTCGTGCGCCTTGTGCCGGATTACGGCCGAGGTGGCCGGGTCGATGTGCAACTCCGCCTGGCAGCAGGGGCAGGTGACGGTAATAAGCGCGGGCTTTGCCATCCCAAACTATGGTAACAAGGTACACTGATCGGAACAGGAGCGTGAAACATGTTTGCTGAGTTCAAGAAGTTCATCATGCGGGGGAACGTGCTGGACCTGGCAATCGGCGTCATCATCGGCGCGGCGTTTGGAAAGATCGTGACCTCGCTGGTCGGCGATGTACTGATGCCGGTGATCGGTCTGGCGGCGGGGAAGATGGATTTTTCGAATTTCTTCGTCAGCCTGAATGGCCAAAGTTATCCTACGATTGCCGCGGCCAAAGCCGCCGGGGCACCGACCTTAAACTACGGGCTGTTCATCAATACCGTCATCGAGTTTCTGATCGTGGCGTTTGTGATTTTCTTGATCGTCAAGCAAGTGAACCGTTTCTTTCCGGCCCCGCCGCCTCCGCCGGTGTCGACCAAAGAGTGCCCGCAGTGCTGTAGCGCGATCCCGCTGGCGGCCAAACGCTGCCCGGCGTGTACATCAGCGCTGTAACTCACTCCCCCTACTTCGTCCAGTCCAGCTACGGTACTACGCCCGCTCCGGCTCGGGCGACCTAGGTCCCGGATTTCAGCCCGGCGTGCACGTCGACGCAGGTTGAAAAAATTCTGCCCCACACCCGGAGTGATACACTTCTCGTCGAGGTGAATGCTATGCGAGCGAGCTTGACCTTCTTATGGATCGGGGTTTTACTTCTTCCGGTGGCCGCGCAGCAGAACGACAAGGCGCTTGTCGCGCGTGTCCAGCGGCTCGAAGATATCCGGGAAATCCAAAACGTCCTGCTCGATTACGGCCGCTTCCTCGATGCCCGCGATTTCGCGGCGTATTCTCGGCTCTTCGCGAAAGATGGGGAATGGGTTGGTGGATTCGGAACCGTCCAGGGTCCGGCGGCTATCCAAGCTTTCATGGAAAAGAATATTACCGGTCCCAATCGGGGAAATACCTTCCACATCCTGTCAAATTTCAAAATCGACGTGCATGGAGACACGGCGACGGCCTGGTCGCGATGGACTTTCGTGACCCCTGGTGCCGACAAAAAGCCGGCTATTTCACAAGCCGGCCGATACGACGATACCTTCGTCCGTGAGAACGGGAAGTGGAAATTCAAGCGCCGGACGGCGTCCAACGACATCCCGGTACCCGACCCGGTACCCGCGAAATAGCCAGAAACAGCCCTCGCTCCGCGTATCTCGCAGATAATACGCGGCTTGGCTGTCCCAGAGGCCCCCGTAGCCCAGGACGCGTAACTGTTGTAACCTAGCAGTGAGCCGGTGCGCCTTTTTTCTTGTAGGGATTGGACTTTTAGTACCGCCGGTAACCCTGGGAGCGGTGGCGGCGGTCATGCTGGTTGACTTCGAACTCATAGAACGGGCTCGGAGCGGCGATGACAGTGCGTTTAACCAGGTAGTGCAGGCGTACCGCAAACGGATCCTGGGTACCATTGCGCGGCTGATCGGCAGGCCGGAAGATGTAGAAGACGTCGGACAGGAAGTTTTTCTCCGGCTGTATTTTTCCTTGGACCAGCTGAGGACGGCGGAAGTATTCGAGCCGTGGCTGTACCGGCTGACGGTCAACGCGGCGTACGATTATCTGCGCCGGCAGCGGCGGCGGCATGAGAGCCGGATGTCGGATTTGAGCGAGCAGCAGGTCATGATGGCGGATGCTGCCGCAGGTGGGAAACGCAACGTAGAAGAAGTACGTCGGACTAAGATACGGGAGACCGTGGACGACTTACTCGGCAAGATTTCCGAGGAAGACCGGATCCTCCTAACGCTGAAAGAAGTAGAAGGGTTATCTCTCAAGGAGCTGGAGAAGATATACCGGGTAAACGAAAACGCTCTGAAGGTACGATTGTTCCGGGCTAGGCAGCGGGTTCTAAAGGCTTACGAGGCCGGGGAACCCGAGGTGGGCGAGTAGCAGATTCCACGTCCGGAGGTATAGAATGGATCGCATGAAAGACAGGCTCGACGCGCTTTGGACTGAGTATCGGGACGCAACTCCCGATATCGATGCCGGCCCCAACTTCATGCCGCAGCTGTGGCAGAAGATCGAAGCGCGCCGCGTTGAAACCACGTCCGTATTTCGCCGGCTCGCTCAAATTTGTGTCATGGCCACGGTCGCCCTGGCCCTGATCATGAGCGTTGTGTTAATCCCCCCAACGCACAACGATGAAGTTTTCTACAGCGGGACCTACGTGGACGCTCTCGCCGCGGAACACTCCAACGACTATGTGGATGTGCTGTCCGCCGCTGACCTGCGATGAACCTGACTCGCAGTTCGATCGCCCTCTATATCGGCCTGGTATTTATCAGCGGCGCCGTGCTGGGAGGGTTCGGCGATCATCTGTATGGGACTTATCGTGTTTCACCGGCCAAGAGCGGCAAGGCGCCCAAGAGTCCGGAAGATGTTCGCCGCGGGATTATCGACTTCTGGAAAAGTCATCTTAAATTGACGGACGATCAGGTTGTCAAGGTCGGCCTGATCATGGATGAAACTCGGCGTCAGGATGGACGAAGTACATCGCGGAACGATACCTGCCCAACAGGAAATCCGGCGGGAGCAGATGGACAAGATGCGCGCCATGCTAAACCCCGAACAGAAGGTGGAATACGACCGTTTGCAGAAGGCGCGCGAGGATCGAATGAAGAAGGGCGGCCCGCGCGGCGGTCCGGGCGGATTCTGAACCCTTCGGCGGTCCGGCGTGTTGCGTCGACTTCTTCCGTACACCACGGTCCTGATGGTGCTGGTCGCGCTGTGGACCGGCTCGGTTCTCTACTCCCGGCATCAAAGCGCCGCTGAAGCCGAACGCGAATCCCAGCAAAAACAGATCGACGCGGATCGAAAAGTGGTCGCGGCATTCGGCGGCGATCAGCTCACGATTCTGGGATTCAGCGCCGCCAAGGGTGAGGTTCCGCCGGGAGGCCGCGTGGTGCTGTGCTACGGCGTGTCGAACGCCGCGCAAGTCAAGATCGATCCGGGAGTGGAGCCGATCAAGCCCGCGATCTCGCACTGCCTGAACGTGTTTCCCAAGAAGACCACGACGTACACGCTCAAAGCGGAAGACGCCCAGGGGAACAGCAAGAGCGCGTCGCTGACAATCAGGGTCCGGTAAGGCTCGGGCCAGAGCGCACAGCGCAGGGTGCGGACGCCGATCGGGAGAAGGGAATTAGCTCGCGCCCTGCTGCGTTGTGAGCGATTGAGGAAGTGTCGCCGAAGCGCACAGCGCAGGGCGCGCACGCAGAACGGCAAGGAAGATATCGCGCCCTGCTGCGTTGTGAGCGATTGAGGAAGTGCCGCTGAAGCGCACAGCGCAGGGCGCGCACGCAGAACGGCAAGGAAGATATCGCGCCCTGCTGCGTTGTGAGCGATTGAGGAAGTGTCGCCGAAGCGCACAGCGCAGGGCGCGCACGCAGAACGGCAAGGAAGATATCGCGCCCTGCTGCGTTGTGCGCGATTAAATTTAGTTCGACGCGGGCTTTTTCTTGGCGGCGGCCGCGGCGGCTTGCGCTTCCCGGACCTTTTGATATTTCTTTTGGAACCGGTCGACGCGGCCCTCGGTGTCGATCAGCTTCTGCTTTCCGGTAAAGAACGGGTGGCAGCTAGAGCAGATTTCCACGCGGATGTCGCCCTTATGAGCCGAGCGCGTCTTGAACGTGTGCCCGCAGGCGCAAATGACGTTGACTTCTTCGTAGGCGGGGTGAATTCCAGCTTTCATGGGAAACTCCATTCTAACACAGGACCCGAGCTGGTTTAACACAAAGCCCCGCAAACGGCTTTTGAGGGCCGCTGCGGGGCTCTATGATCGTTTTTCAGACTCTCTTCGCGTTGAGGGGGCCGTTCCACAGGAGCAGCGGCCTCGACACTGATCGAAACCTGAACGTTAGCGGGTCGACTTCAACAGTCGGCCACCTCACGCGTGGTTTGAGTGCTGTTTTTACTACTGCCAGATATCATTAGACTGGACCACCTCCTTCCTCAGTGATGCCTTCATCTTAAGACCACTCCGCAAAAGTGTCAAGCTAGAAACGAAGCGGCTCATCCAAATGACCGAAACATTAGTTACTTACTCTGTTCAAAACGCGGCAGGCGTCATCTCCATCGACAATCCTCCGGTGAATGCGCTCAGTTCCGGGGTGCTCGAGGGCCTCCAAACCGCCGTGCACGCGTTGGAAGCGAATGCAGACGTGCGCGCGATTGTGATCATGGGCGGCGGCCGGACGTTCGTTGCCGGCGCGGATATCAACGAGCTTGCCGGGATCCACGCTGGTACCGGACGCATGCCGCGGTTTCATCCGGTGCTGAACGCGATCGAGGATTGCGCCAAGCCAGTGATCATGGCGATTCATGGAACGGCGCTCGGCGGGGGGCTGGAATTGGCCATGGCCGGACACTATCGCGTGGCCACTCCGGACGCCCAGGTCGGGCAGCCGGAAGTGAAAATCGGCCTGATTCCCGGAGCGGGCGGGACGCAGCGGTTACCGAGGCTCGCGGGGGTCGCGAAAGCCGCCGAGATGTGCGCGTTCGGCGAGCCAATTTCCGCGCAGCAGGCGCTGGATGCGGGTATCGTCGACCAGATTATTCGAGGGGGATCTACTGTCGGGTGCGCTGGAATTTGCAGCGAAAGTGGACGGACCCCGTCGAACGCGCGACTTGCCTGTAACACCCGCGGACATATCCGCGGTCCGCAAAAAGCTCCGGCGGAATCCGACCGCTCCGCACTCGGCTCTGGATGCCATCGAAGCGGCGATGACCCTGCCGTTCGCCGAGGGCATCCGCAAAGAAGCCGAAATCTTTGAGCAATGCCTGCACTCGGACCAGTGCAAGGCGCTGATCCATGCGTTTTTTGCCGAGCGCGCAGTGGCGAAGATCCCGGACATCCCCAAAGACACGGCTCTTTATACGATCCGGAGTGCGGGCGTCATTGGGGCAGGCACCATGGGCGGCGGGATCGCGATGGCTCTCGCCAACGCCGGTATCCCAGTCGTTTTAAAAGATTCCGAACAAGCAGCGCTCGACCGCGGCATGACCACGATCCGCAGGAACTACGAGCGTTCGGTCAAAAGCGGAAGGCTGACGGCGGCCGCCGCGGAAGAACGCATCGCGAGGATCTCGCCCCAGCTCGGCTGGGAAGGCTTCGACCAGGCCGACATCATCATCGAAGCTGTGTTCGAGTCGCTGGCGCTCAAGAAGCAGGTGTTCGCCGAGATCGACAAGATCGCCAAACCCGATTGCGTGCTGGCGTCAAACACTTCGACGCTCGATATCGACGCCATCGCGGCGGTGACGTCGCGACCTCACATGGTGATCGGCACGCACTTCTTCAGTCCCGCCAACGTGATGCGGCTGGTGGAAATTGTGCGCGGCAAGGCCACGGAAAAGCCCGTGATCGCGACCGCCATGGCGCTGGCGAAAACCCTCAAGAAGGTCGGCGTGGTGGTGCGGAACGGATTCGGATTCGTCGGCAACCGCATGGTGATTCCATACATGAACGAGGCCCAATTTCTGGTCGAAGAAGGCGCGACGCCCGAGCAGGTGGACCGCGCGCTCACCGATTTCGGCATGGCCATGGGGCCTCTGGCGATGGCCGATATGAGCGGGATCGACGTGTTCTGGCGGATCGAGCAGGAGTTTCCGCCACCCGTTGGATCGAAGCAGCCGGAGGCTGTCGACAAACTCTACGCGGCGGGACGATACGGACAAAAGACCGGCGCGGGATTTTACAAATACGACGAAAACCGCAAGCCCGCGGCCGACCCGGACGTGCTCGCACTACTCCAGAAAGATCATCGCGCAATCTCCGACGAAGAAATCGTCGAGCGGTGTATTTACGCGCTGATCAATGAAGGCTTCAAGGTTCTCGAGGAAGGAATCGCACTGCGCGCCGTGGATCATCGACGTCATCTATCTCACGGGTTACGGATTTCCGGCGTATCGCGGCGGGCCGATGTTTTACGCTGACACGGCCGGCCTCAAAAAAATTCACGACCGCGTGATTCAGTTCGGATGGATTCCGGCAGCGCTTCTCATTTCTGCAAACCGCCGCGCCGCAAAGGAACGCGCATGAGCGCCTATTTCTTCTTATGGTCGCTGGCGAACCACTTCACCCATGCGGTGGGCGGAAAGATGAACAAGCCAATCAGCACGATGATGACGAAGAACACAAACAGCAGAACGGCAAGTGCCATTTCACTCCATCTTATACTGTTGCTATGAAGTATTGTTATGCCGATAGTCCGATCGGCTCTTTACTCATCGCGGGCGATGAAGAGGCGATCCATCTGATCGGGTTTCCGAAGGATGGGAAACCCCAGAAGCCGCAGGCTGGGTGGACGCCATCCACGAGCGGTCCCCTGGCGGAGGCGGTGCGGCAGTTGCGCGAATATTTCGCCGGGAGAAGGCGGGACTTCGACCTTCCACTGGCGCCGGAAGGCACCGATTTCCAGCGTAGGGTGTGGCGGAAGCTTCAGGAGATTCCCTACGGCGAAACGATCTCCTACGGCGAGCTGGCCAGACGTGTGGGAAACCCCAAAGCATCTCGTGCAGTGGGTTCGGCGAACGGAAAGAACCGCATCCCGATTGTGATTCCGTGCCATCGCGTGATCGCCGGCGACGGCGGGCTGGGCGGATTCGGCGGGGGCCTCACGACCAAAGAAAAGCTCCTTGCGCTCGAAGGCAAGAAGGTAGCACTGGCCGCGTCTTAGCCCCTAGTTCGCGCACAACGCGCAAGCTCTTTCCTTTGACCTTCTCGGTGCGCGCCCTACGCGGTAATCGGACCCTCGCCGCGCGACAGCGCCGCGACGATCTGTTCCTTAAGCTGCTCGGCGGCCGCCACGGCGGAATCGAGCGACAGCTTGTAGACGACGATTCCAATCGCCGCATCCACCGCCAGCACGGCGAAGAAGGCAGCCTGGTTCGCAAAAGCGTAGCGGGCCAGGTACGCCAGGCCGACCGGCACAAACACGATGGGCCAGATGACGAACAGAATCGCCTGAATGCGGCCGGAAGCGCCGGCGCGGAATGACGCCGCCGGGTTCATCGCGCGCGGGTGGTGAATGGACAGTTGATTGCCCGCGGCCAACAGGAAAATGCTGATCACCGCCGCCACCCCAAACGATTCGGCCAGCGTGCGCGGCCGCAGGGGCATTCCCAATAATCCGCACACCAGGGCGATCATGCTGATTTCGAGCACAATGAAGAACAGCGCGCTGAGGTTCTTGCCGATCATGACGCGCGCGAAGGGAATCGGCGCCAGGAAGTAAATCTGAGCCGCCGACCGGTCGAATCCGAAGAAGTTCCAGAAGCATGCCTCGCTGAGCAGCACCAGCGAATACACGCTGACCACGGTCAGGTAATTCGAACCGAGGAAGGATTGCGATGCTCCCTGGCGGCCCAGCGCCACGGGGAGCCAGACCAGCAGTCCGAAAGTGAATCCCATCAGGAAGACCAGGCGGAATCGCGGCGAGCGGCTCAGGAAGCGTACTTCCTTTTCGACCAGCGCGCCCAGCGGATCGCCGAGCAACAGGGAGGGTAACCGGAAGAATCGCTCGATCCATTGCTCGATGAATCCGGATGCGGCGGATCCGCCTGACGAACGCGCCGAGGCCGCCTCCGCGTCGAAGAAAATCGTGCGGCGGAACTGCCAGTAGCTGAAGAGTCCGGCGGCCGCCAGCCATACGGCGAGGATCGCCACGGCCCGGAGCTGCCGGTGTCCTTGCAGAAAGTCCGCAGTGGCCGTCCAGGGCCAGCCGGACCATGACTCGCGCGTCATCACCCCCCGAAGCCTGCCGGCAAATCCCCGGCCTCGCGTGAACAGAATCTGAGGCAGCGCGGCGCACAGGATCAGAAGAAAAAAAGCCGCCTCGCGGATACGCCGGCGTGCGAGAATGCGGGCAATGGTGTCCCGTAAGCCGACACCCAACGCCAGGTTCAGCGCCGCGAAGGGCGCCAATCCCAGGGCATTCCACGCGTGCAGCGCGGGATTCCGCAGGATCCCGATGCCCGCGCCGATCAGAACGAGAACGACTTCGACCGCCACCGTGACACGCAGCATCACCTCCAGCCAGAACAACTGGGAAACCGGAACAGGATAGGCCTGAAGCTTGCGCAGGTCGAGCGATGCTCCGGACGCCGCCATCAGCACCGGGATTACCTGCCAGTAGAGGAAGACCAGAAGCAGAGCCCCCGACAGGCCTCCGGACATCGGCGAACTGGTCAACAGCATGACCGCGTACGCGGCGGCGATCCAGAATCCATACCAGATCAGGCCGACGATAGCGGTCCAGCCAAGCCCCCGCCGCGGAAAAAAGTTGCGCGAGGGAGCGCCATTGAGCCCACAGAATCGCGCCAGCCTGATTCATAGTGCGACAGAAATCGGGGACTGCCTCCGATTTCGATGACGAAATCCCGACTCGGGGAGAACGGTGAACCGAAAACGGCTGGCTCTCCCCGATTTCATCACAGCCAATCCAGAGTGTCGCGCACGGTGCCCACGCCCACCGCGCGAACAAAGGCGTCTTCCAGCGTATCCGACGATCCGCGCAGTTCTTCCATGGAGCCTTCCCGCACCAGCTTGCCGTTGTTGATGATCGCGACGCGGTCGCACAGCCGCTCCACCACCTCCAGCACGTGCGAGGTGAGGAAGATCGTCGCGCCGTGGCGGACTTGCTCGAGCAGGATATCCTTCATCAATCGCGCGCCGACCGCGTCCACGCCTTCAAACGGCTCGTCCATCAGGAAAAGCTGAGGCCGGTGGATCAGCGCGGCCGCCATCGCGACGCGCTTGCGCATCCCCTTCGAATATTCGGCAATGAGTTTGCGCGATGCATCGCCCAGTTCGAACAGATCGAGCAGCTCCTGGCTGCGCTCCCGCGCGATGGAGCGCTCCAGGCCATAGATGCGGCCGACGAATTCTATGAACTCGCCGCCGGTGAGGTGGTCGAACAGCAGAGATTCGTCGGGGACCAGCCCGATCTGGCGCTTGATCTCCAACCCTTGCTCAGGCATGGACAGCCCGAGCAGACGGATCGAACCGGAGGTGGGCGGGGCCAGGCCCATCAGCATCTTGATGGTGGTGGTTTTACCGGCGCCGTTGGGTCCCAGGAATCCAAAGAAGCAGCCGCGGGGAACGCTCAGCGTGAGCCCGTCCACGGCGGCTTTCTGATCGTACAGTTTCCGGAGATCGCGAACCTCGATTGCTGGCGCCGTATCCCGAGAGAAGTCAGACATGCTTCTCTCCTATGGTAGCTATTCCACCCCGAACGCTAACAAAACATTTCCACCCATCCCGCCGCGCGCCGGATATCCGGATACCGAGAACAGCATGCCCCCGGCGACCACTGGCCCGGCGACGTCGATGGCTCCGCCGTGTCCGGCCACGCCGTTTACAGTCTTGAATTCGCGGGCGGTGTCGAAATCCCAGATGATGTGCCCGTTCGCCGTGGAAAACGCCCGCAGATGGCCGTCCTCGGAGCCTGAGAAGACCGCGCCGGGAATCGCCGTGATGGCTGCCGATTGCGCGGGACTGCAAGGGCGACGGTCGCCGCATCCGGGTGGCGGAGTCTGCCACATCCGTTCGCCGTTATCGACGCGAAACGCGAACAGCCCGCCGCCCTTGTTGGGATTGAGATCGTAGGTCCGGTCATTGCTGCCGGGCTTGCGCGCCACTTCGAATCGAATGTCGGAGAGCGCGACGTAGATATTGCGGCCGTCGCTGGCGGGACCCCACTCGATGCCGCCTACAGTACCGCCTTCGCCGATGCGGGCCTGCCACAGCGTCTGACCTTTCTTATCGGGATCGACGGCGTAGATCACGGCGGACTTCTGTCCCAGCAGCAGCGCCCGCTTCCCGTTGGGCAACGAAACCAAAATGGCGGACGCCGCGAAATCGAAGTCCGGGCCTTCCGTATCCGGGCAGTTCACTTTGCCGGGAAGCTGGCAGGAGCTGTTCCAGGCGTCTTTGGCCGTGAGCTGTTTCGACCAAAGAATCTCGCCGCTGGATAATTTCAGAGCGACCAACGCGTCGCTCATCGAAGTCGCCGGATCGGAGTAATTGTCGCCGGTGGTCACATACATCGTGTCGTGCTCCGGATCGAGCGTGGGAGCGGTCCACACGCCGACGCCCGAAGGTCCGAATGACGCCGCGCCCTGCTTGGTCTTGCCGCGCTGCCTGGCAACGTCGGGAATCATGTATCGCTTCCAGATGGTCTTGCCCGTGGCGGCGTCCAGCGCCGATTCGCTGCCGCGGAAGGTGCAGCACTGGTAGCCGGGAGCAACCGACAGGGCTTCCTCGCGCGAAGCCGCCCCCACGTACAACCGGCCCTGGTAGAACACCGGAGTGGCGGTCATGGTCGAGGCAGGATGCTCTTCCGGACGCATGCTCCACAACTGCTTGCCGGTAGCTGCGTCCAGCGCGTACACGAATCCCGCGGAATCGCCGAAGAAGATCGCCGGACTGCCCGCGATTTCGCCCGTGGCGATTCCGGAGCGAACCTGCGATTGGACCATGGTGGTCCAGTGGACGCAACCGCTGGCCGCATCGAGCGCGTACACGCTACCGTCCTGGCTGCCGACGAAGATTCTGCCGCGATACACGGCCGGCTGCGATCGCAAAGTGGACGTATCCGGAAACGCGAATGCCCATTTCAACGCGAGTCTCGGTACGGAATCCGCCTGGATGCCAGCCTCATTCGCAGGAAGGAAGCGCGTGTTCGTGAGGCCGCCGCCCCAGCTCGCCCAGCTCGGAGTGTTTTTCCAGGGCGCAGCGCTGGCAGGGCAGGGATTCGCCAGTTCGTCGCGGCGGCGCTCCACCGTCACGGCCGTGCCGAGGAAATTGGCGACCTTCTGGCGTTCGTCGCCGGAAAGCGGGGCGGCCTGCGATTTCATGATGCCGCTCTCGAGAGTCCGCAGAATCGCCGCCGGCGTCATGGTCTTGAGTGCGGCGATTTGCGGGATACGAGCTTCCGCTCCGGACGCGGCCTGGTGGCAGGAGGCGCAGTTCTTTTGGAAAAGCTGCTCAGCGTACGGATCGGCGCCCAACATGACAAGAGGCGCGACCAGGAAAAAGTATAGATATCTCACCGCCAGGGAGTATATCAGTACTTTAGGGCAAGAGAAATCGGGACTAGGCCAGGTTCAGGACTTTCGCCACCACGTTCTTATCCTGCTCGATCTTCTTTTGCAGGAGCATGATGGCGTAGATCAGCTGTTCCGGCCTTGGGGGGCAGCCGGGAACGTACACATCCACCGGGATCACCTGGTTCACCGGCACCAGGGCGTAGTTCGAAAACACGCCGGTGGAGGTGGCGCAGGCGCCCATGGAGATCACCCACTTGGGTTCGGGCATCTGCTCATACAGGCGGCGGATGACCGGGGCCATCTTGTTCGATACCCTGCCGGCGATGATCATCAGGTCGCTTTGCCGCGGCGAGCCCCGCATCACCTCAGCGCCGAAACGTGAAATGTCGTAGCGCGAGGCGATCATCGACATCATCTCGATCGCGCAGCAGGCCAGGCCGAAGCTCATCGGCCAGATGGCATTCTTGCGCGCCCAGTTGATCACCTTGTCGAGCGACGTGGTGAGAATGGATTGCCCGAATTCGTCCAGCGGTTCGGGCTCATCGTCGACGCGCGCGAACAACGCGGGCGGCTGGCTCAACTGAAATTTGGGCTCTTCCACGAACATCATTATCTCATGGGCGATTACACTGGAGTTTGGCCTCCGACCGCGAAGCTCTGGAGCGCGCCGCCGCAGGCTGGGGCGTCGAGCTCGAATATACCGACACCTGGGGGCGGACCCACGCGGCGTCCGATGAAACCCTGAGCGCGGTTCTGACGGCGCTGGGGATCGATACACAGGACCTTCCGGCAGCAGCCATGGCACGCGATCTCGCCCGATGGTCGCGTGCGTTCGACCCCGCCGTGGTGGTGTTCGAAGACTCCGAGGCAATCGGTCTGCGGATTCCCGCAGCGCGCGCAGGTTTCTCCGTCAAACTCGAGTTCCGCTGGGAAAACGGCGAGATCGAGCACCACTGGTTCTGGCTGCCGGAACTCCCGGAACTGGAGCGGGTCTCGATAGCCGGGCGCGAGTTCATCTCCAAACGCGTACCGTTACCCGCCTTGCGCCTGGGCTATCACGACCTGCGCGTCTACTGGATGAAAGAGCCGGAACTGGAGGCGTTTGAAGATGCCCGGTTCATCGTTTGCCCAAGGCGGGCGCGCGAAGTGGAAGGACGGCCTGCCGGAGTCGCCATCAGTCTGTACAGTGTGCGTTCGAAGCGCAACTGGGGTTGCGGCGATATTACGGACCTGCGCGCTCTGGTCGATACACTGGCTTCCGCGGGCGCCGCCTTCATCGCTTTGAATCCACTGCACGCGATTTCCAACCGCCAGCCGTACAACACCAGCCCTTATCTGCCGCTGTGCTCCTTGTATCGGAACTATCTCTACCTGGATGTGGAGCGGGTTCCAGGGTTTATGCCGGAAGACGCTCCGCACGGCGAGATCGCAGCACTGCGCGCGGCGGAGCTGGTCGAATACGAGCGCGTCGCCGGTGTCAAGCTTCAAGCGCTGCGCCAGGCATTCGCGCGATTTCTCAAGTCCGGTCACACTCGAGGGTTTGAGGAGTTCGCACGGATGGAGGGCGCGCTGCTGGACGATTTTGCCGTATTCTGCGCGCTCGACGAGAACATCCATCGCCGGAATCCGGAAGTCTGGCTGTGGAAGGATTGGCCGCCGGAGTATCGGAATCCCAGGTCCGCGGCCGTGGCGGAATTCGCCGAACAGCATCGCGACGATGTTCTGTTCCATAAGTTTTTACAGTGGCAGGTGGACCAGCAACTGGCCGAGGTGCAGGATCACGCGATCGCGCAAGGAATGAAGATCGGGCTGTATCACGATCTGGCGCTGGCCACCGACCGGTTCGGCGCGGATCTGTGGATGAACCGGTCTTTTTATGCGAATGGTGCGCGCGTGGGAGCTCCCGCCGATGAACTGGCTCCCGGCGGCCAGGACTGGGGATTCCCGCCGCCCAATCGCGAGGCCCATCGCGAAAACGGGTACGAGTTGTTCGCGCAATCGATTCGCAAGAACGCGCGTCACGGCGGCGCGCTGCGCATCGATCACGTGATGCGATTTTTTCGCCTGTTCTGGATTCCCGATGAACTCAATGCCGCGCAAGGCGTGTACGTCAAGGATTACGCGGAAGATCTGCTGGCGATCCTCGCGCTTGAGAGCGTGCGCGGCGGATTCATCGTGATCGGCGAAGACCTGGGGACGGTGGAATGGTCAGTGCGGCACAAGCTTTCGGAGATGGGCATTCTGGGATACCGGCTGCTGTGGTTTGAGAAGAATCCTGACGGCAGTTTCCGCCTGCCGCAAGAATATCCGGTGCAGGCGGCCGTCTCCACGACCACTCACGATCTGCCGACGCTTGCGGGATTCGTCCAGGGCCGCGATATCGAGGCGCGCCGCGACGCTGGGCTTGTGGAACAAGCCGGATATGAGACGCAATGGGCCGCCCGCAGGGATGAGATCGGCCGGCTGCAAGACGCGCTGCAGCGGGCTGGATTCGCCGGCGACGCTTTGGGCTTCGTGCTGGCAACGCCTTGCGCGGTCGCCATCATTAACCAGGAGGATCTGACGGGTGCGACCGAGCAGCAAAACCTGCCTGCGAGCACGTGGCAGCATCCCAACTGGCGGCGCAAGATGAAGGTTGCCGTGGAAGATCTGGGCCCAATCGCCGAGGATCTACGTCGGCGGCTGGAGCGTTCCGGGCGGATTTAGATTGGCCACTCGCTGGCGCTCGTGGTTCGGTGCAGCACCGAACCGCGACTGGCAAGGAGCGGCCAACTACATGAAATAGTCTTTGACCTTGGACAGGATGCTCTTCTCTTCCGGCTCATTCTCGGCCGGGAGCAGGTTGCGGAGCTCTTCGAGTAAGCGGCGCTGGTCGCGCGTCAGCTTTTGCGGGACTTTCACGGCTACGTGAACAAATAGATCGCCCCGGGTGCTGGAGTTGAGGTGCGGGACGCCGAGCCCCTTCAGCTTCAGCCGCGCTCCGGCCTGCGATCCTTCGGGGACTTTCACGCTCTGGAGGCCGTCGAACGTCAGAACATCCACGGAGCAGCCCAGGGCGGCCTGGGCGATATTGACCGGAACCGTGCAGTGCAGGTCGAATTCGTGACGCTCGAAGACCGGGTGCTCGGCGACCTTCAAAACTACAAACAGATCTCCAGTGGGTCCGCCGTTCGCTCCGGGCTGGCCTTCCTGGGACAGCCGTAGCTGCGTGCCGTTGTCGACGCCGGCCGGGATGTTGACCTTGAGCTTGCGCTCGCGGCGCAGGTACGCCTGGCCTTTGCACTCCTTGCACGGACGGCGGATAATCTGGCCCCGCCCGCTGCACATCGTGCAGGTCCGGCGCACCGAAAGGAATGCCTGCTGATAGATCACTTCGCCGCGGCCGCGGCAAGTGGGGCAAGTCACGACGCCGTCCTCGGGTTCGGCGCCCTTGCCTTTGCAGCGCCCGCACTCTTCCATGCGCGGGACTTGGATATCGACGGCCAGACCGCGCATCGAATCCTCGAAACTGATGTCCAGATCGTAGCGGACGTCTTCGCCGCGCTGGGGACGCGACCGGCGCTGCTGCCGCGATCCGGAGTTGAAGACGTCGCCAAACCCGAACATCTCGTTCAGGATGTCGCTCAAGTCCGGGAATCCGCTGGCATCGAAGCCTCCGCCGGCCGCGCTGGCGACGCCCTGATGGCCGAAGCGGTCGTAGGCGGCGCGCTTCTGCGGATCGCTCAGGACGCTATAGGCCTCGGCGGCTTCCTTGAACCGCTCCTCGGCATGCTTGTCGCCGGGATTGCGGTCGGGGTGATGCGCCAGGGCGAGCTTGCGGTAGGACGCCTTGAGCACCGTTTCGTCACAGTCCCGGACTACACCGAGGACTTCATAATAGTCTCGCTTGGTCACGCTCACGGGTTAATCTCGCTTGGGCTCAACGGCGACTTTCACCATCGCCGGACGCAGCAGCCGACCCTTGAAATTATAGCCACGCTGAAATTCGGCCAGCACGGTATGATCGGGGGCGTCCTCGGTCTCCACCATTTCCACGGCGTGGTGGACGTGCGGGTCGAACGGCTCTCCCAGAACAACCATCGGCTCCAGCCCGAGTTTCTTGAGGGTCTCGAAGAGGCGTTGGCGGATCAGCTCCAGGCCCTGGGCATAGGTCTTATCCGTCGTTTCGGTTTGGAGGGCCCGCTCGAAGTCGTCCAGGATGGGAAGAAGCGTGCGGCACGCCTCCATGCTGGCGTATTCGCTGAGTTCCAGGCGATCCTTGTCGACGCGCTTGCGGAAGTTCTGGAACTCGGCCTGGAAGCGCAGAAAGCGATCCTGCAGCTCGGCGTTTTCGGCGGCCAGGCGGTCGCGCTCGGCTGTAATTGCCTCAAGCGCGGCCGGTGGATCGACATCCGCCCGATCGTTGCTTCCGCCCGGATTGGTGTCCAATGGTTTTTCCAATGGGTCGGTGACAGGTTCCCTACGGCTCACAATTCTAGATTAGCAGGCCCTTAAGCTTCTCTTCCCGATAGTGGGGCAGGTTTTTCAACCTGCGCGCCGATTTCTAATCGGCGCACTTAGCCAAAGAACGCCTGGCCGACGTGCTGGACCGTCGAAATCACGCGCGTGTAATTCATGCGCATGGGTCCCAGCACCGCGATCACGGCCGAAAGCCCGTCTTCCAGGCGCACGGGCAGCCCGATCAGCGAAAGCTCCCGCATCGACGGATGAATACCGCCCAACCCGACATGCACGCCCACCTCGCCGGCGGGATTTTCGAGGAACCGGTCGAGAAGCTCCAGGACGCGCTTCTTTTCTTCCAGCGCGCGAAACAGCTCGCGCATTTTCTCTTTCGTGAGATGCAGATCCAGGACCACCAGATTGCTCGCGCCGTCCATGCTCACTTCCGGCGCCATCCCGATATCCAGAAGACCCTTGGAATACAGCACGGTCAACTTCTGCAGCACCGCGTCATAGGTGGCTTCCGCTCGCTCCAGACGCCCGGCCAGCTCGCGGCGGACGTTTTCGAGCGACCAGCCGGTGAAGTTGCGATTGATGTAGTTGCGGATGGAGGCGAGCTCGTCAGAGGTCACCGGTTCATCGAGCGTCACCACGCGATTGCGGACCTGGTGATCCTTGGTGACCACGACCACCAGCACGCGGCGTTCGGGAAGCGCGATCAGCTCCACCTGATCCAGGGCCGGATGGGGGCGGGGAATCGAGGCGGCGATGCCCACCCCGTGCGTCAGTTCGGTCAGAGTGCGCGATGTATATTCGATGCGCTGCTCCATCGTCTCCAGGAGCCCGAATTGCCCGCGGAGCCGCTCGATTTCCGCCGCCACCAGCTTGCGCATTCCCAGCGACTGGACATAACTGCGAAACGCTTTTTCGGTCGGAACGCGGCCGGCGGAGGTATGGGGCTGCATCAGGTAGCCTTCCTCGTCCAGGTCGGCCATGACGTTGCGGATGGAGGCTGCGCTCAGGCCGTCGCGGCGCCGGCGGGCGATGAAGCGCGAGGCTACGGGTTCGCCGGTGGCGATGTAGCTTTCGACGATCTCATGCAGAACTTCGAGGCTGCGAGGCGTCATACTTCCTGTAAAAGACTTTCAGAATAAAGCGGTTGCCGGACGGGCGAGCTCCCGCCAGCACCCCGGTACTTCTATCGACATTATCGCATGGAACTTTTTTTTCGGAGAGCTAAAGCTTTCCTCCTAGTGTGCCGATGAGTACCCGATTGGCATGAGCGGATTCCTCAAGACCTGGACCTGGGCTCGCGCGCCGCAGACGTCGAATCCTGGGGACTCGACCGCAACTGGCACCGGTCCGAGGCCGCGCGTCACCTGAAGTCGGGAAATCTCGCCGACGCGGAACGCCATCTGACCATCGCCGTGCGGGAAGCGGATGAGCGGGGACTCGCCCCCGCGCAGAGGGTCAGCCTGCGCCTGGACCTGGCCGATCTGCAACGCCGGCTGGCCGCGCCGCCCGGCATCGAAGAAGGAACGGCTCAACTCGATCTCGCCAAGCTCCAGGACGCCGAGAATACCCTGCGTGAGGCCATCATCGTGTGTACCCAGGCCTCCGACGCCAAGCTTTACCTGCGTTCCCTGGACGCCCTGGCGGATATCTTCTGCCTGGTGGAAGACTACGCCGCGCTCGAAACAGTCGTCTTCGATGCGATCCGGCTGGGAGCGTCGATTCCGGGCGAGAGCATTGAGAAACTGGAGGAACGGCTGCGCCGGCTGGCGCTTGGCTCAGGACCAGACAGGCCGGTTCCCGGATGCCCTGAAGACCTTCGAACAAGCCGTCTCGCTGCGGGAGAAACACTATGGAGCAGCACACGTAGAAACCGGCAACCTGCTGGCGGAAGTCGGCCGGATCTGCCGGGCGCGAGGATTTCAGGACCAGGCTCAGGGATATCTGAAGCGGGCTCTCCGCATCCATGAAGCGCAATTCGGCGAGGATTCGGTGGAGGCGCTGGACGACGTTCAGCAACTGGCCGGTACGCTCGAGGACTTAGGCGATCTGGACGGAGCCGCGGCGCAGTACGAGCGCACTTTGGGGCTAAAGCTCCGGCAACTGGGACGCGGGAACCTCGAAGAGGTCGCGGAGATGCAATACAGTCTCGCCTGCCTGCACATCGGCTGGGGCCATTATTCGCGGGCCCGGGAGCTTTTAATGGAGTGCGTCGGGACATTCAAACGTGCGGGAGGTTCCCGGCTGGCCATGGCGTACGAATCGCTGGCGCATGTCGAGGAACGTGAGGGGCGGATGTCCTTCGCCCTGGATGAGATGGAGAAAGCGGCCAGAATCTGGGAGAAGTGCAATCCCCCGCAACTCGAAGATCTGGCGCGGAACCTCGAACTCAGAGCCGAATTATCGGATCATTTGCGCCTGCGGGTGGAAGCGAATCTCCTGCGTAAACAGGCCCGGCACATATCCGCGGCGGCGCAGGATCAGGCGGCGGACACCGGGCCGACCCAGACCGCTTAGTCTTTACTTGATTTCAGGACTGGCGGGTGTGGCGGGTTCCTGGCCCCAATTGTTGCGAATGACCAGGGTCTGATCGGAATAGAACGTCCGGCTGCCCGTATTCCCGAAGGAATCCGGTATGGCCGTGATCGCATACCCGGTAGGAGTCGCCGTCAGCGTATAGGTGAACCCGTTCTTCTTGCCGTCCGCGAGCACCTTCGGGATGATGTTCGCCGCTTCGGGTCCATCCGCGCCGCTCACCGGCGGTCCCAGTTGGGTGAGATTCCCCGCGTATTTTCCGAACTGGGAATAGTACTGCGTTTCCGCCTGGTGGATGCTGCCGATCTCACGGATCACGGCCATCTCCCGTGCGCCCTGCATCTGCTTATTCATCTTGGGGACGGCGATAGCCAGGATGACCAAAATGATGGAGATCACGATCAGGAGCTCGATGAGGGTAAAGCCTCGGCGACGCTGGCGAGTAGTTCTCATACCTGACATTTTAGACGCATTTCCGGGTGGAAGCGTGCAGGGCCAAACTGGGCGGTTTCTCGGGAGAAATCCGGCTAGTGAACCCGAAGGGACATCCGGTCCTGGGCCTTTTCACGGGTTACCAATTCGTCGAAAATCGACAGGACTTGCTTGCGATAAAGGTAGGTACGCTGGAGTTTCTGCCGGACCGCTTGCTCGTTGCGGTGGCGGAACATGAGCTTGTTCAAGAGTTTGACTGGAACGTCGATATCGCGGCGCAGAGTTTCGGCGGAGTGCCCGCGCAGGAATAGCCCGTAGAACAAGGCGGCCTCCCGCTGAGGCGCGAAGGGATCGAATTCTTCCAGTCCCGCTGCGACCGGCATAAAAACAGAATTATAATCGCGGCGCGGATTCTCCGCAAGACCCCAGTGGTTCCGCAGCGGGCCTTTTTGACACAAGCCCTGTGCCACTATTTCACGCTTGGTGCGCGATTTGACCCGTCCTGGTGAGCTTTCGGCGAAGACGAAACCATCTCCAGGAATAACGAAACGATCAGCAATCCGGCGATCACGGCTCCGATTAACATAACGACCCCATTTCTGCGAGCGAACTCTCTCTGCTTTTCCTTATGCACGCTGCTCTCCATAGTGCTGATCGTGGCCACAACGTTTCACTCGACTGAATATGTAACATCGGATGCTCATGGATGTTCGCGCGATGCAAAAGAATTAGGGCTCAGGAACGCCGTTCACGCAGCGGGATACACTGGAATCTGAATGCCGAAACAATATCCCAGTCCACCCCAGATGACGATCGATCCCGATAAGAAGTACTCGGCCACGTTCAACTACTTCAGTCGCGGCGAGATCGTTTGCGAGTTGTTCGCCAAAGACGCGCCCATGACGGTCAACAACTTCGTGTTCCTTGCCCGCGACAAGTTCTACGATGGAACGAAGTTCCACCGCGTCATCGCCAACTTCATGATCCAGGGCGGCGATCCGGAAGGCAGCGGCCGCGGAGGTCCAGGCTATCGCTTCGCCGACGAGCTCAAGGGTAACCCCAACAAACACAAGGTCGGCACGCTTTCGATGGCCAACGCCGGCCCGAATACCAACGGCAGCCAGTTCTTTATCACGCATGTGGTCACCCGCACTGCTGGACGGAAAGCACACCGTTTTCGGGAGGTGCCCAAGGGACAGGACGTCGTCAACGCCGTCCGCAGGGCGACACGCTAACAGTGTCACCATTAGCGAAGCTTAACGCTCTCTTCAGGCAACGCTGATATGAAGATCCTGGCGGTCGGAGCGCATCCCGACGACGTCGAATTCGGCTGTGCGCCCATTTTGATCCAGGAGGTTCGGAACGGGCACGAAGCCCGCATCCTGGTGACCTCGAAAGGCGAAGCCGCCAGCGCCGGGGAGCCGGAAGAACGCGCCCAGGAAGCCCGCGACGCCGCCCGAATCATCGGGGCCGCGATCCAGTTCCTGGATCTCGGCGGCGACTGCCACATCGAGTACAATCCGGCCAACTCGATGACGCTGGCCCGGGAGATCCGCCGGTTCAAACCGGACGTGGTGCTGGCCCCGCACCTGGGCGAGAACCAGCATCCGGACCATGCGGCGGTGGGGAAAATCGTGCGGGACGCCGCCCGCCTGGCTCGATTCGGCGGTTTGCGGGATCTGGAGGACCTCCCGCCGCATCCAATCACGAGCTTGTACTTTTACGCCATCACCCAGGTTTTTGTCGATCCGCCCCGAACTGCTGACGGATGTCAGCGGGGTGCGGGAAGCCTGGGAAGCTGCGATCCAGTGCCACAAGAGCCAGATGAAGACCCGGAACTACTCTGGACCTGGTGCTGTCGCGCGCACGAACGCTGGGAACGGCGATCGGCGTGGAATACGCGGTAGGACTCTGGTTGAACGACCCGATCCGGGTCGGATCGCTGGGAGACTTGCCGCTATCGTCGAGGTACTTCTAACGTGAAGCCTGAGCTGAAGCGGCTCTCCATCGGAATTACCTGTTATCCGACCGTGGGCGGCAGCGGTATTGTCGCCTCCCAGCTCGGAAGCGAGCTCGCCCGGCTGGGGCACAAAGTCCACTTCATCAGCTACGAGCCGCCCTTCCGGCTGGATCGTAAGCAGCCCAACGTTTTCTTTCACCAGGTGGAGCTGAACGAATACCGGCTGTTCAAGTATCCCGATTACACGCTGCCGCTGGCGGTGAAGATGGTGGAAGTCGCCGACAAGCACAAGCTGGATATTCTGCACGTCCACTACGCGGTGCCGCATGCGACCGCGGCGCTGCTGGCCACCCAGATCGCGCGCGACCAGAACCGGCACGCGCCCGCACGTGATTACGACGCTCCACGGAACCGACATCACGCTGCTGGCGCGGGATCCGAACCTGGGGCCCGATCATCAAGTATTCGATCGAGAGTTCCTGCGGCGTCACGGCGGTCTCGCGCAGCCTGAAAGAGGAAACCGTTCCAGGTGCTGAGGTCGCGCAAGCCGATCGAGGTGATCTACAACTTCTACCGGCCGAAGTCTCCGCGCAAGGGCAGGCAGGAAGTCCGGCGAGCGCTGCGCGTCCGCAAGGACGATTTCCTGCTCATCCACATGTCCAATCTCCGGCCGGTGAAGCGCGCACAGGACGTGCTGCGGGTGCTGGCCGAACTGAAAGACCAGAACAACGTCAAACTGCTGATCCTCGCTGGTGAATCCTTCGAGCCGTTTCGTAAGATCGTCAAACGCCTGGGGATCGAAGACCGGGTCATGGTGAAGTCGAACGTGTTGGACATCGAGAATTACCTGCACGCCGCGGACGCGGGACTGTACACTTCCGAGCGCGAGAGTTTCGGCATGGGCGTGCTCGAGACCATGAGCTTCGGCAAGCCGGTGGTGGCGACGCGGGTGGGCGGCGTAACCGAGATCATGCGCGATGGAGAAACCGGGTTCCTGAAACGGCTCGGGGACGTGAGGGCGATGGCCGCGGCAGTGCGCACGCTGGCCAACGATCCGAACTCGCGTCGCGAATGGGGGAGGCCGCGCGCATCCGGGCGGAGCAGGAATTTTCGTCGCAGAAGAGCGTCGAGCAGTATCTGGATCTGTACCGCCGGACGATTCGGGATTGTCCCGATTAGCGCCTTCTGGTAGTGAAAAAGGGGACAGGTCCTGGACCACGGCTTCCCAGAAGCGTTCCGACATTGCGACCTGTCCCCTTTTTCCTGTGCCACCATGGAGAGCAACGAGGAGACAAGCATGAAGAAGATTGAAGCGATCATCCAGCCTCACAAACTGGATGACGTGAAGAACGCTCTGGCGGAAATCGGCATCGACGGGATGACTATTTTGGAAGGCCGGGGTCACGGCCGGCAGAAGGGCCACAGCGAGGTCTATCGCGGCGTCGAATACAAGGTGGACCTGCTGCCGAAGTTCAAAATCGAGATGGTGGTGCCGGAGGACCGTGCCGAGGAGGTGATCCGGAAGCTCATGGCCGCGGCGCGCACCGGCAAGCTCGGCGACGGCAAGATCTTCGTATCCGAAATATCGGATGCCTACCGCATCCGCACGGGCGATTGGGGAGAAGCTGCCCTTTAAGCCCCCGGATTATTTTCCGAAGCTGGTAAAAAGTCCCCATCGTTTTCGCAGAAGCTCTCCGTAGAATCAAGTCACCTGCGGACCTCGGAACTCCAGTTGCGAGCGAAACATCGCACGTGGAGGCCAGGCCTTATGGAAAAGGACTACCTGAATTCCGTTCCGGCGGATGACGACGCGGATCTGCGATGGGAGCGATCGAGGCGTCATCACCGCATTCTGACAGCCTTTCTGATTCTGCTCGCGGCCGGTCTGGTCGCGGCAGGCTGGTATGCATATCCGAGATTGAGCCGGCATGACGCGCTGCTCTCGCACATGCCCGGGACATTGACGGACATTCGGACGGATGTTTCAAACCTGGGTGATCAAGCCAAGTCCACGGCCGCAAAAGTCGACGAGTGGGGCAGTCGCCAGGAAGAGTTGCGAAGCCAGTTGAATAAAGCCCGCGGGGACCTGATGGCGCGTATCGATTCCGCCAGGAAGCAGGCGGGCGACACCTCGGCCGCGCTGATCCAGCGGGCGCGAAGCGATTTCGCGACCCAGGTCGACAGCATTAAGACACAACTGGCGAAGCTCGAAACGTCGAGTGCGGGCGACCGCGAGCAGATCGCACGGCTGCAGGAGGAATTAACTCAGGTCCGCAGCCAAATGGCCAAGCAGGGCGAAGAGCTCGCATCGGTGCAGGGCCAGGTCACGCAGCACGCGGCGTCGACGCGATCAGCAATTCGCCACCGTGAAAACCACCCAGCAGAAAGACCGGCACGATTTCGACGAATACGCGGACAAGTTTGCCGTGAAACGGGTCGACTTCGAGGTAGCCAAGAACCACCAGACCAGCGGTGGCGCCGGGGATCTCGGTGCAGGTGAACAGCACCGATGTTTCCTATCAACGCCTCAATGGTTCCGTGCTGGCATCCGACGGGCACACCGTATGGCTGCGCCAACTCAAGGTCCAGGAACCGGTCTTCCTGACGAGTTTCGCGGATGGCCGCACACGCGAGTTAGTGATCACGCGCGTCAATAAAAGCGGCGCAGTCGGCTACGTACTCATGCCTGCCCAGGACGCGGCTACCAGTCCAGCGCGAGCCGAGTAAAGGTTCGCACAGCCACGCCCGACGGGCCCTTCGCGAGGAACGGCTTGGATTCGTCCAACCAGGCCGTTCCCGCGATGTCGAGATGCACCCACGGCGTATCGCCGGCGAACTCCTTCAGAAAATATGCCGCGCTGATGGCTCCGCCCCAGCGGCCGCCGATATTGGCCAGATCGGCGAAGGCGCTTTTGAGCAGATCTTTGTAATCGTCGTCGAGCGGCATGTGCCAGGATTTCTCGCCTTCCGCCTTGGCGGCGGCCAGCACGCGCGCGAGCAGCGCGTCGTTGTTGGTGAACACGCCGATATTGACGTTCCCCAGGGCGACGACGATCGCTCCGGTGAGCGTCGCGGCATCCACCAGGTGCGTGCAACCCAGGCGCTGCGCGTAGGTGATCGCGTCGACCAGAATCAACCGGCCCTCGGCATCGGTATTCAGGACTTCGATGGTCTTGCC
The DNA here is from genome assembly GCA_963722845.1 of Terriglobia bacterium. GTDB lineage: Bacteria > Acidobacteriota > Terriglobia > Bryobacterales > Bryobacteraceae > Palsa-187. The sequence continues at coordinate 1,159,527 of CAVROL010000010.1, read as the reverse complement.
GGAAAGCGATGTGACGATATCGCCGGGGCGCTGGGCTTTGCTGCCGACCATATTCTCTACGGCCGGAACAAGCGCTGTTACAGGAATCGCCGGCTTCAACTGTGCGATGGCACGCATCGCGCCCAGCATGGCCGCGCCGCCGGCCATGTCGTATTTCATCTTCTCCATGCCGTCGGCGGGCTTGATGGAGACTCCGCCGGTGTCGAAGGTCACGCCTTTGCCCACGAGCCCGAGATGATCTTTCGTAGCCGGCGCCTGCGCCGGTTTGTAGCGGATGAATGATCAGCGCGGGCGGCTCGGCGCTGCCCTGCGATACGCCCAGCAGCGATCCCATGCCGAGCTGGCGCATGCGCGACTCGTCCAGCACTTCAAACTCGAGGCCGACTTCGGCGGCCATCGCGCGGGCGCGATCGGCGAGAAGCGTCGGGGTCATTATATTGGCGGGTTCGTTGACCAGCTCGCGGGTGAAATTCTGCGCTTCGCCCAGGATCCTGCCGCGTTCGAACGCTGCGCGGGCGGAATCGGGCGCGACCAGAATAAAGGCTTCGAGAGATTTTGCGTCGCTGGACGGTTTGTGGCGGTCGGGCTCGAAGTTGCCCAAAATTGCGCCTTCGACCGCGGCTTCGGCATTCGCGTCGCCGAGAAACCACGCGAGCTTTTTCACGCCCTTTTGTTTGAGTGCGCGCACGGCCGTTCCAACGGCGCGGCGCAAGACGGCGGCGATCGAATTTATCTTTCTTCCCACCGCCCGCTACCGCGAGGCGCTTGGCCTTGAGCCCTTGGGGCTGGTGCAGGACCGCCAGTTCGCCTGTTTTGCCGGTGAATTCGCCGGAGGCGCGCAATTCGCCGATCCATTGCGGTAAACCCTTTTAATTCTGCTGGGGCAGCCGTCTTCTTCAAATAAAAGCACGACGACCGCGTCAGCTTCGACGCGGTCGAGGGATTGAGATACGAGAGTGGTCTCCACTCCTAGAGGTTACTACTTGGCTCTGGCTTACTTGGCTTTCGAAAGCTCCTCGTAGAACGGATCGAGACGGGCGGGCGCGTTCCACTGAGCGCCGGTGATGTTCCAGCCGATGTCGTCGGTCTTGATCGATGCGAGCAATTTATCTTTGGGCGTGCCCTTCTTGACCTCTGCCTTGGCGCGCGAGACCAGGTTGTCCCACTTGGTTTTGTAGGCCACGCACGTCGGCCTTGGTCATCACGTTGCCGTGTCCGGGGATCAGCGTGTCGAAATCGAGCTTCAGCGTGCTGGCGATCAGCTTGGGCCATTCGACTGCGCTGCCGCCATCGGCGAAATCGATATTCGGAGCGCCGTTGACGATGGCATCGCCGCCCGCGACGATCTTGAATTTCGGGAAGTACACGACGGAATCGCCGCCAGTGTGGGCGCGCGAGAAGTGGTAGACCTCGGCCTTTACGCCGCCGAGTTTGAAGCTGGTCTTCTTTCCATAGGTGACGTTGGGCACTGCGGGCTTTCCGGCCGGCGCGGTGTAGGTGGCAAGCTCGGCTTTCTCGCCTTCGTTGGCGATGACCTTCGCGCCGGCGTCCTCAAAGCTCTTGGTGTTTCCGCTGTGGTCCTGATGGACGTGCGTGATCACGACGTACTTGACGGGTTGGTTGGTCACCGTCTTGATCTGGGTCATGAGGTCGTTATAGTTGGCCTCGCCCAGATTCTTGGTGTCGACCACGATCACGCCTTCGTTAGTGACGACGACGCTGGTGTTCCCACCGGCTCCGGTGACTTCGTAGAAGCCGGGCTTGATCTGGGCGATCATCTGGCCGGCGGGCGGACCGCCTTTTCCTTTTCCGTCGCCCTTACCTTTTCCATCTCCTTTACCCTTGCCGTCCTGGGCGGACATGATCATGGTGGCGGCGACGATAGCCGTCAACCCGGCTGTAGTGAACAAAGTTTTACGCAACATAGTTATCCTTATCTCGCTCCAGGGCAGAACTGGTGCCCGAGCAGGATTGAGTATAGCTCAGTCCCGGCCGCGACGACCGAGAGCCGCTTTGGCTTCGGCCTTCATCTCCCGGGCCCGCTCGCTCTCGCGCTTGTCGTGGAATTTCTTGCCTTTGCCGACCGCTAGTTCCACCTTGATCCGGCCATTCTTGAGATACAGCTTGGTGGGGACCACGGTCAGCCCGCGCTCGCGCGTGGTTTCCTGAAGCTTCACAATTTCGGACCGGTGCAGCAGGAGCTTCCGGCGTCGCACCGGCTCATGGTTCTGCAAGTTGCCATGCGAATAGTGCGAGATGTGGGCGTTCACCAGCCAGGCTTCGTTGGCGGCGACCTCTCCGTAGGCTTCCTTGAGCTGGATCATGCCGGCGCGGGCGGCCTTGACCTCGGTCCCGGTTAAAACCAGTCCGGCTTCGATCCGATCAGACAGGAAGTAGTCATGCCCGGCCGACCGGTTGTCGCTCAGAATCTTTATTTTCTCTTTGGTATCCACGCAGGCAACCCAAATCGCGTCAAGGGCTTATGAGGCCCCGGGTGCAAGTGTAACACGCGGGGTTCAGGTGGGTTCGGTAAATCAATGATGTGTAAGTACTTACGAGTGGTCGCGGCAGTTTGCCTGGCCCTTTTGACGGCGTTGCCAGGGGAGGCCGGTACCCGCAAAGGCGACAAGTTCCTCAAGCAGGCTCAAGCGGCCGAAGTCCGGAAAGACTGGGACGTGGCGCTGCAATTCTATAAACAGGCCGTGGATGAGGATCCGCGCGATAGCGGGTACTTAATTGGGATGCAGCGCACCCGTTTCCAGGCGTCCCAGATGCATGTGGAGAGGGGCCGGCAGAGCCGCGCCGACGGGAAGATCGACCAGGCCATCGGCGAATTTCAGAAAGCCATCGTCGCGGATCCTTCTTCGGCCATCGCGATGCAGGAATTGAAGCGCACCCAGGATATGCTCCGGAATCCGGCGGCGACCGCGGGTGGCCAGGTGCTGACGCCGGTCGAACAAATCCGGCATGAGGCCAGCCTCCAGGTAGATTCGATGATGGGGCCTCCGGAGCTGAAACCGGCCTTGCGGCGGATCCCTTCGGTCAAACTCAACAACCAGCCGCCCAGGGTGCTCTACGAGAGCATCGGCAAGATCGCCGGCATCACCACAGTGATCGATCCGGATGGGTTAGGAGCCGTCCAGACGCGGAATTTCAACGTAGAGCTCGGAGAATCGACCGTGGAGCAGGCCTTCGACTACGTTGCGCTGCTGACTCATACGTACTGGAAACCGATCTCCCCCACCAGCATCTTCGTGGCTCAGGATACCGCCAATAAGCGCCGCGACTACGAAGATTTCGTCGTCAAGACGTTCTACATCACCAACGCCAGCACGGTGCAGGAATTTCAGGAAATATCGACGGCGGTGCGCACCATCACCAATATCACGCGCGTGTTCACGGTAAATCCGCAAAAGGCGCTGGTCGTCAGGGGTTCGGCGGACGCGGTGGCGCTGGCGGAGAAGCTGGTGCACGATCTGGACAAACCCAAGTCGGAGGTCGTGATCGATGTGCTGATCATGGAGGCGAACACCAGTCGTACGCGGGATCTGGCGGCGACGCTGGCGTCCAACGGAGCGAATGGGCTCACCGCAGGCATTAACACGGGAATCACCTTCACGCCGCGAGGAGCCACGACTGTAACTGGCGGAACAGACACTGGGACAGGAACTCCAGCGGCACCCTCGATTGGCGGTATCAATCTGGGGCAACTCGGCCACTTGTCCTCCGCCGATTTTTCAACGACGTTGCCGGGTATTTTGCTGCAGGCCGTTCTCAGTGACAACAAGACGAAAATACTGAACTCGCCGCAGGTTCGCGCGTCGGACGGCATGAAGGTTTCGCTCAAGATCGGCGACCGTATTCCGATCGCCACCGGAAGCTTTCAATCCGGCGTGGGCACGGTCGGCGGCGCGCCTTATGCGCAAACCCAGTTTCAGTTCACCGACGTCGGCATCAAGGTGGAAATCACACCGCAAGTGCATTCCGCGGAAGAGCTGACGCTGCACGTAAGTTTCGAGGTATCGAGCGTCCGGAGTTATACCAATATCGGCGGCGTGCAGCAGCCCATCATCGGGCAAACCACGACCGAAGCGGATATCCGGCTGCGTGAAGGCGAGATCAATATTCTGTCGGGCCTGGACGCGACGCAGGATTCGAGCGTGGTCAACGGCATTCCGGGCCTGGTGAATATCCCGGTCCTGGGCAAGATTTTCTTCGGCAGCGACCATACCGAAAAAGACGTCCAGCAATTGATGATCGCGCTGCAGCCGCACATCGTGCGTACGCCGGACTATACGCCGGAGAATCTGCGCGGCGTGTACTCAGGACCCGATCAGTCGCTGCGATTGATGTACGCGCCCCGGGAGGACGAGGGAGGTTCCGCGCCGACCGCGCCGGTAACGAATCCCGGAGTTAATCCTGCTCCGAATCCGCGCCAATCCGCGCCGAATCCTGCACAGGCGGCGCCTGGACTGATACCCGGATTGGTTCCTGGAGCGGGGCAGGCAACCGGTCCGGCGCCGGGAACTGTGCCGCTTCCCTTCCAGCCGCCGGGACAGCCGGGGGCTCTGCCTCCGCCGATTCCGCTGGGAGCGGGGACTCGAGTCGCGTTCACGCCCGGCAATGTTTCCGTGGCTCCGAACACGCCTTTCACCGTCAACGTGGAATTGAACGGCGCGGCAGACGCGGCTTCCGTATCGCCGCTGCGCGTGAAGTGGGACCCGGCGGTGCTGCGGCTCACCGATATCGCCCCTGGCGAATTGCTGTCGCGTAACGGCGGGGCCGTGAGCTCGATCAAGGACGTCCGCAACGACGCGGGCGAGGCAACCATTACTGTGACGCGCCCCGCGGGACCTGGCATCTCGGGATCCGGGCCTGTAGCGGTCCTTAATTTCGTGGCGGTGGCGCCCGGAAAGGGATCGGTGACGGTCACCGAGATGGGGCTGAAGAACTCACAGTCGCAGGCGGTTCCGGTGGCGTTAGGTTCCGTTGCGGTGGCGGTACAGTAGGCAATAGGATGACAGAAGAACGACTCCAGGTAGCCAAGCGTAACCAGCGCGGCATGACCTTAATCGAGCTGATTGTGGCCGTGGCGATCCTGGGCCTGCTCTCCACCTTGGCTGTTCCTCTGGCGGCCTATAAAGTTAAACGCGACAAGGAGCGCGACCTGCGCTACGCGCTGCGCGAAATCCGCAGCGCCATCGACCGGTACAAGGATGCTTCCGATCAGCAGAAGATTCAAGTGAAGGTCGGCACCGACGGATATCCCGAAGATCTGGACATCCTGGTGAAAGGCGTGAAGCTGGTGGGCAACGCGACGGGGGCCAATATCAAATTTTTGCGCCGCATTCCCATCGATCCCATGACCGGAACCGCGGACTGGGGCAAGCGAAGCTCGCAGGACGATCCTACGTCGAATAGCTGGGGCGGGCAGAATGTTTTCGATGTTTACTCGAAGAGCATGGAGCGGGCGCGCGATGGAACACCCTATTCAGAGTGGCAATAAAGCGCCCGCACGCGAACGCGGCTATACGCTGATCGAGCTGATCATCGTCATGGCGATCATCTCGATCCTCATGGCGATTGCCATTCCGCAATATCAGAAGTCGCTGCGCCGCACCAAAGAGACCATGCTGCACAGCCATCTTCAAACGCTGCGGACGGTCATCGACGAGTACACTTTCGATAAGAAGAAAGCGCCCCAGATGCTCCAGGACCTGGTGACCGAGGGCTATCTGCGCGCGGTACCCCTCGATCCGATCACCGGCAACGATGAATGGCGCACCATCCAGGAAGATTCGCTCACCGCGGTGGACCAGACCGACCCGGGCATCTACGACGTCCGCAGCCTGTCGGACCAGATCAGCCTGGAGGGCACTGCCTACTCGGAGTGGTGAAACCCGGAGCGTCTTGTCTTGCGTCATTAACAATAGTTCATGACGCCGACACAAGATAAAACTACGGACTTCAAGACGGCCGATCGGGCCCATACTAGTCTCCTGGCAGCGGCAGAAAAGCGAACGCTGATCTGGATCGCGAAAAGGCTCCCCGGCTGGGTAAACTCGGACCATCTCACCGCGCTGGGCTTCCTCTCGCTGATCTGCGCCGGCGCCAGCTACTGGTACGCGAAATCGAACGCCTGGGCGCTATTGCTGGTGATCCCGTTTCTGGCGTTGAATTGGTTCGGCGATTCGCTCGACGGCACCTTGGCGCGGGTGCGCAACCGGCAGCGTCCGCGCTACGGGTTTTACGTGGATCACATTCTGGACGCCGTGGGCATGAGCTTCCTGATGGCGGGCCTGGCTCTATCCGGCTACCTGTCGCCACTGGTGGCGGGATTGTTTCTGATCTTCTATCTGCTGCTTTCGATCGAGATTTACCTGGCGACGTACACCATCGGCACATTCCATCTTTCCCATTGGAATTTTGGTCCGACCGAGCTGCGGATTCTGCTGGTGATCGGAAACCTGTTCGCGTTGTGGCGTCCCTATGCCCTCATCGCGGGCCGGGAATTTCTGCTGTTCGATGTGGGATTCGCGGTGGGAGGCGCGGCATTGGCGGCGATCCTGGTGCAGGCGACGGTGAAGCATATCGCGATGCTGTATCGCGAGGAAACCCTTCCTTAGATGCCCCGGTGGCTGAAATTCAATGCGGTCGGCGCGGCCGGCGCGGCGGTGCAACTGGGCCTGCTGGCGCTGCTGGTCAGTCTAGGCGTCCACTATCTGCTGGCGACGGCCCTGGCCGTCGAAACCGCGGTGCTTCAGAATTATTACTGGCACGCGCGCTGGACGTGGAAAGGCCGGGACGGCAGCCTGTGGCGCTTTCATTTGGCCAACGGATTGGTTTCCGTGCTTTCGAACCTGATGTGGATGCGCATTTTCACCGGCTGGCTGGGCATTCCGCCCGTCCCCGCGAATTTGATGGCGATCGCGCTGACGTCTGTGGCGAACTTTTTGTTCGGCGACCGGTGGGTGTTTCAACGGCCTTCCGTGCGGCGCACGCCTTCGCTGGAAAGCAAGCCCGCCCGCAGCGGCGGTTGATGGCGAGTGGGACCAATGGTTCGAGCGATCATGTCATCCAGCGAGGTGGTGGGTGACCACCCGATGAGGCGCGAAATCTTGCAAATGCATGGCACCCGGCGCCGCATATCTTCGAAGCCCCCTTCGGGATACGCCTGATCGTAGGGCACCTTTACGATGGGGCTCGATGAGCCGACGATAGACTTGACCTTCTCGGCCAGATTCAGAATCGATATTTCGTGCGGGCTGCCGATATTCACGATCTCGCCTTGCGCCTGCGGAGCGCGCAGCAGCCCCATGAGAGCCTCGATGCAATCGCTCACGTAAGTGAAATTGCGGGTTTGGCATCCATCTCCGAAGACCCGGATGGGCTCGTCTTTGAGCGCAGCGCGGATGAAATTCGGCAGCACCATCCCGTAGCGGCTGGCTTGCCTGGGTCCTACGATGTTGAAGAAGCGGGTCACGATCACAGACAGGCCATGGGTTTTCGCATACGCCATCGCCAGGAACTCGTCCAGTTTTTTCGAAGTTGCATACGACCAGCGGCTGAGCGAAGAGGCTCCCAGAATCGAGTCCGCGGTCTCGCAAAGAGAATCGCTGGAGTTTTTCCCGTAGACTTCCGAAGTGCTCGCCACCAGGGCCTTCTTCCCGAATTTCCCGCATGCGTCGAGGACCAGATGAGTGCCTTCCACATTCGTAAGGATGGTGGCGAGCGGATGATCCAGGACGTAGCGCACGCCCACCGCGGCCGCCAGGTGCACCACCAGATCGCTTTGTTCGACCAGGCGGCGCACCGTGGCTCCATCGAGCACGCTGCCCTCGACGAACTCGAAACCCGGATAATCGAACGCCCCATGCAGATTCTCAATCCAGCCGGTGCTCAAGTCGTCGAGGACGGTGACCTCACGGCCCTCGCGCAGCATTCGTTCCGCCAGGTGAGACCCGATAAAACCCGCGCCGCCGGTGATCAGAACCTTCATTTTTTTAGTCCCAGGGTGAACTGGAGACCTTGATACCAGCCGTTTCTTGTCAGCAAACTGTAGTTCCGGCGCTGGTAGCTGCCCGATAATTCAAGCACCCGGCCGAGCGGGATGGAAATAATCGAAGTCACGTCCCAATCGGGCCGATAGGCGGCATCGCGGGACACTTGCTGTGCGCCGCCCGAGCCGCGGATTTCATACCGGACTCTTCGCAGGTCGCCATGGACCCCCAGGTAAGCGTCGTCCCGCTGGTAGCGGTCGGGGGTGAAGAACCCGGCTTCGGCTTCCGTGTCATGGTCGAACGCCTCCCAATGAGTCAGCAGGCCCGCGTCGACGGAGAAGCGATTGTTGTAACGGAGGATTCTCCGCAATGTTGCCTCCGCGACGATGCTCTGGTTGTCATCGCTCCAGATAGCGCCCCTCCACGCGCGCCGAAAGAAACGTTCTGGAATCGATGGCGAACTGGGCCGCGCCCGCCATGCCGTAGCTGGAAATACTTTGCAGGATGGCGCGAGGCGTGACGGCCAGGAATTCGCGGCTCGCGGAGAGATCGAAAGTCCAGCGATCGATCGGCGACGCCTTGAAATGGGCATTGAAAATCGGGCGCATCGCGCTGTCGAATCTGCGGAATGAGCCACCGCCCAGCATCGTCAAGTACGCGGCCGGACCGAGCCGAAGTTGTCCGCCGGCCCGAAAGTTGTCCAGGTATACGGTCTGGCCGAGGCCCTCGTTGAAAATACTTTCCTTAGGCGCGGACGATCCGTACTGCGAAACGTCCATCAGAAGCTTGTGGTCGGCTGCGACGGTTTTCTCGAGACTCCAGTTCAAAAAGCTATCGTGTATTCCGTCCGAATCGTTATAGACGTAGAATGCGGGCTGCATCGAAAACTGCACGGGTTCGTCCACAGTGTCTTCCAGCAGCTTGTAAGCGTCGCGGTACGTCGAATCCTCCTGGACCCCGCCCAGGCCGTCGACCTGATCTTTCAAGGCCGCAAACTCACGCGAAGCCCGGCGATTTTCCCCCTGGTCCAGCGAGGCGTAGACCTGCGAGACTTTCGCGTCTGGAGAAGATGGTGCCAGCGCCGCCGCCTGGTCGGCGGTCCGGCGAGCCAGCGAGCGGCGGTCTCCGGCCCAATGCAGCACCTCGGCTTTAAGCGCCAAAACCTCGGCATCGTCAGGATGGGCCGACAGCAGCCGGTCACAGAGCTTCTCGGCTTCCGAATAATCTCCGCGATAACGGCGCAGGCGGATCAGTTCGATGGTCGCCTGCCGATCCTGAGGCGCGGCACGCAGGTACAAAGTGTATTCCGCGATCGCACGTTGGTTGTCTCCAGCCCAGGCATAGTTGCGGCCCAGACGGAGTTCGATGGCGTGATCCTGCGGGCTCAAAGTCCGCATGTGTTCGAGCACCGCGATGGCCTTGCGGTAATCCGCCGCCATGGCGTAGGAACCGGCCAGTGCATCCAGAGTCGCAAGGTCGTTGGGGTGAGCGTCGCGCGCGTGTTCGAGCGCTGCCAGATTATCGGCAAAATCCGGAGGAAGCGCGGGCGTTTGCGCGGCCGCGATCCATAGAGTGGCGAGGGTCAGCAGAATCCGGTTCATTTCTTCCAATTCCGGTTGCCGGTTCCGAGGTCGAACAGGTACCTGAGCGTGGTCACCAGATCCACGCCCAGGCTCAACAGACGTATGGGTGTCGCGGCCAACATCATCAGTGCGGATTTCCACCGGCTTCCAGGGTCGGCGACGATAAAGACCCCGGTGGAGGCCAGCACCGCTTCCAGTCCCACGCTGATCCAAAATATCCGGTGGTTGAAAAGCGCGAAGTACAGAAGCAGGACCGGATAGCTCACTTTTTCAAGGAGAGACAGCAATTCAACCCATCCCATTTGGCGTCCCACCCGCCGGGTGTAATCTTCACCCCAGGGCGCCCTGTACTGCTCCTGGATCTGCCGCCGCTGAGCTCCCGCCGGAACTTCGTCCCGATGCCTGGAGAACATTCCCCCGATCCAGCGTTTGGTTTCCTTGAAGGGAGAAAGGGGCAGTTCGCGGAAGTAGTACAAAGCTTGCAGGAAGGAGCTGGACCACAGGTACAGCTGGCGCGGCAGCCGCTCGACACTGGGTTCAATGGATTCGCACCGCACATCGGACACCTGGATGTTGCGCCATCCTTTCCAGGAGAAGAAGTGCCCGATAAAGATGTCTTCGGAGTTGGTGAGATTGTCGCCCATCTGGGGCTGCGCGTAGGCGAAGCATTCCCGCAAGCGCGGCGTGCGATAAAGCACCGCGCAGCCGATCGGATTCAGGCGCGATCCGTACATCTTCATGTGGCCGTCATAGAGAATTCGCTGAAGGAACACGTACAGTGAGGTCCGGTACATCACCGTGAGGAACTCCAGCAGACGGCCTGGACCATGGGATGGTTCGCTGGGGTCCAGGTGCATCTCCGTTTGGATGCGCTCGAGCAAGGGATTCGCGTGCGTGTACTTCCTCCGGCGGCTGCGAGTAAACGGCGACACCTCGCCGCACGCGGAAGCCACGCCCGCGTTTTTGAACAGGTTCTCGACCAGACGGGAAACGTAATTCCGGTCCGTCAAAACGGTGTCGGAATCCAGAACCAGAAATGCATCCGCATTGCTGTTCTCGCTTTGTTCCCGGACCGCTGTCGTCTTGCTGAGCGACTTGTCGCGGACGACCAGCTCGATCTGCCTCCCGCTGAGTTCCGCATAGCGGCGGACCACCTGCGCGGTCTGGTCCGTGGAGGCGTCATCGACCACGGTGACTTTGCGAATCCGAAAATCCTGATCGAAGAGCGACGCCAGGCACAGGTCGACGCTCGATTCTTCGTTCTTGGCCGGAATCAGCACGTCCAGCGTGGCCGTCTTCCAGTCGAAAGTGGGCGTGGGTTTAGTCCTGTCCCAGCCCCTGAGCTTCCCTATCAAGGCGAGAATGACGCTCGGTGACAGAAACCAGTACGAGATGGATGCCATGATGCGATGTTCGTGTGCTGAACGAACTCATCGACTCGTTTGGCGGGAACAACATATCTCCGGATCTCCCAGCCGGAGTAGCTTGGGGTACTCGGCGTGGGGCTTAATTCAACGAAGCGCGCGGAGCGTGGCTTCCATGGTGCTCTGCAGCGACTCGCGCGGGACAGTCGTCAGATACGGCTGCGCCAGACCCAATCCGAAAGGGATGGCGCGCGAGAGAGAAATCGCACGGCACTCCAGATAGACGCCGTCCGGACGCGGCTCAATCAGCCAGTAGGAGTTGATCCGCCACAGGAAACCGCGGCTGGTGCCCACAGGCAGCTCGCGGTCGCCATCCAGTTCGGCGATGCGGGTGGAACGGGATACCACGCTCCACCGGTTGTTCCCAAGCGAGCGGTACTGAACGTCGAATTCTCCGTTGAGTACGACCGTGAAGACTTTCTTCTTCACCATCCGCAAGTAGATGTGCCAGAGATCGCCATCGCGGCGGAGGAGCTTCGATTCGATCACGTCGCCGGGATAAATGTTCTGGTAGGCGGCGTAGTTCTGAAGCACCGCGAGGGTTTTATCGACGGTGGCGCCGGGGACCACGACGGCGGCGATCCAGTCATGGACCATGCCGTCCTTGACGTCGGTGAATCCCTTGTCCTGGGCGGGGACGATTTCGATTTGCCCGGGTTTCAGGCCGGCGGGAAAGCGCGGGCGTCCGTCGAGCTTCGGCTCGAGGGCCTTGCGGTAGTCGTCAAAGGCCTGATCGGTTTTGGGGTTCAGGTGTACCTGAAACTGCGCGGCGAGAGGAAGGGCGGAGGCGAGGGCCAAAGCGGGAAGAGATCGGAATCTTCGCACTGTTATTTAGACGATACCGGCGCGCCGCCTGATACACTAGAATAGTTCTTCGCCCCGAATATTCCCCGGTCGTCTAATGGTAGGACAGCGGCCTTTGGAGCCGTGAATCGTGGTTCGAATCCATGCCGGGGAGCCACACTTTTGATTCAATCATTTAGAAGACGACTGCCGTTTCCGTGTACAGATTTTGTACCGACGCCTCGACGCTTTACGTGCAATCTGGTCATAGACTGGAGCAATGAGCGAACCGCCCGATCGACCTGCCTTGCAAACATCCGGCACAAGCGATCAACCCAAAACGATTCCGTTGAAGCCTGGGCTCAACGAAATCGAGAATCTAGTTCCCCCCGATTGGGTTGGTGAACGAAAAGGACAGGGGGCGGTCATTGTTTGAATGTTAAGTCAGAGGAGGAGCGCGTGGTGTATAAAAAGCTGAACTCAACGGGAACGTTGATTCAGATAACAACCATGGAGGCTCCTCGATTGACTTATGTACTACATCGGACTGGATGTTCACAAGAAGACCATCAGTTACTGCGTAAAGGATGTCAGCGGACAGATCCATCGCCAAGGCACCATCGGCGCCACGCGCAACGAACTGGATTGGTGGGTGAAGACGCTTCCGCAGCCCTGGACAGTGGCCATGGAGGCGACGATGTTCACGGGCTGGATCTACGATCACCTGCTGCCCCACGCGGCCCAGGTGAAGGTCGCTCACCCTTTGATGTTGCGAGCGATTGCACTGGCTAAGAAGAAGAAACGATCGTCATCGATGCCGGCAAGATCGCCGATTGCTTGCGCTGCGACTTTCTGCCGGAATGCCATATGGCCTCTACCGAGATTCGGGACCGGCGCCGCGTTTTGCGCTATCGGCATCTGTTAGTCCGCCAGATGGTGCAGATGAAGAACCGGATGTCAGGTTTGCTGATGGAAACCGGCGTGAGCCACGAGAAGAAGCGGCTGCATACCCAGAAGTATTTCGAAGGGGTGGTTTGGAATCACCCGGAGGTTTCCGCCAACATTCGACCGCTGCTGCGGGTGAGCCGGGAGTCGATCCTGCAGTGCCGGAAAACCGAATACGCCCTGCGGAAATCGTTGCAGCGTGATCCGTTGCTGGCGGAGCGGCTCCAGCGACTCAAAACCGCTCCCGGAGTGGGGCCCATCACGGCGCTGAGCTGGGCGCTGGAGATCGGAGATGTGTCGCGCTTCCGGTCGGTGAAGCAAGCGATCAGCTATTGCGGGCTGTGTGGGGCGGAAAAGAGCTCCGCCGACAAGGTGATGCGGACACCGCTTTCCAAGCAGCGCAACAAACATCTACAGCGGGTGCTGGTGGAGGCGGCCAAAGTGGCACCCCGTGAGAGCCCGGAGCTGGCTCTGCTGCATGAACGGGAGTTGCAGAAGGGAAATGCCAATCGTGCAACTCTGGCCGTAGCCCGGAAGATGGTGAGCTATCTGCTGGCCGTGGATCGCCGGGGAACGGACTTCGTTTCTTCCGAACAGAGAAACACGGCGGCGGCTTAAACCGCCGCGGCAGAAGGAAAAAGATATCAGGATTCCACGGTGCGCAGGCTGCCAGGTCCTGCAGGTTGGCCGACTGGGCGACGGAGTTTACTCCCGAGGCTCCATCGGATTGTTTCGGGACTGGCAGTGAACCCAAACTCAATCAAGAAGAAAGATAGATGAAAAAAAATATAGAGGCTACGAGGTTCAGGGCCTCCCACCGTCTTTGTACGACGCACCGATTGCTGCAGACCTTAAAGACGTGCGCGTGTTTTTCTGGAAGGGCGAAGCCGACTATCGCGAGGACGTAAAGGTGACGCGTTTCTGGATCGACGAGCAGGGTCGTTTCAATGTGGCCGACCCTGAGCCCACTAAGATAGTGAAAACCCCTCAGGGAATATACGCCCTGTTCATCTCGCCCTTTACTGAGACGCCGGGAACAAACACAGGTGAACTTGTGGCGGAAGAACGCATCGACGTTGCCGTAGGCTTGCTTGGCTCGTTCCAGGGACGAAACATCGTATATCGGAAGGTATACACAAATGTGTATTCTTTCGAGACTCAACGCGCTTCCGCTTCGAGCGAAGCCATAGCAGTGCCGCTCTCATTCCCGCGCCCTGCGTTAACCCCAGACGGGCTGCGCCCGCTACTGGGCGCGGAGAAGGCCATCTGGTCGCTAGCCGAACCCGAACGGAACCGGGTGCGCCTCTCGCTCAGATGGTTTCGTGACGGGATGTTCGATGCAGGAGTTACTTCATTTTTAAAGTATTGGTTCGCCATAGAGACTATCTCGATGCCGACCGCGAAGATTGGGCCGCTCAACGACATCCTATGCAACATCTATACTCTCGCTTCGCGCAGCGAGGCGAACAGCACCTTCCACACCGGCCTCTTGGTCGGACTTCGTAGCCGTATCGTACATGACGGGAGAATCGTCCCAATCGACGGGCGAATATTAAGGTATCTGGAGTACCTTTATCACGATGTTCTCCGCCATGTTTTGAAGCTTCCCGCTGAGAAGAGGCTTGAGAACCTTGTGCGCGCATCGGCGTTCGATTACTCGGCCGAGTTGCGCAGATTGATGAAAAGCTGAAATGCGCCGGTCGATCGCTTCGTGACTTTGCTTTGATGACTTCAGTGACTTCGAGGCGCGCATGGCGCCGGATATTCGAGCCACCGTCGGATAAAACTATGACCTAAACTGGGATGGCAAACGCTTCCTGGTAAATCGGAGCGCCGGCACGGGAGCCATAGTGCCCATCGCCGTGGCTGTCAACTGGAACGTGGGGCTGAAGAAATGAGCCGAGAAGAACAAAAGATCGGTACCACCGTCGCTCATTACCGAATTGCCGCGAAACTCGGCGAGGGCGGGATGGGCGACGTGTATCGCGCGCTCGATCCGCGCCTGGGCCGCGATGTCGCGATCAAATTTTCCAAAGAAGAGTTCAGCGAGCGGTTCGAGCGTGAAGCGCGGGCAGTCGCCGCGCTGAATCATCCTAATAGTTGCACCCTGCACGACATTGGTCCGAACTACCTGGTTTCGAATACGTCGAAGGCCAGCCGCTCAAGGGCCGCCGCGCAGATCTGCGACGCGCTCGATGCGGCGCACAGCAAGGGTATTACGCATCGCGATCTGAAACCGGCGAATATCCTCGTCGCCAAGCAAGGCGTGAAGCTCCTTGATTTCGGGTTGGCGAAGATCAAAAAGCCGGTGGCTGTTGCGCAAGAGACCTTCACGATGGCGCAGACTTCGCCGGGGGCAGATCCTGGGGAACGCTGCTGTACATGTCGCCGGAGTTGTCAGCAGAGCCAACCCGTCAACCTGTTACGGCACGTCCGGTTCACTTCAGGCCGAGCAGGCGGGCGGGATTTTGCTTGGTCATCATGTCGATCTCGGCCTGGCTGAACCCCGATTTTGCGAGGACTGCCATAGCCATTTGAAAGGCTTGAGCGTAGTTCACACGGCCGGGTTGGCCGAGATCGGTGCTGATGACGATGTTGGCCGGGCCGAGCGCTCGAATGTCGGCCAGCTTCTGCGGCCCGTAGTCCATTACCGGATTCTCGGCATTAACGACCTTGGGGCCGCCACCGGTGAAGCCCTCCCCGCTGAGCACGATCTCGATCAGCGCGCCCATGCCGGCCGCCTCTTTCATCTGCGCCATGGACATCACGAGCCCCCCATGGTTCGGGTGTTGCACATAGATCTTTTTTACGCCAGCGTCCTTCGCCGCCCGGATCACCATCAGAGCCTCCTCCGTACTGACGTGTCCGGTGGACAGGCAGAGATCGTACTTGGCGACAAGCTTCAGGACTTCCAGAACTTCCGGCAGCAGTTGTCCGTTGCGCGAAACCGCGACCGCGGTGGGCGAGCGCGGATTGCGGGCCGCCGCGTCGTTCGTCGGCATGTACACCACACGACCCCGGAGGCCGCGCGTCAACGCCATGGACTCGACGGCTACCGGATTGATGCCGCCCACCGCCTTGTTCAGAACGATGCCGCCGAAGACCTCGACGCCCGGGACCACCTGAGACACCAGGTAGGCCCAGGAAGCGGTCTCCGTATTGTGCTCCTTCAACACGATTCCCCGCATGCCGTAAATGTGCGCGATCTGGGCGGCTTCGATGGCATCGAATGCGCGTTTGTAATTCAACAGCGCCGTCTCGGGACCGACATGGGCGTGAATGTCGATGACGCCTGCGAGGCTCGGCGCGTCGTCCACCTGCGCGGTTCCCACACCGGGCAAGCCGGCGAGCAAAACTAGAACCGCTTCTAGCGTCCATCTGCGCATTCTCATGGTCAGCTCCTTATTCTTGAAGCGGCTAGTGAGCGCCCGCTCCGAGATGCCGTTCCAGCCACTTGTTGTTTTCCATGCACACGTACTCCATGAGTTCGGTGCCGGGCTTCATGCGCGCCAGCGTTCCTGTGTATTGGAAGGGCTTCTCGTAATACTCGGGATCGGTGACGGTTACTTCGCGCGTCATGTGATTCTTGTCGATCATCTGGAAGCGCTCGACCACTTGGAGATGCTCCCCATGGGGGTGCTCCGCGGTATCCAGGTAAGTCATCGCGTTAAATCCCCTGGTTTCGACGACCATCGTGTCGCCGTCCCAGTGGCCGCGGGAAACTCCCCACCAGGATGGTTCGATGGACGCCGGCATGGGCGTGCCGTCGGTAGGGACGATTTTGTACACGTTGTTGGACTCGAACATGATGGCCAACCGTTGGGGAGTCTGGACGATTTCGACGGGATACTCGGTACCCCAGGCGCGCGTGTAGCCCCATGGCAGGCATCGGGCGGTCCAATCCACATGGCCGGCCTTGTCGTTCCATTTAGCCAGGCCGAGGGGTGTAAAGGAAATCGAAGCCGGCGGCGCATGCTTGCAGCCCTTGGTGATGCTGCCACATTCATTCGTGGCGCGCGTAAGGTCATTGGTGCGGGGGTGGTCCCAGACGCCGCTGAGATCAGGCTTGCCGTTGGGCAGCCGAAGAATGGAGTCATCGGCCGATTGGGCCACGGCGGGCAAGCCTACGAGGAAGACTGCGACAGAGAGCACCGCGAACCTGAGAGGACGGGCCATGTCTTACTCCTTTTTGTAGACCGAGAAACTTGCTTAATACATGTTACTTCCTCGCGATTCAGGCCGCGGACGATGGAGGGTCGAGGAACGTCTCATTACGGGATTTTAACGGCTCTCATCCCTCCGAACCGGCGCGGGCGGTGTCAAAATATAGGCACAGGGTGTACGCGTGGTAAATGGATTTTTGCGTAAACGCTCGCGGAGCGCTCCGACGGTCTTCCTCACTGGTGCGACCGGGTTTCTCGGCGGCGCATTCCTAGCCGATCTGCTCCAGTCCTCGTATGACGGAGAAGTGGTCTGTCTCGTTCGGGCCGACGATGACGACACCGCCGAAGAGCGCATTCGCCGCTCACTCGCGAGATTCACGACGGGACGGTTCTCGACCGCCCAGTTCGCGACGACCTACACGCTCCCCAAGAACGTTAAGGTATTGCGCGGCGATCTTCTTTCCGAGGACTGGCATGATTCGCGCCACCTGGATAACGTGACTCACGTTCTTCACCTGGCGGCCAGCACGTCCTTCGGCAATAGCCGGGGCATCCGCACCACCAACGTGGGCGGCGCGCTCTCGGTGGCCAAGGCGATGCGCGGGCGCAACCTCGAACGGTTTGTGTACACGGGTACTGCCGCGATTTGCGGCGCTTCCCCTGATCCGGTGGTCCACGAAGACGATTACCCCAATGAGCGCGCCACTCATCTGGTGGCCTACACCCGCAGCAAAGCGGAAGCCGAGCGGCAGCTCGCTGAGCAATTCGCGGATCTGCCGCTGGTAATCGCGCGGCCGTCGATCGTGGTCGGGCATACCGAACTGGGCTGCAAGCCATCCGGCAGCATCTTCTGGGTTTTGCGCGCTGTGGAAGCGCTGCGTTTCATCACCTGGGATCTCGAAAACCGCATCGACGTAGTCCCCGTCGATTGGGCCGCTTCGGCGCTGCGCCAGCTGCTGTTTGCACCGAAACTGAAGCATCAGCGCTATCACGTCTCGGCGGGAAAGGGCGCTGCCGTGCGCTGGACTGAACTGGCGGCCGAATATGCCCGTTTGCGCGGCGGAGCAGCCGAGGACCGGTATGAGGTCGGCGGAATCCGCCAGCTTACCGCCCAGCGGGTGAGGGAGGCTGCCGGCGATGGCCATCCGCGTCATCTGCTGCACGCTCTGGAGCTGTACTACCGCTTCTGTTCGTTGGACCTGGTGTTCGACAACTGCCGTCTCTTAAAGGAAGGCGTTCCGGCTCCGCCGAAGTTTACCGAGTACATGCGGGTCTGCGAGGAATCCTCCACCGCCAGCATCTATGACCAGATGCGTACCGATCTTGAGCCGTCGCTGACGCTGGCTTAGTCCGCTGCAACACGGTGATAGGTGATTTTTTGGCTGGTGTTTATCCTGCCGGCGGCAGCTCGGGTTGTAAAATGAAAGTTTCGGATGGGACCGGGCTGAATTTATGGCGCGCACACCCTTACTCGGTCTTGTTCAGTCGTTAGCGCGGGACTTTGCACGAGCGGATGCTTCCGGGCAATCCGTGCAAGAGGTTCAGGCCGCTCGCCTCAGCCGCCGTTCCAGCCGGCGCGAATTCCTTCGAGCGGGCGGTATCGCCGTGGCGGGAGCCTCCCTGCCCGCATGGGCCGGACAGAATGCTCCCAAAGTCGCTCCCCGAATCGCCATTGTGGGCGGCGGCATCGCGGGTTTGACCGCGGCGCTTACGCTGCGGGATGCGGGCTACTCCGCAACGATCTATGAAGCCTCCTCACGCTCCGGCGGCCGCATGCATTCCGATACCGCCACCTGGCAGAACGGGCAGGTAACCGAGCGCTGCGGGGAGCTGATCGATCCCGAGCATGACACGATTCTCGATCTGGCCAAGCGGTTCAATATTCGCGTCACGGAGGTGAGCCGGGCAGAACCTCCCGACTCCACCGACACCTATTATTTCTTCGGGCAGCGCTACCCGCGCGATCAGGCCATTGAGGATTTCAAGCCCGTCTACCAGGCCGTGAAACAGGATTTGAACGCCGCAGGGTACCCCACCCTGTATTCTAATGCCAGTCGTGCGGCTCAGACGCTGGATCAAATGAGTCTCTTCGAGTGGATCGACCAGCGCATTCGCGGCGGGCACAATTCTCCCATGGGCCGGCTGATCGACATTGCTTATAGCCTCGAGTATGGGGGCGAAACCACACAGCAGAGTTCGCTGAACCTTATCTACCTGCTGGGGTATCAATCCATTCGTGCCATCGAGCGGTCCGCGGAACAATATCGCATGACCGGAGGGAACGAATCTCTGCCCCGCGCCATCGCCGCGGCATTGCCGGCCGGCACGATCCGGTTGAATGCGCCGCTGACCGCCGTTGCTCGCAATGAAGACGGCACCTATGCGCTTTCTTTCCAAGGCGGCGGACAAGCCAGCCCGGTTCTTGCGGACCGCGTAATTCTGACGCTGCCATTTTCCGTCCTGCGCCATTTGGACTTCACGGAGGCAGGCTTCAACAACAAGAAGACGACCGCCATCCGGGAACTGGGGTACGGCACAAATGTGAAATTGCACACGCAATTTCGCACCCGCCTGTGGAATCGGAGTGGGCCCTGGGGGGTCGGGAACGGATCCAGCTTTTCCGATACCGGATATCAACACACTTGGGATGCGACGCGTTCCCAAGGCGGGGAAACCGGAATTCTGGTGGACTATCGCTGCGGAAATATGGGCGACGAATTGAACGGCGATCTGGACGATCCCGAAACGATTCAGAACTACGCTAAGGAATTCCTCCGCCAACTTGAGCCCGTGTTTCCCGGCATCGCCGCGGAATGGAACGGTTTGGCGACCCTGAGTGTTCCCGCCCGGGTTCCTACGCTGCTGGGATCGTACGCCTACTGGAAACCCGGCCAGTATACGCGCTTTGCCGGAGCCGAGCGGGAACGCTCCGCAAACTGCCACTTCGCTGGGGAACATTGCTCCATCGACTTCCAGGGCTATATGGAAGGCGGAGCCCAGGAAGGCGCCCGCGCGGCTAACGAAATTCTCGCCGATTACAAAGCCGGGATTTATCCATAGGGTTTGCCGGTCACGAAAGCATCCTCCTTCACGGGTCGTCGTCGAGGATTCAGTAGTACAATTTGGCAGGTAGCGGTCAGCGAACTGAGTCCGCACACGACGCAGCCTGGCGCGGCTGGGATTCAGGGGAAACTTGAGAGCGCCCGTTTTCGCGCCCGGCGCTGTGCGCTAAGGAGGGAACGGCCATGACATCCATAAATCTTCAAAACCGATGGCGAGCGGCGCTCTCGGCAGCTTTGTGTGGAGCAGTCGCAGCCCTGATCGCGGTTGGATCACCCGCAAAGCTACATGCTCAGGCGCCCGCGGGCGCACTCGCAGGCGGGGGGCGCGGCGCCGGTCAGTCGGCAGTTCAGGCGGGCGAGGCGCTATTCACATCGGCACAAGCCGTCGCGGGGAGGGCGGCATACCAGCAGAACTGCGCCGCCTGCCACGGAGCGAACGTCGATGACGGCAACTCTGCTCCTCCACTTCGCGGCGCTACATTCCTTAGCCAATATGCAGGGAAACCTGCGGCCGATTTGTTCACTTATGTGAGCACGAAGATGCCACCGGGAAATCCCGGAAGCCTTGGCGGATCCGAGGTCGCACGGATCATCGCATACGTGCTCCAGCAGAATGGTTTCGCAACCGGACGACGCGAGTTCTCATCGGATCCGGCAGCGCTCGCTTCGGTGACGATTCCCGCTCCGCCGGGAGGCCGCGGCCGTACGGGCGGCGGCTTATCGGCCGGCGTGAAACTGCCTCCGGCGCCGAAGAAGGCGAACCCTCTCGATAAAATCACTCCCGTCACCGACGCGATGCTGCAGAACCCGCCCACAGGCGAGTGGCTCACCTGGCGCCGCGGTTTCGACGATCAGGGATTCAGCCCGCTGAAGCAGATTACGAAATCGAATGTGAACAATCTGCGCGTCGCGTGGACATGGACGCTTTCCCCCGGCACCAATGAAGCCACGCCCCTGGTTCATGACGGCGTGATGTTCCTGCATAGCCCCGGCGATAAACTCCAGGCACTCGATGCCGCCACAGGCGACCTGCTGTGGCAGTACGCGCGAATCTTGCCTCCGGGCGTGAACGCCGGCAACAAGCGCGCCATCTCGATTTACGGGAACAAAGTCTACATGGCGACTTCCGACGTGCATGCGGTGGCGCTGGATGTGAAGACCGGCCGGGTGGTCTGGGACCAGCCCCTGGTCGAGGAAAGGGGCTTCAACGTCAGCGGCGGTCCGCTGGTGGCGAAAGGCAAGGTGATGATCGGAACCAGCGGCCGCGTGGGCGGAAAGAACTACATCGTCGCGCTGGACGCCGAGACCGGCAACTTCGCGTGGAGATTCAACACCATTGCGCAGCCCGGCGAGCCCGGCGGCGATACCTGGAACGATCATACAGCCGAGGAGCGCAACGGCGGCTCCGTCTGGACCGCGGGAAGCTACGACTCGGCGCTCAACCTCGCGTTCTTCGGCGTTGCACAGACCTATGACACCGCTTTACTGGTGAAGCCCGTGAGGCCGGGCGCCAAGACCGACGGTCTGTATACGGACTGTACCCTGGCCATCAATCCGGACACCGGCAAGCTGGTCTGGTATTACCAACATTTGCCCAACGACCAGTGGGACCTCGATTGGGTGTTTGAACGCCAGATCGTACGCATGCCGGTCAACGGCGTGGTTCGGCCGGTGATCATGACTTCGGGTAAGCAAGCGACCTATGACGTGCTCGACGCGGAAACCGGAAAGTGGATCTACTCGAAGGACCTGGGCCTGCAGAACATCGTTTCCTCGATCGATCCGGTTACGGGCAAGAAGACCATCAATCCGCAAATCGATGCCGGGCGACGGGCAATCGAAGATGGTCTGTCCCAACGTGAACGGCGCCAAAAGCTGGATTCCGGGTTCGTTCAACCCGGACACGAAGATTATGTACGTACCGCTTATCGAGGCGTGCATGGATTTGACGCCGGTCACCGATGGCGGCCGTGGGGGCCTTTTGTCGGCGGGCGGCCGTCCCACTCTCCGGCCTCGTCCGGATTCGGATGGCAAGTACGGCCGCGTGGAAGCCATTAACATGGCGACGCGCGAAGTGCTGTGGACGGAGCGTCATCGCGCGCCCGTGTCGAGCGGCGCGCTGGATACGGCCGGCGGGGTGATCTTCAACGGCTCGATCGACCGGTACTTCCGCGCGTACGACGACCAGACGGGCAAACTGCTCTGGGAAACGCGTTTGAGCGATGTTCCCAGCAACGCGCCGATTTCGTACACCGTGAACGGCAAGCAGTACATCGCGATCGGCGTAGGCAACGGCGGCGCGCAGGCGACCGGGTTCGCGGCGCTGACGCCGGAAATCCAGAACCTGGACCGTTCTCCGGCGGTGTGGGTGTTCCAACTGCCCTGACGCGTTAATTTTCAGGAATTAACTGCGAAGCGCACCGCACACAGGTATAGTGTTTATCTGTGACCCGATTTCACTTTCTGCTGATCGCGTATGTGGGGCTGGTTGTCATGACCTGTGGCGAAATCGCCGGACAGAGCGTTACTCTCTCAGTGGGTGAAGTTCAGGAGACGGTGGACGGTTCGGTAGTGGTTCCGATCCATCTGGATTCCGCGGAGGGAGCGCAGCCAGCAGCCCTTCAGTGGTCCTTGAGCTACTCCTCCGACTTGTCGGGTGTCGCCTTCGCGGCTGGAGCAGAAGCCACGAATGCAGGCAAATCACTAGCGTGCAACGGCAACACATGTTTAATCTATGGCCTGAACACCAACAACATTTCAGACGGGACAGTAGCCACGGTAACGTTGCAAATTCCACCTCATACGTCCTTCCTCGTCGTACCGCTTCAAATTACCGGAGTTGTCGCGGCGGGGCAGGCAGGCGATTCGATTCCCGCAGCCAGTGTTTCAGGCTCAGCGCTGCTTTTGCCCACATCCCCGTCCCAGACTCTGAACAGTCCGGTTTCGACGCAACTGCCTATGGCCTATTCGGTGTCGCCAAGCGGAAGTGGAGGCCTCAGTCAAACGTTCACTTTTGTGTTTTCAAGCACCCAAGGGGTTACGAATCTGACCAGTGCCGAGATGCTGTTTGCGGTTTCACCCGATGGTGTGAACTCCTGCTTCATCCTTTACGAGCCCAATGGTGACACCATCACGTTGAGATCGGACGATCTCACCGAGGATCAAATGAAACCGGCGGGGTCATCCAGCACAATCGAGAACAGCCAGTGCGCGATCGATGCGACTTCGGTGACGATGACGCCGCTGGCTGCCACCATGAGCGTCGGGATCACCTTCAAAAGCGCCTTCATGGGTCGCAAGAATGTCTACATGTACGCGGCCGAAGGAGACGGCTCCGCAAGCCCTGCCTGGCGGCAAAGCGGCACCTATACGGTTGCGGACCCTGCTCCTCCCTTGCCCACGGCGGAATCCGTGTCGCCGAATGCGGGACATGGCGTGAGTCAAACCTTCACTTTCGTTTTCTCTGACAGCCAAAGCCCTACGAATCTTGTCGCCGCGGCGGTACTGTTCGCACCGGCACTGGACGTTCAGAATTCGTGTTACATCATATATGACCGCATTTCGGGGACTGTCCAACTGGAGTGGGACAACGCCATGGGCACGGACTCCAAGCCCCTGAATTCTCCTTTTGCGCTGCAGAATAGCCAGTGTGCGATCGGCACCGCATCGGTCAACACCACGGCGAACTCTACCATCATTGGCCTGGACGTCATTTTCAAAAGTGGTTTCACCGGGATGAAGAGTGTCTACATGTACGGTGCTGACGGAGACGGTTCGCTCAATACAGGTTGGGTGCAGAAGGGAACCTGGACTCTCTATTAGCTGGCAGCTTTGAGGTTTGGGCATCACCGCCGTGATAATTAGTATCATCGGGAGCGGGAGTGCCGGGCGCTCCGAGTACCATACCATTGACAAGGGAGAGGTTTTCGCATGAGGCTTCCATTGGTTTCGGCCGTCTTGATCGTTTTGGGAACGGGCACCTCCTCCTGGGCGCATCATTCCTTCGCTGCCGAATATGACGGCAACAAGCCGGTGAAGCTCACCGGAGCCGTCACCAAGATTGACTGGAGCAATCCGCACGTCTATTTCTACATTGATGTGGAAGACGACGCCGGGCACGTCGCGAACTGGGCTTTCGAGATGGGCGCCCCTGGAGCGCTCAAGAATTCCGGCTGGACCCGGACCTCGATGAAAATCGGCGATCTGGTGACCGTGGAAGGCACGCAAGCCAAGGACGGCGGAACCCACGCGAATGCTCGCGCGGTGACGCTCACCACCACTGGCCAACGGCTTGGGGCCGCATCGAGCCAAGGCAAGTAACGACCCGATTCGCAGGACCGATTCGCAGGACGTGTAGAAGTGATCATAATAATTCATGCGCCAGCACAAGTTCATTTTGCTCTCATTGGCGGCGGCAGCTCTGGGAACGTGCGTCTTCGCGCAAGCGCCCTCAAGTACGCCCGCACCCGCCCCCAGCACTCGTACGGGCCGCACGAACGGACCCCGGCCTCCCTCCGCGCCGACGCCGCGATGGCCGGATGGACATCCTATGTTGGCCGCGGCGCCGGGAAAGACCGGCTATTGGAATTCGGGCACGGGCGGCCTGACCGGCAAGAACGGCATGAATCTGCCGACCAATCTGGACATCGGCGAAGTTCCTTTCCAGCCGTGGGCCAAGGCGTTGTACGAAGCCCGCCGTGCCGACCAGCAAAAGAACGATCCCCATGCTCGTTGCGTGCCTCCCGGGGGACCGCGCCAGTTCCACACCCCGTATGGCTTGTTGATCTATGAACTGCCGGAAGCCAAGCGCGTGCTGGTGCTCTCCGGCGGCGGTCCTCGAACCTGGCGGGTGATCTATATGGATGGCCGGCCGCACCCGACATCGGATGACTTTATCCCGACTTTCCTGGGTCACTCCGTAGGCAAGTGGGAAGGCGACACTTTGGCTGTCGACTCCGTGGGTTTCAATGAACAATTCTGGTTTGCCAGGGCCGGCTACCCACATACGGACGCGTTCCATTTGATCGAGCACATCTCGCGGCCCGACTACAACACGTTGAAATACGAGGCCACCATCGAGGATCCCAAGGCTTATACCAAGTCCTGGACCGGGGGCCACTACATTTACTGGGTTCCTGACGAGGATTTCGAAGAATATTTTTGCCAGGACAATAATCGGGATCCCAGCCACCTGGTGGGTCAATGAAGATAAAGGCGGCGGTTGCCGCGCTGTTGCTCACATCTTGGCTCGCCGCGCAGGAAGGGCATCCGCTCAAGGGCACCTGGCATGGAAGCTGGGGAGTCAATGCCACGGAACGCACCCCCGTTACGCTGGTCATGGATTGGGATGGCAAGTCCGTCACGGGAATCATGAATCCGGGCATCCGCTCGGCTCCCCTCGAGAAAACCTCGCTGGACCCCGCGACTTGGCAATTTCATTTCGAGGCAAATTACAAAGACCGCGCCGGGGAGACGGCCAGGGTAACGATCG
Source organism: Terriglobia bacterium (assembly GCA_963722845.1). Taxonomy (GTDB): domain Bacteria; phylum Acidobacteriota; class Terriglobia; order Bryobacterales; family Bryobacteraceae; genus Palsa-187. Next base: position 1,134,076 of record CAVROL010000010.1, on the reverse strand, counting down.
ACGCCCGGATTCAGGACGTCACCAATCCTCGCCGCGCGCTTGTGGGCACGTGGACGCAAGGCGCAAAAAAGGGCGATTTCAAGGCAGTCCGCGATAACTAATGCCGTTCGCGGCATTCCTCATGGCTGGCCGCAGGCTATCGCGGCTGCTTCTTTTCGTCGGCGCGGGCGCCCCCGAGAATCCCCGCCAGACCGTAGTTGCCCTCATGGCAGGCGTGCTCGAATAACGGTCCGTCACTCGCGATCATGGGGATTTCCCCTTTCCAGGGCTTGGTGAACGCAGTCGGATCATCCACCGTGAACTCATACAGGAGGATATCCGGGGCCGTTCTGGTGAAGCGCTCGATCAGATGCAGGTTCTGGTCGGCGCCGCGGAACCGGGTCTTATCCATGAAATTCGTGGAGTCGACCACCAGAGTATTGCCTTCCCAGTGCCCGCGCGCATCGCCCTTCCACTGACGGACCGCCGGCGGAAGATGAGGACTGCCATCCAGCGGTATGATGCGCATCTCATGCATGACTTCCATGAGCAGCGCAACGTATCCCGGTGTCTGCACGATCTGATAATTCGTCGTGAGGGGACCGTACTGATGGTTGTCGTAAAAACTGGGAAGCATCGGTGGCCCGGTCATCGGGAACACAATGCAGCGCTCGAATAATGGGCGGTCTTCGGGACCATCGGCCGGATGTTGCCTGGCATAGGCACGTTCTGCCTCGACTCTCTGTTGCGCTTGGGGAGTGAGTGCGGGGACTTTCCCATCCGCCGGATCCACGATGATGGAGGTGCGCAGATTGGGCGCGCGTTTGGAGTCTCCGTCCCACCAGAAGTCGTTGTAAGTACCAACCTGCCCGGCAGGCAGCGGTTTTTCACGGGACGAGCGATTGAAAACTTTCCCTTCGTAAGCGGCCATTTCCTCCGGAGTGAGAAACTGCTTCCCCTCAAGTTCCTTAGGCCGTTCCAAGGGGATGATCGAGGCGTTGCTCCAGATTCCCTGGAGATCCGGTTGGCCGTCGGCAGTTCGTGGGGGAGTCCAGGGTTTCTGAGCCAAGGCCGAGACAGCCAGAGGCAGCATGGCCATCACTGCCGCTAGCGCAAGATTCGCGGTCGCCCGCTTCTTTTGCCGGTAGGTCCGTATAGGCATGAAATTGTCCTTGGACTGCGTTCAGTAGAATACAAACAAATCGACGAGAGCGCAAACGATCTGGCCCGAGCAATACTCCGGGCGCGTGCGTTCCCTGGAGAGTTCCCGGTATTGTAATCTGAGAGGGCTCGCGAACATACCAGGAGCATGGAGCGCCATGAATCGTTTACTAGAGAAGATCGCGCCGATCGTCTTTGTTGCGGCGTCCAGTATGATGACCGTTTCAGGTCAGTTGCCGATTCCAGTGCCCGGACAAAACCCGGCGCAAGGTGGCGCTCCGGCTGGAGTCCCTGGTGGCCGAGGTGGTCGCGGCGGAGGACGTGGCGCGCAGCCGGCTGCACCGGTCAAGCAGGTGGCCGCTTCTATACCCGCTGCCATGGAAGTCACCGGTCCCGGCGAGTTCTACGAGACCTTCATGGATGACTATGACGACGCCAAGAAAACCAACATCGCGCCGAAAGACACCTACGCGAAATTCAAGTATGAGGCGAGGGAGTACTTCATTTCGGGAACGACGTCCAGCGGCACGCCTTACAAGACCCGCATCGTCATCCGCAAACCCCAAGACAATGCCAAGTTCAACGGCCTGATACTGGCCGAATCGATGCACCCGAGCGGCAATCCGTGGGTTTTCCATTTCACCCAGGTTTATGCCATGACGACGGGGGTCATTGGGCTCGAGATCCTGACCACAACGCCCGCGGGACTCGCTGCGGCGAACGAGGCGCGCTACAAAGATCTGGTCGTTCCGAACGGCGCGACCAACGACATCCTCGCGCAGGTAGGCGCGCTTATCAAGTCAGACCACAAAGACAATCCTCTGAGCGGCTTCGCAGTGCGAAAGATGATCCTTGCCGGTTCCTCGGCCTCGGCAGCCGTGGCTCAGAATTACCTCACCAACGCCCACATGGCGCAAAGACTCGCCGACATGAAGCCGATTTACGACGGGTTCATGCCTACCAGCGCCAATGGTCAGATTCCGGTTATCGATGTACCCACGATCCTGGTGCCCACTATGCGGGAGGCTTTCGCAGGCAACGGGACCACGCAGCCCGACAATGAGAAGCTTCGCGTCTATGAATTTGCAGGCATGGCCCATATCGATGCCCGCGTCGCCGGTCAATACTACCCCGATCCCTGCAAATATCCGATCAGCAGGTATCCCCTGGGAGCGGAGATGGCCGTGGCTCTCGACAAGCTTTTCGCATGGGTGGACAAAGGCATCGCGCCGCCCCATGCCGACCGGTTTTACGTCGATTTCAATCCGGACAACAAACCCAAGCTCGATCGCGATAAGGGCGTTCTGCTCGCGCTGGATGAGTCTGGAAACGTCAAAGGCGGAATCCGCAGCACCTACGTGGATGTGCCGGTGAAGAGCTACCACGTTCCGGACGAAGCCTCCGATCCGCGGATTCCGAATCCCAACCATTTCATCGCCGAGCGGCGGACCGCCGGTCAGGATCCTGACGCTCAACTGTGCGGCCTCGGTAACTTCGAAACGGCGCTCTCGAAGGAACAGTTGAAGAAGCTCTACAAGAATCCCAAGGACTACTACAACAAAGTCGCGCAGCGATACGATGAGCTGGTGAAAGAGGGCTGGGCGCTGCCTGTGTACAAAGAGATGGTCCTGGCCGAAGCCGCGCACGTTACGTTCTGAGGTGCAACAGATGAAGCCGTTTATCAGGATGGCCGGAGCAGTTCTTTTTGCGATGGTCCGGATCGCATCGGCGCAGGCGCCTAACCCGACCGTCGACAGCTACATCGCGACGGCCAAGACGGCGGCCGGCACGGACTGGGCGGGGACATTTCTGCGCCTGTGCATTCCGCCCTCAGCAAGTCCCCAGCCTACGGGTGGCCGCGGAGCAGCTCCCCGTACTCCTGCAAGGGAAACCTGGTATGCCGAACCGGCCAAGGTCGCAGACAACCTCTATTTCCTGGGCACCAGGATCCATAGCGCCTGGGCCATCGCCGGCAGCCAGGGCATTATCGTCATCGAGGCGCTGTTCGACTACGCCGCGAGAGACGAAATTCTGGACGGCTTGAAGAAAGTCGGGCTGGACCCGAAGAACGTGAAATATGTGATTCTTTCGCACGCCCACGGCGATCACGACGGCGGCGCCGTATTGCTGCAGGACTCGATTCCGGGCGTGCACCTGATCTACGGCGCGGAAGACTGGGATGCCGTGGATAAACGCGCCACCGGCAAGGCGAAGCGTGACGTGGTGGGCACGGACGGGATGAAAGTCTCGGTGGGAGATGCCTCCGTTCAGATCGTCACGATGCCCGGCCACACCCCCGGAACGCTCTCTTACCTGTTCGAGGTGCGGGACAATGGCAAGCCGCTCCGGATCGCCTATGTCGGCGGGACAGCGATCCCGTTTAACGGCACTGCCGCATACTACGACGGCTACATCGCATCGTCCAAGAAGATGGCCAAGGCCGCCGCTGACTACGGTGCGACTGCCCTGATGTCGAATCACTCCGAATTCGATGATGCGTACTTCAAAGCTCACGCCGCCGCAAATCGCAAACCGGGAGAGCCGAATCCATTTGACGTGGGTACGCAGGGCGTCGCACGCTATTTCACCGTGGTCGACGCTTGCACCACAGCGGCCAGAATTCGGGCGGCCGGCCGATAACTAAGCGGGCCGATGCGCCTTGAGGAAGGAATGAATCTGGCGCACCGCCAGGGGGATTCGCTCCTTGGGTTCTTTCCAGGGGAAGATGCTCACTTCGGCTTTCGGCGCGAGCATCGCGCACTCCATGGCGACGGCGTAGGGGTGCGCGGGGACGTCGTCCGGCAGGACCAGGATCGGGTTTTGGCAACTGCGCATGAAATCGCGCGTCACGGTGAAGAGGAAGTCAGGGTTGGTTTCAAACATTTTGGTCACGAACTGGTCGGCCGTCTGCATCGTGATCTCGGGCCGCTTAGCGGCTATCTGCGCAGGCCAGCCGCTCCAAAATGCGCCCTGGTATTTTCGATCGCGCATCTCCGGACGCCAGCCCACGGGCTGTGCCATCACGGCGGCGGCGACACGATTGGGCGCGCGCTTCAACAGACTCCCGATGAAGGGTCCGCCAATGCAGAAGCCCATCACCATGAACTTGTCGATCCCCAGATGATCCATGAGGCCGAGCTGGTCGTCGGCGTAGGATTCCCACGGCCGGTCGACCTCGACAGGGCCGGTGGACTGGCCGCTGGGGGCGTTGCGCAGGTCCGCGGTGATCGCAGCGATATTCTCCCTTGAACTCGTCGATCGCGGGAAAGGGGTTGCCGCCCTTCAAGCCGGCAATGGTCGAGTTCAACCCTCCGCCCGGAAGCAGTAACAGCGGGAAGCCGGAACCGGCCTCCTCATAGTAGATCCGGACCGGGCCTTTTTCATAAAACTTTCCGGTTCCTTGTGCGCCCGTCTGTTGAGCAAATACGCGCGGCACGGCGGCCGTTGCCGCTGCGGCAGCTCCCGCTGCCAGTATCGTGCGTCTGGTCGAACCCATAATCGGCGTCCTCCTTGTTATTTTAGTGCCGATAATTTAGTGCCGGATCTGGGACGAGGCATTCCCCAGCTCGGGAACGGCGCAGTCGCCTCGCTCGGCGATAAGCCCCGCGTCCGGATTGGGGTTGCGCGTCACCATTCGTGTCGGCAGCACCCACGGTTCCACGAGAACCTCGGGGTCTTCGACCGTGACGTCGTACAGCAGTACATCGCCTTTACGCGTGAATCGCTCCACGACGTGCATATCGCCGGAGTGGAAGAAACCGCCGCGTCCGAACCATGTCGCATCGGTGAACCCGATGGAGTCGAGAACCAGCGTGTCGCCCTCCCAGCGTCCCACGGTATCCCCCAAATAGGTGAACTCGAAATTCGGGTCTTTGGTGTGCTTGCGGCCGTCCGTCGGAATGATGCGATACTCGCCGTATCCACCGCCGGCGTCGCCACCGGTATAGATAAAGATCACGTCTTTGTCCGTCTGGATGATGCGGCGCGGCGGACCCTCGCGCGGAACTCCCAGGGGCTGGCACGTCATGACCGGATCATACTTGTTGGTCCACATGTCGAGCTGTTGCACTTTGTCCCAGTGCTGCGGCTTGTACACCGGACGACCCAAGCCGCCGAAACGCGAGGGCGAGTAGAGCTCAAAATCGTAGGTCTGATTATCCTGCCGGGTGACGTCGGATTTCTGTGTCGGACCCCGCCGGCGTCCGCCGCCAGTCATGTAGTTCCCAATCCAGTCCGTATACGTCCAATTGCCGGTCAGGTCCGGGTGCGCGCCCAGCCGCGGCGTAGACGCCGACTTGTCGAGTGCCGGTTCCGTCTTGGCGATCACGCCGTGCGGGAGCTGCCCCGCGACCTTGATGGCCGCCTGCACGCTTGCGGGGACGGGCGCAACCACATAAACGTTGCCCGTCTCCGTCTGGTCCGTCGTCAGGTCGCGGACGACCGCGCCGTTCCGGCGCTCGACCAGCTTCCCGGCGTAGAGCACTTCGATCTTGTTCAGCGGGTTGTTCCAGTCCTGATAGTTGCTGTAGGCGAACTCCGTTGTCGTCGAACCTTGCTTTACGACCACGCGCTCGGTCAGGAACTTCGCATCCAGGGTCGCTGTCGCGGTCGCACCCGGAACGCCAGGAATCGGGAACGAGATGACCGGCTTACCGGCCTCCCACGACACGGATGTTTGGCCCACCTTCGCGGCGCCGTCCGCGAAAAGAGTCCCCGGGTTGGCCCCCAGCCAGAAAGTCTCGGTGGCCCCCGCAACTGCGGCCTTGGGCGCGCCCTGAGGACTCGCCCAGAAGCGGATGAGCCGCTCCTCGACGGCCGCCGGCATCGGAGTCGCCTTCCCCTTCGTCGGACCGATCTCGGTGCCCGGAGTGTCTTCGTTCCAGGCGTACAGCCCGCTGACCACCTCGATGTTCGAATACATCTGTCCGTTCGGCCGCGTGCAGGCGTACTGAATCCGCTGGCTGAAGGTCTGGTAGTTGGTGCTGGCGCGATACTTCGTCAGCGTGCAAGGTTGTCCCTCCGCCTGGATCGTGCCTTTGCCCTGATATTCGAGCGATGCGACCATGTCGCGTTCATCATGGCCCTTCAGCATGCCCATGGCCCACATCCATTTGAAGAGCACGGCCTTCAGATCTTTGGCGTCCGCCGCTGGTGTGTAGGGTTCGGCATTCGCCCCGCCACGAGCCTGCGCATTGGCTGTCAACGATCCGCCGATCGTGAGAACGACTGCGATCGCGATCCGCGTCCAAATGATGCTTCGCCGCATGCCCATGATGGTCCCCCTCTTGGGTCAAGTCAATCCCAACGGAGATCGAGTGTATCACCGCGACGACTTCGGTTCAAACCAGGGCCTAGTCCCAATATGCGATCAGTCTGCCCATCACAAACATGGCGGTCCAGAGGACCAGAGAAAGAATCGCGGCGACTTTGGCTTTGGTGGGGATGACCGGGGACCGGTCGAGCTCTTCGGTCTTACTGTAAACCATCGGGCGGAAGATCAGGGCGTGCACGCCAATCAAGCCCAAAATGATCATCTTGGTCCAGAAGAAGGGATTGGGAGCATACGTTTCCGCCTTCGATGCGGCTAAGGGCAATCCCATGGCGATCATTATCGTTCCGCCGACACGTTTCCAGGGACGCAAGCTGGTCACCACCTCGGTGATGGTCAGGCTCTTAAAGGTGAGCCCCAGAAGGCGCAGATCCGTCGCGAGAATCATCCCGCCGAACAGGGCGATGCACGCCAGATGAATCGACAGAACGATGGGGTATGCCAGCACCGATTCGCTGAACGCCGTGAGAAAATCAATGCTCTGGATGGAGTGGGCGGTGGGCATGCTCTATACCATGCTCTACACAAGGAACCCGGTGAAAATCCCGCCAAACACCACCAAAACCCACAGCAGCAGGGACACGGCCGCCACGAACTTGCTGAGGAGAGGCGGCGGATTTTCCATCGTCGCCACTTTTCTGTGAACTGTGAAATTGTAGATGAGCGCCGCGGCGAGTACATACATCTTGATCGGAAAGATCGGGTTAACCCGGTAAACATCGGTCTGCGACAAAAACAGCGCGACACCTGAGAACACGACGAAGAGCAGCGCGACTACAGTCCACAGCTCTGTGTACCTCAAAATCCGCCCGGCAGTCTCCTGCCGCAGTCCCAGGTTCAACATGCGAAAGTCCACCAGTGCTATCGATCCGACGCCTACCGCAAACCCGCCGATGTGAACACACTCCGCTAGCGCGAACGCCCATTCGGTATTGTTGAGAGCATCGGCGATCGCGTTTTGAAGAAGCATCCTCCCTAGATCTCCCTTGTTTCTCTCAGAGCAGCCTCTTCCGCAATACCCACGTGGTCATCGAGCGTTGATTTTGGACAACCGTGGTCTTCAAGGGATCTGCCATCTCGCCAGCCAACCGTTCAGTGATTGAGCCGATCAGTGCTTCGTCCACCAGATACCGCTCCGATCCATCCGGCGACTTGTAGCGGCGTCCCTCGATGTGTTCGATCTGGATTTCCATGCCGATCGAGGATCCCAGGCGGCAGAAAAAAAGGCCGCCGGGCTTTAGGACCCGCCACGATCCGTGCAGCATGGACTCAAAGTGCGCGTCGTCGCGCGCGAAATGGAGGACCGTATTGCTGATCACTACATCCGCGCTCGCATCTTCGAACGACATGCGCTCGACGGATTCGACCCGAAAATTCGATTCTGGAAGCGCAGGCGCCAGGATCTTGGCGAGGGAGCGAACGGCATCCACGCACTGCGGGTCCGCATCCGCCGCGTAGACTTCGTATCCTTCCCGCAGGAAGTAGACCAGGTTTCGGCCGGAACCGCATCCGGCGTCCAGAATTCGCATTCCGGGGGAGATGCGGCCCTTCAGAAGCTGATCGAAAAGATAGATGTCGATCTGGCCGAATTGCTCCTGGAGCGTAGATACAGGCATTTTCACAAACCTAGCGTAGCGGCGCGGTTGCGTCAAGTGTTTTGTGGAAGCCGCCGCTGTTGCAACAGGTCTGTGGGCCCCGTATCATGTACATCAGTCCACGCGGAGACCAGGCGATAACAGGTAATAGGAGACTCTAATGACCCGGTGTATGGGAGCTGTTGCCGGCGGGGTGCTGGCGTTGGCATCGGCGATCGTTCTTGCGGCGCCGTCCGTCTTTCCAACCGGCACGACGATCTACGATCCGGGACGCGCCTGGAACGGCTATACGGTGCTCTCGCCTTTGGGCACTCAGGCCGCCATCGTCATCGATATGAACGGCCGTGTCGTCAAACAATGGGATGGCTACAATAGCTCCGCCGGCGGTCCGGCGCGCGTGCTTCCCGGCGGTGTCGTCGTAGGAGCGGCCGGGGCTAATCCCCCGCGCCAGGAATCGCTCGAGCTCGTTCAGCGCGATTTCGACGGCAAGGTGCTCTGGCGTTTCGACCATAACGAGCAGATCCAGACCCGCGATGCCCAAACCAAGGAAGCAAAGACGATCTGGTCCTTGCGCCAGCACCACGACTGGCAGCGTGACGATTTTCCCGCCGGCTACTACTCGCCGGAGGCAACGCCCGGTATCGCGGGCAGCAAGACGCTGGTGTTGACGCATACGAACCATATTCAGGCTAAAGTGGCTCCGGATGCGATGCTCGAAGACGACCGCATTATCGAGCTCTCCCCGGAAGGGAAGATCGTCTGGGAGTGGATCGCGAGCGACCACATCGATGAATTCCATTTCGATGAAGATGCCCGCAAGGCCATCGCGGCGGATCGTGGCTCCGATACCGGTCGCGGCGGGTTCGATTGGATGCACACGAACTCGGCGGCCTACGTCGGTCCGAACCACTGGTACGACCAGGGCGATAAGCGCTTTGCGCCGAGCAACGTCATCGTCAGCAGCCGCCAATCCTCGTTTATCGCCATCATTGCTCACGATGGATCGGCTCGCAATGGATCGATCGTCTGGCAATTGGGACCCGACTTCAGCGCGTCTCCCGAGCTGCGCGCGATTCGCCAGATCATCGGTCAGCATAACGCCCATTTCATTCCGAAAGGCTTGCCGGGCGCAGGTAACGTCATGCTGTTCGACAACGGCGGCGCCAGCGGCTACGGCAAGCCGAGTCCGATCGCATTAAATGGACAGAACATTTTTGCCCGGCCGACGTCGCGCGTGCTGGAGATCGATCCGGTGACCCTCAAGCTGGTTTGGTCGTACACGTCGCCCACTTTCTTTGCCACGAATATCAGCGGTGCGCAAAGGCTACCGAACGGGAACACGCTCATCACCGAAGGCCCTGACGGGCGGCTGTTCGAGGTGACCAAAGACGGCGCCATCATTTGGGAATATGTTTTCCCGATGTTTACCACCGGCGCACGCCCGTCCAACTCGGTTTATCGGGCTTACCGGCTGCCGTACGGCTGGATACCCCAGCTCGCTCGTCCCAATGAGCAGCCTGTAACGCCGCCCGCCGCCGGGAAATTTAGGGTGCCTTGATGCTTATCGGAAAAAGAGCCGCGTGCCTCGCGATCCTGTTCGCGATCGTTTGTTTGACGGGGTCCGCGCAGCGCCCGCAGCCGGCTCCCATCACGATCACTTTGGTGGGGCAGTCGATGATCCGGTCGGATATCCGCGCGACCTCGCCGGCGGCGGTACCGGTGATCCAGGGCCTGCTGAAGGGCGATGTGGTGTTCACCAACCTGGAAGCCGCGATCGCCGAGAAAGGCGAGACGGTCCACGAGGGCAGGGGATTTCTCACTCCTCCGGAAGCGCTGGATGCGCTGACCACGTTCGGCTTTAACCTGTTGTCCCTGTCCGGCAATCATGCCTTCGATCTGAAGGTCACCGGCATTCAGAACACCATCCGGGAGGCGGACAGCCGGAAGATCGCGCATGCCGGAACTGGAAACAACCTGGCCGAAGCTTCAGCGCCGGGTTATCTGCACACCCCCAAGGGCACGATTGCCCTGATCGCAAGCGCATCCGGCCTGATTACGCCGGGAGCCAGCGCCACCGCGGACCGGCCGGGTGTGAATGAGCTTCGCATCGAAGCCGGCGACAAGGAAAATGAGGCGACCGCCGATCTGCCCGGCGCGCCCGGAAACACACCGAATCCGGCGGATGCGCAGCGTATCCTGCAAAGCATTCGCGACGCCCGCCAGCACGCGGACCTCGTAATCGTGTATCAGCACAACCACGTTTTCGGGAATCATTCGTTCGCGACGATCTTCACGGAAGGGATGCAGGAACGGCTCGCTCCCAATGATTGGCTCAAGAAGTGGACGCATGCCGAGGTGGATGCGGGCGCCGATATCATCGTGATGCATGGCGCGCCTCTGCTGCACGGGGTGGAGATTTATCACGGCCGGCCCATCTTTTACGATCTGGGCAACTTCATTTACAACGTACCTCCGACGCTGACGTACATCGACGAACCGATGAATTGGGAGAGCGCGGTTGCCTACGTCCAGTTTCAGGGGAAGGATCTGCAGGCGATTTCTTTTCGGCCGATCGCCTTGAACAACCTGGGCGAAGGCCAGCCCGATGTTCACAACGAGTACGCCAACAACCAGTTCCTCCAGACCCGCGGCTTGCCCTCGCCGGCGACGGGCGCGAGAGCGGGCTATATCCTCCAGCGTCTGGCCGACGCGTCCAAGCCCTTTGGCACGACCGTTGAAATCAAGGGTGACACGGCGGAAATTAAGCTGAAAGCCAGAAATTAAAATATATTACTTGTTCTTGGCCGCGTTCTGCAAAAGCGTTCGAATCTCGGCGACCGCAGCCGGGTTGGCGGCGCCACCAGGTCCGGCGCGGACTACGCCAGATCCAGGACGTTCTGTAGCAGCGGAGGGGTTCCCGCTGAGGTCGCTGGCGGCGCAGTGCCTCCTGCAAAGGCCGGCGCGGGAGCACCTTCCCCGGGGCTCAGCATGTCGATCGGCTTGCGGCCGGTCGCGTCGGCGAGTTCGGGATTCGCGCCTTTCTGAAGCAGGTAGCGTACGAGATCCGTCCTGCCCGCCTGGACCGCGACGTGGAGAGCCGACAGGCTTTCGTTGGCCGATGGAGCGCGGGAAACACGCATGGAGTAGGTCTTGGTGCCGTTGACCTGGGCGTTCACGTCGGCCCCGTGCTCGAGCAGCAAGTCCATGAGCCCGGTGTTCGCGGCGCCGCCAGCGGCACCTTGGGCGGCCAGACCCGTTCCGCCACGATTACCAGGTCCGACCCCGGCCGCCAGCAGGAAGGGCGTCAACCCCATGTCGTTGATGTTGGGATCGGCGCCCTTGTCCAGGAGGAGGCGCGCGACTTCGATATCGCCGCCCTCGACCGCGCGCGACAAAGGCGTGGCGCCTGTGCTTCGCAGGTTCTCAATGAAACGTCCGCTGTTGCCTCCGCGGCTGGGGCGATGCATGTTGAGTTGCGTGTTGACGTCGACACCGGCGGCCAGCAGAGTGTTGATGATTTCCATGTTGGAGACAGCCGGACCCGCGCCGCGAGCCGCACCGGGCGCCCCGCGACCATTCCCTCCACGGCCAGCGCCGCCGCGGCCTCCACCCGCACCACCTCGCCCGCCGCCTCCCGCGCCAGCGGCTTCTTTTCTATCGACGGCGATGTACAGGGCTGTGCGTCCCCACCAATCCCAGACGTTCGGATTTGCTCCGTGATCCAGCAAGAGCTTGGCGACGTCGTTGTGATCGTTGTCGAGCGCGATCATCAGCGGGGTCACGCCTTCCGGCGTGGGAACGTTCACATTCGCGCCCGACGCGACCAGCGCCTCCACGCAGTCATAACAGCCGCTGCGTGCCGCGTACAGCAATGCGGTCAGTCCCCCGGCGGGACGATACTGCGCGCGGGGCTCGGACGTGATCTGGCTCGGCCAGTCGCTGTACAACGCCCGTGGCGCAGGGTTGGCGTCCTTGGAAAGCAGCAGCTTGACCATCTCGCCCGCATTTCTGGCCCGCGGCGGCCGCATACATCAACGGCGTTTGATTGTGAAACTTCTCCACCACGTTCACATTGGCGCCGGCTTTGATCAGCATCTCGATGATGGGCAGTTCCCCGGTCTTGATCGCCACCATCAACGCCGTCTCGCCGTCCAGATTGGGGCTTTCGGGCGATGCGCCGGCGGCCAGCAGAGATTTCACCATCCTGGCGTCGGCCAGCTTGACGGCTTCCGCGAGGGGCGTGGATCCAAACTCATTGGCGACGTCCACCTTCGCCTTCTTCGCGATCAGCGCGTCGAGCAGTTCATAGTCGACCCGGTAGACCGCCCAGTGGACCGGGCGGGTGCCATCGGGCTGCGCCTGCATTCACGTCCGCGCCGGCACGAATCTGATCCAGCGCCGCCTTGCGGTTTCCCGCTTGAATGAGATTGGCAAGATCCTTGGGCGCCTGCGCCAGCACCACGAGAGCGGCAGGTATCAAACAGAAACCGGCAAGAAGGAAGCGCTTCATTCTGACTCCTGACTGTCTTCTGATTCCTTCACACGACATTGGGGTCCAGTCTTGTCATGGTGAGCCCAGCAGACCCTTGGCCGCGTCATACAGGAACTTGTAGGGATCTTTCCAGGTTCGGGCGAGTCCCTTCAGGACGCCGCCCTCCAGCATATCCTTGGGACCGTCGCCTTCGCGGACTTGTTTGAAAAGGCGCGCGCGAACCTCTTCCATCATGTCGCGCTCCGCCTTGAATTCGGCCTTGCTCATGACGGGACCATACGCGGGCACGATCTTGGTCTGATCGTTGGCGAGCGTGAGCACGATATCCATCGCGTCCACGCGGCCCCCGATCCAGGCTCCCGTGAACCAATCGAGCGCCGGATCGCGCAGCGGCGATGCGACGTCGCCCACGGCCAGGACATTCGAATTCTTGAAGAAAACGTAAATGTCGCCGCTGGTGTGGGCCAGAGGCAGATAGCCGTAATCGATCTGTTCGGCGCCCGCTTTCAAAGAACCGGTGGTCTTGAAACGTCTCGGTGGGGCGGGCGGCTTTCGGACGAGCTTTCTCGTAACGCTCCTCGGCCGGGACCCAGTAGTCGGTGACATCCACTGGCGGGTGCGCTCGTGCGCGATGATTTTCGCCCCCGCTGCCGCGAACATTTCGTTGTTGCCCGTCTGATCCAGGTGATAGTGGGTGTTGAAGAGCGTCTGGACCTTCGCGCCGGCGGCGAAAGTTTTCAGCCCGGCCATCACTTGCTCGCCGGATTTGGGAGCGCCGCTGTCCACCAGCACAAGCCCGTCGCCGCCGGATGAAGCGCTGAGAACGCGAGCACATTCGCTGCCGCCGCCGTCGAGCACGGCCAACTTGTCTGTCAGGCGGACGCCGCCGGCTGCTGGCCTTTGAGAATGCGTGCAGACGCCCACAGAGCGGCCGCGCCGGACGCTCATCAAAGTGTCTTCGGTTGACCACTTGTCTCCGGCTCCTAAACCTGCGAAATCACGCCGCTGCTGTCGCCGAACTTATCGCGCTCCACGCCCGACCTTTTGCAGCAGCGTCAGGTGGAGATTCGCGATCGGCGTGCGATCCGGCAGCACGATGTGCTGGCCGCCGAGCTTCATCTTTCCGTTGCCGCCGCCCACCAAGATGTTCGGCTCCGGATAGTTGTTATGCAGGTCGCTGTTGCTCATGTTCGACCCGTACATGAAGATCGAGTGGTCGAGCAAGGTGCCCTGCCCGTCCGGCGTCGCCGCCATCTTGGCGATAAACTCCGCGAACTTTTCCACGTGCCAGGTCTGGATCTTGACCAGCTTGTTGATTCGTCTCCAGATCGTTGGCGTGGTGCGAGACGGGATGGAAGGCATCCGGAACGCCGATGTGGTTGTAGGTCCGGTTGGTGCCTTCCGCGACCATGATGTAGGAAGCCACGCGGGTGAGATCGGCCTGATAGGCGAGCGCGAGCAGATCGAACATCAACTTCACCTGCTCGGCGAAGTTTTCCAGCTCACCGATGGGAGCGTCGGGAATCTTGAAGGCCGAAAGATCCTTTCCGCCGGCCTTTTGCGTGCGCCGCTCGATCTCGCGAACGCTTTCCAGATATCCGTCGAGAACGGCGCGGTCGCTGCTGCCCAGTTCGCCCTGAAGCTTCTTGGTGCGGTCCAGGATCAGGTCCAGAATGCTATTGGTCTGGTGGCTGATCGATGCGCGCTCCTGCGGCGTGTCGCCTTCGCCGAACAACTGCAGGAAGACTTTCCGCGGATTGGATTCCATGGGCAGAGGCGATTCTGCGTCGCGGAACGACAGAGTCGTGTAGGAGCCGCCGCCGCCCGCCGCCTGCTGAGCAGTCGTCTCCGAGGAGACTTCGAGCGAGGGAAGCGGAGTGTCCTGGCTGATGACCTTCGCCATCACCTGATCGAGGGTCGTGGCCATGTGCGCCTTGGGACCGCCGGTGTCCGGACGCGTGGCGCTCAGCCACGTCGCGGGAGTGAACGTATGAACCGAGCCCGCGGTGGCGGCATTCTCCAGATTGCCGAAAGACGTCACGTACTTCTTATAGGGCTCCAGGGAAGAGAGTATCGGGCTGAGCTTGAAGTCGGCGCCCGCGCCGCTGGAGGTCCATTTGTCCATCGCGGGGCCATGCGACGTGTTGCCCATGATCGCGCCGTGGGGCAGGTAGAAGAAGCCCGTCCGCAGTTTGGGCGCCGCGGCGGTTTGGGCCAGCGCCGTGCCGGCCGGCACCATGGCATCCAGAAACGGCAACGCCAGGCTTACTCCGGCGCCCTTCAGCACTGCTTCTGCGCGAAATATGCTTCTTGGTGATGAACATAATGGTCTCCTTGGCTGCCGATTAATTTGCCGCGCCAGACTTTGCTCCGCCCGGCTTTGAAGCGGGCGCTACACCCTGCTTACGGAACGCATCCGTATTGACGATTCCCAAAACGATGGAAGAAAACTTGTAGTTGTCCTTCGCGGCTCCGCGAACCACCGCGCGAACCTGAGGCATATCGAAATATTCCAGTTCCCGGTTGAGCGCGTACATCATCAGCTTCTCGGTCAAAGCCTTGGTGAACATTTCGGGGCGCTGCGCCAGTTGCGCCTCCAGGTCCACGGGGCCGTTGATCGGAACGCCACTGGGCAGTACCGTGCTGGCGTCGATGGGGGCGTTGTCGCCTGGCGGTCCGTGGTCCGGAACTGCCCGATCGCATCGAAATTCTCCAGCGCCAAACCGGTCGGATCGATCACGCCATGGCACTGCCTGCAGGCGGCCTTGTTGCGATGTTGCTCCAGGCGCGCCCGGACCGTTTTCGGCTGCTCCCCTGCCTTTTGCGAAAGGTCGGTGGCGGTGTCCGGCGGCGGAGGCGACGGCGGCGTGCCCAGCAGCTTGTCGAGCACCCACGCTCCGCGCAACACCGGAGACGTGCGATCGCCATAGGAAGTCCGCAGTTGCACCGCGGCCTTGCCCAGCATGCCCCAGCGTTCTTTCTCCGCCAGCGTGACCCTGCGGAACTGCGAGCCGAGGACTCCGGAAATACCGTAGTGGCGAGCCAAACGTTCGTTCAGAAAGGTGTGGTCGGCCGTCAGGAGATCCACCACGTTCCGGTCTTCCAGCAGGATGCTGCCGACGAAATCCTCCGCTTCTATCGGAAAAATCATGCCGCAGTCTGATCGCTGAATCCGGGAAACAACGCCGGGTCGGGCTTCACCTGGTCGAGCGTCGGTGAGGTTCAGCCACTTCATGGCGAAACTGGTGACCAGGCTGGAGGCCTTGGGATCCGCCATCATGCGCCGCACCTGCTTTTCCATCAGCC
This sequence comes from Terriglobia bacterium, assembly GCA_963722845.1. Taxonomy (GTDB): domain Bacteria; phylum Acidobacteriota; class Terriglobia; order Bryobacterales; family Bryobacteraceae; genus Palsa-187. The sequence goes on along the minus strand of CAVROL010000010.1, from coordinate 1,118,214 downwards.
CCGGGCTTGCTTAAGCCGCCCGCGGCGGCGAGCTTCAGCAGTTCATCGTCCGGACCCGTGTTCCACAGGAAGAACGACAGGCGCGAAGCCAGTTCCAGATCGGTGAGAGCAAATTCGGTGCTGGGGGAAGTGTCTTTGGCCCGCGACTCTGCTGTCCGATAATGGCCCGATACAGGAACTCGGGGCTGGCCAGCACGGCCGCCACCATCTGCTCGATTCCCTGATCGAAGCTCCCGCCGCCCTGGCGCCCGGCTTCATAGAACGGCATGAGGCGGGTCACATCGTCTGTAGTAACCGGCCGTCGAAAAGCCCGGCGCGCCAGATTCTCCGTGATCTGCCGGGCGCAGGAAAGTTCCTCCGCCGGTTTCGGATCGCAGACGAAGATCAGCGCGCGGCTGGGAGTTTTCGAAACACCTTTCGGATCGTAGGGCCCGACGACTTCGACGCCGTTCACCAGTCGCGGCATGCGGCCGTCGACCGGCGATGCCGCCGGTCAAGCCATCGAAAACCGGCTGGCTGGCGACATTCTCGTCGGACTCCACGTGGGAACGGTCGATGAAGGCCACCACGACGTCGCGCACGCCGGCCTGCACCTGAACGGGAATTTTCTGGAAGCGCTCCATGATCAGGGCGCGTCCATCGGCTCCCTTGCGATCCGCCAGAGCCTGATCGGCGGGCCCGCCAATGGGCTTGCGGAACACGATCTTGCCGTCAATCATGACCGACCAGCGTGCTCTCATTCTCCATCGAGCCGGTGTACAGGCCCACGGAAAGGTCGTCAATGTTGATGCGATACTCCCCGTCGGCAGGGAAATTATGCTTGAATCGGATGCCCCCGCGCGTGCCCAGGGGCAGAGGCTCGTCGGGGTTCTGATTCGCCGCGATGGCGTATTTCACATTCGAAACGCGAGGATTGGGACTGCCGACCGCGAGTTTCGCCACCTGCCGGGCGGCGGTGATGTACTGATCCAGGAACGCCGGCGACACGTTCAAGGCGGCCGCGATGTTGTCGAAGCCGTCGACCTGGATATCCTGCGGCAGGATGTCCTGCGCATTCACTTCCACGCCGACCAAAGCTTTCACCGACGCTGCATATTCCGTGCGGTTCAGCCGCTGGATCGGCACATAAGCCCGCCGTGGGGCCCTTGGGATGGGAGTCGAGGGTGTTCTCCATCCAGGCAGTGAACGAATCGATATCCTTTTGCGAGGGCTGGGGCGCGCCCGGTGGCGGCATCAAACGTCCGCGCAGCTTGCGCAGGGCCTTTTCCCAGATTTGCGCGTCATCCGCCGCGGCTTGCAGGTCCAGGCCGTCGAACGCGATGCCGCCGCTCTTCAGGCGCGTGTTGTGGCAGCCGACGCAGTAGGTATTCAACATCGCGCGATGTGGATCCGGCGCGGTAGCGGCGGGCGTCTGCCCCACGGCTCTGTTCTGCAAAAACGCCAGAGAGGCGATCAGAACCACCACAGCGCTCGCAAAAATGAAACGCTTCATATCTTGCAACCCATTGCGTTATCAAAGATTTGCAGTCGCATGTTCATCATAAGGAGCCATACCCTTTTAGCACAAAAAACTCTGAACTGCCAGGGGTCGCCATGCGGGAACACCGGAGGTCAGCGCGCCTATTTGAAGGGGCGTCGTTCCGGCGGCAAATGGTACAGCATAAAGCTCAAAATCTGCTCGCCGCTTGCTTCACCAGCGCGCCGATCCTGACCTCGTCGTCGTCGGTCAACTCCTTGAGCGCAAAGGCGACCGGCCACAGAGTTCCCTGGTCGAGGTTCGCTTTGTCGCTGAAGCCGAACGTCGCGTATCTCGCCTTGAACTTGTGCGCGCTTTGGAAGAAGCAGACGACATTGCCGTCCTTGGCGTAGGCGGGCATTCCGTACCAGGTTCTCGGCGAGAGCGATGGCGCGCTGGCCTTGATGATGGCATGCAGCCGTTCGGCCATGGCGCGATCCGGTTCCGGCATCTCGGCAATCTTCGCGAGTACGTCGCCTTCCCCATCGGCCTTCTTGGCGCGTTGGCCCCGGCGCGCTTCCGCCTTCAGTTCCTGGGCACGCTGCTGCATGGCGCGGCGTTCCTCGGCGGTGAATCCCGCGACCGCTTTGCCGGTCACGGTAGCGCTCCGGGCAGACTTCCGGGTCTCCTTCTTCGGTCTCAAAGGTTCTCCTCAGGTGCAACTTGCCGCGTCGGCCTTCCGACATGCGGACGCCGGACACCACGTTATCAATATCACGACCGCTCAGTTGGCGTGTGGGGCTTCGGCCGGCGGCATTTCAGCCGTTGCCACCGACCTTTCATCGCCCTTTACCTCCAGAAAACGTCGGCAGCCGGGGGCTTCGCCAGTCGCTTGACGATGGTCGGCGATCCAGGCAGAATTGTCGATGTTCCCGTCGACACTTGCAAGAATAAGGAGATTCGGATGCGCTCCCGTCCCGTAGTGCTCTTTGTGTTGTCAGCCGCGGCACTTCTGGGGCAAACCGCGCCAGCGTTTGAAGTCGCTTCGGTCAAAGCAAACAAGTCCGGGACGACACAAGCGAACGTCGGCATGCCGCCGAACGGCGTCAACTTCGTTAATCTTCCGTTGCGTGGCATTATCCAACTGGCGTACGGCATCAACCAGCCAAGCAAACTCGCCGGGGTCCCCGATTGGGCGATCACCGAGCGTTACGATATCAGCGCGCGGGCCGCAGGACCCATCACCCTGGAGCAGCGTCGTTTGATGCTGCAGGCATTGCTCGCGGACCGATTGAAGCTGGTGGCGCGCCTGGAAAAACGCGAGGTGTCCATTCTGGCGCTCATGCTCGTCCGAAGCGATGGAAAGCTGGGCAAGAATCTCGTGGAATCGAAAGGATGCGTTGCCGCAAATAGGGCGGCAGCTCAGGAACCGGCGCCCGCAGGAGCCGAAACGCGCATCTGTGGACCCAGGCCCGGCGGCTACGGCAGGATGATTCTGGTCGGGACCCCGATGCAGCAATTTACGAGCCTGCTTGCGCTGGCGCTTGGCAGTACGATAGTCGACAAAACCGGTTTGAGCGGCGCTTACGATATCGACATCACCTATACTCCGGAACGGCCGCTGCCGGAAGGCGTAAACTTCCCGGGTGCTCCTGCCGATCCGAATGGGCCTTCCATCTACACGGCCTTGCGCGAGCAACTCGGACTCAAGCTGGAATCGCAGAAAGATCAGGAAGAGATTCTAGTGATTGATCACGTCGAGCGTCAGCCGAGCGAGAACTGATGAACAGCCTCGCCCGACAGGCAATCTAACTCGACAATTCGCAAACCTAGTTGGTGTGCGGCACTTCGACCGGAGGCGGCGGACCTTTGGGGGCGCCCTTACCGGCGCCTCGACCGAACTGGCCTGGCGGCGGAGCCGGAGGCATGGGAGCCGTGCCACCGACCTTCATCGCCATGAACCGGGTGCCGGTCGCGAACCCGATATACTGCGTGCCATCGACCATGTAGGTGATCGGGGGAGCCCCACCTGGGACGTTGAACGGCAGCGCCAGCAGTTCGTCGCCCGTATCCGCCTTGTAGGCGTAAAGCGTATTGCCCGCAGTCTGGAACACAAGGTTGCTGGCCGTGGTCATGGTGCCGCCGGTCGACCCGCTACCCCGGCCCTGCTTCACCCACTTGATCGTATTTGTCTTGGGATCGCGCGCCTGCAGTCCGCCGCGGCCGACGGTGGCGGCGTCAGGGCCCCAGATCGGCATCGGGGTTGTCTTCTTGTCCTGGCCGCCGCGACCCAGCCCATGCGCGCCGCCGCCCGCCCTGGGATCCGGTTCCTTCGCGGCGTTGAAGGTGTAGGTGCCGGCACTGTACGGAAGATAGACTAAGCTGGCGTTCGGGTTGTACGACATCGGCGCCCAGTTGTGCGCGCCTCCGCCGCCCGGATAGATCTGCACCGAATTCGACTGATCGTAGTAGGCGTCCTGATTGATGATCGGCCGGCCGTTCTTGCTTCTTATCGAAGCCGGTCACCCAGTTCACCGGGACGAAGGGCTCGGCCGAGATGAACTGTCCGTTGGTGCGGTCGAGGATGTAGAACACACCGCTCTTGGGCGCCTGCATGATGACCTTGCGCGTCTTGCCGTCGATCTGGACATCGGCCATGATGAAGCCGCCCACCGAGTCCAAGTCCCAGGCGTCGCTGGGAACTGTCTGGTAATACCACTTCAACTTGCCCGTGTTCGCATCCACGGCGACGATCGAGCAGGTATAGAGGTTGTCCCACTTCCCGAAGTCCGATTTCGGGATGCCGCGCATTTCTTCCGGCCAAGGCTCAGGGTTCCCGGTCCCGGCGATGACCAGGTTCGTTTCGGGGTCATACACCAGGCCATCCCACACTGAGGCGCCGCCGCCGTACTTGGCCCAGTCGCCCACCCAGGTCTTGGATGCCTTTTCCTGATCCTTGTCCTCCATGGGCTGGCCGGGGGCAGGCGGAACCGTGTGGAACTTCCACGCGAGCGACCCGTCCTTGAGGTTGTACGCCGCGAAGAAGCCGCGGATGAAATATTCGCCGCCACCCACACCGACGATCACCTTGTCGCCCGCGATGCGGGGCGCGATGGTGAAGGAGTAGTACTGATTGATGTCGGCGACTTTGCTTTGCCACACTTCTTTCCCAGTGAGGGCGTCGAGCGAGATCAGACGGGCGTCGTTGGCCGCCAGGATGATCTTTCCGTCGTAGATCGCAAGCCCGCGATTGTGTGTGCCGCAGCACATATGGCTCGGCGTGACCGGATCGATCTTGGCATCGTACATCCACTTCTGTTCGCCGGTGCGCGCGTCGAGGGCGTACACGATGCTGTTGTCCATCGACTGGTAGATCGTGTTGTTCCACATCAGGGGCGTGCCTTCGGTGCCACCCCGGCCTCCCGCCGCGGCGAGCGGCGCCGACCACGCCAAACCCAGCTTGCCGACGTTCGATTCGTCGATTTGCTTCAACTGGCTGTAGCGCTGTTCCGTTTGCGTCAGGCCGTAGGTGAGCCATGTGCCGGGCATGGCGTCCTTGGCGGTACCTGCGGTTTTGAGAATTTTAGCGTCCACAGCTCGCGGCTGCTGGGCAGTGAGAGTGGAAATGAGCGTGACCGTGGCGATGACGCCGGCGGCCAACAGGGCCTTGATGTGAGACGTGGTCAAGCGGTGATCCCTTCAAAGGCAGTATGACCGATTTCAGGCCTCAAGAAAACTCAGCCATCGCCGGGGCTGGGACGTAACGGAAGCCCGAGGCTGGAATCCTCCATACGGAGAGATCTTCACGCTGCCGGTGTCCCCCTGGAACCGGAAAGCACGGCAAAGGAGCGCGATCATGAATTCGATACAGGACGCCTTGACAGAAGCTTTGGAGCATCCCATCACGGAATTGCCGAAGCGATCCAGCACCACCCGCCGGACCGGGAAGGCCCGCCAGGCAGGATCGAATCAGGCTTCGGATTACCTGTTCTGGGGCGTCTTGGGTTCGATCGCCGGTTCGCTTCTTATTTATGGGGCATATAGGTGGCGGAACACTTAACTGCGCTCTCATAGTCCAGCGGGCATGCGAAGGCAGAGTGACACAATAGAAGCGTGAAACGTTCCGGACTTGCCGACTTGCCTCTGCACGGCGGCCAAGTTCCGGCATGGCTGGCCGAGCGCATGACGAAGCTTGGCACGGCGATCGTCGAGAGCGTTCTGCTGCATTACGGTCAGTCCGCATTTCTTTCGCGATTGAGCGATCCCTTCTGGTTCCAGGCTCTGGGAAGCGTGATGGGCATGGACTGGCACTCGTCGGGAATCACGACCTCGGTGATGGGGGCGCTGAAGCGGGGCCTGAATCCCCGCGTCTCGGAACTCGGGCTGTTTGTTTGCGGCGGCCGCGGAAAGCAATCGCGCAAGACGCCCGACGAACTCCGGATGATAGCCGGTCGGCACGGCCTGGATGGCGATCAACTGGTCCGCACCAGCCGCTTGACGGCCAAGATCGATAACAACTGTATCGCCGACGGCTTTCAAATCTATCTGCATTCTTTCGTGGTGGCGGCGAATGGCGAATGGGCCGTTGTCCAGCAGGGGATGAACGACAAGTCGGAATTCGCCCGCCGCTATCACTGGCATTCCGCGAGCGTGCGGGATTTTGTGGAGGAGCCTCACACCGGCATCGTCGGCGAGCCGATGGGAGCGATCATGAATCTGGTCGATGTACAGGCCAAGCCGGCGCAGGAGTCTTTGCTGACGATCGCCCGTGAAGGTCCGGATCGGGCGTTGCAGCAGATGCGGCACTTAAAGATGCCACGGCATCACGATGTGCGCGAAGAGAACATCGATCTGAAGAGGCTAGGCGCGGTTTTGGCTGTGGCGTACGAGCGCGACCTCCGTGATTTTGCGGATCTCCTGCTGGTCGAGAATCTCGGTCCCCGCACGCTGCAGACGCTCGCCATGGTGGCCGAGGTCGTTCATGGCAGGCCAGTCCGTTTTTTAGATCCCGCACGGTATTCGTTCGCGTTGGGCGGCAAGGATGGTCACCCGTTCCCCGTGCCTCTGAAGACCTACGACGAATCCATCCATGTGTTGCGAACATCGCTGGATCATTCAAAACTGGAAGGACACGAGAAGATGGAAGGATTTCGCCGCCTCCATCGATTTGTGGAGACGGTTGAGAAGCGCATGGACCCTACGGTCGACCTTGCAGCGCTGTTAGCTCACGAGGTCCGGATTTCCCCTTCGCTGGAAGGCCGTAGTGTCGCGGACGACCGGCGGTTTCGCGGCCGGGACTCGCGGCCGATTCAGATGAATCTGTTTGACGACATGTCTTAACGACGTGTCTCAACGGCGTGTCCGGCGGCGACTAGTTTGACGGACTCGCCGTGTCGCGCTTGACCGGCTTCCCATAGACCTCGATCCAGGCGACGTCGGAGTACCCGCCCGTGCCATGGCCGCTTCCGGGAGTCAGATCGGCAAAGCCGACCGCGTCGACCTTGCTCAGATCCACTTTATCGAGCAGGGTCCCTTTGGTCTGCACTTTGGGCATGTCGAGTTTGAGCCAGCGCACCTCCGACAGATAGAATTCGCTTTCGTGATAGTCGAAGATGTTGGCATCGACGTGGTCGCCGATGAGCCACGTCCCGTCGGCGAGTTTCAAAACCGGACGAACTTCGTGGAATCCCGACGTCTTGGTGTACCAGCGGATCTTGGCCTTGCCGGTCAGATCCACGAAGCTGTCCTTATTGCTGAGCGTGAGCGCGCAGGATGAGGCGCACAGTCCGGTCCAGATGTGCGGCACATTGCCTTCGCTGGTGACGCCGAAATCTTCCTTGCCGGCTCCATAGATATTCAACTGCAGATCCGGGTTGACGACGAAGGCTTGCGTCACCGGCACGTTGCCCGGGGCTTCCTTCCAGGTTTCCTTAAAGAACAGTGGTGGCGGTGGTGGAGGCGCTCCGCCCCTGCCGCCGCGCCCGCCGGGTTGTTGCGCAAACGCGCCTGCCGCGGTGCCTAATAAGATCAACGCAAGGATCTGCCGGTTCATAAAACCTCCATCGGAAGCTTATCACAACGCCCCCTTTCATTTGCGCGATTGTCTACAATAATCCCACCATGTCAAAGTTTCTTCCAGCAGCGTTTGACCCGCCGGCAAGCGCTCGAAGTATTGGGAATCGGCGCGGCCGCCGCTGCGCATCCCGAGGGGTGCATTCGCGCAGGAACCAACATTTCCAAAGGGCGCGATCATCAGAACCCTCCTCAAGGACTATGCGCCCGAGGAACTGGCAGGCGGCGCGACGCTGTTCCATGAGCACATGCAGCTGGCAACCGATTTCAACGCAAAATTTGCAGCCGCCTCGGCAGCCGCTCGAGCCGCCAACGGTCTGCCGCCGGCACCTGCGCGTGGCGGCGGTCCTCCCAAAGGTGGCGGGGCCCCCCCAACGCCGCCCCCGGACATCCAGCACAACGTCGACCTGATGACGGCCGAAGTCCGGAAAGCCGCGAGCGACGGCAACATCGCCTGCATCGTCGATGCCGGACATCCGGACATGGGACGCGACATCAACTTCATTCGCCAGGTTTCGATGAAGTCCGGCGTTCCGATCGTTGCAGGCGGCGGGTTCTACTCGCAGCCGTTTTATCCCAAAGAGATCTCGACGATGAGCGAAGAGCAGATCGTCAAGGCGCTCATCAAGCAGGCGGACGACGATACGCTCGGCGTGTTCGGCGAAATCGGCTCATGGGACGAGATCACCGCGGATGAGCGCAAGGTGTTTCGCGCCGTCGGCAAGGCGCACGTCGCGACGAACCTTTCGATCTTCACTCACACGGGGATTCCAGGTAAGTCGGCGCTCGAACAGCTCGACATCCTGGAGGACGCGGGCGTCAAGCCGGATCGGGTCGTGATCGGGCACCTGGGGAATCTTGTGGATGCGAACGTATATGTCCATAAAGCCATTTGCAGGCGCGGCGCGTTCGTCGGTTTCGATCGCCAGGGCGGAAATGGCGACGCTCAGCAGGTTCCCATGGTCATGGCGCTGGTCGACGCGGGTTTTGCCGATCACCTGATGTTCTCGGCCGACGCATCCAGCGGCTATTCGAAAACGCTGACGGTGTTTGTGCCGAAGTTGAAAGCCGCCGGGATCAGCGACCAGGTGCTGCACCGCATCATGGTGGACAATCCGCGCCGGTTTCTCGCGTTTGTTCCGAAACGGCCTCGGAAAAAGATAAATTCTGCACAGTCGAGGCCGCCCTCGGAGAAGATCATCGCGTCAGTATTCGCGTCAGTATTACTGATGCCGTTCAGTAAGAAGGAACGAAGCTCGCGAACATTTCTGACCGGCTCGATCACAGCCCTTGAAAACGCAGCGCTTAGCGCTGCAATTGTTTTGGTATTTCAACTGCTGAGCTGTACGCGCACTACCCCTGTCCGTCTATCCGCAAATCGATCGCCAAACGAATGCGCCGGTTGGAGAAACCTATTGATGTTGATGGATCATGCTAGTTCGGGCCCATCCCGGAAATGGATATTGTTGGGTCCTTCCAGCGCCACAGTACCCCCTGCCTTGGGAGTCGTCCAAGCGGACGCCACGCGGCGGGACAAATTGCTGGCTGAGATGCAAAGGTTCCGGGGCAGGGTATATCTCGAAGACGGTGCGATCCGGCCCCGCCACCTCACCGATGGCAGGCATCGGGCGGAAGAAGACGAGCGTAGCTGGCACCTGCTGGCCGTGGACCAAGCAGACCGGGTTTGCGGCTGTGTGCGTCATCACGTTTGTGCCGAAGAGACAGGTTTTTCGCAGCTGAATGTTTCCCGTTCATCGCTAGCCAGCTCAGCAGAGTGGGGAAAGAAACTGGAACTGGCAGTGGAATCGGAACTTGCGCTATCGCGGAGCCTGAATCTGCCATGCGTCGAGATTGGAGGCTGGGCCTTGGCCCCGGAGGTCCGTGGGACCACGATGGCCATACGAATGGCACTGGCGATGTACAGTCTCTCGCAGGAACTGGGTGGGTCCATAGGGATGAGCACAGCGACGCGCCGCCACTGCTCGGCATCCATTTTGCGTCGAATCGGAGGGCGATCTTTTGAACATGCCGGCGAGGCAGTGCCGGCCTATACAGATCCCCAGTTTGAGTGCGAGATGGAATTGCTGCGGTTCTATTCCTGGGCGCCCAACCCCCGATACGCGGTATGGATTCAGGCCATCCGAGAGGAACTCCGCACCATTCCCGTGCTGGCCGGCGGTTCCCAAAGCTCCGCAGCGGTCTCGAGCGCCGATCTTCAAGGGCCAGCTCTGCTTGCATCGGCCGCCTCGGCATAAGCGGCTATTTGGCCATTAAGTGGACGGGCTTGTACGCGTTGGGAAACCACTGCTCGGATGGCTGCAAAACCACTTCGACCAGGAATCCATAATCGTCCTGAGTACACTCACTGACTTTGGCATGCACGGGTCCGCTGGGGGCCGCAAGGGTAACCACCGCATCCTCTGGAATCGCCGCGTCCGTCTGAAGTATCGCGCCGCTGCGCCAGATCTCCATGACGATGGCGCACTCGGAAGAGGCTTTGAGCGAGCCGGAGGTCCAACTCACACAAACCATGTCCAGGCACAGGAAACGTTCGTCTGAAGGTACTGCGGGCACCCACACAATATAGCAACTTGGCCGCCAAAGAAGAATACAGCTGGCGATTGGCTCACTCATGCCAAACTCGCCTGTCAACATCAGTGTAACTCCTATTGTTTGCCTGGTTTCCCCTGCGACTCAGTGTCGCTCCGGCAAGACTTGCGTACAAGGCCGCGCGCAGTATGGAAACTGTACGAAACGCGAAACCGTCAGACAATTCCTACGGATCGTAAACAAATGTGTATACCGTCAGGTTGTCCGGTGTATCCACCAACGCCTGCGCAAGTAGTCACGCATACGCAGGAGGAGCGACGATGGAGCCGGCCGCGGCACCCCCGCTCGCATCGATTGCGGGTTCTCCAGGAGGTCGCAGACCGTCTGTTGCAGGCAAGCCATCGGGAAAGGCTCCTCCAGCAGCACGACCTTCTGCCGGCGAGTGTGTGCCCGCATCTCCGGGTCGATCGATTTCGTGACGTAAATCACTTTGAGTTCGGGATAATCCAGCGCGAGAAGCTCCAGCAGTTCCCAGCCGCGCAGCCGCGGGAGCTTTACCTCGGTCAGCAGTAAGTCGATGTTCCTGCGATGCTGGGCTGCGATCCGGACAGCGTCCTCCGCGTTAGCGGCCTGAAGGATATGATATGCGGGACGCAGCGCGCGGCACAGCAGCCCGCGGATTACGGGATCATTCTCCACGACCAGAATGGTCTTTCGTGATCTTAGCCGGTCAGTCCACATCTCATTGGTACGCTGGCATTTTGAGGGCCAGCATGCGGACGGCGCTGGCTCACTCCCGTGTGTTCGGCTTTAACTTGCTGAATAGCAATGGCTACATCCTCAGCGGTTTCCCGGACGGCGCGAACGCTGCGGTCCTTCAAGGGGGATCCTTGCCAGGTACAAAGCTCCCATCTTCGTAAGAATCACTGTGTAAAGGACGGCGAAACACTTATGGGCATTCACGTTTGGATTCAGGTAAAGGCCGTAGGGAGGAGCCGCGCGGCGTCAAACTATAAGAGAGGGATCGAACGTTTGAAGCTGCGGAAATTTTTAAAAGAGCGTGGACGGCAAGTCCGCGAGACGCGGATGTTCGCGCGCGCCATGCAATCGGCTTCCCATCCGATACTGGCTCAAATCGTGCCGACCCGCCGCTGCAATCTGGATTGCGCTTATTGCAATGAGTACGACCAGGTCTCGAGCCCCGTGCCGCTCGATATTATGCTCCGCCGGATCGATCGGCTGGCCGATTTGGGCACCACCATCATCACTTTGAGCGGCGGCGAGCCCATGCTGCACCCGGATCTCGACGCCATCATTCAACGGATCCGCGAGCGGGGCGCCATCGCCACTCTGATTACCAACGGCCTGCTGCTCACCCGCGATCGCATCGAAGGCTTGAATCAGGCGGGACTCGACTACCTGCAAATCAGCATCGACAACTTAATGCCGGATCAGATTTCGAAAAAGAGTCTCAAGGTGCTCGACCTCAAGCTGCAGTGGCTGGCCAGGTACGCGGAGTTCCAGGTCACCATCAACTCGGTATTGGGGGCCGGCATCCGGAATCCTGAGGATGCATTTCTGATTGGCGATCGAGCCAGGAAATTGGGCTTCACCAGCACGGTGGGGATTCTCCACGATCACACGGGACAGCTGAAACCGCTCGCGCCTGAGCAGCAGCGCGTGTACCAGCGGTTCCGGCGGCTCAAAACCTCGCTCTTCTCGTTTACGCATTTCGACAGCTTCCAGGAAAATATCAGCCGCGGCCTTCCCAACGACTGGCATTGCCGCGCGGGAGGACGTTTCCTGTACATCTGCGAAGAGGGACTGGTGCATTATTGTTCGCAACAGCGGGGGCATCCCGGAATCCCGCTCGAAGATTATACGATGGAAGATCTTGTGCGCGAAGCCGCGCGGCCCAAGGCCTGCGCCCCATTCTGCACGATCTCCTGCGTCCACCAGACCGCGATGCTGGACGACTTCCGGGAGAATCCTCGGGAAACGCTCGCGGGAATTCTCGAGCGGCGACGTTCTCTCGATCCGGGTTTTAAGCCACCGGCGATTGTAGGACTGTTGTCGTGGCTGTTCTTGAACGAACGCCGGCGCGGCCCGTTGGGCAAACTGATGTTAAAAGTCCTGCGGCTTAAGCCCAGGGCCTAATCGCAGGCTTCGGTGATGCAAATGGATTCCAGCGTGCGGCCGACCGGCGGGGCAGGAAGTCCGGCAGCCGTCATCAATTTGCGCAATAGCAACCCGGTCTCGGGATGCGCGATCGCCGATTGTACGCCGACGCGGACCAGTCCGTCGGCGTAATCCACCGGTTCCCAGGTGTGCACGGCCAGCTTGCCGCCACGGTTATCCGTGTTGCCGTAATCCCGGATGTTGAGTTTGGCGCCGTGATCCACCAGAACCTGGACCACAGCCGTAGCGCCCTTGTGCGCGGCGCCATGCAGCGCGACGCGCCCGGTGTCGGCCTGCGCATTCGGGTCAAGCCCCAGATCGAGCAGCAGCTTGACGGCTTCGAGCGTTTGTTCCGGCGACCACTCGTAGGTGATGCCCTCCACCCAGCCGATTCCGGCGGCCACTTGCAGCGCCGTAACGTGCAGGACGGTATCGATCTTCGGATCCGCTCCGTGAGCCAGCAGAAGTTTCATCAGCACGATGTCCCCGGACTGCGATGCGCGCAGAAAAGCCGTCGCGCCGTTCTCATCCAGCCACTGGTTCGTAAAAACAGTGCGGGTCTCCGTGCTGTCCTTCATCCGGGCATTCACGTTGGCGCCTTTTTCCAAAAGGAGCTTGATGAAATCCAGATGATCCATGTCGCCCTTGCGGACCGGATAATCTCCGGATTCGATATTGCGGTTATCGGTGGCCAGATACAGCGGCGTCCACCCGCCTTTGTTGGCGAGATTCACATCGGCGCCATGCTCCAGCAGATACGCTCCCAGCTTGTAGTAGCGGTTCTGCGTCGCGACCAGCAAAGGACTCCAGCCGTACCCGGTGACCTGGTTCACGTCGGCTCCCGCCGCCAGCAGGACCTTCACGGAATCGAGATTATCGGACCGGACGGCATATACCAGCGGCGTCAGCTCTCCGCCATCGAGGACAGGCGCCCGGTTACGGCCGCCGAAACCAAACGCCGCCGCGGTCGCATCATCGCCCTGATCGGTGCCGTCTGCCGCACCAGCGGCGCCCCGGCCTCCCGCGGCCACCGCGTCCGCCACGTCCCTGAGCCGCTCCTGCTCCACGTCCTGTCGCGGCCCCAGCCCGGTCCGAGCCCAGAGGCGGCGATGCCTGCCCGGCAGCGAGCGCTGCACCTTGCCGTGCCACCGCCTGCCGCGGATCATTTGACTTCCCGAGGGCCGGCCCGCGTCCGCGCTCCGCCGGACTCGATCGGGCAGTGATATCCGCTCCGCGCTGGATCAAAAGCTGGATGGCAGGCGCGTGGCCTTCATCCGCGGCCCACATCAAGCGGAGTGGTTCCGCGCAAGGTTTCCTTCGCGTTTATCTGCGCGCCGTGATCCAGCAGCACTTTGATCGCATCGACATTGCCGGTGCGGGAGGCTTCCATGAGAGGAGTCCTGTCCCAGCGGCAGTTTCTCATTGGGATCGGCCCCGCCCTTAATCAGGGCTTCGATGATAGCGGCATCTCCGTTGACGCTCGCCAGCCACAACGGCGTGGCGCCCTCGCGGTTGGCGGCCTTGGCATTCGCACCGGCGCGAATCAGAAGGTCCACCATTTCCTTATCGGATTGGAACACTGCCCAGTGCAGCGCCGTGGCGCCATCGGCCTGGGGAGCGTTCACATCGGCGTGCTGGGCCACCAGTTTCTGCACGGCCGCTTTATCGCCGCGCATGACCGCGTCGGCAACCTCGGACGGTGCGGCGGCAGCTATGAACGACGCGCCTGTGAACAGGAACAGGATCAACGGGAGGAAGGTGCGTTTCATATCGAGTCTCTATAGATTTTCCAGATGCCCGGTGCTGTCCCCGATACTGTCCTGATGAATGTCGTACATGTCCAGTATGCTCAACAGCAGGTTGCCGGTCGGCACCTGTTTCTGCGGATACGCCAGATGACGCCCGCCCTTGAGTTTCCCGTTCAATCCGCCGACCAGCACGTGCGGCACATCGTAGTGGACGTGCTGATTGGAGTTCCCCATGTTGCTGCCGTAGAGAACCAGCGAATGATCGAGCAGGGTGCCGTCGCCGTCCGGGGTCTTGGCGAGCTTGGCGATCAGATGGGCCAGCATCTTGATGTGATACTGGTTGATTTTCGACAGCAGCGCGATATTCCGGGGATCTTCGCCGTGATGCGACACGCCATGGAAGCCGGAAGTAGGCGCTTCGCTTTCGGGATACGTGCGGCCGGTGAGGTCGCGCGCAAACAGCAGCGTGCCTACGCGAGTGATGTCCGCCTGGAAGGCCAGGGCCATCAGGTCGAACTGCAGCTTAATATGTTCGTCGAAAGTCTGCGGCACGCCCACAGGCACGCTCATATCGGTGGGCGCGACCGTCGAAGCCTCCATGGCAATTGCCAGCCGCCGCTCGATCTCGCGGACATTCTCGGTATAGTTGTCGATCCGCGCCCGATCCGGTGCGCTCGACTCGGTGCGAAGGCGTGTGAGGCTGCTGGTCAGCGAGTCCAGAATGCTGCCGTCGCGCTTGCGGCGCTTGGCGCGCTGCTCAGCGGTGCTGCCGTCTCCGAACATGCGCTCGAACACCACCTGCGGATTCAGCTCCATCGGCAGGGGGTCCGTCGGCGAGGACCAGGAAATGGTGTTGGTGTAGGTGCAACTGTAGCCTTCGCCGCAGTTGCTCGAATTCGCGCCCGGATCTTCGACCGCGAGCTGCATGGACGGCATCAGGTTCTGCTGGCCGATCTTCTGCGCGATCAGCTGATCGATGGTGGTGCCCGCCTGGACATCGGCGCCCGCGGTTTTCTTGGGTTTCTCCGCGCACATGAATGCGGCCGCGACCCAATGGTCGGCTCCGGTCGCGCCGGGAGGCGGTTCGGCCGAGCGGGAATGCAAGCCGCTCATAATCACGGTCTGATTCACGAACGGCTCCAGCGGCTTCCAGTTGAAGGGCAGCGTCGCGTCCAGTTTGCCTTCGGTGGCGGGCACCCAGTAACCCGGCGCCGCGCCGTGGGGGACAAAGCAGCCGACGAATCGCGGCTTCGGCGTGGCCGCTGTTTGCGCCAGCGCCGTCGAGGCCGGAATCATCGCGTCCAGAAGGGGCAGCGCAAGCGTCGCGCCGGCGCCGCGCAGAACTGTTCGCCGGGACATGTGCTTCTTGGTGATAAACGTCATGGCTGTATTCTCCTATTCACGAACTGCTGTTAACGCGCCGCCCGGGTCTGGGTGTCGGCGGATACTTTCTCGCCTTCGGGCAGCTTCATATTCGTCTGGAATGCGGGGCTTTTCACGACCCCCATGACCACGGACGAGAACTTGTAGTGGCTGGCCGCCGAATCCCGCACAATCGACCGCACCAGCGGCATGTCCTGGTATTCCACGCCGCGGCCTAAAGCGTAGGTCATCAGTTTCTCGGTGACCACCCGGGTGAACTGATCGGAACGGCGCACCAGCATGTCGCGCAGGCTCACGATGCCGTCCACTTTGGTTCCGTCCACCAGCACGCCGCTGGCGTCAATGGGGCTATCGCCATCCTGCGTGCGCCAGGTGCCCACCGCGTCGAAATTTTCAAGCGCCAGTCCGATCGGCTCAAAGATCTTGTGGCACGACGCGCAGGACGGGCTGGTGTGGTGCAATTCCATGATCTCGCGCATGGTCGGCGCCTTCGCGTTACCGGTGGAATCCACCGGTTTTTCCTTGATCACGGGCACGTTTGGCGGCGGATCCGGCGGGCTGATGCCCAGGAACGTCTGCAGGAACCACTTGCCTCTGGCGACCGGAGACGTGCGGGCCGCGTTCGATGTCACGGTCAACAGCGCACCCTTGCCCAGCAGGCCGCGGCGCATGTCGAGTTCGGCAGGCAGCGTAACCCGGCGGAACTGCGGGCCGTAGATATTCGGGATCCCATACTGCTTCGCCAGCCGCTCATTGACGAAGGTGTAATCCCCGGTCAGCAGATCCAGGATGCTGCGATCTTCGTGAGCGATGCTGCCGAAGAACAGCTCCATCTCACGCTGGTAAGCCGCGCGGAGGTTATCGTCGAAGTCCGGAAACAGATTCACGACGGGCTCGCTGCTTTTCAGCGAGCGCACGCCCAGCCACTGCCCTGTGAAGTTGGTGATCAAAGCGTCGGATTTCGGATCCGCCAGCATGCGCCGAACCTGTTTTTCGAGTACGGCGGGATCCTTGAGCTTGCCTTGCGCGGCCAGATCGATCAGCTCGTCGTCGGGAACGCTGCTCCACAGGAAGAAGGAAAGCCGGGAAGCCAGCGCCAGATCGCTGATGCGGTAGCCTTTGCCGACGCCCAGCCCGGCGGGCTCCGGCTCCAGGCGATACACGAATTCCGGATCCGCGAGCACGCGCTGCAGCAGCGCCTCAATGCCGTCATCGAAGGTGCCGTTATCAGTCCGGCCGGACTGATAAAACTCCATCAACCGCGAGAGGTCCGCCGAGGTCGCCGGACGGCGGAACGCATGCTTCACCAGCGCGGAAGCGATGTTACGCGCGCACGCCGATTCATCCTTGGCTGACGCGGGGCGGCACACGAAAATCTTCTTACGCGCGGCCGTGTCGCTGGCTCCCTTGGGATTGTAGGGGCCCTCGACCCACACTTGTCCGACGTGCGGATAGAACAGAAATCCGGGAATAGATCCGGGAGTGTTCATGGTTCGCTGAAACGGGACATTTAGTTCGCTGCCCGGCAGGTCATTGGTCGCGAGGAAGGTCACGCCAACCGTGTGCAGGCCGGCCTTGACCGGAATGCGCTGCGTCGATTTGCCGTTGCCGGTGGTATTCGCGATTTCCTTATCCCAGTCGAACAGCTTTACCCGCTCGCCGTCGATGGTGACTTCGAGCTGCTCGCCTTTGACGCCGCCCAGAACGGCCTGGAAGTAGCCCGTGACGCCTTTCACCTTAAATGTATATTCGCCGTCGGCGGGGAATTGGTATTTAATGAGGATGCCGCCGCGGGTCCCGAAGGGCAGACCCTCAATGTGATAGTTCTGCGCGGTATCCGCTGGCACCTCGAAGACAGCCTGAGTAGGCGCCGACACGTCGCCGACCGCCAGCCGGCTGATTTTTCCCGCAGCCGATAGGTACGCCTCCATCAGCGCCGGAGACAAGGTCAGCGCGCCCGCGATGTTATCGAACCCGCGCGTGGAATCGTCCGGCGGCAGGAACTTGGTGGCGTCCACTTCGAGCGCCAGCACGTCCCGTATGGTGTTCGTATATTCGGTGCGGTTCAGGCGATGCATGCCCGGCGGGACCAAGTTAGGCGCGGCATCATGGTCCAGCTCTTTCTCCATGTAAGAGACCATCGATTCGAGGACGGGCGGGTCGGGGCGCGGCATGCCCGCCGGCGGCATCATTCCGGCGCGCAGCTTGCGCACGACCTTTTCCCATACTTCGCCGTGTTCCTGCATCTTGGCCACGTCCATCTTGTCCAGCAGCAATCCAGCCGTCTGCAAGCGTTGGTTGTGGCACGTCACACAGTACTTGTCGAGTAAGGCGCGCTCGGAAGCCGCGCCAGTCACGGGTGTGCTCGCCAGCGCGGCCGGAGAAACCGGCGCGGTCTGCTGGGAGCGGGCGATCTGGAGATATCCAGGAACCGCGACGATGGCAACCCCAAGCGCCAGCCTAAGCAGCCCATTGCGATGCAAATATTGCTGCTTAGCGTGCCAGCGGCGAAATCCGGTCTCGCCTTTAGCCATTTGGCCTCCTCATTTGGCCTCCACAGGATTCGTAACCGCGAGGCTCCGGCAAACTTACCGGCCTTTATGCAAGATAATCAATGTTTTGCCCGGGCGCAAGCCCCGGATGGCGTAGCTAGACCCTGGATGGCCCTCTCGACGCTCTTTTTTTCGATCCGGGCCGGCGGCTGGCGGTCCCCGGCGGGCTGGACGGCGTCCGGTCGAGATAGGCCAAGCTGAACCGGGCGATGTGATCCGCCACCAGTTCGCGCTGCGCCGGAGTCATTTTCATCTCCGGCCAGAGAAGCCCCAGCATCTGCCTGGAGTGGGCAAAGTGGGCCACCTGTCCCAGAATGCTATGCACACACAGCCGCGTTTTTTCGTGCTCCGGCGGCAATTTCAGGATGGCGCCGGCGATCTCCCGCAGCCGGTCATAAACCGGCCGCAAAACGACATCCACCACCCGAGCCGTCGCGCCGCTGGGCCGCACAAATTCATTCAGCATCAAGCGGAATCGAAGATTCGCCTGGCCCCCGGTCTCGAAAGCCCGCTCCACCATCGCACCCACGATCTGCCGCAGCGCCGCGCGGGGTTCGGCCGCGACGATGGGAAGGGAAAAGCCCGCTCCCGGCTGCAAGGAGAAGCGGAGTACTTCCGTGTACAGCTCCAGCTTGTCTCCGAAATGGTAGTTGACCAGTGCCACGTTCGCGTCCGCCCGAGTGCAGATCTGGCGGATCGTGGCGTTCTCATAACCGTGCTCGGCGAAGACCTCCGCGGCGGCTTTCAGCAAGCGGGTCCGGGTATTGTCGGCCGCTTCCGGCAACCCGGGTACGCCCGCCGGGATGGTGGGGGTCAAACGCTTGGTTCGGAATGAATCGAGCAAGGCTAGCTGGCCCTCTTCTCATGCAGCAGCATATCGACGGCATGTTCCATGGAACCCGCCAGCGTGATCTCTCCGGAGTTCACGAAAAAAATCTGGTCGACGTTGTCAATCGTGTTCAAGCGGTGCGCGATGATCACTTTGGTCGTGGTCGCGGGTAACTTGTTGAGAATCTCCTGCAACAGTTCCTCGGTCACGGTATCGATGTTGGCGGTGGCCTCGTCCAGGATCAGCAATTCCGGCTCGCGCAGGGTGGCGCGCATGAACGCGATGAGTTGTTTCTGGCCCAGGCTGATGCTGTTTCCGCTGGTGGACACCGGGGTGTCCAATCCTTCGGAGAAGCGCGCGAGGAGTCTCGACAGGTTGGCTTCCTCCAGTACCTCGCTCAGCTTTTCGCTCGAATAGTCCTTATACTTTTCGTTGCCGTAAAGAACGTTGTCCCGCACGGTGCCGCTGAACAGGAATGGCTCCTGTGGAATAAATCCGATCTTGCGGGCTCGCTCCTCAGGCGTATACGACCGGATATCGCGCCCGTTCAGCAAAACGGATCCTCCGGTGGGATCGTATAGCCGCGCCATCAGCAGCGCCGTGGTGGTCTTGCCGCCGCCCGTGGGACCTACCAGCGCGTAAGCCTTCCCTGGTTCCAGCTCGAAACTGATGTCCCGCAGGACGTCGCTTCCTCCGGGATAGTGAAAATGCACCTGGCGGAACGTCAAGACCGATTCCGATTGCGCTTCGGAAGCCGCGATCACCGGCATGTCCGATGCCAGCGCCAGCACTTCGGAAATCCGGTCCATCGATGCCAGCGCCAGTTGGAACGACGACCATACGGTTGCCAGTTGCCGCATCGGTCCGTAGAAGCTGTTGACGTACAGCAGAAACCCGATCAGCAGGCCGAGCGTAACCGCTCCCGTTCCGATCAGGTAAATCCCGTACGCCACCACCAGCAGTTGCGCCAGGTGCGCAGCGAAGCCGTACAGAGGCATCAAGATGCCGTTTGCAAGACCCGAGCTCATGGAAGCCTGGAAGTTTTTGTCGTTGGCGGAATTGAATTTCAGACGGAAGTAGTCGCTCCGGTTGAAGGCCACGATCACTTTGAAATTGTTCAGGCTCTCCTGCACCTCGGAGCTCATTCCGCCCAGGGTTTGCAGGCTCTTCATGTTCTTCGCCTTGATCCAGGAAGACGTGGCGCGGCTGAAAATCAGCACTCCCAGCGCGGGCAGGAGCGCGGCCGCGCCCAGGCGAATATTCAGGCTGAGCAGGAAGACGGCGGCGCCGGTCATCAGGAAGATGCTCCCCACGAACTGCATCAGGGCCTGGGACACGAACTGATTCAGCTTGTCGGTATCGTTGTTCAGGCGCGAAATCAGGTCGCCGGCCTTGTTCTGGTTGAAGAACACGACCGGAAGTTCCTGCAGCTTGAGGAACAGACTGTTTCGGACTTCGAACAGAA
This sequence comes from Terriglobia bacterium, assembly GCA_963722845.1. Classification (GTDB taxonomy): domain Bacteria; phylum Acidobacteriota; class Terriglobia; order Bryobacterales; family Bryobacteraceae; genus Palsa-187. Next base: position 1,097,981 of record CAVROL010000010.1, on the reverse strand, counting down.
TCCTGCGTCCCACGCCGCCCATGGTTCGGATCTGGACATAGCTAGCCGCCACACCCGCGAGGTAGACGGCTAGCACCAACAGCGAGAAGCGCAAAAGACCGCTGGCGTCACCGACCCGGATATACGTATCGATGGTATGCGCGATCAGGACCGGCGCCACCAAAGACGCCACGGAACTGAAAGTGATGGCTATGACCGCAATGATGACCTGACGTTTTTCGCCGGCCACCAGGGGCACAAACCGTTTGATACCGCTCCGCAGTGAGGCTGGCTGGCGCGGGGCGCGTCCCGTGTCAAGCGTGTATTTCATAGTGGCTGGTGCTGCGCTGGGAGTGGAAGAGCTGGACATAGTCAGTGGATGCCTCCATCAGCTGCGGGTGCGTTCCGGTGGCCAGAACCTCGCCCTCCATCAGCAGAACGATCTGGTCGTAATCCATGACGGACGAGATCTTCTGGGTTACGGAAATGAGCGTGATCCCCGGATAATTCTCGCGGACGTTGTTCAGAATCGTCCGCTCCGTGGTCGGATCCACGCGCGCTGTGAAATCGTCGAGCAGCAGCACTTTCGGATTCAGCGCCAGCGCGCGGGCTAACATGATGCGCTGCTTCTGCCCGCCGGAGAGACTGGTTCCGCGCTCGGAAACCACCGTATCCAGGCCTTGCGGAAGAGCCGCCAGGAAGTCGGCAAGCTCGGCGGTGGCAATCGCCTTCTCCAGATCCCGGTCCTGGATGGTATTGCTGAAGGCGATGTTCTCCCGCAAAGTCAGGTTGAACATCGCGCTGTCCTGAAATACCAGACCTGCCTGCCGGTGCAGCGCTTCTTTATCGTAAGCGTCGATCGATTCCCCATCGTAGGTGACCGATCCCGACGTGGGCGGTAACAATCCGATCAGCAGATAGAGAAGTTGGGTCTTGCCCGCTGCCGTCGGGCCGATAATCGCCGTCCGGGTTCCCGCTTTCGCGGCCAGGGAAACATTGCGCAGCGCCAGCTTTTCCCCGAATGCCAGGGATACGTTCTCCAGGGCGATATCGCCGCGCAGATCCCGCACCAGACCGCCGGTCTTCTGCTCCTCGGGGGCGTTCAGGATGGCTTCGATCCGGTGAAAGGACGCCGTCGCCTGGGCAATCACGTTGCTCATGAAGCCGATGAGGATGATCGGAAAAATCAAAATGAAGAGGTACGAGTTGAACGCCGTGAAGTCTCCCAGGCTCATGCTGCCGGCGACCACGAAGTGCCCGCCCAGCAGGAGAATCGTAACCGTCGCGAGGTTGGTCGCAAAGGTGATCACCGGGATCATGCCGGCGAACAGCCGCAGCGTTTCGAGGCCCAGGTCCTTGGCTTCTGTATTCGCCGCCAGGAACTTGGCGTACTCGAGTTGCTGCGTGTTGAGCAGCCGGATCAGCGCCGCTCCCAGGATGCTTTCGTTGATCACGCGGTTCAGCCAGTCGATGGCTTCCTGGGCCCTCTTGAAGAGCGGCCGCACCTTCCTCAGTACCATCTGAAACGTGATCGCGATAAATGGCACGATTCCAAGAACGCAGAGCCCCAGACGCCAGTTAATCGACAGCAGGAGAATTCCCGCGCCCACGATCAGAAACAGCGAGGAGATGATCGAGGCGATCGCCTGGGATACGAAGAGCTTCACGGCATCGATGTCGGAGGTGAGATTGGTCAGCAGTTTGGCCGGCGTGACTCGTTCCACATAGGCGTAGGACTGCACGGAAATCTTTGCCGCCACCCGCGCCCGCAGATCCTTGGCGACGCGTTCCGAGGCGTAAGTTTGGACGATGCTTTGCAGGTAAGTAAGCGTGAAAACCAGCGAAGCCACCACGATGAACTGCAGAACTACGGTCGAGATGACGAAACTCTGCTGCGTATAAGCGTCGATGGCGTGCGAGATGATTTTGGGCACCGCCAGGTTCAGGCCGTTGCCCACCACCGTGAGGACCACCAGGGCGGCGATGAGCAACCGGTACGGCTTGAGCAGCGGCAGGAGGCTCCCTCCCGCGGGAGGCTTTCTTTGCGCGGCGTTTGTCGTGGGAGTCATGGAAGCAGTTAAACAGCAGCTTAAAACAACGGTTTAAGATATGTCAAGCGACCGCAATCAGGGCCTGGATGTGTGCTCTTGACTGCTTTCATATTTCGAGTATGATAGAAGTATGGAATCTTCCAGACTTCAGGCGGCGTCCGGGACGGACCGGACCGCGACTTATGCGGATATGTTCGCAGCTCTCGGGGCCGAGCCGCGCCTGCGAATTCTCCGCGCGCTTCTAGCCGCGCATCCTGAAGGCATGGTGGTTGGTGAGATTCAGAACGAACTGGAAATTGCGCCGTCCACCCTGTCTCATCACCTGGAAAAGCTTAAGAACGAGGATCTTATCGCCGTGCGCCGCGAAAGCACGTTTCTACGCTACACCGCCAACGCTACGGCGCTTGAGGAGCTGCTCGGGTTCCTCTACGCCGAGTGCTGCACCCGCAACAAGGCCATCAAACCGGCCAAGATCACGCAACTTTGCAAGTAGGAGACTCCATATGAACGTGAAAGAAACAGTACAGGAAAAATACGGTGAGGCGGCGCTGCGCGTCAAATCGGGCGGCAGTTCCTGCTGCGGCGCGGCCCCCGGCTCGCTCGGCTGTATCGATCCGATCACATCGAATCTATACGACGCCAGCCAGACCAGCCAGATTCCGGAAGAGGCGGTGCTGGCATCTCTCGGTTGCGGAAATCCGACGGCCCTGGCTCGCTTAAATCCGGGCGAAACGGTGCTCGATCTGGGCTCCGGTGGTGGTATCGACGTGCTGCTTTCGGCGAAGCGGGTCGGGCCGTCGGGCAAGGCGTATGGTTTGGATATGACCGATGAAATGCTGGCTCTGGCGCGCGAAAATCAGCGCAGGTCGGGGGTGCGGAACGTCGAGTTTCTCAAGGGCGAGATCGAAAAGATTCCGCTTCCCGATAACTCCGTCGACGTGGTCATTTCCAACTGCGTGATCAACCTGTCCGCCGACAAAGATAAAGTTCTTCGCGAGGCATTTCGCGTCCTCAAACCGGGTGGCCGATTCGCCGTCTCCGATGTGGTCGTCCGCGGCGCAGTGCCGGAGCAGGTGCGGCGCAGCATGGAATTGTGGGTCGGCTGCATTGCCGGAGCCCTCGAAGAATCAGACTATGTCCGGAAATTGGCGGACGCGGGTTTTGACGCGATCGCTATCGAGCCAACGCGAGTCTATAGCGTCGACGACGCCCGGCAGTTCCTTTCCGGCGAAGGCATCGACGTCGATGCGATCAGCAAACTGGTGGAGGGGAAATTCCTGAGCGCTTTCATCCGCGCCGAGAAACCCCGCTCCGCCTCAGGCTCGCGAGAGGCATGCTGCGGCCCGGATTGCTGTTCCTAGACACCGCTACCGACGACGGTCCCGCAGGAGCGATAACATAATAGATTATTCCCATGCGCAGACTGTTCGTTCTCGTCATGTTGATCGCCGGAATTGTGCTCACGCTGAGCGCCCAATATCAGGACCGTTTCAAGATCACCTGGATTGAGCCCGGCAGCGGCGCTACCCTGCCGGAGTTGGATGCGTTTGACAGCAACGAAGGAACGCTTGGGGTGCTCAATGCGTCGGGGCCTGTGGACACCAAGGGTCATCCTTTTTTTACGGCTCTCGGCACCAACGGACGAGCCTGCGTCAATTGCCATCAGCCCACCTACGGGATGAGCGTATCCACTGCGGGCCTGCTGGAACGATGGCGGGAGACCGACGGCAAAGACCCGGTGTTCGCCGCGTTCGACGGGTCGAACTGCCCTGGGCTGCCTCAGGACCAGGAAAAATCGCATTCCCTCCTGCTGAATCGCGGCCTGTTTCGTATTCCCCTGCCTTGGCCGCCAAGGAACGCCGACGGTTCGCCGAAACCTGTCGAGTTTACGATCGAAATCGTGCGCGATCCTGGCGGGTGCAATACCAGCGCTCAATATGGGCTGAAGAGCGCTGATCCGACCATCTCTGTCTATCGCCGTCCGCGTCCGGCGGCCAACCTCAAGTACGTCATTTCCGGCGGACGGCCGATTGTGCTCAAGACCGGGAAGCTGGCTGACGTCGATCCTGAAACCGGGAATCCCGTCGGCATGAATCTCATGACCGACGCGCGTGAGCCGTCTCTGAAGACCCAGGCGGTCAGCGCGATTATGGGTCACGAGCAGGCGCACGAGGCTCCCTCGCGCCAGCAGATCGATAAGATCGTCGAATTCGAGTCGCAGGTGTACGTGGCACAGCAGGCGCACATCTTCGGCGGACCTCTGGCGGAAGCGGGCGGACCTCCCGGGCTGGGAGTGGCCGCGCTGCGCGATCATCGGGCGGGCGTGCTGGGCGACAACGATTACGATCCGGTCTTCGGGCTCTTCACTGCCTGGAAAGGGAACGACTACTACCGCTCCTCGGTCGCCCGCGGCGCGGATATTTTTATGTTTCGCCAATTTTGGCTGCGCGATGCGGCGCATATCAACTCCATCGGCTTGGGCAACCCGCTGAAGCGCACCTGCGCCACCTGCCACAACGCTCAAATGACCGGCCAGGATCTCTCGGCCGGATGGGTCGACGTTGGCACCACCAACTATCCCACTTGGAACGAACCGTCGGCGGAATCGAGCGAACTCCCGGTCTTCAAGATCACGTGCTCTCGCGATGCCGATCCGCATCCTTACCTGGGGCGCGTGATCTACACCACAGATCCGGGCCGCGCGCTCATTTCGGGCCGCTGCGTCGATGTCGGGTCGATCGTGATGCAGCAACTTCGCGGCCTGGCCGCACGGGCACCGTACTTCGCGAATGGGTCGGCTAAAACTTTACGCGAGGTGGTCGATTTCTACGATCGCCGCTTCGATATGAAGCTTTCGGACCAGGAGAAGGAAGACCTGATCAACTTCCTGGGAGCTCTGTAGTGCGTTCTCTGGGATTGTTCATTCTGGGAGCGGCCGTGGTGCTGGGCCAGCAGCGGAACTTCGTCTCCTGCCCGATTGTGCGCGATACCAAGACCGTTCCCTGTTTCCTGGCCGAGTATGAAGGCGAGACGTACTATCTCGGGATCCAGCAGGACATCACCAACGATTTCCATCCTCCTCAGCTCAAGCACGAAGTGCTGGTCGAAGGCCGCATCGCCTCCGGCCCGAACGTCCCCCGAGTCTGCGGCGGCATTCCTTTGCAGCCTGTTTCCATTTCGGTGCTGAAAGAAGTGAACCTGGCTTGCAACACACTGCTGCCGGCCGAGCCGGGGATCGATGCGCCTGCCGCCGTCAGGGGGCCGGGGCCGTCATCTCAAAGGCCCGAGGTTCGGCGCGCGCCGCGCGAGCCTTTGACCGGGAGGCAGGAATTTACGGTGTTGTACGCGTTCAATGACGACTATCTCGAGTACGCCGCCAACCAGGTGGTTACCGAAGCGGCGGCTTACGCCAAACGGATGGGCGCGGCGAACGTAAAGATCTCCGGGTATCGCGCGACCAGTGTCCTGTCGAACGGGGACCACCTGATCGAGAAGGCCGGACTCGCCGAGAAACGCGCACAAAATATCGCGACGCTGCTGCGCGGACTGGGTATTTCGAATTTGACGGTCGAGTGGAAGAACGAGGCCGAGCCGGGCGATGGGCAGGCAGACCCTTCGCGGCGGCGTGTGGCCATCGTTGTGAGCCCATAGCCACTGAAGACTCGTGTATACTCGCTATGGCAGGAGTGCGCGGTTAGCTCTCCTGCAAATTGGCAAGTACGTGTGCCCTCGGCACAGGCAGGAACAAGGAAAGGCTTCCCGCCCGTACACCCAGCAGATCCCCAACCGTGACGACCAGCGGTCACCGCCGGTCGGCACTTCCGCAATAACCAGACCTGACCAGCCGGTTATTGCGTTACCTGTCATCCCGGATAGCCGAAAGAAAAGCGAACGTGTTCTGGTACTGCACGTGCTGATATCCAGGTGTGGCAAAGCGTAAGTCTCACTGTCGCCGTATTTGGAGGAGCACATAATGCGTGGCTGGATGATACTTTTTGCACTGATGACTGTCGCCGCGGCCGGCATGAGCTTAACGGATACGTCGACGGTCGTGTCCGCCAAGGGCGCCAGCGTCCTGTTCGGCACTCTTTTCGTGCTTAGTCTGGTGGCTCAAGCGATTCGAGGCCGGGCCGAGTGAGTGGAGGGATCCATCTCCCTTTCCGAAAGAAAACAACGAACCGCACTGTGCTGGCCTTCTTCCCGGCGGGAGAGGATCACACTGCTGAGCTTCGTCGCGTAGCGCACAGCGTTGGCGTCCGCCAGGTTCGCCTTGTGCGCGGACCAAAAGACTCCCACCCGGATGTCCAGCCGCAAGCAGGACTGGTCCTCGAAGGGGAGCGGCTGTTGCTGGCGGAGGTTCCTCCGCAGCAATCGCTGGCATTAGTTCAGGCTCTCCGGCAGGTCGGCCACACGGCGGTTTTCGTCCTGCCTGAACACGTCGTTCAGCCGTACTGCGATGACGCCGGGGAAACCGCCAGTAACCAACCCTTCCCGAGCTTGCGCGCCAGCCAGAGTCTTATTGAGGCGGCGAATACCGACCTCAGTGAGGCCGTCGGCCTGGGACACACCGCGGCTCCGGCGGCTGCCTGGTTCCTGGACAACGCATATCTGATCCGATCCAATCTGTCTGAGATACGCTCGGATCTTCCCCGCGAGTATCGAAAAATGCTGACGGATTCAGGGCCGGCGTCCGCCCGGCCGCGAGCGTATCGCATCGCCCAGGATCTGATCCGGCAAAGCCAGGGTTCCTTGAACGAGGCGTCGATTATCGCCCACCTTTACGAATCACAGAGCAAGGAACCGCTTCGCATTGCCGAGCTATGGTCTTTTCCGCTGTTCCTCCGCATGGCGGTCGTCGAACACCTGGCGGCTTTGGCCACCAGCGTAGCGTGCGCGCAGCGTTGCCGGGAAGCGGCTCAACTGTGGGCCGATCGTCTTACCGCCGCCGCCCGCCGTGGAAGCGACGAATTCAATCGGATGCTCGGCCGGATGGAATCGGAAGATTATGTTCGCGCGCATCACTTCCTGATGGTGCTGGCCGAACAGCTTCAGGGCGAGGAAAACAGCTTCGCCAGCGTCCAGCAGTGGATCGAAGAACGGCTCCAGCTACCGCTGACGGACGTAGTGCGGGCCGAGCATGCGCGGGAAGCGGCCGAAAGCGTTGCGACGGCGCAGGCATTTGGCAGCCTCCGCCTCCTGTCGCAACTCGATTTCACGATCATTTTCGAGGCAGCCAGCCTGGTGGAGATCGAATTACGAGGCGATCCGGCCGGCGTCTACACACACAGCGACTTTGCCACTCGCGACCGCTGCCGCCGGATCGTGGAGCAAATCGCCCGGACCAGCGCCAAGGAAGAGCTCGAAGTGGCGCGCCTGGCCGTCAACCTGGCCGCGGCCGCGGAGGATTCCCCAAGCCGGAACGTCACTTATTATCTGCTGGCTGAGGGCGTCTCGGAACTGGAGCGTGCCGCCGCCGCGCGTCCGAGGCTGCGAACCAGATTTCACCGCTCGATACGAAAACACGCCACCGGCGTTTACCTGGGCGGCATCCTTACGCTGACCGCTTCTTTCACCGCGATGACGGTGGCCTTCGCAGGCGAGGCCGGCATCGTGCAGCACTGGGTACTCGGGATTCTGGCGGCGCTCGCGCTTTTCCCGCTCAGCGAGCTGTCGATCCAGATCGTCAACGCGCTCGTCATCTCATTGTTCCCTCCGGTTGTACTTCCGAAGATGAATTACAAAGAGGGGATCCCGTCCGACCGCGCGACCCTGGTCGTGGTCCCTATGATGCTGTCGAACGAGGCGGTGGTCCAGGGCGAAATCCGCAAGCTGGAAGTCCGCTTTCTGGCCAATCCGGAGGCGAATCTCTCCTATGCGCTGTTCTCTGATTTTACGGATGCGGTGGAAGCATCCGCGCCCGGCGATGCCGCGCTGCTGAAGAGGGCGCGAGATGGGATCGCCAGTCTGAACACCCGCCATCCCGGCGACCGCTTTCTTCTGTTTCATCGCCCGCGCATCTGGTCCGAAAGCGAGCAGTCCTGGATCGGCCGGGAACGCAAGCGCGGCAAGATCGAAGACCTCAACGAATTTTTAGCCGGGGGTCACAGCCTGGAGATCCTTCAGGCCGGGCGCCTTCCGGGGAAGATCCGCTACGTCATCACCTTGGACGCCGACACTCAGCTGCCTCCCGGAACGGCGCGGCGGATGGTGGAAACCATCTCTCATCCGCTCAATCAAGTTTTTCTGGATCCCGATACCCGCGCGCGCAAGAGCGGTTACTCCATCATCCAGCCGCGTGTGAGCGTATCTTTGCCCGGCGCCACGGCCACGCGGTTCACGCAAATCATGTCCGATGCCGCCGGCACCGATCCGTATTGCCGCGCCGTATCCGACGTGCAGCAAGACCTGTTCGGCGAAGGCATCTTTCATGGCAAGGCGATCTACGATGCTGAGGCGTTCCGGACCGTGTTTGCGGATCGCTTTCCGGCCGAAACCCTGCTCAGTCACGATCTGATTGAGGGCGCGTATGCCGGGGTCGCCATGGCTACGGATATCGAGCTGCTGGAAAACGTACCGCTCGACTATTCGGGCTTCGTCAGGCGCCAGCATCGTTGGATTCGGGGCGACTGGCAGATCGCCCCGTGGATCTTTCCAAGGGTTCCTGCCACCGGCGGCCGGGAGCGCAATCCTCTCGCCATCATTCACCGGTGGCGCATTCTGGATAATCTGCGGCGGAGTCTGGTGCCGGTCGCCTCGCTGCTGCTCCTGCTGTTCGGATGGCTGATTTCCCGGGTGCCCGGGGATCTCGAGCCTGGTGGTCGCGCTGGCGGTGGCCATACCGGCCTTCGCGCCCCTGCTGGACCGTTGGGCGCGCCACCTGCATGGTACCGTCAACGGGTGGCGGGGCGCCGGCGACGAACTGCTGCGCGCGGCCGTGATGATTGCTTTCCTGCCGCACCAGGCGTGGATTTCCGCCGATGCGATTTTCCGCGCCTGGTACCGCAGCCACGTCAGCCGGCGCCATATGCTCGAGTGGCAAACCGCCGAGGCGGCAGAGGTTCACGCACACCTCCACACCAACACGACTGTAAACCAAATGCTGCTGGTATCGGCAGCCTCCTTATTTCTGACATTGATTCTGGTGATCCGGGGAACATTCGCTCCCTCGGCTGGATTTCTGGTGCTGTGGGCCCTCTCGCCGCTGGTCCTGAAGTGGCTGAGCAGTGCGGCGCGCGCACCGGCCTCGCAGCAGATATCTCCCAAGCAGGCCGCGTATCTGCGAGTTCAGGCTCGCCGCACCTGGCGCTACTTCGACGATCTCGTCGGCCCGGATTCGAATTGGCTGCCGCCGGACAATTCGCAACGTGCGCTGCGGGTGGAGGTGGCTCCCCGCACGTCACCGACCAATATCGGCATGTGGCTGACCGCGGCCCTGGCCGCTCGCGATTTCGGCTATCTTACCGCCGACGAGCTTTGCCGGCGCTGCTCCGCCACGCTCGCGACAATCGAGCAGCTCGAGCGCTACGAAGGGCATCTTCTTAACTGGTACAACACCACGACGCGCGAGCCTCTTGCGCCCAAATACGTTTCTTCGGTCGACAGCGGTAACCTGCTGGCCAGCTTGTGGGTCCTGGAGCAGGGATGCAAAGAAGCCGTCCGGGTGCCGCTGGTGGGAACCGAAAGCCTGCGCGGGCTCGCGGATACCGCGGCAATCCTGGCGCAGGTGAGCGGAGAAGATCCTTCTCTTTCCGTGCCTCTGCGGGCGATTCGCCGCCTCCTGCGCGGGGATCTGGCGCAGCACGAATTCATCGCGCGCTTGCGAATGGCCTCTCAGGCCGCAACCCAGTTGCAGGAGATTCGTCACTGGCAGACCATGCCGGCGGATGAACCCGCGTACTGGGCGTCGTCGCTCGCTCGCGAGGCCGCTTCCTGGACGGCGACCATCAATCGCTACCTTCTGTGGATTGAAACCCTGTCCCGGCCGCCTAATTCCTTTCTCCATTCCCTCAGTGAAGAACTGGTGGATCTGAGGCGGCAGGCGGTGCAGGATATTCCTTCCCTGCACATGCTCGCGGAAGTCGGATCGGCCCCGACGGAGACGATCCTCATGCGGCGTGGCGTTCCCGGCCTGCGGCCGGAAGCCGCGGCCTGGCTGGATCAGATCTACACGGAATATAACGATGCCAGAACACGCGCCGCGGAAACGCTGCAGCAGTTCGAGGCTCTGGCCGCCGCGGTCCATCGCTTTGCCGAAGGTATCAACATGCGGTTCCTGTACGACGAACGCCGGCGCCTGTTTGCCGTCGGGTATGTAGTCGGCGGCCCGCTGGAGTTCACCAGTCATTACGATCTGCTGGCCAGCGAGAGCCGGCTCGCCAGCCTGGTGGCGATCGCTAAAAACGATGTGCCCGTCGAGCACTGGTTCGCGCTGCGAAGGCCGCGAGGATCCGGACCGCACTGGGAAACGCTGCTTTCCTGGAGCGGCACCATGTTCGAATACCTGATGCCGCTGCTGTTTATGCGGACGTATCACAGTTCCTTGCTCGACCAGGCATGCCGCAACGCAGTTGCCCGGCAGATTGAGTACGGGCAGGAAAAAGAAGTGCCCTGGGGCATATCCGAGGCGGCCTACAGCGCGCTGGATGCCCATCAAATCTATCAGTACCGTGCCTTCGGTGTTCCCGATCTGGCAATTCAACCCGATCTGGATGAGGAGCCGGTGGTAGCCCCGTACGCCTCCATGCTGGCGCTCATGATCGATCCGCACAGCGCGATTCCCAATCTCCAGCAGCTCGAGAGCCTCGGACTGGACGGTCCCATGGGCTTCTACGAATCCATCGATTTTTCGCTGTGAGTCCAAGCGAAACGGCTCACCCGGCGTGGTCATATACGCCTATATGGCGCATCACCAGGGAATGAGCCTGGTGGCGATCGGCAACGTGCTGCACCATGGCGCGATGCAGCGGCGGTTCCATGCCGATCCACGCATCCGCGCCGTGGAATCTCTATTGTTCGAACGGATCCCCATTACCAAGCAGATCCGGAGGGAAGGGAGGACCAAACTCGCGGTCGCACATCTGACCGCCGGCGAAGAGTCCCGCGAGGTCACCTTCAGCAAGGAAACGCCGGTACCCAAAGTTCACCTCTATGGGAACGGCCGGTACGCCGTGATGGTATCGAATTCGGGCGCGGGCTACAGCCGCTGGAATCAGTTCGACCTCACGCGCTGGCGTTCGGATCCGACCCTGGATGAGTGGGGAAGTTATCTCTACCTGCGCGACGTTCGAACCAATACCGTCTGGGCGGCGACACCCCAGCCCGTAAACGGAATCCTCGGCAAAAGCTCGGTGACGTTTTCGGAGGACCGGGCCGATTTTAACCGCACCGTGCTCGGCATTGAGACCGTCATGAGCGTCACAGTATCGCCGGAAGACGATGTGGAACTGCGCCGGCTGACCATCGTCAATCGCAGTGTCCGGTCGCGTCTGATCGAGATCACCAGCTATATGGAATTGGCCTTGGCGCCTGAGGCCGCCGATGCCACTCATCCGGCATTCAGCAAGATGTTCGTGGAAACGATGCAGGAGGAGGATGTTCTACTGGCGCTCCGGAGGCAGCGCTCACCGGAGGATCCTCCCATTTGGATCGCACACATGCTGGCGGGCGCGAGCGGAACAGTGAAGCTCGAAACCGATCGCGCCGAATTTCTGGGACGCGGGAATACCATTCATGCGCCTTCCGCGCTGTGGCGCGATTTGACCGGATCCGCCGGCGCGGTTCTCGATCCGGTCTTCGCGATTCGCTGCCGCGAGACCCTGGATCCGCGCGACCGCGTGGAACTGCTCTTCCTCACGATGGCCGCGGACTCGAAAGAGGCAGTGATGGCGCTGGTGGCGAAATACCGCCGCAAGGAATCGGCGGCGCGAGCGTTTGAATTGGCCTGGACACACGCCCAGCTTCAATTCCGCTTCCTGCAGATCGGATCCACTGCCGCTCAAGGCTATCAGGAACTGGCGGGCTATCTGTTGTACCCGAATGCGCGCATGCGGCCTTCATCCGGACGCCTGGGGTTGAACCGGCTGGGACAGTCCGCGCTCTGGGCGCATGGTATTTCCGGCGATCTTCCCATGGTGACGGTCACGATCGCCGACTCTTTTAACCTGGGCCTGATACGGGAGCTGCTCCTCGCTCATACCTATTGGCGGTTGCGCGGTTTCCATGCCGATCTCATCATTCTGAATCAGGAGCCGGCCAGTTATGATCGTCCGCTGCATTTTCAGCTCCAGCGCCAGATCGACGCCTATGCTCGAGAAGCCAGCGGGAATCGCGCCGGCGGCGTCTACCTGCTGGATTGGCAACTGGTTTCCGAGGATCATCGCAACTTACTCCTGGCGGCCTCCCACGCCGTGCTGAACGGAAACCGGGGCTCCTTGCAGCGCCAGCTCGCGGGTACCGAAGCCCTTCCGCCTGCCAAGCCCTTTGTGCCCTTGGCGGCGCAAACCGAGGAGCCCTCTTCGCAGCTGCCGTTTCTCGAACTCCCGTACTTCAATGGATTAGGCGGCTTCACCGCGGATGGACGCGAATACGCCATCTATCTTGCGCCCGACACCATCACGCCGGCCCCGTGGATCAACGTCATGGCGAATCCGGGCTTCGGCACTCTGGTGAGCGAAACGGGCCTGGGGTTTACCTGGTGCGGCAACAGCCAGCAGAATCGCCTGACGCCGTGGACCAACGATCCGGTGAGCAATCCGCCGCCCGAGGCGATCTACATTCGCGATGACCAATCCGGCGCGCGTTGGACGCCGACGGCCGCGCCTATTCGCGAACGGGATGCGTATCGCGCGCGTCACGGCCAGGGTTACACGGTGTTCGAACACAACAGCCACGCCATTGCCCAGGAGCTTACTGTGTTCGTTCCGGTGACGGAAACCGGCGGCGGCGACCCGGTGAAGATTTGCCGCTTGCGCCTGCGCAATGAGTCCTCGCGACGGCGGCGGCTCAGCGTAACCTATTTTGCCGAGTGGACCTTGGGAGCGACCCGGGAGGGCCAGCAGCTTCACGTGCAAACCGCGTTCGACCAGGAATCCGGCGCCTTGCTGGCTCGCCAGAACTGGCGGGAAGACTATGCGGCCTCCGTGGCGTTTGCCGCGGCGAGTCCACGAGCTGCGTCGTACTCCGCCGATCGCACGCAGTTCCTGGGCCGAAATCGCCTGCGGGCAAATCCGGCGGCGCTCGATACGGTGGCGCTCGATAATCGCTGCGGCGCAGGGATGGATCCCGCCGCGGCCCTGCAGGTGCCGGCGATCATGGAGCCAGGGCAATCCGTCGAAATCGTATTTCTGCTGGGGGAACAAACCAGCACCGATGGAGTCCGCGATCTGGTGCGCCGCTACTCTACCGTCGAGAACGTGGAACGCGCCTTGGACGCGACCCGCAAGTGGTGGGATCAGAAGCTCGGCACAATCCAGGTCCGTACGCCGTATCTATCGACCGACTTTCTCCTGAACCGCTGGCTTCTGTACCAGAGCCTGAGCTGCCGTTTTTGGGCGCGCTCGGCGCTGTATCAATCCGGCGGAGCCTTCGGATTCCGCGATCAATTGCAGGATTCGATGGCCTACCTTTATTCGGCGCCCGAACTGGCCCGCGTCCACATTCTCGAAGCGGCGGCGCGCCAGTTTGTTCAGGGCGATGTGCAGCACTGGTGGCATCCGAAGTCCGGCCTGGGTGTTCGGACTCGCTGTTCGGACGACCTGTTGTGGCTGCCCTACGCTGCTGCACGCTACATCGAGGTGACCGGGGATGATTCGATTCTGGACGTAGAGGCCCCGTTTCTCGAAGCCCCCGTGCTCGAGGCGCACGAGCAGGAACACATGGCGGTTCCCGCGGTCTCGGCGTCCGCAGCCCCGTTGTGGGAACACTGCATTCGCGCGATCGAACACGCCTGGCGGCTCGGACCGCACGATATTCCCCTGATCGGCAGCGGCGATTGGAATGACGGACTCAATCGTGTAGGCGTCGAAGGCCGCGGAGAAAGCGTCTGGCTGGGGTGGTTCTTTCTGACCGTCCTGCGTTCGTCCGCAGTGCTGGCCGACAAACGCGATCCGGAACGCGCTTCGCTGTGGCGGAAGCGGGCGGACGAGCCTGGCGAGCGCGATCGAACGAATCATGCTGGGATGGCGAATGGTATTTGCGGGCCTTCTTCGACGACGGATCTCCCATGGGGTCGCACAACAACCCGGAGCTACGCATTGATTCGCTGCCGCAATCCTGGGCGATACTCTCTGGATCCGCGGATCCCGCACGGTCCTTGCAGGCTATGAATTCGGCTACCCGCGATCTGGTGCGGCAGGATGACCAGCTTGTGCTGCTGTTTACGCCGCCCTTCGACCACTCTAAGCCCCACCCTGGATACATCATGGGTTACCCGCCGGGCGTGCGCGAGAACGGTGGGCAGTACACTCATGGCTCCCTGTGGCTCGCCATGGCGTGGGCCCGGCTAGGTAACGGCGCATGCCGCGGTTAACCTGCTCCAGATGATGAATCCGATCGAGCACAGCCGGGATCCGCAAAGCGCGGCATCGCTACCGCGGTGAACCCTACGCTGTTGCCGCCGATGTCTCATTCGCACCCGGGCAGGTCGGTCGCGCCGGCTGGACCTGGTACACGGGCTCCGCTTCGTGGATGTATCGCATCTGGCTGGAGGAGGTCCTGGGATTTCGCCTGCACGGAGATCAGCTGAGCATCTCTCCTGCGATTCCCCAGGACTGGCCCGGGTTTGAACTGGTGTATAAGTATCGATCCACCGTCTACGAAATTACAGTGAAGCGCGAAGGAGGCCTCCTCACAAGAACCGAACTGGACGGTAAGCCGGTCGAGACTTCCACCATCCGCTTATCGGACGATGGAGCCAGGCATCGCGTAACGGTGTACCTGGGAACTTCTCAAGAGTCAAAAGCTCTCGCCCAGCCAGATAGGGAGCACGCCCTGCTCGCGTAGTCGCCTGAACCAGCTCGGGTGCTGATTACTTGCCGAACTCGAGTTTGGTATTGGAGCCGCCCAGTTCGATAGCCGTGATCTGCGTGGTATCGCCCTGCTTGGTTGTGTCGACCGCGGTCGAATGGAATTTCTCGGCGCCGTTTTCGACTTTTACGGGAACCGTCACCGATGCGCGAGTGTGCTGATCGGTGAAGACAGCATTCGCTCCCTCCACCTTTAACTTGTAGTCTCCGGCCGCGAGTTGGGCGCTGCCCGCTTTCATGGGGGTGGAGACAACCACGCTATAGGTCTTGGAGGCCGCAAAGGCCACAGCCGAAAGAGCCATAGCCCCGATCGAGAGGGTCAATTTGTTGGTCATGATGATATTCCTTCTTAGAGATGAGTGCTCGCGAACGGTTTGAATGGATTCGGTCCGCATCTATGAGACGGATAGACCCCTGTGAGGGTCACTACCCTCCAGACGGGATAAACGGCCCTGCCAAATGGGGGTGGACAGATCCCGGATTCTCTAACTGGGCTCTACGCCGTGGCGGTTTCCCGCTGTGTGAGGAATTCCGTGTAGGGACCCTTGAAGTCCTCGATCGCATGGTGGTCGAAATTCCAGATGCGGGTGGCGACTTCTTCCACCAGATCGTGGTCGTGGGTGACGAGCAGGACGGTTCCGTCGTATTTCTGGAGCGCGATGTTCAGAGCGTTGATCGATTCCAGGTCCAGGTGGTTGGTGGGCTCGTCGAGCATCAGGAAATTCGGCTTCTGCAACATCAGGCGGCAGAAGATGATACGCGCGGCCTCTCCACCTGAAAGAACTTCCGTGCGCTTGGTCGCGTCGTCTCCGCTAAACAACATCTGACCGAGCAGGCCGCGCAGCTCCTGCTGCGATGAGCTCGGATCGAAGGCGTGCAGCCATTCGATAATCGTGGAACCGGGCTGAATCGATTCCTTGTGATCCTGCGAGAAATACCCCACCGTCACCTCGTGGCCCCAGGTCACAACGCCGCCGTCCACCGGAAACTCGCGTTCCGGCGCATCCACGTAACCCGTCGCATTGCGAAGCAGCGACCTCAGCATAGTGGTTTTTCCCGCACCGTTGCGCCCCAGCAGCGCGATCTTCTCACCTCGGGCGATGGACGCATTGAAGTTCGTGATCACATGCAGATCTTCGTACGATTTTGCGAGCCCCTTTATTTCCAGAGGATGACGTCCCGATGGACGTTCATTGGCGAACTTAATGTATGGGCGTTGGATGTTCGATCTCGCCAGCGCCGAAATCTGCAGCCGCTCCACTTCTTTCTTGCGCGAGGTGGTTTGCGCCGATCGGGTACCAGCCGAGAACCTCTGGATGAACTCTTTCAGCTGTGCAATTTTCTTCTCTCGAATGGCGTTCCCCGCCTCCACGCGTTCGCGGATCTGGGTCTTTGCGAGCACCATTTCGTCATACCCGCCGGTGTAGGTGATGATGCTTTGATAATCGATGTCCGCGGTGTGCGTGCAGACTTCATTCAGAAAGTGGCGATCGTGGGAAATGACCAGGAGGCAGCCGGTGTAGGCGATCAAGTATCTTTGCAGCCAGTGCACCGACTCGAGATCCAAGTTGTTGGTAGGTTCGTCTAACATCAGAACCGTGGCGTTGCTGAAAAGCGATTGCGCCAGCAGCACGCGTACTTTCTGACCGCTTTGCAGCTCTGACATCTTGCGCTCATGCAGCTCTTCCGGGATGTCCAGGCCCTGGAGCAGCGTGGCCGCATCCGCTTCCGCGGTGTAGCCGCCGTTATCCCCCACGATGCCTTCAAGCTCGCCCAAACGCATACCGTCTTCGTCTGTCAGGTCGGCCTTCGCGTAGAATACTTCGCGCTCCTGTAATGCGTCCCACAGCGGCCCATTGCCCATGATCACCGTATCCAGCACGCGATAGGAATCGAACGCGAACTGATCCTGGCGCAGAATGCCGATCTTCTTCGGCCGCGTGACAGAGCCCTTGGAGGGCTCGATCTCACCGGTCAGGATTTTCATGAATGTCGACTTGCCCGATCCGTTCGGGCCGGTAATCGCGTACCGTCGCCCCTGCTGGAACGTGGTGGTGACATCTTCGAACAGGATACGTGCGCCGAAGCGCATGGAAAGGTCGTTTACAGAGATCAAATTAGAAGGTCTTTACTTGGGTTGGGGATAAAGCCGAATCGGTACTGCAAACCTATTATAACGCGTCGGTCTAAAGGTCGCCCTAAAGGTCGCCGCCCAGGATCGGGATCACGGCCCCGCTGATCTGGGAAGCCTCGTCCGATGCCAGGTGCACCAGGAGGCTCGCGACCTGGGCGGGTTGTACCCACTTCGCGGGATCGGCACCCGGCATGGCGGCGCGATTCGCCGGAGTATCCATGGTGCCAGGCAGAATCACGTTGGCGGAAATCCCGCGATCCTTGTTCTCGAGTGCGATCGTGCGAACCAGCGAAACCAATGCCGCCTTCGACGCCGAGTAGGCCCCGACCATGGGTTGCGGGTCAACGGCCGTCCGGCTGCCGATCGCCAGGATGCGTCCCGAGCCACGGGTGCGCATGTCCGGGAGCACCGCGCGGAACATGTGAAACGCGGCTCGCAGGTTCACATCGAACATCTGCTCCAAGGCCGCGTCGTCGGTGTCGGCTACGGACTTACCTCCGGCGAACCCGCCGACCAGATGCACCAGCACGTCGATCTTTTCCCATTTCGCGCTCACCGCCGCGACCACGTCACGCGCAGCGCTAGCGCTTCCGAGTTCCGCGGAGTACGCGATGAAGTTGGGATTCGGGAAGTCGGAGTTCTGGATTTTCTTCGCGACGCCCGCCACCCGGGTTCCGGCATCCAGAAACGCCTTCGTCACGGCTGCGCCGAGTCCGCCGTTAGCGCCGGTGATCAGGACTACCTTATCGGTGAGAGGCATCCCTCTATTGTGGATCGTGCCCATATTGGGACGCTTGTGCGCGGCCGCGGTAGTGCTTCCCGACGATCCAAAAGTAGACGAAGCTCAGCGCGAACGCCACCGGCCACCAGTAACTCGCTGCCCGCAGACTGCTCGCGTCGGACGAGCCGTTGTACGCGGTGATCGAATATTGCCCGGACACAGTCGAATAGAGGATCACCGGAAAAAGGCTTGCAGCCGCGCTGCCCATCAATCCCGCGATGAAGAAGCATCCTCCCCAAAATGTTCGCCCTTCTGCACCGGCGTGGGGGCCGCTGAGCATGGCTGCCATTCCTCCCAACGGTCAACACAAGTGCGATCCACGCCAGAGGCCGTCCTGCCATGTTCGTGAACATTTCCGGCCGCACGTAGAACGTTTCCACACTCACCGCTACCAGCAAGACGACCGCAGCCGGCCACAGCCATTTCGTCAACATCCTGGCTCTCCGATACACTTCGCCTTCAGCCTTCAGCGCGAGATAGGACGCACCGTGAGCGCACAGGCACACCAGCGTGAAGACGGCCACCGAAACGGTGTACCAGTCGAGGATCCCCAGCGGTCCGCGCACTCCGAAATTCGTGAACAGCGGGAGGCTGAGCGGCACGTCTGCCTGCAGAGGCATGCCGCGGACCACATTGCCGATCGCGGCTCCGAAAAGAATTGCCAGTGATATGTTCGCCGCAGCGAAACCGGTATCCCAAAATGCGCGCCACAATCCGGAGTCGATGAGTCCGCGTACTTCGAGAGCGATGCCGCGCAGAATCAAGGCCCACAGAACCAGAAACAGCGCCAGGTAGTACGCGGGGAAGGAGATCGCCAGGACGCGGGGAAACGCCACGAAGAGCACTCCGCCGCTTGCCACCAGCCAGACTTCATTCCAGGTCCAAAGAGGTCCGATCGCCGCGATCAGCATGCGCCGCTGCTCCTGATTCCGCGCGGCTACGAAGTGCAGTGCCCCAGCGCCGAAATCCCAGCCGCCCAGGACCGTGAATATCACCAGCATCAGGCACAGGATCGCGAACCAGAGTTCCACCATTACGCGTGCTCCATTCCCGGGCCGGCTCCGTGCAGCACCTCGCGTCCTACCAGAAACACGTACAGCAGGCCCACCACGAAGTACAGGCCGGCGAACCCGATCAGCGTGAACAGCGTTGCTCCCGAACTGACCGCCGCGCTGTACCCGTCGCGCGTGCGAAACAGCCCGTACACCAGCCACGGTTGCCGCCCGAGTTCCGCGGTCATCCAGCCGGCCGTATTGGCGATGAAAGGGAAGGGAAAGGCCAGCATCAGAATCCACAAGAGCCGGCGGCTGGATTCCAGACGGCCGCGGATCTGTTGCAGATTCGCCAGGGCCATCAGCAGGATGAACAATGTCCCCAGGCCCGCCATCACATGAAAGGCGTAATACAGCAGCTCGATATTGGTGGGCCAGGTGTCCTCCGGAAACGCACCGAGCCCCGGCACGTCGCTATGAAACGTTCCGAAAGCCAGGAAACTCAGCATGCCCGGGCACGCGGATAGGGTTGTCGAGCTGCCGCTTCTGAACATTGGGCTGGCCGATCAGCGTGATCTCCGCCATCGGACCGCTCTGAAAGCGGCCTTCCATCGCGGCCAGCGCCTGCGGTTGAATCCGCGCGACCATCTTGGCCTGTGCATCGCCCGTGGGAAACGCCACGATCACCGAAGCCGCCAGTCCCACGAGGGCGCCCCACTTCAGGAACAAGCGGCCCTGACTTCCGTTGTCGCCCCGCAGTACATAAAACGCTCCCACGGCCGCGATCGCGAACGAGCCCGTGACGATCGCCGCGCACTGGTTGTGGCAGAACTCGATGAGCGCCCAGCGGTTCAGCAGAAAGTCGCTCAAACTTGCAAGGCGCAGCGATCCATCCGCGGCGAACGCATACCCGCTCGGCGCTTGCATGAATGCATTGGTCACCAGGATGAAGTAGCCCGAAAGCCAACTGCCCAGAGCCACGCCGAGCGTCGCGAGGAAGTGACTTCGGGGGCCCAGGCGTTTCTCGCCCCAGACCATCGCGCCGATAAACGCGCTCTCGAAGAAGAACGAGAACATGCCTTCCATGGCGAGCGACTGTCCGATGACTCCGCCGGCATATCTCGAAAAGCTGGCCCAGTTGGTGCCGAACTGAAACTCCATGGGGATGCCGGTGACCACTCCCACCGCGAAGTTAATGCCGAAGATTCGGGTCCATAGCCGCGCGGCGTTAGCGTAACGGGCATCTCCCGTACGCAGATGAAGCCACTTCCACGCCACCAGGAACCACGCCAGCCCCATGGTGAGCTGCGGGAAGAGGTAGTGATAAACGATGGTGAACGCGAATTGAATTCGATGCCAGAACGCTGCATCGTCGGTCATGCAGCCCAAGTATAACGCCGCGCAGCCCAGTCAACACTTCGGGAATGCCTTAGATCGCTGCTTCGCCTCGATCGTCGTTCCGGATCCGGACCGCATCGGCCATCTCCATCACGAAGATCTTCCCATCGCCGATCGCACCGGTTTTGGCGGCCTCCGCCAGTTTCCGGATGACTTCTTCCTTGCGCGCATGCGGAATGACGATTTCCAGTTTCATCTTTGGCAGAAGGTCCACTTTGTACTCCATCCCCCGATACACCTCCTTGTGCCCCTTCTGCCGGCCATGACCGCGTACTTCAGTCACAGTCATGCCGTCCACGCCGATTTCGAGCAATGCGGCTTTTACGCTTTCCAGTTTGTAAGGTTGAATGATGGCTTCAAGTTTTATCATATTGACCTCTTAAGACTCGAGGTTATAGCCTTCTTCGCCGTGCAGGCTGAGGTCCAGGCCCTGGGTCTCATCCTCGCCGTTAATTCTCACACCGAACACCAGATCGCAAATCTTCAGAATCACCAGCGTTCCGACGATCGCGATACCCCAGGAAATGGCGACCGCGATGAGCTGGTTCACCACCTGGCCGGCATCGCCGTCGATCAGGCCCATGGGCTTGCCCATCCTGAGGTCGTTCACTTCTTTGGTGGCGAACACGCCCGTCAAAATCGCACCCAGGGTTCCTCCGATTCCATGCACCCCGAACGCGTCCAGTGCGTCATCATAGCCGAACAAATGTTTGACCTTGCTCACCATCAGATAGCAGACGATGCCCGCGGCAAACCCGATGAACATGGCAGGCATCGGCTTCACGAATCCGGACGCCGGTGTGATCGCCACGAGTCCAGCCACGGCGCCCGAGATCGCCCCCAGCACGCTCGGTTTTCCAGCCACCATCCATTCGACGAACATCCATCCCAGTACGGCGGCAGCGGTCGCGAAATGGGTCACGATGAAGGCGCTGGTCGCGAGCGGTCCCGCATTGAGCGCGCTTCCTGCATTGAATCCGAACCAGCCTACCCATAACAGGCACGCGCCGATCACACTCAGCACCACGCTATGGGGGCGCATCGATTCATTCGGATAGCCCTTGCGCTTGCCGATGTACAGCGCGCAAACCAGCGCCGAAACACCCGACGTAATGTGCACCACCGTTCCGCCCGCGAAGTCCCACGCTGGAATCACGCCGCCCAGAGTGCCCTGGAGAAAACCTCCCTTGCCCCAGACCATGTGCGCCATCGGGAAGTACACG
Source organism: Terriglobia bacterium (assembly GCA_963722845.1). Taxonomy (GTDB): domain Bacteria; phylum Acidobacteriota; class Terriglobia; order Bryobacterales; family Bryobacteraceae; genus Palsa-187. The sequence goes on along the minus strand of CAVROL010000010.1, from coordinate 1,076,401 downwards.
ATGAAGGACCACAGCGTCATGAACAGCAGCATGGCGGAGAACTTCATCCGTTCAGCGAATGCGCCTGAGATCAGCGCCGGAGTGATGATCGCGAACATCAGCTGGTAGATCATCCAGGTTTGTTGCGGAATGGTGCCGGCGTAGTCGGCGTTCGGCTCCGCTCCGACGCCTTTGAGGAAGACGTAACGAAGATCTCCTATAAACGGCGATCCCTCCGCGAAACACAAGCTGTAACCGACAACCGCCCAGATGACGGAGACGGTCGCCATGAGGACGAAGCTGTGCATCATCGTGCCCAGCACGTTCTTCTTGCGCACCAAGCCGCCGTAGAACAGAGCCAATCCGGGGCCGGTCATCATGAGAACCAGCGCTGAGCTGGTCAGCATCCATGAATTGTCGCCAGCCATTTGCGCGCTCTTCGCAGCCTTGTCCAGGTCGTCGAGCTTCTTGGCGATATCCGCCGGAATCGCCGCAGCTGGCGCGGCGGCAGGCGTTTCGGCGGTTGTGGGCGTGGCGGACTGCGCCAGCGTGACATTGGCAAACAGCATCGCCAGGGAAAGGGTCAGCAACAGTCTGGTGAAAATATGTGCGCGTTTAGAAAGTAAGTTCATAGCTCCTCCTGTGACCGGCTTAGAGAATTGGAAACTGCCGGCAGAACGTGGCGAGCAGCTGATGCAGTGAATTTGTAGTGTAGAGGCCGTAATATGCAGGGTCCAATCAATAATTTCAATGAAGACCCAAAGTGTTTCCGATTCTGTTTTCTAAAGATATGTACGTGTGACCGAAAGAAAGGGGGGCGAGCCTAACGAAACCGCGGGTGGCCCGGCGGGCTGGCATTGTGTCTCAAGTATCCGCGGGTTCCGCGAGCCTTTCTTTCGAAACACGGGTGTGGCCATAGGAACAACCGAATATGCCCGCCGTTACGCTAGGATCGGCTATAGTGCGAAGGCGCCTACGGACGTTATGGGAACAGACGGTCGAAACCTGTCTTAAAGCGGGGCGGATCAAGGTTGTGTCGATCGTCGTGCCCATGGTCGTCCTGATCGCTCTCGCGGATCGGGAAGTGGGCCTGGTTATTTCGCTCGGAGTTCTCTATATTCTGCCGATGATGATCGGCGCTGTTGCATGTGGCCCGATCGAGATCTTCCTGCTCGCCGGACTATGCGCGTTCCTTCGGTCTTGGTTCGACACCCCGGCTACCGATGCGGAAGCGGTTCTAAGGTTCGCCTTCGCATTGCTCGCGTACTCGGTCTCCGGTTTGTTCGTAGCCGCTCTGGTTCACAATCGGAGACGGGCGGTGGATCACCTGGCAACTGTTGAGCGGGAGCAGGCCTTGCGGCGCGAGGCTGAAGAGCAATTGAAGTTGCTGGTCGAAAGCAGTCCTGCTGCGATTCTGACGCTGGATCACCGGGGCATCGTGCTCGCCGCCAACAAGGCTGCAAATGCGCTGTTCATGATTCCGCAAGGCAAAGTGCTGCTCGGCAGGTCGATCGCACCCTACATCCCGTTGCTTTCGGATGCTCTGGGCGTCGGAAGCGTCGAGGGCTTTCGCACCGCCGCCAAGTGCCAGGGCTGCCGCGAAACGGGAGAAATCTTTCTTGCCGACACCTGGTTTTCTTCGTATCAAGCTCCGGCGGGCATGCGGCTCGCCGCCATCGTAGTGGACTCGTCGGAGGAAATGCGCGATCGGGAAGAACAAAACCTGCAACTTCTCCGGCGATCGAATCGGATCGCCGCCGCCGCCGTGTCACACGAGGTTCGCAATCTGTGCGGGGCGCTGTCATTGCTCCGCGCAAATGTCGAAGAGAAGCTCGGCTTGTCTCAGGATGAGGACTTCAAGGGTTTCGCGACGTTGATCAAAGGTTTGGACAGAATCGCCCGGCTGGAACTGGACGCGCGCGCGCAAGAACAGGTGGAGGAAGTGCCGCTGCAGTCCGTGCTCGACAACCTGCGTATCGTCATCGAACCGGATTGGGAGGAATGTGGCGGCGAAGTGCATTGGCAACTGCCCGAAGGAATCCCTGCGGTGCTGGCGGATCCGGCGGGTTTGCTGCAAGTCCTGTTGAACCTTGCTCGCAACAGCCACCGGGCCGTTCAGCAGAGCGACGTCCGGGAGTTGTGCGTCTCCGTGTCGGTGAAGGATCGGCGGGCGACTGTCCGGGTTCAGGATTCTGGTCCCGGAGTTGCATCCCCCGAATGCCTGTTCCAACCCTTCCAGCGGGGCGCCGAAGGGACCGGACTGGGCTTGTATGTATCGCGCGCTGTCGTGCGAAGCTATGGCGGCGAACTGAGGTTTGAGCCTTCGGAGACCGGATCGTGCTTTGTAGTGGAATTGCAGGCGGTCTAGAAAGGGCCAGAAAGAGAATGACGCGTGGATAAGGCTGCGGTCCAGACCATAAGGTTGCTACTGCTGGACGATCATGAAATGTTCCGGCAGGGGTTGGCTCGGATCCTCGAGAAAGAACCTGGCCTGCAGGTAGCCGAGCAGTGTTCTTCCTCGGCGCAAGCGCTCCAGGTGCTCAAGAAGAGCGGCGCCACGATGGTGTTGCTGGATGTCGACCTGGGACCGGAGAGGGCTTTGGACTTTGTCACCCATGCGAAGAAGAACGGTTTTGAGGGGCAGATCCTGGTGGTCACAGCCGGTATCAGCGGAGCGCAGGCCGTCCAGTTGGTGCAAGCCGGCGTAGCGGGGATCATTCACAAACAACACTCGACCGAAGCCCTCTGCAACTCCATCCGTCAGGTGGCTGCCGGAGAGGTCTGTATCGAGAAGGACTATCTCAGTTCTCTATTCAGGTCGGTGGACCAGACCAGACCCCAGACCCAGCCGAGGCTCACCGACCGCGACAAGACCGTGCTTCGTTTCATCTTTCACGGGTTGACCAACAAAGACATCGCCGCCCGACTGGAAATTTCGGAAGGAGCCGTAAAAGCTTCGCTCAGGCAGTTGTTCAGTAAGCTCGGGGTCCGAACGCGATCTCAGCTGGTAAAGGTGGCTTTGGAGCAGTATAAAGACCAGCTTTGACAACGAACCCCGCGCAGGTCTTTTATAACAATACCTTTGTTACTCCGCAGAACCATAGAAGAATGCTTGCACGGCAATCCAAACTTTTGATTGGACTCGACTTGATATTCCCGATAGACTGGCATTCTCGGCGAGCCATCCCGTCCTGTTGCAGGCAGCGTCATGCTTGTGCGCCAACTCGCTGGGCACGGCGCGCCGCATGGACACGACAACCACAACGCATATTCAGGAAACTCTTCAGAACGTTTACGAGAAATATAAAGACGTTCGCGATGGCGAGGTAGCCAGCTACATTCCCGAGCTGGCCAAGGCCAAGCCCGACGACTTCGGTATCACCCTGGCGACCGTGGACGGCCAGGTATTCTCGGTCGGAGATTCGCAGCGTGAGTTTACGATCCAATCGATCTGCAAGCCCTTCGCGTTTCTGATGGCGCTGCAGGAATTCGGCAGGGATGCGGTGCTTCAGAAGGTGTGCGTCGAGCCCAGCGGCGACGCCTTCAACTCCATCGAGCTGGAGCCCAAGACGATGCGTCCGTTCAACCCCATGATCAACGCGGGGGCGATCGCCATTGCGTCGATGATCAAGAAATCCTCGCGCGACTGCGGTGTGCAGCATTTTGTGGACAAGATGGGTCTGGCGGCGGGCCGAAAACTGGAGATCGATCAAGCCGTTCTTGTTTCGGAAACCGAGACGGGTAATCGCAATCGTGCGATCGCATACCTGATGCTGAACTGCGGCATTATCGATGCGGCGGTAGACCATTCGCTGCACCAGTATTTCGCCCAATGCTCCCTCAGGGTGAACTGTCAGGATCTGGCGATCATGTCGGCGACGCTGGCGAATATGGGGATCAACCCGATCACCAGGCAGCAGGTATTCGGACTGGAGTACGTCAAGGACGTGCTCGCCGTGATGTTCACCTGCGGACTGTACGACTACGCGGGCGAGTGGGCCTACCGGGTCGGCCTGCCGGCGAAGAGCGGAGTGGGCGGAGGAATCGTCGCCGTTGTGAACCGGCAACTGGGAATCGCCGTGTACTCGCCCAGGCTGGACGCCAAGGGCAACAGCGTCCGGGGAATCGCGGTGTGCAAGGAGCTGGCTCTGCACCTGGGCTTGCACGCATTTGAGTTCACGAATGTCGGGTCGAGCTTCATGGAGTGGCTGACAGCGAGTAAGTAGCAGGACATCCGCGGGCGTTAAGCGTTATCGTCGGGAAGAGCCCTTATGCCCGTCGAACACATCGCAGAGCCCAAAGAACCGAATGCGCAATGGGGAAAATCCACCTCCAACCCCGAGGAAGAGCTTTTCCTGGAAGGTCCTCGCAGCCGCGGATTCGAGCTCCGACGGGCATTCCGCATCTTCCGGGAACTGATTCACGGATTTCGCGGGCTCCATTTTGTGGGACCGTGCATTACGGTGTTCGGCTCGGCGCGATTCCGGCCGGATCATCCCTACTACGCGCTGACGCGGGAGCTCGGCGCGAGAATTGCGAGGGCCGGGTTCACCGTGATGACGGGCGGCGGCCCAGGTCTTATGGAGGCGGCCAATCGCGGCGCAAAAGAAGCTCGCGGCGTCTCCGTAGGCTGCAATATCGTGCTTCCAAAAGAGCAGAAGCCCAATCCCTACCTGGACAAGTTCGTGGAATTCCGATACTTCTTCATCCGCAAGATGATGCTAGTGAAATATTCCTATGGGTTCGTCGCAGTGCCGGGGGGCTTTGGGACCATGGACGAATTGTTTGAAGTTTCCACGCTGATCCAGACCGGCAAGATCAAGAATTTCCCGGTGGTTTTGCTGGGAGTCGAGTACTGGTCGCCTTTGGTTTCGTTTCTGCGGCACTCGCTGCTGGCGAACGGAGCGATCTCCGCAACCGATCTTGACCTCATGCTGGTCACCGACTCACCTGCCGAGGCTGTCGAGCACATTCAGCGATGCGCGACGGAGCAGTTCGGGTTACGCTACGTCCAGCGGAAGCCGGCGAAGATGCTGTTCGAGCGCGGGGCTTAGCTCGTGCACACAGTCACATGATGCTCGCGGCTAATTCTTGGGGGTGGTAAGGCCAGCCGTATCGGCGGGGCGCTGCCGCAGGTTTTCCTTCTTGACCAGCGTCTTCGGGTCCGTGCCCCGCGGCACGAGCAGCGAGATGCCGCCTCCGAACATTTCTTCCCAGATCTGCTGGCCCCAGCGCGCCGTGGCCGTAGGATCTGGATTGTTCGGGTTGTTGGCGGAGTTATCCCAGTGGCCGTCAATCTCCAGGCGCGTGCCGGCCGGCAGATCGAGCATCTTCTCGAAACGATAGCCGGGCTGAATCCGAACCCTTCGGAATCCTCTCACAGGCGCGAAGGGGGACAATGGGATGGAATGCCGCGCTCGCGAAAACCTTTTCGGCCTCTGACGTGGTTGGGCGGGCATGAGATGACGGTCTTGGTCGCACTGGCTTGTATTGTCGCGGGCGTGTGGGCTTTTGCGCTGCTCGCGGACGAAGTTCTCGAAGGTGGAACGCAGGTGTTCGACCAGCGACTGCTGCTGGCCTTTCGTCACAGCGATACTCGCGCGATGTTGGGGCCGCCGTCGGTTCAGCAAGCCGGACGCGACATCAGCGCACTGGGCGGCGTCGCGGTGCTGACGATGGTGACGGCGATCGGCGCCGGGTTTCTGGCGCTGGATGGAAAGAAGCACATGGCCCTTTTCGTGATCGGGTCGGTACTCGGCGGTCTTGCATCCAGCACGCTGCTCAAAGATTTATTTCATCGTCCGCGCCCGGATCTGGTTCCGTTCGACGTGTACGTTTCGGGCGCCAGCTTTCCCAGCGGGCACTCCATGATGTCGGCCGTGACGTATCTGACGCTGGGCGCCCTGCTTGCGCGGTCGCAGGAACGGAAAGGCCTGAAGGCGTATTTTCTGCTGGTGGCAATGGTTCTTACTTTCGCCGTCGGCGTCACGCGCGTGTATCTGGGCGTGCACTGGCCCACTGATGTTCTGGCGGGCTGGACGGCGGGGGCGGTCTGGGCCCTGCTGTGCTGGCTGCTGGCCCGCTGGCTGCAATCGCGGCGAACACTGGAACGAGATACCGAGCACTCGCAGCTTGCGGGCTGAGGCCCTGTGGCACACTGACTTCATGCGCATCAGCGACATCCGCGCGACCACGGTAACCGTTCCGCTGGAAGCCCCCCTGCGGCACGCCAACGGCTGCCATTGGGGACGGTTCGTAAGGACCATCGTCGAGGTGGAAACCGACAATGGATTGATCGGCCTGGGTGAAATGGGCGGCGGCGGGGAATCGGCCGATGCGGCTTTCCGCGCGATGAAGCAATATCTTTTGGGACACGATCCGGCGCGGCGCGAGGAGCTGCGATTCCTGATCGCGAACCCCACGGCGTCCCTCTATAACAACCGGACGCAGGTGCTCGCGGCGCTGGAGTTCGCCTGTCTCGATATTCTCGGGCAGGCCTGGGGCGTCCCTGTTTGCGATATTTTGGGCGGGCGTTTGCGCGACCGGGTCCCGTTCGCGTCATATTGTTTCTTTCGTTATGCCGACCCGCGCACCGGCTCGGGCGAGGTTCGTACTATCGAGCAGCTGGTGGAGCATACCTGCGAGCTGAAGCGCCGTTTCGGTTTCACCACGCACAAGCTCAAGGGCGGCGTGTTCCATCCCGATTACGAGCTCGAGGCGTACCGCGCTCTTGCGCATGCGTTCCCGGAAGACAAGTTGCGCTTCGATCCGAATGGCGTCTGGTCCACGGAACAGGCCATCCGCTTCGGACAGGCGATCGAGAATCTGCGCAACGATTATCTCGAAGATCCCGTGTACGGGATGAACGGCATGCGCCGCACGCGCGAGAAAGTGCGCGTTCCGCTGGCGACGAATACGGTGGTGGTGAACTTCGAGCAGCTCGCGGCGAACGTGCTGAACACCGCAGTCGATGTGATTCTGCTGGATACTACTTTTTGGGGCGGCGTTCAGGCCTGTGTAAAGGCCGCAGGGGTTTGCGAAACGTTTCAACTGGGCGTCGCCGTGCATTCATCAGGGGAACTCGGCATTCAGCTCGCAACGATGCTGCACCTCGGAGCCGTGATCCCGAATCTATCTTTCGCCGCGGACGCGCATTATCATCACTTGAGAGACGACGTGATTCAGGGAGGCCCGATGCGGTATCAGAACGGCGCCATCAAAGTTCCGGTCGGGCCAGGTCTGGGAATCAAGCTGGATCGCGAGAAACTCGGCCAGTACAACGAGCTGTATAAGCGTCTCGGGAACTATCCGTACGATCAGGATCCGGCGCGGCCCGGATGGACGCCGATAATTCCGAACGACCGGTGGGCCGACCCAAAGGACGATCGCCGAGTGGAGATTCCTTACTAGCATGTCGAACTTGTTTGATCTGCGTGGCCGGGTTGCGGTTGTAGTGGGCGCGACGTCGGGGCTGGGGCGCGCGATCGCGATGGGATTGGCGCAGCACGGCGCCGATGTGGTGCCGAGCGGCCGCAGGAAAGAACTGGTCGAGAGCGCGTGCCAGGAAATTAAGGCGATCGGCCGCAGGACACTGGTTCATCCGGCAAACGTGCACGACCGGCAATCGATCGATGCGTTGCGCGATGTCGTATTGAAGCATCTGGGACGGGTCGACATTCTGGTGAACGCCGCGGGAAACGTGATCCGCCAGCCGACCAGCGAGGTTTCGGAAGAGCAATGGTCGTCCGTGCTGGACACGCATTTGAATGGCGCGCTGCGGGCGTGCCAGAGCTTTTACGAACCGTTGAAGGCGAGCGGTCGCGGGCGGATCGTCAACATCGCATCGCTGAGCTCCTTCGCCGCATTTCACCAGGTGGCCGCCTACTCCGCCGCCAAGACTGCGATCGTTTCGCTGACCCGGAGCCTGGCCTGCGAGTGGGCCATGGACGGGATCCGCGTAAACGCGATCGCTCCCGGCGTGTTTCCGACGGACTTGAATCGCGACGTGATTATGGGTACGGCGCGAGGGCGCGAAATGCTAATGCGGACTCCCATGGGCCGTTTCGGCCAGCCCGAGGAACTAGTCGGAGCGGCCGTCCTGCTGGCGTCGGATGGCGCGAGTTTTATCACGGGCCAGTGCATCGCCGTCGACGGAGGTTATCTTGCTCTGGGCGTCAATTCTTAGCTTGCCTGCTGGCCGCCGCCGCGCAGGCAGAGTCCGGCTATGACGCGTGGCTGCGATATCCGTCGTCCGGATCCGCACCGGTCATCACGGTTGCGGGAACTTCCGCGCTGCTCGAAAGCGCGCGGCAGGAGCTTGCTCGTGGTTTTCGCACGCCCGGATTCGAAATCGTACTGAGCGTGTCGGCTCAGCTTCCGCCCGAAGGCTATTCGCTCAAGACTGGAAACGGCAAGATCGTCGTCACTGGGGGGAGCGATCGGGGCGTTCTGTATGGCGCGTTCGCATTGTTGAGGAAGGCCGGGCTGGGCGAGCCGCTCGCTCGCCTGGATGAAAAGAACCAGCCACGCGTTCCGGTGCGATGGGTGAATCACTGGGACAACCTCGACGGCTCGATCGAACGCGGATACGGGGGCAGATCGATCTTCTGGGACAACGGCGTCGCCCGCGCGGATCTTGGCCGCGTGAACGATTACGGTCGGATGCTCGCGTCGCTCGGAATCAACGGCGCGTCCATCAACAATGTCAACGTGAATCCGCGCATCCTGGCGCCGGACTTCCTGCCCGAGATCGTGCGAATTGCCAACACGCTGCGGCCCTGGGGCGTTCGCACGGTGCTTTCCGTCGATTTTGGAAGCCCGCAGAAGATTGGCGGCCTGGATACATTCGACCCGCTGGATCCCCGCGTGATCGCCTGGTGGAAAGCGAAGGCGGACGAGATTTATCGCGCTGTGCCCGATCTGGGCGGCTTCATCATCAAGGCCGATTCGGAGGGCCGCGTGGGCCCTTCGGCGTACGGACGCACGCACGCAGACGCGGCCAATGTGGTCGCGCGAGCGCTGAAACCGCACGGCGGGATGATCTTCTATCGCGGCTTCGTGTACGACAACAAAATGGATTGGCGCAATCTGAAGAACGATCGTGCCCGGGCGGCCGATGATAATTTCCGCGCGCTCGACGGCAAGTTCGACGACAATGTCGTGATCCAGATCAAGAACGGGCCTATCGATTTTCAGGTGCGCGAGCCGGCGTCGCCGCTGTTCGGGACGCTCGAAAAAACCAAGCAGGCGATCGAATTGCAGATTACGCAGGAGTACATGGGCCAGGCCCGGCACACCGTGTTCCTGGTGCCGATGTGGAAGGAGGCTCTCGATTTCGATCTGCGCGTTGGAGATCGTGCGACGCCGGTGAAATCGCGCGTGAATGCCGTCGTGGGCGTTTCGAACGTGGGGTTGGACGACAACTGGTTCGGCAACCACATGTCGCAGGCAAATCTCTACGGCTTCGGACGTCTGGCATGGAATCCCGACCTGAGCGCTCGCCAGATCGCCGAAGAATGGACGCGCCTGACATTCGGGAGCGATGCCGCGGTCAACCGGACGATCGTGAACATGCAGCTCACCTCTTGGCGGACGTACGAAAATTACACTGGCCCGTTGGGCTTGCAGACGCTCACCGACATCACCGGAAATCACTACGGCGTGAACGTAGAAGCCTCCGAACGCAACGGCTGGGGCCAGTGGCATCGCGCCGATACGGAAGGCGCCGAAAAAGGTGTCGGCATGGATCGCACCGTAGCGACGGGCACCGGATATATCGGCCAGTACACTCCCGCGGTGGCGCGCATGTACGAATCGCTGGCAACGTGTCCGGACGATCTGCTTCTTTTCCTGCATCACGTGCCGTACACGTACGTTCTGCATTCCGGGAAAACGGTCATCCAGTATCTTTACGATTCGCATTACGAGGGAGCGGACGCCGTCGAGGGCTATGTTCGCGGCTGGAAATCGCTGCGCGGCCAGGTGGACGACCAGCGTTATCGGGAGATTCTCGCGCAGCTCGAATATCAGGCGGGTCAGGCCGAAGTCTGGCGCGATGCTGTCTCCAACTGGTTTCTGCGCGCCTCCGGCATTCCCGATGCGAAGGGCCGCGTGGGCAACTATCCGGGCCGGATCGAAGCGGAATCGGTCCGGCTCGAAGGCTACAAGGCCGTCGATGTTACTCCGTGGGAGGATGCTTCCGGTGGCAAGGCTATCGAGTGCGAAGCTTCAGCAGGCTGCGCCGCGACGTTCCGGTACAGCGGCGCTGCCGGCTTATTTCAAGTTCGCGTACGCTATTTCGATACAAACGCGGGCGTATCGCGCTTTCGTGCGCTCATCGCGAATAAAGTGATCGGCGAGTGGACCGCCGATGACCGTCTGCCTACGCGCAAGCTCGACAGTTCGTCATCCGCCCTTCACGTAATTAACGGAATTCCGCTCAAGGAAGGAGCCGAGATCCGCATTGAAGGAACGCCGGATGGCGGCGAGACCGCTGCGCTCGACTACATCGAAATCCGGTGATCACTTCCCCTGGCACTTGCCGCCGGGGCAGCGATTGTTCTCTTCGCACACGTACTCGTACAGGCCGGCCGCTTCCCATTCCGGTTTCGCAGCGATGGAAAACTCCTGAGACCAGGCTCGCGTGAAGATCTTCGGATCGTCGATGGTCAGGTTGTACGAAAGAGTCTTCGGGTTTTTCCAGCTAATGCGCTCGATGGTTTTCAGCGCGTCGCTATGCATGCGGTACTCGCTGGGGTTGCCATAGAAGTTATCATCCAGGCTCCAGCGCTTGAAGTTGGTGGTTTCGATGACCAGAGTGTCGCCTTCCCAATGGCCGACAGGATCGCCATAGAAAGAAGGCTCGACGTCTTCACGATGCTTACGTCCATCCAGCGGAATCACGCGGGTCATCCGCTGAAACTCGTGCACCATGATCAGGTAATCCTTAGTCTGGAAAAACTGCATGGCGTTGGCCGATAGGATCCCGGAGGGAAATCCGGCGGGCATGCAGAAATCGCGAGGCTCGTCGTGCCGGGGATCGCCCGTGCGAGGTTCGTAAAACGCCTCGCCGCCGGGTTTGAGCGGAGCGAAGTTTTTGCGGTCGAAGATGGTCGCGGAGCAACGGCACTGCTCGCCACCCATGGATTTCGGCCATTCGTAGGTGCCGCTGAAATTCGGCTTACCCTCGGGCGTGCGGGGGATCTCATTGCCTTGGCCGCTAAGGACCGTTACGCACGCAGCGAATGTGAGAATCACGCTGAGCTTCTTCATTTACTTACCCTTCTCATCGCCAGGGGCTCGATCTTCGGCGCCGGCGGTGAACACGCTGCGCCCATCGGGAAACGTCACGCGCGCTCCGTTGGCGTTGTTAGAACCGTCCTTCGAGCGATATCCTTCCACGGTGATGGTCATGCCTTCCTGAATCACCTTCTTGGTGATGCCGCGACGCATCAACTGGCCCGGCGCGCCGCCGGAAAAGCCCCAATTGGTGACCATGCCATCGTCGCCTTTCACATCGACATAGAACCAGATGTGCGGGTTCTGCCATTCGACCTTGGTGACCACTCCAGTCATTTTGACCGGCTTGGCCGTGTCGAACTCGGCGGCAAAAGAATGATGCGCCTGCAGGACCGGCAGGATCCACAGAGCCGCGGCTAAAACCAAAAGCGCAAACGAGGTTCTCATGCATTCATTTTTGCAAAAAACGACAAGCGGCAGGTGATATAATCCCGCCAGGATTTATGAGGCGAACACTCCCAATGTTGTTGGCGGCCGTGCCCCTTTTGGCTCAGACTGGCGCCAGGAACGGGGAGTGGCCGACTTACGGGGCCGATCTCGGCAACACGCATTATTCGCCGCTCGATCAGATCAACGCGGGGAATTTCGACAAGCTGCAGGTGGCCTGGAGGCTGAAAACCGACAACTTCGGTCCGCGCCCGGAAGCTAATCTCCAATCGACGCCTTTGATGGTCAAGGGCGTCCTTTACACCACCGCGGGCACCCGCAGAGCCGTGGTGGCTGCGAACGCCGCTACGGGCGAGGTGCTGTGGATGCACAGCGAAGATGAAGGCGCGCGCGGTGCCAACGCGCCTCGGCAGCTCTCGGGCCGCGGGCTAGCCTACTGGACCGATGGCCGGCCGGGAAGCAATGACGAACGCATTCTGTACGTCACGCCGGGCTATCGTTTGATCTCGCTCAGCGCCAAAACAGGCGTTCCGGTACCCAGCTTCGGCCGCAGCGGCGTGGTCGATCTGAAACTGGACGACGATCAGGAAATCGATCTTGAGACAGGCGAAGTCGGGCTGCACGCGACCCCCGTCGTCGCGGGCGATGTGGTGATCGTCGGCGCGGCGCATCGCGCCTCCGGATCGCCCAAGGTGAAACATAACGTCAACGGTTACGTGCGCGGGTTCGACGTCCGCACAGGAAAGCGTCTGTGGATCTTCCACACGATTCCGCGTCCCGGCGAGTTCGGACACGACACCTGGGAAAAAGATTCCGCGGAAACGACCGGAAATGCCGGCGTTTGGGGGCAGATCAGTGTCGATCCCGATCTGGGCATGGCGTTCATCCCGGTGGAGCTTCCCACCGGCGACGAATACGGCGGCCATCGCCCAGGGAACGGTTTGTTTGGAGAGAGCGTGGTGGCGCTGGATCTGAAAACCGGCCAGCGTAAGTGGCATTACCAGTTGGTGCATCACGGCATCTGGGATTTCGACATTCCCTGCGCGCCGATGCTGATCGATATCACGATCAATGGGCGCACGGTGAAAGCCGTCGCGCAGCCCACCAAGCAGGGAATTCTCTACACGTTCGATCGAGCGACCGGGCAGCCGATCTGGCCCTTCGAGGAAAAGCCCGTGCCCAAAGGCGACGTTCCGGGCGAGTGGTATTCGCCCACGCAACCCATTCCCACAAAGCCTCCGGCATACGGTGTCGCCGGTATTCCTTCGGTGGAAGATCTGATCGATTTCACGCCCGAGCTCAGAGCCGAGGCGTTGAAGATCGTCTCAAAGTATAAAATCGGCCCGATCTTCACTCCCATCGTGGTCAGCAAACCGGAAGGACCCTTCGGCACGATCCTGACCACGGGTGTCACCAACTGGCCCGGCGGGTCATACGATCCGGAGTCGCATATTCTGTACGTGCATGCGTCGACGGGAATGATTTCGAACGGTCTGGTACCCGGAGATCCATCGCGCACCGAATTTGCGTGGGTAGCGGGAAACGCAGCGCCGGCTGGAGAGGCTCCCGCGCTGCGCGTGCAGGGCATGCCGTTGGTGAAACCTCCATGGGGCGCCATCGTCGCCATCGACATGAACAAGGGCGAGATTCTCTGGAAGATCGCGAATGCCGAGACGCCGGATAACGTCCGCAATAGTCCCGCACTGAAGGGTCTGAACATTCCGCGCACCGGCCGTGCGAGCAACACCATCGGGCTGCTGGTCACAAAGACTCTGATGATCGCGGGCGAGCCTGGAACGTTTACGCTGCCCGACGGCCGTCAGGGTGCGATGCTGCGTGCCTACGACAAGGTCAGTGGCAAGGAGCAAGGCGCTGTCTATATGCCCACCGGGCAGACGGGCACGCCCATGACATACATGTGGAACGGGAAGCAGTACATCGTGGTGGCGATCTCCGCGGCGAACTATCCGGCGGAGCTGGTCGCGTTCCGGCTGCCGGAGGTGGCTCAATGAATTGGAAGGTGGCGGGCGGTGCGTTACTGATACTTGGGGCTGTCGCCGGCGCCTTTCTCATGAAGGAGCGGGCGGGATTCAACGAGCCGGGCGTGCCGAAGTTCGAAGTCGATCCATCCTGGCCCAAGGACCTGCCGAACCAGTGGATGATGGGACAGGTGGCCGGCATCTTCGTCGATTCGCACGACCATGTGTGGGTGACGAATCGCCCGCGCAGCCTGGAGGATCACGATAAATACGCGGCGTTCGATCCGCCGCAGGCCGATTGCTGCAAGCCCGCGCCGGCGGTCCTGGAATTCGATGCGGCCGGAAACTTTGTGCAGGGCTGGGGAGGCCCGGGAGCGGGTTACGAATGGCCGGACAACGAGCACGGCATGTTTGTCGACTACAAGGAGAATGTCTGGATCGGCGGCAATGGCGATGAAGGACACCAACATCCTGAAGTTCACCAAGGACGGCAAATTCCTTCTGCAGATCGGGCATCACGGAAAGTCCGGCGGTAGCAATGATACGGAGAATCTGAATCGGCCAGCGGGCTTTGTGGTGTATCCGAAGACCAACGAAGTTTTCGTGGCGGATGGGTATGGGAATCGCCGCGTGATCGTCTACGATGCCGACACCGGGGCTTATAAACGCCACTGGGGCGCGTACGGAAAGAAGCCTGACGATCAGGAATCGAATGCGCGGACGTTTGAAGGCGATGGTCCGAAGCAGTTCAACACGGTTCACGCGCTGCGAATTTCGAATGACGACCTGGTCTACGTGGGCGACCGGAGGAACAACCGCATTCAGGTCTTTAAGCCCGATGGCACGTATCTAAAGGAAGCCTACGTCGAGCGGAAGACCACCGGCGAGGAAGGCACCACCTTCGATTTCGCGTTTTCGCCCGATCCGCAGCAGCAGTTCATCTACATTCCCGACGGGACCAATAAGAAGGTCCAGATTCTGAACCGGCAGACGCTCGAAGTAGTGGGATATTTCGGCGGTCATGGCGGGCATGGAGCGGCGCAGTTTTTCCATATCCACAGCATCGCGACGGACTCGAAGGGCAATATTTATCTGGGTGAGTCGTTCGGGAAACGTGCGTTGAAGTGGAGCTATAAGGGTATGGAGGCGAGCCGATGAGAGTGATCGCAGGCATTTTAGGGGCCGCGTTGGCGTGGGGACAATCGGCCAAAACTTGGACTCCGCCGCGCACGCCGGACGGCCAGCCCGATATCCAAGGAGTCTGGTCCACGGCGACCACGACTCCGCTGGAACGTCCCGCGGAGCTCGCCGGCAAAGCTACGCTGACTGCCGCGGAGGCCGCAGAGTATCAGAAGAAGGCGATCTATGATGTCGACGGCGACCGTCGCGATGGCGGCGGCGCGGCGGACGTCAATCGAGCGTACAACGAGTTTTGGCGCGAGCGAGGCACGGTGGTGCCTGACATGCGCACGTCCCTGATCACCGATCCTCCGGATGGAAAGATCCCGCCGCTCACTCCTGAGGCGCGCAAGAGGCAAGCTGATCGCGCGGCTGCGGCCAGCGGGCATGAGTTCGATGGTCCCGAAAATCGCAGCTTGCAGGAGCGCTGTCTTCTCGCGACGAATGCCGGCCCGCCCATGACGCCTGCGAATTACAGCGCCAATTACCAGATCGCTCAGGGTCCGGGATGGGTGGTGCTGGTGAATGAGATGGCGCACGACGCCCGCGTGATTCCGCTCGATGGGCGCCCGCACGTTCCACAGGAGATTCGCCAGTGGATGGGCGATGCGCGCGGTCACTGGGACGGCAACACGCTGGTAGTGGAGACCACGAATTTCACCGATAAGACTGCATTTCGCGGATCGAGCGAAAAGATGCGCCTGGTGGAACGTTTCACGCGAACCGGCGCCGATACTCTGATGTACGAATTCACGCTGGACGATCCGTCGACCTTCGGCCGGCCGTGGACCGCCAGGATTCCCACACACAGAGCCGACGGCGTGATGTACGAGTTCGCCTGCCACGAAGGGAACTACGGCATGACGGGCGTCCTCTCCGGCGCGCGGGTTGCGGAAGGGGCTAAGCTGACTCGATGATTGCTCGACAGACCGCGCTGTTTCTCCTGGCTGCGTGCGTCTTGTTTGGCCAGCAAGCGCGCACTCGGGAGCTGGTCCGCCGCGGCAACGTCACTATCGAGGTCATCGCGGAAGGGCATGGACCGCTGATCGTGATGCTGCCTTCGCTGGGGCGCGATTCGGAGGAGTTCGATCCTGCCGCAGCGCGCATCGCCGCCGCGGGATTCCGTGTGCTTCGCCCGCAGCCGCGCGGATATGGGCGCAGCGCGGGACCGATGGAGAATTTGACGCTGCACGATCTGGCGAAGGACGTTGCCGCAGTGATCGAGCGCGAGAACGCTGGACCGGCGATCATCGCGGGGCACGCCTTCGGACATTTTGTCGCGAAGATGACCGCCGTGGATTTCCCCAAGCTGGTCCGGGGCGTGATTCTGATCGGCGCGGCGCAGAAGACGCCCGATCCGGAGGTACAGCGATCAGTCGCCATCGCGACAGATCCATCGCAGCCCGAGGCCGAACGGCTCAAGCATCTGAAGATCGTGTTCTTCGCACCGGGCAATGACGCGCGCCTGTGGCTCACCGGGTTCCATGCGAATGTGCGCGCGGCGGAGATCATCGCGCGCGATGCGACCCCGCAGAAGGAATACTACGCGGCGGGGAATGTGCCGCTCCTGGACATCCAGGGCGAAAACGATCCCTACAAGCCGCCATCGGCCAAGAATGAGCTCATCGACGAGTTCGGAGCCAGGCGGGTTACGGTGGTCCGGGTGCCCCACGCGGCGCACGCGATCATCGTGGAGCAGCCAAACGCGGTGGCCGATGCAGTGGTCGCGTGGTCCCGCAAGCTTTAGGTTTTCTGTATCAGCGAAGTATCTGCTGTAGAATATGGCCATGAAGAAACGATCTTTAGCGTTGGCTTTACTGCTGACAGCGATTCCACTCGCTGCGCAGAACGCGCCGGTTCATGTTTTGGCGTCGAACGGCGTCAAGGCCGTCATCGAGGATCTTCAGAAGCAAGCCGAGCAGGCGATCAAGCGTCCGCTGGCGATCGAGTATGACACCTCGTCCGTGGTCAAGAAACGCATCGAAGACGGCGCCGCCTTCGACGTCGCGATTCTCACCTCCGACGTGATTGACGATCTGGCGAAGGCCGCGAAAATCGACCCGGGAACGCGCATGGAGATCGCCCGCTGTGGGATTGGCTTGGGCGTTCGCGCAGGCGCGGCCAAGCCGGACATCAAGACATCCGCCGCGTTGAAGAAGACGCTGCTTGCGTCCAAGTCAGTCACCTACGCGGAGAACGGCGCGAGCCGTAAGTATATTCTCGAGATGTACGATAAGTTCGGCATCGCCGATGCCATGAAGGCGAAGACCGTCCTGGAGCAAGGCTCGGAGCGCTCGAACGCTCGTGTGGCGGATGGATCCGCGGAGATGATCCTCACGCTGGTGAGCGAGATCCTTCCCGCGCCGGGGGTGCAACTGGTCGGGCCGCTGCCAAATGACGTGCAGCACTACGTTAATTTCGCCGTGGGAACCAGCAAGAACAGCAAGAATACGGACGCCGCCAAAGCGCTGACGAAGTTCCTGTCCAGCCCGGCGGTGGACGGAACTCTGAAGGCCAAGGGAATGCAGGCGGCGCCCGCTAGGGTTTCACGGTAATCTTGACTTCACCGTTGGTCCAGCAGCACTGAAATCCGCCGCCGCCTTCGCCGGAATAGTCGTTCACCAGAAGATGCAGAACGTAATCTCCGGGCTCGCTGAAGCGGACGGAGGTAGTCGCACTGCCGTTTTCAACCGGCGGACGCTCTTTCATAAAGGTGACCGATCCGGGTCCGCGATATTTCGACCAGCGCAGCTTCATGGGAGCGCCCAGGTTTTTAGGCCGGGAGTTGGATGAGCTGGTGAACTTCCCGTCGTCGGTCACCCACGCCGTAAGGTTTAGCGGAGCCGCCAGTGTAGCGGTGCGTTCCACGACCAGCCCTTGAGGGCCCTGCACCGAGGGACCTTGTGGATCGAAGCGCAGCACAGGCGGCGTGTTGCCCACGGCCTCTTCTTTTAACGGAGAAATTTCGTAATCCGGAAGCAAATTGGCGGGGATCGTCGACGTCTTGCCGTTGACCGTGAGTGTCCAGGTCACCTTGTTGCCCCCGAAATCGCTGGGGACCTTGACCACGAACATCCCCCACTGGCGCCCGGCGAGGAAATGCGTCGGCTGCCCGCGATCCGGCCCGCCCGGCTCGATGCGATTATTGGGGCCGATGGGAACGTCCAGCTCCTGCTTCGTGTTCCGGTTGAAGTAGCCGAGCAAAAGATTGAAGCTGCCGTCGGGATTCTTGAACCAGCCTTCGAACGCGCCCGTGATGTTCGCGCCCGATTCATGCGGCGGCTCGAGCGGGAGCGACTGCGCGCACGCGAGCGCGCCAACAGCGAGCAGGAGTAAGGGCTTCATCTACCGTCCGGCGCTGGCCGTCTCACGAGGCGGCTTGTGTTTCGCGGCCCACGCGCTGTAATCTTCGTCGCTGATATAAGTGACGTTGACCCAGGCGTGCGCCATTTCATCCACGGTGCGGTGTCCGTAGCCGACCCACTGGTCCGGATCGGGATTATGCGGATTGTTGCTGGTATTGTCGTGCCAGGCGGTGACCTTGATGACCGTGCCCTTGGGGAGCACGGGCGCGGCGTCTTCATCATAGATGTAGTTGGTCATCCAGTTGAAGTTGAAGTTGCCGACGTAGCTGATCATCTGGCTGGTGCCGTCCGGCAGGATCGCTTCCAGAGCCATCGCTTTGCCGCGCAGGTGCATATGCGGCTGGATATTTTCGAGAATCGCGGCCTGCTTCAGCACGGTGAAGCCCTGGCTTTCGATCATGCTGTTGGGCGGGATATCGAGATTCGGCCCGGTTTTAGCGGGAAACGCCGTCAGGTGCGTGCGATACTTCGGCTCCTGGCCTTTCGGATAAAGCCACAGCGCGAGCTGAACGCCTGTGGGGATGGCTTCGCCCACCGCGTGAATGTGGACATCCCAGGAAATCTTCGATCCGGGAAGCAGCAGTTTTCCGGTGTTGGGAGTAAATATGTCATACGATTTTCCGATGGCCCACTCCATCAGCACTCCCTGCCGGTCGGCATCGTTGGTCGAATTGGCATCGGGCGCGTCCGCATCGTCCTGGACCAGGTAAGCGACCGCGTGATGCACCGTCTTGCGCGCATCGGCCGTAGTCGGCCGGACTTCGACGGCGCGAACCCAACGCGGCTCGGTCAGAGGGATGTTCGCCAGCGGCCGCCACCAGACGTCCTGGCTCTTGGGAGGCATGGTGTAGGAGGTCGCGTCGATGATCAGATCGGGCTGCGCGCCGATTTCCTTGACAGCTTGCCACTCAGTCGCCTTGGGCCACTGCCTGGGCGGAGGCATGTCCTTGGGATCGCCCTGGGGCGCGCCCGGAATCCACCCAGCGGACGATGGTGTTGATCTGATCGTCCGAGAGCGACATATCGTTCTTGAACTTGTGGACCCCCACGGTCATGTCGATATGCCAGGGCGGCATCTGCCGCGTGACCACGCGCTGGCGGATGGACTTCGCCCACGGCCGGGCTTCTTCATAGGTGATCAGCGACATCGGCGCCATGGATCCGGCGCGATGGCACTCCTGGCACTTTTGCTGCAGGATCGGCGCGACGTCCTTGGTGAACGTCACGGGACGGTCGCCGGCCAGATCGGCCGCGAAAGCGGAAACGGAGACCACGAGCAAAAGGCCGGATGCTTTCATGGAACCCTCCTGTATCTGGGCTAAATTCTAGTCGTCCTGCGGGAGGGTGTCAATGAGGGTCGGGCATGCCCGACCCCTACAAATGGGTGTAGGGGCGAGGCACGCCTCGCCCGGCGATGCCATTAGGGTCCGGCGAAGCCCGCTTTCAGGCCCGCGCGGTCGACTTCTTTCCCGCGGAGATACACTTTCGCGATCTTCCGCGAGTTGGTGATGTTGTCCAGCGGATTCGCGTCGAGCACGATGAAGTCGGCGCTCTTACCCGCTGCGACTGTCCCGAGCTGGTCCATTTTCAGGATTTCGGCGGATGTCTTGGTGGCGGCCGTGATCACTTGATTCGGAGTCATTCCGGCTGTGACCATGTCCGCCAGCTCCTCGTGGTCGGTCCAGCCGACAGTGGTCCCGGAGTCGGTTCCGAAGCCGATCCGCACGCCCGCGTCGTTGAGCTTTTTCAGATTACGGGCCTGAACCGCGAAGAAGTCCGCCGCTTTCTTCTTGTCTGCGGGCGACCGGTTCTGGAACGCGTCCGTCAGCTTCTTGATCTCCGGCGCGGGAACGGTTTCGCCGAGCCAGGCCGGATCCTGCAAGCCCGTCCCGATATCCGGAAGATTCGGAATCACGAAGACGTTGGGACGCTCCTTGATCAGCTTCATGAACTCGTCGTCGATGTCCTTGTCGCGAACGCCGTGGGCGAAGCCGTCGATTCCGGCGCGCAGCAGTTCCTTCGCGTCGGCCAAGTAGTAAATATGCGCGACCACGCGGAGATCATGCTTGTGTGCCTCGTCGATAATCGCCCGATAGAGCGGCGGAGTCAGCTTGGGAACGGTCCCGTTGCGATCATCCACCCAGATCTTGACCCAGTCGACTTTCTTGTCGGCGAGTTCCTGCACGGCCTTCCTGCCGTCGGCTTCTGAATCGATCCCATAAGCCACGGGCTTCCAGTAGGGCTGGCCAGGGCCGGCATTAGGACGACCCATCCCGCGCCCGGCGGTGTGAAATAGGGCTGCATCGGGAACCGGATTAGCCCGTACCTCATAGGGCGTCTCGCCGGGATCGATGCCCATACTCTCGGTCGCGGCGACGCCGTAATACGCCAGACGATGCAGGTGGTCGATAAGATTCTCTTTGCTATAAGTGTCCTTGTCGATGCGGCCGGTCTTGATGATCGCCCAGCCCAGGTGGGTGTGCGTATCGACCAGGGCGGGCATCACGGTCTTGCCCGTCAGATCGACCCGAGCGGCACCGGCCGGAGCGGTGATTTCTCCCTTGCGGCCGACGGCGGTGATCTTCGCGTTCTCCATCACGAACGCGGAGTTCTCAACCGGCGCGCTGCCGTCTCCCGTGATGAGCCGGGCGCCTTCGAACACAGTAGCTGACGAAGTCGCCTCCTGTTTGGTCGCAGAGCAGCCCACGAGAATCAGGAACAAGCAAAAGGACAAAGTCTTCATTGTTTCAACCTTAGGATGTTGTGGGCATCGACAGAAACGCGTGCATGGCATGCCAGAACGTCTGGCGATGCAGGCCCATCACCACGGAATGTGCCATGCCCGGCAGCACCACCAGTTGGCGGTCGCCGCTGGGAAGCTGCGAGAAAAAGTCCGTCAGATCGCTCATGGTGGCGATGCCGTCATACTCGCCGCGGACCAGCAGCACCGGCGCGGTCACCCGTTTCGGATCTACCACCGGCAGGTTCGCCGTCATGTCGAGATAGGTGCCCGTCGGAACCTGGTCGCCGAACCTCAGTTCTTCGTCGGCGAGAAATTCCGCGATGGCAGGATCCGTGGTGCCTGGTTTATCGCGCGTAAAAATGCTGCGAATCATGTCGCGGTCGCGCAGGCGGCGGTTGTGGGTGCGATAGTAGTCCAGGTTCTTGGCGCGCTCGGCCAGCGTGGGAGAGTTGTCGCCTTTGTAGGTGAATGCCCCCAGCACCAGACGATCCACGCGGCTCGGTTCGGCCATGGCGTAGGCTCCGGCCCTCAGTCCCCCGGATGACTCTCCAAAGAGATGCACCTTTCGCTGGCCAGTCTCGCGCGCGATCACTTCCATGCCCGCCTGAATGTCCTTCACGCCGCTGGCGATGTCGGAATTGGCTTGTGTTTGGCTGGACCGGCCGTAGTTCTCGTGATCCATGGTCCACACGTCGTAACCCAGCTGGGCGAAGACGTTCATCACGGAGTACTCGCCCTTGCCCGGCGTAGCAAGATCGAACGAGGACCGGCTGGAATTTGACGAGCCGTGAATCAGCAGCAGTACTGGTCGGAGCTTCTCACCTGTCTTGGGCGGCGTCGACCGCTTGCGGAACATGTACAGCTTCACATCGCCCTTTTGCGCCCAGTATTCGTTGGACCAAAGCTTCGGTGTTTTTGGGCTAGTGCCCTGCGCGAGGGCCGCCGCGGGCGCGAGCAGCGCCCCCGCCATCACTCTGCGTCGGGAAAGAGCGTCCTTCATCGAGCCGCCTGCTCCTTCGCCCGGGCGCCGCGCAGGATGTTTCCCACCGCCTCGTTCCCTTCCTGGCAGGCGTACTCATAGATCACGTATTGCGGATCGCGGGTCAACGGGATCGCGACTTTCCAAGGCTTCGTATACACATTTGGATCGTCGATCGTGACCTCATACGCGATGGTGCCCGGGCCGGTGCGAGTGAATCGCTCCACCACGTGCAGAGCCTCGCTTTGCGGGATGCCTTTGATGCGCCCGGTCGCGGCGCTGGTGGCGATCCACCCCTTGCCGTTGAAATTGGTGGTGTCGACCACCAGTGTGTTCCCATCCCAGTGGCCGCGCGAATCGCCGTCCCACGATCGGACTTCCGCCGGCGCGTGCGCGCCTCCGCTCAGCGGGATCACCCGGGCGTCGTGAATCATTTCCGACATGATCACGATGTATCCCGGGCTCTGAAGGATCTGATATGCGTTGTTATATCCCGCCGGGAACATGCGCCCGGGGACGCCACGCGTGATGCAGCGATCCCACACGCTCATATGTTCGTAGGAATCGCCGATGTGCGCCAGGTCGTAATCGCGCTTGGCCTCGGCCGCCGGTTTCACGGGGACTTTCCCGTCGGGTGGATCCATCACCAGCGAGGTTTGGCGCGTACCGACGACCTTGGTGCCCGAATCGAACCAGACCTGGTTGTAGTTGCCAACGTCACCCGCGGTGGGTGGTTTGTCGACCTTCGTTTGAGCCGACTGCTTCTCTAGCTCCGCCGCCTCCTTCTCTGTCAGAAAAGCTTTTCCCGCCAGATTCGCGGGGCGCTCGAAGGGCGTAATGGTGGCGTTGGTCCAGACTCCCTGCAGATCGGGCTGGCCGTCAGCCGTGCGCGGCGGAGTCCACTGCTTCTGGGCGAACGCCATGGAAGCAGAAATCATCAGGACAAGAATACGCGACATATTGAAGCCTCCTGCGTGCTACGGAGTTCGGGACGCCAGATAAGCCGTGATCGACACCATGTCGTCGACCGTCAGCTTCGCCACGGCTTCCTTCATCAGCTGCGTATATGGACCATTGCGGTTCCCTTGCTGAATATCGTAGAGCTGCCGCGCAATATAGCTCGGAGAGCGGCCCGAAATCGACGGGACGTTCCCGATGCCTTTGAGATCCGCGCCGTGACAGATGCTGCACTTTATGGTTTTGCCCGCGCCGCCGGTCATGACCAGGGCTTCACCCTTCTTAATGCTGCCGATGGGCGCATAGGCGATGAAGCTGGACTTCGAGTCGCGGAGTTCGGTGCGCTCCAGATCCACCGGCATTTCGATCACGCGCGAGCCGATCGGCTCCATGCCTTTCTCAGCGCCTTCGGTTTCGACGAACATCCATCCCGAGACGTGCGTCTTCGGGACCATCTTGGTCTCCATCACCTTGATCCAGGGCTTGGGCTTGATGCTGGCGAAATATTCCGCGGCGGCCTTCACTTCGGCATCATTAGCGGCCTTGCCGATCGCGAGCATGGTAGTCGGCGGACCCATCTTCGATTCCGACGTCTTGCGCAGGCCGTTCCTGTAGTCGGCCATCTGCTGCACGATATAACCGGCGGGGAGCCCGGCGAGGCTGGCATTTTCGGGACGGCCTTGTCCGTTTGGAAGATGGCAATAGCCGCAGGCGCGCACGTCGGGACGACGGCCATGCGCGACCACGTCAGGCATCGCCGGGTGATCGTCAGGGTACCAGTCGGGCGGATTGAATAGATCCCGGGTTTGAGGAAGAGTCAGGCCTACCGTGCTGCCGGGAACGTGCTTCAGGGAAGTGTCCGCGGGCGCGGCCGCCGGAGCCGGGGCCCCCGGGGTTGCGGGCGGATTCAAGGCGTACGCCCACGGCGGCGTTTTTTGATCCTGGGCCAAAATCAGGAAAGTAGTCGCGGCGATAACCACGCCGTAGCGTAACCCGTTGTTTAACCAATGACGGTTCATGGGTCACTCCTTCCAGATGCTCGCGTTGATTCTAACTTAATCTGATATAAGCTGTCTTGCAGGCCAGGAAAGGGCGCCCCCATGCAAATTCGAGTGAACGAGAGGTCGTGGACGGTCGATGCCGCTCCCGATACCCCGCTTCTTTACGTGTTGATGAATGAGCTGCAGCTCCAGGGTCCGCGATTCGGCTGTGGATTAGCGCAGTGCGGGTCGTGTTCGGTGCTGGTGAACGGCGTGGAAACCCGGTCCTGCGTCACTCCTTTGTCGGCGGTGGAGAACAAGTCAGTAACCACGCTCGAAGGCCTGCCGGCCTGGTACGCGACGCAAAAGAAGCTGGCGAAGGCTCCCGCTCTGCATCCCGTGCAGCAGGCCATGATCGACGAACAAGCCGTCCAGTGCGGCTACTGCTTCAACGGGATGATCATCAAGAGTTCCGAGTTGCTTTCGAAAACGCCTCGTCCCACGGAAGCGCAGATCCGCACCGCGATGAACGGCCACCTGTGCAGATGCGGCACGTATCCCAGGATCATGAAGGCCATCCAACGAGCGTCTGTCGTGATGGGAGGTGCCGCGTGATCCGGCGGAATTTTCTTAAAACGGGCGGAGCGCTCGTCGTCGGTTTCAATTTGCGCGACACGTTGGGCGCGCAGGAACAAACAGTCCGAGGGACCAAACCCGGTCCGCCCGATGCGAAGCAGGTGGACACCTGGCTTGCGATCCATGCCGACAATACGGCGACCGTCTATATAGGTTTCGCCGAGCTGGGACAGGGCGCGTCGACGGCTCTGCTACAGATCGCCGCTGAGGAACTCGATCTCGACATGAGCCAGATCAAGACCGTGCGGCTGGATACCAACATAACGCCCAACCAGGGCGGGACGTATTCCAGCGCGTCGATTAATCGGGGTGGGCCGCAGGTTCGTACGGCTGCCGCCGAGGCGCGGCTCGCACTGCTCAAACTCGCATCGGCGAAACTGAACGCGCCCATGGACAGCCTCACTGTATCGAAGGGCATTCGTGTCGGGGACAGGCAATCCGAAAGATTCCGTCACCTATGGCGAACTGGTCGGCGACAAGCCCTTCAATGTGACGTTCACCGGAACCGCGCCGGTCAAGCCGACGACCGAGTACAAGATCGTCGGAACGAAGTTCCCGCGCAACGATACTCCGGCGAAAGTCAGCGCCCAGTACACGTACATGCAGTATGTGCGCGTGCCCGGGATGCTGCATGGCCGCGTGGTCCGCCCGCGGGGCCAGCGGATGTATGGAGCCGGCGCGAAGATCGTGAGCGTCGACGAAGCGTCGATCCGCACGATTCCCGGCGCGCGCGTCGTTCGCAAGGGCGATTTCCTGGGCGTCGTCGCCGGAGAACGAGTGGGATGCGGTGCGAGCGGCGCAACAGTTGAAGGTCGTCTGGGAAACGCCTCCCGCGCTTCCAGGAAACGCCGGGCTATACGAACATATGCGCGCGGCGAAAACCGAAGAGAATATCGTGCTCGAGCGGGGCAGCGTAGCCACGGGATTCGGCGGGGCGGCGCACACCGTTTCGCAGACGTGCCTGGGTCCCTATCAGGCGCACGCGCCCTTCGGACCGAACTGCGCCGTTGCCGATGTGCAGGCCGATTCCGCGCTGGTGATGTGCTCCACGCAGGACGTCTACGGAACGCGCAACAGCCTGTCACGCCTGCTGGGCATGCCTGCCGAGAAGATTCGCGTTCAGTATTACGAAGGCTCCGGCACCTACGGCCATAGTTGTTATGACGACGTCGCGCAGGCCGCGGTGCTGCTTTCGCAATTAGCCGGTAAGCCCGTCCGCCTCCAGTTCATGCGGTGGGATGAACACGGTTGGGACAACTATGGCCCGGGACATCGTGGGCGAAGTTCGCGCTGCCGCCGACGCCAACGGAAAAATCGTGGCGTATGAGTACCAGGGCTGGCAGCACGGCTGGATTAATACTGAAACGTCCGCGCAGTTGACCGGCGTGCCCCCGTCCGAGTGGCCCGGTGCGGGTACCGGCGTACAGGGAGTCAACCGCCTGACGTGCGGAGGCATGTACGACATCCCAAACCTCCGGCTGGTGAATCACAAACTTCCCGTGACGTCGTATCTCAAGGCCGGATGGCTGCGCTCGCCGCTCGATCTGTCGTTCGCCTTCGCATCGGAGCAGGCGATCGATCACCTCGCGTATCTCTCGGGAGCCGACCCTTACGAATTTCGTCAGCGAAACATGACCGACATGCGCTGGCTGGGAGTGCTGAATGCCGCGGCGCAGGCCGCCAAGTGGACGCCTCGCAAGGCTGCGACCAGCTTGTCGAAGGCGAACATTGTGACCGGCCGCGGCATCGGGGTCGGGACACATCTCACGTCGTACGGCGGCGCGGTCGCCGAGATCGAAGTCAATAAGGAGACCGGCCGGGTGGTTGCGAAGCATCTTTACGGAGCGATCGACGCCGGCCAGGTGGTGAATCCGGGATTCGTCGAAAGCCAGATCATGGGCCAGATGGTGCAGACCGCCAGCCGCATGTTCAAGGAGGAAGTGAAGTTCGACCAAACCGGAGTCACCAGCCTGGATTGGGCGAGCTACCCGATCCTGCGGTTCGACGAATGTCCCGAGGTCACGGCTGTCGTCGTCCAGAGGCTCGATCAGCGGTCGACCGGCGCGGGTGAAGAATGCATGGCCGCGGCTGCGGCGGCGATTGCCAACGCGTTTTTCGACGCCACCGGCGTGCGAATGAAAGAATTCCCGATGACGCCGGCCCGCGTTCTGGCGGCGCTGCGCGGAGGAAAAGCCGCATGATGAAGCGAGTTGTCCTAGTCGTGACGTTCATCGCGATCCCCGCCCTTGCGCAATGGGTCCACGTTCCCACGCCTGGAATCCCGCGCGCGAAGGACGGCAAGCCGAATTTGTCCGCGCCGGCGCCTCGCACGCGGGAGGGGAAGCCCGACCTGAGTGGAATCTGGGTGGCATCGACTGGCAAGTATCTCGCCAACATTGCTACCGATATGGCCGCCGATGGAATCGAAATCCCGTTTCAGCCCTGGGCCGCCGCTGTTTACAAGGAACACCAGGAGCAGAATGGCAAGGGCCACCCTTCGGAACGCTGCATCTCGCATGGCCTGCCGGATTACGAGGCGCTGGCGATACCTTTCAAGCTCATCCAGACGACTGGCGAAATCGCGGTCCTTTACGAGGCTTTCAACCACTACCGGCAGATCTTCACGGACGGCCGTACCTTTCCGGAAGAGCGGGAACCGACCTGGCTCGGATACTCGGTCGGTAAATGGGATGGCGACACGCTGGTGGTAGAGACCCTCGGATTCAATGACGAGACCTGGCTGGATGACGGGGGACATCCGCACAGGATGCGCTGCACGTCACCGAGCGCTTCCGGCGCAAGGACTTCGGGCATATGGAAATCGGCGTCACCATCGACGATCCGAAGGCCTACACCAAGCCTTGGGGCATAACCATTCCTTACAATCTGCTTCCCGATACCGAGCTGATCGAGGCGATATGCGCGCACGAGAAAGACATGCCGCACATGGTCGGCAAGTGAAGCGAGCGGCCTCCGGTCGCCTGAGATAATGGAAGCATGCCGTTCGATCCTCTCATACAGGAGTGGTTCGCGGAAAAATTCGCCGCAGTCACCGAGCCGCAGCGGCTGGGGTGGCCGGAGATCCAGGCCGGTCATGATGTCCTGATTTCAGCACCCACCGGTTCCGGCAAAACGCTGGCGGCGTTTCTGACTGCCATCGACTCCCTGGTCCGCCAGGCCCGCATCGGCGAGCTGCCGAATCAGACGCAGATCCTGTATGTCTCGCCGCTCAAGGCGCTGAGTAACGACATCCACAAGAACCTGGATATTCCCTTGGCGGGCGTAGCGAAACTGGCTGCTTCTCAAGGTATCGCGCTTGCGCCGATTCGAACCGCCGTGCGCACCGGCGACACGCCCGCTGCGGAGCGCCAGCGCATGGGCAAACAAGCTCCCCACATATTGGTCACGACGCCTGAGTCGCTCTACATCCTTCTGACGGCCGAGGGGCCGCGAAAGATGCTTTCGTCCGTCCGCACTCTGATCGTCGACGAGATTCACGCGGTGGCCGATGATAAGCGTGGGTCGCATCTGGCTCTTTCCATTGCGCGACTCGAAGCCTTGACGGGAGCCTCGTTGCAGAAGATCGGTCTTTCGGCGACCGTCAGCCCCATTGAAGACGTCGCGCGCTTCCTAAGTGATCGCGCTCACATCGTGCAGGTCGGACATCGCCGCGCCATGGATCTGGCGGTCGAGGTTCCTCGCGACGAGTTAGGAGCCGTCGCGAGCACGGAAATGTGGGGCGAAGTCTACGACCGCCTCGCGGAGCTCGCGAAAGAGCATCGGACCACGCTGGTTTTCGTCAACACACGCCGGTTATCGGAGCGCGTCGCTCATCATCTGGCGGAGCGGCTTGGCGAGAACGCGGTTCTGCCGCATCATGGCAGCCTGTCACGAGCGCTGCGTCTCGAGGCCGAGCAGCGCCTGAAGAACGGTGAGTTGCGAGCAGTGGTGGCCACCGCGTCGCTCGAACTGGGAATCGATATCGGCACCGTGGATCTGGTCTGCCAGATCGGCTCGCCGCGCTCGATCGCGGTCGCGCTGCAAAGAGTCGGCCGGGCGGGGCACTGGGTCGGCGCATTGCCGAAAGGGCGTCTGTTCGCGACCACGCGTGACGAATTGGTGGAGTGTGCGGCACTGGTGCGGGCGATCCGGCGCGGAGAGCTCGACCGGCTGGAGATCCCGAAAGCGCCGCTCGACATCCTGGCGCAGCAGATCGTCGCGATGTCGGCGTCCGAAGAGTTTGCCGAAGACGATTTGTTCGCGCTGGTGCGGCGAGCGTATCCGTATCGCGACCTGGATCGGGCCGATTTCGATGCAGTCCTGACCATGCTCAGCGAAGGAATTGCTCACTCGCGCGGCCGCAGTGGGGCTTACTTGCACCGGGACCAGGTGAATCATCGGGTGCGAGGCCGTAGGGGCGCGCGTCTGGCGGCGATCACCAGTGGCGGCGCGATTCCCGATACGGCGCAATATCAGGTGATTGCCGAGCCCGAGGGCACGGTGATCGGATCGCTCGACGAAGATTTTGCGGTCGAGAGCCTGGTCGGCGATGTGTTCCTGCTTGGGACCACTTCCTGGAAAATCCGTCGCGTGGAGCCGGGTCGCGTTCGCGTGGACAATGCGCATGGCGCGGCGCCGTCCATTCCGTTCTGGCTCGGCGAAGCGCCCGGACGCACGCGCGAGCTGTCCCAGGAGATTTCCGCGCTGCGGGAAGACATAAGAAGCTCTGCCAACGCGGTCGACTTATTGGAGCGCGAGTGCGGCCTCGACCGCCGCGGAGCCGAACAGGCTGTCGAATACGTTCTGGCGGGTTTCAACGCTTTGGGCGCGATGCCAACCCAGGACACCGTGGTCGCCGAGCGCTTCTTCGATGAAGCCGGAGGCATGCAGCTCGTGATCCACGCGCCCTTTGGCGCCAGGATCAACAAAGCCTGGGGACTGGCGCTGCGCAAGCGCTTCTGCCGCACGTTTAATTTCGAGCTGCAGGCCGCCGCTACCGACAACGGGATCGTGATTTCCTTGAGCGATCAGCATTCGTTCCCGCTGGATCTGGTGTTCAGCTTCCTGAAGCCGGCGACCGTCGAGCACGTGTTGACGCAAGCGATGTTCGACGCGCCCATGTTCGGCGCGCGCTGGAAATGGAACGCCGCAAGGGCCCTGGCGATTCCGCGATTCTCCGGCGGCCGCAGAGTTCCGCCTCCGATTCAACGGATGCGCTCGGACGACCTGCTCGCCAGCGTTTTCCCCGATCAGGTCGCGTGCGCGGAAAATCTGACCGGCGAGATCCGGATTCCCGATCATCCTCTGGTCAAAGAGACCATCGACAACTGCCTGCATGAGGCGATGGATCTGGACGGACTGAAGGAAATATTGGATCGTATGGGCGAAGGCACGCTGCGAACGGTTGCCGTGGATACGCGCGAGCCGTCGCCCTTCAGTCATGAGCTGCTGAACGCCAACCCGTACGCGTTTCTGGACGATGCTCCTCTCGAGGAGCGGCGCACCCGCGCGGTGCAGATGCGCCGCAGTTTGTCTGTAGAAGATGCGAAAAACCTCGGGACGCTCGATCCAGCGGCGATCTCGCAGGTCGCCGAAGAATCCTGGCCGGTGGTGCGCGACGAACATGAATTGCATGACGCGCTGCTGACGCTGATCGTGCTGCCGCCCGTGAGCGAGTGGCGCGAGTGGTATGACGCTCTGGAACGGTCCGGCCGTGCTTCAACGCTTAACAGCCAGTGGGTCGCGACCGAAAAGTTGGAGATCGCGCGCAGCCTGCCGGATGAGGCCGCGACAGCGGCCGTCTTACGTGGATGGTTGGACTCGATCGGTCCGGTCACCGCCGCGGCGCTGGCGGAGCGCTTGTCGCTGCCTCCCGAAGCCGTCGACATCGCGCTCGCGAAGCTCGAATCGGAAGGGCTGATTCTTCGCGGTCACTTTACATCCGATGATGACGAATTTTGTCACCGGCGCGTGCTCGCCCGCATTCATCGCATGACGCTCGGGCGCCTCCGTAAGGAGATCGAGCCGGTGACTTCCGCGGACTTCATGCGATTTCTCGGGCGCTGGCAGCATCTTGCGCCGGGAACGCAACTGCATGGAGCCGACGGGCTGTTTCAGGTCCTTCGCCAGCTCCAGGGATACGAGATTTCGGCCGCGGCTTGGGAATCGAACGTGTTGCCGCGCCGCGTCGCGAACTACGATCCTGAACTGCTCGATCGCTTGTGCCTGTCGGGAGAAATCATGTGGGGGCGGCTCTCTCCGCATCCCGCGCTCGAAATCGAGGGCGGCCGCCGCGTCAGACCTACGCGGGTCGCTCCGCTGGCGCTGTTCCTGCGCGAGGACGCCAAGCGTCTGTTGTCGCCGGCTTCCACGCAAGTCCCCCTGCTTTCGCATCCTGCGCGCGATGTGTATACGGCTCTCGAAATGCACGGAGCGTCGTTCTTCAATGAGTTGATGCGCGCGACCGGCCGGCTGGCCAGCGAAGTCGAGGATGGCCTGTGGGAACTGGTCGCCGCAGGGCTCGTTACGGGAGACGGATTCGAGAATGTTCGCGCTCTGATCGATCCCAAGCGCCGCAGAGGAGAAGGCCGGGGACGGAGTTCGAGGCCCCGCCATGCTGCCGGCCGCTGGGCTCTCCTGAATCGCGCCGAAGTGGCGGCCGATATCGAGTTCTTCGCCGGGCAGCTTCTGGACCGCTGGGGCGTCGTATTTCGCGATATGCTCTCGCGCGAAACGCTGTCGCCGGCATGGCGGGACCTGCTGCAAATTTATCGGCGCATGGAAGCCCGCGGCGAAATTCGCGGCGGCCGCTTCGTCAGCGGATTCGTTGGCGAGCAGTTCGCGCGGCCGGAAGCGCTGGATCTGCTGCGGCATCTTCGCCGGTCTGCAAAGACCGGTGAACAGCTCGATATCGCGCCCGCCGATCCTTTGAACCTGAGCGGCATCGTGCTGCCCGGCCCGCGAACAGGCGCATTGACGCAGGTTCCGCTGCGTCTGCTCGACGGGGTTCCGCAAGCGGTAGGATTCTGAAGGTTAAACTAAAGGCGATGCGTCGTTTCCTGTTATTCGCCGCGACTGCGTCGATTTTGCTCGCCACGGACCCGCTCGCCGATAGCGCCCAGAAGAAACTCGACTCGATTTCAGATCAAAAGCTGAAGCGGGGCGCTGTGGTCGCTCTGAGTCCGCGCGAAGTCAACGCCTGGATCCACGAAAAGGCCGCGAAGGCTTTCCCTCAGGGAATTCGCAATGAAAATATCGTGCTTGGCCCCGGCACGGCCGACGGGAACGCGCTGGTCGACCTGACCAAGCTCAGCAAGAGCAATAACGTGAATCCCTTGATCGCCCGGCTGATCGATGGCGAGCGGCCGCTGAGAATTGCCATTCGCGTCGAATCGTCCAAGGGAAAATGCACCGTCTTCCTGACCCATGTGGAGCTATCGGGAGTGGCGATTGACGGATCGATTCTCGATTTCCTGATCAAGCACTTCGTCCAGCCGCGCTATCCCGACATCAAGATCAACGAGCCGTTCGATCTGGACTACAACATCGATCACATTGAAATCCAGCCCGCGGGCGTGCGGGTCATCATCAGCAAATAGTGGTGGCGGTGACCGCTACCACGATCCTGGCGGCGTGCCGGTCCCGATCAGAAAAGTAGGATATCCTCGGGACATGAACGCCCTGCTAAGCAGAATCTCCGTTGATCCCGCCGTGTGCTTCGGCAAGCCATGCGTTCGGGGAACGCGTATCTGGGTCTCTCTCCTGCTGGATTTCCTGGCTTCGGGCGCCGCGATCGAGGACGTCTTGAAGGAGTACCCACAGCTGGTTCGTGAAGACATTCTGGCCGCCATCGCATATGGCGCGGAGATGAGCCGTGAGCGGATTGTCGAGGTTACCAGCAACCGGATCTGATGAGGCTGAAGCTCGATGAGAACCTGGGCGCTCCCTGGGCGAATTTCTTAAGTGGCTTCGGGCACGACGTCCACACGGTCCCGCAAGAGGGTTTGAGCGGCGCCAGCGATGCGGCGCTGTTTGAGACGCGTATTCGGGAGCAGCGCTGCTTAATCTCGCTGGATCTCGATTTTGCGGATGTTCTTCGCTTTCCGCCGAAGCGCACCGCAGGCGTCGCGGTGCTGCGAATGCAGCATGGGAATCCGGGGCATGTCTTGCGGATTCTAATGACGCTTTTGATCGCAGGTTTGCGGAAGGAACCCATCGTGGGACAGCTCTGGATTGTCGAGGCGAATCGGATTCGGATCCACGAATAGCAAGGCGTTAGGGCTGATTGGCAATGATTCGGGCGGCGGCCTGCCGCCCCATGCGAATGCAATCCGGGATGCCGATGCCGGTATAGGCATTGCCCGCCAGATGCAATCCCGGCACCGCCGACGCATGCGACTCGATCTCTTTCAATCGCGCGCCGTGGCCGACAATGTATTGCGCCATCGACCGCGGCCAGCGGTAGACGCCGCTATAAATAGGCGCTGCTGTCAGCCCGAGGATCGTCTGCAGTTCCTCGCGCGCGATGGCAATGAGCGAGTCGTCGGATTCACTGAGTACCGAGTCGTTGCCCGCGCCGCCGAAGAAACATCGCAGAGTGATTTTGCCGGCGGGAACGCGATGCGGAAACTTGGTTCCGACGAAGGTGCACGCCATCAGCTTGCGCCGTTCCTTGCGCGGAATCAGGAAACCGGTGCCGGCGCGCTGGCCGTCGAATTCGGACGCGCGGAACACCATTTGCGCGATCGCCGACGACGTGTACGGAATCATGCGCAACAGCGATGCCAAACGCGCATCCACGTCGCACAGCAATTCCCCCGCAGCCCATGCCGGACACGCCACCACCAGGTGATCGGCGTCCATCCAGTCGCCGTCGACCCTCACACGAAAACCGTTCTCGCGCTGCTCGATCGCTTCCGCCGCGCCGTGCATCACGTTCGTCTTCGCCGCCAGCCTTTCGACCAGGCATCCGAGACCGCCTTTCAACGTACGAAAAAGGGGTTCGCTTCGTTTCGCACCGCTGCGAGCTGCCATGAGCGTCCGAGCCAGACTGCCCTTGGTGCGCTCCATCTCGACGAACCGCGGCAACACGCTGGCCACGCTCAACTGGTCGGGATCGCCGCCGTAGACGCCCGAAAGCAGCGGCTCAGCCAGATAATCCAGCGTCTCGCGTCCAAAGTGATCCGTCACGAATTCCGAAACGCTGCGATCGGGATGCGTCTCGGGCCTACGGAAGAACTCCAGGCCCATGCGGATCTTGGTTCCCCAGCCCACCAGTGGCGATGCCAGCATCGAGCTGGGCCGCGTGGGCACAAACATCGTGGTCCCTTCCGGCAGGCGGACCAGTTTCCCGTGGCGCTGAATATAGGTGACGCGTTCTTCGTCGTTTGACCCGATCACGTCGGCGGCGAGGCCCAGTTCCGTGATCAGCTTCATCGCCTCGGGCTTCGCGGAGATGAAACTGTCGGGGCCGCATTCCATCACGCAGCCTTCCCAGTGGCGGGTTTCGATCACGCCGCCTACGCGCGGCTGCTTTTCGATCAGCGTATGAGGGACGCCGGCGTTTGCGAGATCGTAGGCTGCGGAGAGTCCGGCAACGCCGCCGCCGACGATAATGACCACTGCAGTCCGCCTCTACAGCTTGAATTCGCGCACGATCTCGACGCACGCCTTTACGTTTTCGACCGGCGTTTCCGGAAGAATGCCGTGGCCGAGATTGAAGATGTGGCCGGGCCGCGAGCCTGTGCGCTTCAGCAGCTCATGCACGCGCATGCGCAGTTCGGGAAGCGGCGCGAACAACACCGCCGGATCCAGATTGCCCTGCACCGCGGAGCGATAGCTGATGTCCATCCAGGCCTGATCGATATTGACGCGCCAGTCGACGCCCATCACGTCGCCGCCGGCGGCGTGCAGTTCGCGGAAGAAACCCGCGGCGCCGGTGCCGAAGTGGATCACCGGAACGCTGGCCGCGCGGATGCGTTCGAGCAGCGCGCGCGAATACGGCGCCACGAAGCGCACGTAATCGTCCGGCCCCAGAGCGCCCACCCAGCTATCGAACACCTGCACGATCCTCGCGCCGGCGGATACCTGGAGCACGGCGAACGCGCCCAGCACGTCCACCAGCTTGCCCATCAGGCGGCGCCACAGCGTTTCGTCGTGATACATCATCTGCTTGGTCTTGATGTAATTCCGCGACGGTCCGCCTTCGATCATGTAGCTCGCCATGGTGAACGGCGCGCCGACGAATCCGATCACCGGAACGCGCCCGGCCAGCGCCGTCACCACACGCTGAATCGTCTCGCCGACGTAGCCCAGGTCGTCGGTGTTCGAAATCGAGAGGCTATCGATATCGTTTGATGTCCGTACCGGATTGTCGATTACCGGCCCTTCGCCCGTGGCGAAGCGCAGCTTCAAGCCCATCGGCTCCACGGGAAGCAACAGATCCGCGAAGATGATGGCCGCATCCACGTCCAGGATCTCTACCGGCTGGAGTGTCACCTGGGCCGCGAGGTCGGGGCGCTTGCAGATTTCGAGGAGCCCATGATGCTGACGGATCTCCCGGTACTGCTTCAGATAGCGTCCGGCCTGCCGCATGAACCACACCGGCCGGACATCGGTCGGCCTTCGGCGGCATGCGTCAAGAAAGCGGCTTGTCATTGGAGCCACGCGCATCGATCTATCATTACTCCCTATCTGTTGCGGCTAAACGGTTGTGGGCGCTGAAAGTGTGGCGCCCGGAAAGAAATGCTGGGCCAGACCCGCTGGCCTGTTCCTTTCACCAAGTTAGCACACGAAACGAGCCAACCGGGTCAGGAAATCGGGTTTTTTTCAGGCTTCGGCCGTCCGCGCTTGATTCTCTTGAGGATTTGGGGCGCTTTGGCCGCCAAGGACTGCCGGAAGATCGGCCTCGAAATGCAGCTCGGGCATCCGATAAAGCTGGAGGCGATCCGTTAACTCGCGTTTTAAGAATGGTTTAGCGTGGTTGATCCCCGCCAGCGTCTCCTCTTGCTCCTCAGGCGTCCCATGGAGCGAAATGCGGATGTGCGCCTGGCGAAAATCGGGCGAAAGAAGGACTTCCGTGATCGAAGCGCTGCCCACGCGGGGATCGGCCAGCTCGTATCCGATCAGCTCGTCCAGCTCTTCACGGAGGCTTTCGGCGACGCGTTCATGCCGATGGGGGTCCACATGTTCAGGATACAATACGTTCGTGAAAACAGCCGCGTTTTTGCTGCTGATCCCGGCAGTCTGGTCGCAATCGCTGCGCGTGTACTCCGAGTTCGCCCAAATCGATGCGGCCGGCAGAGTGACGGCGCCGGCCGAGCCGCGCGAGATTCTTTCGCCCGCGATCGCCCGTAACGCGTTTTCGTCGTTCCAGGTGGTGGTGGACGTGCCGCGTGGCACGCCGTATCAGCTCTACATCGCCCAGAACCCGGAGAATGCCGTGGATGTGACGCTGTATCGCGAAAACGGCGACAAGCTGGAGCGTGTCGAGCAGCCCGTCAGCGGCAACAGCACACAGGTTTTCTGGATGGATCTGTGGACGGCTCGCGACGCGCCTGTCCAGCGGATCAAGGTCGAGCCGCAGTTGCACGTGAACAACGATTGGGTGATCTATCCCATGGAAGCCCGCGTGATGAGCGCGACCATTCCGCCTGATGCCGGCACCCCGGCTCCGCTGTGCAGCCCCCGTGCTGGGACCTCTTCTGATTTGGTCAAGCTCCGGAATCGCAACGCGCAACAGGACGCGGCGCTCGCCGCGACGGCGCCCAAAGAGGAACTCCAGAAACTTGCCGGCGCGTGCCGCGAGCCGAATCCCGAATCGTACCTCCGCATTCGCGACTATCTGCTGCGCCTTCCTCAAACCCTGCGTTAGACTGAAGAAGCTAACTCGCGCGGAGAGATGGCCGAGTGGCTGAAGGCGCACGCTTGGAAAGCGTGTTTAGGGGAAACTCTAACCAGGGTTCGAATCCCTGTCTCTCCGCCAGATCTAGAGATCGATACTTTCCTCTAACTGTCGAACGACCTGTTCGAAAAACCGGGCTGCCACCGCTCCCGTCGTCAATTCCCGATGCCATGACAGCGACAGCATCGCCGATTGGCGCGGGACGCATTGATCGTCCACCACCATCGGCCGGGCCTTCACCTTGCCGAACGCAAACTGCAGCGGCCAACATGATTTCACAAGAATGTTTTCGACGCCATATTTGGCCGGCGAAGTGATGGCGCAACTCCCGCCGCGAAATTGGACCCACAACTTGGGATGCAGGCCGGTACCCCGGGCCAGCACCGATACCACTGCCGCCGGGAATCGCTTGAGGCGTTTCAGTTGCGGGCTCTCGCTGGGCGCCGATGCCACCTGCGCTAGAGCCGTCGCAATCCCGTCCACGCCCAGTTGATCTACGTTCCGGATGATGCTCGCATACGCGAGGTCCAGATCCCCTTCGATCACTTCCGTCCCCACCGCAATGTCGATCTGCTCAAACTGAACCCAGCGGTAACCGCTGAGACCTCGGTACACCACACGATTGAGCTTGGGGTGATCTTTCAGGGCGCGAACGATCGAAGCGATAATGAGGGCCGTATAACTGGGCTTCGGCCGGCCTTGCGACTGCCGGGCATCCCGCACCCGCTCCACGCCGGTAAAATCGACTAACTGAGAAAAGGCGACGACATCCTGATCCCGCCATTCTTTTACCAGGCCAGCCTGAGTACTGAGATAGTGATTCCGCTCTAAAAACCGGTAGGCGCCCATACGCGTTAGCGTAGCCCACTCGGCAGTTCCGTGGAATCGATGTTGGCTAGGAAGCCTTGCGGATCAATTCGCCTTGAGCGGTGTGAGAAACGGTGCGTTCCCGGATATCCCGCACTCGCGACGTCCGCACGATGCCTTTTACAGGGTGGAAGAATTCCATTCTCATCTCGCGGCCGATGAACCGCACCTTGAGCATGGGCGTTCCCCAGGTCGATCCATGAAAGTTCACCAGAACCGGTTCAGGACAGATTTCCGGGTGGCCGGAAATCAGCACTTCCCCGTCCCCGCGGTTCTCGAGCCGATATAAGGTATTCGCAGTCTGCACATCCAGAACCGCTCCTATCGGGAGCTCGTCCAGCGTGACCCCGCCTTCTACCTCGGAGTGGCAGATGGCTCGATTGATCGCGTCGTCGAAATTAGGATGCGGTCTGAAAGGCTCGCTTATCGGCAACATGTTCATGTCCGTCTCTCAGCTCTCTGCCAGTATGAGATGCACTCCTCTTGCCAAAAGTCGCAAGAATGATTCGACAGGACTTAGCTCCGCGGGACCAGCCGGGAACCGGGACATTTCGCGCGAGGCCACGCAGGCACACGGGTAAATTTAGGGTAGTGTCACGCAGGACCGGCGTAGCCTCGGGCCCCAGGCTAGCCTTCTACCAGCCGTCTGCCGCGCTCGAACAGATCCGCGGCGTCGTCCGCCATTTTGCGGCCTTTTTCGAAAAGGTCGCGGCCCTTGTCGAGAGCATCGCGGCTCACGTCGCCCACCGCTTCGCGTCCCTGCCGGGCCTTCTTGTTGAGGTATCGCCGGGTATCCTTGCCCGACTGCGGAGCGTACAGCAATGCCACCGCTGCGCCCACCGCCGCACCCGTCAAAAACCATACGAGGCTGTCTGTCTTTTGCATATCTTCATTCTACCGATCCCCGGACGCACCATGCTCCGCGCTATCCTCAGGGCATGAAAGAAGATCAGAAAATCATCCCACGCGCTGGATTCGGTGATCGTGTTCGAAGGGTCCGGTACCACCGCCGAGATGGAGGCGCTTGGAATCCAAGCGGTGCTCGAAGCGGAAGGAATTCGTGTGGTGATGGGCGGGGAAACCAGCTTCCCCAACCTTCCTTGGTCTGTGGCCGTGTCGAAGGCCGATGCCGCGCGCGCCTTGCAAGTGATCGAGGATGCCAAGAAGGCTGGCCCTCGAGCCGCAGTTGAGGCGGAAGCCGAACAGGAACGATCCAAGAAGTAGACCCGTGCGAATCGGCATCCTGCACCCCGGCGAAATGGGCAGTGCCGTGGCGGCTACCGTCCGTAACAGCGGCTATGAAGTCTGCTGGGTTTCCGCGGATCGCAGCCATCGCTCACGGGCGCGCGCCGAAAGCGCCGGATTCACTGACCTGGGCTCGCTAGCCGATCTCTGCGAAGCCTGTGAGGTCATTCTCAGCGTTTGCCCGCCGGAGTTTGCGGCCAGTTTGGCGGATGAGGTTCTCGCCCACGGATTCCGCGGAACGTTTCTCGACGCCAACGCGCTTTCGCCCGCGCACAAACAAGAGATCGCCGCGCGCATGCAAGCCAGCGGTGTTCGTTTCGTCGATGGAGGAATCATCGGGCTGCCTCCGAAAGCGAAAAGCCAGACATGGCTGTATCTCAGCGGCGAACACGCCGATTCCATCGCCTGCTGCTTTGCCGCTGGCCCTCTGGAAGTCGAGGTCATCGGTGCCGCGATCGGCAAGGCATCGGCGCTGAAGATGTGCTACGCCGCGCAGAACAAGGGCTCCATCGCGCTGCTGATCGCCGTGATGGGTGCGGCGGATCGCCTGGGTGTGCTGGAAGAACTGAGGCGCGAGTGGGCTCGCCCAGGTCGCGCGATCGGGCAGACCGAAGCGCACATTCTGCGCGCGGCGCCCAAAGCCTGGCGCTGGAGTCCGGAGATGCACGAAATCGCGGCGACGTTGGAGAGTGCGGAAATGCCGCCGGAGTTCCATCAGGCCGCAGCGGAGATCTACGAACGCCTCCGCGATTTCAAGGACGCGATCTCCTTCGATCGGAGGAAGTGCTAAAGAAACTGCGACGGCTCATGATCGCGACGCGTGCCCGCTACCGGGTGGTCGCGGCTGCGGTGACGCTGGCCGGCGTAACGTATCTCGATCGCGTGTGCGTGGGCGTGCTGGCTCCCTCCATCATGGCCGACCTGCGGATCACGCCGATCCAGATGAGCCTGGTCTTCAGCGCTTTCACCGCAGCCTACGCACTGTTCGAAATGCCGACCGCCTGGTGGGGCGATAGAGTCGGCAGCCGCAGGGTATTGACCCGCATTGTTCTTTGGTGGTCGGCGTTCACCATGCTCACGGCGGCCGCGAGCAGCTACGCCCTCATGCTGATCGTCCGTTTCCTGTTCGGCGTGGGCGAAGCCGGAGCGTGGCCCAATGCGGCGCGCGTATTTTCGCGCTGGATCCCTCTGCGGGAGCGCGGGCGCGTTCAAGGAATATTCTTCGCCGGGTGCGCATCTTGCCGGAGGATTAACCCCCGGATTGGTCGCGTTGCTGGCTCTGTACCTTCCCTGGCGGGCGGTGTTCGTCGCTCTGGGATTCGTCGGATTGGCCTGGGCGGCTTTGTGGTACCGGTGGTTTCGCGACGAGCCGCGCGAGCATCCTTCGGTCAACGCTGCCGAGGCCGATCTCATCGAGAAAACGCGCGGTCTGCCCCCAGCCGAGACAGGCCACGGGACGTGGTCGGAAGTTTTCCGCATCCCCAGCTTGCTGCCGCTCTGCCTGCAATACGTGGCCAACAGCTACGGATATTACTTCTTCATCACCTGGCTGCCGACGTATCTGGCGAAGGCTCGCAGCATGTCGTCCGCTGAGCTGGCGATTTTCTCGGGGCTGCCGCTCACGCTGAGCGCGATCGCCGACGTGACCGGTGGATTTACCACCGACGCACTGTGCCGCCGCTTCGGAGTGCGCACCGGAACCCGCGCGATCGGCGTCGTCTCATATGTACTCGCGGCCATGGCGATGCTGGCCGGCACGCTGGCGGCGAATCCGCGCCTGGGCGGAACGCTGATCGCGATAGGCGGCGCGTTTTCGATGTTCACGCTGGCACCGAGCTGGTCGACCGCCATCGGCCTGGGCGGTCGCAATACCGCGCTGCTGAGCTCGGTGATGAACACGGCGGGTCAGGTGGGCGCGTTCTTCAGTCCGCTGGTGCTGGCGTTTATCGTCGATCGCACGGGCAGCTGGAGCCTGCCCCTGCACGTGTTATCGGGCTTGTATGTGATCGCGGCGATTTGCTGGATGCTGATACGCCCGGAGCGGTCTACGCCAGCGATTCCAGCACCGCTTCCGCATGTCCCGCGACCTTCACCTTCGGAAACACGGTAGCGATTTTGCCCTGCGGGTCGATCACGAAGGTCGTGCGCTCGATGCCCATGTATTTGCGCCCGTACATGCTCTTTTCCTTCCATACGCCGTAGGCTTCGGCGATCTTATGGTCGGGATCGGGGACGAAGGTATAGGGAAGACCGTACTTTTCCGCGAACTTCGCCTGCGCCTCGGGCTTGTCTGGCGAGAGGCCCACGATCTCGGCGTTTTTCTTGGCGAACTTCTTGGAGCTATCGCGAAATTCGCAGGATTCCTTGGTGCATCCGGGCGTATCGGCCTTGGGAAAGAAGAACAGCACCACGGTCTTGCCCTTCAGCTTCGAGAGCTGGAAGGAACCCGTCTTGATTTCAGGGGCGCGATCGCCAGTTTGGAGACTCATATGCCGAGATTGTAAACTAGAAGGCATGAAGACGTCACTGATCGCAGTGGGTGCCATGGGACTCCTGATGGCAGCGCAGGCATTTGGGGCGGATGCCGCCAAGGGCAAGTCCAATTTCGAAGACAATTGCTCGGTCTGCCACAACTCGGATAGCGAGGAGCGGAAAATGGGCCCCGGGCTGAAGGGCTTGTTCAAGCACGATAAGCTCGCCAACGGCAAGGCTGTGAATGAAGCCAACGTACACGGTATGATCAATGAAGGCGGAAACGGAATGCCTCCGTTTGCCGACACTCTCACCAAGGCGGAAAAAGACGATATCG
The DNA here is from genome assembly GCA_963722845.1 of Terriglobia bacterium. Lineage (GTDB taxonomy): Bacteria > Acidobacteriota > Terriglobia > Bryobacterales > Bryobacteraceae > Palsa-187. Next base: position 1,035,096 of record CAVROL010000010.1, on the reverse strand, counting down.
TCGCCTTTCTGAAGACCCTGTAAGTTCGTCCGCGTAGTTGTCGATAGCGATCCACAAGCTGTCCCCATCGTCTAGCCCGGCCTAGGACATCGCCCTTTCACGGCGGTAACGGGGGTTCGAATCCCCCTGGGGACGCCATATCCATTCAAAAAGAGTTTAGCTGCATCGGTTTCTTCCGCGCCCCTAATACGGTGACGCCCTGGTGACGATAGAGCCCGAACTGGGGCGGGTGTTCTCTCGGCTTGCCCAGAGCTGAATCGGCACCTAGCGGGTCAAGAACAAAAGCCAGTCTGAAGTCCTTTAAAAAGATTCAAACGTCAGTCCTTGCGGAAAGGGACCGAAATCACGTTTGGAAAAGCGTGGCTGACTTCTTAGTGACCTTCGATAGCTTTAAGAACTCGACCTATGAGCGCCCGCGCAGCCGTAATACCCCTCAACGTAAGGGGCAGTCCGTCTTGTGTGATGTGTACCTCGAAGGGCAATAGGTTGCCCGGTTTTGCCGCCTCGTCCCAATTCTTATCAAGAACTCCACCTATCCGTTCCATCAGTTTCCGTCGGGTCTGTTCGTATCCAGTCGCGCCGTGCACGACAGGCGGCATCTGTGAATAGAACGTGAACTGCAGGTTAGCAGTGTTGTTGGGTCGCCTGAGAATAGCGACCCCCACTCTTGTCCTCCCTGATACGGAAAGGAATGAGTCACCTCCAATCCTGTGTTCAGGAGATAAGCCCACCATCGAAAAAACTAGATCACCGACGAACTTCTCCTCGGGAAATGTTGTTGTTTCCTCGATGTCATCAAGGAACTGGTATATCTTGAAGAGCACCTGCCCGATTTCTTCGAAGTCTGGGCGAGATTCTGGCTTTCTCGCTGTACAGCGGTTATATAAGTCCACAAGAGCGTTAGCCGCCTCCCGTACCCAACCGACGTGAAGGCGATTCCCCAAAGCTCTCGCGTTATTAGCGCCGTCCAAAGGAACGGGATCACTGCCGGTCATCACAAAATACATCAACTGGCCGAAGGCGTAGGAATCGGTAGTCGGAGCATGTGCGCTAGCGGCGTTTGGGGTTGCAAGCTGTTCCGGCGCTGAATACTGGACCGTGCCAATTCCCTCTTGTCCCATCTTGGTCACTTGCGTCGCAGTAGAATACCAAGCCAGATCGAAATCCGTCAGGAATGGTCGCCATTGACCTGCGTTGTAGGCCATGAGAATATTCTCTGGCTTGACATCTCGGTGGACGACACTCCGTTGATGAGCGTGTTTTAGCGTCTCGCCGATCGTAAGCAATATCAGTACCAGGGCTCGTGGGTCATCAACGGTGCCGGTAAAGCTCCTCAGATTCGGTCCGTCCACGAAGTCCATGTAGAAGCCCAATGGGCACTCGACAAAATTGTGCACTTTCACAATGTGTGGGTGATCCATCTGCTTCATCGCATCGTACCCTCGTCGAAAGCGCCGGATCTTCTCTTCGTCATAAATGTCTTGGGGATGGTAGACCTTAAAGGCCTTAAGCGAGCCTCCATCCTGTGGCTCAACTTTCCAGACCGTTCCAAACAGGCCACTGCCGAGCTTCAGTCGCGCCACGCCCTCGGTCGTGAATGTATCCGGTTCCAACGTGCAAAGCGTTGAAACCCGCTGGAGGGCGGCTGTATATTGATCTGCGAATACTTTTCGAGTTTTGAGGCCGGGATACTCCTTGAGTCGACGGCCGAGCCAGAGATTATAGGATCCAGCATTTGACAGGCAGTTTTATAACCCTCGGCCTTCCACGCTTCCAGATCGCAGTAGGATTGAGCGAACTTCATTTGATATTCCTGGATGTGTCGTTGTGCCTCACGCTCGAGTTCGACCGCGCGTACGTCTGAGAAGCGCAACTTGCACCCGCGGAGTGAAACCCTGTCCGAGCACAAACCGACCCGCGAAGTCGCCACGAAAGGCCGGAGTTTGCATTCCAACTCGCAAAACTGCAGCGGATGCATAATCGTATAGACTCGTTACCGTCACAACTCCGTCCGCGTCGGCGGCCTCTCCCATCAAACCGTCTATGAGGTTTGCAGTGAAAACGCCATGTCCGAGCCTGCTGTCTTCGTATGCAACTTGGTCCCCTCGGCACGCGGCCAAAACAACGCGACCCGCAGGAAACGATGGAATGGCGTTTGACAGGTCATCGCGACGCATGTTTACACCAGAATGACCTAAAGTACAGGGCCGTAGCCGCCCCTGCATGGCAGCAATCGAGGATGATGGCAACTGTGGCGTTCGGAAGTGACCTGCTCTCGGTAATTTAGACCAGTTAAAATTGAGGATCTTCAGATCGGCGCAGTAGAAGAAGCGACGAAAGGAGATTCTGAGATGAAGAAGGGGCGGTTCAGCGAAGAGCAGATCATCGGCATACTGAAGCAGCACGAAGCGGGGCGGAAGGTGCCGGAACTGGCTAGGGAGATCGGCGTGAGCGCGGCGACGATTTACACCTGGAAGTCCAGATTCGGCGGCATGGACGTCAGCGACGCACAGAAGCTGAAGGGGCTGGAGGATGAGAACCGGCGCCTGAAGCACCTGGTGGCCGATCTCAGCCTGGACAAAGAAGTTTTGAAAGCGGTGATCTCAAAAAACGGCTGGAGCTTGCCGGCATGAGGAACGATGTGGCGTTCGCCTGCCAGCAGTTCCAGGTGAGCGAGCGCCGGGCCTGCAAGCTGATGGGAGTCGATCGTGGCAGTTATCGTTACGAACCGAGGCCGGACCGGAATGCGCAACTGCGGTTGGCTCTGGTCGAACTGGCCAGGCAGAAGCCGCGGTACGGATATCGGCGACTGCACGCGTTGTTGGTGCGGCGCGATCATCCGGCCAGCGTGATGCGCATTTACCGGCTGTATCGACAAGAAGGACTGGCCGTGCGGCGACTGAAACGGAAGCGGCTTGCGCGTGTGGCCGTCGCTTCGCATTTGGTGCGGTCGAACCAGGAATGGGCCTTGGATTTTGCGTGCGACACCCTGGCGACCGGTCGAGGCATTCGCGTCTTAGCAGTGGTGGATGCCTTCACCAGAGAAAACCTTTCCTTAGAAGTCGATACAAGTTTATCGAGCCGTCGAGTGACGCGATCGCTGGAAGCAGTGATCGAACGTCGGGGAAAACCGGAAGCGATTCGCTGCGACAACGGGCCGGAACTGACCAGCCGCCATTTCCTGAGCTGGTGCGAGGAGCGGAAGATTCAACTGATCCACATTCAGCCAGGACGGCCGATGCAGAATGGACACGTGGAGAGTTTCAACGGCCGGTTGCGGGATGAGTGCTTAAACGCCAACTGGTTTCGTAATCTGACGGACGCTCGGGCCAAGATCACAGCCTGGCGAGATGAGTACAATGGCGAACGGCCCCATAGCAGTTTGGGCTACCGGACGCCGAATGAGTTTGCCGAAACCTTGAAATCCTCAGTTATGAATGGCTGAAACAATCGAGGCAGGTCAGAGGGGTCAGGCTATTTATCAATCGTTTTAGCCATTCTAGGTCGACTCCATGCTCTACGTCGTCTGCATCATGTGTGACTAGGTATACTCCTACATCCGTAGCCCATCCATGTCCGGAAAAATACAAGATATAGCTATCTGCCCGAGACCTAAAAAGAGCATCAATCTTGACCTTAAGGTTGCGTCGCGACGCGTCGGCATTGAAAATTGTGGTGATCGTGTACCCATATTCAGGCATAGACAGAATCGCGCCGACCTCTACCGCATCGTGGACGCAGACATCCAAGGGAGAACTAGGGTACGTATCAATTCCAACAAGAAGGGCACACTTGGTTGGCGTCATATGGCTTGAGAAGTTTTGGTAACGTCAAGCATACAACAATATCTGCGGTTTGGTGTTTGAATTGCTAGTACCCCACACGACATTCGGAGACGAGGCTCTCAAATGCGGACTAACCAATTTAGCTGCAAGAACCTGAAGGGTTGTAACTTCGTCGGCCAGGATCTCCGAGGAGCTGATTTTGCCTGGGCGGACCTAACACAAGCCGGTCCCGGGGCTAATCTTATCGGAGCAGATTTTCGATACTCGAACTTGACCGCGGCCAATTTAACGGACGCCAAGGTCTTCGGGAGCGCAGACTCGCGGGGCGATCATTCAAGGAATCATTGGCTTAGAGCGTTCCGCCTTTGCGGAATTTGTCGACGAATTGCGTCACACCATTCAGTTTGCGCGCCAAACCGAAGCCGCCTGAAGGCGAACGGTCTCAATACCGGTGCCGAAGGCCTCCCGAAACCAATCTTGGGTGTCGAAGCGTCGAAATGCCGCCTATAATGTCAGAATATTGACGGCGTCGGCTGGGTTATTTTCCGATGCCGTTTGGGAATAGTCGGTCACGCCGCGATGAAAGGACGCATGACTGACGCTAGGCCGCGGCGATTGCCGCCCTATCCCCTGACCTGCCTCGATTGTTTCAGCCATTCATAACTGAGGATTTCAAGGTTTCGGCAAACTCATTCGGCGTCCGGTAGCCCAAACTGCTATGGGGCCGTTCGCCATTGTACTCATCTCGCCAGGCTGTGATCTTGGCCCGAGCGTCCGTCAGATTACGAAACCAGTTGGCGTTTAAGCACTCATCCCGCAACCGGCCGTTGAAACTCTCCACGTGTCCATTCTGCATCGGCCGTCCTGGCTGAATGTGGATCAGTTGAATCTTCCGCTCCTCGCACCAGCTCAGGAAATGGCGGCTGGTCAGTTCCGGCCCGTTGTCGCAGCGAATCGCTTCCGGTTTTCCCCGACGTTCGATCACTGCTTCCAGCGATCGCGTCACTCGACGGCTCGATAAACTTGTATCGACTTCTAAGGAAAGGTTTTCTCTGGTGAAGGCATCCACCACTGCTAAGACGCGAATGCCTCGACCGGTCGCCAGGGTGTCGCACGCAAAATCCAAGGCCCATTCCTGGTTCGACCGCACCAAATGCGAAGCGACGGCCACACGCGCAAGCCGCTTCCGTTTCAGTCGCCGCACGGCCAGTCCTTCTTGTCGATACAGCCGGTAAATGCGCATCACGCTGGCCGGATGATCGCGCCGCACCAACAACGCGTGCAGTCGCCGATATCCGTACCGCGGCTTCTGCCTGGCCAGTTCGACCAGAGCCAACCGCAGTTGCGCATTCCGGTCCGGCCTCGGTTCGTAACGATAACTGCCACGATCGACTCCCATCAGCTTGCAGGCCCGGCGCTCGCTCACCTGGAACTGCTGGCAGGCGAACGCCACATCGTTCCTCATGCCGGCAAGCTCCAGCCGTTTTTTGAGATCACCGCTTTCAAAACTTCTTTGTCCAGGCTGAGATCGGCCACCAGGTGCTTCAGGCGCCGGTTCTCATCCTCCAGCCCTTTCAGCTTCTGTGCGTCGCTGACGTCCATGCCGCCGAATCTGGACTTCCAGGTGTAAATCGTCGCCGCGCTCACGCCGATCTCCCTAGCCAGCTCGGGCACTTTCCGCCCCGCTTCGTGCTGCTTCAGTATGCCGATGATCTGCTCTTCGCTGAACCGCCCCTTCTTCATCTCAGAATCTCCTTTCGTCGCTTCTTCTACTGCGCCGATCTGAAGATCCTCAATTTTAACTGGTCCAAATTACCGAGAGCAGGTCACCCCGAACACCTGATCCAGCTTCTTTACTGCGTCGGAGAGAAAGGTCGGCGATAGATGCTGGTATCTCGCCGCCATCCGCAGATCTTTGTGTCCGAGCAATTGCGCCACGGTGTGAATGTCCGCTCCCTGCATTCGGAGCCACGACGCCGCCGTGTGCCGTAGGTCGTGAAATCGAAAATCTTCTATGTTCGCCGCCTTCGCTGCACGACGAAAGGCCATTGAAACCTGCTCCCCGGCTCGCCTGCGGCAGACTACGCTCCCCGAAAAGGCGCTCAAAGGCCGTCATTACGTTTTCCTGGTTGGATTGGCTGCCACGATGGCCGCTTCCAACTCTTCGGGCAAGCGGTGGGCATATCAATAGGCCTCCTTCCCTGCACATCGAAGTGGAAAAGAGGCTGCCGCATGGGGGATTCATGTCCGCGGAGCCGTGGCTTCGATTCTACGATTCGCCTTGCTCGCAGCGATCTCCATCCCGGCGTGAAGAGGCGATTCTGATTAACTCCGGCACCTCGTGTATACTGTACGGATCTGCGAAACTCTGAATAAAAGTCCCGGTTGAGAGGAGAGATCAAGCGTGACGAAGCTCAAATTCATTATTCCCCAGATAGACGATCCGTCCGAGGCACCAGATTTTGCGTTAAATTTCTATGTCCCACTGGTGGATACGGTGCTGACCGGCCTCGAAATTGTCGGCGTAGAGCTTGGTGCGGGCGGCTTACTGATGTCAGCAGCTACTGGCCCACTAGCGGCTTGGGTGGGCACCTGGGTTGCTCTTGGAGACGGCTATGCGCAGGCGCGTCAGGAGATCGCGGAGCGAGAAATGAAAAGCGGATTTGGGCGCGCGCTGGCGATGTGTTGCCACGGCCGTATGGGTAAAACCGTGGTGGAGTACTTCGGCCATGACGCCTACTCCAACCCAGCTGATCAGGAATCGGCGGTGGACGCGAAAAAAGGCCGTGCCTCAGGACTTCTCGCGGGGTACAAGCAAGGCGCCCTATTGTCCCCGGGCCAGAGAAAACTACTCCTGCGCGACCTGGAAACACGAAGCGGCCATCGTTGGGGCCGAACGGAATACAACAGCGAACAGGCGGCGAAGTTTTACTATGTCGACCTAGGCGCTGCCTTCAGCAGGTATCATCTCAGCTAAGGTGCTGGGAGAGTTTCATTGTTGTTGTTAAGGCCGCCGCGCCAAGGGCAATGCTCCGGCGTTCGAGAAGGGCACCGCCGAAGCCGTGGCCTCCAAGAAAGCGGACCCGATATAGAAGGCATCTGCTCGACCTGGTATGCCAGCCGAGGAGCTTGGCGACGACGCAGTGGCGATTGCGGTGCCCGCGCATTGTGCCCGACCCGCGGCATGGACCGAGCACCAGAACCTGCCGAATATTGTCAATAGACCACGACTTGAAACATTTAAGTACTCTCAGTACCCTAGCTACTTGTCTCATCACTCCCCTCTTGAGTAGAATCTTGGGGAACAACTGGATTTTTTGAGCAACTGGAGGATGTGGATGCGAAAAGTGTCTTTGGGCGTGCTGGTTTCAGGATTTTTCCCAACTCTTGCGGGACTCCTGATCACTGCGCCGTTGTCGCTTCTCTACGGGCAGGGTTCAGCCGGAGGAAAGGGAATCATCGAACCAGGGCAGCCGGAGGTAGTAATCCACGCGACCGTCGGGGAAGCGATTGCTGCCCGCGAAGCTCACGGGCGTCCTGGCGGGGGCTCCACACCGAAGAACCTGTACTATCACGGCGGCACCGGCGGCATCGGCGTCGAGACGGCGCCCAAAGTCTACCTGGTGCTGTGGGGCGCGCAGTGGAACAACAACGACCCGAGCGGCGAGGCCACCATTCTGCAGAACTTCTACGGTGGCGTCGGCGGCAGCTCCTGGTTGAACAGCGTTACCCAGTATTGCCAGGGCGTGGCTACCGGCACCGTGTCCTGCAACGGCGCAGGTACACCCGCCGGCAATCAGGCCGGCATCTTCGCCGGCGTCTGGTCTGACAACTGCATCTTCTGCCCCATCGCGTCCGTCGCAATCGCAGCTTGCGGCCGAAGCGGTCAAGGCCGCCGCGCACTTCGGCAACACGAGCGCCGCCAGCAATGCGAGCGTCCAGTATGTGATCGCCACCGCCAGCGGGAACAACGCGACCGGGTTCGGGACACAATACTGCGCCTGGCACAGTTCGATCAGCTCGACCTACGGCAACATCGCCTACACGAATCTGCCTTACATCACCGACGCGGGCGGAAGCTGCGGCGCCAACTTCAACGGCCTCGGCCCCAACGCGGGCATCACCATCGTCGGCGGTCATGAGATGGCCGAGACGATCACCGACCAGTTCCCGAGCAGCGGGTGGTTGGATTCGAACGGCGCGGAGAACGGCGACAAGTGCGCCTGGATCTCCTCGGGCCAGGGTGCATCGGCGAACGTCACGCTCAGCACGGGAACTTTTCCGGTGCAGTCGTTGTGGAGCAACGCGTTCAACAGCAACGCGGGCGGCTGCGTACTATCCTACTAACGTGAGGTGGGTGGTCTGGAGGGAGCCATGAGCACAACCAATCCACTGCTTGCCCCCGTGAAAGCCGACGAGCACCGCGAAGTTGGAGGCGTGCTGGTCGATATTGCGAAGGCCGGCAACGTGCGAGTGAAACGCATGATCTATCCGCCCGGATTCAATTGGGATGCCAACCTGAAGGCCGTGGTCGGAACGGAGTTGTGCTTGCACGCACACGTGGGTTTCATGGCTCACGGCCAGATCAACGTCCGGTTTGCAGACGGGTGCGTGGTCGAATACAAAGCTCCGCAGTTTGTCGCCGTCGAACCGGGGCACCACGGATGGGTGGTCGGAGACGAACCGGCCGTGCTGATCGAGTTCGATTTCGAAGGCGAAACCGTGAACCGGCTCGGCGTCCCGGCGCACAAACACAGCTAACCACCATCCAGCACAGCCGGATCGAAGGGTGGGATATCATTGCCCGTGGGAGATCCTATGCCTCGAACTCGCCTGTTCATGCTCCACGCAATTGTCTCCGCGTCCGCCGTATTCGCGGCCGTTAACGATCCCATCCGTTTGGATACCGGAATGATCTCCGGCGTGGCCGGCAACAGTCCCGGCGTGCGGGTCTATAAAGGCATCCCTTTTGCGGCACCACCCGTTGGCGATCTGCGTTTTCGCGCTCCGCAGCCTGCCGCTAAATGGGAAGGAACCCGCATGGCCGATCAGTTCGGACCTATGTGCATGCAGGGCGGCGGGCGCGGCCCTGCGAAAGGTGGCGGCAAGGGTCCCGCTCCCGCAGGGCGCGGCGGACAGTCGATGAGCGAAGATTGTCTCTACCTCAACGTCTGGACGGCCGCTGCTTCCGCCAATGACAAGCGTCCCGTGATGGTGTGGCTCCATCCCGGCGGCTACACCAGTGGCTCGGGCGCGGCACCCGGCACCGACGGCGAAGCGCTCGCCAGGAAAGGCGTGGTGCTGGTGACCATCAACTACCGCCTGGGAATCTTCGGCTTCTTCTCGCATCCCGACCTTACCCGCGAATCCGACCGGCGTGGCGCAGCGAACCAGGCATTTCTCGACCAAGCCGCCGCGCTGCAGTGGGTGCAGAAGAATATCGCGGCGTTCGGCGGCGATCCGAAGCGCGTCACCGTCTTTGGCGATTCGGCCGGCGCGTCGAGCATCGGCAATCTGGTCGCCTCGCCTCTCACCAAGGGCACGTATCAGCGCGCCATCGCCGAAAGCGGAGCGTGGTCCGGGCTGTCGATCGGCGCGGTACGGAAGCTCGCCGATGCCGAACAGGCGGGTACTCGCACCGCCGAAGCCCTGGGCGCGAAGTCTCTGGCGGATCTGCGCGCCAAACCCGCGGCTGAGGTGCTTGCGGGCGGACGCGGCGGCGGACCGGTGGTCGATGGCTGGTTCCTGCCGGATGAGCCGGCCAGCATCTTCGCGCAAGGCAAGCAGAACGACGTCCCGATTCTGGTGGGATCGAACAAAGACGAAGGCACATTCTTCTCGCAGCCGACCACCGCGGCGGCGTGGATCCAGCGGGCCAAGCAACGATACGGCGATATGGCCGATCAGTTCCTGAAATTGTATCCGGCCGGATCCGATGCGGAAGCCAACGCCTCCGAGCTCGCCGCGTTTCGCGATGAGCTGGGCTGGGTGCAGAGGAATTGGGCGCGGCTCCAGTCTAAGACCGGCAAATCGAAAGCCTACGTTTACTACTTCACGCATGAGCCTCCGCCGGCGCCTGGGGAGCAACCCGGTCCCAATGGATTTCCCGCCCGAGGCTCCGGAGCCACCCACGGCGCCGAGGCTTCCTACGTATTTGAAAACCTGCTTGGGAATCGGCCCTGGGCCGACCTGGACCGCAAGCTCTCCGACACAATTTCGTCCTATTGGGTGAACTTTGCGGCAAATGGCGATCCCAATGGAAAGAATCTCCCGAAATGGTCCCCCTTCGACGACAAGAAGAATACTCGAATGGTTCTGGGAGACGTCGTGGCTGCCGGTCCAGGATTGACGCAGGCGCAAATGGAGTTCTTTCAGGCCTGGTACGACAAGCAAACAAAGCCGTAACTTTCGATCCGGGATAGCCGTCCTTTTGTCGTATTTCGGCTGTTGTAGGCTAGGAGTCTGAGGAGGATTTATGGTCGCCATGCACGCGGTTCGTAGCGCTTTCCCCGTTGTGAGCTTCTTGTTCGTCGCGAGCATCGTGTCGTCTGTCCAGCCGGTCGCGGCCGAAGTTTATCCGCTCATCGTAAAGGGAAAAGTAACCATGTCCGATGGTTCACCTCCGCCCTTCACCGTCGGCATCGAGCGGGTTTGCAGCGATTTCCAGGGCTCGGCTCCGGGGCCCACCACCGACAAAAAGGGCGAGTATCTCTGGCGCATGGACGTGGATCCCTTGCGCAGCCGCGCATGCTTTATCCGCGCGACGCATTCCGGCTACGTTTCCACCACCATCGATATCTCGGCTCTGAACGGATACACCAACACCACCACGACCCTGGAGCCGTTGGTGATCAGCGGACACGTTTCCGATCCTTACTCGATCATCACTTCGGAATCGGGCATACCTTCGAAGGTCGGGAAGCAGTGGAAGGAAGCTATGAAAGCGATCGATGCCCGGGACATGCCGGGAGCTGCCGCGCAATTGCAGGCGGCTGTGGCGGCGTCTCCCAAGTTTGCGGTCGGCTGGCACGCTCTGGGGGTGGTCGAGGAGAATCAGCAAAAGTTCGCCGAAGCGCGCGACGCTTATGAACACGCCATTCAGGCCGATCCCAAGATGTTTGCCGCTTATGTGACCTTGGCTCGGGTGTCCCTGAAAGCCAAGGATTGGGCGAGTGCGGGCAAGGCCGCCGACGACCTGATCAAGGCCGACAATAAGAAAAACTTCACCGAAATTTACCTGCATCAGGCCGTTGCGCGTTATCAGCTCAAGGATCTGGACGGCGCCGCTGCGAGCGCACAGGAGGCCATCAAGCTTAAGATTGCGCGGGCGGAATACGTGCTGGGCCGTATCCTCGAGGCCAAGGGTGACGCGGCCGGCGCGCGCGAGCACATGTCGAAGTATCTTGAAATGGATAAGAACGCTCCCGACGCGGACGCGATCCGCATGCACATTCAGAATATCGGGAAGCCGGATCCGGCTGAGCCGGAGCTGGAAGTGCTGTAGGCCTTGAGCTAGATCTGCATGCCCCAGCGCCGCACCGTGCGGTTCTCGATGGTCTTGAAGATCAGATTCTCAACGGCCAGGCCGAATAAAATGACGGTCAGCAATCCGGCGAAGACATCGGCGATCAAAAGCTGATTCTTACGCTCGAAAATGAACCACCCCAGCCCGCCCGATCCGGAGCTGACGCCGAAAACCAGCTCGGCGGCGATCAGCGTCCGCCAGGCGAAAGCCCAGCCTATTTTGAGGCCCGTCAGGATGCTGGGGAACGCGCCCGGAATCAGAATCCGCGCGATGTAGCCCGTTCGCGACAGCCCGTAATTCTGTCCCACCATCTTCCACGTCGGACTCACCGAGCGAAAACCCGCGAAGGTATTCAGCGCGACGGCCCACACCACCGCGTGGATCAGCACGAAGATCACGCTTCCTTGGCCGAGTCCGAACCACACCAGCGCCAGCGGTAACAGAGCGATCGAAGGCAGCGGATTGAACATCGCCGTGAGCGTTTCCAGAAGATCCGCTCCGATGCGCGTGCCGGTGGCGAATGCGGTTAGCAGCGCGGCGATCGCCAGTCCCGCGACATATCCTTTGAGCAGCATCGAAATCGTGTAGACGGCCGCCCGCGGCAGCGCTCCCGACGCGATCGACGCGAAGAACGCGCTGACGGTGGCCGAGAACGTCGGCACCAGCAGTGGATTGTTCAGCCATCTCGCGTACAGTTCCCACGCGGCCGCCAGCATCACCAGCAGCACGGTCTTCCGGATGGCTCCGTTTTCGTAAAGCTTGTCCCAGGCGCTGAGCGGCTTCTCCACAACATCCAGCCGCGCGGTCGAAACTTCGTAGAATACTTCGGGACGTTCACGCATGATCGCCGGTTCCTTGTCGCTTCTCGTCGAACAGGATCTCGTGAATGCGCGCCGCGTCGGCACCAGCACTGTTGACCTCGGCTCTTACCTGCCCGGGATGCGCGCTCATCAGCAGGATACGATTGCCGACGCGAATCGCCTCCGGAATCGAATGCGTGACGAACAGTACCGTGAACTTGGTCTCATCCCACAACTGCAGCAGCTCTTCCTGCATCTTTGCGCGGGTGAGAGCATCCAGCGCGGCGAACGGCTCATCCATCAGCAGGATCTGCGGTTCCATGGCCATCGCGCGGGCGATCGCGACGCGCTGCTTCATTCCGCCCGAAAGCGTGTGGGGATAACTCAACGCGAACTCGGTCAGGTTCACTTTCGCGATGTAGTGCATGGCGCGCTCCTCGGCTTGAGGACGCGGCAGTTTGCCGCTCGCGGTCAGCGCAAAGACGATGTTCTCTTTGACCGTCTTCCAGGGCAGGAGCTGATCGAACTCCTGGAACACGAACACCCGATCCGGTCCCGGACCGGTGACGTCGGCGCGATTCAAGAGGATTCGTCCCTCGGTCGGCCGGATGTATCCGCCCACGGCCTTCAGCAGGGTCGACTTGCCGCATCCCGACGGTCCCAGCACTACGAATCGATCCGACTGAAACAGATTGAAGCTGACGCGGTACGTCGCCGTGACCAGATGATCTTTGGTCCTGTATCGAAGCGTCACGCCTTCCACGGATAGAAGCGGAACCGTGTCCATCAGCTACCCGGCGCGCCGTAAATCTCGGGAAAGAACAATTCTTTCCACGAACCGGGGCGATTCTTGATGGAGCCCGCGCCGTACATGAACTCGGCGTACTTCATCACATTCTCCGGCGTGGTGGTGAACTTGACGTGCGGATCGTTCAGGACCTCGACAATTTCTTCGCGCGTTAAGCCGCCGCCCTCGGAGGCCGCCAGAAGGTCCGCGGCCATGTTCTTATCGGCGACAATCATGCGATTGGCTTCCTCCAGCGCCTTTAACACCGCCGCGAAGATCTGCGGATTCTCCTGCCGGAACTTGCTGGTAGTGGAGATCATGGTGAAGGTGGTGGAACCGCCCATAACGTCATCGGAAGTCAAAATCGTGCGAATCCGAGGATCCTTGCGTTCCCGCTGATGAAACGGCGGAGAGCTGAAGTGTGCGCTGATGCCCGCCGATCCCGAAAGCAAGGCCACCACGGCATCGGGATGCGCCATCGACACGGTGAATTTGTCGAAGCGCGTGGCCTGGGCCGGACCGTACTTCTCCTTCGCATACATTTGCATGATGATGGCCGGGATCGACACCTTGATCGACGTCACCGCGATCTTGTCTTTATCCGTGATATCGTCCAGCTTCGTCAGATGTGGGGAATTCGTGTCGAGGTACATGGGCATCGACGTCATCGCTGCGACTCCCTCGACGTTAGCCGAGCCGCGCGTTTTATCCCACAACGTCAGGAACGCCGGCGGACCTGCCGAGATGAAGTCGGCCGATGACGACAAGAGTGCATCGTTCATCGCGGCCGGCCCGCCCAGATCCATCCAGCGAACCGTAACGTCGGCATACTTCTCAATCAGGCGATACTTCTCCATCACCAGAAGCGGAAGGAATCCGACGCCGCCCGCCCCCTTGGGGATCCGGACTTCGCGTTTGCCCGCCGCGCCGCCGCAGCCAGTCAAAAACAACAGAGCAACCGCCACACCGAACCGCGAGAGTGAACGAGCGGCCTTCATCGGTTATTGTCTCTGCGGAACCGCTGTTCGAACCAACTCCGCCACGTCGTCCAGATCGTCGATCTTCCAGCACAGCGCGATAGCCTTCTCCACTTGCGCGGCCGGGATTGCAGCTACAGCCTGGTCGCGAAACTTAGCCTCGAGTTGTTTGTCGGTCATGGGACGATGAATATTCCCCAGCGACTGCTCGACGAAGCGGGTGAGCGTCTGTCCCGTCGTTAACTGCACTTCGATACGAGCCTGGTCTTCGGTGATCGAAGGATCGCCCACGGCCGTAGCGAGTTCGCGCACGCGTTTGATCTGCGGATCGTTGACGGCATCGTCCGTGTATTCCTGGACGCCGGCCTTGCCCCGCACCAGACCGATTGCCGCGCCGTGATACACGCGAGAACTTGCCTTGCAGCCCCTTGGTGATGCCCTGCTGATTACACAAATCCATCACCAGCGGCGCGACGCGCAGCCGCACAGCGGCGATCTTCGCTGGATCCGGCTGATGTTCGTCGTGAATCTGGATGCACCCGTCAATCGTCGGATGGTTGACGATGCCGCACGGAAACGGCTTGTAGGTATTTTCGCGAAGATCAAAATCCTCGCCCAGCCGCGTAGTGATTTTCGAGAGGTCGTACTTCGCGGCCTGGACCGCCGCGAAGCCCCGCGGACCTTCCAGGCATGTTCGCCCGCGGTGAAGCCTGCCTGAGCCAGCAGCGCCGCGGCATAACCATTTTGCGCAGCGCGGCCCGGATGCAGCGCCTTGGCCATGGACCCGAACATCTCCCGCAATCCTGCGGCCTGCGTCGCGGCGAGCCCGATCGCCCAGATCATCTCATGCCCCTCAAGGTTCAGCAGCTTGCCGATCGCCGCGGCCGCGCCAAATACTCCCGCAGTGCCCGTGATGTGCCAGCCGGCATCGTAATGCGCCGGATACACGGCATTGCCGATGCGCGACTCAGCCTCAAATCCGAGGATGAACGCCTCCATGAAGTCGCGCCCGGATACCGGGTTCACGCTCGCGTAAGCGAACAGAGCCGATGCTACGGGCGATGTGGGGTGGATGTAATTCTTCGGCGTCGTGTCGTCGAAATCGTAGATGTGAGAGCTGATCCCGTTCATCAGCGAGGCGTGCAGCGGGTCCATGCGCTCGCCGCGCCCCAGAATGCTCGCGGTCGGCTTGCCGGCATAGGGACCCAAAGCTTGGATCGCGCGATCCACCGCCGTGTCGACGCTGCCGCCCAACGCGCACCCGACGTAATTGACGATGGCCCGGCGCGCTTCGTGGCGAACGTCCTCGGGAATGCTTTCGATCCGGCTGGTAACGATATACGATGCGAGCGTTTGGGTTTCTAACATTGCTTACAAGGGCGTAAATCATTGTACAGTAGTGCCGTGATCCAGCCACTTTCCAGCGCGCTTGCCGATTGGGCGTCGCGCATCCGATTCGAAGACCTGCCGGCCGATGTGATGGAAGCCACCAAATTGCGCGTGATGGACGTGATCGGATTGTCGCTGGCCGGAGCCGAAACCGCATTCGGCAAAGCAACACGCGATGCAGTCGTCGCCCTGTCTCCCGCGGGCCCGTGCCATATTCTCGGGTTCGGAGATCGCGTAGGCGTGACCTCGGCCGCGTTCGCCAACGGCGCGCTCTCGCAGGCCCTGGAATATGACGATACACATAACGAGTCGATCGTGCACATGAGCAGCCCTGCGGTCGCCGCGGCGCTGGCTCTTTCGGAATTCACGCCTGTGACGGGGCGCGATTTGATCACCGCCATCGCTCTCGGTAATGAGATCTCCTGCCGCGTGGGCAGTGTTTCCTCGGGCGAGCTGCATAAGCGTGGATTCCATCCCACCGGCTTGTTTGCCACGTTTGGAGCAGCGTACCTGGCCGCGAAACTGCTCGCGTTGGACGCGAACGCCATGGGGCGCGCGGCTGGCATTGCCGGCAGCTTCGCTTCCGGATTGCTGGAATGCTGGGTCGACGGGACGCAGACGAAGTTTCTCCATCCCGGCTGGTCGGCCCAAAGCGGAATCACTGCCGCGATGCTCGCGCGATCGGGCGTCACCGGTCCCGCTCAGGTATTCGAAGGCCGCTGGGGCTTGTTTGCGAGCCATGTGCAGGATCAGAATGCGCACCGTGATTTCGCGCGCATCACTACAGGTCTGGGGGAAGGACTGGGCTCGCACTGGGAAAGCCGCAATTCATCGTTCAAGCCGTTTCCGGCCGCGCACGTGATTCATCCTTACATCAGCGCCGCGATCCGGCTGCGCGATAAGCACGCGATCCAGCCCGCCGAGATCGAGAGCGTCGATTGTCCCGTAACCGCCTTCATCGTGTCGATCGTCTGCGAGCCGGTCGCCGAGAAACACGCGCCTGCATCGGATTCGCACGGCCGCGTGAGCCTTCAGTACAGCATCGCCGAGGCGCTCTTCTTCGGCGAGCTGGGCAAGCGCGCTTATAGCGACCAGAGCCGGCGGAATCCGGCGATTTTAGAGCTGGCCCGGAAAGTCCGTTATCATGTGGACCCCAATTACCCTGGCCCCGGGCGTTTCAAGGGCGCAGTTACCGTAACGCTGAAGGACGGCAGGCAGTTTACAGAAGTGGAAGAATACAATCGTGGCTCGGCTGAGAATCCCATGACCTACCAGGAACTCCGCGCCAAGTTCGATGAGAATGCCGGCGCGTTTCTGTCAACCGATGCGCGCGCCCGTGTGGCGGACGAAATCGACCGGCTGGAAACCCTACCGGACGCCAAAGTTCTGGTACAACTCGCGACATAATATAGAAGCCATGAAATACCGGACTTTGTTCCTGTTGACTGCGGCCCTTCCCTGCGTCGCCCAAAAGTGTGCGAGCCTCAACTCACTGAACGGCCTCCCGAACCCGACCACCGTGATCAATTCGGCCGTTCTCAACGCGCCGCGCGCGGCCCAAGGCAACGCGCCCGCACTGCCCGAGCATTGCGAGGTCCAGGGCCGGATGAACGAACGGACCGGCGTGAACTCGCAGCACTACGCCATCCGGTTCCATCTGCGTCTGCCAACCGACTGGAACGGAAAGTTCTTCTTTGAAGGCGGCGGCGGATCGAATGGCAATCTGGGCAACGCACTCGGGAATCTGCAGGGTCAGCAGCGCGGCAATGCGCTGGCCATGGGATTCGCCGTGGTCTCGACCGACTCCGGACACGACAACGCCGTCAACAACGATCCCGCCCGCAACGGAACGGTCACCTTCGGCTTCGATCCGCAGGCCCGCCGGGATTTCGGATACAACTCCTACGATCAGGTCGCGCAGGCGGCCAAGGCAATCATCCGCGCCTATTATGGCCGCGCGCCCGAGCGTTCGTATTACGTCGGGTGTTCGGAAGGCGGCCGCGAAGCCATGATGATGTCGCAGCGATTTCCCACTTACTTCGACGGGATCCTGGCGTGTTCTCCGGGTTTCAAACTCGCCAAAGCCGCGCTCTTTGGTCACGCCGCCGACGCGCAGGCACTGGCCGAAGTAGCCAAGACGTCCGGAATCTTCGACCGGTTCGGGCAGCCTCTCCTGAACAAAACGTTCACCGACGAGGATCTGGACCTTGCCTCGCAGGCCATCCTGACGGCGTGCGATTCACTGGACGGGCTGGCGGATGGGATCATCGATAACTTCCCGGGATGCACTCCCGCCATCGTCGGCACAAAGTTGGCTGCGATCACCTGCAAAGGTCCCAAGCGGAACACCTGCCTTTCGATGGCGCAGGTGGCCGCGCTGCAAAAGCTTTTCGCTGGCGCCAGGAGCGCTCAAGGCGAGCTGCTCTACGCCGATTGGGCGTGGGATCGGGGTATCGGCGGAAAGATCGGCGAGACTTATAACCAGGGCTGGCGATCCTGGAAGCTGGGCGCATACGACGCCGCGAACAACGCTTCGATCATCGCCACGCTGGGCAGCGCTTCGGCGTCCGCGCTGTTTGTGACGCCGCCTGTACAGATCGCTACTTCCGGAGCGGGTCCGGTGGCGTATCTCCTGGGAGTCGACTTCGATCGCGACGCCGCCAAACTGTACGCCAAATCCGGCGAGTTCACGGAAGCTGTCTGGGATTTCATGATGGCGAGCTCGACCGATCTTGCGGCGTTCAAGAACCATGGGGGCAAACTGCTGCTCGTGCACGGCGTCAGCGATCCCGTGTTCTCGATCAACGACACCATCTCCTGGTGGAACGATGTGAACCGGGCGAACAACGGCGCAGCGTCTGACTTCACCCGTCTGTTCGCGGTTCCAGGGATGAACCACTGCGCTGGCGGCCCGGCCACGGACCAGTTCGACGCCTTCGCGGCTTTGACGAATTGGGTAGAGAAAGGCTCCGCGCCGGATCGGATCGTCGCCACGGCGGGACCGAACTCGCCCTGGCCGGGACGTACACGCCCGCTGTGCGCCTATCCCAAACAGGCTCGTTACAAGGGCTCGGGCAGCATCGAGGAGGCCGGCAATTTCGTTTGCCAATAAGACTATGCGATCATCGCGCCGCAAGTTCGTTCAGTCCGCAGCGGCCGCCGCTGCCGCATCCAACCTCGGAGCCCAACAGACCGGAAGCGTCCGTGGGTTCGACCACGTCGCGCTGCCGATGCAGAATACCGCCGCCATGCTGGCTTTCTATCGCGGCCTGGGTTTCCAGGTCACCGAGAACGCGCGCGCGTGTTCGGTGTACGTCGGCGATCAGATGATCAACTTCCACCAGCCGGCGACCTGGCAGGATGCGACGTTCACGTTGCGTGCTCCGGCGGCCAAGCCTCCATGCGGCGATCTGTGCTTCGTGTGGGACGGCACGGCGGCCGCGCTGAAGACGTGGCTCGATAAGGCCGGAGCGAAGGTGATCGAAGGTCCAGTCGCGCGCCAGGGCGGACGCAAGAAAGGCGCGTCCAGCGTGTACATACGCGATCCCGACGGGAACCTGCTCGAGTTCATGATCTACGCCTAGCCGAAGGCCGCTCCCTGGCGGTCACGGTTCCGTGCTGCACTGAACCGCGAGCGACAGCGAGTGGCCACGGCTAAAGCCCGCCTAGGTACCCGAGCTTCCCGTTGCTGTCGCCAATCTGTGCTGCAGGAACGCCGGCCGCATCGAGAATGTTCATGAACAGGTTCGTCATGGGCGTGCCCTTGGGATAGCGGATATGCTGTCCTCCGCGAAACTTGCCTCCAATGAGCAGGGCCGGAAGGTTGTCATGCAGATGGCGGTTGGAATCGCTCAAGCTGCCGCCGTAGACGATCATGGAATGATCCAGCAGGGTGCCGTCGCCGTCCTGCGCGGCCTGCATCTTGCCGAGGAAATAGCTCAACATCTGCACGTGATGCTGGTCGATCATTTGCAGCCGGGCCATTTTGGCCGGATCGTTCATGTGATGCGACAGACCGTGATGCGCGTCGGGCACGCCGATCTGCGGATAGGTCCGGTTGCCGCCCTCGCGGCTGTACATGAAGGTGATCACGCGGGTGACGTCGGCCTGAAACGCCAGCGCCATCATGTCGTACATCAACTGGATGTGTTCTTCAAACGTCGGCGGGATCCCGTCCGGACGGTCGAGCGCCGGCAGTTCGGGATTCTTGGCGTTCTGGTCTTCCGCGCGCTGAATCCGCCGCTCGATTTCGCGAACCGAGTCGAGATAGTCGCTCATCTTGCGGCGATCATTCGCGCCCAGATCGGCGGTAATCCGCGCGGTATCGGCCTGGACGAAGTCGAGAATGCTGCGGTCTTCGCGTGAACGCATCGCGCGCACCGAGGCATCCGTGGTTTCGCCATCGCCGAACAGGCGTTCGAACACGCTCCTGGGATTCGTCTCGTAGGGTAGCGGCGTGGTCGGCGAGCTCCAGGAAATCGTGTTGCTATAGGCGCAGCTATAGCCCGAATCGCAATTCCCCACCATGCGGACCTCTTCGAGGCCCAGTTCGAGCGACGGCAGCGGGGTTTCCTTGCCGATCTCATGCGCCAGGATCTGGTCGACGGAAATGGCGTTGTGGATGTCGGCGCCCTCGGTCTTCCTGGGATGCGCTCCGGTGAGCCAACTGGCGCCCGCGCGGGCATGATCGCCTGCGCCATCGCCCAACGACTCTCCATTGTGCTGTTCGAGACCCGTGAGCACCAGCAACCTGTCGCGGAACGCTTCTATGGGTTTGAGTGTCTTCGTGAACTCGAAGCCCGAGCCTTCGGCGGCGGGCGTCCAGTCCTTCATGATGATGCCGTTGGGCGTATAGAGAAACGCCATGCGCGGCGTAGCCGTGCGGCTGGGCGCGGCGAACGCAGGAGTCATCGAATCGAGCAGGGGCAGTGCGACGGCAGCGCCTAAACCGCGCAGGAACGTACGGCGGGGAAGGGACTTCTTCGTGATGATCACTTCTCCGGAGCCCTCCTCATTTGAAATGGTACGCTATGGACCACTCCCAGAACCAGCGAGGAAAAACGGTAGTTATCCGCTGCTATTTCGCGGCGGATCTGGCGCACCGCGGGCTGATCGTAATACTCCAGGCCGCGCCCCAGGGCGTAGGTCAGGAGCTTCCCGGCCATGACTTCGACGAATTCGTCCTTGCGCTCCAGAATCACTTTCTTCAGGCCGGCGGGGCCTGTCACCGTGATGCCATTGGACATCGATCCAGAGGCATCGATGGGCGACCCGCCTTCTTCGGCGCGATACCTGCCGACGCCGTCGAAATTCTCCAGTGAGAATCCCAGCGGATCCAGGCGCGAATGGCAGACGGAGCAGGCAGCACTGGCGCGATGCTTTTCGAGCTGCTCGCGAAGGCTCTTGGCGGAGCCTACGGCGTTCTCTTCGAGCTGCGGAACGTTGGGCGGAGGCGGGGGCGGAGGAGCGCCCAGGATGTTTTCGAGAATCCATTTGCCGCGCAACACGGGCGACGTCCGCGTGGGATACGACGTGACCATCAGGATGCCGCCTTGCGTGAGCACGCCGCCGCGTTGCTTTTCTTGATTTTGGCCCGAAAGCGGCACACGCCGGAAATAGCTGCCATACACGCCGGGAATTCCGTAGTAGCGGGCCAGGCGTTCGTTCAAGAAGGTGTAATCCGCATCGATCAGCTCCAGGACGCTGCGGTCTTCGCGGACGATGTTCTCGAAGAACAGCGAGCTTTCGCGTTCAAAAGCGATCCGCAGCGCATCGTCGAATTGGGGATACTTTTGCGGATCGGGATGCCATTCGGCGATGTTCCGCAACTGCAGCCATTGTCCGGCGAAGTTATCGAGCAGCGCCTGAGACTTGGGGTCGCGCAACAGCCGCAAGGTTTGCGTTCGCAAGACCGCTGGGTCATGCAGCTTGTCACGTTCCGCGAGCTGGAGAAGCTCTTCATCGGGGATGCTGCTCCACAGGAAGAACGACAGGCGCGAGGCCAGTTCGAGGTCGGTCAGGCGGCCGTTGCTGTGCTCGACGCGGAACAGGAAATCGGGCGAGACAAGAAGTCCGGTCAGCGCCATTTCGATTCCAGCGTCGAACGTCGATCCGGCGCTTGATCCATCTGTGCGGCCGGTCGCGAATAGCTTCATCAGCGGGTCGATGTCCGCCGCGGTCACCGGCCGGCGATAAGCCTGGCGCGCCAGAGACGTCAAGTATCCTGCGCGCACATGCGTCCACTTGAGACTTGCAAACAGAAAATCCTTTTGCGGCTCTCGGTGTCGCCCGGACCCTTGGGATCATAGGGGCCGCCGATGGCGACATAGTCCACGAAGAGTCCATTCGTCGAGGGATTATTGTTGGGGCCGCGCGGAGGGCCACCTTCGAGCTTGGCATTCTCGGTGAGGAAAGCCGCGCCAATTTCGTGCGCGCCCGCCCGGAACGGAAGGCGAAGCTGGAAATTACGGGTGCCTTGATTGGCTTCGGCGGTATCGATGCCGGCATCGTAAAGTTTTACGCGCAGCCCGTCGACACGCAGATCCAACTTGGCGGGCGGCATGCCCGGACCAGGATTTCCGCGGATGCGCACCAGGATGGAGTAATCGGCATCGAAGGGGAAATAGCGGTGGATCAGGATGCCTCCGCGCTCATTGAGCGGCAAGACGTCAATGGAATCGTTAGCCGTGCCGCGCGGCGGCGTGAAGCGTTCCAGCGCGGAACTGGGCTTCAGGGTCCCCAAGGCGAGCCGGGCGATGCGGCGGGCGTTCGCCAGATACTTCTCCATGTGCAGCGGCGACACCGTGAGCACATCGCCGATGTTGTCGAAGCCGTAGCCGGAATCGTCGGGAGGCAGGTTGGCGGAATGGTCGAGGTCGAGATCGAGCAGGTCGCGCACGGCGTTGCGATACTCCGCGCGGTTCAGGCGGTGCACGGCGGGCGCACCGGGATTCGGATGGGCCGCGGCGTTGCGGTCCAGCTCGGTTTCAAGCGAGGCGGTAAGCGCCGTATACGTAGCGGCGTCGGGGCGGGGCATGCCGGCGGGAGGCATCTCGCCCGCCCGGAGCTTGTGCAAGACCTTTTCAAGCGTTGCCGGGTCGAGCGCGGCCGCGTTTGCCCCAATATTCGAAAGTGACACGCCGCCGGTCTTCAATTTATCGCTATGGCAGCCTGTGCAGTAGCGAGCAGTGGTGGTTTCGAGCAGCGACTGCCCTGACAAAACGAACCCAACGAGATACAGGCCGGCGAGCGCTAACCGCCTTGAATACAGTAGTTTCCCAGGCACCGCACCCGGAGTATATCATGGGGATCGTATGCTGAGGGCGAGCTTCGCGCTGCTGCTGATGGCTGGTGCGCATCTCGCTGCGGCCGATCTCAAGCTGTTTGAAGCAGTTCAGAAACGCGATCAGAGGGCCGTGCTGGAGCTGCTCAAAAATGGTTCGGATGTGAACGCCCGGCGCTCCGATGGTTCGACCGCGCTGCTCTGGGCGGCCAGCCGCGACGATGCCGAAATCGTGACGGCTCTGCTGCGCGCCGGAGCCAAGGTCGACGTGGCCGACGAAAATGGCGAGACGGCCCTGCTGGCCGCATGTACCAACGGGAATCTGGCGATCGCACGGGCGCTGCTGGACGCAAAGGCGGATCCCAACACAGCGCGATGGAACGGTGAAACGCCGCTGTTGATGGCGGTGAATTCCGAGAATCTCGATCTGGTCAAGCTGCTGCTCGCGCGCGGCGCCCGGCCTGATGTGGCCGAATCCCGGATGGGACAAACGCCACTGATGTGGGCCGTGGAAGCGGGACGGCCGCAGATCGCGAGTCTTTTGATCGAACGGGGCGCGAACGTGAACGCGGTATCGAAGAACGGCTTCAGCCCGCTGCTGTTCGCTGCGCAACGCGGCGACGTGGATAGCGCCAAAGCGCTGCTGGCCGCGAAGGCCGATCCGCAGTTCAAAGCAAAAGACGGGGGCACGGCGTTTCTGATCGCCCTGGCGCGAGGTAAGGAAGGCGTCACCCGGCTGATGCTCGATTACGGCGCCGACGTGAATGCCACTGACGCAAGCGGCAACGTTCCGCTGCAGGAAGCCATCCGGCAGGGCAGGACCGCGCTGGTGAAGGACCTGGTGGCTCGCGGCGCGGATGTGAACGCTCGCACGCAGGGCGGGGGACGCGGGGCCCCCGGAGGCCGCGGCGGCCGGGGCGGAATGACCGCGTTCCTGGTGGCGGCCGAGACGGGAGACGTCACGATGATCCAGGAGCTCGTCAAACTCGGGGCGGATCCAAGAGCAAAGCTACCGGACGGCACGGGTGGCGTTCTTCTGGCGACGGGCAGCAAGAAGCTGGATGCCGTGAAGTTGATGGTGGATCTGGGACTGGATGTGAATGCCGCGCCCAAGGGCCGTCCCAGCGCGCTTCACACGGCGGTTCGCCAGGGCGCGAACGACATCGTCCAGTATCTGGCCGATCACGGAGCAGACTTCGCCGCCAAGGACAACTTCGGACGGACGCCGCTCGAGGAGGCCGAATTCGAAGCCCCCGCCCCGACGATCGAACTGATGCGCAAACTCACCGCCGAGCGGCCAGCGGTTAAGCCCTGACGCCGATCTCTTACTTTCCGACCAGCCGGTCTGCGTCTACATTGAACTCGTTGCAGACGTACTCATGGATTTCCCAGGTGGTGCTGAGAATGTGGGTCCGCTTAAATGAGTGCGGCTTGGTGAAGGCGCCCGGATCCTCCATGGTGATCTCGGCTTCGAGATGGCCGAGGTCGGGCCGCGTGTAGCGCTCGATGACATGCAGCTTGTCGCTATGCGGAGCGCCCCGGCCATTGAGCCAGGTCTTATCGTTGAAGTTCACGGTATCGACCACCAGGGTGTCGCCCTGCCAGGACGCGATGGAATCGCCCATCCAGGTGGGATCGAGATCTTTGTCGTGGGCGCGATTCAGCAAGAACTGGCGGTAGCTGTGCACGTTGCCCTCAAACAGCATCACGATCACTTCGGGCGACTGCACGATCTTAAAGGGATACGGCGTGATGCGCGGGACACCCGCAGGCAGGCACTTGGCTTCCGGATCCTCGCGGCCCTGCGTGGCCTGGCGCTGCTCCATGAGCTTCTGGGCCCATGGCTGCAAGGGCAAGGGTCCGCCCATGCTGGCGAAATTGTAGTTGCCGGAGAGCCATACGCCGGATAGGTTGGGCTTCCCGTCCGCTGCGCGCGGAGTGGGGCCGGCGGGAGGCGGCGGAAGATTTTCGTCACGCACCCCATTAACCGCGATGACGCCTCCGGGCCCGCCGAGATCTTTCGCCGGGGCGCTTCCTTTTCCGGCGGACTGGGCAGGGGCGGGCAGCGGCGCAAGCGAAAGGATCGCGGCCGTTACTGCTGCCGCGGCCATAAACTGCCGGGTCATTTTGTGGGGCCTCCATCGTCGGCGGACGATCCCGCAAACACGGTTTTACCGCCGGCCAGGGTGACGAGCCGCGCATTGCCATGCAGCGTTCCATCGGTCAGAGGGCGAGGATCCTTGGCAAGATAGCCGTCGACGGTGACCTGGTCGCCTTCCTTGAGCGAATCGCGCTTCCAGCCGCGGCGCAGGAGCGCATTCGGACTGCTGGTTTCAAACGCGTAGCGCGTGATTTTGCCGCTGGCGTCCTTGGAATCCACGTAGATGTAGGCGTGCGGATTCACCCAGGCCAGCTTGGCGACGACGCCCTGCACGTTGACGGGTTTGTTCGCGTCGTACTCGGCCGAGAACGAGTGGTGGGCAAAAGCGGGAAGGGCGATCAGCACCAAAACGGCGAAGAAGATTCTCATGGGAGCTGCCTCCTAGCGGAATGATAAACTCTTCGGGAAGGATAACATCCCCTGAGGCTCACGTTTGCAGCAGCACCGGCTACTGACGTAAAGACGCCACCAGCGTCCCGGTCTGACGAAGCACATTGAGCCGCGCGACTTCGAGCGCGTGCTGGGTATCGTAGTAGACGATCCACTTTTCCTGCTCGGCGGCGCGCGAGGCTTCCACTTGCGCCATGGTCACTTGCCCTTCGTCGTAGCGCGTGAGGTCGAGCGAAAGCTGGTCGCGAGCCAGGTCAAGGTCGGCGCGTGCGAGCTTTTGAGCGGATTCGGTGCGCCGGATGTCGCGATAGGCGTGCTGCAAATCGGCCGTGATGCGGTTACGGGTCTGGCCGATTTGCGTGCGGATCTTGTCGATATCGACCTGGGCCTGGACGATCGCGGCCTGCCCCGTGCGTCCGACCAGAATCGGAATCGTGAAGGAGGCGCCCAGCTCCACGTTATGGCGCTGGAACGCACCGAAGAACTTCTCGTAGTTGTTGTATTTCGAAAGCAGTTCGTACTGGGCGACCAGATCGGCCTTGGGAAGACGCTCTGCCTTGTAGCCCTTGATCTCCAGATTCTTGGCTTGCAGGTTGGATTCCAGCCGGCGAATCTCCCGGCTGCTTTCCAGAGCCTGCTGGATGGCGGCCTCCTCCGAATCGATCGGACTCGTGGCGCGGCGTTCTTCCTGCGCCGGCTGCACCCGATCGCCGGGATTGAAACCGAGCACCTGGGCGAGCGACGTTTCGGTGTCGGCAATGCTGTCGGCGAGATCGGCCTGGCGCTGCTGGGCCTGCAGCACCTTGAGATCGGCCTTGCTGGACTCGATGGGAAGCTCGCGGCCCTCGCTGACGCGCACTGCGGTCAGCTCGCGCACGCGCATCAGGCTGGCTAACTGGAGCCCCACCGCGGCCACGCTGCGAGCCGCCTGGTCGGCATCGAAGAACAGGGATGCCACGCGATAGGCGACCTCGTCCTGTCGCAGGCCGATTTCGATCTCGGATCCACGGGCTGTTTCGTTGGCCTGGGCCGCGCGATAGCTCTGCGGACGGTCGAAGAGCGTCATCGGCGCCTTGGCCTGGACGATGGCCGGGGCGTTGCCGTCGATGCTCATAGGAAAGCCGTTGGTGTAAGCCGCGCCGCTACCCGCGAACAGCTTCGGAACGAAGGGGTCCTTCTCGATGGTGACTTGCGCGCGGGCGCGCTGCTGGTCGAGCCGCGCGAGAACCACGTCGGGGTTCTGTTTGAGTGCGATATCGAGGGCATCGCGGAGGGTGAGCGTGCGGACTTCAGCCGAGGCACACAGGACTGATAGAAAGAAGACGGCGAGGGCTTTCATAACGCCCAGTGTAGCGGCTTGGTTACGCAAAAAAGGGGACAGCCAGCCGATTTCGGCGTGCCTATGCGGACAGCGGTTACGTTAGTTCATCGAAATCGGAGGCAGTCCCCATTTTTGCTACTTGTCGGAGTGCTCCACCATGCGGCGGACGCGGTCAAGCTCCTTGCGCAGCTTGCGCTCGCGCAGCGTGATGAGGATCACGTAGATAAACATAATCAGCCACGCGGCGCCGAGGCCGAGGAGCATGTACTGGACGTTCCTGTTCACTTAGATCTCCGGGTCACTGGGCGTGTGCCATTCTGCGAAGAGTGTCGATTTCACGGGCGAACGATTCCTGGCGCATCCGCACCATCACCAGGATGGTGGAGAAGCAGGCCAGGGCCAGCAGGTTCCACCAAATGGGAGCCTCCATGCCGGCCGCCATGCCGCCGCCGTTGCGGATGGAGAGCACGGGCTGCGGATGCTGGGTGTTCCACCACTCGATAGATTTGTAGGAAATGTAGGCGTTGACACTGCCCAGGACGCTGACCACGGCCGCGAAGCGCGCTCGCTGGTTGGGTTCGTCCACCGCGCGGCGGAGCATCAAATATCCGCCGAAAATCAGCCAGCACACCAGCCAGGAGGTGAGGCGGACGTCCCAGGCCCACCATACTCCCCAGATGATCCGCGCCCAGATGCTGCCGGTGGCCAAGCCGATGGAAGCGTACACCAGGGCGACTTCGGTGACACTGGCGGCCAGCGCGTCATAACGCAGATCCTTGGTGACCAGGTATCCGATGCTCAGGAACATCCCCAGGCCGAACCCGAGCATGCCCAGGATATTCGCCGGAACGTGAAAGTAGATGATCCGGTAAATGGCGCCCTGGTTCAGCTCATCGGGGAGCCCCGTGAAGATCGTGTTCATGTTCCAGGCCAGCAGGCCGGCCGCGAAAATCGCCAATCCGATAATGATCTTTTCCCGCATGTTTGTTCATCCTACTAGAACGGTATCCACAAAAACCACGGCCAGCAACGTAAAGATGATATCGAAGGCCGCCAGCAGACGTATTCCCAAGCCGGGAGGATTTCCGGCCAGCACATTGGTGGTGACGGTGATGGCCGCGATCAGCGCCGGAATCATCATTGGATAGACGAGCGTCGGCAGCATTAGTTCCCGCAATCGGAGGTTCACGGTGAGCGCGCTGAACAACGTTCCAATCACGGTCAATGCCCAGGTTCCCAGCATCAGAACCAGCAGCATCGGACCGACCTGCGCCGCGCCCCATTGCAGGTTGTAGAACAGCACGAACACCGGCAGGCTGACCAGCTCCACGGCGAACAGCAGCGCGAAGTTCGCCAGCGCCTTGCCCACGAACAGCGCGGCGGACGATACGGGCGAGGCGATCAGCGCATCCAGGCAATCGTTCTGCATCTCGCGCGCGAAACTGCGGTTCAGCACCAGCGCGCCGGCAAAGGCGTAAGTCATCCACAGCAGGCCGCCTGAGAATTCGCGAACCTGATCGGAGGACGGATCGAAGGCGAAGCTGAACAATAAAAGAATCACCACGGAGAAGGCGATGGACGCGTTCCAGGCATCCTTGGTGCGCAGCTCGGAGTGCAGGTCCTTGGCGGCGATGGTCCACACCTGATGTAGGGGCGAGGCATGCCTCGCCTGGTCAATTTTCGCCATAGGTCCGATACAACCATCCCGTATCGTCCAACATCTGCTGCGTCCGCTCGCCGGTATGCACGATCTGGCCGCGCTGTAGCAATGCCACGTGCGACGCCAGCTCCAATGCTTCGCGCAACTGATGCGTGGACATGATGATCGTCCGCCCCCGCTCGCGCATACTCTGGATCATGGACTGGAGCACGGCGATCGCCCGGTCGTCGAGCGCCGTGAAGGGCTCGTCGAGCAACAGCACTTCGGGATCGTGCAGAAACGCCCGCCCCACGGCCAGGCGCTGGCGCATGCCGCGCGAAAACTCCCGGGCTAAACCATCGCGCACGCGAGCGAGGCCCACGCGCTCCAGCATTTCCTCGGCCCGCTTGCGAGGATCGGGCAAGCTGTAGAGCCGCCCGAACAGCGTCAGATTCTCGATCGCCGAGAGTTCGTCGTAAAGCGCGATGCCGTGGCCGAGAATCCCTATACGTTGTCGTGTCGCCTGCTGGCGGGCATCGGCGCCTTGGATCATGACGCTCCCGCGCGAAGGCCGGGAAAGTCCGGCGATGATCCTCAGTAAAGTGGTCTTGCCGGCTCCGTTGCGGCCCAGCAGCGCCATGGTGGATCCTGGCTCGATGTTCAGAGCGACTGCGCGGAGGGCAGGAAAGTCGCCGTAATATTTCCAGACGTCGGCGATCTCAAGGGCACTCTTGTGATGCCCTTCCAGGGCAGTCACGCCGCGCCCTTGCGGAAGAGGAGTGTGCCGCCCAGCGCCAGGATTCCGAAGGTCAGGCCCAGCACCCAGTACATTTTGTCGTAAACGCGGGCGAGGATTTCCGTGGTCTTCGGCTGGCCCGTGTCTTCCTCCGGCGCATTGCTCGGCTGCCGGTCGCGGATGGAACCGGTGCCGTCGATCTTGACATCCAAAGACGTTCCGGTCACTTCGTAGAGGCGGGCCTGCACATCCTGCTCGACGCCGGCTTCCTTGATGCCGTCGCCGGTAAGGTGAACCGAGACCGGCGTCACCACCATGGTCGGGCGGTCGCCCTGGACAATCTTCGTCGAGAACGTGTCGGAGACCGGCAGGGTGTAGTGCATATCGAAACGGGTCTCGCCCGGCCGCGCCGGATAGTCGATCTTGAACGAGCCCGGTTTGGCGGCTTTCACCGCCTGCCGCTGGATGGTCATCTGCGTGGGCGGCGTGACGCTCACCTGCACTTTGTCGCCGGCGGCTTTGGGCGGATAGAACAGAGCCGTCCCGTTAGAAGAATCCTGAAACGTGACGGTGGATTCGTTGCGGATCAGAAAGGTTTCGCTGATTTCGAGCGAGGTCGGGCTGGGCTCGATCATGATGAGATGCGCCATCTGAAACCCTTGCGGCGGTTTCGCGGCGGATTCAAACACCTGAAACTGGATTCCGGTCGGGGGCCGTCCGGGCGGCTGTACCTGCGTATATTGGACGCCTTTATAATCGGCCTGGAGCAGGGCGGGCGGCGGCGGAAGATCGTGATCGATGCTGAACTTGCCGTTCGCATCGGAGGTGGAAGTCGCGAGGGCCTGCATCCCGCCAGCGCCGGGCTGCACCAGCGAGATCTTGACGGAAGGCTCCGGCTTGCCGGTGGTCCCGTTGATCACCGTGCCTTCGATAGCGGCAAGGAGACAGGAGGCAGGAGTCAGGAGGCAGAATGTTGCAATACGCAGTCTCATGACATGGCCTTTCCGCACTCGCCGCAGAATTTCAAGGGCCGGGGGAAAGTGGCGTTACAATGCGGGCACACGGTACCCGGGACCGCCGCCGGAGCAGCCGCCTTGATGGGCGCGGCCGGAGCTCCGGATTTGACTCGTTCGATCTCCGCGAGCACGCCGGCCAGTTCTTTCTGCAGGCCGACCTTGGTCTGCTGGTAATCGGCGTCGGACAGTTTGCCGACGCGATATTCGAATTGCAGATCGCGCAGGTTCTCATAGATCGCCGCGCGGCGCTCATCCAAATGACGGGTGGGCGATAGCGGCTCGGGGGCCGGCATGTCCTTGTCGCGAATGGAAAATGTGAATAGCACGGTGGCGGCGATCAATAGGACGGCGGCTGCGAGCAACATGGTCAGTCGGAACTAATACTCGTCAAACCTGCGCTATTCCAACTTCGCCAGGTCTTTTTCGATCTGATCATGATAGCGCGAGAGCGCGGCGTCGTCCCCGGCGGGAACCGCGGGCGCGGGGCGAACGTGCCGGTAATAGCGGATCGCCAAAACAACCACTCCGAGTCCCAGAATCAGCGCGAGATAGGGGGCGGCGTTACCGAACGGGCCGGGCGAGATCGCGAGTACTCCCGCTCCGTTCTCGGCGACGAACTGATCCAGAATCTGCGATTGCGACTGGCCTTCCTTCTGCATGTTCGCAATCCGGATCTTGGCGGCCTTGCACACCGGGCAGATACCCGTGGGCGGCATCACGCAATCCATGCGAAGATGGCACCCGCAATTGCAGTTGAGCATGCCGGCGATATGATTCACCGCCGGACTTTCGTATTCGGTGGCGGTCTGGGCCAGGCACACGGCCGTGGCCAGGAGCACCAGTAGGCTAGCTTTCTTCTTCATTGGTTCCTGCAAGCGCGGGTTTGCCCACGCTCTTTCCGATGCCCACGACTTCGGTCCGCGGGAAGACCAGCTTGGTCTTGCTCGGGATCAGGCAAATGATGGTGCCGAACAGCACCACCCAATAGCCGATCCATACCCAGCTCACCAGCGGATTCACGTACACCTGGAGGATGACGTTGCTGGTGTTGGTCCCGGGTCCGGCATAGTTGATATACAGGTCTTCGTTGAGACGGCGTCGCAGCGCGATTTCATGCGTGGGCGTCTGCGAGGCGAAGTAGAAGCGCTGCTCCGGCATCATCATCGGCAGCTCTTCGCCGTTCTTGGTCACCGCGATCTTGGGCCGTCCCCAGCTGTAGTTCTCGTTCATGCCCTCTTCGAAGCCGACAACATGAAGCGTATACGCGCCCAGCGTCATCGAACCGCCTTGCGGCAGTTCCACGGTGGTGTCCTTGTTGAAGGCCGCTCCGGTGAATCCCACGAACAGGATCACGATTCCCACGTGCACCAGATAGCCGCCGTAGCGGCGCGTATTGCGATGCGTCAACTGGACCATCGAGACGAGAAGGTTCGATCCGCTCTTGCCGCTGATGGCTCTCGCGCCCTTGAAGAATTCGATCGCCACCGTCACCAGCACGAACGCGCACAGACCGAACGACATCAGCGCGTAGAAGCTGCGAATCCCGGCCGCAAACAATGCCAGCGAAACGAACAAGCCGGACAGCGCGGGCCACATAAACGCCCGCTTCAGACTCTCGAACGAACTGCGCCGCCACGCGATCAAGGGACCGACACCGGTGAGCAGCAGCAGGAACATTCCAATCGGAATGTTCACGCGATTGAAGAACGGCTTGTCGACGCTGATCTTCTCGCCCATGATGGCTTCGGTGATCACGGGGAAAAGCGTGCCCCACAGCACCGCGAAGCAGCCCGCGAGCAGAATCAGGTTGTTGAACATGAAGCTCGATTCGCGGGAGAGAACACTCTCCATCTGCGATTCGCTTTTGAGGTATTCCAGGCGGCTGAGGATCAGGTACACCGTCAAGGTGATCCCGATCGCCAGGAAGCCGACGAAATATTTCCCGATGGGGCCTTCTGAAAATGCGTGTACCGACTGGACCACACCGCTGCGCGTGAGGAACGTCCCGAAGATGCACAGGAAGAAGGTGGAGGAAACCAGCACCATGTTCCAGACCTTCATCATGCCCTTCTTTTCCTGCATCATGACGGAATGCAGGAAGGCAGTCGCTGTAATCCAAGGCAGTAGCGAAGCGTTCTCCACCGGATCCCATCCCCAGTAGCCGCCCCAGCCGAGCACCGCGTAAGCCCAGCCCATGCCGAGCAGAACACCGGTGGTCTGGAACATCCAGGTGACCAGCGTCCAGCGGCGGGTGGTCTTGATCCATTCATCGCCCGGCTGTTTGGTGATCAGCGAGGCCATCGCGAACGCAAACGGTGCGATGAATCCCACGTAGCCCAGATACAGCATGGGCGGATGGATCACCATGGTCCAGTATTGGAGCAGCGGATTCAGGCCCTGGCCGTCGCCGATATCGACGATGCCGCGGCCGGCGGCGATCATCTTGAAGGGGCTCGCCACAAATGCGTTCAGGATCAGGAAGAAGGTCTGGGTGAACATCAGCACCCCGACCACGTACGGCATCAT
The DNA here is from genome assembly GCA_963722845.1 of Terriglobia bacterium. Taxonomy (GTDB): domain Bacteria; phylum Acidobacteriota; class Terriglobia; order Bryobacterales; family Bryobacteraceae; genus Palsa-187. The sequence goes on along the minus strand of CAVROL010000010.1, from coordinate 1,002,762 downwards.
CTCGCGGAACTTGCGGCGGTTCTGGAAGACGATGATCGCGCTGTAGGTCGCCAGCAGCCAGGACCACAACAGGAGCGAGCCTTCCTGGCCTCCCCACCAGGCAGCGACCTTGTACTGCGTCTCCATGGTGTGGTTGCTGGTGGCCCACACGTAGGCCATGCGGTAATCGCCCTTGATGAGCGAATAGAGGAGAACCCCCACGGCCGAGGTCAGCAGAGCCCAGACCGAGTAGACCGCACGCTGGGCGCTCAGAGTCAGGAACGGGCGTTTGGCCCATTTCCCCACCAGCGAACCGATAATCGCGTACACAGCGAAACAGAACGCGAGGAGTATTGCCAACGCGCCGATATTTTCCATAGTTTAAAGTCCGAAAAGCTTAGCCGCGAGTCAGCGGAACCGATGGCGGTTTGGCTTCATACTTCGAAGCGCATTTCGCCTGGAGCTTGGTGGCATGAAACACATTATCCGAGCCGAGCTTGCCGTCCACCAGCGCCTGGCAGGGCGCGTTGTCCTTGAACGTATCGGGCAGCGGGTCGATTCCGCTGTAGACCACGTTCAGGCGGCGCTTCACTCCATCTTTTTCCTGCACCAGGACGAAATGAACGTCGCGTCCGTCGCGGGAGATCGAATTTAGCTCCACATCCCCGCCCACGCGCAGGCGCCGGTCGACCGCGTTGGGTCCGAGTTTTTGCAGTTCGGCGATTTCCTTGTAGTAGCTGGCGGTCTGAGTGATGCCGCCCGCCGCGAGCCATCCCAGCGTGCCCAGAATCACCGCGATAATCAGCCCGAACTTGACGTTCTTATTCATGCGGATCGCTCCATGTAACAGTATACAGCTTACCTTTGTGGGGCAGGATTGCATCCTGCGCGCGGGTTTGTAACCCGCGCCGGGCGTGCCCCACCATTCAATTCACGCTCACCCGGGGCGCGCCGGTGCTATGGCACAGCAGGCATCCCGCCCGGGCGTCGGCCGAGGCAATGGTGTACATTTGCCCGCGCATGGTCCACGACTGGAAGCTCGAACCGTGATAGGAGCCGCTCTTCACAAACTGATGCCGGCCGTCGCCGTCCATCGGAATCTTGGAGACCACCAGGGTTACATTCTCGCCGCCTACCCGATACGAAATCTCGGCCGTGGGCGTACCCTTCCGGTTCACGTACGCTCCGATAAGCTGAACCGACGAGGCCGTATGGGCCGGCATCGGAACGTCCATGCCGGTGTCGGTTTTGACCCAGGCGCGCAGTTCCGCCGCATCGGTCGAACGAAAGTGAAGCTGTTCCGGGGTGCGGCTCAACGCCCCGACGGCGCGTTCTTCACCACTGAGATCGCGCGTCAGCGACATCGTAATTCCCGCGACCAGCGCCACCGTTGCTAGTGCGGCCGCGGCCCAGTGCCATGTCATTCCACGGCTAGGCCGCAACTGAACTGCCTGGGCGCCACGCACGCGGTCCCAGAGCTCGTCGGGAGCCTGGACCGGGCCAAGGTGCCGCTTTAATTCCGGCTCATTCCAGTCTTGCCCTGTGTTTCTTGCCTTCATTCACTGCCTTACCTTTCGCTGCTTCAGATGCGATAAACGGCGCTCCAGCGCCTTATGGGCGCGGTTCAGACGCGAGGCGACGGTGCCTCTGCGGCAACCCAACAGGTCCGCGATTTCCTCGTACGAAAGCCCGTCCGTATAACGCAACACCACCACGATCCTCTGTTCCTCGGGCAACTGGGCCACGATCTGCTGGACCCGTTCCTCCTGCTCCTCACGCAGCAGGTCGTTCAGAGTGCTCTCGCGCGGCGAGCGGAACACGTCGAGCGCCTCATCCAACAGTGGTAAGAACCGCCGCCGTTTGCGATGGTAATCCAGGCAACTGTTCACCACCATCCGGTACAGCCAGGATTCAAAGCTCGACTCGCCCCGGAACTGCTGGATATTCGACAAGAGCTTCAGGAACGTATCCTGGGCGATATCCATCGCGGTGGCCGAATCGCCCGCATAGCGCAGGGCGATCGAGTAAACCCGGTCTTTATGGGTTTCAAAGAGCACACGAAACGCTTCCTCGTCGCCACGTTGACAGGCCTCGATCACATCACGGTGATTCACGTCGCGGTGACCCAAGCCGAGGACCATGCCGAACTCACCCGGTAGGACGCTGGAGGACGGGAGTTTCTTCCCTTGTTTTTCGCTCGAGGGCATGGGAGGCCAAGTTACCCCTCCACTTTACACCCCTGAGGCTTTACTGCTTTGGTTCGTGGCACTTGACGCAGTGGCTGTCGGCCGCAAAGGAAGTTCCCCCCACGCGATGGCAGGAGGCGCAGGCGGTTCCTTCCGCCTCGGCCGCCCGATGCAGGGCCTTGCCGTAGTTGATGGGCGCCCGGGACTGGGGAAAGATCTTGGTGTGGCAGACGGTGCAATCTCCCTTGACCCGCTCGTAGTGCATTTTATGGGTAAAGGTGACGTTGCCGTACTTGTTCTCGAAAACCATGGTGTCGGGCGGCGGAGCATTGGTCAGGACGGGAGGCGCTTCCGCTTTCGCCACGGGAGCGGCCTTCTGCGGCACCTCGGTTGGCGCGGTGAATATGAACCAGACTGTGGCGATCAGGCCGCCGACGAGCACCACACCGAGAATAATCTGAAGCGCGCGCATCACTTTAGTGTAAAGCCTCCGGTCCGTGTAAAGCCTCCCGTGTAGGGCCTTTCCTCGACGCCTCTAGAGCATTTATCGAGGTAACGGCATCTTGTCAGGCGTCATCTTGCACATCAGACTGGGAACGGGAGGCAATTCAATGCGAAAGACCATACTGGCAATGCTGCTGCTAACGGCGATGCCGGCTGCGTGGGCGGGCAAGAAGCATGAGCGCCACGACGATGACGATCACTCCAGCTACCGCATTTCGCGCCAGGAAGCGGCGGTGGTTTCCGATTATTATGGCGGCCGATCGCTGCCTCCTGGATTGGCCAAGAAGCTTCGCCGCGGGGGTAGCCTGCCTCCGGGCTGGCAGAAAAAGATCCAGCCGGTGCCGGTGGCGGTGGAGCAGAGGCTGGAGCCCATTCCGGAGGGCTGCCGTCGCGGGATTATCGACGGCGCGTTCGTGGTCTACGAGCCCAACCGGGGCGTCATTATCGACGTGATGGCGAGTTTCGGCCGCTAGGTCTTTCGGCTATCGCGACCCACCAAGCAGGGGTGGTACCTTGGTATTTACCCCCTGGTTGAAAGCGAAAATGTTGAAAGCGAAAAATGTTGAAAGCTAAAGTAGACGCTCCTGACGACCTAAATCCTCTGGAGACCTCCGAGTGGGTGGAAGCCCTCGACGAGATGATCGACGAGGCAGGGCCCGACCGGGCCAGCTACCTCCTCGAACGCCTGATGGAACGCGCCGCGAACCTGGGCGTTCAGGTCCCCCTGCGCTGGAATACGCCGTATATCAACACGATTCCGCCCGAGGAAGAAGTCGCCTATCCCGGCGACCGGGCTATCGAGCGGCGGATCAAGAGCCTGGTCCGCTGGAACGCCACGGCCATGGTGGTACGCGCCAACAAGTACGACGCGAATATCGGCGGCCACCTGGCGACCTATGCGTCCCTGGCGACCATGCTCGAGGTCGGGTACAACCACTTCTTCCGGGGCTCGTATCCGGGACCCGATGGGACCAAGCTGCCGGGCGATTTCGTGTACTTCCAGGGTCACGCTTCTCCCGGCGTCTATGGCCGGGCGTATCTGGAAGGACGGCTCAACGACGAGCATCTTAAAAATTTCCGCCACGAGCTGCGGGATCATCCGGGGCTATCCTCGTATCCGCATCCCTGGCTGATGCCGAACTTCTGGCAGTTCCCGACGGTATCGATGGGGCTCGGCCCGATCGCGGCGATCTATCAGGCGCGGTTCATGCGGTACCTGGAGAATCGCGGGGTGATTCCGGCGACCGGCCGCAAGGTCTGGGCGTTCCTGGGCGACGGCGAAACCGACGAGCCGGAGAGCCTGGGCGCAACTACGCTGGCTTCGCGCGAGCGCCTGGATAATCTGATCTTCGTGGTGAACTGCAACCTGCAGCGCCTGGACGGTCCGGTGCGCGGCAACGGCCACATCATCCAGGAGCTGGAAGCGGCGTTCCTGGGCGCGGGCTGGAACGTGATCAAGGTGGTCTGGGGCGCGGGTTGGGATGAACTTGCTGGCGCGCGATTCGAGCGGCCTGCTGATCAAGCGCATGCACGAGTGCGTGGACGGCGAGTATCAGACGTTCCGCGCGAACGACGGGGCATTTCTCCGCAAAGAGTTCTTCGGCAAGTATCCCGAGCTGCTGAAGCTGGTCGAGCACATGAGCGACGACGAGCTCTGGAATCTCCGCCGCGGCGGGCTCGATCCCATCAAGGTGTTCAACGCCTACCGGCGCGCCATGATGACCCAGGGACAGCCTACGGTGATCCTGGCCAAGACCGTGAAGGGCTACGGACTGGGCGAAGTCGCCGAGGGCAGAATGACGGCGCATCAGCAGAAGAAGCTCAGCGGCGCGGACCTGATGAAGATCCGCGACCGTTTCAATCTTCCTCTCACGGATGAGAACTGCGAGCATATCGATTTCCTGAAGCCGGCGGAAGATTCCCCGGAAATGAAGTATCTGCGGGCGCGGATTGAAGCCCAGGGCGGCAGCTTGCCGGAGCGCAAGGTGAAGCCCATCGAGATCAAGGCGCCGCCGCTGGAGATTTTCCACGATGCGATCGGCGGGTCGCGCGATCGTGAGGCGTCCACGACGGCGGCATTCGTCAGTATCCTGAAAGCTCTATTTAAGACCGAGATCGGCAAGCTGGTGGTGCCCATTGTTCCGGACGAAGCCCGGACTTTCGGAATGGAATCGCTGTTCCGCGAGCGCGGCATTTACGCGAGCCAGGGCCAGAAGTACAAACCTGTCGATTCGAACGTCCTGCTGTACTACAAGGAAGCCAAGGACGGGCAGATTCTCGAAGAAGGCATCACGGAAGCCGGGTCGATGGCTTCGTGCATCGCCGCGGGCACCGCGTACGCGAATTATGGCGTGCCGATGATCCCGTTCTTCATCTACTATTCGATGTTCGGATTCCAGCGCGTGGGCGATCTGATCTGGGCGTACGCCGATTCGCGCGGCAAGGGATTCCTGATGGGCGGCACCGCCGGCCGCACGACGCTGCTGGGCGAAGGATTGCAGCATCAGGACGGCCACAGCCCGGTGCATGCCAGCACCGTGCCGACGTGCATCACCTACGATCCGGCGTATGCCTATGAGCTGGCGGTGATCGTGCAGGACGGTATTCGCCGCATGTATCAGGAAATGGAAGATCACTTCTATTACCTGACCGTCTACAACGAGAACTACGTGCAACCTCCGATGCCGGAGCGCGAAGGCGTTCGCGAAGGGATTCTGCGCGGGCTGTACAAGTGCAAGCCTGCGGAAAAGGGTCCTGCCGTCGCGCAATTATTCGGAAGTGGCCCGATGTTGAATGAGGCGATCAAAGCCCAGCAGATTCTGGCCGAGCGCTATCAGGTGGCGACGGATGTGTGGTCGGTGACCAGCTATAACGAGCTTCGCCGCGACGCTTTGGAGAGCGAGCGCTGGAACCGTCTGCATCCTGCTGAACCGCGCAAGACGCCGTACATCGTGACGGCGCTGGAGGGGTCGAACGGCCCGATTATCGCGTCTTCGGACTACATGAAGATCATCCCGGATGGGCTCGCGCAGTGGCTGCCGGGGCGATTGCATTCGCTGGGCACCGACGGGTTCGGTCGCAGCGAGAATCGCGAACACCTGCGCGCGTTCTTCGAGATTTCGGCGGAGGCGATCGTGCAGGCTACGTTGTCGGCTCTTGCTCGTGAGGGCAAGATCGATCCGAAGAAAGCGGCGGCGGCGGTCAGCGAGATGGGGTTTGACCCAGAGCGGAAAGACCCTGCTAGAACTTAGCCGCTAGCACAAGGCCGCAAATAAACGCGAATGAACGCGTATTCCCATGCGTCGTCAGTGATCCTGGATAGAGCGAAGCGCTATCACGCGGCTATCAAGGTAGCCTTGCTCCATGAATGGGACCCGATCGGCGTCAGAGAGGATCCGGACGCTCAGCACGAATACGATTCTTACGTCCCTGCGATTTACAAGCTACTCATCACCCGCCGTGCCCAGCACGAGATATTCGACTATCTTTGGTGGGTGGAGACCACGCATATGGGGCTCACGGGAAACCGTCAGGCGACGGAGCACTTTGCGGAGCGACTGATGCCCATCCCGGGAGAGATCTAAGATTAGCTGCTGACAGGCGATAAGATCGGCTGTCCCATTGACCACGCCGGCAACGGGCCGCTTGAGTGTGCGCCATAATTGAAAAACATGACGGTCGCACAGATCCAGATCCCCGAAACCGAAATCACCGACCTGTGCCGGCGTAATGGCATTCGTAAGCTGGCTTTATTCGGGTCGGTCCTCACGAACCGGTTCTCGGATTCCAGCGACGTGGATGTGCTCGTCGAGTTCCGGCCGCAGGAACGGGTCGGCTTCTTCCGGCTTGCGGATGTGGAAGTGGAACTAAGCCGGCTGCTCGGTGGACGCAAGGTGGACCTGCGTACACCCATGGATCTCAGCCGGCACTTCCGTGATGAAGTGGTTCGGAGCGCCCTCGTCCTGTATGCCGAGCCCTGACGCTGTGCGGCTTCGCCACATGCGGGAGGCTGCGGGAACGGCGTTGGAGATGACTGCCGGATATGAACGGGCGGACCTCTCCACAAACACCATGCTGGCGATGGCGTTAACACGCTGCCTTGAGATCCTGGGTGAGGCCGCCTCGAAAATGAGCGCGGACACTTGCGCACGCTTCCCCGCGATTCCGTTCGCTAAGATCGTCTCGATGCGCAATCGGCTCATCCACGCCTACTTCGATGTGGATCTAGACATCGTCTGGACAACAGTAAAAGATGATCTGCCCGCTCTTCTACCCGCTCTGGACCAAGCGCTTGCTTCGATGGAATCGTGAAGCTGACAGGCCGCAAATAAACGCGAATGAACGCAAATAGAACGCTGATGTGCCCCCGCCGTGACCGGCGGGGTTAGTCAGGTGGTCGTCACGTTTCCAGCCCCCGTTATAACCCGTGCACGGCGCCGATTAGAAATCGGCGCGCAGGTTGAAAAACCTGCCCCACTCGCAGCCCTGTTGTGCCTACTCGTACCGTAGTGCTTCGGTTGGATTCAACCGCGCCGCGCGATTGGCGGGCAGCAGGCCGAACACCAGCCCCACCAGCATCGACACGACCAGTGCAACAACAATCGACGTGATTGAGATGGGGATCTGGACGTCGTCCACGTAATGATTTACCGCCAACGGAATCGCGACGCCTAGCGCCACGCCCGCTAGGCCGCCGCCCAGGCTGATCAGCACCGCTTCGGCCAAAAACTGCTCCAGCACGTTGCGGCGCGCTGCGCCGACGGCCATGCGCAGGCCGATTTCGCGGGTCCGCTCCGTCACCGTCACCAGCATGATGTTCATGATGCCGATGCCCGAGATGATCAGCGCGATCGCCGATACCAAGATCAGCACCACGGTCATGATCTTCGCGATATTTTTTGCGGCGTTCAGGATTTCCGAAAGATTCTCGACCTTGTAGCGCGCGCCGGCGCGGTGGCGGGCTTCGATAATCGAACGGACCAGTTGCGTGACGGCGTCCACGTCGCCGGTGGAGTGCGCCTGGACATACAGCGGGTCGATCCTCTCGAGCGGCGCGAAATATTTCAGGACGGTGATGGGAATCATCACGTTTTCGCCGGTGATTTCCGACTGTCCCAAGCTGCTGGTCCGTTCCTTGAACGTGCCGATGATATCGAACTGCAAACCGTGAATCTTGATGGTCTGGCCCACCGCCTGCGACTGGCCGTGGAACAGCCGCTTGGCCAACTGCTCGGTCAGCATGGCCACATGATTGCGGCTGTCGATGTCGCCGGCGTCTACGAACCGCCCCGCCAGCAGAGCCAGATTGCGCACCTGCGGATAATACTGATCGGCGCCGATGATGGACACGTCCTGGTCCCGGCCCTCAATGCGCATCTGGTCGAAATTATTCATGACGCCGGTGGCGGCCACGATACGCGAGCCGAGCTGATCGCGCACGGCCTGCACGTCGGATGTTTTGATGTAATCCGCATCGGCGACGGCCATGGCGGGATTATTGCCGCCGTCGAATTGCGCGTAGATCATATTCGACCCGATGGCCTGGATCTGATCGAGCACGTAGTCGCGGCTGGTGAGGGAAATGGTGACAACCAGGATCACCGAGGCGTTACCGATCACCAGTCCCAGGGCGGTGAGGAACGCGCGGAATTTGTTGGCTCGAAGCGCCTGGACGCTGGATCGCAGGGCTTCGAAGTGAAACATCTCAGTTGCCGGTTTGGGTCAGCAGGGTGCGGGCATCGTCGCGCGGCGGATCGTCCGGCGTCAGCGGGCTCGCCAGGTAGCGCTCAAGAAGCTGGCGGGCATCGTTCAGATTGCGTTTTTGCTGGATATAGGTCTCGGCCCGGGCGAAGAGCAGCTCCGGGCGATTGGGAGCCAGGCGGGTTGCCTCCGCGAACTTCTCGTCGCTTTCCTTGATCCGTCCCCGGTCGGACAGAAATCTTGCCAGATCGATCAGCCGGCCGGGATTCTGGGGTTCTGCCTGAAGGGCGCGGCGCAGCTCAGCTCTCGGCGACGTCAAAACGTTTTCGCTTGCTCTCCAGTTGGGCTTGGGCGTGAAACGCCGCCGCGGGATTGAGCTTGGCGATATGCTTGATCAGATTCTCGGCCTTGTCCACGCCGCCCCCCATGACACCGGGAGCTTCCAGATAATATTCGAATAGATTCGCGACGGCCTCGCGATTGTTGGGATCGAGTGCGACCGCCTCCTCAAAGTATTGGTGGGCTTTTTTCGCGTTTCCGGCGGCCGTGAAAATGTTGCCGGTTTCGGCGCGGCGCCCGTAAACGGTGCCCATCAACCGATGCAATTCGGAACTGCGAGGTTCCAGAGCCAGAGCCTTTTCAAATGCTTCGCCGGCTTGTTTATAGTCGCCCCGCATGAGGTGGCACTGCCCGATGAGCTGAAGCGTGTCGGCGTCCTTGCCGGGAGCGCGGTCGAGTATCGCCAGCGCCTGAATGTACTCGGTGCGTTGGTAGAGTTCGTGGGCGCGGTCCCAGTCGGGCGTCTTGGCGGACAAAAGTCCAACCGGCGCCGCTAACGTCAACAAAAAGAATATGAATCCCCGCATCGCACCCTGTGCCCTTATTCTATAACACTTTAGATGGCGAGGATCGCCACAAGGGTGCAAACAAAGAGGCACTAGTAAATATGGCGATTCCGGTCTATGGTTTTTCAGCGGCTTTGCTCCTATCATAGACGCTAAGCCCTGTCTTCGGAGACTCTTACGGAACCCACGACGCCCCACACCCCGGCGGCACCTCTGGTGCCAGTTTCGGCAGAGGACTTTGCGCGGGCGAAGCGGCGGACCGCCATCAAGTGGCTTGCCGCGGCGTTGCTGATCATCCTGGTGGGAGTCTGGATTTTCAAAAGATCTACATCTTCGCAAGATAGCGCGAAGACCCTCAACGACGGCGAACAATTGCTGAAGAAGGGGCGCTATACCGAGGCGATTCAATCGTTTGACCGTGCCCTGGAAGCGCAGAGCGGGCTGGTGAGTGCATATCTTTTGCGAGCCCGTGCGAACGTTGCGCTCAACCAGAGCGAGGCTGCCATTCGGGACTTCACCAGTGCCGCGCGCCTCGATCCCAGCAGCGGCGACGCCCTCATGGAGCGTGCCGGGGTCCACCTGCAGGTCAAAGACTACCCGGCTGTAGCCGCCGATTGCGGTGAAGCGATCCGCCGGAATCCGAAGCTTTCGCGCGCGTATACGCTACGGGCGATGGCCTTGCGCGAGATGGGCAATCTCCCGCAGTCGCTGGAGGATTTCGACCGCGCGGTGGAGCTTTCCCCGGATATCGACACGTACTTCCAGCGTGCGACGACGTATCAGTTGTTGGGCCAGCACTCCCAGGCGCGGGCGGACCTGGATCAGGTGATCCTTCTGCTGCCCGGCAGTCCGCTGGGGTACCTAGCGCGCGCCAAGTCCCGGGAGGCAATGGGCGACAGCGCGGGGGCGCGCTCGGACCGGGAAACCAGCCGGAAGCTGGAGCGTCGCGAACCGGGCCGCTGAAATCGCGATCCGCCTTTTGATCGAACCCACGCCTTGTAGTATGCTGAACATGGAATCCCCGAGCAGGTTGCTGGAGGTCCTTCAACATCATGTCCACATCGTTTCGTAAACTTTTTGCTGTAGCGCCCCTGTTCCTATTCGCCGCCGCCGGCTTCGCCCAGACTTCGAACATCCAGGGCGATGTCACGGGTGCCGACGGCAAGCCGCTGCAGGGTGCGCAAATCAAGCTCCAGCGCACCGACATCAAACAGAGCTTTAACGTCAAGACCGATAAAAAGGGACACTTCCTCTACGCGAATCTGCCGACCGGCGTCTATGACATCACGCTGCTCGTGGACGGGAAGGACATGGGCACGATGACCGGTTTGCATCCGCGCCAGGGCGATAATCCGCCGCTCCAGTTCGATCTTGCGAAGCTGGCGGCAGCCCAGGCCGCAGCAGCCGCGGCGGGCCCCTCGGCAGGTCCGGCTCCAGCGGCCACTAAGTCCGACGCCGGCATGACCAAAGAGCAGCGGGCCGAGTACGAAAAGAAGTTGAAGGAGCAGGAAGAGGCCATGGCAAAGGACAAGGCCCTGCAGGACGCCTTCAACACCGGCATGGAAGCCAAGACCGCCAAGAACTATCCGGTGGCGGTGGAGAATCTGGAGAAGGCCACCACCATGGCGCCGACGCAGCATGTGGTGTGGGCGCAACTGGCGGAAGCCTACATCAGCCTTGGCGATACCAAGAGCGGCGCCGAGCAGCAGGCCGCTGTGGACAAGGGGATTGGGGCGTACGCCAAAGCCGTGGAGCTCAAACCGGACGATCCGAACTATCACAATAACTATGCGCTGGCTCTCGCCAAGGGCAAGAAGATGGACCAGGCGCAAGTGGAGCTGACCAAGGCCGCGCAACTGGATCCGCCGCAAGCCGGCAAGTATTATTACAACCTGGGCGCGGTGTACATCAACACCCAGCAGAGCCAAGGGGCGGAAGCCGCTTTCAAGAAAGCTATCGAGCTGGATCCGAACTATGCCGACGCGTACTATGAGCTGGGTTTGGTTCTGATCGGCCGGGCTACAGTGGGCGCGGACCAGAAAATGGTGGCTCCGGCGGGAACCGCCGAGGCGCTTCAGAAGTATCTGGCGCTCAAACCCGACGGGTCCAACGCGGATGGCGCCAAGGCCCTATTGGAATCGATGGGCGCCACGGTACAGACCACGTTCGAGCGTCCCGGCGCGAAGCAGCCCGCGAATCAGAAGAGCAATCAAAAGAAATCGAAGTAGCGCGCCGTCATGCGGCTGATCTTCTACGTGGTCGTCGGGGTCATTATTTTGACCCTGCTGCGATCCGTGCTGGAAGCGGTCGGCAAAGCCTTCTCGAGCGGCGCGACGACGCCAGCCGCGCCATCGGCGGGCGGTCCGCGCGGTCAAGAGGCGCAATCCCTCAAAAAGGATCCTGTGTGCGGGACGTTTGTGTCGACGGCCACTTCGATCCAGAAGACCAAGGGCGGCGAGACGTACTACTTCTGTTCGGCGGAGTGCCGGGATAAGTTCTAGGGAACTCGACGGCTCGTATGCCGGTTTAAGTGCGTGTATCTTTTCGCGTAAGCTCGCGTAGCAGCCAGGTTTTGGCCACCCTCCAGTCGCGTGTCACGGTTTCTTCGGAAATCTCCAGGACCTCGGCCGTTTCTTCCACGCTGAGCCCGCCAAAAAACCGGAGTTCCACCACCCGGCCCTTCCGCGGATCGATCTTGGAAAGCGCGGTGAGGGCTTCGTCCAATGCTTCCACTTCAACCCCGCGCGCCTTGCTTCCCAGCAGAGCTTCATCCAGGGGAACCTGCAATCCTTCGCCACGTTTGGCCGACCGGTGCTGGCGCACATGGTCCACCAGGATTCTGCGGATCATTTGCGCGCACAAGGCAAAAAAGTGCGCCCGGTTATTACAGCGGATACCCCGGGCATGAACGAGCTTAATGTAAGCCTCATGGGCCAAATCTCCCGACTGCACGCCCTGCACCCGGGATCGGCCCAAATGCCGGCGGGCAATTAGCCGGAGGTCCGCATAAACCAGGGGCATCACACGACTTAGCGCCTTCTCGTCGCCCTTGCTCCAGGCTGCGAGCATTCCGGTAATATCTAACTGCGCTTTCGAGTGCACGATAGTTAAACTCGATCTTAAAGCAAAAAGCCTTGTGACGTGACGGTTTCAAGCTCCCTTTCACGGTATTTGGTTGAAGGACAGACGAAGGCGATGACACCACAACAGATTCTTTGCAGCCCTGATGGGGTCCGTATTTTCAATCGGAGTAGCGGTGGGAGAAGCCCCGACGTTCACATACACCGCGATCGACCATCCAAAACGCTAAGTCCACCATCGGCTCGGGAATTAACTAAGGAGACCTCTATGTTTTCTGCACAGCATCGCCGGTGGAGCGTTCTGACTCTGGCCTGCTACGCGCTTCTGGCGGGCCAAGTCGCCAGCACCCCTTCAGCGCAAGCCTCCCCTATCTATATCGAGAGCGGTGGCACGACGCTCTACGTCGTCGACTCAAATACCGGCGCAAGCACATTGGTTGGAACCTACGGGGTTACGGGCGTCCTCGCGCAAGCTTTCAGCCCCGACGGCACCTTGTACGCGATCTTCAAAGCCGGCTCTGCATCGGCCCAGCTCGCAACCGTGGACATACACACGGGCGCTGCGACTCCGATTGGATCACCGGCGGGAGTTCCACTGGAGGCTATGGCATTCGCCCCTGATGGAACTCTCTATGCCGGGAATTTCAATACGAACAACCTCTATAAGATAAACGTCTCAACGGGCGCGCCGACCGTCGTAGGCGCCTTGGGATTTACCGGAATTATGGACATGGCTTGGGACCCTGCGAATAGCACCATGTACGCGATTGCCTCCCTGTGTGCGGGATCTTCGCTTTATTCCATCAATCTCGCCAGCGCTGCCGGGACGTTGGTCACGGCGATCCCCTCCGACAATTGCTTGATGGCTCTGGCCGTTGATTCTGCGAATCGTCTATTGGCGACGGATTTTGCAAGCGCCTCGCCCCTATTTCAGATAGATCCAGCGACTGGCAATCTCACCAACCTCGGAAATACGGGCTTGGTGAGTACGATGGGCGCCGCCGCCGCTCCGGTGCCTGAGCCTTCGAGCGTCCTCCTGTTTGGTACTGGGTTGATCGGACTAGCCGGCATTGTGCGCAGGAGATGGGCGTCGGAGCTTCACGCGTTGGGAACACCTGAGTATTTTGCAGCCCCAGATTCAGGAGGAGTTGGAGCGCGCTCGTCATCAGCTCGAACAGCTCCAGTTGGCACCACCGCGCAGCGGATATGGACTCAATCGCCTGAGCGCTGACCCCTAACAGTTCAGCGATCGGAGTCTGGCGTAGAACGTCCCGCTGATGTTGATGTAGGAAATATCGAATTAATCTCGAGGCGACATTGTGGGTACTCACCAAGGGCCCGGACGCCACGGTGATCACCGGTTTCTACACTGACATGATGACCGGCAAAGCGCGAAGCTACATCATCCGGGGCGGCAACTTCGCGTCGTTCGATGTGCCGGGCCGTCTTGCGACCTTAACGTGGGATATGAACCCCTCGTACGAAGTCGCGGGCGTTCGCGCAACGCCGGCTTTCGGGATCAATCCCCAAGGGGACGTGGTCGGTGCTTACGCGGATGCAGCAGGCGTTTATGCATAGGTTCCTGCTCACCCAGACGCGACATCACGGAGAGTAGTGGATTCCGGAATGCCGGGCCCATTTCCGGTGAACAGCGCCGGTGATAGAATGGCGCGTACAACCCGACGGCGCGCGTTTTGAGGAGGACGGCTCATGCTGGTCGCACGATGGCGTCGCATCGAAAGCCTGTTTCATGAGGCGCTTGCGAAGACTCCCGCGGAACGGGCGAGTTTCTTGGATGAAGCATGCTCAGCCGACCAGGCGCTCCGCGGCGAAATCGAGTCGCTGCTGGAGCATGAGAACCTGGCACGCAGTTTTCTCGAGTCCGACGGATCCGGCGCCCAACCGGCAAGCATGCCGCGCGATCCGGTCCCCGCAGGCGAGCGTATAGGTCCATACACAGTGATGGACCTGCTGGGCGCGGGCGGCATGGGGGAAGTCTATAAAGCCCGCGATCAGCGCCTGGATCGTCACGTCGCGATCAAGTTTCTGTCGCGCCGCATGGTGAATGACGCCGCGTCCCTGGAGCGGTTCGAGCGCGAAGCGCGCGCCGCCTCGGCGCTGAATCATCCCAACATCTGCACCGTGCATGACGTGGGCGAATTTCAGGGTCGCCCCTATCTCGTGATGGAACTGCTGGAAGGGCAGTCGCTCAAAGAGCGTATCGCCAAAGGCTCACTCGGCGCTCCGGAAATCGCTTCGATCGGCAAGCAGGTCTGCGCCGCGCTGCAGGCCGCGCACGACAAGGGCATCGTGCACCGGGACATCAAACCCGCGAACATTTTTGTGATTCACGGCGGGCAAATCAAAGTCCTGGACTTCGGCTTAGCCAAGCGAGGTGTGGAACTCTCTGCTGCGGGGTCCAGGAGTGACGGGAGCACGCAGAGTCTCACGCTCACCGCCACGGGAACGATCATGGGAACTCTGGCCTACATGTCTCCGGAACAGGCTGTGGGCGAGGACGTAGATGCGCGAACCGACATTTTTTCGCTGGGCGTCGTGCTGTATGAAATGGCCGCCGCACGCCCTCCTTTCCGCGGCAAAACGCCGGCCGGCATCCTGGGTTCGATCCTTACCGAATCGCCGGGCAAGCCGTCGGCCGTGCACGCCGCGATTCCCGTCATGTTGGACCGCGCGATTCTCAAAGCGCTGGAAAAGGACCGCGGCAAGCGGTACCAATCCGCAGCGGAGTTGTCGGCGGATCTCCACAACTGGCAGCAGTCGGCGACGCTGCGCACTCGCCGCTGGGCGCTGGCGGCAACGGGAGCAGGCGTGGCGAGTCTGGCTGGGGGAGCGTTTCTTGCCCGCCAGTCGCTGTTTCCGCCGGATCGCAGAATCCGGATCGCCGTACTGCCGTTCGAGAACATCGGCGGAAATCCGCAAGAGTCCTTTTTCGCCGACGGCCTGCACCAAGACATGATTTCGGTGTTGAACCGTCTCTTCCCCGATCAGCTCAGCGTGATTGCGAGCACCTCTGTCAAACGCTACCAGGGGACCGGCGCAAATATAGAACAAATCGCGAAAGACCTTAAGGTCGATTATGTCGTCGAAGGGGGCGTTCAGCGCAATGGGGAGCAAGCGCATATCACGGCGCGGTTGATTCGAGCCAGCAATCAGGCGTCCCTCTGGAATGCGACTTACGACCGCGAGCTAGGCCAGATTGTTGCGACGCAATCTGAAATCGCCCAGGCGATCGCGCGTGGCATCGAGCGGGGCTTGCAGCCCAATGCTCAAGTTTCCGCGGCGCTGGCACGGCCCTTGAACGCCGCGGCGCATGAAGCGTACCTGCGGGGCGATTATGCCAAGGCCGTGCAAATCGATCCCGGCTACGCCGCGGCTTATGCCGGATTGGCGGACAAAATGTACTATGGGGGTCTGTTCGGGTTCCTGGCGCCCGGCATCGCATTCACCAACATGAGCAAGGCCGCCTCCACGGCGATTCAGCTCGATCCCACTCAGGCGCTCGCGCATGGCTCGCTGGCGTTGAGCCGTCTGCATCAGCAATGGAACTGGTCGGCCGCGGAGCTGAGCTTTCGCCGCGCCTTGCAACTGGACCCGGCGAATGCCGAGGTGCGCCACTGGTTTGCCCACTTTCTCTTGTGGGCCGGCCGGCGTGACGAATCCGTCCGGGAGTGCGATCGCGCAGTCGAGCTCAGTCCGTTCGACTCCGGCTTGCTAGCCTGCCGCGGGTGGCACGCTCTCTACGCTAACGATTACGAGAAAACCATCGAGGACGCCCGCCTGGCGCTCACCTATCAACCAGACGATGGTTGGGCACTGATGATCATGGGATGGGCCTATGAACAGAAAGGCATGCTTCAGGAAGCCCTCGCCGCGCTGCGCAAGACGTTCGACAGCACGTTGAAGACAGCTTCGATCGCGCACGTGTTTGCGCGACTAGGCAACCGGCCCGCCGCCGAGAAAATTCTGGAAGAGATGCTGGCCTCGACAAAAACCAAGTACGTATCTCCGTACGATATCGCGGTCGTTCACGCTGGGTTAGGAGAGCAAGACCGGGCCTTCGAATGGCTGAACAAGGCTTTCGAGGAACACTCGGCTTTCATGGTCTACATGCGCTCAGACCCGCGGCTTCAGCCGCTGCGGCGGGAACCGGCTTTCCAGGATCTATTGCGTCGCATGGGTCTCCACGCGTGACGCCAAACTGGAGAAATCCCGCGGGTCAGGCGCAGAGCAGGGCGCCGGCGTCGAAAAACCAAGGGCGGCGAGACGTACTACTTCTGTTCGGCGGAGTGCCGGGATAAGTTCTAGCCCAGCCAGGTTCCGGCCACTTCCCGATCGATCCCGCTCGCAGCCGCCATCAGTCCGCTTGCGATTCTTTTCTCCAGTATTTGGGAAAGTTGGTGTAAACCTGACTGAGCATGGGTCATCGCGTGATGAAGACGCTGATCGTGGACGATGAGCCCATCGCGCGACGGGTGCTACGGGAGGAGCTGGAAGCGCTTCCAGCGGTGCTCATTGTTGGCGAAGCCGAGAATGGCGAACAAGCCTTGAGGCAGATCGCTGCGCTCCGGCCGGACCTGGTTTTACTAGACCTCGAGATGCCTGTCATGGGCGGCTTTGAAGTGGTTCGAAAGCTACGCGGCGGACACCTGCCTGTGGTGGTTATCGTAACCGCGTTCGACCAGCACGCCATTGAGGCTTTCGAAGCCGGAGCGGTGGATTACCTGCTGAAACCTGTAGGCGACGAGCGGCTCCGCAAGGCCGTTGAGCGAGCCCGAAGGCGATGCGAGAGCCCACTTGAACTCGCCCATGACATGGCCAGGATCGCCGCCGGCAGAGACGCGCAAAGTTGTAGGCCGGAAGGGCGAGGAGTATGTGCTGCTGGACCCGGACGAGATCCTGGCGTTCCAAGCGGAGGGCGAACTGGTGTGGATCGTCACCGCGGAACAACGGCTCCTGGCCACCCAGTCCCTGCGGGCGATCGAGGAACACTTAAAGGAACAACCGTTCCGGCGAGTTCACCGCAACGCAATCGTCAACGTGAATCATGTCCGGAAGATGAGAGCGCTGAGCAGCCAACGCTGGCTGGTGACCCTCAGCAATTCCCTCCAAGTGGTAGTCAGCAAGCGGCAGGCCCACAATATCCGCAGTGTTCTGCGCTGGTAAGGGGGTCCGCTCACCGGCGTTCCTAGTCCCCTCATCAACGGTACTTGGCCGGTTGCGAGAAAACCGTAGGTACGGGCGCCGATCTCGCGAATACTGACGCAATGAAGCGACTGCTCGTGTTTTTATGCTGCGCGGCCCCGGTGTTCGCTCAAGCACTCGGCAACGCCGGGACCATCGAAGGCACCGTGACGGATCCGTCGGGCGCGGTGCTGCCGAACGCGAAGGTTACGATCGTCAATCGCATCACCAACTACCAGCAGACTGCAACCACGGATAGCAAGGGCACGTTTCGCCTGACCAATATTCCTCCGAATCCGTATCACGTGGAGGTTAGCGCACCCAATTTTTCGACCTACGCGCAAGACGTGGACGTTCGGAGCACCGTGCCGGTGAGCCTGCAGGTTTCGATGATGCTGGCAGGAGCGCAACAGAGCGTTACCGTGGAAGCGAATGGCGCGGACCTCCTGGAGAATGTTCCCTACGCGCACAACGATGTGGATATTTCGAGCCTCTCCAAGCTGTCGGTCTCGTCGCCGGGGGCCGGAGTGAGCGATGCCGTGGTGCTGAGCAGCGGAGCTGTGGCTGCCGACTCCAATGGTTTCTTTCACCCGCTCGGCGATCATGCGCAGACCAGTTTTTCGGTGGACGGGCAGCCGATCGGCGATCAGCAGAGCAAGGCTTTCTCCACGCAGATCCCGCTGGACGCGATTCAATCGATGGAATTGATCACCGGGACTCCGCCGGCCGAGTTCGGCGATAAGACCAGCCTGATCGTGAACGCGGTCACGCGGTCCGGGCTGGGCCAAAAACCAAACGGCAGCTTCACCGCGCAACGAAGCTCTTTTGGAACCTACTCGGAGGAGGCGACGTTTGGCATGGGCGGCGCGAAGCTGGGAAACTTCCTGGCTGTCAACACGCTTCGTTCGGGACGATTCCTCGATACACCCGAGCTTGAGCCGATCCACGATATCGGCACCAGCGGCACTATTTTCGACCACTTCGATTACAATCCCAACGGCAAGGACATCTTCCACCTGAACATCCTGGGCGCGCGGAACTGGTTTCAAATCCCCAACACCTACGACCAGTTAGGGCAGGACCAAAGGCAAAAGATAGCGACCTTCAACATTGCTCCGGGGTATCAGCACATCTTCAGCGCCAGCACGCTCCTTACGGTCAACCCCTTCTATCGAGCCGACAACGTCAACTATTATCCGAGCCCGGACATCACACTCGACACGCCCGCGACCATCAGCCAGCACCGGACTCTGACCAACTGGGGCGTGAAAAGCGATTTGTCGATCGTCAAGGGCCGCCACAATTTCAAGGCCGGCACCCAGTTGATGCAGACGCGCCTCCACGAGCAGTTTGGTTTTGGGATTACCGACCCAACCGATCCGGCATTTCAGGATCGCCAATGGAAACTTTCTGCCGGGACTAATTCCCTACGATCTGACGCAGCCCGGCGGGAAGCTGTTCCAATTCGATCAGAGCGCGAAGATCAATCAGTACGCTTTCTTTGCGCAGGACAACATCCAGTTCGGTCAGCTCCAGGTGCAGGCGGGCTTGCGCGTGGACGTGTATCACGGCATTGTCTCGGATACAAGCGCTCAGCCGCGCATCGGATTCTCCTACTTGATCAAGCCGACCGGCACCGTGCTGCGCGCCTCCTACTCGCGGACGTTTGAGACGCCCTATAACGAGAACCTGATCCTGTCGAGCGCCACGGGCGTGGGCGGTCTGGCATCGAATGTTTTCGGAGCGGTCAGCGAGCCGTTGCAGCCGGGAACCCGCAACCAATACAACGCCGGCCTCGAACAGGCTTTCGGAAAATGGCTGGTGGCGAGCGCGGACTACTTCTGGAAGTACACCAACAACGCGTACGACTTCGGCGTGCTGTTCAATACTCCGATCGCATTTCCGATCGCCTGGAATAAATCCAAGCTGGATGGCGTCGCCGTGCGCATCGGAAGCATCAACCTGCACGGCTTCCAGTGGACCACCACCATGGGCCACACCCGGGCTCGATACTTTCCGACGGAGACCGGCGGCCTGGTGTTCAACGGAGACGTCGGCGAGGGTGGATCGGTGTTTCGAATCGATCACGACCAGGCATTCCAGCAGACCACCGAGGCTCGGTATCAATTCGGAAAGACGGGGCCCTGGGTTTCGTGGACCTGGCGGTATGACAGCGGTCTTGTGGCCGGGTCGGTAGGCAGCCTGGACGACGCACTGGCCCTCACGGGCGCTCAGCAGGCGGCCATCGGATTCTTCTGCGGGAGCGCGCGTCCGGCGATCGGCGCGGCTCTCACCAGCGCTCAATGCACGCTTTCGAACTACGGCGCGACCCGGCTGGTGATTCCCGCTCCGGGCACGGAGAACGACGATCACAATCCACCGCGCATCGCGCCGCGCCACGTGTTCGACATCGGCGCCGGGACGGACAATCTATTCAAGCGGGAGCGCTTCCGCACCACCCTTCGCGTGGCCGTCACCAACTTCACGAACAAGGACGCGCTCTACAATTTCCTGTCGACCTTCAGCGGCACGCACTTCATACAGCCGAGGGCGTACCAGACGGCGATCGGATTCGTGTTTTAGGGTGTCAGGCGCAGAGCAGGGCGCCGGCGTCGAAGGCGAAGGCTTCCGGGTCCGAGCGGGTGGCCTTGCGGAGCGGATCTAGGGAATCGGTGAAATAGGCCCGCTGCAGCCAGCGCGATCCGGCGAAGGAATCCCGGCCGTGGAGCACCCGATCGTCCTTGAACAGGAGGGCTGTCCCAGGCCGGACCATGACTCGCGCGGGCTCCAGCGACTCAATGAGCGCGCGGAAGCGGGTCAGCGCTCCGGCAGCTTCCGAAGTCAAGGGCTCGATCGACGAACTGGCGGCGGAGACACGCGCCAAGCCGAGCTCGTCGCGCCACAGGATGGAACACGGGGCCGATAACGCAGGCGTTCCCGGCAAGGAAAAGCTGGCTGGACAAGCGTGGCGGAAAATGGGCTTAGCGAGCGAGGCCGCAAGATCGGGCGGCGCGGCTTCCATGATCTGGCCGGCCGTAAGAACCAGCGTGGCCGCATCCTGGTTGCGGAGACCGTAAAGCAAGATGCCGTTCTGGCGAAAGCGCCGCGGCAGAAACGCGTTGTCGCTATGGAAGCCGAACTGAACGCGTCCGGCGTTGGACTGAACCCGCTCCATGCCCTGGATCGGCACAACTTCCTGGATAGGCGCGCCGAACTTTTCGTTGAGATAGGAAAGAATCTCACCGTGCATGCCGACGATGCCGCAGATCACGGCCTCGGAAACAGCCTGCTTGTCGCGGGGCCGGAGGCCGTCGGACGGGATGGGAGGAAGGTCGGGATCGACCGGAAGATTCTCGAACATGAGCGCCGGGATGCCGACCGGCGAGAAAAATTCATCCAGCGCCTCCGCGAAGTGCTCGGGTAAGTGCCGCAGGGCGAGATTCACGCCGGCGTCACGAAACGCATTCCAGGCGTTGAGATCGTGATAGTCGGGAAATGCCAGTGCGGAGGCTGCGCGGGTCCAGGCCTCGCGATTGCGATCGGGAAGACGCAACGAGGGAAACTCCACCGAGGCGGAGACCTGCGAACGGGGAAGGCTGGGGACTGAGGTCATCAGAAACTCTATTGTAGCGGAGGGCGAGGCGGGCGAGACGTGTCTCGCCCCTACGATTCTTCTGGAACCAGCCGGTAGCCGACGCCAGGCTCGGTCTGCAAGTACTTGGGACGGGCTGGGTTGCGCTCTAATTTCCGGCGCAACTGAGCGATGTAGACGCGCAAATATTGAGCCTGTTCGGTGTGCTGGGGACCCCAGACTTCGTTCAGCAACTGCCGCTGCGTGATGACCTTGCCGGCGTGCTGGATCAGGACCTGAAGCAGCTTGTATTCGTTCGGGGTCAGGTGCACTTCCTTCGCGTCGACGCGGACGACGCGCTTTTCGAGATCGACCTCGACGGGACCGAAATGCACGAGCGAGCCGGCGCCATCCACTCTCGTGATGGACCGGCGAAGGGCCGCGCGAATCCTGGCGAGCAGCTCGCCCACAGCGAAAGGCTTGGCGACGTAATCGTCGGCGCCGAGGTCGAGTGCGGCGATTTTATCCTTTTCCTGGCCGCGCGCGGAGAGCACCAGGATGGGAATCTTGCCCCATTCGCGGACTTTCTGAATTACCTCCAGCCCGTCGCGATCGGGCAGGCCGAGATCGAGCAGAATCAGATCCGGCTGGCGCGAAGCGGCCTGCGCCAGACCTTCCTCGGCGGTGATGGATTCCTGCAGGCGATAACCTTCGGCGTCGAGCGCGGCGCGCAGGAAGCGGCGGATCTGGGCATCGTCCTCGATCAGCAGAATGAGCGGCTTCATGTGGACTGGGTAGGAAGAGAGATCCGAAAGGTGGTTCCCCCGCCTTCGCGCGCCAGAGCTTGAATGGTCCCGCGATGCGCCTGGACGATGGCGCGGCAGATAGGCAGCCCGAGTCCGGCGCCGCGTACGTTGTCCGATTTCCCCCGGTAGAATTTTTCGAAAATGCGCTCTTCCTCGCCGGGAGCAATGCCGGGGCCGCGGTCGCGAACTTCGATGAGGATCGCGCCCCCACTTTCGAAGGCCGCCAGTTCGAGCGGCGCGCCGGGCGGAGTGTATTTGGCGGCGTTTTCCAGCAAATTCCACAGTACCTGGCCGAGGAGGACGTCGTCCACGAACACCATGGGAAGATTTTCGGCCAGGTCCGTTGTTACGGCGCGGCCTTCGAGCTGCGGCTCCATGCGCTGGAGCACGGTGCCGACAATCTCCTCCAGCGGATACAGGTCGCGGCGAAGCTCGACGCCGCCGGATTCCAAGCGCGTCATGTCGAGCAGATTGCCGACCAGGCGGCTGAGACGCTCGGCTTCATCGGAGATGCTTTCGAGCAGCTCCTGTTTAGTTTCGAGCGGCAGACGGTCGTTCTGCGAACGCAGGGTGGAGGCGGCGCCGGTGATGGAGGCGAGGGGAGTGCGCAGGTCGTGAGACATGGCGCTCAGCAGGGAACTGCGCATCTGTTCCGTCTGCATATGAACGCGAGTTTCTTCTTCGGCCCTCTGGCTCAGGGTTCGCTCGATGGCGACCGCGGTCTGGCTGGCGAAGACTTCGAGCAACTGCTGCTGTTCCGGCGCGAAGATGCGATTCTCCGCATTGGACACGACATCCGGGAGGACGGCCAGCACACCGAAAGTCTCGCGCGCGCCGCGCAGAGGAATGTAGAGGGCGGCGGCATCGGAGTGCGCATCGGTGCGGAGTCCGGCCTTGTGGCCGTGATCGAAGACCCACTGGGCGATGGATTCCTCGGAGGGCGGCACGGGAAGCAGATCGGAGGTGCGGCGGCGGAAGGAAAGTTTTCCGTCTTCGGGCAGAAAAATCACAACGCGTGCGCCGAAAACATCTTCAGCGAGCGTAGCGGCGGCTCGCGCGGCCTCGAAAACCCGGGTCTCGCCGGCGAGCTTGCTCGACAAGCGGTACAAGGCTTCGGTGCGAGCTTCGCGCACGGCGGCGTGGGCGGCGTGCTCCTTTAGCCGGGCCGTCTGGGTGCTGATCACCAGGGCGACCACCAGCATCCCGGCGAAGGTAAAGACGTACTGATAATCGGAAACGGCGAACGTCAGGTAGGGCGGGACACAGAAAAAGTCAAAGGCCGCGACGCTGAGGAAGGACGAGGTGACGGACATCCAGCGGCTGCAACGCATAGCGACGGCAACCACTCCGCCGAGGTAGATCATGGCGAGATTGGTCGGGGCCAGGGTATCGCGCAAGAGCACCGAGGCGACGGTGGCGACCGCCACGATAGCGGCCGCCAGAAGTGCTTGGCGTCCGGATCTAAAGGAGGACCTCAAGGGTCAACGGTATCAGGTCTGGTGCGGCTTATGGATTTCCTGTTCGAGGGAATCGATAACATCGCTCTGGCGCCCGCGTTCGAGGTCGTCTTCCAGCCGCTGCAGCGCCACGCCGACGATATCGCGGTGATGGAGGCGCGATCCGACGCCGGACTGCGCACAAAGGCGCAGCCAGATGCGATGCAGGCGGTCGACATCCTCCGGCCACAGCCGCGGAGGATGAGGCCCGAGGTTCACGTAGACCGAGGGGCGATCGGGATTGGTGATTTCGAGCGAAAAAGCGTGGCGCGGTTCAGCAAGATGCTCCCAGGCAAGACCGATGCGGCTGGCCAGTTCCTCGGAAGCCATGCGGGCGGACACACCAACCACCAGTTTCGAAACCTGGAGCCGGGCGGCTGTCTGAACCATGGCGTCGAAGGGATCGACCGCCGGGACCACCAGCAGTTCGACGCTTTTGCCTTCCTTTTCCGCGACGGAGACGACGTGAGAGAACAACTCCTGCTCGTCGTGCGCGAACAACTGCTCGTCGCGCAGGTCGTATTCGCCGGCGCCGGTCGAAAGCTGGCGGACCGTCATCACCACGATGTCGTGGCGGCGCATATTGGTTTTCTCGAGAGCCTTGTTCAGGTGCCACAGGCGGCGGGAATCGCGGACGGCGACCAGGATGCTGCCGGGACGCGCGTGCAGAGTGTCCGCGCCGATATCGGCCTGGTGATCCAGGTTGAATTTTTCCAGATCGGCGCGATGCTCTTTCTTCTTGCGGGCGTTGATGTGTTCGGAGACCAGGAACAGGATGTAAAGGACGATGGTGAACGAGACGCCGTAAATAGTGGCGATCTTTTTGGTGAAAAGGTTGGCGATTGCCACCAGGAAAAGAATCGAAGTGGTGGCCGCCAAGCCGATGGGAATTTCCACGCGGCCCAATGTGATGTTCCCGGGGAATTTATACTCCTGGTCGTGGCGCTGGTAGCGGAGCACCAGGACGCCCAGCGCTTTGAGCGCGAAGCTCCAGACCACGCCGAAGGCGTAGGCCTCGCCCAGCAGGAGAACGTCGCCGCGGCTGGCGATGATGGTCGACGATCTGAAGCAGCGCCATCAGGTTCAGAATCCGGTAGGTTGTCCCGAACTTACGGTGCGGCCTGCGGAACCAGTCCAACAATACGCCGTCTTCCGCCACGCGGTTCATCACGCCGTTCACGCCGATGAGGGACGTATTCACGGCTCCGGACAGAATCAGCACGCCTACGATCACTACGAAGATATTAAAACCGAGCTTGACCGCGGTGGGCCCAACGAGGTTGTCCACCACGCCGCTGATCATGTTGGGGTAATAGCTACTGCGAACGGCATCGGGAATGATCATCACGGCGAAAACGGAGATCACGCCGGTGCAGATCACGCAGTAGGTACACACCATGTTGGCGGTGAGGCGCAGGTTCTTGAGTTTGGGATAGGCGAGTTCGCGGTACACCTGGGCGAGGGTCTCGAATCCGCTCATGGCAAGGATCGAGTGGCCGAAAGCCACGATCAGCACGACGAAAGACATCTGTGCCCAGAAGGTTCCGCTGAACCATCCCAGCGATTCATTGGTCAGGTGGATGTTGGAGGGCGTGGGCAGCGGCGGCAAGGGCACTTTCCCCTGCAGAACACCATTCATCACGAGGGTGAGCGGGCACCAGATCAGGAGGATCACCACCATGACCGTGGTGATCTGCATGATGCGCAGGGCTTTGTCGCTGGATTCGGGGACGCCCTTGATGTTCGACCACCAGAAATAACATGTCACGATGACGCTGAAGAACACGGCGAAGTAATTCGGATTTGTTCGCCAGGTTTGGTGGAAAGCTTCACTCAGCTCGTTCAGCAGGCTCCCCAGATACAGCCCGGCGCTGACCACGCTGATGGGACCGGTGAGGATGTAATCGACCACCAGAGCGGAGACGGAAAGTTTGGCTACGGTGGGCCCCATGCTGTCGCGTACGACGACGTACACGCCGCCGCGCACGAACATGCTGGAACTTTCCATGTACACGGAACGGACGGCGTAGCTGAACAGCATCACGGCCAGCACCATCCAGGGCGCGGACTTGCCGATGGCCTGCTCGGCGATGCCTCCGATGTAGTACATGGTGGAGGCCATGTCGTTCAGCACCACGGCGCCGGCTTGCCAGATCGAGATGAAGGTCAGGGCGACGGTGGTGGCGACAACTACTTTTGTGGTGCTGGAGCCCGTTATCGGATTGGGCGAACCGCCGCTGGCTTGCGGGGTAGCTTGGGTTGGCGGATTCATACGGTCACCACCAGGACGCGTCGTCCGTCTTGACGCAACAGCCGGGCTAGTTGGCTTTCCCGCGAGGGCAACCGGACGTCCACCAGCGGCACTTTCGCGCGCCGACAATCACCATCGAATCGGGCGGCAGAGCGCGGCGGATGGTTTCATTCCGGTCGCGGCAAAGGTAGATTTCGATGGTGGTGTCTTCTATCGCGAGAGATTCCAGCGCGCGCTCGGTGAATTCGACGGGGACATCGGGAGCGGCCAGCGGAAGAGGGTAGGGACCACCTGGGCCACCATCAGCGTGATGCGTGCGCCGAGACCTCGGGCCATGGTCCGGGCGGCGGCGAGTGCAGCGGCGGTTTTGGGTAGATCGGTGAAGATGACCTGAAGATCGAGCTTGCGGCCGCGCTCGGAAAGATCGGACGACGCGGGTCCAGAGCCATGTTTGAGGCGGACGGGTTCGTAGTGCACCAATTCCAGGCTAGGGAAATGGGTCTTAAGGCCGCATCAATATCCGGGCCGCCGGTATTAAGAAAGTGTTAAAAGCCCGAGAGCCGACAGGATGACGATGGGCGAGCAAAAGGCACAAGGGGTCGATTGATATCATGTCTGCATGCGTTTGTGCCGTTTCGGAGACTCGCGTTTAGGACTGGTCGAAGGCCGGACGGTTCGGGATGTCACGGCCGCGCTGGACGTGCTGCCTGCGTACCGGTATCCGCTGCCTGGGCACGACCCGTTGATCGCGAACCTGGAGCAGGTGATCGCGCGGATTCGGGCGATCGTCAGCTGGTTCGCCGAGTTTGCCTCTAGAAGGACTGAAGCTCCTGAGTCCGGTGGCGAATCCGGGCAAGATCATCGCCGCGCCGGTGAATTACGAGAGTCACCGCAGTGAAGTGGCCAGCGATTCGCAATTGAACGCCGGCAATCCGGGTCATCTGGTCACGATTCAAAAATCGGGATTATTTCTGAAAGCCAACAGTTCGCTGGTGGGCCCCGGCGAGGGAATCGGGCTGTGGCACCTGGAGCGCCGCAACGATCACGAGGTGGAACTGGCGGTGGTGATCGGCAAGCGCGCCAATAACGTGAGCAGCAAGGATGCGCTCCAATACGTCGCCGGCTACAGCATCGGTCTGGATATTTCGATTCGCGGGCAGGAGGATCGCAGCTTCCGCAAATCGCCCGACAGCTATACGGTGCTGGGGCCGTGGCTGGTGACGCCGGAGGAGATCCCGGATCCGGGTCAGCTCGATTTGTCCATCACCTTGAACGGCGAGACGAAGCAAAGCTCCAACACACAGTACATGACGCTGGGCGTGGCGGAACTGATCGAAATGGCGTCGTCCTTCTATACGCTCTATCCGGGCGATATTATCAGCACGGGGACGCCGGAAGGCGTGAGCCCGATCGTGCCGGGCGACGTGATTGTCGCGACGATTGAGAAGATCGGCAGCATGGAAGTGAAGGTTCGAGCGGCGGAAGCCGCGGCGCAGACGACCGCATAAGGAGCGCGTCATGGCGGACACCTTGAGCACGGCGTTTTCCGTCAAGCCGGAATCCACCGCCGAGCGTCGCGAATATTATCAGCGGCTCCAGCAGAAGCACGCCGCGCCGCTATGGGAGGTGCTGGGCGATCTGATCCCTGCGCAGCCGCGGCCGTCGGCGAGTCCGGCGCTGTGGCGCTACCAGGAAATGCGCGCGCTCTTACTCGAAGCGGGCAAGCTGATCACCCCGCAGGAAGCCGAGCGGCGGGTGTTGATCCTTGAAAATCCCAGCATGCCGGGCACGTCGCTGATCACGCAGAGCATGTATTCGGGCCTGCAATTGGTGGATCCGGGAGAGACGACTTCGACGCATCGGCACGCGACTTCGGCGATCCGGTTCGTGATCGAAAGCGACAAGGGCTACACGGCCGTGGACGGCGTGCGGACCAGGATGCATCCCGGCGATCTGGTGCTGACGCCTTCCTGGACGTATCACGATCATGGAAATCCGGGGGATGCGCCGGTTATCTGGCTGGATGGTCTGGATGTTCCGATCGTGAACATGCTGGGCACGAGTTTCGCGGAGGCTTATCCGGGGGAATCCCAGCCAGTCAAGAGGCCGGAAGTGAACGAAGACGCGTCTTTCAATTTTTCCTATGCGCGCAGCCGGGAGGCGCTGGATCGGCTGCATCGCAACGGGCCGCTGCATGAGTGTCACGGAGTCAAGATGCAGTACGCGAATCCGGCGACCGGCGGGTATCCCATGCCGACCATCGGCGCATTTCTGCAACTGCTGCCGGCGGGATTTCGCGGCGCGAAGTATCGCTCGACGGACGCGGCGGTGTATTGCGTCGCGGAGGGTGCCGGGAAGCACCACCATCGCCGGGATCGAAATCGACTGGCGGAAAAATGACGTGTTCGTGGCGCCCTCATGGTCTCCGGTGTCGCATGAGACGCAGGAAGAATCGGTACTGTTCAGTTTTTCGGATCGGCCGGTACAGCAGGTGTTGGGTCTGTGGCGTGAAGAGGCACCCATTTCTTGAAGATTAACGTCACCAGCGTTATCGACGAAAGCCGGATCGGCGCGTTCCAGATCAGCACCTACCTGCTGTGTTTCGCATGCCTGCTGATGGACGGATTCGACGTGCAGTCGCTGGGCTACGTCGCGCCGGCGCTGAGCGCGGAGCTGCACATTTCGCGCGCGCAACTGGGACCGGTGTTGAGCGCTGCGCCGCTGGGTGTGCTGATCGGATCGATTCTGTGCAGCATGCTGGCCGATAAGATCGGGCGGCGGCCGGTGCTGATCGGAACCACGCTGTTTTATGCGCTGCTGACGTGGATGACGGCGCGGGCGTACTCGCTCGAAGAACTGCGGATCGTGCGGGTGATCGGCGGGATCGGCATGGGCGCGATCATGCCGAATGCGATGGCGCTGGTGGGCGAATACAGCCCGCGGAGGTCGCGCGTGACGATCATGATGATCGTCTCGAACGGATTTACGGCGGGTGCGGCGCTGGGCGGATTCGTGGCGGCGTGGCTGCTGCCGCGATTCGGATGGCGGTCGGTATTCTACTTCGGCGCGGCGGTGCCCCTGGTGATCGCGGTGCTGATGATCGTGATGCTGCCGGAGTCGCTGCAATTTCTGGCGTTGCAGGGGAGGCGATGCAGAACAGTTGGGGCGATGGTTGAAGCGGATCGCTCCGTCTCTGAACGTGAGCGGCGCGCAGTACATCGTACCCGGATGAACCCAAAAAGGGCGGCGTCACCGTTTATCCGGCTGCTGCATGATGGGCGGCGCGGCCGGCACGCTGCTGCTGTGGACCATCAACTTCATGAACCTGCTGAACCTGTATTTCCTGCAAGGCTGGCTGACCACGGTGGTCACCGACGCGGGATATCCGCAGACGACGGCGGCAGTGGTCGCTTCCATGGTGCAGTGGGGTGGAACGGTCGGGGCGTTCACGCTGGGCTGGTTCGTTCACAAGTGGGGATTCGTGCCGGTGCTGGCGACGTGCGGCGTGCTGGCGAGCATCAACATCGCGATGATCGGACAGCCGTGGATTCCGCTGGCGATGCTGACGACGGTGGTGTTCATCGCGGGCGTGTGTGTGACCGGCGGGCAAGCGGCGATCAACGCGCTGGCGGCGACGTATTATCCGACCGAGCTGCGATCGACGGGCATCGGGGCGGGGCTGGGAGTAGGCCGCATGGGCGCGATCGTCGGACCGACGCTGGCGAGCGTGCTGCTGGGCCATGGATGGTCGGCACGGGATTTGTTTTTGGCGGCGGCGGTGCCTCCGCTGATCGCGGCGGCGGCGATGATTGCGTGGAAATTCCTGGTGGGGACGCGAACGACCGCAGGGGCTGGAAGCCCCGTTGCAGGCTGAAGCCGCTCCACTAAAGTATTCATCAGTGCAGCGAAGCCAGAATACTCCGGTCGAACGGACGCAGATCTCCGAGCGAGCCGGCTTTCGCCCTCGCAGCCCAGTCGGGATTCGCAAGGAGTGCGCGGCCCACCGCGACCAGGTCGAACTCGCCGCGCTCCAAGCGGTCCAGTAATTCATCGATGCCGGTGATGGGAGCGCTCTCCGGCGATCCGAACGACTTCGTGAAGTCCACGTCAAGCGTCACGGAGCCGACGGTAACGGTGGGCTTGCCGGTAAGCTTCTTGGTCCATCCGGCGAGGTTGAGATTGCTGCCCTCGAATTCGGCGTCCCAGAAGCGGCGCTGGGAACAATGGAAAAGATCCACGCCGGCATCGACCAGAGGCCGCAGGAACTGGTCCAGCTCGTCCGGAGTCTTCGCCAGCTTTGCATCATAGTTTCCGATTTTCCACTGCGAGAAACGCAGGGCGACAGGATATTCCGGGCCCACGCGCCGGCGGACTTCGCGGATCACTTCCACCGCGAAACGGGTGCGCGCGACCAGACTGCCTCCGTAGCGGTCGGTGCGCTGGTTGGTTTTCTCCCAGAAGAACTGGTCGATCAAGTATCCATGCGCGCCGTGCAATTCGACGCCGTCGAAGCCGGCTTCGAGCGCCGAACGGGCGGCTTGCGCGTAAGCTTCGATGGCGGTGTCGATCCGATCCTGCGACATTGCGTGCTCGCCCGAAGGGCCGACGGGATGCAAACCTTCCGCCGGAGCAGGTCCGCTTGAAACCTGCAGGCCGAGGTGCCAGATCTGCGAGAAAATGTGTCCGCCCGCGGCGTGCACCTGCTCGACCACGCGCCGCCAGCCTTGCAACGCGGCTTCGCCGTACAGGTGCGGAACCTTGGGATCAAACCCGGCAGAGGGATCGGGCGGATAGGTTCCTTCGGTGACGATCAGCCCCACACCGCCTTCGGCGCGACGCCGGTAGTAAGCAGCAACGTCCTCGCCCGGTACGCCGCCGGGCGAAAAGGATCGCGTCATGGGCGCCATGACGATGCGGTTGGGCAGCGTGACGCCCTTGATCGATAACGGCGTGAATAAGGCTTGCGGGGAGCGGGTCATGCGGGAAACACGGCTCCGTCGCCGATCACCGTATTCCACTTGCGGACGCGCCAGGTTTCACCAGGCCGTTCCGAACGTACGGATCGGCCGCGGCAAACCATTCGGCAGGCTGGGGCGAGGGGCCGCGGAACACCAGCACGGCTCCGTCGGGGGGATCGGCCAGGGCGCCGGCCATCACCAGTTCCCCGCGATCGTGGGCTTTTTGGATCAGCGAGAGATGTTCGGCGCGAAAGGGGCCGCGACGGTCTACGTAGTCGTCCACCACGTCATAGAACAGAAGGAAGTGCATAGCCAAGTTATTATGATAGTGAAAGAACTGAGGACGTACCCATGAAGGCAAAATTCCGGCTCCTTTCCGCTTTTTTCGTGCTTGCCCTAACTATGCTGGCTCAGCGGAGCATGACGGTGGCCGATGTCATCGCTTTTGTGGATTCTCAACTCAAGCTGAAAGGCGACGATCGGGCGACGGCCGATTTCCTGCAACACGTCAAGCTCACTCAAAAGCTCGAGATTCGCGATGTCGAGGATCTTCAGGGACGCGGCGCTGGTCCGCGGACGCTGCAGGCGCTGCGCAGGTTAAGTGAGGACTCCGCTAGTCTGGCCGCTGCGCCACCGCCGGTCGCGCCGCCGCCGCCCAAGCCGCCACCTCCTCCGGCCGAGCTGGCTGCCATTCTGGCGGCCGTGAAAGAATACGCTGTTAACTACACCAAAAACCTGCCGAACTATGTGTGCGTGCAGATCACACGGCGGCGCATCGAACCCACAGAACGCGGCTACATGCCCCAGGGCGACGAAGTTCAGGAGTTGCTGAGCTTTGTCGACGGCAAGGAAAGCTATAAAGTCGAGATGGTCAACGGCAAGTCGCAGCCCAATCTGAAGCATGAGCAACTTGGGGGCGTGGTGACCTCGGGGGAATTTGGCAAACTGATGTCCGATATTTTCGATCCGGCATCGGGTACCGAGTTCCACTGGGACCATTGGGCCACCGCTCTTCGCGGAAAGCCCATGTACGTGTTCGGTTACTCGATGCCGAAATCGAGTGGCTACAGCATGTACCACGTCGAGTCGAAGCGCGAATATACATCCGCCTACCAGGGCCTGATCTTCGCCGATCTCCAAACCAAGGAGATCATGCGCATCACCATGGAAACGGTCGGCGTCCCGGCCGATTTTCCGATCCACGAAGTGAAGATCACGCTGGACTATAACCCCACCAAAATCGCCGATCAGGAATACGTCCTGCCCTACCGCTTCGAGCTGACTTCCAAGGAGGTCCGGGCGGAAACCACGAATCGGGCCGACTACAGGCTCTATCAGAAGTTCGGCGCCGAGGCGAGCATCACCTTTGGCGACATCGAGCCGATACCCGACGATCAGCTCAAGGAGCAACCGGCGGCGTCTCCCGAAAAGGCTCCGGCGACCGGGAAGAAGAAATAGTCTGCGATTTGCGGCCTGGGTTTTTTTGGCAGGCTTACTGCCGGCGCAGGATCAGCCGGCGGAGTATCCGCGATTCCTGGCGAATACTTACGTCGGGGTCCAGCTCGGCTACATCGGCTATCCTTTTTCCGGCTCGCAAGTGCAGCCCGGGTTCCAGGCGCAATCCGTTCACATCCCGCATCTCGCCGCGCGTGTTTTTCTGATCGGTCACGAGTTCAATAAATACTTTTCCGCGCAGATCAGCGACATGCGACCCGTGCAGTGGGTCGAATATCGAAACGTAAATGGCGACCAGAGTCGCCATTCGGTGTGGATGAACGTCGCGGGCCTGACAGCGAAGGCGCGCCTGCCGCTGGGCAGGTCGGTATCGGTGTATGGCGAAGGCGGCCTCGGCATCGTCACGCGAAAGGGATTCTTCATCGGTCCATCGCCAGTGGTGAAGGACGCTAGTTATGCGACGGTCCTGCTCGGAGGTGGCCTCGAGTATCGCGTCAACGACAACTGGTCTCTGCTTACGGGCGTTACCGCGGTTCCGGGTCGTGCGGCCGACCAGCAGCCGCGCACGGTGTTCTTTTCCGGCGGATTCGATTACACGCTGCGGCATGTTCCGGCTGGACAGGCCGATACGGATTCCGGCAGCGGGCCGGTCTGGCCGAGGAACATTCTTCAGGTCGGGTATGTGACCGATGCGCTGGGTTACGGCGCCAACGACTTCGTTTCAAATGGCGCGGTTCCTGTGTTCTGGACCGGCGCGGTTCAGGTGGCGCAGGGGTTGTCCGTGAACTACCAGCGCAATGTGCTCCACACGCGCAGGTACTTCGCGCTCGATTGGGGCGCCGACGTTTCGTCATGGATGAGCAAAACGACGAGCAGGAAAGCGGGCGAACGGTTTTACACAGCCTCCGTGTATCCGGTGGCTCGGTTCATCGCAATTCGGACGAACCCTGTGGAGTTGTACCTGGACTATTCGGTCGCAGGGCCCACGCTGATCACCCGGACGTCGATCGACGGCGAGCAGACGGGCAAGCACTTCACGTTTCAGGATTTCATGGGCGCGGGCGTTTTCTTAGGCAGGAAAAGACGGATCGCCGCCGAGGTGCGGATCGAGCATTATTCGAACGGCAATCTGTTCCCGCAGAATCCGGGCGTGACGATACCGCTCGGCTTCTACCTCGGAACGTCGTTTGGAAAGTGGTAGCGGGCGAGGGACTTGAACCCCCATGACCTTGCGGTCGGACGATTTTGAGCCGTCTGCGTCTGCCAGTTCCGCCAGCCCGCCACGTGAAGACATTTTAGCGCGTTCCGGCTTGCAGCAGTTATCCCGCGAGCGAGTTCCAGTTCTTCACCAGATGCTCGGCGGTTCGCCAGGCGAGCGCTTGCAAGGTCAGCGTCGGATTACGCGCGCCGCTGGAACCCATCACGGACGCTCCCAGTACGCCCAGGTTAGGCGCTTCGTGCGAAAATCCCCAGCGATCGACCACGTTGGTCTCGGGATTATCGCCCATGCGGGTGCCCCCGGCCGCGTGCGTGCTGATGCCGGGGCCAAGGGCGGGAGGTTTGGCGACTTCGATGGCGCCGGCCGCGCGGAACCACTCCTCCATTTTGGTCTGCGCATGCTGCAGCGCGCGCTGCTCGTTCTGGCGCACGCCCCCCGAAGTGATGCGGCACACGGGATCGCCCAGAGGATCGCGAACTTCGGTGTCCAAATCGAGAAAGGTGGTCTCGTACGGAAACGTGTTGGTTTGAAGATACGTGGATGCGACGCGTCCGGCGTTTTCGTGCACGAATTTCTTCCAGGCCGATCCGAACAGAGGCGCGCGTCCGTAGGTGTTCATGGCGGCGGCGTCGATGGGATGGCGCTCGGTGTAGACGTGCAGGCTCGCGCCACCGATGAAGCCGAGTCCCGCGTGGTCGAACGAATCGTCGGCCCATTCATCGACGGTCGCGCCCTGAGCGGGCAGGCCGTACCAGACGTTGATGTCGTAAGGAAACAGTGCGCTTACGTTGCTGGTCCAGTGTCCGAAATAGTGGCGGCCCACCTGGCCGTGATTGTTCGAAAGCCCGTTGGGATACGCCTTCGATTTCGAGAGCAGCAGGAGGCGCGAGTTCTCGTAGGTGTATCCCGCCAGCAGCACGATCTTGGCCGGCTGGAAATATTCCTTGCGATCGCGAATATAATTGACGCCGGTGACGCGGCCGTTGGAGTCGGTGATGATGCGCGTGACCTGGGCTTTGTCGAAGATGGTCAGGTTTTTGGTGCGGACGGCGTCGGGAATGGTGGTCGTCGCGGTCGAATTCTTCGCGCCCACGTGACATCCGCCGGCGCTGCAATAGCCGTGAAACACGCAGGCCGCTCGGCCTCGATACGTTTGTGAATTGATGGCCGCCGGGGGACGGAAGGGCTTCCATCCAAGCTGGCGGGCCGCGTCCATCATGTGATCCGTGAATCCCGCGCCGCGCAAAGGGGGCATGGGATAATCACGCTGCCGGGGGCCTTCGAACACGTTGCCCGCCAGGATCGATGCGGCCCTGAATGTTGCCGGCCTTCCCGCTGACGCCCACTTCCTGCTCGATGATGTCGTAATACGGTTCCAGATCGTCGTAAGTGAGCGGCCAGTCTTCAAGCGTGGACCCGGCGGGAATCGAACCGGGACCGTAGCGCCGGATCGACTCCGAGCGGGTGCGAAAATCCCAGGGCTTCAGACGCCAGCTTTGCGCCCAGTAATGGATGGACGTGCCGCCGATGGCGTTCATCATCGGATGGACACCGGCGGATCGGGCTTGCTCCGAGGGCGTCGCGCGCACGGTGGGGCACTCGCGCTGGGCTTTGGGCGAACTGCTCACCAGACGGCGAACGTTGTTATACACCTCGTCGGCGTGAAAGTCGCGATGCGGATCCATCCAAGTGCCGGCTTCGATGCCTGCGACCTTTAATCCTGCCCGAGCGAGCGGAAGCACGGCGACGCCGCCCGCCGCGCCGAGGCCGATCACCGCGACGTCGACTGGCTTGAGCTTAGTGGCCATACTTGATCCCGTAGGCCGACACGCGATACGGTTTGACGTCGACGTTCAACGCCTGGTCTTCCGCAGCGACCGCGGGGCGCGGACCCGGATAGCGAATCAGGTCCCATCCGGCGAAGTCTTTGTTGCCGCCGTAGTAGGGATCGCTGAACATCCCTTCGAGTGTGAGGCGTCGCGCGCGATTGAAGAACGGGGTGTCGACCATTGCATCGAGAACCTGGTCGCGCTTCTCGGCCGAAAGCTCGGCGAGCGGCGCCCCATGGGTCCGTTGGGCGTATGCGTCCAGCGCATCCAAGCCCTGGATGAAGCCGGCTTTTTCGTTCGCATTGGGCCCGGCGAGGACGCGGTCGATATAGATTTGCGCGCCAGATTCGACAGCGCCAGGTCCGAGCTCGTCGTGCGGAATCAGGCGGTCGATGAAGGCAACCAGTGTCTTCATCCGGGCGGGCGTCAGCGCGGCCTGCGGGGTTGGCTGCGCGGAGGCCAGGAGCGCGGCCAAAGGCACGAACGCGGCGCTTTGAATGAGATTTCGGCGCGTGACGTCGCCGGGATGATCCTTCTCCTTACGGTTCATGCGATCAATCATACATGCAATTCGGGAAACATCCGGCGTGAGGCCCGATCTACCTAACAGGCGCGACGGAGGTCTTCGATGATTCGAAATTTCTTATTCCTGGTTCTTTTCTTTGTGCTCCTGGGAGTCTGGCTGACGGGCTGGCTGGTCTTTCACCTGGCCGGCGGCCTCATTCATCTGCTGCTGATCGTTGCCGTCATTTCGCTGATTCTGCACTTGTTCCGCGGAACGCGATCCGTTTAGCGAAGTTACGCCGAAGACCATCGCAGAACGAAAACCCTTGACACGGCGATCTACACTTTAGCCGGGGGGAGCGTTAGAAACCGATGGTCATCTTTAGGACGGCGGTGGTTGTCACACTCGCCGCGGTTGTGTTCCATACTGCGGGTTGCCGGAAGTACGGGAGGTCGCTGGCGCTTCCCGCCAGACCGCAGCTCCCCTACATTTATTCGCAGAAGGATTACGATAACGACGTTGCCGCGTACGATGCGGACGCGCCCGCGATCGCGGATCCGGCAAAACAAAAATCGGCGCAAGCGGCGCGGAACGATATCGCCTGGGGCCTGATGGGCCTGATGGACGACCTGTATAATGTGTACTCCGCGAACCTCTATTCGGGCAAGGGCGCGATCGCGGTGGCGGGGGAGGCGGCGAATCTGGGGCTCAGCACTGCGGTTGCGATCGCCACCAGAACCGCCGCCAAGACGCTGTTCGGCGCGCTGGGAACGGCAGTCACCGGTATCAATCTGTCGGTCAACAAAAATGTTTTTGCGCAGCAGACTTACCAGGTGATCGCGTTGGCCATGGAAACGCGGCGGACTGCGATTTACACCGAGATCTCGGACGGGCTCGCCAAAAAGACCGTTCTGGAATATCCGCTCACGGCCGTAAAGCGGGATCTGGTGTTGTATCTTTACGCTGGTTCGCTTCCCGGAGGATTGCAGGAGATCCAGAAGGAAGCGGGAGCGGCGTCGGCGGCCACCGACTCGCAAGCCAAGCCCGCGGGTGCGCCGGTCAAATGACTGGAATCGTACGTCGCGTCGTATTGTTTTGCAAACGGAAACGATTCGTCATCGGCCTGTAAAGCAGGTTCCCTAAACTAAGTTCCGCGTGTGTTGGAAATGAGACAGCACGGGCACAGGAGCTTAAAGTGAAGAAAAAACATCTGGTACTCGCGGCCGTTTCCATGGCTGTGGCCGGCACGATCGGAGTTTCGATCGCAAGAGGATTCGCGGAGGACGACAAAATCGGAGCCGGCGGGAATGGCGACAATCCGTACGCCTTCGGCCTATGGGGCGACCTGCCTTATTCGACGCTGCAGGCTACGGTCGGCGTGCCGAACCTGATTGCGGACATGAACTCGCAGAATCTCGCATTCACGGCGCACGATGGCGATATCGTGAGCGGCTCAGGCACCTGCACGGACAGCGTTTATACACAGGCGCTGGGCTTCTTCAACTCGCTGAAGGCGCCTGCGATCTTCACGCCGGGCGACAATGACTGGGTGGATTGCGATCGCCAGCCGGGGTTCGATGCGCTCACGCAGCTCGACAAGGAGCGCGCGCTGTACTTCAGCACCCCGTTCACGATGGGGCTGCAACCCTTCCGGGAGGAAGTGCAGGCGACACCCAAGTGCCTCGGCGTGAGCGGCCCGGTTGCGTGCGTGGAAAATCGCCGATGGCACGTCGGCCGCGTTACCTACGCGACCCTGAACATCCAGGGCTCCTGCAATAACCTGTGTGGAAATAATCCTGACCGGAATGCTTATATTCCAGGCAATCAGGCCGAATATGACGCGCGCAATGCCGCCGATATTGCATGGATGCAGGAGACTTTTGCCGAAGCGGCGGCTAACGGCTCGGCTGCCGTGATGTTCGTGACGCAGGCCGATCCGGGCTTCAATCAAGATTCGAGCCAGGGCGGTCCGCTACGCAACCCGATGACGCTGGCGGAGACCGATGGCCTTCCCGACGGCTTCCAGACGTTCCTGCTCGCGCTACGGGCTCAGGTGATCGCGTTCAAGAGACCCGTCGCCTATGTACACGGCGACTCGCACTACTTCAGGATCGACAAGCCGCTTCTGAACGCCGCGGGCCAGCGTCTGGAGAACTTCACGCGCGTCGAGACGTTCGGCGATAACCAGCAGAACGGCACCAACGACGTGAATTGGCTGAAGGTTCTGGTGGATCCGAACAGCCGCGAGGTGTTCGCATATCAACCGCAGATCGTCCCGGGGAATCGCACCGCGGTTCCGGCCCCGTAGATCGTCAGCGATATCCGGCGGCCTGCAATTCGAAGAGTTGAGCGTAGCGGCGTTGGGCGCGCAGCAATTCCTGGTGCGTGCCCAATTCCGAAATTCGTCCATCGGCGATGACGGCGATCCGGTCGGCGATCCGCACGGTGGAGAACCGGTGCGAGATCACGATGCCGATCCTCCCCTTGAGGTTTTCTTTCAACTCCGCGAAAATCGCCGCTTCGGCCTCGGGATCGAGCGAGGACGTGGGCTCATCCAGAATCCAGATATCGGCATCGCGGTACATGATGCGGGCCAAGGCCAGCCGCTGCCATTCGCCGCCGGACAGATCGTGCCCGCCTTCGAACAGGCGGCCGACCTTCGAATCCAGACCGCGCGGCATCTTCTTCAGCAGCCAATCGCTACGCGCGTCACGCAGAGCCTCCATGACCCGTTCGTCCTTAACCTCGCCATCCGGGCGGCCCATCACGACGTTCTCGCGCACAGACAGTTCGTAGCTCACGTAGTCCTGAAACAGCACGCCGATGCGGCTGCGGAGAACGGCGGGATCGAGATCCCTCAGGTCGACGCCGCCTACGCGTACCGAGCCCTGGCCGGGATCGTAAAAACGAAGCAGCAGCCGGATGAGCGTGCTTTTTCCGGCTCCGTTTTCGCCCACCAGCGCGATGAATTCACCGCTGCGAATGTGCAGGTCCAATCCCGCCACGGCCGGTTCCGTCCCGCCGGGATAGGTGAACGTGACATTGTCGAACTCGATGCCGGCTGTGGCAATCGCGCGATGCCAGTCGGCTTCGTTATGCGGCTTGGCCGGGACGGGCACCAGCGAACCTACGGACAAGAAGGAGAAATAGTCATCGAGAAACGTGGTGTGCTGATCCACTGCGACGAACGTGCTCGAAATCTGTCCCAGGGTCGAGGAGACCGCGTTGAATGCGCCGATCACCAGAACCACGCCCCCCGGATCGATGGTGCCGGCCACGCCGCGAATCGCAAGAAACACGTAGGCGAGGGCGAGAGTGGTGCCGCCGACGAGTCCTGTGAGCATCGAGATGCGGGTGGCCGACCGGTACATCAGCTCGCGCTGCTTGAACAAATCGTCGGACAGTTTGCCGTGCCTGCCGAGCAAGTAGTCCGCAAGAACGTACGCCCGGATTTCCTTGGTCGAACGCGGCTGGACGAGAAGATCGCCCAGATACTCGCGTTCCCGTTCTTCTGGCGTTTCCTTGTAGAAATATTCGTAGAGGCGCGAGGTCACGCGGCGTTCGAGCGCCAGAGAGAGTCCGGCGGCCGCAAGCGCGAGAACCACCAGCACCCAGTGCAGGCTGGCGAGAAGTCCCGCCATCAGGACCACGGTGACGATGTTGCCGGAGAGACCCAGGACGGACCAGGTGAGATCGCCCGGTCGCCAGGACACGTCGCGCTTGGCGCGCGCCAGACGATCGTGCCAGTCGGAATTATCGAAGTGGCCGATATCGACCTTGGACGCCTGCGCGAGCAATCGCCGCTCGGCTTCGAGCTGCACGCGGCGGACGAACAGGTTGCGGCCATAGCCCATGTAAGCGCCAACGGCACGCTGCACGGCGGTGGCCAGCCACAATCCGGCCAGGATGGGAACCAGGTCCGTGAATCGGAGCGAATGGAGGCGGGCTTCGGCGATGCGATTGACCAGGGTCGCGCCGAGATAGACGGCGATAGGAGGCATCGCCGCGCTCAGCATTCCCAGGATCGAATAGCGGATCAGGGAACTCGGCGAGGCGGCCCACGCGAGACCCATCCCTTGCCTCAGGTTCTTCCTAACCCTGCGGCCGCGGCCCTTGGTGGTCGGTGGGCTATCCGGCATTCTTTTACATTAGGCGAAACGCCGCACTCGGACAAGAACCGCCGGCCAAATCAAGCGAGTATGATACAGGGCATGTCCTACTGGATGATCAGTAATCGCAGCTTACCGGCGAAAGCGCCGAAAACTCCGGCGGATTTCGGCGATGATCGCGGAGATCTGACATTTTGGACTGCCGACACCGGCCCTGTGACGGATGCTACGCGCTGGACTCGGGTCACGCGGGCTGTTTTTCAGAAGCGCCTGATCGCCGCGGCGGGCGCCTTTCGGGACATCGATCCCAGCGCCCACAATATCGAGGATCAGCAGCACGTTACTTTCTTTATCCACGGCTACAACAATAAATGGTCCGAGGAGGCCGC
The DNA here is from genome assembly GCA_963722845.1 of Terriglobia bacterium. Classification (GTDB taxonomy): domain Bacteria; phylum Acidobacteriota; class Terriglobia; order Bryobacterales; family Bryobacteraceae; genus Palsa-187. The sequence continues at coordinate 962,678 of CAVROL010000010.1, read as the reverse complement.
CCGCTATCAGGGGATTTGCGACTCCTTCTTTACCGGCGCGAGCTCGCTGGGCGAATGCGTCATGTTCGACTGGCCATCGCTCGGCAACGCTCTGGGGTACCTGCCCGATCGGGAGCATGCGCGCGATTGCGCCAACGACTTGGCCGACGTGTTGTCCGCCCTCTACGAATACATGCGCGATCAGCAAATGGCGACCGCCGCGGACGCATCCAACGCATGCAAAGCGAAGATTTCGATCATCGCGCACAGCATGGGAAATTATCTCCTAGAGAAATCCATGGCGGTTGTTTGGACGCGCAAGAACCAGCCGCTGCTGATGAGCCTGGTGAATCAATTGCTGATGATCGCGGCGGACGTCGACAACGATCTTTTCAAGAGCGGCGAGACGGTGCAGCAATCGGACGGCGATGCCATTGCGAATCTTACCTACCGCGTAACGGCGTTGTACAGCGGAAAGGATCCGGTGCTGGGGCTGTCGGCCGGACTGAAGCATTTCGGAAAACGCCGCCTGGGACGCAGCGGCATCGACCATGACTTCCCGGTATCGGACAACGTCTGGGATATCGATTGTTCCCGCTTTTTTACCAGCGATACAGTGAAGAACTTTCCGCAGGGCGTGCATTCCGCTTATTTCGAGGAGCCCGATACGGTCAAGCTGATACGGGAACTCTTGCGGGGCGTCGATCGAACCGTGCTGGTGAACGAGGGATTGGCGCCGGCGCCTCTGGCGAAAGCCCAGTTCGTTTAGGCTGAAGGAGGATTCCCGATGGATGTCACCAAGATCAGCGCCGGCCGAAACCCTCCCTCGGATCTGCACGCGATTATCGAAATTCCCGTGGGAGGTACGCCGGTCAAATACGAGCTGGATAAATCCTCAGGCGCGATGTTCGTCGACCGGTTCCTGCATACGGCTATGTTCTACCCGGGCAACTACGGTTTCATTCCACAAACCTTGTCGCAGGACGGGGACCCGATCGATGTGCTGGTCATCGCGCCTGTGGCGGTCGTGTCCGGCGCCATCATTCGCTGCCGTCCGGTGGGAGCGCTGCTGATGGAGGACCAGGCGGGGCTGGACGAGAAAATTATCGCCGTTCCGGTTGACGATCTGCACCCGTTTTATACGGGAATCGGATCGTACCTCGATCTGCCTGAGATCCTGCGCGAGCAGACCGCACACTTTTTCAATCACTACAAGGATCTGGAACCCGGCAAATGGACCCACATCGGCAAGTGGGTAGACGTGGACGAGTCCAAGCGTCTGATCATGGACGCTATCGACAGGGCGGCTGCAAAGGCCGCTGACCGCTAGCGAGGGGCGCGCAGCTCTTCCAGTTCCTCGAGCGTGCGCGGCCAGTCTTTCCCCAGTAAGCGACTCAGCGCGCGATCGGCGAGCAGACGTCCGCCGGTCTGGCATACGGGGCAATAGTTGGTCTCGTTCGAAGCGTAGCGGATGCGCTGGATCTTCGCGCCGCAGCGCGGGCAGGGCAGCCCGTAGCGACCGTGGACGGCCATCTCTTCACGGAACGCCGTGACCTTTTCGGGAAATTTGCCGGCAGCTTCGGCGCGGAGGCGCCCGATCCATTCTTGTAACACCTCGCGTGTGCGAGGTAGAGTCTCGCGATTTCTTCAGCCGTCAGCCGCGACGTCAGGGTGATGGGCGAGAGCCGGGCGCGATGCAGGATCTCGTCCGAATAGGCGTTGCCGATGCCGCTGAAGACATGTGGATCGGTCAGGGCGCGCTTCAAGGTGTGGTTGCCGACGGTCAGGCCGCGCGCGAACTCGTCGAGAGACGCCGTCATTACGTCCATTCCGCCAGGATCGAGAGCTGCGAGCCCCGTCTCGCCCTGGGCCATGTGCAGGGACGCGCGCTTTTGCGATCCGGCTTCGGTCAGGGTCAGGCAGCCGTTGTCGAAAAGGAATGCCGCGAGAGTCCGGCGGCCATCGGGCTTCTTCGCCCGATCGAACCAGTGCAGCCGCCCGGCGATCATCAGGTGCAGCACCAGCCAGACGTCGTTATCGAATCCGATGGCGATGCGCTTGCCCACGCGCCGGAGCGTTAGTAACTTGTGTGGTCCACGCACGCGGACACCGGCGGTTCAATGGTGCGCAGGAGAAACGGGCTCGCGATCTGGGCCTGGGTGAGCGTATGCCCGAAGATCCGCTGGTCCAGCGCTTCGATGTAGACTGTGATGTCGGGAAGTTCCGGCATGAACGCACCTATTAGAGAATACAAACATGACTACCGCTGAAATCCGGACGCATCTCAAATATTCGACTTGGGCCTCACAGAGGGTTTTCGAGGCGGCCAAGAAACTGAATGCCGATGATCTGACGCGCAATGTGGGAGCGTCGCACAGCAGTATCCTGGGCACGCTGTCGCACATCCATTTCGCGGACCGGATCTGGTATTCGCGCGTGGTGGATCCCAACGAGCCGGTGATTCGTGAAGCGGACCTGGCCACGCTCGAAAAGGAATGGCCCGCGATCCAGCGGAAGTGGGAAGCCTGGGCCGAGAGGATTGAGGACGCCGATCTCGGGCGCATGGTCCCTTGCAAATCCCCGGACGGCATCCCGTACGAGGTCGCAGCGGAGAAAACGGTGCTGCACCTGGTGAATCACAATTCGCTGCACCGCGGCCAGGTGATGGGGATGATCCGGCAATTGGGAATCGCGCCGCCGCCGACGGATCTGATGATGTATTACCGACTGTCTGGCGCCGTGGCCGCCGGCTAGAGTTGGCCGCTCACTGCCGTTCGCGGTTCGGTTCGGAACGCCGACTCCACCGAACCACGAGCGCCAGCGAGTGGCTAAAACCCCATCACCTGATAGCCGGCGTCGACGAATAGCACGTTGGCGGTGACGCCGCGGCTCAGGTCGCTCGCCAGGAACACGGCGGTATCGGCGACCTCTTCCGGGGTGCAGTTGCGGCGCAGGGGAGCGCGCGTGGGCATGGTTTCGAGCATCTTGGTAAGTCCGGCGACTCCACGAGCCGAGACCGTTTTGACCGGCCCGGCCGAGATGGCGTTGACGCGGATATTGGATGGGCCCAGGTCGCTCGATAAATAGCGCACGCAGGCTTCAAGCGCGGCTTTGGCGACGCCCATCACGTTGTAGTTGGTAACCACGCGGGTGGCGCCCAGATACGACAGCGTCATCACCGAACCGCCTTCGGTCATGAGAGGAGCGACCGTTCGGGCGGCTGCCACCAGCGAATAAGCGGATACATCCTGCGCCAGCAGATAGCCCTCGCGCGAAGTCTCGACGAACGGACGGCTTAAATCTTCCCGGTTGGCGAAGGCGATGCTGTGGACCAGCGTGTCCAAACGGCCGTGCCGGCGGACGGTTTCCGCGAGCTTCGCCAGATCGTCGTCGCGGGTGACGTCGCACTCAAAGATGCCGGCGGCGCCCAGTTCGGAGCCCAGTTCGGTGACGGCTTCCTTCTGGCGTTCTCCCTGATAGGTCAGCAACAAGCTTGCGCCTTCGCGACGGAAGGCCTGGGCAATGGCGTAGGCAAGACTCCACTTGTTCGCTACGCCTAGAATCAGTGCGGTCTTCCCCGCGAGCAGTTCAGGCATGAACCGTTATTTTAGCGCGACCCCCACGGCGCTCTCCAGCACCGAGAGGAGCAGGTCATTGACATGCCCGACGATAGAGAACATATCGGGCATGATCGCCACCGCGACGGTGGCCATCAGGCCGCCCACGAGCGCGTATTCCGTCAGGTCCTGTCCTTGCCGGTTCCGCCACAAGTCGCGCCAGAAATTATTGAGTAAGATTTCCATTGTTCTCTCCTGTGGAAACAGGTTATCGCCCGGCTATGGTCGGGCCATCCCGGTCCGAGGTACTACGAGTACCAAACTAAGCGGAGGACTGGAGTCCCGGCAGACTGTACACTGAACTTATCTCCTGGTTAAAAACCGTTGGTGATTTGAACCCCGTTGGATCTCCTCACTCCACTTATGTATGTGAAAGGCGTGGGCCCGGCCCGCGCGGCGATGCTCGAGGCCAAGGGCCTTAAGACCGTCGAGGACCTGCTTACGTACGCCCCCTTTCGCTACGAGGACCGCAGCAACGTCAAGCAGATCCGGGCGCTGGCTCCCGGCGAAATGGCGACCGTGCTGGCTGAAGTCCGCACCACGCGTGTGTCAGGCTTCCGAAGGCGCGGCCTGGGCATGTTCGAAGCCACCTTCACCGATCCGTCGGGAGCAGTACTCACGGGGAAATGGTTCCATGGAGCGTACCTGAACGATATCCTGGCGCCGGGCCTGAAGATCGCTCTTTTCGGCAAGGTAGAGTTCGATTCGTACTCGCGCGGCATCGCGATGATGCATCCCGAGTTCGAGATACTCTCGGGCGATGACGACGGCGATTCCTCGCTGCACACCGGCCGCGTGGTTCCGGTGTATGAGGCGGCGGGGAAGGTCAACACGCGGGTATTTCGTACCCTGATCCATCGCGTTCTGGAGAGTCTGCGCGCCGCAGCCCGACCCTTTGCCCCCCCATATCCTGCAGCAGATGAAGCTGCCGGATCGCTGGAGCGCGATTCGCGGGCTGCATTTTCCGCCGCCGGATTCGGACTTGCGGCTGTTGAATTCGTTCCGGTCGCCGGCACAGTACCGGCTGATCTTCGAGGAATTCTTCTGGCTTGAATGCGGACTGGAGCTGAAGCGCGCCCGGGCCCGCCTGGATCCCGGAATCGGCTTTCAATTGAACGACCGGGTACGCGAACGCATTAAACAAATGCTGCCGTTCAAGCCGACCGGCGCGCAGAAGCGTGTGCTGGGCGAAATCGCGCACGATATGGCGGCTCCGCATCCGATGTACCGGCTGCTGCAAGGCGACGTCGGCAGCGGGAAAACGCTGGTGGCGGCCGAAGCCGCGATTATCGCCATCGAAAACGGGTACCAGGTGGCGGTGCTGGCGCCCACGGAAATCCTGGCGGCGCAGCACTATTTCTATTTCAAGAAGTTGTTTCAGAAGCTTGGGTACACCACGATTCTGCTGACGGGCTCGAGCACGGCGCGCGAAAAGACGCAGCTCAAGAAGCTGGCGGCCGCCGGGCTTGGCGAAGGTCGTCATCGGGACACATGCCCTGCTCGAAGCCGACGTCGAATTCGCCAAGCTGGGGCTGGCGGTGGTCGATGAGCAGCATCGCTTTGGCGTCGAGCAGCGCCAGAAACTGCTCGAAAAAGGCGGGCAGCATCCCGACGTGCTGGTGATGACGGCGACACCCATTCCAAGGACGCTAGCCTTGACGATCTACGGCGACCTGGACGTGAGCGTGATCGACGAGATGCCGCCGGGAAGGAAGCCGATCGTCACCAAGCACGTGGAGGACGCGCGGGTCGAGCAGGTCTACAGCTTTGTGCGCCAGCAGATCGATCAGGGCTCGCAGGCATACGTCGTTTATCCGGTGATAAGCGCACAGCCTGCAAGTGGCGTTGTGCGCGATAAAAACATGTGGAGTCGGAGACGCAGGCCATGAAAGCCGCGCAGAAGATGCACGAGCATCTTTCGAAGGTGGTCTTTCCTGATGTAGCGGTGGGCTTGCTGCATGGCAAGCTTCCCTCGGACGAGAAAGAATCGGCGATGGAGAAATTCCAGCGCGGCGAGACCAAAATTCTGGTGTCGACCACGGTGATCGAAGTCGGCGTGGACGTCCCGAATGCCACGGTGATGCTGATCGAGCAGGCGGAGCGCTTTGGGCTCGCCCAGCTCCACCAGCTTCGAGGCCGCGTGGGCCGGGGCGCGGAACAGAGCTACTGCATTCTGGTGACGGAGAAAATGAGTCCCGCGGCGAATGAGCGCATCCGCACGCTGGTCGAATCGTGCGACGGTTTTTACATCGCCGAGATGGATATGAAGCTGCGCGGGCCGGGCGAGTTCTTCGGCACGAAGCAATCCGGGCTGCCGGCACTGCATATCGGCAATATTCTGCGCGACGCGGACATTCTGGAGATCGCGCGCAATGAAGCGGCTGCGTTTGTGGCGCATCCGCCGCTCGAGAGCGATCTGCGTAAGGCGATCGAATTCATCCGCGACCACTGGCAGCGGCGGTATGGTCTGGTTCAAGTCGGCTAGCATGCGAGTGATCGGTAGGGGAGTTTCGCAGCCGCGTGCTCAAGTCCGTGCCGGGACTCGACGTGCGTCCAACACCGGATCGTTTAAGAGAAGCTTTGTTCAATGTGCTCGCGCCGCGCATCGCGGGAGTGGTCTTTGCCGATCTTTACGCCGGAACGGGCGCGGTGGGGATTGAGGCGCTGAGCCGGGGAGCGTCGCGAGCTATCTTTGCCGAGACTAACCGCGCCGCGGTAGGCGTGTTGCGGCAGAACCTCAAGTCACTTGGGCTGGAAGCGCGTTCGGAGGTGCGCAGGGAAGAGCCACCGCCCTCATCGGCAGGATCACGGCCGATATCGTGTTCCTGGATCCTCCCTACGAGCTGCATAGCGAGTACGAGACGGCGCTGACGAAGCTCGGCGAGATCCCGCCGAGGTTAGTGATTGTGCAGCACGACTCACGGCTGAAGCTCGCGACGGCTTACGGGGAGCTCCGCCAGACGCGTGTGCTACGGCAGGGGGACAACTGCCTGAGCTTTTACGCACCGGCCGCCTAAGGCTGGCGCGGGGCGATCAGAAAATCGCGATACAGCCAGATACACCCTGCGGCGACTGCGATCGCGATCGCAACCGCAATCACGATCGCGACCCATTTGCCGGAGACGACGGGAGCGGTGGAGGGCATGCTACGGGGAACTGACCGCGGCCGATGGGCCCTTCGTGTTGGTCAGCGTCACGCTTACCTTCGTCACAGCCGTCGCGCTGCCCTGCGTCACGCTGAAGGGAACGGTTAGTTGGAACTGGCCGCCGGTGGCGCTGGACGCACTGTTGCTGAACCATGCGGTGAACGCGGATTCCAGCGGAACGGTGATTTGCGCCTGCGACAGCGTGTTGCCGCTCGATACGGTGAAGGTGAAGTTTCCGCTCGAAATTCCGCGCGTATTGGAATAGCCCCTCACCACTATGTTCAGCCCTCCGGTGACCTGCGTGAGGGCGACCGAGGTGATCACGGGCACAGCGGAATCGATGACGATGGTCTTGATGACGTCCGGGGCGCCAGGCACGCTCGCGGTCAGGGTAATGGTGCCGGCTACCGTGCCAGTGACTATCGGTGTGTTGGGCGCGGCAGTCTGGCCTTGCGGAATGGTGAAGGTAACAGAACGCGATCCGTCGACGAATCTCACCATCTGATCATCGCCGCCGACCGAAGACGAGAACGCGAGGGTCAGCGTTCCATTGATATTGCTGGTCGCCGGATCTGTGAGGGATACGCCAATGCCCGGCTGCTGGCCAGAACCAGGATTGGCCGGCACCACGATGCTCACGGACAGCAGTTTGACGGTAATGGTAATCGCGACAGTGGCCGTCCCCTGGTTGGCATCGGTCACTTTCAGGGTCACCGGAAACGTGCCGGTGGCGTTCGGTGTTCCGCTCAGCACGCCGGTCGATCCGCCCAACTGTAATCCTCCGGGAAGGCTTCCCGCGGAGACCGAGAATGCGTATGGCGCGACGCCGCCCGCAGCGGTTATGGTTTGAGAAACGGCGACGCCCACGGAGGCGGTGAAGTCAGTGGCGCCGATGGTTACGGGCTGACTTGTGCCGATGGTGATGGTCAGCACCTTGGTCGCGGTACCGCCGAGGAAATCGATTACCTGGACCGTAAACTGGACCGCTCCCGCCGCGGTGGGCGTTCCACTGATCTGCCCACTGGCTGCATTCAAGGCCAGACCTGGGGGCAGGTTTCCGGTGAGCACGCTCCAGTGATAGGGCACCGAACCGCCGGCGGCCGTGAGCGTGGCGGAATACGGGACATTCGGCGGGCCGTTCGGAAGCGTGGTGGTCGTGATGGAAACGGCATTGCCCACCGCAAGCTGGTAGGTTTGGCTAACTGCGGCTCCGGTGGAATCGTGCAGCGTAACCGTCACGGGAAACGATCCGGACGTGGCGAACGTTCCAGAGATGATGCCGGTGCCGGAGCCGATGCTCAGGGCTTTCGGGCTGCTGACATCCAGGCTCCATGTGTAAGGCGGTATGCCACCGGCGGCAGTAAGAGTGGCCGAATACGGAACATTCTGCGTCGCGGGCGGCAGCGTCTGTTCCACGATACTTAACTGTCCCAGTGTGACTAAAAGGGTAAATGTGCGGGTGGCAGCTGCGCTCGGGAACTGCGAGTTCACCAGTTGCACCGGGATGCTGAATGACACCCGTCGCAATTACCGCGCCGCTCAGCACGCCGTTGGGGGCCAGAGTGAGGTTCGGCGGCAGAACCGAACCAGGTGCAAGAGACCAGGCCAGGTTCGCGCCGGTGCCTTGCAGTTGTACGGAGTACGCCTGGTTGAGGATCGCGTTCGGCAGGGCGGTGGTGAGAATCGCGATCCCGTTGACGACGGTAATGCTGAGCGCCTGGGTCACGGCCTCATTTGTGACCTGATCCTGTAACCGGACTGTAAACGGATAGACTCCGTTGACGCCGGGAGCGGTTCCCGAAAGGACGCCCTTCACGTTGTCGGTCAGCGCGATCCCCGGCGGCAGAGTGCCGCTCTGAATGGACCAAAGAAAATTGCCGGTGCCTCCCGACCCTTGCATCTGGGTCGAATATGCCAGGTTCGCGTTCGCGTTGGGAAGAAATGTGGTTCCGATCTGGAGCGGATTCTCCACAATCAGGGTGTAACTACGAGAGCCTGAACCCGAGGAAGAGTTGACGCCTATGAAAAGCGTATACTGGCCAGGCGGCTCTTGGACGCTAAATCCTCCGCACGATTTGTAACAAAAGACTCCCGTTGTAGCCGTCGACGACCCGACAGTCCAGTTGGACGGTCCGTCGATGTTCCAGCTCATCGGACCCGGATCGCCGGTGGTCTGCAAAGCAACATTCGGATACGGTAATCCGATGATCGCCGTGGGCAGCGTAGTGGTCGTGATGTTGATGCTGTTCTGTGCGGAGACGCTGAGCGCGGCCGCGGCAACGACGATTCCCAGCTTGGCGAGCCGCGTCATTGTCCGGCTCCTGCGGTATCGGCTGGGGGTGCGCTGAATGCCACGGGCGCGAACAGAATTTCGCCGCTGGCGGCGTCGAACAGCTTAAAGGCTCCGCCAGTCAAGCCCGTTAATCGAAACGCCGTGCGTCCGATGCCGAACAAGCCATCCGGTTGGCAGCCGCAATCAGATGTAACCGCAATCCCGGTCGCGACATCGATTGCGGTCACCGCACCGGTGTGATCCGCGAGCACCACGGTCCGGTTGTCGGAAGTCGCGGCGATGGCCACCGGCTGAAGCGAAGCATCGGCGGAGGTCAGAAGATTCGATACCGCGGCGAAACCGTCGACTCCGGTCGCCAATTGCACGCCGCCCGGGCCGGCTACCGCGAGATCGTGCGTTCCCTCCAAGAATGCCAGGGCGGATGCGTTATCCACCGGCAGGCGGTTCACGTCGCCGCTGGGGCCGAACGTGTAGATGCCCGAGTTCCAGGTTCCAGCGACCCATGCGCCGTCGTCGGAAACAGCCAGGGCGCCGGGCCCCGATCCAGCGAAGGCCACGTCCAACTGCCGGATCGCGGGCGTATCCGGTAATCCCGTGACGATTTGCAGCCGGTTGAGCGATGCAAACCACAGCGCAGCCGAGGAGCCGCCCGGACTCAGCACTATGGAGTCTGGAGCGCTTCCAGCGCCGTCGAGCGGGACCAGGCCGCGTTCCAGCGTATATATCGACACCGCGCCGGTATCGGCGGATGCAACCAGGACATAATCGCGCGCCTGCGACGCCGCGATTTGCGAGAAGTTCTGATCGGACGGAACCGGTGCGCCCACAGCGGCGGCGGCGGGCATTCCATACACTGGGCGGAAACCGGTCCCGTCAGGTACCCAGCCCAATTGTGGTGCGCCGACCTGGGCGAAGGCGGAACTCATCGACAGGGAGGCCGCGCCTAAACAGCACGCTGCGAGAAGGAATCGTGATTGCATCTAGGGTGCTCCGACGGTCGGGGTTCCGGGCGAGATCGTCACGGTTGTGGGCGAGGAGGATGAACCGCCGCCCGAGTGAGTGGCGACGATGGCTCCCGCCGCTGCCGCGCCGCCTGCGATGCCCAGGATAATCGCCAATTTGGCGGCCGTGCTGAGACCCGCGAATCCGGTGGCGGCCGCAGCCGCCGCGATGTTGCTTTGCGCGATCACGGAGCTGGCGGTCAGGCCCTGGAAGTTGGCGGTCACGCGAATCTGCATCGGTCCGCTCTGGTTATTGGGACGAATTCCGCGAGCCGCCGCGCGGCCTTGGTTATCGGTCACGGTCATGAGCATGCGGGATCCATCCGCGAAGGTCCCGCTCGCGCCCGAGTCGGGCAGGAAAAAGACCACCACTGCTCCGGCAATCGGTTTGTGGTTCTGGTCCTCCACCTGCACGATGGGCTCGCGATTGACCCGCTGGCGGATGTTATTGATGGCGCCTTCGCCTTCGACGATGTTGATGCTCAGCCCGGTAGGCGCCTGAGCCCAGGCAGGCGCGCGAAACAGATTCAGCAGGATCAGGAGAACCAGCGAGATCCGCGGTGCTGCGACCGTCATGGTACCCTCCGAACTCATAACAGTAGCATTCCAGGCCAGCCGCGGCCAAGCGGAACCACCCTAGAGGACACCTTAGACGGCCCTTAGACGTGGTTGGGGCCTATCCCCCAACCGATCTAGTACGTTCGTCTATTGCCACGTTGCGGTACGAGCCTTAGGATGAAAGGCGCAGTACGATTATGCCGGCACATGGAACCATGGACCCAGCGTTCCGAACGCTGATCGAGAGAAGGCTGAACCAACGCCGGGATGTTCGCGTTCGCTATCGCGCGCCCTTTCGTCTTTTTTGGGTGGAGCGGATGTCTCGGATAAAGTACGCCAGGGCGGCGAGCAGCGATGTTTCGGAACGCGGGCTGTGCCTGGAGACATCGCAATCCATCCCGGTGGGCACGCGCCTTGCTTTGCGGGCGGAGACCGGCGAACTGTTCGGAGGCGCGCAGGTCAGACACTCCACCATGCGCGGCTCGCAATATGTTGTCGGAATCGAATTCGGCTATGGCCTGCTCGACGCCGCGCGGGATTTGGTCCGCGAAGTCTATAAGTCGCCGTCGGCGAAGTAGGTTTTCGGGTTATCGCGCGAGCGCGCAGCTCGCACGATCGCTACGCGATCCCGTTGTACTATCGAAATACAGGTGCTGCGGGCGCGTAGCTCAGGTGGATAGAGCATCAGCCTTCTAAGCTGAGGGTCGCTGGTTCGAGTCCAGCCGCGCCTACCAGATCACGGAGACCGGGCTACTGCCGGTCGTAGACCGCGACGTTATCAACCAGATCGCCTCTGGTGTTGACCCCTTTATAGCTAATGGTCATGCTCTTGCCGTCGGGTGCAACCACTCGCCGGGCCACGCCGATTTCCTTGCCGGCGTGCTTCAGGGTTGCAGCGGAAGTGAAGTCATCCATCCGGGTCAGCACAACGGCATCCACGTCACGGGATCCTTCGACTGGGTAGTCCTTGCCATCGTAGTTCGCCGGATATTCAACCGTTGTGGTCAAATGGTCCGGCCAGGTGGTCTTTACAGTGGTCTTTACGCCCTTAGCCTCAGCTTTGTACGTGCGCGTCTCAGCGACTGGCGGCGGCCCAGGTCTAAAGGTCGACTTGGCGACGTTCAGCTTCCAGCTTCCTATACTCGCATCGGCTGCCCAGACGCCTGACGCCGTCAACAAAACCACGAGCAATCGATTACGCAACATGGCGATTCCCCTCACGCCGAGCATACAGGGTAATGCGGTCGAAATATAGGGAGGGATCGCCCCCCTTTCCAGGCCGATCTCAGGCGACCAGCGTGCCGGTCTGCGAAGTATCGTAACCGGCCAAAACCTCCAGCTTTCGCCGCAGAGTAGCCCGTTGCAGGACGTCGAGGAACGCCTTGACCGCCGGCAGATCGGCGGTGCGCTTGCGCATCACCAGATCGTAGCGCTCGCTGTGCAGGGGGACGAAATCGAGCCCAAAGGTCTGGGCGGCGGAGCGCGTTGCCAGGCAAACGTCGGCTTCGCGCGAAACCACGCAGTACGCAGCCGCCAGGTGGCCGTGGGCGATCCGGTCGTATCCCTGCACGTTCTCGGCGTCCATGTGGGCTCTCTCCATAAGCTGGTCCAGAAGCCCGCGACTTCCCGATCCAGGCTCGCGATTCACGAACCGGACGTTCTTCCGCGCCAGATCTTCGATCTTGCGCACACGCTTGGGATTCCCGGCGGCGACCACGAATCCTTCCTCCCATCGCGCGAACGTGACGACGCTGAAATCGCCATCCGGAAATTGTTTGCGCAAATAGGGCAGATTGAATTCCCCGGTTTTCGGATCTTCCAGATGCGAGCCGGCGATGTGAACTTTCCCCTGGCTCAGCCAACTGAGCGCGAGCTTGCTGGATGCGGCCGCGGAGACAATCTCCACGCCGCTGATCTTTTCAACCATGTGCGCCAGAAGACCGGTGGCCGGGTCGCAACCCGCCAGCACCAGCCGCTTCTGCGCGGCTTCTTCCTTGGCGAACACCACCAGATCGGCGCGGCCCGGTGTTTTTCCGGTGCGCTTGATGATGCCGTCGGCCTCCGGCATGTAATAAGGAGATGCGCTCACGGGCACGCTGACCCAGTGCGATCCGATCTGGCAGACTCGCACCGGCTGGCCTTTTACCGAAGGTCCGGCGCTCAAGACTTCGGCAGCCAAAGATTCGGGCGGCGGCGGGAGCCGCTTCCTGGAGCAGAAAGAGTTCGTCGACCGTTACTTCCAATTCGCGCGCGAGGTTCAAGGCGACTTCGGTATTGGGAACGTAGGTTCCGGCCTCGATCGCATAGATCGTTTGGCGGCTCACGCGCACGCGGCGCGCCAATTCGGACGCTCCGACGCCCCGGCTCTTGCGGACATCGGCCAGACGGCTATGGACGCGGGTCTTCTCCATACTTAACATTGTAATGTCAGCTTGTCAGGCGGTCAGAAGTGGACCTTCGCTACAAATTCGAAGTCGCGCGGATTGCCGGCGCTGATGATCGAGCCGAAAGCGGCATTTCCAAAGATGCCGTTGGGATCGTTCAGCGGAGGAGTATTGGAGACATTGAAGGCTTCGGCGCGGAATTCGAGGTTCAGGCGCTCTGTAAGGCGGAACGTTTTCCCGATCATTACGTCGGCATTCTGAAGTCCCGGCCCACGAATCGGATTGCGGGAACTGGATCCGATCGCGAACTGCGGCGCGGCGGTGAAGGCCGCCGTGTTGAAGAATTTCGCCACGCTGCGCCCGGCAAACTCATTGGGATCCCCAATTCGATTGGGCCTTTGAACCGCATACCCGAGGCTCGAGTTATTGTTGGTGGCCTGGCTGATCGCCACCATGTCGCCCGCCTGCACGCGAACCAGCCCGCCGAGCTGCCACCCTGAAATCTTCCATACGCGTGGAATGTCGTAGACCCAGCCCAGCGCGAACACGCGGGGAATATCGCCGCTCGAAAGATCCTTTTCGAGGTGGCGATTGAGGGCGTCCGCGGGGCCGCTATTGTTAAGGACCGGGCCGCTGAAGATGGTCTGCGCGAAGACTTGCGACGCGTCGTCGATCAGCTTGGAGAAGGTGTACGACGCCGTGATCGTCAAGCCGTGCGATAAGCGCTTTTCGAGCTTCGCCGCGGCGGCGTGGTAAGTGGAATTGCCGACGTTATCGCGGAATAAAGCGACGTTGGTGAAACGCGGGTAGGGACGCAGCAGAAGCTGCTGGGCGATCGTCGGTTCGCCGAGAGACGACGAGGCCGGAATCTGTCCGAAGTACGGATTCGGAACTTTTGTCAGCAGCGCCGCTCCCTGGGCGAGGTACTGCGCGGGAAGCTGGTTGATGTTCGCATCCGGTATGCCCAGCCGGGTATTCTTCGAGCCCAGGTAGGAAACTTCCACGTTCCAGTCTTTCCCGAACGTCTGTTTGAACCGTGAAGTTCCATTGCTGCGAATAGCCCGAACCGTTGGTGCTGTCCACGCCGAAGACGCCTTGCCCCAATCCGGAGTTTGGATTAGGAGGGGTCACTTGAACCGAGGGGCCATCTGCAAGCAGGAAGGCGGCGTTCACGTTGTCCTGCGACTGCTGGCCCACGGTTTGAATGAACGGAAATTGCGGAATGGTGAATGGCGTGGTGATCCCGGATTGCTCGAAGAACATCATCCCGTAGCCCGAGCGAATCACCCAACTGTCGCCGATTCTATACGCCAGTCCCGCGCGCGGACCGAAGTCGCCCCGATGCAGCTGGCGGGCAGTGTGCGGAAAATCCAGAACCTGAGTGTTCAGGTTAAAGACCGCGCCTTGATCGTTTTTCTCCGTGGAGGGGAAGTTGAGCGTATAGCGCGTGCCGATGTTCAGCATGAGCCGCTGCGAGACCTTCCAGTCATCGCCGGCGAAGAACTCGGCGATGTGCGCGCGTGGCTGAATCACTTGCTTCTGGATGTCGATGGTGAAGGCGCTCACCTGCCCTAGAAGCAGCGAGGCCAGCGCATTGCCGCTTCCGGTAACCGTGGGAGCGTTGGTGCCGGTGGTGTTGAAGGCGAACGATCCCGTGGGATTGGGCGGGTTCAGAACGTCCAGAGCTTCGCGCCGGATATCGGTTCCCAGCTTGAAAGTGTGGCGGCCGCGAACCAGCGTGAACGTGTCGAGATATTCCGTGATGGATGTGGTAAAGCGGGAGTTTGCCGCGGAGGCCGGACCGACCTGCTGGAAACCCGCGACGCTGAAGATCGGCAACACCGATCCGAAGGAATTGGCCGGCAGGCCGGGCACCGCGATGCCGCCGTTTTGAAGCGAAGTCTGGTTGAGATCGCGCCGGGAATAGCCCACGCGGAACTGGTTCAGGGCCATGGGAGAGAGCGTCCAGTTGTAATCGCCGGCGAAGGCGTCGCCCCGCGTATGCGCATGCCCGATCGCCCCGGACGTCAGACTTCCGCTCCCATCCGGCAGCGGCGTGACCGGGGTGTCGTCGTCACGCAAGAACGTGTAACGCGCAAAGACCCGGTGCTTCTCGCGGAAGTAGCGATCGATCCGGAAGTCGGCTTGATCCTGGTTATCGGGCTCGGTGCCGGTGAGGGCGAAATTGTTCGCGCCGGCGACGTTCGGCGATGGATAGTGCTGAAGAACCTGCAGACCGAGCTCGTCGAAGCGGTTTAGCGGAATAGTATTGTTCACGAACTGAGTTCGCGGCGAGCTGGCAGGATCGAAGATCGGCTGCGCAAAGATACCCTGCCGCTCGGCGAGCGTCGGAACCACGCTGAAGCGCGTGACGCCGGTGCGCTGCCGCGTCCCCTGCCAGTCGACAAAAAAGAATGTCTTGTTGGCCTGGATCGGTCCTCCGGCGGTGAATCCGTATTGGTTGCGCCGAAACTCAGGCTTTGGGCCGGGTTGCGCGAACAGGTTCCGCGCGTTCAGGGCTTCATTGCGAAAGAACTCGAAGACGTCGCCGTGGAACTGGTTGCTTCCCGATTTTCCGATCACCATGATCGTGCCGCCGTTGGAGCGGCCGTATTCGGGAGAGTAGGCGTTGACGTTGAGCTTGAATTCCTCCATTCCGTCGACGATCGGATAATAGACCACCTGGCCCGGCTCGGGTTGCAGCACGCTGATGCCGTCGTAAAGATATTCGTTGGTACGGGGGCGGCTGCCGTTGATCCGCGGAAGAAACTGGCCGTTGGGAAGCGCCACGCCTGGAGCCAAGGTGACGAGGGGAATAAAGTTGCGTCCGTCCAGCGGAAGCGTCGAGATTTTCTGTTCGTCGACGTTCAGGTTGACGTCGCCGCCCGCGGTCTGAAGCAGGGGAGCCGCCGCGGTGACTTCGATGGTTTGTGACGGCTGGCCGAGACTAAGCTTTACATCGATGCTGGTCCGGTCCCCCAAACGCAGGGTGATCCCGGATTGACGATAGGTGAAGAAGCCGGGCTGCTCGACGGTCAGTGTGTACTGGGCGGCGGGCAACCCGAGGAGGTGATATTCGCCGCGGCTGTTCGAGCGGGCGCGGTAGGTCACCATGGTCGCCTGGTCTTCCGCTTCGACTTTAGCGTTCGCCACCGCCAGGCCGGCAGGGTCGTGAATCGTGCCGAACAACTCCGCCCGGCCTGCTTGTGCGGAGCACAGCGCGGCGGAAAGCGCCCAGCCTGCCGCGAGGACGTTTATTCTGGTGTTCATAAACGACTAGGTAAGATTAACACAACAACACCCGGGAGTGTCGTTGTCCACAAGACGGCATATAATTAAAGCAACAATCACATGGATGTCCGATACACGCCCGGGGTCTTGTGCGCGGCGATCCTGCTGAGTTCCTGTAGCGCTCCGCGAGCGACCAACGGCAAGCTGACGGTGGCGGCCGCGGCCAATCTCATGGACGTCTTTGGCGAGGTCGGGCCGCGCGTTTACGTCGAAGACCGGCGTGGAGGTGATCTTCAGTTACGGTTCCACAGCGCAATTGGCCACGCAGATCGAGAACGGCGCTCCGTTCGATCTTTTTGCGGCGGCCGATACCGAACACGTCGAGGCGCTGGCGGCGGCCGGAAAAGTCATCGCCGATAGTCGCGCGATCTATGCACTGGGGCAGCTTGCGCTGTGGATTCCCGAAGGAGAAACCAGTGGAGCCGGCGGGTTGGAAGGCTTGGCCGGGCCGCGGATCCGGTTCGTCGCCATGGCCCAGCCGGATCTGGCGCCCTACGGCCGGGCGACCGTAGAGGTATTGAGGGGCGCGGGCCTGTGGGATCGCGTGCAGCCCAAGCTGGTCTATGGAACCAGCATCAGCATGGCCAAGCAATTCGCGGCATCGGGAAGCGCGAATGCCGCGTTCACCGCCTATTCGCTAGTGCTGCACGATAAAGGGACGGTGCTGAAAATCGATCCTCATCTCTACCAGCCGATCGAGCAGGCGATGGGCATTGTCGCGGCATCCCAACATCCAGGAGCGGCCAAACAATTCCGGTCGTTTCTGCTGGGCGCTGAAGGGCGCGCGATGCTGGCGAACGGCGGATACCTGCTGCCTTGATTGACAGGGACGCTTTCCCGGAGTATTTTGGATTACTTGCGACGCGGACTTTATCTTTTGCGCGTGCTTCTGGTGTACGTGCTTCTGGCATCGACGCCGGCAGCGCTGTATGCCCAATGGCCGAACTACCCGACTCCGGGAGTGCCGAAGACCGCCGACGGTAAACCCAACCTTGCCGGGCCTGCGCCGAGGGCCGCGGACGGACATCCGGATCTCTCGGGAGTCTGGGAGTATCAGCGTCCACCGGGAACGCCCGCGCCTGCCAAGCCCGAGCCGCAAGGGCAAGGTTCGAACGACATCATTCCGTTGTCCGTGCGAACCAGCCAGTTCTGGAACCTGGGCGCATCGTTCAAGGACGGACTTCCTTTCCAGCCCTGGGCCGCCGAGCTGCATCGCCAGCGCGTGGCGTCCAACAGCAAGGACAATCCCGACGCGCATTGCCTGCCGCTGGGCGTGATGCAGCTTCACACGCACGGCCAGCCTCGAAAGATGGTGCAGGCGCCGGGCGTGATCGTCATCATCTATGAAGCCAACGCCGGATTGCGGCAGATCTTTACAGACGGGCGTGCGTTGCCGCAGGACGCCGAGCCGTGGTGGTTCGGCTACTCGACCGGCAAATGGGAAGGCGACACGCTGGTGGTGGAATCGACGAAGTTTCGCGATCTGGGCTGGCTGGACGTCGAAGGCAGCCCTCTGACCGAGACCGGCAAAATCATCGAGCGTTTCCGCCGCCCGGATTTTGGGCACCTGGAGATCGAGGTGACCATCGACGATCCCAAGGCGTACACCAAGCCGTGGACGGTCACCGTGTATCAGCGCCTCATGCTGGATACGGACTTAATCGAGTTCGTCTGTCAGGAAAACAGCAAAGGACGGTCCGCATTTGCGCTGAAACTTATCCGAGCTTGCGGGATCGGGTAGTGGAGGGTCGGACTGCCTTTGTAATCCTCAAAACGGCGCGCAAAGCTTGGTTTACGGCGGCAGAAGTTGGGAAGGCTTTGTAGACTTCAGGGTCGAGGAGCACTAGGTTTGTCCCCGCGCGATACCGCTTGGCGTACTTGCCCCGAACGCCGCCTTTCATTTTGGCGAAGTCGTACTCGGGGCGGATGTCGTTGGGCTTTGGCTTAGTCTTCTTCATAGAACTTCCGTTCGCGACGGGTTGCTCGGCGAGCTGAGATGATTCGTATTGCTTCGCCTTGCTCAGCGTGGACAACAACCAGAATTCGGTTTCGTTCCGACATTCCGATGGTAACGAATCTTGGCTCGGCGGTGCCGGAATGATCCGTGTCGGGATAGGTGGTTGACAGGGTGTCGCTCAGCACCGTCGCCGCCTCGTGAAAATCGACCCCGTGCTTCGTCAGGTTGGCAGTGGCCTTGCGCGGGTCCCACTTGAAGACCACACGGCTAGTATAGCCGACCCGGCGTAACGTTCAGCGCTCAGTACACGCCGTCGAGAATCGCCTGGCAGACGTACTCCTGCAGCTCCCAGCCCGGCGCGAGCGTGAACGTTCGCGTAAACGAGTACGGCTTGGTGAACGCCTTCGCGTCGTCGATGGTCAGCTCGACATTCAGATGACCCAGATCCGGACGCTTGTAGCGCTCGGTCAGATGCATCGCGTCGCTGTGCGGCTTGCCGGTTGAATCCAGCCAGCTCTTGTCGTTGAAACCGACGGTATCGACCACCAGCGTGTCGCCATCCCATTTGCCGTTGGAGAGGCCGGTATAGCTCTCAGGCTCGACGTCGAGGTTGGGCTTGCGGCCGTCCAGGAAGAACCGGCGATAGCTGTGCGTGTTGCCTTCCCACAGCAGGGCGATCATCTTGGGACCCTGCACGATCTTATAGGGCAGGGGATTGACGCGCACCGCGCCGTCGGGCAGGCAGAATTTTTCGGGATCATCCTTGCCCTTGTTGGCCTTGCGCTCATCGTAAATCTTCTTGAACGCGGGCTGATACGAAGGATCGCCCGGCAAGTTTGTGCTGGTCGGAACCCATACGCCGGAGAGATCCACTGTGCCGGTGTCCGCATTGCGCGGAGTCGGACCACTAGGCGGCGTGGGAGCTTTCTTCGCCTGGACGGGAGGCACGCCGTTCACCAGGCGCTTGCCCTGCCCGCCGTCCGAACCCAAAGTCGCGTCCAGATGCCCGGGATCCTGATTGTTCTCGTTGCAGACGTACTCCGTCATCTCGAAATCGGTCTCGAGCGTCGTGGTCCGATTGATCACCCAGGGCCCGTTCAAAGCGCCGGGATCCTCGATGGTCACCTTCATTTCCATGTTCCCGTAGTCGATGCGATGGAACGCCTCGGTCAGGTGCATGTCCTTGGTGTGCGGAGTGCCCGCAAAATCGTACCAGGATTTATCAAAGAAGCTGACCGTATCGACCACCAGAGTGTCGCCGTCCCAGTGGGCGCGCGAGTCGCCGTAGAAGGTCGGCTTCAGATCCTTGGGATGGCTGCTGCCGTCGACGAAGAACTGGCGATACATGTGGGTGTTGCCTTCAAACAGCATCAGCACCAGCTTGGGCGTGGCGAAGAACGAGGTGTGATAGGGAGCCGCGCGGGGCGGGCCTCCGGGCAGGCAGCGGGCTTCGAAATCTTCCGCGCCGCCATGCGCCCTGTGGTCGGCGACGATCTTGGCCGCCCACGGCTGCATGTTGGGAGCGTCCGCGCCGCTTCCGCCGAATCCGTTCCAGACGCCGGTGAGATCGGGTTTGCCGTCGGACAGTCGCGGCAGCGGTCCGGCGGGACCTTTTTTCGCGCCGCGTCCGGGACCTCTGCCTTTGCCTTGAGGGGCAGGCGCTCCTTTGTCCTGTGCGATAGCCAGAGAGAGGCACGCAAAGGCTGCGGCAGCGACGACAAATATAGTGAGTTTCTTCCGCACGTAGAGTCTCCCGTGGCGCTGATCGTTACTGATTGGCCGGGCCGTTGCCGCCCGACGATCCCGCGAACACGCGGCGGCCATCCGACAGCACTACGCTGCGCGCGTTGGCGGATTTAGAACCGTCCTTGGCCATGGACCCTTCGACGGTGATCAGGTCGCCCTGCTTCAGGGAATCCTTGCGCCAGCCCTGCTTGAGCAGCACGGGAATCGCGCCCAGCTCGAAGTTCCAGTTGGTCACCTTGCCGTCGGCGTCCTTGACGTCGACATAGAAGCGCGCGTGGGGATTCATCCACTCCATCTTGGTGACGACCCCCGAGATCTTGACGGGTTTGTTGGCATCGTACTCGGCGGCGAAGGAGTGATGAGCGAGAGCGGGAACAGCGCCGGCAAGAAGACCTACGCCGGTGAGGAAGGCAGCGAGTTTGAATCTCATGAATCGTCTCCAAGTTTGGATTGTGAAACTACTAAACGCGTTAAAATCTATCGACTTACAGTACTCCTGCGGGTGCAGGTTGTCAAGGGGATAGGACGACGAGGGAGGAGTCGAGGTTACTCGTCCCTCAACGCCTTGGTGGGATCCACCCGCGCCGCGCGCCAGGCGGGTCCGGCGCAAGCCAGAAGGCCCGAGACGATCACGATCCCCAGGACCGCGGCCCAGGTCCAGCCATCGGAGAACCGGGTACCGTACAACTGGCTGGCGATCAGGCGGCGCGCGCCGGCAGCCGCAGCCGCGCCCAGTGCGGTTCCCGCTAAAACCAGAGGGATTCCGCCCCGGCAGACCAGCAGTGCGATCGCCTGGCCGGTCGCGCCGACGGCGATCCTGATTCCGATCTCGCGGCGCCGCACGGCCACCATATATGCCAGCAGGCCGAAGAGACCCAGCGCGGCCAGTGCGATGCCTGCGCCCGCGAAAACGCTCATCAGCGACGCAACGAAGCGTCTCGCTTTGACGGAGCGGTCGACGAACGTCTGTAGTGGAATGACGTCGTAGACGGGCTCATCCGGGTCGATCCGCGTCACGATGCGCTGGATGCTCTCGGTGATCGTGTTCTCGGGAAGCTGGCTGCGGATCACCAGGGTTGTACCGTAGGTGGGGGTCTGTTGCGCGCTGAAGTAGATGGTCGGGCGATTGTCCAGGTCGAGGGCGTTGCTCTTGATGCCGCCGACGACGCCGGCAATCGTGAACGTGCCCCACGGCATCTTGAGCTGCTGGCCAACAGGATCGAGGCCTGGCTGAAGCGTGTGACAAATTGCCGCGCCAACGTATCGTCGATCAGCGCGACGGGTTCCGATCCAGGCCGGTCCTGGGCCGCGAAGTACCTGCCTCGCAAGCAATGGAATGCGCAGGGTCTCGAAGTAGCCGGGGAGCACGTTGTTGATGAGAGCGAACGTGGGTACAGGAGACTTCGGCTGGCCCGCAATTTCGAAAGTATTGACGTTCTCGCCATAACCGAACGGCAGAAGCGAGCAGCCGGACACACTTTCCACTCCGGGAATGCGCGCAACATTCTCCAACAGAGTCTTGAGGAAACGCCCCCGCGCTTCGGGAGTCGTATAGCGGGTATTCGGCAGCGCGATCTGTATGCTCAGGACGTTCTGAGGGTCGAATCCGAGGGGCACGTTCAAGAGCCGAATGAGAC
Organism: Terriglobia bacterium; assembly: GCA_963722845.1. GTDB lineage: Bacteria > Acidobacteriota > Terriglobia > Bryobacterales > Bryobacteraceae > Palsa-187. The sequence goes on along the minus strand of CAVROL010000010.1, from coordinate 941,069 downwards.
TCTGTACGAGAAGCCCGCCGCACAGCAGCAACGTCGTGGCGAGGGCGACTTGCGCGACGATCAGGCCCTTCTGCCAGGTTCGCTTGCCGGCAGTCCGCTGATGACCACCCGCCTTTAGTGAATCCGCAGCCTGGATTCGGGCCGCCGACCACGCCGGGTACAGCCCGCAGACTAAGCCTGTCACCAGGGACATTGCGATGCCGAACCAGAAGACTGGAGCCTCGAATGTCATCTTGCCGGCGGGTCCGTATTCGGATAACAACGATATGCCCGCCCGCGCCAGCAGCAGTCCCAGCGCGCCCCCTCCGGCCGAAAGCAGCAGGATCTCGGTCAGAAGCTGCCGGACGATTCGTACGCGGCTGGCTCCCAGGGCGAGCCTTACGGACAGTTCGAATTGCCGTTCCGAGGACCGTACCAGCAGGAGTCCCGCGACATTCGAGCACACGATCAGCAGCAGGCACATCACCGCGGCGAAGAGGATGGTCACCCAGCGCCGCAAAGATCCATCGTCATCGCGAGCCATGGGCGTCAGGAACATGCTCCATCCGGCGCCGGTCGATCGGCGGGCATCCGGATGATCGCGCGAGGATTGCTCGCTCAGTTCAGCCATGCGGGCCGAAGCTTGATCGAGAGTTACGCCGGGGGCCAGGCGCGCCTCCATGCGCAGGAACACTTGCTGGTACGTCAACTGGTCCTGCCGGAAGGCAATGGGCACCCACATTTGCGTCACATCATTGGGGAAGGCGAAGGACTGGGGCATCACCCCGGCGATCTGATAGAGCTGACCGTCGAGCTGCAACGTGCGGTTCAGAATATCCGGATCGCCCGCAAGCTCACCGCGCCAGTAGCTTTCGCTAAGAATGACCGCGCGGGGGCCTTGGGGACGCTCTTCGTCGGCAGTAAACGTTCGTCCGAATAGCGGTCGGACGCCCAAGGTGTCGAACAGGCTGGAAGTGACCGCGATGGCGTTGACCTTGACTGGCCGCTCGATTCCGGTGCGTGTCAGGTCGAGAAAGTAGTAGGCGCCGGCATCGGAAAATAGCTCGTGATGCTCGCGGAGTTCGATGTAATCGAGCGGCGACGTGCCCATTCGAGGCAGCTGCGGAAAGCGGTTATGTACGGCCACCAGCCGATCCGATTCGGGATACGGGAGCGGCTTTAGAATCGTCGAATAGAGGACGGAGAAGACTGCCGTGGTGGCAGCGAGCCCAAACGCCAGGACCGCCACGCAGGTGAGCGAGTAGCCGAGGTGTTTTCGTGCTTGCCTTAGCGCAAGCCGCACGTCTGCCAAGATCCCAATCGTCAAATGAGTCCCGTGCCAACCGTTATATACTTCAATTGTCCGGACTTGCAACGTTATGGCAACTCGGCATCTGTCGCGTCGACGCTCGACCGTGATCTGCGCGGCGGCCTTGACCGTTTTGGCTGCCGGGTCGGTGATGCTCTCGCGAATGAGCGCGCAGGCGCCTGCCAATGCCATCCCGACAACGGCTCCGACGACACCTCCGAATCCGAGGGCGTTTCTCGATACCTACTGCGTCACCTGCCATAACCAGAAACTCAAGACCGCAGGGCTCATGCTCGATGCCGTCGATCTCGCCAATCCCGGCGCGCATGCGGAAGTCTTGGAGAAAGTCATCGGCAAACTGCGGGCCGGATCGATGCCGCCTCCAGGAATGCCGCGGGCCAACGAAGCCACCTACCACGCGGTTGCGGCCGCGCTTGAAAACGAGATCGACAAAGCCTGGGCGGCCAATCCGAATCCCGGCAGAATCGGCGCAGTCCAGCGCCTGAATCGCTCGGAATACAACAACGCGATTCGCGACCTGTTCGCGCTCGATCTGGACGTGAAGCCGCTGCTACCGGGCGACGATACCGCCGACGGCAGTTTCGACAACTTCGCGGACACGCTTTCCATTTCGACGGCGCACCTGGAGCGATATATGTCGGTGGCTCGCCAGGTCACGCGGCTGGCGACGGGCCTGCCTCCGCCCAAGCCGACTCTCGAGACATTCGAGGTTCCTCTGCACGTGCTTCAGGAAGACCGCATGAATGAAGACCTGCCATTCGGATCGCGCGGCGGGCTGGCGATTCACTACGATTTTCCGGTGGACGGCGAGTACCTTATTAAGGTTCGCCTCCAGCGCCAATATCAGGATTACCTGAAGGGCATGGGCTGGCCGCAGAAGGTCGAAATTCGCCTGGACGGGAAGCTGCTGAAGCGGTTCACGGTCGGCGGTGCGGGCAAAGGCCGTCCGGCCGCGTCCAGTTATGCGGGCGATGGCGAGCCCGGTTTTGCCGGCGATCCCGAATGGGAAACGTACATGCAACTCACCGGCGACGCGGGTCTGGAAGTGCGAGTCCCCGTCCAGGCTGGTTCCCGCGTGGTCGCAGTTTCGTTCGTGAGGGAGATGTGGGAGCCCGAAGGCCTGCCTCAACCCATGCAGCGGGGCCGCGTGATCGCGAACGATCAGGTGTACATGGATAACGCGAATGTGGGCTCGGTACAGATCGGCGGGCCTTACGATGTGAAAGGTCCCGCGACCAGCACGGCGAGCCGCAAGGCGATTTTCGTTTGCCAGCCGCCGAAGACCGCTTCCGGAAACAACGGCGAACAGCGTTCCTGCGCGACGACCATTCTCTCCAGAATGGCTCGTCTGGCGTACCGGCGTCCGGTGACGAAGGCGGACACGGACACGCTGCTGGAGTTTTTCGATAAGGGCCGCGAAGACAAAGGCAGTAACGCCGGCGGAAGTTTCGATAACGGCATTCAGTTCGCGCTCGAACGCATGCTGGTGGATCCGGATTTCCTGTTGCGCGTGGTTCGCGATCCGGCCACGAAAGCTGCCACGTATCACCTGAACGATCTCGAATTGGCCTCGCGCCTGTCGTTCTTTCTATGGAGCAGCATCCCCGACGATCGTCTGCTGACGCTGGCCGAGCACAAAGAGCTGAGCAATCCGCAGACTCTGGACAAGGAAGTGCGCCGCATGCTGGCGGATCCGCGCGCCACCGACGCATTGACGAAGGATTTCGCGGCGCAGTGGCTGAATCTGCGGCAGGTGGAAGACGTGGTCGTCGATCCGATCAAGTATTCCAACTACGACGAGAGCCTGCTGCAAGCGTTCCAGAAAGAGACCGAGATGTTCGTCGGCAGCACTCTGCGCGAGGATCGTCCGGTGAAGGAGTTGCTGGACGCGGATTATACGTTCGTCAACGAACGGCTCGCCCGGCAGTACGGGATTCCAGGAGTCTACGGCAGCCGTTTCCGGCGCGTGACGCTGCCCGATCACAATCAGCGCGGCGGATTACTGGCGCAAGGGGCGCTGCTGGTCACTACTTCTTATCCGGATCGCACGTCGCCGGTTCTGCGCGGCAAATGGCTGCTGAATAATATTTTCGGCACGCCGATCCCGCCGCCTCCGCCGGGAGTCAATGCAACGCTCGAGACCAAGCCCGGCACGATTCCGCCCACCATGCGCGAAAGGCTCGCCCAGCATCGCACGCAATCGACATGCAATAGCTGCCATTCGGTGATCGACCCGCTGGGATTCTCGCTCGAGAATTTCGACGTGATCGGCGGCTGGCGCACCATCGACGAAGCCGGCAAGCCTGTGGATGCGAGCGGAACCACCGCCGGCGGCATGAAGATCGACGGACTGTCGGGCCTGCGCGCCGCGCTGCTCAAGGACCCGGAGCAATTTCCGCGCACCGTGACCGAGAAGCTGATGGCCTATGCGCTGGGCCGGCGCCTCGAGTATTACGATCAGCCTTCGGTGCGCAAGATTGTCCGCGACGCGGCGGCGAAGCAATACCGCTGGTCCTCGCTGATCGCCGGGATCGTGGAGAGCCCCGCGTTTTTGATGCGGACGTCCCAACCAGCGCTCCAAGCTAAACAGTGAACTCTCTTTTTGCGGTTCTTATCCTGGCCCAGTGGCTGCATTATCCGACCGCGGGGGTTCCTAAAACCCGCGACGGGAAGCCGAATCTCGCCGCGCCCGCGCCGCGCGCCTCCGATCGAAAACCGGATCTGACAGGAATGTGGTTCAACCTCGGCCATGAAGGCGCATGCCCTCCCGACATCAAAGGTGAGAGCGGCGAGTGCATCGAAAAGGGCCTGGGCATCGGCGATGCAAGCCTGGGGCTTCCCAGGCAGGCTGGAAACATCGCGGACGGTCTGGCCGGGGGCCTGCCGTATACGCCCTGGGCCGCTGCCCTGATGAAGGAGCGCGCGGCTACGGCGGGCACGCAGGATCCCCATTCGAAGTGTCTGCCCAACACCTTTCCGCGCGCGTATGCGCTGCCCCATATTCAGAAATTCGTACAGACGCCGGGGCTGGTGTTGATTCTGGATGAATTCAACGCGGGCTATCGGCAGATCTTTACCGATGCGCGGCCGCTGCCGGAAGATCCGCAGCCGTCCTGGAACGGCTACTCGTCGGGCAAATGGGATGGCGAGACGCTGGTTGTCCAGACCACCGGATATCGCGACGATCTGTGGCTGGACATGCGCGGGGATCCTCTGACCAGCGCGGCCAAGGTGACCGAGCGCTTCCGGCGGCCGGATTTCGGGCATCTGGAAATCGAAGTGACGGTGGACGATCCGAAAGCCTACACCAAACCCTGGACGGTGACGTTCAAGCAGACCATCGTTCTCGATACGGAGTTAGTCGACGAGATCTGCGCGGAGAATGAAAAGAGCATGCAGCACATGGCCAAGTAGAAGCTTGTGGGGCAGGATGGCCGCGCGGCTGCCGCGACCAGCACCGATTAGAAATCGGTGCGCAGGTTGTGAAAAACCTGCCCCACTATAAATAGAAAGAGCCCACGGTTACCCGCGGGCTCTTCGTCTTGCACTCCAGGGAAACTGATCTTAGCGGCGCTTGAGCGTGGGACGCTCGTCCTCGTCGCCCTTGCTGTCCTTGTCATCGGAGGTTCCCGAACCCGGCTTCTTGCGAAGCTGCGGCTTGTTGGGATCGCCCTTATCGTCGACCTTGCGGCGGTTCTCGATCATGGCCAGCCGGGCCCGCACGTCGTTGAACTCGGAAGTGTTGACCACGTACTCCGGGCGAGCCTCCAGGTTGTCCTGGATATTCTTCTGGGCCGCCTCGATGCGGTCGTCCGTCATCGGATGGCTGGAGAATAACTGAGCCACGGAGCCATGCTTTTTCTTCTCGAGCGCCTGGATCTTCTCGAAGAAATCCACAAACGAGCCCGGATCGTAGCCGGTCTTGTACATATACTGGAGACCCAGCATATCGGCCTCGGATTCGTAGGAGCGCGAGAACTTCAGCAAGCTCATGGGAACCAGGAAACCAGCCGCCTGCTGGATGCCGTATCCGGCCCACCCGCCCATGAAGATCAGCGGAATGGTCATGTAATTCGCGAGCTCCGCCTTGGTGGCCTGGCGCGTGCCATGGCGGGCGCAAACGTGGGCCGTCTCGTGCGCCATCACGCCGGCTAGCTCGGCTTCGTTATCCGCCCTCAGAATCAAGCCGGTATTAACGAAAAAGAATCCGCCCGGCAGCGCGAAAGCGTTGATCGATTCGTCTTCCACAACCTTGATCGTGAAAGGCACCTTGCAGTCCGAGTTGCGGACGATGTTCTGGCCCACGCGGTTGACATACTCCGCCACGATGGGATCGTCGATCACCTTGGACTCCCGCTCGACCTGCTGCGCGAGTTGTTTGCCGAGCGCAATCTCCTTCTCGAGCGAATAGAAGTTCGCGCCTTTGGCGACGTCGCGGTTGCCGATCTCGTCGGGATCTTTCTTTTTGTCTTTTTTCTTTTTGTCTTTTTCCGGCTTCTTCTCGTCATCCTTGCTCGGCTGATCCGTGGACTTGGTGTCCGCGGCAGAGCTTGGGACCGAAGAGGTAATTAAAGAAAGACCGGCGATAACGGCGAGTCCTAGCAAACGACGCATGGAGCGGACTCCTTTCAGCTTCGAGTATAACTCTCTTTTATCTGACGCAGCCGCCCGCCGCGAGTTACAGGGAATTTGCGGCTAACCGTGGCCCAGGTACATCAGCCAGCTCAGGCCGAAAAGCGCTCCCAGGAAACAGACGAAGCAGTAGACCGCATAGCGGAACCGTTCCCGGTCGGTACGTTTGGTCACGATGCCTAGAATCACCGAGGTCGCCAGCGCGAACAAGATGGAAGCCTCGAAATGTGAAAGGTTTACCTTGGGCACCCGGTTCTTTTCTCCTAGTCTTTTCGGTGCGTCGCGATTTCGAAAGCGTCCACCATGCCCAGCAGGTTCAGCAGCCCGGCGGCGACCAGGAACTTGGTACCGTAATCATGCACGTGGCCGGCGACATCGGGCTGCGAGTATCCCAGCCATGTGCTCAGGAAGTAAGGGATTCCGGACAAGAGGTTTCCGATGAAACCGCCATAGTAGATCACGGTGGTGAGCAGATCGCCGGATTGCGGCGAGAACAACGCTCCCCGCATCATCAGACCCAGCAGGAACGTGCAGATCACACATGCCGCGATCAGGGCTCCCCGGCCGGGCCGCTTGAGCAGGAAGTGCCCCGCGCCCGGAATGAGCCACGCCAAAGCGACTGCGGCAAGCCAGGAAGTGCCCGGAGCCTCCGGCACACCTGCGGGTACCGCGGGGGACGGGGATGGCGCGGCCGGAAATGCGCTGGGGGTATCGCTCACAGAATCATTTTATCGCATCGGCCGGAGCCTGGGTGCTCGGCCCTCGCAGGCGCAACCGCACGCCGACAGCGGCACTCCGGAATGTCGGCACCTGGAGCGTGCCGCCAGCGTCGGTATCCAGCAACTCCATCTCCTGGTCGTCGATTTCCACGGCGTACTCGGATCGGGGGGCCAGTCCCAGCACGAACAGGGTCTCGTTGTTCAGGTGGAACTTCGCCGCGTCGCGCGAGGGTGCGCTGACGACGGTCGCCGATCCCACCTGAATCGGGCTGACTGCGGCACCCTGGCGCAGGGTCTGGAGACTCCCGTTCTGGAAGAGTTGCAGGCGCCCCTCAAAATAGCCGATCCAGGTGGCATCCTCGTCCCAACTGGTGCGGGCGAACAGTTCACCGGTGTAGGGTTCATGAAACACCAGGGGCACCTGATCGTAGTTCAAGCCCGGCTGATACGGATTGGCCCATAAGAACTCGTAAACCGCGCCCAGGCTGCCCCGCATCATAAACCGATCCCGCAGCAGCCAGCCCTGCAACAGCTGGCTTTCAAGCGCGTTGGTGTCGTAGGCCACCATGGCCAAGCCGGCCGCACGCGACATCGCCGCATCCGCCGGGTCGGGATTTCCATCGTGCAGGTATACGGGGATCAGAAATTCATTTTCGGGCGCGTCTTTTCCGGATGCAGTAAAGGGCGCGGGATAGTGGCCGGTCAACTGGTCCAGGGGAAGATCCTTAAAATATTCGGCAGCCGATTCGCGCAAGTCGATCTTGACGTTATCGCGGAGTGCGTGAAGCATCTCATAAAGCGCGTACCGTTGTTCGCGGGGAAGTGCCGGTTTAGCATTTGCCGCGAGCTGGGGAACCACTTGCGCGCGCCACCATTTCTGAACGATCTCGCTCAGGACGGCGTTCCCCTGGTCCGGCAGGCGGTCGGCCAGGGCGATGGCGGCAAATACGCGGGCGCTCTGGCCGCGAACGTCGGTGGCGGGTACCGCTAGACCCCGCTCGATCTTGGCAGCCAGGCGATCGGACTGCGCGGGGGTCATGGCCGGCCCGCACCAGTCGAATACCAGGGCCAGCTGTCGAAGGTCGGTAGAATTTCCCAGGGCCCAGTCGATCGCCTGTTTGGCGGCGGCGGGCTGGCGGGTGACCTGATAGTACAACGCCCATGCGAAGCCGGGTTCGAGCATTGCGGCCCCCCCGGACATAAGACTGTCGTATTGCTCCCAGCGAGGCGATTGACGCTCGCGTTCGCGCTGGAGCAGCCGGAGCCGCTGGGGAGTCAACAGGAGGCGGGGAGCGTCGCGGTAGACGTGGAAATCTTCGTCAGGCGGGTTTTGGCCGCCCACGAGGCCGACAAACAGCAGCAAGATGAGTACCGCCCGCACGGACACAATTGTGTCACAGCGTGTCACCGTGACACAGGGGGCGGGGCAAGACCCCGCAGCCCGAGGCCGGGACCGTTCTGTATGTGCTTGAAATAACAGGTATAACCCTTGGCGAAGAACGTGCTCTCCGTACCCCTGAATTGACGAAGTACTCTTGAAAACCTGCCCTCTGTTTGCAGCAGGCTCGAGCGGAAGAAGCGAGGGGCTATATTTAGCGTGCTTGCGGGAGACGGTGTTGAAAGTTCAAAACCGCTCCTTCTTTCGTTGGTGCAAGTTGCAATCAGAGGGGTTTTTTGTGAACGGAAAGACTGGTTGAACGATCTTCTCTAACGATCTTCCTGGGTCCGAGGTCTCAGTTCGGACCGCTTTGTTGAGGAACTTGATTGGACGCGGGCCTCAGCGGGGTGGATTGGACGGACGCCGGGATCCGCCGCCCGAAACGGGCGAGCCGCATCGGAAACGGTAAGCAACACACCTCGCAGCCCGCTTCCGATGCGGTTTTTCCAGCGACTCCAGCATACCCCTTTTGTTTCACCGGTGTATAGGCCCAACTTCTTACCGGCTACCTGGCCGGTTGCGTACTAAAACTTTTCGCCCATATTCAACTGGTGAATCGGCTCAGGAACTATTGGTTCCAGCGCAGCTTGCGGGACATACTGCGCCGTGCGACACGTTCTAGCCATTCGCCAGGCTTTCGCCGCCGGGGATATCATCGCCATGCGCGATGTCCAGCAGGTGGTCCGGTTCACCCGACACTGGATTCACTACGGCTTTTTGGCACACACCGTCGTTTGTGTCCTGATCGCCGCGGCGGAAGGCCTCATGGGCCGCTAATCGCCGGTACTGAGCCCGGCCACTGCCCTTATGGCAGGTCTTGCCTCCGTGGCAAGGTTGCCTTACACTAAAGCCCAGTCCACTTCCGCACGATATTTACTCGAATCTCCCGTCGAAGCCCCCGTCCAGCTTCCCAAGTCGGCTCCTGGAGGATAGCTGCCTCGGATTTATCCTAATTCAATGTTTTTAATTTATTCGATTTTCAAAAAAACAGAAACTATTTTCTCTTCAGCGCGTTCAAAAGTGAAAGGCCACGCATGGATTTTCGGGTGCCCGTCGCGGCGACGAGATTCTTAATCGTTCACTACCATATCTTCAAGAATGGCGGCAGTACCATTGCGTCCATTCTCGAACGTGAGTTTCCGAACGGTTTTGCAACGGTCCACGGGCCCGAGGATGTCTCGGTCTTAGATCAGGCCTCTCTGGCCGAATTTATCTCCGGCAATGCGGCAATACAGGCTATATCGAGCCATCATCTTCGTTATCCCAAACCGGTCCTGCCGAATACGGTTATTTTCGACTGCTGTTTTCTGAGACATCCGCTGGATCGCCTGCAATCGATGTATTCGTATTTTCAGCGCATCGATTCCGACGATCCTTTATGCCGTCTGGCCCGCAAGGAATCTTCGCGGTCTTTTCTTAAGAAGCTGATGGATGGTGCAGCCCATCTGGTGAGCAACGTCCAGGTGACCATGCTGGCACTGGGCGGAGTCTTCACGCGGCCGGTGGATACCCACGAAGTGGATGTGGCCGCGGACGTTGTCGGGAAGATGGCCCTCCCCGGGTTGGTGGAAAAGTTCGACGAGAGCCTGGTTGCGGCGGAGTATTTCCTGAAGCCGGCTTTCCCGCGTCTGCGGCTGGATTACCTCCCACAAAACGTCAGTCGTCCGTTAGGAGGAAACCAGGCCGATCGTCTGGAGTGGCTGAAACATTCCTGGGGTCCGGACTTATACGCTACGCTCGAGGGCCTCAACCAGTGCGATCTGGAATTGTGGCGCCGGACAGGGCGTGAGATCCAGCGCCGGCTCGAACTGGTTCCCGACGTGGAGCGGCGATTGAATGAATTCCGGGTAGCTGTCCGGAGAGGAATGCAAATCGCTTAGAGGCAGTAGTCCTAAGACCACTTCCAATCGCGAATCTCCGGCATATCTTCGCCGTACCGGTTGATGTACAGCTTGTGCTCGATCAGCTTGTCGCGCAGGAGGAGTTTCTGGGCCGCGGCGCGCTCCGCTAGCCCTGGCACGCGGTCGATCACGTCACCCGCCAGGTGAAAGCGATCCAGATCGTTCAAAACCGTCATATCGAAGGGCGTGGTGGTGGTTCCCTCTTCCTTGTATCCGCGCACGTGCATGTTGTCGTGATTCGTACGGCGATAGGTCAGACGATGAATCAGCCAGGGATAGCCGTGAAAGGCAAAGACGATAGGCCGGTTCCTGGTGAACATCGCGTCGAACTCTTCGTCGGTCATGCCGTGAGGATGTTCGGTGTGCGGCTGCAGAGTCATCAGATCCACGACGTTGACGACACGTATTTTCAAGCCGGGGATGTTTTTGCGCAGCCAATCGACGGCGGCCAATGTCTCGAGCGTGGGGACGTCGCCCGCGCAGGCCATCACGACATCCGGTTCAGCCTCGCTATCGGTGCTGGCCCACTTCCAGATGCCGGCTCCGGCGGTGCAGTGCGCCACAGCGGCGTCCATATCCAGCCACTGCAATGCCGGCTGCTTCCCCGCCACGATCACGTTGACGTAGTTTTTGCTTCGCAGGCAGTGGTCCGCCACCGATAGCAGTGTGTTGGCATCGGGCGGGAGATATACGCGCACGACCTCGGCCTTCTTGTTGATCACGTGGTCGAGAAACCCCGGGTCCTGATGGCTGAATCCGTTGTGATCCTGACGCCAGACATGCGAGGTAAGGAGATAGTTCAGCGACGCGATCGGCTCGCGCCAGGGAATGTGGCGCGTCACCTTCAGCCATTTGGCGTGCTGGTTGAACATCGAATCGACGATGTGAATGAACGCTTCGTAGCAGGAGAAGAACCCGTGCCGTCCGGTGAGCAGGTAGCCTTCAAGCCACCCCTGGCACATGTGCTCGCTGAGCACTTCCATGACGCGGCCATCCCGGGAAACGTGATCGTCGGACGGAAGAATCGCCGCCTCGGAGGTTCGGCCGGTGACCTCGAATACGGCATCTAAACGGTTCGAGGCGGTTTCATCCGGACCGAAGATGCGGAAATTGTCCGGATTGAGCTCGATCGTGTCGCGCAGCATCTTTCCGAGCGCGCGCGTGGCTTCTCCGGTGACGGCGCCGGGGGCCGCTACCGGCAGCGCATACTTCCTGAAAGTCGGGCACACGGAGCTCGCGCAGCAGCAGGCCGCCGTTGGCGTGGGGGTTGCATCCCATGCGCTGGAGTCCCCGCGGCGGCAGGTCCCGTAGCTCCGCCACCGGCCGCCCGGTGTCGTCGAAAAGCTCCTCGGGCCGGTAGCTGCGCATCCATGTTTCGAGCATTTTCAGATGCCCGGGCTTGGTCGCGAGCTCGGCCAGAGGTACCTGATGCGCCCGGAAGGTGCCTTCCACCTGCAGGCCATCGACTATCTTGGGCCCGGTCCAGCCTTTGGGCGTGACCATCACGATCATGGGCCAGACGGGACGCTTTGTGACGCCGCCCTTGCGGGCGTGCTGTTGAATGGACCGGATATCTTCGACAACAGAATCGAGCGTTGCGGCCATCTCCTGATGCACGCGTTCGGGATCGGAGCCTTCGACGAACCGCGGCTCATAGCCGCAGCCCTGAAGCATACCAATGAGCTCGGCGCGATCGATCCGCGCCAGCACCGTTGGCCCGGCGATCTTATAGCCGTTCAAATGCAGGATCGGAATGACGGCGCCGTCGCGGCCGGGGTTCAGGAACTTGTTCGAATGCCAACTGGCGGCGAGCGCGCCGGTCTCCGCCTCGCCGTCTCCGATCACGCAGCAGACGAGAAGATCGGGATTATCGAAGGCCGCGCCATAGGCGTGTAAGAGCGAATATCCCAGCTCTCCGCCTTCGTTAATCGAGCCGGGCGTTTCGGGCGCCACGTGGCTGGGAATACCGCCCGGAAACGAGAATTGCTTGAATAGCCGCTGCATGCCCTGGGCATCCTGCGTGATATTCGGGAAACGCTCGGTATAGCTTCCCTCCAGCCAGGAGTTGGCGACCATGCCCGGACCGCCGTGACCCGGTCCGCACACGTAGATCATGTTGAGGCCGTACTTGACGATGGCCCGGTTGCAGTGGACGTAGACGAAATTGAGACCGGGAGTGGTTCCCCAATGACCCAGCAGGCGCGGCTTGACGTGCGCGAGCGTTAACGGCTCCGTCAGCAGCGGATTGTCGAGGAGATAAATCTGTCCGACCGACAGATAATTCGCGGCGCGCCAGTATGCATCGATCCGGCGGAGCTCATCGGAGGAAAGCGGGCCCACTGTTTTCAAGGTTAGCATCCGCCTGTGGGACAGGATTGGAAAAAGGGGACACCTCCTACTTTCAGCAAGCCAGTAGCGGAGCGAACACCAGGAGGTGTCCCCTTTTTCACCGCTGTCCCCTTTTTCAGTGAGCTAGCCGCGCGAGTGATTGGTGCAGCCGGAATACGCGTTGGACAGATACTGGTCCATCATGCGCTCGGTATTGAAGAACGAGCCATTCAGGGAGATGGTGTAGCGCATGACTTCGGCGAAAGCGTCCGGACGGCCGTAAAACAAGGGTACGATCACTCTCTCGAGTTTGTCGTAGAGCGATGCAGCTTCCGCACCGTGATCTTCCGGCAAATCCTCTTCCTTGCCGATGGCCCAGCCCGTGGATCCCTCCACGCACCCCTCGATCCACCAGCCGTCGAGAATGCTCAGGCTAGGCACGCCGTTCAGCGCGGCCTTCATGCCGCTGGTACCGGAAGCTTCAAAGGGCCGATGCGGCGTGTTCAGCCACAAGTCGGCTCCGCTGGTCATGATCTGTGCCCAGCGCATGTCGTAATCCGGGATGTAAACCACTTTCAAGCTTCCCGCGAGGGAATGCGCGGCCTGGAACACCCGGCGGATCATCTCCTTGCCTTCGTTGTCTTGCGGATGAGCCTTGCCTCCGAAGATCACTTGAAACTGGCCGGCCTTCGCGGCGATGGATTTCAACCGTTCCAGGTCGGTAAACAGAAGATCGGCCCGTTTGTAAGCCGCCGCGCGCCGCGCGAAGGCGATGGTCAGCACGGCCGGATCCAGGTCGGCGCCACTGGCCCGCTTGATTTCCGCCAGGAGTTCCAGCTTGGCGCCGGCATGGGCCTGCCGGATTTCCTCAAGGGGCACGCCGACCACGTAGCGCAGGTAGAGGTTGTCCTTGCGCCATTCCGGCACGTGCCGATCGTAGAGTTCCTGGAACTTCGGCGAGGTCCACGTGACGGCGTGCACACCGTTGGTAATGGCGCGAACCGGATAGTTGGGGAAGAGGCTTCGCGAAACTTCTCCATGATGCATGGCGACCCCGTTGATATAGCGCGAAAAACGAAGCGCCAGGTAGGTCATGTTCAGTGCGCCATCCTGACAGCACGCGCTCACGTCTAAAGCCGCCGCCCGGTCGGCGCCGATCACCTGGTCGACCAGTTCGCGGGGGAATTTGTCGAAGGCCGCCGGTACGGGCGTATGAGTGGTGAACACGCAACGTTGCCGCACGGATTCGATATCGGCTTCGCTCGCCGTTCCCAAGCGCGAAGTCCCGATTCTCTGTTCCAGCAGCGCGAACGTCAGGAGCGCCGAGTGGCCTTCGTTCAGATGGTAGTTTTCGATGCTGGTGTGGCCCAGGCTGTTCAGCATCTTGACTCCGCCCATCCCCAGAATCGCTTCCTGACGCAGGCGGTAAGGCGGATCGCCGCCGTATAAGTAATCGGTAAGCGAACGGTCCGCGGGGTCGTTTTCGGGAAGGTCCGTATCTAGCAGGTAGACCGGTACGGTCGCACCGGAAATGCCAGTCAGGGTGAATCGCCAGGCACGAATCTGGACGCGCCGGCCCGCCAGTTCCAGCCATATCACCGAAGTGAGCGGCTCCAACGCTTCTTCCGGCTTCCAGACGGCCGGCTCTTCCTGCTGATTCCCCTGATCGTCGAGCCGCTGCCGGAAGTAGCCCTTGCGGTACACCAGCGTGACGCCAACCATGGGGACGCTCAGATCGGCGGCCGACCGGAGCATATCGCCCGCAAGCACGCCCAGGCCGCCAGCATAGGTCGGCAAGTCCGCGCGCAACGCGATTTCCATGGAGAAGTAAGCGACCCTGCGGTCGTTCGGAAGGGAGGAGGAGTCCGTCATCTGCGGCGCCGACTCCTAAAGTATCGCGTGACGCGATGAGTTGCGTCATATCCCACAGCTCAAGTGGGTCTAGAAGCGCAATGGCTTTTTTATGACGAGCCTCAGATGCTGAGAACCGGGCACGGAGAATCGCGCACGATCGAGTACAGTCTGGACCAAACCCGGCTGACGATCCCCTGATCGTGGCCCCGGCCGACGACCAGCAGATCGGCCTTCCGGCGGACGATTTCCTCGTGGACCCCGTCACGAATTCCGGCATCGATGACGACATCCGGCACGTCCAGATTCAGCCGGTTCTTCAGTCCCTGCATATGCAAGTGGCCTGCATCGATCAAGTCTTTGCGATACATGCCGAAGTCCATCTCCGGCGTCGCCGGCGGCATTTCGAGGACATGGACCAGAGACAGGTTCGCCTGGTAGGACTTGGCCATAGCCGCAGCCGCGCGGAGAATCGCCTCCGACTCCTCGGTCTCGTCCAGTGCGCAGACGATGGACTTGTAGGGAACCGATGGCGCATGCGCTTCGATGGTTGTGCCGGTGCTTGTCCACACGGCCGCGCTGACATCGTGGAGCACCTTGGCGGTGACCGAGCCGAGCAGGAATCGCCGGACGGGTCCGCAGCCGCGGGTCGGCATCATGACCAGATCGGCGCCCTGATGTTGTAGGATCCTGTGAATCACGCCGCCGGCTTCGCCTTCTTCCGTCACCAGGTCAGCCCGCTGGCCGGGAAACATCTTGGCGGCGAACTCGCTCAGCCGTTGTACTTCGATCGCACGGGTTTCTTCGGAGATCTTGGGATCGGCATAGGCCAAGTCGCTATACACCAGCACGCCTTCAATGTCGCGATTCACAAATACGGGCCGCAAAGCATACGCGTGTACCAGGGTGAGGCCGGCCGAGAAGTGCCGGGTCATGTCCTTCACGTACGGAACCATGGCCGTGCACGACGGCGAATAATCCACGGGGAACAAGACTCGTTTGAAGGGCAGCATACACCCTCTATTGTGCATTTTCACGGCCAATTCAGGAAAACGGCCGGTACGCGGTGTTAAGATTGGGTCTGGATTCGAGGATGCCGTCGCCCGTAAACGCCGATTCACCCGACTCCAAGCCCGGAACTCTCCCCGACGTTGCCTACCAGATACGCCTGGCCCAAGAGGAGAGAATCTTCAAGGACTGTACTACGGTCCACAGCCTGCCTCCGATCTTCCACTACTGGTCGAACAAGTACGTTCGCCCCAAACTTGAGGCCGTTGGCGTTCGCGGCGTAACCGAAGTATTTACGGATTCGATGCAACGGCAGTGCGAACTGCGGAAGGGTCATCCGGCCAGGTTTCTCAGCATCGGCGCCGGGAACTGCGATCGGGAAATTCAGTTCGCCCTGACTCTGCGAAGTGCCGGCCATTCGCAGTTCATTATCGACTGTCTCGAGATCAACGAAGATATGCTGGAGCGCGGGCGTTCGGCGGCCTCCGAACACGGTGTCGCCGATCATCTGAATCCTATGCCGGCCGACTTCAACCAGTGGCGGCCCTCTCACGAATACGACGGTGTGATTGCAAGCCATGTCCTGCATCATGTTCTGAACCTGGAGGGCCTTTTCGCCGGCATCAAGGAAAGCTTGCGAACGGGCGGGTGCTTTGCGATCGCCGATATGATCGGCCGAAACGGACACTTGCGGTGGCCGGAAGCGATGTCTCTGGTACAAGAGTTTTGGCGGCGCCTGCCTCCGTCGTATCGATACAATCACCAGCTGCGCCGGTATGAGGAGGTCTACGAGGATTGGGACTGTTCCAAGCTTGGCTTCGAGGGAATACGGGCTCAGGATATCCTGCCGCTGCTGATTGAAAACTTCCACTTTCATCAGTTCGTGGCCTTTGGGAACGTCATTGAACCGTTCGTGGACCGGCGGTTCGGTCCCAATTTCGACGCTTCGGCGGCTTGGGATCAGGGCTTCATTGATGAGGTCCATCGCCGGGATGAAGATGAAATGATCCGCGGGAATATCAAGCCGACGCAAATGCTCGCGGTTCTGGCGACGACTGCGGAGTCGGCTTGTCGTTTTCAAGAGCCCTTCAGTCCGGCGTTCTGTGTCCGCCCTCCAGAGCGCGTGGTTATCGAACGGACCGAGAGCCAGGAAAACGATCCTTACCAATGGTCCGCTTGGCCGCACGATCTGCAACGAGAACTCGAGATCGCCTGCAAAAGGCTCAAGGATCTCGAAGGCTGCCGCAAAGAAGAGCTCGAAAGCCTGTACCAGGAGTTGGAAAGCCGTACGATCTGGGCCTTACAACAAGACCGGGAGATCCAGGATCTGAGGAAGCGGGTCCAGGCATTGAGCGCGGAGGTTGAGGAGCAAACGCAATGGGCTCTTCGCGTTCACAAGGAATTCGAGGAGCGGACGGCCTGGGCTCTGCAACTCGACAAGGAACTCCAGGCGCTTCGAGCAGATCCATGGGGTCGGAACCTGCTCACTCGTATCGCGGGCGCTATGAAGCGGCGTTTGGCTCGATCTTAGACGCCTCCTGCGGGGAAAACGTCTCCTGTA
Source organism: Terriglobia bacterium (assembly GCA_963722845.1). Classification (GTDB taxonomy): domain Bacteria; phylum Acidobacteriota; class Terriglobia; order Bryobacterales; family Bryobacteraceae; genus Palsa-187. Next base: position 924,322 of record CAVROL010000010.1, on the reverse strand, counting down.
CTTCGCGATCGGAGACCTGGGTGAAGTCCTCATACCACGTTCCCACCGAATAGAACGGCTCGGGTGACGATAGGCATACGACTTCGTCGGCTTCCCTTCGCAGCGCGTCGCAGGTGCCGGGCGGGCCTACGGGAACGGCGACGAGGATTCGCTTTGCCCCCTGTTGGCGAAGAGCCCGAACCGCGGCCAGCATGGTGCTGCCGGTGGCCAGACCATCGTCGACGATGATGACTTCCTTGCCGTGGATCTCCATCATAGAGCGTGTCCCGCGGTAGAGACGGCTGCGCCGGTCGATCTCGCGCTGCTCGCGCGCGGCGATTTCGTCGATGACGGAAGGGGTGAGTTCGCATTCCCGCACGAGGCCGGCGTCGATGACGCGAACTGTTTCTGTGATCGCGCCGAACGCGAGCTCCGGCTGCCAGGGAACGCCGAGTTTCCGGACCAGGAATACATCCAAGGGCGCGCCCAGGAAGTCGGCCACGATGCGCGCCACCGGAACTCCGCCGCGCGGCAGGCCGAGAACCACCAGGTTAGGCCGGCCCTCATATTTAGCCAGCGCCTGGGCCAGCAGACGGCCAGCTTCAATGCGGTTGCGAAACAGCATCTCATGAAAGGTCAGTGCAGGTGTCGTGCCAGACTGGCCGCTCCCTGGCGGTCGCGGTTCGGTGCTAATGGCTCACAGCACAGAACCACGAGCGGCAGCGAGTGGCCGATCGCTAGTGGATGGTCCGCGTCTTGCGGTTCATATAGTCCATCAGCAGGTATTGCCCCAGGTTGTGGGGCGTGGTGAAGTACGCCTTGCCGCGGCAAAGCTGCGTCACCTTCTGGATGAACTGGACCAATCCGTAATCGCTGGCCAGCATGAATGTGTTGATCAGGATGTTCTGGCGCTTGCAGCGATTGACTTCTTCGAGCGTGCGGCTGATCACCAGCGGATCGAGGCCAAAGGCATTGCGGTAGATGCGCCCGTCTTCGAGCGTCAACGCGCTGGGCTTGCCGTCGGTGATCATGATGATCTGCTTCATGTCCTTGCGTTCCTGGTTGAGCAGCCGCTGCGCCAGGATCAGGCCTTCGCGCGTATTGGTGTAATACGGGCCGACCTGCACGCGCGCGAGTTCCTCGATCCGCAGCTCCTCGGCCGAATCGTGGAACAGGACGCAGCGCAGCGAATCGCCGGGATATTGCGTCCGGATCAGGTGCGAGAGCGCCATCGCGACTTTCTTCGCGGGCGTGAAGCGGTCCTCGCCGTACAGGATCATGCTGTGGCTGCAATCTAGCATCAGGACCGTGGCGCAGGAGCTTTGATACTCGGATTGATGCACGTGCAGATCTTCGTATTCGAGATTCAACGGCAGCTTGACGCCTTCGCGCTGCATCGCGCTGAACAGAGTCTGGCAGACGTCCAGATTCATGGTGTCGCCGAATTCGTATTGCTTGGCCGCGCCGGTGGTCTCGACGCCGGTGGCAAGATCGCGCGTGTCATGCGCTCCGAAGCTTGAGTGGCCGAGCGACCCCAGCAGATCCTTCAGCGTCTTGAAGCCCAGAAAATCGACGCTCTTGTCGGTGATCTTGACGTCGATTTTGCCTTCCTTCTGCCCCACGCCGCCGGACTGCTGCTCGGTATTGATGTAGCCCTCGTCGACGAGCTTCTGGACGAGTTTGCCGAGCAACTGGTCCATCTCCTCTTCGCTCATGCTTTCGAGCTTCTGCTGGATCTGCTCGGCGCGTTCGGGATCGAAGAATTCGCCGCGCTGGAGGGCTTCCTCGATGGCGCGCTTGAGTTCGTCGAGCGAGTGCTCGTTGAACTCGCTGAACTGCATGTAGGGATTGTTGAAGCCGCTTTCGAGGAAGAAGTCGGAAAGCGCCTTCATCAGGTCTTCGGCGCTCAGGCCAAGGTCCTCGCCGGTGTACTTGGAATAGCGTACCGATTTCATGCGGGCGCGAGAACCTCCCTACTTCAAGCTACCACGCGGACGTGCTAGCGCTCGAGCCCGAATTGCACGGTCTACGAGCATAACTATGACGACCAGAGTCATCCGTGACGCCAGCGGATAACCTCCTGTTTCAGCCTGGTACCGATCGTGTGCTCTACCTGGGCACGGTAGGTCGTGAGATCACCATTGGTTTCGATGAATGGCACACGCACGTGGGCCCTTCCTCGGAATCGACATCGAAGAATCGGTAGAAACAGCGATTGGCATCATCGAAAGTTTCATCTCCGAAGCGACCGTGGTGAAGATTTCATATCGGGACGGCAAATGGATCGGATCGAGCCTTTCGTACCGTGTAGCGCCGGGTGAGCCGACGCCGAACTGCACGACTCACGTATTCTCCTGGCGGGGAAACCTATGATGACGTTGTCGAGACTCCCTAAACGACGCGCTAGCCAGCTGAAGCTACCACGTGGGGAGCCGGATGCCCTTATAGGAGGGCCCGCAATCCCGCGCGCAGATGATAGACCGGCGTTTTGTAGTCCAAGCCAAGGATTTCCGCGGCGGTCATTTCGTCCCCACTGCAATGATCAGTGCCAAGGCGTTCTAACAGAAGCCGCAGTGCCTTTTCATCCCTGCGGCGCGCCAAACCCCAGATCGCCTCGTAGCGAGCATCTTCAAACGTATCGTTCAAGCGTTTGCGCAATGCTTCCCGGATTTCTGCCGAATCTTCGACACACTGGGTGCCCAGGCCGAATGTCGCCCAGTTGCGGACTTTGTCATCGCTATCCTCCATCAGGCCAATCAATGTCTGGATCGCATCCTCGCGGCCAGTGCCCACGATACCGGATGCCACTGCCCACCTTACTCCAGGGTCAGGGTGAACTCGCAACCTGATCAATGTAGAGATGGCCCGATCATTTGCTAAGTGCGACAAAGCCCAGGCTGCGGAATGAATGACGACTGGATCATCATCGCGCAGGCATGTTTCAGCGATGGCAACGCTTTCGTCCATGTATGCCCGCTCGGAAGTCGATTTGCCGCCACCGAGTTGGGCCAAGACATCTAACGCCCGCGCACGTTCTAAAGGAATCTTGGACCGAGAGTAAATAACCGCCAGTTCGAAGACCTCCGGTGTATTTCGTCGTCGGAGTTCTGTCACGGCGGCCCAAGGAGTGTCATCATCGTAGTCACCCCGAAAGGAAGCCTGGAACAGCTCTTCGTCGGTATTGCTAGCAATCGCTTCTGAAGACTGTTCTGTTCCCATACGGCAATCTTCTTTGTCGGAAGTAAAGCTATCCAGCGAAGGCTGACCCCACCAAAAACTCGTGGTCCGGCGATGCGAGCGGTTTCACGCTTTCATGCTCGGCATAGGCCGTCACCGACTGGTACTGACCTGACTGCGGATCGCGATGCACGATGATTCTCCGCCCCGGGATGTCTACCACCCAATACTCGGCGATCCTGGCACGGGCGTAGAGACGGGCCTTGACGGTTAAATCGAACCTCAATGTGGAGTCGGCGATCTCCACCAACAATCGAACTTCCGAGGGTTGAGGATTTTGGTCTCTGATTTCTCGGGAAGGCTTCGACAGGACGATCAAATCCGGCTCTGGCTCATTGACGAGATTGTCCTCCGTAGCGACGTCAATCGAAGTCTCTTGTTCAACGAACTGTTCCCCGAAGACGCGGAGAAGCCACGCATGCATGATGACCATGACAATCGTGTGTGGACGGTTTTTGCCCATCTTGCTGATCAGTTCTCCTTCAATCAGCTCGAGATGCTGCTGGTCCCAGATACCCGATGCCTCAAGCGCGACGCACTCCTCTCGCGTCCATCGCTTTCGCGGCGGCTCAAGAGGAGGTGGGACGGATGGAGTCTCGGTGATGGCGGTTGGCATCTACTGGTAATTCCTTCGTCGACGCCTTGGCTTTAGGATCGTCCGGGCCAGGCTCACGCCGGCGAACTTCGGCCGTATATCCGATCTCTTCATTGCGGCTGATCCGCCGGTGCGCGTAGAGGCCTTCGAGGATAAACTCCGCCGCCGCGGCCCGGACCGCATCCGGCTCGCTCGCGCCCAATCCCAGCAGCTTGGTCTTTTCGAGCAATCCCTGAATGCCCGCGAGCTGCTTGATCATCTCCGACGACGGCTGCGTCTCGTCCAGCTTCAGCGACCCGCCCAGTTCGAACCACTGGATGATCGTCGACATATTCTCGCCGTCGAAAATCCGCGTGTACACTTTGCCCACAGCCAGGCGAATCAGCTCGCGCGCGATCGCGTCGCCGCCCTTGAGCTCGCCTTCGTACTCCAGTTCGAGTTTGCCGGTGATCGAGGGGAGCGCCGCGTAGATATCCATCACGCGCGGAACGGCGACCGCATCGCCGATCGAAAGCGCCCGCCGCTCGGCGTTCGAGATGACGTTTTCCAGCACCGAAATCGGCAGCCGCTGGCTGACGCCGGAGCGCTTGTCGACGCGCTTGTCGTCGCGAGCCGAGAACGCCAGCTGCTCCACGGCCTCGCGAATATAAGCAGGCACGCGGATCTCGATAGGCGCGGTCCGCTTGGCCCAGGCTTCCTGCTCCGTGATCGCCATCCCGTGATCGAGCGCCACGGGATAGTGCGTGCGGATCTCGCTGCCGATGCGGTCCTTGAGCGGCGTGATGATCTTGCCGCGCGCGGTGTAATCCTCGGGATTGGCGGTGAACACCAGCATCAGATCCAGAGGCAGCCGGACCGGGTAACCCTTAATCTGCACGTCGCCTTCCTGCATGATGTTGAACAAGCCCACCTGGATCTTTCCCGCCAGGTCGGGCAGCTCGTTGATGGCGAAAATGCCTCGGTTCGCCCGCGGCAGCAGCCCGTAGTGGACCGTCAACTCGTCGGCGATGTTCTGCCCCGCGCGCGCGGCTTTGATGGGATCGATATCGCCGATCATGTCCGCGATGGTCACATCGGGTGTGGCCAGCTTCTCCACGTAACGCTCTTCCCGCGAAAGCCAGGCGATCGGCGTGGCATCGCCCATCTCGCGGATCTTGTCGCGGCAGGACTTGCAAATCGGCGCGAAGGGATTGTCGCGAATCTCGCAGCCGGCGATGTAGGGAACGCGCTCATCGAGCAGCGTCGCCAGCATGCGGATCAGCCGTGTCTTGGCCTGGCCGCGCAGGCCCAGCAGGATGAAATTGTGGCGCGAGAGCACCGCGTTGACCACCTGCGGAACAACCGTATCGTCGAATCCCACGATGCCGGGGAACAGAGGCTCGTGTTTCTGCAGCCGGCAGATCAGATTCTCGCGAAGCTCGTCTTTCACGGTGCGCTCGGGAAGCTTGGCAGCCAGATCTTTGTAGTTTCGAAGTGTTCCGAGGGTCTCGGGAAGGCCGGCGGCAGATTTATTCAAGACCGTACTCCTTGTATCGCGCACAGCATCCTGTGCGCTCCTAACGGCGATTGTAGCAATTTGCTATGCTCGACCATTCCCGCATCTCAGCATGGCGAGAGAACAACCAACCGAGCTCGAATTCCGCCGCTTCTGGCAGCGCCTGCAAGCCCTGGGCTTGAACGCGTACGAGGCGCGATCCTACCTGGTGCTGGTGGGGCATCCCCGGTTCAAGGCGCTGGAGCTGGCGGCGCGCGCGCACGTGCCCCGGCAGAAGATCTACGAAGTGCTCGACAGTCTGGTCGAGAAAGGCTTCGCCCGCGTGATCCAGGACCGCACCAAGCTGTTTTCGGCCGTTCCGCCGGATCAGGCCTTGCCTGCGTATCTTGCGCGCAGGACGCACGCGCTCGAAGCCGAGCTCGCCGAGCAGAGCAAAGCGGCCTCCGGGCTCTTGAACGACTTGATGTCCGCTTATACGGAAGGGCAGGGGGGCGGCGGCACGCTTGATTTTCTGCGCCTGGTCAACGATCCGGGCCAGACCGCGGGCCAGTTTCGCGCCATGCTGGCCGAGGCGCGCGCCGAGTATCTCGAATTCTCGCGCCCGCCCTACGCGGTGGATCCGCTGGACGCCGAACAGGTTCTTCAGGCATGTGCCCGCGGCGTCCAATGCCGCCTGATCGTCGAACGCGGCACGCTCGACGCCGCTCATCAGCGATTTCTAACGGAATATGAAAACGCGGGCGTCCAGATCCGGCAGATCGACAAAGTCCCGATGAAGATGGCGGTGATGGATGGCCGCTGCGGGTTGCTCGCGCTGGTGGATCCGGTCACCAGCAAGCCCGCCTGGACGGCCGTGGTGTTCGAGCACGAGGGCATGGCCGAAGCCATGAAGAGCCTGTTCGAAGACTACTGGCGGCGCGCGACAGGGTCCGCAAACCCGGGTTCCGGTAAGCCGTAGTGCGCGCGGCCGCCGGCCACGAAATCTTCCCAGGTTGAATACAGCAGCGCTGGCATTCCTACGGCGATTGCGCCCTCGACGTTGTCCGGACGATCATCCAGGAACAGCGCTTCGGAAGGCTCGACGCCCACTCCCCGGATCGCGTCGAGATAGATTTCCGGCTGCGGTTTCACCTTGCGAAGTTCGTAGGAAAACGTGTGGTGATCGAAGGGGTCGAGGAACCCGGGAGTCGCGCGCAGCTCCTCGCCGAGCGGTCGAGGCAGATTGGACAGGATCGCTGTACGATATCCCGCGGCGCGCAATTGGCCGGCCCAGGCGAGCACCCGCGCGTCGTACTGATTCCATAGCTCGATTTCACGGCGGACCAGTTCCGGCAGACTGGACTCCTGGAAAGCAGGGCCTAGGACCCTGCGCCAATAATCGGCGGGCTCAACCACGCCGGCGTCGTAGGGGATTCGATGGGCCCAGAAGGCGGACATGAATTCGGAAACCGGCAGGCCGGCGGTTTCCGCGGCGCGGCGCCAGCGCGCCTCGTCCGGATGGAAGCACAGGACTCCGCCGAAATCGAAAATTACCGCACGAACCGGAACCATTCCAAAACGGATTAACGAGCCCCGCCGGCGGCTTTCTCTTCGCGCCGTGTGCGGATTTCACGCACGGCGTAGATGCGGCGGCCCTGGCTTTCGAAATAGGTTCGCGTAAGCACTTCTCCCAGCAGGCCGGTGCAGAACAGGATCACACCGGTGACCAGCGCGAGCCCGGCCACCAGCATCAGCGGTCCGTGCTCCTGAATAATATCGATGCGGGTCCAGATTTTTTCCGCACCGAGCCCTGCCAGCACGGCGCTTCCGGTGCCGGCGCTGAGCAATCCCCACTTGCCGAAAAAATGCATCGGACGCGTGAAATACTTCAGCAGGAACCAGATCGTGAAAATGTCGAACGCCACGCGAAAGGTCCGGCCCAGGCCGTAATGCGATCCGCCATTGACGCGCGGCAGGTTGCGGATGGGCACTTCGGCGATGCGTGCGCCGTAGAACGACGCCAGCGCGGGAATGAAGCGGTGCAGCTCGCCGTAGAGATTCACATCCTTGAGAATCTCCGAACGGTAGGCCTTGAAGGTGGTGCCGAAATCCCGCAGGTCCACGTTGGATGCCTTGGCCATCAGCCAGTTGGCGATCCGCGAGGGAATCTTGCGGGTGACCGCGTTATCCAGCCGATCCTTGCGCCAGCCGCTGGCGATATCGTAGCCTTCGTCGATTTTTTCGAGCAGCGCCGGAATGTCCTCAGGCGCATGCTGCAAGTCGCCGTCGAGCGAGATGACGATGTTGCCCTGCGATTCGTCGAACCCGGCAGCCAGCGCCGCGGTCTGCCCGAAGTTGCGCCGCAGGCGAATCACCTTCAGGCGAGGATCGGTCTCCACCAGGTTCGCCAGAAGGTCGAAGCTGCGGTCGGTGGAGGCGTCGTCGACGAACAGGATCTCGTACGGCCGGCGGATTTTCTCGAGCACCGCGGTCAGCCGGTCATAGAGCGGCAGAATGCAGGGTTCCTCATTATGAATCGGGACGACGATAGATAACGCTGGCACTGTCCCTTTAGGATACCTGACACAGAAATCGCCAGTGCCGCGAGGCCGCCCCCTAGTCCATCGGTTATGGGCGATCTTGCTGAAACTTGAGATTGAGCCGGATCATTGCCGCGGCTGCCATGTAGCGAGGCGCGTGACTGTCGTCCGACAACAGGGGAGCCAGCTTCGCAGGCGTTTCCCGAGTCCCGCACTCCCCCAGGGCCTCGGCCACTGCGGCGCGAACCGTGGAACTATCGTCGCGCAAGGCCCATTCGAGCAGGGAGACGCTATTGGGATCCGGGTCCTTGGCGATGACTTCGGCGACGACCACGCGGCCTGCGGCTCCGCTGCTTTTCTTGAGGTCCTTTACGACCTCCGCCACGACATCCACGCCTATCGCCGCCGGACCGAACAGGCCGGCTGCCTCTTTAGCTCCCATCAACGCCAGTTGCCCCGGACTCAGCCGGTGCTTCGCATTTCGCAAGGCTCCCTCTACGAAGCCGGGACCGTCTTTCCTCTCACCTTGCATCACCTGCCAGAAAATTTCCCGGCCGCTTCGATCGCCCAAGCTTGCCAGGGCCTTGGCCGCGGTAAAGCTCACTTCAGCCTGGTCGTCATCCAGGGCCGCTTTAAGCTCGGGAATTGCTTCCGGAGAACCCATTTCGCCCAGAGTGGCCGCGGCTTTCTGCCGGACCAGAGTATTTTTGTCGTGCAAAGCTTGCACGACTCTTCTCACGGCCTCGGGCGCTGCACCGATGGTGCCCACCGCTCCAATCGCCTGTTTGCGATGTTCCGAATCGTCATCCCGAAGCCCTTTATCCAGTGTTTCCCAGGCGCTGGCGGAAAGAGCCGCCGGGGTCGGAGTTTCCGTGCTTTTGACCGCCGACTGAGCCAGCGCGACGGCGCTGCCTGCGATGACAACCGGAAGCCATTGAAGCCGTAGAGTCCTCACGCGACTCCCGCATGTGCAAGTTTGGGGCCAAGCGAATGACTCGACTTGTGCCGGCGGTACTAGTCTCTCTTCGGTTCTTTACCCGGCTTGGGCTCCTTGCCTGGCAGGTTCTCGGGATTCTCATGCACTCGTTGGCGAAAGCCGGCTTTCATGCCGGAGGCCAGCGATATGATGCCGTCTTGGCCGTATTTCTCACGAATCTTATCCACCGCGGCGAGCGTTCTGCGCCAGTCCTGAGCACGAGGCTCGTCGATGAGGCTGGTCTGCCCTTCGCTCGCCTCAAGCGATTGCGCGTAGACTCCCAGCAGCCGGATGGGTTTAGCAGTCCAGTTCTTATGAAAGAGCTCGCGCGCCGCGGCCGCCAATTCCGCATCGATCTGCGAAGCATGGTCGAGCGTGCGGGATCGCGTAAAGGTCGAAAAGTCCGAATAGCGCAGCTTGATCTGCAAAGTGCGCGCCCACAAATGATGGTCGCGAAGCCGCCGCGCGACCATTTCGGAGAGGCGCACCAGGATGCCGTCGAGCGTCCGCAACTTCGGCGGTGTCGACCATGAAGGTGTGTTCGTGGCTGATCGATTTCGGGCCGCCGCCTTCGCCGACCTCCGTATCGAACCAGCCGCCCGCGTCCATTCCGTGCGACTTGCCCGCCAGCGCCAGGCCCCACTTTCCGAAGCGCTCTTCGAGGAAAGCTCCGTCGAGCGCCGCCAGATCGCCGACCTTGCGAATCCCGACCGCATGGAGACGCCCCTCGGTGACTTTGCCGACGCCGGGAATCTTGCGCACGTCGAGCGGCGCGAGGAAACTCGCTTCCTGGCCTGGAAGTATCCAAAGAATGCCATTTGGTTTGGCTTGGTCGGAGGCGACCTTGGCCACCATCCGCGCCCCGGAGATTCCGATGGAGCAGTTCAAAGCAGTAGCCTCTTTGACGGCCTGGTGCAGCTTGTGGGCTGCCTCAAGAGGAGTCCCATGCAGCCGCTCCGTGCCGGTGAGGTCCAGATAGGCTTCGTCGATCGACGCCATGTCGACCTTCGGCGAGAAGCTTTGCAGTACTTCGTAGACTTTGTGCGAGTACTCGATGTAGCGCTCGCGGTGGCCATCGACGAAGATCGCCTGCGGGCAAAGTTTATACGCGGTTCGCAAGGGCATGGCGGAATGCACTCCGAACTTGCGGGCCGCATAGGAAGCCGCGGACACCACGCCGCGCTCATTGGGCCGCCCGCCGACGACCACCGGCTTGCCCTTAAGCGACGGATCGAACAGCTCTTCGACCGAGACGAAGAACGCATCCATGTCGAGATGGAAGTAGAGTTTCATCCGGAGTAAAGGGATCGGATCATGTAACGAGCTGTGACGATTCGCGTTTCACCATAGCGTTGCATTGCCAGAAGATGGGACCGATCGCCAGTGACAAGATAGTCTGCCTGGCCTGCAAGAGCAAGGCCTAGCAGGAAGTTGTCCGAGGCGTCGGAGACGACGTCGATTCGCGGGAGATTGTCGATGATGATCGCCAAGCGGCGCAGTTCGTTTAGGAGCGTCCCGGCCTCGGCGGGTCGAATGTACGAACGCACGCGCGGGTAGCGTGTCACACGCCGGAACTCGCTGAGTTGCTCGGAGCAGGTGAGCAGCTCAAAACGCCCGGCGCGCCACGCTAGATAGAGTTTTTCCGTGACGCCGTTCGGCGTGATCAACGCGCTTACCAGGATATTGGTATCGAGTATGACCCTCATCTCCGGCTGGAGCGTTTAGCGGGACTCGGACGTGCGGATCGAGCCGTTGCCAGTGCAGCGTCAATCGCCCGGTCAATCTCGGCCGGAGCAATCGCGCGATTTCGTCCACGGATTTGCTCTGCCGTGGAGTCCAGTACTCGCCAGCGCACGGCTTCTTCCACGAAGCGCGATAGGTCACCTTTGCGCATACCTTGCTGGGCTAAGAGAGTGCGGAGAGCGATATCCGTCTCCCGGGAGACCACCAGCGACCATCGAACCATGGAGGACATATGCGTTTATGTGTATATCATTATAGCAGTGCATGCGGCCGCCGATGCAGCGTTGGTATGGCGAATTCGTTGAGAAACAGGTGACGGGCCTAGCGCCGAGGTGGCCGACCCGATGAAGGAATCGAGAAGCCGGGCCTATTCAATTCGCCTGTGCGCCTCCCGTAGAATTGCTTCAGGTTGACGCTACTGCTCGCTGAGCCAGGATCACTCGCGGCAGACCGGCCAGGTCGGTCCGGATTTCGACGTCCTTCCACGCGCTCAGCATCGCGCGCACGGAGTCAGCCAACGCGTAGCCGATTTCCAGCACCAGCCAGCCTCCGGGCGCGAGCAGTCGCGCGGCGTCCGGGATCAGACGGCGGTAAATCTCCAGGCCGTCATCGCCGCCATAGAGCGCGATTTCGGGCTCGTAGTCGCGAACTTCGCGCTGCAGCGTGTTCTTATCGCGCGCCGGAACGTAGGGCGGATTCGACACCACCAGATCGAACGTTCCGTTGACGGCGGAGGCCAAGTCGCAGGCAATCCATTCGACATCCGCACCGAGGGTGCGGCCGTTGGCACTCGCTACGTGCAATGCCGCGAGCGATACATCTGTTGCCACCACGTCGGCACGCGGTTTCGAGAGCCAGCGTGATGGCGATCGCGCCCGATCCCGTTCCGATATCGACTACGCGCTTTGCGTTCAGCCCCAACGCTGCTTCAATGACGTGCTCGGTTTCGGGCCGCGGGATCAGAACGTCGCGCGTCACGCGGAAATCGCGGCCGTAGAACTCCTGGACTCCGGTGATCTGCTGCGTCGGCTGGCCCTGCAGGCGCTGATGCAGGTAGCGCCCGTAGTGAATCCACCAGACCTCGCGCAGCTCCTCATCGGAGTGGGCAAATAACCATGCCCGATCGTGGCCCACTGCGTGCGCGAGCAGCACTTCGGCGGTGAGGCGGGGGACTGCGATCCCAGCTTGTTCGAGGAGCTGCTTACCCTGGAGCAGCGCGGTGTGGATGGTCAGGCCGCTTCGCTCTGCTCTTTGAGCTTTTCGGTCTGGTAATACGTCGTCAGGGCGTCGACGATGGGCTCGAGCTTGCCTTCCATTACCAGGTTGAGCTGATGGAGCGTGAGACCGATACGATGGTCGGTCACGCGGTTCTGAGGGAAGTTATAGGTGCGGATCTTCTCGCTGCGGTCGCCGCTGCCGACCATCGTGCGGCGCTCGGCACCAATCTTTTCCTGTTGCTTTTGCAACTCAAGCTCATACAAACGCGACCGGAGGACGCGCTCCGCTTTCGCCCGATTCTTGATCTGCGATTTCTCGTCCTGGCACGACACAACGACGCCGGTTGGGATATGCGTCAAGCGAACCGCTGAATACGTAGTGTTCACGCTCTGTCCGCCGGGACCCGAGGAGCAGAATGTGTCGGTGCGGACGTCCTTGGCCTCAAGCTTGATCTCGACTTCATCGGCTTCCGGCAGTACGGCGACCGTGACCGCCGATGTGTGGACTCGCCCTTGCTGCTCGGTCTGCGGTACGCGTTGTACGCGATGCACGCCGCTCTCGTACTTCAGCTGGCTGTAGACGCGCTTGCCGCTGATCAGGGCGATGACTTCCTTGACCCCGCCCACCGCCGAATCACTGGCGGAGGTCACTTCGACCTTCCAGCCGCGCGACTCCGCGAAGCGCCCGTACATGCGGAATAGCTCGTCGGCAAAGAGAGTCGCCTCATCGCCGCCCGTGCCGGCCCGTATCTCGAGCACGACATCTTTCTCGTCGAGCGGATCCTTGGGGAGCATCAGAACCTTGAGCTCCTCTTCATACTGGGTCAGCAGCGGCTCCAGGCGCGCGACTTCGTCCTGGGCCATGGCGCGAAGCTCGGGATCGGTCTCGGCCAGCATCAGCCGCGCTTCTTCAAGATTCTTGTTGGCCGCCTTCCACTCGCGATATTTGCCGACCATATCGCCCATATCGCTCTGCTGCTTGGAGATCTTGCGATACAGCGCGGAGTCGCTGATGACCGCGTTGTCGGCCATCTGGGCCGTGAGCTCCTCGAAGCGGCGCTCGATATCGTCGAGTTTTTTCTGATATTCCATGGGCGTTCCGACCAGCTTAGGCGATGACCAGCTCGCCGCCCTGCTTCTGTTCGAGCTCCATGGCGCCCTGAAGCGCGTGAATCGCGACGGCGGCCTGCGAATCGTCGGGAGGCTGCGTGGTGATGCGCTGCAGCCACAATCCGGGCGCGCTCAAGAGTCCCATCAAGGTGCCCTGGCGCTTGGCGGCGAAGCGGATGATTTCGTAGCTCAGGCCGATGATCAGCGGCAGCATCGCCAGACGCACGGCGAACTTGATCCAGAAACCATCCACCGGAATCAATGCGTAGACGATCATCGCGATCACCAGCATCACCAGCATGAAACTGGTCCCGCAGCGCGGATGGAACGTGACGAACTTCTGCGCGTTCTCGACCGTAACCGGCTTGCCGGATTCGTAATTGAAGACCACTTTGTGCTCGGCGCCGTGATATTGGAACACGCGGCGGATGTCCTTGAACCGCGACAGCGCGAACAGAAATATCAGGAAGATCGCGATGCGTATGCCGCCGTCCATCATGTTCGTTGCGAACCGGCCGGAGAGCGACGGCACCACGTGGCCCAGCTGGGTCGCCAGCAGCAGCGGCACGAATTTATACAGCGCGATGAAGAACAGCAGGTTGCCGATGAGCGTTGCGGCCATCATGCCCGAGCTGATCTCGGTCGGCTTCTCGCCTTCCTTCTGCTCGCCCTCGAGCGCGGCGTTGGCGGAAAATTGCAAGGCGTTGACCCCCAGAGTCATGGCCTGCGCTAAGGTTCCCAAGCCACGGAACACCGGCAGACGGAAGATGGGGTACTTCTCCGACATGCGATGAAGGGGCTTTTCCTCGGTCACCAGCTCGCCGTCCGCCTTACGGACAGCCACGCAATAGCTGTGCGGGGCGCGCATCATGACGCCTTCGAGCACCGCCTGGCCGCCGACGAGGATCTCCTCGCCGCCTTCGAGGATAGGCAGCATCTGAACGTGCGCCGAAAGGCGCAGAAATCGGGAAAGAAACACGAGGGACTCCGTCTCCATTATACCGTCTCGCCCGGCAATTCCGCCTTCAGGATCGCCTCAGCGACCTCGGTAAGATCTTTGCCGGTGACGTCAGGCTTGGGGAACAGTGAAAAGGCGGCTTTTCCGGGCCGGGCGATGAACGCCCCCGCGCAGCCTGCCCGCATGGCGCCGCCGACGTCCCAGGCGTGTGCCGCAACCATGCGGAGGTCTCGCACCGGGACGCCCAATTCCGCCGCGACCATCCGGTACGGCTCCGGCGAGGGCTTATACTTGCGAACTCCATCAACCGAAAAGTTACACTCCAGGTACTCCTGCAGCTTGGTTTGCTTCATCTGGGCATCCACGACGGCTTGTGGCGAGTTGGTCAGCGCGACCATCCGAAAGCCCGCGCTCTTCAAACGGCTCAGAGCCTTGGGCACTTCCGCGTGAGCGGGCAGACTCCGCATTCCGGCCATGACTCGCTCTGTTTCTTCCGCAGAAAGCCGCACACCGTGCGCTTCCGCGGTCATCTCCAAAGCGGCACGCGCGACCTCGCCGAAATTCCGGTAGTCGCCAGCCAGCGTCAGAGCCTCGGCGAACTGAATGACTTGACCGAACCACTCACGAAGCATCGCCCCATCGCCAAATATCCGCTCGAAATGGGGCTGGAGGGCGTTCAAATCCAGGAGGGTCTCATTCACATCGAACACCAAGATCCGCGGCATGAGATCTCCTGAAATGGAACTGTGGTGAGAAATGTTAACGGCCGAACACGAAGCGTGCGCGCCGAGGATCGGCCCCGCCGTTGAGCACCCCGCCAATCAATTGGATGACGGTGGGCGCCGACGTGTTGCTCCAGTCGGCGGCCGGCTGAGCCACATGGCCGAGCTCGATCAGCTTCTGGATCGTGGGGCGGGGAATGCGTCCTTCAATGCTCACTTTACCGGGCGTGAACTCGTGATAGCCGAAGGAGTTATAGAAGTGGCTGCTCTGGAAACGCGGAGCCTCGACCGCCTCCTGGGGCGACATGCCGAACTCCAGGATGTTCAACAGAACCTGGAGCATAGCCTGATCCTGGTTGTCGCCGCCGGGCGTCGACATCGTGAGGACCAGCTGGCCGTCCCGCGTCACCACCGTGGGGCTCAGGGTCACGCGCGGACGCTTGCCGGGCGCCACCTGGTTGGCATGCCCCGGCGTCACCACGAACGATTCCATGCGAACCGAGAGCGGAATGCCGGTATCGGCGGCGATCACCGAGGGAATCCATGCCCCGCTCGGCGTGGCGGAAAATGCGTTGCCTTGCCGATCCACCACGTTGACGCAGGTGGTGTCCTTATCCGACGATTTGCCGTTGCCGCCCACCATCGCGACCGAAGCGTGCAGATCGCCGGGCCGGCTTTCCATAGACGCGCGCTGCGGATCGATGAGTTTGCGGCGCTCGGCGGCATACTCCTTCGATAGCAGGATCTCTTCCGGAATCTTGCTGAATTTCGGGTCGCCGTAATAGCGGTCGCGGTCCGCGAAAGCCAGCTTCACGGTCTCAATCAACGTGTGCAGGTATTCGGGGCTGTTGTGCCCCATTTTCTTCAGGTCGAAACCTTCCAGGATGTTCAGCGCCTCGATCATCACCGGCCCTTGCGACCAGAAACCGGGCTTGGAAATGGTGTAGCCGCGGTAGGTTGTCGTGCGCGGCTCGTCGGTCTCGGCGTGGAACTTTGCCAGGTCGTCGCGGGTGATCAGGCCGCCATTGGTATCCAGGAAATCGGCGAGCTTGGCCGCGATGTCGCCCTTATAGAACAGATCGTGAACCGCACGGATCTTGGCGGTGCGGTCGCCCTTGGCTTTCGATTCCGCGGCCGCCATCTGGCGCAGGGTATTCGCCAGGGTGGGCATCTTGACGAGCTCGCCGCGTTTGGGAGCGACGCCGTTCGGATAGAAGAAGCGGAACGAATCCGGCCAGAAGGCGTGATACGGCTGCAGCTCGCCCAGGAATTCGGAAAATTCTTCGCCGATGGGGAAACCTTCGTCGGCGTATTCTATCGCCGGTGCAGCCACCTGGGCGAACGAAAGAGTTCCGTATTTCTCAAGCGCCAGCAGGAGTCCGTCCACCAGGCCCGGCGTGATGGCAGCGCGCGGACCTATTGCCGGTATAGGAGCCAATCGGCCGGGCTGCTCCCATTTCTCAGGCGACCGGTGCTCGAAAAACTGGACCGTGGCTTTCGATCCGGCGACGCCGACGCCGCTAATGGCGATCACCGGTTTATCCTTCAACTTGATCAGGATCGGAATCTCGCCGCCGAGGCCGACGCGGCTCTGTTCGGTCACCGTCGCGGCCAGTACCGTGGCGACGCCCGCATCCACGGCATTGCCCCCCTGCTCGAGGATGCGGATTCCCGCGGCGACCTCCATGTTGTTGGCCGCGGCCACCATTTCGTGGAGCCCGCGGACCGCCGGGAACATGGTGCGAACGGTGTCTTGCGATCGAGCGGTCAAGACCGAGAAACATACGAGCAGGCAGGCTGGCCAGCGCATAGGATTATCGTCTCACGTCCTGAAGCTGCAAACAGGCCGCGCCGTATAAGCCCGCGTCGCCTCCGAGTTTCGCGGCCTCGATGCGGGTCGGCATGGTCTTCAGCGTGCTGCGATAGGTGAAGCTCCGGCGCTCGACTTCGGCCAGCATCGCCGGCGCGAAGAAATCCCACGCGGCCACCACGCCTCCGCCGAGCAGAAACAACGGGAAGTTGAAAATGTTGATCAGCCCCGCCAGCGCGATGCCCAGCGCTTCGCCCATCACCTTGAAGATCTCTTTGGCGCGATCGTTGCCGTGCACGGCGAGATCATACACCTGCTGCGACGTCAGATCGTGACCCAGGCCCAGCAGGCGAGCCATGGCGGAAACCGCCGTAGCCGAAGCGTGCTTCTCCAGGCACCCACGATTCCCGCAGCCGCAGGGATTCCCGTTCGGCGAAATGGTGATATGCCCGACCTCGCCGGCCATGCCGATCTGGCCATGCAGGATGCGCCCATCCACGATAATGCCTCCGCCGATGCCGGTACCGAGCGTCAATAGTACTAAGTCATCCACGCCTCGGCCCGCGCCCATCCACTGCTCACCGAGCGCGGCTGCGTTGGCGTCGTTTTCGAGAATGACTTTCGTGCCCAGACGCTTGCTCAGCTCGTCGCGCATCGCGTAACCGTTGAAAATCGGCATGTTACCCCAGCCGACAATCACGCCTTTGGCCATATCGATATTGCCCGGCACGCCTGCGCCGATCCCGACGAGGTCATCGCGCCCGAACTTCTCGCGCAGCTTTTCGACCGATTGGGCCATGTCGTCGACCACCGGTCCAGGTCCCGAGGCTACGGGCGTGCTCCCGGAAATCTTCTCCAGCATCTTGCCGTCTTTGTCGATGGCGGCCGCGCGCAAATTGGTACCACCGAGGTCTATCCCGATGGAGTAGGGGTTCATGTAGGTAATAGTACAAACAACCGATCCAGTAATGCGACAGGAAATGAAGTCCTCTACATCAAGTAACGGGACTTAAAACGTTTGCGTCTGTTATTGTAGAAGTAGGGAAACGAAGGGTTGCCAGGGTGCGGTAATGATACTGGGTGACCGAAAATTCGTAGAACTGCCCGGGTCCAAGACCCACGAACTGCCGCCGCTTCTGGTGCGCACGACCCCCGGTGTGAAACGCCTCGACAAGGTCATGGAAATGGCCAACGACCTGATCGAGCGCGAAGACATGCTGGCGCCGCCTTCCATCGAAACCGATCCGGCCCGCGCGCAGATCGAGCTCGACCGCCGCAAAATGGATCTGGCGCTCAACCTGACCGAACAGTATCTGGAGTTTGTCCAGCATTGGCGCTGGGGCGACGATGTGCTCGAATGGATTCGCCAGTGCGAGACGACTTTCGAGACCCGCATGGACCTGCGCAATCTGCTGCGCGCCGACTTGTGGCCGCACGCGGGTCGCTGCAGCTTTGTGACGCTGCTCGAGGACAAGGCCATAGAGACCGGTGGAGTGACGCTCGAAAAAGCCGTGGGCATGCGGTTGACGTTCCGCCAGCCTCCTCCGCTCAAGTGCTTCTCCGATCAGTTCCTCCTGTATCTGAACGACACGGTGGCTCACACGGCCTATAACACCTGGGCGTCCATGAGCCAGAGCCCGATCAGTTCGCTGCCTCCGGAACGGTTTCACTTCCAGGTAGTGAACATGAGCCTGGAATAGATTCAAATGCGCGCAGCGTGGCTGCTTCTTGCGCCCGTCCTGCTCTTCGCGCAGTCTCCCGCCAAGCGGCCCGCATTCGACGCATTCGAAGTCGCGACCATTAAGCCGGCCGTTGATTCGCCGGGCAGATATATCCGGATGCAGAGCGTCAACCGTTTCTATGCGAAGGGTTTCACGCTGAACGCGCTGATCGCGGCTTCTTACAGTCTCAGCCCGCGGGCTATCTCCGGCGGCGCGCCCTGGACCGACTCGGACCGCTACGATATTCTCGCCTCGACGCCGGGCGACGTCCAGCCTAAGCTCGAGGACCAGATGGCGATGCTGCGGAGGCTCCTCACCGACCGATTTCAACTTGCCTTTCATCGCGAGCCAAAAGAACTCCCGGTCTTCGCGATCACCGTGGCAAAAGGCGGGCCAAAGCTCAAGCCAAGTACGGCGCCTTCCGGTACCCTTCCGGAGCTCATTAATGTCATTTACCCGGAGGAAAAGGGCGGCGTCCACGTTATGTTGCCGGCGCGCAATGCGACCATAATGCAGTTCGCGGCGATGATGCAGCGTACCGTGCTCGACCGCGCGGTAGTAGATCAGACCGGCCTTTCCGGAACGTACGATTTCGATCTGGAGTGGACGCCCGACGAAACCAATTCGGCGGCAACCTGCCGCGATCGGTGGAATCCGACCAAACCCAGCCTGTTCACGGCGATGCAGGAGCAACTCGGCCTTAGATTAGAGGCGACCAAGGGGCCGGTTCAGGCGCTGGTGATCGACCGGGTCGAGCGGCCTTCCGAAAACTGACCTTCAGGCGGTTTCGATATCATGAAAGCGATGTCCCAGCGGGAGACCACGTTCAGCCCGCCCGTATCGCTGGCTAAGCTCGCCGAGATTGAGGGCGCGCTGGGGGAGGCGATTCGCGGAAAGCCGGAGGTGGTGCGCCTGTCGCTCACCTGCCTGCTCGCACGCGGCCACCTGCTGATCGAGGACGTCCCTGGCGTCGGCAAGACCACGCTCGCACAGGCTCTTGCGCGCAGCGTCGATTCCAGCTTCCACCGGATCCAGTTCACCTCCGACATGCTGCCCAGCGACGTGGTGGGTGTCACCATCTACAACGCGCACACCGAGGAGTTCGAATTCAAGCGCGGGCCCGTGTTTACCCACTTCCTGCTGGCCGACGAAATCAACCGCGCGACGCCCAAGACACAGTCGGCGCTGCTCGAAGCCATGAATGAGCTGCAAGTGACTATCGACGGCCGGTCGCACTCCCTGGAACAGCCGTTCATGGTGGTCGCGACGCAGAATCCCGTGGAGCATCACGGGACGTATCCACTGCCGGAATCGCAACTCGATCGTTTCTTGATGCGCATCCGCATCGGCTATCCGGAAGCCGGAGCGGAACGTGAAATCGTGCGGCGCGGCGGAGCGTCCTCGGCCGAGTCCATGCGCAGCGTTTTATCGGGAGACGATCTGGTCACGCTGCAGGACGCGGTCGCGCGGGTGACCGTGGACGACGCGCTGGTGGACTACATGCTCGCCGTGGTGGAGCGTACGCGCACGCATGAATCGCTGGCCATGGGCGTCAGCCCGCGCGGGGCGCAGGCCCTATATCGTGCAACCCAGGCTTTGGCGGCTGTCGAAGGTCGCGATTACGCCACTCCGGACGATGTCAAGCGGCTCGCGCTGCCGGTGTTCGCGCATCGAGTGGTGGTGAACTCGCGCGTGGCGCTGGCCCCGCGGTCGACCGAAGCCGCCGAGCGCGTGCTGACGGAGATCCTGACGCTGGTGGACGTGCCGTTGTAAGACGCGCAAGCCCGAATTTCCGGAGCGCACAGCGCGTGGTGCATACACGCGATAATAGGAATTCGCACCTCGCTAGTTGTGCGCGATACAAAAGGAGCGCACAGCGGTTTTCAGCGTTGTGCGCGATTCAAGACAAAGATGAAAACTGCAATCGTAGGCCTGCCCATGGTAGGCAAGACCAGCCTGTTCACGATTCTGACAGGCGTCAATCAATCCGCCCGCGTGGGTTCCATGGAGACCCGCGTCGGCATGACCAAAGTTCCCGACGCGCGTCTGGATGCGTTAGCGAAAATCTTTGATCCGCCCAAGATCACCTACGCGACGGTCGAATATCTGGATTTCCCGGCCATCTCGAAAGAAGCCCTGCGCGACCCCAGTTATCTGGCCAGCCTGCGCGTGGTGGATGCGATGGCGCACGTGCTGCGCACCTTCGACAGCGATACCGTGCCCCACGAAAAAGGCTCGGTCGATGCCGTGCGCGATTTCCAGGACGTGGAAATCGAGTTGATCCTCAGCGATCTCGTGGTCGTAGAGAAGCGGATTGAGCGCGTGGACAAAGATCGCAAGAAGATCAAGAGTCCCGACCTGGACAAGGAATTCGCGCTACTCGAGCGCATCAAGGCGGAGCTCGAAGCTGATCGTCCGCTGCGCGAGCTCGAATTCAGCGATGAAGACGAAAAGCGCATTCGCGGATTCCAGTTTCTATCGCTGAAGCCGGTGCTGTGCGTACTCAACATCGGAGAAAAGGACGCCCCACGCTTGCACGAAGTGGAAGAGGAGTATCGCAAAGGCGCATTCGCCGGACGCAAAAACATCGCTGTCACCGCCGTCTGCGGGCAGGTCGAAGCGGAGCTGGCCGAATTGAAGCCCGAGGAAGCGAAAGAATATCTGGCGAGCTATGGACTGAAGGAATCGGCGCTGGCGCGAATCATTACCGCCACCTATTCTTTGCTCGGCCTGATGAGCTTCCTGACGGCGGGCGAGACCGAAGTTCGCGCCTGGACCATTCCCATGAACAGCACGGCCCAGAAGGCGGCCGGCGCGATCCATAGCGATTTCGAGAAGAAGTTCATCCGCGCTGAGGTGGTCAACTGGCAGGCGCTGGTCGACCACAACGGCTATCCCGGCGTGCGCGACAAGGGCCTGCTGCGCCTGGAAGGCAAAGAGTACATCGTCAAGGACGGCGACGTGCTCGTGATACGGCACAGTTAAGTTGAAACGTCGCCGCACAACGCAGGCGCGGGCGGGCACATTATGACTGACCGGTGCGCCCGCGCCGCTGTGCGGCGACCAGAACCGTACCGGCGAGCAGGCACAGCCACGCGAACCAGTCGCCGATAGCGCACGTAGGGCGTCAGTCCGTCAGCGAGTTATATCCGAATACCGCGGAAGTCTGCGTGTACAGCGGCAGCCGAGCGATCTCCCGTCCGGCCGGATCGATCATCGCCGTAATGCCGTCATTCGTCGCCCGCAGAATCCAGCGATGATTCTCGGCCGCACGCATGCGCACCAGTTCCAGATGCTGTTCGCGCGCCGCGCTGTGGCCGAAGTAGCCGTCGTTTGAAAGGTTGACGAGCACGCTGGCGCCGGCCTTGGTGAACTGGCGGACCAGATTCGGAAACGCCGATTCGTAGCAGATGAACGCGCCGATACTTTGGCCTTTAACAAGCGTGGGCCCGTCCAGCGGAAACGTTACGATGCGCGTACCGGGGACGAAATCGCCGATTTCGTGAGTGATGCGATTCACCCAGCCAAACGCAGCCGGAACATACTCGCCGAACGGGACCAGTTGGATCTTGTCGTAACGCTCCGCCGCCAGTTCGCCGTCGGCCTTGAACAGAAACGCAGAGTTCAGGGGATCACCTGCCGGTGTTCGCCCCACGCCGCCCATGAGGATCGGGGTCTGCGCTTCGCGCGCGAGATCGCCCATGTATTTTCGAAAAGACTCTTCCGCCGGATAGAAAGGCGCAGGGGCTTCCGGCCAGACGATCAACGGCGCGTCGGCAGGCTCGGACAGAAGCTTCATGCGCTGCTCGAGAATCGCGACGGTTTCGGGAGTCCAGTCGGCTTCCGTGTCGATGTTCGGCTGCACCACGCGCACACGTTCCGTTCCGGCGTGCGGGGGAGGCAGTTCCGGCAGCAGCGGCAGCATCGCGAAAGCGGCGAGCCACGCATAGTGCATCAACGGACGCTGCAAAAACGCGAGCGCGATCGCGCAGCCGGTCATCGCCAATGCGAACGACAATCCCCACACCCCGGTGATCGGGGCGAGCCGTGGCAGCAGCGGCATATCGATCGCGGCGTTTCCCAAATCGAGCCACGCGAATCCGAGTCCGATCCACGCCAGTCCGATGGTCCCGTGCGCGTATTCGACAGCGGTCCACAAGGCCGCGGCGCCGGGGATCGCCCAGGGCGTCCGCATGACGCTGCCTACCAGCGCTGCGAACGTTGCCGTATACAAACCCTTCAGCACAGCGAACAGGGTGAAGGTGCCCCATCCGCCCCATCGCCCCATGCCGCCGTGTACTTCGAGAACGAACTGGATCCAGGAGCAGACGGCGAACCAGAATACGAATCCCGAGGCCCAGCCCAGCACGAATCTTCGTTTCCAGGAGCGTTCGTTGGCGCATGCGATCAGCAGCGGAGCCAGCGCAACCGGCGCGAGCAAAGTGAAATTGAAGTTAGGAAAAATCAGGACCAGCAGAACGCCCGAAAGCAGAGATAAGCCCAGGTTCACGCTTGGTCCGCTACCGAATCTGCCATATAAGAACTGCGCACCAGAGGTCCGCTGAACACCATCTTAAATCCCAGCAAAACTCCGAAATCCCGATACGCCTCAAACTGCGCCGGCGGAACAAACTCGGCCACCGGCAGATTCCGGCGCGTCGGCTGCAGATACTGGCCTAGCGTGACGATATCGACGTTTGCATCGCGCAGATCGCGCATCAGCTGATGAACCTCGTCGATGGTCTCGCCCAAACCGAGCATCGCGCCCGACTTCGTCAGCGTGCCCGCACGATGCCGCTTTGCGAACTGCAACACGTCGAGCGATTGCCGGTAATTTGCCTGAGGCCGTACCCGTTGGTACAGGCGCGGAACGGTCTCCATATTGTGATTGAAGATGTGCGGTCCAGCGTCGAGCACACGGGCCACCGCCGCCAGGTCGCCCTGAAAATCCGGCGTCAGAACTTCCACGCGTGTTTCAGGCAGCGCGCGGCGCAGCGCCCGGATAGTTGCCGAAAAGTGTTCCGAGCCGCCGTCCGCCAGGTCGTCGCGATTCACGCTGGTGATGACGACGTGGCGCAGCCGCAGGTCGGCCGCCATGCGCGCTACATGTTCCGGTTCCTCGGGATCGAGCGCGCCAGGATGCCGGCTTTTTGGCACCGAGCAAAATCCGCAGCCGCGCGTGCAGAGGTTGCCCAGGATCATGAACGTCGCGGTGCCGCGATGGAAGCATTCATGCATGTTGGGGCAGCGCGCCGATTCGCAGACGGTGTGCAAATTCAGTCTGCGAAGCTCGGATTTAAGGCGATGAACGGCGTCGAAATTCGCACGGGGTTTGCGGAGCCACTCGGGCAAACGCGGCGTGGCGGGAGTCAGTTGAATCAGCGCGTCCATTGCGGAACCCGGCCGCTCACTAGCGTTCGCGGTTCAGTTTGGCCACCGAACCATGAGCGTCAGCGAGTGGTCTCTCAAAACGTTCTCTTCACCGCGTCTTTACCCGGAAAGCTCGCATCTTGGAGAGCGGTGCGGGTTTTATTGATGTCCGCATCGGCGATGGGACCCACCAGAACGCGAAACACGCCGGGTTTCTCGGGAATTTCGGCCGCGATGGCGGAAAACTTCTTCTTACGCAGAAGCTCGACCATGATCTCGGCCTTGTCGTGGTCGATCGCCGAGAGCTGCAGGTACGTGCGTCCGGCCTCCGGCTCGCTGGAGGCCGCAGCACGCGAGGGTGTCTTGACCGGCGCGGGCGCGGGCTCGGGCGGCGGAGCGGGTTTCGTCGCGGGACCCTGCTGCGACGCCGTCTCCCTGGGTTGCGATGCCGTCTCCCTGGGCTGCGAATCCGCCGCCTTGGCCGGTGCGGGTTCGGGGTTGTCCCGCGGCGTTTCCCCCTCCACCGCTTTGGTCTCCGGCCGATGGGAGGCGACTTCCGGCGCGACCACCGGAGCAGCGTTCCTTCCCACGATGTAGCCCATCGCAAAGAACACGCCCAGCAGGATCACCACGATGAAGAACACGCTCATCAACTGGCGGTTGCCGAGAATCAGTTCGAACTCACCGTCGTCGTTCCTGGGCACTTAGGCTTCCTTGTTGTACTTGTCCAACAGCTTCGTTAATGACGAGAGTATATCCATGGGGACCGGAAACACAACTGTCGTGTTCTTCTCCGCGCCGATTTCGACCAAAGTCTGAAGATAACGGAGCTGGATGGACACCGGCTGGCGGGCCATCATCTCCGCGGCTTTTTCGAGGTTCACCGCGGCCAGCATTTCGCCTTCGGCGTGGATGATCTTCGCGCGGCGCTCGCGTTCGGCTTCGGCCTGGCGCGCGATGGCCCGGATCATCTGCTCGGGCAGGTCCACCTGTTTCACTTCGACCATCGTAACCTTCATGCCCCACGGGCCGGTGTGCTGATCGAGCACGCTTTGCAGGCGAATATTGAGTTTCTCGCGCTGGCTCAGCAGTTCGTCCAGCTCGGTTTCTCCCAGCACGCTGCGCAGCGTGGTTTGCGCCAGCTGCGACGTGGCGTACAGATAATTCGCGACCTCGATGACCGCTTTTGTGGGCTCGACGATGCGGAAATAGATCACGGCATTCACTTTGACCGTGACGTTATCGCGCGTGACCACGTCCTGCGCCGGGACCTCCATGGCTTCCACCCGCAGGGACATGCGCACCATGCGGTCGATCGGCGAAAAGACCAGGACCACCCCGGGGCCTTTGGGCGTCGCCAGCACGCGCCCGAGCCGGAAGACCACGCCGCGCTCGTATTCGGCCAGAATCTTGATGCTGGACAGCACGTACAGAACGATCACTACGATCGGGATAAGCGCAGGCAGATCCATCACACGCTCCTGTCGGACAATATTACGTCATCCCGAGCGAGGTTATACCAGGCCCAGCTTTTTTCCGACCTTGGTCCACCAGCTCGACTCGAGCTTGGCGCGTGCAGCGCGCGCTTCGGCCAGAGCCTTCCCCGCTTCTTCCGCCTCCGCCGCGACGTGCTGGAAATCGGACTTGGCGGTTTCCTTTTCCTCTTGAAGCGCCAGCGCCCATTGCGTACGCTCCTTCAGTTGGCGCGCGAGGGAGGAGCGTTCCCGTGCGGCGTGTCCGTAAGCCTTCGCGATCTCAGCGGCAGGCGGCTGAAAGGGTCCTTTCCTGCCTGCCATGGGGAGCGACCAAGTCTCGCCGTGGAGCACGCCAAACTCCGGTACGTCCTCGGAAGCGATGTGCACGCTGGTGAAACCCGCCGCGGCGAGAATCTCCTTCAGCGACGTTTCGGTGAAAACGCGCATTTCGAGCGTGGATCCGGCGCCGCCATG
The DNA here is from genome assembly GCA_963722845.1 of Terriglobia bacterium. Taxonomy (GTDB): domain Bacteria; phylum Acidobacteriota; class Terriglobia; order Bryobacterales; family Bryobacteraceae; genus Palsa-187. The sequence goes on along the minus strand of CAVROL010000010.1, from coordinate 898,921 downwards.
GAACGAGAGATTTTCGTACACTTCGAGCGAGCCGTCGCGGCGGCGATTTACCAGCACAGTGCGCCCGCCTGGGGAAGCCAGCGAATATTCGTGAAGCTCGGGAAAATGTTCGGCCGTGTGTCCGTCGATTCTGTACGGCACCGTGAGCAGTAGCAGCCCGGCGGGCTTCAGCATCCGGTTCAGGTTCGCGAAGGCCCGTTCCACGGGCGGCGACACATGCTCCAGAACCTCGCTCGACAGGATGAAATCGTACCGCCCGGTGTTTTCCGCCAGATGTTCCGGCGTGGGGTCGGCGATGTCCAGGCGCGGCTCCTGATGGTAGAACGTGTTGGTGTAGTCGAATTTTTCGGCCAGCCGCTGAGCGAGCTCCGGCGCATCGCTCATGCCGAAACCGCGGATGCCTTTGAGCACCGGAAAATCGGGAATGGCCAGCTCGACGCCGAAGACTTCGCGCGAGAGGAGCGCGATCAGGCTGCGCAGGCGAACCGTGGACCCGCACGCCGAGCAGCTCGGTACCTCCCGCCCCAAAGGCCCCGCGGGCCGCTTGTTTGTGGCGCTGCAGATATTACAGCTGAAGTTTTCGGAATCGGAAAACGTCAAATGTCGGCCTCCCGTTGCGATCGTGGATAGTGGTCAATGGTTCTTCCCGGTAATTCTCGCGCCGGGCCACGTCTTCCAGCGCGGCGCGCTCTTGCGGATGAAACGCGAGGCCCGGGCTGTGCGTGACGAATATATTTAAAGGATCGCGCACCTGGGCGGCGATATCCTGGTCGCTGCTCATGTCGATGTAGGTCATCGGAAGCGCGCCTTCGCTTTGCAGATTCATGGTCTCCATGAATCCCCAATCGGCGGCGACAATCCGGCGTGCGTGAAGATCCTCCAGGTAACGCTCCAGGGGATCCATCGCGTCTGTCCAGCGCACAGCGGGACCGTTGACGATAAGATCGGCGTAATAGTGGTTAGTTACGACTAAGTTCGACGCGCACAGCAGTGCAGTCGCGACCGCGGCCGGGCCGGCCGGAATCCGCGCCAACACTGCTGCGATCGGAAGCAGTTGAAACGGCCAGAGCAGGATCGCGTGGTGCGCCGCGCCGCCCGCGCCCGCCGTGACGACCATGGGCAGCCAGGTGGCCGCGCAGGCGATCAGTCCGAACAGGATCGGCTGGCGAGCTGGTGAATTCCAAAGCCATTTCCATAGAATCGCCAGCGACAGCACCGAGGCAATCGCTGCCCATACCGTGGCATTGCTGTGCGGATGACGGGTCCATCGGCTCGCGGCGAGCGAAAGAGACTGATACCAGTGCTTGGGCGTCCCGGGCTGGGGACCGGACTCCTGGGCGGTCAAAAAGCCGAACATCAACTGACCGCTCATGGTTTTTTCCAGGATCTGGGTCTTATAAGGCAGCAGCGTCTGGCCCATGTGAGCATTGGACCGCCATGTTTCCAGGGGCCGGGCGATGTTGTAGATCACCAGGGGCAGAGCGCCTGCCAGCATCGCCGCTCCCGCCACCGCGATGTTCGCAGGTGTGAGATGCCGCCGCAATTCGCGCGGGAACACGATGACGGCTGCGATCCCCAGTCCGAAAAGCACCCACGCAAACACAGCCTTGTCCCACATTCCCAGGCCGAAAAGGAAAAAGGCCCAGGCGAGGTCGCGCCTGTTGCCACCCTTGTCGAACCGTACCAGCAGCACCAGCGCCGCGAGCTTGAACACGAACTGAAAAGTTACCGGACCATAGTCCGCCATATTTAACAGCAGGTAGCTGGTGTCGGTGGCCAGCAGAAGCATGCCGATCCAGGCGGCCCGGCGGCTCACCGTTCGGTCCAGCAGATCGAAAAACAGCCACAGTGTACCGGCGGCCAGCAGCAGCATGGGAAGCCGCATGACGATCGGGCGCGGCGGCGCGAGCAGAAACACGCCCTTGTAAAACCACGTCTTCAGAGCGCCCAGGTAGCTGATCAGCATGACGGGCACTTCGGCCCCCGCGATTTTCCACGAGTACCAGTGGTCGCCGTGAGCGTAGATCCCGTTGGCGACGATCGCCTCATCGGCTTCGATCCCCAGCCGCGGCACGAACAGCATTCCTGCCGCGACGAACGCCACGCACGTCGCGATCAGGCCGCGCCGGGTCCAGAGGCTCATTAGGGCTGGGCCGGAGCTTGGGCCGCTTGCCTGGCGCGATGCTCTCTATAGGCCGCGCGCGTCCGCTGGATCTGCTGGACGTGCTCTTCCACGTGCTCGGCGTTGCTCTTGACCAGATCGAGCAGGGTCAGCGGGCCGCTTTCGGTGTGATTGCCGGCGCGCGAGAAAGCGTCTTCGGGCAGAGCTTTGAGCAGCTCGTGGTTTTCCGTGCGCAGCTTGCGGAACGTTTCGAGCGCCTGCGAAATCTTGCGCCGCTGGTAATCCAGATGATCCGCCCACAGCTCGCCGTTAAACCCCTGCAACGTGGGATTGTCCTCGGCCGCGATCTGGCGGATGCGCATCACGCCGACAGCTTCCGAATCGGCCAGGTGGCACACGATCTGCCGCACGCTCCACTTCTCGGGACCCGGCTTAAAGTCGAGTTCCGAACCGGCCGCGCCGGTGGTGGACATCGCCAGCAGTTCGCCGCCGCGCCGGAAGCGCTCCAAAATGTCAGCCAGATCGCTCATAAGCTCAATAGTAATCGGCGCAGCTCATGTAGTAGCCGCACTGTTCGCAGAATAGTTTGCATTTTCGCTCGGTCAGACGGCGGCTGCACACTGGACAGTACAGCATAGGCTCGTTCTCAGAGGTTGCTGTGGTTCGCTCAGTTGTCTTTTGATCAGGTAACGACGCTTCGGGAATTCGGTCCACCGCGAAACCATTATAATGAAGGCCGAGTAGCCCCATGCACCGAAGATGTTTCCTCATCGCCTCTGCCTTCCTGATCATCACCTGTAACGCGCAAAACCGCCGGCCGGATCCGCCCTTACGGCAGCCCGTGCGCGGCACCCACGGAGCCGTCGCGGCCGGCAGCGATTGGGCCACGGACGCCGGCATGCGCCTCTACGATCAGGGCGGAACCGCGGTCGATGCCGGTATCGCGGCCATGTTCGCGGCCTCGGTGACGGAGCTTTCGCACTTCGGAATGGGCGGCGAAGCGCCGATCCTGATCCGCACGAAAGCCGGCAAGGTTTACGTGATCGCCGGCGTGGGCCCGATGCCCAAACTCGCGTCCGCCGACCTGTTCCGCAAACGTCCCGTCCAAATCGGCGACATCACGTTCCGGCTCAGCCCGGGCGATCATCTCAGGGGCATCATTCCAGATGCTGGATTAATGCCCGCACTGGTGCCCAGCATGGTGGAATCGGGGCTGGTGGCGCTGCGTGAATTTGGAACGAAGTCGTTCGCCGAAATTATCGCGCCGGCCGTCGAACTGGCCGATGGCTACGCCGTCGATGAGATGCGCGCGCGCAGTTTCGCCGCCGCCGTGCCGTTCTTCGAGCTATGGCCGAGTTCCAAAGCGCATTTCATGCCCAACGGCCATACGCCTGCGATTGGCGAAATCTTCCGCCAGCCAGATCTGGCGCGGACGCTGCGAGCCATGGTGGCCGCGGAGAAGAAGGCGCTGGCCGGGGGCGCGAGCCGCCAAGGCGGCATCGACGCCGTTCGCGATTATTTCTATCGCGGCGAAGTCGCCCGCAAGATCGGCGATTTCAGCAAGGCCAATGGCGGCCTGCTGCGTTATGACGACATGGCGTCCTTCAAGCTGACTCCGGAGGAGCCGCTCTCCACGACGTTCCGCGGGTACACCGTCTACAAGGGCGGATTCTGGAGCCAGGGGCCCGCCATGCTCGAAGCTTTGAATATCATCGAGGGCTTCGATGGCCGCCCGGCGTTCAACTCGGCCGAATATATTCATCGCACGGTGGAAGCCCTGAAGCTGGCGTATGCGGATCGGGACACCTATTATGGCGATCCGAAATTCAATCACTGGAATCTTCAGGCGCTGCTGACCCGGGAATACGCGGCCAGCCGCCGAAAGCAGATCGGAGAGCGGGCGTCGCTCAAATTTGAACCCGGCGCGATCGACGGCAAGACCGGTCAGCACGCGGCCCTGGCGGACATGGCTTCGTACAAGGTCGACGAGGTGCTGAAGGCGCACGACACCACCTGCGTCGATACCATGGACAGCGAAGGCATCGTTTTTTCCGCCACGCCTTCGGGCGCGTGGATGCCCAGCGTGATCGCGGGCGATACCGGAATCCCGCTGACCCAGCGCGCGCAGAGCTTCGTGCTGGTTTCGGGAAATCCCAACGATCTGGCGGGCGGCAAGCGTCCCCGCGTGACCCTGAGTCCGACCCTGGTGATGCAGCCGGACGGCAAGCCGTTCCTGGCGCTTTCGACGCCCGGAGGAGACGACCAGGAGCAGGCGCTTCTCCAGTTGATGCTGAACGTAATCGATTACGGGATGAACGCGCAGAACGCTATCGAGGCGCCGCGTTTCATGACCGAGCACCTGGTGGAGAGCTTTGACGATCATCCCTGGAAGCTGGGAAATCTGAAACTGGATGAGCGCATTCCGCAGGCTGTCGACGCGGACCTGGCGGCGCGCGGCCACAAAGTGGAGATCATGTCGCGCTACAACAATGGCGCGGCTCCGGTCATGATCAAGCTGCTGCCGGGCGGCATCATCGAAGCCGGCGCCGACCCGTTCTACAACCGCTCCGCTCGCGCGCGGTGACGCTTCCGCTCTTCGATCCGCCGTCTTCTTTTGACCGTGCCGGGCTGGCGAACCGCCTGCGCACGCTCGCACAGGAGAATATCTGGATCGGCACAAGTTCCTGGAAATATCCGGGCTGGCTGGACCAGATCTATACACGCGAGCGCTACCAAACGCGCGGCAAGTTTTCGCAAAAGCGCTTCGAAGCCGAGTGCCTGGCAGAATACGCCGAAACGTTCCCTATCGTCTGCGGCGATTTTTCGTTCTATCAATTTCCATCGCCGGAATACTGGAAAAAGCTGTTCGCCTCCGCGCCGTCCGGGTTGCAGTTCGTGCTGAAAGTTCCTGAAGAGGTGACGTGCGAGGTGTTTCCCAGGCACGCCCGCTACGGCCCGCGCGCCGGAATGGTGAACGAATCGTACCTGAATGCGGATGCATTGGCGGCGCTATTTCTGGAGCCGCTGGAACCGTATCGCGCCCGGATTCCCGCTCTGATTTTCGAATTCGGCGCGCGCGGCGCGAGTCCGCGCGAATTCGTCGCGAAGCTCGATCCGTTCCTGGGCGCGCTGCCGCAGACGTTTCGCTATGCCGTCGAAGTGCGCAATCGCGAGTATCTCCAGCCGCGCTATTTCGAATGCCTGCGGGAACATCGCGCGGCGCACGTGCTGAACGCGTGGACCAAGATGCCCGCGCTGTCCGCGCAGATTGCCGTCGCGGATGCATTCCCCGCGGATTTCACGGTGGCTCGCGCGCTGCTGCGTGAGGGCCGGAAGTATGAGGACGCGGTTCAGCAGTTCACTCCCTACGATAAGATTCGCGATGAGAATCCCGAAGCGCGGGAGTCGCTGCGCAAACTGATCCAGCGCATGCGCGAGGAACGTCGAGCGGCCTACATCTTCGTCAACAACCGCCTGGAAGGCAACGCGCCGGAAACCATTCGTGCCGTTACGGATTAGATGAAGCTCCCGATCGACGATCTGTTGCCGCGTCTGCCGGCTTCCGGGCATCTCGTCATTGAAGCGCCTCCGGGAGCGGGGAAGACCACGCGTGTCCCTCCGGCTCTTCTCGATCGCACGCGCGGCGACATCCTGGTGCTCGAACCGCGAAGGCTAGCCGCGCGCCTGGCTGCCCGGCGCGTCGCCAGCGAACTCGGAGAGCGCGTCGGCGAAACGGTCGGCTATCAGGTGCGTTTCGAGGACGTGAGCGGACCTCGCACCCGCTTGCGATTCCTGACCGAGGGTGTGCTCACGCGGCGGCTGCTGTCCGATCCCACGCTGGCCGGCGTAAGCACGGTGATCCTGGACGAATTTCACGAGCGGCATCTCGATACGGATCTGGCTCTCGCCCTTCTTCGCCGGCTCCCGAACATCAGGTTAATCGTCATGTCGGCGACGCTCGATGCTGCTCCGGTTGCGAAGTACCTCGGCGGCTGTCCGATCCTGCGCTCGGAAGGCAAATTATACGAGCTCGCGATCGAGTACACGCCGCATTCGCCCGCGCCGCTTGAGGAGCAGGTGGCTGCGGCGCTCGAACGTCTAGCGGCTCGCGAACTCACCCAGCGCAGTGCGACAGGTGACGTGCTCGTATTCCTCCCCGGCGCGGCCGAAATCCGGCGGGCGGCGCGGGCGATCGAGCCCTTGGCATCGCGATTGGGACTGCTGGTCCTGCCGCTCCACGGCGATCTATCGCCGGCCGAGCAGGACCGCGCTGTGTCGCCCGTCGGATCGCCGCTAAGGTGATCCTGTCCACCAATGTCGCCGAGAGTTCGGTGACGATCGAAGGCGTCACGGCCGTCATCGACAGTGGTCTCGCGCGGGTCGCGGCCGATTCGCCGTGGACCGGACTGCCTTCGGTCGAGGTCCGCCGCATCAGCCAGGCGTCCGCCACGCAACGCGCCGGGCGCGCTGGACGTACTGCTCCGGGCCGTGTGATCCGCCTGTACTCTGCTGAGGACTTTCATCGCCGTCCCGCAGCGGACGTTCCCGAGATCCTTCGTCGCGAGCTGTCACAACTCGTTTTGCAACTGCGCGCGATGAATATCGAGGAGCTCGAGTGGTTAGATCGCCCGCCAGAGGCAGCGTTCACGGCCGCCAATGCGCTGCTCGACCGTTTGGGCGTGACGCCGGAGATGGCCGAGCTGCCGCTGCCGCCGCGGCTCGCCAAGCTGGTTCTTGCAGCAAAGAGCAAAGGGGTCCCGGAGAAAGGCTGCGCCGTGGCTGCGGTGCTCAGCGCGGGCGAGCGCGGGAACTCCGATCTTCTGGCCCTGGCCGAATCCGATTGGCAGCCGCAAACCCAACGAATCTTCGACCAGCTTCGCAAAAAGATCTCGGGACGCGATGTGCGAAACGCAGGTGACGACGCGCGATCCTGCAAAGCATTCTTGCCGCGTTTCCCGATCGTGTCGCGCGCCATCGACGTGACGGCGAACTGCTCCTGTCCGCGGGCGGGTCGGCCCGGTTCCCGAACTGCCGCTGGGAGTTCCTGGTCGCCGTGGATATCGAGGAACGCCGCGAGCATGGCATGCCGCTGGTTCGCCTGGCCGCGCCGATCGAACCGGAGTGGCTATTGGAACGCGCCGTCCGAGCGCGTGTCACTCGAATGGAATCGTGCGGCCGAGCGCGTCGAGCAAGTCACCGCGCTGGTCTACGACCAACTGGTCATCGAAGAGACGCGCGCACCCGCGGCGCCCGGCGAAGAGGCTTCACGATTGCTTGCACAGAAAGCTCTCGAAGCCGGCATCGGCCGATTCGCGGATCGCGATGCCGTCGAGCAGGTGCGTTCGCGCGCGGCGTTCGGAGGCATCACCATCGATGTCGACGCGGTGCTCGTCGCGCAGTGTCACGGAAGAACCAGCTTCGCCGAACTCGAAGAGGCCGATCTCCTGAAGGCCATTCGCCCCGGACATATCCAACAAGCCGCGCCGGAGCGCCTGAAGCTGCCCGGCGGCCGCGAGGTCAAGGTTCACTACGAACCCGGCAAGCCGCCTTGGATCGAATCGCGGCTGCAGGACTTCTTCGGAATGCGCGAGTACCCCGCGTATCGGCGGCGCGCCCGTGGTAGTGCATCTTCTCGCCCCGAATCATCGGCCGGTGCAAGTCACCTCGGATCTGGCCGGATTCTGGGAGCGGCTGTATCCGCAGGTGCGCAAGGAACTCGCGCGGCGGTATCCCGAAACACAAGTGGCCGGAGAAGCCGGTCTAAAGCGTCACGCAGGTCCACTCTCCGTCGTCATTTTGGAAACCCGACAGAATGCGCACACGCGCCACACGCTTGAAATCCGCCAGCATCGATCCGATCACGTCTTCGTTAATATTGGCGACGACTACGTCGAACGCGCCGGATCGTACCGCGTCCACGCTCCCGACAAAGAAACGACTCCGGTCCCGCAGCATCCGGATCGATGTCGCAGGAGACCACGCGTCCCGCTCCCAGTAGCCTGGCCGCAAGGGTCAAGATGCCCGACCCGCTGCCCACGTCCAGCACCGAATCACCCGGCCGGATCAGTTTCTCCATCGCTTCCAGGCACAACTGCGTGCAGCGATGGTAGCCCGTGCCGCACTGCGCGCCGGGATTGATCACCAGGCGCAACCTCCCGGGAGGCGTCGGCTCGGTGCGCCACGGCGCGGCGACGAAGAACTTCTCGCCCACCAGCAGCGGCGGAAACGCTGCCTGCGTCCGCGCGACCCAGTCCACGTCTATGACAGCCTGCGGCACACCAAATTGTGAAGCCGCCTCTGCGTCTTCGAAAAACGCGTCCACGAAACCGTCGCCTTCGGTGATGCCAAGCGTTCCCGCCTCCCACAAGCGCAAGGTGAGAAACTCGTCGGCATTCTCCAACCGGACGAAGACCATCAGCCTTGAACTCGCGTGCGCTTTCGCTTCCCACCCAGAACCGCTCGCGCAGCTCGTTTTTGCGGATCTTTCCGGTTCCCGTCTTGGGCAGAGGATCGCGCGAAAACTCGACGATGCGAGGCAGCTTGAACCCGCTCAGGCGCTCTCGCAGGAAACCAAGCAGTTCTTCTAGCGCGAGCGACTGGTTATCTTTCAGGACCACGATCGCGGCCGGGACTTCACCCCATTTAGGATCCGGGGCCGCCACCACGGCGCACTCGAGTACCGCCGGATGTGCGGAAATCGCCATTTCGACCTCTAACGAAGAAATGTTCTCGCCACCGGAAATGATGATTTGCTTCTTGCGGTCGACAATCTGGATGTACCCGTCGTTATCCCAAACCGCCATATCGCCGGTGTGCAGCCAGGGTCCGCTCATTGCGTTGCGGGTCTCCTCCGGATCGCCGAAGTAGCCATCCATCACCTGATCGCCCATCACGATCACTTCGCCCATGGTCTCGCGATCGCGCGGGACGTCACTAAGGTTCGCATCGACCACACGAATGGTCGCACCCACCACCGCCCGGCCGGTCATCGCCAGCCGCTCGCGGCGTTGCTCCTCGCTCAAACCGATCGCATCCAGCGGCTGCACCATGGTGATCACCGGAGAAGTCTCGGTGAGCCCGTAGCCTCCCATGCACTGGCAGCCCGGAAACGCTCGTTCGACGCGTTCCACAAGCTCGGGCGAACTCGCCGCCCCGCCGATGTTCATCGTCTTCAGGCTGGACAGATCCCATTGATCGCGATCGGGAGCGTTTATCAAGGCATTGGCCATGGCCGGGACCACGCACATATTGGTCGCCTTATGTTCCTGGACCAGGCGGAACACCTCCGTTGGCTCGAACCGCCGCACCATCACCTGCTTGATGCCCATCATGGTGGAGGCTTGCGGATGCCCCCAGCCATTGGCGTGATACAGCGGGATGGTGTGCAAGTCCACCATGAGTTCCGGGTCGCGGTATTCCAAAGCGACGCTCAGCGCGTGAAGATACAGCGTGCGGTGCGAAAGCGCCACGCCTTTGGGGACACCCGTGCTGCCGCTGGTATAAAAGAGCTCCGCGATCGCCATCTCATCGTATGTAAAGACGTCGGCGCGCTCGGGGCAGCCCTGGTCGACAACTTCTTCATGGGCGACCCAATGTTGGACTTCGGGGCAGGTCCGGCGCAGAACCCGGACGGTGTCCGCGAAGTCGTCCTCGAAGATCACCATGATCGCGCCCGAATCGCGGAGAATCGCGGCCAGTTCCGGCACGGAAAGGCGAACGTTCAGCGGCAACAGAATCGCGCGCGCCTGGAGCACGCCGAAGTAGCCCTCCAGCAACTGGTGGTTGTTGTAGCTGAGGTAGGCCACGCGATCGCCCGCCGCGACGCCCAGCTTTTCTAAGCCCGTGGCGAGCCGTTCGGCGCGCTCGCCCAGCTCGGCATAGGTAAACTGGCGGCCGCCGGATACAACGCCGATTCGGGATCCATACAGATCCACGGCGCGATGCAGGCAACGGAGCGGCGTGAGCGGAACGAACATGAGGCAGAGCGGCCTTTACTGTGTATGGTCCACGAGCTGGGCTTTTTCCTGATCCTCGCGGTCCCCCGACGTGCCCGGCATTCCCGCAAGGATTATAGCAGCGGACGCGTCTCGCAGGTTTCGGGTCGCGACACGGGCCGCGGCCGGAGCTCGCTTATCCTGAAAGCTATCGCCTATGCGCCTGATGGTGCGGTTCTCGCTGCTGCTGCTGTGTGCGTTCGTGGAGACACTGCCCGCGCAGTTGCCGTTCTACACCGACGACCCTTCCGTGACCGAAAACGGGAAGTGGCACTTCGAGTTCTTCAACGAATTTGACGCCCTCCAGCATCCCCAGTATCCGAATCTGCGCCAGAACACCGTCAACTACAAGCTCAACTACGGCCTGCCTCACAACTTGGAGCTGGATGTGGATGCCCCCTACCTGGCGATCTTCCGGGCTTTAGGAACCCAGACCGCCAACGGCATGGGCGATACCAACCTGGGCGTGAAATGGAACTTTCATCAGGAGTCCCATGCTTCGCGCCTCCCGGCTCTGGGCGCCAGTCTTTATATCGAGTTTCCGACCGGAGATACGCAACAGCAGCTCGGTTCGGGGCTGACCGACTACTGGCTCAACTTTATGGGACAAAAGTCTCTTTCAGATAAGACCAGAATCAACGCAAACATCGGCTACCTGTTCGCCGGCAACACCAGTACCGGCGAGCTCGGGATTCAAACCACTCGCGGCCATGTCTATACCGGCGGCCTCTCGGTTCTGCACGACGTCACAACCCGGCTTACGCTGGGCGGCGAACTTTACGGCGGATTTACTAAGAATGGAGATCTGGCCAGAAGCCAGCTGCAGGCCATGTTGGGAGGCGAATACGGGCTTCGCAACGGGATGAGTCTCGATTTCGGTCTTCTGGGAGGGAAGTACATCGCGAGCCCGCGGCTCGGCGGCCAGATCGGATTCTCCGTGGACTTCCCCGACATCCTTCATCGGGCCGGTTCTCGTTGAGGCAGTTTACTGTGGGGTTTTCACGGTAGAATTGTTCTGGATTCCAGAAGCGCTCCATCCGATATATGGAGCGGAATGGACGGAAAGGCGCATCATGGCAAAATCACCGAAGACCTCCGTTGGTCGTCGTGGCTTTCTGAAAAACGCAGCGGCCGGAGCAGCCGCCGGAGCCGCGGCGCTGGTAACACCCCCGCTGGCGGAAGCTCAGGCGCAAGGCAATAGAAATCCGGAACCGCGTCGGCAGCGACCGGTGCACCCGCTCCGACACAGGCGCAGATCGATCGCGAAACAGGGAACGTTCGTCCGCCCGTGGCGGTGCGCACCATCACGCGCCCAGGCTCGGATCTGATGGTCCAGACGATTCGCGAGCTCGGCATCGAATACGTCGCCGCCAATCCAGGATCGAGTTTCGAAGGCCTGCAGGAATCCTTCATTAACTACGGCAATCCGCCCAACCGGATGCCGGAGTTCATCACCGCGCTGCATGAAGAGTCGGCGGTGACCATGGCTCACGGCTATGCCAAGGCCGAAGGCAAGCCCATGCTGGCGCTGCTGCACGGCACCATCGGAATCCAGCACGGGGCCATGTCGGTTTACCAGGCCTACTATGACCGCGTGCCGGTTGTGATGATCGCCGGTAACGATCCGGACTTCATCGCGGCGCACACCGCGCACGATATGGCCGGCATGGTCCGGAGCTATACCAAGTGGGACGCCGAACCAAAGACGATCGATGAGGCTTTGGTCGCCATCCAGCGCGCCTACAATGAGGCCATCACGCCTCCGATGGGACCGACGCTGGTGGTGATGGGGAGCGAGGTCCAGAAGGACAACGCCCCGAACGCCAAGATCCCGGCGTACAAACCGCCCGTCTTTGTGACCATCGACGCCACGCGCGCCCGCGAAATCGCGAAAGGTCTTCTGGACGCCCAGAACCCCAGAATCGCGGTCGGGACGTTTGCGGACGCCCGAAGGCGTGAAGCGGTCGGTGGAGCTCGCCGAGCTGGTGGGAGCATCGACCAGCACCGCGGCAACCGGCGGACCCATGAGCTTCCCGCAGAGGCATCCTCTTTGCGGTCCGGGCGCGGATACGACCTACGACTACACGCTGGGCCTGGAAACAGCCGGAGCGCAGGCGTCCATCACCGGTCCCGCGCTGGCGAAAACGGCTGCTACGCGCGACACCGTGAACATCGGCTTCGGCGGGACGGTTCCTGGGGCGGGCGGCAGAGGCGGAGGCGGCGGTAGAGGAGGCCGAGGCGCTGCCCCTACGGCGCCTCCCATCGAGGCCGATGCCGAGGCGAGCCTTCCACTCATCATCGACGAAGTGAAGCGCCAGATGACCGCGGACCAGAAAACGCGGATTCAGGCGCGCATCGCCAAGCACGCCACCGCCAATCACGATGCTCGCGTGGCCGCGATCGAGCAAGCGGTTCGAGAGCAAGATGGCCGGCTGGAACGGAGCGCCGATCAGCACGGCGCGGCTCTACGCGGAACTGTGGCCCTTGATCATGAATGAAGACTGGTGCCTCGCATCGCCCAGCAATTTCTCGGGCGGCCATCACGTGCAACTGTGGGATCACAACAAGCCGTATAGCTATCTGGGAGGCCAGGGAGCCGGCGGCATGGGTTACGGCGCGCCGGCATCGGTGGGCGCCGCGCTGGCCGCGAAGGCCCGCAATCGCATCGTCATCAACGTCCAGACCGATGGCGATCTCAACTACTCGCCGGGTGTGCTGTGGACAGCCGTGCATCACAAACTGCCCATGCTCACGATCATGCACAACAATCGCGCATGGCATCAGGAGTACATGTTCGTCGAATATATGGCCGGCGTCCGCGGCCGCGGCGGAGAACGCGCGCACATCGGCAGCACGCTCCGGGATCCGTACCTCGACTACGCCAAGATGGCCGCGGGCTATGGCATGGCCGGCGAAGGACCCATCACCGATCCGGCGAAATTGTCGGCGGCTTTGAAACGGGGCGTCGCCTCGGCGAAACGCGGCGAGCCCTATATGATCGACGTGATCACGCAGCCCCGCTAAGGAACGGCGAAGGAATCATGCAAATGAAGAGACACTACGTTTGTTGTGTTCATCGCGTTGGCGGCGTCGATCGCGAATGTGAGCGCTCAAGGCGGCGCGGGGTGGCGGCGGGCGGCGCACCGGTGACCAATGTGCCGGCGCCGACCAGCCCGGTTACCGGAAACGCAGCCAGCGGGAAGGCGCTGTTTTCGACCTACGGATGCTACGCCTGCCATGGCTACAACGGCGAGACCGGAGCGCGGCCTTTTGTAGGACGCTGGGGAAATCTCGCGACCGAACAGGGCTTCGTCACATTCCTGCGCGGGCGTGCGAACGTGGCGCCGCTGGCTCCCTCGACGTCCATGCCGAATTTCGCCGAAAGCGACGCTGTCGGATAAGCAGGCTAAGGATATTTATGCCTACATCCGGACCTTCAAGAGCACCGCGCCCGAGCTGAAGGATATTCCCACGCTCAACGCCATCGTTGAGGCCGCGAAGAAGGATAAAGAATAATACGGTGAAGAACCTGGTGAGTTTGGTCCTGGCGGCGGGGGTCATCTGTGCGCAAGATGCTCCGCGTCCGCCGGTTCCGGCGCCGGCTCACTCCAAATCTCAGCCGCAGAAGGACGTGCAGCGGCGGCTCGGATTGATCGCCACGCGCGCGGTTGCGAATTTTCGTTCCGCGGATTCCATCGAGGCGAACCTGAACGAGAGCGGACACTCCTTGCACCCTCAGATTGTCGCCCTCCGGTTGCGAATCGAGGCGGCGCTGGACGAAGCTCAGAAGGCCGTCGATCAGGCGGACCCCGCTGCCGCGAACGAAGCGCTCGACCGCGCGGAGGCCCTACTGCAACGCTACATCCAGCGGGTGGGAGGAGCCTGAGCCTGCGCGGCTCGGGGCCCTGCCATGGCCTCTGAATCGGTTCGCTTCTGCGAAGAGTGCGGCGCGCAGAACGCCGCGGCGTCAAGCTTCTGCGAGAAGTGCGGCTCGCGGCTAAACGCACCTTCGGGACCGCCTGCGCCGCCCCCACTGCCGCCTCCGGCGACCGTCGCGTGGGTGTCTCCGGATCCGCCCGCCACACCACCGCCCGTTACCCCACCGCCCGTTACCCGACCGGCGACAGTGCCTCCCACGCCGCCAGCAAACCTGGTTCCGGAAACGGTCGCCTGGGTACCTTTGGAATTGCCCCCGCTACCGCCGACGATCTCGATTCCGGCGACTCCATCCGCGCCGCCGGCATCTGCCGCTCCCGCGGGACAGTTCATTGGACCGTACCGTTTGGTGCGCGAGCTTGGCCGCGGAGGCATGGGCGTCGTATACCTGGCGATGCGGGACGACGGAGCGTTCCGGAAAAACGTCGCGATCAAGCTGCTCTTGCGGGAAGCCGTGAACGAGGAATTCGTTCTGCGCTTCAAACAGGAGCGGCAGGTGCTCGCGGCGCTGGATCATCCCAACATCGCCCGTATCCTCGACGGCGGCGACACCACGGACGGAATGCCCTACTACGTGATGGAATACGTCGAGGGCCTGCCGCTCGACGAGTATTGCGACCAGAAAGGCCTTTCCGTCACCGGGCGCATCCGCATCTTCCAGCAGGTGTGCGGCGCGGTGGAATATCTCCACCAGAACTCGATCGTTCATCGCGACCTGAAGCCCGGCAATATTCTGGTGAACAACGACGGCGCCGTCAAGCTGCTGGATTTCGGAATCGCCAAGCTGCTGGGCGCGGCGGCGTTCGCGAACCCGAATCTGACCAGTGCGCTGGGAAGTCCCATGACGCCGACCTATGCGAGCCCGGAACAGATCTCCGGCGTCACGCTGCAAAAGACTTCCGACGTGTACTCGCTGGGCGCGATCCTGTATCGCATGCTCACCGGGCGGCTTCCCTATGAGGGAGTGGACGATAAGCTGGCCAAGCTGTTCACGCGCCAGGCGCCGCCCGCGCCCAGCGGCAACATTCGCCAGGATCTGCGCGCGGGCAGCGACACGACGGCCGGGTTGCGCCGCGTCATGCTGGGAGAGATCGACAGCATCGTTCTCAAGTCGCTGGAATTCGATCCCAAGAATCGTTATCAATCCGCGGCGGAATTCCAGGACGATTTACAGCGTTTTCTGGATGGCCAGCCGGTGCTCGCGCACCATACATCGGTGGCCAATCGCTCCTTCAAGCTGCTGAAGCGCAAGCGTGCGATGGTCGCGGTGCTGGCCGCCTTCATCGCTCTGGCGGGATTTGGAGTGTGGCAATGGCGCCGTGTCGAAATCCAGAATACGGCGGTCGCGGCGAGGGAGTCGCACCTGCGCACTCTTCTCGATCAAGTGGAGGCGCGTCTCGATCAGCCCTCTGCAACACCGCAGCCGGATAGCTCCCAGCTGGAACAGCGCAGTCAGGACGTCCAACTGGTGAGGACCGCGTTCGCCACCGATTTCCCCGCGGTAGTGGCCGCTAAACCGGGTCCCAGCGCGTCGCGCGATGCGTTACTCGATCGCGGCGTCCGGTATGTCGAACGGGCGCACGCGGCACCGGTCAGGAGCGCCAATCTCGACTCCGAAGTGGCCGCGGCCTATCAGCAGTTTGGAATCCTGCAGGAGAACACGGCGGATCCCAAGTCCGGAGGCCGGGCGGCGGCGGTCAAGACGTATCAGAAAGCGTCCGCTGTGCTGGTGACGCTGGCGGCCGAGAATCCTGACGATGCACGGGCGCGCGAGCGGTTGGCGTCGATCAATGAGCGCATTGTCGCTCTGGGCGGCCAGGCCGTGAGTGTCGCCCCGGCCGAAAGCGCACCGTCTTTGCCCGCTGCGCCCGCGCCGGAACCCGAAAAGGCGCCGTTGCCGGTGGCTGCTCCCAAGCCCCTGCTTCCGCCGAAATCGACACCGCCTCCCGCAGCCGCCCCGGTTGCTGTGACGCCTGCGCCGGCTCCGGTTGCCCCCGCCATAGTGCCTGTGCCCGTGCCTGCGCCGGCGGGACTCTCCGCGGCAGTCCGCGCGGACCTGAACGATCGCATGCTCAACGCGACGTCCAAGGTTCAAGGCGCCGAACAGGCCATCGAACCGATCCGGCAAAACCTGGCGAGCCGGGGCCAGAGCCTCAATTCGGACACGCAAAATGCGATGGTCCAGATGCGCGGCCGGCTGGACAAGGCGAAAGCCGAGATCGCCGCGGGCGATGCCGCCGCGGCCAGGGACGACATGGCCGCCGCCGAAGCGTTCGCCGCTAGGGTCCTGAAAACTGCGGGGCGTTAGGCGATGCAGGGGCTCAGTACCCAGGTCGTATCACTAGCGCGTGCTCTTTCCTGATACCTGATCGCGAAGAGCGTCCCGCAAAGCCTCCGCCGCGTGCTCCTGCTCGTCGGTCGACGCGGTACGAACCGCGCGCTGCGCGGCATCCAGAGCCTCGGGATAATGCCCAAGCTTCTGCTGCGCGTACGCCAGCGCGTTCCACACATAAGACTGCCGCGGCAGAAGCCGGGCGGCGTCGTGCAGATACGCTACGGCGCGGTCGTAGCTGCGATCGTCGGTCGCGCGCACTCCCAGCAACAACTGCGCCTCCCCGAAATTCGGATTCAGCGCAACCACTTTCTCCAGCAGTTCGCGGACCCGCTCATTGCCCGCTCCCGCATCGCGCTCGAGCAGTGCGTATTCGAACAGGATGGTCGCGTCCTTGTCATCGAGCTGGATGGCTTTCTCGAGATACCTGCGGGCGTCGCCCGGGCGATTCTGGGTCATGGCGAGCATCCCCAACCCGGCTTGCGCCGCGGCCGAATCCGGATGCTCCTTTGCGGTCTGCTCGAACAAGCCGCGCGCCTTCTGCGCCAGTCCGCGGCGCAGAGCGAGGTCCGCACGCAGCAGGTCGGCGGCAACTTCCGATAGGGGCTCTGGCTGCGCCGCGACAAACGGAGCGGGTGGCGGAATATCGAGCTTGACGCTGCGAATCTTCTTCAGATAACCGGGCAGGTCGGCCAGGGCGCGCGCGAAATCCCGCCCGAACGCCGTGCGGAATGCCTCCGATCCCTCGGTGCCCTGCTGCCAGCAACATCACGAACTGCGGCATGTGGTCGCGGTAGTTCGGAGAAAGGTTCAGCATGTGCACCAAAGCCCAGGATTCGGCGTAGAACATGTTTTCGGCTTGCTCAATGTCCTGCTCTTTTTCCGGAAGCACCGGCCGTTCCGCCGTCAACTGGACGGCCGTGAGCCATGGCCGGGCGAGAAGAAGATCCATGTGCGCTTCCAGTTCCTTGCCGATGCGCACACGCTTGCTGTTGATCTGGGCGTTGGAATACAGCTCGGCCGTGCCTTCTTCAAACCAGTGCGGCAGCGGCGCGGGCGTCTGGTTCAGCAGGAAATGGACGAACTCATGGGTCACCACGCGCGGCAGTTCGCCGCCGGCATAGGTCACGATATAATCGCGTTCCAGGCCGCTCTGATACAGGCCCGCGGTGGTCTCGCCCGGAGCATACTCGCGGAACTCCTTCTCCGAATCGAACAGAACCACGCGAAGCTCGCGGTCGCTGTCGACCCCGGAACTGGGCATGATGGCTCGAATCTGTTCCAGCCGGTTCAGCGCGCGGCGTCCTTCTTTCTCCCCGGCGTCGGTCAGCAGCTCGGTGTGGGTTCCGCGCAGACGCAGCCAGTCGGCCCGGGCCGGAATCGCGGCCAGCAAACATGCGAGGAATGCAACCAGGAACGGCATAGGATCAGTGTGTGATCGAGTACATGATGTAATTCAGCCCGATGCGAATCCCCAGCGCCGAGAACTTCTCGTCATAGCTGGGATCGTCGGCGAACTCCCAGGAATCGCCCAGATCCGAATCGAACGTCAGCGCGACCATCACCCTGCCCTTATCGTCGTAGATCCCGCGCCACTTGGCAGGACAGCCATCGCACTTGTAGGAAACACCGGTGTAGCGATAGCGCGCGCCAGGCACCTGATAGCGGTCGCTGAGATCGTAGACCGAATGAAAGATCCCGTCATTGTCCGGCAGGTCCACAATTTCACGATCCGGGAAAACCTTCTTCATGCTGGCGTCGAAGACTTCCCACTGGTCTTCGCCCCAGAAGTCGTCGGCCATGAAAAATCCGCCGCGCAGCAGGAAATCGCGCATCCGGGCGGCCTGCGCATCCGTCAGCGCCCAGTGCCCGGGCTGGACCGCATACAGCCAGGGCCAGTTGTAGATGTCGTCCTCATCGTCCGGATTCACGGGCTGTTCGACCGAGCGCGCGTCGATTCTTGATAAACGGCGCAAAGCGGTCAGGAAGTGACGGTCGGCGCGCGGGTAGTCCTGCGTCCAGTACGTGTAGCCTTCCCGCCAGTCTCCATTGGTCCGGCGGCCGAATCCGACGCCGAAACGGACCTCCGGATACATCAGCCGGGCGAAAGTGAACTCGGTTGGCTGGCGATAATCGGCGGGCAGCGGAAAATCGTTGTACTCCATGCCTGGGAATTCGCGGAATTCGCGCTGAAAAGCATGCAGGCTTCCGAAGAGCACGGTTACCCCGGCCCCGAGCCACAGCAACGTCCGGAAACGCACGATACGAGGGTAGCATTGTCAGCTAAGTGGGGCAGGTCTCCAGACCTGCGGCGGACTTCCAAGTCCGCCAGAAAAAAGACCTAGAGAACCGCGACGCGCCGGTTCACCGTCAGGAAATACACAGCCAGCAGGATCTCCAATGCCCCGGTGATGGTGAATGTCAGAGGCGCATGCAAGCGCGGAATCATCAGGGTCCCCACCAGGAGGACGCCCACCGGGCCGCCGCCCCGCAGCGCCAGGTTATACACACTCATCACGCGGCCGCGCATGTCATCCGGAATGATCATCTGGACCAGCGTGGTCAGCATCGAGAAGACCCCCATCAGGGACGCCCCCGCCAGGAACAACATCACGCAGGCGACCGGCACCGTAGGCGACTGCGCGAAAGCCATGGTGAAAAAGCCCAGCACGGCCAGCATGATCAATGCGCCGGTGCCCTTGCGCTTCAGCCGGCCCAGACCCGGCTACCACCAGCGCTCCGGTAACCGCACCCGCGCCTGACAACTCAGCAACAGGGTGAAGGTTTGCGGCCCGCCGTGAAACACGTCCTCCCCGAATACCACCAGGTACGTGATGATCGGGAATCCCAACGTCGTCATTAAGAACGCCAGCACGATCAGCGATTCCATACCCGGCTGGCGGCGCATGAACTGGACGCCCTGCTTCATGCTGGTCAGGATCGGCTCGCGCGATTTTGCCGGAACAAACGCGGTCTGGATCAAATACAACGTGATGATCACGCCCACAAAGGAAATTCCGTTGAAGGTGAAGTTCCAGGCCGCCCCCAGCTTGACCAGCGCGATGCCGCCCAGCGCCGGGCCGATCACTCGGGCCAGGTTGAACTGGATGGAATTGAGCGAAATGGCGTTCTGAAGGTGTTCCTTGGGTACCAGTGAGGGCACCAGAGCCGAATAAGCCGGACCTCCGAAGGCCTGCGCCACGCCCACGGTAAATGAGATACACCAGATATGCCAAACCCGGACCACTCCGGTGAAAACCAGCGTGGCCAGCAGAAACGCGCAGAACATTTGCAGTATACTGCGAGCCCAGCAGAACCTTCCGGCGGTCATGGCGGTCGGCAAACACGCCACCGAGTAGTGCGAGCAATACGATCGGCAGCGTGCCCAGCGCAGTTATCGATGCCCAGGAATGCGGAGGAGTGCTTCGATAGATCGTAGACCAGCCAGCTTTGAGCGGCGGTCTGCATCTGCGTTCCCACCTGGGAGGTGCAGGCGCCTGTCCACATCATCGCGAAGTTGCGGAATTGGAAAGCTTTGAAGACACGCCCGAACAGCGCGGACGACTCCGTTTCAGGCAGCGACTTGGACTGTTCGATGGGGTGGGCCAGGCGACGGTACTCCGGCAACAGTTGTAAAGGTGATTTTAGCAGGTCAGGGCGTTACCTGAAAAACCGCCTTAATAAATTTCGAAGCAGAAGACGGCGTTGGATCCGTTCGGGGACAGCGAATACTCTCCGTTTTCGAGCGCTTCGTCGGCCTCTACGCGATAGAGGTCCTTATCTAGCTTGGTGATAGAAAGATGAAAGGGACCCGAATTGTCCTTGCGTTTCTTCGATAGAGTGAGCTGCCGCCGCCCGTTCTTCACGTCAAACCGGTAGAGCTCCAGGGCATCGGGCTTGATCTTCTCGCTGCGCAGAAGAAAGATCGGCTCGGAAAGGGGCGTGCGGGCGGAGGAAGCCGCTCCCGCGACTGAAAATGTACTGTCGTCTTTCTTGCCTTCCTGCGAAGCCTCGGTCACCTCGGTTGGAACTAAGTTCGAGGCGTGAACCAGATACAGCACGTCCGGCTTGGGCGGACGCGGGCCCGTGTAGTCGTCCGCGCGGACGGCCAGCGTCGCCAGAAGCAAGATAGGGAACAGGTACCGCATATCAATATCTTAGACCCGTTCGCGGGATCCAGGGTTACAGACCGCTCACTGGCGTTCGCGGTTCGGTGGAATGGTGCGCCACCACAGAACCACGAGCGGCAGCGAGTGGCCTAATACAGTACCTGGACGAATTCTGCGACGATCCGGAAGCGATCCTCCTCAGGGCTCAGCTCCCAGGCGTCGAACTCTGCGTTCAGGGGCTCCAGGCGGATGGTTTCGTGCTTCCAGGTCCCATCCGGCAACTGCTCTTTGACACTCCGGTAGCGCTTGACCGTGTGCCGGTCGTTCGTGCCGCCGCCCAGGTACTCAACCAGCACCAGGCGGCCTTCGCGGGAGCCTGTCACGCCCGCGCGAAACACGCACAGGCTGCCGTCGGGAATCCGAGGTTCCATCGAGCGCCCTGCAATGCGGGCCACGAACATGGCGGGCGTCGGGCGAATCGCGGAGGGGATCTCCTCCCATCCTTCCTCGGAAACCTCGTGGTTTTCCAGAAACTTGCCCGCGGCGACGGACAGCGAATACCGCGGCAAGTGTGTCACGAAGGGGCGCACGGTGGTTTGCACGTGTTCCCGATACAAACGCAGCGCAGCGCGATCGAAATCCTCGACCAGCACTTCGCGAGGCTCGGAAATCGTAAGCGTGTTCGAGAGCGTGTCCTGAAGATGATCCAGAACCCGGGCCGCGCCCAGCTCCTGGGTCTTCATCGTCAAGTCACTTTCCAGAGCGGAAAGCACTTCCGCTTCCGATGGTGCGATCGCCTCCCAATCGCGGCGCAAGCGCAGATAAAGATTATTGTTGGCGGGGTCTTCCAGCAGCACCCCGGCGCTCACTGGGGCGCTCCCAGGCATTTCGAGCCGCAGGATGAAAAGTCGCGCAAGTTGGGTGGCGATCGCCATGCTTCCCCAGGAATCATGGCATATTCCACTGTACCGGTGTTAGATCATGGCCTACGGACTAAACGGGTAGTAGTACGTGCGCGCACGCACGATTACTCCGGGAATATCGACCTTCACCTCGACGGAGCGTTTCACCTTCGACTCGTCAACCTCATTGGGCACATACCGGAGAACATACTGGACGGTGATCTCGCCCGCTATATTCTGGATCGATTTGTAAATCGAGCCAAGGATCGCCGCGGTGTACCCGCCGGTGCCCACCTTAAGCTGATAATTCCCTTCGTCGGAAGGCTGCGACAGGAATCCGGAAACGTCCTTGTAGACGTTCATCAGCGGATATTCCACGCGGCCGCCGGTTTCCTGGGCCATGCGGACCAGGTTCTTGCCGTAATCGCTGGTGAAGCCGTACGCGTCCGTGCTCATGGCGTTGATGGTGACCTGGTAGCGCTGAGCCAGCTCGATCACCTGATCCAGCGTGTGGGTGCTGGCATTGTCGTGGCCATCGCCGATCACCACGATCACGCGGCGCGGATCCACCGGCTCGCCGTCCACCAGCTTGCGGGAGGTACAGGCGATGTACAGCGCGTCATAGAAGGCCGATCCTCCGCTGGGCGAAAGTTTCCTGAGCCTGTCCACGATGAGGTCGGCATCCGAGGTGGTGTTGACCATCAGCTCGGCCTCGTTCCCGTAGCCGATCAGGTAGCCGGCGTATTTCTTATCGCCGGGCAGCAGATTGTATACCAGCTCGATGGCGGCTTCCTGCAGGCTCTTCCATTGGCCGCGGCTCTGATTGCTCAGATCCACCAGGAAACCGACCACCACCCGCTGATTGCGTTCGCGGTTGAAGTAGCGGATGGTCTGCTCCTTGCCTTCATCGAAAACTTTGAAATCGCTTTGCTCCAGATCGGATACAAACTTTCCCTGCTCGTTGGTGACGGTCACCGGAACCACCACTTCGTTCACCTGAACGCGGATGGGCGGCTGAGGCTGCTGGGCAAGCGCGAGCGTCAGAACTGTGGAAAATACCAGCAAACTTCGCAACGCAGTGCCGAATCGCATAAGACCTAATCGATTATACCCGACACGGCCGAAAAGAAAGCCTGTTCGTCCAGGCTTTAGGAACCTCGGCTTTGAGGGGTTTCAGGGGGTAAAGGGAAGGGTTCGGTGGGTTATTTTTGAGGCACTGCTAGAGGGGACAGCCGGGTTCCTTGAGCCTGCGACTTCTGCATACGCCCGGTCAAGAAGCAATCCGTCTGCCGATCTCGAACATCGCACTTATCTTGTTGATGAAAAAGCGACAACGACGCAACGCCGGCGGCGTCCCGGATTTCAATCCTGGAAAGAGTTACCGGGGATGCTGCAAAGTGGAGTATCGGAACGACGCACGCTATCGATTAGCTGCCGCCGGGGCTAGGCCCGGAGCCGTGACGGCGGCCCGGCCGGGCTGTCCGGGAGCCGGTGTCACGTCGGGAATCGGGCTGGGACCTTTCGACAGGCGGCCGTTCTTCACCTCATCGATCACGACGTTATTGTTCTCGAGAATCGTACCGGTGGCTTGGTCGAGCTGGAGCTTCGCCTGAGCGTAGGCCGCGACGGCCCCGACTTCGGTCTGGCGCGCGTTGGCCAAGTCGGTCTGGTGCTGGACGACCAGGTAAGAGGTCGATGCGCCCAGCTCGTACTTCTTCTGTTCGGCGTCCAGAACCTGCTGGGCGACGGCGCTGGCCTTGGCTGCGGACGTATAGCGGGTCCGGGCATTCTTCACCGCGATCAGAGCGTTCTGCACGTCTGACAGGATCTGGTTGGATTGCTTTTGCAGGGTTAGTTCCTGCTGGCGCAACTGCAAGTCCTGTTGAATGTAAGCCTCTTGTGCCGCTCGGTTGCGTATCGGAACCGTAAGCGTGAAGCCGACGGTGTAATTCACCGTGTTCACACCGAACAGTTGACGCAGGATGTTGCTGTAACCACCGACATAGTCGGGGAACGGTTGCGGGCGAGTTGCGGGTTGGTTGGTCACCGGGTTGATATATGGAGTTGTATTGAAAATTCCTCCGGCTCCAGGATTCGAAACGGTACCCGTGAGGTTCAGCGTCGGGAGCATGGCGTTCCTCGTCCCCGTGAGATTAATCTTGGAGTTCTCAAGCTGGATTCGCTGCTGCGCCAGCTCGGGCCGGTGCTCGATCGCCTTCGCCACCACGTCCTGGACGGGCTGGATAGGCTCGACATCCGGCACCGTGATGCGGTCCGTAGGCACGATATGCACGTCCGCGATCGAACTGCTCGCCAGGCCATTGCGGCTGAGCAGGTTCTTCAGCGTCACCTCCAACTGCTCGACCGCGGTTTGAGCGGTGATGAGATTGGTTTCGCTGGTAGAGACCTGCTGCTCCGCTTGCAGCACATCCAGAGGCGCCATGGTTCCGATCTCCAGTTGCTTCCTGTTGTCGTCCAGAAGCTTTTGGGAAAGCGTCAGGGACTGCTGCGCCACGTCGACCGCCAGGTATGCGCTGACCAGGTTCCAGTAGGTCGAAATCACGGTATTGAGGGTGGTGTTCAATTGCAGCTCGAACTGGGAATCGTTTAGCCGAAGGTTATTCTTCGCGACCCGGAGGTTACGGGTGTTGAATGCCAGACCGAATCCTTGCAGCAGGGGCTGGGTGCCCTGCAGACTCACGCCGGAGTTATACAGCGGCAAGAAGATTTGGTTCGTATTGTTATTTTGCGAAATGGTGTTGCTAAATCCAAGCGTCGCGGTTCCGCCCGTCACGAACCCTTGCTGAATGCCGAAGTTTCTCACCTTGTTGTCCGCGGTATTGACCGGTAGTCCGCCGGCGGTGATCGAATTGGTACTGATATTGGCGTTACGGGCCCAGTTGACGGTGCTGGTGACGGCGGGATCGTAGCTCAGTCCGGCGCCGTTGCTGGCCCGGGAAGCCCGCACAGCCGATTCGTTGATCCCGTACCCGTAGCGCGCGACCTCGACATCGACATTGTTCTCGAGCGCCAGCGCGATCGCGTCGGCCAGCGACAGATACAGATTGCCGGACCGGATCAGCTGGTCGGCGCGTCCGCTGTTGGAAATGTTGATGGGCGGAGCGTATCTGGGCGCATAATCGCGCGTGAATCCCGAATACCAGCGACGGTTGGTGTCCAGGCTGGGGGCGCGATCGTTGAGCTGCTGGGAATACATTCCGGGTGCGGCCATCAGCAGCACGCAAAGTACGGCGACAAAGGGTTTCGATTGTTTCATGACTAAAATAACCTCGAAGGTATTACGATTCTTTGGGGATGCTCGTTCCAGCGCTGCATCTGGATCGCCAGCGCTATGTATTTGAAATCAAGGGCCGTAGGTATGCCCGCAGTGTCCGCTTTTGGAATTCCAGCGTGCGAAAACGGGGCGCGCTCCGCCCGCTGCGAACTACTCATACTTCAGCGCTACACATGCCGCAAGGCTACTCATACCGCAGAGCTACTCATACCGCAGAGCCTCGATGGGATCGAGCAGAGCTGCTTTCCGCGCGGGATAGAATCCGAAGAACACTCCCACCAGCGCCGAGAAGAAGAACGCCGCCAGGATCGAAGGCAGGCTCACCAGCGTATTCCATCCGGCAAAGTAGGAGATCCCGAAGCTGGCTAAAACTCCCATGGCAATCCCCAGGCAGCCTCCCAGTAATGAGAGCGAAACGGCTTCCACCAGGAATTGCGACAAAATATCGTTGGTTTTCGCTCCCACCGCCTGGCGCAGGCCGATTTCCTTGGTGCGCTCGGTCACCGACACCAGCATGATGTTCATGATACCGATGCCGCCGACAATCAGCGATACCGACGCAATGGAGGCCAGCAGCAGGCCCATGATCTGAGTGGCCTGCTCCTGCGCGGCGGCCATTTCTTCGAGACTCCGGACCTGGAAATCGTTATCCTCGGTCGCCTGCAGGCGATGGCGCTGGCGCAGGAGACCTTCGATCTCGTCCATGGCGTTGTTATTGCGCCCATCGCGGGCCTGCACCATGATCTGGCCGATCTGCTGCCAGTTGTTGGCCCGCCCGCCGCCCATGACTTTCTTCTTGGCGGTGGTGATGGGCATGATGATCAGGTCGTCCTGATCCTGTCCGCCGGAGTTCTGCCCCTTGGGTACCAGGGTTCCGACCACCGTGAACGGCACCTTGCGGACGCGAATGGTTTTGCCGATGGGGTCCTCGCCGGCGAACAGGTTATCGACCACGGTCTTACCGAGGAGCGCGACCTTATTGGTGGACTTGACATCGTCGGCCGTGAAAGGCTCGCCTTCTTCGATGCGAATGTCGCGAATGGTCAAGTAGTCGGGCGACACTCCGTAGATCCGGGTGCCCCAGTTATTGCTCCCGTAGACCACCTGCTGCTGGTTCTGCTGGATCGGCGTGGAGAACATGACGTCGGGACATTCTTCCGCGATGGCCCGGGCGTCGTCTTCCGTCAGCGTCTGCGAGTTGCCGTTGCCGCTCTTGACTCCGCCGGTGTTCTGGCTGCCCGGCTGGATGATGATGACGTTGCTGCCGATGGAGGCGATCTGCTGGTGGATGCGGTCCGTCGCGCCGCTGCCCACCGACACCATGGCGATCACGGCGCCCACGCCGATGATGATGCCCAGCATGGTCAGCGCGGATCGGAGCTTGTTCACGCGCAGCGCGCGGAACGCGATTCTCATGCTTTGGAATACTTTGTTCATGCGACCGGTTCCTTTTCTTCTTCTAAGTCCTGCCACTCCGCAAGTTCCCGCTCGGCATTGCGCGGCTTGGCCACCGCCTCATCGAGCATGATGTGGCCGTCCTTGAACTGGATGATGCGGTCTGAATAGTGCGCGATGTCGGGCTCGTGCGTGACCACCACGATGCTGATTCCCTTTTCCCGGTTCAGCTTCTGAAAGATGCCCATGATTTCGACGCTGGTCTTGGAATCCAGTGCGCCGGTCGGCTCGTCCGCCAGGATCAGCTGAGGGTTGTTGATCAGGCTTCGGGCGATCGCCACGCGCTGCTGCTGGCCGCCGGAAAGCTGGCTGGGATGGTGATCGTAGCGTTCCGCCAGGCCGACCGCGGTGAGCGCCTGCATGGCGCGTTCCTTAAACTTGGTCTTATCGTTATCGCTGTAAAGCAAAGGCAGCTCGACATTTTCGAGAGCCGACGTGCGGGCCAGCAGGTTGAACTGCTGGAACACGAAGCCGACTTTGCGGTTCCGAATATCGGCCAGCTCGTCACGGTCCAGGCTGCCGATGTCCACGCCGTCCAGATAGTATTTGCCGCTGCTGGGCTTATCCAGGCAGCCAATGATGTTCATCAGGGTAGACTTGCCCGAACCGGACGCGCCCATGATGGACACGAAGCTGCCGCGAGGAATATCGAGCGATATGCCCCGCAGCGCGTGCACATGGTTGTCGCCCATGTGATAGGTCTTATGCAGTTGCTCGATACGGATGAGAGCGGAATCCACGGATAGTCCTCGCGGGCGTCCTAGAACGGGAGACCGCCCCGGCCGCCCTTGAACTGGTTATTTTGTTGGCCCGGGAATCCCGGCGCATTCTTGTTCTGGTTACCGCCGGATCGAACACCTTCGATACCGGTGACCAGCACATCGCCTTCTTTGAGATCGCCGCCGAGCATCGCCACGAAGTTTCCGTCGCTGATGCCGGTGCGGATGCGCATCGCCTTGAGTTGGCCTTTGTCATCCAGAGAATACACGGTCTGGAACTGAGGACGGGCGCCGCCGGCCTGGCTGCCCCGGCCCTGGCCGCCACCACCACCGCCATCGCCGCCGCGCCGGCCGAATCCACCGCCACCGCCGCCGTTACGGCCCTTGAACTGGCTGGGATCGAACTTGCCGTCGCCGCCCTTAAACTGGCTGGGACCGTCACCCTTACCGGTGCCGGAGGGAGTCTTCTTATCGGTATTCTTCGCGTCCGCCGGCAGAAGATCGTCCGGTGGCCGGAAGCGCAGTGCCGCGGAGGGAATCTTGATCGCGGCCGACAGGTGGTCGGTGACCAGGCGGACGTTCGCCGTCATGCCCGGAAACAGCTTCATGTCGGGATTATCCACGGCAATCACCACGGTGTAGGTAATGACGTTCTGCACATTCGTTGGCGAGTGGCGGATTTGCATGACCGTGCCGTGGAACGTCTGCCCGGGATAAGCGTCCACTGTAAACGACGCGTCCTGGTCCACCTGAACCCGGCTGATGTCGGATTCGTCGATGTTCGTTTCCACATGCATCTTGGAAAGATCCTGCGCGATGCTGAACAGCTGCGGCGCGGAATACGACGCCTGCACGGTCTGACCCACGTCCATGTTTCGCGCGATCACCACGCCGTTGACCGGAGAAGTGATGCGGGTGTGATCGAGATCCAGCTGCGCGTTCTGCAGGTTCGCATCCGCCGTCGCCACCTGAGCCTGCGCGGTGACCTTCGCAGTTTCCGCCACCTGCTTCTGCGCTTTGACCGACTCGAGATTGGCCTGCGCGGACTTGAGCTGCGCCTGCGCCGAATCGTAGCTGGCGATGGCCTGATCGTAGACCGCCTGGGCACTGTCGCGCGCATCCTGCGTCCCGACCTTCTCGTCGAACATCTTGGCCTGCAGGTCCAGCTTGCGCTGGGCGTCCTTGACTTGCGAATCGGCCCGCACCAGGGCCGCCTTCTGGTTGGTGATGTTCAGTTCCGCGTTGGCGATGTCCAGATCCGCTTTTTTGACGCCGACTTCCGCATTCGTGATCTGTGCCCGGGCGCTATCCAGATTGGCTTTGGCTTGATCCACCCTGGTCTGAAACGGAGCCGGGTCGATTTGCGCGACCAACTGGTCCTTCTTGACCACGGAATTGTAATCCGCGTAGAGCGCAGCGATGTTGCCGGATACCTGGCTGCCTACAGCCACGGAAACCACGGCCGCGAGCGACCCGGTTGCCGAAATAGCCGATTCCAGATCGCCGCGCTGCACTTTGGCCGTTAGGAAATCCGCCTTTTTCGAGCGATTGTAATAGGTGAAGCCGCCCAAGGCTAACGCTGCAATCAGCAAGGTAAAGCCCAGGAGCCACTTAAGCTTCTTCATCGTTGTAAACTACTCCCCAAAAGATTTCTTGTCTTCGTTAGAAATGACGACCAAAGACGGTGCTGTTGTTACAGGGGGTGTACCGTCAAGATTGTTAAGTCGTACTCGGACTATTATATATGAAGAAACCGTGTCCGACTCCACATTGCAAACATTCCGTGAGACGGGGGCCTATCTGAAAGGTCACTTTCGCCTCACCAGCGGCCTCCATTCCAGCGAATATCTGCAGAGCGCCCTGGTTCTCCAGCATCCCGAACTGGCCCAACGGCTGGGCCGCGAACTGGCCCAGGGTATGCCAAAAGACCAGGGTCAGAAAATCCAAATCGTCGTTTCGCCCGCCCTGGGCGGCCTGATCATCGGCCATGAGGTGGCCAGGGCGCTGGGTGCCCGATTCCTGTTCACCGAACGGGACCCGGCGGGCAAAATGAGCCTGCGGAGGGGGTTCGTTCTGACCACCGGCGAGACCGCCGTGGTGGTCGAGGACGTCGTCACCACCGGCGGCAGCACCCGGGAGGTGATCGAATTGCTCCAGACCGCCGGCGTCCGGGTCGTGGGAGTGGGCTCGATCATCGACCGTAGCGGTGGGCGCGTCGACCTGGGGGTGCCCCGGGTGGCCCTGGCGACGCTCGACGCCGTCGCCTGGACGCCGGAGGAATGCCCTCTGTGCAAGCAGGGTCTGCCGGTGGTGAAGCCCGGGTCCCGCGCGGCGGCCTAGGCTGGCATGCGCCGGATTCGCATCATCGTCAGCTATGACGGCACGGAATATCACGGCTGGCAGGTTCAGCCCGGTGTCGCGACAATCCAGCGTGCGCTCGAAGAGGTGCTGTCGGAAATCGAAGGTGATGTCGTCCACGTCGACGGGTCCGGCCGCACCGACGCCGGGGTTCACGCTCTGGCACAGGTCGCGGCCTTCCGGCTGACGAATCCCATCCCGCTTCCGAATCTCAAGAAGGCGATGAATCGCCTGCTGCCGCGCGATATCCGCGTGCTGGAAACGGCCGAGGCGCACGAGAGCTTTCATCCGCGCTACGATGCCGTCGCCAAGACCTACGAATATCGCATCCTGCGGGCCGAGATCTGTCTTCCGTTCGATCGCCGCTACGTCTATCACTACCCTTATCCGCTGGATGAGGAGCGAATGATCGAGGCCGCGCGGCTGCTCGAAGGCGAGCATGATTTTACCGCCTTCGCGGCGGCGGATCCTGTGGATGCAACGGGCCGCTCGAAGGTCCGCCGCATTTTTTCGTCGTGCCTTTGACGCGCGAACGGAGATCCGTCTGATCTACCGCGTGCGCGGCAGCGGATTCCTGAAGCACATGGTCCGCAACATCGTGGGTGTGTTGCTGGAGGCAGGGAAGGGAAACCTCGCGCCGGGCGGCATTGAGGCTCGGCTAAAACCCGGTTGTAAGATTCCCGCGGGTCCGTCGGCTCCCGCACGAGGGTTGTTCCTGGTTAACGTGGAATATCCGAAGGAGAATCCCGATGAGCAAAGCTGTAGACAACCTACAAGTGGCCCAGCAACGAGCGATGGCCCTCCGGCCTAAGGTCGGAGGCTTCCCGTATCTGGCCGAGACGTTGCGACAGGCAGGCGTAACTCGCAATCTTTGGTTCCTACCGGCATGCCAGAGCCTGTATCTGACTGAGGACGGGCCAGTTTTGACCTTGGGCACGGCCCTGATTTCCGGTACCGCGGATGTGCCGCCATTCAATCGTGAGGCCCTCATTGCGGCGCTGCGAACGGACCAGGCTGGGAATAGCACCTTCCCCGAGTTTCTGTCTTCCTGCTGGCGCGCAGGCGTTGTTCGCTATGACGTCGATTTTACGGCGCGCACGGTTGCATACTATGGCTGTTACGGCGAGGAGTATGTGGAGGAGTATCCGGCGGTAACGGTCGAGTAGCCGTGACGTCCGGGAACACGATTAATCGTGACGGAGCGTTGTCATGGGATCGACACGCACCGCTCTCCGTGCAGGGATGTAGCAGGCGGCGACTGCCACAACGGCGAACAACACCGCCGAGACCACTAGCGTCCACGGATCGCTGGGACTGACTTCGAACAGCAGCGTGCGCAGGGCGCGCGTGGCAGCGAGCGCTCCGCCGAGTCCAATCGCGATTCCAGCCAGGGCCAGGATCATGCCGTGCCCCAACACCATTCTCAGAACGTCGCGATGTTGCGCGCCCAGAGCCATCCGGATGCCGATTTCGAGCGATCGCCGGTTGACCATATACGCGATCACGCCGAAGATTCCAATCGCGGCCAAGAGCAGAGCCAGCGCGGCGAACATTCCCATTAGCGCCATGTTGGCGCGCTGCGTGGAGAGCGCCTCGGCGAGCCGGTCTTGCATGGTGGCGACGTCGTATACCGGCACGTCGGGATCAATCCCGCGAACCGCCTCCGCCGCGGCTGCCAAAATCGCTGACGGCGGCAGACTGGAGCGAATGATGAGCAACTCTTCGGGTTCGGGAAGCCGCCGGTACGGAACGTATACGGTGGGCGCGGCCGCCATCCGCAGGCCTTGCTGCCTGACATTGCCCGCGATGCCTACGATTTCGTGTTGATTATCCGCGCCGGCGACGCTGATTCTCTTGCCGATCGCTTGTTCGCACGGGAAAGAACCGGTCGGCGAATACGCGGTTGACGATCGCAACTCCGGGAGTGTCTTCCCGATCGCCGTTGGTAAAAGCACGGCCCTCAAGCAGCGGTATTCCCAAGGTCTCGAAATATTCGGGAGTAACCCCGGCAATCGGCACGGATGGTCTGCCTCCCGGCGGCGCCGCTGGACGTTCCACGGGCCAGACGCCTGCGAGTGCTCGCGTTCCGATCAACGGTAAGCCGCCGCCGACCGCCACGCTGCGAACACCTGGAATCGCAGCCGCCCGTTCGAGGAGTTCGTCGTAAAAGGCCGCCCGTTCAAGATCGGTCGCATACTTGCGCTCCGGGAGAGCGAGGCGCATGGTCAAGACGCCGTCCGGATCAAAGCCAGGATCGAGCGAGGCCATATGCAGAAAACTCCGTATCAGCAGGCCCGAGCCCGCCAGCAGCACCATGGCGATGGCGACCTCGGCGATCACCAGCGCGCGATGCAGGCGGAGGTGGCTGCCGGGCTCGGTGGTCCGGCTGCTACCTTCCTTCAAGGTCTCGTCCAAGCGCGTCCGCGTCGCGGCCAGCACTGGTGCCAGGCCGGTGATGATTCCGGACACGATCGCGATTGCCAGCGTGAATGCCAGAACGCGATGGTCGATCCGGATGCTGTCCGCCAGGTGAACATTGGTGGGTAAGAAACGGCGCAGCAGGTTTGTGGAGCCGTACGCCAGCGCCAGTCCGGCCGCACCGCCGAGGGAGCTGAGCAGTAACGCTTCGGTCAACAACTGGCGGGTGATGCGGCCACGTCCGGCGCCCAGCGCGGCGCGCAGTGCCATTTCCTTGCGCCGTGCGATGCCCCGGGCAATCTGAAGATTGGCAATGTTTAAGCAGCCGATCAGCAGCACCATCCCGACCGCTGCCTGAAGCACCAGGACCGGCCGGCTCACATCACCGGAGAGCCATTGGCGCAAAGGGACGACGCGAACTTCCATATCCTTGCGCATGGTGACGAATTGCGGCGGCTCTTCCTGCGCTGTCCTGCGAAGGAGATCGAAAAGTTCGGCCCGCAGCGCTTCCGGTGTTACGCCCGGTCTCACGCGCGCCATCACCCGCACGAGGCGAAAATTGCCCTCGCGCCAGCCGGGTTTCAACGAAACGCCCATGGGGAGGAGCAGCTCTTGCCCGAAGTTATTGTCCGGAAACGCAAACGAGGCGGGTAAGACGCCGACGACCGTGCGGGCGACTCCGTCCAGTTGAATTTGTCTGCCGATCACATCCGGCGAGGAACCAAAGTGGCGCTGCCACAGGTGATGCCCCAGCATCACTACGGGCGTGCCGATGCGATCCTCTTCCTCGGTGAAATTGCGCCCCAGCTCGGGACGCAGGCCGATCATCTCCAGCAAGCCGGCGGTAACTATAGTGCCGACGATGTGCTCTGGCTCTCCGGCACCCGTGAGATTGACCGCGCCGCCGCCTCCGTAGGCCTCGATTTGATCGGCCAGGCGAGAGTTCGCATGCCAGTTGGTGAAATCTGGGGCCGGCGGCCCTAGAACCGGAGGTTCGTGCGGCCAGAACTCGGAGACGTACACCAATCGGTCCGCGTCCTTGTAAGGAAGATCGCCCAGCAGTAACGTGTTCACTGCGCTGAAAAGCCCAGCGTTCGCGCCGATGCCCAAGGCGAGCGTGAGAACCGTGACCCCGGCGAATCCGCGGTTGCGCCGCAGCGTGCGAAGACCATAGCGAACGTCGGCGGCAAGTTGGTCGAGCCAGGCTCCCGTGCGGCTCGCGCGGACCTGCTCCTTGACCTGCTCGATACCGCCCAGCTCGATGCGCGCGGCGCGCTCGGCCTCCTGGCGCGTCATGCCGCTTCGCGCTTTCTCGTCCGCCAGCATATCGGCGTATGTGCGGATCTCCTGGTCGAGGTCGTGCTCGACACGAGTCCTCGCCGCAAGAGGTTTCGGAATAGGGCCGCGGAACATCTAGCGAGCCTCCAGCGCGCTGCGAATCGCCAGCGCGACTTTGTCCCAGCGAACCTTTTCTATTCCCAGCCTGCGAGCAACCGGCCTTAGTCAGACGGTAATACTTGGCTTTGCGATTGGTCTCGGACTCGCCCCATTCCGCGGCGAGCCAGCCTTGTTCCTCCATCCGGTGCAGCGCCGGGAAGAGCGATCCGGGCATTACCCGGAACGTCCCGCCCGTGATCTGTTCGATGCGCCGGGAAATGCCCAGCCCATGCTGCGGTCCCGAGCGAGAGGGTCTGGAGGATCAGCAGGTCGAGCGTTCCGGGAAGTAGATCCGTGGATTCGGGCGTCATTCCTATCGATAGCCTATACGAAGACCTATAGACAGTCAATAGGGGAGTTTAGTTCCGCAATATCTTGACGGGGTCCATATGCGCGGCGCGCATTCCCGGCAACGCCGATGCGAGCGCGGCAACCGCGATCAGCACCAGCGCGGCGAGCAGGAACGTCACCGGATCGCCGGGCGGGACGCCATAGAGCATGGTCCGCAGCAGCCTCGTCACTCCCAGCGCTGCGACCAGTCCCAAAGCGGCTCCCGCGGCCGCCAGATACACGCCTTCGCGGGTGACCTCGCCGAAAATCGTCTTCGGCGTCGCGCCCAACGCGGCACGGATCCCGATCTCGGTGCGCCGCAGCGACACACTATACGCCATCACGCCATAGAGCCCCACCGCGGCCAGCAGCAACGTCGTCGCCGCGAAGCCCGCCAGCACGAATCCCCAGGAGCGCTGCTGCCACAGCGTCTCATTCATCAGCGCGTCCATGGTCTTCATTTCATCGATGCCGGTTTCGGCATCCACGGAAGAAACCGCCTGGCGAATCGCGTTCTCAAACCCGGCCGGCGAACTGGTGGAGAAGCGAATCGCGACGTAGGCGCTTTCGAATTCCCATTGCGCGGACGGATAGTACATTTCCATACCCTCGGATTTTTCGTCCGCTTTGTAACGCACGTTGCCGACGACCCCCACCACGCGCGACCAGGGATCGGCCATGCCGTTGGTGTTGTGCCGGACCTGGCCGCCGATCGGGCTGCGCCCTGGGAAACAGGAACTTCGCGGCGCGCTCGCTGAGGATGATCACCTTTTCCGACTTGCTCGTATCCTGCTCGCTAAAGGCGCGTCCGGCGATCAGCGGAATCCCCATGGCGTCGAAATACTGCGGCGTGATATCGATCACCGACCCAGGCCCGCGATAGGATCGTTCCACCGAGCCCGCGCCCTGCACTTCCATGTTGTAGCTAGGACGGTCGGCGCTATCGGGCGTGTATGGGAGCCCGTCCGTCGCGCCCACGGCCACGACTCCCGGAACCTCTCTGATCCTGGCGATCACCCTGCGGAAATAATCGCTGGCCGCTTCGATGCGCTGCTGCGCCGAACCGGGCTTAAACGGCGACAACTCTATCGCCAGCACGTTGTGAGGCTGAAATCCGGAATCGACATGCTCCAGACGATTCAGGCTCTTCAGCAACAACCCAGCACAGACCAGAAGTACTGCGGACAGTGCAACCTCTCCGACAATGAGACGCGCGCCGCAGGCGAGACGTTGACGATGACCCTCGTGAGCCTTCGCGCAGCAGGCCCTCCAGATCGGTGCGGGACGACTTCAGCAACGGAACCAATCCGAACGCCGCTATGGTTGCGATGGTGACGGCGCAGGTGAACAGGAGGACGTTCCGGTCCAGATCGAAGCGAATCCAAAAGGGCAAATCGGCGGGGATCAATCGCGGTAGAGCGGCGAGCAGAGAGCTCGCCAGAACCACGCCCAGAAACGCCCCCGCGATCGCCAGTATCGAATTCTCGGTCAGGAGCTGGAGCAGGAGACGGCGGCGCCCGGCGCCCATGGCGGCGCGGACCGCAAACTCGCGCTCGCGGGCCGACGATCGCGCCAGCAGTAAGTTCGCCAGGTTGGTGCAGCAGACCAGCAGCACCAATCCAGCGCCGGCCATCAATAGCAGCACGTACGGCCGCATTTCTGAAGTTTCGACGGCGCGCAGCGGCTCGACCACAGGCAGGATGTCGCGGTTCGTCGCGGCCTGGTCGCGCTGGAGACGTGTTCCGATTTGCTCGAGATCTTCCTGGGCGGCTTGAAGCGACACGCCGTCGCGAAGCCGGGCCACCACGCGATACTTCCGGTAAAAGCGCATCTCGCGCGACCCGTTACGGGCCCGCAGTTCGCTTTCGATGGGAATCCACAGCGCTGAATCGCGCGGGAACAGGAATCCCGGCGACGCGACGCCGACCACCGTGAACGAGCCCAGCGAAGTTCGAATCACACGGCCGAGAATCCCCGCATCGCTGTTGAAACGTTTCTTCCACAGAGCGTTGCTCAGAATGACTTTGTTCACATCGCCGCCGGGGATGTCTTCCTGCGGCAGAAACTCGCGGCCCATGGAGAGCTTCACCCCCAGCGTCGCGAACAGGCCGGGTGAGATCACGCCGGCATCCACCGGCACCGCGATGCCGTCGTCGATCAAATTAATCCGCTCCGTAGTCCAGGCGCTCAGATCCTGCACGGTGCGCGCATCGTGACGGAAATCCTCGAAATCGGGGAGCGAGACGCCCACGCGGTTTCCCGGATCCTTGATGGGCGCAGACGCGATCCGCACGATCCGTTCCGGCGAAGCATACGGATACGGCCGCAGCAGAATTCCATAGAGGACGCTGTATACCGCCGTGTTCAGTCCAATCCCCGCCGCGAGGATGGCGATCATCACGGCCGCGGCCAGAGGAGCCCGCAGCAGCGACCGAACGGCGAATCGCACTTCGCGCCAGACGGCTTCCAGGAAAATGATCACAACAGCTTCTTCAGCGCGCTCTCCAGGCGCGTCAGGTCCTCTTCATCATTGTAGAAGTGCGGCGAGATGCGCAGCCGGCCGTGCCGCGCGGCGATCACCACTTTCTGTTCCTTCAGCGCGCGCGCGATCGCGGAGGCATCCTTTCCGGGCAATCCCGCAATCACGATTTGGGAGCCGGTATCTTCTACGTGCGCGCCCAAGCCGCGCAGCATCTGGCGGGCTGAGCCGGCCAGCTCCCTCACGCGCCGCTCGATCGCTTCCGGGCCGATCTCAAGCATCCAATTGACCGACGCTTCCATCGCGTAGAGCAAGTGAAACGGCAGGCCGCCGCCTTCGTACTTCTCGGCCGCGTCTTTGAATTCAGGAGTGCCGCTATGGAGCCGATCGACGTTGCGCCAGTCATGGTGACTGCGCCATCCGATGATGTTCGGTGGCAGCTTCCTGCGAAAGGCCGGCGAAAGGTACATGAATCCGGCGCCTGTTGGCGACATCAGCCATTTGTATCCATGCACCGCGAGCACGTCCACCGGTGTTTTCGTCACATCGAAGGCCAGCGCGCCGACACTCTGCGATCCATCGAGGAACAAAGGCACTCCGCGGGCGCCGAGAAACTTCACGACGTCCGAAAGCGGCGGACGGAAGCCGGTGGCATAATTTACTTCGCTTAACGCGACCAGCCGAGTGCGATCGTTAATCGATTCATAGAAACGATCCCAGGCGACCTTGCGCGCTGCGCCTTGATACAGATAATTTGGAAACTCGTCGTCCAGCGTGACGATGTTCTCGCCGGGTTGGGGCGCAAGACCCGCGAGCACGATCGACAGCGCCGCCGCGGCGTTCGGCACAAACGCGATATCTTCCGGCTGCGCGTGAATCAGCCGCGCAATGCTGGCGCGCACGCGGTCTGCGTCGTTGTACCAATCGAGAAAGTCGGTGCTCGCGAATTCGTCGCGGCGCGCGGAATGGCCCGTCATGGCTTCCACGGCGCGACGCGGCACTTGGCCATACGTGGCCGTGTTGAGATACGTCCAGTGCTCCAGGGCCGAAAACTCCCGACGTATGCTCAGCCAGTCCATGTACTATTTAACGACAGGTTTGCCGCGGTTATCGTGGACCTCCCAGGTAGAGACCACGGCCGTCCAGACCTTGTGGATCAAGCGTCACCTTTAGCCCGGCTTGCTCAAAGAACTGGAGCATCTGGTCAACGCTATAGAGAGCCAGCACATGTTCCTCCTGAACGTGCTGCACTCCGGCGGGCGTCGCGATCAGATAGTCAAAGGGGATGACCGAGAGGTTTCCGTTTGCCCAAATCGAATTCCCGCATATCGGCTATTCGAAAGTTGCTGTTGGGCACCTTGCGGCGGGCGATCTCAATGAACTCGGACTCCAGGTCGATTCCGTCCACGGAGAACTCCCCCGAGAGCAGTTTCGCGTGCTCCGCTGTGCCGCAAGCCACGTCCAGAATAGAACCAGCAGCGGGATGCTCCCTCCTGATCAGGTCTCGAAGCTTGGCTGCCTCGTCCCCGTAATTTTTGAAGGAGTAAAGCTGATCGTAATACCGGGCGGTCTTGGAAAACACGATGTTGTGGCAGTATATCAAGAGGAAATGACTCGACAATTCGAAGGTAAGGTCGCCGTGATCACCGGCGGCAGTTCGGGCATCGGACGGGCCGCGGCCATTGCGTTCGCCGCGGAAGGCGCTCGCGTGGCGATCGGGGCGAGGCGCGCGGCGGAAAGCGAGGAAACCCTCCGCCAGATTCAGGCTAATGGTGGCGAAGCGATTTTCGTGCCGACCGACGTGACCCGCGCCGATCAGGTCAAGAACCTGATGGATACCGCGGTGAATCGCTGGCAGCGCCTGGACTACGCGTTCAACAACGCGGGAATCGGCGGCACGGCATTCGTTTCGATTCCAGACTACTCGGAACAGGTCTGGGACGAAGTCATCGATGTCAACCTGAAAGGCGTGTTCCTGGCGATGAAGTACGAAATCCCGCACATGCTGAAGTCCGGCGGCGGCGCGATCGTGAATATGTCGTCCGTGGCGGGGTTGATCGGCGGGCCTGTTGGGATCGCTTATTACGCTAGCAAGCATGCCGTCATCGGCGCGACCAAAGCGGCGGCGATGGAATACGCACAGAAGGGAATCCGCGTGAACGCCGTGTGTCCCGCTGTGATCCGCACGGCCCTGTCAGAGGGACTCTTCACCGGCGATCAGGAAGCCAGAGTGCTGGCGATGCATCCCATGGGCCGCTTCGGGACCACCGAGGAAGTCGCCGATGCGGTGGTTTTCTTGTGCTCGAATAAGTCGTCCTACATCACCGGGCACGCGCTTCCCGTGGATGCGGGATTACTCGCCAGGTGATGAGCCAGATAAAACGTCGAGATTTACATTCCCGCCCGATAGCAGCAGCACCACGTGCTTGCCCGCCGTGAACTGTCCCTGCAATCTGGCTGCGGCGGCGTAGGTGCAGGAAGCTGCGGGCTCCGCCAGCACCTTCAATCGATCCAGGAGAAATCGCCCGGCTTCGACAGCGTCCTTGTCGGAAACCACCGTGACGCTTTCGACGAACTGCTGGGCCATCGCGAAGGTGCGTTCCGATGGGGCCGGCGCGCCCAGGCTTCGCGCGATCGACGTCATGGCCTCCAGCGTGACGATCTTCCCGGCGGCCAGCGATCGCGCCATCGAGTCCGCGCCCTGCGTCTCGACGCCCCAGATCCGCACCGAGGGTTTCAGCGCCTTGATCACCGTCCCGACCCCCGCCATCATTCCGCCGCCGCCGATGCTCAAAACGATATCGGTGATCTGCGGGACGTCGTCCAGAATCTCCAGCGCCATGGTCCCCTGTCCGGCCATCAGCACGGGATCATCAAAAGGATGAATGTAGATCCAGCCGTCGCGCTCGAGTTCGGCGGCCTGCGCGAAGGCCTCCGCGGCGGTGGTAGCGAATACCACTTGCGCTCCGTAGTTGCGCGTCGCATCCTGAATCGGCTGCGGCGTGGTGTCGGGCATCAGGACCGTAGCCGCGAGATCGAGCGCCCTGGCGGTGTAAGCCACGGCCAAGGCGTTATTGCCGCCGCTGACCGTCACCAAACCTTTGGCGTGGATTTCGGGGGCCAGACTCAGAGCCTTGTTAAAGACCCCGCGCACTTTGAACGAGCCGGTCTTCTGGAACAGCTCCAGCTTGACGTAGACGTTGGTCTTGAGGCGTTCGCTGAGCGTCACGCTCGGCACCAGAGGGGTCCGGCGCACGCAGGACGATATCCGCTGGCGGGCGCGCTGCACGTCGCCAAGGTTTAGAATTTCCGGGGACATGAACTTCCCAGTCTAACGGCTGAACGCCCATGTAAGACTAGAGTTCATGAAAAACAACTTCGCCACGGTGGAATACGCCGGCGACGATTTCTTTGTCGCGGTCACGCCCAGCGGCCACGCGCAGGTGCTGGATATAAAAGGCGAGCGGTCGGCCGCCTCGGGACCGCTGGAATTGTTGATGATCGCCCTGGGCGGATGCACGGGAGCCGACGTCATCTCGGTTCTGCACAAAAAACGCCAGCGGGTGACCGCTTACAAGGTCGAAGTGCGCGGGGAGCGTCGCGAGGAGCATCCGCGCAGTTTCCGGCGCTTCGAGGTGAAACACATCGTCCGGGGAAAGGGAATTTCGGACAAAGCGGTGGCGCAGGCGATCCAGCTATCGACAGACAAATACTGCGGTGTGGCCGCAACCGTGCGGCCCACCGCGGAGATCGTTACCAGTTACGAGATTCAGCAAGAACCGGAAGAAAAAGACGCGTAATTACTTCTTCTGCAGCTCGGCGAGCGCCGTCAGCACTTCCGCGCTGTGCGGATTCGGATTCACCTTCAGGAAAACCTTG
The DNA here is from genome assembly GCA_963722845.1 of Terriglobia bacterium. GTDB lineage: Bacteria > Acidobacteriota > Terriglobia > Bryobacterales > Bryobacteraceae > Palsa-187. Next base: position 859,156 of record CAVROL010000010.1, on the reverse strand, counting down.
CGGATGGTGCCCTGCGGGTCCACGAGGAACGTATTGCGGGCGGCCACTTCGGTGTCCCCGAATTTCTGCGTGGAGCCGTAAGTGTTCACCACTTCATGCTTCTCGTCGGCCAGCAGCTTGAAGGTCAGGTTTTCCTTGGTGCAGAACTGCACATGGGAATCGACGCTATCGACGCTGACGCCCACGATCGCGGCGTTCGCCTTGGTGTACTTGTCCTGGTCGGCCTGGAAGTTGTGCGCTTCAATGGTGCAACCCTGGGTGAAATCCTTGGGATAGAAGTACAATACAACCCATTTGCCCTTGAAATCGTGGAGGCTGACGGTCTTGCCTTCCTGCGATTTGAGCGTAAAGTCGGGAGCCTTGGTTCCGGCGGTGGGGGCTTCGGCGGCGGAAGCGACCAATACCATGAGCGCCGCTACGAGAATGGCACTCAGAACGATGCGTGAAGTTTTCATGTAGAGTTCTCCTCTCGGCCCAGTTTACACGGAATCCAGGGTGAGCCGGGCGGCACGGGAAATGGGGCGCAATTCCTCGGGATGTTCGCGCAGATAAGCCAGCAGGCGGCGACGCTTTTCCCTGTCCGCGGCCACTCGCCGGAGTATCCGATGGAAGTGAATCGGAGATCAGCTCGGGCAAGCAGTTTTCCACCCGGCGGTAGATGGAGATCCACATTTTCTTAACCGCGGGAAGCGAAATTCCCAGCATCTCGGCTAATTGCTCGTCGGTCGCGCCCGGAAGCGCGCAAGAGAGCAAACGCTGTTCGCTGCGATTGAAGCCGAGCATCGGAGGATGATAGTCGAACAGAGCGCCCACCCAGCTTCCGGCCCAATTCGCGCTGCCGCTTGAGTTCCAGATCCCGCGTGATTCCCACAATGTGGGGCTTGCCGGCGATTTCGCTAGTGTCTTCTCTCAACGTAGACGTGTAGCCGCCCGCGTGCGAGTCCCAAAGACAACCTCCGGTTTTGAGAATAAAGTCGAGGTGATCCGCGCTCCAGGACTGTGAGCTGATCACTTCTTTCCAAAGATAGCCCCGATGCATCTGAATGAATCCCGACATCATGTTGCGCAGTATTTCGCCGTGCCCGTCATATTCGGGGCGGACGCCGGCTTCCCAGCAAACCAGATTCAATCCGCCGCGCGAGTTTGCGTCTCGAAGCTGTTTGCCGGTGAGAAGGGGAGACTCGCCCTTCATGATCCTCCTGGTTAGTTCCGGGCCAAGCCAGAAATGTGGCGGCGTCTTCATTTCGCATAGAAAATCGTCCCGCACAATCGCGCTGACACCGAAGAGGCAGATGGGGGCGTCCGAACCCTCCTCGGCATGAATCACATCTGTGATTAGCGCGTCCGAATCGAGCAAGCGGAGCCAAGCCTCGGGCAGGTGCTCGATCGCCGGCCCGTATCGCGGACCGATGACAGGATGATTCGCCACAATATCCACACATTCGCGAATATCCCCCGGCTGCATGGGGCGATGGCGCAGGTTCATAAATGCTCCAGAAAAAGCGTTAATTGGCTCTTTTAGGTCCTTTTAGGACCCTATCACTTTCCGGCGCTTCGTGGCAATCTAAGCTCCTGTCAGGAACAGGAGTAAAGAAATGCGTCTTAAATCCGTTTATAGCTTTTTGTCTTTATTGGCTTTTGCGGGCGGAATGGCCAAAGCCGACGAAGTAACCGACTGGAACCGGATCATGCTCAATGCTTTGCTTGGACCGCCGGCCGTTGCAGCGCCCTTCGCCCAGCGCTCTGCCGCCATCGTCCAGGCCTCCGTTTTCGATGCGGTGAACGGCATCGAACAGCGTTACACCCCCGTTCACGTCCAACCAGCGGCTCCTCCCGGGGCCTCCGAGCGGGCTGCCGCGATCCAAGCGGCGTATGCCAGCCTGGTTCACCTGTTTCCGAGCCAAATCGCGACGTTCGACCAAAAGCGCATGCTCTCCCTGCTCGATATGGCGAGCGGCCCGGCTGCCGAGCACAGTGAATCGATCGAGCGAGGCATTGAGTGGGGACAAACGGTCGCCGACGCGATCTGGGCCTGGCGCAGCACCGACGGATTCTCGAACGTGCTGCCGCCGTTCCTGGGAGGACTCGCTCCCGGCGAGTGGCGGCCGACGCCGCCGGCTCTTGCACCTGGGGTCGCACCTCAGATGGCGACCATGACTCCCTGGGCCATCGCATCGCCTTCACAATTCCGGCCCGGCGGACCTCCCAGCCTGACCAGCGCGCAGTATACGGCCGACTTCAATGAAACGAAGTCGATGGGGAGCATATCGAGCTCGACTCGCACAGCCGACCAGACTCTCTATGCGCTTTTCTGGCAGTCGGCCAGTCCCACCGATTTGTGGGATCCCGTCGCGACCTCGTTGGGCGCCGAACGCCACCTCAATTTATCGGAAAACGCCCGCTTGCTGGCCCTGCTCAATATGGCTCTGGCCGACGGGATCATTGGCTGCTGGGATTCGAAGTATCACTATGTCTTCTGGCGACCGATTACGGCCATACGGCTGGCCGACACCGACGGAAATCCTGACACGGCGGTAGACCTGAACTGGACGCCGTTGATCGTGACGCCGGCCTTCCCGGAGTACGCCTCAGCCCATTCCTGCGTCAGCGGCGCAGGCGTTCGAATCCTTTCGGACTACTTCGGTGAGAATACTCCGTTCAGCATGTCTTCCGACGGAATGGCGGGTGTGACACGATTCTTTTCGAGTTTCTCAGCGTCTCTCGATGAAGTGGGAAACGCTCGCGTGTTCGGGGGAATTCACTTTCGGACCGCCGTCGTCGATGGTCGAACGCTTGGAACGAACATCGGCGACTACATTTTCGGCCATGCGCTCCTTCCGCTTCATGGGGAGCGTGTGGGTCAGCTGCAGCATTGAAGGCGACGGTCGCCTTAGAATAGGGACGCTGCTGGAGAAACAATAGTGAAGATCAACATACTTCTTCTTTGTGCGTGCAACCTAGCCGCGGTCGCGCAAACTCCCGGCACGTTTACGCCGGCCGGCAACATGACAGCGCCCCGTTTCAACCACACTGCCACGCTGCTTCCTGACGGCTGGGTCCTTATTGCCGGAGGTTCGGGAGCCAGCGCCGAACTCTACGATCCTGCCACCGGTACCTTCACGGCCACCGGCCCCATGACTGTCGCCCGTTCGGGTCATACCGCCACGTTGCTTCCCAGCGGCAAAGTTCTGATCGCCGGAGGTTGGACGAACGTTGACGAGACTACGGCCTCCGCCGAACTCTACGATCCTGCCACCGGTACCTTCACGGCCACCGGCCCCATGACTGTCGCCCGTTCGGGCCATGCCGCGCTGCTCAATACGGGCAAGGTTCTGATCGCCGGAGGCGGAGCGTGGCAAGACGCGAATGCCGCGGCGTCGGCGGATCTTTACGATCCCGCGACGGGAACTTTTACGGCCACAGGCAACATGCACGAGCCGTCGTGTGACTCGGCGACGTTGCTCCCCAACGGCAAGGTCCTGATCACCAGGAGTGTCATACCGGGCACTGGGACTGAGGTTCGACATGCCGAACTGTATGACCCTTCGGCCGGCACATTCGCCTTCACGGCAGACACCGTCTTTTACCATAACGGCCCCACCGGGACCTTACTCCTGAACGGCAAGGTCTTGATTGCCGGTGGCGACATTGGGAACGGCGACGGGAACTCGGACGCCGCTGAGCTCTACGATCCGGCCACTGGCACCTTCGCCTTTACGGGCAACCTGACTAGCGGCCGCGAACAGGACGCAGCCACGCTTCTCCCCGACGGCACGGTCTTATTCGCAGGCGGGCACGGCTTCGTACCGGTCCCTGGAGGTGGTAGTGACAACCTCGCCAGCGCCGAAACCTACAATCCCGCTACTGGAGCGTTCACTGCTGCCGGCGCCATGATCACCGGTCGGGACCTCCTTTTGGCCACTTTGCTCAACAATGGTAAGGTGTTGATCACTGGGGGCAACGAGTATTATCCGGTGGGCGCGGGCGGGAGAGTTCCACTTCAAGCAGGGGTTCCGATCGCCGAACTCTACACCCCGGCGGAATTAGTGCCCCCGCCTGTGCTGCTTTCAATGTCGGGCGACGGGCAAGGCCAAGGCGCGATCCAGCATGCCGGGACCACGCGGATCGCCTCGGCCGACGACCCTGCGGTGGCTGGCGAGTATCTCTCCATCTACCTCAACGGTCTGGCTGACGGGAGCGTCATCCCGCCGCAGGTGGCCATCGGAGGACGGGCAGCCGAAGTCACTTTTTTCGGCGATGTGCCCGGATATCCGGGCCAGAACGTCGTGAACATCCGGATGCCGGGCGGCGTCGCGCCCGGACCCGCTGTTCCCGTGAGGCTTACCTACCTGGGCCGTTCGAGCAACCAAGTCACCATCGGGGTTGCGCTAGACGCTGCCTTACAGCAGGCAGTCACCGCCATGAAGACCGCGTCGGGGACCGATAGCCTCAACTTCTGGCAATGGGCCTGGTATTGGCAATACCTGCTGCCGTTCAACGGCGCTCCCGCCGGGTTCGGCGTGATCGGCTCGATTTCGCCTGACGTGATGGAGCAGATCATCATCGCGGGTGGAGGCGATCCGCTTCAGAATATTTCCGCGGAGCAGTGGCTACTGTACCTTCGTAGCGCCACGACCCACGTCAGCGGCGTCGTTAATGCCGCCAGTCTTCTTGGCGGGGCGATCGCGCCCGGCGAGCTTGTTATCCTCACCGGCTCCGGACTTGGCCCCGCGCAGGTCGTCTCGGCCGCTCCGGACAGCGATGGTGCTTATGCCGCCCAGCTCGCGGGAACGGTGGTGCTGGTCAACGGTGTGCCAGTGCCGCTGGTGTACACCTCGGCGAGTCAGGTGGAAGCTCTTGTCCCGGACTCCATTGCTGGCGGCACGGCGCAGTTCACCGTCGTCTATCAGGGCCTGACCTCGGCGTCGTTCCCGGTTCCGGTCGCTCCCACCGCGCCGGGGATCTTCACCCAAAATGCGACGGGTCAGGGGTACGCCGTCACGATCAATCAAAAAGGCGCAATGAACATCCCCGCCCACTGGGAAGGCGACGTTATGACTTTATTCCTGACGGGCGCGGGTCACGCGACATCCACTAACTACGGTGGCGGGCAGTTGCCGATTACGCAAGGGCCCACCCCGGGCGTGATGCAGATCAAGTTGCCGATTTCGCGCGGCACAGACTGTGACTTTCCAGTGATATTTCAGGTGGGCAACGCCACGACCCAGCCGGGTGTGACTATTGCCGTTGACCTCTGCATTTGAGCCGCCGGCTTCCCTGTCCACTCCGGTTGTATACTGAGTGACGTATCCAAAGGAGGCCCCGTGGCTGCAGTCAAATTTACCCTGAACGGAAAATCGCAAACGGTGGATGTAGTCCCGCAGATGCCCCTGTTGTGGGTGCTGCGCGACAGCCTGGGCATGACCGGCACCAAGTTCGGGTGCGGTGTTCAGCTATGCGGCGCCTGCACCGTCCATCTCGACGGCCAACCGGTGCGCTCCTGCGGGACGCCCATTTCGAAGGTTGACGGAAAGAAAGTGACCACCATCGAAGGGCTCTCCTCCGATAACGGCCATCCCGTCCAGAAAGCCTGGATCGAGGCCGACGTGCCGCAGTGCGGCTACTGCCAGTCAGGCCAGATCATGACTGCGGCGGCGCTGGTGGCCAAGACCACCAATCCAACGGATTCCGATATCGACGAAGCCATGCGCGGCAACCTGTGCCGCTGCGGGACCTACCAGGCGATCCGCCAGGCAGTGCATCTCGCCGCACGCTATCAGGCGCAGGCAAGGGAGGTGCCCGATGAAGCCGTTATCACGTTTAATCGCACGCAATTTCCTGAAGACCGGCGCGGCAGTAGGCGGCGGATTGTTCGTCGGCTTCCAACTGCCGGTGCGAGGCCAAGCCCAGACTGCCGGCCCCCTTAAGCTGAACGCCTTCGTCAAGGTGGGCACTGACGACACCGTCACCCTCGAGATCCACAAATCTGAGATGGGGCAGGGCACCGTGACCTCGCTCTCGCAATTGCTGGCCGAGGAGCTGGAGTGCGACTGGAAGAAGATCCGCACCGAGTTCCCCGGTGTCGAGCCGGTGTACGGCGCGCCGATGATGGGCGCTTACGGCAGCTTGAGCATCCGCACCTCGTGGCAGCCTCTGCGCCAGGCTGGCGCGGCCGCTCGCGAAATGCTGGTGCAGGCCGCCGCCCAGCAGTGGAAGGTCGATAAATCGCAGTGCCGGGCCGAGAACAACACCGTGGTCAATACCGCGACCGGCGCGAAACTGACCTATGGCGCTCTGGCCGAAGCCGCGGCGAAATTGCCCGCGCCTACGAACGTTCCGCTGAAGACCGCCGCCCAGTACAAACTGATCGGGACGTCGCCCAAGCGCCTGGATACTCCGGCGAAGGTTAACGGCTCCATCGGATTCGGACTCGATGTGCGCCGTCCCGGCATGCTGTACGCCTCGCTCGAACGCTGCCCTGTGTTCGAAGGCAAGGTCGCGAGTTTCGACGGCTCGAAAGCGATGGCCGTACCGGGCGTCAAGAAAGTCGTGCAGATTTCGAACGGCGTGGCCGTGATTGCCGACAATACCTGGAGCGCGATGGAAGGCCGCAAGGCTCTCGTCATCAAGTGGGACGAGGGCAAGTGGGCCAACGTATCGACACCGGCTCTGCGGCAGGAATGGGCGGGTCTGGCCGCCAAGCCGGGCATGTCCATGCGCAAAGCAGGCGACGCCGCGGCCGCCTTCGCCGGCGCCGCCAAGAAAGTCGAAGCGGTGTACGAAGCGCCGTATCTTTCGCACGCTCCCATGGAGCCGCTGAACGCGACAGTTCAGGTGCGTCCCGACGGCTGCGATATCTGGGTGGCCTCGCAGATTCAATCCTTGGCGCAGCAGACCGCCGCGATGGTCACGGGCCTGCCCGCCAACAAGTGCCTGGTCCACACCCAGTATCTGGGCGGCGGATTCGGACGCCGGGGCGGCGCGGATTACGTCACCGAAGCCGTGGAGATCGCCAAGGCGATGTCGCCGACGCCGGTGAAGCTCACCTGGTCGCGCGAAGACGACCTGCAGCATGACACTTATCGTCCCGCTTCCTACGTGAAGTTCTCGGGCGGATCTGGACGCCCAGGGATCGCCGGTATCGTTCAGCGCCCGCGTCGTATGCCCGCCGTTCGGCGGCAACGGCACGGCCGTCGAAGGCATTCAGGACATGAAGTATGCCATTCCCAACGTGGCCGTGGAATTCACGGCTCCGGATACCGGGACGCCGGTGAGCTACTGGCGTTCGGTGGGTTACTCGCAGAACACCTACTTCATGGAAGCGTTCATCGACGAGATGGCCGCCGCAGCCGGAGCGGATCCGGTCGAGTTCCGCCGCAAGCTGCTGGCGGGCACTCCGCGCCTCTTGAACGTGCTGAATCTCGCGGCCGAAAAGTCCGATTGGGGCAAGCCTCTGCCGGCGGGACGCTTCCGCGGCGTCGGCGTCGTCAACAACATCGGCAGCTTCAATGCGCAGGTCGCCGAAGTGTCCGTCACGCAAGGCAAGGTGAAAGTGCATCGCGTGGTCTGCGCGGTCGATTGCGGGCAGGTGATCAACCCCGCCATCATCGAGGCGCAGATCCAGAGCGGCATCGTTTACGGCCTGAGCACCGTGACCAAGCTCGGCATCACGCTCGATAAAGGGCGCGTGGTGCAGAAGAACTTCAATAACTACGACCCTATCCGCATCGACGAGATGCCGGTGGTCGAGGTCCACATCGTGCCGAGCCACGAGAATCCCGGCGGCATCGGCGAGGCCAGCACGCCCTCGCATCGTCCCGGCGGTGGTGAACGCGGTGTACGCCGCGACTAAGAAGCGCGTGAGGATGCTGCCGATCAAGGCCGCGGACCTCGTTTAGCCGCAAATAAACGCGAATGAACGCTAATCTAATCCACCGGGGTTCACCGCTGTATTTATGAAATCGCGTTCGTCGAAGAATTGCCCGGGCAAACACGCAAGCGGATACTAGCGAAAAGGCTCGCGAGAACCTCCAGGAAGCAGTCTAATTCTTATTTGCGTTTATTTGCGTTTATTTGCGGCTGTCACTTGCCGACCAGGTGTTTCAAATCCTTCTCGTTCTCGTTGCACACTTGCTCAAGTAGCTCTGTATCGGGCACCAACTCGATCGGGATCGTTACGGTCCAGGGTTTGGCGTACGCCTTGGGATCATCAATTGTGGCGCGGAGCTCCATATGTCCAAAATCGAGTCTGCGAAAACGCTCCGTTACATGTAGAGCGTCCGTGTGTGGATGGCCGCGCGCATCGAGCCAGCTTTGGTCATTAAAACCGATGGTTTCGACCACTAGCGTGTCGCCTTCCCATCTACCAACCGAATATCCTAACCAAGTGGGTTGGGGATCTTTGGGTAACATCCGTCCATCGGTGAAAATCTGGCGATATCGTCCCTGACTCTCAAATAGAATCGCAGTAAGCGCTGGCATCTGTAGAATCTTGAACGGAAGCGGCTCCGTGAAGATGGTTGGCACCGGCAAAGGAAGGCAACGTGAGAACGGAGCATCCTTGCCAAGATCCTCCTCACGCTGTTTGGATAGCGCCTCAGCCCAAGGCAGCATGGGCAGCTCTTCGGGCTTGAGATCCGCCGCGAGATTAACAAGGTACTTAGGAGGCGGGTCCGCCAAGCCCTCGACGCCGCCATGGGGGACCCACCAGGTGCCGGAGAAGTCAGGCCTGTTCTCGGGCGTCTTGGGTGCAGGCGCTGAGAGGTTAGGTCTTCCGTCCTTCAGCCGTGGAATTCCCCTGGCGGGATAGTCCACCCATTGCGCCGCCGCCGGCACGGAAAGAACAACAATTGCCGCCGTAATTGCGCGAAAGCCAATCATGGAGACCTCCCCGCTTTTTCGTGATTATATCGTCTTCGGGAGCTTTAGGTCGGTCTTTACTTCCCGACCAGGTGTTTCAGGTCCTTCTCGTTCTCGTCGCAGACATACTCGATCAAATCCGTATCGGGCGTCGCGGTGAACTCGAGATTCACGGTCCAGGGCTTGGTATACGCTTTCGGATCGTCGATGGTGATCGCCAGATCGATGTGGCCGTAGTCGCGGCGGCGGAAACGCTCGGTCAGCTTCATGGCTTCCGTTCCCGGATGGCCGCTGTTATCCAGCCAGTTATTATCGACGAAGCCCGAGGAATTGACCACCAGCGTGTCGCCTTCCCAATGGCCTACTGAGTATCCCATCCAAGTCGGATTCGGATCCTTGGGAAGCTTTCTGCCGTCCATGAATATCTGCCGGTAGCTGTGCAGGGCTTCATACAGGATCACGATCATCCCCGTGCTATTCAGGATCTTGAACGGATACGGCACCACGTGTTCCCGCGGCACGCCCGACAGCACGCAATACGCCTGGGGATCTTCCTTGCCTTGCGTCTCCACGCGGTGCTTGTAGAGGTCCGATGCCCACGGCTGGAAGGAAACCTCGCCGGGTTTCAAATCCCGCGCGATGTTGCCGGTGTAGCCGGCCTTGGTCGTCCAGATTCCGGAGAGATCCGGCTTGCCGTCCGCCGTCTTCGGCGCGGGCGCCGTTGAGATTAGGCTTGCCATCCGGCAGCCGGGGAACGCCAGGCGTGGGAAAATCGACCCACTGCGCCCCGGCGATCATCGCGGGCAATATCAATCCGGCAATCGTTTTATTTAGCGACAAGGTGAGGACCATCCTTCTCGTTTTCCACGCAATAATAATCCAGCAGATCCGTGTCGGCCTTCAGGAGCTGCGTGAGTTTCACCGTCCACGGGCTAGTGTACGCCTTCGGATCGTCCACCGTAATCTCGATTTCCAGGGTCCCGAAGTTCACGCGGCGGATACGCTCGGTCAGTTTCGCCGATTCCGTCAGCGGGCTGCCGTTCGCGTCCAGCCACAGGCCGTCGCGGAAGCCGCCGGAGTGGACCACCAGCGTGTCTCCCTCCCATTTGCCCGTCGAATAACCGGCCCAGGAAGGCTGCGGATCGTCAGGCAGCGGCCGCCCGTCCGTGAAAATCTGGCGATACATCGCTTCGCGCTCGTTCAGGATCACCAGCAGTCCCGGCGTCTGGACGATTTTGCGGTACAGCGGCGTCGTGTACATCCTGACGATTCCCGTCGGCAGGCAGTGCGCGTTCGGATCGGTGAAACGGTTCTCCGCCATCCGCTGCTTTACGATCGACGCCGCCCAGGGCTGATACGGCAGCCCTCCTTTGAGGCTGAATCCGATGTCCAGAAATTCCTGGGGAATGAACATGTCGGCACAGCCTTCCGGGGGGCAAGGCCGATTGTGCAGCACGTCCCAGATTCCCGATAAGTCCGGCTTGCCTTCTTTGGTGCGCGGCGCTGGCGCGGAAAGATTCGGCTTGCCATCTTTCGTGCGCGGGATGCCCGCCGTCGGATACTTCACCCATTGGGCCGATACCGAACCGGCGGCCACAAGCATCGCGATCGTGAGAAACCGGTGCATCTACTTGCCGCTCAGGTGTCCGTAATCCTTCTCGTTCTCGACACAAACGTATTCCAGCAACTCGGTATCGGGAATCAGGCGCAGATCTTCTTTCACCGTCCACGGTTTTGTGTACGCCTTGGGATCGTCGATGGTCAGCAAAATATCCATGTGCCCGAAATCGTGGCGCTGGAAGCGTTCGATCAGGTGCAGCGCGTCGCTGTGCGGACGTCCCGCATTATCCATCCAGGTGGATTCCTTGATGCCGATCGTGTTCACCACCCAATCGTCGCCCTCCCATTTGCCGACCGAATACCCGAACCAGGTGGGATTCGGATCCTTAGGAAGCTCGCGGCCATCGGTGAAAATCTGGCGGAACGTGGTGAAGCCTTCAAACAGCATCATCGTCATACCGGGTGTCTCGATGATCTTGAACGGATAGGGCAGCGCGTCGAGTTTCGGCATTCCGGGAATGCACCGGGCGGCTGGATCGGTCTTGCCCAACGCGCCGTTTTGTCGCGCCTGGAAAAGCTGCTCGGTCCAAGGCTGATAGGGTACCTCTCCCGGTTTCATATCGGCAGCAAGGTTCTGAAGATACTTGCCGTTCATCTGCCAGATCCCGTTGAGACTCGGCTTGCCGTCCGGACCGCGCGGGGTGGGCGCGGAAAGATTCGGCTTCCCGTCGGGCGTGCGCGGGATTCCCGGCGTCGGGAGTCTGAACCACTGCGCGGAGGCAGGAACCCCCACAACCAGCACTGACGCCAATATGATTCGCGCGAACATTACTTCTTCGTCACCATGTGCTTGATGTCCTGCTCATTCTCGCTGCACACGAATTCCAGCAGTTCGGTATCCGCCGCGAGAGTCGGCGATTCCTTGACGGTCCAAGGCTTGGTGTACGCGCCCGGATCGTCGATGGTGATTTCCAGATCCATGTGCCCGAAATCCTTGCGATGGAATTTTTCGGTTACCTTCAGCTTCTCAGTAGCGGGATGCCCGGACTGATCCAGCCACGCCTTGCCATTGAACCCGTTGCTTTCCACCACCAGCGTGTCGCCATCCCAATGTCCGATCGAGTACCCGAGCCAGATGGGGTTCGGATCCACGGGCAGCTTGCGGCCGTCCATGTGGATCTGGCGAAATTGCGTGAACGCCTCATAGAGGATTACGACTTCGTTCGGCATCTGAATGAGTTTCCACGGCACGGGCGCGGCATCGATCTTGGGAACGCCCTGCGGCAGGCAATTTGCGTCCGGCTCTTCATTCGAGTGAAGTCCGGCTGCACGCTCTTTATAGATCGCGGCAGCCCACGGCTGCATCTGAACAGCGTCGGGTTTGAGATCCTTCGCAAGATTAACCAGGTACCTGCGATCCGCGTCCCAGACCCCTGACAGGTCCGGCTTACCGTCGGGAAGTTTCGGAGCGGGAGCGGTCAAATTCGGTTTGCCGTCGGCAGTTCGCGGGATGTTTGGAGTCTTGAGGCTCAACCACTGTGCCGAGGCGGCGCAAGTCACAAGCGCGCCAGTTGCGAGAATGCGTGGGATCCGTCGGAAGCTATGCATGATTGTCACCCGGGATTATACACCCGTGGAGAGCCGATGGCTCACTTGTCCATTAGCTCCACCGTCAGCAGCATCGTCCGGCCCACCACCTCCAGGCTATGTTGCGAAACTTTGTCCATCGTATCGGTGTTGGCATGGTGAAACTCTCCCATGGAATCGAACGCCCGGCCCATGCGGCCGAATTGCGCGTCTACCACGTCCACCGCGGGGATCCCGATGCGGATAAACGGGACGTGATCGTCAATAATGTCCGATTCGTACTGGAAAAAATACTGGCCGTAACCCAGTTGCCCCGCGGCGCGAGCCATGAAATCCTGCAGCCGCCGGTCGGACCCGACCTCGCGCGCCACGCCCAGTTGCTTGTCGCCGATCATATCGAGCAGAAAGAACCCGCGGACGCGGGAGCGCGTGCCGTTCGCCGCCAGCTTTTGCGCCAGGTGCCGGCTGCCGTAGAGACCGTCATCGCCGGTGAAGGAGTTGATCGCTTCTTCCAGATCCGTCCACACCAGCCAGACCTGCATCGTCATCTTTTGCCCGGCGAGCGCGTCGGCGAACGACAGCAGAATCGCCGTGCTCGATCCTCCGTCGTTGGCGCCGATGAATCCCGGCTGGAAAAGGGTATCGTAATGTCCCGCGAGAATCAGGATCGGCTGCTTTGGATCGGTCGCTGACATTGAATTTGCCGATGATGTTGTGCACGGCGATCGGACCGCGCGGAGTGGTGCGCGGTAAAATCGTCGGCTTCGATTCGCGCGCCGTCCTTCTGCAGAACCTGATGAATGAGGTCCTCGGTTTTCTTGTGGCCGGGCGATCCCGGCCAGCGTTCCCCGAAGCCCGCGATTTGGGCGGTATAGGCGTAAGCCTGTTGAGCATTGAAGCGCTCGTGTAGTGTCGCGGCGTGCGCCGACACTGCAAAAAGAGCTGGAAGAAGGCCGAGCTTGAAAGACATCAAATCTTTTCCGGCTTGAATCCGCCCTTTCCGTAGGATGCCCTGTCGTACAGCCAGATCGCCCCGAACACGATCAGCAGCACGGCCGGCAGAATCGCCACCGCGCGAAACGAGGCTTGTGCAGCAACGCCCTAGAATGCTCTCCAGCGTCGGGCCCGGCTGCAGCGCGTTGAACGCTGCCTCGCCGCCCGCGACTTCGATCTTCTTGCGGTCGTAGATCGTCCCCATGATCGGCAGCACGAACTGGATCGACAGCGTCCCCGCCGTGCCCATCAGACCCATCAGCAGCGCCCCGCCGCGCGGGAAACGCTCGGACGCGGTCGCGAGCATGGTCGGCCACATGTAGCAGACTCCCGTGCCCCATAGCGTCGCCGCCAGCAGTCCCATGACCGGTGAGTTTGCGAAACTCAGCGCGACCAACCCCAGCGACGCACCCAGACACGAGCACCACAGCACACCTATCGGTGACAGTTTGTGGACCAGTGGTCCCGCGAAGTGCCGCATCACGAACATCAATCCGTTGACGTAGACCAGCAGCAGGATGCCCTGCATCCCCACCGTGCGGGTCAACGCCAGGTCCACCCATTGCCCCGGCGCGAGTTCCGATGCCGCCGTGAGAAACATCGAGCAGAACAGCACGAAGAACAGCGGCTTCAGCAGCTCCTTGAACATGTCGCCCGCGGACACGCCCGCCGCCTTGCGTTCCGTCGGCGGAAACTTCACGCCCATCGTTAGAATCACGCACACGATCGCCGGCAGCAGGACCACCGTGAGCTTGGCCTGCCATCCCAGATCGATCCGCGACATCCCCACGCCCGCCAATCCGCCCACGACGACTCCGCCGGGCCACCAGGCGTGCGCGGCATTCAGCTTCGCGGTCTTATTGTCGGGATAAAGCGATGCGATCAGCGGGTTGATCACGGTCTCCGCCAAGCCCCAGCCTATGCCTGCCACCAGCGCGCCCGACCATAGCGCCCAGTAAATATTCGGTCCCGTCACGAAGTTCCCCGCGAATGCCATCATCAGCATGCCCACCGAAAGTAAAATCGGCGAGAGCGGCAGCAACACTCGCATCCCGATCACGTCCAGCAGCGGGCTCCCGATCGCAATCGTGATCGCGAAGGCTAAGAACGGCACGCCGAGGATGGTCGCGATCATTTCCGCCGAGTGCGCCCGGTCGATCGGATCGAGAAACACGCGTTGCAGATCGGCGGCGGTGTTCGCGCGAATCGAGTACGCCACGCCCGCGCTGGCCAGCGCCATGGTGCTCACCAGGAACAGCCGGGCCTTATCGTACATTTTCCCAGGCATGCCGACGGTTACTATCGAGCTCTGCTTCCAAAATCATCAGCTGACGCAGCCCATCCGCAAACTCCGGATATTCCGGCTCGATGCTCGGATCCTCGATGGACGCATAAAAGCGGCGGAAGACCTGCTTGAACGTATCGTCGTAGCCTTCGCTGTGGCCGCCGGGAAGATCGGCGTACGATCGGGCCCCTTCTTTTAACAGCGCGGGATCTTTGATAATTACCTGATTATTCGTGTTGCGGTTGCCGATCCACAGCTCGTCGGGCCGCTCCTGGTCCCAGGCGACGCCGGACTTGCTCCCGTAAATTTCGATGGCGAGCCGGTTCTTCCGCCCCGCCGAAACTTGGCTCGCCGTGAACGCGCCGCGCGTGCGATCGCCCATGCGAAACACCACTGCACCGAAGTCTTCAGACTCCACCGCGACGGTTTCATAATCGCCGGTGGCGCGCGCAAATGCCTCCACCGCAACTTTCGGTTTCTGGCGAGTCTTGTGAAATGTCTGCAAATCCGCGCACAGCGATGTGATGCGCTGCCCGGTCACGTGCTCCGCCATATCGCAGAAGTGCGAACCGATATCCGCCAGCGCGCGCGATGGTCCGCCGTCTTTCGAGTCAATCCGCCAGTTCCAGTCCGTATCGTAGCAACAGCCAGTCCTGCGAATACGTGCCCTGGACGACCAGAATCTCGCCCAGATCGCCGTCCTCGCGCATGCGCCGCATTTGCTGGACCATCGGGTAGTAACGCAGATTGTGGCAAGTGCAGTTGCGCAGGCTCTTCGCGCGCGCCAGGTCCAACTCGAGAGCTCGCTGCATCCGCGGGCGATGTCGCCAGAGGCTTCTCGCACAGCACATGCTTTCCGGCTTCGAGCGCAGCCTTCGCCATCGGGAAATGCGCCGCGTTGGGCGTGCAGATGTGGACTGCTTTGACCCCCGGATTTGCCAGCGCCGCGCGAAACGCAGCCTCATCGCGCCCGCCGACGGCAATGGTTCGACCGAGCCGAAACGCCGCACGGCCTCGGCATGCACGCGGCCCATGAAGCCGCTGCCGACAATCGCGGCTTTTATACCCACCAGGCTGCTCCCGGCTTCTCGCGCGGAACAATCGGAGTCAGAAATGACGCAGCCCGCGTCAAGCCCTCTTCGGCCGACAGCAGGCTGTCCTCGTGCTCGATCGACAACACGTAGTCGTATCCGTACATGCGCAGCGTCGAGACGAATTCGCGCCACCACTCCTCGCCGTGCCCGTAGCCGCAGGTACGGAAAATCCACGAACGGTTCCGCTCGTCCGTATAAGGCTTCGTATCCAGCACGCCGGTGAGTGGCAAATTGCGCTCGTAAATCTGCGTATCTTTGGCATGCACGTGGAAGATCGCGTCCCCCAGCAGCCGGATCGCCGCGATCGGGTCGATCAACTGCCAGAACATGTGGCTCGGATCGTAGTTGCAGCCGATCTGCTTCCCGGCGATCGCGCGCAGTTTCAGCATCGTCTCGGGACTATAGACGACGAACCCCGGATGCATTTCGATCGCGATCTTCACGCCGTGATCGGCCGCGAACTTCGCATGCTTGGTCCAGTAGGGCGCCACCACGTCGTCCCACTGCCATTTCAAAATCTCCAGATAGTCCGGCGGCCAGGGGCAGGTGACCCAGTTCGGGTACTTTGCATTCTTCGAATCTCCCGGGCAACCCGAAAAATCGACCATCACCGGCACGCCCAACTTCTCCGCCAGCAGGATCGTCTTACGGGCGGTCTCCTGATGCGCCTTGGCGATGTCACGATCCGGATGCAGCGGGTTTCCGTGGCAGCTCAGCGCGCTGATCGAAAAACCTTCATCCGCGATGGTCTTCTTGAATGTCTCGAGCGCCGCGCGATCCTTCAGCATCGAAAGATTGCAATGCGCGTCGCCTGGATAGTTTCCGGTCCCAAGTTCGACAGTGCCGATGCCGTTGGCTTTCAGTTTCTTCAAAACCTCGGGCAAAGGGAGCTGCGACAGCAGGGGAGTAAATACGCCGACTCTCATTTTGATTCAGGACAAAGCGATTCGGGACAAGACTAGCACAACCGCCCGTCTGCATTGTGCGATATCGTGTGAGGAATGCGGACCCTGTCGATCTCAGCCATTTTCATTGCGCTCGTAGCTGCCTTCGCCCAAACACCCACGCGCGCCGCACGATCCAAACCACCGACGGGCAGACGCTCCAGGGACAGGTCCTCGCCGAAGGCATGACCGACCTGCAGCTTCGTACCGATGATCAAGGTGCCAAGAAGATCCGCCTGCTTCGCAAGGCCGATGGCAACCGTTATCGCCTGGTGACGTCGCAGACCGATTGGCCGACCTACCACGGCGATCCCAGCGGCAACCGCTATAGCAAGCTCACGCAGATCGATAAGTCCAACGTCGGCCGCCTCGCTCCGAAATGGATGTTCCCGATGCCCGGCGCGACCACCATCGAAAACACGCCCCTGGTGGTCGACGGCGTAATGTACGTGGCGCAGGCAAATGAATGCTGGGCGCTCGACGCCGGCACGGGCCGCGTGATCTGGCGCTACAGGCGTGAGAGAACGAAAGGAGTCTCTGGAAACGCCGCGGGCGGATTCAATCGCGGCGTCGCGGTCGCGGGCGATCGCGTGTTCATGCTCACCGACAACGCCCACATGATCTCGCTCGGCCGCTCCGATGGCGAGCTTCTGTGGGAAACCGAAATGGCGGATTGGCACCAGAACTATAACGGGACATCCGCGCCGCTCACTGTCGGGAATCTCGTCATCTCGGGCACCGCGGGCGGCGACGAAGGGGTCCGCGGTTTCGTCGCGGCATGGGACCAGACCACCGGCAAGGAAGTTTGGCGATTCTGGACTGTCCCCTTGCCCGGCGAGCCCGGTTCCGAAACGTGGAAGGGCAAGGAACTCGAGCATCGCTCCGGCGCAACCTGGATGACCGGAACTTACGATCCCGCGCTCGATATCGTGTATTGGCCCGTCGGCAATCCAGGTCCCGATTATGACGGCAGCGAGCGCGAGGGCGACAATCTCTACACCGACTCGATCCTGGCGCTCGACGCCAAGACCGGCAAGCTCAAGTGGTATTACCAGTTCACTCCGCACGACGTTCACGATTGGGATGCGCAGGAGCCGCCGGTGCTGGTCGACACGAATTGGCAGGGCCAGCCTCGCAAGTTATTGTTACAGGCCAATCGCAACGGATTCTTCTACGTGCTGGATCGCACCAACGGCCAGCTGCTGCTCGGTAAGCAATACCTGAGGAAACTGAACTGGGCCGAGCCGACCATCGGCAAGGACGGCCGCCCGATCCTCAAGGATCTGCCCAAGGATGCCAATGGCGACACCTACGTGTGCCCGGGATTCCAGGGCGGGGCCAACTGGTATTCCACATCGTTCAATCCGGCGACGGGCTTCTACTATTTCAGCTCGCTCGAGCGCTGCAACAACTTTTCGGCTCGACGCAGGCGAATGGCAGGCGGGCAAGGGCTACATGGGCGGCGCGGCCCGTCCCGCGCCCGGCGAATCCTTCGAGAAATTCCTGCGCGCGATCAATATCCAGACCGGCGAGATAGCGTTCGACGTCCCGCAAGTCACCACGCCCCAGACGGCATCGGCCGGCGTGATGTCGACGGCCTCCGGACTCGTGTTCTACGGCGAAAACAGCGGATCGTTCATGGCGGTCGATGCCGTCTAACGGCAAGATCCTGTGGCAGTTTCCGACCAACCAGGTGTGGAAAGCTTCGCCGATGACGTATATGTTCGACAACAAACAGTACGTAGCGATCGCGGTAGGGACGGATATCGTGTCGTTCGGGTTACCGGATTGAGACACTTGATATCCTTGCTCCGGCGCTCGCTCGAAGCCACCGTTGCTTTTTGGTAGGCTGATGGCATGAGCACTCTGCTGGAGAAGGCGTTGGAAAAGGTCAGCGCCCTCCCGGCCGACCAGCAAGACGCAATCGCCTCACAGATCCTCGCGTCTATCGCCGATGAAGAAGCCTGGAAAAAGCGCTTCGAAGAGAAGCGCAATGTTATCAGGCGATTGGCTAGCGAAGCTCTGGAGGAAGACGATCGTGGCGAGACGGTACCGCTGGACGATCTGCTTTGATCGAGTCGCGGACGACCCGGCAATTCTGGCGGTTGTTCAAGAATCTGCCGGCCGACGTCCAAGAGGTTGCGAAGCGAGCGTATCGCGTTTTTCGGGACAATCCCGCTTACCCCGGTCTGCATTTCAAGAAACTCGAAGGCGAAGATAACATCTATTCGGTCCGCATCGGCTTGGAGTATCGCGCTCTTGCCGTTCTCAGGGGGAACCGGGCTGTCTGGTATTGGATCGGCGGCCATGCGGAATATGACCGTTTGATCTAGGAACTTTTGCCGGGCTCACTCCGTATCCTCACAACAGGAGGCTTCCATGTACTGCACCAGCTGCGGCACTCAGCTTCAGGACACAGCAAACTACTGCTCCGAATGCGGCTCTCAGACGTCCCGGGCGAGATCGGCGGGGCCACGACAGGCTCCGCGGCGTCTCTACCGGCTGGCCTATGACAAGAAGTGGGCCGGAGTCTGCGCGGGCCTCGCCCGATATCTGGACGTCGACGTGACGCTCATCCGAATCGCGACCGTAGCCGCGTTCTTCTGCACCGGCGGCATGGTCCTCCTGGCGTACATCGTGGCGATTTTCATCATGCCGGTCGATTACGGCCTGCCTGTTCACGCCTCCGAGGCGCATGCGACGAGCTAGCATTAGGGGATGATTCGCCTCGCGACCCTGCTTGTCGCCTTTGCTGCGGCGGCGTTCTCCCAGACCGCCGACACCGTTCTGATCAACGGCAAGATCCTCACCGTCGATAGCCAGTCTTCCGTTCGCGACGCCATCGCCATTCGCGCCGGCAGAATCCAGGCCGTCGGCA
Source organism: Terriglobia bacterium (assembly GCA_963722845.1). Taxonomy (GTDB): domain Bacteria; phylum Acidobacteriota; class Terriglobia; order Bryobacterales; family Bryobacteraceae; genus Palsa-187. The sequence goes on along the minus strand of CAVROL010000010.1, from coordinate 839,956 downwards.
GCACGGCCGATATCCGCAAGCTGGCCGGCCCTGCGACGCGTTCGATCGACCTCCAGGGCCGCACCGTGATCCCCGGCCTGATCGATTCCCACTTGCACGCCATCCGCGCCGCGCTCAGCTTCAGCACCGAAGTGAACTGGATCGGCGCGAGATCGCTCCCCGAGGCTTTGAGCCGCATCCGCGATGCGGCAAAAACAATGTCGCCCGGAGCCTGGCTGATCGTCGCTGGCGGCTGGAATGTCGAACAGTTTCAGGAACGCCGCCGCCCGACGCAGGCCGAGCTGGTCGCCGCCGCGCCCGATAATCCCGTCTATGTGCAGCTCGGTTACGGTTGGGCGATCCTCACTCCAGCAGGCCTGAAAGCGCTCAACATTTCGACCGACGCCGATCTCCCTTCGGGCGGCAAACTCGAAAAGGACGCTGCCGGCAAGCTGACCGGCGGGATCACCGGCGGCCAGAACGCCATCATCGCCCTGTTCGACCGGCTCCCCAAGCCGACCTTCGATCAGCAAGTCGACGGCACCAAGAAATTCTTTCGCGAGCTGAACCGTCTGGGGCTGACCGGCGTGGTCGATCCCGGCGGCAACAACCTGCTCCCCTCGGATTATCAGGCTCTCTTCCAGGTCTGGCGTCAGGGTCAGATGACCTTGCGCGTCGCCTACGCGCTGTGCGGCAACAACACCGGCGCCGAGTTTGAGGAATTCAAGAACCTCACGCAGCTCCTGCCCATGGGCTTCGGCGACGATATGCTGAAGTTCAACGGACTTGGCGAGCGCATTACCGCCGCGATGAATAACAACAATCGTCCCAGCGCCACCGATAAAGAGAAGTACGCGCAGATCGCGAAGTGGGCGGCCGAGCGCGGCATGTCGCTCACCATGCACTGGGCCAACGACGCATCGGTCGGCCAGCTACTCGACATTTTCGAGAGTGTGAATAAGGAAGTGCCCATCAAGGACCTGCGCTGGTCCATTGCGCATTTGAACGACGCTTCGGAGCAGAGCCTTCGCCGGATGAAAGCCCTGGGCGTCGGCTGGACCGTGCAGGACGCCATGTATTTCGGCGGCGACCAGTTCCGCCAGACATCCGGCGTCGAAGCCGCCCGGCGCGCACCGCCCGTGGTCACCGGCGCCAAGCTGGGCGTGGCGATCGGGGCGGGCACCGATGCGCACCGCGTCGCGTCCTATAACCCGTTCACCGCGCTCCAGTGGTTCCTGGACGGGAAAACCGTCTCCGGCGTTGCGATTCGTGGACCCGAGGAAACCCCGAGTCGTATCGAAGCCCTGCGCCTGTACACGCTCGGCAGCGCCTGGTTTTCGTTCGATGAAACCCGGCGCGGTTCTCTTGAAGTCGGCAAACTGGCCGACCTCGCTGTCCTGTCCAAGGACTACATGACCGTGCCTGTCGACCAGATTGGGGGCATCGAGTCGCTGCTGACCATGGTCGGCGGAAAAATCGTATATGCCGCGGGGCCGTATCGGCAGTAGCCGGATTTGTACTACCTTGACTTGTGGTGCACTCTTTCAAAGCAATTCCCGTGATGGTCACAGGCGCGGGCCGCGGAATCGGCAAACGCCTGGCCATTGGATTCGCGGGCAAAGGCGCGCGCGTCGGGCTGATCGCGCGCAGCAAGGCCGAGCTCGACCTGTGCCATCTGGAGATCGAACACGGGGGCGGAGCCGCCCTGCGCATGCGCGCCGACGTTTGCGACTACGAACAGGTATCCGCCGCCCTGGAGCGGATGCGGGTCCAGTTCGGCAATCCGGTGCAGGTGCTGGTCTGCGCCGCGGCGACCCTGGGACCCATCGGGCCATTTGTCGAATCGTCCCCGAAATCGTGGCACGAAGTCGTCCAGACCAACCTCATCGGCGTCCTGAACGCCTGCCGCGCGGTGCTGCCTCAGATGATCGAGCGCCGCAACGGCAAGATCATCGTGATCGCCGGCGTCGGCGGCGTGCTGCCCGCCCGCCCGAATTTCGCCGTTCATAGCGCCACCAAGACCGCCCTGGTGCGCTTCGTCGAAAGCCTGGCCGAGGAAGTCGCCGAGCACAACGTACAGGTGAACTGCCTGTCGCCCGGCGAAACATACACGCATATGACCGATCAGATCCTCGCGGCAGGCGACCGCGCCGGCTGGCGTGAGATCGACGCAGCGCGCCAGGTGCGCATGACCGGCGGCGTTCCCGCCGAAAAACAGATCGAGCTGGCGCTGTTCCTCGCCTCCAACCAGTCCAACCACGTGACCGGCCGGATGATCCACGTCGACGACGACTGGAAGAAGCTCAAGGAGAAATCGATGACCCCGGAGCTCTACCGCCTGCGCCGCCATCAGAAAGCCGTGAGGCATCTCCAACCTGCGCGTCCAAGCCCGCTGCACCCCGCCGTTCGTCCTACCTTTTCCGCCGTTCACCGATTTGCCGGAAACCTTAACGGTTTAAGCCCACTAGATTAGACTCAATTCAAACGCATTCAAAAAAACATGGAACCCGTTATTCGAAGTATCAGGGCTGCATAAAGCCTACGGCGATTTCGAAGCCGTCCGCGGCATCGATTTCCAGGTCGAGCGAAGGCGAGATCTTTGGCCTGCTGGGACCCAACGGAGCCGGCAAGACCACCACGGTCGAAATCCTGGAAGGCCTGCGCGCGCGTTCCCAGGGCCAGGTCAAGGTGCTCGGGTTCGATCCAGAAGTGTCGAAGCGTTCGCTCAAGGATCGCATCGGCGTCTGCTTGCAGGCGACCAATCTCCCCGACAAGCTTCGCGTGAACGAGGCTCTGCAATGGTTCGCTGCATTTTACTCACGCAAAGCCGATTGCGATAAGCTCCTGCAGCGCCTGCAACTTTGGGACAAACGTAACGATTTCTACTCGAAATTATCCGGCGGACAAAAACAGCGCGTGGCTCTGGCGCTGGCGCTGGTCAACGAACCCAATCTCGTTTTTCTGGACGAGCCGACCACGGGTCTCGATCCCCAGGTGCGCCTGGAGATCCATTCCCTGATCGAAGAACTCAAGGCCGCCAAACGCACCATCCTGCTGACCACGCACTATATCGAGGAAGCCGAACGCCTCTGCGACCGCGTCGCCATTATCGATCAAGGCAAGATCGTCGCGATCGGCTCGCCACGCGACTTGCAGGAGCGCGTATTCGGCCAATCCCGTATCGAATTAGTTACGGCCCAACCGATGCCCTCGGACCTGCCTGCATTCGAAGCCGTCGCCAAGCATTCCCTCAGTGACGACGGCAAAACCCTGGTAGTTTATTCCACGCGCCCCGCGCGGACGCTGCCCGATCTGATCAAGTGGATCGACCAAAAAGGTCTCGAGCTCGAAGATATTCACCTGAAGCGGCCCACGCTGGAAGACGTCTTCATCGAACTCACCGGAAAGAAGCTGAGGGACTAAGCCTGTGCTGAACTCTTACTTGACTCAGATCCGGATGAATCTGCTGTTGACTCTGCGGAACCGTGTCGCGCTGTTTTTCAGCTATATCTTTCCGCTGATTTTCTTCGGGTTCGCCGGTATGGGCGGTGGAGGCGGCAACGGCCAGCAAGTCGTCGGCATCGTGCTGGGCCTGGGCGTGCTCGGCGGAGGCTTGTTCGGCGTGGGGATTCGCGCGGTGCAGGATCGCGAGCAGAATATTCTCCGCCGTTTTAAGGTCGCGCCCATCGGGCCCGGTGAGATCATCGTCTCCGGAATGGTGACCGCGCTGGTCTTGCAAATACCGAACATCATCTTCATGGTTGTGTTGGCCCACCAGTTTCTGGGCACGCCGTGGCCGACCCAGCCGCTCTCCCTGCTGGTCTTCGTTTCCTTGGGACTGCTGGCGTTCGCGTCTCTCGGCGGCATCATCGCGGCGATCGTGAACTCCATGCAGGAAGGCATGCTGCTGACCCAGCTTTTCTATTTCCCCTTGCTCTTTCTCGGCGGGATCACGTTTCCGATCACCGGCTTCCCCCTTTGGCTCCAGACTGTGGCGCAGTTCATCCCTTCGACGTATTTCAGCAGCGGCCTGCAGCCGATCCTGCGCGGCAAGGAAACGATCTTCGATAACCTTCCCTCCGCCGGCGCGCTCGCGCTGACTGCTTTGCTGGGAACGTTGCTCGCGGCCAAGCTGTTCCGCTGGGAAAAGGAAGAGAAGCTGCGTCCCGCGGCGAAGTTCTGGCTGCTGGCCGTGCTGGGTCCGTTTGTGGTGCTGGGTGCATACCAGATGCACGCCAAGACCAATATCGCGAAGCAGAAGATTCTCGGCCGCGACGTCCAGCGCAGCCGCACCGCCCTGATCCGCGACGCGCGCCTATTCCTTGGCGATGGCACGGTGATCGACCAGGGGTCCGTGCTGATCAAAGACGGCAAGATCGCCGAAATCTTTACCGGTCCTGCGCCCGATGCCAAGTCGCTGCGCGCCGACGCGATCGAGGCCGCGGGCAAAACGCTGCTACCCGGACTAATCGACGTACGCGTGCACCTGGGCTTACTGGGACTTCCGATTGCGGACCCGCAGGTTTATCAAAACCCGGACGCGAACTTCGACCGTGAGCTGGCCGCTTACCTGTTCAGCGGCGTCACCGCGGTCAAGAGCGCTGGCGATCAGCCCGATATGGTTCTGAAGCATCAGGCCACCAACGCCACTGGAGAGCGGTTAGGGGCCGAGCTATTCGCAGGCAACGGAACGGAAGACCGTACATACGACGCGGCGCTTGCTGCCGCCGAGGGCATGCAGGCCTTCATAACTGGCCGGACGGACATTCTCGACCGGTCGCTGGTGCAGCAGGTAATTCTCAGAGATTGGTTCGCCCAAGCCAAAGAGAGCCTGAATTCTCCCGGCGTCCAAGCAGCACGCCAGTCCGCGCGCCCGGCCAACCTCGATGTGGCCAAGCAGAACCTCGCGGCAGCGTATCGCTCGGGCGCGACGCTGGTAACCGGAACGGATTCCGGGCTTCCGATGACGGTCCACGGCCCTGGGGTCCATCGCGAGCTGCAGCTCTGGGTCGAAGCCGGGATTCCTCCCGCCGCAGCCTTAGCAGGGCGCGACCTATAACGCCGCCCGCCTGCTCCACGCCGATCAGCGTATCGGCCTGATTCGCAAGGGTTACGATGCCAGCCTGCTGCTCGTCGATGGCAATCCCGTACAGGATATTTCGGCCACCGAGCGCATCTCGACCGTGTTCTTCAAAGGCGAGCGGGTTGACCGGTCTACCTTGTTCGACCAAAAATGAGTAGAATCGGCATGGGGGCATCCTCATGAAACACTACGCCGTGTTCGCCGTTCTGCTTACGATCCCGATGGCCTGGAGTCAGGCGTCTCAATCTTCCAAAATCCCGCGCATGCCCGATGAGCGGCCGGACTTTCAGGGAGTCTGGGATCACCCTTACGTCGCCGATATGAGCCTGGACCGCCAGGACCAGAAGGGCGCGGGCCCGCTGCCGTTTTCACCCGCGGGCGCCGACAATTTCAAGAACTACGACCCGGCCAAGTTCGATTACACCGGCCACTGCCTGCCCTTCGGCATGATGCGTTCCGTGAACGTGGGCGGCTATCCCATCCAGATCATGCAGAATTCCAAATACCTGGCCTTTCTGTTTGAGCAGAGCACGTGGTTCCACATCGTTTACATCGATGGACGCAACCATCCTGCGGACGTGGAGCCGACGTGGTTCGGCAACTCCATCGGAAAGTTCGACGGGGACACGCTGACCGTGGATACGGTCGGCTTCAACGGCAAGACCCGGCTCGATACCATCGGGCATCCGCATTCCGACAAGATGCACCTGATCCAGACGTTCAAGTACACCGATCCCGATCATCTGGCGTACGAAGTGACCATTGATGATCCGGTGTATTACACCAGGCCGTGGAAGAATCAGCGGGTCTTCACGCGCATGAAACCCGGCCAGGAGCTGATCGAGTATTCCTGCGAAGAGAACAATCGCGACTTCTCGCAAGGGCACATCAAGTAGCTGTCTCCGGTCGCCAATGGGTAGATCAAATGGCTGGCCGCGTTGTAGATTCCGCGATGGACACCATCAACTTGCCGTGCTCCTTCCGCGACGGTGTGACGGCAATTCGAATGTCGTGGCCTAGTGCCGTCAGAAAGTCCATGAGGCGCTCCACGGAAAATACTCCGGACTGCCCGCGCATCAGCTTCGAGACGTGCGGCTGTTGAATGCCCAGAACTTCACCGGCCTGAACCTGGGTGAGCTTGCGATCCTTGATTGCCCGGTAGATCTGGAGCGTCAGCCGCGCCTTAAGTAATTCCTGTTCGGGGTTGGCGAGGCCAAGGTCTGCAAATACGTTGCCGCTGCTCTCGGTGACGCGGAGCGTGGATTTACGTTTCTGCCGGGTTTTGCTCATCATGTCAGTTCTGCCTCTCTCTGTGGTCCTGTTCAGCCGTGGCCAGCCTTTGCCGGATCAGTTCCATGTCTTTTTGCGGGGTGGCGATACCCTTCTTTGATTTCTTCTGAAAAGCATGAAGAACATAGAGGGCATCCCCAAAGCGCACCGTGTAAACCGTCCGCCACGCATCGGATCGGTGGTCTGCAACGATCTCAAGGACGGAGCGTCCGCCAAATCCCTTCAGGGCTTTTACGGTCGGGTATTCCTCGCCGTACTGCGCAGCGTACAGGGCCTGTCCAACATGGCGCCGAACTGCTTTCGGAAACGTTTTAAGATCTCTCCGCGACGACCCGACCCACCGAACGGGTTTGGCCCTCACTTGCACTATACTAGTATACGTATACTTGTATAGAAAGCAACCGGAAAGGCGACTACCGCGTGCCCACGCCGAGTAACGCGATCCCGCACAGGATCATCCCCAGTGCGATGAACTTCGGGCGCGTGAATGGCTCACCCAAGACCAGTTTCGACCAGACCAGCGTCCACACCGATCCGAGCGAGACCATCGGGTACAATACGCTCAACTCGCCCTTGCGGACGCCCAGCAGGAAGAACACAGACGAGAACAGATAGAAGGCGATTCCAAGGGCCAGCCTCCAGTTCGTAATCACGGAGTTCAGGCTGGACTTCAGCTTCCCGGCGCCTATCTTCAGGAATAGCGCTCCAAAGCTCCCGATAAAGGATCCCGCCAGTACCCACACCATCGACGAGATCGGAGTTTCGTTCACGCGGAGGATCCTTTCCCGAGGACGGCAATCCCGCCCACAATGATCGCGATTCCCGCCAGCTTAAACGCGTTCATCGATTCGTGGAGTATCAGGACGGAAAGAACTGCCACCCATACATAAGTCAGCGCGAATACCGGGTAGAGTAGCGATAGCTCTCCATGACGCAGCGCCATCACCAGCAGCACCATGCTCACCCCGTACATCGAGAAGCCCGCCAGCAACGCCGGATTGAGGACCATCGCGAGGGCGGTCTGCACCATGGTCGGATTCTCGCCCAGCGTGCCGGCGCCCCTCTTGATCAGAATCTGGGCAGCCGCGCCGATAAGCGTGCAACAGACAACTAGAAGGAACGAGCGGCGCTGCTGCGCCTTGTCAGGGGCCTGGCTAGGGATGGATACGGAATTGGTGGACACAAAACTCCAGCATACCCGAATGGTACAGGTTTCTATCGGACTTATTTCCCGCTACCTTTATCGTCCGTATCTTTATCAATCGTACGGATTTCTCCCCGCGAACCATCGGCGGTTACGCGGATCGTCACCGCTACTGTAGTTTTTCCGTTGTGAGCCATGCTTCGCACTGTGCCGCCCCCGCCGTCCTTCGTCACGGTGCTGAATCGAAACACGCCCTTCTTGAGCGCCGCTTGGTAGAACGACAGGACGCGGTCGGGCTGATCCCTGGTGCCAAAAGTCAGTGTGCTGCTGGTTACGCGGTCCTGCTTTGTGGACGCCGTGCTCTCCACGGCAGCGCCCGGATAAATCGGCATCCAGACAGATCCCACCACCATCGATCGTTCGGCGTCGGTGAGCTGCTGCGACGTCGTCCGCTTGGGCGCCAGATAGTAGTAGGCCACCATCGAAATGATCGTGACTGCGATCACCGCTCCATAGGTCACGCTCGCCAGGGCCCAGATATTCGGAGGTTTTCGAGCCGGCTGCGACATCCGTGACCCCATCATAACAGCGGGCGATTTTGAGCCCTACTCGCCGCTCTGCTGCAGGAGCTTGGCCACCAGGGCCGTCCAGCCCGTCTGATGGCTCGCCCCCAGGCCCGCGCCGTTATCGCCGTGGAAGTACTCGTAAAACAAAATGTGATCGCGGAAATGCGGATCGGTCTGGAATTTCTCCGTGCCCCCGTATACCGCCCGGCGTCCCTGCGCATCCCGCAGAAAGATATGGGAGAGCCGCCGCGAAAGCTGACGGGCAACCTCGCCGAGCGTGATCTTCTTGCCCGATCCCGTGGGGAACTCCACCTGCACGTCGCCGCCGAAATAATGGTTGAACTTCTGCAGCGATTCAATCAGCAGAAAGTTCGCCGGGAACCACACCGGCCCGCGCCAGTTCGAATTCCCCCCGAACAGGCCGGACTTCGATTCCGCGGGCTCATAATCCACGCGATAATCCTGGCCATCCACCGGCAGGATGAAGGGATTCTTCTGGTGATACTTGGACAAAGCCCGGATCCCGTGCGGCGAAAGAAACTCGTCTTCGCTCAGCATGCGCTCCAGCACACGGACCAGCCGCGAACTGGCCAGCAGGCTCAGGAGCCGGCGCGATTCCATTCCTTCCCGCGAGAGCGAATGGATGTTCCCGCACAGATCCGGCCGGTTTTTCATGAACCACTCCATGCGTCCCCGGAACCCCGGCAACTGGTCGATCACCTGCGGCTCGATCGTGTCCACCGCAAACAGCGGGATCAGGCCGACGATCGATCGCACCTTCATCGGAATCGATTGTCCGTTCGGAAGCCGCAAACGGTCGTAGAAGAACCCATCCGCCTCGTCCCACAGCCCGCCATCCCCAATCCCGTTCATCGCCGCGGCGATGTACAGAAAGTGCTCGAAGAACTTGCTGGCTACATCCTCGTAAATCCGGTTCACCTTGGTCGCCAGCTCCAGCGAAATCTTCAGCATGTTCAGGCAGAACATGGCCATCCAGCTGGTGCCGTCGGATTGCTCCAGATAACCGCCCCACGGCAGCGGCTTTGAACGGTCGAAGACACCGATGTTATCCAGACCCAGGAATCCGCCCTCGAAGATGTTGTTACCCGTGGAATCCTTGCGGTTCACCCACCAGGTGAAATTCAGCAGCAGCTTGTGAAACACGCTTTCGAGAAACGGATAATCCGGCGCCCCCGTGAGTTTGCGATGGATCTGATACACCCGCCAGCACGCCCACGCGTGGACCGGCGGATTCACGTCGCCGAAGGCCCACTCATACGCCGGGATCTGCCCGTTGGGATGCATGTACCACTCGCGCAGGAACAGTTTCAGTTGTGCCATCGCGAATTCCGGATCCACCAGCGCCAAGGGAATCGTGTGGAACGCCAGGTCCCAGGCAGCGTACCACGGGTATTCCCAGTTGTCGGGCATGGAGATCACGTCTTCGTTGTACAGGTGGACCCACTGCGCGTCTCGTCCCTGTAGTCTCGCCGCCGGCGGCGGTGGCTGCCCCGGATCCCCCTTCAGCCAGGTCTCGATCACGAAATAATAGAACTGCTTGGTCCATAACAGCCCCGCGAAAGCCTGCCTCTGAACTCGTTTGGCGTCCTCGGACAGCGATCCTGGACAGAAGGAATAAAACTCGTCGGCCTCGGCGATCCGCTCCGCGAACAGCCCATCGAAATCCGCTCCGGCATAGCGCACCAGGCATGACGGCTCGGTCAAGCGCATCAGGCGCAAGCGCAGGATGCTGGTTTGCCCCGGTTCCAGCTTGAGCGTGTACCACGCGCAGGCCTTGGTGCCGGTTTGCTCCGGATTCACCGCCTCCTCGCGCCCTTTGACGATGCGCTGGTGGAACGAATCCTTCACGTAGGGACTCGCGTTTGCCAGGCCCCAGAGCGCCTGAGCGTTGGATTCGTTTTCGGTGAATAGCAGCGGAGGATTTCCGTCCAAGACAAGCTGGTACGTGCCCAGGTCTTTTTGCTCCGCCTCAATCAGTCCATCCGCGCAGCGCCGCACCACCGGCTTTTGCTCTTTTGGATCCCACGTCCACGTATTGCGGAACCACAAAGTCGGCATCAGGTGCAGCACCGCGGCCTCGGGACCGCGATTGGCCACGCTGAGCCGGATCAGGATATCGTTGGCGTCCACCTTGGCATATTCGGCAAAGATGTCGAAGTAGCGATTCTCATCGAAGATGCCGGTGTCCAGAAGCTCGTATTCGGGGTCCTGATGCGACCGCCCGGCGTTTGCCTCCAGCAGCCGCTTGTAGGGAAACTCTGTCTGCGGATATTTGTACAGGCACTTCATGTAGGAGTGCGTCGGCGTGGAGTCCAGGTAGTAGTAATACTCCTTGACGTCCTCGCCGTGATTCCCCTGATTGCCGGTCAGCCCGAACAGCCGTTCTTTGAGTATCGGATCGCGGCCGTTCCAGAAGGCCAGCGCGAAGCACAACCGCTGATGGTTATCGCAAATTCCCGCGATGCCGTCCTCGCCCCAGCGATAGGCTCGCAGATGCGAGTGCTCGAATGGAAAGAACTCCCACGCGGTTCCGTTCGCGCTGTAATCCTCGCGAACCGTTCCCCACTCCCGTTCCGAAATATACGGACCCCAACGTCGCCAGTGGTATTCGCGGCGTCCGGCTTCGTGCAAGCGCCGCTTCTCAGCTTCCATGAATTCCGATTCTAGCGGTTTAGGGGTGGGGCAGGCGATCTTGTCGCCTGTCGTCCTGATTAAGGCCGGAATGCCGCTCGGAGCAGCACAATCGTGGGAGGGTCACCCATCACGATGGTCACCACATCGAAGCGAACCTGTTCCCAGGGCGTGTTCGTCTTGCGCGCATACTCGCGGCCCACCCGAATCAGATGACGCTGCTTCTCCCGATCCACCGCCCGTTCCGGCGCGCCGTATTCCGCGGTCTCGCGTGTCTTCACTTCTACGATCACCAGATCCTCACCCTCCCGCGCGATCAGATCCGCCTCGGCTTCCCCCGACGATAACCGGTAGTTCCGCGCAATTATGATGAACCCTTCGCGGCGCAAGTAGCGGTGCGCCAGATCCTCGCCGCGCCGGCCCGAGGCGAGATCGCGATCCCACGTGCGCCGCCTCCGTGCGTCTCGCAAACGATCCAGCATCGCTCCAATCATGCTTTCATCACTCGCAGCCGCCACTCAATCACCTTGCCTCGCACGACGAAGCACAAATAATGCTCCCAAAACCGGCGATAGCGCGGGAACGTGTTCACCAGCCATTCGAATCCCAGCCATCGCCATAAGGCTAGTAGCTTCACGCGCACGGAATTCTCCGCAAATCGCACCGTCGAATAGTAGCCGTACCCGGCGTTATCCTCGCCGAAATAGCGCATCGAGAAGCTGTTCAGGTGCCACCGATGTGTCGGATCGCAGAAGGAACTGAAATCGGTGTAGTGGGGCGTCACGATCAGCACCTCGCCCCCGCCGCGCACCAAGCGATGAAATTCCTCCATACTGCGGATCACGTCCGATAAATGCTCGATCACGTGCACTGCCTGCAGCCCGTCAAACGCCGAATCGCGAAAGGGATAAGGGAAACGGTCCAGATCCGCGATCACATCGGCCCGCGACGCCGGATTCCGGTCGACGCCGATGGCGCCCGCTTTCTTGTTGATCCCGCACCCCACATCCAGTACGCGCATCCTATTTGGGATCCATGTACTTGATCAGCAGCACTTCATTCCCGTGCTCGTTGTAGATCAGGTCGTCCACTAGCTGGCGCGTCATCATGATCCCGAATCCGCCCGGACGCATTCCCAGCTTTTCACGGATCTCGGCATGCTCCACCGGCGAATCCAGGGGATTGGAAACCGCCGCGTGTTCCAGATGCTCGAAGGAGAATCCCTTGCCCGGATCGCGCACGTAATACAGCGCGGCGCGCTTGCTGCGCACGTAGGTGATAAAGACTCTCTTATCGGGATCCGACCCCGCGCCGTGCTCGATCGCGTTCAGCAGGATCTCGCGAAACGCCGTGGTCACGCGCTCCTGCTCGGCCGCCGGCAGCTCCATCCCCAGCTCCCGGATAAACTGCACGATGCGGCCCGCCGTTTCCATCTTGCAGCGCACCCGCAAGCCCAGCCAGTCCGGCCGGGCGGAAAGCACCTGGATATCGTCTTCCGCGTCGGTGCCGCTCAGAGCCCGCTCCGCCATTTCCGCCACCGCTTCCACCGTGAACGGTTTGCTGAAAAAGCAGAAGGCCCGCTCCCGGATCGCGCGGACGATATTGTCGGGAGTATTGGCAGCCGTCATCATCACCACCCGCGTTTCCGGCCGCACTTCGTGAACCCGCTCCAGCAGGGTCATCCCATCGATTCCCGGGAGTCCCAGGCCGGTCAGCACCAAGTCGAAAGGGATGTTCTCCACCAGCCGCAGACCGGAGAGGCCATCGTAGGCGCTCTCGATCTGGCGATCCGGCGCGTCCAGGGCGGCATGCAGCAAGCTGTGCACATCCCGGTCGTCGTCCACAATCAGGATGCGCTTAGGCAATGCCATCCAATGTAGTACGATACCAGAGTCCCCGGCCCCCGGACTATCGCCATGCTCATCGAAGTGAATCAAATCGACGACGTTTGCGTGATGCGCTTCGCGGGGCGCTTCAACACCGGTTTCGATGCCGAGTACCTGCGTGGCAAGTCGGACGAACTGAAGCGCCTCAACTGCGCGAAAGTTCTCGCCGATTTTCGCGAGGTGATCTCCATTGGTTCCACGGCGATCGGCTTTCTGGTCGCCGTCTACTCCTCCGTGACCAAGAGCCCGGACGGGCGCTTCGTGCTGGTGGGCGCGCAGCCTCGCGTGCGCGAAGTCCTCGATCTCACTCGTCTCAGCAGCATCCTGCCCTTGGCGAACGATATTGCCTCCGGCATGGCCGCTCTGCGCGGTACCGCCAGCGCGCATGGACAACGCTAGGGTCGCTGTCGTAACCGGCGCCGGCAGCGGAATCGGCCGAGCCGCCAGCCTCGCATTGCACGCCGCCGGATATCGCGTGGTCCTTGCGGGACGTCGCGCCGCGCCAACTCGAGCAGACTGCCGCGGCTACCGGAATGCTCGTCGTGCCCGACCGATGTGGGCGATCCCGCTCTCGGTGCGCGCGCTCTTCGCAAAAACGGAAGAAGCCTTCGGGCGGCTCGACGTGCTCTTCAATAACGCCGGCATCGGCGCGCCCGGCGTCCCCATGGAGGAGATCACCTACGAGCAGTGGAATGCGGTAGTCCAGGTGAATCTGACCGGAGCGTTTCTATGCGCGCAGCAGGCCATCCGGATGATGAAGGCGCAGCAGCCCCGCGGCGGGCGCATCATCAACAACGGCTCGATTTCCGCGTATTCCCCGCGTCCAAATTCGGCGCCTTATACCGCCACCAAGCACGCCATCACCGGACTCACGAAATCCATCTCGCTCGACGGCCGCAACTTCGATATCGCCTGCAGTCAGATCGACATCGGCAACGCCGCTACCGAGCTCACCGAGCGTATGGCCAGGATGGGCGAACCCCGTATCGATGTGAAGCACGTCGCCGACGCGATCGTGTATATGGCGAATCTTCCGCTGGACGCCAATGTTCAGTTCATGACCATCATGGCGACCAAGATGCCCTTCGTCGGCCGGGGGTAGGTGGGACAGGCGATCTTGTCGCCTGTCAATTATTGCAACCCCAACGCCTTTGCCGGATTCGTCTTCGCCATCAAATCGATTTGCGCGTCGGTGATGCCTTCCTTCTTGAGCGCCGCGAAGTACAACACCATCCCGTCCGGATGCAGCGGACCGTTCGGCTGCCCCAGATCGCTTGAAAGAATGATGTGCTCCGGCCCAATTTCGCGAATGGCACCCGCCCACTCCGCCGCGTTCATCCGTCCGTAAACCAGTTCGATAAACGCCCCCAGTTGCGCCGCTTCCTTCATCTGCGCGATCGACATCCGTACCGGCGGCGTCAGCGCATGCGTCACGACTACGTGCTCGACGCCCTGCATGCGGGCTTCTCGAACAATCAGGAGACACTCATCTGGCGAAGAGTGCCCCGTCTCCAGCGTCAGGTTGTGTTTCTTAACGAGGGCGATCACCTGCTTCACTTCGGGCAGCAGCTCACCGTTTTTCGCCACCGCCACGAACGGCCGATTCTCTTTGGAATCGCGCACCTGATTCTCGGCGTCGAACGTCGGCATCCACACCACGCGCCCCCATCCGCCCTTCATCATCGTCATGCGCTCCACGGCCGCCGGATTGATCCCGCCCACCGTAAGATTCAGGTCGATCCCGCCGAAGATCTCGATCCCCGGGACCTCCTTGCGCACCACATACGCCAGCGCAGCGGTCGACTCGTAATGATTCTTCAGCACCAGCCCGCGCATCCCTCGATCTTTCGCCAGCTTCGCCAGATCGATCGCGTCGATAGAACGCGGCGTGCTGTCCGGATCGCTATGCGCGTGAATATCGATGACCCCATTCAGCGACTGCCCCCACGCAACTGCGCTCACCAGCACAAGCCAGATGAGTCTCACTTGTTAAACTCCGTGGACTACTTCTTCATGCGCGTTCATTCGCGTTTATTTGCGGCTGGATGAGTCGCCGCAAAACTACTTCTTCAGCGTCGCTTCGTAAGCCGCCAGCGTCGGGCCGAACGTGCCCCGCGGCATCAGGCTCGGCCCCGACGGCAGGAATACTTTGCTCAAGTCCGTGTTGAGGTCCACCACCAGGCCCAGGAAACCCGACTGCATCTCGTCCCAGTTCTGATCGCCCCACAGGATCGTCTTGCCCGGATCCGGATTGAACTTGTTGTTCGCCGAATTATCGTAGTGCGCGACGGTCAGAATCCGCGTGCCCTTCGGAACCGGCAGCGGCTTGGCGAGCTCGTAACCGATCTGCCAGTCGAAATTCCATTTCCCTTTGAAGACGGTTTCCTTTTCACCCGTCGGATAGGTCACGCGAACTTCGTAGTCCGTCCCGCGCAGATGCATGTGCGGCTGGATGTACACCAATTTCGCGTTATCCACGCCCACGGTCACTTCGCTCGCCACTTCCGCATTGCTGTCGCCCGCCGGAATCGCCAGATTAAACGCCGCGGGCGTCCCCGGCGACATCCAGTAGCGTTTCTTCGGAGGAGCCTTCGCGAAAACCAGCCCGACTTTCGACCGGTCCGTTTGTGGCGTCCCGACCGACGTGTAGTGGATGTTGAATACGATGTCCGAGCCCTTCGGGATGAATTTCGCCGACCCGTCTACATCGAAGCTCTGCGCGCCCAGCCCGGGATTGTATTTGCCCAGCAGATCCGTGCCGTCCTTTGCGCCGCCCATCGCCTCGGACCCTTCTTCGTAGGCTTCACCCGGCACCGCCGACGCCAGCCAAGTCGAACTCGGCGGCCGCACGATCGCCCGCATGTGGTGAACGACCTTGGCATTCCCTGGGCGCATTTCCGCCGCCACCACCCACTTGTCTTCTGTGAAGTGCGCCTTCACCAGAATGTTCTGGTAGTTGATGGTGCCTGTCGCCTTCACCTGGAAGTCCTTGGGCATCTCAATGATCATGTCCGGCTGGATGTTCCACCCGTCCTGGAATTTGATGGGCGCAGGAGCGTCCTTCAGGTTGCCCTCCGGAGCCCCGCCGTCCGCCCACCCCGAGATCGTGGCGAGCTCTTGCGCGCTCAGCCGCCGATCGTTGGCGAAATGTCCGTACTTCGGGTCCGCGAACCACGGCGGCATTTTCTCCGTGACCACGGCGGCCTTCATAGCTTTCGCCCAGGGGCGCGCTTCCGAATAACTGAGCAACGAGAACGGCGCGATCTCGCCCGGCCGGTGGCACCCCTGGCAATGCTTCTGGAGAATCGGAAGTACGTCTTTGTTAAACGTCGGCGTCGCGGCTATCGCCCCCATACCCATCAGCAGTCCGCATGCGGTCACACGCAACATTCCGATACCCCCTCACTTGTTATATCACTCGCCTTCATTTGACACGCGAACCGCTAACTACTACAATGCAGTTGTAATGGACAAAAACCGTCTCCTCGGAGGTTTCGAGAACTTATTGCTCCTGGTGATTCTCCGGCTTGACGATCGCGCCTATGGAGTCGCCATCCGTCAGGAGCTGCTCGATCAGGCCGACAAAGATGTCGCCATCGGCGCGATTTACACCGGCCTCGATCGTCTGGAGCAGAAGGGGTTCGTAAAATCTTGGACCGGCGAGCCCACTCCCGAGCGCGGCGGCAGAGCCAAGAAATTCTACCGCGTCACGGCCCAAGGGAAGAAAGCGCTTCAAGAAACCCATCGCGCGATTCATCGCCTGTCCACGGGCCTCGAAGGGAGCCTCACCGCATGTCTGAGCTTCTGAAACCACCCGCCGTTCCCGTGGCGATCCTGAACTTCTTCGCAAGTCAGCCGGATTTCGCCGCGGTTGCCGGCGACATCAGTGAGGAGTTTCACCAGCGCGCACAGAACTCGGGTGCGAGCGCGGCCAGGCGCTGGTATTGGCACGAGGCATT
The DNA here is from genome assembly GCA_963722845.1 of Terriglobia bacterium. Lineage (GTDB taxonomy): Bacteria > Acidobacteriota > Terriglobia > Bryobacterales > Bryobacteraceae > Palsa-187. The sequence goes on along the minus strand of CAVROL010000010.1, from coordinate 823,397 downwards.
TCGCAACGCCTGGGCGCTCACTCTTCGCGAGCTTTCACGCACGCCGGTCCGGACCACGCTCATGGCATTCGTTTGCTTTTTTGCCGTCAACATCGTTACGAACTTCCTTTGGAGGCTCGGACTCATGTCTGGACCGCGCCCATGGCGTATACTTACCGTCCAGCTAATGACCCTGCTCGCCATGGGATTGGCAGGTGGAAAGTTGCTCTCTGGCCGCGAGTGGGCGCTTGCGTTAACCTTCACCGTTCTTTCTGCTTGCTGGGACGCCCTGGGAATGTATCATTCCGTCCCTTCCGCTTGGGTGCTTGTGACGGTTAGCCTCTGGATTGTGTTGCACCAAGGTGCCTTTTGGCTGGGATGCCTTTGGATTCGCGTTCATTCGCGTTCATTTGCGGCTATGTCAACAACCGCAGGCACTCCTCGATCGTCTGCGCCGCGAAATCCGCCTGATCCTCGTTGATGATCAGCGGCGGACATAGCCGGATCGTGTTCGGGCCCGCCCCCAGCACCAGAAGTCCTCGCTCGAAGCACATCTGGACCAGCTTATCCCGCAGGTCCGGCGCGCGCTCCTTGGTCTTCTGATCCCGCACCAGTTCGATCCCGATCATCAGCCCCAGCCCGCGAACGTCCCCGACAATGGGAAACCGCTGTGGCAAATCGCGCAGTTTATTCATGAGATGCGCGCCAACGCGTGCCGCATTGTCGATCAGTTCCTGCTCCAGCAGCTCGATCGTCACCAGCGCCGCCGCCACCGCCACCGGATTCCCCCCAAATGTCGACGCATGCGCGCCTGGCTTCCACGTCATGAGCTCAGCCCGCGCCACCATCGCCCCCAGAGGCATCCCGCTGGCGATCCCCTTGGCCAGAGCAATGATGTCCGGCTGCAGCGCTTCAAAGTGCTCGCTTGCGAACATTTTGCCGGTTCGCCCCATCCCGCTCTGGACCTCGTCGGCGATCACCAGAATCCCGTGCCTGTCCGCCAGGCCCCGCAGCTCGTCGAAAAACTTGTCGGGAGGCACCACGTAACCGCCTTCCCCTTGTATCGGTTCCACGAAGATCGCCGCGACTTCCTGTGCCGGCACCGTCGTGCGAAATAACTCAGTCTCAATCGCCTTTACGCACTCCACCGCGCAGGAATCCGGCGATTTGCCGTACGCGCACCTGTAGCAGTAGGCGTACGGCATATGATGCGCGCCCGGCATCACCGGGAAGAACCCCTTCTTCTGCACGCTCTTGCTCGCCGTAAGTGCCAGCGATCCCATGGTCCTCCCATGAAACGCGCCCACGAACGCCACGAATTGGCCCCGTCCCGAATGGTAGCGAGCCAGCTTGATCGCCGCCTCAATCGCTTCGGTCCCTGAATTGCCAAAGTAAACGCGTTGTGGACCGCGCCCCGTACCCATCGCCGCCGCCAGCTTCGCCAGCTTCTCGGCCAGCTGCGACCATGTTTTCGTAGTAAAAGTCCGTCCCGGACATGTGGATCAGCTTGGCAGCCTGCTCCTGGATCGCCTTTACCACCTTCGGATGGCAGTGCCCCGTCGCCACTACGGCGATGCCTGCCGCGAAGTCCAGGAAACGGTTCCCGTCCGGGTCTTCCACCATGGCGCCTTCTCCCCGCTCGGCGACTAACGGGTAAGACCTTGTATAAGAAGGAGATATCACTTGCTCGTCGCGATCGATAATGGCCTTGGCTTTGGGCCCCGGCAACGCCGTAATAAGCTTTGGCAGCATCGTTTTAGCTCCTTCTGCATCCAATCAGCTACAGTTGATAGTAACGCACTAAGATTATTGCATAGCGCTAGGCTAATATGCTATAGTTGCTTCAAGAGGACGGCACGTTATGGATTTTAACCGCTTTACGGAAAAACTCCAGGAAGGCATTCCGCACGGCGCAGTCCGTGGCCGCAGGTCGCGGAAACCAGCAGATTGACGTCGAGCATCTCCTGCTCGCTCTGCTCGAGCAGCAGGGCGGCCTCGCCCAGTCGATTCTCGCCAGGGCGGACGTGAAGCTTGAGGACGTTCACCGCCGCCTGATCCAGGAGCTCGATAAGCTCCCCAAGGTCTCCGGCTCGGCTGCCGGATTGGACCAGATCTATGTCACCGCCCGGCTGCAGAAGCTGATGACGGCGGCAGAGAACGAAGCCAAGCGCCTCAAGGACGAGTACGTCTCGATTGAGCACGTCATCCTGGCCGCTGCCGACGAGAAAGTTTTCAAGGATCTCGGCATCACTCGCGACCGGCTGATGCGCGTCCTTCAAGAGGTCCGCGGATCGCAGCGCGTCACCACCCAGAATCCCGAAGCCACCTACGAAGCTCTGGAAAAGTACGGCCGCGATCTGACGAAAGCCGCCGCGCAGAACAAGCTCGACCCGGTGATCGGCCGCGACGAAGAAATCCGCCGAGTGATCCAGGTCCTCTCCCGCCGCACCAAGAACAACCCGGTGCTGATCGGCGAACCTGGCGTCGGCAAAACCGCGATCGTCGAAGGTCTCGCCCAGCGCATCGTCCGCGGCGACGTTCCCGAAGGCCTGAAAGAGAAGAAGGTCGTCTCGCTCGACATGGGCGCGCTGATCGCCGGAGCCAAATTCCGCGGCGAATTCGAGGAGCGCCTCAAAGCCGTCCTCAAGGAAGTCCAGTCTTCCGAAGGCCAGATCATCCTCTTTATCGACGAGCTTCACACCGTCGTCGGCGCAGGCAAGGCCGAAGGCGCGATGGACGCCGGCAATCTCCTCAAGCCCATGCTGGCTCGAGGCGAGCTGCATTGCATCGGCGCGACCACGCTCGACGAATATCGCAAGCACATCGAAAAGGACGCCGCTCTCGAGCGCCGTTTCCAGACCGTTCTGGTCGACCAGCCGTCGGTCGAAGACACCATTTCGATCCTCCGCGGCCTGCGCGAGCGCTACGAGATCCATCATGGCGTCCGCATTAAGGATTCGAGCCTGGTGGCCGCCGCCATCCTCAGCAATCGCTATATCTCCGACCGCTTCCTGCCGGACAAAGCCATCGATCTCGTTGACGAGGCTGCGGCGAAATTGAGGACCGAGATCGACTCCATGCCGGCCGAGCTCGATGAAGCCACGCGCCGCCAGATGCAGCTCGAAATCGAGCGCGAAGCCCTCAAGAAAGAATCCGACGCGGCCTCGCGTGAACGCCTCTCGAAAATCGACAAAGAAGTGGGGGAGTTGAAAACCTCCACTGCCAGCCTGCGCGCCCAATGGCAGGCCGATCAGGAAGCGCTCAAGAAACAGCGCGAGATCCGGGCGCAAATCGACCACGTCAAGACCGAAATCGAACAAGCCGAGCGCGCCTACGACCTCAACAAGGCCGCCGAGCTCAAATACGGCAAGCTCACCGGCCTCGAAAAGGAGTTGGAGAAACAGTCTCACGCTCCCACGCTTCTCAAAGAGGAAGTCGACGAGGAGGATATCGCCCAGGTGGTCAGCCGCTGGACCGGCATCCCGCTATCGAAGCTCCTCGAAGGCGAAGTTCAGAAACTGCTGCACCTGCCCGACGAGCTGCACAAGCGCGTGGTCGGCCAGGACGAAGCCGTCGACGCTGTGGCCGATGCGGTCATGCGCGCGCGCGGCGGTTTGAAAGATCCCGAAACGGCCCATCGGAAGTTTCATTTTCCTGGGACCCACCGGCGTCGGCAAAACCGAGCTGGCTCGCGCGCTCGCCCAGTATCTGTTCGACGACGAACGCTCCCTGATCCGCATCGATATGTCGGAGTATCAGGAAAAGCACACCGTGTCCCGCCTGGTCGGCGCGCCTCCCGGATACGTCGGTTACGAAGAAGGCGGCCAGTTGACCGAAGCCGTCCGCCGGCGCCCCTATTGCGTGATTCTGCTTGACGAAATCGAGAAAGCCCACAGCGACGTGTTCCACGTTCTGCTGCAGCTCCTCGACGACGGACGGCTCACCGACGGTCAGGGACGCACGGTGGATTTCAAGAACACCATCGTGATCATGACCTCCAACGCGCAGCAGGAAGATCTGCCGCGCCTGTTCCGGCCCGAGTTCCTGAACCGCGTCGACGAGGTCATCAACTTCCACCGCCTGACGCAGGATCAGCTCAAGAAGATCGTGGATATTCAGCTGGAAACGCTGCGGGTACGCTTGGCCGAGCGACACATCGACTTGCAGCTGACCGACGCTGCCAAGGCCCATCTGGTCACCGTGGGTTACGACCCCGCTTACGGCGCGCGCCCGCTGAAACGCGCGATTCAAAAAGAAGTGGAGACGCCGCTGGCCCGCATGCTGGTGGCCGGCGAAATTCGCGATGGAAAGACAGTGCTTCTGGATATGCGCAACGATGCGCTGGTATTTGAAGTAGAGTCCCCGAAGGCGGTTCGAGCATCATAGAGGATGAAAGACACGAATATGCCAGACGAAGAGAAAATCAAAACGTTGCCGCTGTTGGCCCTGAAGAACTCCGTGTTGTTCCCCGGACTCCTGATGCCTCTCGGCGTGGGCCGCAAGGCGTCTGTGGCCGCCGTGGAATCGGCGCTGACGACCGAGGATAAAGAAGTCATCGTCGTCGCCCAGAAAGATCCATCGGTGGAAACGCCCGGCGCGGCCGATTTGTACACCATCGGCACCCGCGCGGTGATCCGCAAGTCGGGGCGCCCCCGGCCCGATCATATCGACCTCTTTGTGCAGGGGATCGAGCGCGTGGTCATCGTCAAGGTTGAAGAAAACGGCCACCTGAAAGCGAAGTGTCCGCCCGCTGCCTCTGCCCGACGATTCCAGCCGCGAGCTGGAGGCCTTAGCCCTTTCCGTGGTCGAGATGGCGTCCAAGTACGTCAACCTCATGCAGGGCCAGCCTGCGCTTGAGATCACGCAGGCGTTTGCCGCGCAAGGCGATCCGCTGCAACTCGCGTTCCTGGTCGGCTCGGTCATGAACCTGGATGTCGAGAAAGAGCAATCGCTGCTCGAAACTTCCACTCGCATCGAAGCTCTCCGCATGGTGCTGGGCTGGCTGTCGCATGAAGTCGACGTGGCCGAGCTGCGCGCCAAAGTCACCGAAAAAGCCAAGTCCGAGATGTCCAAGGAGCAGCGCGACTACGTGCTGCGCCAGCAGAAGAAGGCCATCGAGCAGGAACTCGGCGAAGGCAAGACCGACGAAGCCGAGGTGGAAACCTTGCGCGAGAAGCTGGCCAAGGCGGATCTCCCCGAGGATGTCCGCACGGAAGCCGAGCGCGAGCTGGAACGCCTGGAAAAAATCAATTCGGCGTCCCCCGAGCACAACGTGATCCGCACCTGGCTCGAATACGTGATCGAGTTGCCATGGAAGAAACGTAGCGACGATAGTCTCGACCTGAAGCGCGCCCGCGAGGTTCTCGATGAGGACCACTACGGCATCACCAAGGTCAAGGAGCGCATTGTCGAGCAGCTCGCCGTGCTCAAATTGAATCCCGAAGCTAAGGCCCCCATTCTGTGCTTCGTGGGCGCGCCCGGCGTCGGCAAAACCTCGCTCGGACAATCCATCGCCCGCGCTCTCGGACGAAAGTTCGAACGCATGAGCCTGGGCGGCCTGCACGACGAAGCCGAACTTCGCGGCCACCGCCGGACCTATATCGGCGCTCTTCCAGGGCGTCTGATCCAGGCCATGCGGCGCGCGGGATTCATGAACCCCGTGCTGATGCTCGACGAAGTCGACAAACTCGGGCGCGATTTCCGCGGCGATCCCGCGGCCGCGCTGCTCGAAATCCTGGATCCCGAGCAGAACAAAACATTCCGCGATAACTACCTGGACCTGCCCTTCGATCTGTCGAAGGTCATGTTCATCACCACCGCCAACACGCTGGATACGATTCCCGCGCCGCTGCTCGACCGTATGGAGATCCTGCGCCTCTCCGGCTATAGCGAAGAGGAAAAAACCCAGATCGCCAAACGCTACCTGCTGCCCAAACTTTTGCAGCACACCGGTCTCACCGCCGAGCAGTGCGTGATCACGGACGAAGCTCTTCAGAAAGTCATCGAGTCGTACACCCGCGAAGCCGGCGTGCGGCGTCTGGAGCAGATGCTGGGGCGCTTGATCCGCAAGGTCGCGGTCAAATTCGCCGAAGGCGACCCTGGTTCCGTCGTGGTGCACGGCGAAGATGTTCCCGAAATGCTGGGTCCCGAAGCGATTCTGCCGGAGCTCGCCCGCAAGGAACTGCCCGCGGGCGTCGCAACGGGTCTCGCCTGGACCGAAACCGGCGGCGACGTGCTGTACATCGAAGCCGCGCTCCTGCCCGACGGCAAGGAGCTGACCATCACCGGCCAGCTCGGCGAGGTCATGCAGGAATCGGCCAAGACCGCCCGCAGCTATCTGTGGAGCCACGCGGCCGAGTTCGGGTTGGATCCGAGCATGTTCCTCAAGAGCGGTCTCCACATCCACGTTCCCGCGGGCGCTATCCCCAAGGATGGACCTTCGGCGGGTGTGACCATGACCACGGCCCTGGCGTCGCTCTACTCCGGCGTGCCCGCTCGCAGCGACACGGCTATGACCGGCGAAGTGACGTTAACAGGTCTGGTGTTGCCCATCGGCGGTCTCAAGGAGAAGGTGCTGGCGGCGCGGCGCGCGGGTATCAAGCGCGTGATCGTCCCGCGCGGCAACCAGAAGGACCTCCGCGATCTGCCCGAAGACGTGCGCAAGGAGATGGAATTCATCTTCGCCGACCGCGTCCGCGACGTCCTGGCTGCCATGCTTCCAGGCGTCGTCCCTGAAACGCCTGCCAAAGCGGTGCCCGAGGCGCCTCCGAAAGCCGCGTAAAGGTCTGTGAAGCTTGGTGGGGCAGACGGTTTCGCCTGCCCCTAATTTGGGTAAGCACTTACGAGGAGCGTCTAATCTGGCGCGATTCTTTCCAGCGCTCGAATGCACTCTCGAACTACTTCCAGTTCGTCCGACGTCATCGGCTCTAGCTGGCTGATGTGGTAATCGCGAGTCCTCTCCTTATCGTCAAAACTGCGTTCGTCGCCAGGAATCCGCTTGTCAAGCAGTGCCTGTAGAGTGCGGACCACTTTCGGCTCGTCGATGTCTCGATCTTTCCGAAAGAGCTCAATCATTTGTAGGATGGCTGCGTCGCGAGTCATTTTTACGGTAAGGCTCACGCCATTTTACACGTTCCGCTCAGCGGAGTATCGATCTTGACAGTGTCAGTGCGCCTGTGCGTAACTAGCTTGGACGCTCGATAACAGAGGGCGTCCGCAAAATCAGGATGTCAGAGCTTGCAATACGCGCCCTGGGGCTGACCCGTACGTTCGAGACCGTTCGCGCGCTCGACGATCTCAACCTGGAGGTTCCCGCCGGCTCCGTATTCGGTTTTCTCGGCCCCAATGGCGCCGGCAAGACCACCACCATTCGCCTGCTGCTCGGCTTGATCGAACCAACCAGCGGAAGCGCTCAGGTGCTGGGCTTCGATACGCGAACGCAAGGCGCCGAAATCCGCGCCCGCGCCGGCGCGCTGCTCGAGCACTCCGGCCTTTACGAGCGGCTCAGTGCGGAGGACAACCTGCGGTTCTACGGGCGCGTGGCGCACATGCCCAAAGTGCAGCTTGACCAGCGCATCCAGGAACTGCTGACGCATCTCGGTCTGTGGGATCGCCGCAGGGAAGCCGTGGTGAAGTGGAGCCGCGGCATGAAGCAGAAGCTGGCCATCGCCCGGCCTCTGCTGCACCGCCCCGGACTCGTCTTCCTTGACGAGCCCACTGCCGGCCTCGATCCCGTGGCCGCCGCCAGCCTCCGCGACGATCTTGGCGCGCTCGCCGCGCGCCAGGGCGCGACCATCTTCCTCACCACGCACAACATGGCGGAAGCCGAGAAGCTGTGTAGTCTGGTGGCCGTGATCCGCCAGGGCAAGCTGCTCGCGGTCGGCAGTCCTGCTGATCTGCGCTCGCGCGGCGGTGGCCAGCGAACCGAGATCGCCGGCCGCGGATTCTCCGACGCGCTGCTCGCAACCTTGAGGCAGCAAGCCGGCGTCTCGCAGGCGTTGGTCGAGAATGGCCGCCTGGTTTTAGTCCTGAACGACGGCCAGGAAGTCGCCCCGCTCATCGGCCTCATCGTGCGCGAGGGCGGGGAAGTGCAGGAGGTCCGCAGCGGCCAGGGGAGCCTGGAAGACGTGTTCCTCACGCTGATGGAGGAAGAAAAATGACCGCCGATTTCGTCACCGTTCTGTGGAAGGAATGGAAAGAGATCGTCATGGAGCGGTCCGCCGGTTCCACCGGAAGCTTTCGACCGCTCATCCTGATCGCGGTTTTCGGCATCTTCGTGCCTTTTCGCATGGGACCGGAACGATTCTTTAGCGCGGTAGGACTCCTGGCCCCAACGTTTTTTTCCGCTGTTGTGATCACCACCGTTATTGCCGATTCCTTCGCCGGCGAACGGGAACGGCACACACTCGAAACACTGCTCGCCAGCCGCCTCTCGGACCAATCGATTCTCTTCGGTAAGATCGCCGCGTGCATGGCCTACGGCTGGCTGGTGTCGATCTCCTGCATCCTGGTTGGTGCGATTACGGTCAACATCGTGAACTGGCATGGACAGATCTTGATATTTCACGATGCCGCCAGTTGGCTTCTTCTACTATTGGGACCTCCTCTGCTGGGCGGCGCGATCGCGACGGCCGGCGTCCTGGTCTCGCTGCACGCCACAACCGTGCGGCAAGCTCAGCAGACCCTAAGTGTTGGATTCGCGGTGGTGTTGATCGGCACGATCTTTGGAAGCAGCATGCTCCCCATGGACTGGAGGGCATGGTTCGCACGGATTCTGCTTACGTGGTCCCAGGCTGACTTGGTGCTGGCTGCGGCTGGCGTGCTCCTGGCCATCGACCTCGCGCTCTTAGCCGCGGGTATGGCTCGATTCCAGCGGGCCAGGCTGGTCTTAGACTGAGACTTCCGGTACCCCCCTCGACTTCCTGGTACTCAACAGGATATGATGTGAGACCTTGGGAGGAATTACATGCGAGTGATAAAAGTCCTGGTAGCGCTACTTGCTACCGTAACGTTCTTCGTGCTTCTGGCGCAGTCCGACGCCGACTACATGGGCTTCATGAAGTCTGCCGTTGCCAGTAAGGGCAAGGTGGCGAAGGGCATTGCCGCGAAGGATAAGGGCACTGTAGAGACGGAAGCCAAGGCCATGGAGTCTTCCTTCAAGGAGATCGAGGCCTATTGGTCGAAGAAAGGCGCCGCGGATGCTACCGGTTTTGCCAAGCAGGCCGTGACCGCCTCCGCCGACATCGCCAAAGCTGGCGCGGCCGGCGATTTCGATGCCGCCAATACCGCGATGATGGCGCTCGGCGGGACCTGCGGCGGTTGCCACATGGCGCATCGCGCCAAGGGCGACAGCGGCTTCCAGATCAAATAGCACTGGCTCCCGGCTATTCGTCGATCGCGCGAACGTCTCTGCACGTTCGCGCGATTTCCTGCGTCTAGCGTTCTGAGCGCACAGCGCGGGGCCCGCTCAATGATTCAAAGCGAAGCTCGGGCCCCGCTGCGTTGTGCGCGACCTTAATCGATGAAAGGAACGCCATGCGCACCACCGCAATTGGATTTGCCTTGCTCGCCGTCCCCGGTTGGGGTCAAACCACCGACCTGCGAGATCGAACTTTCTACCTCACCCACACCGCCACCGTCCAGCAGTTTCAAGCGGTCGCGACGACCATCCGCACCATCACCGATATCCGAGAAATCTCCACCGATAACGATCAGAAGAGCGTGACGGTCCACGCCACCGCCCCTCAAATCGCCATGGCCGAGTGGCTGTTCAATGAGCTGGATAGCCCCATAGCCCAGCCTGCTTTGCCCCATGAATACCGCCCTCCTGGGGCCGACGACGATGTCGTGCGCGTGTTTTATGTGATCACCGCCCCTACGGTTCAGGACTTCCAGGAGGCCGCAACTCTGGTGCGCACCATCACCGATACCCGGCGAGTGTTTACCTACAACGCACGCAACGCCCTGGTGATGCGCGGAACTGGCGCGCAGATGAGCCTGGCAGAGTGGCTGGTGAAGGAGATCGTACCCGAGCCTCCTTCTACCACCCATCAATACGAAATGGCGGGAAATGACGACGTGGTTCGAGTGCTGCGTCTCCCCCATACGGCAACCGTCCCGGATTTCCAGAAGGCGGCCACAGCGATCCGCCAAGCTACGCAAATCAAGCGGATATTCACGTACAACACGCCGAGAGCGATGGCCTTGCGCGGGACCGCCGACCAGATCGCCATGGCCGAGCGCATGGCTATCGACCTGGACCACCCCTCAAAGTGAGTTGAGCATCGCGATCACCTCAGCGACCTCGTCGTCGTTGAGGTACGGATGAATCGGCAGGCTGACTTCGCTCGCGCACAGCCGCCTCGCGTTCTCGCATCGGCCGGGCTCTTCGAACGGAACGCCGTCGAGAGCCTTCTGATCGGGAATCGCGATCGGGTAGTGAGTGCCGAACGGAGAATTCGGTAATCTTCGATCGATCCACACCGGGAACAAATGCCACGAAGGCTCTGATCCCTTTGGCGGGTTCGGCAAACGCACTGAGGGATTCTGGATTCCCTCCAGATACGCCGCCGCGATCTCCCGGCGCCGCGCCGTCCAGCGTTCCAGTCGCGGCATGCACGCCCGGCGAAGAAAAGCCGCCTGCAACTCATCCAGCCTGCTGTTGTATCCGATGACATCGTGTCGATACTTTGAAGTCTGGCCATAATCGCGCAGCGCCCGCACCCGTTCGTCGAGCGCCGCATCCCGGCACAGGACCGCGCCGCCGTCACCCATCGCCCCCAAGTTCTTGGTTGGATAGAAGCTCGTCGCCGCGACTGCACCCACTGCCGCGATGGACTGAGCGCAATCTTCTACCATCAGCAAATCGTGCTCGTCTCGTAACCGCAACAGCGCGCCCGCATCCAGCGAGAATCCGTAGAGATGAACCGGCACGAAGAAGCGGATGTCGCGTCTACCCCTCAATACTTCTTGGCACCGCTGTATATCAACGAGCCCCTGATCGTCGGTATCCACAAACACCGGTACGGCCCCGATCTTGACGATCGCCAGTGTGGTCGCAAACGCCGAGATCGGCGTCGTCAGAACACGGTCGCCTGGTTTGCACCCCAAAGCCCGCAGCGCGATCTCGATCGCGTCCAGCCCGCTGGCGACTCCCGCCGCATGCGGAAATCCCCACAGCGCGGCCAAATCCTGCTCAAAGAGCCGCACCTCCTCGCCCAGGATGTACCACCCGCTTGCTCCCACCTTTTCGAACGCCGCCAAAGCGTCTTCCCGGAGGTCTTCCCACTGTCGCCGGAAGTGGTGCTGAAAAAGGGGACAGACTACTCTGTCCACTCCCAGGCTCGTGCGCGAAGTCATAAGTTTTTGGGAGGGGACAGAGCTGTCTGTCTCCTTTTTCCTAGAGTAGAGTGCTTAACGGCCCCAGATTATCTCGATTTCAATGGACCGACCGTTAGAATCACGATCTCCGGCGGCACTCCGAACCGCACCGGCACGATGCTCGTCCCGATCCCCGTGGTCACAAACAGGTGGCGGCCCCGCTCCACGTATTCCCCGGCGTTATACCCGAGCTTCGATGTGGTGATCAGGGTCCCGACAATTGGCAGCCGGACCTGTCCTCCGTGCGTATGCGCGGCCAGCAGCAGGCTCACCCGCGAGGGAACCTCCGGGAAAATGTCGGGATTATGCGTGATCAGCACCACCGGATCGCCGCTCGAAACCTGCGCCAGCGTCCCCGCGACATCCGGCTCGCGCGTCCAAAAGTCCGCGATCCCGCCCAGCCAGATAGGCCCCACACGCACAGCCTTGTTCTCAAGCACAGGGATTCCAACATCCGTCAGCGCCTTCCCCACGCGATCCCCGTCATACCACCAGTCGTGATTGCCCAGCACTGCGTACACGCCCAGCGGCGCATGCAGTTTCTTCAGTTCCGCCGCAGTCAACTCCGGCTCGACGAAACCGCCCGCTCGCCTGCCGTTCGGGCCGCCCGTTACGAAATCGCCCAGCAGCACAACCAGGTCAGGCTGCTCCGCGTTAGTTTTCTCCACGATGGTCCGCAGCTTGTCGAGCCCTACATGCGGTGAGCCGATATGCAGATCGCTCAGCACCGCGATCCGCAGGCCGGATTTCCACCCCGGAAGGTCCATCTGGAGATGCCGGACCACCAGCATCCCGGGCTCGATCCCAAAGGCCCATATGGCCATCAGCAAAGGCGCGATCAGCAGGGCGATCGCGACAATTCTGATTCTGAGCTTCGAACGAACCAAACACCTAGGATAAGGTAGAATGCCTTGACGCCATGTCTTTATCTGCCGGTGAGCGCCTCGGCCCGTACGAGATCCTTTCGCAAATCGGCGCCGGCGGCATGGGCGAGGTCTACCTGGCCAAGGACACCCGCTTGGGTCGCGAGGTCGCCATCAAGATCTCGAACCAGCAGTTCACCGAGCGTTTCGAGCGCGAGGCGCGGGCGATCGCGTCCCTGAACCATCCCAACATCTGCGGTCTCTTCGACGTCGGTCCCAACTTCCTGGTCATGGAGTACGTCGAAGGCGAAGCCCCCAAAGGCCCTCTTCCCCTCGAAGAGGCCCTGCGAATTGCGAAGCAAATCGCAGAAGCTTTAGGTGAAGCCCACGAAAAAGGCATCACCCATCGGGATCTGAAGCCAGCCAACATCAAGATCAAGCCCGACGGCACGGTAAAAGTTCTCGATTTCGGCCTAGCGAAACTCAGCCCCGCCCGTGAGGGTGCGAGTTCCGATCAAGCCGCCACCCAGTCTCCGACCCTCAGCATGGCCGCGACCCAAGCCGGCATGATCCTCGGTACTGCCGCGTACATGGCTCCCGAGCAGGCCAAGGGCAAACCCGTCGACCGCCGCGCCGACATCTGGGCGTTCGGAGTCGTCGTGCATGAGTTGCTCACCGGCCGCCGGATGTTCGAGGGTGAAGACGTCACCGAAACCATGGCCGCCGTGGTCCTCAAAGAGCCTCAGTGGGATGGCGTGCCCGTCGAAGTTCGCAGGCTGCTGAAGAAGTGCCTGGAGAAAGACCCCAAGAAGCGCCTCCGCGATATTGGCGACGCCTGGGAACTCCTTGAAGCCCCGCCGGTGGCGGCAGAGGCTCCCGCGGCGCCCGGCCAGGCCCGTCAGGGCGGGGACTCGCTCGTCTGGATCGCCGCAACCGTGATCGCGGTCGGAGCTCTCGCAGCCCTCGCATTCCTTCACTTCCGCGAGACGCCCCCTGCCGAACACATTCTGAGCTACACGCTCGCTCCTCCCGACGGCGTACAGAATATACACAGCTTCGCGGTTTCCCCCGACGGACGCACCATTGTCATGGCCGCCGCTGTCAACGGCAAGCAGGAGCTTTGGCAGCGACCGCTCGACGCTCTTCAGTGGCGGCCCATGCCCTCTACCGACGGGGCAGCGTACCCCTTCTGGTCGCCCGATAGCCGCAACATCGCTTTCTTCGCCGGGGGCAAGCTGCGGAGAATCGCCGCGAGTGGAGGCCCTTCTCAACCCATTTGCGATGCCCCTGACGGCCGCAGCGGTTCCTGGAACCGGGACGATGTGATTGTGTTCTCCCCAGCCCCACAGGATACCGCCGTCCAGCGGGTCCCGGCGGGCGGCGGCGTTCCACAGGACGTGACCAAGACGAAAGGCATTTATCGCTTCCCGAAGTTCCTGCCGGATGGCCGCCGTTTCCTTTACCTGGTAAGCGGGTCGACCCCGGAAAAGAACGGCATCTATGTAAGCTCGCTGGATGGAACAGAGAACCGCCGAGTGCTGGCGGATAGCTCCAGCGCCGAATTCGCATTGTCCGCCGCCGGCGGACGGCTCGGTCAACTGATCTTCATCCGCGAGAACACCTTGATGGCACAACCGTTCGACAGCGGAACTGCGCAACTCTCCGGCGATGTGTTCCCCGTAGGCGAGGGCGTCACGTTTACCAACGTCAATAACTTTGCGCCCGTGACCGCTTCCGGCAACGGCGTGCTGCTGTATTGGACCGGCGGTGGCGGGGGCGGTGGAGGAACCAACCAGATCGTCTGGTACGATCGTGCCGGGAAGCTGCTGGAGAGCGTGGTCCCGCTCGGTCGCGTGCGCATGCCGGCGATTTCCCCGGATGAGAAGACCATCGCATTCTCGCGCGGGGATACGGGAAGTGCTAATCGCGATATCATTCTCCGGGACCTAAGTCGCCAAAACGACCGGCGTCTGACTACCGATGCGTCTACGAACACCAATCCCTCCTTCTCTCCCCATGGCGACCGCATTGTATTCGTGTCGAGCCGCGGCGGCCATCTCGGCGATCTTTATTGGAGAGCGTCCAACGGATCGGGCCAGGATGAAGTGCTTCTGTCCACATCCAGCGGGAAGATTGTCAATCAATGGTCGCGAGACGGGCGATTCATAGTCTACGCGGAGCAAGATCCGAAGACCAAGTGGGACGTCAGCTATCTCCCCATGGGCGAAGACGGGAAGCCGTCCGGAAAACCCATGCCATTTGCGCACTCGGAATTTAACGAAGTGCAGGGCCAGCTTTCACCGGACAGCCGCTGGATGGCGTACACCTCGGACGTATCCGGTCAGCGTGAGGTTTACGTGCAGCCATTTCCGTCCGCCGATAACGAATTGAGGATCTCCACCGCGGGCGGCGTGCAGCCGCGCTGGCGCGGTGACGGCAAGGAGTTGTTCTACGTGGCTCCGGACGGGAAACTGACGGCGGTCGCGGTGACCGTGACGGCGGGACCCAAGCCGTCCGTCAAAGCAGGCGCTCCGGTGGCGTTGTTTGACACGCCTTCCTCATCCCTGACCCAGAACTTCTTCAGCTACGACGTCACTGCCGATGGAAAGCGCTTCCTGGTGGACGCCGTCCCCTCCGCCGCGTCGTCCGCCGCGCCCTCCACGCCGCCCCTTACCGTGCGCATCAACTGGACCGCCGCTTCAGAACCGCGACAGTGATGGAGCGGCCCTTAGTCCCCAAGCAGGGTATCATGCCTCTATGCGAACGCTCGTCCTGCGTCTCACTGTTCCAGCCGTCTTTGCCCTCTTAACCGGCTGCACCCAATCCAAGCCCTCCGCCGACGACGCCAAGAAATTTCTCGATGACGCCCAGGTCAAGCTCAACGATCTCGGCGTCGAAGCCGGCCGCGCTTCCTGGGTCCAGGAAAACTTCATCACCGACGACACCGAGGCGCTTTCCGCCGCCTCCGGCCAGCGCGCCGGCGATGAAGCCGTTCGTCTCGCCAAGCAGGCCAAGCAGTTCGATGGTGTCCAGGTTCCCGCCGATGCCGCCCGCATGCTGAACCTTATGAAGATCGGCTTCACCCTCGCGCCGCCTTCCGATCCAAAAGAAAGCGCCGAAGTCAGCAAGATCGCAGCCTCGCTTGATGCCACCTACGGCAAAGGCAAGTACTGCAAAGATCCTGACAAAAAGGAGACCTGCCTCGACATCGACGCCATCACCAAGATCATGGCCACCAGCACCAATCCCGCCGAGTTGCTCGACGTCTGGAAAGGCTGGCACACCATCTCTCTGCCCATGCGCAAGGATTTCACCCGTTTCGTCGAGCTCTCGAACAAAGGCGCCGTGGAACTCGGCTTCAAGGACACCGGCGCGATGTGGCGATCCAAATACGACATGCCCGCCGACGATTTCAGCAAGGAACTCGACCGCCTCTGGGACCAGGTCCGTCCTCTCTATCTCTCGCTCCACGCCTACGTTCGCACCAGGCTGCATGAGAAATACGGCAACCTTGTTCCCGAAAACGGTCCGATTCCCGCGGATTTGCTGGGCAATATCTGGGCGCAGGATTGGTCGAATATCTATAAGCTGGTCGCGCCCAAAGACGCCGATCCCGGCTACGACCTGACCCAGATCCTCAAGGCTCGCAAAACCGAACCGCTCCAGATGGTCAAGTACGGCGAAGGATTCTTCAAGTCCCTGGGATTCGATCCTCTGCCGGACACTTTCTGGAAGCGCAGCCTGTTCGTGAGGCCCAAGGACCGCGAAGTCGTCTGCCACGCCAGCGCCTGGGACGTCGATAACGTCAACGATCTGCGCATCAAGATGTGCATCGACATCACGGAAGAAGACTTCACCACCATTCACCATGAGCTGGGCCACAATTTCTACCAGCGCGCGTACAATACGCAGCCGATCTTGTTCCGCGATAGCGCCAACGACGGTTTCCACGAAGCCATCGGCGATACCATCGCTCTCTCCGTCACGCCCGAGTATCTGGTGAAGCTCGGTCTGCTGCCTAAAGCCCCCGACGCGTCCAAGGACATCGGCCTTCTGCTGAAGAAGTCGCTCGAAAAGATCGCGTTCCTGCCCTTCGGGCTGATGATCGACCAGTGGCGCTGGAGGGTCTTCTCCGGCGAGATCCCGCCCGATAAGTACAACGAAGCCTGGTGGCAGCTACGGCTGAAGTATCAGGGCATCGCGCCGCCCGAGCCCCGATCGGATGAGTTCTTCGATCCCGGCGCAAAATATCACGTGCCCGCGAACGTTCCCTACACGCGCTACTTCCTGGCCGATATCCTCCAGTTCCAGTTCCACCGCGCGTTGGCGGAAGCGGCTGGCTGCCCCGGAAACAGCGGCACGCCGCTGCATCGCTGCTCGATCTACGACAGCAAGGAGGCCGGCAAGAAGCTGAACACCATGCTCGCCATGGGACTGAGCAAACCCTGGCAGGATGCCCTCCAGGAGATCACCGGCAAGCGCGAGATGGACGCCACCGCCATCCGCGATTACTTCGCTCCGCTCCAGAAGTGGCTCGACCAGCAGAATCAGGGCAAACCCATCGGCTGGTAGGTTAGCTGCCGGGCAAACTAGGGACTGCCTACGAATTTTCGCGCGTCCAAACATCGAGGAAGTGACGATCCCGACCGCGGAAATTCGCTGGCTGTCCCAGGTTTGCCGAGACCAATGGGCTGGAGTTAGCTCGACATCGTCGAGCCGAGCTGACGCAGCATCGCCGATCCATCGCCCTGGAACGCGCTGCCGTGCATGCACGCGAGCATTTTCGGATTTAGCGCCGCCAGCCGCTCCAGGATCTTGCCCGTCCCCTGGGCGTGCGCGAAATAATCCATCGGTCCTCGAAACTGTTCGCTGGGTCCAACGACATCCTCTTTCGTTACCGGCGGGCACTTCGAGCCGCCCTGGGTGAATAAATCGCCGCAGAACAATGTGCCCGTGCTGTGATCGAAGAGCACACCGCAGTCCCATCCGTGCGGCACGTGCGGCGTGTAGATCCACTCGAGCCTATGTGATCCGGTCGAAAACTGCTCGCCGTCGCCCAGGCCGCGTCCCGGCCGGTCGGCGAAGTCATTCACCGAGGTCAGCGCGCCGATCGCGCTCGAAAACGGCGCGGCTTGCGGCGCGACCCCGAGAAAATCGTTCAGCGCGCCGGATTCGTCCGCTTCGAAGTGCGAAAACCCGACGTGCCGCAGCTTTTCTACGGGAATGATCGCGGAGATCGCTTCGCGCACCAGGGGAAACATCCTTCGAAGCCCGGAGTGAAACAGCAGCGGCTCGTCATCCACCAGTAAATATTGGTTGAAGCTGAATCCGCCCGGCAATGCCGGAATCTCGACCGGCGTGCTGATGCGAAAGATCCCCTCGGCTACCTGGTCGATTCTGGTCCCTGACTGTTGGTTCGTAATCATACCCGCTCCTTTTAAGCAGGGAAGTGTAACGATTCGTCCCGGCGTTACACTTCAAGAGTGGAATTAGTGGACGAGGAGGATCTGTGCCGCACTATGGCCCCGCGCATCCGCCTGTATGGATTGCGGCATCTGCGCGATGAGCAGGCGGCGGCGGATCTGGTGCAGCAGGTTTTGATGATCGCCATCGAAAGCGTGCGTGCCGGAAAGCTGCGCGATCCCGGGAAGCTCGCGTCTTTCGTGCTGGGAACTTGCCGCATGGTGGTCCTTGAGATCCGCAGGGGAGGCGCGCGCCGGGAGCGGCTGCTGGAACAATACCTGCCTCCGGTTTCCGCATTTCCGGAACCCGCGCCGGATTTGGACAAACTCTCGGAGTGTCTCGGCAGGCTGGCCGAGCGCGAGCGCAGCATCGTCGTGATGACATTTTACGAAGAGCACAGCAGCGAGACCGTGGCGGGCGCTCTGGGGCTCTCCAGTGAGAATGTCCGTGTCATCCGGCACCGCGCTCTGGGACGCCTTCGGAGATGCATGACGGGGAATGCGGCATGAGCTGCGTGAATCCCATCGATCCGGCCGTACTGAGCGACTACTGGCTGGCGGAGTTGCCGCCAGGTGAGGAATCAGCGCTCGAAGAGCACCTGTTTGCCTGTGAAGATTGCTCGCGAAGCTTTCAGTCGGTGATCGGTTTGGCTGAGGGTATCCGCACACTCGCCCGGCAGGGAAACCTGGGGATGATTGTCACGCGCCCCTTCCTGGATCGCCTCGTGCGCGAGGGCCTGCATGCCCGCGAGTACCCCGTGCAGGCCGGCGGAACCGTGGAGTGCACCGTAACCCCGCAGGACGATTTCCTGATCGGGCGGCTGGCGGCGGACTTGACGGGTATCGAAAAGCTCGACTTGGCGCTTTGCGATCCCTCCGGAGCCGAGCGCGTGCGGATGCGGGATATACCCTTCCGCGCCGGTCTCGGCGAGGTCATTCTGAATTATCCGATCGGTCCGGCCCGCCAGTCCGGTCCGGATGTGCTCGTCATGAAGCTTCTCGCCGTGACGGATCAAGCGGAGCGGGTCCTGGCGGAGTACACCTTTAACCATACGCCCAGCTAATCTGACCATGGTCAATGACTATGGTCTAATTGAGCTATGGAAACGATTGCGGTATCCAAGTTCAAAGCCACCTGCCTGTCGGTCTTGCAGCGTGTCCAGAAAACCCGCAAGCCGATCCTGATCACGCGCTTCGGCAAGCCCATCGCCGAGGTGGTCCCTCCTTCGCCGCCACCGCGGCCGGCCAACTGGATGGGCTCGATGGCAGGTACGATCGAGATTACGGGCGATATTATCGGACCCGCAACGGACGATGACGAGTGGAACGTCCTACGGGAATGAAACTCCTCCTGGACACCCACGTTCTCATTTGGACCGTATCCGCACCCCAACGCCTGTCCAGGAGGGCCACTAGGGTTTTGCAAGACCCGCGGAACGAACTATGGCTTTCCCCTATCAGCACCTGGGAGATTGTGGTACTCGGCCGCAAAGGTCGTTTGACGCCGAAGGAAGGCCTGGACGCATGGATTTCGGCTGCTCTGCGCCGAGTCCCTTTCCGCGAAGCTCCGCTTACCCATGAGGTCGCTCTTGCCTCGGACGCAGTTATCCTCCCGCACCGGGATCCAGCGGATACCTTCCTGGCGGCCACTGCCAAGGTTTACGATCTCACGCTGGTGACCGCGGACGACAACCTCTTGAAGGGCAAGGGATACTCCGTCCTCGCCGGCAAATAGACGCTTCGCGGGCAAACCGGGACTGCCTACGAATTTCCGCGCATCCAAGTTGCCGTGAACGCTACTCTCCTGAGCGCGGAAATTCGCTGGCTGTCCCAGGTTTGCCCGAGTCCCCGTGTCACAATAAAAGAATCCATGACAGGGTCGCAGATCCGCCAGAAGTTTCTCGATTATTTCGCCGAACGTGGCCACCGCGTGGTCCGAAGCTCGTCCCTGGTGCCCGCCAACGATCCCACGTTGCTGTTCACCAACGCCGGGATGAACCAGTTCAAGGACGTCTTCCTGGGCCAGGAAAAGCGCGATTACACGCGCGCGGCGTCGTCCCAGAAGTGCGTTCGCGCCGGCGGCAAGCATAACGATCTGGACAACGTCGGCTACACCCGCCGCCATCACACGTTCTTTGAAATGCTGGGGAATTTTTCCTTCGGGGATTATTTCCAGCGCGACGCCATCGCCTACGCCTGGGAGCTGATGACCAAGGGTTTCGGCTTGCCCAAGGACCGGCTGTACTTCACCGTGTTCCGCGAGGATGACGAGGCCGAAAGACTGTGGCAGGAGGTCGCCGGCATTCCGAAGGACCGAATCTTCCGTCTGGATGAAGAAGACAATTTCTGGCAGATGGGCGATACCGGGCCATGCGGTCCGAACTCGGAAATCCACTACGATCTTGGTCCCGATGCCGGACCGGGTTCCATGCCACGCAACGCCGGCGAGCGCTTCGTCGAGATCTGGAACCTCGTATTCATGCAGTTCGACCGCGATGTTTCCGGAAAGCTGACGCCTCTGCCCAAGCCTTCTGTGGATACGGGAATGGGGCTCGAGCGGATGGCGGCCGTGCTCCAAGGCAAGCTTTCCAACTATGAAACAGACCTCATACGGCCCATCATCGACCGGGCCGGCGAACTGTTCAAAAAACCGTACGGCGAAGACGATCGCGCCGACACCGCCATGCGCATCAACGCCGATCACGCCCGCGCAACTGCGTTTCTGATCAACGATGGCGTGCTGCCCTCGAATGAAGGCCGCGGCTATGTCCTCCGCAAAATCATGCGCCGCGCGATGCGCAATGCCCGCATGGTCGGCGTCTCCGATCCTTACCTCTATCAACTCACCGGGTTCGTCGCCGAGCATATGCGTGACGCCTATCCGGAGATGATGGAAAGTGTCTCGCGCGTAGCGCGCGTCGTGAAAGACGAAGAGCATCGCTACGCGACCACGTTCCAGGTAGCCGAGAAATTCTTCCAGGATGAAGCTAAAGGCGGGGCCATCAGCGGGACTGCCAGCTTCAAACTGTACGACACCTACGGCCTGGCTCTCGAAGAGCAGGAAGATATGGCTCGCGAGCTGGGCATCTCGATCGACGCCGAGGGCTTCGCCGCCGAGATGGAAAAGCAGCGCGCCCGCGCCCGTGCGAGCTGGAAGGGCGCCGAGAAAGCCCAGATCAACCCGGTCTACCAGGCGCTGCCAAAAACGGAATTCCTCGGCCGCGAGACTTTGGAATCGCCGGGAAAGGTTATGGCTGTCCTGCATAACGAAATCGCGCTGGATCGCACTCCTTTTTACGCTGAGGCCGGCGGCCAGGTGGGCGATAAGGGCGTGCTGCTTTCGGAAAACGGCCAGACGCTGGCGATCGTCGAATCCGCCTACGCACCGGCTCCGGGGAAGACCGTGCACAAGGTGAAGCTCCTGAATGAGATCAAGGAAGGCGACATCGTGATCGCCCGCGTCGATCCGGAATCCCGCCACGCGACCATGCGCAACCATACCGGCACGCATCTCCTCCATGCGGCGCTGCGCACGGTTTTAGGCACACACGTGAAGCAGGCAGGAAGTGTCGTCGAACCCTCGCGCCTGCGCTTCGACTTCACCCATTACACGGCGATGGATCAGGACGAGATCGCCGAAGTCGAGCGGCTCATGAACCAGCAGATCCTCGCCAACCGTGAAGTCCACACCGACGTCATGGAACTCGACCAGGCATTGCAGACCGGCGCGATGGCGCTGTTCGGCGAAAAGTACGGCGATCGCGTTCGCGTCGTCAAGATAGATACTTTCAGCAAGGAACTCTGCGGCGGCACGCACGTCCACCGCACCGGCGATATCGGAATCTGCAAAATCGTCTACGAAGGATCGATTTCAGCCGGCGTCCGTCGTATCGAAGCCATCACCGGCGAAGGCGCCTTGCACCGCTTCCAGGAAGCTCTGCAGCAACAGGCAAAGTTCGCGGGCGTCGATCTCGAAAAACTTCAGGCTCGCGAAAAGGCGCTCGAGAACGAACTTCAGCAGCTGAAGACGAAAGCCGCGCAGGCGGAAGCCGGCGATCTGGAATCGCAGGCCGCGACATCAAGGGCGTCAAAGTTCTCTCTGTACAAGTCAACGGGTTCGATCGCGCGCAGCTTCGCACGCTGGTCGATTCGCTCGAACAAATGGAAGACCGCGGTCGTAGTTGTGCTTGGCGCATCCACCGGTGACGAATGTCTCGTATCAGTCATTGCGGGCGTGACCAAAGACCTGACGGCGAAAGTTCATGCCGGCAAGCTCGCGGGTGTCGTGGCACAGGCCGTCGGCGGCAAGGGCGGCGGCCGTCCCGATATGGCGGAGGCCGGCGGCAAAGATCCCTCAGCACTGCCAAGGCATCTGGCCGACGTCTACACGAGCGTCGAAGGAATGCTGTAGTGGAATCGTTCGATGTCGTCGACGTTGTCATCGTAGGAGCCGGCCCCACAGGCCTCGCCTGCGGAATCGAACTGAAGAAGCGCGGCGTCCGCGCCGTGCTCATCGACAAGGGCTGCGTGGTCAACTCCATTTACCACTACCCCAACAACATGGTGTTCTTCACCACGCCCGAGCTGCTCGAAATCGGCGACATTCCCATGACCTCGCTGAACGACAAGCCCGTGCGCGCCGAAGCGCTCAAGTATTACCGCCGCGTCGCCGATCACTACAAGCTCGATATCCGCCAATATGTCCGCGTGGAGAAGATCACCGGCGACAACGGCGCATTCGTCACCCATGCGCGCAATTCGTGACGCCCACGGCTGCGCCCGCCAATACGCTTCGAAGAAGGTGATCCTCTCCATGGGCTATTACGACGTGCCCAACCGGCTGAACGTGCCCGGCGAGGATCTGCCGAAAGTCATCCACTACTACAAAGAAGCTCATCCTTACTACAATCACGACGTTCTCGTCGTCGGCGCGAAAAACTCAGCCGCCATTGCGGCGCTCGAACTCTGGTGGACCGGCGCGCGCGTCACCCTGGTCCACCGCGGCGAAGGCATCCATAACAACGTCAAGTACTGGATCAAGCCCAACATCGAAAATCGCATCAAGAACGGCGAGATCCCGGCCTACTTCCGCTCCACCGTCCTTGAGATCGGTGAAACCTTCGTCCGCATCCAGACTCCCGATGGCGAAAAGCAAATCAAGAACGATTTCGTGTTCGCCATGACCGGCTATCGTCCCGACCTCGAGTTTCTGGAAGCGCACGGAATCCGTTTCGATGCCGCGAGCGGGCGCCCGTACACGCATCCCGAAACCCTCGAGAGCGATCGCCAGGGAATGTATCTGGCGGGCGTGCTGGTAGCCGGGATGCACACCAACGAGATTTTCATCGAGAATGGCCGCTTCCACGGCGGCAAGATCGCCGAAGCCATCGCCGCTGAACTATGCAAGTGAGCTGCGGTGATAAACTTGGAGAGAAATCAGGCGCGCAGGCAACTGTTATCGTGATGACTCCAGAGATTCAGACGATGTTGAGCGTCGGCATTCCCACGTTAGCCGTACTGATCGGAATTCTGGTCAACAATTCCCGATTCAACGACATCAATTCGCCGCATGTCCGATCTGCGGGCACACTTCGACAACCGTATCGACGAGGTCAAAGAAACCTGGCGCTCCGAACTTCGCCGCGTCGAGGAAGTTCTCGACGCGCGCCTCAGCCACCTGGAAGAGCGGCTTCGCTAGCTGGTCTTTTTGTCTGCAGCCTTCTTAGGAGCAGCCTTCGACGGCGCAGCCGATTTCGCCCCGCCCTCGTCCAGCAGTTCTCCCAGGTACTTCCGCAGGTAAGTCTCGGTCTGCAACTCCGTCGTCCCTCGCGATGCGCTCTGCGCGCGGATCACGCCCTTGCGGTCGACGATCGCGACCTGCGGCACCACCCAGCTCTCGATTTCCGATACGCCCAGATAGCTGAGCACGCTCTCGCGCGGGCGCGTATCCCATCGGAAACCCGACCTGGAACTGGTTCACGAAGTTGGCCGTCACCTGGCCGTTGACCCCGTTGTTCGGCGTGTTGACCTCGTCATTGAACGCGACGCCCAGCGCCTGGAATCCGCGCGGTCCCAGTTCCCCTTGCAGCTTCGTGATCACCTTCGAAAGCGCCTGGCAGTGCGGGCAGGTTGTGAACATGAACGCCGCCATCACCACCTTGCCGCGATAGCTCGAGAGCAGCGTCTGCTTGCCGTTAGGCATGACGATCGTGAATTCTTTGCTCGGCCGGGGAACCGGCGCGGCTGCCTGGAGCGCCAACGTGGACGCCAACGTGGATACTAACAGTGCCGAAACAGTGGCGATGCGCATGTGATGAGTCTTCCTTATTCGCTGGCTTTCTTATCGGTAGCTTTTTTCTTCGCCCCGGTCTTCGCAGGCCCCTTGGCCGGTGTCCCCTCCGCCAGCAGGCTCTCGATCAGCGGTTTCAGATGAGCTGGATTGCCCAGCTCTCCGCCTCCCTCCGACGAAGTCTGCTCGCGTATGACGCCCTTCTTGTCGATCACGATGATCTGCGGGTACTCCGACGCGCTCCAGTTCCGAAATTCCCAGGTAACTCAGCACCGAGGACCGGTTCGATACGCCCACCGGGAATCCGGCATATTGTTTGGTATACGCCACCACCTTGTCCTTCAAAGGCACCGGATCCTTCGGGTCCAGCTCGTCGAACGCCACACCCAGCGCCTGGAATCCGCGAGCCCCGTATTCCGTGTTGAGTTCCGTCAGTACTTTGGAGAAAGCCTGGCAGTGCGGGCACCAGGTGAACAGAAACTGGACCACCGCCACTTTACCTTTCAGGCTGGAGATCAGAATCTGCTGACCCTGCGGTGTCGCGACGGTGAATTCCTTCGCGGGACGAGGCACGGGAGCCGCGGCTTGAACCGAAAGTTCCGCCGCAAGTCCCAGCATCATCAATAGAGCTAATGTGGCAGTACGCATAAAAGACAGTCTACCGCACCCTTTCCTGGGATTGAATCCCCTCGATACTCTGGACGATAACACCTTCCAAACGTAACGAAAACCGGCCGCTATCCCCCGTCCCGGTCACCTGTCCGGGCGAAGAAGAGGCGATTTCCAGCATTTTCCATTTCGCTCGCAGCACACGCTGGTACAGTTCGAAGAAGGTCCGTGCCGCTTCCGGCGAATCCCATTCGGAGGAATGCGCCAGCACTGGATACTTCGCTTGTTTGTGCTCATACAGCCGATACACTCCGCCCCGCCAATGGCTCGCCGCCTCGCGACCCTCGGTTTCGCCGATGTACTGCCGCAGCAGAACCCCGTAATCGAATTCGCCTACGTCGCCGTCCGCCAGGATCCGAAAATGCCGGGCTTCCTTCCCTGCGGCCTCCTCCAGACGCGGCAACGCGGGCATCGTCGGCATGCGGCCGGCTAGGTACGTCTCCGGGTGCATGATGTGCTGCGTGCTCCGCGGAGGATCGCGAAACACCCGCTCGAACGCGGCCGGACCCAGCTCGCGATACACCGCGTCCTGGAAACGCATCCCTTCGGTATAGGGAAACGTCAGCGACTCGCGTATATACAGAGGAGCCTGGGTGAACACCGGGAAATCGTCGCCGGAAGCCCCCGCGCCGTCGGCCAGACGGTCGACCAGAGCCTTGGGAACTTCGCCGCGCCCGCCCGCCTTCTTCGAAAGATACGCCCAGCTCAGCCACGTGGCCTGGCCTTCGATCACAGCCTGGCGAGCGGTGCCCTGCTCGTCGCCATCCGCATCGCCCAGGAATTTCCGCAGCGGGTGCTGCTGGTCGGCGATGGCATGGGCCAGTTCATGGGCCAGCGCCAGGAGCTGCTCATTGTCGTTCTTCGTGGAATCGAGAACGAAGAGCCGTTTTTTCTTGTAATCGTAGAAGGCGGCGGCCTGTTCGGCCAGCAGATCGCCGGATTCCTGGGCCAGGTTGAAATCCGCGGGAACCAGGCCGAACATCTTGAGCGCCGTTTCCGCCGCGCGGGTTTCTTTGTTCCCTTCGGCGTCCTTGACGCCCTCCTCCACCATCTTGGCGAACTTGTCCTTGGAGAGAATCTCGGCTGGTACCGTCCGCTGCACCTTCCAGCCTGTGATATCGGACAGCGCCCGTAGAATGTCGTCGACCTGCGAAAAGATCGGGGTTTGTCCGAATGCGGTGCCAGCGAGGGTCAGGAGCAGCAGCAGGCGGGGGAACATCTGACGTGACCAGCCTAGCATGGGAGTGGGGCAGGCGATCTTGTCGCCTGCCAAGGTACAATAGAGGCTCACATGGCAGACGACAAGCTCTATAAATCCGTATCGATGGGCAGCGGGACGTTTCTCATCACCAAGCCCAAGCGCAAGGCCGCCAAACGCCGCCAGTCGGCCCTCAAGCATCCCCGCCGCGGCGCCCGCAAGTAGGCAAACCGGGGACTGCCTCCGATTTCGAAGAACGAGCGCGGCCGCTGTCCGCAATAGCCCGCCGAAATCGGCTGGCTGTCCCAGGTTTGCCGACGCAATCACTCCGGAGTGGGGTCGGCCTTTCGAGGCCGCAGCCGGCTTTCCAGCCGGCTCTAGCAGCGAAGGCGTAAACTGATTGAGGCGTCAGGGGACTGGACGATGACCGACAAACAGCATGTCGCGGCACTCCTCGACCGCCTGGGTCCCGGCCACCTTGCCGCTGTCGCGCATCTGCTCGAAAGCCTCATAGCGGAAAACAGAGACACGCTAAGTGCTGCCGGATGCAAAGCGATTTCAGAAGCCGACGAGTGGCTCAAGCATAACCAGCCCATTCCCCATGAGCGGGCGTTGGCTGAGTTCGGCCTGACGACGGCCGACTGGGAGAAGATGGCGGACGAGAAACGATAGGCTCTCGTGAAACGCCTCGTCTGGACTGCCCAGGCCATTGCCGGGGTCCGCTCCATCGACCAGCCCGTCGCCTTGCAAATCTTGAAGACCCTGGCCCGTACGCAAGCTCCGGCGAGGGCGATACGAAGCGCTTCAAGGGCGTCGACCCGCCGCTGATTCGCCTCCGCGCCCAGGACCACCGCGTCTTCTTCCGCGACAAGGGAGAGTTTCTGGAGATCTCCCGCGTCCTCGATCGCAAGGAAGCTTATCGTTAAGAAGTGCGATGGACATCCTCGGCTGTCCAACATTCTGGACCTTGCGGATCGGTCTTGTTGGGAGAAGAAGGCATTTTGCCAATTGTTGCCCCGCTGGGTAACGTGATGCGGGACTCCAGGGACCACGAAGCAGGTCGTCGCGGCATGAGAGATAGTGGCGGAAAAGCGCGATGGATCTCTCAGAAAATGTCGTCTGGCCCCTTTACGCCCTCGATCTTGGAGGCGATATCCGCCCGGTTGTCCGCAAGCCACTGTTCCTGATCATGCAGCATCTGAACACCTGCTCGACGAATTCATCCGCGGACTGGTAAGGGCTGCGTTCCACGTCCCTTTACCCTCCTCTTCCCCAACCTTTTGACGAAGAGCGTCGATTCGCTCAGTGCCGCATCTTCTCGATAAAGGTTTCATCGCGCACGAAAAGGTAAAGCGTGCCTGGACTCGCCTTTCGGGTGATCGAACCGCAGATGTTTGGAGTGACCAAGGCGCGATCCCGATCGTCTCAGAAATGTCGCCTTCCCCTTTTATGCCCCAGAGAGTTGGAGTCAACCGTTCGTCCACGATCTTCCACTGGTTTTCCGCATCGTAAGTGTATGCAGGGAAACTGGCAAAAACTATTAACGGACTGTGACGAACCGGTTAAGGTAAGGACGAGGATATTTCCCCAATACTTTTACAACATGCGAAACGCATACGAGATTCGCGAGAAATATAGCGGCGAAGGGAAACGGCTAAGTCGGGAAGTTGTAATAGGGGGCATAGTGCCCTGGGCCATCGTGGCTTTGGCCGCTTTGATATGCGGCAAAAGCATCGTAGCTCTTCCGCCTTCCCTTTTGCGATTCTTGGGCCTTTGATCGGCACGATGCACCGTAGGACGAGATCACCTAGCTTGAGGTCTCCGTCCTTAGGCTATCCGATCTCTCAACGTCACGTCCTTGCTGGTACCCGTTTGCCCCATCCTCCCCACAACTTCGCGCTACACCTCGCAGGCTCGGCCACAGTAACCACCCCTAACCTCAAGCCAAGGAGTTCGCGCGCTCTTCCACCGGAGAGCCGAATCGGCCAGGAAATAGCATTCTAGATGCTGCTGTCTAGGGCCTGGGTACGGTGGATGTGTCCGGTACATTGCACTGGACTCCCGCCGTGGGGAGTAAAACCAACGGCACGGGGCCCCAGAAATGAAAAAAGGCCAGGCGCGATGCCCGGCCTCTTCAAGCAACGTAAGACTGCCGTCGCGAAACTAATCTCCGAACGACCCGACTTCTTCCTGCGCCGCCGGCTTCGGTGCAGCCGGTGCGATCGCACTCAGCGGCACCACATCTGCCTGCGGCTTTTCGCCGAGCACATGTTCGCGATACATCTTCATCATCTCGGCGTCCTTGGCCTTCTGGTCCCGAGCGCGCGTCTTCTCTTCACGCGCGGTCTTGGCGATCCCCAGCTTGTCGAGATCGTGCTGCAACCCGTGATTCACATCGTCCGCGCGCAGGACCAGCGTATGATCCTTGCTCGGCAGATTCACGGCCTTGCCGCCGGCGATGATTTCATGCCGCCCGTGCTCCTCGTACCACTTGGTGAGCGTGGCGGTCATGTGCATTTTCTCGACGATATTTCTCCAGCCGACGCCGGTGTTATACGCGCAGAAGCTAATCTCGCCTTCCTGCGTCGCGTAAGGAATGATGCACTGCTCGGTGCGGCGGAAATCGTAGTTGAACAGATCCTGGAACCACATGCCGGCCACGAACAGGAAGTTCCAGCGGTCCGCGCGGCGCTTCTGGATGTCTTCCATGGTGCGGTCGCCGGTGACCTTGCCGTATTTCTTGCTGGTCATCCCGAAGCACTTGTCGAACTTGGCGATCAGGTCGCTCAAGCGGAAATGCGTGGGAGCTTCGTAGGGATTGTAGTTGCGGAGCAGCGCCAGCGAAACGCCGATCACCGACATCCTCTTGCTGCGCGCGGCGTCGTTGATGCGAGCCACGTCCTTGGCCAGCCGGTCCGCGTTCAGGAACGCCGTCACCGGGCGGTATTCCTTGGTTTCCTTGTCGCACATCACGGCCATGCCGATGCCGCAATTCGGATGGCAGCCGCAGGAGAGCTGGCCCCAATCCGCGTTCGGCCCGTGGACCAGATCCGCGAAATCGGAGAACGTGCTCATGAAGGAGATCGGGAACCAGTCGCGCGTCGGTTCGCCGAGCCCGGTCTGCGCCTTCACGTCGTGCGCCAGATGCGACAGCGTATAGCGCTGGGCATTCCTACGTTCGTCCGTAACAGCCTCATCGCGGCCGGTGAACGATACCGGCTGGAAGCTCAGGAACGGAATCTTCTTGGGATTGTCGAGCGCAAACCGAACCACCGCGCCCACCTGCTCATTGTTGATGCCGTTGATCAGCGTGATGACGGGGACAATGTCCACGCCGGCGCTATACAGATTCTCGATCGCGCGCAGTTTCACGTCGAACAGGTTGCCCACCGCGCGGTGCGAATTGGCTTCGTTGCCGATGCCGTCGAACTGCAGATACGCGTAACGGAGACCGGCTTCCGCGGCTTGCTTGGCGAACTCAGGGCGCTTGGCGAACTCGATCCCGTTGGTCGCGGCCTGCACGCTCTGGTAGCCGATGGTGCGGCAATACTTGACGGCGTCCAGGAAGTACGGGGAAAGCGTCGGCTCACCGCCCGAGAACTGCACCGAAAGCTGGCGGCGAGGCTTGATCGAAATCGCATTATCGAGCAGGGTCTTGATTTCTTCCCAGCTCAGTTCGTGCACATAACCGACCTGATTGGCGTCCATGAAACACGGATCGCACATCATGTTGCAGCGATTCGTCAGATCGATGGTGAGCACGCTGCCGCGCCCGTGGGTGATGGTGCTGGTGCCGTGGTCGTGCAGTTTTTCGTCGTTGTGCGCGCGAATGTCGCGGCCCGGGAAAACGTCTTCCAGGTGCTTCGAGAACGCCGGGTCGATCGACATCAGGTCTTCGAACTGTCCGTGGATCGGACACTCTTTGACCATCACGATCTTGCCGTCTTTCTCGATGATGTTGGCCTTGATCTCGCCGACCTTCTCGTTCCTCAGGATCTCGACCGGGATCTTGCCGTCCAGAATCTGCTGGCGGATCTCGGGGATGCACTTGGGACACAGCGAATCGGTCTCGCGCGGCCAGCCGAGTTTCGGCTTCTGTTTTTCCCAGCTCTTGAGAAGAGGCTTGTCGGACCACTTGGGGATGAACCCCGGGTTCCGGTTGATGGCGTTCAGCTTATCGTAAACATGCCACGCGGCATTGGCTGCCACCGCAATTACTTTTTCCACGTGCTTGATCGGCTTGGTCAATGTGGACGCTCCCTGTGATTTAAAGACTGTTAAAACCTTCAGTGAATAGAAGTTACAGTATAGGTCGCGCCTCGGCGCGGGGCCTACATGAATGAACTGAAATGCTTTCTCCTGCATTGGATGGGGCACTGGGAGTGCTGAACGGATCTGGATACAACTCCTTTATTTTCAATGGAATACTCCAAATGGCAGGGGGAGAGAATGTGCGGGAGGGCGGTTATCTCACAGAAAATAAAGCATCTGGACTGGGTTGGAAGTGCTGGATGAAGCTGCGCATGGCTCGTTCAAATGAACTGAGGCCGTAGGTCTTGGCCTCTTCCAGCGCCTTCTGATTCTGCCAGTGATCGTGGCTGATCCGGTAGCACGCCAGCACGGTCCCGGTGCGATCCGCGCCGCGGCGGCAGTGGATGAACACCGGCCAACTGTTGCTGTCTTCGAGGATGCCCAGGACCTTGGTCATCTGCTCCAGCGAGGGCGCGCTCAAGCCCTTCATGGGAACGCTGATGAAGCGCATCCCATCGGCCTCCACGATCTCTTTTTCATGAGGAATCGAATGCTCGTTGACCCACCGCAGATCCACGACGGTCTTGACCCCGCGTTCCGCCAGCTTCTTGAAGCCGTCGTCGCTGGGCTGGCCTCCGCGAAGAATCTGGTCGTTGACGATCTTGAAATTCGGCAGGCCGGAATCCTGCGCGAGCAGCCCGGCACCGCATAAAAGCGCGGCAACAACTATACGGATCACGATACGCTTATTGTATCTTGCTCAAAGTCGCGGTCGCGGCGCTCCTGCTGTGCGGTCTCTTAGGCGCTGCGGAAATCTCTGGAATCATTGTCGAAGCGGGCGGCGCACGATCCTCTCTCGCGAACGTAACCATCAAGAGTCGATCCGGTGTGGTCCGGCGAGATCTCGTCGCGGATCAGGACGGCAAGTATCTGGCCACCGACCTGCCCGCGGATTCTTACATCGTCACAGCGCGGTCGGTCCGCACAGGAGAATCCGCTACGCGTCGCCGCCATCGTCAGCGAAGGTCAAAACGTCGGACCTGCAGATCCGACTTTCCGAGCGTTGGAACGTCGATCCACCCGTCACGCACGGCCAGGAGGGCGGCAACCTTGAAGGCTTCGGGCCCTACGGAATTCGCGGCAACTTCAGCATCAACGCCGTCGGCCAGCGCGGCCAGAACAACAACTTTCTGCTCGACGGCATGGACAACAACGATGCCTGGCTGCACGGCGTCGCGCTCGTGCCGCCCGCCGAGACTGTCGAGTCGGTGAGCCTCGACCTCGCTGTATATCCCCGCTGAATTCGGCCGCGCGACTGGCGCCGTGGTGAACGTCCAGACCCGATCCGGGACCAACCAGTTGCATGGAAGCGTATTCGACTACTTCCAAAACTCCGCCCTCAACGCACGGAACTTTTTCGATGGCGCCGACAAGCCCGCCGCGATACGGAATCAATTCGGCGCGAATCTTGGCGGGCCCATCCGCAAGAACGATTGGTTCTTTTTTATCGATGCCGAAGCTCTGCGCGAACGCCAGGGCCTGACGGTCATCTCCACGGTTCCGACTGCGGCTCAGAAATCCGGCGACTTCGGCAACACCCGCATCTACGATCCGTTCTCGATTTCACCGGACTATATCCGCCTGCCTTTTGCCAACAATCGCATCCCGGCGTCGATGATTCCCGCGGCTGCGCGCAATCTGGTGGCTCTGTATCCCGATCCGAATCTGCCCGGCGTGGCGGATAATTATCGCTTCACGCCCGCGCTGATCAACAACGGAATGACTTCGGGGCACACTCCGATAAGATCCTGACTCCGCGCAGTAGTCTCTCCGCCCGGTTCGATTATCAGCATCGAAATCAGCAGTCGCCGGGCGCTCTGCCCGGACTCGCCGGGAGCGATTTCCGGCAACATGCCGACGACTGCGCAGACCTGGCTCACGGCGTGGAGCGGCGGCGTTTCGCACACCTACGTGCTGAGCCCCACCTTGCTGAATCAGTTTCGCATCGGCGCAAACCAGATCCGCATGAATGGCGAGCCAAATAACCCGGCACTTTCCACCATCGCACCAGAGGGTTTCGTACAACTGGGCGCGAACAACGCCGTGCCCTTTCGGATTCGGACGACGAGCTACCAGTTGGAAGATTCCGTGCAGTGGAGACACGGCAGGCACGCCTTCGAAGCGGGCTTCTCGATCCTTCGCCGCAACGCCACCGGCAGCGCATCGGAATGGACCAGCCGCGGAAATTTCCTGTTCACGCCGGATTACACCAGCCAGCAGGGAGTCGCGCAGACCGGCGATTCGATCGCGTCGCTGCTTCTCGGATTCCCCACCGAGGTCCGTCAAGATGTCCAGCTCGCGGACTACCGCTTGAGAGCCTGGGAGCTTTCCGGTTTCATCCAGGATGAACTCCGCATCGGGCGGCGGTTGACGATTCAGGCCGGCATTCGCTACTCGCTCGATCCTCCGCTGACCGAGGCCGGCAACCGCATGGTGAACTTCCATTTCGTGACCCACGGCGCCGAGAGTATCGAGTTCGCCGGACAGAACGGCGTCAACGGCTATGCCAGCGTGAGTTTCTACCGCAAGGCGATTGCCCCGCGCATCGGCTTTACGCTGGATGTATTCGGCACCGGCGCAACCATCCTGCGCGGCGGATTCAGCAAGGCGTACGACCCCGGCAGTTACTTGACTACAGGCGCGCTCGCCCGCAATCCGCCGTATGGTTCGCGGCTGGACCTGATCAACGGGACGTTCCAATTGGGCCCGAACCTCGCCGATGGTCTGCCCGCCGTCGATGCGTCCAATCAGGCTGTCTACGCGATCGGTCCGGGCAACTACGAGCCCTATGCGGATCAGTGGGGAGTCACGATCGAGCAGCGTCTGCGCGCGAAACTCACACTCGAAATCGCGGGTCTGAGTTCGATGGGCGCTCATCTGTATGAACGTTACGACGCCAATCAACCGTATCCGGCGCCCACGCCCTATGCGTATGCCCGCTATCCTTTCGAGCCGTATCATGGACGCGTCGATTATCTCGATTTAGCCGGTGGCTCGACTTACTACGGCGGGCAGCTCAAGCTAAGCGGCCAGCCGCTTCGGGGGCTCTACTTCGCGACCACCTACCTGTACGCGAAATCCATCGACGATTCCACCGCGCCCGGAACGGAACAGGACAGCCGTCCTCCGGGTCCGCAATATATTTATGCGCTGCGCGCTATGCGCTCGGTCTCGCCGTTCGATATTCCGCAGAGGTTGATGCTGGCGGCATCGTACGAATTGCCATTTCATTTGCGCGTGGGCACGCTGATCACGATTCAGAGCGGGCTGCCATTCACTCCGCAACTGGCCGTGAATAGCCTGAACAATGGCGGATTCCAGCTCCCGAATCGTGTGGGCGCCGGCGGCCTCCCTGCGAACCAGCAATCCTATCTGCAATGGTTCAACACCGGCTTGAACCTTCCGGGCAGCGCGTTCGAGCTGCCGCCGCTTTATCAGTACGGCAACTCCGGTTATGACATTCTCCGCGGACCTGGATTGGCGAACGCCGATTTTTCTTTGGCTCGGGATTTTTCGCTGCGCGACGCACTACATCTCGAATCGGCGCACCTTCGCACTCGCCTGGAAGTCTTGAATCTTCTGAACCGGACGAATTTCGCGCTGCCCGAACGAATTCTGGGTGTCGAATCGTCCGGAGTCATCAGCCACACCGCAACGGCGTCCCGCCAGGTTCAACTAGTCGTCAAGGTCGACTGGTAAGGCCATCGTGGGGCAGGATTGTATCCTGCTCGCGGGTTTCTAACCCGCGAACGGCGCCGATTATCAAATCGGCGCGCAGGTTGAAAAACCTGCCCCACACGTTGACTTCCGGTCAAAATCCGGGTTAATCTGGCAGCGGAAGTAAACACGTTCGAGGAATGCTCGGGAAGGCGGTGAAATTCCGCCACTGCCCCGCAACTGTGAACGGCATGTAGTATGGGCGATGATTCGTCACTGCGCGAGCGGGAAGACGAGTTGAACAGCAAAGCCCAGCCGTAAGTCAGGAGACCGGTTCTTCGACGTTCCAAATCGTTTGCAGAACGTTTCGAGGGGGAACGTCTCATGACTGCTACTCTATTTTTCTACTTGTTGTTTTTCCAGGTCCGCGGGATCGTGTCGGATCCCAGCGGACAGCCGGCCGAAGGCGCGCAAGTCGCCTGCGACTCGGAAACCAGAATCACAGACGCGCATGGGGTTCGACTTCCGCGCGCCTGCACGCACCATCACCAAGTCCGGGTTCGCCGAGAAAGATGTGGCGCTGGTCGAATCAGGAGACAATGCCGTAAAGCTGGAGCTGGCGAGCGCCAGCGATCGCGTTGTGGTTACCGCCACGCGCGCTGCCTTGCCGGTCGACGAGTCGGGTGTGGCAGCGGATGTTTTCACCGCGAAAGATTTCGAGCCCGCCCGCGGAGCATTCGTCCAGAACCTGCTGCGCGATGTGCCGGGCATCGACGTGGTGCAGACCGGCCGCAACGGCGGTCTGACTTCGGTGTTCGCGCGGGGAGGCGAATCGGACTCCGCGCTGGTCCTGCTGGATGGCGTGCCGATTACCGAACCGGGCGGGGCGCTCGATTTCGCGCACCTGACCTCCGCCGGGACTCGAGCGCATGGAAGTCGATCCGCGGGCCGGAGAGCGTGCTGTTCGGAGCCGAAGCATCGAGCGCAGTGATCCAGATGTTCACCGAGCGCGGCGACCCCGAAGCTCGGCGGTCCCCATGGGTCGCTTGATGTACGAACGGGGATCCTTTTCCACCGACCACTGGACCGCGGGACGTGAACGGCGGCCTCGCGAACCGCGCTGGATTACGCCTTCACCACGGATCAATTCCGCACGACCGGCGAATTTCCCAACGACGCGTATCGCATCACCAGCGGCACGGCCAATCTCGGATTCCGTTCTCAGCGATGCCACGCAGTTGCGCGCCGTGTATCCGACTTTGATTCTTACACCGGCGACCCGGGCAGGTGGCCTATGGACTGACGAATTTCGATGCGAATGAGCATGCTCGCGATTCGTCGTGAGCGTCCGTCTGGACGACCGGCGAGGAACGCGATTTTCGCAGCGCGTGCTGTTCGGATATCATCGCTATCGCGACAAGTTTACGGATAACGTCGCGAGAGATTACAACTGTCGGCCTCATGCGACGTGCCGTTCGGCTATCATCGCTACCTGCGCACCGGTCTCGACGACGGCTCCGTCCGGGACTTCGCGACTATTTTCCCTTCGTCCGGACTACGTCACGCGATCGCACCAGCGCGGCTATCAGGGCACGCTCACGCATCGCGGCGGCGCGCTGGTGTTCGGCTACGATTACGAGCGCCAAGCGGGATGATTTCCGCCACCGATCTCCGGCGCGCGATAACAACGGCGCTCTACGTCCATGAGCAATACGCGCTGACGTCGCGCATCTTCATGACCGGCGGCGCGCGCGTGGAGCACTAGCAGCACCTTCGGAAACGAATTCGCGCCGCGCGGCGCGATCACGTTTCGGCTGCCGCACAGAAATATACTTCCGCGTCAGCGGCTGGCGCGCGGCATCAAGGAGCCGGCTCTGATCGAAAACTTCGCCGAACGAGTCGTTCTATGTCGGCAATCCCGAAGTTGAAACCGGAGAAGACCGACAGCTTCGAGGCGGGTGCTGTCTCGCGAGTGGCTTTCGCGAGCGCGTGCGCACGGAAGTCTCCTATTTTCGCGAATCCGTTCACGACCTGATCGAGTTCGATTTTTCGCACCAATCCCGGCGACGTTGGAAGAATGTGGAGCAAAGCTGGGCGCGCGGCGTGGAGCTTTCCGGCACGGTTCGCCTGGCAGGCGCGCGTTTCGCTGGCGCACCGGATACACGCGGCTCTACACGCGCGATCTCGCAAACCAGCCAGCCCCGATGCTGCGCCGGCCTCGAAATTCCGGCTCGATTTCGCTGGAACTGGCTCCGCGGCATTGGACCTTCGACGGCGGGAGGGCGCTTCGTGGGCCTGAGGCCGGACAACGACTTTTGTTGACCCCGGCGCCAATCGCGTCGCGGGCTACAAGTACGTTTTCGTGAACGGTTCCTGGCAGGCCACGCGGCACATCGCGCCGTTCACTGCGGATCGACAACGCGCTGAATGAGCCGGTATCAGGAAGTGCTGGGGTACGCGGCGCTGCGGCGCTATCGCGGCCGGCGGCGTGAAACTCACATGGTGATGCGGCGATTCATCATCCTCTGGTTCGCGGCGGCGGCGCTCGCGTGCACAAATGCCCGCGGGCAGCCGCCGCGGAGGATCGTCTCCACCGCGCCCAGCATCACGGAGCTGTTGTACGCACTGGGACTGGGCGATCGCATCGTGGGCGTCGACCGTTTCAGCCGCTTCCCGCCGGAAGCTCAGGGGAAGGCGAAGATCGGCGATTATGTAAATCCCAACCTGGAAGCCATCGCGGCGATGCGTCCGGATCTGGTGATCATCCCGGCCAATCCCGTGAAGCTCGCGGAACGGCTCGCGCATGCTGCGGCTGAAGGTTCTCGAGATCGATCAGGAGAGCATCGCGAAACTCTACGAGTCGTTCCGGATCGTCGGGCAGGCGACGGGCGCCGGGGCGCAGGCGGCCAAGCTCGAATCGACGGTGCGCGGGCAACTGGAAGCGATTCGCGTGCGTGCCGCTCCGCTCAAGAAGACCCGGATGATGTTCGTGGTGGGACGCACTCCGAATCGGCTGGACGGTCTGATCGTCGTCGGGCAAGCGTCGTACTTGAACGAGATTATCGCGCTGGCGGGCGGCGAGAATGTATTCCGCGACGCGGTGGCGCCGTATCCGGGCGTCTCGCTCGAAGAAGTGCTGGCGCGGAATCCGGACGTGATCGCGGACATGGGCGATATGGCGGATACCGTGGGCGTGACGGACGAACACAAGCGCGAGGTCACCAGCCTGTGGGACCGGCTGAGCTCCGTGGCGGCGGTGAAACAGCATCGGGTGTTTGCGGTGGCGTCGGATGTGTACGTGGTCCCTGGGCCGAGGGTGGTGGACGCCGCGAAGGCATTTCTTGCGATGCTGCATCCGGAGGTGAAGTGATGGTTAGGAGCAAAAAAGGGGACAGCCGCCAACTCTTATTAAGGTGGGCTCAGTCCGGCAAGTTAGACGACTGTCCCCTTTTTTCTTCATGACTTTCATCGCCAGACAACTTGGATTCGCGTATGGCCTGCATGACGCGACTTTCCAGTTCCCGCGGAACGGGCTGATCTCGATCGCGGGTCCCAATGGGGCGGGGAAGTCGACGCTCCTGGGTATGATGGCGGGGCTGCGATCGCCGTATAGCGGGTCCTGCACATACGATGGCAAGGAAATACGCCAGTGGCCGAAGCGGGAGTTCGCACGGAAGGTCGCATTCCTGCCGCAGAGCGTCCGCATGCAGTTCCCGTTCACCGTGGAGGAAGTGGTTCTGATGGGGCGCACCCCGTATGCGAGCGGCTGGTTCCAGACGGCCGAAGACCGGTCGGCCGTAGAGGACGCCATGACCACCACCGACACGCTGGCCTTTCGCGCGCGCGATTTTCGTTCGCTCTCCGGAGGCGAAGCGCAGAGAGTGATCCTGGCGTCGGCGCTGACCCAGCGGCCCGAGGCGCTGCTGCTGGATGAGCCGGCGACGCACCTGGATCTGCGGCATCAACTGGCGCTCTACAGGCTGCTGGGCGAGTTGTCGAAGTCGCTGCTGGTGGTCGCGGTGACGCACGATTTGAACCTGGCTCTGCGGTTCTCGCATCGCGTAATGGTGCTCGAGGACGGGCGGGTCGCGGCCGATGGCATGCCGCAGGACGTCCTGAATCCGGCGCTGATCGGGCGCGTGTTCGGAGTGCAGGCGACGGTGCATGGCGACGAGAAACCATGGTTGACCTACGAGCAGACGTATGAAGCCTAGTGGCGCGAAGAGCATCCTGCTCTCGTTGGCCGTGCTGGTCGCGGTGCTGATCGCGGCGCCGCTGGCGGGAAGCTCGCACATCGAACTGGGGCGCGCGTTCGCGGGTGTCTCGCCGGATCATGAGATTTTCTTTTACGCGCGGCTGCCGCGGGTGATTCTCGCGATGCTGGGCGGCGCGGCGTTGTCGGTTACAGGCGTGCTCTTTCAATGCATGCTGCGCGATCCTCTGGCGGAGCCGTACACACTGGGAGTCTCAAGCGGCGCGTCGGTCGGAGCGGTGATCGCGATCTGCCTGGGATGGCGCGCTACCGGCGTGGCATCGCTGGTGGGCGCGGCACTGGTGCTTTTGATGGTGCTCGGGATGGCTGTCGAAGGGAGGCGGCTCTCGTCCTTCACGCTGCTGCTGACCGGCGTCACCATGAACAGCATGTCCTTCGCGGTGATTCTGTTTCTCCATAATCTCGCGAGCTTTTCGCAATCCTTCGCGATCTCGCGCTGGCTGATGGGCGGCCTGGAATCGGTGGAGTATTCGACACTGGCGTGGCTGGCGGTGGTGGTTATCGGCGTGAGCGCGCTGGTAACTGCAAATGCCCCGCAGTGGAACCTGCTGGCCGTGGGCGACGACTGGGCCGCCTCGCGCGGGATCTCGACGGTGCGGCTGACGGCCCTGGGCTACATCGCGGGGTCCGTGCTGACGGGGCTGGTGACGTCGCTCACCGGGCCGATCGGATTTGTCGGGCTGATCGTCCCGCATGCGCTGCGGCTGAAGTTTGGCGCGGATCATCGCGTGCTGCTGCCGTGCGCGTTCCTGCTGGGCGGCGCATTCCTGGTGGCATGCGATACGCTGTCGCGCACGGTGATCGCGCCGACGGAGATCCCTGTGGGCGTACTCACGGCGCTGTGCGGCGGCCCGTTCTTTCTGTGGCTGCTGAAGTCGCGCCGAAGAAGTTTATGGCTCTAGTGGCTAGAGCGAATAGGTTCGTCCGCGGTGCAATCCCAGCAGGATCTGGACCAGGCGGTGCGCGATCAGCTCATGCAGCGTGAGCAGCTCGCGATTCGATTTGAAGATCGCGTCGGCGTCGCGCGGATCGACCGGAGGGCCGCCTGCTTTGAGGGCGTCGGTGGCTTCCTTGATAATCGGGTCGGCCATCACTTCGCCGGCCATTTCCCAGAGCGTGATAAAGCGGTCGACGGCGGTGGGGAAGCTGACTTCGAAGACGCCGAATTGGCTGGTGGTGCGCGGCGGCTTGTAATCCAGGTTGAACGGTCCGTTGTAGCCGTGGCTGCGCAGCAGGACCAGCACATTCAGCCAATCCAGGGGATTCACCAGGGCGACGCCAATATCGACATCGTGCTTGAGCCGGTAGCCGTCGTTGATATCGAAGTGGAAGAGCTTGCCTGCTAACAACGCGCGAGCGAGAGCCGCCCGCGGCGCCGCGCCCCACATGAGCTCGTGCAAATATTCCGGATTCAGCC
Organism: Terriglobia bacterium; assembly: GCA_963722845.1. Classification (GTDB taxonomy): domain Bacteria; phylum Acidobacteriota; class Terriglobia; order Bryobacterales; family Bryobacteraceae; genus Palsa-187. The sequence continues at coordinate 783,900 of CAVROL010000010.1, read as the reverse complement.
CGACCATTTCCGGATGCGTGAGCAATCCTGAGGCGATGAAGGCGAGCATCGCGTCGCTGGTGGGCAGAAGAATCTCGGCTTGCGGTTCGAAGGGCTTGGCTTCCAGGCAATGCTTCAGCGTCTGCCGGTCGTTCTTTTGCGCGACTTCGATATCGCGGTCGCATGCGGCGTTGAGCGCCTCCGCGTACCAGCGCAGCGTTTGCGTTTCCTCGATCGCGCCCTGGACGTAATAGCCGAGCGAGCCGGGCCAATAGACGGCGAAGCTCGCGCCCAGCTCGTGGCCGATGTCGACCGTGTTGCGCACGCGGAACTTGGCGTATTCGCGGACCTGCGGCGCTTCGGCGGCCGGACTCGCCGCCCACACGGCGTGATGAAAGGTCTCGGCGGTGACCATGGAGCACTTGACGCCGTTCTCGCGTAAGGCTTTCTGGATCGTGGCGACGATCTCGCTTTGCCGGTCCGTGCCCATGGCGTCGGTCGGGATCACATCGGTGTCGTGCGTGGTCCAGTATCCGATGCCGATTTCGGCGTACTTCCGGATGATTTCCTGGAATCCGATTTCCGGGCGGGTGGGCGCATGGAACAGCGCCTGGCCTTGGTAGGCGGCGGCCCATTGGGGACCGGAAATGAAATACTTTCTGCGGACTTCGGGGGTGTAAGCGCCGCCGCACGCTTTCATCAGGCGCGAGACGAGCGCTTGCTGCTGGTTTTCGGGAATGGGATTCATCGTGATGTCCAATTTTGAAAATTCGTCCGGAACAAACGCTGCACATCGTGTTCGATATCGGCGCGCGTTACGCTGCGGCCGTCTTCGGCGAGCAGGCGGTAAGAATTCGCCAAGACAGGAGCCAGCGAGCGGCGGGTGTTGCGCCATTTGTAGATGACTTGCTCCAGGATTCTGGCGTCGGAATGTTGCGGGATAAAGCTCGTCCCCAGCATTTCCAGGCGTTCCCGCGTAATCTCCTCCACCATGGATGGATTGTTCAGGAACCACCAGCAGCCAAACGGCATCAGGTTGGAGAATTTTCTTGCGTAGACGCACAGCTCATGCTGATTTTCGCGGCTGAGCACGCTGACCAGGAACCGATTATCGGGAAAGTCGCGGCACAGAGTTTCGATCGCGCGGAGATCGGCACGGCCGGAAGCGTCGCCTGCGAGCCGGATTGCAGGGTTCACCTGGCGGCGCACGCCGATCATCAGCGACAACGGGATGTTCAGGTCGCGGCATGCCGGCAGCACTGCTTCCGTCAGAAGCCGATCGCGACGGTCGTGAGCGGGAAACACAAATGAATCCGGAAGCGACACCGCCATATATACGGCGCGCATGCGAGTCGCCCAGGTTTCGAGAAACCGGCGGGCTTCGGCGGGAGAGTGCTCCGTCTCCTGATTGAGAAGACGGTCGAGACGAAGTGCGGCCTGGAATCGCGCGTCTGGCTTGACGGAATCCCATAGCGGCGCTTCCTCGGGATCGAGGGGATCGTTGGTCATCACCACGGATTCGATGCCGGCCAACCGGTAAATACGCGCGTGAGGTGATCCGGCAGATTCTGCACGCGAAAGAAATCGCGATAGGTGGTGAGTGTGCGCTCGGCAGTATCCAGTCCGAAGGCATGCAGCACGGCGATCACACCGCGAGTTGCTTCGGAGATCGGATTATTCTCAACGAATAGCGTTTTCCAGATCAGGTCGGCACGCTGCGCAGTGGTGAGCGTCCAATATTGTTCGGGGCGGATGGGCGCGGAACGAAACAGCTCCGCTTCCAGATAGTGATAGGTGAGCAGATGATCGATGCCCCAGAGTCCCAGGCTGCCGAATTCCGGTGCGAAAAGATGGGTATGAATGTCGATGACCTGGGTGGACGCCAGTACGTCCGCGACCACGGATTCCAGTTTGACCGTCTCGATCATTAGATTAATGGTAGTCTGCCAAAAGCTATGTATTGGATGGGAGTCGACATTGGCACGGGCGGAACGCGTGCTTTGCTGGTGGACGCGGCCGGTAGAGAAGTCGCGGCGGTGACCGCTCCGCATGAAGACATGCGAATGGAACGGCCTTTGTGGGCCGAGCAGCGGCCGGAAGATTGGGCGCGCGCCGCGGTCGAGGCGATTCGAGGCGTACTCGAGAAAGCCGGCGCGAGCGGCGATGATGTCCGCGGCGTCGGAATGTCGGGCCAGATGCACGGACTGGTGCTTCTGGATCGTGACAATGCGGTGATTCGCCCGGCGCTCATCTGGTGCGATCAACGCAGCCAGCCTCAGGTGGATTTCATCAACGCGAAGCTCGGCAAGGAAAAAGTGCTGGAGTATACAGCGAATCCGATGCTGACCGGATTTACTCTGCCCAAGCTGTTGTGGGTCCGGGACCATGAGCCGCGGCATTTCGAGCGCGTGCGCAAAATGTTATTGCCCAAGGACTACGTTCGGTTCGCGCTCACGGGCGAATTCGCGTCGGAAGTTTCGGATGCGTCCGGCACTGCGGTGTTCGATGTGATCCGGCGGCGGTGGTCATTTGAAATGATGGATGGGCTTGGCTTGGATCGCGCAATCCTGCCGGAGTGTCATGAATCATCCGAGATCAGCAGCGCGATCTCGACAGAAGCAGCGCTCTTAACGGGACTCAAGGCTGGTACTCCGGTCGTGGGCGGAGGCGGCGATCAGGCGGCCAGCGCGGTGGGCAACGGAATCGTCGAGCCGGGTATCGTTTCCTGCACGCTGGGAACCTCGGGCGTCGTTTTCGCGCACATGGAAAAGGCAGCGTACGATCCCCAGGGGCGCGTGCACACGTTCTGCCACGCGGTTCGCGGCAAGTGGCACGTGATGGGCGTGACGCAAGGCGCGGGATTGAGTTTGCAGTGGCTCCGCAACCAGCTTGTGCCGGGAGCGACGTACGATGCGCTGACCGAAGAGGCTGCCACGGCGCCCGCGGGGTCGCAGGGATTGTTTTGGCTGCCGTACCTGATGGGCGAACGCACGCCGCATCTAGACGCGCAGGCGCGCGGCGGCTGGATCGGTCTCACCGCGAAGCACACGCGCGCGGATCTGATCCGGTCGGTCATCGAAGGCGTCTCGTACAGCCAGAAAGATTGCCTGGATGTGGTCGAGCAATTGGGGGTCACGGTGTCGTCGGCGCGCGCGTCGGGGGGCGGAGCGCGCAGCCTGTTCTGGCGGCAGATTCTGGCCGACGTTTTCGGCAAACGAGTCGCGCGCCTGGAAACGCAGGAGGGCTCCGCTTATGGAGCCGCTCTGCTGGCGATGGTAGGCACGGGCGAGTATGGGTCGGTTTCTCAAGCCTGCGCGGCGACGATCCGGGAGGCAGATTCGGTGGAGCCTCGCGCGGAGGAGGCCGCATTGTACGCGCGGGCGCATGAGGTGTATCGCGCGCTGTATCCGGCGCTGCAGCCGCTCTACGGACGAATGACATGACGTCTGGATATCGCTGGCGGATATGCGCCCTACTGTTTTTCGCCACCACGATCAACTATGTCGACCGGCAGGTGCTGGGCGTGCTCGCGCCGTATTTGCAGTCCATCATCGGATGGAACGAGATTCAGTATGGCTACATCGTGAGCTCGTTCCAGGCGGCCTACGCCGTGGGCCTGCTGGTGGCCGGCGGTGTGATCGACCGTTTGGGAACAAGGATCGGTTACGCGATCTCGATCGCCATATGGAGCCTGGCGGCGATGAGCCATGCGCTGGTGCATACCGTGCTGGGATTCGCGGCGGCGCGCTTCGCGCTGGGTCTGGGCGAGGCGGGAAATTTTCCGGCGGCGATCAAAACCGTGGCGGAGTGGTTTCCGCGCAAGGAGCGCGCGCTGGCAACCGGCATCTTCAATTCAGGATCGAACGTGGGGGCCATCGTCGCGCCGCTGGTGGCGCCGTGGATTACGGTGCGGCTCGGGTGGCATTGGGCGTTCCTGTTTACTGGTTTCCTGAGCGCGGTCTGGCTGATCTCATGGCTGACGATCTACCGTCCGGGGCCGGCGCCGATTCAAGACGATGACGAGCAGGTCGGCGTCCAGGATTCCCTGGGCGCATTTGCTGACGCACCGGCAGACGTGGGCGTTCCTGGTGGGCAAATTTATCACCGATCCGGTGTTGTGGTTCATGATATTTTGGCTGCCGAAATTCCTGAACAGCGAATATGGGTTGACGTTGACCGACCTGGGTCCGCCGCTGGTCGCCATTTACGTTATGGCCGATTTGGGGAGCATCTCGGGCGGATGGATTTCATCGGCCTTCCTCAAGCGCGGCTGGAGCGCGAATCGCGCCCGCAAGTCCGCCATGCTGATTTGCGCGTGCCTGGTAGTCCCGATCATCTTTGCGGCCAAAGCACGAAATCTGTGGGTCGCCGTGGGCCTGATCGGTTTGGCCGCCGCGGCGCATCAAGGTTGGTCGGTGAATCTTTTTACTCTCGTCTCAGACATGTTCCCGGGCCGCGCGGTGGCCTCTGTCGTGGGAATCGGCGGCTTCGGAGGCGCCGTGTCGGGCATGCTGGTCGCCACCTTCACCGGGTTCCTGCTACAGTTCACCGGCAGCTACGTGCCTCTGTTCGTGATGGCCAGCTCGGCTTATCTGCTCGCGCTTCTGGCGATTCACGTTCTGGTTCCGAAGCTGGAGCCGGCCGATGTGGTTCAGGAGTCTGCCGGTTCCCGCTTCGTATAGCCTGCGCAGTTCAAGACCGGCAGGCGAGGATACTTCGGAAAACGCGCATCGGTGGCGGACAGCCCGCAAAGATAAAAGATGCTGCCGCGGTCGGAGCGAATGATGCGCGCATGCTGGCAATCGGAGCAGAGGCCGACCGAACCTGAGTTTAGATTTGAAGCCGTGGTCAGGCTGCTTTCGAGGCGCTTCTGCGGGCCGCCCACCGCTTACGTTGCGCTTCCGCCATGCGTTTGCGAGTGGCGGCAGTGAATTTGCGTCTCTTCCGGGGTGTAGAGGTCTTGGATACGAGCGACGGACCAGACTCCGCTTTCGCGTTCGCCATCCACATGGGAGGCCGGCCGCGGCGTTTCGTAAGGCTGCCGGCGGCAAGCCGTTCGATGGTCAGAATCGCCTCCTCGAGGCGTGCTTTTTCGGTGCGGAGCTCAGTGAGGATACTAAGAATGTCCATGGGAAGCAGTATTACACGATTGATCCGTGCATGACGGGACGAAACCGGCGATCGGATGTGTCAACATTGGAGGTTGTAAATTCGGGGAGGCCATGAAAAATCGATCCTTCTGGTTGTTCATGATCGCAGCCGGCACGGCGCTGGCTCAGACTGCTCAGCAAGCCGAAACCGGCCGCGCGCTTTTCCAGACGCGCTGCGCGAGTTGCCACGGCACGGATTTAGGCGGCGGCGAAGGACCGCAGCTGGCGGGAGCCAACTTCATCACGGGATGGGGCACGCGCACGGCTCGCGAACTGGTCAACACGATTCGCACCACGATGCCTCCTGCAAATCCGGGCAGCCTGGACGATGCCGCGTCGATCAACCTGGCGGCATTCCTATTGGCCGCGAATGGCGACGCTCCCGGAGATCAGGCGCTGACTGCCGGCTCGACCGTTACGATCCGCTCGGTGGCGACGGGACGTCCGGCCATCGCGCTGCAAGCCGGTGGTCAGGCAGCGGCCGCTGTTTCGGGGCCGAAAGGCATCACCGTCGCGGGCGAAGTGAAGAATTATGTTCCGGTGACCGACGCGATGCTGCGCGATCCCGATCCCGGCGACTGGCTGATGATCCGCCGAAACTACCAGGCCTGGAGCAACAGCCCGCTTACTCAGATCAACACGACGAACGTTAAACAGCTGCAACTGGTGTGGTCGTGGGCCATGAACGACAGCACCGCCGCGAACGAACCGACGCCCATCGTTCACAACGGCGTGATGTTTCTGGCGAACCCCGGAAACATCGTCCAGGCGCTGGACGCGCGCACGGGCGAATTGATCTGGGAGAACCGCATCGGTCCGGATCTCTCGAACGGCCTGGGCGCGATCCGCAGCCTGGCGCTGTATCAGGACAAGGTGTACCTCGCGACCACCGACGTTCGCCTGCTGGCGCTGGACGCGCGCAACGGAAAAGTCGTCTGGGAAACGCGCATTGCCGATCCGGCGAAAGGCTACGGCAACACCAGCGGTCCGCTGATCGTTCAAGGCAAGGTCATCCAAGGCATGGGCGGCTGCGATCGCTATAAAGAAACCGGCTGCTTCATCAGCGCTTATGACGCGCAAACCGGCAAGCAGCTTTGGAAATTCGAAACCGTCGCGCGCGAGGGAACTCCGGGCGGCGACACCTGGGGCAAGCTGTCGAACCTGCTGCGCGCCGGCGGCGACACCTGGATCACCGGCAGTTACGATCCGGTGCTGAATCTTCTCTATTGGGGCGTCGCGCAGCCCAAGCCGTGGATGCGCGCGATCCGCGAACACCAACGGCAACGCGCTCTACACCGGCTCGACGCTGGCGCTGAGGCCCGAGCGATGGGACGCTGGCGTGGTATTTCCAGCACGTGCCCGGCGAATCGCTCGATCTCGATACGGTCTACGAACGGGTGTTGGTCGACGCGGGCGGCCAGAATCTGGTGTTCACCATCGGCAAGGACGGCATCCTGTGGAAACTCGATCGCAAGACCGGCAAATTTCTGGACTACAAGGAGACGGTCTACCAGAACGTCTTCGACAGTATCGATAAGAAGACCGGCGAGGTCCATTATCGCAACGATATTGTCGAGCAGAGTCCGGAAACCTGGGTGCAGTCCTGTCCGTCGACGGAAGGCGGCCACAACTGGCAGGCCATGAGTTATCATCCCGGCACGGCTGAGCTCATCATTCCTCTGAGCCAGACTTGCATGGAAATGTTCGGGCGCAAGACGGATTTCCAGGAAGGCGCGGGCGGCACTTCGGCGAACCGCCGCTTTTTCGAAATGCCCGGGTCGGGCGGCAACGTCGGCAAGCTCGCGGCGTATGACGTGAACACGATGAGGGAAGTGTGGAAGGTGACGCAGCGCGCTCCGTTTCTTACGGCGGTGCTATCCACCGGCGGCGGCGTTGCGTTTGTGGGCGATCTGGATCGTGTGTTCCGCGCGGTAGACGTAAAGACCGGCACCGAGCTGTGGCGGACGCGCCTGCCGACATCGGTGCAGGGATTTCCTGTGTCCTTCACGGCGGGCGGAAAGCAGTACATCGCCGTTACGACGGGATTGAACGGCGGCAGCCCGCGGCAGGTACCGGCCGTGGTCGCTCCGGAGGTTCATCATCCGGCGAATGGGAACGCGCTGTATGTATTCGCGCTGCCCGACACTCGCTAGCTTCAGTGGCCGCCGGGATTTTCGGGGCGCGGACGTTGCAGAAGATCCGGCAGGAATTCTCGCACGACATTGAGCGCCGCGGTCGCGCCAAAAGAGATACCGGCGTTTTGAGCGATATTATTGAAGCCCTGCCAACTTCTCGGCCCCCAGATACTGGCGATCCCGCTGGCGCCGATCACCCCACCCACACTTGAGAATCGCGAAGCTCTGCCGGCCATCGGGACGCCGCGCGGTAAACGTGCTGAGGAGAGCGTAACCGGTTCGTTTCCAGACTCCGTGCTTGCCTGAGGCGAAATAACGGGTGTCCTCGTGAAGGGCGACCGAGGCTCCGTAGGTGATGGTTTGCCGGATGCCGTTGTAGGCGAGGTTGCTGCCGTAGCGTTCGCCGAATGCGCCCCAGCCCTGGCCCCATTCGGGAGGAGTATCGTGCCACTGGCTGATACCGGCGCCGAAAGCTTCGCCCATCAACGGCACGGGCCCTCCGACGCTCAGGAGATATATCTGAAACCGCTCCTTCTCGGTCAGCTTCGTATGTTCGGAAGGTCCGACCATGCCGAGGACTTTGTCGACGATGTCCATCTTGTCCAGCGCGGCAGCCGGCTGTGGGGCGCTGTTAGAAGATGCAGGATTGGCGAAAGTCTCCGAGGCCTGCGAAAACGCGGCCGGCAAACAAACGACCGCCAAGAAGACCAGCCATAACCGGTGTGTTGGGTACACCATATTCCTCCGCATGTGCAACAGTCACGCTTCTTTGCAGATGCACACAGCTGGCCAACTGTTTCCGCGCCGGTTTGCGCCAGGACTAGCCCCTGCCTGCTCTCTTGAATCAGCTTACCAACTGTATGTGGTCATCGTGACCAAATAGCGTCAAGGGATATACTGGGAAGCCATGAAGATAGGATTCAGAATTCTCATCGTTCTGGCGGTTTGTCTGGCAGTTGCCTGGGTTGCGTCGCCGCAGGCGGCCGACGACCCGCTCGATTCCCTGAAGGTCTGCAAAGACACGCAGCACCTGATTCTCGAAAACCAATTTGTGCGCGTGATCGACGACCAGATTCCGGTCGGGGTGACCGAACCCCTGCATCGGCATCGTCATGGCGTTGTGGTCTATATCAATACCTACACCAACGAACAAATATCCCAGGATGGCAAGAGAACCGTCGGCGAGCGCAAGGCGGGCACGGCATCCTGGGCGGATGAGACTGTGCACACTGTCAAGAACACCGGCTCGACTCCGTCGCACGCGATCCGGATTGAATTGAAGTATTGAAATGAGAGCGCCAACGATTGCAGTCGTCGCGTCGATGCTTTTTGCCGCGGCGTCCGGAGCAAAAGCCCAGACGTATCCGGTCACCCAGGGCAAGACGTACAAGTTCGAAAAAGTTGCCGACGGAGTCTACTACGCGACGGGAGGCTTCGGCAGCAACAATGTGGTGATCGTCAACGATCAGGACGTGCTGGTGGTGGACGACGGCACTACGCCCGCCGCCGCTCGCGCGTTTCTCGCCGATATTAAAACGATCACCAGCAAGCCGGTGCGAACCGTGGTCAATACGCATTTTCACTACGACCATACGGACGGGAATTCGGTGTTCGGGCCGGAGGTGCAAATCATCGCCCACGAATACGTCCGGACAGCGATCACGACGTTTGACGTGCTCAATCGCGAGCCGTTCATCACGTCGCAGAAGACGGCCGTTCCGGCGCGGATCGACTCCCTGAATAAGCAGATCGCGGCGGAAAAGGACGCAGCGAAGAAGGCGGCGCTCCAGAAGGACCTGGCCGCGGCGCAGGACACGCTGAATCAGCTGAAGGAGATCAAGCCAACTCCGCCGAACGTGACGTACTCGTCGAAGATGGTGCTCCACAAGGGTTCCCGCGAGATCCAGCTTCTCTTTCTGGGGCGCGGCCACACTGGCGGCGACACGGTGGTGTTCCTGCCGCGCGAGCGGATCGTCTGCACCGGCGATCTGATGGAGAGCCGGCTCGCCTACATGGGGGATGCGTTCTTCGACGAATGGGTGACCACGCTGGGCGCGCTCAAGAACCTGGACTTCGCGCTGGTGCTGCCGGGGCACGGCGCTCCCTTCGGCGACAAGGGCCTGATCACGGCGTTTCAGGGCTATCTATCCGACATCACCGTCAAGATCGCCAGCCTGCGCGCTCAGGGCTTGACCGCGGATCAAGCCGCCAGCCGCGTGGATCTCACATCGCACGCGAAGGATTTTCCGCAGATCACCGGTCCGGGAGCCGATCTGCGCGGCGTTCGCCGCATTTACGCGTGGATGGACGAACGCCGCCAGAAATAGCTACTTCGTATCGACCTTCACCACTTCGAAGGTTATCGATTTGGGGACCAGCATCTGGTGCGGAATTTTGGCGGGAACGTGAATGACGTCGCCGGCCGCCATCTTCTTGTTGACGCCGCCCTGGATGGATTTCCCGCGAATCTCGCCTGGCGCGGTCGTGCGCGGCTCCACCACGGTCCCGCCGAGGACCAGCGTACCCTCGCCGGACTTCACGAAAATGACGTCAACCTGCGTGTCATGGACTTCGGCCTCGCCATCGGCGTCGCGACGGATGGCAAGCAAGGAGTGATTGCCCCAACTCCCCACGCGATTCATCCGAACCTGATGGTCATCGGGCTTGGCTGAGTCGACGCGGGCTTTCAGATCCGCGCTGGAATACTGGTTATACCCGGCCGGGTCGGCGGCCACGAGGAGTGCTGCGAACAACAGGGTCGAAGCGAATAACAGGGACGAAAGTTTCATAGCGGGATCTTATCACTTCTTGTCGAACAGTTTGTCGTAGTCCTTGGACGTCTCGCACACGAACTCGTCCACGTGGTCGAGCTCCGGCCGGAAGGGAAGCGTTCTCGCCGGCAAGCACCCAGGGACGAGTGAAGACGTTCGGGTCCTCCACCGTCACGTCGTATTGCAGGGAACCGTTTTCGATGCGCCGGAACCGCTCCACAACGTGCAGGCTTTCGGTATGCATGAAGCCGCTGACCTCGGTCTTATCGTTGAAGCCGATGGTGTCCACCACCAGCGTGTCTCCTTCCCAGTGCGCGACCGAATCGCCCATCCAGGTTGGATCGGGATCCACCGGGTGAGCACGTCCGTCGGTGGGAATGAAGCGGATCGCATTGGGATACTCGAAGACCATCAGGATGAGTTTTGGAGTTTGCACGATCTGGAACGGGTAGGGAGTCACGAAGGACTGCGGCACGCCGAGCGGTTTGCAATCGGTCCCCAGAGTGGTGTTGCCGCGGACGTCGTTGGGGCCTCGCACGATTCTGAATTTCTCCGCGCCGGGCTTCAGAGGAGGCGGTTCCGCGCCGCGTACACCCGCGAATCCGTACACGCCATTCAGATCGACGTGAAGATCGACCGGAGCGGGGGCCGTCGCCGCTTTGGCGCCGGAAACGTTGACAGTGACGGAGCTGGTCAATGTCGTATTGTTCGGACCTGTCACTGTCAGCGTGTAGTTCGTCGTCGTCGTGGGAAACACCTGGCGGCTGCCTCGGGCAGTCACGCGGCCGATGCCCTGATCGATCGTAGTCGCGTTGGGATTCTCCGCGGCCCAGACCAACGTAACGGGCTGTCCCGCCTGGATCGTGGCCGGCTGGGCCGTGAACGACACGATGCGCGCGGGTGGGGCGACTCGAGCGGCCCCGCCTCCTCGCCCGGCTGGTGGCGGAGCCTGGCCGTAAAGGGACACGATCGCGAGCAGGAGACTGGATATGATTCGACTTCGCATGTGCGTAATAATACCGAAGCGGGAGACCGAATGGCGAACCCGCGATCATGCCGGAACAACAGCCTACTTTTGATTTGTTCAACCTGAAAGGAGCGATCGCTTGTAATGCTTCGACCGTGACGGGCACGGATCCGGTGCGGATCACAATGAGTCCCCAACAGTGGGCTTATGCCGCGATCGTCTCGTTGAATGAGGGCAGTGAACAGGCGTTAAAAGGCGCCACCCGCCTGATCATTCGGATCGAGGCCACTGTCCGGGAAGGGCGTATGGGCGTCGGTGTAGCGCAAGCGGACCTTCGCGAATTCGTCGCGGAGGAAAAGCAAAGCACCATCGCCGAGCGGACCTGGCTCAGTGTGATGGTCGATTCGCCGCCCCCTGGGATCCAATTGGTAATCCGCAACACCGCTCCGGACGGGGTTGTGACCACGGCAGAAATTCACGGCATTAGCACCGAGCTGCTGTTCAAGGCTCCTCCGCGCGAGGACGGGGACGGCGGCGTCGAGGTGTGGCTCGACGTGGGCGCCCACTTAGGCGAGAAAACGTTCCATATTGCCGCGGGGAGACCCGATCTTCGGGTGTATGCGTTCGAGCCAAATCTGGAGGTGGCATCGAAGCTGATGGGGCGGCTTGCCAATTACGTGGTATTGCCCATGGCGGTCGCGGAGACGGATGGTTCGGCGGAATTTTACCTGAATGCATTCACCGGGGCCAGCTCCCTTCTTCCATTCAATCCCCGGGGGTTTGAATCGTGGATCGGGCACGAGGCCTTGAGAACCGAAGAGAAAATCTCTGTTCCGGCAATTCGCCTGGAGACGTTCTTAAACCGTATGGGCATCGGCGAGGTGAGCTACCTCAAGATCGATGCCCAAGGCGCGGATCTCGCGGTGGTCCGGTCCGCCGGCGCGAGATTGCCCAGCATCCGGCGCATTTCCCTTGAAGTTCAAATCACGGACCGCCCGTTGTATGAGGGAGCATCCGACAAGCAGTCGGTTGTCAGTTACCTCACGGAAGCGGGTTATGAACTGGTGTCGACGGAACGGCAAAGTCACGATCAGGAAGAGAATCTAACGTTCGAAAGACCTTCGATCTGAAGCGATCGACATTCGGAACCGAAGCCTTATTCGCGCACCCGAACCAGATCGACACCGGGGTCTTGGGTGTGGCCGGGTACGGTTTCATCGAAGCTAACATCGGCCAGACCCCAGGCCTCATGATTGAAGATCATGGGCGAGTTCAACCGCCGCATCTGCGCGCCCCACTGGAGGACATCTTCGTTATCGAGGATCGGAATGCCCTTAGCGGCGATCCGGTCAAACAGGCTTTTTTGACCTTCCGGAGTCCAGCCGGACCCGCTGCCATGTTCGATGTGATAGATCCGCATCGGCTCGGCCAGCACCTCTTCGCGAGCCCCGCCGTAATGCGCGGTGAAGCAAAACACCGAATCGATGTTCATCGAGAAGATGTCCCACTCCGGATATCCGCGCAGATCAAACCATTTTTCGCGAGCGAGGAGCGTGAAATCGCCGCAGCCGTTGGTGTGGAGAAAGTCGGGGCAGCGGATGCTCTCCTGGGTGACTTCTACTACGGGCTCAACCGTTGGCTGCGCGGGGGCCGGCGCCTTGCTTGCCCCGAAGCATGCCCGTGAAACCGCCACGCTCCACATAGGTCTTCAGAGATGCGGTGAAGCTTGGGTGATACCGGCATTGTCAGTGAAACCAGCGGCCCGCCATCGGCGAGTTTTCCGATAACATACTGCAGATTCCGCCACGCAGCGAGCATCCGGCTGCTTCTTGAAGGCGTTTCCAGCGTTACCCGCGCGAGTGCCCGGAGCATCGTTGGCGATTCCAGGATCGCGGCGCCAACGCGAAATACTCGAAAGCACAGAGTTCGCGGATTTGTGTTTGGTGAGGCAAATGTTCCCGTTGCGCGGAACAGCAGGCGCGAGGGAGGCGGGGCGGGCAGCGTGAGATGCAGCGTGGTACGAGTGTCGATCGCTGACGCGCGCCAGCGATCGTTCCGTCATCCGTCACCACTTCCAGATCCAGAGGGCGGCCGCCCGTAGCCGGCTCCGGGCTCCAGATCCACTAGTCAGCCGCGTCATCGAACTCGCGCGAAGTGCTCCAGCAGGATCTCGGCTTGCTCCTGCGCCCAGCGAAAGCATCCCACGGGCCCGAAGCGTTCGGCAGGGAACCAGCCAGCCCGAAAAGAATGCCAGATCCGGCGGAGGCCATATCGTGCGCGCTGAGGACGGGCCCGCCATCCGGGGCGACTTCAAAGGTTCCATCGCGCCGGTTCACACGAATGAGATGAGTGCGGCAGTAAGCCAGTTGTTCTTCGATCGGCGCGCCCGCGGGAACGTCGCTCATAGCGTCATAGCGGTCGATCCGGTACATCCTGTCGGTCCCGAGCTGCTGCGAACCCAGGAACGCCGCCAGTTCGTCGGAAAACAAAATGTCGATGTTGGTCGCCAGAATGAATCGCCCTCGAGCGCGGCGAATGCCGACGTTCTTGCCGATCATCTGGTACAGCGGCAGATTCGCGCCATGCTCGAAGCGGCTGTGAATCTCGGGAGGAACGGTGATGATGCGAACCTCACATGGCCCGGATTCGGTGGGCCAGCGCAAAGCCTCGGCCAAGGGAGGCCGCCCGGCCGGCGGATTCCATTCCACGATAATCAGCTCCGAAGGAATGTTGTAGCGCCGCGCCTGGGCCAGCCAGCCGTCCACAAAAATCTGCATGCGCCCGAGCAGGTTCCCGCCATGGTCATCGTTGCGGGCGGTGACCACCAGGGAAAGGTAGGGTTCGCGCACTATTTTGGCGTCGCCGTCAAGCACAGGTGCCAACCGAACATGCGTTCCAGAGCTCTGAAGAGCGGCTTGGGCATCCAGCGGAAATACCAGACCTGCTTGTACTGATACTTCACGTACTCGGGGATGCTGTAGGAGAAGATGTGGTCCACTTCGGTTTTGGTTACCCGAAACCCGTGGTCTTCGAGAAGCCGGCGGCCCGAGGCTCGCGAGTAGCTATACGTGATGGGGCAGCCGCTTTGCGCTTCCGAGCTGTCGGCAATCAAGCGGTCGATCTTCCAGAACTGGCCTTTGCCGTACACGAACAGGATCCACAGCACTTTCCAGGACCAGCGGTTGTACACCATGATCTTGACCGTGCTCGCGGGAGTCACGTACTTGCGAATCTGCTCGATCACGCGTTCGGGATGAGGTGTGTGGTGAATCACGCCGAAGGAATAGACCAGATCGTATTTCTCAGCCGGGACGTAATCGCTAAGATTCTCGGCGTCCGCCTGGAAGAACCGGACGTTGCCCTCCAATCCGGAAGCGGCCACGCGCTGGCGGGCGATTTCGAGCGACTTCTCGGTCAAATCCACGCCGGTAACCTGCGCGCCGCAGCGGGCGAAAGAGATGCTCGCGGTGCCGATGCCGCAGCCGATTTCCAGGACCTTCTTGCCCTTCCATCGCTCGAATTCGGCAAAACCCGGGATGTGAGGCTCGACAAAATATTTGCGCGCTTCGACCTCGTCTGAATATTCCTTCGAGCCGATCGGCTTGGTCGAATGCCGGATGTTGCAGGGACGGGAATTCCAGTACTCGCTGACCTTCTGAATGGAAGTGTCTTGAAAAGACATCTTGCGTTCCGTTAGTCCGTGCCTACAGAAAAGATCCGGGCGGCCCGGCTCAAGTCCGGTGCGTCAATTCCGATGCCGGCGTCTTTGGTCTGATCCTCGGAACCCGTTGCCAGGCCGCCGTAGCCCAGCCGCAGATAATCCGTCAGATTCGCGAACAGATCCGCCGGCAGGACGCGCCAGCAATCGATAATAGCCGGCCGCGGTTCGCCGGATTTCAGATCGGCGGGAGTGAGCTTCTTGAATTCAGGCCAGGCCGTGGTGATCACCAGCACATCCGCCTGGCGCGCACATTCCGCCGCGGATGTGGCATAGGTGACCGCGCTGCCGAGCTGCCGCTTGGTGTTTTCCATCGCCGCCGGATCGTAAACCACGACTTTGAATCCGGCCGACGCCAGATGTTTCGCCAGATCCAGGCCCTGCGATTCCTCGATGACCTCGGTATCCGGCTTGTAGGAGAGTCCGAGGACGCCCACGGTTCCGCCCTTCGGCAGCCGTGATCGGACGATCTCAGTCAGCCGCGGGACTTGCCTGCGGTTCAGCTGGTCGGTCGCCTCGGCGAGCAGCGCCGGTGCTCCCGTGGCGCGCGCCAGTGCGGAGAACGCGACATTATCGCGCGGGAAACAAGGGCCGCCATAGCCCAGCGCGCCCTTCAGATATTTCGATCCGATCCGGGTGTCGCAGCCGATGGCGGATGTAACCACGTCCGCGTCGGCTCCAGGCAAACGCTCGCATACCTGCGCCAGCATGTTCGCGTACGAGATCTTGGTGGTCACGAAGGTGTTCACCGAAAGCTTGGTGAGCTCGGCGTTCACGTAGTTCATGCGCTGGATGCGCGGATTGCTGTCGCAGACTCCTTTGTAGAGCCCTTCCAGAAGCTCGCCCGAACGCGAGTCCGATTCGCCGATCAGGATCATGTCCGGATTCAGCATGTCCCGGATCACGCTGCCGAGCGCAATGAACTCGGGGTTGTAGCACAGACCGAAGTCCTGGCCGCATTTCTTGCCCGAGTGCGCTTCGAGCGCCGGCAAGAGCGTCCCGCCGGTGGATCCGGGCATCACGGTGCTCGAAAGCACCACCAGGTGCCAGGCCGGTTTCTTTTTAAGGGCCGCGCCGATCTGCTCGGCCGCGCTGAGGACGTACTTCATGGAGAATCCGCCGTCCGCTTCCGAAGGCGTCGGTACCATGATGAACGTAGCGTCGGTGGCCAGTACCGCTGCGCCGCAATCGGCTGTGGCGGTAAGGCGCTCGCGATTCGCCGTGATCATCGCGGCGAGGCCCGGCTCGTTGACCGGCGGCCGTCCCTCCTGAATCGCAGCCACGTAGTCTGGATTCACGTCGACGCCGGTTACGGTGTGTCCCTTGTGAACCATCACCGCCGCCATGGGCGATCCCAGTTTCCCTAATCCGATAATCGAAATCTTCATCCTTCGCCTCGTGCAATGGGCATTCGCCACCCGGTTCCGAAAGCGCGCGATGTCACCTTCAAAACGGGAGCTGCCTGCTTCCTCTTAAACTCCGCATTCCGGACCAGCCGGAGAACCTTGCGGACCGTCGCTTCGTCAAATCCCTGCGCGATGATTTCTTCCGCGGATTGGCATCCTTCAATATGCAATTCCAGAATGCGGTCGAGCTCCTCGTAAGGCGGCAGGCTGTCCTGATCGGTTTGATCCGGACGCAGCTCGGCCGACGGAGCCTTGGTCAGAGTCGATTCCGGGATGTCGGCTTTGCGCTTGTTCCGGTATCGGGAGACACGGTACACCATCATCTTGGGCAGATCCGCGATCACCGCCAGTCCGCCGTTCATATCTCCGTACAGCGTACAATATCCAACCGCCAGTTCGGACTTATTCCCGGTGGTGAGCAGCAGCGCCCCGTATTTGTTGGACAAGGCCATCAGGAGGTTGCCGCGAATCCGGGACTGGATATTCTCCTCCGTGACATCCGGCTGGTAGCCTTGAAAGGCCGCCGTCAGCGTTTTCTCGTACGTATCCATGATGGGCGAGATGGGCAACTGCACAACCTGGATGCCCAGATTGCGCGCCAGTTCCACCGAATCGTCCACGCTGCCCTGGCTCGAATAGATCGAGGGCATCATGACGCCAAGAACGTTCTCCGGACCCAGTGCGTCGACGGCGATCGCCGCGGTCAGTGCGGAGTCGATGCCGCCGGAAAGTCCCAACAGCACTTTCTTGAAGTGAGTCTTGCGCGCATAATCCCGCACGCCCAGGACCAGCGCGTTCCAAATTTCCGATTCCGGCGTGAAATCGTCCGTCGCGATCGTGCCGGTTTCAGACGAGAGATCCACCACCAGCAGATCCTCGGTAAAACCCTTGGCTCGCGCGAACAGTGCGCCTTGCTTGTTGAACGCGCCGCTACGCCCGTCGAAAATCAGATCGTCATTGCCGCCGACCTGGTTCACCCAAGCCAGGGGAAGGCCGTGCTTGCGGGCCATCTGTCCCAGCATCTTTTCGCGCAGCTCTTCTTTGCCGACGGTGAACGGCGACGCGGAGAGATTGACGATGGCTTGCGCGCCCGCCTGTGCCAGTTCTTCGATGGGATCGTGGTGATAACGCCGGCGCTTCCAGAAATCGCGATCGTTCCAGACGTCTTCGCAGATGCTGATGCCCAGGCGGAAGCCGTTCAGATCCAGAATTCCGGGTGCGCGCCCGGGCTCGAAGTAGCGATCTTCGTCGAAAACATCGTAGGTGGGCAGCAGGGTCTTGTGAAACACCGGCCCCGTCGCTCCGTCTTTCAGCAGGATCGCGCTATTGAACAGCGGCCGCCCGATGTCCGCGGGATTCGGCGTAGCAGCGCCCACCAAGACGGGCGGAGCGTCCTTCAGTTCCGTGGCCAGGCAGGAAAGCATCTGGCAGCTTCGCTGCACAAAACCGCTGCTCATCAGAAGATCGCGCGGCAGGTAGCCCATCAGCGCGAGTTCCGGCGTCACCACCAGATCGACGCCGAGAGCTTGCGCAGCCCGGACGCCGCGCGTGATCTGCGAGGCGTTCCCTTTAAGATCGCCGGCAATCGGATTTATCTGGAGAAGAGCTACTCGCAATCGGATGAACCCGCACCCAACCGGACTGGAATATTTCTTAGTCTAGCAGTGACCGGCGATGAAACAAAACCCGAGCAACCCATGTTACATTGACCCTTGACGATGAAAAACGATTTAATCCTCGTTACCGGCGCGGGCGGATTTATCGGCGGCGCCATGGTCGCCGATCTGCGCCGTCAGGGCTACAAACGAATCCGCGCGGTCGACATCAAGCCACTGGACGAGTGGTATCAGGTATTTGACGATGCCGATAACCTGGTTCTGGACTTGAACCTGAAAGACAGCTGCGAGCGGGCCGCGGAAGGCGCCAGCGAAGTCTACAACTTCGCGGCCAATATGGGCGGGATGGGCTTTATCGAGAACAACAAAGCTCTGTGCATGCTATCGGTGCTGATCAATACCCATATGCTTCAGGCCGCGCAGAAGTACGGCGTCCAGAAGTTCTTCTATTCGTCCTCGGCGTGCGTCTATAACGGCGAAAAACAGACGGATGCCGCCAATCCGGGGTTGAAGGAAGAGGACGCCTACCCGGCTCTCGCCGAAGACGGCTATGGATGGGAGAAGCTGTTCAGCGAGCGCATGTGCCGGCATTTCTCGGAAGACTACGGGATGTATGTCCGCGTCGCGCGCTTTCACAATGTCTACGGCCCGCATGGCACCTGGGATGGAGGACGCGAAAAGGCTCCCGCAGCGATTTGCCGCAAGGTGATTGAGGCGAAGACCAGCGGCAAGCACGAAATCGTGATTTGGGGCGATGGCACCCGCACGCGCAGCTTCATGTATATCGACGACTGCATCGACGGCGTGCAGAAGATCATGAACTCCGGCATCCTGGAGCCCATTAATCTTGGCTCTTCCGAAATGGTGTCCATCAACCAGTTGGTGGATATCGTCGAGGACATCGCTAAGATCAAGCTGAAGCGCATCTATGATCTCGACGCGCCCAAGGGCGTGATGGGCCGCAACAGCGACAACACTCTGATCAAGAAGTACCTGGGCTGGGAGCCCGACATCCCGCTGCGGCAGGGCATGGAGAAAACCTACGCCTGGATCTACGATCAATACATGCTTAGCCAAAATCAAACTCACTCCGCGGTTGTTCGGTAGTATGGTCCGGTAGCAGTTTGTGGACTCTTCGGGTCTGCCGCTGGTCAGCATCGTAACGCCCTCCTTCAATATGGAGGGATATCTTCCCCGAACCATCGAAAGCGTCCTGAGCCAGGACTACCCCAACATCGAATACATCGTGATGGACGGCGGGTCGACCGACGGCACGATCGAGATTCTGAAGAGCTACGGCGGCCGGCTTCAGTATTTCAGCGAACCGGATAAAGGCCCCTCGGATGCGGTTCACAAGGGCCTTCAGCGCGCGCATGGCGATATTTTTGCCTGGATTGGCGCCGACGATATCTATGTTCCTGGCGCTGTTCGTACAGGCGTGGAAGCGCTGATGGCTCGGCCGGAGATCGACGTGGTGTATGGCGAAGGAAATTGGATCGACGAACATGATGCGGTAATCCGCCGCTATCCCACGCTTCCGTTCGATCCCAAAGATTTGGAGTGGGATTGTTTCATTTGCCAGCCGGCGTCGTTCATGCGCGCTTCTGCGTATCGACGCTGCGGGCTCGATCCGGATGTCAACTTTTCATTCGACTACGACCTGTGGATTCGCATGGCGAAGCAGGGAATTCGCTTTGAGATGATTCCGCAATATCTGGCCGGTTCCCGCATGCATCAGGGCGCCAAGACCATCAACGAACGCAAGACCGTTTTCGATGCATCCATGGCCTTGTTGCGGCGGCACTACGGCTACATCCCGTTCTCCTGGGCGTTCGGCTATGCGGCATTTGGCAACGATGCGCGGGATCAGTTTTTTCAGCCCATGAAATACTCGCTGCGCAACTACCTGGCAAGCCTGCCCACGGGTCTGCGTTTGAATCCCACCAAGCGCGCGCGGTTCCTTGGCGACTGGCTGGCGGCGCCGTTCAGGGCGATCGGACGCAGGCTAAGCTAACCGCATTTATTTGGGAAACGCCATCAGCGGCGGCTTGACGCCGGCCGGCAGCGGCGACCTTGCGGTGTTCATCACCATGGAGAGGTAGGTGTAATAACCCTCCAGACTGGCGGTTTCCACGACTCCTGCTTCGCCGAACTTCGCCAGGGCGCCCGCGTAGGTCGGATCGCTGACGCTCTTGTTATGCAGCAGCTCGTTACAGAAATCCCACAGGATTTCTTCGTCCTCCGCCATATGCTCGGGACGGCGTCCGTCGGCGACCGCTGCGATGATGGCTGCGCTCAAGCCCGCGGCGGTGGCCAGTCTGGCGTGAGCATTCCACTCGAAGTTATTGGTCCACTCGCGCGCGGCGATCAGGATCGCAAACTCGGTAAGCTTCTGACCGAGCGGATTGTTGGCGGTCTGATTGTGCAGCCGCAGTTCGAGCGACGGGACGATCAGGTCGGGAACGCGCAGCAGAACGGTCCACGGCGGTCCCGTGAGATCGGCTTTGCGAAGATCTTTGTAATCGGCGATGGCTTTCTTCTGCGCGGCCGTCTGCTGGTCGACCGGGATCGGCGGCATCCGATCCTGGGCAGTAGCATTCACGATCAGTAAGGTTCCTACAGCGCCAAGCAAGAAAGTCCGTTCCATGACCGATCCCTCTCTCCAAGCTGACTATAGCTTCTGAGTGCCTTCCACTTTCCCTAGATCCCGGTCAAACGTGCCCAATGGCAGATGACCGGCTTTCCGCGCCAGCTCTAACATCAAACAGTCCGAGAATCCAAGCGCCGGGCGTTTCCTGAAGAGATCGAGCGCCGCTGTCACTGCTTCCGGATCCTGCAGTGTCAGATTCTTGTGATCCAAGAGCACGCTGATTGCGGCGGCAAGCTCCGCGGCGGTTCGATTGTACAGTTTTTGGAGGACCCAACTCGCTTCCGCCAATGCCAGAATCGAAATCCACGCCCCGCTTTCCACGAAGGCGTCCGCCAAGGCCGCTTGCCGCACATCGTCTCTCGTGATAAGCCGGACCAGGACATTCGTATCAACGGCGCGCATGACGCTCTTTCACGCGCTGACCGATGCTCTCCTTCATTTCTTCGATCGTGTGTCGCGCTGGCGCCTTCTTTGGGAACAGCGCCCGGTGAACGTCCTCCGAAGTGAACCGGCCCGACCGCCGCACCACCATCTTGTCGCCATCCTCTTCCCATTCCAAAATCGAACCGGGTCCAACGCCGAGTTTCTTGCGAACCTCAGCGGGCACCGAGATTTGCCCTTGCGCAGTGATCTTAGAATGAGCGAGTGCCATGTCTTATATTACCACGGTAATGGATGCGGCCTTATTGTTCCGCCGCGCGATTGGGAGCCGATTCCGTGGTCACGATCGGCTTCGGCACCGGCGGACCGTTCAGCGGATTCAGACGGCCACCCAGTTTGAAGCTCCACACCAGGTCGCCGCGAGCTTCCTTATAGCCGTCCCGGCTTCCGCCCGCGGCGATAGCGACGTACTGTTCGCCGTCGATCTCGTAGGTCGCGGCAGGCGCGTCGGCTCCGAAGCCGGTCTGGAAGCGCCACAGCTCTTCGCCGGTTTTGGAATCGAACGCGCGGAAGAATCCATCCGAGCCTCCGTGGAACAAAAGACCGGCCGCTGTCGCGAGCACGCCGCTGCCGAATCCCGCCAGATACGGGACTTCCTTCTGCCAAACCTGCTTGTTGGTTCGCGAATCGAGCGCGGTGATCAGTCCGTACTCGCGCGTCCCGGGCACCGAGACGCGGCCCGTGATGCTGAACTTGCGCGTGGACACACCTGTCGTGAAGTAGAGCAGCCCCGATCGCGGATCATACGCTCCCGGAGCCCAATCGGCCGAGGCCGAAGGCTGCGCGATCTTCGAGTCCGTCCAGACCGGCGTGAACATGCAGCCGCGCTCATAATCTTTCACCGGCTCGGCGCACTGCGGAGCCGTCGGATCGCCTGCCGGAACGGGCTGCGTTGGCGCGGTCTTCTGGCGCGCTTCTTGAGGAAACGGCTTCTCCGTTACGGGGATCAAAGGCTTGCCCGTGACGCGATCCAGAACGTACACCCAACCTTGTTTGGTGTGCGCGGCGAGGGCCTGGCGCGTCTGGCCGTTGTAAACCTGATCGAACAGGATCAAGGGCGTGGGCACATCGAAGTCCCAGAGGTCGTGATGCACGGTCTGGAAGTGCCACTTGTATTTACCGGTCATCGCGTCGAGCGCGACGATGGAATCGGTGAACAGGTTGTCGCCGGCGCGCGCCGACCCGTTGTAATCGGGCCAAGGGTTGCCGGTATTGACGTACAGCAGGCCCAGATCGGGATCGAGAGCCGGCTGGACCCAGATGGCTCCGCCGCCGGTCTTCCACGAATCGCCTTCCCAGGTATCGTGGCCGAACTCGCCGGGACCGGGCACGGCCCACCATCGCCAGACTTCCTTGCCGGTTTTCGCATCGTGCGCCGTGAGGCGGCCGCGCAAGCCGCCGTCGCCGCCCGAGATGCTGACGTACACCAAACCCTTGTAGTACAGGGGCGGGACTGCCACATATTGGCGCAGTTCTTTCGGCACGTCCGCGCCGAGTTCCATCTTCCAGAGTGTTTTTCCAGTTTTTTGGTCGAGCGCGAACAGCCGCGTCAATGGCTCCGGACGACCTTCCTTCGGCGCGGGCTGGCGGATGTCCGACTCGACGCCGAAGACCATCCCTTCGCCGAGGGCGACGCCGCGCTTGGCTCTGTTGTCGCCGGTCTTGGGATCGGTGGGTGTCCGATATTCCCAAATGGTGTTGCCGGTCTTGCCATCCAGCGCGAAAATCTCCTGCTGGCCGGTGGTGACGTACATCACGCCATCCTTGACCACGGGCGTGCCTTGCTGCGAGAATCCCGCGCCGAATCCGGACTGCAAGCGAGCCATCCATGCGCCCTTGAGCGTCTTCACGTTGGATGGATTGATGCGCGCGAGCGTCGAATACCGCGTGTTCCCCCAATCGCCACCGACCAGCGGCCAGTCAGTCGAGGGAAGCTTCCGGTAATCCTGCGCGACGACAGGCAGGGCTAGTAAAACGAGAATGGAAAGCTTATTCATAGTATGCCGGAGACTTCTTTAACTTGTGGTTTCCGATCATGTCGTGCTGGATCCAGAGCTGCGCGCCGGTTTGCTTCACCAGCGCTTCGATCTTTTCCCGCGACGCCGGCGTCTGCAGCGACTTCTCGCCGTTCGGCATGGTGTGGAACGTTCGCTCGCCGGGGAAATGATAGAGATCGCCGGTCAGTATCACCGGCCCGGTTTTCGGCAGCTTGACCATCAAGCTTTGATGGCCTGGAGTGTGACCCGGAGTTAAGATCAGCGTCACCGAGCCGTCGCCGAACACATCATAATCGCCGGTGATCAGCTTGGTCTTGCTGTTCTTCAGCGCGGCGTATTCGTTGGGATGAATATTCTCCGGCAGGCCTGGGCCGAACATGTAATCGCGCTCGGCTTTTTGCGCGATCCACGTGGAGCCCATGTAATCGTTGGCGTTGCCGGAATGATCGCCATGGAGGTGAGAGATCGCCAGATACGTGATGTCCTTGGGATGATAGCCGACCGCTGCAAGCTGGCTCTTGAGCGACTTGTCGATCTTGTCGTGCTTGGCGCCGCCGCCTTCCGGACGATTGTAGACGGCGTCATTCAATCCGGTCTCCCATAGCAGCGTCCCACGCGGGTGCACGATCAGGAAGCAGGGATCGGACATATCTATCGATTCCGTGGGCGATTCCACTTGTTGCCGTGTCAGACCGTAAGTGGCGGGGTCGCGATCCTTGAGGGTGGCGCAGTCGAAGACGTACATTCGCATCGAACGCGGAGGAGTCGCGCACAGGGCCGCGGCGACTACCACGCCGATTCCAACGATGGTTCTGATGAATCGCATATGTGCTCTAGAAGGTATATGCGGTTTCCCGGCGTGAGTCAAGGTAGTCTATTCTGGAAGCCTAAAATCAGGAGTTACGTTCATGCTCACGCCCCGCGTATTATTGCTGGCCGCCGCGGCGGCTGCCGTGATCCCTGCATTATTTCTAACCACGGCATCGGGCCAGGAGAAGGGCGGCAAAGGGAAAGCAGGGAAGCAAGGCCCGCCGCCGCCGATGCCCGCGATTCTCAAGAACTACCAGGCGGTCACGGCCGAGCGCCTGCTGAAGCCGGAAGACGGCAACTGGCCCATGATCCGGCGGACGTATGACGGCTGGGGCTACAGCCCTCTCGATCAGATCACTCCCGCAAATGTCGCGAGGCTGAAGCTGATCTGGTCCTCGACTACGGGCGAAGGTCGCGCGCATGAGGCTGCTCCGGTGGTAAACAACGGAGTGGTTTTCGTGACGACGCCCTTCAACCAGGTGATTGCCTTCGACGGCGCCACTGGCACGATCCTCTGGCGCTATCGCCGGCCGCGACCTCAGGGAGCGAACGTGCCTCACGAAGTGAATCGCGGCGTGGCGCTCTACGGCGATATAGTTTACGTGTGCGCCGGCGAGGCGGTCCTGGTCGCGCTGGATGCCAAGACCGGCACGGAAGTGTGGAGTTCGACCATTGCCGATAATAAATCCGGTTATTACACCACGCTCGCTCCGCTGATCGCGAATGGGAAAGTACTGGTGGGTGCTTCGGGCGGCGAATTCGGAATCCGCGGCTTTGTGGCGGCGTTCGATGCCGAGACCGGAAAAGAGGCATGGCGCACGTTCACCATTCCCGCGCCCGGCGAACCTGGAAGCGAGACCTGGCCCGCGGGCGGCGACCAATGGAAGACCGGCGGCGCTCCCGTGTGGGTCACCGGAAACTACGATCCCGAGACCAACCTCGCATACTTCGGCACCGGGAACGGCGGCCCGACGATCGGCGATAATCGCCCCGGCGACAACCTCTACACCGCGTCGACCATCGCCTTCGATGTCGCCACCGGCGCGATCAAGGGCTATCACCAATACCATCCGAACGACTCCTGGGATTACGACGAAGTGTCGCCGCCCATTCTGGTCGATTACCAGCGCAACGGGCGGACCATCAAGGGTCTGATCGATGTCGCGCGCGACGGATATCTGTGGTTCCTGGAGCGCAGCGCCGGACCCATCAAGTTCGTCGAAGGCAAGCCGTACGTGTTCAACAATGTGATCCGCAGCGTGGATCCGGTTACAGGCCGCCCCGATATCGATCCGGCGCACAAGCCCGGCACCAACGCGCCGGCCGAATTCTGCCCCGGCGTCCATGGCGGCAAGACCTGGCCGCCGATTTCGTACAGCCCCAAAACGCGCATGATCTATATCCCCGCCAACAACAATATTTGCGGGCATAACGGAGGCGCTCCGAATGTCACCTATACGCCGGGGCGGGGATTCGTTGGCATCGTGAGCGGCTTTCCCCCGCTGATTGTGCCGGGCGCCGATCACTTCGGCGAAGTGCAGGCGTGGAATGTCGACACCGGGCAGAAAGTGTGGACACACAACTACGCCCGATCGCCGAATTGGGGTTCGATGCTGGCCACCGGCGGTGGACTGGTCTTCAGTGGAGGAACCGCCGATCGTAAGTTCCATGCCTTCGACGCGACGACGGGCAAGTTGCTGTGGGAGTTCCCCATGAGTTCTGGTGTCGAGGCGCCGCCGACTTCTTTCTCGGTGAATGGGAAGCAATACATCGCGGTGTTGGCAGGCTGGGGCCAGGACGCGGGTGGCGAAGTGAATACGATGAGCCGCTTGTTCCCGGGCGAAGTTCCTCCGATGCCGGACGGCGGGTCGGTATGGGTGTTCGCCCTGGAGTAGAGACTTATTGCTGTGTGGTTGGCGGGAGCAGGGAAAGCACGGGGAAGATGAACCCCTGAGAAGTACTCGCGTTCGCCAGAATCGCCGTGGTCACGCCGGTAACGTTGTCGAAAACCTCGAGGGTGGTGCTGATGTTGCAGAAGAAAGATTGGGTGGATCCAACTTTCACCACGCCGCTGATATCCACGTGCGCCGCTGTTGTACTAAGCTCCGAACGGGCCACATCGAGAAAATCGGCCTGCCCGAAACCCAGGTTCGCGACGGTCTTCTGCTGGATCAGCTTTCCCTGGCCATCGTAAAGACTCAGGTCCACTTTGCAGGGGATCTGGGCGATGGAGACCGCGATGGGCGGAGCGATCCGCACCAGGTTGACAACGTTGAGCCGGGCCGTTTGGCCCGTGCCCAGTCCGATCATTCCGAATGAGAACGTGGGACTCGGCGCAGCAAGAATCGGTGACGTCAATCTTTCCTGTGCGGTGAGTGTCGCCCGCGTCAAGAGCAGAGCGGCTCCCGCCAGAGAAAGCAGGAATAACCATCTATTTCGCATAAAAATCAACTCCTCCGATATCGATCCGAATGCCACTTCTATGGTAGCTGGCAGGCGAAGTTCGCCGCTTCGTCAATGCTCCCCGAGCCTTTGTACTTGGCGACCTGCGGATATGGGCACAGCGGACGGGTGCGGTCCACCTTTCCGGCGGTGCTGTGCGACGCGACGATCTTCTCGGGCGCCTTGCCCTGTTCCACCCACTGATCGAGCGTGCCGACCTTGTCAAACACGTTCGGCCCTTCGCCGCCGCCACAGTGTCCCATGCCCGGCTCCATGAACAACCGCATGTTGTTGGAAGTCTTCGACGCGCCGCCGAGCGTATCCTCCACGCTTTTGTAGTACTTGATGGTGTTCAGCGGGGAGACGTTCGAATCGGCCCAGCCGTGATAGATGAGCAGCTTTCCGTTGTGCGAGAAAAACGGCTTGAGGTTCGGATCGGTCGAGTTCATCGCGGCGTTCTCCGGTTGCTCCGCGAGTGCGATGCCCTGGTCGAAATCGAAAGTCTTCCAGTCCCAGGCCGGATTCTTGAAGACCACGTACTTGAAATGGTCGAAGATGTTGGCCGAAGGATCGGGCCCGGCCGCCTGGATGCCCCAGTTCAGCTCGCTTCCCGGCGCGAGCGATGGAAACAGTACCTGCCCGGTGCGGGGATTGGTCGCCGCGCTGTAGATCTTCTTCGCCGCGTCCACTTGCGGCGCAGTCAGGCACGACGGACCGTCGCCGTTCTTGCACAGCAGCACCTTCGGATCGAACTTGCACCTGCTGGGATCTTCGATGAGTCCGTCCTTGACCCCGTCGCGGAGATCGCAGGCGGCCAGCGCCGCTTGGTGAATCACGGGGTACTTGGCGGGCGGAATGTAACTGGCCGGATCTTTCAGCACAGCGAAGGCGATCCACAATGAGATCGCGGTGCGGTTGGCGGGCGCGCCGGCGATGATGCCGTCGTAATCGTCGGGAAACTTCTGGGCCTCTTTCAGTCCCTGGCGCCCGCCGGTGGAACATCCGTTCCAATAGGAAAGACGAGGCGCGCTGCCATAGAACGCCTGGACCATGGCCTTGGCCTTGAGGGTCATCTCATGCTCGGAGCGCCAGCTGAAATCGACCAGCTGTTCGGGATGCTCCAGGGCGAAGCTTCCGCTGCCGCCCACGTGTCCGGTGTCCGTGGACGCGCCCGCATAGCCTGCTTTGACCGCGTCCGCCAGGGCGGAATAACTGATCACGCCTGCCCAGCCCCCATTGCCGACCGATTGCAGCTTGCGGTTCCAGTTCGACGTCGGGAGCCAGAATTCGACCTTGATATCGGAATCGCTGGAGGGCTTGAGCGTGGCGGCCACGCGGCAAAATTCGGGAAGGTCCTTATAGGCGTTGGCGCCCTTGCCTTTTCCGGCCGGTCCAGGCGGCGAGAACTGTCCCGCCGGCACGATCTGCGCCGCCGTGATGGTTGTGTTCGGCAAGGCCAGCGAGGCAAGGCTTTCGCATGACGCTGCGAATACTGGTAAAGCAAAACTGCACGCGAGAATGAGCAGGGATTTGCGCATGGTTTTCTCCAGGCATTGTTTACAAACTGCGCTCAGTATACACCCTCAGTTCACTGAACTATGATGTTCCGGAGGGGTTGAGCATGAAATCTAATTTTGCTTGTCTGCTCGGGGCAATTCTGTTCGCGCACGTTTCCGGCATCGCTCAGGATTTTGACGGCAAGAAGGTAGCGGCCGCGCTCACGCGGAAGAATATTCCACCGGCTCCGCGCTTGCCCGACGGCCATCCCGATCTGGGCAATGACAAAGGATCGTGGGAGCCTCCGGGCATCGGCGATATGGCCGGAACGGGAGGCGGTTTCGCTGGCACTGCCCAGCCGGAGAAGAAGACCGACGTTCCTTTTCTTCCATGGGCCAAAGCCGCCTACGATCAGCGCAACGCCAATGTCACGAAGGACGATCCCGAGGGGTTCTGTCTGCCGTCGGGAATCCCGCGTATGTATGCGACTTCCTTCCCGTTCCAGATTTACCAGATGCCCAACCGCGTTCTGTTCGTGTTCGAGGGCGGCGCGCACATGTGGAGGGTCGTCTACACGGATGGGCGCAAACACACTCCGCCGGACAAGCTCAATCCCACCTACCTGGGCGAGGGGATCGGCCATTGGGAAGGCGACACGCTCGTGGTCGATGTCACGGGGTTGAACGATCGAAGCTGGGTGGACGCCGCGGGACATCCGCACACCGAACAGCTCCACGTGACCGAGCGCTTTACCCGTGTGAATGAGCTGATCCTGCACTACGAGGCGACCATCGACGATCCCGGAGCCTATTCGAAGCCCTGGACCACGAGCTGGAATATCCTGTTCCACCCGGGCCTGGAGCCGTTGGAGTACATCTGCCAGGAGAATAATGCCGACCTGAAGCATCTGGTCGGCAAGTAGCAAGATTGGACCCAGGATTGCTCTCTTCCCCGTCATGGAATGGAAGCCAGGCGGAACCAGCAACGACGTCGAGGATCGCCGCAGCGAGGGCGGAGGCGGTTTCTCGGGAATGGGCTTTGGCGGACGCCATATAGGCATCGGCGGAGCTCTACTCCTCCTGGTACTGAGCCTGGTCTTCCATCGCAATTTCTTCGCACTCTTCCTGGGCGATTCCGAGTCCGACCGGCCCGCAGCGACCTCCGCGCCGCGGTCTACGGCTGCGGAAAATACCGAAGTGCAGTTCGTCTCGTTTGTGCTGGACGACGTGCAAGGGACCTGGGAGAAGTTACTTCCCATGCAAGGCGGCAAGCAGTATCGTCATGCCAAGCTGGTGCTGTTCCGGGATTCGATTGATTCCGCGTGCGGACAGGCTGAAAGCGCGACCGGGCCTTTTTACTGCCCTGACGATGAAAAGGTGTATCTCGATTTAGGCTTTTTCGACGAACTACGGGGCCGTTTCGGGGCTCCCGGCGAATTCGCACAGGCGTACGTGATCGCTCACGAGATCGGCCATCACGTCCAGAAGATCCTGGGTATCGAGGGCCGGGTGCAGCGCATGCGGTCCAGCGACCCGCGGGAGGCGAACCCGTTATCGGTCCGCTTGGAGCTGCAAGCCGATTGTTTAGCCGGTATATGGGCCATGTCCACCGAGCAGCGAAAGATCGTCGACCAGAGCGACGTAGCGGCCGCACTGCAAGCGGCGGCGGCCGTCGGAGACGACCGGCTTCAGAAAATGGCAACCGGCCACGTCAGTCCCGAAAACTTCACCCACGGATCGTCGGGCGAACGGATGCAATGGTTTCAGAACGGGCTAAATTCCGGTCAAATCTCCGCCTGCGATACTTTCGCCCGCTAGGTCCTCAGCAGCCCCGCGGCCGAACTGTAAGGTTCTGCCAGGTTCCACGTCAGCCCGGGTGAAAGGGAAAGAAAATGTCGAAATTTACGAAACTGATCGGGAGTGTCCTGCTCGTGGCTGGCGCTCAGTTCGGACTGAGCATCTCGGCAAATGGAGCCGATAGTCCGCTGGCCTACCGGATTCTCGCGACGTCCAGGACTTCCACCATGGACAAGGAACTTAATGAAGCGGCTGCTGACGGTTATCGCTTCGCCAAGGCCATGGGAGGCAAAACCGCAAACGGCGGGCAGGAGGTGGTTGTCGCCATGGTGAAAGACGCAGCGGCCGCCGGCCGGTCTACCTTCCATTACAAACTCCTGGCTACTTCCAAGACCTCCACGATGCAGAGGGAAATGCAAAGCCTGGCGGACGAAGGATATGAATACGTAGACCAGACCGTGTTCCAGACGGCCTTTGGGGGCAGGGAGGTGGTGATCATCATGGAAGCCGATTCCTCCGTCAAAGGGCCGCGTTCGAACTACCGCCTGCTTGCGACCACCAAGACCGCGACCATGCAGAAAGAGTTGCAGGAAGCGGGAGCACAAGGATTCGTCTTGCTGGGCCTTACCGTCGGCAAGACGGAAATAGGCGGCGACGAGATCGTTGCGGTGCTGAGAAAGAATTAGGATCAGCCCGGCTGGCAACCTGCGGAGCCCGTGGACTGGCACTGACAATCCAGGCACCCGTGCTCCGCACAGCTTCCGCAGGCCACGCGAACCTGCTTGCGCAGAGCCTCGCGCGCGCGATGCACTCGAACCGCGGCGTTTCCTGAAGTAATTCCCGCCTGCTCCGCCAGGTCGTTCAAACTTCCCTCATCCAGATCGATGATCCGCAGCGCGTCCCGGTATTCCGGTTTGAGCGTCTCGAGCAAGCCCAGAATGCAGGCGCAGATTTCGTTCTTCAATTCCGCTGCCGGTGCCTCTTGCAGCACAAACTCTTTGCCAAAACCCTCTATCGCCCGTTCCGTCGAGGCGCGATGGCGGTAGTGATCGATCACGGCGTTGCGAAGCACGCGGTAAAACCACGCCACGGCGCTTTCTTCGTCGCGCACCTCGGCGCCGCGCTCCAGGCCCTTCACGAAGGCAGTTTGCAGAATATCTTCCGCTGCGGCCCTGGATTCGACCCGGGTCTGAAGGAATGCGAGGAACTGCCGGTGATGGTCCACCAGGCGCTGGATCGCCTCGGGAGAGAGCGAAGTTGATGATTCTGGACTGGTTGCCACCACGCTCAGCCTAACACGCGAGGGACTGTAAGGTTTTCACGAGACGTACGTCAGCCTCATTGAAAGCGCAACAAGCGCACAAAAGACAAAAGGAGAAAGACAATGCCTAACGTGAAAAGAGTCAATACGAAGAACGCCGCGAAGTGCAACTGCGGATGCGGGACCTGTTCCTGCGGATGCGAGAAGAACGCATGCCGCTGCCAGGAGACGAACTGCCAGTGCGGATGCGGCAAGCCTGCCGCTGGCCGCTGATCGTCTACTCCTGCCGCAAGGCGGACATCGGGTCGATCCTGGTAGCGCGGCGCGCGGGGATCCAACAGGCGATCCCCGCGATCACCGCGACTAATCCGGTGGTAATCCAAAGGTGTGACGGGTTCGCGGACTCCAGCCCGGGAAGGAAACCGCGCAGCGACTGCATTGCCGAAAACGCAATCCCGAGTCCGATCCCGAGTCCAATCGCGACGGTCAGGAAGCCTTGACGGAAGACTAAGGCCAGCACGTCCCAGGGCATCGCACCGACCGCCACGCGAATTCCGATTTCCTGAGTTCTGCGCGAAGTGGTGTACGAAATGACGCCGTAAACGCCCGCGGCCGACATGATCAGGGCCAGGCCGGCCGTCACTGCGAGCAGCATCATGATAAATCGCCGGTCGGCGACCGAGTCGGCGATCAGAGCCGACATGGTCGCGCTGAGGAACACGGGCTGATTCGGGTCGATCCCCGCGATGGTTCGCCGGATGGCTTTCTCCAGATCTGCCATGGGCCGCTGTGTTCGCACGACAACGAAGGCAGATTCCCGCATTGCTCCGGCTGCCAGGTAAACATTTCCCTTGGCCGCTTCGTTCAGCGCGGCGTGGCTTGCGCTGGAGACGACTCCAATCACCTGTTTCCAGTTGTTTGGATTCTCCGGCGTGCAATAGACGCAGACTCGCTGTCCAAGGGCGCTGGAGCCAGGCCACAAGCGCGCGGCGATAAAATCATTCACGATCGCGGAGTCATTCGAATCGGCCATCTCCTCTTCGCGGAACCAGCGGCCTTCGAGGAGACGGACGCCCATGGTCTGGAGATACTCGCCGCCCACGTTGTCCATTTCTACCTCGATCTTTGTTCCTTCCGCGGCGTTCACGTATCCGCCGTTATTCTCGCCGCTAAAAGGCAGCGCATCCACAGTGCCGGCGCTTTCGACTCCGGGAAGCGCGCGCACCGAATCCAGAATTCGCTTGTAGAACAACGCTCGTTGTGCGGGGTCGGGGTATCGCTCGCGAGCGGGCAGCACCACCGAGGCCAGAATGCGATCCGCCTGGAAGCCAGGATCGGTGTGGATCAACTTTACAAAGCTGGTTAACAGTTCGCCGCCGATCACCACCAGGACGACCGACACGGCTACCTCGGCTGCGACAAGTGAAGATCGCGTACGGTCGTGTCTTCCGGACGCAGCGCCGCGAGCGCCAAATCCGCCGAGCGCGATTGCTTTTTCGCGGGTCAGGCGAAGCGCGGGCGCAATGCCGAACAGGATCCCGTTGATGATCGCCAGGGCAAGAGCGAAGCCGAAGATGGTCGAATCCGCACGCGCGGCAGCCAGCCGGGGAATGTTTACCGGAGCTATCGCCGGCAGGATGCGCCATGCCGCCGCTGTCAGAATATAGCCGCCGAGACCGCCCAGCACGGCCAGCAGACAGCTCTCGGTAAGCAGCTGGCGAACGATCCGCATTTGTCCCGCGCCGATCGCGAGTCTCACGTCGATTTCCCGCTGCCGGGCAAGCCCACGCGCCAGCAGCAGGTTGGCGACGTTGGCGCATCCGATCAGCATAAACAGGACCGCTGCCGCCATCAGCAGCAGCAGACCGTTGGTGGCGATTCCCACGGTCCGGTCGCGCACCGGGTTCAGTTGCAGCGTGCGGTCGCGATTGGTTTCGGGAAAATCGTGAGCCAGCGCCGCGCTGATCGACGCGAGGTCCTGGCGCGCTTCGGTCAACGTGACCCCTGGTCGCAGCCTTGACACGGCGCCGAGAGCCGCATTCGGATTCGTGGGCACATTGAACGGTGCTGCCCAGAAATCCCTGTAAGGAGACGGCGTATGAGCCGCTTGCCTGCGGAGTGGAAAGTCGAAATCCGGGCGGCATGACGCCGATCACCTGGCTAGAGTGTCCATTGACGGTTACGCTTCGGCCTACGATGGAACGATCCGAGTTGAACCGGCGCACCCAAAGGCCGTAGCTGAGAATCATTACATCTGAGTGGCCGGGCTGATCCTCTTCCGGGAGAACGTTGCGTCCAAGCATCGGGGAGACACCCAGAACTCGGAACAAGTTCGCATTCATCCGAACGCCGTAAAGCGCTTCCGGCGTCGAATTCGCATCGCCTGCAAGATCGAAAATGGCGTTGCTGTAGACGCCCGTCGATTCGAGCGTGCGCGTCCTTCGATCCAGTTCGCGGGTGTCATTCCATACCACCCAGTCGCTGTTAGCCTGCCGCTGCATCTGTGGAAATTCGCTGCGAAACTGCACGAGCTGCTTCGGCATGCGCATACGGCAATGGATCTATGAGCACGGATTTGATCGCCGTGAAGACGACCGCGGTTGCGCCGACGCTCAACGCGATCGACAGCAGAGCGATTCCGGTGGGTATGGGAGTGCGCCGGAAGATCCGAAACGCGAGGCGGATGTCCTGGAGGATCGACGTCATCATTTGCCGCGGTAGTGGCTCACGTCGTTGTTATTCTCATTGCAGATAAATTCCATGATCTCTTCGCCAGGAGGCGCGAGTGTCGCGGTGAAGGTCCGTTTCCAGGGGCCCGTGAACGCACCCGAATCCTCCATGGTGATTTCGACCTCGATATGCCCGTAATCGGGGCGGCGAATACGCTCCACGGTGTGCAGTTTCTCCGTGTGTGGAATGCCGCTGAGCGAGAGCCACGCCTTGTCGTTGAAACCGATGGTGTCGACCACCAGCGTGTCACCGTCCCAGTGTCCAATCGAGTGCCCCTGCCAGGTGGGATTCCAGTCGGCGGGGTGAGGACGTCCGTCCAGGAAGATCTGGCGCAGGCCGGGAGTATCCGACTCGTGGATCACCACGATCAGCGAAGGCGTCTGGACGAATTTGTACGGGAACGCCCGGGTGATCGAAGAAGCGTTGGCCGGCAGGCAGAATCCGCCGGGGTAGTCTTTCGAATTGTTCTCCATGCGCTGGCGCAGGACCTCGGCGGCCCAGGGCTGCAGCGGAGGCGGGGGCGCGTCCGGATTATTCACGTTAATCCAGATGCCGGAGAGATCCGGCTGGCCTTCCCGGGTGCGCGGTGTGGGACCGGTGGGAACCGCGGCGCGTTCGCGGAAATCGTTCAGTAGGAGGATGGGATCGTCGCCCAAAGTCCCCAGGTTGGATCCCCATGGCAGCCGGAGATCCAGGCGGCGCGATTCACCGGCTCGCACTACGACGCCAGCTTGGGTCACCGACCCGTACTGGCAGCAAGGCATGGTGACCGCGAGATCGTACGTTCCGGCAGGCAAGGGCAGGGTATATTCGCCCTTGGGCGATCCCATTGCGCGCACCACCGCCTTGGTCGCGGCGTTCGTAGCGTGGATTACGGCGTCCTTGACGACGCCCCCATCGGGATCGGTGACAATGCCCGTGATCGCCGCCGGCTGCGCGAGTGCGACAGCGTGGATCGCAACCGTTAAGAGGACCCGTGCATACTTTGCGCCGCGCGCCATATCCAGGATTTTAGCGAGCTTTCCCGGTCAGCGGGGCGCCCGCGAGGGGACCTGTGCAAATGATATAGTTTGGAGTTTGTCGGGAGGCCCTTATGAAGCATTTGATTCCAGTTCTGATCGCATTATTGTCGTTCTTTGTGGTTGTGGCGCTGCCGCAACAGTCGCAGAATCTCGAATGGGCGTATCCCGTGCCGGACAAGAATCCTCCGCCCGCAGGCGACGCGAAGGAAGTAAAGCGGCTCCCGGGCAGCACCAAATCCTACACGCAGGCGCAGATCGACGATCAGCTTAATCCGCCGGATTGGTTTCCGCAGGAGCACGCGCCGCTGCCGGGGATCGTGGAGCATGGGTTCCAGGTGCAGGCCTGCGGATCGTGCCACTTGATGTCGGGAAATGGCCATCCGGAATCGGCCACGCTCGCGGGTCTGCCTGTTGCGTACCTGATGCGGCAGATGCAGGATTTCAAGAGCGGCGCTCGAAAAGATCCGATGGTCTACGAGCCGTCGCAGCGCGCCGCGCGGATGAACGGGATCGCCAAGGGCCTGCCGGATGAAGACATGCGCAAAGCCGTGGAGTTCTTCGCGGCGCTGAAGCCGGCCGTCTGGTACAAGGTGGAAGAAGCGCAGACCGTGCCGAAAACCTGGGTCAACGGCGGGCGCATGCGCTTTGCGCTGCCGGGAGGCGCGACGGAGCCTCTCGGGAATCGGATCGTCACCTTGCCGCAGGATCCGGCCAGGGTCGAGAGCCGCGATCCACACTCGGGTTTTATCGCGTACGTCCCGCCGGGCAGCCTTAAGAAGGGCGAGGCGCTGGTGAAGACCGGTGGTTCGGGCAAGACCATCGCGTGCGAAATCTGTCACGGAGAAGGGCTCAAAGGTCTGGGCGATGTCCCGCGGCTGGCGGGCATTCATCCGATCTACATCGTCCGGCAGCTGTACAACTTTCAGATTGGCGCGAACAGCAGCACAGCAGGCGCGCAGATGAAGAAGGTCGCCGAAAAGCTGACCGAAGACGATATGATCGCGATCGCGGCCTATGCCGCGTCGCTGGCGCCTTAGGGCGATAGACCCTTGCGCCCGGAGAGCGGGTCGCGTTATATCTTGGACTCATGAAACGAGCGTTGTTGTTGGCTTGCCTGGCGATCGGCGCGCCGGTATTTTCCCAGCAGGGCCACCCGTTGAGCGGAACATGGTCGGGCGACTGGGGTGCTACGTCGACCCAGCGGCACCAGATCACCTTCGTGATGAACTGGGACGGAAAAAACGTCACCGGCCTGATCAATCCGGGTCCGGATTCCATCCCGATCGCCAGCGTCTTCGTGGATCCGGCCACCTGGACGGTCCGGATCGAGGCGAATGGGAAGGAGCATATCAGCGCGGAGGGCAAACTGGAGGATCTGGGATCCTATCACCGCACGATCAAGGGCTCCTGGACGCAAGGGACCACCAAAGGCGACTTCCGGATCACGCGGGATTAACGCACACATGAGCCAGCGTTTCCTGACCGGGTTATTGATCGCGGCGGCGGCGTTCGCGCAGAGCACCGCGACTTACGACAGCTCGCGGCAGTTGAGGTTGACGGGGGTCGTCACCCAGGTCGACTGGGCGAATCCACACGCATTTTTCTTTGTGAACGTGAAGGATGCCGCCGGGACCGTCGCGAACTGGGCGCTCGAGTTTGGAAATCCGCTGGATCTGGAAAAGGACGGCTGGACCCGGAATTCCTTGCGCATCGGCGATACGGTCAACGTGGAGGGCATTCCCGCGCGCGAGCCCGTGAATCGGGCATTCGCCAAATCGGTGACACTCGCAAAGACAGGCAAGAAACTTTTCGTGGCCGCGCCTAAGAAGCCGGTTACCGCTGCGTTGAAGGAACCGGCCCCGCGCTGGCCCGACGGCCAGGTTCGCCTGGGCCCGCCTCCGGGCAAGAAAGGCTATTGGGGTACGGCGACTGCGAACGCGCTGGTCGATAGCACCGCCGGCAAGATCGTGATGAACGACGAAGGGCTTCTGCGCAACCTGGCCGACGTCGATCGCGTGGCTCCGTTCCAGCCGTGGGCCAAGGCCGTGTATGAGTATCGCCAGCGGACGTTATTGAAAGACGATCCTCTGACGCGATGTCTGCCCCCCGGTGGACCGCGTCAGTTCCAGATGCCGAATGGGTTTCAGTTCATCGAGCAGCGCGAATTGGGCCGCATTCTGGTGCTCCTGGGCGGCGCGGATCGCAACTGGCGCGTCATCTATACGGACGGCCGCCCGCAGGGACAGGCCGATGAAGTGGTGCGCGGTTATTACGGAAATTCCGTCGGCAAGTGGGAGAAGGATACCCTGGTAGTGGACGTGATCGGCTTCAACGAGCATTTCTGGTTCGCGAACGGCGGGCTTCCGCACACCGAAGGCCTGCATCTGACGGAGCGCTTCACCAGGCCGGATCTCGGTACGCTGAAATACGACGTGACCGTGGACGATCCGCGGACGTACACACGGCCGTGGACGGGCGGCTGGACCATCCCGTGGGTCGCGAACGAAGAGATCCCGGAATATTTTTGCGAAGAAAACGTGGAATCGACGCTGTCTACAAACGCGTCCGGTAAGGAGAGCTACAAATGAGAACCAACGCAATCGTTTCGCTGATGGGGCTCGGATTGATGCTGATGGCGGTAAAACCCGCTGCGGCGCATCACTCGTTCGAGGCGGAATATGACGGCAACAAGGTCGCCACTCTAACCGGGTTCGTCACCAAAGTGGATTGGGTGAATCCGCACGCCTACATTTTCTTCAACGTGAAAGACGAGAGCGGCATGACCAAGGAGCTGCGGTTCGAGCTGGGCCCCCCTTATGCGCTGACGCGCGGCGGCTGGAAGCGCGACACGGTGAAGATCGGCGACAAGATTACCATCGAGGGCGCGGCGGTCGCCAAAGACGCCAAGAACGCCTGGGTGGGGGCGATGCAGACGACCTCGCTCATCACCGAGAGCGGCCAGAAGCTGCCTACGAGGTAACTGCCAGTGAGAATCGCGGTTGCGTTGCTGGCGTTAGCGGTGTCGTGTTGGGCGCAGGCCAAGCAGGCTCCCGAGCCCACACCGCGTTGGCCCGATGGTCATGTGAACCTGGGTTCGGCGCCCGGCAAGAAGGGATATTGGGAAGTCCGGCCCGGCCTGGGCGGCTTTCCGCGCGCCAACGATGTCCCGTTTCAGCCGTGGGCCAAGGCGGTCTACGATTACCGCACCGCAACGTTCTCCCAGGATTCGCCACTGGTCGACTGCAAGGCGGCGCCGGGTCCCGCGTTTCTGAACGCACCCGGATTTGAGATTGTGGATGTCCCCGAGCTGAAGAGCATTTTTATGCTCAATATGGCCGGCCCGCACTCCTGGCGCGTGATCTACATGGACGGCCGCATGCATCCTCAAGGCGACAACGTCCGTCCGACCTACCTGGGCCACTCGGTCGGGCACTGGGATGGCGACACGCTGGTGATCGACTCCGTGGGCTTCAACGAAAAGATGTGGGCCGTGGGCGCGTTTCCAAATACCTCGCAGCTTCACTTGGTGGAGCGAATCTCGCGACCAAGTCTCAAATCGCTGTCGTACGAGGTGACGGTGGACGATCCGGGCGCGTATACGAAGTCCTGGTCGGGCAAATGGACCATCACCGAAACGACGGGCTCGAAGTGGATCCCCGGCGGCGAAATGTTCGAATACATCTGCGAAGACGCGGGCCGCTAACGCCGGGCTTCGGCGAGAACGCTCGGGTCGATCAAGGCAGTCTGCGGCCGGGGCGGGCGGTTCTGGATCGCAGCCACGAACACTTCGACTTGCCCGATCACGGCTGGAAGATCGCCTGGAAGATTCGCGGGGAAACGGAACTGGTTCCAGACGCGCTGGATGATTCCAGGCTGCGTACCGATGAACGGAGCCAGGGACACCCTCGCTTGGCCGGGTTCACGGCGGATGCGCTCGGAAGCCCGGAGCACCGCGCGGACGAAATCCACCAGCGCGCGGCGTTTGTCCGGATCGCTCAAGGCTTTGGTGGTCGTGTTCAAGTTGAATCGCTCCCGATAAGCCGACGATTTCTCGAAGACGACAGCGTCACTCCCTAGCGCCTCCAGCGAGTTTTGCGCGTGCGGCTCCCAAATTGCGACCGCGTCCACGTCTCCGCGCTTTGAGGGCGGCGGGCATGTCAGGACCTTCCAGGTTCACGAAGCGGATGTCGGATTCGCGGAGACCGGCGGTGCGCAGCATCTCCCGCATGAAGTATTGAGACGACGTATTGATTGTCGCCGCCACCTTCTTGCCGCGAAGATCCTCGATGCGCCGGATGCCGGCCGAGCGGCGGGCGACGATGCGGTAACGCGCTTCCGCCAGTGTAAGAACAATTCGGATTCCAGGCTCGGCGGTCGAGTTAATAAGCGCCTGAGTTTCCGATCCTGTGGCCGCGTCGGCGCTGCCGTTCAAGAGTTGCGCCATTGCGGCGCGTCCATTGGGAACGGGAACGATCTGGACTCCGGGCGTTCGCTCGGCCAGAAAAATAGGAGCCGACTCGATGGTGGTGGCGTTGACGGCGATCTTGATCTGTGCATGAGCGACGCTCGCCAGCAAAACGCAAAAAGGGGTCAGACGACATTTATAACCCATCTAGTTGGGTACCTTCGCTGAATCGAAAACGCGCAGCCAATTCTCGCCCAGGATTTCGGGCGTCGCCAGATTGCGCTGGCGCAACGCCTCAACCAGATCGGGATAATGGCTGGCGTCGAAATTCTTGAGCGTGCTGCGGGCATGGGTAAGATCCAAGCCAATGGCCACACTTTTCGGACCGCCGATGGCCGCCGCGTGGGCCACATGATCCACCCAATCGTCGAGCGAAGGAACCAGAGCCTCGCCCTCCGGCGATTCATGCCAGGGTTGCGAATAGAACCGCCGCCAGCGGCCGCCCTGCTGGGCATCCAGCGCGTCGATATACTCGCCGAAATCGGCATTCGGTGAGCGGACTAAGGGATAGCTCGCCGAACAGGATTTGCTCGCGCGTGACGCCGTTCACGGGAATCGAGGGCTTGCCGCGCGACCAATCGTAGTAGCGCTGCCCGATCTGCTCCGCGGCGCTATGGATCCCCACCATGCCTCCTTTGGCGATCAAGGCGCGCAGCACGTCATCGGAAAGATTCGCTGGATTCGAACATACGGCGCGCATCGCCACGTGACTGGCGACTACGGGAGCGCGGCTGGCGGCGATGATCTGGCGCTGGGCGTCCTCAGTGGCGTGCGAAATATCGATCAGCATGCCCAGCCGGTTCATCTCCGCAATCAGGCGGCGGCCTTTTTCGTTGATGCCGGACCACTTGACGCCGCCGCGAACCGAAGAGTCCGCATAGGCCGTAGTCACCTGGCTCGAAAACTGGATCACACGCACGCCCAGCCGGTACCAGAGCCGCAGGATGTCGATATCGCCTTCCTGGTCGAACCCGGCTTCGATGCTGAGCATCACGGCCAGTTTCCCGCTCGCGACGATGCGGCGCACATCGGCCGCGGTGAGGGCGAGCTCCATCCGGTCGCGATGCCCTTCGAGCGTCCGGTGGAACGTCTCAATCAGGCGGCCCGCTTGCTTCACCGTGGTGTTGTAGGTGTTGTAGCCGTAGGGCGCGATATTTTCGATGACGAAGTTGACCCCGCCCGCTCGGGCGCGCGCGTAATCGAATTGGCCCACGGGCTGCGGCTTCCAGGGATCGATACCCTCCCAGTAAATGCGATTGGTGATGTGGACGTGGCCGTCGGCCAGAATGGGTGTGTTCTGAGCGTAAGCGTTCGAACAGAGGATGAGAGGGAAAATCTTCTTTAGGCTTCGAAGCACAAGGTTCCGGCGGTTCACCTGGTGAGTATAGACTACCGCGACGACATCAGCTGCCGCAGCAGCGCCGCGGTGCTTTCGCGCTTCGTGGGCTCCCCGCCGATACGGGCCCGCATGCCGACTCCCATAGCGGCATCGAGTGGCGTGCGGCCCTGCTTGTCCTTGGCATCGAGATTCGCGCCATGCTCCGCCAGGTACTTCACGATTCCGTCGGACGCCTGGGCGGCGATATGCAGCGCGGTCTGACCGGCGTCGTTGGCGGCATTGACGTCGACGCCCGACTGGACACCTAACTCCACCAGAAACTTGACGGCTGCCAGCAGTTCCGCCTCGGTCGCATAATCCTTGGCGAAAACTCCCGTGCCGCGGCCCAGGCCCGCCGCGAACATCAGAGCGGTGGTCCCGTTCTTCTGCTTGAGAGCGGGATCCGCCCCGTGGGCTATCAGAACGCGCATCGTGGCGAGGTCGCCATTCCTGGCGGCGCGCATAAGGGGAGTGGTTCCTGCGCCCAGACTGGGCTCGCCGGGCGTGTGGGCCCGGGTGAGCGTGGCCGATTTCAGGGTGGCATTCGGATCCGCGCCGTGCGCGAGCAGAATCGGGATGAGATCGAGCGCGGTCAGCTTATCGGTGGACTTGCGACCCGGGCGGCCGTAGATCTCGCCCAGTGTGTTCATGTCCACCGCAGCGTACAAAGCCGCCATGCCGGTGGAGTCGGCGATGTTGGGATCGGCGCCCTTTTCGGTCAGCAGAGCGGCTGTGTCGAAGTGGCCGTTCAGAATCGCAAACTCGAGCGCGGTGGTCCCATCCGGATCGGCCAAATTCAAATCGGCGCCCATTTCCGCGAGCGTGCGCGCGGCTTCCAGAGATCCTTGCCGCCCGGCGTACATCAGCGCGGTCCAGCTCCCGTGAGGCAGGATGGTGGTGACGCCTTCCAGGCCGAACCGGTCTTTGGGATACACCAGCTTGTCGGATCGCGCGTTAGGATCGGCGCCGTGCTCGATCAGCGCGCGGACCGCATCCGGATGATTCTCCGCTGCCGCCCACATGAGCGCTGTTTCGCCGAGGGAACTCTCGCGCGCATTCGCGTTGGCCCCGCGGGCGAGAAGCATCCTGACAACCTCGCCGTTCCCGGTTCGCGCGGCGGTCATGAGGATGGAGTCAGTAGGATGAGCGCCTGCCTGCAGGAGAGCCTGAATCAGCGGTGCGCTGGCATTTTCCGCGGCGAGCGAAAGTGGCGTGACGCCGTAGCGGTTCGCCGCATCCGGATTCGCTCCGGCGTGGAGCAGGCGTTGCGCGGCTTCCACATCGTTCGCGCGAACGGCCCAGTGCAGCGGAGTGGTTCCGTCAGGATCGTTCGCCGCCTGAAGCGCGACCGCGAGAAAACCAACCACCAGCCACTTAGAACAAATCATCGACGAGCCCTGTGCTGTCGCCGTAATGCTCGATGGGAGTATCGTATTTCGCGGCCACCGTGCGCCACAGATTTCCGACCGGCGTCCGCTTGGGAAGCTCGATCAGCCGATGCCCCTTGAGGCTCCCGCTGACCGCGACGACGGGAAGAGGATCGGTCGCATGGCCGTTCGAATCGCCCATGCCCGCGCCGTAGAAGATGAGCGACTGATCGAGCAGCGATCCGGGGCCATCCTCGGTTTGCCTTAAAGTTTCCAGAAACTTCGCGAACAGCCCGACGTGGTAGGTGTTGATCTTCACCACCTGCGCCATCTTGTCGGCATTGTTCTGGTGATGCGAGACCGAATGATGCTGCTCGTTCACGCCGATTTGGGGGTAAGTTCGCTGGCTGAGCTCGCGCGAGAGCATGAACGTGAACACGCGCGTCACATTAGCCTGATACGCGGCCGCGATCAGGTCAAACATCAGCCCCACGTGCTCCTCGAACGATTCCGGCACGCCCACGGGGGCTTCGAGTGCGGTCTCCGAAACATGATTCTGGGATTCCGTCCGCTGGATCCGGCGTTCGATTTCGCGAACGTTGTCCAGATAGTCGCTGACCCGCGCGCGATCGCGCCCGCCCAGAGTGCGCTGCAAGTCGCTGGCGTCCTCGGCGATCGAATCCAGAATGCTGCGCTGGGTGGCGAGCCTCGCCCGGCGCTCCGCCGCGCTTCCGGCGCCTCCAAAGAGGCGTTCGAACACCGTGCGCGGGTTGGTCTCCATCGGCAGCGGCGTGGTGGGCGTCTTCCACGAGATCGTGTTCATGTACGCGCAGCTGAATCCAGGCGAACACGCACCCACATAGCCGGTGAAATCTTCGGTGGCGAGTTCCAGCGACGGAAGCGGCGTATCCTGGCCGATTTTCTGCGCCACCACCTGGTCGATGGTGGTGTTGGCGAGCACGTCCTCGGCTTCCGTCCGCTTGGGCCATACGCCGGTGAGGAATCCGGCGCAACTCACGGCATGATCGCCGATCACGCTGCCAGGACGCGAGCGCGTGAGGTTGTTGACCAGCACCAGCGAATCCTTGAATGGCTCCAGCGGCTTCAGAATCGGAGTGAATTCGAACCCCGAGCCGGCCGTCTTCGGAGTCCACTGCTGCATGATCGCGCCGTTGGGAAAATAGACCACGCCGAAGCGCATGGACGGGATCGCGGCTGCTTTGGCTTGCGGAGTGAAGGCCGGAACCATCGCATCCAGGAACGGCAAGGCGATGGCGGCGCCGGTGCCGCGCAAGACCGTTCTTCGGGAGATCGATTTCATGGTTTGTCCCCGTCCTTGGCAGGCGCCGTCCGCATCTGGAACGGCGTGCTGCGAATCACTCCCAGGATAACGGACGACATCTTATAGTTGCTTTGCGCGGCCTCGCGGACGATTCCGCGGACGGCGGGCATATCGCGATAATCCAGCCCGCGCCCCAGCGCATAAATCAGGAGCTTCCCGGTCAGCGTGCCGGCGAACATCTCGGGACGGCTTACCATCGCGTTCCGCAGATCCACGACCCCGTTGACTTCGGTCCCGTCCGCCAACTGTCCCGAAACGTCGATCGATCCGCCGGCATCCCGCGTCCGCCAGGCTCCCACCGCGTCGAAATTCTCGAGCGCCAGCCCGATCGGATCCATGGTCTTATGACAGCTCGCGCACACGGCGTTGGCGCGATGCTCCATCATCTGCTCGCGCATGGTGAGAGGATGGTCCCGATCTTTATTTTCCTTGAGAACCGGAACGTCGGGAGGCGGCGGAGGAACCGGCATCCCCAGGATGTTTTCCAGGATCCACTTGCCGCGCACTACCGGCGACGTGCGCTCGGCTTTCGAAGTCACGGCGAGGATGCTTCCTTGCCCCAGCAATCCGCGGCGGAAATCGTCTTTGATGGTGACGCGGCGGAACTGGCTGCCGTAGATCCCGGCGATGCCGTAATGCCGCGCGAGCCGTTCGTTGAGGAAGGTGTAATCCGCGGTCAGCAGATCGAGCACCGGGCGATCCTCCTTGAGGATGCTCTCGAAAAACAGCTCCGTTTCGCGCTGGAAAGACTGCCGGAGGTTATCGTCGAAATCGGGAAAATCGTCGGAGTTGGGCAGTACGTTGCGCACGTTCCGCAATTGCAGCCACTGGCCGGCGAAGTTGCTCACCAGGGCGTGCGATTTCGGGTCGGCTAACATCCGCAGTGCCTGCTGGCGCAGCGTGGCGGGGTCATGCAGCTTGCCCGCGCTCGCCACGGCGAGCAGCTCATCGTCCGGGATGCTGCTCCACAGAAAGAAAGACAGGCGCGACGCCAGATCCAGGTCGCTGACTCGGTACACCGACCCCGGCACAGCGTTGGCGGGATCTTTTTCCACGCGCAAAACAAACTTCGGGCTGGCGAGAATGCGTTCGAGCGCAAGCTCGATCCCAGCGTCGAATCCGCCGTCCTGCCGGCCGGTTTCGTAGAAGCTGAGGATGCGCGTCGAGATCCGCATCGCTCACCGGCTGCCGGTAGGCCTTGCGGGCCAGCGACGCGAGTATCTTGCGGGCGCAGGCTGCCTGCTCGGCGTCCTTGTCCGGGTGGCACGCGAAAATCCTTCGGCGGCTGGGAGTATCGCCAGGACCCGTCGCGTTAAATGGACCGGTGATCGACAACGTCTGGATGTGCGGCCATCCGCTCCAATCGAAATTGTCGGTAGAACTGCGCAGAAACGGCTGGAGCCGGTCGGGCCG
Organism: Terriglobia bacterium; assembly: GCA_963722845.1. GTDB lineage: Bacteria > Acidobacteriota > Terriglobia > Bryobacterales > Bryobacteraceae > Palsa-187. Next base: position 739,547 of record CAVROL010000010.1, on the reverse strand, counting down.
TTCGACCAGCGAACCTTCGAGGAATGCCGCGGTCACATCGCGAGGTCCCGCTTGGACCTTCACGCGCACTCGCAGCCGCGCGTCCACTGCGTCGCCGGTCTCGGTCGGTTTTTCGAACAAGGACGCCAGATCGTCGTTTCCGCCCAGGTCGGCAAGATGAATTCGCTGGCCGCCCACGGTGAACTCCACCTGGTGCGCGAACTCCAGGCCGCGCATGATGTTCAGGTTGGTCCGATACAGCTTCGCCTGGAACTCGTATTCGCCATCCAGCGGAAAATTGTAATGCACCAGAATCCCGCCGATGGTCCCCAGGGGCAGCCCTTCCACGTGCTCGTTCTGCGAAAGGTCCTGGCGAATGCGGAAGGTGGCGCTGGCAGCCTTGGTGTGGGGATCTCCCACCGCCAGCGCGCTGATGCTCGCCGCGGCGGACAGATAACGCTCCTGGAGCGATGGCGAAAGACCCAGGACATCGGCCACATTGTCGAAGCCGTAGGCCGAATCGTCGGGAGGCAGCAGCGCGGCGGCGTCCACGTCGAGCGCGAGAAGATCGCGAATTGCATTGGCGTACTCGGCGCGATTCATGCGGTGAAGCAGGGGACGCCCCGCGTACGGCTTGGCCTGCGCCGCGCTATCCAGCCGGGTTTCGATGGAAGCAACGAATTTGTGCGTGGAGTCGGCGTCCGGGCGGGGCATTCCTGGGGGCGGCATCGCGCCCGTACGCAGCTTCACGATCACTTTTTCCCAGGTCTCGGCGTTGGCGGGGACTTTGGCGAAGTCCATGGTATCCAGCACGAGGCCGCCGGTTTTGAGGCGCTGGTTATGACAGGTGACGCAGTATTGGTTGACGAACTGCGGAGTCTGGGCCGAGCACACAACTCCCAGCAGAGCAGCGGCGATAAACAGGCTCTTTGGCACCTATTCCCCTAGTGTGAATCGTAACTTAGCCCACTGTGGGAGGCAACGGGTAGTGCGCTAATCCTGTGTTGGTGGGTTTCTTTTTCGTCGTTCACTTTACCCGATCCAAGACCTCGACAGAGCGTAACCTGGTCCGTTTCCTGTCCTCGTAATTGAAGATCATCGTCTCTTGGCCGTCTGGCGACACCTCCCGAGTCCAGAAGACAGTCGGTTGGTTTGGGTCGAAAAGTACTGTTTCACCCTCTAGTCGATTAGGCGCAGCATAGACGCAGGACGTAAACACGTGGGTTGGCAAAGAACGAGAGTGACCATCACACAGGAGCTTGTATTGCCACTTCTGGACCTTCGGGGCCGAACCCGCTCGCTCTGGGACCCATTGTGACGCGGAATAGACGAGGTAGTTGCCCTCGCAGCTTGATTGTTGTCTCGAAAGATGCATCTGACTTTCCAAGTTGTGGCGTGGATTTCGTGACACTGGCTTTCCATTGTCCGATGAACGGATCCTTGTCAGATGGTGGAATAGATGGTTGCTGCCCACTCAGAAGCGTTGAGGAAGCAACGAGACCCGCAATCCAGAGCCGTCTCGAATGCTTGCCGGTCAAAACATCAAGCTTCATGGGCGTGAGAATATCACAAGCAGACCGTAGAGCTTCGGCCAAGGCCCCTCATACAGGACCACTGAGGATACCAAGAGGGACACACAATTAGCGCACTACCACCCGCTAGGTAGTGTCCTAATCAGACACTACCATCCGCTGTTGAATAGTGATAATGGAAAGACCCCGTCCGGGGAGGCCGCTCATGAGCGTCCATTATCAGGCCATTGTGATCGGTACGGGACAGGCCGGACCGCCCTTGGCGAAGCGCCTCACGGCCGCAGGGATGACGGTCGCGATCATTGAGCGCGGTCTGTTCGGTGGAACCTGCGTAAATACCGGCTGCATCCCCACCAAGGCCATGGTCGCGAGCGCGTATGCGGCGCGTTTGGCCAGCCGCGCAGCGGAATACGGCGTCGTGATGAGCCCTCCCGTGACGGTCGACATGAAGCAGGTCAAAGCCCGCAAAGATGCGATTTCCGGCCAGTCCAACAAGAGCGTCGAATCCGGGCTGAGAAATCTGGCGAACTGCACGGTTTATCAAGGCCATGCGCGGTTTGAGTCGCCCAATGAAGTCAGCGTCGGGGACCTGCGGCTTACCGCCGAGAAGATTTTCATCAACGTAGGGGCGCGCGCCGTAATCCCATCGATTTCGGGGCTGGATCAGGTACCGTACCTCACCAACAGTTCAATGATGCATCTCGATTCGCTTCCCAGGCATCTCATCGTTATGGGCGGCAGCTACATTGGTCTGGAGTTCGGCCAGATGTTCCGCCGCTTTGGGAGCCAGGTGACGATCATCGAGACGGCGCCGCGGCTGATCCCTCGCGAGGACGAGGACGTGTCGGCCGCGATTCTCGACATTCTGCAGCGCGAAGGAATCGAGGTTCGCCTGGGCACCAGGTGCAAAAGTTTCGCCCGCCAGGGTGACCAGATCGTAGTGAACGTGGAGACTGCCGGGGAGAACTCGGAGCTTCGCGGCTCGCATGTCCTGCTCGCGGTGGGGCGCCGCCCGAATACGGACGATCTCGGCCTCGATAAGGCGGGCGTTGCCGTCGATGCCCGCGGATACATCCAGGTCGACGATCAGCTTCGCACCAACGTGCCCGGCATCTGGGCCATGGGAGACTGCAATGGCAAGGGCGCCTTCACCCACACCTCGTATAACGATTTCGAGATTGTCGCGGCGAATCTTCTGGATAACGATCCGCGCAAAGTCAGCGACCGCATCCCCGCGTACGCGTTTATTCATCGATCCGCCGCTGGGGCGGGCCGGCATGAACGAAACACAAGCCCGGGCCAGCGAAGCGCAAGGTATTGAAAGGCCTGCGTCCGATGACCAAAGTCGGGCGCGCCGTTGAAAAAGGCGAAACACTGGGCTTCATGAAGGTTCTTATAGATGCGGACACGCAGCGGATCATGGGGGCGGCGATTCTCGGTACGGGAGGGGATGAGGCGATTCACTCCATCCTCGATGTGATGTATGCTGACAAGCCGTACACGGTGATCCAGCGGGCCATGCATATCCATCCGACTGTCTCCGAGCTGATTCCGACCATGTTGGGTGAGCTGCAACCGTTACAGTGATTCAGTCATGCTGATTGCTCAAGATAGAACCTTGCTTGACCGCCTGGATCAGGCCCGCGCGCAAACCGATAAGCTGTTCGCGATCGTCAGGCCGGATTCTCTGTATGACCGTCCGATTCCGGAGCGCCATCGGATCGTTTTCTACATCGGACATCTGGAAGCCTTCGATTGGAACCTGCTGCGGCCTGGGCAATCGTTCGATGAAAGCTTAGACCGGCTGTTCGCATTCGGCATCGATCCAGTGGATGGCGAACTGCCCTCCGATCAGCCTTCCGACTGGCCTGCTCTCGAGCAAGTGCGGCGTTACGCGGCGCGTGTGCGCAAAGAGCTGGACGCGCGCCGACAACGTTTCGGAACTGCTACTGAATACCGCGATCGAGCATCGCCTCATGCACGCTGAGACGCTGGCGTACATGCTGCACCAGTTGCCTCTCGAGAAGAAGATCCGCCAGCCGCAGGCCGATGTGCCCGATCGCGATCAGCCGCGGCCTGAGACGATTCACATCCCCGCAGGACGCACGACGCTGGGACTGTCGCGCAGCGAGTGCCGAATTCGGCTGGGATAACGAATACGATGCTCATTCGGTGAGCGTTCCCGCATTCGCCATCGACCGCTACAAGGTGACCAACGGCCAATTCCTCGATTTCCTGCGAGTCGGGCGGCTATCGGGACCGTGGTCTTTGGACTCCGGCGGACTGGGAATGGAAATCCTCGCAGCGACGTCTCCCATCCCGCGTTTTGGAAACGGATTGGCGATTCCTGGCATCTACGGACCATGTTCGATGAGATCCCGTTGCCCCTTTCCTGGCCGGTTTACGTGAGCCACGCCGAGGCGGCCGCGTACGCTCGCTGGGCCGGCAAGCGATTACCCACGGAAGCCGAATGGCAGCGCGCAGCACATGGGTCGAACAGCGGTGTGGAACGACGGTTTCCTTGGGGCGATGACGCTCCCGGTCCGGAGCATGGATATTTCGATTTCGATCGCTGGGATCCTGCGCCGGTGGACGCTTTCCCGCGCGGCCGAAGCGCGTTCGGATTGGATGGACTGATGGCCAACGGTTGGGAGTGGACCGCGACGCCGTTCGGCCCTTTCGAAGGATTTAAGCCGTTTCCGTTTTACGAAGGCTACTCCGCAAATTTCTTCGATGGCAAGCATTTTGTGATGAAGGGAGGCTCGCCGCGCACGGATCGAAGCATGCTGCGGCAGGTCCTTCCGCAACTGGTTCCAACCCCACTATCCATACGTGTATGCGGGATTCCGCTGCGCTGAATAAGGACAACTTATGCGAACAAGCACGATCGTAGCGAGAGCGGCAGGCGAATTCGCCACGGACATACGAAGCGGCCTCACCAAGCCCGGGCAGAAAGAACTGCCGTCCAAGTATCTGTATGACACCATCGGCTCCAAGCTGTTCGAGGTGATCGCCGAGCTTCCGGAGTACGGAGTGTCTCGCGCGGATGAGCGCCTGATTCGCGGGCACGCCGGCGAAATCGTGGAGCGCATCGCGGGCGACGTCGTGCTGTGCGAGCTGGGCAGCGGAAGCGGCACCAAGACTCGCTGGATTCTGGAGGCGCTCTCGCGCCGCCGCCATACCTACTACTTCCCGATCGAGATTTCGTCGGCTGCGCTGGCGGTCTGCCGCCGCGAGCTGGCCGATATCGATTCGGTCGGCATCGTCGGCCTGGAACGCGAATATCTCGACGGGCTCCTGGAAGTCGCGGCGCGCAGGCGCGATGGCCAGCGCATTCTGGTGCTGTTTCTCGGCAGCACCATCGGAAACTTCAGCCATCCCGCCGACATCAACTTTCTGCGGAATGTCCGCATGATCCTCAAATCCGGCGATGCGATGCTGCTGGGCACCGATCTCGAAAAGCCGATTCCCCAGCTGATCCAGGCGTATGACGATCCGCTCGGAATCACGGCCGCGTTCAATCTCAATCTTCTGGTCCGCATCAACCGCGAGCTGGATGCCGATTTCGACCTGAATCAGTTCCGTCATCTGGCGCGCTTCAATGCCGACACCGGAAGCGTCGAGATGCATCTGCAGTCTCTGCGGCAGCAAACGGTAACGATTCATGCCGCCGACCTTCAGATCGCCTTCGAGGATCGGCGAGACCATCTGGACCGAGAACAGCCACAAGTATTCTCACGACGAGATCGGCCGCCTGGCGGAGGTCGCCGGTTTCCAGTGCGAGGCGCAGTGGATCGACCATGAGTGGCCCTTCGCCGAGAGCCTGTTCGTAGTTAGCTAAAGTGTGAATTGAATGGCCCTGGTTGAGTTCCGCGGCGTGTCGTACGAGATCGCCGGGAAACCCATTCTTCAGGATCTTAGCCTTGGCGTAGAGACGGGCGAAACTCTGGTGCTTCTCGGCCGCAGCGGCTCGGGCAAGACCACCGCGCTCAAGATGATCAACGGGATGCTGTTCCCCACCCGCGGGCAAGTTTTGGTCGACGGCCGCGCGACCACGGACTGGGATCCCATCAAATTGCGGAGACGCATCGGCTACGTGATCCAGGAAGTGGGGCTGTTTCCGCACTTCACCGTCGCCGATAACGTCGGTCTGGTCCCGAAACTGGAAGGCTGGTCCGCGACGGATATCGATCGCCGCGTGAACCTGCTGCTCGAAAAGGTCGGGATGCCTGCGACTGAGTTTCAGTCCCGTTACCCTAGGCAGCTCTCCGGCGGGCAGCGTCAGAGAGTCGGCGTGGCGCGCGCCCTCGCGGCCGATCCTCCTGTGCTGCTGTTCGACGAGCCGTTCGGCGCTTTGGATCCGGTGATGCGGCTGGAATTGCAGCAGCAGTTCCTGTCGCTACGGCAAGATTTTCAGAAGACCTCGATCTTTGTGACCCACGACGTGCGCGAAGCGCTGCTGCTCGGAAGCAAGATCGCTCTGCTGTCGGAAGGACGCCTGGAGGTGATGGCTCCGCCGCAGGAATTCCGTCAGGCGCAGAGCGACGAAGCGCGTGCGTTTCTGGCAGTCCTCGATAACTGATACAAAATAGTGATGCGCTCGGACCTGTGGGGCGATATCCTCCAGCTTACGGCGGAGCACCTGTTACTGGTACTGAACGCGATGGTGCTGGCAATCGCCATCGGGGTGCCACTCGGAATCTACCTGACGCGCCATCGCGCGGCGCGCCCGTGGCTGCTTGGATTCGCGAACATCATGCAGACCATCCCCAGCCTCGCGCTATTTGGATTTTTGATCCCGATTCCTTTCATTGGCGGCATCGGCAAGCGAACAGTGATCGTCGCGCTGGTGCTGTACGCGCTACTTCCGATCCTGCGCAACACACTGGTCGGGATACTGGGGGTGGAGACCGGCGATTTGTGAATCGGCGATCGCCATGGGGATGACCGACGGACAGCTGCTGCGTCAGGTCCAGATCCCTCTGGCCGCGCCGACCATCATGGCCGGGATCAGGGTCGCCACGGTCACCACCATCGGCACGGCTACCATTGCCGCAGCGATCGGCGGCGGCGGATTGGGCGTATTTATCTTTCGCGGAGTCGCGTCTGTGGACACCGCGCAGATTCTGGCGGGAGCCGTGCCGGCTGCATTGATCGCGCTGGCCGCAGACTGGGGATTGGGATGGGTCGAACGAAAATTATCGTCGGTCTGACCCTGGTTGTCGCCCTGATCGCGGCGCTGTCTTTGTGGACCGTGAGCAATCGCGGTATCCGCGTAGGGTCGAAAAACTTCACGGAGCAGGTCGTTCTCGGCGAGATCATCGCACAACACCTGGAACATCGTCTGCACCGGAAAGTGAACCGGCAATTGAATCTGGGCGGCACGCTGCTGGCGCATGGAGCCCTGGTCAATCAGGAAATCGACGTCTATCCGGAATACACCGGGACGGCCCTGACCACGATTTTGAAGGAAGCTCCCGATTACGATCCGGCGCGAGTACTGGCGCATGTTCGATCCGAATATGCGCGAGCGGTTTCAAGATCGAGTGGCTGGATCCCTTGGGTATCGATAACACTTTTGCGATGGTGGTGAGCGGGGCCGATGCTCGCGCGAATCACCTGGAAAATCTGACGGACGCCGCGATGGTCAACTCTCCGTGGTCGCTCGGCGTCGGATACGAGTTTCAGCAGCGTCCGGATGGGCTGGCTGCGCTCGACCGGACGTATCGTCTGCATTGGACCGGAAGTCCGCAAACCATGGATCTCGGCCTTCTTTACAAGGCGCTGGAGGGGAAACAGGTGACCATGATCGCGGCGAATGCCACCGACGGCCTGCTGTCCAAGCTCGACGTGAAGGTTCTCGCCGACGATAAGCATGCGTTTCCGCCGTACCAGGTGTCGATCGCGGCGTCACAGGAACGCCTGCGCGAAACTCCGGGCATGCGCGAGGCTCTTCAGGAGTTGTCGGGCAAGTTCACCAATCAGACCATGCAGCGGCTCAACTATCTGGTGGATGGCGAGCATCGTCCGGTGTCGCAAGTGGCCGCCGAGTTTTTGAAGCAAGCCGCTCCATAGCTGTCGCGGTTCGGTGCTCCGGCTTCCGAACCGCAAGCGACAGCGAGCGGCCGAGGAGGAGTTTATGGCAAATGACAAACCTGTTCGCGAACATCTGGTAAAGCTCTTAGAAGGCGGCCAGGCGCATGTGACGTTCGATGCCGCGGTCAAGGGTCTTCCGGTGGCCTTGCGCGGCAAGCGGCCCAGAGGCGCGGAGCATTCGCCGTGGGAAATCCTGGAGCACATGCGCATCGCGCAGCAGGACATCCTGGAATTCAGCACCAATCCGAAGTACGTGGCACCCACATGGCCGGACGACTATTGGCCGAAATCCAAAACGCCGCCGAATGACAAGGCTTGGGCCAAGAGCGTGCGCGCGTTCCAGGCCGATCTCGACGCCATGCGCAAGCTGGTGGCGGCGGAGTCCACCGATCTGTATGCTCCCATCCCGCACGGCGATGGGCAGACGATTCTGCGCGAAGCTTTGCTGATCGCGGACCACAACGCCTATCACATTGGCGAACTGGTGCTGCTGAGGCGGCTACTTGGCGCGTGGAAGTAGGCGGAACTCCGCGCGCGGCGCAATCACGGCGACCAACGATTTGGTGGCGCTCAGCTGGCTGATGGAATTGTTGGCGGCCTCCGCCAGGACCACCTCCGCGATCTCGCTGAAGTCCTCATTCGCCAGAGCCATCGCGACCAGCGCCACTTGCAGCGGCGGCAAGCTGGGATTGAACGCGGCGTTCTCGATGTACGACCCGCGATAGATGTTTCCGCGGCGTGACCGGATCGCGACTCCCGACGGGGAGTTTGTGTATGGAGCATAGGCGTTCGCGGCGGCGTAACGGGCGGCCTGCGCCATGCTCTCGACATTTTCCATCGCGATCTTAGTGCGGCTGAGCGGGCCCCCGGTCACATTCAGATCGCGAGGGCCGAAAGGCCGCGGCAGCAGAGCCGACAGCGATGATCGCCGGCTGCCCCGGCAAGAAGTATCTCGATATCTCGGCCCTCGGCAAACTCGTACAGAAACTGGCGGCAATGTCCGCAAGGGGCGCGCTCACGGCGATCGCCTCGATGCCGGGCTCGTCGTGCATGAACGCATTCGACAAGGCGGCTTGCTCGGCGTGCACCGTCTGGCCGAGGCTCGCGCCGGGGAATTCGATGTTTCGCTCCCAGGTAGAGCGCGCCGGACGTGCCTCGAACCACCGCGCCCACGCGAAAATTCGTCAGCGACGGACGCGCGTACGACTGAGCCTGCGCCAGAAGCTCAAGCATATTTGGGCAGTTCGCGTGAGAGATACGGCGCCAGGCTGGCGTCCTCGGCCAAGCTCACCAATGCATCGAGTGCGATCTCAGCCGCCAGTTCCTCGCCGGCCATGGCCCATTCGTTGGTGTGGCGATTCGCGAACACCGCGTTGATCGCGCCCGCGGGCAGTCCGCCGCCTTCGGTCGCGCACCATACGAACAAAGCCGCCGCTCTCCATGGAGTAACAGGCGGCACCCAGCCGCAGGACCTCTTCGTGCCGCGCCTTCATGTGCGCCGGGACCGACTCCGAACAGATTCGGCCGGCCCTGGCCGGTGTAAAAGTCGCTGGTAGTGCATTCGACGCCGGTGTGAAACCGGCCGGGAGCTTTCGCCTGCGCGGCGCGATGCAATGCGCCGACCACGCGCCAATCGGCGACCGCAGGATACTCGGCGGAGCCCAATCGTCCGCTGTCCGGTCGAAACGAATCGCCGCGGTGGGAATGATGACGTCGCCGATTTTGGACTCGCGGATCAGGCTCCCGCACGATCCCACGCGAATGAAAATCCGTGCGCCGCTCTGGACCGCCTCCGGCAGCACGATGCCCATCGAAGGGCCGCCCATCCCGGAGGTAGTCACCGAGATGTCGATATCGCGATATTTTCCGGTGTGCGAAACCAGCCCTCGCGCATCGTTAGAAAAGCGCCGCGACGCCTTGCAAATACTTCTCGGCGATCATATCCGCGCGGCCCGGTGCGCCCACGATCAGGCACATCGCCGCCAGATCGTTCGGGCCCGTGTGGGTGTGATAGCTGCACGCCACCGGCCGCTTTGGGGCTATCCGCACGATTTCCTGGATCACCCTTCGGGGTCATGATTCACAAGAATAGCAAGCGAAGCTGTTAGCCTGAATAGTCGATATGGCTATTGCGAGTGTCAATCCCGCCACCGGAGAATTGCTTCGAACCTTTGAGCCGCTATCGGACTCGCAGATCGAAGCCAAGATCCAAACCGCCGCGACGACGTTCCCAAAATTCCGCAAGCTGCCGTTTGCCGATCGCGCCAAGATGATGAGCAAGGCCGCGGATATTCTCGAAGCCGAGAAAGACGCCTTGGGCCGCCTGATGACCATGGAGATGGGCAAGACGCTCTCCTCGGCGATCGCGGAAGCCGCCAAGTGCGCGACTGCCTGCCGCTACTACGCGGAAAATGCGGAACGCTTTCTGGCCGATGAAGTGGTCGAAACCTGCGCCAGCCGCAGCTACGTTCGCTACCAGCCTCTGGGCGTGATCCTGGCCGTGATGCCCTGGAATTTTCCGTTCTGGCAGGTGTTCCGCTTCGTCGCGCCGGGCCTGATGGCGGGAAACGTCGGCCTGCTGAAGCACGCCTCGAATGTTCCCCAGTGCGCGCTGAAGATCGAAGAGATTCTTTTGCGCGCGGGTTTCCCGGAGGGCGCTTTCCAGACCCTGCTGATCGGCGCGAACCAGGTGGACCGCGTTCTGACCGATCCGCGCATCGCCGCCGCGACGCTCACTGGAAGCGAAGGAGCCGGGATCCAGGTCGGCGTTTCGGCCGCGAAGAACATCAAGAAAGTGGTTCTGGAACTGGGCGGGAGCGACCCGTTCATCGTGATGCCCAGCGCGAACCTGGACGAAGCCGTCTCCACCGCCGTCAAGGCGCGCATCGTCAACAACGGGCAGTCCTGCATCGCGGCCAAGCGGTTCATCGTCGCCGAACAAATCGCCGACGAGTTCGAGCGCAAATTCGTCAAGGGGATGGAGGCGCTGAAGGTCGGCGATCCCATGCAGCCCGAGACCGAGCTCGGCCCGCTGGCGTCCGCGGATGCCGTCGCGACGTTGCAGGCGGACGTCCAGAAGACCGTCGCCGCGGGGGCGCGCGTTCTGACCGGCGGGAAGCCTGTCGATCGCCCCGGAAGTTTCTACGCTCCGACCGTGCTGGCGAACATCCCGAAAGAGTCGCCCGCTTATCGCGAAGAATTATTCGGTCCCGTGGCGAGCGTGTTTCGTGTGAAGAATATCGACGAGGCGATTCAGGTCGCCAACGACAGCCGCTTCGGCCTGGGAGCCAGCGCCTGGACCAACGATCCCGCCGAGCGCGAGCGCTTCGCCAATGAGATCGACGCGGGCATGGTCTTCATCAACCAGATGGTGGCTTCCGATCCGCGCATTCCTTTTGGCGGCGTCAAAGCACTCCGGCCACGGCCGCGAGCTGGGGGTCCACGGAATCCGGGAATTCATGAACGCCAAGACGGTCTGGATCAAGTCAGGCCATTAGGCGTTAGACTAGAACGATGGCGAATTTGGGATTTGTCGGCCTGGGGGTCATGGGCGGCGAGATGGTCGCGCGGCTGCTGGACAAAGGCCACACCGTCACCGGCTACAACCGCACCAAATCGAAGGCGCAGCGGCTGATCGACCGGGGCATGAAGTGGGCCGATTCGCCGCGCGCGGTCTGCGCCGCGGCCGACGTCACGCTCTCCATGGTCACCAACTCCGCCGCCCTCGAACAGGTATTCGAAGGACCCGACGGCATGCTGGCCGGATTGAGCGCCGGCAAAGTTCTGGTCGACATGAGCACGGTGAGCCCCGCGGTCAGCCGGGCCCTGGCGGCTCGCGTGCGCGAAAAGGGCGCGGATATGGTGGATGCGCCGGTATCCGGAAGCGTCGATCACCCTCCAGCAGGGGAAGCTTTCGGTGATGGTCGGCGGCCGTCCGGAGACCTTCGAGCGCCTGAAGCCGCTGCTGCTCGACATCGGCCCGAAAGTGACGCACGTGGGCGATAACGGCCTGGCGCTGGTGATGAAAATCGCGACCAATCTGAGCCTTGCCGTGCAGATGCTGGCGTTCTCCGAAGGCGTGCTGCTCGCCGAGAAAAGCGGGATCGCGCGCGAGACTGCGGTCGACGTGATGACCCACAGCGTCATCGGGTCGCCGATGGTTCAATACCGCGGTCCGTTCGTGCTCAAAATGCCCGACGAAGCCTGGTTCGATGTCAACATGATGCAGAAGGATATGCTATTAGCATTGGAGTTGGGCCGCCAAGTGGACGTGCCTTTGCCGACCACCGCCGCGACCAATGAAATGCTGACGGCTGCGCGAGGCATGGGCCTGGCGAAGAAAGATTTCGCCATCCTTTTCGAAGTGCTCGCGCGAATGTCGGGAGTAAGCTAAATGAGCGACCGGACATCGATAACAAAGCTGCTTCTTCGCATGTACCGGCGGATGGTCATGATCCGCCTGTTCGAGGAGCAGGTCAACGATCTCTATACTCGCGCGCTGATGCCCGGCCTCGCCCACCTCTATATCGGCGAGGAAGCCATCGCCGTGGGCGTCTGCGAAGCGCTTCGCTCGGACGATTACATCACCAGCACGCATCGCGGCCACGGGCATTGCCTGGCGAAAGGCGCGGCTATCGACCGCATGTTCGCCGAGCTGCTCGGCAAGGAAGCCGGATATTGCAAAGGCAAAGGCGGGTCCATGCACATTGCCGATCCGGATACCGGCAATCTGGGCGCGAACGCGATCGTCGCCGGCAGCGCGGGCATCGCCACGGGCGCGGCGTTTTCGTCGAAGCGGCTGGGCAACGGCCGCGTCACCGTGTGCTTCTTCGGCGAGGGCGCGCTGGGGCAGGGCGTGGTCTACGAAGTGATGAACATGGCGGCGCTGTGGAAGCTGCCCGTGATCTACGTTTGCGAAAACAACATGTACAACGAGTACACGCATGTTTCGGAAGCCGCGGCGGGCGATATTCTGGCGCGCGGCCCCGCGTTCGGCGTGCCCTCGGAAAGCGTCGATGGCCAGGATGTGCGGGCCGTCTACGCCGTCACCAAGCGTTTGGTCGAGCGCGCGCGCAGCGGCGAAGGCCCCGCGTTCCTGCATGGCCAACACCTATCGCTTCATGGGACACCACGTGGGCGATATCAGCCGCGAATACTATCGCTCGAAGCAGGAAGAGCAGACCTGGAAGGCCGAGCGCGATCCCATCAAGGTTGCTGACCGCAGCGATCCTCGCGCAGAAGATCGCCGATCAAGCCGCGCTGGACCAGATCCAGGCCGAAGTGAAGGCCGAGATCGACAAAGCCGTGCAGTTCGCCATGGCGGCGCCGTATCCGAACGTCGACAAAGTGGAGCAAGACGTGTATGCCTGAGACTGCGCTGTTGGTAAAAGAAGCCGTTCGCGAATTAACGCTGGGCGAAGCCGTCCGCGAAGCGCTCGCCGAAGAGATGCGCCGCGATCCCCGCGTGTTCATCATGGGCGAAGACGTCGCCGAGGCGGGCACGGCGTTCAAGGTGCTCGGCGGCTTGGTCCAGGAGTTCGGAACCGACCGCGTGCTCGATACGCCGATCTCGGAAGCCGGATTCACGGGCATCGGCGTCGGCGCGGGGATGACCGGAATGCGTCCCGTGGTCGACATCATGTTCGGCGATTTCGCCGGGCTGATCATGGACCAGATGGCGAACCAGGCCGCCAAGATCCACTACATGTCGGGCGGCAAATGGAAATGCTCCATGGTGCTGCGGACCACGCTGGGCGCGACTCGCCGGTCGGCCGCGCAGCATTCGCAATCGCTGCACGCGTGGTTCTGCCACATTCCCGGATTGAAAGTGGTGATGCCTTCCACGCCTTACGACGCCAAGGGGCTGCTGAAATCCGCGATCCGCGACGACAATCCGGTGGTCTTCTACGAAGACAAGATGATGTACAAGCTCAAGGGTCCCGTGCCCGAGGAAGACTACACGATCCCGCTGGGCGTCGCCGATGTAAAGCGCGCCGGCGAAGACGTCACCATCATCGCGACCAGCAGCATGGTGCAAGTGGCTCTGGGCGCCGCGAAGCTGCTCGAAGAGCACGGCGTGAGCGCGGAAGTGGTCGATCCGCGGACTCTGTGGCCGCTGGATGAGAAGACGCTGATCGATTCCGCCCGCAAAACCTCGCGCGTGATCGTGGTCGACGAAGGCTATGGCCGCTATGGCGTGACCGCGGAGCTCGCGTCGGTGATCCAGGAAAACGCGTTCTTCGATCTGGAAGCCCCGGTGAAACGAATGGGCGCGATGCACGTGCCGATTCCGTTCTCGCCGCCGCTTGAAGACGCGACTGTACCCACCGAGCGCACGGTTTGCGAGGCGGCACTGGCACTCTGCGGAAAATAATATGGCACTAAAAACTCACGGAACGATGGCGGTCGATTGGGAAGAGCGGATCAACTTCGACCGGCTCCGCACGGAGAGGCTCGCGCGCGCCAAGGCGCTGCTCGCCAAGTCGGAAATGGGAGCGCTCCTGTGCTTCGATATGAACAATGTGCGCTACATCACTGCGACGCACATCGGCACCTGGGCGCAGGATAAGATCAGCCGCTTTACGCTGCTGCCGCAAAATGACGAGCCGATCCTGTGGGATTTCGGCTCGGCCGCCAAGCATCATCAGCTCAATTGCCCCTGGCTGGGCGAACGATCGCGTCCCGGGATTTCGCTGCTTACGCGGCGCAATGTCTCCGGAAATGGGACGCGCCGAAGACGTCGCCCGCAAGATCAAGATCGAGCTCGAAATGCGCGGCCTGCACAAGCAGCCGCTAGGAATCGACGTCGTCGAGCCGCCAATTCTGTTCGCGCTACAGAAGGAAGGCATCACCGTAGTCGATGGCCAGCAGCTCATGTCCGACGCCCGCGTCATCAAGACTCAGGACGAGATTTCGCTGCTCAACACCTCGGCCATGATGGTCGATGCGGCCTATGAGGAACTGTACCGCGCCATGCGGCCGGGCTTCAGTGAGAATGAAGCCGTCGGCCTCGCGAGCAAGGTCCTGTACGATCTGGGCTCGGAGTACGTCGAAGGTGTGAATGCGATTTCCGGCGAGCGCTGCAACCCGCACCCGCACGTGTTTTCCGATCGCGTGCTGCGTCCCGGCGATCCTGTCTACTACGACATCCTGCACTCCTACATGGGTTATCGCACCTGCTACTACCGGTCTTTCGCGATCGGTTATGGATCGCCCGCGTTAGTCGACGCTTACTCACGCTGCCGCGATTATCTCGACGCCGCGATTTCCCTGATCCGGCCCGGCCGCAACACCGCGGAGATCGCAGCGGTGTGGCCGAAGGCACAGGAGTTCGGATTCGCCAATGAAGAAGCGGCCTTCGCGCTTGCAGTTCGGCCACGGCATCGGCTTAGCGATCTGGGAAAAACCGGTCATCAGCCGCCTGGTTTCACTGGAACATTCCTACGAGCTGAAACCCGGCATGGTGTTCGCACTCGAAACCTTCTGGCCTTCGAAAGACGGCTGGAGCGCCGCCCGCATCGAAGAAGAGATCGTGGTGACGGAGACAGGGCACGAAGTCATCACGCGATTCCCCGCCGAAAAACTCCTGGTCGCGGGCACGCGATACATTTCGGCCGACGGACCGCTCGCGACAACGCGTGAGCACGATCCCCCGCCCAGTAGCCGCATCGTCGAGATGGTGGAAGCCAGCGCGCGCGCGGAAGCGGGAGCCTCGAGGTAGATGGCCATCAGCGTGGTAATGCCGGCGCTTGAGCTGGCTCAGGAAACCGGAAAAGTTCTGGTCTGGATCAAGAAGGAAGGCGACAAGGTCGTCAAGGGCGAACCGCTGCTCGAAATTGAGACCGACAAAGTTTCTTTCGAGCTGGAAGCGCAGGCCGATGGCATTTTGGCCGGCGTCCGATCGCATGAAGGCGACGTGGTGCCCGTGGGCCAGATCATCGCCTGGCTGGTCGCGCCGGGGGAACAGCCGCCCGCGGAGTCCGATACAGCATCACGGGGAATGGCCGAGCAAGCTCGACCCATGACCGCATCATCCGCTCCTGCCACAGCCCCCGCCGTCACATCGTCCGCCGCAGCGCGAGGACCCCGCATATCGCCCAAGGCTCGCCGCATTGCGGAAGAAAAGGGCGTCGACATCACGAAGATCACGGGTACCGGTCCCGACGGACAGATCACCGGCGACGATGTTCTGAAAGCCGCGGAAACCGCTCCGCACAACCTGCGCCCGCCGAATCCCTCAGCGCGATCGCACGCCTGATGGCTGAGCGGACCACTCAGAGCTGGACCACCGTGCCGCACTTCTTCCTGGCGCGCGATGTAGACGCCAGTGCACTCGTAACCGCTCGCGAGCAACTCGGTAAAGACAAGTTCACCCACACGGATTTTCTGATCGCCCTGGTCGCCCGAACCCTTCTCGATCATCCCAAGATGAACGCGAGTTGGACCGGCAGCGCGATTCGTCTAAACCCCGCCGTCAACATCTCGCTGGCGATAGCGGTGCCCGAGGGCGTGGTTGGCGCGGTGATCCCCAACGCGGCCACCGCTGCTCTCGCCGAGATCGCCACCCAACGAAAAGACCTTGCGGAGCGAGCCAAATCCGGCCGTCTGCGGCCCACCGATATCACCGGCGGGACCTTCACCATCAGCAATCTGGGCATGTTCGGCGTGGATGCGTTCAGCGCGATCATCACGCCGCCGCAGGCCGCGGTTCTCGCCGTGGGGCGCATTTCCGATCGCGTGGTCGCGGTCAACGGCCAGCCCACCGTGCGGCCGATCATGACCATCACTCTTTCGAGCGACCATCGTGTCGTCGATGGCGCGCAAGCGGCTGCGTTCTTGAACGATCTGGCCGTCGCCCTTGAGCAACCTTCGAAGAAGTTAGGACAACCATGAGTTCCCAGAGTTTAGAAGACGCCATACGATCCGCCGGGAATCCGGTCGATCTGTTGCGAAATTCGCAGATCGGACCCTACGCCTTTCCCGTCGTGCAGCACGAGTTCACCAACTGGCGAGACGAGCAACGTTCCTGGCGCGAGACCTGCGCCTTGTTCGACCAGTCGCACCACATGACGGATCTTTACGTCGAGGGTCCCGATGCACTCAAGGTATTCTCCGACCTGGGTGTGAATACTTACAAGAATTTCAAAGTCAATCAGGCGAAGCAGTTCGTGGCCTGCAACCCAGACGGCTACGTCATCGGCGACGCGATTCTGTTTTACCTGGACGAGAACAAATTCAATCTGGTCGGCCGTCCACCTGCCGCGAATTGGGTGCAGTACCACGTCGAAACCCGTGGATACAAGGCAAAAGCGGAAAAAGACGAACGATCCGCCGTCAACCAGGGCCGCCGCAAAGTTTTCCGCTACCAGGTGCAAGGTCCGCATGCTCTCAAGGTCATGGAGAAGGTGACCGGTAAGCCCGCGCCGGATATCCGGTTCTTCAACATGGAAACCCTCAAGATCGCGGGCCACGATGTGCGCGCGTTGCGTCACGGCATGGTCGGGCAGCCCGGATGGGAATTGTTCGGACCATGGGAGCACGGCGAAGCAGTCCGCGATGCGATTGTCGCAGCCGGCCAGGAATTTGGCATTCGGCGAGTCGGCGCACGAACCTATCCGACAAGCTGTCTTGAATCGGGCTGGATCCCGTCGCCGCTTCCCGCGGTTTACACCGGCGAAGAGATGAAAACCTATCGTCAATGGTTAACTTCGAAGAGCTATGAAGCGATGGCGTCGCTCGGCGGCAGCTTCTACTCGAACGACATCACCGACTATTACCTGACTCCCTACGATCTCGGCTACGGTCCGTTCGTCAAGTTCGACCACGACTTCGTCGGACGCGCTGCTCTCGAAAAGATGGCCGCTAACCAAAGGCGCAAGAAAGTGACCCTCGTCTGGAATGGCGAGGATATCAAGCGCGTCATGGGTTCGCTGTTTCACGCAGGCGGCGATATCGAGAAGTACATCGATCTGCCCTTGGCGAATTATTCCACCCTGCCGTACGACAAGGTGTTGAAGAACGGCAAGACCATCGGTTTGTCCACCTATACGGGCTACACGTATAATGAGCGCGCGATGATCTCGCTGGCCATGGTCGATGTCGAGCACAGTGATCCTGGCGTCGAAGTTACGCTGATCTGGGGCGAGCAAGGACGCGGGTCATCGAAACCGACAGTCGAGCGTCATCAGCAAGCCGAGATCCGGGCGACGGTCGCGTCGGTTCCCTACGCCGAGGTTGCGCGCCTCGCCTATCGGCCAAAAACCTAAGAAAGACTTGAGATAGGAGAAGCACTATGGCCTACATTTTCCATGAGGACGAACTGCCGAAGCTCGTGTCCGCCGTGCCCGGCCGCGAACGCACGTTCTTCGTCAACAAAGAGTTGACCAACATCGATGACATGCTGGCCGGAATCATGCGCTATAAGCAGGGAGCCGCCTCGCCCCTGCACCTGCATGAGAATTGCGAGCACTTCTACTTCATCATGGAAGGGAAGGGGAGCGTCGAAACTCCCGAGGGCATTCGCGACGTCAACCCGGGCGACATGGTCTTCATCCCGGCCGAAGCGACGCATCGCCTTCGAGCCACCGGGTCGCCGCTGTTCTATTTCGAATTCCAGGCGCCTAACCGCTTCGTGACCACGATCCTTGACGGCACCCCGGAAGATCTCAAGTGGAATCGCGTGGACGGCCGCGTGTGGATCCAGACCTAGATGATCCAAACTTAAATCCCATGCCAAAGACATTATTCATCGATACCAACAAACTTCCGCGCGTGAAGATGCCGCAGGGAGAAGCCACCGAGATTCTGAATGAGCAGCTCGCCGGCGCGAAGAACGTGCTCGGGACACTGCGCTGGCTCAAGTCGGGCGAGAAATACAAAACCGATGTGAGCGACAAGCATCAGCTCCTATACCTGATGGAAGGCAAGGGAAGCATTAACCTCGAGAACAAGGATCACGAGGTGTCTAAGGGAATGGGCGTCTACCTGGGCCCTTCAGAAACTGCGACGATCCAGGCAACCAGCGCCCCGTTGAAAATATTCCATCTGGTTGTTCCGCAGATTCCGAAGTAGAAACGGGGAGCAGGCTTCAGCCTGCAACGTGGCTTCTAGCCCCGCCACAAAACGCGCGACGCGATATCCGCCCCTTCCCGGAGCGACTTCAATTTCAGCCACACCGCCGGCTCGATCACCCACTCGCGTCCCGTGAACGTGCCGAATCCGCAATCCGCGCTGGCGATCACCCGCTCCCGGTCGCCCACCACCGCCACCGCCTCCTGGATCCGCCGCGCGACCACCTCGGGATGCTCCACGATATTGGTCGTCGTGTCGATCGTTCCCGGAATCAGAACCATGTGATCCGGCAACGGATGCCGGCGCAGCGCGTCGTATTCATGCTGATGCCGCGGATTCGCGAATTCGATGCTCAGCGCCCCGACATTCGCCTGATACAGCACCGGCAGAATCAGCTCCAGCGGAACGTCGTGGATGTGCGGCCCGTCCCAGTTGCCCCAGCAGCAATGCAGACGAACACGGTCGCGCGGGATGCCTTCGATCCCTTTATTGATCGCCGCGACGTGCATCTCCGCTGCCTTGACGAACTCGGAATCGGACAAGTCGCGATAAAACATGGATCGGTCCATCGCCAAATCGGGCGAATCGATCTGCAGCAGCAAACCAGCCTTGTGAATCGCCAGGTACTCGTTGCGCATCTCGCGCGCGATCGCGGCCAGGTAAGCCTCCTGCGAATCGTAGAAGGCGTTCAGCATCGTGCTCGAAATAATCCCCGGCGAGGGCGCGGTCATGAAGCACTCAGCGAAGTTCGCGTTCGACCCGTGTGTCGCGCGCTGCAGCCGCGCGATCTCCAGCTCGATCGGCGCCGTGTCCAGATAATGCAGCTCGGCTTGCGCCTCGGGAGCGTTCTGCATCCGGCTGCGCTTCGGGAAACGCTGCATCAGGAGCGCGACCAGCTCCGGGAATTCCTCGAAATCGCGACCGCGCCGGCGTTTGGATTCGCCCGCGAAGCCCGACATCCGCTGCGGCACGTACGTCTGAAAGCCCACGCGCTGCTGCTCGCCGTCGTTGGCGATGTCGATGCCGGCCGCGGCTTGCTTGTCGACTACGCGATGCACCGCCAGGTCCATCTCCCGCGCAAGCTGGTCTTTGTCGATCGCCTCGCCGTCTTCGCGCCGAACGAGAAGGTCCGACAAGGTCTCATTCCGCGGCAGGCTGCCGACATGGGTGGTGAGGATTCGGTCGCTGCTGAGGATCATATTACGTTTTAAAGTGTTTACTCAGAGTGAGGCTCTGAGTGCGGTAAGAAGAGCCCGTCGGGCTGCTTCCATAGAGTTTGTCGGGCCGTTCGAGGAGCGGCTCATACTTCAAACGTGCGACAACTTGCCCATCTTCCAGAAGGGATCTGACTTCGTGGGACCGGACCTCCAATACCGCGTGATTCCCAGTCGTCTTTTCCGGATTCCATCCGAATCCAGGATCGAAGAAGCCCGCGTAATGCATCCGGAATTCTCCAACAGAAGGATCGAAAGGCAACATCTCTGCCGCCATATGAGGTGGAACGCTGACCTTCTCCTTTGAGGTCAAAATGTAGAAGTCCCCAGGCTCCAGAACGATCGATCCACGTTGCCGGTAGATTCGCTCCCAGTAATCGTCCGCGATTGTAGTAGTTGACCCGATCGAGAGGTCGAATTGGGGGCCGTCTGTCTGCTTCGCGCTGATAGCCAATCACTTTGACCCATCGATCCCCTGAAGATCTACAGTCAGTTTCAAGCCATCTGATATGTAAGGCACCAGCGGCGATTCGTCTTGCGAATAGACCAATGGTTCCGCTTCGTGAAGATCCATCAATGTCTTGTCGAACTGAGGGCGGATTGCCACGTCGGATACGCAGGTGATTTAGGCTGACTCCTTCGCGGGCATAAACTGAGAAATTGAGAGGCACAATTTCCGCGTAGAGCCTTCCTATATATCCGTTCCGGATTTCCTCGAATGCATCTCCGTAATCCGTGATCACTCTAGTGAAGACTCCGAGGCGTCCGATGCTGCTTTTCGGATTCGCCCTGGCGGAGTAGCTCTCCGGCAGGTGTAGCTCTTCCTGAAGAGGAACGATGTACACTTTCCCCTTTTCCAGCAACTCCGGCCTCGAAAGATCGAATTCCTCTGAGTTTCAGTTCCTTCAATTTCTTCTCTACGGTCACCTTCACGCTCGGCAGGAAACTTGCACAGACCTCATAACCGACGGAGCCTAGGCGCAAGTCGATACTGCATGCCTGGATCTGGGATGTATCGATTGGGGAAGTGGCCTTGATGTGGCCGGTTGCCACCATCTCTTGCAGTCGCTGCGACGGCAAAATGCCGGTTGTGCGGGCCTCGCTCGGCTGGCTTGCCATCAGGTCCGGGAACAGGGCCAGCGTGTCACTCATTGATTTCTCAGGATACACCGGAAGCTCAAGGCGCCAAAACTTTCCCGCGTGTTTCGGGCAGCAGAAATGCCGCTATAGCCATGGTTGCATACGCCAGGCCGGCAAATAGTCCGATCGCCTCGCCCAGCGGAATCCGCGCCGACAAAAGCCCCACCAGCGTCGGAAATAGCGCGCCCGTCGCGCGGCCCAGGTTGTACGCGAACCCTTGGCCGACGCCGCGCACCCGCGTCGGAAAATGCTCGGTGAAAAACGGGCCCATCGCGCTGAACACTCCCGATGCGAAGAAGCCCAGCGGGAATCCCAGCACCAGCATGGCTCCGTCGCCAAAAGGAATCATCGTATACGTCACCGCGATCACGCCCGCCCCGATCGCGAACACCAGGAACGTCAGGCGCCGCCCTATGCGATCCGCCAGATAACCGCCGCTAAGATAGCCGCAGAAGGCCCCGGCGATCGACACCGCGAGATAACCCGCCGAGTCCAGCACAGACAGCTGGCGCTCCGTGCGCAGAAACGTCGGCAGCCAGGTGGTGACCGCGTAATAGCCGCCCTGCGCGCCGGTTCCCATCAGCCCTCCCAGCACTGTGACCCGCAACAGCGGCGGCCGGAATATCTCCAGCGCCGACGGACGTTCGCCTTGCGCCGCGAGCTTGGATCGCGTTTCCAGATACACCGCGGGTTCCTCGACGTAGCGCCGCACGAAGAACACCAGCAGCGCCGGTGCGATCCCGGCCAGGAACAACACCCGCCACGCGGTCTCGGCCGGCAGCACCGAAAAGAAGAACGCATAGAGCAGGGCGGCCGTGCCCCATCCCACCGCCCAGCCCGCCTGCATCATCCCCAGCGCTTTTCCGCGATACTCCGGGCGGATCACTTCGCCCAGCAAAACGGCCCCCGCGGCCCATTCGCCTCCGAATCCCAGTCCCATCAGCGCGCGCGCCGCGAACAACTGCGCGAAGTTCTGCGCCAGCCCCGACAAGAACGTGAACACCGCGAACCAGAGGATCGCCACTTGCAGCGTTCGCACCCGGCCGTAGCGATCCGCCAGCCAGCCCGCCAGCCATCCGCCCACGGCCGAGACCAGCAGCGCCGCCGTTCCCAGCTCGCCGGCCTGCGCCCGCGTGATGCCCCAGACTGCGATCAGCGTCGGAATCACGAAGCTGTAGAGCTGGACGTCCATGGCATCCAGCGCCCAGCCGCCCACGCACGCTACAAACGCCCGCCGTTCTGTTCTTGTGAGAGTGGATAGCAGAGGGCGTGTTCCTGACGATCTATCTTAGTCAATGGGAGAATGGCATGCACCACGTTTCAAAAATTGAGGAGTCCGCGGCCCGCACGCCGAAGCTTTACGAACCGCACAGCGCCGGCTTCCGCCGCGCGACCTACGTCGACCGGGCCATGGGATCGGTTCACATGGGCGTGGGCGTCTGTTACCTGGATCCGGGCGGCGAGATCCAGCCGCACTTTCATTCTTTCGAAGAAAGCTTCTACATCCTGGAAGGACACGTCACTCTCCAGATCGGTGACAAGAGCCACACGCTTCAGCCGGGTCATTACGGATTGATCCCCACCGGAGTCCATCACGAGTGGCGGCATGTGTGGAGCAGCCCCAGCGACCGGCCGGCCAGGTGGCTTGAGATGCAGGCGCCCCAGCCCCGTCCGCTCGAATATGGCCGCGACACTTTTTTCGGTCTTGCGCCCACCCCGCACGCAGGCGATACCCACGCAGGCCACTTCGACGAATCTCAATTGCCTCGCCCCGGCGCGCCCTCGCAGATGGAAGGATTCAACCCGACCACCGGCGTCGCCATCAAGATGTTCGTCGATCGTTCATTTGGCGCGATCCATCAGTCGCTGTTCCTGATCCAGTACATGCCCGGAGCGAAAATCGATCCGCACGATCACACCTTCGAGGAGTCTTACCTGATCGTCAGCGGCCGGGTTCGCGCCACGGCTGATGGAAAGACCTACGATCTGGGCCCCGGCGATGTCATCTGGACCGGCGTCGGCTGCATCCACAGTTTCGAGAACGTGGGCTCAGAACCGGTGCGATGGATCGAGACACAAGCGCCTCTGCCTCCGGCCAAGGAAATATTTCGCTTCGAGCGCGATTGGTCGGCGAAGTACTGAATTGAGTCGGCGGCGCTATTCGCGGCTCGCGACCGTCTGGCCCTTCTCAGCCAGCGCCTTCTTGAGGATCTGCGCGGCCACCGGGAATTCTTTCTTCGAATTCGCCATGAAGATGCCCTGAGTCAGCGTATAGGGCGTCCAGCCGAGCCTGCTCTTGATGGTCGGATCCGCACCCTTATCCAGCAGGTATTGGAGAATCGAAGGCTGGTTGCACAGCACTGCTCCGTGCAGGGCGGTAAAACCATCCCAGCGCGCGTCGCCCGTGCCGAGATCCGCCAGATCGTTAAAGTTGTCCGGATAGTGCGCCAGCATGGATTCGGATGTGCCCACCAGCGGATAGTCGCCCAGATGCGTCCTGGCGTTGAGGTCGTTCCCCAGCTCCACCGCCAGTTTCACCGCTTCCAGCCGCTCCTTCTCGGAAACTCCGGTCAGCGGTCCGGGTGTTTCGCCCTCGTAATAGTCGATGCAGGCCGCGGCCATCAGCGGTGTGACGCCCACCGCCGTCGGCATCTTCGGATCCGCGCCGTGCTCCACCAGCAGCTTCATCATGGCGGGATCGCCGTTCCGCGCGGCGTTATAAAACGGGGTCGATCCCACGAAGCTCATGTAGTGCCGTCCCAGATTAATGTTGGGCGGATTCTTCGTGGTGCCAAGACCCTTGTCCATCTTCATTTCCTTCCAGGCGATCTTGGCGTTCGGATCCGCGCCCTTCTCCAGCAGCTTTTTGGCTAGCTGGAGATCCGTCATGCGCTGGCCACTGGGACGCGGAACCGTGATCGGATCGGTGGCCGTCGCAGCCGCTTCCCACGACGTGCCCGGCTTGCGCATCCACACCAGCGAATGCAGCGGCGTCCCGTTGAGATCCTGAACGTTCGGGTTGGCTCCATAGTCCAGCAGAACCGATGCCATGTCGTAATAGGCGTTAATGATCGCCATGTTCAGCGTGGTGCTGCCGTCGATCGATCTGTCGTCGACGTTCGCACCGTGCTCGACGCAGAACCTTCACCGCGGGGATCTGGTTGTTCATCACGGCGAACAGCAGCGGCGTAAATCCAGCTTTGGACTTGGCCTTCACATCGCCGCCGAATTCGATCAGCATGGCCGCGGCATCCGCATTTCCTTCGCCGGCCGCCCACATCAAAGCTGTCTGACCCTTGTAGGTCTCGGTCGCATTCACCTTCGCCCCATGCGCCAGCAGCATCTTGATCGCGTCGACCTTGCCGTTCAGGGCCGCCGTCATCAGCGCGGTCTGGCCCTCTTCCGAAGTGCTGTTGGGATCGACGCCCGCCTTCAGCAGACGCTCGATAATGGCCGCATTCCCGTTCTTGCATGCAAGCGACAGGGGCGTGATCTTGTAGCGCGTCTCGGCGTTCACGTTCGCCCCGGCGTCGATCAGCAGGTTGACGATCTCAAGGTTGTTGGATTCGACTGCCCAATCCAGCGGCGTCGAAGTATCCACCCCCGGGGCATTCACGTCCACCTTCTTGGCGAGCAGGGCCTTCACCCCGGCCGTGTCGCCGCGTTTCACGGCGTCCATCAGCGCGCTATCCGCCGCAGCACCCATCGCGACTGCGCCTGTCAGCAACATCGAAACTGCCACCAGCCATTTTGTCGAGCGTGTCATAAGAAGAATCCGCGCTTTATTCTACTCTAGTGACGCATTGTAAACAAGGGACTTGTCTCCTCCCGTCCAGGGACCGCCCCCCTCGCTTCCGACGGTTTAAGTCTGTATAATAAGCAACGGTCGAATGTTCGCGAAACCCAGCCCGAAACGTAGCGCTAAGTGCCTTAGCGCTAAATGGTTAATAGGAGGCGCGATCGTCGCCACTCTGCTGACGTCCCCCGGGCGTACGCAAACCACCCAGCCCAGCACCACGCCAACCGCTAGCGCCGCGGCCAGTGCCACCGTAAAGCAATACTGCATTGGCTGCCACAGCGCCGCTCTCAAGACCGGGGGCGTCGTTCTCGATCCCGCAACCCTCACCCAAGTCTCTGGCGATGCGGAAACCTGGGAACGCGCCATCAAGCAGCTTCGGGCGAAGTCCATGCCGCCCGTGCCCATGCCGCGCCCGGATGCCGCTACGTACGATCGTGTCGCGTCCTACCTTGAAACCGAGCTCGACCGCGCCGCCGCCGCGAAACCGAATCCCGGCGACCTGCCCAATCTGCACCGCCTGACGCGCACCGAGTACCACAACGCCATTCGCGACCTGCTCGCCCTGGACGATCTTCCCAAGGAGATGGATTACACGCTCCTGCTGCCCGCCGATAACGCCTCCAGCGGCTTCGATAACATTGCCGATCTGCTGTACGTTTCGCCGGCCACCATGGAACGCTACTTGGACGCATCCACCAAGATCAGCCGTCTCGCGGTCGGCGATCCTGGCATGCCGGTGATGGTGAACATCTACCGCACGCCGCTTGAAGGCCCTCAGGATTCGCAAGTGGAGGAACTGCCCTTCGGAACGCGCGGCGGTACTGCCATTCGCAGCTACTTTCCATTGGATGGCGAGTACGAAATCAATATCGAGATGGCCGGTGCGGCACGCGACACGCATCAGCTCGAAATCACGGTGGATGGCGAGCGGAAACAGATCGTGACGCTCGGCGGGAACGCTGGACGCGGCGGCCGTGGAGCCGCTGGCGGCGGCCGAGGTGGTGGAGGAGGACGTGGCGCCGCGATCCCCACTAATTTCCGCATCGCCGTGAAGGCCGGACCCAGGCTGATCGGAGTCACGTTCGTTCAGAAAACGGAAGCTCTGGACGAAGCGACCTTACATCCTCGTGAGCGCAGCCGCGGAACACAGCCTGCCATCGCCTCAGTCACCATTCGCGGGCCCTACAATGCGACCGGATCGGGCGACACGCCCAGCCGCGAGCGCATCTTCACCTGCCGCCCTGCTAACGCCGCGGCCGAACCGGCCTGCGCCCGGCAAATTCTTTCCACCCTGGCTCGCCGGGCTTATCGCCGCCCCGTTACGGATTCCGATGTCGCGACGCTGATCGATTTTTACGATAAAGGCCGCAAGGAACGGGATTTCGATCTGGGCATTCAGCGCGGCCTCGAACGTCTTCTGGTGAGCCCGCAGTTCCTGTATCGCATTGAGCGCGATCCGGCCGGCGCGGTCCCTGGCTCGGTGCACACCGTCAGCGATCTGGAGCTGGCCTCGCGCCTTTCGTTCTTCCTGTGGAGCAGCATTCCCGATGACGAGCTCCTGAACATCGCCGCCTCCGGTAAGCTCAAGCAGCCCGAAGTTCTCGAGCAGCAGGTCAGGCGCATGCTGGCCGATCCGCGTTCCGAATCCATGGTCGACAACTTCGCGTCGCAGTGGCTCTACCTGCGCGACGTCGACGTCAAGTCTCCCGATCTGTTCGTGTTCCGCGATTTCGACGAAGGCTTGCGCGCGTCCTTCGAAAAAGAAACCCAGCTATTCCTCGACAGCATCCTGCGCGAGAATCGCAGCGTGCTGGAGCTGCTGACCGCCAATTACACCTTCGTCAACGAACGCCTGGCCAAGCACTACGGCATTCCCAATATTCGCGGAGCCGAATTTCAGCGCGTCACCTTCCCCAAAGACAGTCCCCGCGGAGGACTCCTGGGGCAGGGAGGAATCCTGCTGCTGACTTCCTACTCGACGCGCACTTCGCCGGTGCTGCGCGGCAAATACGTTCTGGAAAACCTGCTGGCATCGCCGCCGCCTCCGCCTCCGCCCAATGTTCCATCGCTGAGCACGGATGGCGCGAAATCCGGCGAGCAGCTTACGCTGCGCGAAGCCATGGTGCAGCATCGGGCCAATCCCGCGTGCGCCAATTGCCACGCCCGCATGGATCCCATCGGATTCGCCATGGAGAATTTCGACGCCATCGGCAAATGGCGGGATCAGGACGCCGGCAAGCCCATCGACGTATCGAGCAAGCTGCCCGACGGAACCCCCGTCGACGGCCTCGCGGGCGTGAAAGAACTGCTGCTTAAAGACCCGCAGAGATTCGTCGGCGCGGTCGCCGGCAAGCTGCTGATGTATGGCATCGGCCGCAACGTGCAGTATTTCGACGCGCCGGCCGTGCGTAAGATTGTCCGCGATGCCGCCGCAAGCGACTATAAGTTCGATGCTCTGGTGCTGGGCGTCGTCAAAAGCGCCCCATTCCAGATGAGAACCGTGAAAGCCGAAAGGAAAAACCCATGACGTTCATCACCAAAAAGAAAATGGCCCGAAGAACGATGCTGAAGGGTCTGGGCGCCTCGCTGGCATTGCCCATGCTGGATTCGATGATGCCCGCGCTCTCGGCCGCCACCACGCCGACCACGCGCCTGGGATGGGTTTACGTTTCGCACGGCGTGATCTGGAGCCAGTGGAAGCCTACCACAGCATCGGCTAGGGTTTCGAGCTGACGCCCAACCTGAAGCCGCTCGAAAAACTGAACGGCCAGTTCAATATCCTCACGGGCCTGTCGCATCTTGAAGCCGACACCAAGGGCGATGGCAGCGGCGACCACACGCGCGCCTCGGCTGCCTGGCTGACCGGCGTCCACGCGTATGACCGCACGCGTCCCGGCGTCGAAGTGAAGCTCGCCACTACCGCCGACCAGCTTGCCGCGCAGACGCTCGGCAAGAACTCGCAGATCCCCTCGATCGAGATGACCGTCGATACGGCCTCGGCCGGCTCCTGCGATTCCGGCGACTGCTTCTACGTCAACACCGTTTCCTGGCGCAATCCGACCACGCCCAACCTGCCTGAAAACCAGCCCCGCGTGATCTTCGAGCGGCTCTTTGGCGACGGCGGCTCCGCCGCGCAGCGTGCCGCGCGTTCGAAGAAGACCGGCAGCATTCTCGATTCGGTGATGGAAGAAGCCAGCGGCCTCGCCAGCACTCTCGGTAATAGCGACCGTTCCAAGCTCGGCGAATATCTCGACTCCGTGCGCGATCTCGAGCAGCGTATCCAAGGCACCGAATCGAAGACCGCCGAGAATTTCGAGCTGCCCGACCGGCCCGTCGGCATTCCCGATAGCTTTGAAGAGCACACCAAGCTGATGTTCGATCTCCAGATCATGGCCTACCGGGCCGATTTGACGCGCGTCTTCAGCATGATCCTGGCGCGTGAGCTCAGCGGCCGCACCTATCCGATGATCGGCATCCCCGGACAGCATCACTTGATCTCGCATCATCGTGACGACGCGGAACTGATGTCGCAGAAAGCCCGCATCGATACGTACCACGTGCAGATGCTGGGTTATCTGCTCGAAAAAATGGCCGCGACTCCGGACGGCGATGGTTCGCTGCTCGACCATAGCCTCATCATGTACGGCAGCGGCATGGGCAACGGCAATCTGCACCGCCATTCCGATATGCCCGTTCTTCTTGCCGGCAAGCTCGGCGGCAAGTTCAAGACCGGCTACCATCTCGATTACAAAATGGACACGCCCATGGCGAACCTGCTGGTTGCGATTCTCGACAAGGCCGGCGTGCCGATCGAGAAAATGGGCGACAGCACGGGTCCGCTAAAGCTGGAAGCGATACAGTCGGTCTAAGGGAGAATCCGATTCATGTCCGAAAAGACTTCGCGCAGAAGCTTGTTGCAGAATACTGCCCTGGCAGCCGGCGCAGTCGCGCTGGCGTCAGGCACACGGGCGCTCGCGCAGGATGCTACTGCTGCTGCCGCCGAGGACACCTCGGCCTGGAAGAAGTTTTACCCGGCGGGTTTCCGCAATGAGCGCATCAAGACCTCGGGCGCCGAAATCAACGCCGTCATCGGAGGATCGGGCCCGCCGCTGCTCCTGTTCCATGGCGCTCCGGATTCGCTCATCACCTGGCGCATGATCGCTCCGGATCTGGCCAAAGACTACACGCTGGTGATGTGCGACCTGCGCGGCTACGGCGATTCCAGCAAGCCTGCCGACATCGCCGATCATTCCCAGCAATCCAAGCGTCCCATGGCGCTCGATGGTGTCGAGGTCATGGAACACCTGGGCTTCCGTCAGTTCCGCATGGTCGGGCACGACCGCGGCGCCCGCGTCGGACGAAGAATGGCGATCGATCATCCGGACCGTGTGACGAAGCTGGCGGTGCTCGATATCGTCCCGGCCCACTATCTTTACTCCCACGTCACGCTCGAGTTCGCGCGCGGCTACCCGCACTGGTTCAGCTACCTGTTGCCGGCGCCCGGCCCCGAAAACGACCTGGTCGCCGCCGCCAAACGCCAGGCGGAGAGGGGTTTCACCGACGATGCTCAGCGCGAGTACTCCCGCCACCGCGTGAAATTCGAGATGGAGCACTGCATGTGCGAGGACTATCGCGCCTCGGCCTCCGTCGATCTGAAGATCGATCACGCCGACATCCAGGCCGGAAAGAAGATCACCTGCCCCCTGCTCACGCTGTGGGCGGGCCGAGGCCTCTATCCGCGCCTGTTCGACGATGTCCTGGCCATCTGGAAAGAGGAAGGCACCAACGTCAGCGGCAAGGCTGTCAATGGTAGCCACAACCTTCAGGAAAGCGCTCCCAAGGAAACTCTGGCGGAGTTGCAGGCGTTCTTAAAGGGTTGATCTCCCCATGACCGGCCGCATCTTATTTGGGATTTTTGGAACGCTTGCTGTCACTGCGGCCGCCGCGGAAATTACCGCGCCGCCACCCACCTTCACCAAGGACGTGGCTCCCATTCTTCAGGAAAAATGTCAGAGTTGCCACCGCGCGGGGTCCATGGCGCCGATGTCGCTGGTCACCTACGATGAGACTCGTCCCTGGGCGAAATCCATCAAGCAGCGCGTGGTCACGCGGAGCATGCCGCCCTGGCATCTCGATAAGACCGTCGGCATTCAGCACTTCCAGAACGACATGTCGCTGAGCGACGCCCAGATCTCGACGATCGCCCGCTGGGTGGACGCCGGCGTTCCGCAAGGCGATCCGAAAGACATGCCGCCCGCCAAAATCTGGCCGAAAGAAGACGGCTGGCAGCTCTCGCAACAATTTGGACAGCCGGATTTCGTTCTCAGTTCCGACCCGTACACGATGCCCGCCAAAGGCCAGGATGTGTGGTTCAAGCCGCTCACGCAAATTCCGATCACCGAGCCGCGCTGGGTTCGCGCCGTGGAGATGCGTCCCGCCACCGCCGCCGGCCGCAAAATCACGCATCACGCGCTGGCCTTTCTTCAGCAAGAGGAACCTGGAACCAAGACCGGCCTCATCACCCAGGGCCTGCTGATGGAATGGGCCGTCAACAAGAATTACGACATCTACCGTCCCAATACCGGTAAGCTGCTCGTGCCGGGCTCGCGCATCTGGTGGGAGATGCACTATCATGCCGCTGGTGAAGAGATCCAAGATCACGTCGAGCTTGCCGTTTACCTCTACCCGAAAGGCCAGGAACCGAAGTATCGGACATTTTTAACCGCGTTTCCCGCTACGCCCGGCACCGCAGCGCTGGGCGAGCTCGACATCCCGCCGAATTCCGTGGCGGAAACCGAAGGCTACCAGACGCTGCCGGCTCCAGCGCGCTTGGAGAATTTTCAGCCGCACATGCACCTGCGCGGCAAAGCCATGCTGCTCGAAGCGATCCTCCCGGACGGTTCCAAGCGCACGCTCAGCTACGTGGATCATTTCATCTTCAACTGGATGACCAACTACATCTACGCGGACGATGCGGCCCCCGTGCTGCCCAAGGGCACCATCATCCACACGGTCGCCTGGCACGACAACACGACCAATAACAAGAACAATCCGGACCCGGATCAGTGGGTTGGTTGGGGCGACCGCACCGTGGATGAAATGGCGCACGCCTGGGTTAACGTCACCTACATCAGCGAAGAAGACTATCAGGCATACCTGGCTAAGAAGTAAGCGATCCTAACGAGACGTTTCATACACGACTCTGCCGCCCACCACGGTCATCACCGGCTTAACGTCCTTGATCTGGTCCGCCGGAACCGTCAGGTAATCGCGGTCGAGCACCACCAGGTCCGCCAGCTTGCCCGCCTGGATCGCCCCCAGGTTGTCTTCCTGAAAGACGAAGAATGCGTTCTTGCGCGTGTGCGCGATCAGCGCGTCTTCGCGGCTGATGGTCTGCCGGATGACCTTCGTCCCGCCCGCCATCTTGCCGGTCACCGCAAACGACAAAGTGGTGAACGGCAGTGTTTGATTGGCCGCGGTCCCATCGGTTCCCAGTCCCCACATGATGCCGCTATTTTGAATCGTGCTCAAGGGCGGCATATCGTACGCCCCGTCACCGAAGCCTTTATATACGTGTCGCCGTCGTGCATGATCCCGCCGTTGATCACCGCCCACGGATGCACGGCCGCGTACATTCCCAGCTTCTTCATCCGCTCGAGCTGCGGCGCGTTGATCTGGTTCACGTGCGCCAGCGCCCAGCGCAGGTTCTTGATCGGATGCTCCTTGTTGATCGCTTCGATCTGATCCAGAAACGCGTCGATCGTGGTGCTCAGCTCCGCGTGCACGTGCAGCGGCAGCCCCGCCTGCGCGATCGCCATCGCCATCCTGCGCCACGCTTCGAGCTGCGCGGGCGTCGGATTCGACGTTAGCGCGAACATCGGGTCGTGCAGCGGCGAGTACACGCTTTCTCCGAAGACACCTCGTCGATGTAGCTGTCGCCCTGGAACAGCTTCATCCGCGCGAGCTGCTGGATCGACCGGTCCACCGCCTCGGGATTTCCCGCCGCCGCCCCGCTGATGCAAAACACCCGCACGTTGAGCCGCCCCTCCGCCTTCCACTTCTGGAAGATCGCAAGAACGTCCGCATCGCAGCCCGGCACCCCGACCGATGTCAGCCCCGCGCGATTCATGTCGCGAACCAGCGCCGCCGCACTCGCTTCGAGCTGCTCCGGCGCCACCCTCGGCATCTTACTCGCCACCACGCGCGTCCCCGCGATATCGCCCCGCACCACACCCGTCGGCTTCCCCGCCGCATCCCGCACGATCGATCCCTTCACGAACTCCGGCAGGATCCGGCGCGCCTGCCTCGATCTTCAGAAGCGCTAACGCCCGGCTATTCAGGAACACCTGATAGTAGGATTCCTGCAGCGCGACCGGGATTATTCGGCGCGATCTGATCCAGTTCCTCGCGCGTGAACGGCCGCGGATCGTCCGTGAACTGCTGATGCGCCCAGCCTCCGATGTTGTAGATCCATTCTCCGGCCCCGGCCGCTTTCACCCGCGCCCGCAGCATCTCCACTGCCTGCTTGCGCGAATACACGCCGTCGAAGCGCAGCTCCTTCGGCCCATGTCGACGCCGCCCGCAGCAGGTGCATGTGATTGTCGATCAGCCCCGGGATCACCGCCTTGCCCTTCAGGTCGATCCTGCGCGTGTTCGGCCCCGCCAGCCGCGCGATCTCCTGATTCGTGCCGGCTGCGACTACGCGATCCCCCCGGATCGCCACCGCCTGCGCAATCGAAAAGCGCTCGTCGACGGTGATGATTTTCCCGTTGGTGAGAATCAGGTCCGACTGCGCGCACAGCGTGGTCGCCAGCGCGAACAGCGCCCAGATGGCCCGTCTCATTTACTTGCCCACCGGCATGTGCGAGAGGTCCTTTTCATTTTCATTGCAGATAAATTCCAGGATGTCCGTGTCCAACTGCAGAAACATCTTCTGGGTCGTCGTCGTCCACGGCTTGGAGTAGGTCTTGGGATCGTCGATCGTCGCCACCACTTCCAGCGTCCCGAAATCCTTCCGCCGGAAGCGCTCCGTCACATGCAGAGCATCGGTTGCCGGACGGCTCTTCTGCGTATCCAGCCAGGCTTTCCCGTTCAACCCCGTCGTCTCGATCACCAGCGTGTCTCCATCCCAACGGCCGGTCGAATATCCCAGCCACGTTGGATTCACGTCCTTCGCCAGCTTCCGCCCGTCCAGAAAAATCTGCCGGAACAGATTCAGTTGCTCATAGAGGATCACCACCAGCCCCGGCGTCTGCACGATCTTGAACGGAAACAAGCCATTCGTGTTGATGCGCGGAACCCCGTGCGGCAGGCAGCGCGACAGTGGATCGTCGCCGTGGTCGTTGTCGATGCGCTTCTGCTGCAGCTCCTTGGCCCAGGGCAGCATCGCCACATCTTCCGGTTTCAGGCCGGCCGCCAGGTCGAAGAAATACGTCTGCCCGTCCGCCATCCACACTCCCGATAAATCCGGTTTGCCGTCCGCAGACCGCGGCGCGGGAGCCGAAAGATTCGGCTTGCCGTCGCGCCCGCGCGGAATCCCCGCAGTCGGATAATTCAGCCATTGTGCGGACAGATGTCCCGACACCGCCGTCGCCAGCAACACCGCAGGCCATATATTCATCGTCATCATTGTATAGAATACCCACATGAAGAACACGTCTCTCTTCCTCGCGGGCATCGTCCTTGGATCCACCGCCCTCGCCCAGAACCCGAAAACCATCGTCGAAACCGCCTGCACCGCCTGCCACGCGCTCAATCTCATCACCAGCGCCGGACACACGCCCGCCGATTGGAAACTTGTCGTCGAACGCATGGTCGCCGCCGGCGCCGACGTCCCTAAGAATCAGGTCGCAGCGGTCACCGATTACCTCGCCAAGAGTTTTCCCGAAGGCAACGTTCCCAAGGCTGTCATCGTTCCCGGCCCCGTGAAGGTCAGCTTCAAGGAGTGGACCGTGCCCACCATCGGCTCGCGTCCGCACGATCCTCTGGCCACCCGCGACGGCTACATCTGGTACACCGGCCAGTACGCCAACGTGCTCGGACGCATCGATCCCAAGACCGGCAAGATCCAGGAATTTCGCCCGCCGACTCCCGGTTCCGGTCCCCACGGACTCGTCGAAGACAAGGACGGCAACATCTGGTTCACCGCGAATTCCAAGGGCTACATCGGCAAGCTGGATCCCAAGACCGAGAAGTTCACCGAGTTTAAGCTTCCCGCCGACGCGAAAGATCCCCACACGCCCCTTTTCGACCAGAAAGGCGTTCTTTGGTTCACCGTGCAAAATTCCCAGAAGGTCGGCCGGCTCAACCCCGCCACCGGCGAGATCAAAGTTGTCGACGTGCCCACCAAGCCGTCGAATCCCTATGGCATGGTGGTCGACACCAAGGGCACTCCTTATTACTGCGAGTTCACCGCGCCCAAGATCGCCGCGATCAATCCCACCACCATGGCGATCAAGGAGTGGACTCTGCCCAATCCCGACGCCCGCCCGCGCCGCATCGCCATCACGCCTGACGACCTGATCTACTATGCCGATTACGCCCGCGGCTATCTGGGCCGCCTGGATCCCAAGACCGGCGCGGTGAAGGAATGGCCCTCGCCCAGCGGCCGCGAATCGCAGCCTTACGGCATCACCGTGGTCAACGGAGACATCTGGTACAGCGAATCGAACGTGAAGCCCAACACGCTGGTGCGCTTCGATCCCAAGACCGAGAAGTTCCAGACCTGGGCGATCCCCGCCGGCGGCGGCGTCGTGCGCAATATGATGACCACCCGCGACGGCAACAACATCGTGATGGCCGAAAGCGCCCTCAACATCGTCGCGTTGGTAACGATCGGCAAGTAGGGAGTCGAAGCAGCTGAAAAGCCGGGACTGCCTACCCGAGCAAACGCGCTACGACCCCTTGGCGAGTGGATCGGGCTGGCTGTCCCAGCGCTTTTCAGCGACCAGTTGCATGGCACAGGCCTTCAGCCTGTGCTCCCGCCCAGTGGGGCAGGCGATCTTCTTGCCCGAAAGCGGGGTCGCCTGCCAGTCTTTCGACAACTACGATCGCTTTGAAAATACCGATGCAGCCCCGCCCGTCAGGGCCGGGGAACCTCACCGTAAGGTCTGATGCCGACTCTGGGCTGCGAATCCTAAAGCCAGCACAGGCGGCGCGAGCCGTAGGTCTGGCCACTACGATTGTGCATCCCCGCGACGAGCGCCAGAGTGGCTGCTCCACTTACAAAGGGCGCATGTCATGTAGTAATCCCCGTCTGGCTCAATAGCCTCGTTGAAGTGGGTGCGAATTCTGCGAGATTTGCAGACTGGGCACTCCTCGGTGTGATCGGTCCTCTCGCGCTCAAGAATTTGCACGAAATGGCCCACGACGATATCGTAGGCATGAATAGCGATAGACGCAGCCGTCTTGTTCGCATCCCGATCGTGTGTGAGCCAGTTCACCAGTTGCCAAGTGTCCTTGGTGGTGCCCTTCAGATATTGACGTAACTCCTTGTTGCTGTTCCCGCTACATAGATGATCCGTGACGAGCGCAGCCCATCCCACAACGTTGCTGTCCTGGGGTCTTTCAGAAAAGTTGGATGGCGCTGATTGTAGGGTAGTCTTCGGCCTCGACCGTCGGACGCGAGCAGTCGGATTCGATTAGGACGTGAGAACCAACTTCTCGGACGGCAGGTGTTTAATCCATTGAAGCTGTGCGGGAGTCTCCGGTATGGTTTCTCCGCGTGCTGCACCCACCACCTCTAACGCCTTGTCCACGCCCATTCCCGACGTCAGCAGCACCCCGGCGGCGAGGAGTCCTGAACGCCCGATGCCCTGCCTGCAATGCACTGCGACGTTCTTGCCCTCTTCCAGCGCGGCCGCCACCTCGCTGAACAAAGAAAGCGCCTCGCGCGTCGATGTGGGCACTCCACGGTCGGGAATCGGAAACGAAATAAAACGAACGCCTTTTGATTCGGCGACGTCACCTTCGTGGCCCAGTTCGAATTGCGCGGCCTCGTCCTTTTCGAGCAGGGAAACCACAACATCAAGACCGGCCTTGCGCCAGCCCTTGATCTCGTCTTCGAGCCAGTCTCCGCCACGAGGGCGGCTGGCCACGGCCAGCTTCCCGCGCCACGGGCCAGGGATCCAAAATAGCTTCGGTTTCACGGCTCTTTGTCTATTATCTCTCGGGGCAGCCGATCAATGTTCTCGCCACGCTCAACCAGGACCGTGAGCCTGTGATGACCATCCAGGACCGTCCCATCAACCCGTGCCTTCAGCGAACCCTTCTGGCCAGGAGCAAGGGAGGCCTTCAAGTCGGAAGCCGAGAGGCGGCGTAACACGTCCAGCTTGACCTGGTTCAAAGCGCCTTCAGCATGAAGAAACTTGAGATTCGGTTCTCCCTTTGAGCCCATCGCGTCTATAGTGCAAATTGACCGACGGAAATATCTATGAAAACTGTGAATCACTCAACTCCCACCCGCCCATCCCCATCCGATCCCACAACTTCCCTCTCCGCCCGACACTCCCACCGCGCCTCATCCGCTACCCTCTCCGCACGAAGGGAGTTTTCGAATCCACCATGTCATCCGACCGCAAAATGAGATCTGCCCGCGCCAACGGCGCCAAGTCCCACGGCCCCGCCACCCCGGAAGGCCGAGCCCAGTCGTCCCGCAACAGCCTCCGCCACGGCCTCTCCGCCAAGACCGTCGTGCTCCCCGCCGAATCCTCGACGCCCATATCCAACAGTTCCAACCCGTCAACCCGTCGAGACGGATTTGGTCGAGGCCATGGTGCGCCCACCTCTCAACCCACGAATGCTCTACACTGGCCAGAGCAGCCACCCAGAGGAGGATCATCATGCGAAACCTCATCCGAAGTCTCGCCTTGTTCGCAGCGGGAATCGTCGTTGGAGCATTCCTTATGCAGCCCAGTCCCGCTCAACAGAAGCAGTCCACCGGCCTGCGTCTGAACCACGTCGGAATCTACGCCAAGGATTACGACGAGTCCATGCGCTTCTACACCCAGACCATCGGCCTCAAGGAAGCCTTCACCGTCAAGGACGCCGCGGGCAAACCCACGCTTAGCTATCTCCAGATCACGAAGGACACGTTTCTCGAGATCGCCCCCGCGACCGGCGATCGAGCCGTCGGACTGAGCCACATCGGCATCTGGCCCGAGAACCTGGCCGCCACCGTCGCCCTCCTGCGCCAGCGCGGTGTCAAAGTCGACGACCCGCGCACTGGTTCGACCCAGACCAGCATCACCAACGCGACCGATCCCAACGGCATTCGGCTTGAGCTGCTCGACTTCCTCCCCGGCTCGCTGCCCAAGAAAGCAATGGACGAGTGGAAGTAACCCGATTGGAAGTAAGGTTCATCTTCATATTCGCCGCGGTTGCCGCGGTCGCGCAAACGCCTGAGGCGACGTTTCAATCGCGCTGCGCGACCTGCCACAGCGCCGGCAACCCCATGGGTGCGCCGCCGCCCGAGACGCTGCGCAAGATGTCGTCGAAGGCGATCCTCGCCGCGCTTGAAACCGGGCGCATGTCGAGCATCGGCGCAGGCCTGACCGCCGCCGAGCGTCAAACGGTCGCCAAGATCGGAACCAGCGAGACCTCGGTTTCGACGGCAAAGTGCTCGGGTTCGCCGCGCTCAAACGGTGAGTGGAACGGTTGGGCCGACGCCGCCAATACGCGATTCGCGAAAGCCTCCGGCTTGACCGCGCAAACAACGCCAAAACTAAAACTCAAATGGGCCTTCGGATTTCCAGGAGCGACCACCGCATTTGGATCTCCTACGGTCGTCGATGGCCGAGTGTTCGTGGGCGATGCCAACGGCGTCGTCTATGCTCTCGACGCGCGCACGGGCTGCACGTATTGGACCTACACCGCGATGGCTGGAGTCCGCGTCGGCGCCCGTCATCGGCGGACGATCCGTGTACTTCGGCGACCTTCGCGGCAACGTCTACGCAGTCAACGTCGCGACGGGAGCTCTTCTCTGGAAGGTTCGTGCCGACGATCATCCGATGGCCGTCATCACCGGATCGCCGAAGCTCGATGCTGGCCGATTGTACGTTCCCGTGTCGGGTCGCGACGAATCCATCGCCGCGATCAATCCGTCTTATGAGTGCTGCACCTTCCGCGGGAGCGTCGTCGCGCTGGATGCCGCCACGGGCAAACGCATCTGGCAGGCTTACACCGTTCGCGATGAGCCCAAAGTCACTGGTCAGAACGCCAAAGGCACCAAGACCTGGGGACCATCGGGCGCGGTTCCGTGGTCGTCGCCCACTCTCGATTGCAGAAGCGAGTACTGTACATCGGCACGGGCGTCAACTACTCCAACCCGCCGACCGATACCAGCGACGCGATCCTCGCCATCGACATGGACTCCGGCCGCCTGCTCTGGTCGCAGCAACTTACAGCCGCCGACAGCTACAACTTCGCTTGCGGCGCGGAAGATAAGACCAACTGTCCTAAACTGCCTTTCGTCGATTACGACTTCGGCCACTCACCCGTCTTGCGCAATCGCATTCTTTTCGCCGGCGACAAGGGCGGCACCGTCTACGCGCTCGACGCGGATCAGCAGGGCAAGCTGCTCTGGAAACAAAAGATCGCATCGGGCGGAGTCAACGGCGGTTTCATGTGGGGCGCCGCAAGTGACGATCAAGGCGTCGGCTACATCGGCATCTCCGACTTCACCCCCGGCAAGCCCGAAGTCGGCGGCGGCCTGGTCGCCTTCCAGCTCAAGACTGGTGAGAAGCTTGTGGATGACTCCTGCGCCCAAGCCCGCCTGCATCGCGACTCCTGGATGCAGCGCCGCGCAGCCTGCTCCGGTGACTGTGATCCCGGGCGTCGCGTTCCTCGGATCATCCGACGGACACATCCGCGCATATGAAACTACGAAAGGGCGCGATCATCTGGGACTTCGACACTGCGAACGATTTCGAAACCGTGAACGGCGTGAAGGCCCACGGCGGATCGATCATCAGCATGGGACCCGTGATTGCCGGCGGGATGCTGTATGTCACATCCGGCTACGGCGGAAATGGCATGCCCGGAAATGTGCTCCTGGCATTCTCCCGATAGCTCACTTCCACGCTGAGTACAGTTGCTTGCTCACCAGTTGCGCCGGATTCGCGCCGGGCTTGGGTCGAAACTTCTGCACGCGGCCGCTGTCGACCTCGGCCGTATAGAAGTTGCCTTCCTGATCCACGCTGAAGCCGTGGACGCCCCAGAAGCCGCCGGCGAAGTCGCCCCAGATGCCCCACGAGTACAGGAACTTGCCGTCGAGATCGTACTTCAGCATCTTCGAAGTCCCGCGGTCGGCGGCCCATAGCGTCCGGTCCGCGCCGATGTAAAGCAAGTGAATGTCCGACGGGTCCGCGCCCATGCTGAACTCGAACAGATACTTTCCGTTCTCGTCGAACACTTGAATGCGCTTGTTCCCGCGATCGTTGACGTACACGCGGCGCGTCTGCGGATCGACCGCGATGCCGTGCACGTTGCTCATGTTCCTGCCCCAATCCATCAGGAACTTTCCGTTCTTATCGAACTTCGCAACGCGCGTTCCGTTGTAGCCGTCGGCCACGAACATGGTGCTGTCGGGCAGCCATGCCAGGAACGTCGGGCGGTTGAAGTGGGTCCCGTCGGCGCCGGTTACTTTAGGGGTGCCGATGGTCTGGACCAGCTGCTTGCCATCGTGTGTGAACTTATAGATGACACCCATGTGGTCGTCCACGATCCAAACATGTTTGTCGGGATCGTAAGGGTTGATCGCGACGAAGTGGGGGCGCTGCAGGAGCTTGTCCCACTGGGTCCAGCGCTCGACGATGTTGCCGTTCGCGTCGGCGATGACGATGCAGTTCTCCCACTTGGCGTCGACGCCTAAAGTGCCCGACCAGCCGTCGGTGGGCGCGCCTGGGATCGAGCCGCTGGCCCCGCCTCCGGGCAATGAAGCCGTGGTCGCATCGCGCCAGGGCAGGCGGCCGATGGGGAATTGAATGCTGGGGCCGAACTCGGTCAGCATCTTCGATTGCGGCCGCTTGATGTTCGGCAACTCACCGCGGAAGAGCATGATGATGCGATTCGGGCTCTCGGCGTAGACGCTCTGACCGGCGCCGTAGGTCCACTTCTCGTTGCCAGGGAGCGTGCTGATGTCTTTCGGCCAGCCCTTCACGATTTCGTATTGCCCGAACATTTCTTGGCCACCCTTGGTTTGGGCCAGCGCTACAACAGCAGTGGTCAGTAAGAGAACTGTTTTATTCATCGAGTGGCTCCACCTTCAATATGGACGCTCCGTGGTTATTGCCGATCCATAATACCGGTTTCGGCCCGGAATTATCCACGAACACCCGGCGAATATTCGTGAAGCGCGGCATCAGGTATTCGGTGAACTGGCCCGACTTCGGGTCGAGC
Organism: Terriglobia bacterium; assembly: GCA_963722845.1. Classification (GTDB taxonomy): domain Bacteria; phylum Acidobacteriota; class Terriglobia; order Bryobacterales; family Bryobacteraceae; genus Palsa-187. The sequence continues at coordinate 699,321 of CAVROL010000010.1, read as the reverse complement.
CGCAACACGCGGTCCGAACTCATGGACCCCGTCCACGCATAACCCTGCTTGTCGAGAGTTACGTCATAAGGAGCGCTGAACGGGGTCGGAGCTTCCCATTCGGTGAATCTCTCGGTCTTCGTGTCGAACATCGCGATCCGGTTGCCGCGGTATTCGCCGATCCAGAGCCGGTCCTCGGCATCCATTTGAGCACGGCGCGGGGCGGACGCGCGGGTGGGAGTCGGGAACAGCTTGATCTGCCCGGTCTTAGCGTCAATACGCCCGATGTGTTCGGCGTAAAAGTCGGTGAAGTACGCGTTGTTATGCGAGTCCGGGATGACGTCGTAGATGTTGTGGTTCTCGCCTTCCTTGGCGTCCTTGAAGGGAGCGAAATCCTCAAACTTGCCGGTGGCCGGGTCGAGGCGATGAATCATCGCGAAGCCGTTGTTCTGGAGCCACACCTTGCCGTCCACGTGACTGCTTTGCGGCGACGCCATGTTGACCTGCGTCATATCCTGGTTGAACTCGCCGGTGAGCGGGAACATCTGGAACTTTTCGGTCTTGGGATCGAACTTCGCGACGGTGGCCTGAAAGCTGACGCCGAACCAGAGATTGCCCTGACGGTCGGCGCGCAGGCCCAGCTCGCCCAGAGGCCATCCGGGCTTGGTGATGGGAACGGAGTACTCGGTCAGCTTGCCGGTCCTGGGATCGAACTTGCCGATCTCCTGCTCGCCGAAGTTCGAGTACCAGACGATGCCGGCGGAATCGACGATGACGTCGTGGGGCTGAATGGTTTTGCGCGGCAGATCGTATTCGGTGATGATGACCTGCGTGCCCTTGGCTTTGGGGCGGGGCAGAGTCTTGAGGGCGTAATTCCAAGTCGACCCGGCGCTCAGGTTCACTCCGGACATGTAGGCGGCCTGGCGCTCGCGGGCGAGGCGCAGACTCTCGCCGCGGTTCTCGAGCAGGCGTTGGGCCTTGCGGCGCTGCGGTTTCAGGGGCGTCGACTGATTGGCGTAGGTGCTCATGCGCTCCATGACCTGGAGGAATTCGGCGGAGGTGTGGCGCGAGCGCGTGATGAAGTCGAGGCGATGGCAGTTGACGCAGTTGAGCAGGAAGCTTTTCTGGTCGTCGGGGCCGGGCATGCTGAGGAGCCACTCGGCGTTCGAGAGCTGCGAGGCGAGGTCCTTGGTTTTGGCGAGCTTCAGGTCGGCGGTGGCGGTCTTGTTGGAGGCGATGTCGATGGGGCCGGGGTCTTCGCAGATCGTAACCGGTTGCGCGGATGCGGAGCGTGTAGCGGCCGGGGTCGAGGCGGTTGCGAGGGAAGGTGTATCGTCCAGTGACGTCGGTGACGACGGTGATGGTGATGGGCGTGTTTACGGTCCCATTGGACGATGACTTCGTCATCTGGGCGCTGACCAGGACGCCTTCCATGGGACCTTCTTCGGCGGAGCGGACGAGTCCGGTCAGGGCTTGGCCGTTTGCGACCGCTATGGCTCCGAGGACCGCGGCTATCAATACGATTCGGCGTGCAGCCCGCATCATGCGAAGTTTACTCCAAAGCCGGGAATCCCACAACCCGGGCGTGGCATAGGAGATAGCGGGGTTCAAAACCGCACCGCCCCGGCTGTGAATGCGTTGTCACCCGCAGACGAACCGGTAAAGCGCGTCAGTCGGCGTCAACCACTCCGTTTACGGAATAAATCACGCTCTCAGATCTCGGTGGCGGCTTCTTCTAGTTGCTCCGCGAGCGTCCTGTAAAATCGGCAGCATCCGGCTGGAAGATCCTCATTGAATAATGCGAAGTCGTATCGGTGACCACTGACGCGACCGGCGTCAGCGATCTTTTGATCTACCTCTGGATCTCCCAAGTAGGGCCATGCTATAAAGATGGTCCCTGCCGGAATGGGCGGGTTTTTCGTCATGGTGACCGCTTCAAAGTCGCGGGGGAATGCCTGTAAATCCATCTTCAATCGATACTGCTTGCCTGAAATCAGTTTTGTTGGTGTCATAGCACCACTCAACCCTAATTGTCCCATGGTCGACTTTAACTACTCGACGACGTTCGACGTTGCTTTGCGCAGCCCGGTTGTCCACAAGGTCTATTCAGACATGAAGGAATGTATAGCCCGGTTGAACTCGTCAATGGAGCCACACTCTTTGCCCTCCACCTTGCAGCTTGGAGTAGCACGTATCAACTTGGAGTCGCCTCCCCCAGGTGTAAACTGAAAGAACGTTGCAACTTCATCATTCTCGTACACATCCGTCACAGTAATCGAATTGTCAAATGATCCCGCGCTAAAACCCGGTGTATGATAGTGCCATTCAATGAAGGCATAGCACTTACCTCGTGATTGGTTGTAATGATTCTGTTGCGTTAACAGCAACGTGTTTTTGTCGGGTGTAAATTCGCGCTCCAAATATCGTTGGGCTGCACTAGAGCATCTCTCTTGAGTGGCCAAATCGACATGCTTCGAATCAGCAACCTGCTTGCGGAGTTCGTTATTCTCCTTTTCTAGTTCCGCGATTTTGGCATCGTTGCAGGCACATAGACCCATTGCCAGTAGCAAGATCAGGAAACGTATTGAGGGCAGTATACCTCTTCAGCACGGGGCTTGAGCGAGGTTACGACGTTTGAAGTGTCCGGAGATTTCATCGGATGCCGTGCAGCAAGCACGCTCAGATGGTGCGCGGGAATGCTCAATCCCCCGATCTATCCTTCAATTGTGTTGTCAGATCGGGAAAGCTGTGTGCCACGAGTCCAAGGTGCACGTTGACACGCGTTCCTAGGAGAGCTTTCTTCGGCTTTATCTCTGTGAACGTGGCTACCAACTTGGCCTCACTTCCGTCTGAATGTGGATCGAGATTCCACATGCCGCCTCCGCTGGCTCCCTTCATGCTCCAGGCATCGTGAATACCTTCAGAACTCGTCCAATGGCCATTCCAGTCGAGTAATAAGTGCAGGCCTTGGTCACATCCCAGCGACCGGTAGACTTCAGCCTGGACCTTTGTGCTGGCCACGGCTTTGCGTTTGCTGGTAATGAATCCCTTCCACGCCTTAGTCTTTTTGAAGGGGTAGCCGAGCAATAGGCAGCGAGTGCATTTCTGATCACCGTACGGATCTAGTTGCGATCGTTTGATTGCTCGATCCGAGAATCCGGAAGGCACCTCGCCCGTTATGCGAACGATGCCCGCGTCCACCGTCAGCTCTTCTGGAGGAGTGTAGAAACTCTCACCCCTCAAATCGACGGTCCTGCCCGCATGCTCCGTGGCGATCATGGTCCCCGCGAAATGCTGGAGGACATGGCCAGCCGTGAAGACGAAGAACTCTGACTCGATTTGAACGAGGACGCCAGATCCTTAATGAGGCTGTTCGCGCGGTTCCTTGCGGAAGAGCGGTAGAACGGAAGGCCAGAGCCGCTCGGCGTGCAAATCTACGGAGCCCAGAACCCCTGCTAACTCTGATTCGTCTGACTGAGCAAGCCCCATACTTCATGTTATCTCGCGTAGGAATCTCAAAGCACAAATGGGGCAGACGGCAATTGTTGGCAACAAGTTGTTCGCCTTAGCGTCCGGCTCTGAGCAGCCACGGGGTAGAATGTAGGGATGTTGGAGTGGCACGAACGCATCAGCATCAACCCGCTGGTTTGCCACGGCAAGGCGTGTATCCGTGGTACGCGCGTCATGGTTTCGGTGATTCTGGATAACCTGGCTGCCGGCGTACCTCATGAAGAGCTGCTGCAAAGTTATCCCTCCCTCCAGGAATCCGATATTCAGGCTGCCCTTGCGTACGCGGCGGAACTAGCGCGCGAGGGTACAGCGGGCCTTCCCTTGGAACACTCCGTTTGAAACTGAAGATCGACGAGAACCTGCCCGCCGATTGTGCCGTTCTTCTCCGCAACGCCGGCTTTGAAGCCGATACCGTGGCCGATGAGCGCATGGCGGGAGCCGACGACACTGTGATCGCGAGTCGCTCTCAGGCTGAAGAGCGTGTATTGGTTACGCTCGATCTGGATTTTAGTAACGTCCGGGCCTACCCTCCCGCACGGCATGCGGGGATCATCGTACTCAGGCCAAAGAGGCAAGATAAACGAACCGTTCTAGCCCTGATGGAGCGGATCGTCTTGGCTCTGACCAACCGGACGCCGGCAGGAGAACTCTGGATCGTGGAAGCGGATCGAATTCGGTTCCGCGTGGGATAGCGGGGTGTCAACCGCTACTCTTGGCATTGGTCGTGCGTTTTTCTCTTCTGCGGGCGGCGATTTCCCGGTCGATCTGTCGCATGGTGAGGTTGTCGGTTCCTTTCTTCTTCGATTGCTCACCGATTACTTTCAGAACTTCGGGTTCTGGTGCGAAAGTGCGGATGTAGTCCTCGATGCCGACAAGCACGCCCGCGGCTTCGCCTGGCTTGCCGACGATGAATCGCGTTTTCTGCCGGTTGGCTTTGCGGATCAGTTGATCGAGCTGCGCCGATGCCTTTGTAGTTGAAATTACTTTAGTCATACCGCGTACTGATGCTTCCTTACTCTATGATGCCCCTGAACTGGGCCGAAAAGGGAAGAGGGGCGCCGGTAGGGCCGCAAAAGGCGGCCGTTCGGGAATTAAAGTGTCGGCTGTCCCCTTGTTAAGATATCCCGATGGCGGCGAACATGGCGATCGAGACATTGCTCCGAGCTTATCCGGAGGACGTGCGAGTACTGACACTCCAGGCGAGAAAAACGCTACGAGAGTGGTTGCCGGATGCGGGTGAAAGCGTGGACGAATCTGCCCGAATGCTCGCCTATCGCTATGGGCCCGGCTACAAGGGGATGGTTTGCACACTCCTCCTGAGCAAGTCCGGCGTAAAACTGGGACTCGTAGGCGGTGCAGCGCTGGCCGATCCGCGTGGGTTGCTGGCCGGGACCGGGAAAGTTCACCGGCATGTCCAACTGCGAACTGTCGAAGATCTCCAACAGCCTGGACTCAAGCAACTCGTGCTTGGCGCGAGCGCGGCTTGTCATAAACGATTGGGCTAGTTTTCCGTCGGAGTCTTCTCAATGTGGTCGACGATGAACTGATCCACCGTCGCCTTGCGGGACTCGAGCTTCAGTCCCATCGATTGCACGGCGTCCGCCAGCGACGAGCCTCCTCCGCCGGGATCCGATGCCACCGCCGGTGCGTTGCCCCGTCCTCCGGCTCCGCCTCCGCCTCCACCGGGCGCGCCCGCCGGAATATCCGCGCCGGCCGCTCTCGCCATGGCGATAAGTTCCGCCAGCGAGAGTTCGATCGATGCGTCGTAGTTGCCCTCGATCCCGGTCATGTCCACCACCTGCCGGCCCCCGGTTCCCCCGAGTTGCGCGAACAACTGCGTGATCATGTCCGCAAACCCGGACATCGTCGTCATGCTGAAATCGATGTGAAACGATTGCGTGGCCGGGTTCAGCCGGTAGGACATCTTGCCCTTGAGTCCCATATCGATCACCGAACTTCCGGTTCTCACGTCGACCGTCGCGCGCACCGGTCCCTCGGGACCGTCCATTTTCAACTCGCCTGGCTTCAGGGGCGCGTTCTCGTCGATGGCCACCGGCTTTTCGGCGGAAGCCTTCAGCTTCGGCCCACCCTTGCCTACCACCAGCGCCAATACCGGATGTTCCGCGCTGGTGCGATGCGTCGTCAGCTTGAACCGATCTTCGAGAAGCGATTGCAGCATTTTGGGCGCGTCATCTTTCTTCGATCCCTCGGGCATCTTGGCGACGATGTCGAAACGCTCCGTGGACATCCAGTCAGGTCCGGTGATCTGGTAGGGCTTCACTCCATAGGCGTAGGTCAGCAGAGTCTTGAGATCGAGGTACAGGTATTCCGCGCGGTGGGAGTCTATGCTTGCTCCGACGGGCATCTTCCCACCGGCTTGCATTGCGGCCAGCATTTTGGCCTGGTCCATCGGCGCGGACGGTTTGATGGTGGCCACTTCGAAGGCTGGCCTGGTTTGGGCGAAGGCTGCCATGGCCGTCAGCGCCAGGCAGATCGCGACCCTTCTTAATCTTCGTTGCATCCCAGCTGGATTCGAATGCGGCGGGAAAGTTCCGCTCTTTAGGGAGTTCGCTTCGAATCAGCGGATGGGGCTATAGCTTAGGCTGCGGCGCCGTGTTCTTGTTCCAGCAGGCGGCGCACGAGTTTGCCCAATTCCATGAATTCCGCCAGCGAGGACGGTTTACAGAAGTATTCGGTAACGCCCAGATCGAAGGCGCGCTTGCGCTCGGCGGGCGTATCGGACGTACTCATCATCACGACCGGAGTCCGTTTACACCTGGGGCTTCGGCGGAGGCGCTCCAGCACCTGGGTTCCATCGTGGCGCGGCACGTTCAAATCCACCAGAAGAAGACTGGGCGGGCCCTGAGAGCCGGAGTCCACGCTATCGAGGATACGAATGGCCTCCTCGCCGTCATCGGCGACCTCGATGCGGCACTTCAGGCCCTCCTCTTTGATGGCTTCTTTTACCAGAAAGACGTCGGCGACGCTATCTTCCACCACCAGCAACGAAAGCTGATCAAAGTTATCGGGTGTCATGCCTTTTCTCCCGGTAATGTAAATACGAATCGTGAACCGCGCCCGAGTTCGGATTCCACCCAAATCCGGCCGCCATAGCGTTGAACGATTTTCTGACAGATGGCCAGGCCGATTCCGCTCCCGGAGTATTTGCCCCCGCCGTGCAGACGCTGAAACAGTCCGAATACCTGACGCTGGTATGCCGGATCGATCCCAATCCCGTTATCGGCGACCGCCAACTTCCACATTCCATCCATACGCTCGGCCGAAATATGGATGCGAAGGGGTTCCTGACCGCGATACTTCAGGGAGTTGCCAATCAGGTTCTGGAACAACTGGGTCAGGTGCACTTCGTGGACCGCGAGCACAGGAAGCGGATCGCAGTCCACGTGGGCGCCGCACTCGGCTATCCTGGCGTCAAATACGGCAATCGTCTTCCGGAAAACCTCGTTCGCGTCGATGGATGCGGCAGCGCCCTGCGGGGCGTCGGCAGCCTGCGTGTAGGAGAGCAAGTCTTTGAGCAGGCCCTCCATCCGATGCGCCGAGTCGACCGCATGCTGAATCAGGACGCTCGCGTCGCCCGTCAACTTATCCTGATACCGGGCCTGCAACAATTCGCTGAATACGGCGAGCTGGCGCAGCGGTTCGCGAAGATCGTGGCTCGCGGAATAAGCAAATTGCCGGAGGTCGCCGTTGGAACGCTCCAGTTCCTGCGCTTGACTCGCCAAAGCTTCCTCCGCGCGCTTCCGCCCGGTGATATCCGTTAATGTGATCACGCAGCCGAGCAGCTCGTTTCCATCGGAATACAGGGGACAGGCGCTCATCAGCAGCGCGGAGGCGTCTTCGTCGGGCCGGGCCATCTCCACCTCAACTCCGCTGATGGGAGCGCCGGTTCGCGCGGCCGCCAGAATCCGGGCCGTATCGAACGCCTCCCCCGCGACGCTGAGGGGGAACACCTCGTCGAATGGCCCCATGAGGACGGGCCGGCGGGCCAGCTGGGTTGCGGATTCGCTGCGGCGAACGATGATTCCCGCCGGGTCGATCACAACAATGGCTTCGCCGGCTTGTTCGAGAATGAGGCGCGAGAGGCGTTCCTCTTTGAAGATAGCTTCGTTGCGGCGTTGCTCCCGCAGATCGCTGACCAGGACGCACAAATTCTGCATGCCCGCGACGTCCAGGGGCGTTATCGAGAGGCGGACGGGAATGATGGTCCTGGCGGGAGTATGCAGTTCGAGCTCCGCCATTCCGTATCCGTGTGCGACCGCCGCTTCGATGGTTGTGTTTAAGAGCCTGGCATCGGCGGGCAGGAGGAACTGATCGAACTTGGTTCCCGGTCGTCGAGTCCGAGGGCATATCCATCAACTTGGAGAACTGGGGGTTGGCATACAGGATCAGATGATCGCGGCCCAGCGTCACCGTGCCTTCGTGCATTTGCTCAACCATCACCCGATAAGGATGGTCCGCGCCCTCCAGGGTGTAGACTTTCGGTCCGGACGGATTCTTGACCACGAGCGCGTCTACTTCGCCGGAATAAATCGCGCGGATGGTTTCCTCGGCTTCCGCCAGGCGTGCGACCAGATCCTGGATGAGATCCTGATCGGTGAGCTGAGGCTCGGGTTTAGAGGGCTGGCTCAAGATTGTCGACACGGGCTCCTATAAACCTAGACCCTGGCGCAGCAGACTCGTTTCAGACATGTCGCCGATCATGCGCCGCACCAGGCCAGGAGCCTCTTTGATGAGCGTCGGAATGGCGACCACCTGATCCTCGCTGGCGCGGCGCGGCTGTTTATAGATATCGACCACTTCCAGCCGGTAGCGGCCGGCCAGCTCGGCTTCGCACACGCGCCGCACATTATCGATGGCACGCAGCGAGCGCGCCGCGGAGCCGGCCACGTACAAGCGCAGCCGGTGAGGCCCGCTCCGGTTGACCCGCCCGCTCGGCAATGCATCTATGTGGGGCAATTAGGTTCTCAATGTGTCCCATTTCCCTGGATGGGCCTGACGTCCAGCCCGACCAAAACCCGCTCGGTATTGGAAAGATCGCCGATGATCTTTCGGGCCGGCTTGGGAATCGTGCGCACCAGCGTGGGGATCGCCAGGATCTGGTCGCCGGCCGCCAGTTGCGGCTTCTTCAGCAGGTCGATGATCTCCACGCGATAATTTCCCTCCAGATGCTCTTCGCAAATGCGCTTGAGATTGGCTAGAGCCTGTAGAGACCGGGGAGTCTGGCCGGCCACATACAGTCTGAGATCATAGCGGATCGCGGCGGGCTTGGATTTCGCGGAATGGTTCGCTTTGGTCTGCTTAGCGGGCTTCATGATTTGCCTTCCCGGCCGTTAGGCCGCTGAGTTCTACCCGGCGATTCGATTATCAAACCGCGGCTTTTGCGCAGGGCCTCGATGTCGGCCAAGGCGACCGCTTTCTCCGCACTGTCCGCGCCCAGTGCCGAAGTCAATTCGTTTTCGTGGGCTACTTTTTCCGCCTGTAGAGCGGCGATCTTGGCTTCCACCGCACGCAAGGAGACCGTGATGGCGCGTTCGCGGTCCTGGATCTCGCGTTGACGCCGGGATTCCGCGCGCCGTTCGTCGGCTTCCCGGGCTACCCGGGCGGAACCGGTGAGCACGCCGCCGGGTCCGAGATAGACGTCGCGCAGGCGAACTCCACGATGGGTCAAAAGGAATTCGCGGACCTGATTGGAGTGCGCCATGCCGCGCGATTTCAGGACGTACAAGAGGCGGTTTCGTTCCCCGTTCACTTCGACGTTGCGCAGCAGGATCCAGGCGTCCACCAGGGAGGAGATGCTGAGCGCGGTCGATTGCAGATTGTCTTCCACGTTGAGCGCGGTAAAGAATCCGGTTGCCCCGCTGTGCTTGAGGAAATCGACGATGCGAAGGACCAGGGCGTGCACGTCGTGCTCGGATCCACCCGGCAGGAGGCTCGAAATCGGATCGATCACCACGACGGCGGGCTTATGCGTTTCGAGGAGATGATGCATCCGGACCAGGTGCATTTCCAGGCCGAAAGCCGTGGGCCGGGCGGACTCAATAAGCAGCAGGCCTTTTTTCACCCAGCGCTCCAGATCCATTCCGATGGAGCGCATATTCCGGATGACCTGTTCGGGCGATTCCTCGAAGGAGAACAGGATGGCTTTTTCGCCGCGCCCGCAGGCGGCGTCGACGAAGTGCGCTCCCATACTGGTTTTGCCGGTTCCGGCAGATCCGGTTACCAGCACGCTGCTGCCGCGAAAATAGCCGCGGCCTTCGAGCATCGCGTCCAGATCGGGCATGCCGGTCGAGATCCTACTGGTAGAGGCGGGATGGGTCAGCCCCAGCGAGGTCACCGGAAGAACGGAGATGCCGTGCTCGTCGATGAGGAACGGATATTCATTGGTGCCGTGGGTGGATCCGCGGTACTTGAGCACGCGCAGGCGGCGGGTTACAGCGTCGTTTTGCACGCGATGGTCGAGGAGAATCACGCAATCGGAGACGTATTCCTCGAGCCCGTGGCGGGTCAGCGTGCCCTCGCCGCGCTCGCCGGTGATGACGGCGGTGACCCCCTTATCCTTGAGCCAGCCGAACAGGCGCCGCAATTCGGAGCGGAGTACGCCGGTGTCGGAAAGGCCCGCGAAGAGCGCTTCGGGAGTGTCGAGGAGAACGCGCTTGGCTTTGATCGAATCGATCGCCGCGTTCAGGCGGATGAACAGGCCTTCCAGATCGTACTCGCCGGTCTCCGCGATTTCGTTTTTGTCGATATAGATGTGATCGATGACCAGCTTCCTGGATTTCTGAAGCTGTTCGAGATCGAAGCCGAGAGAGGCGACGTTCAGCGCTAAATCGCGCGCGGATTCCTCGAAGGTAATGCACACGCCGGGCTCGTTAAACTGCACGGCGCCCCGGACCAGGAATTCGATGCCGAAAAGCGTCTTTCCGCAGCCCGCGCTGCCGCAAATCAGCGTCGGGCGGCCCCGCGGGAGACCTCCCAGAGTAATCTGATCCAACCCGTCAATGCCGGTGGGCGCCTTCGGCAACGGCCGCAATTTCTGACTCATAATCAGCTGGTTCTGGCGGGCGGCAAGGCCCCTCACAATAGCGTAGCCACCCGACTTCGAAGATCCCTGGAACCCCTGGGATGTTTCAAAATAATGCAAGGAGCTTTCATTTTGGAACCGGTAGCGAAACTGTAAGATTGCTTTCCGCAGCGCCGGATGGTGTAATTCTCGTGATATGAAACCGGGAATCTGGCTGCTGCTGGTGTGCGCATTGCTGGGCGCCCAGGAGCCGGCGGCGCCGAAGTTCAAGGTCGATCCGGACTGGCCCAAGCCGCTGCCCAACAAATGGAAACTGGGCGGTGTCACGGGACTCGCCGTCGATAAAGACGACAACGTCTGGGTGCTGGATCGTCCCAACGACCTGACCGATATCGAGCTTGAGGCGGAGCTGACTCCGCCCCTGGCCGACTGCTGCGTGCGGCCGCCCGCGATGATCCACATCGACAAGAACGGCGCCGTGATCGGTTCCTTCGATGCGCCTCAAGGGCACGGCATGGCGGTGGACAGCCAAGGGTTCGTGTATATCGGGCAGAATACCGTCCGCAAGTACGATCCGAAGACCGGCAAGGTGGTGGGCGCGGTGCCTCGCGCACCCGAGACCGAAACGGGTGGAGCGGCGGGCGCGGCCGAGCCCACTCTTCCTCCGCATACGCCGGGGCGGGGCAGCGCTGGACCGGTCGCGGGATTCATCACGCCTCCGGGCGGACGGGCGCAGCCGAATGCTTCTGCCGGCGCGGCACGGGAGGCGGCCATCGCTGCGTTTCGCGCGAAGTATCCTCCGACGACGCCGATGATTGTCGGGGGGATCGAAGAGATCCGGCTCGATGAACCGGCTCGCGAACTGTACGCCGCGGATAATTATCTGGGCGGGCGCGTGATGGTGTTCGATCTGGACACATTGAAGTTCAAGCGCGGCTGGGGCGCGTATGGACATGCTCTATCGGAGATCAGTACGAGCGATGCGGACCGCGCGTATACTCCCGGCGGACCGATGCCGAAAGAGTTCCGCGGCCATCTGACGCTGAACATCTCCCATGACGGGCTGGTGTATGCGGCGGATCGGAATGCGAACCGGATTCATGTCACGACCAAGCAGGGTAAGTTCGTGAAGGAATTTATCCTGGCGCCGACGACGGGCGTGGGCGGGTCCACAGGCGGAGTGATGTTCTCGCCGGATAAGCAGCAGAGGCTGCTTTATATTTCCGATCTGACGAACAATCACATCTGGTTCCTGAACCGCGAGGACGGCAAGGTAATCGGCCAGATGGGAAGCATGGGCGAAAACGCGGGCCAGTTCTACGGGCTGCACATGATCGCTGTGGATTCCAAGGGCGCCATCTACACTGGTGAGGTGTTCGGCGGCGAGCGAGTACAAAGATTCCTGCCGGTCAAGTGAAAAGCGGAAGATAGTCTGGTGAACAGAGACGACTTCCAAAAGCTGGCAGACATCCGAATGGAAGATGCCCAGATCCTCTTCAGCAATGGAAGGAATGAAGGGTGTTACTACTTGTGTGGGTTTGCAGTCGAATGTGGGCTCAAAGCTTGTATCGCGAAGATGATGAAGCTGTCGGCGCAGTATGATTTCCCCGACAAGGGCTTGCTTCCAAACGCTTACCAACACGACCCGACCAACTTGCTCAAATTGGCCGGTTTGGAAGGGGTGAGATTTGAGGAGGCGGGCCGCGACCGCCAATTTCGGTTGAACTGGTTAGTTGTGAAAGAATGGAAGGCAGCGGACCGATATGACCTGAGTAGCGGGAAGCGGGCGGAAGAGCTCTTTAATGCGGTCGCAGATCGGCGTCATGGTGTACTTAGATGGATAAAACAATATTGGTAGGGCCTGACCTCAATGAGGGGCGCAGATTTCTTGATTTGCTCAGAACCGCCGGCATTCCGATGAAGGCGGCGCTCTGGCAGAAGGACGAGATCGTCGGACGATGGGAGCTTGCTGTCGTTACCCCCTTGGTCGAAGAACTGGGTGTTAGAAAGACCTACGATCGTCTTGATAAAATTCTGTCAAAATCCGCGGAACGTCCCGCGATCGAATTAGTGAACGTATCCATCCTCACCCCGGAGTCATGGTTTTACAAGAGTCTCCACCATGAACTGCATGACGCGCAGAACTTACCCATCACTAAGCGGCAAGTCGGCGACCACTTTGTCGACGACGGCTTCGTTTATTTCGTGAAGTGATAGCTTCGCGTCGGCGGCACATCACGGAAGATGAAGGTCTCCGATGCTTGAAACTCGCGCCTAACAGGGGCAAAAGGAGCAGACATGAGAACATCCATTGTGATCGTCCTGGCGAGCCTTGCCGTTGTCACCTCGGCTCAGAATATCAACAAGTTCGTGATCTCGGACGAAGCAGCGAAAAAGACCCTGATCAAGAACGAGATCTCGGCGGATACGGCGGCGAAGATCACCGAAGCCTGCATCGATTGGGCCACCAAAAACAACATGGCCGTGAGCGTGTTCATTCTCAGCCCGACCGGACAGATCGTACATGCCCATCGCATGGACGGCCAGGTTCCGATCAACACGGAGACGGCCCTGTTGAAGGCCCAAAGCGTTCTGTATACGCGCGATTCGACCCATGCACGCGCGAATCAGGTCGCTAACAATGTCGCGTTGCAGCTGCGCTGGTCCAAGCTGCCGGTGTTTCCGACATCGGGCGGATTGCCGATCATCGTCGACGGGCAGATGATCGGAGCGATCGGGGTGGGCGGAGGCAGTCGCGACGAGGACTGCGCGTATCAGGCTCTTACTTCGGTGGTCGGACCGCAGCCGCCATTGGCTGCGAACGCTCCGGCCGCGGCTCCCGGTCCTGCGAAGGAGCGCGCGAAGTAAAGTACGTTCTAGGCGGCTTCGCGGGCGGCGGATTCACCGCGAATGCTCGCGACCTTCACGGATTTCGCGATTCCGAAAAACTTGAGAACGCTGATCAGAATCCAGGAGTGGTCGAGCTCATACCAGGCCAGTCCATGACGCGCGGAGGTGGGATGGGCGTGATGATTGTTATGCCAGCCTTCTCCGAAGGTCAGAAGCGCGACCCACCAGCTATTGCGGGAATCGTCACGGGTTTCAAAGCGCCGCCGGCCCCACAGGTGGGTCGCCGAATTGACCAGCCAGGTGGAATGAAGACCCACGACGACGCGCAGGCAGCCTGCCCACAAGAAGAGGGGCCAGCCGCCGATGGCGTAGAGTATCCCGCCGAGAACGGTTAAGGGAACCCAGTGGTAATTGTTGAGCCACACGTAGAATTTGTGCTTGGCCAGATCGGGCGCGTATTTAGACAGGACCCGGGTGTTGTTGTGATTGGTCTCGCCGAGCAGGATCCAGCCGACGTGGGACCACCAGGCGCCATCGCGGGGAGAATGCGGGTCGCCGGGCTGGTCCGATTTCTGGTGGTGCAGCCGGTGCGTGGCGACCCAGAAAATAGGTCCGCCTTCCAGGGTCAGGGAGCCGCAAACGGCGAAGAAATACTCCAGGAACAGGGGTATCTGGTAAGAGCGATGGGTATGGAGGCGATGGTACCCCATGCTGATGCCCAGTCCGATGGTCATCCAGTACAGAAAGACCGTGGCGAAGAAGACCCGCCAACTGAACATGAAAAGCGCGGCAACCGCTCCGATATGCAGCAGAATCAATATGATAGTGGTCAGCCAGTTGAGCTTCTGGCGGTTGGGGAGGATGATCGGATCAGTATGCACTGAATCTCCAATTAGTGGTGCACTCCCAACCTATCAGGGATTTCCCCAGTCCTTTGTAAGACTTGTGTAATTTCCCTATAGTACTGGTGGACCGGCAGTTACGCTACGATTCTCTAGGGAGGCTTATGTGCTTGTTTCACTAGGACATTGGCAGGAAGCCTGGCAGGATTTCCAACAGGTGGGACTGACCTACCTGCTGACTGCCTTCATCGGCTGGGATCGTGAGAAAGAAGCGCACAGCGCCGGCCTCCGCACCTTCCCCATCGTCGGCATGGCAAGCTGCGGCTACCTTCTGGTCCTCGGTTCCCAGCCTGACGTTGCGGCGCAATCACGGGTGTTGCAGGGCTTGATCACTGGGATCGGATTCGTGGGGGGCGGAGCGATTCTCAAGGAAGGCGCCACGGTGCGGGGTACCGCGACTGCCGCCAGTATCTGGAACGCGGGCGTCATCGGGGCGTCGGTGGCGATGGGCCATACGGAAATCGCGATCATTCTCTCCGCGCTCAACCTTTTTACGTTGCGCGCGCTGCTGCCGATCAAGAAACGAATTGACGGGCGCGGCGAGAAATCCGAATGATCGCTGCGGACCCCGGCACAGGCGAGCTGCTTCGGGCGACGCTGTTTCATACTCCGCGCAATCCCTTCCTGCAGGATGGCGCTCTCGAATCGCACTGGGACGGCGGCCTGCTGATCCGCGACGGCCGCATCGCTGCGTGCGGCGATTTCGAGACGATTCGCAAGGCGAATCCGCGGGCAGCCACCACCGATCTTCGGGGCGGGTTTCTGCTGCCGGGCCTCATCGACACCCATATTCACTTTCCGCAGCTTCGAGCGCTGGGCTGCCTGGGGCGAACTTTGCTCGACTGGCTGGATGAGTGCGCGCTTCCCGAAGAAGCCCGCATGGAGGATGAAATTTACGCCTGCCGGATCGCAGGCGAGTTTGTTCGCGCGATGGCGGCGCACGGGACCACCACGGCGCTGGTTTTCGGCGCGCACTTCGCCCCCGCGACGGCCGCTCTGTTCGAGGCGGGCATGGCATCGGGCTTGCGGATCGTGAGCGGATTGGTATTGTCGGACCGGCGGCTCCGGCCCGAGCTGCATCAGAGTCCGGAGAGCGCTTATCGCGATAGCCGCGAGCTGATCCGGTGTTTTCACGGCCAGGGGCGCATGCTCTATGCGGTGACGCCACGCTTCGCTCTTTCGACATCGGAAGCGATGCTGGAGGTTTGCCAGACTCTGCGAGGGAGCATACGGGGCTACGCTTCCAGACGCATTTGAACGAGAATTCGCGGGAAATCGCCGAGGTCGCGAAGCTGTTCCCCTGGGCGTCCGATTATCTGGCGGTGTATGAGCGCTTCGGATTCGGCGGTCGCGGCGCGGTGATGGCCCACAACGTCCACCCGACGCCATCGGAGATCGAGCGGCTCGCCTCGGCTAACACGGCAGTCGCACATTGCCCATGCAGCAACGCGGCGCTCGGCAGCGGGCTCTTCGCGCTGAAACGCCATGTGACCGCCGGAGTGCGCGTGGCTCTGGGAACGGACGTGGGAGGAGGAACCGGTTTTGGAATGCTGAAAGAAGCGCTCCAGGCGTACCTGCTGCAGCGCGTGGCCCCCGAAGGAATGCTACTGGATGGCGCGAAGATGCTGTATCTCGCCACGCGAGCCGGTGCGGAGGCCCTTGCCTTGGAAGAAGAAATCGGCGATTTTACCGCCGGCAAAGGGGCCGATATGGTCTATCTTCGGCCCCCTGGCGATTCTCCGCTGCACGGAGTCCTCGAGCAATCGAAAACTCCGGAACAGGCACTGGGCGCGATCTTCACGCTGGCAGGAGCGGAGAGCGTTCACGAAGTACGCGCCGCCGGATCGATAGTTTATCGCAGGGCTGTAGTTTAGTCGTGGCCCTTGACCTTTTCAACCCTCATCGTGTCGCCTTCGAGCTTGCCTTCGACGGAAATGTGAACATCGCCGTCTTTATCGGGCTTGATCTTGCCTCTTTGCCGATCTTCCGCAACCCGCGCGTTGCCGGCATCGTCGAGCTTGTAGATTTTGCCGTCCGCGAGCACCGCGAACGCAGTGGTGGATGACGTGGGCGCGCAGTCCTTATCGATTTTGTCGAGTTTGACCGGTTTCTGGCCG
The DNA here is from genome assembly GCA_963722845.1 of Terriglobia bacterium. GTDB lineage: Bacteria > Acidobacteriota > Terriglobia > Bryobacterales > Bryobacteraceae > Palsa-187. The sequence continues at coordinate 682,921 of CAVROL010000010.1, read as the reverse complement.
TCCGAAGTGGATGTTGACCTGGTGAGATAACAGGATGCGTCGATCAGCTTCCCGTCCAAGTCCTTGGCGTAACTGGCCGCCCCCGCCATGCAGAGGACGATTCCCAGTGTGGTTATGGTCTTCATGGTGATTCCCTCAATTCAGGTTCGAGCCGTCGGGGCTCAATACCTGATGGGCAATCCGCCTGCCAACATGGATCGGGAATTCTGTTCTCGCGCAATCAGCAGGTTAACGCCCAGTGCCGGCGGCGAGGGGGTACTTTTTGCCGGTGGAGCTATACCGGATGCATGGTATTTGACTACAGGGTTCGGCGCATATCGCCCGACGTGCCTCCGGCCGCCGGAACGTAGCACTTCTGCGTGTAATCCATCACCATGCGGTTCGCGTTGAAGCGCCAGCCGAGCGTGCGGATGGTGCGTTTCATGCGCTTGATCCAGCCGCGCGGCAGGCCGTCGCGATCGCGCTGGTAAAACAGCGGAATCACCTGTTCGCGAAGCGTGCGATACAGATCCTCGCCATCGCGCGTATCGTGGACGTTCATGTTCGAATGCGTGCGTCCCGTCCCGATCGCGAATCCGTTGAGGCTGTCGTAGGCTTCGGCCCACCAGCCGTCCAGAACCGAGAGATTCAGGCCGCCGTTGAGGACCACCTTTTGGCCGCTGGTACCCGAGGCTTCCAAAGGCCGGCGGGGATTGTTCAGCCAAACGTCGACTCCCTGCACGAAAAACCGCCCCACGTTGATATCGTAGTTCTCCACAAAGACGAAACGTTCGCCGACTTTCAGGTCGCGCGTCAATTCCGCAATTTGCTGCAGGACCCGCTTGCCCGGCTCATCCTTGGGATGCGCTTTGCCGGCGAAGACGAACTGCACCGGACGGTTCGGGTCATTCACCATGGAAGCCAGCTTTTCCATATCGGCGAGAATCAGGTTGGCCCGCTTGTAGGTGGCGAAGCGGCGGGCGAAGCCGATGGTCAGCACGTCGGGGCTGAGGATCCGGCTGAGTCGGCGGCGTATCTCCGGAGATTCCTCGCGGCGCTCGGCTTGTTCCACGGCGGCGCGGCGCACGAATTCCAGCAGCCGCGCTTTCAAGCTCAGGTGGGTTTCCCAGAGCTCGCCGTCGTCGACATTTTCGATGCCTTCCCATATGCGCGATTCGCCGCTGTGTTCGTGCCAGCCGGTGCCCAGATGCCGGTCGTAGAGCCGGAACATCTGCGGCGCCAGCCAGGTGGGCACGTGCACGCCATTGGTGATGTGGCCGATGGGAACGGAGTCTTCGGTCTTGCCGGGAAACAGCCCGGTCCACATGGCGCGCGAAACTTCTCCGTGCAAGGCGGAGACGGCATTCGCCCGCCGCGCGATTCTCAAACCCAGCACGGTCATGCAGAATTGCTCGTGCGGATTGCCGGTGTTCTCCCGGCCGAGTCCCATCAGGCTTTCGTGCGATAAACCCAGGACGTCACGCAGAGGGCCCAGGTGCTCCTCGATCAATCCGCCGTCAAAGCGGTCGTGTCCGGCGGGGACCGGCGTGTGCGTGGTGAAGGCCACTTCGCGCGAAACGCGCGGCACGGCCTGGTGGAAGTCGACGCCCTCTTCCTCCATCCGGCTGCGAATGGCTTCGAGCACCGCGAATCCGCTGTGCCCTTCGTTAAGGTGCAGGACGCCCGGGGTGATACCCATCGCCTTGAGCGCGCGGAATCCTCCGACGCCCAATAATAATTCCTGACGGATGCGAACCCGGCCGTCGCCGCCATAGAGGCGCGATGTCAGATCGCGATCTTCGGGCGCGTTTCCTTCCACGTTCGAATCCAGAAGCAGCAGGTCGCAGCGGCCCACTTTGACCCGCCAGACTTTTGCCCGGATACACCCGCTGCGCGTCTCGATTTGCACATTCACGGGCTCGCCGGTGGACCCGATCGCCAGTTCCATGGGCAGCTGGTTGAGATCGGTCTGCAGATACTCTTCCTGCTGCCAGCTGTGCTTATCCAGTCGCTGGCGGAAATAGCCTTGGCCGTAGAACAGCCCGATTCCAATGAGCGGAATGTCCAGATCCGAAGCGCTCTTGATATGGTCGCCCGCGAGCACGCCCAGGCCGCCGGAGTACACCGGGAGCGACTCATGGATTCCGAACTCCGCGGAAAAATACGCGACTGGACGAGGACGCAGGACGCCGGCGTGCGTCGCACCCCAAGTCCGGTCCGACTGCAAATATTCCTGCTGGCGGCGATACGCGTAGTTGATTCGCCCGTGCAGCACCAGCTCGCCGGCGCGGCGCTCGAGCGTGGCGAGCGGCATTTCGTTCAGCAGCGCGACCGGATTATGATTCAGTTCCCGCCAGCGCACCGGATCCAGATCGCGAAACAGGCTGGTGGATTCGTTGTCCCAGCTCCACCACAGATTGCGAGCCAGGGACCACAGCCGCTCCTGCGCGGGAGCGATGAAACGATCGAGTGTGCGCGCTTCGCTCACCACCGGTGCGACCTGCGCGGCCGCGTCCACCAGCATACGAATCTCATCTTCGCGGAACAAGCGCGATTCGATCGTCTGCACCACCAGAACGCCTTGCAGAACCCCTTGATCGATGAGAGGCACGCCTAAGAACGACTTATAGGCGTCTTCTCCGGCTTCGCGAAAATATTTGAAGCGCGGATGCCGTTCCACCTGTTCGACGGCGATCGGCCGGACCTGCTCGGCCACCAGTCCCGCCAAGCCTTCCTGGATTGCCATGCGCAGCGTGCCGATACATTCGGGCCGCAGTCCGAGGGTCGCGGCCAGCACCAGATTGGCGCGGTCCGGCTCGAGTAAATAGGCCGAGCACACGTCGGTCTGAAACCGCCGCGCGATCAGCGCCACCACGTTCATCAGCGTTTCCGCAGGCTTGCCGCCTTCCTGCGTAAGATTGCCGATTTCCTCCAGCGTCAATACGTAATTCGTTTCGCGCGCCATTGCTGGGTTTGCCATTTCCTGCAGTCCTCGTTGTCCGTACAGATCCTGCACTTTTCAGAACAACGTGGTTAGGTGCAACGGAGCGGCTTGCGGCGGATCTTGGCCGTCCCTCCAGTCTAAGGCATCTGGCCGTAAAACGGATCGGCCCCGATGGTTCCCACCAGTTCATCGAGATACGCGTCCGCGCTCACACGAGCCAGTTGAGCATGAGCCGCCGATAACCGTTCGTCAAGATTCAGCCCGTTTGGAAAAAATCCGTCCTCATTCTCCGATTGGAACGTTTCCAGCGATTTCAGGTGACGCTGCCACAGAGCGATGTCGCGCGATTGTTTGACCCGGAGCCGTTGACGATACCAGTCGCTGGCCAGAAGGCTCTCGCGCGTGAACATGCCGCGGATGCGCGAGTCGTCGATCGCCATTCCCTCGTAAGAACCGCACGCCATGATGTGCAGCAGCGCTTTGAGGGGAGGACAAGCCGCATCTACGCTCCCGTCTTCGAAGTAAAGACTGGCGACACGGCGTTGCGATTCCACGATCGCGTCTACTCCAGCCGCGAACAATCCCATGTCCTGCAGCTCGGGCCGCAGCATCTCCTGAGTGAACACCGCGCCAGGAGTTTCAAAGATGCGGCCGAGAAAACGATCCACAAACAGCGATGTGATCCGATACCCCAGGCGGCTGGCGCACACCGTGCGGCCGTCCACTTCGAGATCCTCGACCTTCTCCAGAAAACCATTGTCGATGAGATATTCCGGGCTGCGTTCCGTCACCCGCATCCGGCACCAGATCTCGGGTACCAGAAGGCTTACATCGTGGTCCACGCGGAAATGGGGGCCAACGCATACCGCGGACGTCGTGAATCCCGCATAGCCGGTTAGAATCGCCGATACCAGCGCATTGTTGAGATCCACCACCGGCCACAAGGCATTGAACGGACCCTTGGTGAGAGCGCCTTCGCTCCCGAATCCGGTGGTCGCGGGAGATTTTCCCGTAAGACTGGAAATGAACTCCATGAACAGTTCCGGTAATTCCTGATAGTGAATCGGGCCGAACGCCGCCAGCGGCGGAATCCCCATCGCGGGATCGGGCGGGCTGTTCCTGCGTCCGGCCAGAACCGCGTTCACCGGGAAATGAACCGGCCGCGATGACGGGATCTCACGCTCCAGGCGCGCGGCCACTTCGGCCAAATAGCTCTCGCGCGGCGACGCCAGATCCGAGCGCTTCTGCAAATAGCGGGGATTCAGCGACGGCTTGCCGTTCACCAACCGCGGATGCGCGGACGAGACCACGTAGCTGTGAGTTTCCGTTCCCGTGAAGTTCTCCAGCAAGCGCTTCATCGGTTCCGTATAGCGGTCGAATTCGACCACCTGATCGACCATGGCCCGCACCTGGTCGTAGGTCAGCGGTTCGTAATTAGATAGGAATGTGCCCGGACTGGCCATGTCCGCCTCGGCCTGGCGATCCAAGCCACGAACGATGGCGTCGTCCGGCCGCTGGAACAGCAGCGTCTCGCAATTGCTCACCAGTTTGACGCTGGGATTGTCGTATTCGGGATCAAGATCGTTCAGAGCCGATCGCGGCAGCACCACCGACGCGGTAATGTCGTCCTCCACCTGGATTTTTTCGGCGGGATAGAAATCCGGCCGCAGTTTGTAGATCCGCCAGGATCCATCGGGATCATAGCCCACTCGCAGATAGTTGCTGACCAGCGGCTGATTGTCGAACTTGAGCTCGTGGCCCAGGAATCCGTTGATCCGGTCCACAGTGAAGTGCTCGCGCCAATTCTCGCCCCACTCCGGACGATAATATCGCTTGACCGTGAACACGATCGTCCGCACGGTCTGGCGCAGCTGCCGCAGCCATTCGTTGTGTTCCTCGGTGTATCCCGCGGAAGGGGTCAGCAACTGGATCACCGACCCGAGCGTGCGCTCCAGGCTCAGGATGGGCCGCCGCGTTCGCCCGTCCGGAGCCCGGCTTTTATATATCGACGCAAAATCCTTCTTCAGGATCTCCGCCACTTCATCCATATCGCGATGATAGTCGCGCACAAAGACCGGTCCGTTCAGCAGCGCGTTGGCGATCGACTTGGAGATTTCCGATTTGCCTCCGCCCGAGACGGTGCAAGGTTTATGGCACAGAGTCCCGCGGGGGCGCGCTCCGATCAGCCTCCAGTTGGATCCGAAATGCTGCTTCTCCAGCCGCACCCGGAAACCGGACGGCAAAACGTAGGTTGCGGACGGCCGCAGAGTGAGCCGATGAGGTACGCCCTCATGCTCCCACGCCACGGTGCCGGCGCGGACGCTGAACACGGCGTCTTCCGGGACGTAGTAAATCTCCGGATAGCGCCGGTCGATCGCGTATCCCTCGGGCTGGAGCTCGGCCATATCGCCGAGCAGTGCGATCCCTTGATCGAAGGAAGCCTTCTTGAGGCTGACGGTTCGTCCGCCGTGGAAATCCTGGCCGAGCACGTAGGTCGCGAAAGCCATCGCGCCGCCCGCGTGTTCTTCCTCGCACAGTCCGTATAGATTCGCCGCGAAACTGATCTGCGTTTTAACCTCCTTCTTGCAGTAGCCGTAGTAATTGTCGGCGATCACGGTGACCATCACGCCGCGATGGTCGCGCGCGCAGATCTTGAAGGCGTTCCCATCGTTGTAAAGCTCGTCTTCGTGCTCCCAGCACATGCCGTCGCGGATCTGGCGCTCGGTGGCCTCGCGCTTATGGGGCAGGCCCAGGCCGGCCTTCTTCATCGTCCCTGCGAGGTGCGGCGCCAGAATCACGCAGCCGGTGTGCCCGGTCCAATGCATCACGTCCAGTCCGGCATCGTTTTCGGGCAGGTTGGGATCCCCTGCATTCCCGAAAATCGATTCAACGAAGTCGAGATTGCTGACCAGGCTGGCCGGAGCGAAGAAACGGATCTCCATGGTCTTCGCGCCGTTTCCCATGTGTTCCGTGCCCGTCGCGGGACAGACCAATGGACGGATGAGCAGGGATACCAACAGCTTGGCCGGTTTTTCCTGATCGGCCGTAAACGGCAGCGTCAAGAGTTCGTCCGGCGGTGAAAGCGCGGCACGCAATATCGCTGAGAACGTCTGAATCGGAACGCCTACCTTATCGGCGGGAATGGGAAATCCACCCTCGGCGATATGGAACACGCCTTTCGTAGTCCGGCGGTCGCTGTGCGGGTTGTGCAGGATCCCCTGCGGAACCCGGTAAGAACGCAAAAACGGAGACGAGAAGCTGGGCGAGTTCGGCGGCAGCGACATCACCCGGGCCATTCCAAGACGATCGAGCACCAGAGTTTGGGCAGGCAGGCGCGGAACGCCCGTCATGCCGTCGAGATAGTTATTGAGGAACGCTTGTATGCGGCTGTCGGCGGGACACAAATGATCGCGCAGGAGCCGATCCCTGGCGGCGTAATTTCGCAGCAGCGGTTGCGCGATCTGGAGAAATCCGGGCTCAGAAGCCGCATCGCCGGTTGGTTGACCGAGCGCGGCCAGCTTCAGGTTCACGTACCAGATTAAGTCGGGAGTATCGCGATGTGTTTGTGTGGCCACGCCCTGGCTCTTTCAGGACGAACTCGGTCGGGAAGGAACTTCGGGGTCGGGCGCGGATACCTGGCGCTGCGCCCAGATTAGCACAGAGAACCACGGCGCGATGATTTAGCGGGCGGTCCCTGAGAGCGCTGGGGCGCAAACCTGAGCCAGGCTCGCGTCCAGGCTGCGGATGAAAACGTCCACGTCCGCAATCGCGATGTTCAGGGGAGGCGAGATGCGGATGACGTTGCCGTCCAATCCTCCTCTCCCGATCAGAATCCGGTTCTCTCTGGCCGCTTCCATCAGTTGAACCGTCTCGGCCGATGGCGGGCTCTTTCGATTCGCGATCTTTCACCAATTCGATCGCCTGCATCAGTCCCATGCCCCGGACGTCGCCGATCAGCGGATACTTCTTTTTCAATTCCTCAAGACTCGCGCGCAGGTGATTCCCGACCGTCGCCGCGTTGCCCGCCAGGTTCTCCTGCTCGATCAGATCGATGACCGCCTTCGCCGCCGTAGTGGGAATCGGACCGCCGCCGAACGTGGAGATCGTGAGCTTTTTGACGCTATCGGCCACCTCCGCACGCGCCGCGGTGAGACCGATGGGAAATCCGTTCGCCAAACCCTTGGCGCTGGTGACGATGTCGGGCGTGACATCCCACTGTTCGATCCCCCACCAGCGATTGCCGGTGCGTCCCCAGCCCGTCTGCACTTCGTCGCTGATGAAAATGCCCCCGTATTCCCGCACGATCCTGGCGACGATCTGGAAATACTCTTTCGGTGGCGTAATGAATCCGCCGATGCCCTGGATCGGCTCGGCGATTATTCCTGCGATCTGCCCCGTCGTGGTGGTGCGAATCAACTCGTTGACATCCTGCGCGCAGCGGACTTCGCAATCCGGATATTTCAGTCCGAAGGGACAGCGATAGCAATAGGCGTTGTGCGCGAACGTGATCCCGGCCTGCATTGGCGGGCCGAGCTTCCAACTGGCCTGGCCGGTCAGCCCCATCGCGAGCGATGACCGGCCGTGATAGGAATGCCGCAGGGCGATGATGTCGGACGATCCGGTGAAGCAGCGCGCCGCGAGAATCGCCATTTCGTTGGCTTCCGTGCCGCTGTTGGTGAAGAACGATTTCCAGCCATGCCCGGGGGCGATAGTCGAAATCTTGCGCGCCAGGGCCGCTTGCGGTTCGGTGGGAAACACCGTGGAAACGTGCTGAAGCGTGTCGACCTGCGCGTGAACCGCCTGGTTCACTTTCTCGTTACAATGGCCCACGCTCACTGTCAGGATGCCGCCGAAGAAGTCCAGATACTGGTTGCCATCGGCATCCCACACGTACTGGTCTTTGGCTCTGGTCAGCACCAGAGGCTCGCGGAAGTAGTGGAACACGGCCGGGAACAGGCATTCCTGGTTGGCCAGAATGATTTCTTCCTTGGTCACACGGCCATTATGGCGCATGCTGCAGGTGGGGCAGGTTTTCAACCTGCGCGCCGATTTCCAATCGGCGGCCGGTCTTAGAGGATCGCGGGTTACAAACCCGCGTGCAGGATACAATCCTGCCCCACCAAGTCCGCTCACGATCGTAATAGCATTGAAGATGCCATGGCGATTACCGACGTCAGCACACAAATACGCACGCTGAGTCATTGGATCGGCGGAAAGCTGGTCGCGTCGGATTCCGGACGCCATGGGATCGTTTGGAATCCGGCCACCGGTGAAGCCCAGGCGAAAGTCGCTTTCGCGAGCGACGCGGAAGTGGACCACGCCGTCGAGATCGCCCGGGAAGCATTCATCGAGTGGCGCGCCTCGGCGCTTTCACGCCGCGCCGAAGTGATGTTCAAGCTGCGCGAGCTGGTGGACGCCCATCGCCGCAGGATCGCGGAAATGCTGACGGCCGAGCATGGCAAGACCATTCCCGACGCACTCGGCGAAGTGGCCCGCGGTCTCGAGAACATCGAATTCGCCTGCGGGATCCCGCACCTGCTCAAGGGTGGATTCTCCGAGCAGGCCAGCCGCGGCATCGACGTGTATCAGATCCGGCAGCCCCTGGGAGTGGTGGCCGGCATCACGCCATTCAATTTTCCCGCCATGGTCCCGATGTGGATGTTCGCCAATGCCATCGCCTGCGGCAACACCTTCATCCTGAAGCCGTCGGAGAAAGATCCCTCGGTCAGCCTGTATCTGGCCGAGCTGATGCAGAAGGCCGGCTTGCCCGATGGCGTTTTCAACGTCGTACAGGGCGATAAGACCGCTGTCGATCGCTTGCTGGAGCATCCCGACGTGAAAGCCATCAGTTTTGTCGGATCGACGCCGGTGGCGCGGTCGATCTACGAAACCGGAACCCGCAACGGCAAACGCGTGCAGGCTTTGGGCGGCGCCAAGAATCACATGCTGGTCTTGCCCGATGCCGACCTCGCAATGGCGGCGGATGCCGCGGTCTCGGCGGCGTTCGGATCGGCCGGCGAACGCTGCATGTCCATTTCCGCCGTGGTCGCCGTAGGCGATATAGCTGAGCCAATGATCGCCGCGATTCGCGAACGGATGAGCAGAATCAAGGTCGGTCCCGGCAGCGACGAGGGCAATGAAATGGGCCCGTTAATTACGCGTGAGCACCGCGATCGCGTGGCGTCGTATGTTGCGGACGCCGTCTCGGAAGGCGCAACCGTGGTGGTCGACGGACGGCGCGATCCCGCGTGCCAGCGCGGCGGCTTCTTCCTCGGCACATCTCTGCTGGACCATGTGACGCCCGGCATGCGCTGTTATCGCGATGAGATTTTCGGGCCCGTGTTGAGTGTCGTTCGCGCCGGGACGTATCAGGAAGCACTGCGGATCATCAACGAAAACCAATATGGCAACGGCGCGGCGATCTTCACCCGCGATGGCGGGGCAGCGCGCCAGTTCCAGTTCGATGTAGAGGCCGGAATGGTAGGCGTGAACGTTCCCGTTCCGGTGCCCGTGTCGTACTACAGCTTCGGCGGCTGGAAGGCGTCGCTGTTCGGCGATCTTCACATCTACGGTCCCGAAGGAGTGCAGTTCTACACGCGCACCAAGGTCGTCACCAGCCGTTGGCCCGCACCGGAAACAACCAGCAAAGTCGATCTGGGATTCCCGCAATCGCGCTGAGCAGAGGAGCTGTTTAATTGCCGCTGGCACGAGCCGCGAGCGCGTCTGTGACGATGCTCTGCGCCTCATCCTGAATCCGCCGCAAGTGATCGGCGCCGCGAAAGCTCTCGGCATAAATCTTATAGATCTCCTCGGTGCCCGAGGGTCGCGCTGCGAACCAGCCGCCGTCGGAAATCACTTTGACGCCGCCTATGGGATTTCCGTCGCCAGGCGCGGCCGTAAGGATCTGCCGGATCGGCTCGCCGGCGAGCGCGGTCGCCGTGATCTGCTTGGCCGAGAGCCGGGCCAAGGCCGCCTTCTGGTCGTGATTCGCCGGCGCGTCGATGCGTTCATATTCGGTTTCGCCGAACTGCTTGGTGAGATCGGCGTACAGCTCGCCCGGATCTCGCCCGGTGCTCGCCGTCATCTCCGCCGCGAGCAACGCCGCTGCGATACCGTCCTTGTCGGTCGTCCAGACCGTTCCGTCCATGCGCAGGAAGGTGGCCCCCGCGCTCTCTTCCCCGACGAATCCGAGCGAACTGTTCAGCAAGCCTTCCACGAACCACTTAAATCCCACCGGGACTTCGTACAGCTTGCGTCCCAGGCTGGCGGCCACCCGGTCGATCATGCTGCTTGAGACCACCGTCTTGCCGACCGCGGCATCCCGGCTCCACGCAGGCCGATGAGAAAACAAATATTGAATGCACGCCGCCAGGTAATGATTCGGCGGCAGCAGCCCGACGCTCTTCGTCACGATGCCATGGCGGTCATGATCCGTATCGCAGGCGACCGCGACATCGAACTTATCCTTAAGCCCGATCAATGACTGCATGGCATAGGGTGAAGAGGGATCCATGCGGATGCGGCCGTCCCAGTCCACACTCATGAAGCGAAATGTCGGATCGACTTCCACGTTGGTCACGGTCAGGTTCAATCCATACCGCTCGGCAATTCTTCCCCAGTAATGGACGCCTGCTCCGCCCAGTGGGTCCACGCCCACCCGGAGCCCTGCGCCCCGAATTGAGGACACGTCGATCACGTTTTCGAGATCGTCCACGTAGGCGCTTAGAAAATCGTGGCGATGCGTGGTCGATGCGTGCAGCGCCTGTTGGTAGGGGACCCGTTTGACGCCGGCTAATCCTTCGGCCAGCAGGCGGTTGGCGCCGCTTTCGATCACACCTGTCACATCGGAACCCGCGGGCCCGCCGTGCGGCGGATTGTACTTGAATCCGCCATCCTCGGGCGGGTTGTGCGACGGCGTGATCACGATTCCATCCGCCAGTCCCTGTTTGCGCCCGCGATTGTAGGTAAGAATCGCATGCGATACGGCGGGCGTAGGCGTGTACTCGTCATTCGCGGCGATCAAGGCCTGGACATTGTTCGCCGCCAGAACCTCAAGCGCGCTGCGAAAGGCTGGTTCCGATAGTGCGTGCGTGTCGAAGCCCATGAACAAGGGTCCATCGATTCCTTGCCGCGTACGATAGCTGCAGATCGCTTGCGTGATCGCCAGGATATGGTCTTCGTTGAACGCGCAGGTCAGAGAGGACCCGCGGTGACCGGATGTTCCGAAGCTTACGCGCTGCTCGCGGATGGCGGGATCCGGACGGTCTGTGTAGTATGCGGATATCAGCCGCGGTACATTTACGAGCATCGAGATGCTGGCGGCCTTCCCGGCCGAGGGGCTAAGTTCCTTACTCACCCTTTCAGGATAGAATGCGCGGCCGTTCGTGAACCTGATTATTCGGCTACAAGTTCACTGTGTGATTGCGGGGCGTCCACATCCGGCCGGGTTATTTCCGTGTGGCCGAGTAAGTGTTCGATGGTCGTGTACAATTCCTGCTGGCGGACTGGTTTCGAAATGTAGGCGTCCATTCCGGCCGCCAGGCACCGTTCCTGATCGCCCTTAAATGCGTGCGCCGTCATGGCGACAATCGGGATGTGCCTGCCGGATAATTGCTCCTGCCGCCGGATAGCAGCGGTAGCCTCGAATCCGTCCATGCCGGGCATCTGAACATCCATGAGCACGATATCGTAGCACTCCCGATCGAGAGCGGCGAGTGCTGCCAGGCCATCGCCTACAACCGATACCGTATAACCGCGTTTTTCCAGCAGGCGCCGGGCCAGAGTCTGATTCACCATATTGTCTTCGGCGACCAGCACTCGCCACGGGCTGTCCACGCTGCGCGGCGCCCTGCGAATCCGCGAAATCTCTTCTTGGTCTTGCGGCGATTTCTGGAGACTCCTGCAAATCAGGCTGAGCAGTTCCGATTGCCGCACGGGTTTCACCAGGTAAGCCGAGATGCCCAGTTTGCGGCACAGCATGGCGTCGCCCAGGTGATCGGCGGAGGTGAGCATCATGATGGTTGTCCGCACCAGGTCGGGATGATCCTGGATCTGCTGCGCCAGCGTGAAGCCGTCGATTTCCGGCATCTGGCCGTCCAGCAGGACCAGCGGAAAGGGGCTGCCGGCTTCCTTGGCCGCTTCGAGTGCGAGCATCGCCGCACGGCCGCCTTCGACCGCCGTGGGTATCATTCCCCATTGCGTCACGATCCCCGCCAGCACCTGCCTGTTGGTGAAGTTGTCGTCCACGATCAACACCGGCAAGTCGCGCAGCAATGTCGGATGAAGCGGCCGGGCCAGTTCCGAAATCCCGGTTTGAACGCCCAGGTTCGCCGTGAAATGGAACGTGCTGCCTTGTCCCGCATCGCTAACCACCCAAATGCGCCCGCCCATCATCCCCACCAGCCGGCTGCAAATGGTGAGTCCCAAGCCGGTGCCGCCGTATTTGCGCGTCATGGACTGGTCGGCTTGCGAAAACGGCTCGAAAATCTTTTCCTGTTGCTCGGCGGGAATTCCCACTCCCGTGTCCCGTACCGAAAAATGCACGCAGGCCGTTTCGGCGCTTTTGGATTCCAGTTCGACGTTGACCAGAACCTGGCCCTGCTCGGTGAATTTGATGGCGTTCCCCACTAAGTTGACCAGGATCTGGCGAAGGCGTCCCGGGTCTCCCGCCAGCGCCGCCGGCACATCCGGATGAACATCGTAGATGAGCTCGAGACCCTTCTGGTGCGCACGGAAGCCCAGCGTCTGCATGATCTCGCCCAGCCGCTCGCGAAGATCGAAAGAGATGGATTCGAACTCCAGCTTGCCGGCCTCGATTTTGGAGAAGTCCAGAATGTCGTTGATCACGGTAAGCAGGGACTCGGCCGAGAGGTGAACCAGTTCGAGGCTGTCCCGCTGGTCGGGACCGAGTTCGCTCTCCAGTACCAGCTCGGTCATGCCCAGAATGCCGTTCATCGGTGTGCGAATCTCGTGACTCATGGTCGCCAGAAACGTGCTTTTCGCGCGACTGGCCGCTTCCGCAGCTTCCTTGGCTTTCAGCAGTTCGGCATCGGCGCGCTTGCTCGCGGTGATGTCGCGGTAAATCGCCGATACGCCCTGGAGCCGGCCCAGCGGATCCCGAATCGGCGAGAGAATGATCGAGACGTCGATCGACGTCCCGCCCTTCCTCACCCGCACGCCTTCAAAACGCTCAATTCTTTCCTGGCGCTGGATCTTCTGTAGTGTCTTTAAATGGTCTGCCTGGTGCCCGCTTTCAAAAAGGATGGTGATCCGCTGCCCGATCGCTTCCTCGGCGGTGTAGCCGAAGAGTTTCCGCGCGCCGTGGTTCCAGCTCAGTATGGTGCCATCCAGGTCCGTGCCGATGATGCTGTCATCCGACGATTCCACGATGGACGCCAGAAACGCCCGCACTTTTTCCGCCTGCTTGCGCTCCGTTACGTCCTGCGCGATCCCGATCAGGCGCGTCGCGGACCCGGCTGGGACCGAGAACATTCGGGCCCAGATCCACCGCACTTCGCCGTCCGGCCGGATGATGCGGTATTCGACTTGCGCCTGGCTGGCGTCGGCGGCGCTTGCAAACTCGCGAGTCACGCGCTCCAGATCTTCCGGATGGATGGACTCGATCCACGAGGATGGATCGGCGTAAGCGCTCAGGCAAGATTGCCCCCAAATCCTCTCGTAGGCGTGGCTGACGAAATACGGTTTTAGACTAGCCGGATCCCTCCAGAAGAAGACTTCATCGATGTGCTGGACGATGCTCTCGGCAAACTCGCGAAACCCGTCGTCCGCGGGCGCTGCGGATTCCATTCGGCCTAATTCATTGAGCACGCTAGGCATATATGCACTGGCCGGGCTTCCGTGGCCTGGCTGTGGACGATCGCCGTGCGCTTTAGTACTCATAAAGAGTTGCGTTCGGTTATCGGCCGGAATGCGGGCTTTCGTTAGGCCCCCTTCCGGGCACCGGGTTCCCCCCAAGGCGGGCCGCGATTATTCGAAAACCTTGTCTACCGGAACGATCTGGACGTCGGCTGGGCGCAGGCCCAGGTCCAGCTTTTCGACCAGTTTGTCTTCGGCCAGGATCTCGGCGGGCTTGGCGGAATTGTATTCGATCGGCGTCGGTCCCGATCCCACCAGTTGTTTCTGGAGCTGCTCGGCGTTCGCGGAGACCGCTACGATCTGGACCCGGTCGGCCCGCAGATGTTTGCGAATGGCCGCGTTCACCTGCTCCACGGTGAGTTTCGCGATTCCGTTCTTGATGTAGCTGTTGTAGTCCGGAATCCCGTAGTACAAGCTGTCGATCGCGTAGCCCAGTTCCGCATTCTTCGTCTTGGTGAGGACGTTCACGTACTTGGCGAGAAATTCTTTGGTCCGGCTGAAGTCCTCCGGCGGGATGCCGTCCTGGATCAGCTTGTTCAGCTCAAAGAACGCCAGACGCAGCGTGAACGCGGCCGCCGGCGGCTCCACGGGCCGGATCCAGATCTGGAAAATCTGGCTGCGGCGCGCCAGGTTCGGCGAGGGCTCCATGGCGAACATCCCGCGCGGAAAATATTCGATGTAGGCATAGTCGCCGTAATTGATCCCGCGAATCTCGCGGATCCGCTGGAACAGGCGGCCGCCGCTCATGCGATGCGGACCCAGGTAAGACTGCATCAGCAGCAATGCCGGATAATCCGGATCGCCCCGCTTCACGTCGATCGGAAAGCCCAGCGAGTACGCCACCGATCGCGTATTCTTTTCGACGATCACCGCGCGCGTGTGGTCGATGGCGGCCGGCTGGATCGCCGGAACGGGCGTTGCGTCCTTTGCCGGGAGCGCCCCGAAATCTTTTTTCATCTGCTCAAGAAATTCCGCCGGGTATCCGCCGGCCAGTCCGAGAATCAGGTTCGACTGCGTGTAGTGCTGCTTATAAAACTGCTTCACATCGTCGAGCGTCATCTTCTCGATCGCCGAAATCGTACCCAGGCTGTAGTGGCCGTAAGGTGTGCCGCGATAGAGCGTCGCATACAGAACTTCTTTGCCCAGTTCCTCGTCGTTGTTGCCGCGCAGACCTACCCGCAGCGAATTGACCGTATCGTCTTTCAGACGCTTGAAATCGTCTTCGCGCCACCCTGGATCGAGCAGCATGGATCGCACCAGCTTGTAATACGCGGGCAGGTTGTCGACGTGAGTGGTCCCGCTGAACACCGTCATTTCCTGGTCCGTCTGGCTGTTCAAGGAAGCGGCCATGGGAAACATCGCGTCCACCACCTGCTTATAGGTGAGATCCTTCGTGCCCCCTCCCGCCAGCATCGCCGCAGTCAAGTGGGCCAAGCCGGGCTTATCGGCGGGATCCATCATCGCGCCGGTCGTGAACACGATCCGAACATTCACCAGCGGGGATTTGCCAGGTAGCGTGACCGTTCTCATTTGCGCCGATCCACTTGCGGCAAGCAACACTCCCACGATACCTGTCGTGCGAAGCCTCACTTCCCACCTCCGGCGGCGGGACCCGTCAGCGTCACGATCGTCCGGTTGTTCTCGGTGAGGTATTTTCTCGCCGCGGCTCGAATGTCTTCCGGCGTCAGCCGGGAATACAGCGCATACAATTTGTCGATGGTGTCCGGGGTTCGCCGCAGCGCCACATATCGCGTGACAGCCGCCGCCACGGACTGGCTGTTGTCGAGCTGCATGGTGAAGCCGTAACGCTCCCGGCTCTTGACTGCGTTCAGCTTCTCGGCCGGCACCGCTTCGTTCTGGAACCGCTGAAGGGTGTCGAGGATTTGCGTGCGCACATACGGCACATCCTCGGCCTTCTTCACCCGCGCTTCCACCTCGAACAGGTTCGGATCCACGCTCTGAGACATATCGCCCGACAGACGATCCACCTTTTGCTCGCGGACCACGAGCTTTTCATACAAATCCGAATTGCGCCCGAACGCCAGAGTGGCCAACGCATCCATCGCCGCCCAGTCCTTGTCCGAATCCGAATAAGCCGGGCCATGGAATGCGATGTCGAGCAGGGGAAGCGTCGGCGAGGGCCAGTCGATTTTGCTTTCGCGCGGGCCTTGCTGCGCCGGCTCGACCGGGATATCCGGATGATAGCTGCCGCGCTTCCAGTTGCCCCAGATCTTGATCGACCAGCGCGCGAACCTGTCTTAGCGTCCACATCGCCCGCGACCACGATGGTGGTGTACTCCGGACGATAGTAGCGGTCGA
The DNA here is from genome assembly GCA_963722845.1 of Terriglobia bacterium. Lineage (GTDB taxonomy): Bacteria > Acidobacteriota > Terriglobia > Bryobacterales > Bryobacteraceae > Palsa-187. The sequence goes on along the minus strand of CAVROL010000010.1, from coordinate 666,804 downwards.
AGAACTTGAGGCTGTAGTCGTACTGGTTGGGCATGTCCTGCACATCTTTCAGGAAGCCCATGGTGGTGTGTTTGTAGGTGTGGCGGTCGAAGGCGGTATCGTGCAGCACTTCGTCCAGCTTCTCTTCCGGATCCGAGCTGTTCTTGTTGTACTCGCCCAGCACGGCGCCGGTTTCCGTCTTGAAGTACTCCGGACTGTACTTCAGGGTTTGGAAGCGATCGGCTTCCATGGCGAGGATCTCCGCCAGGTCTTCCTTCGAAAAGGTGGTGTAGAACGCCGTCAGGTCGTCGCTGGTGAAGGCGTTTGAGGCCGCGCCCGCGCGCTGCAGGATCTGGTTGTACTTTTCGGGAGGATATTTCGCCGTGCCTCGAAACATCATGTGCTCGAACAGATGCGCGAAGCCCGACTTGCCCGGCTCTACTTCGTTTCGCGAGCCGGTCTGCACCACGATGTAGATGGTGACCAGATTCGGAGAATCCGTCGGGATGGTCACCAGCCGGAGTCCGTTCGGCAGATCCTGCTGCGTGTAGGCGAACGGGAAGGTCTTGACTTGAGCGTTCACGACACCAAACACACCAGTCGCCAAAATCAGGGCGAGAAACTTCCAGATCATACCTTGAGAATATCATCCGAGTTTAAGATCGAAATATGGAATATAGACAGCTCGGCCATTCAGGTTTGAAAGTATCGGTTCTCAGCTTTGGTGCGGGAACGTTCGGCGGAGGCGACGAATTCTTCCGCGCCTGGGGTGCAGCCGGCGTCGAAGAAGCGACCAGGCTGGTGGACGTTTGCGTCGATGCGGGAGTGAATCTCTTTGACACGGCCGATATTTACTCGCACGGGCTCTCCGAGGAAATTCTCGGCAAGGCTATTTCGGGTAAGCGGCAGCGTTTGTTGATCTCCACCAAGGCCACGTTTCCCATGGGCGAAGGGCCCAACGACCTCGGGTCGTCGCGCCATCATCTGATCCGTTCTTGTGAAGACAGCCTCCGCCGCCTGGGCACGGATTACATCGACATCTACCATATGCACGGCTTTGACGCGACCACGCCCGTGGAAGAAACCCTGTCCACGCTCGACGATCTTGTGACCAGCGGCAAGGTGCGCTATATCGCGTGCTCGAATTTCTCCGGCTGGCATCTGATGAAGTCGCTCGCCGCCTCGGATCGATACGGATGGTCCCGCTATGTGGGTCATCAGGTCTACTATTCCTTGATCGGACGCGAGTACGAATGGGAGCTGATGCCGCTTGGTTTGGACCAGAAGGTCGGCGCTCTCATCTGGAGCCCTTTGGGTTGGGGCCGCCTCACCGGTAAGATTCGCCGCGGCCAGCCACCGCCGGAGGTGAGCCGACTGCCGAAAACGGCCGATTACGGCCCGCGGGTTGCAGACGAACACCTGTTTAAGATCGTCGAAGCCATCGACCAGGTAGCTCGGGAAACCGGCAAGAGCGTACCGCAGATCGCACTGAACTGGCTTCTCCAGCGGCCTACGGTTTCGACCGTGATCATGGGCGCGAGAAACGAAGAGCAGCTCAAAAACAACCTCGGTTCTGAGGGATGGAGCCTCACGGCCTCGCAAATTGCCGCACTCGATGCGGCCAGCAAGGTTGCCCGCGTGTATCCCTACTGGCACCAGGCTCAGTTTGCGCAGCGTAATCCGCTGCCGGTTCCCGAGGTGTAATTGAAACGGGAATACCCCGCTTCGAATCTAGCAAGTGGGGGAGGTGAGGTGTCCGCCATACCTGCTAATTCGATTTTATCTACCGTCGACTTCCGGAAACTTCAGGAGCTCGATACATGCACGGTCTCCAACGCGATCGACAGGCTCACGGTGCGGCCCCGGAATGAGGGAGCCATACTGGGCTCCGTCGTACGCTGCCAGTTCCCGCAACTTGGCCCGATGCTCGGATATGCGGCCACCGGCCGGATGCATTCCACATCCGCTCCCGTAGTGGGCCGGGCCTTTCACGAGAATATGAATTGGTGGCGCTATGTGGCTTCGCTTCCCGAGCCTCGGATTATGGTGCTGCAGGATGTCGATAAGACACCTGGCGCGGGAGCCTTGGCCGGTGAGCTGCACGCTTCCATAGCTCTCGCGTTGAACTGCGTCGGATACGTGACCAATGGCTCCGTGCGCGACCTTCCGGCGGTAGAAGCCCTGGGTTTTCAACTGTTCGCGGGTAGCATCGCCGTCTCCCATATGTACGCCCACGTGTCGGAATTTGGGGAGCAGATCGAGATCGGCGGGTTGAAGATTCAATCCGGCGATTTACTTCATGGCGATCGTCACGGCGTACACTCCATTCCGCTCTCGATCGCTCCGGAAATTCCGGAGATGGTGGCTCAAATGCTCTCCGAGGAGCGCGAGTTCCTGGAGTTCTGCCGCTCTCCGCAATTTTCGCTGGAGGCTCTGGACCGGAAGCTCCAAAGGCTTCCCGGGGATGGTGTGGAGATCCCACTCGCCGGCTAGGCTGGCCGCCGAGCTTTGTGTTTTTCGTAATATCCTATAAACTTCGCTCATGCCCATCTATGAATACGAGTGCCGGCATTGCGGGCATCGTTTCGAATACCTGGTGCGGTCTTCATCCCCGGCCGCGGAATGCCCGTCGTGCCGGCAGAAAGACCTGAAGCAGTTGATTTCTCTATCCGCGATGAGCTCTGAGGGCACGCGGGACGCGAACTTCAACTCCGCGCACAAAAAGGCTGCGGCGACCCGAACCGAAAAACATTCGGAAGAGCACAAGCACCTGCACGAGCACTTTGAGGATTGATCCCCGCTTAGATCACTGCGGCGGCTTCGAACCGCCCAGGTCGTGATAGAGCACGTACGACGTCTGGGTCGGCACGCTGTCTTTAAACTTCACTTGCAGCAGCACCTGATAATAGCGAGGCATCTGGCCCGCGGCGTTCTTCATCTTCGCGACCAGTTCACCGGCGTGCGCGGGGTCCGTAAACCATTGGACGGCGCCCAGGCGGCTGGGCGTCCGCATGCTCGTAAAACTGGTTACGTCGCCGGTTCCCGAGGGGCCCGGAACATGCGTGACAATCGCATACAATTCGCCGCTCTCCGACGCGTTCTGCAAGTCTTCGGAATAGAAGGCCCGTTCGCCCGGCCCCGGATGGGCGTTCGTAATACCGCCGCGCGGGTAATCGAAATCGAAATCGATGGCGGTCGGCAAACCGTTGAAGCGATCGTTAAAGAAGACCGACGCGCCCATATAGATCACGTTGTGGCTGGCCAGCTGTTGCCACGATAGATCCCGCACTAATGAAAGCGAAAGCCCCGGCACGCGAGGGCCCAGCAGCCGGCCCAGCAGAAATGCCCCGCTGACTTCTCCCACCGGCGCATAGTAGTGGCTCGGCGTGATCTCCGGATTGCCCAGCAGCTTGCGGATCGCGGCAATTCGCGGCGACTTCTCGATGTCCGCCCAGGAGTTCAGCGGCATCTCGCGGTACACACCGTACCCGGCAAACTGCGCGAAGGGCGGATCTTCAATTGCCACGATCACGGGCCGGTGGGCCGAAAGAAACGGCTCCCATAGCTGCTCCAGGCCGGGCGTCCACATCGAACGGAACACCGCGGACTCCTGCTGTTCGCGACGAAGCTGCCAGGAAGCGACGGCCGCCCATGCAACGGCAATCGCGAGCGCGGCCGCTAAACCTAAAATGACGAAGCGATTCCCGGGCGATCGATCGGCGACTTCCGCCTGGTTCGCACCAGGGTGGACAGCTACGGGGCGGGGCGTGACGCTGAGTTTGAAGTGTCCCTTGGGAATCTCCACCACATACGGGTCGTTCAGCCCTTCCGACCGGTAGTAGTCCGCCAGCTTGTGGCGCAGCCGCCCGACCTGAATCCGGACCGTCGAATCCTGCCGGGGATCGTAGTCTGGGGGCTTGCCCAAACCATCGATTCCGACCGAGTACTCCTTGAGCTGATCGGCATCCCCCGCCGCCAGACGTTCTGCCAGGAAACGCAACAGCTTCCGCAGGGCCTCCGCATTCCGGAATGTATCGCTTCGCAGAATACGGTCGATCTGCAACTCAGCGGCTTGGCTCGGGTCGATTACGTCCAGATCCTTCAGCGGCATAAACGTGGCAGCTAGGCCGCTTTTAACGATAGTCGAAACGCCTCCCGGTTTCAAGGGCCCCTAAACCGCCATTTCTTAAATATTTATGGCGGAATGATGCCGGATACATTCGCATCCAACAGGATCAAAACGACGGTGAGTCACCGCCGGAATCTTGTTTAGAATGACCCCTCGTGGTCTTATTTGATATATGCGTCGCGTGATCTTCCTGGTTGGAGTGGCTTTGGTCGGCGGCATCATCGCTTACGCTCCGGCTGCGGGACAGTCCACGCCGCAGGCACCCGCCGTCGCCTCGGCTGCCGCGGAACGCGCTCTTCTCGATCAGTACTGCGTCACCTGCCATAACGACAAGCCCAAGACGGCCAATTTTTCGCTCCAGAAACTGGATCTCGCCAGCGTGGGCGACCACCCCGAGGTGTGGGAAAAGGTCGTGCGCAAACTGCGCGCCGGCCTGATGCCCCCGCCGGGAATCCGCCGGCCTGCCTTTGCCCGAGTACGAAGGGCTCCGCGACTGGCTGGAAGCGGAAATCGATCGCAAGGCGGCGGCGCACGCCAACCCCGGCTCCGTCGTCCTGCATCGCCTCAACCGCACCGAATACGCCAACGCCGTCCGCGACCTGCTCGATCTCGAGATCGACGCCACGACGCTTCTGCCGCCGGACGATTCGGCCCGAGGCTTCGACAACATCGCCGGCTCGCTTGACCATCTCCCCGACGCTGCTCGAAGCCTACACGACCGCGGCGACGCAGGATCGCGCGCATGGCGGTCGGCTACTGGAAGTCGCCGACGGAATCGGCCTATATCGCGCCGGGCGATACGTCGCAGAACCAGCATATCGAAGGCCTGCCGTTCGGCACGCGCGGCGGAATGCTGGTGCGCCACAGCTTCCCCGCCGATGGCGAATACAAGTTCTCGGTCCAGAACTTCGGCCTCGGCAACTACATTCCTGGCGAGAAGCTCGAATTCCTCATCGACGGCGAAAGGGTCCATCTGACCGATTACATCGGCGTGGGCCTGAGCCAGGGAATGTCAGGCGGACGCCGATGGATCGATCGACGTGACCATCCCGGTCAAAGCCGGCTCGCACATGGTGGGCGCCACGTTCCTCGCGACGAACTACCGGCCCAGCCTCGATATGATCCGGCAGTACGAGCGAAAGTCGCTCGAAAACAACAGCATCCCGCAGCTGCAGTATTACCCGGCCATCGGCTTCCTGCGGATTCAAGGGCCTTTCAATGCCACGCGTCCCGAGGATTCGCGCAGCATCCGCAAAGTCTTTACCTGCCGCCCGGCGAGCGCCGCGCAAGAAGAACCGTGCGCGCAGGAAATCCTCACCACGCTGACGCGCCGCGCCTACCGGCGTCCCGCGACTCCGCAGGATCTGGAGTGGGTATGGGGCTTCTACCAGGAAGGCCGCCGCGAGGGCACGTTCGAGGACGGCATCGAACTGGCGCTGCGCCGCATTCTGACCAGCCCGCAATTTCTGGTGCGCGCCGAAAAAGAACCCGCGAACGCCAAGCCCGGCCAGCCCTACCGCATCACCGATCTGGAGCTGGCCTCGCGCCTGTCCTTCTTGCTGTGGAGCAGCATCCCGGACGATGAGCTGATCAACGTTGCCAGCCAGAACAAGCTTCACACGCCAGCCGGTGCTCGAGCAGCAGGTGCGGCGCATGCTCGCCGATCCCCGGTCCGAGGCGCTGGTCGAAAACTTCGCCGATCAGTTGCTGTACCTGCGGAATCTGCCCGCGACTTCGCCGGACGGCGTGTTCTATCCCAACTGGGACGACGAGCTGCGCAAGAGCTTCCGGCGCGAGACGGAACTGCTCTTTGAAAGCATCATGCGCGAGGATCGCAACGTCGTCGATCTGCTGACCGCGGACTATACGTTCCTCAACGAGCGCCTCGCCGCAGCACTACGGCATCCCCAATATTTACGGATCGCAGTTCCGCCGCGTGCACTCTCGGGCCCGATCTGGCCTATCGCCGCGGATTGCTGGGGCAGGGAAGCTTTCTGTCGGTCACCTGGGTCCAGAATTTCCGGACGTCGCCCGTCAAGCGCGGCGTCTGGGTGCTCGAAAACATCCTCGGCACGCCTCCGCCGGAACCTCCGCCGAACGTTCCGCCGCTCGAGGACAGCAAGGGCGGGCCCGAAAAGATTCTGACCCTGCGCGAGCAGATGACCATGCACCGCAAGAATGAGCCCTGCGCCAGCTGCCACAAGCTCATGGACCCGATCGGTTTCGCGCTCGAGAACTTCGATGCGGACGCCAAGTGGCGAACCAAGCAGGGCGGCGACGGCGGCGTTCCGATCGATGCGTCCGTCGGAACTGTGGGACGGCACCAAGGTCAACGGTCCCGTCGAGCTGCGGCAGGCGCTGCTGCATTATTCGCCCGCAGTTCGTGCGCATGATCACCGAGAAGCTGATGACCTACGGCCTGGGCCGCGGCGTCGAATACTACGATATGCCGGTGATCCGCTCGATTGTGCGGGATGCGGATAAGAATAACGACAGGTTTTCGTCGATCCTGATGGGCGTGATCAAGAGCGCCCCATTTCAGATGAGAACGAAAGAGGAAGCCCGAAGATGAGAGCGCAGCATGAACATGAGCTCGTGTATGTTAACAAGGGAGCCAAGTAAATGTTTATCTCGAAGAAGCACATTCCTCGCCGCACGTTCTTGCGCGGCGCCGGCGTGACGCTGGCTCTGCCGCTGCTCGACTCGATGGTGCCCGCGCAGACGCCCCTGCGCAAGACGGCCGCCGCCCCGTCCGGCGCTTCGTGGGCATCTGGCATCCGCACGGCGCGGCGCCCGGGTTACTGGAGTCCCGCTGCAGGAAGGCCCGAACTTCGAGTTTTCGTTCATCACCAAGCCGCTGGAGCCGTTCCGCAATCGCGTGACGCTCATCACCGGCCTCGACATGCCCGAGGCCATGGCCAACGACGACGAACCCGGCGGCGACCATGCCCGCGGCGCGGTCCTGTTCTCCGGCGCGCGCCCGCGGAGAAACGCCGTGAGCCCCTATCTGGGCGTCACCATCGATCAGTTGATCGCGCAAGAAGTACGGCCAGGACACGATCCTCGAATCCATCCAGCTCGGCGTCGAGGATGCCGGCAATTTCGGCAACTGCAACTGGGGCTATAGCTGCGCGTACACGAACTCCATTTCCTGGTCCTCGCCCACGCAGCCGCTGCCGACCGAAGTGAATCCGCGCGTGGCTTTCGAGCGCCTGTTCGGCGATGGCGCCAGCCCCGAAGAGCGGCGTCACCGGACGAAAGCAGAACGCCAGCATTCTCGATTCCGTCACGCAGGAAATCGCGTTCTTCAAGAAAGACCTGGGCGCGGGCGATCGCAGCCGGCTCGACACTTACCTCGAGAACATTCGCGAGATCGAGCGGCGCATCAAGATCGCGATGGACAAGACCGTGAAGGAGCCGTCCGAAGAAATTCCGTTCGGCCTGCCGGAGAACAAGCATGTCCATTACCGGTTGATGTACGACCTGATGGCGCTGGCTTTCGAGGGCGACCTCACGCGCTCCGCCACCTTCATGCTGGGCCGCGACCTTTCCGGCGCCAGCTTCCCCGAATCCGGCTTCAACGGCGGCTGGCACGGATCGTCGCACCACGGCGACAAGCCGGAGAACGTCGCCAACTACGCCAAGATGAACCGCTATCACGTGCAGAACCTGGCGTACTTCGCCGACAAGCTGAACAAGATGCCCGATGGCGACGGCACGCGTTCTGGATCACGTCCTGATCTACAAGGGAAGCAACATGGGCAATTCGCACCGGCACGCGCACGTGAAGGTGCCGGTCATCCTGGTCGGCGGAATCGACGGAACGTTCAAGGGTAATCGCCACATCGTGTTCCCGGACAACACGGAGCGCACCTCCAACATGCTCCTGAGCATCCTGCATCTGTACGGCATCGAGCGGGCCAGTTTCGGCTCCAGCACGGCGCCGCTCGCGCTGACTAGGATTGCCGATGCGATCACGCCGCTTCTGGTCGTCGTGGCGTGCGCCCTGGCGCTGCCCGCGGCGGCGCAATTGGCGGAAGGCCCACCCGGCCCCAAGTCAACAGGCCCGACGGTCCGGTATGGCAGGTCATCCGCAAGAACTGCACGTCGTGCCACGGTATCGACGACTACGCCTTTTATGCGCTGGATCAAACCCGGCTGGCAGACGCTGATCGATTCCAAACATAAACCCGGAGAAGCGGCTCTTTCAGACCAGGATCGGAATATGCTCCTGGATTGGCTCGCGTCCAAATTCGGTCCGGATACCAAGCCTTTTCCGCGAACCTATGTTCCTCCGGAGATCACCACTTTCTTCTCCGATCCGGAAGCGAAGCGGCTTCTGAACCGGGCCTGCACCACTGTCACGGGTTGGAGCGCGTGGAAAGGGCCAGGAATGCCGAAGAAGCCTGGCGCGTCATGCTGGTCGACATGCGAGAGCGGGGCGCTAAGCTCTCCGACGAGGAACTGGAACGTTTGGTCGAATGGCTGGGCCGGGTCTGGGGTACCAACCAGGACAAATGATCCGGATACGCCATATCGTCCCGATGCTTGCCGCCCTGAGCGGACTGCTGCCGGCGCAAACTCCCGTTCTCCGCCTCACCGCCAGCACCGAAAACGTCAGCGCACAGGACACCATCCGGATCGATGTGCTGCGCTGGTCCACCGATGCCGAGCGCGACCAGTTGTGGCCGCCTGGAATCTGACCGTTCCGCCAGCGTCTAACGGCCGTGGCGGGCGTGCGGGTGGGCGCGGCCGTGCCGCAATCGATCCGGCTCCCGATCCTGCCGCTGTGGATGCGGCGCCAGCCGCCGGACGGGTGCCGCTGGCCGCGGAACGGGGCGCGGCGGTCGTGGTGGAGGACGCGCCGCAGCGCCGGAGCTCCTCCTCCCACACCGGAAGGTTCCTTGAAGGCCGCCTTGGGAGCCGCGCCGACCGTGGGGCTACCTGTGGTCGTCCGAAGTCGCCGGATATGCGCTTCGCTTACGCGGACAAAGTTGCCGGCCCGGACGGCGTCGAGCGCATCCTGCTGATCACCGACCGGCGTCTGGGCGGCTAGAACGATCTGTGGAAGCCCGCCGGGACCGGCGCGCCGCAACAATTACGACTTTTCCGTCATCGAGCTGCGCGTGAACGCCGAAAAGCGAGGGCGAGGGCAAAGTTTCGCTGATCGGTAAAGTCGCTGCCCGATAGCGCGGCGAAAGTCAGTCGCGCCCGAAAATTATGATGCTTGCCGGTGATCCTGAAGAATGTGAGGCGCCAAATGAGGTTGCTTAGTTCAGAAGTGGTGTGGTTCCTGTTGCGTTGCTGTCGGTTGCCAGTCTTCCGGGCGCACCCGCCAGCGATGTCGCCGACGCGGCCATGAACGGCAACAAGGACGCCGTTCGCTCCCTGCTGCAGCAGAAGGCGAACGTCAACGCCCCGCAAATCGACGGCACGACGGCGCTGCACTGGGCCGTGCGCGCGGACGATCTGGAGACCGCGGACCTGCTGATCCGCGCGGGCGCGAACGTGTCGGCCGCGAACCGCGCCGGCGCAACGCCGCTGCTGCTGGCAGCCGTCAACGGCAACGCGGCCATGATCGAGACGCTGCTCAAGGCGGGAGCGAACCCCAACGCCCCGCTGACGAAATCCGGCGACACCGCGCTGATGATGGCGGCGCGCACCGGGAAGACCGATGCCGATCAAAGTGCTGCTGGATCATGGAGCGCAGGTCAACGCGAAAGAAAACTGGGGCGATACCACCGCTTTGATGTGGGCCGTTTCCGAACGCCATCCGGACGCCGTCAAGACTGCTGATCGAACGCGGCGCGGACGTCAATGCGCGGTCGAAATTCGTGCCCTCCGCCACCGGCCGCGGATTTGAAGGAACCACGCCTGTGGATGCCGAAGGCCGCTCAGCCCGCCGAAGAATACGCCAGCGGCCTGCTGACGCCGTTGATGTTTGCCGCGCGGGAAGACGATCTGGAATCGGCGCGCGCTATTGGTGGCGGCCGGAGCGGATGTCAATGCGATCGGCGGCGACGGAAAAGACGCGCTGGGCCTGGCGATCTTCAACGGCAGTTACGATCTTGCGTCGTTCCTGATCGACAACCATGCGAAGGTGAATCAGGCCGACGCCCAGGGATTCACGCCGCTGTTCTGGGCGGTCGACCGCCGCAACATGGAAACCGCCGCCGAACTTCCCCTGGATGGTGACCACCGACCCTCTTCCCCTGATCCAGAAACTTCTGGACGCCGGCGCGAACCCGAACGCGATGGTCAACAACACGCCCCGGGCCCGCATGCGCGACGGCTCGCCGCGAATCGTGTTCGCCACAGCTCTGATGCGCGCGGCATTCTCGGGCGATGTCGAGCTGGTGAAGCTCCTGCTGGCCCATGGCGCCGATCCGCACATCGTGTCCAAGGACAATGAGACATCCCTCATGGCGGCCTGCGGTACCGGCTTCATCAACGGCTATAGCAAGGGAAGATCCCCGGCCGAACGGCTGGAAGTCGTCAAACTGCTGGTCGACCTCGGCGAAGACGTGAATGCGGCCGACAACTACGGCATTACGCCGCTGATGGTCGCCGCTAACCTGGGCGACCTTCCTGTCGTCCAGTACCTGATCGATCGGGGCGCGGATCTGGCGGCGCACGATCTCGGCAAGAAAAACGACGGCGCCTTCGGGTCGAGCATCGAGCCGCTGATGCCGGTCGACTACGCGATCGGTGTCGGAACCTTCGTGCCGAACAACGCCGTCATCATGCACGAGGAAGTCCTAAAAGTGATGATGCAGCGGATGAAGGAGAAGGGAATCAGGCACACCACCTCGGAGTGCACCTTAAGGGGATTCACCTGCTCCGGCGCCAACGTCGATCCCAAGACCGCCACGCCGGCGGAGATCGCCAAGATCCGCAAGATCCAGACCGGCTATCAGGTCGACGGCATCACCGGCGGCCTCGCGGTGAAGGATCAGGATAAGGCCCAGAAGTAGCGGCTACTTCACGTCCACGCCGGGCCGCGGCACTTCGTACGGAGCCCCTTCGCCGCCCGACGATCCCAGGAACAGATGCTGCCCGTTCGGCAGCGTGAGATCCCGGCCGTTCGCTCTGTGCGATCCGTCCTTCGACTGGTAGCCTTCGATGACGATCTTGTCGCCCTGCTTGACCGTATTCTTGGTGATGCCCCGCCGCAGCAGGATGTTCGGGCTCCCGGCTTCGATCGCCCAATTGACCACCGTGCCGTCGGCTTGTTTCACGTCGACATGGATCCAGCTATGGGGATTGATCAGCTCCACCTTGGTCACCGTGGCGTCCTTGAACGTGACCGGCTTGTTCGCATCGAACTCCGCGGCGAACGCATGATGCGCCCACGCTGGCGATGCGGATAGCAACACAGCCATACCCGCTACGATGACGGCTCCCGCGCTTAATTTCGATCGCACAAAATTGACCTCCCGATTCTTTAGCATCTCACACCGGCTCTTTGTTAACGAGCCATCTACTTCGCCGCCGGCGGGTTGCCCGATATGTAGCGCTCGTAAACCTCTTCCCCCGGCGGAATCTTGCGCGTGATGTCCACGTTCATGGTCTTGCCTTCCCAGTGCTTGACTAACTGGTCCTTGCGAAGATGCCCGTAGATGGTCTCTTCCACCATCTCGACACACCGGAAATCGGTCAGCTGCGCGTTCGGCTCCAGCCGCCGATAGAGCGGCATGCTGATCTTCCACGGGCGCGTGAATACTTTCGGGTCTTCCATGGTGGCTTCGTAGCGGATGGCGTCGCGGCCCATCGGAGTGTACCGTTCGGTAACGTGCAAAGCGTCGCTATGGAAATTCCCAGCCCTGTCGAACCACGTCGCGTCGGTGAAATCCGACACGTCGACCACCAGCGTATCGCCTTCCCAGCGGCCCACCGAGTAGCCCATATACAGCACGTTCGGGTAGTCCTCCATCTTGTTCAGGTGGATGGTGCGCTGCGCATCCGCGAACTCGAATACCATCTGGATCTTGGTCGCGCTCTGAATAACCTGGAACGGGTGCGGCATGTACATGGCGCGCGGTATCCCCGGCTGGAAGCACTTGATTTCCGGATCGCGGTCGATCCAGTGCTCCTCATTTTCTTTCTTTCGCGCCGCCGCCCACGGCTGATACGGAATCTCTTCGCCTTCGACGACGCCCAGGCCGCCGGGAACCCAGCCTACAGAGCCCAGCGCGACCACTGGAGCGGCCAGCACCTCCGAGCCCGGCGTCAGGCCCGGTTGCCCCACCATGGGACGCGCCTGGTGCGTCTGAAGATCCCAGTTCGCCGTATTATTGGCCTCCCAGATCCCGTTGAAATCGGGTTTGCCGGCGATGCGGCCCGGAGTATCCTGGCCGGCAGCCGAGACAGGCGCCGTCGGCGTCACCAGCCAGAAAAGACCGGCCGTTACGGCCGCCGTCGTTACCGCGATGGCGAAGCCTTTACCCCAATACCGCATGTCCGAGATCTCCTTCTTCCATTCTCCACGTCCCAGCGTCTAAATTTATCATAGGCTCGTGCGCCCCGGGCTCGTGTGTCATAGGCTCGTTGACGGTCGGTTGCAGCGGTGTTATCCTCGGCGAAGTGAAGAGCGTTTGGATCATCGGCGCCGCCGTGCTTGTCTCTCTGGCGGCGATCTCAATAACCGGGCAGACTCCGGCCCCGGCCTCTAAATCGAAAGCCTCCAAATCCAAGGCCGCCGCGAAGGCGGGAGCCACGCTCCGCACGCCCTGGGGCGACCCGGATCTGCAAGGCACCTGGTTCGTCATGTATGACGTTCCGCTCGAACGCTCCGCCGCCAATGCCAACAAGGAATTCCTGACCGATGAGGAAGTCGCCGCCGCCGACAAGAAGAAAGGCGTGGACCCCGGGCGCAATGCCCGCTCCTCCGGCGCCCAGGACGTGAGCGGAGCCTATAACGCTGTCTTCAACTCGATCCTGAAGACCGGCAAACGGACCTCCATGATCATCGATCCGCCGGACGGAAAAATTCCTCCGCTGGTCGCGGGTGCGCAAGCGCAGGCTGGCCGCGGAGCCCAGGCTGGCCGGGGCGGCGCGCCGGGTGGTCGCGGCGGCCCGAACGATAATCCCGAGTTCATCGCGCAATCGCCGCGTTGCCTGGGCGTTCCCATGCCGTTCCTCCCGCTGAACACCGCGTTTGCCCAGGGCACGGTCATGCAGATCGTGCAGTCCCCCAAATCCATGGGGATTTACATGGAGGACGATCACGCCGGCGGCGGCAACCGCACCATCTTTATGGATGGCCGTCCGCACGCTCCTCCCAGCGCCAAATTCTATCTCGGGGATTCGCGCGGCCATTGGGAAGGGAACACGCTGGTGGTCGAAACCACGAATTTCTCGCAGGGCTTCCGTGGGTCCAACATCGATACGTATAAGATGATCGAACGTTTCACGCGCGTCGATGCGAACAATCTGCGCCGCGAAATCACCTTCATCGATCCTAAAACGTGGACCAAGCCCTGGACCGTTCTCATCGAGATGGGCAAGACCAGCGACGAACGCCACATGATCTTCGACTCCGCGTGTCACGAGGGCAACTACGGCATGGTCGGCATCCTGGCCGGCGCCCGCGCGGAAGAAAAAGCCGCCAAGAAGTAGCGTCTTTTAGGACACTACCGGCCCTTTGCGCGCCTCGACCTCTAAGAATATACTCGATATCGGCTGAAACCTGTGCGTACGATTCGCGCTATCGCAGTGTCGACCCTCGCCGCGTGCGCCGCATTCGGCCAAACCGCCGGCTCATCACCCCACTTTGAGGCCGCCGATGTCCACCCTAGCCGCCTGTCTGCGGTCCAGGTCTCGCGCGGCCCATTTATGAGCGGCACGCGCTACGACTTGCGCAACGCCACCATCGTCGATCTGATCGCCAAGGCGTACGATGTCACCCCCGACAAGGTTCTCGACGGGCCCAGCTGGATCGAATACGAGCGCTTCGATATCAGCGCCGCCGTGCCGCCCAAAACCTCGGCCGCCGACGCCAGGCTCATGCTCCAGGCCCTTCTGGCGGATCGTTTCAACCTCGCCTTTCGCAAGCAAGAGCGGCCTCTGACCGCCTACGCGCTCACCGCGCCCAAGGGTAAGCAGAAGCTGAAGGAAGCCGACGGCTCGGGCGACACCGGTTGCAAAATGTCGCTGGACCAGTCTCGTCCGGCCGACCCCGCCGCGGGCCCGACGCCTCCCACCATCAGCTATACCTGCCACAACATGACCCTGGCGGCATTCGCCGCGCAAATGACCGGCATGCTCCTCGCTCAGCAGTTCATCGGGAGCAATCCGGTGCAGGATAAGACCGGGCTCGAAGGGACGTGGGAGTTCAGTTTCAAATACACGCTTCCCATTGCCGGTCCCGGCGATGGCGACCACGCTGCCGGATGCTCTCGACAAACAACTCGGGCTGAAGCTGGAGCAGGAAACGATGTCGCTTCCGGTTATCGTCGTCGAAAAGGCCAGCCGGCCGTCGCCCAACGAGCCCGACGTGGCGCAAAAGATTCCGGCGTGGCCGTCGGAGTTCGAAGTCGCCACCATCAAGCCGTTCGCCCTCCCCGGTGCTGGCGGTTTTACAATCGGAATCCGAATGCAGCCCGGCGGCCGCGTTGATATTTCCGGCCTGACGCTCAAACAGCTTGTGCAGCAGGCTTGGGGCGTCCCAGCCGATTCCATGATCAACGCACCCAAATGGATGGACACAGACCGCTACCAGATCGTCGCCAAGATGCCGGCAAACGGGCCTCTTCCGGCGCCCAACGCCCCTGTCGATATCGATGCCGTCGGTCCCATGCTGCAGGCGCTGCTCGTGGATCGCTTCAAGCTGGCCGCGCATCTCGAGGATCGCCCCCTGACGGCCTACACGCTCACGGCCCCTAAACCCAAGCTCAAGAAAGCGGATCCGGCCACCCGCGCCAGATGGAGCGACCAGAATGCGCCCATTATCTTTAACGGCGGCAGCGGCGGTTCCATGCCCTCCAGGACCATCAAGTTCCAAAACATGAACATGGGGCAATTGGCCGAGAAACTTCAGTTTCTCGCCGCCGCCTATATTCACGCGCCTGTGGTCGACGCGACCGGGCTCGAAGGCGGCTACGATTTCTCGTTGACGTTCTCGCCGATTGCGCCCGAGCAGCTCGCTACCCTTCTGGCGCGCACGCCCAATGCCGCTGGCGGCGCGAACAATGCTGCCGATCCCATCGGCGGCGTGTCACTCTTCGAGGCGGTCGATAAGCAACTCGGGCTGAAACTGGTCGAGCAGAAACGGCCTGTGCCCGTCTTGGTGATCGATCATATCGAGCAGCAGCCTGCCGACAACTGAGCGGGATATACTCGTCGCATGCGGACGCAGCGCCGCCACGGATGTATCGCGCAGCTACTCGGCCTTGTGCTCCTTTGCGCCGTCGTAATCTACGGCGTGGCCGCCATCATTGCTCCCTGGTCTTTTCATATCGGTGGCGTCCCGACCCCGCTTTTGTATTGGTCGGGCTCCGGGACGCTGCATACCAAGGGCGGAACGTATCCCCTGTACATGCTGCTCTACCCGGCTGCTCATTTTTCCCGCCTACGTCTGGATGGTCTTCGTCCCACCGGCGGCGTGCAAGGCTCGGCCTCGCTGTGCACTTCGCCAGGCGTAATCCAATACCTGAAACTCTCGGGTACGATCTATGGCGGCTATACGAGCACCGAGGGCAGCCTGATCAGTGTTCGCCTTCTTGAAACCAAGTATTTCGATGTAGGCCAAAGGCAGGGTTATTTCGACCTGTATGGCCGGTGGCGCGGCCCGCAGCTGGTGATGGACGATCGCGGAGCATGGGCCAGTACATTTCGCTCCGGCGTGAGGATCGAGCACGCATCCGTAACGCTCGACCGGGCAGGCTACTCGGACTTCAAGGCCGCCTGCGCCAGTGCGACGGCCAATGCAATCCCGTGAGTTTTCCGGTACAGTAGAGCCATGCGCGCTATAAGAAACATTTTCGTATCGATCTGTTTTATCGTTCCGCTCGCGGCGGCCAATCAGGACGGCGCGGGACAGGACATCAAGGACGCCGGTGATTCCGCGAAGACCGCGGTAGCCAAGACGGGCGCCGCTACGGGCAAAGTCACCGTCAAAGGCCTCAAAGCAACAGGTCGGGGCCTTAAATGGGGCGCCCAGAAACTCGCTTTAGGGACCGGTGCCGGCGTCGAGAAGGGCGGAGCGGCGCTTAAATCGGTCGGCAAGTAAGCGGCACGACGCACAGCGGCGTGAGCTAGGATCGGGACGCGGATCGCCGTCAGATATTCTTGCACCGCGCCGCCAGAAGTCCCGTGGCCGCGTCAGTATCGATGTCCGCGATGAGCAATCCTTCCATTCCATAGGGCTGGTAGCTGAGGAGTGTTCCGTCGGGCCGTACCACGGCTGAGGTTGTCGGCGACCCGGCGCTTCCACAATTCACCGTCGCAAAATAGCAGGTGTTCTCGGCCGCGCGGCACAAAGCCGCTTTTTCGTGGAATGAATTCGCGGGATCGGCAAAACTGGAGGGCTGGTAGGCGCCGGGTTCGGCCCACGTGAAATGCGGGTGGAACACAATGTGTGCCCCATGCTGAACAGCCCATCGAACTGTTTCCGGATAGCGAAAGCCCTCGTGGCAAATCGCGACGCCGAAGGTTAGGGAGCCAGCTTGAAACACCCTCCTGCCGGAGCCCGGCGAGTAGATCCCTTCCTCTGTTGGGTCGAGTTGGACTTTATCCTGGAAGCCTGCGACCGTACCGTCCGGATTGATGACCAGCGCCGTTAGTAACCGCTGGTCATCGGCGATGCGCTCGGTTCCGAGAACCACCCCGACAGCCGCTCTCCTGGCAGCGGCGGCGATGCTGCGCCAGGCTCCTTCAAGAAACGCCGCATCGGGGCGCGAAGCTGGATTCATTTGGATCGGATAACCCGGAATAAAGCACTCAGGAAAGCAGATAATCCCTGCGCGTTCGATCGCAGCTTGGGCGATCGCCTGTTCCGCCAGCGCGATCGATTCTTCCGGCGTCTTCGGCGGCCGGACGTTCGCGAGCGCGATTCTGAAGATCACCTTCTCATCGTAATCTCCGCGACGGAACTTCGTGCGGCTCTTCAAACTCCCGCGCTATCCGGATGTAAAGTAGTTGTGAGGCTTGGGAAACGGAGCACAATATGGCGATCACTCGGCGCGATTGCGGAAAAGGTCTGCTTGGTCTCGCGGCGTTGGCGTCCGCGTCCAGCGCGAGCCTACGCGCAGGATACTGCCATTCCGCCGCAAGGCATCGGGCAGCGCTTGCATCACCTTTCCTACAGCGATATCGGCGGCCGGCCCGATAGCGTTCAGGTCATGCTCAACCGCCGGCATCTGTATGTCGGCCACATGTTCAGCAACGGAGTCACGATCCTCGACGCCGCGGATCCGCGCAAACTCAAGCCTGTCGGCTTCTTCACCGGCGGAGACTTCACCCGCACCCATCACCTCCAGGTTTCCGGCGACCTGCTCCTGCTCGCCAACGGCGCGAACATCGTGGCCATGCAGTCCTACGACAACATTCGCGGTTATTTCGAGAATGCGCTGGCCGATAGCATTACCAACCGCAAGAAATTCCGCTCCGGCCTGAGCATTCACGATATTTCCCGACCCGCCGAGATGCGGGAAATCGCCTTTCTCGAAATACCCGGCCTCGGCATCAATCGCCTGTGGTGGGCCGGCGGACGCTATGCCGCGATCGCCGCGCACATGGATGGATTCACCGACCACTTTCTCTGCATGGTCGACCTCCAGAACATCACCAAACCCGAAATCGTCGGCCGCTGGTGGATGCCCGGTATGAATCGCGCCGCGGGCGAGCCATCGACGCTCGCGCCCGGCCGCCGCGTGGCCCTGCATCACATGATTACGGCCGGCAATCGCGGCTACGGAGCCTGGCGCGACGGCGGGTTCACCGTCCACGATCTCAGCGACCCCGCCAAACCGAAGCTGATTTCACACATCAACTGGTGTCCGCCGTTTCCGGGCGGCACCCACACTCCGCTTCCCTTGCCCGGCCGCAAACTCGCCGTCGTCGCCGACGAAGCCAACGCGGAAAAGTGCGCCAAGGGCATGTTCGCCACGTTCATCGTGGATTTGCGGGCCGAGGAAAATCCGGTGCCGATTGCCACTCTGCCCGCGCCCAAGGAGCCTTTGCCTGAGGGAAAAGACTTCTGCGGATTCGGAACCTTCGGCCCGCACAACCTGCACGAAAACCGGCCCGGCACGTTCCGCAGTGAGGAAACGATTTTCGCCACCTACAACATCGCCGGCGTCCGCGTCTTCGATATCAAGGACGCCTTCGCGCCGAAGGAAATCGCCTACTGGCTGCCTCCGCCGCCCAAGAAGCTGATCGATCCGCGTCCCAACGTCGCGCTCGCGGCGAAATCCGCCGATATCCTGGTCACCACCGATGGACTCGTCTACGTCACCGATTGGAACGCCGGCTTAAACGTGCTGCAATACGAAGGCTGATCGGCCGAGAGTCCAACGCATGGTTTTCAGCAAGCGTCTTCGGGAAGGTGTGCGGAGTGGGGCAATCACCTGTAGCGTTCGTATCTGGATGCGTCCGAAGGTCAAGGTAGGTCACCGTTACCGGATGGAGGACGGTGAAATCGAGGTGGATTCCATTGAGCAGATCGCGCTCTACGATATTACTCATCAGTTGGCAATGGAATCGGGTTTCCTCGGCGTGATCGATTTACTCAAGGTGGCGAAGCATGGTCGCGGCGACAACGTCTACTTGGTCCGATTTCACTACGTGCCTCCTCCGGCGCAACGTGGTCCTCGCGACACCGCGTCGGGAAAATGATTTCCTCCAAAGATTCCCCTGCTTGCAGCATCCCCCCGCACCGCGATACTCACCGTCGCCGTACGCTGGAAATCGAGGAGATCGAGCGCTCTCTCATCGGAGGGCTGGTCCAACACAGCGCGGCGTACTAGTCACCGCCGTGCGACGTTTGCGTATGATGGGTGTTCTGCCGGGACAAAATCCGGCCCCACTCCGTGCGGGTGAAAACGGACTCGGAAGGCCTTCTGAAATCGATTTACGGGAAGCTTCTGCTGTCGTTCGGCAGCGGCGTCGCGGCGCTCATTTACGAAATCGTCTGGTTCCAGCTCCTGGAGTTGGTCATCGGCTCCACTGCCGTGTCGCTGGGCATTCTCCTCGCCACGTTTATGGGAGGAATGTGTCTCGGCAGCCTGATCTCTGCGGCGCCTGCGCGTATACACGATCGAACTCGGTATCGCGATCTGCGGAATCCTGGTGTTGTTCCTGATGCCCTTCGTAGGCAGCGCTTACTCGGCCGCCGCGTGCCTTCTGCCCCCGACCCTGCTGATGGGCGCGACGCTGCCCGCATTAGTTCGTCACGAAGAAGCTTCAAGAATGGGCTTCCTCTACGGCGCGAACATCGCCGGAGGAGTGTTCGGCTGTCTCCTTACCGGTTTCTATTTGCTGCGTGCGCATGACGTAGCAACGGCGACCTACGCTGCCGTAGCGATCAACCTGACCGTCGCCGCGCTCGCGCTTGTTGTCCTCACTCGCCCCGCTTCCGACCCCGGCCCTGCCCGTCAGGGCGGGGGCTCTTCGCTGACGGTCTACCTGGCAATCGCGCTCTCGGGTCTCTGCGCCCTCGGCGCGGAAGCCATCTGGACGCGCACGCTCAGCCTGCTCTTCGGCGCATCGGTTTACACGTTCTCCATCATCCTGGCGGTCTTTCTCACCGGACTCGGCATCGGCAGCGCCATCGGGTCGATGCTCTCTCGAAGTCTCGCGCGCCCAAGCCTCGCGCTAGGCTACTGCCAATTGCTCCTCGCCGCTGCGATCGCCTGGACCGCGTATAGTATTTCCGCATCGCTCCCCTACTGGCCGATCGATCCTTCGATCTCCTCGAACATCTGGTTCAACTTCGAGCTCGATCTCGCCCGAGCATTATGGGCCCTGTTGCCGGCGACGCTCCTCTGGGGCGCGAGCTTCCCCCTGGCGCTCGCGGCCGTATCGGACCAGCAGGAATCGTCCCAGCTATTCGCGCGCA
Source organism: Terriglobia bacterium (assembly GCA_963722845.1). Taxonomy (GTDB): domain Bacteria; phylum Acidobacteriota; class Terriglobia; order Bryobacterales; family Bryobacteraceae; genus Palsa-187. Next base: position 646,639 of record CAVROL010000010.1, on the reverse strand, counting down.
TCTACGCAGCCAACACCGTTGGAGCCATCCTTGGCGCTCTTGGTGCGAGCCTGCTCCTGGTCGCCTGGATCGGATCGCAGCGCACCGAGCAAGTGCTCATTGCGTTGTCCATCGTCTCGGGCCTGTTGCTTCTGCCTCGGCGTTGGATTCTGTTTGCAGCGATCGGTTGCGCTGTCGATCTACAGTGTCCCGCCGGTTTCGAAACTGCTGATCGCCTACGGCCGCTACGCAGCGACTTGGGTCGGCAAGAGCGACATCGTCTACGCTCGCGAAGGCATGAATTCCTCGGTGGCCGTCGCGAGTTTCCCCAACGGCGCCCTGACCTTTCACGTCGCCGGCAAGATCCAGGCGTCGAATGTTCCGCGCGACATGCGGCTCCAGCGCATGCTCGGACACCTCACGACTCTGACCGCGGCCAATCCCCGCTCGGTCCTGGTCATTGGCTGCGGCGCGGGGATCACGGCGGGCGCAGTGTCCATCGATCCAAAAGTGCAGCGCGAGACCATCGTCGAAATCGAACCCTTGGTCCCGCAAGCCGCCTCCGCGTACTTCAGCGAGCCGAACTTCGACGTCCTGCACAACCCCAAGGTCCAACTGCGCATCGATGACGGGCGTCACTATCTGCTCACTACGAAAGAAAAGTTCGACGGGATCACGGTCGATCCTCTCGACCCGTGGGTGAAGGGCGCTGCGAATCTGTACACCTTGGAATTCCTCGAAGCGATGAAGCGCCACCTCAACCCCGGCGGCACGGTCACGATGTACATCCAGCTCTTCGAAACGAATCAGGAAGCCGTCAAGAGCGCCGTCGCCACATTCTTCGAAGTCTTTCCCAACGGCACTGTCTGGGGCAATCCGTACCAGGGCAAAGGCCACGACATGGTCCTGCTCGGCCAACTGCCCGTAAGTAATGAGGTCCCTCTGCGCATCGATCTCGACGAGATGGAACACCGCGTGGGTTATCGCGACGAATCCAGTAAGATGCCGCAGTCGCTTGCCGAGGTCGGCATGAACTCGCCCGTGGATCTGTTTGCGACCTACGCGGGCCGTGCAGCCGATCTCCGGCAGTGGTTGAATGGCGCAGCGATCAATCGCGACCGCAACCTGCGGATGCAGTATCTGGCCGGCATCGGGCTGAACGCCGACGATAGCGCGGCCATCTATGCGGGCATGCTGGCCTACCGCCGCTTTCCCGAGGACCTCTTCTCCAGCGCCGAAGGCCGCGTCGATTCGCTGCGCGAGGCTATTCGGCGTGCACAATGAGTGGACATATTGATATTCTGGAACGCGGAACTAGGAGACCTTTATGAAATCGACAAGCATGCTCACGATTCTGTTCGGTGTGGCGGCCGCTTACGGCCAGGCTCCTCCGGCGGCGCAGCGGACGGGACCCGGAGTGCAGGCTCCTCAGGACGCCAAATATCAGGACCTCATCAAGACCTGCAAGGTTCCGCCGCCTCCCGCTCCCGGCCGGGGTGGTGGGGCAAAAGGCGGCCCGGCCAAGGGACAAGCGAAGGGCCCTGCTCCCGCGGAGACTGGTCCCAAGGACGTCACCAGCATGGCGATTCCCGGCGTCATCGCCGCGGGGCAGCAATGGAAAGAAGTCTGGAAAGTGGAAGGCAATAATGCCGACGGCATCGTGGCCACCAAGGACGGCGGCCTGCTGCTCGCGCAGAACGATAACAGCAACGTCGTCAAGCTTGATAAGGACGGCAAAGTTTCGAACGCCTACACCGGTTTGAACACCTCGGGTTCCGTGGCGATGAACGGCAAGTACCTGTTCGTGCTGAACCGGGGGCTCAACCAATCCATCGAGCAGGTCGAGCCGCAGCGCAAAACGCTGGCCAGCAAAACCAGCAGTGGCGATCCTCTGGATTGCCTCGGCGGCACGCTCAATGACATGACGGCCGATGGCAAGGGCGGCGTGTATTTCACCATGGGAACCGTATATCACGCCGACGCGAAGGGCGTCGTCACCAAATATGGCGAGAATCTCAACACCAACGGCATTGTTCTCAGCCCCGACGAAAAACATCTTTTCGTCACCAACGGAGCCACGGTTGCGGAGTTCGACGTCCAGAAGGACGGCTCGCTTACGAACCAGCGGGAATTCGCGAAGCTCGAAGGCGGCGGAGGCGGCGACGGCAGCACGTTCGATTCCGCCGGCCGCCTCTATGTGACCGCTCAGGCAAACGGCATCCAGGTGTTCAGCCCGGACGGCAAGTATCTCGGTGTCATCCCGACGCCGAGGCCGGTCATCACCGTGACCTTCAGCGGCGCCGATCGCAAGACACTGTACGCGGTGTCCAGAACCGGCAATACCGACTGGATCATCGGAATCCCGATGATCGCCCAGGGGCCGAAAGGCCGCGGCAAGTAGGATTTTAGCAGGAACCTTTCCAGCCTTCGCGACACGCGAGCGCGTACAGCGCCGACGGCTCGCGTTCGCGAATCTCTCCCTTGCTGCCTCGCAAGATGATGGGAAAATCCGCAAGCGTGGGGGGAGCGCTGGCGAATTTGCCCGCGCCGCTGGTCAGGGTACTCAAGTTTCCGCAGGCCGTCTCGAAACCGAGCTCGCAACCGCGGCGCAGAGGTTCCGCGGCTCCCGCCGGATCGCGCCTGCGAAGATCCTCGCCCGATCGCGCCAAGGCGATATGCATCAGGCCGGCTTCGTTGCACGCCCAGCCCGATCCGCGGTCGCAGAAGCTGGTCTCGAGATCGGCAAGATAGGGGCAGGCGTACGCGCGGCCGTCCTCGCAGGCTTGCCGCCAGAACGGCAGGAACTGGCCGGGATGGTTGTCGCCCACTGCTTGCGTCGCGCTCATGCCCGCGAATATGATTCCCCAGATCGCCATGTACGCCAGATTGCGCTGCCGTACCGTCAGTGACGGACCGAGCGTAAAAGATTTACCGGCGAGGCGGTCAATCCACTTGGCCGACAGGTTCAGCAGCGGCACTTGCAAAAGCTTGTCGTAGAAGGTCGGCATTCCGGCGCTGCCCAGCAGTTGGTACAGCCAGACCGCGCTCAGCCCATACAGCGTGCCGTAGATGATGCGCCCCAGTTCGGTCCGTGGCGAGGTGGCCGGATCGTTGAACAGCAGGTGCATCCCCAGGAACACCGAAATCGGGATATACGAGTCGTAGAAAAAGTAGATGCCCGTCGCGGCGAAGTAGAGGCGGCCGAACACGTAGGTCGCCAGCACAGCGGACATGATCATCGAAGTCACGCCGAAGAAAAATTGTCCGGGCATGCTCAGAAGAAACAGCACCAGGTACATGTGCGGCGGATAGAACTGCGTGGTCGCGATGTTCTGGCCCCAGGTGATGTCGCTTCTTCCGGCAGCCAGCAGGAACACCGAAATCACCGCCAGCGGAAACGACGATGGATTGAAGATATGCGTGTGCCGCCCGTCCCGGGTCCATCGGATCAGCTCCTTGGCGGCTAAGCCGAGCGCCACGATCGCGAACTGGAGGTAAAACCAGTCCGGCTTGAACCACAGGAACAGATTGATGCTGATGACGACGGGAAACGGAGCGAAGCCCAGCGTATAAGTGTCGCGCCGCGACCAGGCCAGCAGCATGTCGAAGGCGTATGCGAAAACGAGTTGCGCCAGGAGGAACGGCACGAACGCATAAACCGGAGGCCAGTACCAGCCCCAATACGCCAGCAGCGAGCCTTGCACGCAGGCCTGCATGTAGTGCTGCTTTTTGAGAACCACGTCTATGGCAATGGGTCGCTTTCGCCTTCGAACCCACAGGAACAGTACCAAGTTCCACGCACCCAGCAAGGCAGCAGTGCACAGGAACGTCCACAGAACTTTAGGATTTTCGCGAACCGGCGGCAGCACCGCCAAGCCGGCCAGCGCGGCCGCGAACGCCACCGGCAGAAGCACCGTTTTGTTATGTTCGACGGTCACTTGTGTTGCCGCCGTTAGATGGGATCGCGCGCAGTCAAGGGCATAGCGTCGAAGGTTTCACTATAGATTATGTAGGAGAGCGGATAACGGAGCACCCGGCGAGGTTTGTTGGATTGTGCGGTGCGCAGCTTGCCTCGGCCGAGGGTTTCCGCGTACTCTGAAGGCGATGGAAGTGCACTTTAAGCCCGACCTGCAAGCTAAACTCGACGAGTTGGCGACCGAAACGGGCCGCCCAACGGGCGAACTGGTCGAGGATGTTGTCGCCGGATATTTCGACGAGCTCGACCGGGCGCGGGAAATGCTCGACAGCCGCTATGACGACCTGAAGAGCGGCAGGATCAAGCCCATCGATGGGGAAGAAGCCTTTGCCGGACTAAAGGCCAAAACCGAAGCGCAGCGCAACCGCCAGATATGAGCAGCGGCTACGGGCTTCATCCGGAAGCCTACGCCGACCTCGAAGACATACGCGGTTACATTGCACAAGACAGCCCGGACGCAGCCGACCGGGTCATGTCGGAGATCTTTGAGGCCTTTCGCGGACTCGTACCTTTTCCCCACCAGGGCCATCGGCGCCCGGATCTGAGTTCCCGGCCTTTGCGATTCGCTCTGGTACGTGAATACTTGATTGCCTACGCGCCAGAGGAAAAGCCTCTGTGGGTTGTCGCAGTGTTGCACGGCCGGCGCAGCCCTCGCCTCATGGCCGCGATTCTCAGAGGTAGGGTGTGAACCCCGCGCGACGCCTCTATTCCGGCTTCAACACCACCACACTCAGCGGAGGCAAACTAATCCGCGCGCTCGCGGGCTGTCCGTGCGAGGCTTTATCTTCAGCCTGCACCCATCCGCCGTTGCCCATGTTACTGCCGCCGAACATATCCGCGTCGCTGTTAAATACCTCGCGGTAGCCGCACAGGCGGGGAAGACCGATCCGGTAACCTGTCCGCGGCACGGGTGTGAAATTGCAGCAAAAGACCAGGAAGTTCTCGCGATCCTGCGCGTAGCGCGCGAAACAAATCACGCTCGCTTCGGCGTCGCGAAAGTCGATCCACTCAAAGCCGCGAAAATCGTCGTCCACCTGGTACAGCGCCGGCTCCGTGCGATACAAGCGGTTCAGCTCCCGGACCATAGTCTGAAGCTTGTGATGCACTGGAAACTGCAGCAGCCACCAGGGCAGACCTTCCGCGTGATTCCATTCCGAGGTCTGCCCGATTTCCGAGCCCATGAACAGCAGCTTCTTTCCGGGATGCCCGAACATGTAACCCAGGAACGCCCGCACGTTGGCGAAGCGCTGCCACTCGTCGCCCGGCATCTTCGAAATCAGCGAGCCCTTGCCGTGAACCACCTCGTCATGCGAGATCGGCAGCACGAAATTCTCGGTGAACGCGTACAGCATGCTGAAGGTGATGTTGTTCTGATGAAATTTGCGAAAGACGGGCTGCTTAGAAAAGTAGTCCAGCATGTCGTGCATCCAGCCCATGTTCCACTTCATGGTGAAGCCCAGACCGTTCAGATAAGTGGGCTTGGAAACGCCGCCCCAGGCGGTGGATTCCTCGGCGATCGTAATCGCACCGGGAACCTGGTGCGACGAGCTCATTGAAGCGCTTCAGGAAATCGATCGCCTCCAGATTTTCGCGGCCGCCGTAACGGTTGGGAATCCAGTCGCCGGCATTGCGCGAATAATCCAGATACAGCATGGACGCGACCGCATCCACGCGCAGCCCGTCGATATGAAATTCCTTCAGCCAGTAGAGAGCGTTCGAAAGCAGAAACTCGCGGACCTCATTGCGGCCGTAGTTGAAGATCAGCGTGCCCCAATCGCGATGCTCGCCGAGCCGCGGATCCTCATGCTCGAAGAGCGCCGTGCCGTCGAAGCGGGCCAGGCCATGCGGGTCTTTCGGAAAATGGCCGGGAACCCAGTCCAGGATCACGCCGAGTCCGGCCTGATGGCAGCGGTCGACGAAGTACCGGAAATCGTCGGGCGTGCCGAAGCGCGAGGTGGGCGCGAAATAGCCGGTCACCTGATAGCCCCACGATCCCGAGAACGGATGCTCCATGATCGGCAGCAATTCCAGATGCGTGAAGCCGTTCTCCACCGCGTAGGCCGGCAGCTTCTCGGCGAGTTCCCGATAGGTCAGCCACTCGTTCAACGGCCCGCGCAGCCAGGACTCCAGATGCACTTCGTACATCGACGCGGGCTCGCGCAGCCAGTTCGCGGCGCGGACGATCTTCCATCCAGGCCGCGTCGCCCCACTGATAATTCGTGAGCGGCCAGACGATCGACGCTGTCTTGGGCGGCACCTCGGCGAAGAATCCGTAAGGATCGCTGTGATCCTGCTCGTGACCGCTGGGCATCATGACGGAGTATTTATAGTGCGCGCCCGCGGCGAGTCCCGGCAGAAAAATCTCCCAAAGTCCGCCGTCGCGCAGGCGCATCGGATGGCGCGTGCGATCCCAACTGTTGTGATCGCCGGTGACGCTGACCACCTCGGCGTTGGGAGCCCATACCGCGAAGCGAACGCCCTCCACCCCTTCGCAGGTGACCACGTGCGCCCCCAGCGTGCCGTAGCTTTCGTAGTTGGTGCCCTCGCCATGCAGGTGCAGTTCGAACGCAGTCAGCAGCGGAGGGAAGCGATAGGGATCCTCCAGTTCCTCCTGACTCGCCCGAGTACCGCGTAATGCGGAACCGGTATTCGGTGGCGTCCGTTTTTGCCACATAGAGCCCGGCAGGATGCGCGCGCTTCATCGGAATCACCTGATCGCCCGCGAGCACCACGACGGCGTCCTGCGCCTGCGGAAGCCAGGCGCGGATCTGCCCCTTGTGTGGACCCAGGTAAGAAAAAGGATCGCGATGGCGGCCCTCTGCGATCAGATCAGTCTGGGCCGTGGCCATGTGTCGCTATTATTACAGGAATGGCTCGGGCCGAACTACATCTTCATCTGGAAGGCGCTGTGGAGCCGGAAACGTTGAAGGAACTCGATCCTTCGTTAAGTGACGAAGAACTCCGCGCGGCGGCTCAGCTATTCCGACTTCGCGGGATTCATCCAGAGCTACGTGTGGGTCAATCGAAAGCTGCGCGGGCCCGCGGACTATGCCCTGATCGCTCGCCGGCTGTTCGAGCGGCTGGCCGCGCAGGGGATCTGCTACGCCGAAGTGACCATCTCCGCTGGAGTGATCCTGTGGAAGAAGCAGGATCTGGGAGCGATCTTCGACGCGCTGGCGAACGAAGCGGCACGGAGTCCCGTTCCGATCCGCTGGATCCTGGATGCCACGCGGCAGTGGGGCGCGGAAGCCGCCGCGCCGGTGTTCGATTTCGCCGCGGAGCACATTCGCGATGGAGTCGTGGCGATCGGTATCGGAGGCATTGAGGCGGAGGGCCCCGCGCTGTGGTTTCGCGATCTGTACGCGAAGGCTCGCGATCGCGGCTTGCGCCTGACCTGCCACGCGGGCGAGACGACCGACGCGCAAAGTATCTGGGATGCGCTCGCGATCGGCGCCGAACGTATCGGCCACGGCATCCGCGCGGTCCACGATACAAAGCTGCTCGCGCAGCTTCGGGATCAGAACATCCCACTCGGAGATCTGCATCACCAGCAACGTGCGGACGGGCGCAGTCGCGTCGCTGGCCGACCATCCGGTGCGGAAACTGTTCGACGCCGGTGTGCCGATCATTCTGAATACCGATGATCCGGCGCTGTTCGAGTGCACGCTCGAATCGGAGTACGATCTGGCGGCGCGCGCCTTCGGGTTCACGCCGCTGAATTGAGCGCGATCGCCGGCAACAGCTTGCGGTACGCCTTCAGCGGCCCGACTGCAAAGCCTTGACGGTCGCTTCGAGCTCGGCAACTCTCCGGGCCAGCTCGTCGATCAACTGCCCTTCGGGATCCGGAAGATTCCCATGCTCGAGCGCATCGGTCGGATCCAGGCCTCTCACCACGCGTCCCGGAATGCCCACCACGGTCGACTGGTCCGGCACAGGGCGAACCACCACCGAGCCCGCGCCGACCTTGGAATAATCGCCGATGCGGATGTTGCCGAGAATCTTCGCGCCGGTGCCGACCACCACGCCGTTGCCGATGGTCGGGTGCCGTTTGCCCGAGACCTTGCCAGTGCCGCCCAGCGTGACGCCCTGGTAAAGCAGCACGTCGTCGCCGATCTCCGCGGTTTCGCCGATCACCACGCCCATTCCATGATCGATGAAGAAGCGCTTGCCGATGGTCGCGCCCGGATGAATCTCGATACCGGTCAATGTCCGCGATAGCTGGCTGACCATGCGGGCCGGCGTGAACCATCCGGCGCGATACAGGCGATGCGCCACGCGATGCAGCAGCACGGCGTGGAAGCCCGGGTAGCACAGTACGATCTCGAGCACACTGCGGGCGGCCGGATCGCGCCGGAATACCGTGTCGATCTGCTCGCGAATCGCCTTGAACACGTTAGTGAACAGCCCTGTAACAGTATTATGCTGGAGTGGTGCGTCCCACGTTAGTTGTCCTCATCCTTGCGCTGGCTGGCTGTTCCTCTCCCGCGCCCCAGGCCACGAGCAAGCAGGCCGCCGTTGAGAATACCGGACCCGCCACCACGACCAGCAAACATCCGCTGGCAAAATACATTGAGCTGGCCGGATTCCGCCTGGCCGAATCCAAACCCGGGGAACTCGACGTGAAGTTCGTGGCGATAAACCATTCGGAGGCCGACCTGGGGGATCTGGATCTAACCATCCGCCTCAAGACCACCGCATCCAAGCCGGACGATCCGCCGGTGGCGGAGTTTCAGGCCAAGGTTCCGTCGCTGGGCCCGCTCGAAATCCGCGACATCGGCGCCAAGCTGAAGACCAAGCTGCGGATCTACGAACTTCCCGACTGGCAATTCATGCGCGCCGAATTCGATATCACGTCGCCGGCGCCGTAGTTAAGTCGACAGGCGACAAGATCGCCTGTCCCACCCAATGACAGAACGTCTGTACTATCAGGATTGCTATCTTCGCGAGTTTCGCGCGCGCGTCATTGAAACCGATGGCAACCGCGTGTATCTGGACCGCACGGCGTTCTATCCGACTTCCGGCGGGCAGCCTTTCGACTTGGGCACGCTGGGCGGCGTTGCCGTTCGAGATGTGATTGACGAAGAGGACCGCATCGTTCACGTTATGGATGCACCGCTCGCAGCAGCCGAGGTGGCCGGGGTCATCGACTGGGAACGGCGCTACGACCATATGCAGCAGCATACGGGGCAGCATCTGCTCTCGGCCGTACTCGAGGAGCTGTTCGCGATTCGTACGGTCAGCTTTCACCTGGGCGGCGAAGTTTCGACGATTGACGTGGACGCGGCTTCGCTCACCCCGGAACAGATCGAGCGCGCCGAGGAGCGCTGCGCGGAAACGATCGCTCAGGCCCGTCCGGTCCGGATCACCTTCGAAGAAGCCTCGGCCACGATGGAACTGCGCAAAGCCTCGGAGCGCACGGGAACGCTGCGGATCGTCACCATCGATTCCCTCGACCGCAGCGCCTGCGGCGGGAGTCACGTCCGGTCAACAGCGGAGATAGGGATGGTACTCACGGGCAAGTCGGAAAAGATCCGCGGGACCACGCGGCTGGAATTCGTCTGCGGGAATCGCGCACTGCGCCGGGCGCGGGCGGATTACCGCTTGCTGGCGGCTATCGGGCGAACTCTGTCCGTTCCGCCGGAGCAGGCTCCCGAGCTGCTCGCGGGGCTGATCGAAAAGAATAAGTCGCTCGAAAAGACGACGCAGCGCCTGGCGACGGAGCTCGCGCGGCGGGAAGGCAAGGAGCTTTATACGGCCGCCGAGCCCGGCAGCGATGGAGTTCGCCGGATCACGCAGCGCGGCCCTATCGATGACGCCATGCGGGCCCGCGCGCAGGCGTTCATAGCCGGGGAAAAAGCAGTGTTCCTGGCGGTGTGCGATCAGCCTCCCTCGCTGCTGCTGGCGGCTTCGGCGGATTCCGGAATTCACGCCGGCGATCGCATCAAAGCGGCCGTCGCGGCGTCGGGCGGCCGAGGCGGCGGGAATGCGCAGCTGGGGCAGGGCAGTGTTCCGGACGCCGCGGCGCTCGCCAGCGCGGAGGCTTTGCTACGCTGAAGCTTATGGTTGAGGACTTTTATGAATGAGAATGTCCGGCGCTTCGAGGCCGGTCCGGATCCGTTTGGCCGAACCTGGGAAGTGGAATTCCGCTGGCTCCAGACAGGCATCTCCATCCGCCACGCCGATACGGTCGACGTCAAGTTCATCTTGTGGACGGAGGGTCCCGGCGAAAACGAAGACAAGCAGGAGAAAGTGATCGCCCTGCCGCATCCGCTTCTGCTGACGCTCAGCGCGGAAACCGGCCATGCTCTGACAGACGCCTGGTGCATGCGCCTGGCCGCCCGGCACTTGAAGTATATGATCGAATCCGGAGAGGATCTCGAGAAAACCCTGGTCACGCTCTCGCTTCCGGCCCTTCAGCGCGTGGCCGGAAACCTGCAGCCCGTTTGAGCCGCCCGGAGCACGGCCGGGCGCTCCCGGCAGCCGTCCTGCGTGGTAAAACAAATTCTAAGATGCAAACGCGAACGAGGGGAGATCGGAAATGATCCACTGTCCGCTGTGTAATGCGGAGATCGATGTAGATGAGGAAGAACTGGACGAAGGCGATTCCCTCATCTGCGAAGAATGCGGGAAGAACCTGAATGTCAGCGGTGTGTCTCCGCTGGAGCTGACTCCGGACGCCGACGGCGACGATGACGAGGATGAGGACGAAGACGGGGAATACGACGACTACGACGAAGATGATGAGGATGAAGACGAGGATGAGGAGGAGATCTAAATCCCCTCTTGTCCTGCTGCTTCCAGCTCTATGCCTGACGCAGTTCCTCGTGGCTCAAGGCAAGCGGAAGGCCGAGCCCGACGCCGTGATCGCCGGAACGGTTTTCCGCGATCCGGGATTCGCGCAGCCCGGCGCTTCGGTCGTGCTGACGCTGAAAAGTGCGCCGTCGAAGAAATTGCAGCGTCAAATCAGCTCGCCGCGCGGCGAATTCACCTTCCACGTTCCCGCCACTCCCAACAGCTATGTGGTAACCGCTACATTAAAGGGGTTTCAGACAGCTCGCAAGAGCTTGAAATCCAAGGCCAGGAACAGATCAATGCAACTCTGCTGCTGGTTCCCGAGTCTAAGAAGAAAGGGAGGTAACCGGACATGCAACGCATCTCGCGCGGCGGCATCTCGCGCGGCATCTTAGTGGCGCTATTGGCGGTGGCTTGCGCCGGGCTCCTGCCCGCGCAGAAAAACAAGGATAAAGAAGATCCCACCATCCGCAGCCTGCAAGGCCAGGTCAGCGATCCGGACGACAAGCCGGTGGCCGGCGCCATAGTTCAGTTGAAGGACACGCGCACGCTCCAGGTTCGTTCGTTCATCACGCAGGAGACAGGGGAATACCGCTTCTCCGGACTGCGGACCGACACGGATTATGAGATCAAGGCCGATTACAACGGCATGAGCAGCGACACCAGGCGACTGAGCAACTTCGACGCGCGCAAAATCGCGATGGTCAACCTGAAGTTGAATAAGAAATGATCTGACACGCAACGTTCAAACTAGTCTCCTGTTCTTGCGGCTGCTGGTCTTTGCCGCCTTCCTGCCCGCCGGACTGTGCCCGTCTGCTCTGGGCCAGAGCGCGGTTGCCGAGATCGTCATCGAACACGCCACCGTCATCGATGGAACCGGTGCGCCGCCGCGCAAGAACGTGACGGTAGCGATCGCTGACGGTCGTATTCTTTCCATTGGCACAAGCTGTGAAGCCCGCGCCGGGCGTTGTCGTCATCGACGCCACCGGCGAATTCCTGATTCCCGGTCTGTGGGACATGCACGTGCATCTGGATGCTCAGGGAAGCGAACTGCGGACGCTCGCGGCCAACGGCATCACGGGTATCCGCGAAATGTATTCGGCCATCCCGATTGCGACACTGGGCGGCTGGCGCGCGCGGCCGGAGAATCCGCGCATCGCCGCGGCGGGATTTCTGGATGGGCCGCTGATGCTGACATCCGGCCCGGATCGGCCGGATGCCTACGCGGTCGGGAACGCCGAGGATGCCCGGCAGGCGGTGAGACTGCTCCAAGCCCGCGGCGCGGATTTCCTGAAGGTCTATAACGGTCTGCCGCGCGAGGCGTATTTCGCGATCGCGCAGGAATCCAAACGACTGGGCATTCCATTCGCGGGTCACGTCCCGGAAGCCATCAGTCCGGCGGAAGCATCGGAGGCAGGCCAGCTCAGCCAGGAACACCTGATCAACATACTGCTGGCATGTTCCTCGCGCGAAGAAGAATTGCGCGCGCAGCGCATCTTCACCATGAACGATCCGGCAATCTCTCCGGTGGATCGGGCGCTGCAGCTCGGCTTTCCCGATCCGCAAGGCTTGTTCGATACCTACGACGACGCGAAGGCCGCGGCGCTGTTCAAGACGTTCGTGAAGAACGGAACCTGGCACACGCCCACGCTCGCACTGCTGCAAAGTTTTTTGGCCGATAAAGAGCGCGCCCGCCGGCTGCTGTACATGCAGGATCTGTCCGCGGAAGTATTCGACGGGTGGATGGCGCGCATCAGCGCGCTTCTGGATCGTTACAAGAAGCTGGTGCGGGACATGCATCGGGCCGGCGTCGAATTTCTGGCGGGCACCGACACGGGACCGAACAATCCGGTGCCGGTGGGAGTCGGCTTGCATGACGAGCTGGAATTGCTGGTGGAATCGGGGTTTACGCCCATGGAAGCATTGCAAACGGCGACGCGTAACCCGGCCCGCTATTTTGGCAAGCTCAAGGACATGGGCACGATCGAGCCGGGCAAAACTGCCGACTTAGTGTTGCTGTCCGCGAACCCGCTTGACGATATCCGCAACACACGGAAGATCGCGGTGGTGATCCTGCGGGGGCGCGTTCTTCAGTAGCGGGGACAGCCAGCCGATTTCGGGGCGATGCTGTGGACCGCGCGGGACTGGTTTATCGAAATCGGAGACAGTCCCCTGCCGATTGCTAGTCGCCGCAGCGCTCTACTTGAACCAGGCAATTGTAGAACGTCGGGCCGCCGCCCATGTCCGCGAGCCGGTCCGAAGTGAGCGCGTTCGCGTTGCGGCCGTCGGAGGCGCGCTTGAGCCAGCGAGTGGAAGGGGCGCGCGCCACTCCGGGCTGCACGACTCCGTCCACATGAGCTTTCAGGAGCAGGCTGCCGCGATCGTTGAATACGCGCACACGGTCGCCCGTGCGGATCGCCCGCGGCTCGGCATCCGCCGGGTGAAGATGCAGGATCGACGTCTCCTGGTCCACGCCAGCGCGATTTCCGAAGGTCGAATTCATGCTGTCGTCGTTCTTGGAGGAGATCAGCTCCAACGGATACTGGCGGCGCAACGCTTCGTCGCCGAAACGCGATTCGACAGGAGGCGTGTATTCGAGCGTCTCCGCGCCGAACTCGCATTTGCCCGAGGGCGTTCCGAATCCGCCGTGCGCGAAGGGCAAGAACGGCTGGTTTCCAGGGGCGACATTGAGGCGCACAAAATGTTCGCGCTCCAGGCGCTCCAAGGTGATGCCGTCGAGGAATGGATGCCCGGAATTTAGCAGCGTCCGGATCATGTCATCTTCGGTGTCGTGGAAACAGGCGTCGTCGAAGCCCATCCGCAGCGCCAGCGCGCGGAAAATCTCGCACATTCGACCGGGCCTCGCCGGGAGGAGCCACCACGGGCCGGGCGAGTTGCAGATAGTAATGGCCGTAAGCGAGATAGAGATCGGTGTGTTCCAGGAACGTGGTCACCGGCAGGAGAATGTCGGCATAATCGGCCGTATCGGTCTGGACCTGCTCCAGCACCACGGTGAACAGATCCTCACGCTTCAGCCCGCGCAGAACCAGGTTCTGATTCGGCGCGATGCCGGCGGGATTGGAGTTGTACACCACCATGGCTTTCACGGGCGGCTGGTCGAGCTCCGTCAGCGCCTTGCCTAGTTCGCTCATGTTGACCAGCCGGGCCTGGCGGCCGAGAGGCGAGCGATGTTGCAATTCCGCCATCTCCAGACCGGCGCGGTTGAACTGGAACGCCTGCGATGTCGAGAGCTGGAGTCCTCCGCCCAGCTCGCGCCACGATCCCACCAGCGCCGGCAGGGCCGCGATCGCCCGCACCGCCGCGCCCCCGCGATCGCTGCGCTGCACGCCGAAGTTCAGGCGGATCGCCGCCGGCCGCGTGGTGGCGTATTCGCGCGCCAGTTCCACGATGTCCTGGGCGGCGATGCCGGTGAGCGCCGACACTCGCTCGGGCGGATAGTCGGCAACACGTTTGGTAAGAGCGTCGAAGCCGTGTGTGAATCGGTCCACGTAATCGGCATCGTATAGTTTTTCGCCGATGATCACGTGCATCAGTCCCAACGCTAAAGCCAGATCGCTTCCCGGATTGATGGCCAAGTGACGGTCGGCGAGCGCCGCCGTGCGCGTGCGGATAGGGTCGATCACCACCAGCTTCGCGCCCTTGCGCCGGGCCTCCACGATGAACGGCCAGAGATGGATATTCGTCCCGTGGATGTTGGCGCCCCAGGCGAGGATCAATTTGGAGTCGCGGAACTGCTCGGGCTCGGTCCCGTAGCGCAGACCGAGGGTGGCCATGAGCGCGGCGCCGCCCGTGGAAGAGCAGATGGTGCGGTCCAGCCGCGACGCGCCGGCGCGATGAAAAAATCGCCGGTCCATCCCGGCATTGTTCAGCATGCCCATGGTGCCCGCGTAGCTGTAGGGCAGGATCGGCCTCGGGTCCATGTTGACGGGACACGTTGGTTAGTCGAGTTGCAATTGTGTCGAGCGCTTCGTCCCAGGAAATGCGCTCGAATCGCCCTTCGCCTTTGGCGCCGATGCGCTTTTGCGGATAGAGCAGGCGTTCGGGCGAGTATTCGCGTTCCAGGTATTGCGCGACCTTGCCGCACAGAAATCCTCGCGTTACGGGATGGTTGGGATCGCCCCGCAAGCGCGTGGCCCGGCCGTTCTCCACCTGCACCAGCATGGAGCAGCAATCCGGGCAGTCCAGCGCACAGACCGAATGCACGGTTTCCATACCCCAGAATACCGCTGCTTTAGGGGAAATTGGTCCGCAGGAAATCCGCGAGCCGGTGGCCCGCGAGCGCGACCTGGCGTTCGGCGACACGTTCGGCCTGCGAATGATAGTCGCGAGGCAGGGGAGCACCCAGATTCCTGTTGGCGCCGATTTCTAATTTCCCTTTGCGATACACCGTCGAGACCGCGAGATCGAAACTCTCGATAGTCCATTTTGTAAATTGCGATTCCGCGGGGAATTTGCCCGGAGCTCGCGTGCGAGTCTTTTCGAGCCTGAGCGCGAGTTCGTGGGCCGGTTCATAGCGGTCGTCGGTGAGCAGGATATTGTCCCAGTAGGCGTGCAGATTCTCGGTTGTGGAGCGGGACGGATCGGGTCGAATGAAAAACAGGTTTCCGCCGCGATCGCCGTCGGGGAACTCGGTCGTGAACAGCGAGACGGTATGCAGCGGCTGGTGCGCATCGCCCATGAGGTGAAAGATCCAGCAGAGAGCCACAGCTTTCTGATCGTCCGGGGCGGAACTCTGCACGATGGCGACGTTCTGCCGGAATGCCTCGACGATGTTTTCAGGCGCGGGAGTGGGCGCGGGAACCGAGTCCGGCTGAGCCGGCGGCTTGTAGGGATAGTCGATGTAATGCCACATGGGATGATCGAAGGCTTTGTCGCCGCGAACATCGTCCGGCCAGCGCGCGGCCAGCATGAACAGGAGCCGGGCCTTGATCCTCCGCGCTCCTACCTGCCAACTGCTGCTTCCAGCGCGATTCGTATTGCGGGTGCTGCTGCAGGATCGCTACTACGCGGGCCAAGGCCGCGGGGGCGGAACGTTGCAGGTCGTCAAAGGCGATCGCCCCTGTCGCCATGTGTCCGGCGCGGTTCCAGGCGAGCCCTGATCCCACCGTGAGGAGCACCGCGCAGGCGAGGATCAGCGGCTTTCGGGACATCAGGACCATACTTATAGTCTTGCATTTTCCCTTTTGTTCGCCTACAATGGCCCCATGGCTCTCACCAAACGCCAGAAGGAATTCCTGGATTTCCTGGCGGGGTTCCTGGAAAAGAATGGCTACTGCCCGAGCTATGAAGAGATCGCCGGGGGACTGAGCCTGGCTTCGCTGGCCACCGTGCACAAGCACATCCTGGCACTCGAATCCAAGCATTACTTAAAGCGTGGATTTAACCAGAGCCGGTCGCTCGAAATCGCCACGAAGTATTACGATGAGCAGCGCCAGCATCGCCAGGCGCCGCCTCCGCTCGAAATTCCACTGCTGGGCAGGATCGCCGCGGGTGTGCCGGTGGAATCGGTGGCGGGGAACGACACGGTCAGCTTCGCCGATTTCACCGCGGACCCGAATACCTATGCCTTGCAGGTGCGCGGCGAGTCCATGGTCGAGGATCACATCTGCGATGGCGATTACGTGCTGGTGGAGCGCGCCGCCACGGCCCGCGATGGGGAGATCGTGGTGGCTCTAGTCGACGGCACGGAAACCACGCTCAAGCGCTTCTACAAGGAGCCCGGGCGACCGCGTCCGGCTGCAGCCCGCCAACGCTGCGATGAAGCCTATTTATGTCCCGGCGTCGTCGGTGGCGATCCAGGGTAAAGTGCTCGCGGTGCTGCGAAGATACTGAACTTCTAGCGCTCTTCTAGGTGCTTGAGCCGGGCGTCCAGAACTTCTTCCACGCGGTGGAGCTCGGACCGCCAGAGGTCCTTCATTTCTTCGAATCGACCGTCTACTCGGTCGAAGCGGCGGTCGACTTCGTCGAAACGTTGGTCGACCTGATTAAAGCGAGCGTCGATATAGTGACGAAGGTCACCCAGCCGGGAGTTCACGTCGCCCAAACGGGCGTTGTTGATCAGGATCCCGATCAGGACCGTGATCATGGTCGGTGCTGCTGCCAAGGCGATCGCGAGTAGCTGCGAATCAGTCATGGTGACCTAGTTCCAGGATAGCGGGTTTTGTCTCAGGGTTTTTCGCGGTAGCCTGAAAGTCTGCCGCCCCTAAGAACCACGCCGTTGAACGCGATTCATCGCCGCCTGGGGGCGAAGATGATCGACTTCGGCGGCTGGGACATGCCGGTGCAGTATGCCAGCCTGCTGGAGGAACACCACGCCGTACGCCAACGCGTGGGTCTGTTCGATGTCAGCCACATGGGCGAAATCGAAATCCGCGGAAAAGAAGCCCTGCGGCTGGTCAACTTCGTCACCACCAACGATGCTGCGCGTCTGGTTCCAGGGCAAGTGCAGTACTCCGGGCTGCTCTATGAGCACGGAGGCTTCGTCGACGATATTCTGGTCCACAAGGTCGCGGACGAGCACTACTTTTTGTGCGTGAACGCGTCTAACCAGGACAAGGATTACCAACACATCGTCTCGCATAACCAATTCGACGCGACGGTTGAAAACGCGGGATCGCACTATGCGCAGCTGGCTGTGCAGGGTCCGCGCGCGCTCGATACGCTGCAGAAACTCACGGCCGTTCCACTGGCGCACATTCGCTACTATCACTTTGTTGACGACGCGGTCAGTGGCGCGCCGGCGCGGATCGCCCGGACGGGCTACACCGGCGAGGATGGTTTCGAGGTGTACCTGGCACCCGGCGACGCCGCGCGTCTGTGGGATGAAATTCTTATGGCAGGCGCGGAATTCGGGATCAAGCCCTGCGGGTTGGGCGCGCGCAACACGCTGCGACTGGAAGCTGCGATGGCTTTGTACGATCACGAAATTCACGCGTCGATGACGCCGTGGGAAGCCGGTCTGGGCTGGATCGTCAAAATGGACAAGGGCGATTTCGTCGGGCGCCAGGCGCTGGCGGCGCAGAAAGAACGCGGAGTGACGCGCAAGCTGGCCGGATTCGAGATGACGGGCCGCGGGATCGGCCGCGATGGCTACGAAGTGTGTATCGATCAGGTGTGGGAGCGGGCTGGGTGACCAGCGGAGGACCGTCCCCGACGCTGAACAAGAACATCGGTATGTGTTATCTGCCTTACGCGCAGGCCGAAACCGGGCGCCGGATTCAGGTTATGGTTCGGGGCCAGGCCGTAGACGCGGTGACCGTGCCGACTCCGTTTTATAAAAGGACAAAATAATGGACCCAGAGAATCTCCGCTACACGAAAGAGCACGAGTGGGTGCGCGTCGAGGGCGATACCGGAACTATCGGCATCACGTTTCATGCCCAGAAAGAACTGGGCGATATCGTGTATGTGGATCTTCCCAAGCCGGGCGCCGTTATTAAACAGGGCACGACCATCGGCTCGGTGGAATCCGTCAAAGCGGTCAGCGATATCTACACTCCGGTTTCGGGAGAGGTCGTGGAAGTCAACGGCTTGCTGACGGAGTCGCCCGAAACTCTCAACAAAGATCCGTACGGCTCGGGATGGCTTGTTAAGATCAAATTGTCGGAGCCAGACGAAGCCGCCAAGCTCCTCACGGCGGCTGAATACCAAGCTTACGTCGGAACGGAATCGTCCTAATTGCGCTACTTACCGAAGTCCGATATCGAGCGCCGGCAGATGCTCGATACCATCGGCGCGTCGACGCTCGAAGACCTGTATGCGCATCTCCCGGACGACGTGCGCTTCCAAGGCGCGCTGAATATCCCCAAGGGCAAGAGCGAATACGAAATCGTCGATTATTTTCGCGCCCGCGGCCGCGACAACTTCGACGCGCAGGCCAATTTTCTGGGCGCCGGCGTGTATCCTCATTACCGGCCGGTGCTGGTGGATGCGGTGGTCTCGCGCGGCGAGTTCCTGACTTCGTACACGCCGTATCAGGCCGAAATCTCGCAGGGCACGCTCACGGCGATTTTCGAATTCCAGACCATGATCTGCCAGTTGACCGGCATGGATGTGGCCAACGCATCGATGTACGACGGATCGACGGCCGTCCCGGAAGCCGCCATGATGGCGATGCGGATCACCGGACGCGACGGCATCGCCGTGGCCCGCACGGTCCATCCGGAATATCGCGAAGTGCTCGGAACCTACACCCGTCATCAGAGCACTTCCGTGACGGAGTTCGAATACGATCCCGAATCCGGCCAGGCCGACATCGAATCTCTGGAGCGGGCGCTCCATGAAAACACCGCCGCGGTGATCCTCCAATCGCCCAACTTTTTCGGCGTAGTGGAGGACGCCAGGCAGATCGCTGAGATGGCGCATGCCAAAGGCGCGCTGCTGGTGTACGTTTTCACCGAAGCTGTGTCGCTCGGACTGCTGGAGCCGCCGCGGGATGCCGATATCGTCGCCGGCGAGCTGCAGAGCTTCGCGATTGCTCCCAGTTACGGCGGACCTTTCGCCGGCATCATCGCCTGCAAGGAAAAGTACGTGCGCCAACTGCCCGGCCGGCTGGTGGGCGAAACCAAGGACACCAACGGCAACCGGGCTTTTTGCCTGACGCTGGCCACCCGCGAGCAACACATCAGAAGAGAGAAAGCCACGTCGAATATCTGCACCAATCAGGCGCTGATCGCACTGATGGCCACGGTCTTTATGGCGCTCTACGGCAAGCGGGGGCTGCGCGAGCTGGCCGAGCAGAATCTTGCCAAGGCGCATTATCTTGGGGAGCGCTTGTGGCGCAGATTCAAGGGGCCGTACTTCAACGAATTCGTGGCGGCCACGGGCGTGCAATCGCCCGAGGAGATCAACCGCCGTCTGCTGGGTTCCCGGATCATCGGGGGTCTGCCGCTGGATCGTTTTTATCCCGAGCTGCGCAACAGCCTGCTGTTGTGTTGCACGGAGATGGCCAGCCGCGCGGATATGGACGCTGTCGCGGAGGCGTTCGGGGCATGATCACGAAAGTCCGCCCGCATCCTTCGCAGAACGAAGCGCTGCTGTTTGAGACCAGCTCGCCGGGCAAAGTGGGCTATCAGCTTCCCGAGCTCGATGTTCCCCCGGTCGATGCACGACGAGGCGCTCGGCGCGCAGAACGTACGTCCGGAGATCGCGGACTTCCCGGAAGTCAGCGAGGTGGATGTGATCCGCCACTTCACGCGTCTTTCCACCTGGAACTACGCGATCGATCTGGGCTTGTATCCGCTGGGTTCGTGCACCATGAAGTACAACCCGCGGGTGAATGAGGCGGTGGCGCGGACCGAAGGACTGATGTGGATTCATCCGTATCAGCCCGACGCGCTTTCGCAGGGCGCATTCGCGATTCTCGCCGAACTCGAGCGGGTGCTGGCCGAGATCACGGGCATGGACGCGGTGACGCTACAGCCGGCCGCCGGCGCGCATGGCGAGCTGACCGGAATCCTGCTGGTCCGGGCGTACCTCGAAGCGCAGGGAAACGCGCGCAAGAGGGTGATCGTTCCGGATTCGGCGCACGGAACGAACCCTGCTTCCGTGCGAATGGCGGGGTACGAGGTTGTCAACGTCGCATCGAACGATCGCGGGATGCTGGACGCAGCGGCGCTGGGCCGCATGGTGGACGAAGACGTAGCCGCGATCATGATCACGAATCCCAACACGCTGGGGGTGTTCGAGGAACACATCAGTGAGGTCGCGCGGATCCTGCATGCCAAGGGCGCGCTGGTGTACATGGACGGCGCGAACATGAACGCTCTGGCCGGAATTTCCCGCCCGGGCGATTACGGCATCGATCTGATGCACCTGAATTTGCACAAGACTTTTTCGACGCCGCACGGAGGAGGCGGGCCGGGTCGGGACCGGTGGCGGTGAAGAAGCCGCTCGAAGCGTTTCTTCCGCTGCCACGGCTTCAGCGCGCGCCTTCGGGATGGTCCTGGAATTACGACCGGCCGCAATCGATCGGCCGCGTTCGGGCGTTCTATGGAAACTTCGGGGTACTGGTGCGGGCGCTGGCCTACATCATGGCGCATGGAGGCGACGGGATAAAACGCGCCACTCACGACGCCCTGCTCAACGCCAACTATCTGCGGAAATTACTGGAGCCGCATTACCAGATCGCCTATCACGCGCCCAGCATGCATGAGTGCGTGTTCCACCACCCATCGACGGGCGCCATCGCCAAGCGCCTGATCGACTATGGATTCCATCCCTACACGGTCAGTTTCCCGCTCATCGTGCATGGCGCGATGATGATCGAGCCGACGGAGACCGAGAGCAAGCAGGAACTGGATCTGTTCGTGGACGCACTGATCTCTATCGCCCAGGAAGAGCGGGAGCATCCGGATCTATTGTCAGGAGCACCGCATTCGACGCGCACCACCAAAGTGGACGAGGTCGCGGCCGCGCGAAAACCGATTTTGAAATGGAGCCGGTGAGGCTGGCCTACTGGCCGACGGCCTTCTGATACGCGTCGATTACTTTCTTCACGTACCAGCGGGTCTCATTGTAGGGCGGCATTCCCTGATACTTGTCGACCGCGCCTTCGCCGGCATTGTAGGCGGCCAAAGCCTTGACCACGTCGCCGTCGTACTTGATGAGCAACTCGCGCAGCAGCCGCGTGCCTGCGTCGATGTTCTGGGCCGTGTCGCGCGGATCGGCGCCCAGCGTCCTGGCGGTTTCCGGCATCAGCTGCATGACGCCCAGAGCGCCCTTCGGCGAGACTGCGCCGGGCCGGAATCCCGATTCCACTTGAGCCACGCTCTCGACGAATTCCGGGGGAAGTCCAGAGCGTCTTGCCGCGTCGCGCACCATATCTCTTAGGGTCCTGCGCCGTGCGCCTGTCGCTGCGACCGGGGGTGCCATGGTGGCTGCGACCGGTTCCGGCGGGACCACTTCTTCCTCTTCGAATCCGGATACGAGCTTGGCCGGGACTTCGGTGACGCCTCCGTTGTAGAACAGGCGGATCAGGCTGCCGGATTGCTCATGCCGGTCCGCGCGCAGCTTCAGACCGCTGGAAAAGACCACATATTCGCCGCCGAACGCGGGCGCAGCGGCGATCATGAGAGCCAGCAGGCCGAGTGCACACTTCATCTCGTAAGGACTGACGCGCGACATGCGCCTGCCGTGCAGCATCATTTTGGGGAAAACGAGAACGCCACCATGCCCAGGCCCGCCAGAAACAGGACCATCATGGCCGCCGCGAGCATACCTGGCCGGTCGCCGCCCCCGCGAAACTCTCGCCATGCGAGCAGGCCCCAGGCAGCGGCCACCAGCAGCGCCCCATTCTTGAGCGCATATTGCACCAATGCGCTGGGCTGAGCATCCTGGGGGGCGGCTGCCGCCAGAAGAGCGGCCAGCATGCCGGCTCCCCACACGACTCCTCCGGCTACACCCATCAGATGCTGCTTGGCCGTGCCGGACAGGTAACTATCGGGAGCGCCCAGCGTGCTGACTACGGGGAAAGTAGTGAAGAAGAGCACAAAAAAGGGCGACGACAGGAGGGCCGCTACGGAGAGCAGGAGCACTGCCGGGTAAGGCGCCAGGCGGTTGTCTCCGCCGGTGGCCTGGCCCAGGATTTTGGGGAAGGTGCTGAGCGCGATGCCCCCCACGACAGACAAAATAATCGGTAAAGCCGCTCCAGGGGCTGGCCTGGTGCGTTTCGGCTTAATGCGTGGATCCGGCGTCAGCGCCTTCTGCGCGGCCTCGCGGCGCACCCGCAGGAGCTGGATGTAGGCCAGGCCGGTAACGATCACGCCCGCCAGCAGCAGGGCGACTCCAATGAACGTCGAGGTCGTGTTGGCCTGGGTCATGCTGGCGAAATCCCACACCGCGCCGATGACCAGCGCGACACCCAGGGTCAAGGGGAACGCCACGCTCATGCCGGCGATCGTCATGGCAGCCAGCAGCAGCAGTGTGCCGAGGTTCAACACCACGCCGCTGCCCAGCGCCCAGGCCATTTTCCGATAGCCCGTCAGGATCAGATTGTCCTGAACGGTCAGCTCCTGAGCGTGTCCCGATCCCAGCGCCAGCGCGGCCACGCCCGCGCACACCACAATTCCCAACACGAAATCGTAGTAGAAATACTCGAATCGCCATTTGCCCGCCAGCTTGAGGGTGTTCGCCCAGCTTCCCAGGCAGAGCAGCGAAACAATCGCCAGGATCCATGCCGCCGATTGCTGTGGTTGGCAGAATCATGGGTCCGGATGAAGGCGGGCTAGTGCCCTTCGGCAGGCTGGGAGGTGTCCGCTTTCAAAGGGAAGTGCGCCCCGGGCGGCACCGGAACCAGCATCTGCTCCTTGCGATAAATCAGAGTGGACGTATTGTAACTGGCGATCTCAAAGCCGTGGCCATGGGTGATGGCGTCGGTGGGACAGGCTTCCACGCAGTAGCCGCAAAAAATGCATCGGTTGTAGTCGATGTTGTAGACCTTGGCGTAGCGTTCGCCGCCGCTGATGCGCAGCTCCTCGGTGTTTTCGGCGGCTTCGATATAGATGCATTCGGCCGGGCATGCCGCCGCGCACAGGAAGCAGGCCACGCACTTCTCCAGGCCGTTTTCGTCCCGCTGCAGTTCGTGTACGCCGCGATAACGTTCCTGGAATTTCGCGGGAGCTTCGGGATAGTCTTCGGTGAGCGTGGGATTCAGCATTTCCCGGAACGTCACCGACATTCCCTTCGCAATTGCCGCCGCGCCGCCCAACACTTCCGAGATTTTCGCCATGTATTCCTTCTTTAGTTAGTGTATCGCAGGATCGCGCACCGCCAGCATCGGCCCTGTGCTCCAATAGATAGTCCAGCATGCAACGTGCGTCGGTGTGGTTTTGGGTGGCGCTGACGGGAGTTTTCGCTGCTCTCGCGACTATGCCACGTGAACATCCTGTGGGCGGACGAGGATTATCATCTGGCCGCCGCAATCCAGATTCTGCACGGCAAAATGCTGTATCGCGACGTGTGGTACGACAAGCCTCCCTTGACGGCGCTGGTGGCGGTGCTGTTCGGAGCATGGCCGGGGTGGCCCTTGCGCATCGCGAGTACCGTGATTGCGGCCGTATCGAGCGCGGTCGCGTTCCGTTTTGCGTCGGCACTCTGGGGCCGGCGCGAAGGATATTGGGCGGCTGGACTGCTGGCATTTTCGCTGATCTTTTACCTGCCCGCGGCGACGATTCCGCTGGAACCGGACACGCTGATGATCCTGCCGCATCTGGCGGCGGTGTATCTGGCATGGAAGCAAAAGCCGCTGCTGGCGGGTATCGTCGCGGGGCTGGCGTTCGCGATGAACATCAAGGGATTGGCGGTGCTGCTCGCGTGTCTTGTTTTCGCTCCCGCGGCGTGGCCACTTGCTGCTCGCCGGATTCCTGATCCCCAACGCGCTGCTTCTGGGGTGGCTCGTCTCGCAACACGCATTTTCGGCGTATGTCGAGAGTGTCTGGCGGTGGGGACTGCTTGTACGCCGGCGCGCCGCCGGGCGATACGCCGGTTGAGAACGCCCTGACGCGCCTCCGCAACTGGTTCGGATTTCATGCGGCGCTGGCGCCTGGCAGCGGTCTGGTATTTCGTGCGGCAGAATGATGACGGTCCCCGTGCGCGGCTCCTGGCCTGGGCGGCCATCTCGCTGGCCGCTGCCGGCGTGGGCTGGCGATTCTCGCCGCATTATCTCAACCAACTGCTGCCGCCGCTGGCGATCGCGGGCGCTCGGGGCATTTGCCTGCTGGCCGCCGAAAAGTTCGCGTCACGTGCGCAGAATCGGGGCGAGTGTGCTGGCGGCGAGCGCTCTGGTGCCGATCGTCCGGTTTGGTCCGCGCTATTTCCTGCTGGCTGCGGACGATCTGGCTGGGCGATCGCATACCTGGCGGGACGTGGCTCTGGATCAGGAGAGCCGCCAGGCGGCTGCTCTGATTCGACCGATGACGAAGAGCGGCGACACGATCTTCATCTGGGGCTACCGGCCGAACATGGTCGTCTACACGCGCCTGCCGGTAGCCTCGCGGATGTGGGAATCGCAACCTCTGACCGGCGTTCCGGCCGACCGGCACCTTCGCGATGCGTCGAGCGTCGATCCGGAGTGGGCGCGCGAGAACCGGGCGGAGCTGATGCGCAGTTCGCCTTCGATCCTTGTCGACGGGCTCAGCGCCTACAATCCGCGGCTGGACATCCGCAACTACCCGGATCTTGCGGTCTGGTTCCAACGCTATTGCCCGGCGGGCAGCGCCGGAGGCACAACAGTCTACAGGCTTTGCGGGCGGGCCGCTCCTTAACAGTCGCGGTTCGGTGCTTTCCGAACCACCAGCGGCAGCGGGTGGCCTTAACTGTCGCCTTGATCCTGCACGAAGCTCAGGATGTCGAAGTGTTTGATCTGGCGATCGGGAAAGAAGCTGTTGACGGCGTCCTGAACCTCAGTGAACACCTCGAACACGGTGTGCAGCTTGGTCAGCAGCAGCAGCTCGACGTTGCGCTTGTTGGGATTGACCAGCTTCAGCGCGCCGCCTTGCTTTTTAAGCGACGTGAAGCAGATCACCAGGATGCCGAGACCCGTGGAATCGATATATTCGACCGAGCCGAGATCCACCACGATGTTGTGCTTGCCGGATGCGGCCAACGCGGCGATCTTTTCCCGTACGAGGTTCGATTCGCCTAATGTCAGCCGCCCCTTCAGCGTCAGGATGACGACGTCCTCGCGCACGCTTTCAGCGATATCCAGGGCCATGGAACCCTAGTGTAGCAATGTGGGCCCGCTAAAGCCGTTGGGCTTCGGCGGGGGTGGGATATTCCTCGCCGGCCGCGGACCCCGCGGCGGTTTCCGCCGGCAGACGGACGGTGAAACGAGTCCCCGAGCCCACGGTGCTGGCGACATCCACTTGTCCACCGTGCGCTTTGACGATCCAGGCGACAAAGCTCAAGCCCAGGCCCAATCCCTGAATGAGGTTGGTTTCGGCGTTGCGCACCCGATAGAAACGGTCGAAGATATGCGGCAGGTTTTCCGCGGGGATGCCCACGCCGGTATCCTCGATTTCGATTCGCACCCAATTTCTCTCTTCATCGTTCTTCTGTTCATCGTTCTTCTTTTCATCGCGGCGCCCGCGTACCTGGACGGTGCCCCCGGCGGGAGTATACTTCACGGCATTCGAAAGCAGATTGGAGAACAACCTTTCGATCTGCATGCGGTCGGCCAGAATCTTCATGCCCGGTTCGATGCGGGCAGTCAGGCGCACGTGTTTTTCCTCGGCGGGAATCTGGAACTGATCGACGACATCCTCGGCCAGATCGCCCAGATCGAAGCTGGTCTTTTGCAGCACCACCTGGCCCGATTCTGCCTGCGACAACAGCAGCAGGGCGCGCACGATGCTGGATAGCTGCTCGACGTCCTCGAGCGCGTTGACCATGGCATCGCGATACTGCTCGGGCGTTTGGGCGGTGAACAAGGCCACCTCGAGTTGGCCGCGAATCGCGGTCAGCGGAGTGCGCAGCTCATGCGACACATCGGTCGAAAAGCGCCGAATCTGCTCGAAGGAGTCCTCCAGGCGCGTGGTCATGCGGTTGAAGCTCTCGATCAGATGATCCAGCTCGTCTCCGGCGCCGCGCAGGGGAATCTGCAAGGAAAGATTCGAGCCGGTGATCTTCTGCGCCGCCTGCGCGACGTCGTTCACGGGCTGAATCGCGCGGCCCGCCAGGGCCCAGCCGAGCAACCCGGTGAGAGGAATGATCGCCAGCAGCGATAGCAAGTAGTCGCGCGTGAAGGTCTGGACGGTGCGTACGCTGTCCTCGAGCGACCGGCCGATGGCCAGGAAGTACCGCGCTCCCCGGTCGTCCAGCATGACGCCGGCCTTGATGATGTAGGGGGTACCCGCGGCGTCCGTGCGGATATGAACTTCGGGCTCCTTGAGCGCCATGATTCGACGGATCTCATCAGGTGGATCGATCCCGATCGAATCGTAGGTAGGCGAATCCAGCAGAACATTCCCGCTGGCGTCCGTTAGCAGGATGACGTACCGGAGCCGCTCCACGATGTGCGCGTCCTCGGGATCATCGGTATCGGCGGTCCAGACCGGGCGCTGGTTTTCAATGCTCAGATAGCCGCCCGATCTTCCGGGGCCCTTGGTTTCACCCCAAGCCTCTTCGAGGACGGCGCGCACTTCGTCTTCGGTCTGAACCTGCAGGCTGTGGCGGAAATACAGGCCGATCACCACCAGCAGCGCGGAAAACAGCAGCAGGTAGCTGACCGTCAGCCGGAACCGCAGCCCGCGGAGGAGATTCACAGGATGGCGCACGTTATCCGATCTTTTCGGCCGCGCGATCCGGAGTGTCCAGCATGTACCCGATGCCGCGCACGGTCTGGATCATCTTTTGCTGCCACTTGTCGTCGATCTTGCTGCGCAGGTGGCGAATGTAGACGTCCACGATATTGGTCAGCCCGTCGTAGTCCATGTCCCAGACGTGCTCGACGATCATGGTGCGGCTGAGCGGACGTCCACGATTGCGCATCAGGTATTCGAGAATGCTGAATTCCTTGGGCGCCAGCTCGATGTTTTCCCCGTCGCGCGAAACTTTGCGGCGGATGCAATCGAGCGACAGATCGCCGACCTGCAATTTCTCGGGAGTCGGCTGGCCGCGGCGCAGCAGGACGCGGACCCGCGCCAGGAGTTCGACGAAGGCAAAGGGCTTGACCAGATAATCGTCGGCGCCGCCTTCGAGGCCCTTGACGCGGTCGTCGACAGCGTCGCGCGCGCTCAGGATCAGCACGGGCGGGCTGACCTTGCGGTTGCGGATCTTCTGCAGGACCGTGAGGCCGTCGACGTCGGGCAGGCCCAGATCCAGGATGACGAGGTCGTAGTCGGTGGAATGGATCATGTCGATCGCCGACCCGCCCGTCGCGGCCACGTCCACGGCATATCCCGCGCTGACCAGCCCGCGCGAGAGAAAGTCGGCAATGCGGCTTTCGTCTTCCACCACCAGAATGCGCATATATCTCCAGTTTAGATCGGTTTACCCCGCCTTCCGCAGCTCTTCCCGAATAACTCGACGTAGAGTCGATTCCAGCGGTTCCTTGGATCGCTTAATGAATTCACGCAGTGCCTGGTTCATCAGACTCTGATAGTTGCCACCGCCGGCGGCATCCACTTGCCCCCGAAACCACTCGACGACGTCCTCGTCGAGCCGGATGGTGACGCGCGTTTTCCCTTTGGCGACGCTCAAGATCGGGTTACGCTTCCCGCTACGGAAATCATGTTTCTTTGTCACTGTGCACAAGTGTACACAAACCCGGAGGTGGGGCAGGATTCTCCTCCTGCCCCACTCATTAAGACCGCGTCTTGATATAGCGGCTGGCGAAGGTGATGAATGTCGGCCAGTTGGGTGCTGGTGTGTGCCCGCCGCTATGCTGCCGAAATGCGACATCGCCGTCGATCAGCGGAGTCTCAATCGCCGGGAACTCGGTGGTCCCCATGTCTCTTTTACCAAGCAGTTTATAAACAGGCCCTGCGCCGACCCCCGCCAGGAACGTGCCCTTGGCATCCACCCATCCATCGCCGTTGGTCGCGCCCGCGCTTAGGAACACCGGCCGGGGGGCGCACATCGCCACCAGCTCATGCGAATCCACGGGCAGATCGTTCCAGTTTTTCGGGCCCGCATACTTAAGGAAATTCCCCGCCATCCAGTGATATTCGTTAGTCGCAGCGACGTTCTCCACCAGCTCGCCCCAGTTGCGGCGATGCACTTTCGCGCCGCCTTCGCCCGACGAGCTGACGTAGGCGACCGCGAACCGCTGGTCGTAAGCCATCGCGACGATGGTTGCCTTTCCGTAGCGCGAGTGGCCCTCGATGCCGACTTGCTTCGCGTCGACGGCTTTGTCGGTCTCGAAATAGTCGAGAGCGCGGCTCGCGCCCCAGGCCCAGGCGCGCAGTGCGCCCCAATCGTCGGGTTGGCGAGGCTGCCCTTTATTGACCAGGCCGATGATCCCTTGCGTCA
Organism: Terriglobia bacterium; assembly: GCA_963722845.1. Lineage (GTDB taxonomy): Bacteria > Acidobacteriota > Terriglobia > Bryobacterales > Bryobacteraceae > Palsa-187. Next base: position 617,905 of record CAVROL010000010.1, on the reverse strand, counting down.
GGCCCGCGCCGTTGTCCGCCTGAATGGTGCTGGTGTAGATCTCCGCGTAGCCCCAGCCCTGTGCGAGAACCTGCTGCTGCCAGGTCGGGACCAGCGGGCTGTTTGGGAGCTCCTTTAGCCGAGGTCCGCCAAATCCACGCCCCGTTCCGGGCGGATTTCCGCCGAATTCCATGATCACGGGGACCGGGCCTTTGGCATTGGCAGGCGTGCTGAGCGACACTTTGATGTCGATCGCAATCTCGGGGTAGGACGAATTGTCGACGTGCCCGGCCAGTTCTTTAGTGATGACTGTCACGTCGCCATTCATTTCGTTCGTGGTACTCCGCACTTCCCATTTCACCTTGGGCACGTTCTTCGGAACGCGGCCGTAAATTTCGCGATCGAACAGCTCGACGATCTCCGGGCGCCGCTGGTTCCACCACATCTTCGCCGAGGTGACCTTTTTCCCGTTGTTCAAGAGCAATGGATCCGGCAAATTGGGATAAGGATTGGCCTTGGATTCATCATAATTAGCCGCGTTGGGGGCCTGAGGATTATTGCCGTTCGCGCCTTGCCGGAGCGAATCGATATGCAGCAGGTCCATCATTTTCTGGCGATCGGCCTGCGCGGCGACTTGTGCAGGAGAAAGTGAAGCGGGCGAGGGTGGCGGAGCGGTTTGTTGATAAGCCCGAATCGCCAACGGCACAGGAGAAAGCACAACCAACGTGCGCAGCGCTTCATGGCGAAACTCCTGTCGTTGATTATAGTGCCGATTATCAGGAACCTCATGCCCCGGGCGGCGTCTGACGATTTATAGAGTAAACTCGGGAAAGGAGTCGTTGTCGATGCACGTGTTCAGGCGGGTACCAGCATTCTTGGCGATGGCAGCTATGGCCGGCGCTCTGGCGGCCCAACCCGCGGCCGAGCCGGACCGCAAGACCTTCCTGATCGAAACCGGCACTCGTATTCCCCTGAGCATGGTGAACAGTGTCAGCACGAAGACCACCGGCGAAGGCGACCGGGTGTACCTGGAAACCACGTTTCCCATCGCGGTGAACGGCAAGATCGTGATTCCGGCGGGAAGCTACGTGCTCGGTACCGTTACGGCGTCTAAACGTCCGGGGAAAGTGAAAGGCCGGGGTGAGTTTCGCCTGCGTTTCGATTCGTTGATGCTGCCCAACGGCGTGACGCGCGACTTTCGCGCTCAAGTAGCGGGTCTGGACGGCCGCGCTGCCGAGGATCTGGATAAAAAAGAAGGCACCATCCGCAGCGAGGGCAGTAAAGCGGACGATGCCCGGGTCATCGCCGAGACGGCTACCACAGGCGCCGCGGTGGGCGGCCTGGCGGGCCTGGGACGAGCGCCCGGCCTGGGCGCGGGCATCGGCGCTGCCGCGGGAGCGACGGCGGCTATGATCGGGGTCCTGGTCACCCGCGGGCCGGATGCGGTGCTGGCCAAGGGTACCACCGTCGAAATGGTCCTCGACCGCCAGCTTAGCTACGATGAGGCCGAGCTGAACTTCAGCAACCTGCCTCCTCGCTATAGCTCAAATGATGGCGGCGGTCCTTTGCCTAGCCGTAAGGGACAGCCAGCACGGCACTTCCCATAGACGCTTCGCCGGTAGATCTGCCGTACTAAGTGCTTTTCCCGGGTGCCTCATGCGGAGTTTCGCTGAGCGTAATTGACAGAAGGCTCTGTTAAGTTGGACCTGTGAAGAGCCTGCATCTCCCCGTGAATCGAGGCGCCACAGCCGGTACTGTAAAGGCGTTCGAGTTCCTGGGTGTGCCCGTCAGGCTGCACTTTACCTTCGTCCTGCTCCTGTTATTCCTGGTAGTCACGGCACTGGGCTACGACTCCACCGCCGTGTTTGCGATCTTCATCCTGGGATTGTTCGCCAGCGTTTTGCTGCACGAAGTAGCTCACGCCGCCATTGGGGCGTGGTTCAAAATTCGCACGATCGAAATCGTGATGTTCCCCATCGGCGGCCTCTCGCGCATGGAGCGCCGGCTGCGCCCGGTGGAGGAACTCTGGATTTCCCTCGCCGGACCCCTGGCGAACCTGGTCGTGGCGTTTGGCATTTTTTGGTATGTAGCCTCCACTAAGCAGCCCATCAGCGTGCAGCCGTCCGACCTGCTGCATCCGTCGGACGGAAAACTGCTGCCGCTGCTCGGTTTCGCCAATCTTCTGCTGGCTGGATTCAACCTGGTCCCGGCATTTCCCATGGACGGGGGACGTCTGCTGCGGGCCCTGCTGACCTTCATGCGTCCCGAGGACGAAGCGACCCGCATCGCTGCCTGGATGGGCCGGGTGGTGGCGTTTAGCATGGGACTCTACGGCTTAGTGACGGGTGAATTCATGCTGGTGTTTTTTGCGTTCTTCATCTGGCTGGGCGCCGCCCAGGAAAGCGCCGCCGCCACCGGGCGGACGCTGACCAACGGGATTCCGGTCCGCGCCGCGATGATCACCGAATTTCACCATCTGGAACATGGCGATACCGTGCGCGATGCCGCCAATCTTCTGCTGTCGACGTCACAGCAGGATTTCCCGGTGATGCACGGCGAAGAAGTCATCGGTCTGCTGGACCGCAACCGGCTTCTGAGGGCCTTGGCGTCAGAAGGTCCGGATGCCTACGTTTCCGGCGTGATGGATCGCGATTTCCTGGCGCTTGAGCCCGCGGCCGACCTGGCCGAGACGCTGCCCTTAATGGCTCGCGGCCGGTGTGCCCTGGTGCAAGACGGACAGCACCTGGTAGGCCTGCTCACCACGGACAATCTGTCGGAGTTCCTGCTGCTCCGCCGATTTGGCATGGAGCCAGTAATTTAGGCTCCGCTTTGCGCGACTTCACCCTTTAGCTCCGCTGTGATTTCTCTAGCCGCTTGCCGGGCCTGCTCAATCGCTCCGATTTCGAAGCTGATAGCACCTACGCGCGGGTGTCCGCCCCCGCCGTAACGCTCGCAGATAGTCGCCAGGTTGTGATCCACCGGCACCTCGGCCCAGGGGTTCGATCCTACCGAAACCTTGGTCCGGAAACTCGATGTGAGCACGGAGACCGTATACACCGAATGCGGGAACAGATAGTAAGGAATGAACTTGTTATACCCTTCTAACTTTTGGTCCACCAGATCGAAATACACCACTCCATTTTCGCAGCGGGCCTGCCGCCGGATGATGTCCAGCGACTGCAGGTGCTGTTGGTAGAGAGGCTGATAGACTGCCTGGATCCCGGGATCGGCGTCAATTTCCGCGAGCGATTGATTCCGCATCATGCGGATGATCTTCTGCACGGTGTCCGATCCCTTGCTTCCCTCGATGACCAGCGTGAGCCGCATGGCCGGTTCGCGCAGTTCCACCGCTTCTTGCGCGTTGGCGTATTGAGCGCCGTCTATGATGTCCGCCCAGGAAACCAGTTCGGCCAAATCGGGCGCCGCGAAGCCGAAGCGTTCGCGCGCCACCGTGGCGATATACATCGTGCAGGATTTGAAACTGGGATCGTACATCTTCTGGCCGCTGGTGTCGTGGCGAAAATGCTCGGCGTCTTCGGGCGTGAGGAAGGCGCTCTGATGATGATCGAACCACCACGTCAGACGGGGATCCGTCGAGTACTTGAAGTCCACAATGGCGTTGACATCGCCGTCAAACAGGCTCGGCTCAAATAACTGCGAGGCCTTGTGCGCCAGCCCGGTAAACTCGAATTGCGCGCCGGGATAAAACTTGCCTTCCAGGAACCGGCTGAAGAAGGCCGCGGACGCCGCGCCGTCGAAACAATGGTCGTGATAGAGAATTCGAGCGCGCATTTAGATATATCGACCGGGAAAACTTGTTAGTGTCGCGCAAATCGGGAGCTTAATGCAAGGGGCCTGGAATCATCCGCCAGGTGGGGCAGGTTTTTCAACCTGCGCGCCGATTTCCAATTGGCGTCGTGTGCGGGTTATAAACCCGCACGCAGGATTCAATCCTGCCCCACATTGTGCGTTACGCTCAACTTATGATCCGGTAGGACAACGTGCATTCCGAACTGCTCCTGGAACATTTCCGAAATCCCCGCAACATCGGCCAGCTCCCGCCGCCAGCGACCACTGTGGACGTGAGCAATCCGGCTTGCGGAGACTTGCTGCGGTTGTCCGCGCTCTTTGAAGATGGAAAGGTGGCCGAGGCGCGTTTTCAGGTCCGCGGCTGCACGGCCTCGATCGCCGCGGGCTCGGCCCTTTCCGAATGGATGATCGGCAAAACGCGCGCGGAATTGCAAGCGCTCACCGTGGAAACCATCGATCAAGCGCTCGGCGGGCTGGAGGCGGCTTCGAAGCATGCCGCGGTCCTGTGCGTGGATGGCGCAAGGGCCATCGCTCGTGCGGCGCTAAAAGGGGACAGCCTGTGAGATTGATAGCAGACCCAGTGACCGGACAGTAGAGGCTGTCCCCTTTTAGCTACCATAACTTCAAGTGACCCCTTTCGACTTTCGGCCCCGTACCCGAGTGGTGTTCGGCGCAGGCGAATTCGCGCGGCTGGGCGAAGTTGCCCGGGAGTTGGGCGGCACGCGCTGCCTGCTGGTCTCCGATCCCGGCATCGTGAATGCGGGCTACGCTCCGGAAGCCATGCGTTCGCTCAAGGCCCGACGGATGACCGTGCACGGTTTCCACGACTTTCAGGCGAATCCGACGTCGGCCATGGCGGAAGCGGGCGGGGCTTATGCCGCGCCACTGGGTATCGATCTGATCGTGGCCGTAGGCGGCGGAAGCTCGCTCGATTGCGCCAAAGCGATTAACTTCCTTCTCAGCAATGGCGGCAAGATGCGGGATTACTGGGGTTACGGGAAAGCCTCGCGTCCCATGCTGCCCATGATCGCGGTTCCCACCACGGCCGGCACCGGGAGCGAAGCGCAAACATCCGCCATGCTGATCGATTCTGAAACCGGCGCGCGAATGTCTTGCGGCGACGGAAAAGGATCGTTCCGGGTGGCCATTCTGGATCCCAAGCTCACCCTCTCGCAGCCCGTGGCGTTGGCCGCCGCGACGGGCTACGACGCGCTATCGCACGCGCTGGAAACGCTGGTGACCACGCGCCAGACGGCGCTTTCCGAATGCTTCTCGCGGTCGGCCTGGCGGCTGATCTCGGAGGCCTTCGAGCGGATCGTGCGCCATCCCGAGGATCTGGAAGCGCGCGGAGCGATGCTCCTGGGTGCGCACTTCGGCGGTCTGGCGATCGAAAACTCGAATCTGGGGGCGGCGCATGCTTGCGCATACCCTCTTACCGACCAGTTCGGTCTGTCCCACGGAGCGGCAGTTGCGACCGTGCTCGCCCAGGTTGTCGAATGGAATAGCGAGGTTGCCGGAGCACGCTATCGCGAGCTGTTTCCCGGCGATCTGCCGGCGCGATTGCGCGAGCTGGCGGAAATGGCCGGGCTATCGGCGAATCTCCGCGACGCCGGGATTCCCGAAGAAACGCTTCCGCGCCTGGCCGAAGAGGCGGCGAAGCAGTGGACCGGCAAGTTCAATCCACAGACGTTCAACGCGGCCACGGCGCTCGAAATATACCAAGCCGCGTACTAGGAAGCTCCCGTTATTTTCAGCGTTCGGCGTGGGGACGCTGGTGAGAACGCTATACTGACATTTTGATGCGAATTTCAGTTGACGCACACGCGATCGGCTGTCGCCTGACGGGTAACGAAGTTTATATCCGAAACCTCCTCAAGCAGTTCGCTCGCCTGGACGAAGACAGTGAACTGATCGCCTATATCTCCCAGGAGGGCGTCAAAGCGGATCTGCCCGCTCGCATTCGAACTCGCGGCGTCTCGCAGAATCCCTACAAGCGCCTGGGCCTGGACCTGCCTCAGCATCTTTTGCGCGATCGTCCGGATCTGCTGCACGTACAGTACACAGGCCCGCTCTTCAGCGCGGCGCCGCTTGTCGTCAGCGTGCACGACGTCAGCTTTCTGGAGTATCCGCAGTACTTCACCAGGTTTCGTTCCCTCCAGTTGCGCCTGACGGTTCGGCAAACGGTGCAGCGGGCGGCACGTGTGCTCACGCCCAGCGAATATTCACGCCGCGCGATCCTGAAGCATTACCGCATTCCGGAAGACAAGGTGGTGGTAGTGCCGAACGCCGTGGCCGGCCAGTTCCGCCCGATTGAGCGTGAAGTGGCCCGTGCGGCGATCCAAAGGAAATTCGGCATCCGCCGGCCGTTCGTGCTGACCGTCGGCGATTTGCAGCCCCGCAAAAATCACGTTGGACTGCTGCATGCGTTCGAGGACGTGCTGCGGGCGGAGCCGAAGTTGCCGCACGATCTGGTGTTCGTCGGCAAGGAGACCTGGTATTCGCGCGAGCTGCATCGGGCAGTGGACCGCTCGAACATCCGGGACCGCGTGCATTTTGCCGGATTCGTGGAAGATTCCGATTTGGTGAAGTTCTACGGCGCGTGCGATTTGTTCGCGTTCCCGTCGTTTTACGAAGGGTTCGGCCTGCCCATTCTGGAAGCGATGGCGTGCGGTCGCGCCGTGGTGTGCTCGCGAGCGACGGCCATGCCGGAAGTTGCCAATGCCGCGGGCATCCTGTTCGATCCGGGCTCGAAAGAGGAGATCGCGCGAGCCGTGCTGGACGTACTGCTGAATTCGGAACTGCGCGTTCGCCTGGAACGGCTCGGGCTGCATCGCGCGGCTGGATTCAGCTGGGAGAAGTCGGCGGCCCAGACGCTGGATGTGTATTACGACGTGGCGGGCCGGCGTCCCCGGCGTGCGGCCGCTCTCGCCGCGCGTGTTTCATGAAGTACTTTTTATTCCTTTGCGCTGCGTGTTTCGCCTCCGGAGAGACGCTCCATTACAGCATCAACTGGCCCAGCGGTTTGAGTTTGGGCGAAGCCACTCTCCGCTCGGACAAGACCGCCGGAGGCACCGAGTCCGCGCCTGGCTGGGAATTCGATTTCGACCTGGACGCCAGCGTGCCCGGGTTCGCCATTCGCGATCAGTATCGTTCCACGGCCAATCCGGATTATTGCTCCTGGCAACTGGATAAGAAAGTCGCACACGGGGCTCGCAATAGCGAGGAGCGGGTGATTTTCGATCCCGCGAAGAATACCGCGACGCGCGAGACGGTTCGCGGCGGTGGCATCGCCGGGACCAGCCAACTGAGTGTGCCCATCTGCGCGCGCGATGCCCTGACGCTGCTCCAGTTTGTGCGCAGGGAACTGGCGCAAGGGCGGCTGCCTTCCCCGCAACCGGCGATCCTGGGCGCGGCATATCAGGTGCGGCTGGAATACCTGGGGGCGACGCCGGTGCGTCTCGGAAACCGGGAAATAGACGCAGACCGGTTCCGTACGTCGATCAAGGGTCCTGCGTCGGATCTCACACTGGAGGTGTTTTTCAGGCGCGATGCCGCCCGCACCCCTGTGATGATCAAGATCCCCTTATCGCTCGCGATCTTTAGCGCGGAATTAATTCCCTGAAGCATGCGGGTAGCTTTCTTTTCTCCTCTGCCGCCAGCCAAAAGCGGTATCGCCGACTATTCGGCGGCGCTGCTGGAACACTGGAAGGGCTCGATCGAGGTGGAAACGTTTGCGGCCAAGCCCGCCGCGTTTGACGCATCGCGATACGACGTCTGCGTCTACCAGTTGGGAAATAATCCGTATCACGATTTCGTCTACGAAGCCGCTCTGAAACATCCCGGCGTGGTGGTGATGCACGAAGCCAATTTGCACCACCTGGTTGCCGATCTCACCATCAATCGTAATGACTGGGACGGTTACCTGCGGGAGGTCGGGCGCAATCACGGACCCGAGGCACAAGAATACGCCGAGCGCTACGTGCGGACGCGCCAGAAGGCTCCGGACTACAGCCTGCCGATGATGCGGACGGTGCTGGCGGGCTCGCGCGGGGCCATTGTCCATAGCGATGCGGTGGGCGCGGAGCTTCGCGCACAGGGATTCGAGGGTCCCATGGCCCGGATTCCTCATGGCGCCTGGACCGAGCCGGTCGATCGCATGAGCTATCGCGCGCGGCTGGGTTTATTCACGAGTTTGGAGGAAAGTACTCCTCTGATCGGCGTGTTTGGATTCCTCAAGCCCTACAAGCGCATCGCCGAATCGCTGCGGGCGTTCCGGAGGCTGGTGCGCGCGCTTCCCGAGGCGCGCATGATCCTGGTAGGCGAGGCGCATCCGGAGCTTCCGCTCCAGTCCCTGATCGCATCCATGGGCTTGAAGGAGCAGGTGCGCCATCTGGATTTCGTTCCCATGGAAGATTTCAACGGTTACCTGGGCGCCTGCGACATTGTCCTGAACCTGCGGTATCCGACCGTCGGTGAGAGTTCCGGAACGCTCCAGCGGGCGCTGGGGATGGGCAAAGCCGTGATCGTGTCCGATGTGGGATCTTTCCGCGAACTTCCTGACGATATTTGCCTGAAGGCTCCGGTCGATGCCACCGAGGAGAAGCATCTGTTCGAATATCTGGCGCTGCTGTCCAGTCGTCCGGCGGTCCGTAACGCGCTGGGCGAACGTGCGCGGGCGTGGGCCGAACGGGAATGCAGTTGGGACGCGGTCGCACGGCGCTACGTCGAGTTCCTGGAGACAGTTGTGCAGGGACGGGAACCGCAAGCGCAGGCCGCGGCCGAATCTGCTCCTGTGAGCACGCATGTCCCGAGCGAGTACATCGCTTCCTGGGTCCCGGCTCAGAACGGGTCGCGGGATTATGTCGAGATCCATCGAACGCGCTTGGAGCGGACTCTGGCGCTGACTCCTTCCGGAGGTCCAGAGGACCGTATCTTAGAGATGGGCGCCTATCTCCAGATCACTCCCGCGCTCCAGACGCGGCTTGGATACGGCGAGGTGCGCGGCTGTTACTACGGCCCGCGCGGCCAGACGGATCATCGCGCCGTCACTTCGGAAAACGGAGAGGAGTTTCGCTGCGATATCGATCTCTTTGATGCCGAGAAGGATAAATTCCCATACGACGACGGATACTTCTCGACCGTGCTCTGCTGCGAGCTCATCGAGCACCTGGCATCCGATCCGATGCACATGATGTGCGAGATCAATCGCATCCTCAAACCCGGCGGAGCGCTGGTGCTGACCACGCCCAACATCGCTTCCGCCCGCGCGGTGTCGGCGATCCTGCAGGGATTTCACCCGATGCTGTTTCCGGCCTACATTCGCCCGAATCCGCAGGGCGAAGGCGGGGCTCGTCACAATCGCGAATACTCGCCGCACGAAGTGAAGGATTTGCTGGAGAATTCCGGGTTCGAGGTCACGGCGCTCGAAACCGGGCCATTCCGCGAAGAGCCCAAGCCCGAGCAGGCCTGGGTGGAGCACCTCCTCGACCGCTACATCCTGCCGAAGGAGCATCGCGGCGAAGGGATCTACGCCGTGGCCCGCAAACGCCGCGGCGTGCGCGATCGCTATCCGGCATGGTTGTATGCGTGAGATCGAGATCGTCGAAGCGGTGGCGGATGGTCCCGCCATCCATCTTCGTTTCCGGATCGATCAGCCCGGCGTCATCGGCTGGCAGCTCTACGATCCGGCCACTGGGGCGTTTCTTCAGGAAGGCGAATGGTCCGAGGTGAGCGGCCGCGAGGCGGATCTGCGCATCCCTTTGCCGGCGGAAGAAGGCGCTTACAGCGTGCAGATCGCTCCGGTGAAGGACCGCGACCGGTTTATTGAGATCGCCGCACACGTCGGGATCGCAGGAAAGCTTGATATCGGCACGCCGCGAGTGCTGACCGCTTCATCCGTGCGCCGCACGCGGTTGCTGCGAGCCGTCCCCAAGGCGTTTGTGTTGCCCACGCGCAGCGTCTGGCGGAATCGCAAGCTGATCGGGTCGATGGTCCGCCGCGACATCCTGTCGCGCTACCGGGGCAGCTTCGGCGGCACGCTGTGGACGTTTCTGAATCCGCTGCTGCTGATGGCGACCTACTTCTTCGTGTTCGGCGTCGTGCTGCGCACGCGCTTCGGAGCCGACACGAGCCGCACGGGATTCGTCCTGTATTTTCTCGCCGGGATGCTGCCGTGGCTGGCGTTCTCGGAAGCGGTGGGCCGCTCGCCGTACGTGATCCTGGAGTACCGCAGCTTCGTCAAGAAGATCGTGTTTCCTTTGGAGACGCTGCCGGTGAACCTGGTGATCTCGGGCGCGGTGACCGAGGGGTTCGGGCTGGTGATTTTCGTGATCGGGTTGCTGGCGGTGCGCGGGTCGGTGCCTGCGAGCGTCGTTTGGCTGCCGCTGCTGCTGATTCCCCAGATCCTGTTTACGGCGGGACTCGCCTGGATCCTGGCGGCTACCGCGGTCTACGTGCGCGATCTGGGCCAAGTCACAGGCTACCTGCTGACGCTGTGGTTCTTTCTGACGCCGATCTGCTATCCCGAGACATCGCTTGACCAGCTTCCCGCGAGCGCGATCACGCTGCTGCGCTTCAATCCGCTGTTCGTGCTGGTGCGGGCGTATCGGGCGGTCTTTCTGGAGAATCAGGCACCGTCGATGCGGGGCGTGATCGGGTTGTGGATCGTGGGCGCGGCGGTCGCAGTCGTCGGATATGCCTGGTTCCACCGGCTGCGCAAAGAGTTTCGCGGACGTGATTTAATTCGCTACCGCGTAATATCCCTTGCGAGCCTGGACCTTGTAATCCTTGTTCGCCATCTTGAAGTCGAGCTTCCGGTAGGTCCCGTCTTTCTTCGGATTCGTAGGCGAGTACGCGATCGCGTACTGGCTGCGCATCTCTTCCTGGATCTGCTTGAAGATATCGTCCAGCGAGTTCTTGCGATCCACTTTGAACACCCGGCCGCCGGTTTCATCCGACATCTTCTTCAAGTCGCCTTCTCCGCCGCCGCCTCCGAACACGAAGCCTCCGCCCCCGTAGGCGGCGGGATCGCTGTAGTCGATGCTGTACACCACGGTGTCCGCCAGTTGGGCTTCGCGAATCGCCTGCTCACGAGTCTTCTTGCTGCCGGTGTCGACCCCGTCGGTGATCACCACGATGACCTTGCGGCCGGCTTCGCTCTTGAGCCGCTCATTCGCGGCCAGGTACACGGCATCCCATAGAACCGTGCCGGCCTGGTTCTGCTGCGTCGGGACGGGACCTGGATGCAGCCCGCCGACGCGGAACGTTCAGGCGAAGCTGCTTCAGCCCGTCTTCCAGCAGCGTGGGTGAGCTGGTCGAATCCTGGAGCAGTTCCGAATCCTTGCCGAAGCTGATGATAAACGCCAGATCCTTGGGACGGAGCACCGAGCGGAAGAACGCGCTGGCGGCCCGGTGTTCGGTGTCGATCAGGCGCTCCTGGCTTCCGCTGACGTCCACCAGCAGGCCGATGGTCAGCGGCAGGTCGGTCTCGCGTGTGAAGTATTTGATCTCCTGTTCCTTGGCATCCTCGAACAGGTGGAAGTCGGCTTTTTCCAGGCCGCCGATCAGGGCGTTGTTCTTCCCGTGGACGGTGCACAGGACATTGACCAGGTCCACGTCCACCTTGATCGTATTGTCCTGGGCTTTTTCCTGAGCGAGCAGGCCCAGCACCACCAACACTGCCATCCCGGGCACGCACAGATAGAGACGACGCATACTTATACTGTAAGACTGCCCCCGGCCGCGATGGGGTTTCATTGCCTTTTAAAATGAAAAAAGCGCTCACGCATCTAAAGTCCGCCGATCCCGTCCTCGGAAGCATCATCCAGCGCATCGGCCCCTACCGGATGCAATTCCGCGACCCGAACTTTCATACCCTGGTCCGGTCGATCGTATACCAGCAGTTGAGCGGAAAGGCCGCGCTGACCATCTTCAACCGGTTGATCGCGGCGGCCAAGGCGGATCCGTTGACCCCGGAATCGATCCTGAAACTGCGGCCGGCCAGGATGCGTACTTTAGGCCTCTCGAAACAGAAACTTACGTATATCCGTGAGCTGGCGCGAATGACCCGCGACGGGCAGGTGCGGTTCGATCGCGTCCATGCCCTGGAGGACGCCGCGATCATCGAACACTTTACCCAGGTCAAGGGCATCGGCGTCTGGACCGCGCAGATGTTCCTGATCTTTGCCCTGCGGCGCCTGGACGTGCTGCCAACCGGCGATCTGGGCGTGCGTGCGGCCATGAAGAAGGCCTACAATCTGGCGGAATTGCCCACGCCGGCCGAGATGGAAAAGATCGCGGCGTCCTGGCGGCCCTATTGTTCGGTGGCGTCCTGGTACCTGTGGCGCAGCCTGGACAATCAGGGCGCGATGTAAGGCTTGCTCTCAACGGGGAAAAAGGGGACACCTCCTGGTGTTCGCACCGCTACTGGCTTTGCGGAAATTAGGAGGTGTCCCCTTTTTCTTTCATTTCAGTCCAGCCCCGCCCCGCCTGTCAGGGCGGGGGCGCATGATATCTTTAGGATTGTATGTCTGGACATTCAAAGTGGGCGACCATCAAGCACAAGAAGGGCGCGCTGGACGCCAAACGCGGGAAAATCTTCACCCGCTGCATTAAGGAAATCATGATCGCCGCCCGCAGCGGAGGCGATCCGGGGATGAATCCGCGCCTGCGGACGGCCGTGGCCGCCGCGAAGGCGGTCAGTATGCCCGCCGATAACATCAAGCGGGCCATCATGCGCGGTACCGGCGAGCTCGAAGGCGGCCAGATCGACGAGATCATGTTCGAGGGCTACGGCCCCGGCGGAGCGGCCGTGCTGGTGATGGTGGCGACCGATAATCGCAACCGCACGGTGAGCGACATCCGCCACATCTTCTCGAAACAGGGCGGGAATCTGGGCGAGCAGGGCAGCGTCGCGTGGATGTTCGAGCGCAAGAGTGAGATCGTGATCGACGGCGAGAAGGCCACCGAGGATCAGCTCATGAGCCTGGCGCTGGACGCGGGCGCCGAAGACCTGCGCAACGATGGAGGCAATTGGGTCGTGGTCTCTCCGCCGGAGTCCCACGATGCCGTGCTCGAAGCGATTCAGAAAGCCGGTATTCCCACCGAATCCGCGGAAATCGGGATGGTGCCCAAGAATCTCATGAAGCTCGAAGGCAAGAACGCCGGCGCCATGCTCCGGTTGAGCGAGGCTTTGGAAGAGAACGACGACGTGCAAAACGTGTATTCCAACTTCGATATCGACGAAAAGGAGATGGAGGCCCTCGCCTCCTAAACTGTGCGTGTTCTGGGGATCGACTGTGGAACCGAGTGCACCGGCTGGGGCGTCATCGAAAGCGACGGCCGCCGCCATCGCGTGCTCGCGCATGGGGTGATCCGTACCGCGGTTAAGAGTCCTCTAGAGCAGCGCCTGGCAACGATCGCCCAGGGATTGCGGGCGGTGCTCGAAAGTCATCAGCCCGATTCGGCGGCGGTGGAAGAAGTCTTCTATTCGCAGAACGTCAAGACCGCGCTGAAGCTGGCCCACGTGCGGGGCGTCGCATTGCTGGCGATCGCCGAGGCTCAAATTGCGCTGGGCGAGTATTCTCCGCTGGCCATCAAGGTCAGCGTGGTGGGCTACGGCCGGGCCGAAAAACAGCAGGTGCAGATGATGGTGCGCACCCTCACCGGACTCCAGGGAGTCATCGAAACCGAGGATGCGTCCGACGCGCTGGCGGTCGCCATTTGTCACGCGACTACCAGTTCCCGGCTGGCGTTCGGAGTCGGCTCGTGAGGCGCATCCTGTTGTTTGCCACGATTGCCGGGCTGGCGCTGTGCGCCGATGGTCCTCGCGTTTCCTACACCAAAAGCTTTCCTGGGTCCGATCCTGCCTACATGGCCGTGACGGTCGACAAAGACGGCGCCACCACCTACCGGGAAGCCAAGGACGAAGAGCCCGAGCCGTTCAAGCTGGAACCGGAGGCCGTGCAGGCGATCTTCGATCTGGCGGATAAACTGGATCACTTCAAGCGGCCTCTTGAAAGTGGTTTGAAGGTGGCTAAGACCGGCGATAAAAGCTTTCGCTGGGAGGCCGGCGGGGACGCCGGCGAAGTAAAGTTCAACTATTCTCTGGACGAAAACGCCCGGCTGCTGCAGGACTGGTTCGAGCGCATCTCGGAGAGCGAGCGGGCCATGATGAACCTGCGCCGCGCCATTCGCTTTGACAAGCTGGGCGTCAACGATGCCGTGCTGCGCGTGGACACAGCCTGGTCGCAGAAGCGCCTGCTGGGGCGCGAGCAGTTCCTGCCGCTGCTGGACCGGGTGGCCAAGAATGAAGGGTTCGTCAATCTTGCGCGGGATCGGGCCGGCCGGCTGGCCGCCGCAATGCGCGGGAACGGAAAGACCGCCGTGGAATGAAGCTCGCGGCGATTATTCTGCTGTCTTCGTGGACCCTGCTGGCCCAGCAACCCGGGCCTTCCGTCGAAGAGCAGCAAGACCTGATGCGCGCCGTCAACGAAGGCACCAGCCCGGTGGACCTGATCCGCGGCCTGGAAGCGCACCTCGCCAAATATCCCAACAGCTCGCAGCGGCTGGACATCGAACGGTCGCTCGCCAAGGCCGCCATCGACGATAACGACGTTCCCCGGATCGCCAAGTATGGGGAATCGGCCGTGGCGACATCCTCGGCTGATTTCCAGTTGCTGGACCGCCTGGCCTACGCCTTTCTGACTCTCGGGGGCGAAGAAAACGCCGCTAAGGCGTACAAATACGCGCGCGCCTTCGAGGATTTAGTCGACAAGATGCCCGTCGCGACGGGCAGGGACGCGGCGCATCAACAGGACGAGCAGGAGCGGGCTCTCAGCCGCGCCTTGGTGTATCAGGCTCGCGCCCGGACCATTGAGAAGGACACCCCGGACGCGCTGCGGCTGGCGGCTCGCGCGTTCTCGGCCTATCCCGGCGAGGAGACCGCTCGCGAATGGGCGGAGGTGTTTCTGCGAGGGGGCCAACAGGCGGATGCGATCGAACATCTGGCCGAGGCATTCGTGATCCCCGATCCGCATGCTACCGACGACCAGCGTCAGGGAGACCGCTTGCTGCTGGGCGAGGTTTACGCCAAGGTTCACGGCTCGGAAATGGGCCTGGGCGATCTGGTTCTTTCAACCTACGACCGCGTTTCTACAATCGTCGAGAGCCGGCGCAAGAAACTGCTCGCGCTGGAGCCGAATTCCTCCCTGGCGGATCCCATGGCGTTCACGGTGACCGGACTGGACGGAAAAAAGCTCCAGCTCGCGAGCCTCAAGGGCAAGCTGCTGATCCTGGATTTCTGGGCCACCTGGTGCGTTCCCTGCCGCGTGCAGCATCCTCTGTACGAGACCCTGCGCGAGCGATTCGGTTCGCGCGGCGACGTCGCGTTTCTGGAAATGAATGCCGATGAGGACCATTCCGTGGTGGAACCGTTCCTGACCGCCGAGATGTGGGACAAGACCGTGTATTTCGAAGACGGCTTAGCCCGGCTGCTAAACGTCATGAACATTCCGACCACCATTCTGATCGACAAGAGCGGGCGCATTGTCAGCCGGATGGATGGCTTCGATCCGTCCACATTTCTGGAGCAGATGACCAGCCGGATTCAAGCAATTATTGACGTGAAATGAGTTTCGAGCGCGTCATCTGGATCGTTCTCGATAGCGTCGGCATCGGCGAGATGCCCGACGCCGCGCAGTACGGCGACGCCGGCAGCGACACCCTCGGGCACATCGCGCAAAGCCGCAAGTTGCACCTGAATAATCTTTGCCGGCTGGGGCTGGGGAATATCCGGCCTCTGGACCGCCTCCCCGCCGATCCGGCGCCGACAGGCGCTTACGGGCGCTGCGCGCTGGCTTCGCCCGGCAAGGACACGACCACGGGCCATTGGGAGATGGCGGGCATTCATCTGGCGAAACCGTTTCCCGTTTACCCCCACGGGTTCCCGCCCGAAGTCATGGACGAATTCGAGCGCCGGATCGGCCGCGCCACGCTCGGCAACAAGGCCGCGTCGGGGACCGAGATCATCGAAGAGCTGGGCGAGGAGCATATGCGCACCGGCTCCCCGATTGTCTACACGTCGGCTGACAGCGTCTTTCAGGTGGCTGCGCACGAAGAAGTGATCCCGCTGTACGAGCTTTACAAAATGTGCGACACCGCGCGCGAGATCCTGCGCGGCAAGTACGAAGTGGGGCGCGTCATCGCGCGGCCGTTCCTGGGCGCGCCGGGAGCCTTTACGCGCACTCCCAATCGCCACGACTACGCCGTTCCGCCGCCCAAAGGAATGCTCCTCGACCAGTTACATGCCAAGGGCGTCGAAGTGTTCGCCGTCGGAAAGATTTTCGACGTGTTCCTGGGGCGGGGCATTCGCGATTACGAAAAGACCAAATCGAACGCGGACGGAATGGAGAAAACTCTTCAGGCCATGGACTCCCTCGCCAGTGGGATGATTTTCGTCAACCTGGTCGATTTTGACCAGTTGTACGGGCATCGCAATGACGTGGAAGGCTACGCGCGAGCGCTCGAGGCGGTGGACGATTGGCTCCCGTCGCTCGAATCCCGCCTGCGCCCCGGCGATCTGCTGATCCTGACCGCGGATCATGGCTGCGATCCGACGACGAAATCCACCGATCACAGCCGGGAGTACGTGCCGCTGCTGGTCTATGGCAAGCAAGCTCGCGCGGGCGTCGATCTCGGCACGCGGAAGACTTTATCCGATATCGGCCAGACGGTGGCGGAGAACTTCGGGACGAAAATCGTTACGGGCGAGAGTTTCCTGGAGCAGATTTTGGTTTAAGAGTGGAGCGGGCTTTTAGCCTGCGACGGGTGCTTCAGCACCCGTGCGAACCGGAGGCTAAAGCCTCCGTTGCAAGCTGAAGCTTGCTCCACGGCTATGGCTTAGCGGGCTGGGCGGCCGGTTTGGGCTCCGGCTGGCACTTGCCCTTGCATAGGGTTTCCGAAACCTTTTGCAGATCCCCGAGGCGGTTCGGATCGGATACCGCCGGCCTTCGAACGCTCACGATTTCGACCACGGAACCGTCCGGATTCGCGCGGCGCTGCAGGACTTGCTGTTCCTTCACGCGCAGGCCCCCGCTGCTGTCCTGGACGTTTCCGGCGACTGTTTTCGCGAATACGTTGGTCTCCGTCCGCTGTGTGCCGTCAGGCTGTTTACTGGTGGTGGATTCGGTCTGCGAATCGAGCTGTAGCTGTCCGTTCAGGCCGGGCTCATAGATCGCTGTCGATTCCTTGGTCGCATCGTTCACGGTGGAAGCCGTACTCACCAGGCGCAGGCTTTCCTTGAAACCGCCCGACACGTCGCGGCTGTAAACCGATTCCGTCGTGTGTTGATTGGCAGCCGGACCCTCGGTAACCGCCGACCGCTTCTCCACGGTTTCGAAGGAACCGCTCATGCCGGGCCGGTCGATCGTCGTGCTGGAATTGTGGTCGATCCGCTCACGCGGGTTTCGGTGGTCTTCCGCTCGGCCTCGCGCAGGCCTCCGTTCGTATCGTTGCGATAGGTAGTTTCGCGAACCGTGGAACCGCCGCCGGGCAGCTTGTTCTCCTCGATCAGGACGCGCTCCGTCAAGGCGGGCTGGCCGGTAGGGTCGAACTTCCGCACGATCCGTTCGGTGACCTTGCCGTTCGCGTCCTGGCTGACCACGCGCTCCGTAACCTGCTCGACGGGCACCTGGCGGCCGTTCATGGACTGAAAGCGCTCGGTGACCTCGCCGCTCGCGGAGGTGTTCAGCAGTTTCCCTTCAACGCGGTTGCCGTTGAGGTCCCTGGAATACGTGGTGCTGGCGCTTTGCGCGGACGCAACTGCGCCAATAAATGCCAGGCAAAGAACGAGTTTCAGGCGTCGTTTCACATTTATAGGCTAAGCGGAAGCCTGAGCCGCCGCAATAGAGGGAACGCCTTAGGCGGCCGGTTCCCTTACAATGAAAATAGAGTGAAGACCTTCTACATCGAGACCTTCGGGTGCCAGATGAATGCCCACGATTCGGAGAAGGTCGTCGGCACGCTGCTGCATCAGGGCTATCAAAAGGTCGAAACGCCGGAAGAAGCCGAGCTGGTGTTCTACAACACCTGCAGCATCCGCGATAAGGCCGAGCAGAAGGTGTTCAACCGGCTGAACCAGTTCAAGAAAGAACATGGCAAGGGGAAAACGTTTGCCGTGCTCGGCTGCGTCGCCCAGCAGGAAGGCGAGAAGATCTTCGAGAAAGCTCCGCACGTCAGCCTGGTGTGCGGCTCGGCCAGTTACAACCAGCTTCCTCAGATGCTGGTGCAGCTCGAAGCCGGGAATCGCCGCGTCACCGGGCTGAGCCTCGATACCGAGGACACCTTCGAGACGCCGGTTACGCGCCGCGACAATCCGCACCGGGCGTATCTGACGATCATCGAGGGCTGCGACAAGTCGTGTGCCTATTGCGTGGTTCCGTTCACCCGCGGTCCCGAGCGCAGCCGCACCAGCGCCTCGGTCCTATCAGAAACCCTGGAGCTTGCGCGTTCAGGATACAGCGAGATCCAGTTGCTCGGACAGAACGTGAACAGCTATCGCGATCCGTCGCCGGCCGGCTGGGATTTCGCCACGCTGCTCGATAACGTGGGGAAGGTCCCCGGCATCCGCCGCGTGCGATTTACCACGTCGCATCCCCGCGACTTCCGCAAAAGTATTGTCGATGCCATCGAGTCGAACACGGCGCTCTGCAATCATGTGCACCTGCCGGTGCAGTCGGGATCGAGCCGCGTTCTGGCCGCCATGCAGCGGCTTTACACGCGCGAGGAGTATATGGAGCGGATCGGCTGGATGAAAGCCGCCCGCCGTCCCATCGCGATCACCAGCGATATTATCGTGGGGTTCCCGGGCGAGACCGAGGAAGACCTGGAGGCGACTCTGGGTCTGCTCGACGAAGTGCAGTTCGATTCCATTTTCGGCTTCAAGTACTCGCGGCGGCCGAATACGTCCGCCTTGCTGCTGGGCGATCACATTGCCGAGGAAGAGAAGACCAGGCGGCTGACGATCGTACAGGAACATCAGCGCAATATCCAGATCCGCAACAACGCGGCGTATGTCGGGATAGTGGAGGAGTGCCTGGTGGAAGGATTCAACAAGGCCACCAGCCAGTGGATCGGGCGGACGTCGCAGCATAAGACCTTGAACTTCCTGCGGCCCGGCAGCGATGAAGATTTGGCGGGGAAGTATGTAGAGGTTCGGGTGACACGCGCTGGTCCGAATTCTCTAGCTGGCGAAGCTTAATGTAAATTAAGAACGAAAAGGAGGGACGCGAACATGGAAGTCGAAATGAAGATCCGGGGATTGATGATGGACCCCAGTACGAATCTTCCGATTGTCGTGCTCAAGGACGTCAATGGCGGCGCGGTCCTTCCCATCTGGGTAGGAATTTACGAGGCCAACGCGATTGCGCTGGAGATCGAGAAAATCCCCACGGCGCGGCCCATGACCCACGACCTGATCCGCAACCTGCTGTTCGGTCTGGAAACCGGCGTGAAGAAGGTGGTCGTGAGCGATCTTAAGGAAGACACCTACTACGCCGTGATCTGGCTGGAACGCGACGGGCAGCTCATTTCCGTGGATTCCCGGCCCAGCGACGCGCTGGCGATCGCCCTGCGCCTGGATTGCCCGATCTACGTGGAAGAGACGGTGCTGAAGACTTCGAAAACTGCGGCCGCCGTGGCCGAGGTCGGCAGCAATGAGGAAATCCGCAAATGGCTCGAGGGCCTCAATGATGAGGACCTCGGCCGTTACAAGATGTAATGGCAGTCTCCGACCTGCGCTTTAGCCGCTTCGCGCTACGTGACCGCTTTGCCGCTTTGCCGGGCCTTTAGCCGGACCCTTCGTGCCCCTTGGGATTCGTTCCGGTCCACCCGGTGAGCTGTTCCGGTGTCACGAGGAAGGTCACCATGAAGGGGTCCTTCGTGTAGGAATCGGGGACGCCTTCGAACTCGAGCATCGCACCCGGTTCCATATTTCCAGCCAGAGGCTCCTCGAAGGTCAGGGTCACGTCCGCCACGTCGGGTTTCTCCAGGGCCAGCACCAGCGATTTCGGTTTGTTGGCCGGTGTCATGGAGATGAGTTTGGCCTTGAACTTCTCGAAGCCCTTCTGCTTGCCAGGGTCGCCTGGCAGCAGCGCGCCTTTCATGTTACCGAAGTAGGCATCGCCGTCCTTCAGGATGGGTTCTTTCACTAAGTCCCGCCAGAACGCGAAAATCGGATTAGCGGCGTCCGCGGCAGCCTGTTCCTTGGCTTTGTCAACCGCAAGATCGCTCTTGCTCTTGATGGTGAATCCCTCCGGAGGGAAGGGATTGGTCTTTGCCATGGCCAGCAGCTCCTGGAGCCCTTGGTCGGAGCCGTGGTAGGCCGTGTAGGTTTTGGTGACGTACTCCAGGACCTGCTTCTGTGCGGGAGCCGGGAGGGCGTTGGGAGTATTGTTGGCAGCGGCTCGGGCGAAATGATATATGGCGGCAGGTTGTTTTTCGGGATGCTGCTGATTTTGCGCGAGCATCGCGCCGGCCAAGTCATAGGAAGTGGACGCCTGCGTCGGGTCCTTCTTCAGATATGCAGTGAGCTCCGTCTCTGCTCTCGGCTGATCTTTGCGGGCCTTGATGGTGAACAGGTACGTGTTATGGGCCAGTGTTTTCATCGCCGGCTTGACAGCCGGCCACTGTGCATCTGTTATCGTCGGCGGCTTATTGGCAGCCGCGAAAGCCGCGTCGGAGTTGTCTAGGATGTACATGGAGATCCGGGCTGCGTTGTCCAGGTCGGCGGGTGTCGCCGGCATCAGACCTTGAACTAGAGCCAGAACCGCTTGCAAGGCATAGAAGTGATTCGGATGCGCCTTGTTAATCTCCAGGGCCTTGTCGAAGGCCTGGCGATTCATCATCGCCTGCTGGTAGGCACCCAGATAGAGGTCGTCACGCACTTCCTCGAAGTCGCTTTGCGGGAAGGCCTGCTTCCATTTATCGAGCGCGGCGATGCGGCCTTTGGCGTCCGTCGCCTTATCGGCAGCCGACGCCAGTTGAAACTCTTCCTGGCCGCCGTCCTTGCCCTTCCACTTCTTTTCAGAGGCCTTGGCGTCCTGCGCCTTGATCTGCTGCGTACCTAGTCCCCAACCCAGGGCCAGGCCGATCCCAACTGCCGTGATCGTCGTCAGCGTGCGATATCTCAATGTCACAGCAACCCTCCAGCGCAATCGAGTTTAACAATATACCGTGCGCAGTACTCTGCGGAGTATACCCAAACCTGGCGTCCGCAGGCAACCCCGTCCGAATACTAGGTCGCTGGGCGCGGTACCAACAACCGGTTATTGCTTGGCTTTGGCTTTCGCTTTGCCCTTGCCTGCCGAAGACCGTGCGGGTGCGGCGTTCTTGCCGGTCCAGCCTTCGATCTGGTTCGGTTCGACGTCGAACACCACCATGAACGGCTGCTTCGTGTAGGACTTTGCGACGCCTTCAAATTGCAGTTCCTCGCCCGGCTCCATCTTGCCCGGCAACGCTTGAGACAGCTCCAGGGTGACGTCGGGAACGTTAGGCTGCTCCAGCGCCAGCACGATCTCTTTCGGCTTGACTGCGGGCGTCATGGACACGATCTTGGCTCTGAATTTCTGCACGCCATTGGCGCCGCCCGGCAGGAGCGCGCCCTTTACATTACTCTCGAAGTAGGCTTCGCCGCCATCCTTCGTCAGCGGATCCTTGATGGCTGTCTGCCACAGACCCAGCTCGGGGTGAGTCTTGATGAAGTTCTCCTGGTCGGCGGCTTTCTTGGTGGCGATCTGCTGGGCGCTTTCGATGGTGAAGCCCTCCGGCGGGAACGGGCTGTTCTTCGCCGAGGCCAGCAGCTTGTCCAGACCTTCGTTCGAGCCGTGATACGTCGTGTAGGTCTTGGTCAGATAGTCGCGAGCCTGCTGGCGCGCCGCCGCGGGAAGGCTGTTTTGGCCCTCATAGCTCGCGGCGCGGGCGAACTGGTACAACCCCAACGGAATCTTTTCCGGATGCTCCTGATTCTGCGCCAGAATCTCGCCGCCGAGCGATAGAGAGGACGCAGCCTGAGTCGGGTCCAAGTGCAGGTACTTGGTTAACTCGGTTTCGGCTTTGGGATGGTCCTTGCGCTGCACGTACACCCAGGCCAGCGTCGCCTGCGCGGCGTTCTTCATGGCCGGCTTGTAGGTGGCCCAATCGGCGTCCTTGACATCCATGGGCTTGTTGGACGCAGCGAAAACGGTATCGAGGTTGTCGAGAAGGTATTTTGAGACGCGCTCGGCCGCATCCAGATCGGCTGGCTTGGGTGGAGGCGGAAGGGTGTAAATCAACCGCTCGATTGCCGATAGCGCGTAGAAATGGTTGGGCCGGGTCTTCAGAATTTCGGCGGCTTTATCGAAAGCCTCGCGGTTCATGTTCGTCTGCTGATAGACGAACAGGTACTGCTCTTCGCGCTCCTGAGCGAAATCGCTGGCGGGAAACGCTGCCTTCCATTTGTCGAGCGCTTCGATTTTACCCTTGGGATCGGCCTTCTGAAAAGCCTGGAAAAGGTTGTATTCTTCCTGACCCTTCCAGTCCTTCTTGGCCGTATCGGCGGGCTTAGGTTCCTGCGCGGCGAGTACCCAGCCTAGACTCAGCCCTACTGCCGCCCCAGCAATAAACTTCACGATCGAATTCTTCATAGTCACAGCATCCCTTGTTACGAAATCTCAATTACGAAATCGTTAGTTACAACATCCGTTGTCTCCAGGGTACACCTTGCCCCGAGGACGGTATCCGCAGCACTACCTGTCGTGTTAGACACCGCTGGGCGTCATCTGGTTTCGCCCGCGCATTTTCTTGACGAGGCTCCTTTCGCGTATCCTGAACTCTTGCCCATGCGCTGGCTCGATTTCGGGGTGATCGCGGCATATCTGGTGGGGATCACCTGGTTTGGATCGCGTTTCCGGAGCTCGCAAAATTCGCTGAAAGATTACTTCCTGGGAGGGCGGCGGGCCCCCTGGTGGGCCATCTCGCTTTCCATTGTTTCCGCCGAGACCAGCACGCTGACGGTGATCGGCACACCGTCGCTCTCCTTCGCCGGAAATTTCGGATTTCTGCAACTGGTTTTCGGATACCTGCTGGCGCGCCTGGTGATCGCCACGCTGTTTTTGCCGGCGTATTTCCGGGGAGAGATGTTCACGGCTTACGAGCTGATGCGCATCCGATTCGGGACGCGTATTCGCCGGCTCACCGCCGGCACGTTTCTGATCCTAAGGGCGCTGGCCGAAGGCGTGCGCGTGTTCGCGATCTCCATCGTCATTTCCGTGGTCCTCGGCACCGGCGAGATGGCGTCCATCGCCGCCATCTTGTGCCTGACGCTTCTTTACACCTACGAGGGAGGTATGACCGCGGTCATCTGGACCGATGTCATACAGATGACGCTGTACGTCGTCGGGGCGGTGGCCAGCTTGTTTCTGGTGTTGCAGGAAATCCCCGGTGGATGGGGACACGTTATTGCAACAGCGGAACCCCTTGGAAAACTCCAAGTGTTCGATTTCCGGATCGGCCCGCTCCCGGAGTTTTTCACGCGGACCTACAGTTTTTGGGCCGGGATCATCGGGGGATGCTTCCTGACCACCGCGAGCCACGGCACCGAACAGCTTCTGGTGCAGCGGCTTCTTTCGGCAAAGGATGAGCGCCAGAGCCGCGCGGCGCTGTTCTCCAGCTGGGTGGTGATTTTCGTCCAGTTCACGCTGTTTCTGATCGTCGGCGTGTGCCTGTTCACGCTGTACAAAGACCACGGATGGACGCCGCCGGCGGTGACCGACAGTATCTATCCACGCTTCATCTGGGACCGGCTTCCGCCGGGTTTGTCCGGCCTTCTCATAGCTGCTATTTTGGCCGCTGCGATGTCCAACCTGAGTGCCGCGCTGAATTCGCTGGCATCTACTACGGTGATGGATTTTCTGCGGCCCATGGGCGGAGCGGAACGCGGCGACGAATCGGCCTGGCTGAAGCGCGCGCGCCTGGCGACCGTGGCGTGGGGAATCATTCTTGCCGGCGTGGCCCTGCTCGCCCGGAATTGGGGAGGAGTGCTGCAGGCCGGGCTCTCGATCGCCTCCATCATCTACGGCTCGCTGCTGGGTGTGTTTTTGCTCGGACTGCTGACCCGGCGCGTGGGTGAGATGGCCGCGATGTGCGGCATGGTCGCCGGACTCGCGCTGATGCTGTACGTGCGCTTCGCGACCCCCATAGCGTTCACCTGGTATGTCTTGATCGGAACGTCGATGACGTTTGGCACCGGCCTGGTAGTGTCCCTGATTCTCAAGGAGAAGCCCCGTGCAGCCGTCTAAAACTCATCAACCGGCCTTGCGGCGGGCCTTGGGCCTGTGGTCGACCGTCGCGATCATCATGGGCACGGTGATCGGTAGCGGGATCTTTCTGGTGCCCACCGATATGGTCAAAGCTGTGGGAACACCCGGCAGAGTCTTCGCGGTCTGGGTGTTCGGCGGAATACTCTCGCTGTTCGGCGCGTTGACTTATGCCGAATTGTCGGCGGCTCTGCCGGCAGCCGGAGGCGAGTACGCCTATCTGACGGCGGCTTACGGACCGTTTTGGGGATTTCTCTACGCGTGGACCCAAACCTGGGTTGCAAAAAGCGCTTCGATTGCGGCGCTCGCCACCGCCTTTTACTCCTATCTGGCGGATTTTCTGCCTGGTTTGCAGGCGCCGTTGTACGTCGTCTCGTGGCCCATCGGGCCCGGCGGCGGGCCGCTCGAAATTCGATACGGGCAACTGCTGGCCATCTTTCTGATACTTTTTTTGTCGGCCGTCAATTACCGCGGCGTAAGAGTCGGGGGGCGGGTACAGGTGGGCGTCACCGCGCTGAAAGTGATTCTGATCGGCGGCGTCATCGCGGTCGGATTGCTTTCGCGCCAGGCCCACATCCTCAATCTCTCCACTTCTACGACGCCCATACCAGGCGGTCCCGCCGGGTTCTTTGTCGCGTTAGTCGCCGCGCTCTGGGCGTATGACGGATGGAACAACGCCGGAATGCTGGGTTCGGAAGTTGAGAATCCGCAACGAACATTTCCGGTGGCCCTGATTGCCGGCGTCACGGCCATTATCGGCGTGTATCTGCTCACCAATCTCGCGTACTTTTCGGTGTTGAATGCCGGAGAGGTCGCCTCCAGCGACCGTGTCGCCGCGGACATGATGCGGCGCATTGCGGGTCCGCACGGCGCGGGAGCGGTGAGCGTGGCCGCGATGATTTCGATCTTCGCTGCATTGAACGGCTCGATTCTATCCGGGTCCAGAGTTCCTTATGCGATGGCGCGAGACGGCTATTTCTTTCGGCATATCGGGAAAGTGCATCCCATCTTTCGGACTCCTTCCGCTAGTATCCTGTTATTGGGAGTTTGGTCTTCTTTATTTGTTTTGAGCGGCCATTACAGCGATTTGTACAATGCGGTGATCTTTCCCAGTTGGATTCTTTACGGGATGACCGCTGCGGCGGTAATTGTTTTGCGCCGGAAAAGGCCCGACCTGATTCGCCCTTATCGCACTTGGGGATATCCCTGGGTGCCGCTCGCGTTTGTCGGCGTAACTCTATTGCTTCTTTACCAGACTCTCATCTCATCCCCGCGGGCATCGGGGATCGGGTTGGTCGTGATTGCGCTCGGAGTGCCATTCTTTTTTTACTGGAAGCGACACGGAAAAGATTCCGGGATGAGTTAAGTATGTAAACTTTGCATGCGGAAGTATTGAAAGTTTCAGAAATGTTTCGGTACACTCAAGCTAAACGGCCGACCGAATTCTGATGCTCGCCGCGGCAGCGATCCGGCGGGATTCAGCTATCCGGTGTTGGGGTCGGAGATTAACGGGAGATTTGGAGAGTTAAATGGACGTCATTAAGATGCTGGCGGAACTACGCCAGGAACGTGATCAACTGGAAGAGGCCATCCTGACCCTGGAGCGCTTGGCGCGGGGCCGGGGGCGCCGCAGAGGCCGCCCGCCAGCCTGGATGACCGAGCTGAAGCGCAGAGGCCGGCCGCCCGGCAGCAAGAACAAAGCTAAGGAGTCCGCGGCAGCTTAGCGGCCTTGAGAACGCGCCCTTGCAAGCATCCGGGTCCGACCGCTTAATCGTCGCGCTCGACGTAGAAACGGCAGTCGAAGCCAGAGCGCTTGTCGCTGCGCTCGGCGACGCGGCTCATTTCTACAAAGTTGGGCTGGAGATGTTCGCCGCCTCGGGGATGGATTTCGTCCGCGAGCTGAAAGCGGGTGGCCATCGTGTATTCGTCGATCTGAAGCTGTACGACATCGGCGAGACCGTGAAGCGGGCGGTGGCGCAGGTGGCCAAAGTCGGCGCCGATTTTCTGACAGTCCACGGAAGCCGTGCCGTGATGGCTGCGGCCGTGGCCGGCCGCGGCGACTCCTCTCTTAAATTGCTCGCAGTCACGGTGCTCACCAGCTTCGACGAGACCGATCTGCGCCAGATGGGATATTCCTGCGACCTGGCGACGCTGGTCGAACTGCGGGTGCGCAACGCCATGGACGCAGGCATCGACGGTGTGGTGTGCTCGGCGCTCGAAGCAGCGCGGGTACGGTCCATCGCCGGGACGCGCGCGATTCTGGTGACGCCCGGCGTACGTTCCGCGGGCGCATCCCTGGGAGATCAGAAGCGCGTGGCGACGCCCGCGGAGGCGATCGCCAACGGGGCGGATTACCTGGTGATCGGACGCCAAGTCACGCGCGCCAGCGATCCGCGCGCGGAGCTTCTCAAGATCCGCGAAGAGATCGATCTTACGGCAAACTAAACGCCAGCACGAACACGTTCAGGTTGCTGTCGGGAGGCGCATTATGCGCACCGTTGCCTCCAAAGACATCGCCCAAAACAGTGCCCGTGACGTAGACGTTGCCGTTCGCATCCACGTCCACCCCATAGGCAATCTGATATCCCGGGCTCGTAAGGTAGCTGGAGTAGACCAGGGCCTTGAGCGGCGTGGCGGCGGGATCGATCACCGCGACGAACCCATCGAGAGCGCCTAATTCAGAAACCGGCGCGAGCGCGTTTTGAACCGGCAGATCCAGGGACAAAGTATAGCCGCAGAGATAATACTTGCCCGCGGCGTCCAGGCGCAGGTCATAAGGGACGTCGCCGTCGCTGCCGCCGAAGTACGTTGAATAGACCAGGGCCTTCGTGAAATCCTGGGCGCTGGGATCGAGGATGGTTAGAAACGCGTCACCGTTTCCGCCTTGCGTGCTCTTGGAATGCACCGGGCGTCACCGGGAAATCGCCGGACAAGGTATATCCGGTGATAGCCAGGTGACCGGTTGGGT
Organism: Terriglobia bacterium; assembly: GCA_963722845.1. Taxonomy (GTDB): domain Bacteria; phylum Acidobacteriota; class Terriglobia; order Bryobacterales; family Bryobacteraceae; genus Palsa-187. The sequence continues at coordinate 590,800 of CAVROL010000010.1, read as the reverse complement.
CCACCAGAATCTTGGTGGCCTGATCCTGACCGGATCCGCCCAGGAAGGTCGAATACGTAAGGGTCATGGCGTTCAGATCCAGCCTGGAGAGGAAGGCGTCTCCGCCGCCGGAATAGAAGGGCCGGAAGGAGTTCTGCGTGGTCGGAAAATCGCCCGAGCGCGTGTAGCCTGCCACCCATACCTGGCCGTCCGCTGCAACGGCGATCGATCGCGGAGAATCCAGGGCGCCGCCCCCTAAGTAGGTGCTCGCCACCAAACTCGCCGAGCCGCTTTGCGACGGATCGAACTCCGCGACCCATCCATCGAAGCTTCCACCGGGGAGTGCGCTCTGATAGGCGTTCGTCGTGACCGGATAGTCTTTGGAACTGGTGTACCCGGTGACGTAGATCTTCCCCTTCGCGGCCGCGATTCCCGTGGGAATATCCATGGTGGTGCCGGCGAAGAAAGTAGAGTAAGTCAGACCGTCCTTGCCGGGAAGCTTGGTGTCGATGACGGATACAAATGCGCGCCGGACGCCGCCGTTGCTGCTGAGATACGCGTTGGGCGTAACCGGGTAGTAGAAATCGTCGGTATAGCCGGCGAGATAAAAGACTCCTTCGCTATCCACCGTCATGGCCTTTAAAAAGTTTCCAAAATCGCCGCTGACGAATCCCGAATAAGTGATGAGATTGCCGTTCGGATCGAACGGAGACAACACCGTGGTGAAGGCCTGCTGATTGGTGTTGGAAAAGAAGCCGGAATATGCCGTGCCTACCGTCGGAAAGTCCGGCGAATAGGTGTACCCGGCGATATAGATCAAGTTGTTCTTATCGTGGCCGATGCCGATCGGAACGTCTGCACTGGTCCCAGCCAGGTAATCGGTGAACACGATGGTGGGGTCGACCACCAGAGCGCGGCCTGTATCGTAGGAGCCCAGCGTAAGGCCGATCGAACCGTCCTCGTTCATCGCGTAGGAGGAGGGTACTTGGACGATCTCGCGCTCCGCGCGGCGCTGGTAAACGACGGGAGGATTCTGCGTAATCTGACGGTCGCCCAGTTCGAGGATCACTTGTCCCTGAGGGCCCAGCCGAATGTTGTCGGCGCCCGCGAAGCGCATGCGAATCCGGGACGGATCGGCGCCGGGAGCCAGCTCAAAATCGTACTCCAGCGCCTGGCCTTTCCCGTAATAGACCATGTCGATGCCGGGATAGACACCGGTCTGGCGCAATTTGCCGAAGGCGTCCATGCTGCGGGAGTTCCGGCCGAAGTAATTGCTGGGGACGGCTGACTTGTCGAGGCCTTCAAAATGCCCCTGGTTTCCGCGTGCTTCGCGGCCTTCGAGCGTCAAGCGCAGGCCGCGGTCGCCAAACCTGAAGAATGTCCCATCCTGGCTGAACCCGACGCCAAAAGCCAGGGCCATGAGCAATCCATTTACCGGCGCCGGCGAGTTCGAAGCGTAAGGGCATCCGCGAATAGACGGCGGAGGCCTCATTGTTTGAGGACGATGGACCGGCTTGGGCCGACAAGCCGGCAAGACACAGTCCGGCGGACAAGCCTGCAAGTGACAGACGCATGAAGATGAGACGTACTCCCTGAACCGTTCGGTTCCGTTGATTCTGAGATATAGGATAAACCACTTCACCAGGCATTGCTCTCACATGGGGACCTTCTTCAGGTTTTCGCTCTACCGAATGGGACTACAATGGAGAGTTGTTAACGGGACACTTTAATTTTTGAGGAGAGAAAGACGGATGAAGAACATGAACAGAATACAAAGAGCTACGCTTTCCGCGGTCGCCGTCATGACATCCTGTGCGATGGTCATGGCGCAGGCGCCCGGCGGAGCAAAAGGTGGCGGCAAAGGGCCGGGCGGTCCACCGCGGCCGGTGCTTTCGGTCACCTCGCCGGCGTGGGCGGATGGCGGCGAAGTTCCCATGCGGAATGCCGGCCGGGGCGAGAACAAGTCGCCGGAGTTCGAGTTCCACTGGAGCCTGGGCAACAACCCGACGGCCGCTCCCGATGGATTGCAAACCTACGCGATCATTTTCCACGATATCGAGAATTCGTCCAACAAAACGACCGTGGATACGCTGCACTGGTCGGCGTTCAACATCCCCGGCACCACCAAGAGCTTGCCCGAGGGACTGGGTTCGGGGGATCTGCCTGACGGGACCCGTAACGGTCCTGGCATTGCCGCGGGCCGAGGCGCACCGGCTTACTTCGGACCAGGCGCCGGACCCGGTCCGTTCCATCACTACGTGTTCGAGTTCTACGCTCTGGATACGAAGCTGGATCTGCCGGCCAACACTACGCGCGATGATCTGATGAAGGCGATGGATGGCCACGTCATCGGCAAGGCGGCGTATGTCGGCCGCTTCCACGCACCGCCGCAGTAAACGGGCGGTGACCAGGCTACTGTTTAGTGTCAGCTTCGCGATCTCGGTTGTCTGCGGGCAGCCGAGATTCGAAGTGGCATCGGTAAAGCCGGGTACGCCCGACGCAATTGGTTCGATGAATGGCGGGCCATTACCCGTAGGCCCGTTCAACCAAACTAATCACGATCCTGGTCGGATCACATGGACCAACGTTCGGCTCGGACGTGTGATGCAAGTAGCGTTTGATCTGCCGGCCGCTCGAATTTCGGGACCCGACTGGCTCCGCGACGATGTGGTCACGATCGTCGCGACGGTTCCCACGGGCACCAGCGTGGGCGATTTCCGGTTGATGGTGCAGAACCTGCTGGCGGATCGATTCAAGCTCGCGGTGCATCGCGAGACCAAGCAAGTTTCGGGTTACGCATTGGAAGTCGCCAGGAACGGGCCGAAGCTCAAAGAATCGGGCCAGGAACCGGCCGAGCAGTCAAAGGGCGAGGCCAAATCCGAAAACAGGCGCGACGAGGCCTGCCGCGGGTGCAATAACATTGTCATGCAGGATCAGAACGGTTTTCCGGCTCCGCGTCCAGGAAACCCGGTCTTTCTGCCCGGAGCTGGATTCTCGGCGACGATCGCGGTGAACGGCAAGAATCGCGCGAGCATCTTAAACGGCCGCACAAACGCAATCGTCGATTATCTGGGGAATGCGATTGGTTCGCCGGTAGAAGATCGGACTGGATTGACTGGAATCTATGATGTCCACTTGGAATTTGTACCGGACCCTTCTGGGACGGAGCCCACTGCGACGGCTGCGGCGGCGGAACCGGGCACGGGCATATTCGACGCCGTTCAGTCGCAACTCGGATTGAAGTTGGTGGCGGCAAAGGTGCCCGTAGAGACGCTCGTCATCGACCACTTGGAAAAGGTCCCGACGGAAAACTAAGCTCGCCGGCGAAGCCAGATCGCGGCCAGCGCTCCGCCGAAACCCAAAAAGCTGAACAGTCCGCCCCAGTAAACTGAGGCCGGAGCATACTTGAGCTCCACGCGGCTGCGTCCTCGCGGGACGATGACGCCTCGCAATCCGCTATCCACGCGATAGATGGGCGCGCTTTGGCCGTCGATCGTGGCGCGCCATCCGGGATAGTAATTTTCGCTGAGCACCAGCAGGCCGCGGCTTTGGGCATTCACCTCGAAGCTCCATTTGGTTGGGCGCGATGGCCGAAACTTCTGCGGTTTCCTGGGCACTGCCGGCGAGCGGTTCCAGCGCCACGGGAACCTCGGTAAGCGCGGTTCGGCGGGCATCGAACCCGGGCATCCCAAGTTGCGCGGCCGCAAGCTCCGCCGAGGGCTCGACCAGCGTTTCGTGCACCATCCAGGCTCGCGGATAGCCGCTTGGATTTTCGTAGACTTTCCAGGCTGCATCCTGATAAACCGCGCCGGGCTTCTGCTCAGTCGCGGGAGTGAGAATATAGCGGACGTTCAGCAGATCGGGGTAAGGCATCATGCGCTCAAAGTCGAACGGAAGGGTTACGCCGCCGACGAGGTTAATGGTGGGAATCGAGAACAGGTCGCCGATATTGGGCACGGGATCGGCCTGAATTTGAACGCGGAACGTGCCCTTCCGGGCTTTCAGGAATTGCGCCGCGCCGCGAGCGCTCAGGGTGCGCTCCATGTAGTCGACACCGGACTTCGCTTTTTCGATGCGGTTGACGGCGGTCCAATCGCACGCACTCAGATCGAACAAAATCAGGGCGGCCATCATCAGCCGAACGCCTCCGCCGCGATTCCCATACTCCAGGTAGCGGAACAAGCCATAGGAAGCGAAAATCACGACGATGGAAAGCATCGTCCAGGGATTGAGGTCTGGTTTCCCGAAGATCGCCGGGACAAATAAGGCCGCGGCGCAGGCGATAACGATCGCGATAAGAGTACGGTCCAGCCCTACCCAGCCGGCCCTGGCGCCTCCAGGTTCACTGGCCTTCACCACCAGAGCCTCGATGCCATAGGCGGCCAGGATCGCCAGCGCGAAATCCTCGACGAAGACCATGCGGCTGGCTTCGCGCATGCTCCACAACTGCGGGACCAGCGCGTAAAGCAGGCCATGGAGCCACGAGTAGTTTCCCAGGGTGTAGAGGAACGCGGCGACGGCCAGTCCTGTCAGATAGCGCACCCAACGCTCCCGCCAGTACCTCCGGATACCTATGACGACGGCCAACAGCGGCAAGGCTCCGATATACGGATTGGTGGCTTCGCCGAGCCCGGCGGTCCCGTTAAAGGCGAAGGGCGAAATCAGAAGGCCAATGGACTGAGGCAGGAACTCGTCGTTCATATCCGCATAGGGGATTTTCTGGTTGGCAGGCAGAGCGCCGGCAGGGCCGATAAACCGGAGCACGCGGCTGCTGTACTCGATCGAAGGGAGCAACTGAACGGCGCCGGCCGCCGATCCCACGATGCCGATGATGGCAACCACCAGAGCCGCACGGAAAACGGAAGCCCTGCGGGCTTTGGAAGTGCAGGCGTGAAAAACACCCGCCGAGACGATCACCAAAGCCTCCATGAGAATCACGTGGAGCCCGCCCGCGAGGACCGACAATCCCAGGAAGGCGCCGGCGATGGTAGCGTCCAGGGCCGCCAAACGGGCTCTGGCTGCACGCAAAGCGCGCAGCAAAAACAAAAACACCAGAGGCATCCAGATGGCGCTTTCGAGTAAATGCGGCCACGTGATGCGCGCGACGAACCCGCCGAACGAGAAGCAGATCCCGGCGATGAATGCGGAGAATCGGGACAAGCCCAACTCGCGGATAAGAGCGAACATAAAGCACGCCGCCAGGACGTGCGTGACGGCAAACCATACGTGGTATGTGATCGGGGATAGCAGAGAAGCGCGATCGAACGGAATCAGCGCCAGCAGCAGATGGACTGGATAGAACGCCGCCGTCTGCATCTCTCCCAGGAAACTGTGCCCGGCCAGGGTGTAGGGATCCCACATCGGCAGGATGCCCTGGCGGACGCTGGTGATCGCGAATTGCATCCACGAGTAAGCTTGATTGACCGACTCTCTTTCCGTCAGCAGGGAAAACTGGCGAGTGAGGAGGATCTTCCAATAAAACAGCGCGGTCAGGGGAAGGAAAAGCAACAGCCAGCGGAGCGTCGCGCGTGGGTGCATGATCTCTATCCGGCTTTCTCTTCCAGTTCCGCCCAACGTGCGTATAGCAGGTCGACTTCCTGCTGCGAGGCTTCGATCTCTGTGTAGAGCTTCTCGAGCAGGCGCGGCTCTTTGAGCGCGACCTGTTCCACCGACATGTGCTTGGCGTGGAGGGCGTCTTCTAAAACGGCGATTCTTTCTTCGATGGATTCGTATTCGCGGCTTTCGATGTAAGACAGTTTCTTCTTCTGAGGGCGCAGCCGCAGGCACACGCGGAATTGCCGTTTTTGGTTTTGCTGGTTTCGGTGTGGCCACATCGGCTGCCCATTGGGAATAGTCGGCGAAGGCCTGGGCTTTGCCGCTGCCGTCGAGACCCAGGACGATAGTCGAGACGCGATCCAGCAAATAGCGATCGTGCGTTACCAGAACCAGCGCGCCTTTGAATTCGAGCAGGCTCTCCTCCAGGATTTCGAGCGTGGGGATGTCCAGATCGTTGGTGGGCTCGTCGAGAAGGAGGAGATCGGCGGGCTCCAGCATCAGGTTGGCGATCAGCACGCGCGCCCGTTCGCCGCCCGATAGCTTATGGACCGGCTGATCCAGTTGATCGCTCGCAAACAGGAAACGGGCGGCCCAGGAAGCGACGTGAATCACGCGATCGCGATAGATCACCGAATCGCTGTCGGGCGCGAGCGCTCGCCGCAGACTCAGATCCGGATTGATCTGGCGGCGCTGATCGAAGTAGACGATGCGCAGGTTCTCGGCACGCTCGATGTTTCCCTGAAGCGGCGCGATTTCGCCGCGGAGGAGTTGAAGAAGCGTGCTCTTGCCGCTGCCGTTGGCGCCCACCAGGCCGACTCGCATGCCGGCGGTGATGGTAAAGGTGAGATCGTCGAACAGGGTCTTGTCTTCGAACCCGAACCGGACTTTTTCCAGATGGATCAGGCGCTTGGTTTTCTGGCCGGTGGCGACGAAATCGAAATTGGCGTCAGCCGTCCGGCTTCGGGACTTGAGGTCGGACAATTCGGCGATCAGCTCGCCGGCATTGTCGATGCGCGCTTTGGCTTTGGTCGCGCGCGCCTTGGGACCTCGCCGCAGCCACTCCATTTCGATGCGGACGCGATTCTCGAGGGCGCTTTGGTGCTGGGCTTGAGCGTGCAGGAACTCGCCTTTCTGTTCCAGAAAAGCGCTGTAATTGCCGGCGACGTAGAACATGCCATCGGGATAGATGCGGCTCAGTTCGGCCATCCGGGTCGGGACATTTTCCAGAAAGTAGCGGTCGTGGCTGACGATCACGCAGGCGAAGGGCGCGCCCTGCAGCGTTTTTTCCAGCCACTCGATACCGGCCAGGTCGAGATGATTGGTGGGTTCGTCGAGCAGGACGATTTCCGGCTTCTGCACCAGAGCTTCGGCGATGGACAGCCGCTTGCGCCAGCCTCCGGAGAGCGTTTCGGCTGCGGCATCGAAATCGCGAAAGCCGGTGCGGCCCAGGGTTTCCGCCTCGCGAGCCTGCCATTCCGATTCCGGCAATCTGACGGAGCGCATGCGCCCGCCGCATGACGCCGCGGATGGTTTCGCCCGGTTCGAAGTTCGAGTCCTGCGGAACGTAGGCGAGGCGTGTGCCGCTGCGGAGCACCAGATCGCCGGAGTCGGACTGGATTCGTCCGGCGAGAATTTGCAGCAAAGTGGACTTGCCGGAGCCGTTGGGTCCGATCAGGCCGAGGCGGTCGCCTTCCTGAATGCTGAGCGAGACGCCGCGAAACAACGGCGCCGCGCCGAAGGATTTCGAAATCTTGTTGGTATTGAGTAAGAGCGCCACTGACGGTTCTTACTATTGTCCGACAGTGGCGCTTGCGGTTAGTTTTCGGAAGGCTTTTCCAGGCGGTCGATGACCATCACGTCGACGGGAGCCTTGGTATTTTCCAGTTTCAATCCCAGTTGCTGCTGGAATGCGGCGAAGATATCCGGGGGCGCGTCGGCAGGGTCAGCCGCGGCAGGCGGAGCGTTGGCGGCGGGGGGCCGCCAAACCGGCCCTGAGCCGGATCGGGCGTCCACTTCAGCTGGAAGTCGTAGCGGGTCGCGCCGAGTCCGGTCTGATCCACCACCGGCTTGCTCCAGGATGGTGCCTCTGCAGCATGTGAGCGCACTTCCTCCATGGTCGCGTTCCTGACAATTAAGGTCTCGAGGTCCACCCGCCAAAACCGCGGAAGGTTGCCGGATCCGCTTCGCTTTTGGTGAGTTTTGATCCGGTCTTTGCAACTGTAATCGCGTACACGGACGAGCTCTTTCTTCTCCGTGATGGAATTTGAGTTGGAAACGATCCTCCAGCAGCTGCTGGACCATCATCTTCAACTGCGTGCCATTGGGCACGACCGGCCGCGTCGGGCTTCGCCGTGATATCGAACTTCTCCGATTCGAGCCATGCCGGTCCTTTCGTAATCTGCCGGGGATGCAAGTCATAGGCGAACTTGATCAGATCGCTCACGGTGGTACTGGTCGTGTTCAGCATGCCGCTTCTGATTCACCAGAAGTGAGAAACGCCCGTCCGGGCTCGCGCGGCTTGATCGTGGCGACTTCGAACCCCGGCTTCGCGTCGGCGGCCATGGGCTTCGGCGGTGGCGGAGGTTCTGGAATGGTCCATGCGGTCTCAGGCGTGGCTTTCGTCAGGATGAGGGGGATCAGCGGGCTCCCTGGGTCCAGGTTCCATCGATCGATGTTTCCGTCCGCGTTCACTTTCCTTCATAGGTGCCGTTCAACGCGGTGATGGTCATTTTAACGGCGGAACCGTTTCGAGTGAATGTAGTGGCCGGTATTGCGGGCGATTGTTGGTCGATGCTGTAGAAAACCGCCGCCAGCTTGTCCGCATCGGTGGTCGAGACCTTGATCACGTCCGCAGTTCCTTGAGACCCTGCGGGGTCTGAACCTTTAACGCTCCTTGCCATGTGCCGGTTATGTTCTGTGCGGACAGTTGCGAAAACGACGCGCCTCCCGACAATGCTGCCAGGGCGATTATCCAAAGCATTTTTTTCACGGGGCGACCTCCTCTGGAGCGATCTCCTCTAGAATACGCCTTTAAACACAATAAAGTTCCTGCAATGGGGTGTAGCATGGATTCTTGCGCTCCCCCAAAGCCGTCGCGCTGGCCTCCTTCGTTTTCACCTATTTATTCTTTTTCGAGTACATTCCGCCGGTCCGGTGGGCTGCATATTCCATACGATCTCAACGGGTTTCACTATCCATTGGCCGACTATGCGTTCCAGCGCTTGCGCCAGGGCCGCTTCCCGCTATGGGACCCGACCATCTACTGCGGGATGAGCTTTGTCGGCAACATCCAGGCGGCGCTGTTCTATCCCCCGACCTGGATCATGTTTCTCTTCAATTGGGGACGGGAGCGGCTCTCCTATCAATCCATGGAAGACCTGCAGATCGCTCACGTCTGGCTGGGATTTTTTCTGTGCTACCTGTGGCTGCGCGGGAAACGGCTGGCGGAATTGGCCTGCGTTATGGGCGCTCTCGTCTTCGCCTTCAGCGGATACATGTGCACGCAGTTGCAGCACTTCGGATTGGTAGGGGCATATATCTGGATGCCGCTGGCGTTATGGGGCGTCGACCAAACGGTGGAGCGGCGATCCTGGCTGCCTTTGTGGAAGGTCGCGGCTGCCTCGGCGCTGGCCTTCCTGGCGGGATATCCGCCGACGTGGGTGGTGTTCGCCGTGGCGGTGGGTGTTTACTCGCTGGCGGGCGCATGGCGCTGGAAAGCGGCGGCGGGGACGATCGCGGCCCTGGCCTTTTCGCTGGCGTTGTGCGCGATCCAGATCCTGCCGACCTGGGAGACCACGGCGCTGCGCGAGCCGGAACTGCGCTTCGGCCTGGGTATTAAAGGTTGGGACATCCTTCTCTCCTATGCTTTGCCGAACTATTTCAACTTCGGACTGAAGATGCCGGTAGACACGAATCCAGACAAGGATTATTTCTATCTGGGAGTTCCGGCGCTGGTGGGGTTGATCTTTCTGGTTCGCCGCCGCCGGTTTCGAGACTTGGCCCCGCCGGTGGCGATCCTGGCCGTGAGCTTGATCGTGGCGGGAAACCCGCACGAACTCGTCTGGAACGCGATCCGGCATTCCACTTTGTTGCCGGACCTCGTTCGCTCCTGGTACTTTCTGGCCGGAGTGACGCTGGCGTTCGCACCGCTGACGGCGTACGCCCTGGATGATTTTCTTTCAAGGAAGCGCAGTGTGCCTTCGTGGCTGGCGCCCGCCAGTGTGGCGCTGATGGCCGTGTGGGCCGTCTATGAATTGCGTCGATGGGAACGTCAAACCTTGGCCGCGGGATGGCGTAGCGGGATCTATTTGCTGGTCACGCTGGCGATCTTCCTGGCAGGGATGTACGCGTTCCGCGCCTCGCAGGGCCGCAGGCGAATGTGGATGGCGGTCGCGCTGATTCTCTTTGTGGGCGTCGATTACAAGGCGTTCGGGACCAGCAAACGATTCGACGCGGGGAGCGGGGACGCGCAGAGATGGTCGTCCACGTCGCTACCCGGAATGAGCCCGGACGTGTACCAGCAGCTTCTCGCCAACTCTGACTACCGCGTCGTTTCCGATTTCGATGCCGGCCCGCTTCCGGATGACTTCCGGCACATCGGCTTGACAACGCCGCAGGGGTTCGATCCGCTGCTCACCACCTCGCTGCGGAAGATGGTGGAGACGTACGGGCACTTTCGGACCGACCGGATGTTTGAGGTCGATCCCAAAAACTACGACGCCATGCGCCTGTTCGGGGCGAAATACGTGATCAGTTCCGAGTACAGCAAGCAATTTCCCGAATTAAAGGATAATCCACACTACCGGCTGTTGGGATCGATGCCGACGTTTTACAAGGTGTATCAGTATCTGGATGCGCAGCCGCCGTACAGTTGGGAAGGAAGTGCCGCCGATGCCGTGGAGCGCAAGGCGTGGGAGCCCGAAGATCGAGCTTTCCAGGTGCGCACAGCGGCCGGCGGCAAGCTGGCTTTGCACGAACAGTTTTTCCCCGGCTGGGAGGCGACTGTCGACGGCAAGGGTTCGGCCGTCGAATCATGGATGGGCGCGTTTCAGGCAGTCGTGGTGCCGGCGGGGGAGCACACCGTGGAGTTTCACTATCGCTCGCGGCTGCTGGCATTGGGCGGCGGGATCAGCGTCGCCGCTCTGGTCACGCTGATATTCTGGATGAGACTTAGTTCAAGAAGTACGTCCGATACAGGGTATCGCGCTGCTTCGGAATAAAGCCCGCGTCGCGAATCAGGCGGCGGAGTTCTTCTTCGGTGGCCTGGTGATGCGTGCCGGCCGCGCTCACCACGTTCTCTTCGATCATGATGCTGCCGACGTCGTTGCCGCCGAAGCGCAGGCCGATCTGGCACGTCTTCAGTCCGGGCGTCACCCAGGATGACTGAATGTTGAGGATGTTTTCGAGATAAACCCGCGACAACGCCAGCATCTTCAGATACTCGACGGCGGTCGCTTCTTCCTTGACGAATCGTCCCAGTGAGGTCAGCTCGCGTTGGAAGCTCCAGGGGATAAACGCCGTGAAGCCGCCGGTGTCTTCCTGGATCTGGCGCACGATGTCGAAGTGGTTCATGCGCTGCTCGATGGTTTCGCCGGTGCCGAACATCATCGTCGCAGTCGACCGAAGCCCGACGGCGTGACAGGTCCGATGGACGTCGATCCAGTCTTGTGTTCCGCATTTGAGGCGGCTGATGCGGTGGCGGACCTGCTCGTCGAGAATTTCGGCGCCGCCGCCGGGCAGGGAATCGAGACCGGCATCGCGCAGCCGCGAGAGCGTGTCATACAGATTCAGCCCGCTGACCTCAGCGATGTTCATGATCTCGGGCGCGGAAAAGCAATGGCACCAGATGTCGAAGCGCTTTTTGATCGAACGCAGCAGGTCTTCGTACCATTCGATCTTGAGATCGGGATGCAGGCCGCCCTGCATCAGGATGCCGGTGCCGCCCAGGTCGATGGTTTCCTGAATCTTGTTGAAGATGGTTTCGTGCGGAAGGATGTAGCCTTCGGCGTGCCCCATGGGCCGGTAGAAGGCGCAGAAGCTGCAATATTCCGTGCAGAAATTGGTGTAGTTGATGTTGCGGTCGATGATGTAGCTGACCACGTTTTCCGGATGCAGCTTGCGGCGGACGGCGTCGGCGGCCATGCCGATGCCGATCAGGTCGTCACTGCGGAACATGTCGATCGCTTCGGCGCGGGTCATCATCACTTGGAAGTTATCATAACGCGGTCCCGGTCGCGGTCGAGACGCAGGGCGTGTTGAATGTAAAGCCGCATGCCTTCGTAGTCCTTCTCGCCGAGCTCGAAGACGATGTGCCCGGTAAGATACCGGCGGACCACGTCCGGACTGAACTGGCGCGCGGGCGCTTCGGCGGCGACGATGTCGTCCATATGCGCCAGGCCGTAGCGCAACGACTCGAGGAACACTTGGCCATGGGCCTCGCGAATGATTTCCTTGCGCTCATCCAGTCCCTTCGCCCCGCCCACACCGCGAACACCATGGGGAGGCCGGTCATCGCGACCCATTCGGCGCCCAGGTCGAGGGTTTCAAACGGCAGGGTTGCCGGATCCACGCGCAGGGCGGCATCGCCGATCAGCAAGGCTGCATCGGCCCGCTCCAACATTTCCGCGAGATTGGCGGGATGCGAAAAAACCTGCGGCCTGACGCCGAACTTCTCGGCCAGGATCACCTGCGACAGCATGGCGGAGGTGCGCGAGCCGGAGTCGGTCGCCAGCGTTTGAATTTCCTTGAACGGAACTTTGGAAATCAGCAGAATGCTGCGCACCGGACCGTGGCAGGCGATTCCGGTGCCGGGAAAATAGTCGAGACCCTGGCGCGCCATCTCGATTACCGGGACGATCCCGATATCGGCCCGGCCTGACGCGAGCTGGTCGGCGCATTCCGAGGGCAGGGCGAAGCGAAGGTCGAAGGCGTCGCCAAGATCGTCGGGAATGCTGGAGCCCCCAGACCAGGGGCACCGTATTCAGGTAGCTGACGGCGCACACGCGGGGCTTCGACGGGAACTGGGGAGAACGATCCAAGCGTTCATTCTAACACTCGATATTCCCGGGTATGGCCGCAGAGGGCGAATGCCCAAAACGGATGAGAATGTTCCAGTACCGATGGTACATGTTACGATTTTCCCGCTGTGGTATCTTCTGTGGGAAGGGGCGGTATCCCGCGTTCCCACCCTATCGGAGAATCCTGAAAATGAAGCTCTTATGGCGTTTTGTGTTGATCGCGAGTGTTCCTGTTTGGGCCCAGATCTCGCCCACCATTAACGAACTTCCTTCGCGCGAGTTCGGGCACGCAAAACTCTTCAACCCGCCTACATCCGGCGCGCCGAACCTGATTGAGGGCCGTGAGTTCAATACGCCTTTGGCCATCGCATTTGCGCCGTCCGGTGGACCGATGTACGTGGCGGATACCAGCAACCACCGTATTCTGGCGTGGCGCAATCCAGGCAGCCTTACCAAGGGAAATCAAGCCGACAAAGTGATCGGACAGCGGGATTTTTATTCCAACCCGATTCAGGGACCGGGCCACGACTTATCCTCGGGGATGACGCTTCCGTCCGGCGTGGCTGTGGATGCCAGTGGAAATCTCTACGTGCTGGACACCGGAAACAATCGCATTCTGCGCTTTCCCAACCCCTTCAACCAGACCACCGATCCGCTGCAGGTTGACCTGGTCATCGGGCAAAAGACGCAGAGCAGCGGGAACAGCGCCAATGAGGGCCAGGCCAAGCCGAGCGCCTCGACCCTATCGCTCAGCCCGGGCGGAGCATTTCTGCGCGCCGGGATCGCTCTCGATGCCCAGGGTAACTTGTGGGTGGCCGATGCGGGAAATAATCGCGTATTGCGATTTCCCGTCGGCCAGCTCGCGCCGGGCACGGTCGAGCCGGTTGCCGATCTCAAGCTCGGGCAACCGGATTTCATCTCGAACGGCGCACCTGTCTGCGGCTCCTGCCAGACCAATCTGTCCGTGTTGCTTCAGCCGCAGAGTCTGGCGTTCGATGGCCTGGGGGGCCTGTACGTAGCCGATGGCTACGCCCGAGTGCTGTATTATCCGGCTCCCAATCAGGGGAGTTCCGCGTCTCAGGTACTGGGAGTGGTTCCGCCTCCGGCCTCAGGGCAGGTGACCTTTCCCAACGATTACGGCCTGGGAAACAACTTTCAGAACTCCCCGCTGACGGTGTTCGCGACAAAAACCCCGGCCGGGAACCAAGTATTCGTGGCGGATGGCCTGGCTAACCGCGTGGTGCGTTATGCCAGCCCGCCGAATTCGCGGTTCACCATCGCCCAGGATCGATGGCGTGATCGGGCAGGCCGACCTTTTCAGCGGTAAGGTCAACCGCGGGCAGATCGAACCTGACTCGGCCACGCTGTCCTCGCCCGGCGGCGGAGCGCTCGACTCGGGAGGCAATCTCTGGATTGTGGACACCAACAACAACCGCGTGCTCTCCTATCCGGCGGATGTAAATTTCAACTTCGGTGCGGCGAATATTGTCGTCGGCCAGATCGATTTTCCCTTTAACGCCCCCAATCTGATCGAGGGCCGGGAGGTGTGGTTCGTCACGAGCTCTGCGCCCGGCGGCGGGATCGCGGTGGATAAGAACTCGAATCCTCCTCACCTGTACGTTGCCGATACCTACAATAATCGGATTCTGGCATTCCAGGATGCGCGGGCAGTGGGAACGGATACACGATCGTTGCTCACACAGAAGGCCGATCTGGTGATCGGACAGGCTGATTTATTCCGTGCCATCGTGAACTATCCCACTGGCGATCCGGATATCCCGACCCAGAGTGGATTGTCCCGGCCGGTGGGACTGGCGGTCGATGAGAGCGGCAATCTATGGGTAGCCGATTCGGGCAATGGGCGGGTTCTGCGATTCCCCGCGCCTTTCAGCGTTGCGGCGGGAACCGGCCAGAAGGCGGATGTGGTGCTGGGCCAAAGCAACTTCAGCCAAAAGGTCCAGATCGCCTCAGCACAGAATATGAACACCCCCTATGGCGTGGCTCTTTACCCCGACGGGCACCTGGCGGTTTCCGATCCGGTCCTCAACCGGGTGCTGGTGTTCCAGAAGCCGTTTGTCAACGGACAATCGGCGTTCACGGTGGTCGGCCAGCCGAACTTTGCATCGGGAGTGGCTTCCAGTTCATTAGCCGGCCTGAACAGCCCGCGGCAGGTCGCCACGGATACTTCCGGCCGTCTGTATGTCGCCGATTCCGGAAATGGCCGGCTGGTGGTTTTCCGCGACACCTCGAACATCGCTCAAACCGGTCCTGCGGCGGCCTTCAATTTTCCCGGTTTTTCATCTCCCCAGGGGATCGTGGTCAGCGCGATCAGCGGAGAAATGTGGCTCGCCGCGGGCAACGCCATCTACCACCTGCCCGAAGTAACCACTTTCCAGAATACGAGCACCATTCTGCAGCAGATCGGATCCAACGGCCCGCTCGCCATTGCTTTGGATTCGTCAGAAAACCCCATTGTGGCGGAAGCGCTGAATCGCGTAACGTTCTACTTCGCCAAACTGCTGGTCAGAAACGCGTTCACATTCACCTCAACCAGGCCGATGACTCCGGGGATGTGGGCGCAAGCTGCGCCGATCGGCAAAACGTTCCACGCGGATGACGAAGTCCACGCGACTCCGCCGTATCCCACCACCGCCGCAGGTCTGCAACTGCTGGTGAACGGAACGCCCTCAGGAATCTACTCCTGGGAGCAAAATGCGTATGTGAACTTCGTGATCCCCTGGGAAGCTCCCACCTCCGGGAACGCAGAATTCCTGCTGTTTAATCCCGCCACGAAGGAGATCGTGGCTGCGGGAACGGTTCTGATGACCCTGGCCGATCCAGCATTCAGGACGACGAATTTCCAAGGCTGGGGACAGGTGATGGCGATTAACATTAAGGCGGATGGAACTCCCTACGGCCTGAACGGCCCGCAAAACCCGGTTAGCCTGGGAGACACGCTGCAACTGGCGCTCACCGGACAGGGCCTGGTGGCCAATCCGCCGGCGGATGGCGTCGCACCTTCCGGCCTGACGCCGACAAATCCGGCCGACCTTACGGTATTTATAAACGGTCTGCCGGTTCCATCGGGAAACATCCTGGCCTCCGATTTGGACCCGACTTATCCAGGATCGTGGACGATTAATGTGCGTGTTCCCACGACTGCCCAGGGAGGCCCGGGCCCTTGCAATGCGGTCGCGATCCTGGTGACGATGCACGATGTGCCGAGCAACTGGGGCTACGATCCGAACAACGGTTACAACGATGTCCTGCTCCAGGCCGGGCCCTCGACATGCCCGCCAGCGAGCGGGAATGGACGCATCACGACGTTCGCGGTGAAGTAGTGTGGCCCGGCACGAATGCCGGCTCTAACGCTAGTCGTCGCTATTGAAGATGCCGGAGATGATATCCAGGCCTTTGTGTTCGTCTCCGCCGGTACGGTAAGGCGCCAGTTCGCGGCGCATTTTCTGGAGCGTCAGGCTCTGCACGATCACGCGTCCCGGGCCGGTTAGAGTGGCCAGGAAAAGGCCTTCGCCTCCGAACAGAGCGGTGCGGATGCCGCCGGCAAGCTGGATGTCGTAATCCACGGTTTCCTCGAACGCCACGATACAGCCCGTATCGATTTGCAGGGACTCGCCCGGGCCCAGCGTAAACTCGACGAAATCGCCGCCGGCATGAATGAATACGGTTCCCGGCCCGGTGAGCTGCTCCAGGATGAAGCCTTCACCGCCGAAGAATCCCGCGCCCAGGCGCTTCACCATCGCGATGTTGAGCTGGACGCTGGACTGCGCGACTACAAAGGCATCGCGCTGCACGAAGATGTTTTGGCCGGGCTTCAGCTCGAACGCCTGCACGCGGCCCGGATAGCTGCCGGCGAAGCCTACTTCGCCCGGTACGGAGGCGCGGAAATAGGTCAGGAACAGCGACTCGCCCATGAGTTTGCGCTTCACGGCGCCCCACAGTTTGTCGCCGAGAGTTTCGCCGCTCATGCGCGTCTCCCAGGCCACCTGGGGCTGCTTGTAAACCATTTTTCCGGCTTCGGCATACAGCTCCTGGCCGGGCTGCAGGCGGATGCGAATGACTTGAAGATTATCGCCCTGAATGGTGTAGTCCAGCGGCTGGTGTACCGGTGGCGGGGGCGGGCCGCCTGCCGCGGTACCGCCGGAGACTGACGATCCGCAATTCGTGCAAAATCGCCCGCTATCGGGAAGCTGACTGCCGCAATTTACACAGAAAGCCATGGTTTATGTCCTTAAGTGAGTAAGAAGCTATGTCCTCTGGAGGGTTGCTGCACGTCGAGCTTGAATTCCTTGCGGATGACTTCCGCCAGCGCTGCGCCTTGCGCGAGCTCGCCGTGGACCAGGAAAACCTTTTTGAGACCCGGCGCCAGGGGACGCATCCATTCGATCAGCTCGCCCTGGTCTGCGTGGCCGCTCAACGCGTCGAGCGAGACCACTTCCGCGCGGAGCTGCATGGGTTCGCCGAAGATAGGAACCTCGCGATCGCCGTTGAGGATTTTGCGGCCGAGCGTATATTCGGCCTGGAACCCGGTGAACAGTACGGTATTTCGGGGATCCTCGATGTTGTTTCGCAGGTGATGCAGGATGCGCCCCCCTTCGCACATCCCGGAGGCGGACAAAACCAGGAATGGGCCATGCAGATCATTCAGCGCCTTTGACTCGCTGGCCTCACGAATGTAGCGCAGCCGCGAGAAACCGAAAGGATCGTCGCCGTCGGCGAGAAACTTGCGCGTCTCTTCGTCGTAGCATTCCGGATGCTTGCGGAAAACCTCGGTGGCGTTCACCGCCAGCGGGCTGTCGACAAAGATGGGGATGGAGGGAATCCGGTGCGCGTCCATCAACTGGTGCAGGATCATCACCAGCTGCTGGGTGCGCCCCACGGCGAAACACGGAACGATGATTTTCCCGCCGCGCCCGGCCGTCCGATTGACCACATCCGCCAGGGTTCCAGCGACGTCCGCAACCGGCTTATGAAACCGGTCTCCGTAGGTACTCTCCATGATCAGGTAGTCGACCGGATCGGGTGTGACGGGATCGCGGAGGATCGGCAGATGCTTGCGGCCGACGTCGCCGGAGAATGCCAGGCGCACGCCGTCGGCCTCGACCACCATCGAAGTAGCGCCGAGCATGTGTCCGGCTTCGTAGGTCCGGTAGCGGAATCCGGGAGCCACTTCCTTGGTTTGGCCCAACTCGACGGGACAGAACAGCGGATTCACGTGTTCCGCGTCTTCCGGAAGATAGAGCGGATCGCACTCATGATCGTCGAGGCCTTTGGATCGCCGATGTTCCCGGCGGCGGTTGCAGAACTCGACGTCCTTCTGCTGGAGAAACGCCGAATCGGCCAGCATGGGGCGGCACAGGTCGATGGTCGCGGGCGTTGTGTAGATCGGGCCGGAGTAGCCGTTGTGGACTAGCGTGGGAAGATTTCCGCTGTGATCGATGTGGGCGTGGGAAAGGATCACTCCATCGATGCTGGCGACGGGAAACGGAAAATGACTGTTACGCTCAAACGCGTCGCGGCGGCGTCCCTGGTACAGGCCGCAGTCGAGAAGGAATCGCTTGCCGGCCGCCTCGATGTGATGCATGGACCCGGTAACCGTCTGGGCGGCACCCCAAAAAGTGACTCTCATTCAATTACAATCACTATACGATGAGAGCGGCGGTTTTGTTCCTCATGTGCGCCTCTCTCGTGTGGGCGCAGAAAAAGCCGATCACGCTCGAAACCATGGAGGAAGCCGCCCGGCTGGCTCCTCAGGGTCCTGGAAATCCGCTGGCCTGGTCGCCCGACGGACAACGTTTTCTGTATCGGCAGGGCCGGAGGCTGGTCATCTACGATCCGGGTACGGGCTCGTCGAAGGACCTGATCGAGACTGCCGCCATGGATTCAGTTGCCATGCGGCCCGAAGCCACGCCGTCGCAGCCGTTCGATTGGGAGAACAGGCGTGTGCGCGAAACGCCGGTGCAGTGGGCTGGCAACCAGGTGCTCTATTCCAGCGGCGGGGATGTCTTTCTCATTCGGGTCGACACGGGCAAGTGGACGCAGCTCACGAAAACGCCGGTCGCCGAGCGCGATCCGAAGCTTTCCCCCGATGGGAAGTCGATGGCATTTCGGCGGGACTGGGATTTATACAGCCTCGATGTCGCGTCGAAGCGTGAAACGCGCCTGACCACGGGCGGTTCGGACACGTTGCGTAACGGCGGGTTGGACTGGGTGTATCCGGAAGAACTCGACCTCGGCACGGCCTACTGGTGGTCGCCAGATTCGAAATCGATTGTCTATCTGCAATCCGATCTCAGCCACGAGCCGATTTATCCTCACGAAGATTTGCGGGGGCCGCGTCCAATCTATGAGCCCCAGCGCTATCCGCAAGCGGGCGAGAACAATCCGGATGTCCGCGTGGGCGTGGTGGGCGTTCGCGGCGGGAATACCCGCTGGATGGATGTGCGGGGCACGCGCGACGACACTCTGATCGCGCGGGTCGGATGGACGCCGGATTCCAGGAACGTATATGTGGTGCGAACGAATCGCGTGCAGAACAAGCTCGACTTGCTCTTGGCCGAGGCGGGGTCGGGGAAGACATCGCGGATGCTGGAAGAGTCGGACAAATACTGGGTCAACGTGCCCGATAATCCCGTGTTCGTGAACGGCGGCCAAGAGTTCCTGTGGCTGAGCGAGCGCGACGGTTTCCGGCACCTGTATTTGTACTCGGCCAACGGCAAAGAATCCCGGCAACTGACGCGCGGGTCATGGGAGGTGACCGGGATCGCGGGCGTCGACGAGCCGGCCGGCAGGGTCTACTACACCGCCGAGCGAGACCAGCCCGCTGGAGCGGCAGTTCTACAGCATCGGAATGACGGGCGAGGGGAAGCAGCGACTCAGCTCCGGTGCGGGCACGCACAGCATTGCGATGGGACCGGGCGGACATTTTTATCTCGACACGTTTTCGAGCCTATCACCTGTAGCAGCGCCGCCGCGGACGACAGTTCATTCCGGCGATGGGCGCGAGATCGGCGTTTATCGCGAACAGAATCGGAGCCTACTGAAGAGTACGAGATTCTTACCGACCGAACTGGTCAACTTCAAGGCTGCGGACGGGACATTGTTGTATGCGCGGCTGATCAAGCCGAAGGGATTCGAGCCCGGCAAAAAGTATCCGGCGGTGGTGCTGGTTTATGGCGGCCCGGATTCGCAGGGAGTGCGCAACGCCTGGATGGGAGTGGACCTCGACCAGGTGCTGGCGAGCAGGGGTTTCGTGGTCTGGCAGGTAGATAATCGCGGATCGTCGGGGCGTGGGCATGCGTTTGAGACGCCGGTGTATCACAAGCTCGGCGAGATAGAGCTGGCCGATCAGGTGGCCGGCGTCGAGCACCTGATCTCACTAGGATTTGTCGACCAGACGCGGGTCGGGATTCGCGGCTGGAGTTACGGCGGATTTATGACTCTTAATGCGATGCTGAATGCTCCCGGCGTTTTTCGCGCCGGAATCGCCGGTGCTCCTGTAACCGATTGGCACAATTACGACACCATCTATACTGAGCGCTACATGGGTTTGCCGAAAGACAATCCGGACGGCTATCAGAACACGGCTTTGCCTGCGAAGGCGAACGAATCTGAAGGGCAGCCTCATGATCGCGCACAATCTGGAAGACGATAATGTGCTGTTTCAGAACACGGTGCAACTGGTCGATGCGCTGGAGCGCGAGGGTCAAGCATTCGAGATGCAAGTCTACACGCAGAAGACCCATGCGGTGACCGGCGCGGAGGCTCGCCAGTTGAACGCCGCGATGGTGGATTTTTTCGAACGGACGCTAAGATAGGGCTATAATCGGACTAAACGTGCATTCCCACGCCAAATCCTGGGTACACGGGCTTCTGCTCCTGGCTGCGGCCGGCAGCGGGCTTGCGGTATCGACCCACGATCTTCCCAGCGCGCTGGATTCCCCGGCGGTGTCGGGTTGGGTGCTTGCCGATCTCAATGGCGACCAGAGCGTCGATCTGGCGACCGCTCAATCCGGGCGTCACGACGCGAATGGCTATGCCCAGGAAGTCCGCGTCACGCTGGGCGCTTTCCAGCAGACGTCTTTCCGTTTCCTCAGCCCCGGCGCGACGGTGGAGCTGAGCAGCCAGGACGTGGATGGCGACGACGACGGAGACCTGGTGGTATTCGAGCCGTTATCGAGCCAGCCGATTGGCGTGTGGATCAATGACGGCGCCGGCACGTTTCACGAAGGCCGTCTTGGCGGACTTCCGGAAGCTTTGGAGCGAGCGCCCGGGGTCGGCATGGCGCGCGCGCGTCCAGCAGCTCCCGTTATTCGCGATCTCCGAAGAGCGAACGCAGTCCCTGGCGCCTTCGGCGGCGATCTTGGCGCCGGAATCCGTCGTCGTCGGACGCATCTGCCAGAACCAGTCGTATTCGGCGGACGCAGGTTGTTCTGATTCTCGCCCGCGCGGCCCTCCCCGCAACTCCTGATTCCAACAAAAACTAAACAGTGAACCGATCGGCCCGTTCCCGGCTGAGAGGTGTCGGTGCTTGTCAGGAGGTTGGTGATTCCCGTGAAGCTATTAGTGTTTTGTTCGATTGGCGGCTGTGGTGTTCGCCCAAGCGCCACAGAGCATAACGATCGAACAAGCGGTTCAGGAAGCCCTGCGGAACAACCCTGGATTGCTGGCGGAAAAACTCGGCATTCCGGTAGCGGAAACGGCGGTCATCACCGCCCGTCTTCGTCCGAATCCTGTGGTGAGCGCGTCCTCCGATCATCTGGACTGGCTCGGCACCGGTTTCAGCGAGGTCAACGGCGCAGGACCCACGGAGACGGCCTTACGCGTCGATTTCCCGTGGGAGCGCGGGCACAAGCGCGAATACCGGGTGGACACCGCCGGCTACGCACAGAAGATCGCCGAGGCGCGCGTGGCCGACTCGATCCGCCGGCTGAGGCTGGACGTGACCCTGGCGTGCATCGATGTCATTGAGGCCAAAGCTCGTCTGGATTTGGCCAATGACAATCTGAAATCGCTGCAAGGAGTGGTCCAGCTCAATGAGACGCGGCTGCAAGGCGGGGCGATCCCTCCGATCGAACTGACGCGTTCGCGCGTGGCCATGCTGCAGTTCCGCAGCAACGTCAAGACCGCGGAACTGGCGCTCACCACGGCTCGTATCCGGCTCCAGACGCTGCTGGGACGCGCTGCCGGACAGACGGTCGACGTCAGCGATCCACTGAAGATTCCGATTCCACCGGCCACGCCCGCGCTCGACCAGATTCAGACGCGCGCGATTGCCGTGCGGCCCGACATTCAAGCCGCGCGGCTGGATCAGGCGCGTTCCCAGGCCGAACTGCGGCTTCAACTGGCGAACGGCAAGGTGGATTACACCGCGGGTGCGGAGTATCGCCGCCAGCAGGGCGTGAACGGGACCGGCAATTCGGTCGGATTCTTTTTTAGCGTGCCGCTGCCGGTGTTCAACCGGAACCAGGGCGAAATCGCTCGCGTGACTTCCGAAGAGGTGCAGTTACAGAAACAGATTGACGCGCTGCAGTCCCAGGTATCGGGCGAAGTGACCGGGGCCTACCGCGAGTATGAAACCGCGCGCCAATTGATCGGCGATATCGAGAGCGATCTGCTGGGCCTGTCTCAGGAAGCGCGTAATACGACCACTTACGTTTATCAGGCGGGTGCCGGTTCGCTGCTGGACGTCCTGGATGCGCAGAGAGCTTTCAACGAAACCATGTCGACGTACTACGAGGCGCAAGCGGATTACCGCCGGGCCGTGAGCCGCCTGACGTCGGTGGTCGGCGACGAGGTGATTCCATGAAACTGACGTTGATTTCGTGTACCGTACTGATCGCGCTGGCGATCACGGGATGCCAGAAGAGCGGGATAAGCGAAGCTGCCGCGGCCGCGCCCGATACGGCGAGTCCGGCCGCGAAGAAAGAGCTTCCGAACGATGTCGAGCTGGACCCCGCCATGCTGGCGAACATCAAGGTCGAAGCGGTTCGCTCCGAGTCAGGACGCAGTAATCTCAGCGGCACGGGCAAGGTGCAATTCAATGACGACCGCACGGTCCGTATCCTGGCGCCCCTGCCTGGCCAGGTGGTCGATTTTCATGCAGGCGTTGGCGATCCCATCGAAAAAGATCAGGTGCTGTTTTCGATTAAGAGCCGCGAGGTGGCTTCGCTGGTCTCGGATTACCTGCAAAGCCAGCGCGACCTGGATCTTGCTCAAAAGACCTACAACATGAACAAGGATCTGTTCGAGCATCAGGCGGCCTCCCGCATTTCCTTCCAGCAGGCGGAGAACGATCTGGCCAAGGCCAACACCCAGGTGGCTCGAAGCGAGGAAGGGCTGCGCGTTTTGGGTATCGATCCGAAAGAAGCGGTGAAAGACGGAGGCTTGCGATCCCTTGTTCCGGTGCGCGCTCCGATGAGCGGGACGCTGATCGAACGAAATCTTACCCCGGGTCAGTTCGTGCAGGCCGACAGCACCGCTCTGCTGACCATCGCCGATCTCAGCACGGTGTGGGTGCTGGTGGATGTTTTCGAGCGCGATATTCATCTGGTCCACGTGGGCCAAAAAGTACAAGTGGTGGCAGCGGCCTATCCCGACCGGCGCTTCCCCGCCACCATAGAACGTATCAGCGACAAAGTCGACCCCGACAGCAGGACCCTGAAGGTCCGCCTGCTGGTTTCGAATCCCAAGTTTTTGCTCAAGCCGGAAATGTTCATTACCTCCTCGCTCGAACTGAGCGGGAGCGGCGCCGCGATCTCGGTCCCAGCCAGCGCGGTGTTTACAGAGGACGGCAAGAGCTACGTGTTCGCGGCGATAAACGACCGGCGCTTCGAGCGGCGCCTGATCGTTGCCGCGCCCGACGCCGAGGGCCGCTTGAGGGTGACAAGCGGCCTCCGCGTTGGTGACCGGATCGTAACGGACGGAGCCATGCTCCTGGATTATCGCCGCAAGCAGAAACAGGACTAGCCGTTCCAATGATCAAACGTTTAGTCTCGTTCGCCCTACATCAGCCGCTATTTATATTCCTGCTGACCGGCCTGTTCCTGCTCGGCGGCATCGTAGCGTTCGAGAATCTGCCCATCGAGGCGTTTCCCGATGTCACCGATATTCAAGTGACCGTGATCACGCTCTATCCGGGATACGCCGCCGAAGAGGTCGAGAAACAGGTCACCACGCCTCTTGAGATCGGCTTGAGCGGCCTGCCCAACGCCGTGCGCATGTTTTCGCACACGCAGTTCGGCCTATCGTTCCTGATCGTGACGTTCGACGACCGCGCCGACGATTATCAAGCGCGCCAACTGGTGCTGGAGCGCCTGCGCGGCGTCGATCTTCCCGACAAGGCTCAGGTTCAGCTCGCGCCCTTGTCCACGCCCATCGGCGAGCTGTTTCGCTACCGTGTGACCGGCAACGGCCAGGACTTGAGCGAACTACGTTCGATTCAGGATTGGACGATCACGCGCTACCTGAAGCTCGCGCCCGGCGTCGCCGACGTGGTCAGCCTGGGAGGCTTCCTCAAGCAGTATCAGGTGAGCCTGGATCTGGCCAAGCTGAAGTCCAACAATATTCCGATGCAGCAGGTGCTGACCGCGCTGGGGCAGGGAAATGCGAACGCGGGCGGAAGCTATCTGGAACAGGGCGCCCAACAGTATCTGATCCGCGGAATCGGCCTGCTGCGCTCCCCCGACGACATCGGCAACATTATTCTGGCCGAGCACGGTGGGACACCCTTGCTGGTGCGCGACATCGCGACGGTTGACGTCAGCTCCGTTCCCCGGCAGGGCACGGTGGGAATGAACGACGACAACGAAATCGTCACCGGCATCATTCTCATGCGCAAGGGCGAGAATCCGTCGGAGGTGCTGAAAGCGGTCAAGTCGCGCGTGAAGGAGCTGAACGACTCGATCCTTCCCAAGGGCGTGTCCATCGTTCCGTACTACGACCGGACGTTCCTGATCGACACGACGCTGCACACGGTCTTCAAGAATCTGCTGGAAGGCGCGGTGCTGGTGATGATCGTGCTGTACCTGTTCCTGGGGAACCTGCGCGCCGCCGCCATCGTGGCGGCAATCATCCCGCTGGCGCTGCTCTCCACGTTCATGGGTCTTCGCCTGCGGGGCCTTCCCGCGAATCTGCTGTCGCTGGGCGCGATGGATTTCGGCATCATCGTGGACGGAGCGGTGATCGTTCTGGAGAACATCTTCCGCGAGCTCTCCGAGCATCAGCACGCGAAAGCGGCGAGTCAATAAGGTCCGGGGAAACGTTCGCGATGTGATCATCGAAGCCGCGGCGCACGTCGGACGGCCCACCATGTTCTCGATGTTGATCATCATCATCGCGCACATTCCGATCTTCACCTTACAGCGGCAGGAGGGGCGAATTTTCGCGCCCATGGCCTATACCATCGTGTCGGCGCTGCTCGGCTCGCTGTTGTTTTCATTGACGCTGGTGCCGGTGATGGCCTACTATCTGCTGCGTCGCGGCGTTCCGCACGGCGAGAATCGCCTGGTCAGATTTTGTAAAAGACTCTATCGTCCGGTGCTAACTCATGCGCGTTCGGTGGCCGGTGCTGGTACTGGCGGCGGCCGTCATGGCCCTGGCGGGAAGTCTGCTGCTGGCCACGCAACTGGGCAGCGAATTCCTGCCGGAGCTGAACGAAGGTTCCGTATGGGTGAATCTGACGCTGCCGCCGGGGATCTCCGTGAGCGAAGCGGTGAAGGAATGTGCCCGCGTGCGGTCCATTCTCAAACAATTTCCGGAGGTCCGTTCGGTGATCTCCAAGGCCGGCCGCCCCGAGGACGGCACCGATCCCAAGCAGATCAACATGGCCGAATTCCTGGTGGACACGTATCCGCAGGAGGAATGGAAGAGCAAGCTCAGCAAGGAGGAGCTGCTCAAGCGCTTCGACGACGCGCTTTCCCAGGTTCCGGGTTTCGAGCCGAGCTTTTCGCAGCCCATTCGCGACAACATTCTGGAAAGCATCTCGCAGATCGACGGTCAGATCGTCATCAAGGTTTTCGGCGACGACCTGGACGTAATCAAGAAAACAGCGCAGCAGGTTCTGGATCAGGTTTCGACGGTCCGCGGAGTGGCGCGTGCGTTTATCGACCGCGAGGGCAGCGTGCCGCAGTTGCAGATCGAAATCGACCGGGCTCGCGCGGCGCGTTACGGGCTAAACGTGGTCGACGTGCAGAATGTGATCGAAACGGCGGTCGGCGGCAAGGAGGCCACCGAAATCTGGGAGGGCGAACGCAAATATCCCGTAGTGGTCCGGCTCAAAGAAGACCAGCGGCGCGATATTTCGACCATCGGCAAGATCCTGGTGGAGACGCCCCGCGGGCTGCGCGTGCCGCTGGAGGACGTCGCCACGCTCAGCATCGGGTCAGGCAGCATGAACATCGCGCATGAATCCGGCAAGCGTCTGAATGCGATCGGGGTGTTCCTGCGCGGCCGCGATATGGGCAGCGCGGTTGAGGAAATGCAGCAGCGCGTCAAGCAGAACGTGACGCTTCCGCAAGGTTACTACCTGCAATGGGGCGGCGAATTCGAAAATCAGCAGCGCGCCATGGGGCGGCTGCGCATCATCGTGCCCATCAGCATCTTCCTGATCTTTTTGCTTCTGTTCAATGCCTTCGGCTCGGTGAAGAGCGCGCTGCTGATTCTTTCGAATATTCCGTTTGCGCTGGTGGGCGGGATCCTGGCTCTGCTGATCACCAGAATCCCGCTGAGTGTTTCCGCCGCTATCGGATTCATCGCCTTATTCGGCCAGGCAGTATTGAACGGCGTCGTGATCGTGAGCTACTTCAACGCTCTGCGCGCTGAGGGGTTGGACGCGCGCCAGGCCGCGATTGAAGGCTCGCTGGTGCGATTCCGGACCGTGCTGATGACGGCGCTGCTCGCCATGTTGGGCCTGCTGCCGATGGCGCTTTCGCACGGCATCGGCTCGGAGGTGCAGAAGCCCCTGGCGGTGGTCATCATCGGCGGCCTGGTATCGGCCACCGCGCTCACGCTGATCGTGCTTCCGGCGCTTTACACGCTGGTCGAGCGGAAGTCTACACCCCGAGCAGATACGCCCGCGCTGGCAAGCCAGTCAGGCGACTGAGAGCGCTCGCGTACCACTGAAGCTGGCGGTTGTACTGATTGCGAACGGCGGAAATATCCGCGTCGGTTTTGAAGTCGACGATCACCCAGGCGCCGTTCTCGACGAACGCGAGATCGATGATGCCTTCCATAACGCGTCCGCCGTCTACCTGCAACATGACGGGATACTCGCGATGCTTGCGTTCGGCCGCACGCGCGCGATCGAGAAGCGGATCGGCAAGGGCGGCTTCGACGCGGGAACAAGCGGCCTCGATTTCTTCCGGGGGCGCGCCGAGAATGCGCGCGTTGAGCTGCGCCCATTGGCGGATGGTCGCGGGGCTGGCGTCCAGCGGCACATCGCGCAGGACGGCGTGGACCAGGGTCCCGAAGCGTCGTCCAGTGGGACCGGGCGAGGCATGCGTCGCCCCTACGACCTCGACAGAGATAGGATCGGGCGGAGCATCGGGAGCCTGGCTCGCCAGGAATACCGCGAACTCCGGGCGTGATGCGGAAGCGATGACTTGGGCGCGTTGCTCCTGCCATGCATGGTAGGCGGCGGCGCTCGTGCCCCCGTCGTCTTTCAATAGTTCTTCCTGACGCAGGCCGTGGTCGCCTTCCTCCCCGAGCTTCAATTTGGACGGATCCCACCAGACCAGTTCATGCGAGCCCTGCTGCGCCGAAACGAGTCCGGGACGCACGGAGAACTCGGCCTCGCGGTCGTAATCCATAGGACGCGAGACGATGCTGGCGTCGCCGAACTCCGGACACCCTGGCGCCGGGCGCGATTTCCGCCAGTTCTCGCGCGACGGATACAGCGCCTTATTGAGCGGACTCAGCCAGTTGTCCTGCGGAAACGGCTCATCGCCGCACGCCGGGACAACCAGAAGGTCCCGTGCGCGAGTTGCGGCCACGTAGGCGACGCGCACGCCTTCCGCCCGCTCGCGAGCCGCTTCGTCGGCCTCGTGATCCAGCAGTTCCCACGGCGCGCAGCGCAGCAGCCGCGTGGCGCTGATTCGTTTGTTGCCGTCCACATATTGATCGGGCTCGCGCGCGCACAAATTCGCCGTCAGATCCGCCAGGATCACCACCGGGAACTCGAGACCCTTGGCCCCATGGACGGTCATCAGGCGGACGCCGTCGGAATCCTCTTCGAGCACCGGCGCCTCGGAGGCCTCTTCCTTCTCGGCCTGCGCGGTGAGCTCTTCGACGAATCCGCGGAACGACACGCCCCCGGTCATTTCATACGTGCGAGCCAGATCCGCCACGCGAGCCACGTTCGCCAGAATCTGGTTGCCGCCGGGACGCAGCAGGAAGCCTGCGTGGGCCCGAGTGGCTTCGAGCAGCGCGTGGACCGTCGCGGCGAACGGCTGGTAGTTGCGGGTCTTATGCAGTTCGGCAAGAAGACTCAATGCGTCCGCGATGGGCTGTTCGGCGCCATCGCGATGATACGGATGCAGGCGGCCGCGCTGGTGCTTATGCACCAGCAGCATCTCGTCCGGGATTGCGAATAGCGATCCTTTCAGCGTGGCGAAGACGCTCAGCTCGTCGTCAGGCCACTCGATCGCGGTCAGCGCGGCTCGCAGCGTTTCCACTTCCTCGCGATGGTGGAACGATTTCGACCCGGCCAGCAGGTGATCGACACTGCGCGCTTCGAGCGCTCGCGCATACTCGCGCGTCAGGTCCTGGCCGGCCTGGGTGCGGCGGCGGAACAGGATCGCGATATCGCGAGCTTTGAAATCCCCAACCGCTTTCCTGCACCAGCCATGCCACGAACGCGGCGATGGCGTCCGGAAGCGACCGGTTCACTGCGTCCTTGGACAGGCGCGTCTTATAGGGACGCGGCACCGGCAGCGCGATCAGGCTCGGACGGCCGGCGATTTCTTCCCGATGCCGCTCCAGGGGGATCTACTCGGCGTGACCATCGCCATCCATCTCTGTTTCAAACGCGGTGTTGACGAATTGTTGCAGATTCGGAACGGAGCGGAAGCTCTTGCGCAGTGCCACCAGCCCACAGCCGCGCTCGACCATCGCATCGCGAATCTGGCGGTAAAGCAGGATGTCCGCGCGCCGGAACTTGTAAATCGACTGCTTCGGATCGCCGACCACGAACAACTTGCCCGCCACCGGACGGATCTTGAGCCAGTCCGATTCGCCGGGGTCGTCGGCGGCCAGCAGCAGCAGGATTTCGGCCTGGAGCGGGTCGGTATCCTGGAATTCGTCGATGAAAAGGTGGCTGAAGCGATTCTGTAGATATTCGCGCACAACTGGTTGATCGCGAACAAGATCGCGGGCACAAACCAGCAGGTCGACGAAGTCCAGCTTGCCCTGCCGCCGCTTGCGCTGGTTGTACTCCTCCACCAGGCCGGACATCTCTTCGCGAAGCTCGGCCGCGAGGTCGGCATCGGCCCGGCGACGGAATTCTTCGATCCAGCGAAGCAGCTCGTCGCGGCGGTTCAGAAGATCTTCGCGGCCGACGCCGCCGCCGTAATCGCCCGAGCCTTTCTTCAAATCGCGGCGCAGGTCCCGGCCCAGTTTCAACACGGCGGCCTCGAGCGCGTCAGGATCGTGAGCTGCCGCGCCTTGCACCATCAACCGCACGGGTTGAAGGCCGATGTACAGGTTGTCGGTCACCCGCCGCGGGCGCGAGCTAAGCTCCGCCAGTTCGCGAGCCATGCGCAGCACGGTGCCGATTTCCTCATCTCGCGAGAAGGGCTCGCGGCGCCATGAGGCGGGGTAATCGCGCCACTCGACCAGTTTTCGACCGGCGTACTGCAACTGTTCGAGGGGCGGGGAATCGTCCCAGGAATCGCGCCAGGCAAGGCGGGCGAACGCGCGCCGCAATCCCGGCGACGGCTCGGCGAGCCTGCGCTCCAGCCATGTTCGAAAAGCCCGTTGATAGAGCCGGCTGGCCTCCTGCTCGCTCAGCTCCTGAAAGGCCGGATCGACACGAGCCTCCACGGGCCGCTCGCGCAAGCAGCTGCGCGCAGAAGGAATGGATGGTCCCGATGGAAGCTTCCTCCAGATGTTCCAGGGCATGATCGAGTTGAGCGCTGGAACGCTCCTGCCGCGCCTTGTCCAGTTCCTCGCGGAGGCGAAGCTTCAATTCGCCGGCGGCCTTGTGCGTGAACGTTACGGCCGCGATCTTGTCGATGGTCGTCCGGCCGTTCTCAAGCACGGCGACGATCCGGCCTACCAGCGCCGTAGTCTTGCCGGTGCCAGCCGACGCTTCGACGATCAGGCTCTCGTCGAGCGAGTGCTGGATTCTGTGCCGCGCCTCGGCGTCCGAGACGGCTCGCGCCGATGTGCTCACGCCATCCCCCGAATCTCGGTCAGCGGTTCGAGGCGGACATCCTGCCGATCTTTCCTGCCGAGCCGCCGTTCTTCATAAGGCCCGCACACGATCCGGTAGTCGCAAATCTTGCAGGCGTCTGCGGCGGGCGCGGGCGGCAGAAATCCGCTCTCTATCGACGCGTCGATGTCGCCGAGCAGTTTCTGCAAAAAGAGCCTGGCGCGATCGTCCAATTTGATCTCGACCGGCGTGTACCCGCCGCGCTGCGTGGCGTACAGAAGCCGCCCGCCTTCGACCGGCGATCCCAACAATTGCTCCGCGGCGAGCCCATAGAGAAGCGGCTGCAAGCTCCGGCCGCCGCCCACCCAGCGAGGAATGGTGTCGGGACGCTTGCCGGTCTTGTGGTCCGTCACGCGATACGCGTCACGCGAGACGTGCTTTTCGACAAGATCGATTCGCCCCCGCAGGTGCACGCCTTCGGCCAGCGCCAGCGGCTCGATCCTTTCCGAATTCCAGTTCGAACTTCACCGGCAGCCAATCGTCGTCATTACGCGCGACGTGCTGGAGCCATCCGCGCAAATCCGTCCGCAGATCTTCGATCTCCGACTTCCACACGCGCGGAATCGCCGGAGCGAGTTTCTCCTGATACTTCGCCGCGACGCGATCGAGCATCGCATCCGCGCGCTTCAGCGCTTCAGGCAGCCTTTCGTCATTCACGGGCAGCAATGCGGCGCCCTGCAGATCCTGAAACAGCTCGAATTGGATTTCGTGAAACAAAGCGTCCGCGGGTTCGCGGGTCCATTTGCTGTAGCTGCTCGGATTCGTCGCGGGGTTTCAGCCGGTAGATTCCATGCAGCGCGAACTTGTAGGGGCACACCGCGAAATTCTCGAGCGCGGAAGGCGACCAGGCGCGCTTCGTCAATCGTTGGCGGTCGAGGGCTTCGAGTGCCGTGGTATTTACCGTGATCAAGCCGTCGGCGGGTTGCCACGACCGTTTCCATCGGGTCCAGCGTCCGCGAAGAGAGCGCGCCACATGCGGATTGGCCTCCACTAAGTAGCGCAGACCTTGTCCTCCCGACGATCGTAACCAGGTCGAATTCGGCGTCGTCGATCGCGCTGGCGGCTTCTTTTGGGGCGGGCCAGTTCAGGCGGGCGGGAGCGGCTTCCCGCGCGCGATCCTCGAAAGCCTTCAGCTCCGGAAGCGAGCCTTCTATCGCGCGAGGCAGCTCCAGCGCGTAGAAGCTGGGCACGCGCGGACGCGCTTCCGCCACTTCCATGCGCGGATAAGAAACCACCAGCCGGTCGCGCGCGGCGGCTACGGCGAGGTGCAAAAGCATTCTCTCGTCACTTACACGTTGCTTTCGCAACGGAAGATCGGCGGAGACTGCTTCCCGCAACTCGTCCAGCAGCAGCGGATCTTCGAGCATCCTCTGCGGGAACAAACCTTCGGCAAGTCCCGGCAGAAACACCACGCCGAACTCGCGTCCGCGGGCTTCCTCGATCGACCCGACAAATACGCGGCCCCAGCGGTGGGCGGGCGGCTCCGCGCGCAGGAATCGCAAACGTTCGCTCAACACTTCGGCGACCTCTTCGAGCCCAACCGGTCCCACGTCCCCCATCGGCGCCAGTTCCGTCAGGACCGCCAGTACCGGGATCGGGGTCGCGCAACGACAAGCGAGCGAGTTCGGCAAGCTGCTCCAGCCAGACGCTCCAGACGGCCGTGGCCGGCAGCGCGTCCAGCAGGCCGATCAACGGAAGCGCGAAGTGTTTCAGGTTTCGAAGCTCGTCGATCCGGACTTGGTCCGACGGTTTCTCCTGCAAGACGAATTCGGCCTCCAGGCCGTTCAGTCTGCGCTCCCACCGGGCTTTGCCGCCTATGACAGCGGCGTCGACCAGCAATCGCTCCCAGCGGCGCGGCGTCGGACGATCGGCTTCGGCGGGTGGCTCCGCCGCGTTGTTATCCAGCGTGTTATCAAGCGTGTCATCCAGCGTGCCGAGCAGTTCGTCCTCGGGCGCGACCCAAGCAGGCGCCCTGGGGGTTTCAGGAACCTGACCAAGAGACAGGTATTCCGCGAAGCGCGAGGCCGAAAGCCGCTCCGCGGCGCACAGCAACAGTGCAAGAAATGCGCGGCCGGACGGGTGCGGACGGGCGCTCCCCCGGCTAAACCATGCCGGAACCCGGGCTCGCCGCAACGCATCCTCGACCATGGGCTGGTAACGATCCGGGTTGCGAAGCAGAATCGCCACCTGATCGAACGCTATACCTTTTTGCGCTAATCCGATGATCTGGCGAGCGATTTCCACCGCCTCCAGTCCTTCGCCGGGAGCGGAAAAGAAAGCGAAGCGATCGTCTTTCTCATTACAGCGTTTGGGCCTCGTCGAAAACAGGAATTGCCTGAGATGTTCCAGGGTGCCGATAGGATTGGCCTCGAGGACGGTTGATTCTGGCGGCAGCTCGGCCTCAAATACCTCTAGCGAGCGCGCTGCCAAGCTCTTGAAGAACTCCCGGTGCGCCCGCGACTCCAGATTGGCATCCAAGCGGGCCAGTGGCAAGCCGATCCAGGGATGAGCCCCGTCGGTTACGGCCCCCGTTGCCAGCGCCAGAAGGCCGGGGAGATCGACCAGCGAGCGCTCGGCCAGCTCGGCCTGGTACAGGTCGAGTAGCGTTGCCAGGTCGGGCGTGAGCTGCTCCGGTGAGACCCGCGCCAACCTTAGCTCCACGATGGTCCGGGCTAAGGCTCTTGCGAACCCGGGAAGCGCAGCTACCGGATGAAAATACGCGAGTTCGCCCCGGGCGAGCGCCTTTTGGGTGATCCTGGCCGCCACAGCCTCCCGGCCGAGCCCGGTCAAGGGCGCCAGGCCCCTCTCGGCCATGGCCGATCGAGCCAGTTCCGCCGCGGCTTGGACCAGCGTCACCCGATGGGCTCCGGCAGATCCCTGGTGACCCGGAACGATTCCTTCCCCTGCCAGCCCTTCCCCTGCCAGATGGCGGGGTCCAATGATTACAATTTCGGGAAAACGGGCGGCAAAGGATTCAACCGCCTGGAGTAATGCCCCGTTGGACCATGACCTGACCACACTGCCAGTCTACACGCAAAAATTTTTCACGCCTCCGGTAACCACAGTCGGGTCCGGAGCGTTTTTACAGATAACTTAAATCCCCGTTACGACAGCGGGCGCTACTAACCCCTTTTCACCCAAAAGAAGCGCCCGCTTTACTACTTCCGGTCCGCAAAACGCCCGTTTTCCCTAGTCACCCAAACCATCGAACAGCACGGAACTAAGATACCTCTCGCCGGAATCCGGCAGAATCACGACGAAAGTCTTGCCCTTCATCTCCGGCTCGCGCGCGATCCGCACGGCGGCAGCCACGGCCGCTCCGCAGGAGATGCCCGAGA
Organism: Terriglobia bacterium; assembly: GCA_963722845.1. Classification (GTDB taxonomy): domain Bacteria; phylum Acidobacteriota; class Terriglobia; order Bryobacterales; family Bryobacteraceae; genus Palsa-187. The sequence goes on along the minus strand of CAVROL010000010.1, from coordinate 557,465 downwards.
GGATCCCTTCCTCTTTCGCCAGCCGCCGCGCCATGGCGATCGATTCTTCGTCGCCCGCCAGTTCCACGCGATCCACCATCTTGAGGTCCAGCGTGTCCGGGATGAATCCCGCGCCGATTCCCTGGATGCCGGTGGGGCCGGGATGGATGGGGTCTCCCGCGCGTGTCTGCGTGATCACCGGACTGGTTTCGGGTTCCACGCCCACGCATAGAATCTTTTTCTTTTTTTCCAGCTTGAAGTAGCGCGAGATTCCCGTGATGGTGCCCCCGGTGCCGATTCCCGGCCACCAGAACATCCACGTTGCCCTTGGTGTCGTTCCAGATCTCGGGGCCGGTGGTCTTGAAATGAATCTCGGGATTCGCCGGGTTCTTGAACTGTTGCAGCAGCACGTAATGATCCGGGTCCGACGCGACGATTTCTTCCGCCCGTGCGATGGATGCGGCCATTCCTTGTGAGCCGTCCGTGAGGATGAGTTTCGCGCCCAGCGCCTTCAGGACTTTTCTGCGCTCGATCGACATGGTTTCCGGCATCAGGAGCGTCACCTGGTAGCCGCGCGCCGCGCCGACGAACGCGAGTGCGATGCCGGTGTTGCCGCTGGTGGGCTCGATCAGTTCTTTGCCGGGCTTGAGGATGCCGCGCCGCTCGGCGTCCCAGATCATGGATGCGCCGATCCTGCATTTGACGGAGAACGCAGGATTGCGCGCTTCGATTTTCGCCAGCATGGTGACCGGCGCGCCGTCGGTCACGCGGTTCAGCTTCACCAGAGGCGTGTTGCCGATGCTCAGGGAATTGTCGGAGAAGATCACGTTTAGATATCCCAGTTCGGCACGAAGCGCGTCTGCGCTTCTTTCCAGCGGCGCGCGAGCTCGGCGAAGGTCGTGGTGTCGACCAGCGCGCCAATCCCCGCGTCTACGCGCTTCCACAGATCGGTGAAGGCATCGGGAGTGCGCCGGGTCTTCTTGGACTGCTCCACATACCGAAGGACCTGGCCTACGGTGATCTGGTCGGCCGGCCTCGCCAGGCGGTACCCGCCTTCGGCGCCGCGGCGGGATTCGACAAAGCCACCCTGCTTGAGGCTCGAAAGAATCAGCTCCAGGAATTTTTGCGGGATTTTTTGACGGCGGGCGATCTCGGCGATCTTCACGGGCTCGCCCTGGGGCTGGACCGCGAGGTCGAAGATCGCGTGCAGGGCGTACTCGGTCTTGACCGAGATATTCATCGGGTATAGCGATTGTAGGAGACCCCGATGGACTTTGTCTAGTGGGGAACGGGAGATTGCCGACTCAACTCTATTGCCCCGCCGAATTCAAATCGTAGTGGATGGTGGAGTTCACCACCTCTTTCAGGCTCGCCAGGTCGATGGATCCGACCACGTGGACGACGGTCAGCTCCTTGGGCTCCGCGGCAATCAATAGAAATCCCCCGGGCTTGCCATCCTGAGTCAGCATGTAAATCTCGACGGTTTCTTTCTCATCCTTCACATTTACGATGCGTGGCCAGTTGGAAACCTGCTTACGAATGGCGTCCAGGTCGGTGTCGGAATATTGCCCGGCCTGGTCGAATTCATAATGGCGGAGGACCACGCGGGTCACGTTGGCGGCCGCGCCTTTGACCTTGTCGGGCGCCATCTGGAGCGCCTGGGCAAGCAGGGCGCCTTCGAGCGTGACCTCGGCTTTCTGCTTCGCCTTGGCGGCCACCGCGTCGAGATTGAAATTGAGGGTCTGCGCGCCGCCAACAGCCGAAGCCAGCACCAGACTGAATGTCGCAGTCAGCAACGTTCTCATTGTTGTTTCCCCTTTTTGCCCGAGTCTTTGGGCTGATCCTTCGACTGCCCTGGAACTGGAATCGCCGGAACGCCCAGGCCGCCGAGCTTCGACAGGTCCTGGAGATTAATGGTCCCTTCGATCGCGACCACCGTCAGTTCCTTCGGCTCTGCGGCGATGATCGCGAATCCGGAGACTTTGCCCTGATCGGTTCGCATGTAGATCTCGCTGATCTCCTCTTTGCTTTGCGAGGAGATGACCTTGCTCCATCCAGGAGTACGAAGCTGGGCCCGAATCGGTTCCAGATCTTCCATCCGGTATTGGCCGGTTTCTCCGAACTTGAAGCTTCTGACTGTGATTGCCTTGAGGCCGGCAATCAGGCTCTTCAGGTCGTTTCCGTCCTTGCCGGCGCCGGCTAGAAATCCGCCCGCCATTTGCAGCAGGTTCGAGTCGAGGGTAATATCCGCGGATTCCTTGGCTTTGGATGCCAGCCGGTCGAGGCCTGTGATCCGCAACTGGGCAGGCAGCTGCGCGATTGTCCCGGCAGCGATGAGTACGGCCCATAAGATTCTTCGCATTTAATTCTCCCGTCTGCTGACCTTGTCTCTGGCCATATTCAACTTGTCGGCCGCGATCCGCAGCGCGATCACCGCGTCGCGGCTGGCGCGCTCGGCTTTCATTTGCCGATACTCGTACGCGGCGGTAAACCCGATCGCCAGCATGGCGGCGAGGGCCGCGGCCCATACCATCCGGAAGATTGGACGACTGGACCGGGAGGTCGCCTTGGCACGCGCTACCACGCGTTGGGCGAAGCCCGGTGAAGGGTCTTCGCGACGCAGGGCCGCTTTCAGTTCGTCTTCTAAATTCATAACCCAACTCCCTTTTGCCGGGACAACTTATCCCGCAAGAGCGCCAGCGAGCGCTGCAGATGGCTTTTGACCGTCGCGATCGGCATGTCCAGCGCCTGCGCGATATCCATGGGATCCAGGTCTTCCTGGTAGCGCAGAATCATTACCACGCGGGCGTTTTCCGGTAGCGCGGCGACCAGATCCCGCAGCACATCGGAAAGCAGAGGATCGCCACTGTTCGCGGAAACTGCCGGCTCCGGCGCATCCTCGAGCGGCGACTGCGGCCGGCGTTTCTCATGCCGCGAATGATCGATCAGCCTGTGCGCCGTTACCCATCGGAGCCAGTGAACTACATGGTCCTGCGATTCGAGCGAGGGCAACTTCCGGTAGAGTTGCAAAAACACATCCTGCGCGATCTCTTCCGCCAGCGCCCGGTTGCGCAAGTACCGGCAGGCCATGCTGAACACCATGGCCTGGTGCTCCCGCACCAGCTCCTCGAAACGCTCGGGATCGTCTGTAATGACTTTCGGTATCGCAGCGATACTCTGTGTCAACATGCGCTCACTTATTAATACGCCAGGAGGGCTCGTCCAGGAGGCAAACTTTTACTTCAATTCGACCTGGATCTCCACCGCTGTCCGATCCCCCACGTTTTCAGTAGTATGGCGATAGGCGTCGCGCCAGGCCACATCGCCCGGATGGCGCGGGTTATCGACCTGCTTGCCGTCGGCCAGGGTCATGGTGGTGTGCAATTCAGTCAGGTAGACGACCACGTATGAGGGATGATCGTGCGTCGGACCTTTGAGATGCGGCTCGAGAATGGTCCTCAGCACCCGAACGCGAGCGTTCTCAAACGGCACCTGCTCATGGTCGGGCTCCAGCTTGACGGGATCGAGTTCGACCGGCCAGCCCTTGGCCTTCGGCGCTCCCGGTTTCAGCTCCACCAGGATGTACTCAACCGGATGATCGGAAGGATTCTCCTGGGCGTCCCGAGCTGCCGGGAGCCAGGCGACGTCGCCGGCCTTGTGGCTGCCGACATCGTGCCGACATCGGTAAGGTATACGGCGACCGAATCGGGATGCTGCTGCGCGGGCGACTTCTCATGCGGACCCTGCTTCACCCGCAGGACGCGAACCCAGGCGTTGTCGATTTCGATCTTGTTCTCCGCGGGGGCGGTCGCTGCGATTGCCAGGGCTGCCAGACATAGTCGTAGAACCATACTGTGATAATAAAGGCAGAGGAGGCGCTTTGAAACTGGCCGGATTCTTTTCCGTTATGCTCGCGATGAGCGCCTGGGCGCAATCCGCACAGTACGGAACGCGCATTGGCCAGATTCAGACCGTATACCTTCGAGACATTCCAGTTACGCCCGGCCCCACGGTTCCTTTCGGGGGACCCGCGCGCATCGGCGAACTGCCGGCCCGGGAGACCAGTGGAAATCCTGCGGGTACCCCCAAAGCCGAATTCGAGACTTGGGTGGAGCAAAGATCAAAGGACTACGCGGAAAGCGTTCTGGCAGGTTCCACGGACATCGAACGAGCGCCTGAGAAGGCGACCATTCATCGCTTCGTGCGCGACAATTTCCGGAACCTCTACCTTACCTACACCCTGACGTTTGAACCCATCGCCAGGACCGATACATTTCGAGTTACCTTTAGCGACTCGGCTGTTCCCTATCCGGTGCCGCAGATTCTTCGCGATGGAGAGGCGATCGCGCTCACTCTTTCCGCGGACGCGCGGACCGGACGAAGACTGGTGGATTACATTCGAGTCGGTACGGGCGCCATGCGCTCGCGTGCCGGAGTACCGCGGGATGTGTACGCAGAGGATGCGGAGTTGACCATCGCGCAGCCTCGTCTGCGGACCAACGGGGTGGAACAACGCGCTGCAAATTCTTCTGCCAAGGTGAGCGCTCCCGTGATCTGGGTCGACATTCCGGGGCAGGGACGATACGACTTGTCGTTTAGGCCGCGCGCGGACCAAGGATTTGAGAGGGCAGGGGAAGTGTCGGAGAACTCGCTAGTGTTTTCCCTGGGCGGGAACATCTTTCGCATCGACAGCGCGGATCGCGTCGCGACAGGGTCGGGAACGTATAACATCTACGCGCGGAGGGAGCCGGGTGAGGCTCCGACTGACGCCGCGGGGTTCACCTTCGGGGCTTCCAAATAGCCCCACACCAAATAGCGGAGTGCTTGACTCCCGTCCGTCCAAGACAGATCATGTCCTCTTATGAAGACTAGCTGCTACGTTCTAGCCCTGCTGGCAGTCCTGCCGCTGACCTTGCCGGCACAGCAGAAGGCAAATGCCAAAGGTAAGGCTGCAACCGGAAAGGCATCCGCGCCGGCGCCCCGCAGGGCTGATGGCCATCCGGATTTCGGCGGAGTGTGGCAGACTCCGCGCATGGCCGACGTCACCAAGGACGAAAAGTGCTGCAAGGGCGTGAAGGATCTGCCCTTCACCGCCTGGGGCAAGCAGCAGTGGGAATCCTATGATGCCACCAACAACGGGGACTACGCCGGAGCATGCCTCCCGTTCGGGCTGCTGCGCTCGGTGGGCGGGCCGCATCCGGTGCAGATTATCCAGGACGACAAGTACATCGCGATGCTGTACGAGCAGAACAGCTGGTTCCACGTCACGCCCATCGACGGGCGGCCGCATCCCAAGGACTACGACCCGACCTGGTTCGGTAACTCGGTCGGCCACTGGGACGGCGACACGCTGGTGATCGATACAATCGGCTTCAACGGCCGCACCAGGATCGATACGATCGGACATCCGCATAGCGACCAGCTCCACACCATCGAACGTTTCCGCCGCACGGATCGGGATCACATCGATTACGTGCTCACTATCGACGATCCCAAGACGTACACCAAGCCGTGGGACAGCGTGCGGCGATGGACGCTTCGTCCGGAGTGGGACATCATGGAGTACTCCTGCGAGGAAAACAATAAAAGCCTGTGGGAAGGCCGTATCAAGGTTCCGCAGCCATAAATGAAACGGGGCGGCCATGTGCTGGCCGCCCCGCGACAAACCCGGACTATTATGTTTACTACTGCCGGGCTAGCGTCACCTTTGGTGTCGAAAGGTATCCGACGACGGCATCCTTCTTCACCTGGTTGACTACAATTTCATAGGGCTGGCGGTTGCCGGCGACATACACCTGAACCGGCTCATTGATGGTCCGGTCTTTCTTCTCGACGCGCTTGTCGTCCGCCAGAACCTCGAGGGTGAAGCGATTCCGCTTGGCGTCGGCGCTCTTCAGCCTGAGCGTGACGTTGCCGATCCGTTTATCGGCTTGCTTCTTGGTCAAGTCGAACTCGAAGTAATTTCGCTCTCCGAGCTCGCGCAGGGCCGAGAGATCCTTGCCGTTGGTCGCGATCAGGCCGCTCATGACGCCCATGTCGCCGTTCATCCGCTTGAGGTCGGCGGTGGCCTTTTCAAGGTTCGATTGGGTGGTCGCGATATCCGCCTTCACCGTGGTTACGTCGGTCTTCACATTTCCGACATCCGAGGAAACGGCGCTGACCTTGGAGTCGACGCTGTTGGTGGCTTCCTTCAGATCGCCGATCTGGCTGGCCACCTGCTGTTGCTGCTCCTGGATCTGCTTGCTGAGCTCCTGCGATTGCTTGAGAGCGTCGGCCTGCGTCCGCCGGAGAGCGGCCGTCGTGGTGGTATTGGCGCCCTTCATGGCCGCGGTCATCTCGTCGTCCAGCGCTTTGAGACGCTGCTGCAGGAGCTCCGTGGTCGCATCACCCAGCTTGGTGATCTGGCCTTGCGTGTCGCTCTGCATCTGCGCCATCTGCTGGTTGGTATCGCTGGTGCGCTTCAGCAGGTATCCGTCTCCCGCCAGCGCCAACACCAGGCCGACGCTCAAACCGATCACAGCTCCTCTGCTCACGCCGTTTCCGTGATTCGGAGTTTCGTCAAATTCATGCGAAGACATAACCAATACCCTCCTTGGGGTCAGGCTCACTTTTCACTGCGTGTCCTGTCGGATTAGGTAGGATGCAAGCGCGCTGCCAACCGCTGGTGAGCTTGATAGGCGTACCGCACTTACCTTATTTGGCATAGGGTTGGCATCGGTCGCGCGCTCAGGCTAGTACCTAGAGCACGTCGCGAAAGCGGGCGTAAGCTTTACCGTTCAGATAGGATTTACCGGGAATTTCGGGAAAACATCGGGCGGGAATTTGATTTGGGCCTCCGATCCTGGAAAATCGCAGGCTCACGCGCCGATCGCGTAAAGTGGTCCCTAGTGCTGCTTGCCGCGATTCTGTTCCTGGGCATTCTCTCCATGTGGGCGCCGGCTCGCTGGGCGGTGAGTGCATTTCAAATCGCGGTGTTCGCGCTGGCTGCTGTGCGCATCATCGCGCGCGCCCGAGAAGGAAGACCAATAGCAGTTCATCCCAGCGTGATGCTGCTCGCCGCGGCCGTTCTATGGGGCCTGATCCAGGCTTCGGCGGGATGGACGGTGGACCGCTTCAAGACGTTGACCGAAGTCCTCAACTGGACCACGAACTTATCGGTCTTCGCCCTGGGGCTCGAAGTGGGCCGGGATCGGCGACGGCGCGAGCGGTTCTTGACCGCATTACTTTGGTTCGGCACAGCCCTGGCGGCGGTTTCCATGCTCACCGTTTTTTCCTCGCCGCAGGGGATCGTGTTCTGGCTCTTCAATGCGGGATCCGACCGGCGAACGCTGGGACCGTTCGTCTATTACAACCAGTACGCGGCGTTTATCGAGGCCGTCCTGCCGCTCGCGCTGGTGCGGGCGATCCTCGACCAGAAGCGCCCGTCGTTCTACAGTGTGACTACGCGTCTACAGCGTGACCGGCGCCCTGCTGCTGGCCTCCGTAGTAGCGGGCGGCTCGCGGGCCGGGACCATCCTGTGCCTGGCTGAAGTCATTGTGATCCCGATGATCGCTCTGGGGCAGGGCATCCTCTCGCGTCGAGCGGCGGCACGCGTTCTGCTCGCCAGCGTGACTACTCTGGCCGTTCTGGGCGCGGTCGCCGGTTGGGACGTCATCTGGAAGCGGCTTCAGGAGCCGAACCCGTACGCCGTCCGGAAGGACTTCCTGCTGTCCAGTCTGGCGATGGTCCGGGACCGTCCCCTGACCGGATTCGGGCTGGGAACGTGGTCCGAGGTCTACCCCGGCTTCGCGCGTTTCGACGACGGGCTGTTCGCCAACCAGGCTCATAACGACTGGGCTCAATGGGCCGCCGAGGGGGGAATTCCATTCTTCCTATTAATGGTGGGCGTGGTCGCCGCAGCCGTGCGTCCCGCTTTCCGATCGCTATGGGGCGTGGGACTGCTGGCTGTATTCGTGCACTGCCTGGTCGACTACCCCATGCAGCAAAGACCGGCTCTGGCGGCCTTTTTCTTTGCCCTCTTGGGGATTCTGGCCGCTTCCGGCGCCCAGTACGATAGACGGCGCGGCCCCCAAACCTTAGAGGACCCTAGGACGTCCTGAGGCTTTCCGCGTAGTCCCACCTAATCCTCTTCGTACTTCCGGCCGATGCAGTGGTATAAGGCCGCATAGTTCCGGCACGGAAAGGGATACTCATGTCTTCGTTTCGCAACACGTCGCTGTTGCTTCTGATCGGGTTGGCTGCCACCCTGTTCGCGATGGGCAGCTTCGGTCAGGTCACCGACGGTAATCTGGTCGGAACGATCTACGATGTCAGTGGAAAAGTCGTTCCGGGCGCCAGCGTGGGGGCCACGAATACCGCGACTGGAGTGATTGCGGAGACCAAGTCGGATCAAAGCGGCGCATATCGCTTCAACAATCTTCCCGTGGGAACCTACAGCGTCACCGTCTCATCGGCCGGCTTCGCGAGCCGCGAACTCAAGGATCTTAGTGTAGATCTGAACAAGATCGCCACGGCCAACATTACACTTTCGATCGGCACTGCTACGCAATCGGTGGATGTGGTGGACTCAGCGGCATTGATCGACACCAGCACCGCGCAGATCGGGAACATTTTCGCCAGCCGGCTGGCCTCGGACCTGCCCGTGGCGGCGAATCCGACTGGCGGATACCTGAATCTGTCTTTGCTGGGCGCCGGAGTAGCGAGCTCGGGCGGAATCGGCGCGGGGACCGGTCCTTCGGTAGGCGGCCAGCGTCCGCGGAACAACAACTTCATGGTCGAAGGCACCGACAATAATCGTAAGGACATCACCGGACCGGTAGTCACCCTGCCCAACGATTCAGTGGCGGAGTTCAGCGTGCTGCAGAACCAGTTTTCCGCCAGAGTTCGGACACTCCTCGGGCGGCCAGTTCAGCACGGTGATCCGGCGCGGCGGCAACGATCTGCACGGGACCTTCTACGACTACCTGGAGAACCGGAATCTGGATGCCCTGGACCAGGCCTGGAAGCGGCAGGGTATTATGTCCCAGCCGCGCTACGACAATAACGTGCTGGGCGGCGCATTGGGCGGCCCGATCGAGAAGAACAAAATCTTCTTCTATGGCAACTTCGATTACAATCCGACAGGCTTCGCCAGTACGGCGAGTTCCAACGTTTACGCGCCCACCGCGGATGGCTATGCGGCCTTAGCCGGAATGCCGAACTTGTCCCAGACCAATCTGGGCGTGCTGAAGCAGTATGTTCCCGCCGCGCCGCAGCAAACCAGCGGCTATACGACTACGGTGAATGGCGTCGACATTCCGATCGGAATCGTGCCGATTGTGGCGCCCAGCTATCAGAACACTTACCGATGGCTCGCCTCAGGCGACTACAACCTGTCCGAGAGCGACCAGTTTCGAGTGCGCTTCGTCGCCAACAACGTGTCGCGGATCGATACGGGGGCCGCTCTGCCGGCGTTCTATGACCTGCGGCCGACTACCGCGAAACTGTTCTCACTCTCCGAGTTTCACGCGTTCCATCCCAACCTGGCGAACGAAGTTCGCTTAGCGTACAACCGTTTTAACGATAATCTCTCGGTGCCTTCGACGCAGTTTCCCGGTTTGGATATGTTCCCCAATATCATGCTGTGGGACCTCGGCACGCAGGTTGGCCCCAACGTAAATGGCCCGCAGCAGGTGGTTCAGAACACCTACCAGATCGCCGACAACCTGACCTGGATCAGGGGCAATCACACCTTGAAGTTCGGCTTCGACGGGCGCGACAACATTTCCTCCATCAACTTCATCTCGAACATTCGCGGCAATTACCAATACCTCTCGACGGAACGCTTCCTGCTCGACCAGGTCCCCGATTATCTTGCGCAGCGCGCGGTGGGTGGCAGCAAGCCGTATTCCGGAAACAACTACGCTCTTTACGGATACGGCAATGACGATTGGAAGGTGACGCGAAACTTCTCCATCAGCCTAGGACTGCGTTACGAGTTTACGGCCGTGCCGAGATCGATGCAGGAGTACACGATGAACAGCCTGGCTGACGTTCCGGGCGTTCTGACCTTCTTCGCGCCGCAGCCGCAGACCAAGAATTTCGCGCCGCGCATCGGATTCGCTTATTCGCCGGGGAAATCCGCGACTACCTCCATCCGCGGCGGGTTCGGAATCGCTTACGATCAGATTTTCGATAACATCGGTCTCAACGTGCGGCCCCCGGAGGTAAATTCGGTGGTCAACAGCACGGTGTCCGACGCGCTCGGGATATCTCGCCGGCGGGGGCATTCTGCCCAGCGCGACGCCTGCCAGCTTGACCCCCACGCAGGCTCGCAAATTGACCACCGGCTGGCTGGACAACCAGAAGCTCGGTTACGCCATCAACTGGAATTTCGGCATCGAGCACGTCTTTGGAAAAGACTGGGTGCTGGACGTCCGCTATCTCGGCACCAAAGGCGTACACCTGTTGACGCAGACACAACTTGGCCGCACCGCGGTGGTGACCGATACGAATTATCTTCCGACCTATCTGCAGGCGCCTTCCCAGGACGTGCTGAACAGCTTGCCGCTGACGCTCAACCAGCTCACAGCCGAGAAAAATGCGTCCGCGAATTCACTGGCGCCGTATGGCTTCAGCTCGGTGATCACCTCTTATGTTCCGCAGGGCAACTCGCAGTATCACGGGTTGGCGGTGGATGTGAACAAGCGGCTCTCGGGGCATCTCACCTTCAAAGGCGCCTACACCTGGAGCCACCTGATGGACGACAGCACCATGGAGCTGAATTTCACTTCACTGACGCCGCGGCGTCCGCAGGATTTCCAGAATCTCACGCCGGAGTGGGCTTCGTCGGCGCTGGACCGTCGTCACCGGCTGACGCTTACCTGGCTGTATGAGACGCCCTGGTTTGAAAAAAACAACAACTGGTGGCTGAGGAATGTCCTCGGCAATTATCAGGTGGCTGGCGTGTATATGGCCGAATCGCCCGAATGGGTGACTCCCCAGAGCGCCGTCGATTCGAACATGAACACGGACAACGTGGGCGATCGCGTCATCGTGAATCCCAACGGAACTCCTGGGACCGGCAGCGACGTCAAGTCACTGAAGAACAGCGCCGGGCAAGTGGTCGCTTACGTGGCATCGAATCCCAATGCCGAGTTCATCCGGGCGCAACAGGGCGCTTTGGCGACCTCCGGACGGAACATTCTGCCGACCAACCCGATCAACAATTTCGACATGAACGTGGCGAAGAACTTCGCGGCAGGTGAGCGGTTCCATGTGGAGCTTCGGGCTGATTTCCTGAACGCTCTGAATCATCCGCAATACACGCCGGGCCGGCTCGACAACGTGGTCTTTTCGAGCCATATCGGCGAGACCAACTACCTGACACCCGGAAACCCCTTATTCGGGCAATGGGACCAGGTGTTTCCGAGCAACGCGCGCATGATCCAGCTCGCGGCCAAGTTCATTTTCTAAGTCGTAAGCGCGCAAGTGGGGCAGCCTTTCAAGCTGCGCGCCGATTTCTAATCGGCGGCTCGTTTAAATGCGGCGCGGGTTAGAAACCCGCCCGCAGGATGCAATCCTGCCCCACATCTTTTTCTTGTAAGCTCAGGGTATGCGCATCATCGCCGCGATCCCGCTATTACTTCTGCTAGGCCGCGTGTCAGCAGGCATCCGTCAAAGAAGAAGCCAAGGACCAGCAGGTCAAGCAGTATCCGATGCACGGCGAGGTGCTGCGGCTGGATGCCCAGGGCAAGATTGCGGCCATCAAGGCGGGCAAGATCGGCGACTGGATGGAAGCCATGACCATGGAGTATCCGGTGAAAGAGCAGCCCGAATTCGACAAACTTCACGTCGGCGACAAGATCGACGCGACGGTTTATGTGCAGGGCAACAGCTACTGGATCGGCGAGGTTCAGCCGTCAAAATAAGGCTTGGCGTGATACGCTAAAGTATTGCGTCCAGAATATGCCCGCGCAGGTGAGCGAGACGTTCGTCCTGCGCACTTACCCTTACCGGGAAGCGGATCTCATCGTGAGTTTTTTTACCCGTGACCAGGGCAAGCTGCGGGGGATCGCGCGGCGTGCCAAGCGTCCGAAAAGCGCCTTCGGATCGGGGCTGGAACGGCTTTCCCACGTCCGGATGGCCTACTTCCTGCGCGAAAACTCCGAGCTCGCGAACCTTTCGGGCTGCGAGTTGATCGAGTCGCAGTTCGCGCTGCAGGCCGATTACGGGTGTTCTTTGGCGCTGGACTATTTTACGGAGGTAACCGACCATCTGATGCCGCCGCACGAGCCCAATGAAAAATTCTTCCGGCTGCTCAACAGCACGCTGGAGGTTTTGCGCTCCGGTGGAAGCATGTGGCCGGCGGTGGATTATTTCACGCTGTGGTCGGTGCGCCTGACGGGCGTGCTGCCCGAACTGCGCGTGAGCAGCCAGGAAACCGTGGAGATCGTCGAGGAGATGTTCGTAAAAAAGCTGGCCGATCTTACGCCGCGCGACTGGACCAAATCCACGTTGCAGGGACTGCGCCGCACTCTGATTCGCGCTATGGAGCAGCATGTCGAGCGCAAGTTTCTCACGGTTCCGCTGCTGGAAGCTCTTTAACTAGCTCGATGGACACTTTTCAGGACACCGTTTTCAAGTTGAAGCGCTATTGGGCGGATCGCGGAGCGATCATTCAGGAGCCATACGATGTCGAGGTCGGCGCGGGCACCGATGTGTCCCGAAACATTTCTGCGCGTGCTCGGACCGAAACCGTATCGGGTCGCGTATGTGCAGCCCAGCCGCCGTCCCGCCGACGGACGCTATGGCGAGAATCCCAATCGCCTGTACAAGCACCAGCAGCTTCAAGTGATCCTGAAACCGTCGCCCGGACGACGTGATCGATCAGTATCTGGGGAGCCTCAAAGCCATCGGCATCGATCTTTCCAAGCACGATATCAAGTTTGAGGAAGACAACTGGGAATCGCCGACGCTGGGCGCGTGGGGCATCGGCTGGCAGGTGATGCTCGATGGGCTGGAGATCACGCAGTTCACGTATTTCCAGCAATGCGGCGGCATTGATCTGGATCTCGTTCCGGCGGAACTGACGTATGGGCTGGAGCGCATTGTCGCGTTCCTGCAGAACGTCGATAGCGTGTATGATATCGAATGGGCGCCGGGCGTGAAGTACTCCGAAGTTCGCCTGGCGGACGAGGTCCAGTTCTCGGTCTACAACTTCGAGATGGCCAACGTGGATCGCCTATGGCGCCTGCTTGGCCGAGTACGAAGCCGAGTGCAAAGAGCTGCTGGCCGGTATGAGAAGTATCCCGAGAAGCATCGTTATCCCGTGCTCGCGGCGTATGACCAGGTGCTGAAGTGCTCGCACCTGTTTAATTTGCTCGACGCGCGCGGGGCGATCTCGGTGACGGAGCGCGTGGGCGTGATCAAGCGCGTCCGCGATCTGGCGGTGGGGACGGCGAAGATCTGGGTCGGACCAACAGCAACGAAGGGGCTTAGCGTGAGCCTCGATTTTCTGCTGGAGATCGGCACCGAAGAGATCCCGCACTGGATGATTCCAGGCGCGCTAGCGCAGTTAGCCAAAGTGGACCTGTTGGGCGCGACGCCCAGCGTGGATGCGACGCCTCGCAGGCTGGTGGTGCGGGCGCAGGGCCTGCCGGAGCGAACGCCGGACTCCGAGCAGATCGTCAAGGGTCCGCCGATCACGGCGGGCGACAAGGCCGCCGAGGGTTTCGCGAAGAAGCAGGGCGCGGACGCGTCGGCGCTGCGCAAGGCAGGGAACTACTACGAACTGGTCAAGAAGGTTGCCGGCCGCGCCACGCTCGACATTCTGGCGGAATCGCTGCCCGCCGCGATCCTGGGAATCCAGTGGCCCAAGACGATGTATTGGACCGATCGCAGCGGACCGCGCTTCATCCGGCCGATCCGCTGGCTGGTGGCGCTGCTGGGCGATCAGGTGATCCCGATCGAGATCGGCGGCGTGCGATCCGGCAATGTGACGCGCGGACATCGAATCCTGGGCGCAAGCTCGATCCCGGTGACCATCGCGAACTACGAAAGCGAGCTGCGGAAGAACTTCGTGATCTTAGCTGCCCACGAGCGGCGTCATAAGATCGAGAAAGAGTGTGCGGCGCTGGGCGCGAAGCTCGACGGCGATCTTGTCGAGACGCTGACGTACATCACGGAATTCCCCACGGCGATCAAGGGCGACTTCGATCCGGCTTATCTGGAACTGCCCGCCGAAGTGCTGACCACGGTGATGCGGCATCACCAGAAGTACTTCTCGGTGGACGACGCCATCGGGCTCGCTCCAAACTTCGTCGCGGTGATGAATACCTCGGGCGATCCCGAAGGCTTGGTGAAGCACGGAAATGAGCGCGTACTCAAGGCTCGCTTCAACGATGCGAGGTTTTTCTGGAACGTCGATCAGACCAGGAAGCTCGCGGATCGCGTAGACGATCTGGCGAAAGTGACCTTCCAGGCCAAGCTCGGATCGTATAAAGAGAAGACCGATCGGGTCGTCGCGCTGGTCAAGGAACTCGGCGGGGACGTTAATGCCCAGCGCGCGGCGCTGCTGTGCAAGTGCGATCTGACCACCGAAATGGTGAAGGAATTCACCGATCTGCAAGGCGTCGTCGGCGGGCTATACGCCAAGGCGCAGGGCGAGCCCGAGGCAGTATCGCGCGCGATCTATGAGCATTATCAGCCGGTCAGTATGGACGGCGATATTCCCGAGACGCACGAGGGCCGGATCGTCGCGCTGGCGGATAAGCTCGACACGCTGCGGGAGTGCTTCCGCATCGGGATGATGCCCACCGGCTCCAAGGACCCCTTCGCGCTTCGCCGAGCCGCACAAGGTGTGGTGAAGATCCTGGTGGAGGCGAGTCTCGACTATCCATTCGACCGCTTTTCGCAGGGCGAACTGTATGCTTTCCTGCTGGAGCGCGTGCAGTACTACTTCCGCGAAGTCCGCGGCTTCAAGTACGACGAAGTGAATGCGGTGCTGGCAGCCGGCTGCTGCGACGCTGACCGATGTGGAGGACGCGATTGGCCGCTCTAGCCCGAGTCCGGCCCACGCCAAATTTCGAACCTCTGGCAGCGAGCTTCAAACGCATTCAGCAACATTCTTAAACAGGCCGGATTTCACCGGCGGGGAACGCGTTCTGGAGGGCGATTTCGAGCACGAAGCCGAGAGACAACTTTACAGAGAGTTGGACCGGGTGGTCAAGATTGCGACGGACTCACGTGAGTACCGGGTCATTTTGGAAGCCACCGCGAGTACTCGTCCAACTGTGATCGCTTCTTCGACAACGTTATGGTTAATGGACTCCGGATCCGGATGTCCGCGCAGCACCGTCTGGAACTTGTCTGATCGAATTAATACGCACTTTTCCACGATCGCCGACTTCTCGGAGATCGTAACCTCAGGAGACCAGAAATCATGAATAAATACGTTTATAGTTTTGGCGGCGGCACTGCCGATGGCGACGGAAAGATGAAAGAAGTCCTCGGCGGCAAGGGCGCCGGGCTCGCCGAGATGAGCAAGGCTGGCGTTCCCGTGCCTCCCGGTTTCACGATCTCGACGGAAGTTTGCAACATCTTCTTCCAGAACGGCAACAAGGTGACTCCCGAGATCGACCAGCAGATGTTTGCCGCGCTGGCCAAGCTCGAAGGGCAGATCGGCAAGAAGCTGGGCGATCCTGAGAATCCCCTGCTGGTCAGCGTCCGCAGCGGCGCGAAGTTCTCCATGCCCGGCATGATGAACACCATTCTTAACCTGGGTTTGAATGATAAGACGGTTGAGGGTCTTGCCAAGAAGAGCGGCAATCCGCGCTTCGCCTACGATAGCTACCGACGCTTCATCCAGATGTTCGGCGAAGTCGCGCTCAACATCGACATGGAGAAGTTCGATCACATTTTCGACACGCGCAAGCACAAGGCCAAGACCAAGCTCGACACCGACCTGAGCGCGAAAGATCTCCAGGCGATCATCGACGATTACAAGAAACTCGTCCAGAAAGAAACCAAGAAGCCGTTTCCGCAAGATGCGCGCGAGCAATTGACCATGTCGCGCGACGCCGTGTTCCGCTCCTGGTGGAATCCGAAGGCCGCCTACTACCGCAAGATGGAAAAGATTCCGGATGAAATCGGCACGGGCGCGAGTGTACAGGCGATGGTGTTCGGCAACACCGGCGATGCGTCGGCTACAGGCGTCGGATTTACGCGCGATCCCGCGACCGGCGAAAAAGTGTTCTACGGCGAATTCCTGGTGAATGCCCAGGGCGAGGATGTGGTTGCCGGTATCCGCACGCCTCAGCCGATACACGATCTGGAAAAGATCATGCCGGCCGCCTACCGCGAGCTGCGTGACATCACGGCGAGCCTGGAAAAGCACTATCGCGACATGCAGGACTTCGAGTTCACCATCGAAGAGGGCAAGCTGTACATGCTCCAGACCCGCAACGGCAAACGAACGGGTCAGGCGGCAGTGCGCGTCGCTGTCGAGATGAAAGAGGAAGGCCTGATCAGCAAGGAAGAGGCAGTGCTGCGAGTCGCGCCCCAGCAGCTCGATCAGCTTCTGCACCCGATTTTCGACGAGCCTTCGCTCAAGAAACTGGTGAACATCGCGACCGGAATCGATGCCAGCCCGGGCGCTGCCGTCGGACGCGCCGCTTTCACGGCGGAAGACGCCGTGGAGATGAGCAGCAGCGGTCCCGTGATCCTGGTCCGTAAAGAAACCACTCCCGACGATATTCACGGCATGGACGTCGCCAAGGGCATTCTGACGGCTGTGGGCGGTAAGTCGAGCCACGCCGCAGTCGTCGCGCGCGGGATGGGCCGGCCCTGCATCGTTGGCGCGGGCGCCATCGCCATCGACGAGCGCGGCAAGAAGTTCACGGTCACTGTGAACAAGAAAACCGTGACCGTCAAGGAAGGCGACTGGATTTCGATGGACGGCACCACCGCCAAGGTATACCTGGGCAAGGCCGTCACTAAAGATCCCGATCCGACCACCTCCTACTTCGGAAAGCTGATGGCCTGGGCCGATGAATTCCGGGGCAGCTTCGGCGTGCGAGCCAATGCGGACATTCCGCGCGACGCCAAGGTGGCCAGACTCTATGGCGCCGAGGGTATCGGTCTGTGCCGCACCGAGCACATGTTCTTCGCTGAGGATCGGATCCCCTTCATGCAGGCCATGATTCTGGCGCGCGATGTGAAAGCGCGCACCAAGGCTCTGCAAAAGCTCCTTCCCATGCAGCGCAAGGATTTCATCGGCCTGTTCCAGGCGATGGACGGATTGCCGGTGGTGATCCGCACGCTCGATCCCCCGCTGCACGAGTTCCTTCCCAAGCGCGAGGATTTGATGGTGGATCTCGCCCGTCTGCCGCACGCCGGCGCACCGATGAAGAAGGAAATGTCGGAGAAGTATCGCATCAAAGTGGGCGATCTGAAAAAGCAGTTGCCCGAATTGCTCAAGCGCGTCGAGGAGCTGCACGAGTTCAATCCGATGCTGGGGCATCGCGGATGCCGCCTGGGGATCACGTATCCCGAGATCACCGAAATGCAGGCGCGTGCGATTTTCGAAGCGGCCGTGCACGTGGTGAAGAAGGGCATCAAGGTGATTCCCGAGGTCATGATTCCGCTCGCGGGCAGCGTGGGCGAGGTGACCAATCAGAAGGAAATCGTGGTCCGCGTCGCCAAGGAAGTGCTGGCGGAGGCGGGCATGGAGAAACTCCACTACCTGGTGGGGACCATGATCGAAATTCCTCGTGCGGTCCTGGTCGCCGACCAGATCGCGAAAGAGGCGGAATTCTTCAGCTTCGGCACCAACGACCTGACGCAGACCACCATGGGCCTGTCTCGCGACGACTATACGAAGTTCTCCGGCGAGTATGAAGCCCTGAAGATTTTCAAAGCCGATCCGTTCGCTTCCATCGATCAGGAAGGCGTCGGGAAGATGATCACCATGGGTATCGAGCTCGGCCGCAAGACGCGTCCGGATCTCGAAATCGGCATCTGCGGCGAGCACGGCGGCGACCCCAGCTCGGTCGAGTTCTGTTATCGGGTCGGCATGAACTACGTGTCCTGCTCACCTTACAGAATTCCGATCGCGCGGCTGGCAGCGGCACAAGCGGCGATTTCCGGCGACAAGACTGAGTCGATGCGGACTGCTTAGAGCCTAAACACTACGGGTGCAGCCTGCGGGCTGCATCCACATACCGGCGAGCGGGAGCGTATTCCTCGTTCCACTTAGGCGGAGCTTCGCCGGAAGCGAGCCGCATCATTCCCAGCGCAACGGCGCGATCCACGGCGGCCATGTTGTCGTAGTCGATCTTGTCCCAGCTATCCGTCACCTTGTGATAGTCGGGAAAGTCGTAAGCGACGCATAGCGTGTGCGCCGGGATTCCGAGATCCGCCAGAGACTGGTTGTCGCTGCGGCTGAAATACGCGTCGCTGTTCTGCGGGTTCTTGTAAACCCTAACGCCGGCAGCTTGTGCGGCATCGGCAAGTATCGTCGGCACATCGGAGAAATCGTAACCGGTGATCGAAGCGGTCTTGATTTGCGGACCGTCGGCAGCATCGGTGCGGCCCACCTGTTCCAGGTTCAACTGGGCGATCGTTTGCGCGGGTGAAACCAAAGGATGAGCGGCATAAAATCGCGAGCCCCACAGACCGCGCTCTTCGCCAAAGAACAGAATGAACAGGATGCTCCGCTTGGGATGGACCGGAAGCGCAGCCAGGGCATTCGCCACTTCCATCACGCTGGAGCTGCCGCTCCCGTCGTCGTTGGCGCCATTGTAGATGCGGTCGACGCCCGGCGTGTTTCCAGGGGCCGCGATGCCGAGGTGATCGTAGTGCGAGCTAAGCACGACGTAGGTATCGCGCAATTGCGGATCGGAGCCGCGCAGGATTCCCGCGACGTTCCGCATCTTGACGGAGGACAGATCGTCCACCCCCATCGCTTGCGCGAGCCGCTTCCCGCGGTCGCCGACGTCGGCCAGAGTCGCCGTCTGGAAATAGCCGTCGTCACCGGCTGGTTCGAGCCCCGCGCGTCGAAACTGCGCCGCGATGTACTCCGCTGCCAGATCGAGGCCTCGCGATGGCGTTGCGCGGCCTTCCAGCAGATCCGACGCCAGGAAGGAAAGATTTCCGCGCAGCGAATCCGCCGAGATGTGGTTGATCACGGCCCGCTGTTCCGGCGTGAGTGGCTGATCCGCACCCGTGGCCAGCAGCGCGAGCAGCGACTGCTGCCGCGAGAGCCGCTAATGGTTGTCTTGGTATTCTTCGAGCCATGCCATCTGGATCCGTTCGAGCTTGGCCTCGTTCGATTTTAGCGGATCGTCGTCGAAGTCCTCGAGCTCGGTGATCCACTTGTGCAGATCGGTGAACCGCACATGTGTGGGGTCCGTATCCGGAAACTTCTCGTACAGCGACAGGGCGATGTCGTCCAGGTTCTGCCAGGTCAGCTTAGGCATTAATGTTGGTTCCCTTGAGCGCCTTGCCCACGGCTTCGTTCATGATGGCTTCCGCCAGCGCCATGGTAGCCTGATTCAATTTCTCGATCTGATCGCGGATCAGCAAGTGATCGTCGCTGTGATACGCCAGCTTCAGCTCGTTGATGGAACGGTCGATGGCTGAACGCTCCGCCTCCGGCAACGCGTCGTAAGCCTGGTCCTCTTTCGCTTTGTCGACGGCGCCGAGAATCGCGTCGGCTTCGACACGCGCTTCGCGCACCTGACGCTCCTTGAAGTCTTCCTCGGCCTTGTCGTAGGACTCCAGGATCATCGCTTCCACCTGGTCGTCCGTCAGGCCGTACGACGGCTTCACATCCATGCTGTGTTCTTTGCCGGTCCGCAGATCTTTTGCCGTGACGTTTAGAATCCCGTTGGCGTCGATCAGAAACCGCACCTGGATGCGCGCCATGCCCGCGATCATCGGATCGATGTCTTTCAGATCGAAGCGGGCGAGGCTGCGACAGTCTTTTACCAGTTCGCGTTCGCCTTGCAGCACGTGAATCAGTACGTTCGTTTGACCGTCGACCGCGGTAGTGAACAGTTCCGTCTCCGACGCCGGGATGGTCGAGTTGCGATGAATGAGCTTGGACATCAGCCCGCCCATGGTCTCGATGCCCAGCGATAGCGGCGTTACATCCAGCAGCAGCTTGTCCTCGACTTCGCCGCCCAGAATTCCCGCCTGCACCGCTGCTCCCAGCGCGACCACTTCGTCCGGATTCAATTCAGTGTGGGGCCGCTTGCGGAACAGTCTTTCCACTGCGGAGCGAACCAGGGGGATCCGTGTGGACCCGCCCACCATCACCGTTTCGTTGATCTGCTCGACGGTGATTCCGGCGTCCTTGATGCAGTTCCGGCATGGACCGAGCGTGCGCTCGACGATCGGCTCGATCAGACGATTGAATAGCTGGACGTCGATCTCCCGCTGGTATCGTCGCGGGCCGTACTCCAGATCGATCATCGCCGCGGGTGCGAAGGAGAGCGCTTCTTTGGCCTGAATCACGGCGCGGCGCAGCAGTTGCACCAGGCCTGGGTTGCCGGAAACATCCTCGCCCCACTCGCTCTGGATGTCTTCGAGCGCGATGTTCAGCAGCAGGTTGTCGATATCGTCGCCGCCCAGGTGGGTGTCGCCGTTGGTCGCGAGCACCTCGAAGATCCCGTCATGCAGTCGCAGGATCGAGATGTCGAACGTCCCGCCGCCGAAATCGTAGACCGCGACCAGCCCTTCCTTGCGCTTGTCGAGCCCGTAGGCCAGAGCGGCCGCGGTCGGCTCATTCACCAGGCGCAGAACTTCGAGTCCGGCGATGCGGCCGGCGTCT
Organism: Terriglobia bacterium; assembly: GCA_963722845.1. Classification (GTDB taxonomy): domain Bacteria; phylum Acidobacteriota; class Terriglobia; order Bryobacterales; family Bryobacteraceae; genus Palsa-187. Next base: position 536,673 of record CAVROL010000010.1, on the reverse strand, counting down.
TTGGTTGCCTGCCTCTGCGCGTCGTTGAAATAGGCCGGAACGGTGATGACCGCCTGCGTAACAGGCGCGCCCAGCACGTCCTCGGCATCTTCCTTCAGCTTGCGCAGCACGTACGCCGACACTTCGGGCGGCGTCATGATCTTGTCGCCAAGCTGCAGCTTGAGTACGGATTCGCTGCCCGCGACTATGTGGAACGGAAAAAGCTTCAGTTCATCTTGAACGTCGCCCACGCCGCGGCCCATGAGGCGCTTGACCGAATAGACCGTGCGCTCGGGATGCGTGATCAGCATCTCGCGTGCTTCCGATCCTGCGATCACATCTCCCGACTCGGTGACCGACACGACGCTCGGCACGATCCCGGAAAGAATGCGCGGCCCGGTCAGATCCATCACCGCGACCAGGCTGTTGGTGGTCCCCAGATCGATGCCGACAATGCGCGGCTGGGCATGGCCGAAATCAATTTGCAGAGTGGACATTCAATTCCTTTTCAACGTCGCGCAAAAGGTTCGAAACGTACTTGCGGCGATTCAGGGTGGCGCGGATCTGGTCCAATACGGCCCGGTCCGCCTGCTCGTCGTAGCGCGAGAACAAACCGGCCAGGCTCGCATCCGCCTCGCCCAGCATGCCTGTAAAACGCTCCTGGGCCGACGCCATCTGTGATCGCGCCGACTCGTCTCCGCCACGAAGTTCTTCCAGCGCCATATTCAGCTCGAAAATCTCCTCCAGCAGCTCCGGCGGAGCGTCTTTCGGCAGCTCCAGGCCGCTCTCGCGCAAAAAATATTCCGCACGGCTGACCGGATCGCGCAGGGTTCGAAACGCGTCGTTGAGCATAGAGGTCATTTCTTCGGAACGCTGCTTCTCTTCCGAAGTACCGCGGCTGAAGCGGTCGGGATGCCACTGACGGCTGCGATCGTAAAAGCGCTTCTTGAGATCTTCGGAATCGAGCGCGAGTTTCGGCTCCAGGCCGAGCGCCTCATAAAACTTCATTACGCAGTGAATGAAGTCCCGCAGCCGCAACTCTTCTTGGCATGCGGATTCTCGAACACGAAGCCCGATTGCATCAGCGTATCCTGCCAGTCGAGCGTCATCCCCTCCAGGAACACCATGCTCTTGGGATCGATGTAAACGTTGACGTCGTCGAAATTGAGAACGGCATCCGTCGGACGAGGCTTCGGATCGAACTTGAAAAGATAGCTGAGCCCCGAGCAGCCGCCGCCGCGCACGCCCAGACGCAGCCCTCCCGAGACGCCCTCGCGCTTGAATGCCTCGCGAATCTTGTCGACCGCTTTAGGAGTTACCGTGACCATACGACCGGCCCCAGCTTAGGCGTGCGCCTTGGTCTGAGATTCCACGTTCTCCGATTTCTTCTTGTAATCGTCGATGGCGGCCTTGATCGCGTCTTCGGCCAGCACCGAGCAGTGAATTTTCACCGGCGGCAGACTCAGCTCGTTGACGATGTCGGTGTTCTTGATCGTCAGCGCTTCGTCCACGGTCTTCCCGCGCAACCATTCCGTTGCGAGTGACGAGCTGGCAATCGCGCTGCCGCAGCCGAACGTCTTGAACTTCGCGTCTTCGATGATGCCGGTGGCCGGGTTCACCTTCACCTGCAGCTTCATCACGTCGCCGCATTCCGGCGCGCCCACCATGCCCGTGCCGACGTTCGGATCCTTCTTGTCGAAAGAGCCGACGTTGCGGGGGTTGTTGTAATGATCGAGTACTTTTTCTGAATACGCCATAGTCGTGTCCTTCTAATCCCTTTAAATGTTTAGTGAGCGGTCCACTGCACTTTCGTTAGATCGATGCCTTCTTTGTGCATCTCATACAGCGGTGAAAGCTCGCGCAGCTTCTGCACTACGTCGATCACCTTCGCCGCCACGTAGTCCACTTCTTCCTCCGTGTTGAACCGGCCCAGGCCGAAGCGGATGGAAGAATGCGCCAGGTCATCCCCGGCGCCCAACGCCTTCAGTACGTAGCTGGGCTCGAGCGTCGCCGAAGTGCACGCCGATCCGCTCGATACCGCGATCTCGTTAATTCCCATCAGAAGCGATTCGCCTTCGACGTAAGCGAAGCTGATGTTCAGGTTGTTCGGCAGCCGGTGCTCCATGGTGCCGTTGATGTAGGACTCATCAAGCGATGCCAGCAGCCGGTCTTTCAGTTTGTCGCGCAGGTAGGCCATGCGTTTGGATTCCTCGGCCATCTCGGCCTTGGCGATCGCGCAAGCCTCGCCCAGCCCCACGATTCCGGGGACATTGAGAGTACCGGAACGCATCCCGCGCTCATGCCCGCCGCCGTCCATCTGCGCGGTCAGCTGAACACGAGGATTGCGCCGGCGAACGTACAGCGCGCCCACGCCCTTCGGTCCGTACATCTTATGAGCGCTGATCGAAGCCAGGTCGATGCCGTCCTTGATCACATCCACCGGCACCTTGCCGACGGCCTGCGTCGCGTCCGTGTGGAACAGCGCGCCGCGCTCCTTCGCGATCTTGCTAATTTCGGCCACGGGCTGCAGCACGCCGATTTCGTTGTTGGCGTACATGATGCTGACCAGGATGGTCTTGTCGGTCATCGCCGCGCGCAGCTTGTCCAGATCCACCAGGCCGTTGGTTTCGACAGGCAGATAGGTGACCTTGATGCCTTCTTTTTCCAGGCGCTTGCAGGTATCGAGGATGGCCTTGTGCTCGGTGGCCGCGGTGATGATGTGGTTGCCCTTTTCGCCGTACATCTCGGCGACGCCCTTCAGCGCCAGATTATTCGATTCGGTGGCGCCGCTGGTGAAAACGATTTCCTTGTTGTTGGCGCCGATCAGCTCCGCCACCTGCTTGCGGGCTTTTTCCACCGCATCTTCCGCCACCCAGCCGAAGCTGTGATTGCGGCTGGCGGCGTTGCCGAAGGTATCGGTAAAGTAAGGCGTCATCGCCTTGAACACGCGCGGATCCACCGGGGTGGTGGCGTGGTTATCCATGTATATGGGTAGTTTCATCTTGTTATTGGCCTAGCTAATGGTTGGATGCCCGAAACCATACTGGGGATGGCCGGAATCGACATGTCATCCGACGCTAAATCCGCAATTGTGATTCCCGACAGCAACCGCAGAATCCCTTCGTGAACTTTTCGGAGCGGCTCGCGGACCGGACACATCTCGCTCTGGTCGCATTCGGTGGGCTCGTCGTGTTCGGTGAAGCACTGCGTCAGGATGATCGGCCCGTCGATGCTGCGGATCACTTCCAGGGCATTGATCTCGTGGGCGTCGCGGGACAGCCTATAGCCGCCGGCCGCCCCCTGCTCGGATACCAGCAGGCTGCTGCGCACCAGGGTTTGCAGTACTTTCGACAGCAAAGGCAGCGGGATCCGGTACCGGTCGGCGATCTCCTTTGCCGACGCAGTCTTAGCCTGGCACGCCAAGTGTCGCATGGCGATGAGTCCGTAGTCGGCTTTCTTGGTGAGCTTCAGCATGTAAGACTGATTCGGTCCAATATTAGGGTAACAGTCCGGCCGAGGGTCTGTCAAGGATGCCTAAGTGATTGAGTTACTATAGATTAGAGTTGCCCCGAGATTACAGATGAAGCAGGCCCCGAAGCCGGTCCGCATCCCGGACCTTCTGGAGATGAAGCAGCGCGGTGAAAAGATCACCGTGCTGACCGCCTACGACGCCACCATGGCGCGACTCCTCGACTGTGCCGGAATCGACGTGATCCTGGTGGGCGATTCTCTGGGCATGGTGATCATGGGGCATGAGACCACGCTTGAAGTCACGCTCGACATGATGGTGCATCATACCCGCGCGGTTCGCCGCGGAACCAAGCATGCGCTGGTCGTCGCCGACATGCCGTTCCTGACCTTCCAGACCGGTCTCGACGACGCTGTCCGAAACGCAGGACGGCTGATCCAGGAAGGCGGTGCGGCGGCTGTGAAGCTCGAAGGGGGGCGGGCCGCGGCTGACGTGATCGCCCGGCTGGTCGAGATCGGAATCCCGGTGATGGGGCACATCGGTCTCACTCCGCAGTCGGTGCATCAGTTGGGAGGCTTTAAGAAGATCGCGGGCGCGGCGGCTGAAAAACTGTTGGACGAAGCCCGAACGGTCGAGCGATCCGGAGCTTTTGCGGTGGTTCTGGAATCGATCCCATCCGAAATCGCCGGTGAGATTACCAAGGCTCTGACGATTCCCACCATCGGTATCGGCGCAGGTCCGCACTGCGACGGTCAGGTGCTGGTCAGCTACGATGCGCTTGGGTTGTTCGACGAATTCACGCCATCTTTCGTGAAACGCTACGCCGAGTTGGGTAGGGAAGTGGTCCGCTCCACCCGCGAATACATCGACGACGTGCGTACGGGCCGCTTCCCGAAGTGAGCGTCATTCTCCTACAGACGATCGCTGAAATGCGTGCCCATATCGCGGCGGCCCGCAAGCACCGATTGACCACCGGCCTGGTCCCCACCATGGGTGCGCTGCACGAAGGGCACGGCGCGCTCATGCGCCGCGCACGCGAAGAGACTGCCTGCGTGGTCGCGACCATTTTCGTCAATCCCACCCAGTTCGATCGTCCCGACGATTTTCAAAAGTACCCGCGCGATCTGGAGACCGATCTCGCGTTCTGCGAGCGCCTCGGCGTGGACGCGGTGTTTGCGCCGGACGCGAAAGAAATGTATCCGGAGGAGATTTTGACTTCGGTCGAGGTCGCCGGTATTTCGTCGCGCCTGGAAGGCGAATTCCGGCCGGGCCACTTCCGCGGCGTAGCGACCGTGGTCGCCAAGCTGTTCAACATCGTGCCCGCAGATCGTGCCTATTTCGGCGAAAAAGACGCGCAGCAGCTGGCCGTGATCCGGAAGATGGCGGCGGATCTCAACTTCCCCGTTGAGATCGTGCCGGTTCCCACTGTGCGCGAGCCTGACGGTCTTGCAATGAGCTCTCGCAATCAGCGGCTCACTCCTGATCAGCGCAAGATCGCGCCGGTTGTTTATAAAGCGCTGTGCGAGGCGGAGCGATCCATCCAGGCCGCGCTGGAAATGCTGTCTGCTGCGCCCGAAATCCAAGTCGAATATTTCGAAGCCGTCGATCCCAGGACGTTCGAACCGGTCGAGAAGCTGGCTGGGCCTGTCCGCATCGTCACCGCCGTGTGGTTGGGCGACGTCCGGCTCATCGATAATCTGCTTGTGTCAATTCGCTAAGCTGAGGGAATGAAATTTCCTATCGCAGCCTCGTTGCTGCTCTGTGCGGGATCGCTTTGGGCGGATCAAGTGACTCTCGCCAATGGCGACCGGATCACCGGCTCGGTGATCCGCAGCGACGGTAAGACTCTGGTTATGAAGACGGACACCGCCGGCGATCTGACCCTCAAATGGGACTCGATCGGCGCGATCTCCTCGCCCGGTCCTTTGTACATCGGTCTGAGCGACGGGCAGATGATCGTCGGGTCGGTGGAAACGGTGAACGGAGCATTCCATGTGACCACCCGGACCGCGGGAGTGGTCGTTGCATCGAAGGAATCCATTCAATTCATTCGCAACAACGACGAGCAGCTCAAGGCACAAGCCGTGATCGACCACTTTCGCAACCCGCGTTTGGTGGATCTGTGGGTCGGTGACCTGGACCTGGGATTCGCCGCCAGCCGCGGCAACGCCAATACCGCGACCTTTACGCTTGCCACGAATGCCCAGCGCGCTACAACACGCGACAAGATCGCCGTCTACTACACCTCCATCTTTTCCTCCAGCGACTTCGCAGGCGGAGCCAGCCAGACCACCGCGAATTCCAAGCGCGGCGGCGTCGGCTACAACCTGAATCTCAATAAGAAGTCGTTCGTCTTCGGAGCGGTGGATCTCGAATCCGACCAGTTCCAGGATCTCGATTTGCGCTTCACGCCCTCCGCTGGCCTGGGCTATCACGCCATTGCGACCATGCCGACTCAGTTCGATCTCCGGTTAGGCGCTGCCGGCGATCGCGAATTTTTCTCTACCGGACTCAATCGCACCTCCGCCGAGTTGCTGCTGGGTGACGATTTCGTTCATAAATTTAGCGCGTCCACGCACATCGAACAGAAACTGGACTTTTTCACGAACCTGTCCGACACCGGCGCGTATCGCGCGAATTTCGACATTTCGGCCGTGACGGCGATTCGCAAATGGCTTTCCTGGCAGGTCACCATCAGCGACCGCTTCCTGAGTAACCCCGTACCCGGGCGCAAGAAGAATGACGCCATTTACAGCGCCGGCCTGCGGGTGAGCTTCGGCAAGTGATTGCGCGGCTAGCCCTCCCACTGCTGCTCGCGCTGTGCATCGCGCGCATGTGGGTCATGCCGCTCACGTCGAGCTTCTGGGTGGACGAAACCGAGACCGCCTTTGTGGTTCACCACGGGATTCATCATCCGTCGCTGGCCATCATCGCGCCGGCGATTGAGTCGGTCTACTACTGGCTGCCGCGAATGCTCGGAAGCGATCTTCGGATTTTCCGAAGCCGCCGAACGTCTTCCTTCACTGGTGGCGTTGGGGATCGCGCTGTTCTTCATCGGACACCTTGCCGCGAGGTTGATACATCCGCAAGCCGCATGGTTTGCGGTATTCGCGTGCCTCACGCTGCGGCTCTTCAACTACCAGGCCGCGGACGCCCGGCCGTACGCCCTGGGCACGTGCGTGGCGGCGGCGAGTCTATGGTTCCTCATCCGCTGGCTCGATTCCGGCAAATGGCTGGACGGAATTCTGTTCCTCGCGGCCGGCGCGCTCCTCTGGCGGGTGCATTTGGTCTACTGGCCGTTCTACTTCGTGTATGCGATTTACTTCCTGGCGCGGCGGGACCGGAAATCGTCATGGGTTCAGGTCGTGACCATCGGCGCGGGCTTGATACTGGCACTGCTGCCGGTGGCGATCAGCGCGCTGGCGCTGAATCGGGACGCCGCGCGGCACGTATTCGCGCCTCTGCCTTCCTGGTCCGAGTTCGGGGAAACGTTCAAGATTCGCCTGGTCGCCGGGTGCGCTATTGGCGCGTGGATACTGGCCCGCTGGCGGCGCTCGCGCGTGGAGTTGACGCCGTCCTGGTCCGCGATCGCCCTGATCGCGGCGTGGTGGCTAGTGCAGCCTGCCGGCTTATTCGCCTATTCGCATCTCAGCGGAGTGAGCGTGTTCACGACGCGCTATGTATCCATCGCGTTGCCCGGAGCGGCCCTGGCTGCCACCGCGGGCGCGTCGGTCTTCGTTCCAAGGCTTTATTGGACGCAGCTCGCACTCGCGATGGGAATCGCAGCCCTGGTCTTCGGCGGGCAGTGGACAAGACTCTGGCCGCCGCACCATAATTCCGACTTGCGAGGAGCTTCCAGGGCCGTGAATGCTCTGGCGCTGGATTCATCTACGCCGGTGCTTGTGGTCAGCCCGTTCGTCGAAGCCAAGCCTCCGGAGTGGCGCCCGGACTATCCGCTGCCGGGATATCTGTACAGCCACATCGATGTGTATCCGGTAAACGGCAAGCTGCTTCTGCTGCCCTACGGCAATTCGCCCGCTGGAGTGGAGTACGCAAGCGCTCTCGCGAGGGAAAGCCTGCCGCGCTCCGGGCGCTTCCTGATTTACGGACCGGCCTCCGATGTTGACCGCTGGCGCGAGTGGTTCGCCGCGCGGCCCGAATTTGACGGCTGGATCAACCGCCAGCTGGGACCTTTTCTGGATGTCGATGTGGCGCTATTTCAGGCGAGATAACGGCCTGTAATTCACGCCTTGTCGTTTGAGCCGCGCCAACTGCGGCGGAACGCGCGTCAGAAAATCACGATAATTGCGGCTGCCCTGCGGGGACCACGCTAATTCCGCCAGCGCGAACAATCGTGGAAACAGCATGTACTCCGCCTGATGCGGATCCGCTATGTACTCGGTCCAGAGGTTCGCCTGCGCGCCAAGAATGTGTTTCTGTTCCTCGGGGTTCAGCGCCGCGGGCAGCGGATTGTAGCTGTACACTTTTTCGAGCGGCAGCATTCCACCGATGGCCAGAGGTTCGCTCTTACCATTGACGCCGCGATCGCCCTGGTAGTGGTCGAAATAGAGATACGCATCCGGGGTCATGATGACATCGTGACCCTGCCGGACCGCCGCGATGCCGCCTTGCTCCCCGCGCCAGCTCATCACCGTAGCGTCGGGAGCCAGGCCGCCTTCCAGGATCTCATCCCAACCGATCATGCGGCGGCCTTGGGAATTGATGAAGCGCTCCATGCGGCGGATGAAATAGCTTTGCAACTCGCTTTCGTCCTTCAAGCCCTCGCGGTGAATGACGGCCTGGGCATCCGGGCTTTCTTTCCAGCGGTCCTTTTGAACTTCATCGCCGCCGATGTGGATGTAGCGCGATGGGAATAACTCCATGACCTCACTGAGCACGTTTTCGAGAAACTGAAATGTGTTGTCCTTGGGGCAAAAGACGTCTTTGAAGACGCCCCATGTGGTCGCGGTCTCAAACGGGCCGGGTGTGCATGCCAGCTCCGGATACGCCGCCAGCGCGGCCAGCGAATGGCCGGGCATTTCGATCTCCGGAATCACCGTGATGAAGCGATCGCCCGCGTAGGCCACTACTTCGCGGATCTGCTCCTGCGTGTAGAATCCGCCGTACGGCTGGCCGTCGTACTGCGTCGATTGCGGGGCGTGGCCGACCAGCGTCTCCTTGCGCATCGATGCTATTTCCGCCAGCCGCGGGTATTGCCGGATCTCGATTCGCCAGCCCTGATCGTCGGTGAGGTGCCAGTGAAATGTGTTCAGCTTGTAGCGCGCCATCCAGTCGAGGTATTGCTTGATAAACTCCACCGGAAACATGTGCCGCGACGTATCCAGATGCAGGCCGCGATAAGAAAATCTGAGGCTGATCTTGGATTTCTGCCGCAGGCAGAATAAAAGTGGTCCCGCTGTGCGCCGCCGCGAGCTGGAGGACGGACTGAGCGCCATAAAACAATCCCGCTGGCCGGCCCGCGATCATGACACCGCGCGGATCGATGCGCATCCGGTAGCCCTCTTCGGGCAGGCTCCGATCAAGAACAAAGCGGAAGGCTTTCCCGCGTGGAGGTTGCGTAGCGAGCTCCGCGGCAATTCCGAATTCGGCTTGGACCTGCTGCGCGAACCATCCGGCAACCGCCTGGGCTTCCGGGTCGGCATAAATCACCGCCGACCGGCCCAGGAGAAACGTCCCGTTCAGATGCCGCACCACGGCGGGGCGGGGGACAATCGGCAGAGGCTGCAGGGCGGCTGCCTGGACGGCTGTGATTACAAAAAAAGCCGGCAGAACAGCGCGCGTCATCTTCGCCAGTCTAGCAGGCGATCACAATAGGAGCGTATGGTCAGCGTTCAGATTTTCGGCGTCAAGAATTCCCAGGCAACCCGCGCGGCCGAGCGGTTCTTCAAAGAACGCCGCGTGACGATTCATTTTGTGGATTTGAAGAAGAAGCCCATGGCTCCCGGCGAGATCAAGCGATTCGTCGATCGTTTCGGCGTGGGCGCTCTGCTCGATTCCGAGGGAAAAGCCTACATCGATGCCGGCCTGAAGTACCTCAAGCCTTCAGACTCTCAGCTTCTGGAAAAGATTGAGCGGGATCCTAACTTGCTGCGGCTGCCGTTGATTCGTTCCGCGAACCGGCTGAGCATCGGTCAGGATGAGGATGCGTGGAAGGCGATGCTGATCGAGGCGACGTGATCCTGGAGCCCCGAGCCGGGATTGAACCAGCGACATCCAGTTTACAAAACTGGCGCTCTACCAACTGAGCTATCGGGGCCTATTTATATCCTACTCGCGCCCGGCCGGTAATTCCAGGGAAGGCCATAAATTGCCGCTCGGGGAAGAGAACTTTTCGACCCGCCCGCACTAATTTCACGTTGGAGACCCCGATATCCAAGCGGACGCGCTGGAGAGGGGGCCTCCGTTTCGTCCACCTGAACCTTCTAGCGACTTTGCGCGGTCTCTTTAGATCTGCCCGTTCCACCTTCCTCCGAGGCCGGGCGTGACCGCGCAGAGACGCTAGAGGGCTCTTTCGTGTCCCAATTTGGCATCCCAACTCAGGACGAGAACTTGTTGCGCTCTCTTGCACTAAATCCGCATTGGAGGCCGGTCCAATTCCCGGTCTCGGCGATTTTCCATGGCATATTCCCAGGGATCAGCCGAGGTCGTTTAAGCGGGCCGGAAATCATAGAGACAGTTTAGAAAGTTATGAGGATACAAAAATGAAGAAACTGATTTTGCTTGGCATTGTGGGCGCTCTTGCCTACACTCAGCGGGCAGATGCTTCGATGCTGATCAGTATTAGTGCAAACTCTGCATCCGCTATGTGCGATAACTCTACGGCAGCGGGAGTCCTCGCTTGCGGCGCCGCGGGTTTCGTCACGTCGCTGGACGCGAATACCATCTCCTATGGCGTGGGTTTCAGCGTTGGGGGCTACAACTTCACCGGAGCTTCGGGGACCGCCTCGAACGTGCCCGGAGATCCGCTTTTCAGCAATCTGAGCGATTCAAAGCTGAGCATCGATCACGTTTCAGGCGCCGGCGACCTGGTTATCAATTTCGCAGGTTGGAACTACAACCTGCCGGCAGGGCCGGACCTGATTTTGTCGACCTCCAGTTCGGGGATCTGGAACGTAGCGCAAGCCGGAGACTCGGCGACTTTCGAGGCTTGGGTGAGAAATGACAACATACCAACGCTGCCGGGTGGAGATGCAACTGCCATCTCGCCGGTTTGCAATTCAGGCGGGCCCGGAACGACGCTATCGTGTTCCACCGCGTCGGGTAATGTGCCGTGGATTCTGACCGGAGCCCAGTTCGCTCTCACCGGCGAGGAAGTCATCCACCAGGCGATCGGAAGCGAGGCCAGCTACCAAGGCACTGTGAATGTGACTGGCACGGCGGTTCCAGAACCGGCGACACTTTCATTGATTGGTGTCAGCCTTCTGGGCTTCGGCTTCATGCGCCGCCAGCAACGCAAGAGATAGTCTCAAAAGTACAAGTTTCAATCTAGGGCGCCGGCGTGCCGTTCCCAGGCATGTACGGTGCCCTTTTCTAATTTCCTTCAAGAAACTGAGGCATCTTGCCTCGGGCCACCACTCGATTCGCAGATCAGTCGCGCGCTCTAGGCGGCACGAATGTGTCCGGACCGGACACTGAAACTATGGAGCGGGAGACGGGAATCGAACCCGCGACCAACAGCTTGGAAGGCTGTGACTCTACCACTGAGTTACTCCCGCCGGAGGTTTCCTTTGCTATTCTAACGCATTGGGCGCCTTTGCTATAATGAACTTCAGTCCTAAAGGCCCCCCAAATCCGGGGCAGTTATAGCATCGGACAGGTGGGTGAGTGGTTAAAGCCAACAGACTGTAAATCTGTCCCTCCTTGCGAGGTACGAAGGTTCGAATCCTTCCCTGTCCACCAGAGTTTTTCGGGTAGTGGTCAGTTTTAACAGTGTGGGGCAGGATTGGATCCTGCTAGCGGGTTTGTAACCCGCTACCGCGCCGATTACAAATCGGCGTGCAGGTTGAAAACCTGCCCCACGCACGAGATTTAGGCCGTTGTAGCTCAGTTGGTAGAGCGCGTCCTTGGTAAGGACGAGGTCATCGGTTCAATCCCGATCAACGGCTCCAGTATCTTGATCGTGCACAACGGAGCGCGGCGGCAGTATCGGTAAGATCGAGGTTGCCGCCGCGCCCTGTGCACTTCGGAATTCGGGAGAGCGAGACACACATGGCGAAGGAAAAATTCGATCGCAGCAAGCCGCACTGCAACGTGGGCACGATCGGACACATCGATCACGGCAAGACCACGCTGACGGCGGCGATTACGCAGACGCTGGCCAAGCACAATCCCAAGGTGAAGTTCCGGAGCTTCGATTCGATCGACAACGCGCCGGAAGAAAAAGCCCGCGGCATCACGATCGCGGTGGCGCATGTCGAGTACGAGACGGCCAAGCGGCACTACGCGCACGTCGATTGCCCGGGTCACGCCGACTACATCAAGAACATGATCACCGGCGCGGCGCAGATGGACGGAGCGATCCTGGTCGTCGCGGCTACGGACGGTCCCATGCCGCAGACCAGAGAGCATATCCTGCTGGCCCGCCAGGTCGGTGTGCCCTACATCGTGGTCGCGCTGAACAAGGTCGATATGGTGGACGATCCGGAGCTGCTCGAACTGGTCGAGCTCGAAGTCCGCGAGCTGCTTACCAGCTACGGATTCCCGGGGAACGATCTGCCCGTCGTCAAGGTCAGCGCGCTGGGAGCGCTCAACAAGGAAGAGAAGTGGGAAAAGACGGTGGACGAGCTGATGGAAGCCGTCGACACCTACATCCCGCAGCCGGTTCGCGAGAAAGACAAGCCGTTCCTGATGCCCATCGAAGATATTTTCTCGATTCAGGGCCGCGGCACGGTGGTCACCGGAAGAATCGAAAAAGGCATCTGCAAGGTCGGCGACGAAATGGAGATCGTCGGGTTTAAGGATACGCGCAAGACGGTGGTGACCGGCATCGAGATGTTCAAGAAGCTGCTGGACGTGGCCGAAGCAGGCGACAACGCGGGGATGCTGCTGCGCGGTATTGAAAAAGACGACGTGGAGCGCGGGCAGGTCATCGCCAAGCCCGGGTCGATCAAGCCGCACAAGAAGTTCAAGGGCGAAGTCTACATTTTGAGCAAGGATGAAGGCGGCCGTCACACGCCGTTCTTCAAAGGCTACCGTCCGCAGTTTTACTTCCGCACGACCGACGTGACGGGAGTCGCGCAGTTGCCGGCGGGCATGGAAATGGTGATGCCGGGCGATAACGTGGCGCTCGAAGTGGAGCTGATTACTCCGGTCGCCATGGACAAAGGGTTGCGCTTCGCGATTCGCGAGGGCGGCCGCACCGTAGGCGCCGGAACTGTATCGGAAATCTTGGAGTAACGGGGTAAACGAAATGGCACGCGAACAGATTACGTTTCAGTGTGGGGATTGCAAACGCAAGAACTACACCAGCATGAAGAACAAGAAGGTTACCACGGAGCGGCTGGAGATGAAGAAGTTCTGCCCGTTCTGCCGTAAACACGTGGCCCATAAGGAGATCAAATAGGGCAGGCACGCCGGGCCCCTAACGGGTACACTGGAGTTGAAGTAGGGGCGTAGGTTTAACGGCAGACCAGCGGTCTCCAAAACCGCGAGTGGGGGTTCGAATCCCTCCGCCCCTGCCACCGCCTCCGGCGGCTTTACCGCGCTCCGCGCGAGAAGCAAAAGGTTCCAGTAGAAGGAAAACACGATGGCAGAAGCAACCAGCATGACGCAGAGGGCCGCGGCTTGGCCGATCCGGGTCAAGGACTATTTCGAAGAGTTGCAGCACGAAATGAAGCTGGTGACGTGGCCGTCGTGGAAGCAGGTGCGCGCCACTACCGGCGTGGTGCTGGTGGCGGTGTTCGCGTTCGGCGCTTATTTCTTTCTGGTCGACAACATCATCAGCAAGCTGGTCCAGCGGGTGTACGATTACTTCACCAAGTAGGCTCACCTTTAAATGAACGAAGAGATGCTCCCCGACGAGAACCCGATAGTCCCCGCAGAACCGATGTCCGACACTCCGGAAGCTGCCGCCGCCCATGACATGGCCGCGGAGGGCGGTCCGGCTCCCGCCGAGCCGTCGAATAAGAATTGGTTTATCGTCCACACTTATTCGGGTTTCGAGCAGAAGGTGGCCGACTCCCTCAAAAGCCGGGCCGACGCCTTCGGATTCGCCGATAAGATCGGACAGATTCTGATCCCCACCGAAGAAGTGGTGGAACTGCGCAATGGGAAAAAGATCACCAGCAAGCGCATGCTGTATCCAGGCTACGTGCTGGTGGAAATGGAAATGAATGACGAGCTGTGGCACGCCGTAAAGGCCACCCCGCGGGTCACCGGATTTGTGGGCGGCGGGAACGCTCCCGTGCCGCTGACGGCCGACGAAGTGAACTCGATTTTATATCGCCAGTCCACTTCGGCCGAGCGCCCGCGTCCCAAGCTCAGCTTCGAAAAGAACGAGAACGTGCGCATCGTGGATGGACCGTTCACCAACTTCTCCGGCAAGGTGGACGAGGTCAATCCCGAGCGCAACACGCTGCGTGTCATGGTCACGATTTTCGGCCGTTCGACGCCCGTGGAATTGGATTTCCTGCAGGTCGAGAAAATTTAGGAGCCGCAACAGCGGCTAGGAGCGAGCATGGCGAAGAAAGTAACAGGATCCGTTAAACTGCAAATTCCGGCTGGCAAGGCCACGCCCGCGCCGCCCGTGGGCACGGCGCTCGGTCCCCAGGGCGTCAACATCATGGAGTTCTGCAAGGCGTTCAACGCCAAGACCTCCGCCAAGGACCAGGAAGGTCTCATCATTCCGGTGGTGATCACCATTTATTCGGACCGGTCTTTCACATTCATCACCAAGACGCCGCCCGTGCCGGTGCTGATCAAGCGCGCCTGCGGTTTGGCCAAGGGATCGGCCGAGCCGAACAAGAATCGCGTGGGCAAGATCACCCAGGCCCAGGTGGAAGAAATCGCCAAGATCAAGCTGCCGGATCTCAATAGCTTCGACCTGAAGTCGGCCATGGAGCAGGTGAGGGGCACCGCCAAGTCCATGGGCGTCGACGTCGTATAAGACACACGGTCTAACAGCCCACCCGGCTGTGCTAAAACAATCGTGTGGTCTTCCGATCCACGCGAGTCCTGCTGAAACACTGGAAGCTGACGGCGATTGCCGTATTCTCGCTGTCGATCGCCATGGCTCTGGGCGTGATCAGCCTGAGCGTTTCGAATACCTTCCTGTTGCTGCCTCCCGCGGCGTCCGAACCGGACCGCCTGGTCAAGATTTACACCCGCTCGCCGACCGAGGCAATGGGCGGCGTCTCCTATCCGGACTACAAATACTACCGCGAGAACAATCGCGTCTTCACCGCATCGCCGCCCTTCCCGAACTCGATCCAAGTAAGCGCAGATTTCGACGACGACCGTGAGATTAGGGTCGTTGCCAGGCCGGTTTCCGACAACTACTTCGCAGTGATGGGGCTGCGGCCGTATCTGGGGCGCCTGTTTGCTCCGGGCGACGACTTCGTGGCCAAGCCCGTTGCAGTAATGACCTATTCGTGCTGGAAGCGCCTGGGCGGCGATCCAAATATTTCCGGCAAGCAGATCGCGGGGTTCACTATCGTGGGCGTCGCGCCGCGGGAATTCACCGGATCTTTCTTCGGCTTTAACGGCGACCTTCTGACGTCGCTGCCGCATTCGGATCCGGACTTTACGAAGCGTGAAAGGCGGGGGATAATCCTGCTCGCACGGCTTAAGCCGGGAGTCACCAGGAAGCAGGCACAGGCGGACATGGCAGCCCTCTCCGGCCAGCTTGCCTCCGCGTTCCCTAAAGAGGACAAGGATGTCGCGGCGGTGGTCACTCGCGCCACACTGTTGCCGCCCTCCGACCCCGACGTGAATGCTGGGCTTCGCGATCCTGATCGGGTTCGTCCTGCTCGTCCTGCTGATCGCGTGCACGAATGTCGCGAATCTGCTGCTGGCTGTCGCGGTCGGCAAAAGGCAGGAAGCCGCGATCAAACTGGCGATCGGCGCGCCGCGAAGCCGGCTGATTCGCGAATTTCTTATGGAGAGCGCGCTCATCTGCGGCGCCAGCGCTTTGCTGGGCTACGCCGCTGCCGCGGCATTGATCGCAAGATTCTCCAATTTCACGTTCGATCTACCCATGCTAGGGAGCTACTCTGTGGAACTCACTTTGCGGCTTGACGCTACAGTCGTGGCATTGACGCTCTTCTTGATGCTGGTGGCGATTTTGGCGACCGGTCTGGCTCCCGCTCTGTATGCATCGCGGCCGGATTTGTCGCAGGTGCTGGGCGGCGAAATCGTGGTTGGCGGCAGGCGCAAGAATGCCCGCCGGAGCGCCCTGGTGATCGTCCAGGTGGCGGTGTGCACCCTGGTGCTGGTGGGCATGGGGCTGTGCCAACGCAGCCTGTATAACCTTCGCCATACCGATCCTGGGTTCTCGCAACGAAATCTGGTCGCGGTGACGATTTATCAGCAGGATGACAAAGCTCCTCCAGCGGCCGCCAAGGAGCGACAGCAGAACGCGCGGAGGGCCGTAGCATCCTTGGCTGGGGTGGAATCGGTTACCCTCGCGTCGGCCCTGCCGCTGGCGCTGGGCTATAACGAAGTTCCCACGCAGATACCTGAGAGCGATAAAAAGATTCCCGTTGGACAAGTCGCCGTGGACGGCGATTACTTCGCCACCTTCGGTATTCCGCTGGTCAATGGCCGGGTGTTCAATTCAGGCGATCGCGAGAACACGCCCGACGTGATCGTGATCAATCGCACCATGGCCGATCTGCTGTGGCCGGGACTGGACGCTGTGGGCAAGACAGTGCTTGTTGGCGACACTCCGCGCAAGGCAACCGTGATCGGGGTGGCCGCCAACGGCAAGTACGGGAGTTTCGATGAGCCCGCGCGCTCCGTCATGTACGTGGCTCTCAGCCAGCACTATCAGCAAGCGGTTACCGTGGTTGCAAGGACCAAAGGCGATCCCGGTGTATGGATCGACCCGCTTAACAAGGCCGTGCAAGGCCTGGGCATCGTCCTGCCGTTCCGTCCGGTGACGTTTGACACGTGGACGAATTTCACGCTTCTGGAAGAACGCATCACCGCGGCCTCGGTGGCGGGTTTGAGCGCGCTGGGAGTGCTCCTCGCGGTTGTGGGCCTATTCGGCGCGATTTCTTACTCCGTCAGCGAGCGGAAGAAAGAGCTCGGCATTCGAGTCGCGCTGGGCGCGCGGCCGGGGCAATTGCTCGAAATGGTCCTGCGCCAGACACTGTTGATTACCGGGGCGGGGACGGCCATCGGGATCGCGCTCGGCGTAGGTGTCACCGTGCTGCTTCGCTCGCAATTCTATGGCGTGAGCGCGGTGGAATGGACCGTGCTCGTTCCAGTCGCCTTCGCGATGCTGGGCGTGTCGGCGCTGGTGGCCTACCTGTGTGCGAGATCGTGGATCACCATCGATCCGATGGAAGCGGTGCGTCACGCGTAAGATGATGCAGCGAGCATTGCTCTTCCTGGTTGGCGCCGTGCTGGCGGCCGGCCAAGAGCAACCTGTAAGCTTTGGCACCACAGTAGTGGTCCCTGGCGGTCTCGAAGGCGTGATCTATCATATTTCCAAGCGCTCGAAAGGAATCCCCGACCTTCGCAAGATAAAGCCGCAGGGAAAAATCTACGCCTCCGCGCTCAACATTCCTCTGCGCGATTTCACGGAAGGATTCCCCGGCGTCACCAAACGCGAGGAGTGGTTCGCAATCGAATACACGGGACGGTTCTGGATTGAGAAGCCGGGGCTGTACCGATTCGCGCTGACCTCGGACGATGGCTCCAAGCTGTTCATCGATGATCAGGCCGTGGTCGACAATGACGGCATCCATGCGTTGTTCGCCAAATTCGCGAGCGTGGAACTGGCGGGAGGTATCCACAAGATCCGCGTGCAGTACTTCCAGGGTCCCCGTTTCCAGGTGGCTCTTATCCTGGAGATTGCCGCGCCTGACCAGGAACTTCACGTTTTTAGCACAGACGAGTTCAAGCCGCCGGCGAACCCCGAGGACTGGAAGTTCCCCAACCGCTAAAGACTACTTCTTTTCGGCCGGAGTCGATTCAGCGGGCCCCATGCCCACGATCTGCAAGACGCATTCAACGTCCTTGGCGCCGTCATAATGGATCTGCTTGCCGTAATGCGTGACGAAGCTACCGGCAGGAACCGGATAAGTGCTGGCCGGATCGTACTTCTCGCCCCAGCCTACCCACCAGGTTCCGGAAATCACGGTGATGAAGCGGTCATTGGGGTGCATGTGCGGACGGCTCATGTGGCCGGGCGACCACTTGGTGAGCACGATATACAACCCGGGTTTGGACGGATCGCCGTACAATACGGCAGTCGAGTTACCGGAGGCGCTGGTGCTCCACTTGATATCTTTCGGCAGATTGACCTGCATCACCTTGGGATCGGGTTCCGCGGCGCTCACCAGGCCGAATATCCCGAACATGGAAGCCGCCGAGGCGGCTATCAGTATGCTCCGAAGCAATCGAGTATGCATCATGTGTGTCTCCTTCTCAATTCTTTAGGCCCGCCGCCCAATTTAACACGACGGTGAAGGGCGCGGGCCGCCCGCCGTTGGGGGTGGTGATAAAAAGAAAACGCTTGGCGTCCGCCGTCATGCTCCACCTAACTGTGAGCAGCGGCGGCGGCGCGGTAAACAGACGTCGGGGCGTCCCGGCCTGGAATCCCTTGCTGGTATCGATGTCCACTGCCATAATGTCGAGGTTCGGGGTCGCGTAGAAGATTTGCTTGCCGTCGGAGCGCCACCGCGGATAGAGGCTTAGGCCTTTGGAGATGAGCCACTTGGCGCCGCCGCCATTCCCCTCGTCGGAGATAGGCCGGACGTAGATATCGGAGGCGCCGGACTCGTTGGTTTGGTAGGCGATCCAGCGGCCGTCGGGGGAAACCTGTGCGTCCTGCTCGTTGAACTGGGTCGCCAGAAGCGGCATGGGCTTGGCGTCACCGGATGCGAGCCCGGGGTTGGGAAGGATCCAAATATCGTTGCCCGTTTTCGGCGAGGCGCTGGTGAACAGCAAGAAGCGTCCATCCTTTGACCAGGTTGTGGGTTCGCCGGGTTGATCCGTGAGCAGGCGCTCCTCGCCAGAACCATCCGCCGGCTTGATGTACAATCTGCTTTCACCCTTGCGATTCGAGGAAAAGACGATGTTCTTTCCGTCTGGCGACCACAAGGGGTTGTCGTCGTTCGCTGGATCGAAGGTGAAACGGGTCGAGGAGTTCCGCGCCACGTCCAGGATCCAGATATCGCGCGATCCCGCAGCCCCGGCAGCCACAGCGACGCGCGTTGCATCGGGCGAGACAGCAGGATTCGCATACTCCCCCGGCTCGCCCAGCATGCCGGCCGGTTTGCCATTCGGATCAAACCAGGTAGTGACCAGCTTCGATCCCGCACTTGCGCGGTAGACCAACACGCCCGTATCCGAGACCGAGAACAACCCGTAACTGGCCCCTGGAAAGGTATCCACTCCGTCGGCGATCGCCGCCGGCTCTCCGCTGAGTTGCAGCTTGACGGGATCGAAGGGCTGGGCCATCAACGTGCTGTCGCGAAGGAAGATCAGGTGTCCCACGCCCCCATTGGCCGAAGGGGCGTAGTATGCTTGGCGGTTGGTCGCAAGCAGACGCCGCTGGCTTTGCTCCTCGGGCTTGGAATCGACGGAGCCCGCGTAGATCCCCGTTTTATTGGGATCGGTGCAGACTTTCAAGTAGAGGAAATGATGGTCGTCGGGCAGGAGTTGAGGCCACAGGTGACGGCTCTCGCCCTGTGCCAGAACCGTTGCGGGAGCAGCTACGCCTCCGGAAGCAGACACCCGAAACAGCGGACGACTGCCTGCGGCTATTCCCGCGATGATGACTCCATCCCGAGTCCAGGCGGCGCCATTGATCTGGCTGGGAACATCCGTCAAAGTTTGCGGAGGGCCGCCTTGAATATCCACTTTTTTGAGCTTGTTGCTGCCGAGGGAAGTAAAGACCACATACCGGCTGTCCCAGGACCAGGAGGCGGGCACGAAGGCTCCTTCCGTGCCCGGGAGCGGGCGGGCCTCGACGGTATCGAGCGATCGCAGCCAGTAACGCGCAATGCCGTCGTCGCCGGTAGCGGGGAACACCATCCAGTGGCCATCGGGAGATACCGCCATCGCGCCTCCCGAGAAGAACTTCATCTTGTCTGATTCCGCGACTTCAAATCGTACCGGCGTGAGGTTGGGCTGGGATCGCCAGGGGGCCCAGAAAGCCAGCGCCGCTCCGGCCATCACAGCGACGCCGGCCGCCACGGAGGGCCACAGCCAGCGCTTGGGCGGCGCGGCAACGGCGGCCGGCGGGAGGCCTGCTTCACTAGAGGGTGCGTCGTCGAGCAGCGACATCACGTCGCCGACGTGCTTCAGACGTTTCTGGGGATCCTTCTCCAGGCAGCGTTTCAACAACCGATGCGCCTGGGCAGGCACTTTCGACAGGTCAGGATCGTCCTTGAGGACGCTGGCCATGGTCTCTTGCAGCGTTTCGCCTTGATGCGGGCGAACACCGCTCAACATTTCGTAGAACACCAGGCCGAAGGCGTAGATGTCGGCGCGCTTGTCGACCTCTTTCCCCTTGGCTTGTTCCGGCGCCATATAAGCGGCCGTGCCGAGGATCATGCCGGCCTGGGTCTGGCCGACCGTGATGGTGGGCGATTCGTCAGACGGCGCCACGGGGGTTCCGCCCACCTTTGCCAGTCCGAAATCGAGCACCTTCACCAAGCCATCCGGACGGATCTTGATGTTTCCAGGCTTGAGATCCCGGTGGACCACGCCTTTTTCGTGCGCGTAGTCGAGTGCGTCGGCGATCTGCCGAGCGATCGCCGAGGCTTCATCGAGGCTCAACGGGCCTTCCTTGATGCGGTCGGCGAGCGTGGGCCCCTCCACCAGCTCCATCACCAGATAATTGGGGCCGATATCGTAGAGCGTGCTGATATTGGGGTGATTCAGCGCGGCGATAATTTTCGCCTCCCGCGCAAAGCGTTCGCTAAATTGCTGTGCGGAGACCTTGATGGCGGCATCGCGCGGCAGGCGCGTGTCCTTGGCGCGATACACCTCGCCCATGCCGCCTTTACCGATCAACTCCACGATCTCGTAGTGATCGAGCCGCGATCCCGGGGAGGGACTCATGATGGACGCCTATTGTATCAAGGGGTGTATCAGTGCGTTAGGTCGATGCCGAGCTTCTTCAACTCCTCGGCATAGTAGCGCTTGTGGAGCAGCTCCCACTCTTCCGTCCCCTCGGCGATTTCTTTCTTCTGCGTGCGGATCTTGGTGCGGGCGGCCTTGTCGACCTTTTCCTCAGTCACCAGGATCTCCGTCATCACCTTCACCAGCTCCAGGCGGACGTCGTTCGGATCGCGCTTTAACCGGAAATCGCGGCTCTTACGGAGGGCGGCCACTATTTTGTGGGAAATGTCGTTGATCTTATCGCGCGAAAGCTTCATGGAGTCGCCCGAGTCCCGTCCCGAGGCCCGGATGACCTTGCGCTGGGTGATCAGGGTGTTCTTGATGCGGCGGAACATCTCCTGATAGCTGACGCTCTCGCGGCGCATGTAATCGCTGTACTGGCTGAGGAGGTCGCGCACCTCGTCGTTCAGGCGGTCTTCGATACTCAAATCCTCTTCCACAACAGTGGCGATGAAATCGGCGGCCACCACGTTATCGGTGGTCTCGATCCACTGGGGGGTGAGTTTTTTGACGATTTGGCGCGATACGTAGTCGACGAACTCGCGTGCGAGCAACATTCCCTGTGTCTCAGTCTATCGGTCTGGGATCAAGGGTGTCAATGTGGGCCGTCGCCGCGATGGTTCTGAAGGAACTCCTGATCGATGGGTTTTCGGCCCCGGAAGCCTTCCTCGGCGCCGTGCCAGAAGCGGATCTGGTCCTCGCCCAGCTTCCAGCACAGGCATACATCGCGGTCGCGATACCGGGTCATGAAGTCCAGCAGTCCGATGTCCAGGTCCTTGACCACCGCGCCGGCCTCATGGATCTCGTCCAAAGCTTCCTTGAGGGCGGAAATACTGGTGTCGCGGCGGGCCCTGGTGGCCAGGATCTCACCCGGATTGACCCGGGCGCCGCCGGAGGAACGTACATGGTCCGTGGTGCGGTCCATATGCTCCTGCGCTTTTTGGGATTCGGCCTTGTGAAAGAGCGCTTCGCGGAGATGACGCTCCACTTCCGGCAGTGCGCGCTGCGCCTCAGGCAGCGTGAAATAACGCATATGTTCTAGTTTACGTTCTATGTGGATGAGCCGGTTTTTAAGAGACGTTCCAACGCCGGCCGCAGCCGCGAATACAGGTAAGAGAGCGCCAGCAGCAGAACGCCCAGGGCGAGAAACGCGGTGATGCGGAACAGGCGGCCGAGCACCCAGACATCCACCAGGTATAGTTTCGCCACCACCAGCACGACCAGCGCGAGCCCCACAATGCGGTGGATCGCCGCCCGCGTATTCACTCCGATAACCACCAGGATCACCGCATAAATGGTCATCATCACCGAGACGGCGATGATCTGGATCCCGCTTTGATTCTCGGGGACAATGTTCCGGCCCACCCATCCGCCAATTTCGAGGCTCAGCCCAAATAGCAAGACTGCATGCCCCGCGATGTAAGCGGCCGCGGCATCCGTGGCGGGCGCCAGGAAGTGAGCGGCAAGCCACAGTGCGGCCGTGCAGACCGCGAAGGTCAGGAAGCGCGTATTGAGAAGCGTAGAGTACTCGGAGCTCTGCGAGTAGACGAACGCGTCCAGAACCAGCAGGCGGAAGATCGCCAGGGTCAGGACACTCCAACCGGCGCCACGCAGCCAATCGTTCCCCGACCGGGCGGCCAGCCACGCCAGGACGGCTCCTTCCAGGGCCCAGGCGATGGTGATCCGGAATCCGGCGAACTGGATGGGAACGGCCAGGGTGACGAACGCCAGCGCCACCCCGAGCGTCAGGTTCCGGGCATCCGAGCGGGCTTCAAAATGGCGCGCGAGCAGTAAGTGGATTCCGCCGATTGCTGCCGCCAGCAGTCCCATGTACTCGTGATGTGCCGGATTCAGCAGCGCGTAGGATGTCGCATAGTACACCGCGGCATTTCCGCCAATAATTATCAGGTCGAAAGCACTCTCGGACGGCCGCCGCCAGAGCGCCCACCCGAAGAAGATCAGGAACGCCACCGATATCGCCGCGAACGGAACGTCGGGACTGTACCAAAATCGGATCGGCAGCCAGAAGCATCCCAATATACAGAGAGGCGCCAACGCCCAGGCGCGCCGGTAGGAGGTGGCCAGTCCTCCCCCAACGATCGCGAGGTTCCACCAAGCGAAATGTGCCCGCTCCTGCCAGATCAGCGCCAAAGCGATGCTGGCGCCTAGTTGGAATACGGCCCACAGCTCGGAGACTGTAGCGACGCTGAACTGCGCATAGAAGGCGAACGCAAAAACTGTGGCCACCGGACGATTGGCGTCGCCAAACCACCGGTTGAACCAGCCGGCGTAAAGAAGAATGGTCGCGGCTGCCGCGATCGGTTCGAGCGCCCTCCAGCGCCGCATTCGCGCCAGCAGCATCGCTCCAAGGTTCAGCAGGAAGACGTAGCCGAACAGAATCCAGGGATGATCCTGTCCGGTGGAAAGCGCGGGCGGAGTCAGGTATCCGCCGGCCAAAGCGAGCACGGCGATCGCCTGCGAGTTATAGAGCACCGCGAGCCCTACCGCGCCTCCCGTGATGGCGCCCATCGCGACAAATGCCAGACTCTGCGGGATCAGCTGATAGAGCACGGACGCGGCGTAGATCGACAGATACAGCAGGGCTAAGCCTAGTCCGATCACCCCCTGCGCGAAGATGGATTGTCCCCGCCGCCAAACCCGGTCGCCCGCGAGAAGAGAAACGATCCCCGCAGCGATGCCCATCGCAACGCGTATCCCAGGACCGAACCAATCGTTATCGACACCGTACTTGAACAGGAAAGCCGCGCCTAGCAGGAGCGTGACGACGGCGATGCGATTGATCCAGTTGAGTCCGATGGTGGTTTCGAGCGGAACGGGTTCGGGGATAGCCGAAGGAGCCGCTTCCTGGCGGTCGCGGTTCGGAGCTGGCGGGTCAAATGACGGCAGCGGAGGAGGCTGTACGGGGCGCTCTGGAAGCCCAGGCGATTCCAGCGCGCGCACTCGCTCCTCCAGTTCGCGTTGGCGGCGAGCTAGCTGCGCCAGTTCTTCGGAAATGGCTTCGAATCGCAAGTCATGTTCTTCGGGGGGCGCTGGCACTGTTTACACTATAGATAGAAAGCGATCTATAAATTCACGATGTCTGAATCTGGAATCCCCCTGCCGCCGGCCACTTTCGAATTTCTCGTATTTTCCCTCAAGATGCAGGCCGAAATGCGCCTGGGCCTGCTGAAGCTGGGCGAGGGAATGGATGAGGAACTGAATCTGCCGGCCGCGCGCCATACCATCGATATGCTTGCCATGATCGCGGAGAAGACCAAGGGCAACCTGAGCCTCGACGAGCAACGGCTGGTCGAAAACTCGCTCACCGAGCTGCGGTTCCGATTCGTGCAAGTGAGCGAGAGCGCCGCTAAGGCAGCGCCCGAAGGAAAATCGACAGCAGCCGAATGAGCGCGCCTGCGATGAAGATCACCGTGCTCGGGTCGGGCACCAGCTCGGGTGTTCCCACCATCGGGTGCACCTGCGAAGTGTGCTCGTCGACCGATCCTCGCGATAAGCGCCTGCGTCCCTCCGTTCTGTTGCAGTACGCCGGGCGCAATGTGGTGATCGATACGACTCCCGATTTTCGCCAGCAAGTGCTGCGCGCGGGCCTGAGCCGCCTGGATGCGATTCTCTACACCCACGCGCACGCCGATCATATTCTCGGCCTGGATGATGTCCGTCCCTTCAACTTCCGGCAGCGGGAATCCATCCCGGTGTATGGCACCGAGGACACGCTGGCGGCGCTGCAGCGCGTGTTCTGCTACGCCTTCGACGAAAAGATCGAATCCATGGTGCCGAAGCTGGACTTGCGGCGGATGGACGAGACACCGTTTGAGGTGTTCGGGGTCGAGTTCACTCCCATCCGCGTGGCGCATGGAACAGGCACCGTGTACGGGTTCAAGTTCGGAGCGGCGGCTTATCTGACAGATCACAGCGAGATCCCGCCGGAGTCGAAGGCGCAGTTGCGGGGACTGGACGTGTTGTTCCTGGACGCGCTCCGGCATCGGCCGCATCCCACCCATACGACTTTGGCGCGTGCCGTGGAATTGGTCGAGGAACTGCGGCCCAGGCGGGCCTTCTTCACGCACATGTGCCACGACCTGCAGCATGAACGCACGGAGGCGACGCTTCCTCCGCACGTGAGGCTGGCTTACGACGGGTTGGAGATCGACGTGGAGCCGTCGTCGTGATCGCGCGCAGTCTAGAAGAAGCCGCGGGATTTAAGCCGTGCGCGCTGACCATCGGCAACTTCGACGGCGTGCACCTGGCGCATCGCCGCCTGCTGCAAGCAGCTGTCGAAACCAGCGGCAGGACCGGGCTCAGGCCAGCCGTACTCATGTTCGATCCGCATCCTTCATGCGTGGTTGCTCCGGAGCGCGCTCCACGACTGCTGACCTCGCTTGAAGAACGCTGCGAGCTGATCCGCGCGGAGGGAATCGAGAACATCCTGATCCAGCCGTTCACGACGGAGCTGGCCCGGCTCACGCCAGAGGAGTTCGCGATACAGTTCCTGCGCGATGGGTTGGGCGCCAAATGCGTGATCGTCGGCGAAAACTTCAGGTTCGGGTGCAAGCAGGCCGGCGACACCCAGATGCTCGGGGAATTGGGCGCGCGTCTGGGTTTCGAGGTGCGCTTGATCGAGATCGTGCGCTGGCGCGGCAGGCGCGTGTCTTCCGGCGAAGTGCGCAAGCTGGTGGCGATGGGTGAAGTGGGTATCGCGGGGCGACTGCTCGAGCGACCGTACGCGATCTCGGGGGAAATTGTGCGCGGATTCGGTATCGGGTCGAAGCAGACGGTTCCGACGCTAAATCTTCGCACCGACGCGCAGGTTCTTCCGGCGCGCGGCGTGTACATTACCCGAACCACGGAATCGGACGGGCCTCGACGTTGGAACTCGATCACCAACGTCGGATATCGTCCGACTTTTGGGGACACTTGCGGTAACGATGCCGAGCTTTCGATCGAGACCTTCCTGCTGGACCCTTTCGATGGTGCGGCGCCGGAGCGGATTCGCCTCGAGTTTCTAAGGCGCGTGCGCGATGAGCGGAAGTTCGAAAGTCCGGAGGCGTTGAAGGCGCAGATCCTGCGCGATGTGGGGCGTGCGAAGGCGTATTTCCGGCGGGTGAGGTTAAGATAAGTAACATGTCTCTTTCAGCCGGCAAGTTGAAGCACATGAAAGCGCTTTCGAACAAGGAAGGGATCATCGCCGCGGCCGCGATGGACCAGCGCGGGAGCTTGCAAAAGTCGATTGCGAGCGCGAAGGGCGTCGACCCCAAAGCGGTCACGCCGGAGATGATGTCGGAGTTTAAGACGGCGGTGACCAGGATCCTGACGCCGCATGCCACGGCGATCCTGCTCGATCCGGAGTTCGGCCTGGATGCCGCCAAGGCGCGCTCGATCGAACGCCGGTCTCTTGCTGGCGTATGAAGAGACCGGGTACGACAATTCCCAGCCAGGGCGGCTGCCGGACCTGCTGCCGCATGTTTCGGCGAAACGCATCGCCGATTGGGGCGCGGATGCGGTCAAGATTCTGATTTATTACACACCCTTCGACGACCCGCCGTCAACGACATCAAGCATGCTTTCGTCGAGCGCATCGGCGCGGAGTGCGAATTTCACGAGATTCCGTTTTTCCTGGAGTTTGTCGGTTACGATCCCAAGGGCGGCAATGAGAAAGGTCTGGAGTTCGCCAAGATAAAGCCGCAAGTGGTGATCGGCAGCATGAAAGAGTTCACCAAACCGCAATACCATGTGGACGTTCTGAAGGTGGAAGTGCCGGTGAACGCGGAATTCGTCGAGGGAAGTGCGGTATATAAGGGCGAAAAAGCGTATACGCGCGCCGAAGCTCTTGCATATTACCGGCAAGGCGCCGAAGTCGCGACGAAGCCTTTCATCTACCTGAGCGCAGGTGTCAGCAATAAGCAGTTCGTGGAAAGCCTTACGATGGCC
The DNA here is from genome assembly GCA_963722845.1 of Terriglobia bacterium. Taxonomy (GTDB): domain Bacteria; phylum Acidobacteriota; class Terriglobia; order Bryobacterales; family Bryobacteraceae; genus Palsa-187. The sequence goes on along the minus strand of CAVROL010000010.1, from coordinate 509,960 downwards.
AAGGAGGCCGGCACGGACTTTTCGGGCGTCCTGTGCGGCCGGGCGACCTGGAAAGAGGGCATGCCGATCTACGCCACCAAGGGCGTGAAGGCGCTCGAGGACTGGCTTTCGACGGAAGGCGTGAAGAACATCAATGCCGTCAATGCCGCTCTGCAGGGCGCCACGCCGTGGACCAAGAAGATGGGCGTCGTGGCCTAGGTTGGCAGGCGACCCGCTTACGGCCAAGCAAGATCGCCTGCCCTACTGCTAAAAAATTAGCTTGACAGGCGCGCGGATGCCATGCTAAATAATTAGCATGACGGGTTTGAGCAGGCGCGAACGCCAGATTCTGGATATCCTCTATAGCCGCGGGAAAGCGACCGCGGCCGAGATCCTGGCTGCGCTCCCCGATCCGCCCAGCTACTCGGCGGCACGGGCGCTGCTGCGTATCCTCGAGCAAAAGGGCCACATCCGTCATGAATCGGACGGCCCGCGGTATGTCTTTCTGCCTAAAGTTTCACGGCAGAAAGCCCGCACCAGTGCGCTCAAGCACATGCTCACCACTTTTTTTGACGGATCTGCCGCGGAAGCAGCCGCTGCTCTGGTGGATGGATCCGCGGCCAAGCTTTCGTCCGCGGAATTAGACCAACTGCAAGCCCTGATCGATCGAGCCCGCAAGGAGAAGAAATCATGACCAATCTCATCCTGACCGCCGCGCTGAAGGGTACCGTTGTACTGGCAGCCGCGTGGCTTGCTACCGCGCTGCTGCGCCGGAGCGTTCGGCCGACCTGCGGCATCGCATCTGGCTGGCCGCGACTGATCGCGATGGCGCTATTACTGCTGCCCGGTTTCGGTTCCGCAGACCATGCGCATGACCATCGATGCCGGCGCTGCCGTTCCCGGTACTGCATCGGCTGCGGTGCGATCGGTACCCTCGCTGGCGCTGGTTTGGTCGGTAGTGACGGCATTGCTTGTGCTGCGCTGGGGCATCGGTATCTTGCGGCTATTTCGGATCACGAGCATGGCTCGATCCGCCGGGGCGGTGCGCGTAAGTTCCACGATTCGAACTCCGATGACCTGGGGTGTTCTTCGGCCGGTGATTCTGGTGCCGGAATATGTTGAGGATTGGTCCGCCGAACAGCGCGATATGGTCATCCGGCACGAACGCGCGCATATTGAGCGCCGCGACTGGCTGTGGCAGGGATTTGCGCAGGTGATGACGGCCGTATTCTGGTTCCATCCGCTGGTGTGGCTGGCGCTGGTTCAAATCCGAAAAGAAGCCGAGCACGCCGCCGACGATGCGACTCTCGCGACCGGCGTCCAGGCTCCGGATTACGCCGACCGTTTGCTGGCCGTAGCGCGGCAGTTGTCGGGACCGTCGACGATCGCAGGCGTTGCGATGGTCCGCCGGCCCGCATTGACGTCCCGTATCGCCGCCATTTTGGACACTGCCCGGACGCGAAGCAGCGCGGGCAGCGGCGCAAGAATCGGAGTCGTGCTCGCGGCGTTGGCATTGCTGATCCCGCTCAGCGCGTTTCAAAATCGGCCCATATATCACGCCGGCGAAGATGGGGTCACCACTCCGTCCGTGACCCACAAGGTAGACCCGAGCTACACGGAGGAAGCGAAGGAGGCTAAGATCCAGGGGACCGTCGGGCTTAGCCTTGTGGTAAATAGCGAAGGCCGTGCGGACGATGTTAAGGTAACTCAGTCCCTGGAAACCGGTCTGGACTTGAATGCCGTTGCCGCCGTGAGCCAGTGGCTGTTTAAGCCCGGAACAAAAGACGGCCAGCCTGTGGATGTCGCCGTGAAGATCGAGGTCAACTTCAGACTGAAATAGTCGAGGCTGTAACGGGCTCCGCATCGGTCGTGGGGAACTCGATTCCCTCCCATCGCGCGACCACCGCGGTCGCCAGGCAGTTGCCGAGCAGGTTCACCGACGTGCGCGCCATATCCATCAGCGCGTCGACTCCGAGCAGCAACGCCACGCCCTCGACCGGCAGGTTGAACGTCGCCAGGGTCCCGGCCAGGATCACCAGCGACGCGCGTGGAACCGCCGCGACGCCTTTGCTGGTCAGCATCAGCGTCAGCATCATGGTGATCTGCGTGCCCAAAGACAAATGGATTCCCGCGGCCTGCGCTACGAACATCGAAGCCAGCGAGAGATACAAAGTCGATCCATCCAGGTTGAAGCTGTAGCCGGTCGGCAGGACGAACGCGGCGATGTGCTTGGGCACTCCGAAGCTCTGCATATTTTCGAGCGCCAGGGGCAGCGCGGCTTCGCTCGACGCGGTGGAGAAGGCGATCAGGAACGGTTCGCGCACCCAGCGGATGAATCGGCGCACGGGGATCCGCGCGATCGCCGTGACCGAGCCGAGTACCACGACGATGAAAAATATCTGCGTGGCGTAAAGCGTCAGCACCAGCTTGCCGAGATTCAACAGAACGCCCAGACCCTTGTCGCCGATGGTGGCCGCCATGGCGCCGAACACGCCGATCGGCGCGAACAGCATCACATAGTTGGTGTAGCGGAACATGACGTCGGAAAGGGCCTGGCAGAAATCCACCACGGGTCGCGACTTGGCGGGGATGGCCGCGCAGGCCGTTCCGAATAGGAATGAAAACACCACGATCTGGAGCACTTCGCCGCGAGCCATGGCGTCAATGATGCTGGTAGGAAACGTGTGTTCAACGGTTTGCTGCAAGCCGGTTGCTCCGGCGGCGGCGACGCCAGGATTCGCGCCGGGCGTGAGCGCGACGCCCGCGCCAGGCTGAACCAGATTCGCGGCGCCCAATCCGATCACCAAGGCCAGCGTGGTGACGATTTCGAAATACAGGATCGCCTTGCCGCCGATCCGGCCCATCGTTTTGATACTGCCGGCGCCCGCGATTCCGACGACCAGGGTCGCAAACAGCAGCGGCGCAATGATCGATTTGATCAAGCGAAGAAAAATGGTCCCCAGCAGGCCCAATTCTTTCGCGGGTCCGGGAAACATGGCGCCGAACGCGATTCCCGCAACCAGCGCCGCTAGAATCCAAACCGTCAGCGACGGTTTTTTCACCGCTCGCCCCATTTGAGCTTCTCGCGCAGGACGTCGAAGAACATCATGTCGGGCGGGCGCACCAGGCTGATGCAATGCTCCGATCGGCGGCAGACGATCCGGTCGCCGGATTCGAGGATCTCGCCGACCTGGCCGTCGATGGTCATGTAGGTTGGAGAATTGTAAAGCACGACGACCTGAATCTCGCTTTCGTCCGGCACAATCACGGGCCGATTGGTCAGGGTATGCGGGCAAATGGGAGTAATCGCAGTGGCGGCGACCGATGGGAACATAATCGGACCGCCCGCCGAAAGCGAATAAGCCGTGGAACCGGTAGGCGTCGCGACAATCAGACCGTCGGCCTTGTAGACGCACACAAAGTGACGGTCCACGTAGACTTCCAGGTCGATCATGCGGGCGATTTCCGCTTTGGTGAGCACCACGTCATTCAAGGCTTCGTGCGATGTGATCCGCTGCTCGCCTCGCCATAGCTCAACATGCAGCATACGGCGGCGGGCGACCCGGAAATCGCCATGCAGGGCGCGTTCAAGCTGCGGATAGAGTTCCTCGATCGTGATCGCGGTGAGAAAGCCCAGGCCGCCCAGGTTCACGGCGAACAGCGGGAGGTCGTGGCCCCCATCGTGTCCCAACGACGCCCGGGCGGCCGATAACAGCGTTCCGTCGCCGCCCAAAACCACCAGCAATTGCGACTGAGCGGCCACCTGATCGCGCGAGAGGGCAGGGGAGCGCCCGGCGTAGCCCGCGGCCCCCTCGTCCAGGAAGACCGTGATCTCGCGGGCTTCCAGCCACGCGATCAATTCCGGCACGAGCGTGGCGCCGCGGTCACTGCGCGGCTTGGCGATGAGACCTACGGACCTAACTGTTTCGCTGGGCATAAAGGAGAAATTCCCGATTCCCTTCGGCCCCGCGAATGGGGCTTTCGATAATCGAGGCTCGGAAGCCAAGAGCTTCGACGCACGACTGCACGCGGTCGCAGGCCGCGCGGTGCTGGGCGGGATCGCGCACAATGCCTCCCTTGCCAACCTCGCCTTTGCCGGCTTCAAATTGCGGTTTCACCAGGATGATCATTCGACCACGTTCCGTCAACAGCGGAACGATCGCGGGAATCAGCAGCGTGGCCGAGATGAAGCTGGCATCGCACACCGCCAGATCGAACTTCTCGTCGATCTCTTTGGCGGCAAGATAGCGCGCATTGACGCCCTCGCGGACGACCACTCGTGGATCGTTCCGCAATTTCCAATCGAGCTGGCCGTGGCCGACGTCTACGGCCCAAACGCGCGCCGCGCCGCGCTGCAGCAGGCAATCGGTGAAACCGCCCGTGGAACTGCCTACGTCGAGACAAACATTCCTTCCGACATTAATGCCGAAGTGATCGAGAGCGGCGGCCAGCTTGACGCCGCCGCGGCTCACATAAGGAAGACGCGCGGTGACGCTAACCTCGCTGTCGCTCGCTACGGAGCGGCCGGGCTTGTCACTCTTCTGTCCATCGATGAGGACGTCGCCGGCGATAATCAACGCACGCGCTTTCTCGCGGGAATCGGCCAGCCCGCGCTCTACCAGCAGCTGGTCCACACGTACCTTGGTGGAAGCCTTCATGCTTTGCGCTGGACGATAAGGTCGGCCAGCTGTAAGAGGCGTTCCGCTCGATTGCCGAAAGCTCGCAGCGCCGCGTGTGCGGCCAGACGTTCCTGTTCGGCCATGGCGCGGGAACGCTCCAGCCCGTAGACCGCCGGGAAAGTGATCTTCTGCTGCTGGGCATCCTTGCCGGCCGTTTTCCCGAGAGCTTCGGAAGGCTGCTCCACATCGAGCACGTCATCCACGATCTGGAACGCCAGACCAATATGTTCGCCGAAGCAGGTGAGGGCGGCGAGAAGCGCATCGCTCGCGCCCGCATAGATTGCGCCCATGCGCACGCTGGCGCGCAGCAACGCCCCGGTCTTCGCGTGGTGTATCGATTCGAGCAGGTCCGCAGTGGGCGGCTGCCCTTCGCCTTCCAGATCGTTCACTTGCCCGCCGATCATGCCGCCCACGGTGCCCGAGGCTGTCGCGAGCTCGGCCACCAGAAGAATACGCCGCTCCGCATCCACGCCAGGTAACTTCGACAAAGCCTCGAAAGCTAAAGTGAGCAGGGCGTCGCCCGCCAGGATCGCCATCGCATCGCCGAACACTTTGTGGCACGTGGGCCTGCCGCGGCGGAGATCGTCGTTATCGAGGGCCGGGAGGTCGTCATGGATCAGAGAATAGGTGTGGATCAGCTCCAGCGCGCAGGCCGCATTCTCGATGCCTTCCGGATCGTCGGAAACCACGTCGGCGGCCGCCATGGCCAGTAGCGGACGAATCCGCTTCCCGCCCGCGAACAAACTGTAGCGCATGGCGCGATGGATGATGGAAGGATCTTGCGATTCCGCGGGGACCCAGCGATCGAGCGCCGCATCCACCCGCTTCTGCCGGTGCGCGAGGTAATTCGTGAGCGTCATGCTTTTTCGTTGTTCTTGAATGGCTGGGCCTGGATTTCACCCGCACGCCGGGTAAGGATTTCCACCCGCGTTTCGGCCTCTTCCAGCTGCTTGCGGCAGGTTTCGCTGAGCTTCATGCCCTGCTCGAACAGAGCGATGGCGCGCTCCAGCGGCAGTTCGCCGGTCTCCATTTCCTTGACGATGCTTTCCAGTTCCTGCAGGCCGGCCTCGAACGTTGGGGGCGGGTTCGGCGTGGGTTTAGCCGTGGGTTCCGACGCCGTTTTCGACATGGACCCATTATAGGCTTAGACCAGTTCTGCTCCGCGCGTGCTGAGGCCGCGTGGATTACAATGGAAGCTTGTTGCCTCGCCGGGCGCGTAGCTCAGTTGGTTAGAGCGCCTGCTTCACACGCAGGAGGTCGCAGGTTCGAGTCCTGCCGCGCCCACCACTTCTTTCAAGGGGATGGCTGGCTCTAGAACCCCGCCGTGTTCCATCGTATAATTCCGTGTATCTCCGTCTAGGAGGCATCACATGGACGCTGGCGAGGAACATCGTGCTCTTTCCGGGCAGCAGCTGCATGAGCGCCACGAGCGGTTCACAAGTCACGAAAAGACCAATGCCGTGTTGCGCGTGCTGAAAGGAGAATCTCTACAGACGGTCAGCGAAGACCTGGGCGTTTCGCTACCCCGTCTCGAGCGTTGGCGGAATAACTTCGTCACAGCCGGATCGGCTGAACTCGCCGAGCGGAAGGATCTTCCTTCGCCAGGCTGGTTGGCGAAGCACTCAGCCCCTATTCGCCAGTGGATCTGGCTGCTCCTCACACTGATCGCAGTCACCGTCATTTTGGCTTTATTCATGCAGCGCGGCGGGGGATAACAGCTTTCCCCGCGCAGACGTCCTGTCAGCGGTTTGAGGATTCCGGAGGTGTGATGTGAAGCACCCAGGGCGCGCGGCAATGGCGCGCAATCTCACAGTACTTGCCGGGCTTGCCGGCGTCCTGCTCTACGCCAGTGTTCACTGGGGTGGAGTCGTCCGCGAGGACCGGGCTGTCTACCTTCTTGCCCTCGGCGCGATCGTTCTGTTTGCCGGATTATTTCGGTTCGGCACGGAGCGGGCGCCAGGATTGTCTCCTATTTTCCGCTGGCTGCTACCGCTGCTTCCGGCCTGGACCATCTTCCAGATCGTTCCACTCCCATCGGGATTGGTCGCCGCGTTATCACCCGAGCGAGGCTTGATGTTGCGCGCGCTCGGTCCAGCCGTTGGTACGGCTCCCTATACCTCACTAAGCGTCTTCCCTTCGGGAACTCTGCAAAACCTGCTGTTGATTAGCGGCTACGTGGCAGTGTTCCTTTTGGTCCGCGAGTTGATGTGGTTTTTTTCCGACCGACCCTGGCTGCTGGTGCTTCCGCTCATCGGCAACGCGACCTGGCAAGCGGTGCTCGGGATGATCCAGTATGGGAGCGCGCACGATCGCATCGTAAGCGGCAACTACGCCAATCGGGATCACTTTGCCGGCCTACTGGAGCTGACTCTGCCGTTCGCGGTTGTCTATCCGCTCGCTTTCTTTCGAGCCAGCGATCGCCGGAGCGGAATACAGGCGCCCGACGCGTTGAAAATGTCCGCGAGCTGGGCGATTGCCGCGGCTCTTCTTGCCGGCATTATGTTCTCGCTGTCCAGGATGGGATTCATCTCGGCGCTGTTCTCCCTGTTGGTAACCGGCGTTCTCGCGGTGGTGAGCCTTCAACTGGCGCGCCGGATCGCTGCGCCCGCGATGAAGTGGGCCGCGATCGGGTTAATCGCGCTGGTTGGGCTGGCCACCTTCCTGTTCCTGCCACCCGATCAGTTCGTGGAACGTTTTGCAACACTCTCCGTCGATGAAGGAATTGACAAGGGACGAGCCGAGCTGTGGGGGGAGACCATGAGTCTGGTTCGGGCCTATCCCATTTTCGGCTGCGGGCTGGGCGGGTACGAGTCGGCTTTCCCCAAGTACAAGGTTTCCGGGCCGCTGTCCAGCGACGATTACGCCCACAACGATTACCTGCAGATCCTGGCGGAAATGGGCATCGTCGGAGGAGCCATCGTCTTCCTGCTGGCAGGGGCAACGGTCCGCGCGGCGTTCCGCGGCGCTCTCGATACCTCCAACCCTCGCACCTGGAGTCTGGCACTGGGCTGCGCTGGGTCGCTAACCGCGATCCTTGTCCATAGCACGGCTGATTTCAATCTCTACATTCCGGCTAATGCCATAGTGGTTTCCTGGATTGCTGGCATCGCCACATCGGTGTCATACATTAATGTCAAACATTAATGTCAGCGACATCGTGCCTAAATGGGATGTATTAAGGCAGTCGACGGGGACATTTTAAATTGACAGAGGGTGTATCGGATGATACGCTGAGCTGGGAGTTTAATGATGCGGACTTTCTACCTGGCAATTGCACTTGCTCTAACGGGCGCATTTAGCGCCTCGGCCGCTCCCGTAAATGGCAATCGGTCAGATACGAGCGTCAAACCACCACCCTCGCCCCCACCACCGCGGAGCCTGAAGTGCCCGGACGGGCACGGCGGCAATGGTCACGACTGCCGGGGAAACTAGTAAAACACCTGTCGCATTCTGCACTGCCTGGACCATTAGTTCGGAGATAGCGTGATCGTCAGGGTATCGATCCACGCCGTGCCCGCGATCAGACTGTCGAACTTAACGGAAGCCTTCCGCGCAATCTGAATCAGGTAAGCTCCTCCTGACCGTGGCACGGTGAAGAACATTTCCACTGTTGACCAAGGATTGGTCCCAAGCCACATACTGCTGCTCCAATGAACTGGCGAAGATTCCGGTAGGGACAGCAGCTCGAACAAAATACCTTGGTCGGTTGTCAGCCCTTCGGTACGGATGCGAGCCCGGAAGCGATAGCGGCCCTCGCGGAGTACGACCGTCTCCTGAACGCCGGTGCCAGTCAGGTTTTGTTTTCCGTCGAATCGAATCCGCAGCGACCATTGGCCCGAATCAGGATTTGTCCCGTCCCGGGACACCTCAACCCCTGCCGTCTGCTGTACCTTCCAGTCCAAAGGGCTACCGGTCGATTCGTCCTCGAAACCTCCATTGAAGAGGTAGTTGGATTTGCCATAATCCCCAGCGCTCGGACCACGATAGTCTTTCCAAGTAGCGCTTGCCTCCTGCGGGCGATGTTTCGCGAGGAGAAACGTCACGTAGTCATTCACCGCTTCGTCGTTGGCGAACCCGCGTGCGGTCATCCAATGCCAGGTCAGTTCGGAGTCCGCCAGGTTCCCTTTCCGGGTCAAGTACCTGAGAAATGCGCGTGCCGGACGTGGATTCCGCGGAAATCCAAACTCCAGAGGATCGCTGACGTTCTTCCCTTGTCCGGAGTAGTAGTCGAAGATATCCGAGTCATCCTGTTCGACTTGGTCCAGGATCTGGGAGGCCAATGGAAACGCCGCCTTCGGATTCCCGGACTGGAAGTAGAAGTCCACGGCTCGCATCAGTATCGGCGGCCAATGCGGCGCGAGCGCCACGGCTTGGCGGAAGCAATACTCAGCCTCCTGGTTCGACTGTGCCGCTGCCAGCGCGTCGCCCAGGTTGACCCAACTGAACGGAGAGTTCGGATCCCGCTGCAGCAGAAGACGAAAATCGGTGATCGCTTCCGCAGGCACCGGAGGTTGCGTCTGCCATAACGCTCTCGACGCAGTGCGACTCCACTCCGTGCCGTCACACAACCGGAAGCGGCAAAAGCGCTGCTCCATTTGCATATCGCCGGCGTAGCGGTTCCCCAGCAGCAAATCGGCGCCGCAGTACGCCACCAGGATCATGCCGAGGATCAGGAGAAGGCTTCGCACAATGGCTCAGACCGGCCGAGGCAGTGGAACGCGTTTGATGGCACTCAGTGAGAATAAAATCTTCACGTTTGTACTATAGTGAGTCGCCAGGCAACAAAATATCGTTCTTTGGAGCATTTTCCCGTGGTAAAGCGGACGGTTGAGTACCAAGAAGAGCAACATCGCTGGTATGCGCTTTACACGCGATCCCGTCATGAGCGTATCGTTGCAAGCCACCTCACCGATAAAGGGTACCCGGTTTGTTTCCCCTCCTATCGCACTCAGCGCAAGAGAGTTGACAGAATCGTGGAAATCGAACTCCCGCTGTTTCCCGGTTATATCTTCTGCCACTTTAATGCCACCCGGCGCCTGCCTATTCTGACGACGCCGGGCGTGGTCGAGGTGATTGGAGCCGGGAAAGTGCCAAAGCCGGTTGAGGACCACGAAATTGCGTCGCTTCAGTCGCTCATCTGTAGCGGTCGTCCGCTCCAGCCATGGCCTTTTCTGCGTGCCGGGCAACGGATTCGGGTCCGCGCAGGCTCTATGTCCGGCGCTTTGGGCATTCTCTTGCAGGCGAAGAACCAACACCGCTTGGTTGTGTCGATCACGCTGCTGCAAAGGTCGGTCGCGGTGGAAATCGATCAGGATTACGTGGAGCCTGTGTTCTAAGTGTTGAGCGTTTCAAGATTCTCCTGGGTATCGTGGATCTGGGGAGCTGCCATTGCGGTCGTAGTAACTGGGGAGTTGCTGCCTGGGAGCAACCCGGTGCTTGCGTGGGCCGCTTCCGTTCGATTGAGCGACAAGGAAATGCACTTTGCCGCCTATTTGCTGCTCGCGACGATTCCCGCCCTTGGATTTGAGTTTCGGAAGGGAATTCCTTCCGTGTTGTCGATGATCCTGCTGGGCGTCCTTCTCGAATTCGCGCAAAGGCTGATTCCCGGGCGAAATTTCGAGATTGCGGACATGGTCGCCAACACACTGGGTGTGTTGGCGGGGCTCGCACTCGCACTTGCAATCAAGATGCTGTTCGTGGGCGCCCACGATGCCAGTGCACCGCCTACAGGCCGTGATTGACATCCACAGTCACCTTCTACACAGCCTGGACGATGGGGCGAGCTCTTTCGATATGAGCCTTGAGATGGCACGGATGGCGCTTCAGTCCGGAACGACGGACATCGTCGCAACTCCCCACGCCAACACCGAGTACGGCCACGACCCCGATCTCATCTCCGCGCGAATCCAGGAACTGCAGGTTGCGGTAGGAGATGGCATCAGAATCCACCGCGGCTGCGATTTCCATTTGTCGGTGCAGAACATCCGGTGGGCTCTGCGGGAACCCCGGCGATTCTCCATCAACGGACTCAGCTACCTGCTCGTGGAATTTCCGGAAACATCGATCTTTCATGGCGTCGATCAGGTCTTTCGCAGCCTGAAATCGGTTGGATTGACTCCTATCGTGACCCACCCGGAGCGGAATGCTCACTTGGCCAACGACATTCCGCGGCTGCGACGCTGGGTGGAGAACGGAATTCCCCTACAGATTACAGCCCAGAGCATGTTGTCGGCGTTCGGCCAGGAAATGGCGCGCTGGTGCTTGCAGGTATTGAAGGAAGGCCTGGTGCACTTCGTCGCCAGCGACGCTCATGACCCGGTGCGCCGTCCGCCCAAATTGGATCAGGCGTGGACGTTTCTAGCCGGGCAATTCGGTGAACAGTACGCGGAAGTTCTTCTGAATATTCATCCGCGCGCCGTGATCGAGGGACAGCCGATGGAGCTTCGGCTTTTTCCTCCGCCTCAAAAACAACAACGGCGCTGGTTCCATTTGGGAACATGATGGGCGATGAAATACTGAAGAAAAGACTTCCTTTTCGGCGATACCAAAATGGCACCGGACTCCGTTCGACGAACGTATGACTTTCTTGTTGACGCAAATAAGTAGTTCTGTTACGGTGAACTCCTCAGTGTTCGCGAGCGTAAGATCACGAATCACTGTGATTGGCCTCTTTGGTTGCCGCCAAACGATTTTGTGCGCCAGAGAGCGGTAGCTTGGCCTAACTCATCCACTCCAAGACCGATTAGCCAGCGATTCAATGAGCGTGCCTGATCCAGGGAGACCATGCATGAACGTGGAATTTCTCAGAAGCAAGATGGTTAGTTTTCGGATTTCTCCTGAAGAATATCGAAGATTCCGGAACTTGTGCGCCGCTCACGGAGCCCGCAATATTTCCGAGTTGGCGCGGACGGCGCTGAACCGCTTGAACGCTGGAACGAACCAGGCTGATCCGCTTTCGTACGAGATTGGCGATCTCCGCAGGCAGGTGCAGTCGATCTCCGAGGAGGTGGACCGGCTCTCGGGGGTCCTCGGCGCCCGTAAGACTGGAGAAGGATAGGATGATCACACTTGCGCTCACTGCACTGGCGTCTCTGGTGCTGGTATTCCAGGCCGGCTCCGATGCGGCAGCAGTGGCCACTGGCCCGGCGACCAGGGCTCCGGACACATACACCCTGGGCCCAGGCGACCAGATGGTTATACGGGCATCCGGGATTGAAGAAATCACGGACAAGCCCATCCCTATCGACTCGCTGGGCAACATCGACCTGCCCACAGTCGGCAGGATCGCCGCTGCCGGCCTGACCACTGAGCAGTTAGAAGCCGCCATCGAGGCGCGTTTGAAGAAGTATCTCGTCGATCCAGACGTCTCCGTCTACCTCGCGGAGATGCGCAGTCAGCCGATCTCGGTCCTGGGCGCCGTACAGCAACCCGGGGTTCACCAGCTGCAAGGTGAAAAGAGCCTGTTTGAGGTGCTCTCTCTGGCGGGCGGGCTCCGGGAGAACAGCGGTAACGTGGTCAAGATCACGCGCAAGCTTCGCTGGGGCCGCATTCCTTTAGCGAATGTTCAGGACGATCCCAGCGGCCAGTTCTCGGTTGCCTCCGTCAGCGTGAAGGACATTATGTCCGCCTCCAACCCGGCCGAGAACATCACGATCAAGCCGGAGGATGTCGTCTCGGTGCCCCAGGCCGATATGATCTACGCCATCGGCGCCATCAAGAAACCTGGGGGCTACGCACTGGGCGTCAATCGGTCGCTCAGCGTCCTGCAGATTCTGTCCCTGGCCGAAGGTCTGGAAAAGGTTGCGGCAACCTCCGACGCGAAGATTATGCGCGCCGTGGCGGGTACCAGCGATCGTACTGAGATCCCTGTCAACCTCAAGAAGATTTTGGCGGGCAAGGGTTCCGACGTGCCCCTTCAGGCCGACGATATTCTCTTTGTCCCCACCAGCGCGAGCAAGAGCGTTGGCTACCGTACCCTCGAAGCGCTCGCCCAGAGTGCCGGTTTCGCCATCTACCGGGTCCCATAGCAGCGCTGGAGGAAAAAGCCGACCCATGCAACAGTTACCTGAGCCTCAACCCCATCGGGAAAAATCCGTCGTCCCCGTTACCTATACGGAAGTTCCCTACAGTCCCCCTCCGGGTCTGGGCACCGAGCCCGAGAATGGCGGTCTGCTTGAATACTGGCGCATGTTGCGCCGCCACAAGGGTACGCTGATCCTGGTCGCGAGCATCGGAACGTTGATCGGTTTCCTGGTGACGATTCCGCAGACGCCGATCTACCAGGCGCACACCTCTCTGGAGATCGTCAGCCTGAATCAAAACTTTCTGAACGCGCAGCAATCCAACCCGCTCGACGAAGGCGCAGGATCCTACGACAGTAACGTTGACATTCAAACCCAGGTGAAGATTATGCAGAGCGCCTCTTTGCTGGATCGTGTTCTGGCGAAGCTCGGGAGCACGCCAGTTGGGTTTGAGCCCACGGGTCGGGTCGCCGCTTGGCGAAAGGTGTTGAACCTGCCAGACCCGGAACCGGTTAACGCGCGGGAGCGGGCCGTTCGGTATGCCAAGAAGAGCCTGAAAGTACGCGCCACGGGCCAGACCCGAATCGTGGAAGCGACGGTAGACTCGACCGACCCAGGCACCGCGGTCGAGTTTGCGAACACGCTGGCCAATGAATTTATCGATCAGAGCCTGGAATCGCGTTGGAAGACCATGGAGCGAACCAGTGACTTCCTGACCCGCCAGCTGGACGATATGCGTATACGCCTGGAGCGCTCCGAGGATCGCCTGCAGGGGTATGCCCGGCAAGCAGGGCTCCTGTTCACCTCCGACGAAAAGACGAACGTCTCGGAGCAGAAGCTTCTGCAAGTGCAGCAAGCCCTGTCCACGGCCCAGACGGACCGGATCTCCAAGCAGTCCCGCTGGGAAATGGCTACGTCGAGCCCTCCGGAAGCGTTGCCGGATATTTTGAACGACGCGTCCCTTCGGGATTACCAGGCTAAGCTCACGGAGCTCCAGCGGCACCTGGCGGAGCTGCGAGAAACGTACACGCCGGAGCATCCCAAAGTGAAGCAGGTGCAGGCGCAGATCGCGCCCATTCAAGCAGCTCTGGATCGTGAGCGCGCCGACATTCTCAAGCGCATTCGCAACGAGTACGATGAGGCCCTTCGCCGCGAAACGCTGTTGACCGCAGATTATGCCTCGCAACGCGGCATCGTGACGGGAGAAAGCGATAAAGCGATCCAGTACAACATTTTCAAGCATGAGGTGGACTCGAACCGGCAGCTCTACGATGCGATGCTGCAGCAGTTGAAACAGGCCAGTCTGGCCTCGGCGTTGCGGGCTTCTAATATCCGCGTCGTGGACCCCGCCCAGGTTCCCAAAGGACCCTATAAGCCCGATGTTCTGCTGAGTTCGGGGCTGGGCCTGTTCAGCGGGCTTTTTCTGGGAGCCGTCTTCGTGGTTATGCGGGAGCGGGCCGACCGCAGCATCCAGGATCCGGGGGAGACTGCGCTGTACTTGAACTTGCCTGAGTTGGGTATCATCCCCGCCGAGGCCAGTGGGCCAAGAGTGCGGCTTCGGATTGCCGCTAATAAGGGGCTGGCGGAAAGCCCGGCCGGCGAGTCAGGCGTTCCGGCCGCCCGGCAACGGGTGGAGCTGGCGACGTTTCAGCGCAAGCCCTCCGCGGTGGCCGAATCCTTCCGGGCCACGCTGGTATCCATCCTGTTTTCGGGTGAGAACGGGAGCCGGCCGCGGATCATGGTAGTCACCAGCGCGGGGATGGGCGAGGGCAAGTCGACGGTGGTCAGCAATCTGGGCATCGCGGTGGCCGAGGTAAACCACAAAGTGCTGCTGATCGACGCCGATCTGCGAAAGCCGCGGCTGCATGACATCTTCGGATTGAATAACGACCGCGGGTTGAGCGATCTGCTGCGCTCAAAGGACGCCGCCGAGGGGCTGCCCGAGGGGATCATTCAGGAGACCAGCGTTCCCGACCTGTATGTGCTGACCAGCGGGCAGACGTCCTCGGTAGCGACGAGCCTGCTGTACTCCAACCGCATGCCCGAGTTGCTACGGCGGTTGCGGGGCGAGTTCGAGACGATCTTCCTGGACACGCCCCCGATGCTGCAGATCCCGGATGCGCGTGTGCTGGGCCGGATGGTGGACCGGGTGATCCTGGTGGTGCGATCGGGCAAGACCACGCGGGATGCGGCCCAGGCGGCCTACCAGCGATTTTCCGAGGACGGCACTAAGGTACTGGGGACCATCCTGAACGACTGGAATCCGAAGCATTCCGCGAACGGGTATTACGGGTACTCGAACGGTTACAACAACGGCTACTATCGCAACGGATATTACGGATCGAAGACATCGGAAAAATAAACTTGCGGAACAAAGCCGATTTAGGGAGTGCCAACCGCGCGCGTTCCATGCCGGTGATGAAATCCGTCGCGAAATATGTGGTGGATTCCTGGGCGCCTGGACTGGGGCAGGCGTACAGACGATTGCGGGATGAGCGTGCCGCTCTGGTTCCGGGTGTTCCAACCCCATTTGGTTTCGACTTGGCCGGCAACCATTCCATGGCGGCGGGCAGTTTTGAAAGAAACGAAATCGACGTCTTCCTCAAGCATCTGCAGGGAGTTTCGGCCTGCATCGACATCGGCGCGAACATCGGACTATATACATGCCTGGCCGCTCGTCATCGCAAGCATGTTGTTGCCATTGAGCCGATGGCCAGCAATCTGGGCCTGCTGTACAGAAATCTTCTCTGTAACGGCTTTCTGGATGTGGAAGTGCTCCCACTGGGCTTATCAGGCGAGGCTGGAATCAAACGCCTGTTCGGCAGTGGTACAGGGGCGTCATTCGTGCAGGGGTGGGCCGGGGCATCTGAGAACTCTTACAGCGTAGTGCCCGTCAGCACACTTGATATTGTCGTGAACACGCGCTTCGACGGACTACCAATTTTGATCAAGATGGACGTTGAGGGGTTTGAACATGAACTTCTGAAAGGCGCGGAGCGTACTCTGACTTTAGATCCGAAGCCCGCGTGGCTGGTTGAAGTAGCCCTGAATGAGCATTTTCCCGGAGGTCTAAATGACCAGTTCTACCAGACCTTTGAAGTCTTCTGGCGACACGGATATCAAGCGGCGATCGCCGACGCCGAGCACCGGCCCGTAGGCCCGGAAGATGTTGGCCGCTGGGCGAAGCAAGGCTTTGTCGATTTCGGATCGCACAACTATCTTTTCCTGTAAGGCGCGTGGCGGCTCCCTCTCTAAAGTACTCGACCGACAACCAGGCGTCACGCCGGCCGAGGCGGAGCCTGCACAAGGCGCTTCGGTTTCTTTCCTTTTTCGGGTTCGATCTGCTACGCCTGATCAGAAACATGGGCGGCATTCCGCGGTTTGCCAGGGAGATCGTGGCCTACAAACGAGGTTCCCCTCAAGCCCCTTTTCGCATTACCGCGAGAGATCTTTGGCCGATATTGGATGAACGTAAGCAGCCGGCGGGGACCACCGGGGGCGCCTACTTTCATCAGGATCTCTGGGCCGCTCGAAAAATCTTTCAGCGGCGCCCTCCACACCACCTGGACGTCGGGTCACGGATCGATGGATTCATCGCGCATCTGCTGGTCTTCATGCCCGTGACGGTCATCGACATCCGCAGCATGGAAAGCTGTGTTGGAGGACTCCAATTCGTCTCAGACAACGCGACAGACCTTGCTACCTTCGAGGACGACAGCATCGACTCGCTGTCCAGTCTGCATGCCGCCGAACATTTCGGCTTAGGACGGTACTCAGATCCCGTCGATCCGGGTGCGTGTTTTCGTTTCATGACTGCCCTGCAGCGGGTTCTGGCTCCGGGCGGCCGGCTCTACTTTTCCGTGCCGGTGGGCCGCGAAAGGTGTGAGTTCAACGCGCATCGCGTTTTCTCCGTCGGAACGATACTCGAAACGTTCTCCTCTCTCCAGCTGGAGACGTTCTCAGTGGTTACGGACGACGGGCGTCTTCATGAAAACGTGCAGCCCCAGAGTCCCCACGGAGCCGAGTACTCCTGCGGTCTCTTCGAGTTCACTAAGGCCGGGTTGGAGGGCGGGATTCATCCCGCGCGGAGCTTCAGCTCCGCAATCGAATCGAGGAAGCGGGGCTAGAAAGCCGCGCGCGGACTGAAGTCCGCCCTCCGCTGGCATGCTGAACCACCGAAAGGCTCTTAATGATGAGTCAGGCAATGACGAGCCAAGCCACCGCAATCACGCCATCCGGCAGACTCGGCATTCTCGGTCTCGCCATCTATAATCGTCGTCTCTGGGTCGAGGCGGCGACGTTAGGGAGTGGTCAGTTTGCCACCGTCGCAGGCGCGATTGTGGGGACCCGCTTTTTAACGGGGCTCTTGGCTCCTGCCGCTTACGGAGACCTGGCGCTCGCGCTCACCCTTGTGGCCTTGCTCGGCCTCGTTGGTTCCGGACCTATTGGGAACGCGGTTGGCCGCTTTTATGCCGTGGCTCACGAAAGGGGAACCCTGCGATGTTTCTTTGGAGCCACGGCTACGCTATACGGACAGCGTCATCTTGGGGCGTGCGGCCTCGCTCTCGGCGCGCTGTTGATATCTCGCGGCCACGAAGCGCTGACTCCATGGACAAGCCTGGGGCTGGTCGCCATAGCCTTGTCCGCGGTCAATGGGGCCGGCGGATTGCTGGATGCGATACAAAACGCCGCGCGGCAGAGGCTTGTGGTTGCCTGGCACCAGGCTGCCGGGCAGTGGCTGCGCTTGGCCGGCGCCATCCTGTGTATTCATTGGGCTGGAGCAACTGCCGCTAGCGCACTTTCCGGATATGTTGGGGCGGCTCTCCTCGTCCTCGCATCTCAGTTTCTGTTCTTCAGGCTCAAGATGAGCCCGCTGGCGGCTGGGGAGCCGGCGCATCAAAACCCGGCCCAAACGCTGCTTAGAGAAATGCGCGGCTATGCGAACCCGTTCGTCGGATTCGCCATCATCGCATGGCTTCAGCAGGCATCCGACCGCTGGGTCCTGGCTATGTCTGGATCCCAGAGGGAGGTCGGACTTTACCAGACGCTGAATCAAATAGGGTATTCCCCGCTTATCCAACTTTCCGGGCTCATAAGCTTAGTGGTTGCTCCCATTCTGTTCTTTCAGGCAGGGGATGGTACTGATAACAGGCGCATGCATCGAGCGCGCGAGAGAGTGCGGCAGTTGAGCTCGTTTATGTTCGCCGGGACGCTGTTTTTCGCCGGACTGTTCTGGCTCTTTGGAAAACCGCTATTCGCGTTGGTTGTAGCTTCGGAATACCGGAGCGCTTACCGTTACCTGCCCCTCGCGGCGCTCTCTGGAGGACTGTTTGCCACCGGGCAGATGTTAACAACGGACGCCCTGGTGCAAATGAACAGCAAGGCGCTGATCGCTCCGAAAATCGGCAGCGCCTTATTGGCGGTCGCGCTCAATTACGCCGGCGCCCGTATGTTTGGATTGCCTGGCGTGGTTTGGGCAGGAGTGGTTGCGTCGAGCGCGTATGCCTTATGGACGTTCCTGCTGACTCGCCGCGGATGATCGTCGTCAGAGCAAAAGGAGCGATCGGTAATCCGTCGCCCCCGCGCGCTCAGGATTCATGAGTCCAGCCATAGTAAGACCGCCCCGGGAAACTATTTCGAACGCAGTTGGGCCCGCTCCGCCCACTCGTTCGCTGGTTGCGAGACTTCTCGGGGGCCTCGGGAACCAATTGTTTGTTTATGCCGCGGGGCAATCGTTGGCCGCGGCCACGGGCCGCGAGTTCTTGATCGATACCACCAGCGGCTTTGACCGCGATGCATACCAGCGCAGATTTGAGCTGCACCACTTCGCCATCACGGCAAAGCTCTATAAAGGCGCTCTTTCCCTGGGAGGATGGCGAGGCCGGGTGTTGCGCGCGGCTGTGAGACAGCATAATCGTTTTTTGAATATCGACAGGAAGTATTGGTTCACGGAAGAGCCGCCCGAGAAAATCCTGGACGCCTTGAAACAAACCGCCGCCGCCCGCGTGGTCCTGGAAGGGTACTTCCAGAACTCCCTGTTCTTCGAACGCTCGCGGGATGGTCTGAGACGCGAATTGCGCTTGATATCGACTTCCTTGCCGAGCGGCGCGTCGTCGCTCTTGCGACAGGCAGCGGCGGAGCATGTAGTCGCGGTTCATATCCGAGGGAACCACGGTATATCCGCTTCCGGCAAGGCGGTCGGCGCGACGAATCGTCTCGGCAGGGAGTACTACAGCCGCGCCGTGAGACACGCTTTAAGCGAGGATCCCGCGGCTGAATTCCTGATTTTCAGCGATGGCGCAGCGCCCTCGGATTTCTTGCCCTTGGATGACATGCGAGTCTTGGACGGGTCGCCGGCATGCCATTCCGGCATTATCGATTTCGCCGCCATGCGGCGATGCAGGCACCACATCATTGCCAATAGCACTTTCAGCTGGTGGGCAGCGTGGTTGAAAGAGGCTCCGGGCGGATTCGTTGTTTCTCCCCGCGCGGAGGAGTTCGGCTTCCCCATTGCTATACCGAAATCTTGGCACACTCCGTAGTGTTTGCAGCAGGGAGGATTATGAAGAGGATTCTCGTGAATGGCGCCGGCGGGTTCATCGGAGGCCATCTGATCAAGCGCCTCAAGGAGGAGGGCTACTGGGTTCGTGCCGTCGACCTGAAGCCGCATGAGTTCGTCGAGCTTCCGGCGGATGAGTTCATCCTTGGCGACCTCCGCGACCCCCAAATCACGCGCGATGTGGTCGCAGGGATGGACGAGGTGTATCAGCTCGCCGCCGACATGGGCGGCGCGGGGTACATCTTTACCGGCGAGCACGATGCCGTCGTCATGCATAACTCGGCGGCCATCAACCTAAACACGCTCGAGTGCGGCTACCAGGCGGGCGTCCGCAAGTTCTTTTATTCCTCCTCGGCGTGCATGTACCCGGAATACAATCAGACCGATCCCGACAATCCGAAGTGTTCGGAAGATTCGGCCTATCCCGCCGCGCCAGATTCCGAATACGGCTGGGAAAAGCTGTTCAGCGAGCGAGTGTACCTCGCGTATATGAGGAATCATGGCGTCCAAGTGCGGGTGGCGCGTTTCCACAATATCTTCGGTCCCGAAGGCGCCTGGACCGGCGGGCGGGAAAAGGCTCCGGCGGCGCTCTGCCGCAAGGTGGCGGAGGCGCGGGATGGAGGCGAAATCGAAATTTGGGGCGACGGTCTGCAGACCCGTTCCTTCCTCTACATCGACGAGTGCATCGAAGGCGTACGCCGGCTGATGGACTCTGACTTCACCGGGCCGGTGAACATCGGTTCGGAAGAAATGGTGACCATCAACCGACTGGCCGAATATATCATGCAGACCGCCGGAAAGCAGCTGGCCATCCGTCATATCCCGGGACCGCTGGGCGTGAGAGGCCGCAACTCCGATAACCGCCTCATTCACGAGAAGCTGGGATGGCGACCGAGCCAGCCTTTGCGGAAGGGTATCGAAAAGACGTACGCGTGGGTGGAGAAACAGGTCCGGCACGCTGCCCGCGCGAAGGTTTTCGCTCCTGCGCATGACGAAAGCTCGCCGGACGAATCTGCGACATCGGCGGCAGACCGCATGAGAGGCACTTGGGTCGGATGAGCAATCCTAAACTTCAAGAAGCCGGCGACTACCGAAGCAGGATGTATGGAAAGTATGTCACCGTCCAAGTTCCCGGCTGGCTTAAGGCGGACCCTCAGGCTGACGCGACTATGGAGCGGGCTACGTTGCATCGCCTGCGGAACTGGCTGCCCCAGGATCGGAACGCTAAGTGTCTGGACTTAGGCTGCGGCGCCGGACCCCTCATGCTGACTCTTCGGGCTGCGGGCTACCGGAACGTGTGTGGTGTGGATGTGAGCCCTGAGTCGAGTGCGCTTGCCAGGAGCAAGGGTCTGGACGTTCTCGAAGCCGACGTTCGGGAATTCCTTTACCAGGTCCAAGATCGTTTCGACCTGATCTGTGCTTTCGATATCGTTGAGCACTTCCGCAAGGACGAGCTTCTTAATCTTCTTGACCTCATTTGGAGCCGTCTCGTTCCGGGTGGTGTGCTCGTATTTCAGACCCCGAACGCTGTCTCCCCGTGGGCTTCACACTATCGATATGGCGACTTCACTCACGAACTGATTCTCGATCCGGAGTGCGCCAAGGCGGTACTTAGACTGACCGGCTTTAAAGATGTTGAGGTGCGAGAGGTCGCGCCCTTCGTCCATGGGGCGAAGAGTGCGGTGCGCTGGGGCCTCTGGCAGGTGATACGAGGGGGTTGCGCACTATGGAACCTCGCGGAAACCGGCGGCTTATGCGGCAATGTGTACAGCCGAAACATGCTGGTTAAGGCGATCAAACACCAAGCCCTGTCATGAGAATCGTGTACTGTGGCGAACTCTGGAAGGGCGGAACTTGCCGCATGCGGCTGGAGGCGCTGGAGAGACTCGGTCACACGGTGGAAGGGGTCGACACAACGTGGCGACTTACGGGCGCCAGAGGCCTCGCGCTCAGAGCGCTTCGAAAGACCGGATGGGCTCCCGACCCGGCAGGCGCGAATTCGGCTTTGCAGAAAGCCGTCGCGCGCCAGAAGCCCGATCTGGTTTGGATCGACAAAGGATTGTGCATCTCGCCGCAAGCACTGAAGCAGATCCAGGCACGGAATATCAGGTTGATTCATTACAGTCCCGACTGCATGACCAATCGGCAGAATCAATCCTGGCAATTCCTGAAAAGCGTTCCCCTTTACGACTTGCACGTGACCACCAAGTCCTACAACGTGGCTGAGCGGCAGGCGATGGGTGCCAGAGAAGTGGTGTTTCTTAACAATGCCTATTGCCCCAAGGTACACCGGCCGGTTCCCCTTACCGCAGACGAGCGTAGCCAGTACGGCGGCGGCGTAGGATTCATTGGAGCGTTTGAGGAAGAACGAGCCGCAGCTATATGGTTTCTGGTGACAAACGGGATTCGCATCCGGGTCTGGGGTGAGGGATGGAGCACGTGGGCCAAGCGGCACCGTCATCCACTGCTCACCGTGGAGGATGCCTGGATTTGGGGTGAAGAGTACGTGAAAGCCACCTGTTCGTTTGATATGAACCTGGGCTTTCTTCGAAAAGTGAATCGGGATATGCAGACCACGCGCTCGGTGGAAATTCCTGCCTGCGGCGCATTTCTGCTCGCGGAACGGACCGGCGAACATCAGCAGCTCTTCCGGGAAGGTGCTGAGGCGGAGTTCTTTGCCACCCGGGAAGAATTGCTCGAAAAATGCAGGTTCTACCTCGCTCATCCGGAAGAGCGCGCGAAGATCGCGGCAGCGGGTTATCGGCGGTGTCTGGATTCGGATTACTCTTACACCGCGCACATGTCCGCCGTCTTAAGGCACGTCGAAGGGGCCCGGGACAGGAGGAATTCAACTCTTGCTTGAGCGAATTCGTTCGCGGCGCGCAGCCTCCCCGGCAGGCGAGAAGCGCGATTCCGAATCGATCATCCGCTTCGGCGCAGTCGCAGCGTTTTGTGCCGGCGCGGATCTCTTGCTGCCGACGCCACTCAGTCTGGAGACTGCCGCTCTCATATATCTTTGTTTCTCGGCCTGGCTGTCTTTGGCGGAGGGGCGACGGGCGACGCTGATTTTAAACCCCGTCGTGTGCTATCAAGCATGGCAGACGGCGACCCTGGGGCTGGCGCCACTGTACATCGCGTTCGCCTACGGTGCCGAAGATTTCGTGCCGTTCGGAAATTGGCCGGTTCCCATGTCTCGGGTTGCCTACGGTCACGCGATTATGACAGCGGGATCGTGGGCTTTCTATGCAGGCATGAAACATTTCCAGCCGCGCGAACTCACTGGGGATCGCCGGCCCATGACGGCAACTCGCACCTTGCTTATTTCTTTCGTTTTGGGCGTAGCTTTTCTCGTCGGCCGGGAAGTGGTTACGCAATTTGCGGGGAGTGTTGTCGCGCAGCTCAGTTTTCTGCCGTTGGCCGTGCTCTGCATGGTGGCCCTCAATCCTCCCAAACCGCTTCGGAAGTCGGAAAGCGCTCAGGGGCTGGTGCTGCTGGGGGGCGTTGCCTGTGTGCTGTTTTTGAACGCCAGACGAGACTCCAAGATGGAGATGATGTTCTCGTTTGTTCCTCTGGTGTGGTGGCTGCTTCGGCGCAGGAAAATCGCCATGATCCTGGTGGCAGGCCCGGCGCTGGCAGCGCTCTACCTGATCGGAATTGCGCCGCTGGTGACAGCCATGCGCAACTCCGGCGCCCGGACTGAGACCGGGTCCGTCGCCATCATCACACCGGACGTGACCGACCAGGCGGTCCAGCAACTCCGCGAAAAGTATTCTTCGAATCCTCTGGATTACGTCGGGCAGTGGACCGATATGACGATGAGCCGGCTGTGCGATCCGGTGGCGGCCGGAATGGTGGTTTGGATCACGGACCAGCAAGGGTTCCTCAATGGCCGCGGCTTTGATTACGTGCCGATGACGCTAATCCCTCGCGCATTATGGCGGGACAAGCCCTTTATCGATCGGGGCCGGGAATTTACAGCCATTCTAGGGTGGGCGGCAGACGCGAGCGTGGCCACCACGTCGACGGGCCAAACCGCGGCCGGGGAGCTGTTCTGGAACCTGGGTTGGCCGGGCGTAATCGCCGGAATGTATGTGCTGGGGGCGGCGGTGGCCGGCTTCTGGTGGCGTTCGGCCGGAGTGGACCCTCGACGCGGTCTGCTGGAGATGACGGCCTATGTCGGTGCGATGTTGTCATTCGTCCTGGGATCGGGCGCTGCCGCCGGACCGGTATTTGTGGGATGCATTACGGCGGGGCTGTTCTTCCGGGTGATGTTTCGTTTGCGCCAGTGGCTGTTCCCGTGGAAGTCCACGCGCCACGATCTGCGAGTTGGCCGCCCTCATCGTCCGGCGATCGGATAACTGTTTGGGGCCGGAAACGAACTCCCTTGAGATATCTGGTAGCAGTCGACCGATTCTTTGAGGATCTGCCGGGAGGAGGATACCGCGTAGCCTTGGATCTGGCCTTGTGCATGCGGAGGGCTGGTCACAGTGTCGGGATGCTGTGCGGATCCCTGGACTCGGATCCGCCGGCCGGCGTACAGGAATATCGAGGCATTCAACTGGTACGCTACCGAAGCCCGAAACTGGCGAATCACTTTCCCCTCTCGCTTATGCAAACGGCGAGTGTGATGACAGATGCTGTCCGAAAGTTTCTGGCAGGGCAGCGATGGGATGTTGTTCACGCCCACATGCCGGTGAGCGGCCTGGCGGCTTTTCGGTGTATCGGGCCAGGAATCCGGAGAGTGTATACCGTGCACTCCCCGGCGCGGGCCGAGGCCGAGGCGAATTCCGGGAACGGGCGGCGTTCGGGTTGGCTCAAGCGGCGAATCGTTCTACCGGCACTGAATCGGCTGGAGCGGGCCACGCTGCAGCGGGCCGACCGCATCCACGCGCTGTCCGCATTCACGCGGGGCATGGTGGAGCGCCTGCACGGAAGCGAGCTCGGATCGCGAGTGGAGGTGGTCCCATCCTGGTTTTCGGGCCAAGCCGGGCCGTCTCAAGCCGAAGCCCGGGCGGCGCTGCACTGGCCGGCCGGCAAACCGGTGATTTTATCGATCCGGCGGCTGGTTCCTCGCATGGGTATAGAAGTACTGCTTGCGGCCGCTGAAAGGATAGCCCCGGAGACGGATTTTACGCTGGTGATCGGCGGGGAGGGTCCGCTACGCCCGGAGCTCGAGCGGAAAGCCGGCTCGGGTGTACTCCATGGGCGGGCGGTGTTTATGGGCCGAATCAGCGATCGGGAGTTGGATCTGGCGTATCGGGCGGCCAGCGTGTTCGTGCTGCCGACGATGGCGCTGGAGTGTTTCGGGTTAGTGCTGCTGGAGGCCTTAGGGCGAGGGTGTCCGGTGATCGCTTCGCGAGCGGGGGCGATCCCGGAGATCATGACGCGGATCCTCCCCGAATGGCTGTTCGAGCCAGGGGATGCCGAGGGACTGGCGATCGCACTGCGGCGATTCCTCAGCCTGGACTCAGGAATGGATGGCGCGAGGTTAGAGCAGTTTGTGGAACACGCCTATGGACTGCCCGTGATTTGGCCCGCGTATGAGCGCTTGTTCGGATTACAGTAGCGAAGGTGCCGGAAACGATCGCGTTCCGCTGCGGGTAGCGATCGACGCCGTGGGAGTCCGGACCGGCGGAGGGGCGACACTTCTGAACAGTCTGGTCGAGCAGCTATCCGCCGTGGAACCGGATTGGCGGATCGATCTTTATTTACTCCCGCGAAAAGCCCGGCAGTTTGACGATCCCAGAGGGCTGCGAAATGTTCGGGTGCAAATCGCGGCGTGGGGAGATTCGGGGCTGTCGCGGCTGTATTGGATTTACCGGGGGCTTCCACGAAAATTACGGCAAACGGCGGCGGACGCGGTCATCGCCTTCGCGAATATTGGGGGGCCCTTCGGCAGCCCGCCTCAGATTGTGTATTGCCAGCAAATGCTTCCCTTCGTTGAACTGGCTTCGCCGGTTTGGACGGATCGAGTGCGAATGGCGGTATTGCGGCGCTGCATCGTGCGGGGTGCGGAGGCCAGCGCCTGGGTCGTTGTCCAGACAGAATCGATGCGGGAGGCTCTGCGGGTTCGGCTCACGGATCGCGCGGATCGACGCGTGGTCGTCGTGGCACCGGGGATCTACGGGACGAATCGCGATGAGCGCGTCGACGCGGAGTTTGCGGGCCTTTTGCAACGAGCGGGGCGGCCGCGTCTCATCTACGTTTCGTCTCTGGGGCAACACAAGAACCACGTGACGCTCCTGGCGGCCCTCGAATGGATCCGGAAGGATTTCCCCCAGTGTTCGCTGTGGCTGACGGTGGAGCGAGCCGAGGCGGAGCGGGAGTTTGGGCGTTCGTTAGTCCGGGAACACGAATCCCGGGGGAAACTCTTATTTTTGGGCTATCGGAGTCAGAATGAAGTGCGCTACGCTTTGCGGGGGGCGGACGTATCGGTATTTCCATCATTGGTTGAATCCTTCGGACTGCCGCTCGTAGAAGCGATATCGGAAGGTTGTCCAGTGGCCGCCGCAGACCGAGGGTATGCCCGGGAAGTGCTGGGAAATGCGGGAGTGTTTTTCGACCCGCTGGATCCCGGAAGCATCGCGGCGGCGGTAACGGGCCTGCTTTCTTCGCAGGAACAACTACTAAGGATGCGATCGGCGGGACGATGCCGGGCTAGCCAATTCGACGCCCGGACTTCCGCGCTGCGGGTGGCGCGGTTAGTGAAAGACGCGGTCGGAAGCTAAGACCATGTGTGGAATTCAGGGCGCGATAGGCCGGGAAGTCCGGTTGTCAGCGGCAGCGTTACGACACCGCGGCCCGGATGATTCCGGGAGTTGGGTGAGCCATCCCCAAGGCTTTCAGGTCATGCTGATGCATCATCGGCTTAGTGTCGTCGATTTGAGTCCCGCGGGGCGCCAGCCGATGGTTCGGGATGGGCTGAGCATCGTCTTCAACGGAGAGATCTATAATTTTCTGGAACTGCGGCGGGTACTGGAGGAAGAGGGGTTTCGGTTTTCGTCGAACTCGGACACGGAGGTGATTCTGGCGGCGTACGAGCGATGGGGCTCGGACTGCCTGGGCCACTTGCACGGCATGTTCGCTTTCGCCTTGTGGGATCGCAACCATAATGAGCTCTTGCTGGCCCGGGATCGATTGGGCAAGAAACCGCTGTTCTACTACACCGATGGCCGATCCTTCCTGTTCGGGTCGGAGATCAAGGCAGTGCTGGCGGGCCTTGATCACACGCCGGAATTGGATCCGCAGGCCTTAGACGAATACCTCACCTACTTTTACGCGCCCTATCCCAAAACGATTTTTCGCGGCATTCTGCAACTGCCACCGGGTAATTGGATGAAGGTCAAACTGGCAGGAGGTGGAATGGCGACCCAGAGTGGAAGCTTCTGGGACCCGCTCGCTTCCAGCGAGTCTCCCGAGAAGATGTCATTTCGGGATGTGCGGAGCCGGCTTCAGGACCTGGTGGCGGAAGCCGTGCGCTGCCGCCTGGTGAGCGACGTCCCTCTGGGCGTTCTATTGTCGGGCGGAATGGATTCGAGCACGATTACCGCCATGATGGCCCGCTCCTCGACGGAACCGGTACGATCCTTTTCGATCGGATTTCCGCAAAACAGCACCTACGACGAGATTCCTTTCGCAGAGATGATCGCGAGGCAGTTCGGATGCCGCCATGAGGTTTTGCAAGCGGAACCGTCCTGCGCCAATCATCTGGCTAAAATCGTCTGGCACTTCGACCAGCCGTTTGGAAATCCCACGGCCGTTCTGACTTACATTCTTTCAGCACTGACCAAGCAGTCGGTGACCGTGGCCCTGGCCGGGGATGGGGGTGATGAACTCTTCGGGGGATATCCGCGCTACGTGGGTGCTTACATGAGCAACCTGCCCCGGGCGCTACCAGGATTCGTCCGCAACCGCGTGTTCCCCTGGATTGGACGTGCGATGTCGGACGACTCCAGCGGACGCCATCAGTTACGGCGACTGCGCGAGTTTCTGGAAGGTTCGGGGATGCCGCTGATCGAGATGTATCTTCGTTGGATCGGATACTTCTCCCCGGAGGACAAGGCCGCTCTGTACACGCCGGATTTTGCCAGCCGTCTGCAGGGTCATGATTCCGGCGCGTTTCTTCGCAACCTGTTCGATCAATCGGAGGGGCTGGAGCCGCTGAACCGGTTGGCCTACGTGGACGTAAAGTCGTTTCTGTGCTGCAACGTGCTGGAATACGGCGACCGGATGTCGATGGCGCACGCGCTGGAACTACGGGCTCCGTTCACGGACCATCGCCTGGTGGAGTTCTGCCTGCGGCTTCCTTTTCAGCATAAGTTTCGATATGGGGAATCCAAGTGGATTCTGAAGCAGGCTATGAAGCCGTTTCTGCCGGATGCCGTCCTGAACAAGCGCAAGCTGGGTTTCAATCCGCCGGTGGGAGCGTGGCTGAACGGTGAATTGCGGAATCTTCCTCAAGTACTGCTAAGCGAGAGTGCTTTGCGGCAGCGGGGGCTATTTCGATCGGAGGCGATCCAGAAAATGATCGCGTTGCACAGTTCCGGCAAGCGCGATCATTCGCTGCACATCTGGGCGCTGGTCGTCCTGGAGATCTGGTTTCGAATCTACATCGACGGGAGAACAGTGGAATCGGTCCAGGAAGATATCAACGCGGCGACGTTCGGTTCTCAGGAACAACATGTCTTTTGCGCGCGCTCTTAAATATAACGGCAGATGGCAGATTCGGGCCACGCTGACGTTGGCTCTGATCGGCCCGCTGTACGTGATCCCCCTGCTGGTGCGGACTCTGCTGAATGGCTGGGGATTCGAACTGAGCTTTCTGCTTTCGGACATGTTCGGCTGTTTTGTAGTGGGCGTGCTGGCCAACAACTTTAAATTCGCCGTCTGGCTGTATCTGGGATGCAGTGCGATGGAAGGGTTATTGCTTTATCTGGGAAACCGGCCCGGCTTCGCTTTTTGGATTGGCGATCTGATACCAGCCATGGTGGCGATCTATTTTGCGCAGCAGCTGTACATCAACATGGGGGATTAATTGAAGCAGGTCCTGCAGAGCTTGAAAGACGGCGTGACCTCGGTCGCGCAGGTCCCCGCACCGGGAGCGAACCCGGGGAGCCTGCTGATCCGTTCGCGGGCTTCGCTGGTATCGGCGGGGACGGAGCGGATGCTGCTGGATTTCGGCCGCGCGAGCTGGCTGGGCAAGGCCCGGCAGCAGCCCGAGAAGGTCCGTCAGGTACTCGAGAAGATGCGAACCGATGGCCTGATGGCGACGTTCGAGAGCGTCCAGGCGAAGCTGGACCAGCCGGTTGCCCTGGGATATTCGAATGCCGGTGTAGTGCTGGACGCCGGGGCAGGCGTCACGGGGTTTCACCGGGGCGACCGGGTGATCTCGAACGGCCCCCATGCCGAGGTGGTGGGAGTTCCCGCGAACCTGTGTGCGCGGATTCCGGACGGGGTCAGCGACGATGCGGCCGCGTTCGCGGTGGTGGGCGCCATCGGATTGGAAGGCGTCCGGTTGATCCAGCCGCAGCTCGGCGAGGACGTGGTCGTGATCGGCCTGGGTTTAATAGGCATCCTGACGGTGCAACTATTGCGGGCGCATGGTTGCCGCGTTCTGGGGATCGATTTCGATTCGCGCAAGTTGGAATTAGCCGAGGCATTCGGCGCAGAGACGGTAAACCTGGGATTGGGCGAGGATCCGAGGGTCGCGGCGGACCGGTTTTCGCGGGGCAAGGGAGCCGATGCGGTGCTGATCACGGCCGCGACGAAGAGCAACGAACCGGTTCACCAGGCGGCGCTGATGCTGCGGAAGCGGGGCCGGATCGTATTGGTGGGTGTCGCGGGACTCGAGTTGTCACGCGACGATTTCTACAAGAAAGAATTGAGCTTCCAGGTTTCCTGCTCCTATGGGCCGGGCCGGTATGATCCCGCCTACGAACAAGGGGGGCAGGATTATCCGCGAGCGTATGTGCGATGGACGGCGCAACGTAATTTCGAAGCGGTATTAGACATGCTGGCCGACGGACGGCTGCAGACAGAGAGGCTCCTTACGCACCGGTTTCCTTTCGACCGGGCATTGGAAGCCTACGAGCTGCTGAACCGTGACGAGTTCTACCTGGGCATTCTGCTCGAGTACGCGCGAGGGCAAGAGACGGTGGATCCCGGGCGCCGGAGGCTGGCCGTGGGGACTGCTTTTCCCGGGAAGCTCACTGGGAAGCCAACCGGGAAGCCCACCGGGAAGGAACAGGTCCGCGTTGGATTTGTCGGCGCAGGGGGATATGCGAGCAAGGTTCTGATCCCCGCGTTCGTTGAGGCCGGCGCGACCCTGCTTACCGTCGCGTCTTCGGGAGGCCTGAGCGCCTCCCATGCGGGGCGCAAGTTCGGATTTTCAGAATCGACCACGGACACCGAATCGCTTCTATCGGACCAACGGATTGACGCGGTGGTGATCGCCACCCGGCACGACAGTCACGCCGGGCTGGTTTGCCGGGCGCTCGAGGCAGGTAAGCATGTCTTCGTCGAAAAGCCGTTGGCACTGACGTGGGAACAACTGGACGAGATCGAGGACACCTACAGGGGGCTGCCGGAAACCCGCGTCCTGATGGTCGGATTCAACCGCCGGTTTTCGCCGCACGTCCGGCAGGCCCAGCGACTCCTACAGGGAATGCGGGGGAAGAAGAGCCTGGTGTATATGGTCAATGCGGGAGCGATCCCCCTGGAGCATTGGACCCAGGATGCGGAGGAGGGCGGAGGACGAATTCTGGGCGAGGCCTGCCATTTCCTGGATCTTTTGCGTTTCTTGGTGGGGTATCCGGCAACAAGCGTGCGCACAGCGCGGCAATCGGCGGACACCGCTACGATCAGTGTCTCCTACGAAGACGGTTCTATTGGAACCGTGCATTACTTTGCGAACGGTCACAAGTCGTTTCCTAAGGAAAGGTTGGAAATCTTCGCGGATGGACGCATCCTGGTGATCGACAACTTCCGAAAGCTTCGCGGGTATGGCTGCCCGGGTTTCGGGGGCAGCAGTTCGTGGCGGCAGGACAAAGGCGCGGGGCGCATGGTTCAGGCGTTTATCGACGCGATCCGGGGAGGCGGCGCCGCGCCGATTCCCTTCGAGGAGCTGCGGGAAGTAAGCCGTTGCGCTCTGCTGGCGGCGAACCCGATGGAATGAACGTGGCTCGTTTGCTCCACACCGTGCGGTATCTAAAGCCCGTTCAGGTCTACGGCCGGCTGTGGCGGCCGAAACCGCGGGTCCGAAAGGGCGCTACGATCTCGCTTCGAGCGAGGACCGGACCATGGACCCCCCCAATACGTAAGGCAAATCCGCAGACGGGTCCAAACCGATTCCGGTTCTTAAATCAGGAACGGGATATCCGTTCCTGGAATGATGCCGGCGTTCCCAAGCTGTGGCTGTATCACCTGCACTACCTCGATAGTCCCAATCTCGAACTGATAGAGGGTTGGAGCAGGGACAACCCCTGGGGACAAGGTAACGGATGGGAGCCGTATCCGCTTTCCCTGCGCATCTGCAATTGGATCAAGTGGGCCTTGGAAGGAAACGTCCTTCCGGAGACGGCCTTGCAGAGCCTGTCACAGCAGGCGGAGTATCTTGCCCAGTCGATGGAGTTCCACCTGCTGGCCAATCATCTGTTCGTGAATGCAAAAGCGCTGGTGTTTGCAGGAATGTTTTTTTCAGGACCGGATGCCGACCGGTGGCTCCGCGCT
This sequence comes from Terriglobia bacterium, assembly GCA_963722845.1. GTDB lineage: Bacteria > Acidobacteriota > Terriglobia > Bryobacterales > Bryobacteraceae > Palsa-187. Next base: position 478,995 of record CAVROL010000010.1, on the reverse strand, counting down.
GGGCTAAAGGTTTTAGAGGGGCAGATTCCGGAGCAGATCCTGCACGACGGAGGTCATTTTGAACGCAGCCCCATGTACCACGCTCTGATCCTGGAGGACATTCTTGACCTGGTGAACCTGATTCGAACCTATCCCGCCTATCCTGACGCGATCGCTTCGGATGCAGAGCGGATCTGGCTCGAAGCTGGCGGCCGTATGGCCGGCTGGCTCGCGCAGATCTGCCATCCGGACGGGGAGATTTCGTTCTTTAACGATGCGGCGATAGGGATTGCTCCGACACTGGCCGAGGTCACCGCATACGCGCAGCGGCTGGGAGTCCAGCCGTCTCCGGGAAGATCTCTTGAAAGCGGCTACGTGCGGCTCGAAAACGAGAGTGCCGTTGTCATCTTCGATGCCGGGCCGGTTGGGCCGGATTATCAGCCGGGACACGCCCACGCGGATACGCTGTCCTTCGAGTTATCGATTAGGGGACGCCGGGCGGTGGTGAACTCAGGAACTTCCACCTACGAGGACAATTCACAGCGTCTCTACCAACGTGGCACGTCCGCGCACAACACCGCCCGCGTCGACGGCATCGATCAATCCGAAGTCTGGAGCGCGTTCCGCGTCGCACGCCGTGCACGTCCGATCGACGTCCGAACCGATAACCGCAGCTTTGCCGAAGCCGGCCACACCGGCTATCTTCGTTTGAAAGATCCCGTGCTTCATCGCCGCCGCCTGGAGCTTCAGTCCGGCGCTCTCATCGTCACGGATATTTTTGAAGCCCGGCAGTCCCACGAACTCGAGCTGTTCTTTCATCTTCACCCCGATGCCGACGTCGCTCTGATGCTGGACGCCAGGCTATCGCGATCGATTGAGGAAACCGCATGGTTTCCGGAGTTCAATCGCTCGATCTCGAATAAAACCATCATCGGCCGGTGGGCCGGTCGATTGCCTGTCCGGTTCACAACGCTCATCTCTTGGTAGAAGCCATGAAATTCGTCCTGGTGGTGGGTGCGCGGCCCAATTTCATGAAGATCGCACCGATTCTGGATGGGTTTCGCGCCCGGGCAGGCGGGTCCAGCGACTTTGTGGTCACGCTGGTCCACACCGGCCAGCACTACGATCACGCCATGTCAGACGCGTTCTTCGCCGATCTCAGCATTCGCGAGCCGGACATCAATCTGGGCGTGGGTTCGGGCTCGCATGCGGAGCAAACTGCACGGGTGATGATCGCCTTTGAGAAAGTCTGCCTCTCCGAACGTCCCGATTGGGTGGTGGTGGTGGGCGACGTCAACTCGACCTTGGCATGCTCGATCACCGCGAGGAAGCTCGGAATTCACGTTGCTCACGTCGAAGCCGGCCTCCGTTCCCGGGACATGTCCATGCCGGAGGAGATCAACCGGCTGTGTACCGATGCGGTGGCGGATCTATTGTTCACCACGGACGAAATCGCCAGCGAGAACCTCCGCCGGGAGGGCGTCGCCGAAGAGAATATCGCGTTCGTGGGAAACACGATGATCGACTCGCTACTGCGCCATCACCGCCGGGCCAGGGACCTGCCGCTCCCGGATGGTTTGCGCGACAGGGATTACGCGGTGGTCACGCTACACCGGCCTTCAAACGTGGATTCGGTCGAGACACTGAGCCCCCTGTTCGAGGCCATCCGGAACATCGCTGAGCGCATTCCCGTCGTGTTTCCCATCCACCCGCGCACGCGCCGCAACCTGGAAACCTTTGGTCTCGTCCACGGCTTAAATGCCGATTCCGGAATTCGCTTTCTCGACCCACTCGGCTACCTCCGGTTCATAGGATTGGTGAGCCGGTCGAAATTTGTACTGACCGACAGCGGCGGAATCCAGGAAGAGGCTACCGTCCTCGGGGTCCCGTGCCTTACGATGCGTGACAATACCGAACGCCCCATCACCTGCTCGCTCGGGACAAACATCCTGGTCGGCACCCATCCGGAGTGCATTCGCCGCACGGCATTCTCGCTGCTGAGCGGAGATCGCAGGCCAGCAACGATTCCGCCTAAATGGGACGGTAAAGCGGGTGAACGCATCGTCGAAGCTTTGCTCTATCGCTGCGCGGCGCAAAGCTATTACGCCGCCGCGGTCTAATGGACATCCTTTTCCTAGCCGACAACTTCCCGCCGGAGAAGAACGCGCAGGCTTCGCGCGTCTATGAACGGGCCTGTTACTGGGCGCAGTGGGGACACCGGGTAACGGTGATTACGTGCGCGCCGAACTTCCCCGAAGGCCGGGTCTATCCGGGTTACAGGAACCGCTTGTATCAAGCCGAAGAAATGAACGGGATCCGGGTGGTCCGCGTGAAGACGTTCATTTCAGCCAATCGCGGCAAGTTCCGGCGCATCGCGGACTTCCTCTCCTACATGTTCTCCGCGTTTCTCACGGGATTGGTCCAAAAACATCCGGATGTCGTGGTGGCAACTTCACCCCAGTTTTTCGCTGCGGTCGCCGGCTGGGCTTTGGCGCGAGTCAAGCGGAAACCCTTCGTATTCGAGCTTTCCGATCTTTGGCCGGACTCGATCGTCGCAGTGGGTGCGATGAAAAAAAGCATGGTTCTGAGATGGCTCGAAAAGGTGGAGCTATTTCTGTACAACCAATCCGCCGCGGTCGTCGCGCTCACCGGTGCCTTCAAGGAGAACCTCGTCCGGCGCGGTATCCCCGCTGAGAAGATTGCGGTGGTCATGAACGGCGTCGATCTCCAGAGATATCAGCCCAGGTCAAAGGACCTTGCGCTTGCCGAGACCTGGGGCATCTCCCCTGACGAATTTGTGGTGTCCTACATCGGGACGTTGGGAATGGCGCACGGGCTCCGGAACGTCCTGGATTGCGCGGAAATCATCGATTGCACGAGAGTCCGGTTTCTGTTGGTCGGGCCGGGGGCCGAGCGCGAGACCTTGCTGGCGGAAGCGGCGCTCCGCGGCATGCGCAACGTCACCTTTATTCCAGCTCAGCCCAAAGAGAGGATGCCGGGCTTTTGGAGCCTCTCCGATATCGCGCTCGTCCATCTCAAGAACACCCCTCTGTTCCAGACCGTGATCCCATCGAAGATCTTCGAAGCGATGGGCATGGGGCTTCCCATTCTGTTAGCGGCTCCTGAAGGCGAAGCCAGCCGAATCGTGCTTACCGAGAATAACGGCATGTGGGTTCCGGCCGGCGATCCGCAGGCGCTCGCGGCCGCGATTCGTCTTCTGGAGGGAAATTCCGAATTGCGAAGAACGTTCGCTCACAATAGCTTGGCTGGCGCGCCGCGGCACAGCCGGGAGCGCCAGGCCCGGGAAATGATCTTCTGCATCGAAGAGGCCGTTACCCTCGCGGGCGCCCGTAACCGGATGAACCCAAACCGCATTGCTTGACAGACCGGCGAAGCCGATAGCTGCCAATCCTCTGCTCGTCTGCTCATTGCGGCCGTAATCGGACTGCCTGCCTTTGCCCCCCCTTCTCTGTCCCGGGCCGCCCACGCGGGCGGTACCGTGGTCCTCGATTAGTTTCCCCGCCGCACCCTAAAACACAGGCTTCCTGCCTGTGTTGACTTTGCGAACGTGTCCCAAGAGCGCACGCGCTTGCTCCTAGCCGCTACTCATGGTCAACGAATGGCGCGAAGTGCGTGGCGGAACGCCGGTTCGTCGAGAACGGTGTTCCGGGAAGCCCCTGCCCGACACGGGATCGCTATCGAAGCCATTGAGATATACTACTCGCAGTCCGTGAGGCCAAATGGAAATTCCGGCCGAAGTCAAGTCTGCGAGGCATGACGGTCGCAGACAAACCCGGGGAGCGTGCAACATGAGCAGCCCCTGTACCGTGCATCAATCAACGTCCACGTTCTTCTGGAGGAACCCTATGACAATTCGATCCCTGCCGAGCTTGACGGTGTCTTTCCTTATCCTCGGACTGCTCCCCGCGTTCGCCGATACGCAGATCATCCCGCAGGTTGCCGATGGCGCCGGCTGGTCCACGACGATTGTGCTCGCCAATAAGACCTCAACCACGCAGTCCGTCGCTCTGAGCTTCAACATGGATACGGCGAACAGCGCGACTACGCCCTGGACTCCGCCATTTGTCGAGAGTGTTTCTCTGTCGAGCATCAGCCTGCCCGCCGGTTCAACGCTTTTTCTGCACACTCCCGGCACTGCGGCGACCCTGACACAGGGATGGGGGCAACTTGACGCCGCTGCTGGAGTAACGGGCTACGCGATCTTCACCTCACGGGCGGCCGGACCGGCTCAGGACGGTACCGCTCCCGCAGTTTCCGCGTCCAGCCGCATCCTGGTGCCGTTTGACAATACCTCCGGTTTGGTCTCCGCTTTCGCAATGGCAAATCCGAACAGTGCCGCCGAGATCGTTCAGGTCAATATTCGAACCTCTGACGGCACGCTTTCGGGCACGCTGCCAATCTTGCCCGCAAAAGGACAGACGACGTTCCTCATGGCGCAGCTATTTTCGGCAACTGCGGGAAAGAGCGGATTGGCCGAGTTCTACGTGGCGTCCGGATCGATCTCCATCATTGCCCTGCGGGCGAACGGAAGCGCTTTCACCGCGGCGCCTGTATATGCGCAGAGCGGAAGTCCGATCATCGGTGCACCGAATAACGTGCAAAACTCCTCGTCTCAGACCCAGGTGATCCCTCAGGTTGCCGATGGCGCAGGCTGGGCGACCACGATTGTCCTTACCAACACTTCGACCGGCGACCTGCCGTTCACCCTGAATTTCAAACAGGCGATCCCGAACGGAGCCGGCGTAACGACGGCCTGGAATCCACCCTTTCAAGACACCTCGGCATTGGGATCCAACATCCCGGCGGGTTCGTCGATTTTCTTGCGCACGCCCGGCAACGCGACGGATCTCTCCCAGGGTTGGGCGGAATTAGTAGCCGATCCGCGTGTCACCGGCTACGCCATCTTCACATCGCGGCAGGGAGGGGGTCGTGCGCAGGATTCGACCGCGCCCGCAGTCTCCGCATCGAGCCGCATTCTCGTGCCGTTTGACAACTCATCGAACTTGATCATGGCTCTTGCGTTGGTGAACCCGAACGCATCCGCCGAAACGGTGTCGGTCAATTTCCGGACGTCGGATGGCACAACCAGCACTGCCTCAACGCCAAACTTGCCATCGCAAGGTCAGATCACGTTCCTGATGCCGCAGCAGTTTGCGGGCACCGCGAATCAGAGCGGACTGGCGGAATTTTACGTTTCTTCGGGTACGATTTCGATCATCGCGCTGCGGGCCAATCCGACCGGAGCGGTCACCTCGGCGCCGGTGTTCTTCGAAACCGGGACGCCCATCATTACGACAGGAGGGCGGCGGGTGGCGGCGGCGGAACGGGCGGTGGTGGCGGAACCGGTGGCGGTGGCGGTTCGACTCTTCCCACGCAGGCCGAAATCGACAGCTGGATTGCGCGGGGAAGCTACACCTCAGGCAGCATCAATCTTGGCAGAAGCACAATATCCCTTACTGTTGACAGCATTGGAGCGACCGGCAGCGTAACCACAACTACGACGGTGACGAAAGGTGACGGTATCAACGCGCAGTTTACCCGTACCAGCGGTGCAGATCTCGGCAAACTGCTGCGGGGCGAACTGCCGCCCGGTTATCCGAACCTCGCGCCGGCGGTGGGAAGCTGCGTGGTTTACGATATCAACGCTCTCACCAATCCTTATCCGAATGTGACTTTCGTCGGCCTGGACGCCGGTTCGCAGATTTCGATTAACGGTTCGAACGGCACGCAAGCGGCTTTGCGGCAGAGCAGTCAGAGCAGTGGATTTTCATACCGTGCCACGAATGTTCCGAATACGTATCTGGCCCCTGGCCACTATACGTTTAGCGGGCCGGGCGGCGCGGACGTCGGGTCGCTCTCCGGCGCGTTGGACATCGTACAGGATCTGGTGGTCACCAATCCCGACGAGTTCAAGGTGATCAATCGCGGCAGCGGAGTTACGGTCCGCTGGACGGGCGGCGACTCGTCTACGGTCGTCACAATTTCCGGTGGCAGCGCTACCGTCAGCCCGAGCGGCACTACCATCAGCGGCGCAGCATTTGCTTGTATCCAGAACACCTCGGCCGGCTCGTTCACCGTACCGGCAAGCATCCTTACGCAGATTCCCGCCAGTGCGGTGAGCAGCCTTGGAGGCTTTAACTTTGTGACCCGGGGATCGTTTGGAATCTCGGCCGCAGGTCAGGGCGCGCGTCTGCCCACGCCATCGGGACTGGACATCCTGACCGCTAATAACGGCTGGACGTGGGCCTTCACGCCGCAGTACCAGTAGCGTCTTTGGCAATCGGCCGCAGGCGCGTTGACGGTTGCAAGTGTGCGTCATTTGCTGCGATATACTGGAGCTAGCTCGCCCTTGAAAATCAAGCGGTTTCACGCGCGCACAGCTGCGCGCCAGCAGCGGGAGAAATTACTATGTTTGATCTGTTCCGGAGTTCGGACAAGATTAAGAAGTACGTCCTGGGAGGATTGCTGACCCTGGTCGCACTGTCCATGGTCACCTACCTGATCCCCAACTACAGCCTGGGGACGACGCCCACCGACAATCCGGTGCTCGCCGAGATCGGCGGCAAAAAGATCACCGCGCTGGAAGCGCAGCAGCTCTTCCAGAAAACGACTCAAGGCAGGATCCCGCCGGATCTGGTGGAGGTTTATCTGCCGCAATTCGTGGAGCAAATGGTCTCGGAGCGCGCGGCTCTCTATGAAGCCAACCGGCTGGGCATCAGCGCCACCGATGACGAAGCTCTTTCGAGCATCGTGGCCAATTATCCGCAGTTCTTTCCGAACGGGTCTCTGGCCAACAAGGACCAGTTCGAAACCGCGTTGGCCCAACAGGGGCTCACGCTCCAGGACGTTGTGGATGCAGCCCGCGATCAGGTGATTCTGCACAAAATGCAGGCTGCCGTTTTGGGCAGCGTCGTCGTCACGCCCAAGGATATCGAGGACGAATTCCGCAGGAAGTACGAAAAGCTGAAGATTCAGTACATCGCGTTTCCCGCCGCCAAATTTCGCGACCAGGCAAAGCCCTCGGACGAGGAAGTGCGCAGCTACTACGAGAAGAACAAGGGCAGCTTCGCCCAGCCCTCCAAGATGGCGTACCAGGTGGTCGTGCTCGATCAGGACAAAGTCGCCGCCGGCATCAACGTGACCGATGAGCAGCTTCGCGCGGCGTATTCCAACGCTCTCGATAACTTCCGTATGCCGGAGCGCGTGCATGCGCGCCATATCCTGCTCAAAACCGCGGGGAAATCCGACGCCGAGAAAAAGGCCCTGCAGGCGAAGGCCGAGGACCTGGTCAAGCAGCTCAAGAACGGCGCAGATTTCGCGGAGCTGGCCAAGAAGTATTCCGAAGACGGCAGCAAGGATCAAGGCGGCGACCTGGGCTGGTTTACGCACGGTCAGATGGTTGCCGAATTCGACAACGCGGCCTTCGCCCTGAAGCCCAAGGAAATCAGCGGCGTGGTGACCTCGCAGTTCGGCTATCACATCATTCAAACGCTGGAGAAAGATCCCGCCAAGCTCAAGCCGTTCGAGGAAGTGAAGGATGAGCTGGCGAAAGAAGTGCGGGCCCAGGCCGTCACCGAGAAAATGCAGACACTGGGCGACCAGATGCACGCGGATCTGGTCAAATCGCCGAAATCCGCCGCCGATGTAGCCAAGAAATACGGCGCCGATCTGATCGTCATGCCGTCGGCCGCGGCGGGCGACGCTATCCCCGGCCTGGGCGCGAATCCGGAAATCGACAGCGCGCTCGCGGCGATGAAGCCGGATGAGGTGTCGTCGGAGATCGTTTTGCCGAACAATCGCGAGGCGGTGGTTATTCTGAACAGCCGCACTCCGGGCCGGCCTTCGGAGTTAAGCGAAGTCCAGGCGCAAATCCGGGATAAGCTGACGAACGAGAAGGCGGCTACATTGGCAGCGGATCGCTCCAAGGACGCCGCGGAACGCCTGAAGAAGGGCGAGGATATCGCCCAGGTCGCCAAATCGATGCAACTCGAGGTCACCACCTCCAGCACGTTCGGACGCGCCGATTCGGTTGACGGCCTGGGGCCGGCTGCATCCATTGAGGACGCCTTCAACAAGCCGGTGGGAGGGGTCGTCGGGCCAACGGCGATTCAGGGGCGGAACATCGTGGCCAAGATCACCGAGAAGTCCGATGCCGACATGGCCGCATTGCCGGTGGAACACGACGGCATCCTGGCGCAACTGAAACAGAAAAAGGCCCAGGACCGTAATGCGCTTCTCATGGACGGCATCCTCGCGAAGCTGACCAGCGAGGGTAAAGTTACCGTGAACCAGAAAGAGATCCAGAACATGCTCGCCAGCTTGCGCCAGAAGTAGGCGCACGCGGCTATCATGGTCCATTTTCTACTCGATATCTGGCGGAGCCTTACCGATCCCGACCGCCTGATCCAGCTTCTGACTCAGGTCATCACCGGCTGGTGGGGGTACGCGCTGCTGGCCGCCATCGTTTTCGCCGAATCCGGGCTGCTGGTGGGATTGTTCCTTCCCGGCGATTCGCTCCTGTTTACCGTGGGTGTGGTTGCTGGCGCGGGCCAGCTCGATATCGTCCAGATCTGCGCCCTGTTCGTGGTTTTCTCGATCCTGGGAGACCAGAGCGGCTATCTGCTGGGCCGCCGCGCCGGGCCGCGAATCTTCGTGCGGCCGGATTCGCTGCTGTTCAAACAACAGTACGTCAAACAAACCCACGAATTCTACGAGAAGCACGGCGGCAAGACTCTGATCTACGCGAAGTTTGTTCCCGTGGTCCGCACCTTCGCGCCGTTCATGGCGGGAGTGGGACGCATGCAGTATGCGCGGTTTGCCTCCTTTAATGTGATCGGAGGCCTGGGCTGGGTCCTCTCCATGACCCTGGCCGGCTACTTTCTGGGGGCGATCCCCATCATCCGGTCGAACTTCGAAAAGGTGGTCTTGGGGATTGTGTTCCTGAGTGTCGCACCGGTGGTGGTGCAGTACTTCAGGGCGCGCCGCGCAGCTTCCTGAGAGCCGTCTGAACAACAGGATCGCGCCGCACCCCGATCTCATCCCCGCGGGCGACGCCGAACTTCAGCGTCAGTATCTCTTCCTGTAAACGGCTGGCGATCCAGTCGCGGTTGCTCAGCCAATCGGCTACGCCCGGTTGGATCGACCGCTCGGAGAGAAAGACCTTCAGCTGGTCCATCGCCGAGGAGATCGTCTCCGCGGACACCTGGCCGTCCTCACCAATCGTGTGGGTCCGCAAGTATTCCCCGGCGAAGCTGGTAATCGATCCGCTGGCGTCGAGGACGAGCTGGAGGCGCGACTGTTGTTCGGGGTAAACGATCTGATCCGGCTGGATGCCGCCTCCGCCAGGCAGCGCCCGGCCTGCATCGGAGCGGAACGGGCCGCGGGCCATCACCGTGGCCGCGCCCAACTGGCCGCCCGCCAGGGGCTTCTGAATCGACCGGCCGCTGGGCGTGTAATAGAACGCGGTGGTGAGCGCCAGGCCGCTGGACGCCGAGAGCGGAAAGACCTGCTGCACCAGACCTTTTCCGTAGCTGGGCTCGCCCAGCACGATGGCGCGATCGTGGTCCTGCAGTGCGCCGGTGACGATCTCGGAAGCGCTGGCGCTCCTGCCGTTGACCAGAATCGCCACCGGGAAGCTGTAGGGCATCGAGCCCTTGGGGACGGTAACGCGCTCGGGCTTGGTGGCGCGCCCGCCGATGGTGAAGATCGCTTGATCCGGCGATAGAAACAACGCGGCCGTTTCCGCGGCGGATTGCACGGCTCCGCCCGGATTGTCGCGCAGATCGATAATCAGGCCCTTCAGGTACTCGCCGCCCAGCTTGTCGATAGTCTGTTTGACCAGCTGGCCGGTGGGTTGTTCGAAGCTGGTAATCCGCACATGCGCGATTCCGGGCGCGATCATGAAGGCGCGGTCCACGGTAGGAGCATCCAGCAGCGCCGGCGACATCTTGATCTGCGTCAGCTTTTCGCTGCCCGGCTTGCGGACGTCGAGCGTGGCTTCCTTCTGGCGGGCTTCGGTCAGGAGCTGCGTGAGCTGTTCGACATCCAGATAGCGCACCGGGATAGTATTGATGCCGAGAATCTCGTCGCCCGCGGACAATCCCGCTTTCGCGGAGGGCGAGCCTTCCAAAGATCTGCAGCACGATCACGCGGCCCGGCAGCAGACTGACGACGGTGCCGAATCCCTTGCGCTCGCTCGATTGCATCTGCTGGAGCTGTTCAAACTGATCCGGATCGAAGAACACCGAATGCGGATCGAGCGTGCGCAGCATCCCGGGAATCGCGCCCTGATAGATCGCGGTTTCGGCGGGTATGGGATCGGCGGATTCGCTTTCTACCGCGGCGTAAATACTGACGATCTTCTTCAGCTCCTGTTCGATTTGCGTTGCCGGATCATCCGCGGCCGGCAAGGGCCGCGAATAAACGCACAGGAACGCGAATAGGCTTAGGAACTTCATCTCTTAAATCGAGTAGCTTGGCGAGCGCGGTGGCGATCGAGCGCCAGTCCGATCAAGCGGTCCAGCAGCTCGGCGAACGGCACGCCGGCCGCCTCCCACATTTTCGGATACATGGAGATGGAAGTGAAGCCCGGGATGGTGTTGATCTCGTTGATGTAGAGTTGTCCGGACGCCGTCTCCATGAGAAAATCGACGCGCGCCATGCCTTCGCACTCCACCGCCTGATAGGCGGCCACCGCCATGCGCTGCATCTCCGCGGTCTGCTCGGGCGTAAGCGGAGCGGGCACGATGAGCTTGGCCGCGTCCAGCAGATACTTGTCTTCGTAGTCGTAAAACTCGCGCGACGGGATGACCTCGCACGGGACTGCGGCCACTGGCTGCTTCGCTGCCCAGCACGGAGCATTCGAACTCGCGGCCCGCAATGCCGCGTTCTACCAGGATCTTGCGGTCGTATTGGCCGGCCAGCTTCAGAGCCGTCTCCAGCTCGGCGCAGTTCTTGACCTTCGAAATGCCGACCGAGGAGCCCAGATTCGCGGGCTTGACGAAAAGCGGAAACGGAAGGTTGATGTCGCGATGGTGGCCGCGGGTTACGGTGACATATTCCGCCACGGGCAATCCGCGCTCGACGAGAAGGCGCTTGGTTACCTCCTTATCCATGGCGACGGCGGACGCCAGCACGCCCGCTCCCACATACGGCAAATCGGCCAGTTCCAGAAGACCCTGCACGGTGCCATCTTCTCCGAACGTTCCGTGTAGAACGGGGAACACTACATCGATTCCAGGATTGGCGCCGGGCTCCGGCGAGAGCGCGCGCGGCTCCCAGCGGCCTTCGGGCGTGATGAAGATGCGCTGGACCTCGTACTTCGCGCGATCCAGGCCGGCGATGATCGATTCGGCGGAGCGCAACGAGATTTCGTGCTCGCCGCTCCGTCCTCCGTATAACACGGCTACCCGCAGATGTCGCAACGCCATCCTAAAGAATCCTCTTTCCCAACGCGGACATCAACAGTTCGACGCCAAGGATCGCGGTGCGGTTCGCGATATCCAGCACCGGATTCAGCTCCACCATTTCAAGCGACGTCATCAGGCCGCTATCGTTGACGATTTCCATGGCCAGATGGGCCTCGCGATAGGTGATGCCGCCGTGGACCGGAGTGCCGACGCCGGGAGCCTCCGCGGGATCGACCGCATCCAGATCGAAGGAGAGGTGAAAACCGGAGGTGCCTGAAGAGACCGCATGGATCGCCTCCTGCATCACCGTGCGCATGCCGCGCTCGTCTATATCGCGCATGGTGAAGGGATGGACGCCGGCGCCGCGGACATTGAAACGCTCGATATCGTCCACGCTGCGCAGTCCGACGATGGCGACATTCGCTGGATCGACCATCGGCACGCGCGACGCTATACCGGTCAACTCGGGCGGTCCGAGGCCGATGATGCACGCCAGCGGCATGCCGTGAATATTCCCGGACGGGCTGGAATCGGGAGTGTTCATGTCGGCGTGCGCATCGATCCACAATACGCCCAGTTTCTTGCCGCTCTTTTCGAGGAGCCGCGACATGCCAGCCACGGTTCCGATGGCCACGGAATGATCGCCTCCCAGCACCAGCGGGACCTGCCCTTTGCCGGCGGCACGCTCGACCATTTCCGACAGGCGGGCGCAGGTATGCGCGATCTGGGAAAGATAGCGCGCGTGCGTGGAACCCGCGGGCAGGCTCTCGGGCTGGTCCACGACCACGTTGCCGAGGTCTTCGGTCTGATAGCCCAGCTCGGCGAGTTTCTGATTCAGCCCGGCGACGCGCAGGGCGGAAGGGCCCATGTCGACGCCGCGGCGTCCCGCGCCCAGATCCATGGGCGCGCCGATAACGGCGATGTGCGATTGACGCATGGGAACTATTAATGATTATCGCTTGTGTCGAAAAGGGGTCAGACGACATTTTCGCAAGCCGGTCATTGGGCAGGGCTCATGAAAATGTCGTCTGACCCCTTTTCGAGCTTAAGCTCGAAGGAGATCAGGTGAATCTCCGCATCGCCGACGTTCTCGATGCTGTGCGGCGGGAGACAATCGAGCCACGCGGCCAGGGGCAGGGGATTCGCAAGTGTCCGAGTGTCTAGCAGGATCTTGCCGTCGCCGTCGCGGCGGATGAAATGGCTGAAGCGGACGGTGTTGTAGACGGCCGGCCAGCGGTGCGTGTGGACCGGTACGGTATCGCCCACGGGAATTCGGGTGTCGAGCACGCGCACCCGTTCATTTTCGAAGATCAGGGTGTGGTGCTTCGGCGCGGCGATGACGGCGTCGAGTTCAGGCGGCCAGGGCCAGGGTTCTGTCATCTCACTTGTTAGTAGCTCAGGGCTTCGTGCGATAAATCATCCGCGGGAAGGCCGTTGTTTCGCGGACGTGCTCCAGGCCGCACATCCACGCCACGAAACGCTCGACGCCCATGCCGAAGCCGGCGTGCGGGACGCTGCCGTACTTGCGCAGATCCAGGTACCATTCGAAGGCTTCGCGCGGCAGTTTGTGCTCCTCTAAACGCTTAACAGCAGATCGAGATCGTGAATGCGCTGGCCGCCGCCGATGATTTCGCCGTAACCCTCGGGCGCGATGAAGTCGACCCCCAGGGCCACATCGGGACGATCCTCGGCGAGCGCGAAATAGAATGCCTTGACCGCGGCCGGGTAGCGGTCGATCATCACCGGGCGATCCAGATCCTCGGTGACCAGGGTCTCGTCGGTATTGCCCAGATCGCTGCCCCACTGGATCTCGCTGCCCTTGGATTTGAGTTTTTCGACAGCCTGATCGTAGGTCATGCGATGGAACGGCGCCTTCACCGCTTCGAGTTTCGAGACGTCGCGTTCCAGCACCTTCAAATCTTCGCGGCGATTCTCCAGAACGCGGCCGATGACGTGCAGGATCAGTTCTTCGCCCACGCGCTTGACGTCTTCAAGATCGGCGTAGGCCATCTCCGGCTCCACCATCCAGAATTCGGTCAGATGCCGGCGGGTCTTGGATTTCTCGGCGCGAAACACAGGGCCGAAGCAATACGTTTTGCCGAAAGCCGCGGCGGTCGCTTCGCCGTAGAGCTGGCCCGATTGCGCCAGATAGACCTTCTCGTCTTCGAAGTAGTCCACTTCGAAGAGCGTGGTCGTGCCTTCGCAGGCGGCAGGAGTGAAGATCGGGCGTGTCCACCAGAATGAAGCCGTGCGAATCGAAATAATCGCGAATCGCCTTGATCACCTCGTGGCGCACCAGCAGCGCCGCGTGCTGGCGGCGGCTGCGCAGCCACAGGTGGCGATGGTCCATCAGAAAATCGATGCCGTGCTCTTTAGGTGTGATCGGATAGGGATCGGACTCGGGCACGCGCTGGACGATTTCCGCGCTTTCCACATCCATCTCGTAGCCGCCCGGGGCTCGCGCTTCGGCGCGAATCTTCCCGCGCACGATGAGCGACGATTCCTGAGTCAGGTGCTTGAGCGACTCGAACAGTTCTTCAGGCAGCGCCGACTTGACCGCGACGCATTGGATGATCCCCGAACCGTCGCGCACTTGCGGGAAACAGATCTTGCCGCCGCTGCGAAGGTTGTACAGCCAGCCGGCGATCTCGACAGTCTCACCCACATGACCGCCAGCTTTATCGATCGTGATTCTCATCGACAGATTTCAGTCCTTCCAAATAATCGAACGTTGCCCGCGCTGATTCGACCGGATGCTGCATTTCGTCCACTTCGCGCAGCTCCAGAAGTAACGGATATTGTCCATCGGTGGAACGCAGGAGATCCATGGTGCGCGACCAATCGATCGACCCTTTGCCGGGGAACAGATGGGAATCGTCAGTACCGTTGTTGTCGTGCACGTGAGTCGAGCGGATGCGAGACTGCAGCACGCGATACTCGTTCTCGATGCTGCCGCGCATGTGGGCGTGGCCCACATCGAAGCATACATTCAGGTTCAGGTGAGTCACTTGCAGGAACATCATCAGCCGTTCCGCGTTCGCAAGCTCGTTGGGCGTGTTTTCGAGCAGCACTTCGACGCCCCGCTGGCGGGCGAACAGGTTGATTTCCTCGAGCGCGGAAAACGCCGCGTCGATTTTGCGCTCGTCGAATTCTTCCCAGGCCACGCCCAGGTGCTGGATCAGGTAGCGGAACGGCACCGTCTCGGCGATCTCCAACGCCCGCTTGATCTCGTCCACCATCTCCAGCCGCTTGGGCTTGGACGGGCTCGGTGATGGTGATGATGGAGCTCGGTCCCGTGCGGCCCCAGACGTTGTCGGTGTACATGGGCGAATGCAGGGAATGCACCTTAAGTTCGGCATCGCGGAACCAGTGCCCGAGATCGGCAATCTGGGCCTTATCGCGATAATCCAGATGCTGGCGGGCGCAGAAGATCTCCACCAGCGGAATGTCCGCGTTCCAGATCCGCTCCAGCCACACGGTGGTCAGGCGGTGATTCGCGAAGAGGTGCGTCGAAAGGGCGCGCTGCATCTTAATTTGGGTATCCGGCTCCGTGGTGTCTATGACTAGTATCCCGCGGCCTTTCCGGAGCCGCGTCCGTCGGACCCACCTTCCAACCAGCCGCCCTTACTGACGATCGCTTCGACACGCGCCAGCACCAGGCCGGGCGAACGGTCGACATCATAGCCTCGCGATTTGAGCAGTGCGACGGTGTCGGGAGAAATCCCCGGCTCCAGATATAGCTTGTCCGGCTGCCATTGGTGATGAATGCGCGGCGCGTCCACCGCGTCCTGGGCATTCATGCCGAAATCGACCACGTTCAGGATCGTCTGCAGCACCGCGGAGATGATCCGCGAGCCGCCGGGAGCGCCCACCGCCATGAAGAACTTGCCGTCGCGCGTCAGGATCGTCGGCGTCATCGACGAGAGCGGCCGTTTGCCTGGCTGGATGGCGTTCGGCTTCGCCCTGGATCAGGCCGAACGCATTGGGCGACCCGGGCTTGGCGGCGAAATCGTCCATTTCATCGTTCAGCAGGAAACCGAGGCCGGGCACGGTGATGCCGTTACCATAGCCTTCGTTGAGCGTGTAGGTCACCGCCACGGCGTTGCCCTGCGCGTCGACGACGTTATAGTGCGTGGTCTCGCCGCCGTCGCGGCCTGCAGGCAGGCCGGGCAGGATCTGCGCGCTGGGCGTGGCGTGGTTCGGATCGATGCTGTCCCTGCGGCGCTTGATGTAGGCGGGATCGAGCAGCTTCGTCAAGGGCAGCTTTCCGAAATCGGGATCGCCCAGGTACTGGCTGCGGTCGGCGTAGTAGCGCCGCATGACTTCGGCCAGATACTCGATTTCGGCAGCGGAGCCGAAGCCGGATTTCTGGTATCCGGAGCCTTCGAGCATCGCCAGCATTTGCAGAATCCCGACACCGCCGGAACTCGGCGGGGGCGCGGCGACGATCCCGTAGCCTTGATACGATGCCGGTCAGCGGTGTGCGCTCGACGGCGGCGTAGTCCTTCAGATCGGCCAGCGTGATGAGGCCGCCTTTGCGGGCCATCGCTTCCGCGAGCTTCTGCGCAGTCTCGCCCTGATAGAATTCGTTCGCGCCGTTCTGCGCGATGCGGCGGAGCGTGCGGGCCAGTTCCGGCTGCGTAAGAGTCTCCCCAGTCTCCCAATGAGTCCCGTTTTTTAAGAAGATGCGTTTGGACTCCGGATCCTGGGCCAGGTTGCGGGCGGCTTTCAAGGACTCTGCGAACGGATAGCTCACTTGGAAACCCTGCGCCGCCAGGGCGGCGGCAGGTTCCACGAGCCCGGCCCATTTGCGGCTGCCGTACTTGCGGTGAGCCAGCTCGAATCCTCGCACGGTGCCGGGAACGCCCGCCGATTTCCAGCCTTCCAGGCTTTCGCGCGTGGGCTTTCCGGAGGCGTCCAGGTACATATCGCGCGAGGCTTTCCCGGGCGCACGCTCACGGAAATCGACGAAGGTGGAACGGCCGTCGGCGAAGCGGATCAGCATGAATCCCCCGCCGCCCAGGTTTCCCGCATAGGGATGGGTCACGGCGAGGGCGAAGCCGACGGCTATGGCGGCGTCCACGGCATTGCCGCCGTCCTTGAGCACCTGGACGCCCACGTCAGCCGCCAGCGGTTCCTGCGCCCCCACCATGGCATGACGGGTGCGAACGGGTTCGCGCCCGTCCGCGGAGGAGCAGAATCCTCCGGCGAAAGCCAACGCCACCAACAGCCACCGCATGCATCCGATTCTAGCGAATCGGCGAAAGGCGCAGTTAGGAACGACGCGGCAAACCGCGCTTACGACTAGAATTGAAACGTATGGCCAGCAGGGATATTCGGCGCCACCAGCGCATTGCCTGCACGGTGCCGGTTCTGCTGGCCTGGACCAGCGTGGACGGGAGGGACTGTTACGCCCGCGGCAGATGCCGCGATATCTCTCCAGCGGGGCTCCGGCTGGAGACCGTCGAAACGATTCCTACCCAGAGCTACGTCAACCTCCGCATCGAAAAATGGGATTTGGCCGGTTCGGGCCGGGTGCGCTACACCCGCCGGGGCAGCACCGGCAATATCATCGGGTTGGAGCTGAACCAGAAGGTCCGCCAGCAGATTCTCGAGTCGCTGCGCGAGCCGCCTTCAGGCTCATAGAAAATTGCAATCAGTCCCATCAAAAGAATCGAACCAAACCGGGTCCGGAAGTTACTATACTGATTTAACTTACGCCACGGTGCGTAAAGACACAAAAGGAGCCCCGATGAGGAACTCGTCTTTCCCCAGGCTTCGCGCTTTTGGGAGCGCGCCAGCAAAGTCTGCTGAATCACCAACAAGAATGATACGAAGCATACAGTTTCTGATGCTCATGGCCCTCACGGCGGGGGTTTCATTCGCGCAGTCCATCCCGCCGGATATCGCCAAGAGGCTGGACGATCTGGACAAGGCCACCAAGAACGCCCAGATGGCGGGCGACAACGCCTGGATGCTCACCAGCTCGGCGCTGGTGCTGATGATGACCGGCCCGGGCCTGGCTCTGTTCTACGGCGGCCTGGTGCGCAAGAAGAACGTGCTGGGCACCATGATGCACAGCTTCATCCTGATGGCCACGGTTTCCATTCTGTGGGCAGTGATCGGATACAGTCTGGCGTTCGCCGAAGGCACGCCGTTCATCGGCGATTTTCGATACGCGTTTCTGCACGGAGTGGGCGCCGATCCCAACGCGGATTACGGTGCCACCATCCCGCATCAGACCTACATGATCTACCAGCTCATGTTCGCCATCATCACCCCGGCCCTGATCTCCGGCGCGTTCGCCGAGCGGATGAAGTTCTCGGCCATGCTGCTGTTCATGACGCTGTGGTCGCTGGTGGTGTACTTTCCGATGGCGCACATGGTGTGGGGCAAGGGCGGATTCCTCAATGGCGTGCTGGGCGGCACATTTCCGGCCTGGGATTTCGCGGGCGGCACGGTGGTGCACATCACCTCGGGTGTTTCGGCGCTGGTGTGCGCGCTGTACCTGGGCAAGCGGGACAACTATCCCGACGAATCCATGCGTCCGCACAGCGTGGTGCTGAGCGTGATCGGCGCCTGCCTGCTGTGGGTAGGCTGGTTCGGATTCAACGCGGGCAGCGCCGTCGCGGCCGGCTCGCTGGCCTCGAGCGCGTTTATCGCTACGCACTTCGCCACGGCGGCTGCCGTATTGAGCTGGATGACGGTGGAATGGATGATGGCCGGCAAACCCAGCGTGCTGGGCGCGATTTCCGGAGCCGTAGCCGGGTTGGTGGCGATCACGCCCGCTTCGGGGTTCGTGAAGCCGATGCCCGCCATCGTGATCGGCCTGGCCGCGGGAGTGGTCTGCTACCTGATGGTCACTAAAGTCAAAAAGATGTTCGGCTACGACGACGCCTTGGATGCGTTCGGCGTGCACGGAATCGGCGGTACGCTGGGCGCGTTGCTGACGGGCGTGTTCGCGACCAAGGAAGTCAACGATCTTCGCATGGGCAAGCCCATGGGCCTGGTGGATGGCGATGCCGGCCAGATCGTCAACCAGCTGATTGCCGTGGCGATCTCGATTGGGTTGGCCGTGGTGGGGACGTTGATTATCTTGAAAATCTGCGACGTCGTATTCGGCGTGCGCGTGACCAAGGATCAGGAAACAGAAGGCCTGGATCTGAGCATGCACGGAGAAGAGGGCTACAATCTCGAGTCTTAAGCGAGGTGGCCGCGTGCGGAGGGGTATACTTCCGCAAGGAGACCTGACATGAGAAAAATCGAAGCAATCATCCAGCCGCATAAGCTGGAAGACGCAAAAGAAGCCCTCAAGAATATCGGCGTCGATGGGATGACGATCACCGAAGTTCGCGGGCATGGCCGCCAGAAGGGCCACACGGAGGTCTACCGCGGCATGGAATACAAGGTAGACCTGCTGCCGAAAGTGAAGCTGGAGCTGGTGGTATCCGACCAGCGCGCCGATGAAGTGATCCGGACGCTGGCAGCGGCCGCGCGTACCGGCAAGATCGGCGATGGGAAGATTTTCGTGTATGCGGTAGCCGATGCGGTACGGATCCGCAACGACGACCGGGGAGAAGCAGCATTGTGAAGGAAGTGGCGGTGCTTCCGCCGCCCAGTCCGGAGGAAGTCAGGCAATCCCTGGCTGGGCGAACGGCGGAAGTTGAAGAACGTGTGCGCCAGGCGTACGCGCGTACTCTGGAGCCGTCGTTTCGCACGGGTCTGGCCATAGTGGCGGTGGGAGGATTTGGACGGAGCGAACTGTTCCCCCATTCCGATGTCGACCTGTTATTGCTGGCGGATTCGGACAAGAACCTGCCTCCGCGGGAGAATATTTCCGCTTTCCTGCAGGGCCTGTGGGACTCGGGACTCCGTCCCAGCCATTCCGTGCATTCGGTCGCGGATTGCGTGGTCGAACACGAGGACAACGCCGAGTTCACCATCAGCCTGCTGGACCGGCGCCTGCTGGCCGGGGACGCAGCGCTGTACCAGACTCTGGAAGATAAGTTCCGCCAGTTCCAGGCCCGGCGCGGCCATTCTCTGGCTCGTCAAATCGCGGGCCTGGCGGAAGGGCGGCGAGCCAAGTATCAGAACACGATTTATCACCTGGAGCCGAACGTCAAAGAGACTCCCGGCGCCCTGCGCGATCTGCAAACCACGCGCTGGCTGTTGATCCTGGAACCGCGAGAGGGGACGCCCGACTTATCGGCCGCGTTCAGCTTCCTCTCCGGCGTCCGTCTCCGGCTGCATGAGTTGGCCGGGCGCGACCAGAACGCCTTGAGCTTCGACGCGCAGGAGTCGCTCAGCGAACATCCGGCGTCGTTGATGCGGGACTATTATCGCCACGCCCGGGTGGTCGACCAGGCGGTGAGACAAGCCATCGAAGCTTCCACCGAGAAGCCGGGCACGCTCCTGGGCCGTTTCCATGAATGGCGATCCCGTCTTTCCACCAGCGAGTTCACGGTGTCGCACGACCGCGTGCTGCTGCGGACGCACAAGCCGCCGCAGGATCTGAGTTTGTTCGAGTTCGTGGCGCGTCACGGGCTGCGGTTGGCGCCGGATACCATCGATCGCCTGCAAGGCTTCTCTCCGCAAACAAAATGGGACGACTGGAAGCGGATGCTCTCCCTGCCCAAGGCTTCGGTGGGATTGCGGGCGATGCAGGAATCGGGAGTTCTGGCCAACGCTCTCCCGGAGTGGCGCAACATCGAATGCCTGGTGATCCGGGATTTCTACCATCGCTATACCGTCGACGAGCACACGCTGGTGGCCATCGGATCGCTCGAATCGGTGACCGATGGGCGCTTCACGGATCTGATGAGCGAGATCGAGGAGCCCTGGCTGCTGCGGTTCGCGTTGCTGATGCACGATATCGGCAAAGGCTCGGGCCGCGACCACTCGATCGCCTCGCTGGACATCGCCCGCGCCGTGATGGAGCGTCTGGGTGCGCCGGAAACGGATCGCGAGACGATAGAATTCCTGGTGCTGCGGCACCTGGATCTGTCGAGCGTGATGAGCTCGCGCGATCTGTACGACGGCTCCACGGCGCGCGCGCTGGCCGATCGCGTGGGCACCCTGGAACGCCTGAAGCAGTTGACCATGCTGACGTATGCCGATATCAGCGCGGTCAATCCGCAGGCCATGACGCCCTGGCGCATGGAACAGCTCTGGCGCGTCTATCTGATGGCCTACGAAGAGCTCACCCGGGAGCTGGTGGCCGAGCGCATCCACGATGCGGCCGGCATGCCCGCCGAACGGGCCCGGTTTCTCGAAGGGCTGCCCACGCGTTATTTGCGCACCCACACGCCGGAAGAGATCGACGCGCATTTCGCGCTGGCGCAGCAGCTCGCGTCGCGTCCCGTGGCGGTCGAGATTCATCACGAACACGGCTTCCATAAACTCACGCTGCTGACCAAAGACCGTCCGGCTCTGTTCGCATCCGTGGCGGGCGCGATTTCCAGCTTCGGCCTCAATATTCTTAAAGCCGAAGCGTTTTCGAACGCCTCGAACATGGTGGTGGATACTTTTACCTTCGCCGATCCGCACCGTACTTTAGACCTGAATCCTCCCGAAGTCGACCGCTTGCGTGGCGTGGTCCGCAAAGTCGTGGAAGGAAGGCAGGACGCCGACAAGCTGCTGCGAGGGCGTCCCAAGCCGTTCTTATCCTCGCGTGTGAAGATCCGTCCTCGCGTCTCGTTCAAAGACGACGCTTCTGACGGCGCCACTCTCATCGAGATCGTGTCCGAAGACCGGCCCGGCCTGCTGTACGATCTCGCCAACGCTATTTCGCTAGCGGGCTGCAACATCGAGGTGGTGATGATCGATACCGAGGCGCACAAGGCGCTGGATGTGTTCTACGTCACGCATCAGGGACACAAGCTCGGTGAGGAGCTGCAGTCGGAACTCAAGTCCGAATTGTTGGCCGCTTGCATCGGCCCGCGATAGACTCGCGCACTCGATTGACGCTCGATAAGCACACCCTCGCGCTGATCAGCATTGTCGGCAGCTCGCTTGACGTGCTTGGCGCACTCTATCTCGCCTACGATCTTTTGGGTGGGGAACATGGACCGCTGCGGACGCTTACCAGGGGAGTCACCTACGGCGCGCTTTTCGGAACCGGGTATGGCCTCGCTCTCGGACCGGTATTTGGGCTCGCGAGCGGTTTCGCGCATGGACTCACACTTGCCTGGGAGTTTTCCCGCGCTTCGAGGCGCGGACCGAAACCGGGATTCTGGTACGAGACGGCCATGAGTGCGATTCGCGGATGCGGCTTTGCCGTGGGCGCTTCCTATTCGTTCGGCGTCCAATTCGGCATCACGCTCGGCGTGTTAAGCACGTTCGGGCAGGCGATCGTGTATCGATTCGGAATGCGGCCGACCGCCGACTACAAACCCGCGGCCCGCATGCGTTTGACTCGGTTCCAGCTGTTTGGGGTGGCCAATCGAACCGTCGGATACGCCGTTACAGGCTATGTCAGCAGCCTGGTAGCGGGGCAACCGGAGCACGCGATCGCGGTGGGCTTGAGAGTCGGCCTCGCCATCGGCGTCGTCACGGCTCTCGCCACTTCCTGCACTCCTTTCATTGAATGGTTTGCGGATCACGTACCCGCCAAGCGCATGGGCGTCTTCGGAGTCGCTTTGATTCTGTGTGGCTTCACGCTGCAATCGGTTCAGTATTGGGTGGCGCTGCTCGATGTGGGGGTTCGTCCTTGATGAAAATGGTTTCAGGAATGTTACGGGCCTGCCGTGATACACATGAGTATTGCGCGTGAATATTTTCCTGGTTTGCTCTCGCCTGTTGGTGATGCGGCCGGCTGCGGCGCAGGATTCGACAGCCGACCAGCCTTCCGAACGCTGGAATCTCTACTTCCAGGCCACTTCTATCGGCGACTATCACGGGAGCTTTCCCGCGCTGTACAGCGGCGCCCACAGCCTCCAGAATTACCCGGAGCGCGACGTCTCTCTAACCAGCACGCTGTATCTGGGACTTCGCCTGCCCCGCGATACTCAGGTTTATTTCGATCCCGAGTTGGCTGGAGGCCGCGGATTCAGCGGTGTCAACGGCGTCGCCAACGCTCCAAACGGGGAGCTGCCGCGCGTGGCCACGGCGACCCCCAAACCCTATATCGCCAGGGCGTACATCACGCACGACTTCGGATTCGGCGGCGAACGCGAGGAGTTTTCGAGCGATGCCAACCAGCTTTCCGGTTCGCGGCCGATGACGCGCTACTCCATCACGGCTGGCCGGTTCACGGTAACCGACTTCTTCGATAACAACCGCTATACCCACGATCCCCGCACGCAGTTCCTGGGCTGGGGGATCATGTACAACGGCGCGTGGGACTATCCTGCCGACGTTCGCGGCTACACCTGGGGCTGGATGCACGAATTCCATACGCGCCGCTGGACCGTGCGCTACGCCAGCACCGCCGAACCCCGAGTCGCGAATGGGCTGCGCTTCGACCGGCGCCTGTTCGTCAATCGCGGCGACATGTTCGAAGGCGAGATCCGCTATGCGGAAGGCGAGCATCCGGGCACACTTCGGCTGCTCGGTTTCGCGCTCCACACCAATTCCGGCGATTACGCGGAAGCCCTGCGCCTCAGCGCACAGAGCGGATCGGAGCCGGATGTCACCGCAACGCGCCGCAATGGCACGCTGAAGTACGGAACCGGCGTGAATCTGGAGCAGCAGATTACGAAGAACGTGGGTGCGTTCGCCCGCCTGGGTTGGAACGACGGCAAAACGGAGAGCTTCGCGTTCACGGCGATCGATCGTTTAGCGAGCGGCGGAGTTTCGGTCGCGGGCGCACGCTGGAGGCGTCCGGACGATGTCGCGGCCACGGCCGTCACGGTCAGCGGCCTGTCCGGGGTGCACGCCTCTTATTTAGCGCACGGCGGACAGGATTTTCTGATCGGCGACGGAGCGCTGCAGTACGGTCCCGAGTATGTTTGGGAAAGCTACTATAGTGCACGACTGTTTGATGGATTGTTCGCCAGCATCGATCTTCAACACATCGCCAATCCGGCCTACAACCAGGATCGCGGCCCGGTATGGGTTCCCAGCGTGCGTTTGCATTACGAAGTGCGACTGCACGGGGCGCAAAATCACTAAAGGCCGAGGCGTGCCTCGCCCCTACAACGACGTCGTGCTGTAGGGATCGGGCATGTTTACCCGCAAGCGGGCCCGACCCTAAAGAACCCGTAGCGACTCGCGCGGGAACTCGATCGCCCAGTCTTTGGTGTCGCGAACGCGTTCGTAGTCGGCGCGCGCCAGGTCGACGGCGATGCCGCCGGCGAATTCCAAACGCATCCATTGAGGCCTTTCGACGGTGCGCTCAAGCTGTGCGGGAATCTGGTTGACGCCGGGCTTTCCATTACGGGCGAGCGCCGACAGGCGTTCCGGGCGCACGCAAACGGTGACGCGATCACCCTTCAGATGGCCCGGAAAGTAGGGTCCGTCCAGCTCGTATTCGCCCATCTGCACCTTACTGGTGTTGCGCCCCGGATCGAGGGCCCGTATCTCCGCGGGAAGGAGATTGAAGATACCCAGCAGCCGCGCGACGTCGACATTCGCAGGTTGTTCGAGGATGGCGGCGGGCGTGCCGCTTTGCACGATCCGGCCCTCGCGCAGCACAAGCATCTCTTCGCCCAACTCGAAGCATTCGTCCAGGCTGTGGGTCACCAGCAGCGTGGGAGTCTTGAAATCCGCACGGACTTGCCGCAGGACTTCGTAAAATTCCGCCCGTAGCGGAGCATCCAGACCCTGCGCAGGCTCGTCGAACAGCAGCAGCTTGGGTGCGCCGATCAAGGCGCGCGCGATGGAGCAGCGCTGGCGCTGCCCGCCGGATACTTCATGCGGCCGCCGGCCCGCGGCATCGATCAGGCGAAACTTTTCGAGCATTTCGTTCACCCGGCGATGGCGTTCCAGGCGGGCCCTGCGCTCGGCTGCGAACTCCAGGTTCTGGCGCAGCGTCATGTGCGGAAACAGCGCGTAATTCTGAAACACGTATCCGCAGTTGCGGGCTTGTGGAGGCAGGTTAACGCCTGCCGCGCCGTCAAAAAGGATTTCGTCGTCCAGCAGGATGCGGCCGTCGTCGGGATGCACGAAGCCTGCGATCAGGTCGAGCGTGAGCGTCTTTCCCGAGCCGCTCGGTCCGAACAGAACCGTGACGCCGGCGGTCGCTTGAAATTCGAGTTCCAGCGAGAACGAAGCTGAATCGGGCCTTGCGGGAAAGGTCTTGCGAAGCCGGGCGCTGATCATCTCTCGTATCGCGGGTTGAGCCGGTTGGCCAGGGTCAAAATCAATAGTGCGATCACGGAGATCACCAGGACCAGGGTCCGTGCCAGCGCCGTATTGCCCGATTCCACCGCGTCGTAAATGGCGACCGCGACCGTCTGTGTGCGGCCGGGAATATTGCCCGCAACCATGAGCGTGACTCCGAAATCTCCCAGCGATCGTGCGAACGCCAGTGCGACGGCGGCTAAGATGGATCGTCGCGCCAGCGGCAGAGTGACGCGCCAGAACAATCGCCATTCCGATGCGCCCAGATTGCGGGCTGCACGTTCGAGGCTCCGGTCGACACTTTCGAGCGCGGCTCGGGCCGATTTCACCAGCAGCGGAAGCGAGTGCAGTAGAGCGGCTACGACAGCGGCCTTCCAGGTGAACACCAGCGGCGAGCCGAAGATGTTTTCCCACAGCTTGCCGAGCGGACTGTTTCCCGCCAGCAGCACCAGCAGATAGTATCCGAGCACGGTCGGAGGCAGGACCAGCGGCAGAGTTACGGCCGCATCCAGGACTTCTTTCCCGCGGAATTCGCGATTCGCCAGGATGTAGGCGAGCCACAGGCCGAGGACGAAAGCTACCGCCGTGGAAACGAACGCGACACGCAGGCTGAGCCACAGCGGGAACCAATCGATCTGCATGGAAGTTCCAATTATAGAACCACTCTAGATCAGACCGCGAATGAACGGGAAAATGTTTTATTCGACGCCGTCGGCCAGAACGCGGACGTGGTTATCGCGAACCTCGACGTATCCACCGGTCACGGTGAAACTCTCGGTCTTGCCGGCCGTAGTGAGCGTCAGCTTCCCGTGGGCCAGCTCGCTGAGCAGCGCAGCGTGGCCCGGCAGGATACCCATGTAGCCGTCTTTGCCGGGGATCTCGGCATAGTCGGCCTGTTGGTCGACCACCAGCTTCTCCGGCGTCGCGATCTCGATATGGAGTGTGTCCGCCACCTTACCCCTGCTTCTTCATCTCTTCGTAGCGTTCCAGCACGTCGTCGATGGAGCCCTGCATGTAGAAGGCCTGCTCCGGAATATGGTCATGCTTGCCTTCGACCACTTCCTTGAAGCTGCGCACGGTGTCAGCCACCTTGACGTACTTGCCCTTGAGGCCCGTGAACGCTTCGGCGACCGCGAACGGCTGCGAAAGGAATCGCTGGATCTTGCGGGCGCGCGCGACGGTTGCCTTATCGTCGTCTGAAAGTTCGTCGACGCCCAGGATCGCGATGATATCCTGCAAATCTTTGTAACGCTGCAGGATCTGCTTGACGGCCTGAGCCGTGTTGTAATGCTCCTCGCCGATGATCAGCGGATCCAGAATGCGCGACGTGGACGCCAACGGATCCACGGCAGGGTAAATACCCAGTTCGGAGATCGAGCGCGAAAGATTCGTCGTCGCGTCGAGGTGGGCGAAGGTGGTGGCGGGCGCCGGATCGGTGTAGTCGTCGGCAGGCACGTAAATCGCCTGGACCGACGTGATCGAACCTGAGCGAGTTGAAGTAATTCTTTCCTGCAGGTCGCCCATTTCGGATGCCAGGTTGGGTTGATATCCCACCGCGCTGGGCATGCGGCCCAGCAGCGCCGATACCTCAGAACCCGCCTGCGTGAATCGGAAAATATTGTCGATGAAGAGAAGCACGTCCTGGCCTTCCTCATCGCGGAAGTATTCGGCGACCGTGAGAGCCGATAGCGCCACGCGCAAACGTGCGCCGGGGGGCTCGGTCATCTGGCCGTAAATCAGGGCGCACTTGGATTTCTTCCAGTCGTGCGGATCGATCACGCCGGCTTCCTGGAACTCGAGCCACAGATCGTTGCCTTCGCGGGTTCGTTCGCCCACGCCGGCGAACACCGAGACGCCGCCGTGCTTGGTGGCGAGGTTCGAGATGAGCTCCTGAATGATGACGGTCTTGCCGACGCCCGCGCCGCCGAACAAGCCGATTTTTCCGCCGCGCACGTAGGGTTCGAGAAGATCGATCACCTTGATGCCGGTCTCGAACATCTGCGATTCGGTGGATTGCTCTTCAAATGCCGGCGCCATGCGATGAATGGGACTGCGCTTGGCGGTATTTACCGGACCCATCTTGTCCACCGGCTGGCCGATGACGTTGAGCACGCGGCCCAGCGTCTCCTTGCCGACCGGCACCATGACGGGCTCACCCAGGTCGACGGCCTTCATGCCGCGCACCAAACCGTCGGTGGGCTGTAGCGCGATGGTGCGCACGCGGCTCTCGCCGATGTGCTGCGCCACCTCGCAAATAATATCGATGGGGTCGGGGACCTTGAATCCCTCGCTGGTGATGCGAATCGCGGTACGGATGACGGGAATGTGTCCTTCGGGAAACTCCACGTCGACGGCCGGTCCGGCCACCTGAATCACTTTGCCTTCGTTCATATGCAAATCCTTTGATCGGGCCAGGCGTGCCTGACCCCTACTCTAATGCTGACGCCCCGCTCACAATTTCGATAATCTCGCGCGTGATGCTGGCCTGACGAACGCGATTCATCAGCAGGGTCAGCTTATCGATCACCTCGCCGGCGTTTTTGGTGGCCGCTTCCATCGCGACCATGCGCGCGGCGTGCTCGGCTGCCACCGATTCCAGAAACGCGCGATAAATCAGCAATTTCACGTACCGCGGCAGCAGGCTGCCCAGCAGCTCACCGGGATTCTGCTCGTAAATATAATCCACCGTTGCGGCCGTCTTGGGCACCTCGATGGGCAGGATCCGCGTCGAAGTGAGCGCCGGGGCCATAGCGTTCTTGAATTCGTTGGTGAACAGATAGACCGCGTCGACCTCGCCCTTTTCGAATCGCGAGATGATCTGGTTCGCGATCCGCTCGGCGTCCTCGAATTTCACGCGGCGGAAGAGATCGGTGTGCGTCCCCGCGATGCCGTCGAACCGGCGCCGGAAATAGTTCACACCCTTCTTGCCGATCAGTTCGAAGCTGAGCTTCGCATTGCGGTGTTCGTCGGCGAAGCGGTGAGCCAGTTTGATCAGGTTGGAGTTGAACGCGCCCGCCAGGCCGCTGTCCGCCGTGATCACGACCAACAAGATTTTCTGCTCGGGACGCACGGCCAGCAGCGGATGCGCACCGGCGTCCGGATCGTTGGCCGCGCCCTGCGCCACGTTGGCCAGCATCTGGCGCAACAGAACCCCGTAGGGCCGCGCGGCGATGGCCTGATCCTGCGCACGGCGCAGCTTGGCCGCTGAGACCATCTTCATGGCCTTGGTGATCTGCTGCGTGTTCTTGACCGAGCGGACACGCCGCCGGATGTCAATCAGACTTGGCATTTACTTACGCGCCGCGGCAGCCTTGTGAGTTTGATCCTGAACGAACCGCGATTTGAATTCCTGCAAAGCCGAGTTCAGTTTGCCCTTGAGATCGTCGTCGATGGTTTTCTTTTCCTTGATCGTGGTCAGGATGGCCGGATGCGCGTTTTCCAGGAACCGGTATAGCTCCTGCTCAAACGCGCGGATCTGATCCAGCGGCAGGTCGTCCAGCATTCCGTTGGTGCCGGCGAAGATGATCGCAATCTGCTTCTCCACCGGGATCGGCGAATATTGGCCCTGCTTGAGGATTTCGACCATGCGCGCGCCGCGCGTCAACTGCGCCATCGAAGCCTTATCCAGCTCCGAGCCCATCTGGGCGAAAGCCGCCAGGGCGCGATACTGCGCCAGACTCAAGCGCAAACCGCCGGCGACTTGCCGCATCGCTTTGATCTGCGCGTTGCCGCCGACGCGGCTGACCGAGATACCGACGTCGATGGCGGGGCGAATGTTCGAGTTGAATAAGTCCGTCTGCAGGTAGATCTGGCCGTCCGTGATCGAGATCACGTTGGTCGGAATGTAGGCGGAAACGTCGCCGGCCTGGGTTTCAATGAAGGGCAGGGCAGTCAGCGATCCGCCGCCGAGCTCGTCGTTGAGCTTGGAAGCGCGCTCCAGCAAGCGGCTGTGGAGATAGAACACGTCGCCCGGGAACGCCTCGCGGCCCGGCGGGCGGCGCAACAGCAGGGAAATTTCGCGATACGCCGCGGCGTGCTTGGAAAGATCGTCGTAGATACACAGCGCATGGCGCTTGGTGTCGCGGAAGTATTCGCCCATCGCGGAGCCCGAATACGGCGCGATGTACTGCATGGGCGCCGGATCGGAGGCCGTGGCGGCCACCACGATGGTGTACTCCATGGCGCCGTAGGTTTCGAGCGTCTTGACCACTTGCGCGACGGTCGAACGCTTCTGGCCGATGGCGACGTAGATACAGATCACGCCGCTGTCCTTCTGGTTGATGATGGTGTCGAGCGCTACCGTGGTCTTTCCGGTCTGGCGATCGCCGATGATCAGCTCGCGCTGGCCGCGGCCGATCGGAATCATGGCATCGATGGCTTTGATGCCGGTTTGCAGGGGCTCGCGCACCGGCTGCCGGTCGACGACGCCGGGCGCCAGGCGCTCGATCGCGTTGAATTGCGTCGTCTCGATGGGACCCTTGCCGTCGATGGGCTGGCCCAGCGCGTTGACCACGCGGCCCACCATCGCTTCGCCCACCGGCACCGACATGATGCGGCCTGTGCGGCGAACCTCGTCGCCTTCCTTGATGCCGGAGAACTCGCCCAGCAGCACCGCGCCGACCTGATCTTCTTCCAGGTTGAGCGCGATACCGGAAACGCCGCCCTTGAACTCGATCAGCTCGCCGGCCATGACGTTTTCCAGGCCGTACACGCGGGCGATACCATCGCCCACCGAGATCACCGAGCCGGTTTCCGCGACGTTTACCGCGCGTTCGTAATTGTCGATTTCCTCGCGCAACAGGCGCGAGATCTCATCTGCCCTGATTTGAGCCATAAGTAACTTTCACTTCAGGGAGCCTAATTGGCTCCCAGCCTCGTCCGTAACTTCTCTAATTGCCCCCGCACACTGCCGTCGTAGACCGTTGAGCCCACGTGCGCGACCACGCCGCCGATCAGCGCAGGGTCGCTTGTAAACTTGAGTTTTGCTTTCTTCCCGGCCAGGCGAGACACCTGGGTTTCTAACGTGGCCCGCTGCGCATCGGTGAGCGGTGTCGCGCTGCGAACTTCCGCCGCGACAAAGCCCAGACGTTCGTCGAGCAGCGTTTCGAACCCATCCACAATCGACGCGAAATCGTGCGCGCGGCGATGGTCGATCACCACATACACGAAGTTGCGAACTTTATCCACCACGCCCATCGGGTCCATCAGGCGCCGCATCACGGCGCGCTTACGCGACGGCGCGACCGCCGGCGAATTCAACGCATTTTGCAGAGTGGGCGATTCGTGGATCAGAGCCTGCACCGCGCGTAACTGCGAAAGCACCTGTGCGGGATCGACCGTCGAACCGGTTTCGGTGACGACATCCACCAGCGCGCGTGCGTACCTGGCTGAAACAACGGAAAGCATCCTAGTGATTGGCCCCGTTCTTCTGACTAGTGATCTGAGACGCCTGATGCTCCAGGTCGCGCACAAAATCGTCCACGAGAGCCGACTCGGCTGCGCCGTCAATCCGCGCCCGGAGGCGCTCCTCAGCCAAGCCCAGAGCGAGTTCCGCGGCGTATTCCTTGAGCTGACGCCGCGTGGATTTTCCCACGGATTCGATCTCCACGGTGGCTTGCTGCTCTATTTTCTTGATCTGTGCGGCGGTCTCGCGGCTGATGCGCTCGCCTTCCTGCTGCATCTCGGCGGCCGATTGCGTCCGGAATTTTTCGATGTCGGCGCCCAGGGCGTTCAAGCGGGCGTCCATTTCGGCGGACCGCCTTTCGGCATCCAGCTTCATCTGCTGCGATTCGGAGATGCCCTTCTGGATTTCCTTCGTGCGCGAAGCGAACAGGGGAGGCAGATTCTTGGCCATCAAATATCCCAGGCCAACCGCCAGGATGGCGAAATTTGCCCATTTCCAGACGGGCGAAACCTCCGCCGAACCCTCCGCGGCTGCCAACGTGGCCGCGCTGAGAATTACCAGAACAAGTACCCGCTTCATGCGGCCCTCTTCCCTAAAACCGTGGCGACGATCTGATCCGCAACCGTCGCACTGGTGTCCTGGAGCGAAGTGCGGGCCGCGGCCACATCCTGAGCGATCGCTTCGCGCGCCGCTTTCACGGTCGATTCACTCCGAGTGCGCGCTTCGGCGACCTGTTGAGCCTGCTCCTCCAGCCAGCGCTTGCGAATCTCTTCCTGCTGCTTGTAAACGGCCGCGCGGGCCTCGCGAAGTTTCGCCTCGTATTCGTCCGCCTTGCGGGTAGCGGCTGACAGGCTGGCTTCGGCGAGCTCGCGAGCCCCCTCGGTCAGCTTGCGGCGCTCCTTCATCACGCGATCCAGGGGGCCGAACAGCACGGCCTTCAAATAGAAATGCAGGATGATCAGAAGAATGACGGTGGGGATGGCTTTTAGCAGTATCCCACCTAGGGCTTGTAGCGTTTCTTGCATTCAGAAAACTTTTGCAGGGATCCAGGAGTTTAAGAAACGAGCAGAACTATCTCTTAAACGGACAAGCTATCACAGTTGAAGGGTTTTGGTCAACTTTCAATAGCTTACGGATGGTATTTTTATCCCCGGCCCACCCGGCGGGGATTCTAGTTCCGCCGATAAGCCGGTGGTATCCTCGGGGTGTGAATTCGCGAAGGGCCATCGTGATTCTGGCCGGCGTTGCGATCGGCGCCAGTGGCATCTTCGCCTTCCAGCGCGAATTTCGCGACTACCCCGGTGAAGATCAGATGGAGCCCGTCTCGCAGGACCAGTTGAGTCCGTCCGAGTTTGTTTTCGGACGCCTGATGTACCCTTCCGGTGGGGGAGGCGGCCGTTTTAGAGGATTCGGCCGGGACTGGCGCCAGGGCGGCCGCACCAACTGGACCAATGACTATCCGGCCGGGGACCGTCACCTGATGACGGCGCTTCGCCGGCTTACGCGAATCAACGGGCGGCCTGTGGAACAGCCCATCAATCTTGAGGACGGCGACGATATCTTTAACTGGCCGTTCTTATTCGCCGCCCGCACCACCAGCATCGAACTCACCGGAGACATGGCGGCCAAACTTGCGCGAATACCTCGATCGGGGAGGCTTCTTCATCGCCGACGACATGTGGGGACCCGGCGAACAGCAAGCGATTGCCGAGACGGTCCACCAGCTTTACCCCAACCGCGAGCTGGTCGAATTGCCCGACGATGCCCAGCCGTTTCACATGCTGTTCGATCTCGACAAGCGCTACCAGATTCTGGGACAGTGGGCCAGGTTCAACGGGATGCGGCCGCTCGACGGCGTCTCTTACGACCCGCACTTCAAAGGGGTCTTCGACGAGAAGGGGCGTATGACCATGGCGGCGTGGTTCAACAACGACACGGGCGATTCGTGGGAGTGGGCGGACGATCCTTCGTATCCGGAAAAGTTCTCGGCGTTGGGTATCCGGATCATGCTGAATTACGTCGTCTACTCGATGTCGCACTAGCCGGCCAGCAGCCGTTTCCGCTCGGCCGCTGGAAACCTCTCAATCGGCATATCGCAGCGTGGTTCTGGGAACCTTCGCGTAGTTGGGCCGTCCGGATCGGTCGCGGCTCCGAGTTCCTCTTGCGCTCGGTCAGCCGCGTGTGTGGAGTATACTGTGGAATAGACTCCACAGTATGGAAACTATCCAGATCGTCATCGACTCCAAACTCCGGCAGGCGGTCGACCGCGCCGCCAAGCGCCGGAAAGTGAACCGGTCCGCGCTTGCACGTGAAGCACTCCGCGCGCATCTCAAGACCATGCGTATCCAGGAATTGGAGGAGCGTGACCGGAAGGGCTACGAAGCTCAGCCCGAAACGGAAGAAGAACTGACTTTTGGGCAGGGTGAGACAGCATGGCTGGAAGATTAGCTCGCGGCGATGTCCGATTGTATCGGTTCGCCCGGCCGGACAAGCTTCGCCCTGTGGTGGTGCTCACTCGCAATAGCGTGCTTCAGTACTTATCGAAGGTGTCCGTTGCGCAGGTAACCTCGACCATACGGGGTGTTCCAGCCGAGGTCGTGCTTGATGAAGACGATGGGATGAAGGCTCCATGTGCGGTGAATCTTCACAACATCGCGACGGTTCCTCAAAATGAGCTGGGGCGGTTGGTCGCGCAGCTCAGCTCTCCCCGGATGGATCAGATTTGCGCGGCGCTGCGGTTCTCGCTGGGATGCGATTAGCGCCTACCGGAACTCTTCCTGCATCCGCTCCAGCTCCGCCGACCCCGGACACAGCTTCTCATACGCCAGATCGCGCAGAGGCGTCGGCGACGATTGCCCCAGCTCGTGCATATCCGGCGCGCTCGGGTCGATGTACAGGAGCCCTGTGACCACCGCATTCGCGGGCTGATCGTCGAGATACGCCGCCACCTTCCGCCGATCCGTCGGATCGTAATCCTTGGGAACCGCGGCGAAGTGGACCACGCTGCCGTCGTGCATGGTCACGGACGTCGTCCCCGACTTGCTGATCTGCGCCAGGATCTCGCTCTGCGGCGGCACCCAATCGGCCTGGGTCGCCCGCAGCGTGTTCTTGCGCGTGTGCTTGTAGCTCTTGGTCGACCCCTCGTGATCGTTGAAGGTCACGCACGGCGATACCACGTCCACCAGCGCGAAGCCTCGATGCGTAAACGCGGCTTTGAGAATCGGCACCAGTTGTTCTTTGTCGCCCGAGAAACTGCGCGCGACGAACGTCGCTCCCAGCGATAGCGCCAGGCGCACCGGATCGATAGGCGCCATCCGGTTCGGCTCGCCGCGCTTGCTCTTCGACCCGACGTCGGATGAAGCCGAGAACTGACCCTTGGTCAGCCCGTACACGCCGTTATTTTCGAGGATGTACGCCATGCGAATGTTGCGCCGGATGGCGTGGCACATCTGCCCGAGGCCGATGGACAGCGAATCGCCGTCGCCCGACACGCCGATGTACAGCAGGTCGCGATCGGCCGCGGCCGCTCCGGTGACGATCGCCGGCATGCGCCCGTGGGCGGAGTTGAAACCGTGCGCGCCGCTGAGAAAGTACGTCGGAGTCTTCGAAGAACAGCCGATGCCGCTCAGCTTGGCCACCATGTGCGGCTGCGTGTCCAGCTCCCACAGCGCGCGAATGATGGCGGCGGTGATCGAATCGTGCCCGCAGCCCGCGCACAGCGTGGACATGGACCCTTCATAATCGCGGATGGTCAGCCCCAAGGCATTACGTTGCAGCGTGGGGTGCGTGGCGATGGGTTTTGCGATCGACGGCATGGTCGTTTATGTTCCGTTTCTATATTTGGCTCAGGATCCCCTGCACTACGTGGCGGCTGCTCAGGGGGAATCCACCGTACACCAGAACACTTCGTAATTTTTCCTTCGGCACTGCCGTCTCCAGGATCAGCAAGGACCGAAGCTGCGCGTCGCGGCTCTGTTCCACCACGAAACAGAAGTCGTGCTCGGCTAAAAATCGTTCCACAATTTCGCCGAACGGGAATCCGCGCACACGCAGGTAATCGGCGGGAGTTCCCTGGCGGTCGAGAACATCCAGCGCCTCGCGGACAGCCGGATCGCAGCCGCCCATGGCGATCACGCCGAACTTAGCGCCCTCGCGCGGGACAAGTTCGGGCTCCGGAATGAATTTCGCCGCGGCAGCGTGTTTCTTCTTGAGGCGATCCATCACTTCCTGGTACTCGTCCGGAATTTCGGTGTAGCCGCCGAACTTGTTGTGTCCCGACCCGCGAGTGAAGTACGCGCCCTTCTCGCTCACGCCCGGCAGCGTCCGCGCCGCCACGAAGTTTTCGTCCTCCTGGTTATAGCGCTGGAACTTGCCGATTTTCTTCTCCAGATCCTCGGCGTCCAATACACGTCCGCGGTCCGGTTTGTAAGCATCGTCCCAGGTCAGGCGCGGCACCACCCAGTCATTCATGCCGATATCCAGATCCGACAGCATGATCACCGGCGTCTGGAAGCGCTCCGCCAGATCGAATGCCTTGACCGCGAAATGGAAACACTCGTTCGGATTCGCCGGGAACAACAGAATGTGCCGAGTATCGCCGTGCGACGCGTAGGCCGCCATCATCAGATCGGATTGCTGGGTGCGCGTCGGCATTCCCGTGGACGGACCCACGCGCTGTACATCGACGATCACCGCCGGAATCTCGGCGTAGTATCCGAATCCTATCAGCTCGTTCATCAGTGACAGGCCCGGCCCCGCGGTCGAGGTAAACGCCCGCGCGCCGTTCCAGCACGCGCCCAGCACCATGCCGATGGCCGCCAGCTCATCTTCGGCTTGCACGATCAGGTAGTTGTTCTTGCCGGTTTCAGGATCTTTCCGGTATTGTTCGCAGAATCCTTTGAACCCGTCCATGACCGACGTAGCCGGCGTGATCGGATACCAGGCCGCGACCGTGCATCCGGCGTAGATCGCTCCCAGCGCCGTGGCCGTGTTGCCGTCGATCAGGATCTTGTCCCGGTTCGCGTCCATCTTTTCCAGACGGAACGGCAGCGGGCATTCGAAATGGTCCTTGGCGTATTGATAGCCCAGGAGCAGCGCCTTGCGGTTTGAGTCGGCCAGCGCTTTCTTGCCCGCGAATTTCTCGTCGAGCAGCGCGTTGACCACGTCCATGTCGATATCGAGCGTCGCCACCATCGCGCCTGCATAGGCGATGTTCTTCATCAGAATCCGCACGCGCGGATCGTCGAAATTCTGATTGCACAGCTCGGCGAGCGGCACGCCCAGGAACGTGATGTCCTCGCGATGCAGGTCCGGATCCAGAGGCCAGGAGGAATCGTACAGCAGGTACCCGCCCGGCCGGACCTCCTTGATATCGCGATCGTAGGTCTGCGAGTTCATCGCGACCATCAGGTCGTAATCGAGCGCCCGGGCGGAGTAGCCGTCCCTGTTGACGCGGATCTCATACCAGGTGGGCAGGCCCTGAATGTTCGACGGAAACAGATTCTTGCCGCACACGGGAATGCCCATGCGGAAGATGGCCTGCATCAGCAGCCCGTTGGCGCTGGCGGAGCCGGTTCCGTTGACGTTGGCGAGCTTGACCGCGAAATCGTTTACGCGAGTACGGAGGACGTCGTGCATGCATGCTCCTGCGTATGGAAGTATAAGATCGAATTTTTGCATGTCCCACGCCGCCGTCGGACAACGCTCGGCGCACAAGCCGCAGTGAACGCAAACGTCTTCGTCCTTGACCATGGCGCGTCCGGTTTGCGGCAGCGGATTCGAAGCGTAAATCGCCTGTTCGAGGTTGGTGGCCGGGCGCCGAAAGTCGGTTCCGCAGTTCCGCCTCCTCGCCATCGCGGGTGATCGTCAGGCACTGCACCGGGCAGATGTCGACGCAAGCGTCGCATTCGATGCAGCGCTTCTCGACGAAGGCTGTCTCGATATCGCAGTTCAGGCAGCGCTGCACTTCGCGGGCGGTCTGTTCCGGATCGAACCCCAGCTCCACTTCAATATTGAGCTGCTGGAAGCGCTTGGTCAGCTCCACATGCTGCATCTTCTGGCGCTTCGAGGGGTTGTAGTCGTTGTGGTAGCTCCACTCGCTGATCCCCATCTTCTGGCTGATCAGGTTGGAGCCTTGCGGCGGGCGGTCGGTAACCGGCACGCCCTGGCAATGATTGTGAATCGAGATGGCCGCCTGGTGACCATGCGCCACCGCCCAGATGATGTTCTTAGGTCCCCAGGCCGCGTCGCCGCCGAAGAAAACCCCAGGACGAGTCGACTGGAACGTGGTCTTATCCACCGCCGGCATGCCCCACTTGTCGAACTCGATTCCCAAATCGCGCTCGATCCAGGGGAACGCGTTTTCCTGTCCGATCGCCAGAATCACGTCGTCCGCCGGAAGGAACACTTCGTCGATCACGCGCGATTTCTTCGCCTCAGCGTCCCATTCCAGACGCTCGAACTCCATGCCCTTCAGTACGCCGTTTTCGACCACGAAGCGCTTGGGCGCGTGATTGATGACGATGTCGATACCTTCTTCCTCGGCGTCGTCCAGTTCCCACGGCGATGCCTTGAAGTATCCGCGCGGGCGGCGCGCCATCACCTTGATATCTTTCCCGCCGAGCCTGCGTGACGACCGGCAGCAATCCATGGCCGTGTTGCCGACCCCGATGATCAGAACCCGTTCGCCAATCTTGTCGATGTGTCCGAACGCGACCGATTCCAGCCAGTCGATCCCGATGTGGATGCGATCCGTGTCTTTGCGTCCCGGCAGATCCAATTCTTTGCCGCGCGGCGCGCCGGTGCCGACGAATACCGCATCGTAACCATTCGCCAGGAGCCCCTGCAGGCTGCTCACCGGCGAGTTGTAGCGAATATCGACGCCCATGTCGAGAATCGTGCCCACCTCGTCGTCCAGCACTTTTTCCGGCAGCCGGAACGATGGAATATTCGTCCGCATCAGCCCGCCGGGCTTGTTCTGCTTTTCGAAAATGGTGACTTCGTAGCCTAACGGCCGCAAATCGTTCGCTACCGTCAGAGACGACGGGCCGGCTCCGATCAGCGCCACGCGCTTGCCGTTCGATTCCGTGGGGATTTTCGGGAGCAGGTGCGAGATATCGCCCTTCAGATCGGCGGCGACGCGCTTCAAGCGGCAGATCGCGACGGGGGCTCCGTCCAGGCGGCCTCGGCGGCACGCCGGCTCGCACGGTCGATCGCAGGTGCGCCCCAGAATCGCCGGGAATACGTTGGATTCCCGGTTGACCATGTAGGCGTCGGTGTACTTACCCTGGGCGATCAGACGGATGTACTGCGGCACGTTGGTGTGCGCAGGGCAGGCCCACTGGCAATCGACTACTTGGTGGAAGTAATCAGGGTTGCGAACTTCGCTGGTTTTCAGAATCTTTCCCCTGAGATTTGATTTTACAACAACTTGTAGGCGACAATTTCTAACACCCGTGGAAACCGGCAAACCTACCCTCGTTCTTCTTCCTGGATTCCTCTGCGATCAAACCGTCTGGAAACAACAGATAGCCTCCCTGGCCGACCTCGCGGACCCGGTATGCATGGAATGGGCTCCTGAGCACGATTCCATCGTTGCCATGGCCGAGGCGGTGCTTCGATGGGCTCCGCCAACGTTTGCACTGGCAGGGCATTCCATGGGCGGCCGCGTGGCGTTCCAGATCCTGCGACTCGCGCCGGACCGCGTGACCAGAGTAGCCGTGTTCAATACCGGCGCTGACGCTCGCCCTCCCGGTGAAGCAGGGGAAAACGAAGAACGAGGCCGCCGCCGGCTGCTGGATCTAGCCCGCTCGCAAGGCATGCGGCCGATGGCCGTCGAGTGGCTCAAGGGCATGCTCCCGCCGTACCGCCAAAACGATACGCCCCTGGTCGAGGAAATCATCCAGATGTTCGAAGGCAAGTCGCCGGATCTGTTCGAAATCCAGATGCTGGCCCTGCTCGGGCGCCCGGACGCGACTCATTTCCTTAGGACAATTCACTGTCCGGCGCTGGTGCTCACGGGTTTCGACGATGCCTGGAGTCCTCCCGCCCGTCACCTTCAAATGGCGCAGTCCCTCCCGTTTAGCGAACTGGTGGTGGTTCCGAAATGCGGGCACATGTCGACCATGGAGCGTCCGGATGAGGTCACCGCGGCGATGCGCGAGTGGCTGACGCGTTAGGCGGCTGAGTCGCGGACGATATCCCAGCCAGGGAAGACCAGCACCGCCGGGTGACACTTCAGTGCGCGGGCTAGTACCTTCGCCCGCTCGACGCCCAGCCGGATTCGATCGTTTTCAATGGCGGACAGGGTCGCCTGGGGAATGCCTGTGAGCCGGGCTAACTCATTCTGGCTATATTCCTGAAGCTCGCGAAGGATGCGAACGGATTCGCCCACGGATACGGAGACGCGTTTCTTGGCTGGCCGAAAGTCGTTCATTCTAAGTTCTCCGATAGTCGT
This sequence comes from Terriglobia bacterium, assembly GCA_963722845.1. Taxonomy (GTDB): domain Bacteria; phylum Acidobacteriota; class Terriglobia; order Bryobacterales; family Bryobacteraceae; genus Palsa-187. Next base: position 440,447 of record CAVROL010000010.1, on the reverse strand, counting down.
GTGCCGTGATCTGAACTACCTGAAACAACGTTTGCGGCGGGATCGAGCGGTAAATCACCCGGTACTTCAAACTCAACCGCGACGACCGGGACCCTTGCCATTCTCCGTGAAGGGCCTCGTCGTGAAATCCCTTGATCATCCGAAGCCCGGGCGGACCGGAAATCATCGCGATATCCTTCCACTTTTCGTATCGCTTAAGAATGTCGGGAGGCACGGCGCTGAGCTGCTTGTCTACTCGCCGATGTTCCTCGATTCGCCACAGTTCCGAGTGTATCCATACCTAATATGGTATGTCAATCCGAACGCCTGGGGACGCCGGTCGCCGAGAGGCTCTAGCCGGGCACTCGTGCTGCCCCACTTGCGCAGACCCCCGACCGGGACGCTATCATAATCTTTTCTTCGTAGTGAACGGAATACATATAAGTGGCTAGAACAGTTGGGGTCCTGAAAGAGACCTTCCCCGGTGAGCGGTGTGTGGCGATCGTCCCGCGTTCGGTGGAAGCGCTCAAAAAATCAGACATATCGGTGATGCTGGAACCGTCAGCCGGCGCCGAAGCCGGATATACCGACGACCAGTACATCGCCAAGGGCGCGACGCACGGCGTCCCGCGACGAGATTTTCGCCCAAGCCGACATCCTGATCCAGTTCCGCAGTCTGGGTGCGAATCCCGAAGCCGGCCGCGCCGATCTTCGCTCCCTGCGCGCGGGCCAGATCGTGATGGGATTGGGCGAGCCGCTCACGGCGGTTCGTGAAGCGGCAGATCTTGCGGCCGCCGGCGTATCGTTCTTCGCGCTGGAGCTGATTCCGCGCACCACGCGCGCGCAGAGCATGGACGTGCTGTCTTCGCTCGCGACCATTTCCGGTTACGAAGCCGTGCTGCTGGCCGCCCAGGCGCTGCCGAAAATTTTCCCGATGCTGATGACCGCCGCCGGGACCATCACCCCTGCCAAGGTATTCGTGATCGGCGCGGGCGTGGCCGGATTGCAGGCCATCGCTACGGCACGCCGCCTGGGTTCGGTCGTCAGCGCTTATGACGTTCGCCCCGCGGTGAAAGATCAGATCGTCAGCGTGGGCGCGAAATTCATCAGCCTGGACGTGGAGGCCACCGCCGCCGAGGATAAGGGCGGCTACGCCAAGGTGATGGATGAAGCGTTCTATCGCCGCCAGCGCGAGCTGATGACGGACGTGATCCGCGAACAGGACGTGGTGATCTCCACCGCCGCCGTGCCCGGCAAAAAAGCTCCCGTGCTGATCACCAAAGATATGGTCGAAGCCATGGCGCCCGGGTCGGTGATCATGGATATCGCCGCGGTGCGCGGCGGCAACTGCGAGCTCACGCGCCCCGGCGAAACGGTGATCCACAACGGCGTCACGATTCTGGGTCCGACCAACTTCGCGTCCATGGCTCCCTATCACGCCAGCCAGATGTTCTCGGCCAACGCGATCACGTTCCTCAAACACCTGCTTGGGTTCCTGCCTCTGACCAACGACGTGACCGACGACATTGTCGTCGACACTCTGGTCACGCACGGCGGCGAGGTGACCAATTCGCGGGTCCGCGAAGCGCTGGGATTGCCCGCCGCGGAACACGCTTCCGCGGCTCTCCGGAAAAGGTTTCCTAAAACAATGCAGTCTTACGAATTTGGCTTGTACGTCTTCATGCTCGCCGCGTTCCTCGGGTTCGAGCTGGTGAAGCGCGTTTCCCCCCTTCTGCACACGCCGCTGATGTCGCTCTCGAACGCGATTTCGGCCATCGCCGTGGTCGGCGCGATCCTGATATCCGGCGAGAAAGACGCGTCGACACTCCAGCGCGTGCTCGGATTCGTCGCGGTGGTCTGCGCCACGCTCAACGTGGTCGCGGGCTACCTGATCACCGACCGCATGCTCAGGATGTTCCGCAAGAGAGAGCCAGGGAAATAATGATTGAGAACGTTCTTCCGGCGATTTACCTGCTCGCCTCGGTCGGCTTTATTCTTGCGGTCAAGTGGATGAACAATCCGGCCACCGCGCGCCGCGGCGTCATCATTGGCGAGATCGGCATGCTGCTGGCCGTGATCGGAACCCTGCTGCGGCCTGAAGTGGTCGAGTACCGGTGGATCCTCCTTGGCCTCGCAATCGGTTCGGCGATCGGCGCGCCCCTGGCCTACCTGATGCCGATGACGGCGGTTCCGCAGCTCACCGCACTCTCGCACGCCTTCGGTGCGCTCGCATCTGCGCTGATCGGTACAGCCGAATATTACAAGGGCGAGATCCCGCTGGGCTTTCCGATGGGCGCACTGGTGCTCGAATCGCTCCTGGGATTTCTGACCACCACGGCCAGTATCATCGCCTTCGCGAAGCTGCAGGAGCTGATGCCCACGCGTCCGATGACTTATAAGGGCCAGAACGTAGTCAGCCTCAGCATGCTGACCGCGGCGATCGTGATCGGCGGCTGGATGGTGGCCGCGCCCGCGCCCACGTGGGCGTTCCCGGCATTCATCGCGCTCGCCATGGGATTCGGCATCATGCTGGTGATGCCGATCGGCGGCGCGGACATGCCCACCGTGATCGCGCTGCTCAATTCTTATGCCGGCGTGGCGGCGGCTTGCATGGGTTTCGTGCTGAACAACCGCCTGCTGATCATCGCCGGCGCGCTCAACGGATCGGCCGGTCTGATCCTGTCGATCATCATGTGCAAGGCCATGAACCGGTCATTTACCAACGTTTTGTTTGGGGCGTTCGGGCAATTGGCGGCTGCGGCGGTCGGTACGGTCGCCCAACGGCCCGTCCGTTCGGCGACGCCCGACGAAGCCGCGTCGATTCTCGATTCCGCGCGCTCGCGTCATCGTGATTCCGGGCTACGGCATGGCCGTGGCGCAAGCGCAGCACAAGATCCGCGAACTGTACGACGCCCTCAGCAAGCGCGGGATCGACGTGAAATTTGCGATTCATCCCGTCGCGGGACGCATGCCCGGCCACATGAACGTGCTGCTGGCCGAGGCCGATATTCCCTACGATAAGTTGCTCGAGATGGACGAGATCAACGGCGATTTCCCCAACACCGACGTCGCGCTGGTCATCGGCGCGAATGATGTGGTGAATCCGCTGGCGCGCACCGATAAGACCAGTCCGATCTATGGCACGCCGATCCTGGATGCCGACCGTGCCCGCACCGTCATGGTGATCAAGCGCAGCATGAGTCCCGGGTTCGCAGGCATCGACAACGAGCTGTACTACATGAACAACACCCTCATGTTGTTCGGCGACGCCAAGAATTTCGTCGCCGGCATCGTCAAGGAACTGGCCGGTTCCCATTAAAAACCCCGGTTGACGTTGTAGGGGCGAGGCATGCCTCGCCCGTTATAATGGTGTGTTCATGAAAATCGATATTTTCAACCACATCTTCCCCCAGAATTACTTCGACGAGTACATCGCCGGCCCCAAGGCCCTCCCCGATATCGGCAAGCGCGTGCGCAACATGCCGACCATCGTGAACCTGGACGCGCGCTTCAAGGTAATGGACGAATTCGGCGACTACTGCCAGGTGATCTCGCTGCCCGCGCCGGCCATCGAGGCGTTCGGCGGGCCGAATGAGACTCCCGCTATCGCGCGCTTCGCCAACGACGGCATGGCCGAGCTGTGTCGCAAGCATCCCCAGCGTTTCCCCACCTTCATCGCGTCGCTGGCGATGAACAATCCCGATGAAGCCACCAAAGAAGCCATCCGGGCTGTGACCGAACTGGGGGCGGGCGGCGTTCAAATCTTCACCAACGTCACCGGCGAGCCGCTCGACGAGCCCAAGTACCAGCCGTTCTTCGATGAGATGGCCAAGCGCGATATCGGCATCTGGATGCATCCCGCGCGTGGCGCGAACTTTCCGGACTACATCACCGAGAAGAAATCGAAATACGAGATCTGGTGGACTCTCGGGTGGCCCTATGAAACCAGTGCCGCCATGGCGCGCATGGTCTTTTCCGGCCTGCTCGACCGGAACCCGGGAATCCGGATCCTGACGCATCACCTGGGCGGCATGATCCCTTATTTCGAAGGCCGCGTCGGCCACGGATGGGATCAGCTCGGCACGCGCACCTCCGACGAAGATTACGTGTCGCTGCTCAAGTCCATGAAGAAGCGCCCGGTGGACTACTTCCGCATGTTCTACGCCGATACGGCACTGTTCGGCGCCGATGGAGCCACGAAATGCGGTATCGACTTTTTCGGGTTCGATAAAGTTTTGTTCGCTTCCGACGTGCCATTCGAGCCGTCGCCGGGCTTGTATATCCGCGAGACCATCCGGATTCTGGACGCCATGGATATCACCGCCGCGCAGCGCGAACAGATCTATCGCGGCAATGCGCTAAAATTTCTGAAGCCTTCCAAAGCTCTATCAGCCGTCTAAATTATGCGATATCACGTTGCGGTAATCTCTGCGTTCCTCGCGGCTGTGCCTGTCGCTGCACAATCCTATAAGGCCCCGCGCACCGCCGACGGCCATCCGGACCTGCAGGGCATCTGGCAGGTGATGAACGCGGCCGCCGTGAATCTTGAAGATCACATCGCGACACTGGGTATGCCGGCCGGGCTGAGCGTCATTGTGGATCCGCCGGATGGCAAGATCCCGTACACTCCGGCGGCACGGGAAAAACAGAAAGAGAATTACAAGAACCGCGCCAAGGCGGATCCTCTGAACATTTGTTACATCCCGGGTGTTCCGCGGACGATGTATTTGCCGTTCCCAATACAGATCGTGCAAACGCCCAAGTTTGTGCTGATGGCCTCGGAATTCGCGCACACGCTGCGCAGAGTTTTTATGGACGGCACCAAGCATCCCGAGGTTTCCTTGTTCTGGATCGGCGATTCGCGCGGGCGCTGGGACGGCGAAACTCTGGTCGTCGATACGGCGAATAATCTCCCCGATACATGGCTTGACCGGTCGGGAAACTTCCACAGCGACGCGCTCCACATCGTCGAACGCATTACCCGCACCGAGCCTGACATCCTCACCTATGAGGCAACCCTTGACGACTCCCTGGTTTACACCCGGCCCTGGACCATCCGCATGCTGCTGTACCGGCATAAGGAGCCGAACTTCAAACTGCTCGAGTACGAGTGCAATGCGTATTTAGAGGACGCGGAGAAAGAGAGCCAATGAGAAATCTAAAAGCGCTGAACGTACTGGTGGTTGCGGCGACGGCCGCGGCGTTGATGATGTTCGCGCCCATCCCCGGCGCGGGCCAGGACAAACAAAAGGGCGGTAAAGGCGGCAAGGGAAAAGGCGGCCCCCCGGGCGGAGAACAATACGGGCCATATTACGCGGCCCCCATAACCGCGGGACAGCCTGTCGGACGCACTCCCGATGGACAACCCGATATGCAGGGTTTCTGGACGCCTCGTTTCAACCAGGCGATTTTCGAAGTTCAGGATCATCCCAAAGCGCAGCCCGGAATCGGCCCCGGCAAGGGCGCGATCGTCGATCCGGCGGACGGGCGAATTCCTTACAAGCCTGAGGCGGCGGCGAAAGCCAACGAACTGCTCGCGAAACAAATCTATCTGGAGCCGGAGGCGCATTGTTACGTGTCCGGCGTGCCCCACGCGGCTTACCAGCAGTTCGGCTATCAGATCGTCCAGCCGGCCGGATACGTCCTGTTCCTCACCGAGTACGCGCACACTTATCGCGCGATTCCCACCGACGGCCGCCCGCATATTTCGTCCAACGTCAAGCTATTTCGCGGCGATTCGGTGGGCAAGTGGGATGGCGGAACACTGGTGATCGACACCACTAATCAGAACGGCAAGACGTGGTTCGACATGGCCGGCAACTTCACCACGCAGGCGATCCACGTGGTCGAACGCATCACCCCCGTCGATACGAATAACATCAACTACGAAGCCGTGGTCGACGATCCGACCATCTACACGCAGCCGTGGAAGATCGCCGGTCAGCTCGGCCGGCATCCCGACCAGAACATGGAGCTGATGGAGTTCGCCTGCGTCGAAGGTAACCAGGATCTGGTGCATTACACCGAAGGCGTAGGCGGAAAAGCCAAGGAAGTAAAGAAGTGAAAAGGGGACTGGCGTGTAGCTCGCGCGTTTCGCGCCGCCTGTCCCCTTTTCATTTCAAGATCGTCGCCCGCTTGATGTAATCGAGCTTGGGGAATCTCGGAACCAGGTACGCATTGGCCCCTTCTTCCACCGCGCCCGGATCGATGAACTTGCCTGTCGGCCGCAGCTCGCCATAGCCTGAGTAGAACTTATCCACCACGTCCAGGCCCTCGACCACCTTAGCGAAGGGCACGAAGCCCTGCTCGTCCAGCACAGCGTTGTTGTTCAAGTTGATGAAGATCTCGGTGGCGCGCGTGTTCGGCCCGGATTGCGCGAACGCCAGCGTGCCGACCAGATTCTTCTGCTGCGGCGGATCGTCGACGATAAAAAGATTCCGCCAGACGGTGTGGACGTCGTAATCGCGATGCACGCCGAACTGCACGACGAACTGCGGAACCACGCGGAAGAAGCGGCCTTCGGTGAAGTAACCCATGCGCACGAGTTCGTGAAACCGGTCCACGCCGTGGGGCGCCCAGGAGCGCGTCGCTTCGACGATCACGTCCCCTTTCGAGGTTTCAAACTTCACCCGGAAGACTTCCGGGACGACGATTTTCTTCTCCCCGCAGGCGGCCAGAAGAATGGCCAGGAGAACCGCAGTCGTCCTGGCGCGCATGGCGTGAATTTAGGAAATCCCCAGCAGTTCGATCTCGAAAACCAGGGTCGCGCCGCCGGGAATATCGGGTGGCGCGCCACGTTCGCCGTAAGCAATATTGGCGGGACAAACCAGACGCGACTTCCCGCCGACCTTCATCAGCTGGACGCCTTCGGTCCAGCAGGGAATCACCATGTTCAGCGGAAACTCGGCAGGCTCGTTTCTGGCATAGGAGCTATCGAACTCCTTGCCGTTGATCAGCGTACCGCGGTAATGCACTTTCACGGTGTCCGTCGCTTTGGGCGATGCTCCGCTGCCGGCCGTAATCACGCGATACACCAGGCCGCTGGCCGTCTTCTGCGCGCCGGGTTCGGCGGCGGCTTTATCTAAGAAGGCTTTCGAGTCAGTGTTTGGGCTCACGGTAGTTTTCTCAGTCGGTTCCGTTGACGATTCTTGCTTGGACGAACACGAGATCAGTACGAGCGGCAAAAAGATCAGGACGCGGCGCATTCGCTCAGGATACCAGTCTACGGATTGATCGCCAGCAGTTCAATCTCAAAAACCAACGTCGCTCCCGGAGGAATCGACGGGCGGCCCTGGTCTCCGTAGGCGATTTCCGATGGGCACACCAGCTTCGACTTGCCGCCGACTTTCATCTTTTGGACGCCTTCCGTCCAGCACGGGATCACGCCGTTCAGCGGAAACTCGGCCGGCATGTTGCGCTTATAAGAGCTGTCGAACTCGGTCCCGTTGGTCAGCGTGCCGCGGTAGTTCACGCGCACTTTGTCGGTCGCTTTCGGCGAAGCGCCCGAGCCGGCGGCCAATTCGCGATAAACCAGCCCGCTGGGCGCACGCGTCGCCCCTGGTTCCGCCGAGGCCGCATCGAGAAAGGCCTTGGACTTTACTTTTTCAGCCGCCGCCAGTTTGACCGACCGGGCATTCGCGAACGTTCCGAACTTCGGTTGCCACGCGCTCAGTTCGAGGGCTGGTTTTCCGGCCGCGGAATCGGTCAGAGCTTGTTTAATGATCGCGTACTCTGCGGGCGTGATGCCCATTTGCGAAAGCTGCTGGGCCATGCTCAGGCCCAAGGCGTAGATCGTCTTCTGGTCGTCCGTGGTCAAAGCTCCCGGCGCCGCTGCCGGTGCCGCCGCCTTGGCCTTGGAGGACTTGGCCGCTGTAGAAGGAGTGGCGCTCTTCGCCGCGGGAGTCGCCGATTTCGTCGCCGCGGGCGCGGCCTTGGCCGCGGGAGGTGGAGTCTGCGCCATCAGGATGGCTGGAAAAAGGATCAGGAACACACGCATTTTTCCAGGGTAACATTGGAGAGTGCGTGTCACACTCTTCATCGCCGCTGCGGGTCTGACGTGCTCTCCTCTGTTGCTCGGCCAGGATTCCGCGGCCAACGGCAAACAGCTTTTCTCCAAGTACGGATGCTACGAATGCCATGGCACCCAGGGGCAGGGGACTACGGCGGGAGCCCGACTGGCGCCGAAGCCGATCGCCCTGGCGGCCCTGATCGCCTACGTGCGCCAGCCCAAGGGACAGATGCCGCCCTATACGGCCAAGGTCGTCTCCGATGCCGAACTCGCCGACATCCGCGCGTATCTCGCATCCATTCCCGAGCCGCCGCCCGCGAAAAACATCCCGCTTCTGAACCAGTAGGGCCGCTCTCTATCGTTCGCGGTTCGGCGCAGAACCACGAGCGCCAGCGAGTGGCCAGCGACTCGCTAGCGCGCCCCCGCCTTGAACAAGTGCGTGCAGGCCGTGATGTAAAGACCCTTGTTGTCCGCATCGCCGAAGGCAAGATTCGAGGCGCAAATTCGCGGCCGGGGTTCGCCCTGGATCTGCGGCAGCTGCAAGGTCCCCAGATGTTTGCCTTCCGGCGACGTAATCCAAACCTCGCCCGGACCCACTGCGTTGACCGAATAGAGATTCCCTTTCGAATCGGTCTTCATGCCGTCGTTGCCGGCCGGAATGAAGGTTTTTGGATTGGCGATACTGCCGTCGGGCCGCACCTCCCAGCGCAAGGTTTTCCCGAATCCGGCGGTCACGTAGAGATACTTTTCATCCGGTGAAAACGCGATGCCGTTGGGAAACTCGCCCGGGCGAGGCGTCGGTGGAGATAATCGCATCCAGAGCTGGATCCAGCCGGACAACCTTGAACGGCCTCGGCGCGGGCGCCTGCGCGGGAAGCATCGCGGCGAACACAAGTCCGATGAATAGCCTGCGCATCAGTTCAAGTCCGCCGATTGCAGCAGTGGATTGCTCCATGCTTTGTTGCGCACATGGGTGCGCTTCTTGATCCGCCAGCCCACCGAGGTTTTCACGTATTGGTCCTCGTACCCTCCGTATCGCGTCACGTCGCGCGGCCCCTTTTCTCCGATCGCCACCAGGTAGACGCGTCCGCTTGCGCCCTCCGGGGTCGGCGTGATCACGTGGTTCACCATCAGGTGGCTCCAGTCCTTCCAGCCGACGTTCTTACAGCCGAGCGACCCGCCTCCCGCCGCGGCCGCCAGTTGTTCCCGGCCCTTGGCGCGGACCAGGCCGCCCTTCGCGAAGGCTTCCTCGGTGATATTGTCGACGAACTCGCCGTCGGGCGTGTACAGATCGGCGTAGTCGTAGCCGTTGTTGGAACACGAATCGATGGCTTGCGCGTATCGGTTCGCCAACTGCTGGATCTCGATATAGTCCATCGCCGTCAACGTTGGTTTTTGCTGCGCACGCAGCGCCATCAGTGTGAGTACTCCCAGGCCGAGAATCCCGGCCGCCGTCAGCTTCTTATGCCGCATGAATGCCTCCTTTCCTGGGGGACTTGAGGTACAGGGCTCGAAATCAGTAAAATGGCGCTTGCCAGGGATCGCATAGGCTGGCCTCCTGGGGACCAGCCTATCGTAATCTGTATAAAACCGGGCTTTCATCCGATGGATATCCGGTTAGATCACAATAGAGTTGAGGGAGCTTCTGTGAATCTGGCGGGCTTTTTTGGCTGGCCGACACGGCTGAACGGATCGGGCACCCGGACCCCATCGCGTGCGGCCCGCAAGGCCATCCTGCTCTGCCGCAATCTTTTGTCGGAGCGTGGCGAAGTCTCCGGCACACTTCTGGCGGGTGAAGCGCTGACCGCATACCAAGCTCTGGATGAAGCCTCGCGCGCCACGTTCTTCGATCTTCTCGTTCAGGAGTTCTCTCCCGACCCTGAAAAAATCGCGCGCGCGGGAGATGCCTATCGCGAGGAACCGTCGCCTGCGAACCTCGCAGGCTTACAGGCCGCGGTGGAATCGCCGCGTCAGGAATTGTTCCGGCGGCTGAATCTCGCGGCGGGCGGAACCCGGATCCTGGTTGAATTGCGCGCCGGTCTGCTGCGCAAGCTGGATCAGAATCCGCATTGGGAGCCGGTAGTGGACGACCTGGAGCGCCTGCTGATCGCCTGGTTCAACCGGGGGTTCCTGCAGCTGCGCCGGATCGACTGGCGTACCTCGGCGCTGGTGCTCGAGAAGCTGATCCGCTACGAGGCGGTTCATCAGATCCAGGGCTGGGAAGATCTGCGCCGCCGCCTGGAGGCTGACCGCCGCTGTTATGCCTTCTTTCACCCGGCGCTGCCCGACGAGCCCATCATCTTCATCGAAGTGGCGCTCACTCATGGCATGGCCGATAAGGTTCAGCCCCTGCTCGATCCCGATGCTCCGGTCCTGCCGCCGGAGGCGGCGGAATGCGCGATGTTCTATTCCATAACCAACTGCCAGGAAGGCCTGCGAGGAGTCCCCTTCGGCAGTTTCCTGATTAAGCAGGTGGTCGAGGACGTCGGCCGCGAGGTTCCCCGGATCCGCAAGTTCGCGACCGTTTCTCCGGTTCCGGGTTTTCGCGAATGGCTGGCGGAGAATCCAGAACTCGCCGGGCTCCAGTCGAAGCTCGCCCAACCCAAGTGGTGGGAGAACCAGGAGCTGGCCGAGGAGCTTCGCCACGAACTGGTTCCGCTGTGCGCCCGGTACCTTTTGCAAGCCAAGCATGGCCGCGAGCCGCTGGATCCGGTGGCCCGGTTTCATCTCCGCAATGGAGCGCGGCTGGAGCGGATCAACTGGTTGGGAGACACCTCGGCCGTGGGTATGCACCGCTCGGCGGGCATCATGGTGAACTATTTGTACCGGCTGGGCGATCTCGAAAAGAATCACGAAGCCTATACCCGCGATTACGAGATCGTGGCCGCCTCCGAGATCGAATCGCTCGCCAGGCGCAAGGCCACACGGCCCGCGAATCCTTCGAACGGCAAGCGTTTGCCGGCATAAGGCCGCGCGCTCCAACAACGCCGCGCCGATGTGATATGCTGCATCGCCGAGGACCAAAACATGAAACACATGACTGTTCGCCTAGCTCCACTTGCGCTTGCAGTGTTGCTATTCGGCTGCGCCCAGGCTCCGCCGCCCGCGCCGCCCGACACGCGCGCTGCCGACGAGCAGGCCATTCGCGACATGGAGACCGCGTGGGTGAAGGAATTCGCCGCGAAAGATGTGGATAAGATCGTCGCTCATTATGCGGACGACGGAACCGCTATTCTGCCGAACGCACCGGCCATGGCCGGGAAGGATGCGATTCGGGCCGGCATGAAAGCGGCCTTCGGCGATCCCAAGTTCTCGCTCGATCTGCGAACGGCCAAGGTTTACGTCTCCAAGGACGACTTAGCCTATTCGCAAGGCTCCTACTCGGTCACGACCACCGATCCTAAGACCAAGAAAGCCGTGACGGAAAAAGGTACCTACGTCGAGGTTTACAAGAAGCAGGCCGATGGCTCCTGGAAAGTCATGGAGGATATCGCCAGCCCGGAAGCCCCGGCCGCTCCTGTTAAGTGACTTTTACGACGTGGAGCAGGCTTCAGCCTGCAACCGGGCTTTTAAGCCAGGCTTCGGATGCGGGGCTCAAGCCCCGCTTGCAGGCTAAAGCCCGCTCCACGATTTACTTCTTCGTCACGCTGGCCGCTGCGGGACCCACTGCGCCCTTGGTCGCCGAATCCCAGTGCTCGACCAGTTTCCCGTTCACGACCCGCAGCATGTCGAACCAGGTAGTGGTGTACTTCTTGCCCGGCGCCGAAGGATCGTCGTACTCTTTCACGAACGATAGCGTGACGTAGTCGCCTTCGGCCTGGATCGCGACGAGATCGGTGAGCGTCGCTGGGATCGGCGGAAGCTGCTTCGGCTTGATCGCGTTGAAATACGCCTTAAAGCCCGCAATTCCGGTTTCCGCGTTGGGATTGTGCTGCATGTAGTCGACGGCCATGTACTTGTCCGCTTCATCCACGCGGAATCCGCGCAGCACCACGCGGAAAAAGTCGTATACCAGCTTTTTGTTCGCCGCGAGCTTCGGATCGCTGCTCTTGAGCATCGCGGCCTGATCCTTTCCCGGAACCACCGGCAGCGCCGCGAATACAGGTGCGCATGCCGCAGCCAGCGCAAGGGCACAGCCAAAGATATTCATGTTTGTTCTCCTCAGGTTATTTTCCCACCAGATGCTTGACGTCAACATTATTTTCCTGGCAGATATACTCGTACAGTTCGCCGCCGGGGACGAACGGAATCAAATAGCTGGTAGTCCACGGCTTCTCGTACATCTCGGGATCGTCGATGGTCACCTCATACCGCATCGACAATTCATTCAAGCGCGTGAACTTCTCCATGATGTGCAACTGCTCGCCGTGCGGATGGCCGTCCTGGTCGAGCCACGTCCGGTCGTTGAATCCGATGACATCGGTCACCAGCGTGTCACCTTCCCAGTGGCCGATCGACTCACCCAGGTAGGTGGGATTGGGATCCTTCGAATGCGGCCGCCCGTCGGTATATACGACGCGCCATACATGCGCCGCGCCTTCGAAGATAAAAATCACGCGGTCGGGATGCTGGAAAATCTGGAAGGGAAACGGGGTCGCATACATGCGCGGAATCCCGGGCGGCAGGCACAGCGCTTCCGGATCGTCCTTCGACAGCGTCGCCAAGTGCCGATCGTAGATCTTCTTCGCCTCGGGTTTGAAGGGAATTTCGATCGGCTTCTCCACCGGCGACCGGTTGGGACCGCCCGTGCCGGTTCCCGACAGATTCACGATGGTTCGGGGATTCCATGCGCCTTTGCCGTTCCCCAGATCCGGATGCCCGTCGGCCAGCCTCGGAGCCGGTTTGGGATTGGCGGCCTGCGCGCGCGGAACGTCGTTCAGCCGTCCTCCGATCCCCCCCTGCGCGGCCAATTGGATGGGGATAGAGATACCCAACACGGCTATCGGCATCCATGTCGACATAATGTTTCTGATGATAGCCTAAGTGAGAGGTGATCGCCATGCACGCCGGCGTGACGAAAGGCACCTTATGAAGACGATCAGTACGCGGTTCGATCCCAAAAGTTTCCTCGCGAAGGCGGGCACAGGCAGGACGCTCTCCGTTTACCGCAAGAATCAGCCGATTTTCACCCAGGGGGACCCCGCCGACGCGCTTTTCTACATCCAGAAGGGCAGGGTGAAACGCATGGTTGTTTCGAGCCATGGCAAAGAGGCGATCCTCGCCATTCTGGGCCCTGGGGACTTCCTCGGCGAAGGCTGCCTGGCCGGGCAGCAGCGGCGCGTCTCGACGGCCGTGGCACTGGCGGATTCCACCATCGCGCGCATAGAGAAAGCTGCCGCGATCAAGGTGATCCGGGAGCAGCCGAAGTTCTCCGAGCTTCTGGTAGCGTACTTGCTTTCCCGCAATATCCGGATCGAGGAGGATCTGGTGGACCGGCTGTTCAACTCCAGCGAGAAACGCCTGGCCAGGGTCTTACTGTTGCTCGCCGATTTCGGCAGGAACGGCAACTCCGCGCCGGTGATTCCGATTCCCAAGATCAGCCAGGAAACACTGGCGGAGATGGTGGGCACCACTCGGGCCAGGGTGAGTTTTTTCATGAACAAGTTCCGCAAGCTGGGCTTCGTCAAGTACGATGGAGCACTGGAAGTGAACAGTTCGCTCCTGAGCGCGATCCTTCACGAGGAACGCCCCGCAACAACTCGACGAAAGTGAGCAATTTTGTACAGACAGAGGGCCAAGCCGTCCCTTATAATTAAGCGCTTTTAAGCACCAGTACATGCGCTGCCCGGCAGCAGTATCGTTGGGGTTGCTGTCGAGCCTTGCGGGCGCGGCACAGGATCCGGCATCTCACACCATCAAGTCGAACATCGAGTACAGGCTTTCCCGCGGCGACCTGCCAAAGCTCTCATTCGGCACGGAGAAGCCGAAAAATGTTGAAGTGACCGGTGGCGGCGAAGAGCTGCTGAAAAGCTGTCTCAGCGATACCGCCACGTGGTCGAAAGACCCCCTGATGTTCCGGCTGGCGCACACTCACGCCACGGAAATCCAAAGTTGCCGTGAAAATAGTTCTCCTTCGATGCATGCGGTTTTCCTGAAATCTCCGCATGAACCTCTGCAGACCTGGGTGCATCTCGATGGGCACGGCGCGCAGACCTCGGAAAGCCGCATGGTCCATCTGGGCGAGTTCATCTATCACAAAGTCACCCTTCGGACCAACGACCAGGACGAGATGTTCGAAAATCTCCAGCGCTCATTTTCGAGCTCGCTGCAAACTCCTCCCGATCCCGGGCCTCCGCTCACCGGACACGACCGCTTTACGCTGTTCGCCTCCAAGACGCTGACCCGAGCGCAGCCGTACGCGGCATCGGTCGCGTCGTCAGCCTTCCAACTCCTGATTCCGAGCGAGGTCTGGGGCCGGGGCGTCGACGGGTTTACCAACCATCTGGCTGCCTCCTTCACCCAGCGGATGATGACGTACGGCCTTCAGAGCGGAGCGGCTGCGGCCCTGCACGAAGACGTCCGCTACCGGCCCTCTACCAGCAGCAATGTGTGGAAGCGCACCGGTCACGCGCTGATAAGCACGGTTGTCCTGGAAACGCCGCGGGGCAACGATATCGCGTATGCCAACCTGGTGGCCGCATTCGGAAGCGGATTCGCCATCAATGCCTATCATCCGGGGCGGGAAATCTCCACTCGTCCGGGAGCCTGGAACCTGACCGCATTGAATCTTTTAGGGTTCGCCCAGGGCAACCTGTGGACCGAGTTCAAGCCCGACATCAAGCATCTTATCCGGCGCAAACTTCTGCATCGGGATTAAAGCATCGCGGGTTCGGGGCAACTCTAATTCTGAGGGAAGTGGTGGGCGCGCAGGGATTCGAACCCCGGACCCCCTCGGTGTAAACGAGGTGCTCTAACCAACTGAGCTACGCGCCCTTCTCGCTATTTTAGCGGGTTACTGCAACTGGGCCGTTTTGATGCCGCTCTTGGCATCGCCCCAGGCGATCCAGGTTTCGCTTTGTGAGCGAAACATCTTGGGATATCCGAGGCTCGACCGCGGGCCTGTGGCGATCTTGAGAATCGGTCCGGCGACTCCGGCGGGCGATACCAGCCGCACCAGTGCGCTGGCCGAGTCCGCACCTTCTTCGATCCAGGAAACGAACGCGCCGCCATCGCTGTTCAGCGCCGTCGACGCATACCCCAGCGTATCGCCGCCATTGATCTTGATCGGCTTGCCGAACGTGGTTCCCCCGTCCGAGGAGAACACCAGTTGTACTCGCGGCTTGTCGTCCGCCTCGGTATACCAGGCGATGGCCACGCGATTGTCCTTGGCGGCGGCGGATGCGGCGTTGACCGGACATGCATTGATCTCCCACTTGTCGGGGTACAGGATCTTAGTGGTCGACCATTTCCCGCTCTCCAGGCGAAGTACCGCGATATCCCGGATGTCCTTGGGCGTGTGGTCGCGATACGCCACCAGCAGGCCTTTTGACGTCTTCGCGACGGACGTGGGACAGCAGGAGCACGTATCGTTATCGAGCTCCTCTTCCTTGATCTCTTTTCCATCCGCGCCGACAACCGTGCGCATCAGCGAAACCGGGGCGTCTTCGCCTTTTAGCGCCTGGAGCCAGAACAGCGACGCTTCCTTAGGCCCGCTGGCGGCGATGGAAACCAACCCATGCTGCACCGGACTCTTGTCGTGGTGCGCCATCAACGGCTTCGTCCAATGGACGCCATCGCTCGAACTGGAGACGAAGATGTTCTCCTCGTCGGTCGATTCCTTCCCTTTTTCGACCCACTGGGCAAGCAGTGTGCCGTCGCTTAAGCTGACCAGCCCGGGCACTTCGGCCGGATGCCGCCAGAACGGCCGGCCAGTAGCGATGGTGCGCGTTTCCGACCACGCGGTGCCGCGGCGAACGGCATAGCGCAAGGTGTACCCGCCGCCTTTGGTCGGTTCCACCCAGCTCAGCAGTGCGCTTCCGTCGGCGGCCATGGCCCAGTTCGGCTGGATAGCTCCCGCAACCGATGGGTTCGGAACCGCGACGGGCTTGAGCGCCTGGGCGAATCCACACGCGGAGGCGACAAGAAGGAGAAAACTGAAAGTCTTCATGGGGTACCCAACTGATTCTACCAATCGCCCAACCCGATACTTGTAAATACTGTCCCAACGGAATTGAGTCGACGGCGAGCGTCTCCTATTCTGGTTCCACCATGCACAAATGCGTCCTGTGCGGAGCAGACACCATTCTGCTTATTAACGGTGTTCCGACCTGCGTCGAGTGCGACGGGAAAGATGCGGAAACTCAGCCACCACAACTTGAGGCTGGTGGTCCACTCACAGTCAAAGCCGGTTGTGATCCGCGCGCCAACTCTTCTCGGATTTCTTAATTTGTGTCCTGCGGGAGAGCATCGTCCGACGCCTTTCGCGGCGATGGCTGAATATTGCCGGTTTGCCAGGGTGATCCCTAGATCTGCTAAAAAGACCATGGATTACGCGCTAATCCCGTGATAAGATTCTTGCCGGGCATCCACCTTATGGCACGATGCAGTTATTGCGAGGCCGAAACCCAGCTCTACATCAACGGGTCGCCGGTCTGCATCGAGTGCTCCGAACAAAACGACGCGGTGCGCAAACCTCCGCAATCGTCCGGCGGCAATCTCGCGGACACGAATGCGTCGCTGAACGCGGCGCGCGACGATTATCGGCAGGCATTACGGGCTCAACTGGAAGCGTCGGCATCACGGCAATCCTTGGATCCAGGCAATCCGGACGGAAGCATGGCGCTGCGTAACGCCAACCAGCAGTTGGAGTTGGCCTTGGCCAGATACGAAGAGGCGCTGCGGGAATTCATTGCAAACACCAGTGTGCGTCGCCGTTCAGGCTAGAACCCCGGCTGTTAGCGCTCTTCCAGTGCTTTCCGGCGATCTGGAGACAATTCGTCCACCAGAACTTTGTATACCCCGTTGGTCCACCCGAAACCCACTTCATTGGAGCTGTAGCCGTAGCGAACTTCGCCCTGGATATCCGCCGCCCGCCGCTCCACGTCGTATTTCTCCAAAATATTTCCGGTGCGGCGAAATTCATCATGCACCATGCTCAAGAACTTTTCCGCGATCCGGTTGGCATCGTCGTTATACCCGTATCGCCGCAGACCCTCCACGGCGATCAGTTGCAAGGGAGCCCAGCCGAACGGCGCATCCCACTGGTCGCCGCTTCGATTCGTGCTGGTCCGCAACCCGCCCGGCTGTTCGAACTTCCCCAGCGCTTTCCTGACGCGAGCCGCCTGCTCCGGGCTCGCGATTCCCGCCCACAGCGGATAGAACGTCGTCAGGAACGGATACGGCCGGCGCTGCTGCTTTTCGAAATTGTAGTCGTAATACAACCCGTCGTGCGCATCCCACATCAGCCGGTTCACCCGCTCCGCTCTTTCGCCCGCCCGCGCTCGCCAGGACGCCGCTTCTGCGTCTTTCCCAAGGATCTCCAGGATCTCCGCCATCTCCTTCTCCATGACGTACAGGAGCGAGTTCAAACACACCGGGTTGTACGCGACGATATCCGCATTGAACGGACCGAATCTCGCCGACGGATCGAACCCCGATTCCCGCATGGACCGGTCCGCTTTATAAAACTCGGGCGTGAGCAGGTCACGCTTGCGATCGTAAAAGCGCGCCACGTCGTAAGCTTCCACGCGATGGGTCCGCAGGTAATTCCTGGCCAGGTCGTAATGGGTATGGCCCGCGGCATTCACTTCCGAAGCCAGAACTTCGGGCGATGGGCCGTCTCCCAGATCGAAGTATCGCGATAACCCGGTCTGCGGCGTCAGATGCGGCTCGCGCGTCCAGTAGTGGTAGTATTTCTCGGCGGCTTCCACCGATCCTGCCAGCCATGCCCGATCCTTGGTTTGGCGATAGACTCCCAACAGCATTTCGGTGAGAAACGGGGGCTGCGACCGGGTCAGGTAATACGTGCGATTCGCATTCAGAATCTGGCCGTACTGGCGGATCTCGTACAGAAAATTGTCAGCCATGTCTTTGGCCAGCTCAATCTGGCCGTCCTTCAGCAGGCCGAGCTGTATAAAGTAGCTGTCCCACCCGTACATCTCGTTGAACCTTCCGCCGGGCACGACGTAGGGGTTCGGCAGATACAGCAGTCCCTGCTCGCGGAGTTGCGAGAAGTCTTCCGGCAGGCTTCGGATTTCGATTTTGCTGAAATCCTCCGCGGTCATTTGCGCCCGCACATCTCGTTCTACGTTCTCCGCGTTCTCGGTTCGCGCGACGTAGACCGGCCACCGCCCGCTCGGTCCCACCGGGAACTTCGGGTCCACGGCAGCAGTCGCCAGATTCTTGTTCGATCGTGTAAGTGTGGTCCAGGTCTGCATGATGTAGCCGGTAATCGGCGGACTTTGCGCCCCAATGGCCAGCGCCGCCGCCAGAATCGCTACCGCCGCTGGTTTGCGGAATCGCAACAAACCCAGCCTCCATTCTGATAGTAATCTTTTCGAAAATCCGTCAAACTAGCTAGCGGAGGTCCCAATGCGCCAGACCTTATGGATCGCCTTTGCTGTTCGCCTGCGGGATCGCTGTCGGGCAAATCCCGGCCAGCTTGACGTTTGAAGTTGCATCCGTGAAGCGCACGCCGCCGCCGGAACCGGGGGCACGCGTATTTTACGGCCCGCCGCGGGGCGGCCCCGGAACATCCGATCCGGGACAAATCACCTGGACCAACGCGGCCCTGAGAAACATTCTGATGACCGCCTATGACGTCCAGACGTTCCTGGTCACGGCTCCGGAATGGATGAACACGGAACGCTACGACATCGTCGCCAAAGTTCCGGCGGGCGCGACCAAAGCACAGGTCAACGTGATGTGGCAGAACCTGTTGAAGGAGCGCTTCGGCATGGTCTTGCACCACGAATCGAAAGAGTTTCCAATAGACGAGCTGACCATTGCCAAGGGCGGCTCCAAGCTGAAGGAGACGGAAGATCCGAATATCGAGCCATTGACGCCGGTCGCCGGCCCGCTCCAAGCCAGTAAAAATGGCCGCCCGCAGTTGAACGGCAGCGGCGCAATCATGTCGATTTTCCCGGGTCCTAACGGCGCGACGGCGACCATGGTTGCGAGGGGACTGCCTGTTTCGGAAATTGCGATCCGGTTGGCCAACTCAGTTCGTCGTCCGGTGATCGATAAGACCGGGCTCACCGGCAAATACGATTTCGTCCTCGAATTTACGCCGGATTTGTCGGGGATGGCGCTCCCGGCTGGATTCTCGGCACAAGAGGGCAACAACGCCAGCGATCCGGGGACGAACATCGCATCGGCCGTGGAAAAACAACTCGGGCTGAAACTGACGTCGACCAAGGGCGAACTTGACGTCATCGTGGTCGACCACGCCGAGAAGGTTCCGACCGAGAATTGACCGAACGATCTCGCGGGATGTATCATGCGGTCGTGCGCCGGGCACTGGCCGTACTCTTACTGGGTTTGTTCAGCTTCTCGCTGATTCCCCCTTCCGCATTCGCCGCGGACCCCGAAGCGGGGCTGCCCGCTTGCTGCCGACGCAATGGCAAGCATCGCTGCGCTATCGCGGTGGAGGGCTCCTCATCGGGTCCTGCTCTTCACACTGCGGCATGTCTTTTCTTTCCTGGCGCGAAGGCAGTTTCCGCTTCACCCAACGCGGGAGTGCCTGGGACGGCTTTGGTCTCCGGTTTCCCGCTGCCGAGCGGCTTGACGAACCCGCCGGCGAAGGAAACGCCAACTCCGGCGCTCTTCCAAGCTCCCCGCCAACAGCGCGGTCCTCCAGAGCTTTCCTCGTACTAATTCCGTTTCCTCAAAATATCTGAAGTTAGAAGGGGGCTGTCTTTGTCTGCTCGTACAGCCGGCTTGTCCGTACTATTTTCCATCGCCACCTGGGCTGCTGTTTTCGGCACCCTTCGCGGCGTTGTCCACGATCCCGACCATCGCCCTGTGCAGAGAGCGCAGGTAATCGTGAAGTCGAGCAACTCAGACTATTCCCGGGAGCTGACCACCGATGCCGATGGGGCTTTCGAAGCGACCGCGCTTCCGGTAGGATCCTACGTCGTCACAGTCGCCAAGGAAGGATTCGCCCCGTCCCAACAGCAGATGGTCGTCGCCTCCGGCAGCGCCCCTTTGCTGCATTTTCAGCTCACGCTTGGGACCCGAAGCGACCAGGTCACGGTAGCCGAGCCTGCCTTAACCGTGAACCCTGAGCAGGTGACGCCCGCCACGATCGTCAGCCGCAGCGAAATCGAAACCACGCCGGGCGCGGATTTAAGCAATAGCCTGAAGGCGATCACCGACTACGTCCCCGGGGCCTGGGTGACGCATGACCAGCTGCACGTGCGCGGCGGGCATCAGGTGACCTGGGCGATTGACGGCGTTCCGATCCCCAATACCAACATTGCGAGTAATGTCGGACCACAGATCGATCCCAAGGATATCGATTATCTGGAGGCGCAACGCGGAGGTTATTCCGCTGCATACGGGGATCGTACTTACGGCGTATTCAATGTGGTGCCGAGAACCGGATTCGAACGTAGTAATGAAGCCGAACTGTCTGCGACTTATGGCACATTTCACCAGACGAACGATCAGGTGAATTTCGGCAGCCACACCGAGAAATTCGCTTACTTCGGCAGCTTCAACGGCAACCGGAGCGATTACGGCCTGGAGACGCCCGGTCCCGATGTATTGCACGATCGGGTGGCTGGATTCGGCGGCATGGGGACACTCATTTACAATCGGGACGCGAACGATCAGTTTCGCTTCGTGACGTCACTGCGGCGCGACGATTATCAGATTCCGAACGATCCGGACGCTCAGCAGGCGGGAATTCGCGATCTCGAACGGGAACGCGATGCGCTGGGAAGTCTCTCCTGGGCGCATACCTTCCGGCCGGGCATGCTCCTTACAGTGTCGCCGTTTTATCACTACAATCGCGCCAATTACGACGGCAGCCCTAGTGATACGCCGATCAGCCCGACGCAGCATCGAGGCTCGCAATATGCCGGTGCGCAAATCGTCTTCAATGCGGTGACGACGCATCATAACGCGAGTATTGGCGTCTACGGTTTCGGGCAGAAGGACGCGAATCGATCGAGTTTGATCGCCCATGATGGCTCCGGACTCGGGCTTGCCCAGGAGCAGAACACATCCGGGCATCTGGAATCGTTCTACGGGGAGGAGCAGTACAAGCCTCTGGATTGGCTCACGCTGACCGCGGGAGCGCGGCTGACGCACTTCAGTGGAGCGATCGCGGAGAATGCGGCGAGTCCCCGGCTGGGCGGAACCATTCGCATCCCGCACTTGAACTGGGTGCTGCGAGGTTTCTGGGGCGAGTACTACCAGGCGCCGCCGCTGTCCACGGTAAGCGGACCTCTGCTGGGTTTCGCGTTGTCGCAGGGCCTGGACTTCATCCCTTTGCGCGGCGAGCGCGATCAAGAACATCAGTTCGGGCTTACGATTCCCCTGCGCGGCTGGTCATTTGACGTGAACGATTATCATCAGCGCGCGCGGAATTACTTCGATCACAATGCGATTGGCAACTCGAACATTTTCTTCCCTCTGACGATCGACAATGCGCGGCTGTATGGGTGGGAGTTGAGCATTCGCTCTCCGCAGATCGCCCACCGCGGCGAGGTGTATCTCAGCTATGCGTTTGCGCACGCCGAGGGTTCCGGCGCAGTCAATGGCGGTCTGACGGACTTCTCGCCTCCTCAGAGCGGCTACTTCCTGCTGGATCACGATCAGACCCACACGCTTACATGCCGGCTTCAACTTTCGTCTGCCGTGGCAAACCACTGCCGGCGGCAACCTCTACTACGGCTCCGGATTCACAGATGGATCGAGCGATGTGCCCGCGCATCTGGAGAACCACACGACGTTGGATCTTTCGCTCAGCAAGCCGATCGCGCAAAATCTGACCATCGGGGTTACGGCGCTGAATGTGGCAAACCGGCGTTTCTTACTCGATAACAGTGAGACGTTCGGAGGGACGCACTACGCGGAGCCAAGGCAGATCTACGTTCAGGTTAAATACCGGTTCCACTATTGAATGCTAACTGCGGACGATCCAATACAGAATGACGGCCATCACGCCAATAAAGGCCGCGACCGCGTCATAAGGGATCCTCGAGTTCTTCGGATAACGGAAGTCCATGCCCCCGCAGGCTCCGCATACAGGCGCTCCGGCACGCAGAACCGTGCGGCAGTCCACGCATTCCTTGTTGTCGTCCACGCGCTGTGTTCGCTTCATGGCTCATCTTAAGAACGGGCGCAGATTCACGCATGGGTAGGTGGTTCTACTTAGATGAGGATTAGTTCCAGCCAACGCCCTGGATCTCAAGTACTGGCACGAATAGGCGATGGACGAGAGTACCCTTAAGCTATGCGGAAGGTTGTCTTGGGATTGGCGTGGGCCACAGTCATCATCCCGCTGTTTTGCCAGCAGCAGGCGCAGGTGAACGGTGAATCGAAGGCTATGGCTGCTCCCTCGCTTCCGCACCTTGACTGGAACGCCTGTCCCTTCGAGGGCTGCACGTATCGTGAATGGACTGCGCGCAAACCGATGGTGGTATACGACACCTGGGAGAATAAGCGCAAGCCGGTTGGCCGCCTCGCGACAGGGGATAAAGTGACTGGCGTTACGGGAGTGGTCATCACGCTTCGGCCTGGCACCATCCGCATGGATCGCGACCTGCCGGACGCGGGATTGCGGCGCGGCGACACGATCCTGACCTATACGTATCTGGGCGAAGGTATCTCGTCGGTATGGTTCAAAGGCAGGTTTTATCCCGAATTCGATATTACGTTCACGAAATGGCCTGACGGCTCGGGTTGTGGCGGTGATCACTGCTCAGCGACCTACGTCGACATGGGCATGAAGACCTGGTGGGCCCAGGTGAAGCTTCCATCCGGTCGGATGGGCTGGGTGAATATGAATGACGCCGAGTTCGACGGTGTGGACCAGCTCGCCAGCCTGCCTCCCTTGACAGCCGCTCGAGCGGCAAGGTGACCAACTGGAATTTCGAACTGGGTGCGATCCCGGTGCTTCTGAAGCAGGGCTGGATGCGGGCAGCCTGGAGGTTCAGTATACGCTTGAGGATCCGAAATTCCTGACGAGGCCCTATAGCTTCACGCGCGCATTCGTGCCGGCGAATCGCGAAATCCAGGAGCGATTCTGTACCGAGCAGAACCACCTGGTGGGGAAGTAGATTACTCCTACCGGCCGGGCAGCAGACTGTCTGGTTTCGCCGTGAATACGTCCATCAGGGTGCTGACCACGTAACCCAGCGCCAATCCCACTACTGTGGAGAACACGGAGCCGAGCGTTCCCGTAAGGCCCAAGGCGTCACCGATGCTTCCCGAAAGAGCGAATCCGAGAAGACCTCCCGAAATGCAACATACGATCCTTTTACGCATCTGTGTATCTCCTGGTAACAGCATGCGGGAAAAGCGTCCGGAAAGCACTAAGTGAGGAACCTCTGGGGCCTCGAAAGCACCCCTAGTGTGCCTCCAGGTTTCTCTTCAGTACGGTTGCATTCGGGGGACTAGGACTGAAGTCTTTACTTTCCTACCAGGTGGTCCTGATCGACGTTGAACTCGTTGCAAACGTACTCCTGGATCTCCCAGGTGGGCCGGAGCAGATACGTTCGCGTGAAGGTGTGAGGCTTAGTGAACGCCTTGGAGTCCTCCATGGTGATCTCTATGTTCAAGTGCCCTAAATCGGGGCGGGTGAAGCGTTCCACCACGTGCAGATCCTCGCTATGGGGCAGCCCTTGCCCGTTCAGCCAGGTTTTGTCGTTCAGATACTTGGTGTCCACCACCAGGGTGTCGCCGTCCCATTTGCCGATGGAATCGCCCATCCACAGCGGACCGGGATCGTCCAGATGCGGACGGCCGTCCAGAAACACCTGGCGATAGCTGTGGATGTTTCCCTCATCCAGGATCACCAGCAGGGCCGGCGTCTGGACGAATTTTTGCAAAAAGGGCGAAATCCGCGGAACGCCGGCGGGAAGGCAATGGCCTTCGGGATCGTCCTTGCTCAAGTTAGCCCGGCGCTGCTTGTAGACTTCCTCCGCCCAGGGCTGTAGTGGGACTTGTCCCATCTGGGTGAAGCTAAGTCCCGGGGTCCAGACTCCGGAGAGATCCGGTTTCCCGTCGGGCATCTTAGGCGCGGGGCCAGCCGGTGTGAGCCCGGATTGAAAATCCGCAGTGTTCTCTTTCTGGCCGGTCTTGCCCTTACCGGTCTTGGAGTCGGATTGGGCGCGGCTGGTAACCGGTACTAACGGGAGAAGAGCCGCGATGGCCGCGGCGGCCGCCAGGGAACTGAGATGCCGCCTGCTCATTTGGATGGTACGTCGTCCGCGGAGGAGCCTACGAACACTTTCCGGCCGTCGGACCGCGTGATCGCCCGGGAATTGGCGTGGATCGAACCGTCGGCCAGAGGCTTGCCGTCTTTCGCCATGTATCCTTCGACGGTCACTTCTTCGCCCTGCTTCAGGGAGTTTCGATTCCATCCCTGGCGCGATAAGGCGTTGGGACTTAGCGACTCGAAGGCCCAGGTGGTGACCTTTCCGCTCGCGTCTTTCACATCGATAAAGACGTAGGCATGAGGATTAACCCAGGACAGCTTGTTGATGGTTCCCTTGACGGTGACAGTCTTGGTGGAGTCGTACTCGGCCGCGAACGAATGATGCGCCAGAATCGGCGCGATCGTCCCGAATAGAGCCAGACCCGCGACAAGCGCCGCGCGGAACTTGAATGTCATCTCGACCAACCTCCTCTGCACTACGCTGCGGCCCAGTTTATCGTCCTGCTACGATCGAGTCAAACGAAACGCGGCATTACAGGGTGTCCCTTCCTCCACCCTCAGGATACGCTGGGCTCCAGCATCACTCTACTTGAACGTATCTTGGAGGTGAGGGAGAACGGTTCCAAAAGAGGAAACAATGCAGAAGCGAAAACTGGGGAAGAGCGATCTGGAAGTTTCAGCTCTCGGCCTCGGGTGTATGGGACTCAGTTTTGGCTACGGTCCGGCAACTGAGGAGCAGCAGGCCATTACGCTGATCCGCTCGGCGGTCGAGCGTGGCGTCACTTTCTTTGACACCGCCGAGTGCTACGGTCCGTTCACGAACGAGGAACTCGTGGGCGAGCCTTTGCCTTCCGAACAGGTCGTGATCGCCACCAAGTTCGGCTTCGAAGACGGCGACTCGCATAAGGGCTTGAACAGCCGGCCGGAGCGCATCAGAGCGGTTGCCGACGCGTCGCTCAAGCGCCTGAAGACCAACGTGATCGATCTGTTCTATCAACACCGCGTCGATCCGAACGTGCCCATGGAAGACGTCGCGGGCACCGTCAAGCAGCTTATCCAGGAAGGCAAGGTCAAACACTTCGGCCTGTCCGAAGCCGGCGTGGAATCGATTCGCCGTGCTCACGCCGTGCAGCCCGTCACTGCTCTTCAGAGCGAGTATTCCCTTTGGTGGCGAGAGCCAGAGCGGGAGATTCTGCCGACGCTCGAAGAACTCGGAATCGGCTTTGTTCCGTTCAGTCCTCTCGGCAAAGGCTTCCTCACGGGCGCCATCACCGACAAAACGGAATTCGACAGCACTGATTTCCGAAGTATTGTGCCACGCTTCACGCCGGAGGCACGCAAGGCGAATCATGCGCTGGTAGACGTGCTTGGGAAGATCGCGGCAAGCAAGAAGGCAACTTCCGCGCAGATCGCGCTTGCCTGGCTGCTCGCACAGAAACCGTGGATCGTTCCGATTCCGGGGACCACGAAGCTGAACCGTTTAGAGGAGAATGCCGGCGCGGCTGGAATCGAGCTAAGCGCTGACGATCTTCGCGATATTCATGACGCTGTCTCCAGAATCACAGTGGAAGGCGCGCGCTATCCGGCGCATCTCCAGCAGCGAGTCAGCCGCTAGGTCAAATCCAAACAGCAGAGGTTCACAAACAATGGAAATCAAGCGAGGCGGAACGCAGCCTTCAGGGAAAGGACCAGCAGAATATTTCACCGGCTCGGTGCGTGTTGATCCGATCTTCACCGCGCCCCCTCCAGCGCGTGTTTTCGGAGCCAGTGTCACGTTCGAGCCAGGCGCCCGGACAGCCTGGCATACGCACCCGCTCGGACAGACCCTGTTCGTCACGGCGGGATGTGGCCGAGCGCAGCGGTGGGGAGGCCCGATCGAGGAAATCCGGTCGGGAGATGTAGTCTGGTTTCCTCCTGGAGAGAAGCACTGGCATGGGGCTGGGCCGACCACGGCCATGACGCACATTGCCATTGTTGAGCAACTGGATGGCAAGTCGGCCGACTGGATGGAAAAGGTCAGCGACGAACAATACGAAGGCGCATAACCGACGCGGTCGTCTTCACGTCTTCGCCCCTGAGCGCGTTCAATCGTTGCCGGCCAGATCAGATCCAAGAATGATCGGCAGCTGCACATTCACCGCGCTCTTCTTTTTACGGATGAGCGCGTCCCACGGCCCAACACCGGCCGCTGCGACGCGTAGGACTATCTCATTGCTCGCTGGATCCGGACGCGGCACATCGTCGATGACGATGACGTCCGGCGGACCAAATCGATGGATTCGGGCGGCTTTCATTCTCTTCGTTCTTTTTAATAGATCGTTCGTCTGAAGCAACCTATTTCTGCCAATATTTGTTAGCTCTCGCGATGGTCTGGAACTCGATGGCAACGACTTGGCTGGCGGCGATAAGGCTGTCTGGGTTCGCACCATAGTTTGGGCGCCCGGCCTTCAGAACGTCGAGATCCGGTTGAATCTTGTGGATCGTGTGGCGAGCCATGGCGATGGCGAGCGCGCGCCCCTCTTCCGGAGTCGCGGTGATCAATGTTCCTCCAGGGACTAAAATCAACGCTGAGTCTGGTACGCGATTCATAAAAGCCTCCCCTTTACTTCTTAGACGATCTCGAATACGTCTGCCTCGACTCCCCGCTGCCCCACTTAGCGTTCATGTGACGGATCGTTCGCCGGATCGAAGTAGGCCGTGTCCGTCGGACCGAACCCGGAAATTTGGACGATGGCTGGAGCATCATCCGTGCGGGCGAAATGGTTCGCGCCGGCCGGTTCGGAATAGACACTGCCTGAAGCCAGTCTCTTCAGGCGCGCCGCGCTGAAAGCCGAGCCGTATCCGAAGCGCCAAGTCCCCGACAAAACCGTGGCGATCCGGTTATCCCGATGCGAGTGGGCCTGAATTGTGGTGTGCGCGGGCACATACAAAAGGATGGTGTAGAAACCGGCCTTCGATGGATCGCCATAAAGAACCGTTGTCTGCACTCCCGCCAGCTTCGAGCTGCCGATCTGATTTCCCGTCGCACGGGTGGCTCAGGCGCTTACTTCAACGGGAGTCAGGCGCATTTCCGGGAGCGTAGCATCCGGGGACGCAAATGCGATGCTGAAGAACAAGGAAAACAGCTGGATTCGTCTAAGCACGAAGTATTTCTTACGGCCCGTTTTTGATTTATAGAAAGTTAAGCAGCGCATCCATGGTTTCGCGCGGGCGCTCTTCCATCAACCAATGTCCCGTGCCTTTGAATTCCAGCACCGTGACGTTGTTCGCCACCAGCTTCATCTGCGGAAAGAGCGTGCCGGCGCTGGCCTTCTCTCCGGCCATCGCCATTACCGGCATCTTCAATTTCGTTTTCGACAGGTCGGCGAAGTCTTTCGCGGTTTGTGGCCAAGCCGCAAAGTACGCCCATCCCGCACGCATGCGGCCGGGCCGGGAGTATGCCGCCACATAGGCTTGCCGGTCTGAGACCGGAACCGAGTGCGTCTTGTCCGCGGCCAACTCGTTCCAGAAGTAAGCGAAGTAGATACTCTCGCGCCCCTGAACTAACTCTTCCGGGTACTGTCCATGAAAGCGAAAGTGCCACAAATCCGGATTGTTGTAGTATGGCTCCCAACCGGCGACTCCCGGCAGGAAGGCATCCATCACCACGAGCTTTTCTACTTCGCCGGGATACATTGCGGCGTAGGCATAGGCAACCATCAGCCCGATGTCGTGCCCGACGATGCGCGTCCTGGCGATCCCAAGCGATTGGGCGAGCGCATGAATTCGAACGGCCGCGGTCTTCATGTCCAATCCGTCTTTGGGAATTGCGGAATCGCCGATTCCCGGAAGATCGGGCGCGACCACCATAAACCTGGCGGCCAGTGAGGGGACGAGCGGTCTCCACATCCGCGAGGTTTGCGTGTATCCGTGCAGCAGGATTACCGCCGGACCCGTGCCGGCTGTCAGGTAGTGGATCTTCACACCTTGCACAACAGCGTTTTTCGAAATAATCCCGTCGTCTTTGGGCTGCCCCCAGGCGGAGACCGCGGACGCCATCAGGATCGCCGTAGCCAGCGTGCTGACCATCCGTGCGTTGAGATTTGTCCTCATCGTGGCCTCCTCATTGCAGAAAGCAGGCTATGCTGTAGCACGCTTCGCTGGATCCGACGCGGCGTTCTGCAACGCCCAGTCGAGCGCGTAGTCCGCGACCTGTTCCCATCCCGCCTGACCGAGCGTGTAATGGGTGCGCTCAGGAAACTCCTTGTATTCGGTAATCGCGTTCGATTTGCGATACAGCTTGAAATTCGCCTCCACCACCGAAGCGGGTGATACGTGGTCCCGGCCACCGGCGATCAGCAATAATGGCGCCCGGCCGTTGTTCTCGAAGTCCACTGCCGTTGCCGCGTGCGGATTGAAGTTGGCTAAGGCGGCCTGAAACAATACGTGATCGGGACCGGGAACTGCGTACCGGTTGTAAACCTTGAGCGATTCCTCTTCGCTCAGGTCGTTTGTGAAGGCGTAGTGAAACTGTTCGGGCGTAAGCGGAACCGCGCGGTGGTTGTTGGCCGGATTCGCGAGTGCCGGAAACGACACCTTCAACGTGGAAAAAGGCAGAAAGAGGATTCCTTTCACCGGGGCGGGCGCGATAGCGACTCCGGCCGCGCCGAGTCCGCGATCCAACAGGATCTGCGTCATCAACCCGCCGAAGGAGTGGCCGATGATGATCGGTGGCCGGTCCAACTCACGGATGATCTTTTCATAACCATCGACGACCTCCGTAACTCCGAGAGTCGCGATTGGTTCGGGGTTGCGGCGCAGTTCGTCGATGTCGATGTCCATGCCAGGCCAACTCTTGGCGATGACGCGCAATCCTCGCTGTGTATAACGCTTCACCCAGTTCTCCCAACTGAGAGCCGTCATCCAAAGACCATGAATCAGAACAATCGTATTTGGCTGTTGTGACATATGTTCCTCAAGGAGTGTGTTTAGAGCGGCCGAGATAGCTCTAGTCGCGTCCGCGCCCAGGTCGCTGGGAGCATCACGCGTATGTTCGTGTGAGCCCTTCCCTCTGCCGTCTCCGGTGTTCCGCGCTTCCAAGACTATCATGAAGCGTGAAGCGAGAGCAGTCTTGCGCGAAGCAGACGGCTTGTGGACAAAAAGGACAAAAGGCGACGAGATGAATTGGCGATTGGGTTCCAGCGATAATATTGTCAGCTTCTCTTTTGTGCACCAAGGTGTGGGTGTGAGGGAGTATGGCGAATAAGAGCGTCTACCAGAATCCGGTTGCTAAAGCCTTCCGGGCGCCGGATGCGCCCACGTTGGTCACGCGCGCGCTGCACAAGTCCACCATGGCCGCCACCGAACTCAGGTGTGACCAGCGAAACTTTGGCAGGACAGTGTCCATGCCGCGAGAGGACGCCTATCTAATCGCATTGCAGTTTCGCGAATGCCACAATCACGATCTCTATTTCGATAGCCGCCCGGTTCAGCCCAAGAACTACGTCGCCGGCGTTACATCGATTTATGACTTGCGGCACGACCCGATTGCCGACCTGCGCGATCCCTTTCACAGCATCATGTTCCACTTGCCCTGCAAAGCACTGGATGCCGTGGCCTATGAGGCGAGAGCGCCACGGGTGGGCGATCTGCGGCATGACCCTGGAGTCAGCGTCGACGATCCCGTGGTGCGCCACCTGCTTTCCTCCCTCCTTCCGGCGACGGCAAAGCCGGCGGAAGCGCCCTCTATGTTCCTGGACCACGTGGCGTTGGCTCTCACGGCACATGTCGCATGCACATATGGCGGGGTGAACCCAAATCCTGGATTGCCACGGGGGGACTCGCGCCCTGGCAGGAGAAACGGGCGAAGGAATTGATGAGCGCAACCCTGAGTGAAGATGTTCCGCTGGCCCGTTTGGCCAACGAGTGTGGCCTGTCCGTGCGGCATTTCGCGCGCGCCTTCCGGCAATCGACCGGAACATCGCCCCATCGCTGGCTGCTGAAGCAGCGGGTGGAGTATGCGCGAGAACTGCTGGGCAATCGCGGCTTGTCGCTGTCCGATGTAGCGCTCTCGTGCGGATTCGCGGACCAGAGTCACTTCACCCGGGTCTTCGCTGCCATGATTGGGGTGGGCCCCGGCGCATGGCGCCGCATCACCGGGCCATCTAAACGGCATCGATCGGCGGATGTACTCTTTGGCGGCCGATGATTCAACGGAAATCCGCAAACCCTCGGACGGAGCACGAAGCGCACCTTGCTTGCTTCAAGCTGGATTGATCGGTCAAGCAATCGCGCGCGGCGGAACCGGACCGTATGATCCTCGTTCGCTTCTGCGCTGGACATTGTGCATGCTCGGTCAATTCGCGCTCCGCACTTGCATCCCGCCGCTTGGCCGACGACCAACAAGTTTTAGCATCGATATTCGTTTCATTCGCCTGGCTTCTCAGTGGCTTTGGGATCGTAATGAAGTTCGCGTTACCCTTAGCAGGTCAGCGTTCTGTAATGGTCGCCATCAAAGTTATTGCGCTGTGTGGAAAAGTGATTTAGAATCAAGTAAGTACAATGTCGGGGCGTAGCGCAGCCTGGTAGCGCACCTGCCTTGGGCGCAGGGGGTCGGGCGTTCAAATCGCCCCGCCCCGACCAAAGCCTTTATTTTCAGTATTCTTTCTGAGTCAAACAAAAGTGCCGGAGGCACCGCGCACTTGCCTCCAGTGCAGTGGACCGTCCAATCTGCATTGATAACGTTGGAGTTGCCTATCGATCGACGGGGGAAATTCAGCCTTTCTGGCTTACAGTATCTACATTTTCGACTACATTTGGGTTCCGTCTGAATGCCAGCGGGATATGCCAGCTGTGGTCAGTCAAGACTAAGTCTAATTCTCAGCCTCGACCTTGAGCTCTTTGCCGTCGGGCAAGAGGATCTTGGTGATCCAGACAGATGGCACATTGTTCTTCCCGGGATAACCGGTGATGGTGACCTTGTCGCCGGATTCGAGGGTGCTGGCACTCCATCCGCGCGGAGCCAGATGAGCCGGACTGGTCATCTCGCCGTGCCAGGAGTGAACTTGCCCCTTGTCGTCCTTGACGTCGAAGTCGACGATGCAGTGGGGATTGGTCCAGTGGAACTCGGATACAGTTCCGGTGAAAGTCACCTCTGTCTTTATATCGAAGGCTGTGTAGCCGTGATGTGCGCCGGCGATACCGGCCGTGATTACGAACGCCAATAAAATGTTCTTCATTATGTGCTCCTATTGGGCGACTATTGTGCGGCTGAGATGGGCCCGTTATCGACCCATTTATTCAGATCCCGAACGTACTCGCGTCCGGCGAACGTATACGAAGGGACAGTAACCACCAGGTAACACTTGCCGACCAGCGGCTTGCTGTTCTGATCCTTGTCATTCTTGGCCGTGGCAACCACCCAGACGTCGAAGTTGTTACCGGGGCTAACAGCGGCGGGTGTGAGAAGACCAGTGGGACTTACCTTGCCGACGAAATCCGTGCTGACGCCTTCGGCCACGTAAAACACTTCAAGCGACCAGCTGGCATCCACAGGACCGAGTTCCACATCGTCGGCGGTGTGCAGCTTGCCGTCGGCGCCGCGCTGATACCCGATCGCCTCGAACTGCTGATAGCCCCGGGGGTGGGTCGCGTCGCCGAACGTGGCGAGGGCGGATTCGGGCGTCACTTTGAAGTAGTCGACGCGATCGTAGATGGCAAGAGCGCCGGAGATCACGGAACCCTTGAGGGTGAGATCGTGTTTGCCGAGGGGGGCATCGGCAACGACGTCTACATCGGCGATCACTTCACTTGCGGTATGCGAGACGATCGTGCGAACGGTCACGCCGGGCCCGAAGTTCAGGTCAGCCGGCGTAATCTGGGTCGGAAAATTGTATCCGATCACGCGAATTCGATTGGCTCGGGAATCGGCCTTTAGCGATAGGCGATCGACAGCGACGAGTGTGGGACTCGAAGAGGGTCGCTCGAGCTTCACATCGAAGCCGAACTCCTGGTATTGTCCCCAGAACCAGCGGCCCTCGGCCGTAGACTGGTCCGGCGCGATCCACAGAACCTCGCGGGTTTCGCTGGCGAGATCGTCCGGAGCGCCACTGGCGGGTCCCTCGCCCTTGGAACGTCCGCGCCAAGCGTAGCCCCCGTATACCGCGATGTGCCCCGAGCGTACAATCCTCGAGCCGTCCCGGACGGAGGTCAGAGTCACGCGCGTGTTGAACTCGTCGTCGCCGGTGGGGACCACCTGCATCTCGCCGAAGTATCTGCCGTGGCCTATGATCGAGGCGGTCACCATCCAGCGGCCTGAAAGGTTCAGAGTGGACTTGCGAGCGCTCCATGCATCCCATTCGGCACTGTGAAGCGGAGCGGCCTTGGCGAGAAATGTCGCGGTGGCCTCATTCGGAACTTTGTACTGCGCCGCGTGCAATGCGGCAAACTGTTTCCAATCGTCGGTGGAGCGCCTCCAGGAGAGCGCGCGAGCAAATGTATGGCACTTGGTACAGGCGGTCCCGAGGCCGCCGCGCGGGAGGGTAGTCTCCTCCTGAACCCGGCGCTCGGTGTCGTACATTACAGGCTTGGCTTCTTCGGGCGCCAGGCCATGATAGGTACTGAGATATTTGACGATCGTCCGGGCCTCGGGCGTGTTGACGGCGACGCCGTAGCCCTGGATCATCCGCTTCAACGAATCTTGCCAAGCCTCCGGCGTTGTCCGCGCGAAGGAGATGCGCTGCATGTTTCCGCGATCGTCGCGAGTGTGGCAGCTTGCGCACTTCGCGATCACCAGCGGATCGTTGACAGGAATGCCTTCTTCCGTAGTACTGGACTGAGCCGCGGCTATGGCTCCAAAAGCCAGCCAGATGAGAGTGCGACTTGAATACATTGTTTCCTCCGTGATTCATAACCAGGGGATCGAGAACCAGACGAAACAACGGAGTAAAGTGAGACCGGCGGGGTCGAAAAGGCCGCACTGCACGTGGAGGCCTGTTCAGTGAAAGTTTAGCGCATTTGGAGCCGCCAGATCACCTATAATAAAAGAAGGCGAACCTTTCGTTGATCCGCCGATCTCGTCCTTCGTTCTGGACACCCCCAAGTAGACTGCCGCCGAAAGGAGCTTTCACTTGGCCGCTAAAGCCCGGAGCGAATCCGCAGTTCTCTTCGCGGGATACCGGCGCGTCGCGCGCTTCCTGATTCCGTACCGGTGGCGGATGATTTTCATCCTGCTCACAGGAGTCGCGGCGTCAACGTTCGGTCTCGCCCAGCCGTACATCTCGAAGCTCCTGATTGACGAAGCTCTGCTCCGCCGGGATTTTCATGCACTGCTGATGATCAGCCTGCTCATGGTGGCGGCCACCGCCTTGAGCTTCGCGTTGAACATTTTATCGAGCTATCAGTACGTGGGGGTCTCGGCGGCCGTGCTCTTCGACATGCGCGTGGCGCTGTACAGGCACCTGCAATCACTGTCGCCGCGATTCTGGGCGCGGAGCAAGCTCGGCGACGTGGTCTCGCGGATCAACGCCGACATCTCCGAAGTGCAGAGGGTGGCGGCGGACAGCCTATTGAGCGTGCTGTCGAACGTTGTGTTTCTGATCGGCAGCGCCGTGATCATGGCGTCCTTGAATCTGCGCCTGTTTCTGCTGAGTATCGCCGTGGTGCCGTTCAGCCTATGGGCGCTTCGTCATTATCAGAACAAGCTTGCGGAACGCGTGAAAGTGGTCCGGCAGAGTAGCGCGGATATCGGCAGTTTCCTGCTGGAAACATTGCTGGGGATTCGCGCGGTGGTGACGGCGGGCGCGGAGAAGCGCGAGGTGGCTCGCTTCCGCGAGCGCAATAACACGTTCCTGGACGCGCTGCTGAAAATGCAGTTGACGTCGTTCCTATCGGGAGCGGTTCCGGGAACCATGCTGACGCTGTGCACCGCCGCACTTTTCCTTTACGGCGGCAAGCTGGTGATCGACGGCGTTCTGACCACCGGATCGCTGGTGGCGCTGATGGCGTACCACGCCCGGCTGCTATCTCCAGTGCAGAACCTGATAAGTTTGTACACCAATCTGGTCTCGGGAGGCGCGTCTTTGGCCAGGGTCTGGGAGTTGTTCGACACACCGCCCGAAGTCGCCGAACGATCGCTGACCACGGCGTGTTCCAAAGGCGGCGGCGACGTGGAATGCGTCAACATTTCGTTCCGCTACAACTCGGCCGCTGCCGTATTCGAGCGACTATCGTTCCGCGTGCCGGCGGGAAGCATTTGCGCGATCGTCGGGCCGAGCGGCGCGGGTAAGTCGACGCTGGCCGATCTTCTGGTCCGTTTTTACGACCCCGAGCAGGGCGCGATTCATTTGGATGGCACGGATCTGCGCGAGCTGCGGCTGGTCGATCTGCGGCGGCAGGTGATGCTGCTGGATCAGGCGCCCTATCTGTTCCAATCGACCGTGCGCGAGAACATCGCGTACGCCCGCCCCGACGCGACCGAAGACGAGATTATCGCTTCCGCACGCGCCGCGGCCATCCACGAAAGAATCATGGCGCTTCCGAACGGATATGATACGGCGCTGGCCGAGCGCGGACAAACTCTCTCAGCCGGGGAGCGCCAACGCGTGGCGCTGGCCCGGGCTTTACTGGCGAACCCCAAGGTGCTAGTGCTCGACGAGCCAACCTCGGCACTCGACGAAGAGAATGAGCGCACGATCGCGGAGACGCTCTCCACGGCTCTCGCGGGGCGCACGGCAATTATCATTACGCATCGGCCTTCGCTGGCACGCATCGCCGACCAGGTGATCACGTTAGGTACTCGGGGATCGTAATTGATATGAAGATAGCGATCATCGACAGCGGCATTCATGAAGGCCATCCGCACGTGGGGCACGTGGCGGGGTCGGTTCATGCGACCGCGACGGGCTGGGGTGACGATCCCGTGGATCGCCTCGGACATGGAACGGCGGTCGCGGCCGCGATTCGCGAAAAGATGCCGTACGCAGACTTGTTCGCGGTGAAGATATTCGACCGGAGGCTATCGGCGAATATCGAAGCTGTTTTGCG
This sequence comes from Terriglobia bacterium, assembly GCA_963722845.1. GTDB lineage: Bacteria > Acidobacteriota > Terriglobia > Bryobacterales > Bryobacteraceae > Palsa-187. The sequence continues at coordinate 405,111 of CAVROL010000010.1, read as the reverse complement.
TGGCTTGAAGTGGTGCCGGGACGAAGGCATGGATTTCGTGAACCTGAGTCTAGGCACGGCAAATCCCGACCATCGAGCGCGGTTCATCGACGCGCTAGCCGGAGAAATGATCGTGATCAGCGCCGCTCATATGCTGCCTGGGAGCTTGGCATCCGTGGTCGGAGTGGATTCGGACGAGCGCTGCCCGCGCGACGCCTTCCGCTATGAGGATGGGCTGTTCTACACGTCGCCGTATCCTCGACCAATCCCGGTTGTTCCCAGGTCGCAGAACCTGAGCGGGGTGAGTTTTGCTGTCGCGAATATGACGGGACTGGCTGCTCAAGTTCGGGAAGCTACGCCTGACAAGGATATCTGGAGCGCGCTCACGGAGAAGGCGATTTACTTGCCCGCAGCGTCGTCGGATTCGCTTCGTCCGGAATATTCCGGGACGTCGGGGGACGTATGAAGCTCGCTGAGCGTGGTTTCGGTGAATTCGAAATGATCGGACAACAGCTCGGCTACGGTAAAGGAGGATTCCCCGACGCCACTGCGCGCATGATCGTGAGTCTGCCCGATCACGTGATAGAGCTCATGCGCCATCAGCCGGGCCATGGCGCGGGCATAGACAAATTCCTGTACTTCTTCAGGTTCTTTCCACAACGAAGGACCGAGGAAGGAATTCAAGGCCGCGCAGTCAATATCGCCGAAAGGAAGAATCACTCCGTCCGCCACGGCTGTCGAGGCAAGAGTGAATGGTCCGCTGAGGGCGTGTTCGAAAAGCGCGTTCGGTTCGGTGGGACGGCACGAGCCTCGCAGGCGAACGATGGCGGCGAAGTCGTTTTCCGCTGCGCGATGGTCCACCGAGGGATCTTGCCATTTCACGCGAATCGCCGCCGCGTGGAGGAGGTGATCGAGTTCCCGCTTCAGTTCGAAAGAAGCCGCGGACGCGATGGCCGAGTCCGAGGTGAGGAAAATAACCAGAGTCTTCTCACGCGAAGGGAGAGGCTCCGAGCGGCAAACGCAGGCGCTCACGCTGAGCACGCCGGCGAGGGCGAACATGTGTGCAATACGAAGCACAGCACTCACAGTGTAGTACAAAAGATATGAAAACCATTTTCATATCCGGGGACGGGGTCGCGGCGTGCTGCTGCGCCTATCTTCTGAAACAGGCAGGATTTCGAGTGGCCGTGAAACGCGGCGAGCGTCCACGACTGCCCGCTATTTTATTGAGCGATGCGGCTCTAGCCCTGATTCAGGGCGTTTTCGGCGAACTCTCATTCGACCAGTCGCATGCCATTCGGAATCGCGTGGTCGCATGGGGTCCGGATGCCCAGGTAGTTACGGTCGACCATTCCGCGCGCGTGGTCTCGGAGCAAAGCCTTTTGGCGAATTTGTGGTCCCGAGTGGATCTTGATGACCATGAGGACGGTGACTGGACTATTCTTGCGTCGAAGCCGCTGCCCCCGGGAGCGATGGAGCAGCGGTTTGGGACGCGGACGGCGTCGGTTGCGCAAGTGACACTGAAAGGCACAGTCGATCCTTCGTCTTGTTGGATTGAATCGCTCGAGAGCGGATGGTTGTTTCTGATCCCGAACGCGCCGCGGACGGCGTTCGTTCTTGCGGTAGGCGATCGTGCGGAATCGATGCTGGACTCCAGCCGTCTGATCGCGAAGGAGATCGCACAGCGCGGCGAGGCGTCGGGAGAATTTCTAGCGCATCCACGGATCCTATCTTCTTTATGTCGGGACCGGTGGCTGGCCTGCGGGACAGCGGCCATGGCTTTCGATCCGCTCTGTGGTGATGGAACTTCGCACGCGGTGCGGCAGGCGATCCTGGCGGCGGCGATTATTCAAGCGGCAGCAAACGGGGAGAATCCGGAGGAATTGCGTTCGCACTACGAGACTCGCTTGCTGGCAGGATTCGGACGCCACCTGGCGCTGTGCTCGCAGTTCTACAAGACGGGCCATCGCGGGGCATGGTGGGAGCGGGAGCTGAAGTCGCTTGAAGAAGGTATGGCGTGGTGCGGGCACCAGATTGGAAATCGCCGGGATTTCCGGTATCAGTTGAATGGCTTCGAGCTCCAGCCTACTGCAGGCTGAAAATCTGCTCGGTGTGGACGTTGACGCCGCTGGGAGTCACGACATCGGATTCCGAAGTCAGAGTCTTCCCATCGGGCGATACGGTCATGTGAGTGGTAACTGCGGGCCGACCTGAGCCTTCCATCAGAACCTTATAGGACCCGCCGTCTCTCGATGCTTTTGCCGTGCCCATCTGCTTGCCGTCTCCGCCCGTGACCTCGGATGCGTTGCCATCCAAGAGTGTCGTGAACTTGAGAGAGACGACCGGCTTTTCGTTTACAGTAACGATGAACGCGAAATCGAACAACTTGCCGGCCGGCGTGATGGCGAGGGTAAGCGGGTTCGAAGTGGTCTCTTTTCCAGCGACCTCCTGATGCATCAGCAGCCACTTTCCGGCAAGCGGTTCACCCGCCCACACCAACGGCATCGCGAGAATGAGAAGAGCCGCGGCTCGCGGAAGCACGCCCTAGTCGAGCCCCTTTCTCTCCGCGAACTGCTCCAGGAAGCCGGGATTCCGGGCGCTGATGGTACCGAAAATGCGAAGGCAGGTATCGGTCCATTCGCGAATCCAATCGCAGAAGTGCAGGTTCGCATGGCCGGTATCTCCATACCGGACGAAAGCTTCATGGTGGCATCCGCCGGCGCACAGCGGCCGGGCGAAACAGGAGTGGCAATCATATTTCGCACCGATGTGACCCTTGGCTAAAAATGCACTCTGTTTTTCGCGATCGACGCCGGTGGCGATGTTGCCCAGAGAATGCGTGTCGGAATCGACAAAGCGGTGGCAGGGGGCGATATCGCCGGACGGTCCGACGCCGAGTAAGCCCAGCGCCGCGCCACAGGGATGGGACTTGTTGACACCCTGGTAGAGCTCGCCGATAGTCTCGCTGACGTTTGAAAACCCGTGCAGCTCGCCGCGTAATGCGTGCTCCAAGTATTCGTCGGCCAACAACTTGAACTGTTCAAGCACCCCACCCATACCCTTTTCGTTAATCGCGTACAGGCGATCCGGCGAGGTTGTTACGGGAGCGAAGCCGACCTCGGCGAATCCAAGCCCGTTCTTCAGGTGGCGGTAGATGCGGATCACATCGGTTACACCGGTTCGTGAGGGTCACACGCGCGGTGATCGGCCGGGTGCGGTGCCCTTGAATCAGGGCCTTCACCCTGGGCTCGATGATGTCGTAACTGCCACGGCCATTGGCGAATACGCGGAGCTTGTCGTGCAGCTCCGGCGGGCCGTCCATACTAACCGTGACCCCGATGCTGTTATCGGATAAGAACTGAATGATGGCGGGGGTCAGCAAGGTCGCGTTAGTGGTGAGACTAAAGTCGATGAAGCGTCCCTCGGAGGCGGCGCGGTCGCTCGCATAGGCCACCACCTCCTTCAGCAGCGGGAAGTTCATGAGCGTCTCGCCGCCGAAGAAGGTGATGTGAATCGATTTCCTGCCCTCCGATTCTTTGAGCAGGAAATCCACCGAGGCCTTGGCGGTCTCGATATCCATGAACTTGGGCTTGCCCTCGGGCGTCGCGACTTTATCTTCGCCGAACTCATAACAGTAGGTGCAGGCGAGATTGCACTGATTCGTGAGGTTCATCACCAGACTTTGCAGCGGAAATTTCGCGGGCGCGCTCTCGACCGGTTCGGGCGCGGGTTCCCCGGTGACGATCGCGCGTGAGAACAGCATCTCGCGCAGAAGCTCCGAGGAGTCGTCGAATCCGTAACCTAAATCGGCGAGGGTGGCCAACAGGTCATCGATCTGCGCTTCCCCCGCTGAAAGTGCATTTATGACCGCGGCCACTCCCTCGTCCACTTCGAAGATGGCTCCGGCCGGAACCAGATAGAGAAACTGGCGGCCGCCTCCTTCGAACTTGTGAAATTCTCCGAGCCTATACGTGCGAGTCTCTGTTGCGAGCATCTATCACCTCCACGAGGACCACAATCCAACGTTCAAATTCGGACTATGGAACGCCGATCATGCCGCCGCGCATATCGTTCCCCAAATCCCAGGTAGCTTCGTGCTGGAATGTGGCGGCATCATACACGTCGATTTCGAATCCTGCCCCGTACATGTAAAGCTTCTTGCCGTCCGGCGACATTCCGAAGCTGAAGCGCGACCGGCAGGGAATATCGGAGGTCTTGACAAGGCGGCTGGTTCCCATGTCGATCCCCCAGACTTCGCAGCGCTTATTACCAAGCGTTCCGTTGGTAATGACGGTGTAGCCCATTCTCTTATCCGGCGTCACCCGCAGATTCGTCATGGATACGGGCGCGGGCCCGATGGGCGTGAACTCGAACTTGCGGGTGTTCAGGTCGAAGTGGGCCAGGCCGAACGCCTTGTTGTGGACGATCGGGTCGGAGAAGTTGAAAAGTGTGACGCGCTGGCCGGGTTCGCTAAGAGCCTCCTGGAGCCCGCCGAGACTAAGACTGTCTTCGCTAGGATCGTCGGGCCGGCCCAGGTCCAGCCTTTCAACCACACTGAAGTCCGCCGCTTTCAGAACTACCACCTGGTTGCGAAACTGATACAGGTATTGGCCATCGGGCGAAACTTCAAACGCCCCGCCCCCGTTGCCGCCGCCGGCATCCGGGGTGTCGCCCTGGGCCGCTGGGGAGTCGACGCTCTTGACGATCTTCTGTTGCGCCAGATCGATCACCGAGTACTTAGGCTTGCCGATCTCGAATCGGTCTGACTTCTTCAGGATCTCCGTGGTCGTGGCGTACAGGACTTTGCCATCGGGATCCGGAGCCGCTCCGTTGAGGCGATACCGGTGCGTCTCATCATTCAAGACGAAGTGATTCGTGACCTTGCGGGTGGCGATATCGATTACCTCCACGCCGCTATGGTCGTTGGTGGTCACGAAGATGGTTTTCTTGTCGTTCGACAGACGCAGGCCCGTCGGCAAACCGGTCACCAGCGGAATCCGCTCGAGCACCTTGCCGTCGGTGGTATCCACGATCATCACGATGTTCGGATAGGCGCCCAGATACAAGACGCCTCCACTCGCGAAGACACAAGAAAGGATGAGCAAAAACACTAGTAGCTTCATAGTTTCCTCGTAGTCTCTCCTCGACGGCCTCTATGGAAAGACCAGATCCAGATTGCGCCAGTCCTTGGTGGCGGCGGCGCACTTGCTGGCCCAATCGGGGTAATTATTGAGGTGATCGGGCACCTGCGCCGGCCAGAAACAAGTCACATAGCAATCGTAAATATCGCGCTCGACCGGTTGGCATAATCCAGCCGTACCGCCCGCGGAATCCACTTCCCACCCGGGCGAGAAGGCCAGCGCGCACCCCATCGGCACATGAGGCCGCTGCTGCGGCGTCACGGGATTATTCTGCAAGCCGACAATGTCTTCCCCCAGGGAGGCGACGTAATCGTCCACTCGTCTTGCCTTCTTATTGATTGCTCGTAGGTGCTTCATCCAACGTTCCTTTCAGAGAAACTTTCTGCGGTCACTTGGTCACCTCCGGCTGATCCCACTTGATGTAGGTGGGAACACTCACTACCAGGTATGACTTGCCGACCAGCGGCTTTCCATCCTTGTCGTTATCATTTTTCGCGGTCGCCACCACCCAAACGTCGCCGTAGTTATTGCGGCTGAATTTACGCTGGGGGTTCGGACCGTCAATGTTCGGACTGAACAAACCGGTGGAGCTAAGGCTACCGACAAACTCCTTGTCGTCGTCACCAAACACGGACATGAATTCCTCGACCGACCAGCTCACGTCCACCGGACCCAGCTCGATGTCGTCGCCGGTGTGGATCTTGCCGTCTTCTCCTTTGGAAAACGCGATGGCCTCCAGTTGCTGGTATCCCTTCGGGTGCACGCTCTGCGTGTCACCGCCCAGGCGGGCGAGCGCGGTTTCCGGCAACACTTTTATGTAGTCGACTTTGTCGTAAACAGCGATCGCATCCTGTAAAGAGGCTCGACCGACGGCCACATCACGTTTGCCGGGCGCGGCGTCAGCCGCCACGTCGACAGTCGCGACAATCTGACTCGCGTTGTGCGAAACGATGGATGCGACCTTCACCCCCGCGCCAAAATCCAAATCGTCCGCGGTTACTTGCAGCGGGAAGCTGTTCCCGATCAGGCGGACGCGCTGGGCCTTCGACCCGGTCTTTAGCGAGTATTTGTCGGTGGTGACCAGGAGAGGTTCGGAAGTGGCGCGCTGGATCTTCACATCGACGCCGAACTCCTGATACTCGCCCCAGAACCAGCGGCCTTCCCCCCAGGACTGATCGGGCGAAATCCACATCGCCTCGCGCATTTCGCTCGAAAGATCGTCGGGTGAAGCACTGGCGGGGGCCACTGAACCCTTCGACCTGCCGCGCCATGAGTAACCCGTGTAAACGATGCTGGTTCCGGTTCTGGATATCGCCGGTCCGCCGCCGACGGGCTGGAGCTTCATAGTGGTCGTGAACTCATCGTCCGCGGCTCCCTGAGCGATGCTCAATTCACCGTAGTATTTGCCTTTGCCTAAGATGTGGGCCGAAACCATCCACTTGCCCGTCATCTTGGGCGCGCGCATCCGGGTTCGCCAAGCAGCCCACTCGGGCGTATGAAGTCCGTAGTTCTTGGCAAAGAAATCGAGGGTCTGATCGAGAACGGGAACCGCAGGTACCGCAGGCGTAGAGCCAGCGGCGGGAGTTGCGGCACCGCCACCCCCGCCATTCCTGCCGCCGCGAAATGCGGCTTCGGCCTGCTGGTAGAGAGCGGAATGCAAGGTGGTCAGCAGGGTCCATTCCTCTTTGGTGCGATGCCAGGAGAACGGGCGGCCCAAGGCGTGACAGCTCATGCAAGTGGTTCGCACGGCTTCATTCGGAACAGCTTCATCCTGAAGGCGATGCTCCGGCATGTACATCACGGGCTTAGCCTCCTCCGGGGCCAGACCATGATTGGTCGACAGGTATTTCAGGATGGGTTTAACCTCTTCCGACGTGATGACCAGTCCGTTGAGACGTACCATCCGCTTGATGGCTTCTTCCCAGCCCTCCGGGGTGGTGCGGATCCAGGAGATACGCGAGAGATTGCCCTTTTCATCCTTGGTGTGGCAGGTTCCACATTTCTTAATCACCAAAGGGTCGGTGACCGGAAAACCCTCCTCGGTCGCAGCTGCCGGTTCGGCCGCGGGGCGCTGGCCGCCACCGCGACCACCTCGATTTTGCGCCATGACCAATCCGCTACAGAGGACAACCACAAGCGAGATTCCTAACCTTTTCATAAGATCTCCCATTTCATGAAATCCTCTATGGACATTGCAGACCTCAGAAGGTGACTCTTCCGGTGAGCTGCAGAGCGCGCGGGCCACCGGCTTCTTGTCCTTGCATCGCGTTGATGGTCCCGAAAGCCGCATTACCGAGAACCAGACTGGTCGGAACAGCATAATTGGGATGGTTGAGCGCGTTTGCCGCGGACACTCCGACACGCATCTTCACGCGTTCGGTAATCGGAATCGAGCGGAACACAGACAGCGAGACAGCCTGCGTTGAGGGACCCAGAATGGATCCGACGGGCGAGTTTCCGTAACGGCCGATGTTGTTCGCGGGAGTAGTGAAGGCCGCCGGGTTGACCCAGAGAGCCGGACCTTGGTTCACGGGAATCGGAGATACCCCGGGGACGATATCGGCTCGGACCGTACCACCAGCGGTGCTGGAGGAACCTGTGCCGGCGGGGTCAGCTCCGCTGGTCGTGACCGTGAGGAACGGACCGGTTTCAAACGTCAGGACTCCTGCTACTTCCCAGCCGGTGACGGCTTGCCGGAGGATCGCGTTGTGACCCGTGAGCGATGTTTGGTACAGGAAGTTTGCCTGAAAACGTCGACGGCGAGTGTAGGACACGTTGCCGTAATCGAGCCCGGGATTAAACCTATCGGTGATTGTGCCACCCGCTTCCGAAGCGAACCCGGTTGGATTGGCGCCGCCGGCGTTGGAGAGGTTCTTGGCGATGGCGTAGCTGGCCTGGAACGAAAGGCCCTTTGAAAAACGTCGGTTCGCACTAAAAGTAACCGCGTTGTAATTGCTCCGGGCGCCGTTGGTTTCATAGGCGATGTTACTAAAACCCGGATACGGAGTGACCGCTTGGGAAGCCACGAAACCAAGCGTGTTGGCAGGAATCTGATTGGCGTTGAATTGATATCCCAACAGGCTTCCATGGCTGCCGTCATAAGTCACTCGCAAGCCCGTGCTGAAACCGATGTCGCGTTCCAGCGTGGCATTCCATTGCTGGACGTAAGGATCGTGGTAGTGCAACGCGGAAGCGAGCTGGAAGGATTCGGCTCCCGGGATCGCCAGCACGGCAGGAAAAGCATTTGGGAACGTCAAGGTCGGCTTTCCACCGACAAAAGAGTTGGCATACTTAGCCACGTAGCTGGCTTCTGTTGCCCACGAAGCGTTGACGCCGCTGCCCGCCTCGGCCTCGATGAATTTTCCGTATCCGCCGCGAATGACCGTCTTGCCGTCCTTGGTCGCCCGCCAAGCGAAACCTATGCGCGGAGAGAAATCGCGCGTATCGGAATAGCGAAGACTTTGGTTTACGCCGATCTGGCTAGCGGTAATGATGGGCGTGGGAGCAATCGAAGCACGGAAAGAAGCATTGACGAGTGATTCCGAACCGTCGGGAATGACGATCGCACCGCGGACCGTTTGGCCGTTGATCACACTGGTATAGTCAGGCAGAAAATTGGAGACGTTGTTGTAGTGGTCCGCATAGTTCGGATGGTATTCCCACCGCAAGCCGTAATTCAGCGTGAACCGCGAAGTTACCTTCCAATCGTCCTGAACATAGAAGGCCATGCTGTACCCGTAGCCGTCCGTATCCGGAGCCGTCACAGTCGTAAGCGCGGTTTGGTCTGGTATCCCCAGCAGGAAGGCTGCGAAGGGGGAGCCAATGGTCCCACTGGTCACCGAGGAATTGTTGAAGGTGTAACTTCCCATGCGGCCGCTGGCGAAAACGTTGGTATACAACCCCTTTTGGTAGCGATAGTCGCCACCGAATTTGATGGTATGGCGGCCCTTGGTCCAGGTGAGGCTGTCCAGGAACTGAGCCGTACTGGCCCGCGAATTCGAGGTTGTGCCACCGCTGGTGGAAGTGAAGCCGGTAATCGCGAAACTTGTCGCGGCGGAGCCCGGGGGTGGCGGGAAAGGAAGCGTAAGTCCCAGGCCGGAGAGAACCTGCCCGGTCGTATATCCATAACCCGTGGCGGTATTCTGCCCGCTCAGACCCACGCGAGCCTCATTGACCATGTTCGGGCTGATGATGTAGTTGTGAGCGCCCGACATGCTGTAATCGTTTTCGAGTGACTGCCCGCCGCCGAGCACGGTGGCCCCGGTTGGGGCTGTCAGGTTCTGTCTGCGTTTGTAAGTAAAGCGCGCGAACGCTGTCTGCTTGGCCGTAATGTTGTGATCCACGCGAAGGTCGCCCTGGTTGTTCACAATCGTGGTCGGGAAGTTTTGTACGTAGTTGTTGGCAATCGCTCCCGGCGCGCCGGTATTGGGCGACATCGGCCAGTAGAAATTCATGGCCCGCTGAGAAAGATCGGAAATGCGGGTCAGAGGTATCAGATTCCCCGCAAACGTCCCGCCCAGGGGATCTTTCACGACCGTCTTCGGCAGGTACACCGAGAGATCGCCGGACTTCAACGCCGCAGTTGGTATGCTGACGGTGGTCGCAGTCGACCTGGGAAGCTGGAGCCCCTCGAAGTCCATGAAGAAGAATGTTTTGTCTCTGCCGTGATACAGCTTGGGAGCAGATAAAGGCCCACCGAAGGAGGCTCCGTAATCGTTCATCACCAACTTCGGGAGGGTCTTGGCGAAGGGATCGCGGGCATTCATGAATTCGTTCTGCCAATTCTCGAACACACTGCCGTGGTAGGCGTTACTGCCGCTCTTGGAGATAGTCGTGATATCGCTGACGCCACTGAACTCGGCCGTGTTGTTAATCTCACTCACCCGTATTTCGGCGATGCCTTCAAACGATGGGAACAGTTCCGCGATGGGCGCGCCAGTCTTGGCGCTCGAAGTGCTCACGCCATCCAGAGTCATGGAGAGCATGGCGGGCTTATTGCCGGCGACCGAGATATTCCCGCTCGCATCCGTTTGAACGCCCGGCTGGGTTATTAGGGTGGTGATGGGACTGGTAGAGCCACCGCCGCGCGAGGCGATCGCCACCGGAAGATCGATCAGCTCGCGGCCGACCTTGGTCTCGGCAATATTGGACACCTCGGTCTGGACGGTGGTCTCCGCGGCCGTGACGGTGACCGATTCGGCCTGTGCGGCGATGGTCAGATTGCTGTCCACACGAGCCGCCTGGCGAGCCAGAAGCTCAAAGCCCGTCACGCTGGATCGCTGAAAACCGGGCGCCTGGAACACCAGGTCGTACATTCCAGCGTCGACATTCACGAACAGATACGTTCCGTCGGCGCCCGTTACAACGTCGCGCTTGATGGACGTACCTTTATTGACCAAACTCACGATGCAGGTAGGAACCGCGGCTCCGGTTGGGTCGCGCACGATTCCAGTGAATGAGCCGGAGGTCGATTGGCCTGAAGCAGTAGTCAAGAGAAACTGGCTGGCCATCGCCGCGATTGCGCATAGAAGAATCCTGGCTGGAAAGCGGCGCAAGCGCACCGTGAAAGAAGATCGCATTTCGAAACACTCCCCCTAGTGAGCTGAAGCATCCCATGCCACTGCAAAGCAGTCGCGGAGACCTTCGCGATTTTAAGGATTAGCGTCCGAACCTGGACGTGATGCTCTCGCCTTACTTCGAGCGAGCTCCCCGCGCTTCCGAGAACCAGAAGGGCAAAGGACTTAACGAGTGAGAAACCGCCCTAACGGTGGTGGTTTCCTAACTGATTGTTCATCATGCCACAGCTCACATGAAAAACGCATAAAAATTATCTACAAATCGAGCGGGCTTTGGAAATAGTAGCCGACACCCGGCACGGTACGTATGTAACTGGACATCGCCGGGTCATCGATCTTCCTGCGCAGCAGGCGAACGTACGCACGCAGATATTCCAGCTCGCTGCCGTAGTCGGGACCCCACACCGAGCGCAACAGTTGAACGTGGGTGAACGACGTTCCGGGCTTCTGCATCATCATCGCAAGGAGATCGAATTCCCGGCGCGTCAGGTGAATGGGCCGGCCGTTGCGGCGGAAGTGCCGCCGGTCGATATCTATCTCCAGATCGCCCAATCTTATTAGTTGCCTGGGCGACTCGGCTGGACGGATGCGTCGCAGAACGGCTCGGATTCGTGCGAGGAATTCGCGTGATTCGACGGCAGCGGTGATGTAGTCGTCCGCTCCCGCCTCCAACCCGTCCGCTCTGCTGTCCCCGCCAGCGCCACCCTCCTTCTCTTTGCTCGAGACGAGCACGATCCCGCTCTCCGGCGACAATCTTCTCGCCCGCCGGCATGCCTCGATGACCGGCGTGGCCCCGCGCTTCTTCATTCCTAGCACGATAAGGTCGAAAGCGCCGCGCTGAACCGCATCCAGCAGTGTTTCACCGGAGCCTGCTTCTTTCACCTCGTATTCCCTGGCATGAAGAATGGTTGTGAGCCGCATACTGTCTGCAGGGTCATCGAGCGCGATCAACACACGAATCCTCCGTGAAGGCGCGGTAGCGGGATTCGCCCCTGACGCGACGTATTCCAAAGCACTCCTCCAAGTTAGATATCGGAGTCTTGTGCCTACGAGGCGGGAGTATTCATCCCTAACAGGGAGACTAAGGCAACGCGGAGCGGTCCGAAGCTACGGGGTTTCCGTCCGAGTGCGCCACCTGGGAACTCGGAGTCTTCAAAGAGAAGACAGGTTTCTACGATAGTATCAGATACCCCGTGAATCGAAGCTTTTTTTCGAGTTCAAGCAAGGAAATCAGAAATACGCACGGGAGCCTAAGAGAAATGAAAACGGCGTTTCACCCATTGAATCTTGAGGAATTGAGCAGCTACAATTTTTCGCTACATTGGGGAAGTTCGCAACGTAAACGTTTCGGGCAGAAGACCATATTAACGTGTGAGTTACAGAGAGCGCCGGATCCACTTATATTCTCTGCTGGGATTATCAGGATCCTTAGCCGTGCGCTCCCACATCATGAATGCGTAAGGACCGTTCGCCAGCGTCAACACCGGCTCGTTCACCCATTCCTTCTTGATCTCCTTCGGAACCCGCCCAGGGACCCGGCTCATGAACTGTTTGAAGCCATCGCGCCCTTGCGGAACGTTAGGATTGTGCTGAATGTAGCCGGGATCCATGGTCTTGTCTGCCAACTCCAGGTGCCCGTATTGCAGCATGTCTTTCAGTTCCTCGGTTGCCATGGTCAGTGTCTTTTCCTCGTCCTTGGAGTGCTTGCCGATGTTCCACTGCATCGGAGCCTTCGGTGAAACGCCGGTGTCGATCTTCCCGGACCCGGCTGCCTTCTGAGGACTGTCCCAATGCTCCTGCACCTTGCCGTTCTCGATACGCAGCACGTCGAAGGTATTGTAGTGATACGTATTCGCCTCGTTGCGCGGGTCCTTGGCTTCGGCTTCAAAGATCAGCCACACGTAGTCGCCCTTAGCGCCCATCACCACTGGCATGTTCGGCATAGTCGCCGGGATCGGGTTGATCGGCTTGCGTCCCAGCTTGGTGAAGTAATCGACGAACGCCGCCCGGCCCGTGTTGATGTTCGGATTGTGCTGAATATAACTCTCGGCCTGATACTTGGGCGCCAGTTCGAAATGGCCCGCATAGATGCATTCCCGCCACCAGGTCAGCACCATGTCCAGATTCTTCTTCTCCTGCGCGTTCATGGGTGCCACCTGGGGCTTCGTAGGCGGATTAATCAACTCGGCCTGTGCCGGCGACCCAAGCGCAAGCGCCAAAACGCCCGCTGCCACGATGTACGGAATCGAATTCATTCTCTTCTCCCCCTTTGAGATTTGTATTTCCGATCCATTATGTACAGACCAGGCCAACCAAAGATTGTGTTTGTACCCGACCAGCCTGAAGGCCAAGGTGGCCCTGGGCTGGCTTCACACGTCTAGAAGTCGGGTCCGGCAATTTAGTCGATTTTCGTAGCTGTTCACTCCCCAGAGATCAATCGCCTTTGGGAAGCCGCAATCGTTCACTTGCGTTTGATGTTTTCGATGAACAAGTCGCAAGCTTCCCGGCGCAACCCTTCGCTCACCGCGGGACCTTGGGCCGTCAAGTCCATGTAGGGGCGCGCGGCCGGATCAAACTTCGGCCACTTTGGAAGCGAACCCCCGTTGGGATCCCCCGTCTTGGCGAAGTTCGTCCAGTATTGCTGTATTTGCGTCGGAAACAGCGGCATCCGTTGCATCGTATTTGGGCGCACTTCCTTTGCCCGCATTCCCCTCACGTCCCACAATCGAGAGCGTCCCGAATACATAAGGAAGTTCGCTCCCGTGCGCGGCCCCTACGGCTTCCCGGCCCGGCGCCACGCGAGAAAACTGGAATTGATAGGACCGATTACCCGCGCGGGAATGCCAGATGAGCTCCGCGACCGTGCCGCATCGGAATTGCGAATCGGTGGCCCATTGCGCCATGGTGCTCCCGAATACGGGATCGGGCGCGGCTTCCTTGCCGTCTTTCACGCCGTAAACTTCCAGAGCGCGGGGCGTCAACGGTCCGAACTCGGCTGCGATGCCTTGGTTGAGTCCCTCGACTGGAAAGAAGGGGCGCGTCAGTTCGCGCGCATTGGTTCCGAGCAGAAGATCCACACGGTGTTCTTGCCCCGCTTCGAACACCCCGAAGGGAGGCTTGGGCACAACCCAGCCGTCGACGACCACACCCAAGATTGGTCCAAGAAACGACAAGCCCTGTCCCGTCGCTTTCTGGAGATCCGCAGCCGGAAGCGCGCGCATGGCTTTCAGCGAATCGGCCTTCAGACTGGCCGCCACACTCAGTCCCTTCTTCTCTCCTTCGGCCAGCGAAGGCGGCGCCACCACGGGGCCGCTCTCTCCGATGAGCCGCGCGTACAAGCCCTTCGCCAAAGGTGAGGTCATCAGGACGTTGATATCCAGCGCACCAGCCGACTCGCCGAAGATGGTCACGTTGCGCGGATCGCCGCCAAATCGCGCGATGTTGTCGCGCACCCATTGCAGCGCTGCGACCTGATCCATTAATCCGTAGTTACCCGACGCATGATGTTTGGATTCCGCGGTCAATTCCGGGTGCGCATAGAATCCGAAAACCCCCAAGCGGTAGTTAGCGCTCACGAGCACCACTCCATGTTGCGCCATGGCTTCGCCGTCGAAAATGGCTTCTGAGGACGCACCCGCGAAGTTCCCGCCTCCGTGGATCCACAACATCACCGGTTTGCGCGCTTTCATCGGCCATTCCGGCGTCCAAACATTGATATAGAGACAGTCTTCGCTAACATCGGCGCCAGACTGCATACATCGCGCGCCAAAGTGAGTGGCGTCGCGGGTGCCGGTCCAGGGTTTCACGGGCATCGGTTCACGCCAACGAAGATCGCCCACCGGAGGCGCCGCAAAGGGAATCCCCTTGAAAACTGCACCGCCGCGGTTGAGAATGCCACCTTGAATTTTCCCTCCCGTGACCGTAACCGCCGGCGGTTCCTGTGCCGAGGCCATCAGAGCGAGGAGCGCCAGTGACGCGAAGAGTGAACGTGTGGATTTTCTTTGCATAATATGCCTCGCCCCCGACTATAGATTATTTTCCACCGCGAGGGCCATACCATACCAATTGACACTGCCTGCCGCTAGTGTTAACTTTCACGGTTGGTGGCAGATGCCAAGAGAGCCGCCACCAGGCGCATCCCGTGTAAGCGAGGAGATCATGCGCCGTTGAACATTGCCGTATTCTCAATGAATGGAGGATGGAGCATGAAGATGAAGACCGCGTTTGTGGTATCCCTCCTGGGATCGGCATGGTTGGCAAGCGCCGCCGCGCCGGTGAAGACGGAAGGCGGCTTGGTTGAGGGGACCGTCGCGGACGGCCTCACGATCTATAGGGGTATCCCCTTCGGCGCACCCCCCGTCGGCGATCTGCGGTGGCGTCCTCCGCAGCCCGCCGCCAAATGGTCCGGCACCATTCAGGCCGACAAGTTTGCACCTTCGTGCATGCAGGGCGGTGCCGCCCCCAATGCAAAGGCCAAAGCGCCGGCTCCGCAGGGACCCGGCACCAGCGAGGATTGCTTGTATCTCAACGTGTGGACCCCGGCGAAGTCGGCCAGCGATCGTCTGCCCGTGCTGGTTTGGATCTATGGGGGCGGATTTACCGGCGGTGCAACATCGGTTCCGGTCAACAGCGGCGAGCAGCTCGCCAAGAAAGGCGTGGTGTTTGTGAGCATCGCGTACCGCGTAGGTCCGCTGGGTTTCATGGCGCATCCAGGTTTGACCGCCGAGTCTAAGAATCATTCGTCAGGCAACTATGGCACGCTCGATATGATCGCGGGCCTGCAGTGGGTTCAGAAAAACATCGCGGCCTTCGGCGGCAATCCGGGCAAAGTCACTATCATGGGCGAATCCGCCGGTGGCATCGCCGTGAGCCAGCTGTGCGCATCGCCGCTCGCCAAGGGGCTGTTCCAAGGAGCGATTTCAGAGAGCGGCGGCTCTTTCGGGCCGACCCGCTCGATCGGGATGCCGGGAGAGAATATGGTGCTCCTCGCCGATGCGGAACGCGCCGGAGAAGCCTACGCCAAGACCGTGGGAGCTGCCTCGATCGAGGATCTCCGCAAGCTTCCGGCCGAGAAGGTGATCGAGACGGCGCGCGGTCAACAAGGTCTCGGTTGGCCGATCGTGGACGGCTGGGCCATTCCCGACGATCAATACCGGCTGTACGAGGCGAAACGCTATAACGACACACCCATTCTGGTCGGCTATAACTCGGATGAAGGCGCCAGCTTCCAGCCTCCGCGCACCCCTGAAGCGTATATCACGGCCACCCGCCAACGCTACGGACCGTTCGCCGATAGTCTCCTCAAGCTTTACCCAACACAGGAAACTGTCGTTCCCAAGACGGCGCGCGATCTGACCCGGGATGCCGCGTTCGGTTGGCAAACCTGGACCTGGGTGCGGCTGCAATCGAAAACCGGCAAGGGCAAGGCGTTTCTGTATTATTTCGATCAACACCCGGACTATCCGGCCGACTCACCCCAGGCGGGTCGCGGATCTCCGCACGCCTCCGAGATGAGTTACGTCTTTCAACATTTGAATGCGCAAGCCACACCCGAGGATCACGTGATTTCCGACGCGATGGCAACGTACTGGACAAACTTCGCCAAGCGCGGTGATCCCAACGGGGAGGGCGTGCCCAAGTGGCTGGCATTCAGCGACGCAAATCCGTCCGTCATGTATTTTTCCAAAACGGCCCACGAGGGTCCGGTGCCCAATACCGAAGCGCTCAAGGGGCTCGACGCATATTTTGCGTGGCGCCGCACGCCTGAAGGAGCTAAGTTCGGCAGCGGCAAGTAGCGGAAATGACTGGAGCGCGGGATTGAAAAAATGATGGGCAACGCCTGGTAAGGGCAGGCCGGAGACGCGGCCCTAGCTGGCCGTATCCGCTGCTTGTTCGTAGTAGTAAAAGACGATGTCCGTCGCGGGCGGCGTCACGCCAAGCTGCCGTAGCATACCAACGATTTGGCCGCGGTGCAGCGTGGCGTGGTTAACCACATGCATGACGATCTGCCATGCTGGAAGGCCCGCGTTGCCAACGAAACGTGATTTGAAGGGAACCTGGCGAGCGACGTCGTCGTCGCTGGCGGCATCGGACCAGGCTTCCCACTTGGCCTGCAAACGAGGCCATTCTTCGATGACGAACTCAAGCGGGGGGAGCGCATCGTGGGATGGCACGGGATAGCTGGAGTCGGCGATCCGCGAATACCAAATGGCGTCTGCGAAGTAGATGTGGGTCAGGGTTTTCGCGATGCTTTCGTGTGAGACGCTCATCGGCTTGGCCAGGTCCGCGGGCGAGAGGGCGAGCGCGGCCGCCAGCACTTTGCGCGAGGCCCAGCCGGAATATCGAATGTGCGTGCGAGCTTCACGAGCTGTCATGCGTGTTTTCTCTTTATATCGCATACAGGAGTTGCCCGGCACTACGGGATCCCGGTGAAGATCATGTCCGGATCGGAAAGGGGGACACCGAGGGGCTGGAACCCGCATCACGGAACGCCAGGTCCAACGGATGCTCTCCGCGAAGCGGCGATCTTGATAGAATTCATGGAAGCGAGACACTAAATAGATATGCGAAAAAATGTGGCAGTGATTCCCGTGAGCCTTGCGATCATCTTCTGCGCGATTCCCCTACTGGCGCATCACGGAACCGCGGCTTCCTACGATCAGAAAAAAGTGCTTACCGTGAAAGGAACGGTGAGCGAGTTCCTATGGAGGAATCCGCATTGTGCCCTCTTTCTGGACGTAAAGGAGGAAAGCGGAAAGGTGGTGAACTACTCCATCGAGATGTTCAGCCCCAGTCTGATGGTGGGTCGCGGCTACACCAAGAACGTGCTCAAGCGCGGCGACGAGGTGACCATCGACGTCCATCCCTCCCTGGCCGGGACTCCCTCGGGCGAATGCTTGGGATGTAGACTCCTGGTGAACGGCAAGGATCCGGCAGTCAAGCGGTAAAGCTATGCGGCATCGAATCCTATCCTTCACCGCCGCGGCTTTGGTTTTGCTGCCGGCCGCGCACGCACAAACGCCGGCTCCCGATTTGAGCGGAGTCTTCACGCGGTCCGGAGGGGGCGGTGCACGCAATCCGATGAGCGAATGGAGCGCCCAAGCTCTTCCCTTTACGCCCGCCGGGCTGGCCCGGTTCAATGCCAACAAACCGGGGAAAGGGCCGCGGCAAGTCCCGCCCGCGCTGGGAAACGATCCGCTCGGAGACTCCAATCCGCCCGGTCTGTATCGCACGCTCATTTACAACCGGCCATTTGAGATGGTGCAGACTCCCGGCAAAGTGGTGCAGCTCTTTGAATGGGCCAAGATATGGCGGGTGATCTGGACGGATGGCCGCCCCGTTCCTGACGATATTCCAGCCGGCCCGTACTGGTACGGATACTCGGTAGGCAAATGGGAAGGGGATACTCTCGTTGTCCAGACGCTCGGTCTGGATGACCGGGCATGGCTGGACGAGTGGGGAACTCCTTTCAGTGATGACGCTCGCATCGAAGAGCGCTGGAAGCGCACCGGCCCGGACAAAATCGAGTTGACGATCACCGTTCACGACCCCGCGACGTATGCCCAGGCCTGGACCAGCAGTCCGGTGGTCTATTCGGCCCAGCGCAAGACAGAGGTCCTGGAAATGATCTTCGCTCCGATTGATGAGAAAGAGTTTAATAAGAGAGTCCGGGATCCCGCCGCGGGCGTCGGCAAGAAGTGACAGCCATCGCCTCGGCATCGTCAACTTGAGCGAGCGAAGGCGTTTTGGTTCGCAATGGCGGTTGCCGAAGCGGTCTGTCGCATGCCCCAGATTTTTACCGTCAGCGTAATCGGTCGATTTTGGACCTAATGAAATCCTCTGGCACGCCTTTGTTCGCCGAAACACCGGGCGGCAACAGGTAGTATCCGTATTTCGTCCTCTGGTCCTCGGAGAGGATGAACCAGGGAGGAATCAACTCCGGATTGGCCTCGAAGACAATCTGCAGCTTCTCTCTGTGATGGCGTCGTGGTTCTGGAGGTCGCTACCTCCTTTGTAAGCGCGGTGGACCCGTCGCCGGAGTGAAGTCCCTATGGTACGCTTACTCGCTGTGGAGCCCTTCCTGAGAGTGGATCCGGCGTTTGACTCCCTGGTCCCCGCCGGCGCCCAAATCGAAAAACTTGCCGCGGAGTTTACTTTTACCGAAGGGCCGCTGTGGCGCCCGCAAGGGGCGCTTTGGTTTAGCGACGTGATCGGCAACGTCGTGCGTCAATGGAGCCCCGATGGAGCCGTTTTCGAAATTCTGCGTCCCGGTGGCTATGACGGGAACAGCCTGCCGGCTGGAGGGTTCAACGGCCCAAATGGAATGACGGCGGATCGGGATGGAGCGGTCGTCTTGTGCCAACACGGCAACCGCCGCATCGTGCGAATTACGGCCGACCGCAAGGTTTCCACCGTCGTTGACCGATACCAGGGAAAGCGGCTGAATAGCCCGAACGATCTGGTGTTCCACACGGACGGATCGCTGTACTTCACCGACCCGCCTTACGGACTGCCACGGCAGGACGAAGATCCCGCCAAGGAACTCCCTTTCAACGGAGTCTACCGGTTTGCGGACGGCAAGCTGCAACTCATCATCGACGATCTGCACCGGCCCAACGGGTTAGCCTTCTCGCCCGACTACAAGACGCTCTATGTCGCCAACTCCGAGCGGCCCAAGATGTGGATGCGATACGATGTCGCAGCCGATGGCACTGTCCCCAACGGCCGTGTTTTCGCTGACGTGGACTACTCACAGGAGCCCGGCGTCCCGGATGGCATGAAGATCGACGCTCTAGGCAATATGTACGCCGCCGGGCCTGGTGGCGTTTGGATTTATTCGCCCGCGGGCACGCACTTGGGGACGATCAAGACTCCGGAAACGCCCGCCAATTGCGCCTGGGGAGACGACTGGAAGTCACTGTACATCACGGCGATCACAGGGTTGTATCGAGTGAAGCTTGCGGTTCCCGGGGCGCCGCCAGTCTATCCATGATCGAAGACACGACGATGGAAGGGACGATGATCGAAGGGATGATACGTTCATGATTCAGGTTCACGTCGACATGTCCGTCGACCCCGCGAAGGAAGCCGAGATGCTGCGGGACTTCCAGAACGATTTCAGGCCCGCCGCCGCGCAGTTCCCGGGATATATCGATGTCAAGATCGTGAAGCTCCGTAAAGCGTTCGTGGGTCGTGCCCCCGAAGGCATCAATTACCGTTTCGTACTGCGCTACGAGAGCGAGGAGTTGCGCCAGAAATGGATCGCGTCCGATATCCACCAGAGGGTCTGGGGCATGATCGAACAGACGCTCCGTAACAAGAACTACGACGTTTTGTTGTTCGATGAAGTATAAGGAGGGCCCATGAAGGTTACAACGTTGATCGCATTCGCAGCCGTTATCGGCGGCGCCGTACTGTCCCTTGCGCCTCTGCGCGCGCTAGAGCCTCTGGCGTCGCGAATTGTCCACACGGACCCCACAAAATACCGTCCATCCACATCCGTGCACGGCGGCGCGGGAAAGATGGCGTTCACGGCTCTCCTGGACTTCCATAGCCTGGACACCAACCTCCAGTTCCTGCACCGCGGTGTGATCGACCCGCATAGCGGGATCGGCCACCACTTCCACAACAATTGCGAAGAAATGTTCGTGATCCTGGACGGCGAGGCTCAGTTCACTGTCGACGGACGCACCTCTGTTCTCAAGGGTCCCGCAGGCGCGCCGGCACGGTTGGGCCACTCCCACGCCATCTACAACGCTACCGACAAACCGGTGCAATGGATGAACATCAACGTTTCCCTCCTCAAGGGGCAGTACGACAACTTCGATCTTGGCGACAAACGGGAAGATGTGCCGCTCGACAAGACGCCGGCGTTCATCAATATGAGCCTGGATCGAACGCTGCTTCGAAGCGTGAACTCCTTTCACGGAGGCAAAGGGACAGCGCAATACCGTCGGGCGCTGGGGCCCGACGTGTTCGCCACGGCCTGGGCCTTTGTGGACCACATCGTGCTTCCTCCCGGAGCGTCGATCGGTCCGTTCTCGTACCGCGGTATCGCGCAGTTCTACTATGTGATGGCGGGCCAAGGCAGTGTATCCCTGGCGGGGCGCGGACAGGAGTCCGCCGCCATTCGCACCGGCGATGCGATCCCGATTCAACTGGGCGAGGTCCATTCCATCGAAAACAACGGAACAGAGCCGTTGGAGCTAATGGCGGTCGGCGTCGCGCGCGACCTGCACAAAGAGATGGAATCGACGGACGCCGGCCCTGGGCCGCGCAGGAACTAACCGATGCGTAAGTTCATCTTGGCAATCGAACTTCTGGTCATAGCGGCAACCGGGTCGGCCGCTTGGGGCCAGGCGCCGGCCGCCGGCAAGCAAATCTTCGACACCCGATGTGCGCGGTGCCACGGTCCGGAAGGCGGTGGTGGCGAACTGGGCCCGTCGATCGTGCGCGGAATCGCGTCGCGCACCAATCAGGATTTATCGGCTTTCGTTACCACGGGCTCGCCTGGCCGCGGGATGCCCGCGTTTGCGCTTTCCTCCGAGGAAATGACGCCACTGGTGACGTTCCTTCGCACGCTCGCGCCTGCTCCCGGGCGGGGTGGTCCTCCTGTGGTCCGGAAGACAGTGACTACGACCGACAAGCGGACAATCAACGGAGTTGTGATCAACGAAAACTCGTTGGAGCTGCAGATGAGAACCGATGATGACCGCGTTGTGCTTCTGCGGCCTTCGGGTGACCGCTTTCGCACGGTAACTTCCGAGACCGACTGGCCTACGTATCACGGCGATGAGTCCGGGAATCGTTACAGCAAGCTTTCCCAGATCAACACGTCCAACGTACAGCGCCTGGCGCCGAAGTGGGTCTTCAATTTCCCGAACGCCGCGCGGCTCGAAGGAACTCCGATTGTTGCCGGCGGATTAATGTACGTCACCGCGGCCAATGAATGCTGGGCGCTCGATGCAGGTACCGGTCATGAAGTCTGGCACTTTCAGCAGCCCAGAACGCGAGGCCTGGTGGGGAACGCTTCCGGCGGCATCAATCGCGGCGTGGCCATTTCCGGCGATCGCCTCTTCATGGTCACCGATCACGCCCACATCATCGCTCTAAACCGCCATACTGGCCAGCTATTGTGGGACACCGAAATGGCGGATTGGCATCAGAACTATAACGCGACCTCGGCGCCTCTGGTGGCCGGAGGCGTGGTCATTTCGGGCACGGCCGGAGGCGACGAAGGTGCGCGCGGATTCATCGCCGCGTACGATCCTGCCACCGGCAAAGAGGTCTGGCGCTTCTGGACGGTGCCCCGCCCAGGCGAGCCGGGATCGGAAACCTGGATCGGCAAACAGATTGAGCACCCTGGCGCGGTCACCTGGATGACCGGCTCTTACGATCCCGTGGCCGATCTCGTCTATTGGGCGACCGGAAATCCCGGGCAACGATATGGTGGGCGACGAACGCGGCGGCGACAACCTGTACTCCAGTTCGGTGGTCGCGCTGGAAGGCAAGACCGGCAAGCTTCGCTGGTATTACCAGTTCACGCCGCACAATGTCTGGGACTACGATGCTCAAGCGCCGTCCGTGCTCGTCGACGCGACATGGAAAGGCCAGCCGCGAAAGTTGCTGCTGCACGCCGATCGCAACGGCTTCTTTTACGTGTTTGACCGCTTGAACGGAGAACTCCTGCTGGCCAAAGCTTTCGTCGACAAGTTGACGTGGGCGAAAGAAATCGGGCCGGATAAACGTCCCGTGGTGAATCCGAACCAGGACCCCACCACGGAGGGCACCCGGGTTTGCCCAAGTCTGGAGGGCGCCACCAACTGGTATTCGACTTCCTTTAACCCCAGTACCGGTCTCTATTATGTCCAGACCCTGGAAGACTGCGCGACGTTTACCAAACGGGACGTTCCGTGGAAGGCCGGTTCCGGCTACATGGGCGGCACGTGGCGCCGCGAGCCCGGGCAACAGATCCTGCGGGCGTTCGATATCGCGACGGGTACTCCTCGCTGGGAGTTGCCGCAAACAGGCCCGGCCAATTCCTGGGGCGGTGTCCTGTCGACAGCGGGCGGCGTGGTCCTGTTCGGCGAAGACGGAGGGCTGTTCACCGCGGTCGACGCCAAGAGCGGAAAGCGGCTGTGGCAGTGGCCTACCGGCCAGGTATGGCGATCCTCTCCCATGACCTACGTGTTCGACGGCAAACAGTACATCGCGGCGGCAGTGGGCTCGAACATTATGGCGTTCGGCCTGGTGCCGTAGGATCCGGGCGTGCACGGAGAACGGAAAGACGCGAAACATATGGTTGGCAAATAGAAGCCTCGATGAAACAAATCATGAGACAAACCGTGGTAGCGGGAGGATTGCTGCTGGGATGCGGGGTGGTGACATACACTGCGGCACAATCCGGCAACGGCGCGTTACCCGCGGGTGCGGAATGGCGCAGCTATGCGGCGGATTCGTTCAGCACGAAGTATTCGCCGCTGGATCAGATCAACGCGGATAACGTGAGCAAGTTGCGCGTGGCGTGGCGGTGGAAGTCGAACAACTTTGGGCCGCGCAATGAAGGCAACATGGAGACGACTCCGTTGATGATCGGCGGCCGTTTGTACTTCACGGCGGGGCAACGGCGGGTGGTGATCGCCGCGGATGCGGAGACGGGGGAGACGTTGTGGATGTACCGGCTGGAAGAGGGCGATCGCGCGAGTTTGTTCCCGCGGCCGTACAATCGCGGGGTCACGTACTGGAAGGACGCGAACGCCGATTCGAACGATGCCGAGCGCATTTTCGCGGTGACCGCTGGCTACAACCTTGTAGCTCTCGATGCCAAGACCGGCGTGCCGGTGCCCTCATTCGGCGCGAAAGGCATCGTCGATCTGTATGACGGGCTGGAGCGCGCAAAACCGGGCGAGATTGGCGCAACATCGCCGCCGATCATCGTTAAGGACGTGATCATCGTCGGTGCGGCCCTTAAGAACGGCACCTCGCCAGCGTCGAAGACGAATGTTCCGGCCGATATACGCGGCTTCGATGTCCGCACGGGCAAGCGCCTGTGGACGTTCCATACGATTCCGCGCGCCGGCGAGTTCGGCAATGAGACCTGGAAGGACGGGTCGTGGGAGTACACGGGCAACACGGGGGTTTGGGCGCCGATGAGCGCCGATGACGAACTCGGCTACGTGTATCTGCCTGTGGAATCGCCGACGGGCGACTTCTATGGCGGCGAGCGGCCCGGCGATGGGTTGTTCGGCGAGAGCCTGGTATGCCTGGATGCCAAGACGGGCAAGCGCGTATGGCACTTCCAGTTCATTCATCACGGGCTGTGGGATTGGGATCTTCCTGCCGCGCCGAATCTGCTGGACATTACCGTCGATGGCAAGAAGATCAAGGCCGTCGCGCAGGTGACCAAGCAGGGCTTCGTCTACACGTTCGATCGCGTAACCGGTCAGCCGGTGTGGCCGATTGGAGAACGGCCGGTCCCGCAGTCGGATATTCCGGGCGAAAAGACGTCCGCGACGCAGCCGTTCCCGTCGAAGCCTCCGGCGTTCGAAGCACAGGGGACGTCGCTCGATATCTTGAATGACCTGACGCCGGCGCTGAAGGCCGAGTCGGAGAAGATCGCATCGCGCTACCGGTTGGGTCCGCTATTCACACCGCCGATGGTGCAGGATACAGGCGGGAAGACCGGCGTGCTGATGTTGCCTTCGGTGAACGGCGGGGCGGATTGGGAGGGCGCGGCAGTGGATCCCGAGACCGGCGTGCTGTACGTGGGTTCGGTAACGGACCCGTGGGTGTTGGCCATGCAACCCGCCGGCGACCGGTCAGACATGCGGTATATCGGCGGGCGCGCGGGTGGGCGTCCGGATCGTCCGTTGGGATTGCCGCTGGTACGTCCACCATGGGGACGGATCACGGCGATCGACATGAACAAGGGCGAGTTCCTGTGGCAGAAGGGAAATGGTCCCGCGCCCGATGTGTATCGCAATAACCCGGCGGTGAAGGGAATCGATTTGAGCGAAGCGGGGAATCCGGCGCCGGCGATGCTGCTGGTGACCAGGACGCTGCTGTTCGCCGGCGAAGGTTCGGGCTTGTTAAATGGCGCTCCGAATGGCGGTGGTCCGGCGTTCCGGGCGATCGACAAAAAGACTGGCAAGATACTGCACGAACTGAAGCTGAACGGCGTCACTTCGGGCACGCCCATGACGTACCTATGGAAGGGCAAGCAGTACATCGTGATCGCGACGACGAATCGTACCGAGGGTGCGGAGCTGGCGGCGCTCACTCTGGGGAATTAACGTTTCCGGTACGCGGACTCGATCACGAGACCGGACCGGTGTTGCTGTCGGGCGATTTGTATCACTATCCCGAAGAGATGACCTACGAGCGAATCCCGTCCTTCGATTTCGATATGGAACAGAACTGCCAAGCGCCGGGCCATGATCGAGGAGTTCGTCAAGAAGAATAACGCCCAGTTATGGATCCAGCACGACTACACCACTGGCATGAAACGTAAGATTGCACCGGAGTTTTACGAGTAGGTCGCGCATTCTTGCACCGCCTGCCACCACTGGCTGTTCTGCCGCGTGAGTCTCAGCGGGCGGGCAGAAGTGGGGCACGGTCCGGTGGTAACTGCTGATCCGCCGTGATGAGCATGATTCCCGCCAGCACGTAGTCGCCGATACCGACGGCCACCTCCAGAGTGCCTTGCCGCCCGAACAGCTTGACCGCGTGCGCATAGAGTTGAGAGTCGAGCTTGTGATCGCGCAGGATCTGGCGGCCCATCTGAATCACCACCATTTCGTCTTCGGCTAGTCCCTCAAGCGGGCGATTGAACTTGATCGCGTCGACGGCCTTCTGGCTGACGCCGAACTGCAGCGCCGCGGCCTCATGCCCGGACCACTCGTATTGCTGCTCGATTTCCCAGGCGCCAATGATCGCGCACAGTTCGAACAGGCGTCGCCCGATGACGCTCTCACTGCGCAGATAGCGATTGAGACGATCGATCGGTTCGGCGGTGCCCGGACTATACAGCGACACGCCTCCTGGTCCGCGTAACGGCACCTGCCGGGGCGCCGTGCCCACGACGTAGTCGTAAGCGGCGCGATCGGCGTCCGTCTTCATTTCTGCGCGTTCGACGATCGGGAACCGCGACATCGACACAGGATCGATGTCCGCGGGGAATTTCGGGGTCTGGGCGACCGCCATGCCGGCAAACCCGGCGAACACGACGAGACTCAATGACTGTGACAAAGATCCCTCCCTCACTTCTTGCAAGCTGACCCGTTCCTTAAGGAAGCGCGAATACAAAAACATTGCTGGCGTCGCCCGGCCTCAACTCCTCCCGCGGGCGGCGTCTCGATCTATCGGTACTTCCGAGCGTACGACGACCAGACCGGCAAACTGCTCTGGGAGACGCGCCTGACCGATGTGCCGAGCAACGCTCCGATTTCGTACACGGTGAACGGAAAGCAGTATATCGCGATCGGCGTGGGTAACGGCGGCGCCCAGGCGACGGGGTTCACGCCGCTCGTGCCGGAAATCCAGAACGTCGACCGTGCTCCGGCGGTGTGGGTGTTCCAACTGCCGTGATCGGAGTTATTTCGCCGCACCAGCCGTTACTGCGCCCTGTCCGTTCCAGAGAACCGGAAAATACCGCCCGGCTCTAGTGCTGTTTTGCCGGGCTTCGGGCTTGTGCAGGATCGTCTGGCGATCAACTGGCTTTAGTGATCTTCTCCCGGTGGCGGAGCATTAGGATTGATCGGGGCGCCGCCGCGGCCTTGGGGCACATAGCCATCGTTCGATTTCCCATTCTGGAAGAACCTCGCATCGTAACTGTGAGGGCCGGTCGCATAGGCAGCGGAGGCCTGTCCAAAAATCTTGCCTGCCCGGATGACATCGTCATGAACTTTCTTGACCAGTTCCCAATACCGGTCATCCGTCTGCGCAAAACCGGAAAACACGCTCAGATCCGCGTTCCCGATGATCACGACATCGATGCCCGGCACCGAAGCGATGTCATACGCGTTGGCAACGCCTGTGGGCGTCTCAATCATCACCACGACAAGCATATTGTCGTTGACCGTCTTCGAGTAGTTGTTACCCCAGATCCCCGCGGCCTGACCCGCGCCGGTACTGCGCCGCGCGACGGGCGGATATCGCGACCATTTAGCCGCTTCCCGAGCCCGATCCACATCGTCCACTGTCGGTACGATCACGCCCAGGCAACCGATATCCGTCGTGTGTTGGATGCGCCACTCCTGAGCGTCCGGCAGACGGATCATGGGTATGGCGCCCGCATGGGGACAGGCTGCGATCATCGCCTCTATATCCCTGAATTCCAGCGTGCTGTGCTGCATTTCAAACCACGTATAGTCGTAATGTTTTGCCTTCTCGCAGTAACCCGCCGGGTCCATGGTGGATTGCGTGAAGCTGAACACCTGCTGCCCGGCCAGCAATTTCTCTTTGGCTGTGTTGTATAGCTTGCCTGGAGGCAACGTGGGAAGCGTATTTCCTCCGCGCCCGCCACGGCCAGCACCGCCTGGGGCGCCCGTGGCAGCCGGAGTCGGACCTCCCCGACCGGGAGCTCCTTGTTGGGCGAACACAGCCGCGGCCGAAAATACCGCGAAGGCTGCCGCTATCGCCCGAACTGTCTTGCGCCTGGATGACGTTAAGGGTTGAGAAACGATCATGTTTTGACTGACGACCTCGCAGCAGAAATCCTAGCACAATGTCGACCCGCCGCAATAAGTCGACTCGTGAGCTTTCGGCAGCGGGCACCACGTTCCCCGGCGCTTTCCGAGTGATTCCGACGCACGGCGGCCCGCACCCGTCGGACTTGGATCCGACCTGGTACGGCGATTCCATCGGGCATTGGGAGGGCGACACGCTGGTGGTCGACATCATCCAAGCGTATTCGAGAAGCCGTGGCTGGGGGATTCCGCGGGATTCTCTTCGGCCTTGGCCAGCGTGGCGCGGGCTTGGACAATCAGCTGAACTCCTCCGGTGCTTCGTGCTTCTTGTGGGAATGTGAGGCTCTTTGTGGTGCTGTGAGGTTTTCGACAGCTACGAAATCGACTACAGCGGGGCTCGGACAATACTGAATTCGTACCTGGTTGTTCCGTGGCTATAGGCGAGCGCTTCAATGCCTTGGGCGCAGGTGGTCGGGCGTCCAAATCGCCCCGCCCCGACCGAAGAAAACACCCCATTTATTATGTGTTGCTTGCGTACGCCTCGGCAGCCGTGAGGAACTCCGAAAAAGTGTATTCGTAAGCCGAGCCGTCAGGCGCGCGCAGGATCTCCTCGATTACATGCAAACCCAGACGCCGGTAGCTTTCAAATTGAGATTCGTCGAAGAACTGGTCGGATGTCGGCTGGTGCGGAAAAAGCGGATCCGCTGCCGCGTAGTGTTGCACATCCGCGGGCTCGTTTCCGTTGAGCGATGGCTTGATATAAATCAAAATGCCATCAGGCGCTTTCGGCCCGTCGACCGCCGAATAGCGGATGCGGGCAAGGGCGCAGTGTTTGCCGCTGTGCCGCGGCGTTGGCAGCTTGTCGGCGGACATCGGCATGGAAGGATTGTCGAAATCGATCGGAATGCCGAAATCGATGCGTATCTTGCGTACCGCGTTGGCCAGGTCCTCATACGTGTAGTCTGGATCGCAGCCCGCATCGGACACCACGATGCAATGGCAGCGCCGCAGAACCATCTCGTAGATCGCAAGATTCTCAAAGTGGCCGCCGTCGGATAGATAGATCCATGAGTTGGTGTCGGTGGTCAGCCCGAACGCTTCATCCAGAAACGGCCGGATTCCCCACCGTGGACTGGGCGAGGTCCAGATCCGTCGCTTGCACCGCGGATTCCCCAGCCACCAGCCCAGCCGGGCGTTGAACAGAGTCATCACCAGCATCAGCAGGGGCGAGGAGTGATAACCCATGTTGGGACTCGCCGCCGCACCGGAAATCGTAATCGCCGTACCCAGGGAGATAGGCGTTTTATTCGTACCGTAGCGCCCGCCATAGAACGCCGAAGAGCGGTAGTCGACGCACAGTCCTCCGGTATGCAGCCGCGTTGAGGTAAAGGAAGCGGCCTTGCGCTCCTGCCATCTGAGGTTCTCGCCGTGCACCAGATTCAGCGCCATGTTGACCACATGCATCGGCTTGTTCGCCGTGAGGGTGCACATCGAAATGTTGTCGTTTTCGTCAAAGCCGGTGAACGGATGAGGCTTGCGGCAGGGATTGGAGGCTCCCAGATACGCCCGGATGAGTCTTTCGCGATACATGGCGTGCAAGGAGAACTTGTTGACGTTGATGAACCACGAAGCCATCAGGCACAGGACGCCGTACCCTAGCGCCATCCAGACCGCCGGCGCAAGGAATCCCCACAAGGACGGTCCTGGGGGAAGGCCGAACATGATGAGAATCCTCTGATTGAGCCCGGACAGCAACATCACCAGCAGAAGCATGAACAAGGCCATCAGCACTTGTGGACCGTAACGCTTAAGGAGCCGTGCGGCGCCGCCGCCGTTATTGACGTTGCCGGGGTCCTGCAAGCCGGTTGGCGTTTTCGGGCTGTTTCCGGCCCGGGCGGCGGCGAAACCCATGCAGCCGGTAAGTGCGGTGACGGCCGCGCTGATGCGACTATCCAGCCAGTCCAGGGCTTGTGGAGAGTACAGCACCACGGACGAGAACGCCAGCCAGCCGAGCGCGACGGTGAGAAACCAGCCTCCCGAAGTCGCCCACCATTCGCGATCCTCGTCCTTGGTCACGTAGCTCGTAGATCCGACCAGCAGGGTTCCGGCGAGAAGAAAAATGCCCATCAACATGGGAAAGGCGACACAAGAATACAGCCTGGGATCTTGCAGGAAATCGGAATAGTCGGTTTCGACGGCTGCCAGTTGCGAGACGATCCAGGCCGCCAGGCCCCCAATGAATCCTGTCATGAACGCCGCGCTGGTAGCCACCACTCCCGTCTTAGTGGGCGGCCGATGGAAGCGGAATCGAATGTGAGTCATCCCGACCAGCATTCCTCCGCCATGCATTACAGCTCCGAACACCGCGAAGTGCCACCACGCGACGCCTTCTTTGCCGCGGCTCACCACATCCCACCAGGGAGCCGTCGCCGATCCAGGCGGCAGCCATGCCCAGAAAATACTCAGCGCCACAGCGGCCAGGGACAAAGGCGCCAGGCAATAAATAATGAAGTGCGTGGATGGGCGTTCGGCATCTCCGGCGCTGGGGAGATCGAACCCGACATAGGCGGTCGCCTGACCGCCCAAGAGCATGGCGCCGATGATTAAGAACCAAAGCGTAAGCGGTTCCACTTGGGCCGGCTGGACCCACATCACACGCCAGCAGAAAACCGGAATCAGCAAGAAGGCGGCAAACGCGGGAATGAGCACCAGCCAATTGAGGAGCATGTTTCGGAGGACGATGGCCGCCAGCGTCCACGTATCCAGGGAAAAGAAACCCAGTCTCGGCGAAAGATAGTTGCTATAGGCGCGCAGATGCTTCACTGGTTCGCGCTCAGGCTCAAACGCGACGTCCGGCACCGACGCCATATCGTGAATAATTTGCGCGGTTCCGTCTCGAAGGTCGGGAATCTCGCAGTCCCGGAGTTTTTCGCCGGAGATGCCCGTATCCTTATCGATCTTCGACTGGCGTGTGGCCCATGCCGAAAACCACGCGCCCAAGTATCCGCCCCCCGATACGGTCGAGAGATAGTCGAATTCACCTAGCAGGCCTGGACGTTGGCCGTCCGGTTTGCGAGAAAACGCCGCAAGTCCCTGAAGCACGCCCAGGCCAAAAGTAGCGCTACGGATGCCGCCTCCGGAAAAGCACAGTGCGCTCCGGGCGCTGGCATGGAGCTGCGCCATGACGCTGTCGCGATACTTTCGCGTAGATTCTGCCCTTTCCGAGGGGCCTTCGCGCAGAGCACGCCGATAGTCTTCGCGAATCCGTAGATGTTCCTCGGAGGGTGCGGAGCCGGTCAGAGCCCGATTTTCTTCGTCCAGAACCTCTAGATAGGAAAGGGGACGATCCTCGTCCTGCGGCGCAAGGCTCATATGTTTGAAACGTTCCGGACGGAAGATCCACTATGTCCTATGAATGTCAGCATCGAAAGGGCGTCCCATCCCAAAGATTTCGTGTGGCCTCCTGCTCGCCTTAGTACTCGCGACAAGTTGTAATCGAACGTCACCTGAACTAGTGAAGGCGGAACTGGCTTCGTTACAGGCTTGTGAGGAAATGGCCCGGGACGGCCTGCGTCCTATTGCGGCCTCGCGCGAGGAACGGTTCCTGGGGAAGGTTCAAGCCGCGACCGCTCTATGCCGGGGAGGAAACGGGGCGGTGCAATTCCGAAAGGTTCCGTGGGTGGACTGGGCAAATTATTGGGGTGCCGGAGATACGAGTTCCAAGGCCCCCGATTTTGTGAAGCAGGCCGGCCATCTCGGTCCCACGCAACGCGGCGTAGATGGCGCGCTGCTCGATCTGGAATATGAGCGCATCGAGCTGATCAAGTTCAACCTGTTCGACAACAATGGCACGTACAAGGACTACATCTCCGGGCGGAATGGCGTAGGAGGCCCGGCCCTCAAGACTTGGAAGGAAATGCGGCTGCCGCCGGCGAGTCCCGATTACGCTCGCGTGGGCGGCGCGGGCGAACAGGTCTGCAAGGGGGAACTGATCCGCCACCGGAACATCAACGGCATTTGCAACGACATTTTCAATCCGCTGATGGGTTCGACTGGCCAGCTGTTCGCACGGAACGTGACGTTCGATACTACTTTTCCCGATCAAGGGCGAACGGAAGTCACCAGGAATCGGCACGCCGGCAGACTCAGTCTGATGAAGCCGGATCCGCAGGTGATCAGCCGCAAGCTCTTCACCCGGCAACAAACCGACCCGAGCAAGTGCAATAACGGGTACGGTCTGCCGGGCTTTTCCAAGGACGCCGATTGCGACTATAAAAAGGCTCCGTTCTTCAATGTCCTGGCGGCGTTCTGGATCCAGTTCATGACCCACGATTGGTTCTCGCATTTGGACGAGGGCCACAATCAGGCCGAATACATGCCGGTTGGCTGCGCTTCGCAGAAGGTGAACGGAGTCGAAAAGCCGCTCACGCCGGAGGACGCCCAGAAGCTGGGATGCCGTCCGGAGGATCAGATCGATAAAGCATACGTCGCCGACAACACCGATGCCAAGCAATTCTCAAAAGATGGGAAGACGTACTCCGATCGCGCCCCGAAGACTTTCCGGAACAACGTCACCGCCTGGTGGGACGCGTCGCAGATCTACGGCTACGACGATCGTTCGCGGAAGCGCGTCAAGCGGGATCCGAAAGATCCTGCCAAGCTCCTGTTGCCGGCCGTCGCGGGACGCACCGTAGCGGGCGACCAGCAGGGATATTTGCCCACGCTTGCGGCGTCCGACCCGATGAATCCGGAATGGGCAGGGCAGGAGGCCACGGCGTTTCCGGACAACTTTACCATCGGGATCAGTTTCTATCACAACGTGTTCGCCCGGGAACACAACGCGTTCGTGGACGAGTTCCGCAAGCAGACTGCGCGGACGCCTGAGGCGGACTCGGGACTTCGCAATCCCGCTCAGCCGGCCCGCGTGATTCGTTATCGCGACGTTACGCCGGACGAATTGTTCGAGGCGGCGCGGCTGGTGGTGGCGGCCGAGATCGCCAAGATCCACACCATCGAATGGACGCCCCAGCTCCTGTACGGGGAGCCTCTATATCTTGGGATGAACGCCAATTGGAACGGGCTGCTGGGCGACCATGCGCCAGAAGTTTCGGATGCGCTGCGGCAGATCGTATCCCGGAGTTTCGGCACTTCAACCGACGTCAAGAAAGCCACGCAGTGGTACTCGGTATTTGCATCCGGGCCGGGAATTTTCGGCCTGGGAAGCCGGGTCTATGCCGATGACCCGGTGCTGGCAATCATTGACCCGAATAAGAAAGATATCTGGGACCTTTCCAATCCTCATCACGTGAACGGAGGCGTGAATCACTTCGGATCTCCCTTCAACTTCCCGGAGGAATTCATTACGGTTTACCGGCTTCACGCACTGGTACCGGATCTGCTCGAATATCGGGACCTGAGCACCCCCAACGAGATTAAAAACAAGATTCCGGTGGTGGAAACGTTCCAGGCCAAGGCGACGGATGCGATGCGTTCGCGAGGGCTTTCGAACTGGGCGCTCACCATGGGCCGGCAGCGACTGGGACTGCTGGCGCTGCAAAACTCGCCGATGTTCCTGCAGAATCTGAAAATCCCGCGCCTGAACTCGGCAACGCAGCAAATCGACGTGGCCGCGCTCGATTTGATCCGCGACCGGGAACGCGGCGTTCCGCGCTTCAATGAATTCCGGCGCCAGTATGGATTGCGGCAGCTCACCAGCTTCGACGATTTCGTAGATCCGCATCTGGCCGCCGATTCCGCGGAAAAGGCCAGCCAGCAGAGCATTGGTTGCGACGCTCCGCGAAGTCTATGGGCAGCACGCCTGCGACGCCGTCAAGGCGATCACGGACGCTCAGCGCAACGAAGACGGATCGCCCATCAACGATTGTCTGGGACATCCCAACGGCAGCACGGTGGACAACGTCGAGGATGTGGATACCGTTGTGGGCTGGCTGGCAGAATCCACGCGTCCCCACGGTTTTGCGATATCCGAGACGCAGTTCGTGGTGTTTATTCTGAATGCGTCCCGAAGGCTGTATAGCGATCGTTTCTTCACGTCCAGTTTTCGGCCGGAGTTCTACACGCAGCTGGGGCTCGAGTGGGTGATCAACAACGGGCCGGGACCCGCGCAGATGGAAAAGGGACGGCCAAATGGACACTTGCAGCCGGTTTCTCCGCTGAAGCGCGTGCTGTTGCGGACGATGCCCGAACTCTCGGGGGAGCTCAGCACCGTCGTGAACGCCTTTGATCCATGGGCCAGAGATCGGGGCGAATACTACACGCTCGACTGGAAACCGCGTCCTGGAGCGGAAACCGATGAGGCATTTCGGAAGAGATAGCACGAAGAAACGAATTTGGGAGTTCAACAAGGAGCCCGATGTCAGCAGGCCTGGACAATTTGAAGCACGTGGTTGTTTTGATGATGGAAAACCGGTCGTTCGACCACATGCTGGGAGCTTTGAAAAAGCAGGATCCCCGTATCAACGGCCTCACCGGCGCCGAGTCGAATCTCGACACGACCAATGAACCTGCCAGGGTGCAGCCGCTCGCGGAGTTTCAGAGCCAGCTGGATCCGGATCCCGATCATCACTTCCCGGCGGTGCACAAACAGCTTTACGGGGGCACTGCGGGGCCGCCGGCTGCGCCATCCATGGGCGGCTTCGTTCAAAGCTATTACGATCAGCGCAAGGACGTAAAACATTCGCGGCAGATCATGTTCTACTTCCCTCCCGAGAAGCTGCCGGTATTGACGACGCTCGCGCGCAGTTATGCGGTTTTCAACGGCTGGTTCTCATCCATCCCCGGTCCCACGATCTGCAATCGCGCATTCGCGCACTACGGGACGTCGTTTGGCCAGGTGGGTATGAACCTGTTCTATCCGAAGACGCCGTTCCTGAGCATTTACGATCGCATGCTTAAGGCCGGGAAGACCACGAAGCTGTACTACTACGATCAAGCCAGCTCCACCATGGAGATCGTGAATCTCCTGAAGAATCAGCCCAAGATCTTCGCTACATATCCGCAGTTTCTGGACGATTGCAAGCGCGGCGAACTGCCCGGACTACTCTTTTGTCGAACCGAACTACAGCGATCACTTAGGCGAGGGCGGTGGGGAAGAGCTGGCTTCCGACCAGCATCCCGATCATGACGTGCAAGCGGGGGAAATCTTCATCGCGTCCATCTACAACGCGATCCGCCAGAATCCCGATCTTTGGAAAAGCACGGCCCTCCTGATCGCCTACGATGAGCACGGCGGAATTTACGACCACGTGCCGCCACCCACCTGCCTTGCGGACGGGTTCACAGCGACCGACCAGGACACGGGAGTTCCCGGACAGGCGTTTGCGTTCGACAGGTTGGGTGTCCGCGTGCCAGCCATCTTGATTTCGCCCTGGATTCCCAAGGCGACCGTGGTGCCTGGGACAGAGGATCCGGTGAAGGGTCGAGTTTTTGAGCACGCGTCCATCCCAGCGACCGTAACCAAGCAATTTCTCGGGACGTATGACGAGCGTTCCCCTCGCGAGAAAGCCGCTTTGACATTCCTGGATCTGCTTTCAGACACGATGCGGCCGGACGCCGATTGTCCGGTCTTCAACTTCGCTTGACAGGAGAAATCATGGCAACCCCTTCAAACGTAATTCGGGTCCCTAAGCCCTCGCGCGGTTCGTTCAATATGGAGCGCCCGCTTGCCAAGAACTCACTGTTGATGAATCAGGTGAAGCACCTTCTGGAGTTGGAAAAAACCTTTCCACCGGAGAAACGTACCGGCACGGACCCCACTTCGATTACTACCGAAGGACGCGCGGCTGAGTATATCCGAAAAATGACGGCAATCCTTCATCCGAAGGTTGCCAAGAGCGGCGGAAGGTGAAACCGATCGTGAGAAGACTTTTATTGGCTGGGTGTTTTCTGTTCACCGGATGGGCTGACGCGCAAGAAAGCGGCCTGGGTGCGGAGTTCCGGCATGAAAAAGATCATCTTGGGGACTGCACCAGTTTCAAGACCATGATCGGATGTGGGCAGACTCTGTTTACTGGTCAGCCGCTGCACATCGCCGTAGGCAGTCTTGCGCCGGGCAATGGCGTGGGAGCCGGCTTGGCGCTGGTGACTCACTGGACTCCTAACGAATCCTGGCGCTTGAACTGGGATGCCGACGGCGTGACCACTCCCAATGGTTCCTGGCGGGCCGGAGGATACATGACCGCGGTGTTTGTTCCGCGGAGGCAGATTGTGGTGAGCCCGGGCGGTTCGGGAACCACGTCCAATCTGGCGGTTCAGGAATACCCTGTGATCCATCTCTATGCGCAGGGCATTTCGCTCGAGAAGGTCAGCTACTTCGGAATCGGTCCCGATACTAAGGAATCCGCACGGTCGTACTTCGGTATGCAGGAAACCGTTATCGGGACCAACGCCGTCTGGCCGATTTTCAAGAAGCTGAATGTATCGCTGTTAGGCGAGGCCAACGGCCGCTTCGTCAACATCCGGCCGAGTCTGAACCAGGCCAGCCCCTCGATCGGCCAGCTTTACACGGACGCCACAGCTCCAGGACTCACCCAGCAAAGCCCGTTCGCGCAGTTCGGGGAAGGCGTGCGCATGCGTCCCCAGTTCGCGGGCGGCTTCGTGCGACTCAACTATCTTGCCGAGTTCAAGGAATTCGTGTCGCCGGGCGCTTCGCAATTTTCCTTCAACCGGTTTACGCTGGACCTTGCGCATCAGTTTCCGCTATATCGAAAAACCCGATCGCTGATCCCGCTGGATTCGAACGGGCCGAATGACTGCTCCGCTGGACTTAACGTGCACGATTGTCCGGCAGTCACCGGAGGCACGTCGCGGAACTTGGAGGGCAGCATTAACCTGCGGTTCATGATGAATGAGTCCTTTGTGCCCTCCGGCCATGTTGTGCCTTTCTACTTTCAGCCGACTATGGGAGGGTCGGATATCGACGGCTCGCCATCGCTTGCCAGTTATCGGGATTATCGTTTTCGCGCGCCCAACACGATGCTCTTCCGGGCCAGCTTTGAACACTCGCTCTTTGACCTGCCACTGGGCGTCACCGCGATGATCGACGAAGGGAAAGTGGCCAACACTCGCGGCGATCTCGATTTTACGCATCTTAGGCACAGCTACTCCGCTGGCCTGACGCTGCGAGCCGGAGGCTTTCCGCTGATCTACATTCTCTTTTCCTGGGGAGGAGATGAAGGCCGGCATACCACCGTCAACATGAATTCGTCGCTGCTGGGCGGAGGAGCGCGGCCCTCCTTGTTTTGACGTTACACGGAGGCCGAACGGCTGGCGGTTCCCTCTTTAGGCAGCTGGTTCCGAAAACGGTTCTTGGCGCGATGCAGCATCACGCGCAGGTAACCCCGGTCGACACCGCAACGACGGCAGACTTCGTCCTTCTCTTGTTCTTCGATAAAGATGAGCCGAAGAATCTCTTGATCCTTGGCGGGCAGTTCCTTCAGCACGCCGTGCACATCCCGTTTTCTCTCCTCCGCCTGGAGTTCCGTCTCGGGGTTCCGGTATTCTGCTGACGAGTCAAGACCCTCTGCGGGAAGCGGGCCAGTGCGCGACACGGACCGGTAGTATTCCGCCAGGACGTTGTTGCAGACCCCATTTACAAATGCGCCCAGGCGTTCCGGTTTGGCCAGCGAATGGTTTCGTATCGCTCGGAATACCCGCAGGAACGTTTCCTGGCGGACGTCTTCCATCGCCTGGCGTGTGCGCAGCGTCCGTTTGAGTTTGATTACCAATAACGCATTGAAATATGAAATGAACTGATGTTCTGTTTCCGGGTCTTGCGCGATCAGACGGTTTACATAATCGTCGTCGAAGGCCTGATAAGTCACGCGATGCCGTCTCCCCAAAATCGTCGATATTGTCTTCACGAGTATGGTACGAATTCGCGTTTAGTTCTATGGCTCTAATACCTTAAATGCAGCTTAAGGTTTATACCTTAGGCAGTGACACAGGCTGAAGAGTTGGTATGCCTGCAAGGCTGCTCGCGTCATGCGGGTGCACTCGCAGGCGGGCGCCTGGATAGTGGAAACGGTACCATGCGCATGAGAACGGGCCGCGTATGGTCATCGCTGTTGGACCAACGTACTCGAACTCGATGCTCGCCTTTTTGAGCCGGTGGATGAATGAGCGCGGCGGGCGAGGTCGCGGTGGCGCCGGCGGGATAGGAGCTACGACTCTTTCAGGATGCGGATCGTCCAGAAGTCATCGGCGAGATCGGTGGTCGTAAGGTATGAGTAAGGGATTGTGAAGTAGCCTTTCATGCCCCAGTCCTTGCCCCACGAATTGCGTACCGTGAAGCGCTGTGAAGAATCGTCATAACCCACGGCCAGCACGGCGTGGCCTCCCACGACTTTCTCTTTGGGGCCGGGCATGTCCAGCACGCCTGTTTTCGCCACGTTCGGGCTTTCGAACCCGTCATACACCGTGAACCCGAAGACGAACGGGAAACCGGAAGCGATGCAGCCTTTCAGCTGGTTCAGATTGGTGGAATCGAGCCGCTGGTAGCCCACGGCCTGGCATTTGGTAGCGTCCTTGAAGCACTGCGTCCCCGGCTTGTTGGCGAATTTATCGATGTCATACGGCCACTCGGACTCCGGGCAGACTCCGAGGTTCGCCACAGACTTCACGCCGTCGCGAATTTGCGCGCCAGCGTCGGAATTGACCGACCCTTCCATGACGCGCTCGTTGTAGTAGATGAATAGCCGGGAAGGCATGAAGACTTTCACGCCTTGCTTCTTTTGCTCGAATTGAATAGCGCCGGATATTGCATTCGCGGTGCAGCTGCCAAGTTGGCCCTGGTCGTACACCGGCGGACAACCGGACCGAAGATCCTTCTTGGGCGGTAACTTGGCGAGGATCGGCTGAGGAGCCGAATAAAGATGGTCACGCTGGTCGGGCAAGTCGGGAGCCCAACCATATTTGCGATTAATTGGCATGTATTTCTCCTGTTGGTGGATTTGTAGTGCAGTAGCTCAAGCCTTTCCAGGTAACGATGCGGCGGGTGTGTGGGCGCTTGCGCGGGCCTTGGTAAAGGGTTGGAGCATGCCGTCCAGGAACGCGAAGAACACGTCCACTGCATATCCCAGAAGGAACGCGATGGCCAGCGGCGGTATGGACGCGCCTTGCCCGATGGTGAAGTTGTTAAACAGGCCGACCACGGCCCCGCCAATCGCGGCGATCAGGAAACGCGCGGAATTGGCGATCGACGGGATGAACGTCCGCGAGGTCATTTGCTGTTCGAAAGTTCTCAGCAGATAGGCGCACGTGCCTAGCAGCGCGTAAAGAACCGGGAGAAGGCAGACCGTGACTGCGCCGTAGAAAACCGATACGTCGTCGAGAAGGCTTGTGGCGAAATAGCGCACGTCCTGGTAAACGACGGTTCGGTCCGCGGCTGCGCCAGCCCAGTCTGTCAGGCCCTTGGGGAGTTGGAAGGTTTCGTGAACCCTGGCAGGCTCCCCGCGAATATCCCGATACCGGTCGGAGCGCATTTCCAGATGGAGCACCAGTATGTTCAGCTGCCGGGCGCGCCCGTCGATGTCTCGAATGAGTGCCGCGAATTGCTGGAGCTGCGTGATGATCGCGCCGTCGGGATCGGGGGGATTCTTCGGGGCGCCGTTGGTCACGGGCGCTCCCAGTCGCGCGCGCAGCTTCACGGCGAGATCGTTCGCCGTCGCGATGTCGGTCCGGAGAGCGCCGGAAAGGGCGGAAGCCACGAAGCTCGCCGCCGAAAACGGCACGATGATCGCGGCCAGGCAGATCGCTACGATCCAATACGTGCGCACGACAATCCGTGTGGCGTTGGTGCCGCACGCCTTGAGGCTCTCCGCGGTCACTGGCCGCATTCGCGCGGCCAGCTTGGCCAGCGCGGAAAGCATATTCGCAGCGGTCTGTTCATCCCAGCCGGTTGCGCTGGCAGTCCTCGCGTGCAAGACGTGATCGCGGATCGTGCTCTCGATCTCGATGCCGGTTTCCACGGCATATTTAAGCAGTCTTTCCGCGTCCTCGAGCGCCGCGAACAAATATGCCGGCGGCGTGGCGTAACTCGCCATCTCGGCCGATCCCTCGCACACCGGCGCGCTAGGAACCAAGGCTCTCTCGAGCGTCGAAGAAACGATCGCAGCTTGCGCCATCGTATAAGCTCCTCAAATGCATGCCTTGTAGTGACGCGAAAACGGCGATCGTTACGAAACTAAGGTGTCTCGACGATGCGGACGGGAGCACCTATTCCGCGTATTCCAATACTCCGCCCTCAAGCAACCGGGCGATGGTTTCCCGGGTGAAGCCTTCCGCGAATAACTCCGCCACGGAAACGGATGACTGGATGCGGTCATAGAGGGCCATCTCACTCCACGATGCCCGGGTGTAAAGGCGATCGAGCCCGGGTCCAAAAATGAGTGTCGTGACGTCTGATGAGATTGCCGGATACGGCTCTCGCTTGAGCAGCGCGTTCAACACCCTGTCTGGCTCCGCATAGAAGTGAACCACGCCGGCGTAACGTCCTCGCCGCAGGAGGCAACCCGCGCGGTCGATTTGGAATAACGGGGGCTGCTGGAAGCGTAGTGAGCCCTCGCTGGATCGAAGGGCCGCCAGTTCCATTCTGCAGATCGTCAACTCATGCGAAGGATCCGGAAGACGGCGGGCAATGAACTGCAGAAAAGCCTCCGACTCCGCTCCGACAAACGAATGCGTGCCGCCGCCGGAGCCTACCCAATGTTCCAGCAAAATATCGCGCTGCCCGCTGGGGAGAATCGACAAAGTGAGATACGCCGCCTTCGCCGCGCGGCCGGCGCACCATGACCGCTGCACTTTGACCGTGAAGCAGAATGCAGGGTTTCCCGCAAGATCCGAAAGATAGCGGCGCTCACCGGGAGTCAGGAAGACGCCCTGCGATGGATCACCGCCGTTAGAGACACGCACTAACTGTGCGAGTGAAGTCTGAAAGTCGAGTAGCGCCATAACCGTCTCCGTGCCTGCGACTCATCCAAATATTTCTGGCACGCGTCAATTCCTGCCGGATCCCATCTGCGCCCAGCCGCGGGACGTACTCGGCCAGCATCTCGAAAACGATGCCGCCCACCGAAGGGCATCGAGGCAAAGTGTATTCCAACAACTCCCAAACTGGTTCCGGCACGCGCCCGTCGTGCGCATCCATCCAAAACCCGCCGTCCCAGGAACCGCCCGCGATGTGAATTTCCGCAACCGCATCCAAGGGCATCCGGTCGACCGCCGCGAACGGATCGAAATGGTGGTTGACCGCGTTGCAATAAACGTTGTGCAGGTCGAGCAACTGCAGGCTGCCGCTGCGCTCGAGGATCTTCCGCATTAGCCCGATGTCGTCGCCGATCTCAGGGTCGCAGGGCGGATCCGGCAGGTAGTACGCGGGGTTCTCCAGAAGGAACGGCACTCCATAGCGTTCGAGGATTGTGGCGCTTCGCCGGGCCACTAGATCCGCCGCCTCGCTGGTAGGTGGCAGGGGAAGTGGGACGCCTGCTTCCTGCGTGCGCCCATCGGAGTCACGAAATGTCTGGAAGCCCAGGTGTTCGCTGTGCCACACGAATGGCCACATTTCCTGGAACGTGTCGAGCATCTTGAGATAGGCTTCGTTCCAGCCGTGCGCGGAGCCGATCGACAATTCCACTCCGTGGACGACCATCGGAAGTCCCGCGCAAGTGCTTCGCGCCCGTTCCATCTGCTGCGGAACAACATCAAGCTCGATCGCGTTCCCCGCGGGCCGCTGGCGACATATGGTCTCCGGCGTGATCTCGACAAAATCGATCGCGCCGCACTGATAAAGTTCGGCCGGCAGCGACGCGAAATACGGGAGACCAATCCCAAGTTGGGGGATGGCCGCTTTGAATTTTGCGCCGCTGCCGGGCATGTTCAGAATCCTTCCGTCTGAAAGGAAACCACGCCCTGCTTGGCGAGATCCGCGGGCGGATCGACCACATAATCCACTCGCAGCAGTGCGATTCGGCCGCAATGGTCGCACCCGCCCCGTCCCGCGATGCTTGCGACGATGTGATTCAGTGTCTCAAGGGTCTGATTGTGAGCACTGAGGCTCACAGTAGCCGACTTTTTCATACCTGCCATGTTTCCATTCCTCCTCAAAATGCGCACCTCAGTTGACTGCTCGAGGCTGCATTGTGTAGTGACGATGTGTAAGTGACGGCCCGTACTGGAACGTTTCACCGCTAAGGGGTCTCTTTACCCTAAAACCTTCCAGATGCTTGTATTAAGATGGGAGCTTACTGACGCCAAGGGGCCCTTGCAGACCCGCTTTTCATTTGACGTGGACTATCTCCGGCGGCTCACTGAGGGCGACCCGGACACGGAAGACCACTTCGCCCGCTATTTCGGCGACCTGATCCGAATCAAGGCGAATGCCCGTCTGCGCTCCGGGCAAGCCGCCGACGATATTCGCCAGGAGACGCTTCTACGGGTGCTCAGGACTCTCCGGAAGGGGGCCATCGAGCACCCGGAACGACTAGGGGCTTACGTAAACACCGTCTGCAACAACGTCATGCTGGAGATGTTCCGCCGTGACAGACGCCTTACAGAGCTTCCTCCGGGGGATATTCCCAGCGGCCACGCTGGTGCAGAATCCGGAATGTTAGCCGAGGAACGCAGGGGGTTGGTGAAGCGGGCTTTGGACGACCTTCCCGCCAAGGACCGAGAACTGCTCCAAAGGATCTTTCTAAATGAAGATGATAAAGACCTGGTCTGTAAGGAGTTTAGCGTTACCCGAGACTACCTGCGCGTACTTCTGCATCGAGCCCGGACCAGGCTGCGAACAGCCTTATATCAGGGGCGCGGCGCTGCGGGGTAGGGAAATTCGTTGAAAACTGTAATGATTCGTAGGTGCCGTTCACTATAGCCCGAGGGAGCATGGAACACGAACCAGCGATCCGAAACCTGGCGGTCGAATCGTACCTGCTCGGTGAGATGTCTGCCGGCGAGCGGGAATCGTTTGAAGAACACTACTTTGAATGCTCCATCTGCGCAGAAGACCTTCGCGCCGCCGCGCAATTCATAGAAGATGCGAAGGATC
The DNA here is from genome assembly GCA_963722845.1 of Terriglobia bacterium. Classification (GTDB taxonomy): domain Bacteria; phylum Acidobacteriota; class Terriglobia; order Bryobacterales; family Bryobacteraceae; genus Palsa-187. The sequence continues at coordinate 362,669 of CAVROL010000010.1, read as the reverse complement.
TCATGGCCGCCGAGGCTTCTGTGCCGGCTGTCCCGGCTCGCCCTAACGCCGCCGCAGTTAAGGCGTCAGAAACGTCTGGATGGAATTGGCTCGGATGGCTCCGTCCACAGGCTGCCGCCGCGCTGCTTGCGGTGTTGGTGGTGGTTGTCGGCGTCGAAACGTTCTCCACCATACCCGGCCTGCGGCGTCAAGTGGAAGAATTCGAAACTCCCAGGACCGTCCAGTCGATCGTCCTTCGCCCGGTAACGAGAGGAGATGCCTCGACGGTGCGTATTGCAGCCGGAGAAGCCGTGGTCCTCGTGTTCGATCCGCCCGAATCCCCAGAATTGGCCTCTGGCACTCCCCTGCGCTTCACGGTGAAATCGGCAGATGGACGAACGGTTTTCGAACTGCCTGGAGAGACGCCCAATCCCGGCGAGCGAATCACTCTCTCCGTCCCGAGGTTGACTATGCCGCCAGGCGATTACAGTCTGATCGTCCAACGCGCGACGTCCACCGGCGGCCCGCGGGAACTGGGACAATACCCTTTTAAGCTCGAACGTCAATAACAATCTAAACTTACTATGGACTCTCGAAACGACAAGCGGTACCTGCATATCGCAGGCGCATTTGGAGTAGGCGGACGGCTCACGAAGATCGGCGACGTACCGATCGATCTGCCGATAGAAACAGTCGCTCCGGCGCATCTGCCGATGGTGGGAGGGCGATCCGAGTCGATCGGGAAGCTGATCATCGACGGACGGCACATCCCTTCCGGTAAGGTAAGCGCGAATATCCTGGACGACTTGAAGAAACGGGAGCTCCTTTCCGTCGGCTCGGCTCGCTCCTTGGCGGAGAGCGATCCGCCCGCCCCGGACAAGCCGTTTGTGTCCAGAACCATCAGTGAAGTTTCGAAGGTAGAAGTGGCGGACGGTTTTTCACTGGATCATTGCGAGCTTCAGATGACGTCCTCGCAGGCCTTGAGCGCTCCCTTCCCGAGCGTCACCTTTGGAAAAGCGACCATTAAAGGCCTCAAATTGGGCGGATATCCGCTCGAGGTCCAGTTGGATACGGATTCCTTCAATTCACTCCCGACGCAGGCAGAGTTTCTGACACATTGCAGCAAAAACGGCGCGCTACGGGATGCCCCGTTTTCTACGTTCCTTAAAGAGGACGGCAACGGCCGTCTCCACCAAAACCAGTCGGCATATATCGTGGGATCGATGGTCAAGAAGATCGAGGGCCGGCTTCCTGACGGTGCTTCGATCGAAGACAACGGATACATCATTAATTGGCCCGCATTCGGCAAGATCATCTTGGGCGAGATCCTCATCGGCCCTTATGTTCGCCGTGTGACTTTGGTTCGCTTGAAGCATTCCGATACGGAGATCGGTTCCGGTTGCTCCGGCGGAAGCACTTGGCCGTAGACAATGCGATGTTGGCTTCTCTTGCTGGTGCTGCTGGGCGCAGTCTCTTGTTCGCGCCGGCCATCGCCACAGGAAGCCTACCTGGCAGCGTGGTCTGCATTCCAGCAAGGAAATCTCGGACACGCTCAAGACGTCGTCACCGCCGCTCTAGAACAACACAACAGCCGGTCTGATCAAGCGTCGGTGCGGTTGGAGTTGCTGCACGCGGAAATTCTGCTGGGACGCCGGCAGACCGGAGACGCCTGGCAAATTCTCGACCGATTGCCCGCGTCGAACGATCCCGCCCTCCACGTCCGCTGGCTGGTGGACCGGGCCGATGCGCTATGGAAGATGGGCGATGGCGCCAAGGCTAAAGCGCTGCTGGATGAGGCCGGTCCGGTAATGGACGCCGACATCGACTCGAAATTCAAGGCGCTGATTTTGCGGGGAGCCATGCTCGCCCGGCAGGGGAACTTCGACCGTGCGGAGGAACTGCTGGAACAGACCGCCGCCCGCGCCGCTGCGTCGGGCAATCTTTTCTACCAAGCCGCGGCTCTGCTGAATCTATCCTTCTCCAAGAAGCAGTTGGGACGCTATGACGAATCCGCTGAGTACGGCCGGTTGGCTCTAGACACCGCAAAACAGGCCCATGCCAGCCAGCTCGAGGCGCTTGCCGGCAACAATCTCGGAATCGCCTACGGCGTGCTGCGTGATTTGGATCGCGCGGAGCAGTATTTGATCCCGGCGATTCAAGAGCTTCGCGAAATCGGCGATCGGGGGAACCTGGAAGACGCTCTGGGAGAACTGGGCAACACTCATCTTCTGGGGAACCAGCCCGAACGGGCTGCCGGTGACTTCGAGCAAGCGATCGAGGTCGCGAAAGAGGTGAATCCCAGGGACGCGGCGCGATGGGCGGGTCAGCTGGCCTTGGCGTTCATTGAACAACACAAGTGGAGCGAAGCCGAGTCATCGAATCGCCAAGCCTACGCCCTGTCGCGAAGTCCCGACGATCCCTATTTGCAACTGAATGAAGCGGCGATTGCCGCTGGCCGTGGACGCAGCGAAGAGGCGGTGCGTCTTTATCGCGATGTGATATCGAAGGCGACGGACGTGCCGTACCTGGAATGGAATTCCCACGTCCGCCTCGCGTCTCTGTTCGCGAGCCAGAAGCAGTTCCCCCAAGCCAACTCTGAGTATGAGCGCGGCCTGGAGGTGATCGAGAAGGTCCGCTCGGGTTTAATCAACGACGACTCAAGACTGACCTATTACAACCTGCAAATTCAATTCTTTAAGGATTACGTAGACCTGTTGGTGTCCGAAGGACGTGAAGACAAGGCTCTCCAGGTCGCCGAGTATAGCCGCTCGCGCGTACTGGCCGAAAAGTTGGGTTTGCAGCCCGGCACTATCCAACAAGTACGGCTGGACACCTTTAAGACGTACGCCCGCCAAAGTGGGCAGATCGTATTGTCATTTTGGCTCGCTCCGCGGCGCTCATTCGTATGGGTCATCAAGCCGGACGAAATTCGAATGAAAGAGCTGCCCGGAGAGAGCCAGATCGCGGACTCGATTCGGATTTACCGCCATACCATCGAAGATGAACTGCGCGACCCCGTGAGGGAGAGGATGGTCCAAGCGGAACGCCTGAGTGAAATGCTTCTGGGACCGGTCCAGAACCTTCTTGGGCGCGCGCAGCGAGTGGTCGTGGTTTCCGACGGCGCACTTCACGCGCTGAATCTGGAAACGCTTCCGGCTGCCGATGGAAAGCGGTACTGGATAGAGGATGTCGAGCTTTCGATGGCGCCATCTCTTAGCGTGCTGGCTGAGACGCAACCGCGAGCTCGGACGGATCAGATCCGGCTGCTCTTAATTGGCGCACCGGAGTCTGCGACCCCCCAATATCCGGAGTTGCCGGCCGCGCGGGCGGAGATCGAATCGATCGGCCATCGATTTGCGAGTCACGAACAATTGCTTCGCGTCGGAAATGAGGCGACGCCGCGAGCGTTTCTCGATTCCATGCCAGAACGTTTCTCGATCATTCACTTTGCCGCTCACGCCGAGACGAACGCGCAGCGTCCATTGGAGTCCGCAGTCATTCTTTCCAGAAGCGGCGATCAGTACAAGCTATACGCTCGAGACATCGCGACCCTAAGACTTTCCGCTAATTTGGTCACGATCTCAGCGTGCAGAAGCGCGGGCGCGAGAACATACGGCGGGGAAGGTCTGGTCGGCTTCGCTTGGGCTTTTCTTCAGGCAGGCGCGCACGCGGTCATCGCCGGGTTGTGGGATGTAGGCGACCAGACCTCTTCCGCGCTGATGGACAGGCTGTATGAGGGTGTCTCCTCCGGGATGAGTCCAGCCGCAGCGCTGAGACAAGCGAAGCTCGCCCTTCTTCGATCAAAAGGCTCCGCCCGGAGACCGTTCTACTGGGCTCCCTACCAAGTGTATATACCGTAAAGAATCTTGAAACGATCCCCAGTGGACGATCACTATTACGCAAGCGATCGTCAGAATCGCAAGTTCGGTGTCGGAGGACGGAAGTAGCGAGCTCCTGCCGCTACTTCCGGGCCGAGGTAAGCGTCTCAAGGAAAGCCGTTCGCAGCGCTCCGAGTCACCCAAAGGCGTCGATGATTTATGGGGTTCGTCTTGAGGAGGCGGAGACTTCGGAATCGCTTTAGGGTGTGGTTTCTTGCGCTGCCCTATAGGCTTGCTTCCCGGCATCAACAGCCGCGTTAATATTCTCTGCCTGGTGCCGGACAGCCTTCTTTCCTCGTTCCGCTGCGTCGGCAACGGCGTGACTCAGATTGTCCACGCTCTCTTTAACGTTCTTCGTTCCCTCATCGGCTTTCCCGCGAAGATACGCGACGGTGTCGCGGCCCGACCTCGATGTCAGCAGGAGCGCTCCTGCTACTCCCGCGGCACACCCAACTCCAAACAGCAGAAGTCCTCGATTATTGTCCATTAGTTGTTCCTTCCTGATGCTTCACTCATGAATTGAATTGCGGGTAGCCGATGGGACGGCTACCCGGTAACCCTGCTTAGAGCTTCGACTCTTGAGCGGCCGCTTTGGTTTCCGCGCTCGCTTCGCCCGTTGAAGAAATATCTTCGGCGCCCATCTGTTTCAGAACGGCCTTTGCAAGCATGATCTGCTCGGATGTATCGCAGGGCGCTTCGTAACCGGGAATGCCCATGCCGACCAGCGCGCCGATCAAGCCGTCGACTGTGGCTCCGGGACTCCGGTCGCGTTTGTTCACCTTCGTGTTCTCGGGCTTCGCCGGAGAGCCGGACTGGGCGCGGAGCGGGACTGTCCAGGAAGCGCCGAGCAGGAACGCAACGGCGAAAGCGCTCGTCTTTGCTGAAAGTCATGTCTGGGCTTAGGCAGGCCTGGGCCCAATTCGCGAAACGTACGCATAACAATCCCGTTGCCGTGCGCACTTCGACCTGTACGCCCACAATGGAGGCAAGCCTTCGCGAGGGTTCGGATGCAACTTGACGCGGGATGGTCACCGTGACCGGGTACGGTCAACGAACACGTCCTTGCGGGCAAATCGCGTAATTTCTACCACAAAGCCGCGGTGGCCAATTTAGCCCCCTCGACGAGTGAGCGCAGCTTCGCCCAGGCGATTTGCGGATGCGTCCGGCCCCCGAATCCGCAATCCGCGCCGGCGATCACATTCTCTTTGCCGAGCACCGCAGCGAATCTTTGAATGCGCTGCGAAACGAGCTCCGGATGTTCCACAACGTCGGTAGAATGCGTGATCACGCCCGGAATCAGGATCTTCCCTTCGGGCAGCCGAACCGTTTCCCACAAGGCGTATTCATGCTCGTGCCGCGCGTTGGCTCCTTCAATCAGGTATGCCTGCGCCTTCACCGAGAGCAGAATATCCACCAGGTGCTTTAATTCGAGATCGTAGGCGTGCGGACCGTGCCAGCTTCCCCAACACAAGTGATAACGGACCCGGTCCTCGGGGATGCCGCGCAATGCGTGGTTCAAAGCCTCGACGCGGAACCGGCACCGGTGCTGAAATGCCTCCAGGCCCATGCCGATGCCGATGCGGTCCCAGAGCGCGGGCAGCCAGGCGTCGTCAACTTGCAGGATCATGCCCGCCTCGACGATCGCGGTGTACTCCTCACGCAGGGCATCCGCCAGCGCGAAAACGAAGTCTTCCTCCTTCGAGTAAAACTCGTTGGAGCGATAGACTTCGATGCTTGCAGGAGCCGTGCTCGTCAGGAACAGGTCGCCTCCGGAACCCGCGGCTGCTTTAAGGAGATCAATCTCGCGTTGCAGAGCCGTCTGGCCGGTGTAGGTGACGGGGCCGGTACAAATCCAGTGCTTGCGCACCTTTTTGATCTGATCGCCAGGCTCGAAGAACAGCGAGCCGCGTTCAGAGGCCCACTTGTAGAAATCCGCAAACTCCTCGCGATCCTTGCCGAGGGTAACGATCGGAGGTCCCTTGCGCTCGCCAGCCGTGAATCCGCCGAAGCGATCATCCGTGAAAGACAGCCAGTCGCCGCCCTTGGTGTACTCGCCTTCGTTGATGATGTCCAGGCCCGTCTGGCGCTGGCGGTCGACGAGTTGTCGAACGGCGGCTTCTCCCGTCAGGCTCTCGGGTACCGGCAGGCTGCCTACGTGCGTGGTCAAAAGTTTGTGCGTGCTCCGCTGCATGGCTCGATTATACGGGTCCGGCAAACTGGTAAGACGATGACGGAAGGCTTGGCCGCCTATTGTTTGGGTGGCGCCGGCGGGGGCGGCTGATTGAACTTCGCGGCGTCGATCGCCACGTTGGTTTCCGCGGAAGTCAGCAGTACATCTGACCGGCCATCCGTCCATGTCGTAATGATGTGAAACGGCAGCTTGACTCCAGCTCCGGCGACATCCCGGTAATCACTGTAGTCCACCTGCATCGGTACCCGCCCGATGATCGTATCGGCGTAGCGCACCTGCCTGACAAGAAAGCCGGACTGTTTATCGAAGTACAGCTTTACGGAAGAGCGTCCACCGTTGGCGGTGCCCTGCACGACGACCACATCCTTATCGTCAATGCTGGTCATACCTACTACCGGCTTTGTTACGGCCTGCTTGATTCCCGCCGGAAAGGCGAGCACCGCATCCAGCCGCAGGGCATCCAGGTCCCCGCCGGTATAGCCGATCACAGGAAATGGTTTATCCGAGGCCGGCGCCGCCATCCAACCGTTAGTGCCATCAAAAGTGGTGGTCCGGTCTCCGGCGTCCGTATGCACGATCATAGTTCGTTGATTTGGAGTTCGTTGGTTTGGAGCCTTAACATAAATGTCCACATTCGCCTTCGGTTCTGCATACCCTTCGTATGTGCCCTTGAAGACGATGCTGGTGATTCCGGCTGCCTTCTGCGCTCCTCCGACCGCCTGGAGATATTTGTCAAAGATCTGATCGGCGGAAGACGCATCCGGCGCTTGCCGCCTAATCTCCACTTCGTTGGGATCGATTGGCGGCGGCTCTCCGTACTGCTCCGCCAAGCTCGGCGTGATCTTGGGGGCGCCTTGGATATTGCGATGGCAGGTGTAGCAGGTCACGACACGCGCTCCCGCGAAATTGTTCTTATTAATGTCCTGCACCATCAGAATCATTTTGCGCGCCGTCGCTTTGCGGGGGGTGTCTTGGGCGTAGGCGCTCCAATCCCCTTCCAGTTTGGGTTCGACGTGGCAATCGGCACAGTTGTAGTTAGTGGCTGCGGAGATGAACCCCATCGTGTTCATGAATTCATCCACGGGGATTCCCTTGAGCACGGTCACGTTCTTGAAGGCCTGTTCCGACATGAGCTGTTTTGGCGGCGCAGGTTGACCCGGCGCAGATGAAGTATTCAGCAGCCAGAGAGCGCACAGGGCCGGCGCGGCCCTCGCCAAGTCCAGAAACCTCGCAGCTGCCTGCCGCGCCAGGCTCCGTTGTGCGCGAGTTTCCGAGGGGAGAGCAATCGTCGCGATGGCCCCGGGTATCAGCGCACAGCGCCGGGGCCCGGAGGCCTGGCGCTCACGAGTTTCCAAAACCTGTGGGAGCTTCATCGTGGGTACACGCTCTTCCGTTTACTTCTTGTCGTCCCCACCCACCCCATCCAGGGGCCGACCTTGCCAGAAAGAGCGCTCAATAGACCAGACACAATATTCTTCTCGCATGTCCCCGTATGCCGTCCCATCCGGTCTTTTGCCCCAGAGACCCTTTTGGATTTGCTGCGAGGAGTTCATCAACTTCAACGTTAGCTTTTTGCCGCCCCAGGACCCGACGTACGCCTTCGGGTCGGTAAGCGTCAGGCTAAACTCCAAATCATCGTGGTCCAAGCGCTTGAAGCGCTCCTCCAGATGCATCTGGTCGCTGTGGATCGAGCCGTACGGATCCACCCACGTTCGCTCATCGTAACCGGAAGATTCAACCACCAGGGTGTCTCCATCCCAATGCGCCGTCGCATATCCATACCACCGAGGCTTGGGATTATCCGGGAGCTTGCGACCGTCCGTCCATAGGTCGCGCCAGGTGTGATCCCGTTCGAAGAACATCGCGAATTCGTTAGGAAGCTTGACGAACCGGTAGTTGGTATAGTCCAGGTTGCGGGGGTACCCGGAAGGGTCGCACTGGAACAGCGGATCATTCCAATCTTTTTGGTCCTGATAGAATCCAAAGGCCAGCGGAGAATTTCTGGCGGACGCCCTGGTCTTACTCCACTTCTCCTTTCCCCAAGCCGTCATGGGAGGACGCTCGTTGCCCAGCGCGACATCGAATCCTCCGGGGTTCTTCCAAATGCCGGAGATGTCGTGCGGGTCAAACGGCAGATTCTTTGTCGGCGAGTCTTTCTCCGCTTGCTTTTGCTTGCCTCCCCGCTGCGCAAAAAGGATCGGCGTCAAAGCCAAGACAGCCACAAGAGCAGCGTACGAGGCGAGGAAACGATACCTCATGTGGAAACTCCCTTCACTTCGGTGCCTTACTGCTCCTGCTCGGACTCTGGCCGCTTGCGATCGTCTTTCGGCATCTGAACTTCAACCGCCGTGTAGCCTGGCTTTACCGGGAGCGTATTGGCGTCGACGGCCGCTCCTCCCATGCCGCACCTGCCGTTGCCGCCGAGCCTGTGGCCATCGGCGACAAACACGAATTGTGGACAAGTCCCGAAAGTCCTGTCGCCCTTGGCCGGGACGAAGCTCACCAGGAGTTCGTCGCCGGGCTTGAAGGAATTCTTCGTCCAGCCATTGGCGAGCGCATTCCCCGGACTTACTGTTTCGACGCCCCAGACCTGCTCTTCGCCCTTATCATTCTTCAACTTGAAATAGATTTGGACATGGGGATTGGCAAATATGTATTGCGTCACTGTCGCCTTCGTTGTGATGCGATGAGTAAAGTCATACACCCCCGCTGTTCCATGATGCGCGAATATCGCGGTACAAATCGTCAGAAAGCCCAGGGTCATTACAAAAAAAGGAACAAGCCTACGCGTCATGTTGATATCTCCTTGATCTAAAATCCTACGGGTGTATCTGCTGCCAGGCCTTGCCGTGGAGCTTCACTTCAGAAAATGCACAGATGCCCTCGGGGAGATCGTTGTACTCCGAGCGGGCCGGCTTTTCCACCAATTGAAAGATCTTCTTATCACCTTTCCAGGTTCCGACATACGTCTTGGGGTCCGTGATATTCAGGATCATCTCCAGATGGTCGTGGTCCACGCGACGGTAGCGCTCTTCCACAGTCATCTGGTCGCTGTGCGGGGAGCCGTATTGGTCGAGCCAGGTAGCGTCATTAAAGTTGTTGGAGTTGACGACAAACGTATCTCCCTCCCAGTGGCCAACTGCGTATCCGTACCAACGTGACTCCGCGTCGTCGCCCGGAAGCTTTCGCCCATCCGTCCAGATGTCGCGCCAGGTCCGGCCGTCCGCGAAAAACTGAATCACTTCGTCAGGAGACTGGGCAAACCGCATGCCGGGCTGAATGGGGTGCCACATGATACGCGGGAAACCCGTCGGATCGCACAGCAGGACTGGATCATTCCAATCTTTTTCGTTCGGGAAAACTCCGTTGCCTAACGCCTTGCCATCGTATCCCGTCTTTGCCTGGTGAAACTTTTCCAAACCCCACGGCGTCATCTGCGGGCGATTGTTGCTCGTTTCGTTCAGGGCGCCAGCTGGCCGGCCGATGTTGGTGATATCCCAGAATCCAGATAGATCGTGCGCGTCAAAAGGCTTACTCGATACGGCCGGCGCATTCGCTTTCTGGGGTCCTTGCTTACCGTTCTGAGCGAAAGCGGCTGATGACGAGGCTAGCGCTGCTGTGATGGCAACTATCGCACCAATCAAGCGATTTGGCATTAGCGCCAGTATACTCCGCAGGCCGCATCGCCGCCACCGGGGGTGTACAATCATCGAGGAGTTACTCGCATGACCCGATCCTATTTGCGTTTATGCGCGTTTATGTGCGGCTTGTTTTGTCTCCCCTTGCTCGCGCACCACGGCACCAGCAACTACTCAACCACGGCGCAAACCGTCACGCTTTCCGGTACAGTCACGGAATTCGTGTGGTCCAATCCCCATGTCTACGTGCTATTCGATGTGAAGGACGCGGCGGGTAACGTCGTGCACTGGGCCGGCGAAATGAACAGTCCGGGAGTCCTCAAGAACGCCGGGTGGAGCAAGAACACACTCAAAGCCGGCGATCAGATCACGGCGACCCTCCGTCCCAACAAGTTCGGCACGCCGGTCGGCCTGCTGAGCAGGGCGAACATGATGGTCAACGGCAAGCCGCTTCAAATCGGCCCCGAGCAATAGAACATGCTGAGATACATACTGCTCGCCGCGGTTCTGGCGTTCGCTCCAGTCCTGATCGTGCAGGGCCAAGGCCAGGGAAAAGGGAAGGGCAAGGGCAAGGCGGCCGAGCCCCCGGCACCGTCCGTTCCCCACGATCCGCACGATCTCAACGGCGTCTGGCGGCGATCCGGCGGCGTGCTCACCATGAGCAATGAGACTCCTCCCATGACGCCTTGGGCGAAAGCGAGATTCGACGCCGCCAAGCCCGTGTATGGACCTCGCGCGGTTCCCGGCGGTTTGGGCAATGATCCCATGAGCACCTGCGATCCGCTGGGAATGCCGCGCAACATATTTCTGGAGGTGTCCATTTATCCCATGGAGCTGGTTCAGACGCCCAATCGTGTGATCCAGTTCTTCGAGTGGGCGCACTCCTACCGCACGATTTGGACTGACGGGCGGCAGTTTCCGAAGGACCTGGATCCACAGTGGATGGGATACTCCATCGGCCAGTGGGACGGCGATACGTTCGTCGTGAAGTCGCAGGGATTCGACGAACGCACGTGGCTCGATCACTTCGGCAACCCGGTGAGCGAGGACATGACGCTTGAAGAGCGCTACCACCGTGTGGACCGCGACACGCTCGAACTCAACATGGTGATCAATGCGCCCAAGGCCTATACCAAACCGTGGGTGAGCGAGAAGAAGACCTTCCGTCTGGCGCCGCCGAAAACGGAAATCCAGGAACTTTTCTGCGTGCCGAGCGAGGAGCAGCGGTTCAACCAACTGGTCCGCGATCCCGGCTCGGGGATCGTCAAGAAGTGACCGCGATTTTTACCAACGCACCTGCGGGAATCCCAGATCCACTCCAGAATGAAACGGTCTTTGCTGTGGTTGATTGTCGTTGCGGCGCTGGTGGCCGGCTGGTTGCTTTACCGATTCAAATCAGGCAGCGACCTGAACGTGACTCCGGACGCTGCCCAGGAGATAGAGAAAGCGAAACGGCGGTAATTGTGCCGGATGTTTACGTTTCCCCCGCCAGGTGTTCAATCCCGCCAAATGAATAGTAGCGTGCGACGACGGGATGGGCGGGCTCGAGGGCTTTCCACGCCGCAGCTTTGACCTTGCCGGTGGGACAGTGCACGGCTAGGAACGCCGCGCCCTTCTTTGCCGCCGCCAGGTCTTTATCGGCGTAGATCGCCTCGGTCCCAAACGTTCGTGACAACTCCGTCATCAGAACTCCCCAGAGTCCCTCTTTGAGCAGGTGATCTTCGGCGAAAAGGACGACGTCCTCACCCGATACGGAAATCACAGACTCCCCCACAAATCCGGCGTGGGCGAGCTTCTCCTTGGCGCTATCGGCGTCCTCAAGATTCTCGAAAACGGCTAACAGACAATGATTCGGATAGAAGACACCCAATTCGACATCTTTGTCTTCAAAAAATGTAGATAATCGGCTCATTGGCGCCCCCACGCATTGCGGAGCAGGTTGCCTGCCACTGACCGTCACCGCGCGCTGGCACGGGCCTGGCCGGTATTGGCACTAACCATCCTTGGTCATCTGACCAAATACGGTTACCAGCCATAGCGGCCTGGGGGACCCTTCAAGTATCGTACCCGCCGGTTCGGGCTTTTGGCGGATAGCGGCGATGAAATGTTCCACCGAGCCGCGTTCGGCCCTTCCCGTGCCCTCAAGAGAGGTGACCGGATCGTAATCAAAGGAGAATATGAAAATACTCAAGCCGTACCTGTATTTGCTGGCCGTGGCCGTGGCTGGCACTTTGGCCGGGTGCTCAAGTTTCAACAAGGCAGCCGATGTCTCGGGCGAGGTCCGCACCTCAATGGAGCAGGCCGGTCTCAAAAGCGTCACCGTTAGCCAGGATCGCGATAAGGGTGTGGTGACCCTGAGCGGCAACGTGACATCCGACGAGGACAAGGCAAAAGCGGAATCCATCGCAAAATCCATGTCGGGAGCTCAAGTGGTGTCGAACGAAATCGCAGTGCTTCCGGTGGGCGCCGAGAATAGCGCGCACAAAGTGAACACGGACCTGGACCAGGGCATCGAGAATAATCTGGATGCAGCACTGATCAAAGACAGACTTCACGACAGCGTTAAATACAGCGTCAAGAATCACGTGGTCACGCTAACTGGCGATGTCAACTCGCAGGCCAAACGTGCGCGGGCCGAAGAAGTCGCTTCTGCGGTTCCCAACGTGGATCAGGTGGTAAACGAATTGCAAGTCAAGAGGCAAAAGGCGACCTCGTCGAACAACTAACAGCCTCGTCGAACAACTAACAGACGGATGCGCGGACATTTGTGACTTTCGGAAGAATGCGTGCTCTGAATGAGCACGGGAGGAAATTATGCTTTGGACAATTCTTGCTGTGTGTTTGATTCTGTGGCTTCTGGGATTTAGTCTCAGCATTGGAGGAAGCCTGATCCACCTGCTGCTGGTGGTGGCCCTGGTGATTTTCGTGATCAACCTGGTGAACGGCCGCCGGGGCGCGGTCTAGCTCTGGAGTCACCGCGCGGGGAGTCTCGAGCCGGGCCGCTTAGGCTGCGGAGGCTCCTTGGCCGGCTAGCGGCTTGAAGAGCGCGCTAGACGGTTCTGCCCGCGGAAACCCACTTGCGGCCAATGAACAAGCCCGACCGTCCCTCCGGTTCCTCTGCCATCAGGACCGCCGCAATTCTGATCGCAGTGATTTCGGTGCTGTACTTAGCGCGCGAGATCCTGGTTCCTCTCGCGTTCGCCATCACTCTAGCCCTGATCTTGTCGCCGGCCGTGGACTGGCTGCAGAAGTTGCACCTGGCCCGCGTTCCCGCGGTAGCCCTGGTGATGCTGGTCACCATCGCGGCCGCCGGCGCGATCGGCTGGGTAATTTTCAATCAGCTGGTCGCGCGTAGCGAACGAACTGCCTGGCTACCGGCAGAATATTCACAACAAACTGGAAGCCATGCGCGCGCCCGGCCAGGGTGCTTTGGGCCGTGCCACCGCGAGCGTTCAGGACCTGGCGAGGGACCTTACCAGCGTTAAGGCGCCGGTCGCCCCGCCCGCTCCCGGCGATCGCGGCAGTCGTCCCCTGGCCGTGCAGATTGTCGATCAGCCCGCCAACGAACTGGAGTATGTGCGCGATCTGGTGAAGCCCTTTCTGGCGCCTCTGGGAGAATTCGGCATCATCCTGATTTTCAGCGTATTTCTGCTGATCAACCAGAAAGACTTGCGCAACCGGCTGTTCCGCCTGGTCGGATTGGACCAGTTGAACGTGATGACGCTGGCGCTGGATGACGCAACGCATCGAGTCAGCCGCTACCTTCTGATGCAGCTGCTGGTGAATACCTGCTTTGGCGTCCTGTGCGGAGTTGGCTTGTACCTGATCGGCATCCCCTACGCGGCGTTGTGGGGGAGTGTGGCGGGAATTTTGAGGATCGTGCCGTATGTCGGAGCGGTCGTATCGGCGTTGCTGCCGTTTACGCTTTCACTCGCGGTATTCGACAATTGGACGCATCCGCTGCTGGTATTGCTGTTGTTCGCCACGCTGGAACTGATCACCAGCAACTTCGTGGAACCGTGGCTCTATGGAATCCACACGGGAATCTCAGCCTTGGCGATGCTGCTGACCGCGGTGTTCTGGACCGTTCTGTGGGGACCCGCAGGCCTGATTCTGTCGACTCCGCTCACGGTCTGCGTCGTGGTCCTGGGGCGCTACGTACCGCAATTCTCGTTTTTGCATATCCTGCTGGGGGATGACGCTGTTCTAGCGGCCGAAGCGCGGTTCTATCAGCGCTTGCTCGCCATGGACGACCACGAGGCGCGCGCGGTAGCCGGCCTCTACCTGAAAGAAAATTCCCTGGCAGCAACTGTACGATTCGGTAATCGTGCCGGCGCTGGCAATGGCTGAACAGGATCGGCACAAAGGAGCGCTCGATCCGACCCGGGAAGAGTTCCTTTTCCTGAGTGTCAGGGAGATGCTGGTCGAGTTCTCCGAAAAGACCGTCAAATCCGATGCGAAGGCCGCTGAGGAGGCCGGAGTCGAATTGCCACCGGAAAGGAATCCGAAGGCTTTGCCCGGCCGGGTGTTCTGTCTTCCCGCCAGCGACGAGGCGGACGAAATAACAGCGGCGATGTTGGCTCAACTGCTGGAACAAGCCGGGCATGCGGCAATTTCATTTGCTCTCGATCCATCTCTGGCGCACACCATCGAGCTCATGGACCCCGCGGAGAACGACATATTCTGCATTTCGGCTCTGCCGCCGTTCGCATTTGCGCGCGCCAGAACTCTTAGCCGGCGGCTGCAAATGGGATTTCCGCGAACCAAGATCATGATCGGCGTGTGGGGATTCACGGGCGACGCGGAGCATGCGTTGGAGCGTTTTCAACCGTGGCGTCCCGCTAAGTTAGTAAGCAGTCTCGCGGATGCCGTCAGGTTCGCCGGCGACCCCGATCCAACCATCGTGCCCCACACGGCCGTGCCCAACGTGGCAGGCGCCGCGCCCGCGTCGTCGTCGTCGGAGGAATCCCTGTCCGCCCACGTCCCCACCGCATTAGCGGAATAAGCCAAGCAAGTAGGCGATCAGGAGAATGACCAATATCGTCCCCAGTCCTATGCCGGCTCCACCGCCGGGACCCCAACGGGTGTGGCCGTAGTATCCTCCACCGAAGCCGAAAAGCAGTATCAAAATGATGATGAGTAAGATCATGGTTGGTCCTCTTTCTCTTGAATCTCAGCTACGCTTTCCTCGGTATTGCCAAAAGCACAATCCCGCCGATCAGCGCCACTGCCCCGAAAATGGGAGGCATCGGCACATTGTGGGTCTTGTCGCGAGTAGCGTGAATCGGTCCGATATCGACAACCTTTTCGCTGGTCGTGTATGTAAAACCTCCCCAGGCGAGACCGAACAGTCCCAGCGCGATCAGGATGAATCCAAGCGTTCTGTTCATGGCGGTTTCCTTTCAGCCCGTGGGGCGGGCAGACTGCAAACTACTTCTCAAGAACCTTTTCAATCTGTCCGACTTTCTTTTGAATCTTGCCGGCGAACTTCTCGTCTTGGCCCTGGGCGGCCAAGTCGGGGTTGTTGGTGACCCGTCCCGCAGTCTGTTTAACCTTGCCTTTTACTTCGTGAAGCTTGCCGGCGATCTGATCCTTTGTGCTCGGTTTCATGTTCTCTCCTCAGTCTGATCCGAGCACCTTTGAGGCCAATGTTCACAGTGAGTTTCGGGCTGTTATGCGCCGGGCCTTACCGCAGATGACCACATGCGGTCACCGGATGTGCCAGAATTGAGTCCCAGCCCCCAGGGTTTGCCCTAGGTCGAGGAAAAATATGCACTCCGCGGTCTCGCTGCTGGTTATCGACGATAATCCGGGCAGCGTTGAACTACTCTCGAGCGCCCTCGCCCAGCCGGGTCTTGAGATCCTCACCGCTTCCAACCCCGAACAGGGGCTGGACTTGTTTCGCAAACGACGCCCCCAAGTGGTCCTCACCGATCTGGTGATGCCGCAGATGAGTGGCATGGAAGTGCTGGAGCGGATCGTGGAGATCGATCCCGCAACGGACGTGATTCTCATGTCGGCGCATTACTCGACCGAATCCGCCGTGGAGGCCGTTAAGAAGGGCGCCAGCGATTACCTGAACAAGCCGCTCTCGATCCATCCGCTGCGGGAGCGGATCGGCAGGCTGGTGGAAGAAGTCAGAAAGCGGCAACGTGCCCTGCAGCTCGAGGACGAATTGCGAACGACCTCGGAGTTCGAAGGAATCGTGGGCCGCAGCCCGCTGATGTGGGAAATGTTTTCGCGCACGCGGCGCGTGGCTCCGCACTATCGGGCGCTGCTGATCACCGGAGAGACCGGCACGGGGAAAGACCTGATCGCCCGCGCGCTGCACAGACTCAGCCCGGTGGCCGCCGGCAAATACGTGGTGCTGAATTGCTCGGCGGTTGTGGAAACGCTGTTCGAGAGCGAGTTATTCGGCCACGTGAAGGGTTCCTTCACCGGGGCCACATCCGACAAGCCGGGCTTGTTCGAGCACGCTCATGCAGGCACACTGTTTCTGGATGAGATCGGGGATATGCCGCTGGCCACTCAGGCGAAGCTGCTGCGCGTGCTCCAGAATCAGGAAGTGCAGCGAGTGGGAGCGCTGAACGCCCGGAAAGTAGATGTTCGCGTGATCGCCGCGACGAATCACGACCTGCGGACTGCCATCGCAGAGAAGCGTTTTCGGGAAGACCTGTACTATCGGCTTTCCATGGTGGAGATTCAGGCGCCTCGATTGGCCGACCGCAAAGAGGATCTTCCTCTGCTCCAGTCGCATTTCATCGCGCGGTTCGCCGCGCAGTACGGGAAACAGGTGCGCGGGCTGACGCACCGGGCGCAAATCCGGCTTTCGCGGCATTCCTGGCCTGGAAATGTCCGGGAGCTCGAAAACGTAATCGGGCATGCGGTCATGATGACCGCGAGCGATACGGTGGATGCCCACGACCTGCCTCCCTACCTGCACGCTCCTTCGGAAGAGCCCGAAAAGGCGGCGGCTGCTGCTGCTGCGCCAAATGGTGGTACGCTCGCGGAAATGGAACGCGCATACATCCTCCAGGTGCTGGGCGAGACCGGCGGCGTAATCAGCGCTGCCGCCAGTCGTCTGGGGGTGCCACGCACGACCTTGAACGCCATGATGCGGAAGCTGGGGATTTCCCGCAACGATCTTTAGGTTTGTAAGACGTTCAACGTCCGGTCATTGGAGCTGCGGCGCAGGGACAGCTTCGGGAGCTGTTTTCAGCCGCTCGATCTGAGCCAGCAGTTTGGTAAATTCGGCTTTCTCTTTCTTGCTGGACTTAGCTGGAGGGGCCGGTTTCAGGTCCTTGTAGTACGCCAGGATATTCTGGCGAAGGCCGGGCTGCATCCCGGCGAACTTACGGTCTACCAGCTTGTCCAGCAGCTTGGCGTAAGCTTCGTCGGTTCCTTTGTACTTGCCCGCGATGGTTGCCCCGCCGGCGTCGAGATTCTCGTTTGCCAGCTCAGGCACGCGGGCGTTCACGTTCGCCAGCAGCACCTTGTAGCGGTCAACGGTAGCGTTGAAACTTGCCATGAACAGTTTCTCCACCTCCGGCGTCGGCGTGCGGACCTTGAGGGCGCTGAAGGGACCTGTCCCTGGCAGCCATCGGAAGAAGAACGCCAGGATCCTGGTGCCCAAGCCGGGCTTGTGGTACTCCGTTCCCCATTCCTTTTCATAACTCGAGCGGGAGAGATTGTAGAGAAACTTCTTGCGCGTGACGCCGGGGATCTCTTTCTTGAGCTGGTCCTGCTTGAGGCTCCATGCCACTTTCGTCATGCCCGGAATGATCGACCCGATGGCATACCTGTAGGACCCGAGTGCGAGGGTCACACTCCCGAATACATCCTTCATTTCGATGTCGTACGTATCCAGGAACGCGCGCTCCAGTAAATCCCGGGACACCTGAAAACCGATGAAGCTCCGATACCCGTCCGGAGCGTATCGCCCCGCCGCGACCTGGAGCACATCGAAGCCGAACTCCGTCCTGACGTGGGCGGTCGGATCATCCCAATAGGTGACATCGTTTCCGTATTTCCGCCGCAGCTTAGGATATAAGATCGGCACGGCGCGGTTCGTGCCCAGGCGGTGCCCTTCCGTATCGGCGGCATAGTGTTCCAGTGCGCCCAGAGCGAACGCATATTCGTCGAGGTCCTTCGATTCGCGAATCAGAGCCTCAATGAAATCACCACTGCGGACGTAATGCGTGAGATCGCTGAAAAATCGGCTGCTGAAGGGATAATATCCCATGTCCTGAATGATGCATCCGCCATAGGCATAGGCGTGCGCCTGCTGCAGTTGTTCCGGGGTCGCGCCGGGGAATCGCTTGAGAAGCAATTTCTGAAGGGAAGCGTCCCAAACCGAGTCAATGATCGCTTCGTGGGTGAGAACCGTGTAGCCGTACGACATCGACGACGAAAGGAAAATCGCCAGCAGCAGGCGCAGCATGCCGGAGATCCCGGGCCGATTTATTCCCGGCCGATCTCGAGCGAAGCTTGAGGCAATGGCCATGGTTCCCACTTTACTTCAAACGGTCACGATTTCACGGGAATACTGATAGGTTCCCGATTGCACTCGCCATTTCCTTTTCGGGACGAGTCGCAGACCTCGCGAAACCGATGTCACTTGTCCGCCTTGTCCTCTTTGGTGGATTTCTGTTGCTTCCCCTTGTCTTGGCGCTGTTGCCGGACGACCGGTGGCGGCGGAGGCGCTGGCGCCGGAGCGGGTGCCGCCTGTTGCGGAAGCTCTCGCCGAACTGGGGGAGCGTTCTGGCGTTCGACGACCGGCGGCTGAGGTCTTTCTACCTGTGCCGGTGCGGTCTGTTGCGCCGGCTGCTGCCGCCCCTTCTGTCGTTCGACTATGGCGGGCTGCGGCGTCTGCGCCTGAGGCGGCGCCACCTGTTGTTGCTGCCGTGACTGTTGCGGAGGCTGCTGCCGCCCTGGAGGCACGTTCTGCCGTTCGACTACAGGGGGTTGGGGCGTTTGTGGCTGGGGCTGCGACACCCGGGGCGCAGGTTGTTGCCGTCCGGGAGGCGCCTTCTGCTGCGCGGGCTGAGGAACAGGACTGGGCGCGGCCTGCGGTCCAGCGCCAACCGTGGGTTGAATATTGGGCTGAACACGCTTGACTCGGCCCATATCGACGACGCGCACCGGAGCGGTCGGCGGCGGTGCACTCTGGCGTATCTGCTGGACGTCGGCTGTGGGGAGCGGGCGGCCGGGGTTTTTAGCGAGTGCCGGCTGCTGCCGGTCGAATGGAACCGGAGCCGGAGGAGGAGCGGTGCGAGCCACCACAGGCCGGCTCAGCACGTTGGCTGGCGGACGCGCAGCACGCGAGGCAGTGTCAGCCCGGGCGCCGAGCACGCTCTCCCTTTGCGGCGCGATGGCCGGAGCGCCGAAGACCTGGACCGAAGCGAGTTGAGCAGCCGGAACCGGACGCGCATCTTGCGTCACCCGCCCGCCTCGGGCGAAGGTGTCTTGCGGAACGGCCGTAACACTGTTCCGGACATTCCGGTTCACGTACTGAATATTGGTGATGGCTGTGTTGTTCCGGCTGGAGTCGTAATAGTTGTTGATGGTGGTGTTATTGATCACCGTGTTGGTGTTGTTCACGCGCGTGAAATAACCCCGGCTCGCCTGATAGGACGGATAGTATGGCTCGCGAGGACCCAGGGGGAACCATCCTACGGCCGCCACAGTGCCGATGGAAAAGCTCAAGCTGAAGCCGGAGCCTCGCCCTCCGCCTCCTCCGCCAACCCAGGCCACCAGTGCCGGAGCATAAACGGGAGTAACGCCATATGGCCCGGGTATCCAGCCCCAACGGCCGCCGAAAGTCGCCCAGCGGCCGTAGTGGTAGGGAGCGAATCCCCAGGGTGCGTCGTCCACCCAGGTCCAGCCCCAGGGCGCGATCCAGGCCCAATGCCCGTCGTGATAGGGCGCCCAATCTGCGCCGACTGCGGTAGGCATCCACACGTTCCCGTAGCCGGGCTGATCATCCCAGCGGCCGTACTGATCCAGATCGTCATAGCCGGCCACTTCCCGGGAAACGTAGCGCGCCGACAGCGATTGGTCTTCCCGGCGGTCGCGTGAGGAGCACCATTGATCCCACGCGTCGGGGCCCGGAGACGATGCCAGGTTGTAGGTGATCTGATCGTAGCCCCTCACGACAACCTGCTGGCGCGCATAGACCGGGAAGGTATCCCCACCGCCAGTCACATCCCCCTCGCCATCGCGAACCGTAATGATCGTGCTCTGGGAATCGGGACTGGCGTCGATGCGGTATTCTCCCGGACGAACCACAGTGAACGCTATGTTGGGCGTATCGACCTCGAAGACCTGGTTCTGCGCGAAATTGCGCACGTGAACCGTGAGCGTCCCTTCCGAAAGCCGGATCTGGACCCCCTGGTCGTCTAAGTTGAGGAACTGGAAGGCCGTGTTCGGCCCCAGGCGCAAGGCTGCCGAGCCGACGTGCAACTCACTTCGTCCCCTGTCGCCAACCCAGATGTTGTCACCGGGGATGAGTGGGCGGTTCACCGACGCATCCACCCAATCGTTCACGCCGGCCGGTTGAAAAGACACCGGACCGTCGATGTAGTTGAGCCTTCCGACCCGGCCCGGAGGATCCGTCTGCGCAGCAAGGAACGCTGCCGATGCGACTATCAGTGCTGTAACTCCCGTTATGTGCCTCATGGCTTACTCCCGATTGATGACTGAGCACGAGCAATGCCAACCCGAAGTTTGGCCTGGTTTGAGAGCTTCGCTAACGAGCCGGGAGTAAGGGGTACTAGTTCTTCCGTTCCCGGAACGAGTACTTGTTCAGCATCGCGATCAGTTTCGCGGCTGCTTTGGGCGCACGAACACCCTTGCTCACGATATCGCGGTTCTCGAGTTTCTTGCCGTAGAGCGTCGCGTTATCGTCCAGGTCCTGGCGCAGAGTTGCGCCTTCCAGCGCCACGCCGGCGAACAGTCCCTGCGATCGCGACCACGACAGAATATCGGCGTGCATCTGCGCGTCGGTTTGCGCCGTTGCCGTGCGTCCCACGGGACCCGCTGCCACGGAGCCTTCCGCACCGAGAGTAAACTTGCTTTCGAGCAACTTCTCGGCTCCGCGCGCATTCATCACCAGCATGATCAGGTCCGTCGAAGAGCCGCCGATCTGAAACCCGACACTTCCACCTTCGATACGGACAGTGGCCGGCGCGGACCAACCCGAGCCGGTTTTGTTCCGGCAGAACAAGTATCCTTTCCCATACTTCGCGCCGAATAAAAAGGCCGCGGTCTTCAGATCCGGCACGATCACGATGCAGTGGGCGTTCTCGAGCAGGTCCTGAGGAATGCCCTTATCTGGCGCCCCCATGATCTCTGAAAACACCGCGGTCGCCTCGTTCAATCGTTGTACAGGCTCGCTGACTTTCGCCATCAGGGGCGTGAGAGCCAGTGCAGCCACCATAATCGATTTCATTTTTCACCTCTTTCAGTCGGCCGGGTTTAACACTACACGCCTTGGGCGACTAAACGTCGTGGTTGCACGAACGATGCCAAGTGGTTCTAGAAGCGTTTTGCGAGCACCCGAAGGACAGGAATGGGCGATTTCACCCAATGACCGGCGGCCGGCGGACGATCCCCATCATTCCCGAACGTTCTTGCGAGCCGTCCGCTAACGGAGTGGCCCCCCGATTGCCTCTCAAAACACTAGGAGTAGCAATTTCAAAAAGGAGAATACGCATATGCTTTGGACAATTTTTGTAATTCTGCTGGTGCTTTGGGCGCTGGGATTGGTTACCGCCTACACAATGGGCGGATTAATCCACGTATTTCTCGTGATCGCACTCGTCGTGCTCGTGATTCAGCTGCTTCAAGGACGCAGGGCCGTTTAGCGGAGATCGTAAAGCGGGGACTCGCACATGGAAACGATAGACGTCCGTCCGGCAGCCAAAACCGCGGCGACAGTGAATGCTCAGCCTCCGAACCTGCCCGCGGGCGGTCATGGGAGGCCCCGAAGCTTCGGGCGGCGCCGCATCGTTTGGCTGCTGGGTGGACTTCTCGTCGCCGCTGCGGGAGCCTTCACGTATTACTGGGCGTTCGGCAAAGCCAAGGTCCAATATGCCACGGCCACGGTCGAACGCGGCGACATAGAAAGCACGGTCGTCGCGGCGGGTGTCCTTCAGCCCATCGTATACGTCGATGTTGGCGCTCAGACCTCCGGCAAGCTTCAATCGCTGAAGGTTAAGCGAGGCGATCAGGTGGCAAAGGGCCAGTTACTGGCGGAAATCGATCCGGTTCTGGCGGACACCGCGCTCACGGCGGCCAACGCAACACTGCAAAACATCACCTCGCAGCACGCTCTGAAGCAGGCGCAACTGGCGCTCGCGAAAGCGCAGCGGGACCGCACCGACAAACTGTTTGCGGACGGGATCCTTGCCGCCAGCGACCGTGACGTCGCGAAAGCGAACTTCGATGTCGCTTCCGATGACGTCGCCGCGGTCGCGGCGCAGATGAAGCAAGCCACGGCGGCGGTAGATACCGCCAAAGCCAATCTGGGCTACACGAAGATCACTGCGCCGATGGCCGGCGAGGTGGTTTCCATCACCACCCTGGAAGGGCAAACCATCAACGCGAATCAGCAGGCGCCGAATATCCTGCGGATCGCCGACATCAGCACCATGACGGTCTGGTCGCAAGTCTCGGAGGCGGACATTGGCGGTGTGAAGCCGGGCCAGGATGTCTATTTCACGGTCCTGGGCGGGTCCCGGCGCTGGAACAGCAAGGTCCGGCAAATCCTCCCCACTCCGGAACTGATCAACAACGTGGTGTTCTATGACGTGCTGTTCGATGTTCCGAATCCGGATGGTCAGCTGAATATCCAGATGACGGCGCAGGTCTTCATTGTTTTGGCCCAGGCGAAGGGCGCGTTGCTGATACCGGCTGCCGCGGTCGGCAACGCCCCCCCAGGCTCGCAGATCAAGGTACAGGTTCTGAAGCCCGATGGCAGTATCGAGCTGCGCCCGATCAAGATCGGCATCAAGAGCGAAATCTCGGCCGAGGTCACGGAGGGTCTCAACGAAAAGGAGCAGGTGGTGATCCGGCAAATTGCGGCCGCAGGCACTACGACGAAAAGCCCCCTGACGACTCGAAAGGGTCCCTGATGCCGCCGCCGCTGCTCGATTTGGAGGCGATCGGCCGAACCTACACGTCCGGCGGCCAGCCGCTGACCGTGCTCACCGAAGTCAGCCTGACGATTCAGAGCGGTGAGTTCGTCGCCATTATGGGCACGTCCGGTTCGGGCAAGTCCACGCTGATGAATATCATCGGCTGTTTGGATAAGCCGTCGACCGGCACCTACCGCATCCGCGGCGTGGACGTGGCGAGTCTCGATGGCGATGAGCTGGCCGCGCTGCGGCGCGAAACGTTTGGTTTCATCTTCCAGCGCTACAACCTGATGTCCGATCTAAGCGCCGTCGAAAACACGGAAGTTCCAGCGGTGTACTGCGGGATGGCGAAAACCGAACGAGCGGCGCACGCCAGTGACTTGTTGCGGGACCTGGGATTGGGCGACCGGCTGCAGCACCACCCCAACCAGCTCTCCGGCGGCCAGCAGCAGCGCGTCAGCATCGCTCGCGCGCTCATGAACGGCGGGCCGGTGATCCTGGCAGATGAACCTACGGGAGCGCTGGACAGCCAGGGCGGCAAGGAGGTCATGGCCATCCTTGAAAAGCTGCACGAGCAGGGGCACACGATCATTGTGGTGACCCACGATAGCGATATCGCCTCTCACGCGCACCGTATTGTTCGCATCGCCGACGGGAGGATCACCTCCGACGAGCAGCAGCAGAAGAAGGCGGCTCTTCAAGCGCAGACCGTCGACGCATCCAAGGACGCCACCGCGGGCGTGGCCGTGCTCGGTGAATCTCTCAAGATGGCGATGCGTTCGCTGCTGCACAATCGGATGCGAACGATGCTGACCATGCTGGGTATCATCATCGGCGTGGCTTCAGTGGTTGCACTGATGGCGATTGGCAACGGCGCGAAGCAGGACGTCCTCGATCGCATCCAGGCCATGGGCACCGACCTGTTGACGATCGTCCGGGGAGCACCCGGCGCCCGCGCCTCCTCCGGCATCGTGACCAGTTTCCTGCCTGAAGACTTGCCATCCATCCGCAGCGTGCCCGGTGTCTCCATGGCGAGTCCGGAAACCAACCAGTCCTCCCTGGTGCGCTTTGGCGATCAGGACTTGACGGTCACGGTGGTCGGAACCGGCGAAGACTTTCCGCAGGTGCACGATTGGCCGCCGCAGTCCGGCGTATTCTTTACGGCCGACCACGTGAAGAGCTATGCCCAGGTGGTCGAACTGGGCCAGACGGTCGCCAAGAACCTGTTCCCCCAAGGCACGAATCCGCTAGGCCAGTATATTCTCATTGGAAGCTCGCCCTTCCAGGTCATCGGCGTTTTGAGCAGCAAGGGCCTGAATTCGCGCGGCGACGATCTGGATAACTCCGTCTGGCTGCCGTATTCGACGGCTGGCGCGCGCGTCTTCGGACAACGCTACTTCAACAATATCGTCGTGAGAGTAAGCCCGGACGCGGACATGAGCGTGGTGCAGGCGGAACTTCACTCCCTCCTGATTAAACGCCATGGCAAGGAAGACTTCAATATTCGAAACATGGCCGACACCATCGCCACGGCCAGTGAAACGCAGAACACGCTGACCTATCTGCTGGCGGCGATTGCCGTGATCTCGCTGATCGTCGGAGGAATCGGCGTGATGAACATCATGCTGGTTTCCGTCACCGAACGGACCCGCGAAATCGGCATCCGCATGGCGATTGGGGCGCGCAGTTTCGACGTGCTTTTTCAATTCCTGACGGAAGCCGTGATGGTCTGTTTTATCGGAGGCCTGGCGGGCGTCGCGGTCGGTATCGGCGGCGGGTTATCGACCTCCGCGATTGCCGGCTGGCGGGTGATTTTCACGGTTTCTCCGATCGTCCTGGCGTTCGCGTGCGCTTTTCTGACCGGAATCGTATTTGGCTACCTTCCGGCTCGAAAGGCCGCACGCCTCGACCCCATCGAAGCGCTGGCTCGGGACTAGAGAATCGCATTCCGGGCGATTCTGGCTCTTCAAACGCAAGGTGGGTGATCTCACCCAGTGACCCGGCGGTCGAAGGTCGATTTCGCAATGGTTTCACACTCGACAATTCGCGAAGCGCAACGCGTAATGTCTTGCTATTTCGCGTTCAGGACGCGAATCGCCGCAACCTGCGTAGTCTCGGGCTCGGATGGACCCACGTGTGCTCCGAGGATGAATGTGAAACCTGCCAATAGGGATCGCGCAGAGTCTGGAGCAACAAAGGAGATGAAGATGACATTCTCGAAAGCAATACCAACCGTGTTTTGTATGGCCTTGTTGGGCGCGGCATTCTCGCCCAGCGCAAAGGCGGACGACTATGACAAGAAAACGACGTTAACCTTTAGCCAACCCATCGAAATCCCGCCGGCCCACCTGCAGGGATACCGTGTGTTGCCGGCCGGAACGTATGTATTTAAGCTGATAAACTCCAGTTCCAACCGGCACATCGTACAGATCTTCAACAAGAACCAAACCAAGATCTTTGCCACCATTCTGGCCATCCCGAACTATCGCCTGCAACCTAAAGACAAAACCGTGATCACCTTCAACGAATCAGTGAAGGGCGCACCGCAGGCTATCCGGGCGTGGTTCTATCCCGGCGCAAATTGGGGCGAGGAATTCGTATATCCGAAGGCCAAGGCGGTAGAGCTGGCCAAAGCTACCAATGTCCCCGTCCTCCAGATGCCGGCTCCGGCAAAAGAGGAAGTCGCGAAGCCGGAAGAATCGCGGGCGGAACTGGAGCGAGCTCCCGTGACGGCAGTCAGACCATCGGGAGAAGAGGTGGAAATCGCTCAGGTCGTGACGCCTCCACCCGCGGAGACGCTGGTAGCGCAGAATACTCCAGCACCGGCGGCCGAGCCGAAGCTACCGACAACGGCGAGTCCCTTGCCGCTGATCGCGCTCCTCGGACTACTGGCGCTGGGAGGAGCCTTGACCCTCCGCGTGGCAGAAAAACGCGGCCTGTAAAGGCTCGAGTTGTCCTGCAAGTACAAAGGGGATCATTTTGAAAACGGAACAATCCAGGGGCCGGGAGTACGAGACCGCGAAAGCGTTCGTGCTCCCGGTCCTTCTTTTTACTCTCAGCGGGTTGGCCGCAGCACAGGTCGCGCCGCCAGCTAACGATAGAGACCAGGACGATCTCCGATTTTCGACGGAGGTTGACCTGGTGGTGCTCCAGGCAACCGTGCGCGACCGGGCGGGTCACTCCGTCCCCGGTCTCGGGGAGCACGATTTTGAGGTTTATCAGGACGGCGCTCTGCAACCCATCCGGCTGTTCCGGCACGAAGATACGCCCGTCAGCATCGGACTGGTCGTCGACCACAGTGGAAGCATGCGGGAGAAACTCGGCGAGGTGACCGCCGCCGCCCGGACCTTTGTCCGGGCCAGCAACCCCGAGGACCAGATGTTCGTCGTCAACTTCAATGAGGACGTGTCGCTGGGGCTGCCCATTGGCACGCGATTCAGCAATAGCGCCGATGAGCTCGGGACGGCGATCTGGGCCGCGCCTGCGCTGGGCAGGACCGCGCTTTATGACGCCGTCATTGAGGCTCTCCAGGGCTTGCAGAAAGGCGACCGAGATAAAAAAGCGCTGATCGTCATCAGCGATGGCGGCGATAACGCGAGCCATTCCAGCTTGGATCGCGTGCTCAAAATGGCGGAGGAATCGAGCGCCGTGATCTACGCGATTGGCGTCTTCGGTGAGGATGATCCTGACCGGAACCCGAGGGTGCTCCGCCGTCTGGCCCATGAGACCGGCGGCGAAGCTTTCTTCCCTTCGAGACCCGGTGAAACGGCGGCGATCTGTGAACGCATCGCCCGCGAGGTTCGGGAACAGTACACCATCGGATATTCTTCCATGAACGGAAAACCGGGCGCCTACCATGCCATTCGCGTTACTGCCCGATCCAAGGAACATGGGAGGTTGTCGGTTCGTACGCGCGCCGGCTTCATCGCCGGAGGAGACTTACAGTCAGGCAAGGGCGTGAAATGAGAGTGGCCGTACCCAAACAATCGCTGAAGAAACTTCTGCGATGGTTGCAGAGCGGGCTTTTCGCCTGCGCTGTGGCGATGCTGGGTTATTGCGCGTTCATTGTGGTGGATACTCGTGTGTTCCAGGAGCGTGAGAGCCGCACCCTCCAACGTTTGCTCGAAGACCAGCGCGCTGCCAGCGTTAACTCACCGCAAGCCAAACTGCTCAATCCTCCTAAGACTCCAGCGGCCCCCGCGATGAGCGGCCTGATCGGCCGCATTGAAATCGCACGTCTGGGCCTGTCGGTAATGATCATGGAAGGGGACGATGGCAAGACTCTCCGGCGGGCGGCCGGCCATGTTCCCGGCACGGCGCTGCCGGGGCAGCCCGGCAACGTGGGTATCACCGCGCACCGCGATACCTTCTTCCGGCCGCTCCGGAACATCCAGATGGACGATGTGATTACGCTCACCACCCTGCAAGGCGAGTATCGCTACCGCGTTGTGTCCACGAAGGTCGTGAGTCCACAGGACGTGGAAGTTCTCGATTCCACCGGCGGAGAGATCCTAACCCTGGTGACATGTTATCCGTTCTACTTCGTCGGTGCTGCTCCGAACAGGTTTATTGTCCGTGCCGAGAGAGTAACCGATATGGTGGAATTCAAAGATAAAAAGGCCGCCTGATGGCCGGCCAAGGAGCAGACCATGCCGGCAACTCACCGGGAACGTCATCGTACAGAGCACATCGGCTGGCTGCGTGCGGCGGTGTTGGGCGCAAACGACGGGATCGTCTCGACGGCGAGTCTGGTGCTCGGCGTCGCGGCTGCTCACGCCACTCGCAGTAACGTAATGATCGCAGGAGTTGCCGGATTGGTCGCCGGGGCAATGTCGATGGCCGCCGGCGAGTACGTGTCCGTGCACTCGCAAGCAGATACTGAGCAGGCCGATCTCGAGCGGGAACGCAAGGAACTCAAAGCAGACGACAAGGGCGAGCATAAGGAGTTGGCCGCGATCTATGTCGCTCGGGGACTCGATGCCTCTCTGGCGAGCCAGGTCGCCCAGCAGCTGATGGCCCATGACGCGCTGGGCGCCCATGCGAGAGACGAACTCGGCATCTCCGAGACTCTCAGCGCGCGTCCGATTCAGGCTGCACTAGCCTCCGCCGCCAGCTTCGCGGTAGGAGCAGCCATGCCCTTGCTGGTCACTGCAATTGTGCCGGAGGCGAGTCTGATCTACCTGGTTTCTGGAACTTCACTGCTTTTCCTCGCGGTTCTCGGAGCCTTGGCCGCACGCGTGGGGGGTGCAAGCGTTACGGTGAGCGCAATACGCGTTACATTCTGGGGTGCACTCGCCATGGCGATCACCGCAGGCATCGGAGCTCTATTCGGAACAGTGGTGTAGAGAGCCATGGTGGCACTCTTTTCCGTTGTACGCTGGTTCTATGCACGAATTGCACCGGAAGGCTGCTGAGTACCATGCGCTTGCCGCCCAAGCTCACCGCACCGCCGCGGAGCACAATGAAAAGGGCGACAACGAGACGGGAAACTGGCATTCGAAACGAGCTTTGGATTACTCGAATCGGGCCTACGAACTCGCGAAGGAGGCCCACAACAAATCGGGCCAGATCGAGACCCTTTCATAACCGGAGCACCTATGCAAGACTCACATCGGAGAGCTGCTGAACTTCACGATCTCGCGGCGCATGCTCATCGTGTCGCCGCCGAGCATCACGAGAAACAAGATCATCTGACGGGGCGCGAACACTCCAGACAGGCCCTGGAGCACTCCCGTCAGGCCTATGAACACTCGTCGCAGGCGCAGGAAACAACGCCTGCCAAACATCCCGAAACGGACGCCACCAAGTAGGAAAGCGCCACAGTTCACAGTAACGCGCGGGGCTCCCCTCCGCCGAAACACAGGATCCGAGCGTGGTCCGTTGAAGTTGGCGCAAAAACGAAATGCGCCCGCCTAAATCCCCATCGCCTCTTTGAACGCGGCGGCGACTTCCGCCGGCCGGCCCGCCTGAAACACGTAGTCGCCGGCATAGTGATGGCCGAGGATCGGATGCTTCAGCAGTTCCGCGCGCGTCAACCCGTCTACTAAAAGCCTGCGCTCGGCGACCGGAAGCGGAACACTTCGATTCACGGCCGGATCGCGGAGGATCGCCTTGGGATCTTCGCCTCTCGCGATGGCCTCCAGATCGCTCAGGAAGCGCTGGCGTTGCAGGATAATGCCGCGATCGCTCGACCCCAGATGCTCCTTGGTCCTGTCGGCGACGACGCCTTGTCCGACCCACGCCACGAAATCCTGGTTCATGATGTGGCTCGAGATCCAGCCGCCCTTGTCGGCGTCTCTCACGGGACCATGCCACGCCGGGATCGCACCCTGGACGTACGGTTCGCGCTCCTTGGGCACGCGAGTGAAGGCCCAGGTCACGCTCAGCGTGTTCTCATCGTCGATGGGCACACGCCACTCGAAGTGATCTCCGGTGAATAGCGTGTTCGGCCACAGGCACACGCGGCCGGTGGTCCACATGGGATCCGATTCGCTCATCCCTTCGCGCAGCCGCCGGTAGACGAAGCCGTAATCGAACTCCTCGAACTCGATTCTGAGATGCCGCGGCGAATAGGGCCCAACCTGGTCCTTGAGCCGCACGCTCCAGTTCATATGCATCCACTCGAAGTGCAGCGGGTCGATGGAGTTCTCCTGGCATTGAAACCAATTGCAGGGCACTTCCGCGAAGACGATCTCGACGAAGCCGTTCTTCCAGGTGAAGGGCTCCCAGTCGGGCACCAGCGGAGCAGGCTCGGGTCCGAGATAGGCCCAGATCAGGCCGGCCTTGGCCTGCACCGGATACGACGTGATGCGGATCTTGTCCTTGAAGTTCGCCTGCGGCTGGGCGACATCCTCGTACGGCTGCTCGGTGCAGCGGCCGTCCTGGTCGAAGAGCCAGCCGTGATAGTTGCAGCGGATGCCGCACTGCTCGACGAATCCGTACGCGAGATCCGCCCGGCGATGCGGGCAATGCCGGTCGACGAGGCCGTAGGTGCCGCTCAGATCCTTGTAGAGCGTCAGGTTCTCGCCCAGCAGTCGAACCGGCTTGATGGATTTGCCGTCGAACTCGCTGACGGCGGCGATCGGCATCCAGTAGCGGCGCAGCAAGCCGCCCATGGGCGTCCCGGCGCCGACCCGCGTCAGAAGCTGGTTCTTAACTTCATCCAACATAGCTGTCGAGCATCCAACAGCTCAGTATAGAAGTATTTTGCCCGATGCGATGCTAGGCGGAGGCCGTCTTGGCTAATGCGCGTTCGGCAAGTTCCAGGCTGCCGAAAGCGGGAATCAATCCGGCCACGCCGGCAACGGCGAACAGGGTTTGGATTCGCTCAGTGGCGCCAGTGATCCCGAAGCCGCGGCCTTTCCGCTGGCAGGAAGCCATAATGCCGAGCACGGCGCCGAGTCCGGCGGAGTCCATGTAGGGCACCCCCGACAGATCGACGACTACCGCTGAGTCGGAGTCGGCGCGCGCCAAGTCTTGGAACTCAAACACGGAGCCCAGCGTCAAGGGACCGATGAGCCGGAATATCCTGATTCCCGACGCCCCGTTTTCACTCTCAATCCTAAGTTCCTTCACGGATCCACCAAATCAGCAATCCTAGCACCGGATTCTTACGGAGGTGTGACGGATCCGTGACTGTTCGAAGGCTCTTCCCTTCCAGTACTCGACTGTTATATACTGGGCGGCGGTTTAGGCGGAACCTTGGGGGGGGCCGCCGCAGCGTCTTGAGTCTTTTGGGGAAAGGTGAGTTCTATGATTCGTTTCAATAAAGAGCTGCCAGTGGTACGCCTGTTGGTACTAGCGCTGGCCGGGTTGGTGATTGCAGGTGTGCCGTTACGCGCGCAAGCGACAGCGGGCTCGATCAGCGGAGTGGTGCAAGACGCGCAAGGCGCCGTGGTACCCGCGGCGAAAGTCACTCTCACGAATGAGAACCAGGGCGCGGCTTCCGCCCGGACGGTCAACACGACCGGGGACGGAACCTTTGTCTTCACGCCCGTGCTGGCGGGCAAGTACTCCGTGACCGTGGAAATGACGGGCTTCAAGAAATATTCCCAGTCCGGGATCAGCCTGGACGTAAATGACAAGCTCGGCCTGCCCACGATTGCCCTCCAGGTCGGCGCGACCGGGGAATCGGTTACCGTCGAAGCCGCCGCCGTACAGCTTCAGACGCTGAGCGGGGAGCGTGCAGGCGTGGTGAATGCCGCGCAGGTGGTGGACATCGCGATTAACGGACGCAACTATACCAGCCTGTTGAAGACCGTTCCCGGCATCGCCGCGGATAGCGGGGCCGGAGACGTGAGTTCGAACGGCGGCCGCACGGCGCAGAACAACTTCACGCTCGACGGGCAGAACGTCACAGATATCGGTGTCAATCAACAGTTCGCCTACCGCGTCAGTATGGATGCCATCCAGGAGTTCAAGGTTTCCACCAACGGGCAAACTGCCGAATTCGGCCGTAACGACGGCGCGCAGGTGCAAGTGGTCACCAAGAGCGGCACCAGGGATTTTCACGGCGACGGTTACTGGTTCAAGCGCGGCGAGTTTATGAACGCCAACTCGTTCACTAATAACCTCAGCGGAATCCAGCGCCCGATATACCGCTTCATGGACGCCGGGTGGACCCTCGGCGGCCCGATCTACATTCCCGGTGTGCTCAACAAGAACAAAGACAAGCTCTTCGGCTTCATGTCGCAGGAGTGGAACCGCAACATCACCCCCGGCAGTCTGCATCAAATCACTGTTCCGACGGCCGCGGAGCGGACCGGCGACTTTTCACTGACCCATGATGCCACCGGAGCCATTCAGAAGATCATCGATCCGGCCACTCGTTCCGCCTCCAATCCCAACGGAACGCAGTTCGCCGGAAACCTGGTTCCCGCTTCGCGTTTCAGCGCGTACGGACCGTCGACTCTGAATTGGCTGCCATTGCCCAACACCGCCGGCCAGGCCAGCTATAACTACCAGTCGCAAATTGCCAGCTCGGCGCCGTCTTACGATCAGATCTATCGCGTGGACTACAATCTGAGCGAAAAATGGAGATTCTTCGTCCGCGCGCTGGACAATAAGCAGACGCAGAATGTGCCCTACGGCCGGGCCGACACCAGCAACAATCTTGGTTTGACCCCATTCTTTGCGCCGACGTATGGGTGGTCGCTCACAGCCAACGTGGCCACGATCATCAGTCCGACCCTGTTCAACGAGTTCCAGTTCGGCTATACGGTGAACGGAATCCCGGGCGACGGACCCGTTGCCGGCAGCCCGTATTACCGCTCGGTTTCCAACATCAACATTCCGTTGCTGTACCCCGCTGCCAACATCTCGGGAGTCATTCCCAATTTCAACTTCAGCGGCGTTCCTTTTGGAGCCGGGACTGTGAACGGCTCCCAGATGACCAGTTT
The DNA here is from genome assembly GCA_963722845.1 of Terriglobia bacterium. Classification (GTDB taxonomy): domain Bacteria; phylum Acidobacteriota; class Terriglobia; order Bryobacterales; family Bryobacteraceae; genus Palsa-187. The sequence goes on along the minus strand of CAVROL010000010.1, from coordinate 330,449 downwards.
CGCGGGCACGCCTTACAACAACCGGAACCCGGTCTGGAATTACATCGACAACATCACCAAGGTGACCGGCCGCCACACCATCAAGGGCGGGATCTATTACGAATACGCGATCAAGACGGAGAACGCGTTCAAGCCCTACAACGCCACCATCGACTTCGGACGTGATCCGAACAACCCGGGCGACAGCAACTGGGCTTTCTCCAACGCCCTCATGGGGAATTATCTGAGCTACACCCAGATCAACAAGGATCCTCTTCCCAGCTACCCCTACAAGAACCTCGAATTCTACGGTCAGGATACCTGGAAGATCACCAGCAAGTTGACCTTGAATTATGGTCTTCGCATCGCCTTTATCAAACCGTTTCACGACACCCTCGGCCTGATGTCGAATTTCGATCCGTCGAAGTATGACCCTGCCCAGCGCGTGGTGTTTTACCAACCGTCGGGGACCGGCGCCAACCGGAGGGCGCAAAACCCAATCACGGGCGAACTGCTGCCCGCCGTATTGATCGGGGCTATCGTACCCGGAGTGGGAAATATCAACAACGGAATGGTGCAATCCGGCCAAAACGGGACTCCGGAGGGCTTGATGCAGGATCGCGGGGCGCACTGGGGTCCCCGGCTCGGCCTCGCCTACCAGATCGACAGTAAGACCGTGTTCCGCATGGGCGGCGGCGTTTTCTATGAACGCGTGGCAACCTTCGGAATCGGTATCACCAGCAACTACACCACGAATCCCCCCAATTTGCGAACCGCGCAACTCTACTACGGCAACGTCGCCGACATCTCCAGCTCGTCCGGGACGTTCTTCCCGACCGCGATCAGCAAGCTTTCGTCAGACGGGCATGTTCCGACCGTGTATAACTACAACGCCGGCATCCAGCGAGAGCTTCCCTGGAACCTCTTTACCGAGATTTCCTACGTCGGCACTCAGTCGCGTCATCTTTGGCTGGCCCAGCCTATTAACCTCGCGCCGTTCGGAAGCGCGTGGTTACCCTCCACCCAGGACCCGACAACGACTGCCAAATTCGACGGCACCACCAACCTGCCCGTGAACATGTATCGCCCATATCCCGGCTACACCAACGCGATCGACTACACCTGGGGCACCAACAACAACTACAATGCCCTGCAAACTTCTCTCAACAAGCGAGTGGGCGCGCTCCAACTGGGAATCGCGTATACCTGGTCGAAGGCTTTGGGCGTATCGGTGGGTCATCCCACGGACACGCGCACGGCCGGCTACGGTCCGCTGCCGCAAGACCGGACGCAGTCGCTGGTGGTCAACTATATCTACGATATTCCGGGTATCCACAAAGGATCTTTCCTGGACAACGCGGCTTCCCGGCTGGTTCTCAACGGGTGGCAGCTCTCGGGCTTGACCAGCGTCTCCAGCGGCGCGCCTGTCAACGTCACGTATGGAGTATCGGGAGTCGCCGGGACAACGCTGAACCGCATGATTACAGGCAGCGAGGACATTGCACCCCGCGTGGTCTTCACCTGCAATCCCAACGTATCCGGCAGCATCGATGCGTTCGTCAATACGTCGTGCTTCGCGCCTGCGCAGAAGGGCAGCGTGGGCCTGGACTCCGGCTACGACCGTTTGCGCGGTCCGGGGTTGCAGAACTGGGACATGAGTCTATTCAAGAATGTCTCGATCAAGGAGAAGATCCGCGTCCAGCTTCGCCTGGAAGCCTACAACGCCTTCAACCATACCGAGTGGGGCTCGTTCAACAACTCCATCTTGTTCAATGCAGCCGGCCAGATTGCCAACCTGCCGACGCAGCTCGGTGGGACCGGCGGCCGCCTCGGTTTCGGTGCGCTCAACAGCGTTCGCTTAAACAGCCAGCGTATTCTGCAGGTCGGCGCGAAGCTGTACTTTTGATCCTGAACGAAACCGTCTAGAGGGGATCGTTCCAGTGAGGGCGTGAGCTCCGCCGAGCCATGCCCTTCTGCTGGCTATCGACTCCGCCGGCGGTTTCGCTGCGCGAGGCTCGCTTATAGGAACCGTCGCTCTGTGCCTGATAGGCGTTGACGGTATCGGCCAGATACACTTCCAGGATCTCGTGCCGGATCCTCTGCACCAGGCTGGGACTCTCCACGGGAAAAACGATCTCGATGCGGTGATTGAGATTGCGCAGCATCAAATCCGCACTGCCCAGGTAGATTTCCTCATTTCCCGCATCCGGGCCCCCGTTGCGGAAGTAATAGATGCGGGAGTGCTCCAGGAATCTGCCGATGATGCTGGCGACGCGGATGCGATCGCTGACACCACGGATTCCAGGCCGCAGGCAGCATAATCCGCGAACCAGAAGATCCACCTGGACACCGGCCTGTGACGCACGGTAGAGCAGCCTGATCATCTCCGGGTCCTCGAGCGCGTTCATCTTGAAAATGAGATGACCTTTGCCGCCATGCCTGGCGATTTCGATCTCCCGCAGGATCAGACCTTCCATCTGGCGGCGCAGACTGACAGGCGCGACCAGGAGCTTGCGGAAGTCCGTTTTCGCCGAGTAACCCGTCAGGTAGTTGAACAGGTCGGTGGCATCCGCTCCGATCTGTTCGTCACAGGTGAACAGGCTCAGGTCGGTATACATGCGCGCGGTGAGCGGATTGTAATTTCCGGTGCCCATGTGAACGTAGCGGCGCATGATGTCGCCTTCGCGCCGGACCACAAGTGCGATCTTGCAATGGACCTTGAGCCCGACCAGTCCATAGATCACGTGCACCCCTTCGCGTTCCAGGGCCTTGGCCCACTCGATATTGCTCTCTTCATCGAAGCGGGCTTTGAGCTCCAGCAATACCGAAACCTGCTTGCCCTCCTCGACGGCTTCGAGAAGCGCCTGGACGATCGGCGAGTTGCGTCCCACCCGATAGAGCGTGATCTTGATCGCGAGTACCTCGGGATCGCGCGCAGCCCGGCGGATGAATTCGACTACCGGCTGAAAGGATTCGAAGGGGTGGTGCAGGAGAACATCGCTCCCGCGGATCAGCGCGAAAATATCCTCTTTGGCGTTGGGCTGCAGACCGGGCGGCGTATAGGGAAGGAACGGTTTGTATTTGAGATCGGGCCGGTCCAGGGCGTACAACTCCCGCAGGCGTCTTAAGTCCAGCGGACCCTCGATCAGATAGACGTCCTTCTCCTGGAGTTCGAGCTGGGTGGTCAGGATTTCGAGGACATGCGCCGAAATCCTGGTATCCACCTGCAGTCGAACCACGGAGCGGAATCTGCGCCGCCAGACGGCTTCCTCGATGGTTTCCAGGAGATCGTCGCTTTCGAGCTCCTGAATGGATGTCTCGGCGTCGCGCGTGACGCGGAACGGATGAGCCTCCTTGATCGTGAGTCCCGGGAAGAGAGCCTGGAGGTTGGCGACGATCAACTGTTCGAGCCACACGAAGCGCGGGGACCGGTCGCCGCCTTCGCGGGGAGGTACCGGCACCAGTTGGGGAAGCGTATCGGGGATCTTGACCCGGGCGAAGCGCTCTTCGCCGCGCGCGTCCTGCACCACCACGGCCAGATTCAGACTCAGGTTGGAGATATGCGGAAAGGGACGGCCCGGGTCAAAGGCCAGCGGCGCAAGCACCAGGAAAACCGTCCGATGGAAGTACTCATTCAGCCGGGTGCGGTCTTCTTCATCGAGGCCGGCATAATCGACCGGAATGATGCCGGCGTGTTCGAGTTCCGGGCGAATATCCTCACGCAGGCAGCGGTAAGCTTCGTCGGTCAGCCGAACGACTTCCGACCGGATCGCTTCCAGAAGCTCGGTTCCGGACATGCCTCCGGCAGTGGCGTCTCCAATTCCCGAAGCGGCTTTTTGCTTCAAGCCGGCCACGCGCACCATGAAAAACTCGTCGATATTGGAGCCGAAAATGGAAAGGAAGTTGAGCCGTTCCAGAAGCGGATTCGACGACTCTTTGGCCTCCTTCAGCACGCGCTCCTGAAAAGAGAGGAGGCTGAGCTCGCGGTTCTGGAACAGCCTGGGATCTTCGAGAGTGAACGATTGCGCCCGGGCGGCGGAAGAATCTTCGTCGGTCGGCATGAGCTTCGCACTGCCGGCGGAGGACGCAGGGCCAACGCCAGACGGTAAATTCAAAGCTAGCACTAAGGCTCGGACGCCGTGTTACAGCTCGATGACGCCGAGGCTGCATCGAAGTATCATCTATAGGTCAGTCCGGGCAGGGCGGGGCAGGGGCGCTCAGAAGGCTCCTCCGGGCAGCCGTTCGATTCTGGAGAAACGGAGCGTAATAAGAAGATGAAGATCTTGGTACTGGTGGGTATGCTCGGCCTGCTACGCGTAGCCGCGGCACAGGGCGCCGATGATTATCGCGGCGGTTGGAGGACGGACAAAGGTGAGGCCCATACCTATGAGTTCTCCATCCGGGGCGATAAAGTCCGGGGCATCTACTGCACCTACTGTGCCGACGCCACGACGCTGGCTTTTGTCGATGGAATGCTCGGGCCGGATGGCCTCAACTTCGTAGTGACGCACGTGAAGCCCGACGGCGGCACGGCGTATGTGGACAAAGCGATCGCCAGGTTCGATCGCGGGAATCTCATCGTGACGGGCACCAGTGGAGCGCCGGGGGGCGGAAAGTTCGTGCGGACCCTCATCAAGGATTCACGCGGTCCGGATCCGTTGCCGGTCATCGTGTCCACAATTCCGAAGGCTCTTTCTACCGCTGCTGTGGTCTTTAATCAGCAAGGCGCGACCAAGCAGCAAGGCGCCGCCAAGCAGCAAGGAGCGGCGCCCCCACGCGTGCCCTATATTCAGCCGGGACCCTGGAAGTCGGCGCTGACCGAAAAGGACGTCATCGGAGTATGGCTGGGCTATGGTGTAGGCGCGCCCAAGCAGTTTTTCATCATTAAGAAGGTGGGCGATAAGCTTCGCGGCATGGTCTGCGGGACTTGCGATAACCCCTACACCATGGCCGCGCTGGATGATTTCGAGATCCAGGGAGACACGCTGAAGTTCAACATCCTCCATGAAGACTGGGGCGACGGGGAGTTGCCGACGTTCAACAAACATGTGACCGCCCACGTTGGGTGGAACGAAATGCGAATCACCACCACGGCGGATCATCAGCCGCCCCCTCGGCCCGCGCCGCCCGGCGTTGTCCCCGGTTCGTCGCTGACAGGACCGATTCCGATCGAGGCAACGTCCGGAAATCGTTGGCCCGAATGGCCCCCAAAAAACACTTCCTTGCCGCATTAGCCGATTGGCAAGCTGTGGCGAGCTTAGGGAAGAGCTACTGCATTAATTCCGCAAGTTTATCCTTCACCGCGGTGCCCCAGATGTCGTATCCGTTGGCTTGCGGGTGCAGGTTGTCAGCCCGGAACGTATCCGGGAGGAAGTACCCTTTCTCGTCCAGAAACTTGGGGCCAATGTCCAGGTAGAAAACGTGGCGCTGGTCGTCCAGCCTGGAGATGATTCTGTTTACTTCGGCGATTTTATCCCGCACGGGGTCGCCGGGCGTGCTGCGAGGGAAGATAGCCAGCAGGAGAATCTTGGCGTTGGGAAAATCCTTCCGCATCTCCAGCACCACGGCGCCGACGCCTTCGGCGATTTCAGGAGCGCTGGATGCACCGGTGTTGTTCGTCCCGATCATCAGCATGACGGCCTTGGGCTGAAATCCCTGGCCTTCCCCGTTCTTCAGGCCCCACAGGACCCCTTGCGTGGTATCCCCGGCAACGGCGAAGTTCGCCGTCTTAATGTTGCCGAAATACTTGTCGAACACGGCCTTGTTCGCGTCGCCCTGGACCCACCAGTCGGTGATCGAATCGCCGTGGAGCAGCAGGTCGATATCGCCTTTGCTCGCGGTTTCGGCGAACCCCAAATGGCGGGCGCCCTGACGCTGCTGGGTCTGGGTGTAGGTCGCCGCATTGTTAGTACGCGGGGGCTGAAGCAGCATTAACGGCTCAAACTTTTGCAGCAGCGGTTTGACCGCCGACTTGTCGGAGCCGATCCACGCCTTCAGCGCCTCATTCACTCGCGCCAGCTCCTCCGGCGTGGGGCGGGGGATCGCAACCTCGGGCGGAACGGGAGCCTGGGGGCCGATCACAACCGGCGCGAATGCTCCGCGCCCCGGACCTTGTGCCGGGCCGGCCCCATTCGCGGCGGGTGGTGCGGGCTGGGCGAGGCCGTAGCTTGCCAGGGTCACGAGGGCAATCACGACATGCTGTGGGCGCTGCATCCTGATCTCCTTCTGTTCCGTTAAACAATTCTACGGCCCGCGTTTCCTCGGGCGCAACCCGATGCCGGATCAATTTAGTTGATCTCCCCCATCAACCCCGATTGATTGACTAAGGGGCGAGAACGTGTCAAAAAGTATAGACGCTCTATTTTTGGTTCGGCCCGTCCCTGGTGGGGGGCGGTAAATGCTTCACAGCTTTGGTCTTTAATTGTCTTCTCGCAAGTATGCCGGTTTGGCACGCGGGAATTAACCGCCGGTTCGCCCCAAGGGGCTGGGCCGGAGCTTGTTCTTAAAAAGAGGTAAGGGGAATATTTCATGAGGCGAATCTCGCTAGTAGCTGCACTTCTTTTATCCGCTGCAGTTGGCTACGGCCAAACGGCTTTGGCCACGATCACCGGAACGATTGCGGACGCGACGGGAGCTGTGGTTGCAAATGCTCCGATATCCGTCAAGAATCTGGAAAACGGACAAGTCTACGCGGCTGCCAGTTCCGAAACGGGGAACTATACGATTTCGCAGCTGGCCATCGGCGACTACGACCTGACCGTCACGGTGCCGGGCTTCAAAACCTATTCGCACACCAAATTCCACTTGGCCGCGAACCAGACTATGCGCGAGGATGTCGCGCTGCAAGTCGGCCAGAACACCGAGTCGGTCACTGTTACGGCGGAGTCTTCCCTGCTGCAGACCGAATCCAGCGAGCTGGCTGGCAACTTTACGCTGAAGCAACTGGACGACCTGCCGCTTCTCACGGTGGGCGCGACTAATGACGGCGTCCGCGATTATTTTGCCGCTTCGCGGCTGCTGCCTGGAGTGCAGTACTGCGATAGCGCTACTTGCCCCACAGGGGGGAGCGGCAACGCAATCACAGTCACCGTCATCAACGGAACTCCGAACAATTCACTTACGACTCGACTGGATGGCGCGACCATGAACCCCACCAGCTCCCGCCTTGGGGGCGCCACCATGGAGACGCAATCATCCACGGAGGCAGTTCAGGAAGTCGCCATCCTGACCAGCAGTTTCGCCCCGGAGTATGGGGCCGCCGGTGGAGCAGTGGTGAACGTGATCACCAAGAGCGGCACCAACGCTTTGCACGGCACCGCCTATGACTATCTGGTCAATAGAGCGCTGAACGCCGCTCAGCCCTACACCGGGCTGAAGAACGCGATTCACCAGAACGACTTCGGATTCACGGTCGGAGGTCCCGTCCGGATCCCCAAACTTTACGACGGCACGAACAAGACATTCTTCTTCTCAGCTTCGAAGAGTTCCTGCAGAATCTGATCAATAACACCACGCCGGGCACGGTACCTACTCGCCGCCTACCGCAACGGAGATTTTTCCAACCTCATCACGACGGAAAATCGCTCGGTGACCACTGCAGCCGGCGCCTACGCGGACCCGCTCGGCCGCATACATTCCCAGCGGCACGATCTTCGATCCGACCTCGACATTCACAAGCTGTTAATGGCCAACTCGTTCGCAACCCTTTCCCAAACAACAAGATTCCGGTGACCAAGCTATGACCCGGTGGCCGCCAAAATCCTGGCGCTGGTTCCGCAGCCGCAGGGTGCGAATGCCGCGCAGGTGGGATCCAACTATGTGGCGCCGTACGACGGAAGCCGCCGATCCTACATCCCGTCCATCAAAGTCGATCAAAATCTAGGCTCTAAGTTGCACGCAGCGTTCTACTTCCAGAAGACCAGCACCTCTACACCCCGGACCGGCACGGGGGCCGACAGCCTGCCGGATAATATCACCGTCTCTGGAACTTCCGGTAATGCCGCCAGGACCTACCGGCTCAACTTTGACTACACGGCGACACCACGGATCCTGCTTCACTTCACGTTGGGTTGGAACGACTCCGACTTCATATTGGGGCCGGAAGATTTCCTGAACGTCCAGCAATACACTCGGCTTATCGGGCGCAATCTCTCCTGGCCGCGGTCTCCCGCTGATTGCTAGCGGTGTCTCAAGCAATATCGCGGTTGGGCGGCATGAACAATTTAGGCCCACAATATGACCAGCATTTCTGGGAGCGCCGTCCCTCGTTCGTTACTTCCGCCTCGTACGTGCGTGGCGCGCACACCTACAAGGTCGGCGCTGAAATCCGGCAGATGAAGTATCCGAATTTCAATTTCACGTACACCGCCGGCCAATACACCTTCGGTACCGTCAGCGCCACCGTTGGTAATATTTCGAACTACACCACACAGACCTCGCTGAACGGAACCTCGGTGTCCTCGGGATTCGCCGGATTCGGTTTCGCTTCGTTTCTGCTCGGCGGCGCGCAGGCAATCGCCATAAACGCGCCCATCAACCTCATGACGGAGAACTACCAGTCCGCCGTGTATCTGCAAGACAGCTGGAAAGTCAGTCGCAAGCTGACTCTGGACTACGGCTTGCGCTGGGACTACGGAACCTACCAGAGAGAGCAGTTCGGACGCTATGGAGACTTCTCAGCCACCGTCCCGAATCCCTCGGCTTCCGGACGGCCTGGCGCACTGATTTATGAGGCTAACTGCAATTGCAATTTCGCCCACAACTATCCGTATGCGATTGGGCCGCGTTTAGGCGCCGCCTACCAGATAGATAGCAAGACCGTCATTCGCGGCGGTATTGGCGTGGTTTACGGCTCTCTCGACTCTTCCTCCGCTACTCGGTATTCGTCAAATTCCGCCAGCGCCTCGACGCCCGCGTTCGGGCAGATCGTCGGACTGCTGCAGAACGGGATACCCTCCAGCGTACAAGCCGCATGGCCGACCCTTAATAATCCGGCCGCGGGTCAGGCTCCTGGAGCCGTCGTCGGTCGCGCCTTCCCTCCTCGATCAGAACACGGGCCGCCCCATGCGCCTGCTGCAATGGAACGTCAATGTGCAGCGCGAAATCGGCCGCAACCTGGTTGTTGACGCCGGGTATGTCGGCAATCGCGGTGTTTGGGAGACAGCCGGCAGCAGCCTGGCTCCGCAAAACGCAGTTGAGTCAAGCAACTCTGGCAGCCCTTGGAGTCCATAGCTCGGACTTCAGCAATCCGACGCTCTCAAGCGCTTTCAATACAACCATATCGGCCCTTAACCGCGGCGCAGAAGCAAGCACTGGCGGGCGTAGGCCTCACGCAGTTCCTCCCCTATGGTAATTTCCCGCAGACTCAGACGGTACGCCAATCGCTGGTGCCATTCCCCCAGTACTCCGGGCCAGAGCGTCGGAGGATCGGGCCTGGCTCCCGCGGGCGCCCCCCTCGGGAAGAATTGGTACGACGCGCTTCAGACCTCGGTTACCAAGCGCTTCAGCCACGGTCTGACAGCGAATGCGAATTACACCTATTCGAAGACGATGGCTCTGACCAGCAGCCCTGATCCGTTCAACCGGAATCTCGGCAAGAACCTGAGCCTCTATGACGTTCCGCACCAGTTCCGGTTGAGCGCCCAGTACGAGGTGCCTCGTTTTCACTCCGGTATCATGAGTAACAAAATTCTTAGCAACATTTTCTCCGGCTGGGGTACGGGCTGGTATCTAAATTACCAGAGCGCGGCTTTGGTGGGCCTTCCCACCAGTTCCGGCAGCTCGCCCATCAGCAACTTCCTGGGCTACGGACCGGGCCCGGCGCAGTTGATTCCCGGCATGAGTCCCTGGTCGGTGGATTGGACCGACAACAGTGGCACCCATCACACCGACCCGCTCAATATCAACTGCCACTGCTTTGACGTGACCAAGACCCAGGTGCTGAACCCGGACGGCATTTACGAACGTCCCCAACGGGCAGTTCGGGGCAAATCAAGCCTCGATTCGCTCCTTCCGGGGCATGCGCTACCCTGCGGAGAACGCCAACTTCAGCCGCACCTTCCGCATCAAAGAACGTGTCACTTTTCAAGTTCGCGCGGAGTTCACGAATATCTTCAACCGAATGCAATACCCGTTTCCGCTGCTTCGCCGACCTCGGCGATTAACCTGGGGAACTTCGCGACCGCTCCCACCACGTTCCACCTCCGGCCCCAACAAGGGTTTGTACAGCGGCGGCTACGGTACCATCGTTCCGGAAGCGGGAACCATCGGTATGCGCGCCGGCACGCTGGTTGGTCGCATTTCGTTCTGATATGAAACGACCTGTCAAGAAGTAACTCAAAACCGAACGTGCTTTTCACCGAGGGCCGCCCGAAAGGGCGGCCCTCGGTGCGTCGTAGGGGAAGTTCTGGCTTTGCAGCAAGGAGTCGGAGTCGTTCCAGTCCAAGTGGCAGCCCTGGGCATATGGTGGGATGGTGGATACCAAGGATCTGGTACGAATAGTACCAACGTGCGGATTGCTCGTGTCCTTATCCAAAGGGCATAATCGTTATTGATGGAATCCTCCATCAGCGCGATCATCCCAGTCCGCAACGGTGAGCGATACCTGTTGCGGGCCCTACGAAGCGTGGAAGCACAGGATTTCCCTCCGCAGGAGATTCTGGTAGTGGATGGCGGGTCGACCGACAGAACCAGGCAAATCGCCGAGTCGGTCGCCGGAGTCAGGGTAATCGCCCAGACGGGCTCGGGTATCGCGGACGCCTATAACTGCGGAATCGCCTCCAGTACCGGCGATCTGGTGGCATTCCTGTCCTGCGACGACGAGTGGACGCCCGACAAGCTCCGCGTGCAGGCCGAATACATGAAGGCGAATCGGGGGTTGCTTTATACCCTGACACTGGCGCAATCGCGGCTGGAAGATGGGCACACTCCCCCAGCCGGGTTTCGCATGGACCTGCTGGAACACGAGCATTCCGGCGCCATGGAGACGCTCATGGCGCGGCGCGAGGTTTTCGCGAAGGTGGGCCCTTTCGACACGCGCTTCCAGACCGCCGAGGACCTGGATTGGTTCGCGCGCGCCAACGACCTGAACATTCCGATGGCCTGCATCCCGCGCGTACTGCAAATCAAGTACGTGCACGATGCAAATCTTTCGCTTACCACGCCAACGAATAATCAATCGATACTGACGCTGTTACGGCAGTCCATTCAAAGAAAGAACCATCCCAGACGGACAATCGGAGAATCCGCACCATGAATACCCTTTACAGAATCAATCGCCCCAAGGTGATCAGCGAAGCTTTTGAAGACGAGGTCGTGGCCGTCAATTTCGACACCGGCAGTTACTATGGCATGCGCACCACGGCTCTGACCATCTGGAATCTTCTGGAACAGGGAGCCTCGTCGCAATCGCTCACCCACAGCATGACTTCTCTGTACCACGGCGATCAGCAGGCGATCAGTGAGGGCGTCTCGGAATTTCTGGAGCAATTGCGTACGCACGACCTGATCGCGGAGGCCCCGGCGGCCGGAGCCGACATCGGTGCGGTATCCGCGGCGGACCACCGGGGATCCTGGGAGCCGCCCGTGCTGTCGGTCTACGAGGATATGAAGGACTTGTTGTTGCTCGATCCCATCCACGACGTTGACGAACAGGGTTGGCCCGCCCGTAAGCCGGATCAGTTGGTCTAACACCTGTGGCCACGGCATCGCACAACCTGGCGCAAACCGGGACGCACACGCCATCCGCTCCGGCGGAGTTCGTCGAGACGGCGCGCCGATGCTTCGAGCAAGCAGTCAGGGCCGCGGGCGGAGTCCGGGAGCGGCGCTTCCAGATGGGGGAACAATCCGTCCTGCTGCGCTTCGCGGGCGACCAGCTGGTACCCCTTGTCGTCCGCGCTCTGGCCCACCTCGAAGAGCCGCCCGCAGGACGTCCCGACCTGACCGTCTGCTTCTTCGACAGCGAATCCACGGGAACCCCGATGCCGCCTCCGCCCTGGAGCTGGGAGCAATACACGAGCCTGGATGAGATCGATGGCTTTAACAACGGCCAGGTGCATGTCACCTACTCGCCGGGCTCCGGTGTTCTGCATTGCCTGGACCGGGAGCGCGGTCTGGCAGTGTACTGGACCCCCTCATTCCGGCTGATTCCGTGGTGGGAACAGAGCTTTCCGTTACGCTCCATCCTGAACTGGTGGCTCCGGGATCAGCCCTTCCAGCCGGCGCACGCGGCGGCTGTGGGACGGCCGTCGGGCGGGGTACTGATCACAGGCCCCAGCGGCACAGGTAAGTCCACGTCCACGCTGGCGTGCCTGGGGAGCGAGCTGCAATACGCAGGCGACGACTATGTGCTGATACGGACGGATCCATCTCCATTTGTGTTCAGCCTGTATTCCACGGCGAAACTGGAGGCGGATAACTTAGAGCGGTTTCCGGACCTGGTCCCCCTGGTCAGCAATGCGCAACGCCTGGACCGGGAGAAGGCGCTCATCTTCCTGCACGAGCACCATCCGGGGAAGCTGATTGGCGGATTTCCCATTCGCGCCCTGGTGATCCCCAAGGTCACGGGACAGAGAGATACCACCGTGGAAACCATTTCGCCGGCGGCCGCTTTGCTCGCGCTAGCGCCCACCACCACCAAGCACCTGCTGGGCACGCGGCCGCAGACCGTGCAGAAGTTGATGCGGCTGGTGAAAGCGGTCCCCAGCTACCGCCTCCTGGCGGGCACGGATTTGTCGCAGATTCCCATCGCGATCTCCAGCCTGCTGGATAGCTTAGATCCATCCGGTGCGAAGTAATTATGGCGAACCCGCTGGTAAGCGTCGTCATTCCCGTTTATAACGCTGCGCATTTCCTGCCACAGGCTATCGGTAGCGTTCGTGCGCAAGAGTACGAGTCCCTGGAGATCATCGTGGTGGACGATGGCTCCACCGACAACTGTGCCGATGTGGCCAAATCGTTGGGAAGCGACGTGCGGTATGACCGGCAAGTCAACCGCGGACCGTCGGCCGCCCGGAATCGCGGGCTGGATTTGGCTCGGGGCGAGTTCATCGGGTTTCTCGACGCCGACGACCAGTGGCCGGCGCACAAGCTTTCCGTCCAGCTCGGCCGGCTGCTGGCAGAACCCGAACTGGACCTGGTGCTGGGCCGGATCCAGTATGTGGCGCTGCCGGGTGGAGAGATTCCGCCTATTCAATTTGAAGGTCCGGAAAACACCCTGACCCATGTACACCTGGGAAGCGGTCTTTACCGGCAGCGAGCGTTTGAACGCATTGGAAGTTTCGACGAATCCATCCGGTTCTGCGAGGACGTGGACTGGTTTCAGCGGGCGCGCGAGCACGGTCTCGCTATGCGCATCCTGCGGGCCACCACTCTGCTCTATCGCTTGCATGGCGAGAACATGACCCGGGACCGCAAGCTGCCGGACCGGCTTCTGACCCAGGTACTCAAACGATCGCTGGACCGCCGGCGAGCCAGCGTGGGCGCCGTCCCGTCGCTGGCCGGATGGTTGTCCTACGACGAGTGGTCGGATGGCGCGCCGGCACTGGTTACCGTGGTGATCCCCGCCTATAACGCCGAGCGGCATATCGCTGAGGCGTTGGAGGGCGTCCTGCGGCAGACCTACGGGCCGGTGGAGATCGTGGTGGTGGATGACGGGTCCACCGATGCGACGGCCGAGACCGTCCGGCGCTTCGGACCTCGCGTGCGATTCGCCACCCAAGCCAATGCGGGCGCCGGGGCAGCGCGGAACCGCGGAGTGGCCATGGCCACGGGACGCTATATCGCGTTTCTGGACGCGGACGATTCGTGGCCTCCGGAGAAGCTGGCCCGACAGGTCGAAATCCTGGAACAGAATCCTGGCTGCGACCTGGTATTCGGGCAAGTGCAGCAATTCGTCCAGGGAGGGAAAGACCTGGGTGGTCCGGAACCCGGCATCCTGCCGGGCACACTGTTGGCCCGGCGCGAAGCTTTCGAGCGTGTAGGTCCGCTTGCGGAAGATCTTAAACTCGGCGAATTCATCGACTGGTACGCGCGGGCGCGGGAAGCCGGGCTCAGCAGCCGGATCGAGTCCGACGTCTGGCTGCGAAGACGCATCCACGACGATAATCTCGGGGTCCGCGAGCGAGCTTCGAGAGGAGATTATTTACGCGTCCTCAAGGCAGCCATGGACCGCCGCCGGCAATCCGCGGAGAAGACGGCATGAGTACGAACCGTGAGGCCTGGCTCTACTACTTCGCTTGCTATCGCGGCAAAAAGCTGCGTCTGGCGGCCACGCTGTTGGCTTCACTGGCCCTCTCTTTGCTGTCCCTGCCGTTAATTTTGCTGGTCCGGTATATTTTCGATACGGTCCTGCCCCGGGGCGATTTCCGGGCCCTGCTGCTCTGCGCGCTCGCGATGCTGGCAGCCAGCGTGGCGAACTCCGCCGTGGCGTTCTGGATCCGGCGCAGCAGTCTGGATATCACCAAGAAGGTTATTCTCGACTTGCGTGCGAAGCTGGTCGCCAACCTGTTTGAACTCCCAACCGAGTATTTCGGCCGCCACGAACGCATGGCACTGCACTCGACCATCGTGCAGGACACCGAGCGAGTGGACGTGATGAGCAACGCGCTGGTGGCGGAAGTGCTTCCGGCGGTCATGGTGGGCATCACCGTCGCCGTGGTCCTGCTCTACGTCAACTGGCAATTGCTGTTGGCGTCGCTGGCCATTGCGCCGCTGTTTTTCTTCGCCAACCGCGTGTTGCAGCGCAGGCTTCAGGAGCAGGTAAACCGCTTCCGGCACTCTTTCGAGTCCTTCAGCAAGGGCGTTCTTTTTGTGCTCCAGGCGATGGATCTGACGCGTATGCTGGGAGCCGAAGCGTTCGAGATGGAACGGCAGGAGCGGACGCTCCGCGAACTGCGCGATACCAGCACGCGCGTGGCTTGGTTCGACACGCTCTACAACCTGACGCAAAACGGCCTGGCCACACTGACCGGGCTGATCATCCTGGTGGTCGGCGGAGCCGGCGTAGCGGCCCATACTCTGACCGTGGGGGCGCTGGTTTCTTTTTACGTGACGGCCAGAATCCTGAACTCGCAGGCGGGCACGGTATTGAGCGATGCGCCGAAGATTGTGTTGGGGATCGAGTCCCTCGGATCCGTGCACCGGCTGTTGACCGCGCCGGAACACCTTCCCTACCGGGGCAGCCGCAAGATTTCTGCCACCGGCAGAGTCGCCCTGGAAAATGTAAGCTTCGCCTATCGCGAGGACCGCTGGGTGTTGCGGAACGTCTCCCTGGAAATAGAACCCGGCTCGACGGTAGCGCTGATCGGTCCGAACGGATCCGGCAAGACTTCCCTGGTGGCATTGTTGTGCGGTTTTTATCGGCCCTCGTCCGGCCGTGTGCTCGCCGATGGCTGCCCTTACGATGACCTGGACGTGCGGCATTTGCGCCGCAGTTTCGGGCTGGTGCCCCAGGACCCGTTTCTTTTCGCCGGCACCATTCGCGACAATATCGCCTACGGCCGGCCGGACGCCACGCTGGCGGAGATCCGGGAAGCAGCCAGGTGCGCCACGGCGGATGCCTTCATCGCGGAACTGGAGCAGGGTTATGACACGCCCGTCGGCGAAGAGGGGATGCTGTTGTCGGGCGGCCAGCGCCAGAGAATTGCGATCGCCCGCGCCCTCCTCGGCGACCCGCGCGTGCTGATCCTGGACGAGCCGGCCAACCATCTGGACACAGACTCGGTCACGGCGTTGATCGCAAACCTGCGAGCGCTCCCCCAGCGCCCCGCGCTGCTGATTGTGACGCACGACGAAAGAATGCTGGCGCATGCCGACCGCGTTTGCCAATTGGGGAAGGGGATCGCGGAGTTGCAGCCGCAGCTGGCAGCGGCCAGGGAGGATCTTTGGACGGCATAAGAATCAGCGATCCTAGCGGCGGATGCCAGCCCACGCCGCTGCAGGAATTGCTGCTGCGAGCTGCCTTGCTGGACGGGGAAGCGGCCTTCGAGTCTTGGCTCCAGTGGTACGGCGAGAACGGCATGGAGCGTCTCGATCTGGGCTCCTTCCGCTTGCTCCCCCTGCTCTACTGGAACCTCCACCGGCAGGCGGTGCAACACCCGATGATGGGGATTTTGAAAGGCATCCACCGGCGCGCCTGGGTGGAGAATCGTCTTCTCTCCCGGCGGCTCGCTCCGGCGCTCGAAACGATTCATGGCGCCGGCATCCCCACGCTGTTGCTCAAGGGCGCTTCCCTGGGGCGGCTCCACTATGCCGATGTCGGCCTGCGGCCGATGAACGACCTGGACGTGATGGTTCCCGAAGACCGAACTATGGAGACCATCCGGCTGCTGGAGGAACACGGCTGGCAGCAGATCACCACCGGGAATTTCCGCGTGCGGAAAAGCGATTTGAGCTTCCGGCATTCTCTTGGGTTTGTCAACGCGGAAGGCCTGGAAATCGATCTGCATTGGCACGCCCTCTACCTGGTTTGTTTTCGGGATGCGGACCGGGTGTTCTGGAGGGATTCCGTACCGATGGAATTCGAAGGTATCCCCACGCGCACATTGTGTCCCACCGACCAGTTGATTCACGCCTGCGCGCACGGGCTGATGTGGAGCGAAATCCCACCCGTGCGGTGGGTGGCGGACGCCGTGGCGGTGATGCGCTCTTCGGCCATCGACTGGCAGCGGCTGACTTCGCTAACCGACCAGATGCGGCTGATCTTGCCCGTGCGGGAGGGGCTGCGATATCTGGCGGACTCGCTGGATATTGGAGTCCCGGCCGCGGCCTGGGATGGCTTCGCGCACCGGAAAATCAGCCGCTCCGAAATACTGGACTATCAACGGTTGCAGAATCCGCTTGAATTGCAGAGCCCGCTCGATACCTTCCGGGCCGTGTACGGCCGATACCGACGTAACGCCGGGGGACGATTCCCTCTCGCCAGGTTGGGCGAATTCGTGCGCTTCATGCAGTTCCACTGGCAGGTGGAGAATACCTGGCAGGTCTGGCCTGCGGCCCTCCGGTGGGCGTCCTTGCGCTTGCGCCGGATGGCATAAGCTGTCACTCCTCTCGCGGGTCCCCCAGGCGCTGCCAGAAATGGCCTCGGGAGATCAGCAGGCCAAGAGCTTGAAATGGGTACCATAGCAGCCGGCACCAACCGGTAAATATGGCCCACGCCGTGTTGCCTGCTTCGGGTTGGACGGGAAAATTCTGCAGGCCCAGGACAAACGAATCCTCTACCTCGAAATACGCCGAGCGAAATAGCCAATCCCACAACGTCAACATGTGGCCGAAGTTCTTATCCCAGTGGCGGGGCTCAATGGAATGATGAACACGGTGGTACGCAGGCGTAACCAATACGTACTTGAGCGGTCCCCAGCTCATCGGCAGATCCGAGTGAAGATACATGCCCCATACCAGGTCAAACGCCACCAGCAGCGTTCCCGCCCAAATGCTTCCGCCCAGGAGGGCCACGGGAACATAAATGACCATTGCATTGGCAACCGGGTCCAGCGGATGCTGGCGGAACACGGATGCTGGGTTGATAGCAGTCTCAGAATGATGAATGGCGTGTATATGCCACAGCGGTGCAATCTTGTGGCGGATCCAGTGGCCAAAGAAAACGACAAAGTCGTTCACCAGGAAACCAGCCAGCACCTGGACAAGAAACGGCTTGTCCGCCAGCACGCGGAGTCTCGTAAGGGGCAACCAGATCAAGTAAAACTGGTTGATCCAGTGGTAGAGAACGCCGACCAGGCCGCCCAGAAGCGCCGTATTGAGGACCAAAAAGCCGTAGTTGAAAACGAACGTTCTGGCGACCAGCTTCGGCCGGCTTCTACCGAGGAAGTATTCAAGAGCCAGGCAGAGCGCCAGACCGGCGAGGATCACCCAACTCAGCGGGCCTTCCAGAAGCACATCCCACGAGTACCGGAGCGCATCCCACAGAAAGCCCAAGTGAAGCGAATACACCCAGGCCTTCAAGGCTGCCTTGCCGACGGATATCGAGCCGAAAAGTACCAGAGCAAACATTCCCGCGGAACCCTCCAATGGACGCAACTACGCCAACCGGCTGGGCGCCACTGATCCTCCGGGAACCCCGCGCAGAATTGTCTCGATCAGTATAACCGGACTCGCTCCAGGAGGAGGTCCAGTTTTCGTAGTATATGAGTCCTAAAAGTACTGTGTACCTGCGGATGATAGAGAGTGTTGACCGCGCGGCAAAGTTATCGCGTCCCTATAACCATCGCCGCACGCGCGATTGATACGCGACGAACTCGCGCGCAAATAGGGAGGTGAGCGCCCGTTCTTCCGGCACGATCTGGAAACGGTCGATATAGACGACGAATGCGGGAAGAAACAGGAAGGCAAGCCAATTCGATAAGAAGATTGCCTCAGTGGTCAATTCCAACAGAAGACCCAGATACATCGGGTTGCGGGTAATCTTGTAGATCCCCCAGCTTACTAACGAAGAGGAGGCTTCGGGCTTGGTCGGATTGAGCGTTGTTCGGGCCCGGCGGAATGTCACGACGCCTGAAATCGCGACCATGAGACCGATGGCGGCGAGACCAACGGCTAGTAGATTACTCGCGGGAAAGACGAAAGCAAGGGCCGGTGAGGAGCGCGATGCCAGCCACATCAGTACCGCGGTCACCAAAGCCACGGCGGGCGGTGGAACCTTCAATTCAAGAACGCGCATGACACTCCCTCAGGATTACTGCATCCGGGTTCACACGTGAGAGCTACTGTATAGGCAGAGTCTTCAGCACGCTGACCTGACCCCCGACGTCCCCATAATTGACTTGACCACCATCCACCAGGCTGGGGACGAGGGTTTGTGCGGTTGTCCGAAGTTGTGCTGCGATTCCCGGGCTGACTGTAGTTGCGGTCACTGTCAACGCGGCTACTTGCGTGGGAAATAGCATTGCAAGAGCGCCCTGCGGAATTGAGTACGTGCCTAAGCTCCCCGCCACCACGCAGGAAACCGTCACAGTCTCAGTGGTTGCCAGGTTCTGGCCCGTCGCGGTGATGACGACTGTATTGAAGCCGCTCCCCGACCAGTTGACGGTGAGCCCATTGGCGCGATTGATCGCGGTGATGGCGTCCCAATTCGTCACAGCAAAACTTTGCGGGAGGGTCGTGAAGCGGTGAAAGGGCCGACTTGCGTGCCGCCGCTGCCGCTTATCGTATAGGTGCCGCCATTCGCGAGCGTGGTGCCGGTTGTATCTATCAAGATATAGGTTGGACCGATCTGACCCTTCGGGGTGGATTTCGGTACTATCGTGCCGGACGGTAAATTGGGCCCGCTTACCGTGATCGTACCGGCGTCCAGATATGCATCCGGCAGGTACGGAGCTTTTGCAGGGTTTGTGATGTCGATCACACTGCAAGCCCCGAATGTTGGCGCTGAGAATGGGTACTGCCATTCGGCCTGTGTATAGCTAGAGAAATTGCCACCGATGACTTTCTGACGTGTTGGTCGCCGGTACTCGGGAGCGTAACTGTAGTTTTAGCCACCGAAAACCCGCCCGCCACGATGTTACCGTTTCCGCCGCCGCCCCCCCCGCCGCCACCACCGCCCGTCCCGCCGCCGCCTCCGGTCGTAATGATGGGCGTCCCGGTCTCGAAGAACACCGGCGCCGAGGTGACCGCTCCGGTCGGATTGGCTCGCAGCGCGATGATCGAAATCGTACCCGACGAAACGTAAAATTCCGCCAGTCCGCTCTGATTGGCGGTGCCGGCAAACTGCTGCGGCATCAGGAACGTGATCTGCCCATCTGCTGGCAGGCTCGGCACCGTGGCGGTGCTGGTTGTGCCATCCGACGTCCGGAAGTTGACCGATACTGTTTCGGCGGATGCATTCGGGTTCACCAGCGCAAGAGCCATGATCAAGTTGGACGAGTTGTCAAACGGCACCAGAATCCGGCTGGATGCCAGAGACTGCGGGAGCGGTCGAATCCTGCGCCCGGCCTCCCGGCCGCGACGTGAAGATCGCGTAGCCCGAGACCCGCGAATCCGCGACCAGCTCCGCCCAACCCTGCGAGAGATCCGTCGCGTTGCCGGGCGTGCGCAAGAAAATCGACGAACCCGCGGGAATGTTGAAGCTCGATGACACGCTGGTTTGAAAGGGCGGACTCCAGGGCGTCGTC
This sequence comes from Terriglobia bacterium, assembly GCA_963722845.1. GTDB lineage: Bacteria > Acidobacteriota > Terriglobia > Bryobacterales > Bryobacteraceae > Palsa-187. The sequence goes on along the minus strand of CAVROL010000010.1, from coordinate 310,347 downwards.
ACCCCGGCTCCGTTCGGGACGGCCTGTTTGAAATTCAACGTGACCGGCAGATCGCCTGTCGCCGTGTTGGTAAGGACAATCGTGGTCGCCCAGCCTGCGCCGTCGGCAACCTGCGGGATCACCTGGGTCTGAGGCGAGGAGGTTTGCGAAGTGTTGGGCGCGCCGATGATCGGACTTCCGGTCTGCAAATACACGGGCGCGGCGGTGAAAGCGCTCCCATTAGCCCGCAGCGCAATGATGGAGATCGATCCGGACGCCACGTAGAACTCGGCCAATCCGCTCTTGCCGGCAGTCCCAGTAAATACGTCTTTCAAGAGGAACGTCGTCTGTCCTTTTGCAGGCAGGGTCGGCAAAGTGCCTGAAAGAGTGCCGTCCGAGGTTCGAAGATTGACCTGAACCGTCTCGGCGGCGTTGGTCGGATTCGCCAGGGCGAAAGCCGAGACCAAACCGGAGGTGTTGTCGAACGGGATCAGGATGCGGCTGGATGCCGAAACCGCAGCCGCGGTACCGTCCTGGGCCGGCTGTCCGGGCAGGCGCTGCGTGAAGATCGCGTAGCCCGTTACTCCAGCGGCGGCGTCAAACTGGCCCCAGCCTTGAGTCAGCGTACCCGACGTGCCCGGCGTGTGCAGAAAAAGCGTCGAACCGGCGGGCAGGCTGATGCTCGACAGAGAAACACTTTCGACAAATGGCGGAGTCCAGGGCGTAGTCGCGCTGTTCGCCGTATCCATGTTGAAGCTCAGAGTGACAGACTGCGTACTGGAAGTCTTATTGGCCAGCACGATCGTCGTGGACCAGCCGGCGCCATCGGCAACCTGCGGGATGATCTGCGTATCGGCGAACGCGGGGAGCAGTCCGAGAATGAGGAAAGACACCGTCAAGCTCGGCAGGGATCGAATTGTCATAAGGGTCGAGATACCAGCTTACTCTCTTTATCGAAACGCCAAATTCCACCTCTCTTAGTCCAGACCGGGCTCGGGCGGCCGCTTCGCGAAGTTGTTCGGCGGAACGGAGATGTGCTGAGGTGGGATAACATTGTCTGGACCAACCGCTCGGTGATGCTGCCGTAAATTTGTGGAAGAATCTTTGCCAGGGGTCAACATGCGCCGATTTTCGACACTCTTGTTATTCGCGGTTTCTGCGTTCGCGCAAGCGCCGCCCACTGCCGCGAAGCAGGCTCCCGCCGGTCCTCCTAAACCCGCTCCGCGCCTTGCCGGCGGCCGCGTCGATTTCTCGGGACTCTGGCGGCCCGCCGACATCTTCCTGATCGAGGACATTTCGCTGGGCCTCAAGCCGGGAGAGACCGTTCCCGTCAACGCCTGGGCCCAGGAGATCGATGAAGAAGCATCTCTCGAAAGAGGATCCCGAGGCGAGCTGCCTGCCGACCGGGCGTCCCGCGCCAGGCTCCTTATCCCTGGAAGTTCGTCGAATCGCCGCCCTACATCTATATGCTGTTCGAGGGCAACATCCACAGCTATCGCCAGGTCTTCATGGACGGCCGCGCGCATCCCGCCGATCCGAATCCCACCTGGTACGGCCACTCCATCGGCCACTGGGACAAGGACACGCTGATCATCGACACGGTCGGATTCAATGACCGTTTCTGGTTCGATTTCGTCGGGCATCCGCACACCGAGCAGCTCCACACGGTCGAGCGCTATACCCGCCCCGAACTCGCCATCATCAACGAAGAAGTGACCATCACCGATCCAGGCGCCTATACGCGGCCTTTCACCGTCTATTCCAAGCATCGATTGCTGCCGGGCGATGAGCTGCTCGAATACATCTGCCAGGAGAACCAGCGCGACACGCAACACCTGATCGGCCCCGCTGGAAGGCCCTAATGCGAAACTTGCTTTTCTTAATTACTGTCGTTATCGGATGTGTCGTGCCGCTTTCGGCGCAGTGGTTCGACTATCCCAGCAAGGGAATCCCGCGCACGCCCGACGGCAAGGCTAATATGACCGCGCCCGTTCCCAAGACCGCCGATGGCAAGCCCGATCTTTCAGGAGTCTGGCTGGGCGATCAGTGGTCGCCCGCGGGCCGCCGTCCGAATCCTCCTGGCGGGGGCGGCCGCGGCGGTGGCACACCAGAGATGCTGCCCTGGGCGCAGAAAGTGTTCGATGAACGCCGCGCAACGTCGCTCCGCGACGATCCTGAAGCGCGCTGCATGCCGCAGGGTGTTCCCAAGGCCAGCACGCTGCCGTACCCGTTTGAAATCGTGAACGCCAGCAACAAGACGCTGATCCTGTTCGAAATGTATTCCCTGCGCCGGCAGATCTTCACCGATGGCCGCGAGCTTCCCAAAGACGCTAAAGACTACGCGCAGCCCAGTTGGATGGGCTACTCAGTCGGCAAGTGGGACGGCGATGACTTTGTCGTCACCACCGCGGGGGTCAACGATCAGGTGTGGAACATCGATCTCGCCGGGCATCCGCATTCCGACGCCTTGCGCATCACCGAACGCTACCATCGTGTCGATTTCGGGCACATGGACGTCAACGTGACCATTGACGATTCGAAAACCTACGCCCAGCCGTGGAACATGCCGGTGATGCGCTACACTTTGCTGCCGGACACCGATCTATTTGAGTTCGTCTGCGAAAAGAATATCGATCCGCAGCACATGGGGGCGAAATGAGATACTTCCTGGTTTTGATCTTGGCGACGGTTCCTCTTCTCGCCCATCACTCCTTCGCAGCGGAGTTCGATTCCAAGAAACCCGTCGAGCTTAAAGGCGCGCTTATCGACCTCGAGTGGGTCAATCCCCACGCTTGGATTCACATGGAGGTGACGGATGCGTCCGGCAAGGTCACCAAGTGGGATTGCGAGCTCGGCAGTCCGAATCTCCTCATGAGGAATGGCTGGCGCAGGGATTCGCTCAAGAAGGGTGACGTCATCATCGTCAACGGCTCGCAGGCCAAGGACGGATCGAACCTGGCCAACGCCAAAACAGTCAGTTTCGCCGACGGCAAGCGCGTATTCAACGCAGGCTCCTCCGGCGATCCCGGCACCCCGGGCGCGCTGACGCAATAATGCTGTCTCAATGCTTGGGACTTGTACCCCAATCCCATTCAAAGCGGCTCTTGAGAATCACGCCCGGCCCGCTGCTTCCAAGATCGAAGCCGGTGCCCAGGTTTACGCTGAACCCTGGCCGCAGTTGCCAGTCGCCTCCTACGAACAGTTGATGCACTTCCGGCTGACCGCGCGGCGGAACATTGATGCTCTCGATCTCTCCGTAATACTCCAGCGACGGCGAGAACGTTTTGCGCTTCCACCGCAGGAGCCCGGCCGGTTCGAAGTTCCACCCGTGCTGAGTGCCCGGACCAGTCAACGCGCGCTCAAAAACCGGATTGAACACCAGCTGCCATCGCTCAAACTCGCGGTCCAGAATCGGACGCAGCTCCACCCGGTGCGAGTTCTCCTCGTAGCGCGTGTTTTGAAATGAGAATTCCGCGACGAATCCGACTCGCACCGGCAGATTCCACGACTCCGGCGCGTAGAAGTGCGGAAGCACTCGCCAGCCGGCAAATTGCGGCGAATAGCCGGGCTGCCAGGCATTCAGAAACATAAATCCGACCGCGAACTCTGGCGAAACGCCGATCGTCGGCTCCAGCGTCAAATGCGTCTGGTGCAGCGTGGGAAGCAGAGTTCCATCTCGAGTCGACGTTCCCTGAGGGTCGAAGTTCAAATGCGCTTCGAGGCTGTATTGGTGCAGCGAGAGCGGCTCATATTCGTAAACGTGAATCTCAAAAGGATCTTGCGCCGATGCCCTCAGCGCGCACGAGAGCAGGATCAGCAGTACGAAAAAGGGGACTGCCTCCGATTTCGAAAAACGATTGCTCCAACCGTTCACCGTAGCTCGCCGAAATCGGCTGGCTGTCCCCTTCTTCAATCTCCCCATACCTGGCGCGCCGTGCTTGCTACCAGCCCCAACTTGCTCCACTGCTCTTCTTCTGTCAACAAATTCCCGTCCATGGTCGACGCGAACCCGCACTGCGGGCTGAGCGCTAAATTCTCCACAGGCACATATTTGGTGGCCTCTTCGATCCGCTTCACCAGTTGATCCTGCGGCTCCATCTGCGGGAGCTTGCTGCTGACCAGACCCAGGACCACGGTCTTGCCGCGCGGCACGAAGCGCAGAGGCTCGAACGTGCCCGCCCGTTCCGATTCGTATTCCAGCAGAAACGCGTCCACGTCGAGCTGGCTGAAAACCTTCTCGGCGATCGGATCGTAGCCGCCCTGGGCGTACCATTGGCTGCGATTATTGCCGCGGCACAGATGAATCGCGAGCACTACGCCTTCACCCCGCGCGCCCTCTAAACACGCGTTATCGGCGCGAATGGCCTCGCTCAGCGCGTCGTCAGGATTCACGCCCATCTCGTCATGCACGTACTGCCGCCATTTGGGATCGATGAAGTAGCTGTAGCGCGGCGCATCGATCTGGATATACTTCACGCCGTCCTTGAGCAGCGCCTGAATCTCCGATTTAATGATCGGCACGATGTCCCACAGCAGCGCCGAGTGCGTGGGATAGACCTTGTCGCTGATCCCCTTGCGGTAGGAGATCGCCGGAAACTGGTTCGCGCTGGGCAGGGTAATCTTGATGTCGCCGGGACTGTGGCGCTTCAGGAATTCCACCTCGTGCGAGGTCATCCGCTTGGTCTGCCGGATCTTTTCGACCACGACGCCTGCCACCGGACGCGAAGTCGGCGTGGCGGCGGTAGCGCTTCCACCCGCGCCTGCATTCTGCCAGTTGCGATCGATGGCGTTTTCCATGTCGAGTCCGGATACCGACTCGTGGAAGTCGCTCATGAATCCGCGCCGGCGAAACTCGCCATCGGAGAAGATCTTGAAGCCGAGGTCTTTCTGGCGTCCGAGAACGCGGAGGATTTGTTGATCCTCCAGTTCCTTGAGTTTCTCCGCGGGCACGCCGCTCCGAATCGCCTCCAGCAGCTCTTTCGGCCGCAGGAGGCTGCCGACCTGGTCGGCTCTATATTTGAAGGCCATGGTCTTCTATTCTAATTGTCTGCCGTAGCTACGCAATGCCGGGGCGCTTTTTGCCGAAGCCAGTCGCCTGTTCGAACGCGTGCGCCATCTGCAGGACGCTGAAGTCTTCCTTGTTGCGGCCGACGATCTGCACCCCGACCGGAAGTCCTTCCGGCGTGAATCCGCCCGGCACCGAGGCCGCTGGATTGCCCGTCGCCGAGATGTACCAGCAGGACTTCATCCAGTCGATGTAGTTATCGAACTTCACGCCCGCGATCTCGGTCGGGTACGGCGTGTTGATGTCGAATGCCGGCAACTGCGTAGTGGGCAGAACGAAGTATTCGTACTTTTCGAGGAATGCCTGAAAGCGCCGCCAGAGCTGGCCGTGAGCGGTCTCCGCGCGCGCGACATCCATGCCGGTCAGCCGCAGCCCTTCCTCGATCTCACCCTTGAGCGTGTCCTTGAAAGCCTCGGGATGCTCGCGCAGCCGCGCGCCGTACAGTATTCGCCGAATTCCATGCGCGCAGTACGCGAAAAGCGATCTCGGCAAGGGCGAAGTCCGGCTCCGCCTGCTCGACGATGCAGCCCAGCGATTCGAATGTCTTGCGATGCCCATCCACCACCGCGCGCACGCGCGGATCGAAGGGCACCCCGCCCAGGTCCTTGAACCAGGCCACGCGCACGCCTTTGAAACTGCGGTCGAGCGGGCGCGCGAAGCGTTCTCCGGGTTCGTTGATGGAGAGCGGCGCGCGGGAATCCGGCCCCGCGATCGTGCTCAGCACGAAGGCCAGGTCGGCCACCGAACGCCCCAGGCATCCCGAGGTACTCAGCGTCGACCACGCGAACGCCGCGTTCGGATTCGGCACGCGGCCGATCGAAGGCCGGAAGCCGACCACGTTGCAGAATGCGGCAGGATTGCGCAGGGAGCCGCCGGTATCGGAGCCGCTGGCCACGGGCACCAGTCCGCAGGCCAGCGCGACCGCGGCGCCGCCTGAGGATCCGCCGCAGGTCTTCGTCAGATCGTAGGGATTGTGCGTCGCGCCGAAGACCTTGTTGAACGTCTGCGATCCCGCGCCGAACTCCGGCGTGTTGGTTTTGCCGATGGTGATCGCTCCCGCGCGACGCATCCGTTCGACGACGATATCGTCTTCCGTGGGGATGTTGTCTTTGTAAAGCGGCGATCCAAAGGTAGTGCGGATGCCCTGGGTTTCCATCAGATCCTTGTGCGCGACCGGCAGACCATGCAGCGGCCCCAGCGTCTCTTTGCGCGCCTGCATCTCATCGGCTTTCGCGGCGGCTGCGGCGGCCATTTCCGGCACCAGGGTCACGATGGCGTTGACCTTCGGATTCACACGCTCGATCTGCTTCAGGTGCGCGGCCAGCGCTTCCCGCGCCGAAAGCTTCTTCGTTCGGATCAGCCGGGCCATCTCGACCGCGCTCATAAAACAAATGGAGGAGGAGGCAGCCTGCGCCTCCAAAGCATCCTGGAGGAGAGGGGCGGCGGCCATTCCCAGCAGAATTTCGCGGCGGGTCGTGTGGTTCTCACTCATGAATGTGAGTCTATCATCGCCCACGCGAGGCTCCGGGGCTGTAGAATTGGTCAGGGGAACGAGGTGACACAGATGCGGGTAAGCTTCTATTTCTGATGGCGGCCACCATTCCCGCCTGGGCCCACCACTCCTTTGCGGCCCAGTTCGACCAGAACAAAGTCGTCATCCTCCAGGGTACTGTTACCAAAATGGAGTGGGTCAACCCGCACGCCTTCATTCACATCGCCGTCAAGAATCCCGACGGCACGGTGACCAACTGGGCCATCGAAGGCAACACGCCCAACAGCCTGCTGCGCGTGGGCATCACCAAGAACGCGCTGGCCGAGGGCACCGAAATCGCCGTGCGCGGCTATATGTCGAAGAGCGGCGAGAACATCGCCAGCGGCAGCTCCATCATCTTCAAAAGCGGCAAGAAGCTTTCGCTTGGATCGGAGCACAGCGGCGTGAGCCACCAGGAGGCCGTCCTCGAATGGATCTCCTCGGATGAGGACCTCTGGAAGAGGCAGATCGAGGCCTTGAAGCTCGATCACAGCGATTAACGGGGCATTTCATGAAACGAACCTTACTGTTGGCTCTGTGTGCCGCCGGAATCGTCGCCGCGCAAGCGCCTAAACCGAAAGCCTACGTGCCGCCCAAGACTCCCTGGGGCGATCCCGACCTCCAAGGTCTGTGGCCCGGCAGCGTGAACATCCCTCTGCAACGGCCCGAGAACATGGGCGACCGGGACGTTCTCACCGATCAGGAATTAAAGGCTCGCGACACCGCGTCGAAACAGCGAGTCGCTACCGGCACGTGGATCGAATACTATCCCGCCAGCGCGCAAGCCTCGCTGGTGGTCGACCCGAAGAACGGCCGGCTTCCTCCCATGACGGCTGAAGCGGAAGCCCGCAACAAAGCCGTGCGCGGCGGCCTGGGCCCGCCCACTCTTTCGAGTCCCGAGCAGCGCGCCGACTCCGTCGAAGACTTCGATCTGTGGGGCCGCTGCATCACCAAAGGGCTGATCGGCTCGATGCTGCCCGGCAACCTCTACAACAAGGGCAATCGTATTATCCAGGCGCCGGGCGTGTTCGTTATCCAGAACGAAATGGTGCATGAGACACGCATCGTCCCGACCGACGGGAGCCCGCACCGGGGCCAGAACATTCGCACCTACATGGGCGACGGACGCGGCCACTGGGAGGGCAACACCATGGTGGTGGAGACCACGAATTTCTTGAAGGACATCGCCATGAACGGTATTAACTTCGCGCTGCTCACCGATCAGTTGAAGATCGTCGAGCGCTTCACGCGCATCGCTCCGGATAAACTCAGTTACGATGCCACCGTCGAGGATCCCGGCACATGGGCGCGGCCCTGGACTATGCACGTGACGTTTCCGCTCGATCCAAACTATGAATTGTTCGAGTATGCCTGCCACGAGGCGAACTACGGCATGGCCGACATCCTGAAGGGCGCTCGCAAAGAAGAAGAAAAACAAGCCGAGCAGAGGAAAACAAAACAATGAGGGCCATCGCAATCGCCGTTGGAGTTCTGGCAACCGTGCCTGCCTGGGCGCACCATTCGTTCGCGGCGGAGTTCGACCGCAACAAGGTAGTGAATCTCGAAGGCACCATTGTCAAGATGGAATGGGTGAATCCGCACGCCTGGATCCATGTAGCTGTGAAGAACCCCGACGGCACCAGCACCACCTGGATGGTGGAGGCGAACACGCCCAACGGGCTCCTGCGGCGCGGCTTCACGAAGAAGTCGCTGGAGGAGGGAACTGAGGTTCTCGTTAAGGGCTATCAGGCCAAGAGCGGCGACAACAAAATCAATGGCAGCTCGATGACCTTCAAGGATGGGAAGAAGCTGTTCCTGGGCTCGTCCAGCGGCGATGAAGATCCGGCAGATAAGACTGACAAGAAGTAGCGGTATTGTGCCGGCCGTGACGCTCGTTGGCTCTTTCCATGAACTCGCGCAACAACGGTCCCCGGGATCCCGGAGCCTCCGCGTCGATATGACCCGTCTGTTTTCCGTCTGCCTACTTCGTGTGGTTCTTGAAGAACGCGAAGATCTCGGGCATGGCCTGGGTGATCACGGTCCCGTGATCGGCGCCCGGTAGCTCCATATACTTGAAGTCCTTCATCTTGAGATCGGTCGCGGCCTTCGCCCAGCGACGGCCGACGTCGACGGGAACCACGGTATCCGCATCGCCGTGCGCCAGGAACAACGGCATCTTGTCTTTAACGGGCGCCAGGCTCTCCGGCTGCATGAGGAACGCGGCGGGAGCCATGGAAGCAACGGCCGCCCACTGGTCGACATACTTCGGCCCCAGGAACAAGGCCCCGGCGCCGCCCATCGAGTGGCCCATCAGGTAAGTGCGTTTATCGTCGATTGTAAATTCCTTGCGCACGATCGCCAGGACATTCATGACATCTTTCTCGCTGAGCTCGGCTAGATTCGGAGGTTCGGGAGTGGGCGGTGGACCGCCTTTTGCCGCACCCGGCCCTTTGCCTTTGCCCGGGCCGCCGTTCATGACGATCACCGGAGAGCCGAACCAGCCTTGCGGGTTGTAACCCATCGGGCCGACCAGAATGTAACCGCCTTCCTCCGCCAGATCCAGCGCGTTGCCGCGGAGCAAGGAGTTCCCGTCGCCGAAGACTCCGTGAAGCGCGACAATGAGCGGCGCTTTCTTGTCCTTGGTGACTTTGGAAGATACGAACAGAGCGTAAGGCAGCTCCTGATTGGTGTCTGTGAAGTGATAGGTCCGCTGCTGCACGCGCGGGTCCGGTGCTTTGGCGGGGCCGCCCTTCGGCGCACCGCCGGCCTGGGGCTGTCCGAATATAGCGGGCGCCTGAATCAGCGAATAACTCAGAAACAGTGCCAGGCTCAACGAGCTCAGCGTCGCAATCTTCCTGGTCAGGTTCATGTGGGTCGTCTCCGTTACTTCTTGTGCTTGGCGAAGAACTCGTAGATGGGCTTCAGGCCGGATTCGATGACCGGGCCGTGCGTGATGCCCGGCTGCTCGATGAATTCGTACTTCATCTTCAATTCCTTCATGGCGTCGACCCATGCCTGGCTGTTGGTAACGGGGACCACCTCATCGATGTCGCCGTGTACGATCATCACGGGAACCTTCGCGTCTTTCATCGGCTGGAGTGTTTCTTTGCGGGTTTGCCAGAACGCCGCCGGAGCCTCCGCGGCGACCGCCGCGAACATGTTGGGGTATTTAGAACCCAGGTACAGCGCGCCAGCGCCGCCCATCGAGTGGCCCATGATGTAGATCCGCTTGTCATCGACTTTGAATTCCTTGCGGACCATGGCGATCACGTTCATTGTGTCTTTCTCGCTCAACTCCCTCAGATTAGCCGGCTGGTTGCCGCCGCCGAAGCCGCCGAATCCCTTGCCCTTGGCTGCGCCCGGGCCCTTCGCGGCTGCATCGGGCGCACCGTTAGGGGCGTTCGGCGGAGTAGCCGCTGGGAGCGCCTTTGCCCTTGCCTCGGCCGGGTCCGGTGCCGACGGGGGAACCATACCAGCCGCCGGTGTTGTAGCCCATGGGAGCCACCAGTATGTAGCCTGCATCTTCGGCAAGATCCACTGCCGTCTTTCCCATCATGATGGTCTGTGGCGCGCCGAGGCCGTGTAGAGTCACTACCAGGGGGGCCTTCTGGTCCTTCTTCACTTTCGACGACACGTAGAGCGAGTACGGCAAATCCTCATTGGTGTCTTCGAAGTGATACGTCCGGGTCTGTGCACGCGGATCCTGGGCGAAACCCTTGCCGCCACCTTTGCCTTTTGCGCCCGCCGGAGCCTGCGCCTGGGCAGTATCGGGGATCGATAGGGTCAGCCAAGCGGCAAGCGCGGCGACCGCCAGTACGGTTGTGGCCCGAATCCAGATTCTCATTTAGCTCTCCTTATGCCTGCGGTGCAAGCCGTCCCAACGATTGTACAGCTCACGAGTATACTCATGTATACTGCCGCTAACAAATAAACGGCCACACTCAGTCTATGAGGTAAATAATCCACCATGCGAATGAAGCCGACGATCCTATTCCCGCTGTTCCTGAGCACCTTGTTAGCTCAAGACACCGGAACAGCGCACAAGGCCGCCGCCACAGCGCTCTTGAATTCGAATAACACCGGTGCGGCGCACTTGGCCTGCCCGGCCACAATCGGCGCGGTGTCGACCGCGAACTCGCCCGCCGGTCCAGGTCGGGCAGGAGGCCCTCCCGGCGGTGGCGCAGCGAAAGGTGGCGGCCGTGGGCCGGCAGCGTCCCCGCCGAAGGAGAACTGGTATGCCGAAGGCGGCCAGGTTTTCGACAACCTCTACATGCTGACCACCAAGATGAACAGCGCGTGGGCGGTGAAGACCAGCCAAGGGATCATACTGATCGACACGCTGTTCGGCTATGCCGCGCAGGACGCGATCGTGGACGGACTGAAAAAGGTTGGGCTCGATCCGGCCGATATCAAGTACATCATCGTGAGCCATGCGCATGGCGATCATGACGGTGCCGTCAAGTTCCTCCAGGACACCTACAAGCCGCGCATCATCATGGGACCGAAGGATTGGGAGCTTTCCGCCCGCGAGGCAGATCCTCCGCGTCACGACATCGAGGCAACGGACGGGCAGAAGGTGACATTGGGCGACACGACGGTCACCATCTACATCACCCCGGGTCACACTGCCGGCACGCTTTCCGTGCTGGTTCCCGTGAAGGATCATGGTCAACCGCATCTGGCCATGGAGTGGGGTGGCACAGCGTTAAGCGGCGGGACTTCGAAGGAAATGCTGGAGTCGTATATTTCCAACGCGAAACGATTGAAGGACATCAGCGACGGCCTGGGCGCCGACGTCATCATCGGCAACCACACCGAGTACAACGATGCACTGAACCGCTTTGAGCGGACCAAGGCGCGGAAGGCCGGCGAACCGAATCCGTGGATCGTGGGCAAGGGAGAGGTCGAGAAGTATCTCACCGTGGTCGAGGAATGCGCGAAATCCTGGCTGGCGATCGGCGAAGGGCGTCCATGAGCGGTGGCAGACAGGAGGTTGCATGATGAAGCCCACAAATCGGCGGAGCTTCCTGAAAGGGCTGGGGGCGCTTGGGGACGGCAGCGGCGACGGCAATGTGGTCCGCGCCCTCTGCCAGAGCCTTCGCCCTTCCCGAAGATAAGATCAAGGCCGTTCACTATTACGCGAACCCCGGCGATGCTCAGGGACGGCAGGGCCAGCCGATGGTGAATCAGTCCACCAACGTCGTGAGGATCGAGACCGAGCGTGGGCTTGATCGGAATCGGCGAAGGCGGTGAGCCGAGGACCATGGAAGAATGCGCCAGCATGTTGATCGGCTTGGACCCGTTCCGGATCGACAATCTGTGGCAGCGCATGATGCGCGGTTATTTCTATCCTGCAGGCCGCGAGAAGCTGCATTCGCTCGGCGCGCTCGATCTGGCGCTGTGGGACCTCAAGGGCAAGGCGCTCGACGTGCCGGTGTGGCAATTGCTGGGCGGCAAGTCGCGCAATCATGTGGAACTGTACTCCACCGTGTTTCCCGCACCGCGCGGCGGCACCCTGGAGGACGCGGCGAAAGCCTGCCGCGCCGCCGGCTTCCGCACCTATCGCTACGCCACCGACAACCCGCGCGAGCGCGTAGTGGACCGCTTCCAACTGGTTCGCAAGATGTACGACGATTGCGTCCTGTTGCAGAAAGGCGCGGGTGACGGCGGCTGGGCGATCGACTTCCACACCGAACTCGATCAGCCGGACGCGATCAACCTGGCCACGATGCTGGAGCCACTGCATCCCTATTTCTGCGAGGACCTCATCCGCAGCGAGAACGTGGAATCTTACGAACATGTGCGTCAACGGACTCGCGTGCCGATCGCCGTGGGCGAGCAGTTCGGCTATAAGTGGGACATCAACCAGCTGATCGAGCGCGAGCTGATTGACTACGCTCGCGTAACGCTGCCCAACGTCGGCGGCATCACCGAGTTCATGAAGGTCGTCGCCCTGGCGGAGACGCACTACATCGGCATGATTCCTCACTTTACTGGCCCCATCTCCGAAGCCGCGCTGGTGAACTGCCTGATCGCGACTTCCACCACCGCATTGATGGAGATGTTGGGCGACGGCAGCCGCACGTGGCCATACTTGCCGAAGGGTTACGATTTCAAGGATGGGAAGCTGTGGCCGAACGACCGGCCGGGCCTGGGCGTGGCGGTGGATACGAACCGGCTGACGCAGATCGGCAATTACGACACGTATCGCGCCGGCATGCTGCTGAACCAGCGGCCGGATGGTTCGTTCACCAACTGGTAGATCGGGTGATTTTCAAGCGATGACACTAAGCGAATTCTCTCGCACGATCTTGGCGGCAAACGTCGTCGTGTTGATGCTGACCGTACCAGCCGGGGCCCAGCAGGGTTCATCCGGCGCGGATTGGCGATACATAAGCGGAGACGCGGGCGGCACGAAATATTCACCGTTGTCGCAGATCGATGCCTCCAACGTGTCGAAATTGAAGATCGCGTGGCGCTGGACGTCGGAGAACTACGGATCGCGCCCGGACTACAACCTGGAAGTAACTCCGCTGGCGATAAACGGGAAGCTGTTCTTCACGGCGGGAGCGCAGCGCGCGGCCGTCGCCGTTGACGGAGCCACGGGCGAGACCCTCTGGACCTATCGCCTGGAGGAAGGCGAACGCGGGGACCGCGCTCCACGCAATAACAATCGGGGTGTGGCGTACTGGGCCGACGAGGCCGGGCACGGGCGTGTCCTGATGATCTCGCGTGGATACCAGCTGGTCGCGCTGGATGCGGACACAGGTGTTCCCGTAAAGGACTTCGGGTCGAACGGCGTGGTCGATCTATGGGTCGGCTTGCTCGAAGGCACGGGGCGGCAAGTAGAACCGGGTCAGATCGGAGCGAGCTCGCCGGCGATCGTGGTGGGCGATGTGGTTGTGGTCGGGGCTGCGATGCTTTCCGGTGGAGCGCCGCGATCGAAGACCAATGTTCCGGGCTTCGTGCGCGGCTACAGCACCCGCACCGGCAAACTGCTGTGGACCTTCCACACGATTCCACGCCTGGGTGAATTCGGAAACGACACATGGAAGGACGATTCCTGGCAGTACACGGGCAACACGGGTGTGTGGGCTCCCATGGCTGCGGATCTGGAACTGGGCTACGTCTATCTGCCGATCGAGATGCCAACGGGCGATTACTACGGCGGCCATCGTCCCGGCGACAACCTGTTCGGGGATAGCCTGGTCTGTCTGAATGCCAAGACCGGCGAACGCATCTGGCACTTCCAGACAGTCCATCACGATATTTGGGATTGGGATCTGGCATCGCAGCCCGTGCTGCTGGATGTGACGATAGATGGAAAGCCGGTGAAAGCGGTCGCGCAGATCACCAAGCAGGCGTTCACCTTTGTCTTCGATCGCGTCACGGGGAAGCCGATCTGGCCGATCGAGGAGCGCCCCGTAACGGCCTCCACCGTACCCGGCGAAATCACTTCACCCACGCAGCCGGTCCCCACCAGGCCCGCGCAGTTCGATCGCAACGGAATCGGGCCGGACGATGTGAACGATCTGACGCCGGAGATCAAGGCGGAGGCGCTGCGCATCCTCTCCGAGTACAAAACCGGGCCGGTGTTCACGCCGTCGATTCCCCAAGGCGAGGGTGGAAAGAAGGGCACGCTGATCGTGCCGCACAATCAGGGCGCGGCGAACTGGCAAGGCGCTGCCGCGGATCCGGAAACCGGTATGCTCTATATTCCTTCGGAGACCACCTGGTGGGCCAGCGCGATGGTGCCCGGGTCCACACGCGGGAGCGACATGAACTACGTCGGTGCGTTCGTGCGCGTGGATACACCGTTCGGATTGCCGTTGCTCAAGGGACCTTGGGGCCGAATCACAGCCATCGACATGCACACCGGCGATCACCGGTGGATGGTGCCCAACGGACACGCTCCGAAGGCGGTTGCGGATAATCCCAAGCTCGCGGGCGTCGATCTTAGCGGCGTCGGGCAACCCGAGCGCGCTCCGCTGCTGGTCACCAAGACACTCTTGTTTTCGGGCGACGGCAGCGGGATGTTCTCTTCCGGGCCGAACGGCGGCGGTCCGCTGTTCCGCGCTCTGGACAAGGCCACCGGCAAAACACTTCACGAAATGAAACTGCCCGCGAATGAGACCGGTGTTCCGATGACCTACTTGGCCCACGGGAAGCAGTTCATCGTGGTCGCCATCGGTAATCGGGACTTCCCGGCAGAACTCGTGGCTCTTACGCTGCCGTAGTTACACTGTCGAACCGGCAGGCGGGGGGCGGTGGATACAGGGTGTATACACCTGTACAATCTATAGAGCGTAAGCTTCATGTGCGCGGAAGATCAAAAGGAGACTTCACAATGAAATTCGCTGTTGCACTATGTTTAGTGGCTGCGTGTGCGTGGGGGCAGGAGGGAACGGGACCGTTCCCGGCGATTTTTGAGCAAGACCCGAGTCTTCCGACGCACACGGTATATCGGCCGCAGGACCTGTCCAAAGTGAAGGGGAAGCTCCCCATCATTGCGTGGGGCAACGGGGGCTGCGCCAACAATGGACTATCGCACCGCAACTTCCTGTTGGAGATTGCGTCGCATGGCTACCTGGCGATCGCTATCGGTCCTCCGATCGCGCTCCCGGCTCAAGGCAAGGGCGCTCCCAAAGGCGGCGACGGCAAGCAGGGCGCGCCGAAAGGGGAAGCGAAGGGTGCCCCGAAAGGCGACGGCAAGCAGGCGGCCGCCGGTCCAGCCACGAAATCGTCGCAGTTGCTGGATGCCATCAACTGGGCCTTAGCCGAAGATAGCCGGAAGGGCAGCCCGTATAACGGCAAACTGGATGCATCGAAGATTGCGGTGATGGGAATGTCGTGCGGGGGGATTCAGTCCTACGCGGTGGCGACGGACCCGCGCGTCAAGCTCGTCGGCATCTTCAACAGCGGTATCCTGCCTGCTCCCAGCGCCCCGGGCGCGCCGGCCATGGAAGACATCCGCAAGGACCAGTTGGACAAGCTGCATACGCCCATCTTCTATGTGACCGGGGACAAAACCGACATCGCCTATGAGAACGGCATGGACGACTTCAAGCGAATCACCAAGGTCCCCGCGATCCACACGTACAAGGACGGCGTCAGCCATGGCGGCACTTACAGCCAGCCGAACGGCGGCGATTTCGCACGGGTCGCCGTGGCGATGCTGAACTGGCAGTTGAAGGGCGAGAAGAACGAATCCAAGTTTTTCCTGGGCGCGAATTGCGGCCTGTGCCAGGAAGCCGGCTGGCACGTGGATACGAAGGGGTACAAGTAGAGCCGGGACCGTACCTATTTCGCGGGCGTGAGGTTCGCGGTGAAGAAGGGCAGCAGGTTTTCGGCAAAGCGAGCTTTGATCCGGCTGCCGTGATCGCCATCGTAGGTTTCGAATTTGTGTTGCACGCCCAATCGAGTCAACGCCTGATCGAGTTGCGTGTTTAAGGCGAGGAAGGGATCGCGCGTTCCCACCTCGATTCCGATCGCGCGATAGCGCTTCAGGCTGGGCACGTACTGATCCACCATCAGCAGCGGAGAGTTGGCGGTCCACTTCGCGGCTACCAGCGGCTGCAGCTCGCCGTTTTTGGTGGGAAGGTCGAAGTACTCCGGTGGATTCTGCGGATTCGGAGCCCACGCGGCGGCTTGGGACTGCAACGCCTTCGCCAGAGCGCCTCCTCCGCCCTGCTTACCCTTGGCGTTCGCCGCAGCCGCTGGAGCTTGCTTGCCTGCCGCGGGCTGGCCGGGAAGCAGGTTTTGCGCGTCCTGCATCAAGCAGCAGGAGCTCATGGCGTAGAGCGCGCCGAACGCATCCGGACGCTTCATCCCGATGCGGACGGTTCCATAGCCGCCCATGGAATGTCCGGACAGGCCGCGAGCAGAACGATCCGCGATGGTGCGATAGTGGCCGTCGATGTAGCGATATTAGGTCATCTGCAACGAACGTCTCCCAATCGCCCGTGGTGGGAGAGTTGGAGAACATGCTGCCGTCATAGACGGTGAAGGCGTCCGGCAGCACCACGATCATCTCCGCTCCGGCCGCATCCGCGGCAGACGCCACGGAGAGCGAGTTCCAATACGTCTCCGCGTGCGCCCCGTAACCATGGAGAAAGTACACCACCGGATAGCGGCGGTTTGGACTGGAGGTGTAACTGGGCGGAAGGTAAACGAAAACGTCGCGGTCCGGCGAGTCTCCCTCAAGATTCCCTTCCAGAGCTTTGCCGTGGACCTTGATCTTATCGAGCGTTCCTTGCTTTTGCGTTACAGGTTTCGCGCTGTTCTGCGCCTGACCCTCCGGCGGGAACACGACACTTAGGCAAGCCGCCAATACGGCGGCGCTCAGAACAAGCTTCCATTTCATGGTGTACTTTCTCCCTCCAGGAGGTTAGTTTGTGCTGTCGTACATCGTGATCTTGACGCCGCCATTCGCTATTCCGGGATTTGAACTCAGGAATTTGCCGGTGTTGAGGTAGGCGTAGGGGCTGTCGACGCGCGCTTCGAAAATCGGAACCAGGCCGCCGGTGCTGGTGGTGTTGCGAACGATGATGATCTCGCCATCGGCTGACTGCCACAGGTAGCGCGCGTCGATGGCAGGAGGGCCGGAGAGATTCTGATAGTCCGCGCCGCCCGAAAGAACTTTGCCAGTGATTCGTCCACTCAGGTCGCCGCCCGTGATGGGAATGATGTTGCGGTTGCCGCGCTTGCTGGCTCCCACCCGTTGCGACGGGCTCAGTCCGACGGATTCGACGATCAGTTCCTTGCCTGGCTTCTCATCGGCTTCCTTCATGCGGTTATTCCACGGCTGCGGCGGAGCGTCTGACGGCTTGACGATTCGGGTGACATTGGCCGCGCCAGTGGGAATCGCGACGGACGACACGTCGTAAACGCGGACCGTGAGCGTCTTGGCGTTTTCATCCAGGATGCGCCGCCCAACGTATTTACCTGAGTTCATCCACTCCGCCGAACTTCCAGTGGGAGCCTCAAAATCCATGGCCATGCGGACGTCTTTTGCATCGGCTCCCACACCCGCATTGCGCGAGTAGATGTACTTCCCGTCGCCGGTCTTGAAGACGAAAATCTGCTCCACCTCCACCGTGCCGTTGGAGAGCGTGAGTTCGAAGTCCAGAGCCCCGGTCATCACCGTGCCCGTGAATTTCGGGCCGGTAGTGGCGCCTTCCAGGGCGACGGCCACGCGGCGGTTTCCGTACTGCGTTTTGCCGATCTTCGCCAGCCGGTCGAGCTTCAGCTGAGTTTCGAAAATCAAGGAGCCGCTCTCCGGATTGGGAATACCGTCCTTCATGCCGCAATCCCATGAGGCATGCGGAAGGAGAACCTTCGCCTTAGCCTGACCCTTTGCCCGTTGCACGGCGGGACCCGCAAGCGCAGTCGCCCCGGCCATCAGGAGAAACGTGCGTCTGTCACTGGTCATGTAGATATCTCGCTCCTTTTACTTCTTTCGTTGCCGGTCGAAGAAATCGAACACCGCGGGCAGCACCAGCGCCACCATCCGGCCATGATCTGCCTCGACCTCCATGTATTCCAATGGAAATCCCTGCGACTTCATCCAGGACTGCATCGCCCGGCTTCCCGCCAGCGAAGGTGTTGCGCCCGTGCCTTCGGTCATGAACACCGGCATCTTCCGGATACGATCCCACGGATACGTCGACTCCTCCACAAACGGACCGGACATGGGAGCAATCGCCTTCCAATAGTCAGCGTACTTCGCTCCCAGATACCAGACGCCGCCGCTCCCCATCGAATGGCCCATGAGGAACATCGATCCGCGGTCGACGGGATACTCGTTGAGCACCATCTCCAGCACGTTGATCACGTCCTGCTCGCTGCGTTCGAGAGTCTGGGCGTTCTGCACGCACGCGGTGGTCCGCTGCTGCGCGGCAGTCTCGGCCTGGCCGAACACGGCGGGAAGCCGCAGGCATGTGCCGTACGCGCCCATGGGATTCCAACCCAAGGGGGACACCAGCAGGTAGCCATGATCTTCCGCGAGCTTCAGAAGCTGCTTGTTGTTCTGATCCAGATACTGGCTCTCATTACTGCCCGCGCCGTGCAGCATCAGCACCAGCGGCAGCTTCGCCTTGCCATCCCAGGTCGTCGGTACATAGACGCGATAGGCCAGATCGGTCTCGGTGCCGGGGAATCGATACGTCCGCCGCTGGTCGCCTTTGGCCTGCCATCCTGCGTTGCCGGGCCTTGCCAGGGACTTCGCGAGTTGCTGCGATTGGGCGATCTGGGTTTTCGGCACCAGCTTCGTCCCGAACGCGATTACTCCGTTGTCCTGGGCGATCACGTTATGCACCGTCGCAAGCAGTGGAAACAGAACCGCCAGTTTCAACAGCGTCTTTGTCATGTCGAAAAGAGTGTAACAGCCGCTAAAGACAGCCGCAAGCTGAGTGTATCCATCATGTATACTTACCCGGAGTGAATCGAAACTGGATGATCTCCGTCGGCGCCGTCATCGTGGCAATGATGGCGATCCAGATGGCGAGCCTGGGTTTCTCGCCGCTCTTGCCAGCGATTCAGCAGGATCTGGGGGCGTCCTATTCTCAAATCGGTCTCTTTACGGGCATGTACGGCATCATCGCGCTGCTGGTCAGCTTGCCCGCCGGCGTGTTCGCAGCCCGCATCGGCGAGAAGCGCGCGCTGCTTATCGGACTGGCTGTCACGGCCGCCGGACTCGCCGCTCTCTCGGAGGCCACTCGCTACGACGTCGCTCTCGCGTTTCGCGCTCTTTGGCTGATCGGTTACCGTACCGCCTTCATCGGCGTGTTTACGGCGATGGCGATGGTGACACCGGAGAAGTATCGAAGCCGGACCATGGGCATTCTCGGCGCCATGGCGGCCTTCGCATCGGTCATCGGAGCCCCGTTCGGGACCCGTGTCGCAGCGTTGCTTGGGTGGAGGGGCGGCATTCAAGGGTACGCCGCAATCACTCTCCTTGGCGCGATCGTTTTCGGCTTGCTGTACCATCGCCAGCGTTCGCAGCCGTCGGGCGTTGTGGGACCGCATGCGGCTTCAATGACGCGAGCCGGCGCGGTCTCCGCTCTTCGCAACCCGATCATCTGGAGCATGATTCTGCTGGGGCTCATCAACATGGGCGGTTTCAGCGTGACCTTTTTCGTGCCGTATGCGGTGAAGTCGGTCTTCGGCATGGGGGCTCAGGACGCCGCGTCTATCATCAGCGCCAGTTACCTGGTGAGCATCCCGCTGAATCTGGGCTTCGGCTACCTGTGCGACCGGTATTCCCGTTGGAACATGATGATCTGGCTCGCCGTGCTGCTGGTTCCCGCGAGCTTTGCAGTTATGTCGCGAGACCTTCTGGTCTTCCGCATCGCCGTCGCGCTAATTGTGTCCTTGGGTCACGCCGCCACCAACCAGCTCTATGCGATCGGTAGTTCCTTGTTGCCGAAAGAAGAGGTCGGGAAGGGAATGGGGATCGTCGGATTGGGTAGCGGGATCTTCGGGTACCTGGGACCGCAGATGCTGGGATACCTGCGGGATGTCACGGGAGGCTTCACGGCGGGATGGATATTTGTAGCCTGCGCCGCGGTGCTGGCTCTCGGCGACCTCCTGATTCTGCGGAGGTACAGCCTCAAGCGGCGAGCTCTGTATCCGGAAGAGATACAAGTCGCATGAGCAAAGATCGCATCGCCGGAATCACCTCAAACACGGTTCCCTGGGAGATTCTACGCGCGAGCGGCTACACTCCGGTTTTACTCGAGGATGAGGCTGGACCCACTCCGCACGCAGACCGGTGGATGGAGGATGTGTTTGACCGGAGATTCCGTGTGATTTTCGACCGCCTCTGCGCGGGTGCGTGGAATCACCTGGATAGGGTGGTGATCCCGAGAACGTCCGAGCAGGAACACAAACTTTACTTGTATCTTCGGGAGATAGCGCGCACGCAACACCCTGGCGCGATACCGGAACTGTATTTCTACAACCTCCTGCATACCCGCACACCGGAGTCGTACGACTACGGCTTGGAGCGGACCCGTCAGATGATGCGCGATTTCGACGTCTCCGAAGACGACCTGCGCGATGCGATCGCTGAGAGCAATCGCGCCCGTGGTTGTGTGCGGGACATCCTCCAGAAGCGGCGAGACGGGCGCCTGGAAGGGTCGGCCGCGCTCGAATGGATTCGCGGATTTTATTCGGAGGACCGTTGTGTGTTTGCCGATCGCGTACTTGATCGGCTTAAGGGATCGGACGAGCAGGTTGCGGCTCACCGGCCGCAACTCTTAATCAAAGGGGCGCCGCTGCAGGATGCCTCGCTGCATCGAACGGTCGAAGAAGCCGGCGGCTATGTGGTCGCCGAGGATGACTGGCGTGGCTCTCGTGCCGCGGGCGCTACCGATGTTCGCGTAAACAACGATCCGGTGACTGCAATTTTTGAGAAGTACTTCTATGACGAGGTGAGCCCCAGAGTTCATCCAGTCGAGCATCGAGACGCCTGGTTCCAGCGCGAGATCGAGAAAGGCCATGTCGACGGCGTCTTGTTCTATATCCCGCTGGAGGATGATGTTCAGGGCTGGGACTATCCTGAGCAATTCGCGTATCTGAAAGCGCGATCGATTCCGAGCGTCCTTGTGCGAGAAAACGTGCGCGAAAACGTGCGCGAAAACGCTGCGCCACTCGCCGATTTTATCGGAAACCTCCATCGAAAATAGTCATGGCCCAGAAGCAACTGACATCGACGATCGCGGCATCGGAAGGCCAGAAGGCCTGGTTCGCTTCCCTGCGCGAGCGAGTCTTTGAAACTCGCGCACCCTACGCCATCGGCCAGGCGGACATGCCGTTCGAGCTGTTTCAAGCGATGGACGTGCCCATGGTCAGCAATCAATGGTGGGCAGCCGTCGTGTCCGCCAAGCGGCTGGCTCCTTATTATCTGGACAAGCTGAACGAAGCCGGCTTTCACAAGGGGTTGTGCCGGTATTGCAGCCTGTCGATGGCCTCGACGGTGTTGGGTGACACCAGTCAGGCTCCGTGGGGCGGGCTGCCGAAGCCGGCATTGCTCGCGGCTCGCCTCACGTGCGATTGCGTACAGCGGGTTTTTGAAACCTGGGCGGAGCATTTTGGTGCGGAGTTGATTCTCCTGGACGCGCCCGCGGCGACGCATCTGCCTCCACGATGGTGGGAGCAGAGCCGGCATCATTGGCGCGAACTGTTTGAAGACCATCGGTTACGGTTCATGGTGCGCCAGTTCGAGCGCTTGATTGGATCGCTCGAACGGATCTCCGGACGGAAGTTCGATCCGGATCGATTACGTACCTTGATGGAGCAAGTGAATCGTCAGGAGGAGTACTTCGAAGAGGCGAAGCTAGCGATTCGCAACGCGCCGAAGACACCGGTTCGGATGCACGAGCAGATTACAAACGTCATGGCGGCGCAGTGGCAGCGCGGATCGGACTGGGCTGTCTCGCAGGCGAAGGCCTTTCGCGATGAGGTAGTAAGCCGAGCGGAACAAGGGATCGCTGCCTGTCCAAATGAACGCCTGCGGATCATGTGGGTCGGCGCAGGCCTGTGGTACGACCTGGACTTCTATACCGCTTTTGAGGAATCGCACGGGGCTGTTTTTGTCTGGTCAATGTATCTGGCGTTTGGTCCCGATGGATACATCCGCTATGGTTTGGACGATCCTTTGTTGGCGCTGGCCAGCCGCACGGTCAGCATGAACGAACAGCTGCATAATCCGCCGTGGGCCAATGAATGGATCGTGGAGCAGGCTCGCACCCACCGGATCGATGCCGCGTTTGTGTTGACGCCTCTCGGAACGCGTCCTTCAGCGACAGGAACGCGCTTTGTCGAGATCGCTCTGGAAGAGGCGGGAATACCGGTCTTTTCGGTTCACGCGGACATGGTGGACGCCCGGCTTTGGGATGCGGAGAAGATGCGCCGGGATGCGTCCCGCTTTCTAGATAAGGTGGAGCGTTGATGACGGAGGGTCTAGCAGCCCGTGGTAGAAGCGTGGTGGTTCGAAAAACGGGGACAGCCAACCTGTTTCCGCCCCGTCCCGTATGTTGATAACCAACCAGTTCTCCGGCGCGAAACAGGCAGGCTGTCCCCGCTTTTCGCGGCGGAATGATTTCTACCACGGGCTGCTAGGTCAGTTCCGCGCGGATCTGGTCCATGAAGGATTCGACGTCCTGCGGCACCGCCGCTTCTCGTTCCCGTTGGTCGAACTCATTGAGACGGCTCTTCTGGCTCTTCAGAATATGGCGGTGAACGCTGTCGGCCGCGGCTTGCGGATCGGCCGCTTGCAGGGCGCTGACCAGGTCCAGATGATCGCGGTTGATCTGCTTCAATGTGGCGGTATTGTGACCTCCGCGGCGCGCTGCGAAAATACGGATCAACTGCCGGATTCCGGCCAGAGTCTTGAGGCTTCTTTGATTCCCTGCAAGCTTCATGATGTAAGTGTGAAACGCAAGATCGGCCACCTCGAAACGTTCCATCTGTTTTTCGTCCAGGACCGGCTTCCGGCTGGCGTCCAATTCCTTGATCAGCGCGGTGAGAGCCGAAGCGATGGAGCGAAGATCGCGAATCTCTCCGGCCGACGGCGAGCGTCCAGCGACCGTGCGCGCGGCCAGGCCTTCCAGCGCTTCCCGCATTTCAAACAACTCCCGGATGTCGTCGCGGTCGAGAGTGATGACCACCACACCGCGCCCGGGGACCGATTCGAGAAGCCCCTCACTAACCAGTTGGCGGATCGCTTCACGGGCGGGCGTGCGGCTGATGCCCAGTTCCTTGGAAATGGCGACGTCGGAAACGGGTTCTCCGGCGCGCAACTCCCGGGTCGAGATCTTGCGCTGGATGTGATGGTAGGCCACCTCGCGCCTGGGACGGGAAGCCTGGGATGCTTTGGTCACGGTTTCTAGTGATTCTATCAGTGTATTTATTCGTGTACGTGCTTATGTATACAGGTCGCCCGAATAGGTGGTATTCCCGTGGGTGATTTTCTTACTCTGCAAATAGCCGGCGACTTGATTCTCGACGAGCAGAATCCCGACGTCCTGTTTGACCTGGCTCGTCATCAGCTCCAGGCGTGCGACGTCCTGGTGGGGCACGTCGAAGTTCCGCATACGGCGCGGGGCGTAGAGACGCATTTCGATGTTCCAGCACCGGCCAGCGATCCGGCGAACCTTGCGGCGCTCCAGCGTGCGGGATTCCACGTTGCGACGCTGGCCGGCAATCACATCGCCGACGCCGGACCGAATGGGGTGGAGGACACGATCGCCGAACTCCGCCGCCTGGGCCTCGCGACCACCGGCGCGGGCATGAATCTGACCGAGGCAAGGCAGCCGGCGATTGTGGAACGGCAGGGGCTGCGCCTGGGATTTCTCAGCTACAACTGTGTGGGACCGCGCGAGTCTTGGGCCAAGCGAGATAGACCTGGTTGCGCGTATGTACATGTCCTGACGCATTACGAACTGGATCATGCATCTCCGGGCGGTCCACCCGCGGTATACACGTTTGCCGATCCAGACACGCTCGAGGCTATGGCGGCCGATATCGAAGCACTCCGGCAGAAAGTCGACGTTTTGATGGTGGCCCTGCACAAAGGGCTCGGGCACACCCCTGCGACCGTCGGCATGTACGAACGGCAGGTCGCCAAGGCAGCCATTGATGCGGGAGCCGATGTGGTGGTGGGGCATCATGCCCACATCCTGCAGGGAATGGAGGTTTACAAAGACCGTCCCGATCTTTCACGGGCTCGGCAATTTTGCGATCGCAACTAAAGCGTTGAATATCGATGGGAATGCCAGTCCGGAACGCCGAGCGTGGGCTGAGCGCAGGCGAAAGCTGTTCGGTTTTGAACCGGATCCCGAGTACGCAACCTACCCGTTTCATCCCGAGGCGAAGAACGCCATCCTCGCATACTGTGAGGTGGACCGAACCGGTGTCCGTACCGCCGGCTATCGTCCCTGCTTCGTGAACCGCCACTCTCAGCCGGAAGTGTTGGGAAATGACCAGCGTGGCCAAGCAGTCGAGCGATACGTTCAGGACGTCAGCGCACGAGCCGGGCTGAATGCCGCTTTCGAATGGACTGGCGATCGGGTCCAGTTCTACAGCAGAAAGAATTTATGATGTCGAATCCACGTCCTCTTGAGGACATCACCGTCCTCGATCTCACAACGGCTCTGGCCGGACCGTACGCCACGTTTCTGTTGGCGGGCCTGGGGGCTCGCGTCATTAAGATCGAGAACCCCGCGGGTCCCGACTCCTGCCGCGCCAACGCTCCCTACATCGGTCCCGACGGACCGCATTTGACACGCCAGCACCCGGATGACATTTCCGTATCTGCCATCAACCGGCTCCGCAGCAAGCAGGCTGTGACTTTGAACATGAAGCATCCGGGATCCCGCGTCGTGTTCGAGAGGCTCGTGAAGAAAGCCGACATGCTGGTCGAAAACTTCAGCCGCGGTGTGCTGGAGCGGTTGGGCGCGGGCTACGCGGACGTGCATCGCATAAATCCCCGGCTGCTCTATTGCTCGATCACCGGATTCGGAAGCCAGGGCGAAGGCTCGGGGAAAGCGATGGACGCTATCATTCAGGCGCTCAGCGGCGCCATGATGACCTCGGGCGCAGCTGGCGATCCCCCTGTGCGAGTTGGTATTCCGTTCGCGGATTTGTGTACTCCACTCTTTGGCGTGATCGGGCTTCTTGCCGCGTTGCATCAGTCGCAGCGCACGGGCGTGGGGCAGCACATCGACGTCTCGATGCTGGGTGTGATGACATCGATGGTCGCATCCGAGCCGTTCGATCTTCTGGAACGCTGCGGGGTGCCGCAGCGCACGGGACAGACTGTGCCTCGTCTGGCGCCTTTCGGAGTTTATGCGACCGCGAACGGCTACGTGGCGATTTGTGCGCCTACGGAAGCGTTCGCTTCCTCCCTGTTCCATGCAATGGGCCGCCCGGAGTTGTGTGAAGATGAGCGATTCCGGACTCGCGATGCCCGCGTGCAAAATGTCGCCGAAGTGGATCGCATTGTCGGCGAATTCACTGCGCCGCGTCAAACGGCCGACGTCGTCGCGATTCTGGCGAAGGCAGGCGTCCCGGCTGCTGAAGTGCGCAGCCCAGAGGAAGCGGTGCGAGACCCGCAAGTGGTCGCCCGCGGAGAAACGATCCGGTTGCAGCATCCTGGAGCGCTGGATGCGGACGTCTATGGGCCCGGACTGCCGATCGTGTTCTCCGGTTCGACAGCCGGCTTCGATCAACCGCCGCCGGGCATCGGCGAGCACAATGGCGAAGTCTATGGGGACTTGCTGGGTTACACGCAGCCGGAATTGCGCGAGCTCCAATCCAATGGTGTCATCTAAATCTTCCGATCCCGTTGCGAACTTCGACAAAGTGAGGTTTCATGGAACGATGACGACCGCAATGAAGAGGACGATGTCCGGGCTGGCCGCGCTGGTGTTCGCAGCCGGCGTTGTAATGAGCCAGCAGAAAGGGCCTGATGGCCCACGCTTGTATCGAGTTTGGAGCGACGCTAAAGGAGACACCCATCTGGAGGAGATCGATATCACGACGAAAGGGCGCGTGCTGATTCCGGGCGTAGTGATGAATTATTCCGGCAACACGCCGCCGGCCGGCAGCGAGAAGCTGCACAATACCAGCAATCGGCAATTCGCCATCACCGTGTATGGTCAGATCGACGTCGAAACCAGCGATGGGACCAAGGCGCACTTGCGGACCGGCGACATGAGCTTCGTCGAAGACGTTACGGGCAAAGGTCACAAAACCCTGGAGAAGGGTTCCCAAAGTGTGTTTGTGCGTGTGCCGGAGGGTTTCGACGTGAAGAAGTGGGCCGCCGGCCAGTAGCCGCTCTCAGAAGGGCGGACTGTGCGGCTCCGGAGGCGCAGGGTCGATGTGGCTGTGCTGCAGGATGCGGTCCTGCTTGTCGCAGAACGCTTCGATCAAGTCTGCATCGGGCATCAGCGTTAAAGTCGTTTCCATGGTCCAGGGAGCGAGATACGCCTTGGGATCGTCGACCGTCACCGAAAGGGTCATGTGCCCGAAGTCGACGCGGCGGAATCGCTCGATGACATGCAACGCGTCGCTGCTGGGGCGGCCTTTCGCCGTATCGATCCAGCCGCCATCGCGAAAGCCGCGGGAATCCACGACGAACCGATCGCCTTCCCAGGTTCCGGTGGAGTAGCCGAGCCAGGTCGGGGAGTCGACCGTCGCCGGAGGCCGCCCGTCGGTGAAGACCTGGCGGAAGATCATTCCCACCAGGGTCTCGTACAAGATCGCCGTGACAGCAGGTGTTTGCAGAATCTTGAAAGGGCCGCCGCCGAAATCGATTCGGGGCACGCCGGGAGGCAGGCAATAGCCGTAAGGATCGTCGACGTGATTGCGGCTCGCGCGTTGCCGGGCAATTCCCTCCGCCCATGGCGTCATCCGAACAGCTTCGGGCGGCAGATCCTGCGCGAGGTCGAAATAGTAGCTTTGAACGAAACAGCGGCTGCCGTCATAGATGCCGCACTTCGCGGCCCAGACTCCGGAGAGGTCGGGCGTGCCGTCGGCGAGCTTCGGCGCTTTGGCCGACAGGTTGGCCGAACCATCGGGAAGGCGGGGAATCCCGGGCGTGGGATAGTTCAGCCATTGCCCGGCCAGCGGGATCGCCACCAGGAAAACGTAGGCGCCGAATGCTGTCTTCATAGTTTCCAGCAATCCTTAACTCATCCTGCTATGCCGGACCATCCTATCCTATACTGGCCTACAGGCTGAGTGGCCCAACACAATTTGGAGGGAAACGCGATGAATAGACTTCGGGTTATCGTAGCCGGCGCAGCGATATGTTTAGCTCTGGCGTCGCAGGCGCCTCGAGCGCGCGCGGCGGCCGCAAAATCGAACGCGGTCACGGCCGGCGAGTTCATAATCGACCCTCCCACGCTCATCAATCTCGGCTTCGAGTGGATGATTCAGGGCGATGATAACCGGAACGCCAACGTGGCAGTGTCCTATCGCAAGAAAGGCGAGGCCCAGTGGCGGCAAGGGATGCCTCTTCTGCGTTTGCAGAACGAGGAGATTTTTCAGGGCGACCGGTTGGACCTGGTTTCGCCCAACATGTTCGCGGGAAGCATCCTGGATCTCGAACCGGACACGGAATATGAAGCCAAATTCGTCATGGCGGATCCGGATGGCGTGAAGGGCGGCGCCGAGAAGACGGTAACGGTACGCACTCGTCCCGAGCCCAAGCCTTACGCCGGTGGCCGGACCTTCCACGTTTATCCGCATGGCTTCAAGGGCACCAAGATCCAGCCTGCTTTCGAAGGATTGCTGTGCGCCTATTATCTGACCTGCGCGGGCACGGATTGGGCCACGGCTTCGCGGCCGCGGGTTCAGCCTGGCGACACGATTCTGGTGCATGCCGGGCTGTATAAATACGATCGCTTCATCTACACCAACGATCTTTCTATCAGCACGGTGCCCTTCGATGGCACTTACTACTTAACGGCCAGTGGAACACCGGAGAAGCCCATCGCGATCAAGGCCGCCGGCGATGGTGAGGCGATCTTCGATGGCAACGGGGCGTTCAATCTGTTCAACGTGAAGGCCGGGAACTACACCTATTTCGAAGGGCTCACGATCCGGAACACCGAAATCGCGATCTGGGCCGGTACGCAATTCATTGAAGGATCCAAGGGATTGACCGTGAAACGCTGCCGGTTTGAAGACATCGGCATGGGTGTCTACACGAACTATTCCGGCTCCAATAACTTCTACATCGCCGACAACTATTTCATAGGAAGAAACGATCCCAAGCACATGATCGGCTGGGCCGGAAATTTCTGGGCGCAATTCGCCGGTGTGGAAGGGCAGGTGTTTCCGCCTAAGATGGCATCGTACATCGCCGTGAAAGTGTACGGCTCCGGGCACGTCATCGCCTACAACTATGTGGCGAATTTTCACGATGGTATCGATACGGAAACGTACGGCAACCCGGACGGATCGGCTGCCATCGATGGTCCAAAGTATCCATCCAAGGAGTATCGGGATCGCCGGCCTGTATCCATCGATTACTACAACAACTACATGACCAACTTCCATGACGACGCCTTCGAGATCGATGGAAGCATGCACAACGTCCGGGTCATGCGGAACATGATGATCAATAACGCTTCGCAGCCTTTTTGCAATCAGCCGGCGCTCGGCGGGCCCGTTTATTGGATCCGCAATATTTCGTTCAACTCGCCGGGAGGTTCGATCCGGCTCGGCGGAGGATCGGGCATTTTGTTTTACAACAACACCATTCTCGGTGAGGCATCGGGCGGAACCACCTCGAACACGCACTTTCGAAACAACCTGATTCTGGCGCAGAATTCGAGCGGATTTGGCGGTCCGGCAAATGGCGGAAACGCTCCTCCGTCCGTCGTGTTCGGCTTTACAACGTACACAAACTATACTTCGTCGGATTACAACGGGTTCAGCCCCAATGCCAACGCGCCGTACTCGTTTCAATGGAACTCGCCGGCCTGGAGCACGGTCGCCGACTATGCCGCCCGAGGCCACAACGCGCAGACCGAGACGCGCCGTTATAAGACGCTCGAAGAGTATCAGCAGGCGACCAAGCAGGATGCTCACAGTCTGCTGGTGGACTACGACATTTTCATGAACGTGCCGCGCCTGGACGGGCACGATGTCAAGACCGTCCAGAAACTCTACGACGCGAAAGATTTGGACTTCCGTCTGAAACCGGGGGCTGCCGCGGTTGACCGGGGCGTCGCGGTGCCGAACATTACGGACGGCTTCGCGGGACGCGCTCCCGATTTGGGCGCGATAGAACTCGGTCAGGCGCCCCCGCATTATGGACCGCGCCCTTAGGCTTAGCGCGAGAGCAGACTACTTGACAGGCGGAGCCGCCTGCATATGCTGCCAGGACTTTTCGTTCTCCAGGCAGATCTCGTCGATCAACTCGGTATCGACCTCAAGCCCTTCTTTTATCGATACCGTCCAGGGGCGCGTATACGCCTTGGGATCGTCAACGGTGATTTCCACGTCGAGCGTTCCATAGTTCGGGCGGCGCAGCCGTTCGGTCATTTTCCCGGCGCTGGTCAGCGGAGCGCCGTTCATGTCGATCCACAGATCGTCGCGAAAACCAGTCGTCTGGATGACGAGCGTGTCGCGGTCCCATGTAGCGGTGGAGTATCCGTTCCACGAGGGGTTCGGGTCGGCGGGCTGGGGACGTCCGTCAATGAAAATTTGCCGGTACATCGCGTTCACTTCATAGAGCAGCACCATCAGACGCGGCGTGTGCAGCACTTTCGTCAGGTGCGGCATTCCCCACGTGCGCGGAGGATTATCCGGCAGGCAGCGCACGTGTGGATCGTCTTTGCTGAACCGCTGTTTCACGAGGTCCGCCGCCCAAGGCTGATACGGAAGTCCGCCGGGCAGGTCTTTGCCGATGTTCAGTGCGAGCGGCGAGCCGCCGATCTCGAGCCCGCAGAATGCGCCGGTGGCCGGCACGCACTGATTGATCGCAGCAGCGTGCCAGATGCCGGAGAAGTCCGGTTTCCCGTCGGGGAGTCGCGGCGCTGGGGCGGTCAAATCGGCCGTCCCGTCGGCCTTCTTCGGCACACCGGCCGTCGGGTAATGCACCCACTGTCCAAAGCCGGGAGCCGGCGCACCGAATACGGCGATGATGAGGAAAACAAGCACGTCAACACGCCGCATATATTCTCCAGTCTATTTCCTGATTCGCTTCAGCACCAGGCGATATTCGCGAATCTTGGTATTCTCCCGCGATCCGGAAACAACAATCTCGTCTTCGGTAAACGTTCCCTGCGCGAGGTTATGAAACGGCTTTCCCTCGTTGGCCTTCACTTCGGGATCGTTCTCATCTTCATGCAGGACGAAGAAGTGGATTCGATTTCCTCGGATGACTCCATCGACGACCTTATAAACAGGCTCGCCAGGTTTGCCTACGATCGTGCCCGTAACCGTGTTGCCGTCCTGGCGCAGGACGAAGACGTCCTTGCCACCGTTGGACCATTGTCCGCTGAGGTCAGCCAGAGCTGGGATTCCGGCCAGAAGCACCAGTGCACAAATTCGCGGGATCATCTGGGGTCAGGCTACTTGCCTGAAACCGGGTAGTCCTGCCACACATATTCCAGCGCTTGCGGCAGCGTCTGATGGATCACTTTCGCGTCGACGTGACCCGCGTTTTTGGCGTACACGAACTGGTAGTGATAGCCCTTGGCTTTCAGCACGCCTGCCAGGCGCTGGTTCGCGATCACCCAGTTGCGCCGCTCGGCCGAGGCGGTTTTTGCGCCGATATCGTTTTCCGAAACATGCATCCAGATGCGGATCGGCTTCACCGGGTTATCGGGAAAGAAATGTTCCGGGAACTCATAAGCTCCATGCGGCGCCTCGGGGCCTTCGCGCAGATCGACGAAAGTGCCGGAGTAGGACAACACGCGATGGTAACGCTCCGTGCGGAACCAGGCCATGGTGAGCGCCATCGCTCCGCCGGAGCTGCCTCCGTAGGTCATACGGCCTTCCGGGTCCGTGGTTAGCTTGACACCGGTTTCCTTCTCCACGCGGGGCAAAATTTCGGTTTCCACGAAATCGGCGAAGACAGGCGATACCGTATCGTATTCCAGGCTGCGCTCCGGGCCGCCGTTGGCGACCATCACGGCCACCATCACAGGCAGGCGGCGATCGGCAATCATGTTGTCGAGGATGTTCGCCATTTGGCGGTCGCGCAGGCCGTAGGAGTCCGCCGAGAAGATGAACGGAGCAGGCCTTCCCGGAACATACTGGGCCGGAACATAGACGGAGACCAGCCGCTCAAACGGGCCGTTGACGCCGGGAAACACTTTGCTGCTGGCGGAGTTCATGAAGAACTCGATCAACTTGCCGTGCGGAATGCCGACACGTTGCGTTTCTTCGGGCGCAGGAGTGTAGTCGGGCCCCGTGGAAAAGTCCCCGTCGCCGGAGCCCTTCACCCAGGCCGGCAAATTCGGGAGCTTTGCGATATCGGCGAGATCTTCGGGAGTCGCGGGGGTGCCAGGGCGTTGGCCACCCTTCGCGGCGCCCTTCCCGGCAGGCGGGGGCTGCGCCGGGGCCTGAGCAAGAATGCCGCCCACCGAAGCGATCAGGAAGCAGGTTATAACGCTGGCCAGGAATCGTCGATTCATTATGACCTCCGTGGGATTGAGAACCGCCCTCGTGCATGGCTCGATGCCATTTGGCAGTCTAGCAGAGATGGGGGTGGTGTCAAACACTTGAGAGGCCGAGCCGAGGTCGAGATCCACCACGAGGAGGCCAGCGCCGGGGCGCGTGTTGGTGTAGGATGTCATCAGGTCGTCCAAAGGAGTCATCGCATGAATGTCCGCCACCTCCTGCCGTCCGTGAGCCGCCGGCTGCTGTCCATGGGATCCCTCGTATTGGCGGCTGGCCTGCAGCTGCCGATTCACGCGTCAGACGTAGACCTCTCGAAGTTCAAGATCCTCATCGAGCCGCAGTACATCGCGGCGCTGGGAGACCCCGGGGCTACCTCCGGCAACAGCGCGCAATCATGGGGCCTCTGGAGCCAGGACCCGGGCCCGCGCGGTTGCAAGCTGGACCTCTACCCTCAATTGAAGGAGGCGGGCGGCGTAGCGCCGGCAAAGTGGAAATTCGACGCAGCGGACTGGTGGCTGGAGGAACATGGCTTGATCATGGAGAAGCCGGCCTTTCCGCTGCCGGTTGGGAAATACCTCGTGACGGGCGACCGCAAGGTGACGACCGTGCTGACAATTCAGCCCAAGGACAAGGATGGGAATCAGCGGTGGGAACTCGCCGACGGCGCGACCGTCTACGATGTCACCCATCTCGGATGCCGCTCCGCACGCTACACGCCGGCGACGGCTAACAACTTGTGCTCGCCCGCGAAGGTTCCGACCACGGGTTTTCCGGTGACTCCAGGGGCGGCCATGCCCGCCGTGAACGGCTGCCGCAAGCAGGACTACGCGGTTCTCATCGTCGTTGGGCTACCCGCCACCCACTGAGTGGCCGGAGCGCCTCCGCGTCCTTGCAAGCAATTGAAAAGTTGGAGCGGGAGACCGGGGTCGAACCGGCGACGTCCAGCTTGGGAAGCTGGCATTCTACCACTGAATTACTCCCGCTTGAAGTCAACCAGCTCAGCTGAGTTCAGCCACAATATACCACAGGATATTGAAGTTGCGGGTTCGGACCTTCGTGATTCCCTCTAACTCTTTGGAATCTCGATGTGAAACGCCGGGTCCTTCGGCGGCTGAATCAATTTCGACACAGCCTTGTTTCCGAGCACCGCCGCGACGAAAGCCGCGCGCCTCGCTTCCGGAATCGAGCTGGGCGCCACATCGAAGGTGTAATGCGTGTCGCTCATGTGCATCGAGACGCGTTCCGGGCCGATCTCCAGGATCTTTTCCGTCATGAGCTGAATCACCGCGGCGCGCGGTTGGTCGCGATTCGCCGCGAACACCTCCACCACCCGGTCGCCGGCCACGCAATACAGCGCCTCGCTATACGCCGCGCCTTTGGAAACGCAATTCTCATACATGACGCGAGCCTGCTCAGCCGGTGTGCGGTGGGCACTGGTGACCACGGCCATCGCGAGCCCAGCCTCCTTCAGGATGTCCTTCAGAATGCCGGCCGCGGGTCCCGGCAGGGGCACTC
Source organism: Terriglobia bacterium (assembly GCA_963722845.1). Taxonomy (GTDB): domain Bacteria; phylum Acidobacteriota; class Terriglobia; order Bryobacterales; family Bryobacteraceae; genus Palsa-187. The sequence goes on along the minus strand of CAVROL010000010.1, from coordinate 277,114 downwards.
CTTGAATTTCAGGCTGTTCTGGTAACGTCATGGCCGATCGAATACTCCCCCTATCGGGGATTATGTATGACTGGCTGCTCCAGGCCCGCTCGGGTCGTTCCGTATGTGATTGAAGCCACAAGGGCTTTCATGGATTGGAAGTTCGTGTGCCGCGAATCCAGCGGCCAGTGATAAACTCGAAGTGAGTTATGAGTTCACTCTCTCCCAGATTGCAGGTAAGGGTCCAGCAGAAACAAATTCTGACACCCGGTCTGGTGCAGATGGTCAGTCTGCTGCAATTAAACCGCCTGGAACTGAAGGACATGATTCAGGCGGAGATTTCGCAGAATCCGGTCCTCGAAGAGTCTGGAGAAGGCGGCGAGGAGCTTACCCCCGAAGAATTGCAGCCCTTGCTCGAAGCCGAGCGCATGGCCGATCCCGCCGACCAGTCGATTCTGGATGTGACCTCGGGTCCCGTGGAAGTCGACGCGTCGGATGGCGCGTATACCACCGAAGGTGTCGACTCGGCAGGCGTTTCGTCGGCCGGATTAGTAGAGTTCGAAACCCCTGCGAGTCCCTCCGCCGACGTAGCCATCGATGCAGCCGCAGGCGCCACAGCCGCCGAGATTCCCGAAGCGCCCGCGCCAGCCGATCCCTTTGACGAAATCGATTTCGGCTCCTACTTTGATGATTATCTCGATCCAGGCTACAAGAGCCCGGCTGCCGAGAACGTCGAGAAGCCGTCGTTCGAAACATTTCTTTCTTCCCCGGTCACTCTTTCGGATCATCTCCACTCGCAGCTAGCCCTGGTCGCCCTGGGTGAAGAAGTTCGCGATGCCGCCGACGGCGTGGTCGGAAATCTGGACGAAAATGGCTATCTTCTCTCGAGCCCCGAGGAGATGGCGGCCGAGGGCGGTCACACGGTGGAGGAAGTCAAGGAAGCCATCCGCGTGGTCCAGACGCTCGATCCTGCGGGCGTGGCCGCGTCCGACCTGCGCGAGTGCCTGCTGCTGCAGCTCGAAAGCCGCGGCGCCAAAGATGGCGTGGCCTGGCAGATCGTGCATGACCACCTGAAGCTGGTGGAGACGCGGCAGCCCAAGGAACTGGTCCGTTTGCTGCGCCGCCCCATGGAGCACATCCAGGTGGCGATGGACGTGATCAAGCACCTGGATCCGCGGCCCGGCCTGCGTTATTCCGGTCCCGGGGCGCGCCAGGTGGAGCCGGACGTCTACATTTCCAAGGATGGCGAGGATTATCTCATCCAGATCAGCGACGACGATATTCCGCAGCTTCGCCTGAACCCGCAATACCGCCGCATGCTCGATCGCGAGCAGGAGCCTAACCGGGACGTTCGCAGCTATATCAAGGAACGCTACGCTTCCGCCATCCAGCTCATGAAGAACATTGAGCAGCGCAAGCAGACCATCCTCAAAGTCTGCCAATCGGTAGTGCGCCGCCAGTTGGATTTCCTGGAGCACGGGATCGATCAGCTGAAGCCCATGATGATCAAGGAAATCGCCGAAGAGATCGGAGTGCATCCTTCCACCGTCAGCCGGGCCGTTTCAAACAAATACGCGCATACGCCCCAGGGCGTTTTCGAACTGCGATACTTTTTCTCCGAGGCCGTGCAGGGCCCCGGCGGCGGCGCCACGCCGCTGCTGATTCTGAAACGCAGGGTCAAGAAGATGATTGAGGAAGAGGATCCCATGCATCCGTTGACCGACGAGCAGATTACCGAACGTCTGCAGGCGGAGGGAATCGAAGTCACCCGCCGCACGGTCGCCAAGTACCGCGAGGATATGCGGATCCCCTCCACTCATCAGCGCCGGGTGCGTTCCTAAGGAAAGCCGAGTCTATGAAAGTCACTTACAAGGGAATGCCCCATGCATTGCCGCCCAAGGTGCAGCAGAAACTGGACGGCAAGTTTTCCAAAATCGCAAAGCTGCTGGATGGGCGTGGGGAGCGTGAAGCCCACGTGATCGTGACCCAGGAGCGGCGGATGTGCTGCGCTGAAATCACCCTGCAGTTTCACGATCACAAGCTGATCGGCAAGGGCTCGGACACCGATTTGTTTACGGCTCTCTCCATGGCGCTCGAAAAGCTGGATAGCCAGGCCGTGAAGCAGCGCACCAAATGGCGCGCGGCGCATCGGCATAAGGACGACGGCATGAGACGCTCGGCCGAGGCCGAAGCGCCTGTCAAGGTTCCAGCCAGCCCCGCCCCTCAGGATGCGAGCGAGGCAGAGGAGAAGCGCATTTTCCGCGTGAACGGCGTGGGCCGGCGTAAGCCCATGACGCTCGACGAAGCCATACTTGAAATGGACGAAACCCGCGACTACCTGGTGTATCGCGATGCCGATCGGGATGCGCAGCGCCAGGGCCTCTCCATACTGGTGCGGCGCCGCGACGGGCACTTCGACCTGATAGAATCCTGAACAGCTGGTCCTCTGAACAATGCCGGCCTCCTCTCCGCGACCTCGCCCGCCAGTTGCCGGTCAGGCGGATAAGACCGAGCTGGTGATCATCACCGGATTAAGCGGTTCCGGGAAGGGCACCGTGCTCAAGTCCCTGGAGGACCTGGGCTACTATTCGGTGGACAACCTGCCCATCGACCTGATCCCGAAATTCGGCGAGCTGGTCAAGAACGCAGCCAACATCCGCCGCGCGGCTCTGGTCGTGGACATTCGCGAAGGCACAGCGCTCGAGAAGTTTCCGGCCTTGTTCAATCGTATCCGCCGACAGGTTCCGACCACGCTACTCTTCCTCGAAGCCGACGATTCCGCTTTGATTCGCCGATTCAGCGAAACCCGGCGTCCGCATCCGCTGGGCACCGGGCAAAGTGTGGCCGCCAGCATCCGGCGGGAGCGCGAGCGCCTCAAGCCCATTCGCGCTCTCGCCAAGCCCATCATCAATACCAGCAAGTTCAACGTGCATGAACTGCGCGAGACCATTCACTCCACTTTTGGCGGCCAGCGCGCCGCGCAAACCGGCATCCTGGTGCACATCACAAGTTTCGGGTATCGCCACGGGGTTCCGTCGGACAGCGACCTGGTGTTTGACGTCCGTTTCCTGCCCAATCCCAACTACATACCGGCGTTTAAGAAGCTTACCGGCAAGAATCCCAGCGTGGCTCGCTACATCCGGTCCTTTCCGCAGACCCAGGAGTTTATCGAGCGCATCTCGGAACTGCTGATCTATCTTCTGCCGCACTACATTGAGGAAGGCAAGAGCTATCTCACCATTTCATTTGGCTGCACCGGCGGCCATCATCGCAGTGTGATGATCGCTCACGAGCTTCGCAAGCGGCTGAGCCAGGCAGGATATCGCGTCAAGGAAACGCATCGCGACGTTACCAAAAAGATCTGAGTGGCTGGAAACCAACGGGACAGGTGCCTTTGCTATGGGCACTGTCGCAGGGCTCAACACCCGGCGTTATCACGCATTGCTGGTGGCGTCCCTAAGACCTCCGACCGAACGTTATGTGCTGCTTTCGCGCTTGGAAGAAGAGGCGGTTGTAAAGGGCCGAACGTTCGCGCTTTACTGCTGCCAGTATCCGGGCAAACTCGTGGACCAGGGCGGGGAACTGCTCGAAGATTTTCACGATGAACCCTGCGCCACCTGGCGCTACAACCTTCACGGCGTCATGCTCGAACGCCAGGTCTATCTTGTTCCGGGGCGCCAGGCCGTGGTCGTTCGCTATCGCAGTGACAACGCTCTCACGCTGCGAATCCGGCCGTTTCTGGCCTATCGCGATTACCACTCTCTCCGGCATGCCGATTCGTCGCCTTATGCCGGCTTGCCGCAGCTCGAATTTCGTTCGCGGGCTATTTTCGCAGCCGATCCGAAGTGGTACTACAACATCGAGTATCTGACCGAACTCGATCGCGGCCTCGATTTCCGCGAGGACCAGTTCACCCCAGGTGTGTTGACGATCGATTTGAAACCCGGAGCATGGACCCCCGTTTGCGCCTCGATTGACGGAACCGACGCTCCCGAACCTCCGTCCCGAAAACGCGATCCCTTCATTGTCCAGCGTGCCGACGGCAAGCCCACCATCATCGCCGGCTATCCCTGGTTCACCGACTGGGGCCGCGACACGATGATCAGTCTCCCTGGGCTGTTGATCGCCGCCGGGCGTCTCGAAGAAGCCCGCGAGATCATCGAAGGCTTTCTCCAGTTCCGCAAGCAGGGCGTCATTCCCAACCGCTTTCCCGACAAGGGCGACGTACCTGAGTACAATACCGCGGATGCGACCCTGTGGATGTTTCAGGCCGTGCGGGCGTGGTTACAAGCCGGCGGCGACATCGCGTTTCTGCGCGACGTGTTCTACCCGGCCGCCAAGGAGATCGTCGCGTGGCACGTCCACAGCACCGATCCTCTTTTGAACGTCGGCCCTCAGCTCACGTGGATGGACACGAAGTACACCCCCCGCAGTGGCAAACCAGTCGAGATCAATGCGCTGTGGCACGCGGCACTCTGTCTCATGGCCGAGTGGGGAAAAACACTGGACGATCCCGGCGCCGAGACGTATCGCGCGGACGCGGCCCAAGTCCGCGACAGCTTTCGGGCGAGCTTCTGGAATCCTCAGCGCCAGTGCCTATACGACGTGCTGACGCCTGAAGGTCCGGACGCAAAGCTCCGCCCGAATCAGATCTTCGCCGTCAGTCTGCCTTTCGATCTCCTGGAGCGTGACCGCCAGCGGTCCGTCGTGCAGATCGTTCAGCGCGAGCTGCTCACGCCTGTCGGCTTGCGGACGCTTGAACGCGACGATCCCGATTACAAACCTCGGTACCAGGGTTCGCCGGCCGAGCGCGATGCCGCCTATCATCAAGGCACCGTGTGGCCCTGGCTGCTAGGCCCATTCGTGGACGCGTATCTCACCGCCTTCGGAAGATCCCCGGAGAATCTGGCGTATTGCCACGGATTAGTCGCGAATCTGGAAGCGGAATCGGCCCAACGCGGCTGTGTCGGGAGCATCGCTGAGATTTACGATGCGGAACAGCCCCGTTATCCCGCGCGGTTGCCCCGCGCAGGCTTGGAGTGTTGCGGAAGTCGCCCGCGTCAAAGCGGATTACGGCTGGGGTTCCTGATCGCCGCAAGCGATACATTCGGTAGTCCAGGGCGTCTGAGTCAGCGCCTCCGGCTCAATGCGGCCGCCACAGAACAGGCACCGTCCATAGGTGCCTCGATCCAGCCGATAGAGCGCGTTGGAGATATTCTCGAAATGGTCAAACTCCTGGCTGCTCACTTCGAACGACTGCACCTTAACGCTTCCGCCCAGGCCTTTCAGCGGTTCGACGTGAGTGCGGGGCTCTTTTCTGTTGCGAAGTGTTTCCACAGCCTGGGACAAGTGGTTCAGCAGCCGTTCTCGAGGCGGGTTGGCACGGCGGACAGACATTAAGCCAGTATGTGCACCTTCCCCGGCGAATAGATACTAGGCGAACCCCTAGACCGATCACTTTGCCGCGATTTTGACGGCGGGAACTACCCGGCGGCGATCCCGTGGTCGATGGCGTAGCGCGTCAACCCAGCCGGGGTGTGGATATCCAGCTCGTTCATGATGCGGGTCTTATGAAATTCCACAGTCTTCACGGAGATTCTGAGCAGTTGCGCGATTTCCTTGTTTTGGTTGCCTTCCGCCACCAGCCGCAAGATTTCCAGCTGGCGGAGAGTAAGGTGCTTTGCGTCGCGGGAATTCGCGACCTTATCGGAGCCCACCAAAGGACTCAGATAGTCGCGTCCTTCCAAGACTTGCTTGATCGCTGTCAGCAGTTCCGCTGCCGCCGCGCGCTTCGACACGAAACCTTTGACCCCCACCCGAAACGCCTCGCGAGCGTAGGCTTGGTCGGAATGCACGGACAGGACGATAAACTTGGCGGAGGGCACGGTCTTGCGGATGATTTGCGCGGCCGCCAGCCCGTTCAACTCAGGCATGGAGATGTCCACCACGATGATGTCCGGCTGAAGCTGTTGCGCGGCGGCGACCAGGGCCTTGCCGTCGGCCACCGTTCCTACAACGTCATACTTGCTCTCGAGGAGGCGGCGAACGCCCTCGAGAAACAAAGGATGATCATCCGCCAGCAGAAGTCGGGAGCGGCGCGTCATTTGGCCTTTCGCAGTATTGAGTGTCTCTAGGATTCTAGCGCCTTCGCGCTCCGATTTCGAGGCGCCAGGGGAATGCGAATGTCGATGCGTGCGCCTTCCCCGGGGGATGACTTGATCGTGAAGGTGCCTCCGGCCTCGCGAACCCGTTCCTCCATGCTGATCAGGCCCAGCCCCCGCTTTTTCGATCGGGAAGTGTCGAATCCCCGGCCGGAATCCTTGATGGTCAGAAGAATTGCGCCGCTCTTCCCGGCAATCGAAACGGCCGCCTGGCGCGTCCCGGAATGTTTGGCGACATTGCGCAACGCCTCCTGGACGACGCGGTACACAGTCAAGCCCAGGCGCGGATGAATCGTTCGCGGCAGGTTCCGGTTGGTGTAGCGCATCTCCACGCCATTCTGCTTGCCGAACTCCGCGCAGAACGACTGCAGAGCCACCGCTAATCCCAGATGATCGAGAGAAGAAGGATGCAGCCGGTATGCGGTTTGCTCCACGTCGCGCAGGATGCCCCGCAAGCGATGAACCAGTTTGGTCATTTCGCCGCGCAACTGGCCGTCCTGCCCCGATTCTTTACGCAGCGCGCTTTCGGCCTCCAGATTCAGCGCCGCCAGTTTCTGGCTGATGTCGTCATGCAGCTCCCGGGCGACCCGCGCGCGTTCTTCTTCCTGCGTCGCAAGCAGGCCGGCGGCCAGCCCTTGCAGTTGCATCTGGCTCTGCCGGAGCGCGGCTTCGCTGGCTTTGAGCGCGGTCTCAATTTCGCGGCGCTCGGTGATGTCCGTCCCGATGCGGACCACGTGACTCGGATGTCCGGCGGCATCGCGTATCGACGCGCTGTTCCAGGAAATCAGCCGCTTGGACCCATTCTTTCCCGCCCAGGTCGTTTCATGCTGGATCGAAGCGCTGCCGCTTGCGAGCTTCCGGTAGACCCTTCGCACGCGGTCGATTTCTTCCGTGGAGGCCAGTGTCGTCTCCCAGATGATTTTCCCGGCGACCTCCTTCAGCGTGTACCCGCTCACGATCTGGCACGCGCGATTGAAGGCTCCGATGTGGCCCTCCATGTCGGTCACCAGTACCAGGGCCCCCGACGATTCCATGATCGCCGCGGAGAAGTTGCTTTGCTCCCGCAACGCTTCCTGAGCCGTCTTTAGCGCATGAATGTCGACATAAATCATCAGCACGCCGTCGATCCGGTTGTCCGCGGTGCGGTACGGCCGCATCCGCATCACGTACCACCGTCCGTCGCGATCCTGAATTTCTATTTCCTTCTGGACCACCTCGTCGATCACCTGCGTGATCAGCTTGTCCACGTCGGGAATTTTCACGTTCGGACGTATGTTGCCGATCAGCCGGCCTATGTCGGTCGGGATGAGGTTGAGCAGCTTCTCGGCTGGCGCGGTGAATCTTCGGATCCGGCGGTCCTTGCCCAGCATGACAATCGGAATGTTCAGACCGGCGAGGAGGTTGGCCCAGTCGTCGCTAAGCTGGCTCAGCTCCTGGTTGCGGTTCTGCAGCTGCTCATTGATCGTCACCAGCTCTTCGTTGCTGGATTGCAGCTCTTCCTGCGCGGTTTCCAGCTCTTCGTTGGTGCTTTGCAGCTCCTCGTTGCTCGAGAGGACTTCCTCGCTGGCGGACTTCAGCTCTTCGTTGGTGGCCTCATGTTCCTCGATGATGGATTGCAGATGCCCCTTGGTGGTCTGCAATTCCCGCTGGAGCCGGGCCACCTCCAGCCCGCCGTGGCGGGAGGATTTCGCCTTTGAGGCCGGCGGCGCCGATTCTTCTGAATCCGGAACGCGGTTCTCGTGAAACAGCACCAGGAAGAACCGCTCGTCCGCCTGTCCCTTGAAGGGCACCACTTCCAGGTTTACTTCGTTGAGGTGGCCGTTCCGCTTGATGAGAATGCCTTCTTTGCGGATGGGAACGTCCTGCTTTCCGGCCCGGTGGATGGCGGTTCGCAGCTCCACCGCGAACTCCGGCCGGACCATTTTGAGCAGGCTGAGGCTGGCCTGGCCGGGCGAAGGCGAAAGATAGGGCGCGACATTCCCCCGGAAATGCAGGATCTGGAGATCGCTGCCCGTCACCAGGCCCGCGGGCGCATAGTGGTTCATCACGATGCGGTCCGCTTCCTTCTGAGGATCGAACCGCGCAGGTGGATCCGATACCTGGGAAGTTTCCGCCGCTGCGTGCTGGGGGTGCGCCGCGGGCAAATGGAGCGCCGGGCGATCGACCGAAGACTTTTTGAAATAGATTTTGTGCTTGCGTCCCAAGGGTGTAAACAACTCCGAAAAACCGCTGATCGATTCGGACTTTCCCAACATCAGGAATCCGTGCGGTTTCAGCGCGTAGTGCAGGACCGTCATGACCTTCTTCTGCAGCACGGGTTCCATGTAGATCAGTACATTCCGGCAGGTCAAGAGGTCCAGGCGCGAATACGGGGGATCCTTGGTCAGATCCTGGCGCGCGAAAATACACATTTCGCGAACCCGCTTGATAATCTGATACCCGCCGTCGGCGCGGACGAAAAATTCGCGCATGCGCGCCGCGGAGACGGCCGACATGGCGCTTTCGGAATAGATTCCCGCCCGGGCTTGTTCGAGGACCGCCTCGCTGACATCCGTCCCGAAGATTTGAATCGGTACGGAACTTTTGTGTTGCTGCAAATACTCCAGCACCGTGATGGCGATCGAGTACACCTCCTCGCCCGTGGAGCAGCCCGCCACCCAAACGCGCAGCGGTTCGCCCTTCGCCTTGCTGCGAAAGATCCTGGGCAAGACGGTTTCCTTCAGCGCGCGGAATGCATCCGGCTCGCGAAAGAAGCTGGTGACGTGGATCAGGAGGTCCTCGCAAAGGGCCACGATCTCGGTCCGGTTCTCGTGCAGGTGCTTGAGATACTGGCGAAGGCTTGCAATTTTGTGCAGCACCATGCGGCGGGCGATCCGCCGGTTGATGGTGGACCGTTTGTAGTTGCTGAAGTCGACGTCCGTGGCATTGCGCAGGAGCGCGAAAACCTTGAGCAGGTCTTCGCCATGCTGGCCCTTCCCGGCCGCCGAATGATCCGGCGTACCCAGGTAGGGATGCAGACTGATGCGCTTGATCTCCCGCGCGATGCCTTCCGGCGGCAGGACGAAGTCCACGCATCCGGCGGCGATCGCGCTGCGCGGCATGCCATCGTACTTCGCCGTTCTGGAGTCCTGAGCGAAGGTGATTCCGCCCGCTGCCTTAATAGCTGCCAGGCCCAGTGTGCCGTCGCTGGCTACACCGGAAAGGATCACACCGATCGCCCGGTCGCCTTCGTTTTCAGCCAGAGACCGAAAAAAGGAGTCGACCGGCATGTGTCTGGGGTCTTGCCTTCTGCGCGCCAGCAGATGCAGATCCCCATTGCGGATTCCCAGCGCCTTGTTGGGCGGGATTACGTAAACGTGATCCGGCTGGACGGCGACGCCTTCGGTGACCTCCGTCACCGGCATTCGGGTGGCATGGGAGAGCAGCCGGGTGAGCAGGCTCTCATGCTCCGGGTCCAGATGCTGGACCAGCACAAAGGCCATCCCGGTTCTCGCGGGTAAGGCCTCCAACAGGCTGCGGAACGCTTCCAGTCCTCCGGCCGACGCTCCCACTCCCACGATGGGAAAGCTTCGCCGGGGAGGGGCGACAATCTTTTTCCGCGGCATGTGCGTTATGCAGTCAACGGTAGCAGATTCAGCTGTGGGGTCAGGCTTTCGAGCCTGCCGCCGGCTTTCCAGCCGGCGGTCGATGAGGGGGATGAAGCCGGGCGGAAGCCCGGCCGCGGCCTTGAAAGGCCGACCCCACGTTTGAACTAGATGCGATGGAAGCTCTTGAGGATGTCGCGGGTCGCATAGCGTAAAGCGATCGGTCGGCCGTGCGGGCAGCTCATCGGGCAGGAAGTTGCCGCCAGGGCCCGCAGCAGCCAGTCGATTTTCGCCGGCTCCAGGCGCATGTTGATCTTGATGGCGGCACGGCAGGCAATGGAAGCCGCCATGGACCGGCGAACGTCGTCGAGCGAGGCGCGCCGCAGCTCCCGTTCGGAGATCTCCAGAATCTCAAACAGCACTTTTTCGATCTCGTTTGCAGGGACGCCCGCCGGCGCAGCTTTCACCGCGACGGTGCGGTTGCCGAACGGCTCCGTCTCGAACCCCAGGGCGTCCAGTTCCTCGGCGATGCGCGCGTATTCGATCTGCTGCGCGGCGCTCAAGCTGATCACCAGGGGAATCAGCAGCCGCTGGCTCTCGGTCTCTCCCCGGGCGCGCTGGGCTAACACTTGCTCGAACAGAATGCGTTCATGAGCGACGTGCTGGTCGATGATCCACAATCCATCGCGCCCCGCGGCGATGATGAAGCTGTCGTGAATCTGCCCTAGCGGACGCAGATCGGTAAGGGCGTCCAGACTCTCCGGGTTCAGGATCTCGGCATCCGGGAAGAGCGGTCCATGCGTATCGGGCACGGCCAGCTTCTGGCTTGGCGGCAGCGGCTCGAAGCCGGCGACGTCAGGAGCCGAAGACTCAAACATGAATCGCGGTTCCGGCGAAACGGGACGCCTGAGAACGAACTCGGGAAGCACGCTGGTGTCGACGGTCGCCGCCGCGGCGCTGACCGACGGGAAGTTCATGCTCTCGATGCGCTGGCTGAATTCCGAATAGGGCAGACCCGCACCCGGCTGCGGGGGAGTGGGCGCCGGAATATTCGACGCCGGACGCTGGGCGATCAGAATGTCGCGCACCGTATCGCGCACGAAATCGTGCACCACCGATCCGTGCCGGAACCGCACTTCTGTTTTCGAAGGATGAACGTTTACGTCGACCTCTTCGGCATCGCAATCCAGGAACAGCAGCGCGAAGGGATAACACGCCGCCGGCATCAGGTTGTGATATGCGGCCGAGATCGCGTGTAGCAAAAGGCGGTCGCGAATTAATCGTCCGTTCACGAACAGGTAAATGGAATTGCGGTTGAGCTTCTGCACCTGGGGGCCGCTGACGAATCCCCGCAGGCGGAAGCGGCGGGTGAACGGGGGCTCACCCGGCGACACGTCCTGTTCGCGAGGCATATTCAGATTTCGATCACGGTCGCCAAGATCCACCAGGTCGTCCAGAATCTGGCTGCCGAACACCTGAAACACGCGCTCCCGCAACGTGGCTACCGGGGTTACACCAAGGAGTTCCGCGTTGTTATGGCGCAGCAGAAACGTTTTGCCGGGATGCGCCAGACTGTAGTGCGTGACCAGCGAGGCGATGTGGGCGATCTCGGTCTGCTCCGACCGCAGGAATTTCTTGCGGGCCGGGACATTGAAGAACAGATCGCGAATGGTGATGGTGGTGCCGGCCCCCAGCGCGGCTTCATCGCATCGCAGAAGTTTTCCTCCGGCGAATTCGACTGCCGTTCCCGATTGTTCCTCGGGCGAGCGCGTTTCGAGCAGCAGCCGCGACACGGAGGCGATGGACGGGAGCGCTTCGCCGCGGAATCCCAGCGTGGCGATGGAAAGGAGATCCTTGACGTCGGCCAGTTTGCTGGTGGCGTGGCGCTCGAAAGCCAGCAGTGCGTCGTCGCGCAGCATGCCGGATCCGTCGTCGGCCAGGCGGATCAGCCTGCGCCCGCCGGCTTCCACTTCGATGCGAAATTCGTTCGCCCCGGCGTCCAGGGAATTTTCCAGCAGCTCTTTGACTACGCTGGCCGGCCGTTCCACGACCTCTCCAGCCGCGATCTTGTTCGCGACAGTGTCGGAAAGGATGCGGATGCGGCCCATAGGGGCATTATGGCATCCGCCTCAAGCGCTTGACGGCGACGGCTCGCGGGTGTAGAGTTACTTCCCAGTAGCTCGGTGCAGGGATCGTTTAGTCGCCAAGGGGGGGGGAAGGTCATGAGGGTTCTGTCCGTTTCCATTTGCAGTCTCGTGCTCGCGGTGTGCGCGTTCGCCCAGAGCGACCGCGGAACCATCACCGGCACCGTGTCCGATCCGGCCGGAGCGGTGGTCGCCAACGCGCCGATTCAGGCCAAGAACGTCGACACCGGCGTGGTATACGAAGGGGCAACTTCGGCCACTGGAAACTACACGCTGGTACAGCTTCCGGCCGGTAATTACGAGGTCACGGTAACTGTTTCCGGCTTCAAGAAATACACTCGTTCCGGCCTGACGGTTCAGGTGGCGCAAACTTTACGCATCGATGTCGTCCTGGAAGTTGGCGCCACTTCCGATTCCGTCACCGTCAGCGAAGCGGCCACGCTGTTGAAGACAGAAAGCGGTGAACTCAGTCATAACGTGGTGGCCAAGAGCCTGGATGAGCTTCCGATATTGGGAATTGGCGGCACGCTCTCCGGAAGCGCCGGCATTCGCAATCCCTACTCAGTCGTTCAATTGATTCCAGGAACTACGTTCATACCCAATTCGCTGGTCCGAATCAATGGCACTCCCGGGAACTCGCAGTCGTTCCGAATCGAGGGCCAGGACGCTTCCAACACCGGCACGCCCGGTGTTCCGGCGCAAACCCAGCCGGGTGTGGACGCCATCCAGGAAGTCGCAGTTCAGACCAGCAATTTCGCCGCGGAATATGGTCAGGTGGGCGGCGGCGTCTTCAACGTAACCATGAAATCCGGAACGAATCAGTTCCATGGTTCCGCCTACGACTATTTCGTGAATGAGGTTTTTAACGCGGGGAATCCGTTCACCAACAATCCTGCTGGAAATCCCCGCCCTCGTGCCCGCCGGAACGACTACGGCTTTACGGGCGGCGGTCCGGTGTGGATCCCCAAGATCTATAACGGAAAGGACAAGACCTTCTTTTTCTTCAGCTGGGAACAATTCCGCGAGACCACGGAAATCAACAATCAGTTTCAGACCATTCCGATCGCAGCCTATCGCCTCGGTGACTTTACGTGCGCGATTCCGAGCAACTGCATCCCTGGAGCAATTACTCATGTCATCGGCACGGACCCGCTAAACCGACAAGTGCTCGAAGGCATGGTTTTCGACCCTGCATCAAACACCACGGCAGCCAACGGTCAGATATATCGTAACCAGTTCCCTAACAACAAGGTTCCGGCCAGCAGCTTCGATCCAGTCGCCGCCAAGATCCAGGCTCTCTTTCCGTCGCCGAGTGGACCTACACCCAACGGACTGATCAAGAACTACCTGCAGGCATATGGAACCCACAGGACTACCGAAGTCCCATCCATCAAGGTTGATCAGACGATCGGGGCAAAAGGAAAACTGTCGTTTTTCTATCAGCGCACAAAGACCTCTAATCCGGATGGAAATACGATCTTTGGCCGTTCCGACGGATTTCCGGACCCGATTACCGAAGCCCTCGGTACGTTTCAAAATGCGCCGCTCTACCGTCTGAATTACGACCACTCTTTGTCCCCCACATTGCTGTTGCACGTGGGAGGCGGCTATCGCAGTAACTACTTCCTGGTTCCCTCCGTGACCAGAACCGGCGAAATCACGAATTACGATGCAGAAGCCCAGCTCGGTTTGCATGGCGGTATGTCGCATACGTGGTTTCCAACCATCAGCGGCTTGTTCCAAGGTGCGACCCTGGCCAATCCTACTGGGAACGGGACAGGAGGTATCAAGACCATCGGCTCGGAGGCGGGGACCAACCAGATTACACAGAACCCCACGTTTAACGCCAACTTAACTTCGGTCCGGAACAACCATACCTTTAAGTTCGGTTCAGAGTTCCAGACGCAGGGATATCCTCCCAAAGTGAATGGGAACACTCTGGGCACATATGCCTTCAGTCCCTCCGAGACCGGCCAGCCTTTCCAAACCGTTCCGGTCGGCGGATTTCTATCCGGATTCAGCTACGCGAGCTTCCTGCTTGGCCAGGTGGACACGATCAGTATTTCCCGGCTGACCACTCCGCGAATGGGCAAAAAGCAGTTGGGGTTGTACGCTCAGGACACCTGGAAAGTGACACGCAAGCTAACGTTGGATTACGGTCTACGTTACGACTACTCGACCTATCTTCGAGAGCAGTACGGCCGCGCCCCGGAGTTTTCGCCGACAACTCCGAATCCCGCCGTGGGCGGCAGATTGGGTGCCGCAATTTATGACGGCTCTTCGGGGCCCGGACGGTGCAACTGCGATATCGCGCACAATTATCCTTTCGCGTTTGGTCCTCGCCTCGGTGTCGCGTATCAGATCAATGCCAAGACCGTGTTGCGCGCGGGATTCGGCATTGTCTACGGCGGCACAGCGACGAATAACAATGCGGCCTCGGGCTTGGCTGGATCGTCCGCGACCACTTCCCCGTCGAGCTTCGGCTTTCCTGTGACCACCTTAGCGGCGGGTTACCCCACATCCGCATACCCGCCAGATTGGCCCAACACAAGTGCGGGCCAATTCCCGACTTCCGCTCCGAATCCGGGCGTTTTTGGTGGTGCGTTCATGGATCAGAACTCCGGCCGGCCGGCCCGTCAATATCAGTGGAGCGCCGGTCTGCAACGCGAGATCTTCCGCGACATGGTAGTCGAGGCTGCCTATGTCGCCAATCGAGGAATATGGTGGCAGTCCCCGGGCTTGCTTAATCTGAATGCCAATACTCCGAGCAGCCTGGCGGCTTATGGTCTTGATATTAACAGCCAGGCCGACCGGACTTTATTGAGTTCCCAAATCGGTTCAGCCGCCGTGGCCGCGAAAGGCTTCAAGTTGCCTTATGCAGGCTTCCCGAGCACTCAGCTTCTGGCTCAGGCGTTGCGTCCGTTCCCTCAGTTCACTACCATCCCCGTGTATTGGGATCCGCTCGGCAAGAGCTGGTTTGACTCGCTCCAGATCAAGGCTACCAAGCGCTTCTCGCACGGGCTGTCCTTCCTGAGCACCTTCACATGGTCGAAATCGCTCGACATCGGTTCCGAGATCGGCGAGCCCAATCCGGGAACCACCGGGAATGCGGTCTTCAACGACGTATTCAACCGGAACAGCAACAAGTACCTTTCAAGGTATGACCAGCCATACTTGTTCAACGTCTCCTTGAACTACACCACGCCAGGCATCAACGGTAACAAGCTATTGTCGTTTGCGGTGCGTGACTGGACGTTTGGCGCCTTCCTGCAATATTCGAGCGGTACGCCCATCCCGGTGCCCTCGGCGAACAGCAGCCTCAACAACTACCTGTTCCAGGGCTCCAGCTTCGCCAACCGCGTGCCCGGGCAGCCTCTGACCACGGTCGACCTCAACTGCCACTGTTACGACCCGAACGCCAGATTTGTCCTGAATCCGAAGGCGTGGGTGGATCCGGCCCCCGGCCAGTTTGGCTCCTCTGCGGCTTACTACAGTGATTACCGCACGCAGCGCCGTCCCATCGAAAACATGAATCTGGGGCGGACCTTCCGGGTCAAAGAGAACATCACGTTCAACATCCGGATGGAGCTGACCAACGTATTCAACCGGGCGTTCTGGAGCGACCCGGCCGCTAGTAACGCAAATTCAACTCAGACCAGGCTGGCGAATGGAAACACGTCCTCCGGCTTTGGTCAAATCAATACCACGACCCCGACCGCTTTCGGCAGCGTGGCGAACCTCCTGCCGCGACAGGGTGTGGTCGTCGGACGGTTTACCTTCTAATTCCTTAATGCGCAAAATGGAAAAGGGCAGGAGCGAGATCGCCTGCCCATTTTCTTTTAGTGGATCGCCGTAACTCTCGGCCCGCGTCGACGTATTAAGTATTTCGTCGATAGGGAGGATCGTTATGTCGTCACTCGGGCAAAATCTGCGATATGCCGTCAGGACGCTGCGCGGCAGCCCCGGATTCAGTGCGGTCGCGATTCTGACCCTGGCTTTGGGCATCGGCGCGAACACAGCGATCTTCAGCTTTGTCGATGGCGTGCTGCTGAAGCCCCTGCCTTATCCCGATCCGGACCGCATCGTGCGCGTGCTCGAAAAACCTCCGCAGGGCGAGCGAAATGGGATTTCGACGCTCAATTTTCTCGACTGGCAGAAGGACAATTCCGTTTTCGAATATATGTCGGCTATGACCGGCACCCTGGTGACCCTGGGCGGCATAGCCGAGCCCGTCCAGTTGCGACTCGGACGCGTTTCGGCGCCTTATTTCGATATCTACGGCATCAAAGCAGCTCTGGGCCGCACGTTTCTTCCGGGGGAAGACCAGCTCGGCAAGAATAAGGTCGTCGTACTCACCAATGCTCTGTGGGTGACCCAATTCGGCGCCCGGAAGGACATCGTGGGCAGAACGATCCTGCTGGATAATGAGTCCCACACGGTCGTAGGGGTTTTGCCGGCGGGCGGCGCCTTCGACCGCGCGGCCACCCAGATCTGGCGGCCTCTGGCATTTGAGCCATCCAACATGACTCGCAATTTCCACTGGATGTTTTCGTTCGCGAGGCTCAAGCCCGGTGTAAGTCTTCAGCAGGCTAAAGCCAACATGGACGCGATCGGGAAGCGCATCGAACACGATTTTCCGGATTCCAATAAAGGGTGGGGCGTGATTGTCGAACGCTATGCGGATACGCTGATCGCGCCCGAGACGCGCTCGACTCTTCTGGTATTGCTGGTCGCTACCGGCATGGTACTTCTGATCGGATGCGCGAATCTGGCAAATCTGGCGCTGGTGAGGGGAGTCTCACGCGAACGCGAGGTTGCGGTTCGGGCTTCGCTAGGGGCGCGGCGGTGGCAGTTGATTCGCCAGTTCCTGACGGAGACCGTGTTGCTTTCGATTGCCGGCGGCCTGGCCGGGATCGCTGTCGGTTACGGCCTGCTGCGATGGCTGCAAACGCAAATTCCGCCTTTCTCCTTCGCACGGGAAGTCGCCGTCAGCATGGATCTTCGCGCGCTCCTTTTCGCGATGGCGATCGCGGTATGCACAGGTGTTCTGTTCGGACTCGCTCCCGCCATGCAAGTGACCTCGCCGAATCTGGCGAATGCGATGAAGGACGGCGGCCGCGGAGCAAGCTCCGGAGGCTCCCGGCGGCGCCTGCGCGACATCCTGGTGGTAGTCGAGGTATCGCTGGCGTTCATCCTGCTGGTCGGCTCCGGATTGATGATGCGCACTTTCTTCGGCCTGATGAATGCCGAGAGCGGATTTGACGCGACCAATACCGTCACGGTAGGGATGCCGATCGCTCAGCAGCGATTTCCCGATCCTCTCCAGCTCAACGCGTATCTGCACGAGATCCGGACGGCGGTGGAGGCCGTGCCGGGCGTAGTCGAAACGGCGCTCTCGTGCTCTCCTCCCATGGGGGGATCTTGCTATGGCATGCCGATGATGGTTGCCGGCAGACCGATGGTGGACCGATCGAGCCGGCGATGGAGGATTCTACAAGATCGTGAGCCCGTCCTATTTCACCGCCATGCGCTTGAAGCTGCTCAAAGGCCGGGCGCTGTCGGATCGGGATACCAAAGGCGCCGCGCCGGTTCTGGTAATCAACGATCGGCTTGCGAAGAGATACTTTCCGGACCAAGAGCCGATCGGCCAGCACATTCTGATACAGGAGATCGTCCCGGGCAAGACCGCGTTGGGCGACGAAATCTCCTGGGAAGTGGTGGGCGTGGTGGCGAGCGAGAAAATGAGCGGGCCTCGAGACGACCAAAGCGCGGGAGTCTACGTTTCCAACGAACAGACGCCGGTTTACGGGATGACACTGATCGTGCGTGCGAAGCTCGACCCTTTGTCCCTCGCCAATTCCATCAGTGCGGCGGTTCACAGCGTCGGCAAGGACCAGGCGCTGGGAGATTTTCGGACGATCGACCAGATCAAAGAACAGGCGTTGGCCGGGAACCGGCTGCAAGCCACGCTCATGGGAATATTCGCAAGTGTTGCGCTGTTGCTGGCTGCGCTGGGCATTTATGGCGTGATCTCCTATTCAGTGGAGCAGCGAACCCACGAACTGGGAATTCGCGCGGCCCTGGGGGCTTCCAAGCAGAATCTGCTGGGCTTAGTATTGCTGCGCGGATTGGCTCTCACCGGAATCGGATTGGCGATCGGGCTGGCGGGGTCGCTGGCGGTGACCCGGCAAATGAAGAGTATCTTGTTCGGCGTGGGCGCGCAGGACCCGGCGACGATGATCGGGGTCGCGGCCATTCTAACGGCCGTAGCGGTCACGGCCTGCTACATTCCCTCGCGCCGCGCGACCAAGGCGGATCCGATGGTCGCCCTGCGATACGAGTAGGACAGGCGGTCTTGCCGCCTGTCTGCCAACCTAGCCGCTCATCGCCGACAGGAACTGCTGATTGCTGCCGGTCTTCGACAGCTTGTCGATCAGCAGCTCCATGCTTTCGACCGGCGACAGCGGGTTCAGCACCTTGCGCAGCACCCACACGCGATTCAGCTCCTCGCGCGGCAGCAGCAGCTCTTCCTTGCGGGTGCCGGACTTGCTGATATCGATGGCCGGGAACACGCGCTTGTCCATCAGCTTGCGATCGAGATGGATTTCCATGTTGCCGGTGCCCTTGAACTCTTCGAAAATCACGTCGTCCATGCGGCTGCCGGTATCGACCAGCGCCGACGCGACGATGGTCAGCGATCCGCCTTCTTCGATGTTGCGCGCCGCGCCGAAGAAGCGCTTGGGGCGCTGCAGCGCGTTCGAATCGACGCCGCCCGAGAGCACCTTGCCCGACGGCGGAACCACGGTGTTGTAGGCGCGCGCCAGACGCGTGATCGAATCGAGCAGGATCACGACGTCCTTCTTGTGCTCGATCAGGCGCTTGGCCTTTTCGATCACCATTTCGGCGACCTGCACGTGGCGCGAGGCCGGCTCGTCGAAGGTCGAGCTGATCACTTCGCCCTTCACCGAGCGCTGCATGTCGGTGACTTCTTCCGGACGCTCGTCGATCAGCAGCACGATCAGCGTGACTTCCGGATGATTGGCCGTGATCGAATTGGCGATGGACTGCAAGCAGCATGGTCTTGCCGGTGCGAGGCGCCGCGACGATCAAGCCGCGCTGGCCCTTGCCGATCGGAGTCAGCAGGTCCATCACGCGGCCCGAGTAATTGTCCTTGGTGGTCTCCATCTTCAACCGCGCCTGCGGATAGAGCGGCGTCAGGTTGTCGAAGAAGATCTTGTTGCGCGCTTCCTCGGGCGGCTCGAAGTTGATCGCGTCGACCTTGATCAGCGCGAAGTATCGCTCGCCTTCCTTGGGCGGGCGGATCTGGCCGCTGACGGTGTCGCCGGTGCGCAGATCGAAACGGCGGATCTGCGAAGGCGAGACGTAAACGTCGTCCGGGCCCGGGCAGGTAGTTGTACTCGGGCGCGCGCAGGAATCCGAAGCCGTCGGGCAGGCATTCGAGCACGCCTTCGGAGAAGATCAGGCCGCTCTTTTCGGCCTGCTCCTGGAGGATCTTGAAGATCAGCTCCTGCTTGCGCAGTCCCGCGAAGCCCTGGACGCCCAGATCCTTGGCGATCTCGTTGAGCTTCTGGATGCTCATGTCCTTGAGCTCCACCAGATCCAGCGCATTGCCGTTCTTGCCGACATTGCCCTGGGCGCGGCGCCGGTTATCGAACATCCGTCCGCTGGGCTGCTGTTGGGCAGGCGTCTCGGCCTTTTTCGCTTCGGCGGCGGGATCTTCAGCGGTCGCCACAGGTGCGCTCTCCGCCGCCGGTGCTGCGCGGGTCGGCTTCCGGTCTCGATTCCACCGCGGTCTTGGCTTCCGGCGCCGGCTTGGGATCGGCCGCCGCCTTGTCGGCTGCCGTCTTGTCTTTGTCGGCGGCCTTGGCCCGGCCTCGTCCGCCCTCGGGCTTGCCTTCCGGCTTGGCGGCTTCCTGCGCTGGCGCGTCTTGACCCGGTGTTACTGCGTCGTCTTTGTTTTCGAAATCGCTTGCCAAATTTCCCTCACTCCCCGGCCGGTGATGGCCGAGCATTCGAGCAACTCACCGGTATAGTTCTTCCGGATCGCGCTCTGGCTTTGATGCCTTTCTTTCTGCGTCCTGAGTTTGTCAATTTTGGTAACAACTACCACGAAGGGGCGATTGTGGAACTCGAGCCAGTCCCGCAATTCGATATCCTTCTCCATCCATCCGCGCCTGGCGTCCAGCAGAATCACCGTCAGCTTCAGCGCGCTACGTCCGAGCATGTACTGCTCGATCAGCTCCTTCCACTGCTTCCGGACTTCCTGGGGAACTTTTGCGAATCCATATCCCGGCAGATCGACAAACCGAAATCCGTCGTCAACCTGGTAGAAATTGATCAACTGCGTCCGGCCGGGCCAGGAACTGGTTTTTGCCAGTCCATCGGCCCCCACCAGCGCATTCAGCAGGCTGGATTTGCCGACGTTACTGCGGCCCAAAAAAGCGATTTCCGGGTCCGTCTCCGGAGGAAACTGCTCCGGTCTGGCTGCACTTATTATAAACCGGGCAGCCATATCGTGGGTTCACTGGCCCCTGGTCGCTGGCCCCCGGCCCCTGTTAGTGCGTTACCTTGTCTTCCCTGGACCGCTCCACGATCTCGGCCGCGGTCAACAGCCCAGCCATCGGCGCCATCTCGATTTCCTTTTCGAGAGCCAGTTTCAGCACTTCGTCCATGGACGATACGAAGTGCATCTTCATCTCCTTGCGGATGTTGTCCGGAATGTCCGGCAGATCTTTCTCGTTGTCCGCGGGCAGGATCACTTCGCGAATCCCGTGGCGATGGGCAGCCAGGAGCTTTTCCTTCAAACCGCCGATGGGAAGCACGCGTCCGCGAACCGTGATTTCGCCGGTCATGGCGATATCGGCGCGCACCGGAATGCTGGTCAGCGCGCTGGTGATGCTGGTCGCGATGGTGATTCCCGCCGAAGGGCCGTCTTTCGGAATCGCGCCCTCGGGAACGTGCAGGTGAATATCGATGTGCCGGTAGAAATCGCGCGGCAATCCAAAGTGATGGGCGCGCGATCGCACATAGCTCATGGCCGCCTGGGCCGATTCCTGCATGACGTCGCCCAGCTTGCCGGTGGTGGTCAGCTTTCCGCGGCCTTCCATGATCGCGGCTTCCGTGCCGAGGATGGATCCGCCCACTTCGGTCCAGGCCAGTCCCAGGGTCGCGCCGATTTCGTTCTTCTTCTCGGCTTCCTGTTCGCGATACTTCTGCGGACCAAGCAGTTCGATCACCTTCGCCGCGGTGACCACCGTCTTGGGGTGTTCCTTCTTTTTGGGATCGGTCTGCGAGTTCACGAACGACCGCGCCACCTTGCGGCAGACGTTGCCGATTTCGCGTTCCAGATTGCGGACACCGGCTTCGCGCGTGTAGTGCTGGACCAGTTCCTGAATGCCGTCGTCGGCGAACTCGATCTGGTCATCGTTCGCCAGGCCGGTTTCCTTGCGCTGCTTGGGAACCAGGAAACGCTTGGCGATTTCCATCTTCTCGATCTCGGTATAGCCCGAGAGCCGGATCACTTCCATGCGATCCTGCAAGGCCGGCGGGATGGTGTGCATCACGTTGGCAGTGGCGATGAAGAATACCTGGCTCAGGTCGTACTCGACGTCCAGGTAGTGATCCATGAACATGTAGTTCTGTTCCGGATCGAGCACTTCGAGCAGCGCCGCCGACGGGTCGCCGCGGAAATCGGTCGACATCTTGTCGATTTCGTCCAGCATGAACACCGGATTGCGAACGCCGGCTTTCTTCATCATCTGGAGAACCTGGCCGGGAAGAGCTCCGATGTAGGTGCGCCGGTGGCCGCGGATCTCGGCTTCGTCGCGCACGCCGCCCAGCGACAGGCGCACGAACTTGCGCCCCGTGGCCTTGGCGATGGACATTCCGAGCGACGTTTTCCCGACGCCGGGAGCCCCGACAAAGCACAGGATGGATCCCTTGGGATCCTTGACCAGGCGCCGAACCGCCAGAAATTCCAGAATGCGCTCTTTGATCTTCTCCAGGCCGTAGTGATCGCCTTCGAGCACCTACTGCGCGAACGGCAGATCGCGGATTTCCTTGGAGCGCTTCTTCCATGGCACGGCTAACAGCCAATCGAGATAGTTACGCGAGACGGTGGATTCGGCCGACATGGGCGGCATCTGTTCCAGCCGCTTCAGCTCGGCCATGGCCTTTTCCAGGGCGTCCTTGGTCATGCCGGCGGATTCGATCTTCTTCTTCAGCTCGTCGAATTCGCTCTTCTCGCCCCGGCCCAGTTCCTTCTGGATGGCCTTGATCTTCTCGTTGAGGTAGTATTCCTTCTGCGCCTTTTCCATCTGGCGCTTCACGCGGCCCTGGATGGTGCGGTCGACATTGAGCTTCTCGATCTCGATGTCGAGCATCTCCGCGACGCGGGTCAGCCGGTCGATGGGATCGAAGATTTCGAGCAGTTCCTGTTTCTCCTCGATCGAAAGCTGGAGATTCGCGCCGACGGTGTCGCTGAGCTTGCCCGGATCGTCGGTGCGCACTGCGGCGACCATGTTGTCGTAATTGACGTTCTGGCTGATCTTGACGTACTGCTCGAACAGGTTCGGTGACGCGCGAAATCAGCGCATCCAACTGCGGTCCGGAGTCGATGCGATAGCTGAAGGTTCGAACCGTGGCCTTAAAGTATCCGTCTTCTTCGCTGACGCTGACCACTTTCCCGCGCTCGACGCCTTCCACCAGAACTTTGATGTTGCCGTCGGATTGGCGCAGGCTTTGGACGATGTTCGCGACCGTTCCCACCGAGAAAATTTCATCCGGCCGGGGCTCGTCCACGCTGGCATCGTGCTGCGTGGCGAGGAAGATCTTGCGATCGCCCGCCAGCGCTTCTTCTAGCGCACGAACGCTCGATTCGCGGCCGACCACGAACGGCGTCATCATGTGCGGAAAGATCACGACGTCCCGGATGGGCATCATCGGGAGTTTTCGTGAATCGGATTTTTCTTTGGAAGTGATCATCCTGCCTTTTCCAACAGAGCCATGTTAATCTTCTGCGTCATGACCATTTCTTTGGTCACCAGGAACTCGCGAACCTTCTTATACGACGGCAAGTAGTACATCAGGTCGAGCATCAGATCCTCCAGGATCATCCGCAACCCGCGCGCGCCTACTTTGCGCTCCATCGCCAGTTGCGCGATGGCTTCCAGGGCGTCGTCGCTGAACTTCAGCCGCACGTTTTCGAACTCGAACAGCTTCTGATACTGCTTGATAATCGCGTTCTTGGGCTTGGTCAGAATCTGAACCAGCGCGTCTTTACTCAAATCTTCCAGCACGGCGACTACCGGCAGCCGCCCGATGAACTCGGGGATAAACCCGCCCTTAATTAGGTCGACGGGCTGGACCTGTTCCAACATAGTCACGTCGCGACGGCCGGAGCTGCCCGGACGGCGGGAAGAGGTCGCCGCGGCCGAGTCGTCACCGCTGTTCGAAAACCCGATGGTACGGGTCCCTACGCGGCGGGCGATGGTCTTTTCCAGGCCGATGAAGGCTCCCCCGCAGATGAACAGGATATTCGTCGTGTCCACCGGGGTGAATTCCTGATGCGGATGCTTGCGGCCGCCCTGCGGCGGGACGTTCGCGACGGTGCCTTCCAGGATCTTCAGAAGCGCCTGCTGGACGCCCTCGCCGGAGACGTCGCGCGTGATGGACGGGTTCTCGTCCTTGCGCCCGATCTTGTCGATTTCGTCAATATAGATGATGCCTGTCTGGCAGCGCTGGACGTCCCAGTCGGCGTTCTGGAGCAGCCGGAGGATGATATTCTCGACGTCTTCGCCCACGTAGCCGGCTTCGGTCAGCGTGGTGGCGTCGACGATGGCGAACGGCACATCCAGGATCCGGGCCAGGGTCTGGGCCAGCAGGGTCTTGCCGGTTCCCGTCGGCCCGATCAGCAGGATGTTGGATTTCGACAGCTCCACCTCACCGGTGCGCTGCTTATTCATCTGGATGCGCTTGTAGTGGTTGTAGACGGCCACGGCCAGCTTCTTCTTGGTGGCGTCCTGGCCGATCACGTACTGATCCAGGTATTCCTTTAATTCCAATGGCTTGGGTAGCTTATGGGGCGCACCGTACTGCTGCTCATTGCGGTCGTCCTCGAGGATCGAATTGCAGACGGCAATGCACTCGTCGCAGATGTAGGCGCGTGGGTAATCCGAGGGGGAAGAGATCAGTTTACCAACAACATCCTGGCTTTTATGACAGAAAGAACAACGGAGGGAATCGTCGGAGCCGGCACGCTTCACGGGATCTCCTGCACCAAAGGGATTGAAGTCTCGTACGCTCCTAGTATACCTGACTTCCGGACCGGGCCGCCTTGCGGGGCGAACAAAAGAGGCATGCTGAAGGGTAGAAGCGTCAAAAAAGGCCCTTAGGACGGCTACAATTCCGTTTCGACGACGTACAATCAACCTATGTCGGCTGAGGTACGCCCTTGTGGCCCTGCTGGTTTCCGCGGCGACCGCAGGGGCGGTCACCCCACCTAAAGATGCTCTGGGGTTCAACCTGGGCGACGATTACCAGGTCGCCAATTACACCCAGCTCGAAAACTATTGGAAGAAGCTGGCGGCGGAATCGGACCGCATGAAGCTGGTCGACATCGGAGCCACGGCCGAGGGCCGCAGGCAGTACATGGCGATCGTCAGCTCGCCTGCGAACCTTCGGAATCTCGACCGCTATAAGGATATTGCCCGTCGACTGGCGCTATCGGAGAATCACGAGGGCCTTACGGACGACCAGGCCCACGCCCTGGCGCGCGAAGGCAAAGCCGTGGTCTGGATCGACGGCGGCCTGCATGCGAATGAGACGGTCGGCTCGCAGCAGTTAATGGAGATGGTCTACCAGATGGTCAGCCGCGACGATCCGGAAACCATCCGCCTGCTGGACGATACGATCCAGCTCTACGTCCAGGCGAATCCCGACGGGCAGGAGCTGGTCGCCAACTGGTACATGCGCGAGGCGGATCCGGCCAAGCGCAGCCTGAACGGACTTCCGCGCCTTTACAACAAGTACGTCGGCCACGACGACAATCGCGACTTTTTCCTGTCGGCGATGCCCGAGACTACCAACATGAACCGGCAGATGTTCCTGGAGTGGTTTCCGCAGATCGTCTACAACCACCACCAGACCGGACCCGCGGGCGCGGTGGTGTTCATTCCGCCCTTCCGCGATCCGTTCAACTACAACCTGGATCCGTTGATCCCGCTGGGTGTGGAGATGGTGGGATCGGCCATGCACAGCCGGCTGGTCGAGGAAGGCAAGGGCGGGTCGGCCATGCGCAGCGGCTCGAACTATTCCACGTGGTGGAACGGAGGCCTGCGCACGATTGCGTACTTCCACAATATGATCGGGATCCTGACGGAGATCGTCGGCGGTCCCACGCCCATCGATATTCCGCTGGTTCCCGACAAGCAGTTGCCGCAAGGCGATGAGCCGCTGCCGATCGCTCCGCAGCGCTGGCATTATCGCCAGTCGATTGACTACGACATCAGCCAGAACCGGGCGGTTCTGGACTATGCTTCGCGCTATCGCGAGACGCTGCTGTTCAACATTTATAAGATGGGCAGGAACTCGATCGAAAAGGGCAGCCAGGATAGCTGGACCGTTACGCCCAAACGGATCGAGGCGCTGCGGGCCACCGCGGCTAAGCAGTCTACATCTTCAGGCGGCAATATCGCCCCGTCGCTGTATCAACACGGTGCTGCACGACCCGCAATATCGCGACCCGCGCGGCTACATCATTCCCGCGAATCAGGACGATTTTCCCACGGCCGTCGAGTTCGTCAATTCGTTACTGAAAACCGGGATCACCGTGCTCCGGTCGACCGCGGCAATTTCAGGTCGGCAGGCAAGACTTATCCGGCGGGTTCCTTTGTCGTGAAGACCGCCCAGGCGTTTCGCCCGCATGTCCTCGATATGTTCGAGCCGCAGGATCATCCCAACGATTTTCGGTATCCCGGCGGCCCGCCGGTGCCGCCCTACGACATCGCAGGCTGGACACTGGCGCTGCAGATGGGGATCAAGTTCGACCGGATTCTCGACGGCTTCGACGGACCATTCGCGAAGGTGACCGGTGTGCTTGGCTCCGCCCGCCGGAGCGAGAATCTTCAGGGCCCGGCGAAGTCCGGCCGGCTATGCTGATCAGCCACCGCATCAATAATTCGTTCACGCTGGTGAACCGGCTGCTGAAGGCAGGCAGCGAAGTCTACTGGCTGAAGCGCGATGGGACGATCTGGGTCCCGGCCAGTCGACCGCGGCGCGCACGATTGTCGAGAAGGGCGCGGCCGATCTCGGCGTGCCGGTCGAGCGCGTCCATGGCAACTCGGCCGGGACCAATCTCATCAAACTCAAGCCGCTGCGCATCGGCCTGTACGATCAGTACGGCGGACTGACGACTTCGGGCTGGACTCGCTGGCTGTTCGAGCAGTTCGAGTTTCCGTTTGAGGTGGTGTATCCGCAGACGCTCGACGCAGGCAATCTCAATCGTAAATACGACGTGCTGGTGCTCACCGACGAGGCTTTCCGTAAGGGCGGCAGCCCGATCGCAGCCGTTACCTTCCAGTATTCCTTTGGAATACCGCGCCCGCCTGGGCCGTATCACCGCGGATAAAACCGTTCCCGCAGCTGAAGCAATTCGTCGAGGCCGGCGGATCGCTGGTTACGATCGGAAGCTCTGACTGGTTTGGCGGAGTTGCTGGGTGTGCCGGTGAGCAATCCGCTGGCGGGACTTTCGCGCGAACAGTTTTACGTGCCGGGATCGCTGCTGCGTGCGTCGGTCGATCCGACGAACCCTTTAGCCTTCGGTATGAACCCGGAAGCGATCGTGTTTTTTGACAGCAGCCCGGTGTTCAAGCTGGACGGCAATGCTCAGGATGTTCAGAAGGTCGCGTGGTTCGCGGAACGGAACACGCTGGCCAGCGGATGGGCCTGGGGCCAGGAGCATCTCGAAGGATCGACGGCCGTTGCGGTGGCGAAACTCGGGGCAGGGAAAGTGGTGCTGCTCGGCCCCGAGGTCGCCTTTCGCGCGCAGTCGCGCGGGACGTTCAAGCTGTTGTTTAACGCGCTGTATTAGGGCGAGACGTGTCTCGCCCCTACGATCGACAAGTGTGTTGATGTAGGGGCTGGGCATGCCCAGCCCTCGCCCGACGCGTCATTTCGTCAGCATCTTGAAGGCGTGGCGCCAGTCGTTGCGCAGGAATCCTGGCAGCGTCCATAGGATACAGAGAGGCTCCAGGGCGCGCGACGCTGCCACGTCGCCGCAGTCAAAAGGTTCCCAGCCAAACTGCACGCAGATCCTGGAGACCGCGCTCTTGGCTTCCGGGTTGTTGCCGCACAGGAACATAGTCGGCGTGCCCTGCTCGAACTTTGGGTTAATCATAAGCGCGGCGCCCACGCTGTTGAACGCCTTCACCACGTGCGCATTGGGGAGCAGCATTTGCACCTTCTCGCCCAGCGATTCGTTGGGTCCGGTGCTGAAGGTGAGGATGCCGTTTACGGGTTTTTCGTCCGCCAAAGGATTGGTGGTGTCGATTACGATCTTTCCCGTCAGATGATCCGGGCCGGCTTCGTTGAGCGCTTCCTCTACGACGAGCCCTTTTACCGCCAGGACGACGATTTCTCCGAAGATCGCGGCTTCGCGGAATGTTCCCGCTTTCGCGCCAGGGTGCGATGCAACCCACGCCGGCACTTCACCGCGCTGCGGGTCACGCGTGCCCAGCATCACTTCGTAACCGTGCTTGAGAAATCCCTCGGCGAGCGTTCGCCCGACCACGCCAGATCCGAGGACTCCGATTGTGTTGGCCATGATGTTAGTATCGATGAACTCAATGTGTAACGCTGAACTAGAACCCTTTTGACACGAATCGTTCAGATTATTCACCCCGACTACGGACGCCGCGTCGCCTTGGTGAACGGCGATACGGAACTCCATCTTCTGTCCACCTACCGGACGGCGTATGCGTTCGCCACCGCGGCGATCGAGACCGGCCAGAAGCTGCGCGATCTGCTCAGCACGGATTTATCCGGGATCGTCCTGGATTATCGCGAGGTTTACGCTCTGCGGAGTGGCTGGCGTTTCCTGCCTAGCTTCGATCATCCCGATCACACCGCTGGCTGCCTGGTTTCGGGATGCGCGAACGCTCACGGACCAGCCGGCGATTCTGTTCCTGCCGCGCCGCCTTGGTTTACCAAAGGGAACGGCATGCATCTGCGCGCCCATGGAGAGCCGCTGACGATTCCAAGTTTCGCGGCCGGAGGGGCCGAGGAAGCGGAGCTCGCCGCGATTTACCTTATCGGTCCGGATGGGGTTCCCGCGGCGCGTGGGACTCACCCCGGGAAACGAATTCGCGGATCCGGTCACGGCCGGGCGGGATCCGCGCCTGCTTTCGAGGGCGAAGCTGTGTACTTGCGCGATCGGACCGGAACTGGCGCTCGATGCCGAATTCCAGGACGTCGCGGGCTCGGTTGCGGTGGAGCGGGACGGGAATCCGATATGGTCCAAGGAAATCCGGACCGGCGAAAAGCATACTGCGTTTCGGCTGGCACAGATCGAGCAGCATCATTTTGAATTCGAGCCGCATCGGATTCCGGGCGACGTGCATGTCCATTTTCTGGGCGGCAGCGTCTCCAGTTACGGAGACGGCGTGATTCTCGCCGAAGGCGACGAGGTCGTGATTGAATGGGAAGGCTTCGGTCTCCCGCTGCGGAATCCGATCCGGCGGGAGCCGGCGGTCACTCATCCAGTGGAATCCTTATAATAGGCGCGTGAAGGTTTGGGCCTTAATCGTTGTCACCGTGGGCATACTGGGAGCGTTCAGCGCTGCCCTGGCGTGGCAGCAGCCGTGGCGGGAATATCCTGGACAGGACAACATCGCGATTCCGCCAGACTACCAGGAGAAGACGGAATGGGCGTTCGCACGGCTGATGTATCCTCCTTATCCGGGCGCGATTCATGGCCGAGGTGCGCGCGGGTTTAGAGGAGCAGGGGACTGGAGAAATGGCCGATCCAGTTGGACCACCGATTACACGGCGGCGGATCGGCACGTAGCCGTCGCCCTGCGGCGGTTGACGCGCATTCATGTCCGTTCGGTCGAACAGCCAGTGAATCTGGACGACGGCGACGACGTTTTCAACTATCCGTGGCTGTATGCGGTGGAAGTCGGGCATTGGCAGCTCACCGACAGCCAGGTCCAGCAGATGCGCGATTTCCTCGATCGCGGTGGTTTCTTCATGTGCGACGATTTTCACGGGACAGAGGAATGGGATGTGTTTCTCGAAACCATGCAGCGCGTCTTTCCCGACCGCGAGATCGTGGATATTCCGGACAAGGACGCCATTTTTCACACTATCTACGATTTGGACGGCCGGTATCAGGTCCCCGGAGCCCAGTATCTGAGGAGTGGCGTCACCTACGAGTACGACGGCTACGATCCGCACTGGCGCGGAATCTATGACAACAAAGGGCGGCTGGTGGTGGCGATCTGCCACGACATGGACCTGGGAGACGCGTGGGAGTTTGCCGACGACCCGCGCTATGACGAGAAGTTCGCGGCCCTGGCGTTCCGGATCGTGTCGAATTACGTCGTATATTCGATGTCGCATTGAGTATCCTTAGGAAACCCTGATGGCCGCACCCGCGTCTACAAGGCAAAGGTGGCTCCCATGTTTCACACGCGGATGGTTTGCGGAATTCTGACTGCCGGCGTCGTATCACTGATCGCGGCGGACCAACCGGCGGTCGATGCGTGGAAAAGGCCGGCTTCGGAATGGAGCGTGGATGACGCGCACCAGGTCATGACCGACTCGCCTTGGGTCAAGACGACGACCCCAGCCATGGAGGGATCGGCCAATCAACGTCGCAACGGCGGCCGCCGGAATGGCGGCGTCTCCATCGGGATACCTGGCATCGGAGGAATCGGGCGGCCTGGCGGCGGCTATCCCGGTGGCGGCGGATATCCGGGTGGAGGCGGGTATCCTGGCGGAGGCGGCTACCCCGGCGGAGGCAGATCCGGCGGGAATTATCCCAACGGCGGCACGGGTGGAGACGATGGAAGAACGGAGCCCGTCACGCCGCCCAAGCTGACTCTGCGCTGGGAGAGCGCTCTGCCGGTTCGAGCAGCCGAATTGCGGGGCCGCGACGTGGACGCCCCGACCGTGGATGAAAACCACTATGCGATCGCCGTGATCGGCGTGCCGCGCAGCATGCTGAGGGCCGACACTCGCGCCATGGAGGCCGATCTCAAAAAACTGGCCGTTCTCAAGCGTGACGGCAAGAAAGACTTCAAGCCCTCGAGCGTGGAGATCCTGCAGCGCGACGACGGGCCGGTCATCGTCTATTTCTTTTCGAGATCCACCGAGATATCGGCGTCCGACCGGCGCGTCGAGTTCGATGCACAGATCGGACGCTTGAAATTCGGTGAAACCTTCTACACCGAGGATATGGTGTACGAAGGCAAGCTGGCGTTGTAAGCGCCAGCCTCCGCTCTCTTTGCTCTGAGATCACGCCAGGTCGTAGCGATCCAGGTTCATTACCTTCTTCCACGCCGCCACGAAGTCCTTCACGAACGTCTCCTTCGAGTCGTCACACGCGTAGACTTCCGCGGTACCGCCCGTGGATTATTGCGCGCGCAGGACTGATGCCGGGTCCACTTTGGTTGCCCTTCGCGAAGGGATGTAGGCGGCGGCCAACGCGGCTATTGAGAGGATTGCGACTACAGCTATTAGCGTCAGGGGATCGCCGGATTTTACGCCAAACAGCAGGCTGGAGTACAGGCGGCCTACCGCGATTGCGACCGGTATGCCGAGCGCGACTCCCGTCAGCACCAGACGCATACTCTGTCGGATGACCATTCTCCGCACATCGCCGGCCCTTGCCCCGAGTGCGATACGAATGCCGATCTCACGCCTACGCTGGGCGACACCGCACGCCATCACTCCATAAACTCCCATCGCGGCCAGCAATAATGCGGCTGCTGCAAAGATGCTGAAGATCGACATCATACTGCGCGGTTGGTTCAGCGAATCGTCGAGCGCGTCATTTAGGGGCCGCATTTGCGCGACGGCTTGATCCGGGTCGATCGCCTGCACTTCATGGCGGACGGCCGATAGGGGTGCAGTCGAGCGAATCAGAAGCCGCCCAGTGCCTCTGGGAGCCTGTGCGAGAGGCAAGTAGAATTCCTCACTTGCGCCGGCGCTTTGCAGGGACAAACGGACGTCGCCGGTGACGCCGACAATTTCCCAAGCGCTACTGGAAACAGTCACGTGTTTGCCGATGGGATCTTGGTCGGGAAAGAAGCGGCGCGCGAAACTTTGGTTGACGAGCATCACCTTAGACGACGAGGTCGAATCGTGTTCCGTAAAGTCTCGGCCGGCAAGCAGAGGGATGCCCATCAGGCTCAAATAATCCGGGCTGATGCTGCGGCCGCGGCTACTCGCTTGTGGCTCGCTCCCGGGAATCACCGTATCTAACCCGACATCGCCGGGCTGCATCACGTCGACGCGCGATGCGATTGCGGCGGAGCGGACGCCGGGCAGGGCGCGGACACGGCGCAAAGTTTCGTCGTAAAACGCGGCTCGCTCCGGGAAGTTCTCATATCGGTGCGGATTCAGAATTAGCCATAGTATCGAGACCTGGTCCGATCGAATGCCGGTCGCCATGCCGCGCATCCGAACAAAGCTTTGCATCAGCAAGCCGGCCGAGACCAGCAGAACCAGGGAGAGCGCGATTTCGGCGGTCACGAGGATGTTT
Source organism: Terriglobia bacterium (assembly GCA_963722845.1). Classification (GTDB taxonomy): domain Bacteria; phylum Acidobacteriota; class Terriglobia; order Bryobacterales; family Bryobacteraceae; genus Palsa-187. Next base: position 245,463 of record CAVROL010000010.1, on the reverse strand, counting down.
TGAGGATGGACACGCGGCCGGCGCAGGTCCTTTCGAAGGGCTGCAATCGAGGGCACCAGGCCGAAGCCCAATCCGACGATGACGGACACGACCAAAGTGAATGCGACTACTGTGGCGTCAATTCGCGCCTCCGGCGCCTGATGCGAGGTCTGGTGGATGGTGGCGGCCAATACCCGTGCGCCCCACTGTGCGACGAGCAATCCCAGCGCGCCGCCGCAGACCGAGATCAGCACGCCTTCGGTGAGAAGCTGCCGCGCGATGCGTTCGCGTGTCGCCCCGATCGCCAGCCGGACCGCGATTTCCTTGATGCGAGCGGAGGCACGCGCCAGTAGCAGGTTCGCGATATTCGCGCACGCGATGAGCAGAAGGCAACTGACCGCGCCCCAGGTCAGGAAGAGATTCAGGCGGAGTCCCGAGACCATTTGTTCCTGAAGAGGTTTGGCGTAAACCGGTTCGTCGATATCGTCATTGCCGGGATTCTCCTGTCGATATCGAGCCGCAAGAACGTCGAGAGAGGCTTGCGCCTGCCGGATGCCGACTCCGTGCTTCAGGCGGCCGATTACGGTGAGATATTGAGCGCCGCGGCGCACGGTGGAAGGGAAAAATGTTCCAGAATCGGCGAGACGCGAACGCCAGACCTCCACATTTTCGCCAAGAAATTGAAAACCGGAAGGGAGCACTCCGATTATCGTGTGGGTGGTTCCGTCGATACGCATGCCACGGCCGACGATGTTGGGATCGGAACTGAAGCGGCTTTCCCAATAGTGGTGGCTCAAGACGACCAGCGGAGGCCCGCCGGAACGATCTTCTTCCGGCGTGAAAGTGCGTCCGGCGACGGGGGTTACGCCGATCACGGAAAAGAAATTCGCGGACACCCGGCCGCCTTCGATCCGCTCCGGCTCGCCGGATACGGCCGCGGTGATGCTCTCGTCATCATAGGCGGCGACGCCTTCGAAATCGGAGGCAGAATCGCGGAGCATCTCATATCGTGGATGCGAGAAAGAATAAGTAACGTTATTGGGGCCTTCCCAGAGAAACGCGAGCCGGTTTGGCTCGGGGTAAGGCAAAGGGCGCAGGAAGGCAGCGTTCAGTGCTGAAAAAATCGCGGTATTCGCGCCGATGGCGAGCGCGAACGTGCCGATCGCAACGCACGCGAACACCGGATTCTTTCGCAGCATACGGACCGCGTAGCGAAGATCGTGCCAGACGGTCTCTAAGAAATCGAAAGCGCGCACTATAGGGAGAGCTTAGCGCGCGATCGCACCGAGCCTCAAGCCAGCAGGTCGTAGCGATCCAGGTTCATCACCTTGGTCCAGGCCGCCACGAAGTCCTTCACGAACGTCTCCTTCGAGTCGTCACACGCGTAGACTTCCGCCAGGGCTCGCAACTGCGAGTTGGAACCGAAGACCAAGTCGACGACGGTGCCCGTCCATTTCAGCTCGCCCGACGTCCGGTCGCGTCCCTCCAATACGCCATTCGATGTGGCCGACTTCTGCCACTTCGTTTTCATGTCGAGCAGGTTGACGAAGAAATCATTCGTCAACGTCTCGGGCCGCTTGGTGAAAACGCCGTGTTTGGCCTGCCCGAAGTTCGCATTCAAGGCGCGCAGGCCGCCGACCAGAACCGTCATCTCGGGAGCAGTCAGCGTCAACAGGTTCGCCCGATCCACCAGCAGCTCAGCCTCCGATCCCTCCTGTCCCTTTCCGAGATAGTTGCGGAATCCGTCTGCGGCCGGCTCGAGCGGCGCGAAGGAGTGCGTATCGGTCTGCTCCTGCGAAGCATCCATGCGCCCGGGCGAGAAGGGAACCTTCACATCGTGGCCGGCCTTTTTCGCAGCTGCCTCGACCGCTGCGCAGCCGCCCAGAACGATCAGGTCGGCCAGCGAAACCGTTTTGCCGCCGCTGTTGAAGTCCTTCTGGATCGCTTCCAGCTTCGGAAGGACCTTCGCCAGTTCGGCTGGTTGATTCACTTCCCAATCCTTTTGTGGCGCGAGGCGAATACGCGCTCCATTGGCCCCGCCGCGCTTGTCGCTGCCGCGGAACGTTGCCGCCGACGCCCAGGCCGTCGTGACCAGTTGCGAAATGGAAAGCCCTGACGCGAGAATCTTGGCCTTCAGAGCCGCAACGTCCTGCTCCCCGATTAATGCATGATCCACTGCGGGAATCGGATCCTGCCAGAGCAGCGTTTCCTTCGGCACCAGCGGGCCAAGGTACCGCGAAACGGGCCCCATGTCGCGGTGCGTCAGCTTGTACCAAGCCTTGGCGAACGCGTCCGCGAACTCCTGCGGGTTCTCGTGGAAGCGCTTCGAAATCGGCGCATAGATCGGATCCAGCTTCAGTGCGAGGTCCGTGGTGAGCATGAATGGGGCGTGCTTCTTCGACGGATCGTGGGCATCGGGCACAGTGCCCGCTCCAGCCCCGTTCTTGGGAGCCCATTGATGCGCGCCGGCGGGACTCTTCGTGAGTTCCCAGTCATAACCGAATAAATTGTCGAAGTAGTTGTTGCTCCACTTCGTTGGCGTGGTGGTCCATGCGCCTTCCAAGCCGCTGGTGATGGTCGCGGCGCCATTGCCGGCGCCAAACGTGTTTTTCCAGCCGAGGCCTTGCTCTTCGATACTGGCGCCCTCGGGTTCGGAGCCGACATACTTGCCCGCATCGGCAGCGCCGTGGGTTTTGCCGAACGTGTGCCCGCCGGCGATCAGCGCAACGGTCTCCTCGTCATTCATCGCCATGCGGGCGAAGGTCTCCCGAATATCCACTGCCGCGGCGAGCGGATCCGGCTTGCCATTGGGCCCTTCCGGATTCACGTAAATCAGGCCCATCTGAACGGCGGCGAGAGGATTATCGAGCTGACGATCGCCTTGGTAGCGCTCGTCCCCCAGCCACTTGCCCTCAGGCCCCCAGAAAATGTCTTCTTCGGGTTCCCAGACGTCCTCGCGTCCGCCGCCGAAACCGAACGTCTTGAAGCCCATCGAATCCAGGGCGACGTTGCCGGCGAGAACCATGAGATCGGCCCAGGAGATTTTCCGGCCATACTTCTGCTTGATCGGCCAGAGCAGGCGGCGCGCCTTATCGAGGTTGGCATTGTCCGGCCAGCTATTGAGGGGCGCAAAACGTTGTGTACCGTTGCCGGCCCCGCCGCGGCCATCGCCGATGCGGTAGGTTCCCGCGCTGTGCCAGGCCATGCGAATGAAGAGCCCGCCATAGTGTCCGTAGTCCGCGGGCCACCAGTCCTGCGACGTCGTCATCAGGGTATTGAGGTCCTGGATCACGGCATGCAGGTCGAGGCTCTTGAATTCTTGCGCGTAATCGAAATCCTTGTCCATCGGATCGGACAGCGGGGAGTGCTGGTGAAGGATCTTCAGGTTCAGTTGATCGGGCCACCAGCGCGCGTTCGTCGGGGCCCCGGCCACGGTGTGCCTGCGAGAGCTATGCGCGACCGGGCATTTGGCCTCGGGCAATATGTTGGCTTCCTGTTTAGCGGGGTCAACGCCGGCAGTCGAAGTCTTGGTTTCGTCGGTTGGCAATTCGGTCTCCTTGAGTTGTTGCAGCGGACATCCACTACAGTACGCCCATTCCCGTGATCTGTATAATCGATTATTCGGATCGCTATAATCGTTAATGACGATCCATGAATCTGCAGGAACTCACGTATTTCGTGGCCGTTGCCGAGCATCGCCATTTCGGGCGAGCCGCGCAAGCCTGCAACGTCAGCCAGCCTACGCTGAGCGGCCAGCTCCTCAAACTCGAACAGCAGCTGGGTGTAACTCTGTTTGAGCGCAACAACCGGCGCGTATCCATCACGCCGGTCGGAGAACAGATTTTGGGGCACGCGCGCCGCGCCCTGGAGGAGGCGGGGCTAGTCGAATCGCTCGCCGAGACGTCGCGCGACCAATTGGTCGGGCCGCTCAAGCTCGGCGTGATTCCGACGCTTGCGCCCTATTTGATTCCGCTCATCCTGGGCCCTCTTCGCGAGGCCTACCCGCGCTTGACCATCGAGTTGTGGGAGGACATCACCGTTTCGCTTCTCGAACGGCTCCGCAGCCAGCGACTGGACGCAGCGCTGCTGGCGACGGAAATCCCGGAGTCGGATCTGACGACGGTCGATTTGTTCGATGAGCCGTTTCTGGCGGCGCTGCCCGCAAGTCACCGCCTGGCGTCGCGCAAGAAGATCCACGTGGCCGATCTCGCCGACGACTTGCTGGTGCTGGCCGACGGGCATTGCCTCGCCGGGCAGGCCCGGGAAGCGTGCGGCCGAAGCCGGCGAAGCAGCGACGCTCATCCGCGGAGGGCGCTCCAGGCAGCCAGCCTCGAGACTCTCGCGAATCTGGTGGCGGCGGGATATGGAACCACGCTCGCGCCGCAGCTGGCGGCGTCATCCATGGAAAGACGCGGCGTGGTCCTTCGTCCGCTGGCCGCCAAGGCATCCCGGACGATCCGGCTGGCGAGCCGTCCGACGTTTCCGCGCCCGCGCGCATTGCAAGCCCTGGTGCGGATCATCATGGCGCAACGGCTGATCCAGACGACCGGCTGAGGGGTGACGGACGGCCCTGGGGACTACCCTGGGATCTGTTGGTACACTAGGTTGGCCCTTAACAATGAGCATTCACCTTGTCAATCCAAGCGACACCGCCTTCGGGACTGCGGTCATCACGCCGCGATGGTTATACGTTCTGGCCGCCGCGACCGACGAGTCGTTCGGCGATCCCGAAATCTGCGATGAGACGCTGGAGCACCTGAACCTGGAACGCATCCAGCCGGGCGACGTTGTAGGCATCGGCATTCATACCGGTAACGCCTTGCGAGGATACGAAGTAGGGCGCGCGGCGCGCGAGCGAGGCGCCTGGGTGGTGTATGGCGGAATCCATTCCACGCTCTATTCGGACGAGCCGTTTGAGCGGGGTGGTGCGCACGCGGTGGTGAAGGGCGATGGCGATATCGTCTGGAACAAAGTAATTCGCGACTGTGTGGCCGGCACTCCGGAGCGTGTCTATAACGGCGGCAGCGTAGAGGCGGGGGAGTTCAAGCAGGCCCGCTGGGATCTGCTGCCGCCGGACAGCTACATGTGGGCGTCGGTGCAGACGGTGCGCGGATGCGCCAAGCATTGCTCGTTTTGTTCGGTCTGGCGCACGGACGGGCAGCGTCCGCGGCAGCGCGGCTCCGACAGCGTCATTGAGGAGATTGTCGAGCTGCGCCGCAGGGGTTTCCGCTTCATCGCGTTGGCGGACGACAATTTTTATCCGGTTACGTTCACCGATATCGCCCTGGCCAAGCGCCAGAATAACCAGGCCCGGGTGGATCAGCTTCAGGCCATGCGCGAGGAGCGCTTCGAGCTCATGGAGCGGCTCTCCGAGCTTCCCCAGGACATGACGTTCTTCACCCAGATCACCATGGAGGCCGCGGAAGACACCAAGTTCCTGGATGCGATGAAGAAGGCCCGGATCCGGGGAGCGCTGGTGGGTGTGGAAGCCGTTACCGCCGAAGGCCTGAAAACGGTCTATAAGGATTTCAACCTATCCGGCGACAACCTGGTGAAGCAGCTCAAGACGTTTTCCGACCACGGCGTGCACGTTCTGGGTTCGTTTATTTTCGGACTGCCCAGCGATCGCCCAGACACTTTCGACGCCACACACGATCTGGCCCAAAAGGCCGGTCTCACGTTTGCGCAGTTCGTCATGCTGACGCCCTTTCCCGGCACGGTCGATTTCGAGAAATGGGAAAAAGCGCAAGGCGACAATCCAGCCCAGGTCGACGGGATTCCGTTGACGCGCTACTGGCTGATTCCCGCGCATAGGCGGCCGAAGATGTTCATGCCGCATCCCACCATGAACTCGGAAGAAATGCGCGCTCGCACGCAGGGCGTCTGGGATCGTTTCTACAGCTTCGGTTCGGTCTGGAAGCGTTCGCGCTGCACGCCGCATTTGCGTGCGCGCCTGGCGTTCGTCTTCATCTCGAAGTTATACCGCCAGATGTACGCGAGCACCGGAATCGCGACGGATAGCGCCCGCCAGAAGCGCGCCAGCTCCTGGGCGCGGTGGCTGGCCGTGCCTTGCCGGAAGCTGTTCCAGGCGAAACCGATGCCGGAGTTGCAGATACCGCGCGCCAAAGCCGCGCCGCAGGATCTGTTCCAGGTGATTCAGTAGCGTTTTCGTGGAGCGAGCTTTAGCTTGCGACGTCGGCTTTAGCCGGCGATTAAAATCGCCGTTGCACGCTGAAGCGCGCTCCACCCCAACATCCGTGCGATAAATAAGTTGTGGATCAGTCGGACGCTCTCGTTTTTTTTGGCGCAACTGGAGATCTTGCCTACAAGCAAATCTTCCCCGCGCTACAAGCCCTCGTAAAACGGCACAACCTGACGATTCCCATCGTCGGTGTAGCCAAAGCCGGTTGGAATCTGGACCAGCTTAAGGCGCGCGCCCGTGAGAGTGTCACCGAGCACGGCGGCCTGGATGAGGCTGCTTTCGCGAAGTTGTCCGCCTTGCTCCAGTATGTGGACGGCGACTACCGCGATGCGGCCACCTTTGTCCAGTTGCGCCAGGCTCTGGGAAATGCCCAGCGGCCCCTGCACTATCTCGCGATTCCGCCCAGCATGTTCGCGGCAGTAGCGGAAGGACTCGCTAAGTCGGGATCGCGCGACAGGCGCGCGCGTTGTAGTGGAGAAGCCGTTTGGCCGCAACCTGGCTTCGGCGCGGGAACTGCACGCGATTCTCGATCAGTTTTTTCCGGAAGAAGAGATTTTCAGGATCGATCATTTTCTTGGCAAGGAACCTGTCCAGAACATTCTGTACACGCGGTTCGCGAATCGATTTCTTGAGCCGTTATGGAATCGCAGCCACGTCCGCTCGGTCCAGATCACGATGGCCGAGAAGTTCGGCGTCCAAGGGCGCGGGCGGTTTTATGAAGAAGCCGGCGCCATCCGGGATGTGATTCAGAACCACCTGTTTCAAGTGCTGGCGTGCCTGGCGATGGATCCTCCCGCCGGGAAGGAATCCGATGCGCTGCGGGATGAGAAAGCGCGAATCCTCAAAGCCGTGAGGCCGCTCACCCCTCAGGACATTGTGCGCGGACAGTTCAAAGGTTACCGGCAGGAAGAAGGCGTCGCTCCGGATTCCCGGGTGGAAACCTATGCGGCCATCAGGCTGTTCATCGACACCTGGCGCTGGGCCGGTGTGCCGTTCTACATTCGGACCGGCAAGTGCTTGCCCGTGACGGCTACCGAAGTGAACGTAACCTTGAGACGCCCGCCGCTCGACACATTCGAAGAGAAAGATCGTGGCTCGCCGAATCATTTCCGTTTGTCCCTGAGCCCCGAGGTTGTGATCGCGCTCGGCATGCGCGTGAAACTTCCCGGCGAACGAATGCAAGGCGAAGACGTCGAGTTGATCGCGATGCACCAGCGCGCCGACGAAATGACGCCTTACGAACGTCTTCTGGGCGACGCCCTGCGCGGCGACCCGATCCTGTTTGCCCGCGAGGATCAGATCGAAGCCCAATGGAAGATCGTGGATTCCGTGCTGGGCGACGTGACGCCAGTTCACGAATATGAGCCGAACACCTGGGGACCCGCGGAAGCCTCGGCGCTCATGGAAGGTCCCGACGGCTGGTTGAACCCACGACCTTAACCTAATCGGCCAGCAGTCTGCGGATTTTACGCAACTCCTGAAGACGCTCCGGGCTGAGTTTCGGGTACTCCAACTTCAGCTTCTTGAAGGTATCCAGAATGATACGGGAGACAATCAGGCGCGTGGTCGCTTTGTCGTCAGCTGGAACCGCGTACCAGGGCGCGGTGGCGGTGCTGGTGGCGCTGAGGCATTCCTCGTACGCCTTCATGTAGTGGTTCCAGGATTCCCGCTCCTTGACGTCGTCGATGTTGAATTTCCAGTTTTTCTCCGGCTCATCGATGCGCCTGAGAAAACGCTTGCGCTGTTCTTCCTTGGACAGATGCAAAAAAAACTTGATGATGCGGGTGCCGTTGCGATGAAGATGCTCTTCCAGATTCACGATCGAGCGGTACCGGTCGCGCCAGATATTCTTCTCACTGAGCAGCTTCTTCGGAAGGCGCTCGGCGTCCAGAATGTCCTGGTGAACCCGAACGATCAGCACTTCCTCGTAATAGGAGCGGTTAAAGATGCCGATGCGGCCGCGCTCGGGCAGCTTCCGCGTCGCGTTCCATAGGAAGTCGTGGTCCAGTTCCTCGGGACTCGGGTGCTTGAAGCTGTACACCTGGCAGCCTTGAGGATTCACGCCCGACATCACGTGCTTAATCGCGCTATCCTTGCCGGCCGCGTCCATGGCCTGGAAAATCAGCAGCAACGCATACGAGTCGTCCGCATACAGCCTGCTTTGCTGCGCGCTCAGCTTGTGGATGTGCTCCGCGAGCACCGTCTGATACTCTTCCTGCGAGTGATACCCAGGCTTGACCTTCGTCGGCCATTTGTCTAAATCGACCTTCTTACCGGGGCGGACACGAAACTCTTCGGGATCGATCTTCTTCATTGGTATCCTTATTCAGTCTCCATCGAAATCACACTTACAATATGGCATCTTGGCGAGAGTGGTTACGCCGGGACGAATCTCGGGATCCACGCAGCGACAAACACGGAACCCATCCCTGGTACCTGGTCATCTGGCTGACGGGCGTCGATTATTTCTCCACTCTCGGGTATCAGCCGGGAATCGCTCTGCTCGCGGCCGGCGCGCTTTCTCCGATCGCCACGGCGGTCCTGGTGGCGGTCACGCTCCTCTGCGCTCTCCCCATTTACGTGCAGGTAGCGGGGCGATCGTTTGCGGGATTGGGCTCCATCGCGATGCTGGAGAACCTGCTGCCGGGATGGTGGGGCAAGTTCATGGTCCTGGTGCTGCTGGGGTTTGCGACCACGGATTTCATCATCACCATGACGCTGTCTGCGTCCGACGCTGCCCGGCACGCCACGCAGAACCCGTACCTGCATCCGCTGCTCGGCGATGCCAACCTTCGTATAACGCTGGTTCTTCTGGCCCTGCTCGCGGCTGTATTCCTGAAAGGCTTCGCGGAAGCCATCGAGCTGGCCACGGCGGTCTGCGTTCCCTACCTTCTGCTTAACGTGATTGTGCTGGGCAGGGCCCTGGTTGAAGTGGCCACGCACCCGAGAGCATTGCCTCGCTGGGAAAATGCCCTCAGAACAGAAGGCGACTGGACGCAACTGGCGCTGGCAGCGGTCATTCTCTTCCCGCGGCTGGCGCTTGGGCTCAGCGGTTTCGAGACCGGTGTGTCGGTGATGCCCCTCATTCGCGGCGATGCAGCAGATTCGGGCGCCGATCGTCCGAAAGGGCGCATTCGGAATACCCGCAAGCTGCTGGCGGCGGCAGCGATCATCATGAGCGTGCTGCTGCTGGTTTCCAGCTTCGTTTCGGCGCTGCTCATTCCGGAACAGGCTTACCGGGAAGGCGGCTCAGCCAGCGGCCGAGCGCTCGCCTATCTGGCGCATGAATACCTGGGCAACATTTTCGGCTCGATTTACGACCTGTCGACGATCCTGGTGCTATGGTTCGCGGGGGCGTCGGCGATGGCCGGACTGCTGCACCTGGTTCCGCGCTATCTGCCTCGCGTCGGATTGGCGCCGGAGTGGGTCGCTTACGCCCGGCCGCTGGTGCTGGTGCTGTTCGCATTCGATGTCGTGGTCACGCTGATCTTTCGGGCGAACGTCGAAGCCCAAGGCGGAGCCTACGCCACCGGAGTCCTGGTCCTGATGCTCTCGGCGGCCGTAGCGGCGTCGATTTCTCTGTGGAAAGAGCACGCACGCGCGCTTAGCCTGTACTGCTGGGGTGTTGTCGCCGTCTTTGCGTATACGACCGTAGCCAACATCATCGAACGCACCGACGGCATTATCATCGCGGGCTGCTTCATCCTGTTCATCCTGACCGTGAGCGGCATCAGCCGGTACTGGCGCGCTAAGGAAATCCGCGTGGGCGGCCACCGTTTCGCGAATGCGGAGTCGGAGCGGTTATGGAATCTCCTGGTGGACAAGAAGGTGAACATGGTTCCGATCGGCAGCCTGGAGCCGAAAGCGAGAACCGCCCGAACCGCTCAGCTTCAGGAGCACTATAACGTCAAGGGTCCCCTGGTATTCGTTCATGTCAGCCTGTTGGACAATCGCAGTGAATTTTTGTCGCCGCTCGAAATCAGTGTGAAAGAGGAGGAAGGGCAGTATCTGGTGGAAGCTTCGCAGGCTGTCGCCAAGGCGAACGCAGTGGCTTACATCAGCGAACTTCTGCATCCGGCTGCGATCTATCTGGGGCTGAGCCGGCAGAATCTCATGCGGCAGTCGTTTCGCTATTTCCTGCTGGGCGAAGGCGAGACCGGGCTGATGGTCTACACGGTCCTGCAGCACCTCTGGGAATCGACTCCCTGGGAGGAGCAGCGTCCTTGCCTCTTCCTGATGAGCGACTAATCCCGCCTACGATTTCGCCTCGGCGAAGCGCTCGTCCTTGCCGAGCGTCTCGAGGAGTTTTTTCATATCGTCGGCATGCTCTTCTTCCTTGCCGAGGATCTTCTCCATCGCTCTACGTGTAGTGGGATCGTCGTCGCCCAGGTAACGAATGATCTCGCTGTAGGATTCGACAGCGATACGTTCGGCCACCAAATCTTCCCGGACCATGTCCAGAAGGGATTTTCCTTCCGCGTACTGCGAGTGGCTCCGCGTGCTCAGCCCTTCCGGATTGAGGTTGGGCTCGCCGCCCAGCTGGGTGATCCGTTCGGCCACGATATCCGCATGACTCTGCTCCTCATGGGCGTGTTCCAGGAACTCCTCGGCCACCGCCTGGGCATGAATGCCGGTGGCCATGTAGTAGTGCCGCTTGTAGCGCAGCACGCACACGATTTCTGTCGCCAGGACTTCATTCAGGATGCGGAGCACGGTTGGCCGGTCGGCCTTGTAAGCGCTGGTTACCGCGCCCTGTTCCATGTGCTCGCGGGCTCGCCGCCGCAGTTCCTGGATGTCCGTCACAAAGGGATTGCTTTTCGCTTGAGCAGGTTTGGTTGTCATGGCGTCCTATTAGATCCTTCCGCAGAGAAACCGTTTCGTCCGGCAGGGGCCCGCTTGGGTGGAGCGCCAGGGACGGCGGCTTTTCGGATATCATATCGTGCTACGATATATCTACGTGGATCTTACACAGCATGATTATCGTGAGCTGGCCGAATTTCGCTACCAGCTCCGCCAGTTTCTCCACTTCAGCGAAATACGGGCAAGAGAGCTCGGAATCGAGCCGCACCAGCATCAAGCGCTGTTAGCCCTCAAGGGATTGCCGGCGGGCTCCCAGCCGACGATCGGCGAGCTGGCCCACCGCCTCGCTCTGCGCCACCACACCACCGTCGAATTAGTCGACCGGCTGGAAACCGCTGGTTTCGTCAAGCGTCAGGCCGATCCGGAGGACGGCCGTCAGATTCTGCTCCAGTTAACGCCTCAGGGAGCAGCCAGGCTGCGGTCGCTGTCCCTGGCGCATCGTGACGAGCTTCGGGTGAAGGGTCCGGAGCTGGCTAAAGCTCTCCGCGCCATTCTGCGCGGAAGCGGAGAGTCTAACGCTGCATGAGCGGTCATAAAACTCTAAAGACAAGCAAACACCGGTCGAGCGAGGCTTTGGGCGATTTCACGGTCACGCCTAGAGTGTTGGTGTTGTCGCTCCTGGCAATCGCGATCGGACTGCTCAGCACAGTGGTCGCGTTCGTGCTGCTCCGGCTCATCAGTCTGTTCACGAATCTTTTCTACTACCAGCATTGGAGCACCGCGGCCGCGTCGCCTGCCCAGAACACTCTCGGCGGCTATGCGGTTCTGGTTCCTGTGGCCGGCGCGTTGATCATCGGCGTGATGGCCCGCTATGGCTCGGAGCGCATCCGGGGTCACGGGATACCCGAGGCCCTGGAATCGATTCTCATTAACGGAAGCCGGGTACAGCCGCGATTGGCCGTTCTGAAACCGCTCTCGGCGGCGATCTCCATCGGATCGGGAGGACCGTTCGGAGCCGAAGGTCCGATCATCATGACCGGTGGCGCGTTCGGATCGATGATCGCGCAATTATTTCACTTGAGCAGCGCCGAACGTAAAACGCTCTTGGTGGCGGGAGCGGCAGCCGGGATGTCGGCGACCTTCGCCGCGCCGCTGGCGTCCGTGCTGCTCGCAGTGGAATTGCTGTTGTTCGAGTGGAAGCCCCGCAGCATGATTCCCGTGGCTCTGGCGAGTGCGACGGCGGGAGCGGCCCGGCGATACATTCTGGGCGTGGGTCCATTGTTCCCGGTTCCCGCCCATCCGGTTTTCATCGGCCCCGCGGGACTTGCCGGCTGCGTGCTGGCCGGGCTCCTGGCGGGCTTGTTATCGGTGCTCTTGACGTCGGCCGTGTATGCCGCGGAGGACGCATTTCAGAAACTGCCGATCCACTGGATGTGGTGGCCGGCCATCGGCGGCCTGGTGATCGGAATCGGCGGATTGATATTCCCGCAGGCGCTCGGCGTGGGCTACGATACCATCGGCGCCTTGGTCCAGGGCGATGTGCCCAGAGCAACCATCGCCGGAATCCTGCTGGTGAAATCCATCATCTGGGCCGTGGCTCTCGGATCGGGCACGTCCGGCGGCGTACTGGCGCCCTTGCTGATGATGGGTGGCGCGCTGGGCGGCCTTGAGGCGATGTTCCTGCCTCACATGGGTGCCGGATTCTGGCCGCTGATCAGCATGGGCGCGATTCTCGGAGGAACCATGCGATCGCCCTTCACGGGAGTCGTGTTTGCGCTCGAACTCACCCACGATTTCAACGCGCTGCTGCCGCTGCTGGTGGCGAACATGCTCGCCTACGCCGTCAGCGTGCTGGTGCTCAAGCGGTCCATCCTGACGGAAAAGGTAAGCCGCCGCGGCTTCCATTTGAGCCGCGAATACTCGGTGGATCCGCTGGAGATCCTGTTCGTTCGCGAAGTGATGCGGACCAGTGTCGCTGCCTTCGCGGCTGCCACTACGCTCGAAGAAGCCGGGGGCCACCTGCGCCCCGACCATTCCCCTCGCGGCCAGCATCTCTATCCCGTGCTCGATTCCGAAGATCGTCTGGCCGGCGTGATCACGCGCAGGGATCTCAGGAAGCTCACCGCCGAACATGATGGAACCAAGGCCATCGGCGAATTCGTTCGCGGTGCGCCCGAGGTCGCCTACGCGGATGAGCCGCTGAGAGCGGTGGTGTATCGCATGGCATCCAGCGGATTCACCCGTATGCCGGTGCTCGATCCCGCAGAGGAGCGGAAGCTGGTTGGCATGGTTTCCCTGCAGGATCTGCTGCGCGCGAGAGTCCGCAACCTTTCGGAGGAGCGAGATCGGGAACGCGTGATTCGCATTCGCCTTCCGTTCGGTTCCGCGGCCGTGTCCCGCAAGGAATCCTAGGCGGAGTGCTTCAGCGCGGACCATCCGGCCAGGGCTTTGAGCAGCAACATGGCGCCGATCAGCGTCAAGCCCAGATACACGTAACGAACGAACCGCCGGCTCTGCATGCGCCGGTTGATCGCACGTCCCAGAAAGATCGCCACGAAGACGCCCGGCAGTGAGACCAGATAGAAACGATTGACGGCCGGGGTCCACAGGCCGCCGAACCAATACCCGCCCATGCCCGCCAGGCTTGCGGGAAGGAAGTACGCCTGGAGCGTTGCCCGGAAGTGCTCCGGCGACCACCGGCGCAGGGAACCGTAGATCGCCAGCGGAGGTCCGTTCATACCGTAGGCGCCTCCCAGCACCCCTGCGGTGAATCCAAACAAACCTGCCAGGCGATCGTCCTTCAATTCACGATTCCGCCGGCTGGCCAGGCAGTACAGGGCGAATGCCGCCACCACTATGCCCAGAATCGCCTCGACCATCGGCTCCGGGAGTTTTTTCAACAGCAGGAGTCCCAAGGGGATGCCCAGAAACGTCGGGATCACCAGCCACAACGCGCTGTTCACGTGCACCCGGTGCCAGTCTTGAATGACGATGACGAGCGCGACGGTGATCGACACCAGCACTGCGGTAGGCGCGGCCACCTCGATCGGCATGACCAGCGCCATCAGCGGCACCGAGATCAGCGCTTCTCCAAACCCGAAGGCCGAACGAACCAGAGTGGCCAGGAACAGGACGAGGATTACCTGGGTCGTAACCCAGTGGACCGGCATCATTCGAGCTTACACCGTCAGTTCGATGTTGACGCCTTCGGCTTGCTCTTTCCCTTGAGTTTCTGGCCCTGGAGATTGAGCGCCACTGCAGCGCGGATGAGATTCTTCAAGGCCGCCGCATCGATCTTTTCGCCTTCGTGGATGTCGATGGCGCGCCTGACATTCCCGTCGAGGCTGGAGTTGAATAGACCGGTAGGGTCCTTCAACGCAGCTCCCTTGGCAAAGGTCATCTTGACGACGTTCTTGTACGTCTCGCCGGTGCAGACGATGCCGCCGTGGGACCAGACGGGAGTCCCCATCCACTTCCACTCTTCGACGATCTCAGGGTCCGCCTCATGTATGATTCCGCGCACTTTCGCGAGCGTTTTCCCGCGCCAGTCCGCAAGTTCCTTGATCTTCTCGTCAATGAGCGCAGAGGGAGATTCCACCGGCACGGGCTTTTTCATACGGCTTCAACTTTCGTAACCATTTTAGCCGCGCTCCAGCCGCCGAACTTCATCGCCTCGCCGCCAGCGATAACGCGTTACTGCGATGGAGCGAGCGAATAGCTGGTGCTGCGCCCGCCTTCGGGATTACGAACGAGGACGCCGTGGTCGACCAGTGCGGCAATGTCGCGATGCGCCGTGTCCTGCGAGCACTTGGCAAGCGCGGCGTATTTGGAGGTCGTAAGCTTGCCTTCAAGTCCGTCGAGCAGGCGGTTGATAACCAGCCGCTGCCGATCGTTGAGCTGCACGTCCTGGATGCGTTCCCAGAAGCGCGCCTTGTCGAGAACCACGCTCAACGTATCCTGTGCGCCATCGATGGCACGCCCCAGGCAGCCGAGAAACCATTCCATCCATGGCGTGACGTCCATCGTTCCTTTCTGCGTCAGTTCCAGAATGTCGTAATAGGCGTTGCGCTCCAGCCTGATCTGCGCCGACATGCTGTAGAACCTTTGCGGGCTGTTCTCGGATCGGGCCAAAGCCAGGTCTGCGATCGCGCGTGCGATACGGCCGTTGCCATCATCGAACGGGTGTATCGTCACGAACCAGAGATGCGCGAGCCCGGCTTTTAACACGGGATCAATCTGGTCTTTGCCTTCAAACCAGCCTAGGAATGAGCCCATCTCGGCGGCCAGACGGTCTGCCTTCGGCGCTTCGAAATGAACGCGTTCTTTGCCTATCGCGCCAGAGACGACCTGCATAGGTCCTGTGTTGTCGTCGCGCCATGCTCCGGTCTTGATTGTGTTCATCCCACTGCGGCCTGTGGGGAAGAGGGAAGCATGCCACGCGAACAGGCGTTCGGCGGTTAGCGGCTGGTCATAGTGGCGCGTGGCGTCCAGCATCATTTCCACGACCCCTTCGACGTTGCGGTCGGCGGGAGTGAGGGCGCCGATGTCTATTCCTAAGCGCCGGGCGATGGAGGAGCGGACCTGTGCGGCGTCGAGTTTTTCGCCTTCGATTTCGCTGCTCTTGAGGACGTCGGCGGTCAGTGTTTGCGAGGACAGCCTCCTGCTGAAGGTTGAATCCAAGTCGCTTCCATGCGCCCGATCAGGCGGCCCTGCCGGTGACGGACGGAGGCGAGGGGGTGAGCGATCCTTTTCGCGCTCCAATGGAACCGGGGCCAGTCCGTGAGCTCATGGATATACATTCTCCGCAACTCCTGCGGAGATTATAACCTGCAATCTCCGCAGTTGCAAGGCATTCTCCGCTTGTTGTGCGGAGAATATGCCGGTCATTCTCCGCATCGGCCTGGGCAAAATAACCCCTTGCGGTCCACCGCAGACCCGGGATAACGGGTTGTTGCTCCGGATTTCCGATGGAATCGAACCTCACCGATCACGTCTGGACGATCGCAGAACTGTTGGCCTGATCCGAGCTAGTCTACAATCGCGCAAAACTCTCTGGCTTTGATTTGTACGTGGTCCGGCAAATCCGCTTCAAACTCACTCAAAGCGGACGCAGTCCCAGAGTTTACGCACGGCCCTTTCGTGAGCATGAATGTGAACACAATTCTAATCTCGCAGCCCTGTGGAGAGTCGCATCCGTCGAATGTCCACCGCATCAACACATCTTCGGTTGGTTGAACCAAGAGACCTGGACCCGACGTGGCCCGAACATCCCGGACAGTTCCGGTCGGCGAAACCATGCGATTAGCTCGACGTTTCCCTGAACGCGAGCCCATCGCGCCAGCCTTGCGGTAGTCCATGGCAATCAAATGCTTAAATCGGACCTCGCCCCAAGCGGGTAACGATGTTAGCAATGCTATTGATAAGCTCGCATAGATCGCCTTCATGCGGGAATGCTATCACAGTCCTTCTCTAGCCTCGGACTCGGACCCAGGCTCAACGCAACTATATAAGGACACTATCCGCGAAAAAATCCTGAGACGAGCGCATGGTTGCAAATGGTTGCACGCGGCGAACTAAATCACTCGCAAGCCATTGAAGGGAGAAGCAAGAGCGTGGTAGCGCTAACGAGAATCGAACTCGTATTTGAGCCTTGAGAGGGCTCCGTCCTAACCGTTAGACGATAGCGCCATTTACTCGATTATACGATGTTACGTGCAAACTAATACGTCTCCACGCCCGGATTCTCGGGCGCGTGCGACCGCAGCCGCAGATGGTAGACCAGCGCCCCGGTGGCGAGCGTGACCCCCGCCGCCAGCGCGACAAAAGGTTTCAGCACGATGCCCTGGTACGTCACCCATACGCCCATGAGGATGAACAACAGCGGGAACAGCGGATAGGCGAAGCTCACCACCCGCAGCTTCTGCCAGCCGGGCCGCCGCCGGAAGATAAATAAAGACGCCACGCTCATCGCCGCGAAGAAGTTCAGCGTGAAGCCGATGTACTGGATCAGCTCGCGAAACGGAGTGAGCGTCATGATCATGGTGCAGACGCCCTGCGCCACAATCGCGGCCACCGGGGTGTGGAAGCGCGGATGCACCTTACCGGCGATGGCCGGAAACGCTCCGTTCCCCGCCATGGCGTAGTACACGCGCGGCCCTACCGTGATCATGGCATTCACGGTCGACATCAGAGAGAGCGCCATCAACCCGCTGAAGATGCCCGCGATCTCGGGTCCGAACAGGCGCGACGCGGCGAAGGCTCCCACCGCTTCCTTCCCCTTCAGGTCCTCGAGCGGGGCCGCATAGACGAACACCAAGTTCAGCACCACATACAGCGCCGTGACCAGTGCCGTGCCCACTCCCAGAGCCATCGGCAGCGTGCGCGCCGGCTGGCGCAACTCCTCGGCGACGTAGGTTGCGGCGTTCCATCCGCTATAGGCGAAGAAAACAAATACCAGGCTCAGCGCGAACTGTTCCGCCAGTGACGTGGTCACGGTGCGCGCAGCGGGCGTAACGAAATTCGAAGTGCTTCCGTCCCGATCGTGAATCCCAGCACGATAAACCCTACCAGCACCAGGACCTTCACTCCGGTCAGAATATTTTGCACGCGCGCGACGCTTTTGTACGCCCAGGATGTTCAGCACGGTGAAAACGGCCACCAGCCCGCAGGCGACGGCTTGCGCACCGCCCAGCCGGATGGCCCATTCGCCCGAGCCTGCGATCACGGGGGCGTTCTGCTGGCTCAGGGCAGGGAAGAAGTGCCCCAGGTATTCAGAAAACGCCAGCGCAGCCGTGGCGATGGGCGCGGAGAATCCGGCGAAGAACGAGGCCCAGCCCGTCATGAATCCCCACGCGGGACCGAAGGCGCGCGTCAGATAGACATATTCGCCGCCGGAGCTGGGAAAGTTGATGCCGAGCTCGGAATAGCAGATCGGCCCGAGAAACGCGATGATTCCGCCCACCACCCAGATGCTGAATACGAGATTGGGGGAGCCCAGTTCACCAGCCAGGAAACCCGTACCGGTGAAAATCCCGGTGCCGACCATGTTGGAGACTACCAGCGCCGTGGCGCTGAACAAGCCCAACTGACGCAGAAGTCCGGCTTTTCCGGCAGTCACTACTTCATTCTACGAGTCACGCGCCCTTTGAGGTTACGCGCCGTGACATTTCTTATACTTTTTTCCGCTGCCGCAGGGGCAAGGATCGTTCCGGCCTACCTTGCCGGATGGCGGAGGAGGAGGTTGCGCCTCTTCTTCGTGCCCGGCCGACTCCTCTCCAGCAAACACGGGATCCAGCCCAGCCAGCCGCAAGCGTTCATCCAGCGCGAACATCACCAGCTCCGCCTCGCTGCTCGATAGATGCGCGATCGAATCGATCTTGCGCAGCATCCCGCGGATCCGTCCGCGCGTGGTCTCGCCCGGCATCGCCAGAGCATAGGCGAACAGCGCGTCCTCGCGAAGGTCTTCGAGATGGTCCTCACGGTCGAAATAGCTGGCGATCTTGTCGGCGTGGCGGGTGAGCTGGAAATATCCCGCACCGCGGATTGCTTGGCGCAGGATCTCCTTGTTGGGGTCTTCAAGATGCTGCGGAAAGAAGCGGGCGAACGGCTTCCATAGCGAACGCCACATGGATTCGAGCGCCTTGGCGCGCGCTACAACGCCGTCTTCCTCATAAAGAGCCTGTAGAGCGCTGCTCACGTCGTCTCTATCGGCGACCGCATATAGCCCGACCGCAGCGCCCCCGCGCTCGGCGATATCGCGCGAGTTGTCTGTCAGGACCGCCAGCATGGCCTCGCGAATGCCAGCATCTTCCGTTGCGTCGGCCAGCGATTCCCACGCGCGCCCTCGAACGTTGGCGTCCGGATCGGACTGTGCCAATCGCAATAGAGCGGCGCGGGTCTTGGGATCGAGCTCCTGATTGAAATAGCTGTGAGCAGCGGCGGCGCGCGTCTCCGCATCCGGCGACTCGATCATCTGCATCCGCTCGGCTTCGCTGAGAACCTCGAAGGCCGGCAGTTGGCGAGCTGGATATTCGGCGAAGATGTCGAATGGTATCGGCTCGTACACTGGCGCGGGCTCGCCTAGTTCCTGCAGGGCATGCTGGAGATCGCGGCGCAGCGCGGTCTCCTCGGCCGGAATTTCGGCCAACATGGTTTCCAGAGCGGGCCGCGCGGCGGGATCGTGATACAGCTCCAGGCACAGCGCGCCATCGCCCGCGTCGAACTGCAAGCGATCCAGCAGCACCGCCAGCACGCGGGGATCGTGCACGTGCAGGCCCGCCAGAAGAAAGGCGACATCGGAGCCTTGCTCTTCGCCCAGTTCTTCGTAGAGCTTTAGAAGCGGCTCGACGGCGCGCTCGCCGAAGGGCAGCAGCGTCTGGACCAGGTCGTCGTCTACGTCTTCGTGAGTGCGGCCAACGACGCCGATCAGGAAATCGAGCGATTCCGGGGTGTTCCAGTGATGAAAAAGATCCACCAACAGCGGATCGAGATCGATACGGTCGCTGTCGTGCAGACCCGTTCGCGAACGCGAGGACTTCCTGGACGGCGTCATCGCCGCCATCCAGAATGGATTGAATCAGGAGCTTATCGACACCTAACCGGCCCTGGGCGGCCTCGCGCAACAACTCCCCAGCACTGGCGGCGGCCACAGTGTGTCGCTACTCGTCCTTCACCACGTGCACCGGGATGTCGATGGAAACATCCTTGTGCAGGCGCACGGTCACCTGGAAATCGCCCAGCGTTTTGATGGGTTCCTCCAAAGAGACCTTCTTGCGATCGATGTTGTAGCCCAGTTTTTCGAGCGCCACGGCAACGTCGTTGGCGGTGACCGATCCGAACAGCTGATCGTTCTCGCCGGCCTTCTGATGGATCGTCACCGATACGGCGCCCATCATCTTGCCCAGCTCCTGCGCCTCGTTGACCTGCTTGGCCTCGCGGCGAAGGTGCGCCTGGCGCTGCTGCTCCACGATCTTCTTGTTGGATTCATTGGCCGCCACGGCCAGGTTCCGCGGCAGCAGGAAATTGCGCGCGTACCCGGCGGTGACCTTCACCATATCGCCGCGCTGGCCCAGTTTGTCGACGTCTTCTCTGAGAATGATTTCCATGACGTTACCTATTGAAATCGTCGTCGCGAACGGCACCAGCGCGATGTTGCGAGCCTGTTTGATGGCTTCCGCCAGCCGGCGCTGATGCGGCGCGCAGACGCCCGAAATCCGCCGCGGCGTGATCTTGCCGCGCTCGCTGATGAAGGAGCCGATCAGCCGGACGTCCTTATAGTTGATGTCGTCGATCTTATCGACGCAGAAACGGCACAGCTTCTTGCGCCGGAAATACTGCTTCTTGCCCGCGATGGCTTTGTCGCCGCCGGTGGGTCTCGATGAACCGCTGATGGGTCTTCCGCCTCGTTGTTCCGCCATAGTGTCCTCTTACGATGTCTCCGCTTACGATTCTTTGTCTTCCCCAGCGGCAACGGTCGCGCCCGCTTCTGGGGCAGCCGGTGCAGCGGGAACGGGTACTGCCGGAGCAGCAGGCATGGCGGGCGAAGCTGGTAAAGATGGTCCAGCAGGTGAAGATGACCCGGCGGGCTGCATGGGCGACGCCATCGGGGGCGGTGGAGGCCTGCGTGCGGCGCGCTTATCGCGCTGCTTCTTCCGCTTCTCGATCTTCTTGGTCTTCTCGTCGATGCGGACCGTGATGAACTTGATCACCATGTCCGTCACGCGCATGCGCCGCTCGATTTCCTTCACCAATTCGGGCGAAGAGCTGAATTGGAACAGCACGTACACGCCCTCGTTGTATTTCGACACGCGATACGCGAGCTTGCGCGTGCCCCACTTGTCGGCTTTCTCGACCGTGCCTTTGCCGTTGGTAATCAGTTCCTTGAGCTGGCCGATATACGCGTCCACTTCTTCTTCCGGCGCGTCCGGCTTGACGATGAACAACTCCTCGTAGACTCTCATTCTTCCTCTGTTTTTAAGCCTTGAGCGCGACGATTATATTTCGTCATGGCCTGTGCGGCGCCCTCGGCGATTATGAATTCAACGGCGTCCGCTGCGCGGGCCACCGTCTCCTCCACGTCTTGTTTTTGTGCCCGCTTAAACGGCGCGAGCACGAACTGCTCTCCCTTGACGGGACTACCGGGATCAATCCCGATGCGAACCCGCGTAAACTCGTTGGTTCCCAAACTGCCGATCAAACTCTTCACTCCGTTGTGTCCCGCCGCTGATCCGTTGAGCCGGATTCGAAGCGCTCCCCACGGAAGGTCGAGCTCGTCATACACCACAATCAAGCGGCCGGGTGTTAATTCGTACCGCTCGAGCAGCCCTTTTACCGCCGGGCCGCTCAGATTCATATACGTCTGCGGCTTCGCCAATGCCAGCCGTTTTCCGCCAACTGCGCCCAACCCCACGAACGAGGTATTTTCCTTCCGGCTGACTCGAATCGCATGCGATTCAGCCAGCCGATCAATCACCATGAAGCCCAGGTTATGCGGCGTATTCTCGTATTCCTCGCCCGGATTCCCCAGCCCCACGATAAGAAACTCGACAGAGTCCGCCATCCTGGTCTGGCCCCCGGCCCCTGGCCCCTGTTCTGGTTATTTCTTCTTCTTCTTGTCGTCGGCCGCGGCCTCTTCGTCCTCTTCCTTCTTGCCCTTCTTGATGACTTCCGGTTCGGCCACCGCCGACGGCGCCACTTCCGCACCCGCCACCGGCGCCACCACTTCTTCCGCCTTCATCGCGACAATGTGCGAGATCACAGCTTCGGGCGGGCTCACCAGCCGGACCGATCCGGGCAGCGGCACATCGCTCGCGCGCACGGCTTGGCCCATGGTCAGCTTGGAGACGTCGATGGTCAGCTCTTCGGGAATTTCGTTCGGCAGACACTCGACTTCGATTTCGCGGGTAATCACTTCGTGCAGTCCGCCCTGGAGCTTGACGCCTTCCGGCTCGCCCAGCGTATGCACGGGGACCTTTACGATCAGGCGCTGCGTTAGATCGATCCGCTTCATGTCGACGTGCAGCAGCGTGTCCTTCACGGGATCCTTCTGCCAGTCGACGATCATGACCGGCGTATTTTCCCCGTCCTTTACGGCCAGATGAAAGATGGTATTGTGCCCGGTCTTGCTGTGCAGGATGCGCACGACTTCCTTGGGATTGACGGATACCGTCAGGCTTTCCTTGCCGGTCCCGTAGACCACCGCGGGCGCCGAGCCGGCCGCGCGCAGCCGGCGCGCCTCATTCTTTCCGCGTAAAGTGCGCGGCTCAGCCGCGACCGTAATATCGTTTGCCATGCTGTTGATCTCTTTGTCTTTCTCTAAACCAAACTTTGCTAAACGAACAACGTGCTGACCGAGCCATCCTCGTGGATGGACTGGATCGCTTTGGCGAGCAGCGGCGCCACCGAGAGCTGCTTGATGCGGTCGCAATTATCCGCCTGCCCGCACAACGGAATGGAATTGGTCACCACTACTTCCGTAATCTCCGAACTCTCAATTCTCTCGACCGCCGGTCCCGAAAGCACGGCGTGCGTCGCACAGGCCCGGACGCTTCTGGCGCCCTGCTCAAGCAACGCTTCCGTCGCCTTCACCAGCGTCCCGGCCGTGTCGATCAAATCGTCCACGATCAGGCAATGCTGGCCGGACACATCTCCAATAATGTGCATTACTTCGGCCACATTCACATCCGTCCGCCGCTTATCGATGATCGCCAGAGGCGAATCCATACGCTTGGCGAACGCCCGGGCGCGCTCCACGCCGCCCGCATCCGGCGAAACCACCGTCAATCCTTCGCCGCCCAGCTCGCTGAAATAGTCCACCATCACCGGAGCCGCGAACAGATGATCCACCGGGACGTCGAAGAATCCTTGAATCTGAGCCGCGTGCAGGTCCAGCGCGAGAACCCGATCGGCGCCGGCTCGTTCTATCAGGCTCGCCACCAGACGGGCCGAAATCGGCATGCGCGGCCGGTCCTTGCGGTCCTGCCGGGCATACCCATAGTAGGGTAACACTGCGGTGATGCGCTCCGCCGAAGCGCGCTTCAAGGCATCCATCATCAGCAGCAGTTCCATCAGGTTCGTGTCCACCGGCCGGCAGGTGGGCTGGACGACAAAAACATCCGCTCCGCGCACGTTTTCCTGGATCTGCAAGTGTACTTCGCCGTCCGAGAATTGCTTTACGTTCGCAACCGCCAGCGGGCAGCCGAGCTCATAGCAGATCTCTTTCGCCAGAACGGGATTGGCGTTGCCCGTAAAAACCTTGAAGTGATTAAACCTCATTTTGCGTACCGGCTTTGAAGCGGCCATAAGCTTTGGTCACCGCCCAGGTGTTCACTCAACTGGCGACGCCATAACCGGCGATAACTCGCACGGCTTACCAATGACGCCGGAAATACCAAATGTCTCCCCTTCAACACTGCCTCTGCGCGATCCCGCTCCATGCGGGAATCGAATACGGCGAAGATCGCCGAGCCACTCCCGGTCATCCTCACTCCCGGCCGCACCCGACCCGTGCCTAACTGCGACAGCTTTCGCCCGATAGTCTGGAGCTGGGGAAACTCGCGAAAAACGACCGCCTCGAAATCGTTCGCGCTGAACGGACTCGCTGCCCCTGCCGAATGCCCACTCGCCAACACTCGAACAAAGGCTTGGAACTCATTAATTTTACTAGACGAATCGGTGCCAGTCAAACCGCTGCTCATCTGTAAGTCCAGCGCCTGGTAGGCCGGCCCGGTGGCGACGTGCAAGCCGGTGGAAACGACCAGAATCGGCTGCGGCTTTAGGTCTGGAATTTCATACACTTCGGTGCCCCGGCCGATCCCTACCGCTGCGCCGCCGGTAAGGAAAAAAGGCACGTCGCTACCGAGCTCAGCCGCGATGTGCTGCACGTCGAGCGAACGCCCTAACAGCACGGGAAGCGCCAGGAGCACCGCGGCGGCGTTGGAGGATCCGCCCCCCAATCCGCCTCCCATGGGAATCTGCTTGCGTAACCGGAAATGCACCCGCGCATGGATCTTGAGCGCGTCCAGCACGGCTTGCGCGGCTTTGACCACCAGATTTCCGGGTATCGCCAGCGGATCGTCGATCGAAATATCCGTCCGCCGGGCGCGTTCGCATTCAATGTCGATGGTATCGGCCAGCGAGATCGTCTGGAAGACCGTGCGCAATTCGTGGAAACCGTCGGGACGCTGGTTGAGCACGCGCAGATCGAGGTTGATCTTCGCGAGAGATTTGATCGTCGCCCGCCGGATCATAGCCGCTCCCTACTGGCTCGCGGAGTTCGTGTCGACTTTCATAGCTACCTTTGTACCGCGAGCCGCTGTGAGCGGTCTCATCAATAGTGCAGAAGCGTCTGAACGTCGTAGCCGGGCAGCTTATCGCGGCCCTTCAGACCATCCAGCTCGATGACGAAACTCAACCCGGCGACGCGTCCCCCGAGTTTTTCCACCAGTTGGGCGGCAGCCGCGGCGGTTCCGCCGGTGGCCAGCACATCGTCCACGATCAGAACGTTGTGGCCTGGCTCGATGCCGTCTTTATGAACTTCCACCGAGTCGGTGCCGTATTCGAGCGCGTACTCGACGCGTTCGGTGGGCGCCGGAAGCTTCTTGGGCTTGCGCATCGGCACGAAGCCGGCGCTCAGCGCGTAGGCAACCGCGGGCGCGAAGATGAATCCGCGCGCTTCGATCCCCACGACGCGATCGATGCCGTGGCCCGCAAAATGGGCGCGCAGCGCGTCGATCACCGCCCGCAGGCCGCTGGGATGCTTGAGCAGCGTGGTGATGTCGTAGAAGAGGATGCCCGGCTTAGGATAGTCGGGGATCTCGCGGATCAAACTTTTCAGTTGATTCATGCCGGGGGCTGGTGTGGCGGATGTGTTAGCGGATGTCAAACCCTTCAATTCTAGCATCGGCGCTCCAGTCTTCCACCTCGACGCCGCGCACTTCCCCGGCCGGCGGGCCCAGGCGAAGCCGCGCCTCGAAATCTTCAAGAAGATGGACCGGACCGGCGGCATACGCCTCCACGCGCCCATCCGACAAATTCCGAACCCAGCCCTTCAGCTTGAGCTCCCGGGCCACGCGCGCCGCGAACTGGCGGTAACCGACGCCTTGCACCTGACCCGATACCCAGAACTTTCGCGCTCGCATGTCTTGTACAAATGTAGACCGCGCCCGTGATTTTAACCAGTCGGATAAGGTATGGATATCGAAGCCACCGTGGTTCGACCGGCTTTGCGGGCCGCCCGCAGCAAGCGGAGGAAGACCTGCGCCGTGATGAACGCGTCGCCTCCGGCAGTATGACGGTCATGCGGCGGGATTCCGAACATCTCGCAGAGCGCATCCAAGGTGAACCCTTGCGCCATCGGCCGATCCGCGAA
The DNA here is from genome assembly GCA_963722845.1 of Terriglobia bacterium. GTDB lineage: Bacteria > Acidobacteriota > Terriglobia > Bryobacterales > Bryobacteraceae > Palsa-187. The sequence goes on along the minus strand of CAVROL010000010.1, from coordinate 220,114 downwards.
TGCTCCGTCGTCATTCAAATGCAGGGTCAAATCCATCGTGTCCAGAGCGCGGTTCTTTAGGTCCATGCCGAAGTGGCGCTCATAGCCTGCATTGAGGGTTTGGATGTCGTGGCCGATGTGATGCCCCACGATCACGCCGTCCCGCAGATAATCGAGGAATAGTTCGAGGGCCTCGGGTTCGTCCAGGCCCGCGCTGGCTTCGTCGCGGGTGATGCCGTGAACCGTGACGGAGGAATGGTTATAGTCCATTTTGAGCAGCACCTCGAAGGAATCGTCGAGCCGGATTTCGCCATCCTCGACGGCCACAGCGCCAATGGTAATGAGCCGGTCGCGCCGTGGATCCAGCCCCGTAGTCTCGCTGTCCAGAACGATGAACCGGACCTGGGATACGGGCGTCTCGTCGGTCCAGGAATTCTCGAAGTGCGCGAAGTAGCGGTCGGCGTTCATGTGGCCAGAAATTTCGAGGCGGTGAGCTCCAACAGCCGCAGGATAGCGGAAAAGGCCGTCTTCATTACGCGCTGATCGAGCTTCCCGAGCGCGGATACCGCGATGAATGGCGCGCCGCCAACCGACTGGTGGTAGAGCGCGATGCGAAACGCGTCCGCCGCATCCCTGAAGACCGGCGCGTTCCCGGGAGCATCCAGCGACGCCGCCTCCAGACGCTCAAGGGTGTTGATGGGGGCCCCCTTCCTTCCAAGAACTAACACGCGAGCGGCATCGGAAATCGGATGGACGATGTACTCCGCCAGATCCAACGTTTCGCGTTCCGATCCGTCGCTGCCGAGGACCAGGCCGCGAAAAACGGTGAGCGGCGGCAGGTGCCCGAGCGTATCGTTCGCGAGCAGAGGAATCAACGTGTTGGTTTGCTCGAGCTGCTGGTGGATGTCGGTCATTAACTCAGCCAGAAGGGATGGATCGCCGGACAATTCGCGAAGATCGAACAGTTCGCGCCGCGCAAACAGATTGTGTTCGTGGGGTTTTTGGATGGTACTCCGGAAGAAGCGTTTCCATTCGGACAGAGGCATGCAGGGATGCGCGCCCTCCGGCCAGAGCGGAGGGTCGCCCTCCATTCCAGTCGCGCTGAACCAGGCAGCCACCTGCCCCACGACTGCGTTGAAATAGAGGCTGGCGGCGCTGGTGGCGCTGGTGTCGGCGAGGCCGCGATCGTCGCCGTGATCGTCATAGACCACGCCGATCCTGGGAGGCGAGAGTTTCAGGACCTCGCCGCGCGCCATCGTGCCGAAAGCCAGCCAGCAGAACCGCGCATCCGGCGGTTCCATCCCCGCCGAGACGGCGTCCTGGTGGGCGAAACGGATGCACGTAGCGGCCGAGGCAGCCACGATCTCGGTTGCAATGCGCGCACAGTCATCCACATCGGACGAGTGCGCCAGGCCGTCCAGCACCATCCGGCTACCCTGGCGGAGCAAGGGCGCCAATTCCGCGACTGAGGAGGCATGGCGAATCTCCCGCAGCAGAAGCGCGGGATTGCGATCGCAGAACAGAGCGAGGTCGGAGGCGGTCAGAATGGCCGAGGCGCCGACCGCCAAGGCGTCGGAATGTGTACTCACCATTTTCCGCACCGCGCTGCGAGTCGTGAAAGATGGTTCGATAACGGGAAGTTCGTTAAAAGAAAGCCCGGTTTTTGAATCCCCAGTCGATTTACGCGCTTCCAGGAAGTCCAGACTGGGAGCCTCGGCGTCCAACCACGAGCGCCGGCCGATGCCCGTCCCGAAAACCGAGTAGTGCGCCGCCAGGTATCGTTTCACCGCGGGGTGACGAGCGGCGAGATCCTCGAAGGCATTCGCGTCGATGGCATAGACGATGACGTCGCCGGCCGTGCGGGCCGAGGACAAGTAGGACCCGTCGGCGAGAAATCGCTCCAGCCCGATCAGATCGCCTTCTCCCAGGACGTCGCGGAGTTGGCTTTGTCCGGCGGTCTCGTCGACCAGTTCGACTCTGCCCTGCTGGATGATCCACACCCAAGGAGTCCTGGCTTGGCCCTGCCGGAAAATGTACTCATCGGCCTCATGGAACTTGACTCGACCCTGTCCCGCGAGCTCCATCAACTGCTGCCCGGGAAGGGCGTCGAACGGCGCGTGGCTCTTGAGGAAATCGGCAACGCGGTAACGAATGACCGAAGTATTCATTGGGGGTGTAGTTTTGCCGGACAGGGCAGCGGACGAGGCTTACAAGCCAGAATACATGAACGGAGCGAAAAAGGGGACAGGGTAGTCTCGCTTGAAAATAGGGCAAGCTCTTTGGGGAATAAAGGGGACACCTCCTGGTGTTCACACCACTACTGCCTTTGCGTATGTTAGGAGGTGTCCCCTTTTTCCCCTGCGCGAAGCCACAAGACTACGTGGGTGGACAGAGCTGTCTGCCCCTTTTTCCATTTGTCACTGAATTAGGGAAGAATTTATGTGATTTACAGGCAGATCGGCAAGCTACCGATTATCCTACAATGGAACGAGCGTGCTAGACGGCTCCATTCCGGCGGCACCACTCCTGCTAGGCGCTGCGGTACTCGCTCTGCTAGCAGGCGGGTGGTGGATTCGCGAGCACCGGCTGGGCGTCCAGAGGCGCGCCATGCGGGTGCTGCATGCCTTGAGCGAGGACATCATTGCCGCGTCTTCGCCGGCCGAGATCGCCGAACTCCTGGCGGAACGGCTGCCCGAGGCGACACGCGCAACTTCCATCAATCTGTATTTGTTCAACCGGCGAAGCAAGGTGCTGGAACGCGTGCCCACCGCCGACGATCCCGAACCGATGGCCGCTTCCGTCGACTCGCCTCCGGAAGGTCTGGCCAGCGCGGCGGTGGTGTGTTTCCGCAATCGGACCCAACTCAATATTCCGGATGTCCGGCGCAGCCCCCTCGTCAAAGTAGGTCCGAAGACGAGCCTTCCGCGCGCCGCCCTGTTTATGCCGCTCATGGTTCAAAACGCCAAGTCAGCGCAACCTGAGGTGCTCGGTGTCCTGGAGGTCCATAACGATCGGAAGTTGGGCTATTTCAAACCCGAAGAACAGGCCGCGGTGCATCACCTGGCCAACCAGGCCGCGGCGTCGCTGAAACTCCAGGACCAGAATGCGATGCGCGAGCAACTCTTCCGCAGCGAGAAGCTGGCTGCCACGGGGCAACTGATCTCGGGGGTCGCGAGCGATCTTCGCGCTCCCTTGGACAACATTATTCAGTTGACGGAATCATTGGCGGCGTCCGGATCAGAACCCATAACGGAAGACCTGCAGCGTTTGTCAGCCGAAGCGAACCGCGCTTCTGAGATCGTATGGCGCCTGGTATCCTTCGCGCGCCAGGAGTCCGTTCCGCATCGTGTGAATTTGAACGGGCTGGTGGCTAGCCTGGCTCGCTTCCGCGAACCCGAGTGGCGTGTGCTCGGCCTGAAGCACCAATCTCAAATCAGTCCCGAGCCGGCCGAGGTCGCGGGAGTCGCCAGTCAGATCGAACAGGTTTGCCTGAACGTTCTGGTTTACGCCGAGCAGCGCGCGGCCGCATCGCCGGCCAAAACCATCGCAGTCAAAAGCAGTGTTCTTGCAGGGAGGGCCCTGGTCGAAATCGATTACTCCCCGCCGCAGGGCTCCGATGCGGAACCGGATCCCTTCGCAGAACCGGAATCCGCGGATGCGTCCAGTGGGCCGACGCTCGAGGTCTGCCTGGGAATCCTGAGAAACCACGGCGGCGACGCGCGGATGCGGCGGCGGCCCGGACTGTGCAAAATCGAGATCGAACTGCCGCTTGCGCCGGCTTCGAGCGAGCCCGTCCGCTCCACCGGCTCATCGGGACAACAACACCGAGCGGCCGCTGACCCTGATGCTGGTGGATCCGGAAGCCTCCACGCAGCGCGGGCTGGTAGCGAGCCTTGGGTCGCAGGGCCATCGGGTGGTCCCCGCGAGCGCCGAGGGCGCCGGAGATATCGTGCAGCGCCTGAACTTCGATGCGGTTCTGTGGGCGGTGCGGCCCGGCCCCGGCGGCTGGACCGAATTTCACGATCGTCACCGCGCCTCTATTCCTGCATTTGTGCTGATCGCCGACAGCTACGATCCGCAGCTCGCGCAGAGTTTAGGGCCTCGCGGCGGGTTTCTGCTCTCGCGCCCGGTACAGGACAAAAAGCTCGCGGAGATTTTGCGGGATATCGCCGCCCGGGCGCACCAGGCTTAAACCCGGGACGCTACCTGGCCGCGAGCTGTTTCAATACGAACGGCAGAATTCCGCCGTTGCGATAATATTCAGCTTCCACCGGCGTGTCGACGCGGGCCTTCGCTTCGAAAGTCTTGCCGTCCGCCGTCACGCGCACGCGCGATTTTCCGCACGAATCGACCGCGGCCGGAACGCCCTCGATCGAGAACGTTTCGAAGCCTGTCAAGCCCAGCGACTCGCGGTTCTGCCCTTCCAGGAATTCGAGCGGCAGCACGCCCATGCCCACCAGGTTGGACCGATGAATGCGCTCGAAGCTTTCGGCGATCACGGCCTTCACACCCAGCAGCAGGACGCCCTTCGCGGCCCAATCGCGCGAGGAGCCCGAGCCGTATTCTTTACCCGCGATGATCAGCAGAGGCACACCGTCCTTCTGGTATTTGACCGAGGCGTCGTAGATGAACATCTGCTGCTTGGAAGGCACGTGCGTGGTCCAGCCGCCTTCGGTTCCCGGAGCCATTTGATTGCGCAGCCGGATATTCGCCAGCGTCCCGCGGACCATAACTTCGTGGTTGCCGCGGCGCGCGCCGTAGGAGTTGAAATCGCCCGGCTTCACGCCCAGCGAAATCAGATAATGCCCGGCGGGGCTGTCCTTGGCGATATTGCCCGCGGGCGAAATATGATCGGTGGTGATGGAATCGCCCAACACCGCGAGCGCCCTGACGCCGCTGAAGTCCTTCACGTGGGTCGCCGGATTGACCAGGTCATCGAAATACGGAGCGCGTTTGATATAGGTGGACGACTCGTCCCATTGGTAACGGTCGCCCGCGGGAACCTTGATCGCCTTCCATTGCGCATCGCCCTCGAAGACTTCCGAGTACTGCTTGGCGAACATCTCGCGCTTAACGGATTTCTTAACGGCGGCTTGCACTTCCTGGTCCGTCGGCCAGATATCGCGCAGGTAGACGGCTTTGCCGTCCTTATCTTCGCCTAGTGGTTCATTGACAAGGTCCGTGTCGACGCGGCCGGCGAGGGCGTACGCCACCACCAGTGGAGGCGATGCCAGATAGTTCGCGCGCACCAGCGGATTCACGCGGCCTTCGAAGTTGCGATTGCCGGACAGCACGGCGGCCACGGTGAGCTTTTCCTTGGTCACCACCGAGCCAACTTCCTCCGGCAGCGGGCCGCTGTTTCCGATGCAGGTGGTGCATCCGTAGCCGACCAGATGGAACTTCAACTGTTCGAGGATAGGGCAGCAATCCGGCATCGGCCAGGTAGTCAATGACTACTTTAGATCCCGGCGCTAAGCTGGTCTTAACCCAAGGCTTAGACTTCAGGCCGTGCTCCACTGCTTTCTTCGCCAGGAGGCCCGCCGCGACCAGCACGGAAGGGTTCGAAGTGTTGGTGCAACTGGTGATCGCGGCGATCACAACGCTGCCGTCCTGAACGAGTCCATTCGGCTCATGGGTCTTCTGGGGCGCCACCCCCAGCGAGTCCAGAAAGTTCTTCTTTACGTCGGGCAGATTGATGCGATCCTGCGGACGCTTGGGGCCCGCCAGCGACGGCACGACGGTCTTCAGATCGAGCTCCAGAGTATCCGAGTAAACCGGATCCGGCGCGCCGTCCACGCGGAACAATCCCTGCTCGCGCGCATACGCTTCCACGAGTTCGATCTGCTCCGGCGCGCGATTCGTCATCCGCAGATAATCGAGCGAGGCGTTATCGATGGGGAAGACGCCGATGGTCGCGCCATATTCGGGCGCCATGTTGGAGATGGTGGCCCGATCCGCCAAACTCAACGCGCCTACGCCGTCGCCATAGAACTCGACGAACTTTCCGACCACGCCCTTCTTGCGCAGCATCTGCGTGACGGTCAGGACCAGGTCGGTCGCGGTCGCGCCTTCGGGCAGTCGCCCGTGAAGTTTGAACCCGACCACCGCGGGAAGGAGCATGGTCGCGGGCTGGCCGAGCATGCAGGCCTCGGCTTCAATCCCGCCGACGCCCCAGCCGACGACTCCCAGACCGTTGATCATCGTGGTGTGCGAATCCGTGCCGACCACCGTATCGGGATAGGCGCTGCCATTATTGTGGAAGATCACCGGAGCCAGGTATTCGAGATTCACCTGGTGAACGATGCCCGTATCGGGCGGCACCGCGCGGAAATTGCGAAACGCCGATTGTCCCCAGCGCAGAAACGCATAGCGCTCGCCATTGCGCTGGTATTCGAGCAGGGCATTCGCCGCGAACGCGCCGTGAGTGCCGAACTCGTCGACCTGCACGGAATGGTCGATCACCAGATCCACGGGGATCAGGGGATTGGCTTTCTTGGGATCGGCGCCCATTTTCGTGAGCGCGTCACGCATCGCCGCGAGATCGACGACGCAAGGAACGCCCGTGAAATCCTGCAGCAGAACGCGTGCCGGACGGAAATTGATCTCGGTGGCAGGCGCTTTCGGGTCCCACTTCGCGACATATTCGATATCGGATTTCTTGACGGTCGTGCCGTCTTCAAAGCGCAGCAGGTTCTCGAGAAGGATCTTGATGGAGTAGGGGATGCGGGAAAGTTTCGCGATTCCCGCCTTCTCCAGCGCGGCAAGGCGAAATATCTCGTACTCCCGGCCGCCGGCTTTCAGCTTGCCCGCGGCGCCAAAGGAATTCTGACTTGTCATGGATGTTTTTATTTTATCGCGATGGTCGGGCGAGGCATGCCTCGCCCCTACAAGGCCGACCCGCGATCACATGTACTTACCCGCGGCGCCAAAGGAATTCTGACTGGTCATGGATGTTTTTATTTTGTGTTTTATCGCGATGGTCGGGCGAGGCATGCCTCGCCCCTACAAGGCCGACCCGCGATCACATGTACTTACTCGCGGCGCCAAAGGAATTCTGACTGGTCATGGATGTTTCTTTTTATCGCGAGCGTCGGGCGACCACACGTTTTTGTAGGGGTCGGGCATGCCCGACCCTTTGTTGGACAATGCCTACATGTACTCCGGAACGTCGATTCCCAGCACCCCCAGCGTGCGCTCCAGTTGCGCGCGGAAGTAGGTCGTCAACCATAGCAGGAAGGTTTTCTTCTCCGCATCGGTTTCCGTGACCACCGGGAAATCCTGGTAAAACGTGCTGAACGCCTGCGCGAGCTGGAAGGCGTAGCGAGCCACATGGGATGGTTCGCCGCTGGTCACCGCCTGCTCGATCGCGGCATCTGCTTTCGACGCGATCAGAACAGCTTGCCAGAGCCTTTCGTCCGCGAGTTGCCGAACCATTGCTTCGCGGCGCAGCGCCGACCGGAAGTCAGGAAGAGTTTCGCCGCGCTCCTCCAGTTTTCCGAGGATCTTAGCGGCTCGCACGGCGGCGTATTGGACGTACACGCCTGTCTCGCCCGTAAAACTCAATGCTTCGGCGAAATCGAACGCGATCACGGAATTGCGCGTGTACTTCAGCATGAAGTAGCGCAGCGCGCCCACTGCGATCTTCGTCGCGACCTGCCGCCGCTGGGCTTCCGAATCCTCGGCGTGCCGGGACGTAACCTCCTCCAGCGCCTTTTCGATGAGCTTGTCGATGAGATCGTCGGCCTTGACTCCCAGCCCCTTGCGGCCGGAGACCTCGACGTAGGGACGCTTCCTGTCCTCCTCCGACAGCTCGATCCCCATCTCGATGCAGGTTCGCGGGGACAGCGCGACCATCTCATACGAGAAGTGCACGCTCGCTTCGGCCTGTTTTTCGAAGCCCAGCGCTCGCAGGCCCGCGACCACCACATCCTGCAAGTACGACTGCCGCGAGTCGATCACGTTGTAGACGCGCGCCCCCCGGCCAAAAGGTGGCGACCCCGTCTGCGGTTCGGAGGTCGATGCCCAGACATAGTGCCCATCCGGATAGGTGTGCCACTTGCGGTAGTAAAAATCCTTACCCAGCAGCCCGAATTTCCAAAGCTGATACGCGATGTCCTTACCAACGTACGTCACAGTGCCGTTGGACCGGACGATAACCTTGCTGTCTTCGTCGTCATCCGATTGCTTAAACGCCGATGCCGGCATTACCCAGCAGCCGTTGTTCTTGCCTTCGGTTTCAAAATAGATCGCCTTGCGCTCTTTGAGCAGTTCGAAAGCCTGGGCCCAGAACTTCAGATGAAGGATTTCGCTCTCGCGCGGCAGGACGTCGTACTCGATGTTGAGGCGATACATGGTCGCCAGGTGAGCGCGCACGATCGCGTCGGACACCAGGTGCGCGAGCTCCGACGTGGCTCCTTCACCGGACTCAATCGCGTGCAAAGTGGACTTGCGCCATTCGAGCGCCTCCGGATGATCCGCATAGTAGCCCGACATCCGCGCGTACAGATCCCAGCACAGGTAATCGAACCGCGTGGTTTCGATGAGCCTCCGCACATCGGCGGGCGATTTCTTTTCCAGATGCTCGAACGCGACCACCACGTCGGCCACCTGCACGCCGGTGTTGTCGATATAGTTCTGCACCTCCACGTTTCGGCCGATGGCGCGCAGCATGCGGACGAAGGTATCGCCCAGGATGGCGTTGCGGAGGTGCCCGATGTGCGCGGCTTTGTTGGGATTGATATTGGTGTGCTCGATAATTATCTTTTTCCGCCTCGACGGTGGTTCCCAGCGCCTCGCCGCGAAGCAGAGCAGACCCGTAAGCGCCCCGGTCGAGCCGCACATTCATGTATCCGTTGCCGGCGATCTCGATTGCGGCCACGCCTTCGATCGCGCCGACAGCACTGGCCAATTCGCCGGCAATTGCCTTGGGAGCTCTCTTCAACGTCCGCGCGAGCTGAAACGCCGCCGGCACGGCGATTTCGCCGAAGTTAGCCTGTTTTGGCTGTTCGGTCTGAACGGAGCCCTTTTCGCCATACAGGGAGTGAATCTGCGCCGCGAACGCCTCCGCGATCCGTTTTTCCAGGAGATGAAACATGAACAACCAGTATGGCAAGGAGGTTCACCTTGCTGCATGGCGTTGGGCCGCATGCCGCTACAATGGGTGTAGTGCCCAAGGTTACCTTCGCCAATCTGAATAAGACCGTCGAATTCGAAACGGGAAAGCTGCCCTATGACGAGCATGGCAAGCCCGAATCGATTCTGGACGTGGCGATGAATAACGGCATCCAGTTGGAGCACGCCTGCGGCGGCGTATGCGCCTGCACCACCTGCCACGTAATTGTGAAGGCCGGAGACGGTAACCTTTCCGAGGCGGAAGAGGATGAGTTGGATAAGCTGGATTTCGCCCCTGGTCTCACTCCACACTCGCGTCTGGCGTGTCAGGCAGTGGTGAAAGGCGACGTGACGGTGGAGATCCCGTCCTGGAATCGCAACTACGTGAGTGAAGGCGGCGGCTCATTAAACCTGGGCGACGCGATTCCACCGCCCAAGACCGCCGCTACTTCAGTATCTGAATAACTCGCGCCTTGTCCTGCGGCGAAAGTCCCGAGTTCTTCGCGATATCCGCACGGACCTGTAACTTGCGCCGATAGCGGCCGAAGTACTCGCGTACGTCGCCCTTCTCGTATCCAAAGAAATACATGATGTCGGCGAAGTCGGCCGTGTGCGAGAGTCCCAGGGCATGGCCGGTCTCGTGAAGGCAGGTGAGATAGACGATGGTTTCCCGAAACAGAGCGTCCTGCGACGCTGCGGCAAAGATGTCCGGTCCCATGGCACGCAGATCCGGCAGCACGTACACCTCCGCTCCGCGCATACCGCCGGCCTCGAAGGGCGCGAGTCTCACCGTACTTGCCCATCTCCGCGTCGGCCCAGTGAACGCGTATGTTCGCCTGCGTCATACGGTCGGTCTTTTCCAGATGCAGCTTTCCGTCCGATGTCGCTTGCCAGGCCTGCAACGCCCATTCCGCCAGTTGAACGTCGGACTTCTGGCACGCAGTTTCGGCGCGGGTGCAGGGCTCGATCCAATAACGCAGATCAATTCCGTAAGCCGAGCATGCCGATAAAAGAAGGGCCGTAAGTCCGAATCTGACTGGCATAAGGTCATTCTCCTTTATCTTGCTCACGAAAAATTAGCTTAGTACTATTCTCGTTTATCAGAGTAGAAGGCTATAATCGCCCGAGACGCTTAGATAAGCGCGTACTTCCCAAAAGGAGAAATTTCGATGAAGAAATTCGCCAAAGCAGTCTTGACGCTTGCGGCAATGAGTGCTGTAACCCCCATGATTTGGGCCCAGGGGCACGACGGTCCCTCGAATTGTTCGGGTCTGCCCACCGCAGCCGACTTGAAGACGCAGCTCGTCGCGGCCCCCGCTCATGGCGGTGAGGCGGGTGGTCTGTTTCACGGGTCGCGAATGTGGGCAGCAGTGGTAAACCGCGATGGGAAACTCTGCGCGGTCGCCAACTCGCAGTCCGATCCGAGCCAGGTGTGGCCCGGCAGCCAGTCCATCGCGAAGGCCAAAGCGTACACGGCCAACGCCTTCAGCCTGGACTCGCTCGCGCTCTCGACGGCGATGCTGTATACGTTCACTCAGCCCGGCCACTCGCTGTGGAGCCTGGGCCAGGCCAACCCGTTCGATCCTCAGGCGCTTGCGCCCATCGGGACCCAGGGCGGCGGCGACAACCAGATCGCCGGCGGGATGATTTTCTTCGGTGGCGGAGTTCCGATCTACAAGAACGGCAAGATTATCGGTGGACTGGGAATCAGCGGCGATACCTCCTGCACCGATCATGAGATCGCGAAACGAGTTCGGGACCTGGCCGGATTAAATCCTCCAGGCGGAGCGACGGCCGACGACATCAGCTATTCATCCGTCGATGGCGCCAGCGTTTTCACGCATCCATTATGTCTGAACACGTACCGCAACGGTACATCTATCGGCACGGAAGCAGTCGCGGTGGGATATTAGCCGAAATTGCTCGGGGCGGGTGATCACTTCGCCTGCCCCAACCACAAATCCAAAAGTGAACCGACCAGCTCTTCCGGCTCCTCGATGTGAATATTGACGGCGTGCGCGTCCTGGGTGATGCGCAGCCCGTCGAGGATCCGGCCCACCTCCGGCCTGTCTTTCGGGATTGCCAGCCGGCCCAGTCCGGCTAATCCTCGGAGCGCATCATAAAGACTCTTGGCGTCCTGATCGCTTCCGCAATTTCCCGTGGCGAGCCCGTTTATTCCAGTGCGCAAATCCAGGTAGATCGAGCCCGATTGAATCGAAGCAATGATCTTGTTGATATTAGCCATATCGCCAGGCATGTTGAAGGGCAGTCTCGTCACCCCGCCGCCGTACGCCGCCCAGAATATCGACTCGGCGGGCATTCCTTTGAGCTGATCGGCTAGGTTCGTCGGAGGCCCGTTGCTCTTACCTTTGTTGTCGATCATCGACCGCAGCGCCGCTGTGGGACCCAATCCAATGACGGACGGGCTGACCAGCAGGACCGCCTGGCGCTCGTCCCCCACCAGGTTGTAGCCTTTGTAGGCGAATCGAGTTGAACCCGGGATTTCAATGCGCGGCTCGGCTTCGTCGGAGAACTTCCCGCGGCCGAGCACGATGCTCTGCTTCCCATCGGAGATCAGCAGTAGCTCCCAAAGATCCTGGCGGCGAACCTTCAGACCGATTTGCTTCGGGAAATCGTCGATCAGGGGGACCGGCCGGTTCGCCAGGTGCTTTTGGTAGATGGCGGTCTTCTGAAGCTGGTCCAGGCGCGCGCCCGCCAGAAGGATGGTGTCGGGCGGAATCAGGGACGCGAGCGCCGGATCGATGTGCGGTCCTGGCGGGGTCCTGACGCAGCCCGTTAAGCCGCCGAGCGTTAGCAGGAAAACGCAAAAAAGGGGACAGCCAGCCAATTTCGGCGACCCTTCCCGGACCGCGCAGGGCTCATTCTTCGAAATCGGAGGCTGTCCCTGTTTTTGCTTCTTCATTTTCCGGCGGCCGCCTCTACCGCCCGCATCGCCCGCAGAAAATTCCCGCCGTAGATTTTGCGAATATCGTCCGCCGAATATCCCTTTTCGAGCAGCGCGCGCGTTAGATTGGGATACTTCGAAACATCGTCCAGCCCGACGGGCGTGCAGCTGACGCCATCGAAGTCCCCGCCAATGCCGATCGCGTCGATTCCCGCGATCTTGCGGATGTGGTCGATGTGATCCACCACGTCCGCGAGTGTCGCCCGCGAAAGCCCCATCTCTTTGCGCAGCTTCTCCGACAGGATTTGCCGGTCCGGCTCGCTCAGATTCTTGCCTGCTGTTTCCCTGGCCATGCGGGCATCCAGAGCCTTGGTATCGGCCGCGTCGTTATCGCGGAACTTTTGTGAAATGAAGCCGCAGTAGAAGTTGACCTGCACGACGCCGCCCTTCTTCGCCAGGGCCACGATCATATCGTCCGTCATATTCCGCGCGTGATTGGTCAGCGCCCGGCACGACGAATGCGACGCGAAGATGGGCGCCTTGCTCACCTCGAGCGCATCCCAAAACGTCTTGTCGGCGACGTGCGAGATGTCCACCATCATGCCCAGGCGGTTCATCTCACGAACCACCTGCTTGCCGAAATCCGTGAGGCCGCCGTGATGCTTGACCTTGGGGTCGTCGATGTCACCCGAGGAATCGGCCCAGTCATTGGTGTTCGAATGCGTGAGCGTCATGTAGCGCACGCCCAGATCGTAGTAATCGCGCAGCAGCCTCAGGCTGTCCTCAATCGCGTGGCCGCCTTCGATGCCCATCAGTGCGGCGATCTTCCCGCGCCGATGCGCCTCTTCGATGTCTTTAGCGCTGGTCGCCAGCATGAAATCGTTGGGATAGCGTTCGACGATATCGTGCCGCACGGTATCGATCATCTGCAGCGTCCGGTTGGCCGAGTGGTTGCCGTTCACATAGGACGCCGCCACATAGACCGCGAAGAATTGCGCTCCCACGCCGCCTTCCTTGAGGCGGGCGATATCGGTGTGCCCTGCGCCCGTATGCGATCCGATGTCGAATCCTTCCACCGTTCGGCTGGGAACGTCATTGTGCGTATCGATGAGCAGCGTCGAGCGGTGTACTCGCATCACCTCGGCGTCGCTAATCGTTTTGGTCTGGCTCTTACTCTGGCTGGCCGCGAAGACGGCGGTAACCAGGACCAGAAGGAGGCGCGTCCTCATAAGTAACTACTGTACAACTTGATAGAATATCCCCATCGAAATTCTGCCGGGTGGAGGTGTCCCATGAAGCGCCGGATCATTCTGAGCTGTTTCTGTTTTGCCATTCCGTTTTTGAGAGCGCAGGACGAGCCCACTCCCGCTCCGCCGGCCGATATACCCGCGGTGACGCCAACGGCGCCGCCCGCCGCTGGGGGACGTGGAGGCGCAGCGCCCAACGAGCCCCGTCCCTACGACCGCGTCATCACCAAAGACGCTAAAACCTCCGAGGGCATCTTCAAAGTCCACAAAATTCGCGAGCGTGGGGCAGACACGTACTACTACGAAATCCCGCCATCCGAGCTCGGCAAGGATTTCCTGTTTGTCGCGCAGATTGCGCAAAATACGATCGGCGCCGGATATGGCGGACAGACGGTGAACGAACTGGTGGGCCGCTGGGAACGCCGCGAGAACCGCGTATTTCTGCGCGAGGTTACCTACGACATTACAGCCGATCCGGGCGAGCCGATCGCTAAGGCTGTGCAGGCGGCCAACAATCCTTCGATCGTCATGTCGTTTCCCATCGCGGCATTCGGACCGGGCGACGCGCCGGTGATCGACGTCACGCGCCTGTTTCTGAGCGATGTGCCGGAGCTGAGCGCGCGCGCCCGCGTTCGCGGCCGGGGCATGGATACCAGCCGCAGCTACATCGAAAGGGTCACCCCGTTTCCGACGAATATCGAAGCGGAATCGACGCAGACCTTCACGTCGCCGGTCGATCCGCAGGGAGGAGCGGGTGGGCGCGGTGGTCCCCAGGGCGGCATGCGGCCTGGATCGGGAACCGTGGTGGTCCACTTCAGCATGGTCAAGCTTCCCGAAAAGCCGATGATGCCGAGGCTCGCCGATGCCCGCGTCGGGTACTTCACCACTTCCACCATGGACTTCAGCCGTCCGGAGCATCGCGCCGCGCGGCGCGAGTTCGTGGCTCGCTGGCGGCTGGAGAAAAAGGATCCCGCGGCCGCCGTATCCGAGCCAGTGAAGCCGCTGGTGTATTACCTCGATCCCGCGACGCCCAAGAAATGGGTGCCGTATTTGAAGAAAGGCATCGAGAGCTGGCAATCGGCATTCGAAGCGGCGGGATTCAAGCACGCCATCATCGCCAAGGAAGCGCCCACAGCGGACGAAGATCCCACCTGGAGCCCGGAGGACGTGCGTAATTCGGTAGTGCGCTGGCTGCCTTCGACGACGGAAAACGCCAGCGGTCCGCATATTTCCGACCCGCGAACGGGCGAGATTCTGAACGCGGACATCCAGTTCTATCACAACGTCCAGCAGTTGGTGGAGGATTGGTACTTCGTGCAGGTGGGTCCGCTCGATCCGCGCGCCAACAAGCTTCCTTTGCCGGACGACTTGATGGGCGAACTGCTCAGTTTCGTCGTGGCCCACGAGGTCGGCCACACGCTGGGTTTGCAGCACAACATGAAGGCCAGCTCGATGTATCCGGCGGAGAAATTGCGCGATCCGGAATGGCTCAAAACCATGAGCCACACGCCTTCGATCATGGATTATGCGCGCTTCAACTACGTGGCGCAGCCCGAGGATAAGATCGATCCCAAGCTGCTGATCCCCGGGATCGGGCCGTATGACAAGTGGGCCATCCATTGGGCGTACGCGCCGATCAACGACGCGAATGTCTCCGATGACGAAAACAAAACGCTGGATAAATGGGCGCGCGAACAGGAGAAAACACCCTGGCTCCGCTTCAGCACCGATCGCGCGCAGGGCGCCGATTCGGGCGAGAATACCGAAGCCGTGGGCGACGCCGATGCCGTGTACTCCACCGGCCTGGGCTTGAAGAACCTTCAGCGCGTGATGGACAATCTGCTGGTTGCGACTACTCACGACGGTCAGGATTGGGACGATCTGCGAACGGTGTACGGCCGCGTGGTCGGCCAGTGGGCCAATGAGATGGGTCACGTGGCGCAGATCGTGGGCGCGTTCGACTCGTTCGAAAAGCACGGCGGCCAGGACGGCGTTCGCTTCAACCTGGTTCCCAAAACGCGGCAGGTGGCCGCGGTGAAATTCCTGAACGAAAATGCTTTTGCGACTCCTAGCATGCTGCTGCGGCCGGAAATCCTGCGGCGCATCGAACCGGCCGGCGCGCTCACCCGCATTCGCGCGGCGCAATTGCAGGTCCTGAATTCGCTGCTATCCACACAGCGTTTCGGCCGCCTGGTGGAAGAAGAAGCGATCGACGGCGCGGCCGCGTACCGTCCCGCGGAGTTTCTCTCCGATCTCCGCAAGGGGATTTTCGCCGAAATCTACGCGCCTTCCGTCAAAGTTGACGCGTATCGCCGCAATCTCCAGCGCGCTTATCTCGACCTGATGTCAACGCGCCTGAATGGAGCCCAGCGCGCGAATGACGATCAGCGTCCCATGTTCCGCGGGGAGTTGAAGACCATCGCCGCCGATGCGGGCGTTGCGCTCGCGCGGACCACCGATCGCGAAACCCGGCTGCACCTGGACGACCTGCGCGATCAAATCGCCAAGATTCTGGATCCCAAGGTCCAGCAGACCAATCCAAACCCTGTGCCGGCGATTGTGCTGCAAACCAGCGGAATCGGCGACACCAACTGCTGGACGGATTACGCGATTCGCGTCGAGTAAAGTCTTACCAGGTCAGGCTTAGGCCAACCATGCCCTGGATGTCGTTCAGCACTCCACCCAGGCTCGCACCCGGCGCGGGAGCGAGAACCTTGTTCGGTACCGGGCTGATATAGTCGCGCATTTCCACGCGCAGGCGAAGATTCTTGTGCAGGTTGATCTTGATCCCGCCGCCGATATCGGCCACGGGCAGGATCTCATGGGTGGCCGTCAATCCCACGAAATTTCCGAGTGGCTGCCCCGCCGACTCGATTCCACTTCCTACCATGATCTTGGCGCCGCCGCCGAACGCGATGAACGGCCGGACACTCGATTCCTTGGGGCGAAAATGGCCCAGGAAATCCGCCGTCAGGATATGCGTGTGGGCGCTGAAATCGGGCGCCTTGACGCTTCCCGAAGAAAGCTTGAGGTCGTCGAAGCGATATAGATAGCGCAGTTCGCCGCTCCAGAATCTATACATATCCTCTCCGGCGAATACGCCTACCACTCCGCCGGTGCCGATTCCGGTCTCGGCCTTGGCGCTGCCGTTACTCACCGTGAGATGAGGAGCGTAACCATAGCCTCCGATGGCGCCGACCTCCCACTCCTGCGCGCAGGCCATGCCTGCCGCCAGTAAGCCGCTCAAGACAAGTTTTTTCAGCATGTTTGGTCCTTTGTACTCTTCTCGTTGTTACGGGTTGACAACTCGAACCTGGAGCGTCGTGGAGAAACCACCCTGCTTGATTGTAAGAGGGGTTTGTACCGCACTCGGCACCCCGTGGGGCACCGATACGTTGATGATGTATACACCGATTTCGCCCGGCACCAGGCCCGAGAACAGCACCGGCAGAGTGGAATTGCCCAGGGTGACGGTGGGAGGTGTCGCCGTGACCGACAGCGGATCCGCGGGCGCGACGTCGCCAAACGGCGCTGGCGGCGAAGTCTGGCTGAGCCCGGTTAGATAAATCGAAATAACATCGTTGGGATGAATCGGATTGGTGAAATCCACGAAATCGTCATTCTTTTGCCGAACGACGGTGGCGAGTCCGGTCTGGTCGCCAGCCTGTCCGGTGTGGAAAATGGCCGGTGCGAAGGTCTGGATATGCGCGGTGAACGGGTCGCTGACGCCGCCCGGTGAGCGAACCACCAAAGGCACGTCGCCGCTGAGGCCGAATGGCAACTGGGCCAGGATTTCAGTGGAGGAAACGCGGAACAGGGGCAGCGCAATATCTCCCACGGTCACGCAGGCGTCCCCCAGAGTCGATGGCAAGGGCAAAGTGAAGGCGGTTTCCGACCGTGACGCGAGCCCGCTGCCTTGGACCAGAGCCAGGCCCCCGGGGGCGACGTCCGTGCCGCCGTCGGCGGCATTCACCAGCCCGGATACCATGGGGACCGGCGTCGGCGCATCGTAATCTATCGCGACCTTGGTGAGCCCGGACTGCGTGAGCAGCAGAATCGACTGCCCGTCGGGGGACATCGCCAGCGTGCGGGTAAACGGAAGGATGGTCTCTCCGATCTGGCCGATGGGAGGCGTGTTTAGCGTGGACGCCAGTACCGGCGCCTCGGCGGTCAATCTCGCACTGTATGTTCCCAGGGTATTCAGATTCACCCGCTCAATGGTGCCCGGCCCTGAATCGCTAGCGTTGGTGGTGCGAAGCCCCGTGTTCTTCTCAAGCCAAACCCCCATACCGGAGGAGTGTCCGCTGGCGGATTCCAGAGTGGCCACGGGATACAGGCTCGGATCGAGCACCTTGTTGTCCACCAGGAAGTGCTCATCGTCGAATGCTCCAAACGCGCCGCTGGCGGCGGTGCCGTCGGTGCGGGACACGACCCACGTATCCGACCCGGCATCCCACATGGCTGCGGTTCCGTCGGCCATGGCCAGCAACATGTAGTTTTTGGACGGAGTGCCTGCCAAAACCGAATCTGCGGGAGCTTGATTGCAATAGACTCCGAGTGCGGGCGGGGCGCTGGCAATGCGGTTATCGAAGTCGACCCGATAAAGCGGGTTGTTGCTGGCTCCGCCCTGGCAGGTTACATCTTCGGGTGGCGTAACCACGCGGACGGTGGCCCAAATTCCTCCGTGCGCCACGCCAATCGAACGCGGATATCCGTCCTCAAACACGATCGGGGCGGCAGCTTGCAGCGCATCCAGGTTAAACACGCTGGCCAGGTGGGAACGATCGTTTCCAACGATCAGGAATTGCTGGTCGTCGGTCATCGCCATCGAGACGGGAGTGTTGCCGGTGCGCAGTTGACATTGCTGCTGGTCGCCGCACATCAACGGCTTCAGGGTCGAGCCGTCGTAGACCAGCACCACGTTCTTATCCTGGCGAAGCAGGTACACATAATTCCGGACGGGATCGGCCAAAATATCGACGATCTTGCCCGGCACGTTGATCAGCTTGCCGGTCTGGTTCAGGTCGCGGGTGTTGATCACCAGACGCACGGGAAATGGAATGTTGATGGCATTGACCGACGTGATTGTCAGCGGAATGGTTGTGCTTCCCTTCGCGTTCTGAAACAGGGTGGGATCCACATCGATACGTACGCGAGTGGATGTTGTGCCACTGGTCTGGCTAAGCTGCACGCCTTTGGTGCCATTCGGCAGGGACAGCTTGAAATCGACCGGGCCGCCGCCCTGAACGACGATATCGACAAATTGGGAGATGATCTGCCGGTTGCACGAGTCGCCCAGGAAAACGACGTCTTCCTGCAGCGCGGCCACGAGCGGAGCGCTCCCGTCGAGCGTGCCGATCGGCAGAACCAGCACGCCGCCCTCGGAGGCTGCATAGGCCGTGTTTCCGTCGCTCGACATCAGGGCGCGGCCCGACATCGTCTGAGGCAGTTGAATCCGCTGCCTTACGGTCAAATTATCGGTGTCCATCACGTGCAGGACAGGCGCTTCGGTGGCGGTTACCGGCACATCCACGTAGATCCGGTTCCGGGTGGTATTCCTATCCCAGAAGTGCCCGCCCAGCCGGAAATCGCCGTTCGCGTAAGGGACGTCGGCTAATCCGAAGATTTGCTGGCTCATCAGTGTCCAGCCGGCCATGAAGGAGCTGCCATCCTGATTCACACTGACCGAACGAGGGCCCAGCGGGGGCGAGGAGACGATACCCAGCACTCCTACCTGGAGCTGGCCCACACGGTAAATCAGCACCGCGGCATTTTTCGGATCGCCATTGGCGATCTGGGCCAGGATAACGATCGTCTGGCCGTCTCCTGAAACCCCCGTGGACGCCTGGATAATATTGGGAGGGAACGTGGAGAACGGAACCGGCAGCGGTTTCCCTTCCAGAGCCACGGGCGCGGGAAGAGGGGTGGCAGTTCCCGTACCAGGATCGACCAGCAGGAATTGCTGGGTGGTGATCACCAGCGCCTGGGAGCCGGCGCCGAACGCCACGGCAAGAACCGGATCGTTGGTGGCCACATCCTGCTTGGTCCCGGCAGACAGATTGAAGATCGTCAGCCCGCCTTTCGCCGTACTCGCGCCGAAGTTGTTGTACTCCCCCGCAACCAGATAAACGCCATCCGGGGATAGCGCGACTGCACTGGGCGGCAGCGGCGTGAGCAATGGAGTCTGCAGCGCGCGGCTGGCAGTATCCATGACTTCGATGCGCCCGGCGCTGAAGTTGGCGATGTAGAGTCTGCCCCTCACCTCATCCAGGGCCAGATCGGAAACCGTTCCGCGGATGGGTACGCTATTCCCAAAGGTGGCGCAGAAAGCAGTTCCGCCGATGCAAAATAGCGCCAAAAGCGCGAGTATTACGCGCTTCGATACGTTCATATTCCCTCCGAGTTTCCTACACTAACGCCTACAGGGTTTCACCATGATAGCCCAGGTTTTGTCGATAAGTGTCGGGCCCCAGGTGGCTTTGTACCAGAAAGGAGTACCCGGCCCGAAGAGTAGAGTACTAGGCTTGCCGGGAAAAAGGGTACGATCAGGGCTTGGACTCGCTTCGCTTTACCTGCCAGCGTGGGTGCATTAATTGCTGCAACCAGGAGGGTTTCGTCTACCTGGCTGAAGCCGACCTGAAGCGCGCCGCAAAATTCGTGGGGATGCCGGCGCGGGCGTTCGAAAAGAAATATGTTTACCGGACCCGCCACCAGATGCGGTTCCGCAAGCCGCCTGAAAAGCAGTGCCCGTTCCTCGAGGGCCACGGCTGCTCGATTCATCCCGCTAAGCCGACGCAGTGCCGCACGTTTCCGTTCTGGCCGGAGTTGGTCGAAAGCCGGCGCGAGTGGAATCGCACGGCGAAGTACTGCCCGGGCATCGGGAAAGGCCCGCTGATCCAGATCGGCACGGCGATGGAGATCGCCGAAGAGCAGCGCCGGGCGTATCCGGATATGTACAAGCCGTAGGGGTCGGGCATGCCCGACCCGCGTCATTTCTGGCTTAATCCGCCGTCGACGGCCAGCACCTGCCCGGTCATGAAATTCGACGCGGTCAGGAAAAAAACCACCGCATCGGCGATCTCATCGGCCGTGCCCGCGCGGCCAGCGGGTGTCTTGGCGATCAAACGCTTCACGCGCTCGTCGGGTTCTCCGAAAGGGATCACTCCGGGCGCCACCGAGTTCACCGTGATTCTCGGCGCCCAGGCCTGGGCCAGCGCGCGTGTCAAGTGAATCACGCCGGCTTTCGATGCGCAGTAGTGCGCATGATCGGGCCATGCCCGAATGCCGCCCAGCGAACTGATGTTGACGATCTTTCCTCCATCGTGCGTCAGCATGTAGCGCGCGGCCTGCTGGCAGCAGAAGAACGTGGCTTTGAGATTTACCGAATGGACGAAATCCCAATCGGCCTCGGTGATCTCCAGCGGATCTTTGCGCGTGAATCGCGCGGCGTTGTTCACCAGCCCGTCGAGCTTTCCGAAATGTTCCTGCACGTCTGAAAACAATCTTTCGATCGCAGCGATGTTTTCCAAATTAGCCCGAAAGATGGGAGCATTGCCGCATTCCGCCGCTGTCGCCCGCGCTTCGGCTTCCGAACTTGAATAATGAATCGCTACCCGCGCTCCTTCGCGCGCAAGTCTTAACGCGATCCCACGGCCAATGCGCTTGGCCGCTCCGGTGACGAGCACCACCCGGCCCTGGAGTGACGACATCATACTGTCGGATCTCCGTGCACTTCGACCTCCTCCGGTTCGACGCCGGCCAGCGCCGGCTCCGGCAGCTTGCCGCTGAAGTTGCCCCAACCCCAGAAGATCGCCGTGGTCGAGCTGAACACGCCCGCCCACAGCCCGATCGTGCGTGGGCTCACGTGATCCGATAGCAGACCGGCGATCGCCATGGAAACCATCATAGTGGCCCAGGTCCAGGTCTCGATAGTGGAGAACACCCGCCCCCGGAAATCGTTCGAGACGTGGCGCAGAAGCTGCGATGTGTTCAACACCGAACTCACCGCCACAGCCGCGCGGGAGAGCGCGATGAAGAATAACGCGCCGGCGAACGTCGGCGCCTGGCTGAAGAGAACATAGGATGCGCCATGAACCACGTAACACATCGAGATCGCGCGCTTGTAATGCTCGAAACGAATACGCTTGCCGATGTAGTTTGCGAAAAGTGCCCCGCCCACCAGCCCGATACCGGCGCATCCCCAGATGATGCCGATCCCCGTTGGGCCGCGCTGAAACACCACTTCGCCGAAAATGCTGAACAGGATCTGGGCCGCTCCGCCGCCTGTGGCCCATCCGACTCCCACCAGGCCGATCCCCAAAATCAGCGGAGTGGCGCGCATATAGCGCAAGCCCTCCGTGTATTCGTGCCAAGGCCGGACGACCCTGCTTTCGGTAAGCGCGCTGCGATCCGAGCGAAAGCCTCCCGGCGCATGCAGCCGCGAGATGCACAGCGCCGAGAACAGAAACGAAAACGCATTGAACGCGAACGCCAGCGTGTAGCCGAATCCCGCGACCGAGGTCCCGCCTAAAAACGCTCCGATCACCAGCGTGCTCCACTGCGTCAACTGAGTCAGCGAATTGGCCGTGTGCAACTCGTCTTTGCTGGCGATCGATGGGAGAATGGCCGCCCGCCCGCTGGTGAAGAACGGCGACGCGAACATCAGGCATCCGCTAAGCACATAGAGCAGCCCGGTGTGTCCCTTCGGGATGCCCAGGATGAACAGCAGAGCGATTCCGGCGCGAACCAGGTCGCTGGTGATCATCAGACGCTTGCGGTCCATGCGATCGAGCAGCACGCCCGCGATCGGGCCGCCCAGCATCACCGCGGCCCCCCGGGCCAGCAGAATTCCGGCGACCACCAGGCCGGATCCGGTATTCGCCAGCACCAGGCTGAACACCGCGATGTTGTTATAGTGATCGCCGACTTCGCTGACCACCTGCCCGATCCATGTGTAACGGTAATTCCGATTGGAGCGCAGCAGGTCGCGTGAATCCGCTCACGTGAGAGTTTCCTGCCGGACCGTTACGTGGCGGAGATAATCCAGATCCAGCTCATAACCGAAGCCTGAGGCTTCGGACACCGCGATGGTTCCCGCCGTGGATACCTCTACCGGCTGGTGACGTGATGTCGCGCGTCCAATATCGCTTGCTGGCCGACACATCGCCCGGCAGCACGAAATTCGGCAGCGTCGAAAGAGCGATGTTATGGGCGCGCCCGACGCCCGATTCGAGCATGCCTCCGCACCACACGGGAATGCTGTGGGCTTGTGCCAAATCATGGATTCGTAGCGCTTCGGCAAATCCGCCGACGCGTCCCAGCTTGATGTTGAGGATGCCGCAGGCCTGAAGGCGAATGGCCTGTTCGGCGTGATGCACGGTGCGGATGCATTCGTCGAGGCAGATGGGCGTATCGAGCTGCGCCTGCAGCGCGGCGTGATCGACGATCTCGTCGTGCGCCAGCGGCTGCTCGATCATCATCAGGCGGAACTCGTCCAGTTCCTTGAGCCGGTCCGCGTCGGCCAGGGTGTAGGCGGAATTGGCGTCCGCCATCAGGCGGATCGACGGGAAGGTCCTGCCGGACCTCTCGCACCACGTCTACATCCCATCCGGGCTTGATTTTGATTTTGATGCGCTGGTAGCCGGCGGCGACTTCCTTCTCGATGGTCTTGAGCAGCTGCGGCACGGTGTCCTGGATGCCGATCGAAACCCCGCAGGCGATTTCCTTGAACCAGCCTCCGCCGATGTGTTCCCACAAAGGCAGTCCCTTCATCCGGGCTTCCAGATCCCACACCGCGGCTTCCACGCCTCCGCGAGCCATCAGGTGTCCGCGGATGTGCTCGCTGCGGGCGCCTACATCCGCTGCGCTCTCAAAAGCGCTTTTTGATGAAGAGCTCAATATCCGCGGCGCGACATAATCGCGCACGATCATCCAGGCCGCATCGGTCCACTCTTCGTTGTAGAAAGGATTCTCGCCGCAGGTGACCTCGCCCCATCCCGAAATGCCCTGGCTGACGACTTCCACCAGGATGATCCTGCGGTGCGTGGTCCGGCCAAAGCTGGTCTCGAAGAAATGCACCAGCGGCATGGCGATTTCCCGGAGAGTGATTTTCTCTATGTGGATGGCCATGGCGATAACAAGTAGGTTCCGGCACCAGATCTCTCAAAGCCGGTGATGGCTAGTCCATCGGCAAAATGCCGCTGCAACTCGCGAGCCAGCGACTCTTGCGATTCGCGGGATTTACGCGGGGGCAGGGGAACGCGCGCGGCAACCGCGGGTTTGGGCTTGGTCTCCGCAATCCACCACTCGGCGATACACCGGTCGGTCGGCAGATCGCCGTCCGGCGATCCCGCCCTCACCCCGTACATATTGGGAACGTAGCTCCGCACCATCGCGCCCAGGATCTCCAGGTTGAAATAGGCGTTCTTGGCTTCGAACGGATCGAAACTCCACTCGATCAGCCGAATCCCGCGAGCCAACGCATCCTGGCGCTGGGCGGCCTTGAGCATGCGGCCCACGCCGGCGTCGCGATAATCGCTCGACACCCCCAGCATGTGGCTGTGAAGATACTGTATCCCGCTCTCCCGCTTGATGCCGGGAATCGCCAGCAGGAATCCGGCCATGCGCTCTCCGTCGAACGCCCCCAGAGTCTGGCCTCCGACACGTGAGGCGACCACGAAGAAACGAACGGGCAGCAGTTCCAGATCCGGCGAAGCCCCAGATCTCCTTTTGCAGGCGGACAGCTTCGGCGAACTCGGCGTGCCCGGCAAGCGCGCGGACGATCATACGCCGCGGAGCTTACCCTCGTGCCGTTTAGCCTCTTGCCAGAGCGATTCCATTTCCTCGATGGTGGCTTCCTTGGGCGATTTGCCCTGCGCCTCCAGGCCCTGTTCGACGTGCGCGAAGCGGCGCCGAAACTTGGAGTTGGTCCCGCGCAAGGCCTGCTCCGGATCCACTTTCAGAAACCTCGCGATGTTGACGATCACAAACAACAGGTCGCCGATCTCGTCCTGCAGGGCTTCCTGGGACTGGCCTTTGCGCGCACGATCCAGCTCGTCGAGCTCCTCGCGGAGTTTTTCGAGCACCTCGTCGACGTTGTTCCAGTCGAATCCGGCTCCCGCGGCGCGCCCCGCGATCTGGCGCGCTTCCATCAGAGCAGGCAGACTGCGGGGGACACCTCCCAGAAGCCCTTTGGGCTTGGTGCCCGCAGCCTTTTCAGTGGCCTTGATCTCGTCCCATTTACGCAAAACCTCGTCCGAGGTTTTCGCATCGCCGTCGGCGAAAACATGCGGATGACGCCGGATGAGCTTGCTGTTGATCGCCTCGACCGCATCGCTGACGTCGAAGTGCCCGGCTTCCTTGGCCATTTGCGAGAAGAACACCACTTGCAGCAGCAGATCGCCCAGCTCGTCCGCCAGGCCGTTCCAATCGCGGGCGTCGATCGAGTCCATCACCTCGTAAGTCTCTTCGAGGAGGTACGGTTTGATGCTGTCGAAGGTCTGTTCGCGATCCCAGGGGCAGCCGCCCGGTGCGCGCAAGCGAGCCATGATTTCGACCAGCCGCGCGAAGCCCGCACCCGCAGGCAGCTTAGCCGGCAGCGTGGGCTCGTCAGGAGGCATTGGAATGTTCAGTTTAGCATGCAGACCCGAGGCCCTCCGGTTTTTGCCAGTACCGGTACTTTTTGATTGTATTCAGACCAACTTTAAACCAAAGACAGGACTCGGAAACCAGAAAGGTCACAGTATACTGACATCGAGCCTCGAAGAAGGCCTTGGAACGAGTAGAGCAAGGTTTAGGATATCCGGAGGAATCAAGAGCACGATGAAGCGTTGGACATTTGTTCTATCGATGATCGCAGCAGCCGCGACGGCACCCAGTGTTTTTGCATCGGACTGTGTGTCGACCACCGATTGTACGTACACGTTCGACGTGCATAATTCAGGCCCGACCACATTTGGTTCCGGCCCCTATGGGACCCTGGAACTGACGTTGCAGGGCACCAATATTCTGGTCAATATCGATCTGGCCAATGGGTTCGGTTTGATCAATAGCGGGTTTCCAAACGGGGGCGGCACCAATTACTCGTTCGGGTTTAACGACAATCTAGCCGCGGCAAGTTTCAGCTACAGCGATTTCACCCCCAACACCTACAGCGGAGGCACTACAGCCGCCGGCTCGTATCAATTCGATGGGTTTGGCGATTTCGACCGGGCTGCGGCGACTACATCGCTTGCGAACACTGCCGGCTCGAACACCCTCTCTTTCCTGATAACGAGAAGCGGAGGCTTTACCAGCATCCAGAACATCGTGAGCCAATCCACCGGGGGTACGCCGGTGTATTTTGTGGCCGATGTCTTCTATAACGGGACCAACACGCCGGGCACTGGTTGCCCCCAAGGCGCGGGTTGCACGGGCCTGATCGGAGTGAGTACGCTAAACGGCTTCAGCAATACCGTCCCGGAGCCGGTCACTTCCGCGCTGGTCGGCACTGGACTACTCTCGCTCTTCTTCCTCCGCCGCCGCATACGCAGCTAGACCTCGCCTCCATTTCAGAACGTTCTCCAACTATTCTGCCAGGGCTAACCAGGTAGCCACATTTTTGGCATCTGCCAGGGGAGCGATTCGACCACCCGCGCCAGCTCTACAGAGACCTATTGGAATCATCGCATTAGTGTGGGCTCCCATCGTGATACTAGTACTAAAATGCTAAGGAGGCTGGAAAAGACTGGTTCAAAACGGATCGCCTAAGGTATACTTATTTTGGGCTAAGGCGAAGACCTAAGCCTTCCGGTATCGCAGGTTTGAAATTGCGAGCCGGTCAACAGGAGGAACGGATGTTTCGTACGGTATTAGCGGTAGTGACCTTTTCGGTGGTGGCAAGCGCTTCCCCGATCTCGTTTAACACGATCGGCGGCATCGACGCTCAGGGAAACCCGGTGAGTGCGTCGGCAAGCGTGAGCACTGCGGATAGCGGGCTCGTTACGGTCACATTAAACAATCTTCAAACCGGCATCTTTGCGGCCGACCAGCTCTTGAGCGATTTCTTCTTTACGCTCAGTTCGGCTCCAGCCACAGCTTTAAATACGACAAGTATTCCCACGGGTAGCCTGGTCACTGTTGCAAGTGGCGGTGTTGTGAGCAGTTCAGGCGCTACGATTACTGGTTGGGCTTTGACGAGCTCAGGTGGGACGATACATCTGGACTCGCTGGCTGATGGTCCGTCTCAGACAATCATTGGGTCGGTGTCGAACAGCCCCAATGCCTCCATCACTGGCAATCACAACCCCTATCTAAACGGGACAGCGACGTTCTCTTTCACAATTGCGGGCGTAACGTCGGCAACGACTGTTTCGAACGGTATTTTCAGCTTTGGAACGGATGCGGGCGATAACATCACGGGCTGCGTGGTTGGCGGTCCTACTTGCCACAGCAGCACGGTTCCCGAGCCGGTTACGTCGGCACTGGTCGGCAGCGGTCTGATCGCACTGTTCTTTGTGCGCCGCCGCGTTCGCGGATAAGCGCGCGGATTTAAAAAATTCCTAATCCAATGACCGGGGTTGCGCAAGCAACCCCGGTTTGTTATTTGGCGGCGAGCCGATCGTCCCGGCCACTACGCGAAGCCGGCGTGTTTGGCGTCTTAATGGACCTTTGCAGCACCCGGTACCGGTACCATTTTCAGGCCGTACTCCCCCAATAAGAGGGCTCCATCCAAGAAATCTAACCGTATACTCTACCTCAAGCCTACGGAGAAGGCCTTAGTTGGAGGGCATCGCGCTTTGAAAGCGTGAGCCTGGGGGAAGATGGAGGATGACTTATGAATAAGACAATGATTTCGGTCGATACGATCGTTGGTGGTCGTGTTGGCCTTTTCGGCGGCGGCGAAAGCTACCGTTGTTATCGATTTATCCGGAACAGGAACGGCAACTCTCACCGGCGGCATGGGCGATTCGATCCTGGATGCCACCAGTGCTCCGACCACTGTCGGCACAGGCAGCATCGATTCGTTCGAACGGCTCCAAAATTCGCCGACGGAGCAAGGGTACAACACGGACGCAAACAACGTTGACGACAACAAAGGCGGTAACTTTACACACAGCCTGCTGTTGAGCAATCTGGACACAACTTCGAAGTTGGGGTACTACACGTTTTTGTTGGACATCAACGAAACCGCCAAGACGAGTCTGATTTCAATCGACGCGCTCCAGTTGTATGTGGCCAGCACCGGAAATTTGAGTCAGAGCGGTACGCCTGGTCCGGGCGCGACGCTGGTGTACGACTTCCTGACGGCGACTTCGGTGTCCTGTACGACTGTGGGAAGCTCAAGCTGCAGTGGTACGGGATCGCCCAGTAAGGTTATCTTGGACTACAACAACAATGAGGGTAGCGGTAACGGGTTCGACATGTTCCTCTATGTGAAGCAATCCTTGTTTTCCGGTGTGGTCCCGGCGAATACTCCGTACCTCTATTTGTATTCCGCGTTCGGAAACACGGATTCGTCGGACGCCGGGTTTGAGGAATGGGCTCACATCACCGCCACCGGGCAACAGGTTCCCGAGCCGGTTACCTCGGCGCTGGTCGGCGCCGGTCTGATCGCACTGTTCTTTGTGCGCCGCCGCGTTCGCAGCTAAGCGAGTCGAGAAGTTTCTCCGATCAGTCAGCCGGGGTTGCGCAAGCAATCCCGGTTTTGTTATTATCGGGATTACCACTTTGGGAGGCTGAGGCAGTTTCGCGCTTGGCCGTTTGGACCAATCAACTATGAGCCGCAAAACAGGCAAAAAGTATACCGCTGCCCTCCAGCAAGTCGAAATCAAGCCTTACTCCGTCGAAGAAGCCGTTCCGCTGGTCAAGAAGGTCAAATTCGCCAAGTTTGACGAGACCGTGGAGCTGCATCTGCGCCTGGGCGTCGATGGCAAGCACGCCGACCAGATGGTTCGCGGGACCATTGTGCTTCCCAATGGGCTCGGCAAATCGAAAAAAGTGCTGGTGATCGCCTCGGGCGACAAGCAGCGTGAAGCGACCGAAGCCGGCGCCGATTACGTGGGCGGCGACGACATGGTCAACAAAATCCAGAACGAGAACTGGACCGATTTCGACGCCGTGATCGCCACGCCGGACATGATGCGGGGCGTGGGACGTTTGGGTAAAGTGCTCGGGCCGCGCGGCCTGATGCCGAATCCCAAGACCGGCACGGTGACCAATGACATCGCGCAGGCGGTGAAGGAAGTGAAGGCCGGTAAGGTGGAATTCCGGCTGGATAAGACCAACTGCATTCATTGCCCGGTCGGCAAAGTAAGCTTTGAGGCGCTCGCGCTGGTCGAAAATACCAATAAGCTCCTCGAGGCGGTGGTCAAGGCTAAGCCGGCGGCGGCCAAAGGCAAATACGTTCGCAGCGCGACGATCTGCTCCACTATGGGACCCGGCGTTCATCTTGATGTAACGCCTTACAACTTGAAAGCGGTCTAGCTCCCACATGAAAAAGAAACCCGAAAAACAGAAAGACATGGACGCGTTGAAGGCGGAGCTGAAGAAAGCTCAGAACGTCTTCCTCACCGGCTATGAAAAGCTGACCGTGCAGCAGGATTTCGAGCTGCGCAAGACCGTTCGCGGCGCGGGCGCCAGTTATAAGGTGGTCAAGAACAACATCGCCGAGAAGGCCTCCGAGGGGACCAAGTCGGCGGAGCTGTTGAAAGAGCTGAAGGGCATGTGCTCGATCGCCTACACTTCGGGCGATCCGGTGGCTCTGGCCAAGGCTCTGACGGTGTACGCGAAGGCGAACCCGACGTTCACCTTCAAGGCGGGAATGGTCGAGGGCCGGGTGATCGACGTCTCGGGCATCACTGCCCTGGCGACGCTGCCGTCGAAAGAAGAGATTTACGCGAAGTTGCTGTGGCTGATCAATGCGCCGGCGCAGCGGCTGGTGACGGCGATGAACGGCGTCGGCCGTAACCTGGCCGTGGTAGTGGATCAAGGCGTTAAAGAAAACAAGTTTTCCGCCTAAGGGCGAAAGAGCGAAGGAACAACATGGCTGACATCAATGCGATTGCGGAACAGATTCAGGGGCTGACGCTGCTCGAAGCATCCCAGCTCGTCAAAATGCTGGAAGAAAAGCTGGGTGTCTCGGCTGCGGCTGCGGCCGTCGCGGCAGCGCCGGCGGGTGGCGGCGGAGCGGCTGCGGCTCCGGTCGAGGAAAAGACCGAGTTCACGGTCGTTCTCACGGCAGCCGGCGCCAACAAGATTAACGTCATCAAAGCTGTCCGCGAAGTCACCAGCCTGGGCTTGAAAGAAGCCAAGGACCTGGTTGACGGAGCCCCCAAGCCCATCAAAGAGGGCGTAAACAAGGAAGAAGCCGAAACCATCAAGAAGAAATTCACTGACGCCGGCGCGACCGTAGAAGTAAAGTAAGTAGCTGTAAGTGATTGGCAGGGCAGGCGATCTTAGCCTAAGAGAGCCCGCCTGCCAGTGGACGAAGGGTGAGGATTGTCTGTCCACTGGCGACGCCGTTTGACGAGTGGTACGGCGTTTGCTACGATTAAGACAACCGGAAAGAGCGCCCGGACCTGGTCACAGTGAATTTGGCATCCCGCGATCTGCTTGGCAGTTCGTCTGCCCTGCGAATAAATAGTCGGCCCGAGGTGTGTCCACACCATCGGGCCTTTGCGTTTTGATTCCGGCGGACTTGTGTCTGCCGGCGCCGCTCTTGAATAGAGGAATTTTTAGCATGCCTACCCCCGAAAACGGTGCTGCTCGCGAGAGAGTCGATTTTTCGAAAATCAAGACTACCATCCCGATTCCGAACCTGATCGAGGTTCAGAAGAAGTCGTATGAACGCTTCCTGCAGATGGAATTGCTGCCGAGCGAACGCGACGACACGGGTCTGGAGAGCGTTTTCAAAAGCGTCTTTCCGATCTCGGACTTCCGCGGCTTGAGCCAGCTGGAGTTCGTCGATTACGCCATCGGCAACTGGGAGTGCAAGTGCGGGAACCTCAAGGGTCTGCATCACCTGCGCTCGACCTGCCGGAACCCGGCTTGCGGCGCGACCATCCAGACGGATCCGTTCCATTCCGGCGAAGTGCTGTGCCAGCGCTGCGGCACCTTTAACAAGAACATCGTCACCTTCTGCAACCGCTGCGGCGATCCCGTGGGCTTGCAGTTGAAGTACGACGTGCCTGAGTGCGAAGAGCGCGGCATGACCTATGCGGCGCCGCTGAAAGTTACCATCCGCTTGACGGTCTTCGACAAGGATCCTGAAACCGGCAACAAGACCATCCGCGACATCAAGGAGCAGGAAGTCTTCTTCGGCGAAATCCCGCTGATGACCGAGAACGGCACGTTCATCATCAACGGAACCGAGCGCGTGATCGTGTCGCAGTTGCACCGTTCGCCGGGCGTGTTCTTCGAGCGCCAGCAGGCGCAGGGATACTTCCTGGGCAAGATCATTCCCTATCGCGGAAGCTGGGTGGAATTCGAGTACGACAACAAGAACCTGCTGCACGTCCGCATCGACCGCAAGCGCAAATTCTACGGGACGGTATTTCTTCGGGCATTAGGTCTTAAGACCGACGCCGATATCCTGCGCGCGTTCTACAAGTGCAGTGAAGTGGTCATCAGCGGCAAGAAGCTGCAATGGAAAGTGACCGACGCGCTCATCGGGCACAAGCTCTCGCACGCCATCACCAAGGGCGGGGAAACCATCGCCACCGCAGGGCCGCAAGATCACCGCCAGCGTCTTCAAGGAAATCCAGAAGGCCAAGGTGGACCATGTGGAAGTCGCCCCGAACGATCTCGAAGGCGCGTACGTCGCCGCCGACGTCATCGACATGGATACCGGCGAAGTCCTGATCGAAGCCAATCACGAGCTGACCACGACCATCGTCGGCAAGCTGATGGAAGCCAAGATTCCCAGCTTCGAAGTCTTCTTCCCCGAGCTGGACGACGTGGGCAACGTCATCTCCATGACGCTGCGCAAGGATCGGCGTGAAGCAGCAGAACGACGCGCTGCTCGAAATCTACCGCAAGCTTCGTCCCGGCGATCCGCCGACGGTGGATACCGCGACGCAACTGTTCCAGGGCATGTTCTTCGACGCCCGCAAGTACGATTTCTCGCGCGTCGGGCGCATGAAGTTCAACATCAAGCTGCATGACAAGGCCGATGCCACGCCGCTCGATAAGCGCACGCTCGATCATCGCGATTTCATCGACACCATCCAGTACCTGCTGAAGCTGCGCAGAGGCATCGGCTCGGTGGACGATATCGATCACCTGGGCAACCGCCGCGTTCGCGCGGTGGGCGAACTGCTTGAAAACCAGTTCCGCATCGGCCTGGTCCGCATGGAGCGCGCCATCAAGGAAAAGATGAGCGTGTACCAGGAAATGTCGACGGCCATGCCGCACGACCTGGTCAACGCCAAGCCGGTGATGGCCGCGATCCGCGAATTCTTCGGATCGTCGCAGCTATCGCAGTTCATGGATCAGACCAATCCGCTGTCGGAGATCACGCACAAGCGGCGTCTCTCGGCTCTTGGACCAGGCGGTCTGTCCCGCGAGCGCGCCGGATTCGAAGTCCGCGACGTGCATCCCACGCACTACGGCCGCATCTGTCCGATTGAAACGCCGGAAGGCCCGAACATCGGACTGATCAGCTCGCTTTCGTGTTTTGCGCGGATCAACGATTACGGGTTCATCGAAAGCCCCTACCGCCGCGTCAAAGACGGCCACGTGGTGGACGAAGTCCGGATCCTGAACCCGGGCGAAACCGACCTGAAGGTCGGGCAGATCCTGCTGCGCGGCGAGATCGATAAGGCCAACAAAGCCGCCAAGAAGCAACCCGCCGAATTCGAGGCGCACTGCGATTATCTCTCGGCCTGGGAAGAAGACAAGTACATCATCGCGCAGGCCAACGTCGGCCTGGACGAAAAGGGCAAGATTACCGCCGAGCTGGTCAACGCTCGCCAGGCCGGCAACTTCGTCCTGAAGCACGTGGGCGAAATCGAGTACATGGACGTCAGTCCGAAGCAGCTGGTCTCGGTCGCCGCCAGCTTGATTCCGTTCCTTGAAAATGACGACGCGAACCGCGCGCTCATGGGATCGAACATGCAACGGCAGGCGGTTCCGCTGCTGCGCGCCGAAGCTCCTTACGTCGGCACCGGCATGGAGCACGTGACGGCTCGCGATTCCGGCGCCGTTGTTATGTGCAAGCGCTCCGGCGTAGTCGATTCGGTCGACAGCGAGCGCATCATCGTGCGCGTGGAAGGCAACAGCCAGGAAGGGCAGCTTTCGCGCGAAGTGGGCGCCGACATCTACCAGCTCACCAAGTTCAAGCGCTCCAACCAAAACACCTGCATCAACCAGAAGCCCATCGTGTTCCAGGGCCAGAAGGTCAAGAAGGGCGCATGTGCTGGCCGACGGTCCTTGCACCGAAAGCGGCGAGCTGGCTCTGGGCCGGAACGTTCTGGTCGCGTTCATGCCGTGGCGCGGCTACAACTTCGAAGACGCCATCGTGGTCACGAAAAGCTGGTCAAGGACGACTACTACACCTCCATCCACATCGAGGAATTCGAAGTGGACGCCCGCGATACCAAGCTGGGTCCGGAGGAAATCACGCGCGATATTCCGAACATCGCCGAGGGCTTCCTGCACGAACCTCGACGAGAGCGGCATTATCCGCATCGGCGCCACGGTGAAGCCGGGCGACATCCTGGTCGGCAAGGTGACGCCCAAGGGCGAAACGCAGCTGACGCCGGAAGAGAAACTGCTGCGCGCGATCTTCGGCGAAAAGGCCGGCGACGTGAAAGACGCATCGCTCTACTGCCCGCCGGGCATCGAAGGCACCGTGGTCGATTGCAAGGTGTTCTCGCGCAAGGGAGCCGAGCTCGACGAGCGGTCCAAGCTGATTCTCGAAGGCTCGGAAGAGCGCCTGCGCCGCAATCTCGAAGACGAAAAGCGCATTCTGAACGACGAGCGCGCCAAGCGCCTCGCGAATCTGCTCGAAGGCAAGGAACTCCTGGCCGACCTGCACGACGAGAAGACCAACAAGAAGCTGCTCGCCAAAGGGACCGACATGAGCCGGGACCTGATCGAGAAGCTGCGCGCCCGCGACCTGAAGCGCATGAAGCTGAAGGACAAGGATCCGCGCATCAACGAGCAGATCGACGAAATCGAGGAGATGACCTCGCGCCAGATCGCGGTGCTCGAAAAGATCACCGAGGAGAACGTCGGGAAGCTCAAGAAGGGCGATGAGCTGCCTCCCGGCGTGATCAAGCAGGTCAAGTGCTACATCGCGATGAAGCGCAAGCTTTCGGTCGGCGACAAGATGGCCGGCCGCCACGGCAACAAGGGCGTGATCGCGCGCATCGTTCCCGAAGAAGACATGCCGTATCTGCCGGATGGAACTCCGGTCGAGATCGTGCTCAATCCGCTGGGCGTTCCCAGCCGTATGAACGTCGGCCAGATTCTCGAAACCCACTTGGGTTGGGCGGCGCAGGCTCTGGGCGTCCGCTTCGCCACGCCGGTATTCGACGGCGCGACCGAGAAGGACATCAAGTCGCAACTGAAGATCGGCGAACCTGCCGACTTCCGGCAAAATCCAGCTCCACGACGGCCTCAGCGGGCGTGCCTTCGAGCAGCCGGTGACGGTCGGCTACATCTACATGCTGAAGCTGTCGCCACTTGGTGGACGACAAGATTCACGCTCGCTCCATCGGGCCGTATTCGCTGATCACGCAGCAGCCTCTGGGCGGCAAAGCCCAGTTCGGCGGACAGCGCTTCGGCGAAATGGAAGTGTGGGCGCTCGAAGCTTACGGCGCAGCGTATGTGCTGCAGGAGCTGCTCACCGCGAAGTCCGACGACGTCTACGGCCGCGCCAAGATTTACGAAGCCATCGTCAAGGGCGAGGCGGCCGCGGAGCCGGGCGTCCCGGAAAGCTTTAACGTCCTGATCCGCGAGCTGCAATCGCTGTGTCTGGATGTGGAATTGATGAAGAAGCCGCGCGAGGGTCTGGAGACCGCGCTGGCTGCCGACTAAATAGCCGCAAATGAACGGGAATAAACGCGAATAGGAGACTTTATGTATCGATCTTCCCCCTACGATCGTGCCAATTTGATTGCGGACTTCGATTCGATTCGCATCTCGCTCGCCTCTCCGGAAAAGATCCGGAGCTGGTCGCACGGCGAAGTGACCAAGCCGGAAACCATCAACTACCGGACCTTCAAGCCGGAACGCGACGGCTTGTTCTGCGCCCGTATTTTCGGACCCATCGCCGATTGGGAATGCCTGTGCGGCAAGTACAAGCGCATGAAGCATCGCGGCGTGATCTGCGACAAGTGCGGCGTCGAAGTCACTCTCTCGCGCGTCCGTCGCGAGCGTCTGGGACACATCGAGCTCGCCAGCCCCTGCTCGCACGTGTGGTTTTTCAAGGGTCTGCCGTCGCGCATCGGCTACCTGCTCGATATCACGCTGCGCGAGCTGGAGCGCGTGCTGTATTTCGAAGCCTTCGTGATCGTCGATCCGGGTGAAGTCACCGACCTCCGCAAAGGCGAAGTCATCACCGACGAGCGCAAGCGCGCGCTCGATCAGGAGTACCCCGGCAAGTTCGTCGCCATGATGGGCGCCGAAGGCATCAAGGAACTGCTCAAGAAGATCGACGTCGATTTCCTCAGCGAAGACATCCGCAAGCGGATGCAGACCGAAGCCTCGCAGCAGAAGAAGCTGAAGTACGCCAAGCGCCTGCGCGTGACGGAAAGCTTCCGCAAGTCCGGCAACAAGCCGGAGTGGATGATTCTGGACGTGCTGCCGGTGATCCCACCGGAACTGCGCCCGCTGGTCCCACTCGATGGCGGCCGGTTCGCCACCTCCGATCTGAACGATCTGTATCGCCGCGTGATCAACCGCAACAACCGGTTGAAGAAGCTGATCGAGCTGCATGCACCGGACGTTATTGTTCGCAATGAAAAGCGCATGCTGCAGGAAGCCGTGGACGCGCTGTTCGATAACGGCCGCCGTGGACGTGTGCTGCGCGGGGCCAACAATCGCCCGCTCAAATCGCTGTCCGACACCCTCAAGGGCAAGCAGGGCCGCTTCCGCCAGAACCTGCTCGGAAAGCGCGTCGATTACTCCGGCCGTTCGGTGATCGTGGTCGGTCCCGAGCTGAAGCTGCACCAGTGCGGTCTTCCCAAGAAGATGGCGCTCGAGCTGTTCAAGCCGTTCATCTATCACCGCCTGGAACAGCGCGGGCATTGCACCACTATCAAGCAGGCCAAGGAATTGGTCGAGCAGCAGGATCCGGTGGTTTGGGACATCCTGGAGGAAGTCATCAAGGATCATCCCATTCTGCTGAATCGTGCTCCAACGCTTCACCGTTTGGGCATTCAGGCGTTCCAGCCCGTTCTAGTGGAAGGCAAGGCCATCAAGATTCATCCGCTGGTTTGCACCGCGTTCAACGCCGATTTCGACGGCGATCAGATGGCGGTCCACATTCCGCTGTCACCGGAAGCCCAGATCGAAGCTTCCACGCTGATGCTCTCGTCGAATAACATTCTGTCGCCGGCGCATGGCGCGCCCATCGCCGTCCCAACGCAGGATATGGTGCTGGGCTTGTACTATCTGACCAAAGCTCGCCCGGGTTCGAAGGGCGAAGGCCGTACCTTCGCGTCCACCGACGACGTTTTAATTGCCCTCGAAATGGGCGAGGTCGAAACGCTGACGCCCATCAAGCTGCGCTATACCGGCAGGGTGATCGACCTGGTGAAGGCGTTCGACAATCAGAACCTGATCCACACCGAGCCGATCGAGTTCAGCAAGCAGTACATGGACACCACCGTCGGCCGCGTGATCCTGAACGACGTGCTGCCCGACGACATGCCGTTCATCAACGGCTTGCTCAAGAAGAAGGGTCTGACGCAGATGGTGCATTATTGCTATCTGAAGTTCGGCCTCACCACTACCGTGACCATGCTCGACAAGGTGAAGTCGCTGGGCTTCCTGTACGCCACGCGCGCCGGAATCTCCATCGGCATCGACGACATGGTGGTCCCCGGCGAAAAGGCCGGCCTGGTGGCGAAGGCCCAGAAGGCCGTCATCGAAGTGCAGGAACAGTATCAGGAAGGCTCCATCACCCGCGGCGAGCAGTACAACAAAGTCATCGAAATCTGGTCCAAGGTCACCGAGCGCGTTTCGGAAGAAATGTTCAAGACCATGGAAGAGGACGACCGCACCGGCCGCTACCTCAACCCGATTTACATCATGGCCGACTCCGGCGCGCGCGGTTCGAAACAGCAGATCCGCCAGCTATCCGGTATGCGCGGACTGATGGCCCGGCCGTCCGGCGAAATCATCGAAACGCCGATCACGGCGAACTTCCGCGAAGGCCTGAACGTGCTGGAGTACTTCATCTCCACGCACGGCGCGCGTAAAGGCTTGGCCGATACCGCGCTCAAGACCGCCGACTCCGGCTACCTGACCCGCCGCCTGTGCGACGTGGCGCAGGACGTGATCGTCACCGAAACCGATTGCGGCACCAGCGACGGTATCTACGTGGAGCCCATCGTTGAATCCGGCGAGATCATCGAGCCTCTGCGCGACCGCATCGTCGGCCGTGTGGCTCTCGAAGATCAGGTCGACTACGAAGGCGCAGTGATCATCAAGGTCAATAACGAGATCACCGAGGATCTGGCCAACCAGATCCAGGCAGCCGGTATCGAGCGGGTGAAGATCCGCTCGGTGCTGACCTGCGAATCCAAGCGCGGCGTCTGCCAGCTCTGCTACGGACGCAACCTGGCCACCGGCCGGCTGGTCGAGCGCGGCGAGGCGGTGGGTATCATCTCCGCCCAGTCCATCGGCGAGCCCGGCACGCAGCTCACCATGCGTACGTTCCACATCGGCGGCGCGGCCACCGGATCGGCGGAACAATCCAAGCAGGACGCCAAGTCCAACGGCTTCGTGAAGTTCCACAACATTCAGACGGTCAAGAACGCCAAGGGCGAATTGATCGCCATGAACCGCAACAGCATCATCGCCATGCTGGACGATAAGGGCCGCGAAAAAGAACGCTATCAGGTGGTTTACGGCGCGAAGATTCACTTCGCGGACGGCGCCAAGGTTAAGACCAACGATGTTCTGCTCGAGTGGGATCCGTACACGTTCTCGATTCTCACCGAAGTCAGCGGCATCGTCCATTTCAAGGATCTGATCGATAGCATCACCATGCCGGAGCAGGTGGACGAAATCACCGGCCGTTCGCAGTGGGTGGTCACGGATTCGCCCGACGAAAAGCGGATCCCGGCGGTCATCGTCCGGGCCGGTTCGTCCAAACATGACGAGAAACGCTACCTGATGCCGATGCACGCTCACTTGATGGTGGCGGATGGCGATGAAGTCCACGCCGGCGACGTGCTGGCCAAGATCCCGCGCGCGACTACCAAGACCAAGGACATCACCGGCGGTCTGCCGCGTGTCGTCGAACTGTTCGAAGCCCGCAAGCCGCGCGAAACCGCGGTCATCACGGAAATCGACGGTATCGTGAAGTACGGCGAGATCTCCAAGGGTACTCGCAAGATCAACATCGTCGGCGACGATGGCGAGCAGAAGGAATACGCCATCCCGCGCGGCGTTCACATCAACGTTCAGGAAGGCGAGCGGGTCCATCACGGCGATCCGCTGATGGATGGTCCTCGCAATCCGCACGACATCATGGCCGTGCTCGGCGAAAAGGAACTGCAGAAGTACCTGGTGAACGAAATCCAGGAAGTCTACCGTCTGCAGGGCGTGAATATCAACGACAAGCACCTGGAAGTGATCGCGCGCCAGATGATGCGCTGGGTGAAGGTCGAGGATATCGGCGACAGCGAATTCCTTCCGGAAGAAGTGGTCGACAAGTTCAAGTTCCGCGAAGAGAACAACCGCGTGTCGGAAGCCGGGGGCAAGCCGGCCTTGGGCAAGACGGTGCTGCTGGGAATCACCAAGGCATCGCTCTCCACCGATTCGTTCATCTCCGCCGCGAGTTTCCAGGAGACTACGCGTGTGCTCACCGAAGCCGCCATCAACGGCAAGGTCGATCATCTGCGCGGCCTCAAGGAGAACGTCATCATGGGCCGCCTGATTCCGGCCGGTACCGGCATGGAATACTATCGGACGGTGAAGATCGCCGGCGAGGATATCGAAGAGGAATTGGCCGCAGAGGCCGAAGCAGTGCCTCTGGATGCGATTCCCGGATACGACGAAGAAACCCGCGCGCTGTATGCGGGTGGATTGTCGGAAGCCGAAACTCCCGCTGGTCCCGAGGAAACGCTGGCCGAGTAGTAACTTGGTGGGGCAGGTTTTTCAACCTGCGCGCCGATTTCTAATCGGCGCCGTGCGCGGGTTACAAACCCGCGAGCAGGATGCAATCCTGCCCCACCTTTACGCAGCTGTAAATAGAGATTGCTGCTCGGCATACTGGGGCCCGAAATGCTCCAGTTCCACCGGGTAGCGGCGGCGCAGATCTTTCGGGGCGTTTCCATGCACGCCCCTGATCAATGCACGCATCTGTAGCGCGTTCACGAAACTCTTGCCCGCGGCATCGTTGTTGAACACCACGAATGTCCGATCGGCAAACCGGCTGGTCTGCTCGATCCGATGCGCCCACTCCTCCAGTTCCGCCTGCGAATACAAGTAATCGTGCTGCCGCTTCCGCAGGGCCGACTGGTCGAACGCGCCCAGCGAGTTTTGCGGATTCCTCCCATGCAGCCGCACATAACCTACTTCGGAAGTCAGGATGGCCGTGGGCGGCATGGCCCGGGTGTACTGGGGCTGGTCGATATTGCAGAACCCCACCCGGTAGTCAAGGAAGGTGCCGATGGCCTCCTCCGCCATCCAGCTGCTGTGGCGCATCTCCGCGACCAGCGGAAACTCGTGGAAGGCCCTGCGGAGGTCGATGAAGAACTCCCGATTCTCTGCCGTGAACCGGAACGACCACGGGAATTGCATCAGCAGGGCGCCAAGCTTCCTGGCTCGCAACAGCGGCCACAACCCTTCCTTGAATAGCGCGATGCCGGCTTGGTCCAGCACCCGTTTATGCGTGAAATCCTGATGGAGCTTGGCCGTGAATGTGAAGTCCGGATAGGCCTCGACCTTCTTAATCCATAACTTCACTACTTCCGGCTTGAGCGGCTGATAAAACGAGCTGTTTATCTCCACGCAATCGAGCTGCTTTGCGATCAGCTCCAGCGGGTGGAAGCCCGGTGCATGCGCCTTCGGGTAGACCAGACCATTCCAATGGGGATACGACCAACCTGCGGTTCCGATGCGGATAGAGGGAGACATGGGTGCATCCTATATTCGTCTTATATTCGCCTAGGACCAGCATAGCGAAGAAGAGGCGAATATGTCAAGGGGGAACTTTCTAGGCGTCCAGCGAAACCCGCCGCTGTTTCCCTGATAAAATAGCCGGAACCGCGTCTCGACAACGAAAGCTGCCGTTAAATACTCAGGTAAATTCCATGCACGATCGGTCTGCCCGCATTCTCCGCGTCCTGGCATTGTTTTTAATGCCTCTGGCAACTCTCCTGGCACAGCAGGACCGAATTGCCGGGCCAGTGGATCGTCTGCGGACTATCCGGCTAAGGGGGAATATCCACCCCAATGCCAGGCCTCAGTTTGATGCCGGTCCGGTCGATCCGACGATGAGGCTGGACCACGTTATGGTCATCCTAAAGCGCTCGGCTGCCCAGCAGGCGGAGCTGGACCGGTTGCTCGCTCAGCAGCAGGATCGCTCCTCGCGAAATTATCATTCCTGGCTCACTCCGGATGAGTTTGGCGACCGCTTCGGTGTCAGTCCGAACGACGCGGCCAGCATCGTGTCCTGGTTGCAATCCGGGGGGCTGGCGGTGGACGCAATCTCGCGCGGCCGCAACTGGATTTCGTTCAGCGGCACGGCCGATCGGTTAAATGCAGCCCTGGGGACCGAAATCCGCAGGTACAGAATTAATGGAGAGTCGCATTTTGCCAACTCGAGTGAACCGTCGATACCCGCGGCGATGGAGCCGTTGGTTAACGGCATCCTGGGACTGGACGATTTTCATCCCAAGGCGTCGCAGTATGCCTCGAACTCTCTGCGTCCTCAATTCACGGGAGCCTCCGGCAGTCATTATCTGACCCCTGACGACTTTGCGACCATCTACAACCTGGGACCGCTTTACAATGCCGGATACGATGGCTCGGGACAAAGGATCGTGGTGGCCGGACAGTCCGCCGTCGATTTAGCCGATATTCGCATGTTTCGCAGCAAGTATGGCTTGCCGCAGAACGACCCGCAGATCATGCTGGTGCCGGGCACTACCGATCCTGGCCATACGGGGGACGAAATTGAAGCCGATCTGGATATCGAATGGGCCGGCTCCATCGCACGGAAAGCGAACATCATTTATGTCTACTCCACGAATGTCGCCACGGCGGTGTCGTACGCGGTCGATCAGAACCTAGGGTCCGTCGTTAGTCTTAGCTTTGGCTCGTGCGAGCTGGCAAACTCACAGGTCTCCTTAGCCAGTGCGCGCGCTCTGGCGCAGCAGGCAAATGCGCAGGGAATTACCTGGCTTGCGTCGTCCGGGGATTCGGGCGCCGCCGGTTGCGATCCACCGACGAGGACCAAGGCATCTCTGGGGTTGGGCGTGTCATTTCCGGCGAGCCTTCCGGAAGTAACCTCGGTGGGAGGAACGCAGTTTGATGAGGCGGACGGCGCCTACTGGGCGGCAGTGAATTCAAGTACCCTCGGCCTCCGCGCTCTCCTACATTCCAGAGAAAGGTTGGAACGAATCCGACGCGACAGGCCTGGCGGCGACCGGCGGCGGCTTGAGTTCGACGTTTCCCAGGCCATCGTGGCAGATCGCGGCCGGCGTGCCCGACGCGAATTTCCGCTCGGTACCGGATGTTTCCCTGGCCGCGGCGGGCCATGACGGGTATCTTATTGCGAACAGTGGACTGATATTCCCGGTGCGGGGAACGTCCGCCTCTACACCGGCCCTGGCTGGAATTCTGGCCTTGGTCAATCAATACCAGGAGCTCAACGGTGTGGAGACTCGATCCGGCCAAGGCAACATCAATCCTAACCTGTATAGCGTGGCCCGAAGCACCTCGGGCGTCTTTCATGACGTCACCAGCGGAGACAATATCGTTGCGTGTGTGACGAATACTGCGGACTGTTCCAACGGGACGCTCGGCTATACCGCTGGACCCGGATACGATCTGGTAACTGGACTCGGCTCGGTCGATGGCTTTAACCTTGCCGTGAACTTGGGGAACCAATGGATCACGCCCGGCATCGCAGGGTTGAGTCCCGGGTCGGTCATCGCCGGAGGAGGAGACTTCACGCTGGCCGTGAACGGAACAGGTTTCGATTCCGGAAGTGTGATCCAGTGGATGGGTACGCCCCTGCCGACCACCTTTATTAGCGGGACGGAGTTGCTCGCGACGATCAGCAGTGCCTTAATCGCTGCACCCGGTTCCGCGGATATCACGATCGTAACCGCCCACGGAACATCCCTCCCGGCGGCGCTTGCGATCGTGGCGGGACTGGGCGCCACCTTCAGCGACCCAAGGGTCACCACTACACCGCCTTCTTCAACGAATTGCGCCGTGCCTCCCGCGATCACGTCTTTTTCAATCACGGATACCATCTATCTCTTTTTCAATACCCAGATAACCCGCGCGAACCTTCTGACCATTGACTGGCTCGCTCCTAACGGAGCCGTACTTTTTGGCGACGCGTTCTCCTCACAATCAGGAGCTTTCTGTTTCCGCAATACCAAGTTGTCTCTGACCGACATAAACATGAATCCGATTGGAACCTGGCAAGCCCGCGTGTTCGACCATGGCAGCCTGCTGTTCTCCGTTCCGTTCACGGTCGCCGTGTCCGGGAATCAAACCACGCCTCTGGCCCACGCCGCCGATGGGAATGCGTTCAAGACGACCATCCTCCTGACCAACACCGGAGGCGTTCCGGCGCCCTATACCCTGCGCTTTAACGATGATCAAGGCAACCTGCCTTCGATGCGCTTCGAACTGGAAACCGGGTCGCTGACCGGCCTCCTTCCGGCAGGCGAGTCGGTGAGCATTCGCACCGCCGGGATCGGACCTGCAACCGTGAATGGCTGGGCCGAATTGACGGCTCCCGCATCGGTCGGCGGCAGCGTCATCTACAGTCAAAAGAATCCGAACCTGCCATCCATACAGGAGGGGACGGCAACCATCGGGACCTCGGCGAGCCAGCACTTCTTCCTGCCGTTCGACAACACGAGTAACGCTGCCACCGGCGTGGCGTTCACCAATCCGGGAGCCTCCGCCGCGAATAACATTCGCGTCACGTTCCACTACAGCGACGGTTCGAGTGAGTCGAGCTCGTTTGCTCCGCTGGCCAGCCGCAGCCATCGGGCGTTTGCACTGTCCGTCCCCGGCAAAAAAGGCGTCGCGGAAATCACTTCGGATACAGCGCTTCTGACAGTGGTATTCCGCGCGAATTCCACCGGCGCGTTTACAGCCCTGGATGGCGTACCCGCGGGTACCGGCTCAACGATCGTGCCCAACCGGCCGCTGGCGCATGTCGCCGACGGGAACGCGTTCAAGACCACCGTTCTTTTGACCAATGGAGGCTCCGCGCCGGCGACCTATACCCTGCGCTTCAACGACGATCAAGGCAACATTCCTGCGACGCGTTTCGAATTGGACGCGGGGTCGGCGCCGCTGAACGGAACGATTCCACCGGGCGGATCGGCGACCATTCGTACGGCCGGACTGGGCGACCAGACAGTCGGCGGATGGGCGGAATTGACCGCGCCGGCTGCGGTCGGGGGCAGCATCATCTATAGCCAAAAAACGGCTCTGCCTTCGGTGCAGGAAGGAACGGCGACCATCGTGGCATCCGGCAGCAAACATTTCTTCTTACCTTTCGACAACACCGCGGGCGGAGCCACAGGCGTCGCGATTACCAACCCCGGTACGACCCCGGCCAGCACCATCGGCATCACTTACCGCTATAGCGACGGTACCAGCGAGGCGAGTACTTTGCCGGCCCTGCCAGGCCGCAACCATGTGGCGTTCGCGTTGTCGACTCCAGGCAAGCAAGGAGTTGCCGAGGTGACGTCCGATGCTCCCTTGTTCACTGTAGTCTTCCGCGCAAATTCCACGGGTGCGCTTACATCGCTGGGCGTGGTCCCCGGCCCATGAGTCTTTGTTGGAAGAATTCGGCTTCTATAATCGTCTAAGCACAGATGAATTGGCTGGGCGACATCCGGTTGGCTCTTCGCACCCTGGTCAAAAACCCCGGCTTCACCGCCGTCGCGGTCACGATGCTGGCTGTCGGGATCGGGGTCAACGCCACGGTCTTCACGGTGACGAACGCCGTGCTCTTCAAGGGATTCCCGATGGTCCAGGATAACGATCGCCTCCGGTACATCTCCTACAAAAACTCCAACTGCTGCGTCTCCTATCCCGATTTTCTGGACTGGAGGGCTCAGTCGAAATCGTTCGAAGGCATGGCGATTGTCCACGGCGTGGGTCTCGCCCTCACCGATTTGAGTGGCTTTCCAGAGAATCTTATGGGGAACGAAAACAGCGCCGACATCTTTCAAGTTGGTAGGCGCGAGACCGATCATGGGCCGGGATTTTACGGCCGCCGACGAGATGCCCGGCGCGGCTCCGGTCGCGATCCTGAACTATGGCTTCTGGGAACGGCGGTACGGCAAAGATCCGGCCATCATTGGCCGCACGGTGCGGATGAACGGCGCCTTGACGACCTACATCGGAGTGATGCCTCAAGGCTTTTCCTTTCCGCAAACAGTGGATGTT
Source organism: Terriglobia bacterium (assembly GCA_963722845.1). Taxonomy (GTDB): domain Bacteria; phylum Acidobacteriota; class Terriglobia; order Bryobacterales; family Bryobacteraceae; genus Palsa-187. Next base: position 176,065 of record CAVROL010000010.1, on the reverse strand, counting down.
TGGGTTCCGCTGGTCCAGACGCCCAAGGTCATGAGCCGGGAGAACCGGAACACCTGGATGGTCGTCGCCCGCCTGGCCGACGGCGTAACTGTCCAGACCGCTCAAGCGGAGATGGACATCATCGGAAAGCGGCTCGCAACTGAGTATCCAGTGACCAATCGGGAGCTGATGCCCGAAATACAGACGTTCACACAGTTTTTCATCGGCCCCAACGGAGCCATGATCTACGGGTCCATGTGGGGCGCGGTTGGTTTTGTGCTCCTGATCGCGTGCGCCAATCTGGCGAACCTTCTGCTTGTCCGCGCCATTGGCCGATCGCGAGAGATCTCTATCCGGATCGCGCTGGGCGCCGGGCGGTGGCGAATCATCCGGCAACTCCTGATCGAGAGCGTGATGCTATCGGGCTTGGGCGGCTTTCTGGGCTGGTGGATCGCCAAATGGGGTGTACGCAGCTACGCGCTCGCGATGGCCAACAAATCGTCCTGGCTGGTCATCGATTATTCCATGGACCAGCGCGTCCTCGCGTATCTCATCGCGATTTCGATTGGAACCGGATTGCTGTTCGGGCTGGCACCCGCGCTAAGGCTTTCGAAGCTCGACGTCAATGCGTCATTAAAGGATGGCGGCAGAGGCGCCACGGGCGGCGGACATGGAAAGCATCTATCCGCCCTGCTGGTAATCGGAGAAATGGCGCTGGCCGTCGTGCTGCTGGCGGGAGCCGGCGTGATGATCCGCAGTTATTTGAAGATCCATACCGCGGATATCGGGGCCAATACGGCCAATGTGCTGGGCGGCAGTCTGAATCTTCCATCTGAGAAGTATCCGCGGCCGGAGGACAAGATTTCCTTCTTCGACCGTTTGCTAACACGCCTGGAAGCGATGCCGGGCGTGGAGTCGGTGGCAACTGCCGACACATATCCTGCAGCGGGCTCTTCGAAATTTTCGTACCAGCTTGCGGGCGATGCTCCAGAGGAACGTCATCGTAAACTTTCCACGCTGAAAATCAGTCCTGCATACTTCCGCGTGGTGAAGGCGACGATGCTCTCCGGCCGCGAGTTCAATGATGCCGACGTACTCTCGTCAGCTCCGGTGGCGATTGTGAACCAACTGTTCGCAAGTACATACTGGCCGGGAGAAGATCCCCTGGGCAAACGTTTCCGCGTCTTTGATGAAAACACGGATGGAGACACGCCGGAGCCGTGGCGCACGGTTGTCGGCGTCGCCTCGAATATCATCCAGAACGACCAAACCCGGCAAACTTTCGATCCCGTGGTTTACCTGCCCTACCGGCAAAAACCGGGCGGAGGAGCATGGATTCTGGTGCGAACAAGCGTGCCTCCGGCTGGGCTGACCAATGCGTTTCGGCAGGCTGTCCAGGCAGTCGATCCTGGTCTGCCTCTGTATGGCCCCATGTCGGTAAGCGAACGTATGGAAAGATTCTGGGACAGCCGGTTCTATGGATCTCTGTTCCTGATTTTCGCCGCGATTGCGCTGCTGCTTGCATCGATCGGCCTATATACCGTGATCGCACACTCGGTGACCCAGCGCACCCAAGAGATCGGGATTCGTATGGCGATCGGCGGAACGCCGCACGATATTCTCAAGCTGGTGGTGAGGCAGGGAATGTTCCCCCTGGCGATCGGTCTGACCATCGGACTGGCGGCTTCGTTCGCCATCAACCGGCTTCTGACGTCCATGCTGGTCCAGGTTTCACCGGCTGACCCAATTACACTTGTCGTCGCATCGGCCACATTGATTCTCGCGGGCACGCTGGGTTGTATGATACCCGCACGCCGCGCGATGCGCGTGGATCCCGTCGTCGCTCTGCGACACGACTAGCCCCCGGGCGTTATTGCACGGATGTGGTGTTCATATCCCGCACCCACACCCGCGATTGCGACGCGCGGTTGTTCTTGCGAGCCCGTTTCTGCTGGTACATCAGCCGGTCGGCTTCGGCTAGAAGGCGTTCCGCATCGGTGCCGTCGGTGGGGAAATGCGCGATGCCGACGCTCGCCGAGAGAGGCTTGTCGAAGGATTGAATCCCGATGCCGGCCACCACGCGCCTGAATTCCTCCACGCGCTGTTCCGCTTCGGCCTGCTTAACCCCGGAAAACAGCACCACGAATTCGTCGCCGCCCATGCGCGCCACATAATCGTATTCGCGGCAGTTGTTTTTGAGGGCTGCGGCGACCTCCCGCAGCAGCCGATTGCCTTCCAGGTGCCCGTACCGGTCGTTAATCTGCTTCAGTTCGTCCAGGTCCATTACGACTACTGTCAGCGGCTGGTTGTTGCGGCGTGCCCGCGATACCTCCGCGTCCAGTTGCAGGAACAAGGAGCGCGCGTTGGGCAGGGAAGTCAGGAAATCCGTCGTTGCGGAGGATTCCGCCTGCTGGAACCGGAGCGCGTTCTCGATGGACATGCCGATTTTCGGAGCGATCGCCATCAGGAGCCGCAGATGATCCTTGGTGAAAGCATCGCGCTCCATGTGATACAGAGTCAGCACGCCCAGCGTACCTCCGGCGCCCTCCAGCGGCAGCGCCACAGCGGACCGCAGTCCCGATGTCAGCGTTTTATCGTTGCGGTAGGAAGGCTCCACCGAAGGATTCCCGTTCACGATCGGCTTGCCGTTCTCCGCCACCCATCCGGAGAGTCCCTGACCCACGGGAATCTGGAGAGACGAAAACAGGCGGCAGTCCTCGCCGTTGACATACTCCGGGAATCAGTTCGTCGCCGCGGACCATCCACACGGCCAGCGAGTGGTGCGGAATAATACGCCGCAGGCGAACGTCGAGCACCGAGAGCGTCTCGTCCAGGCTCAGCGAATTTCCCAGGTCCTGGGAGATTTCGAAGAGCGCCTGAACTTCCTGGCGGGCCCCGGCGATCAGGTTCAGGAAGTTCACCGGCTCGGCATCGGCTGGCGCGGGCGATCCGTTCGAAGCTTCAAAGCCCGCCGCCGGCGCCAGTCCGCGCTCGATCTTGACATCTTTGGACAAAGCCGCCGGCTTGGGTGCGGGAAGCTTCGCCTTGCGCTCCCACTGCACGTAACCTTGATCCAGAGCGTCCACCACGCGCGGATCGAAAGCCCGCCCGGCTTCCGACCGGACCACTTTCATCGCCTCTTCGAGCGGCATCGCACGCCGATACTGCCGGTCGGAAGCGAGCGCGTCCAGGCAATCCACAGCCGCCAGGATGCGCGCCCCGATCGGAATCTCTTCGCCTTTGAGCCCGCTGGGGTATCCACGTGCCGTCCCATTTTTCGTGATGAGCCCGCACAATCGGAGCCACTGGATAGGGGAAGCGCACCCGTTCCAGAATCTCGGCCCCCACCACCGGATGAATTTTCATCTTCTCGAACTCTTCCGGCGTCAGCTTGCCGGGCTTCGAGATGATGTGTTCCGGCACGGCCAGCTTGCCGATGTCGTGCAGTAGTGCGGCAGCTTGCAACGCCTGCAACTCGCTTTCGGTGAGAGCGAGCGAGGCGGCCAGTTCACGGGCATACACTTGGACGCGCTGAAGATGGTCGTGCGTGGTGTGATCCTTGGCCTCGATCGCCAGCGCCAGCGCTTCGATCGTTCGAAGATGCAGCGAGGCGACTTCTTCGGCGTGTTTCGTTTCCGCCTCCAGGCGATTCAAGTACAGCCGGTAGGAACGATAGATCAGATACACCACGGGACCGGTGAGCAGCACGGTTTGCCAGGCGACGTAATGCGCGGCGAGGCTTACGGCGCGGGCCACGACGGCTCCCGCCAGATAGTGGGGCAACGACCAGAAAGACGTGCTCAGCCACACGCCTGCGAAGCTTCCACTTTCGACGATCGCCGTCCACTTGGCGATGGGAGCGGTGTTGATCAAAAATAGCGCCAGCGTGGCTACGGCCAGCCGAAGAGAGGTGTGGACCTCGGAAAATTCGAACCAACTGGAATGATAGACGCGCTCGGCTGCCGCGGCTGCCGCGATCATCACCCCCGCCTGAAGCAACACGAACGAGATTCGAGGCCGCTGCGGCCGATTCCAATAGCACTGCACCACAGCCACCAGGCCCGCCAGCAGAATGGTTTCCGAAGAAGTGAGTTCCACCAGGCCCAGAAGCACGAACAAGTAGGACAGAGGCAGTGGCCCGCTTACCCCCGGAACCCGCACTCTTGCTCCCGCGGAGATCAGCGAAATCGAGAGGAAGGCCCCAAACTTGATCAGATCGGGGGACTGCCAGAATATTGCTGCGTTCGCCAATATCGCGACCGCGGCGAGCACCACCATGGCCACTAATAGCCGGGCTCCGGTCGTCAGGGGGGCTGGTACTAGGGCGTTCTCACCGGGCTCCGCAGGTTTGGCAAGCGCCTGGAAGTCCTCCGGGTCGGACAACGGTGGTGTGAACACTTCCGGCATGTTCTGTTCTGGATGCACGACGACAGCCACTGCTCCCGTCCTTCGATTCCCTGAAGATGCGCCGGTTTGAACGTCCATGGCGCGATCGTATGGCACTTTCTGGCGCATGGTATTGCGACAAACTGGCGCAGGCTTCCGGGCCAATTCTGAGGTCGCGTAAGGTGTTCCCCGGAGGGCTAATCGAGAGCCCGATTCGGCAAGATGGAAGAGACGCAACCCCAATATGATGCCGGAAGCCTCACGAATGCGCACCGCTCCATGGCCCCCCGCTGAAGCCGCGTCCTCCCAGGTTTTTCTGGGGATGACCGCGATCATCGTGAGCGAGCCCATGCAGCGGCTCATGGAACTGGTCCAGCGTGTGGCCCGTTCGAGCGCCACCACACTGATCGCCGGTGAAAGCGGCGTGGGCAAGGAACTGGTGGCGCGCGCGGTCCATTATTATTCGGGCCGGGCCGGGAAGCCGTGGGTCGATTTCAATTGTGCGGCGCTGCCGGAGCAGCTTCTGGAAAGCGAACTGTTCGGTCACGAGCGGGGCGCCTTCAGCGGCGCCGATACCGCCAAGCCTGGTTTGTTTGAGCTGGCCCATCAGGGAACCATTTTCCTGGACGAAGTGGGAGAACTGGACGCCCGCCTGCAAGTAAAGCTGCTGCGCGTGCTGGACGGCGCTCCCTACTACCGGCTGGGCGGGGTGCGCAAGGTATCCGTCGATGTGCGCGTAGTGGCGGCCACGAATCGCGACCTGGAACGAGCCGTGGCCCAGGGCCGGTTTCGCAGCGATCTGTTCCATCGCCTTAGCCAGTTCACTCTGCGCGTTCCACCGCTCCGTTCCCGGCCAGCCGATATCGAACCGCTGGCGCGGCATTTCCTCGCCGAGCATTTTCCGGACCTGGAGCTCCACAGCTCGGCGGTAAGCGCGCTCCACAATTATTCCTGGCCCGGAAACATACGGGAACTGCGAAACGCCGTGATTCAGGCCGGGGTGATGAACCAGGGTGGAGAAATCACCGCCCAGGATTTCCGGCTGCGGCCGCTGCCTTCCCCTATGAGCGATGCCAGCGACTATGACGAGGATCCGGACGACGCGGATGACGATTGCGGGAGTCTCGAAACAATGGAGCGCCGCATGATTGAAGAGGCGCTGGCCGCCACTGGCGGGCATCAGCAAAAGGCGGCCGCGCGCCTGGGAATCTCGCGGAGGACCTTGAGCCGCAAGCTCAAACTGTACGAATCCGAGCAGCGCGTAGCCCTATGAACGTAGCGATCAACGAAAAGCGCCAGGAGATCCGCCAGCCCGCCGAGGGTCCCGTTCTGGTGAACTTCGCCGATCCCCAGCCGATGGAGATCCTGGGTGAATTAGTGGACCGGAGCCCCAGCGGTTTTCGCATGGCCCACGCGAATCAGTCGCTGCACTCGGGCCAGTTGGTGGGCTTCTCGCACGCCTTTGCCATGGGCACGGCCCGCGTGATGTGGAACCGTATCATGGACCACAGCGTCGAGACCGGCTTCCGCATCGTTACCACGAGATAAGTTCTTTCAAAGCGCGACGCACACCACGATCGTATTCGGCAGGGCCGCTTTCACCTGTGAACAAAAGTCGCCGTTTGGGGAGCCTCCCGAAAGGGGAACAGGAAACGTGAGCGGGGTGTAAAAGCGCAGATTGGATTTTCCTACCTGGTTCACCCGATTGCTGGCCGTGCCCGGATGACTCAGCAGGTAGCTTACGAGCGGATACGCACTGCACGCTGTTCCTAGAGTGAACATACCTGCGGTGATCCAGTAGCGCCGCAACCATCCGCCCCGCCAGGCTTGGACAGCGTTGGCGCCATCGGCCGCTTCATCGATGTACAGACCCGGCGGAGCGGCCTCCAATCCGTAGAATCTCAGGCTGGCCGCGATTGTCAGAATAACCGCCAAGATCACCCAGGTCCATTGCTTCGACAGCTTCAACCGCGTTATTTGCGGAACGGATGACGCGGATGGCGTCGCCCGTTTCGGCCTGCGGCTTCTCTTGGACCCCAAGGGCATATGGGTCAGGGTCACATGCTGGACTCAAGCCGGTCAATCGCGCGTGATCGAGGAATCGGGCACAATCCGCGTTCGATCGGCTAAACTGAGTGCGTGCCAAATCTTGAAGTGAAATGTTCGAAGGAGATCGAGCATGTTTTTCTCGAGAACAACGGAGAACTTCTCAGAAAACTGCATGCTCTGCTGCAAAGCCATCAATCGCTCGACCCGGTGACGGAAGAGCCCAAGAATACGATGCTGCGAAACCGTGTCGCGACCACGCTGACGCCCTGGGTCTTCTGTATTGTCGGCGACGAGACCGGCCCCAGCAAGCGCGTCTCCGTGAACTTTGCGCTCGGTGACAAGCCCGATCGCAAGGGGCCCCTTGGCGATCGCTTGCGAAAAGATCTGGGGCTCGACCTCGAAGACATCATAGTCAACCATCTTTCGGAGAAGTACAAGATGGAAGAAGGCCGCGAATACACCATGGTTTCCGAGACGCGCGAGGTCAACCGGCATCACTATAACGACAAGCCCCGCAAGAAGGCTCCCGCTCGGGCGAAGAATCTTGAACCCAATCCTAATCCCGATAAGCCCGCTTTCGAAATGCCGCCAGGGGCGATCAACACCCATTGCCATGTGAACAGTAACGGGATGACGCCCTTCCCCTGGTCGGACGATCGCAAATACGATCCGGCATTCGCTCCCTGGAGGAAAGCTGGAAGAGCTCGACACGTTTCTGGGGTTCTCGGGCGAAGTAATTGTGGCGGCCACCTGCCACGGCACCGACAACAGTTACATGCTCAACGCTTTGAAGAAATCGAAGGGCAGGGCACTGGGTGTTGCCTTCGTCGATAAGAACATATCCGACCAGGAACTGGTGGAGCTCGACACAGCCGGTGTGCGCGGCGTGCGCTACAGCTACGTCAAGCGCCTCACCAACCCGCCTCCGCCCGAAGAGATGGTCACCATGGCGAACCGTCTATGCAGCCTGTGGGACTCGGGCAGGCTGAAGCATGAGTGGCATATCGATCTCTACTGCGAGGCGGCCGATCTCAAGGATCTGGAAGCGCACATCAAAGCAATTCCGATCCCCATCGTGTTCGACCACATGGCGGTGCCTGCGATCAACAACGGTGCGGATGCCCCCGAGTTTCAGCGCTTCTTGAAGCTTTTTCGCGATAAAAAAGATTGCTATGCCAAAGTGACTTGCCCGGAGCGCCTCACCGGATCCAGCAAGGCCGAGGACTGGGCCAAGGTGTTGCCGTTTGCGCGCGCCCTGGCGGACGAATTTCCCGAGCGAGTCATCAGCGGCACGGATTGGCCTCATCCCAATATGAAAGAGGGACAGATGCCCAACGATGGGGAGCTGCTCAATCGTTGGATCTGGGAGGTCGCGGGCAGGAACGCCCACACTTTGAAGCATATCCTGGTCGACAATCCACGCAGGCTGTTCACTTTTGCGCGGCCCGCTACATTGTGATCGGCGTACGGCTCGCCGCCTACTTCGTGCGGGCGAACCGGTAATCGCCGGATACGTGCTTCACAAAGAGCTGCCGCGCCTCACCGGAGTCGCTTTTCACGAACTCGACTCCTAAGCCGTACAAACCGGAAAAAGACGTTTCGGACTGCGCCGTCAGCGGCGTTCTCCCTCTTCCGTCCATGTTGCCGAATAGCGTGCCGCCGGAGAGCGTAATCTCGACCACTCTCGGAACCAGGCGCCACAGCTTGGGCTGCTCTTCGTAAGTGCCGGTGTACTTCGCCAGAATCGCCGGAGCGACCTTTACTTCGGATTTCTTCTCATCCGAGGCCTTACCGACCCAGTGTTGCACCTCGCTGCTTTTCTCATTGCAGACCCATTCGATCATCTCCGTATCGGCGGCGAGCTCCGCGCGCACTGCCACGGTCCAGGGGCGGGCGTAAACCGCGGGATCTGAGAGGGTCACCTCCACATCGAGATTGCCAAAGTCGCGCCGCCGGTAGCGTTCCGTCATGCGCAGCGCTTCGGTATGCGGATGGCCATCGTGATCCAGCCAGGTGCGGTCATTGAATCCGTTGCTCTCGACCACCAGCGTGTCGCCGTCCCAATGCCCGACCGAGTAGCCCATCCAACTCGGATTGGGAGCCGCCTCGAGCGCGCGGCCGTCCAGAAAGATCTGGCGATAAGTCAGATCCGGGTTGAGGATCAGGATCAGGGCCGGGGTCTGGATGATCTTGATCATCTCCGCGCCGGTGCTGTCCGCGTCCGTACTGTATCCGGGGCCCAGCGGCACGCACAGTACGTTCATATAATCCTTGCCCAGGTCTTCCTTGCGCCTCTGCACTAAAGCCTCCGCCCAGGGCTGAACCTCGCCGGGTTTCAGGTCGGCTGCGATGTTACGCGAGTACTTCGGGGAGATCTTGTTCCACAGGCCGGATAGATCGGGCTTGCCGTCGGGCGTATGCGGCGCGGGAGCCGCGAGATTCGGCTTGCCCCCGGCGGCGCGCGGGATTCCTGGCGAAGGATGATTCAGCCACTGGGCATCGGCAGCCGTAACCAACGCGACTGCCAGCATCGCGATCGCCGATCGGGACATGAGTGCGACCTCCTTAGTTCGAGGTGTGTTATTTGCCGACCATGTGCTTAGGATCCCGGTTGTTCTCTTCGCAGATGCTCTCGATGAGATCGGTATCCGGTATCAGGCGCCACGCCATTTTGACGTCCCATGGCTTGGTATATGCCTTCGGATCGTCAATAGTAACCGCAATGTCCATGTGACCGATCTTCGGCCGCGAAAAACGTTCGGTGACGCGCAGGGCTTCGGTACCCGGCAGGCCTTTCATGTCGAGCCAGGTCCTGCCGTTTTGTCCGATCGTTTCCACCACGAAGGTGTCCTTGTCCCAATGACCGATCGAGTATCCCATCCACGTCGGCTCGGGATTTTTGGGGAGCGGCCGCCCGTCCGTGAAGATCTGCCGGTAGATGGTTCTCGACTCGTGCAGCAGCAATGTCAGGTCTTCCGTCTGCACCAGCTTGAGGCCGTCGGGGATGTTGTCCTTTTCGGGAATACCGGACGGCAGACAGGATACGCCGGGGTGGTCCTTGCCGTTGTTCGCGATTCGCTCATTGTAGACGCCCCGGCCCCACGGCGTGAGCGGAATTTCCTCTTCCTTCATGTCGGCGGCCAGGTTCAGCAGGTGCTTGGTCGGATTTTCGGGCATCCAGAATCCGGACAAATCGATCTTGCCATAGGATGTGCGCACCGGCGCCGCATTCAGATCGACTTTGCCATCGGCGGTGCGCGGCACTCGCTTCCAGGGATAAGGTTCCCATTGCGCCCTGGCAGCTACTGTGATCGTCAACACCACGGTCGCCGAAGCGACCCATGTGATCGTCTTTTTGAATCTGAAGGTCATGTCCCTCACCTCTGCGCTGCGCGCTGAATCAGCTCCCACATCAGACCATTGACGTCGCGGACGAACACATTGCCGGCGCCATTGGCTCGCACGATGGCTTTGCCGCCGGTGGTGGCGACAGTACCGCCGGCTTTCTTCCACTGGTCGACGGCGGCATTGACATCGCTCACCACCATCGTAAACGCGGGCGATCCCGGATCTTCCGCACCCGCGGCCAGTTTCGAGCGCGGCACGCCGTCGTACTCGATCAGCCCGAAATCGAGCGTGGTGCCGGGGATGCTGCCATGCGTGATACGCCATTTCGCTCCCGGCAGGCCGATGAGGTTCGCGACCACGGCATTCGTCCCCAGCGCACCGGTTGGCCGCGCATTGAACCCGATCGCCTCGCGCAGGAACGCGACGGTTTTCTCGGAATTTTCGATCGAGAACTGCACCGAAGCGCCCAGTATATCGCCGGTGGCGTTCGCGGCCGAGGCGGGCAGCAGATCGGGCTGCTGCAATTCGACAAAGAAGCCGTCGGGATCGCGAACCACGATCTCGCGAAGTTTGCTGCTTGAGTTCCCGGTTGGATTTACAGGTGTTCCGCCGATGGTCACGATGGTCGCGCCCGAGGATTTTACTTTCGACACAACTTTGTCTATATCCCGCACCTGCAACGCCAGAGTCGCGGCCCCAACATCCTGGATGTTCGGCCGCACGGGTTTGCGCGGCCCGCCCGTGAACTCCGTCAGCTCAAACCCAAAGGCCGCATTGGGGATGCGGAAGGTCGCCCCGCGAAAACTCATGCCCTTTGTCGCCGTAAATTTCGACATATCGTCGTCGAGCTTCTGTGGCTGCTGCGCGAGCGGATCGCTGGCTCCGTTCACCGGCAGGCCCAGCACATCGCGGTAAAACGGCACCGTTTTTTCGAGATGATCAGTGGTGTGCGCCAGGTTCTGCAACTGGACGACGGGAGTTGTCTGCGCCGATGCAAACCCGGCGAACAGGCTCGCGGCAGCCGACATCGTCAACAAGGTTTTCGACGGCATCCCCGAAGTATACTCCCGCCGGATGTTATTTTTGGCTGTTGGAGGCGCCGGCCGGCCCTTTGCCTTGGGCTCCCCGGCCTGGACCATTCGCCTGCAATAGATGCGTCATCGTGTGGACGAAACGCAGCTTTCCGTTCTCCACGCGGAAAAGGTGCGTATCGGGCGCTCCGCTGCCGCCGGTAGCCGAGCCGGCGCCGAACGTGCAAAAGGCCACGACGGCTCCCATCGTCTCGTCGACCACGAAGTGCCGGTTCGCGATGTTGACCCCGCTGGGTACGCCGACGTCGCAGGAATCCGTCGCAACTCCCGTGCCGGTATGCATGCCGCCTTCGGTGCGATTGCAGGGGTAGCCCCACGGCACCAGGTCCTTTTTCCCTTCCAGGAACGCATCCAGGTACGCGTTCGCGGCGGCCACCAGGGTCGCGCGGGTGTCACGCTTGGCGGCGGGGATGGGGCTCCAATCCTCGGAGGTCGCATACTTCAGGTAGGCGTCGACGTTAAACCCCCAGTAACCCGTGGTCGTCCACAGCATTTCGATTTCGGCAATCAGTCCGTGATTGATTCGCATCCGCGTGCCGAGCGCATACGGTGCGCCCTTATCTGAAACGATGATTTCGGTGTACGTCTGGCACGTCGAGGTATCCAGCAGGCTGCGGTTATGGTCGATCTTCATCGCCTTTTTGATCAGGCTGTCGTCGACGCTTATGGTCTTAAAATTCTCGACATAACCCAACCCCTTCGCGAGCGGCAGGCCGGCCATGTCGCCCTTGCTCTGAGCTGCGAGGTAGAGATCGGTTGCGGCCTTAAGGCCTTCGCGCGTGCAGGAGACCTGCGCGAAACTGGCCGCCGGCGCAAGCAGCGCGCCCGAGATCACAATCCACTTAAGAACAAGACGGCTCATGGAACGCCTCCAGGTTGTTGCGGTCTGCCACTGCATCAGCGTACCCCAAATTCCGCCGCGGCGGGAAGGGCAGCCGCCACTCGCCGCCGGTGCTATGATCATGTAGACTGCGAGGCGACCCCTGCCCGGCAGGGAAGTAGTATAATCTCTATAGGGAATTAGAGTATGGCTACAGCGGACGTCTTAAATCAACAGCAACTCCTTGAGCAGGAATACGATAGCACGGTTCGTGCGGATATCGAACTGTTCCGGTCACAGGCTCAGGACTTCCTAACCGGGAAGCTGACGGCCGATGAGTTCCGGCCCTATCGCCTCCGCCGCGGCATCTATGGGCAGCGCCAGGAAGGCGTCCAGATGATCCGCACCAAGATCCCCGGCGGCCAGCTCACCTCAGAGCAGATGCGCCAGCTGGCGGCGGTAGCCGATTTCTGCGCCAACGGCAAAGGCCACCTCACCACGCGGCAAAACATGCAGTATCACTTTGTCCCGCTGAGTCAGGTGCCTGACGCTTTGCACATGCTCGCCGACGGCCGCCTGACCACGCGCGAAGCCTGCTACAACACGGTCCGCAACGTGACGGCATGCCCTCTCGCCGGTGTCCATGCGGAAGAGCCCTTCGATGTTCGGCCGTATGCCCGGCGGCTGGCGCTGGCATTCCTGCATCGCGAGCTTACCGACAGCCTGCCGCGCAAGTTCAAGGTCGCGTTTTCGGGCTGCCCCGAGGATTGCATCGCCACCGCGATCAATGATGTCGGTCTGCGGGCCGTGGTTCGCGATGGAGTGAACGGCTTCAGCATGACCGTAGCCGGCGGTCTGGGACCGCTGCCGGTGGAAGCCAAGCTCCTCCACGAGTTCATTCCCGCCGAGGACGTCGTCCGCCGCGTGGAAGCCGTGATCCGCGTGTTCAATGTGCACGGCAATCGCAAGGATAAGAATAAGGCGCGGTTAAAGTTTGTTATGCGCGCGCGCGGGTTCGATTGGCTGCGCGACACGATTGAGGAACAGTATCAGGACATCCTGGCGAACGGCGGCATCGCCATGCCGGAAAGCGTGCCTGAGAATTTCGGTGGTTTTCAGCCGGTTCCACCACCACCCGCGACGGGTGAGAAACTTCCGATGTTCGACGCCTCGCCGGAGTTCAATGCCTGGCGCGAAACCAACGTTCGTCCGCAGAAGCAGTCCGGCTACGCCATCGTCACCGTGATGACGCCGCAGGGCAACCTGACGGGCGATCAGATGCGCGGGCTGGCGTCGCTCGCCGATCAGGCTTCGGAAGGCGCGATGCGCGTCACCATGGCGCAGAATATCGTGTTCGCCTACGTTCCCGTGGGCGCGCTGCAGCGCGTCTACGGAGCTCTGACGCGTCTGGGACTCGCCAAGGATCGCGCCGATGAGATCAGCGACGTGGTGACCTGCCCGGGCGCTTATAGCTGCAACCTGGCGCTGACGAAATCCATGGGCTTGGGCGATGCGCTCGCGGCAACGGTACGCAAGTACGACGATCCGGCCGTCCGAAACCTCCAGATTCGCATCAGCGGATGCCCCAATTCCTGCGGCCAGCACTGGATTGGCGATTTGGGCTTTTACGGCAATTCCCGCAAGATCGACGGCAAGGAAGTGCCGTACTATCTGATGCTTCTCGGCGGCGGACAGCACGAATTCGGCCTGGCTGTGCAAAGCCTGCCTGCCCGCCTGGCGCCGGTGGCGGTCGAGCGCATCCTGGATCATTACCAGCAGAACCACCAGGACGGCGAGTCATTCCGCGCCTACGTGATGCGTCACAAAGTGGCTTTCTTCAAGGAAATGACCGCCGACCTGGTCAAGCCTTCGGAGATGCAGCCCGAGATGTACAACGACTGGGGCGACGACGTCGCGTTCTCATTGAAGCTCGGCCGCGGCGAGTGCGCGGCATAAACCCTGGCCACTCGCTGGCGCTCGTGGTTCTGTGGCGCACCGAACCGCGAACGTGAGTGAGCGGCCCGCTGCGCTGAACCGCGAACGTGAGTGAACGGCCCCCGCACAGAACCGCGAACGTGAGTGAGCGGCCTGCCGCATTGAACCGCGAACGACAGTGAGCGGCCTGCCGCACTGAACCGCGAACGTGAGTGAGCGGCCAAAAACAAGACGCCCTGGGCCGAAACCCAGGGCGTTTCAAATTTTACAAGTAGAAGTTAGCTGCGTTTCGAGCTGCGTGCGCTCTGCGTGCGAGCAGGTTCGGCGACCGCGCCCTGCGAGAACGTCAGCTGCGGTATCGTGACCGACGTGTCGACTAAACGAGCCATGTCGGCGACCGGCAGACCTTCGGCTTCGCGTGCGAAGCTCAGGATCTTCTGGCTATCGTCGAAGTCGACGCGGATCCAGTCGCCGCCGCGCACCTGGTCGGTAGCGATCAGGTTCGACATCGGCTGGACCAGTAGCCGCTCGATGGCGCGCTTCAGGTGGCGAGCGCCGTACTTCATGTCGGTGCCTTCGGTGAGCAAGTAATCCTTGCTGTGGTCGGACAGCGTGAAGACGAACGCCCGTTCGGGCGGCGCGTTGAAGATCCTCTGCTGAACCAGGTTCAGCTCGATGTCCAGAATCTTCTTGAGCTGATCGCTTCCCAGCGGCTGGAAGGTGACGATCTTATCCAGGCGATTCATGAATTCCGGAGTGAACTTGCGCTTGGCGGCTTCCATGCCGCTGCGCGCCAGCTTGCCGGTCATCTTTTCATCCGTCACGCCGGACATCGTATCGGCGTTCACCTGGCCCACGTTGAAGCCCAGCTTGGGGCTCATAATGGCGCTCATTTCGGAGGCGCCCAGGTTGCTGGTCATGAAGATCATGGCCCGCGAGAAGTCCACCTTGCGGTTGTCGCCCAGCGTGAGTACGCCTTTGTCCAGAATGCCGAGCAGCAGGTTCCACAAGGCGTCGGACGCCTTCTCGATTTCGTCGAACAGCACGAAGCTGAGCTTGATGTTCTCGGTGTGATGCTGGTTGAGCACTTCCTGCGAAAGCAGGGGATGCGTCTCGCGATGTCCCAGGTATCCGGGAGGCGAGCCGATCAGCTTGGCGATCTCATGGCTGTGCTGGAACTCCGCACAGTCGATTTTGATGACCGAGCGCGGATTCTTCAGCAACACTTCGGCGGTAGCTTCCACGATCCGCGTCTTTCCCGAACCGGTGGGACCGAGGAACAAGAAGTTCCCGATCGGCCGTCCGGGAGGGTTCATCCCCGTGAGGTGCATCTGGTAGATGTTTACAATCTGCTGAATGGCCTCATCCTGTCCTACGATCATTCGACGGAGTCCGGTCTCCAGTTGCGTCGCGTCTCTTCCGGTTTTGGCCGGATCCAACGGTATGTTGAGCCGTACCATCTTCTCCACCGCCTTTCGTCTTAGAGGAGCTGTCTGCCTTAGCTCCCCTCTCCACAAATTCTCAGGCAACCCGAGTGCCATTTATAGGATGCTCCCGATCGAATTCGGATTCCGCTGCATTTTCTATCAGTTCCTTAACTTTTCGGCTTGGCGGGGCGCACTTCCACCCTGCTGACCAGCGTTCTCTCGGGCATCTGAAGGAGAAGACGGACTATATCTGCAACGTCCTCCGGCCAGATTTTCCAATTTGCGCCATCCGTTGACGCCCGCCCGCTAAATTCCGTGGCGACGCTTCCCGGCATGATGTAACTGACCTTCACGTTCTCGCTCCTCACGTCCTGCATCATCGCTTCGGTGAAACCCGTCAAACCGAACTTCGAAGCGTTATAAGCAGCTCCTCCGGCAAATGCGTTCGCGCCAGCCATGCTACTTATATTGACGATGTACCCGCCACCGTTAGTTCCAAACCTGAACAAAGCTTCACGGCTGCAATAGAACGCGCCGTATAAATTCGTTTCCAGAGTGTGCTTCCACTCATCGATAGAAAGTTCGCGCACGTGGCGAAATATTCCGACGCCGGCGTTGTTGACCAGCACATCGAGCCGGCCGAATTCGGCATCGACGAACCGGAATAACTCCGCGACTTCTTCATGGTTTCTAACATCGGCAGCTTTGCCCTTGACTTTACCGGTGGTTTCGGCCGCGAGCCCGGCCACAGCGTCATCGACGGTTTCCTGCCGCTGACCGCAAATTGCCACCGACGCGCCTTCCATCAACAACATCTTCGCGATGGCTCGTCCTATCCCGCGCGTGCCTCCGGTAACCAGACAAACTCGTTCACTGAGTGGTTTCATGCAATCCAGCATAGACCGCACGGGTGCGGGGATAGAGGTTAGTGGGGACGGGATGCCCCTACTTGGGGGTATCGAACAGCATAGAACGACTTCGGTCTCAACTCCGGAAGCGCGGAAACGAAGCGTTGTGAAAATCCGCCCTTCATTCATTTAGACGTTCTCCACGGCGAAAAGTGCCATCCTGCGCATACGTGCCGCGCCGCGCCGGGTGAGTGTTTTGACCCACCCTGGCATTGGTAGCCCAACAGCTGAAAGTCTTAAGTTCGCAGAAGATAGGACGATACACGCCCGGCGTACTGGCGACCGGATTGCACTTCACAGGATGTCCGCAAAGGAGGGAATTATGCGAGTTCAAGAAGTGATGAACCGGGCGGTCGCCTCCTGCCGATCCGGCATGAATCTGGCGGCGGTGACAGCCCTGATGTGGGAACACAACTGCGGGCAGCTTCCGGTAGTGAACGATGACGGCAAAGTTACGGCTGTGATCACCGATCGGGATATCTGCATCGCTCTCGGTACGCGTGACCAGCGTGCGAGCGAACTCAGGGTGAGCGATGTGATCCACCGCGCGGCGGTGGTTTGTCGCGCGGACGACCATCTCCGCTCCGCGCTCAAGATCATGGCGGCGGAACAAGTACGGCGCTTGCCCGTGGTCGACGATGAGGGATCCCTGGTGGGCATCCTGTCTCTGGATGACGTCACGCTGCAGGCGAGGCATCACGGCGATACGGACCGGCCTCCGGTCTCTTTCGAAGACGTGATGAACACGCTGCGCGCGATCTATCACCACAGTTCGAAAGCCGGCGCTCATCTGCCGGCGGCTGCCTGAGGATGGCCATGTCTTCAACGCTAAAATATCCTCTGATGATCGCCCTGGTTCTGCTTCTTGCGTCGATTCCTTTGGCGATGCAGCGCGACACGGGCGGCATCAATGGCCTGATAACGGATGAACACGGACCGATCGCCAAGGCCTCTATCGAGGCCCGCAATGTCATGAGCGGGATTGTTTTTCGCGCGCAATCGGATACAGCCGGCCGGTACAAACTGATGGATCTCCCGCAAGGGCGCTATTCGCTCTGGGTGAAGGCGGCCGAACACGACTCGGAGTGGATTCGAGAGGTGGTCGTGGAACATGGCCGGACGACCCATCACGATGTCCGCCTGGAAAAATCCGGTCCATTGCCGCTCACGTCCGGAGCGGCGGATTAACAGCGACAACCCTAAAGTGGCTGGCTGGCGCTCCTGAAACAGATTCGGTCCCAAAGGGTCTATCCAGCAGGGAGGAGTATGGCTAAGAAGACATCGACCAAGGGCAGAAGTAAAGTCAAAAAGGTCATGCATGAATACAAGGAAGGCACGCTGAAATCGGGAAGCGGGAAAACGGTTGCCAGCCGCAAGCAAGCTGTGGCAGTAGCCCTGAGCGAAGCCCGAAAAGCAGGGGCCCGGATCCCGAAGAAGAAATCGTCCTCCTAGTCCTGAAGCGAGGTAACCAATATGGTGCGTCCAGCGGATTACGACGGCAAGTCAACCAGTGCTTCGGCGGTGGATGGCCGGCACTATCCGGATCTGGAAGAAGATCCAATCTCGCATCCAGCCGAGGCTCCCACTTACGCGGATATCGCGACGCGGGCTCATCAACTCTGGTTGGAACAAGGACAACCGCCGGATTCCTCGGAACGGAACTGGCTGGAGGCGGAACGCGAGCTTAAGGCCGCGGCAAACTCTCGCCGCCTGGTCAAGGGAGTTCACCAGCGGTCGGGTTCAGTGCAGCCGTAATATCCAGTGTGAAGCGCGGTCCGTCAAAGGCCGGCCAGGCGTTCCGTGCGGCTGGAATTGTCGCCCAGCCGATGCGTCGTCGCTGCGACTGCGTGTCATGAATGGTGCGCCATACGGGTTTGCAATTGTTGCCAGGAAACGGCCCACGCCGGGTTGTAGTCTAACAACCGAGGTGCTGATGCCCGCCACCGTATGGAAAGGCTTCCTGAGTTTCGGCCTGGTCTCGTTTCCCGTCCGCTTATTCTCCGCTGCCAGACCCGATCATATTCGCTTCCACATGCTTCATCGCAAGGATCTCGCTCGTATCAAGGAAGTCTGGTATTGCTCGAAAGAGAACAAGCCCGTGGACCGGGACGACATCGTCAAAGGGTATGAGGTCAGCAAGGGCGATTATGTCGTGGTAGAGGACGAGGAGCTGAAGAAGATCGCACCCCCCACCGCAACGACAATGGAAATCGTGCAGTTCGTAAGAGACGGGGATGTCGACCCGATCTATTTCGAAAGTTCCTACTACGTGGCGCCGGACCAAGCCGTCAGCAAGCCCTACGAGCTATTTCTTCAGGCGCTGACAGAGGCCGGGTACGATGCGATCGCCAAGGTGACCATGCACAACCGCGAACACGTGGTGCTCATTCGCGCCTCAAAAACCGGCCTGCTGCTGCACACTCTGTTCTATCCGAACGAGCTGCGCGAGGCGAACCGGCCGGCCATGAAGCCGGGCAAGAAAGCTTCCGCCAAGGAGCTCTCACTCGCCAAAAGCCTGATCCAGCATCTGGCCGCTCCCTTCAAGCCTGCAGAGTTCCACGATACGTATCGCGACAATGTGGAGCAGTTGATCGGGCAGAAGAGAAAGGGCCAGAAGGTTACTCCTATCCGGCAGCCTCGAAGGGAGCCGGTCGGCGACTTGATGGAGGCTCTGAAGCGCAGCCTGGAATCGGGTTCGGCAAAAGCCAAAGGCAGCTCCAAGGCTCACCGGAAGCATCGGGCGGCTTAATCCCTCAATCTTAGTGTGGGGCAATCGCCAGTTCATTATCGATCTTGACTTTGGATTCGGCTACTACGGCGTCGGGCGTCTTTTGGACTACTTCGGACTCGGCCTTTGCCTGGATGGACTCGCGCTCGGCATTCGACTGCACCACGCCGCTCAATTTTACAACGCCATTCTGAATGGTCACCTCGACGTTGCGGGAAGAGAGCGTCAGCGTCCTGTCCTTCGACACAGCCTCTTCTATTTTCTTGGCTAGCTTCAGGTCGTCTTTAGCGGATCTTTCTGCGCTGTCCTTCTCCGAAGCGCCGAATAATCCCAGCGGCAGCGCCGTAGCAACGATCACAATAGTTCGAATGGTCTTCAGCATAAGATAGCCTCGCCTATATTTTATGCACGTATCGGACCGATCCTCGCATGTTGCTGACAGGCCGAGTTCCCGGTTCACGATTTTGAAGGGAGCCCATGGACCGGATCTTCGGCTTGCGCCGTCGCCTCATAAATCACACTGGCCTGCGTGGGAAGGGCGAGGGCGGTCCCGGCCGCGCTGATCGCATCCCTGATCCTGAGGAGCAAATCCTGCTGAATCTTCAGGAACTCGTCGTAATCGGCAGTCCGTAGACGCCAACCTCCGAAGCGGCTACTCCGGATAGTAGCCTTCGCGCGCGCGAACCTTGAGTCCGCGGGGGCCTTTGACCGTCACCTGGATCGGCCGCCATGCCAGACTCTCGGACGCGGGAGGCTGGAAGGACAACAGGTAACCGTGCGTCAGGTCCTCGGATACTTTGTCGAACACCCGGCCGATTTCGCTAGGCTTTTCGATCGCGAATGACTCGCCGCCGGTGGCCTTGGAGATGCTAGCCAGCTGCGCCAACAGGTCCTTGTGCCCGATCGCTTCCCCTTGCGCGATGGTATAGATGGGAACGCCGTTCGCCTTGGCCCGTTGTATCGCCGCGTCGGTGTTCAGCGTGCTGGCATTGTCCTTGCCGTCGGTGAACAGCACGATCACTTTTTTCCCGGCACGTCCCGCGAGATCCTGACCCACGCGCGCCAGAGCGTCATAGAGCGCGGTATCGCCAAACGCCTGTGTGCCGAGCACGGCCCGCTTGGCGGCGGCTTTGTCGGTCGTGAAGGGCTGCAATTCGGTTACGGACTCGCTGAAATTGTAGACCGCCACCGAATCCTCGGCCCGCAGCTCGGAAATCAGCCGCAGCGCCGCATTCTTGAGCGCCGGGAGCGCGAACAGCATGCTTCCGGTGGTATCCAAAAGCAGCACGCAGGAAACCTCGTTGGACTGCGGCTCGAACGCCGTAATATTCTGCGGACTCTGTTGGTCCACAAGCGCGAAGTCGCTCCGGCCGAGGTTGTCCACATACCGCCCGCGGCCATCGGTGACCGTAGCATAGACCTCCACCAGCCGCCCGGTTACTTTGAAGTCGGCCTCGACGGGTGCCGGCTCCGCCGACGCTGATCCCGAGCCTGGCGCCGCTGCCGTGAGCGAATCGGATCCTGCATTGCGTGAAGCGGATCGCGATACGCCCCTGCCGGCGGGTGCGAAATGTTGTCCCAGGTCCGCCAGGTTCCCCAAACCGCCCGTGAGATAGGCGCCGGAAGCGGACGGCACCAACGCCACCGGAGAAAACAGCGCGAGCCGCTGCGGCGCGAACTGATGCTTGCGCACGAAACCTGGATCCGCATTGACCAGGAGTCCATCCGGATCGAGCGATGCGGCGTAGACCAGCCCACTGAGGACGGTCGCAGCGTTCGCCGGATTGTCATCCGCCGGCGGAATGCCTTGCAGTTTAAGAACACGCTCAAATGCCGTTCGATGCTCCACGTCCAGGCGCAACAAATTGCGTGCCACGGCATCGTGCGTGTCGCCTCCGGAGATTTCACGCAGCATCGCCAGAGCTTTTGCCGGGTGGTCCCGTGCGGTGAGATCCTGGCAAACTCGCCGAAATGCGGAAGCTCCCGCGATTTGGTCTATCGATCCGGCTTGCACTCCGCGCGAGATCAGCTCCACCAGCGAATGCCATTCGCCAAGTTCCGCGTTCTGGGTGGCAGCCGGGCTCTGGCTGACGTCGCTCGCGAAGCGCTCCAGAGCTTCGAATTCTTCGTGGCGCAGGGCACTCAAACGCGCGAAATACGGGAACAGGGAATTCCATTCCGAATAGTGACGCGCCAGGAGCTTCACCGAACCTTCATCGAGCGGCGCTCCCCGATGTTGCTCCAGCCCGGCGATGGGAACCAGCGTCTCCAGAGTCGGCAAGCCCAGCAAAACATCGTCGTCCGATCCGGCCGAGGCGGTCCACGCCGGCCTTCCTCCGGGATAACGCACATTGCCCGCATCGTCGAGAGGCAGCTTTTGCAGGAGCTCGGTCCTCCAACCCTCTTCCTGCCTGGCCTGGCCGTTGCGGAACTCGTCGCCTTGACGGTACCAGGCGTAGAAGCGTTCCGCCCGCGCCGCGGTCTTGGTGAAGAAGCGCTGGTGCGCCGTATCCGAGCGGGCCAGGACGGAATAGAAGGCCGCCAGCGTTCCGGATGGTTTATCCAGAAGCGCACGGAAGAAGGGTCCCGCATTGCGCGGGTTCTCGCCCGCCAGTTTCTGCCACACCGGGGCTGCTTCGGCGCCGCCGGGCAGCGCGACAACCCCCGTCCCCCTGCCGCCAGAGAACGAGAACGTACCGCCATGGCGTGCGAGCGGATCGGCATAGCGCGTCGCCAAAATGCGGAGATCGGCTGCCGTGAGCAGCGCTGCCGCGGCGTCCGCGCTCATCGCATTCAGACCGGCGCAAGTCTTGGCCAGCCGCCAATCCGTCGCAAAGCTGGCCGCTACGCCGCCTGGAGGCACCGGAGCGTCTTTCAACAGGGCGCTCCAAGCCTCGCCTCCCGCAAGCTTCGCGTTCTCGGTCGGAATTTCGAACTGGAATTCGCGACCCGCCTCGAGAGCCTCCTGCATGCCGATCTCGTCGATTCCCAAGGCTCGTGGGATGGCCTGGCGCAGGCTATCTTCCGCTTGATCGCCGGGTTCGACGGTCACCGCAGCGTCTTTCTGGCCCAGTTTCCAGCCGAGCAGCCGGAGGACGCGCTCTGTTTGTCTTCGCCGGTCGTCGGTCGCCAGCGAAAGTGTGATCTTCGTGCCGTCGTCACTGCGCTCCCCAAGTTGGCTCAGCTCCGTGATCGCCGCCAGGTACGTGCGCAGCGTTTGTATGAATTGCGGTCGCCCATCCGTAGCGCCCAGGGAGACTTCCCGGACGATCGCGCGGCAATAATTGGAAAAGAATCCGAAATAGGTGACGGGCTCATCCAAATGCGCGATGGCGGCCATGGCATGCATGCCGCCGGGAACCCAGGCCTCTCCAGATCCGGATTCGGACTGGATCACTTGTACTTCCAGGGCGAGCTTGACCACGTCTGTCTGTGACCCGGCCGCCGCGGGCCTGCCGAGATTCGCCAAATGGTTTCGAATGTCCGCCGCGTCTTCGGATTTCGAGTCCAGGGCCAGATACTGCGTGATGTGCTCCCGTGCCCCTGTGTAATCGCCTTTGGCTTCCAGAATCACTCCCAGAACATATTCAGTCCGCGGAACCTGGCGCCTTCGGTCCAGTCCTATGCCGGTGCGCGCACTGGTCTCTGCGCCGTCCGTGTCCTTCAGGTAGTAGCGCGCCGTGGCCTGATGCAGGTAGATCTCCGGATAGCGCTGCCTGGTGTCTTGCTTAATCAGAGCCGCGGCGAATTTCTCCGCCGTGTCCCAGTCCTTCGCGGCGATGCTCGCGCGAGCCACATCCAGAAGCGCATCCAAAGATTTGGGTTCCAGCTCCACGACGTGCCGAAAGGCATCCCGGGCTTCGGCCGGCTTATTTTGGTTCGAGCAGGCGACGCCCAGCGCGTTCCAGCCGCGGGTGAACTTCGGAGCCAGCTGGACAGTGGTTCGCAGCTCGCGCTCGGCGGCCGGCCAGTTCTTCTTCTGGACGAGTTTCTGCGCGTTGTTCCAGGCGGTCCGCACAGCCAGCGGTATTCCGTCCTGGTAGAAAATGTCAGCGTCGGTGTCCGAGCTTCCGGCAGCACGGGGTCGAAGCGTAAGCGGAGGCAAATTGGGATCCGTGGACCAGTTGAATGCGGAAATATCGATCACCGTCGAGTCGTAGCCGGTAAGCGTGCCTCGCAGCACACAAGCCCGGAAGCTTAGAGGGTCGACCTCCATGGACCACAGGTAATTGCCTTTCTTGTCGGTCTGGGTTACCCCTTGGCCGCCGGTGTCATGACAGAAGCGCTCGATGCGGACCGAGCGGTTGGGAATGGAACCGTCCTCCATCACCACCTTGCCGCGCATGAGCTGGGTGTTTCCAGCCGCGGGAAGGATTAAGACGAAAAGTCCCAAAATTACGCCTGCGAGCGAAGGGGCGAACGGCGTACGCATATTAGGGTAATGATACAGACTACTTCTTCGCTTTGCTGGATTTACTTTTTCCCGGTATATTCGCCTCACTCCAATTCAGGATCACATCCGCGACTTCGAGATTATTCGATCCCAGCATCATCATATGCGTGGTGCCCTTGAACACCGGATTGCCCACCTCATCCAGCTTGATGTACTCCGCCTTGGCCGTCCCGTGCCCCGCCGCGCGGCGCGCATTGATCGCATCCACGGTGGTCTGGCAGACCTCGCTGGTTACCGTATAGTCGCCCTTGAGCGCCAGATACGGAATGTTGTCGAAATCTTCCGCCTTGAGCCCGCTGTTCGGAAGAGAGCAGGATCCCTCGATGGTAATCAAGCCCTTCAGCAGATCCAGATGGCCGCGCTCTTTCAGGATGCGAACCATATGATGCCCCATGATTCCCGACTGCGAGTGCGTGGCGACCACGGCGCCTCCCAGCTTCTCGACCAGCAGGGCCAGATCCATCGGCGTCCAGGTGTTCGCCGGAGCGATCTCCTTGGGCTCGCACGTCGGGCAAATGGAACCAGGCAGCGTGGCCTCCGCATTGGGCACTAACTGCTTGTAATATTCGAGCGCGAAATCGTTGGCCGGACCCTTGGGCGAAGGGCCGATGGCTCCCTTGCGCGCCGCGACATCCGGATCGATGGTGCTAAATGGGTATGCCGGCCGGTAGTCGTTGGTATGGGTGGCGTCGTCGCTCGGCGGATCGCCGGGATCGCCGTGCTGGATGAGCGTCCCGTTGAGAATCGTCGAGCCTTCGGGAATCAGGTGGCCGAACCACTGGGTCCAGGCGACATTGTCGGTGATCCTGCCGAACGCCGGGATCATGGGCAGACCTTTCGTTACATCCCCGCCGCGGATCAGGGCCGCGGCTTCATGCAATACCGATTCGTCGAACCCGGAGCGTCCTCGGCCGGCCTGATCGACCAGATACGTCGAGATGCCCTTGCGCACGAAATAGGGATACCAGCCTTCGCGGCCGTCCGGCGTCGATTCGAGACACGCCGCCGTATGCGTGGATCCGTGCACCATGATGACCGGCGCGGCGTTGCGCTTCTTGGTCGCCGGGATTTCGAACTGGACGTACATCTGGCCGATGATGATCTGGTTCGGCACGGGCGACTGGCCGGCTGGCGGAACGGTCGCGTAGTTGGTGACCTTCGGCACGCCGCCAATGAAGAAGCTGCCCTGGTCCTCGATCACCAGGGGCTTGGTGAGGAACCTCTTCATTTTCGGAGCGTCCTCGGCCATGGCGTTTCCGGCGAGGGCCATCAGAAGGATTGCCGGGAATAGACGGGAGAGCGAATTGTGCTTGGTCATCAGGATTATTCTAGTACCCTATTGACACGCGAAAGAGTTCGTACTAATGTTTTAGTATGAGTCGCGCCGGAACCAAGCCGAAAACCACCCTTACCGGGCAGGAACTGGAAATCATGAAGGTGATCTGGAAGCTCGGGACGCCCACCGTGAGGCAGGTGTATGAGGAGCTCCTGAAAACCCGGAAGATAGCCTACACCACCGTGATGACCATGATGAACATCCTGGAGCAGAAGGGTTATCTCAAGAAACGGCAGGGCGACCGGGCGTTCGTTTACACCCCCAGCAAGCCCGAGAAGCAGGTGATCCGAGCCATGGTCCGCGAATTCGTCGACCGCGTGTTCAACGGCGCCGCCGAGCCGCTGCTGCTGCACCTGGTGGAAGATGACCAGCTGACTAAAGAAGAACTCGACGAGATCCGGAAGAGCATACGGCCATGAACTCCCTTCTGTTCGACAATTTGCTTTCTTGGTCCGCCCAGGTCTCGATTCTCGCGATTGCGGCCGGGGCGGCGGCCTACGCACTGCGCCATTCACGGGCACGGCTCTATTTCTGGCAGGCGATCCTGGCGGTCGCTCTGATGCTCCCCGCGATCGCCCCTTGGAAACAATCGGTCGACGTCGCAGCGCCTTCGGCATCATCCATCGTGCTGGCGACCAATGGCGTAGCGATTCCCAATATTCCGGCGCCCAGGCGTTGGGGAATCGAGCAACTACTGGTACTGCTGGCTCTCGGCGCGGCACTCCGGCTGTTATGGCTAGCGGCGGGACTGATGCGATTGGCGCGCATCCGAAAACACGCCCGGCACTTGCAGGATCCGCCGGTTGCATTCAGTGGAAGCGCGAGCTGGTACGTGTCGGATCAGGTCACGGGCCCGGTGACCTTCGGATGGCTGCGGCCTTCGATTCTTCTCCCCGCCAGGATCCTGACACTGCCGGCCAGCGCTCAGGAAGCCATCGCCAGCCACGAGCTCTTCCACGTCCATCGCCGCGACTGGCTGTTCGTGATGGCCGAGGAGATGATTCGCAGCGCGCTGTGGTTCCATCCGGCCGTGTGGTTCGTGCTCTCGCGCATTCAACTCGCCCGGGAACAAGTGGTGGATCAGGAAGTGGTCGCTGCCACGCGCGACCGCACCGGCTATCTGGACGCCCTGGTATCGGTGGCCGCACAAAGACTGCAGGCGGATGTCGCGCCCGCGCCGCTTTTTTTGAAAAAACGCCAGCTCGCCGTGCGCGTGCAGGCGCTGTTGAAGGAGACCTCGATGTCCGCATCCCGTCTGGCCGCTCATGTTTCGGTCGCGGCGACTATAGCCGTCCTCGGTGCGTCTGCCGCGATCTGGTTTTTCCCCTTGCGGAGCGCCGCCCAGGTACTTCCTGACGATCCGGGCATTACCGTCGATCCCGGCGCGCCGTTGGCGCATCGTGCGCCCGTGCACAATCCCACGACGGTCATGGGCGATGTGATGCTTGAGCTTTCGCTCAATTCCAAAGGCGAGGTCGCCGACGCCCGCGTGCTGAGCGGTCCGGATGAATTGCGCAAGCCCGCGCTGGCAAGCGTGCTCGAATGGCACTATGCGGCAGATACCGCGCCGCCCTCGGCTGGTGCACGCGACGATTCACTTCGGACAACGGCTCGCTACAGCTGGCAGCGGACGCACCGCCTCCGCCGCCTCCACCTCCGCCACCCGCGCCGACCGGCGTGATAGGTGGACCCGGTGGACGTGGAGGCCGAGGCGCTCTGCTTGCTCCGCCTCCGCCTCCGCCATCGCCGCCACCGCCGCCGAAGACCGCCGTGGTGCAGCGGATCGACTACTCGGCTGCGCTGACTCCGGAATTGCAGCAGCGCATCATGAATCGCCTGCCAGTGCGTATCGGCGACACCCTCGACCCGGTGCAACTCAGCAGTGAATTGCAGGCAATTGACGAGCACCTCGGATATCGCATGACGTCCATTTGCCCGTGCGATTCGGACCGCACCAACGTAATTCTCAGCATCGTGCTGCAGTCCGGGGTCGAAGCTCCGCAGAACCGGCTAATGTCGCCGTCCCGCTGCCGCCCGGAGTTTTCAGAATCGGCGGAGGCGTCAGCGCCCCTGTTCCGATTTTCCGGCCCGAGCCTGAATATTCCGACGAAGCCCGCAGGGCCAAGTGGCAAGGCGCGGTGCTGCTGCAAGTGGCGATCGATGAAAACGGAGTTCCGCAGAATATCCAGGTCATCCGCCCGCTGGGCCTGGGACTGGACGAGAAAGCCATCGAGGCGGTGCAGAAGTGGCGCTTTAAGCCGGGACAGAAGGACGGCACACCGGTACCCGTCGCTGCTGTTATCGAAGTCAACTTCCGCCTGGCGCAATCACCGGAACCGATCGCCCGCGCCGTAACGGTGGGTGAGGGGATAATGAGTTCGCGAATCGTCTCCAGGGTCCCGCCTGAGTATCCGTCCGCGGCCAAGCTCGCAAGAATACAGGGCGCGGTGCAAGTCGGCATCACTATCGGCCCCGATGGAAAAGTCCAGAATATGCAGTTGAACTCCAACGCGGGTCCCGCCATGCTGGTCAAGGCGGCCAGTGACGCCGTTGCGCAGTGGGTCTACCAGCCTTTTTTGCTGAACGGTCAGCCGGTTACGGTGCAGACCACCGCCACTGTGAACTTCGTACTCGAGTAGAACGACGGCGCCACGAAGGAATCAAGAGTGCTATCATCCCGCCAAAAATCAGGATGCCCGTGGACGGCTCCGGAATGGGATTTCCGAAGGTCACGTTTTTTAGATCTAGCTCTACCGGTATCACGATGGGTATCAGCCCGCTTTCAGCCAATCCACTTGGAGAGTTGATTACGACTGATCCACTAATGTACGCGAACGGGAAGGCGCTCAGGTCGCTTGGAGTTGACGCGCTGTTGGGGTCAAAGCTCAAGAGCGGGATTGTAAGGTGCTGGAAGCTTGTGGATGTAGTGATCGGCACGCTCCATAAGATAAATGGGTATAAATTAGTTGGCCCAATGATGATGCTCAATCCTGCGCTTTTTACAATAGCGCCGGCGAGGCTCTCAGGAATCTGATACTGGAATCGGTAGTCAAGGTCAATCGCCCCATTCGGCAGATCAGTCAGTGGGTTGAACAGTCCTCCCCACGGGGTTCCGTCAAACGTTAGAGTCGCATCCAGCAACAGGCCATTCGAAGAAGCGGAGACGGGGAAGATAGAAGCGTCGTTCAAATTCGCGTAGTATCCATTTGGCTGGTCTGCCCCTGGGAAC
The DNA here is from genome assembly GCA_963722845.1 of Terriglobia bacterium. GTDB lineage: Bacteria > Acidobacteriota > Terriglobia > Bryobacterales > Bryobacteraceae > Palsa-187. The sequence goes on along the minus strand of CAVROL010000010.1, from coordinate 148,376 downwards.
ACAAGGCGACTCGCCGCCGCAGGAACGGCCAAAGCGAATACCAATGCCGAAGTCGGGAATAGTCTCATTTTTTGGTCCACCACCTCAAGGTCTGATTCGCATTGGTTTCCCGCTGGAGCTTACCTGGCATGAAATTCGGGGGTCCGCTCTCGGGCTCATAATATGACGCTCGCGGAGCCTGATCGCCGCGAACGCACCTCGGAAGCAAGCTGCCAGCGCAATCAAGGACCACGTTGACGGTTCTGGGATGGGTTCTGGGATGATCGTCGCGTCGAAACCAAGGGAGTTAACAAATGTCGTGGTGGCGTTACCGGTGTAAGTGATCGAACCAGTCGCGAATCCGGTGTCCGTTTCGCTATGCAAGATCGTGCCAGACGGATCGCGCAGGGTAAAGTCCAATGTGACGGAAAATAGGTCCAGACTGTAAGTGCCTGGTCCCGTAACTATCGGCTTTGGCGATATCAGGTTTTCGGTGAAGCTAAGCGCTGCCCACGGCCCGCTAGGCGGCAGGTCCAACCCAGGAGCAGAATAAAAACTTCCATTATAAAGTACACCTGAAGGTGGCTCCCCAGGCCAGGTTAAGGGGATAATCGGCGGGGCCTGGAAAGGAGGAAGGCCACCCAAATACCACGGTCCTCCGTCAGTGCTTATTACCGTGGCGGTGAAATTTTCGCCCGAAACGGTTGCTGACTCAAAACCAGACGAGCCCACATGAAAACTGCCGGACGTAATTATTCCGCCCTGTGTGCTGGACGCAAGTCCGGCTCCCAATATGACGAGTACTCCGCGCATAAACCTTTTCATTGCCGAGTCCTCCAGGCCAGGATAGAGCTATGGTAGGTGATCCCTTTTGTCTAACTTCCGTTTCCTTAATTCCGTGAAAGCGGTGTCAGGGATGCCGGTAAAGAGCATCGGGTCGGGAATTGGCCCTAGACGTCAGTAGAACTGACGGCGCGTGCGTGTTGGGCGACCGCGAAAGCACCTAGGCAGCAGGCTGCAAACGCAATCAAGGACCATGTTGAGGGTTCTGGGATGGGTTCCGGGATGATGGTCGCTTGAAAGCCATCGGCAAAAAGATATGTCGAGCCAGGGTGAGCCGTGTAGGTGATTGAACCACTAGCGAATCCGGTGTCCGTTTCGCTGTGCAAGATCGTGCCGGACGAATCGCACAGGGTAAAGTTCAATGTGACGGAAAATAGGTCCAGACTGTAAGTGCCTGGTCCCGTAACTATCGGCCTTGGCGATATCAAGCTTTTCGGTGAAGCCAACAGATGCGAATGGACCTTGCGAACAACAGAAACCATCAAGGGTAACAGAATAAAAAACTCCATTGTAGAGTACACCTGAATTGAGGTCCCCAGCCCAGCTTAACGTTGGAGCCGAGGCCTGGAAAGGAGGAAAGTTATTAAAGATGTAACGGCTCCTCGCGTCAGTGTCGGTTACCGGGCCGTGAAATTTTCGCCCGAAACGGTTGCTGACACAGTACCCTGCACACCAAAAGAGCTAGCGTGAAAACTGCCGGACGTGATTGTGCCGCCCTGTGTGCTGGACGCAAGTCCGGCTCCCAATATGAAGAGTACTCCACGCATAAACCTTCTCATGGCTGAGTCCTCCATCTCGAAGGAGATCCTTTCGTCTACGTTCCGTTTCCGTCAATTTCGTGAAGGCGGCGCCAGGGATGGCGGTAAAGAGCATCAGGTCGGGAATTGGCCCTGGACCTCAGTAGAACTGACGGCGCGCGTGCGTGTTGGGCGATAATATGAATTCCGCTCAACATGCCCAAGATCACCTACATCTCACACGCCGGAACCTCGCGCACCATTGACGTTCCGGTCGGCGACACCGTCATGGAAGGCGCCGTCCAGAACAACGTCGACGGGATCGTCGCCGAATGCGGCGGCAACTGCCAGTGCGCCACCTGCCACGTCTACGTCGAAGAACAGTTCCTGCCGCGGCTGAAGCCGATGGCCGAGGATGAGGACGCGATGCTTGAGACCACGGCGTCGCCGCGCAAATCCAACAGCCGCTTGAGCTGCCAGCTCCACGTAACGGCGGAGTTCGATGGGCTGGTGGTCCACACGCCCCCGACGCAGCAATAAACGAAAATAACTCATAAGTGGGCGTCGTCATTATTGGCGGAGGGCAGGGCGGATTTCAAGCCGCCGCGTCCCTGCGCGCCGAGGGCTATCGAGGAACCGATCACGCTGATCGGCGACGAGCCTCAGATCCCCTATCAGCGCCCTCCGTTATCCAAGGGATTCCTGCTCGGCAAACAGGAGCAGCGCCACGCCGAGCTGCGCCCGGCCACATTTTATGACACGCATCGCATCACGTTGGTGACGGCGCGTGCGACGGCCATCGATCGCGAATCCAGACGGGTGAAGCTCGATTCCGGGGAACACATCGAATACGACACGCTGGTGCTGGCCACCGGCGCCCGCAACCGGAGCTTGGCGCATGCGGGCGCGTTTTATCTGCGCACGCTCACCGAAGCGACCGAGATCCGCCAGCGCCTGGCGGCCGCGCAAGATGTCGTCGTGATCGGAGGCGGATTCATCGGACTCGAAGTAGCCGCCGCGGCGCGAACACTGAACAAGCAGGTCACCGTGATCGAAGGGCAATCGCGGCTGATGGCCCGCGTGGTTGCGCCCGTGGTGTCGGAATACTTCCGCAGCCAGCACGAGGCGAAAGGCGTCGACGTCTTACTGAACGCGACTCTGCTCGGTATCGGCGACAGGGAAGTGCTCCTGGGCGAGAGGACCCGCCGCCCCGCCGATCTGGTGATCGCCGGAATTGGCGTGGTTCCGAATGTCGAACTGGCCCGCGACGCCGGTTTGCCGGTGGGAAACGGCATTACTGTCGATGAGTACCTGCAAACTCCCGATCCAGCGCATTTTCGCGATCGGAGACTGCGCCGAGAGTCCCAGTATGTTCGCGGAAGCTCTGTGCCGTCTGGAATCGGTGCAAAACGCCGTGGATCAGGCGGCCTGCGTCGCCAAGGCGATTGTCGGTCGCCGGACGCCCTATACATCGGTGCCGTGGTTCTGGACCGATCAGTACGATATCCATCTGCAAATGGCGGGCTTGCCGATGGGGTTCGACCATGTGGTGACGCGCGGCAATCCTGAAAGTCGCAAGTTTTCGGTGTTTTACTACAGGGCGGGGAAGTTGTGCGCGGTGGATTCGATCAATCGTCCGGCAGATCACCTGGCAGCGAGGAAGCTGATCGGAGCCCAGCACCATGCTGAGCCCCGACCAAGCCAGGGATGAGAGTTTCGACCTGAAAACGGCTACTTGAGCCGCTCCGTGTCCGTCGCGGTTCGGTGCACCGAACCACGAGCGATAGCGAGTGGCCTTAATTAACGCTGGTGCACTTGCAGCCGGCGTAGATTTCGTCCAGCGCGCCATTCAAGGCGTCCAGCACGCGATCGGCGACCGCAGCGGCTTCGGCAGCCGGGACCTGGTGCCGTTCGATCAGCGCTTCCCACTGCGCGGCGTGCTCCACATCGGCCGATTCGTGCACGGCGAAGTAGCGCAGCGTCTCGTCTTCCGTGATCTTGTAGTTCGCCTTGAGCCCTTCGATCTTGGCGGCCGATACGGCCGGGATCTGGTTCTCGTAGCAATACAGGCCGGCGGCGGCGAGCCCCGTATCCATCTTGGCGATGGAGCGGAAGGTCTCGACCAGAGCCTTCATCTTCGGGCCGGCGGCTTGTTCGAGCACTGCCTGGCGCGATTCGCCCAGCCCGGCGGCGAAATCCAGCCACAGGTCGGGATGGGTGGGTGAAGTGGCTTCTTCGTCGGCCAGGTTCGCGGCGATGGTCTGCCGGGAAGCGAGGTCTTCGCAGCGGCTGTGCATCTCGCTCAAGTAAGCCGGAAAAGCGCGTACGTGCGTGAAGTACTGGCGCGCGTAGGACTGCAGGTCTTCAAGAGACAGTTCGCCCTTGCTCCAGGCCACGTAGAACGGGTGCTTCAAGAGGTGCTTGGCATCAATCTTTTGGTTCAAAACTTCGATGGTCGAAGACATATGTGCTGTATTCTACCAGAATGTGGACGGCCTCCATAGTGATGCTGGTGTGCTCCTGGCTGTCCTATGTGGACCGCCAGATTCTGGCCACGCTTTCGGTGGTCATCCTGGCCGATACCGGCTTGAGCACCGAGCGGTATACCGAAGTGGTCTCAGCCTTCTCGATCGCCTACATGATCGGGAATCCGCTGTGGGGCTCGCTGCTGGATTACGTCGGTTTGCGCAAAGGAATGCTGGCGGCGGTGGCGATCTGGAGCCTCGCCAGTGCTGTCGCATCCTGGTCGGCTATGGCGCCGCGGCTTTTGTGACCCTCGCGGCCGCACGTGCGCTGTTGGGATTCGGCGAAGGCGCGACTTTTCCCGGCGGATTCCGGACAGCTCTGGATTCGCTGCCGCCGGATCGTCAGTCGCGGGGCATCGCGATCTCCTATAGCGGCGGATCGCTGGGGGCGATCGTGACGCCGTTCCTGGTGATTCCGATCGCGGCGCGGTTTGGATGGAGATCCGCGTTTCTGGTTACCGGCGCACTGGGATTTGCGTGGCTGGCGCTGTGGGCCAAAGTCGCACGGCCGCCATATCTGCGATTGCCCGAGCGGAAGCCCGCGAAGATCGTGTGGCCAAATTTACTGGAGCGGCGATTCTGGGCGCTGGTGTGCGGCTATTCGCTGGGCGCATTCGCGCTGGGACCGATTCTGTATCTAAGTTCGCTGTACCTGAATCGAGTGTTCGGCGTGTCGCAGGACGACTTGAAGTATTACCTCTGGGTTCCTCCCGCGGGTTGGGAAGCAGGATATTTCTTCTGGGGCTGGGCAGCGGATCGATATGCGTCTGGTCAGAATCGTCCGGCCGGAATGTTTGTGCTATTGACCATCCTGCAATTGCCGCTCGCTTCGGTGACGTGGATCACGTCGCCAGTGCTCGTCATGATCGTTTTCTTCTGGTCGATGTTTATCGCCGCTGGATTCATTGTCGTCGCGCTGCGTGCCGCGTCCCGAGCGTATCCCTCTGAGCAGAGTTCCATGGTGGCCGGGCTGGGGGCAGGGACGTGGTCGGCGCTGGTGGCGGTGTTGCTGCCGCTGCTCGGGCGATGGTTCGATCAGCAGCGCTACACCGAGACGTTCTTCCTGGTTACGCTGGTCCCGGCGGTGGGGACGGCGCTGTGGCTCTGGCTCACGCGGACGCCGGGCGGGAGCAACGCATGACAGCGAATCGTGTTCGCGATTTTGTCTTATGCATTGCGATGGGCTTGCTGTTGGGGCTTCTCGTGATGTGGCTTGCCTTTCACACGTCGAATCGATGAACTGAGGCCCGTTTGGTGGGTTGTGATCGTCCCTACAGAAAGTGTTGCCATCGCTATCGTTCTTATCGCCACGGGCCATCGGCGAGGGCAAGTCAACTAAGCGATGACGCGCGCCTGTTTAAAGAAGTGGGGTCAGCCTTTCCAGGCTGCAGCCGGGCTTCTGCCCGGCCCCTTTGTCCGTTTGTCACGGCGCCGGCTGGAAAGCCGGCGGCAGGCTCGAAAGCCTGACCCCACGCCTTCCAGACCACCTCAGGGATTCATTTGCAGGTAGTGTTTCCGGTACGGCCGGCGAGTCGCCAATATGATCGCCAGCATCAGAACGCCGGAAACGGCCATGGTCAGCGCCAGGCCCGCGCCGATCATCTTGGGATCCTTGAAGAGATAGTCGGCGAACACGCCCGGCATCAGTGGTCCCAGCGTGAGCCCGCCCAAATTCAGGATGAACAGATACAGCGCGCTCACCTGCGCGCGAACCTGATTCGGGAAGATCAGTTGCAGCGCGGCGCCCGCCGTGCCCATCGGCAGAACCATGCAGAAAAATCCCGGAGCGATCAGCGCCAGTGACCATTCTGCGCTGGGCATCAGCATCGCCGGAACCAGGAACAGCAGAATCCCGATGGCGGACGGAATGCCCACCAGCAGAGGCGCATCCACCATGCCGCGCTTCTGCCAGCGCTCGCTGAGCCATCCGCCGAGATACAGGCCCAGGCAACCGAAAATGAAGAATCAGGAATCCCAGGGCGCGCCCGGTCTGGCCGATGGTCCAGCCATGGACGCGAAGAAAATACGTGGGCACCCAGGCGTTGAATCCATAGTTGCAGGCGGCCTGGAAAACGAAGCCCACGGAAATCCCCAACACCGATTGCCAGCGTGAACGGATTTCGATGAAACGATTCCGCCATGGTGAGGCCGGTGCTGCCGGCGGAGGTCCGCGCGAGATTCTTGCGGATCGGTTCCTTCACGGTGTAGACCAGCAGCGCGAAGAGTAGTCCCGGCAACCCCAGGATCAGAAACGTCACTCGCCACGAGGCCATGGTTCCCAAAATCGGCAGCGTAATTTCGGGCTGGCGAGTCACTGCCTGGACGGCCGTCCCTCCGACGATGAGCGCCAGGCTCGACCCCAGCAGGTTGCCGATGTAAAACACGCTCAGCGCGGCGCCTAATCGCTCCTTGGGAAACAGATCCGAAAGGATCGAGAAGGACGCCGGATTCAGCCCGGCCTCGCCGATGCCCACGCCCATGCGGGCCAGAAACAACGTTGCGTAGCTCCGCGCCAGCGCGCATCCCGCCGTGAAGATACTCCAGAAGGCGATGCAGATCGAAATGAGATTGCGCCGATTGGTCGAATCCGCCATCCGCCCCAGCGGCAGCCCCATCACCGCGTAGAACAGCGCGAAGGAAAATCCCTGCAACAGGCCGACCATCGTGTCGTTGACATGCAGATCGGCCTTGATGAAGGGCACCAGCAAGCTGAGGATCTGCCGGTCCACAAAGGAGAGCGCGTAGCACAGCATCAGCACTACGGCGGCATACCAGGCTGTCTTTGAGGATGGGTTCACGCCGAACCACTATACTGCAATCGTGCTGATTACCATCCCAGATCGCAGTCTGGTGCTCCTGATCGGAGCGGCAGGAAGCGGCAAATCGACCTTTGCGCGAAAGCATTTTAAAAGCACAGAGATTGTTTCCTCGGACGCCCTGCGAGCCGTGGTCTCCGACGACGAAGGCGACCAGAGCGCCTCGGCGGATGCGTTCCACCTGCTGCGGCTGATCGCCGCCAAACGCCTGCGTCGCGGGAAGCTTACGGTGATCGATGCCACCAACGTCCAGAGTGGCTCGCGCAAGGGTCTGCTGGCGTCTCGCCGCCGAACATTCCGCCCCGTCACGGGCATCGTTTTCAATCTGCCGGGAGAGGTCTGCCTGGCCCGCAACCAATCGCGGCCGACCGGCAGGTCAGCGCTGAGGTCATCGAAAAGCAGGTCGCGGATCTGCGGGATTCTCTCCCGGGATTGGAGGGCGAGGGGTTCAGTACCGTGTATGTTATGGATAACACAGAGGATATCGATTCAGCGCAGGTCCTCCGCGAGCCTGGCAACAAGTAATCCTTTTGGCACTGTCGTTACGGTGCCAGATTCTAGGTAACATTAGACTTTAGGGATCCTCTCGCTTGAACCTCACAGCACTCTTCATCAAGCGGCCAGTCATGACGGCGCTGGTCATGATGGCATCATCATCTTTGGCGTCGCCGGATACCGCACGCTGCCGGTGAGCGATCTCCCTAACATCGATTACCCGACCATCCAGGTTCAGGCCAGCCCTGCCGGGCGCGAGTCCCGAGACCATGGCCGCCTCCGTCGCGACCGTCCTCGAGCGGCAGTTCTCCACGGTGCCCGGTCTGGATTCGATGACCTCCACCAGCGCGCGCGGCGCACCAACATCACGCTGCAGTTCGTACTGGACCGCAATATCGATGCCGCGGCGCAAGATGTCCAATCAGCCATTTCGCGGCCGTCGTCCGCCGGCTCCCGGTCGGCATGCCGGCTCCGCCCCAGTTGCAGAAGGTCAATCCGGCCGACCAGGCGATCCTGTTCATGGGCGCTGAATTCGTCCACCATCTCGCCGCAGGTGCTGGATGATTTCGCCGAGACACTGATCGCCCCAAAGATTTCGACGATCAACGGCGTGGCGCAGGTGAACGTGTGGGGCGCATCGAAATTCGCCGTCCGCGCGCAAGCTCGATCCGAACCAGTTGGCCGCGCGCGGCATCGGCATTGACGAAGTCGCCGACCGCCATCCAGAAGCATAACGTCAATCTGCCGGCGGGAACTTTGTGGGGCGCCAATCAGGCGTTCACGGTTCAAGCCGACGGCCAGTTGATGAACGCCGCCGGATACCGGTCGCTCATTGTCTCCTACAATCAACGGATCCCCGGTGCGGCTGGGCGAGCTGGGACCGCGTGCTCGACGGCATCCAGAACGACAAGGAACTCGCCTGGATCAACAACACCCGCTCCATCATGTTCCAGGTGCAGCGCCAGCCCGGCACCAACACCGTCGAGATCGTGGACAGCATCAAGGCGCTGTTCCCGGAATTCCGCGCGCAACTTGCCGCCCGCCGTCAACCTGGATGTGGTGTACGACCGCTCGGTATCCATTCGCGAGTCGGTCGACGACGTAAAGTTCACGCTGCTCCTGACCGTTGGGCTGGTCGTGCTGGTGATTTTCATCTTCCTGCGCAACGTTTCCGCCACCATCATTCCCAGCCTGGCGCTGCCGCTTTCGATCATCGGCACGTTCGCCGCGATGTACTTCCTCAACTACAGCCTGGACAACCTGTCTTTGATGGCGCTGACGCTGGCCGTCGGGTTCGTGGTGGATGACGCCATCGTGGTGCTTGAGAATATCGTCCGGCACATGGAAATGGGCAAGTCGCGGATGGCCGCGGCTCTCGAAGGCGGCCGCGAAATCGCCTTCACCGTGCTGTCGATGACGCTATCGCTCACGGCCGTGTTTATTCCCGTGCTTGTTCATGGCCGGCATCGTCGGAAGACTGTTCCACGAGTTCGCCGTGGTCATCAGCGTGGCGATTCTGATTTCCGGGTTTGTGTCGCTGAGCCTGACGCCGATGCTGTGCAGCCGTTTCCTGAAGCCGCCCGACGGAGAAGCACGGCAAGCTGTTCCAGGCCACCGAACGCGGCTTTGACGCCATCCGGGATTCTTACCGCTGGACGCTGAACGGCGTGATCCGGCATCGTTTCGTCACGCTGATGACGGCGGTGGCCACGCTGGCACTCACCGTGTACCTTTATGGCCTGGTTCCCAAGGGTTTCATTCCCAGCCAGGACACCGATCAGATCAATCGTCTCGACCGAATTTGCCCAGGACGCCTCGTTCGACAGCATGGCGCGGCTCCAACAGCAGGTGCGACGTAGTGTCATCGCCAACAATCCCAATGTGGACGCATTCTTTTCGCGAGTGGGCGGAGGCGGAAACAACGGCGCCGGCAATTCCGGCAATCTGCAGATCCGCCTGAAACCGCGCGCCGAACGGAAGCGTCACGCCGGAACAGATCATGGATCAACTGCGGCCGCTGAGCGACCATCATCCCCGGCGTGCGGACGTACTTCCAGAATCCGCCGCTGGTGCGCATCGGCGGCCAGCAGACCCGCAGCCTGTATCAGTACACGCTACAGGCGCAGGATCTGAATGAGCTGTACCGTTCTTCGGCCAGATTTCGAAAAGCGCCTGAGGGATATCCCGGGCCTGATCGATGTCAACAGCGATCTGCTGATCTCCAGCCCGGAGGTGATGGTCGATATCGACCGCGATCACGCATCGTCCCTGGGCGTTACGGCGGACCAGATGGGAACCGCGCTGTATAACGCGTTTGGCACGCGCCCAGGTATCCGACATCTATGCGCCGACCAACGATTACTAGGTGATCATGGAGCTGCTTGCCGCAGTATCAGATGGATCCCGCGCGCGCTCGACCTGATCTACGTCCGATCCGCCAACGGCAAGCTGGTTCCGCTGAACACGGTGACCAAGGCGCGCACCACAGCGGGTCCTCTGGCGGTGAACCATCTGGGCCAGCTTCCTTCCGTGACGATCTCCTTTAATCTGGCTCCCGGGGTTTCGCTGGGCGATGCGGTCGAGCGCGTCGACCAGGCCGCGCGCGAAACGCTGCCGCCCACGGTGAGCGCGACGCCCCAGGGCGTCGCGGCGGCGTTCCAATCGTCCTTTGTGGGTTTGGGCTTGCTGCTGGTGGGGGCGATCCTGGTGATCTACATGGTGCTGGGGATTCTCTATGAGAGCTTCATCCATCCCATCACGATTCTTTCCGGACTGCCTTCCGCCGGCATGGGCGCGCTGGCCACGCTGCTCTTGTTCCACGATGAGCTGAATATCTACTCTTTCGTCGGCGTCATCATGCTGATCGGAATCGTAAAGAAGAACGCCATCATGATGATCGATTTCGCGATCGAAGCCCAGCGCCTGCACAACGTCCCGCCCGCGGATGCGATCTACGAAGCCTGCCTGGTCCGCTTCCGTCCGATCATGATGACCACCGTGGCCGCGCTGATGGGCACCTTGCCGATCGCGCTGGGTCTGGGCGCCGGCTCTGAGGCGCGCCGCCCGCTGGGCCTGGCCGTGGTCGGCGGACTGGTGGTTTCCCAGCTCCTGACGCTGTACATCACTCCGGTTGTCTACATTTATATGGAGCAGTTCCGCGGGGCTTTCGACAAGCTCGGAAACAGGATTGGCCGCAAGCGCAAAAAGCGGACCGAGGCCATACCTGCGCCGGCCGGCGTCGTCAACGATTGACGACAGTCCCGTTCACCAGCCTGCACGGGTACTGTAGCAAATGCCTTACCTATGCAAAAAAGTGCCGGACAATTTTCTCAGTAACCTGAGGCGGCCTTTAAGGGAGACGCCTTAGGCTGCGTACCGGACCAAAGTTGCAGCAGATGCTTGGGAGTGAACCAGCGGTCGGACCAGCGGGAGTTGGTAGAGAGCCTGACTTTGACGAAAAAGCCGAGCTCGCTATCGCGCCGGCAAGTTTCCACAAAACCTTCCATCTGATGGTCTTTACTGACGATTTTTACTGCGGTCGCGCGCGGGAAAGCGCAGTCCGTGAGTATCTCTGCGAACCACTCGCCGATCTCTTCGAGATTACCCAGAATCGCGTTCCGTCCCGCGCGATCGGTACGGGTAATGAAAACCAGCTCGGAACACAGATGACGGCAGACCGATTTTGAATTTCGCATGACCTCTCCCAGTACGTCTCTCTTGCACGTACTAGACCATTCCCCTGAGAACAGCTGCGGGAGATTCTACTCAGTACGCGGGCAAGGAACGGGCCTTAGCGGCCGAATCCCGTAAGATCTAAGGAGACTCGGCATGGCGATTGTGCGGGCAGCATCATTGTGAGCATTTCAACCACAGCGGAAACCGCGCGCGGGGTCGGCCTGCGTCTGGAGCGTGTCCGGCGAGTTTTCGAGAACAGTCTCGTGGTCATCGAGGGGATGGACCTCCGCATCGATGCCGGAGAATTCCTCGCGATACTAGGGCCCTCCGGATGCGGAAAGTCGACGTTGTTGAGGATGATCGCGCGGCTGTCGGCGCCCGACGCCGGCCGCATCGTCGCCGAGCCCGAACAGTTTCAGACGGCGTTCGTATTCCAGGATGCGCACCTGCTGCCCTGGCGAACGACGTTGGATAACACCGCGCTTCCCCTGGAACTGATGGGATTGGACCGCGAAGCGCGCTATTCCAAGGCTCGCGCGACGCTGGCTCAGGTGGGTTTGTCGGAAGCCGAGGCGCGTTACCCGGCGCAGCTTTCGGGAGGCATGCGCATGCGCGTGTCGCTGGCGAGAGCTCTGGTTACCGAGCCTCGCTTGCTGTTGATGGATGAGCCGTTCGCGGCGTTGGACGAGATTACGCGATTCAATCTCGAAGTGCAGCTTCGCGATTTGTGGCAGCGCCGCGGGATGACCGTGATATTCGTGACGCATTCCATCTCGGAGGCGGCGTTCCTGGCGAATCGTGCGGTGGTTCTGGCCCGCCGCGGCGGCAAAATCCGTCTCGACCGGCGCATCGACCTGCCGACGGGACGCACCAACGATCTGCGGTCGGACCCACATCTGGGAAACGAGATGAAACTCTTGATGGCGGCCATGGAGGAGGAATGAAGAGGATCCTTCCGCCCCTGGTTCCGTTCATCGTAATCACGCTGGCGGTCGAATGGATGGTGCGCGGCGGATTCGTGCCGGGCTATCTGGTTCCCGCGCCCAGTGCCGTCTTCCGGGCGCTGTTCGACAGTCGCGATGAATTAGCCGCGGCCATGGCGAAAACATCCGCCGCGGCTCTTATTGGTTTCGCCCTGAGCACGCTGACGGGCATCGCGATCGCGGTCCTGCTGTCATCCTCAAGGGCGATCCAGAAGGCCTTCTATCCCTACGCCGTCTTCTTTCAGACCGTGCCGATCATCGCCATCGCGCCGCTGCTGGTCATCTGGTTCGGGTACGGCATGAAGACCGTCGTCGCATCCGCATTTATCGTGTCGATCTTTCCGGTGATCGCCAACACGCTCACGGGTCTCTTATCGACCGATCCAGCGCTGCGGGATTTGTTCCGGCTGTATGGGGCATCCGCCGGAGTTACGCTGGTCAAGCTTCGATTTCCCGCGGCATTGCCGCAGATCCTGACCGGACTCCGGGTGGCCTCCGGCCTGGCGGTGATCGGAGCGATCGTGGGAGAGTTTATCGGCGGGCAAGGGCTGGGCTCGGTTGTGGATGTCGCCCGCACGCAGCAGCGTGTCGACAAAGTGTTCGCAGCGGTGCTGCTGGCGTCTGTATTGGGACTGGCTTTGTTTGGGCTGATCAACCTGATCAGCGCGCTGACGCTGCGCCGCTGGCATGCGTCCGAACAAGGCGTCTGAACGGCGACAATGGAAGGACATGAATCGTAGAACATTCCTGGGCGCGGGTGCGGCGCTATTGGCCGCCTGCGGCAAACCCGCCAGGATTCGACTCGCCTTGAACTGGAAGCCCGATCCGCAGTTCGGGGGATTCTATGCCGCGCCTTACCGGAAGCACGGGCTGGATGTCGAGATCCTGCCGGGCGGGGCAGGCACGCCGACGGTGCAGATGATCGGCGCCGGATCGGCTGAGTTCGGAATCGTTTCGGCCGACGAACTGGTGGTGGCGCGCTCGCGCGGCAACGATGTGGTCGCTCTCTTTGCCGTATTTCAGAATTGTCCGCAGGGGATCATGGCGCATGCTTCGCGGCACCTCGCATCCATCGCCGATGTCCTCAAAGAAGGGACGCTGGCCATTCAGCGCGGTCTGCCGTACGCGCGCATTCTCGAAAAAAAGTACGGTTTCGACCGCGTCCAGGTGGTTCCTTCGCCGGGCGGCGATATCAGCGCGTTTCTGCGCGATGAGAAATTCGCCCAGCAATGTTTCGTGATGTCGGAACCCTTGCAGGCTCGCCATGCCGGAGTCGATGTCAAGGTGTTCCCGGTCGCCGACATCGGCTACAACCCCTACACCACCGTGCTCGCCACCGGCGGCGCTCAGCTCAGGAGCAATCCCGTTCGCAGCGCTGCGATGGTCGCGGCGGTCCGCGAAGGCTGGAGCGCGTATTTAAAGGATCCGGTGCCCACGAACGCGAAGATGCACGATCTGAACCCGTCGATGGATACCGCTTCGTTCGCGGAGGTGGCGGAGGCGCAAAAACCGTACATCGAAACCGGCGAGCTGGGCGCGATGACAGCCGACCGGTGGATGACGCTCATCGGCCAGCTTGCGGAGCTGGGAGATATTCCGCAGGCGATGCCCGCGCTAGACTGCTTTCGCAACCTCTAGCTAGAGTAAGCGCAGCCACTCTTTTATTCGTGCCGCGATGTTCCCATCCTCCGGGAACAGATCGCCGATCACGGCCACCGAATCCGCGCCTGCATCGATAACTTTCAGGGCGTTCGCTCGGGTGATGCCGCCGATCGCGACCAAAGGGCGGTTTGAGAGCGGCCGCAGCCGGCGCAATTCGTCCAGGCCCACAGTGGGGTCGGGATTCTCTTTCGTTACGGTCCCGAAGATGGGACCAAGCGCAAGATAGTTGGCCGGTTCGTCGCACGCTGCGCGTAGTTGCGCTTCGTTGTGCGTGGAATACCCGACCATCGCATGGGGACCGATCACGCGCCGCGCCACGGACGGCAGCAGGTCATCCTGACCCAGGTGCAATCCGGCTCCAAAGAGTTTTGCGAGATCTGCGCGGTCATTGACGACCAGCGTTGCCCCCATCGCACGCGCCAGTTTCGCGATCTGTTCGAGCCAGGCGAAGGCCTCGCGCGAAAGAAAACCCTTGTGGCGAAATTGCAGGATCTTCGCGCCACCGTCGAGGACCTGGCCGGCCGCTGTCACCGGTTCTATGCCGCGGCGAAGTACGACGTCTGTATCGAGGATCGGGTAAAACCGCGGCAGAATCATGCTGCTGCCGCGAGCACTTCATCGGGCGCCGGTTTTCCGCGACGCGCATAGCGGACGTTTCCGTCCGGCCCAATAAGATATACGGTACGCCTGGGAACGAACCAGCCGGCAGCCTGATACAGCTTGGCGATCTTCTGGCCCTCGTCGATCAGCAAGGGGAACGGCAGCTTGTACTTCTCGCGAAATTTCTGATGCTTCGAGCTGCGGGCCGGGTTCACGCCGAACACCACCGTATTTCGGGCCTGCGCCTCTGCCAGGTGATCGCGAAATTCGCACAGTTGAATGGTACAGATGCTGGTGTCGTCGGCGGGATAGAACACCAGGATCACGTTCTTGCCGCGCAGAGCCGAAAGCGTTACGCGCGTGCCGTCCTGGTCCGGCACCGAAAAATCCGGCGCCGGCGTGCCGACCGCCAACGGCGGCGTGAACCACGGCATCTACTCCGGCGTCTCCATCTTCATCAGTTTGCGGAAATCGTTCGATCTCGCGCGGCGTGAGCAGACGATAGCGGCCGGGCGGCAGATCCAGCTCCAGAAATCCGATCTTCACCCGGCGCAGCTTCTCGACAAGCCGGCCAAAGTGTTTGAACATGATGCGAATCTGGTTCTGCCGGCCCTCGGCGATACGCACTTCATACCATGGATTCGCACCGCCCTTGATCCGCTTGATCTGGGCAGGCGAAGTCCTCTTGCCGTGCAGAGAAATGCCTTCCTGGAACTCTTTCTCCTGCTCCGCCGTCAGTATGCCGTTCGCCTTCACCACATAGGTCTTGATCATGTGGCTGGCGGGCGCCGTGATGCGATGCGCAAACTCGCCGTCGTTGGTCATCAGCAGCAGGCCCTCGCTGTTGTAATCCAGCCGACCCACCGGAAACACGCGCTCCTTTATACCTCTGAGCAGATGCATCACGGTCGGCCGACCCTCGGGATCGGACATCGTGGTCACGCAGCCCTTGGGTTTGTTGACCGCTATGTAGAGGTGCCGTTTCGGCGCTCGCAGCAGTTTGTTGTCGACCTTGATGCTGTCGCGCTCGAGGTCCGCCTTGGAGCCCAGTTCGGTGATGGTCGCGCCATTTACCGATACGCGGCCGGCCTGGATGAGCTCCTCGGCTTTTCTCCGGCTGGAGATGCCCGCCTGGGACAGGATCTTCTGTAAACGTTCTTCAGGCATTATCCGCCGGCGGATTCTCGCTTGCTTCAAGGGGAGCCGGCGTCTCGGATTGCGTTTCTTCCACCAGCTCCAGGCGTCCCAGTTCTTCGAACTCCTTGAGCGTCGGCAGCTCCTTCAAATCTTTCAGCCCGAACTGGACCAGGAACTCTTTGGTGGTTTTGTAAGTGAGCGGCCGCCCGACCACGTCTTTTCGTCCAGCCTCCGCGATCAGCTTGCGGTCGAGCAGCGTCTTGAGCACTCCCGCGCCCTGCACGCCGCGAATCTCCATGATCTCGGGGGTCGTCACGGGCTGCTTGTACGCGATCACCGCCAGCGTTTCGAGCGCCGGCAGCGACAACTTCATCGGAGGCGTGAGTTTCTTGACGAACGCGCGCACCGCCTCGTGATGCTCGGCCTTGGTGGCCATCTTGTAGCCGCCGGCGATTTCGCGGATGCTCAACCCGTGCTCGGGCTTGGCATAATCCGCCACCAGTTGGTCCAGGAGCCGCTTCACCTTATCGATCGGCTGCTCGATCGCCGCGGCGATCTGCTGCGCGGTTAAGGGTTCGTCCGTGATGTAGACAATCGCCTCCAGAATCGCCTGCAGCTGGGCGTCTTCGGAACTCGCATCTTCGGTCACTTGGGGGGCCAACTGGGCCGCGTCCATCTCATCCATCAGTTATATCCTTGCTCGATTGCCGACAATGTCTCTCCGCCCGAGAACGCCGCCTCGAATCCCTTCAGCCGCTTCAGCCCGATCTCGCCAAACGAATCCTGCTGGGTAAGCCCGACGGCCTGCAGCTTCACCAGCTCCAGCAGCGCCAGAAACAGGCAGATCATGGCGCGGCGGCTGCGCTGGCGCTCGAACAGCTCGCGCGCCGAAACCGGTCCGCGTTCCTGCTCGAACACGCCGCGCAGATACCGGATCATGTCGGGCACGGAAACTTCTTCCGTCCCTATCTCGTAAACCGGCCGGTGTTTGGCCCGATCCATCACGCTCTGAAACGTCTTCACCAGGTCGAACAGTGTGACGGCCAGGCCGGGATCGTCGTCCTCGGCGCGAAACTGCGCGATCTGCGGATTCGACCACACGGCGTCTTCGATCACGCGCTTCTGCTGCAGCATCTCCGCGGCGCTCTTGAAGCGCTCGTGTTCCAGCAGGCGGTCGACCAGTTCCTGGCGCGGATCTTCTTCCGGCAGGAGCTTATCGAGCTCCGGATCGCGCGGCAGCAGCATGCGCGACTTGATGTGAATCAGCGTGGCCGCCATATAAACGAATTCCGCGCTCAGCTCGATATCCATCTCCGCGGCTTTCTGCATGTATTCCAGATACTGCTGCGTGATCCGCGCGATGGGGATGTCGTAAATGTTGATCTCCTGCTTCCGGATCAGGTCCAGCAGCAGGTCCAGCGGGCCATCGTATTGCTCGAGGTGAAAATTCAGCGGAGACGACACTGCTCTTCAGGATATCAGGCCGCTCGTTGTCTCTCGCGGTTCCGTGCACTGAACCGCGACAGCGATGGAGCGGCCTGTCTTAGGGCCGCTTGCCCTTGGCGGGAGTTCCTGCGCCGCTGAAAACCAGCGTCACATCCACGCTGTGAGCCGCTTCGTCAATGTTGGTATCCGCGCGAGTCTTGCCCAGGTTGTCGAAGATCCCCTCTTCGCGCACGCGATTCAGAAACGACTCCGGATACCCGTCCTGGAAAGGCTGTCCGGGCTCGATCTTCCACATCTTGCGGACCACCGGCTCGGTGATCACGTCCAGGCCCTGAATCGCGAGCTTGCCGAGCGTGAATTGCGGCCCGCGATCGACGTTGACGGTCAGGTTCACGGTGTGATCGCCATCCTGGATGTTGCGCACGACGCTGGTCTGGGCCCGCAGAAATCCCTGCGCGCGCTGCCGCTGGCGGATCTTTTCGAGGTTGGCATCGATCTGGGTGAAGTTGGCCGTCTCGCCCTTATGCCAGTCGCTCGTTTTCGCGAGTTGGGCGACTTCCGCCGGCGGAAGACCAGCGACGCGTGACCGTGCCCAGGCTATACACAGGTCCTTCGTTGATGGCGATGGTCACCACCACGCCGTCATTTTTTTCGGCCTTCTTCGCAGTGATCTCGGGGAACGATACGCGGATTCGGCCCTGCTCTTCATACATGGGCCGCACGGTTGAATCGAGAATCCTTCGAAGCAGCGGGTCGCTATAGGGAATGCCCACCGCGTCCTTCGAAAGCTTCTGGAGAAGCAAAGCCGTCAGCATTTCCCGGTTGCCGGTGAACTTCACTTCGGAGATCCGGGCCAATTCCCCGGCCGGGCGGAACACGATTTCGAGGGTCCCGGTGTCGCTGTTCAGTTCGCCCACGGTTTCGACCTTGCCGTCCAGGAACTGCCGGATCGCCGCGTTGTAGCGATTCAGGACCTGCGGGGTCGCGGGAATCTTATCGCCGAGCAGCGGCTCTTGCTTCTTGAGTGCGGCGCGCAGAGCGTCCCCGGAGGCGGGCAGCGCTTCGAACCGGTACGGATACAGCATCGTGACTTCCGTCACTTCGAATGTGGTGTCGTATCCCGTGACGGTAGCGGCAGGCTTGAACGAGTAGCCGACGCTCTCGAACGCCCCGGATTGGAGCAGTCGCTCGCGCGCGGCATCGAAGTCCGCCTTGTCTACCAGGGCTCCCTGTTTCAGGCCCGAGGCGGCGACGATCCGTTCCGTGGGGATCTGCTGGTTGCCCTCGATATGCAGGGCCTCCAGCGGATACTTTTTCGCCGGTTGCGCGCACAGCAAGCCACCCAGCAGCAAGATCAGACCGGCGCGCATACCTGTTCCCATCGTCCCACAGGGATGGACGCGATGAACCGGCTGGCCGTTACTCCCGTTTTTCTATGTGGAAGGACTGGCCCATTGGCCCCGTCTTCACGCTGTAGTCCGGCGGAACCTCGAACAGGGTGGGCGGTGGGGCGGAACGGTTGATATTCTTCAGCGCGAAGTTGGTTTCGCCGGTCCGGGGATCGCTGTGCTTGGTCATGATGGTCATTTGCAGGTCGGGTGAATACCACTGCTCGTCGACGATGTTGATGGGACGGTCATTGCCGATATCGCCCGCGGGAATCGTGATGGTGGTTCGCGTTCCTTGAGCCTGGACGCCTTCGATGTACATGTTTCCGAGCTGTTCGGTCTTGCTGTCGCCAGGATTTGAGAACTTGGTGATGCGAACCGGAGTCGACATAAAAGAACCCTCGCTGTGCAGGCGCTGCTCCGGCAATTGCGACGGAGAGGGTTTCCGGTCCTCGGCGATCGCCGCGTTCGCCGGGCACGCCAGGAACAGACGTGGCACTGAACACAGCCGGTACCGGACCCTTTTCGGCCGTCCGGGAATCCGGATGCAGCGTGAAGCGGGTGCCGGCCACGGGATCGGTGATGAAGATGGCTCCCATTGAGGATGTTTCCTCGCGCCGCTCGCGTCCTTCACTGTCGCGATACTGCATCGACGAGGTGCGCTGCACGATCCGGTTGCCGTCCGCCAGGGTCTGGATGGTTTCGTTCACCGATTCGGCGGAATACGGCGCGCCCTTCACCGGTGGGCCGGAAACCAACTGGCTGGATACGAACGTAAACGTCTGCGCGTTGAACATGACGTTTGCCTTAGCTTGGTCCGCAGCAGCCCCCGCAGCCGCGGCAGCCGCCTTCTTCTGCGCACGGAGAACATCATCGGTCTGCGCAAGGAGCGTCGACGCCACCCCTGCTGCCAGCAACACCTTCAACATCGTTTTCATACGCATCTCCTATTGCTCATAACTCACGAATCGAATGGCCCGCGCGAGCCCTTCCTGTCCCACCAGCACGTCCGCATAGACCCGATCGCCGAGGCGTTCCTCATTGACCGGCAATCCCACACTCCGCATGGTCGACGCCGGCACCGTCACGCGCAGCAATTCGCCGCGCTCAAAAGGC
This sequence comes from Terriglobia bacterium, assembly GCA_963722845.1. GTDB lineage: Bacteria > Acidobacteriota > Terriglobia > Bryobacterales > Bryobacteraceae > Palsa-187. The sequence goes on along the minus strand of CAVROL010000010.1, from coordinate 128,974 downwards.
GGAGGGGCATCCATCAGCGGGAAAAACTGGGTAACAATTTCACGGGGTTGTTCGCTGGGCCGGCGTTTCACTGGGCGAGCCTTGGGTATGGCCGTCGGCTCCGGCGCGGGCGCCGGCTCGGCCGCGACTGCTATCGGTTGCTGCACCGCCATCGGTGCGACCTGCTTCGGCTGTGGATGGGGCATGGCGAAAAACAGCATAATCCCCGCCGCGACGGCCAGCGTCGCCAGCGCCACGGTTCTCGCCTTCTTCCGCGTGCGCGTCTTGCCGCGGTCCTGGCGAAAAGCCGCGAGCAGGCGATTTTCAACTTCCTCGGGCGCTTCACGCTCACGATCATGCTCCGCAAGAGCCCGTAATGCCGTTACCACCCAGTCTTCAGACTTCATACCACCGCTACCCCCCGTAGCTTTCGCGCCAGCATCGCCCGGCCACGGCTCAGCCTGGATCGCACCGTCCCGACCGGGCAATCGAGCGCCGCTGCGGCTTCGTCATAACTTGAATCCTGCAAGTCACATAGAACTACAACCTCACGAAATACAGGAGGCAGGCTGAGTACGGCCTGCCGCACATGTTCGATCGATTCCCGCCGAGTCAGATCCTCCAGCAGGTCTTCCGGCCCCGCGCACTCCTCGGTGATTTCCACAGCAGCTCCCACGCGCCTGTCCAGGCGCCGCATCACCAGATTGCGCGCGATTCCGTACAGGAATGATGCGACCGTCCCGCGAGCCTCGTCATAGCGAGTCCCGTGCAGCAGCAGCGCCAGGAAGGCTTCCTGCGTGACGTCCTCGGCGATAGCGGTGCTGCCGGTCATCTGCAGAGCGAAGCGGTAGACGCCGCCCTGACGCCGCCTGTAGAGCGCTGTAAAGGCGTCCTCGGCCCCCGTGAGAGCCTGCTCCAGCAACGCTGCGTCGGTTAGGTCGATCATCCAATAACTTCAGGTCCGTTCGCTAGTATTCCGCACTCCGGGCCGCAAAAGTTCCAGAAAACTGCTGCCCCTGTTAAACTGGAGATTCATCCCATGACATACGACGTGATCATCATCGGGAGCGGTCCCGGTGGTTATTCGGCGGCCGTCCGCGCCGGCCAATACGGCCTGAAAACCGCACTTATTGAAAAAGATCCGAAACTGGGCGGCTGCTGCCTGCATGTGGGCTGCATCCCGACCAAGGCGTTCCTGCACGCGGCCGACGTGTGGGAGCACTTCCTGCACCCGGAAGAGGACGGGATCCATTGCGATAACCCGCGCCTCGATTTCCCCATGGTGCTCGACCGCAAGAACAAGATCGTCGCCAAGCATGCCAAGGGCGTCGAGTTCCTGATGAAGAAGAACAAGGTCGACTGGATCAAGGGTTATGGCCGCCTGGCCGGTCCCGGCAAGGTCGAAGTCGCTACCGACGGCGGCAAGCAGATCCTCGAAGCCAAGAACATCGTGCTGGCCACCGGCTCGGAAGCGCGCATGCTGCCGGGTCTGAAGCCCGACGCCCGCCGCATCCTGACCAATATCGAGATCCTGTCACTGTCAGAAGTCCCCAAATCGCTGGCGATTCTCGGAGCGGGCGCCGTGGGCGTCGAATTCGCGTCCGCTTTTTCGCGCTTTGGAAGCAAAGTTTCGATCTTCGAAATGCTGCCGAGGCTGGTTCCTGTCGAAGACGAGGAAGTCTCGAAGGAACTGGCCCGCGTCTTCAAGAAGCAGGGAATTCGCATCGAGACCGGCGCCCGTGTGGATAACGTCGAGAACGTCGGCAGCGGCGTGCGATTCCAAGCGACGTTGGCCGACGGGAAAGTCGAAGCGGTATCGGCGGACGCGATCCTGATCGCCATCGGCCGCAAACCCAACACCGAGAATATCGGGCTCGAAGGCACGAAAGTCGAGCTCGACCGCGGGTTCATCAAGATCGATCCCTACCAGCGCACCGGCGAGCCGGGAGTTTACGCTATCGGCGATATCGTCGCGGGCACTCCGCAACTCGCGCACGTAGCCACGGCCGAGGGAATGGTCGCGATCGGACACATTGCTGGGAAGCCGGTGGTTCCCATCAACCGGAATCGCATCCCCGGCGCAACGTACACCGAGCCGGGCATCGGCAGCGTGGGGCTTACCGAGGCGCAGGCGCGCGCGGCTGGCCATGCCGTTAAAATCGGGAAATTCCCCTTTGCGGCGGACGCCAAGGCGTCCATCCTGGGGCAGCATGACGGCTTTGTGAAGATCGTCGCCGACGAGAAATATGGCGAGATCCTGGGCGTCCACATCATTGGACCCGAAGCCTTCGAGCTGATCAGCGAAGGCGTCCTGGCCATGGAAGCCGAAGCGACGGTCGAGACGCTGCTGCACACCATCCACGCGCATCCTACGCTGTACGAGGCATTGGGTGAAGCGTTCAACGCAGTCGATGGAATGGCGATTAATGCCTGAAGTGGCTGACGTCGTGAAAAAGGGGACAGGTCACCCATTGTCTAGTAAAAAAGGGGACAGGTCCTAACATGCTCGACAGTGGTAGCACTGAACAATATGTGACCTGTCCCCTTTTTCACGACGGGGCCTGTCCCCTTTTTCACTGCGAACTGCACGACCTGGGACGGCTGGCATACACCAGCGCGCTGGCGCTGCAAGCCAATATGGTCGAGCGCCGCAAGCGCGGCGAGATTCCCGACCAGTTGCTGATCGTCGAACATCCCCACGTCATCACCATGGGCCGCAACGCGCACATGGCGAACGTGCTCGCTTCGACGGATATTCTCGAACGGGCCGGGATCGAATTGCACTCCACCGATCGCGGCGGCGACGTGACCTATCATGGTCCGGGACAAATTGTAGGTTATCCGATCGTTGATCTGCGCGAATGGAAGCGCGACGTGGTCGCCTACCTGCGCGCGCTGGAGCAAGTGTTGATCGAGGCGCTGGCCGAGTTCGGGATTTCCGGATACCGGCAGACAGGCGCAACCGGAGTTTGGGTGGACGGCGCGAAGGTCGCCGCCATCGGAGTGCACATCAGCCGCTGGGTGACCTCCCACGGCTTCGCGCTCAATCTCGATACGGATTTGGATTATTTCAAGTACATCGTGCCCTGCGGGTTGACCCAGCCGGTGACTTCGATGCGGACACTGGGCTGCACAGCGAGAAGAGAAGAAGTCACCGCCGAGATTGCCGGCGCCTTCGCGCGCGTGTTCGGCCGGGCGATAATGGAGAAAGAATGATCGACGTAGAAATGCCCCAGATGGGCGAAAGCATTGTCGAAGGAACCCTGACCAAGTGGCTGAAGAAGCCCGGCGACAAGGTGGAGCGCGACGAACCTCTTTTTGAGATTTCAACCGACAAAGTAGATACGGAAATCCCCTCACCCGTCGCGGGAACCCTGGCGGAAATCCTGGTCGAGGAAGGGAAGACGGTCGGCATCAACACCGTGGTCGGACGCATCAGCGATGGCGCGGCGTCGTCCCAAAGCGGCTCCGCCGCTCCTGTTGCCGCGTCGGCACCAGCACAGGCACCCGCTCCTCAAGCCACCGTCGCGCAGTCCGATGGGGCCTCGCATGTCGACGCCGCGCCGCAGGCAGCGCCGGCTCCGGCCGCCGCTCAAGATACCGGAACAGTAGTCGAAGAAACCGCCGGTCCGCTGTCCCCGCTGGTCCGCAAGATGGCTCGTGAGAATAATATCGACCTGAGCCGGGTGAAGGGCACAGGCGTCGGCGGCCGTATCACGAAGCAGGATCTGGAAGCCTATCTCACGGGTCAAACCACGGGTCAGACCACGGGTCAAACCGGAACCGCCGTCGCGCCCGTTTCCGCGCCGCGCCCGGTACAAGCGCCTCCTCCGCAGCAGGCCCCGGTTCACGTGCCCGCGCCCGCTCCCGAACTGGCCCGGCAGTCAGCGCCTCCGCCAGCTCCCGCACCCGCGCCCACGCAGGTCGCCATGCCGGGAGCGCCGCCGGCGATGCGCGTCGAGCCCATGACCATCATGCGCCAGAAGATTGCCGAACACATGACGTTCAGCAAACACACCTCGGCGCACGTCACGACGGTCCACAAAGTCGACATGACCAAGGTCGCCAAGCTGCGCGACAAGCTGAAGGGTTCTTTCCAGGCGCAATACGGATTCGGGCTGACCTTCCTGCCGTTCATGATACGGGCGGCGTGCGCTGCGCTGCGGCAGTATCCGCTGGTCAACGCCTCCATCGAAGGCACCAACATCATCTACCACCGCGATATCAACCTGGGCATCGCCGTGGCGCTCGAAAACGGGCTAATCGTGCCGGTGATCCGCAACGCCGATGAGAAGAATATCGTTGGCTTGCAAAGGTCGATCGTGGATCTGGCTACGCGCGCCCGCTCCCGGCAGCTGCGTCCCGACGAAGTCACCGGCGGAACTTTCTCCATCACCAATTTCGGCAGCTTCGGCAGCATCTTTGCGACGCCCGTGATCAATCAGCCGCAGGTGGCGATCCTGGGTATCGGGGCCGTGCAGAAGGAGCCGGTGGTGATCGAAGACGCCATCGCCATCCGCTCCACGGCGTATCTGGCGCTGACCTTCGATCATCGGCTGATCGACGGGGCGCTGGGCGACCAGTTCACCGCCAAGGTCAAGTCGATTCTCGAAAACTGGAGCGAAGAAGTAATGTAGTCGCGGCTTGAGGAGAAGGTGCCGGATTTCTTGAACCGGCACCCGTCGTCTTCCAAGCCAGGCCGGGCTGATTAAGCCGGGCGCGTCATTTCGATGTCCAGCGTGATCTCGACGTTCTCGCTGAGCATCACGCCGCCGCCCGCCGGCGCGTTCCATGCCATCCCGAAATCTTTGCGATTGAACGTTGCGGTTGCGGACAGGCCGCGCCGTTGCAGGTTCCAGGGATCCGTGACCTCGGGCGAAACGGCATCCACGGTCAGCGTTATGGGCTTGGTGACTCCGTGCAGGGTCAGATCGCCGGTCACTTTAAACCCGCTTCCGGCGGCGGCGACTTTGCTGGACTTGAACGTGATGGTGGGGAACTGGGCGACGTCGAAGAAGTCGGCTCCCTTGACGTGCGCGTCGCGCTGCGGATCGCCCAGGTGCAGGCTGTTGGCATCGATAGAAGCATCCACGCGCGCTTGATCGGGCTTGGCCTGATCGAAATCGATGGTGCCGGAGACGGTATTAAATTCGCCTCCGACGTTGGCGATCATCATGTGGCGCACCTTGAAACGCGCGGCGCTATGCTTCGGGTCAATTTGATAGGTCATTGTTCTGTTCTACCAGAAATCGTTCCTGTTCTACCAAAATCAAGGAGGGGACTGTCCGCCGGTATCGGGACTGGCAGGTTTCTCAACCGCGCCCGTGTCGCTCCCGCCACGCTTGGGACCGAGACCCAGCGCGATCAGCGACAGCGATCCGAGCTTTCCGTCGTCGTCGATATTCTGGTCGCGCTGGAAACGCTTGAGAGCTTCCACCGACCCCGATCCCCAGGTCCCGTTCACCGGCCCTGCGAAGTAGCCCTTATCGGAAAGGGACTGCTGGATTTCTTTATAGCGTTCCGGATCCGGCTCCCGCTGCGTGGATCGCCGGTAGCCCGATGCGGTTTTTTTCGTCGAAGTTTTCTTCGCGGCCGTCTTTTTGGAGGATGCCTGCCGGGTTGAAGTGGATTGTTTCGCGCTGGCGGACTTTTTCCCGGAAGACGGGGACGACTTCGCCGCCGATTTTGCCGGCTTCGTTTTCTTCGCCACGGACTTTTTGGCGGCTGTGGTCTTGCCTTTTGAGGCGGGCGTCACCGCACACACCGCCAGGGCGGTGCAAAGTGCGAGCGCGATTACGTACGCCGTCGAGCGCAAGCTAGTTCGTTTCCCGGACCTGCTTAACGACCCGGCAGGATTCCCGACAGATAGAGGCCTTGCGGCGTTTGCGCTGCGGCTACCCGCACCGCCGCGTTACGGCCGCGGCCCGAGCTCGGAGCAGCCGGGGGCGGGGGAGGCGCCACGCCCTTGACTACGTGAAATGCCACCGCATCGCCCGGCTTGAGCTTCTCCTGGACCTTCTTAATATCCTCCAGGGAATTCACCGGCTGGCGATTGATGGAATCGATCACGTCACCGACCTGAAGACCCAGCTCCTCGGCAAAGGAATCCTGCTCGACCAGCGTCACCATGACGCCGCGCCGCGTATCCACGAGGTCGCGTTCCTGTTCGGTCAGCGGACGCGGCCGGAAACCGAATTTGACCTCGGCCGGCGCCTCGACCTTGCTGGTGATGGTTTCAAGCGGCTTGCCTTCGCCCACGATATCGGGGCGGTCTTTGTACAGTTCGGCGCGGTCCGCAACGATCACCTTGAGCGTAACCGGCTTCCCGTCGCGATCGACGCTGAGCGCGGCGGTACCGCCCACCGCCGTGTCGGCAACATGCGAGATGAGATCGTCGCCGTCCTTGACCGGCGTCCCGTTCACCCCGACGATGATATCGCCCGCGTGCAAGCCGCCCTTATCCGCGGGACCGCCCTTGGTAATGGCTTCCACGATCGCTCCGTGATCCAAGCCCAACGCTTTGAGCGTAACTTCCGGCTCCAGGCTGCGATCCAGGCTTACGCCGATCGAGCCGCGGGTCACCCGTCCAGTCCGGATGATGTCGTTATACGCGCGCGCCACCATATTCACGGGCAGCGCGAATCCCACGCCTTCCGAACCCCGCCCGCTGGTGGCGATCATGGTGTTGACGCCGATCACCTCGCCGCGGATGTTCAGCAGCGGGCCGCCGCTGTTGCCCGGATTGATGGCCGCGTCGGTCTGAATGAAATGCTGGAACGTGCGCGCGTTTAATAGCGCCGGACTGCGTCCCACCGCGCTCACGATCCCGGCGGTCACGGTCGCTTCGAGGCCGAACGGCGAACCGATGGCCACGGCCCAATCGCCCACCTGCACCGAATCCGAATTGGCGATGGTCACCGGCTGCAACGGCCTGACCCGCGTCGATCTTGATCACGGCCAGATCGGTCTCATAATCGGTTCCGATGAGGCGTCCGCGATAATCCGCCGGATCGCCGTGCAACCGGACCCGGATCTTGGTGGCGTTCTCCACCACATGGTTATTGGTGACGATGTAGCCGTTCTTGTCCACGATGAAGCCGCTGCCGGAAGCCTGGCGCTTGGGCGAATCCGGAACATCCTGGCCACCGCCGCCGCCGCTGCCGTCCGGACCGAAGAAGCGCTTAAAGAAATCGGGAACGTCGCTGTCGTCGTCGGGAGCCTGGCCGTGGGCGGAGCTTTTCTCAGAGGGCGCTACGTCCACGGTGATGTTCACCACGCTTGGCTCGAGCTTCTTGGCCAGCGCGGTGAAATCGTTGCCCAGCGCCGATAGTCTCGGCACGGTCAAGGGGCTCGCGTCGGGAGCCGCGTTCTGATCGCGGGCCGCGTTCACCTGGGTGTTGATCAGCGTCCCGATCAGGATGCCCACTGAGAGAGTGAACAGCATCAAGGCCATGGACATCAGTTTTTGCTGGCGCATTTTTTCAAAAAGCTTCATGGCAAATATCTTTCTCCCCGTGCCTTAGCCTGTACTTGGGCTATCGTTCCCTGCGTCGCTTTCCATTATACGGGCCGCAAGCGGATGGACGCGAGCCGGGGTCCCGAAGCGTTTCGCTTGGTCTTGGTCAAAAAGGGGTCAGACGACATTTTGCAACGGATGGTATGCTGTGCGACCTTAGTCGCGGATCTAACATGTCGTCTGACCCCTTTTTGGAAAACTTGTTATTCCGCCAACAGCAGGCCGCAGAGCGTCAGTAAAATCCGGCGCAGGCCCAGCTCGCGGCCTTCCGGATGGAACCACTCCGCGGAAGTATGCGCGCCGCCGCCCTGGCCCCCCGCGCCGATGGACACAGCGGGAATCCCCATAGACAGCGGAATATTGGCGTCCGTGGAAGAACAGTCCAGGCGGCTGCGAATGCCCAGAAACGCATCCACGGCCAGCAGGCCGTTCAGAATCGGCGCGCCTTCGGGCAACTCCCCTCCGGGGCGCGATCCGATTTCTTTGAGACGCGCGATCACGCGGCCGCCCGTGGCCCGGCCGTTTTCCGTGTCCGCGGCTTGCGCCACGAAGGCCGCCAGCAGGGACGCCATTTCGTCGATCTTCGCGGGCTTCTCGGAGCGCAGATCCACTTTGGCGCGCGCCTCCGTGGGAATGCAATTGATGCTGGTCCCGCCCTGGATCAACCCGAAGTTGAAGGACGACCGGGGCGCGGGATCGGAGGAAGTCCCGGCAAAATCGGCGGAAGTGAATTCGGCAATGACCCGGCTGAGTGCGTGAACCGGATTTCCGGCGCCATAGTCGCTCCAGCTATGCCCGCCCGGACCGGTGACGGTCACTTCAAAGCGGCGGCTGGCCAAGGCCCGGCAGGTGATGTGATCGGTGTTGGGACCATCCAGAACCAGAAACGCCTTGGGCCGGGAACCATTCGCTTCGCGGCACAGGTAGCGCATGCCGCTCAGGTTGCCCTCGCCCTCCTCGCCTACATTCGCGATCAGCAGCGGAGCCAGAGGCGCGTCCGGCAAGGGAGGGGAAGCTTTCCAGGCCGCAGCCAGCGCCAGGAGCGCGGCCAGGCCCGCGCCGTTGTCGGATACGCCCGGTCCCAGGAGGCGGCCATCGCCTGAAAGCTTGATTTCTTCGGGGGAGCGGGGAGCGAGGACCGTGTCCAGGTGCGCCGTTACCGCGACCGTGGCGCTGTCGCGGCGGCCGGGCAGCATGGCCAGCACATTGCCGGCACGGTCCACGTGCGAATCCCAGCCCAGGCTCTGAAAACGCTCCGCCATCCATTCGGCGCGTTTTTGCTCCAGGAAGGTGGGCGCCGGAACACGGCACAGCTTGAGGTGCTGCTCGTTGATCCAGGCACGTTCGCGGCGGAACCAGTCGAGCGCCGCGCGCACTTCCGGCGTGCGCGCAAGATCAGCGACAGAACCGGCTACCAGCGGCATTCAGAATTCTTTAGTCTTTAGTCTACCGTGGCGTGAATATCCGAGGGGTTTAGATTTTTTTGCCGGGATACCGGGCCCGCATCCACTCCACAAATTCTTCCGGGGCAGCCATGGTCGAGAGGCGTCCCTGGCGCACCAGAGCCCAGTCCTTGAACCGGTGGCTTTGTTTCACGTCGGCGAGCGAAGTGGGAGGATCCAGCCGGCTGAGAAATGCTATATCCACCACCGCCGACTTGGGATTCCTGGGGTCCGGCCTACCGGCCGAACGGATCGCCGCCAGGCCAACAATTCCTGTAACGCTCCCGGCCGAATTGCCTCCAGAGTGATAGATGAACACTCGATCGCCGGGTTGCATGGCAAGAATGGCCCGCACCGCCTGCGGATTTGTAACTCCATCCCATACCGTCTGTTTTTCATGTTCCAGATTGCCGATAGAGTAGGTGTCAGGATCGGTCTTAGCCAAGTAGTACGCCATGGAGGATTACTGCCAGCCTCAAAGTCCCGGTACGGTGGTTACTCGACACATACCCGGCGCCAGAGTCTAATCGAATGGTACCAGTTATCAGCCTGCGCCACCCAATGATAAAGGTTTACAATAAAAAGTACTTACCGGCGACGCTGGAGGAGGAGAACATGGCGACCGCCAAGAAAACAATCACGTTTGTAGTACTGTTCCTGGCTTCGATTCCCGTTTGGGGGCAGTCCGGCAAGAATGCGCCCAAAAACGACAGCCCTCAGGTTTTTGACACCACCCGGGCCCCCATTCCGGGGACCGAGCCCGTCGCCCAGGCGGTGGACCCCAAGTCTTACCTGATCGGCGCCGAGGACATTCTGAAGATCGAAGTGTTCAGGGATCCGGAAATGTCCCGGCTGGTCAACGTGCGGCCGGACGGAAAAATCACTCTGCCTCTGGTCAATGACCTTCAGGCGGCGGGTTTGACACCGGAGCGTCTGACGGTGCAACTGAAGGAAGCCCTTACGCAATTCATGAATAATCCGGAAGTGACGATCACGGTGATGGCCGTCAACAGCAAGTCTTTCACCGTGAGCGGGAGGGTGAATCACGGCGGGAAGTTTCCCTTGATTACACCCATCCGGGTCTTCGACGCGCTGGGCCTGGCCGGCGGCTTCCAGGATTTTGCCAACACCAAGAAGATCACGATTGTACGCGGCGCAGACCGTTTGACCTTCAACTACAACGATTACGTGAAGGGTAAGAAGGAAGCGCTCGATCAGAACATCTGGCTCCAAAACGGCGACACAGTATTGGTTAAATAAACATCGCGAGGACCTCCAAGGAAATGCAACCAACCGAGAATGTAACGATCCCCCGAAGGGCCCTGGACGTCGAGGATTTCATCGATATCCTGCGGCGCCACAAAGGCTGGATTTTCGGGCCCTTTCTTTTGACTCTGGTGGCTACCGTGGTGGGAGTTTACATGTGGCCCGACAGCTACGATTCCGTGGCCGTGGTCAAGATCGTTCCCCAGCAGGTGCCGCAGAACATGGTCCAGTCCTCGATCACCAGCGATCTGGCCGACCGCATTAACTCCATGGCGACCACGGTCCTCAGCCGCAACGTGCTCACCACCATCATCAATAACCTCGGCCTGTATAAGAATGAGCAGAAGCGCTTGCCCATGGAAGACGTGGTCGAAAATATCATGCGCAAGAACGTGCAGATCATTCCGATCATGGCGGGAGCGAATGGGCGGTCGGTCCCGGCGTTCAACGTCCAGTTTTCCTATCCGGACCGAATCCTGGCGAATAAGGTTGTGCAGGAAATCGTCAGCCGCTTCATTTCCGAGAACACCACCAACCGTTCCAATGCCACCACCCAGACCACACAGTTCCTGAAAGATCAGGCGGAACAGGCCAGGAAAGACCTGGAAGCGGCAGAACAGCAGCTGGCGGCTTTCAAGACGCAGAACAATGGAAGGCTGCCCGACCAGGTGGACATCAATTACCGGCAGCTCCAGACGCTGCAAACGAATTATCAGAACCTCACCAGCTCGAAAAACCGCGCCGAGATGGACAAGCTCTCCCTCGAAACGAACCTGCGCATCGAAAAAGCGCACAAGTCCGAACTGACCAGGGTGGTGCCCCAGACGGCTTCCGTAGCCGCCTCCATGAAAAGCGACCGCATGCTCGAAGCCGAGCGTGACATTCGAACTTACGAGGACGCATTGGCGCAGGCCCGTCAGAAATACACGGAAGCCTATCCGGACGTCCAGACGCTTAAGAGTCGGCTGGAAGTGGCCAAGCAGCGAAAGGTTCAGATCCAAAAGGAAGAGGCTGAGAACAAGACCACGGTGGCCGCCGCGCCTCCGGCGAACCGCCAGTTGGACATGGAAGTCCTGGATGTGGATGGAAACGTTCAACGTCTGGAATCCGCGAGCCGGCAAAGAGATCTGGAAATCGCCGACCTCGACAACCAGATCAAGCTGACGCAAGCTGCAATTAACAGATTGGAAACACAGATCAACGCCACCCCGCTGGGAGAGCAACAGTATGGGGACCTGCTGCGTGAGCGGGAAATTGCCAAGCAGAAATATATCGATCTCGACGCGCGTCTGAGCACGGCGGAGATCTCTCAGTCTCTGGAAGACCACGGGCAAGGAGAGAAGCTGGAATTGCTGGACGCGGCTTCGCTGCCGCAATACCCCACGGAACCCAGGCGGCCCTTGGTTATAGGAGCCGGCGCTGGACTTGGGCTGTTGCTGGGTATTCTGATCGCGGCCGCCCGGGAAATGAAAGACACGTCGCTTAAAAACCTGAAGGATGTCCGGGCCTACACTCAGATGTCTATCCTGGGCAGCGTGCCGCTTCTGGAGAACGATTTTGTCGTCCGCCGGCGCAAGCGTATCGCCTGGCTGGGATGGACCACGGCATGTTTGTTAGCCGTCATTACGATGGCCGGATCGGTAGTCTTTTACTACTTCAAGCAGTCTGCATAGGGATTCGGAGGATACCCAAGAATGAGTCGAGTTCATGATGCGCTCCGCCGCGCCGAGAAATCCGGGGAACCGGTTGCGCCGGTGGTCCAGCCCAAAATCGAAACCCGAAGCCCCGCGGTTACCGTCGAAATGGGAGAAAACCTGGCGGGCTTGCTGGAAATGGTGGAAGAAGTTCCGTTTCGCACCGCCACCGATTCCCTGCTGATTGACGCCGCCCGGCCGCACGAAGCGCCCATGGAGGAATTCCGCACCTTGCGGACGCGGCTCAATCACATGCAGAGCCTCCAGCCGATTCACACCGTGGTGGTCACCAGCGCTTCGCCCGCGGAAGGGAAGTCCCTGACGGCGGCCAATCTTGCTTTGGCCGAGTCGCACCTCTCCGGGAACACCACGCTGCTGGCGGACTTCGATTTTCGCCGCCCGCTGATCCACACCATGTTCGGAATCGATCGCGGCCCCGGTATCACGGACTACCTGATGGGTCAGGCTCCGCTGCACAAGGTGATCAAGAGAATCGCCGGAACCAACCTGTATGTGATGCCCGCTGGACAGGCCGTAATCAATCCGCTCGAATTGCTGAACCTGCGCGAGGTCAAGCACCTGCTGGACCGGCTGCCATCGCTGTTTCAATGGGTGATTATGGACAGCCCGCCGCTGCTGTTCGCCGCCGACGCCAATCTGCTGGGCACGCTGTCTGACGGGACCCTGCTGGTGGTGCGGATCGGGCACACCACGATCGATTCGGTCACGCGTGCGATGCAGTCGCTGTGCAACAATAACGTGCTCGGAATCGTCGTGAACGGCGCGCGCCGCGGAGAGCTGTACAGCAAGTACACTTACTATCACTCCTATTACTCGCCCAAGGAAGAGGACGAGGAAGAAGGCGCGGAGACCCAGGCGGAGTTCGCCGGCGTCGGCGCAAACGACGAGCGGTCGAAGAAGTAAAGGCCGGTCAAGCCGACTTCAAAACCAGAGCCGAGTTCTTGCTGCCGAAAGCGATGCAGTTGGCCACCGCATATTCGATCCCCGCGCGGCGGCTGTGTTCCGGAACATAGTCCAGATCGCACTCCGGATCCGGAACTTCGACGTTGGCGGTGGGCGGCAGAATTCCATCGCGCATGGCCAGCAAAGTCGCGGCGACCCCGGCCGCGCCGCAGGCTCCCTGAGGATGCCCGATCAGGCTCTTGAGCGACGAGCCGGGCAACCGGTACGCATGCTGGCCGAAGGCCAGCTTCACCGCGCGAGTCTCGATACGATCGTTGAGCTCGGTGCCGGTGCCATGGTAGTTCAGATAGCCGACCGCTTCGGCGGGCACGCCGGCCTGTTCGAGCGCCAGGGAGATGGCGCGCGCGGGTTCTTCGCCGCATTCTTCCAGGCGCACGCGGTGATACGCCTCGCAGGTGGATCCGTAGCCCGCGATCTCGCCTAAAATCGCCGCGCCTCTCGCCAGCGCCTTCTCGCGCTCTTCCAGCACGAAGAACCACGCGCCTTCGGCGATGACGAATCCGCCCCGGTCCCGCGAAAAGGGGCGCGACGCGCGCTCCGGCTGATCGTTCCAGGATTGCGACATGATCCGCATGGCGATGAACCCGCGCAGAATCAGCGGCGCGATGGGCGCGTCGACGCCGCCGGCCACGATGGTGTCGAGGCTGCCGGCGCGGATCATTTGCGACGCATAGCCCAGAGCATCGGTGGAAGAGGTGCACCCCGTGGTGATGACGTGGCTCAGGCCGCGCAGGCCGAAGCGCATCGAAATTTCGCTGGCCAGCGTTCCCATGGTCGACGTGGGGACCACGTAGACGCTGCACTGCCTCCAGTTTCCCGAATGATAGAGACGATACTGCTCCTCGGTGAACTCGATGCTCCCACCACCGGAGCCGACCACCACGCCGATCCCCCGCAGGTCCTCACGGGTCATATGGGTTGTGTCCAACCCGGCCCACTGTAGCGCTTCCGTCACGGCCGCTACCGCCAGCGGCGTCGCGCGGGAAACATGGGGACGATCCTTGGCCGTCACGTAATCTTCTTCGCGGAAGTCCTTGACCTCGCCCGCCACGCGGACGGCCAGACCGGAGGTATCGAAGCGGGTGATGGGACCCACGCCGCTGATGCCGTTGCGGGTAGCGCTCCAGAACGCTTCGGTGCCGATCCCATTGGGGCTCACTGCGCCTATTCCGGTGATGACCACGCGACGTTGCATATAAGGTTTGTCAGGCGGTCCGGTCGAGCCGGAAACCGCAACAGACTCTGTTAGTATAAGAGGGTTCCTAACGTGCAAGGGAACTTCGCGCAGGGGAGAATCCATTGGTGGGAATCAAATCGGGCCGTGCCGCGCCCGCTCAGCGGGATCTTTATGGAGCGCCGGCATTGAGGGCCGGGCACGGACGGGCGGCTCCATGGGGAAGGATAAATCCTCTGGTTCAAAGAGCGCCCGGACAGCGCGATGCGGTAGAATGACAGTTTCCGTTGCCGGTGAGTCCCCTGGGGGTCGCATTATGTGCGAAACCCGGTCTGGCGGCAGAACGTCGAAAAAAAATAGGCGCAGAGTGGAAAGGAACCCGGTCTAGATGGTGTTTTCCAGGCCTCCAAGCCTGCGCGCGTCTATTTCTAACGCGTCCAATTCCAAGATGTTGGCAGCTTTCAGGACGCCGGTGGCTATTTTCGCCCTGCTGGCGGCGGTTCCGCTTCTGGCTCAGCAGCAGCCCGCGCCGCAGCAGCCCAAGCCTCCCAATCCGTTCGAGCAGGTGCCGCAAGCGGAGGAGCCCAAGCCTCTGCCGCCCAAACCCGAGCCGGCCAAGCCGGAGACACCCGGGGCGGCCAACGCCGGATCGGCCGCCCAGCGACACGATTGAATCCATCAACTTCCAGGGCGCCCGCAAGGTTCCCCAAGACACGCTGCGCGCCATGATCTTCACCAAGCGCGGCGACACTTACGACGCCGAATCCCTGCACCGCGACCTGGTTACGCTGTGGAACAGCGGCCGCTTCGACAATATCGAGTGGACCAGGGAGCCGGGTCAAACCGGCTGGATCATAACCTTCAAAGTTCAGGAGCGGCCGGTAGTCCGCACCATCAAATACGACGGGCTCAAATCGATCACGACATCCGAAGTGTTGGACCGCTTCAAGGAACGCCGTGTCGGCCTTGACGCCGGAATCCACCTATGACCGGAACAAAGTCCAGCGAGCCCAGGTGGTCTTGCAGGATTACCTGGCGGAGCGCGGACGGCAATTCGCCACGGTTACCCCGGAACTGCAACCCTTCCCCCCGTCGTCGCTGAATATCGTGTTCAAGGTGGACGAGGGACCCAAGGTCAAGGTTGGCAAGATTACGTTTGAAGGCACCACGGCATTTCCCGACCTTCTGGTTCGCCGGGCCATGCGAAACCTGCGCCCCATCGGCATTCCGCAGTCGATTTTCCTGGAGAATCTTTTCCCCAAAACCTACGACTCCACCAAGCTCGAGGAAGACGAGGGGCGTATCGTACAGTTTTACCAGTCGAAAGGATATTTCACCGCCCGCGTCACCGGTCAGTCGGTGAACATCGTGGACGCCGGAGGCGGCAAGTTCCGGCTGCCTCTGATTCATCCCAACCGCCCGGGGAAGAATGCCGACATTTCCATCAGCATGGAAGAAGGCCGCCTGTATCATCTGAACACCATTAGTTTTGTGGGAGTGAAGCTGTTCCGCACCCCGGAAGAGCTGTTTCCCCAAATCTTCCGGATGAAACAGGGCGACATCTTCTCGACCGAAAAGCTCCAGAAGGGCTTTGAAGAGCTGCGGAAGCTGTATGGCCGATTCGGCTACATCAACTTCCTGGTGGAGCCCGAGCCCGAGCCGATTCCCGGCACCGATAAGATCAACCTTACGCTGCGGTTCGACGAAGGCAACCAGTTTTTCGTGCGCCGCATCGATTTCTCGGGCAATACCACCACCCGCGACAAAGTGATCCGCCGCGAGCTGCTGATCGACGAAGGCGACCCGTATAACACGGACCTGTGGCGGCTCAGCATCCTGCGGCTGAACCAGTTGGGGTATTTCGAGACGCTGAAGGAAGACTCGTCCGTCGATATGAAGACGGACAACAACAACCATACCGTTGACCTGACTCTCAAGGTCCGCGAACGCGGCAAGAACACCATCCAGTTCAGCGGAGGCATTTCCGAGATCTCCGGAAGCTTTGTTGGATTCTCCTATTCGACCAACAATTTCCTGGGATTGGGCGAGACGTTAAGCCTGTCGAGCCAGCTCGGCACCATGACCACCGATGTCAATTTCGGATTCACCGAGCCGTATTTCCTGGACCGGCCCTTGCAGGCTGGATTCACGGTGTTCCTGAGCCGCTTCAACTTCGATCAGGCGCGCGAAGCCTCGGTGCTGGCCGGCGCCGACCTGATCCCCCTTTACAATTCATTCGGCAGCCAGAATCTGCTGAACTACGTTTCGAATACCAAGGGATTCACCACGTTCCTCAACTACCCGCTCAAGCGGAGTTTCCAGCGCCTGGGGATCAGCTTCGGCTACAGCATTCAAAACGTGACGACGCTGACCGCCGCGGCGGCGCAGTACTACGACTATCTCAACTTCCAGAGCATCAACGGGCCAACCCAGAATTCGCTGGAGGGAATCCGCACCGCGAGTTTTACTCCGACGTACAGCTACAACTCCGTCAACAATCCCCTTACGCCGACGGGTGGCAGTTCGGTGCAGTTATCGATGCAGTTTGCCGGTAGCTTCCTGGGCGCCAACGTGAATCAGCTGGAACCCGTGCTCGATATCCAGCACTACCGCAAGGGTTTTAAGCCCGGCCATGTGATCGCGATGCACCTCCTGGCGCGGTACCTGACAGGGTACGGCGGCAAGGTAGCGCCTCCCTTCAATCGTTTCTATATGGGCGGCGAAAACGATGTGCGCGGATTCGATCTGTTTGGCGCGGGTCCCTGGGCTTACGTGCCGAATTCGGCTCCCGTAAACGTTCTGAATGCCGACGGTACTCCGCGGCAGCAGAAGTATATCGATCCCACCACCGGCGCGGTCAGCCTCCAGAACGCATCGCAGGTCATCCCGACGTATCAACTGGTGTTCCCCGGCGGCGATACCAACATCGTGATGAATTTCGAGTACCGGATTCCGATTGTCGGTCAAACCGTCTCTCTGGTGCCGTTCTTCGACGCGGGCATGAACCGGATATCGAACAAGAGCCAGCTCAAACTGAATCCCGGCCGCATCAGCGATCTGAACGGCCAATTCCCCGAGGCGGCCTTCGGCGATTCGGCGGTGATCGCGCCTGGAACCCAGCTCATCCGTACCTCGGTCGGCTTGGAATTGCAGGTGCTGATGCCGGTGTTCAACCAGCCATTCCGGATCTACTGGGCCTACAACCCGACCCGTGTCTATCAGTATTTGCAGGCGCCGATCGTGGCGGACCGGAGCTATTTCCCCAACGCGGCGTCGTTCACCAACTCGATCCTCACGTTCGGGCAGCCGACGCCGTTGTTCGAGCGGCGGTCGCAATTCCGTTTCACCATCGGCAGGACCTTTTGATGAATACGCGCAGAACGGCCTCGCGAGCGCATGTTAGCATGTTACAAATAGCCAAGCATGAGGAGTTTTCCCGTGAATAAGTACTCTGTGATCGGTCTGCTCTGGGCCTCGGTCACGCTGATGGCGCAGACACCCGCGCCAGGGCCGGCCCCCACTAAGATTTGTGTGATCAACCTGCAGAGCGCCATGCTCAGCACCAAGGACGGCCAGGCGGCCGCGGACGACTTTCGAACCAAGTTCTCGGAGCCCGAGGAGAAGAAGCTCCAGGCCCGGCAGGCGGAAATCACGGATCTGAACGACAAGCTCCAGCGCGGCGCTAACACCATGTCGCAGACCGCCCAGGACGACATGCGGAAGAGCCTCGACCGGAAAAATACGGAGTACAAACGCGCGGTGGAGGATTTTCAGTTCGACCGCGATGAGATGCAGCGCAAGCTGCTGGACGATCTGTCCGCGAAGATGCAGTCGGTCATCGCGCGATACGCGCAGGAAAACGCCTGCGCCATCTTCCTGGACGTCACAAATCCCAACTCGGGGATCATGTGGATTGCGGATCAGGTCGACGTGACCCGGCAGATCGTGGATGCCTACGACAAAACGCAGCCGGCGGCAGGAAGTTCGGCGAACCCCGCGAGGCCTCCGGCGTCCGGCGTGAAACCGCCCGCGGCCACCCCGGCCAAACCGCCTGCAACTACGCCGGCCAAGCCGCCTGCGTCGATTCCGGCGGCGCCGCCCAAGCAGTAGGATTTCCCGCTTGAAGGACTAGCTTCGGGCGAAGTATAGCGCGGTGGCGCGTTCCAGCTCGGGTTTGGTCATCTGCGGCGGACGGCCCTCGTAGCGGCCGATCGCCAGCAGGATGTTACAGATGTCCGCGGGATAGCAGGCGCGCAATTCTGCCCGGCCGTCGCGCAGGCATAGCTTCCGCAGGTACTCGGAGCTGTCCGGCTCGGCTTGAATATTGCGGGATTGCACCACGCGCGAAAAGATCTGATCGAAAGCGCCGGCGTCCACCGCTTCCACGTAAATCTTGTTGTGGATGCGCCGCAGGAAAGCTTCGTCGGCCAGGTCGGATGGCTCCAGATTGGTGGAAAACACCACCATCAGCTCGAAGGGAATCTGAAACTTGATTCCATACCGCAGAGTGAGGTAATCGACGCGCCGGTCCAGCGGAACGATCCAGCGGTTCAGAAGATCGCGCGGCGACATGAGCTGGCGTCCGAAGTCGTCGATCAGCAGAATGCCGTTGTTGGCCTTCATCTGCAGGGGCGCCGCGTAGATACCCGACGATTCGTCCAGCCGCAGCTCCAGCATGCTGGGGATCAGTTCGCCGCCCACCACGATACAGGGGCGCTTGCATAGAATCCAGCGCGGATCCACGTCGATGTCGTCATGATCGATGGGATGGTGCACCACCGGATCGTACACGCTGATGATCTGGTTATCCACCTCGACCGCGTAAGGGATCATCACCGCGTCCTGATACACGCGGAGCATGCGCTCGGCCAGGCTGGTTTTTCCGTTTCCGGTGGGCCCGTACACGAAGATCGAGGTTTGCGAAATAATCGCCGGACCCATCTGGTCGAGCATCTTGTCGGAGACCACCAGGTCGGAAAACGCCTGGCGCAACACGCGCCGGTCGACGCTGATTCGCGCCTGCTGCGCCTTGGTGGCGGCATGATATTCGTTCAGCGATACCGGACAGGCGCCGGCATACTGCGAGACCTGGAAGCGCTCGCCTGCCAGTTGTTTCCCTGCAGCGGAGAGCACGAACTGATAATCGTTCCCGCTCATGCCCTTGATTTCCACCAGCTGCTGCTGGCGCATGTGCTTAAACACCAGATCCACGATGGGCAGAGATACGCGAATCGACCGGCTGAGACCGGTCATACTCGAAAATCCTTCGATCACCATGCGGCGAAGCATGAGGTCGAGCACAAGTGTTTCGGGAATGCCCAAGTCCGCGAACGTCTGGGGCACAGGTGGACGGAAGGTACAGCGTACTTGCGCAAGAGTGGTGGCCATAGCGTGTCTCTAGGTATATCTATCGGCAGCAGTGTTAAAGGGGTTTATCTGCACGTTTAGGCCGGTACGAGCGTCAAACCTTATCTGTGGGAAGACTCCGCACTATATTGATTCTGCTGGCTTTTGGCTCGGTCCTTGGGGCCGACGACCAAGCCGGGCGGCTGTTTCGGGCAGCCCAGCGAGCCCAGCGCTCCGGCGATAGCCTCCAGGCGTATCAGCTCTATTCGCAGGCGGCGGACCTTAAACCAGGAAATACCCAATACACGCTGAACCGCGACCTGCTGCGGCAATGGGCGGCGCTTTCCGCCCAGGTTTCGCTGCAGGACGATGCCGCGGAAGACGCCGCCCGCAGGATCACGGTGGAAGCCCTGAGTCCCAGCGAGGCCACGCTCGGAAGGCTGGCCCTCCCTCCGCCGCAGTTGCAGTCTTCGGGGGAAAGACGGAGTTTCGATCTGCGCGGTACCGCGCGGCCAGTGCTCGAGCAGGTGGCCGCCGCCTATGGCATCCAACTTCAGTTCGAGGACGGCTACCAGGCTCCTGCCGCCGCGTTCACGCTTCGTATGAACGATCTGAGCATGCAGGAGGCGTTCCATGCGCTGGAGACGATCACGCATTCGTTTCTGGTGCCGGTAAATCCCAAGACGGCGATGGTGTACCAGGAGACCGTTCAGCGCCGCAATGACAACGCTCCCCTCATGACCGCCGAAATCCCCATTCCGGAGCGGTTCTCCGTGCAGGAGGCGCAGGAAATGGTGTCCGCGGTGCAGCAGGTGATGCAAGTCCGCCGCATCGCCGTGGATCCGGGCCGCCGCGTGGTGTTCTTGCGCGATCAGCCCGGTACGGTCTTCGCCGCGCGGCAGATCCTGACGAACTTGTCCCGCAACCGGGCGCAGGTGAATATCGAAGTCGAACTTTTATCCGTTTCGAAAAATTCCACCCTGAATTACGGGTTGCAATTGCCGAACATGGCGTCGGTGCTGAATTTTGGAACATTCCTCCACAATGTTCCGGCCGCGATCAGCGGTCTCGCGCAGTTCGCCACGTTTGGCGGCGGCGCGACGTTCATGGGCATCGGTATCGCCGACGCCGCGGCCTTCGCCACCGTGAGCCGTAGTTTCGCCAACGCGATCTTCCACTCCGACGTGACCGCATTGGACGGCCAGGTTGCTTCGCTCAAGGTCGGTGACAAGTATCCCATCCTCACGAGCGCTTACATAGGCCCCGGCGGCCCCGGCCAGAACACCGGGATTCCTCCAGCGGTGCAGTTCCAGGATCTGGGCCTGATTTTGAAAATGACCCCGACCGTGCAAGGGAATGGCGAAATCACGCTGGATTTGGATGCCGAGCAAAATGCGCTCAACGGCGCATCCAACGACGGCATTCCGGTGATCACCACCCGGCATTTTCAGGGCATCACGCGGCTGGTGGACGGCGAATCGGCGGTGATCGCCGGATTGATGCAAAACAGCATCAGCGAGGATGTTTCCGGATTCCCGCTGCTTTACCGCATCCCGATTCTCGGGCGCCTGCTGTTCAGCACCACCACCAAGACGGAGCTGGTGGGCCAAACGCTGATTGTGGTGAAACCGCATCTGGTGAGCCTGCCTCCCTGGGAAACCCCGTCGCCAGTGCTGTGGGTGGGAACCGAGACGAAACCGCTCAGTCTCTATTGATCACGTTCCAGTATTCACGCGGCGATTTTCTCCGGCGCATGAAACTGCGCGATGTGGGCCGCGGCGCGCCGGCCGATTTCGACCCGAGCCTCACGATTCTTCGCCAGCCAGTCAATGTAGCCGGCCAGCGTATCCTCCTCGCCGGGTCCCACATCCAGCCGCAAACAGGCGTTGGACGGGATTCGGGCGAGCGCCTCACTGGCCGTGAAGACCACCGGCTTCCCGATACCCATCATGCGTATCGCGATCCCGGAAGTCTCCGCCGCTGACGGATAGCGCAGGTTGATACAGACATCCGTCGCGGCGGCGTAGCGCCAAAAATCGCGCTCAGGCAGATATCCCGTGCGAAGGATGGCGGGATGATTCAGCAGCGGAGCGACCGCGTTTTCAAATGCGGCCGACGCGAACTCTCCGGACACCAGCAGGCGAGCATCCGCGTTCGTGCGCGCAAAAGCACGCAGAAGCACGGCCAGGCGCTTGGTTTCGCGCTGGTGTCCGAAAGTTCCGATCAGCAGAGTCTTCGGCGTCAGGCCCAGGGACGCGCGAAATCGCAAGGTTTCCTCCGGAGAGGGCAGAGCGGGCTGCTCGAACAGGTGCGGGATCTCGAAAACCTGGGCGTTCGGGGCATGTTCAAGCACCAGCGCCGCCGCGGCAGGATTGTGAACGATGATTGCGCGCGCGCAAGTGGCGATGCGCTTAAGCATGGGATATGCGAAGTAGCGCGCGTCCGCTCCGGATCGCGCCCGCTGCTCCCAAAGTTGGCGGCCCAACTCCCGGGAACACTCGCCATAGTTGTATACGAACTCTTCAACGTACTCGTCTTGCCCCAGCATTGCCGAGCAAGAGGTGTTGCAGCACCGCGTCATGCAGGACCACGATTCCCGGATGCTCCAGCGCGCGCTGGTAGATATCGCGATGCAGGGCGTTGTTGCCGACGTGGTAGAGAGCGATATCGCATTCGGACGGAGCGGTCTCCACGGCTCCGAGCTTGCGGAGCCAGCTTAAAAGTGTCTCGCTGTAATCGGCGACGCCCGTTGGCGCGGGCGGCAGGGGCGAGAAAAAGCCGACCTTCATTACTCTTGCGCCGAGGCCGCAGGGCGAAGCCCGAACAGCGCCGTACCAACCCGGATGTGCGTCGCGCCTTCTTCGATGGCCGCTTCGAGGTCGTGCGACATGCCCATCGAGAGCTTGGGGAGCTGATGGATTCTCGCCAGTTCCGCCAGCCGGCGAAAAAAGGGCCGCGTAGTTTCGGGATCGGGATTCCAGGGCGGCATGGTCATCAGGCCGGTGAGCCGGAGGTTAGGGCATGCGCGGATCGAGTCAATCAACCCGGGCAATTCTTCGGGAGCCGCACCCGCCTTGGCGCCTTCCGGCGAGAGCTTGACTTCGATCATCACTTCCAGCGGTTTCCCGGCCTCATTCAGCCGCCGGGCGAGTTTTTCCGAATCGACCGTTTCGACCGTCGTGGAACAGCTCGGCCGCCACGCGGGCTTTGTTGGATTGCAGATGGCCGATCAGGTGGAACTGAGCTTCCGCCAGCCCCGACAGGGCAGGATGCTTTTCCGCAAATTCCTGGACATAGTTCTCGCCGAACACGCGCAGACCCAGGGAGTAGGCTTCGCACATCACCGCCGCGGAGAATTTCTTGGTAACGGCTACCAGGGTGACTTCGTCACGTGTTCGATGAGACCGGAGCAGTGCCGCCTGGATGCGCAGCTCGACTTGCTCCATGCGTTCCTGAAGGCTGCTGCTCATGCGGAAAGCCACGCTGGCATGGATGCGGCGGTGGCGGGAGGAACGCCGTGGCCCGCGCCTTGGACCACCTGTAAGCGCGCCGCGACCGGGATCAGTTGGATCGCTTTCTTCAGTTCATCGACAGTGCCGAAGGGATCGCGAGTTCCGTGAACGAAAAGCGCGGGTGTCCGCAGTAAACCAAAGTGATCCGTTCGAAGCTGCGCGGGTTTTCCGGGTGGATGCAAGGGATACGACAACAGCAGTAGTCCGTCGGCCACAGCCGGATCTTCGGCAGCCACCATGCTCGATTGGCGGCCTCCGTAGGATTGTCCAGCGAGATACAGCGGAACACCTTTGGCAAGCTGACGCAGTTCCCGCGCAGCTTGAACAATGCCGTCGCGGTCGCGCTTGCCCGAACCTCCAGGCGAACTTCGCGAGCCCGCCTGACGGAACGGCAGATCCCAGCGCAGTACGGAATATCCCGCTTCGCAGAAGGCCTTCGCGACCGCCACCATCAGGGGAGCCTCGCAATTCCCTCCCGCTCCGTGGGACAGAAGCATGGCAGCCTTGATTTTCTCCGGCCTGTGCAGCCAGCCCTTTACGCCGGGTTGTTCCAATCGTTCAGGCTTCGACATGGATGCAGTGTTTGACCGCATACCATGGTATCGCTTGGCGGCGTATCCTCTTTTTCTACGCGGGTCTTCGGATGCCCAGCCGCTTCATCAGGCTGCGCAAGGTGCTGGGGTTCATATCGAGGACCTTGGCGGCGCCCTTGGGACCTTCCACGATCCAGTTGGTGGACACCAGGACGCCTTCGACATGGCGGCGTTCCGCATCCTCCAGCGATAGCGACGAAGGCGCGGTTTCCAGCCCGCCGCGGGCGGCTCCAGGATCGAGCGGGGCGTCCAAAACCTCGCCACGGCTCAGGACCACGGCGCGGGCCAGGAAATTTTCCAGCTCGCGGATATTGCCAGGCCAGTCGTAAGCCATAAGCTGCCGCATGGTCGCTTCGGAGATGCGCTGGACACGGCGCCCGAACTGCCTGGCCAGGGTCGCGACGAAGTGCGCCGCCAGGGCGGGGATATCTTCGCGGCGATCGCGCAACGGTGGCACTTCCACGGGAATCACCAGCAGGCGATAGTAGAGGTCCATGCGAAAGCGGCCGTCTCTGACCACTTCGGCCAGATTGCGGTTGGTCGCCGCGAGAATGCGGACGTCCACTTTTACCGTGCGGTTCGAGCCCACAGGTTCGAACTCCTGCTCCTGCAGGACGCGGAGGATCTTGGACTGGCTCTCCAGCGGCAGCTCGGTGATTTCGTCCAGAAACAAGGTTCCGCCGTTGGCATGTTCGAAGCGGCCCACACGGCGGTCGACGGCGCCGGTAAACGCGCCTTTCACGTGGCCGAACAGCTCGCTCTCCACCAACCCGGCTGAGATCGCCGCACAATTGACTTTCACCAGCGGACGATTCCGGCGCGGGCTCAGGTTATGGATCGCGCGCGCCACCAGTTCCTTGCCCGTGCCGGTCTCCCCGGTGATCAGAACCGTGGCGGAGGTTCCGGCCACCAGGCGAATACGATCGAGAAGGTCGCGGAACCGCGGACTGTTCCCGACCATCTCGTGATTGTTGTGCTCCGCGTTGATTTCTTCGAGCAGATAGGCGTTGTCCCGCTCCAGGCGGCCTTTCAGGTCGGTGAGCTCGGCGACGTGCTGTTTGAGCTCGTCATTGAGGCGGTGAACCTCGGCCTCCGCCTGCTTGAGCTCGGTGATGTCGCGCGCCGTAACCCAGGCTCCGGTGTACTTGCCGCCCTCCACGATTCCCTGCCGCGTCATCAGAAGGACACGTCCCTGCAAGGTGCGCTCGACTTGAGAAAACTGCCATTGAGAGCGGATGCCCGCAATCGTTCGCTCGACTTGCCCGGCATCGTCACGCGCGCTGATCACTTCCATGCGCGCGCCGATGAGATCCTCGGCCTTGGCCCGGCCGAAGAGCTTGGCCGCCTGCTCGTTGCAATCGGCGACATACGCATGCCGGTAAATCAGATCCAGCTGCTCCTGTTCCGGCAGATCGAGCGCAATGGGCTGATCGAGCTCCACGCGCATCACGGCTTCATTCCCATGGCTGGCAAGGGCTCGATAGCGCTGTTCGCTGCGGGCGAGCTCGTCTTCGTAGTTCTTGCGTTCGAGCTCGGAAGAAGCGCGCACCGCGAAAATCTGAAGCACCGTCTCGGCCAGCTTGGGATGCTTCAGCGGCCCGCGCGTGAGCGCGCAAACCAAACCCAGGCAGCGGCCGCCGGAATCGATCAGCGGAGAGCCCACGTAACCGTCGGCGCCCATCTGGACCAGCAGCAGGTCCTTGGGAAACATCTGCTGGACGCCGCTGGGATACGAGCACAGCCGTTTTTCGACCACGTTGGCGCAAGGGGTGTTCTCCAGGCCGTACTCGAAATCCGGAGCGTCCTGGCCATCGCCAAATGCCGCCAGCGTCGCGATCCGGTTTGCGCCCGGCTGCAAGGCTCCGACAAGCACGAAGTCCGCGTTGAGCGCGGCAGCCAGATGGCGGGTCAGGGAGCGAAAGAACGCCTCGCCCGTCTGTCCGGACACACCCTCGGCAATCTCGAATACGAGACGTTCGAGGATGCCGTTGGCTTCACTCGGGGCGCTCACGATGGAGGCAGGACCCCCTTCTGCACGGAGACTGAGGGCCTTATTGTAGTCGAGCCGGATGTATGACGCAATGGCCGATAGCGTTTCATACACAGGTTGTTCCAGCCTGGCATCCGCCACTCTCTTTGACCCCCGGCCACGAGGTCCAGCGAAGCAGCACCAGCCGGAGTTTCTCGATCTGGAAAGGCTTCGGCATCAAGTCGTTCATGCCGGCCGCCAGGCACTCGGCGCGATCGCGGCCCGGCGTAGTTCCGATGATGGGAGTAGCCTGGCCGCGGGGCATGGCACGTATCCGCGCGGTCGCCTCGAAGCCGTCCATCACCGGCATCTGCCATCCCATCAGTACCAGGTCGTATTCATTGCGACGGAAGCACTCGATCGCCCTGGCTCCGTCCTCGGCAATTTCTACGGAGCAGGCCAGCCGCTCCAGCATCACCCCGACAGCCTTTGCGCTCACCTCGTCATCCTCTACCACCAACACCCGAATCAGTTCTGTTGACATCGGTATCGTTAAGGCACGCGGCTGACCATCGCCAAAGTGCTGAAAAGACGTCATCTCTGCGTTAATTGGCACGAGATATGGTGGGCGGGCGGGTCATGAGCCTCGATATTGCGTGGGCGGTTTGGGCCGCCGTTTATACTTATAAACACAGAGATGTCTACGTTTCGCCTTGGAATCGACTACAAACCGCGCGGCGATCAGGCCACCGCGATCGACGCCCTGGTACGCGGCCTCAAGGACGGCGAGCAGCATCAGGTTCTGTTGGGCGTGACCGGTTCCGGGAAAACGTTCACGATGGCCAAGGTCATCGAAAAGCTGAATCGCCCCGCGCTGGTTCTGGCGCACAACAAGACGCTGGCGGCGCAGCTTTATCAGGAATTCAAGACATTTTTCCCGTCGAATGCCGTGGAATATTTCGTCAGCTATTACGATTACTACCAGCCGGAGGCTTACATTCCCGCCGGCGACGTGTACATCGAAAAAGAAGCCACGATCAACGACGAATTGGACAAGCTGCGCCTTTCGGCCACCCGGTCGCTATTCGAGCGGCGCGATTGCGTGATCATCGCCAGCGTCAGTTGCATCTACGGTCTCGGTTCGCCCGAGGCCTACTACGGGATGCTGCTGATGCTCGAAAAAGGCCAGAAGATCAAGCGCGAGGAGATTACCGGGCGGCTGGTGGACATCCTCTACGAGCGTCATGAAGGCGATTTCAAGCGCGGAACATTCCGAGTGCGCGGAGATGTGATCGAGATTTATCCTACCTATGACGACTTGGCGTTTCGCATCAGCCTGTGGGGCGATGAGATCGAGTCGCTGGAGCAGATCGATCCGCTGACCAGCCAGGTGAAGCAGACCTATCTGCGGTTGCCCATCTATCCAAAATCACATTATGTGATGAGCGAAGAGACGCGCTCGAACGCGCTCCGCAGCATCGAGAATGAGCTGCAATGGTGGAAGGCCGAGCTGGATAAAGAAGGCAAGCGGATCGAGGCGCAGCGCCTGTGGCAGCGCACCATGTTCGACCTGGAGATGATCCGCAACATCGGCTACTGCCACGGCATCGAGAATTACTCGCGGCATTTTTCGGGCCGTCTGCCGGGGCAAGCTCCGCCGACGCTGCTCGATTACCTGCCTTCGGATGCGCTGCTGTTCCTGGATGAGAGCCACCAGACGGTTCCGCAGCTCGGGGGAATGTATCACGGCGACCGCTCGCGCAAAGAGAACCTGGTGAAGTTCGGGTTCCGCCTGCCCAGCGCCCTGGACAATCGCCCGCTGACGTTCGAGGAATTCGAAAATCGCGTGCATCAGGCGATTTACGTATCGGCGACGCCGGGTCCCTATGAGCTGACGAAGACCTCCGGTGCGGTCATCGAGCAGATCATCCGGCCGACGGGCCTGGTGGATCCCGAAGTCGACGTGCGGCCGATCCGGGGACAGGTGGACCACCTGCTGAACGAAATCCGGCTGCGCGCCGAGAAAAACGAGCGCGTACTGGTCACCACTCTGACCAAGCGCATGTCCGAGGATCTGGCGGAGCATTACACCGAAGCGGGAGTGAAGTGCGCGTATCTGCATTCGGAAGTGTCGACGCTCGACCGGGTGAAGATCCTGCGCGATCTGCGGCGCGGCGTCTACGACGTTCTGATCGGCGTGAATCTGTTGCGCGAAGGCTTGGATCTGCCGGAAGTATCGCTGGTCGCGATCCTGGACGCCGACAAAGAAGGATTTCTCCGATCGGCAGGCTCGCTGATTCAGACCATGGGGCGCGCGGCGCGGAATCTGAACGGTCGCGTGATCCTGTACGCGGACGTGATGACGGTTTCCATGCGTCGGGCGATAGATGAGACCACGCGCCGCCGGACCACGCAACTCGCGTATAACGTCGCCAACGATATTACGCCGCAGTCGATCATCAAGCCCATCGACATAAACCTGATCGCGGTGGCCGAGGCGGACTATATGACGGTACCGCTGGAGGAGATCGGGCCGGAAGAAAATGTTCCGCCCGAGCAGATGGACAAGTACCTGGCGGAGATCGAAGAAAAGATGCGCGAGGCGGCGCGCAAGTTCGATTTCAAGCAGGCGGCAGCGTATCGCGACCGGGTGAAGGAAATCCGCGGCCGCGCCGTCGTTCAGGACGCGTGATTCGGCGGCGGGCCGTATTGCAGCACCTGGACCTTCTCGATCGTAATCAAGCCGCTGCCCATCATCGGCTCGATGGCCTCGATGAATCCCTTGATCTTTTCCTCGGTATCGACGAACTCCACTATGAACGGCAGATCTTCTGACAGGCGCAGGATCTTCGCGGTGTGCAGACGGCTGGAGTGGCCGAATCCCATGGGACCGCGCAGAACCGTCGCGCCGCCGAGGTGCATTTCGCGAGCCTTCAGGACCAGCGCTTCGTAAAGAGGCCGGCCTTGCCAGTGGTCGTTTTCGCCCAGGAAGATTCGAAGCAGCATCGCGTCTTTTGGTATATGCATCGCTACCTTCCGTTGGCGGCTACTGCCGCTATGTGGCCGAGCCATACTCCCAGTAAGCAGAACACCAGCGATCCGAACACGTAGCCTGCCGCTTTGGTCCATTCGCCATCGCGGGCCTGATTCAGCGCATCCAGGCTGAACGAAGAGAACGTGGTGTAGCCACCGCAAATTCCGACCATCACGAACTGGCGCATCGAAGGGCTGACGATCACGCGGCCGTCCGCCGAAGTGAATGTATAAAAGAAGCCGATGAAACTGCAACCCACGATATTGACGATCATGGTGCCCCAGGGAAACGTCTCGCTAATGTGGCGCGCCGCCCAGCCCTGGCAGGCGTAACGGGCCATCGCCGCCGAGCGCACTGCCTAGGGCAATCCACAAGTAGACGATCATGCTTTAGTTGAGATCGCTTCCAGAACTTCCTGGTAGGTCTTGGGAAATTCGCCCGCAAATTTCTCGCGGAGGCCGAGGTCGGCTGCCCAATCCATGCGTCGCGCCGTCGCCGAGGCCATCATCGGCTCGATACCGAGTTCTTGGAGCGTGCGGGCGACTTCGTCCATCTCACGCGCACGGCGCTCGCCGTGGACCACCACGCGGCCGACCATGTAGTCCGCCAGCTTTTTCCAGTCGATTCCCGGAAAGTTTTCCGCCAGGGAAGCGAACACGCGCGGCTCGGCTCCATACTGGCTGGCGCCGAGAACGCACTCGAAGATCAGTGCCTCCAGGCCCTTGTAGATCACGCTGCGGAACATTTTCACCGCGGCGGCGCGGCCGATCTGGCCGGTGGAAACCACCTCCATCCGCATGCCGTACGGTGCGAACAGCTCCTGGAACGCAGGCGCGGAAGCTCCTCCCAGCAGCATCGGCGTTTTGTGGAGGTGCGGTGGAATCGGGCCCATCACGGCGATTTCGACGAAACGGGCGCCGCTGCGCGTGATGATTTCGCAGACTTTTTCCTTCGTGCGGGGCGACACCGAATTCAGGTCGGCGTAGATGTGGCGCGGCGTCAGGTAGGGGGCGGTCTGTTCAGCGGCATCGGCGGCCTGATCCGCGGTCACGGCAGAAATAATCACGTCGGCGGAAGCCGTGAGTGCGGCGGAGAATTCCACCAGTTCCGTGCGGGTTTGTTGTGCCCGCGCACGGATCTTTTCGCCCGGCCCCGGCGTGTGCCTGTGGATGTCGAAGGCGACGGTGCGCTTGACTCCGGCTTCGCGAAGGCCCTTGGCCAGATGAAACGCCGCCTCGCCGAAGCCCACGAATCCGAGACTGTCTATCCCTAGGTTGACCCCCTGTTCGGGCATAAATACCAAGGTACCGCGCGTGGCCGGCGACGCGCTAGGCGTCATTCGCCGGTTGCGGGCGGGCGTTTGTCGAAGAGCTCGTGAACAACACGTCCGTCTGCCTTAACGTGGACACATGTACAAAGCAGCTATCGAGATCGCAGCGCCCCCAGCGAAGATTTTCGAATTCATGACCGACCCCAAGCATCTCCAGAGCTGGCAGCCGGATGTCGTGGAGGCGAAGCCGTTGCCGCCGGGAGGATTGCAGGTGGGCGCACACCTCGGCGCGACCGTTCAGGAGTACGGCCGCAGGTTCGACGTGGATCTCCTGGTAGCGTCCATGAAGCGCAACGAACACATCGCGTATCGAATGGAGGCGCCCGCTGTGTCCGCCTATGTCGAGTACCAGATCGTTCCATGGGGGCCCAAAACCCTGGTAGTGAGCACGGGCGCGATGCGGCCTAAAGGCTTCCTGGGTCCTGTACCCGATCCTTCAGGGTCTGATCAAACGAATCGGGCACCGGAAAATGGCGTCAAGGTTGATGCTGCTGCGCACCGCCGTCGAGAGCCACGCCTGACCGCTCAGGCCAGACTCTTCTCCAACCGATCCAGTGTCTGCATCGCCGGATACACCTGAGCCAGGCTGGCGTTGGGTTCGCGCTTTTCTTTGATCGCCGCGAAGAACTCGCGATCCTGAAGCTCGATGCCGTTCATCGAGACGTCGACGTGAGAAATGTCGATCTTGTTGTTATCGCCGTCGATCAAATCGTCGTAGTAGCAGATGTAGGTTCCGTTGTCGCAGATATAGCGAAAGAACGTTCCGATGGGTCCCTTGTTGTTGAACGAGAGCGACAGCGTGCACACCGCTCCCGAAGGAGTCTTCATGATGATACCCATGTCCATCGCGATCTTCAGCTCGGGATGCATGGGACCCTGGACAGCCTGCGCGACCGACGCAGTCTGGCCGGTCTGATACTGGAACAGGTCCACAGTGTGGCAGGCGTGGTGCCACAGCAGATGATCCGTCCAGCTGCGGGGCTTGCCGGCTGCGTTCATGTTGGTGCGCCGGAAGAAGTAGGTCTGCACGTTCATCTGTAGAACCTTGAGCTCGCCGGCCACGATCTTTTTGCGAATGTACTGGTGGCTGGGATTGAAGCGGCGCGTGTGGCCGCCCATGGCGATCACGCCGGATTCCTTCTGGGCCTTCACCAGGCGTTCGGTATCGGCCAGACTGTCGGCAATGGGAATCTCGATCTGCACGTGCTTGCCGGCGCGCATCACCTGCTCGCCTTGCTGGGCGTGCATCTGGGTGGGCGTCGCCAGGATCATCGCTTCCAGTCCGGGCTGTTTCAGGCTCTCCGCCAAATCACCGGTGAAATGCGGGATCTTGAACCGTTTCGCGACCTCTTCCGTCGCGGCCTGATTGCCGCCCGTGAGCGTGATCACTTCGATGCCGGGGATGTTGGCGCAAGCTTCCAGATGCTTAATGCCGAACGCGCCCTGTCCGGCGAGACCGATCTTCATAATTGTTCTGTCCTTGGAATCTTTAGAGTTCGCCGGCCGCGCGCAAACGCCGCTGCTCGGCCTGCACCACGACCAGGCACATCAGCATGCCGAGGGCATGTGCCCCGGCATCCACCAACGGATGAGGCTTCAGCGACCGCAGAGCGTCTATGTTTTCGTCCTTGATCGTTTCGAGCGCCGCCGATTCCTTCGCGTTCAGGCCGTATTCCTTAGCCACCGCTGGTGTGTCTTTGAAAAAGCGTTTGCGAAGGTCGCTGGAAAGCCGGAGCTCGTACAGCACCTTGTTCAGCGCATATGAGGAAGGCTGCGGGTGCTTGTAGAACTCGAAGCCGCCCTGCGTGAAATTGTAGGCGGGCGGGACTTCGCCGGTGGGCGGACCCTTGCGCTTGTTCGGCAGGAACCGCATGACCGCGTGCCCGTGATGCCACGTGGGCTGATACGTGATCAGCTCGCCGGGAACGTTGCCGATCGCGCCGAACATCGGATACCACGGCAGCATCTCGGTATTCCCGACCTCATCGAGCTGCTCCGAGCTGAGCGCCAGGATCGGATCCAGATTGCCGCGCTCCATCTGCGCGATGGCCCAATAATCGAAATCGTAGGCCGGCTGCGGATATTTCCAGGTGCCCGGGTAATGCGACATCCCGCCGCTGGCGACGATGACGACGCGCTCGGGACGGCCCTTGACGATGTCGGCGATCGCCTTGCCCAGCGCATGGCAGCGTTTCGGAGAGGGCAGGGGAGGCAGATAAGTGTTGATGAAGATCGGCACCACGGGAATGTCGCGGTCTCCGATGATCCACTCGTACACCGCCGCGAAGCTGTGCCCCAGCAGAGCATCCTGCGAATAGGCCATGTCGAACTCGGCGTGCACCAGCTTGTCGAGTATGTCCTCGGCCAGCGGCAGGTGCACCTTCATGTTGTAGCTTTTGGTGGCGAAATGCGCCCTGGACGTTTCGCCCGCGATCACCGCAAAGGTGGGCACGGAGGATAGAAAGAATGTCTCCAGGTGGTCGCTGCCGAGTGACGATGACGGCGTCGGGCTTAAGCTCGTCGAGCTCTTTGCCCATCAGCTTCATCGCGGCGATATCGGCATCCAGCTGTTCGGGAACTTCCGTAGGCGGCCGCATGAACAACTGTGGCGCGTGCACCGTCGCCCAGGCTCCAACAATCTGTCCCATAATTTTGATCCTCTAATCTTCCCGGCCTAATCTTCTTGTTCCACGTATACCACGCCCAGATCCTTGAGCTTGGCCCGCAGCCCATACATGTCGAGGCCGGCTTCGCCCGCACGCAGTCTTTCGCGATTCTTCTCTTCTTTTGCGATTCGCGCCTGGGCGGCGATGACCACTTCGGCCACATCCTCGCGCGGAACCACCACCACCCCGTCCAGATCGCCGATGACGGCGTCGCCGGGGCGTATCAGTTCGCCGGCGCACACCACGGGAACGTTGACGGATCCAAGAGTCGCCTTCACGGTTCCCATGGCCGAGATGGCTTTTGCCCAAACCGGGAAATCCATCGCGGTCAGATCGGCGACATCGCGCACGCCCGCGTCGATTACCAATCCGGCGACGCCTCGGGATCGGAGCGATGTAGCCAGCAGGTCGCCGAACATGCCGTCTGTCGATTCGGCGGTGCAGGTGACGACGAGGACATCGCCGGGCTGGCACAGTTCGACTGCGGCGTGGATCATGAGGTTGTCGCCGGCCTGGCACAGCACCGTGACCGCCGGACCCGCGACGCGCGCCGAAGTATAAATCGGCCGCATGTAGGGAGCCAGCAGGCCTGTGCGCCCCTGAGCTTCGTGAACGGTAGCAACGCCCATCTGGCCGAGGAGTTTGACACTTTCGAGCGTCTGGACGGCGGATATTACGTACGATTCTATGTTTCATATGCGACGTTTCATAGACGAAACGCCTAGGATAACATCAGGGGAACTGGCGGCCTATTTTCTTGGCTACAGCCTGTTCGTACACGTAGCCGGCGGCCGCGGCGTCCTCAACGGCGATTCCCAACGATTCGAAGATCGTGACGTGCGTTGCGTCGTGGCCGCGCTCGACATTTTTGAGCTCAACGACGTTCGCCCAGCTGTCGGCCATGATGATGTCGCCCGCTTCGATCTTGGCTTGTTCCAGGTCGTCGACAACCACGCGCCCGGCGGAGCGCATCAGGTCGGCGGGGATTTCGCGCCGGTTCGCGACGTTCGATCCCATGGCATTGATCATGGTTCCGGGCTTGACCCATGAGGACTCGATCACCGGATCTTTCGAAGACGTGGCGGTGACCACGATGGGAGCGTCGCGCACCGCGGCTTCGGCCGATTCGGCGACGACGCAATCGAACTCCTTAGCGAAACTCTCGGCGTTCTCCCGCTTCCGGCTCCAGACGCGGATTTCCTTGATGGGACGGACGGCGCGCATGGCTTCCACCTGTCCGCGAGCCTGATATCCGCTGCCGATTATTCCTACGACGGAGGCGTCCGGTGCCGAGAGGAGATCGGTCGCATAGCCGCTGGCGGCGCCGGTGCGGATCAAGCCCAGATTGTTCGCTTCGAGGTATGCGAGCGGCTTCCCAGTCTCGGCATCGTACAGGATGTTGATCATCTGGAGGAGGCCGTACTTGCGGTTGCTGGAATAAATCTTGGCGACGAAGTATTTGCCGCAGGATCCAGCCATCTGGTGGAGCACCGATCCGGTTTCGAGAATCAGCCTGCGGCGCGGATGATTGTGTGTGCGGCCCGCGCGCATTTCTTCGAATGCGTAGCGCATCATGTCGATGCAGGCCGGCATCGGCAGCAGTTGCTTTACTTCTTCTTCATTGAGATAGATCACTTGAAGAATCTTCTCATACCGGGGACAGCCTGCATGTTTCCATATTTCCCCGCGAGGATTTCCCCGTTTCCGCCACTAATCCTGACGATGCCCCGCATGCCCCGAGCCGTTTTCCCAGGCGTCGCCCATCACCTCACGCAACGCGGCGTCGACCGCCAGGCCGTCTTCTTCGCCGATCGCGACCGCCAGGTCTATCTTCAACTGGTGCAACGGGCCGCGACCCAATTCGGCGTCTCCCTGGTGGGTTATTGTTTGATGCCGAACCACGTGCACTGGATCGCGGTACCGGAGTCGCCCACTTCGCTCACCAAGACCTTCGGCCGCGCGCATGGCCGCTATGCCCAATATTGCAATTCGCTGCTGCAGCGAAGCGGGCACTTCTGGCAAAACCGCTTTTACTCGTGCGCCCTCGACGATGCACATCTGTGGGCGGCGCTGCGCTACGTCGAGCGCAACCCGGTGCGTGCCGGCCTGCGCGCCGCATCGGAGGACTGGACCTGGTCGAGCGCGGCGGCGCACATCGGACGGCAGCTCGCCACCTTGGCTCGATCTGTCTCCCTGGCGGTCGAGATTTACGCCTCGGGAATGGGAGGATTATCTGGTGGCCGACACCTTCAGTGAAGCCGAGGCGGCGCTTCGCCTTAATACTTACAGCGGCAGGCCCTTGGGAACAGAGGCTTTCATCGAGCGGCTGGAAGCGTCGGTCGGCCGGAAGCTTCGGCCCGGCAAGGGAGGCCGGCCCAAGGCGAAACCCGCGGAGACTACCGCAGTGGGGAGCCAGCAGGGGATACTGATTCCGAAAGGGTGAAATCAGGAAACATGCAGGCTGTCCCGGGTTTCCCCGGGTTTCCCGGGTTTATGTTGACGCCGGCGCCCGCCGCCGAAGAATCAGAGCCAGTACGACCCCAAAGAGGAGGCCTACCGGCAGTCCCAGACCGGCCAAGCCATAACGCTTTGTTTCAATCTGCTTCTTAGGCTGATCGGCAGTTACGATGAGCTCGATTCGCTCTCCCTTCGTTCGGTCGCTGGGGCTCGGGCTGACCGCCTCGCCTCTGAAACCGAGGTTCGCGGCTATGAGTCGGGCAACCAAGTCCTGGCTGACGCGCTGTGCCTGGACTGGGTCTTCATAGGCGAACGAGACTTGCGCAATATTCGGGGCGACGCGCCGGACCCGGATCTCCCTGCGCATCACATCGTCGATCACGTCCTCCATGGGCATACTTCTCCGCTCCCCAGCATAGAGGTTGAAGTTGTCGATAACGCTGATGAGTGCCTGCCGTGTGAACGCTGCCTGCGCCAAACGCTCGAAGGCTTCCGAATACGGCTCCATTTTGAGGGTTGCTGTCGAGCGGTACCGGTAGGGCATGGAAAAAGCCACGGCGCCAGCCAGCAACACACCCGCGATCCCGCACACCGTCACGATTCTTCCGAAAGACCATCTCGACATTCGCATCTCCATCGCTGCCCGGAAAAGATCCCACACATCGCGCGATCCCGAATCCTCCAGCAGGGCTTCCAGTTCTCTCCCGTAGCGGCGCCGCCACCACGCCGGGTAAAGCCGGATCAGTAATCGAAGTACACGCTTCATGCCTGTTTTAACCGGCTCAAGCCGGTTTTCACGACCCGGCTCAGATTTGCGAGTTGCTCGGCCAGGTGCTCCTGCCCGGCCGCCGTGATGCGATACGGCTGGCGCCGTTCGTCGCGCGATTTCACCGGACCGATCCAGCCGCGTTCCTCCAGCCGGGTGATCGCGCCGTAGAGCGTCCCGGTCCCAGGCGGACGCCGGCGAAACGTTCGATGTCCTCCATCATGGCGTAGCCGTGTTTATCGCCTTCCGCCAGGCTGGCAAGTACAAGGAGAGTGGGATCAGACATTGTTATTACGTTTCACGTAATATCGTAAGGCGTAATAATGGTTCTGTCAACAGGAAACCCAGATTAGGAAACAGCGATACTGATTCACATGCAGGCCATATCGTTGTCTGAACTCGCTGCGAAGCTAAACTGCCATCTGGTTGGCGATGGCGCCGCGGCCATCACCGGCGTCGCCGGAATGGAGCAGGCCGGCTCCAGCCAGCTTACGTTTCTGGCCAATCCCAAGTACGCCCATAAAGTGAAAGATACCCGCGCCGGCGCGATTCTGGTCGCAGAACCGCATTCCCACGCTGGCCATCCCGCAGCTTATTTCGACCAACCCGTATCTTGATTTCGCCCGCGCGCTGGCGATGTTCTACCAGCCTCCGCGTCCCAAACCCGGCATCCATCCCGCGGCATCCGTCGCCGATTCCGCGCGCATCGGCGAGAACGCCTCCATCGGCGCATTCGCCGTGGTCGGCGAAAACGTGGTGATCGGCCGAAACGCCGTTCTGCATCCTCATGTGGTGATCTATGACGGAGCGAACATCGGCGACGATTTTCTGGCGCACTCGCATGCCGTGGTGCGGGAATATTGCCGCGTCGGCCATCGCGTCACGCTGCAGAACGGTGTCGTGGTCGGCGGCGACGGCTTCGGGTTCGCCAAACGCGCCGACGGGACTCATGAAAAGATCGTCCAGAGCGGAATCACCGTCATCGAAGACGACGTCGAAATTCAGTCCCTGACGTCCGTCGATCGCGCTACCGTCGGCGAGACGCGCGTCCGCCGCGGCGCCAAGATCGACAGCCTGGTGCAGATCGGCCATGCCTGCGTGGTAGGCGAAGACGACATCGTCTGCGCGCAGACCGGCCTGGCCGGTTCCACAATTCTCGGCAAAGGAGTCCTTTTAGCGGGCCAGGTGGGCGTTTCCGGACATCTCACGATTCACGACAACGCGGTGGTATATGCGCAAAGCGGCATCGGCCATGATGTCCCCGCGGGCGCCGCGGTCAGCGGATCTCCGGCATTCGACGCTAAAGAATGGCTGCGCGCCATCACTGCATTTCAGAAATTGCCGGAAATGCTGAGGAGAGTGCGACAATTGGAGAAACATTTCCCACATGAATGACCCGATTGACCTTCCCGCGCGCCTGCTCCTTGCCTACCGGAATGAAGAGTTCCTGGATACACCGGACGCCCGGCCTCTGCGCATCCTGAGTGAGTACCTCTACCCGCTGGCGCATCTGCGGAATGAAAAAATCAGCGACACCATCGTATTCTTCGGCTCGGCGCGCACGTTCGAGGCCAGTGCCAGCGGCCGCTACTATACCGAAGCCCGCCAGCTTGCGCATCGCATCACCGAATGGTCCATGAATCTGGAGGACCGGCATCGCTTCGTGGTTTGTACGGGCGGCGGTCCGGGCATCATGGAAGCCGCTAATCGCGGAGCCGCGGAAGCAGGCGGCAAGACCATCGGACTGAATATCGGTCTGCCCATGGAGCAGCGCCCCAATCCGTTCATCACGCCCGCTCTGAATTTCGAATTCCACTACTTCTTCATGCGCAAGTTCTGGTTCGCATATATGGCGAAGGCGCTGGTGGTGTTTCCCGGACGGCTTCGGAACGCTGGACGAGCTCATGCGAAATTCTCACCCTCACGCAGACCGAAAAGCTGGTGAAGAAAATGGTGGTGCTGCTGTACGGAACCACATTCTGGAAAGAAATACTGAACTTCGATGCGCTGGTGCGCCACGGCATGATCGATGAGCGCGATCTGAACCTGTTCCAATTCGCCGACGATGTCGATACCGGCGTTCCATATCCTGAAGGACGGACTGACGAAGTATTATCTTGACGCCGCAGCCGGAAACTCCGGACATCGCCAAATCCCGCATCTAACGTTTCATACACCGTGCGCACCCGCGTCGAGCTCCTGTTTCGCTGGTTGGGTGGCGCGGGCATTGCGTTCCTGTTGCTCCTGGCGGCCTATGCGGCGTCAGCCTGGATCGCGCCGCGCAGCGGCTCCGGCCTGGTGCTGGAAATCGCCAGCGTCGTGGCCGGTCTGTGGCTTGCGATCCGGCTGCTCCGCCTGGCAGCACGGCAAGCCTTCTGGCGATTGCGCCACCGCCTGCTCGTAACGTATCTGTTTATCGCAGGGGTTCCGCTCCTGCTCATCATCGGATTGGCCGCGCTGGCCGGGTATATGCTGGTTACCAACTGGCCGCCTACCTGGTGACCACCGAGCTGAACCACCGCATCGACGTCTGACGGCAGCATCGGGCCACGCTGATCCCGGTGCCCGCCGGCGGATTTCCAGCGAGCGGCGTGCTCCAGCGTGAAGGCAATTTCTATCTCTTTTCGACCGTGAAGACGCCGCAACGCCGACGCGATCGTCACTGTTCCGCTGACTCGCGAATACCTCGCGGGGCTGGTGCCAAGCCTCGGTCTGGTCGGCATCGATCAGCCCACCGCGACGCCCTCGAAAAGCTGCCCGCGCCGCGCCCGT
Source organism: Terriglobia bacterium (assembly GCA_963722845.1). Taxonomy (GTDB): domain Bacteria; phylum Acidobacteriota; class Terriglobia; order Bryobacterales; family Bryobacteraceae; genus Palsa-187. The sequence continues at coordinate 90,474 of CAVROL010000010.1, read as the reverse complement.
ACTGCCGCCCGCCGCCAACCGGTTCGATACGGAAGTCGTCTGGTTCGCCACCGTGCCGGCGTTCGATTGGAGCACTCCCGGCCGCACCTCGGATCTGGAACTCGGCGTGTTGACTCGCGTGTCCGCGGTATTGTCCACCGTATTCAATCGCAAGGCGGATGTCGCGCAGGAATTTCTGGAAGTTATCCTGGTCGCCGGGTTGGTGGTGTTCGCCCTGGTCGAAATCATTTGCTGGGTGATCGGGATTTCGATGACCCGCAACATCACCGGCGCCGTGCATCACCTTTATGAGGGAACCCAGCGGATGATGCAGGGCGATTTCTGCGCATCGCATCGAGGTGCGCGGAAAAGACCAGCTCGCCGAACTGGGCGTCTCCTTCAATCGCATGACCGAAAACCTGGCGCACCTGCTGACTGTGGCCAAGGAAAAAGAACGCCTGCAGTCGGAAATCGAAATTGCGCGCGAGGTGCAGAACCAGCTATACCCCCGAAGCGCGCCGCAAACCAAGTCCCTGCGACTCACTGCGATTTGCCGGCCCGGCGCGGATCGTATCGGGCGATTATTACGATTACGAATGCGTTGGCGATTCGTACGTGGCGCTGGCCGTGGGCGACGTCGCCGGCAAGGGAATTTCGGCCGCGCTGCTCATGGCGACGCTGCAGAGCTCGCTCCGCACCCAGTTAAGTAACGCCGGTGGAAACGGCCGGCCCTTCGGCGGCGCGCCTGGTTTCGCAGCTCAATCAATACCTGTACGCGAATACGTCGCCGGAAAAATTCACGACGCTATGCCTGGGTCTGTACGATGAAACCGACGGGTCTTTCAGCTACACCAATGGCGGAAATGTGCCGCCGGCCTTGGCGCGCGGAGGCGCGGTCCAGCGGCTGGACGTGAACGGAACCGTGGTGGGCGCGTTTCCTAATGCGGAATATGGAGAAAGCCGGATCGCGTTGGAGACCGGCGATCTGCTGGTGTTTTTCACCGACGGCGTAACCGAGCCGGAAAACGAGTACGGGGAAATGTTCGGCGAGGAGCGCTTTCTCGACTTGCTCGCCCGCAACGCGCACCTCGGTGAGGACGAGATTGTGCGCACCGTGATCGAGAGTGTCCGGGAATGGACCGGATCGGATGAACTGCAGGACGATATGACGCTGCTCCTCGCCCGCCGGTTGTAAATCCCCCAACCCTCACTTCACGAAACTCCGGTAGAACGCCTCGGTTTGCTCCACCATCCGATCGACGGAAAACAGCCGCGCCCGGTCGCGCGCTTTCTGCCCCTGCGCTTGCAGGCGCTCGGGATCCGAGGCCGCCACGGTGATCGCGCGAGCCAGCGCCCCGGGATCGCCGGCGGGCACCAGCCAACCGCCATTTCCGGCTTCGACGATCTCCGGCAGGCCGCCGGCATCGCTGGCGATCACGGGCACTCCGTGAGCCATGGCCTCGAGCGCAGCCAGGCCCCAGGCCTCCGAGAGCGACGGCATGATGAACAAGTCCAGCGCGGCGAAAAATGCCGCGTGGTCGGCCACGAACCCGGGGAAAGTCACGTTTTCCGGTGCGCGCCGACGGATCTCGTTTAACAAGGCCCCTTCGCCCGCCAGGATGAATCGAGCGTAGGGCATGGACTCACGCAGCATGGTCGCGGCGGCCACCGCGATGTCTTGTCCCTTCTCTTTAGTGAACGCTCCCATGTGACCGATGACGAATTCGGCATCCCCCAGGCCGAACCTCTTTCGATCGCGCGGCGCCGGCTGCGGCATATCGATGCCCGTGTGGATCACCTCGATCTTCGCACCGGGAATGCCGCTGTCGATCAAGCCTCGCCGGACTGCCTCCGAGACCGCAATGATCCCGTGGCACGCCCATTTGTATTTCATTCTGTGAAGCCAGGGGTTGCGGGGCCGAAATGCCACATGACGCGTGACGATGCGGCGAACTTTCGTGGAACCGAAGGTCTTCCAGAAGGCGGCCGTGAGCGCCCTCCCGCTGTGCGCGTGGACGATGTCGGCCGTGCGCAGCCCGAGTTTGGCGAGAGAAAATCCATCCGCTGTGGCCCGTTCGGCAAGTGCGCTCGAACGCGGGCACGCGATCGTCTGCCGGTATCCGCGGGCGCGCAATCCCCGTGCCAGCGTGAGCAGCGATTCCTGGCCCGCCGCGCCAGGTTTCCCCGGTGTCCACGTGGATGATCGAAAGCGGTCGCAGAAAAATGACTGTAGCACTTTCCGTAGTACCCGGGCTCTAGCGCGGTTGTATTAAGATATCCCTCATGATCCGCCTTAAATGGCTGATAATCGCTGCGCTTTTCTGCGTCGGGGACGCCTATTCCGAGAGTAAATGGATTCGCATGCAGTCCCCCAATTTCGAGGCCTATTCGAGCGCCGGGGAGCGGGACACACGCGACGCCCTGCGCGATTTCGAGCGCGTGCGCGATTTCTTCCTGCAGGTAAACCAGCGCGAGCCACCCAAGCCCGTGCCGGTCTACGTCGTAGTGTTCGGATCGGAAAAGGAATACGCGCCGTACCGCTTTAACGAAGCCGCGATTGCCTACTATTTCGGAGGCGCTGACCGGGACTATATCGTCATGGGGCGCACCGGCGAGGAGGCCGCGCGCATCGCGGTCCACGAATACGTTCACCTGGTCGCCCGGCACCTCGGCCTGAAGTATCCGACCTGGCTCAACGAAGGAGTTGCCGAACTCTACTCAACTTTGCGGATGCAGGGCGATAAGGCTCTGGTTGGCGATTTAATCCCGGGGCGGCTGCAAGGCTTGTTCACGGAGAAATGGATTCCGCTTTCCGTGCTCTTGTCGGCCGGCCCGGATTCGCCTTTGTACAACGAAAAGAACAAAGCCGGCGGCTTTTACAACGAGTCCTGGGCGCTGGTGCATATGCTGTCGCTTTCGCCCGAGTATTCACCGAAATATTCAGGAGTTCCTGAGCACGGTGCAGAGCGGTGTGGACTCCCCGGCGGCACTGGAGAAGGTGTACGGAAAGACGGTCGCCGCCGTCGAGAAGGATCTCCAGTCGTATTATCGCGGCAATCAATTCTTTGGACGCCTTTACCCGGTGAAGCTGGCGACTTCCCGGGAGGCTTTTCCCGCTTCTTCCGCTCCCCTGTTCGATGTGAAACTCGCACTGGCGGACCTTACCAATCGGCACGGCAGCGAATCCTCAGATCCGCAAGGTGTTCGAAGACCTTGCGCGCGAGGATCCCAGACGGCCGGAGCCATGGGCTAGCCTGGGCTATCTCGCATGGCGGGACAACCAGATATCCGACGCCGTTGAAGATTCGGCAAAGCCTACGAGTTGGGGAACCACAGTTCGAAACTACTCTGGGACTACGGCCGTCTGGCCGAGCGAGAACATTCGGCGGATGCGGTCAATGCGCTCAACGAACTCTTCAAACTCGAGCCCGCGCGTCTGGACGTTCGCCTGGAACTCGCGACTTTGAGCCTCAACGCCCGGCGGCCCGGCGCGGCCCTCACGTTCCTCGCGGATGTAACCAGTGTCACGGCGGAAGACGCGCCCCGGTTCTTCACGCTCCTGGCCAGCGCCCAGATCCAGCTTGGCGATCGCGCCGGCGCCCGCATCAGCGTCGCGAAACTTGCCGCGAATGCCCACACGCCCCAGGACCGGGCACGCGTCGAGCAGATGCAGCTCTTTCTGAAGCAGCCTGATACCGCACCCCCGGTGATCGCGAGCACTTCGCCCGAAGACCCGCCGCGGCTGATCCGCCGGGACCCTGCCGACCGCCCGCCTCTTACGCCCTCGCCCGAGATCGAAGGCTCCTTCGTTGAATTTGTCTGTTTGGAGAAAAGCTTCAAGGTAGTGGTCGACACCGCGCAAGGCAGGAAGGGATTCCTGATTCCGGATGCCAAGCAGGTGGTCATCGTCGGGCGTGCCAGCGGCAAGGTCGACTTGAATTGCGGTCCCCAGCCTCCCACGCACGTCAAGCTCGAATACGCTCCCGGCGCCGGCGGCGCGGACGCTGACGGCATTCTCAAGATCCTCTATTTCGATCCGTAAATCCGCCCGGCGCCGGAATAGATGTTGAATCGGCCGTCGCGCACGAAGCCCGCCAGGGTCATTCCGAACCGCATGGCCGTCTCCACCGCCAGGCTCGAGGGAGCGCCCACCGCCGCCAGCACGCTGATCCCGGCCATCAGGGCCTTCTGCACCAGCTCAAAGCTCGCTCGCCCGCTGACCAGCAGCACAGAGTCGTTCAGGGGCACGCGCCCGTCCAGAACCGAACGTCCCACCAGTTTGTCGACGGCGTTGTGCCGGCCCACATCCTCGCGAACCAGTTGCAACTCGCCTTCCGCGTCGAACAGGGCGGCCGCGTGCAAGCCGCCCGTGCGATCGAAGACCGGTTGTGTGGCCCGCAGCTTTTCCGGTAGTTGCAGGATCGTTTCGGCGCTGATTCTCGGCCGGTCGCGGGGCGGGGCAGTGCAGCCGGCGGCGACCAGGGCGTTCACGGATGCCTTGCCGCACACTCCGCAGCTCGATGTCAGGTAGAAGTGCCGCGTCTGCGCGCTCACATCGACCGAAGCTTCGCCGGACAGCGTCACAGTGATCGAATTTTCTCCGGGCGTGACCGCTGCGATCGCACTCCGGCCAGACAAAATGCCTTCCGTGAAGAGAAACCCGACCGCCAGTTCCTCGTCGTTCCCGGGCGTCCGCATGGTGATCGCCAGGTCGCGATCCCCCAAACGGATCTGCAGCGGCTCTTCCACCGCCAACAAGTCCTGATCGGATTTCTCACCCGCCTGCGAGCCGGCACGCTGCACCGGGACGGAAACAATGCTGCGCTTCACGATCCAGAGTATAGCGCGCGCGACTCATGCAGCAGGCTTGCGCCAGCGCTCCCAGGCCCGGCCAAGCGGAAGCGCCATGCTCGAAACCAGCGGCGAGAGCGCCATGGTCAGAATCGTACACGTCAGCCCGAGGCCGTAAGCGGTATTGGAAAGCAGTCCCGCCCCGAACCCGCTGCGGGCCAGCACAAAGCTAAATTCCCCGATTTGTGAAAGCCCCAGTCCCACGATCCACGGCGTCATCTCCGTGTATCCGAATGCGCGCGTCAAAAACCCCAGAATCAAGGCCTTTCCGATGATGATCAGAAGAGTCAGCAGAGCCACTTGTCCGGCGTGCTCCCATACGAATCGCGGATCGAACAGCATTCCCACGGTGACGAAGAACAACAGTCCGAAGATATCGCGTAGCGGGATGATTTCCCGGAGCGCCTGATGGCTGAACTCGGATTCGCTCAGAACAATGCCTGCGACGAACGCGCCCAAGGCAAACGACAGCCCAGCCGCGTAAGCCGCATACCCGACCCCTACTCCCGACGCCACCACCGCCACCAGGAACAGCTCGCGCGATCCCAGCGCAGTCACTTTGGAGAGCAGGATCGGCAAGAGCCACCTGCCGATCAGCACCGTCGCGGCCAGAACCAGCGCTGCGATCGTGCCCGCGCGAGCCAGCCTGGCCAGCGCACCGTTCAGGTCGGCCAGTTGCGGCAGGATCACGAGCATCGGAATCACCGCCAGATCCTGAACCACCAGCAGGCCGATCATCACGCGGCTCGCCAGAGTTGAAGTGGTGTCCGATTCGGACAGCGTCTTCAGAACCACCATGGTGCTGGAGAGGGAAATCATCGCTCCCAGCCACAGCGAGTCGGTCACGGACAGTCCCAGGAACTTGATTCCCGCCAGCGCTCCTCCGCTCGCTGTTAAGAGGATCTGGACAGGCCCGCCGATCAGCGCGATTTTTCGCACGGGCCGCAGATCGCGAAACGAAATTTCCAGTCCCAGCGAAAACAGCAGCAGCGCCACGCCGATTTCCGCCAGCAGTTCGACATCGTGGATTTGCACCACCGTTGGCCCGGCCGTATGCGGGCCCACCGCCACCCCCGCGGCCACGTATCCCACCAACAAAGGTATCCGCAGGAGGCGCGCGAGCAGCCCGCCCACCAGGCCCGCGATCACGATCAACACGAAATCGGATGCGATGCCCATTCCGTTACTTCTGGGGCGGCTTCCCCTCGGGCTGTTCCCATTTTGAATGCCGCAGGTGCACCGGCTTGCCCGCCTTCCGCGCCCGCAGATTCAGCATCTCGACGAACACCGAGAAGCCCATCGCGAAATAAATGTACCCCTTGGGAATGTGCTGGTGGAGTCCCTCCGCGACTAAAGCCATGCCAATGAGCAGCAGAAAGCTCAGCGCCAGCATCTTGATGGTTGGATGCCGCTCCACGAAGTCGCCCAATGGTCCGGACGCCCACATCATGATGCCCACCGCGATGACGATGGCCGCGATCATGATCGCAACTTCTTTGGCCATGCCTACGGCCGTGATCACGGAATCGAGCGAGAACACAATATCGAGCAGTGCGATCTGCGTCAGGACGGACGCCATGGTGTTGGCTTTCCGTCCCGCCTCGCGGGCCGCCTCCGCCGCGCCTTCCAGCCGCTCATGGATTTCCGTGGTGCTCTTCCATAGCAGGAACACGCCGCCCAACAGCATGATGAGGTCGCGCCCGGAGATCTCCTGCGTTCCGATGGTGAAGAAGGGCTTGGTCAGCCGCATGATCCAGGTCAGCGATAGCAGCAACAGAATCCGGGTGCCCATGGCCAGCGTCAGGCCGATCTTGCGCGCGCGCTCCCGCCGCTCCGCGGGAAGCTTGCCCGCCAAAATACTGATGAAGACGATGTTGTCGATGCCCAGGACAATCTCGAGCACCGTTAGGGTGAGCAGTGCCGCCCAAGACTCGGCTGTGAACAGGAAATCCAAGATCCGCTACTTTTTATTGAACAAGTCCAGGATGCCTTTGGCCGCGTCGATCGCCTTGGAAGGATCTTTCGTGTACTGCTGGAGAGTTTCTTTTGCGGCGCCCGTGACATCGGGCTTGAAGGAAGGATCGGATGAGGTGCCTGTGACGGTAAAAGGAATGGTCACGTCGCCCTTTTGTCCGAGCGCGGTGAGAATATGACTGGACGAACTCACGGTTGCGCGCATCTGGAAATTCAGCGCGTGCTGCGGGCTGATGGTTCCCGAGCCGGTGAGATTCCCCACCGCGGGAGCGACCACATGAATATCGCGGACCGTGGTGCCCTCGGGAGAAACGGCGACGTTGGCGCTCAGCGTCTGAATGGTGGTGCGCGGGTCGGCCTGAATCCCGGCCAGTTGCTGAAGCGTTTTCATTCTCGAGCCAAGATCGAAATTATTCAGCCGCGCGTCGTCGACCTCGATCGAGCCCGTGGTCACCAGGCGGTCGATCGCGCCCACGGACGTGACGTCGACGCTGAGCGTTCCGCGTTCGATGTTAGAGCCGGCGGGCAGCACGATATCGAGCGCCGGCAGGATCGTAGCGAGCTCGGTGAGCGCCATCTTGTTGCCGGCCAGCTTCAGGCCGACCACCGGCGAAACCTCATTCAGCCGGTACGTTCCGTTGAGTTTCGCTTCGGCCGCGCCGATGTGCACCGTGCCGCTTTCCAGGGTTCCGCCCTGCTTGGCAAGATCGTGCGAAACAGCCAGGTCGATCTCCACCGGCTTCTTGTCGGGCGATCCGCCTTTAGCCAGCTTCAGATTGTCGGCTTTGAGCTTGCCCTTGACGCTGACGGTGTGACCGTTCGAAGCGGCGGTACCGTCCAGGGAAGCGATCCCGGCGATACCCGAGGAGGGCTCCACGAAGCCCGATCCAGCCAGGTCCAGGCTCTTGATCGTCAGGCTAAGGTCGAAAGGCGTCCCGATCACAGCGGCCTGCGGAATGGGGCCGGCCTTGCCTTCGAGCTTTATCGAGCCGCCCCCGGCGACGTCCGCTGCGAGCGAAAACGGGAAGGACGACGTCGCGGAAAAGTCGCGCAATTCGATGTTGACGTTCTCAAGCGTCCGGGTTTTAGATTTGCCGCTAGTAAGACTGAGCCGGCCTTTGGAGATCTTGACCAGCTTCACCGACAGTGCGGCCGGAGCCGTGCTGGACGGAGACGCATTCGCCGGCGTTGGTGCGGACTTGCCTCCCAGGCTCGAAAAATTCCACTCGCCGCCGGCGGATTGGATCAGCCCGATCTCAGGCTGGCCAATGGTAAGAGACGTAACGTTGAGCTGGCGCGAGAAAATCAGCGGCCACAGATCGACGCCCACCGCCAAGTCCTTGGCGCGCAGGAACGGTTCCTTGCTGAACGCTGGATCGTCCGCGATGGTGACGTCGCTGGCGGATGCCCCGCCCGAGAACAGGGAAATCTTCAGGTCGCCTATTTTCACTTCACGCCCCAGGGCGGTGGTCAGGCGCTCCTCGAGCACCGGGCGGAATTGATTCGCGTTGATAAAGAACGGCAGGGCGAGGGCGGCCACAACCAGTAGGGCGACCGCGATGCCGGCGATGCGCAGGAATCGCTTCAAGTTAAGAGTGTACTAGAAATATTGATCCCGTTCTCGCCGACAGCGGATGACCGTGATCGCACGATCCCTCGAATCATTCCGGTGGCAGCGGAGGGCGGACTTCAGTCCGCGCGGAGCTTGTTAGCCCCGCTTCCTAGATTCGACTTGCGGAGCTGAAGCTCCGCGCGGGATGAATCCCGCCTTCCAAACCCGACTCTGCCATATGCAGGCGATCAGCCGCGATCTCAATTCAACCACAGGAACGGTTTTCGTGCTCCCCGAATCGAGCTCTTTGGCACGCCTGAGTATCTCCCGTTGCCAGAGTTCCTCTGCGTCAGGATCGACGGCTGAGTCTAGCGAGTCTAGTAGAGAATCAACCAACGCTGCTCGGGTATCCGCCGGCAACGCGAGTGCGTCGCGCAGGATTTCTGCCGCATCACGACTCATACCGTGATTGTATCGTCACCTGGACCGTAGTTTATGCCGTGCGGCGGGCGTCGCCTTCCGATGCCACGCGGCCAAACCGGCGATCGCGGCGATGAAACGCGTCCACGGCTTCAGCCAGGTCTTCGCCTGTGAACATCGGCCACATGCGAGGCGTGAACACCATCTCCGCATAGGCGCATTCCCACAGCAGGAAATCGCTCAAGCGCTGCTCCCCGCTGGTCCGGATCAGCAGATCCACGTCGGGGCCGAGCGCTTCGGAGAACGCCTCTTCGGTGGCGTTACTTCCCACGCGCAGCGCCGTGTCCAAGATTGCGCGGCGAGACGAGTAGTCCAGCGCCAGACGCAGATGCAGCCGCCGGCAGCGAGCCGTCTTGCGCTCCGCATCTTCCAACAAGGAGACCAGGGGAGCAGGCAAACGGTCGCGGCGGCCGATAGCCTCCAGTCGCACGCCGTTTTTCAGGCACCGCTCGGTTTCGTCCATCAGGTACCGGCCGAGCAGCTTCATCAGCGCTGTAACTTCACGCGCGGGACGTGTCCAGTTGTCCTCCGAGAACGCGTATAAGGTCAGCGTCTGGATGCCCAGGTCCGGCGCAGCTTCCACCACGCGCCGCACTGCCGCGGCGCCCGCCCGATGTCCGGCCACTCGCGGCAAACCCCGCCCCAGGGCCCAGCGGCCGTTTCCGTCCATGATGATCGCGACATGAAAACGATCCACCCCGGTCATTTTGGTTCAGCGCTCCTTGCCTGCCGGGTCGGGCGTCCGCATGGCGTGAATCAGGGCTTCCATGTGATTCAGATACTTCTCCAGCGCCTTGCGGCCCGGGGCCGTCAGCGCATATTCGGTCTTGGGCATGCGGCCTTCGAAGGATTTCGTGCAGGCGATGTAGCCTGCGTCCTCCAGCTTCCGGGCGTGCACGCTCAAGTTGCCATCGGTGGTTTTGAGCAGCCGCTTTAAATCGTTAAAACTGAGTGCCGTATTCGCCGCCAGCGCGCTGACGATGCCCAGCCGGATCCGCTCATGGATCAAGCGATCCAGATCCGGCAGGGCCTCCGGCCCCTTTGGTTGACGCGAAACATTCTCACCAGTGCGGGCGAGGGCGCTTTGTCTAGCCACCATATCTCCTTGCGATAATCGTCCCGAACAGCACGTGCAGGCCTCCGAAACCGGCGCCGAGCCACAAATCGGCCCACACCATGGACATTCCGGGCAGTAGAAACAATGCCAGCGCCCCTTCCATCAGAAAGCAGGCGCCCATCACCGGAATCGCCGGCACCGAGAACGCGCCTCCCGTGATGACGCCCGTGCCGTAGAGCATCAGCCACAAGCCCGGAATGGACGCGACCGCTCCCGCATCCCACAACGCCAATGTGAGCACGGCTCCGGCGAACAGCGGCGGCACGAAACTGAAAACGAACTTGCGCGCCGGCGCCGACCATAGCGGAAGACCCGCGGCACTGGCCTTGCGCCTCATCGCGAGCACTCCTACGCCCATCGCGAGCATCGCCTCGCCCAGCCAGATCGCCAGCCATAGGCTCCGCGACGATGCATGCGATGCGAAGCCCGCGGCAGCCAGCGCCGTTACGCCCATCAGCACTCCGCCCCAGCCCGGCACCGCGGTGAACGATCCGGCGCGCTCCATGGTCTCGCGGATGTAGCGCAGATTGTCCAGCGCGTGCGTATGCAGCGGGATCGGCTCGGGCGGTAGGTCGCGAATCGGGCGGATGGTCGCCATTAATGTCCAGGATAAGGAACGCCTGGAGGATTGTCAAGTACTTTATGATGGAAAGTAACTCGCGCAGGTACTCAATGCTTAGGCTGCCGGTCGAAGTACTTTCGTTTAATGTCCGGCCAGAACTCCTTGAGAACCTCGGAGAAAGCGTCTGTCGCCAGTTGGGTAGAGTAGCGCTCAAGGTTATCTCCCCAATGGCGCTCCCCGGGATAGTACGCGTTCCCGATGGCCGTACCGATCGCGTTCCCGCCTACTTCGGCGAAATTGAAGGTCCAGTTACCCTGATCGTTGCGCGCGACGAAGATGCGGCTGGCGGCGTATCCGGTGCGCGACCAGAATCCGCCATGGCCGCGCCGGAAATAACGCGGGTCCTCGTGCAACACCGTGGGCACGATCGATTCGGTTAGAAAAGTTCCGATGAGCTGATCCGCGACGGCGCCTCCCAGGCGCTTGCTGTAGCCCTCGACGCCTCCTCCGAACGCCGGATGCTGGTCCGTCATCTGCGCCAGCCCCGCCATGCCGGCCGCGATGAAGAATATCGGATAGTCAGTGGCGTCTTTGTAGCCGATGTAGAATTTGCGGCGCACGGTCAGCGGAGAAAAGGGCTCGCTCTCTTCCACCGAACGGTAATTTGGCAAAACCCCCAGCACGCGACTGGGAGGAGCCGTATCGGTCGCTTGGGGCGCCGGCGGCGAATCAGAGGAGTTCGTCTGAGCAAACACCGCCGATACCAGCGCGGCCAGCGCCAATAGTCGTACAGGCACGTGGTCTATGGATGACGATGCAATACGTGCACCGCGATGTCCGGCCAGAATTCGCGGAACGCATTGGTAAGAGCGTCCCGCAGGATGGCGTAGGCGTATTTCTCCGCGATCGCGCCACCGGTTCGGGCCTGGCTGGGATAATACGCCAGCGAGATGCCTTGCGCCATCCCCCTGCCCAGAAGTTCGGAAGCGTTGAAGCTGTTGTGCCCGTTATAGTCCGGGGTGATGGCAACGCGTGAGATCGAATAGCTAAATCGCTTCCAGAGGCCCCCCTTGCCCAGAGCGTAATAGCGTTCGTCCTGATGGAAAATCGTGGGAAGAGCAAAGATGACCAGGTAATTGCCGTCGGTCTTATCGACGAATCCGCGCCAGTAATATCTCCCGTAGCCCTTCATGCCTTCACCGAGCTGCGGATGTGCATCGGACCATTCGGCGAGCGCCGAGGTGAACCCTGTGAAGATAAACGCCGAGTAGTCGAAGCTGTTCTGGGTGGCGATCTTGAAAGCCTGTTTCTTCGTAGGCGGCGGCGGCAGTGCGCCCGCGCTGACCGCACGGAAGTTAGGCATCACGCCGAGAATTCGCTTCGGCTGCGGGTGAAGAACCTCTGTATTCTGAGCCTGGGGATCGGCCGCCGGCTGCTGATCGTCGGCAATATTGGATTCAGACGGAGGCAGCGTATCGGCATCGTCCGTTCGCGCATGCATGGGAAGGCTGAGCGCTGCGCAGACACACAGCATTAATACGGGTTTAGAAATCAAAGTGGATAAGACCTCCGGGTAGTCCTTAAAGAGACGGGTTCCGCTACTACTCAGTTACATTTTTGCATGCCCCGCGACCCCGCTGATACCATGGTCACTAATAATGAAAGCCTTGCTGGAGGCGCTCGCGCCTGGATCGGAAGATCTCGCCCTGGCGCGAGCCATCGACTCCGGGCGTATCCCCGCGCACATCGCCATCATCATGGACGGCAACGGCCGCTGGGCCCAGCAGCGCCACCTGCCTCGCGTGGCCGGTCACAAGGAGGGCGTTCCCGCGGTTCGAACTACCGTCGAAACTTGTGCCCAGTTGGGCGTCGGGTCCCTCACGCTGTACGCGTTTTCGGTCGAGAACTGGAAGAGGCCGCGGCTCGAAGTCGACACGCTGTGGAGGCTGCTGCAAGATTTACCTGCGTTCGGAGCTGGACCTGATGATGCGCCACGATATCCGCTTCACGGCGCTGGGACGGCTGGCGGAGCTTCCTGCACATGTGAGAACCGAGCTCGACGACGTGACGCAGCGAACCTCCGGAAATCGCGGCTTGCGATTGAACCTGGCGATCAACTACGGGGGACGCGCCGAGCTCGTGGACGCCGTGAAAGCTCTGGTGAAGGCGGACGTCGAAGTAACCGAGCAGTCGATCTCCGAGCGCCTCTACACCGCCGGTCAGCCCGATCCCGATCTTCTCATTCGCACGTCGGGCGAAATGCGCATCAGTAATTTCCTGCTGTGGCAGATCGCCTATGCCGAGCTGTACGTGACCGAAACGCTGTGGCCGGATTTCACGCGGACGAACTCCTGCGCGCAATCCTCGAATTATCAGAAGCGCGACCGGCGCTACGGCGGCCTGGGCTCGAGACTTCAGAACTCGAGCCCATCGAACTTCCGATCGCGCAATGAAGCGCATCCTCACCGCGCTGGTTCTGATCCCGCTGGTCGTGTGGATCGTGTTGGCGGGTCCGCAATGGTCGTTGCTGGCCTTGATGGCTGCGGTCGGCCTGATCGCCTTCCACGAATTTGATGACATCGCCGCCGCGCAGGGCGTCTCCCGATCCGGCTTGGCCGGCCTCGCCGCGGGACTGATCCTGCTGTTCGCGCCCGAGCCCGTGTGGGTCGTGATCGTCATCCTGGCGCTGGTGCTGATGACGCTGGAGCTTCGCCAAACAGATCTGGCGAAAGCGATGACCAGCGCCGCCGCGGCACTGCTCGGCGTTATTTATATTTTCGGCGCGTGGCGCTGTGCGCTGGCCTTGCGCCTGGCCGATCCTCCCTACGGGCCGCACTGGCTGATGATCGCGCTGCTGGTGAGCTGGGCGGGCGATACGGCGGCGTTGTACGTCGGGCGGTCGATCGGACGCCACAAGCTCGCGCCGCGCGTGAGTCCTTCGAAGACCTGGGAAGGTTCCATCGGGTCGGTTGTGGGCGGCGTTCTGGCAGCCGGAATCTACGCACACTACCTGATCCCGTCCGCTCCCACTCTGGGTGGTGTTGGCCGTGGCGGCTGCGGGGAACATCGCGGGGCAGCTCGGCGATCTGTGCGAATCGGCCTTCAAGCGCGGCGCGGGCGTGAAAGACAGCGGGACTACACTACCCGGCCACGGCGGCTGGCTCGACCGCATCGATTCGAGCCTGTTCAGCATCCCCGTGGTGTATGCTTTGCTCAGGGTTTTGGTATGAGGATTGCGCTGTGCGATCTTATTGATCCCGTTCTCAGCGCCGGCCGCGAGTCTCACGGGCACCGTCGTCGATCCGAACGGGGCATCACATCGCACACGCTGCCGTGGAACTGGATTCGGGAACCAAGAAGTACCAGGTCCAGGCCGATGACGCCGGCGTCTACAATTCTCGAATCTGCCGGCGGGTGAATATACGCTGACGTTCCGAGTACTCGGATTCAGGTGCGCACTGTTAAGTCCATCGGACTGTCGGAACGGAGAACCGAAGCGATTGCCCGACGTTCCTTTAGATAGTCGTGATCTAGTTGTGGTCAACCGCCGTTACGCGATCTCGATCCTGCTGCCACCTGGGGCTGCCTTCGGACAGTTTGAGCGGAAGCGTGGCTCCGCCAGTGGCGGATGTCGAGGTTACATTGGTCTGCAGAACGTTTCAGCGCGTGCAACTCAACCAAGACGGATTCCAACGGACATTTCTCTTTCGACATGCTCTCCGCAGGTGTCTACGGACTGAACTTCCGCCGCGAAGGTTTCTATCCCGAAGAACGCGACCGGATATGAATACACCGTGAACGCCGGCTGGGAATCGGTCTACGCCCGAATGCGTTGGAGCCGTGTGCTAACGGCAACTGCGACCCCAAGCTGCGCCCGCAACGGCCCATCGCGATCTGCGAGTAAAATTCAGACAGGGAGCGAGCCATGCGAGCCTTACTGTTTTTGGTCTTCGCGATCACGACACTAGCCGCCGAAATCCCTCAGGGCGCCCACGTCCTGCTGCGTATGGAAAACTCCATCACCACGCGCACGGCCCAGGACGGCGATTACGTTTACTTGCGAACCGCAACACCGATCAGCGTCGCCGGTAACATCATCCTGCCTGCCGGCAGCTACGTCCAGGGAGTCGTGACCAAAGCCCAGCGCAGTGGACGCGTCAAGGGCCGAGCCGAGCTCGCGATTCGCCTGGAAACCGTCACGCTCGCCAGCGGCTCGGTCTACAAGTTCTCGCCGAAGCTCGCTTCCGTCGATTCCGGAACCGGCGAGCAAAAGGTCACCGGCAACGAGAACTCCGTCCGGGAAGGTTCCACGCACGGCCAGGACGCCGCCCGTATCGCGATTCTCGCCGGCAGCGGCGGTGCGCTCGGAGCGATTGTCGACCAGGGCGCGCGGGGAGCCGGCATCGGAGCGGGAGCCGGCGCAGCCGTCGGTCTCGCGACCGTCCTTCTCACCCGCGGCCGGGAAGTCGAGCTGCGCCAGGGAACCGCGCTGGACGTCATATTCGACCGCCCCGTCACCCTGGAGTAGGGGCGAGGCATGCCTCGCCCGGCCTTAAATCGTGACGACGCGGTGGTCCGGGCAGTCCATCTGGACCGACCCGTACAGACGGTCGACCAGGTCCAAGCCATGCTGCGCGAGGAACGGCAGCATCGAATAGAAGCGCTCCTGCATATGCCGGTGCGGATAGAGCAGGGAACTCAGATAGCGAGCTTCTTCCGACGCGCGCGCATCCCGGCGCAATGTCTCGCGTTCGGTTTTCTTGCGCAGCTTTTCAATCTGATACAGGACCTTCGCGCGGCTCTTGCCCAACGCCGCCGCCAGAGTCGGATCGAACTGTTCCAGTCCCGCGCCCAGCCGGTCCAGCTTGCGCGTGACTTCGGCCTGACGTTTCTTCGAACAAGCCCGCGACCGCATTCCGGGACCAACGCGTGCGCGATCCGCTCCTTCAGCGCTTCCTCCGGCACCAGCGTATCGGTCAGCGTCAGGCCGTATCGCGCAGTAATCTTCGCGGCGCGCGCATCCAGCAGCGTCACGCTCGCTCTGCGACACCACAACTGGCATCCGCCCCAGCAGACGGTCGTAAATCACCTGCGACTGCGCGAAGTATGCGAGCTCGCCCGGCCCGCCCACGTAGGCGACGGTCGGAAACAGGTAATCCTGCCAGACCGGCCGGAGCAGGGCGTTGGGCGATACGTCGGCTGCCCGATCTTTCAAAGCCGCGAACTCGGCGTCTTTCTTGCGCAGCGTGACCCGCTCGCCATTCTCCAAGCAGAAAGAACAGCGAACGTATTCTCTTCGACGTTGACCTGCGCATGATACCCTGCCGCAGCCAACTCCTTGTTCCGAGCCAGCAGCGATTTCTTCAGATCCGGCGCGGCGGCCAGCGCCTCCGCCATGAATGGAGCGCCGACGTTCCGCAGCTGCGGATCAAGGGGATCCACCACCAGCATCCCGATCTTGCCCAGCAGTTTGACGAGCAGCGCGCGGAATCCCGCACCCATGGTCACTCCCGGCTGGTACGAATCCGCCACGGCGGCTGCCACTTCCTCGCCATACGGGAATCCGGCCAACGCGTCTCCGCAGCTCCGCAATCGGTGGATGCTCCACCGGAAACCCGCCCGCCGGACGCTGCTTCCCTTGCCAGCCCGGGGGAGCTTCGGTGCGCAACTGAATCGGATGATGCGCCGAGTCGAAAATCCACACATGATCGACTTCGGCAAAATCGTGATCCTCGGTCGCCATCCAGAAGATGGGCACGGCGGGGATGCCGCTCGCGTTCAGATCCTCAGCCAGCCGCGCCGCCGTCAGAGCCTTATAAATCGTGTACGCGGGACCCGAAAACAGTCCGACCTGCTGCCCGGTGACGACGGCCATCGTCCCGGCTTTAGCGAAGCGCGCGACCAGCGGATTCCCGGATTCTGAGCCTCCAGAACCCGCGCCATCGCCGCGCGGCGGTCATCCGGATACTGAACTTCCCGGGCAGCCGCCGCGTACGATTCCCGAGCATGCGGATTGTGCCGGTAAAAGCGGGCAACCCTGATCGAAATGGTAAGAGAGATCGGCAAATAGCTTCGAGGTGCCGGGGATCTCAGTGTGACGTAGACAGGCAGGGTCCATCACGCGCTCATGCTCAAACGTACCAGATGAGCCGGGGGACATGCTACATTCAGCCTGTGGACGCTTCCGCCGGCACATCAGCAAGCCCAGTCGACCAGCGCGCCGAGTGGCTCGCCGCCGCGCGTAAGGTCATGGAAACAGAGGCGCAGGCGATTCTCGCCGCGTCCTGCGCGTATCGACGACAACCTGATCGCGGCCGTGGAGACGATCCTGGGCCATTCCGGCAAGCTGATCGTCACCGGCATCGGCAAGTCCGGGCACATAGCCCGCAAGATCGCCGCGACCCTTCAGAGCACCGGCACCCCCGCCGTCTTTCTGCATCCCACCGAGGCCGCTCATGGCGATCTGGGAGTGTTGCAGCCCGGCGATTCCGTCCTGATGATCTCCAAAAGCGGCGCGACCGGAGAGCTGCTGGACATGGTCCCGGCGCTGCGTGAGTTTCAGCCGGCATTCGTCGGGATCCTGGGCAATCCGTCTTCACCCTTGGCGCGCGAGATGGATGTGGTCCTCGACGCCAGCGTCCAGCGCGAGGCCGATCCTGAAGGTTTCACGCCGACTGCCAGTTCGGCTGTGGCGATGGCAATAGGTCACGCCCTGGCGATCGCCCTGATGCAAGCCCGCGGCTTCACGGCTGAACATTTTTCGCGCCTGCACGCAGGCGGACAGTTGGGCCGGAACCTGCGACTGCGGGTCGGCGACGCCATGCATCGCGGCGATGAGGTCGCCTGGGTCGCGCCGGAGGATTCGCTGAAACACGTAGTGATTGCGATGTCGCAGCGTCCCCTGGGCGCGGCGTGCGTGGTATCGCCTTCGGGAACACTCATCGGCCTGATCACCGATGGCGACGTCCGCCGCGCGCTGCAAGCTCACGACGATATCCGGACGCTGCGCGCCTCCGATGTCATGACCCCGCGGCCGTCTACGCTGGCCCCGGAACGCTCTGCTGCATGAGGCGCTGGCGTTCATGGAGGATCGCCCTTCGCAGATCTCGGTCGTGCCGGTGGTGGATGCCGAACATCGCTGCCTGGGGTTGTTGCGGTTACACGACATCTACCAGGGCCGGGAATAGGCCAGTAGGACAGGCGATCTTGTCGCCTGTCTTCTTGCTATAATTGAGTTCTCGCAAGAGCTTCCTCGTCGAAGGCGATTCGATTCGAGGAGGCCCCATGGCAGGGATTGCCACCAAGCATACGCTTCCTGCTCCGTTCCACGAATACGAGCTTGATGACGCTTTCGACGAAATGGTCGATAGCGGCGGTGCCGTTCGTCCCCACTATCGCCACATTTACGAAGCCCTGCGCGAGCTGACGGGCGAGGAGCTGCGCCGCCGCCAGCAGATCGCCGATCTCTCGTTCCTCCATCAGGGCATCACCTTCACCGTCTACGGCCGCGACGAAGGCACCGAACGCATTTTCCCCAACGATCTGCTTGCCCCGCATCCTGACGCGCGAGGAATGGACGCGCATCGAGACCGGCCTGACGCAGCGCATCACCGCGCTGAATCTGTTCCTCAAGGACATCTATCACGAAGGCAAGATCCTGAACGACGGCGTCGTCCCGCGGGAGATTATCTATAGCTGCAAACATTTCCGGCGCCAGATGCGCGGCCTCCACGTCCGCAAGGACGCCTATGTCACCGTCGCCGGCACCGATCTGATCCGCATGCCCTCGGGCGAGTTCGTGGTGCTCGAAGACAATCTGCGCGTGCCCAGCGGCGTCTCCTACATGCTGGTGAGCCGCGAGGTGATGAAGCGCCTGTTCCCCGATCTGTTCCGCAAGTGCGGCGTGCAGCCCATCGAGCACTATAGCCAGGCGCTGCTATCCACGCTGCGTGCGCTTGACCCCGCAAGGCTCCCCGCGCGGCGCCACTGAGCCCACCATCGTTCTGCTGACGCCGGGCGTTTTCAATTCGGCCTATTTCGAGCACGCCTTCCTGGCCCGCCAGATGGGAATTGAGCTGGTGGAAGGCCGCGATCTGGTCGTCGCACGACAATTTCGTCTACATGCGCACCACCGCCGGCCTGCGCCGCGTCGACGTGATCTACCGCCGCATCGACGACGATTTCATCGATCCGCTGGCGTTCCGCGGCGACTCGAGCCTGGGCGTTCCCGGCCTGTTCAACGCCTATCGCGCCGGCAACGTCAGCATGGCCAACGCGCTCGGTACCGGCGTGGCCGACGATAAAGCGGTCTACGCCTATGTTCCCGCGATCATCAGGTACTACCTGAAAGAAGATCCGATGCTGAACAACGTCGAGACGTTACCTGATGTCGGATCCGGTGCAGCGCCGGCACGTGCTCGGGCGGCTGCAGGATTACGTGGTGAAAGCGGTGGGCGAATCGGGCGGCTACGGCATGCTGATCGGGCCGCACAGCACCGCCGAGCAGCGCGATGAGTTCCGGCGGCGCGTCGAGGAAGACCCGCGCAACTATATCGCGCAGCCCACCATCCGGTTGTCGCGCGCGCCCTGTTTCCTCGATGGGAATGTTCAGCCGCGGCACGTCGATCTTGCGTCCGTATATTCTCTTCGGCGATAAAGTCACCGTGGTGCCCGGCGGCCTCACGCGCGTCGCTCTGCGCAAAGGATCGCTGGTGGTGAATTCGTCGCAAGGCGGCGGCAGCAAAGATACCTGGGTATTAGACTGATGTTTAAGTCTCTCAGAGCGCAACAGGACGCGGCGGCGTCCGTTCCTGAAGTGCAGAGTGTTGCCGCCGCGTTCCGTTGTGCGCGATTAAACTATGCTCTCTCGAGTCGCCGACAGTCTGTACTGGATGAGCCGCTACCTGGAACGCGCCGAGCACACCGCGCGGGTCATCAACATCCAGTTGAACCTGATGCTCGAGCGCGGATCGCAGTCCGAAGATCGGATTGGGCGCGCGTGCGGCCGCTCGCTCGGCATGGAAGAGCCGAGGCGAAGACGATGACTGGAGCGCGGAAGGCCTGGCTCAATCGCTGTTGCACGACGCGTCCAATCGATCTTCCATCGTCGCCAGCATCGTGAACGCGCGCGAAAATGCGCGCCAGGTGCGCGAGCAGATCAGCTCGGAAATGTGGGAGCAGTTGAACCGCCTGTTCCACGCGGTGCGCCGCAGCTCGCCGGAAGTCGTGGGACTCGCGCGATTTTCTGCAATCCATCAAAGAAGGCGCGCATCTGTTTCAGGGCATCACCGATTCCACCATGACCCATGGCGAGGGCTGGCAGTTCATCCAGGCCGGCCGCTCTCTGGAGCGCGCCGTGGCCATCTCCACTCTGGTGGGTGCGCACTTCCGCGAATTTCATCAACCCGAGCAGGCGGCCGCCGAACGCGTTTACCTGGAGTGGATCGGACTGCTGCGCTCCTGCACGGCGTTCGAAGCCTATTGCAAGGCATACACCGCCGACGTCAAGCCGGAGCGCATCGCCGAATTCCTGGTTCTTCATCCCAGTTTTCCGCATTCCATCCGCTTCTCCGCGGAAGCCTTGGAGACCGCCATTAAAGAAATCGGCCGCGAAGCCGGTAGCCGCCGGGCGGCGCGCGTCGAGCGTATCGCCGGACGCCTGCGCGCCACGCTGGGCTTCAGCCAGATCGACGAGATCATGACGCGGCGGCCTGCACGCCTATCTGCACGAACTCCTGCGCCAGTGCGGGCAGGTGCACAGCGCGCTGTATCAGACCTACATTTCTTATCCCGATCGAGGCGGCGCTGGAGGCATAAGGACGCATAATGTTTTACTCCATCCGCCATCTCACCCGTTTCCGCTACAAGGCTCCGGTCAGCGAGAGCCTGATGGAATTGCGCATGCACCCGCGCACCGAGGGCGGCCAGCGGTGCCTATCGTTCCAGCTTTCCGTGGATCCGCGCACGCGCAGTTACGAGTATCGCGATTACCTCGGCAACATGGTGCATCATTTCGATGTGCCGGGGCAGCACCGGGAACTGAAGATCGTCGCCGAGGCGCTGGTGGAGATCGAGCCAGAGCTGGAGCTTCCGGATCGTCTGGAGCCTTCGGCTTGGGACGAACTCGATCAGCAGGCGGCCGCGGGAGACTACTGGGAAATGCTGATGCCCAGCCAATTCGCGCAGCCCACCGAGGCGCTCTTGGGCTTGATCGAGCCGCTTGGTGTCCGGCGCCGCGATGACCCGCTAAGTTTCCTTCGTGAGCTGAATTCGGCCATCTTCAACTGGTTCGAATATGTGCCCAAGGCCACGCGTGTCGATTCGCCCATCGACCATGCGATCGAAGCCCGTAAGGGCGTCTGCCAGGATTTCGCGCACATCATGACCGCGCTGGTGCGCCACGTCAGGATTCCGTGCCGTTACGTGAGCGGCTATGTCTACCGGCGATTCCGAGAGCGGCGATCGGTCTCCGGAAGGCGCATCGCATGCCTGGGTGGAGGCGCTGCTGCCGGAGTCTCGGCTGGGTGGGATTCGACCCGACTAACAACCTGATCGCCGGCGAGCGTCATATTCGCACGGCCATCGGCCGCGACTATGCGGATGTGCCGCCGACTAAGGGCGTCTTCAAGGGCAAATCCGAAAGCGAGCTGACCGTATCCGTACGTGTGGCGCTGTCGGATGCACCGCCGCCTCCCCAGGAGGTCTTGGCTTCGCCGGCAGAATGGCAAGCCGACACCGCCGCCGCGGAAGAAGCCGAACTACTGCTCCAGCAGCAACAACAGCAGCAACAGTAGTGGCGCTCGCTATAATCGGGCCGAGTGAAGCCGCTCCTGAAATGGTGAAGCCACCGGGGCCTAAGGGCCATCTCCTCGTCGGCGTTCTGCCGGAATTCCGCAACGATCCGGCTGGGTTTCTGGAAAAGATGGCGCGCCAGTACGGCGACGTTGTCTATATCCCGCTGGGCCGCCAGCACATCTATTGCATCAGCCATCCCGACGCGATCCGCGGCGTCCTGGTCACCGATCAGAACAAGTTCAAGAAGAGCCGTATGCTGGAGCGCGCCCGCGTGCTGTTGGGCGATGGGCTCCTTACCAGCGAGGGCGATCATCACCGCCGCCAGCGCCGCCTGGTCCAGCCCGCGTTCCATCGCGATCGTCTGGCGGGCTATGGCGCCGTGATGGTGGAGCGCGCCGCGCTGGTTCGCGATCAATGGAAGCCGGGTCAATCCTTCGACGTGCTGCAGGAAATGATGCGGTTGACCCTCGCCATCGTCGCCAAAACGCTGTTCAGCACGGAAGTCGACTCCGAAGCGGATGAGATCGGTGTAGCTCTCACAGAGGTGTTCAGCCTGTTCGAGATCATCCTGCTGCCGTTCTCGGAGATTCTCGAGAAGCTGCCGCTGCCCGGCCGTCCGGCGTTTCAAGCGCGCGCGCCAGCGGCTCGACGAAACCATCTACCGCCTGATCGCCGAGCGCCGGGCGAATCCGCGCGATACAGGCGACCTGTTATCCATGCTGCTGCTGGCAAGCGATGAAGAAGGCTCCGGCGGCATGAGCGATGAACAAGTCCGGGATGAGGCTCTGACGCTGTTTCTGGCCGGCCACGAGACCACCGCGGACGCGCTGACCTGGACCTGGTATCTGCTCTCGCAGAATCCGCAGGCGGAAGCGGCGTTCCATGCCGAGCTCGATCGCGTTCTAGGCGGGCGCCTTCCGTCCTTCGAAGACTTGCCGCAATTGCGCTACACCGAAAGCGTATTCGCCGAAGCGCTGCGCCTCTATCCGCCGGCATGGGGGATCGGCCGACGGGCGCTCGAAGACTATCCCGTGGGCGACTTCCTGATCCCCGCGCGTTCGGTAGTCCTGATGAGCCCCTATGTGGTGCATCGCGATCCGCGCTGGTTTCCCGATCCGCTCGCCTTCCGGCCCGAGCGCTGGCTGGCCGAAGATTCGTCCCGGCCCAAGTTCGCCTATTTCCCGTTTGGCGGCGGCGCGCGGGTGTGCATCGGAGAGCGCTTCGCGTGGATGGAGGGGACGCTTCTGCTCGCCGCGATAGGACAGCGCTGGCGCTTGCGCCTCGAGCCCGGCCATCGTGTGGAGACGCACGCGCGAATTACGTTGCGTCCGAAGCACGGGATGCGGATGATTGCGGAGTGGCGGTAAGCGATCGCGCCTATCCCGCGGGCGGTTTCTAACCGCCTTCGTGCCCCGCCCACAAAAGGGCGCCGGTTAAAAACCGGTGCGCGGCTTCAAAAGCCGCCCCACTATTAGGAACTCAAAGACTGTCATGATCAGCTCTTCTCCGGATCCATTACCGCGATGTATCCCAAATTCCGGTAGCGCTGCTGGAAGTCCAGGCCGCAGCCCACGACGAAACGGTCGGGAATCTCGAAGCAGCGATAGTCGACCGGAACCGGTACGATACGGCGGACCGTCCGGTCAAGGAGCGTGCAGATTCCGAGCGACCGCGGCTCTCTTCCCGCCAGCGTCTGAAGCAGGTAGCGCGTGGTGAAACCGGTGTCGACGATATCCTCCACCAGCAGGATGTCTTCGTCCTGAATCGGATGGTCCAGGTCCTTGGCGATCCGGACCATGCCTGGTCCGCTGCCCCCGAAGCTGGAAATCGCCAGGAAGTCGATCTTGACGGGAATCTCGATAGCGCGCGCCAGAGCGGTCAGAAAGAACACCGCACCCTTCAGCACCGCGATCAGTTTCAAGTCGCGACCCTGATACCTGGCGCTGATCTCCGCCGCCACTTCTTTGACGCGCTGGTTCACCTGCTCCTCGGTGAACAGGATCCGTTCGATGCCTGGCGGAGCGGTCATCGCACGGCCTCTTTCAAGCCGTGTTTGAACACCAGGTCCTGATAGTCTTTCTGATAAAACACCTGGATGTTGATGTGCGGGTATACCGCGCGCAGCAACTTAATCTTACGGTTCTTGCGCGTCACCAGGGCCTGTTTCATGGTGGTGAGTTCGACATACAGGTCGAACTCAGGCAGGTAGAAGTCGGGCGTAAACGCTTCGATCACCCGGCCGTCCTTGTCCCACTGCAAGGGGAAACTGCGAGGCTCGTATTCCCAAGGAATGCGGTAGAAGTCGAGCAGGTTGGCGAACACCTGCTCGCTGGGATGACTGAATGTGGCGCGCATCAAGCGAGCTTGGCCCGCGGGAACGATTCCGTGCCGCGCCAGCTTCAGGCGGGTCTCGAACTGCATCTGCGCTTCGATGGAGGCGGCCAGCAGTCCCTGTTCGTGCAACCGGCGCGCCGCGGCTGCGGCTTGAATCACCTCGATCATTTGCGTCGCATCCATATGCCCGCTGTTCAGCATCACGTCGAAGGAATCGGGCTGCGGCTGGGTCCGGCCTGACCGGATCTTGCGCTGATGCTTGGCCTCGCGATCCATTCTGGCAAGGGCTGTCTTGGCTTCGGGACGCTCCAAGCGTCGATCCAGCATGACGTTGCCGATGCGATGCGCTTCCGGCGCCACGATTCCGGCACGCAGCGTGAAAGGCGAGGCCGGAAACAGCGACTCGGCTCCCCCCAGGCAGATCACCAGATGATGTTCGGCTGCCAGCCGCGCCAGGATGGAAACCGCCGCCGGCCGCCAGGCGCGATCGGGAACGGGCGTCTCACCGAACTCCTCTGCCATCCATTTGGAAATACGCGACTCGGTGATCAGCTCAAACCCCAATAGCCGACTACAACCGTGAGCGACATCTTCGAAGCGCGAGGCCGGAGCGCCCGAGATCGTCAGAATGGCCATCGAAGACACCAGTGTAACGCCGCATCGGCGAGAATAACTTCTATGCGCGTGACGGTGGTGGGTGGCGGAATCGTTGGACTCGCCACAGCGTTCCGCTTGCAGCAGCGGATTCCCGGCGTGGGCATTACGATCCTCGAAAAAGAACGCGCCGTAGCGCTCCATCAAAGCAGCCACAACAGCGGCGTGCTGCACTGCGGGTTGTATTACAAGCCCGGATCGCGACGAGCTCTGCTAGCGGTGCGCGGCATCCGCCAGATGGTCGAATTCTGCCAGACGCATGGGATCGCGCACGAAGTGTGCGGCAAAGTGGTGGTCGCCGCGGCTCCAGACGAAGTGCCGCGCCTGCACGACCTGTTCGAGCGCGGTTGCAAGAACGGTCTGACTGGCTTGCGCATGCTCAGCCGCGAGGAGTTGCACGAGATCGAGCCGCATGCCGGCGGCGTCCAGGCGATTCACGTTCCGCAGGAGGGCATCGCCGATTATCCGGCCGTGTGTGCAGACGCTGGCGAGTCTGTTTCAGGCAGCAGGGCGGGGAAATCGTGACGGGCGCGCGGGTGACAGCTCTGCATCGCGAATCCGGCACAGGTGGCTGGCGCGTAATCCACACTGCCGGCGAAACACATTGCGATTTTCTGGTGACTTGCGCCGGTCTGTACTCGGATCGTGTCGCCGAGCTGGCCGGGCCGAAGCGCGCGGTGCGGATTGTGCCCTTCCGGGGCGAGTATTACCTGATTCGGCCGGAGCGCCAATATCTGGTGCGCAACTTGATTTACCCCGTCCCCGATCCTCGCTTTCCTTTTCTTGGTGTCCACTTCACGCGCAGAATCACCGGCGGTATCGAGGCCGGACCGAACGCGGTTCTGGCGTTCGCGCGCGAAGGCTACACCAAGTCGCGATGTCGACCTCGCCGAACTTGCCGATACGCTTGCCTTTCCCGGGCTGTGGCGATTCCTCGCGAAATACGGCCGCACCTGCTGGGACGAACTCCGGCGCAGCTTCAGCCGCGAGCTGTTTTGCCGATCGCTCCAGCGGCTGGTTCCCGAGATCCAGCCGGACGATCTGATTCCCGGCGGGTCAGGCGTGCGCGCGCAAGCGATGTCTCCAGAAGGCTCGCTGGTGGACGATTTTCACTTCATACAGGGCGGGCGCGAACTCCATGTGGTGAATGCGCCCAGTCCCGCGGCTACTTGCTCGCTCGCGATCGGCGAGGAGATCGCGGGGACGGTGGCGGCGAATCTCGAAGAATAGGCCTCGATACAATAGAGACCATGACCACGCCGGCCGCATGGGCGCCCCAGCAAGTGGTTGAGCGATTCTTCCAGTTTTCTCTCCTGGGAATGCTCGCATCGGGATACTTCGCCGTGTTGGGCTCGGGTTTCCTGGACTGGCCGACGGCGATCCTCATGCTGGCGGCCCTCTGCATCCGCGCACTGATGATCGTGGGAATCGTCATGCTGGAAATCCCCGGACGATTCGTTGCGGCCCTGACGGTGCTGTACATCGGCTTCTATCCGGTCGACTACTACTACATATCTAAAGGATTCCTGCCGGCGGCCGTCCACCTGATCTTCTTTCTGGGCTCGGTGAAAATCCTGACCGCGAAAACACTGCGCGATTTCACTTTCGTCAAAGTGATCGCCGCGATGGCGCTGCTCTCGGCTGCGGTGTTGTCGGTTTCGCTGGCCTTCTTCGCCTTTCTGGCTGTGTTCCTGCTGTTCACCATCGCCACGCTCTCCAGCGGCGAAGTGGTGCGCGCCACGCACCTGTTCCTGTCCGCCGGTGAGACCCGCCGGTCGCTTTCGCGCATCGGGCTGCGGGCGTTTCCGCGGCGTCTGGGCATGCTCTCCCTCGGACTGTTCACGGGAATCCTGCTGCTCACGGGCGGCGTGTTCTTCGTGCTTCCCCGTACCGCACGCGCTGCGTTCCAGCGATTCGTTCCGGAGCGCTATCACCTGCCCGGATTCTCCAACGAAGTCACCTTGGGAGAAATCGGCGAGATCAAGCAGAGCAGCACGCCGGTGATGCACGTCTACTCGCAGGGCGATGGATTCCTGGCCGTCCGGTGGAGAGGCGCCGCCCTCACCCATTTCGACGGGAAGCGCTGGTTCAACCTTCCGGCGGTGGAAGAGCGCCTGCGTCCGGAGGGCCGCCGCGTGGTGTTGCATCAGGGGCCGGACACGCAGCCGCGCCGCAGGATCGATTACGAGGTCCGCCTCAGCGATATCGCTTCCAACGTTCTGTTTGTCGCGGGCACGCCCGAGAGCATGATCATCGATGTCCCGGTGGTTTCGCGTTCGTCCTCTGGAACCCTGAGCGTGCCTCGAATCAACGGTGCGGGTTTGCGCTACGCGGTCTCCAGTCTCCTGGACGATGAAACATCCTCTTCCGCGCAACTGTCGCCTGAGGCGCGGGTCGAGGCGCTGGCCCTGCCGCCGCTCGACGAAAGAATTCCCCGGCTCGCGCTCGAAATGACCGCGGGTCTGGCGGCTCCCGACGAAAAAGCCCGCGCGCTCGAACGCCGTCTGCGGCATGACTACGGCTATACCCTCGAGCTGCTCCCGGCACCCGTCGCCGATCCACTGGCAACGTTTCTGTTTGTTCGCAAGAAAGGACACTGCGAGTATTTCGCGTCCGCCATGGCCGTCATGCTCAGGACCGAGGGAATTCCGGCGCGCGTGGTGACCGGTTTCCTGGGCGGCGTCTACAATCCGATGACCGGATGGCAGGTGGTTCGCGCTTCCGATGCGCATAGCTGGGTGGAGGCGTGGCTGCCGCGGCGCGGATGGGTGACCTTCGATCCGACGCCGCCCGATCCGTCGCCGCCTTCGGCCAGCTTGTGGACTCGCGCCGGGCTGGTTCTGGACGCGGCCGATCAGTTTTGGCAGGACTGGGTTGTGGGCTACGATTTCGAACGCCAGCTGGCGCTGGCTGCGCGCATGCAGGACTCCGGCCGTCAGCTCCGCTTTACATGGCTGGGCGATGTGGGCGACGCCGCCAGCGGTGTGGGAACCAGCTTGCGTGCCGCCCGGGCCTATGCGGTTGAGATCCTGATCCTGTTCGGCATGGCCGCTTTGGCAATTCTCTACGGTCCCGGTTTGCTTCGCAAGCTGCGCGCCGAGCTTCGGGTTCGCCGGGCGCAACGCGGGGAAGCGCAAGCGTCCGACGCCACTCTGCTGTACGAACGGATGTTGCGCGCGTTGGAGCGCCGCGGTTTGCAGAAGCCGCCGTGGCTCACACCGGCGGAATTCGCGCGCGTGCTTCCTTCCTCCGAGCTCGCCATGCTGGTGGAGGATTTGACCGGCGCCTACAACCAATTTCGTTTCGGCGGCCGGCGAGACGCCGCGCCGCGCATGGTGCGATTGCTCCGGCGGATCGAAACGCTCGAATAACAGTGAATAAGTACATAACTGGTGCGGCCGTTCTCATCGGGCTGGCGGTCCTTCGAGTCGTTTCAACATACCCCGTATTGAACGGCACCTACGATGAACCGGTCCACATCGCCTGCGGCATGGAGTGGCTTCAATGGGGCACGTATACCTGTGAGCCGCAGCATCCTCCGCTGGCTCGCATCGCGGTGGCCTTAGGGCCGTTCGTCAGAGGCTTGCGCCTGGACGCGAGATTGAATCCACCCGATCAGCGTAGGAGATCCCTCTACGAAGAGGGCAACGCAATTCTTTATTCGGAAGACCACTACTGGTCCAACCTGACCTGGGCGCGTCTCGGTACGCTTCCTTTCCTGGTCTTGCTCTGCGTGGTCACATTTGTGTGGGCGCGGCGCTGGTTTTGTAAGGGGTTTAGCGAGGCCGCCGGATTCTGGGCTGTGCTGCTGCTGGTGTGCACCTCGCCGATTTTGGGACACGCCGGCCTGGCGACCAATGACCTCGCTTGTGCGGCCGGCGCGGCATTCGCGTTGTATCGATTTGTGCGCTGGCTGGAGCAACCCGACCTGGCGCGATGCCTGTGGTGGGGATTTGCCACGGCGATCGCGGTCCTGTGTAAGTTCTCGAACATTCCGTTCCTGGCGGCGTGTTACGCGGTGGGCCTGATCGCCATGAGCCGCGGAGCGTTTTGGAAGCGCTGGCTGGTGCAGATCGGGCTGGCGGCGTGTGTCGTCTTTGCGCTGGCGTGGGCCACCTACCGATTCAGCCTCATTCCGCCGGCGGTATTTTATGGACAACATCATCCTGTGATCGACGATGCGTTGAGCCGCCGCCCTTGGCTGCACAGTGCGTGGAACTCGGTCATAACCACCCCGCTGCCATTGTCGGAAGCGACCATGGGCGTGCTGGATGTGTTCGTCCACAACTCCGTGGGCCATGATTCCTACCTGCTCGGCCAGTGGAGCCAGTCCGGATGGTGGTATTTCTTCCCGGTGGTCCTCGCCGTCAAATCTCCCATCGGACTTCTGGTTCTGGCGATGTGCGGATGGTGGTTCATTCTTCGCCGCTGGCGCGAGACGGATTGGAAGCAAAGCTGGCGGCAAGTCCTGACGGTGGTCTTTCCGCTGGCCATCCTGCTGGTATGCATGCTCGGCCGCATCGATCTCGGCGTGCGCCATATACTTCCCGTTTATCCGCTGCTGGCGATCGCCGGGGGGCATGCCGTGGTCACACTGTTCCGGCATTCCCGCTACGCCGCCATTGTGGCCGTACTCCTGGTCGCCTGGGTCGTCGGCGATTCCGTTCGAGCACATCCGGATTATCTGGCGCACTTCAACGAATTCGCCGGGTCGCATCCTGAGAACATCCTGTGTGAATCCGACCTCGATTGGGGCCAGGACCTGAACCGGTTAAGCCTGAGACTAAAGCAGCGGGGCATCCAGGACCTTTCGATCGCCTATTTCGGCACCGCGCCGCTGGAGAAAGCCGGGCTTCCTCACTATGAGCTGCTCTCGCCCACGCAGCCCTCGCGCGGATATATCGCCGTCAGCCTTCACAACCTGAACATCGACTACAAGAAGGACGGCTCCTTCGCGTGGCTGAAATCGTATACTCCAGTGGAGCGGATCGGGAAGTCCATCGATCTTTTCTACATTCCATGACCTCTCCGTCATCCGAATCGAGCGTTCGTGAACAACGCGGATGGTATCTGTACGACTGGGCGAACTCGCCGTACTTTACCTCTGTGCTGGCGGTGTTTCTGGGGCCGTATCTCACCGCGCTCGCCAAGGCCGCCGCGGATGCCAACGGATTCATTCACCCCTTCGGCATTCCCGTGGATGCGCGCAGTCTGTATCCCTACCTGATCAGCATTTCGGTGGCGGGGCAGGTGTTCTTTCTTCCGGTAGTCGGCGCCATCGCGGATTATGGACATCGCAAAAAGGAACTATTGGGGCTGACAGCGTTTCTGGGAGCCGCGGCGACGGTCGCAATGTTCTTCATCCAAGGTTCGAATTATATGCTGGGCGCCGCGCTGCTGATCGTTTCTAACATCAGTTTCGGTGCGTCGATTGTGGTGTACAACTCGTTCCTGCCGGAGATCGCTCCGCCGGAACAGCGCGATGCGGTTTCTTCGCGCGGTTGGGCGCTGGGATACGCGGGCGGGGGCGTGCTGCTGGCCCTCAATCTCCTGCTGCTCTTCCGGGCCGACAAGCTGGGAATCTCTGAAGCATTCGGCCGTGCGCATCAGCCTGGCGTCGGCGGGAGCCTGGTGTATGGTCTTCACGATCCCGGTTTTGCTGGCCTTGCGAAATCGCGTTCCCGCGCGCGTTCCTACGCCGGGGCAGAACCGGGTAACGATCGCGTTCCGCCAACTGGCGCACACGCTACAGGACACGCGCCGTTATCCGCAGACGTTGCTGTTTCTCGTCGCGTACCTGATCTACAACGACGCCATCCAGACCGTTCTGGCCGTGGCAGGCCAATTCGGCAGCGACGGCCTGGGAATGCCGATCTCCCAAGTGACATCCGCCTACCTGATGGCCCAGTTCGTCGGGATCTTCGGGGCGGTCGGGTTTCGGAAGCTGGCCGCACGGATCGGAGCCAAGCTCGCCATCGCCGCTACCCTCGCCATCTGGGCCGCGATCCTGATCTACATCTACGGCTTCGTGAACACGGCCACTCAATTCTTCCTTGTGACGGCGGGAGTGGCGATCGTGATGGGAGGCAGCCAGGCTCTGAGCCGTTCGCTGTTCGCTCAACTGGTGCCCAAAGGCAAGGAAGCCGAGTACTTCAGCATCTACGAAATCAGCGACAAAGGCACCAGCTGGCTGGGACCGGCGTTCTATGGTCTCGCGCTCCAATGGACCGGGAGCTACCGCGCCGCGATCCTGTCGCTGATCGTTTTCTTCGTCACGGGGCTGGCCATTCTCTCGCGCGTAAACGTGGAAAAAGGAGAACGTGATGTCGAGGGCCGGCCATGGCCGGCCTCTACCGCGCTGTAGAGGCGAGGCATGCCTCGCCCGGAACCTTTAGTGAATTACCGGCGCAGAATCCAGCTCATTAGCCAGGTGAACGTCGAACGACTGAATAATTTCGCCGTTGCGATTTAGCATGCCGGCGTAGCGGGCGCTGTTGCTGCTCGCGCCGTTCAGGATGACGGTCACGCCTCTGCGCGGGTACCACAGGCGCCGGTAGCCGCCCGGTCCGATTCGCGATTCGAGCCAGCGGTCGCTCGAGGGAGCGCCTAGCTTCTTCACCACCGCGTCATAGTCGTCGCGCGCGCTTAGATTCGGCATACGGAGCGATCCCGATGTCCAGCCGAACCCCGGTCCCAGATGCGCGTCGCGGACCACGAAGATTACCGCGAGGCACGCCAGGAAGCCCGCCGCGATCGATCCGCGCAGCACGCGCCGGAAGCGCGATTCGCTATCGGGTTCGGCCCGAATCGCGACCACGCCCGCCGGCCGCGGATACAGCGTCGGCCGCAGGCTTGCCCGGCTGAAATCGTTTACCGCGCGAGGCATTTCGAGCACTACCCGCCGATGCGGAAGAACCACGCCCTCGCGGTATTCCAGTTCCTTGATCAACCCCACAATGCGATAGGGCGCTTCAATGGAGGAAACTTCGCCCACGAAACGGCGCGGAATGCAGATCTCTTCCGAAGTTTTCGCGTTCGCGACCACAATATCGGTCCAACTGGCGCGGCGCAGGATCCACTCGTTGTGCTGCACGCCCACAATGGCCGGGAAGAAAGAAAAGCGGCCGTGGCGCAATTCGGCCAGACCGGCGGCGATGATCGGCATCGACACTAGTATTTATTGTAGTCCCGGCGGCTACAATGGTGGCGGTGCGCTCCCGGCTTCTGCTCTCGCTGGTATTTCCGCTCTTACTCGCCGCCCAGAACGCGACGCGCCTCGAGTACACATGTCCCGCCGCCGACGTCGACAAATTCGGCTTGACGTGTTCCGAGGACGAGCCTTGCGACGTGTTCCTGGATCTGGTGTCGGCAGAGGGAGTGGGATCCACCATTTTCGCGGCGGGAAACCTGCACACGGTGACCACCACGCTCTACGGTGTATTACTGATGAGCGGGGACGGGGGCAAAACCTGGACCGAGCCGAACCCGCGCATCGAAGGCGCTGCACTGGACCAGGTCCAGTTCCCCGATTTCCAGCATGGGTGGACCAGCGGCGTCATGGAGGAACCGCTGGCTCGCGATCCGTTCTTCCTGGTCACCGCGGATGGCGGCAAGACCTGGCGCAGCCGGCCGCTCTTCAATGAGACCCACTACGGCTCCATCCAGCAGTTCTGGTTCGATTCGGCGAAAACGGGACAACTGATTCTGGAGCGCTCCCAAGGGGCCGCGTCGGTGTACGAGACTTACGAAACCGTGAACGGCGGCGACACCTGGACCATCAAGGAAGCTGGCGCCAAGAACCCGAAGCTGGCGAAAGCTCCCGCCCGGGAGAGCGCCACCTGGCGAATTCGAACCGACGCCGCGAGTAAGACCAATCGCATCGAACGGCGGACCTCGGGAGGAGGCTGGGAGAACCTTGCGAGCTTCCCCGTGCGTGCGGGAGTATGCAAGTGAAACCAGCCAGCGGAATCGAGCTGGAATTGTTCCGGCACCTGCTGGTTTCGATCGCCGAAGAGATGGGCGTGGTGCTGCGCAAGACGTCCTATTCCGCCAACATCAAGGAGCGCCGCGATTATTCCTGCGCCGTCTACGATGCGCGTGGCGACGCCGTTGCCATGGGCGATCACATGCCCGTGCATCTAGGCGCCATGCCGCTCTCGGTGCGCGCCGCGATGGACGCATTCGATCTGCAGCCGGGCGATGTGGCGCTGGTCAACGATCCATTTCGGGGCGGAACGCATTTGCCC
Organism: Terriglobia bacterium; assembly: GCA_963722845.1. Lineage (GTDB taxonomy): Bacteria > Acidobacteriota > Terriglobia > Bryobacterales > Bryobacteraceae > Palsa-187. Next base: position 57,931 of record CAVROL010000010.1, on the reverse strand, counting down.
GACATCACGGCGGTCGCGCCCGTCTTTACCCATGCGCCCACGCGCGGCCGCAAGCCCGCGTTCTATCTCGCCAATCGCGCGCATCATGCCGATGTGGGCGGGATGAGTCCCGGGTCCATGCCTCTGGCGCGCGAAATCTTTCAGGAAGGAATCCGCATTCCGCCGGTGCTGATCCGGCGGCGGGGCAAGATCGATCGGCCATTGCTCGATCTGCTGCTGGCCAACGTCCGCACGCCGGTCGAGCGCGAGGGCGACCTGATGGCGCAGATGGCGGCGATCCACCGCGGCGAGATGCGGCTGCGCGAACTGGTCGCCAGGCAAGGCGAAGCGCGCGTCACGCGCAACATGCGCGAGATCCAGGATTACAGCGCACGCATGATGCAGGCCGCGATCCGCAAACTGCCGCGCGGCGTGTATCGCTTTGAGGATTGCCTGGATAATGACGGCATTACGCCGGCGCCGGTGTGGATCCGGGTCGCGGTGACCATCGCAAACGGCCGCGCCGTGGTGGATTTCTCGGGTTCGGACCCGCAAGTCCAGGGATCCGTCAACGCGAACTTCGCCGTGACCCTGGCCGCGACGATGTACGTGTTCCGCTGCTTAATCGAGGATGATGTTCCGTTCACGGCGGGCATTCTGCGGCCCATTCGTGTGATTGCGTCCCGAGGGATCGCGTGGTCAACGCGCTGCCGCCCGCCGCAATGGCCGCGGGCAACGTCGAAACGTCGCAGCGAATCACCGATGTTTTGCTGGGCGCGCTCGCGCAAGCGGCTCCGGAGCGGATTCCGGCGGCGAGCAGCGGGACCATGAACAACTTGAGCTTCGGCGGAGGATCGGCAAAAAACCGTTTTGCGTACTACGAAACCATCGCGGGCGGCATGGGAGCGTCCGCGCATGCCGATGGCGCGAGCGCGATCCACACGCACATGACCAATAGCTGGAACACTCCCATTGAAGCGTTCGAGCACCAGTTTCCGCTGCGCATCGCCGGCTATCGCGTGCGCCGTGGATCGGGTGGAACGGGAGCGCACCGCGGCGGCGACGGGATCGTGCGCGAATTCGAATTTCTGGCGCCTGCCGAGGTCACGCTGCTTTCCGATCGTCGCGAGCGCGGTCCCTGGGGACTGGCCGGCGGAGGGTCGGGCAAGCCTGGACGCAATACTCTGCTGCAGTCGGGACGTTCTCAGAAACTGCCTGCGAAGACGCGCTTCGAGGCCCGGCCTGGCGATGTTTTACGAATCGAAACCCCCGGTGGCGGAGGGTGGGAAGGCGGTAAGAGCCGGGCCAGGCATGCCTCGCCCCTACGACCTGGTAGGGGCCAGACCATGTCCCTTTTCCCTAGACGATTAATTCCGCTCAGAGATTTCGCAACCTGGGCGCGATACTCTTCCGCTTTGGTCATGACCGCCTTGTCATCGATGGTCAGCATGTGCCGGTTGCCGACAATGATGCGGCCGTTCACCATCACGTCTCCCACATCCGACGATTTGAGCGCATAGACCAGTTGCGAATAGACGTTGTACAAGGGCGCCGCATTCGGCGCGTTCAGCCGGACGCTGATGATGTCGGCCCGCTTTCCCGGTTCAAGCGATCCTATCTGGTCGCTCATCTTTAAAGCCTGCGCGCCCAGGATGGTCGCCATGTCGAACGCTTTTTCTGCCGGAAGCGCGGTCGGATCTCCCGACGTTACTTTCTGCAGCTTGGCGGCGAGATCCATCTCTTCGAACATATCCACGTCATTATTGGACCCCGCGACGCCGTCGGTTCCCAGGCCAACTGGAATGCCGGCTTGCAGCATCTTCAGCACCGGCGCGACGCCGCTCGCGAGCATCATATTGCTGGAAGGGCAGTGCGCGATGCCGGTTCCGGCGGCTCGCAGCAGGCCGAAGTCTTCGGGAGCGAGCCACACGGCGTGCGCGGCCAGAGTCCAGCCTTGCAGCACGCCCAGATCGCTCAGGGCTTTGACGGGCGATTTCTTGCGCTTCTGCATCGCTTCGTCGAACTCGGTCTTGGTTTCCGCGACATGGATGATCAGAGGCTTGCCGTAACGGTCGGCCAGCGTGCGCGCGGCTTGCAGGGTCTCATCGGAAGTGGTGTAGATGGCGTGCGGCGCGACTGCCGGCACGATGAGCGGATCGTCGGCGTAGGTTTTGAGGAACGTTTCGGCTCCGGCCAGCGCGGCCTCGGGAGTTTTGTAATCCGGGGCAGGGAAGCCGATCACGGTTTGCCCCAGCACGCCTCGCATGCCGGCTTTCTTGGTTTCTTCCGCTACCGTGTCCTCGAAGTAGTACATGTCCGCGAACGTAGTGGTGCCGGAAAGGGCCATTTCGAGGAGTCCCAGGCGCGTGCCCCAGCGCACGAACTCGCGATCCACGTTCTTCGCCTCGGCTGGGAAGATGTACTTTTCGAGCCAATCCTGCAGCTTCAGATCGTTCGCCACACCCCGGAACAGCGACATGGCCGCGTGCGTATGCGTGTTGATCAGGCCGGGCGCGAGGATCGCGTTGGGCTGCTCGATGCGATAGGTCGCGAAATATTTTGCGTCGATTTCGGCGCGCGGCCCGACGTCCACGATCCGATCGTTCAGAACGGCGACCGCGCCGTTCTCGATCACGCGGCGCTGCGCGTCCTCGGTGACCACGTAGCGCGCGCTCCAGATGAGGTCGATGGGGCGGCCGGCCGGCTGCTGCTGGGATAGAAGTCCCCAGCAGCACAGCAATGCGACCGCGGGGATGCGGGTAAGGCGGCCCAAGCCCCTAGAGTAACGCGTTCACCAGCCGTTCGAACTCGGCCGGAGTCACCAGGTGGAAGCGGATCTCGAGCGGGGTGAACGCTCGCAGGGCCTGGGTGGTTTCGGGGCCGGGAGCCTCGGGAGACGCGACAAACAGATTCTGCTCCGCGATCCGAAACGGGAGCACTTGCCACTGGCGGATGGCGTGTTCCGGCAGCGCGTGGGCCACGGGCCACGGCACGGCCGCCGGTTCGACCTGTGCGATGGGCAGGCCCTGCTGAAAACTGAGCGCCTGATACAGCGCTTCGATTTCCAGTTTGTGCGCGTCCACCAAATACTCGCCCAGGCGCATTCCCTGGGTTTGTTCGGCGAGCGCGGCCGTCAACTCCGCGGCCGCAATCGCGCCCGAGCTGACCAGGATCTCGCCGAGCTTGCGTTTTTGCGCGAGCAGAGCCGCACGCGCCGGGTAGGCGTGCTCGGTCTTGAGCCATTTGAGCGGCTTCCCCCGCAGGCGGGCCCAGGTGAATCGCGCCACGGCCTGCACCGTCGCCGCGGTATTCAGCGCGTTCGCGTAGACCGCGCGCACGGGAACTCCCAACGCGAAAATGAATCCATAAATACGGCCGACGCACAAAGCCCGGATACCGAGGCGGATGATCTGCAGAGCCATGGTGGCTATTGCCAGGCGGGCTTGCAAAGGCGACACGCGCATCCACATCGACGTGGCCATTCCGTACACGAACACAACGTTGGCCGCCAGACTGAGCGGGTTTGCGATCAGACCCTTACGATCGCGCCACAGCCAATAGACTTCGCCCGGTTTGCCCGACCATCCGAACCTCTGCCAGCCTTGCAGGGCGATGCCGGTGACCCAGCGCGTCCTTTGCCCCAGTGCGGCATTCCAACTGGCCGGGAAGAACTCGCGCGTGACTACGAAGTCGCGTCCGCCGCTCGAACTTTTGGAAATCGGAACGAACGCCTGCGAGCATCCCAGGCGGAAAAGCCGCAGACCGTTCTCGTAGTCTTCCGTCAGCGCCTCCGGCTCAAACAGACGATTGGACGATGCCTTCGCCAGCCGCTCCAGCGCATCCCGCCGGTACCCTGTCCCCACGCCGCAGCTCGGCACGAAACCGCCCAGGGCCGGACGCACCGTCATATCGCGCGAATGATTCTCCGCGAACTCGTCGCAATACACGCCATGAGTCACCTGATACAGCGGAGTCGCCAGCGCCAGCACGGGAGTCTGGACGAAGTCGTACCGGGCGGCGTAATAGTTGATCCAGCGCAGCTCTTCGGGATGAATCAAATCCTCGGCGTCGTGGAGTAAAACGACATCGAAAACCTCGCCGCGGCTTTCTTCGAGCAGCAGGAGATGCTGATAGATCCAGTTCAGGCAGTCGGCCTTGGAAGTGGGGCCGGGATGCGGGCATAGCGCGAGATGGACCTGCGGAAAGCGTTCCGCCACCGCTTGCACCGCCTCCTGCGTTTCCGCGTCGTTGGGATAACACCCCGCGAAGAAATGATATTCGGGATAGCGGATGGCGGCAAGATTGTGTTCGAGCATCTGACCGATCACCTGGTGTTCGTGCCACAGGGGCACGAAGATAGCGATGCGCTGCTGCGGGGCGTTTTCCAACTGGCGGGGACCCGGCGGGAATAAGCTCGCGGCCGGGCGCAGCGCGGACTTAAGCCAGCCCCAGGCCCACGCCAGATCCACCACCAGGTCGTCCAGGCCGCTGATCAGAATCGCTGCCGCGAGCGGCGCAAGGATCGCGAGAACCAGATGGTCGATACTGCGGTAAATCGCCGGATACACCGTCACTTAAGTACAGTGGCCGGATCGCCGCTCTAATCTCAGGCCTGATCGGTCAGGCGTGGTGATTTAGGGGGCCGATACCCGATCCCAGCCCGGGCGCGGTCCGGATCGCCTCGGTAATGAATTCCTTGGCCGTTCCGATTGCGTCGCGGAGAGGGGCGCCTTTCGCTAATTCCGCGGTGATCGCGGCCGAGTACGTGCACCCGGTCCCGTGGGTGTGCTGCGTGGCGATACGAGGCGCGGAAAACAGGTGAAAGCCGTGCCCGGGCTCGAACAGCACGTCCACGGCCTCCTCCGCATCCAGGTGTCCGCCTTTGATCAGGACGTTTTTCGCTCCCAGCGAGGCGAGCTTTTCAGCCGCTTTCCGCATGGTCGCGATGTTCGTCACAGGAAATCCCGCCAGCACCGTCGCTTCTTCCAGGTTCGGAGTCAGCAGAAATGCGCGCGGGATCAGCACTGCGGCTGCGGCACGCAGCGCGTCTTTGTCCATCAAGGGATTCATGAGCGCTGCGCCGTGCTTGCTGATCATGACCGGATCGATCACCAGCGGGAACGTGAAGCTTTGCGCGGCCGCGGCGACAGCCTCAACCACCGTCCGGTTTCCCAAGGCCCCGATCTTGGCGGCGTGCGGCGGAATATCGCAGCAGACTGCGTGAATCTGCCCCAGAATCAGATCCGGCGCCATCACTTCGACGCGCGTAACACCCTGGGTATTCTGGACCGTGATCAGCGTAACCACGGCTTCGCCATACACGCCCAGCCGGTGAAACGTCTTCAGATCGGCCTGGATGCCCGGCGCCGCCGCTGGGATCCGAACCGGCGATCGAAAGCGCGATGCGCGTCGTTGACCGTGTTGTCACCTCCTCAGTGTAGTCGTCACTGGAAGACCAGGTGCTGTGATTTGACGCCCGCCGAATTGGTCAACTGCACATCCACACTGCCGATCCCCGAAGTATCTCCCGTTACCGGAAAACTCACCCGCACCTGGAACGCGCTGCCGCCTTTGGCCTGGACGAAAAACGTCCGAAAATCCTGGGTAAAGTCGACGCGAATCGCTCCTGGCGGGATCGCCTGGCCGGAAATATCGGAAAACGTAAACGTCATGGCTCCCGCCGAGTAGGTGTTATCGAACCCCGTTACCTGGATGTCCAGGTCCCCGGTCCGCCGCGTGGCGATTGCCGAGTCGATCGAAATGGCAGACGCCGGGATCGTGAGGGTGGTGGTAGGATCGCCCGCGATCGGAACTCCCGCGAGCGTGAAACGGATCCGCCCCGAAGTGGTCCCCGTCTGGAACATGGCCGACGTTTGCCCGCCGATCGAAATGACCGTGCTGCCCTGGGTGATGGAAAACGGCAGCGAGCGCGTACCGGTCGCCAGAAACACAACCGCCGGGTCGTCGGTCACGATCGTGGTATCCGGTACGAACGCCAGGTTGACGGAGCCCGATGCGGAGGATGTGGCCGCAGTGGGGAGCCGCATGGTCAAGCGCCGCTGTTGGGCGCTCTGAACCGATCCGGAGTCGAATTCGAGCAAGGGCGTCGGGAGCGGCGTGTTGAACGCCGTACCTCTCAGGCCGTAGGTGCGCGTTTCGATGGCTAGCGAACCGGTGTATACGGCCGCCGCGCCCGGTGTGAACGTGACCACGAACGTGATCGTGCTGCCCGCCGAGATCGTAAACGGAGCGGAAGGTCCCATGGATATCTGAAAAGCCGCGCCCGGTCACTTTGAACGTCGAGATGGTCATGTCCTGCGTTCCCGGATTCTGAAGAGAGAAGTTGCACAAACGCAGTTGACCCGTCTGCACCAGGCCGAAATCGACGGAGGGCGGATTCAGGGAGCCGGTGCAAGCCGGAAAAACCGTGAGTGCGGGACCCACCACCACCGCGGCGATCACGATCGCAGTGATGCTGTTGATATCGCTGTCTATGCGCAGGTTGGCGGGATAGAGCGGCGCAACTGTGGACTGGGTGAAACTCAGCAGGGTGTCCTGCACGCTTCCGGGAGCGATCGGGAAGGGCAATGTCGGCCGATCGAGCGAATATCCGGCTCCGTCCACGAAAAAATAGTTGATGTTCGCCGTGGTGGCTCCAATATTGCGTACCCGGATGCGGACGCTGGCAGTATCCCCGGCCGCCACCTTGCCCAGGTTGAGCACAGCGCCAATCGGCGTTTCGGCGCCATTCGCGACCGTGAACAACGCGATCTGTGCCTGCATCGCCAGCGGGAGCAGGAACGCCAGGAGAATCGCGCGTGTCATGGCGTCGTTCCTGGCAGAAGGAACAGACTCTCCCGTCCGTTCTCGGTGCGAAGCACGTAAATCGCGCCACCCATCGCGCTACCCATATGGACAGCCGCGTAATGCGGACCCATTGCATCGATGCTTCCCGCGCCCGCTAATTCGAACCGGGCCTGCGGTCCCGTCCGGATGGCGCACTACGATTTCGTCAGCCGTCGCGAACAAGACGCCATCCGGGAGAAGCATGACTGGCCCCGTCGCATCGGCGACCGAATCCACCACGGAACCGTCCGGATGAACGATCCAGACGCGGCCGTCTTGGCGCACGGCGATTTCGATTTCGCCATCGCGGCGCAGGACCGACAGAACCTCTCCATCAACGGCCCAGTCGAGCGGATCCAAGGCGTCGTCGTGCCACCGTGCGAAGGTGTGCGTCATCGGAAAAAATACGATCGCGTCGCCGGCGGTCACGCCGAAAATGGCTGGACCCGGCGGTGCGTCGGTTTCCCCGGTCGGAGAGAGGATCTTCGCATCGGTCTTGACCAGGCACAGCCGCTCGGAGCACGCTGCCGAAAGAGCGGCCGACATTCCGGGAGGCTCCAGTGTCGGACCCAGCCAAAAACTTCCCGCCACGCCTTGAACGGACCTCAGCGATCCCGATGAATCGACGATCGTGCCGATAGCGGGAACTTCGATGCCGGACTGGGCCAACGCGCATCCGGCGCACAAGATGATGCCCAAAGTGTGTCTCATGGTTTCCCGATGATGATGCTGGGAGTCCCGATCTTTGGCGCATTCACGCTGGCCGCGGCGCCGACCGAGGGAGTGCCGCGGCTGGAGACCGCCGCCACGCCCACGAACGCAGCCTGCCGCGATGCCAACTCCGATCCAGATCCTTTTATGCTTGCGCCATCCGCCTGCGGCTGCTGGTGCGCGGCTCAGGCGAGACCAGGGTGTTCGAAAGGTAAAGTCCGCAAACAGTTCCCGCGCGAGCCTGGCCTTTGGCGGCCGTGATGCGGACCTCCAGCGGCCCCGTCACTCGATTCCACTGCATGCCCCAGACGTTAGCGCGCCCGTCCGCACCGGTGGCGACGACGTCCGTTTTGTTCCCCGAGGAAAATGTTCCGGTCGGCCCGTCATCCGGCAGCCTGAAGACCACGGATGCGCTGTCCACCGGCTTCCCGGTTTCATCCGTCACCTGAACCGTCACACCGCGCGTGGCTCGCGAGCCAATGGGGTAGACCGCGCCCTCTCCCTCCACAATTCGGATCAGTAAAATATCGGGATCGCTTTGCGCCGCGAGCGGCAGTCGAACGAGTACGACGAATAGTACGAGGGCTACGGAAATCCTAACCACGAGAGTAAGTGGCTGGATGGGAGAAATACTCTCAGGGTGAGTTACCGCCGCATTTCATGGGTGTAAGGCCGAGGTTCGCGAATCGGATGTACAGCTCGGGGCGGCAGTTGCGGCTCCAGAAATAGTTTTGCCACAGCTTGGAATCCTCGACGCGCGACGTAATCCCAATGCAAAGGGCGGTCGGTATAGAAGAGCCAGATCCTGCCGTGAAAATCGCGGGGGATCTTGGCGTCCAGGTCGCGCTGGATTTTCTCGGGCGTCGAAACATCCACGCCAGGCGGCCGGCCGCGCGGGCAGCAGGGCCACCCGGTGTCGCCATAAATCACTGGTTTCGCATTCCAACCCTGCATCGCCGTATAGAGAAGGAAGCCTTCGCGCAGCGATGGGTGCACCAGGACCAGATCGGAGGGCCCTACGTTTTTGCGGAGATATCGCACCGCGCCCGACATATCCTCTTCGGGCTGGAAGCGGCCTTCGTGGAACTGTTTGCGCACGCCCAGGAACATCACCACGGCTGCCGCCAGCACCACGATCGCATCCACCGGTCCGCGTCGCCATTTCGCGTATGTGACCAGATCCTCCGCATTGATCGCGAGCAGCAGCAAAAAGCAGGGCCGCACGAACAACTGGGTCCGGGGACTCGCCGGATACCAGCCCAATAGTTCGCTGGCGAAGAGCAGCACACACGGCGTCAGTAGCAGGATGGACACCCGATCATGGTTGAACGCGATTCGTGCGGCCACCAGCGCGCAAAACGCGACGGCTGCAAGCATCCCGGGCGTTAGCCAGATCTGCGGGTCGCTCATCCAGTATTCGCGGAGAGCGGGCGTGTAGTTCGGCTGGACGAAGAACCAATACAGGACCGCCAGCACGACTCCCGAGATCCCCGCGAGCGTGATCGCCCGAGCGCGATCGCCCAGACCGACCACCACGATCAACCCCGGCAGCAGAAACACCGTCGGATACGACAACGTCATCGCCCCGACCGTCACACCTAGCAGCACGTAGAACTCTTTTTGCCGCGGTTGTTTCAGATAGGTGACTGCGGCCCACAGAACCAGGCCCGTCGCGGCGACTTCTCCGCCGTACTGCTTGAACGACCGGAAGTATTCGACCACCGTCGGGTGAAACGCGAGAATTGCCGTCGCCAGCACCGCAAAGGGCGGCGAGACTACTCTCCGCGCCGCGGCCAGCATCGCCCAAACCGCCACCAGCGAGAGCAGCAACGGGACGCTTCGCAGCACCACCGTAGACAATCCGAATGCACGAACGGCGGCGCGGGCAAGCAGCAGGAACAGGGGCGGACTGGTCTGTAACCAATTGGGATAGTAGAACATCCCGCCCAGAGTCGGGGCGTTTACGGAGTTCGCGACCCAGGCTTCATCCAGCCACAGGCTGCGCTCGATCCCATACAAACCCAGCACCAGTGTCAGCGCCAGCAGCGCTACGGTTGCAAGCCTCCCTGTCAGCACTGCTAGCAAGTATCCCGCAAGGCGTGTTTAAATGGTTAAAAGTCCAATGCCAGATATGGGGTTTAGGTTGCGGCGGAGCGTCCGGTCATTCGCGCTCCGGCTGCGCGAGTTACGCATGATCGCCTGGGGGGCGATGTCGACCCGCCATCCCATCATGGCGCACATCATTCCCATCCGCCGTTGCAATCTATCCTGCACATACTGCAACGAATACGACGACTTCTCGAAGCCCGTCCCCACGGAGACCGTCGTCGCCGGATCAACCATCTGGCCGACCTGGGCACGGTGATCGTCACACTTTCAGGCGGCGAGCCACTGCTGCATCCCGAACTCGACGACGATCATCCGGGCCATGCGGCGGCGCGGGCTGATTGCCGGGATGATCACCAATGGCTACCTGCTGACGCCGGATCGCGTGCAGCGCCTGAATCGTGCCGGCCTCGATTGGATGCAGATCTCCATCGACAACGTCATGCCCGACGACGTTTCGAAGAAGAGCCTCAAAGTACTCGACAAGAAGCTGCAGGTGCTGGCCGAGCACGCTTTGTTCCGCGTCAACATTAACTCGGTGGTCGGCGGCGGGATTCACAATCCCGAAGACGCCCTGGTGGTCGGCCGGCGCGCCGTGGAACTAGGGTTCCAGGCGACCGTCGGCATCATCCACGATGGCGACGGCCAGCTTCGCCCCTTGAGCGATCGCGAGCGCGGCGTGTATCACGAGATGAAGGCCATGGAGAACCGCGGCTTCGCCCGCTTCAGCTATTTCCAGGACGCCATCGCCCAGGGCAAGCCCAACGATTGGAAGTGCCGCGCGGGATCGCGCTACATGTACATCTGCGAGGACGGACTGGTGCATTACTGCTCGCAGCAGCGCGGGTATCCGGCCAAGCCTCTGGATCAGTACAGCCAGGCTGATCTGGACCGCGAATATCTCACTGAAAAATCCTGCGCACCGTACTGCACCGTGAGCTGCGTGCACTACGTCTCGTACTTCGATTTCTGGCGCGGCAAGCAGACGCTGAAATCCGACATGCCCGCCGAGAACAGCCAGCCGCTGGTTAAGATCCAGGGCGCGGACTAGCCTAAATCCAAAGCCTTACTAGCCCCTAAGGCTATTCCTTTGTAACAGTTTCGGTCGCCCAAGCATCGCCATTACATGACCACCCGATTTAAAACTGCCGGGACGGCGTTCGCTTTGGCGGCGCTCCTGGTTGGTTGCAGCAAGACGTCAGATCAATCGACGGTGACCGGATTAACACCCTCTTCGCAATCTACGCCTGCGCAGTCCGATGCTCCGCTCTCACCCAAGCTGTCTTCGGTGACCGTCGGCGCCGGCACGCCAATCAAGGTTCGTACTGAAACCACGCTGTCGACGAAAACGACCAAGACTGGCGACGCATTCACCGCCACTCTGGCCGAGCCGATCGTAGTCGAAGGCCAAGTGGTCGCGCCGCGCGGGTCGCAGGTCGAAGGACTCGTAGTCGACTCCGACCCCGGCGGCCGCGTCAAAGGCGTGGCGACACTTTCGGTCCGGCTGACGCGGCTTCGCGTGGGCGGCCGTAACCTCGAGATCCAGACCGGAACCGTGGCGCGTCAGGCCCGCACCACCAAGCGCAAAGACGCCACGGAAGTTGGCATCGGAGCGGGCATCGGCGCGGCGATCGGAGCAATCGCCGGAGGGGGCCAAGGCGCGGCCATCGGAGCCGCAAGCGGTGGCGCGGCTGGCACGGGACTGGTCCTGGCCACGCACGGCGACCCCGCTGTTATCGGAGCCGAGAGTGTGCTCACGTTCAAGCTGACTGCTCCGGTGACGGTAGAACCGAGCTAAAAGATCGCTGCGTTCAGGCAGGACCCGGCTCAAGTCTTGCCGACTGAGGCTATGGTTCGTCATACCCGTTTATCCTAAGAATCATAGATTGCATGGATTTATGGGAGAAAGTTCTAGTAAAGTCATCGTGATACGCGCTATTCTTAGATTGGAAGGTGGCGTGCATTCCACTCCGCCGGAGAAGTGTTCCTCGGGGGTATGCGGGAACTACGGCAACAGCTAACGAACGCTCTGCTGATGATTATCACCGTGGCGGTGGTGATCGCGGCGGCGCTTAATTTCCAGCAGCAGAGCAAGTACCACACGCCCGACGATGGGGTCACCTGGGTGGACCGCCAGTCCGGGGACCAGACCGTTCCTGTAGCCACTTACATCGCGCCCGGAAGCCCCGCGGAGAAAGCCGGCATCCACGTAGGCGACAGCCTCATCTCCATCGACGGCCTGAAGATCAATCGCGCGGAGGAGGCGGCGGAGGTTCTCTTTCGGCTAGGCTCCTGGCACAAGGCCGAGTACAAAATCATGCAAAACGGCACGGAAGTGCCGGCGCCCGTGATCGTGGGCGAAGTCACGCGCGATTCGACGCTCTATTATCAGTACGCGGTCGGCGTGCTGTACCTCGGAATCGGACTGTTCGTCTACTTCCGCCGCGGAAGCGCCCCTCGAGCGCTGCACTTTTTCCTGCTGTGTCTGGCATCGTTCGTGTTGTCGACCTTCCACTACACCGGAAAGCTGAACAACTTCGACAAAGTGATCTACCTGGGCAATGTTGCGGCCTGGTTCCTGGCGCCTACGCTGTTCCTGCATTTCTGCTTCAGCTTCCCCGACAGCCAGACATGGATTCGCCGCCGGGGAGCGGCGGTGCTGGTGTATCTGCCCGGTCTGGCGCTGCTGGCGGTGCAGTCGGGGTTCATCTTCGGAGGGTTGCGGACCGCGGCTCCGCTGATCGAGATGCGCTGGCTGCTCGACCGGATGTGGCTGGGTTTCCTGGTGCGCGATGTATCTGGCGGGAGGAGCGGTGCTGGCGTTCCAGATGCGCCGCGCGAGCGATCCTATCGTCCGCCGGCAGCTCACCTGGCTGCGCAATGGCGCGCTGCTGGGCATCATCCCCTTTGCGCTGATCTACGCCGTGCCGTACATGTTCGGCGTGGCTCCCAACCAGGCCATGAATCTGGCTGTGCTCTCTCTGCCGTTGATCCCGCTGACCTGGGCCTACGCGATTCTGCGCTACCGGCTGATGGACGTGGACGTGATTTTCCAGCAGGGCTACGCCTACACGCTGGCCACGTTGTGCGTGCTGGCGATCTTCTATGGCCTGATCTTTTCGGTGAGCGGGGCCGTGGAGCTGAACGGCGCGGCCATGGTGGTGATGATCCTGATCGCGGCGTTCGTATTTCAGCCGATTCGGAAATGGGTCCAGGAGCAGCTCGACCGCTATTTCTACAAGGACCGCTACGACTACCGCCGCACGCTGATCGAGTTCGCCCGCGAGCTGGGATCGCCCACGGACCTGCATGTCATGCTCGAAACGGTCTCGGACCGGCTGATACGCACGCTGGGGATTCGCTACGTCGCGTTTTTCACCTGGGACGACGCGGAGGGCCGCTTCCAGCTCGAGCTGGCTTTCAATCGCAGCGGCAAGCAGACCGACCATGTTCCCTATGGACTGGACTTAAGCTTCCTGAGCCCGAATCCCAAGAAGCCCTATTTGTTTTTCGAGCGCACCCGGAATCTGCTGGACGTAGTCTCCCATGAGTGGCCCACCGGGGTCCGCCGCTCCATCGCCGAGCTGGAGCTGACCTACTATCTGCCGTGCTCGGCGCGCGGCCGGACCATCGCGTACCTGGGCGTCAGCCGCACCGAAGCCCACGATTTCCTGTCGAGCGAAGATGTCGAACTGCTGATGACGCTTTCCGGTTATGTGGGCATCGCCATCGACAACGCCAAGCTGTATGAATCCTTGCAGCGCAAGGCCGATGAATACGAAAGGCTCAAGGAGTTCTCGGAGAACATTGTCGAGTCCATCCACGTCGGCATTCTGGCGGCCGATCTGGAAGATCGCGTGGAAAGCTGGAATTCGCAGGTAGAGAAACTGACGGGAATCTTGCGCCAGGATGCGGTTGGGCGCAAGCTCCGCGAACTCCTGCCGGAAGACTTGTGCGACCAGCTGGAAATGTCGCGCGATGACGCGGGCGTTCAGAACATCTACCAGTACAGGATGCGGGATCGCGGCGCGGGTCCAGACAACGCCACCTTGAATATAGCCGCCGCACCGCTGATTTCGCGCGAAGGCGCACGCATCGGCCGGCTGATCATCCTGGATGACGTGACGGATCGCGCCGAGCTGGAGCGCAGGCTGATGCAGGCGGACAAGCTCAGCTCCATCGGATTGCTGGCGGCGGGCGTGGCGCACGAAGTCAACACTCCGCTCGCCGTGATTTCGACCTATGCGCAGATGCTGGCCAAACAGATTTCGGGCGATGAACAAAAGGCTCCGCTGCTCGAGAAAATCGCCCGGCAGACTTTCCGGGCCAGCGAGATCGTCAATTCGCTGCTCAATTTTTCGCGCACCTCGCCCACGGAATTCGTTCCGCTGGATCTAAACAAGGTGCTGCGGGAGACGCTCACGCTGGTCGAGCATCAGTTCGCGACAAGTTCGGTGAAAGCGGATCTGGCCCTCGACGAGAACATCCCCTTGATTAAGGGCAGTCCCGGCAAGCTGCAACAGGTCTTCCTGAACCTGTTCCTCAATGCCCGCGATGCCATTGAATCTGGCGCGTCATCCGGCGGCTCACTGGCGATCGAGACGGAGCGCTGGAACGGCGCGGTTCGCGTCAAGGTGCGCGACACGGGTGCGGGCATCGCACCCGAGAATCTGGCGCGTATCTTCGATCCTTTCTTCACCACCAAGGGAGCGCGCAAGGGAACCGGTCTGGGGCTTTCCGTCAGCTACGGGATCGTGCGCGAGCATGGCGGCAATATCGAAGTTCAAAGCCAGGTGGGACACGGCACCCAGTTCGTGCTCACGTTCCCGGTGAGCTCGGCAGGGCGGCTTGCGCCCCCGCCGGCCAAGCGCGAGGCTCCGAGTGTGGCCGCCGTTCCCGCCGCCTCCGCGCCCGCCGCGGCGATGTCCGCGACGCCTATGGCTCGTAGCGAAGTCGCGAGTTCTGTTCCGTCTCCGGTTGCCGGAAGGTCTGATACCGTCATCTACTAAATGGCTGATACCGTCGCCAATTTCCCTCCCGACGTGCTGACGGGAGACGCCGCCCGCGGGCGAATCCTGGTCATCGATGACGAGCCCGATATCCGCGACAGCCTGGAAGCGCTGCTTTCCAGCGAAAACTATCGCGTCGAGCTGGCGGGCAACGCCACCGAGGGCCTGAAGCGCCTGGAAGGCTCGGCCTACGATCTGGTCCTGCTGGATCTCATGATGCCCGACAAAAGCGGCATGCAGGTGCTCGAAGAAATCCGCCAGCGCGACCGTGAGACGCCGGTCTTCATGATCACCGCATATGGCTCGGTGGAAGTGGCGGTGGAGGCATTAAAGCGCGGCGCCAATGACTATTTCCCCAAGCCCTGGGACAACGAAAAGCTGCTGATCGAGATCGATCACATGATCGCCAAGCGGCGGCTGGAGCGGGAAAACACCGAGCTCAAGCGCGCGCTGAGGCAACGCTACAGCTTCCCCAATATCGTCGGGAAAAGCGAGCGGATGCTCAAGATTCTCGACCTGGTGGGACAGGTGGCAGCCAGCCGCGCGACCATCCTGATCACCGGCGAGACTGGAACCGGGAAGGAACTGATCGCGAATGCGATCCATGCGCACTCGGCGCGCGCCGAGCATCCCTTTGTTCCGGTTCACTCCGGCTCCGTTCCCCCGGATCTGCTGGAATCGGCTCTGTTCGGCCACGTTCGCGGCGCGTTCACCGGAGCGCTGGCGGCGCGCAAGGGCTATTTTGAGGTCGCCGACCATGGAACCATCTTCTTCGACGAGATCGGGACCATTTCGCTCGAAACCCAGACCAAGCTGCTGCGGGTGATCCAGGAGCGCGAGTTCATGCCGCTGGGCTCGGCTGAAACCATCCGCGTGGATGTGCGGATCGTGGCCGCGACCAACGCCGATCTCAAGAAGTTCGTCGAAGAAGGGAAATTCCGCGAGGATCTGTATTACCGGCTGAACGTCATCAATCTCGCTCTGCCGCCGCTGCGCGACCGCAAGGAAGACATTCCCGCGCTGGTGGAACACTTCTTCAACAAATACTGCCGGGAGAACGAGAAGTTTCTCGACGAGCATAACCGGTCACGCCTGTACTTCGAGCCGGACGCCATGCAGATCCTGATGGACCACGCCTGGCCGGGCAACGTCCGAGAACTGGAGAACGTGGTGGAACGAGCGGTGGTGCTGGCCTCGCAAGCCAACGTTCCCGTGGATGTGCTTCCCGAGCATCTTCTCGAAGCGCGCGGCCTGCGCATCCGCCGCGACGAAAGCGGCAAGCTCCCGGCCGACGCTTCGTTGTTCGAGATCGTCGCCGATTACGAGCGCCGCAAGATCATGGAACAACTGGAAGCATCCGACTGGAGCCAGACCTCCGCGGCCGAAGCTTTGCGGATTCCCCTTTCCACGCTGAATCAAAAGATCAAGCGCCTGAACATCGAGATCCGCAAACGCACCGCCGGTTAGCCGGTGACGTGGGGTCAGGCTTTCGAGCCTGCCGCCGGCTTTCCAGCCGACGTTTTAGATAACGACGAAGCCGGGCAGAAGCCCGGCTGCGGCCTCGAAAGGCCGACCACACTTTCTACTACCACTCCCCCGAGACCACGCGACAGTGCTCGGGGCGCGGCTGCCGATACATATACACCCAAGCCTGCAACGCCTCGCCGGTTTCCAGTGTCGCGCGATGCAGCTCGCGGCGATACTGCTCTTCATATTCATCCAGCGCTTTCAGTGTTTTAGAGGGCTGGCGGAGTTTGTACAGCTCGCCAATTACGAGGTCTTCCGGGTTTCGCGAGCGTCGCATGCCAGGGTACCAGCGTATGCGGTATAACCGCCCTGGCATATGCGCGCGGCCCAGCAGTGTTGCTTCGCGCCGCAGCTTCCGGGCGTAGCGATTCTGAAAGCTACTCTTCAAAGTCCCGTAGACGAACAGATAAGGGCGACTTGACACTGCGATAACCCTAATCCTATCATGGGGTTTGCTGGGCGAATCGTTCGTAAACGGGTGAATCGGGGAGGGCGGCTTTGATTAAACTGGACATCATCAATGAGGTAGTCAACCGGACCGGCATCACCAAGACCAAGGCCGAGATGGCCGTGGAAACCGTGTTCGAAAGCATGAAGCGCGCTCTCGGCCGGGGCGAGCGCATCGAACTGCGAGGCTTTGGGATATTCAACGTGCGTCCGCGCAAGACCGGGATTGGCCGCAACCCGCGCACCGGCGCCGAAGTCGCGATTCCTCCGGGCAAAGCCGTTCGCTTTAAGCCGGGCAAGGAGCTGCAGACGCTCCAGTAGCCGTCTGCGGGCTCTGTGTCGACAAACGGCCCTCCGTATCTGCCACCGTTCCGGATGACGGAGTCCTCTCCCGAAGCCGGCTTGTACGCGTTCGCCGAGGATTTTCACCCCCGGCCTCGTCATCGCTATTGGCTGCACGGGCTGCTGCTGCTGGCGACCCTCCTCAGCACCACCATCGTGGGCGCAGGAATGGCCCGGACCTTTGCCCAAAATCGCCCCATCGATTTCGGCGAGAGCCTCACCGGGTATCTCCACATGTGGCAGGACCCGTCCTATTTGCTGCCGGGCTTGCCCTTCTCGCTGACGCTGCTGACGATCCTGCTGGCGCACGAGTTCGGGCATTATCTTACTGCCCGATATTATCTGGTAGACGCAACGCTGCCGTTCTTCATCCCATTTCCCAGCTTGATCGGCACCATGGGGGCTTTCATCCGGATACGCTCAGCGATCTTGTCCAAGCGCGTGCTTTTCGACATCGGGATAGCCGGCCCGCTGGCGGGCTTCGTCGCGCTGGTGTCGCCGCTGATCGCCGGCGTAGCTCTTTCGAAGGTCGTGCCGGGCATTGGCCGGAGCGGAGAACTAGTGTTCGGCACGCCGCTGATTATAAGACTGATGGAGTGGGTTCGATTCCCCGGGGTACCGCTACAGGACATCTACCTTCACCCGGTGGCGCGTGCGGCCTGGGTGGGGTTGCTGGCGACGGCGCTCAATCTGCTGCCGATCGGGCAATTGGACGGAGGCCACATCTTATACGCGATCCTGGGCGAACGAACCCGGTTTCTTTCCCGTGTGTTCATCTTCATCCTGGTGCTGATGGGCATGTTTATCGCCTATAGCTGGCTGTTCTGGGCGGCGCTATTGTTTTTCTTCGGGATGCGGCACCCCGCGATTGTCGATCCCCATCCTCTGGGCCGTTTTCGAACTCGCCTGGCGGTGGCGGCGGTGGCGATCTTCATTCTCTCTTTCACCGCGGCGCCGGTACACGCGTTGCCCTAAAAGCCGCCGCCGTGAAGATTTCCGCCACCATCATCACCTACAACGAAGAGCGCAACCTGCCGCGCGCCATCGAAAGCCTGCGCTGTGCCGACGAAATCCTGGTCGTGGATAGCGGATCCACGGACCGGACGGTGGAGATCGCCGAAAAGCTGGGAGCTCGCGTGATGGAAAGCCCCTGGCCGGGCTACGCCAAGCAGAAGAACCTGGCGGCGGAGAACGCGTCGCATGACTGGATTCTGTGCGCTCGACGCGGATGAATCCTTAAGCGAAGCCCTGGAGGGCGAGATCTGGCGGCTGAAGAAAAACGGGCCGGAGTTCGATGGCTATACGATGCCGCGCATGGCGCAGTACCTGGGGCGATGGATTCATCACTCGGGTTGGTATCCCGATCGAAAGGTCCGGCTGTACAATCGCCGGAAGGCGAAGCTGGCAAGGCGAATTCGTGCATGAATCGGTGAAAGTGGATGGCCGGATCGGGCACTTCGAATCGAATTTGCTGCACTTTACCTGCGATTCGCTGTCCGAGCATCTCAAAGTAATGGATCGCTACACGACGCTAGCGGCGGAGCAGTTGCTCGCGGTCGGCGAAAAACCCACCTGGGGACGTCTTATCTTTGAGCCGCCCTGGACGTTCTTCCAGACCTACGTCCTGAAGGCGGGATTTCTGGACGGAGTCGAAGGTCTGGCGATCGCCAATATGGCGGCGCTCTATAATTTCGTCAAGTATGCGAAAGCCCGGTTTATGTCGCCGGGCAGGGAGTAAGGCATGTTGGAAGCTGTGCTGGCGGGCTTGGCGGGATTGCTGATCGGAAGCTTCCTGAACGTGTGCATCTACCGCCTGCCGCGCGACCTTTCGGTGGTGCGGCCGCGTTCGCATTGTCCGGGATGCGAAAAGCAGATCGCCTGGTACGACAACATTCCCGTGCTGAGTTATGTGCTGCTCGGAGGCCGGTGCCGGCACTGCCGCGAGCGGATTCCTCTGCGTTATCCGGTGGTGGAACTGGCCACCGCCGCGGCGTTCGCATTGTGCGTTGCGATGCTGGGATTCGGCTGGCCCGCGGCGAAATTTGCGGCGCTAAGCGCGATTCTGATCACGCTGATCGCCACGGATTTAGAAGAACGCATCCTGCCCGACGAATTCACGCTGGGCGGAACGGTGCTGGGGATCGCGCTGTCGGGCGTGGTCCGGCTGGAGCCCGGGATCGCGACTTTCCTGGTGTGGGGCGCTGTAGGCGCACGTTGGGCATCGGTGGTCGAGTCGCTCACGGGAGCGCTCCTGGCGTCCGGATTGATCTGGGGATTCGCCTGGCTCTATGGAAAAATTCGCCAGCGGGATGTGCTGGGGCTGGGCGACGTCAAAATGATCGCTATGCTCGGGGCGTTTCTGGGGTTGGAAGAAGCCCTGTTTATTCTCTGCCTGGCCGGCTTCGCCGGTTCCTTGGTGGGAGTGATTTACATTGTGGCGGCCAAGAAGGACTGGTCCACTTACGAATTGCCTTACGGCAGCTTCATCGGCGCCGCGGGCCTGGCGATCGCGCTGTGGGCTCACGTGCTGAAGGCATTAGGGACGCAGCAGGATCTTCAGGACGCCCTTTTTCGCGGCGGCCGCAAAGGCTTCCGGGGCGCGATCGAGCGGAAATTCCTCGGAGATCATGCTTCCGACGTGCACTTTACCTGACGACAGCAGCGGCAACGCCGCCTCGAATCGCCCGCAGCGCGACCCGACCAGAGTGATCTCGTTGACAATCGCCGGGGCCGTATCGATCGACACCAGGCCATGCACTGTGGACTTCATGATGACCGTCCCGCGCGGGATGCACATGGAAACGGCGGCTCGCAAACCTTCCGATGATCCCGTGGCGTCGACGACAAACGGCCACGCCGCGACGGGTAGTTTTTTCGGGACGATTTCGGTTGTTACCCCGGTCGGCTCGACCAGTCGCATCTTATCGCGATGCCTCCCAAAGAGATGCACCTGCGCGCCCTTGGCCTGAAGCACCTGCGCGACGAGAAGGCCGAGCTTGCCATCGCCCAGGACGGCCACGCGCTCGCCCTTGGGAATCTTCACCTGATCCAGAATCTCGCACGCAGCCGCAATCGGTTCGATAAAAACCGCGTGTTCTGTGGGAATCGACGCGGGCACGCGATGCAGGTTGCGGATCGGCAGCGTCAGGAATTCCCGAAACGCCCCCGGATGTTTGACGATACCCGAGAACCGTGCGCGTCGGGCAGTGGCGGCCCAGACCGCGCTTGCACCAGTCACAATGTTCCGCAGGCGAGATTAATCTCGCCGACGACGCGTCTTCCCGACCCACGATTTGTCAGCAGCTTCTGTGACCTCGCCCACGAATTCGTGGCCCGGCGTGCCCGAGAATCCGTAATATCCGCGCTGAAGTTCCAGATCGGTCGAGCAGATTCCGGCGGCGAGCAGGCGAATCCGGGCGAAACCCTCCGGCACGCGCGGCACAGGCACCCGCCGGAGGCTGCACGCGACCAGATTCCAGATGAACAGCTAGCATCGTTTAAAGTTAAGAGATATGGCTTCAGCAACGCAAACCGCCGCGGCCGAGCTGGTGTGTTTCAACGAAGGTTGCCGCGCGCGGTACGCGATCACCGAGGTCCTCTACAATTGCCCGAAGTGCGGCGGACTTATTGAGGCCGGCTACGGTGACCCTCTCGCGCGATCCGAGTTCATTTGAAGAAGCTCGTTTCGCGAACGGCGCATGAATAACGCTCCGCTCGACCAGAGCGGCGTCTGGCGGTATCGCGAGCTGTTTCCGTTTCTGGACGATCTCCGGCACGTGGTCACGCTGCGGGAAGGGAACACGCCCCTGCTGGACGGCCCGATCGCGGCGAAGTACGGCGGCCTCGACCGGATCACCTTCAAGCATCAGGGATTCAATCCCGACCGGATCGTTCAAGGACAACGGTATGACCTGCGGGACTTCACAGGCGCGCCGGCTGGGCATGCGGCGCGTGGCTTGCGTGTCCACCGGCAACACGTCTGCTTCGATGGCGGCGTACGCAGCAGCGCCGGCCTCGAAGCCCTGATCTTTCTGCCGCATGGGAACATCTCGTTCGGCAAGCTCGCGCAGGCGCTCGAATACGGCGCGAAGACCTTGCAAGTGGAAGCGAACTTCGATCAGATTCTGGCTTTGGTCCGCGTGCTCGCCGAACGCCTGGGGATCTATCTGCTGAATTCGATGAATCCGTTTCGCATCGAAGGGCAGAAAGCCATCATGTTCGAGATGCTCGATCAGCTCGATTGGCGCGTGCCGGATTGGGTGGTGCTGCCGGGCGGGAATCTGGGCAACACGTCGGCGTTCGGAAAAGGTTTGCGCGAAGCCAAGGCGGCGGGTCTCATCGACAAACTGCCGCGGCTCGCCGTTATCCAGGCAGAAGGCTCGGCTCCCTTTTACGAACTTTGGACGCGCGAGGTAAGCGGGAAGGGCGGGGGACTGTGCCCCGTCTCGAAGCCCGAAACGCTCGCGACCGCGATCCGCATCGGCGATCCGGTGTCGTGGCCCAAGGCGCTGCACGAGGTCCGCACGTCGGGCGGCACGGTCGAAAAAGTCACCGAGCAGGAAATCGCGGACGCCAAGGCGCAGATCGGACTGTGCGGCATCGGCTGCGAGCCGGCGTCGGCGGCAACGCTGGCGGGCATTCGCAAGCTCACCGCGAGCGGCGTGATCGATCGCGGCGCGGATGTGGTCGCGGTGCTCACGGGAAATTTGTTAAAGGATCCCGATTACATTTATCGCTATCACACCGGCCAGCTCGAAGCGCCGGGCGGATGTGAAGATTCAGCCGACCTTCGGCAATAAGCCGCTGGTCGTCCCGAACGATCCGGACAAGATTGCCGAAATGCTCCGATAAACGTCTGGTGGGGCAAAGTTATACTGAAGGACGGGAGCGGGATAAATCCATGACACAGCCGCACGAACCTTCTGAACTGGTTACTATTCGCCAATTCGGCAATCTGGGCGAGGCACTGATGGCAAAAGGCTGCTTGGATTCCGCGGGGATCGAATGCTTTCTGGCGGACGCCAATATGGCCTGGCTCGACTCGCCTGTTGTTCGTGGAATGCGCCTGCAAGTCAGCCAGGATGATGCCGAGGCCGCGATCGCATTTCTGGAGTCCGCAAGCGCGGATCCGGAACCCTAGACGTACGGATCGGTTGAGGAAGAATTCCCCGTTTCATCCAACAATTCCTGCAGTTCTTTTTCCGGTGCGACCCAAAGACACTTAAACGCCGCCCATTTGGGAATGTAATACACCACGTAGCCGAAGGAACTGTGGGTGCGCAGGCGGATGCGAACCATGCGGCGGTAATACCACCACACCGGCTCGGCTGCCTCCACCTGGTCGAAAGGAATGCGTTCCTGGCGCAAGTAGTTCGAGACGATCAGGTCGCGCCCCGCGTAGCCGACGCGTTGAATTCGCGCGCTCAGCCAAAACATGTAACCGGTCGCGAGAAAGACAAATGCTATGACCGGCCGGAAGCCCGGCGCAATGAAGAAATGTCCGGTCTTGAAAAAGATTCCCGACAGCGCCCCGACCACCGCGGCGAGCCATAACACCGGGCCGAGTTTATTGATGACGGTGACGATTCCACCCGAGAGCCAGGTCACCGGTTGCGCGGTCGCGCCAGCATCGTAACGGGAAGCTACTGCGTCCACGATTCCCATTCTAAGGGGAATCGCCCGGACCGGGAATCGGCGATTCACTTCAAGTGGGGCATTGGAAACACCCGAACCCGCCTAGTTTTCGGAAGTGTTTCGATTCCTGTCGATACCGCAGCCTGCCTCACAGAGAGGCGATACGCGTCCCCGCTATCATGGAATCTGGTGAGCAAACAGTATGACGTGATCATTGTCGGCGGCGGCCACAACGGACTGGTCACCGCGGCGTATCTGGCGCGGGCCGGCCGGAGCGTACTGGTTCTGGAATCGCGCGAGCTGGTTGGCGGCTGCGCCGTGACCGAAGAAATCTGGCCGGGATATCGCGTATCCACCGCCTCCTACCTCGCGAGCCTGATGCAGGAAAAGGTCGTCCGCGATCTGGAGCTGGAACGCTTCGGCTACCGCGTCGACGCCAAGGATCCGGCCTTCTTTTCGCCCTTTCCCGACGGCACCCATCTGTTTATGTGGCAGGATCGAGCCAAAACGCTGGCCGAGATCGCCAAGTTTTCCCAGCGCGATGCGCAGGCGTATCCCAAGTACGAAGATCACCTCGAACGTCTGGCCGTGGTCGCCGAATCTCTGCTGCTCACCACGCCGCCCAACTTCCCGCCGTCCGGCGCCGGCGATTTCATCGACTACATAAAACTGCTCGGACAGATTAAGAGGACTCTCGAAGACCGAGATCGTCGGCCTGGTGAAGATTTTCACCCAAAGCGCTTCTGAGTTTTTGGATGAGTGGTTCGAATCCGAACAACTCAAAGTGACCCTCGCGACCGACGGCGTGATCGGAGCCAACGGCGGGCCGCGCTCGCCCGGAACGGCGTACATTCTCCTGCATCACTGCATGGGAGGCGTCAACGGCCACCGCGGATTGTGGGGATTCGTGCGCGGCGGCATGGGTACGGTTTCCAACGCCATTGCCGATTCCGCCCGCAGCCGCGGCGTTGTCATCCGCACCAGTGCACCCGTCGCGAAGATTCTGGTGGACCATAGCTCAGGCGGCCGCGTCCAGGGCGTCGTCTTGCACGGGGGCGAGGAAATTCGCGCCTCGATCGTCGCCAGCAATCTGGATCCGCGGCGGACATTTCTGCAACTGATGGACGCGAGGGATCTGCCGGCCGACTTTGTCGACGGCATTCGCAAGTTTCGCTCCGAGGGAACCTCGCTCAAGATGAATCTCGCCCTTCGTGGCGTGCCCGAGTTCACCGCACTGGCAGGAAGCCCCGGTCCGCAGCATCGCGCGACCATGCACATCTGTCCTTCGGTCGAATACATCGAACGAGCCTGGGACGACGCCAAGTATGGAAAACCTTCCCGCTCGCCGCTGATCGAGATGACCATGCCGACGATGTACGATCCGTCGCTCGCACCGCCCGGCCACCACATCATGGGAATTTTCCTGCAATACGCCCCGTACACGCTGCGCGGGACCACCTGGGAGCAGGAGCGCGAGCCCTACACGGAGCGGATTCTGGATGTGATCGAGGAATACTGCCCCAACATCCGGTCCATCGTGGTGGAACGCCAGACGCTTTCGCCGTACGATCTGGAGCAGCGTTTCGGTATCACCGGCGGCAACATTTTCCATGGCGAGATGAGCCTGGATCAGATGTTCGTACTCCGGCCCCTGGCGGGATGGGCTCGTTACCGTACGCCGGTGCATGGACTCTACTTGTGCGGTTCGGGCGCGCATCCCGGAGGTGGCGTGATGGGCGCGCCGGGACACAACGCGGCCCGCGAAATTCTCAAAGACCGCTAATTTCCACTAAAGCCGCCGGCTCTTCTCTGCCGAATGGAGTATAGTAACTATAGTTAACTATGGGGATGAAACCACGGCTAGCGGGTCCGGCCTCGCTGCCCGAGGTGCACGGCAGCGTGCACACCGCGTGGCCCACGGCCTTCCGCCGGATGTTCGCCTTCGCCGGACCAGCCTACCTGGTCAGCGTCGGCTACATGGACCCGGGCAATTGGGCGACCGACCTTGAAGGCGGCGCGCGCTTCGGCTACCAGCTCCTATGGGTTCTGGTGTTGTCGAACGCCATGGCCATCCTGCTCCAGACGCTTTCCGCCCGCCTTGGCATCGTCTCCGGACGCGATCTGGCTCAAGCCTGCCGCGAAGCGTATCCACCCGCGGTTTCGTACTCACTGTGGTTCCTGTGTGAAATCGCCATCGCCGCCTGCGATCTGGCGGAGGTATTGGGCGCGGCCATCGGCCTGAACCTGCTATTCCACATTCCTCTGACCGCGGGCGTTCTGCTCACCGCCCTGGATACGATCCTGGTTCTCTGGCTGACGCGCTACGGCATCCGCCTGGTGGAGGCGATCATACTTTCTCTGGTCCTGATCGTCACGGGATGTTTCCTGGTCGAACTATGGTTCGCCAAGCCCCTGTTTGACGACGTCGCCTCGGGACTCGTCCCGCGCCTGAATGACGCGAGCCTTTACATCGCGATCGGTATGCTGGGCGCGACTGTGATGCCGCACAATCTGTACCTGCATTCCGCGCTCGTTCAGACGCGCCGCATTGGCAAGACTGCCCCCGAGAAGAAAATCGCCTGCCGCTACAATTTCATCGATTCGTTTATCGCGCTGAACGGCGCTTTGATCGTCAACGCCGCCATCCTGGTGATGGCCGCGGCGGTATTTTTCAGGAGCGGAACAGTCGTCACGGAGATTCAACAGGCCCACCAGCTTCTGGCCCCCCTGCTGGGAACCGCCCTCGCCAGCGGACTATTTGCCATCGCATTGCTGGCGAGCGGCCAATCTTCCACACTCACTGGAACCTACGCCGGCCAGATCGTCATGGAAGGATTTCTGAACTTGCGTGTGCGCCCCTGGCTGCGCCGCCTCATCACGCGCTCGGTTGCGATCATCCCCGCGGTCATCACGGTTTCCACCAGCGGCGATCAGGGCACGTACCGTCTGCTCATTCTGAGCCAGGTGATCCTGAGCATGCAGCTTCCGTTTGCGATTATTCCCCTGGTCCGCTTTACCAGCGACCGCAGCCGTATGGGCGAGTTTGCCAACCGCACCTGGGTCACCGTTCTGGCATGGAGCACGGCCGTGCTCATCATCGTTCTGAATTTTCGCCTGGCCGGCGATGCGATCGTCCCCTGGGTCTCGCAGGCCCCGTGGCGAGCCGCGTTCATCGTCCCGATCGTACTGGGCATCGTGGTTCTGCTCGGCTGGGTCACGTTCGCGCGTCCGCGTCCGCAAGCTGTTCGCGGTCCGCCATCCGGGTGCCGCCGTGGCCACCGATCTTCCGGGCCTCAAGTACCGTTCCATCCTGGTTCCGCTGGATCATTCCGATCGCGATCGGGCCGCGGTCGCCCACGCCGCCGCTATGGCGCTCCTGCATGGCGCAACCATTCACTTGCTGCACGTCGAAGAGGGAGCCACCAGCCAGTTGTTCGGACCCCTCGCGTCCACGGCCGAAGTCTTCTCAGGTCAGCAATACCTGGAAGACATCGTCAGTTCGCTCAAATCCACAGGCCTGGAAGCCGACCTCAGGATCGCCCACGGGCGCAGCCCGCGATCGGAGATCATACGCGCGGCCCGCGAACTTCAGCCCGACCTGGTGGTGATGGGAGCGCACGGCCACACCGGCTTGAAAGATCTGATTTTCGGAACCACGATTGACGGTGTTCGCCACGCAGTCTCCGCGGCGGTGCTGGTGGTCGCCGAACCTCCGGCACCCGCTGCTTAGCGAGCCTTAACGCTCCCCGGCGATCCAGGGCTGGATGTACGGAGGACAGTTGATCAGCTCGATCTCATCCCTGGTCTGCTGCGTCAGAAAGTCGATACTGGCGCGGTCGGCCAGGGTGATTTCTCCCAGGTCGAGCAGCACGCGGCGGGTTCGCTGCCTGCGCGCCCGTTCGATCGCCCGGCGGAGTTCGCCCAGCGCGTTGGCATGCATCCTGCCGGTCAGGGTTAACCTGACATTGCCGGATGCGTCCGGCTTGGTATCGATCTTCAGCATCCCCGTTCCCTCCACTATGCCTCTTTCGATACCCGGGTTCGACTCCCAATAAGTCCACAAAACAGTTAGCCAAACGGCATACCATGCTGTCAGCTATCCTGACAGCGTGACCGCCGCGGATTTCCGTGCCGGGCGTGACTTTTTGCCGTTTCCGGCGGATTACTCTAACGAGACATGAGCCTGGACGACGACGACCGTCTGTTGGTGGAAGCGGCCCAGAGCGATCCGGCGTGCTTCGATCAACTCTATGAGCGCAATTTTCATCGCGTCTACGCCTATGTCGATTCGCCGCATCGGAGACCGGAGCCAGGCCGAGGATCTGACCGCCGAAGTTT
Source organism: Terriglobia bacterium (assembly GCA_963722845.1). Taxonomy (GTDB): domain Bacteria; phylum Acidobacteriota; class Terriglobia; order Bryobacterales; family Bryobacteraceae; genus Palsa-187. Next base: position 30,992 of record CAVROL010000010.1, on the reverse strand, counting down.
TCCACGAGGCCTTGGCCGGGATCGGCAAGTTCGAATGGCGCGGAGTTCCCTTTATCGCCTGGCTTTTGCGGATCGCCTCGCGGGCAATCGCCGATCACTGGCAGCGCAGCGGACGCGAATCGGGGAATCCGGCGGACACTTTTAGCCAAACCGACCGGCCTGGTCCCGAGGAAATCGAACGCAGCGCCATGCTGTTTCAACTGGTGGACCGGCTTCCGGAAGCCCAGTTCCGCGTCATCCATATGCGCTTTGTGGAACAGAAAAGCATCCGCGAGATTGCCGGCGAGCTTGGCCGCAGTGAGGGCGCCGTGAAGCAGCTACAGCTCCGGGCGATCGAGAATCTTCGGGCTCAAATGGAGGGCGCTCATGCTTGAAGACGCGCTCGATCAATTCATCAACGCAATGTTGGCCGGCGAGCAGCCAGCAGCCGATTCTGAGCTCGCACCCCTGGCCCGGATCGCCTCCGAGCTGCGTAATCTGCCGGACGAACACTTCCAGAAACGCCTGAAGTCAGACTTGCAAAGGAGAGCAACCATGCCTGTATCGACTGTTACGCCGGTTCGTGAGGGTTTCCATACCATCACCCCTTTCATCGCCGTTCGCAACGCACCGGAATTGATCGACTTCTTGAAGCGCACCTTTGATGCTCAGGAAACGTCACGACACCCGCACGGAGACGGGTTCATGGCGTCCGTAAGGGTCGACGATACCGATCTCCTCATTATGGGCAGTCCGGGCCTGCCCGGCCAGGAGCGGATTGGGGCCTTTCACGTCTATGTTCCGGACTGCGACGCCACGTACAACCGCGCCCTGGAAGCCGGAGCCACATCCCTGGGCGCGCCCTCCGACCATAGTTACGGCGAACGGGCCGGATATGTGAAAGACGCCGCCGGCAACCAGTGGTACATCGCGACGCATCTCGGAGCCACCCCCGCTCTCAAGAATCTATGGAACGTTTCACCCTTCGCGCATCCCAGCAGTGTGCGCAAATACATCGATTTTCTGACCACGGTCATGGGCGCGAAAGAACTGGCTGTCCACGAACATGGCGGTAAAGTGATGTACGCCGCGGCTCAAATCGGAGATGCCGTGCTGGAGATGGGCGAGTCGCCCAACCCCTTGCCGAGCGGGTTCTATTTGTTGGTCGAGGATTGCGATGCCGTGTACCAACGCGCGCTCGAAGCCGGTGCTACGTCGCTATGGCCGCCCACCGACCAGACGTACGGCGATCGCACCGCAGGCCTCGTGGATCCCTTCGGTTACCAGTGGATCGCGGCCACGCGAATCGGGGGTGGGGCAGGCTTTTAAGCCCGCCGCAGGTCTGGAGACCCGCCCGCTTAAAAGTCGAGGTGCAGGATTCCACGTTCCAGGGCGATGGTCACCGCATGCGTTCGGTCGGATGCATCCAGCTTCGCCAGGATGTTCTGGATGTGCATCTTGATGGTCCCGCTGGCCGTGCCGAGCTGGTGGGCGATCTCTTTGTTCGCCATCCCTTTTGCCACAAAGCGTAAGACTTCCACTTCGCGCGGCGTCAGAGCCATCTGCGGGAAATATTCGCTGAGGCGCTCGGCTACTTCCGCGGGCATCAGCCGTTTTCCCGCGTGCACCGTGCGTATGGCGCGCAGCACCTCGGTGTGCACCATCTCCTTCAGGATGTAACCGCGAACACCGGCTTCGATGGCGCGATAAATATCCTGATCGCCGTCGTAGCTGGTCAGCGCGATGATCTTGGTCTCCGGGGCCTCGGCGCGAATCATGCGGGTGGCCTCGATTCCGTTCATCTCCGGCATCCGCAGATCCATTAGCACCACGTCGGGGCGCAGCTTGCGGAACTGCTCCACGGCTTCCTGCCCGCTGCCGGCCTCTCCCACCAGGATCACGTCGGTCTCATTCGCCAGGATGGAGGCGATGCCTTTTCGCACCAGCGGATGATCGTCGGCGCACAGGACGCGTATCGGCGTGGTAGCCGTTTGGGGAATTGTCGGAGTCATTGCAGTGTCTCAACTTTCTCGACTTTTTCTGGCGCCGTTGTCCGGCCCGCCGGTAAATATACGGAAACCGTAGTGCCGTGCCCGGGTTCGCTCAGCAGTTGCAGATTCGCGCCGATCTGCGTGGCGCGCTCCTTCATGCCGATAATTCCGTAATGGCCCGGACGCAAAGCCGCGCCGTCTTTCCCCAGCCCCGAACCATCGTCATGCACGCTGAGCCGCAGCGCTTCGGCTGTCGACTCCAGCGCCACCTCAATGTTTCGAGCCCCGGAATGCTTCACGGAATTGGAGATCGCCTCGCTGGCGATTCGCAGGAGATTGTATTCCACATCCGCCGGCAGTTTGCGCGCGACTTTCCCTAATTTGAGTTTGAGCCGGACATCCTTGGTGTCGGTGATTTCGCGGGCCGCCGAACCTATGGCCGCCGCCAGACCGGATTCGGCGTCGTGTCCGGCGCGCAGGCCCGCCACGGACTGGCGCGTTTCGCGCAGACACGTCGCCGCATCGCGAATGATATCTTCGAGCGTTTCCCGCTCCTGCGGGGAGCGCAAGCGGCCCGCCAGCGCCTGCATCGCCATGGTGATGCCGGAGAAGCCCTGGATGAGCGTATCGTGCAGCTCGCGCGCGATGCGGCTGCGCTCGGCCAGGATCAGCTCATACCGTTGGCGCAGGCGGCGAATGCGCAACTGGTACAGCAGCCGCCCCAGCGCGGCGATCGCCAGCGCCGCCAAGGGCCAAAACCACACCCGCTGATAGAAATGAGGAGCCAGGGAGAACGCCATGGTGGCGCCTTGCTCGTTACAGACATTGTCGGCATTGCACGCCGTTACCCGAAACCGGAAGGACCCGGGCGGCAGGTTAGTGTAAAACGCCTCGCGGCGAGTACCCGCATCGATCCAGTCCCGGTCGAAGCCCTCCAGCATGTAGCGGAAACGCAAGCGAGGCGGCAGATAATACGCCAATCCCGTGTAGTTGAACTCCATGTTTTTCTGCCCCGGAGGCAGTTGACCGATCTGCTCCGGCGATTCGCTGCGGCCATTGACGATAGGGTTCTCGATCACCACCGGCGGCGCCGTGGTTTCACGCTGCCAGTGATTGGGATCGAGCATCAGCAAGCCGCGAATGGTGGAGAACCACAGGTGTCCATCGCGAGTCCTGGATAGCACCGGCGCAACGCCCGCTTGCCCTTCGATGACGCGCTGCGCGTCCATGGGAGTGTAGGGCGCGCTGGTCACTTTCTTGATCGTTCCGGCCGCGAACTGGCGCAGCTCGCCGCGCGGCACCGAGAAGACTCCCCGGCTGCACGCCATCCACAGGCGATCCTGATCGTCGCGCACGATCCCATAGATCTCCCCGTCGAACAGTCCATCGCGAGTCAGGAAGCCGCTGATCTGCGAGCCATCGAGCATACGCAGGCCGCCGCCATTCAGCCCCATCCACAGGATGCCGTCAGCGTCGCGATACAGCGTGTTCACCGGCCGGATCGGGCTTCCGTTAAACTTAATTTCGCGAAATCCTCCCGCTGCGGCCTGGTACACGCCGCGCTCGGTAGCCATCACGAGGCGTCCTTCGCGGTCTTCCGACAAGGCGATAACGGATTCCGGGGGTGCGCCCGGAGCAGCCTCGAAGCGGCCGCCTCGCAGTACCGCCAGCCCTTTTTCCGTCCCCGCCCATAGGACGCCCGCGCGATCCTGATACAGCGTCCGTATCGCGCTTCCCGGCAGGCCGCGCTGGAGGTTATACGTTTCGACGATGCGTCCGCCCCGCAACTGGTTCAGGCCGTTTTGCGTGCCCGCCCACAGCGATCCGTCGCGGTCCTCGGCCAGCGATAATATCGTATTCGACGCCAGCCCGTCGCGCGTGGTCAAAGACCGGAATTCCTGTCCGTCAAACCGCGCCAGCCCGCGATCCAGAGTGCCGGCCCATACGGCTCCCGTATGGTCTTCGAGCACCGGACCAGCCTCGTTGCTGGGAAGCCCCTCACTCGCGGTATAAGGAACGCCGCGCCCGTCCACGAACTGGTTCAAGCCGCGCTTGGTTCCCACCCACAGCGTTCCTTCGCGATCTTCGAACATCGCCATCGCGGTGCTCTGCGACAGTCCGTCTTGCGGGCGGAAGCTATCCAGACTCCCGTCGCGCAGCCGGCTAAAACCGTTGCGGGTGCCGGCCCACACTGCGCCTCCCGAGGCGTCCGCCAGGGAAAATATGAAATCGTCCGCCAGGCCGTCTTTCACCGTGAACAGACGCTGCTCGTTCCCGCGATCGTCGCGTCGTATGCGGATCAGCCCGTCGCTGGTTCCAACCCAGACCGTATCGCCCGCGCACAGCAACGCCCGCACGGACGAGGATCCGGGAATTCCCTTGAGCAGCCGGGAAGTGAACCGGCCGTTATTTTCAACTGCCACGCGCGCCCCATCGCCTCCTACCCACAGGCTGCCGCTCGCGTCCTGGCAAGCCGCGCGCACGTTCTCATTCTCCGTGGCCGCATCGTCCACCACCTGAAACCGGGAATCGTCGCGCGTAAGGTCCATGCGAGCCAGACCATTGTCGGTGCATACCCACAAGACGCCATCGCGTCCCGGCACCATGCACTGAATCGCATTGGAGGGAAGCCCCTGGGCCGTGGTGTATTGATTCACGCCGTCCGTGCCGAGCCGGTAAATCCCGGATTCGTTGGAGCCGACCCACAGCCGTCCCCGCGGATCTTCCATCGCGGCCCTGGCCCATAGGTTCGGCGGCGCTCCGGGAATAATGTCCTCGGCGTCCTGGAAACGTACTCCGTCGAAGCGCACCAGGCCCGTTTGCGTGGCCAGCCACAGGTAACCTTGGCGGGTCTGAAAAATGTCGAGGATACCGCCCGCCGGTAAACCTTGCTGCGTCTGCCAGATCCGGTGAACGTACTGGGTAAGCTTGCGGCTCGGATCGAGTCCGAACGCAATCCTGGGCACGCCGAACGCCAGCAGCAGAAGGACGGCCGCCGGACTGACTCGCCGCAACACCTTCGGGTACATTTGCTTTTATCTTATCCCGCCCGGCAGACGATCGGATCGCCGGCGCCGGCTGGTCCTTAAAACATCACACCGAAGCCCGCGGATATTTCGGTCTGACGCAGCCAGCCTTCTCTCAGATAGGGCAGGGAGAAAGGCTTGGGCGTGGTGTATTGGCGGACATCCACGCGCACACCGAAGAGCGAAGTGATGCGCATCTTGACGCCGCCTCCGTAGTTGAATCCGAACTTATTGTCGCCTCCGCCCTGGGTCGCCGACGATCCGGGCGGAACATAGTTGGCAAACATGACGCCTGCGGTAGCGAAGGGCCGGATCCGCGTGCCTTCCGGCGTAGCGTACAGGAGAAAATTGTAGCCGCCCTGATGGATCGCCATTCCCTCTTCCGTGGCCGCGCCGCCGGAAAGTGCAGCCGAAGTACGGAGTTTCGTTCGGCTATAGGCGTACTGCACCTCGTGACCGAAATGGCTGTCGTTGTTGAGGTCCATCCTAAAGCTGAACCGGAAGCCGTCCTCCAGCTTGTAGTCGTTCTTGTCTCCGCCCTGGTCCGCCGAGAACGGGCTCCCGAGTCCGCTATTGGACAGCAGCGATTGCCCGCCGTTAAACCATGCTTCGAAGAATTGCCCCCAGGCGGAACCGGCACACGCCAGGAACAGCACCACGACAAGTTTTCTCATAAAGGTTCAGATGCCCCTGATCGGAAAGTAGTTACTACTATTCGAAGGGTACTGTGATCTCTCCCTCCAGGTATTTTACAGCCCTGCCGCCGATTCCGACGCGTTCGCCCCGGTCCTCGCACCACAATTCGCCGCCGCGCCGCGAAATCTGCCGCGCGAACAGCTTCTTTTTCCCGAGCCTTCGCGACCAGTAGGGGATCAGAGTGGTATGCGCGCTGCCGGTCACCGGATCCTCCGGAATGCCGGCGCGCGGCGCGAAGAAACGCGAGACGAAATCGCAATCCTTGCCCGGAGCGGTGACGATCACCCCGCGGCAATCCACCGCGAGGAGCTTGCCCATATCCGGAGCCAGCGCGCGAACCTGGTCCTCGGTCTCAAACACGCAGAAACAATCGCCCGTCCGCAGGAATTCCGCCGGCCGGGCGCCCAGAGCCTCAAAAAGGGACGGGTCTTCGGGACACTCCCGTGCCGGGCGCGAGGGAAAATCCAAAACAAAAAGATCGCCCTCGCGTGAGACCGTCAATTCGCCGCTGCGCGAATCGAACATAACCTTGAGTTCCCCGGTCTCCCGCCGTAGCTCCTGAATCACGTAAGCGGCCGCGAGCGTGGCGTGTCCGCACAAGTCGACCTCCACTAGCGGCGTGAACCAGCGGAGTTGGTAACGATCGTTCCGGCGAACATAAAACGCGGTTTCCGACAGATTGTTCTCCGCGGCGATGGCCTGCAGCGTCTCGTCCTTGAGCCATCGCTCCAGGGGACAAACCGCGGCGGGATTTCCGCGAAAGGGCGCGCCGGCGAACGCGTCCACCTGGAAGATCGGAATCGGCACCCTCAATTCCCTTGTCTGGTTTGAAGAATCTTCAAGGTACGTTCGAGCTGCTGGATCCGCTCCGCCTGCTGAGCGTTGGATTGCTTGAGGCGCCCTATTTCAGCCTCCAGATCGTCGCGACGCTGCTGCAGAGTCTTTAACTCGTCGTCGTTCGCTTTCGCCGGAGGCGGTCCGAGAAAGCGCGATGCCTCCTGCACTTTCGCTCCGTCCGGCTCATCCACGATCATGCGTACTTGAATGTCCCCGGTATCGCGCTTATAAGCGAACTTTCCCGCCGCCAGGTCCTGGGGCTTCAGCGGAATGGTCCGGGTTTGCGGCCCGTCGGCGATCTCAAGCGTCGCGCTGACGGCCTTCGACACCGGGGGCGATTGGCCGTTCCACTGAATATCCAGCTGACCCTCCCGTTCGAGCACGCTCAACGCCAGGCTTTCATTCGTCCCGCCGGTCACAAAGTAGCGCGCGCCTGTAACCGCCAGCCCCGCGATGACGATCACGGCCGCCGCCAGCCCGATCCAGTTCCTGCCCGATTTGGTCTTCGTGCCGGAGTCGGCCGAATCCCAGGTTGGAAGCGCAGCATCTTTAGCCGCGACCGGCTCTGCGAAGAGCGACGTCATGCTGGACGAAGGCGAAACCCTGGGCGCAGGCGATCCGCTGGGAATCGGTGCTACGCGAGGCTCCGGATTCGCAGGGATATCCTGCGCGGGTATAGGTACGGGAGCCGGACGCGCAGGGCGGGCGGCGCTGCGTTGTTCGGGAGCCGGGCGCTCGCCAAACGATCCCCGGTGTTCGAAGGCGGCCGCGAGCCGGTCCGGAAAGTTGAACTCCTGGTAGCTTTGGCTGGGGTTGACCGTTCCGCCGGACTCCCACACAAAGAAGCCGGCTCGCATGTTCCCACCGCGGCTCGGCCGCACCACCAGAGTTACCTGCCACGGCTTGGCGAAAAAGCTGGAAAAGATGTCCTGGTCCGATTCGGTCAGGACGATTTCCGTGCGGGTGTGCGAAACGTACCAGCCGACGCATACCAGGTCCTCCAGCCGCGAATCCGATTGGTCCTGGCGAATCTGCTCGTGCAGGGCCGCGCGATCCCGCTCGGAAAGGCGGAACGTCGGACCCGAGGCGTGTTCGCAGGCCGCCGGACGAATCGCCATGATCCGCACGGTTTGCCCTTCATGCACTCCGTACAGAAGACCGCCGACCTCGATACCGCCGCGGGAAAGCTTCTGGAAACCCTCGGCGACTTCGCGCCGGATCTCCTCTATAACTACCAGTGAATACTCGATGGTCAGCGGGCTCGCCGCGGCGCTCCAGGTCCCGAAGGTCGCATCGCTCATGAGAAGGCCAATTTTTCCCGATACCTCGAGTTAAACCTCAACAAACCTGGTTTGATTGTAGCGCCGCCGCGCCCGGCAGCCGTGATTCCAGCGAGCCTCCGGACTAAGCCGAAGCTGCTCCGCCCGCGGCCGCCCGTGCGGCTGAGAGCGCGGCTTCATAGTCCGGATGTTCGGCCACTTCTTTGACATACTCCACGTGGCGGATCACATTGTTTTTGTCCACGACGAAGATCGCGCGGCTCATGATGCGAAGGTCTTTGATCAGCGTCCCGTAAGCCTGGCCGAACGACCCGTCGCGGTGGTCGGAAACCATCTTGACGTGGTCCACGCCGAAGGCTCCGCACCAGCGCTTTTGGGCGAACGGAAGATCCATGCTGAAGGTATAGATCTTCACGTCGGGCAGCTTGCCGGCTTCTTCATTGAAGCGCTTGGTCTGCGCATCGCACACCGGTGTATCGAGCGAAGGAACGACGCTGAAAATCCGCACGCCGCTTCCCGTTCCCGCCAGATTGACGTCTTTGAGTGAATCGTCGACCGCCTTGAAATCCGGCGCCTTTTCGCCCGGCTTCAACGCCGGACCCAGCACCGTAAGCGGATTTCCTCTGAGTGTTGTAGCTCCTGGTCTCTCCATAGACTTCTATTGTAATAACTCCGCAAGCGCGCGGGGCTCGGTGACCGGAAGTTTGCAGGCATAGTTTTCGCAAACGTACGCCGTGGCCAGGCCGTCGACCGCCGGCATCGCAGTCGGGAGCATCGGAAGCCTGCATGACGACGGCGTTGGGCAAAAAGCGCTTGCGGATCTCGGCCAGCATCGCGTTCTGCCGGTCACGCGGTCCCGCCAGGACAATCTCCATCGGCTTGCCCATGGCGAACATCTGCGCCACCAGCATCTGCGGCAATCCTGCTCCGCCCGCCAGCATCCGTCCCGAGAATCCTTCGAGGGCCCGCTCCGCCGCGCTGCGGAGATCGCTTCTCCCTGTGATGCGCGCCAGCCGCAGCAGCGCCAGGGCCATCACGGAATTCCCCGAAGGCTCCGCTCCGTCGTAATCGTCCTTGAGACGCAGCAGCAGATCGCTCTGATTGGCCGGCGAACTGAAGAATCCGCCGCCTTCTTTATCCTCAAACAGACCCAGCGCGCGTTCCGCCAGCCGCGCGGCCCACGTCAGATCGGCCGGGTCGAAGGCGGTTTCATACAGATCGATCAATGCGCCGATCAGCGCCGCGTAATCGTCCAGGAAAGCCTCGATGGCCGCCTCGCCTTCGCGATACCGCCGCAAAAGCGTCGAGTCAGCCTCACGCCACAGATGCCGATCGAGAATATTCCGGGCATCGCGCGCCGCCTGTGCATAGCGGGGCTCGTCAAGTATCTGGGCTCCCTTGGCGAACGCCGAAATCATCATGCCGTTCCAGCCGCTGAGGATTTTGTCGTCGAGATGCGGACGAGGCCGCCGCGAGCGAACTTCGAGCAGCTTCGTTATCGACCGCGGCAGAGATTCGTCCGGCACATCCTCCGCCTGATAAAGAATGTTTCGCCCGGTAAACTCGCCGTGCGGATCTTCCTGCACGTTCCCATTCGGCTGAACGCCGAACCGCCGGCAGAATACGGCTGCATCGCGCTCGCCGAGGACATCCACGATTCTCCTGATGGCTCCAGATGTAGAACGCGCCTTCACTCTTGTCTTTTGGCTTTGCCGGATCCGCCGCGCTATCGGCGTCCTCGGCCGAATAGAAACCCCCGCCTGGGTGGCCCAAGTCGCGCAACACGTATTCGAAAATGTCGCGGGCGACATCGGCATACTGCGCGTCGCCGGTGATCTGGTACGCCTCCAGATACGAAATTGCGAGCTGGGCCTGGTCGTACAGCATCTTTTCGAAGTGCGGAACGAACCAGTTTTCGTCCACCGAATAGCGATGAAAGCCGCCGCCCAGCTGATCGTGCATGCCGCCCTTGGCCATCGCGCGCAGAGTGACCAGCACCATATCGCGAGCTTCCTCATTCTCCGTCGAGCGCCCCATACCGCAGCAGGAAATTGAGCACGCTCGGCCGCGGAAATTTGGGCGCCGATCCGAATCCGCCCAGGCGCGCGTCGAACGATCTGCGGAATGCATAGAACGCGGAATCGAGCGCGTTCTGCCCGACCTGGCCGCGGCCCCCGGCGTTTTGCTGGCTATATTGGAGCAGCTGTTCGACCACGTGTGCGCCGGATTCCTCGATTTTGGCGCGGTCCTCGCGCCAGGCCTGCGCGAGCCTTTTGAGAATGGCTCCGAATCCGGGCCGCCCGTAGCGCGTGTCCGGCGGAAAATACGTGCCGCCGAAAAACGGTTTGCCCTCCGGCGTCAGCCACACCGACATGGGCCATCCGCCGCTGCCTGTGGATGCCTGCACGAATAACATATAGACGCGGTCGAGATCGGGGCGCTCTTCGCGATCCACTTTCACCGCTACGAAGTGCTCATTCAAGACCTTCGCGACGTCCTCGTTCTCGAACGATTCGCGCTCCATCACGTGGCACCAATGGCACGTGGAATACCCGACCGAGAGAAAAATCGGCTTGTCCTCCTGGCGGGCCTTGTCGAGCGCCGCTTGGCCCCACGGATACCAATCCACGGGATTATGCGCGTGCTGGAGTAAGTACGGACTCTTTTCGTGAAGCAGACGGTTGGAGAACACTCACTCGATTATGACAGCGGGACGGGTTTCCCAGCCGCCATCTAAATTCGCCTAGATGAGCGAGCACTCGATGTTATTGACTTCCGTCGCAAACACGTCGAGCAGGGCCTTGTTCCCGATCACCTCGGCCACCGCAGCAGGCAGAGCTTCCGCCGCCAGTTGCCGGTGACCGCCGCATGCGCCGAACCCGATGTGCTCCGCGACCAGGCATCCGAGCTGCACCGCGTCCGCCACCTTGCCGCCCACGTTCGGCCAGTGGTGTAGCGACGCCGCATCCTGGAGGGCTTCCGGCAGGCCCCACGATTCCAGAATGAGCCCGCCAAGCTCGGCGTGGTCGATTCCATACGCGCTGCGCTCATTCTGCAGCAGGTCCAGGCCGTTGGTAACGGAATCGTTCACCAGACGGACATACTCCTGCGCGCCATGCTCGAACAGCGCCAGTTGTCCGACTCCGTGGAGCAGGCCGGCCGTATACGCGTGGTCGATGGGCGTTCCGGAAGTCTGTTCCGCAATGAGCGCGGTCGCCACGTTGTGCCGCCACCAGGCTTTCATAAACGAGGATGTGCGGTTCGGCATGCCCCGCCACAAAGCTGCGGTCACGGCCATCTGGGTCAGCCGGTCCAGGCCCACGATGGCGATCGCATGCAGAACGGACTGAATCTCCTGCCTGCGCGCGTACAGGCCGGAGTTCGCCAGGCGCAAAGTCTCGCCAGAGAGGGCCGGATCCAGCGCGATGAGCTTCGCAACTTCTTTAAACGAAACGTTTTGATCGGCCACTAGGGCCATGAGACGAATAGCGACCGGCGAAAAAGCCGGCAGGCGCTTGATCAGCTTGCGGGCAACTGCCCCGGCAGGGGTAACTACAGTAGACAGGGATCCCACCTGACCCTTATCGCCAAAACCGGCGGAGAGTTGAGTGTTTTTTCGGCTTTCGACCACCCTCGCACGCGTGCGACAATAACTCCATCCGATGGGCCGGCCTTCACGATTCCCGGTTTGCGCTATGCTCGCCGCAGCGGCCGTGCTCCGCGGGCAAACCCCGGACCCCCTTAGTACCGAAGTGAGATGGTCCTACGGCGTGATCCGGAACAATCTGCTGAAGCTGGCCGAGAAGATGCCCGCCGAAAATTACGCCTTCCGCCCTACTCCGGATGTCGAAACCTTTGGCCGCCGCGTGGCCCACATCGCCGAAGCGAATATGAGTGTCTGTACCGGCCTGAATGGCGAACGCAAGTCGCTCGGGGCTGCATCCAAAACCTCCAAGGATGAGCTGGTCGCGGCTCTTAAACAGTCTTTCGCGGCCTGCGATGCCGTCTTCGACGCGCTCACCGATGTGACGGCCACGGAGATGGTCAGTTCACGTCTCGGAGGACCTTTCCCGCCGGATCCGAACCGCTCCAGGCTTGCGACGCTGTATAACCTCGTGCGGCACTCCAATGAAATGTACGGTTACATGGCCGTCTACCTGCGCCTCAAGGGCATCGTTCCGCCGACCAGCGCGCCCGAGTAAATTATCGCTGCCCGGTGTCGGGGCCGCATAATGGATTTAGGGACCGCACGGTTGCTGCTAAGACTCAAGAGACTCCTGGACCGGCTCCGGCAAAACGAGAATCAGCTCACCATCGTCCTGAGCCTGATGATCGGCGCCCTGGTGGGCCTGGTGATCGTGGCCTTCATTCTCCTCACCGGCCGCCTGGCGGCGCGCATGTATCCGCCGGGCGGAGCCGGCTGGCACCGAATTCTATTGCCCACTCTTGGCTCGCTGGTCACTGGATATCTGTTGTGGCGATATTTTCCGCTCGCGCGCGGCAGCGGCATTCCACAGACCAAATTTGCCCTCTTTGTGAACGAGGGCCGCATCTCCTTCCGCACCGTCCTGGGAAAGTTTTTCTGCTGCTCGGCGTCCCTGGCGAGCGGTATCGCATTGGGACGCGAAGGTCCATCGGCGCACATCGGCGCGGGACTGGCGTCGGTGATCGCGCGAAGGCTGGGACTCAGCCAGGAGCGCGTGAAATCGCTGGTTCCCGTAGGCTGCTCGGCCGCCCTGGCCGCGGCGTTTAACACGCCCATCGCCGGCGTGCTGTTTTCACTCGAAGAGGTTATGGGCGATTTGCACGCCTCCGTATTAGGGACTGCGGTGTTGAGCTCGGCCACCTCCTGGATGGTTCTACACCTGGTCCTGGGTGACGATCCCCTATTTCATGTATCCGGCTACAAGCTGGTCCACCCATCGGAGTTGGGTATCTACGCGGTGCTCGGCGTCGTAGGCGGCATCGGATCGGTCGCCTTCGTGAAACTACTGCTAGGGCTTCGTCTATGGTTCATGCGTCTGCCCAAATGGAGCGTCTGGCTCCAGCCGGCGATCGGCGGACTGTCCGTGGGCGTGATGGGCTACTTCGTACCCGAAGTGATGGGAGTCGGTTACAACTACGTCGAAAAAGTGCTGAACGGCGATATGGTCCTAAAGGTCGTTGCGTTGCTGGCGATCTTGAAAATAGTCGCCACCGCCGTGTCTTACTCCTCCGGAAACGCAGGCGGCATCTTCGGCCCGAGCCTCTTCATCGGAGCGATGATGGGGGCCGCCGTGGGCAGCGTCGCCCATCACTTTCTGCCGGGCTACACGGCCGGACCCGGCGCATACGCGCTGGTCGGGATGGGCACTGCGTTCGCGGGAATCGTCCGCACGCCCATGACTTCCGTCATCATGATCTTCGAAATGACGCGCGATTACACCATCATTGTGCCGCTCATGATCTCCAACCTGATCGCGTTCTTCATTTCGCAGCGCCTTCAGAGAGAACCGATTTACGAAGCACTGGCGCACCAGGACGGCGTACACCTGCCCACCGCGGAATCCCGATCCGATCACGGCCGGCTGCGGGTCGCTCAGGTGATGCGAACGGCTCCTCTGGTGCTCGCGCCGGACATGAACGTGATCAAGGCCATCGAGTCTGTATCCAGCGATCGGGTGAAGGGGACGCCGCTCGACGCCTGGCCCGTCGCGGACGGACGCGAGCTGCTGGGCATGATTCAGGAGTCCCAGCTCAAGCAGGCTGCTTCAAACGGAGATGCCGTCAAGACCATTGGCGAAATCGCCGACTGGGGGCATCATCGCCATCACGCCAATCCCGAAGACTTTCCCCATGTGCACTCCGACCACACCCTGAGTGTGGCCCTGGAGAGGATGGGCACAACCAAACTCCACGTGCTGCCCGTCGTGAGCCGGGCAAATGTGCGGCATTTGCTCGGGATCGTCGTCCTGGGCGATGTGCTTGAGGCATACGGCGTCGGCCGTCTGTCCACCACTCAGGAGTACGCGGAGTAAATGCCACAGCAGCGCCTGGCTACCGGGACCTCCTTCATCGGCACGTTCGTCCTGATGTCGCATTGCATTAGCCGCTCTCTTCGTGATGGATACGTTTTTGGCAAGGATCGAGCGGGCCGAGGATCGCGCTGGAGCTGTGCGGCTCCTCGCGGAAGGCCATCGAATGATGCAGGACGGTCATTATGCGGAAGCCGCCGAACGATTCAAGGATGCGGTTGCTGTCGAGCGCGACAATCGCGACTATCGCCTGGCGCTGGCGGAGGCGCTGCTGGCGGCGAAGAGCTTCCCGGAAGCCGAGAGCACGCTGAATGAGCTTCTCCAGCGGGATTCAACGGATGGCGATGCCAATCTGATGATGGCGCGCGTCATGGTCGGGGAGATGAGGATTCCCGAAGGTGTTTCGTTCTATCACCGCGCGATTTATGGCCGTTGGAACGCGAAAGCCGCTCAGAATCGCTTACGGGTGCGCTATGAGCTGATCGACCTACTCGCCCGGCAGAATGACAAAGAGGAACTTCTGGCGGAGCTGTTGCCGCTCCAGGAGGAAGCGCCGGCCGACGTTAAGACTAGAAAGCGGATCGGCCAATTGTTCCTTTCCGCTGGATCCTCGGCCCGCGCCGCCGACGTTTTTCAGGGAATCCTGCGCCGCGATCCCCAGGATCCGGATGTATATGCCGGACTCGGCGAAGCCGAGTTCGCGCGCGGCAACTATCCGGCGGCGAGGTCCGACTTTCTCGAAGCATCGCGGCTGAAACCGGGCGATAAGGCCGTCGAAGAGAATATCCGTAAGCGGCTGGAACTGTCCGAACAGATCATGACTCTGGATCCTACCCGCCGGGGTCTGACTGCAAACGAGCGATACGGCCGCAGTCTCAAACTGATCGCGTTAGCCCTGGATGAAATCAATCAGTGTCTTCAAAGGCCCGCTCTTCCGGCGGCTCAGGACGTTCTCGACGCGGCGAATAAAGCGCTGAAAGCCCGGCTCGTCGAATCGCGCCAGAACGCTGTTACCGACAGCAATCTGGATCTGGCGGAACAGCTTTGGCAGATCCGGAGTAAGCAATGCGGATCGGCGGCCCCGGCGTCCGGAGATGCGCTGCCTCTGGTTCTGGCGAAGATCGCTCAATAGGCTTCGGACCGGTTCTCCGGAGCGAACGGCGGAGGCGGGCATACAGGACGGCCATAAAAATCGTACAGCCGATTTTCCGCGTCCCGGTTCACCGCGCTGGTCGCGTCGAAATCCGGCCTGATCTCCAGTTCCTCGGCCGTCAGGTTCATCCACGCTGCTTTGCCCGGCCACGAGATCGTTCGGATGGATTCCGGCGCCACGATCACGGACCGCTGCGCAGGCCGCCCCAAACCAATCACCACGTGATGCATACCCCAAAGCGTGTCCTCGATAATGAAATCCTCCAGGCTTCCGATCTCGCCGTCTGCGTTGTGGATGCTGTATCCCAGCACTTCGCGCACACTTCTTAAATGCGATCCGGGGGATTTCAGGCCCGTGCGGCGCTGCCGTGAGATCGGCAAATCGCTCGTCACAAGCGGACTTGTGAGAATCTGCTCGCGCGCCACGAGCATGGGGAACCGCTTAGTTTCCCAGTCCGGAGATCCGGCCGCGAACGGGTTCACCAAAACCTCGCGCTTCTGGCGTGGATCCCGGTATCCACCACCAGATAGTCGACGATCCAGCTTTCATCGTCGAACAGAAAATCCTGAACTCGCCCCGCGTCGCCATCAGTAGCCGCGATGTGGTAGTCGAGCATAATGTAGAGACTTCGTAACATATACAACTCCTTGTGACCGTGGAGAAACAGCTTGGCCACCATGTCAGAAGTCGGATGCCAGGATGTTTAGCTCCGGTAAGAATCCTCCACTCAGTTGGACGCGCTCGGAGGGCTTTCGATTCCTTACGAAAGGCGATCAAGGCGCAGGTTCGATCTTCAAGAGAGCGCCAGCGTCTTCATCCGTCAGGAGATACAGGAGCCCGTCGGGGCCCTGGCGAACCTCGCGAATTCGCTGGTGCAGTTCGCTGAGCATGCTTTCGCGCCGCAGTTCTTCCGTCTTGGCGTTAAAGACGATCCGCTCCAGGTGTCCGGTACCCGGAATTTCTCCCGTGCGCATGCCGCCGACGAAGGCATTGTTTTTCCAGGCAGGGAAGCGATCCCCGGTATAGATCGCCATGCCCGCGACGGCGATCGACGGCACCCAGAACACGATAGGCTGTTCGATCCCTTCGCGCCACGGAACATCCGATACCCGGGGTCCTTCATAGGTCCGGCCATAACTCGCCACCGGCCAGCCGTAATTCCGGCCCGGCAGGATGATGTTGATTTCATCGCCGCCATTCGGACCGTTTTCGTTGTTCCACAGCGCTCCCGTAACCGGATGGACGATGAGCCCCAGCGTATTGCGATGTCCCATCGAGTAGATCTCGGGCTTGTACCCGGCGCGTCCCACGAAAGGATTGTCCGGAGGGACCGTGCCGTCGTCGCGCAGCCGCAGGATCTTTCCGCGGTGGCTTTTGGGATCCTGCGACGCATCGCTATTGGAGGCTCCGTTCGATACGTAGATCATGCCGTCCCGGCCAAAAACAATGCGCGAGTTGTACCCGTTGGCCGCCTCCGGCAGCCAGTCCGCCACGAAGATGTCGCGGACGCCGGTCAGAGCGCCATTCTCCAGCCGTCCCCGAGCCAGCGCGGTCGCGATCGTTTTATTCGGACCCGGCTTGTTGTAGGTAAGGTAGACCAGCTTGTTCTGGGCAAACTTGGGATGCAGCGCAACATCCATCAGGCCCGAATTTCCGATCAGGCGCACCGCCGGCACACCGCTGATCGGCTTCGGATCGAGCTTGCCGTCGCGCACCATGCGTAAACGCCCCGGACGCTCCGTTACCAGCATGCTTCCGTCGGGAAGAAACGCCAGGCTCCAGGGATGCTCCAGGCCCTTCGCGACCACCGACACCCGGATCTTGTGCTGCTCAGCCGTATCGAAGACGAACGGCCCGTTTCCCAAGGGCGGCACGGGCACGCCGATCGCCGCCTGCTGGGCGATCGCCACCGTCGCCGCAGCCGCCGCTAACAAACCAATGAAGGAGCATCCCAGCACGCCCAGCCGCATGGCTCGAAAGTATCACTCACCGTATTCCCGCGCAAGCTGAGGCCGATTCTGGGCCGGTGGTATCCTGAAGGCGGATGTATCTGCGGTTTTCCCTGCTTTTCCTGGGAAGCCTTTTCCTGTACGGACAAGCTTCTCCCCCCAGTCCGGCTCCTCTAGTTCCTCGGTCCCGAGTCGATCAGGCCAAGGACGCGATCGCTGCGGCACGCGATGCGGAGCTGCTCAACGCGCCCGTCTCCACGAACGATTTGACCGAGGAGCTGGCCGCGCAGCTTCTGCAAGCCGCTCAACGCCAGGTGGATCGCGCCAAGACGAAGCTGGACGCAGCGCACGCCATGGTCGACGCGGGCCTTACGCCGCAGCGGAGTCTGGATGATCCTGCCGGGGAATTGTCGCAGGCGCAATCCACCTACGAACTGACCGTCTCGCGTGCGAAGCTGGTGCAGCAGGTTGCTGAGATGGCTCATCTGGAAGAGCTAGCCGAGCAAGCCGCCGCGCAAGTTCCTCCTCCGGGGTCCAATGGGGACCTGGGGCCGGTTCTGCCGGTAATGGAGAAGTTTGCGGGCGCCGGCTTGTTTACCCATAATGATTTCGAGCACGTGAAGCAGGCTTTTGAGCATCAATTCCACACCGCGCTGCCCGTGAGCGCCGATGGCGAAACCGCCGTGCACGCGGCTCTGGGCTTCGATCACCGCAATCGGGTAGACGTGGCTCTCCTGCCGGACGCGCCCGAGGGAGTCTGGCTGCGCCATTATCTGGAGGCGAGCGCGATCCCCTATTACGCCTTCCGGAGTTCCGTTCCCGGAAAAGCGACCGGGGCGCACATCCACATCGGTCCCCCCAGCGGGCGGCTGCAGGCCGCGGCTCGAACGTCACAACGAAGCTAAGAAAAAGAACCTTAATCGTCCGAGGCGCGTCAGTTAGAGTAGGGGCCACGTAGGTCAGACCCCCCAATCCTCCGAGTGGTTTGCCTTTCCCGGAAGTTTCTTTTTTCGAAAGAGTTCGTGCTTTCTCTTTCACTCTTCCGGGCTGGCCCCGCACTTTGAGGCGGCTGAGCGGAACGCTTGCGGGTGGAACGGAGGGGCAGACTTTCGTCCCCCCTCCCTAGGTTACTTTAGCGAGCGAGCTTTCGGCGCCGCGCCCACAGCAAACCGGCGACACCGATACCGACCAGCCCGATGCTCGCGGGCTCCGGAACGTTACCTTCGATCGGAACGCCGCCGATTGTGGCGCCGTCAAAGGCCAGCCCGGAGTCGAAAAGTGTGTCGTCCCAGTTCGAAACCCCAAACAAGAGTTGGTAATTGCCGGCCGCCGCAACCGTATATTGGGACTGAATCCAGCCTGTGTAACCGCAGCCGGCGTCAAAGCAACCTCCCGACGATCCACCGAGCGGAGACCAAGCCGGCCCGCCACCGATGATGGCGCTCGATGAGGGAACCAGAGTCGAATCATTGGCAGGCAAACCAACGCCTGGGGACGTATTTCCGGATGGCTCGGTCCTCGCAGTGAATAGCCACGCCACGTGCGTGCCCGTGCCGGTCTGCAACTCCGCCCACGAGTAGTCCGCGAATCCCGCCCCGTCCGAAGTGACGTAGTTGAAGTAGAAATTCAATTGATCGCCGGCACTCGAACCAAAAACGGATGTGGTAAAGGTTGAGCCGTTCGTTCCCCCGACACTGGAAATCTGGCCTCCGCCAGTCGCTCCGCCGTTTGTGGTGACGTACTGATAGGTGGAGTTCCCGGCGGGCGAAAGGGTCACAACTCCATCGGCACCAAGAGCACCGCAAGTACCTAGACAAGTATCGGCGAGGGCGCTTATGGGAGCAAGAGCCACCGCCATTAGACTTAAAACCACGATCTTCATTGTAGTATTCCTCCTCCGAACTTAGGACTACTTAACTTCTTCGATAGAGTATAGATCCAAACTCCTACTCGGCGTTACAAAAATGATCTTTTTAAGATCGTTAAAGTACTAGAGTCCTTAAATCTGTTGCTTTCGGGTAGGAAAAATCTGAGCCGCGCGTTTACACGACGCGGAACATTTTGGATATACACGGGATTACCAGGAAAGATTAGGCGAATGGACTAATAGTGCCGACGGTGCAGGATGGAATCCAAGACCTGGAAAACCCCATATGGTTCACAATTCCGGCTGCATAAGAGCTAATACAAGGGGAAAAAGCGCTACACCCGTGACCTGCCCTCGATAATCTCTACCAGTTAAAATCTCCGTTTTTACGCCGCTCTTTCTAACCCCGTTCGTCGGCTTCCAGCAAGCCTACACGGTCCGATACACCAAGATGCCCATCGGTCCCCTTGTGACTCTCTAGTGAACCCTCCACCTGAAACCTATCTGTAGGTCAACTTGATTCCGGGCCGATTCAAACCCGGGCAGACCAGATTCAAGGAAATCCGCCACGGCCGGTGCGAAGACAGATTCTCGAATTGCAGCATTGTTCCATCGTGTGTATCGCGCTTCCGGCGATACTATCAATCGGCCGAAGGCCAATTGCACTCCCAGGCCTGCAACAGCGCCATGGCTCCCGAGCCAATTCGTGTTCGAAGACCCGTTAAAACCCCGTCCACCACTAAATCCGGGGGGAGGGGCGATCAGGAGAATGTTGTCGATAGAACCTTCAATGATCCGATGCGCGTATCCGGCCTCGACGTAAGGCTTGATAACCGGCAACCGGATCTTGTACTTGAGAAGAAGCGGGAACTCCCACGAATTAGCACGCTCACGGTCGAATTGAATTCCTCCGAATGGCCCAATCGAATTCACCAAGGGCGAAATGGAGATGTCGAAACGAGTGCGGTAACCTTCACGGCGATAGAGAGCATCGAACTCCAGGGCTAGGCTGAATGGTAGTTCGAGCTCAACCGTTGGACCGACAACGTAGCGTTTTGACTCACTGGTGGTACCGCCCGCCGCGCTAAACCGGTCAGTGAAGGATTCATTTATTTGCCCACTCCGAATATCATCCGTTAGGCGAATGCCTCCAAGTGCACCTATCGAAACAGATTGGGCGAAGCACAGACAGCCAGTTACGCCGACTAAGAGAAGCAACCGCATGCGGTGAAATTCTGCACGAGGAATGCCAACTCGGTTGCGGTAGGCTCAATCATCTGCCCAATCCAGGATTCATCCCCCAGCCCCCCAAAAAAGCAACTGCTAAACTCCGCGCTCCAGACGCAAAATCAAAACGCGTGGCCGGATGTGTTAGGTCGCCTTCAAGACGGCCTGGATAGCCGTCGCCATCGAAACTCGAAATCCTTCCGGCTTCTCAGCGGGCATCCGCATCGAGGCGGAACTCCAGTGGCTGGAGTTGCTCGCGCAGCGCCATAAACCGAAAGCGAATCGATAGTCTTACGTCAGTCTCTTGGTGCCAGGATCGGTTGACTGCGTCGAGATGGGCAGCCGCTGCATCGGGTTGCGGTTGCACGTTTCTCAGTTTACTCCCGAGGAACCGCGCTCACCGAAACGGGCCCTCCCAAGTCGGCGTGCGTCTGGCGATCCGGTTCGAGGCTTTTAACAGGTCCAGGACTTCTCAGGCTTAATCACCAGCTCAAACCGAGTCTTCGCTCCGGGAAGAGGTGTAGCACTTTTCCCGGTTGTATAGCTCTCCCATTTTCATTGGTGCGGATAAGAGGACTTGAACCTCCACTCCCTTGCGAGAACTAGAACCTGAATCTAGCGCGTCTGCCAATTCCGCCATATCCGCACATGAGGTAGGCACTCCCATTCTCCGGGACGCGAGGCGGGTGTGTCAAACTCCGGCGCTCAAAAAGTAGAGTCGGAATGCGGCTGCCGCTCGCTCATGGCGCAGCGCATGGGGGGTTACAATCGCTCCTTCGTCATGTGTACCGAGTCTTTTTCGTTTTCCTGGCAGATGAACTCCATCAGTTGAAACCCGGGACGCCAGGACACGGTATTGCTGGCGGTCCACGGTTTTGAGTACGCTCCCGGATCGTCGATGGTGACTTCGTATTTGAGCGTGAGCGAATCGGTGCGGGTGTAGCGCTCGATCAGATG
Source organism: Terriglobia bacterium (assembly GCA_963722845.1). Classification (GTDB taxonomy): domain Bacteria; phylum Acidobacteriota; class Terriglobia; order Bryobacterales; family Bryobacteraceae; genus Palsa-187. Next base: position 10,016 of record CAVROL010000010.1, on the reverse strand, counting down.
CGCCTGCGTGGTCTGCGGATGGCCCGCCTGATCGAGCCAGGCTTTGCCGTTAAAGCCGTTGACATCGACAACCAGCGTGTCCTTTTCATAGCGGCCTACGGCATCGCCCAGCCATGCCGGTTTCGCATCCTTCGAATGCTCCAGATTCGCGCGGAGGGGAACGCTTCGCCACAGGTAGTTGTCGCCTTCGAACAGAAAGATGACGTGCGTCGGCGTCTGGACCATCTCGAAGGCATACGGATCGAACATGTAGCGCGGCACGCCCACCGGCAGGCACTGCGCTTCAGGATCGTCCTTGGAATTGCTGGTCACGCGCTGGTTGAACAGCTCCAGCGCCGAGGGAAGAAAGGGCACGTCCACTTTCACGTCGGCGCTCTTTACGCCCTTCCACTTCGTCTCGGCGATGTTCCCGGAGAAGCCCGGATACCAAGCGCCCTTGCCGCCAAAATCGGGAAGGCCATTGGCGAGGCGCGGCATGGGACCTGCCTTCGCTTTGGTGGCTTGTTTCGCTGCGCCCGTCCCCTGCGTCGCGCCGATGTCGAATGCACCAGGATCGGGAGCGGTTTGCTGGGCGAGCAGAGTTGTCAGGAAGACCGCGACGCTAATCGCGAGTGACCGCATAGCAGAAGCTATGATATCCCGGAATGGATTCGTCGTCCTGACGGATTTCCAGCACCCGGCCGCCGCCGAGCTGCAGCAGCCCGACCACTTCCTTGCGATCCATGCCGTTCATGTACATCGGGCGCGGTACGGACAAAAGAGCTCTCCACCTGCCCAGGTGGGATCGCCAGGAAATGGGCTTGCTGGGGTACTGGAACAGCAGCAGCCCTCCCGGCGCGAGCACGCGCAAGAACTCCCGCATGTACCGCCGCGCGTAAAGAGGCCGCACGTGCTGGAGCGTGATCCACGAATACACCATGTCGATCGACCCGTCCTCGAATTCGCCGAGATTCGCGGCGGGATTGCACCGGTATTCGACGCGCGAGCCCTTGCGATTATGCTGCCGCGCCAGTTCGATCATCTTCGGCGAGATATCGACGCCGTACACGTGATCGAAGTGATCCGCCAGCGCCTGGCTCAGCCGTCCGATACCGCATCCGAAGTCGAGTGCCGAGCGGCGCGCTCCGGGCTTCCCCCATGCCGCGGCCTGCTCCATGACGCTGCCGATATCGCGAACACCGGTGGCGAAGAACTCGTCCACATTCCATCGGCCTTCGGCCTTCGCAGGATCCGTGAGGATCGCCCACATAGGATCGGAGTGCGCCTGTCGGTCCCAGTAACGTTGAACCTCGCTTAGCTTCATTGCGGACGATGATACGTCTGCTCCCCGGCCGTCACGGCGAGCTGTAGACGATTCTGGGGCGTCGGCAGAGGACAAGTCGCATAGTCGGTAAACATGCAAGGCGGATTCTCGGCCTTGTTGAAGTCCATCTCGACGAAGCCGTCCTTGGGGAACGGCGTGTACAGGAACCGCGACGCTCCGTAGGTGGTCTTTCCGCTGGTCAGGTCGCGAAAGACGAACCACAGGTCGTCGTCTTCCTTCACCGCCTCCATTTTGTAGTCGCGGCCGCCGCGAGTGAAGGTCACATAGCCCGGCGAATCGTCCTTCTCCTTCACGCCCACCTCGGTGTCGAAGCTGACCTGATGCGGCGAGGGAATGAACTTCGCCTTGATGTTCCATGCCGGATCCACCGGATACCAGCGCAGTCCCGCGAACTTCTTGCGCGCGTCGCTGTCGTTATCTTTCACGCGCACGCCGAACTTGGTTTCACGCTCGATGACGAAGAACTTCACGCGCCCGAGCGCGAGCCGGTCATACTGCGGCGTCACGTCGGTCTTCAGGTCCATTTCCTTGAGCGGAACACCGCCCGACGGCTTGAAGTGGGCTTTGCCCTTCGAGAGCGTAATGGTTCCGACTCGGGCCGGCAGCAGATGAGGGTAAGGGCGCATCCGCGTTCGGATCCGAGCCCACGGTATTCACGCCTTCGTGCAGCCAGTGCAGCCCGACCACTGTCAGCCAGCCATCGTCGGCCTTGAGCTTGGCTTCTCGTTCGGCGCGCCATTGGGCGATTTGCCGCTGATAGGTGGAATCGGCGCCGATCAGGACTATCGCGGCAAAGGCTAGACCAGCTCTGCGCATCCCTCTATCTTATGCGCTATGTTAGCAGGCATGTACGTCCTCCCACGCCGTGGATTCCTGTTCGCGGCAGCCACCACGCTCGTCACCCGGCTGACGCGCGCAACAGCCCTCCCGGGAGTCGCTGATCGACGACGTGGTGACCGCGAATCATATCCTGGCCGCGCTGGAGATCGTGGACGCCTTCGGCCACGTGAGCATTCGCACCGGACCGGGCGCGGGCCGCTACCTGATCTCCCGATCGCTGGCGCCCGCGCAGGTAACGGCGGCCGATGTAATGGAGTTGGATCTCGACAGCAAACCCGTCGTTGTCGCAGGGGTCGGCGATAAGCGCGCGGTCTACCGCGAGCGCTTCATTCACGGCGAGATCTATCGCGTGCGCCCCGACGTGATGTCCATCGTGCATTGCCACGCCCCGGCGCTGATCCCCTTCGGCATTACGAAAATCCCTCTGCGTCCGGTGTATCACAACAGTTCGTTTGTGGGCGAAGGCGTTCCCGTATTCGAAATCCGCGAAGCGGGCGGCGATACCAACATGCTGGTGGAGAAACCGGAACTCGGCCGGGCTTTGGCGAAGACCCTGGGCAATAAGCCGGCGGTGCTGATGCGCGGCCACGGAGCCGTGATCGTCGGCAAGAGCGTCATCGAGGCGGTGGCGCGGAGCGTATATCTCGAAGAGAACGCCCGCGTGCAGGCGCAAGCCATGGCGATGGGCCAGCGCGTCACTTATCTGGACGAAGGCGAGGTCAAGAAGCGCTCCGAAGATCCCGATCCGTACGGCCGCGCGTGGGACCTGTGGAAGCGCCAGGCCGCTCGTTGACTCTCGCGGTTCGGAAGCCGCTCACAGAACCGCGACAGCTATGGAGCGGCCTCTCTTGCTAACCTGAAAGCTTCCCATGGAAATCACCAAAATCATCGGCCGAGAGATTCTCGACTCCCGCGGCAACCCGACCGTCGAAGCCGATGTTTGGCTCGCCGACGGCAGCATGGGGCGCGCGGCGGTTCCGTCCGGCGCATCCACAGGCGAGCACGAAGCCGTCGAGCTGCGGGACGGCGACAAGTCGCGCTATCTCGGCAAGGGCACGCACAACGCCGTCAAGAATATCGCCCAGCACATCGCGCCGGCGCTGCTGGGCGCGGATGCGGAGCGGCAGTCCCAGATCGACCGGCTGATGCTCTCGCTCGATGGCACGCCCAACAAAGCCCGGCTGGGCGCCAACGCGATCCTGGCCGTTTCGATGGCGGTAGCGCGCGCGTCGGCGGTCTCGCAGCAGACTCCGCTGTATCGATATCTGGGTGGAGTGAACGCCTGCCTGCTGCCGGTGCCGATGATGAACATCCTCAACGGCGGGGCGCACGCGGATAACAGCGTGGATCCGCAGGAATTCATGATCGTGCCCTACGGCGCGGACCGATTCTCGGAAGCCCTGCGCTGGGGCGCGGAAGTGTTCCACACGCTCAAGGGCGTGCTCAAGAAGCGCGGCTATTCGACGTCGGTTGGCGACGAGGGCGGCTTCGCCCCGAATCTCAAGTCGAACGAAGAGGCGCTCGAAGTGGTGCTCGAAGCGATCACGCTGGCCGGCTATGCGCCCGGCGATCAAATCGGCATTGCGCTCGATCCCGCAGCCAGCGAGTTCTACGACCAGGACAAGAAGAAATACGTCTTCAAGAAATCCGATAAGAGCGAGCGCACCTCCCAGCAGATGGCCGAGTTCTGGGCGAACTGGGTCCGCCAGTATCCGATCGTTTCCATCGAAGACGGCATGGCCGAAGACGATTGGGACGGCTGGAAGATGATCACCGACATGCTGGGCAAGAAGATCCAGCTGGTGGGCGACGATCTGTTTGTCACCAACTCGGCGCGCCTGCAAATGGGCATCGACCGCGGCGTCGCCAATTCGATCCTGGTCAAGGTGAACCAGATCGGCACGCTTACCGAAACGCTGGAAGCCATGAAGCTGGCCGCCGACGCGGGCTATACCTCGGTCATCTCGCACCGGTCGGGTGAAACCGAAGATGCGTTTATCGCCGACCTGGCGGTAGCCACCGGCGCGGGACAGATCAAGACCGGCTCCGCCAGCCGGACCGACCGCATCGCCAAGTACAACCAGCTTCTGCGTATCGAAGAGGATCTCGGCTCGGCTGCGCGCTATGCGGGCCGTAAGGCTTTTCGGCAGTGACTGTTTCGGAAAAGATGTCGGGCAAGCCCCTGGTCCTGACCATTCTGGATGGCTGGGGTTACTCGCCGGCCATGGAGGGCAACGCCATCGCCGCGGCGCGCAAGCCCAACTACGATGCGCTGCTCCGCGATTATCCGAACACTCTGGTCCACACTTCGGGCCCGTTTGTCGGCCTGCCGGACGGCCAGATGGGCAACAGCGAAGTCGGGCACCTGAACATCGGCGCGGGCCGCATCATCCATATGGACGTCACGCGCATCGACCAGATGATCGCGTCGGGCGACTTGTTTCGCGACCCGACTCTGCTCGCTGCGATGCATCATGCGCGTGCGTCGCAAGGTGAGGGACGGCGGCTGCACCTGATGGGCCTGCTGAGCGACGGCGGCGTGCATTCCATGAACACGCATCTGTACGCGCTGCTCGAAATGGCCAAGCGCGAAAGCGTCGCCGACGTGGCGATCCACTGCTTCATGGACGGCCGCGATACCGCCCCCGAGAGCGGCGCAGGTTATCTCGAAGCGCTCCAGCGCGAGATCCGGCGGATCGGCGTCGGCCGCATCGCTACCGTTGTCGGCCGCTACTATGCGATGGATCGCGACAAGCGCTGGGACCGGATCGAGCGGGCCAAGGGCGCGATGGTCAGCGGATTGGGTGAGAAGGCCACCGATCCCGTCGCCGCGGCAAAGCGCTCCTACGAGCACGGCGTCACCGACGAGTTCATCGAGCCGGTCACGATCGTGGACGGCCGCAATGAGCCCGTCGGGTTGATCCGCGAAGGCGACGCGTGTGTGTTCTTCAACTATCGCGCCGACCGGGGGCGTGAGATGACCCAGGCGCTGATCGAGTCGAATTTGAAGTTACATTTCACCACCATGACGCAGTACGATAAAGCGCTGCCGGTGCCCTTTGTGCTGACGCGCGAGCATCCCAACAACATCCTGGCGAACGTCATGGCGGCCGAGCATTGGAAGAACCTGCGCGTGGCCGAGACCGAGAAGTACGCGCACGTCACGTACTTCTTCAACGGCGGCAATGAGAAGCCCTATCCGGGCGAGGAGCGGGAACTGGTTCCTTCGCCGAAGGTCGCGACCTACGATCTGAAGCCCGAGATGAGCGCCGAAGGGATCACGGAAGTGGTGATCAAGGCGATCGAGAGCAAGGGCTTCGACGTGATCGTGATGAATTTCGCCAATGCCGATATGGTGGGGCACTCGGGCAAGATGGAGCCGACGGTACGGGCGGTCGAGGTCGTGGACGGATGTCTGGGCAAGATCTATGCCGCGCTTACGCCGCGCGGGTGGCCGCTGGATTATCACCGCCGATCACGGCAACGCGGAGATGATGATCGATCCGGTGACCAAGGGTCCGCACACGTATCACACGACGAATCCGGTCCCGTTCATCGTGGTGGATGAGGAGAAGCGTCCGCTCCGCTCCGGCGGCGCGCTGCAGGATATCGCCCCGACGGTTCTGGGAATGCTGCACGTCGCGCAGCCCAAGGAAATGACGGGTCGCGATCTGCGGGCGAAGTAGCTACTCGAAGATATCCGCGGGCGTCAGTTCGAACCCCAATTCGGATATCCGCAAAGCAGACACTTCGACTAGTTCCGCATTCCAGGTATACATGCGTTTGGAATGAGGATCCACCAACCAAACGTGGGTAACGCCCCAGGCGCTATACTCTGCGAGCTTCTCGCGCACTTTGGTCATCTTGTCATCGAGGGATAGAACTTCGACCGCGACCAGCGGTGGAGTATCGGGAACGCGCCCCTGCGGTTCGGTCGGATAAAACACAGAGACGTCCGGGATTCGGTATAGGCCTGGACGAATGCGAAGCCGCAGCTCGGGACACACAAATACGGGGAAAGCTTTCCGCAGGGCGCTTAACAGCACAATCAGTAGCCCTTGAGTCTTCGAATGCAGGTAATCCGGCAAGGAGCGCTCCACAAGCTCACCATCCCGATACTCCTTGTCAAGGTCCGGGAAGGAGGTCCGCAGGTATTCCTCGACGGGAAGCGCTGCCTTAGTTCCCATACTCAAAGTCTACTCCTACCGCCGCTCGAGCCTCTGGATCACGTCCAGCACCACCGTCCCCACGATCTCCAGGCTCTGTGCGCTCAGTTTGTCCACGGTGTCTTCGTCGGTGTGCCAGGGTTCGTAATCGAAATCGATGAGATCGATCGCGGGGATGCCCGCCTTGAGGAAAGGTATGTGATCGTCTTCTGTAGCGCGGGTGTTTTTGGTGAAATATGCGGCGTAACCAAGCTCCGATGCGCTGGTCCACACCAGCCGGTTCAAGGCCGCGTTTCCGTTGGTCTCCTGATCGATATCCAGATGCTTGTCGCCGATCATGTCGACATTGATCAGCCCTTTGATCTTCGCGGCAGTTCCGTCCTTGGACCAGCGCTCGGCCAGATGCCGGCTGCCGTAGAGATTGTCGTCGCCCGCCCACTCGGTCCGCACGGCTTCTTCGCCGTCGAGCCAGACCAGGTAGACATCGTCGGTCCTAGGCTGACCGGCGAGAACGCGAGCCAGCTCCAACAGCAGCCCCGTCGACGATCCGCCATCGCTTGCGCCCACGAACTTCCGGCCCGGAAACAGCTTGGTATCGAAGTGTCCGGTAATGACCACGGCTTTGCCGCTTTTGCCTGAAAACTTGGCGATGATGTTCTTCATCGCGATGGGGCCCTTGGGTGTCTGGGCGGTGAACGCATCTTCGGTGACCTGGCACTTGCACGTTTTGAGCTGCGCGAGGATATAAGCCTGCAACTGGCGATTCGCTTCCGATCCCGATGGCCGCGGCCCGAAGGCGACGGCGTGGCGCGTGAATTCGAGGGCGGAAGCGCCGGAAACTCCGGCCCCAAAAGCTGCCGTCGAAAGAACTGCGATCAGGCCCGGGGCTAATACAATCAGGGAAGCTTGCGCGCGGAACATATATATCCCAGTGTAAAAGACCGGTCTTTATCCAGGGGGTCGAGCAGCGGCAGCACCAGTGCAGGCGGAGCGAAGAACACGGCCGCGACGAACATGAGGGGGCCGGGAAAGAATTGCAAAGCGTTCAGCAGGCGGCGCGAGATCAACCGGAAAATGCCGCCCACCGGCTGGATCGAAATGTCGGTAAATCCAGCCTGCCGCAGCAGGCGGTCGAGCGCGAAGCGAGTGAAGCGGCCGTAATCATGGGGTTGCTGGTGCTCCTCCCACTGCAGGGGCGCGACCAGCAGGAATCGGCCTCCGGGCGCGAGCACACGCCCCAGTTCGCAAATCACGCGCTCGGGATGCACGACGTGTTCCAGCGTGACGATATTGATGGCAGCGTCAAACGTGGCGTCGGGGAAGGGAAGGATTTCGAGATTCCCCAGGACATCGAGTTTCGAATAATCCCAAGCTTTATCGCCGACGGCCAGATCCAGGCCGCAGTATCGTTGTGCCGCGAAATAGTGCTTGTGGGCGGTTTCGCCAGCTCCGGCGTCCAGAACGCGAACGCCGCGCGGCAAGGCATTCGCGAAGTTCGCCACCGAATCCTCGATAGCCGCTTCGAAATGCATCACGTAGCGTGACAGGGGACCGGGCAGCACGGACCGCAAACCGGCGTAGCTCACGTCTTCTTGCGAGCCTCGATCATGATGGTCGATCCGGCGCGGCACACGGCTTCGAGCAGCGTGAAAGGCACGGATGCCGCCACCAGCGCGGTGTACAGCACATTTTTTAACAACCGATCGCCGGAGGTTTCGCCTATTTTTCGAACGCGGCGGGCCATGGGGTCGAGCCTGGGAGCAAGGCTGGTGGCCAATCCCGCTGGATTATCGCGCAGCGAAAAATGCTTGTGCCGCAGGACTTCGAATCCGCAGCTCTCGAGCAGCCGGTCGAGATCCGACGCGCGGAAATCGGTAAGGTGACGGGGGACATCGATGCCCGCCCAGCGCTCGCCCAGTAAAAGGAATTGCCAGCAGCCGGCATTGGGGACTTGCACGATCAATCGCCCCTCGGGCGCGAGCAGTTCGTGCGCGGCGCGCAGATAACTTCCCGGATCGTAGAGGTGCTCGAGGACGTGAAACATGGTGACCGCGGCGCAACTGCCCGGGAGCGAACGGGCGCCTGCGAAAGCGATCCGCATACCGCGGGAACACCGGCTCGCCACCAGGCCGCGTGGGCCGCATCCATGGAAAAATCGAGACCAGCCACCGGACCCGTCCGCTGTACCGCGCCGCGCTCGGCGAGCATTTGCAGGAATAGGCCGCCGCCGCAGCCGGCGTCGGCGATGATGCCCTTGGCCTCGGACTCGCGCAGGGCTCGCTCGACGAAATGCAGGTGATCGCGCAACACGAACCGGCGATACCACTGTTCCATGCGATCCACGGCGGCCGGTTCCGGCACGTACCAGTAGTCGGGCGGATAATACTGTTGCAGCTCTTCGGGCGCAGGCTTCGGATGCAGGCGGATCAGGCGGCAGGACGCGCACTCGACGACTTGAAAAACGCGGTCGGTGGTGCCGTAGAGGCGGTCGGTTCCCGCGAACAGTTCGCGGATTTCGGTGTGCCCGCAGGCGAGGCACGCTTCTTCCGATGGATGGTTCAGTTGGCCGATTCGGAAAGCTCCCGCAGCCCGATCCGGTTCGCCAGCAGCAGCCGCCGGATTTGCCGGCTGGTCAACCGGCGCTTCCCGCGCAGCGCCCGCCGTTTGCGCAGAGTAGCTGGAATCCGCGGAACCGCTTGTGCCATTCCGCGGAGAAGCGCCAGAGCCGCCGTGAACTTCCCGCCCATTCCCGGATAGTGGCGCATCTCTCCCCGGTTGCGGACCGCTGCCCACATTCCCGCCACGATCCTCGCCGATAGGAAGGCGCCGTTCGCCCAAAGCAAACTCCAAGGAAACAGTTTCACGGCCAGAAGAACGCGATTGCGTTCAATCAGCGTCAGCCGGCGGGCGGATCCGAGGCCCAAGGTTGCGCCCCGGTGATGCCGCACCACCGCATCGGGGGTATACAAACATCGCCAGCCCGCCCAGCGGGCCCGCAATCCCAATTCGGCATCATCGGCGTACGCGAAAAAATCCTCGTCAAACCCGCCAACGTCCTCTAGCATCGCACGGCGGTACATGGCCGCGCAGCCATCCGGCCAGAGGACCTCTTCGAGGCGGTCGAACTGGCCATGGTCGGTTTGGCCCGATCCTCTACCCCGGTTCTGTCCGTCGGGATAGATCAGGTGGCCGCACTTGTCGATGCGGGTCGGATCTTCCCAAACCAGGACCTTAGAGGCGGCCATGCCCACATCCTGTTCACTGCGGATTACCCGTTCTAAAGCCTCCAGCCAACCGGGCTCGGCCTCCGCATCGTTGTTCAGCAGGGCTACCAGTTCGGCGCGGGTGGATAAAATCCCTAGATTGTTGGCGGCGCAGAATCCCAGGTTCGTGGAGTTGGCGATGAGATGCAGCCGGACCGGATAGGACTTCGCCATTTCTTCCACCAGAGCGGGGGAGCCATCCGTGGAACCGTTGTCCACCACCACTACTTCGAATGAGGAATGAGTCTGGCGCGCCAGCGAATCCAGGGACGCCCGAAGCAATTCTTTCCGATTCCAATTCGCGATCACCACGGTCACAACTGAGCTGCATTTTTGGGGGAACAAATCCACGGAATGATGTATTATAGTACCTCCGGGTTAAAGTCCCGCGTCCTCAAAGCCGAAAGTATACAGTACATATGC
>CAVROL010000009.1:0-24163 GCA_963722845.1 Terriglobia bacterium | reverse complement strand
TTCTCGACAAGATCGCGATTCAGATCCACGGAAACACCGAGCAATCCGGCGTTGTGGAATCGCAGAGATCAAGACCCATCTCCGGGCGATCGCTCGTCCGTGAACCTGGAAGGCGGCTGGATTACTCCGCCAGGTCGACGCGAATCATCAGGCCTGGTGCGAAACACCAGATTGGCAAAAAGAAAACGGCCAATATGCCAAGGGTCTCGCAATTGGCTCGCGCCCACGAAAGAGCGCTGGTCAGAAGCCCCGCCGACTCGGAGTTGATCGACGATGGCCCGCACTACATCCGCGCCGAAGATTCGACGACGGCGACGAGTCCCTACCGGGAAAAGAGGCCCGGATGACGACCGACAATCTGCCTCTCCGCCTGATCGACATCGAAGGCGAGCGGCTGATTCTCTCGAACCTGCTCGCCGAGCCCGAGTTCTGCAAGTCAGTCCTTCCACAGCTCGATCCGGCTGACTTCGCCGGCGATCTGCATCAGCGAGTCTTCCAAGCCATCCGCTCCGCTGTCCAGGCCGGGTATGAGCCAGGTCTCGCAGGAATCTACCGCTGGCTACTCGATGGGCGCAAAAGACAGACGATTTCGGCCTGCCCGTTCTGAGCGAACTGGCCTGGGATAATTCGATTCCCCTCGCAAATCCGGCGCCATGGATTTCATCGCTACACCGGGCCCGCGCCGAACGGCGAGCCTGGCGAATCGCAGAGAAACTTCGCCTGGGGATTGAGGCTGGCGAGACCGAAGCTCTGGACTCCGCTCGCGAAGAATTACGCAAGGTGGACCTGGATCCGGTCCAGGCCGGTGAAGGCACCATCGGGGAGACGCTCGCGAGAATCGACGTAAACCAGCTCCTGCAGCCGCCGCGCGGCGTGATCGCGAGTCCCTGGCCGAAGCTCACCGAACACATAAACGGCGGTCCGAGGCCTGGCGAGCTGTGGGTGATAGGCGCCCGGCCGAGTGTCGGGAAGACCCTGGTGCTTTTGCAGTGGAGTCTTGAAGCCGCGGCGAATGGTCATCGGGCGAAACTCTTCTCGCTCGAAATGCCCGTTGCGGACCTGATGCGCCGGGCGATCTCCAGCGAAGGCAGAGTTCACCATGCGCCGCTTCAGCGTGGCGACTCAGCCAGGAATGGCGGCAAGTTGTGGCGCAAACCTTGGATCGCATCAGCGATTACCCGCTAGAGATCAACGACCGATGCCGCTCACTGGGTTCGATAACGGCGAGTATCGCTTCCGCTTCGCAAGCGGGCGGGAAGCTCGCGCTGGTGGCGATCGATTATCTTGGCCTGATCGAATCCGACGGCCGCGCCACGAGAACCGAAACCAGGAAGTCGCGTTTCTGTCCCGCCGGCTGAAGACGCTCGCGATGGACTACAACGTCCCGATTCTCGCTGCACACCAGCTGAACCGATCGAACGAAAGCGAATCGAGGAAGCCATCACTGAGCGATCTTCGCGACTCCGGCGCGCTTGAGCAAGACGCGGACGTCGTTCTGCTGCTGGACTCGCCCGCAAGGCGTTCGAAGCAAGTCTCGCCCGACGCTCCGCCTGATGCTATCGACGTGATCGTTGCCAAGCAGCGCAACGGCCCGCGCGGCATGACCGTCCAGCTCCGCCTGGAAGCGAAGTTCTGCAGATTGGAAGAAGCCTGAAAGGGAACCAAACCTAATGAAACAACTGACCGTTGAACAACACAGAGAGCTTTCCGCGCACTTGCACGCCGCGGATCACCATCTGCTGAAAGTCTTACGCTTGATGTGCCCAGGCGACGGGACATCGAAGGCGCCGATCGCGTTGATCGACGAGATCGAGGAACTACGGGAAACACTGGGAGCGGCAACCAGCTCGTCTCGCCAGTCGAAGGGCTCCATCACAAGCCAATGCGAAGCCGTCCTCTTCGCCGAGCACGCCGGCCAGACCCTCGAAATCTACGGCGGCTATGCCGAGTGCGTCACCCTGCCAGCCAGTCAGATCAGCGCCAGTGAGGCCGGCCAGTAAGTGCCCGATGCACCACAACGTCCGTGCTCTTCATGGCCTTGCCCGAACCCGGCCGTCTACAGGGGCAAGTGCCGGGATCACTCCCGCGCTGTTGAGCAGCGGCGCGGGAGCTCGACAGCGCGGGGCTACGATGCGACGTGGCGCCGGCTGCGGCTGATGAAGTTGGCAGCCGATCCGCTATGCCAGATCCGGACGCATTGCAAAGGGATGCTGCCGGACGCGGTCGCGGTCGAGGTGGATCACATCGTGCCGATCGCCCGGGCGCCCGGCCTGCGTTTGACCTGGGATAACTTGCAGTCCACATGCCGCGCGTGCCATCAAGCCAAAACCTGGAGAGAGAACCAAGGGCGAGCATGACGAACCGACAGCACCAGCGACGCGCAAGGCCGCATGGCTTCGAATTCGCCGGGACCCCCATGGTGGGTCGAATTGTCTGGCGCGTGCCGGCGAAAAAACCACTCGTGAGTCCAAAACGCGCGACGAAGTTGGTAAATCGATTATTTGCGGAGGAAAGATGACAGGAAGACGTAAATCCGGGAAACGAAAGAAGCTCGAAAGCGGCCGCGCGCCGGAAGCGCCGCCAAACTTGCCGGGTGTTCCCTCGATGCCGCCCGGGTTGCCAGCGCGCGCTCAGCAGGAATGGTCTCGAGTGGTGGACCTGATCCAAAGGAGGGGCGATCTCAGCGAATTGGATCAGGCCGCGATCGCCGATTATTGCCGTTGCCTTGCCAGGCTCGAAAACCTCGAGAGCGACATAAGCGCGCGCGGCGAGCTGGTCGACGGCGACCGGGGCAAGGTCAAGAATCCCAGCATCCAACTGGCACGGGAATACCGCGCGAGCCTGATGAAGTGGAGCGATGCGTTGGGGATGACGCCGGCGTCGCGAAACCGCATGACGCTTCCGGACCCGGGCGCTAACGAAGACGACGAGCTTCTGGACTAGACGAATGCCACCATCCTACGCCCAGCTCGCGGGCTCAACAAAGCGAGACTTCGACAAAAAGAAAGCTCAGGCGGCCGTCGACTTCTTCGAGAAGCGTCTTCGTCACGCTGTCGGCCGCTTTGCTGGGCACCCGTTCATCCTGGCGCCTTTCCAAAAAAAGATCGTCAAGGATGTTTTCGGCACTGTGAATGATGAAGGCTTCCGCCAGTTTCGAACCCTGTTCCTGTCCACTGCGAAGAAAAACGGGAAGACGGCATTTTGCGGAGGCCTGGCGCTCCAGGGTTTGACCGCCGATCGCGAGGGCGAGCCGCACGTTTATTCGGCGGCGTCGACGCGCGATCAGGCGAGCCTGGCTTTCAATGCTGCGAAAAGCATGGTCGCGAAGAGCGCGAAGCTACGCGCGCGCTGCATGGTTCGGCCAGGCCTCAAGAGAATTCTCTACGAACCGAACGAAGGCTTCTATCAGTGCATCTCCGCTGATGCCGGCAGCCATGACGGCGTGCAGCCGAGCCGCTTTATCGCGGATGAAATTCACCGATGGGGCAGCAATCGAGATCTATGGGAAGTACTCGACAAGGGAACAGCGATCCGGCAGCAACCGCTCAGCGTCGCGATCACGACCGCGGGCATCTTCGGCGAATCCGAGCTGTGCTGGGAATTCCATGAAACCTGCCGGCAAGTGAACGAAGGCGTGATCAGCCTGCCCACCTTTTACGGCCGCGTCTTCGCAACGCCGGCCGATTGGGATTGGACCGACCCGGGCCAGGCCGCGAAGTACGATCGCCATGGGGATGTCATCCGCCCAGCAACGGGCTGGTTTTGCGCAAACCCCGCGTTGGGTGGCTTCCTGCCGATCGAAAAACTACTTGAAGAGTGCCGCGAAGCCCGCCAGAGTCCCACCAAGGAAATATCTTTCCGCAGATTTCGATTAAATCAGTGGGTTCAAAGCGAATCCCGATGGATCGATTTGCGCGCCTGGGATGAATGCGTCGGCGACGTGGATCCGATCGCGCTCCGCGGGCAGCGCTGCTACGCCGGCCTGGATATGTCTGTGAAGAAGGATTTCACTGCGTTGGTGCTGATTTTCCCGCAAGAGAACGGCCGCAAAAAGATCCTGCCGTTCTTCTGGCTTCCACGAGATTACAAGACGAACCGGAGCATGCTGGACAAGGTGAAACCTTGGATCGATCGCGGCCTGATCGAGACCACGGAGGGCGAGGTAGTCGACTATCAGCACGTCCGAAAGCGCATCAACGAGCTGAGCAAACAATATCAGATCGAATCGATTCAATTTGACGGCTGGAACATGCAGTCGATGTATCAAGACCTCAAGGCAGACGGGATCGAGGCCCTGGAGTTGCCGCAGAGCTTCCGTACAATGTCCGGGCCCGCGAAAGAATTCGAATCGCTGGTGCTGGAACGCAGGATCGAGCACGGCGGTAATCAAGTGCTACGGTGGATGGCCGATTGCTGCACGGTGAAGAGCGACACGCGCGCGAATATTTTTCCGGTGAAGCCGGATCTCCAAAAAAGCAGCAAACGAATTGACGGCGTCATCGCGGCGATCATGGCCGTCCACCGAATGACGTCGGTATCCAGCGCTCCGCCGGCGGTTTCGATTTACGAAAGCCGAGGACTGCGGCGACTATGAAACGCGGAAGCTGCAGGACCTGCCGCGGACCGTGCCCGCCAACGGAGCGGTATTGTTGTGTCGCCTGCGGGAAAGCGGCGCGCGGCGATCGTAAGCCAAAGAAGAAAGGAACCAAATGAATTCAGATACACAGAAGTTGCATGTCACCGTTGAGAAAGAGAAGATCTACCGCGACGGGCAATCCCCCAAGTCTCGGTATCGGGCCCACATCCGGGCGGAGCCCGGCGGACCGACGATTCTGCTAAGTAGCCGTGCGCAGGGCAGCATCGTGCTGGCAATGCGCTCCATCGACGATCTCTTTGGAGAGCTTCGCTGGACTCGGATCGCAGAAGACGCGCCCAAATTTGCCGCTGGCTTCCGCGCCGAGGGAGAACTGGAATTCGTCAGCGATCTTGAACCGCTCGAAGCTTGTTTCCGATGCGGATTACGGACCGTCCACGGACACGATACGCCGGAACATTGCATCGCGGCGTTCAAGGCATTGCGGGCGACCTGGGAGGCCAATGACGAAATCCCGATCGCCGCGGAGTCCGCGCAATGAAATCTGATTTTCAGCGTAAGTTGCCGACGCGCGCAGCGCACGTGTTTTTTTTCAGCGGCATCCTGGCCATCGTGATCGGCTGCGCCTTGATCTATCGCCCGGCCGGCTTCATTGTGGCCGGCCTATTTTGCGGTTGGGTTTCTTTCTTGATCGCAGCGGAGGCGAAATGAAGCCGGATCGTGTGGTATCGCGTCCGGATGCTGCTGGGACCGACCGGGACGCGGAAGAGAGGGTCTTTAAGGCCATGCAGCGTGAGCGTGTATCCCGCCGCCGCATCGCGGCCGTGATGGGGATCACTCCCGGAGATGTCGACCAGATCCGCCGGCGGATCGAGCGACATGAGGCACGTGATCCACTTCGAAGAGAGCGCGGCGTCGCAGGGACGCAGCTCTACAAACTAAATTCCTTTTGGTTCCCGCAACTTGAGCAGGGGCTTACAGGAACGTCAGTTTCCGGGTGGACACTTGGAATCGTGGAAAACGATTTGCTCAGCTCCCTCAACGAAGCCAAGATGAAACTGGCCCGCCTCGAGATCGAGGGCCGGGCCGCGCGCAGTCGCGTCGACGAAACCGAGACCCGCCTCAGCCAGCTCCGGACAGACACAGCGCACGATGCCGAGATGGCACTGATCGAAGACCGCCCGGCCGATTCCAAGTTGCCGAAAGCAGCCTCGGCCGCCGAGGCAGAGCTGAAAACGGCCCAGCAAAGCGCAAAGGCCCACGCCGGCGCCGTGAAGAAGCAGGCGGCGATCGTCGGGAAGATAGAAGATCAGATCGCTGCAAACCAATACGAGATTTTCTCAAAGGCCATCGCGGAGCCGCAGAAACGGCTCGATAAAGCAGTTATCGAACTGATGACAGCCGCCGTTGATGTCGCGGACCTCGCGTCGCTTCACGGTTTCGAGCAGAGCCACATCCTGGTCACACGCGGCGATTTGAACGACGACGTATTGAGCCGCTTGGTGGGCGTGGTGCGGACCGGCTTGCAGGCCGCCTATTTTTGGGAAAACGCTTTCGTGAATGCGCCGAAATTCCATAAGGCGAACCATCAGGGGCCGTTCATCATCACCCAGCGCGCCATTCCAATTGATCCTGTCGCGCAGCGGATAAACGACGAGCGAGCCCGCCTCTCGAGCCTGACTGAACAATTTTGCATCCTATCAGGCGAGCAGTGGAGGGCCGAGCGCGAAGCCGATGGATTGCGCTATCAGCGCCGCAATATCGAAGGCGGATATTTCCCCCTAGCGGCCAACGATAAGCCCGAATATGACCGCCTAATGTCCATCGTCGGAGCCAAGACACTGGAACTGAAATCGAACGAAGCCGAGCGGCAAAAGTGCATCGAGGGAATATCCAAGCTCGAAAAAGAGCTTCAGCAGAAAACCGCCGACGCGATCGCGGCGGCATAGGAGGCAATCATGCACGTCCAAATGGACATTGTGGGAAGCCGCGAAGCGTCGGAGACGCAGAATCAACAGTTCCTTGCGGCCGCTCGCGCGCTCGGCCTCTCGCCAGAGCAGGCGATGAAACTCGCAAGGCCGGCGAACCGAGTTCCCCGGATTAGTCGTCGGATCCGGTCGGCTTCGAACACGACGGAATCGTCGGAAATCAGCCAAGCCCACATGCGACTGGATCGGCTCAAGAGGAACGGATGAACAACCGCGATCACAACCGGAATCTCGAAAAGCTGCGCCAGAGCATCGCCTTGGGTCAACTTATGCCGAAGTTGGAGCCGTGGATGAACAGGCCCGCAACAATGTCGGAGTCCGCAACGTGGGAAGCGGCGTATCGGAAGGCGCTACCGGCCGATGGATTTGATTTTGCGGTTCTGCCGCGCGGCGCTGGTTTTCTGCGTGCCAGCAGTAGCTTTGGATGCCCGCGTAGCTGCGTAACATCCATCGTCTCGGACCACATGAGATTGGAGGCGCTGCTGGCTGGCAACCTATCGGGCTCCACAGAGAAAAGTCGGTCGATCTCCGGGCTCGCGTTGCCCTATATGAAACCTTCGATCACGCGTCCCGGTGAGACGGCGACCATCTTCGCCCGCGGCGCGTTTACCAAGGATCTACGCGAGAATCCAGCCAAAAAGGTCTACTACGAACATGGATTTGGGCGCGTAATCGGCAGCGTTTCGGCCGGAACAGCCCGGATTTTTGAAGACAATGATGGTCTTCACTTCGAAGCCATCGCGCCAGCAACCAGTTGGGCTGATGACCTGTTGGTTTCAATGCGGCGTGGGGACACGAAAGAGAGCGGCACCGTCGCTGACCCAACGGAAGCGCACTGGGAAACCCGCAGCGGCGCGCGCGTGCGTGTGGTGGACGCTGCCCGTTTGCTTCTCGTCGCAGTAGTCAGCTTTTCGACCTTCGACTCCACCACAGCGAAGGTAAAGCCTGATTCGTTGGCCGCCGCGGCCGCACGTCTGGCGAAATTACAAGGCGGCGTTTACGGAAGTCGGTTCTAAAGGTTTCGTGCAGCGCGCACCAAAACGCGATTCATTCGTCCGGCGGCGGCTGCACACGTCGCCGGGCTCCCTTCAGATTGTTTCCCCGGCGTTGGTTGCTCCCGGCGCCGGGGCTTTTTTGAACCTATGAGAACCCTCTTCGTTACGAATTTGCCCGCGGACGTAGACGAGGCCGAAATTGTCTCGCTTTTCGCGCAGGTCGGCACAGTGACAGACATTAACCTCGTGCGCAGCCGTGACACCGGCCGGCCGCGCTACGCCTTCGTCGTGATGCCCAACCCTACGGAAGCCGCGCGAGCGCTACGTGATCTCGACGATCTCCCGTGGAACCACCAGCGGATTGTTGTTCGTCCAGCGCACGAGCACCAGTGGCCAAAAACAGAATCGTAGCGAAATGTTTGATATTATAATCAGCGATGAGCGCACCGCTGACGGCCGCCCAACGTGGCTTCATCGAGAACATCGATCAACGATCGATCGAAGGCCGCGAAGATCGTCGGCAATTCCTTTTGAACATGCGCGCCGATCAACGCCGTGCCGCGCGCGAGCCGCCTGGCCCTGCGGATGCGCTACCGTCGCGCATGTGCCCGGCGTGTGGAATGATTTCCGCGAGCGGCCGGCACGCGACGGCTGCCGAGTGCATTTCCTCTCTCCGCGAAGTTCTGAGCCGGTTCCTGTAGCGACCCTATATCTCGCGATCGCCAAGCAGCCGCGCCAGCACGTCCGCAGGCACGATTTCGAACCTTTCGAGCTGCGGCGAAAAGATCGCCACCTGGTCAACCAGCTTCAACTTCGAAGCGAGCAGCGTCGGACCACGTTGCCCGCAATAATGCACCGCCGTGACGTTGATGCCCTGCCTTTCGCAAGCGACACGAATTCGATTCTCCAGCGTTTGCAGATTGAGCCCGATCGGTCTTTCCGGAAGAACCACGATCATCGTTCGGACCATTCGCGCGGCCGCGGCGGCGGTCATCTGGACACCGCCTTGGAAAGCAGGACGCGCAGCATGTACGTGACGTCGTTCCATTCGACGGCTGCGACCACCACCGCGGCGAGGAAGAGCGCATACGCGGCGATCAGTAGCGACGTGCGATTCTCCCGGCGTGGTGGTGGTGGGAAATGTAGTGTTGGACGCATGGTTTCTCCTTCACGCGACCAGCTTCGGGATCGCGTATCCGCGCATCTTCGCGAGGTGCTGCTTCAGTTCGATGTACTCGGCGCGGCTGAGATCGACTGCCTCCGTGTTGCAATCCCCGCACCCGCACATTATTTCGAGCTTGTAGCTCGCCTCCGGCATCGTCTCAGTCAGCCAGTCTGGCAGTTCGGCCGCGGGTTTCTCCGCGCGGGCTTTGGTCGCTCTCTTCGTTCTGGGCATGTTCCATTTCTCCTGTCTTGTTCCGCCGTCGATGGCGGGTAGGTGGTATCATACTCCCAAGCATGCTACGGATGCAACCGAGGCATGCTACGGATGAAACTGGGCATCCTAAGGGTCGATTGAAATAGCCTTTGAGGGTGACCAAGAAAGCGACGAGGTTCCACAGCTTGACCGACTGGTTGAAGCACCTGAAGGAAGCCGGCGCGAAGGGCGGGCAAGCGCGCGCGGCTAAGATGACTAAAGCCCAGCGATCGGCCAGCGCGAAGAAGGCTTCCAAAGCCCGTTGGGGGAAAAAGCGCGCGAAGAAAAAAGGGGAAATCAGCATGAGCACCGAAGACAAGAAGACGATGATAGCTGAGGCGTACGTCGGCCGCACGGACGCGATGCGCAAACTCAACGACGTGCGGGCCGCGCTGCTGGGAATCAAACATAAACTGCTCCCGCTGCTTGAGCGCCTACCGGAGCTCAGTTCCGACAAGTTTCATATGGAAGTCAGTACCTTGCCGGCGGGGATGGATCTTTCACAGATCGAGAAGTTGCTCGAAGAGACCGAGACCCTTGAGCGTCAGATTGCGGGCTACAACAAACAATTCGAGTTGTGGGGCCTCTAGGCCGCGGGGGCCAAAACGGAAAGGAAGGGAAATAGCCATGGCCGTCTACCGTCCGAAATATCGCGATCCGAAAACTGGGAAGCTGAAGCAATCCGCACAGTGGTGGTACGACTTCACCTATGACGGCCGCCGGCATTGTGCGGCCGCCAAGACCACGCGGAAAACGATCGCGGTCGAAGCGGAGAAACAGAAGCGGCTCGAACTGGAGCAAGCCGGAACGTCGCCCCGCGCTGAAGGCCTCAGATCGCACGGCATCGGTAAAAGAGCGTGTTACGGTCTATCTGAAAAACTATCCGTCTAACCATCGCGCGAAGTCGGTCATTTTCACGACGCAGCGGCTTGCGCACGTCAAGCGGCTACTGGGGAATTGTCTGCTGTACGATCTCACGGAGGATCGAATCCAGGACTACGTCCGCACACGGCTCGCGGAGGGGTCCGGCGGCCGAACGATCAACATGGAGTTGGGCGAGCTCTCGCGGGCCATGAAGGTCAAATGGTCGATCATCTGGCCGAATGTCAGAAAGCTGGAAGAGAACCACGAAGTAGGGCGCGCGCTGAGTCCGGACGAAGAGAAGGCTCTACTCAACGCCGCGGCTGGAGACCAATCACCGAACCGCAACCCGACGCTGTACGCCTTCCTGCAGATCGCACTGACCACGGGAATGCGGAGCGGTGAAATCGCTGGGCTAAAGTGGGAGCAGATCGACCTGGAAGCCGGGGTGATCACGGTGGGGCGCAAGGCCAAGACGCGCGCCGGATCCGGTCGGCAGATTCCAATGAACGCCGACATCAAAGCCGTGCTAGAGATGCATGCATCCTGGTTCGCCGACGCGAAGCGCTTCGGGGAGATCAAGCCGGAATGGTTCGTCTTCCCGGGGCGGAAGGGAAGGCCCAAGGCCGGCGAGAAGCGGCCGCTCGATCCGCTGGCGCCCATGCAGAGCATTACGTCATCCTGGGAAAAAGTGCGGACGGCCGCGGGTGTGTCGTGCCGCCTGCACGATCTCAGGCACACGGCGGCTACCAAGATGGCCGAAGCGGGCATTCCGGAATCCACGATGCTTGCGATCATGGGCCACATGTCGCGGGCGATGCTCGAACGCTACAGCCACATCCGCATGCAGGCGAAACGCGAGGCGGTGAAATCGCTGAGCCTGCCGGATCTCACGAAAACAGAGGCCGTTTCAAACGAGGTCCCGAAAGTTTCCCCGAATGTGAAGGGTGTCGGAGCCCCGAACTACGGGGAAGTCTTTTAGAATGTGGTGAGCGCGGAAGGAATCGAACCTTCAACCTACTGATTAAGAGTCAGTTGCTCTGCCAGTTGAGCTACGCGCCCTTCTAGGGTTGGCGGCTGCGGCGGGGGGACTGCAGCTTCATTCAATTGTACGCAGTTCCGTTCCTGTTTCACAAGTCTTTAGACACCCCTCAGTTGGAGGCTCCTCGCAGATTTTGCACTACCCGAACTCTTACGCTAACGCCGCCTCCGTTGGCACGATAAATGCTCTGAGAGAAGCCGGGGTGAAACGATGCGTGTAACAACGTTGGTGATGGCAATCTCAGTGATAACGGCTGGAGCGGTAAACGCCCAGCCTCGCAAGGCTGTTTTTGTGGGTGGCGGCGACCCGTCACGCGGGAAGTGCACGGTGGAAGTATTCGTCGACGGCGCGGCTCAGGTCGAAGTCCGCGGCGATAGCGCCAACCTGCGCAATCTGAACGGGCAGGCGCCCCAGTGGCGGCGCTTCGAATGCACCTCCGCGATGCCCGCGAACCCCGCGGATTTTCGCTTCGCAGGCGTGGATGGCCGAGGCAGGCAGACACTGGTTCGCGATCCACGCAACAACGGCGGCGCGGCAGTGGTCCAGATAGAGGATTCCGACAGCGGATCCGAAGGCTACACGTTCGACCTGTTCTGGGGAGGCGGACCCGCATACTCGGGTGGCTTTCAGGGCGGCCGCGGTTCGGACGGGCCCGTTGGTCCCGATAGGGGACCCGATAACCGCGATAACGGCGGTTTCAGGCCGCCAGATGATCGGCCCTACAACCGTGGCGGCGATTTTCGACGCGACCGGCGCATGACGGAAGCTCAGGCAATGGACGTCTGCAGGCAATCGGTTCACGACCAGGCTACGGATCGCTTCCGAACCCCCAACGTCGACCTCCGCAACATCGCGGCGGACAATAATCCAGGACGCCAGGATTGGATTACAGGAGACCTTGTCGTCCGGCGCAGGTTCGGCCGCGATCAGCTGTATCACTTTTCCTGTTCGGTTAATTTCGATACCGGCGTGGTTCGCAGCAGCCACATCGACCAGTTCGAGCAATCTACCTATCCGGGGCGCAGATAACGGCTACAACAGCATCGTCGCTACATCCACGGTCGAGCGGTGGCCTTCCACCACCACGATGCCGCTGTCGGTGACATAGTACAAGCTCCGGTCGCGCTCATGGTCGAAACCTATGGTCGCGTCTTCCGGCACTCTGACGTTTTTGTCCAGGATGGCCCGGCGCACCCGGGCCCTCCGCCCGATATCGCAGTTGTCGAAGACCACCGAATCTTCCACCACCGCGCCCGAGTGAACGCGCACGTTGCGCCCCATCACCGATCCGCGCAACATTCCACCCGCAAGAATCGACCCGCCCGCGACCACCGAATCGATAGCCTGGCCGCGCCGTCCCTGCTCGTCGAAAATGAATTTCGCCGGCGCATCGGAATAGCTCGCGGTTCGCAGCGGCCACTGGCGGTTGTACAGGTTCAGAGCCGGACTGATGGCCCTCAGGTCCATGTTGGCGTCGTAGAACGCATCGATGGTTCCCACGTCGCGCCAGTACGGCTCCTGATTCGGAGGATCTCCGGGAATCCGATTGGTCTGGAAATCGTAAGCGTACATCGGCGCGCGCCCCACCAGCGACGGCAGAATATCGCGGCCGAAATCGTGCGAGCTGTTTTCGTTTTCGGCGTCCGCGTATAGCTCGCGCAAGAGGAGGTTGGTGGAGAAAATGTAGTTCCCCATGGACGCGTACACTCGTTCCGAATCGCCCGGCATGGTCGGGGCGTCCGCGCGCTTCTCATGGAAGCCGACGATGGCGCCGTCGGGCGCCGCTTCGATCACTCCGAACTCCGAAGCCTGATCCTTCGATACCGGGATCGCGGCGACGGTCGCCTGCGAGCGCTTGTGCATGTGGAACTCGATCATCTCGCGGATGTTCATGCGATAGATGTGATCGGCGCCGAAGATTGCCACGTAATGCGGATCGGCCTGCTCGATCAGATTGATGTTCTGATGCAGCGCGTCGGCTGTGCCGCGATACCAGTCTTCGCCAGGGGAGCGCATCTGCGCCGGCACCGGGATGATGAAGTGCTGCTGCAGCAGCCCGCCTACTTCCCAGCCTTCGCTCAGGTGCTGCAGCAGGCTCTGGCTCTTGAACTGGATCAGAACGTAGATGGAATAGATGCCCGAGTTGACCAGGTTGCTGAGGACGAAATCGACAATGCGATAGCGTCCTCCGAAGGGCGTGGCCGGCTTGGCCCGCTCCTTGGTCAGCGGTGAAAGCCGCGTCCCTTTGCCTCCGGCCAGCACAAACGCGAGCACCCTAGCCTGCATGGGGGTTATTGTGGCAGGAGTTAGGGGACGTTGGCAATATAATAAACGTCAGATCTTCGTGCAAACAAATGTGACACGGAACCAGATCCTGGAGGCCCTGCGCGAAAGGATCGTCCGCTTCGCGGCATCTAGATTAGCGGGGGGCGCTACGGACGGAGTCGCCGACGATATCGCCCAGGAGGTTCTTCTGGTCCTGCACGAGAAATATCCGGCCCTCGACCGGGTGGAGGATCTGCTGCCCTTGTCGATCGAAATCGCCCGGTTCAAGATCCTGGCGGCGCGGCGGAAGACCCTCCGGCGGGGCGAGAATACTCAAGTATCGGTTGATGATCTTCCCTTGGCCGTCCGTGATCCGGACCCGTTCGAGCAGGCCGTTCGCCGGGAGCGGCTGGAGGCGCTGGAGGCAGCCTTGAAGGATCTTGGGGATCGCTGCAAGGATATCTTTCGCCTTAAACTACAAGGGCTTAGCTTCATAGATATACAGAAGGAGTTGAAGGTAGGTTCGATTAATACTTTATATACCTGGGACTTGCGCTGCCGCAAGGAACTTCGCGAGCGGCTGGGGCCCGGTTGGGATCGCAAATGAGCAAGGACGAAGCCCGGAAACTCCTCGGTGGATACGCCACCGGCTCGTTGACCGAAGCCGAGCGCAGGGTGCTCTTCGAGGCTGCTCTGGAGGACCAGGAACTGTTCGACGAGCTCGCGGGGGAGCAGGTGCTGAAGGAGACCCTGGACGAGCCGGGCGCCCGGCAGCGGCTGTTGGTTGCCTTGGAACCCCCGAGGAGACATCGAGCGTGGCTTTGGGCCGGGGCAGCGGCGACGGCGGCGATTGCGGTCGTGATCGGAATCGTGGTCTCCAACGAACCCAGCCGCCTGAACCTCCGCAGCAGATCGCCCAGGTGCTGAAATCGGAGCAGCCGGTAGCCCCACCCGCAGCAGCGCCCGCGCCTCCTCCGCCACCCGTGCAGAGAAAAGCCGCACCGGCTCCTGCTCCGTCACCGGCCCCTGCTCCGCCAGCGGTCGCTGAACTGCAAAAAGCAGAGACGGAGAACAAGCTTGCGGATCAGATTCAACCGGCCAAACCACTAGCGGTGCCACAGGCGGCGGCTGGCGCGATTCGCGAATTCGCAGCGGCACGAGCCGTTAGCGTATTTGCTTTCAACTACTCCGTTGGAGCGGACGGATTTCTCATGATTACTCCGGCCGCGCCGGGATTCCTGTCTGTGACTGCAGGCGACGCCGTCGATCTTTCCCAGCACTGCCGTGAGTGCGGGAATGGCCGTTCGAATTGCGATTCCGTCAGGCGCAACCAGCCTGGTGATCGCGTTTTCGAGAACGCAGGATGTTACCGGTACGCCTGTGCGCCGCGATGCAGTTTCGGGGATCGTAGGCGATCAGGATCCGCCGAACGGGAAGATCCTTATTCAACTTTTCCTGACACCAGCGACTCAATAAACTTCCGCTCGATCGGCCACGTGCCGCGTAACCTGGTCCTTCTGCGCTTCAAAATGTCCGGCGATCAGTACTCCGCTGAGATCGCCCGCAGTCGGCTTGAGTTTATCGCGTTCGAGCATCTTCTTAAGCAAGTCGGTTACGCTCGAAAGCTGCGCGGCCATCTTAGCCGCGTCGTCGGGCGTGGCGCAGTCCACGTTCATACGGAGCTCGAAAGACTTGCCGTCTTGTGAAGGACCCAGCGTGAACACCGTATCGCGAGCCTTCTCCAGTTGCGACTTGAACGGGCCCAAGCCCGCAGGCAAGGTCTTCGCATCGGCGAATACGTAGGGCGGGGCCGAGATCCATAGAGCGGCGGTGGGAATTTTGGGAGGATCTTTCCAGAAGCCCGGAAAGATCGCGCGGGAGCCTTGCGGATCGCGCGTTACAGCCAGCGCCAAAACATCGCGCCGCAGCAGGGAGAACGAAATCGTTTTGCCTGGCTGGCTGGCAGGCATGCTGCATGTGTCTTCACCCTGGCCGGCGCCGCATTTCCCCTGGTGCGATTGCGCGTAGGAGGACAGCCGGTCCCACTTGAATCGGCCCTGCACGGCGAAGTACTCGTCGCCATCGCGGAATCCCGCGGCGACCGCGTCCAGATCGGTGCGGTAATCGAAACCGGTTTGCTCGACGAACTTCTGGTAGTCGGCTTCCTCGGCCGCTTTGCGAACCGGCCAGCAGATCCAGGATGCCCGCCGAACGCAACAGTCCGACGTTCATGTAAGCATGCAGGGACCGGTCCTGCGGAAGACACTGCACGAGCCTCACCGCATCGTAAGGACGCGAGTAAAACCAGTACCCCCAGACGCCCAGGAGCACGCCCAGCACGGCCGCGATGGCGGCGCCTTTTTTCATAAAAATGGGGACAGCCAGCCGATTTCGGCGCCCCAATGCGGACAGGCGTACGCTGAGTATTCGAAATCGGAGGCAGTCCCCATTTTTTAGACGGCTGCGGCTGTTTCAGCCATGCGCGCCTGCTTCCACAGCGCGATGTAAGGCTTCAGGTCGGCCATCATTTTGGCGAACTGTTTGGGATCGAGCGATTGCGCACCGTCGCTCACCGCTTTTTCCGGCTGCGGGTGCATTTCGACGATCAAGCCATCGGCTCCCACGGCGACTCCGGCGCGCGCCAGTGCGGGAACCAGGCTGCGCTTCCCGGCCGCGTGGCTGGGATCGAGGATCACCGGCAGATGCGTCATCTCGCTCAAGGCCGCGATGGCGCCGATATCGCAGGTGTTGCGGGTGACGGTCTCAAAGGTGCGGATCCCGCGCTCGCACAGCATCACATCGGGATTGCCGTGAGCGACGATGTATTCGGCCGACATCAGCAGTTCTTTGACGGTGGCGCTGAGGCCGCGCTTCAGCAGGATCGGACGGCCGCACTTGCCGAGCGTCTTGAGCAGCGCGAAATTCTGCATGTTGCGCGCGCCGATCTGGAGAATGTCGGCGTATTCGGCCACCAGGCTCACGTCGCGGTCGCTCATCACTTCGGTGACGATGCCGAGCCCGGTCACCGTGCGAGCCTTGGCCAGCAGCTTCAGGCCTTCTTCTTCCAGGCCCTGGAAATCGTAGGGCGAAGTCCGCGGCTTGAACGCTCCGCCGCGCAGAAGCTTGGCTCCGTGCTTGGCGACGATCTCGGCCGATTCCAGAATCTGCTTTTCGCTCTCGACCGAGCAGGGTCCGGCCATGACGACGAACTCGTCGCCGCCGATGGTGGCGCCGTGCACCTTGATCTCTGTCTTCTCGGGACGAAATTCCTTGCTCACGAACTTGTAGGGCGCCGAGATGCGGACCGCCTTCTCCACCTGGGGCATGGCCTCGAGCGATTCCAGGCAGGCGGTGACGTCGCCCATCCCGACCGCGCCGATCACCACGCGCTCCTCGCCTTCAATGGAGTGGACCTTGTAGCCGAACTCTTCGATACGCGCGCGCACCTGAGCCACCTCCTCTTTGGTCGCATGCAACCGCATGGAAATAATCATTTTTTAATACCCCCAAACTAAAAAACCCACTCTTTCGAGTGGGTTCGTTTTGAAATTCCGAATATGCCCACTCGTCCGTTTCAGCCGCTAAAATAGCGGAACCAAAATCGATACGAGCTAGCAAAGCGCCGATTCATGAAGTTAGATTGTATCACAGCGGGTCAAGAGTAGACCATCATCGGTCGGTGTGCGGTTGGCTGTACGTATACTGCTCATGATATTATACGTATGTGGCCAAGCTCACATTGAGTGTGGATACGCGAGTGGTATCGCGAGCCAAGCAATACGCGAAGCGACGAGGCGTCTCGGTTTCGGAGATGGTCGAAGCCTATCTGTCGGCGGTCGCTGAACCAGTTTCTTCCTCTGCAGGCGCTGTTCCGATTCTGCGCGCTGTTCGCGGGGTTCTGAAGAATGCGGATATCGACGAATACCGCAAGCATCTGGCGGCGAAATACCGGTGAAGCGGGTCCTGTTCGACACGAACGTCGTCCTGGACGTTCTGCTCGACCGGCAACCTTACGCTGAGGCAAGTGCGACAGCTTGGGCGGCTGTGGAGACCGGCAACGCTGAAGGGATGCTGGCGGCTCACGCCGTAACAACCATCCATTATCTGATCCGAAAAGAGATGGGGGCCATCAAGGCCAAACGGATCGTTTCGGCGATCTTGAGAGTCTTTGGAGTAGCGGCCGTGGACGGAAGGGTCGTCCAAGAGGCGCTTCAATTATCATTCTCCGATTTCGAAGATGCGGTGACTGCGGCCGCGGCGCGATTGGCGGGTTGCGCGTTTATCGTCACGCGGGATCCGAAGGGCTTTCGCGGATCTCCGGTGCGCTCCCTTACCCCGGAAGCGGTAGTGCCGCTTTTCGTAGAAGAGTGAACGAAAGACAGAGATGGTACACCGTCGCACTTCCATCAGGCCAGAGGGTTACGCCAGTTTAGGCCGGGGAATCTGGCAAAGTCCGTATCGGAAGAACAGAGTTCGGCTCCATGCTCGATCGCCAAGGCAGCGAGGTGAGCGTCGGAGGTAAGGTTTCCGCCAGTGCCCAGAGGCTGAAGCAGGTCGCGGAGAACGGCCAGGTGGCGCGGACCGGGATGCACGATTGTCGCCGACGTCTGATCCAGCCACGCAGCCACCAGATCGAAAGCCGTATCCACATGCAAAGGCCGTCTGAACAGGCCCGGCCGAGTCGTGAGCCGAAGGAAAGCGAGAAGGACATTCCACGGGAAGCCTACCGTCTCCTTTCCGGATAGGGCCGATTCCAGCCAGGGCTGGGCCTTTTTATTGAGTGGGGCGTCCTGATTGACAGCGTAAATTAAGAGGTTTGCGTCGACCAGGATCATTTACGCAAAGTGAGCTTTCGGCTCAATTCCTCGTCCTCGATGGCGTCGGCAACCGCCAGCGCTTTATCCCAGCGGAACTCCTGCCCCTCTCCCATGCGGAAGGTTTTTTGAGTGAACTTCTGGGCGCGCTTGGGTTCTTTGCCGCGAAGCCCGATTCGCGCGGCTTCGTTCAGGGCTTCCTTGAAGGACATCCCGCGCTCCCGCATCGCGTCCTTGATCAACCTCTCGACGTCGGGATCTAGAGTGACCGTGGTCCTCATGTTGCTATCATAGCATCACGTTGGTTGCTGTCATGATGCCATGATGCCGAGGGGCATCCGTGCTTATTTCTTCTGCGGCAGCGCAAAAACGTAAATCGCGTTGGCGCCCTTGGGCTCCTTGAGACCCGGCGCGTAGCCGATGACGCTTTGCGTCAACAGACCATCTCCCGTCGCGACCGCGATGTACTGTTGGCCGTTCACGGAGTAAGTGATCGTACTATTTGCAATGGGTCCGCCGATCGTCTGCTCCCACAGCACCTTGCCCGAAACCGCATCCAGCGCGCGAACCCTGCGGTCCAGATCGCCGAAAAACACCAGTCCGCCGGCGGTCGCGAGGACGGCGCCGTTGATCGGAGCGGCGCCCTTATAGATGTGTTCGATCTTGCCCGTCGCGAGATTGATCTTCGAGATGCCCGAGAATTCGGCGGGATTCGACCCTTCGCGAGCTTTGCCGTTGCGCACCGGGCGAACGGTGGGGAACATCGGACCCGTCTGCATATCCAGGCACGTGTCCACCCACGGCGCGTACAGGGAATTGGTCACCGGGCTATAGGCCTGCGACCAGTAGCTGCGCGTGTTGAAAAAGCAGATTGTCTTATGCTGGCTGGGACCGGTGAAGATCAGGCTTTCATTCAAGTGCACCTTGCCGTCGGGGTCCACTTTGTCGATCAGGAAACCCGGAATATCGAACGGCCACGGGTTGGCCCACAGAAACTCGCCCGTATGGCGATCCATGGCGAAGACGCCGCCGGATTCGCCGGTCGCGATCACCACGTCACGCTTCTCGCCCGGCTTGATTTTGTTGTTGAACCACTTCGCTGTCGCCGCCGTGGGATTGAGAGTGGTCGACGCCAGGAGGCGGTCATCGGTCCAATCCTCATCCCAATCGTCGCCGGCCAGGTGCTGATAATACCAATTCAATTTCCCGGTATCGGCATTGATGGATACAGTGGAATCGCTAAAGAGATCGACCGGCCCCGAGGTGGGAACCGAGAAGGGATCGCCATGGCGCTCCATGCGCGTGTTCGGCGTGGGATTCGCCACGCCGTAAATCACGGAATTTGTGGAGGGGTCATAGGTTCCGGGACCGCCCCAAGTGGATGCAAAGCGTTTGTCGTCCGGTGTGCTGCCCCAGGTGTCGCCGCCGGGCTCGCCGGTGTTGGCTGCCGTAGCGAACTTCCACAGTAGTTTTCCGGTCTTGGCGTCATGCGCCGAGATGTAGCAATTCACGTGGTTGCCGGTGCAGGAGCCGCCCGAAATAATCTTGTCGCCGGCCACGACCGCGCCCGATATATTGCCGCGCGTATCGGTCTTGGTTTCCCAGCGCATCTCGCCCGGTCTTGGCGTCGAGCGCCACCAGGAAACTGTCCGGCGTGGTGGTGTAGATCATGTCTTCCCACATGCCGATGGTCTTGGCGCGCGCCTGAGCCGCCTGGTTGGCGGGAAGCTTACGCTGGTATTCCCAAATGAGATTTCCGTTGGTGGCGTCGAGCGCCTGGATCGCAGCGCCCGGAGCCATCAGGTACATCACGCCGTTGTGCACCAGCGGAATGCCTTCCTGCGCGCCCGCGCCCTGGCCGCGCGTCCAGACCATGCGGAGCTGATCCACGTTGCTCTTGTCGATTTGTTTTAGCGGCGAATAGCGCTGCGAATCGTAGGTGCGGTTGTACATCAACCAATCGTTGGGACTGGGATTCAGCAGCATGTCGCTGGTGACAGGCACGAACGTGCGCGGTTGCGCCGACAACAGGGCGGTCGCAGATAGGAAACCGATAGTGAAGGCTCTCATGGCTAGCCTTGATTATACGCGGAGACTATACGCAGAATTGGTCGAACGCGTCGGTCAACAGACCGGCAATCTGCTGTGGATCCCGGCGTTCGATATCGGAGCGATGGAGCGCGTAGACGGGCTTGCCGTCCTTGAACAAAGTCATGGAGGGCGATGACGGCGGGTACTCGGCCAGAATGTCGCGCAGGTGAGCCACGGCGGCTTCATCGCCGCCCGCGAACACCGTCGCCGTCTTCGAAGGATGCACCGGATGCTTGAGGGCCATCCCAACAGCCGGCCGGGCTCGGCCAGCCGCGCAGCCGCACACGGAGTTCACCACCATCAGTACGGTGCCGTTTCCGGGGGCGATCAGAAGCGGTCGACATCGGCGGGCGTCCTGGCTTCTTCGACGCCATATTGAGTAAGGTCGGCCCGCATGGGGGCGATGAGGTCTTGGGGGTATGCCACGGTTTGATTCTAACAGCGGGCCAGCCCCTGGTATCCTTTTTGACTCGGAAACTGCTTTTTGACATAATGTTTCGCGTAGTTGGAAGCTGTTGTCTCCAATGACAGTTAGGAGTGGCTCCGGTGAAGAAGCTTTTTGTAGGGAATCTGCCGTATGGTGCGAACGAAACCGATGTCCAGAATTTCTTCGCAGACGCAGGAGTGAATGTGGACTCCGTGACCGTGATGCGGGATCGTTTTACCGGTCAGGCGCGAGGGTTTGGCTTCGTGGAGATCAATGACGACGCAGCCGCCCAGCGCGCCATCGATGGGTGCAACAACAAGGAACTGATGGGACGAGCCGTAGTGGTGAACGAAGCCCGTCCGATGGCTCCGCGTGAAGGCGGCGGCGCACGTCCGCCGCGTCACCAGGGTTGACCGGCGACCCGCTTGCGGGCAAGCAAGATCGCCTGTCCTTCCTTACTCCGGCTTGAGTTTGCGCGCCAGAAAATCGCCCGCCGCGCGGTACGCCTTGATCCAGCTTTCCTCCAGCAGGAATTCGTGCACTTCTCCGGGGAAGATGAGATCCTCGAACTCGACGCCCTGCGCCCGCAAGGCTTCCACCAACCGCTCGGTCTGATTGAAGGCGACGTTGCGATCGTCATCGCCATGTATCAGCAGCACGGGCGAATGCCAGTTCTTCACATCGGCCAGCGGCGACGATTCGAGCGCGGTGCGCTCGATTTCGCGCAGCTCGTCGGCATTCAGTGCAGTGAGCTGGCGATCTCCGCGAATGCTCCAGTCCTCGACGCCGTGCATGTCGACGCCGGCGGCAAAAACGTTGCCGGCTCGCGCGAGCGCCAGCGCTGTCAGATAGCCTCCGTAAGACCCGCCCCACACGCCGATTCGCTTAGCATCCACATCAGGACGCCCGCCCAGGTATAAGCCGGAGCCCATCACGTCGTTAAACTCGCTGCCGCCGGAGTTTCCGAAATTCAGCGCTTCGCGGAAATTCAGACCATAACCGGTGCCGCTGCGATAATTCACGCTCAGCACGATAAATCCGCGGGCGGCCAGATACTGATTCATCGCGTAGGCGTTCGAATAATAACGCCGGTAGTGATAGCCCAGAAGCATTTGACGCCGCGATCCGCCGTGAAAAAAGACCACCGCAGGGTGTTTCGCGCTGCCACCGGCAGCGGGCATAAAAAGTTGCCCGTGAATCGGCAGGCCATCCGAAGCAGGGAAGATCACCGGCTGCGGCT
Organism: Terriglobia bacterium; assembly: GCA_963722845.1. Taxonomy (GTDB): domain Bacteria; phylum Acidobacteriota; class Terriglobia; order Bryobacterales; family Bryobacteraceae; genus Palsa-187. Next base: position 2,429 of record CAVROL010000009.1, on the reverse strand, counting down.
TGACCAGATCCTTGGGAAAATCCGCGGGGATGGAGTCGGGCGCCAGGTCGCGGACGGGCGCCGCGCCGATCTTGACCGCGGCACGGCTGATTTCGGTGGCGCTCGAACGCAGAAACGCGACGGCGCCGTCTCCGACATCCGCGGGCTCCCATTCGATGCCTTCGCCAAGCTGGATCGCGGCAGGCTTGCCGGCAGTCACACCAACGCGCCACACGTGGCGGCGATCGATATCGTCCTGATTGGAGGAGAAGAGCACCTCGCGGCGATTGCGCGAGAGCGAGACATGCTCGATTTCGAAATCCCCCGGGGTAAGAAGCTGCGCGCGTCCTCCCTCGGCCGAGACCGAATACAGATGCAGCCAGCCGTCGCGCTCCCAAGGGAACACCAGGCGGTTACTATCGGCCCAAAAGATCTGATCCGCCGAGTCGATCGGGCGAAACGCGCTGCCGGGGCCCTTGTCGGCATGCCAGACCTCGCGGCCCGTCCCGGTCATCGCATCCGCAATCCGGATCGACCATGGGGTCGCCGCCTCGCGCACGGGCCCAACCGCGATCGCCGATGAATATGCCCGCCGGAGGAAAGCCACGCGGCGGCTATCCGGACTCCAGACGGCGGAGGTGTCGCGGTCGACGCCGGGATCGAGGTAAGTGACGGTCTTGTTCGCAAGGCGATACACGCCGATGAAGCTGTGATCCCCGCGATAGCTGGTAAATGCGAGCGCTGCGCCGTCCGGAGACCATTGCAGTTCATAGGAGGAAGCCTTGGTGTGAACGGCCTCCGACGGTTTGGCGCCGGTCTTTTTCGGGTCCGACTCCGCGTCGAGAGTGGTCATCCAGATCTGGCCATTTTTCAAGAAGGCGACGTTTCCGTCGCGCGAAACCGCGGGTCCGCGGCCGTCGCTCAATTTTCTGGGAGCGCCTCCCTCGAACGGAATCGCATAGACCGCCTGTTCCGGCGTCTGGGGAAGATTTCTGGGATTAGGAATATCGCCGTTGGTCTCGAGATCGCCGCCCCGGGCATACACCAGATAGCGTCCATCGGTGCTCCAGGCGATATCGCCCAGATCCTGGCCGTCGTCATCTTTATACGGGGTCAGCCGGCGGCCCTTGTAGTCCGGAGCCGCGGCTACCCAAATGTTACGCGCGCCGCGTTCGTCGAGGATCCAGGCAACCCTGCCGCCGCCTGGTGCGGCGATGAGATCGGACGCGAACGGCGCGTTCAGATAGCGCTCAATTGGTTCGGCCCCGAAAACCGGGCTAAGCGCCAGCAAGCAGAGGAGTGCCCGTTTGCCCACGAGCCGATTCTCGCATAGTACTAGGGCGCTAAGAGATGTAAAGCTCATCTTCTACTCTGTCGATCTTTCTTACTGGAAAGGACCACCATGCGTTATTTGACTCTTCCTACACTCACGATTCTCGCCGGGGGACTGCTGGCAGCCGCCGATTCGGCAACCGTTACCTACATCGACGGAAACGTCGCTGAGCTTGCGCCCAACAGGGGCGCGACCCTGTACCTGAATAATCCGCAGTTCATGGAGATGAAGACACCGCTCCACAATGTTCAGATTCCGTACGCTCAGATTTCGAAAGCGGAGCTGAGTTCGGTGATGGTTCATACGTCTGAACCGGAACCTCTATACAAGGTCTGGGCGCTGCCCAAACGGCTTGTCAAGTCGGAAACCCGGCAGATGACGCTGGCCTTCAAAGCTGAAAACGGCCAGGACCAGACGATGACACTCGAAATGTCGAAGGCTTCCGCGGAGGGCGCGCTCGCCACCATCGAACGTCACAGCGGCAAGGTCGCCAATTCCGATTGGTGGGGCGACAACTACTGGAAGACCAACCGCAACAAGGACACCTGGGGCGGAGCCGGCACGGTAGCGCAGAAGTAAGCTGAAACCGCTCACTCACGTTCGCGGTTCGGTGCTGTAGCCTCGCTCGGCGCAACAGAACCGCGAGCGACAGCGAGCGGCCAAACACAAGGCGAGAAACAAAAAGGGCGGACCCGCGAGGGCCCGCCCTGATTATTTAGAAGGAGAAACTAGTTGCGCGTCTGTTGAACCTTGGGCGCCGAGATGTAGCCGGCGATCATATCCTTCTTCACTTCGTTCACCACGATCTCGAAGGGCTGAGTCGCACGGGACAGCATGAACTGAACCGGCTCATTGATGGTTTTGTCCTTCTTCTCCACCAGCTTATCGTCGGCGATCAGTTCCAGCGTATAGCGGTTCTTCTTCATATCCGCGGACTTCAGGCGCATCTGGACGTCGCCAACCTTGCGCGGCGTTTTCTCCTTGGTCAAACGGAATTCCGTGTAGTTCCGCTCGCCCAGGGCGCGCAGCGCGGCCAGCTCTTTCCCATTGGTCGCGATCAGTCCGCTCTGGACGCCCAGATCGCCCTTGGTGCTCTTCAAGTCGGAGATGGTCTTTT
>CAVROL010000008.1:0-386206 GCA_963722845.1 Terriglobia bacterium | reverse complement strand
TGGTCTGCGCTGTCGTGAACGAACCCGGTTAATACCCTGAGCCGCACAGAACAGGCGGATATTTGTCGCGAGCCATCGAGCAGGATTGATCACGTAATGTAGCGCAGGCGCGATCCGGTCCCAGCGACGGATCGCCGAATAGGAATGCCTACTCAATTGGTGGAATTCGCTGGTGGCGGTCGCGCAGATCGACCTGTTCGGTGCGTTTTGCGGTGTCATCGCGGGCCGCTCGGCCGGCCCGTAAGCAGGTATTCCCGGGGCTGGCGCGGGGGCAGGTACTGGCGGATGGCGGCGCTTGCTGGTGAGCTTAACCGGGCTTGAGGGCTGGGACGGGCTGGCGGGTGAGCGTGCCGGGCGGGCAGCCGCAGCTTGACCGCAGCACGAGCTCGGTGGGCAGCAGCTGCACGGCCGGGGACAGGCCCGGGTGGGCGATGCGGTCGAGCAGCCGTGCGCAGGCCCGCTGGCCCAGCATGCGCATCGGCTGGCGGACGGTGCTGAGCGGCGGATCGGCCAGACGGGCGGGATAGAGGTCATCGAAGCCGGTCACGGCTACCTCGCCGGGCACGCGGACGCCGGCTGCGGTGAGGGCTCTCAGGACGCCGATGGCCATCTGGTCGTTAGCGCAGACCACGCCGTCTGGCATGGCCGCGCGGTGCCTGGTTAGCAGTTCTTCCCCGGCCTGCTCGCCGCTGGCGATGCTGAAGATTCCCTGCGCGGAGCCGATGAGCTGGCAGTGCGGGTGGCCGCGCAGGACGTGGTTGAAAGCTAGCCGCCGCTGGATCGCGTCCGGGGAGTCCGGCGGCCCGCCGACGTGGAACAGCCGCCGCCTGCCGTGGCCGGCGATGAGGTGGGTGATGAGGGCGGCGGCGCCGGAGAAGTTGTCGGCGGCCACCACGTCGGCGGCCTGCGCGCCGAGGGTCCCGGCGATGACGACCACGGGAAGGCGCGCGGCCAGGCGCTGAATGCGCCGGGAGGCGGCGAACCCTTCGCCGACGAGAATCCCGTCCACCTTGCCCGACAGCGGATCCAGGCCGGACAGTCCCGGCTCGCCGGTCCCGTCTGCCTGCATGAAGGTGCTGAGCAGCAGCCACTGGCTGCCGCGGATCCGTTCCTGCACCCCGCGCTGGACCTCGTTGTAGTACAGCAGGCACTCGGTCTCGATGTCGTGCTGTCCTGCCTTCTCGCGTTCCACGCACAGCATGCCGATGATGTCCTTACGGCGGCGGGACAGGCTCTGCCCGGCGCCGTCGGGCACGTAGCCGAGCTCCTCGATGGCCTGCTGCACCCGGATCCTGGTGGCCTCGCGGACCCGGTCCTGGCCGTGCACGACGCGCGAAACCGTCGCGGTAGAGACGGCGGCCCGGCGGGCGACATCGTAAAGAGTGACCATAGCTGGCTCGATTGCGGGCGTGCCGTATTCAGCGCACGCCAGGATGCAAGCGTTTTCAGGAACGTCCCGGCGGGCTCACGCTAACCCTCAGTACCGGCAGCGTCAAGATCACGTTCCGCGGTCGTTCAGCCATCCGACACCCGCAGCAACGCCGCCCCGCGAAATGCGCAGACCGGATTGCTATGCGCCGCTTCCCCGTATGAGCCAGAACCAGCAATCGGGTACAGAACGGCGGCCCGGTATGCAATCTCGCTGGCCTTCTCCATCGCCCAGCGTGATGGCATTTGCAAGGATAGCCGGATGCCAGGCGCCGGTCCCGCTGCGCTGTGGCCTGGATGGAGGTCACCGTTGGGTGGTAGCGGGTCAGGGCCGGATGGGCCGGTAGCGGCCACCGGTTCGCGCGCGTGCAGATCAAGCCGGCACTGGGCTCGGCCCGCCGCTGTTCCGTCAGGTGGTGATCTGCTCGACCAGCACGCTCAGGGGCAGGTAGATGTGCAGCTTGCTGATCTGATCACCGCGCAGGTCGTACATAACGGAGTAGGGGACGCGGACCGCCCGGCCGGTAGGCGCCACACCGGCGAACTCGCCGGTGTGGGTGCCGGCAAAGTCCGCTTCGATCGCCGCCTTGCCCTCATCGACGAGCAGGTTCTTCAGCTCCGGGCGCGCATCGAATGCCTTCTCATGCACGTACCGGATGAGTTGCTCGCCAGCCTCCCGGCCTTCGGCACGCTGATCGGAACCCTCGACCGTGACGACAACATCATCGGTGAAGTACCGGCCATAGTCAGCGCGCGCGGTGAGGGCATCCAGGTATTGCTGCATCGTCTTCCGTTCATCGCCCATGACGGCCTCCCTTGCGCTCTCTCACGCTCACCCTAGCTGGCCAGCCAGCCTGAGAGTCAGAGGTCCTGGGCAGGCGGGACCTTCGGCCCTTTCGATGACCGTCCACAGTCGGCGAACGCGGCGGACCAGCTCAAAGAGCGATTGCTGTCCGCCTGCGCTGAATATGGCCAGATCTGGACGGCTCAACTCGTTTTTGGGATTCAGACCCGACGCCGTACACATCGGCGCTCACCGTCGGATCGCGGTCAGTGACCGCCGCGCGGCCATCGGCTTCGGCTGCCGGTATCGGATGGGTGTGCCTGCTTCGCCCGGCCGCCGTGCCGCCAGGCGGAGCCGGTAACTGGCGCGGGCTACCTTGCGGCGCCCGCAATATACGCCGCGACGATGTAGGTGGCGTGCCGGTCCAGGCTGCCGCGGGCCCGGTTCTACCGCATGGTGGTTCTCGGTCAGCTGTGCGGCGGCCTCGCCTCGCGCAGCGGGACCCCGGCATCGAGCGCGGCCGTAATGGACGCATGTCTGAGCGTGTGCGGTGTGACGTTCTTGGCGGTCCCGGCGCGGCGCGCGACCTTGCGGACCATCCGACCGGCGCCGTGCCGGTCCAGCCGCCGCCCATCCTCAGCCAGGAACACCGGCCCGCCGGTGCGCTCGCCGATCGCCAAGTCGATCGCCCGGGCAGTGCGCGGCGCCAGCGGGATGGTCACCACCTTGCCGCCCTTGCGGGTGATCGTCAGCGTCCGGTGGCCACGCTCCAGGCCCAGGTGCTCGATGTCGGCGCCAGTGGCTTCGGAGACCCGCAGCCCGTTCAGCGCCAGCAGAGGATCAACGCATGCTCAAGCGGCGGGCCAGCCCGGCGGCGACCAGCAGGGCGCCGAGTTCATTGCGGTCCAGGGCGACAGCGTGCGACTCATATTCCACCCGCAGACGGCGGACGTGGGCGGCCGGAGAGTGCTCGAGGAGGTCCTCTTCAACGGCGTAGCGGTAGAACCCAGCGATGGTGCACAGCCGCCGGGTGACCGTGGCGCGGGCCCGGCCTCGGGCTTCCAGGTCCCGGGCGAAGCCTTCGATGTCGGCGCGGCGGACGGCGAACAGATTCACGGAGCAGGCCCGGCACCAGGTGGTGAACTGGCGCAGGTCGAGTGCGTAGGCCTCGCGTGTCAGGCCGCGGTATCCGGCCAGGAATCCGGCGAGCGCGAGCCGTTCGGCGTCGCTGAATGCCGGCTGGATGGGGACGAGAGCGGTTGTGGCGGTGGCGGTCATCGGGTACCTCCCGGTCCTGGCTGAGACCGGTAAGGCTGGGCCAGCCGCGGCCTCAGCAACGATCAGCTCACCACCATCAAGCCGCCCTGTCCGTCACCTGCTGGCACGATCCGCGAAGCGCGGAGCCAAGCGCTGCGCCGGGAAACGCTCCAAATCGAGTGATACACGGGTGATCATCTCCACATTTCTTTTCCAAAAAATTGAGCGATGATCACCCGTGTATCTTGCGTTATACGGCCGAAGGGTGTGATCTGATCTTCGATCACCCGTATAACGCCGACTCTTTGCTCACTTGCAGCGGTCCTGTCTGCGTGCTCGTCGGCTACATATTCGCCCGTTCTGCGCCCGAAATCTTCAGACTGCGTCAGGTCAATGGCGCGGGCCGACGCTTCGCCAGGTGCTGGTGCATTGCCCTCGCAGGCAACTAGTGCAGCGAGTGCCGCGACGATCAACGCGGCCAGCGCGGAATGTTAGGAAACAGGTCGGTGACGCCGGTCACCTCAGCCTCGCCCGGGCGTCGCCGACGCGGGGCCAGCGACTGCGGCCATGGCGCCAACGTACCGCGCCGCCGTCGCGCTGGCGCGGCTCCCCGGCCCGCTCGACGATTTGCCGGGATGCGACGGATCGCTACATTTCTGAGCCGTTATTGGCGCCGCGGGTGCACAGAAGGATTATCGCCGGTTCATCTGGCCTTCTCTGTTGCCCTCTTGGTAGGTTGATCACAATTGGCTGTGCCCGGGCTAAATCCCATTCATGTGCCTGGAGGAAAAGATGCGCAAAAGTGCCCTGTTGGCGCTCGCGGCGGCTGGGCTGGTTGCGGCAGCGGTTCCTGCCGGATCCGCGCTCGCCTCGCCCGGAGGCAGCGGTGGCCCGCTGACAGTCGCGGTCTACGGTGATTCACCGTACGGCCTGCCGCCTATCCGCCAGGTGGCCAGTCTGGTGACACGGCGGAGCTGCAGAAGAGCCCCGCGTTCATCGCCACGATCAACGCCGACCCGTCGGTCAGCGAGGTGATCCACGTCGGCGACATCCACTCCGGCAAGGACTTCTGCACCGAGGCCTACGACAACCAGATCGCGTCGCTCTGGCAGCAGTTCCGCAAGCCGGTTGTCTACACCCCGGGCGACAACGAGTGGTGCGACTGTCACAAGGCCACGAGCCTGGCCAAGCCAGGTGAGGGCGGCGGGTTCTACAGCTCGGGCGTGCTGAATTACATCGGCACGTCGGGCCTGACGACCGATCCTTCGATGTGTGTCGACTACCACTGCGGGAACCCGATCGACAACCTCGCGAAGATCCGCCAGCTGTTCTTCTCCCAGCCCGGCCACACGCTCGGCAGCGGAACCTTGAACGTCGTCTCGCAGGCCACCGCCTACGACCCGCACCATCCGACGGACGCCCAGTATGTCGAGAACGTGATGTGGTCGCAGCGGGACATCGTGTTCGTGACCATCAACGTGCCTGGCGGGTCGAACAATGACGCTGACGTCTGGTACGGGGCTCCTGCCACTCGCAGGCGCAGGCCGATGAGCGAGCCAGCCGCACCGCCGCGGACATTCGCTGGCTCGGCGCAGCCTTCGCCCGGGCAGCCGCTCAGCACGCCCAGGGAGTTGTCATCGTCACCCAGGCGGACATGTGGGACCTCGACGGCCAGACCCCGGCTCATCTGACCAACTTCGAGCCGATCATCGCCAAGATCGCGTCGCTGACGACCGCCTTCGCCCGCCCGGTGCTGATGTTCACCGGCGACTCGCACCTGTACCGCTCCGATAACCCGCTCTCGCCGACCGCACCGTGCGTCGGCGAGACCGATCCCGCCACCGGGATGTCGGTGTGCGCACATGACCCGAACAACACCGCGTGGAGCGAGCATCCCTTCTACAACGTGCCGAACTTCCACCGTGTCGTCGTGCATGGCAGCACATTCCCGCTCGAATGGCTGAAGCTGACCATCGACCCCGACGCCCACTACAAGACCACCGCCACGACCTTCGGCCCGTTCTCCTGGCAGCGCATGCCGCAGCCTCAGCTGTAACCGGCCGGGCCAGCCGCGGAACGCGGCTGGCCCGGGATCCTTCGCCTGACAATAGGATCCCGCCGGTCGGTCGCCTGGGTGTCGCTGTGGACGTAGCTGCTCCCGGCCGGGCACCGCGCGATGATGCTGAGGCCCGGCACCTCCAGACAGTACGGCGGCAGGACCGCTGCCCGGGTAGCCGCGTTCGAAGTACCCGTGGTCGTCGCTTGCCGGGCCCGTGGCCTGCGGGAGAGGTCGCGGCCGGGCAGGCGCCTGCCGGTTGCTGTTGCGCCTACCAGCCGACCGCCCGGTCGGTGAGCTCGCGGATCAGGTCGGCGTGCCCGTTGTGGCGGGCGTACTCCTCGATCATGTGGACGTCGATCCACTGCAGGGAGCAGGGTTCACCTATCCGGGCGAGGCCGGTATCGCCGAGACTGCGGGCAGCGGCCGCCTTCCGGCTCGCCCGGCACTCGGCCTGCCATGCCGCCAGGCCGGCTTCTTGCACGGCGCCGTCCAGGGGGACCATCTCGCTGTCTTCGATGGCGGGGTCGTACCAGAGGTACGGCGCGACGGGCTCCCGCTGCAGGATCCGCCTGAACCAGGAGCGCTCGACCTCGGCCATGTGGCGGACCAGGCCGTGCAGGGAGAGCCTGGAGGTTGCCACGGGACGCGCCTTCCGCGCGTGATCGTCAGCGCCTTCGCACTCGAGCAGCAGCGTCGTGCGGTGGAACTCCAACCATGCCTCAAGCATCTCCCGCTTGCCTTGGCCGTCTTGGGGTGGCTCGGCTCGCCTCGGGTCCTCAAGGTCTTCACCATAAGCCGGAGCCTACCGGTCCGCCCGGTTCGTGCCCGGGGTCTTTTTGCGCCGCCTCCCGGACCGGCGGCCCGGGGCCCGGGTCTGGCACCCAAACGAAGGAGGGGTCACGCTCCGGCAGGTGCACCCGCACCGGATCGAGCAACCCGCCCGCGGGCACAACGGCCACATCGACACCCAGAAGGGGATGGGCGCGGGACATGCATGGCCGCGCAGATCAGCCAGTTCAGCAAGTGTATTCAGCCCAAGATGATCAAGTCGTTCAGCGAGCGGAACGGCGGATACTTGCGCACTGGGCCTGGCTAGGACCCGTCACTGAGTGGATCCGATCTCAGGACCGGTGTGTTGCCTGTCGGCTATGCGTGCCGCAGGAGGTGTAGACCCGTGGCTACCGCGGCCAGTCCTTGCGATTCTCGTCCGCGTGCTTGATCAACGGCACGGTCGTCACCTGCTCGTGCTGGAGCAGGTCCGCCGTCCTGATCTGAACGGATTCGGTCTGGATCCCTGCGGCGAGACCACAGTTTCGTGCTGGAGCACCTCCTGGTCGACGTAGAGCGGTGCGCCCAGCAGCGAGCCAAGCGGCGGCAGGGCGCCCAGCTCGATGTCCGGAAAGTCCCGTAGCAGCTCCTGTTCGGTGGCAAGCCGGACATGACGATCGCCCACCGCTGCCTGGACGAGGTGCATGTCGAGGTGGCAGGTTGCCGGGACCGCCATCAGGGCATAGCCGCCGGCGACGCGCACCGCGACCGTCTTGAGGACCTCGCTGGCATTGATGCCGAGCGCCCTGGCCTCGGCGACCGAGGTGTAGGTTTGCTGGTGCGCGATGGCCTCGAACGGGACGCTGTGGGTCTGGAGATGCTCCGTTACCTGCGTCATCACCTACCCCTTTGTCTCCCTAGGTAACGATCATAACGCGGATACGCCCTCGCGACCCATGGCAGTACCGGCCCGCCGGGGCGGCCGGGGCCGCATGATCGCCGGGCAGCCTGCGGCCTTCACGACCAGGGCGTGACACAACGCCTCGGGGCCGTCTCACCTGCCCGGCGGTTAGGACACCTGGCGGATCGGTGACGACGAGCATGACCGCGCCACGACGGGGCAAGACCTGCTCATGCGGTACGTGGAGCTGCGCCGGCACACTGATAACGAGGGTGACCGCCGACACCACCGGGAGTGGCAGACGCCGAGATGATCGGCCGGGGCGGCCTGCACCCGCCTTATGTCGCGTTTGTGTCCACCGGCGCGGACCGCGCCACCCAGATGCTGGAGATCTTGCGGCACGCGGCCGGCCAGGACCACACCCCGATCACCGCGGTGACGGGGCTAGATGGCGGGTTCGAGCTCAGCCTTGGTGGCGGCGGCGTCGGTTTTGACGGTAGCCAAATCGGTTGAGACCTCGCCCACGCGAGTCTTGGTGGAGTTGGCGTCGTCCTTAACCTTGCTCACTTCGCCCGACACTGCGGTGAATGATTCGGCCACTTTAGCGGCTTCTTCCTGCTGAGCCTTCTCCAGCTTGGCGGCCAGTTCGTCGGCGTGCTTGCTGGCGTCGACCTTAGCCTGGCCGGCCAAAATACTGGCCTGCCGCCGGGCTTCATCCATCTGCGTCTTCAGCGAATCCACGGACTGGCGGTTGGTTTTGCTCGAGACCGTAGTGGTTTCATGGAGCTTGGATATCTGATCCATGACGGCATCGCGCGTGGAGTCCAATTCGCCGCGTACCTGCCGCAGCTCGTAGAACTGGTAGAGCGTCGCCCCGATCAGGGCTACCACCGCTCCAAACAATATCGCAATCTTGGGACCGGAAGAATTGTCGGAAGGATCCATGCTGTCGCCCACGGTGTAATCTCCTTTAACGGAATTCGTCTTATGTTACCAGTTGCTTTAGAGTACTAGGAGGGTAGGGGTGGAGACAGGGATGCACTGCCTCGGTAACCGGCTGATTTTGCCGGAAATTCTGGATACGTTGCCGCCGGATCAAGCCCGCGCGAGCCTGCGGGATCTGGTGCGGATCAACCGGTATTGGGGCGGGCATTCGACGCTGCGCAGCCTGCTGAAAGACACGATGCGAGAGGGCGAGGCGTTTTCGATTTTAGACGTCGGTGCGGCTTCCGGCGACATGGGAGCCCGCATTCGCGAATGGTATCCCGCCGCGGAGGTCACATCCTTGGATTATGTGCCCTCTCACCTGAGCGCCTCGGCCGAGCGGCGTGTGGCCGCCGACGCGTTCCGTCTGCCCTTTCGACCCGGGACCTTCGACTACGTCTTTTGTTCGCTGTTTCTGCACCATTTCACAAATGACCAAGTGGTCGAGCTATTGCGGAATTTCGGAGGCGTGGCGCGCCGGGCGGTCCTGGTGATCGACCTGGAGCGGAATCCGATCCCGTATTACTTCATCGCCTGGAGCCGCCCGCTGCTGGGCTGGGATCCGGTGACGGTGCATGACGGAGCGATTTCCGTGGAGGCGGCGTTTCGCCGGAAAGAGCTGGAGGATCTGGCTCGGCAGGCAGGCTTGCGGAATCCGCGAGCGAAGGTGTATCGGCCGGCGTTCCGGATCGCGCTGGTGGCGGAGGCACTCTAGGCCACTCGCTGACGCTTGTGGTTCTGTGCGGCGTAACTGAACCGCGAACGCCAGTGAGCGGCCACCTCAAGTCAGCGTGCGCAGTTCCGCTTTAGCCTGGCGGCCCCACGCCGCGGTATATCGCCTGCGATGAGGCGGGGCCGTGCGGGCGCCTTCCACCGCGCGTTCCAAGGCAGCCTGGGCTTCCGGGATCCGGCCGAGCTTCTTGAACGTCTCACCCAGCCAATACTGGCCTTCGGGATCGAACTCACGCCGGTCGGTATATTTCTCCAACTCGGCGAGCGCCTGTCCGGTGTTTCCCAATTGCAGGTCGGCTGCGCCGAGTCCGCGCCAGGCTTCGCTCGATGAATGCTTGTCGTCCAGGGCCAAGGTGGCCGCGAAGTGGCGGCGTGCGTCATCGTAGCGCTTCTGTTCCAGCGCAATGACGCCCAGTTGATGATGAGCATCGGTCTCGCCGGGATCGATTTCGACTGCTTTTGTGAACCGCGAAATCGCTTCCGCATAATTGCGGCGCTGCTGGTAAATCAAACCGAGCTGATAGTGCGCGTCGGAATCGCGCGGGTTCACCGTCAAAGCGTCCAGGTGGCGGCGGAAGTTTTGCCGCGAGCGCAGGCCGCCGCCCAGACCGGTGAACATATCGAGATTGGGACGGAATAAGAAGTAGAGCCAGAGGAGAACGAGTGGGGATGTGAAATAGGAGAGCATTCCGCCAAAGACCGCATACGCGTAGAAGCCACCCACCCCCGCAGCCGCGCCGCCCAGGACGGTTCCTATGGCTTTCCCGATGCCGGTTCCAAATACCGTCCGAATCGCGATGGCCGCCAGCGCCAGGAAATACGCGTCCGCGATCGCGTAAATCCAAAAGCTGATGGCGGGCGCAAGGAAACTTGCGATCCAGGCGGGAAGATTCGCCGCGATCCAGCACATCAAAGTGCAAACCAGAAGCGGCGAATAGTCGCGGCGAAGGACCACGCTAACGCTGCCCAGGTGGTCCCACACCGAGATTATCGCGATACAGGCGGGTGCGAAAAGCACCGCGATGAGCACCACGCGGCTGATTTCGCCCATGGCCAGGCCCAACGCGGCCGCGCCAATGACCGCCAGGGCCAAACTGCCGGAGTCGAGGATCGTGCTGAGCGCGCGAGATGGCCGGTAGTAGAGTTGGAAAAGGGTCCCGAGTTTTTCGGCCATCTGGGTTACGATTCTATCGGAAGTGGCTACCGTGTATAATCACGTCTGGGAGGACGATGAGTAAAGAAGATTGCATTGAAGTCACCGGAACCGTAGTTGAGAAATTCCCCAGCGGCCTATTTAGCGTTCAGTTGGACCAGGAACGGAGTGTGCTGGCGCACCTGGCAGGCAAGCTCCGCCGCAATCGTATTCGGGTTTTGGCGGGTGACCGGGTCACCTTAGAGCTTTCTCCATACGATCTGACCAAGGGACGCATCACCTACCGTCATAAATAGCGTTCTGTTTCCCGTGTATTAGCGCTACGCGCCGCCTGCGCCACGGCATGGAACACCGAGAATCAGGTTGTGCGCGGCCAACCTATTCCGATTCGTCCGCGACGGATCGTCGCGATCAATGCCCCCGTCCTAAGCGAACGGGAAGAACTTGCCCAGCAGCTTGCGAATCGCCTGGTGGGGCAGGCTCACGCCATCGCTGAGATTGTTCCTTACGTACAGATGTATCGGGCAGGGCTGGCGCCAGAGGGCCGCCCCGCGGGTGTATTCCTCCTGCTGGGTCCCACCGGCACCGGCAAGACCCGCACGGTCGAAGCGCTGGCCGACGTGCTTCATGGCAGCGAAAAGAGCCTGCTGCGGGTGGACTGCGGCGAGTTCCAGATGGAGCACGAAATCGCCAAGCTGATCGGCGCGCCGCCGGGATATCTGGGGCATCGCGAGACGCCGCCGATGCTGACACAACAGAAGCTCGGGGCGGTGACCAGCGAAGGATCCCATTTGTCGCTGGTGCTGTTCGATGAAATCGAAAAGGCTGCGCCCAGCATGTCGCGCCTGCTGCTGGGAGTGCTCGACAAGGCCGTGTTGCGTCTGGGCGATAACACCTCGGTCAATTTCGAACGCACCCTGATTTTCCTGACCAGCAACCTGGGGGCATCGGCGATGCGCAAAGAAGTGCTGCCGGATTTCGGATTCGCCGCCGGGGCGAACTATGAAAACGGCGAGGGCGCGCTGCGGAAGCTCGCGAGCATTGGGCTGGGCGCCGTGAAACGGAAATTTGCCCCGGAGTTCGTGAACCGGATCGACGCGGTCATCACGTATCAGCCGCTGGACGCGGGCGCGCTGGAAGCGATTCTGGACCAGCAGATCGCCGCGCTGGAGCGGCACATCGCGAATCGCCTGGAAGAACGGGCTTTCACCCTGGAACTGGATGCGCGCGCGCGAGTCTTTCTGCTGGCTAAAGGAACCAGCCGGGAATACGGGGCTCGGGAGCTGAAGCGCGTGATTCTGCGGAAGCTGATGCAGCCGCTGGCGGCGATGGTGGAGGCTGGCTCGATCCCGCCGGATTCGGTGGTGCAGGCGGTTCACCAGGGCGAAGGAGACCACCTTACCTTGATCGTCGTGGAGAACTAAAAAGGATTTGCCCTCCCCTCCAGTGCCCCGGCGGTCCATAAACGCGGCGCCGTCAGGCAGGGTCTAATTCGGAAGCAGCTAAACTGGAACGAAATGAAAGCTTGGTTATTGTTGCTGCCACTTGGCGCGAGCCTTCTTGGCCAGCAGCAGTCACAATTACGTCTTCCTGATGTAACCGTGGGTTCTGACAGGATTGTCAAGACCCTGGTTTCTGCGTTCAATCATGCCGACATTGTCGCGTTTGGCGATGACCACTGGAGAAAGCTGGACTCTGACCTCCGAATCGCCTTGGTTCGGAATCCAGAATTCGCCAAAAAAGTGCGGTTCATCGTGGTGGAGTTCGGGAGCACCGCGCAGCAGCCAATTCTGAACCGTTATATCCGGGGCGAAGATGTGCCGCTCGCGGAGCTTCAACAGGTTTGGAAAACCACCACACAGACCAACGGGGTTTGGGATTCGCCACTCTATGCTGACTTTTTCGCGGCAGTCCGGGAAGTAAATAAGAAGCTGCCTGCAGGTGCGCGAGTTCGAGTGCTCGCAGGCGATCCCCCAACCGGTTCCAGCATGGATCGTGACGCCTCGGCTCTCTCCATTCTGGAGGAGCAAGTGCTCAAGACGCACGGCAAGGCGTTGCTCATTTACGGACCGGGACACCTTTTTCGGAGATCCCTACCAGGTATTGTCGGAATCTCGAATAGCCTGGAGACCGATTATCCTGGTCGCACTCTTGTAGTGATTACACTAGGGGGACCTTACGCGGAGTATGACAAATTTGAATACGCATTGAAGACGGCGGTGCGCCCAGTACTCGTGTCGTTAAAAAGTTCGCCGTTCCGGGATTTTACAGCTGAGGAATTCCTCAGCAGGAGTGCGAAGAGTTTCGTAAATGGCGAGTGGGTTAGCGCTTATCAAGGCAGCAGTGTGACACTGGGCCAAATGGCGGACGCCTGCATCTATTTGGGGAGGACCCTCGGCGTTGATCTTCGAATGGGGCCTGCTCCATAGAGGATGCCTGGCCATTCCTGCCTTGTCGCGCAGTGTGCACCCAACAGAGCCAGTGCCAGACGGCGGGTCTGAGGGGTCACTTCTCAGGCGCCGCGAGCAGCGCTGTCAACAGAGGGTGACGTGCCGGCGCAAACGGGTTGGCCACGGTGACTCCATGCCACGTAAAACCCTCCTGAAGATCCTCCGACAGAAGCAGGCGAGCTTCCGCTTCGGCCGACGCCGCGAGTACAACCGAGTCCCAGATCGTCAGGCCGTGATCGGACGCCAGATCCATGGCGTTGACCATTACGGTGGCGGACGTCTCGACCACGGGATATGCGTCGCGCCAGCTCAGTACGGCTGCCCGCGCGCGTGCTGGCCGGCGCTTGGCTTTTCGGACGAGTACGTTAAACAGCTCGCCCAATGTCTGAACCGGGAGCACGATGGCCCCTGGAGGCAATCGCTGAATCAACGCCAGCGCTTTGTCCCGCATGGCGGTTCCGTTGGTCCCCTCGGCGTCGGCCAGGACGTTCGTGTCCAAGGCGACCTTCATGGCGCGTCGTTGTACAGCTCATCACGCGTCCCGCGGCCGGCGCTCACGGCTCGTTCTGTCCGGAGGCGGGCGAACAGGGCGGAGCGTGCTCCCTCTTCAACCTGGTCGTCCTCGACGATGGGCGTGATTTTGGCCACGGGTTTACCGTGACTCGTAACGATGACGATTCGACCTTTCTTCACGGTTCGCAGTAGTTCCGAGAATCTTCGATTGGCCTCGGCGGCCGAAACTGCTTTGTCCATGCTGGTCTCCACACTGTAGTGATATTCACTACTATAGCGTGATTCCATCGTACCCGCACTCACGCGGTTCGCGGTAGTATGGGTGCGAAATGAAACGCAGCACGGATCGCATTCTCACGACCCACGCCGGCAGACTCGATGGCCCGCCCGAACTCAGGGCCAGAACCGGAGCGATGATGATGGCCGGGAGTTCATCGGACATCGAGTCGGTCAGACCGCTGGTGCAGAGCGGAATGACGGAGATCATCGGCAAGCAGACCGCCGCCGGTATCGATATCGTCAGCGACGGCGAACTGGGGAAGCTCGGTTTCGGCAGGGCCTATTATGGACGCCGCATAAGTGGTCTGGCCGCGCGTCCCCTGAAGCCGGGCGAGTCCGGCTGGATGGGCCAGGGCAGCGGCGAGCGCAAGGAGTTCGCCGAGTTCTATAAGGAACTCAATTTCATGCCGGATCCCACCGAGCGCGCCATCTGCTCCGGCCCGATCAAATATATCGGCGAGCAGGAGGTTGCCAGCGACCTGCAGCTTTTCAAGTCCGCGATGGCCGCGGCGAAGGTGAAGCCGGAAGAAGCTTTCATGTGTGTGCTGGCTCCCGGCTGGCTGGAGCATTTCTTCCACAACGAATATTACTCGACCGACGAAGAATATCTGTTTGCGCTGGCGGACGCGATGAAGCACGAATACAAGGCCATCGTGGACGCCGGCTTCATTCTGCAGATCGACGATCCGGCGCTGCCGGACACCTACGACATGATCGTGCCCACGCCGACGATCGAGGAATACAGGCGATTCGCCGAGGTGCGGGTGGAGGCGGTGAATCACGCTCTGGGAGGGTTGCCCGAGGATCGCGTCCGCTATCACATCTGTTGGGGAAGCTGGCATGGTCCGCACACTCACGACCTGCCGCTGAAGCATCTTGTGGATTTGATGCTGAAGGTGAAGGCCGGAGCCTACTCGGTGGAGGCGGCGAATCCGCGCCATGAGCACGAGTGGAAAGTGTGGAAGGACGTGAAACTGCCGGACGGGAAGATCCTGATCCCGGGCGTGGTCAGCCACGCCAGTAATGTGGTGGAGCATCCTGAGCTGGTGGCTGACCGGATCGCGTTATACGCCGGGTTGGTGGGCCGCGAGAACGTGATCGCGGGCACCGATTGCGGCATGGGGCTGCGCGTGCATCCGCAGATTTGCTGGGCGAAATTGAAAGCCCTGGCGGAGGGCGCCGCACTGGCCAGCCAGCAGCTCTGGTCGCACTAGCTGGTTATATAGTTGAAACTGTGATAAATTCCGAATGGAATCTTGGATGAAACCGGAGGTGCTATGAAACGAACATTTCCCGCCGTTCTGGCGGCAGGGGTGGTTGCGCTCGCCATGGGAGTACCGGCGTGGGCGCACCATTCTTTTGCCGCGGCATACGATACCACCAACGCGATCACGGTTCACGGCGTGATCAATCAGGTGCTGCTGCGAAACCCGCATTCGTGGTTCGTCATCGACGTGAAGGACTCGAGCGGCAAAGTGGAGCAGTGGTCCTTCGAGGCCGGGACGCCCAGCGGAATGATTCGCAACGGCTACAAGCCGGACGTCATCAAGCAGGGAGCCGAGGTCACGATTAAAGGCTTCCGCGCCCGGGATGCCTCGCAGAATCGCGGCATGTTGCGAGAACTCACCACGTCGGATGGGAAAACCTACGGTATGTTCGGGCCCCAGGAGGGACCGGGCAAGTGAACCGCTCGATCCTGACGGCGGCAGCAGCGGCGGCGCTGGTTTGGTCCACGGCCGGCACGGTTCGCCTAGCGGCACAATCGGGACAAATCGGAAGGAACAACCAAAGCCGCTGCGTCCTCGGCGATACCGCGCACGGCGGATGGTCATCCGGACCTGTCCGGCGTCTGGTGGAAGGGCGCCGATGTCGGAGGGAAAACGGCGAGCGGCGGAAGCATTACCGCGCCCGCAGGTGGACGAGGTGCAACGCCGCCGCCCACGTTTACCAGTTTGTATACACCCGCGGCCGCGGCTAAGGCCAAAACGCTGTCCGATAAAGACGACCCGGCATTGGGCTGCACGAACACGGCGTTCGGCACTCTGAATGTGAGCCTGTTCGATGTCGGCGCGGTCGGGCAGATCGTGCAAACTCCGAAGTTTGTGATCATGCTGACGGAAACCTATAACAGCTTCCAGATCATTCCCATCGACGGAAGGCCGCGTCGCGAAGCCGTGCCTCCTTCGAATCGCGGCGACGCCATCGGTCATTGGGAAGGCGACACGTTGGTGGTCGATAAGACCAACTTTACCGACACCAGTTGGATCTATGCGGAAGGCCGGGTATCGTTCCATTCCGACGCGATGCATGTAGTCGAACGCTATCGCCGCGTGGACGCGAATACGCTCGAGATCGAGGCGACCGTCGAAGATCCCAAGGTGCTGACCAAGCCGTGGGTGGTTCCCAAGCAGACCCTGGTGCTCGCGCCGTTCGATCAGATCATGGAACTGGCTTGCTCGAACGAAACCCAGTCTCTCGTCGAGGGCGCAGCGAAACAGGCTTCCGGAAAGAACTAGGCTATTCGCCGGGTTAGGCGGATATAGTAGGAGCAGTGCTCGTGCGCACGATTGCCGCTGTTCTACTCTCCTGGCCGCTGATCGCGCAACAAACTACTTTCTACCGCGACGTCCTGCCGATTCTCCAGAATCGCTGCCAGGAGTGCCATCGGGCGGGGCAGATGGCTCCGATGGCGTTCTCGACCTACCAGCAGACGCGGCCGTGGGCCAAAGCGATCCGCGAAGCGGTTCGCACCAACAAGATGCCGCCCTGGTTCGCCGATCCATGCTGCGGCAAATTCGCGAATGACCGGTCGCTGACCGCCGCCGAGCGAGAAACGCTGGCGAAGTGGGCGGATGGAGGCGCGCGGCAGGGCAGGGAATCGGACGCTCCTCCGCCCAAGGTGTGGCCCGAGGGATGGAACATAGGCACGTCGAATACGGCGCCCGATGCCGTGATCGAGATGCCCAGCGCGTTTCATGTTCCCAAAACCGGCGCGGTGGAGTATCAGTACTTCATCGCACCAACGGGATTCAAAGAGGATCGATGGGTGCAGTCGGTGGAAGTGCGCCCCAGCGAGCGCGCGGTGGTCCACCATGCAGTGGTTTATATTCGCGAGCCCGGCGATACGTGGACGCGCGGGCCGACCAAAGCCGACATTCTGGCGGTGTATGCGCCGGGCAGCGCTCCGGACGTTTATCCGGCGGGGATGGCGAAGCTGGTCAAGGCCGGATCCGACCTGGTGTTCGAGATTCACTACACGCCTTCCGGCAAGGCGGTGGACGATCGGATCAAGGTCGGTATGGTGTTCGCAACGGCGCGGCCGGCCAAGCGCGTTCTCACGCTGCAAATGGACAATGAGAAATTCGTGATCCCGGCGGGCGAGCGCGATTTCCGGGTGAGCGTGTGGGGCACGCTTGCCGAACGACGCGCTGCTGCTGGGATTTTTCCCGCATATGCACCTGCGCGGGACGACGTTTGAATACACCAGACTTCGGGACAATGGTCTCCCGGAGACGCTGCTGCGCGTGAAGCCCTACGATTTCTATTGGCAGCTCTATTACAAGCTGGCGGAGCCCATGCCGCTCAAAAAAGGGACGCGGCTCAACTGGATCGCGACCTACGATAACTCCGCCGCGAACCCGCGTAATCCCGACCCGAAGGCCGATGTGCGCTATGGGCATCAGAGCTGGGACGAGATGATGGTCGGATTCTTCGACGTCGCGGTGGACGCTTCGGTCGACAAGCCCGCGTTTTTCGTACGCTAGCTGTGCCTCGCGGTGTGGCACACTGGAGGAAAGCCATGCCCTCCGCAACATTTTGGTTGGCGATTGTTTTAGCCGCCGGAGCCGGCGTGGCCTTAGCCGTGGTGTGGATGCGGGCGGCGAACGCCTCCCGGAGTGCCGCCCAGACCATCGCAAATGACGCGCGAACGGCGGCCGAGGCAGCTCGTCCCATGGCTGACGCGCTGGCGCGGATCGAATCGCAGATGCGCGAGATCGAAGCGCAAAGGCAGCATTCGCTGGGGGGCCTGGAAGCGCACCTGGCTGCGCTGAGCAAGGAAACAGTGGCGCTATCGCAGGCCCTGCGCGGGCCGAACGCACGCGGGCGCTGGGGCGAACTGACCTTGCGCCGCGTAGCCGAGCTGGCCGGCATGGCTCCCTATTGCGATTTCCTCGAACAGCAGAGTGAGGACCGAAAGCGTCCCGACATGCTGGTGAAGCTGCCGGGAGGCCGGACGCTGGCGGTGGACGCGAAAGCTCCGCTGTCGGCCTATCTCGATTCGGAGGAAGCTCCGGATCCCGCCAGTCGCACTGCGGCGCTGGAGCGTCATGCACAGCAGCTCTGGCGCCACGTCATGGATCTCTCCACGCGCGAGTATTGGGCGCAGTTCGATCCGGCGCCGGAAATGGTGGTGCTGTTTCTGCCGGGCGAGCACTTCATGAGCGCCGCTTTGGAGCGCAATCGCGATCTGCTCGAAGCCGCTCTGGGCAAGAAAGTTCTGCTGGCGACTCCCGTGACTCTGGTCAGCATTCTCAAAGGCGTGTCCTACGGCTGGCGGCAGGAACGGCTGGCGAAAAATGCCGAGGAGCTGCGGCGGATCGCCGGCGAATTTCATGAGCGCGTGCGGGCGTTCGCCGAATCCTATGCCGATTCGGGCCGCCATCTTTCAAAGGCGATTGAAGCGTTCAACCGATCCGTGGGCTCCTGGGATGCTCGTTTGCTGCCCTCGCTCAAGCGCATGCGGGAGCTGGGTGTAGGCGGCTCGGCCGAGCTTCCGCAGCCCGCGCGAATCGATACGGCCGCGCGTCAACCGGACTTGCCTGAAGACGCTACCAGAATCCGTCCAACGTGATGCGCAGCATCACATCATCCATATGATGAGGGCGGTATTCCTCTATCTCTCGCGGCGGCCGGCGCTACGGAAATGGATGGAGGCGTGGCCGCCTTCGCACAAAGTCACTCGCCGGTTCGTCGCCGGCGACACGCTCGAAGAAGCGCTGGCGGTCTGCGAACGGCTCCAGGCCGAAGGCGTTTTTTCGACGCTCGACCATCTGGGAGAAAACGTCCACACCATCGAGGAAGCGTCTGCTTCCTGCGACGCCTACGTGAGCGCGCTGGAGCAGATCGGAACCCGTAATCTGTCGAGCACGATCGCGATCAAGCTCACCCAATTCGGCCTGGATCTTTCGAGCGAAGCCTGCCTCGAAAACGTTCGCCGGCTGGAAGCGAAAGCCAAGACCGCAGGAAGCCGCGTCGAGATCGACATGGAATCGAGCGCCTATACCGAGCGCACGCTCGCCATGGCGATCCAGGCCGGCAGCGAGTGCGGCTGCGTCCGTGTGTGCGTCCAGGCCTATCTGCATCGAAGCGCCGGCGATATCGAGCGTCTGAACGCGGCGGCTGTGCCGGTTCGCCTGGTCAAGGGGGCCTATCGCGAACCGCCTTCGGCGGCCTTTCCGCGCAAGCAGGACGTGGACGCGAATTACATCGCGCTGATGAAAGTCCTGTTGGATCATGGAGCGTATCCCGCGATCGCGACGCATGACGAGAAGATCATCCAGGAAGCGCTCGAATACGTCCAGGGCCGCGGCATTCGCAAGGAAAGTTTCGAATTCCAGATGCTGTACGGGATTCGACGCGACTTGCAGCGCAAGCTGATCGAGCAGGGTTTTCGATTGCGGCTGTATGTGCCTTACGGAACCGAATGGTATCCGTATTTCATGCGCAGACTTGCGGAGCGGCCCGCAAATTTGTGGTTTGTGCTGCGGAACCTATTGCGGTGAGTTACTCCACTGAGTCGGAGAGCGGCACCTGGTCGGCGATCCGAATACCGAACGCATCCAGGCCCGGCAGCTTGCGGACGCGGTTGGTCAGGATGCGGATGGTCGAGAGGCCCAGGTCGGCCAGAATCTGCGCGCCGATGCCGAACTCGTGCAGGGGCCGCGGAGATCCGTCCGGCATGGGAATGTGTTTGCGCTCGCCCCATCCGGATTGATGCAGATAGACGACGACTCCAGCGCCCTCTTCCGTGATCCGCTGGAGCGAAGCGCGCAGCATCGCGCCGCAATTGCACGCGGTCGAGCCGAAAACATCGCCCAGCACGCAGCGCGAATGCATCC
Organism: Terriglobia bacterium; assembly: GCA_963722845.1. GTDB lineage: Bacteria > Acidobacteriota > Terriglobia > Bryobacterales > Bryobacteraceae > Palsa-187. Next base: position 366,779 of record CAVROL010000008.1, on the reverse strand, counting down.
TGACGAGAACGTTCTCTTTCCCGCGAACCTCCCCGTGGACTAGCGCCAGGTGGGCTTCGTCGTTCACGGTGCTGCCGTAGGTGACCGTCTTGAAGCTGCCGAATTCGGTATCGAGACAACCTTCGGCGCGCCGCTGAATCAGATTCTCGGTCTGATGGCGATAGCGGATCAGACTGGCGACGGAGATCATCTTCAGGCCATGCTGAGCGCAGAACTGGGTAAGCTCCGGAACCCGCGCCATGCTGCCGTCCTGATTCATGATTTCGCAGATGACGCCGCCGGGCTCGAGACCGGCCAGGCGCGCCAGATCGACAGCCGCCTCGGTCTGTCCGGCGCGGACCAGCACGCCGCCTTCGCGCGCGCGCAATGGAAAAACGTGGCCGGGACGCGCAAGATCCGAGGGCTTGGTCCCGGGGCGCATCGCGACGTGGATGGTCTGGGCGCGGTCGGCGGCAGAGATTCCGGTGGTGACGCCGTCGGCGGCGTCGATCGATTCGCAGAACGCGGTGCCGAAGCGCGACGTGTTCATAGGCGAGACCAGCGGCAGATGAAGCTGATCGCAGCGTTCGGGAGACAGCGCCAGGCAGATCAGCCCGCGTCCGTGCACGGCCATGAAGTTGATGGCTTCGGGGGTGACGAACTGCGCGGCCATAGTGAGGTCGCCTTCGTTTTCGCGGTCCTCGTCATCGACCACGATCAGCATGCGGCCGGCGCGGATCTCTTCGATCGCCTCGGGGATGGTGGCAAATGCCATATAGGGTTTGACTTCAGGATAGCGTGGTGGAGAACATACTCCCGCTGCCTCGCACAGTTGTCCAGCAACAGTCTACACCCCAGCTTCCGGTCCAGCTTTATCGTCACCTAAAGTGATACACTTTTGTATATACGAATGGTGTTCGCTTGGGATGAAGGTAAGAATCTCATCAACCGGCGGAAACATGGCCTGTCGTTTGATACGGCGGCACGAGTCTTTGAAGATCCTGGCGCGATTTCGTACCTGGATGGTGTCGTTGACCATGAGGAGCGCTGGCACACAATCGGTTACGCCGGCGGTATCGCGCTTCTACTGGTAGTTCACACAAGTGGGGCACAACATGACGAAGAAGAAATCCGCATCATCTCGGCGAGAAAAGCGAGTCGCCGCGAACGCGCTCTTTACCAGGCCCATCAATGACAGGCAGCGCCTGGAACTCAAGCGGCTCGCGAATCTTCCGGAATCCCGGATCGACTTTTCCGACGCGCCAGCAAGAAAGACGAGGGAGTCTGGAATTGAGGTGGGGCGCTTTTACCGGCCAATCAAGCAGCTTGTCAGCATCCGGGTCGATGCCGAGGTGCTCGCCTGGTTTCGGGGGCGAGGGAAGAAGTATCAGACATATATGAACGAAGTCCTCCGCCGTGAAATGCAAGCAAATCCGCAGGAGCGATAAACCCAGATCGCCCCTACAACCCCAGCTTGCGGTCCAGCTCCACTGTCCTCATCCTCGCCCAAAGTCCTTCCACAGCAACTCCACCGCTCCGAGCGACAAAGCACAGGGCGCCCTCGGGGGGCCAGACGGACTAGTGGCCTCATCGACGCCTGCAATGCGAAGATGAAGGCATGGCCGAACTGATCTTCGAGGTCACGCAGGAAGCCGACGGGGGGTATTGCGCCGAATGCTTAACCCTCGACATTTTCACGCAAGGCGACACTTGGGACGAACTTAGGACCAACGTCCGCGAAGCCGTCCGGGCCTACTTCTTTGACGGACCAGTTCCTGAGCGAATCCGGTTGCACCTTGTTCGTGACGAAGTCTTCGCTTCATTATGAAAACGCCCCGCGACTTGGGCGGCGCGGAGTTAGCTGATTGTCTTTGTCGCCGGTGGGGGTAGTGGAAAGTTCAGCAAGAAGGCAGCCATATCGTGCTGCAGACCTCCGACCCTTCACCTCACCGAATAGCAGTACCCGCGCATCGCGCTCTCAGGGTTGGAACGCTCAGTTCGATTCTTCGCGCTGTCTCTCGTCATAAAGGAGTGGGTCGTCAGGACATCATTGAAACCCTCTGACCTACAACCCCAGCTTGCGGTCCAGCTCCGCCGTCACCTGCGGCAGCCGATCGGGATTCCGCAGCAAATTCCGCACGCCGTCCTCGCCCGTTTCCTTCCACAACAACTCCACCGCGGCGAGCGATAACTCATAAGACATCGCCGCATGCTCCGCGTCCAGGTGCGACCAATCCTGCTTCAGGCCGCTCAACCGGGATGTTTTCCCTTCGCGGATCCAGCCTGCTATCTTGTTCATCTGCGCGGCGCTGAGCGAATCGCCGGAAACCTTCTGCGCGATTCCCTCCTGTAGCCAGATAGGCCATTGCCCCAGCATGGTGAGGCACGCGTGGGTGGTCTCGTGCGCCAGCGAACGAAGCATTTGCCGATCCAGGACCTTCGGGTCGAAAACCGGCACGCGGATCTTACCGTCAAACTGCCCGCCGGCCCATTCGGCCAAGTCGGTGGACTTGCGGAAGGCATCGCGGCTCTGCACGATCGCGATCACGCGCTCCTCCGCGCTGCATCCCAGCGTCTGGGAAATGCGAGTGAACTCCTGGTCGAGCACGGTGGTCATCTGCCGGGCAGTCTCGGTGGGAACCACAGCGCTGTCGTAGCGCAGCAGGACACGCAGACCGTACAGGCGGTCGGCACTCTGGTCGTTTTTGGCTTCGCGCTCCACCTGGAGATACAGCTTCTCCACTTCCGGGCTGGGCCCAAGGTCCAGCGATGCCCGCAAGTACTCCAGGGCCTGGCGCGCATCGTCGGAACGCCACGCGGCGACGCCAGCCAGCGCCAGCAGGCCCGGATCGCGATGGATCTTCAATTCGGGCTCCAGAACTTCCAGCGCCTTTTGGGGCCGGCTGGAACCGATCAGGTCGAAAGCTTTCTGCGCCAAGGCCACTGTTTCCGCGGTGACACCGGGGCTTGCTCGCAAGGAGGGCAAGACGGCGCTTTCACGAATCGCATTCACGATGAAAGGCGTATCCATCCAGACGGCTTGGCTGCGGGCGCGGTTGAAATCCTCCACCTGGTCGATGGCGCTTCCAGGCAGGGAACCTTCCAGGGTCTTGCCGTCGACCTCCACAGAGACCTTGTAACAGGGCCCGCTTTCGCCGTTAATCGAATAACGGAGGGCAACGGGAGTTCCGGAGGGCAGGGAAGCCAGAACCCGGGCGTCCGGCGAACAGCCCGAGCGTAATGGCGCCGGGCCATCCTTTACCGCAGCCGCCAGCAGGAGGACCAGCAGCAGCACAGGCATAGCTTGAGCTTACGGACGATTGGTCCGGAATACTCTCCGGTAAACACCGTACTTTCGCCTCAGGCTTTTTCGACGCACCGCTGGAAGTGCGTCGCGAATCAATCAGGTGGGGAAAGCTCTGTAAGCGTTAAAGGAAGAAGCGGCAATCCAGGGTCATAGTACTTAAGCCGTTGCAAGTACTTCTGAAATCAATGTCCTGAGGAGATTTCAGGGTCCGCATTAGGTGTAATACCGATTCTTTCAGAGACCTGCCGATGATACTTTTGAGTTGGCGACAGGGACTGTCGTGCACTCATAGGGAGAGGAGAATAGAACGAAATGAAGAATCTGCTTCTGCAGCTTAAGGTTTGGAAAGATCAGCGCGGCCAGGACCTCATCGAATACGCTTTGATGGCCGGCTTCGTGGCCGTTGCGGCCGGTGCGATTATGCCGGGCGTTGCGACCAGCATCAGCCAGATCTTTTCGAAGGTCGCGTCGGTGCTCAGCCAGGCTAACGCCAGCTAATAACAACTCTTTTGCCCTGCGGGGAGCGGGCGGGTTTGCCTCGTTCGCTCTCCGAAGGTTTTTTCCCGCCAGGTTGTATCCATTCGCCCCGCCAAAGTCACTTTAATTCCCGCTTTAGCTCCAGGTATTTCGGAAACACGAAGGATTGCAGCAGCGGATCGCTTTCCGCCCCAGGCAGGGGCCACATGGCGAGCAGCTTGCGGGCTTCATCCTTTTGCCCAGCGCGCGCAAGAGCAGCCGCGTAGAGCACTCGCGGGATACCGTCGGCGGTGGGCGGCGTTCGCTCATAGGCCTGCTTGAGCGCGGCTGGATCTTGCGGCAGCTTGGAGGGATCCTTCCACAGCGCCAATTGCGCCGCGGCGACGTTCGCGGCCGCTCCGGTCACATTCGACAGACGGGCTATAGCCGCATCCGTTCGGCCTGTCGAGTATTCCCACACCGCCTGGCGCCAATCGACAAGAGGGTCCTTTTGCCCGGTCCGAAAGGCCGCGTACTGCGAAAACAGTTTATCGGCTCCGGGCAGATCGCCTTCGAGCCAACGCGAATACGCGGCTTTCAGCAGATCCCCGCCGCCCAGCATCGCGCTGCTCTTGGCGTGCGCGTCCAGGAAGTCCTTTTCGGCTTCGGCGAATTTTCCGTTCAGGAAGGCAGCTTCGCCCTGGGAGTCCAGCGCGTTCGCGGCATGGGCCGGATCGCGTCCATAGCGTTCGAACGATTTCTTAGCCGATTCGAGATCGCCGTCCAGAGCCTGGGCATACCCCAGCTGGTTCCAGACGTCGCCATCCTCCGGGTTCTCCTGCAGGATGGCCTGGTAGTAACGCGCCGCTTCGGAAAAATGGCGCGCGTTCAGCTCACGCGCAGCGAGCTGGCCCAGCAAGGCGAGATCGTGGGGCATGAGCTTCGCCAAAGCCGTGAGAGCCTGCTCCTGGCCGGGTTGGTCCTCGCGCAGCGTGGCCGACACGAATTCCAGTTGCGCGCGGTCGACGGGCGACCGGAGCGAAGATTGCGCGAGCGCTCGCGCCGCGATCTCCGTGGCTTGTTGCTTATCTCCGGCCGCCGTGCGGGCCTGCACCCAGCTCGACCATGCCGCTCCGAAACCCGGGTCGAGCGACACGGCTTTCTCATAATCGCCGCCGGCCCAGGCGGCAACCGCCTGCGGATTCGTGGATGAAAATGCGTGCGCCCCGGCGTCGACTTGCTTTGCGAGACGGTCGAGAGACGGCAGCGGATCACCGTCAGTGGCCAGCGTCTGACGCGTTTTATGAGTCTGGGCGTCTTCCACTACAAATTCGAAATGAAAACCCTGACGGCGTTTCTCGACATATCCATGCACCAGCTGGGTGGCGCCGGAAGCGTACGCATCGCGCAGTGCGCGCGCCTGGATAGGAACAGCCCGGGCTGAGCCGCCCAACAGTTCGTCGGTTACGATCCTGGGGCCCGCCGAGGCGATCCAGTCCAAGGCCGTGTCGCCGCTGAGGTTTTCGAAGGGCAGCAAGGCCACGCGTTCCACCACCGGCTGAGGCGATCGGGAACAAGCGGTGCAGGCAGCGGCCACCAGCACCGAAGCAAGGCTTCGCCGGTTCACAAGTCGCCGTTTCAGAGGACTTTGTACTCCGCGGCCAGAATTTCCTGGAATTCCATGTTGTCCTGCAACGCCGAGAATTCGGGTTCCTTGGTGAACTTATCCCGGTCTTTGAAGCCGTTTTCGAGCGCCTTGCGCATATATTGCAGGGTCTTATCCGTCATGCCTCTCTTCGCGCTGGTCTTGGCAAGAAGATAGTAATAGCTGGCGCGCTCCCCGATCGTACGCTCCTGCACCAGCACGCCCTGGCTGCTGTGCTGGTCGAAGATCTCCGGGTCGATCGCGAAAGCTTGCTCGTACGCCTTCATGGCTTCGTCGGGCTGTTTGCGCGCGAGATACGCGGTTCCCAGGTTGCTGAGGACGGACGCCGAGTTGGGCGTGAGGCGCAGCGCATTCCTATACTGATTGACCGCGCGCCGGTAGGACTTTTTCGCGTAGTAGACGGTTCCCAGATTGTTGATGGCTTCCGGATACTTGGAATTCAGCTTGATCGCCCGGCGGTAATACTTCTCCGCGTTATCCAGATCCTGGAGCTGATGATAGGCGATACCGGTTTTATTCGCCAAAACCGCATTCTTCTCAGCTTCCGGCTTGTAGAAGTCGATCGCCTCGCGGTACATCTTGCGGGCCATCATGATATCGCCGCGCAACTCCGGGGTCAGGGCAGGATTGGCCGGCTGATTCTGATTGGGTGAAGGCGTGCGAAACCCGTCCGAGGTTTGCATTGTGGGCGCAGTTTGAAACGCCAAGCCGGTACCCAACACCAGCAAGGAGACGAAATACATAATAGCGGCCTCCTCCCGTTAGTTATCTTTACTGTATCATCGGCGGTGCTCCGCCGCGACTGGAGTACTACTGCTTAAACTGCGGAAGCGTGGGAGCCGAGACCGCGCCCTTGAGGACCTCTTCGAGCGTAGCTGTCTGATAATCCGCGGGAACCTGGAAAAGCGCGTCGTCCACCGGGTCCGCGGACAGGCCGACCACTTCCTGGCTGATCTCCAGCAGCGGAGCATTCGGATCCAGGCCCGCGGGCAGTCCCCGGCCCGCTTGTTGCGGCGCCTGCTGGATCAATAGCGCCAGCAGAGGCATGACAATTTCCGTATGCGTGCGCAGCGAGATGGAGCTCTCGTTGCTCATTTCCTCGATCATCGAGCTTAGGTTGTCACCTAACCCCGGCATGGCCGCGAGGAGTTGCTTTATGGTCCCCACCAGGTTCATGGCGGAGCCGGCGGATGTCCGGTACTTCTTAAGCTCCTGCAGCGCCGGTACCCCCAGGGTCTCTTCCGGCTTGGCGATCCATACCTGCATCACCATTTTCAGGAACGGCGCCGGCGTGGCGGGGCCGCCCGGCACAGGCATGTCCACCGTCAGAACGAACTCCCGTTCTTCCGTCTGAATCCCCTGAATCGTGGCGCTGCGGCCGGTGCTGCGGGATTCGAGGTTCGTCTTCATCGACGAAAGCATCGCGCGCGCTTGTGCCGGCATCGACGACACCGCGGTCTCCAGCTGCTGCCCGTACTGGGCTGACGGGACCGTTGCGAAACGTTTGTGCGCCGGATCCACCAGGATCACTTCCTGGGTCGTCAGATCCACAATCGAGGTGAGGATGCCCTGCGAGGAATACGCTTTATTCCCTTTGATCCGGATGTCCATGTCCCGCAGGCCGCCGAGCGCCTGTTCGAGCGCTGCCGCGGGAATGATGGCGCTGGTGTGGATATCGGTGTGGTAATGGACCGTCACGTCGCCCCACATGGAGGGCGCAAAGAGCAAGAGGAATCCGGAGTAGCGGCGTAGCGTCACTTGAAAATATCTCTGAGCCGTCCCAAAAATCCCTTCTTCTTTGGCTCGGGTTCCGGCTGAGCGGGCTGCGGCGTAACCGGAATACTTCTCGGCGCCGGCCGCGTTCGAGTGGCCTGCGCGGGTTGCGTACCCTGCACCGCCGCGACTTCGCTGCGGCTCTCCGGTTCGGATGCGGGTCCGGCGGAAGGCGCATTCTGCTGCTGCACCGGATCCCAGCTGGAAACCAGAGTCCGGCCGTTTCCGTGGATGTGGCAGATCTGCAGCGGCTGGCTCCCGGCGATGAACACCTCACTGCGAACCTTGGGGCAACTCGGCGTGGCCAGTTCGCCGGTCTCTTCGTCGATATCGGCGGTGACGACACCGTCCGGAGGCTGGAAGGAATGCACGTTCTTGTACTCCGCGTGCTGATGCGCCCGTTTCATGAACTCGACCCAGATCGGCAGGGCGCTGTGGGCGCCTTCCAGCTTGAAGTCGCGGTTATCGTCGAACCCTACCCACACCACGCAGATGATCTTGGACGTGAAGCCCGCGAACCAGCCATCCCGGGAAGTCCCGGTTTTTCCGGCCGCTGGAAGAACGAAGCCCATGTTGCGCGCACGTGCGCCGGTGCCCGTTCCGCGTAGAACATCCTCCATCATGCTTTCCACCAGATACGCCACCCGTGGATCGATGGCCGGCTTCCGCTCGGGTTTGGCTTCGAACGCGGTGGAGCCGTTTGCATTGCGAATCGCCTTGATAAAGCCGTTCTTCAGGAGATCGCCGCCATTCGGAAAGACGGTGTACGCGCTGGCGATTTCAAGCGGAGTGACTTCATAAGAACCCAAAGCGATGGACGGCGTCGGCTGGATATCGTGGTTCAATCCCACCGCGCGGGCCACGTCGGCAACCTTGTCGTAGCCCACCATTTCGGCTACCTTCACCGCGGGAATGTTCTTCGAATGCGCCAAGGCATACCGCAGGGTCATCAACCCTTCGAACTTGTCGCCGAAATTTGTAGGTGTATACGTGCGCGTGTCGTGCTCGTACCAGAAGGTAGTTTCCTCATCCACCACCGTGGAGGCAGGCGTCAGAACCGTTTGACTGGACGGATCGAGCGCGGTCATCATGCCCGCTGCATATACGAACGGCTTGAAGGACGATCCAGGCTGCCGCATCGCACTGGCATGATTGAGCTGGCTGCTTCCGTAGGCGCGCCCGCCAACGATCGCCAAGGGCTCGCCGGTTTCAGCCGAAAGCGCCACCAGCGCTACCTGCGCGGCAGGAAACTCGCTGGTGCCGTATTTCTTGTTCCGGCGCTTCCATTGCTGGTCGGTTTCGAGGATGCCCGCGCGAACGGCTTCCACGGCGTCGTGCTGCAGCTCCAGATCGAGCGTCGTATACACGCGATTCGAGCTGTTGTAGAAATCGCGATTCTGGAAGCGCGTCTGCAACTCATCGTTGACCAGGTCCACGAAATATGGCGCGTCGCTCGATTCCACTTCGCCATGATTCACCTGCAGCGGACTCGCCACCGCTTCCTGGTATTGATTCTCGGTGATGAAATCGTTCTCGCGCATCTGCTTCAGGACGATATTGCGGCGGGCCACCGCGCGGTCCGGATGGGTGAAAGGATTGCGCGATCCCGGACTCTGGATCAGGCCGGCCAGCATCGCGGCTTCCGGCAAAGTGATCTTGCTGAGATCCTTGCCCAGGTACACCTGCGAGCCTTCGCCGAAGCCATGAATGCTGAAGCTGCCTTGATTGCCCAGGTAGATCGAATTCGCGTAGTAGTAGAAGATCTGCTGCTTGGTCAGCTTCTGCTCCAGCTGCATGGTGATCAGCGTTTCGGGGATCTTGCGCCGCCACCCGCGCTCGGTCCCGAGCAACAATGTGCGTGCCAGTTGCTGGCTGAGCGTCGAAGCGCCTTCCAGGCGCTTATCGTCCTTCAGATCCCGCCAGGCCGCGCGCATGATCCCCACCGGGTCGAAGCCGGCGTGCTGGAAGAAGTGTTTGTCCTCCGCGGCCAGCAGCGCGTTCACCATCACGCTGGGAATATCGTCGAAGGCCACGATGCGGCGTTTCTCGCGCTTCTTGTCGTAGAGATTGCTGATCAGCTCCGGTTCGAGCAGATACTGCGTGCGCTCGGTATGATCCCGCAGGGAAATGATCTGCGAAACCTGTCCCTTCGCGAACTTGATGACCGCGCCTTCCGGATCGTAGGCGTCCGCCCCAGGATTGATTTCCACATCATCGGGACGAACCAGATACCATCCCATCCGGTTGGTGTTCGACGACGAATAGCCGCAGCGCCTCAAGTACGACGCGATATCATCGCGCGTCATGGCTTCGCCCACCGTCACCGGCCGGGGAGCCGCATAGAGCAGCGTCGCGTTCGAGAATACGCCCGAGCGCAACTGCGCGTCGACCATGCGGGAATAATACAAATAGTAATAAGAAAAGACGCCGATCGCCGTCATCCCCAGCAGCAGGAACGTGACGATAAAAGCGCGGCCCCACGGATTCTTCAGGATCCGGAACGCCGCGGAATTTTTGGAGATGCGCAGTTTTACGGCCATTTTAGAGCCAGGAATCCGCCTTTGCGTGGTCGCTCACTTCTTGGTATCGTCCAGCGAGACCAGCTCTTTCCACATGTCTTCATGCGGCTGCCAGTCCGGCGCCTGATGACCGGTGATCTGCACCTCGTCGACCTTCAGCGTGCCGTGACCGAATGGGCAGATATATTCGGTGCGCGGCGGGCCCAGCAGGATATGCGTCCAGTCGCCCGTAAGGATCGGCATCCGCAGGCGCCGCAAGCAGGTCCGGCAGCGGTAACGCTGGTCCCAGAGGACCACCCAGACTATCCCCACCGCGATCAGGGAATACACCAGCATGATCAGGGTATAGCCGAGGTCGAAACCAAACGGCTCCTTCACGGAGAACACCGGGTTGGGAGGTGGAAGCAGGTAGACAAGCGCCCGCCGGAGGCGGTACAGAAACACGCCCGCCACCACCAGCTTGGCGACCAAGTAAGCCCAGTACCTCATATACGCTTGGACACCCGCCCTCGCTCTTAGTCTCCCACATTTCGCAACATTAAATGAGATCCGCGTGGTCCCAAACGTTTCGAAACTCTCAGTCGGTCACGATTCCGCCGTAAACCTGCTTTTCGAACACGAAACCCAGGTCTTCGTCTTCATCCTTGCCCGCACGGTCTCTGGCCCAATGGGTGAGCTCGTGAAGCAGTTGCACCCCGACCAGGTGGACCATATGGCCGTTGGCGGTCTTCCGCATATCCGAACCCATTTCGTAATAGGCCACGTCCTTCTGGCGCATGACGATGATGTTGGTGTGCGGAGTGTAGCCCGCTCGGGGGCTGTACACCTTGTTTCCGATCTGCTTATCGATCAGAATCTGGATGTCGATCACCGGACCCTTGCCCCACGCAAGAGCCTCTTTGATCTGCGCCGGATCGCGCAGCTCGGAGATGCTGTCGATGGCCGAGACGATCGAATTCGCGTTGGCCACAGTCGGCAGTACAGTGCTCACGTACTTCGTGAATTTGGGAAAGCTCTTCGCGTCTTTGAGCTGCATTGGCCGAGGTCCCTTCTTGCCTGGGATTGTACCCCAAGTGATTCATTCTCAGCAGGTTGGTGGTTTTCAGCCATGTGGAAAAGCCAGACTGGACATATAAGCTCACGTGAAATCAGTGGCTTAGCATTTGGTCAGCCAGTTGCCCTTAAGTATGCGCGAGGCGGCGCCCCATGACGCGAATCACGACGCGAATCTTAACGGCGGTACTGGCAAGCACGGCGTTCCTGCCGGCCTGGGCGCAGCAGCCCCAGCCGCAGGATGACGACGGTTATGCTCCCGAGCACGGCGTGGCGCGCATCAGCATAGTGAGCGGCGATGTCTCGGTGCGGCGCGGCGATGCGGGCGATTTAACCGCCGCGGCCCTGAACGGACCCCTGGTGGTCGACGATCATCTGGCCACGGGCCAGAACGCGCGCGCCGAAATCCAGTTCGACTGGGGCAACATGATTCGCCTGGGTCCGGTTAGCGAAGTTCGTATGGGCGAACTCGAGGACCGGCGTTTTCTGGTGCAGATCGCTGCCGGCACCACCACATTCCGCGTGCTGCGCGACAGCGGCGCGGATGTCGAAATCAGCACCCCTACGGTATCCGTCCGGCCGGCCGAGCAGGGAAGCTATCGCGTCACCGTTTTTCCCGATGGGACCACCGAAATCACCGTGCGCTCCGGCCGCGCCGAAATTTTCTCGCCGCGCGGTACCGAAACCCTGGCCGCCGGCCGCACCATGGAAGCTCGCGGGACGCCGTCCGATCCCGAATACATGATTAACGCGGCGATTCCGCAGGACGAGTTTGACCGCTGGAACGCCGACCGCGACCGCCTTCTGGAGCGCACCTCGAGCTATCGCTACGTGAGTCCGGATGTGGCCGGCGCAGAGGATCTGGATTCCTACGGCCGCTGGACCGTGGATGCGCAGTATGGGAACGTGTGGGTTCCCAACGTGGATCCCGACTGGGCGCCCTACCGGGTGGGCCGCTGGGTGGATGAAGATTACTACGGCTGGACCTGGGTCAGCGGCGATCCGTGGGGCTGGGCGCCGTATCACTACGGCAACTGGTACATGAGCTCCTACGGCTGGGCGTGGTATCCGGGATCGATCTACGGCCGCCACTACTGGAGGCCGGCGATGGTCGGATTCTTCGGCTGGGGCGGCGGCTTCGGAGGCGGCATCGGCGTGGGATTCGGATTCGGAAACGTGGGCTGGGTCCCGCTGGCTCCGTTCGAGCGGTACCGCCCGTGGTACGGGCGCGGCTTCAACAACACGACCATCGTAAACGGGAGGGTGGACAATAATTTTCGCAATGCGAGGTTCGTGAATGGCCGCAACGGTGTGACCAGCGTCAGCTCGAACGATTTCGGGCGGGGACGGGCGATCAACTCGAATAACTTCGTGCGCGCTTCGAATAACGACCTGGCGCGGGCGGGATCGGTGCAGGGCAGGCTGCCCCTCACCGCGTCGGCCGATGCGCGGCGCATGTCGGACGCCCGGGTCAACACGCAGTCCATGCCGCGGGTGAACGGCAACACGCGTTTCGCCCAGCGCAGCCCGGCAACGCAAGCACGGCCGGCGCAGACACGTCCGGCGCAGACCTTCGGACAGGCTTCCGGCAGTCTTCCGCGACAGTCTTCCGGACAGGCCTCCGGACAGACCTCCGCGCCGCGCTTGAATAACGCCGCACCGGCGGTGGGTCAGCGCAATGGACCTGTTTCCAGCGGAGCGGTGAACAACAATTCGAACAACGGCGGCGGCTGGCGGACGTTTGAAGGCAACCGTCCCAGCGCGCCCGCGGCGGCCGGCGGTGGACGTAATATTCAGGGCACGGCTCCTGCTGCTCCGTCGCTGCGCCAGAGCGCACCGCGCGAAAATATACGGCAGAGTGCGCCGCGTGAAAACATACGGCAGAGTGCGCCGCAGCAGCAGCCTGTCCGTATCAGCCCGCCGATTGTTCGGGAACGCGCGCCTGCGCCGCAGCAGATGAGCCGTCCCGCGCCGTCTTCTGGAGGATTCGGCTCGCCTCGCCCGCAAGGTGGAGGCGGATTTGGCGGCGGCAATCCCGGTGGAGGCGGCGGTGGGGGAGGCAATCGCGGTAACTCCGGAGGCGGAGGCGGTGGCGGCGGCAATCGCGGCGGAGGCGGAGGCGGTGGCGGTGGTGGCAGCCACGGTGGCGGAGGCGGCAACCACAGGTAACACGGATTTTAGACTTTTTCTTCCCTCAAGAAGGCCCGGTGGTGAGTTCAATCGACCACCGGGCCTATTTTTTTCTCAGGCTAATCCTTAGATTGAGATTCGAGAGAATCCTCTGATTCATGGGCCGGCTCGTCGATTCAGAGGGCATGAAGATTCTGGCGCTGCTGGTCTGGTCGATGCTGGCGGCAGACGCCCAGGAGCATACGCAGCGGAACTGGAACGTTTCGGTCGCGTTCTTTGTGGGCGCGAACGTGATGGACACCATGAGCTCGCGGGGAGCCTTCGAAACCAACCCTGTCCTGGGAAGGGGTCCTTTCGGTATGCGACAGATGGCGATTAAAGGCGGTATCGCCAGTGGGTTGATCCTGGCGGAACGGCTGATCCTGCGGAAGCATCCCGAGACCCGGCACGTTTGGACGTGGGTGAACTATGGGACGGGCGCCGCGATCACCGCCGTGGCCGTGAGGAACTGGAACCAGGCCTCGTATATTCAGCCTGCGCGATGACTGTCCCGATCGTGAAGTAGCGCGGGTGAAAATCCAAACTCATCCGCTACCCCTGATGGGGCGGCTGGGGTGACCGATCGATTGTGGGGGATCGAGGCTTTGATTGCACTTCTTGCTTGAGTGGTAGATTTCGTGGGGGTAGACCCATCGAACAGGCAACGTAGGCCATCATTGCGGCCTCGGGCGCGATATGTGGGTTTGCTTCTAAGAAATCTTTGGTCCATTCGTCTTGTGCCGAGTTCCATTCACCGCGCTTTTTTAGCAGTCTTCCTTTGAACCCGTCAACTGCATCCGAGAGAGCTGCTTCGCTGATGTTGGGGTTTAGTCGCGAGAGATAAATCTGGTGCGTGTGCCAGTCAAAGACTTGAGAGAATTGTTCTATTTGAGCGGCACGCATAACCCGTATCTCTGTCGTCGATACGCCTACGTCACCATCATTACGTAGGATCGGCAACACGGAAATCCCTCCGCAATATGGCACAGCTTGTTTGACGAGAGCCAGCATGTAAACCGCGAAGTTCCACTTATCGAGGTCGGATGAGAGTGCATGATACTGCGGTTTCAGGATGTGAGCGGCAACTCGCCGCCATAACCAATACATGAAAATCCGCGAACAGGCCTGACGCCACAATGTTTAGTCACAAACAGCTCTGCCCGATCATTCTGCTGGCCCTTAAATGCCAGTAGGAGCTGATAGTCCAAGTTGGAATCACCATGACCCAAAACGTTCTTTCGATATTGCCTGTCTACAACACGGTCGATCAAATCCCTGACGGAGTGTGCCGGGTTGGCAGCAAGCAATTCACGCTGGAGTTTGTCAATAGCGATACGCGCATTCTCCTCGTGTCCCGCCAGAGCATACGCGATCTTCCCCCCGGGAAATGCGAATGAATCCAACTTAGAGTCTTGGAACTTATGTTGTCCTCCAGTGTATTCGGTATCAGCGCAAAGCAAGACGCCATCACGCAGTAGAACCCCGGCTGCGATTGTCACGCCGTCCTCCGTGGACCTAGGTTTCTCCCAAGGATACTCCTGATTGAGCAGTCTTGGACGGAGTGGTTCTGAGAAATAGCGGGGAGTCCTGGAGGTCCACGTTAGCTATCGCGTCGAGAGCTATCGCGTCGAGATCAATCAGCCTCACGTCTATATTTTCCTGATTGCCGCTGATGCAATTCAGTGCCTGCGTTCGTCCCTTGATCACGCTGTCTGGTCTATCGCTCATATCAAATTCCGTGACCCGAGTTGGACTGAGTTCCCTGTCTGGACTAGGGAACCTTGTTGCCTTGATCGCCATCAAGGGGGACCCGAAGCGGGTATACCACTACAGCAAGACTTCCGGTCAGGAAGAGTCCTGGGCTATACGCGATTACTTCGGCCAGGAAATCGTACGTTCCGGCGACAGCACTATGACCGCGTCAGAGATCGAGAACTTGGTTGATTACGCCGTTCCACCGGTCTACCGGTCGGTGGCGCTGATCCCCCGTTGGAAGGTGGACTGCCAGGCCGCCTCCGAACATCACTATGGTGCGGCTCACGTTGATCTGACCAGCCGCAACCCCGCAACACTTGGCAAATGGCGCCGGATGAACAGCCAAGGATCGTGACGAATGCGGGGTTGATCCTCCTTCGCCGGCCTCCCCACCATCTTCGCGGTGTTGGCCAAACTCGGTCTCGAACTGAGGCGGCAAGAGGACATCTTGCCGGTATACACCGTGGAGCGCGTCGAGCGTCCGGCCTCCAACTGACGATCACGCTCTATCCCGCGCTTTTTTCTTGAGCTCGTTCTGGGCGATCCGCGCCTTCACCAACTTTTTCACCAGAGCGGCGGATGGAGGCTTGTCGACAGGAAAGCGGATGGTGCCCTTGGATGTTTCGAAGCCCTTAAGATCATCCTTGAACATTTGGATCACGGACGAACCCATCGGGAACAGGCTGCAGTGCTTCAAAAACGCGGCGTAGCCGAATAGCGACCCCTTGTACTTGAACATTGGCATCCCGTAGCTGATCGCCTCGGTGGTTTCGGGCGGCACGACGGACCGGATGATCGCGCGGATCTTCTTCAAGGTGCTACGGGCTGGTTCCGGTACGGCGCTTAAGTATTCGTCGACGGTTTTCGGAGCAGGCTTGCGGGTCAAAGGGGTTTCTTCAAATCAGTCTACCCTCAAAGAGCGGCGTCCGGACCCTGGCCTCGAATGTGATAATTTGGAGGCGAAATGGAACAGGTCTTGTTGCTGGCGATCTTCGTGGCGTTGCTGGCGACTGTGTGCTCGCAGCGCTGGCTGGTGGACGCCCTGATCGAAGCGCTCGACAATTTCAGCGGCGGACCGCCCACTCCCATGCACCCTTCGCCTGCAAATGACGCGGCTTTCCTTGGGCGGCGATCGCGGAAGATTGAGAAGCGCGGGCCCTAGGCGCCTACGGTACTCAGTTTGCGCAGCAGGGTGAACTTCGGGGAGGTATGGGGGTTCTCCGGCAGACCGCTGACCGTGCGGGCCAGGGCCTCGCAGGCCTTGCCGAAAGCGCTGTTGGAGGATGCCAGACGCGTGTCCAGGATGGCGTTCTTGATTTCCTTGTAATCGTTAGGCAGGGTCGCGAACACCGTTCCGCCGACGCCCTTCTCGATACTTTCCAGGGTGAGCCGGCGCTCCCAGCGGTTGACCAGAACCTTTACGTTGTCGGGTGGAATTTCGCAGGCTTCGAGCTCTGTCCGCCGCAGCTTCGCCATTCTTACGGACGGCAATTCGGGCTGGCAAACGATAAACACCGCTCGCGCGTTGCGAACGAACTCGGCCGTGGCCTGATTGATGACTTCCGGCAAATCCACCACAATGTAGTCGTACTGCTTCTGAATAGATCGCAGCAACTGGTAATAGTCGGCCCACGAAGGAAGGCGGCCGCGGCGCCGGGGATTGGCGAGCAACAGGTCCACCCCGTTTATCTGGGCCGTGACCTGACGCCATTCGAGAGGACTCAGAAATTCACCCTGATGTTCCAGGGCATCCGCAAGCCCTTTGTGGTCCTCCAGAGCCAGCATGATCGAAAGGGGGCCGGAGCGCTGGTCGCACTCGATCAGGAGCACCTTCTTACCCGCGCCGGCAATTGAGGTGGCCAGGTGCAGCGCTACTGTGGAACACCCGCCTCCAGCCTTGGCCGGCAGCAATGCCAGGATGTTCTCGTGCGTAACCGGATAGCGCCGGTGAATGGCTTCATAGGCAGCCGCTTCGATGTCTCTGGGGGAGAACGGCTCCACCAGCAAATCCAGGATGCCGGCCGCCTCAAAGGCGAGTTGTTCCGTTCGATCCCAGCGCGGCCGGAACCCGATAATCACGGCGCGGGGCAGGCCGTTCTGGAGCTCACTGACAATTCCGGCGGCCTCGATCCAATCGCCCAAGTCCAATAGAATGATCGCGGGATTCTGCACCGCAAGCGTCCGAACGATTTCCTTGGGATGAGGAACCGGCGTGAGCTTGTAACAGGACCGGAATGCCCCCAATTCCATGGTCAACATCTCAATGGCATCGGCCGCAATGGGATTGGGGGTAACAACGGCCAGCCGGAGCATGAGTCTTAATCGTCATTCTACAGGCTTGGCGTAAGGCTTGGGACTAGAAGTACTGGGACCATGTTGCTTTGCGGGTCCGGAAGATCGGACGACTGATTCATGGAAGTATCGTATTATCAGCCAGTTACGGGAGATCTATAAACCCGTACACAAGGGCCTATTCCGGCCTGAGAATTCTGAGCGCCTCTCCAGACTTACTGTGTATGCGTGGCCCGTTCCTCCTGCCGCTGGTGATGATTGCACTCGAGGGGTTGCTGAACGCCCAAGGCAGCGTGGAATACGTTGGCGGCACCGCTCCTCTGGCGGGCGGCGCCCGTGGGTCCCTGTCTGTTGCCGACGACCGTTATCTGGCGGTGTATGTCGAAAAAGCGCAGGTCCGGGTGGCCTATGACCGCGTCAACCTGGTCGAATACGGGCAGCAAGTGGACCGGCGGCTGGCCCTGGCTCTGGTACTTTCTCCGGTTTTCCTGCTCAGCAAGTCGCGCAAGCATTTCCTGACCATCGGATACAGCGGCGAGGACGGCAAGCAGCAAGCCATGGTGTTTCGCGTGGATAAGAACGGCATTCGACCCACGCTGGCCGCTCTGGAGGCGCGTACCGGATTGAAAGTTCAGTATCAGGATGAGCAGGCTCGAAAGGCACGTAATCAATAAAGAAAACAATGAAAAAATCAGTCTTGTTGGCCTTACTGCTGGGCGCCGGGGTTGTGCGCGCACAGGTGGACTTATCGAAGCAGTTGCTGAGCGTCAAGCGGATCTATGTCGACCGTCTCACCGGCGGCGAAACTGCCGCCCAGATGCGGGATTTAATCATTTCGAGTCTCCACGGCTCGAAGCTGTATGTGCTGACCGAGAATCAGGAGCGCGCCGACGCCATTCTGCGCGGGGCGGCCGAGGATCTGATCTACACCGACCAATTTCAATCGTCGGACAGCGTGGACCTGCGCAGCGGCGTGGCGGTCGGGGGCCGATCCACACGAACATCAAGCGGCGCCCGATCACTCAGCGTCGGCGTGGGCGATCGCGAAGCTACGGACATCCATGAGCGCAAGCACGAGGCGCTGGCGACGGTGCGTTTAGTGAACAAAGAGGGCGACGTGATCTGGTCGACAACCCAGGAAAGCGACGGGGCGAAGTTTCGCGGGGCGAGCGCCGATGTGGCGGATAAAATCGCGCGGCAATTGTCGGCGGATGTCGATCGGGCGCGGCAGGCGGCGACACAATGGTAGAATAATGGATAAGAGTTCTACCCTGGTGGAAAATGGCCCTCAATATCAAGAACCCTGAAGTCCATAGGTTGGCGTCCGAGCTCGCGCGACTGCGGGACGTATCGGTCACTCGGGCAGTTCTGGATGCGGTACAGCATGAACTCGCGCGTGAAAAAGGCCGCCGAAAGACGGCGTTGAAGGATCAACTCCTTGCCATCGGTAAGCGCTGCGCGGCGCACATAAAGAGACCAGTCTCCTCTCGTGATCATGCGACGCTTCTGTATGATGACCGTGGCTTGCCTCGCTAGGGCGGGCGCCTTTGATGGTTATAGATACCTCCGCTGTACTAGCGATTCTGCTAAACGAGCGCGACGCTTATCTGTATGCGGACGCTATTGAGAAAGCGAATTCGTGCCATATGTCGGCTGCAAACTATCTGGAGGCCGCGTTGGTTATCGATACCCGTGGCGACCAAGTCGCGAGCCGCGAGTTCGACCTATTCTTTCGGAGAGCCGGGTTTGTCATCGAGCCGGTGACGTTGGAACACGCGCAAACCGCACGTCAGGCCTATCGGGATTTCGGTAAGGGGCGACACCCGGCGGCGCTCAACTTTGGAGACTGTCTGGCATATGCCCTTGCCAAGTCACTCGACGAGCCCCTGCTGTTCAAAGGTTCCGACTTCTCGCGTACTGATATCGAAGCTGCATTTTGATTGCGGTCGCGCGGTTTTAGGAATTCGAGTGGCGCTTGAGGATCTGAGGCAGGTTCTGGGAAAACGCCGAGCGCGCCAGCACCATATCGCAACCCGCTGCCTGCGCCTGCTGTTTCAGCTCGCCCTGAACGTGCGAAAGATACCCGAGCAGGTTGATGCCCTTGGTATGCTCATCCGCCTTCAGCTTGCGGATCAGATTGAGCGGATCGACTCCCTGGAAATTTATATCCATGATGATCAGGGCCGGATGGAGCTTGGCCTGCTCCAGAGCATCGTGCTCACTCTTCACAAACGTGATTGCGAGCCCGGCGCGTTTCGCGGCTTCGTTGATCTTGACGGTGAAGAACAAGTCTTCGAGTACGGCCAGGACTTTCTTGGATTCCATTTAGGCGGGTAATCCCGATGTTACCATTCAGAAATGACGGAGATCCGGAATCCCTTTGCGGATCCCCTGCGGTTTGAGCGCCGCGTACCCGAATGCGCCATCGTGATCTTCGGCGCGGCGGGCGATCTGGCCAAGCGCAAACTCCTGCCCGCTCTCTACAGGCTGGCTTACGACCGGCGTCTTCCGGCGTCCTTCGCGATCATCGGCAACTCGCGCACTCCCATGACCGACGATGACTATCGCGAACGCATGCGCGAAGCCGTGAAGCAATTCAGCGAGGACGGCGCTTTCGACGACGAGTTGTGGAAGCGTTTCGCCGCCAACCTGCATTACGTCGCGGGCGACGTGAAAGACGCGCAACTTTATCTGGCGTTGAAAGAGAAAGTAAACGAGACGCAGCAAAAGAACGTTCTGTTCTATCTGTCGACGCAGCCAAGTTACTACACCGTGATCGTAGACGGCATCGGCCATTCTCATCTGGCCGCGGCTCCCGAGGGCGCCTGGCGGCGGCTGATCGTCGAAAAACCTTTCGGCCACGACCTGGGTAGCGCCAAGGAGCTGAATGCCCGCATCCACGCGGTGTTTCGCGAAGAGGATACCTACCGCATCGATCATTATCTGGGCAAGGAAACCGTTCAGAACATCCTGGCTTTGCGCTTCGGGAATGGAATTTTCGAACCGCTGTGGAACCGGCGGTATGTGAACCACGTGCAGATTACGGCCGCCGAATCGATCGGCGTCGAAGGGCGGGGCGGCTACTATCAGGAAGCCGGCGCACTGCGCGACATGATCCAGAATCACCTGCTGCAGGTGCTGGCGACGGTCGCCATGGAGCCGTCGGCGGTGTTCGAGCCGGATGCGGTCCGCGACGAGCGCGCCAAACTTTTGCGGTCGATCAAGATCATGCGCCCGGAAGAGGTGGATTCGTATGCTGTGGCAGGCCAATACAAGGGATTCCGCCAGGAACCGGGCGTGAATCCCGACGCCCAAACGGATACTTACGCGGCGGGCACTTTCTTCGTCGACAATTGGCGCTGGGCCGGGGTGCCGTTTTTCATTCGAACCGGCAAGAAACTGCCCAGGCGGGTCACCGATATCGCCATTCAGTTTAACCAGGCCCCTCTGGCACTCTTCGCGGCCGGAGATGGCGAACAGAAACCGCGGCCCAATTTGCTGATCCTGCGAATTCAACCCGAGGAGGGCATTTCGCTGCTGTTTCTTTCCAAAGAGCCAGGCAGCGGGATGCGGCTGCGGCCCGTTTCGATGGACTTCAACTATGGGACGAGCTTCGGTGAGCGATCCCCTTCTGCTTACGAGACTTTACTGGTCGATGCCATGGTCGGAGATCCGACGCTTTACACCCGCCAGGACATGGTGGAAGCGAGCTGGACGGTGATCCAGCCGATTCTCGAAAACTGGAACAACCGGCGCTTCGATTTTCCGAATTACGATCCTGGCACCTGGGGTCCTGGGGAAGCCGACGCCATGATCGCCAAGCTGGGACGCCAGTGGCGGAATAGCTGAGCTATGGGTAGTGCGGTTACGGTTCAACCCGAGCGAATCCTGAAGGACCTGCAGCAGTTGTGGGCCCAGATGGCGCAAGCTCAGGCCGATTCAGGAGGCGTGCTGCGCGCCTGCGCGATGACCCTGGTGGTGGCGGCTGAAGATGCCGCCGATGCCGAGCGCGTGCGCCAGACCGTGGGCGTGTTGATGCACAATCATCCCAGCCGGGCGGTGATTCTCCATCCCGGCGGTAATGCCGCCGATCTGGACGCCCGGATATTCGCTGAGTGCTGGAAGCCGTTCGGCAAGACCCAGCAGATTTGCTCGGAGGGGATCGAGATCACAGCCGGTCAGAGCGGGTTCGCCGAGGTCGCGAAGTTTCTGGTGCCGCTGAGGGTTCCGGATCTTCCGGTGGTGCTGTGGTGCCGCGGCGAGGGCGCGCTAGAGCCGGGACCGCTGGAGCCGCTGTTCCCTTTGGCTGACAAGATCATCTTCGATTCCTCTCGTGTTCCCGACGCCGATAGCGCGCTGCAGTTTTTGCGCAGGCTTCGCGGGCGCGGCCGGCGGGTGGCCGATCTTCACTGGACCCGGCTCACCGGCTGGCGGGAAGTGTTGGCCCACTTGTTCGACGATCGGGCCATGCAGCCGAACGAGGTCAAATCCGCGCAAGTTACATTTGGCGGGCCGTCGGTAAGCACCTGCGCCCGCTACTTCGCGGCTTGGATACGCTCGGCGCTGCCGGCCGCGCGCGTGACGCTGGCCCCCGGCGAGGGCGCACCTGGGCTTCGTTCCGTGACGCTGTTGACCGCGTCGGACAAGTCTCACCATCGCCCTGGGGAGCGATCATTGCCTGGAAGTGTCCGGCGCGGGCCGCCATTATCGTTCGCTGCTGCCCTCGGTGTCCGAAGAGGCTCTGATGCAAGAGGAGTTGGGAATTCTGGGACCGGACCCGGTGTATGACCGTGTGCTGACCGCCTAAAGGCGCGCATGAATATGAGTGTGTCGCGATATCCCCATGCCGCCGCGGCCGCCGAAGCCTGCGGACAACGCATTCTGGAACTCCTGACGCAAGCGATCTCCGAGCGGCAGCGGGCGACTCTGGCGGTTTCCGGCGGGACCTCGCCCAAGCCGATGTTCGAGCTGTTCGCCAAGAGCGGATTCCCGTGGGAGCATGTGCAGATCTTCTGGGTGGACGAGCGCTGCGTTCCTCCCACGGATTCGCAGAGCAATTTCCGGATGGCGAACGAAACGTGGCTGGCTCCGGCGAAGGTTCCCTCCGGCAACATTCATCGCGTGCCCACGGAGTTGGAGCCGCACGAAGCCGCCCGCCAGTATGCCAAGGACGTGCGAATGTTTCTGCCGTTTGACGTGATCCATCGCGGCATGGGACCCGACGGCCACACCGCCAGTCTGTTTCCGGGCGAGCCCCTGATTGCGGATCGCGAGGGTATCGCCGCGGCCGTATGGGTGGAAAAGATGCATCAGTGGCGGGTGACGCTTCTGCCGGGGGTGCTCGAAGCGGCGCGCAACACCGTGGTTTTGGCAACGGGCGCGGATAAGGCGGAGGCGCTCGCAGCCGTGTTGCGGGGGCCCTACGATCCTATGAAGTGGCCGGCCCAGATCGGCGCTCGGGGCGAGAATGCCGCGAATGTAAGCTGGTTTACGGATCTGCCGAAGGATATGGCATGAAGCTGACGCGCCGGAGGATGCTGCCGCTGCTGGGCCTTCCGCTTCTGGGCGTTTTCCCGTTTGCGAGGACCGCCGAGCAGTCCGCGCCCGAGCCGTCCGTCACCCACCTGATTCTGGGCGGCGATGTGATGCTCTCGCGCCATGTAGCCCGGGTGGCCCGGGAGCGCGGAGATCCGGCTTTTCCCCTGCGCGACCTGGCTCCCGTGCTTCAGGCGGCCGATATTGCCTTCGTGAATCTGGAATCGCCATTCTCGGATCGAGGGGCGGTGGTCCAGCACGGCATGATTTTCAAGGCCGAGCCGGAGATGATCGCGGCGCTGGAGCTGGCCGGTATCGATGTCGTCTCCACCGCGAACAACCATGCGCGCGATCAGGGATCGCACGGAGTGGAGTTTACATTGGAATGGCTGCAACGCCATCAGATCGCAGTGGCGGGAACCGGGAGCTCGGCTGAGGCGGCGCACGCTGGAACGGTCCTCGAACGCAATGGAGTGAAGTTTGGATTTCTGGCGTATACCTACGACCAGTCCAACGGGAACCATACCGATGTCGACGATCGCGTGGCGGTGATGGATGTCGCGCAGATGCGCGCGGATGTCATACGGATGGCGGCGCGCACCGATGCGATTATCGTTTCGATGCACGCCGGCGCCGAATACTCGCCGAAATCCAACGCCCAGCAGGTGGCGTTTGCGCGGGCCGCGATCGACGCCGGCGCGAGCGTGGTGGTGGGGCATCATCCGCACGTCACCGAGCCTTGGGAGCGGTACGGCTCAGGCGTGATCTTCTATTCGCTCGGCAACCTGGTATTCGACCAGTTCCAGCGCGTCGAGACACAGCATGGCGCGCTGGCGGACATCGTGTTCGAAGGGCCGCGGCTGGCCCGGGCGGGCGTGCTTCCCGTGGATATTGTCGGAACGGCCCCGCGGCTGGCAGGCGCTAAAGTTGTGACTTCCTCTTCCGGCGGGCCTTCTTTTGGGACAGGGGCAAAGTAACCAGCCCAGCCCGACCAGCAGCCAGTCCAACGAACTTACGCAGGTTTCGGCGCCGGAGGGGGGAGATCGCGGGCGGGACACACGGACTGAAAGTTCGCCTTGCGGTGCGATCCATCGCAGAAGGGTTTGTTTTCGGACTGGCCGCAGCGGCACAGGCCGATGGTCGTACGTCCGCCGAGGCCGAACGACTTGCCCTCCGCGTCGGCGATTTCAAAGTCGCCTTCGACACGGATGGAGCCGTTGGGATTAATCGTAATTTTCGCTGGCATTCCCTCGATCCTAGCAGATGATTCCGCGATGCCATAATAAATCCGAGTGCGAATCCTCCCAATCCTGCTGGCTGCATCGCCTTGGCTGCCCGGGCAGGGATCCGAGCTATTGCCGCGCATTCGCGAGAAAATGACCGGGATTCTTTTGCGCCAGCCGGATTACACCTGTACAGAAACGGTGGAGCGGACGCGCCAGGCGGTGGGGAGCCGGGAGCGAGTCGAAGACACGCTGCGGCTGGAAGTCGCTTTGGTGGACGGCAAGGAAATGTTCGCGTGGCCAGGTTCGAAGGAATTCGAAGATCACGACCTGAGCGATCTGGTATCGACGGGCATGTTCGGCAACGGGAACTTCGCCATTTACGCGAGGATTCTATTTCTGTCCAACGCTGCCGAATTCGAAGATCGCGGGGAGATGCAACTGGACGGCTTGCCGGCCAGGCGTTACGATTTTCGGGTACCCCGCGGGGGCAGCGGATCCCGCCTTCGGAACGGCACGCACGAGGCGGTGGTCGGATTTCATGGGTCGTTTTACGCCGATCCGATGACGCTGGATGTCCGCCGGATGGAAGTCGTGGCGGAAGATATCCCGGCCGAACTGGGAATCACCGCGGCGGAAACCATTGTCGACTATGGCCGGCTTCCCATCGGCGACGAACGGTTTCTGCTGCCCGTGGAAAGCAGACTGATGATGGCCATGCCGGATGAGGTGAATCGAAACTGGGTGCGGTTCGCCAATTGCCGGAAATTCACGGGGGAAAGCACTCTGCTTTTTAACGATCCAGTGCTGACGGAAACGCCGGCGCCGGCCCCCGTCCCGCCCCAGGAAGTGGACATTCCCGCGCATCTCACGCTACAGCTCGAAATGCCCGCCCTGGACCTGGTACAGGCTGCGGTAGGCGATCCGGTTCGAGCCATACTGTGGGCCGATGTCAAGGACCACGGAAGATTGCTCGCACCGAAGGGCGGCATCGCACGCGGCCGGATCATGCGGCTGGACCGCTATTCGAATGCTTTCGCATTGCGGATCGAATTCAAGGATCTGGATTGGCCCGGCGGCCACGCCCGCCTGAAGTTGCGGTTCGACCAGCCGGCGTTTACCACAAGACTGATCGGACGGCAGGGCGGGGACATCGTGATCCTGCGCCAAGCCGGCACACGTTTAAGCGGTATCCTCATGTTCTGGAGATCGGAATAAGTGATTCACCTTTCAACCGACACCGGCGACTTGTTCGAACAGGCTTACGGCTTTTCGCAAAAGCAGGTACGCAAACTGATCGAAAAGCATCCCGGCTTTTATCCGCTGCACACGCAGAACGGCAAATGGGAACTGGAGGGTCCGGCCTGGACGCACTGGGGCGACGGATTCCTGCCGGGGATGTTGTGGATCTTCCGCAAGCATGCGGCGCCGAATTCCGCCGAAGCCAACTACTGGATGGAACAGGCGATCAAGTACACTACGCCTCTGGAGCCCCGCAAGCACGATCACGACGTTCACGATCTGGGCTTCCTGTTTCTATCCACCTATTACCGCTGGTGGCGCCTTACCGGAGATCCCGCGCACAAAGAAGTTCTGATCGAGGCCGGCAGAACACTGGCTCAGCGGTTCAAGGAAAAAGGACAGTATCTGCGCTCGTTTGTCGCGGACAACTCGCTGTTCATCGACATCATGATGAACGTGGGGATCATTTTTTTCGCCGCCAGGGAAACCGGCGACCGGCGGCTGCGGGATATCGCCATGCGCCATTCGCACACCACGCGCCGGGTGCTGGTGCGCGGCGACGGTTCGACGGCGCAGGAGGGGATCTTCGACACCGACACCGGCGAATTCCTGCGCCAGACCACGCATCAGGGTTTCCGCGGCGATTCGTGCTGGTCGCGCGGCCTTACGTGGGCCATGTACGGCTTCACCACCTGCTACGAGTACAGCCGCGATCCGCATTTCCTGGATACGGCCGAGGCCTGCGCGGATTTCTACATCACGCACTCGCCCGCGGACGGCATTCCAGCCTGGGATTTTAACGCGCCCGCAGAGAATCGCACACTGCCGGATTCGTCCTCGGCGGCGATCTGCGCCGCGGGGCTGCTGCGGCTGTGCCGGCTGGTCCCGGACTCGCTCAAAGGGCATCTGTACTGGTCGACCGCTGTTCACATCCTGCGCTCCTTATGCGAAAGGCACCTGGCGAAGTCCGATCCTAAGTGGGAAGGAATTCTCAAGGGCGGAATGTATCACGTCAACAAGAGCCTGGGCGTGGATGAGTCGGTGATGTGGGGCGAATACTTTTTCTGTGAGGCATTAGAACGAGTGCTATGGTAGCGGATCATTGTCAGATCGTGAAGCGTTTCTATCGGCTATACGCAATTAAGGACATCGCATCCTGCATGAGTCTGTTCGATCCGGACGTGGAGATGCATCCCGCGGAAAACTTCATCTATGCGACCGGGAAGCCCTACGTGGGTCCCGAAGCGATTCGGAACAGCATTTTCACCCGGGTTGACCAGGACTGGGAAGGGTTTACGGCGACCGCCGATGAGATTCTAGGCGCCGGGGAAGTGGTCATCGCGCGCGGCCGGTATCGCGGAACGTTCAAAGCGACAGGGACCACGATCAACGCGGAGTTCGTGCACGTATTTCGATTCAAGCAAGGCATGATCGTCATGTGGCAGAGTTACACGGACACGGCCCAGTTCAAAGAAGCCGTGGGCGGGCAGAGAGCAGGCGCAGCACAATGAGAACTGTTTCCGGATTCGCCGCGGTGGCGCTGATGCTGCCGGCAGTCCAGGGGCAGGACCGCATCGCATCCTCGTTTCAGAAGTTCTGGACAGCCGATTCCCCCGCGGCAGCCGCCCGGGTGGCTGAAGACGTTCTGAAGAGCGGCGTCACGTTCGACGACGCGCTGCGGCGGCTCAAGCAGGGCCGGACCTACACTTTGCCAAAAGAGGGTGCCGCGCAAAAAGAAGGCGTGGTGCAGTTGAGTAATCGCACGGCCGACGGCATCGAGCACAACTACGCGGTCACCGTTCCGGCCGGATACGACCCGGCGCGACCTTATCAAGTGCGGTTTCAGCTCCACGGCGGTGTGGGCGGGCGCGTGGATAACAAGCCGCGTGGGAACGGCCAGATAGGGACGCTTGCCGGTGCTGAGCAGTTCTACGTAATTCCCTACGCCTGGAACGACGAACCCTGGTGGAGCGACGACCAGGTGCAAAATCTGCATGCCATCGTCGACGACTTGAAGCGGCGGTACAACATCGACGAAAACCGAGTAGCGGTTGCGGGCGTTTCCGATGGCGGCACCGGCGCTTACTATGTAGCCATGCGCGACACCACGCCGTACGCGAGTTTTCTGCCGCTGAACGGCTACATTATGGTTCTGGCGAATGGCGAGATCGATGACGGCCGCAATTTCCCCAACAATCTGCGTGACAAGCCTCTGTTCGTGGTGAACGGGGGCAAAGACCGCCTTTATCCGATTTCGATCGTCGAGCCGTTTACGCGCCACTTGATGAAGAACGGCGTGCGGATCGACTATCATCCGCAACCGGACGGCGAGCACAACACCAAATGGTGGCCCGAAATCGAAGCGCCCTTCGAGAAATTCGTCGCGGATCACCCGCGCGACCCGAATCCGGACAATTTGACCTGGGAAGCCGCGGATACGGTGAACAATCGGGCTCACTGGCTGGTGATCGACACGTTTGGAATCGCGCCCGGAGAAGCCGCACAATTGCCGGATCTTAACGTCTTCACCGATGATCTTGGTACGGATCCCTTGTTCGGCCGGCCCAAGGTTCCCGGGCGGGTGGATCTCATGAAGTCCGGAAACATGGTGCAAGCGACGACCAGGGGCGTGACATCCTTCACGCTGCTGTTATCGCCGGACAAGTTCGATTTCAACCAGCCGGTGATCGTGACCGCGAACGGCCGCGAAGTCTTTCGTGCGCGCGTGCAACCGAGCGTCGAGACACTGTTAAAATGGGCCGCGCGCGACAACGACCGTACGATGCTCTACGCGGCCGAAATCAAAATCAAACTGAAATAGCTTTAGTGGGCCGGCGGCTCCAGCTGGTCCCTGGGAGGTTCCCAGGAAACGTCGTGATAGCGGTGGCACTTACGGCACTGATATCGGCCATGGATGGGCAGCATGGGGCTATCGTGCATCCGGCGGCACCATAGATCGGCAAGGCGATCGAGGAGACCGGAGTGGCGTGGGCCTTTGGGAGGATCGGGAACTGCAGACTGCAACATCCGGGGTACCTGGACTTCACCTCGATTCTACACCAGAAGCCGAACAGCGGCGAAGAAAAGTGGAGTAGGATGCTAAAGAAAGGGGATTGGGATGGTTAACAAACTGATAACCGGATTGCTGCTGGTGATCACGACGGCTGCGGCGGCGTTCGCGGCCGATGTAACGGGGACATGGACCGCCTCCTTCGACACGCAGGTGGGAGTGCAGAAGTATACCTACACTTTCAAAGTCGAGGGCAACAAGCTGACAGGTAAGGCCAAATCCGAGCTGGCGAGCGCCGAAACCGAAATAACGGAAGGCACGGTGAACGGCGACGATATCTCCTTCGTCGAGAACCTCAATTTCCAGGACATGCCTCTGAGGATCGTCTACAAGGGGAAGATCGCGGGCGACGAGATCAAGTTCACACGTACGATCCTGGACATGTTCACCGAAGAACTGGTCGCCAAACGGGCGAAGTAGGGACTATTTCGATTTGAGTTCCTGCAGG
This sequence comes from Terriglobia bacterium, assembly GCA_963722845.1. Lineage (GTDB taxonomy): Bacteria > Acidobacteriota > Terriglobia > Bryobacterales > Bryobacteraceae > Palsa-187. The sequence continues at coordinate 338,292 of CAVROL010000008.1, read as the reverse complement.
ACGACGGCTTCGCCTTCCCGCAGGTCCCCGGATACGACCTCCGTGTAGAGGCCGTCTGAAAGCCCGGCCTGGATCTTGCGCGGCTCCGGAATTCCGGCGCTATTCAGCACGTAGATGGTCTGCTGGACCGGCTGCTTTTGCTGGCTCAGCGGCAACGGCTTCACGACGGGACCGGCTTTATCGGCGGCCGGTTTGTAGCGCAGCGCGCTGTTGGAGACTCGCAGGACATTCTCGCGCACCTGGACCGGAATCCGGATGTTGGCGGTCATGCCCGGCAGAAGCACCAAATCCGGGTTGGCCACGTCCATCACCGCGTCATAGGTGATCACGTTCTGAATGTTGGTGGCCGACTCACGGACCTGGCGAACCACCCCTTCAAACGTCCGGGTGGGCATCGCGTCCACCGTAAATTGGGCGACCTGCCCGACGTGCACCTTCGCGACGTCGGCTTCATCGATGTCCGCGTCCACCTGCATCTTGGTCAAATCCTGGGCGATCTGAAACATCTGCGGCGCAGCGAAACTGGCGGCCACAGTCTGCCCGGCGTCCACCTGGCGCGAGATCACCACGCCGTCGATGGGTGAGACGATGCGGGTGTGATCCAGATCCAGCTGGGCGCTGTCCAGCGCTCCCTGGGCCTGGCGAACCTGGGCTTCCGCGGACGTTTCCTGAGTCTTGGCGGCGTCCCGCGCTTCCTTCATTTCGTCGATGGTGGTCTCGGCGACGTGCGCCTGAGCGTCGCTCGCTTCCCGGTCGGCGACGGCGACATCGTAGGTCGCCTTGGCGCTTTGGTACTGGTCGTCGGAGACAATCGCTTTGGCCGCCAGTTGCTGTTGCCGGTCGGCCGTGATCTTGGCTCCCCGCTCGCCGGCCAGCGCCTGGGCGACCAGCGCCTTCTGGCTTTCGGCGGTGGCCTGCGCCGTGCGAATATCGGTCTCGGACTTCGCTACGGTCGCCTTCGCCGCGACGACTCCCGCCTTGGCGGCATCGAGCGCAGCCTGGGCCTGGTTCACTCTTTCCTGGAATGGCAGCGGATCGATTTCAGCCAGCAACTGCCCTTTGTGAACCTGGCTGTTGTAATCCGCGTAGAGAGCCTTCACGACACCCGAAACCTGACTGCCGAGCTGCACCGTGAGAAGCGCACTGCAGGTGCCGGTCACGGAAACCGTAGACTGAATTCGTCCGCGCTGCACAGCCTCGGTCCTGTATTGTTTGGCCGTGCCTACGTGCATGTACGACCATGCAACTGCCGCCGCGGCGCAGACCGCGGCGCCCAGCAGAATCGTCTGGCGCATTCTCATGAATATGTGGCCTTCGCCCTACAGACGAGTCATCCCGTCCAGCGCGTTACTAAGCCGTTTGGCATGCTAGCCTGAGAGCATCTGCCGGAGGGCATATGCGCTGGTTTGTATTGGCTTTCGTGGCCGCTGGAGTTGCGATCGGTCAGACTCCCACCTTTTCTAAAGACGTCGCCCCGATCCTCGAAAAGCGTTGCCAGGAGTGCCACCGCCCCGGCGAAATCGGTCCGATGCCGCTGTTGAGCTACGCCGATGCGCGGCCTTGGGCGAAGGCCATCAAAGAAGCCGTCGCTTCCCGCAGGATGCCGCCGTGGGACGCCGATCCACATTACGGAAAATTCTCCAATGACCGGTCTCTGACGCAGGCGGAGATCAATACGCTGGTCGCCTGGACCGATGGCGGAGCGCCGCAGGGCAATCCTAAGGACGCGCCGGCGCCGCGTGAGTTTACCGATGGCTGGCAGATCGGCAAGCCGGATCTGGTGCTCGACACGGGAGTCGATTTTAAGGTCCCCGCGCAAGGCACCATTGAGTACACGCATTTCGTGGTGCCCACAGGGTTCACCGAAGATAAGTGGATCAAGGAGATCGAGGTCCGGCCGGGGAACAAGGCGGTGGTGCATCACGTGGTGCTCTACGCCCGGCCCCAAGGTTCGCGGTTTATGGCGGATGCCCAGCCCGGGGTGCCCTACGTCCAGCCGAATGCCGGACAATCCCCGCGCCAGCGCCCGCCGCAGAGCGATCGGGCACAGCTCTACGGGATCAACGGAGGCGCGTATGAAATGGCCGCCGTGTACGTGCCCGGAGGCATCGCCTACCGTACTCTGCCGGGGCAAGCTCGCCTGATACCCGCGGGAGCCGACCTGATCTTCCAGATGCACTACACATCCAACGGGAAGGAAGGCGTGGACCGGACGAAGGTGGGCATTGTGTTTGCCAAGGAGCCGCCCAAGGAGCGCGTGGTCAACACGTTCATCATGAACAATACGCTGCGGATTCCGCCGGGTGAGGCGAATCATCGCGTGGACGGCAAGGTGACGTTGCAGCAGGACGCCACGCTTCAGGCGCTATTTCCGCATATGCACCTGCGGGGCAAAGCCTTCGAATACACCGCGACGTTCCCCAACGGCGAGACCCGCACGCTGCTCAAAGTGCCTCGGTACGACTTCAACTGGCAGCTCACCTACTATCTGGATCAGCCGATCGTGCTGCCGGCGGGCACGCAACTGACCGCGACGGCTTATTACGATAACTCGGCTAACAACAAGTGGAATCCGGATCCGGCTAAGGAAGTCTATTGGGGCGACCAGAGTTGGGAAGAAATGCTGGCCGGGTTCGTGGACCTGGTGATTCCGGTGAACATGAATCCGGTCGACCTGGTGCGGCCCAGGCAGCCGCTTGCGGGCCGCTAGAGCGTCGGCGAATCGTCACCCAGCAGAGCTTTCCGTACGATCTTGATGGGCGGAAATCCCTGCTTCATGAAGTTATCGTGGAACTCCTCGAGCGAAAAGGCCGCACCCTTCTTCGCGCGGTAGTCGTCGCGCAGTTTCATGATCTGCAGCTTGCCGAGCGTGTAGTAGAGATACGTGGGATCGGACGTGCCGCGCTTGGTTTCGCGCACGGCGGTTTCGTGGGTCTGGTAGCCTTCCTTTTCGAAAAACTCGATCCCCTGATCGAAGGTGCGCTTGCCGGTGTGCATCTCGATCCCCACGATGTAGCGGGCATCGCGTAACAGCGCGTCCTGCAACTGTCCCAGGCGCATCCTCGGATCGCCGTTGGTATAGCCTTCATCGAGCATCATCTGTTCCGAGTAGTGCGCCCAGCCTTCGGCATTGGAATTCGCGCCCAGCAGCTTGCGGACTTTCGAGTCCACGTGCTGCATCCACAGGAACTGCACGTAGTGGCCCGGATACGCCTCATGAATCGCCGTGCTGAGGATCGTGCCGCGATTGAACGCGCCCATAAAATCGTCGACGCGATCCTGGGGCCAGTCCTTCTCGGGCAGCGTGACGTTGAAGAAGGCTTCCTTGGCGACGCTCTTCATACGGCCCCGGCGTGTCCATGGACGCGAATGTCAGAGCCCGCATGAACGGCGGCGTTTCCTCGAGAATCGGCGGCACCGGCGATGGAATGGTGACGATCTTGTGATCTTGAATAAACTTCGTCAGCCCGCCCAGGGTGTCGCGGAAGGCGTCCAGCAGCTTGTCGGGGGAAGGATGGTCCTTTTCCATTTCCGCCAGGATCTGCTGCGGCGTCCTGGTGGAATCGATACGGGCGGCGGTTTCGGCGAACGCTTTTTGGTTCTTGTGCAGATCCGCGTAGCCGATCGCCAGAAGCCGGTCCAGCGGGATATCGACCATCTCCTCGTAGTCGAGCTTCTTGGCGTACGTTGCCGGCCCCAGTCGAAAATCGCCTTGGGAACGCGGCAGGAGATCCTTCGTCATCCATTGCTCGTATTCTTTGAGCGCGGAGATCACCGCCTTGTTGGCGGTCTGAAAATCGGCCAGGAGCTTGTGATCGGTCACGGCCTTGAACGCCAGGGGAACATCGTTCTCGAAGAACGAGATGTTGCCCGGCATCTGCTCGATCGCGACTTCAGTGAATATTCGCGGAGGATTCTTGAGATTCGCGCGAGCCTCGGCGAGAACCTTAGGCATCAGCCGCTCGCGACCGATAAGCGACTTCAGGCGCGCTTCCGGGGGAGCGAACGTGCGGCTCATGATCACGAAGGCGCTATTGGTGATGCCGCTCGAATAGTTGTCCGGATTCCGTTCCCAGCCGCGCACGGTTTCGAGCTCGAGAAGCTCGGCACGGATGTTACTCAAGACCAGGTCGCGGTCGGGCGATTCGGGCAGCTTTGCGAACTCGCTTTCGAACTTCTTGAGAGCCGCCACTCGCTTGGCGACGCCCGCCTTGGAATAATCCTCGAGCTTGTCGTCGTACTTGTGGATGCCCGCCGACGTCGCGGTGGTGGGGCTGAACGGGAAGTAGTATTCGTCAAAGAAGCGGTCGTAGGCGGTCTGTGCCTCGACGGCAGTCAGGAGGGTAGCCATGATAAGGAGAATCCGCACACTTCCAATCTACAATGATAGGACGTGCTTCCTGTATCCGAACAGCTAACCTACCTGAAAAAAGGCTTCGTCGAGATCATCCGCGAGGAGGATCTTCTCGAGCGGCTCAAGCTCGGCCGCCCCTTGCGCATCAAGGCCGGTTTCGATCCCACTGCGCCCGATCTCCACGTGGGCCACACCGTCCTCCTGCGCAAGATGAAGCATTTTCAGGAGATGGGACATACCGTTATTTTCCTCATTGGCGACATGACCGGATTGATCGGCGATCCCACGGGCCGCAACATCACGCGCCCGCCGATGACCCGCGAGCAGATCGATCAAAACGCCGAAACGTATAAGGCGCAGGTCTTCAAGATCCTGGATCCAGATAAGACCGAGCTGCGCTTCAACAGCGAGTGGCTGGAGCCGATGAAGTGGGAGGACCTGATCCGGCTGAGCGCTAAGTACACCGTGGCGCGTATCCTGGAGCGCGACGATTTCGCCAAGCGGCTCAAGGAAGGCACGCCGATTTCCATGCATGAGCTGCTGTATCCGCTGGCGCAGGGCTACGATTCGGTGGCGCTGAAGTGCGACGTCGAGCTCGGCGGGACGGATCAAAGATTTAATTTGCTGGTGGGGCGCGAGCTGCAACGCGATTTCGGACAGCCGCCGCAGATCGTCGGCACGATGCCGCTGCTGGTGGGAACCGACGGCGTCGACAAGATGTCGAAGTCCAAGGGCAACTACATCGGCATTACCGAGCCGCCCAAAGTGATGTTCCGCAAGGTTATGGGGATCAGTGACGAGCTGATGTGGCGGTATTGGGAGCTGCTGACGGATCTGTCGCTGCCTGAAATCAGCGCGTTGAAGGCGCGCGAGCCGATGCAGGTGAAGAAGGAACTCGCTGGCGCGCATCGTGGCGGACTTCCACTCCGCGGCGGATGCGAAGCAAGCCGAAGAGGACTTCGCGCGCGAAGTGCAGCAGGGCGCCGAGCCGTCGGATATGGAAGAGGTGATCCTGAGCGGGCCTAATCGCTTGGCGCAAGTGCTGGTCTCGGTCAAGCTCGCCAGCTCGCGGTCGGAAGCGGAGCGGTTGATCAAGGCTGGCGCGGTCGAAATCAACGGCGAGCGTTCCACGAATCCAATTTCGCCGCTGCCCGCGGGCAATAACACCGCGCGTGTCGGAAAGAAGTGGCTGCGCGTCATTGTGAAAGAGTGAAGATCACGTCGATGGGAGCCTCCACTTCCACCGGCTGGCCGTTGAGAACCGTCGGGCGATAGACCCACTGGCTCACCGCCTCGATCGCCGCCTGCCGCAGCAGCGGATGTCCGCTCAACGCCTGAAGCCTCTGGATGGTTCCGTCCTTGGCGATGATGCCGAGCAGGTGGACTGTGCCCGAAATGCGGAGCTGCCGCGCTGTCTGCGGGTACATCGGTACAACCTGCTTCAGCAACTTCGCGGCCTGCACCGCGCCGCCGACAAGCACGGGCGCTTCGGGTGGCTTGACGACATCGGCTGGCCGGCGCCCGCGGTCCGTCAAATCGCGGCAAAGTGATCGACGTTCCGATTGGAAGCGCGACACCAGGATTCGCCGGAAGCGCAGGCGCATCGTAATCGACGATGATCATGCCGGCCTCGCGGGTAATCGGAGTGAAGCACGACGGGCGGACGGAATACGTTGGGCGAGGCGAGTCCGCTGGATCGGGCAGCCGGGTGCGACTCGGCGACAGGCGCTTCGGGCGGGCGCCACATCGTCAGCACCGGCGCGATCTCCGGCATACGCAAGGCCAGGAAGCACTTCGTGATACAACAGCGGCGCTACCAATAAGACACCGGCGACGAGAATTTGTGCCGACAAAGATGCCGCAAATGTCGCTGTTTTTCGTCCGCCGCTGTGATCGAGGAGAAGCGATTGTTCGAACATGCCGGGTTAGACACCCGCAGGCTCGACAATGTTGCAGGGTCTTAGAACTACCCACGTCAAAACTGAAAGTAGACGAACGGGACGGCCTTCTCGGTCACGCCGATCAATTCGACCGTGAAGAGCAGCGTCACCACCGCGGCCACGTAGGCCCACGCGGGGCCATGCGGCAGACGTTCGATCCACTTCGTCCGCTCTTCGAGCAGGGCGATCACCAACGATATCGCCAGCATGCACGTGAGCCATGCAGGAATCAGACCGGCTTTTCCATGCCAGGAAAACATCTGCTGAATCACGTAGACGCTGTCGTGCAGCGTGGCGGCCCGGAAGAATACCCATCCGATGCAGACTAAAACGAAGGTAATCATCGCGCGGAACGGATAGACCAGCGGATGCGGCGGATCCTGAAACCGTCTGCGGCCGAACACCCGCTCCAGGCCGAGCAGCGCGCCGTGGTAGCCGCCCCAGATGACGAAATTCCAACTGGCGCCGTGCCACAGGCCGCCCAGCAGCATGGTGATCATGAGGTTGCGATACGTCATCCAGCGAGCCATGCCGGTTGCCGCCCAGCGGAATGTAGAGGTAATCGCGCAGCCAGCGCGACAGCGAAATGTGCCAGCGATGCCAGAAATCGGTGATGCTGAACGCCAGGTATGGCCGGCGAAAGTTGGTCGGGAAATGAAATCCCAGCAGCAGCGCCATGCCGATGGCCATGTCGGTATAGCCGGAAAAATCGAAAAAGATCTGCATGGCGAAGGCGACCACGCCGCTCCATGCGGCCGGCGCGCCGGGATGCGCTGCCAGGTTCTGAAAGTACGAATCCGCGATCTGCGCGAACTGGTCGGCCAGCGCCATCTTCTTGGCCAGGCCCAGCAGGATCCACAGAACGCCGCGCAGTATCTCTTCACTGAGCGGTGGAACCCACTGGTAGTAGTCGGCAAAGAATTCGCGCGCGCGGACAATGGGACCGGCCACCAGTTGCGGAAAGAACGCGATGAACAGCGCGTAATCGACCGGATTGCGGATGGCTTTCTGCTCGCCGCGATACACGTCGACCACGTAGGAGATGCTCTGGAAGGTGTGGAAGCTGATCCCCAGCGGCAGCACGATGGAGAGCGCAAGCGTGCGAATCTGAGCGATCGAACATCATGCTCGCTATGAAGTTGTAGTACTTGAAAAATCCCAGGAATCCGAGATTCGCCGCCAGGCTCAGCACCAGAAACAGCTTCCGGCGGCGCGGGGATTCGACGCGCTCCATCCAGATGGCGGCCACGTAATCGATCAGCGTCAAGCGAAAGCAGCAGCGGCGCGAAGCGCCAGTTCCAGCTCATGTAGAAGAAGTAGCTGGCGATGAGCAGAATCCATTTGCGCAGAGGTTTCGGCGAAACGTAGAAAAGCCCCAGTGTCACCAGCAGGAACAGGAAGAACTGGGGCGTGTTAAACAGCATGCGGGATTAGCGCGGCTGGCCCCAGAATTCGGCTCACTTCCTGGGTGAGCATCAGCGAGAAGCGGTCCATACCTGGTCCGTTCAGGTGCATCTCATCGCGGAATAGCTCCGGCTTCTCCAGGGAATCGAAGAAATGCTCGTCGATCAGGGTGACGTTGGGCTGCGCAGCCAGTTCGCGCACCGAGCTGTGCGGATTGTAGGGCGGCTGATCGGGGCGCACGAAACCTCCGCGCGGCAGCCGCAGAAAAATCAGGCGCGTCGGCGAATCGCGATAGTGTTCATAAATCTTGCCCAGCCAGTGTTTCAGAAAGCGGGTTTGATCGCCGGTTTCCGGGGGAAGCGTGGCCAGCAAGCGAATTTGCAATTTCCGCACCAGCTGCGGATCGGCGTTCGGCGGAGCCGCCAGCGTCTTGGCCGTCCAATCCACGTGGAAATCAGAGAGCGATCCGGGTGGGCCGGTGTAACTCGTAGTGCCAGGTGAAAGAATGCGGTGAGCCATCTTGGCCACATAGACCCGGCGGGCGGGATGAAGCAATAGATCCTCGAAATCGCGCTTGTAGACTAGCCCCTTGAAAAGAATTCCCCGGGCGGCCTTCCACTGCTGCCTGGGCTCGTCGTAAGAACGGCTGAATTCCCAGAGATCGCTCAGGCGCAGGCGAGCAATGGAGTAACTCAAGTCCGCATCGCTATCGATTGGCGTTGTTCCCGCTGATCGGCGTCATCGTAGCTCTCCATCGCCAAACACAATCGCGCGATACGCACGAGCGGTGGGGTCGATATCCCGCAACATGTAATACCAGGTGCGAGGCGACGCCCCCGCGGTGGCGATGTTCCCGAAGGTGTAGCCGGTCTCTGGCGTGTGCTGGTTCGCCAGGCGAGGCTCCAGGAGCATCCTGGAATCGCCGATACCCAAAACCTGCGGTCCATTCTTCGGACGTCCCCGCTCATCGCGAAGCGTGGTCTCAAGGTCGCCCGTCGAGGTATCCGGATTGAGGATCCAGGGATACAACCCGGTGTGGAAGACCGCGCCTTCAAGGGCAGCGAACGCGACAACGCTGACCAGTAACACGGGAGCGGCGCGCATCACGATTCACTGTTACACGACTCGGCCGTCGCGCATGGTCACCGTGCGATCGGCGTAGGCGGCCGCTTCCGGATCGTGAGTGATCATGAGGATCGTCTGGCCCAGGCGCTTGTTCAGACCTTGCAGGATGGAGAGGACCGCGGTGGAATTTTCGGTGTCCAGATTACCGGTCGGCTCATCGGCCAGCAGCAACGCCGGATGATTCACCAGGGCCCGGGCGATCGCGATACGCTGCTGTTCGCCGCCCGAAAGCGCGCGAGGCTTGTGCTTGCAGGCGGCTGGCAATCCCCAAGAGTCTGAGGATCTCTTCAAACTGAGGATCGCTGCCCGTTTCTCTTCTTGCCGGCGATGTCCCGGGCGATCTCAATGTTGTCCGCGCCGGTGAGCGTCGGCAGCAGATTGTATTTCTGGAATACGAAGCCGACAGTGGTCTTGCGGAGCCGTGTGCGATCCGCTTCGCTCATCTTGATCAGATCGCGCCCGTCGATCAGCACGGTCCCGGAGGTCGGCGGCGTCAGGCCTCCCAGGATATTGAACAGCGTGGATTTGCCGGATCCGCTGGGACCGACGATGGCCACGAACTCGCCGCGCTTCGATCTTGAGATTGACGCCGCGCAGGGCGTGGACTTCCATTTCGCCGACGCGATAGGTCTTGGTGAGATTCTGGACGTATCGACGTCTCAGTCATATGCCAGCGCCTCAATCGCATCCTGGCGCGCCGCGCGCAGGCCCGGGTAGAGCGCTCCGACGATGGAACCGGCCAGCGCGATCCCGGCGACCCGCAGGTACCAATCGGGCACGATCTCCTGCGGCATGGACGCGGCGAAAATCGCCATCAGCGAGCGTGTTCCATAGGTCATCAGAATTCCGACAACGGTCCCGGCTAATCGCCAGCAGCACGGTCTCCCGCATGAGAATTCCGACGATGTAGCCGGGTGACGCGCCCAACGCTTTCAGAATCCCGATTTCGCGCGTGCGCTCCAGCACGGCGGTGTACATGGAGAGACAGACCACCAGAAATCCGATCAAGACCGCTATGCCGATCACCACTCTCGTGAAGGCTTCGATGTAGGGGACGCTGTTCACGCTGAACAGCGAGACGAAATCCTCGATCGAATCGATCTTGTAGGTCGGGAGCACTTTCTGCAGCTCGTCCTTGACCGCGGCTGTATTGGCGGGATCGTCAAGCTTCACGTAAATCGTGGAGACCAAACCTCGCGCCTCGAACAACTGCTGCAGCGCGGTAATATCCCCGAACGTCCTGGACAGCTTGCCCTCTTCGACGATGCCCGAGACGGGCCAGGTGTGCGCCAAGTCAGTAGGTGCTGCCGGGTTTGAGATGATGCTGCTGGGCGATAGACATCGTCGACGACAATTTCGTCCGGAGCCTGAAACATCCGGCCCTTTTTGATCTTGAGCCCGCCGCTCATGGCGTTGAATTCGTCCAGGTGAATGCCGGTGATGGAGTTGAACGAGTCGATGTATTTGACGAACGTTCCGGTGGCCATCGCGACGTGCGGCTGGGTGCGCACCTTGTCGACCATCTTCTCATTCATGGTCAGAGAAAATGTGAATCCGGCGCTATCGGGAGGGCGAATGAGGATGTCCGCTCCGGTGCCCCTGGAACGCGCCGCCATATCGCTCAGCACGCCGTGGCTGACGCCGACCAGCGTGAGGATCAGCGTGACCTCCACGCCAATCGCGATCACGCTGAGCAGGGTCCGCACCGGACGGTGCTTGAGATTTTCGAAAACCAGACGATGGATCAACGTCCTATCTTAGCAGCCACGCTTGCGTAACGACCGCGAGCGCGGCGATGACCGCCGTTTCGGCGCGAAGTATCAACGAGCCCATGGATACCGGCGTCCAGCCGGCGGCTGTAAACGAAGCGCGTTCCCCGTCCGTCCAGCCGCCCTCGGGGCCTGTGAGGATAGCGACGGTGTCCTGCGCCGTGCGCACCGCGGGCAGCGCGCTCAGGAGCATAGCGGCCCCCGGGTTCTCGTCCAGCACGTATCGGTAAGTCGCGGGACGCGCCAGGGCTTCGGCCAGCGAAACGGGCTCGGCGATCTCGGGAAGATGCGCCCGGCGAGATTGCTGGCTGGCTTCGAGTGCGATCCTGCGCCACCGTTCCAGGCGCTTGGCCGCCGCCTTTCTCCAAGCCGCGCTCGCTGCGCGTTGCCTCGATGGGGACGATCCCGGTCACGCCCAGCTCGGTGGCTTTTTCGACAATCCATTCAAAGCGATCGAACTTGATGAGCGCGGCGTACAGCTCGAAACGTGCGGTGGCGGGGCTGCGTTGGGAGCTTCTCGAGCGTCCGGAAGACGACGTTTTCTTTGTGCGCGGTCTCGATCTCGGCCAGATAGACGTTGCGGTTGTCGGAGATTTCGTAACGCTGCCCGGGCTCCACGCGCAGCACGCGAGTGAGATGACGAGCCTCGTCGCCGTCGATCTGGGCCTTGCCGCTGCGGACCTCTTCGTACAAAAAATCTTCTGCGCATTCTGACTTCTGTGTTCTGACTCCTGTATTCTTTGTTCTAATGATCGCCCATCTGCGGGGAACGCTTCTCGAAAAACATCCGAACCTGGTGATCGTCGATACAGGCGGCGTCGGCTACGAGGTTACGATCCCAGTCTCGGCATATTCGTCGCTCCCCGAAACAGGCGCGGAGGTGCAGCTACACATCCACACGCACGTGCGGGAAGACGCGCTGCTGCTCTTCGGGTTCGTATCGGCGGCGGACAAGGCCCTGTTCGAAAAACTGATCACGGTGAGCGGCATCGGGCCGAAGCTGGCGGTGACGGCGCTGGGCGGGCTGACGGCGCCGGATCTGGCGCAGGCGATTCGCGAGGGTTCGGTCGAGCAACTGGTGCGGATCCCCGGCGTCGGCAAGAAAACCGCCGAGCGCATGGTGCTGGAGTTGCGCGATAAGCTGGACCTGCTGCCGGGCATCGCGCGGGCCGCCACTGCTTCGGCAAAAAGCGCGTTCAACACCACCGAGGAAGACGTGATCTCGGCGCTGGCGAATTTCGGGGTCGCGCGCCCGGCGGGCGAAGCGGCGGTCACCAAGGCCAGATCGGCGAGCGAAGGGAACGATTTCGACGGGTTGTTCCGCAGGGCGCTGAAGCTGGTGAGATAAGCCGCGCGCTGGCGCTTGCGGTTCGGAACGGTCTGCACAGAACCACGAGTGGGAGCGAGTGGCCGCACCCTAGTACACTGTAACTTCATGCGCGAAGATGGCATAGTTTCCGCGTCGCTCAACGAAGACGAGCGGCAATTCGAGGCCACGCTCCGCCCGCACAAGCTAGCCGACTTCGCCGGCCAAGCCAAGGTCAAAGAAAATCTCTCGATCGCCATTGAAGCCGCGCGCCGCCGCGGAGAGGCGATGGACCACGTGCTGCTGTACGGGCCGCCGGGCCTGGGCAAGACGACGCTGGCGGGGATCATCGCCGCCGAGCTGGGCGTGACCATCCAGCAGACCTCGGGTCCCGTGCTGCAGAAGAAACTCGACCTGGTCGGGCATTCTCAGCAACATCCAGGAGCGCGAGGTTTTCTTCATCGACGAAATTCATCGTCTGCTGCCGGACGTGGAGGAGATGATTTATTCGGCGCTGGAAGATTTCCGGATGGACATTCTGATCGGCACGGGCCCGGGCGCGCGCACGGTGGCCATGGAGCTGAAGAAGTTCACGGCGATCGGCGCGACCACGCGGCAGGGGCTGATCAGCGCGCCGTTGCGGGGACGCTTCGGGCTGGTTCTGCGGCTGAATCACTACGAAGTGGAGGAGCTCGCCAGGATCGTGGCGCGCTCGGCACGCCTGCTCGAGATCCAAGTGGACGCGCCGGGCGCGGAGGAGATCGCGCGACGCAGCCGTGGGACCCCGCGCATCGCCAATCGCCTGCTGCGGCGCGTGCGGGATTACGCGCAAGTCCGGGCCGCGGGACACGTGGACGCGGAAGTAGCGCAGCGAGCGCTGGACCTGCTCGAAGTGGATCGTTTCGGGCTCGACGAAATCGACCAGAAGATCATGCTGACGGTGCTCGAAAAGTACAGCGGCGGGCCGGTGGGTCTGAACACCATCGCCGCGTCGATTGACGAGGAGCCGGACACGATCGAGGAAGTCTACGAGCCGTACCTGATCCAGCTCGGCTTCCTGGACCGGACGCCGCGCGGGCGCATGGCTACCGAACGCGCCTTCGAGTACTTCAAAATTCCCCGGCGCATTCGCGGCGCGCAAAACACCTTGTTTTGATCACGAGCTTCTAATGAAGACCGCGTATCTGGGGCTGGGGTCGAACCTGGGCGATCGCCACGCGAATCTTGCGGACGCGGTCAAGCTCCTGACCAATGAGCGTCTACAAGTCAAGCGCACATCTTCGATCTGGGAAACCGAGCCGCGCGACGTGCTCGACCAGCCCTGGTTTCTGAATCAGGTGGTGGAAGTCGAAACCGACCTGTTTCCACGCCAGTTATTCCAGCACCTCCAGCGCATCGAGCGCGAGATGGGACGGGTGAAGCGAACACCCAAGGGCCCGCGGCTGATCGACCTGGATATTCTGCTGTATGGGAACGCGGTGGTGAAGTCGCCGGAGCTGGAGATCCCGCATCCACGCATGGTTGAGCGCCGGTTCGTGCTTGCGCCGCTGGCGGAACTTGCGCCCGATTTGCGGCATCCCGTGCTGAAGCGAACCGTGCGCGAGTTGCTGGCGGATGTCGCCGGACAAGGCGCGAAAAAAGAGTGAGCCTACCACTTCAGGACGTGCCAGAGGCTGGCGAAATCGTCAGTCCAGAGAATCGGGCTTGCGTTTCGGATCGGTCCAGCCCACGTTCGGCGCGTCTCGAGCGATCCTCTGCAATAGCTCTAAATTCTCGGTGACAATCACCCAGCTTGATCCGTCCTCGCCGGTAGCGGGATCGTCGCCGGCCAGAATTTGCGCGGCGTTCCAGTTGAGGTGCTGGGCGATTCCTCGCACGACCGGCTCCAGGTTTAGCGACCGGTTGGAGATGTGGAACAGGAGCAGGCCACCGGGCGTCAGGTGCTTTCGATAGATGTCCGCGGCTTCGGCCGTGAGCAGGTGCATGGGGATGGCATCGCTCGAGAAGGCGTCGACAACGATGAAGTCGAAGACTGTTTGCTCCTGTTCCAACTGGATGCGTGCATCCCCCAGGACAACCTCCGTTTTAGCTTTCGAATCGGGCAGAAACGTGAAGAAGGTGGTGGCGATGGTCTGGACCAGCGGATTGATTTCGTAGAAGCGAATGAGGTCGCCGGGACGGCCCCAGGCGGCCATGGTTCCGGTGCCCAGGCCGATGACGGCGATGCGTCGGGGACCTTGGGGGAGCGCGTTCAGCGCCATCGCCACGCCGCTATGGGGACCGTAGTAGGAAATCGGGCGATCGCGTAAAGCTTGTTCCAGATATTGCGATCCGTGCTTGATGCGGCCATGCGTCAGTTCGCGCATGGCGCCATGAGGATCGGGAAGGTCGGTCACCCGCAGAATGCCGTAGAAGTTTCGCCAGGTCGCCGACGGCCTTACGAGAGCCGCTCATGGTGACGGTCAGAGTCGAGCTGAGACCGCCGAGCAGCAGCGCCATGATGGGGATTCGGATGGCGAAGTTGCGTTGAGTCCACAGAGACCACGCGCCGGATCGCAGCCAACCCGTGAGTCCGAGCAGGCAGGCTGCCGCGAGCGCGATGGGGTATTCGTTGAATTCGGTAAAGACGCGCGGGCGCGATGAGCGCGACGAATACGCCGCCCAGAACGCCTCCGGCGGCGACGGTCAAATAGAAAAGCGTGAGATGCCGCGGATCCGGCTTGGCATAGCGGAGTTCGCCATGGCAGAGCATGCAGATCACGAACAGCGTCGCCAGGTAGACGCTCAACTGGACCCAGATCGCCACTCCGACGCCCGCGTTGACCACGGCGCAGGCCGCAGGCGCCAGAACCCCGGCGGCGATCGCGAAAGGCAGTCGGGGATACCAGCGGTCGCTTTCGAAGGCCAGGACAAACGTCAACAAGTAGAGCGACAAAGGAGCGATCCAAAGGAACGGGCTGACGGCGATGTCCTGGGTCACGATGTTGGTGGTCGCCAGGAGCAGGGTCGAGCCGGCAGCGGAGAGTCCCAGCCAGAAGAGGATGGTCCAGACGGTGGGGCGGGCGATCTTGTCGCCTGCCCTTTCGCCGACAGGCGGCAAGACCGCCTGTCCCACTTTCCATGCGACGCATCCGCAGAGTAGCGTGAATACGATATAGAGTCCCGACCAGACCCAGGCTTGCGCGCGCAAGCGCACATAGGGCTCGACCAGAAACGGATAGCTCAGCAGCGCGAGGAACGATCCGAAATTCGACAAAGCATAAAGTCTCCATGGCGAACGCTCGGATGAAGACCATTTCTGCAGCAGAGGAGCCGTGGCCGAGAGCAGGAAGTAGGGGACGCCGACGGTGATCGCCAGCAGGAGGAGAATTCGTGCGGACGGGGTATCGGTGATCGCTGGCCGGGCGGGAATCACGGGAAGGAACGCCAGCGAGACCGCCAGCAGCACGACGTGAATCCGGGGGCGGCGGAGCCAGTGCGCGTACGCATATCCGGCCAGCAGCATCGCCTGGAAGAACAGCAGGCAGACGCTCCAGACGGCGGGCGTTCCTCCGAACCAGGGCAGGATAAATCGGCCCATGATGGGCTGCACCTGGAACAAGAGAAAGGCGCTCAGGAAGATTGTTACGGGGATGAGAACCCGGCTCACGGTTAACAGACTTTAGCACGTCTGGAACTGGTAAAATAAGGGTTACCGCCGCACTCGCGGACAGTCCACTTAGGAGTCACACTTGGCAGATCCACAGGACCCGACCACTCCGCCTCCGGGCGGTCAGATGCCGCTGGGCGGCGATGGTGGGGCGAAGAACCTGATCCCCATCAACATCGAAGACGAGATGAAGCGCTCGTACCTGGATTACGCCATGAGCGTGATCGTGGGGCGCGCGCTGCCGGACGTGCGCGATGGCTTGAAGCCGGTGCATCGGCGAATTCTTTACATGATGCATGAGATGGGGCTGCATTTTAACCGCCCCACGAAGAAGTCCGCGCGCGTGGTCGGCGACGTCATGGGTAAGCTCCATCCCGCACGGCGATTCGGCGATTTACGACGCCTTGGTGCGCATGGCGCAGCCGTTTTCGATGCGCTATCCGTTGATCGACGGGCAGGGAAATTACGGCTCCGTCGATGGCGATCCGCCCGCGGCCATGCGGTATACCGAGGCCCGGCTGGCGCGCATCGCGGCCGAACTGCTGGAAGACATCGACAAGGAAACCGTCGACTTCAAGCCCAACTACGACGAGCAGGAAATCGAGCCGGAAGTGCTCCCGACCCGCATTCCGAACCTGCTGATCAACGGCAGCGAAGGCATCGCAGTGGGCATGGCGAGCAAGATTCCGCCGCACAATATCACCGAGATCGTCAACGCCTGTATCGCGCTGGTGCAGAATCCGGGCATCGGGCTGCCGAAGATCGCCGAGATGGTGACGGGTCCCGATTTCCCGACCGGCGGCATCATCCTGGGCCGGCAGGGCATTCACGACTACTTCGCGAACGGCCGCGGCACCATTAAGCTGCGCGCCCTGGCGAAGACCGAGGACATGGGCAAGGATCGCCAGGCCATCATCGTCCAGGAGCTTCCGTATCAGGTCAATAAAGCTCGCCTGATCGAAAACGCGGCGGGGCTGGTGAACGAAAAGCGTCTCGAAGGCATCTCCGAGATCCGCGATGAGAGCGATCGCGACGGCATGCGCATCGTCTTCGAGCTGAAGCGCGGCGAGCAGGCCGAAGTCATCCTCAACAATCTGTACAAGCTCACGCAGATGCAGATCACGTTCGGCGTGATCCTGCTGGCGATCGTCAACGGGCAGCCGCGGGAGATGGGACTGCTGGATGCGCTGAAGCGCTTCATCGATCATCGCCTGGATGTGGTTCGTAGACGCACGGACTACCTGATGCGCAAGGCGCGCGAGCGCGAGCATATTTTGCTCGGCTTCCAGCGGGCCCTGACCAATCTGGATCAGGTGATCGCGTTGATCCGCGCGGCGAAGAATCCCAAGGACGCGCGCGAAGCGCTGATGGCGTTCATCACGCCGGCCGAGGCGAAAGAATACGCGAAACTCGTGGACGCCGATCCGCGCGGTCCGCGCTTTAGCGAACGGCAGGCCCAAGCCATCATCGAACTGCAACTCCAGCGCCTGACCGGCATGGAGCAGCAGAAGATTCTGGACGAGCTGGCCGACATCCAGAAGCGGATCGCCGAGTACATGGACATCCTGGGCTCGGAAAAAGTTCTGCGCGGAGTGGTTGTGAGCGAACTGAAGGAAGTCCTAAAGGAATACGGCGACGAGCGCAAGACCCAGATCGTCGAGGACACCGGCGAGATCACGCTCGAAGACCTGGTGCAGGTCGAAGACGTCGCGGTCACGGTTTCGCGCGGCGGGTATCTGAAGCGCACCGCGGTCGATACCTACCGTCGCCAAACGCGCGGCGGCAAGGGCCGCATCGGCATGGGCACGCGCGCCGAGGACGTGGTGGAGCACCTGATCATCGCGTCGACGCACGCCTATCTGCTGATCTTCACCAACAAGGGCCGCGTGTTCTGGCTGAAGATTTATAACATCCCCGACGCGGGTACCACGGGCAAGGGTAAGCACGCTTCGGGTCTGATGAATTTGCAGCCGGAAGAAGTGGTCACGGCGTTCCTGCCGGTGAAGGAGTTCGTGGCGGGCAAGTTTATCGTGATGGTGACCAAGCAAGGCGTCATCAAGAAGTGCGAGCTGACGGAGTTCGACAATCCGCATGGCGCGCGGCATTATCGCGCTGGGCCTGGATGAGGGCGACGAACTGCTCGCGGCGCGGCTGACCACGGGCTCGGACTACATTTTCCTGGGATCGCATGAGGGCATGGCGTGCCGCTTCAACGAAGAAGACGTTCGTCCGATGGGCCGGCCGGCGCGCGGCGTTCGCGGCATGGATCTCGAAGAAGGCGATTATCTGGTGGGCGCGGAAGTCGTCGCCAAAGAGGGCTTGATTCTGTCGATTTCCGAGAACGGCTACGGCAAGCGTACGCCGCTGGTGGACTACCGCCTGACGGCGCGCGGGCGCAAGGGCGTGATCAACATGAAGACCACCCCGCGCATCGGCAAAGTGGTGGGCATTCTCTCGGTCAAGGAAGATTCCGAGCTGATGATCATCACCAAGCAGGGCCAGATCATCCGCATCGATTCGAGCGAGATCCGGCAGGCGGGCCGTTCGACGCAGGGCGTGCGTCTGGTGAACGTCGATCAAGGCGATCAGGTGGCCGCGGCCAGCCTGATTCCGGATGCGCCGGAGGGCGGAGCGAATGGGCAGAGCGATCTGCCGTTGCAGTAGATGTTGGCGGCGGCCGATATATAAGCTATGGACGAGCCGCAAGATCCAGCGACGCCGGCGCCGAACGAAGACGATGTTGTGGTCGGGGCCGAGACGACTCACGTTTGTCCAGCCTGCCAGGCGAACCTTTTCGACGCAACCATAGAAAATCGGTCGGTTCGTTACTGCACGAAGTGTCGCGGCCTGTTGGTCCTGATCTTCAACTTCCTGCCCCTGGTGGAGTATATGCGCACGGTATGGCGCTCGACGGGAGCCAGCATCCAGCCTCGCGATAACTCGGACGCAGATCGCCATTTGTCTTGTCCGCTGTGCGGGAACACCATGACCGGCCACCCGTATGGCGGCCCGGGGAACGTCAATATCGATACGTGCGAGCGCTGCTCTGTGATCTGGCTCGACCGCGACGAGCTTCGGCGTGTGGTGCTGGCTCCCGACCACTCCTCGCTATACTCGAAGGGTGATTACGGTGGCGACTCCCGACGTTAAGCAGGACGCGCTTCTTACGTCGCTGCGCGAGCTGGGCAGCGTCATCGTAGCCTATTCCGGCGGAGCCGATTCCGCGTATCTTGCATGGGCGGCGCACCAGGCTTTGGGCGATCGATCGATCGCGATCACCGCCGATTCCGCGTCCTTTCCCGAATCGCACAAGCGCGATGCCGAGGAGTTCGCGCGCGAGCAGGGATTCCGGCACGAATACATCGCGACGCGCGAGTTCGACAATCCGGATTACGTCAAGAACGGTCCGGATCGCTGTTTCCACTGCAAGGACGAATTGTTCGCAAGGCTCGATGAGGTGGCTCGCGAGCGGGGAATCGCGCACGTGATTTACGGCGTGAATGTCGACGATCTGGGCGACTATCGGCCGGGCCAGAGCGCCGCGAAGATTCACCAGGTGAAAGCGCCATTAGTCGAAGCGGGATTAACCAAGGCCGAGATCCGCGAATTGTCGCAGCGCGCGGGACTGAAAACGTGGGACCGGCCGGCGTCGGCATGCCTGAGCTCGCGCATTCCTTATGGAACTCCCGTGACCATAGAGAATGTGAAAACCGTAGAGCGCGGCGAAGAAGCCATCAAGGCGCTGGGCTTTCGCCAGTTCCGCGTGCGCTTTCACGGCGAGCTGGTGCGGATCGAGATCGCGCCGGAAGAGCTGGAGCGGGCGCTGGCGCCGGAAATGGCGCGAGCGTTCACGGCCATTTTCAAGCCGCTTGGGTTCCACTACGTGACGCTCGGATCTGGAAGGCTACCGCCAGGGCTCGCTCAACGCGGTCTTGCGATAATCTCTCACGCGGCGCGAGTCATGGTGCGGTACTCCTGCTCCGATTCAGCCGGCAATAGCACCCACAGCGTGTAAACCCCGATCGCCGTGCCGAAGGGTATGTCGATCAGGCTGAACGCTCCGAAAACGATCCCCAGCATGCGCGCCCAGGGCTGGCGAGCGAGAAGGCCGCAGCCGATTGCGATCCCGATTCCAGCGCAGATCAGGAATACCATCCCGATGGCGGGCAGAACGCCGTGGACAAACGGGGGCACGTCAGATGGAAATAGTCTCGCGCCCCCGAGCGCCATCAAAACGAGCCCCGGAATCAGCCGAAGAGCGGAAATCGCCAGCCAGAGAATGCCCAGCAGGCGGACGTGCCCGGCGATGCGTCCTTGGCGCGGCATAAGCGGGGTGGTCCCGAGAGACTTGCCGCATCGCGAACAAAATGTGGCAGATCCGTTGATTTGAGCGCCGCAGCTATCGCAAAACATGGTGGCCTCCTTGCCCCTACTGACGGAATGATACGCAGGGCCGGTGTTATTTGTTCCGCGCTTGAGCCAAAGAAATGCACCACCCCACGGCGACCACCACCAGGCAGCCGACCACGTTGTACCACAGGAACGCGTCGGTAAACCGGGCGGTGGTGAAGATGGCAGCCTCTCCAGCCAGTACCCCCACGAACGCTCCCGTCGCCGTGCACCGCTTTACGAAGAACGCCAGCACGAACACGCCCAGCATCCCGCCATAGAACAACGACCCGACCTGGTTGACGGCCTCGATCAGCGCTCCGAATCCCGTGGCGGTGCTGGCGAACACCATCGCGTAGATTCCCCAGAATACCGTCGCAACACGGGAGGCCCAGAGGTAGTGCGAATCGGAACTGTCCTTCGACAAGTGGCGCTTATAGATATCGATCACGGTGACGGTAGCCAGCGAATTGATCTCGCCGGAGATGGCCGACATCGCGGCCGTGAAGATCACCGCGACCACCAGGCCGACGATGCCGACCGGGAAGATAGCGCGTCACGAAGGACAGGAAGATGTAGTTGGTATCGTTGGCGCCGCTGAGATTGAGAGCATCGGTGCGCGCGGCATCCAGATTCGTTTGGGCTGCGCGAAAATCCCGAAGCGCGTCGGGTACTGACGACACGATTCCGCGCGCGGCGGCCTGGCGCTGGTCGAAGGCCTGCTCGTAGCGGCTTTCGAGCGCGGCATATTGGGGCGACGCCTGGACTTGCTCCATCGCCACCGGCTGAAACACCAGGGGCGGCCGCACGAACAGAAACAGCACGAATACCATCGCGCCGATGAAGAGTATGAAAAACTGCATGGGCACTTTGGCCAGGGCCGTGAGAATCAGCCCCAGGCGGCTTTGCCCGATCGACTTGCCGGTCAAGTATCGCTGCACCTGGCTTTGATCGGTTCCGAAGTACGCCAGCGCCAGAAACATTCCGCCGATCAGCCCGCTCCAGATGTTGTAGCGATCGTTCCAATCGAACGTGGTGGTCACCGCGTTCAACTTGCCGGCCGCACCCGCCAGCTTCAAGGCATTGAAGAAGGAAATGTCCGGCGGCAGCATCCAGATCGCGATGCCGAACGCGATCACCAGCGCCAGCATAATCATGGCCATTTGCAGCACATCGGCCCAGGTGACCGCTTTGATCCCGCCGAGAGCGGTGTAGAGAACCACCAGGCCGCCCATGATGAGGATGGTCACGCGGAACGGCCAGCCCAGAACCACGGACAGTACGATGGCGGGAGCGGAGAGCGCGAGCCCCGCGCCGAGCCCGCGCGAGATCAGAAAAATGACGGTCACCAGCAGGCGTGTTTTGGCGTCGAAGCGGTGCTCGAGATATTCATACGCCGTGTAGACCTTGGCGCGATGAAAAATCGGCACGGCGGTGGCGGAGAGAATCACCATCGCCAGAGGCAGTCCGAAATAGAACTGCACGAAGCGCATGCCGTCGACATAGGCCTGCGCCGTGGTGGAGATGAAAGTGATGGCGCTCGCCTGGGTGGCAATGATCGAAAGTCCCATGGCGTACCAGGGCATGGTCTTGCCGGCCAGCATGAATTCCTGGGTACTGGAGGAGCCGCGGCCGCGCCACAAGCCGTACGAAACCAGGAACACCAGCCAGGCGAACATCACCGCCCAGTCGAGGGCTCTCATATCGGGGACGAAGGAGCAAACGATTTCGTGAACCAGTAGAACAGGCCGATGATGCAGGCCAGGTAGATCACGACCAGGATGTAGATTCGCTTCCAGGTGCCCAGAAAGGGCGGCGGCTCGTCGGCTACCGTGCGTTGAGGATCGGTCACTGGGCTTTCTTCACTGTGTTCGGGCCGCGCTCAGCATGTTCGCGAACATGCGATAGGCGCCTGGAACTCCCGCCGGCAGTTCGCGGAACCAGTCGTAGGCGGAGAAGATATACGCGCCCTTGCCGATGGGTGCGTACAGCATGCCGCCCGGAAGAGGCATTTCGCCGGGATCGTGCGATTCGAGCACGCTCAGGTAGCGAGGGTCCCACTCGATCGGCGAAATATAAGCCGCGTTCCTGGACCCAGCCATCGAAATCGGCGCTGGTGATCTGGTTGGGCACGTGCAGCAGGCGAAGGTCGGGATTAGGGAAGGTGATGGGGGCTTCTTCCACCGTCACTCGGTCGTTGCGCGCGATGCGGATCGGATACGGGCCGATATGGGCCAGCAATCCGCCATCTCCAGCCGCCGCAACTGCCGGTGGCAAAGCAGGAGCAGGCTGAGCAGGAGCAGGCTGAGTGGTCTCGCCTTGACCAGTGGCCACAACTCCGGGTGCGGGCGGGGCCCCTTGAGGTGGAGCGCCGCCTTCCGGAACGTTGTACTGTACGATCAGCGTTCCGCCGTTGCTCGCGTAATCGAACAAGCGCTGATAATTCGCGCGCAGGTCGGGCCGCGTGTTGAAGGCGCGCACGCCGGTGACGATCGCGTCGAAGCGCGTCAGGTCGCCATGGCTCAGATCGGATTCGGTTAACAGCGTCACATCGCAGCCGAGCTGCCGGATAGCCTGCGGCACGTCGTCGCCGGCGCCCATCACGTAGCCGACGGTCTTCGAGAGGATGCGGATATCGGCTCGCACCAGCCTGGCTTCGCGCGGGCGGCAGCAGCGTCTGCGTGGTGATGTGGGGATACTGGATCACCTCGGTTCCGGTCGAAACGGTCTGGGTCCCGACCTGGGCGATGGCGCGGATCTTACCCGAAGAATCGCCCGCGGGCGGCTCCAGGTTGAAGAAGACGTTGGTCTGCTCCTCGGTCGCCGCCAGTTCGAAATGACTGCGATGCGGGGCTGGCGGTCCAACCGGCGGGCACATCCAGACGCAAGTCGCCGGCGACTTTGCCGCCGTTCGAGCGGACAGCGACCTCAATCCTGCGCGGTTTGGAATCGCCGAAGACCAGGGCGTGTTCGGGCAGGCTCACTGCCACGGGCGGAATCACGGTGAACGGACGAACCTGTTCGCCATAGACGCGATCCACGTAGCGATACTGCACCGGCCGGGTCAGCTCGAGTTCCGTGCCGGCCACTTGCACGCGAAAATGCGCCGTGAGGACCGGCGGATTCTCGGGCAGTCCGATATCGCGCGGATCGGGGACCGAATAGAGCGCTCCGTCTTTGGGCTGCTCCAGCCAGTATGGCTGCGTGTACGGTTGATTCTGGGGAATGCCGAAACTCGCGTTGTACCGGCTGGGTTGATTGTTCGCCAGAACCGTGGGGGCCAGATTCACGGTCGGAGCGCCCTCCATGCCGGTGAGGCGGATTCCGGCGAGCGCCACCTGGTTGGGCAGGCGCTGGATCGCGGTGAAGTTCACACGCAGCGTCGCGCCCGGGCTCACGGCCGCCTTATCGGATTGCGCTTCGAGCGATAAGCCCGAGCATAGCGCGATGGTGTCATCCAGCTCTTTCAGTTTCCGCTCCGCCATCGGATCTTTCGTGGCCGCCACAATCGCGGCGATCAGAGGGCGAGCCTTGACGAGCTGAGGCAGCAGGGCTTCAGGATGCGCCGGCACGAACGAATCGAGCGCCTGCCTGACGATCTCGCCGACGGCAGCCCCGCCGGGCAGACGATTCCAGGTGATATCGAGATGCTCGAAAAGATCCTTGGTGACCTTGTCCCCGGATATCGTTTCCATGGGAGCCGGCTGCGAGCCCTTGGGCTCCGCCGCGCCCGTCCCCTGAGTGCGATTCGCGCTGCGGCTGGCCCCGCCGATTTCCGCATAGGAAGCGCCCAGCTCGGGCGAATAGACGCCGACATCCAGATTCAACCGGTCCGCGGGCGGCGTGTCGTCGGCTTTATTTTTGCCTTTACCTTTGTTCTGCGCCCCGCCGGGAAATCCGGCGTTCATCATCAGGAGCTTGGGGGCCCACGGCTGGACGTAGGCCAGCTGCTCGGGGAACTTGGCCGGATCGCCGGCCAGCGAAAACGCTTCGCGGCCGAGAATCGAGGACGCCTGGTGGTGCCCATGCCCATCCCGCGGCGTGCCCGAGAATACCAGGATCACCACGTCCGGACGGAAGCGCCGGATGTTGTACACCACATCGCCCAGGACCTTATTGCGATCCCACTTCTGAAGCGTCTCGTCGGCGGTCTTGGAGAATCCGAAGTCGATGGCGCGGGTGAAATATTGCTCAGCCCCGTCGATTCTCCTGGATGAGAGCAATTCCTGGCTGCGGATGATCCCCAGCTCGTCGCCTTGTTCCGGACCGATCAGGTTCTGCCCGCCTTCGCCGCGTGTGAGCGACAGATACGCCGTCCGGACATGGCGGCCGAGCGCCAGATAGGCCAGCACCTGTTCCCGTTCGTCGTCGGGATGCGCGCCGATCATCATGACGCTTCCGAGCGTGTTCAGCCGTTCCAGGGCCTCGCGGATTTCGATTTCGCCGGTGAGCGTACGCTGGCCGCGGATCGGGATAAGTCCCAGAACCAGCAGTGCGCAGACCGCCGCGCGAGGCGCCCAATGGCGGAACTTCACTGCGCGGTTCCTTGTGTTTGACGAGTGGAGCCGAGGTATAGTCGTCACGGCAGATTGATTTATTCTAGCAATCCGCTTCGGTCTACTCGACGTCGAAGGGAGTAATGCGCCGTGCGGTGTTGCCGGCGCTGTCCAGAGCCTCGATTTCCAGCAGATAGGAACCCGCCTCGAACTGGCTCAGAGACATGTTTACACTCACGGGAAGCATTCCGGTAGCGCTCGCCGGCGCCGAGTTCAGCTTGACCACTCCCGAGTCCGTCTTCGGCTGCTGAGTTTTGCGATCCAGTGTTCGGATCCTGATACCAACTTCAGGACGGTTCTCCGGCTTCGCGGCGGCCAGGAGGGGTTCGTAGATCTCCAAGTAGAAACCGGCGGGATCGGTCTTCTTCAACCGGTTTGAACCGTAGGGGACGATTCGCTTGCCGTTGGCGATCAGCGGTGTCTGGTCGTCGAGCAGCAGCGCATCCACGTCCAGCCTTAAATCGGTAGCCGGGTGGGATTCCTTGCTGAGGGCGACGCCGCTCACGTTAAATTCATCGGGCTTGTACTCGCCCACCACCAGCGGCATTTCAAGCTTGCCGAATCCTTCGCCGCCCGCGCTGAACACGAGCTTCAGAGTGTAGGCGCCGGAGGCGATGTCGAACTGATTCTCGTAATGCAGAGGGTTGAGCTTTAGACTGTCGACCTCGCGCTGGTCTTCGTAATCCAGCTTCAGCGTATCGCTGAAACGGGCTCCGATGGTGCCGTCGGCGGTGGTCGCGATCCCCAAAACATCGACTGCGGCGTGAAGTTTTCCTTTCTGTTTCTGGAACTTCAGGGAGTCGGATGGGATTTCCATGGCCACATTGACGCGCGCCATATTCGGCGAAGTATAGAAGTAGGGAAGCTGCATCGTGGCGCCGATGTTGCCCGACTGCGCGGCGGCTGCACGGCTCTCCAGAGTCTTTTCGACCGGTGTTCCGGCTAACACGTCGCGTGGTTTCGCGTTGCAATAACTCGGGACGCGCCCGTACCTTGACGCCGCCGCGATCAACCTGGACGCGAAGCTTATGGCAGGTCTCCTCGTTTGAGTCGGGCGGAGTGTAGCCGATCAGATAATACTCGTTCTGCTCCTTGCCGATGGATTCCAGGCCCGCGAGCAGATCGTTGGTATTTCGCACTTCGAGCCCGCCGGTGCCGCTCACCAGCAACTGGGCGATTTCCTGATTCTGGCGCTGGTTTTGTCCGAGGCTCGGATTCGTGTTGGGATTGCGAGGATCGTTAGGGTTGGTTCCGGGAGTCCCATTCGGATTATTTCCGGGAAAGTTGTTCCCATTGCCTCGCCCAGACTGGCCGCCTGCGCCTGGTGATCCCGCGCCGGGCGTGGAGGGACCGCCGATTCCGCCGCCGGGCGCTCCACCACCCACTCCTCCGCCTGCTCCGCCGCGTCCGCCACCACCTGCTCCGCCGCTGGGTGCACCGCCTCCGGCCGCGCCGCCTGCGGGTGCGCCTCCACCTCCGCGCGCTTGGGGCGCGAAGGAGTTCACAAATCCGATGTTGTTTTGAAACGACCCCGGCGCGAGCAGCTTCTCGCGAAGGCTCGCCAGCACGCCGTTGGAATGCTCGGGCAAAGCCTGGGCGAGTTTCCCGATACCCCGGACATCCACGGTGTAAACCGTGACGTTCGCCATATTGCAGGCATTCACCGCCGCGGTCAGTTCGGACATATGGTCTTCACGGATAGCAAGGCCTCCGGTAAACAGGATCAGAGCCTTCCGTCCGGGCAGGGAACTCAGATTCCGGGCCATGATTTTCAGGGCCAGAAGAGCGTTGCGGGCGGCGAAATCCGACCCGGGTCCACTGGCTCCCGGACCAACTCCACCCTGGTTGTTTCCGGCAAGGCCGCCGCGACCCTGGCCAAAGTCGTTCGTATTGAAACCCGAGGCTCCCGCGCCCTGCGATCCGACGGTCGAAATCGTGGGTTGTTTGGCTTCCCGCAAAGCTTTCGCCAGGAGCTCCGGATCCGCGGTCAAGCTTTGACTGAGCTTGAGAGCGCCGCCGTAATCGGCCACGGCCATCATGCGATTGGCGCCGAAGTTCGCCGCGACGAACTGGGCGGCAGCCTTGCGGGCCCCCGTTTGGTCGGTCAGGCTCATGCTGGTGTCATCGAAGAAGAACACGACGTACTGTTTCATCGCGCCCGAGGCCGGTTCGCCTTCGAGGGAAAAGCTCTTCACCATCTGTTCCGTTTTGTCTTCCCAAACGCGAAAATCCTTGGCGGTGAGATCGCGAACGTAGTTTCCTTTTTTATCCGTGACGACGGCATCCACCAGCACCAGCTTGGTTTCAGTTCGAATAATGTTTCCGGCAGCCGCGGGCACAGCGGCTTTGGGAGACTGAGCCGGCAGCATGAAACCGGCCAGGCAGAGCGCGGATACGAGCGGAACTATAGAGCGAAGATGCACGGCCTATCCTCCTAGAACGGAATTTCTACCACGCCGTTGCGGGCCGACATGGTTTGCCCTTCGGAATCCCTGACCACGAGCCTCACCAGGAAGCTTCCCGGCGTGATATCCAGAGTTGTCTTGACGGTGATGCCGGAGGTGAGGGAATCGAGCGTCTGGTCGCGCAGGCGCAGTTCGACAATCCTCTGAATTCCGGTCACGAAGTTCCCGTTGCGGTCGAACACGCTGGCGACCACCGTCAGGGTATTGAAATTGCGATCCTCCGCTTTCCGGAAGCGGAGCTGTTTCAAATTTATCTTGGCGAGAACGTTTAGCTTGACGGCAGTGTCGCCGGCGCGGGCATACTGCAAGCTCAGATCGACGGGAAGTTCCTGGATTTCGTCCCTGGAAAAGACGGCCTCCTGAATTTCCTCTTTGGCCTGCTCCTCGGAATTGACCGCGTGGAGGGGAGCGTAGTACGCGTTGCGGGCCTGCAATTCGAAACCTTTGGGATTTTTCAAGGCAACCTTCAAACCATGACGAGCGCCGTCCAGCTTCAGGTTCTGCGGGGAGAATCCCAATATGTAGATGTACTCCGGCTGAGTCACCAACTGCCGGAATCCCTCGAACAGGCCGTTGTCGTTATGGAAGAACTGCCCGCCGGTCGCGGCCGACAGCTCCTCCATCACATCGGAATCCGCGGACATCGCATTCTGCTTCATCAACAGCATCAGGTTCGACGCCGAGATGCTGGCGGGACCGCGCTGGCTCGCATCGCCTCCGGGAATGAGGGTGTAAACGCCACGCACATCCAGAGCGTTCACGGTCACATTGGCGCGGATCGCGCGATCCATTAGTTCCGCTTCTTCCTGACGCATCTCGGCTGTCAGGTAGAATCCAGGCGAGACCAGAATCACGTTGCGGCTGCCCGGCGTCGCGGAAAGGCGGCGGATCACGTCTTTCAACACGCTTAAATCGAGGCGGCTTTCGCGCTCTCCCAGGCTAATCGTACTCATGGCAGTAGCGTGGGCCTCCGATTCGGCAATATCGCGCTGCTGTGCCGAATACCCCCTGCACGCCATGACTTCGTCGATCGCGGCGCCCAGGGCCTGTGGGTCATTCTTATTGATGATGGAGTCTGCCCAGTAGTAGTTGATGTCCAGGCAATCGGACGCCTCCTGCAAGGTCGCCAGGGGTTGAATATGGTTCAGAATTTCACGGAGTTTATCGCGATCATCCGTAAAGTCGAGTACGACCTGGCCGGATGTGGTGTAGATCGCGGCACGGCTACCGGGTCCCAGAGACTCGCTCAGATGGCGGTCTGCGGCAGCGCGCGCTGTCACTAAATCGGCGGCTTTCAGGTGGATGTCGTCGAACACGTAGGCGATGAAGCGGTCCGGCACCGGGGCAGGTGGACGCGCGCCCGCGGTGGTCTCATTGCCTTTCTCATCGAGCGCCGAAGCCACCACCGCAGGGATGAACGGAGCGGCCGGCTTTTCGACGGAGAAGCGCGTGATCATCTGCGGCTTGCCTTTGTCGAAGAGTTGGAAGTCGTCCTGCTTGAGGGTGCCGACGGCATGGCCCTGGCTGTCGCGCACGACTACTGGAACAAGGACCAGGTTCACGCGGCTGCTGAAGGTAACCGGGGCTTCGCGGGAGCTGACTTCGGCGGTTGTTGCGGCGTTAGGCGCGGGAGCAGGCGCCTGCGCGTAACACAGGGCGCTTATCAGTCCGACTTGCAATACGAGTTTCGTAAATTTCGCCGGTTTCCTGGATTATTGTAGCGCGAATACCTGTTTCAGAATCACGGTTTAGTCCAGTTTGTTCTGATATCGATCACATCGGAACCGGGCTGTTCCACCGCCTGCGGGATGTAGAAACGCGAGCCGTCACGCGACACCGCCAGGAAGTTCAGGTCCCCGAACGTGGACGCGGGCAGACGGGCAGGGAACAGGCGTGAGGGCGTACCTGCCCGGAATTCTTCGCCCGAGCCAGTTACCGGAACCGACCAGATGTAGTTCTTGTCCTGGTCGTCATCCAGATAGACGATCTCGCGTCCATCCTTGCGCCATACGGGATAGTTTCCGCGGCTGGTCACTTGCTTCCGTAACCCTGGTCCGGGATAGGGCTGAACATAGATTCCATTCTCCGAGACGGTGTATACAATCGAACGCCCATCCGGAGAGAATCGAGTATGGGAGATTTTCTCGCTCGATTGCACCAAGGATTTAGGTTCTTTCTCAGTGCCGTCCAGCCGATACGAAAATACGGCCGTATCCAGGGCACCACGGCTGAACAGAACGGTTTTGCTGTCCGGAGAGATATCTTCCAGGCGGCCTAGCCCTGGGGGCTTCGCCAGCTCGCGAACCGGTCCCTCCCCCGTGGCGGGACGTTCCACAACCCGCTGGTCTTCGCCGCCCCATGGGATCGTGTCGAAAAATGCAGATCCGTCCCGCGACCAAAGTGTTTCGCGATCGCTCTGCTTCAACGGTTGCTGCCCCGGCTGGCCGGGTTCCAGCAGCCAGGCATTATCATCAAACCCGACTAGCAAGCGGGTCTCGTCGGGCGAGAGTTTGAGCGTTTCGGCCACGGTGGGAGACCCCGCCGTGCTTATCTGCTTACCCTGCCGGTCAAGGATGGTAACCAGAGACAAGGCGGCCGTCCCTGGACGCCAGGCGATGACGCCGTTTCGGGAGACTGAAAAATGCGCGATTCCGAACGAGGGCGAGGACGACACGTGCTGCTGGACCAACTCGGGTTCGCCTTCCAGCTTCCTGGCCGTTCGGTTCAGCCTTTGAGCGTAGAGGTTGTCGTTCCGGACAAAAAGAATGCGTCCTCCACCCGCGGGCGTGTAGCGGGCGGCAGTGGCATTCTTCATAAGAAGGACCGAATCGGCGGCACGTCCATCGCGCAGGGTGGCGAAGTAGACTTCATGCTCATCAATCCCTCGCGCCAACACCCTTGAGAGGAACAGAAAGTCCTCGCTGCCTGGCAGGAACTCGGGGAAAAGCAAGTTACCTTGTGGAAGGCCAGTGATTTCGATTCGCTTGGCTACTCCGCCGGCCGCCGGAACTGCGTACAGGGCCGAACCCTTCCCGACAGCCGCAAAAATAATGGTGCCGTTGTCGCTCCAACTTCCGCCCACTAAAGTCGCGGCATCGCCCGTCACCATTTCCGGCGCGCCGTCGGGTACGCGCATCTTTTTCAGGCTTTTCCCGTCGGAGAACGCAAACGAGCGCGAGTCCGGGGACCAAAAGCCTGGATTTTGGAACGCGCCCGTACGCACGAGTTCTGGCGTCAGCTTATTCAGCGGGCGTATTTGGACATCGTTGCCACCGTTTCCATAGAAGATCACGGCGGAGCCGTCGGGTGAGATGTCCGGAGTCGCAAACAGATCGCCAACGGGAGCGAGGGCTCCTTCCGCCGGCGCGAACGAAAAGGCCAAATCCACGGCTGTGGCGGTTTCCGCGGGATGCGTACGAAGCCAGCCTGCGAGGGCGGCAGCACCAAGAATCGCAGCAGCCGCCCATCCAATCCAGGCGCCGCGGGTCTTGGGCTGCTGCAGGGTCTCAGTCCCGCCTTCCGGCTCAGAAAGATATTTCCCGATAGCAACTCGGGCTTCGCCGATATCGCGCAGGCGCATCTTCGCATCGCGATCCAAGCATCGCCGGAGCAAACTCTTGATGGGCGCGGGCGCGGTTACGTTTTCGAAGGCGATCGGTCCACGCAACACGTCGGCCAGCGTGTGCGCGATGGTGTCGCCGCCGAACAGACGCCGGCCGCTGAGCATTTCCCACAGCACCACGCCGTAGGACCAGATATCGGCCCTGCGATCGACGGGAGTTCCGGCTGCCTGCTCGGGACTCATGTACGCTGCCGTGCCGAGAATAACTCCGGATTGGGTCATGCCCATAGTGAGCGTGGGCGAGTTGATCGGATCCGCGGGCGTAACGGACGGGCTTTGTATGATCGCCGCCAGCCCAAAATCGAGGACCTTAACCAGGCCGTCGGGCGTGATCATGATGTTGCCGGGTTTCAGATCGCGGTGAACCACGCCCCGGTCGTGCGCGGCCTCCAGCGCTTCGGCGATTTGCCGGGCCACCCTGAGCGCCTCCTCCGTAGGCATCAATCCGCGCTTCAGGTGTGCGCCGAGCGTTTCGCCGGCGACCAGTTCCATCACCAACGCGCGTTGTCCATCGGATTCCACCAGACCGTGGAGAATGGCGATGTTAGGGTGATTGAGCGACGCCAGCAGCTCGGCTTCACGCTGAAAGCGAGCCATGCGCTCCGGGTGTTGGGCAAATGCCGCAGGAAGCACTTTCAGCGCGACGTCGCGTTTGAGGAGGACGTCACGGGCGCGGTAGACTTCGCCCATGCCACCTGCCCCGAGGGGCGCGACGATTTCATAAGAACCCAGGCGGGTTCCGGGGGACAGAGGCATAAAGTCTAGAACAACTCTACTCTACCGATCCGTAGTGCGCGGCGTTCAACAGCAGCGGGCGCGGCGGGAACTGGCGGCGGCGTGCTCGTCCTGGAAGCGCCGCCATTCATCGGGGGAGTGGACGGTCCCATGCGCCTCCAAGTGACGGCGGTAGGCGTTCTGATCCGACAACTCCGCGACCACACCAGAGACGATCTGCGCCACCGTTTTCAAGAAGGCGATCACAACTCCTCCGCAAGCTGCGACGGGACAAACGGCGTCTCCGTGGTCTTCGATTCGCGTGTCCCGCCCAGCACGCCGATCCACACGCGGATGGAGTCGATCAGAATCGTCGCCACCAATATCAGGAAGATTCCGGTCACCGCGGCATCCAGGCGCGCGTTAAAGATCAGCGCAGATGTCGCCGAGGTCTGCGGTCCGGCCGCGAGCTGATCGGCCTGCGCCAAAAACCCGAGCGCCGGGAGCGGAGAGAAAATCTTCTGGTATCCGGCCACAAAACACACCACCACCAGCCACACCAGCGGCACACAGGTCACCCACATGTAGCGTGCGCCGTGGGCTTTCACCAGAAGAGTGGTCCCCACGCACAAAGCCACGGCGGCCAGCAGTTGATTTGCGATCCCGAAGAGCGGCCACAGAGTATTGATGCCGCCCAGTGGGTCGATCACGCCCTGATACAGAAAATATCCCCAGGCGGCGACGATGACTCCGCTGGTCGCCAGCATGCCGGGTTTCCAATTAGTCTGGCCCCACTTGGGCGACACTTCTCCCAACATATCCTGGAGCATGAATCGCCCTACGCGGGTGCCCGAATCGAGCGTAGTCAGGATAAACAGCGCTTCAAACATGATGGCGAAGTGATACCAGAACGCCAGCAGCGCGCGTCCGACGCCGCTGGAGGCAAAGATCTGCGCCATGCCGAGCGCGAGTGACGGCGCCCCGCCGGTACGGTAGAACAACGTCTGTTCGCCGGCGTCCCGCGCCAGGGTCTGCATCTCGGCGGCGGTCACCGGGAATCCCCAGTCTGTGATCGTTGCGGCTGCGGCGGCGGGCGTCGCGCCCACAATACCGGCGGGAGAATTCACCGCGAAGTACACGCCGGGCTGGAGCGAAGCCGCGGCGATCAGCGCCATCACGGCGACGAAACTTTCGAGCAGCATGGAACCGTAGCCTACGGCCAGCGCGTGGCGTTCCCGTGCGAGCAGCTTCGGCGTGGTGCCCGACGAGATCAGCGCGTGGAATCCGGAAACCGCTCCACAGGCGATGGTGATGAAGCAGAAGGGAAAGATTTTGCCGGCGAAGATAGGTCCCGTGCCGTCGACGAAGCGCGTGAAGGCCGGCAGCTTCAGCTCGGGACGCAGGAAGAGAATTCCGACCGCCAGAAGCACGACCACACCCAACTTCACAAAGGTGCTCAGATAACCGCGCGGGGCGAGCAAGAGCCACACGGGCAGGGCGCTCGAGAAGAATCCGTATACGATCAGCGCGGCCGCCAGGGCTGCTCCCGAGTACGTGAACCAGGGCGCCAGCGCGGGAGATTGCGCGACCGCCTGACCCGCAAAGACGCTGGCCATCACCAGCACGAATCCGATGATCGACGTTTCGACAACTTTCCCCGGCCGCCAGAAGCGCAGGTAGAGGCCCATGAAGACCGCGATGGGCATGGTCGCGGCGATGGTAAAGGTGCCCCACGGGCTGCCTTTGAGCGCGTTGACCACCACCAGGCCGATCACCGCCAGCAGGATGATCATGATCAGCAGGACCGTGATCAGCGCGGTGAATCCGCCCACCTTGCCGACTTCCTCCCGTGCGATCTGCCCCAGCGATTTTCCGTCGCGGCGGATCGATCCGAAGAGAATCACGAAATCCTGGACGGCTCCGCCCAGCGTGGCTCCGATCACGATCCACAGGAAGCCCGGAAGATAGCCGAACTGCGCCGCCAGCGTGGGCCCTACCAGCGGACCCGGACCGGCGATCGCCGCGAAATGGTGCCCGAAGACGATCCACTTGTTAGTGGGCTCGAAATCGTGGCCGTCGCGCAGCCGTTCGGCGGGGGTGGCGCGAGTGTCGTCGAGCGCCATGACACGGGCGGCGACAAATCGCGCATAGAATCGGTATCCGACCAGGTAGGTGCACACCGAGGCGATCACCAGCCACGTGCTGTTGACCGGCTCTCCCTGGTTTCGGGCGACAACTCCCATGGAGAAGGCTGCCGCCAGAGAAATCGCCGCCCACAGAATGCGCCCCAGAATTCGGCCCATAGCTTCTTGACAAGAATAACCGACCTGCGGGAGGCCGTGCTCAATTCCTCACCAGGTCTATTTAATCCCCGAGAGACAGCCGATTCATTTCTCGTGGGCTAAGAAGGTACCTAAAGGTACCTAGGGGAAACACCCGAGGCCGGGTTAAGCGAAATCTCCCGGCATATAGGGAGATCTCCGGGCGGAATTGGGGGGAAGAACGATTGTCCGAAAGGCGTAAGTCACGTAGTCTCATAGGTGAGGGTGAGTCCAGATGCTGAGGACGATGATCATCGGTCCAGACGCCAAGCAGGCGCAACAATTGGAGAAAGCGCTCGGTGCGCTTGCCAATGAATTAACCATCAGCCGCATTTTGCCCAACTATCCGGACGAAGGCGAGCTGGTGCGGGCACTCCGCACGCACGCCCCCGAGGTCATTTTCCTAAGTTTTGAGAAGAGCGATTTCGCGGTCAAAGTGGTGGAGCGCGTCGCCCAGGAAGTGGAAGGCATCCAGTTCGTCGCCTATCATCGCGACTGCGACCCGGTAACCCTGCGGGAGATTATGCGGGCCGGCGTGCGGGAACTGGTGGCTGAGCCGTTCGAGCTGAGCGCTCTGCTGGAATCGCTGAGAAATGTAAAAGCGCTGGTGGACCAGAAGCCGCCGCTCTACACCGCCAAGGGCAGGATTTATTCCTTCCTTCCGTCCAAAGCCGGTTCCGGTGCGACCACCATGGCTCTCAATCTGAGCGCGGCGCTGTCCCACGTTCCGAATACCAAGGTGCTGCTGTCCGATCTCGACCTCAGCTCGGGCATTTTGCGCTTTCTGCTAAAGATCCGGAACGAGCACGCGATCATGGAAGTGCTCGATCACATGCACGAGCTGGACGAGAACCTGTGGCAGCAACTGGTCACGACCGTGGCCAAGGTGGATGTGCTGCACTCCGGCCCCATGAATCCCAATGTGCGCGTGGAGCCACAGCAGATTCACGATATCGCCCAGTTCTGGCTGCGCAATTACGATGTGGTCTGCGTCGATCTTTCGGGCAACCTGGAGCGGTATTCCATGGAAATCCTGCGCGATTCCCAGCAGGTATTTATGGTGTGCACGCCGGAGGTGCCTTCGCTGCATCTGACCCGCGAAAAGCTGGCATTCCTCAAGACCTTGGACCTGGACAGCCGCGTGGCGATCGTCCTGAACCGTGTCTCCAAGCAATCCCTGCTATCGCCGCAACAGGTGCAGGACGTCCTGGGCGTGCCGGTGATGTACAGCTTCGTCAACGACTACCAGGTGGTCAACGCCGCGACTCGGTCGGGCGAATTCGTGGATCCCAAGTCGAAACTGGGCACGCAATTCGCTGAGCTGGCCGCGAGCCTTCTCAATCGGCCCAGGGTCGAGACTACTTCGAAGCGGAAGTTCCTGGAGTTCCTGTCGGCGCCGCAGACCTTAGTCGGCAGCCGTACCGTTCCCACTTCCCGCTGAACTGGTCCTTAGATCGAATCTCAGGCCGGTTTAAGGTTCCACGTATGAGTAGGTAGGGTGTGTCCCTGAAGGGCATTTACGCCGCTTCCGTGTAAATTGGATGCATGTTTCATTGGATCTGCCCGGAGTGCGGCCATGAGATCGCCCCGGGGGTCAAGGAATGTCCCGTCTGTGAGCCGCAGGCAAACACGGCGCAAGCGCTCGAAATAGTCGCGGCCGCTCCGGTCGTGGAGCCACCAGCGCCCGCCGTAAAGCTAGCCGCGGTCGAACAGCCGGTTGAAGAATCCAAAACCCTCCTGCATCCCGAAGTCATCGTAAGGCCCGAGGTGCAGCCTAAAGCCTTCATCGACCCGACACCGCCCGTTGTGCTGGACGCGATCCCTGCCGAAGCGCGGCCTGTGGTGATGCCGGACCTGGCGCTGCGCGCTGTGCCCGTCGACCTTCCCGACTCTTTGCACGAGGACTTGCCTGACGCTCCGCCGCCTCCGGAGACGTTCGCGGATCGCCTGGCCGATCTGGCGGATCTCCTCCACGGGGAGCGGATTCCCTACAGCGCACCCCGGATTTTCCAGGAATCGGCCGCGCCCGGCCCGCGCACGGAGGGCGCCGAGCGCACACCGGTTATCCTTGACGTGACCTTTCACGGCGAGGACACGGTCAACGGGACTCCGGCCAGAGCCTTGCTGGCCGCGCCGCCCAGCCGGCTGCTGCTGGCCGAGCCGCAGCCTCCGTCGGTTGCCGGCGAGATTCCGATGGAGGCGTTCCATCCGTGTGCGGCCGACAGCGCGATACGATCGGGTAGCGAAGCGGAGCCCTGCGCTCCAGCGCCGGTACGGCTTCCAGATGCCCCGAATCGCTTAGCCGCGCCGGCCTTGGCGCGGCTCCAGTCTTATCATGAGGCCGCCGGCCGTCTGATGCGTCCCGCGGATTTCGTGTCGCCAGCGGTCTCCGCCGCAGCCCTGCCGAAGGTTACCTTGCCCGGTCCGGCGCTGCCCAGGGAATTGATGTCGCTGCAGGCAGCGGGTCTGGTCCCTATTCGAAGCGGGATGCGCCCGGGTCCTTCCAGCCGCTTTGGATGGCTGACGTACGCAGTTGTGGGTATGCTGCTGACGGCCGGCGTCGCGACTTACGGGATCATGCCCCGGACCTCTGCCAGCGCGGTTGCGGCCAAGCCCGCTGTTCCTGAGCCGGCGCCTGAGACGCCGGTTTCCACCCGGTCCGCGAACTCTTTGGCCAGCCTCCTGGAAGTGACCGGCATTCGCTTCATGGAAGTGAATAAGAGGCCCCAGATTCACTACCTGGTGGTGAATCATTCGAGCGCGCCGCTGAGCAGCGTCACGGTGTATGTGACCCTGCGGGCCACGAATGCGAAGCCGGGGCAGGCCCCGATCGCGCGGCTTAACTTCCGCTCGCCCGCACTGGCGGCGTTTGAGGCCAAGGAAATGTTCAGCTCCATCGAGCGTGCTACCACCGGATCGGTCGACCTGCCGGACTGGCAGGATCTGCGGGCTGACGTTGACGTACAGTAGGCGGCTCGATAAGGGGCTCCGCAAAGAGGCTGCGGTTTCCGCACGGACGCGCCCTGCCCTTTTAGCGCCTAGAAATTAGTTCTGTGATCGGATGCACGCGATGGCTATTTCCGCACAGGAAAGCCGATTGACCGACCGTCGCTGGTGGGAAATCCGAGTGGCGCACTGCCTGTTCGGGCTAACGGCGCTTGCTTAGCGCGATGCAGGCGTCGTAGGCCAGACCACAGGTTGCCCCCGATTTGGCGGTGATACAATGAGCAAACCGCTTTTGAGAGAGCCGCAATGTTAAGGATGCAACTCGCAGCATTCATGGCTGTGATGGTCAGCTGTATCTGTCCGAGTGCGAACAGCCAATGGCTGGATTATCCAACTCCAGGAATCCCACGCACCAAAGAGGGTAACCCCGATCTATTGGCACCGGCTCCCAAGATGGCAGACGGCAAACCGGATCTTTCGGGCATCTGGGGGCGCGGAGGTCGTGCTCCAGACGCACCGGATGCGCTGCTTACGGTGCAAGGACGTGCGTCCGTCGAGCGATTCCGCGCAAGCCGGAGCAACAACAGGCATACGAATCTTGCCCAATGCTTGCCTCATTTCTTGCTTCAAGTAGTGCCTGACGCTTTGTACAAAATCGTCCAGACTCCGGGTCTGATCGTTATCTTGTACGAAAGCCCTGGCATGCCTTTACCGCGCCAGATCTTCACAGACGGACGACCGCTTCCAGAGTCACCTGGTCCGTCGTGGATGGGATATTCCGTTGGCCACTGGGACGGGAACATACTTGTAGTGGAAACGGCTGGCTTCAACGACCGGGGGATCGTGCCCGTGAGCGGGGTTCCCATGACCGAGACGACACGCGTCACCGAGCGATTCGAGCGCGTTGATTTCGGACATCTGAAACTTCAAGTCACCTTGGAAGATCCACAAACGTTCACCAAGCCGTGGACGTTCCGCCTGGCTCCCCAACTGCAGGCCGACACCGAACTCCTGGAGTGGGTTTGTGAAAACAACGACGACATCTTGCGACATATGGTCGGCGGCCGATGACTCTGTCCTACAGCCTGGGATAGCCAGAAATTAGCAAGTCAGTAAGGCTGGACAGTCCGCAATCTGGGTCGAGATCCGATGCGTCCAAGCCGCCGTTGGCCGTCCTTCGACGTGGCTGGCAAATCGAAAATTAGGTGTTACCTACGGGCGCCCCTTGGCAGTCGACAGTTCAGGTCTGAAACGATTGTTCCGGGCTGTTCCGGGATCACGCATCAAACGGAAGTTGGGTCCTCCGGCGGGCCGTGTCAAAAGGATTACTTTACGCCACACTGCTTGGTGTCACAGTTCTCATCCAAAGTAATTTCATCAGGAGCCGGCTTAGAGAGTCGTTGAAACATCCATAGGCACTGCCTTCTCAGGTTTATAATTAGTAGCTGATGAACGACAAGTACTTTCGCGAAAACGAGTGGTGGGTCAGCCCCTATAACTTCGTCCCCGAAGTCCGGAACACGTACCAGCTTCCCAAGACCGTAAGCATTCACGATGCGACGCTGCGCGACGGCGAGCAGACGCCCGGCGTGGTGATGAGCATCAAGGACAAAATCGAGATCGCCGAGAAGCTGGACGAGATCGGCGTGGACCGGATCGAAGCCGGGATGCCCGCGGTCTCCGATATGGACTTCGAGGCCATCAAGCAAATCTCGAAGCTGGGGCTCAAGTCGAAGATCTACACCTTCGCGCGCGCCATCAACGCCGATATCGACAAGGCCATCGAATGCGGCTGCCACGGCGTGATCATCGAGGTCCCCATCGGCTATCCCAAGCTCAAGTACCAGTTCAAGTGGACCTGGGAAGACGTGCTGCGCAAGAGCGTTCCCGTGATCAACTACGCCAAATCGCGCGGCATGCACGTGGTGTATTTCCCCTATGACACGACGCGCGCGCTCGAAAGCGATCTGACCAACGTACTGACGCGGATCATGCAGGAAGCGCCGCCGGATGCGGTGGGCGTGGTCGACACCATGGGCTGCATTCTTCCCGAGGCCATGAAGTTCATGGTCCGCATGGTGAAGAAGCTGACCAATAACCTGCCGGTGGAAGTTCACACGCACAACGATTTCGGCATGGCCGTGGCCACCGAGCTGGCCGGCGTCGAAGCGGGCGCGGATTGCGTCCATAGCTGCGCCAACGGACTGGGCGAACGCACGGGCAATGCGGCGCTCGAAGAGTTGATCGTCGCGCTGCATGTGCTCTACGGATTACGACACGCAAGTACAACCTGGCCAAGCTCCCCGAGCTGGGCGAACTGGTCAGCCGCATCAGCCGGTTCCCCATCGCGGCGAACAAGCCGATCCTGGGCGACCGCAATTTCACGCGCGAATCGGGCATCGGCGTGGACCTGGTCGTGAAAGAGCCGCTGGCGATGTTCGGGACGCATCCGGCGCTTACGGGTCGCAAGGGCGAAGTGGTCCTGGGCAAGAAGAGCGGCAAGCTGTCGATCACCTACAATCTTGAGAAGCTCGGCATCACCGATGCCGACGACGAAGCCATCGGCGAGATGCTGAAGCGCGTCAAGGATAAGGGCATCGAGAAGCGCGGCTTGCTGACCGACGAAGAGTTCCGCGAGATCGTCGATGGCGTGCTGGTCGCCAAGCGGTAGCGGTTGGCGCAAAGTCACACTTACTTTCGATAACGGTCCGGAATCGCAAGCTACGCCGCTGGTGCTCGATTGCCTGGGGCACCACGGCATCAAATCCACCTTCTTTGTATTGGGGCAGAAGGTGAGCACTCCCGACGGCCTGGATCTGGCGCGCCGTGCGAGCAGGGAAGGGCACTGGATCGGCAACCACACCTGGTCGCATGCCGGCCGCCTGGGCGAGGGCACACGCGAAATCGCGCTTCAGGAATTCGAGCGCACGGAACAGGCTCTTTCCTGGGTCGTTGATCA
The DNA here is from genome assembly GCA_963722845.1 of Terriglobia bacterium. GTDB lineage: Bacteria > Acidobacteriota > Terriglobia > Bryobacterales > Bryobacteraceae > Palsa-187. Next base: position 298,773 of record CAVROL010000008.1, on the reverse strand, counting down.
ACGTGTTCCGTTGTTTCGTCCTCGGGGAGGCGCGGGGAAACTGGGCCGGGGTCTGCTGCATCCCGCGGTGGTCGATCGGCTCACGCTCGGTGGGTATACCTGCGTGCTGTGGAACTCCGTGCCGGGCGATTATCGGGATCCGGACGGCTGGATGGATCGGGCGCTGGCCGATTGCCGGACGCGCGAATGGAGTCTGGTGGTGCTTACACGATCTTCCGAACGGCGCAATGCGACATCTTGATAGCTTCCTTCGGAAGCTTCGTGACGAAGGGCACGATCTAACGCAGGAGTTTCCCCTGGACTGCACGCCGATCGTCGGCGGCAAAATCGTGCAGCCGCTGGACGGATTTTTGTAAGCTTGAGGATTCATGATCATCGATTGTCACGGCCACTACACCACAGCGCCCAAGGCGCTTCAGGATTATCGCGACGCGCAGATTGCGGCATTGAAAGATCCAGCGCAGCCTCCCTTTGACGGCAAGATCAACATCAGTGACGACCAGATTCGGGAGAGTCTCGAAGGCGCGCAGTTGAAGCTCCAGCGCGAGCGGGGCACCGACGTCACCATCTTTTCGCCGCGTGCTTCGGCCATGGCGCATCATATTGGCACCGCGACGACCAGTGCGGATTGGTCGCGGCACTGCAACGATCTGATTCATCGCGTTTGCACGCTCTATCCCAGCAATTTCGTCGGCGTGTGCCAATTGCCGCAATCGCCGGGCGTGCCGCCCCAGAACGTCATCGCCGAGCTGGAACGGTGCGTGAACGAGTTCGGCTTCATCGGATGCAACCTGAATCCCGACCCTTCCGGCGGCCACTGGACCGCGCCGCCGCTGATCGACAAGTACTGGTATCCGGTGTACGAAAAAATGGTGGAGCTGGATGTGCCGGCGATGGTGCACGTGAGTTCCTCCTGCAATCCGGTGTTTCACGCCACCGGAGCGCATTACATCAACGCCGACACGACCGCGTTCATGCAGTTCATCCAGGGCGACCTGTTCAAGGATTTCCCGACACTGAGGTTCATCATCCCCCACGGCGGCGGCGCGGTGCCCTTTCACTGGGGGAGATACCGGGGTCTTGCGCAGGACATGAAGCGTCCGACGCTTGAAGAGCACGTGCTGAAGAACGTATACTTCGATACGTGCGTGTATCATCTGCCGGGAATCGAGCTGCTGCTCAAGGTTGTGCCGGTCGACAACATCCTGTTCGGATCGGAAATGGTGGGCGCGGTGCGCGGCATCGATCCGCGAACGGGGCAGTATTACGACGACACCAAGAAGTACCTGGACGCGCTGCCGCTGAGCGAAGGCGATCGTTACAAGCTGTTCGAAGGCAATGCGCGGCAAGGTATATCCGCGGATCGCTAAACGACTCTCCAAATAAGCACGGCAACGCCGATCAGGAATCCTGCGAGCGCCTGATACTCCTGGTTGCGCATGTACACCGACCACTGGAATCGCTTGCCCCCGGGTTTACCGACAGTAGGCCATAGGCGAGGAACACGCTTGGCGTAATCGGCATATTCGGGAAACAGCGACCGCAGATGCTGTTCTTCCAGCTCCACTACCGGAAGGTAGATCAGCAGGAACACCGCTGCGAAGAGCACACCCAATTCCCAGCGGCGTGACGCGATTACGAATCCTGCCGCGACCGCCAGTGTCCCGATGTACAGCGGATTGCGCACGTAAGCATACGGACCGCTCTCAGCCAGCGTGCGATTCTTTTCCAGGTGCCCCGCGGCCCAGGCGCGCAACGCCAGGCCGAGAATCGATACAGGAAGTCCGAACGCCAGCGACGTCCAGGTAGGCGCCGACAACCACAGGAACGCGGCCACCATCAGGAATCCGCCGGGCACGCGCAGTTTCGCGACGGCGTCGGCGTAGGGTTTGGGAAAGCTCACGCGTGGCACATTTCCAGCGCCTCCAGCACCTCAGCCGGGCTGATCGCGCGCATGCTGCCGGAGTCGGACGCGCGGCGCTTGTAGCTCGTGATGGCGCTCGAACTCCGCAGGACTCGAAGGGTCCCGCCATATGGCCCGTGCGTAGCCGGATCGGTGGGTCCATAGATCGCGACGCCCGGCTTGCCCAGCGCGGCCGCCAGATGCACCGGACCGCTATCCACGCCGACGATGGCCTGCGCGCGCCGCGTGGCGTCTATCAAACCTTCGATTCCGGACAGGTGGACCTGCGCGCCCTTGATGCGGCTAAGAACATCGAATGCATCCGGGGGGCCGTTGACCACCAGGGGCAGGTTCAAACGCTTCGCCAGTTCGATGTAGTGGCCCAGAGGCCACTGCTTGGAACCCCAGCCCGCCAAAGGACACGCCAGCACGAATGGCCCTTCGGGAAGCGTACCCTCCGGCCTCCCCGGCGGAAGCGGAAACGTTCGCAAGAGATTGGACGCGCCCGCGGCGGAGACGAGTTCCAGGTAGCGGTCGACGCGATGCACGGCGGTGGTTCGGACCGCCGAGGAATAGAACATCGTCGCGAAGCTTTCCCGCGCCTGGCTGCGGGCCAGCCCCACGATCTTGTCGGCCTTCGCGGAAGCTGCCACCAGCGCCGACTGTATCAACCCTTGCAGATCCACCGCGAGCTCGAAGCGTTCGCGGCGCAGCAGCCGGCGGGTCGCGAGAATCTCGCGCGCGGTGCGATTGAAGGGAATGATCTCGTCGACAAACGGGTTGCCTTCGAGCAGCGGCGCCCAGCGGGGCTTGATGACCCAGCTCAGGCGGCTGTGCGGAAAGCTATGTTTGAGGCTGGCGACCGCGGGCAGGGCATGGATCACATCACCCATGGATCCAAGTCTGACCACCAAGATTCGAAACATCTGATCTATTTCAGCAGGTCGAGTGCAGCATCCGCCACTCTTACGGCGCTCACGCGGGTCATGCAGCGGTGATCGATGGGACACTCGCGCTTGAGACACGGGCTGCATTCGACCTGCTCGCGGACCACCTTCGCCAGCGGTCCGGTGGGGCCGGTGGCCAGATCGTCGGTCGCGCCGAAGACGGCCACGGTCGGCACGCCCAGCGCGGAGGCGATGTGCATGGCGCCGGAATCGTTCGTCAGATACACGCGGCAGGCCGCGGCCAGGTCGATGAATTCGGCGAGCGAGGTTTCTCCCGCGAAGTTCTTGACGCGGTCCTGGTGATGGATGCGGCGACCGACTCACACAGGCCGCGCTCGGCTTTTGAGCCGAAGATCGCCACAGCCGCGCCGAGTTCGTCCGCCACCTGGTTGGCCGACTCCGCGAATCGCTCCGGCAGCCAGCGTTTGGCGGTCCCATAGGCGGCCCCGGGACTCACGCCAATGACGGTATCGCCCAGTCCGAGTTGGCGGAATCGCTCAAGACCCGCCGCGCGCGCGGCGGGAGCACCTTCCAGGCGGATCGCGTCGTTTCGCGGTAGCTCGTCGATGATCCCGGCACGGCGGAGCAGTTCCAGATAATAGAAACTTTCGTGACGCGGGATTTCGCCGGGCTTCGGCACGGGAATCGCGCGCGTGAGCAGAAATCCGCGGCCGTCGCGAGCGTAGCCGATGCGCTCCGGAATTCCGGCGTAGTATGCGATCGCGGCCGCCTCGAAGGCGTTCTGAAGCAGGATCGCGGTATCGAACGTGCGCCCGCGAAGCGCTCGCGCGGCAGACCACTTTTCAAATAGAGTCCGAGCGGTGTACGGTATCAGGTCGTCGCAGAAGCCTTCACGGGCGTAGAGGTCGGCCACCCAGGGCTTGGCGAGGATCGAGATCTGTGCCTTGGGAAACTGCCGGCGCAGCGCGCGTAGGGCGGGCAGGGACATCACCGCGTCGCCCACCCAGTTGGTGGCGCGGACCAGAATTTTGTCAGGCACTACCTTCTAGTCTAGCCGCCCAATAGCGACAGAACGTCATTCACACCCGAAAGGCGGAAAGGCCGGTCCGATACAAGCGCTTCTCCATGGTGAGCGCCGATGAGCGAGCCGAAGTAGCGGTCGCGAGATTCCAGGCCAAACAGATAGTCGCCCACACCGTGCGCGATGACGCCGAACTCCTCCGCGGTCTTCTCGAACTGGGATCGATGGATGCGCATCAACTCCAGCTTGCGCTGAAAAACGCTGGTCGTATCGACGACGAAAGCGGGCTGCTCGAATTGATGCAGCGGGTAGAACAGGAAGGCGTCAGGCTTGTGCGGCGGATTGGGATCGTCGAGCTTGCGTAGCCCGCAGTACAGTTGGGAATTTCGGACCGTGAGCCCCGCGGCCGCATGATCCGGATGCCGATCCTCCCAATAAGGAGCAAGCACAAGTTTCGGACGATGCCGCCGTATCGCGCTCGCGACCAGTCGCCTGTTCTCGGGCGAATCAACCAGTCCACAATCCGGGAGGTTGAGCGACTCGCGAGCGCTTGCGCCCAGAAACTCCGCGGCGGCGATGGCCTCCTGCTGGCGCTGTTCGAGAGTCCCTCGCGATCCCATTTCGCCGTTAGTCATGTCCACGATGGCGAAGGAGGTTCGGGAATCCCGCAGCAGCAGTGCGGTGCCGCCCGCGCCCCATTCCACGTCGTCGGGATGCGCGCCAAAGAGGAGTACGTCTACGTGACTTACTGCGGGCATAAACAGCCATGGTACCTGTAGTAGTGGGTGTCCGACATGTTTAAGCGTTTCTGTCTGGCTGCGTTGGCGGCGACCGGGCTATTCGCCGCGCCGAAAGTAATCGCTGTCGACATCGACGGTGTGATCCATCCCATCACGGTCGACTTGCTTGCCCATGCTCTGGATCAGGCGGCCAGCCAAGGCGCCGCGGCGGTCTTGCTGCGCTTGAACACTCCCGGCGGGCTGCTGGACGCGACTCGACAGATGAACGAGAAAATCGTCGCCTCGCGGGTTCCCGTGATCGCCTACGTCACTCCCAGCGGGGGCCGCGCCGCGTCGGCCGGTTTCTTTATCCTCGAAGCAGCCGACGTAGCCGCGATGGCTCCCGGCACCAACACAGGCGCGTCGTCGCCGGTGGCGCTCACCGGGCAGATGGACGAGACCATGCGCCACAAAGTCGAGAACGACGCGTCGGCGTGGCTGCGCAGCACGGTGGAAAAGCGCGGGCGCAACGTGGACGCTGGCCGAGACCACCATTCGCCAGGCGAGCTCGTTTACCGAAAAGGAAGCTCTCGACCAGCATCTGATCGACCTGATCGCCCCCAGCGAACAGAAGCTGTTCGAGGCCCTGGAGGGGCGCGAAATCACACGCTTTGATGGACGCAAGGAAGTCCTGCATCTTAGCGGTGCGGACGTGGTTCCTTACGAGCTGACGCTGCGCGAGCGAATCATAAGCTCCATTGCCGATCCGAACGTCGGGTTTATTCTGCTGATCGTCGGTGCGCTCGGGCTGTATGTCGAGTTTAATTCGCCCGGCCTGATCCTGCCGGGTGTCGCCGGAGGGATTCTGCTGCTGATGGGCGTGTCGTCGCTGGCGGTGCTGCCGCTCAGTTGGGTGGGAGTCTCGCTGCTACTGCTGGGCGCAACGCTGTTTGTCCTGGAAGCGCACTTCGCCTCGCACGGAGTTCTGGGCACAGGTGGCACGGTCGCGCTGATCCTGGGCGCGCTGATGCTGGTCGACGGTCCGCCGGAGATGCAGATCCGTCTGGTCACCGCGCTGTCGGTATCGATTCCCTTCGCGCTGATCACGATGTTCCTGCTGTCGCTGGCGATAAAAGCGCGCCGCAACAAATCGCTGATGGGCGGCGAAGGCTTGCTCAATGAAATCGGCGAGGCGCGGACGGCGCTCGCTCCCGCCGGAAAAGTGTTCGTGCACGGCGAATACTGGGACGCCGTGTCGTCGAGTCCAGTGGAGACGGGCGGGGAAGTGCGCGTGGTCGCGATCGACGGAATGAAGCTGAAAGTGGAGCCTAAAGGAGCCCGACTTTAAAGCAATTCGGTCGCGCTAAAGAAGAACGGAATCTCGACCGCGGCCGTCTCCGGCGCGTCCGATCCATGCACGCAGTTGCGTTCGATGCTGGTGGCGAAGCGCTTGCGAATCGTGCCCTCGGCGGCGTTGGCGGGATTGGTGGCGCCCATCGTGTCGCGCCATTTCTTGATCGCATCCGGCGCTTCCAGAACCATGACGACCACCGGGCCTTCGGTCATAAACTTCACCAGCGAGCCATAGAACGGCCGCTCGCGATGGACGGCGTAGAAGCCCTCCGCTTCGAGTTGGCTGAGGCGTTTCATTTTCATTCCGGCGACCCGGAAACCGGCCTTTTGAGCGATGGCGATGATATCGCCGGCCTGGTTCGCGGCTACCGCGTCTGGTTTGATGATTGCGAAAGTACGTTCCATATTCTTTGTCCTATCTCGGCGGGCGACGCGCACATGTCGATGCCGGCCGCCTTCATCGCGGAGATCTTGTCGGAGGCTTTTCCGCTGCCGCCTGAGATGATCGCTCCCGCGTGTCCCATGCGGCGTCCCGGTGGCGCGGTTTGTCCGGCGATGAATCCTACTACAGGTTTTTTGACGTTCTTTTTGATATAGTCCGCAGCCGACTCTTCGGCGTTGCCGCCGATCTCGCCGATCATCACAATTGCGTGTGTGTCGGGATCTTCGTTGAAGAGTTTGATCGAGTCGATAAACGTGGTGCCGATAATCGGGTCGCCGCCGATGCCGATGCAGGTGGATTGCCCGATTCCCAGGCCGGTAAGCTGGCCGACGGCTTCGTAGGTTAACGTGCCGGATCGCGATACCACGCCCACATTGCCTTGTTTGTGGATATGGGCGGGCATGATGCCGATCTTGCACTTGCCGGGCGAGATCACGCCGGGGCAGTTGGGGCCGACCAGTCGCGTACTCGGGTGCTCTTTGAGATACGACCACGCCCGCAGCATGTCCGCCTGCGGAATTCCTTCCGTGATGCAGACCACCAGCGCGAGACCGGCGTCGGCGGCTTCCATGATCGCATCGGCGGCGAAGGGCGGCGGCACAAAAATCACGGAAGCGTTCGCGCCAGTCGCCTGGACGGCCGCGGACACCGTGTCGAACACCGGCAGGTCGAGATGTTTCTGCCCGCCTTTGCCCGGCGTGACGCCTCCCACCACTTTCGTCCCGTAGGCGATGGCCTGCTGGGCGTGGAAGGTGCCTTCCTTGCCGGTGAAGCCCTGAACTAACAGTCGCGTGTTTTCGTTGACCAGGACGCTCATTGGTTTCTCATTGTGCCGCTGCTACCACTTTCTCGGCCGCATCGCGCATCCCGTCGGCGACGATCACTTTGAGCCCCGATTCATTCAGGATCTTGCGCCCCTGCTCGGCGTTGGTGCCTTCCATGCGGACGACGATGGGAATCGGCTGGGTCATTGCGCTGGCCGCTTCCACCACGCCCTGCGCCACGATATCGCCGCGCAGAATCCCGCAGAAAACATTGATCAGCACGGCCTTCACGGATTTATCGGAAAGCAGGATGCGGAACGCGTTGCGGATCTGTTCGACGTTGGCGCCTCCGCCGGCATCCAGAAAATTCGCCGGACTGCCGCCCGCGAACTTCACGATGTCCATGGTGGCCATGGCCAATCCCGCGCCGTTCACCAGGCAGGCGACGTTGCCATCCAGCTTGATGTAGTTCAGCCCGAAGCGCGAAGCCTCCACTTCCAGGGGATCTTCTTCGTTCAGATCGCGCAGCTCCTGCAAATCCTTGTGGCGGAACAGAGCGTTATCGTCCAGATTCATCTTGGCGTCGAGCGCGTAGACCTTGCCGTCCTTGGTCAGGATGAACGGATTGATCTCGGCGAGCGATGCGTCCAGCGCTTCGTTCGCGCGCGCCAGAGCCATCATCGCCTGCGCCGCCAGATTCGCCGGTGCGCCGGTAATGCCGATGCCGAACGCCAGTTTGCGCGCCTGAAATGGAGTCAGCCCGAGTCCTGGCTCGATGGGCTCTTTCAAGATGCGCTCCGGCGTCTTGGCGGCGACTTCTTCGATCTCGACTCCGCCATCGGCTGAGGCCATGAAGACATTCTTGCCGCGCGCCCGGTCGAGCACGATGCCCAGGTACAGCTCGCGCTCGATGGGAAGCGTTTCTTCGATCAGCACACGCTGAACGACGCGCCCTTCGGGACCGGTCTGATGGGTGATCAGCGTCATGCCCAGGATCTTGTTGGCGATTTCGGCGGCTTCTTCGGCATTCTTCGCGACCTTGACGCCGCCGCCTTTGCCGCGCCCACCGGCATGAATCTGCGCTTTCACCACCACGCTTCCGCCGATGCGCGATGCCGCCGCCGCAGCTTCTTTCACCGATAGCGCGATTTCGCCTCTCGGGACAGGGACCCCGTAGCGTGCCAAGAGAGCCTTGGCCTGATATTCATGGATTTTCATTGCGATGTTACAGTGGAGAATTCTCACTATACCGCACGTCATGTCCCTCCTGCCTTATTTGCACCGCGTTGCCGCGGGCTCCGATCTTTCCGGAGAAGAAGCCCGCGAGGCTATGAGCGTGCTGCTCGAAGGTCAGGCGGGCGAAGCGGAAATCGCGGGCTTTCTGGTCGCCCTGAAGATGAAGGGCGAGACGGCCGAGGAGCTGGCCGGATTCGCGCGCGCGATGCGCGACCGCATGATCGTGGTGGACGCCGGTCCGGATGTCATCGACACTTGCGGAACCGGCGGCGACGGATCCGGGACGTTTAATATTTCGACGGCCGTGGCGATCGTGATGGCGGGCGCCGGCGCGCACGTCGCCAAGCACGGCAACCGGTCGATATCGAGTAACAGCGGGAGCGCGGACGTTCTGGAAGCATTGGGCGTGCGCGTAACCGGCGTGCCGCCCGAGGAAACCGCACGATCGATTCGCGAGATCGGGATCGGGTTCCTGTTCGCGCCGGCGCTGCATCCGGCGATGAAGCATGCCCAAGCGGTGCGGAAGGCGCTGAAGACGCGCACCGTGCTCAACCTGCTCGGACCGCTGGTGAACCCGGCCCGCGCTCACCACCAGTTGATCGGGGCGCCTTCGCCGGAAGCGGCCAGATTAATGGCGGAAGCGCTAGCCGGGCTGGGAACGCGGCGGTCGTTCGTGGTTCATGGGCACGACGGGCTGGACGAAATCACGATCACGACGGCCACGGATGTTTACGAAGTCACGGCGGGAGGAGTGAGCAAGCACCTCTGGAAGCCGTCGGATTTCGGAGTGCGCACGGCGCACCTGGATTCACTTAAAGGTGGAGATTGTTCCTGCAACTCGCAGATAATCCTCGGTATCTTGCGCGGTGGCCAGGGACCTTGCCGGGATATCGTCCTGGTGAATGCCGCGGCCGGATTGCTCGCGGCCGGGCTGGCGGCGGATCTGCGCGAGCGGCATGGAGTTGGCCACCCGCTCGATCGATTCCGGCGCCGCCATGGCGAAGCTGGAACTCCTCAAAAAGAATTTTCCAAATACCTGAGCCCGTTTCCTCTCAGACTGCGCGATATCCAATGTCGGAGGAACGGGCCACTCATTGTAAGTGGCCCGCAGGAGGCCGGACCGGGTGGCTGAAGCTGCCCGGCCGGCGTCTTTTTGGCAGGATAGTGGGCATGCCCCGCGTGCGGCTCTTCCATTGGAGGGCCGAGGAAGCCCGGACATTGGTAGCCGCCTTGCGCGCGGGCGGATACACGGTCGAATACCCGGGCGATAAGGCCAACGGCAGTTGGCGCTCCTTGCGTGAGAATCCTCCGCTGGCCGCGGTCATCGATCTGACGAGGCTTCCGTCTCATGGCCGCTATGTGGCGCGCCGAGATCCGCGCGAGTAAGTCGACGCGCAACATTCCCATCGTGTTCCTGGATGGCGATCCAGAGAAAGTCGAACGTATCCGTAAGGACCTGCCCGACGCGGTTTACACTTCGCGTTCGCGGCTGGTCGCGGCGTTGAAACGGGTGAAGCCGCTCGGCGAATCCGGTAGTCGCTCCGCGCATGATGGATCGTACGGATCGCACCACCGCGGAGAAGCTCGGCATCAAAGCGGGCGCGCGCGTGGCGTTGATCGATCCGCCGGCGGATTACATGCGCGTGTTGGGCAAGCTTCCCAAAGATGCTTCGCTCGAAGAGGAGCCGGCGGAAACGTTGCCGTTGACGCTCTGGTTCGTACGCGATCCTGACGCCTACGCGGCCGGGCTGCCGGATGTGCGCCGGCGGGCTGCGAAGACTCGGATCTGGATTATTTATCCCAAAGGCCGGACTGCATCGGGACTAACGCAGGGCTTCATTCGGGAAGCCGCGCTTGCGGTGGGTTTAGTGGATTACAAAGTGTGCTCGGTGAACGAGGTTTGGACCGGTTTGCTGTTCACGCGAAAAAAGACCTAGTTGGGTCCTTTGAATTGCCCACCAATGAAGCCGGTCAACCCGTCGAGCTTGTCCGTGATCTCAGCCAGACGCATGTCAATGTGATTCATGCGTCGCTCGTGTAGATCGAAGCCTTCTCGCATCGAGCGAATGCTTTCACGCACGGACTCGACTTCCTCAGCCTGAAGCTTTTGCACCTCGGCCTGCCGCCGCTGGATCTCAGCCATGACCACGGCAGTGTCTTGCAGTTGCCGGATTTGTTGATCGAAGTTCACCTTGATCTAGTGTAGCCGATGGGGCAAAACTCTCACTCGCGAGCCATCACGCCTTTCCACTTGCGCATCACCAGCTCCGCCAGGCTCAGCAGCACAGCGAGTCCCAATAATCCCGGCCAGAGTTGCAGTGAAGACGCGATCGACCGCCCTCCGCCGGAATATACAGACGCAGGATCGGGCTGGAAGCGGCCTCCGGTGAATTCGGCCACTTGTTTGAGCAAGGCTTCATTCGAGCCGTAATCGTCGAGCTCAGCTTCGGGGCGATACAACCCCGCTTCCGGAAAGGCTCGCGATTCTTCGGCCGGCCGCACGCGGAACAATCCTTGCCGCTGGCCGATCGGCAGCCGTCCCCGGAACGTACCCGCCGCGATCTTCTTCACGGGTATCGGCTGCTGGAATCCATCCGGACCGAAGGCGTAAACATCCGGAATCTTGTCCGGCTCGGGGACGCCCCGGCCCAGGCGATATTCCACCACCAGGTCGCCGTTGGCGCTGTCGTATTGGAGCGACGCTTCGCCGCCTTGCGCGCGCGGGAGCAGGTCGCGGCAAAGATTCGTCCAGAACTTGTCGTAGCCCTTCCACGTCACCCAATCGGCCGCCCAACGGGTCTTGGCGTCCGAAGCGAACACGGCGGAGCGTCCCAGGCCGTACTGCCAGCGAGCCAGCAACGGATCGTGGCGATCGAGCTGCAAAATCGTTTCGGCCGTCGGCTTCGAAATGAACCGCACGTAGCCCTTGAGGGCCGGCGCCGTCTCCATGCCGACGTCATTGAGAATTTCGGCGTGCTTCAGAACCTCCGGCGCAAGCGGACGCTCGACCGTTGTCGAGCCGGTATGTTCCAGCACGTCGCGCAGCAGCAGTTGCTCCAAGCCCTGAGGCTCGGTCAGAAAATACGACTTGCCCCCGGCGGACAGCGCAACGCGCTCCAGATAACTGCGATTCACGTCCTGTCCTAAACCGACCGTGGAGATCGTGATCTTCTGCGCCTCGGCTTCTTTGGCGAGGCCAAGGCTATCGCCCTCTTCCGAAATTCCGTCGGTCAGAAGCACGATGTGCTTGTAGGTAGCCATCACGGGACGAATGCGCCGGTAAGCCTCGGTGAGCGCGGGAGCGATCTGCGTGCCGCCGTCGGGCGTGATTCCGGAGATGAGGCGCTTGATCGTCGCCTTGTCTTCCGCGCGCCGGATCGGCACGGCCCATTCGAAAGAATTGTCGAAGATCAGCACGCCGACCTGATCGATCGGGCGCAGGTTTTCAATTACCCCGATGGCAGCCACGCGCGCCAGTTCCATCTTGCGGCCTTCCATCGACGAGGACTTGTCGATGATCAGCACCACGGCGGTGCCTTCGGGCGATCGTGGAGGAGCCAGCTTAGCCGGTAACGCACGGTCCAGAGGATCCTCGACTTTCTTGTCCTCCTTATACATGTTCCGTTCGCCGCCGATGACCAGTAATCCGCCGCCCTGCTGAACGTACTGTTCTATGGCCAGCTTGCCGGCGGGTGGAATCGCCTCCAGATCCCAGTTGTTGAAGATCACCAGTTGGTAGTCGTTCAAATGGATATCGCCCGGATCCTTGACGCGCGTCACATCAAACTGAGCAGCGGTCAGCGTGCCCGAGAGATGCCAGTCCTGCTCTGCGGGATCTTGCGAAATATACAGCACCTTTGGTTTCCGCAGGACGACGGCCTGATCGAAGCGCACGTCGCCCAGTGTGCCCGCGCGAATGGCCACGGAAATATCCAGCGCTCCGGGCGTATTGAGGCTGGCGTGCAGACGCAGCGGATTCTCGCCGCGATTCAGGCTGACCTGCGTCTGGCCCAAGGGCTTGCCCTCGGCCGAAAGCTCGATTTGCGCGGGACCCTCGGCGGGAGAGGAGACCACCACGTCGATCGGGAATTGCTCGCCGGTAAAGGCGATGGACGGCAGACTTACCGAGTCCAATCGCAATGCAGGTTTCGCACGTCCGGCGAGCGCGAAGGTATCGATGGGGATTTCCAACTGCCGAGCCTGCCAGGCGGCTCGTGCAATGCTGCCCTTGTTTTCCTTGCCGTCCGAAATGAGCGCGACCCGCGGAACCATGCCGGAAGGCAGCGACGCGATGGCTTCGCGAACCGCGGCTTCGAGATCTGTCGCGCGGCCCGCTTCGCCGGTGGTCGAAGTGAGCTTGAGGTTGTTCTGCTGCTCGCCGGACGTCAAGTCGCGGGTGGAACGGGCAAACGGAACCACCCGCATCCAGTGACGGCCGCGCGCTTCGGACATCGTTTGGGCGAGCTGCGAAGCCCTTTGGAGATCGGCCGGGGACGAACTCGCGGAAGTGTCCACCAGCACGGCCAGCGCGACTTTGGTTTCCTGCAGGATCATGCGCGGCTCGGCGAGAGCCAATAGGATCGCCGTGAAGCACGCGGCCTTCAGGACCAGGCCCAGCTTGCGCGCCGTGCGCCGCCATTCGAAGAGGATCCAGGCCAGGGGGAGCCAGGCGATCGCCAGAACCCAAGTTCGGTCGAATGTCACAAGCACCTCCGGCACTGGGTCACAAGCACCTCCTCGTGGGGCGGCCATTCCTGGCTGCCGCCGGCTTTCCAGCCGGCGCTGCCGACGCCGGGCAGAAGCCCGGCGGCAGGCTTGAAAGCCTGACCCCACTTCTCATGACGCTTTTCTCCACTGCGTCATTCTTTTAAAGTGTGGCGCCATGGCCCCGGAGGCTCGTAAGCGGAATGCCCGGCTGCGTCCGTAGAGCAGCCAGTCCGCCAGCAGTCCGATTCCGCCCAGCAGCGCCAGCCACGGCCACAGATCGCGGGGTCCGGAATCCGCTGCCAGGGCACGCGGCACGCCCTTATGAACACTTGCCGGAACGCGCCAGGCGGCCTCGCCGACATCCGGCAGCGCGAGCGAATACACCGCCTCGCGATCGCCCATCTGCACACGCACCGTTCCCGGAGCTCCGGAGAAAAATCGCAGGTTGCCGCCGGCGTTACTGGAGTCGAGCGTAAAGGGGAGAGCGCGGTTTTCTGCATCCAACACCCGGATGTCCTCCGGTTTGGCATCTTTATCCACCGGGACGTTGACCGTCCCGACGGTGCCCGCCTGAAACTCCCACTGGCGGAACGCTCCCGGTGTCATCCAGCGCAGGATATTGGCGATCAGCAGGGGCGTCGCCAACTGGTATTTCATCGCTCCGCGGCCCGGCTGGAAGCCGATCACGACTTGTTTCGGATTCGATTCCCGGGCGACGACGACAGGTCCCTCAGTGGTTTCGGCAACGGTGATATCTCCGGCCGCCGGCGCCAGCACCTCGGCCGATTCAAGCGTGACGTCCCGGGTGCGGATTCCCGCTCCGAGGGTTGTCTCGGGATGCCACTGGTCAAGTCTTAGGCCAGCTTTCGTGGTCCGCACAGGTACCGGCGATCCGGCCGAGGGCGGCTGAATCCAGATAGACGCGGAGCGCGGAGCCGAAGGCGGCGTGAAGCGATCCAGAACCACGACGTCGGCCTTCACCGCCGGGTCGAACTTCTCCGGCGATTCAAATACCGCGTCCACCTGCGGATTCGCGGCAAATAGCGGTTCGCAGCAGCTTCGGCTCGTTCGAAAAGACCACCACGTGGGAAGAAACTTGCGGCGGGAGTTCCACGACTGCCCGGTCATCCTGTGGAAAGGCGTCGCGAACATTCAATCGCGCCTCGAGAAACCCTCCGGACTTGGCGGCGTAAGTGAACGTGGCTTGTTCCTCGGTGCCCGGACGCAGCGTCAGCCTCCGCGAGCCTGCGGGGGACTTGGAGAACTGCAAACCCAGATCGACGCTCTCCGGACGCACGCCATAGTTTCGAACGACGACAAAAATATCCCAGCTATCGGGAGCCGTGGGCGACCGCCGCACGCCCATCTTCCGCAGCCCGACGTTTTCCTGCGTCGAATTCGTGGTCACAACCCGCAGATTTGCCGGAACGGTGGCCAGCCCCGCCTCTGTATCGGATACGCGCCCCGCGCCTATGAACACGATTTCTCCCGGCCTCTGCGATTGCAGTTTTTGCGCGCGAACCGCGAACTCCAAGGCCTGCGTCAGGTTCAACGCGGAAGCGCCCGGCTGCGATTGCTGGATGGCGCTCGCCAGAACGCCGCGGCTGGATTCGAAAGCGGTGGCCGGCGTCGCCAGCGCGTCGGCGCGCACCAGCATCACGCGGTCGCGGCCGGGAACGCTACGCAGATAAGCCCGCGCATTGGCCTTGGCCTGATCCATAAGAATGCCTTGACCGGCTGTCGTATTTAGACGCGACCCCATCCAGGCGGACGTATCCAGCACGATTACGTGATCCCGTCCGGCGGCATCGAAAATTCCCAGTTGCGGACCGGCGATGGCAGTCAATAGCAGCGCCAGGCTGATCAGTTGCAGGAGCAGGCTCCAGGGCTGCTGGATGCGGCGGCGATGCTTCAACTCGGTGCGTACATCCGCGGCCGACCAGAAGCGCAGCGTCGCTACCAGCTGGCGCCGCTTGGAGCGATCCAGCAGATACAGCGCCACCACCCCGGCTGAGATCGCGCCGACCAGTCCGAGCAGCTCGCCGAGTCCGAGGTTCAGGAAGTTCATTTATCTAGTTCGCAGGCGACAAGATCGCCCGCGCCACCATTCAGGCTACCGCACCGCTCTTCACCAGCGGGCCAAAGATAGCTTGTTCGACCGGAACCGAGGTCGGCACGCCCAGGTACCGGCCGTTATTCCGCTCGGCTACTTTCCGGATCAGGTCGGCGTGGGCGTCGAACGCCGCAGTGTACTGCGCGCGGGCGTCCTGGTCGAAAGCCAGCTCCACTTTCTGCCCGGTCTCGGCGTCTTCAATCTCCAGCTCGCCATCCCACGGCGGTTCGCGATCTTCGTCCGCCCACACCTGCAGCAGAATCAGCTCATGCCCGAAATCGGCCAAATACTGGATCGGCCTTTCACAGTCGCGGTCGTCCAGGAAATCCGAGATCACCAGCGTCAATCCCCGCTGCGGATACTTCGAGCAGAACTGGCGCGAGCACTCCAGGAAATTCGTCTGCCCGGCAGGCTCGAGCCCGGAAAGAAAGTTCATGGCCGGCGTGAACCGGTGGCGCCCGCCGCTGGCCGTGAAAGCATCATGCAGCTTATTGCTGAACGGCTGCAGGCAGATCGAATCCAGCCGGACCAGGCCCACATAACACAGAGCCGCGGCGAGCTTTTGTGCGTAATGGAACTTGTCAATCTCGCCGGTCTCCATGGACTTGCTGATGTCGATCAGCATGCGCACCGGAATCCGCGGCTCCAACTGGAACATTTTCAGGAACAGCTTCTCCAGGCGCAGGAACGCCCGCCAGTTGACCGCGCGCAGATCGTCGCCATGATGGAACTGGCGATGATCCAGAAACTCCTGGCCCGATCCGGCAAAGCGCGAGGTGTTGTGTCCCCCGACCAGCCCGGGCAGCGAGTTCTGCCATTGGATGGTCAGCCGTTCCAGGCGTTCGAGAAAGTGGCGTGTCAAGGAGTGGTTCAGGCACGGGAGGAAACCGCGGCGGCCACGCTCGGGATAATCTTGCTCAGGATGGTTTCCGGAGTCTGCCCTTCCGCGTGGGCGTCGAAATTCAAAATGATGCGGTGGCGCAAAACGGCCGGCGCGATGGTGTCGATGTCCTCGATCGAAAGATGCAGGCGGCCTTTCATCAGCGCGAATACCCGTCCGCATTCCACCAGCGCCTGCGCGCCGCGCGGCGAGCTTCCGTAGCGGATGAATTTCCTGGACAGCTCGTGCGCTTCGTCCGCGGTCGGCTGGGTGGCCATCACCAGGCTAATGGCGTGATCCTGTACGTGGGGAGCGACCAGAACCTGGTGGCAGGCGGCTCGCAGCTCCAGAATCTCTTCGCGCGTGACCACCGGCGAGACCTCGATCTCGTCTTTCTGGCTGGTGCGTTCGACGATGGTGCCCAGCTCGGAGCGCGTGGGAAAGCGCACCAGGATCTTCATCAGGAACCGGTCGAGCTGCGCTTCGGGCAGCGGATAGGTTCCTTCCATCTCGATGGGGTTCTGCGTCGCCATCACCAGGAACGGTGGCTCCAGCAGCATGGTCTGCGTACCGCTGGTGACGGTGTGCTCCTGCATGGCTTCGAGCAGCGCGGACTGCGTCTTGGGCGTCGCGCGATTGATCTCGTCAGCCAGAACCAGATGGGCGAAGATCGGGCCGGGCGAGAAGCGCAGGGCCTTCGATCCGCTGTCGCTATCGATGATCATGCTGCCCACGATGTCGGCCGGCATCAGGTCGGGCGTGAACTGGATGCGCGAATACTTCAGGTGCATCACCTTGGACAGCGTTCGCAGCAGCGTGGTCTTGCCCAGGCCGGGAACGCCTTCGAGCAGCACGTGCCCGCCCGCCAGCAAACAGATAAGCACGCCGTCGACGACGTCCTGCTGGCCCACGATGATTTTTCCGATTTCTGTTCGGACACGCGTGAGCTGGGAAGTCGCGAACTGGAGGACGGTATCTGGCTGCATCTGAATTATATTATCTCAGCCTGCCCGACGCCGCCCTTTACCTGTGAACACGGAGCCAGTAAAATCGGAGCAACCAGCATGCCCAGAAGAAACGTTGTTGCGATCGCAGCGATTGTAATGTTCCTCGCCTTTTCATTCGCCATCTTCGCGCAATGGCCGGCTGTTCCCACGGCGGGTGCTCCCAAAATGAAGAATGGGCAGCCGGATCTCAACGGTCCCGCGCCGAGGACCGCAGACGGCAAGCCGGACTTTTCCGGCGTATGGAACGCCCCCCGCGGCGGTCCCGGGCCGGGCGACGGAAAGGACAAAGGAAAGGACAAAGGAAAGGGGCCGGGCGACGTTCCTCCCCCTCCGCCGCCACCGAATGGAGCCGGCGAGGCAGCGGGAATTCCGCGAGGCATGTTTCAGAACATGGGACAAAGCATGCCGGGCGGCTTACTGCCGTATCAGCCGTGGGCTCTCAAACTCCGCAACGATCGTCTGGCGGAAAACAGCAAGGACCATCCGGATGCCCACTGCCTGCCGCTGAACCCGGTGCAGTTGTGGTTTCACCCGCAGCCTCGAAAGCTGATTCAGAACTCGCGTGAGATCGTGATGCTCGCCGAAGCGAACGGCGGCACGCGCCAAATCTTCATCGACGGCCGCGCGCTGCCCAACAAGGACGATGTGCAGCCGTGGTGGTACGGCTACTCCGTCGGAAAGTGGGAAGGCGACACGCTGGTGGTGGAATCGACGGGCTTCCTGGATAATGGCTGGATCGACGAAAACGGCAGCCCGCTCACCAATGAAGCGCACGTGACGGAGCGTATCCGCAGGCCCAACTACGGGACTCTCGAGATCGAGGTGACGGTGAACGATCCCAAAACCTACACCAGGCCATGGACGGTAACCGCGAACCAGCGCCTGATGCCTGACGATGAATTGATCGAGTTCATCTGCGAGGAAAACAACCGGAGCACGCAGCACCTGGTCGGCAAATAGGCTATCTCGGCCCGCCCGCAGTTCTCGTCACGCGCTCGACGAACAGGTCCAGGAAAGCGCGCTACGTTCACCTTGACTGCCACCTGCGTCCTGGATGCCGGGGCCGGCTTGAATATCGTCTGGCCGCCGCCGGAAAGCGGGACGTCGACTGTACCCGCCTGCCATTCGAGGAGATCCGGCCGGAAGATCGCGGCGAGGGCCAGCGGATCGTACAGGGTCGGCGTCGAATCGTGGGTCTGCTGCTCGGCCAGGTCCACTAACCGAATGAGGAAATTCCCGGCGGGGTCGTCAGCCAGACGCATGCGATCCAGATCTCTTTCGCGCAGCTTGCATTGCGACGTCACATCCAGGCCGACAGCGGCAATCGGCACTCCGGATCGGAACACGATTTCCGCGGCGGCTCGATCCCGCTTCACGTTGTACTCGGATTCGGAGCTCAAGTACGCCCCGCCCATGATCACGATCCGTTCGATATTGTTCTTGATCCGAGGATCGGTCTTGAGGGCGAGGGCGATATTGGTCATCGGGCCGATGGCGACGATGGTGATCTTGCCCCGCGATTGCAACGCTGTATCGATAATGAGATCGGCCGCGCGGCGGCGGGCGGCATCGGGAATGACGTCGTTGCGCGTCAGCACGTCGAACTCCTTGGATGCGACCGGCGTGGTGGGGTCGAGCAGCGGCTCGGACGCGCCCATGGCCAGCGCGATATCGCGCCGGTTGTAGATACCGAGCATCTTCCACGCCAGCCGCGTCTTGCTTTCGACGTCGTCGATCACCGTGGTCACCGCGCGCACGTCCAGTTCGGGGGAGTGCAGCGCGAAGGCCAGCGCCAGGGCATCGTCAATCGAATCGCCGATATCGGTGTCGAGGATGATGGGAATGCGCGCTTGGGCACGTTCCTGCGCAAGCGCCGTCAGACCTACGAGCAAAGCCAGCGCCAGCAACTTCCACGGTTTCATTGTGAAATCGCACTGAGATCTTTCAGGAGAGGCTTGACGGCGATCTTGACGCCCTTGTCAGCGTACGCCGCGCATACGTTATCGACAGTCAGTTTGCTCATTGCGTTTTGATGATAGCGTGCCGTCGCAAAGTTCCGGGAGGCTGGTTGGGGTGGGGTCAGGCTTTCGAGCCTGCCGCCGGCTTTCCAGCCGGCGCTCTTCAAACACTATTGGCCGGGCGGAAGCCCGGCTGCAGCCTTGAAAGGCTGACCCCACACTAAGGTTCCAAAAAGCTCCGCAAGTCGACCTCGTTGACCTCGGGCTCGCCCGGGGCGACGTGGTTCAGTTTCCCGGCCTTCATCCACCGCTCCAGCTCGTCCACCAGGCTGTAGAGATGGTCGAATGAATCGACGATAAACAGCAGCGGCTGGTAGTGGTCGATCTCGAACCCCTGGTTGATGGCCCACTCGATCTGCAGCGGATGGCGCTGCACATCCGGCGAGGCGACCGCGTGCTCGATCTCGCCGAAGGAGCTGAGCAGCCCGCTTCCATACACTCTTATTCCGTCACGCGACCGCATCAGCCCGAACTCGATGGTGAACCAGAAGAATCGCGCCATCGCGCGGAAGATGCTGGTGAGGGTGCGGGTCCGCTCCACAGGATCGCGAATTTCCGAAACCAGCGCGGCGGCGGTATGCGCGCATTCGCCGAATCGCACCAGCGTCTCCGCGAAGTGCGGATCGGTATGCATGGGGACGTGTCCAGCGATGTCGTGGAAAATATCCGGCTCCGGCAGGTAGTCCAGCTTCCGTCCGTTGCGGATGGTCACCGTGGTCGGGAATTCGCGTTTGCGCAGGCAATCGAAGAACAGGAATGCCGGCACATATCCGGCGACTGCGCGGGCGCGGAAACCGGTGAGCGGCGATAAGAACTTATTCACATCCTCCAGGCGGGGAATCCTGTCCTGCGGCAGGCATAGCGACTGAATCCCGGCCTGAAAGCGTTCATTGGCGAACCGGTCCCAGCGGGGCAGCATCCGTTGGTAGAGCCGGCGCCACGTATCGTGATTCTCCGCCGTATACGAATCGTACGGCTGGCGGATGTATATGTCCGGAATGGCGATCGCTTCCATCCGCCTTCAGCATACACCTATAAGCCCCACTGTCAAGTGGTGTTAATGATCTTGTCGCTGAAAACTAAGGGGAAAGCCCCGTATGTCTCATGACATAAGCCGGTTACTATCACAACTGGAGGGCCTTTATGCGCCTTGTGTTGCGTTTCTCGATGTTGATGGCGGTTGCCGGGCTGGCGTCGTCCCAGGCGATCACGGACGCTGCGGCTGCTATTGCTGGCGGCTCGGTTGGAGCTGGTGCTGGCAAGCAGGTCGGCGAGGGCATCTCTAACGTTTTCACTAAAGTGGGAGCCACCACGAGCAAGGCCGCGAAAACCGAACCGGCCGCTCGCGCCGAAAAGCCGGCAGCGAAGGCTTCTGCGAAGACCGTCAAAGCCAGTGAAACCGTGCTCCAGGTCGGTCCGGGAGGCGTTGTAAAGGACCACTCCCTGGTGCCTCCTCCTCCGCCGCCAGCCAAGAAAGTACTTGCAGTGGTCCCTCCTCCGCCTCCTGTGTTGCCGGTGGTGGCCCCAGCCGCGATTGCTCGCGCACCCCTGCCGCCGCCGCCCCCGCAGGTAACCGCTGACGACCTTAAGAGTCTGGCCAGCGGAACTTCCCGCGCGGAAGTCCTGAAGCTGGGCGCGCCGGCTTCGCGCGTGACCATGGTGGACGACTCCGGGCGCCTGATCGAAATCTTCCGGTATCAAAGCAGCGATACGCGCATTCGGTACCGTACGCCTCAGCGAAGGATCCGTTTCCAGCGTGCAGGTTCGCTAAGCCCGCGCTGACCGCCTCGTCCGCATTGTATTCTGTCGGTAGTGTTTCGCGGGCAGCGGCAGAGGGTAAGAATCTTATTCGGGGCAGCCGACGTCGGCTTGATCGCCCTCGCCTTCGCCATGGCGTATGCGATTCGCGCGCGCCTGAATCTTGAAAACAATTTCTACATACCGCGCAGCGTAGCCGCATCCCTGCTGATCTGGTCGATGGTTGTGTGGGTGGCCATCGGCTCCTGGTGGGAAACCTACGACCGCATCGACGCCACGCATCCGCGAATCATTCTGCGCCATGCGTTCCGGCAGTGCCTGCTGGGCGCGATGTCGGTGATTATTTTCGAATATTTCTGGCGCCTGGATCTCAGCCGTCTGTTTGTCGCGCTCTTTGCTCTCTGCACGTGGTTCCTGCTGTGCCTGTTCCGCCTGAACGCCGGTGTTTTGTTGCGCGTGGTGCGCCGCGAATTTTCCGTGCCGCACTACGTGATGGTGGTCGGCCTGGGCGACGCCGCTCAGCGGCTGGGCAGGCAGCTGGAAGAAGCCGGCGCATCCCACGGCATCCGGTTGCGGGGATTCTTCGCGGATTCGCCGGAGGCCCCGTCCACGCCCATCCAGCTTATGCAGAATTATCCGGTCCATGCGATCGCCGAGCTGCCCGGTTTACTGCGCAGCCACGTGATCGATGAAATCATCTTCGCCACCGACAGCCGCCGCCTGGCCGAGCTTGAAGACGTCATGCTGCTGTGCGAGGAAGAGGGCGTTCGTACCCGCATTGCGGTGGGGTTTCTTGCCGCACGTGAACAGCCGCGTGTATCTGGACCGGCTGGGAAGCTCTCCACTGCTGACCTTCTCCTCCACGCCGCACGACGAGATCCGGCTGCTGGTGAAGCGCGTCACCGATATCGTTCTGGCGGGCGCGGCGCTGGTGCTGTTGTTTCCGATCATGCTCCTGATTGTGATTCTGGTCCGATTGACATCGCCCGGGCCTGCGATCTTCCGCCAGGAGCGCTGCGGGCTCAATGGACGGCGTTTCGTGTTCTACAAATTCCGTTCCATGTGCTTGGATGCCGAGGCCATGCGCGAATCGGTGGAGCACATGAGCCAACGCGAACTGGCCATGAAGATCCCCAACGATCCGCGGCTCACCGGAGTTGGCCGCTGGCTGCGGAAATTCTCCGCCGACGAGCTGCCACAGTTGTGGAACGTGCTCAAAGGGGACATGTCTCTGGTGGGACCTCGTCCCGCGATTCCTTCCGAGGTGGAACAATATAAGCGGTGGCAGCGCCGTCGGCTGCGGATGCGGCCCGGACTGACGTGCCTGTGGGCGATCAGCGGACGCGATGAGGTCGACTTCGAGACCTGGATGAAACTCGATATGGAATACATCGACAACTGGTCGCTCGGGCTGGACTGGAAGATCATTCTACGGACAATCCCCTCCGTACTGAGCGGCCGCGGCGCGCACTAAGCCAACAATTCTTATGGAACTTGTCCCTACACAAGACGACGTAGTTGCGCTTCTGCGCCGGACCGGCGGGTTGCGCGACGGCCATTTCGAGTATCCCGGAGGCCAGCACATCACCGAATATCTTCAGGTAGCACTGACCATGCGCGACTACCAGGCCGCCAAAATCCTGAGTGTGGGATTAAGCCGTAAGGTGCGCGCCAACACCGAGATTCGCGCCATGATCCCGGAGCTCTCGGTGGTCGCGCCGGCTACGGGCGGCCTCCCGGTAGCCTACGGCGTTTGCGAAGCTCTTCGGGCCCGGCAAGTCTATTGGGCCGAGCGTGAAAACGATAGCGAGCCCCTGCATTTCCGCCAGTACCTGGAAGTGCAGCGCGGAGAAAAAGTGCTGCTGGTGGATGATATTCTGCGCACCGGCCGAAAGCTCGCCGAGGTCCAGAAGCTGGTGGAGGAGCGGGGCGGTGAAGTGGTCGGATTGGCAACCGTGGTGTATCAACCCAATCCGAATCGCGAAGACTTCGGTTCACTGCCGCTGTATTATTTGGCGCAGCTCGACGGCCAATATTACGCGAATGCGTCGGCTTGCGAATTGTGCAAGCGCGGCGTGCCGTTCGACAAAGTTCGTTTATAAAGAGTGCGGTTGTGACCAGACGCACACTCTTGGCGATGCCGCTGGCGCTGGCGGCGCAGGCAGCGCGCCCGCGGGTCGAAATCACCTGGATCAAAGGGCCCCAAGTGCCCGAGGAGTTCGCGCGCGAGAGCGTCGTTTTTCCCCGCGCCTATACCTGCTGCCCGGCGGCCGGCCTCGCCAAGAAGGCGATCGAGACCGGAAGGTTTCCGCACGCGGCGCGTCCGGACGATCCATCGATTCCTGGGCTATTCAGTTCACGCGGATGCCGAGACCATCACGGTGCTTACCGCAGAGTCGGGAAACGGCGAAGACTCGCCGGATCAGCGATCCATCCTGGTGCCGCTGGCCATTCGCTGGCCCGGCAAACTGAAGCCGCGCATCGCCGGCGAAATGCTCATTTCGCATGCCGACGTACTGCCGACACTGCTCGCGCTCGCGGGGATTGCGCCGCCGGAAGGTTTGCAGGGCCGCGATCTTTCGAAGTTGATCCAAAGCGGTGCGGGCGAAGTGCCCGATTCGGTGTTTGCCGAGGGGAGACTGGGCCTGCCGGGCGAATGGCGCGCTGTGGTCCGGGGATACGACAAGCTCGTGATTCGGCCCCAGGAAGAAGCCACGCGCCTGTACAACCTGGCCGACGACGCCGGGGAAGCGAATGACCTGGCGCATGACCGCGAGCATGAGCTGACGCGCGACTCCATGCTCGCGCTGGCCCGGCAGTGGATGAGGAAACTCGGCGATGGAGTGGATCCTTCAGGGTTAAGGTTGCGGAATTAGAATCTGTAATGACGGCGTCATTACGCTATGCTACGCTAGGTCTGGAAGGGGATTTTTTATGCGCGAAACGCGGGCAGGGGCTAAGCGCGATACGCTGAACATCCGGATCAAACCGGAAGTGCGTGGTCTGATCGATCGCGCAGCCGCCTTGACGGGAAAGAACCGTACGGATTTTGTGCTCGACGCAGCCCAGCATGCCGCCCAGGATGCGCTACTGGATCGGACAGTCTTTATGCTCGACTCTAAAGCTCACGCCGAGTTTCTGGCGCGCCTCGATGCGCCGCCATGCCCGAATGATCGGCTCCATCGCTCCCTCAACACTCCCACGCCCTGGGAAAAATGAACGCAAAGCTGTCCCCGCCCGAACCTCTCGCGGACCAGCACGAGACACAAGAATTCGATTCGGGCCAGGCGTCGATGGACGACTGGTTGAGACGCCGGGCGCGACCTAACCAAGTGGCCGGTGCGTCGCGCACCTACGTTGTATGTGAAGAGAGGAAAGTTGTCGGCTATTACGCCCTGGCGTCGGGCGCGATCACCGTGGAAAGCGCGCCCGGCCGTTTCAGGCGGAACATGCCCGATCCTATCCCCATCGCGGTGTTGGCCCGGCTTGCCGTTGACCAAGGCTGGCAGCGCAGAGGTTTAGGGCGCGCCCTTTTCGGAGACGCCGCGCGCCGCGTGTTGCATGCGGCCGATGCTATCGGTATCCGCGGCATCGTCGTACATGCGATTTCCCTGGACGCTAAGGAGTTTTATCTCGCGCTTGGGTTTGATCCAAGTCCCCGGGACCCCATGATGCTCATGGTCACATTGCAGGACGTGCGTGCCGCGCTTTCATGACCAGCGGCCAGCTACTGCTTCGGGGGCGGATCTGTGGGACGCCGCAATGTGGGAGGCTTCCGCTTCGCGTCTTTCTTATCCTCCGCCTTCTTCTCTTTCGCTTCCTCGGGAGTCAGCGCCGCGGTTCGCGCATCTTTTTCCTTCTTGTCCTTCGCCGCCACTTCAGAGGCCCTGCCGGTCAGATCCTCCTGCGAAAGCTCCAGGCTGTCGGAGGTTGTGTCGATAGCATCCTTCAACACGTAGTCGTAGCGCGATAGATCGGAAGGCGCGGCGTTCTGGATTTTCTGCAATCGAGCCAGCATGGTCTTCTCGCCCTCCACCGTGGCGGCGATCCCAAGGTTCAGCGGCAGCTTGCGGCGCAATGCATCGTCGGCCACGGTGTCCATAGCATCGATGATCTTGGTGTAATCCTCGAGCAGATCGTGAATCATCACCGACCGGCCGGGTTTATTCTGCGCCACCAGCTGATCCACCTGTTCCACACGCTGCTTGGCGAAGACCAGGTACAGCTTGAGCCGGTCGTTGGGCTCCTGCACCAGCCGGATCTGATCGGCTTCATCGGCGGTGAGAAAATCGCGCCCGTTTACCTGCGCAAACATCGGAAGTCCGATCGAGAATAAGACCAGAAGAGTTCTCATTTCTTCTTCCCCATGATCCCTGTAATCAGCTTGTCATGTATATCGGAAACCGTGTGCTGCGCGGGTTCCACGACGTCCCGGTCGAGCGCGCTCATCAAATCGCTGAGATTGTCTAAACGGCGAAGAATTTGGCGCGTGGATTTTTCCGCATCCTTGAAAGGACCGGAATTTCGCCGGGGATCTTTACCGGTGGCCATCAGCGAGTCATAGGAAAGCTGGACGCCTTCCTGTACTTCACCGAGCGCGCTTCGGCAAGCCTCCAGCTCGCCCTTTTTGTAAAGCTCGCGCGCGGAATCGAGCGCCGAATCGGCGAATTGCAGCGCCAGCTGGCTCCGCTTCTCCAGCCTGGGCTCGGACTTGATCGCAGTTAAGTCCAGCACGAGAACAAGCATCAGCAGCGGAAACATACTTAGCGTTTACCCAATTCCTTTTCCAGGACTTTCACTCGCTGGCGCGCGATGAATTCCTGATCGGGATTCACATCCTTACTGGCGGCGAGAAACTGGTTGTAGGCTTCCAGGGCCTCTTTGTTCTTCTTCAGCCGATCCAGGGTGATGGCGCGCAGATAGAAATGCCCGCTGGTCTCCGCGCCGAGCGCATGCACCTTATCGAGAGCCGCCAGACCGTCCAAAGGCTGTTCGGCCATGATGAGCACGCCGGCAAGCTCGGTCCAGGCCTGGGCGGCATCCGGCTTGATCTTGGTGGCGGCTGAAAACTGCTCCGCGGCCAACGGAAATTTCCGCTCGTCTCTTAAGATGCGCCCGTAAAACATGCGCAATTCGAAATCCTCCGGCGCGGCCGTCACGCCCACGGCGGCCAGCGGCTCGGCTTTCGCCAGTTGCTTCTCCTGGACGTAGGCGTGCGCCAGTGCGACCTGATTCGCGGGAGTGGGCGATTTCTTGACCACCGGTTCGAGCGTGGAGATGGCGGCCGCATTCTGTCCGGTCTCGAGCAGCAGCACTCCGGCGCGCTCCTGAGCGCCCGGATCGTCGGGGAACTCGCGGTAGATATCCAGCGCCTGGGGCGCTTCGCCATGCTCCTCAAACAGCCCGGCCAGCTCCAGCAGGTAGCTGTGATACGCGCGCTCGATGTTCGCGGCTTTACGATAATGCGGCTCGGCCTCATTGCGGTGGCCGTCGCGGGCGAGCGCCTGCCCCAGTCCCAGCTCGGCTCCAGCGGAACCCGCATCCATTTCGACAGCTTTTTGGAACTCGATGATGGCCTCAGTCACCTGCTTGTTTTCGAGCAGCGCCACAGCCAGGTAATAAACCGGTTTGAACTCCATGGGCCGCTGCTCCAGTCGGCTGCCTTCAGCAACGGAATCGCCAGCGCGAATTCCTTCTGGTTCAGAAGCGACATCGAAAGGTTGAGCTGGGCTTCGTAGAGTCCCGGATGCAGTTCCAGCGTCTTTTGGTACTCGGGGATGGCCAGCGCGTCCTGGTTCGACATGCTGTAGGCCAGCGCCAGATTGAAATGCGCGCTGTAATCGGCGGGATCGGCGGCGACCGCCTTGGTGAACGATTCAATCGCCTGGCCGGAGTTTCCGGCATCCAGGGCCTTGAGTCCCTCGGCTAGGTAGTCGGGGGCTTGCGCGAGAAGAACCAGCACGAGGATCGACCACATACTTCTGCTTAGATTGTAGTCCGCGGCTCTTACGGATGTGGCTACCTGGTCAGGTACACCGAAAACTTCGCGACTTCGCGGAATCCCAATCGCCGGTAGAGCGAATATCCCGCATCGGTCGACTGAAGCACCACGCGCCGGATCCCTGTCCGCTGCCGTTCGACGGCGACCGCCGTGCGCAGGAGCGCTTCGCCGTAACCCAACCGGCGGCATTCGGGCAGTGTCGATAGCGAGTACACCCCCAGTGCGTCCGGAGTCGCGACGATCGCGATAATCGCTACGGCCTTTCCGGCCGCCAGGCCGACATAGCCCCGGTAATCTCCCAACCAGGCCCGCTCCGGCTCGTAGACCGCCTTCGCGATTCCCATGGGGATATCGAAGCTCACCGCGGTGAGGGCGCCGA
This sequence comes from Terriglobia bacterium, assembly GCA_963722845.1. Classification (GTDB taxonomy): domain Bacteria; phylum Acidobacteriota; class Terriglobia; order Bryobacterales; family Bryobacteraceae; genus Palsa-187. The sequence goes on along the minus strand of CAVROL010000008.1, from coordinate 271,564 downwards.
AAGTCTGCCGCATGGCCCGGTCGGCAACCGGGACACATTCGATCTTAGGCAGCGGCCGCACCGGCGGAGCCAGCGATTCGGCCAGCATGCCCGGAGCCTGCGATATCGGCCGCAGGTCGCGATCCATCAACACAGAGCGTGCCCGGCGGCGGGTGGAGGAGTCGAGAGAGTCTTCGCACAGCCAGAACGACCAGCGTAAGGTGCGGGGCGCGAAATAGCGGGCGCACTGAGCCAGGCGATCGTTGAATGTGTCGATCCCGGCGGGCGGGTCGCCCTGCAACATGGCGATGTTGAACACACCGTAATCCAGACCGGAATAGATCGCCAATGCGCCATCCAGTCCGCGCGATTCGCCCCCGCCTGTGGCCGCGCCAAAAAAGCGCATGGCGGTTTGCAGGTTGGTGTCGACAATCTGAAAATCGAGCATGAGTCAGAGCAGGGTCACGGGATCGACGTCGATGGCTAAATTCGCGGGACCCCATTTTTCAGCCGCGGCGAATTTGCGAACTTCCGCCAGCAATTCGCCGAGCCGCTTCCGGCTGGAGGTCTTGAGAAGCACCTGATACCGATATTCGGTCTTTACGCGCAGCACCGGAGCAGGCGCAGGGCCCATCACCCGCACACCTTCCGGCGCGGGATTCAGCAGCCGCCCGAGCGCCGCACTGCGCGACAAAGCATCCTCCTCGTTGGTGGAGCGGACCACGATATTCGCCAGCGCTCCGAACGGCGGGTAATACATCAGCCTCCGGAACTCGATTTCCTTTCTGTAGAACTTTTCGTAATCCTGTTCGGCGGCGCACTGGATCGCGTAATGATCCGGGTTGATCGTCTGGATCAGGACAATGCCGGGCGTCTCGCCGCGGCCGGCTCGTCCCGCGGCCTGGGTGAGCAGTTGGAACGTTCGCTCGGCCGCGCGGAAATCGGGAAGCCCCAGGCCAAGATCCGCATTGACGATGCCCACCAGCGTCACGTTGGGGATATCGTGACCCTTGGCGATCATTTGGGTCCCGACCAGAATGTCGTAGTGCCGCTCGCGGAAACCCGCCAGGATCGTCTCATAATCGCGCTTGCCGCCGACCGTATCGCGATCCAGCCGCGCGATGCGGGCCTTCGGGAAAAACGCCCCCAGTTCCTGCTCCAGGCGCTCGCTGCCGACGCCGATGAACTGGAGATAGTCGCTGGCGCATTTCGGGCAGCGTTCCGGAACCGGCGTCGCGTAATTGCAGTAATGGCACAGCATGCGCCGGTCGCGCTTGTGATAGGTCAGAGTCACCGAGCAGTTCACGCATTGCAGCCGCTCGCCGCACGCCCGGCACGCGACGAAACTCGAAAAGCCGCGCCGGTTGAGCAGCAGCATGGTCTGCTCGCCATTTTCCAGGCGTTCTGTGACGGCATCGACCAGTGCCCGTGAAAACGTCGCCTGCTTGCGGGTTTCGAGGAACTCGCGCCGCATATCGATCACCGACACGGTGGGCATGGGACGGCGCTCGATTCGTCCGGGCAGCACCAGCCGCGTGTATTTTCCGCTTTCGGCGTTATAGCGCGATTCAAGACTGGGAGTCGCCGATCCCAGCACGATCACGGCGCCCTCATTGCGAGCCCGCACAACGGCCACGTCGCGGCCATGATAGCGGGGCGTCTCCTGCTGCTTGTAGCTCTGGTCGTGTTCTTCGTCGACGATAATCAGCCCCAGGTTCTGAACCGGCGCGAACACGCCGGACCGGGTGGCGACCACCACGGACGCCTCGCCCGCGCGGATTCTGCGCCACTCCTGGGCGCGCTCGGAATCGTGAAAGGCGGAGTGCAGGATCGCCACGCGCTCTCCAAAGCGATGGTGAAATTGTCCGGCGACCGCGGGCGTCAGCCCGATCTCGGGAACCAGCAACAGCACACCGCGGCCCAGCGCCAGGGCTGCCTCAATCGCGCTCAAGTACACTTCCGTCTTGCCGGATCCCGTTACGCCTTCGAGCAGAAACGATTGAAACCGGCGCGAGCCGAGCGAAAGACGAATCGCGTCGAAGGCTTCCTGCTGATGCGGATTCAGCGTGTGCGGCGCGCGGGGCGGGGCATCCATGCTCGATACCGGCTCCAGGGCGAGCCTCGCGAGCTGGCGGCGGGCCAATGCGCGGGCCGCGGTGCTGGCTTTCGGCAGCGTTGCTTCGAGTGCGGCGAGATTGTGCTGGCCGGGATGAAGCTCGAGATACGCAAGCAGTTCGCGCTCGGGTTTGGGAAGTTTATCCGTGGCCCGCGCGACGAATTCCACGCGCAGCCGTGCGGATGACGCCCGCAAGGGATCGCGCTCGGCGGCCACGTCTTCGGATTCCACGAATCCTCTCTTCTCAAGCGATCGCAGCACGGCCGCGGCTTTTTTTACTTTTTGTGCGATATACGTTGCCGAGAGCGCCCGCCCATCCAGCATGCGGAGGATCACCGCGGCCGGGTCCTCTTCCGTCTCCGTCAAATGCAACTGCCGAGCCGTGTCGCGGCCCGAAGGCGTGAGGGAATAAACCCGGCCGCGACGCACGTCGGCCGCCAGGGGCGTCATCGCCCGCAGAGTTTCCCCTAGAGGCGCGCAATAATACGTGGAAATCCAGCGGCCCAGATGCAGAAGGCTTTCATCGAGCGCAGGTTCTTCGTCCAGCAGCCGCAGCGCTTCCTTCGCCGGGACATCCGGAGGCCGGCTGTGGGTCGCCAGGACTACGCCGGTCAATTTGCGAGGCCCGAACGGAACCAGGACCCGGCAGCCGGGCCGCACGCGCCGCCGCAAGGTTTCGGGAAGCCTGTACGTGAAGGCGGTATCTAGCGGGACCGGCAGGCTGACATCGCAGTAAACCGGGGCTTCGGCGAGAGCATCCGAGGGAAAAGGTGCAGCAGACGTCACCTGAACGGATTATACCCACTCCCTCACTGCCGCGGCTCCGGAGGCTGTTATAATTCTGCGAGGAGACCACTGTGAAAACCGCCATCCTTGCCCTCGGCACCCTGTCCTTTTTCCTGGCAGCGTCGGCAAACGCAAACGCACTCGATGACGCCTATCAGAATTTAAAGGACGCTCAGACCGCGAAGGATCCCGACGCAGTCAAGAAATGGGCCGTCGAAACGGCGAAACTCGCCAAAGCGGAAGTCACGGGTCCCAAGCTGGACGGATTTACCGAAGAGGACTGGCCGAAACGGGTGGAATACGCCAAAGGAGTCGGCGCAACCAGCGAGTATGCGCTCTCCACTGCGGCTTCTCAGCCGGGTCTCGCTCCCGAGAAAGTCGTTGAGCTGATGGATGCTCTGTTGGCGGTGAATCCCAAGAGTTCGTATATCGGGGCCGGCACGGGCGCCTACATGGCGGCGCTCGGCAAAATGGGCGGTGCGGATAAGCAGATCGAAGGCGCCACGAAAATCCTCAAAGAGAGCCCCAATGAAGAGGAAGCCCTGATGGTCATCTCGGAAAACCTGATGTCCAAGAACCGGGCGGATCAGGCGTATACCTATGCTGCGCGGCTGGTATCGGTCATGAAGAGCAAGGCCAAGCCCGAAGGCTATTCCGATGAGGATTGGAGCAAGCGAAAGTCCCTCCTGCTTTCGCGGGGATACTACACCGCCGGCGTAACCGGATGCATGCGCCAGGTGTGGAAGGATTGCGATACGAATCTGCGGGCGGCGCTGCCGATGATCAGCGGTCAGACCGCGATGACGGGTCCCGCGAATTTCTATCTGGGCGTTGCGAACTACCAGCTTTCGAAGATCACCACCGACCGCACCAAGCTCCAGGAAGCTCTGAAGTTCGAGCAGCAGTCGGCCGCGATCTCCGGTCCCATGCAGGCGCAGGCGCAGCAGTACGTGGGCGTGATGCAGAACGAATTGAAGGCCCCCGTCGTCCGGCGCTGATCTCGTAACAAAACGCTTCCCGACATTCGAATTGTTTTACAAAACGTTTACAGGATCTGAACGACTTACGAGCTGATGCCTGCCCATAATCGGGGGCATGAGATTTAGTCTTCGCACAAACTGCCTTACCGCTTCACTAGTAGTTGCGCTGTTTACCATGCCTGCCCGAGGCCAGAATACGCCGGGCGGAGCGTTAGAGGATCACGCCCCTCCGGACGGCCCCTTTTATCCGGGGGCGCCGAAATCGAGTTCGCGGCTGCAAGCGCCCATCGGGGATTACATGCTGCGGCTATACGGGACTCTGCTCATGAACATCTCGACCTCCGACACAGTCCAGATCGGGCAGGATGTTCCGCTTTGGCCTCTGCCGGGAAACGTTCCGGTCACGTTCCCCGATGGCACTACCAAACGCGCCGGCTCGGTTGGCGATACGATCTTTACCGCGCGCCAATCCATACTCGGCGTCCAGGTGAGCCCGAAAGCTCCCGGCGGCGGGTGGAATCCGTCAGGACTGGTGGAGATTGATTTCTTCGGATCCCGCCCGACGGACGCGAATCTTCAACCGCAGAATCGGGTCTTCAATCAGCCCCGTCTGCGTAGAGGCTATCTTCAGTTGGATAAGGGTGGATGGAGGATCGTGGCAGGTCAGGACAAAGCCATTCTTGCGCCTCTCGATCCTATCTCGCTTTCGCACGTCGCGATACCGTTGGGCGCAACTGCGGGAAATCTGTGGGCCTGGCTGCCGCAAGTCCGGGTTGAAAATCGACACAAATTCGGCGGTTCCACTGTGCTTATCCAGGGCGGCGTACTTCGGCCATCGTTTGGCGACAATCGCCTGGGGGATCAAGCGGGACTGACCGGCACAGCCGCCGGCTCAGCAGTCGATAGCAGCTTTTCCGGCTTCGGCGAACGCGGCCGGCAGCCATTCTATGAGGCTCGCGCGGCGTTGTCTCATCCGGCGGCCGGCAGGACTGCGACGGTCGGCGTGAGCGGTCATTATGGCCGTGAGGCGGTTGGCGCCAACAAGGGCATTGATTCCTATGCCGCCGCGCTGGACCTGACCCTTCCGGTTTTCAAGTACCTCATCATCCGTGGCGAAGGCTTTACGGGAGCGAATCTGGTTCCCTTCGGAGGCGGCATCGACCAGGGCGTCGCTTTCACACCGACAGCGGGTCAGACACCCGCTCAATTCCGCAAGATCGGCGACATGGGTGGATGGGCTGAACTGATCTCGCCGGTGACGTCCAAGGATATCTTGTATGCCGGCGCAGGCACCGACGATCCCCGGGACAGCGATCTGATGCCGGGGACCACCCGCTCAAAAAATAGCTTTGTCTGGGCGAGCTACTTCCGCAAGCTCGCGCCCGATGTGACCGCAGCATTTGAATGGAGCTTCTGGGATTTTCGCACGCGGACGTTCAACGGCGCGAATCTGGGGCCGCGTGCCACTTCCGGCCGCGGGAACGTGGTAAATATCGCACTCGCTTATCAGTTCTAGCTGACTCGGGGTCTCGATCCCTGTTCCTCGGCCATCAGCAGCTCCCAGGCGCTGTTCCCAATCCGTAGGCCAAGGCAGCCTGACGATCACCTTTACCCGAATCCGGGAAGGGGCTTTGATCTGCGCGATCGCGAGTGCCGGAGTGAACGTCCGAAAGGCGTAGAATCGCGTCAGGCACCCGCCGCAACGATATGGCCTGAGAACCAGGCACCCGGCCAGCTTATCCATCGAACGCGATTTGGAAGGCCGCACCTTCGCCGCTCCGCAACGCCAGCATCTGCCGAGATTACGGGTGCGGACTCCGGTTCTTACCAGGAATCCCATGGCGCATAGAAGCAGCAGGGTGACGCCGAAAGATACCGGAAGCAACCAGGGACTAAGCATGTGCCAAAACGGTTAGGACCAAGCCGGGGAGCCAGTATAACGAACCCGGTCTAAACATTTCTCTAAGGATTTGTCTGGATCGACTTGAGACACACTGTCCCTTCCGCAGGGGACAAAATGTCCCGCCGATGTCCGCAACTTCTTAGTTTTCAGCGGCCGCTTGTGGCGTCCGGCGTGCATCCTCACAAGCCAACACGCCCAAAGGAAGGTCCAGGGCAGTCGCGACCCGGTTTGCGGGTTGCTCTTTATCGGTGGGGCTCTGGACCTCCCGTTTTCCTCATCAGTGAGTAATCGAATAGACGATGTAGTTCACGCCTAGCCGTATCCCTAATGCTGAATATTTTTCGGGATAGCGCGGGTCGTCGGCAAACTCCCAGGAATCGCCTGTGTCGGAGTTATACATAGCCTGCACCACGACGCGGCCCTTGTCGTCGTAGATCGCACGCCAGTAAGGCACCGTCCCGCCGTTCTTGGAGCCTTCCCTGAGATGCTCGGAACCGACGATGATGTAGCGATCGTCCAGGTCGAATACAGAATGGAAAATCTGATCGTCGTTGGGGATATCCTGAACCTGGCGATCGGGAAACGCGTATCCGATGCGCTCGATGAATTCACCCCATTCCGCGGTTCCATGGATATCGTCGGCCATGAAGAAGCCGCCGCGGTCGAGATAATCGCGCAGGATTTTCCCCTGTTTCTGGGTCAAGCCCCACTCGCCGGCCTGGACCGCATAAATGAACGGGTAATTGTAGACGTCGTCACCGTCTTCAAGATCGATGATCTGCTCCACGGGCCGTGCATCTACGCGAGTGAGGCGCAGCACGGCTTCCAGGAAATGCCGGTCGGCGCGCGGATAATCCTGGGTCCAGAGCGACCGCCCGCGATGATAGTCGGGGTCTTCTCGCCCCCGATAGCCGTCCAGGGGTCCGCCCGGAAACATGATCCGGCCGAAAACGAAGTCCGTCTCGCGATCCCAGCCCGGCGGGAGGGGAATCGCGCCGACAGAGTATTCCATCCCCGGGTATTCGCGAAACTTATCGTGAAACGCGAACAGCGATCCAGCTAGAAGAGCGCAGATCAGCACCACCGGTATCTTGCGAAGCGTCGCGCGAAGCACTCTGCTTCTGAGGATACCGCGCGAGACTGCGGTTTACTCGCGAGGGTCCCGCGGCGCCGTTTCTTTCCGCCCGAGCTCCTCCGCCAGGATGATCGCCTCGGCCAGTTCCTTCATCGGACGGCGGAGACGGCGGCTTTCATTGCGCATCCGCAGATACGCTTCTTCCTCAGTAAGACTCTGGCGGCGCTGGAGGATGCCCTTGGCGCGCTCCACTACCTTACGAGTCTCCAGTTGCCGCTTGACCTCGGCTGTCTCTTCGGTCAGGCGCGCGTTCTCTTCCTCGAGCAGGCTCTTGGCGATGGCGCTGCCCATCTGCTCACCCATGAACTGGATGGTCGAAATTTCCTCGGCCGTATGCGCATGCCGCTCGCGGTGGTGCACGTTGATCACGCCGATCACCTTGCCTTTGTTGATGAGCGGCACCGAGAGGAAAGCCTCATAGGTATCCTCCACCAACGCCGGAAAGAATTTGAATCGCGAATCCGCGGAAGCTTTCGAGGAAAGCGCCACCGGAGCCTGGTGCTCGGCGACCCAGCCCGTGACTCCTTCGCCGACCTTCATGCGCAGGTTCCCCAGGTCCGCGGCGTGCGGAACCTGAGATGCGCGCAGCACGAATTCCTCCGTGGGCAATTCCACCAGGTAGACCAGGCAGGCATCGCATCCCGAGATCTGGGATGTAAGGCCCACGATCTCCCCGAGCATTTCATCCAAAGACAGTTCGGAGCTGACAATCCGGCTTACACGGTGCAAGACCGAGATTTCCTCCGGCTCCTCCCGTTCCAGTTTTTCTGTGGCCATCATACTAATGAGCCTAAGACCGCGAAGGCGCGCGGTCCAATCAAAACTTTCTATGAACTGAATCACCCCGCGTGCTGTGCCGTTCGGATGTGCAACGAATCGTTGCGTTTGACTAAAAAGTGACTCTATAATGAGTCAGCGGTAAAACCTCTGAAGGAGGTAGTATTCGTGAGCGCATTTCGACTGGCTATCGCGGTTGGCCTAGACGGGCGTGGCGGTTCTCGCCGCTCCGGATCCCTCAAAAGTCACCTTCAACAAGGACGTTCTGCCGATCCTGCAGAGGAATTGTCAGAGTTGTCATCGTCCCGGCGAAGTGGCTCCTATGTCACTGTTGAGTTACAACGACGCCCGGCCGTGGGCGAAGTCGATCAAGGCCGCGGTGGTCGCCAGGAAGATGCCGCCATGGATGGCGGATGCCGGCGTCGGGCATTTCAAGAATGACCGCACGCTGAGCGCCGATGAGATCGCGACCCTTACCGCGTGGGTCGACAATGGCGCGCCTGAAGGCGACGCGAAGGACAAGCCCGCCGCACTGACGTTCCAGGACGGCTGGAACATCAAACCCGACGTTATCGTCGAGATGCCCAAGGCGTTCCAGATACCCGCCACGGGAACCATCAACTACAAGTACGTTCTGGTGAAGACCAATTTCCCCGAGGACATGTGGATCTCGTCAGCGGAAATGCGTCCCAGCAATCCCAAGGTTCTGCATCACGGGAAGGTGTGGGTGCGGCCGCCCGGATCGCATTGGCTGGAGAACGCCGAACCCGGCGAGGCGTATGAGAACGAGACCCAGCGCCAGATCATCGGCCGCAACGGCGCGGAAGAAGGCAATGACATCCTGGGCAAGTACAATCCCGGACTGGGCGCGCAGAGCTTCGATATAAACGGCTCCGCCAAGTTCGTGCCCAAGGGATCGGATCTTGTATTCGAATTGCATTACACGACGATGGGGCAGCCTACCGAGGATGCTTCCAAGATCGGCCTGGTGCTGGCGAAGAGTGCTCCCTTGACGCGCTACTTTTTCAATGCCGGACCGACGGCGTCGAATCTGGCGATCCCTGCCGGCGATGGCAATGCCGAAGTGGTCAGCGAGCTGACGCTCGCGCAGGAAGCCAAGCTGGTCTACGCGCAGCCTCACATGCATCTTCGCGGCAAGGATTTCGAACTGCGGCTGGTGTTCCCGACGGGCGAAACCCAGACCGTTCTAAAAACCAAGTGGGATTTCGAATGGCAGATGGGTTACGAAATGGCGAAGCCGATCGACATGCCCAAAGGCACGCGCATGATCGGGATCTCGCACTTCGATAACTCCGCGAACAATCGTTTCAATCCCGATCCGACGAAGGAGATCGTGTGGGGTCCGCAGAATTGGGACGAGATGAGCAACTGCTTCATCGGCGTGATCATCCCTACGGATATCCGGCCGGAGAGCGTGTTCGTGCGGTCGGGGCCGAGCCTGCTGCCTCGCGGACACTCGGGACCGACGCTGGCTGCTCTCGAAGCCGCGAAGCGAAACGAATAGCCGCAAATAAACGCGAATGAACGCAAATGGCTGCTAAGCTTCTTCTGCATCTACAGCTTTGAATTCGTTCTCTGAAGCTGTGGTCAAGATGTAGCCATACCCCTCGCCGAGCTGGTGCTCTTCGATGAAACGAAGTGCAGCCTCGTTGTTTTGGCGAACGTAGGTACGCCAGTCGCCTTGGAAATCCAAGGTGTATCCCGTGTAGCCTTCCGTGCCAAGCCCGTTCTCTAAGATCCGAAACGACTCGACTCCTAGCACGGCGATGAGATGTTTAGTAGCCAGATGGATGGCTTGATTCACTTCAGTTAACGGAATTACCCATTGCGTCGCCAGCGCGCACGGCCGCATCCGTGATCACTGATGGAAGCAGGTTGTCCAGATCCGTATGATTTGCGTTTATTCGCGTTTATTTGCGGCTAATTTCTAGCGCGGCTACTCCCGGCAACTCGATGCCCGCCAGAAACTCCAGCGACGCGCCGCCGCCGGTCGAGATGTGGCTGATCTTGTCCGACACGCCCGCCGACTTGATCGCCTTTTCCGAATCGCCGCCGCCGACCACGCTCACCGCACCCGACGCCGCCACGGCTTTCGCCAGCGCCACCGTGCCCCGATCGAACGGAGGCGTCTCGAACACGCCCATCGGGCCGTTCCAGATGACGGTCTTTGCGCCGGCGATGACTTGCTCGTACGCGGCGATCGTCTTCGGACCGATATCCAGCCCCATCAGTCCTCCCGGAACTTGATCGACCACCTTCGTATCGACACCCACCTTCAATTCCGCGGCGACCACGTGATCCACCGGCAGCATCAGCTTCGACCCCGCCTCGGCCATGAGCTCGCGCGCCAGATCGATCTTGTCTTCCTCGACCAGCGATTTGCCGGTGCCCTCGCCGCGCGCCCGCAGGAAGGTATAAGCCATGGCGCCGCCGATCATCAGTTTGTCGACGACCTTCATCAGGTTCTGGATCACTTCGATCTTGTCCGAAACCTTCGCGCCACCCAGGATCGCGACACATGGCCGCGCGGGATTCTTCACAGCCTTGGTCAGGTACTCGATCTCCTTGTCCATCAGCAGCCCGGCGGCGGCTTGCTTCACGAACGCGATCATCCCCACCGTCGAGGCATGCGCCCGATGCGCCGAACCGAACGCGTCGTTCACATACACATCGCACAGCTTCGCGAGCTGCTTCGAGAATTCGGGATCGTTCTTTTCTTCTTCCGGGTGGAAGCGCAGATTTTCGAGCAGCAGCACCTCGCCCGGCTGCGGGCAGCATCGCCTCCACTGCCGGGCCGACGCAGTCCGGAGCCATGGCCACGGGTCGGCCCAACAACTCACCCAGCCGTGCGGCGATCGGCTTCAGGCTCATCTCCGGATTGGGCTTGCCCTTGGGCCGGCCGAGATGGCTCGCCAGGATCACCGCCGCGCCCTTTTCGAGCGCGTAGCGGATGGTCGGCAGCGATGCGCGAATACGTTTGTCGCTGGTGATCTCTTGCCCGCCTGGGGCCAGAGGAACGTTAAAATCCACGCGGATGAAGACGCGTTTTCCCGCCAGATCCAGATCGCGTATGGAGAGTGTGCTCATGCCCCCGCCTTTTCGATTCCCATAACTTTGTGATATTTTTGCGGCAGCTTGGCCGGCCTGCGGTCGACGCCGCAGAATACGTGCTTGGTATAGCCGGTCGCCAGCTTACGCCCATCGACCGCGGCCAGCAGTTCGTAATCGAACCGAATCATGCGTGGGCTTGCCTCCGCGACAGACGTCCGGACGATGACTTCTTCATCGTACACGGCGGGCGATAAGTACCGGCAGCTCGCTTCCGCCACTACCAGAAGGATCCCGTCCTCGCGCTCCATATCGCGATAGCGCAGCCCGGCGGCGCGCCAGTACTCGACGCGTCCCACCTCCATCCAGATCAGGTAATTGGCGTGATAGACCACGCCCATCTGATCGGTTTCGGCGTAGCGGACGCGCAGGCGGGTCTCGACGGAGGGCATAAATTGTAACCGGGAACGCCGGGATGCGTCTGTTACCATAACATCATAAATTGTGCGAATCCGCGTCTTGTTCTTTGGGGTGTTGCGCGACATTGTCGGTCTCCGCGAGGACTCGGTCGAGATCCCCGATGGCTCGCGCCTGGATTCCGTTTTCGAGCATTACGCCGGACACTTTCCTAAGCTGCGCGAGATGTCGAAAAGCCTGGTGCTCGCCTTGAACCAGCGATTTTCCGAGCCCGGCGCTCCCCTGTCTGAGGGTGACGAAGTGGCGTTTCTGCCGCCGGTCAGCGGCGGTTCCGCGGCGTTCACCCAGGTCATCGAAGACCCCGCCGGGCATTTTTTCGCGATCACGCGCGAACCTATTGACAGCCTGGGATTGGCCCATCGCCTGCAGCGCGGCGAGGACGGCGCGGTCGTCACCTTCGAAGGCATCGCGCGCAACAACACCAAGGGCCGGCCCACCCGGTATCTCGAATACGAGTGCTACGAGGCCATGGCGATCAAGATGATGGCGCAGATCGGCTGCGAGATCGCGCACGCGTTTCAGGTCGGCCGGATGGGTATGATTCACCGTCTGGGCCGGATCGAGATCGGAGAAGCCAGCGTGGTGGTGGTGGCTACCGCGCCGCATCGCAAACCCGCCTTCGAGGCAGCGCTCGAAGGCATCAACCGGCTGAAGAAGCTGGTGCCGATCTGGAAGAAAGAATACTTCGCCGACGGCGAAGTGTGGGTGGACGGCGAATGGGACGATTCCGTTACAAAAGCGCGCTCGTAATCCTGGCGGCGTCGCTTGCGGGCGCAGCCGTCATCGCCAGAGCCCAGTTCAAGGTCGACGTAAAGCTGGTCCGGCTCCTGGTCACTGTTAAGGACGCCAGGGGCGAGCTGATCGGCTCGCTCGAGAAGCCCGATTTTACGGTTTACGACAGCGGTGTCAAGCAGGACATCGCCGTGTTCGAGCACCACACGGAGCTGCCCCTTTCGGTGTCCTTGCTGATCGATACCAGCGGATCCACGGCCTCAAATCTGCGTTACGAAACCACGTCCCTGGAGAAGTTTCTGCGCGCGCTGGTGCGGGAAGGAAATCCCCAGGACACCGTAGCGCTGTACGCATTCAACGACGAAGTGACCCGGCTAAACTCGTTTACCCGCCGCGAGCAGCGCCTGGTCGACTCCCTCAAGGACCTGAAAGCGCGGGCCGGGACGTCGCTCTACGACGCCGTGCATCTGGCGTCTCGCGATCTCAACGGCCGCGAGGGCCGGCACGTGATCGTCGCCGTGACCGACGGCGGCGACACCACCAGCGTCAAGAAATACGCCGACGCGTTTGATTCGGCGCAGAACGCCGACGCCATCATTTATCCCATTCTGGTGATCCCCATCACCAACGATGCGGGTCGGAACCTGGGAGGCGAGCGCGCTCTCGAAACGCTCGCGGGCGGCACCGGCGGCCGCGTATTCCAGCCCACGGGGGCCGCCGAGCTGGACGAAGCGTTTACGCAAATCCTGCGCGACCTGCGGACGCAGTATCTGGTCGGGTATTATCCGCGCAATCTTCCCGCGGATGCGCCGCGTTTCCACCTGGTGCGGGTGGAGCTTGCCCGCAAAGATTTGCGGGCCACGACTCGCACCGGATACTATGGGGATGCGCCGCTTAGAGGAAGAGTGGCGCCCTGATCGACTGTACACCGTGCCTGGAACCAGCAAAACCAAAGCACCCGAGCAGACCTTCGAAGAAGTCCGATATCTGCGGCGCCTGTCGGAGAATCGGGTTCCCGTGCGGATCCGGCTGACCGATAACTCGGAAGTCGCTGGAATCGTCGAATTCTACGACGTCGACTTCATTCGTCTGACGCGCGAAGGCGAGCCCAATCTTTTCCTGTACAAGCACGACATCAAATACCTATACGAGGTCGGTTGAACGATTTGCCCTCCTACCTGGAGACTGCGATCGAGATTGCTCGCGAAGCCGTCGGCGTTGCTGCGCGACTTCGCCGGAGCGCCACGTCGGGTTCGAGCTCAAAGGCGAGCACGACCTGGTCACCGCGGCCGACCGCGCCAGCGAAAAGCTGATTGTGGAGCGCCTGCGGGCCCAGTTTCCTTCGCATTCGATTGTCGCCGAAGAGGGCGGGGGACACACCGGATCATCCGACTCCCGCTGGTACGTCGATCCTCTGGATGGCACCACGAATTTCGCGCACGGTTTTCCGGTGTACAACGTGACGCTCGCTCTCGAACGAGCGGGCGAACTGATCGCGGGCGTGATCGCCGATCCCACGCGCGATGAGATCTTCACGGCCGAGCGCGGCTCGGGCGCGTTCCTGAACGGCCAGCGGATTCAGGTATCCAAGGTGAATCGCGTGGAAGACGCGCTGGTGGCCACCGGCTTTCCCTCGCGCAGGCGTCATCAGAACGTCAACGTACACTTTTTCTATCAGCTCTCGATGCTCTCGCACGGCGTGCGCCGGCCGGGAGCCGCGGCGCTCGACCTGGCATAGGTCGCCTGCGGAAGGCTGGACATGTTCTGGGAATTCAATTTGAATCCCTGGGATGTGGCTGCCGGAATCCTTCTGATCCGCGAAGCCGGAGGCCGTTGCACCGACATGCTCGGAGCGCCCGTCGATCTGCGCGGCGCGCACATCCTTGCCGATAACGGACTGATCCACGAGGAGACGCTCGCCCTGTTCGCCGAGATCTTCGCGGGGCGTTATCGCCATCCGCTGCCTGAATTGCCGCCGAAGTAATCCGTTCGGCGATTCCTACTCATGCCTCAAGGCTGTGAGCGGGTCGATCCGGGAGGCGCGCCAGGCTGGCAGGAACGAAGCTGCCAGCAGCCGCCGCGGCGAGCACACACGCGGCTGCCGCCAACATTCCTGGATCTGCCGGCTGGACTCCGAACAAGCGAGATTGAATGAGCCGGCCGAGACCGAGCGCGCCCGCTGTGCCGATCACGATTCCGGCTAGTCACGGTCACCCCGGACTGCTTGAGGATCATGCCAACGATGTCCGCGGGCAGCGCCCCCATGGCCATCCGCACTCCGATCTCGCCGCGTCTTCGGGCAACCGTGTGGGCCGCCACGCCGTACAGGCCAATCGCCGCCAGCAGCGTCGCGAGCACTCCGAAGGCGGCGGCCAGGATGGCGATGAGGCGGTCGGTATAGATCGAGTTACGGATCAGCAGGGTCATCGGCTGCGGATCTCCGACCGGAACCCCCGGATCCATGGATTGAACCAGCTTTCGAATGTCGCTGCCCAGGCTGGAGTCGCCTGCCGTCCGAACATAAAACGTCAGGCGCTGGGGCTCATCCTGGAAATACGGAAAATAGATGCTCTCCTTGGCCGTCTCCCTAACGTTCCTCCGAATATCCGCCACCACGCCGACGATTTCGTGGTCAAACGGCCTCTGATTACTCGCGCCAATCATGAACCGGCGGCCGATCGGGTTCCCGCTCCCGAAGTACCGTTTCGCGAAGGCGTCGTTCACGACCGCTACCTTGGGCGCGCCTTCGTCGTCGCGCTCCGTTAACTCCCGGCCGGACAGAAGCGGGATGCCCAGCGCGCGGAAATAGCCGGGACTTAAAGCGGACATCAAAGCTCCCGCGTCCTTTCCATCGGCCGGATGATAACCCTCCACGGTGATATTGCTGCCGCGTTCGCTGCCCGCAAATGGACCGGTATCGGATGCGCCCACGCCCACAACGTTCGCCATTGTGCTCAGCCGCTGTTCAAGCTCGCGATAGAAAGCCGCAGCTGCTGCGCGTTCCGGCCGGGTGACGGTGGCATCCACGGATACTGTCAGCAAACGCTCGGCTCGAAACCCCAGGTCCACCTGCGCGAGCCGGTAAAGGCTGGATGCGAATAGCGCCGCGCCCACCAGCAGGATCAGGGAGAGAGCGATCTGGCCGCTCACCATCGCCGCGCGAAAACCCGTCGTGCCGCCAGCGGTTAATTGCGCTGCTCGATCCTTGAGCGTCTCTGATAATTGAGGCTTGGTGCTTTGGAGCGCCGGCGTCAACCCGAACAGCAGGCCGCAGCCAGCCGAAACCACCATCGTGAAGCCGAGCACGCGAAGATCGATGCTAGCGGTCAACCAGTTCCCGCCAAGCCCACGAGGCAGTGCGTGAAGGAGAGCCGTGGAGAGGCCGTAAGCCGTCAGCAGCCCAAGTGCTCCCGACAGCAGAAACAGAACCAGACCTTCGGTCAATAACTGCTTCACCAGCACACCGCGAGATGCTCCCAAAGCCAGACGGATGGCGATTTCGCGCTGGCGGCCGGCGGCACGGGTGAGAAGCAGGGCCGCTATGTTGGCGCAGGCGATCAGCAGCACGAATCCCACCATCGCCATGACCACTACCAATGGTTCCTCCCACTCCGACCGAAGCTGGCTGATCCCCTGCGCGGCCGGACGAAGCTGGACACGATGATTCAGGAACGCATCGGCGCCTTTCGGTCCCCCGGCATGCGGCGAGCGAGCCAGTTCGGATTCGAGAATCTGACGATACACCACGTCCGTAGCGGATTGGGCCGGCCGCGTCGTGAATCCGGGCTTGAGCCGTGCGAACAGGTTCAGCCAGCGAAACGTCGGATCATCCAGGGCATCCCAGGTAGGCCGGACGGCTTTCTGCATGGCGATCGGGACGTACAGATCTGGGGTTGCGCCCGGTCGAATCCCGTTAAAGTGTTCGTCGGCAACGCCGATCACCGTCATCGGATGGCCGTTGATCGCGACCGTCTGAGTGACAATCGCGGGTCGCCTGCAAAATGACTGGTCCAGTAGCCATGGCTGAGCACGACGACGGGATGCGCCCCGGGATTGCCATCCTCGTCCGCTGTGAATACACGTCCGGCGGCTGCGCCAATGCCGAGGACTTCGAAGAAATTTCCCGATACAATCTCCGCCGAGGCAGGTTCGGCTCCGGCACGGTACGACATCGCCACCCGCGCGCTGGAGCGGGCGATGATCCCGTTAAACGCAGGATCATGATCGCGCAGCTCGCGATACATCGGGAACGAGAAGACGGATTCGCGGCTATCGCTGTTGCTGGTTCCCAGGGGCGTGAAATCGCGGTGAAGCACCACCATCTGCCGCGGGTCGCGGACGGGCAATGACCGGAACACCACCTGATCCAGCAGGGAGAAAATCGCGCTGGTGGCTCCGATGCCGAGGGCCAGCGATAGCAAGGCGGTGATCGTAAAAGACGGCGTCTTCCGCAAAGTACGGAGGGCCAGAGCCACGTCCTTCATGGGATCATTCTATCCCTGCCCGATTGCGACTGGCATGCAAACCAGCCGGCCGGCTTATGCGTCAATAGAGCTAGTGAGGACTCTCAAACCCTTCCTGGCCGCCGGGACGCTGTACGCCGCCTTCGCGGTCCTGTGGGCGCAGGGCGGGCGAGGCGGCGGTCAAAACGCCGCCGGGACTCCCACTGTCACCCTGCCGCCCGGATCGGTCGAGGGCCACGTGATGAGCACCACCGGCGAGGTCCTGCGCAAGGTCTCGTTGACGCTGCGGCCCAACGGGCGCGGGGGCGGGAGCTACGGGACCACCAGTGCCAACGACGGAAGTTTTCGTTTTCCCTCGGTCGATCCAGGAACCTACGCGCTGACCGGCGAGCGAACCGGCTACGTCCGGGAAACTCTCAGCGCGCCGGGCGGCCAAACCCTTCCGATCGAAGTCGTCTCGGAGAAAAACACCAGCGGCATCGAGCTGAAGTTGACGCCCCAGAGCGTGATCGCGGGCCACGTGTTCGATGAAGACGGCGATCCGGTCCAGTCGGTGAGCGTCGAAGTATGGCGCTACACCTACCCGCGCGGCCGCCGGCAATTGACGCAGACGCAGAACGGCTCGACCAACGATCTGGGCGAATTCCGCATCGCGGGTCTTTCTCCAGGCCGCTATTATGTAAGCGCGACTGCCCGCCGCAGCCAGCCGGCGCAGGCAATTCTGGACGTTTTTCGCGGAGGCAGAGGAGGCCGGGGAGCATCCCTGGGAGGTCCGGGACGTGCAGCCTCCGACCCGATCGAGGACTACGTGACCACGTATTTCCCGAACCTGGCTGAGGCGGCCGCGGCATCTCCCATCGATCTGGTGGCCGGCAGCGAAGTGCGCGGCATCGAGATTCGTCTCCGAAAATCGCGCTTCTATCGCATCGCGGGAACTGTAGCGGGTCTTCCGGCTACGCCGCCGGAGTCCGATAACTCCAAGGGAAAAGGCAAAGCCAAAGCGGGCGGATCGGGCGTACTACTCACCTTAACGCCACGCAGCGGAGGCAATCGCCAGATCGGAGCGGCGCCGGTGAACGCCGATGGCACATTCGAATTCGCCGCCGTTCCCCCCGGATCGTATTACATCGTGGCGCAAGTTCCGCAGCAGGCCATGACCGCGCGTTTACCGGTCGATATTGGCAGCGGCGATCTGAATAACGTCGCGGTGCGCCTTCAGCCGCCGATTGCGGTGGCGGGCAGCCTCACGGTCGAGGGCGCACAGCCTAACGTCCGCCTGGCCTCGGTCCGCTTGACGTTTGCGCCCGCGGAAGCAGGACCCGGGAGGAACGGCCAGGCGCAGTTGAATGATGACGGGACGTTCCAGGCGACGTTGAACGTGGACGCCTATATCGTCGAGGCGGGCGGCATGCCGGATGGATATTATCTGAAGTCGGTGAAACTGGCCGGGCGCGAAATGCCCGACGCGACGCTCGATCTCAACTACGGCGGAGGACAGATCGACGTGGTTCTCGCTCCCGCGGCGGGCGATATCACAGGCACTGTCCAAAACTCGCATGGAGATCCTGCAACCAGCGTGCAGGTGACCGCAGTCCCCGTATCCGGATCCCTGCGGCGCGACATGAACAAACTGGTGACCAGCGACGCGATGGGAAATTTCACTTTGCACGGCCTGCCTCCCGGCGAATACAAGATTTTCGCGTGGGAAGAAGTCGAGACCAACGCCTGGATGGACCGCGACTATCGCCAGCCGTTCGAGAGCCGGGCTGCATCCGTCAAGGTGGACGAAAGCACGACTCCCACGGTCACACTCAAGCTGATCGAACGCGGAACACATTAAACCAAGCTTCGCGTGAACCGCGCCAGGTCTGTTAGCATGTGCGCTGGAGGGTGCATGTCCATCGTCAGGATTTCCGCCGCAGCCGCACTGTTTACAGCCTCGCTTGCCGCTCAGAGTCCCGTGGTTGGCGTCGGAAACTTTAGCCACATCGTCGCCAGCATGGATCGCGCAATCGAGTTCTACCGCGACGTGATCGGTCTCGAGATGTCCGGACAGCCGGGAGCCTTCAGCGGGAATCCCGCCATCATGAGTCTGGGCAACACGCCCGGCGCGCAGTCCCGTGCGGCGACGCTCAAGGTTCCCGGATCGGCGCTGGGAGTCGAGCTGATCGAGTACAAGGATATCGACCGCAAGCCCGCCCAACCGCGTTTTCAGGATCCTGGCGCGGCGACATTGATCCTGAGCGTTCGCGACATTGACGCGATCGTTGCGCGCGTCAAGAAATCAACGGGGCGGATTCAAACGCTCAGTGGCGCGCCCGCGACCATTCAGGCGAAGCGCAAAGCGATCTTCATCCAGGATCCGGACGGATTCTTCATCGAACTGTCACAGCGCACGCCTGCGCCAGAAATCACCGCGCCCGCTACCAGCAATGTGATCGGCGGGAATTTCGAAATCATGGTCGCGGACACTGACAAGACCATGCGCCTATACAAGGAAGCCCTGGGCTTCGAGCGGCAGTCGTGGAGCCCGTTTGACGGGACCAAGCTCCTGACGGACACCGTGGGGACGCCGGGAGCGCAGTTCAGGCGCAGCGTCGCGATGATCCCGGGCACATCGGTATTCTTGGCGTTCCTCGAGTTCAAGGACATCGATCGCAAGCCGATCAAGACCCGCACTCAGGACCCCGGCCAGCCGATTCTCCAGCTCCGCGTGCGGGATGTTGACGCGGTCGCCAAGGCGTGGAAAGCGGCGGGCGGCGAGATTGTTTCCACCAACGGCGAGCCCGTGACCATGGGGACCAACAAGATCGTGCTGCTGCGCGATCCCAACGGATTGATGCTGGAGATTCTGCCGGCGCCGCTACCTCGGTAAGTCCAGCAGCAAAATAATCGTTGACCTGCATGCAGGCCGGGCGTATACTTCTCTAAGTTCGCCGGGGAGAAGGTTGCCTCCAAGAAGCGTCGTTTACGTTCATACGGCTTCTTATATTTGCTTTTTGGGGGGAATCCATGCGTCTCGTCGCGATAGCAGCGTGTGCAGCTGTACTTGGAATCTCAGCCTTTGGTCAAAGCGACCGGGGCACCATTACCGGAACGATCAGCGACC
The DNA here is from genome assembly GCA_963722845.1 of Terriglobia bacterium. Lineage (GTDB taxonomy): Bacteria > Acidobacteriota > Terriglobia > Bryobacterales > Bryobacteraceae > Palsa-187. The sequence continues at coordinate 252,038 of CAVROL010000008.1, read as the reverse complement.
CAGCGGGTGCCGTTGTTCCCAATGCACCCATCGAGGCGAAGAGTGTTGAAACCGGTGCTGTATACCAGGCAGGCGCATCCGCAACTGGCAATTTTACGCTCGCCCAGCTACCCACGGGCACGTACCAGTTATCGGTTAGCGTGCCAGGCTTCAAGCAATACATCCGCCAGAATATTGTCCTGCAGGTAACCCAGACTGTTCGCGTGGATGTGACGCTGGAAGTGGGAGCGACCAGTGAGTCGGTCACGGTAAGCGATTCCACGCCGTTGCTGAAGACAGAAAGCGGCGAGCTAAGCCATAACGTCACGACCAGCACGCTGAATAGCCTGCCCGTACTGTCCATCGGTGCGGCGGCGGGTACGGCGGGTATTCGGAATCCGTATGCAGTGGTCCAGCTTCTCCCAGGCAGCAGCAATTTCACGGCGGATTCCAACCTGCGGCTGAATGGCACCCCCAGCAACACTCAATCGCTCCGCATTGATGGACAAGACGCCACCTACAGTTACTCGGCCGGGCAATCGGTGGCGGCGCCCAGCGTGGACGCAATTCAGGAAGTCGCCATTCAGACGAGTAACTATTCAGCCGAATTCGGCCAGGCCGGCGGCGGCTTGTTCAACCTGACCATGCGCTCCGGCAACAATCAGCTTCATGGCGGCGCCTATTTGTATGCCGTGAATGAGGCGCTCAATGCGGGCACGCCCAACACCGATGACGGTAGTGGCAACCATCTCCGCAACCGCCAGCGCCGTTACGACTATGGTTTCAATCTCGGTGGCCCGATCGATATTCCCAAGGTGTATGACGGGCACGATAAGGCGTTCTTCTTTTTCAACTATGAGCAGTTCCGCCAGACCACGGTGACTTCGACGACCGCGCTCACTGTTCCCACCGCCGCTTATCGCACTGGCGATTTCACCCAGGCTCTGACCGGGCGAAAGCTCGGAACGGACCAGCTCGCCAGAGCCATCAACGAAAATACGGTTTACGATCCGAACTCTGACTTCGTCAGCAACACACTGCGGTTCCGGAATCCGTTCGTCAACAACACGGTTCCGCTGGCGCAGCAGGACCCCGTCGCTTTAAAAATCCAAGCGCTGATTCCGAATGCGGACACCGCCGATCTGACCAGCAATTACCATCCGGTCTTTACCAACACGAGACTCACCTACGTCCCCTCGATAAAAATCGATTATTCCCTCAGCTCAAAAATGAAGTTGTCCGGTTTCTGGTCGCGCAATGACACGAGTACCCCGAACAACAACGGGTTGCCAGATCCCATCGGCGGTACGCCCCAGACCAACACGGCGCATACCGTCCGGCTGAATTTTGACACCACCATCACGCCGACGCTGCTGCTCCACATGGGCGTAGGCATTCTCTATCCTGTCCAGGTGCAAACACCGGCGCCGTTCGATCCAGTAAAGGAAATTGGGCTGAAAGGGACATTTACCAATTTGTTCCCGGTGATCGCAGGAATCAGCAGTACCGCGAAAGGCGGCGGTCCCGGCATGGGTCCGGGCAACGCAGTCAAGTTGAACTACACTAAGCCCACCGCTAACATCAGCCTCACTTGGGTGCACGATAATCACACCTATAAGTTCGGCGGCGAAGCGATTTTCAACGGCTATGTCGCTTATAACCAGACCTACGCGGATGGTTGGCTTACCTTCAGCCCCAACGAGACCGGTCTTCCGTCCTTGAATGGAGTCGCTCTTCCTGGGGGAACTGTAGGATTCGGATACGCCAGCTTCCTCATGGGCCGTGTCGATAATGGCTACACCGCGATCCCCACTAAAACCCGGCTGGGAAGCCACGGGATTTCGGGCTTCGTGCAGGATACCTGGAAGGTGACGCGCAAGCTGACGCTCGATTACGGACTGCGCTACGATTTCCAGACCTACCTCAAGGAACAATACGGCCGGTACGGTATCTTCGGTCCTAATACGCCTAATCCGAGCGTAGGCGGCCTTCCTGGGGACTTGATTTTCGAGGGATACGGCGGCGGACGCTGCAACTGCAACTTTGCGAAAAATTATCCCTGGGCCTTTGGTCCGCGTATCGGCATTGCATATCAGATGCTGCCCAGGACCGTGTTGCGCGTCGGGGCGGGAGTCTCCTACTTCAAGCCGGACGACAACAACAGTCTTTCGCTCTCCACCGGATCGCAGAAGATCTACAGCACCTCTTCGTATGGCGACCCGGCTTATCTCATGGCAGACGGCCTTCCTTACACCATTACTTGGCCTAACTTCTCCGGTGGTCAGATCCCCTTGCCCGGCACCACCGCTTCGCCCTCGCAGTTGTTCGACCAGAACGCCGGCCGGCCGGCGCGGCAGCTGCAGTGGAGCTTTGGGATCCAGCGCGAGCTTGGCCGCAACATCGTCCTGGATGTCACTTATCTGGGAAACAATGGCGTCTGGTGGAATGCTCCGTTCCTGATCAATCCGAACATCCTCACCGCGGACCGGCTGAAGGCCTTCGGTCTGGACATCAACAACGCTGACGATCGGGCCCTGCTTTCTGTTCCCATTACCAACTCGAAAGCGATCGCTCGTGGCTTCGGGACGCTTCCCTATCCGGGATTTCCGACCAGTTCCACCGTCTCGCAGGCGATTCGTCCCTACCCGCAGTTCGGGAGTTTGAACAACTGGCATTATGCTCCTCTGGGACACACATGGTATAACGCGCTGCAAACGACCGTCACCAAACGCTATTCGCATGGCCTGGATATGACGGGTTCCTTTAGCTGGCAGAAGCAGCAGGCCCTCGGCGCGGAAGAGGATTTTTCGTTCTTTCAGGCGGTCAGCGTCCAAGTGAACGACATTATGAACCGCCAGCAAAACAAGTATCTTTCCGGCTTCGACCAGCCCTTCCTGCTGGTCATCGCGGGCAACTACACCACGCCCAAACTGGGTTCGACCAACAAAGCCTTGCGGGTGGCCTCGTGGGCAACTCAGGATTGGGTGGTCGGAGCCGTCCTGCGTTACGGGTCGGGCCTGCCCATTCGGGTGCCAGCCTCCAACAATGCGCTTAATTCTGTTCTGTTCCGTCCCACGTTCGCGAATCGAGTGCCGGGCCAGCCCTTGTTCCTCCAGGATCTGAATTGTCATTGCTTCGATCCGACCAAAACCCTGACACTGAATCCGAACGCCTGGGTAGATCCGCCTGCCGGACAGTTCGGCACGTCCGCCGCATACTACGGCGACTATCGCCAGCCGCGCCGGCCGGTTGAAAATCTCAGCGTCGGCCGGGTCTTCCGGATCAAGGAACAGATGAACCTTCAGATCCGCGCCGAGTTTACGAACATCTTCAACCGTTATTCTTTACCCAGCCCGAGTGCGGCGAATGCGGCGGCGACCACCACCTACTTCGCCAACGGCCTGCTCAATTCAGGCTTTGGCGTGAGCAGCACCACCAACGGAGCCGGTTCGAATCCGCGTGCAGGGACGGCGATCGCGCGATTCACGTTCTGATCGCAGAACGGAATGCTATAGTTTTGGATTGGAATCGCCAGGAGGATTCCGTTCATGCGCCTTAGGTGGATATTCGCAGTAGCCGGAGTGGCCTTGCTGTCGGCTCTGCTGGTTCAAGTAGGCTTTACTCAGCAAAACCCCGCGCAGCAAGGTAAAGGTAAGCAGGCTACTAAGGCCGCAGCGAAGCAGACCGCCGTCGCTCCAGGCGATTGGCCGCTTTACAGCCGCGACCTGGCTAGCGATCGTTTCTCTCCGCTGACCCAGATCAACACGAGCAATGTCGCGCAGCTCAAGCAGGCCTGGACGTTTCGGCCGCCCGCTCCTCCGCCACTGCCCGATAACGGAAAAGGCGGCGGCAAAGGGAAAGGCAAGGGAGGCGGCGGAGGCATCGGCGGTGAAGTGACGCCGGTTGTCGTGAACGGAGTGATGTACCTGCCGGCCGGAACCCGCGTGATCGCGCTCGAAGCCGACAGCGGCAAGGAAATCTGGAGTTACACCGCGCCCGGCGCTGTCGGCAACCGGGCCGTGGGTTATTGGCCTGGCGACGGATCGAATCCATCGCGTGTGGTCTTCATGACCGGAACGAAGATGATGGCGCTGAATGCCAACACCGGTCAGATCGATCCGGGATTCGGGAATGAAGGAACCGTCGAAACCGGCTTGCCCTGGGGCGGCGCGCCTTACGTCTATAAGAATCTGGTGATCCTGGGAAACAATAACGGCGAGAGCACGGAAGGCCCTCCCGGCGATACGCGCGTTTACGATGCCCGCACCGGATCGAAACTGTGGGATTTCCATACCATCGCCCAGCCCGGCGATCCGGGTCACGACACCTGGCTGAATGACGGCTGGAAAAAGCGCGCCGGTGTGAACACCTGGGGCTGGTATTTCAGCGTGGATGAAGCCCGCGATCTGCTCTACATGCCGCTTGGAAGCGCCGCGGGGAACTACTGGGGTGGCGATCGTCCGGGCGCGAATCTCTACGCCAACTCCATCGTCGCGGTGGATGCGAACACCGGAAAATACAAGTGGCATTTCCAGGTGGTCCATCACGATCTGTGGGACACCGATCTTCCGTCCGCGCCCAGCCTGTTCGACGTGGTCAAGAATGGTCGACGGATTCCCGCCATGGCCGTCATCAGCAAGAACGCGCTCATGTTCATCCTGAATCGCGAAACGGGCGAGCCGATTCACGGCGTCGAGGAGCGTCCGGTTCCCAAAGGCGATGTTCCGGGCGAGTGGTATTCGCCCACGCAGCCCTTCCCCGTGAAGCCTGCGCCTCTCGCTCGCATGAGCTTCGATAAGGATAAGGACCTGGTGACGGCTGCCGATACGACGCCGGAGCATGCCGCGGCGTGCAAGGAACTGTTGGAGAAGGGAAACTATTTCAATCTCGGGCCGTACACGCCATTCCCGTTCCACGAAGCGGGCGCGCCGCCGAGAAGCGCGATCCAATTGCCCGGTGTCGGCTCGCCGAACTGGGGCGGCGCCTCGGCCGATCCCACTACCGGCTACGTGTTCGTCGGAGTCAACGATAGCTCGCTCGGGGGCTGGATCGAGAAGAAGGTGGAAGGGGGCAATTACGGCAGCGGCAACGGATCGCCGCAGCCGTATGATCGCGGAAGCGTCTCGGGACCGGGTCCGTATGCCGGATTCAACGTCATGGGCATGCCCTGCTACAAACCACCATGGGGACGCCTGTACGCCATCAACGCCAATACCGGCGACATCGCCTGGCAGGTGATTCTGGGAATCAACGAACGGCTCCCCGAAGGCAAGCAAAATGTCGGTGCGGTGAGCGCCGCCGGACCCATGTCGACCGCGGGCGGCGTGCTATTCGCACCCTCCAGCGACAGCCGCTTCCGGGCCTTCGATTCGAAAAACGGCAAGCAGCTTTGGGAGGTGAAGATGGACGCCAGCATGGGCGCGAATCCCATGACCTACCAGGGCAAGAACGGCAAGCAGTACGTGGCCGGAGTCGTCGGCGGTCAGGTGATCGCGTTCGCGTTACCGTAACAGCTTCACATCGGCGACCCACGGCTCGTATTTCGCTCCGACGCGCAAGAGCACGCTATACGACGGCTGGTTGATCTTGATCTGTTTGCCGTCGTAAGTATACGGCGTGTAGGATTGCCCATCGAGGCGGCGGCTCAATGGCTCCGGCACATTGATCGATTCGATGGCGAGCCGCGTGATCGCTCCGCGCAAGTACGCAGGGCGCATCGGCGATGTTGCCGAGGCCCGGCTTTCCGGGCTGACCTTCGCACGAAGCACTGCCGGGAGTATCATCACGCGCCTGCGGTCCGGATACTTCCGTCTGAGACTCGCTGGATCGAGATTCACATCGATCGAAATCAGCCGGGGTGTGGTTTCGCGCTCGATCTGGATGCGTTCCTCCAGGGACACCTGAGGACCGTAGCTCACTTCCGTCTGCAGCCGGGGTTCGCGATCTTTTAGCCAGGATTCCCAGGCGGGCCCTTCGAGCTCGAGAGCGACGTAGGCTTCCCGCGAACGCTGATTGTCGTAGAATCGCTGGGCCTTGGGCGAAGCCGCGGGAACACTCAGGTCGAAGCCGAGCTCCTCGAGTTTTTTCTGATCGAACCAACCGGCGGAATCCGCAGGCGGGCCCGGCGGATACTCGGGAGCGGTGTTGGTCCAACGCAGCATCAGGGTTACGCTGCTGTCGTCGCCGCGGCTGCCGTAGTATTGCAGCTCGCGCGCCGTCAATTCCATCTCCGAATCCGGCTCGCCGGACCGGTTCATCGCCACGTGCGCGAGTACAAAGCCGTTGGAGACCACTAACAGTCCGATCGCCGCCAGCAGCAGGGGATTCCTCATGCCGGGACGCTCCTCATTCTCACTCGCAGCCGCTTGAAAACGGCCACCAGTCCGATCGCCACCAGTCCGATCAGCAGGAAGAAGAGATACTTCGGCATCCAGTCCCACCACCAGTCGATGAGCCGGAAAAACAGAAAGATGGTGAAGAACGCGGTGCCGGTGTTCACCACGCCGGTCCAGTTCTGGCGAATGCCGATCCACACCGCGAGCCCCGCGGCCACCACGCCGAACATCTGGTAGAAATGCTCGACGGTCTTGTCATCGAGCGGCAGATAGCTGCTCTCGCCCTGCGCCGAGAGGAACAACATCGTGAAGAAAAACGCGAGCATTCCCACCAGGCGGTAGACCGCGGGAAAGTCGGGCCTTCGAACATGTTTGATAAACAGCGGCAAAGCCGCGAGAACCAGACCAGCGAGCATCAGCTCTTCGGGACGCTTTTCGAATTCCACCCACCACCAGCCGCGCCAGGAATTGGCGGTCGCCGTGATCCAGCCGAGCAGCGAAACCAGTCCGGCGGCGAGCACCAGTCGAATTCCGAAGTGATAAGCCAGCGCCAGCCCGAACAATCCCCACACGGCCAAGGCATTCGGCGTAGGAGCCAGATTGAAGATCGCGCCCAGCATGGAAAGATTCGCGACGAAAGCGGCGAAGGCTACGATGCTGATGAGCGCTGCGTAATACAGCGTCTTCTCGCGCCGCGCGGCGAACTCGGCGCCCACCGTCAGCAGGATCGGGATCGTAACCAGCACCGCCACTTGCATCGATGTGGGCCAGTAGCCCATGTATCGCGCCAGGAACAGGACCACGGCGGCGCATAGAGCGATCCCTCCCAGCGCCGAGGCGATCTTCATTCCCAGGGAGATTTGCCGCTGCGAATCGGTGGTGTCGACGTCGAACTGCGAAGCCAGCTCCGCCATGGTCCGTTCGATATGAGCGTCCAGCCGCGCGCGCTGTTCGGGTGTCAGCTCGAGAACCTTCTCGCGCTCCAGTTCTTCGAGCTCGCGCTGAAATGTCCGCAGCCTGTCAGCCCGCTGTTGCGGATTCATTTTAAGTCCAGCATAAAGGATATACTGAACGACTTGAGAGGATTCGTATTGATGCGTTCCTGCTGTTTGATATTGCTGATCGTGGGCGCGGCGCTGTCTTTAGGAGCCCAATCCCAGGCCGACCGCGACTGGCCGATGTTCAATCGCGACCTGGCCGGCACGCGCTACTCGCCGCTGAAGCAGATCGATGCGTCTAACGTATCGAAGCTCACCAAAGCCTGGCAGTATCGATTCAACCGGGAAGGGAAGACCATCAGCGGTCTCAGCGCCAGCGAGCTGTACCAGGAGATCACGCCTATCGTGGTGAACGGCATCATGTACACGCCGTCGGGCGATCGCGTGGTCGCGCTCGAACCGGAAACCGGCAAGGAACTGTGGACCTATGAAATCCCCGACAAAGGCCTGGCGTCCTTCCGCGGCGTTTCTTACTGGCCGGGCGATTCGCAACAATCCGCCGCGCATCATCTTCACCTCAGGCCATAAGATGTCGGCGCTGAACGCGCGTACCGGCAAAGGTGGATCCGGGCTTCGGCAAGGAAGGCTCGGTCGATCTGGAAGTGGCTTATGACGGAGCGCCCACCATCTACAAGAACCTGCTGTTCATCGGGACGAACTTTTACGGACCCGGCGACCGGCACATCAATCCGGCGCTGGACCAGGCCAGCGGGCAGATTCCAGAGCAGCACGCCTACGACGTCCGCACCGGCAAAGAGCTGTGGACATTCCACACCTTCCCGCACGAAGGCGAGGTCGGCAACGATACCTGGGCCAAGGACACATGGAAGAATCGCACGGGCAACAACGTGTGGGCTTTCGCGCTCACGGTCGATGAAGAACGGGGCATCCTCTATATCCCCGTCAGCGGATCCGGCGCCAACTTCTACGGCGGCGACCGCCCGGGCAAGAATCTTTTCGGCAATACTTTAGTCGCGCTGGATGCGAATACCGGCAAGCTGAAGTGGTTCTTCCAAACTGTCCATCATGAGCTGTGGGATTACAATCTGCCTCCCGCGCCCGGCCTGATCGACATCAAGAAAGACGGCAAAACGATTCCCGCACTGGCGCAGGTTGGCAAGTCGGGCTACATGTTCATCCTGAACCGGGTCACGGGTAAGCCGGTGTACGGCGTCGAAGAGCGTCCAGTAGACAAATCCAACGTGCCGGGAGAAGCTTCGTATCCGACGCAGCCGTTTCCGTTAAAGCCCCCGGCGATTTCGCGCACTAGCATGACCAGGGAGGACATCGTCACCGCGGCGGACACCACTCCGGACCACGCGAAGGCTTGCCAGGAACTGTGGGATAAGTTCGGGCTGCACAACCAAGGTCCGTTCACGACGTTTCCTGTTCACACGGACGGCGACAACGCCAAACCCGCGATCATTTTTCCGGGATTCACCGGAGGCGCGAACTGGGGCGGCACCGCCACCGATCCGAAACTCGGCTATATCTTCGTCAATACCAAGGACGCTCCAGCAATTGGCTGGATGACGAAGAATCCGAAGTACACTCCTGGAAATTCCGAGGGCTCTGGTCGAATATATCCGCACCGGGCCGCAGGGGCTCGGCAGTTTCACCGCACCCGCGCACGATGCCGATGGCAAACAGATCGGCAACTATCCGTGCTTCAAGCCGCCATGGGGCCGCCTGATCGCGGTGAACGCCGCCACTGGCGATTTCGCGTGGCAGGTTCCTTTGGGCGTGACCGATTCGCTGCCGGAGGGCAAACAGAACACGGGCGCGACCGAACACCGCGGGACCGATCGTCACGGCGGGCGGGCTGGTGTTCATCGGATCTACCGGCGACAATCGCTTCCGCGCGTTCGATTCGAAAACCGGCAAGGAGCTGTGGGTCACCAAGCTCGACTACACCGCGACCGCGGTCCCGATGACCTTCATGGGCAAGAACGGGAAGCAGTACGTGGCCATCGTCGCCGCGACGGGCGGCGGTTCGGCGGTGGACGCGGCGGCCGGGGCGGTCCTCCAGCGGCCCCAAAATCAGGGTATCTTTGTCTTCGCATTGCCGTAGGACAGGCTCTGCTACAGGATGCCTGGAAGCTCGCGCGGCGAACAACATGCCTTTGACCATTGATGTGCGCGACGTCGAAGTTCCCGTCTGATTTCGTTACCGCCTCCACGGCCCCTATTCGCGTTGATTTGCGTTCATTTGCGGCAATCGGAAGCCGCTCGTTGACTCTCGCGGTTCTGTCGCTGCTTACGCTGCGATTGTCTTATGAATCGGCTTGCTGTCAGCCGGATACCGGACTGATATACTGGACCCGATTTGCGCTCCTTTGGCTTACCTTAGAGTCACCATGATTCGTGCCAGCTTCGTGCTTTTTCTGACCTTGCCGCTTTTCGCGCAGCCTCCGGCCCCCGGCGATTGGCCCCGCTACGGCCGCGACTCTGACCAGCACCCGCTTCTCGCCGCTCAACCAGATCACCACCGGCAACGTGGCGAAGCTGAAAATCGCGTGGACCTATCCCCTCCGTACCGAAGCCGAGCGAAACCGCGCGGGCCGCGGCGGAGGAATCGGCGGCTATTCCCAGGTGACCCCCATCGTGGTCAATGGAGTGATGTACATTACCGCGGGAAATCGGATTCTGGCGCTCGACCCCAACACCGGAAAGGAGATCTGGAAGTACGAAGTCGCCGGCGGGAATCCTTCCTCACGCGGGGTTACCTACTGGCCTGGCGATACCGACAATCCGCCGCGCATCATCTTTACCGCCGGACGCCGCATGGTCGGACTCAACGCGCGCACGGGCAAGATCGACCCGGGCTTCGGCAAAGAAGGCGAAGTGGATCTGGTGGTTCCCTATAACTCGCCTCCGACCATTTACAAGAACACGCTGCTGGTCGGCGCGAACGTCCCCGAACAACCTGCCACGGGCCAGCCCGGCGATACGCGCGCCTACGACGCCCGCACCGGCGGCAAGAAATGGGAGTTTCACTCCGTCCCACGGCCCGGCGAGCCCGGCCACGAATCTTGGACTGGCGAAGAATGGAAGGATCGCACGGGAGCCAACAACTGGGGCTTCTTCATGACCGTGGACGAGAAAACAGACACCCTGTACACCACCTTCGGGAGCCCGGCGAGCGATTTCTATGGATTCGACCGGCAGGGTAATAACCTGTTCGGTAACTCCGTTGTGGCTCTGGATATTAACACCGGAAAGATGAAGTGGTACTTCCAGGCAGTTCATCACGACTTATGGGATATGGATCTGCCGCCCGCACCGGTCTTGCTCGATCTTACAGTCAAGGGGAAAAAGATCCCGGCGCTGGCCCAGACTGGCAAGGTCGGATTCATGTACATCCTCAACCGCGACACGGGGGAGCCGGTATTCGGCATCGACGAAAAGCCGGTCGCGCAGAGCAAAGTTCCCGGCGAGCACACTTCGCCCACCCAGCCGATTCCAGTGAAGCCTCCGCAGCTCGCACGCCACTCATTCGACCCGGCTACGGAGATGGTCACCGCGGCCGACACGAACGAGGCGCATGCCAAAGCCTGTGCGGAGCTGGCGGAGAAGAGCGGGCCGCTGGTGAACGAAGGTCCCTTCACACCGTGGGTTTATCGCGCACCCGGCGCGCCGCCGATTTCGAGCATCATTTTCCCCGGCGCCATCGGCGGAACCGACTGGGGCGGGATGTCGGCCGATCCCCGCGATAACTACGTATTCGTGAATACGTCGGACTACGCCAGTATCGGCTGGATCGAAAAAATGCCGGACAATGCGCGCGTCCCCTATGACCAGCGCAGCGCATACGGCGCGCCGGTGCCTTCGAAATTCTGGGCCCGGAAGACCGATGCAAATGGAGCTTTGATGGGATCGTCTTCGTGGCCGTGCCAGAAGCCGCCATGGGGACACCTGATGGCGGTGAACGCCAACACGGGCGAGTTCGCCTGGCGTATCGTGTTCGGCGTCACCGATGAGCTTCCCGAAGGAAAGAAGAATACCGGTCGCGTCAACGGAGGCGGCTCGATCGCCACCGCCGGCGGCCTGGTCTTCATCGGCGCGACGAATGACAAGCGTTTTCATGCCTTCGATTCGAAGACCGGGAAGCTGCTGTGGGAGGCCAAGCTCGAGTACGACGCCATCGCCACGCCCATCACGTATGCGGGCAATACGGCTTCAGGCAAGCCCGGCAAGCAGTACGTCGCGATTACGGCCTCCGGCGGCCTGGGGATCACGGATCCAAATCCGTCCAACAACGAGCAGATATATGTGTTCGCGCTGCCTGTCAATCTATTTCTGTTTGGACTTCTGCCGGGGCGGGACCACGTGGACGTCGTATAACGTGAAGTCCCCGTCGTACACCGTGGCGCTGATCCGGTCGCCGACCTTCACCTGCTTCAGGACGTCCGGTTTGTCCACTTTGTACGGCATGGTCATGGCATCCATGTAGCCTTCCACCTTGCCGTGATTCACCGTCAGCCGGTCGACTTGCACGCCCTCAACCTTTCCTTCGAGTGTGTGCGATTTTCCCTTGGCCTTTTGCGCGATCGCGGTGGAAGCAAGGAAGCACGCCAGCGCCATAGTAACCAGCAAATGCAAGATCCGATGTGTTCTCATTTGGGGGACCCTCGCTACCAGCAGTTTATCATCGCCGTCGCGCAGCCTACCTTTAACATTTTTAACCTACGTTTAACTGAGCTTTAGCAGCGGCGGCCAGCGCACTCGCTTATGTTAGTAGGTGATGGACCCGGATCAGATCCGACGGCGAGCCCCCGTGCTGTGGCTTTTCATGGGACTGCTGGTGGTCCTGGTCTGCGTGCTAGCCGTGCTGCAGTACAACTGGATCGGCGAAATCAGCGTCAACGAGCAAAAGCAGGTCCAGTACGATCTGCAGGCCGCGGTCAACAAGCTGAGCAGCGCGTTCAACACCGACCTCAGTGCCGCCGCCGAAGCTCTTCAGCCCACCGATCTGCAGGTTCAGGAGATGGGCCGCGAGAAAGCGTACGAAAGCCGCTACAGCCAGTGGAAGTCTACGGCGGCGCATCCGCGAATGTTCCGCCGCGCAGCGGTGGTGATTCCGGAAAATGACCGGCTGGCGCTGCGCATGTTCCAGCCGGGTACCGGCGTTCTCGAACCAACCGCGTGGCCCCCCGATTGGATAGCGATGCGCGATTTTATCGCCGCTCGCGTGGCCGGGCGCAATCCGTTAAGGCCCGAAAATGAGACGCTGATCGATTTTCCGCGATTCCGATCAGCGCTCGGTCCTAACGCCGGACGCGGGGACGAACAGGACTGGCTGTTGTTGGACCTCGACACCGAGCGCGCCCGGGCGGCGCTCCTGCCCGAGTTGCTGGCGCTGTACCTGAACGAAGACTTCCGCTCCCAATATCGGGTGGAGGTTGCCTCCCGTGCCAATCCGTCCCAGTTAATCTTCGCGACGGATCCCGGTAAGGCGTCCTCGTCTGCCGGCCAGGCTCAGGTGAGCGTCACAATCTTCGATCTTCCGCGGCCCAGCCGCGGCCGTGGACCTGGAACGGCGCCCGCTCCAGCCGAGCCCGGCAGGGGCGTATCCGGGGATTCGAGACGAGGCCGGTGGCTGCTCTCGGTGTGGCTGCGGAACGGTTCGCTCGAAACCATCGTGGCCAGCGCCCGCCGCCGCAATTTGGCGATTTCCGGCGGCATCCTCCTGCTGCTGCTCGCCACCGGCGCAGCTCTGGCGCAGTTCTCACGAAGAGCGCAGCGGCTGGCTGAAGTGGAGATGGAGTTCGTCGCGGGCGTCTCCCATGAGCTGCGCACGCCGCTGACCGTGATTCGGACCGCGGCCTTCAATCTGCGGGGCAAAGTGGCGTCGAACCCGTCGCAGGTGGAACGCTACGGTGCGCTCATCCAGCAGGAAAGCGAGCGCCTCGGAGCCATCGTCGAGCAGGTCCTGCGTTTTGCCAGTGCCAAGGCGGGGCGCGTGGTGCAAGAGCGCCAGCCGGTGTCGGTTGCTGGCTTGATTGAGGCGACATTGCAATCGAATAAAGGCATGCTCGAAGACGCCTTGTGCGAAGTGCGGACAGAGATCGCGCCAGGCCTGCCTCCGATTTCCGGAGATTCCCTGGCGCTGCGCCATGCTCTTCAGAATCTGCTGGCCAACGCGGCTAAGTATGGCGGGCAGGCGGGCAAGCAAGCGGTGGCGATCTCCGCGCGAGCCATTCCGGGCGTCAAGCAGCCGGAGATCGAAATCCGCGTCACCGATCATGGCGCTGGAATCCCTCCGGAGGAGCAGAAGCACGTCTTCGACGCGTTTTTCCGCGGAAGACAGGCCGTGCAGGATCAGATTCACGGCACCGGACTCGGCCTGCATCTGGTGAAAAGAATCGTGGAAGCTCACGGCGGAACCGTGAGCCTGGAGAGTGAGCCGGGAGCCGGATCCACGTTTATCGTGCGAATCCCGGCCGCTCTGGCGGAACGTCAGGATGAACTCGCGCCTTCTCTTGGTTGAGGACGAACCGGGCCTGAGCCTGACGGTCTCCGATCTTCTGGAAGCCGAAGGCTACCAGGTGGATACCGCCATGGACGGGCTCACCGGTCTTGCCAAAGCCGGCACCGGCGATTACGACGTGGTCATTCTGGACGTGATGCTTCCCGGCAAAAGCGGCTTCGACGTGTGCCGCGAGCTGCGCCAGAAAGGCTGTGATACCGCGATTCTGATGCTCACCGCGAAAACGCACGTGACGGATCGCGTGGTCGGGCTGAAACTTGGAGCCGACGATTATCTGGCCAAGCCGTTCGATCCTTCCGAGCTCCTGGCGCGGGTCGAATCGCTGCTGCGGCGCGTTCCCAAGAAGAAACGGATTCCGGTCGCGCAGTTCGAGTTCGGCAATGTGAGCGCCGATTTCGCCCTGGGTCAGGTACACAAGAAGGGCGAGCCGGTGACCCTTGCCGCCAAGGAATTGCAGCTGCTCCGCTATCTGATCGACCGGCGCGGTACCGTGGTTTCCCGCGATGAGCTGTTGCAGAACGTATGGGAATATCAGGCCGAGGTTTCCTCGCGCACCATCGACGTGCACGTGGCCTGGTTACGTCAAAAGCTCGAAGATAACCCGCAAAGTCCTCAGTACATTCACACCGTCCGCGGAGTAGGTTACAGATTTACGGCCTGATTTTCGCGTTAACTCTCTGCCAAACATCCGTTAAGAAGGTTAATTGCCTCACACCTCGGCACCTGAGCCGGCGTCTCATCGGTATGGAAAGACAGACGCACGGATGGTTTCGCTTAGGGATGCTGGTGGGAGCCGGTCTCGCGATTTTGCTCCTGGCGAGCAGCGTGCTCAATTACGTGATCTCGGAGCGCACCTCCGCGCTGTTCAACACACGGCGTGAGATGGCGCGGGAAATGGCTGCTTTGGACCAGTTGGTGCGCGCCCAGAAACCGGGTGCGGCCGCTTTAAGCGGCGTACTGGAACAAGCCGTGCGTGAGAGCAAGGGCAGGCTGGCGTGGGCGCAGATACTGGACCGCGAAGGCTCTGTCATCGCCCGCTCGGATGCCGCTGCGGCGCCGGCCTTCACGGTGGATTATGTCGCGGCGCGGATTCGCGATCGCCGCCCCGTCTTTTCCGTTCGCGACTCCGCGGCCGGAAAGGTAGTGGTCGAAGCGTTCGCGATTCGCCTGCCGGCGCCCAGGTCTGCTGCGTCTCTCCATACGGTGGCGCTCAAAAATGGCGCGACCAACATGGCGTTCGTCGAACTGGCGTCGTTCGCCAATGCGGGTGTTCTCGCGTGGCCGGCGCGCTGGACCCTGATGCTCGGCGTGACCGCGGGCTGCGCTCTGCTGGGCGCTCTGGTGGTGCTCACGGTTCGCTTTCGCGCGCATCTCTCCGCACGACGCGTCGAACGCCAGATCGAGATCGCCAGACAGGTGCAGCGTGCGCTGCTTCCGGCGGCCGGCACTTCACCGGCGGATTTCGAGATCGCGGCCGAATGGCGGCCCGCTTCGAGCGTCAGCGGCGATTTCTATGACGCCTTCGACCTTTCGGATAAAGGCGCTGCGTTCGTCCTCGGCGATGTATCGGGCAAGGATGTTCCCGCGGCGATGCTCGCCAGCCTGATTCAAGGCACGGCCCACGCCTCGGACTGGACCCGTTCGGCTGCGAATCACAACGCCGCCACCGAACAACTCAACCGTCTGCTGTGCGAGCGCGCTTCGCAGGAGCGCTTCGCGAGCCTGTTCTGGGGATATTTCGATGTCCGCACCGGACTGCTGCACTATGTAAACTGCGGCCACTGCGCCCCGCTGTTGTTCCGCGCCTCCGGGACGGCCGTGTCGCGGCTGGGCGATGGAGGTCCGGTTCTCGGTCTACTGCCGCACGCTCGCTTCGAACAAAGCGTGCAAAGGCTCGAGCCGGGCGACTTTCTGGTGCTGTATTCCGATGGCATCGTCGAGGCCGCGAATGCCCGCGGAGAGGAGTTCGGCGAACATCGTCTGATCGCCTCGGTCGAGTCCGATGCGCAGGCGGAACCGCGTGAGATCCGCGACCGGATTCTTCGCGCGGTGCGGGAATTCACCGGCAGCGAGGTTCCCGCCGACGACCAGACTCTGCTGGCGATCCGCTACACCGGAGCGGCAGTTCCCGTCCTGGAGACCCAGGCCGCGTAGAAGAAGTTTTGGCCGGGCCCGCCTAACCTATCGAAATCATCAGGTTCCGCCGATACCACAAACGGCGAGGGACGCAGGGGCTTGGAATCACTCCTCCGGGACTGGTCTCTCTGCTGAATGGCGTGTCGACATGAATCCTGAAGTGATCGCGAAGGCCGGTCCCAGTCCCAGGCTCTCGTGCCCGGAAAAGCTCCAGTTGCGCACCCTGTACGGGGAAGCTCTAAAGCGCCGCGACGGCGCAATCAACCAGGTGCTTCTCGTTCGCGGCAAGGTTTCCAATCAGGAGTACGACCGGATCCGGGCGCTTGCGGATGAAGCCAGAGCGGCCCTGAATCTTGCGCGCCGAGCTCTCGAAGAGCACAAAGAGAATCACGGCTGCTGAGGCTGGAACGTATCCAAAAGATAGGCGGAAGACTTGTTGAAAGTCTGTGGAAATCGCTTCATACGGTAGTTTCCCTAATCGAAAGTTGCAGCCTTTAAGGCTATAGTACTGTCGTTCCTTTGTTGAAGACCGGGAGCAACCGGACCCAGGGCCGTCTTCCTCCGAGCCGCCCTGGGGTTCCTTCAGGTAGTGGGTCCGGCTACCTCGACCCACTACCCCTTTTCGACCCGGAACATAAAACAAATCAGCGGAGAAGGCGTCGGGCAGAGCAATATTATTAGGGTTTTTGCTGGCGGAGAGTCCACGAAGAGGAGTACTTCGGCGTCTGCTGCTAGAGCGTGCGCGAAAACCTTCTCAATCGCCGGAGCAGTGTAGTCTCGTAGGTTTCCCAGGGTCGGATTTGGCCCCACGGCTTGATGCTGCATCTAGCCGGCCGTCGCTTGTTGTTAGTTGGTGACTTTCATTTCAGTTGTCCTGACCTAGTTTATCGTTGCTCGGAACTGCGATTTTCAATGGACGGTTCGTCTTGAAGTGCCTCACAGAGAAATCTGCGAGCGTGTTCCTCTGTTCCAACTGAATCCTAAAAAGCTCAGACTGGAAAGGAGGTCGTGCTGAAATGTGTGAATGGGAAGGGCGCGGTTGCTAGAGTTGAGCGACTTCGATGGACACCTTATAGACGGGCTGTCGTTCTGCCGCAAGGTCTATAGGCTGTTCGATCAAATCTTGGAGATGCCGAACGGAAGATCCCGACTTCGAATGCTGAAAGGCAAAACCGAGAAGCGCCTTGTCGAGGAACTGATCCCGATTGCCCGATACATCCAGTATCGCTATCACGAAGCCTATCGACTCAAGGTGCGATGGAATGCGGGTTCACAGCGCCATGATGCCGTGTTGCTCGCCTCCGGAGAATGGGTTAACCACGGTCTTGCAGCGAAACGTCTCGCGGTAGAGGTCACCATGTCAGTGCATCAGAACGAACACCTCGTCCGAGAAAATGTTGATAAGGGTGGCGCTTCCTTCGGTCCGGAGAACACGAAGAGAGATAAAAAGACGGGTAAGATCGCTTCAGACGCTCGGGCAGGCGACGGTTGGGTTTCGATGCAAAAACTCGCCGAGCGGGTGACCGAGCAAATACGCGCGAAATCTGCCAAAGGCTATGGGTCCGATACCGTCCTTATCGTGGGGGTCGTGCCGAATTTGCTCACGTTTCAGGGAGAGTGGAATGAGGTGGTCCGTCAGATTGTTGAATCTGATGTTCACAAAGCTTTCAAGGAAGTCTTCATGTTGGATCGGAGCGGTTCGTTCTGTACGACACTTCCAAAATAGCCGCCGCGCGGTCAAAGACTAGTGTGGGTGAAGTGAATCTCGATCCGGGTGCTGGTACAAAATTGCCGTGTCTGTACCAATGTGCGTCAAAAACAGCCAACTTTATTGGGGTTTTTGCTGGCGGAGAGGGGGGGATTCGAACCCCCGGAACAGATTTAAGTCCGTTCGACGGTTTAGCAAACCGCTGCTTTCGACCACTCAGCCACCTCTCCGCGAAGTGGATTGATTCACTTGCGATATTAACACTAGCGAACCTGCTCCTGCATTCGGCTAAACTCCCTCGGGCCTGTAGACAGGTTCGCGCCGCGATGAGATTTGACGAGCAGGATCGCGCGCAGACAGCGTATCATTCGTTTGGATGCTGGACTTTCCGCTATGGCTCCGCGCGGCGCATTTCTTCAATTTTCTTTTCCTATCCCTTTTGGTTCGCAGCGGTCTCGAGATCTTAAGCGCGCATCCGCGATTCTACTGGAACGATCACTGCACCCCCGGGAGCGAATGGCTCAAGTTCACCAAGAAGCAAAGGCCGAAAGACGAACTGTGGTGCGCGAGCGACGAAGAAATTTCGTTTCCGTCCGCGATCGCCCTTCCCGGCCACGCAAATCTGGGGCTCGGACGGCACTGGCACTTTCTCGCGGATTTCGCGTGGCTGCTGACAGGTTTGGCTTACGTGGCGATGCTGTTTGCCACGCCCGAGTGGCGGCGGCTGATTCCGGCCTCCTGGCAGATCCTCCCGGACGCCTGGCACGCACTGCTCAGCTATCTGAGCTTTCATGTCGTGGAAGCGCCCGGAGCATATAACGCCTTACAGCAATTGACCTACGCGGCTGTCATTTTCTGTCTCGCGCCGTTCAGCATTGCCACCGGGATCGCGATGTCCCCCGCCGTCGCCGCCCGATTCCCGTGGTATATCAAGATCTTTCATGGCCGCCAGAGCGCGCGGAGTCTGCATTTCCTGGCTCTTTGCACGTTCCTCGTGTTCTTCATCGGACACGTCACGATCGTGGCTCTGCACGGTTTCCGCACGGAGCTGGCGCTGATTGTTCTGGGACAGACGCACGATCCACAACTGAACGCTGGCGCTGATGGTCTGGCTTGCCGGGCTGACGGGCATCGTCGCGATCCATGCCGTGACAACTGTCTGCTCGCGCCGCCGCCCCCGCTTCGTTCAGAACGCCACTCAGTCGATCACCGATCCGCTGCGCACGCTTCTTTTCGGTCATGAACGTTCCGCGCAGCATTACTCCTCCGCGGACATCTCGCCGTATCTATGGGTGAACGGCCGGCCGCCGAACGACGAAACGTATTTGGCGATGGCACGCGACAACTTTGCAAACTATAGCCTGGAGGTCGGCGGATTGGTCAAAACGCCGCTGCACCTAACGCTGGCGGACCTCCGCGCCATGCCGAAGCAAACTCAAATTACCAAGCATTGCTGCATCCAGGGCTGGTCGGGCGTCGCGGAATGGACTGGAGTATCGCTGCACCACATCGTAAGACTCTGCCATCCGCTTCCCTCGGCCCGGTACATCGTCTTTTACGCGTTCGACAATAAATCCACCTCGGAGCCGCATGCGCAGGGTCCTGGATATTTCTACGGTACGATTCGCATGGAGCTGGCGAACGATCCGCAGACGATTCTGGCTTATGAAATGAATGGCCAGACGCTGCCAATTTTGCACGGAGCGCCGCTTCGCCTGCGCGTGGAAACGCAGCTCGGTTTCACGATGGTGAAATATCATCCGCGCCATCGAGTTCGTTGAGAACTACAAAACCCTTGGCCAGGGCCAAGGTGGCTGGCGGGAAGATTTCCAGTATTTCAGCCAGGAAGCTGGAATTTAGCTCATCGCCGCCAGCGATTCCTGAACGCTCGGGTGTCCACCCGCTTCCACGGCTTTCCGGCGAAGCGCGTGGAACGACGTCAGCACGGCGTTCGCTTTCGCCAACGCGGCCACCCGTTCGGTGAACGCTTCGAGCTTCTTCCCGGGAATCGCATAGACAGCGACGCCAGGAGTTAAGACATCCAGATACGCGCGCGCCCCGCAGCATCCCAGGCTAAGCGCGGTCTGGTTGTTGTTCAAAGCCTGCGGCACCACTGCGCACGCGGGACGTCCCATGGCCGGAGGCAGGCCGCCCTCCAGTTGCTGCGACGCTTCCGAGAGCACCAGCGTCTGATCCGCATTCGCAAACACCAGCACCACGTCCGGAGGCAGCGGAACCTGACTCAGCGGTCCGTAAATCACCGACTGCGGACGATTCTTCAGAACCGGAATCAGTGGAATATCCTGTTCGCGCACATAGCCCAGGTCCGAGAAAATTTTCAGCGCATCGCCCAGGTCCTTTTGCGCGGCCGGCGATGCCTCCAGATTGTGCGTATAGATGCCGATGCCGCACAAATCGTGGTCGCGGGGCACCGTGGCGAACACTCCGCTTTGCGCCTCCTGCCAGAAACGGCATCCGGCTGGAACCGAACCATTGAATTGCTTCACTCCGGAAGGAACCGCATCGGCGAAACACACGGCGACCGGAGGACGCTCCAGATGAAGAGACTCTGTCAGGGTCTGGGCAAGGGAGGAGTTAGACGGCATCGACTAATGGTACACCTCTGGTATACCGCGGGTCGCTGCCGCCGAAAACGAAAATGCTCACCCGAAGGTGAGCATTCGCGCCTCCCCGCTGTCGCGGGGTGATGTACATGGGAGAATCAGATTCGACGGTTTCGCAACCGCCAAAACCTGGTTGTGATTGCGATATTAGGGCTTCGTAGCAGATGAAGTCAAGGGAAAAAACCTAGCTTGCGATTTTGCTCGTAATCCGCTGAATCAAGGATACTTGCCTGATCGTGCAGAAGTGCGTCGTTTGTGGAAAAACTGTTCCTAATCCGATTTTCCTAGGGCCCGCTTTCCGTCTAAGGGTGCGGAACGTCAAGGCTTACTTATCCCCGATCCGCAGCAGCTGAATGAGGTCGTCATGGCCGGGTTTTCCGAACTTTCTCCGTAGAACTCGGAAGCCTCCGAACCCGATCCCGACGATGATACTCAAGGCGCCCAGTACCCCCGTGAGGACGAAGACATTGAGAAACAGCTTGTACATCAGCAGGCCCTGATTCACCGGAACTTTCTCATTCAGCGTGAGATTTCCCGCGTACTGGACGCCGCCCAAGACCCGTTCGGCCGCATCCGCATCGGGCGGCTGTACTATTACACCCACCCACGGACCGCTCCGTTTGGCGATCGCGCCCGGCAATTTCGAGAATTCCTCCTGCCGTTCCCGGGCGATGTTGGGGGTCGGGTAGCTGAAAATGACCAGGGCCAGGTCGCCTTTGGGCGTTCTGTAGCGCCCCAGTTGGGCTTCGGTACCCAGGTGAAAGGCTGCCAGGGACGGGGCGATCCTGGGCTCAAAGCGGGCCAGGGAAGCTGGGCCCAGAATATACCGCTCGGAATTGGGGATCAGCCCATCCTGGGGGAGATAGCCGGCCAGGGCAGGGAGCGGGGCGTTATCCAGTTGGGGGAGGCCGGCCAAAGAGCATTTCGAGGTCCTTTTGTTCCGGGACCTCGCCGGAAACCTGAAAAACATAGTTTCCGTAGGCAAAGATGGCTCCGTCCGGCGTTTTGGCCGAAAGGGCCGACAGCTTCGCCGCTGTGGCGTCAGATGGAAGAAGCGCTTCAAAGAGTCCCAAAGCTCCCGTGGAGTCCCGGAGCCGCCAGACAGTCGCCGTAAAACGTTTTCCGGGCTTTTTGTCAGGGGATGTGTAGGGCGCCTGTTCCGCGGAGATGAATCCGAATTCCTGGTACAGAGCGGGATCCTGCGCGGCGACGGACTGGGTCTCGCCGCGGACAAAATCGCCGATCTGATCCGGGAGAATCGCCGCATGCGCCAGCCCGGCAGCGAGCAAGAAAAGCAAAACCCCGGCAGGCGACAAGATCGCCTGCCCCACTGGCCCCTGTCCCCGGGCCCCTTTGGTTAGCTTCCGCAGCATTTCTTGTACTTCTTTCCGCTGCCGCATGGGCAAGGATCGTTGCGACCGACCACCTTCTTAGCCAGCACCGGCTGCTTCTTAGTCGAGCTTTCGCCGCCCACGAACTGCAGCTCGGCCATCTCTTTTTCCTTCTTGCGCTCGATCTTGCGCGTGAAGTCCATCACGGAATTCTGCGCCGCGCGCGATTCGAGCTGGCGCTGCTCCGCTGCGACTCCTACCGCTTCGGGCTCGCCTCCGTCCTCGTCAGCCTCATTCCACAATTCAGGATGCGGCACATTGGCGTCCGCCGGGCCTTCGGCGCGCTGGAGGAAGAACAGATACCGGATCGTCTCGTCCTCGATGCGATCCATCATGTCCTGGAACAGCACGTACGATTCTTTCTTATATTCGACCAGCGGATCCTTCTGGCCGTAGCCGCGCAGCCCGATGCCTTCCTTCAGGTGATCCATGGACAACAAGTGATCCTTCCACTGGTTGTCGATGACGTTGAGCATGATCATCCGCTCGGTCTCGCGCAGCAGCGGCGCGCTGAGCATGTCTTCTTTTTCCTGATACTTCTTCTTGAGCTGCTCGAGAATGTCCGCCTCGGCCTGGTTGCGGTGCAGGTTCAACAGATCTTCGGTGCGAATCTTGACGCCGAATTGCGTGAGCACGTCTGTTTCGAGCCCGGTCCAATCGTAGTTGCTGGGGTGCGCTTTTTCAGGCAGGCGCGCATCGACGAACGACCCCAGGATGCCCTCGATAATTTCGTGGACGCGCTGCTTCTGGTCGTTGCCTTCGAGCAGGCCGCGGCGCATTCCGTATACCGCCTGGCGCTGCTTGTTCATCACGTCGTCGTATTCGAGGATATGTTTGCGGGCCGCGAAATTCTGCGCTTCCACGGCCTTCTGCGCGGCCGCGATGCGCTTGGTGATCATCTTGCTCTCGATCGGCACGTCTTCTTCCATGCCCAGCCGCAGCATCAGGTTCTGCATGCGCTCGCCGCCGAAGATGCGCATCAGATCGTCCTGCAGGGATAAATAGAAGCGCGCCGATCCGGGATCGCCCTGCCGTCCCGAACGTCCGCGAAGCTGGTTATCGATTCGACGAGAGTCGTGGCGTTCGGTGCCTAAAATATGCAGCCCGCCCAGATCGACAACTTCGTCATGCTCTTGTTGTGTCTCTGCCTTAAATCGGGAGAAAAGTTCATCCCACTCCTGGCGCTCCGGCGATCCGACCGCTGCGGTCTGCATGACGTCGGGATCCTTGTTCTCCTTGCGCAGCCGCTCCTTGGTCATGAACTCCGGGTTTCCGCCGAGCAGAATATCGGTTCCGCGGCCGGCCATGTTGGTCGACACCGTGACCACGCCTTTGCGCCCTGCCTGCGCCACCAGAAACGCCTCGCGCTCGTGATTTTTGGCGTTCAGGACTTCGTGGCGGACCCCCATCTTGCTCAGAATTTTCGATAGCTTCTCGGATTTCTCGACCGAAACCGTACCCACCAGGATCGGCTGCCCCTTGGCGTGAATTTCCTGGATTTCCTTGGCGGCGTTACGGAATTTTTCTTCTTCCGTGCGGTACACCATGTCCTGGTAATCCGTGCGCTGCAGAGGCCGGTTGGTCGGGATTTGCGTGACTTCTAGTCCATAGATCTTCTCGAATTCGGCAGCTTCCGTATCGGCCGTACCGGTCATGCCGGCCAGCTTCTTGTACATGCGGAAATAGTTCTGGAAGGTGATGGTGGCCAGCGTCTGGTTCTCGCGCTGGATCTTGACACCTTCCTTGGCTTCGACCGCCTGGTGCAATCCGTCCGACCAGCGCCGGCCCGGCATCAGGCGTCCGGTGAACTCGTCCACGATGATCACTTCCTCGTCTTTTACGACGTAGTCTTTGTCGCGCTGGAACAGGACGTGGGCCTTGAGGCCCTGCTGCACATGGTGATTGACCTCCATGTTGGCGGCCTCGTAAAGATTACCCATGCCCAGCAGCCGCTCGATCTTGAGCGATCCTTCTTCGGTGAGCGCCACGCTGCGATGCCGTTCGTCGACGGTGTAATCGCCGGTGGTCCATTTCTGGCCCGGTTCCTTGCCCTCGATCACTTCGCCGCGGATCAGGCTGGGAATCAGGCGGTTGATCTTGTAGTATTTGTCCGTCGATTCCTCGCTGGGACCGGAAATAATCAGCGGGGTCCGCGCTTCGTCGATCAGAATCGAGTCCACCTCATCGACGATGGCGAAGTTGAACATCTTGAACTGGGTGCCCTTACCGTCGACGGCGGGCACAGTGATGGGTTCGATGGTCCGCTGGACACACTCCGCCACGCGAAACTTCATGTTGTCGCGGAGATAATCGAACCCGAATTCGTTGTTGGTGCCGTAGGTGATGTCGGCGGCGTAGGCGGCCCGCCGCTCGCTGTCGTCCAGATCGTGCACGATCACACCGACGCTCAGGCCAAGGCCCTTGTAGATCCGGCCCATCCAGCCCGAGTCGCGCTCGGCCAGATAATCGTTGACGGTGACCACGTGCACGCCGAGTCCGGAGAGCGCATTCAGATAAACCGGAAGCGTCGCGACCAGCGTCTTACCTTCGCCGGTCTTCATTTCAGCAATTTTGCCCCTGATGGAGCACAATGCCGCCGATCAACTGGACGTCGAAATGCCGCATGTTGAGAATGCGGCGGCCGGCTTCGCGCACAGTGGCGAACGCGGGGATCAGGATATCGTCGAGCGAAGCGCCTTGCGCGATCTGCTCCTTGAAGGTGACCGTCTGCGCGGCCAATTCCTGATCCGAAAGCTCCTGGATGCGGCCTTCCATATCGTTGATGGCCGCGATCAGCGGGCGCATGGCCTTGATATCGCGCTCGTGCTTGGTGCCGAAAACCTTCGCCATCATTTGCTCAATGGGCATAATCGAACCTCCCGTAATTTACAGTTGGACAACGTGCGGGTTGCGGGTTTTCAGCGAAATTAGCAGCGCAGCTGGTCGCGATGTTGCGACCGGGGAGAGAAGGGAAGGACCGTCTGGCTCGATATCAGCCAGACCGAGTGTTTGAGTGGAGTCACTGCCAGGGCCGCGATCGGCAAGACGGCTTGCGGCGACGGCCTCTCTGCCTGGACGTTCAGCGCGGACGATTCGTCCAGCGGCGTGACGACCGAAAGCAGCAACCGGCGGGTCAGCGAATTCGACTTATGCTGGTTCGATACGGCGGGTCCCGACGCCATGGCCGCCATCATTGCCGCAGAGACGGCCGAGAGGCCGATCAGCGGAGCCAAGCTTGCCAGGATGAGTCGCCCGAATCGCACGCAAGTCCTTCTATTGCCGATTTTAGCACTTGTGGGGCCGGATTGTATCCGGCAAGCGGGTTTGTAACCCGCGTTCACGGCGCGTCTGCCGCGTCCAGCGCCGATTCAAAATCGGCGCGCAGGTTGTCAAAACCTGCCCCACTCACGACGAATGTTAATCTAGAAGCAGAATGCTCCCGAAGCTCATTTCCATCGGAAGCTTTTACCTTCCGACCTATGGCGTCATGGTCGCCCTGGCGTTTCTGGCGGGGCTGTGGGTCACGGTAAAGCTCGCGCGCCGCAGCGGCCTGAACCCTGAACTGATCACGAACCTGGCGGTTTATGTGGCCCTCGCGGGCATGCTGGGCGCCAAGATCCTGATGATCGTGTTCGACTGGCACCGCTACATGGCGAATCCCAGCGACATCTTCTCGCTGGCGACGCTCCAGGCGGCGGGTGTTTTTCAAGGCGGCCTCATTCTCGCGCTGGTCACCGCAGTTCTCTACATGCGCCAGCAGAAAATGCCGCTGCTGGGCACCTCAGACGCCTTCGCTCCCGGACTTGCGCTGGGTCATGCGATCGGCAAGGTCGGTTGCTTCGCCGCCGGATGCTGCTGGGGAACGGAATGCAATCTGCCCTGGGCGGTGAAGTTTCACGATCCCGCGGCCTACGCGCTCACCGGAGTCCCGCTCGAAGTCTCGCTGCATCCTGCCCAGCTCTACGAATCCGGCTCGGAAGCCCTGGTGTTCGGATTCCTCTACTGGCGATTCGGCCGGCAACACGCTCCCGGCCAGATCATCGGATTGTACCTGGTGCTTAGCTCGGTGCTGCGGTTCTTCATCGAATTCACCCGCAATCATGAGCAGGCGCTGCCTTTCGGCATGCCTCTGTCGATCACCCAGTGGATCGCCATAGGTCTGGCTGTCGCGGGCGCGGTACTGCTTGTTCGGGCGCGCCGTCCCGCTGCCGTACGCCAACCCGTACACGCCTAAATAAACCCGACGATTCTGCCGATCCCTGGCTCAGGGATGCGTGTGCGCCAACGGAACGAGGATTTGTGCTGATCGCGATGTCCGTCGCGATGGTCGTGATGCTGGCCGTGATCGGCCTGGCCTTCGACTTCGGCCGCATCTACATCGCGCGCAACGAAGCTCAGGTTTTCACCGACGCCGCCGCCATGGCCGCTGCATCCAAACTGGACGGAACCGACGCCGGATTGGATCGCGCGCGCCAGGCTGTCGGCAGGCTGCCGATGCGCTGGAATCTGGGCACCCGGCCGTTCACCGGAGTCCTGGTGGAGTTCAGTCCGGACAAACAGAGTTGGGCCCGCGTCACAGCTCCGGACAATGAAGTGGAGATCACGTTTCTGCGCGCGGTAGGCGGACCAGCCGTGTTCACGCGTGCCCGCGCACAGTGTCGCCGCGGCAAAACCAGTGAGGCTGGTGGAGTGAACAGGACAAAACCAGCGGGGTCACGCGATGATCGAGCTCGCCGTATCGGCGGGCGTGATGGTGGCTTGTCTGGCCGGCACGATCCAGTTCGGTTACACCTTCTACATCTATAACGAGCTGGTGACGGCGGTGGGCAACGGCGGGCGCTACGCGGCTATGCGAACATTTCGCGCCGCCGGATCACGCGATGTCGAAAAAGGCAAAGCGGCGATCCGGAATATGGTGGCCTATGGCGATCCGCGTCCCGCGCCGGACGCCTTACCGCAAGCGGCAAATCTCAAGCCGGAGCAAGTGCAGGTCGATTGGGTCATGGACGAATCCGGCGTCCGGCCTGTAGCGATCAACGTCTCCATCGCCGATTACACCGTGGACGCCGCATTCGGAATGTTTCGCTTCACCGGAAAACCGGCCGTGGAGTATCCATTTGTAGGAAGATTCGCACCGTCGGAGAGCGAGCCGTGAGACCTTCTTTGAAACTCGCCCGCACAACGGAGCCTGGCGCGGCTCCCGGTCGTGAAATGCAGCAAAGTTTGGGGGGCCGCGCCGGCCCTGTGCGGGCGAGGTCTAGGAAGCAACGCGGCCAGAGCATGGTGGAGGCGACCCTGGTTCTGCTGGTGTTCTTCACGCTGCTTCTGGGCGTGATCGATTGCGGACAGGTGCTGTTCGCCCACGAATCGCTGGTCGAACGCGTGCGGTCGGCGGTGCGCTGGGGCGTGGTGCATCCATGGAAGCAGGAAAACGGCGCGGACCCGATCGTCAATCTGGTGCTGTACAACCAGACGGAAACACCCCGCGGCGATACGCCCGCGTTTTTAGGTATGCGGCGCGCGAACGTGGTGGTGCGTCACATCGCGCCGTCCGAACGTCCCGACGATGAGACCCTCAGCGTGACCATCGTGAATTTCCAGTCGCAATTTTTCTCTCCATGGTTCGCACGAGCTGTAGTGAGCCCCCGTGCGGTGTCGATCACTGCACCGATGGCGGCGCGGCCAGCTTCCAGCTCCGCCCAGATCTACTCGCAGCCGTGAGTGGCCAAGTGATCGTTTAACTTCCTGCGGGCCACCTGGTAGGCACGGCGGGCGGTCTCCACGCGCAGGTGAGCCTTCTCGAAGGTTTCTCCCATGCTTCGCTGTAAAACGGCGATGCTGTCGGCGTAAACCTTCAGATCGGCTCGCAAGCGCGCCCTGAGAATTTCGCGAGTTTTGCAGGCAGAAGCCTCAGCGGCGTGCATTACGATGGGATCATTCCAAGGAGTCTACGTTTCATACAAAACCGCCTTACAAGATCGTTTCCTCGTATTCTGGAGTGTGGCTACCCTCAAACCGTTTCAACCCTATCGCTACACATTGAAGGCCGGCGATCCCGCCAACCTGCTCACCCAGCCTTACGATAAGATCAACCCGGCCATGCAGGCGAAGTACCTCGCGGCCAGCCCCTACAATCTGGTACGGGTGATTTTGGGCGAGCGCCACAGCGCGGATACTCCTTCCGACAACGTCTATACGCGAGCCGCGAAGCACTTAGAAGATTGGACACGCGACGGCATTCTGGCGCAGGATCCGAAGCCCGGGTTCTATGCGTACTTTCAGGATTTCGTAGTACCGGACACGAATGAGCGCGCTACACGCATGGGTTTTATCGGGCTCGGCAGAGTCGAGGATTACTCGGCGGGCGTGGTGTATCGCCACGAGCAGACTTTGTCTGGTCCGAAAAAAGATCGCCTGGAACTGCTGCGCCACACGCGCGGGCACTTTGGACAGATTTTCATGCTGTATCCGGACCGCGAAGGGTCGGTGGATGAAGTGCTGGCGAAGGCCTCGACCTCGGATCCCGCGCTCGATGTTCTCGACGAATACGGAGCGCGCCACCGGCTGTGGCCCATCACCGATGAGGCGACCACCAAACTTATGCAGTCGCTCATGAGCGACAAGAAGCTGCTGATTGCCGACGGGCATCATCGCTACGAAACGGCTCTGGCCTATCGCGACGAGAATCCGGCTGTCCCTGGGCTGAGTTCGTCATGATGACATTCGTCAATATGTACTCTCCTGGACTGAAAATCCTGGCGACGCATCGGGTTTTACGAAATCTCGAAGGGTTTCAGGCCGCGGCGCTGCTGGCGAAAGCTCGCGCGAGTGGATGGTCGGTGAGCGAGGGCATGCCGGAGCGCGGGGCTCCCGCTGACATCGTGCGAATCGGACTGGTCGCGTCCAGCCGGGCCTACGTTCTGGAGCGACAACGTCGCGATGGAGAATTGGATGTCCCCGTGCTGCACACCGAAATCCTGGGCGGCCTGCTCGAAATCAGCGAAGAATCCGTGAGGGATGAGAGATACATAACTTATGTGCGCGGGATCGACGCGGCAGTGGCCGAAGTCCGCGAAAAGGGCGCGCAAGCGGCGTTTCTGCTGGAGCCGACGCCGATCGAGGATATGGCCCGGATCGCGTTCGCCGGCGGCGTGATGCCGCAGAAGTCCACCGATTTCTATCCGAAGCTGTTAAGCGGCGTGACGATTTATCGATTGTGACGCGCTGAAAAAGGGGACACCTCCTAATTTCCGCAACAGGAAAAGGGGACAGGTCCCGCTGTCCGGACGCGTTGAGGGGTATTCAGAACTAGGACCTGTCCCCTTTTCAGCTTGTGCGGTTACCGTAGTTGCGGGATCACGGCGCGCAACAGTGCCGCCAAGGTATCTTTCACCCGCTCGCCCGTCTCCATCACTTCGCTGTGACTCAGCTTCTGCGGCAGAATCCCCGCCGCCATATTCGTCACGCACGAAATTCCGAGCACCTTGATCCCCAGGTGATTCGCCGCGATCACTTCAGGAACCGTCGACATCCCGACCAGGTCGGCGCCGATGGTGCGCAGATAGCGGATCTCCGCGGGCGTCTCATAGCTCGGTCCGGGCAGGCCCGCATAAACACCCTCTTTAAGAATGCCAGCCTCCCTGGCGATTGCGCGATAAGCGCTGGAATAAGCCTCGCTCATGTCGATGAACTCCGGACCACTCAATGGATTCACGCCCATCAGGTTGATGTGATCGGAAATCAGCACCAGGTCGCCCGGCTTGTAGCTCATGTTGATCCCGCCGGCCGCATTGGTTATGACCAGACTCGTCACGCCTCGCCAAGCGAGCTCGCGAATCGGATAAGCGACCTGCTGCGCGGTGTAACCTTCATACAGATGCGCGCGGCCCGCGGCGACAATCACGTCAATACCGTCCAACTGCCCCGTTACCAGCTTCCCCGCGTGGCCCTTTGCCGTCGATACCGGCCAGCCAGGAATATCCGAGTAGGGCTTCTCGACGCGATTCTCGAGCGTATCGGCAAACGATCCAAGCCCGCTACCCAGTATTATGCCCACGCTCATAGCAGCATCCCCGCGATGCACGCCGACATGAAATTCGCCATGGTCCCGGCGGCGACCGCTTTCATTCCCAGCCGCGCCAGATCGGATTTCCGGGAAGGCGCCAGCGCCCCGATGCCGCCCACCTGAATCGCCACGGAACTGAGGTTGGCGAAGCCGCACAGCGCGTAGGTCGCGATCACGAACGACTTCGGATCCAGCATGCTCCCGATCTTTCCCAAGTCGACAAACGCCACGAATTCATTCAGGATCAGGCGGGTGCCCAGAAGATTTCCCACTGTGGCGCAATCGTTCCACTTCACCCCCAGCAGCCACGCAATGGGCGCGAAGATTCTCCCCAGGATGCCTTGCATGGTGTCCGGCAGCCATCCGAAGTAACGTGTATCGTGAAGCGCGTGGATCCCGCCGTTTACCATAGCGATCAGCCCAATGAACGCGATCAACATGGCTCCGATGTTCAACGCCAGGTGCAGGCCGTCGGCGGCGCCGCGCGCGGCCGCATCGATCACGTTGACGCCGGGCTTCTCCACTTCGATTTTGACGCCGCCCATGGTCGCGGGCTTTTCCGTTTCCGGCATCAGCACCTTGGCCAGCATCAGCGTGGCCGGAGACGTCATGATCACGGCTGTCAGCAAATGCCGTATCTCGACGTGCGCGATCAGGACGTAGGCGGCCATCACCGCGCCGGATACGTGCGCCATCCCGCTGGTCATGATGGTGAACAGCTCGCTCTGCGTCAGCCCCGCCAGGAATGGACGAATGGTGAGGGGAGCCTCGGTTTGCCCCATGAAGATGCTGGCGGCGACGCTGGTCGATTCGGCTCCGCTGGTGCCCATCACGCGCTGCATCAGGCTCGCCATGCCGCGCACGAACACCTGCATGACGCCGAGGTAATAGAGAATCGCAAAGAACGAAGCGATAAAGATGACGATCGGCAGAACCTGGAACGCGAACACCGTGCCGAACTGGTCGTTAGGCGCGCCGAGCTTGTCGCCGAAGACGAAGCGGCTGCCTTCGAGGGCGTAGCCGAGCATGTTGTTTACGCCGCTGCTCAGCGCCTTAAACCACTCGGCGATGGGGGTTTTCAGGACCAGGAACGCGAAGCCGAATTGCAGTCCCAGGCCCCAGTAAATCACGCGGGGACGAATCGCCCGGCGGTTGTTTGAAAACAAGAACGCCACGGCGACGATCACGGCAAGTCCGAGCAGCCCGGTGAAACGCTGCATGGGAACCGCTTGGAATCAGCCGACGACTTCGAGGATCAGCGCGCGTTCTTCGGGCGCACTGGAGGAGATGCGGAAAGCGCCTTCCACAAGCTGCGCGGCTTCTTCGACCAGATCTTCGCGGGTATAGTACAAGCGGCACAACACGCCGCCCGCATCCACTTTCTGGCCGACCTTAACCTCGAGAATCACGCCCACGGCGGGATCGATGACGTCGTCCAGCTTCTCGCGGCCCGCGCCGATCATGGCGGAAGCCTGGCCGATTCCCTCGGCGTCGATGGCGCTGACGTAGCCCGCCCGGGGCGAGTTGATTTCGCGCGCGCCCGTGGCGTTGGGCAGCAGCTCGAAGCGATCCATCACGCGGGCATCGCCGCCCTGCGCCGTGATCACGTCCTTAAGCTTGCGGTATCCCGAACCATCCAGGAGTTTCGATTGCGCCAGCTCGCGCGCATCCTCCAGCGTGGCGGTGATCTTGCCGACGAAAATCATGCGCGCGGCCAGTTCGAGAGACAGCCGCGTGAGGTCGGTCGGTCCGACGTTCTGCAAAGTCTGCGAAACTTCCATCACTTCGAGCGCGTTGCCGATGGCGAACCCCAGAGGCTGGTTCATGTCGGTGATCAGCGCCTGGACTTTCCGGTCCATGCGGCGGCCGATGCCCACCATCAGTTGCGCCAGACGGCGCGCGTCGATCTGTTTCTTGATGAACGCGCCGGCTCCCACTTTTACATCCAGGACCAGCGCGTCGATCCCGGCAGCCATCTTGCGCGCCATGATGGACGTCGCCATCAGGGCGATGGACTCAACGGTCGCCGTGGCATCGCGCAAGGCCTGTAACCGGCCGTCGGCCGGCGCGATCTCCGCCGGCACCGCCGCGAACGCCAGCTTGTGCTCGTTGAGCTGAGCGATGAATTCTTCCGGGGTTAAATTCGTGCGGAGGCCGGGAATCGCTTCCAGCTTATCGAGGGTTCCTCCGGCGAAGCCTTGGGCGCGGCCCCCGGTCATGGGGACCACCACGCCTGCTGCGGCGGCCAGAGGCGCGGCCACCAGGCTGGTCTTATCGCCGACGCCGCCGGTCGAGTGTTTGTCCACTTTGATGCCCGCTACCGCGGACAGATCGAGCGACGATCCGGAAGCGATCATACGCTCGGTCATCGCGCTGACTTCGCGGTCGCTCATGCCGGAAAAATACGTGGCCATGAGAAACGCGGACATCTGATAATCGGGAATCTCTCCGCTAAGATAACCGTCAACGAGAGAAGCGATGTCCTCAGGAGACAGTTCTTCGCCATCCCTCTTCTGATGAATGAGGTCGACAGTTCGCATGTATAAGAACTGAGGGTAGCATACTTGATTGGAAGTAAAGGACAACTGCCTCCGGTGGATGTGTTTTTTGTTTTGGCCGTGACGTGCCTGCAATCGGTTGAAGGACATTCAGTCAAATGAAGAAATTATTGGCAATGATGGTGTTGGCGGGAAGTTCCATGTTCGGGCAGGTATCGTTTGGGATCAGCATTGGCGCACCTCCGCCGCCTCGTGTGATTCGGACTCGGCCCCACAACCCTGGAGCGGGATATGTGTGGGTGGATGGCTACTGGTACGCCTCAAACAATCGCTATGCCTGGCATAACGGATACTATACGAGGCCTCCTTTTCAGGGCGCGGCGTGGATAGGTCCGCGCTATGAAGGGAACCAGTTTTTTGCAGGATACTGGTCGGGCAACAACCGCCAGGAACAACACGATCATCGCTGGGACAGGGACAAACGGAACCGGGATTATAACCGGAACTCCGACCAGGACAATCACGACAACGGCAACGGCAACGACCGCGGCAAAGGGCGCTAGACCAGAGTCAGGGAGCTGACCATATCGGGTCATGTGACCGGGTATGGTCAGGTCCCCACGGGCAGATTCATCCGTTTCGCCAGCGCCGGCCAGCGCGTGCGGATCTCAGAACGGGAAGGTAGGGGGGCGACAGCAGCAGCATAGCGATCATTTGATCCGCTTTGTTCAATTCCTCGCTCACCCACTCCGCGGCCTGTTCGGTGTCCCCACAGACGCAATGGAATATCGCCAAGGCGCAGGGCATTCGATACGTGTCCCCGTGGCTCAGACGCCCGAGCACTTCTTGCGCCCGCTCCGGCTCACCGTTGCGGACCAACAGCCCGGCATAGAAGGCCCATGCTGGGCAGATGCCAAGGGGTTAGAGTAAATCCCTTTCTCGACCAGGGCCAGCGCTTCCGGTACAGGCATCCTGATCGCATCGAAGGCCTGGAGCGTGTAGGCGGCTACGAAGCCGGAGTCCAGTTCAAAGACCTTGGCCGCTTCTTCCTCGGCTTCCCGGTCTCGGCCCAGCTGCCCGCAGCGAAATCGCAAGACATGTTCTGTAAATGGGGTTCAATGGGTCAGCTTCGAGCCCGCGACGGTGCTCCTCGACAGCTTCCGCTGCCCGGCCGACCAGGCGCAGATAAAAATACCCGTACCAATGGCGGATCATCGGCGGAACCGGCTGTGGCGTAGCGGCAAGCCTGAACAGCTCGTTCGGCTTCGTTCCAGTCATAGTCAAACACTGCGGCAAAGATAGCCAGCCAGGCGTTGGCCTCCGGAAGAGCCGGATCGATTTCCAGGGCTCTGCGCGCGGCCTCACGCCCCCGAGCCAGCCCTTCCCTGGGCTCCATTAGGCCCGAGGTTCGCAATGTGAAAGTGCTCGGCCAGAGCGGCATGGGGCAACGCGAAATTCGGATCGAGCGCGATGGCCTGCTGGTAAAATTCGCGGCTCTGCCATGGAGTGCTTCCCGAGTGAGCTTCCATTGGTAGTGCCGCCCCTTCAGGTACGCTTCATAGGCGGCAACGTTGGGCGTGTGCGTGCTTGCGGCGCTCGGGCTTGGAGGCAAGCTTAGCCTCAAGCACGCCGGCGATGGCGGCGGAGATTTCGTCCTGCACGGCGAACACATCCGCCATCTCGCGGTCGTAACGTTCCGACCACAGGTGGCTCCCGTCGGCGGCGGTGATCAACTGCGCGGTCACGCGGATGCGATTGCCGGATCGCCGCACACTCCCTTCGAGAATATTGGCGACGCCCAGCGTCTCGGCGATCTTGCGGATGTCGGTGTTCTGTCCCTTGAAAGCGAACGCAGACGTGCGCGCGATCACCTTGAGGCCGGGCACCTTCACCAGGGCGTTGATGATCTCTTCCGCCAGGCCGTCGCTGAAGTACTCCTGCTCCTTATCGCCGCTCATGTTGGCGAAGGGCAGGACGGCGATGGACGGTTGTTCCGCGGGCCGGGCATGCCCGACGATCCTCCAGCGCCTGTCTTCACGTCCGTCATGGTTTGAAACCGTTGCCCCGGCTGCTTGGCGAGACACCGGCTGGCGATGGCGGCTGCCGGCGACGTTAGCGGCGCTGGCTCGTCGCGCAGCACGGCGGCGAGACTATCGAACGCGCGGCGTCCCGCCAGGAGTTCGTAGAGCACCGCGCCGAAGCTGAACACATCCGAGCGCGCGTCGAGCGTCTTGCCCTCGGCCTGTTCCGGGGACATGTAGAGCGGCGTGCCGGAGACACCGATGGTGAGCGTTGCTTCGTCGTCGGAGACCAGCTTGGCGAGGCCGAAGTCGAGAAGCTTGGCGCCCGCCGGCGGTCATCAGAATATTGCCGGGTTTCAGATCGCGATGGAGAATCCCCTTGGCATGCGCGGCTTCCAGAGCAGCGGCGATCTGCAAAGCCGCTCGCACGGCGTCGGCTTCGGCCATGGGCCCCTGGAGGGGCGCGCCTTCGACATACTCGAGCACCAGATAATCCGGGCCGACGTCGTAAATCTGGCAGATGTGCGGATGGTTGAGCGCCGCGACGGCTCGGGCTTCCTGCTCGAAACGCGCGCTATGGTTACTTTTCAACCGTTTGATGGCGACGTCACGATTCAGACGCGGGTCTCTGGCTCGATAGACTTCGCCCATGCCGCCCGCGCCAATCGGCGCAAGAATCTCATACGGGCCGAGTTTATCGCCTGCGGAAAGGGACATGGCGGGTATTCAGCTCAGTTTAGCCGATCAAGAAAAACTTCCTATTGACGCAGCCTATTGACGCGCCGCGGCAAAGTGTGTAGTGTATTACTAGACTAGTACACTTTGTGATATTTCGACTCAATCCATCCTCGGGCATTCCGCTCTACCTCCAGCTCATCGAGCAAGTGAAGCACGCCGTCGAAACGGGCGCGCTCCACGAAGGCGATCAGCTCCCGACCATCCGCAAGGTCGCCGTGGATCTGGTCATGAACCCCAATACTGTCGTCCGGGCGTACCGGGAATTGGAACACGAGGGAATCCTCGAGCTGAAGCACGGCTCCGGAGCGTTCATCAAGGAATCCGCGGGGGGACGGGCGCGGGTGATGCGCAAGGCGCAAGCCGTGGTGCAGTCCGCCCTGGAACGGCTCGCGCCGTTGGGGCTGACCGAAGACGAGCTTCGCAGAGTGTTTGAGAACGAGCTGGCGCAATCGCGTGCCGCACGCCAATTGGAAGGGAAGCCATGATCGACTTCATTATCGAGACCAACCAACTCACCAAGTCTTTCCAGGGCCAGCCTGCGCTGCGCGGCTTGGACCTGCGGGTTCCGGCGGGAAGTATTTTCGGTTTTCTTGGCCGCAACGGGGCGGGGAAGACCACCACCATTAAGACTCTGATGGGGCTGCTGCGATCCGACGGCGGGACCGCCCGCGTGTTTGGAAACCCCGTCTCCGATGCTGACCGCTCCATCGAGATTCGCCGGCGGATCGGCTTCGTCACCGAGGACAAGGAACTGTACCCATACATGACGGTGGAGCAGATCGTCCGCTTTACGCGGCCGTTCTTTCCCAAGTGGCGCGACGATCTGGAGCAGCGCTATCTGAAGATGTTCGAGCTTCCGCCCAAGAAAAAGATCCCGGACCTTTCCAAAGGCATGCGATCGAAGCTGATGCTCCTGCTGGCGATTTCGCGCGGGCCGAGCTGTTGATCCTCGACGAACCGACCGATGGTCTGGATCCGGCCGCCACCGAAGACGTGCTGCGCGAGCTGGTTGCGATCGCAGCGTCGGAAGGAACCACCATGTTCTTTTCGTCGCATCAGCTGGCCGAGGTCGAGCTGATCGCCGACCATATCGGAATCATCGATCAAGGCAAGATGATCGTGGCGGGCTCTTTGGACGATATGAAGGCGCAATATCAACGGCTCCAGGTGGTGTTCGCGGATTCCGTGCAGCTTGCCGGCGCACTGGGTGGATGGCGTCGAATACGTGCGGCAGGAGGGGCGGGTGCTTTCGATCCTGGCCAGCCACAATGTCGATGCCATCATCGAACAGGCGCGATCCTTGCCGGGCACGGCGGTCGAGAGCTTCCCGGTGACGCTCAAGGAGATCTTCCTGGAACACGTGAGGAGCAACTAAGATGCTGTGGTACAAAGCATGGCTGGAGACCAGGTTTAGACTGCTGTTTTCGCTCGTCGTCATGGGTCTTCTTCTGGTTTTCACATATTCGATCAGGACAGCCGCTCCGGCACCCGGCGCTAGAATTCCAGTCTTCGGAATCGTCTTGTTCTCGATCCCGAGCTTCGTGGTGGTGATCTGCGCCATGCTTGCGGGAGCGGGAATCGTCCACGCAACCCTCTCTTCAGGCGACGAAAGGTCTCCACGGGTCCACGTTGTTCACGCTTTCGCTGCCGGTGAGCCGGTTACGGTTGCTCGCGGTTCGAGCCGGTTTTGGATGGTTGGAAATGGCCGGCGCAATTGGAACGCTCTGCTGCGGAATGTGGTTTGCGTCTTCGCAGCTAAGGGGAGCGGTGACGGTGGGGGAAATGTTCGAATATGCGGAGATACTCATTGCCTGTGCGTCGGCGCTCTATTTCCTATCTGTGATGATGGCTACTTTCCTCGACGACCAATGGCGCGTTTGGGGCACCATGCTCAGTGCCGCAGCGTTATGGTGGCTTTCCACTCACACTCCGTTGCCCGCCTCCATGAACATCTTTCGAGCCATGGGAGAGGGTTCGCCGCTGGTGGCGCACACGATGCCGTGGCTTGCGATGACCTTCTCTCTGGGGTTAGCGACAATTCTGTTTTTCGCAGCGTTCAAAGTTGTGCAGCACCGCGAATACTAAGATGGCTTGGATTGGTTCGGAGGAGCGACGCCGCTATTGGCAAAGTTTGCCGCTATCGGCATTTGCGTGGATCGCGCTGACGGCCTTCCTCACCTTCGGTTCGGTCGGGCTTGCGGCGAACCTGGTCGACGGCCTGCAATGGCCCTTTTGGTGGGTACTCGCCAAGTCTGCGTTTTTCGGCGCCATCACGGCCTTGTCCTTCGCGATCATCCTCCGAAATCGCAAGGCTCGTTTCCTGATCCTCATTCCTATGCTTGTTCTCCTGGTCGTTCTGCCCAGGATCCAGTCGGGCTTCCCAGCCAACAAGATATTAATGGACCCAGGTTTCGAGTATGTCCGATGGCGGTTGGCAACGGTCGGAATGCTATCCAGTGCGGCAGCGGCAATAGGCTATGCCGTATTCGTGATCTTCGCGGGGACACAAGGCGTCAAACACGTTCGCGTCAGCACGGAACTTGAACTGGCGGAGAAGCTCCAGCAAACGCTTGCTCCTCCCCTCGCGGCGCGCAACCCAGCATACGAAATCCTAGGGAGGTCCGTGCCGAGCAGCCAAATGGGCGGGGATCTGCTTGACGCCGTCGACGACTGCGGGGCGATAGCCTGCTACGTCGCTGATGTCGCCGGCCATGGAATCCAAGCCGGCGTGTTTATGGGGATGGTGAAGAGCAGCGCCCGGACAGCTTTGCTCAGGCCGAGGCCATTAGCGGAGTTGCTGGCGGACTTGAATAAGGTCCTCTTTGATGTAAAGGGCGAGTCCCCGACTTACGTGACGTTCGCCTGCCTTCGATGCGGTGAGGGCGGTAAAGTCGAGTACACGCTTGCTGGTAACGGACCGATTCTCCACTATCACGCCCATCAGAGATCCGTGTCGCAGTTGGGCATGGAACAGTTCCCGCTAGGACTATTCGCGAACGCGACATTTGCGAGCGGCACAGTCGAAGTGGAACCAGGGGATATTCTGGCGCTGTTAACGGACGGGCTGCCGGAAGTGGAGGACGCCAACCATGAGCAATTCGGCCTGGAGCGTATCGGAAAAATTGTGGCCCGGAATGCCGATGGTCCACTGGCGGATCTAACGGAGAAACTATTCGCTGCGGTCCGGCAGTTCGGACGGCAAACGGACGACGAGACGTTAGTGCTCGTAAGGGCGGGTCAATTCACCTGGTGATTCTATTCTTCGCTGCGCTAAAGACTGTGCAATCGCGGGAATATTAGCCCGGCAGATTCTCCAGATCAGCCAGGTCCTTCGCCCGCCCGCTGGCCGCTTTGTTTTCCCGCAGACGAGCCAGGCTTATCACGGGAACAACGATTTCTTCAATCTGGATCATTTCTTTCTCGATGTAACAGATCTCGAACTCTACTCCGGAAATAGAGGTGAGGATCTCAATCCGGATGGGCGGCATCCCAATACGAACTACGTTATTCCGAGCGAGGAACAAGTCAGAGGTGAGACCTGCCGCGGCGAACCCGAACTCCCGAAGCGCACGATAAATACTGTCGGCGTTTTCTGAACTGACTTTCACCCAAATATCCAGGTCATTGGTGGCCCTGATATAGCCGTAGATGCCGACCGCGTACCCGCCAATCAACAGGTATTCAACGCCGTTCGAGTGAGCGACTTCAAGAACTCTTTGAAGTCCCTCGCTAGCGCGGGTATAGCCATAGAAGGTCCTTCGCGCGAGTTCGAGCGCGCGTAACCGCTCTTCGACCGGACGGGCCAGCCAGTACTCAACGGAATCGTCCGGATCCGTCAAATGGCTCACGGACAATTGAGTGCGGTCCAGGCGGAAGTCCTCGATCTGCTCGTCTCCGCTTAACGCCGCGCGCAGGAGAACTGTGGTGATATTGTCCGGGCCGCCGCGCGAGCGGGCCGTGGCGATCAACTCTTTGCTCTTAGCTTCCAGCGAGCCTGCGGAAGAGAGAGCGTTCTTGATCTCTTCCTCGCTCACCACGCCATGCAAGCCGTCGCTGCATAACAGAATCAGCATGCCCGGCGTCGGCACGATCCGGTGCGTGTGCACGCGCAGGTTATCCGAGACGCCGATTGCCATGGTCAGCACGTGCCGCATGGGATGGTTCTTGAGGTTCTCCTCGTCGATACCCAGGCGGCGGCCGACTTCGTTGACCCAGGTCTGATCCTCGGTGACGGGTTGCAGAGCGCCGTTCTCGAAGGTGTACACGCGGCTGTCTCCAACGCTCGCGACCAGAAGATCGCCGTTGTTCTCGACGGCCGCGACCAGCGTGGTGCCCATCCCTTCCATTTGCGGATCGCGCGCGGCCTCCTCCATGACGCGCTGGTTGGCGCGGTTGAAAGCCACCACCAGACCGTCGGAATCCATGGCCTTGCCGTTCTGCTCCACGGCCTGCTGGATGGTTTCGGCGGCGAGCCGGGACGCGTGTTCGCCGGCCTGCGCGCCTCCCATCCCGTCGGCCACCAGATACAGGCCGAGGGCGGGAACTACCAGGAAATAATCTTCATTATTGCTGCGGACGCAACCGGGGTCGGAAGCTCCATAAGCTTCGAGCATGAGCTTTAAGGATTATAACCAATGCCACTCACTGTCGTTCGTGGTTCTGTGCGCTCAGCCCCGCGGCCACCCACTGTCGTTCGTGGTTGTGTGGATTGTGCCGAACCGCGAGTGTCAACGAGCGGTCTCCGCCGGCGGCGATTCCAGGATCGATTTCAATTGGAAGTACACGCGCTCTTCGTAGGTATCTTTCAAGCGCTCCAAAGCCTGGAGCCGGGCGTCGGAGGCAGCCGCTTCTCCCTTGGATGGGCGCAATCCCTGCTTCTTCAGGCAGCGTCCGAGCAGCAGCGTCGCCATCTGATCGTCTGGGGTCGCGATCGAGCACCGCGCGGAAGCGGTCGGCAGCGGCCGTAAAGTCCCCCTTCTTGAAGAGCGCATAGCCCAGATTGAAATGGTAGTCGGGATCGCTCGGATCCTGATCGAGCGCCTTGCGAAATGTTTCGACGGCCTGGGGCAGGTTCAAGCGGCTCTCGGCGGCGCCCAGGTTGTTCCAGACCGGGGCGATCGGCACCTTCTCGGCGATGGTCTGAAACGCCTTGCGCGCGGCTTCGAAATCGCCCGCCTGATAGCGCGCGTAGCCCAGAAAGAAACTTGCCTCGCGATAGTGATTCTCCGTGGGACCCACATGCGCCAGCCAATCCGCAGCCTCCCGATATTCCTTCTTCTCGAAGTGGATTTTGCCCAGCTCGAAGGCCGGCGGCGAGAAATCGGGATCCAGGCGCGCGGCTTGCGCGAAATATTTCTCTTTCTGCTCGGGCGCGGCCGCCATAAGTCCGCGCATGTAATCCTCCAGCACATCCAACGGAACCGCGGGGCGCAGGGAGCGGAATTGCGATTCGGCGGGAGCGCGCGCCGGAGCAACCACGGTCAAAGCCCGCCAGGCCAGGTGCGATTCGAGCGACGCCAGGTCTTCGATCGCGCCGCTCTCTTCGAAGACCGCGCTTTGCCGCAGGCGCCGGCGGTCGGATACGCGCGCCTGAATCTTCAGGGACCCTTTGGAGCCTCCGGGCACAGCGGCTGGAACGAAGGAGAACGTGCCGTAGACCATTTGTTCGGCATCGAGAACTTCTCCCACTTTGAGCATGGAGGCTTCGGTCAGCTCGGTCCGCTCGCGAAGATGTAGACGCTGGTAAGCCTCGGCCGTGCGATCGCGCTCGAGCGTAAGAACGCCGCGGGCGGAAAAGGCCGCGCGTAAGGTTTCGGCGATGCTCTCGCCGATCCAATCCATGCTGGCCGGGTTGGAAACGGTGTTCGAGGCTGAAACGTTGGAGAAGGGAAGGATGGCCGTGTTCTGCGCCAACACCGGGATCGCACCCGCCGACAGTGCGAGCGCGACGCGCAGATAGAGCCCTGTTTTCACAGTCTTCAGTCTAACAGCGGACATTCTAGCGTACGGTTTTATGCGGCGCTCCGATAAATGTTGGTCGATGCCGGCCGGTTTAATTCTCGTCCGGCCTTTCCACGCGATCAATCACGGGTACTTGGATCCGGCCTCTCGTGGATTCCAGTTTTAGGCCCAGCTGCTCCTTCAGTGCCTCGATATAGGTCGGTCCCGATTGGTCTGGTACAAAATCCGGGGATGCCGGTATATTGGGCGTCCATTCCAGGGTGAAATCGAAATTTCCGGTTAGTTTGGTCTGATCCAAAACGGGGCGGCCCAACTCAGAGGTAGCCAGGACGTTTGCAATAAACCCCATGGTCACGTTTCGTGCGCCGATTCTAAATTGGCCCGGCGGGTTTGGCAGGGAATCAAAGCCGCACGGCGATGCGCTCGAGCAGGGTGGTTCGTCCGAATGCGGACGGAGCTGCGGCCCGGTGTTTCCCGGCTTCGCCAGAACGAGCGCGAATACAGGAACCTCACGGGTTTCAAAATGAATCGCCAGCTTGAACCGGTCCGCCAGCAGCGACTGCATCATCAGGCGCATCTGGGCTTTCGTCGGTTTGCCGCTGGCGCGCGCCTGGATATCGAACCGGTCCGTCAATACCCACTCCGGCAATTTGGATTTAAGCAGCTGGTAATCGTAAACCGTAAAATCGTAGGCGAGCGAGATGTACTGGTAGAGCGTATTTCCCGATCCCGAAAATGAGCCTCCGCTGGGAGCATAGGCGTCTTCCGGACCCGGAGGAAAATTCGTGACCGGTCTAGCATCTGATTTGTTCTGCCTGATGGAGGCGACGTCGAACGCCATCTTGGGTGCGGCGCCGGTCTGCGATTGCGCATTCGCGAATCCGATGGTTGCGATGGCTACCGCGATAAGCTTCATTTTTGTGGCGTTCTTGCTTCAGTCTAACGCCACAATGACCCGGATTCCATTTATCCGGATTACCGTTTATGCGGGATTGGCAGGCTCGGGAAGTTCACCCGCGTTCTTGGGCACGGTCACGCAGTGTTGTTCGGCTTCCTCGAAGCCGTGGACCGTCAGGGTGTAGCGCCCGCCATCGGTCCTCTGGACGTATCCTTTTCCGCGCAGGTACCACAGCGCGGCTTCCAGATGCTCGCGGGGACAGCCGAGCATATCTTCAAACGCGTGGACCGTCATCGAAGCCCGTTCGGGATCTTTCACCGTGGACGCATAGAGCAGCCCGAGAATCCCGCGCCGCTTGCGCTGCTCCACTTCCGGACCGGTAGCCACCACGGCCTGGTCAAAAATCTTCCAGCGCAATGTCTTGTCCGCCGTGTGACGCGCATCGTAAGCGGCCCGCTTTTCCGGATCGCTCAAGACTTGAAACGCCTCGGTGAGCTGCACGAACAACTCGGCGTTGCCCGTATCGGCATTGTCGGGATGAAAGCGCTGGGCCAGCAGCCGGTACACGCGATGAACGGTTTCGTGGTCGGCGTTAGGGCTCAGCTGCATGATTTCGTAGTAATCCAGATCCTGGAAATCGGACGAGACACCGTGCGACTTGAAATCGGAGTGCGTCGAATGCTGCTGGGAACTTCCGTTGGATCCTGACTGGACGTCCAAAAACTCCAGGCCTATGCGATAGCCGCCATTAGGATCCTCGGTGCACCAGAGGATGGTGGCACGGCGGGAGATCTCCACACGCTCGTCACCCAGCTTTCCCCGCACCTGGATGATGGCTCCAGGCTTGATGGGAGCGACCAGAGTGACCGCCAGCCCGGTCTCCGACCAATCCACCAGGTCCGCGGTGATGTTGCGCGCATGCCCCATCCCGTCCTTCAGTTCGATGCGGATCACGGATGGCTTGGAGACATTGCGACGTGGAGCCCGCCTGCGTTGATCGGCCTGGGTTGCGCTCATGGATGGTTACGTATTCCATCGGCCGGTATCCGGGTTCTCTGTAGGAGCCTAACCCGTCATCCTGTCAGGAACTTGCGGACGGCATCCAGAGACGCCTCGAGCACGCCCGGGTCCGATCCGAATCCCGGGAACCACGTGATCTCCGCGCCCGGCCTGGAGGCGCCGCGAAACCATGTGAGCTGCCGCTTGGCGTACTGGCGGGTCTCGATTTCGGTCGATTCGATGGCTTGTTCCAAGGTCTGCCGGCCGCGCAGATAGGCCAGGGCCTGCTTGTAACCCAGCGATTCGAAGGGCTTCTCGTCTCCGGAAAGGCCCTGGGAAAGAAGCTCGCGAACCTCGTCGATCAATCCGGCGTCGAACATCTGGCGGGTGCGGGTGGCGATGGCCCCGGCCAGCAGCGATCGTTCCGGAGCCAGACCGATGAGTAACAACCGGAAGCCTTCGAGAGGGCGTGCGGTCGACGGCGCGGGCAACGTCGCGCGCGTAAGCAGGCGAATTTCCAGGGCGCGGGTGGTTTTCTGCACATCGCGCGGATGAATGCGCGCGGCGGCGGACGGTTCCAGCCGGCCGAGCAGCCTGTGCAGCGAGCCTGGGCGGCGACGTTCCCGCGCGCTCAACCGTTTCCGTAATTCCTGATCGCGTCCGGGCAACTCCGGCAGGCCATCCAGCAGGCCCCGAAGATAGAA
The DNA here is from genome assembly GCA_963722845.1 of Terriglobia bacterium. Lineage (GTDB taxonomy): Bacteria > Acidobacteriota > Terriglobia > Bryobacterales > Bryobacteraceae > Palsa-187. The sequence goes on along the minus strand of CAVROL010000008.1, from coordinate 208,493 downwards.
TCCGGACCCGCCTACGACGAATGGCACATGCTCCCTGGACGAAATTTCGGCGATGATCTCTCTGGCGGCGCGTGCATAATCACCTGCGGAGAAACTCATTTGGGGGGCCAAGGCGTCTACTAAGTGGTGGGGTATTCCGGAGCGAGCGCCGGCAGGCGTCTTGGCCGTGCCGATATCGAAGCCCCGGTAGAGCTGGAGAGCATCGCAATTGACGATTTCACCCGAAAAGGCGGCGGCGAGTTGCAACGCTAACGCGCTCTTACCAGAAGCGGTTGGACCCACGATCGCGATTAAGGGACGCTCCACGTTCTGCCATCGTAACTTGTGCCGCACACCTGCTACACGACCTGGATATACTGAGGATGTGGGACTTCGCCAGGGTGGCCGAGGAAAGCGAACTGAAATGCGACTACTGAACGCCGTCTTCCTGATCTTACTGCTGGGTGCGGGTGCATGCTGGGGGCAGGGAACCGCTCCCGTCTCAAGCGCGGATCGGGCCAACGCCTACTATCGCTACACGATGGGGCACATGTATGCCGAGCTGGCGGGGAACACCACCAGCCGCAACGACTACGTGAATCTGGCGATTGAGAACTATAAAGCCGCCATCAAGGCCGATCCCAACTCCGCGCTGCTGGCCGAGGAATTATCGGATCTGTATAGCCAGAGCGGCCGCATGCGCGACGGACAAACCGACGCCGAGCAGGCCATCAAGGCGAACCCCAACGATCTGGCGGCGCACCGCATCCTGGCTCGCATTTACGTACGTCAAATCGATGCCCAGCGCGGGCGCGTGAACGAAACCATGGTCCGCCAGGCCACGCAGGAATATCAGAAGATCACCGAGCTGGCCCCCAAGGACGCCGATTCGTGGGTCTGGCTGGGCCGCCTCCAGAACGCCTCGCAGAATATCGATGCCGCGGAGGCCGCATACAAGCAGGCTCTGGCTATTGAGCCGGATAACGAGGATGCGCTCGCCGGCATGGCCATCGTGCTGGGCATTAAAGGCGACAACGCGGGAGCGGCCGATTTGCTCAAGCGCGCCTCGGAAAAAAATCCCAGCGCTGACAGCCTCAAGCGGCTGGCGGATGCCTACGAGCAGATGAAGGAATACGGATTGGCCGCCGACACGCTGCGCCGCGCGCTCGAGTTTAGTCCCCAGGACTCGGCCGATATCGAACGTAAGATGGCCATGTATCTGATCTCCGCCGAACGCTACGACGATGCGCTCGCGGCATATCAGGAACTGGTGATGGACGATCCCACCGACGCCGATTCCTATCTCCGGATTTCCCAGATCTACCGCCAGAAACACGACCTCGCCAAGGCGCGCGAGGCTTCCGATAAAGCCAAGGCCATCGATCCGAACAATATCCAAGTCCGCTTGAATGAGCTGTATATTTTGCAGGCCGAGGGCAAGTCGGCCGAGGCTATTGAAGTCATGAAGGGCATTCTTCAACAGACCGAGAGCCGGTCCTATGATCCGGCTCAGTTGGAGAACCGCGATGAACTATTGGAGCAACTTGCGGTGATGCAGCGGGTGGCGGATCAGACCCAGCCCGCCGTCGACACCTATCGCCAGATGGCAGCTTTGGATCCGTCCAAAGCGGCCCACGCGAGCGCCGGCGTGATCGCCGCCTACATCGGCGGAAAAGAGTACGCCAAGGCTCAGGAAGAAGCCGACGCCGCCATCAAGAAATTTCCCAACGACCGCGAGGTTCGGGTGGGCCGTGCGTCTCTGCTGGCTGAAATGGGCAAAACCGACGCCGCCGCGGCCGACGTAAAGAAGCTGCTGGACGGGAAGGACGACCGGGGAATTCAGCTCGCGCTGGCCGACCTCTACGTCAAGGGCCGTAAGTTCGACGAGGCCGCCAAGGCTCTGGACGCAGCCGAGAAGCTTTCGGAATCCCAGGACGACAAAATCGATATCTGGTTCCAGCGCGGCGCGATGTTCGAGCGGATGAAAGACGTGCCCGCCGCCGAGGCCGAGTTCCGCAAAGTTCTTGCGGTGCGTTCGGATAATCCAGCCACGCTAAATTATCTGGGCTACATGCTGACGGACCGCAATCTGCGGCTGCCGGAGGCACTGGCGATGATCCAGAAAGCCGTGGACCAGGACCCCAACAATGGCGCGTATCTCGATAGCCTGGGCTGGGCGTATTTCCGGCTCAACCGGATTCCCGAAGCCGAGGACGCCATGCGCCGGGCCGTGGAACTGACACCGCACGATCCCACCATGCGCGATCACTATGCCGAAGTGCTCTTCAAGGCTTCCAAGGTTCGCGACGCGATCACCCAGTGGGAGGCTTCGCTGCGCGAGTGGCAAACCAGCTCCCCCGCCGATCTCGACTCGGCCGAAGTCGCCAAGGTTAAGGACAAGCTGGAAAACGCTCGCGTCCAATTGGCGCGCCAGAACGGCGCCCGCCAGCAGTAGCTGCGCGATCACTCACGGTTGCTAGACTATAGCCTGATGCGAAGGCGATTTCTAGCCCTTTCCCTGGGCTTATGCGGTTGGGCACAGGTCGCGGTCTTCGCCCAGGCGCGCCCCGCCGCACCAACCAGACCAGCGGCTCCGGCGCCGCCGAAATTGATCCTGGCGATCGTGGTCGACCAGTTCCGCTACGATTATCTAACCCGCTTCCGGTCCGAATTTACCGGCGGTCTGAAGCGCCTACTGGAGCAAGGCGCGATCTTTACCAACGCCAACTACGACTCCGCGCCCACGGTGACCGCCGTGGGACACTCGACGTTCCTGAGCGGCTCGATGCCCGCGATCAGCGGCATCGTCGGCAACCAGTGGTGGGACCGTACGGAAGCGAAAACGGTCACCAGCGTTTCCGACGATAACACCACACTTCTGGGCGGCAATGGACGGGGATCTTCTCCGGCACGCCTGCTGGTGTCCACCATCGGCGACCAGCTCAAGATTTCGGGCAAAGGCGGCAAGGTCATCGGCATTTCTCTGAAAGACCGCAGCGCGATTCTGCCTTCCGGCCACATGGCCGACGGCGCATACTGGTTCGACGGCGCATCGGGCAACTTCGTCTCCAGCACTTTTTATTTCGCCGAGCTTCCCGGCTGGGTGCGGGATTTCAACGCCGGCCGTCCTGCCGATAAGTACGCCGGCCGGGAGTGGCTGGGTCACAAGATGCCCGCCGCGGGGCCGCAGCTCTACAACGCAGTGGATGCTTCGCCCTTCGGAGATGAGCTGCTACAGGCGCTTGCGATGCGCGCGCTGACCGCCGAAAACCTGGGCGCGGGCCAGAAGACCGATCTGCTGGCGATCAGTTACTCCTCGGTCGATTACGTCGGGCATCGCGACGGGCCCGATTCCCCGGAAATCCACGACATGGTGATGCGAGTCGACAAGCTGATCGGCGCATTGATCGATGCCGCGGAAACGCGCGCGGGGCGGGGAAGCGTCCTGGTCGCCTTCACTGCCGATCACGGGACGGCCCCGATTCCCGAAGCGAACCAAAAACGCAAGATGCCGGGCGGCCGGATCGCCTGGAACAACTATCGTGCCGCCGTCGAGAAGGCCCTCAATGAAAAATTCGGCAGCGGAAAATGGATCTCTTTCAGCGCCGACGGTGTCCTATACTTGAGCCCCGATCCGATTCCGGGCAAGAAGCTTGATATGGCCGAGGTCCAAAGAGTGGCTGCCGATACGATTCGCGGGTTGCCCCACATTGCGCGGGTTTACACCAGGACGCAGCTCTCCGATGGCTCGCTGGGCCGGGATCCGGTGGACATCCGGGTGCGCAACGGATTCAACCCGGCCCGCAGTCCCGATATCTTCACCGTGACCGAGCCGTATTACATGTTCACCGCCGCGGGAACCACGCATGGGTCGCCTTATGAGTACGATACTCACGTGCCGGTCGCCTTCCTCGGCCCGGGTGGGTCCGGGCCGGAAGCTACGCCGGAACCGTCGGCGTCGAGGATATCGCTCCCACGCTCGCGACGCTGCTAGGGATCGAAACCCCCAGTGGAAACATGGGCCGGGTGCTTACGGAGATGCTGAAGTAGTCCGCGGGTTGTAGAATGGATTCAAAGGAGTTTCACTCGCTCATGCGTTCTTCTGTGCTTTCCGCGGTCGCAGTGTGCGCCGCCGGCATCATTTCTCTCTCTCCTGCGAAGGCGCAGGCTCCCGCTTCAGGCGCCACCAAAATCGCCGTCATCAATTTCCAGAATGCCGTGTTGAGCACCGGCGAAATGCAGAAGGCGCTCAAGGATATTCAAGCCAAGTACAAGCCCCGGCAGGACGTGATTCAGAAGGGTCAGCAGGAACTCTCCGATATCCAGACCCAGCTCAACGCCAGCCAGGGAAAGCTGAGCCAGGCCGGCGAAGCCGATCTCCAGGCTCGCGGCCAGCGCAAGCAGACCCAGCTTCAGCGCTTGAACGATGACCTCACTGCCGATTTCGAAGCCGATCGCGACGAAGCGGTCCGCCGCACCAGCACGCGCATGCAGGAACTGCTCAAGAAGGTGGCCGAAGAGAAGGGCCTGGATCTGATCGTCGACTCTGCCGCCGCGCCTTTCGTGAAAAGCGGAATCGACATCACCGACCAGGTGGTCGCCGCTTTCGACAAAGCCTATCCCGCTAAGTAAGAACTACGAATAAACAATGCCGGGCTATCTGGACACCTACGGAGTCGGCGAGGAGCGCCGTGGGCGCTGGATCAAGCGGGTCGTGTTCAGCGTCCTGGCCGTGGGCATCATCGGTACTTGCTCCTACCTCTACTTCCGGACCTGGACCCAGGAACAGACCATCAAGCGCTTTTTCGCCGCGCTCGAGAGCCAGGATTTTCAGGGCGCTTACAAGATGTGGTGCCCGACCGACAGTTTCTGCAAATACAATCCGTTTGAGATGTTCCAGAAGGACTGGGGTCCCGCCACGCCTTATTCTCACGGCAGCGCAGCCAGGATCGACAACATCGATTACTGCGGCGATGGCGTGGTGTTCAACGTTTCTTATCCCAACGCGGATCCGCTGGTTCTGTGGGTGGAGCGCGGCACCAACATCATCAGCTTCGCTCCCTCGGATTGGGAACGCTGCCCAGGCCGGCATTGGCAGTTCCGGCGATTCTTCAAGACGCTATTCTCGAGCTAACGCGCGTTCACTGATTGGGTTTGGAGTTGAGGTCCTTCGACCACAGCAGCTTCAACGTCCACTTGTCCGATGCAGCGGTAACGCCGATGCCGACTCCAGCTTCAAAGTCTCCGAATCTGGTGCTGCGATCGAACACTCCGTAGATTTGATGGAACTGGTCGGTAGCCGAGTAGAAATTCCGGAGAGGTCCGAAATCGGCATACTCTTCGATCGCCACAGCGGTCTTGGGATTCAAATTGTAAGCCACTCGAGTGGCGGGGGCGAAATCCAGGCTCTTGAACCCGCCGGCAAAAGAGTTGTCGAGAATGGGATTGAAGATGATGTCCACCGGATGCAGGTGCCAGCCGATGATCGGCCGGATCTCGGACGTGTAGGTTCTCTCGTCCCAGTGTCTCGAGTTATAGCTGAACTCGAAATTCGCGGCGTAAAAGAACTTGCGGTCGTCGGCATGCGGGACGGCAAACAGCAGCCGGATCTTGCCGCCGTTGATCGAAGGGCCGCGATCCGCGGAGAGGCTGTAGAGCGGCAGATATAGCCCGGCTTCGAACCAATCCGTCACGCCGTAGGCCCATTCCGTGACGCCGTTGAGGTTTCTGTTATTCACCAGGCCGCCGGGAAATCCAGGGGTTTTGAGTCCCTTGGGTGTGAAATTGTTGTGCCAGGTGAGATTGAAAATTCCAGGCGCAGCGATTGCGCCATCATACACTTGAATCTCGTCGGTCTGTGCGAAAGTCAATGCAGGCACTGCAACCACAGCAATGGCCAAGAGGATGTGCGTTTTCATTCGAGGAAGAGGCCTCACTTTTGATTTCCCGCCAGTCTAGAAAGTATAGCCAAACTCAGGGCGGGAATGAGCGAATATTTTATTGCAGTAAGGCATCCAGTGCCGGAAGCGGAACGCCGCTCTCTTTCAAGGCCCGCTCGTTGAAATCCTTCAGCGAATACGAGCTGCCCTTGCGCTGCTTGTAGTGCTCGCGGACGTCCAGCCAGCCCTTCCAGCCGACGAAGTAAGTCGGCAACTGGCACGACGAGAGCTGCGCGCGCTGGAGTTTGGCCGTGGCTTCTTCCTTCTCCTGGTAGGTCTCTTTCATCATCAGGTCGAGCGCTTCCTGATCGGTCATGCCCATGGTCTGAAGCCGAATATCCAGAATGGTATTCGCCAGCACGCGCAGAATCTGTTTGTAGAACGTGAGCCAAAGCTCCTTGCTGCCGTTCAGGTATCCCGCATCCGACATCATCTGCTGCGTATACACGGCCCATCCCTCCACATACGGGGTGTTCGACAAGATGGTGCGCAGCAGGCGGCGCGATACCGGCTGCACGTCGTTGGCGTATTCCAGTTGCACGTAGTGCCCCGGCATGGCTTCGTGGATGGTCAGTTCCTGGAGCCCGTAATTGTTGTATTCCCGAAGTTTCGACTCGACGCGGGCCGCCGGCCACGCTTTCGGAATCGGCGTGATCCAGTAAAATGCGCCGAGCTGGGGCTCGAGCGGCGGCGCGGGGTTGAAACCGCCGACCCCGTAAATACCGCGCATGAATTCCGGCGTCTCGATCACCTCCAGATTGGACCGCGCCGGCAGCGTCAGCAGATCCTTCTGCTTGACGAACGCAGTGGCCTGCGCCAGCGTCTCCTTGGCCTTGGCGATGTAGGTATCGGGCGTGGCATGCTGGCGCGCGATATCGTCCAACGCCTGCTCGACGGTCTTGGGCGCGGCGAGCTTGGCCATTTCGGCGCGAACGGTCTTCAGATCGGTTTCCGCCGCGGCCAGCAGATCTTCGGGCGTACGGCCGGACGCAAGCACCAGAGCGAACTTCTTCGCATACTTTTCTTTTCCCAGGCGCCAGTCCGATGTCTTGGCGGATAGATTATCTTTGAGGAAGCCGTTAAAGTCCCTGCGCCGCCTCCAACGCCTTCGCGGCAGCCAGCTCGCATAGGCTGCTTTCTGCGATTCCGGGGCGGCGTCGCGCAGTGTCTTGTCGATCAGCTCGATGTTCCCGTCGTTTTCCTCCTGCGCGACACGATTCCACACCTCCGGCGCGTCCAGCAGATTGGCTTTAGCCTGGTCAAACAGCGCAGGGACTCGTTCCAGACGTTTGATGATCTGCCCGAAGCGCTTTTCTATAGGCGCATAGTTGAGCATGTAGGGCGTGTACAAAGCGTTTCCCACCAGCTCGACATAAACCGTAGGGTTGTGTTTATAGCTCTGGATGGTGTCGAGCTCCAGCAGCGCCAGCTCGGCATTGCTCTTCATCATGTCCAGATCGACGTGCTGTTCTTTGTCGAGCTTGGAGACATCCAGGCTGGCCACACGCAGCTGGAAATCCTTGTAGAAAGCCCGCTGCTGGTCCAGGCCGCCGGCGCTATAGTCGTCGATAAGCTCATCCAGCGGCACGCCGTTGTGCAGGTGATATCCGGTCGCGGTGGCGCTCACCGGCGATAAGGCCAGGCTGCCGTAGAGATAATCTTCCGTTAGTTTGTCGAACTGCACTGCGGGACTCTGGCGGCTACAGCCCGCCAGGAGCATAACGACTATCAGCGCGAAGAACCGAACCATGAAACCACTATACGCTGCGCGCGGAGAATACCCTCTCGCCGCTCATGTAGGTTTCGATCACACGGAGCCGGCCCTCTTCCACGCGGAATCGCACCACATCCGACCGCTCTCCTGCACGCAGACCACGGACCCGACCACCGATTCGCCCCACCCGCGCGGGATTTACCGTGGCCATGGCGATCGCCTCCGTCAGGCTCAGTCCGGCGATGCGCATGACGTTTGAGATCGCCGCGTCCATTCGCAAGCTCGATCCGGCCAGCCGCGTGCCGCCTCGTAAAACGACACGCTGGTCGTCCTTCAGTTCGACATCCACCTCGCCCAGCGCGTAGTTACCAGGTGCGCACAGGGCGGGCATCACGGCATCGGTGACCAGAACGCTCCGCTCGATCCCCTTGGCCCGCAAGGCGACGCGCAGGAAAGACTCCGGCAGATGATGGCCGTCGACGATGAAACTGGCCGCCAGCTTATCCTCGGCCAGTTGCTCCCAGATGTAATTAGGATGGCGGGGAAGCACGGCATCGGCGCCATTGCCGAGATGCGTCGAAAGCGTGGCTCCGGCGCGAACTGCGTCGTCAATCTGCTCGCGCGTCGCCCGCGTGTGGCCGATGCTGGTGACCACGCCTTCCCGCGCGAGTTGTTCGATGTAAGCGGTCGATCCCGGCCACTCCGGGGATAGCGTGACCAGCCGCACGTTGCCCTGCGCAGCGTCCTGCCACCGGCGGAATTCCTCGAAGTCGGGCGGACGAACCCAGCGTGCCGGATGCGCCCCGCGCGGACCATCGTGAGGAGAGATGTGCGGACCCTCGACGTGAAACGCCTCCATTGCAGGCCCCTCGGCGAGGGTCCCTTTCGCGAGCGCGAGGTTCTTGAGCGCCGCCAGCATATCTTCCGGCGATCCTGTGATCACTGTGGGGAAGAACCTTGTGACGCCGGTTGAAAACATCGCACGTATCGATCGTGCAATTTCTTCCAGCGTGTCGTCTGTAAGCGTGGCGGGCGAGTTATAGTCCACACCCGCGAATCCGTTCACTTGAAGATCCACGAAGCCGGGTGAGATCCGTGTCGTATTTTCAGGAGCCGCGTTATCAGCGGCTTCCAGCACCGGATCTACGTGCGAGATTACAGAATCACCCTGGATCTCGATGAAATCGTTTGTGGAGGTCTCAATCCCTTTACATTTCATCGGCGTCCTGCTTTTTGCACAGCATGTCCACAGCGGCGATCCAGTAACTCAAACAAACCAAGGTGGAAACATCCGGTGGAAATGTGAAGATTGTGCTGTTCACCGGCATCTCTCTCCTGGTAAGAAAGAGAAACAACATTTCGCGTGGAGCCGGGCAAGTGAGTCAATCTCGGGGGAGGTGGCCACAGGTTCGGTTCCCGCGGAATCTTGCTCCTCAGCTGCTGGGCTAGCGAGTCGTCCCCACGGGCTGTGCCACCGGCGCGAGCCAGCCATGCCGGTCGGCCGACTTGCCTTCGACCAGCGCGAAGAATTCCCGTTGCAGCTTTTCCGTGATCGGCCCGCGTTTGCCCGCGCCGACCGGAATACGGTCCACCGAACGGATCGGCGAAATCTCAGCGGCCGTGCCGGAGAAGAACACCTCGTCGGCGATGTACAGCATCTCGCGCGGAATCAGCGTCTCGGTGACCGAAATCCCCAGGTCGCGAGCCAGCGTAATCACCGTATCGCGGGTGATGCCCGGCAGCACGCTCGACCCGATGGGCGGCGTGAGGATCTTCCCGTCGCGCACCACGAACACGTTCTCGCCCGAGCCCTCGCACACATAGCCCGAAACATCCAGCGCGATGCCTTCGGAGTACCCGTTGGCGTTCGCCTCCATCCGGATCAGCTGCGAGTTCATGTAGTTCGCCCCGGCCTTGCTCAGCGTAGGCAGGGTATTGGGAGCCAGGCGAGTCCAGCTCGAAACACAGACGTCCACGCCTTGCTCCATGGCCTCGGCGCCCAGGTACTTGCCCCATTCCCAGCAGGCGATGTAGGTCTCGATCGGCGTGTCCTTGGTGGGCAGCACGCCCAGGTCGCCATAACCCCGGAAAACCAGCGGCCGGACATAGCAGGATTCGAGCTTGTTCAGGCGCACCACCTCATGCATGGCGGCCACCAACTCGTTGATCGAGTAGGGAATAGTGATGCGATAAATCTTGGCCGAATCGTGCAGCCGGCGCATGTGCTCGGTGCCGCGGAAGAGGGCCGGGCCGGACGCGGTGGCATAGCAGCGGATCCCCTCGAAAACCGAGCTTCCGTAGCTGGTGACGTGCGCCAGGACATGGATCTTGGCGTCATCCCAGCCGATAAATTTGCCGTTGTGCCAGATCTTGTCCGTGGCTTTGATCATGAGATGATTATAGCCTGATCATCTCTTCTAATGACCCCGTCCCGTTTCACTAAATATGACGCGCTGCTGTTCGATTTCGACGGCGTGCTAGCCGATACCGAGCGCGTTCATCATCGCGCCTGGAACCAGACCCTGGAACCCTTGGGGATTCAGCTCGATTGGCCCGCATACCAAAAGAACTTCGTGGGAGTTGCCGACGAAGTGGCTCTGCGGGAACGACTTGGCCTGAGCGATAGGGATGGTCTGGTCGCCCGGAAGCAAGCTCTGTTTCGGCAAGGACTCGAGGAATCGCAGCCATTCTTGGCGGACACCGTTCGATTGCTGGAAGAGATCCATAGCCTCTATACATTAGCCGTGGTTTCCTCAAGTTATAAATCAGAGGTCGAGCCGCCCCTGGTGCGTGGTGGAATACGTCCGTGTTTCCAGCTTCTTATCACCGGAGAAGACGTGAAACACTTTAAGCCTTCGCCGGAGCCGTATCTGCTGGCCGCGGAGCGCCTGGGATCGCGGCGGCCGCTGGTGATCGAGGACTCGGACGCGGGTGTCGCATCGGGCCAGGCGGCGGGGTTTGAAGTGCTGCGGGTAAGCTCGGTGGAGAACGTCGGGAGGGAAGTCCGGGAGCGGCTGGGATTAAGCTAGCTGGGCTGTTCCGGACGCTTGCGGATGACCCCGTCGACGATGGTGATCAGCGCGTTCAACCGCTCGTCGGTATGCTGACCGGCTTCGGTGGTTGCTTTGATGAAGCGATCCAGCCGATCCGTGAGAACGACTTGGGCCGTCAACAATTGCTTATGTTCTTCGCGGAACTGGACGTGATCTTCTATCAGAAGCGCCATCAATCCTTCCAGGCGATCGAGCCTGGACTCGCCTGATCCGTTCTCGTGCATTCCGGGCATGAAGATTAGTGGTTCCTGGAGGGTATTATCTCACGTCCCTTGCTGCGCTCGATTTCGCTGATTCGTGCTTCGAGCAGCGTGAGCCGTTCCTCGTGGGAACGTAGTCTGACTTCTGCGCGGGCCTGGCCCAGTTGTGGAAGGCTCGGAGGACTTCGGTCTGGATGTCGCGCGTGGCTTCGACGAGGCTGCCTTCTAGCTGATCAAGGTCGTGCTTGGTGGCGGGCCGTTCGTCCTGGTTGGGCATGGGCATCCTCCGGGTTCCACGAAGGCGAGGTATCTGGGCCCCGTGTGCTTCCGATAACAGATATTATGTAATCTTTAACGGTAGTGGGTCAGTTTGAATTTCTTGGGTATTGACTTTTTCCGACCTTCCGCTTGCGTCCCTTCATGAGTATTGTTAGCCAGACCACCAGGAATCCAGTTAATACACCGCCAATTACGGTCTGCCCATCGGCTACAGAAATGAGCACGAGAACGATGAGCAGCCCAATTGCGGTTAATCGGAGCGGCATCACCAGCTTGCTTTCTTTGGGCATCCCGCCCCGATCTTACCGCGTTCCCTGCCGTCCGCAACCGCTCAGGCAGCGACCCAAGCCGGTAGAATTGAGGGCTATGACGCTCTGTATAGCCGCTCAATTCAGGCTTGGCCCACCTTACGTGGAGACGGCCCAGGCGGCCTTCGTTCTGTGCACGGATGGGCGGTTGTCTGGAGGCGCGTGGGGCTCTGACAACGCTGCTATAAAAACTGCGAACCTTGGGTACAACTTCCTCGGCCTGATGGCTGGCCACTGGAATACCGTTCGCGATTTTTCCGCCGAACTCGCTAAGGATTTACAGGCCGCTCCGCTGCCTCCGACTAAGGCTGATTTGGTTCAGAGCGTTAAGGCATCTGCTGATCATTTCTCCCAATCCGCATTATGCCCTTCTCGGGTGGGTTGCGAACTGATCATCACCGGATTCATTGGCGACGATCCCATAATTGTCAAGGCTGCCATCGCAAACAGGCGGGCCGCCGTGAGTGTGAGTCATGATCGCGAAGAGGTCGGCGAGGGTGCATTCGCAGCACGAACCCTACTTCATCATCGCGGCTACGATCCGTTGAATTTGGATTTGGCGCGAGCCTGTTATTACGTGTACGAGGCCAAGAAATTTAGCGAAACCGTCGATAGCGTAGGCCCGCTGACATGGCTCAAGGTTCATGCGAAAGGCGACGGGGACACCGCCGATCCGCTGCGTCGATGCGAAATGGATATCAGCGATCAAGGGATGAGAGAGCTTGAAGAATGGCGACAGAAGTTCTTTCTCCAATCCACTGCGGAACTCAAGGGGAAAGAGTTCCGACGCTTCACCTAATTCAAGAGCGCAATGATGTCTTCCATCTCCCAAACATGATCGCTGACCCCGGACTCCATCGCGGGCGTGACCCGCAAACTGGCATGGATTCGGCAGAAATTGTAATGCATGTAATGGATCGCGATGGACGCGATGTGGTTCTCGATCTTTTTGGAGAACGAATTGGTCAAGCGAGTAAACCGGCGAATCCCCATCCGCATCGTGAGGTTCTGGCGTTCGATGTAGGACGTGCTCATGTGCGCCGGATCGGGATCGCCGATCAGCGGTCTTTTCTCGCAGCCGACGCATTCCGGCGGGCTGTACCGCTGTGCGGCTTGGCCCTTCATCGACCGATCCGCCATACCGCTTTAATCAGGGCGGCATAGTCCACGTCTTCACCGAAAGCGGCCGCAACCGAGTGGAAGTAGATCCGCAGGCCATCGGTGGTCAATTGGACGCGATTAGCAAGTCGGCTTTGAGATCCTCGATGAATATTTTGGCTGTGTACCAGTCGCGATTGCCTACCATCCAAGTGCAAATCAGTTTGGTATCGGCGTCCATCGCTACCCAGGTCCAAACGTCCCCAGCGTGGGGATTGGCAGCGGCCAGCTTGGGTGTGACGTTCTTCTGTTTGGCCGCAACGAAGGACCAAATCTCATCGCACTGAACCCGCTTGCAGGGCAGGTTAACTAACTTCTCCTGCATGTAGTTTGAGCATGCGGCCCCAAGTTCCACTAGAAGCTTCGCAATGGTGTTCTTTGAGCATCCCGTCATGCGGACGATGGAGCGAACCGAACAGCCTTCCACCAAGGCCGAAACGATCTGGGTTCGCTTCTCAATGCTCAACTGATTCATACTGATAGTATACTAGCGGTCAAGCATAAGGTCAAGTACAAAGGTAGCCTTGAATGGAATAACAGTGACTATTAATTCAGAGGATTGCGCAGAATCCGGAGCAAGAACTTTGTTTGCAAGTGTGGTCAGTCTCGCCGCGAGATCTAGGCACTGTCGAGGCGTCAGAGCTAGCTGCGCCCACTTTCCTCCGCTTTGTAATTCGCTGCGGGCTCCCTATGTGCCGAATCGCTAGAAGTACGCCGATTCCCGCTGTTGTCCCGGTTATCCATTCCGCAACTGGTCGCGTGATGATATTCCCGTTAGCGTCGTTCTCAAGAACTGCAAGGAGTTCGGGTTATTCATTTGCTGCCTTTCTTCCATCGGCTCTTAGCGGCCTTGGCCGCGATCTGGGATCGTTTCTTCGGGGACAGGGCAGCGGCCCTTGCGGCTCCGCCTTTCAGTCCTCCAAGCCGCCCGAGGGCGACAGCGGCGGGGTTCTTGGGCGTGATCGCTGGCGGTTCGGTCTTTGGGGCTTCGCCGATGGATTCCAGGAACACGCGGTGGGCCAGTTCGTTCGAGTCTTTAGGGCGGGGATTCTTTGAGCGCTCAGGCATGACCCCATTATTTCACCTGGGGATTGAACGTCAAGACCATGAAATTTCAAACTGACCCACTACCTCTTTAACGGTAGTGGGTCAGTTTGAATGACCCACTACCTCATCCCTTCAGTGAAGCGCTCGAACTCGGTTGCTTGGCAGCTCTGAGGTTCGATACTCGCTGCACTTTTGGACTTCATGGCTAAACGTGTGCCCAAGGCCTGAAATACCGTGCTGGCCGGAAAGGTCCACGCGCCTACGTTCGATTCGGCGCAATTACTGCGCGAGGCCCGCCAATGTTGGCAGTATCGCATCACTAACGAGCTTGTGTATCTCCCAAAGAGCGCTCAGGGGGATGTTGATGCCGGATTCCTTCTCGCCGAAGATTACAACAGGGGCGAACTTTGGATAGTGGTTCCCCTGCAGGTCGATTGTATGGTTGAAGCGATTCAATACATGCGATTACTCTCTCATTCCACCCTCGGAGTTTGCTGTTGAATCTCCCCTTTTCATCGGGGGTGCAGGTCAAGGGCATTTGGACATAAAAAACCACGATTCTTTGGTTTCAGTAACTTCCTGGGTTCATTTCGCTGCGTTTACACCCCACCGCAGGGCCACGGTATCCTGAAAGCTACCCATGCAACAGGAAGTCGTCGAGGCCGAAGGCCACCTGATCGATTCGCACCTAATGGAGCAGATCTTCGACACGGTGGTCGAACACAACGGCAAATTTGAAGTGGAAGAATTTCGCATCGGCCGCACCAATGCCGACAAGTCCTACCTGCGTCTGCGCGTGGAAACGCCCGACGAGGCCGACATGCAGCAGGTGCTCAGCCAGTTGCTCGGCCTGGGATGCAGTCCCGCCGACACCGGCAACGCCGACCTCAGCACTGTCGAGCGCGATTGCTGTGCACCCGAGGATTTCTATTCCACCACCAATCACAAAACGCTCGTGCGCCACGCTGGACAGTGGGTCGAAGTCGAGAACCAGCGCATGGACGCGATGATCGTCATCGCCAACGGGCGGGCCACCTGCCGCAGGCTGCGCGATCTCAAGAAGGGCGACCGAGTAGTCGTGGGCATGAACGGCATTCGCGTGGTCCCCGAATCCAAGGAGCGCGACCGTCTGGCGTTCGCCTTCATGAGCAACGAAATCTCGTCGGAGCGCCAGCTCGAAACCGCCGTCCGCCAAATTTCCGCGCTGATGCAGCAGACGCGCGCCGAGGGAAAGAAGATCCTGGTCGTTGCCGGCCCCGTGGTCGTGCATACCGGCGGAGTCGCGCCTCTGGCCAAGCTGATTCGCTCCGGCTGGGTGAATGGCCTGCTGGCTGGAAACGCCTTGGGCGTACACGATATCGAGTCGGCTGTGCTGGGAACATCGCTCGGTGTGCGGTTAAGCGACGGCCGCCAGGAAGAGCACGGTCACCGCAACCACATGCGGGCGATCAACACGATTTACCATGCCGGAAGCATCGCCAAGGCGGTGGAAGCGGGCCGTCTGAAGAGCGGCATCATGTATGAATGCGTGAAAGCCGGCATCCCCTTCGTGCTGGCCGGCAGCCTTCGCGACGACGGTCCCCTGCCCGACACCATTACCGATATGAACCAGGCTCAGGACGCCTATGCCGAGCAGTTGAAGGGCGCCGGCGTGGTCCTGTGCCTGGGCTCCATGCTGCACTCGATCGCCACGGGAAACATGCTGCCGAGCTGGGTGAAGATCGTCTGCGTCGATATCAACCCGGCGGTGGCCACCAAGGTCAGCGATCGCGGAACGGGCCAGGCCATTGGCGTCGTGACCGACGTCGGACAATTTTTGGGATCGCTGGCCGCAGCGCTGCCCCAGGCGGATGCAAAAGGAACTCAGTGAAGCGCCAGTATACGGACAAGCATGCCGAGGCCGGCGTAAAAGCGGATCTGCCCGAAATCGAGACCTGGCCCAATCAGTACCGGACCGGCTACGAGATCGAAATACTCATGCCGGAGTTCACCTCCATTTGTCCCAAGACCGGACTGCCCGATCATGGGACGTTGACGCTGCGCTACGTGCCGGACAGGCTGTGTCTGGAGCTGAAATCCTTCAAGATGTATACGCTGGCGTTCCGGAACCTGGGAATCTTTCAGGAGAACGCCGTCAATCGCATGCTCGCGGACGTCGTGAAGTGGACCAAGCCCATCTCCGCGACAGTGGTCGGCGATTTTACTCCTCGCGGCGGTATTTCCACGCGCATCACCGCGCAATACGCGCGCACGAAAATCAAGTGACTGACGAAGAGCTGACCGCGGCGATTCAGGAAGTGCAAGCGAAAGCCCGCTCGCGCGTTCCCCAAGGCTCGCTGGGTTCCGATGGCCCGACCGCGGCCGACCTGATGCCGCTGGTGCATGCCCGCGATGCCGCGGAAGCGAAGGTTGCCGCAATCGGAACAGTAAATCCTCGCCCCCCGGGGTTCAGGAACGCGATCATCCAGCGCCTCAAGCGTCTGGTCTCGCGTGCGTTGGACTGGCACGTGCGCGAACAGGTGGAGTTCAATCGCGCCACCATGGTCTGCGTTCAGGCGACTCTGGAGGCGCTGACCGATGTGACCCGGGGCATGGCTGCGCTGGCCGCGTATCACCAGGAGATTCGGCAGTATTCCGAAGACCTGGGAACCAGCATGGAGGAATGGCGTAGCGGAATCGAGGAGCGGCGTTCCGCCAGCGAGATCCATTTACTGCGCACTGTATCCGAACTTCAGTCGGCGTTTCACCTGCGAGCCAGCCTCATCGAACAGAAGTTCCGCGATTCGGTGCGCCAGCAGCACGACGATTTCACCGGCGAATTAGATAAGCGCACGATCGACATTCAGAAGCGGCTGTGGCAGGACATGGAGAAGATCCGCGGCGAGTATGACCGCCTGATCCATACCGAGCTGCGCCTGCTACGCCAGAAGCTCGCGGCTGCGCCCGCCGCTGTCGCGGGGACTCCGGCAACCCCGCCGGAAGCATCTGGACATCGACTGGATGGCCTTCGCCGAGCGGTTTCGCGGCTCGGAAGAGCGTATTCGCGAGCAGCAGAAATGCTACGTCGCGCGTTTTTCAGACGCGCCTGGAGAGATCCTGGATATCGGCTGCGGGCGCGGCGAATTTCTGGAAGCCGCGAAGGCTGCGGGCGTACGGGCGCGCGGCGTCGACCAGAGTAGCGAATC
The DNA here is from genome assembly GCA_963722845.1 of Terriglobia bacterium. Classification (GTDB taxonomy): domain Bacteria; phylum Acidobacteriota; class Terriglobia; order Bryobacterales; family Bryobacteraceae; genus Palsa-187. The sequence continues at coordinate 191,631 of CAVROL010000008.1, read as the reverse complement.
GGTCGCGGTATGCCGCTCCAAGGGATTGGACGTCGAGCAGGGCGATATGTTCGAGTATCTCGAATCGCTCGCGGATGGATCGCTCGGCGGGGCTTATTGCGCGCAGGTGGTGGAGCATCTTGCTCCCGCCGCCGTTCCTCGATTGATGGAACTGCTCTCGCGGAAGCTGCGATTGGGAGCGCTGGCGGCCCTGGAAACTCCGAATCCGGAGTGCCTGGCGATCTTCGCGACGCACTTCTATCTGGATCCGACGCACAATCGTCCGGTTCCCGCGCCGCTGCTGCGTTATTATCTCGAATCGGCGGGATTCGGCAGTGTCCAGATCGAGCGTCTGAGCCCGGCGGTCGAGAGCATGCCCGCGCTGGCCGAATTGCCCCCTGCATTTCGAGAGGCTTTCTTCGGCGGATTAGACTACGCGATCTTCGCGCGGAAACTGTAGTCGCCGCTCGTTGCCTCTCGCGGTTCGGAATGACCAGCACCGAACCGCGACAGTTATGAAGCGGCTAAAAGAGTCTCGTACAGCTTCTTCTGTTCACGTGCGATGGCGTCCCAGCCATACACGCGCTCGACGGTCTGGCGGGCATGTGCTTCGATCACGGCACGCTCGGCAGGAGTCTCCAACAGGCGCGTGATCGCCGCGGCCATCGCTTCGGCCGAATCCGTGACCACAACGTCGGCGCCCCGCTCCAGCTCCAGTCCGTGGATCCCGGCTTCGGTGGAAACGATCGCCTTCCCCATCGCCATGGCTTCGAGGATCTTCACGTTGGTGCCCGCCGAAGCCACCAAAGGCGCGATGACCAAGGTTGCCCGCTGATACGCCGGGCGCACATCCGAGACGAATCCTTCCACTTCAACGCCCGCATGCTGGAGATCCCAAAAGCGCTGGTGCCGCTGGCCCGCGATCACGTGCAGCGTGACGTTCTCAAGACGCGGAAACACGTCGCGCAGAAAGAACTCCAGCGCCATCACGTTGGGCCGGTGCGCAAACGATCCGATGAACAGCAGCCTCCGCGGTTCCGGCGCTTGCAACGAAGGCTGGAAACGATCCAGGTCGACCCCGTTGGCAATCGCCACCGCTGTTCCAGAGACCATAGCCCTATCTTTCTCCGACATCGTGACGACGCGATCGACTTGACGCCACGCAGCAGTTTCGAAACTGGTCCACAGTTGGTGCTGCCGGCGAGTTTCCCAATCGTCGTTTCCCGCGAGCATCTGAGCGTACAGATCGTAAGTGATGTCGTGTTCGACTAGGATCGTGCGCGCCGGCGCACAGTCCGGGACATACATCGCCATCTGGGTGAATTCGAGCTGCACGATTCCCGGGCTCCACTTGGCGATGGTCTGGCGCAGAGCGGCATGGAACGCCGGCGTATCGAACTCCTCGACCGTATCGGGCCGGCCGCGCGACGGCAGCGCATGGCTACCAGCACGGCGAACCGTCACGATCTCCGAACACATCTGGCACAGTTCCTTCGGCACCGGACCTGATTCCTCAGTGAACGCCACCAGGACCATGTCGAAATCGGCCGCTGCCCGGCGCATCAGGTTATAGATTCGTACCGCCGCGCCATGGGAAAGCGGAAATGGCACGTACGGGCTGGCGACCAGAATCACCGGCTTGCCGCGATGCCGGCCGCCCTCGAAACACGGCCACTTCGCCATTGACCAGATCCAGAAAGCGCATGTCTCCAGCGGGAACAGCAATCGCGATCTGATGCGCGGCGGATGAGAGTGCAGCCTCTTTTTCCAAAGCCTTCAGCCTGAGAACATTGTGCTGCCAGAGCCGCAGGAACGTTGCGGGATCGCCGATCGCCCGCGCCAGAAACTGGATGTAGTTGGTCTCCAGCGCCCGATCCAGATCTTCCGGCGAGAAGTAACGGGAGGTCGTCGCCCGATGCTCGTGGAGCACGCGCGCGCCAGCGCAATAGACGCTCGGCCAACCGCGCAGCCACGCACGAACGCCCAGGTCCAGGTCCTCCACATACGCGGGCTTGTAAACTTCGTCAAAACCGCCCAGTGCCTCCAGCTTCGACGCGTCGTACAAGGTGCAGCCGCCGCTGCCGTACAGGACGTAGCTATCGATCCTCACCCTCCAGCGGTATGTCGCAACGCACCGGGAACTCCGTTACTCCGGGCGCAGGATTCATTACCGTCTTGCCGGTTTCCTCGCGCCGGCGGCCTTCCGGAAAGAAGATCTGCGCGGTGGACGAGAACAGATTCGGGACGGTCTCGAAGGGGCGCAGCAGACGCCGGGAAGAAGCCCGGCTCGACGCGCATGTCGTTATTGAGCACGCAGACATGCGAGAATCCTGCGCGCCGGATTCCGCGATTGACAGCCGCTGCGAACGCCAGTGGCTCGGCACTGTGCTCTACCGACACCTTCGGCCAGGATCTTCCAAGGTAATCCGCAGTGCCGTCATCCGAGCCGTTGTCCACGACGATGATCTCGTCGGCGTCCTGAATGCCGGGCAGGCATTGTTCCAGCAAGTCCCGCCCGTTGCGCGAAGGGATGACCACGGAAACGCCTCGCGGGCGTTCGTTTTGCCGAACGGGGACAGGCGGGCGTACGGGACGCGACCGGGCCAGCGAACGTCCCCGCGCCATCGCCATGCGATACAGCATGGACAGGCGAAACTTCGCCGGCTTGCGAAACCACTCCATCGCGCGGTACGTGCTCGACTCAGGCTGGCGCTGGCTGCGCACCAGGTTCTTCATGCGCCAGGCTGCATGACCGATGATGGCCGGCAGACTCCGCGGGCGCAGCATGAAGTGCTCGCCGGTTTCGTTGAATGCCAGAAGTCTCAGCGGCGCTGTTGTGAAGCCCAAAGCCCGCAGACGCCAGTGCGGAATGCGAGGTTCGAGAATCACTGCCGCCAGGCGCACGCGGCGTCCCGCCAACCGCGCACGAACCAAATCGCGATTCTCACTCCAAGACCGGCGGATGTGATACTGGATCCATTCCACATCGGTCACCGGGAACTCGGAGACCACGATCAGGGGAAGCTCAGGAAAGATCTTACGGAACCGCTCCAGCACCAGCGCGACGACGGGATCGGACCCGGAAGCGAAGAGAACTTTGACCTCGGTCAAACCCGGTGAATTATTCAAATGAGTTGCGGGAGCTCGAAGCTCCAGCGCCCCGCCTGATGATCCTGCCACAGCGCCAGCGCCTGCAGGCAGAACGCCGTCGATACAGGGTTCGAGAAGGGCAGCAACTGCTCCCCTTTTCGTCCGAACCAGAACCCGCCACGCAGCCGCACATCGGTGGAATCCAGCGCCTGGAAGGACGCGATGCGCGATGCTTCTTCCCGCGCCGCGTTCTCATCCAGCGGAACCATTCCCAGATGATGCGCCGCCAGCCGCACCCGCAGCAGTTGCGCATTCACGTCGGAGCGCTCAAACACTGGACGGATTTCGCGTAGAAGCCGCGCCGCGCGCTCCATCCCCCAAGAGAGCGCCTGCTGTTCCGACGTGTACAATAGCGCCTCCAGGAAGTAGCAGTAAGCGTGCAGCCGGTCCATGAGCTTCTCGCGATCCTTCTCTTCTTCGAGAAACGTTTCGTGGCCGGCAATCGCGGACACAACCGCGGCGTCGAATAGCTGGCGCGCGTGTGGATCGCCAATCTCGCGCCACGCCAGCGCCGCCTTCAACTGATAACAACCGGGCTTCCGCGACCAGCGCGATGCTTGTGCGGGCTCGGGCGGCAGGGGCTGCTTATCGGGCAGCGAAATCACCGGGTGAAACGATCCCTCGCCCAGAAAGTCGAACGCCAGGGAAAGAGACGCCTCCTGAGCGCGCGAGCGGAACTCCTCTTCGCCGGTGGCGCGCCACACGGCCAGCAATCCGCGCACGATGATTCCGATATCGAAGAAGTACGCCCGATCCGAGCCGGGCTCGAATGGAAACGTCGAGGCGGCCGCATCCCAGGCGTGGCCGGTCAGGTACCTGGCGGCGCGCACGGCCGCGTCCAGATACTCAGGATTGCCGCTGCGCGAATGCAGGTACGCCAGCGTGCTTACGGCGTATCCGGTAATTTCGGTTGAAACAGGAGCGTTGGCTGCGGAATCAGACCGGTAGAAACGCGCTACGCCGCCGTCGCGTTCCTGAATACCGGAGTGCAGAAACCAGCAGCCCGCATGATCGAGAAATGATGTCAATCTTCAAATTGTATAATGGCGGCGTCGTATAATGAACCTGACCATGCGCCTCACCCGGATGATCGCGATCGCCGTGGCGCTCGCGCCGCTATGCGCTCCGGCGGACATGCCGAAGGGATTGTTCCGCGGCCAGATGGTGAGTTGGGAAGGCTCGCCGGCCAAAGGCGTACTGCTGGCGCGCAACGCCTCCGGAATCGTCGAAGGCTGCGGATACGATTCCATGAGCTTTCTCGAGCTTTCCCGGCAGCGCATTACGGTGGCGAAACTCGAGCCCGGCGACCCCCTGGAGATCATCACCGATCACAAGCCGGGCTCGCGGGATTGCTACATCCGCATGCTGCAAGTGATTCCTCCGGGCGCCGCCTCCCAGCCGCGTGAAACCTTCCGCGGCGTTCCGGCCAACCCTGGATTTGCCGCACGGAGACCGTACGATCTCGGGCGTTATCATCCGGCGCGACGCGCGGTCGATCACGCTCCGCACCCACGACGGCGAACAGACGGTGCTGCTGCGGAAGGACACTCGCTATGTGGGCGATGGATCCCAGCAGGACGCCAGCGCCGCGCTGGTCAATACGCGCGTCTTTGTGCGCGCCGGCCCAAACCTGTACGGAGGCATCGAAGCCTACCAGGTGATGTGGGGCGAGATCGCCGGGGCTCAGTAGCTACGCGAGAAATCTGAGCAGCCTTTCGCGCAATCCGGCGGCTTTCTTAGCAGTGGGAGCGATCACCAGAACGGTATTGTCGCCCGCGACGGTTCCGGTAATCTCCGGCCACGCGGCTCGATCCAGCGCTTCCGCTACCGAACTGGCATGCGCCGGCGGCGTGATCAGAACCAATAAATTCTGCGCGACGCGCACGTCCAGCAGAAACTCGCGCAACACCGTGGCGAGTTCGGGACCGGCGGGCGCGGCGGAGTCTGTGGGACGCGCGTATCCTTCGGCGGTCTTCACCAACCCGAGCTCGCGAATGTCGCGCGAAAGGGTGACCTGCGTGGCGCGTACTCTAACGGCTCGAAGGGCGCGGGCCAGTTCTTCCTGGGTTCGCAGGGATCGCGAACCAACCAGTTTGAGAATCTGGCCCTGGCGGTAGCTCTTGTTCATTTTCGCAGCGCTGCCAGACGGGACTCGGCTTCCTTCAACGCAGCGGCAACGGCCTTCGGACCCGTTCCTCCGCGAATCTCGCGAGTCTTCATGCCCTCGGCGGGTTGGAGAAGCTTCGCCATCTCCGGAGTGAACTCCGGTGCGAATTTCACCAGTTCGGTCGCCGTCCAATCCGAGGGTTTCTTCCCGCCGCGAACGCTCTCCAGCACCAGCCGCCCGACAATCTGATGCGCCTGGTGAAACGGCGTGCCATTGCGCGCCAGCGCTTCCGCGAGATCGGTCGCGACCACCCAGCTCGCCTCGGCCGCGGCCGCCGGATGCTGAGTGTTGAGCTTGACCGAGTCCACCACCACGCGCGCCATCTCGAGCGACCCGCACAACTGATCCACCGCCTGGAACAACGGCTCCTTGTCCTCCTGCATGTCGCGGTTGTAAGTCAGTAGGTAAACCCTTCATGGTTACATAAAGGGAGCAGAGCTCCCCGAACACGCGGCCGGACTTGCCGCGGATCAGCTCCAGCGAATCGGGATTCTTCTTCTGCGGCATCAGGCTCGACCCGCTGGTGACGCCGTCGCCCAGTTCGAGCCAGCCGAACTCCTCGCTCGAATAGAGGATCCAGTCCTCGGCAAATCGGCTCAAGTGCAGCATGGTGGTCGACGCCGCGTACAAAAAGTCGAGCGCGAAATCGCGGTCGGCCGAGACGTCCATGCTGTTGTTGGTCACCGCCGCGAATCCCAGGTCGCGCGCCATGGCTTCGCGGTCGAACGGAAATCCGCTGCCCGCCAGCGCGCCGCTGCCGAGCGGCATCACGTTCACTCGCGCGCGGGCTTGCTGGAGCCGTTCGAAATCCCGCGCGAACATTTCAAAGTACGCCAGCAGATAGTGCGGCCACAGGACCGCCTGCGCGCGGCGCATGTGCGTATAGCCGGGAATCACGGCGTCCGGATAGCGCTGGGCGCAGCCGAGCAGCGCTTCCATGAGCTCCGCCAAGAAAGCCCGTTGCGCGATCGATTTCCTCGCGCAGCCATAATCGGACATCGAGCGACACCTGCTCATTCCGGCTGCGCCCGGTGTGGATTTTGTCGGCCAGAGCGCCGACGCGCTCCTTCAGCTTGCGGATGACCACGGTGTGGACATCTTCGTCGGTCGCGTTTATAAAGAATTCCGGCTTGCGAGCCTCGTCGCGGATGGCGTCGAAAGCCGATACGAGCTCCGCGCGCTCCGCAGCCGTGAGGATCTCCACGCCTTCAAGCGCCCGCGCGAACGCCTGCGAGCCGCGGATGTCCGCGTCGATCAGCCTCCGGTCAAAATGGAGCGAACCGGAAAACCGCTCGAAGACCTCCGAGGGACCCTCCTCGAACCGGCCGCCCCAGAGCTTCATACGCTCTTCTTCTTCGACTTGGCACTTAAGTTAGGAGCGGCCTTCATGACCGCTGCGCGCACCTGGATCGGCAGCCCGATCAGGTTGATGAACCCGCGCGCGTCCTTCTGGTCGTATTCGGCGCCCATGGTGAAGCTGGCGATGTCCAGCGAGTACAGCGAATACGGCGACTTGCGGCTCACCGGCTGGAAGCTGCCTTTGTACAGCCGCAGCGTGACTTCGCCCGTGGTGTTCTGGCAGGCCACGTCGAAGAACGCGTCGAGCGATTCCCGCAGCGGCGTGAACCACAGGCCGTTATAGACCATCTCCGCGTAGTCCAGCGCGAGCTTCTGCTTATAGTGCGCCAGATCCTTCGGCAGCGTCAGAGCTTCCAGCTCACGGAACGCGGCCATGATCAACGTGCCTCCGGGAGTCTCGTACGCCCCGCGCGACTTCATACCGACGAAGCGATTCTCCACCAGATCGATGCGGCCGACGCCGTTATCGCCGGCGATCTTATTCAGTTGTTCCAGCAGCGCCACCGCCGGCAGCTTCTTCCCATTCACCGAAACCGGCGTACCCGCCTCGAATCCGATGGTCACGTCGGTGGGCTTGTCGGGAGCTTTCCTCGGACTCTTGGTAAGCATCCAGACGTCGTCGGGGGCGGCGTTGGCAGGATCTTCCAGTGCCCCGCCCTCGTGCGAAATGTGCCAGATGTTGCGGTCGCGGCTGTAGATCTTCTTGGTCGTCTGCGCGATCGGAACTTTGTGTTTGGCGGCGTAGGCGATGGCGTCCTCGCGCGAGACGATGTCCCATTCGCGCCACGGGGCGATCACCGGAAGATGCGGCGCCAGGGCTTTATAAGTCAGCTCGAAACGAACCTGATCGTTGCCTTTGCCGGTGCAGCCATGCGCCAGCGCATCGCAGCCGGTGGCGAGCGCCACTTCCACCTGTTTCTTTGCGAGCAGAGGCCGGGCGATGGAAGTGCCCAGCAGATACTTGTGCTCATACTCGCCGCCGGCGCGGACCATTTTCCAGAGGTATTCGGAAACGAACTCCTCGCGCATGTCGGCAACGTAACACTCGGATGCGCCGGTCTTGCGCGCCTTGGCTTCCAGGCCGGACAGCTCTTCGCCGCCCTGACCGATATCGCCGCACACGGCGACCACCTGGCAGTCGTAATGCTCCTTGAGCCACGGGATGATGATCGATGTGTCCAGTCCGCCGGAGTAGGCGAGCGCTACCTTCTTGGGTTTTTGCATAAGCTTTTAGATTGTAATTGTCGCACTCAGCCGAGCAGCGTCAGGAGCAGACCCTTCTGCGCGTGCAGACGATTCTCCGCCTGGTCGAATACAGCCGACTGCGCGGATTCCATCACTGCGTCGGTAGTCTCCTCGCCGCGCTTGGCCGGCAAACAGTGCATGAATATTGCGTCCGGACGCGCCCTGGACATGAGAGCTTCATCGACACGATACGGAGGGAATGTTTGCAGCCGGGCATCCTTCTCACCCTCGTGACCCATGCTGGCCCACACGTCGGTATAGACCACGTGCGCGCCGTCGACGGCCTCCAGAGGATCGTTGGTGATCGTGATGCGACCCAAACGGCTCGCGGCTAACGTGACTTGCGATTTCGGTTCGTAACCTTGGGGCGTTGCCACCGCCACGTGCATTCCCAGGCGTCCGGCGGTCAGCATCAGCGAATGGGCGACATTGTTGCCATCGCCGACATAGGCCAGCTTCAGGCCTTCCCAGCCGCCGAAGCGTTCCTGGATGGTCTGGACATCGGCCAAAGCCTGGCAAGGATGATACAGATCGCTCAGGGCGTTGATCACCGGCACGCGCGACCACTTCGCGAGTTCCTGCACGGTGTCCTGGGAGAAGACTCGCGCGACGATGCATTGGGTCCAGCGGTCGAGATTGCGGGCGACGTCTTTCACCGGCTCGCGCTCGCCCACCGGACCAACGGAGGTCACGGCATCGCCGCCGAGCTGCTTGATCGCCAGCTCGAAGGTGACGCGGGTGCGCAGCGACGGCTTTTCGAACAGCAGGCTGAGGTAGCGTCCGGCGAGCGCCTGAGCGAACCGCGGCGGCGTGCGCTTCACCTGAGCGGCCAGATCCAGCACGCGGAGGAGCGCTTCCTGGGACAGGTCCAGGTCCTGAGTTAGGTCTTGGACCAGCGGTTCGGCGAAGCTCGGCGCAGCCACGGAAGTCTCCATCAGTGAATGATTATTCAGTCGACTGAATAATAATACATTGTGACGATCCGGGTCAAGGTGGGGCAGGTTTCCAACCTGCTGAAACTACCCACAATCACCAGGTGTGCGCGGTACGTCTTTCCACTATGCGTGGAAACACCAGCACCAGACCGAATTGTTCAGCTACGGGGGATTGGACGAACGGATCGCAGCTGACCATCCGTTGCGGCGTATCCGGACACTTGCCGACGCTGCCCTGGAGCATCTGGGGAGCCGCTTCGATGACATCTACGGCGATGTGGGGCGGCCCTCGATCGCCCCGGAAAAACTGCTGCGCGCCATGTTGTTGCAGCCGGAAGCGCTATTTCACATCCCTCACGTAGCGCGCCATTCGGCCTTCGGGTTCATCGAAGATTCCTAGAAACGTAAAGCCGGCCTTTTCAGCGACCCGAATGGAAGCCATAGTTCGCCGGCGCGACGCGCAGGACCATCTGACGGACTGTGGTGGCAGTTCGCAGATACTCGCTCATGAGATCCAAAGCGCGCTGCGCGTGACCATTCCCTCCCATAGCTGGTGGATTCCATAAGAAACATTTACCTGGTCTGGTTCTATAGTCCGCGCCGCCGATTTCCAATCGGCGTTCCGGCCCGGGTTACAAACCCGCGCGCAGGATACAATCCTGCCCCACAAATACGGCGTAGTCCTACGGATCGATCCGCACGACCTTCCGGGGACTCCCGTGGCCCATCACAATCTGTACCGACCTCACAGGCACTTGGTAATGCGCCGCGAGGACCTCGCAAACCTGCTCGTTCGCCTTCCCCTTCTCCGGGGGCGCGGTGACGTGGACCTTCAGGGTCCCGTCGGCTAGCTCGCCGCTAACCTCGTTTTTCTTGCTGCGCGGGATCACTTTGACGCGGAGCGTCACGGGGTGGCGGATTTCTCGACGATTTCGGAAACCACCCCGTCCACTTCCGTAATCTTCAGGCGCAGGGTCTTGCGCTGCTGCAGGAACCTGGGCGGAAAGTTGAAGCGTCCGGCGACCATGCGATCGACAGTCTGGAGGGGCGGAAGCTTGTCCTGGATCGTCAACACGTCGTTGTACTGCGGCCCCAACAGCTTTAAATATTGCGTGACTTTCTGGACGTCGAATTTTGAAAAAATGACAGCACTGGCGACTTCATTTTCCGGCGTCTCCATGCTCATCTGCACCGAGTTGACCACGAAAGGAACCGACGCGCTGTTGGTAACGCGGAAGTCTGCGAATACGATCGCGCCGTCACCGTCGGGCAAGGAACGAACCTTGAGAATCTCCCCTTTCAGCTGCGGGTGGGATCCCTGGTTGATATAGAGAACGCCAAAGACAGCGGCTCCTACCACCGCCAGACCCACGACGAAAGGAACAATCCACCGGCCCATAGTGCTTAGTCTCCCAACAACCGCCCGTAGGGTTTCAGGCTGGTCACATTGTCACAGATCGCTTTGATTCCCGCGGTGATGGGTATGGCCAGAATCAGGCCGATGCCGCCCCACAGCATGCCCCACAGCATTAACGCGATGGTGACCGCGAGCGGATTCAGATGCACCCGCGACCCGACGAATTTCGGATACAGCAGATTGAGCGCGAACAGATGCAGCAGGCCCACACCGACCAGCAGGAACAGGTACAAAGCCGGCTCGTCTTTCGGAAGCGCCGCGATCATGGGCGGGATCAGGGCGAGCGGCATTCCGATGTACGGGACCAGGCTCAGGAATCCGCTCAGAGGGCCCACCACCGGCCAGTATGGCAGGTTGACGGCCGCAAACAGGATCCCGCTGGCCACACTCAGCAACACGCCCAGCAAAAAGTTGCCGACCACATAAGCGCGCACCATGTCGCCGACTCCGTCCAGCGCTTTGGCGACGGTATAACGCGGCTCGCCCTCCAGCGTGAAGAGAAGCCGCGCGCGGAGGTGATCTCCCCAGCTCAGGATGAAGTACACCAGGAACGGAATGAACGAGGCCATCAGCAGGACGCTGTAGAACGAGCGCAGATAGTCATAGATATAACTGACCACCGCGGTGGGTTCCTGCCGCACGCGCACTTCCTGGACGTAAGGCGCAACCGGCGCCGGATCCGCCGCTTTTCTCTTGCCGCGTACGCCGGCAGGCTCAGGTGGCGGCGGCACGGCCTCCTGGTCCTGGAAGCGTTTCGGCACCAGGGTCCGGTATACGTTTTGCTCGAAGCCCTCCACGCGAACGGCCGCGCTGTCGACGATCTGGTTGATCCGAACGCCGTAGGCCGGAAGGTCGTCGGTCATCGCCACGACCTCGGTATAGAGTCCCAGACCGGCGAAATACAGACAGGCCAGCCAGAGGGCGCACACCAGGAAACTCGCCAGCCCGCGCGGCATGTGGATTCTCATCAATATCCGCACGGCGGGCTCCAGCAGGAACGCGATCATGAAGGCAATTATCACGGTGATGAAGAACACCTGCCCGTAATACAGCAGGGCCACGCCGCCGGCCGCCGCCAGGATGCTGATCGCAACCCGGTAGGTTTTTTCCGCCGATGTGCTTTGAGAGACCACTCCGTCTATCACTATAATTGGACTGAGCGTGCCCACAAACGAAAATCCAGGGAAGGGCCGCATTCTCGCGCTGGATCTAGGGAAAAAGCGGATTGGACTGGCGCTGAGCGACCCATTGGGCCTTACGGCTCAGGGGCTTCCCACCCTACAACGCGTCAATATCCGGACCGATCTGGCGGCCTTAGACCGGCTGGCCAGCCGAGCACGATGTCCGCCTGTTCCTGCTGGGGCTGCCCCTGCACATGAGCGGCGACGAGGGCCGCCAGGCCCAGCACGCCCGGGAATTCGGGGAGCGGCTGGCCGAATGGACCGGCCGGGAAGTGCGCTTGTGGGACGAGCGGCTGACCACCGTGGAAGCCCAGCGCGTTCTCAAATCGAGCGGCATCAGCACCGCCAAGCGTTCGCGGGCAGTGGACCAGTTGTCGGCCCAGATTCTGCTCGACAGCTTTCTGAATCTGGAGACTCTGGATTGAGGCTGCGGTGGACGATTCCTTTGCTCGCGGCGGGCCTAGCTGGCGCGGCGGTTTACTCGCTACAGGCACCTTATCGGGCGTTCCAGGGCGATCTGTTTTTGCAATTTCCTAAAGGCTCCGGAACGCGGGCGATCGCGCAGAAGCTCGCGGACGCGGGAGTGGTGCGCTACGCGTGGCAATTCCTGCTCGCGCGGGCGATCCATCCACGGACCACATTGCAAGCCGGCGAATACCGGTTCGATGAGCCCGCCAGCGTCACCGGCGTGTTCCATCGCCTGGGGCGCGGCGACGTGTTCTACTTCAGTTTCACGGTGCCGGAAGGATCGAACATGTTCGACATCGCGCAGCTCCTGGAGACGGAAGGCATCATGTCCGGCCAGGATTTCCTGAAGGCTGCGAAGACCCTGGAAGGGTTTCTATTTCCGTCCACCTACCGCGTGACGCATTCCACCACGCCCGCCGCGCTGTGCCAGATGATGACCGCACAGTTCCACAAAGAATGGACCAAGCTCATGCCCGATCCGGCGGTGGATATGGTCAAAACCGTCACGCTCGCCTCGCTGATCGAGAAAGAGACCGGAATCGCCGCGGAACGGTCAAAGGTCGCCAGCGTGTTTCAGAATCGTCTGAAGATTGGCATGGCGCTCGATTGCGACCCCACGGTGATTTACGCCGCGCTGCTCGAAGAACGCTACCGGGGCGTGATCCGGCGTTCAGACTTGGACAACGTGAACCCGTACAACACTTACCGGCACGCCGGTTTGCCGCCGGGGCCGATCGCCAATCCCGGCGCGAGTTCGCTGGAGGCGGCGCTCCATCCGGCCGAAACGGAATACCTCTATTTCGTGGCCAAGCCCGGCGGCGGCGGACACGTGTTTTCATCCAATCTCGCGGCGCATAATAAGGCCGTGGAGAATTACCGGCATGCGTCTCAAAGAAAACCCTCGGTCAAAACGCGCTGATCTCGCCCGCTGGCTGGAGCGGGAACGCCCTGCGCGGATCGATGAGAAAGAATGGGCCATGTTGCACGTGGAGCTGGGGCCGATCTCAGGCAGCACCCTGCGGCGACTTCTTCGTGAGTCGGGTGTGCCTCTGGGACCATTCGTGGAGGGCGTGCGTCAGCACTCGTTCGAAGCGCTAGAATCCAGTTTGCTGAACTTGCTGAAAGAATACGAAGGCGGAGATCCTGCGCAGAAAGCCTCCATCCGCCGCCTGGTCATCGAGTCCAAGGAGCATGCGCGCTGGGCTGCCCGAATACCCGACAAGCGTGCCGAAAAGCAGGAGATGGCTCTGTGGATGCTCACCTGGCTCGAGAATCCTCCGTTGTTTCCGCAGTGGGTTAAGTTACGCCGACAACATGGCCTTCCGAACTCCTAAGCCGCTCGATATCGAAGGGCTGATGAACTACGCGGCGCGGGCTCTCTCGGCGCGCGCCTATACGGTTTCCGAGCTAAAGACGCGCCTGAAGAAGCGGGCTGCCCGCGCGGAGGACGTCGACACCGTGCTGGGACGCCTGAAGGAAGCCGGTATGGTGAATGACCGCCGCCTGGCCGCCAATTTCGCGGAATGGCGCCGCGACAGTCAGGGCATGGGCAAGACTCGCGTCATGCGCGATTTGATGGCTCGCCGCGTCGCCCCCGCGGTGGCGAAAGAGGCAGTGGAGACGGCTTTCGAAGGGGTCGACGAAGTCGCCATGATCGAAGCCTTTCTCAAGCGCAAGTATCGCGGCAAGGATCTCGGCGCATTGCTCCGCGAGCAGAAGGAGCTGGCGTCCGCGTTCCGGAAGCTGCGCGGCGCGGGATTCAGCACTGGCAACTCGATTCGCGTGCTCAAACGCTATGCGGCCGAAGCCGAGCGTTTAGAAGAGTTGGGAGATGACGTGGAGCAAGCTTAAGCTTGCAACGGAGGCTTTAGCCTCCGCATGAGGGAATCTCCACATCCACGCGGGTGCTCAAGCACCCGTTGCAGGCTAAAAGCCCGCTCCCCTCCCTTAGAACTTCACCTTGGGAGCTTCCTTCGCATTAGCCTCGGCCGTGAAGTAGGCGTTCTCGCGTTGGAACCCGAACATCGACGCGGCGATATTCTTCGGGAACAGCTCGATATCCGTGTTGTACTTCTGCACGGCCTCATTGTATCGGCGGCGCTCGACCGCGATGCGGTTCTCGGTGCCCGAGAGCTCATCCTGCAAACGCAGGAAATTCTCGTCGGATTTGAGATTGGGGTAGTTCTCCACGATGACGAACAGGCGGCCCAGAGCGCCTTCCAACTGATTGTTGGCGGCGATCCGGTCGGCCGGCGTCTTGGCGCCCATCATGGCCGCGCGCGCATTCGTGACGGAATCGGTCACCGCCAGCTCCTGCTTGGCGAAACCCTTGACGGTTTCCACCAGGTTCGGAATCAGGTCCAGGCGCCGCTGCAGATCGACGTCCACTTGCTGCCATTGCGCCTTATACGCTTCCCGCTCCGAAACCAGATCGTTACGGGAGCCCATCAGGCTGCCGCCCAAAATGAGCACCACCAGAACGATCACACCCAATGCAATCAGTACACCCTTCATATGCTCCTTACCCCCGTGACCCGCCTAAACAGCGTCTAGTCCGTCGACGAATGTTATCAACCTGCTAATACATACGAGATACTGCGCAAAAAGTTCACCCGGATCGCCCGGATCGGCGCCCGGTTCGTCTTCCCGAATATCCAATAGCATCTCAAACGGCCGCATATCTGCGTGCAGCACTTCGGCCAGTTGACGGACCACGGCTCGCCGATCCGCTTTCGGCTTTTTCCCGTCCAGGTCGAGGGCGTGGCGTCCCAGCACGCAGAACGTGTTCACCGAATCCACGCACAGCGCCAGCAGCTTGTCCGAATGCGACAACAGCGACGCACCCTGCTGCCGTAGCCGCAAAAGTTTGGAGCGCAGCTCATGCTCCACCAGCGTGCGGTAGTTCCGCATGTCGACGTGCAGATCGGCGATCAGATCCAGCCCGTACAGGATGCGCCGCCGTTCCTTCATGTCGTGGAATTCGATGGGGAAAGAATCGGCCGAATTGTGTACTTCGTCTTCGCTCATCAGCAGCGGCCAGGGATGCCCCTTCGCGCGCCACCAATTCAAAACGGGCTCGCCGTCCAGCAGCTCGCGCGGCATTACTTCTTTCAGCACGCACAGGACGTTCAGATCGGAAAACCTGTCGGCATGCACCGGAGAGGCCGCCGATCCGTACAGGATCACGGATACCAGGCGGTCGCTGAAGGCGTGCTCCAGCTTTGCAACCAATTCCTTCAAGAGATCCACGTTGTCACCAACACGATTATCACCAGCCACCGGAAGCACCTCCGCCGCCCGAACCGCCACCGCCAAAGCCGCCGAATCCACCGCCCCCGCCAAAACCGCCGCCACCGCCCCCGAACCCGCCGCCGCCCCAGCCTCCCCGGCGTCCACCACCCATCATGTTGCCGAGAATCATGCCGGTGAGGAGGCCGCCCATACCGCTGCCGCCCCCGCGTCCGCCTCGTCCGCCGATCGCGCGAAAGATAAACATCAGGATGACGAAGAAGATAATGATCCCGAAAATTCCGCCGCCGCCCCCGGAATCCCGGGAACGCGTTTGCCGAAGCGGCTGGCCCTCGATGGTGACGCCCTTGGCCTGGGCAACCTGCTGTCCGAATTGCTGCGCCGCGGCCAGCAGCGCTCCGCCATAATTTCCCTGGCGCAGGATCGGCCGGATACCGCGCAGAACAGCTCCCGCGTCCGCGTCCGTAATGATCGGCTCCAGCCCGTAGCCGACCTCGACGCGATTCTTGTGGTCCTTAATCGCCAGCAGAACCAACAAGCCTTCGTCGGTCCCCTTCTTGCCGATGCCCCATTCCTTGAACAGGCGGACGGCCACGTCCTCCACCGGCTCGTCGTCGAGCGTATCCACCGTCACGATGGCGAATTGCGCGCCGGTGGCTCGCTCCACGTTGCCGCAATAGGCTTCGATCTGCGCGGCTGCTTGTGGATCGATGACGTGAGCGAAATCGTTCACGTAACCGGTCGGCTTGAGTTTCGACGTGTCGAGCCCGGCGGCGAAGGCGAACGAGCAGAGGAAAATCGCCAGCCCCGCCACCCTGCGGAGTAGCTGCATAGAAAATGACGTTATCGTGTAAGGTCCTCGCGGCGCAACTTGAAGCCTTCCAGGCGTCCGAGCATCGCCACCGCCATATGCTTGGGATCGAAGAACTGCTGCGCCAGGGCCTGAACCTCGGGCGCGGTCACTCGCTCGATGCGCTCCAGCATTTCATCCAGCGAAAAGAAACGCTTGAAATACAGCTCCTGCCGCGCCAGGTTGCCCATGCGGCTGCTGGTGCTCTCCATGCCGAGCACGGTAGAACCCTTCAGATGATCCTTGGCGCGTCTCAACTCTTCATCGCTTACGAGTTTTTCGGAAACTTCGTTCAATTCGTGGACAATCGACTTGATGACCTTCCGGGCGGAACGCAGGGCCGTTCCCGCGTAGACCAGCATGCAGCCGGCATCGTGATACATGGACAGCTCGGAGAAAATCGCGTACGCCAGGCCCTGTTTCTCACGGATGTTCTGGAACAGGCGCGAGCTCATGCCGCCGCCAAGAATCGCGTTCAGGATGTAGCAGGCAAAGCGCTGTTCATGCGGCATCGGGATCGACGGAACGCCCACGTACAGGTGAACCTGTTCCAGCGATTCCTTATTGAGGAATACCAGGGGCGCGTGCGGCTTGGGCTTGGACTGCTTGGAGCGAAATGGCCGCTTCTTCAGGTCGCCCAGGTGATCGCCCACCAGTTGGACCATTTCCCTGTGCTTCAGATTCCCGGCCGCCGTCACCAGAATGTTCGAAGGCGAATAAAAATGCCGGTAGTACTTGTCGATCATGTCGCGATCGAAACTGCGGATGGTCTGCTTGGTGCCCAGAATCGAGCGTCCCAGCGCGTGCCCTTTCCAGAACCGGCTGGAGAAGATTTCGTGGATCTGATACTCGGGATTATCCACCTCCATCTTCAGCTCTTCGAGGATGACGCTCTTCTCCTTCTCGATGTCCTGCGGCTCGAATAGAGGATTGCGGACCAGGTCGGCCACCACGTCGAAGGCTTCCGGCAACATGCTCGTCCAGGACCTTGACGTTATAGCTGACCAGTTCCTTGGAAGTGAATGCGTCCAGGCCGCCGCCGATGGAATCCACCGACCGGGCGATCTGTTCGGCCGTGCGGTGTTTGGTGCCCTTGAACACCATATGCTCCACGAAGTGGGAAATTCCGGTTTCGTGCAGCTGCTCCTCGCGCGAGCCGGTGCCGATCCACAGACCCACCGAAACGCTCCGGACGTGCGGCATGCGCTCCGTAACCACGCGCACGCCGTTGGGCAGCACCTGGCGTTCGATTTCGCGGGGTTTCGTCTTGTATCGGGACTTGGTCGAGCTCCTGCGTGACGTTCGAGTCATCTTCTTTCATCTTACCGCGCGGGGCTGGGCGAACCCCGATGTTATCCTGGACATGTGCCCCCGAGTCTGACGCAAAGCATTGTAGGGATGGAGGTTGCCGATATCGCGGCAGCTCTGGGCTCGGAGCATCCCTCGCTTTCGCGCGCGCCAAATTTACGAAGCCGTGTATCGCCAGCGAGTTACCGATCTGCGCCGGGTCTCGACTCTTCCCAAGCCGCTGCGCGAGCGAGTTTCCGGTGGGCGTTCCCGAAATCGAGCGCCACTTCGACTCGGCCGACGGCACGCGTCGCTATTTGCTGAAGCTCGCGGACGGCAAGACGGTGGAAACTGTCTGGATGCCCGAAGGGGAACGCTCCACCATCTGCATCTCGACCCAGGTGGGCTGCCCGGTGGATTGCAAGTTTTGCCTCACGGCGCTGCTGGGCCTGGAGCGCAACCTGACGGCGGGCGAGATCGTCGGGCAGGTCTTGCGGGTGGCGGCCGACCGCGGCCTGGAGGCCAATGTCGACCGGCTGAACATCGTGATGATGGGCCAGGGCGAGCCGCTGCTGAACCTGAGCAACGTGATCAAAGCCACGCGGCTGCTGACCGATCCCCAGGGCATGGCGATTTCGCCGCGCCGGATCACGCTGTCGACTTCCGGCATCATTCCGAAAATCCGGGAACTGGCGCGCGAAGAAGTGCGCCCGAAGCTGGCGATCTCGCTCAACGCATCGACCGAAGAGCAGCGCCAGACGCTGATGCCGATCACGCGCAAGTATCACTTGAAAGATTTGATCGATGCGTGCCGCGCGTATCCGCTTGAGGCCGTGGGAGAAGCTGACGTTCGAATACGTGATGTTGAAGGGCGTCAACGATACCGACGCGGACGCCCGCCGCGTGGTGAAGCTGCTGGCGAACCTGAACGCCAAGGTGAACCTGATCGCGCTGAATCCGGGTCCCGGGATTCCGTTTGAGACGCCGGATCCGCAGCGCGTGGCGGCATTTCAAAACATTGTGCGGCGGACACTGCCCTGCTTTGTTCGCAAACCGCGCGGCCTGGATGTCTACGCCGCCTGCGGGCAGCTCAAGCGGATGGAACTGGTGTCGTTGTAACAACGGGGACTGGCTACGCTGCCCCAAGCGACGAGATTATTGCCAACAAATCGGGGACCGCGGGGGAAAAAGGGGACACCTCCTAACTTCCGCAAAGCCAGTAGCGGAGCGAACACCAGGAGGTGTCCCCGATATGCTACTTAGCGCTGCTTGCCGCTCGCCGCGCCGGGAATCGGCAGGTCGACCTTCTTGGCGTTGCCCAGAGAGAAATCCGCGTCCGTGAAGTTCGTCCGCGTGATCGATTTCAGCTCCCCGCGCTTGGTAGCCTGGCCGTTCTCGAAGTCCGTCTTCTGGATCGGAAATCCTTCGTACCCTGAGTCGAACCCATACCTTCGTGGAACACTGGCTTGCATCGGGGGAGTTGGCCAACGCACTGACCAGGGAGCTGGAGAACTCCTTCATCTTTTCGAAAATCTGCAAGATCGGCCGGGGTGAGCTTGATCTGCGCGGGCAGCGCGGCGCATACTTCCGACTCCTTCACGCCGCTCAGATCACCCTCATACTTGTTGCAGCTGAATCCATTGACGCTCCCGCTGCCTTTGGCCGTGTACACGGTCTTGGGAGGAGCGGCGGCCGCCTGTGGCATCTTGCCCTTCATCATTTTTTCCATCATGGCGCGCTGATCGGGCGTCATGTTCTTCATGGCCGCCTGCATCTGCGCCATGGCCGCCGACATTTGCTGCCCCATCTGCTGCATGGTCTGCTCGTCGATCTCTTCATAGGTGTTCTTGTTTTTGTCGAGCATGACCATCCGGTTCCTGCCGCCATCGGTCAGGAACATCACCGATCTGCCGTCGTCGGAATCGACGCGCAGGCGGTTGGCGTCCAGAAGAATCACGTCCGTAGTGACTTTCTTGGTGGCCAGGTCGGTGTTCTCCGACACGATCTTTACTCCGGCAAACAAAGGAGCCATGCCCAGCATTGGGGCGAGCACGGCGGTGGCAACAAAAGCAGCGTGTCTCATAAAGTTTATTCTCCTCTACTTCCAATCGGCGGTAAATACGTTAAATTCATAGTCGCCCTTGCCTTGGTAGCTGGAGACAAAGACGACCTTCTTGCCATCCGGAGAGAATTCCGGGAAGGATGTAAACCCTGCATAGGATGTCACTTGTTCCAGACCCGTGCCATCCAGGTTGATCGTATACAGCTCAAAGTCCCGGCTGTCGCATTTCTGTTTATTGGATGAGAACAGGATCTTCTTGCCGTCCGGCGTGAAGGTCGGCGCGAAACTGGCGCAGCCATAGTTGGTGATTTGCCTGGCATTCGATCCGTCGCCGTTGGCCACCCATAGCTCCATCTTCATGGGCGCCGTGAGGTTGTCCTTCAATAGATCCTTGTAAGTCTTGATCTTTTCCGGAGTATCCGGATGATACGCGCGCCAGACCATCTTCGAACCATCCCTTGAGAAGACCGCGCCGCCATCATAGCCTTCGGTCTTGGTGATCTGCTTCTTGCCGGACCCGTCCAGATTCATGGTCCATAGATCCAGGTCGCCGGATGCCATCGATGTATAAATGATTTTATTGTTCTTCCAGTTAATGGTCGCCTCGGCGTCATACCCGGGCGAATCGGTGAGCTTCTTTTCGATCTTGCCCTTGTCGTCTGCGAGGTAAATGTCGAAGCCCGGGTAGACCGCCCAAAGATAACCCTTGCTGCGATCCGGACGAGCCGGACAAGACGGTCCCGCTTCATGGGTCGATGCGTAGATGATGTGCTTGTTGTCGGGCAGGAAATAGCCGCAGGTGGTCACGCCCTTGCCGCTCGACACCAGGTGCATGTCCGACCCGTCGGCATTCATGATGTACTGCTGATCGCACTCGCTGGTATCGCGCGTCGCCTGGAAGATCAGGCGCTTGCCGTCGGGAGCCCAATAGGCCTCGGCGTTCTGCCCGCCGTGCGTAATCTGCCTGACGTTCGCGAGGTGCTTCGCGGCTTGCGCCCAGCACAGCAGCGGCAGCAGCACGAGAACGGGCAACAGAAAGCTTCTCATAGGCCCTATTGTAATTGTCGCGGGCCGGGCATGCCCGGCCCCTACAAAGGGGTAGGGTGCTGTAGGGGCGAGGCATGCCTCGCCCGCAATCAATCGATCTTGGGCAGCGGACGCAATGCTTTCGAACCAAGCCATGCATCGCGGAACCGTGCGATCTCGGGCGTCACTTGCCGTCCCGCTTGTTCGAAAGAAACAATTTCGACATCGGGGGCCTGAGCCCAGACGATCTCGACCTTCTTCCTTCCGGTTCGCGTCTCCACGGTCAACATGCTTCTGTCCCCCGGCTTATGCGACGTTGCCACATCGTCCCATTCCCGGCGAGTCTTAAACTCTAAAATGCGATCGCCGCGATCGACACCCGCAAGATAAAGCGGCGAGCCCCGCCGGGTGGATCCGATCACGTCTGCGCCGCGGTCGGAAAAACTCAACGCCGGCGATCCGATCCATGCTTTTGGCGGCGATTCGGGCTGCAACACAAATCCGGCGTGCGCCAACAAGGCAGCGTAATCCATCGGCTCCAGTCCATCGATGTGGCGCTGAAAGATTTCCCTGGCGAATTCGCTGCTGCCCGTGGCGTCGGCCAGGGCCTGCTCCAGGTCCTGCTCGATGTAGGGCTTCTGAACGTCGGGATGCCTGCGCCACATCGCGCGCATCATGTCATCCAGCGATTTACCGGGGAAACGCGACCGGATCGCCAGATCGATTCCCAGAGCGAGAGCGCGGCCGTAAGTGTAATACGAGATGTAGGTGTTTGCCTGGTTCTGTGGATCGATCGATGCGGCGCCATCGACAAACGCAGCCCGGCGGCTCATGTCCACCGGACTGAACACCTCGCGTCCCGGCGCGGTCAGCACTGTGTTCACCGCGCCACGCATGGTGGCCATGAATTCATCGCGAGAAGACAACCCGGAGCGCTCGAGAACAAGAGGAGCATAATAATCGGTGAACCCCTCCGCGAACCACAGCTCGCCTGACATATTGACGCGCTCATAGTCGAACGGCTCGAGCGAACGCGGCCGAATGCGTTTTACGTTCCAGGAATGGAAGAACTCGTGCGCCACCGATTCGATCTGTCGCCCCGCGGATTCGCGGGTGAGAGGCTGCGGGCTGGTGATCACTGTGGAGTCGCGATGTTCCATGCCGTCGCCCGAAACGTAGGGCAGGTAATCCACCAGGAATGTGTAGGAGCCGTTGTCGTACTTGGGAAACGCGCCGAATACGCCTTCTTCTTCCAGAACCACCGCTTCGCACATGCGCTGAAAACGCGCGACCACATCATCCGCGGCTTCAGAATGCAGCGCGAGACGAAACGCGTGGCCGTCCGCGCTCCATTGCCGCAGCACGTGTGGACCGATCTCGATAGGCGCGTCCATCAACGCGTCAAGATTCGGCGCAGTCCAGGTTCCGCCCTTGCCGGGCGGTAGTTGGGTCGCGACCGACCAGCCGCTGCCGGGCGGAATCTCGATGTTCACCGAGATCGGAGTTTTTTCGAATCCACGAGCCCACACAAACGTCGCCGGCCCGTTCAGATGCGCGTGGGAAAGGTCGATCGCCGCGTACGTTCCATCGGCTCGGTCGCCGAACAAGGTGTATTCGACCACCACCGTGCCGCCCACGGTACCGGAATTCGTCTCGACGTTCCACTGATACGGATTGGGCCGGGTCACATTCAGGCGCTTGCCCGCCTCATCGGTCGCACGCACATTGTAGATATTCTTCGCGAATTCGTGCGGCGCATAACGTCCGGGCGACGATCGGCTCATCACTACTTCCAGCGCACGGCCGCGCACGCCCGAAAACGTCGCGCGGACTTGGGCTTCGTGATGCGCGGCGTTGGGGAATCGCAGCTCATAGCGCACGGCGTCCTGCGCCATCGAGCGGGCACCACGCAACAGGCGAAATAGGAAGACGCAGATCTAGGCAGTTTTCCGGGCATTGGAGCTGCGGTTTCCCCGCCAAGTACGAATAGAACCCGAGGTCCTCGCCGGTCAGCATCTTGGTGACGAAGATAATCTGCGAGGTGTGCCCGGAGAAATGCTCGACCACATGAAAGATCGCTTTGAGCACCGTTACGTCGTAGCCCTGAATGTCGGTGCTTCCGCCAGCCGCTCGGGCGGCAGCGAACGGATGATCGCCAGCGCTTCGTCCACCGCTTCCCGCAACAGCCTTGCAAGCGCTTGCGGGTCTCCATGCCGCCGCGCGCCGCGAATTCCTCGTCGCGATGACGAGCATTCGGGTGCCCGCCGACCCCGCTCAGGATCCACTGGCGCACGTTGCCATTGAGGTGCAGCACCAGGTTCCCGACCGCATTCTGGTTCTCCGTGCCCCGCATCCAGATCTGATCCGGCGTGAGCTTGCCAAGGCAAGTTTCGATCCGCGCGCACAGCTCGGCCAGCTTCTCAGCGGCGTAATTCAAGAAGTTGGTTTCGATGGTCATGATTCAGTCGCGCCTCGATACTTTCCCGCGTGGGTTCCAGCCACGGAGGCAGGCAAAGCTTGCTCCCCAGAGTCTCCTCCGGTTCGTCGATAAGAAATCCGGGGCCATCCGTGGCAATTTCAAACAGTACCCCGCCGGGCTCGCGAAAGTAAATCGAGTGAAAGTACAACCGGTCCTTTACGGGACTGACGTGAATGCCGGCTTCGGTCAGCCGTGCGCGCCAATCGAGCTGCCCGGCTTCGTCCGCCACCCGCAGAGCCACATGATGCATCGCGCCCGCGCCCATTTTCCCGCGCTCGGCTTGCGGCTCGTGCAGGATGTCGATGCGCGCGGCGCCGCCCGGCAGTTCGAATCGATGACGATTCCCTTCCCCGCCGGCGGCTGCGAATCCCAGCATTTCCAAAAAGCGAGCCGTGGGTTCCAGATGGTTTTCGCACAACGTCACGCCATCCAGAGTCGGGCCCGAAACAATCTGACCGGCCCCTCTTTTCGCCTGGCGCTGGAAGCCCGGAAAAAACGTCAGGAGCGATCCGGGCGACCGCCTGGCGATCGCCAAAGTAGAAGTGATACGTGCCGGGATCGTCAAAGTTGACAGTGCGCTTCACCAGGCGCATTTTGCAGACCTCGGTGTAGTGGTCAAGGGTCTGCTGGGCATCGCCAGCGAGCCCCGTGACGTGGTGAAGTCCAAGCAGCATCAGTATTAGTTTGGCATTGCGGGCCGTCCTAGGGCGAATACCCGATATTGGAACGCCGACTCTTAGCCGATCACCATTCGAGAACCAGAAATGAGCGCCGGCGTTCTATCTCCGTCCCTTGCCTCTCAAGCGCCGGGAAGATTTTCGGGAACCCGCTGGATCATCTCCCGCGAGGACGATCTCGTGTGGTTCATCGGCACGGCTCTGGTAGGTTATCTGGCCCTGGCTTGATGTCGGCCGGCGCTTCCCTGACCCTGCTCACCGCTATTTGGCTTCTGGGAGTGGACGGGCCGCATGTCACCGGAACCGTGACGCGAACGTATTTCGATAAGCAGGAGCGCCGGCGGCTGGGATGGCTGCTGTGGGTCCTGGTGCCGCTGCTGTTTATCGGTCCCTTAGCGATCTATCTGGGACGCGGGGCGCTTTTCTTTCTCTTCGCCGTTTGCTGGCAGCACTATCACATCACCAAGCAGCATTTTGGATTCATGATGCTCTGGAAGGCGAAGAACAAGGAACGGGACGCGGCCGAGTTGCGCCTGGATCGCTGGTTTCTGCTGTCCTCGGGAGCCGTCCCGCTGGCTCTGTTCGTGGTTAAGACGCAACTGGCGGCGTCCGACGTTTCACGAACACGCTCACCATAAGGACGGTCGCGGTGTATGCCGTGTTTACGGCGATCTTCGCGGCCTATCAAGTCCGGAAGTGGCGGGCCGGAAGTCCCATGAATCTACCCAAACTGCTCCTGCTGGCCGGGCTGGTTCCGCTGCAATGGCTCGCGTTTGGATACGCGGCCCGCTTCGGGCCGGATGGCGTGGTGCGGGCGGGCATCGCCCTGGGATTATTTCATGCCCTGCAGTATCACCGGCTGATGTGGTTCCACAACAAGAATCGCTACCAGACGGCCGAGCGCTGACGCGAAATACGGCTTGGCCGCGGTGCTTGGCCGCAAGTTCGGATACTACTTTGCGGCCGCGGCCGGACTGTACTTTATCACCGAGATCCTGCCGCCCGCGTTGTTCGTGACCCAGTGGCTGCCGGCTTCCGTATGGGGCATTGACTTCATGCACTATCTGCTGGATTCGAAGATCTGGCGGGTTCGGGGAGATAAGGAATTGGCCGCTGCTCTGCACCTTTAGCCTGAGCGGCCGCTTCCATTTTGGCCGCCCAGCGCAGGAAACGCAGCAACTCTTTCCGGTGATTCCATAGAAACGCCCGGAACTCGCGCGGCGTGATTCGATCGGCGTGCAAACCCCAATAGGTTTCGATCCGCCAGCGAAGATAGGGACTCCGCCAGGGCCGCAGGCGATTCCCTTTAGCCGACCGCCATAGCAGACCGATCATGTCAAGTTAACGGCCTAAGTTCACTGCTTGTTCAGCAAACTCGAAGACTTGGGAGGAGCAGGCGTGGCGTAGTAGCCATTCTTGGTCCGTACGGTAGAGCCCTTATACTGACCCGTGAGCTCGACCTTGATCTTCCGGAAGGAACCGTCCAGATTATCGTTTAGAGGAGTGTACGCGATGGTGTATTGGTTGCGGATCTCGTGCGCAATCTCCGGCGTAATTTTTTCCACCTCCGCCAGATCCTTCGGATAGTAGGTGAAGCCGCCGGAGGTTTCCGCCAGCGAATTGAGGGCGCGTTTCGCGGCTCGAGCCTCGCGCGGCTCCTCCTCACTCAGCAGACCGATCGAATACACCAGCACGCCGCTGTCCCGGACCTGCCGCAGAAGCTGTTCCAGAGTATTTTCGCCGCTGGCGTTGTCATTGCCGTCGGTGACCACGACGATTACTTTCTTGTCCAGCTTGGCGTCGGTTTTCATGTAAGTAATCGCGCCGCTGATGGCGTTCCGCATGGCCGTACCGCCGTGCGCATCGATTCGGGAAAGCGCCTCTTCCAGCTTCTTACTGTCATGCGTAAACGACTGATCGAGGTACGGATCGTCGTTGAAATTTACGATGAACACCTCATCCTCGGGATTCGAGGCTTTCACCAGCGCCAGCGCCGCAGCGGCCACGCGGGCGCGCTTATCGTTCATGCTGCCGCTGTTGTCCACCAGGATGCCCATCGAAACCGGAACATCTTCCCGCTGGAAAAGCTTGATCGGCTGCTCGACATTGTCCTCGAGAACCCTGAAAGCCGACTTGGGGATGTTGGTGACCAGCTTTCCGGTCTTATCGAGCACGCTTACGTGCAGCGTGACCTCTTTGATTTCCGTGGTGAAGATGGGAACTTCGTCTTGGGCGTGAACCAGCGCGGCCGCCAAAACGGCCGTCAGCAGGCCCGCGAGAAGCCATTTACTGAGAGGGTGCGACATATCCTGGACGATACCGTGCGCGCAGCGGCGGCAAATCCTTAACCTTAACCAGTTTCACTTCCACTTTTCTGTACTTGCCGTCGTGCGCGGAATTCTTTGGGTTATAGCCAAGCACATACTGGTTGCGAAGCTCCAAACCGATCTTGGCGGCCACATCCGGCAGATCCGCCAGGTTTTCGACGGTAAAGTTCCGCCCGCCGGTCTGTTCCGCCAGATCGTTGAGCAGTCCGGGACCACTCATTTCCTCGGGCGTACGCCCGCGCGACCCGATCGGCTCAAAAATCCCGATGGCGTAGATCTGAACGTCGCCTTCCCGCACCCAGTTCCGTACCTCGCTCTCCGTGAATCGGCTGGAATTGTCTCCCCCATCAGAGATGATCAGGAGGGCTTTCCGGCCGTTATGTGCCTTTTTCATCTCATTCATGGCCATGGCGACTCCATCCAGCAGGGCCGTCCGGCCCTTGGACTGGACCCAGGTGAGATGGCTCTGGACATCCTCAGGATGAGCCGTAAACGGGACCGTAAGCTCAGGCCGGTCATTGAATTGGACCAGGAAAAATTCGTCTTCCGGGTTGGCGGTGCGCATGAACTGGGCCACCGCCTGGCGCGACCGGTCGAGCTTGGCGCCCATACTGCCGCTGGTATCGAATACCAAACCTACCGAGAGCGGTACGTCTTCGCTTCCAAAGGAGACGATCTCCTGCCCGGATTTGTCCTCGGTGAGCTCGAAGTTGTCCTTTTCCAGGCCCGTAAGGAGCTTGCCGGTGGCCGCAATGGTCACCGCGACCGGAACCAGCACCAGCGTGGTATCGATGCGAAGATCCGCGCGGCGATCCAGGATGGTTTCGGCTGAACCGCTAGGCGCCGGGCGGACGCGCGGTTGAATGCTGATGGTCGGAGCCTGCGGATCTGCCCGCTTTTCAACCGGATCCTCTGCTGACAATGGCAGCAGCCATATCCCCAAAAACGCGATGCCGCAGATCGACCGCATATTGGCCCGCAACCTGAGTCGATTATAGCAGGACATGGCAATTCCGGAGCACCTGATGTTCCAAAATCTGGAACTCGGAATATGAAGTTCTGGAACCTCCCCGGAGGGCGTCCTTTATGCTATATTCGAGTGTGCCGCAACGGATTCTTGGTGTAATCCCCGCACGGTACTCTTCCTCTCGTTTCCCCGGCAAAGCCCTCGTCTCCATAGCCGGTAAGACTATGCTGCAGCACGTGTGGGAACGCACCTGCCAGGCGCGATATCTCACCGACATAGTGATCGCCACGGATGATGAGCGAATTCGCTCAGCGGCGGAAAATTTTCGTGCACGCGTGATCATGACGCGGGCCGATCACATCTCCGGAACCGACCGCGTCGCCGAGGCGGCCTCGGCTTCCCAAGCGCAGATTATCGTCAACATACAAGGCGACGAGCCCATGATCGATCCGGCCGCCATCGACGCGGCGATTCTCGGCCTTCTGGACGACGATATGGGCACTGTCCCCATGGGCACCATCAAGAAGCGCATCGAGCGGCCGTCCGACATTCAGGATCCCAACGTGGTCAAGGTGGTCACCGATGCGCAGGGCAACGCGCTCTATTTTTCACGATGTCCCGATTCCTTTTGCTCGCGAGGACGAGCAAACCATTTACTTACAAACACATCGGCCTATACGTCTATCGCCGCGACTTTCTGCTGTCCTATCCGGATTTGCCGGTAGGGCCGCTGGAGCGCGCCGAGCGTCTGGAGCAATTGCGCGCGCTCGAAAACGGCTTCAAGATTCGCGTAGTGGAAACCGAATACGAGTCGCTGGGCGTCGACACGCCCGAAGATTGGAAACAGGTCGCGGAATTATTCGAAAAACCAATGGTGAACCGGTAAACATGGCCAAATATATTTTCGTAACCGGCGGTGTGGTTTCGTCCCTGGGTAAAGGGATCGCGGCGGCGAGCCTCGGCTGTCTTCTCGAGAGCCGCGGCCTCAAAGTCACGCTGCAGAAATTCGATCCCTACCTGAACGTCGATCCCGGCACCATGAGCCCGTTCCAGCACGGCGAGGTGTTCGTCACCGACGATGGCGCCGAAACCGATCTCGACCTGGGCCACTACGAGCGCTTCACGCACTCGCCGCTGTCGCAGGCCAATAACCTCACCAGCGGGCGCATCTACGAGCAGATCATTTCGCGCGAGCGGCGCGGCGATTACCTGGGAAAAACCGTGCAGGTGATTCCGCACGTGACCAATGAGATCAAGGCCGCCGTGCGCCGCGTGTCGAGCGCCGTCCGAGCAATCCCCCGCGGATGTGGTGATCTGCGAAATCGGCGGCACGGTGGGCGATATCGAATCGCTGCCGTTCCTCGAAGCGATCCGCCAACTGCGACACGAACTCGGCCGCGAGAATACGCTGTTCGTGCACGTCACGCTGGTTCCCTGGATCGCCGCCGCGCAGGAGCTCAAGACCAAACCGACCCAGCACAGCGTGAAAGAGCTGCGCGCCATCGGTATCCAGCCGGACATCCTGCTGTGCCGCAGCGAGCGCCCGATCCCTCAGGACATGAAGGAAAAGATCGCGCTGTTCTGCGACGTGGACGTGCAGGCCGTCATCACCGCCAAGGACGTCGACAGCGTCTACGAAGTCCCTCTGGTGTTCGCCGAGCAGGGTGTGGACGAGATCGCCCTGCGCCTGCTGGCTATGGACGCCGGTCCGCGCGAATCTCACCGCGCTGGACCGACATGGTGCACCGCATCAAGCAGCCGTCGCGCGAAGTATCGATCGGCCTGGTCGGCAAATACGTCGAGTACGAGGATTCCTACAAGAGCCTGAAAGAGGCGCTGCTGCACGGCGGGCTGGCGCACGACGCCAAGGTCAACATCACCTGGATCGAAGCCGAGCGGCTCAAGTGGCCCGAGGCCGCCGGCGAGCTCGAAGCCTTCGACGGCATTCTGGTTCCGGGCGGGTTCGGACGCCGCGGCATTGAAGGAATGCTGCAGGCCATCCGTTACGCGCGCGAATCCAAGGTGCCGTACTTCGGAATTTGCCTGGGGATGCAGACCATGGTGATCGAGTTCGCGCGCAACGTCTGCGGCCTCGAACAAGCCAACTCCACCGAGTTCGATCCGGCCACGCCCGATCGCGTGATTTACAAGCTGCGCGAACTGAAAGGCGTCGACGAGTTGGGCGGAACCATGCGCCTGGGAGCGTATCCCTGCCAGCTTGCGGACAACAGTTTCGCGCGGCAAGCCTACGGACGGCGCGAGATCAGCGAGCGCCACCGGCATCGCTACGAATTCAATCGCGAGTACGAGGCCATATTGAAAGAGCATGGACTGCGGCTCACGGGAGAGACTCCCGACGGCGTCTACGTCGAGATTTGCGAGCTGGCCGATCATCCCTGGTTCCTGGGCTGCCAGTTCCATCCCGAGTTCAAGTCGAAGCCCCTGGAGCCGCATCCTTTGTTCCGCGCGTTCGTGGGCGCGGCGCTGGAATATCGCCGAGCGCACGCTGGGACGCAGCCCGATAAGCGTGCGCATGCCGCACCCGGACGAACGTCCGTAATCCTGCAATAGTGCGCATCACTCCAACAGTCGAAATCGGCGGGGCGGACCACTCGCTCTGATCGCCGGACCATGCGTGATCGAGAGCGAGGAGCACGTCAATTTGCTCGCCACGGCGCTCTCGAAACTGGATGTGCCTTTTGTCTTCAAGGCGTCTTTCGATAAGGCCAACCGGTCGAGTGTAAATTCCTACCGCGGACCTGGGATTAAAGAAGGTTTGCGGATCTTGAAGAGCGTTCGCGACCGCGGGATCGCCGTCCTGACCGACATTCACGAGCCGGCGCAAGCAGCGCTAGCGGCCGAGTCGGTGGACATT
Organism: Terriglobia bacterium; assembly: GCA_963722845.1. Classification (GTDB taxonomy): domain Bacteria; phylum Acidobacteriota; class Terriglobia; order Bryobacterales; family Bryobacteraceae; genus Palsa-187. The sequence goes on along the minus strand of CAVROL010000008.1, from coordinate 161,931 downwards.
CTCCAGATCCCGGCGTTTCTGTGCCGCCAGACCGATATCCTGGTCGAGGCTGGTAAGACCGGCCGCGTCGTCAACATCAAGAAGGGCCAATTCGTTTCGCCAGCCGACATTCGGCATGCCGCGGAGAAGGTCGCCTCCACCGGCAACGACCGGATTCTGCTGACCGAGCGCGGCTCCTCGTTCGGCTACAACAATCTGGTGGTGGATATGCGCGGCCTGGCGATCATGCGCGGCTTCGGATGGCCTGTGGTGTTCGACGCGACGCACAGCGTGCAGTTGCCGGGCGCGGCGGGAACCGCCTCGGGCGGGCAGCCCGAGTTCATCGAGCCTCTGGCGAGCGCCGCCGTGGCCGTGGGCGTCGACGCCGTGTTCATCGAAGTGCATGAAGCCCCGGAGCGGGCTTTGTCGGATGGCGCAAATGCGTTGCGGCTCGATAAGCTCGAAGGGTTGCTGCGGAAGCTGCAACGAATCTCGTTAGCTGCACGGTAATGACGGGTCGGGCATGCCCGACCCCTACAAGATGGTATCGGTACTGATGTTCCGGCGTGATTTTCATTCCTGTTTTAGGGGCGAGGCATGCCTCGCCGGCACGAGAAGCAGCGCTGACCGCGGACCGGACATGTCCGGCCCCTACAATACATCGGCATAACGTTGTAGGGGCGAGGCACGCCTCGCCCGGAACATCAACAAAAGACCAAACGCGATTCCCGCACCGCTCAATGCAGCCCCGAGCGTAACCACACCAGGCCGATAGCGCATCTCCACTCGATGATCCCCCGACTCGAGCACGACTCCGCGCAGAGCGCCGAAAACTTCATAAATCGGCTGCGGCTTGCCGTCCACGGTCGCTTCCCAGCCCGGATAAAACGTCTCGCTCACGACGAGCAGCCCGCGACATCGCATATCCGCATTCATCCGCATCGTGTCACTGTCCGGCCGATCGAAGGACCAAACCCCGGCATCGCTGCATTCTTCGAGCGGCGGCAGAGCCTCCAAAGAGACAGCGGTGGTCGCGAAGTCCACTGCTGGATCGGCAATCCAGCGCCTCAGGTCGTCCACATCCTTCGCGGCGATCACGCGGTGGACGACCCATGTGCGCGGCATGGCCCCGGGCACAGACGTCACTCCCAGTAACTGCTGCGTGCGCGGGGTCTGAAACTCGAGGCGCAGCAACGTGCTCCGGAACCGCGGAAACAAACGACTGGAGCACGTCCACTCCATACAGATCGCCCAGATCGGTATAGAGCGTATTGTAGTCGGAGACCACGCGTCCCTGGCCCGTACGCGGGAGGGTCCCGGCAAAACTCGCGTACTTCTGGAGCGACCGGGCGACGACAGCGGAATCCAGGTCCGTCATGCGATGCGCCGCGACGGTCCCAGCCTCGATCACCACCAGCCCGAGCAGAACGATTCCAGGCCACACAGCAAACTTGCGCCACATCAACATGCCCAGCGCCGCCGCCGCGATCAAGCCTTTCAATACGTAATGAGACTGGATCGGAAACTCCATTTCCGGCACACGCCCAGACCGATAAACAGCGAGCATCGCTAAGGCGGCAACCGCCGGAATCACAATTCCCTTGCGAGGAATCAGACCACGGATGACGAGATCGGCTCCCACGGCTGCTAACGCCGTCAACGCGAATCCGGCCAGAAAGATCCCGCGGCCAGGACTGCGAGCCTTCTCCATAAGAGGGAGGAATTGGTAAGCAAGCCGATGCAGCGGCGTGTTCGCGCCCAGCGCATAGAGCACCGATCCCAGTGCCAGAAAACCCAGCATCCTCACGCGCCGGTCCGACCAGCGATAAATCAGAGCCGCGATCGCAAGAACCATAACGGTGAGTCCTGCGAATGCGGTCCAGTGATCCTCGGGAGCGCCCCCGGGCGCAAGGAATTCGGCCAATCCGGACCACGGCAGCGAGTAGCGCGCATGCACTTCATACGGAACCTTGTCGGCCCAGTCAATGGGATTCGCGACGCCCACCCAGCGCCGGGACGCCCGGCCGAATTCGTAAAACGGCAGTGTCTGAATTGCGCTGATGGGGATCGCCAGAGCGAAGGCAACCAGGGTGCCCTGGAGTACTCGCCAGGATCTGCCCGCAGCCGCGGCGAACGCACTGCCGAACAACACGGCGTAGCACAGGATCATCGGGATCTCATGATGGCCGGTCCACCAACTGAGTCCCAGCACGAGCCCCAGGGGAGCAGAAGTTTTCAGAACACCGCCTTCGGTCCACAACCGAAATGCGAAATAGAGAACCAGCGGAGTCAGAGCCACCGCGCTGGTGATATCGAGCCATGCGGCGCTCCCCAGGAATCCAGTGCACGAAAACGCCACGGCTCCCAACAGCGAGGGCAGAACTCCCAACTCCAGATAGCGGCAGAACCGGTACGCGAACAGCGCGGCGAGAAAATGCAGTGTGACGTAGAGCCAGTTCAGTTCGGCGAAGGAGAGCAGTCCATCGCGCAACGGAGCAAACTTGCGCGAACAAGACAATCAGAGGATTCAGCGGACCCGGCTGGCCCGACCCGAGCACGGGCTGTCCCAGCCAGATATACGGATTCCACAAAGGAAAGTGCCCGGCGTGCAGACTACGAGCGAAAAACTGAAGCCGCGGGATTTGCAGCTCCGTAAGATCGTAATGATCGAACCAGACGAATCGTGAAGGGAAGAAAAGCAGGCGCCAATAAACGGCGGCCAGCAGTAAACAAAGACCGGTGACGACCGCTGCCCGCCTGGTGAGAGGACGCATGACGGCGGGCTGACTTCAGTCGCTCCCGTTGGCGACCACCAGGACCATCGCGAACACCCACACCACGCCCGCCAGCGCAACGATGATCACCCACACTTGCCAAGGCCAGCGCTTCACACTACAGCTTTAACATTATTGCGACATCGGGCACAATTTCGCGAGCGCACAGCGGGTTTCAGCGTTGTGCGCGATCAACTACAGCGGCTCTGGCAGATGCAGTTGCGCCTTCACCAGCGCCTTTTCGAGGACCTGAGCCGCTTCCGCTTCGTTCATGCCGCGCAAGGTCGAAAGCTCGGTGATCAGCATGTGCCGGGCACGGTCGAGCATCTTCTTTTCGCGGAACGAAAGAACCTTCTGGCTCTGCAGCACCAGGAGGCTCTTGAGCACCTCCGCCACTGCCAGAAGGCTGCCGTCACGCATCTTCTCCGTGTTTTCTTTGAAGCGGTCCTTCCAATCTTGATAGCGCGTACAGCGGCCTTCCGACAGGAAATTCACCACTCGCGCCAGTTCGCTGTTGCGCGTGACGCGGCGCAGGCGCAGTTCTCCTACATGCGAGAACGGCACCATCACTGTAAGGCTGTTATAAGTGATCTTAAGGAGGTAAAAGCGTTCGAGATTGCCCATGAAGGCCCTCGAACTGATGTTCTCGATGGTGGCGACCCCGTGATTGGGGTAAACCACCTTCTCTCCAACTTGGAAAGTCATTCCTGAAGCACCTGTCCCGGAGCGATCGTGGCCCGCCCAATAGGCTCAAAGCATCTTAATCTGAACTGCATCTGCTGTCAACAAGAAAGTATGCCATTTGGGTGTAATGTGTAGTCAATTGATTCTTAAGAGCTTCTGGACCGGGTCGAACTTTATCGGTTAGGATGGGAAGAATACCTGATGGAATCCGCCAAATCCGCCAATCCAGATTTGAGCAATATGGACTTGAAGAAAACGGTCCACCTACCCAAAACCGACTTCTCCATGAAGGCCAATCTGGGCCAGCTGGAGCCGAGGCTTCTCGCCCAGTGGGACGAGACCGGGCTCTACAACAAGATCCGCGAAGCGCGGCTAGGCAAGCCCACTTACATCCTCCACGACGGGCCTCCCTACGCGAACGGCAACATCCACCTGGGGCATGCGCTGAACAAGCTGCTGAAGGACTTCATCGTCAAGGTGAAGACCATGGAGGGCTACGATTCGCCCTACGTGCCGGGCTGGGATTGCCACGGCCTGCCCATCGAGCACAAGGTCGAAAGCGAGCTGGGATCGAAGCGGGCCAGCATGTCGCCGGTGGAGATCCGCGCGGCCTGCCGCAAATACGCGGCGAAGTACGTCGATCTGCAGCGCAAGGATTTCATCCGGCTGGGTATTCTCGGGCGGTGGTCGGATCCGTATCTGACCATGAGCGCCGAGTATGAAGCCGTGATTGCCGGCGCGTTCGTCGATTTCCTGGACAAGGGTTACGTTTACAAAGGCCTAAAGCCGGTCAACTGGTGCACTTACGATCGCACGGCGCTGGCCGAAGCCGAGGTCGAGTACGAGAACCATACCAGCCCGTCGATTTGGGTTCGTTTTGCACTGACGTCGGAGCCGACTGTGATCGATCCGGGGCTTAGAGGAAAGTCTGTCTGGGGCTTGATCTGGACGACGACTCCTTGGACGATCCCGGCTCGAATCTGGCGATCTCGTTCCATCCGAACTACACGTATGTTGCCGCAGAAACGGCCGGCGAGGTGTATATCGTCGCCAAGGATCTGTTGTCGAAAACCGCGGAGGACTGCGGCTGGAAAGACGTCCACGTCCTCGCGGAATTCCAGGGGTCCAATTTAGATAAGACCGTTTTCCGTCATCCGTTTCTCGAGCGCGACTCCATCGGCATCCTGGGCGAGCATGTGACTCTCGAACAGGGAACCGGCGCGGTTCACACGGCTCCGGGACATGGGCAGGAAGATTACGTCATCGGTCAGGCTTACGGGCTTCCGGTGTATTGTCCCGTGGATGGCGCGGGAAGATTCTTCGCGGCCGAGGGCGCTGCCGGAAAGCTGCCCGAGGAACTTCTGGGGAAAACGATCTGGCAGGCGAACCCCCTGGTTATCGAGATTCTGAAAAATGCGGGCGCTCTATTGGCCGAAAAGAATATCGAGCACAGCTACCCGCACTGCTGGCGCTGCCATCATCCGACCATCTTCCGCGCGACCGAGCAGTGGTTCATCGGCATGGACCGCAACAATCTGCGCGAGCGCGCGCTCGAAGCCATCAAGACCGTGAAATGGACGCCTTCCTGGGGCCAGGAGCGCATCTCCAACATGATCGCCACGCGGCCCGACTGGTGCATCTCGCGCCAGAAGCTGTGGGGCGTGCCCATCATCGTGTTCTATTGCGAAGGCTGCCAGGAGCCGCTCACGGACCGCAAGATTCTGGATCGCGTTGTCGACGAGTTCCGTCACAGTACTGTGGACGTGTGGTATTCGAAATCGGCGGCGGAGCTCGCGGGGCCCGATGCCAAGTGCGGGAAATGCGGAAGTACATCATTCCGCAAAGAGACCGACATTCTGGATGTCTGGTTCGATTCCGGCGTGAGCCATCTGGCAGTGCTCACCGCGAAGAATTCCCTGCCCTGGCCGGCTGACATGTATCTCGAAGGCGGCGACCAGTATCGCGGCTGGTTCCACAGCTCGCTGCTCGTAGGTGTCGCTCTGAAGGGCGGCGCGCCGTATCGCGCGACCGCCACCAACGGCTGGACGCTCGACGGCGAGGGGCGCGCGCTTTCGAAATCGAGCGGCAGCGAGGCGGCCGAAAAGATCGTCAACAAATACGGCGCCGACGTGTTGCGGCTCTGGGTCGCATCCATCGACTTCACGGAAGATGTGCGCCTCTCGAACACGATTCTGGATCGTTTGATCGAGGCGTATCGCAAGCTGCGCAATACGTTCCGCTACGCGCTGGGGAATCTGCACGATTTCAATCCCGAAAAAGACGCCGTGCCCGTGGCGGAGATGCTCGAAATCGACCGCTGGATCCTGGCGCGGACCGAGGATTTGATACGGCGTTGCCGCGGCTGGTATGACACGCTCGAGTTCCATAAAGTCTATCGCGCGATCTACGATTTCACGACCGCCGATCTGAGCGCGCGCTATTTCGACATCCTCAAGGATCGTCTCTACACAGCCGCGACATCGAGTCCGGAGCGCAGAAGCGGGCAGACTGCGCTCTACAAGGTTCACTACGCGCTGGTGAGGCTGATGGCGCCTCTGCTGGCGTTCACCACCGAGGAAGTCTGGAGCTACACGGCCAAACCGGCCGGCGCGCCGGAGAGCGTTCATCTGGCGCTGCTGCCCGAGCCTGACGAAGTCGCATCCGGCCTGCCGGCGGCCAAGCTCGCCGAATGGGACCGGCTGATGGAAGTTCGCGACGTGGTGCTGAAGGCTCTGGAAGAGGCGCGCCAGGCCAAGCTGATCGGAACATCGCTCGAAGCGCGCGTGCGATTGTACGGCTACAGAGAATTCGAAGCCGAGCTGCCCTCGGTGTTCATCGTCTCGCAAGTGGTGCTCGAGGACCAGGCGACGAGTTGCGCGCGGTCATCGAACGCGCCGACGGCTTGAAGTGCGAGCGCTGCTGGAAATACTCAACCGCGGTGGGCCAGGATGCCGAGTTCCCCACCGTGTGCGATTCCTGCTCGGCTGCGCTTGAGGGACATGCTGGGATGAATCCGCGCTTGCGGACGGCCGCCATCGCCGCCGCTGTCGTCGTAGTCGACCGGATCACGAAGATGTATATCCGGTCGGAGTACACCTCGTGGGATGTTACGCCGGTCATCGGCGGGTTCTTCAACATCGTGCATACCGAGAATCCGGGCGCGGCTTTCGGGATTCTGGCGGATTCCCCGAGCGCCTGGAGCAGCATGCTGCTGGTGGGGGTTTCGCTGATCGTGATGGCCGTTATCGGCGTGATGTTATGGCGGCCCAGGGAGAGCGCGATGCAATCGCCCGGGCTGGTTTCTGTGGGCCTGGCGTTGGTATTCGGCGGCGCGGTGGGCAATGTCTGGGATCGGCTGTTCAGCGGCACCGTGACCGATTTTCTCCAGGTTTTCTTCGGATCTTACGAATTTCCCTCTTTTAACGCGGCGGATTCCGCCATTACCGTGGGCGCGGCGCTGCTGCTCATCGATTTGTGGCTGACCCGCCACCAGCACCACACGGAACACGGGTAGACGTTCACCGGCGAGGGAACGTATTCCACCGAAATTCCGTATAGTTCTTTGCCGCCGACCGCGATACTGCCCTTGTTGACAGCGTCGCATCCGGCTCGCTAGGATTAAGTGAGTACTTACTTGTGAATACCCCTCCTGCCCTACCTATGCTTTCCCCCGTGGCGCCTCCCGCGACCCGGCCGCGGCTGTCTTCCGACGACCGGCGGCGCCAGTTGCTGAGCCACGCCATCGATCTCTTCTCGAGGCATGGCTTTAGCGGAACCCGCACCAAGGACATCGCGGCGGCCTGCGGCGTCAGCGAAGCGATCCTGTACCGGCATTTCGCCACCAAGGAAGACCTGTATCACGCCATTCTGGACACCCATGAAGCGGCCGCGGGCAAGGACGAATGGCTCTCGGAAATGGGGGCGATCGCCGAACGCCGGGACGATCTGGGATTCATCCGCTGCCTGCTCGCGCAGATTCTGAAATCGTTTCGCGAAGACACGGCGTTCCATCGGCTGATGCTCTACGCGGGGCTCGAGGGCCACTCCCTGCCCGGTTTGTTTCACGAGCGGATGGGTTCAAGCACCGTCGAGGTCCTGCGGAACTACGTGGTGCTGCGGCAACGCGAAGGAGCCTTCCGGAAAGGGAATCCGGATGCTCTCCTTATGCTGCTGGCCTCGCCGGCCTTGCAGTACGCGAGCAGCAAGTACATATTCGGCCTCAAGGGCCTTCCGGTTACCGACAAAGAGGCCGCCGAAGAATTCGCCAAGCTGCTGATGGCGGCGTTGCGTCCTCCAGCGCTTTCCTCCAAGACGAATTCAAAAACGACGGGCAAGCGAAAAGCATAAGAACCCATGAGATCCAAGATCCTATCGATCGTCGTAATTGCCGCAGCCCTGGCGGCTTGCCAGCGCTCGGACACGAGTGCGTCCACCGGCGCGGCCGGGAAAGTGGCCGTTCAGACGCCGACCGTTTCCACCGTTCGCGCGACCACCCGCGAAGTTTCGGCCACGGTGCAGGCCACCGGAAGTTTTGTGGCTCACGATTCCTCCGACGTCGCGCCCAACGAAGCCGGCATTATCGTCTCCACTCTGGTGGATGTGGGCGACGTCGTGCGGCAGGGGCAAGTGATCGCCAAGCTGGATTCGCGCGACGCCCAGTTGCGGCTGGACCAGGCTCGCGCCGCGCAGCAGCAGGCGGAGGCTTCGGTGCGCCAGGCGCAATCCAAGATCGGTCTGGGACAGAATCAGAAATTCGATCCCAGTACGGTTCCCGAAGTGCTTTCGGCGAAAGCTGCCTATGAGTCCGCGGTCGCACAGCAGAAGCTTGCCCAGGCGGACTCCAAGCGCTACGAAAACCTGGTAAACAGCGGCGACGTTTCCCGCAGCGCCTACGATAAGGCTCACACCCAGGTGGAGACGGCCGATGCGCAGGTGAATGCCACGCGGCAGCAGTACGAGGCCGCTCTGAACGCGGCTCGCCAGAACTATCAAGGGGTGGCGACCCAGGAAGCCGGTCAGCTCGGCACACGCGCGCAACTGGCCATGGCGGAGAAAACGCTGGCCGACACAGAGGTCCGCGCGCCCTTCGCCGGATATGTCAGCGCACGAGCAGTCACGCCGGGCGAATACGTTTCCACCAGCTCGAAGATCGCGACGATTCTGCGCGTCACGCCCATCAAGCTCGAGCTTCAGGTGCCGGAACTATACGCGCAGCAGATGACAAAAGGACTCAGCGTCGAGGCGAATGTGACGGGCTACGCGGGACGCTTATTCGACGGCAAGATTACCGCCATCAATCCGGCGGTCGATCCGAACTCGCGGACTTTCGTGGTGGAAGCCACCTTCGCCAACGGCGATGTCGCGCTCCGGCCCGGCATGTTCGCGACGGCGCGCATCGTTCTTCCCGGAAGCACGCAGGGAATTTTTATCCCTGCGAACTCCTTGATTACGGATGCGACCACGAATTCATCGCAGGTCTTTCTGGTTCGTGACGGTAAGGCGCGATTGGCCGTGGTTCAGGTGGGCGACCGGGACGGCGATCAAGTGCGCATTTTGACCGGCATCCCGGCGGACGCCGTAGTGGCCACCGACCACTTGCAGGATTTGTACGACGGCCAGAACGTAAAGCCGGCCGACCCATCTGAAACAAAGCGGGTCACAGGAGCCTGAAGCATGCATAAACTCGCAGCATTGTGCGTCCGCCGCCCGGTCTTCGCGACCATGCTGATCCTCGCCCTGGTGGTGGTGGGAGGCTTCTCGTACTTCTCGCTGGGCGTGGATTTGACGCCCAAGGTCGACGTGCCTACGGTGTCCATCAGCGTAGTCAATCCGGGAGCCACCGCCGAAGAAATCGAAACCGATATCACCAAGCGCATCGAGGACGCGGTCAACACGATCAGCGATATCGATGACGTGCGCTCCACTTCGGTCCAGGGGCTTTCGACGGTGGTGGTCAGCTTTTCGCTCGATAAGAACGGAGACGTGGGAGCGCAGGAGATTCGCGATAAGGTCGCGACGACGTTGCCGGATTTGCCGGAAACGGCCGAAGCTCCGGTGATTCAGAAGTTCGATCCGGATGCGACTCCCATCATGCAACTGGTGGTTTCCTCCTCGCGGCCTCTGCGCGAAGTGACCGAGATCGCGGACAAGCAGATCAAGCAGCGGCTGGAGAACGTGAAGGGCGTCGGCGAGATCCGCCTGGTGGGCGGCCTGAAGCGTGAAATCCGGGTATGGGTGGACCCGGAACGGATGCGAGCCTACGGGCTTTCGATTACCGACGTCGCCAATGCGCTGCGGCAGCAAAACCTCGAATTGCCGGCGGGCAGCGTGACTCAGGGCGCGAGCGAGCTTACGGTGCGGACACTCGGCCGCCTGGCGGATCCGGCGCAGTTCAATGAAATTGCCGTGGCGACGCGCGGACCCTATCCGGTAAAGCTGCGCGACATCGGTCGCGCCGAAGACAGCCAGGAAGAAGCCACCACGGCCTCCCGGCTGAACGGGGAACCGTCGGTGACGCTCGATCGTTTCCAAGCAATCCGGAACCAATGCGGTGGCGACGGCGGATCTGGTGAAGGACCGGTTGAAGGAGCTGCAACAGACGCTCTCCAAGGACATTCACGTCGAGATCGTGAACGATCAGGCGATTTTCATCAAGGCCGCGATCGATGCGATCCAGTCCCACCTGATTGAAGGAAGCCTTCTGGCGGCCGCGGTTATTTTTCTGTTCCTGGCGAATATCCGCACCACGCTCATCGCGGCGGTGGCCATCCCGGTCTCGATTATTTCCACGTTCACGCTGATGGCGGCCATGAATTTCACGTTGAACCAGATCAGCATGCTGGCGCTGACGCTGATGGTGGGCATTGTGATCGACGACGCCATCATCGTGCTCGAGAATATCTACCGTTTCATCGAAGAAAAGGGCATGAGCCCGATGCTGGCGGCGGTGGAAGGCACCAAGGAAATCGGCATGGCGGTGATGGCTACGACGCTGTCTCTGCTGGCGGTCTTCCTGCCTATAGGATTCATGGGCGGCATCGTGGGACGTTTCATGGCGTCGTTTGGACTTACGGCGTCCTTTGCGATCGCGGTCTCCCTGTTGGTTTCGTTCACCCTAACCCCCATGCTGAGTTCGCGCTTCCTGAAGGCTTCCAAGGCTTCCGGCGATCACAAGCAGGCTTCCAAGGACTCGTGGCTGTTCCGTTTTCTGGATCGCTATTACACCAAGGCGCTGACCTGGGCGATGGCGCACCGCAAGATCATGGTCACCATCAGCGTGCTGGTGATCTTCAGCATCTACCCGCTGTTTCAAGTGGTCGGGAAGAGCTTCACGCCCGTGGACGACCGCTCTGAGTATCTGGTCTCGATCCGGACAGCGGAAGGAACCTCGCTGGCGGCCACCACGAACGTCATGGAGCGCATCGCCCGGGACATCCGCGCGATGCCGCACGTGCTGGCCACTCTGACTACGGTCGGCGGGGGAACGGATCGCGCCACCAACTCCGGCACGATCTACGTGAAGTTGGTTCCCAAGGACCAGCGCCGCGAATCGCAAGAGCAGATGATGATCCAGACGCGGGACATCTTCAAGAATTATCCTCCCGACTTGCGAACCAGCGTCGGTGTGCAGAGCTGGAGCGGGACAGGCGACGTGCAATACGCGATCAGCGGTCCGGATCTCGACAAGCTCTCGCAGTACTCGCAGCAGTTGCTGGCCCGGCTCAAGACCCTGCCCCATGTGGTGGACGCGGATACCTCGCTGGTTTACGGCAAGCCGGAATTGCGGGTCGAAATCGACCGCCAGCGCGCGGCCGATCTCGGGGTCCGGGTGTCGGATATCGCCACGGCTTTGAATACGATGATCGCGGGCCAGGTGGTCTCGAGCTTTCCCTCGGGCGGCGAACAGTACGACGTGCGGCTGCGCGCGGCGCAGGAGTTCCGCACCAGCACGAATGCGCTGACGCTGCTGGCGGTCTCCTCGAACAAGGGCGGTCCGGTGAGTCTGGATCAAGTGGTCCGCATCAAGCCTGGAACGGCGCCTTCGAGCATCGATCGCCTGGACCGGCAGCGGCAGGTGACCATAAGCTGCAACCTGCTGCCGGGCGGGTCGCAGGCCGACATCCTGGCGAAGCTGGACGATTTCACGAAGGATCTGCACATGGATACGGGATACGCAAGCGTGGGCGTCGGCCAAAGCAAGGAACTGGCCCGCACGGCATACTATTTCATCGTCGCCGTATCGCTGACGCTCATTTTCATGTACATGGTGCTGGCCGCGCAGTTCGAATCCTTCCTGCATCCGTTCACGATTTTGCTGACTCTGCCCTTGGCGGTGCCCTTCGGAATTCTCTCGCTGCTGATCGCGGGACAGACCGTGAACATCTTCTCCGGGCTGGGCCTGCTGCTGCTGTTCGGCATTGTGAAGAAGAACGCGATTCTGCAGATCGCCCACACCAACAGCTTGCGTGCATCGGGCATGGATCTTTACCCCGCGATCATGCAGGCCAATCGCGATCGTCTCCGGCCCATTTTGATGACCACCATGGCGCTGGTGGCGGGTATGTTGCCGGTCGTAATTTCGAGCAAGGTAGGATCGGCCAGCAACCGGTCCATCGGCGTGCTGGTGGTCGGCGGCCAATCTCTGTGTTTGCTGCTGACTCTGCTGGCGGTGCCGGTGTTCTATTCGCTGTTCGAGGATGCCAAGCAAACCAGGCTTGCGCGCGCGCTCAGCCGCAAGATGGGCAGTGTCGCGGAGGTTCTGCAACACGCCGGAGCGGGAGCACGGGCAGTCATTCAGAGAAAAGGCGGCGAGGCTTAATGGTTCGGCGGCTGTCGTTCGGGTTGTTTTCGATTTCACTCATCGTTTGTGGACAGCAACAGGGCGCGCGCCAGCAGCAGGGCGCACAACCGCAGGCGGAAGCCGACCAGGCGGTGACGCGCGTTCCTCCCGCTCGTCCCTTCGTGCTGCGTCCTCGCATCGGTGTAACCACCGATAAGGAGCTCACGCTGGAAGATGCGCTGGCGATGGCGCTGGCAAACAACAAGGATATTGACGGTTCACGCATCGATCGCGAAAAGGCGATCAACAGCGTTCTGGGCGCAAAGGGATCTTTCGATCCTAAAATCGGCGCCAGTACGTCGTACCAGAAAAACGTCACGCCGGTGGCCTCCACCCTGGGCGGATCGGCAACCGGCAGCGTGATCAGCCGAACGGGAATTGCCGACCCGCAATTGTCGGGCAGCCTGCCGTGGTTGGGCAGCACCTATCAATTCGATCTTTCGTCTTCGCGCACTACCACGAACAACACGTTTGCTCAGCTCAACCCGCAATACCCGACGTCTCTGAATTTTTCCTTCACCCAGCCGCTGTGGCGCAACCTGCGCTACGACGACAACCGCCATAGGCTGGAAGTCGCGAAGAAGAACGTGTCCCTGACCGACGAACAATTCCGGCAGAAAGTGATGCAGATCGTCACGCAGACCGAGCAGGCCTATTGGGACCTGGCATTCGCGTATGGCAACCTGACCGTGCAACTCGACGCGGTGAACATCGGCCGCGAGCAGGACGAAAGTAATCGCCGCCAGCAGGAACAAGGACTGCTCGCGCCCATAGACGTGGTGGCGGCACAGCAACAGTTGGCGACGTTTGAAGAGAACGCCTACAGCGCCCAGGAAGCTTTGACGGCCGCTGAGAACGCATTGAAGACGCTGATTCTTCCAGATCGCACCGATCCCATTTGGTCCAGCGCGCTGATTCCGATCACGCCGGTCAACGTTTCGCCGCCCATCACGCCGTTGCAGGATGCGGTGAGGCAAGGGCTCGCCAACCGGCCCGAGCTCGCGCAGGTGCAGATCTCCAGAGAGATCAACGAAACCGACAACCGGTTTTATCGCGAACAAACCAAGCCGCAAGTGGATCTGGTGGCCACGCACACCAATGCCGGGCTGGCCGGATTCCAGCTCCCTGCTGGTCCGAATCCCTTCACTTCCGGCCTGATCGCTCTGACCGATCAAATCAACCAGCTCTCCGTGCTGGCAGGACTACAACCGCTGCCGACCTCAGGCGCTGGAACCACCCCTGGTCTGCCCGACCTGCTGGTGGGAGGATATGGGCATTCGCTCAGCACTCTCTTCAACAGCAGTTTTCCAACAACCCAAGTTCAATTACGGATCTCGCTGCCGCTCCGCAATCGGACCGCCGAGGCCAACCTGAGTAATTCACTGGCCGAAACCCGCCGCATCCGCAACCAGCGCGTGCAGACGGAGCAATCCATCGAGGCGAGTGTTCGCAATGCCATGCAATCGGTGGATTCGGCGAAAGCGCGTCTGGAGTCGTCGCGCGTGGCTCGGGAATCGGCCGAGGAGCAGTATCAAAGCGAACAGCGCCAGTTTCGGGCAGGCACCTCGACTCTGTTTCTGGTGCAGCAGAGGCAATCCGCCATGATCACGGCGCGCAGCCAGGAGCAGCGCGCGGAAGCGGATCTGGGAAAAGCCATCGCGACCTTTGGATTGGCGACGGGAACGATCCTCGATACCGATAACATCCAGCTTCGGTAAACTCTAAACATGCGGCTGGTATTTGTTCTGGCGCTGGCTTTGCTCCCCGCTGGCGCCGCCCTGGCGGCTGCCGGCATCACGCCCCAGGAGTATCAGCACCGCCGTGCCGAACTGCGAAAATCTCTCGACGGCGTCATGGTTCTTTTCGGAGCCGACGAGCCCGACGATCTGCACACGGCCTTCTTCCAGGAATCGAATTTTCTGTATCTTTCGGGCTGGCGTGAGCCGGGCGCGGCCATGCTGCTCACGCAGCAAACCGAAATCCTGTTTCTGCCCAATCGCGATCCGCGCATGGAGTTATACACCGGCCGCAAGCTGGATCCCAGCGATCCGGACGCTCCGAAGCACGCTGGATTCGACCGGGTGATGCCGAGATCGGCGCTCGAATCCGCGTTTCTAAAGGTGCTGGAAACTTCTCCCCGTGTTTATACGCTGGCGGGAGATGTGTCCGGACAAAAGCTCAAATCGCTGGCGGTGTTCCATGAGGGGGCGGACGCGGGGCAGGCGATCGCACGACTGCGAATGGTGAAATCGGCGGCCGAGATCGAGCTGATCGCAAAAGCCACGGATGCCACCGTCGCCGGACACTTGGCGGGGTGGAGGAAGATTCATCCCGGCGTTTGGGAATATGAGATCGCCGCCGACATGACGAATGTGTATTTCGAGCGCGGTTGCGAGCGGAACGCGTATGCGCCGATCGTGGGGAGCGGGCCGAACAGCGTGATCCTGCACTATGCCGCTAACCACCGGCGTCTGGACGCGGGCGAAACCGTGGTGGCCGACGTGGGCGCGGAGTGCTCGGATTACGCGACAGACGTGACGCGCACGGTTCCCGCGGGAGGGAAGTTCACGCCCCGCCAGCGCGAGATTTACGAGATCGTTTTGGGCGCACAAAAAGCCGCAATCGCGGCGATCCGTCCGGGCATGCGCCTGCGCGCCGATGGACCTTCGCTGCATCAGATTGCCTACGACTACATTAATAGCCACGGGCACGACCTGCACGGCCAGCCGCTGGGCAAGTATTTCGTCCACGGGCTGGGGCACTACGTCGGCCTGGATGTTCACGATCCGGGCGATCCCGCTGCTCCGCTCAAAGCCGGAACGGTGATCACCATCGAACCGGGGATCTACATCCCCGAGGAGAACATCGGCATCCGCATCGAGGATATCGTCGTGGTGACCGAGGAGGGATGCAAGGTTCTGAGCGCTGGGCTGCCCCGGGAAATTGCGGATATCGAAAAGCTGGTAGGGAAATAGACAAGCTCGTTGGCAAATAAACTGCAGGTCGCAAAATACGTCGGTGTTCTGGCGATCTGCTTCGCCCTGGGAATCGCCGCCGGATTCAATCCGCTGGCCGTCCACATCGATCAATATGCCTACAATCTGCTGCTCTCCGGACAACACGACACCTGGGCGCCGCAGTCGGCGGTCGTAGCCATCGATGAAGCGACACTGGAAGCCGGCCACGGTATGCGCGGCATCCGCACGATTCTGGCTCAGACGCTGGACCGGCTGGCCGTCGCGGAACCGAAGGCCGTGGCGCTGGACGTCACCCTTCACGACGAAGTAGACCCGGCTGAAGACGCACGGCTGGAAGCGTCGCTGCGCGCCACCAGGAATCTGATCCTGCCCTGCCAGCTCGCACTGGCGGGTGCGAAGTGGGAAGATCCGGCGCCGCGGTTTCGCTCGCTCGGCGCGCTGGGCCACGTCCATACCGAAGGAGATCGCATCGATGGCGTCAGCCGCCAAATCATCCTGGAACAGGTTGCTGGCGGCGAGCGGCGGTGGGCCCTTTCCCTGGAAGCGCTGCGGGTGACGCTGGGCGCGGGGTATCCGGAGGAATCGCCGGATGATGTGACCGTCGGGAACATCCTGATCCCCGCGCCGCGTCAGGGCGGGCGGCCATTGTTGATTCGCTACCTGCGGGCGGGCACGATCCCAACGATTTCAGCATTGGACATCGACCGGCATCGCGAGGAGCTGCGCGGCAAGACGGTGTTTCTGGGTGTCACCGCGCTCTCCGCCGCCAATGACCGGCTGGTGAATCCCTACGGCGTAAACTTCCCGGGCGTCGAAATGCACGCCCAGGCTTTCGAAACGATGGCGCACGGCAAGTTCCTGGTTCCCGCCAGCAATACGATGTCTTTGCTGGTCTGCGTCTCTCTCGCGATCGCGGCCGGGCTGAGCTTCTGGTTCCTGGCGGGCTGGCGCGCCTACGTGCTGATCGTTCCGCTGCTGGCCGCCGCGCATTACTTTCTTCCCGTTCAGTTTTTCGCGCACGGCATCGTTCTTCCGTATGTCGCTCCGGTGGCCGTGGCCTGGCTGAGTTCCATCGGAGCGGCTACCTATCGCCACTTCATGGTCCGCGGACAGCTCCGCAAATCCGAATCCGAGAAGTCGCGCTACCAGCAGGCGATTCATTGGGCCGCACACGAAATGCGCACGCCGCTCACGGCGATCCAGGGGTCGAGCGAGCTGATGACCCGCTATTCCCTGCCCGATGCGAAGCGCAGCGAACTGAGTCTGATGATCAACTCGGAATCGAAGCGGCTGGCCCGCATCATTTCGACGTTCCTCGACGTCGAGCGGCTGGCCGAAGGGCAGATGGAGTTGAAACAGGAGACGCTGGCGGTGACCGATCTGGTCAACATCTGTATGGACCGCGCGCGACCCCTGGCCGAGCGCAAGCACATCGGCATGATCCTCGATAGCGCTGTCGAAGGCACGCTTCTAGGGGATCGCGAGCTGTTGGAGTACGCGCTCTACAACCTGCTCACCAACGCCGTAAAGTATTCGCCGCCGGATACCGAAATTCACGTATATTCCGCGCTGCGCGACGGCGAACTGCGGCTGGCGGTTCGCGACCAGGGAATCGGCATGGACGCCAAGGAGATCAAGAGCATCTTTCAGAAGTTCTACCGGACCAAGCGCGCCGAGGCTTCCGGCGAAACGGGCACGGGTATCGGGCTTTCGATCGTCGAGCAGATCGTCTTCCGGCACGGGGGCCGCATCGAGGTGACCAGCACGCCCGGCAAAGGCTCTTGCTTTACCATGATTATGAAGGCTCACGCGAGCGCTCCAACGAATGCAGAAACTGCTGATCGTCGAAGATGACCAGTCCGTACGGACCACCATGGTCACGTGCCTGGAGCTGGAAGGATACGCCGTCGACGCCGTGTCTTCCACGCGCGAGGCCCTGGACTCGCCTTGAACAGCAGAGTTACCCGATCGTAATTTCCGATATTTATCTGGACGAGCGCACCGGCCTGGATGTAATGCGCACCGCGCGCCGCACCAATCCCGACTGCCTGGTGATCCTGATGACCGGGCGCGGCAGCATGGAAACCGTCATGGCGGCGACCGAAGGCGGCGCTTTCGAATACCTGGCCAAGCCCTTCGAGATGGCGCACATGGTGGACACCATCCGCCGCGCCGAAAAATCGCTGGGCGAGCAGGACGAAGACGAAGCGGCCTCGATCGACGATCTACCCGATACGGAGATGATCGGCAGTTCGCCGCGCATGATCGAGATTTATAAGACGCTTTCGAAGGTCGCTCCCACCGACGCCACGGTTCTGATCGAAGGCGAAACCGGAACCGGCAAGGAGCTGATCGCGCGCATGATCCACGCCAACAGCAAGCGCGCGCACGCAGCCATTTGTGCCGGTGGATTGCGGCGCCATCGCGCCATCGCTGCTCGAGAGCGAATTGTTCGGAACGCTCAAGGGCGCCTATACCGGCGCGGACCGCGATCGCATGGGCGTGTTCGAGGCCGGCAATAACGGGACGGTCTTTCTGGACGAAATCGGCGATATCGACCTGGGTTTTCAGTTAAAGCTATTGCGATTTCTGCAGGAGCGGGAAATTCGCCCGCTGGGATCGTCGCGGGCGAAGAAGGTCGACGTGCGCGTGATCGCGGCCACCAACAAGGATGTCCAGAAGCTGGTCGACGAGGGCAAGTTTCGCGAAGACCTGTGGTATCGGCTCAACGTGGTGCGGCTCACGGTGCCGCCGCTGTGCGAGCGGGCCAGCGACATCCCTCTGCTGGTCCACTATTTCCTGAAGCGCTACAACGAGCGCTACAAGCTCGATACCAAGCTCACCGACTCCGGCGTCAAGGCGATGGAAGAGTATAGCTGGCCGGGCAACATTCGCCAGCTTCAGCACATGATGGAGCGGCTGACGATTCTCGCGCCGGGCGGGCGGATCGACGATGCCGCGGTTCGCCAGTCGATCGACCAGATGGATTCCCGCGACCATGCCAGCGACAGCCTGGCCGATACCGAGGCGGAGCAGATCCGCCGCGTGATGGCGGCTACCAATGGCAACAAGAGCCGCGCGGCGAAGGTCTTGGGGATCGAGCGGAAGACTCTGTATCGCAAGCTCGAGCGGATGGGGTTGTAAGAGCATCGGGCGAGGTATGCCTCGCCCCTACACCGCCAGCGCCGATTCTGCGGTCCGACGCTCGGATCTCTACGGCAGCACGACGATCGCGCCACGATCTTGAGTCCGTGCGAGGCCTGCCTCGCCCCTACGCCGCCAGCGCCGATTCTGCGGTCCGACCTCGGATCTCTACGGCAGCACGACGATCGCGCCACGATCTTGAGTCCGTGCGAGGCATGCCTCGCCCCTACGCCGCCGTGTATTCTTTGTAGGGGTCGGGCATGCCCGACCCTCGGAATTAAGGCACGACGAGGATCGCGCCACGATCTTGAGGCCAGCCGCAGACGTAACGAGCGGTGTTCATGCCAATCAGTTTGCTTTGTCTGACGGCAGCACGACGATCGCGCTGCGCGGGAATGCGAAGCGCTTGCCTGCCTCGTCGATCACGTTGATCTGCGCCGTATACTGTCCCGCGCCGATCTTAGCGAGCGGCACCTGGAAGCTGAACGACGCCACGCCCGGACGATTGGGCGTCATCTTAGTCTGAGTCGCAGGCATGGACGAAAACGCCTTACGAGCGCCCTGGAGCAACTCCACCTGCGCGGTCAGATCGGGAGTCTTCGAAGCGCCCTCGGGAGCCGGATCGTAGACCTCGAAGTACACATACAACGTCTGGTCCTTGCGGAACACGCGCGTGATGCTGGGCACGGTCTTCTGTCCGTTCTGAATCAGCGGATGATTCGCCAGCGCGCGTTTGTCGTTGTCAGCCGACCCGACGGCCGCCTTCACGTCTTCCTTCTGGCTGCTCAGGATCACCGAGCTCAGGCGCAGGTCCTTGGAAGTCGACAAGTCTGGAACGACGAAATTGGTTTCGAACGTACCCATCTTACCGGTCTGATTCTCACGCGCCAGGAAGCGCAAGTTGTATTTGCCGGGGGGAAGAGTCAGCCCGGCATCGTACTGCAAGTGACGATGCTCGAGCTGCGACGCATCCGCATCGCTCAACTTAACCGGGATGTTATCGCGCACGCCGCCGACGAGTTTTCCGGACGGGGTTTCGCGCACCTGGCCGATAAAATCGAAGTCGGTACTTTGCTTGCCGCCTTTCTTGGCAAGAGCCAGGACCGAGCCGGGAATCTTGAGCGAGATCGGCACAAGATAGCGGTTTTGCGCGACGCGGAAATAGTCGACTTCGAGCGCCAGGGGGAGTTCGCTCACCGGATCGCCCAGCGTTAAGGCTTCTTCGAGCTGCCGCTCCTTGTCGCCGGCCGTGAATTTCGCGAATGTTTTTCCGGCGTAATAGCCGTTACGGAAATCGACCTTGGTGCTCGACTGCAGCTCCTTGCTGACCAGCTTCACCTGGATCTTGCGGAATTTCCCATCCTCGGCTGCGTTGGTGCTGTAGTAGCCCAGAATGTAATAACTGCTGATATCTTCCTGGGCTTGCCGGATGCCCATGGCGAGGTCGTTCGAATCCACCAGGGCTTTCCCTCCGGTGTCCGACGCCAGCGTGTAGAGCGTGTCTTGCGATCCGGTCAGGCTGGTGCGCTGGCTCGTCTGCTTGCTTCCGGTGAAGGCTCCAGTGCCCCGCCCGGAGGACGTCGAGGCATCTCCGACCGGGGAGGACGCAGTCAGCCCGCGTGCGTCGACCGGATAAAACGATACGTTCGCGCGCACGGCCGAGTTGACGGTGGCGCGCAGCTGGCTTTGGTTTTCAAGGCCCGTGAGGGTCAGGCCGCTGGCGAAATAGATCAGGGCTTTCTTTTCCGGATATGCGGCCAGCTTCTTGGTGGCATCCTCCAAAGCGGTCAGTTTGCGATCCGTATTAAAGACGTTGAACTCCGTGTCATCAGCCACGAAGCCTCCACTATCGTCGCCCTCATCGGCGCTGGTCGCGGCCACGTCGGCCAGGCCCGCGCCCTCGCCGGTCGCCATTTTCTGGAGCCGGGAGAGCAGCCGGTCACGGTCGGCCGTAAAATCTTCCAGAACATCGAACCGGTTGCCGTAGGCCATGATGGAAACCAGATCCGACGAGGTCATCTGCTTGGTGATGAAGTCGACCGCGGCATCTTTGGCCCGCATCTGATCGGCCTGCGGCATATTCGAAAAATCGAAGAACAGAGCGACCAAACGCTTATCCTGATGGCGGACCGGCGCGGTCGCGGCTTGCGTGGTCACGGCTTGCCCGGCCGGGGCCTGGACTCGTTCGACACGCTCCTCCAGAGTCACCGGAGCGGACGGCGTCGCCGCGACCGCCGGGAGCACATCGCTGCTCAGCGTCTCGAGTTCGAACACGGCGAGGTTCTGTTTCACGCCGTCTTCGAAGATTTCGACATCTTCCTTCTTGAGCGTGGTGAGCGGCTTGCCATCCTTGCCTTTGACGGAGACGTTGACGATCACCAGCTTGGTCTCGGTCTTAAACGTGACTTCCTGCGCGAATAAGGAAGCGGCTAGCAGCAGCAATATGGGTTTCATGGTCTTCAAAATCGCAGGCGCACGGTAGCTGAAACGGTCCGCATCCCGGCGGCTCCGTTCGCCAGCCCATAGTTGAGCGAGTTCACCACTGTGCCGATGCCCGAGATGTTCACGTGGTTCAGCAGATTGGCGGCTTGCACATTGAACTCGACGCTCTTGCGCTCGGCGAGCTGGATCTGGCGCGCCAACTGGAGAGTCATGGTAAATTGCCCCGGGCCCGGGATCGTGCCGCGTCCGGCGGTACCGTAGGTTCCAGCCAACGGAACCGTGAACGCTAACGGGTTGAAGTAACCGGATCCGGCGTCGATCGGCAGTCCGGTGGCATCGGCGCGTACGGTACCAGCCACCCCGGCTCCTCCGAGGTTGGATGCGTTTCCTTGAACAGTGGGCGTCAACAGACGCCCGCTCTGCACGGTGGTCGAACCCTGGAGCTGCCAGTCCTTCAGCGACTTTTGCAGCCAGGGCTGCTTCTGGAACATGGCGTTGCGAACGCCGACCGGAGACTGAAGGGTGTACTGCATCTGGAGGGCTTGTCCCGTGGGCGAATCGGGTCCCCGTTCCGCGGCCAGATTGTGAGCGTTCTGGGCCACGCCGGCGCCCAGCGCTGACGTATTATCGATCAGCTTCTGAAAGGTGTAGTTCAGTTGCCACTGGAAGTTGTTGCGGAAGCGGCGGGTAACCCGCACCGTACCGCCGTGGTAAATCGAATTGCCGACCGGTGAATCGTAGATGAACCCCTGGGCGTTTCCGATCGCGCGCTGCTGCTCGGCGGTCAGCGGCGAGGCTCCCGGCGGGGCGCTGTTGGGAATGGTCTGGACGTCCAGGCGCGTGCCCTTCTGGCCGTTGTAATCGATTTCCATGGCCATGCCCCCCGGCAGTTCCCGCTGGACGATCGCGTTCCAGGACTGCGCGTAGGCGGCGAGATAGTAGCGGTCGACGGCGAAGCTGTTGGTGATGGTCTGGCCCACCGGAACCGCGACCAAGCCGGTGCCCAGCGTCAGAATGTTATCGGCCGTGCTATTCACCGAGTTGGTAAGGGAGAAAGGAGGCTGCTGGGCGAGTTTGTTCCCTAGCGCGTTGTATACGCCCATGTTGTAGGCCCAGCCGTAACCGGCGCGGAGGGTGAACTTGCTGCGCTCGGTGGGCTTCCAGGCCACGCCGAAGCGCGGCGAAAAATTGTTTTTGTCCGGATTAATCAGCGCAGAAGGAAACTGTCCGCTGTAAGGACCGACGCCGCCTGCCTGGACGGGGGCGACCGCGCTGAAATCGGGCGCGATGTCCAGGTTCGCCAGATGTCCGTATTTCTCCTGAATGGGCGTGAAGTATTCATAGCGCAGGCCCAGACTCAGCGACAGATTGCTCCGGATGCGCCAGTCATCCTGGCCGTAGAAGCTCATCGTCTGGGAGCGGAAATACTGGCTCGACGCGCCATAGCGGATCGACGACGATTGAGGCAGGCCCAGGAGCAAATCCGCCAGGTCCCAGCCGGTTCCCTTGACGGGCTGGCCGTTCGCATCGAAGTTGCTGGTGGAAAGCCCGGAGAACGTAAACGTCCCGCGGCCATTGGAATCGGCGATGGTGTTGGTCATGGCCTTGCTCCACTGACCACCCCAACCCCAGTTGTGTTTGCCGCGCCGGTAGGTGAAGCTCTCGGAAATGTTGAAGGTGTTCACCGCCAGCGTGGTGGGGTTTCCGTCGCTCAGACCGCCGTAATTGGTGAAGTTCAGCGAGGGCGGGCCGAAGTTGCGCGGATCGGGAGACGCGCCGGCGATTCCCAGTTGCGAGGCGGCGTCCAGTCCCAGGGTCTGAAAATACGGGACCGTCAGGTTATAGTTCCGGTTGAACCCGATGGTGAAATTGCTGAACATGCGGGTACTGAGGTTTTTGGTCCAGCCGATGCTCGAATTAGAGCCGCTGCCCTGCGATTCATCCCGGAATCCGAATGGGTTGCCAGTCTGGCCGTTGCGGCTTTGATAGTTGGAAGTGAATGAGATCCGGTCGGTTTGATCCACGGTCCACTGGAGCCGCGTATTGACGTTTTGCTGGTTGGCCGGCACGGCGAAGTTGGCCAGATAGTTCTGCGTCGTGGCGTTGTATATCGGCAGCGGAATGTACTGCAACAATCCTTGGGCGATGGGACTAATTCGGGTCAGGGGGATTTGATTGTTCGCAAACGGCTGGCAGCCTAAACCCGTGACACAGGTACTGGGATCGTAGATGGTGTTTAGTCCGGCAAAGTTGCCGCTGCGCTCCGCAGCGTTCGGCAAAGTGGGAGTCGAGTTATACGGGGACCGCGACAATACTCCGTTGTAGGTCACCGTGAAGTTCAGAATCCTGCTGGCATCGAACAACTTGGGTATGATCAGCGGTCCGCCGATGTTCAGACCGTAGCGGTTGTTGCCGTAGGAGCTCTTAGCTTGATCTTGACCGTTGAGTGAAAAGGGCCGCGCATTGAACGCGGAGTTTTGCGCCGTAAAGAACAACTGGGTTCGGATGGTATTCGCGGAACGCCGGGCGCGATTGCCGATAAATGCGGCATTCTGACCGCCTCGCCCGCCGCGTCCACCGGGGCCGCCTCGTCCACCGCCACCGCCACCTCGTCCGCCGCCGCCTCCGGCAAAACCTCCCCCACCACCGGGTCCGCCTCCAGCAAAGCCGCCTCCACCGGGGCCACCGGGGCCACCCCCGCCTCCTCGGCCGCCACGCCCGCCTGGACCGCCTCCAGGGCCTCCCCGGCCGCCACCGGCTACACCCGCGGGCTGGTCGCCGCCGACGCCGCCTGGACCTCCGAACTGGCCTTGGTCGCCACCTGGAAATCCTCCGCCGGGGCCGAAACCACCAGGGTTAAAGCCCGCAAAATCAGCCTGATTCGTGCGCAGGGCGTCGCTCACGGTTCCATTCACGAGAAAAGACTCGTTGGAGCTGTCGGCAGACACCTGCGGCGTGAATTCGGCCGCGGCCTCGGGCTGAGCCGGGAAATTCGGGGCTGCATTGGTTTGCTGGTTGTTCTGCGCAGCCGGACGCACCGGAGGGGCGGCGGGCACTACGGCGCGCGCAGACAACTGGAGCGTGAGATCGAAATTGGTGGGTGTGGATGCGACCTGGACTTCGCGGCGGAGATGATCGAAGCCGAACATATCGGCCTCTACGACCCAGGCGCCGGGCGTCATTCCGTCGAAGCGAAAGGCGCCGCTATCGTCGGTAAGCGTGACCAGGCTTCGTTCGCCCTGCGTCGCGCGCACAGTTGCGCCAGGGATCGGCTGGCTACCCGCCTTGACCGTTCCCGACTGTGCAAAGACGAATGGCAGGCTCACTGCCAGAACCACGAGAATCTTGAACACTAGAAAACCTAATCCTCCAGTTCCGAAGTGGGCCTGCCAGTCAGGTAGACTAACTGCTTCTTCTTGAAGGTCAGTTCCTGCGGACCGCCACGGCCCTGCGTGGTCAGCGTCAGTTCGCCACCCTTCAGCGTGCCCTTGTACTCTTGCGTATTGCGGCCCCTTGCCGAAGTCGCGCGTAACCTTGAACGCCACGTTGGGACCGTCAATCTTGCCTTCGGAAATGTCTACCGGACCGCCCCGTCCAGCGTCCATTTTTCCGGTGAGCTCTCCACCCTTGGATGCCAGAGTCAGGGTGGTCGTCTGCGGACCGTTCTTGCCCTCCTTTCGGCATCGTCCAAGTCCCGTCGATGTCGGCCGCAAACAACACCAAGCCGGTAAGTGCAAGCAAAGCCATCAGTGATACCAGATACTTCTTCATAGTTTCTAAGGATCCTTCCTTGAGTTGCGTTTCGGAGACGCTACCCGTGTAATGATGTCGCAGACCTGGCCAAAGGTTACAGACGGCCTCCTTAAGGCTCCTTAATTTGCTTTCGTTTACATCAACTTAGAAAGACGGCAAAAGTCCATACCAGGATGACAACGGGCCGATCCGTTTTTCTTTCTTCAGGGCTGTGCTAGCGTGGAAAGGTTCCTCAGAGTACTGTCCGGATGAGACCGAACCTCGAAACTCTGCGTCACGAAATCGAACAACACCTGGAATCGCGCGGACTAGCGCTGTTCCGGAGCAACCCACGGGCCGACACGGAAAGCTCTCTGACCGGGACCGTCTTCTGGGATTCTCAGAACCATCCCGATTACCGCGAGTTCGTGGAGGCCGCCTGTGCGGCCGGTGTCCGCCTGGTAACCCTATATGCCCGCGAATTGACGCCCGACATCATCGAGAACGCTTTAGCCCAACTCTCCGATACGGACCTGGAGAGGGATGAGCGCCGGGCGTTGGAAGCTCGCTTAAACGAAATCCGGGCTTACGAAGGGTTTACCTGCCAGATCGAGCTCTCTTTCGACCACGCCCAGCGAACCTACGTCTTCGAGGTTCGCACGGACTGGTTCGACGAGCTGAACGATCTGGTGGAGCGAATCGAATATTCCTATCAGGACGACGGGGACGAGAATCCCCTGAGCGGATACTACTCGAATAACTAAGTGAAGTGGACGATACCCGAATCCGACGCCGGCGGAACTGCCGGACTCGTCCGGGAGCTGGGGATCTCCGCTCCTGCGGCCCGTGTGCTGTGGGCGCGAGGATACCGGTCGATGGAGCAAGCCCAACGGTTCCTGGAGCCGTCGATCGCCGATCTGAACGATCCGGGGCTGCTCCAAGACATGCCCGCGGCGGTCGCCCGCCTGCGCCAGGCGATCGAACAAAAAGAACGAATCTTGCTCTACGGCGATTATGACGTTGACGGCACCAGCGCCATCGTCATCCTCAAAAAAGGCCTGGGGCTCCTGGACGGGAAAGTGTCGTTTCATGTGCCCCACCGGCTGAAAGACGGTTATGGCATGCGCAGCGAAGTGGTGGAGGAGGCTGCCGCGGCGGGGGTCTCGCTGATCGTCAGCGTGGACACGGGCATTCGCGCCAATGAAGTGGTCAGGCACGCCGCCGGGCTGGGGATCGATGTGATCGTAACCGATCACCACCTGCCTGAGACGGAACTCCCGCCGGCGGTAGCGGTGCTGAATCCGAATCGTCCCGATTGCGGCTATCCGGAGAAGAACCTGTGCGGCGCCGGCGTGGCGCTCAAACTCATGGATGGTCTGGTTCGCGCCATCGGCTGGGATCAGGCCCGCCGCGAGCGCCTGATCGATTCCCTATTGAAATTGGTGGCGATCGCGACGGTAGCCGATGTCGTCCCGCTCACCGGCGAGAACCGGGTGATCGTGAAGCGCGGCCTGGCGGGGTTGGATCGGGTGCGCAATCCGGGCCTGCGGGCGCTGCTGGACGTTTCCGGATTCCCGGAAGGCGAATCGCCGAGCGCGCGCCAGGTGGCTTTTCAGGTGGCTCCGCGGATCAACGCCGCTGGGCGCATGGCCAGCGCCGCGGACGTGGTCGAAATGTTTCTGACCGAGGATGGCGACGTTGCCCGCACCCTGGCAACGAAGTTACACGAACTGAACAGCGATCGCCGGGACACTGAGGCGGACATCGCGCGCGCGATCTTCGAGCAGTGCATGGAACAGCCGGTGACGGACGTGGACGCCGCGCTGGTGTTTGCCGGGGAGGGCTGGCATCGGGGCGTGGTGGGGATCGTGGCGAGCCGTGTGGTGGAGCGGTTCCATCGCCCTGTTTTTGTGCTGGGGATCGAAGACGGCCGGCGCAAGGCTCGGGCCGCAGCATACCCGTATTTCACCTACTCGAAGCCTTGGAAAGTATGCCAGGGTTGTTCGGCAAATTCGGCGGACATCGCCAGGCTGCCGGCGTGACCATGGACGCCGCACGAGTCGAGGAATTTCGCGCGCGGCTGCGGGCTTACGCGGGCGAGCGCCTCACGCCTGCCGACTTCGAGCGTGAGCTGGCGATTGACGCCGAAATCGCGCTGGAAGAAATCGGCGATGCTGCGGTCGCGGACATCCTAAGGCTCGCGCCGTTCGGCTTCGGCAATGCGGCGCCTACATTTGCCCTGCGCGGTGTCGAGACTCGCCGCTCCGCCCGAAATCATCAAAGAGAAGCACGTGTTTCTCAAGTTGAAGGTCAATAGCCGCACGATACGCGCCAAGGCATGGAACTTCGCGGAGCGCGCCGCGGAGCTTGCGCCGGGCAAGCGGTTGGATATCGCCCTTCAGTTTGAAGAAGACCCTTATTCGGCTGCGCGAGGGTACTCGCCGTGGCAGGCGATTGTCAGGGATGTTAGAGCAGCGGCAGTTGCGGCGGCACCGCAATAGTCATCACTCAATCGGTCCGAAGCGAGACGGCCGGATTCATCTTAGCGGCGCGCGCCGAGGGGAATCCAGCAGCGAGACCTGCCGCGATCGCCAAGACGAGAAGGGAAATTCCCAGTGAGAGCAGGTCGTACGGAGACACCTCGAAAAGCAGCGTTCGCGCGAGCCTCGCCAAGGCCACCGAAATCAGGACCCCAACAATTGCACCGGCGGCCGTGCAGAAGCCGGCAAACCTAGCAATCATAATGGCCACATCGCGACCTCTGGCTCCCAGGGCCATCCGCACACCAATTTCCCGCGTGCGTTGCGTGACTAGAAACGACATTACTCCGTACAGACCCACCGCGGCCAGCAGCAAACCCGAGGATGCAAAGACCACCACCAATAGCGCGATCAGGCGCGGCTGTTGTACTTGCCGGTCGACACGCTCCTGGAGTGTCCCGAAGGTGACCGGCAGATTCGGATCGATGGAGGCAACTTCATCCCGCACGAGCTTTGCGAGTGCCTCCGATATTCATTCCCGTCCGAAACCACGCGATGCCGCCGTAGGACGGACGCCCTTTGGGCCTCAGCCGGTAGTATTCCGGATCGGCAGGTTGGTCGATACGGATGTTCTTGCTGTCGGCAACCACTCCTACGATCGACGACCAGCCCGCACCACCATCGAGGTCGATCCTCTCGCCGAGAGGACTCTCCGCGCCAAACATCTTGCGAGCCAGCGCGGAGTTGAGAATAACAACCGCTTCGCCGGACGCCCGTTCGAATTCAGTAAAGTCGCGGCCTTTGATCATCGGAATGTGCAACGCGCGAAAATAGCCGGGCGTTACCCAACGATTCATGACCAGACCGCCATTGGCGGGAAGAGGCGGGCGATTCGCGACCCGAATATTGGAAAAAGGGCGCCCAAGCGAACCCGCCAAGGGTGAACTATCGCTCATCGCGAACTGGTCTGAGGGAAGGCGAGACAGACGGGTTTCCAGTTCGTCCAGCAGTTTCCCGCGCTCCTCAGGCCGCTGGTAGCGAGATCCACGCGCATTGATCGTCGCAGAGATCAGGTGATCCGGGGTGAACCCCAGCGGCTGATTTTGAAGCCGAGACAGGCTCTGAGACAAAAGTGTCGCACCCGATAGCAAGACTAGAGAGGCGGCAATCTGAGCCGTCACCAAGATAACCCGCAACCTATTGGACACAGCGTCGGCGTTGCGCCACCCCGCTAAGGCCTCGGAGTTCGGGCGTTCCGTGCAGGGAAAGACGCCAAAGACAAACGCGGATAGTACGGAGACGGCCAGGGAGAAGATCAGAATGCGGGCATCCACGACTACCTTTTCAAACGGGAATGCGCTCCCTGAGGCCAGGCGCACAAATAGCCGCACCAGAACCAAGGCGAGCAGTGTCCCCGCCGTGCCGCCCGCAAGCGCCAGAATCAGACTTTCGGTGCTCATCTGCCGTATTAGACGTCCACGACCCGCGCCAATCGCCGCCCGCAATGCCAGCTCCCTGCGCCTCGCAGCGGTCCTTGCCAGCAATAGATTCGCAACATTGAAGCACGCCAGCAGAAGCAATGCCCCCACCGCGCCGAGCAGCATCCAGGAAGCTGGGATGAGGTCGTGGTACTGCCGGTCCCGAAGGGAACGGACCACCAGCCGTACGTCGCTGCGAAGCTCGGCGGGAACATCCTTGCGCACGGAGTCTTCAAATAGAGGCTGCAGTTGCTCCCGGGCCTGTTGCACCGTCACCCCCTCACGCAATCGCGCAAAGGATCGTATGAACTGTTGAGACGCTTGGCTATGGGGCAGGCTCTCGTCGAACCGCGCTGGCTGCAACAGATCTACCTCACCGAGCTGGGGCATCACGAAGCCGCGGGGAAGCACGCCGAGAATACGAACACGCTGTTCATCCACTGTGATCGTACGGTCAAGAACGGATGCATCTCCGCCGAACTCGGATTGCCACAGCGCATCCGAAATGAGAGCCACGCGCGGGCCACCGGGACGATCCTCGTCGGCCGTGAAGAGACGTCCCATCAGTGGAGCGACACCAAGCGTGGGAAGAAAGTTTGCCTCCACTTGATAACACGGTACGGTCCGCGGAACCTCACTGCCAAGATCGCATTGCCCGCCCGTGCGCATGGCCGTCAAAGACTCAAAAGGGACCTGCTCGCGCCGCCAATCGAAGTGGGTGCTCACGAGTTGAAACTCGTTCGAATCGACAGGCCCGAAATATCCGACGGACACCAAGCGATCTCCGTGGGGATACGGGAGTGGACGGAACAGCAGGGGGTCGACGGCGCTGAATACCGCCGTGGATGCGCCGATGCCGATGGCGAGCGTCGCAATGGCAATAGCGGCAAACCCGGGGGAATGCCGGAATCCCCGAAGGGAATATCGGACATCCTGAACCGCCTGATCCAGCCAGATCCACCGGTGAACGGCACGCATGTCTTCGAGTGCTCGAAGGCCGCCTCCGAACTGACGATGCGCTGCCTGCCTCGCATCGGCCGGGCTCAAACCTTGCTGTTCGTTCCACTCCCGGCGCATGGCGAGATGGGAGTCGATCTCTTCTCGCAACTCATCGTCAGGTTTCATGCGAGTCCCATCACCCTCTGCACCCCCTTCACGACCGAGGTCCAGTTTTTGGCAGCTTCCGCGAGCCGCTTATCGCCGGTCTTCGTGATGGCGTAGAATCTCGCTCGCCGGCCGCTAACCGTCTTCCGCCACTCGCCCCGGACCAGACCGTTCTTCTCAAGGCGATGAAGGGCGGGATAAAGGGAACCATCCTCGATATTCAGCAGGCCCCCGGAGACTTCTTGGACATGGAGAGTGATTCCGAACCCATGGTTCGGCCCAGTCAGCAGGGTTTTCAAAATAAGAAGTTCGAGGGTTCCCTGCAACTGGTCCGGGCGGCTCATCCCAGTTATCTAGGGTAGATATCTAGGACAACAAAGTCAAGCCTTTTTCTAGGCGCCTAGCCTCCGCGCAGTTCGAGGATCAGGCGCATGACCAGACTCTCGATTTGCCCGGCGACGGCGCGATAGACGCTCTGGTTCTCGCCGATCGGGTCGCGGACAGTCCATTCGATCAGACGGGCCCCGCCAAATCCAGCCGGAAGAGACTCACCGCTTAAATTGACAACCACGTCAAACGGCTGTCCCACGAAGGACTCCAGGTTCTTCGGAAACTGGCCGTCGGTCGAAATTTGTTTCTCGCTTAGCGTCTGCCGGGTCAGCGGCGGGAGTGCGCCAGCAGGAGCGAGGCCGGCGCTTTTCGCGATCAGAATATCCGAGCCATAGGCCCGCGCAAAGGCCTCCGCCATCTGGCTGCGGCACGCATTTCCGATACAGACGAACAGGACGCGTTTCTTGGCCTTTTCGATCCGGGGCTTAAGAGTATTGTCGCCGCGCATTTTGGGGCGGCCGCGTCTTATACCCCCCGTCACGTTACACAGCCCCTCGGTACCATTCGAGCGTTCTCCTCAGACCTTCCTCGATCGTGACACGCGGCGAATGGCCCAGGTCCCGGACGGCAGAGGCCGTGTCCGCTTTGGAGTGCCGGACATCGCCTGCGCGCGGCGGCGCCATCTTTGGAGGAAGGCTCACGCCTTCCATCTGCTGTAGCAGCTTCCAAATCTGGTTTAGAGTGTACTGGTTGCCGTTTCCCGCGTTGTACATCTTTCCCGCAACTTTGCTTGCCTGCGAGGCTTTCCAGCACAAGTCCGCGACGTCCTCGACGAAGGTAAAATCCCGGGATTGTTCGCCATCCCCAAAAATCGTCGGCGACGTACGAGCCAACAGGTGTTTCATGAACAAGCTGAGCACCCCGGAATACGGGCTGGTGGGATCCTGGCGTGGACCGTAGACATTGAAGAATCGCAGAGCTACGGTTTCGAGGCCGTAGCAGGTGTAAAACACCGAAGCGTAGTATTCGCCCAACAGCTTCTGCACCGCGTAGGGAGACTTGGGCAAAGGCGTCATGGTCTCGACCTTGGGCAGGACTTCCGTGTCGCCATAGGCGGACGAAGAAGCCGCGTATACAACCCGCCGCACCTTACCGAGAGCCGCCGCACGAAACACGTTGAAGGTCCCATCGATGTTGACTTCGTGCGAAGGCACAGGATCGTCGATCGAACGCGGCACGGAGGGAATCGCAGCCAGGTGAAAGACAGTGTCCGCGCCGCGAATCACGGGCTCGAGGGCGGCGGCATCGCGAATGTCTATCTTATGGAATTCGATGTGGCCGCGCACCTCCTGGAGGTTGGCCTCATGGCCGGTCAGCAAGTTGTCGATCACCGCGACGCGTCCCCGCTCGAGCAAGGTCCGGACGAGCGTCGAGCCGATGAAGCCCGCGCCTCCGGTCACTACAAATTTGATGTCATTACGCATTGTTTTGTTTGAGCCGCGCCACGATTACCAGGGAAAGGCCGCGCCAGGGCAGCAGGAAATCGACGCGCCGCCAGAACCATACGGTTTTATCCCACAGCTTGAGGCCGGGGCGATTCATTTTCGCGCGATGCAGAACCTTTCCGAAGAACCACCAGGAAAGTGCGCCGACTTTGTTGATCTGATGTTCGCGCTCAATTTCGAAGCCGTGAAACTCAAGGGTCTTCCGCAGTTCCGGCTCGTCAAAACGGCGCTTGTGACCCATCCCTTTATCGAGTGAGCTCATTAGGGCTTTACCCTGCGGAACCAGCACCACCAGGTCTCCGCCCGGCTTTAGGCATCCCGTCAGGGAAGCGATCACGGATTCCGGATCATCCACCGTTTCGAGCAGGTTCACGCACAGGGCGCTGGCGAACTGACCCGTCCACGGCTGATAATCGGAGTCCTTTCCGGGATCCAGCTCGCACACAGTGACGTTGGGTGTGCGCAGAAACCGGTTGCGGAGTGCGTGCAGGTACAGCGCGTCTTTCTCGGCCGCGACATACAAGAGCTTTTTGCCCATCAGGCGGCCGGTCCAATTGCCCAGGCCCGCGCCGATTTCGAGCACGGTGTCGCCCAGATACGGGCGCAAAACCCGGGTGATCCAGCTCTGATATTGCGGCGTCCCAGTGAGACTGTTCAGCAGTCCGCGGCCGTAGGTTTCCGCGTACAGATCGTCGATGATCCAGAAATATAGGATCACGCCCAGGGCCTTGGCGCCATCCTTCCACCCGATCTTCTTGCCTTCTTCATACGTGCGTCCGTGATAGCTGATGGGAACTTCGTACACCCGGAGCTTGCGCTTGGAGACCTTCATGGTGATTTCCGGCTCGAAGCCGAAGCGGTCGCTGCGGATGGGAATACTCTTCAGAAGGTCTGTGCGGAAAACCTTATAACAGGTCTCCATGTCGGTCACGTTCAGGTTGCTGAACATGTTCGAAACCCAAGTCAGAAATTTATTGATCTTAGTGTGCCAGTAGGGCAACACCCGGCTCTGTTCTCCGGCCAGATAGCGCGACCCGAATACGGCATCCGCGTGGCCGTCGAGCAACGGTCTCATCAGCTTGGGATACTCCGAGGGATCGTACTCCATATCGGCATCCTGAACCAGGCAGAAATCGCCGGCGGCTTCCTGGATGGCGCGGCGCACGGCGGCGCCCTTGCCTTGATTCACGGATTGCCGGTAGAGGCGGATGCGCGGCTCACGCGCGGCCAGACGGTCGAGGATATCGGACGTTCCGTCCGTGGAACAATCGTCCACGATCACCAGCTCGCGATCCATGTTTTCCGGCAGGGGCGCTGCCAATACAAGCGCCAGACTCTTCTCGACCACCGTCCGTTCGTTGTAGACCGGAATCAGGATCGAAAGGAGCATCGAAGTCTGGTGTGGACGGCCATATGGAAAGTATAATTGGGTTTGGCACCTAAACCCTACTCCAACCCCCAAAACGTGCTCCTAGAGAGCGACCTGAAGAATTATCGGCTGTTTGCCCGAGGAAAAGTACGGGATGTCTACGAAGACGGCGACCGCCTGCTGATCGTGGCGACGGACCGCATCTCCGCCTTCGACTACATCCTGCCCACGGGCATCCCCGACAAGGGCCGCGTCCTGACGCAAATGACGCTGTTCTGGCTGGATTTCCTGAAGGATGTGGTTCCCAATCATTTCCTGAGCGCCGACATGAGCGATCTGCCTCCCGAGTTCGCCGGCCGCTCCATGTGGGTCAAGCGCGCCGACATGTTCCAGGTGGAATGCGTGGCGCGCGGGTACCTGGTCGGCTCGGGATGGAAGGATTACCAGAAGACCGGCGCAGTGTGTGGGATCGCCTTGCCTCCGGGCTTGCGCGAATCGGACGCTCTTGCCGGACCCGATCTTTACACCAGCAACTAAAGCCGTCACCGGACACGACGAAAACATTTCGTTCGACGAGATGTTCAAGATCGTCGGAGCTGCCGACGCGGCGAAGCTGCGCGACTTGACGATCGGGATATACAAGAAGGCCGCCGACTACGCCCGCACGCGCGGCATCATCATCGCCGACACGAAGTTCGAGTTCGGCATCGTGGGCGGCGAGATCGTACTGGCCGACGAGGTCCTGACGCCGGATTCGTCGCGCTTCTGGCCGGCAGATCAGTACGCTCCCGGAAGGGCCCAACCGTCTTACGATAAGCAGTTCGTCCGCGATTATCTCGAATCCATCAAGTGGAACAAGCAGCCGCCCGCGCCCGCGCTGCCGGAAGATATCGCTGCGCGAACCAGCGACAAATACAAGGACGCATATCGCGAGCTGACGGGCCGCGAACTGCCCGGATCTGCCCAGCAATCGTGAGTCTGCTCGACTTAGTATTGATCGCGATTGTCGGCGGCTCGGTGGTGTTCGGATTCATGGCCGGGTTCGCGCGCGCGGGCATCGGCTTGCTGGCGGCGATCACCGGCGTGATCTTCGGCTTCTGGTTCTATAGCATCCCAGCCGGATGGATCCACAAATTCGTCAGCTCGGTCGCATTTTCGAACCTCTTTGGATTTTTAGTGGTCTTCTTTGCCTGTACACTGTTGGGCGGGCTGATCGGAAATCTGCTTTCGAAACTGCTCAAGTGGACTGGATTATCCTGGCTCGACCGGCTCATGGGCGCAGGTTTCGGACTAGTCCGCGGCGGCCTGGCGGCGGTAGCCTTTGTATCCGTGCTGATGGCGTTCACCCCGCGGCCGGTGCCGGCGTGGATGACGGGTTCGGTTCTGTTGCCGTACGCGATCGATGGGTCGAATACGATCGCCGCGCTCGCGCCGCGGGCATTGAAAGACCCGGTACGGGAATCGATTCGCGAGGTTCGCCAGGCGTGGGACGATCAAGTTCGCAAGACCCACATGAAAGAAGACAAACGCGAGAAGGAACCGAAGTCGCCGCCGCCCAAGGCAGTAAAACAGTGAATCACGACCTTTTGGTGTTCGACCTGGATGGCACGCTGGTCGATTCGCAGCGCGATCTGACCGAGTCAGTAAATGCAACGCGGGCGTGGATGGGCCTGGGTTCACTGCCGGCGGAAATTGTCGCTCGCTACGTCGGCAATGGCGCTCCCGTCCTGGTGCAGCGCGCGCTGCCGGATGCCAGCGAAGAAGATTGGTCGCGCGCGCTGAAGTATTTTCTCGACTACTACCGCGAGCACATGCTGGATTCGACCCGGCTGTATCCCGGTGTTCGGGAAGCGCTCGATCAGCTGCACGCGGCCGGAATTCCGCTGGCGGTGCTGACCAACAAGCCGATCCGATTCACGCTGCAGATGCTCGAAGGATTGCAGCTCGATCTGCATTTCTTCCGCGTCTACGGCGGGAACAGTTTTCCGGAGAAGAAGCCGGATCCCACCGGGCTGAACGCGCTGATCGCCGAAGCCCGCGCCGGCCGCGACCGCACGGTGATGGTCGGAGACAGCGCCGTGGATGTGCAGACCGCGCGTAATGCGGGTACCCGGGCCTGTGGCGTGCGCTGGGGGTTTCAGCCGGAGACGTTCGTCGCGTCGCCGCCGGATTTTTTGATCGACGATATGCGGGAATTGGTACCGGGTCGGGCATGCCCGACCCCTACGACGTTGTAGGGGCGAGGCACGCCTCGCCCGAAATCATGCCGCTTCGGATAAGACCCGGATATCCACGATGGCCGAAGTGATGATCGGGCCTTCGTAGTCGGGATGGCGGAATTCCATGTGCATGCCGCGACCCAGGTACGCCGTTTTTAACATCGAGCCGCCCCAGTTGGATCCTGAAATCTGCACCAGCACGGGTTCCGGGCAAAATTCGGGATGCCCGCAGATCCAGGCGGAGCCGTCGCGCCGCAGCACGACGATGTAGTGGCGGTTCCGGGTCTGGACTTCGAGCTTGGAGGCTTCCGGCAGGTCGCGCAGGTAGACACCACCCTCGATCTCGCTACGGATGATGTTGCGGTTGATCTCGTCGCTCAGGTTCTGATGCGGCCGGAACATCCTGGCTCCATTATGGCTCTTTCCTGTTCACCGATACAATAATACTGCCCGTGACTCACCCCTCTGTTCGCGACCTCTTCCAAACTATCGGCCGGCAGGAGGCATTCCACCAGCTGGTTTCGGCACTGCTGCGCCATGAGGCGGGACCGTTTTCGCTGGCCGGTTTGACACCGACGGCCAAGGCGCTCTACGCGGTTCTACTGTGGCAGGTCACCGAGCGGCCCTTGATCCTGGTCGCCGACGGCAACCAGCGTGCCGAGGTTCTGGCGGAGCTCACGACGACGTTTTTCGATTTGCTGATTGGGCGGCCTGAGGTGGGACGCCCGGCTCTGCTGCCGGCGCTCGACGTGCTCCCTGGGCAACGGCTTTCTCCCCACAACGAAATCAGCGAGCAGCGGGCCATCGGTCTGTGGAGGATGGCGGCCGGCACGGCTCCCATCACCATTTCCCCGGCGGCATCGGCGTTGCTGCGCACCCACGACGCGGAGTATTACCGGCGGCTGGCCCTGGCGATCCGCACCGGCGAGGAGCTGCCGCTCGAGACTATCGAAACGCATCTCCGGTCGATCGGCTATGAGCGGCGCGATCCGGTGGAAATGGTCGGCGAGTATTCCATCCGCGGGGGAATTCTGGACGTCTTCGGCGCCGAAAGCGCCAAACCCTTGCGCATCGAGTTTTTCGGAGACGAGGTGGAGTCCATTCGCCGTTTTGACGTGGAAAGCCAGCGGTCGGTGCTCAAGGTTTCCGAGGCTGAGATTCTGCCGCTGCTCGAGCAGCCGCGGCACGGCGATGTGTTTCCCGGCTGGGAATTCGCGGCGGCAGCGGAAGATCCACGCAAACATTCACTGCTGGCACTGGCTCGGAATCCGATCGTGATCCTGGACGAACCGGAGGATATCCGTTCGGCTTCTGAGCGCCTGTGGAAGCGTCTGGAGCAGCTGAAGGCGGAGCATCCCGAGACAGCCGAACTCGCGGCGGCGAACTTTTTCGATTGGCCGGAATTTGAGAAGACCCTCGCCGGGCCCACCTTGAGCGTGCGCGAGCTGGCTTTGGGCGCGGATGTTCCGCATATAGCAACACGGCCGTCGCTCGCGTTTCAGGGGAACATGCAGGTGGCCGTGGCCGAAGCCAAGACGCTGGTGGAGCGCGGGAATCGAGTGGCGTTCTTTGCTCCTTCCAACGGCGAGCTGGAGCGCCTGGCGGACATCCTGCGCGAATACTCGGTTCCCTTTCAGCTCGGTCTCGCGCCCAATGAGGCTGCGTCCGACTATCTCGCCGAGAGATCGTACCTCGCGGGGCCCGTCGCGAGCACCTATCTGGTCAAGGGACTGGTCCGCCGGGGCGTGGTGTTTCCGGAATCGAGCATCGCGTTCATCGGATCGGAGGATTTGTTCGGCACTTCCGAACTGGTCGCGCAGCCGGGGCCGAACAAGAGCCAGATGGCTGCGTTCGCGGCTGACCTGGCCGATCTCAAGCCGGGCGACTTCGTGGTCCACACCACGCATGGCGTCGGAAAGTTTCTTGGAATTCGAGAAATCGCCCAAGGCGAGCAAAAGGGCGATTTCATGCTGCTGGAATACGCGGGCGAAGCCAAGCTGTACGTGCCGCTGACGCGCATGGACCTGGTGGAGAAATATCGGGGTGGTGGAGACTCTCCGCCGCCGCTTGGATAAGCTCGGGCGGCGCATCCTGGACCGCGAAGAAATCGCGCGTCAAGGCCAAGATGCGCGATATGGCGGATGAGCTGTTGAAGCTCTATGCCCAGCGCCGCATGGCCGAGGGCTTCGCGCTCTCGCCCGATTCCAACTGGCAGCGCGAGTTTGAAGACGCCTTCGAATTCACGGAAACCAAGGACCAGCTCACCGCCACCAAGGAAATCAAGCGCGACCTGGAATCGCCGCATCCCATGGACCGGCTGCTCTGCGGGGACGTGGGTTTCGGCAAGACGGAAGTCGCCATGCGGGCGGCATTCAAGGCGCTGGGCGACGGGAAACAGGTGGCCGTACTCGCGCCGACCACCGTGCTGGCGTTCCAGCATTTTGAAACGCTCAAGCATCGTTTCGCGGCGTTCCCGGTGCGCATCGAAATGTTCTCGCGCCTGCGGCCGGCTAAGGAGCTGAAGAAATCGATCGAGGAACTGGCTGACGGGAAGATCGATATCGCGGTGGGCACGCATCGCCTGTTTTCGAAGGATGTCGTGTTCCGCGATCTGGGATTGCTGGTGGTCGATGAGGAGCAGCGCTTCGGTGTGCGGCACAAAGAGCGGCTCAAGCAGATGACTACGAAAGTACACGTCCTGAGCATGAGCGCCACGCCCATTCCGCGCACGCTGCACATGTCGCTGCTGGGGATTCGCGACATGAGCGTGATCGAGACGCCGCCCGAAGGATCGCCTGGCGATCCACACCGTGGTGGCGCACTTCAATCCAGAGCTGGTAAAAACCGCGATCGAGCAGGAGCTGAGCCGCGGGGGGCAAGTCTACTTCGTCCACAACCGGATCGATTCGATTTTCGCGCGCGCGGCCTGGATCCAGGAGCTGGTGCCGCAGGCCCGCATCGGCGTCGGCCACGGACAAATGGGCGAGGCGGAGCTGGAGCGTGTACTGTTGGGTTTCATGCGCCACGAATACGATGTGTTCGTCTCGACGACCATTGTCGAAAACGGCCTGGATATTCCGCTGGCGAACACCATGATCATCGATCATGCCGAGCGGCACGGCCTGTCCGAGCTGTACCAGCTGCGAGGCCGCGTGGGACGATCGAACCGGCGGGCTTATGCGTACTTGCTGGTCCCGGCGGACACCGAGTTGTCGGAAATCGCCCGCAAACGCCTGGCCGCGCTGCGCGAGTTCTCCGACTTGGGCGCCGGGTTCAAGATCGCCGCACTCGACCTGGAACTTCGCGGGGCGGGCAACCTGCTGGGCGGCGAGCAGCACGGGCACATCGCGGCGGTGGGATTCGATACCTACGTTCGGCTGCTGGAGGAAACCGTCAGGGAGCTCAAGGGAGAAGAAGCGCCTTTGGAAGTGCACTCCGCGCTGAATCTGGGGCTCGACATCCGCATCCCGCCGGAGTATATCGCCGACGAGCACCAGCGGCTGCGCGCCTATAAGCGCATCGCCGACGTGAAGGATCCCGAGCAGGCCGAGGCAATGCGCGCGGATCTTGGCGATCGCTACGGGCCGCTGCCGAACGACGTCGAGACACTGCTGCGGTTTTCGATGTTAAAGAGCGCCGCTCAGGCGATCGGCATTGAAGCGATCGATCGGCGGGGTGGTGCGCTGAATATCAAGTTCCATCCAGGTTCCAAGATCGAACCCGCGCGGCTGATGAATCTGGTTTCGTCCCGGACAGGCGCACAGTTTACGCCGGCAGGAGTCTTGCGTCTGCCGCTGCCGCCATCGAGCGACGGTGCGGCTGCTTTGCTCGAGTATCTGGATGGATCGCTAAAGAGCCTGGTTAAAACTTGATCCGGCTCTTGATGGGGTCGAGCTTCTTGATGTCCAGGCCGTCGACCTTTGCGAGATCGGCGTATTCCTTGAATTTGCTCTTGTCGCGAGCTTTGACGATCGCGTCGGCTTCCGCGCTGGTGAGGTTCAGATTGTCGACCAGTTCTTTCGCCGGGGCGGTATTCACGTTCACCGGGACACCGAAATACGTCGTGAGGTAGTTGACGATGGTCTTGAAATCGTCGTCGGTTCCGAGAGCGCCGCGGCTGCGCATGGAGTCCACGGTGTCCTGCCAGACATCGCGCGTGCCGGTCTGGCCGATCACGATATCGGCGCCGTGGCAGCCTCCGCACGTGTTCTCAAAAACGCTTTTCCCAGCGCCTTCGGGGAGACTCTGGGCATTCACGGGAACGAGACAAAAAAAGACAGCTGGCGCCAAAACAAGCAAACTCTTCATGCTTATATGATAAACCGGAACGATCGCCCGGCTCAAATAAGTAGTGTGCCCCCGCCCTCACAGGCGGGGCTGGATTAACAATCCGAATAGCCCCGTCCGTCAGGACGGGGGTTGTCAGTGACGATACAGTTCTATCCGGGGATCCGCAGTCCGGACGTCTGCCACCTTGCGGAATCCTGCCTGTACCAGCTTCTGACGAGCTTCGCCATATACGGACGCGTACTGATCGGGGCCCAGAGCTAGCGCAACGGTCCCGGCGGTGGTTAAGGCATTTTCATCGCAGACGCGAAGCTGCGGTTCGAAGAAGACGTACATGTTCCGCGCGCCGCTGGGGACAAAGATCGAGCAGTCCGCTGTCCTCAACTGAGATGCAGCGGCCTCCCAACCCTCTCCAGGACGGCGAGTCCAGCGAACGTCTTCGTAGATCATCGCACCGAATAACGCCAAGGGCAGAACCCAGCCCCAGCCGCGAATGTCGACGCATGCGGCGAGCAGGATGCCGATCGAAACCAGGGCAAAGATCATTTGCCGCGCGGCCAGGAAGTAGCCGAAGTAGGAATCGGCGCCCGGCACCAGAATGAGGGGGCTCGCCAGGCA
Source organism: Terriglobia bacterium (assembly GCA_963722845.1). Lineage (GTDB taxonomy): Bacteria > Acidobacteriota > Terriglobia > Bryobacterales > Bryobacteraceae > Palsa-187. Next base: position 121,969 of record CAVROL010000008.1, on the reverse strand, counting down.
GAGGATCCAGAAGAGCTTTTCGTCTTTATTCCAGGGTGACCATGCCAGCGCCACCAGGATGGCTATTGCAGTGAGGGCCGCGCCCGCATATCCGGTTCCCATCAGCTCATGGGGAATCACCAGAAGGTCTTTGGCCGTGACGAAGTATCGCACTCCCGAACTTAGTGCGCCTTGCCAGATCGCGTGAGCGTTGAGGTACCAGGGAAGGAAGGCGAGCGAGGCCGCCGCCACCGCCGTTCCCGCCAGCCCGGCCGCGCGCAAGTTTCTTTTCACCAGGACTAACCAGATCAGATGCGCCACCGGAACAAAGATGCTGTACGGCTGCGTGAACAAGCCGAGCGCGACCAACGCCGCATATCTGGCCGCTTTCCCGGGCGTCGGCTTGCGGACGAGTGAGAGAAATACGACCGTCGAGAACGCGCTCCAGCACGCGGCCTGCGCATACGGTCTGGCCTCCAAGCGCGTATCGCATGGTGAGCGGCGAGACGGCGTACAGTGCAGCCGCCAGCAGCGGCGCGCGCAATTTGGCTTGCCACGCGAGAATATACACCGCCAGGCACGTCAAAACCGTAAACAGAACACTCGGCAGCCGGACGACAAAGACGGAGTAGCCGAATAGCCGGATCATCCAGAAATCGACCAGATAACCCAGAGGGACTCCGCCGGCGTTGCCTGGCACGAAGGCGAGCACACCCCGTAGATCAGCGTTGCGGACGCCGTTGAGATCGATGATCTCGTCCATCCAAAGAGGTTTCGCGGGGATTAACAGGATCAGAGTAGCGGCGTACAGGCCGAGGAAGACGTACAGAGCGCGGCGGGATCGAAGAAGGCCCATCCGTCTATTTCGCGTCGCGCCAGTTGTCGCCCACGCCGACGTCCACCACCATGGGTACGTCCAGCTTACGCACGTTCTCCATTTCGGATTTCACCATGGATCGGATCTCGTCGACCTCGCCCGGAGGAGCTTCGAACACCAGCTCGTCGTGGACCTGCAGCAGCATGCGCGTTTCCCTGCCCCGAAGTTTTTCCGCGATCCGGATCATCGCCAGCTTAATCATATCGGCCGCGGTGCCCTGCAGGGGAGTATTGACCGCGATACGCTCGGCGAAATTACGAGCGGCGGGATTGCGGCTGCTCATATCGGGGATGGGGCGGCGGCGTCCGAACAGGCTCACCGCCATGCCCGTGCGGCGGACCTCGGCGATGGTGTTGTCGATGAACCGGCGCACGCCCGCGTAGCGCTCGAAGTAAGCGCGGATGTACAGCTCGGCTTCTTTCCGATCGATACCCAACTGCTTCGACAAGCCGAACGGAGTCTGCCCGTAGACGATTCCGAAGTTGACGGCTTTCGCGCTGTTGCGTTGCTCGCGGGTGATCATCAGGGGCGGGATTCCCATGACTTCGGCGGCGGTACGCGTGTGAATGTCCTCACCCATGCGAAACGCTTCCATCAGCACCGGATCATGCGACATGTGGGCAAGGAGCCGCAGCTCGATCTGGGAATAATCGGCCACAATCAACTTCCAGCCGGGCTCGGGGACGAAGGCTGCACGGATCTCGCGGCCCAGCTCCGTACGAATCGGGATGTTTTGGAGGTTGGGATTGGACGATGACAGGCGGCCGGTCGCGGCGCCGGCCTGGTTGAAGGTGGTGTGGACGCGGCCCGTCGCTGGATCGATCAAGATCGGCAGCGCGTCCGCGTAGGTCCCCTTGAGCTTCGAGAGCTGGCGATGCTCCAGAACTTTGCTCGCGATCTCGTGCTCCTCGGCCAGATCCTCCAGCACGTCAGCGGCAGTCGAGATCACCTTGCCCTTGCCCATCTTCGTTGGAGCGGGCAGGTTCATATCCTCGAATAGAACTTTGCCCAATTGCTGCGGGGAACTGATGTTGAAGGTCTTGCCGGCGATCGCAAAGATCTCTGTCGACAGGCGAGCGATTTCCTCCTCCATGCGCCCGCTCATGTGGCGGAGTTGCACCGGATCGACGCGGATGCCTATTTCTTCCATGCGGGCCAGCACGCGGATCAGCGGAAGATCGATCGATTCGTACACCTCGGTGAGGTTCTGCGATTCGACTTGCGGGCGAAGGGTTTGATACAGCGACAGGATCGTATCGGCCTGGGCGGCGGGATCGGGATCGAGCGGGCGCTCCAGGTATCGCTCCGAAAGTTTCGCCAAATCCGCGGAGCCTGGATCGGCGGTCAACAGGAACCCATAGAGCAGCGTGTCGTGATGCAAGCCGGGTGTTTCGCCAAAATGGCGGATCAGGGACTTTACGTCGTGACCTATCGACACACGGGACGGGATTTCGGCCAACGCCAGCGATCGGGCCACGCCCGGCTTCGCCGAGAATCCCATCACCGGTTGCTCCATTACCTCACCCACGGCGATGGCGAGAGGCGCATCGGCTGGAATCGTCTGGAGCCATGCATCCAGCTCCACTTTCGACCCGAGCTGCTGATAGTCGCGCTGCCGTGGAGCTTCCACTGCAGGCGCCAGATCGCGCAGCAAGCTCGAAAATTCGAGCGTGCGATAGAGGTCGCGCAAGGCGTCGGCATCCATCTCGCGCATCACCAGGGACTCCAGTTGCACATCCACCGGGACGTCGGTATGGATGGTCGCGAGCCGCTTGCTCAGCATGATCTGGTCGCGATTGTTTTGCAGGCTTTCGCGATAGGTCTTGCGCTCGACTTCGGCAGCGTGTTCGATGGCATTCTCCACCGACCCAAACCGCGTGATCAGATCGCGCGCGCCTTTATCGCCGATCCCCGGCGCGCCCGGGATATTATCCACCGAGTCGCCCTTCAGAGCCAGCAAGTCCGCGACCTGCTCCGGCCGCACGCCCATGTACTTCTCGGTTTCGGCCGCGTCGTAGCACAGGTCGTCCTTCATGGGATTAATCATGCAGACGTGATCGTTCACCAGTTGCAGCATGTCCTTGTCGCTGGAAATGATCACCACATCCAAACCTTGTTGCACGCCGCGGCGGGCCAGCGTGCCGATCACGTCGTCGGCTTCGAAATTCGGATATTCGAGCACCGGAATCCGCATGGCTTCGAGGATTTTGCGAATCCAGGGGATTTGCTCCAGCAGATCGGGGGGCGTCTCGGTACGGGTGGCCTTGTACGCTTCAAAAACCTCATCGCGGAAGGTGGGACCCTCGCTTTCAAAAATCGCGGCGAGGTAATCCGGCTGGTGCTGGGTCCGGAGCTTCCGAACCATGTTGTGGAAAATGTACACCGCTTCTGTGGAAAACCCGGCTCCAGTCCGCATGGGAGGGGCACCCGAACGGGCTCGCGCATGATACGCCCGAAAAATGAACCCAAAGGAATCAATCAGGAAGAGACGGGGCACCTCCCTTATGGTATATGAGGCTCCCCGAAAATTGCGAATTTGCCACAAAAATACCCATAGTGTGTCTTAAAAGACACGGTACGGGATCGGCAAGTCTTTTTTTTTCAGAACGGTAGCGACCCTGTACTCCTAGTTGTTACAATGTCGTCAGTACATGTTGATGCCTAGTTTGGAGCCACAATTCTGAGATTCGAAACGACGGTCCAGCGGCCTGTCGAAGCATCCGGCGTAGGCCTTCATTCTGGCGTTCCTGTCCGCATTCGTATCCTCCCGGCGCCCCCTTCCACTGGTATCGTCTTCGTCCGCACGGATTTGGGGGGATTCCAGATTCCAGCCAGTTGGCGTCACGTCCAAAAGGTCAGCTACGCCACCAGCCTGATGCGACAGGGCGTGCTGATCTCGACGACCGAGCACCTGCTGAGCGTGTTCTACAGCATGAGCGTGGACAACGCCTATGTCGAGATCGACAACCTGGAAGTGCCGATCCTGGATGGCAGCGGGCAGCCGTTTGTCGAATTGATTCGCAACGCGGGCATACGCGAGTATCGCAAGCACCGGCGCTATCTGCGCATCCGTCGGCCGGTTTCGGTGGAAGGCGGCGGCAAACGCATCACGATTCTGCCATCGGACCGCTTTCTGCTCACCTGCGAGGTTTATTTTCCGCACCCGCTGGTGCAGCGGCAAACCCTCGAAATCGAAGTGACCCCGGAGCGCTATGCGACGGAAATCGCGCCGGCGCGCACGTTCGGGTTTGAATACGAACTGGACCAGATGCGTAACATGGGCTTGATCCGCGGAGCGTCGCTCGATAACGCGGTCTGCTTCGACCGCACGTCTATTCTCAATGCCGGGGGCCTGCGCTTCCCCGATGAGTGCTGCCGCCACAAGGCGCTGGATCTGATCGGGGATCTGGCACTGATCGGCAAGCCGCTGCTGGGGCACGTAATCGCGGAAAAGGCGGGACACGCCATGCATTTCGCCTTGGTCAACCGGATCATGAACGATCCGACGCTGTACGAGATCCTCAGCTTCGATCAGCTCGCCGGACGCGTGGCACACGCGCTGGTATCTTAGAGACGATATCCTGAACGCTGGTTGAAGCAGATTCCCAATCTTCTGACCGCCGCGCGGCTGCTGGCGGCTCCGTACATTCTTTACCTGCTCTGGACCGGCGAATACCGGACCGCCCTGGTCTGGTTCTCGATCGCCAGCGCCACGGACGTTCTGGACGGATTCCTCGCCCGCCGATTTCATGCGGGCTCCAAGGATCGGCGCTCTCCTCGATCCCGTTGCCGATAAAGTCTTGCTCAGCGGGTCATTCTTGACCCTGGGACTAAGAGGGATCATTCCGGGGTGGTTGATGGCGATCGTCCTGGGCCGCGACCTGCTGATCCTCGTCTTCGCGATCGTCGCGCTGGCGCGCAAGACGCGGCGGGAGTTTCCACCTTCGGTGTGGGGCAAAGCGAGCACGGCCGCGCAGATCGCGTATATATTATTCGTGGCAGGCCATGAGGCGAGCATCACCCCTTTGATCGTGGCTACCATCCTCGGTTGGATCGCGGTAGCGTTAACGCTGTGGAGCGGGATCGACTACTTCATCAAAATGTCACGGCGAGTATCATGAAGGTACCGGATGTCCGATCCCTTCCCCGCGCCGATTTACGCTGAAACCGTTCTCATCCACAACTTCGACGATGCCAAGAAGTATTTCCTGGGCGCGCTGATTGAGATCCACTGCGCCCACACCCGCATGCTTGCCGGTTGCGGCCTTCTGACTCGCGAAGAGGAGGAGAAACTGCTGGCATCCGTGCACAGCCTCGATCTGAATCGCATCACCGCGGCGCGGTTCGACGGCCGCTGCGAGGACCTTTTCTTCTTCATCGAAGGCTTGCTCGAGGAAACCGCCGGACGAGAGCTGGCGGGCAAGATGCACACGGCCCGGAGCCGGAACGACATTGCCGTGACACTCTATCGCATGGCGGCGCGGCGCGAAATCCTCGGAACGGCGCGCGCTGTGGCCGAGCTCCGGAGCGTATTGCTGCGGTTCGCCACCGATCATGTCATGACGGTGATGCCGGCGCACACCCACACGCAGCCGGCGCAGCCGACCACTCTGGCGCACTATCTGTTGGCTGCGATAGAATTTCTGGCTCGCGATTCAGCACGGCTCCAGGCTGCGTTCGCTCGCGTGAATCTTAGTCCCATGGGCGCGGCTGCGATCACCACTTCGGGATTCCCGATCGACCGTGATCGAACCGCGCGTCTGCTGGGATTCGATGGGCTCGCCGAGAATTCCTACGGCGCGATCGCTTCGATCGATTACATCACGGAGACGGCCGCGGCCGTAGCGGTGGCCATGGTGAACATCGGCAAACTGGTGCAGGATCTGCTGCTGTGGTCGACGCGCGAGTTCGGCTATCTGCGTTTAAGTGACGCGTTCGTGCAGACCTCCAGCATCATGCCGCAGAAGCGTAATCCGGTGGCGCTGGAGCATGTCCGCATCCTGGCCAGCCGCGCGCTTGGCGAGGCCCAGGCAGTGCTTACGTGCGCGCATAACACGCCCTTCGGCGACGTGAATGACAGCGAGGACGATCTTCAACCGCTGGTGTTCACTATGTTCGCGGACGCTCGCCGAGCCCTCAGGCTGTTGGCCGGCGCGCTCAGCACCGCGCAAGTGAACACGGCCATCATGGCCGAACGCGCCCGCCGGGATTTCCTAACAGTTACGGAACTGGCCGATACCCTGGTCCGCCATGAAGGCTTGAGCTTCCGGGAGGCGCATGCTCTGGTGGCTAAGGCAGTGCAAGCTTGCGGCACGCGTGACGATCCGGCATCGCTCGCCGCGGCGCTGCGAAATGCTACGTCCGACGTTGAAGCTTACCCGCGAGGAAATAGAGCGCTGTTTAGACCCCGAATACTTCGTGCAGATCCGGACCGTTACTGGCGGGCCGGCTCGCGAGCAGACTACCGCCGCACTGGAGCGCGGCAGCGTGGAACAGAGACGCATCGAGACCTGGATAAAATCCACGGAGACCGCTTTGGATGCCGCCCGGACGGACCTTACACGGAATCCTTGAATGGAAAGACCTTGGGCCGATCAGGTTCGAGCACCTGGGACCAGCCGTCGAGTGGCTTGCCTGTAGGTCCAAGTAAGCACCAGCTTCGAACCTTTCCGCCAGGCTCGGATAAGTATTCGATGATCCTTCCGTACGCATCGTAAACCAACAGTTCACCTGCTTGGCGGCGTGCGACTCGACCGGATGCAAGCCGGCCGACCAGACCGCTGGGGCGCAGCACGTAGACCAAGGTTAAATCGGGGGAAAGAACCATCGATGTGGTGTTCGAGCACACCTTGATCGACCGTGGGTGAAGCAAATTGGGGACCACTGAGGATGGCCGAAAAATCAAGAAGTTGCCACCACGTGAGCGTGCCATTTCACCCAGCATCCAGCCAGGTTAGGGCGATTTCGCGCAACCAGGCGGGATCGAGAACAGCGCGACGCAGTGTAATTCATACATAGGTAAGTACGTAACAAAAGGCCACGGCCTTGCTCTGGATCATCCCCATCAAGGCAACAAACTTGGACTACCCCGTCATCGGAATTCACGCCTCACAGCATGCGCCGGCGGCGCCCGGGAAGACGCACTAACCTTTATGTCCCTACTTGCGATCTGCCAATGGCTGCAGGAGACGCCGTTTAGTGTCTCCATCCGGGAATCGATCGTTGCGTTCCCGGTAATTGAAGGCTTGCACCTGCTGGGTATCAGCGTGTCGGCCGGACTAATCGCGATTTCCGATCTAAGGATGATGGGACTGATCCTCAAGAAGGAATCGGCTTCCGACGTATTCCACCAGTTGATTCCTTGGATCTCCGCCGGGTTCGCGCTCATGATCATCACCGGGTCGCTGCTCTTTGCGTCGGAGCCGGTAAAGTGCTACACGAACCTATCCTTCCGCTTCAAGGTGCTGTTCCTATTTGTCGCGGGGATCAATATTCTGATTTTTCACTCTTCGAAGATCTACCGGCACATGAGCGAATGGGAATGGGCGGAAGATCCGCCACGCGCGGCGAAGATGGCCGGCTGGATCTCGCTGATCAGCTGGGGCATCGTGATTATCGTGGGACGCACGACCGCATATAATTTCTAAAGCAGGACTAGTTTGTCCTGCATTTCGCCGGTCACGCGGGCGCTGGTCTCGTCGACGAACACATCCACTTCGGATCGTACTCCGAACTCCGGCAGGTAGATTCCAGGTTCGATCGAAAAGCACGTCGAGGGGATCACGCGACGCTCGTCGTGCGTCTCCAGATTGTCCATGTTGGCCCCGGCGCCGTGAACTTCCACGCCAATCGAGTGCCCAGTGCGATGAAAGAAGTACTCCGCGTAGCCCGCCTTGCGAATATGTTCCCGCGCCGCGTCATCCACCTGATATCCGCATAGCTGCTCTTTCGCGGCCACGGCGGTCTTCACCCGCTCGATCGCTTTATCCCGGGCATCCCGCACGATCCCAAACACTTTTTCCATCGCCGCCGGCGGCTGCTCGCCACAATAACCAACCCAGGTGATGTCGTAATAGACGCCATCCGGAACGTCTAGCTTCGCCCACATGTCCAGCAGGACCAAGTCGCCGCGCCGGATCTCCGCGCAGCGCTCCTGAGTGGGATTGTAATGCGGATTCGAAGCGTTCGCGTTGACGGCGACGTCCGGACCGTGATCCGTAATCAGTCCGCCCGCACGGAACCGATCGAGAATGAACTGCTGCATTTCCCATTCAGTGACCCGCTCGCCGCCGCGCATTTTGCTCGAAATCCGCGCGAACGCGTCGCCGCGAATCTTGTCGATGCGCCTGCCTGCTTCCAGATGACTCTCGAGCTGCTTCTGATTCCAGCGGGATTCGAACAACTGAACAAGATTCGCCGATGTCATCACATCGATTCCCATCCCGCGAACCAACTCCACCGTCCCGGCGTCGACCATCGCCACATAGGGCACCGCGCAATTCGGCGAGTACTGCATCGCGACGCGTTTGGCGCTGCCCAGAACACCCAGCAGACCCTCTACCAATTCCTGCCAGCCCGCGTATAGTCCGATCGCGCCCGGAAGTTCCTTGAGCGTCTCAAATTCGATCTTGTGCGCCAGGCCGCGCGGCTCGCCGTTCGCCGGCACAAAGTAATACCAGCGCCGCGTCACCATCGAACCAGGCGTGAACTGAAGTACGCGGTACGCCAGCGGATCGCGCTGGTGATGATCGAAGAACAGCCATCCGTCCAGACCTTCATCGCGCAATGCCGCTTGGATTTCTTCGAGTCTCATGGCCTTTGATCTATGTGGCAATTCGCCGCCATTTTACGCGCGTCTGGAAACTCGCCAAGCCCTGCCACGTCGCGCACGTCCACTACCGAGAACGCAATCACGTCGTCCAACCAATCCTGGCTATAGCCATCCGGATATTGCGTGGCAACCGTCAGTGTATAGTCCTGCCGCGTCAGCAAGCAATCGAAGCCGAACTCGACCTCGAACGTCTCGCCCGCGTGCACGCATCCCGAGTCCACCTGCTCGATCCGCGTGTTCGTGCCGAACACATCGATACCAAGACGATTGCGAATCAGGATGCCGACCACCGGATTCTCCAGATCCTTCTCTGCCTTGGCCCGCACCACGATCGTCACCGGCTCACCCGGAGCAATGCGTCTTGCTGGGCAGCATCTCCACCGACAGAATCCGGCTCGCGCCGTCGCCGTGCCGGTAGCTGCCGCCGAAACCTTCCCCGCCGTTACGCGGCGCATCCTGCCGTTCGAGCACCATGCCCACGTAGCGATTCACGACTTCGCTCGGCGCGCCATAGGCCGCCACGCGCCCGTCCACCATCAGCGCCGCGCGATCCGAGAGACGCTTCACCAGTCCCAGATCGTGCGAAACGAATAGCACGGTCACCTTGCGCTGCTTCAGTTCCTCGAATTTCTTGATACACCGGTTGGCGAAAATCGCATCACCCACGGCGAGCGCTTCGTCAACGATCAGTATTTCAGGATCTACGTGGATGGCGGTGGCGAACGCCAGGCGCACGTACATGCCGCTGGAGTATTCCTTCACGGGACGGTTCATGAAGGAGCCGATTTCGGCGAACTTCTCGATTTCGGGAAATACCCGCTCCATCTCCGGACGCGAGATCCCCAAAATCTCCCCGTTCAGAAAAACGTTCTCGCGCCCGCTGAACTCCGGATTAAAACCCGCGCCAAGCTCCAGAAGCGCGGCGATCCGTCCACTCGCCACGACCCGCCCGCGCGTCGGCTCCAGGATCCCGCAGACGATCTGTAGCAGCGTGCTTTTCCCGCTGCCGTTCGGACCGACAACGCCCAACACCTCGCCGCGTTCGACGCTGAGATTCACGTCGCGAAGCGCCCAGAACTCAGACGGAGGTTGGTGAGGAAGGAAGGGCAGGATTTCCGTCAGCCGGTCCAACGGCCGGCGATACAAACGATAAACTTTAGAAACGTTCTGGACGTGGAGCAACCGAGACCAGTTTAACTCCCCATCCTCACGCTTCGCCGAAACAGCTCCGGCAGCGGCAACGGGTAACCGATCAAACACATCTGGTCCAAAGCAAACAGGACCACGCTCTCGAAACCCCTTCCCTGCGCCGAATGGGCCTCTTTCATCCAGGCGGTGGTGGCGTCTCCGATTCCCACCAGGTGGCTCCGCTGCGCCGCCGGGAACGATGGGAACCCGCTCAGCGTCATGCGCCTGTTCGCTCTTGTCGAGATTCCGCTGGAGCGTGAAACCGAAGCCTTCGGTCTTCAGACAATCCAGCGTGACTGCCGTCCACTGGCTGGGCGGATAGTTGATCGCACGGTTGAAATCCGTCTGGTTCACATCCACGGGATACAGCACTTCAAACCTCGCGTTTGCGTACGTTCCGCGGACGTAGTCCATAATCGCAGCCGTAAAGTTTCCCAAAACCGTTTGTAAAAACGCCACCTCATCGGGATACGCTGCCGGATCCGACGTATTGTCCGTGAACACCGTCATCGCCCGCCCGTACAACGTCAGGAATTGACCTGCCGTCCAGGCGTCGTAAAACGGCATTCCCGAAAACAGGTTGCCCAAGCCCGTCGTTCGGGAAATACCACCACTGTTCTTCGCCGAATTGGAGAAAAGGCCGCAGGCCGGCATCCGCTTCAATCGTCGCCGCATCCAAATACACTTGCTTCCAGAAGTCCAGACTCGTCGGCGAAAAGTTCGTTTGGTACGAAGGCGTCTGCAATAGAATCGCATCGCCGGCAGGTCCTCTTTGGACCATCCCGACTCCCGCCGATGGATCCACGTCGCGCAGCTCTGTGCTGAAGGCAGTCACGGCGTCAATCCCGTAGCCCACCAGAGCCGTGAAAAAGCTCTTATTCCAATCCCGAACCGCGCGATTCAGCCGCGGAGTCGCCGTCAAGTCCGTTCGCCACGCCCCCGTAGACCCTCCCGAGAACGTAGCCGAGACGCTCACCGTCAGCGTGCTGCTGGTCGTCGATTTATCCAGAGTGTGGTGGTTTCCGTCAGTCCCCATCGATCGCGAATAAATTGTGACCACGCTTCCGGAAACACTGGCCCACACGCCGGTATAGCCATGATTCAGTTCCTGGGCATACGATATCGCGATCGTTTCCAGCGTGTCTCCCCCGTGCATCCCGCGCTGTATTTCGGTGGCCGGCGTACCTGCTGGATCATCGTCGCGCGCTAGAAATATCGAGACGAACTGGCCCGGCTCCGGTGTCCCTCCGAACGTCACCGTACCCGCCGCGTAAACATTGTCAGGATTCGTCAGCTCGTAAAACCACAGCGCGCCGACATAGTGGTTCTGCCGGCCTTTGAACCCCAGCGTGTCGATCAGCCATGCAGTTCGCTCCGGCGCCAGCGCGATCGAATGATCCGTGTCCCAGTCGGTCGCCAGCGTCATCCGCGGCTCATCTGGAAATGTGGGGAGCAGTCGTGGCGGCAACCACGGTTTCCAGAAAGTCCAGATAGAAGTCCCCGCCCGCTGGACCAGCGTGCGTGATGGTCACCGCATGGCTCCCGCTGCCATAAACTCCCGCTGGCCACCGGATCAGGACATCTTCACCCGGAACCCGTAGATTCACTGTGGTGACGGCGCCCCCGTCGACCACGACCGACAGTTGCGCTCCGCTGCCCGTATAGCGAGTGCCGACGTACAACGTATGCGTCTGCGCAGCCGTGTACTGGAAGCTGACTGCGTCCCCCACCGTCGTCGTCGAGTGAATCGTCCCTCCGGAAAAGTTGCCACGCGTGACCGTCCATGTCCCGCTATAGGACATACCGGCGGCATCGTCTTCGTAGCGCCGGCTCCCCGGTCCCGCTACTGAATAAGTCCTGCCGGTTCCAGTGACACTCCAGTTCGAAATTACCGCCGCGAATTCACTTCGCTCGAACGCGCCGGTCTGCAAATCCGCCGCATACGTCCACCTCAACTTGCGGACCTTGTTTGTCGGAACGCTCGCGCCATTCCGGTCGACCAGGGAAGAAAAGTCGATGGTCACGCGCCATTTCGTGGGCGATGTGCCATTGGCCAGCGTCTTGGCCGCCGCGTCCCACGTCGCCGACCCGCTGGTCGACGAATATACGCCAAAACGATTCCCGTTCGCGCCCGCGGCACTCGGATACAGCACCCGAATCGTGGTCCCGGTTTGCGTCGCAGTCAGAAGCGGCGACGTCGGACCGTTCATGCCGCCCGCGATCCCCGCTACGATGTCGTCCAGCGTGTCGCCGGCCGCTACCTGATACGTATAACTGAGTCCGAGGTATCCCAGGCCCACGAACTCGCCGGCCACCGCAGTCCCGGAAAGCGTGAAATCCGCGTACGCCGATTGATAACTCCCCTCGATGGCGACGGCATGATCTTTCACTGCCACAAAATATGGACTCGCCGCCGGATCGTCCCCCGCCCACACTCTCAGATAAGGCCAGTCCACCGTGGGAAATAAATCCGAGTCCATCGGGATGCAATTGGCGCGAGTTTCCTCGTAGGTCAGCACCAGGCCGCTTAAATCGCCATCCGGCAGATTTCGAAGTGCGGGATGCTCGTAGACGTTATCGCGATTCCACTCAATCACGGCCCAGTCGAACTGTTGCCGCCACGTTCCTGACACCGTGAACCCATCCATGGACGCGCCGCTGATTGCGGCAATCGCCGATGGATGCAGAAAGAAACACTGCAAATCCCGATCCGGCGTGAGTTTGTTGATTTCCATCGGCGGCTCAGAGTCTGATCGTCACGGTTAAATCGCGCCCCGGCAATGTGCCCGCCGCAGTCGGCACCGACGTAACATTCAAATCCAGCTGCGCGCCGGCCGCCAGCGGCGCCTGCCCGAATCCACCCACGACGTTCGAAGTCGTCTGCCCATCGGCGATCGTCAGCGTGCAGTATGCCGCACCACCCTGCGTAAGCTGCAGTACGATCGCGCCCCCGCTGGGAGCTTCCCGCACCACCGCGGAAATATCGCGGCGACGTGCGCGTCCTCCATCACCAATGGTGGAGTGGCGCCGGTCTGAATCGCCAGATACCCTTGCGCCTGGACCGAAAGCTGCCCACCCGCCAGCGTGCGCAGCCCCTGGTCCGTTGTCGTTCCGAATGCCGATTTCCCCACCAGCCCCCCGCCCACGGCATTCGTCATGTACAACTCCGCCGCGCCGACCCGCACATTTGGCAGGAACACCGAATAGCTGAAGGCGTCACTTGCCGGGCTCCCGAAGAAGCCCTTTACGAACGGCACCATCACGATCACACGTCGCAAGTGATATACCAGCGTCGCCGCGGCGTGCGCCGCAGCCGTACTTTCAAACGAGCCCCTGATGACCTGGTACTGGGTCCCTCCGCTGGCCACGGCGCTCACTTCCAAAATCTCCCCCTCGATCTGGACGAAATCCCCGATCCCTGCTGAGCCCGCCGCGTTCAAAGTGATCGTCGTGTCGGTCGCCGAAATCCCGCTGGAAAGCGAGAACGTCGTCGGGCTGTTGATCTCGTCCCAGAAGAAGAGACCTAGCGTCCCTGCCTCGATCGTCTGCGTGTTCGTGAGCGTCGTAAACGTGATCCCCGCCAGTTGCACCGTTCCCTGCCCCGTCAGATTTAATGCGAATGTCGGCTGCGGCGGCGTGTCGGTATCCACCCCTCCTGCACTCCCGCCAATCTGCCAGCGCGTCAGGGGATTCAGTTCGTACGCGCTCTCCTGATCGAGCGAGTTGGCCGACCGTCCCGATATTTGCACGGTAGCGCCCGGCGTGTTGGGAACCTCGAACTCCGCCGGACTTGACACGCTCACGCCGCCGAAGTTCCACGTAGCATTCGCCACCACGAAATAGCTCGTGGAATCCGGCTCTACCTGCCAGGGCGGGCTGATCGTCAAGGTGGTGTCGGTGTTTGTGACGACAACTCGCTCTTGGGTCGCTCCCGTTCCGCGCGTGATCCGGACGATGCGCGCTTTTGAAGTTGTCCGCCAACATTCCCAGGCCACTCTTGCCGATCGTCGTCGCCGAGTGAATCTCCACGTTCTCTTCCGGCTGCAGCTCCAGCCTCCAATAGAAGTTCGCGTGATTGTAGTTGCCATCCGGCGGGCCCACCAGTTCGGCCGTATCTCCGTCGTCCGCAAACGAGGTTGCCACCGCCTGGCCGTGGGCGATCCGGAGCATCTCAAGGGGATTAGGTCCGCGGTATATCGAAAATCCCGCGGTGTTCGCCGGCGAAAAACTCAACCCCGTGAGGCTAACCGCATTCGTGTTGGTCCCCGCGGGAATCTTCGCCCGCACGGCGAACGACAGACCCGTCTCAGCGCCGTTTGAATCCGTAGCGCTCACCGCGTAATACAGCGTCTGCCCGCCTGCGAGCGTTCCTCCCGTGGTCGCGATCGTCGGGGTCAGGCTCACCAGAGGAATGTTCGCGAGTGACGGCGTCAGCGCGCTGGGCACCGCGAAGGCTGAGTTCAGCTTCACTTGAAAACCGCCATCCGAAAGCGGAATCACCGTCTCCGTAATGCCGAATTGTTCGATCCCGTTCCCATCCAGTACGCTTCCCACCAGAGGCCGAGGCAGCCCCGTTTCCCCCGCGCCTGCTCTGCGCCCGCCCGCCGCGCCGGCGCCCCCTGACGTGTACCAACCGTCGTCATGCCATTGCGCCGTGATCAGGACAGTTTGATAGTTGACGCCCGGCGCCAGCCGGAGGATCCGGAACGGTTGTCTTTGCAGCCCTTCCTTGAGATACGTAACCGTGATCAGATCGCCCGGCGTGAGCCCCGCGCCGCGAACAGTCGTCTCAAACTCGACCAGCGTGCTCCCCACCGTCGACTTCGCCAGTTGCAGGTCCAGCATTCGCGTCGCCTGGTCGAAGTTCGGCAGGCCTAGCCCCGGAAACGTCGCCGTGACCTCCCGCTGCGTCAGTAACGCATCGTCCACATCCACCAGAGACAGGCTGTCTTGCTGATATTCATTGAACTCGTCCTGAAACTCCACGGTTAGACGATTCGGAGTATCGGAACCGCTTGCTGCATATAGGCGAATCGCCGGGTCGCCGCCCGGCTTGCGCAGAATGCCCGAGAATGCAGCCGATCCGTCGCTGAATTCGTACGCCGGCCAGCCGCCGTTCAAAACCTCCGTGCTATTGCTCCCATCCGGTTTGCTGGGCTGCTGCAACGCCAGCGTGTTTTCGACGCGCAGCGTCAGAAGCCCGCCGATTCCGTACGCCAGCAGCAAGGACGATCCATTCCGGATACCCCGCGCGATTTCTGCCGCGCTCCAGCGCCGGTTGACCACCAGGTTGCACTCGAATCGCGGGACCAGGACTGCGTTGCCGTATAGGTCCGTGGCCTGGATCGCTTCTTCACAGTACGATGCCGCCGTGGCAAAACTCACCAGATCGACGTCCGACGTGAGCCAGCCGCTTCGGCGCAGAACGTCCAGCAGCACCCACGCCGGATTATTCGTGAATGCTTCGCCGAGAGACGCGCCGCTTGAATCGAATCGTTCCAGTTTCAGTCCTGCCAGCAGCACTTGTACTCTAGGCAGTGACTGACCGTTGCTGATCGGGTTCGGCACCACCACGCTCGCCATCGCCATGCTGCCGTAAGGATCACCACCCGGAAAATCCGGATTGGCCGATCCGGATCGCGTGCCGCTTGTGATCAGGGTGTACCAGCCTGTCCCGGTCATGTCCACGCCGTTGACAGCCTCGGGAACTTCCACGTCGTTCACAACCACTTTCAGGACCTCGGCAATCTCACCCATCCCCAACAGCACTTCCAGATGCGTAAGATTGCCGTCGTTCCTGGCGAAGACCACCGGCGGCTGATACCACGCCGTGCCGTATACCAGCGGCACGAAGTCGTTATACCGGGCTTCGCTCGCGATGATCGGAGAAAGATGTGACCCCGCCTCCCCGAAGCTTCGCACTTCGATCTGCGCCGGCACGAACTCCAATCCGCCGAAGCGCCCGATATCGAACATTCCCCGCGCCGTGCATGCTGTGCGCGTATAGTCGCAGGTTGTGAACGGCTGTCCTCCGTTCAGCGTGTCCAGCGCGCCCGCTCCACCGGTCTGGTCGGGCGAGTATCCGCAGCGATACAGCGCTGAATATTTTCCCTTCGCTCCGCCGCTCAACGCCTCCAGCCGTTGATCGGAAGTAGCTGGAAACGCCCACGGGCACCGCCGCTGGATCCGCACTTCCGGCAGCACGATCCGTTGCAGATTCAGCCGGTTCGTGAACGTGACGCGTAGCGCCGCTTCCGTGGTCTCTTCCGCTGCATTCGCAATTCCGCGAAACACCGTCCGGGCTTCCGACGCCGCCTGTTGCGCGGTCAGATCGTAAAACAGGAATTGGACGGTGACCTGCGCTCCCCGAAACCCCGTCTCCCGCTCAATCTCCGAAAAACGCGAGTCCGCGTTCGCCAGAGTCACGCTGATCTTGGTGTCTTCCGGAGCCGCTGCCAGTTCGAAGAGATTGTGCTTCAGCAGCCGGGCGTCGTAGTTGTTTCCGCCGAACGTTGCTGCGTGCGTTCCCCAGCGCTCTACCGAACCGTTCTGCAAGGTGCATTCGAATAGGAACAGCGGCGTCGGCGGCGCTTGTTCTTCCTTAAGTTGATCTATGGTCGGCATCTGGCCTCAGCTCGTTACAATCCTGATGACGGAATCGATTCGGTCCGTGCCCTTCGCCGTCGCCGTCAGAGCGTCCTCGGCAAACCGGGCTTGCTCATACACGCCCCCGCTGCTCCCGGTCTTCTTGTAGTTCGATGTGCCTGGCTGAGCCTCAACCTGCATCCCGAACAGATCCACGATTGCGCCCACATCCAGTTCCACTCCGAACACGATGCTTTCTGTAGTCAGCCCGAGGTCTACGTCCAGCGAATACCGCACCCATTGACCCGTCAGGGCACAATTGCGGGTAGCCGTTCCTCCCGAGGTCGTAGCAGACAGAGTGACACTCGACACGCCCGTCGTCTTCGCCCACACGCTCAGCGCATACCGGAAGTTTCCGGGGACCGCTAGAGTTTGCGCGATCGCGCCTGCAACTGACGCCGCGTTGACCGCTTGCGTTGCCCTCGTCGTTCCCAAGGGATCGCTAACGCCTGGTGTCAGCTCAATCAGCGGACTGTTGTTCCATGCCGGGTCCCCGAATTCCTCGCTGCGAAGCAGCAGGTTTCCCATCGGATCCAAGAACGTGAATGTTCCGAACCTTCCTGTCACTGCCTGGAATAGCGTATCGATCGCCGTCCATTCATTCAGCGTCATCTCCGCGGCCCGAAGCTCCCACTCCTTTGTCCCGGCGTCCGGATCCGCAAAAACCACCGTACTTCCATCGCCCAGCACGTTCGACACAGTGCGCGTCAGGCTCATCCGCGTCACCGGATATAGCGCCGATGCTCCCGTCGCAAATTGAGGAAATACCAGCATCTCAGCGATTCTCTTTCACCCCTACCGACGCCGCTCCGTCCCCTCGACCTCGATAGTTCGCGGTCATCGTGTCGTCTTCGAAGCTGCAGCTCGCATGCACGGTTCCATCCCATGGATCGGTAAAGGCAAACGTCCCTGCCTGCCCGCTTTGTTCTACGAAAAATTCTTCTAGGCTCGCCAACTCCGCCTCATCCAGTAATTCCAGCCGGATCAGCCACCGCTTCAGGGGCGCGCCGAAACCCGCGAATCGCTGCTCGCTTCCGTCTAGAAACCGGAGTACCTGCGTCGAAAACCGTCTCGTTCGGTCCAGCGGATACTGTGCGACTGCGCCTGTCTTTAGTGCCGGAAAATTCGCCATCTAAGCCTCCCGAACCACATCGTTCAGCACGCTCGATTCAAGCATCGCCTGCCGCACGGCCATGGCGATATCGGCGCTGTGATCCAGGAATGACTGGCTGTCCATCGCCTGCACCTGCACCGTGATTTGCGCCGGCGCCGCCTGTACGGGCGCAGCTCTCGGAAGTCCGCCTTGCGGATTGTCCACCGCAAACGGCTGCCCTCCGCTCTCGCTCACTCCCCCTTGAGCTTGAATGGATGGTGGCAGCGCGAACCGCGTCAATGGAAGCGTCGTCGAACCGGAGGTCGAGTTCGCCCCGCCGCCCCCAAACAAGCTCGCCAGCCCCGAAATCAGCGGACTCAGACCCAGCCCTCCGGCGAACACGTCCAGTAATGTGCTGCCTATCGATCCACTCGAGGAACTCCCACCCGTCGTCCCCCGCGAACTCGCCCGGAGCGATTCCGTCGCCGCCTGGCTGGCCGTCTGCAACTGCTGCAGCTGATCCGCCAGTTGCGCGATCTCTTCGCTCAGGCCGGCCGTGCCCGCCGTCGCTCCCGCCAGTACATTCCCCACCGTTCCCGGATCACTTGCCATCTAGTCCCTCCGTCCGCAGCTCTTGTTCCAAAGCCAGGAATGCGTCCGCCTCGCGCGCGGTCGGATCTTTCCACCCCCAGGTCTTCGCGGCAAAGAAGGTTTCCAGCAGCTCGATGCTGCCCGCCGTCACCAGGGATTTCGGGCATTCCTCCGTCGACGCCGGCCCGCGCGCCCACACGATTCGCTTGGCGCCCCGCCGTTCCTCCGGCAGAAACCCGCACCGTCTGCGCACTTCCAGGCCCTGCTTCCGGCACGCGTCGCATTCCCACCGGGACCCGTCACTGCGCAGAAAATGGAATGCGACAATCAGTTTTTTCGTTGGTCTTCGCTCAGCCCGCACTCGCGCTTGATCTGAGCCAGGATCTCCTTAGCTAGCTCCAGCGGACCTTTTTCAATCAGCGCAGCCGGGGTCGCCGCTTCCCCGTCGATCGAAAGCCCCTGCATCTCCTCCAGCCCCCACTCGAGATAAATTCGGTCGATCTCGGCCGCCAGCACGGCCGCCTCAAGTTTCTCCCGTGGATCCTGCCCCGCTTCCAGAAACTCGACGTTCCGCCCGATTTCCCGAATCCGCCGCGCTAATTCGATCCTCCTGGCCACCGAGATCCGCGCCACCCGGAACTTCACCCCTGCAGCCGTTTCCGCGTCGAACCAGACCGAGCTCTCGTACCCCGTGCTACCCGAAAGCGATGTAGAGTTCGTCATCCACCGTCCCCTGCGCTCGATCGTTTTGAAACGACCACTGCAACCGTGTCTCGCTATCGTCGAATTGCGGCACTTCCGGAACCATCGCCGGCATATACGCCCCGAACAGCTGCCCCGCCTGCTCTCCCAACTGCAACATCACCCCGACCGGCGACCTCTGCCGCGCGGCCTGATACAAACCCTTCGTCTGTTCGTCATCCTGCTCGAAAATGCGGAAGTCCAGCCGCACCGTACGCTCGCCCGCCGTGATGCATCTCGCAAAGTCGCTTCCGAACTCCTGTAATCGTTGTGCGATGCCGTTCGTCATCGTCAATTGCGCCGCCGTCAGCGTCAGGAACTTGCTTTCCGGCGCGCCCAGCCACACTTGCCCTAGATGACCGGGAACGATCGTGTAGTTGAAATCTGCGGAGACCGGTTCCGCCGGATAGTTTCCCAGCCCCGCCTCGCCGCTCACGAAACTCGCACTGTCCAGCAGATCCTGAGACGGACCCGAGAACTCGAATTCGTGAAAGTCCCCGTTCACCGTCACCTTCATGCCGTCCATGGCCGCACCGTTCAGGATTCGTTGCACCACCGTGCTCGGATCCCAGTAGTCGTAGATTGTGGCGCTCCCCAGGTCGGTCGCCAGTCCGAACGTTACCGTCGCTCCGATAGTTCCGCCCGCAACCGGCGCGATCGAAAACGCCGCGTTGATGAACACTGTCGTGCTGTCCTGCACTCCCGTCACGAATCGGATCTCGCCGCCCGACGTAATCCCCTGCCCCGGCGTCAGCCCATGCGCGGCTGCGAACTGAATCTGCGTCTGCCCGGTCAGCACCGCCACCGTTCCTCCCCCGAAGATGACCGGCGAGGCTCCCATCGCCGCCTGAAACAGCGGCCCGTGGGTCGGCGGCGACGCCTGATCCGTCCATTGCGTCATGAACGTGTTCAGTTGGAAACTCGTCCGTCTGCGGATCCTGTTCGGCAATCCCGCGAACGTCCGGCTTCCCGTCTTGTCCCGGCGGCTCGTTTGTTCCGGAACCTGCCGCGCCGTCAGTTTTACGAGCGGGATCCGGTTCGCCCCCGTGATCCCGGCCGCCTGGCCGTAGCTCGACTCCAGCGCCACGTAGACTCTGTTGTTGTTCGATGATATGTAGCAACTCATGTTTGCGTTTCTTTGTGCCCGTTTGCCCTTGTGGAACGCACAGCGTATTCCATCGTTGTGCGTGATTCAAGCGATTGATATATAGCAGCTCATTTGCGTTTATTTGCGTTCATTTGCGGTTTAGCGAAGCGCACAGCGGTTTTCAGCGTTGTGCGCGACTCAAGCAACTGACACGTCAACCTCAAACTCGACTTTCGCGATCTGCAAGAAATTTCTCCCGCCATGCCGCACCGGATCGATGCTCACTTCGTAGCCGCCTGTGAAAAACGCTCCTTCTCCCCAACTCCCTCGATTCGAGTCCAGCACCTGCGTGACCGCTTCCACGTAAAGCCGCAATTGCTCCTCCACGCCTTCGATCCGATCCTGCGAAACCCGCACCTCGGCTATCGTTCGCACCTTGCCCGAAAAGGTTCGGAATTTTTCCGTCAGCAGGTTCCGGACGCGGTCCGTGTATACATATACGGCCGGATATTTCACCACCTGCGCTCGCTCGCTCAGCTCGAAAGAGACGTTCTGGTTCACCACGTGGGACGGAGGAATGGGCGCCAGCTCCACCGCGGTCTCTTCCGCGATCCCCGCCACCGCGGGACCCAGACCTGTATCCGTCGCCGTCAGGAACGCCACCATCTTTCGCGTCGCGACGCTTCCCGTCATGGCCATCGCTTTAGCCCCTCCGCAGCATCCAGCCGCCGCTGATGTAGCTGTCGGCGGCTTGCCCGTCTCCCGGCGCTGCACCCGCCGCCAAACCCGTACTCGGCAGCGTGAAACTCTGGCCCACCGCAATCGCCGTCGGATTCTGCAAAGCGAGCCCATCGGGCGTCAGCCCCAGATACACGTTGAATCCCGTGGCTGCCGCCGGAGCATTTGTCATCTGCACCACCGGCAGGCTTCCGGCCGGCGCGTTGTAAGCGGTCAGCTCGCTCGGTTCGCCCTCTTGCCCGGATGCTCCGACCCACGACGCCTGAGCGTAATAAGTGGTTTCCGGAATCACCCCGGCCACCGCACTGAACGCCGGCGCGTCCGCCCGCGGAATCGGAGTCAGCGCCAGGCCCACGCCGAAGCGAAAGTAGCGCTCCCGGGCATCCCTCGACAGGGTCTGGTACTCCAGAAACTTCGCCTGATAGCGGTCATTGAGCTGGTTGTTGAACGCGTCCCTGTAAACCACCTCCAGCGTGTGTACGGCATGCCAGCGCTTTAGCTGGCGGCTGACCACCACATCCGAGACGCCGGTCTTTCTGCGCTGCGCCGCGGGCGTGCCGCTCTGAAAAGGCGAAAATACTTGCAAATTCGTGCCCGCGTGGTCCAGTAGAAAATCCAGCACGTCTTCCGCGATTTCCTCGGTCGCCAGATCCAGCTTCACGCCCAAGTCGATCATCTCTGTATTCGCCAGCCCCAGAATGGCTGATTCATACACGCGCAGGTCCTCGGTGGTGTTCGGACTACCGTCTGTCAGCAACATTCAGCTGCGCCTCTTTCCATTTCTTCTCTGCCTCCGCCCGGAATTGCGCCGTCTCCTCCGGACTCGCCAGGTCGGCCTTCCCTTCCGCGATCAGCCGGGCCGCGACGGCGCGCGGCAGTTCCGTCTTCACTCCGGCCCGGCCTCCGTCCGGCGTGGCGCGGCTGGTCACCACCGCGAATACCGCCTCGATCACCGCCTCAATCGTGCGGATCTTTTCGTAGTACGAGAGCAAATCCATAGGTCGCTTTCGGTAGGTGGGGCCGGCTTTCGGGCCGGCCTGTCTCCCTAGCTGTTCACCTGCACGCCGAACGCGTTTCTCAGGATCCCTGCGCCGTACAACACGTCCACCGTAAACTGCTGCGCCAGAGTATTCGGCTGGTAACTCATCGTCACCCTCATCCCGAAATTGCCCAGCTCCGCATACTCTGCGATCGCCCCCGTCCCCGGCAGCGGGCGCGGCAGCCGGCGCACCACCAGGCCCATCGCGTCCCGTGCAAACGCCAGGTTGTGAGTCGTCACTGGACTCGTCCCCGTTTTCGATACGAACTGCGACCGGAAGATGTAAAAGTCCTTCATCTTCCCGACCGCTCCGTCCACCAGCGCGTGTAACCCGGCCTCGCCCACCGAATTGAACTCGCTGAACCGCGGAATTTGCCGCAGCGTCGAATAGGTTCGCCGGATCCACCACCAGAAACTTGGCGGCGTTGGCCGGAACCTTGGCCGCAAACAGGGCCGTTTCCGCCGAGTCCACGACCGCCTCGGTGATCGCCGTTCCGCCCGTCCCTACCGCCGTGTTCGCGGTGAAGGAGGCGTACAGGTTCATCATGTCGGTTTCGATCTTCTCCGCCAGCGCCACCACCGCCGGCTGCATGTACAGCTTCAGCAGATCCGGAACCGCCAGAATCTTGGTCACGTCCGGAATCAGGAAGGTCGCCTCCGCGTGCGTGTTCAGTACGATTTGCGCATTGTCCAGACTCGGATTCTGCGTCGTCACCGTGCTGCCTTCCGTCAGGTTGTTCGCCGTCAACGCGGGCGGAATCGGCACGTTGATCGTGTCTCCCGCCTGCGCCAGCGCCGGTTCGTAATCGCGATTGACCAGGTTGCCCATGACAAGGTTCCCCATCAGCGCGGGTAGCGCATCCGCCGCCACCAGCTTCACAATCGCGTTCGCTACGTTACTCGATGTAATTGCTCCCATGTGTTCTCCCTTTTCCTCAAAGCCCGCGTAGCGTTTGCGACGCCACCCGCGCGATTTCCTGCCTTACCCTGTCCATCTCTTCCGCACTCATCCCAGGCCGGATCCTGTCGATATCCACCGCCCCCGGCCCCTGCGCCGCTCCCGCGTGATCCCGCGCTCGCTCCCGACCCCCCCGCAACTCGCGCCGGCAGCAGCTCCGGATTCTCGCCCACGAATTTCTCCAGATACGCTTTCATCTCTCCGTTTTCTCGCGGAACGTCGTCTTTCACCGCCTTGTACGCCAGCTCGAGCTTCGCCACTCCCAGCTTCTGCAGCTCCGCTCGGATCGCCGATCCCCTCTCCGCTTCCTCTACTCGCTTCTCCAGCCCTTCCCGCCGCCGGCGTTCCTCCGCCAGCTCCTCCAGCACCGCCCGAATGTCCATCTCTTCTGCCATAGTCATCTCCTAATGGGGACTGCCTACCGATTTCGATGCGAGCGCTGGGGACTGCCCACCGGTTTCGCTGGAGCGTTGGACTGCCTACCGATGCGAGCGCTGGGGACTGCCCACCGATTTCGATGAACCACCATCCCCTCAGTCCGCAGCAGCTCCCCGAAATCGGCTGGCTGTCCCCACGCGCCCCACTCGCCCCCCGCGTCCCGACACCCCCGCCTTTACGCCCCCTCGATCTCTTCCGCGATCCGATCCTTCACATCCTGCCGCGAGTCGCACAAATACTTCAGTGCCAGCTTTTTGAAGACTTCCTTCGTCAGCGTCGGCGACGTCACCCCCAGCGTGAGCAGCTGCTTGGCGTCCCCCAGCTCCGTCCCGAAGTCCGCGATGTCGAACTCGTCCAGTCCCGTGACGCTCGCATCCAGCCCGTCTTCGCGAGCCGCCGCCGTAGCCCGCAGCACCCGCCGGATCTGCTCCTTGATCGCGTCTCCGTATCCGCGCAGCACCTCTTGCGTGATCGCGAAAATCCATCTGCTTGCTGAGCGCGCTCTGGCTGTGCGCCGAGCCGCTCTCCTCGACGCCGGCCTGGCTCAGATAGCAAACTCGGTAAATCTCTTCCCGCAGCCGCACCAGGTTGTCCGCCGCGATCTGGTAGACCTTTCCTTCCGGCTCCGTCCATCCGAACCGGTCCTGCGGCCCAAGCTGGATGTAATAGCTCTCGCCCACCATCTGGCTCCACTCGCGATCCGAATACACCACCGGCATCGCGAACAGTCCCATCGTCAGCGCCCAGCTCAGCGCATTCGATTTGTTGAAATGCTCCAGTTGCAGCGAGCCCGCCCGGTTGAGCATCCACAGCCCTTCCGGAATCCGCAGCGCGAACAGCGGCGTTTGTCCCAGCTTGGCCAGCCCGTGCCTCCCCTGATCCATGAGTCTGGCTTCACCCGTCGCTCTCAACGTAGATTCGATACGTCTGCTTGTCGTAATAGGCCCACGTGGTCTCCGTCCGCCACTCCGGATCCTCCACGCGATCCTTCTTGATCTGCTTCGTGCGGATCACCACCCACTCGAAGTTCCCGTACTCGTCCAGGTTCCAGTTGATGACGTCATCCGCGGCGTATTCCACCAGGTAGGCCCGCGACGCCCCGCTCGCATCTTCTTCTGCCCGTGTCCCCGGCGGCGACGTGAGTTTCGGAAAATCCACCAGCACGTAGCTCGTCCCGGTGACCAGGCTTTCCGTGAACTGCCGCCTGAAAAAATCCGTCAGCGACGTACCTCTACGGTCCGAGTCCTCAATGAGCGTCGCGAAAAATGTCTTCGACGCCGCATCGTTGCCTTCGAACGTGATCACCGGTTCCCGCCGGAACAGCGTCGCCGCATACCAGTCCACGATCGATCCCACGTAGTTCTCGTAGAAGATCCGGCTCAACCGCTCCGCGTAAACCTCGCCCGGCTCCCTCTGCCGGGGAATCAGGTATTCCGCCGCGTTGATCCGGAACTGTTCGCCGCCCGCATACAGATCGCGGTATCGTCTCCACGCGGCCTTCTTCGCCACATACTCCGGATGCTCTTGGTCGATATCAAACACTCAGGACTCTCCTCTTGCCCCTGGCCCCTCGCATCTCAAGAAACGGGGACTGCCTACCTGTTTCCGCGACCGAAACCATCCGGTTGTCAACACGCAGTCTGCGCGGAAATCAGGCTGGCTGTCCCCGTTTCTTTCCGCTGGCCCCTTCTTCAGATCAGCCTCGTTCCCCGCTCCCCAACCTTCTCCCCCATCCGCAGCTCCTGCCACACCAGATAACCCAGCGCATCCGACAAGTGCGTCCTCCTCGGATCCCTGTCCTTGTCGATCACCTGGGTGTTCTCCTTGTACGCCACTTGCTCCAGATCCTTGATCAATTCTTTGCAGCGCGCATCGATCTTCATCCGCTGAAATGCAACATTGACCACCATCACCCGATCCCGCACCGCAGGATTCGACCTGGGAACCTTAAAATCCACCACTCCGTATTCACCGCTGCGAAAGAACTTCTTCAGAACTGCTAAATCCGACGTCCCCGTCGTCTGCATATGCGCCCCCGACGCGTCCGCATAGACCTTCACTCCTGCGCCATGCTCCGGAAATCGGTTCTGAAACTCCTCGCACGCCTGCTGCGTCGTCGACCGGCTCAGTACGATCTCATCCAGCACCAATACCCCGTCGCCTTCCACCTGCGCTACAACCGAGCACATCGGATCCACGTTGAAGTCCAGCGCCCACAGCAGCGCCCGCTTCCCGTCCACGTTTACATCGCTTACGTTTCGTTCCCGCTCGAAGCCGTAATACACCCGACCCGCATGCAAATGCAGGTACTCGCCGAGCACCTCTTGCTGATAGAACCGCGCGTCGTAGCTGCTCTTCAGCCGCTCGTAGTAGTCCGGAACCCGCTCCAGCAGATGCCGGTTCTCGAACGCCTTCGCCGTCACCACCTCGTAGCCTTCCACGTGCTCCGCTACGAACCGCTCGTAGACCCAGTCGTAACCCTTTGGAGTCCACACCGCGAACCCGCACAGCCTGGCCGCCTTTGGATCCCGCAACCGCCCCTCGAGCCTCAGCCAGGCCTCTTCCGACGTGTACGTCAGCTCGTCCAGTCCGAACCACGCCAGGTTGCTCCCGCGCAGCCGCTCGAACTCCTCCACCGCCCGGAACAAGATCCTCGATCTCGTTTCCCCCATCACCAGATAGTTCTCCGCGCGATTCACCTCGTGCGGAATCCCGTTCTTCTCCAGCGCCTCCAGCAGCGCCGCCACCGTCGCGTCCCGCAACATCGGATACGTCGGAGCCCCGATCAGCCCCGTCCGCCCCGGATTCAAATAACTCAGCTTGATCGCTTCCTGGCACAGCGCCTGGCTCTTGCCCGATCCGATCGGTCCCGAAAACCCCTTGAACCGCGCCCCCGATTCGTGAAACTGCTTCTGCGACGGTAGCGGCCTGTACTCTATTCCTCGGACTTCGGTTCCACCCAGGTCACCGTGATGTCCCTCGGCTCTTCTTCCTCCAGTTCCGCCTGGAGCTGCACCAGCTTGATGTAATCCCCCAAGGTCGCCTTTACGTCCTTGCCTGCCAATTTCTTCTCCACGTTTTTCAGCAGCTTGTCTACTACCGCGGCCTGAGTCTTTTTTTTTGCTTTCGCTCAGTTTGCTCACGACCGAAGTCTATCCGCACACTTCGGGCGCACGCATGCCGCTGCACGCTAAGTCATCATCGCGAAAGAACTTGTTTTTGTTCGGGAGTGGGGCAGGTGATCTTGTCACCTGCCGATTATTGCGCCGGCTCGATCTTCAACACCGCGCCGTCGTTCTCGTCAGTCAGCAAGTACAGCAACCCGTCCGGCCCCTGCCGCACATCCCGGATGCGCTGATGAAGATCCGTGAGTAGCGATTCCCTCCGCTGCTCGCCGTTCTCGTTGAACACGATCCTCTGCAAATTCCCCGTCCCCGGCAGCCGCCCTACCGTCATCGACCCGAGAAAAAGGTTTCCTTTCCACGCCGGGAATCTTGTCGCCGCTGTAAAACAAAATCCCCGACGCGGTCACCGACGGTACCCAGAACAGTTCCGGCGGCTCGAACCCGTCCCGCGACGGCCCCGGCAGCCGCTTGCCGTCGTAATCGCGGCCATAAGTAACCAGCGGCCATCCGTAATTCTTGCCCGCCTTGATCACATTCACCTCGTCGCCGCCCTGCGGACCGTTCTCCGTCTCCCACAGTTCATTGGTCCCCGGCTTGAACGTCAGCCCCAGCACCGTGCGATGCCCCCAGGAATAAATCTCCGGCTTGGCGCCCGCTCTTCCCCACGAACGGATTGTCCTTGGGAATCGTGCCGTCGTCATTCAGGCGCAAAATCTTCCCGACGTCCGAATTCAAATCCTGCGGCGCGTCCGGATTCCTCCGGTGCGACGAACTGAAGTACATCTTGCCGTCCGGCCCGAACACCACGCGCGATCCGTCGCCGCCATTCAGCGGCTGCCACGCATCCGCCACGAAAACGTCCTGGACGCCCGTGAGCGACTTCCCGTCGAATTTCCCCCTCGCCAGCGCCGTCGTCGCCCAATAGCCGTTCTTGCCATCGGGAGCCTTGCCCTTCTTGATGTACGTCAGATACACGAACCCGTTCTTCGCGAAATCCGGATGCAGCGCAACATCGAACAGCACATCCACCGACAGCTTCGAAAGATCGCGCTACTGGCTCCGGCGCGACGACGCCGTTATGCATCAGCCGCACCCGCCCGGGCCGTTCCGTGATCAGTACGTCTCCATTAGGCAGGAACGCCAGGCTCCACGGATGCGACAGCCCCTTGGTCACCACCGACACCCGAATCTTCTGGTTCTTCTCGTAGGTGGTGTACGTCCACGGCCCCGCCCCCAGCGGGTAAGTCTGCGGCTGCGCCCACGCTGCCGCCGTCAAAATCAGCAAAGATAGAATTCGCATCGCCCGAGTCTATCGCAAAATGCATTCGAAATCGGCTCGCTGAAATCGACTTGGGGACTGCCTACCGATTTCGATGAACTACCCGTCCTGTCCGTACCGGTAAAGTGCTGGGGACTGCCTACCGATTTCGATGAACCACACCCGCCCTGTCCGCAGCATCGCGCCGAAATCGGCTGGCTGTCCCCTCCTGTCCGCATCAGTAAAGCGCTGGGGACTGCCTGGGCATGCCTCCATGCTAATCTAGTCAGTTCACCCCTTAAACATGCCCACTCCAGTACCTATCACCGTCGCGCACGGTGACGGCATCGGCCCCGAAATCATGGCCGCCACGTTGCACATCCTCAAGGAGGCCGGCGCAGCGCTCGAAATAGACACCATCGAGGTCGGCGAGAAGGTTTACCTCACCGGCAACACCTCCGGCATCGCGCCCAGTTCCTGGGATTCGCTGCGGCGCACCAAGGTATTCCTCAAAGCTCCCATCACCACCCCCCAAGGCGGCGGATACAAGAGCCTCAACGTCACCACGCGCAAGATGCTCGGCCTTTACGCCAACATCCGCCCCTGCGTGTCGTACCATCCCTTCGTCCGCACCAAGCACCCCGGCATGGATGTGGTCATCGTCCGCGAAAACGAAGAGGATCTGTACGCCGGCATCGAATACCAGGCCACGCCCGACGAGATCATCGCCCTCAAGGTCATCTCCCGCCCGGGCAGCGAGAAGATCGTCCGCTACGCCTTCGAGTACGCCATGCAGTACAAGCGCAAAAAGGTCACCTGCTTCACCAAGGACAACATCCTGAAGATGACCGACGGCAGCTTCCACAAGATCTACGACGAGATCTCCGCCGAATATCCCAGCCTCGAAAAGGAACACTGGATCGTCGATATCGGCGCAGCCAAACTCGCCGACACGCCCGAAGCCTTCGACGTCATCGTCATGCCGAACCTTTATGGCGACGTGCTCTCAGACGTGGCCGCCCAGATCGCCGGTTCCGTCGGCCTCGCCGGATCGTCCAACATCGGCGCTCATGCCGCCATGTTCGAGGCCATCCACGGCTCCGCTCCCCGCCGCGCCGGACAGAACCTCGCGAACCCTTCCGGCCTGCTCCACGGCGCCCTTCTGATGCTGGTCCACATCGGTCAGCCTGATGTCGGCGAGCGAATCCACAACGCTTGGCTCCGCACCTTGGAGGAAGGCATCCACACCTACGACATCTTCCAGGAAGGCCTCAGCAAGCAGAAAGTCGGCACCAAAGAGTTCGCGCAGGCCGTGGTCGCGCGCCTCGGTCAGAAGCCGCAAACCATCAAGGCCGCCGAATACTCCACGACTCCTCGCCCGCCTATCAAACTTCCCGAGCCCAAGCCCGCGCCGAAGACCGAACTGGTCGGCGTCGATGTCTACGTCGAATGGCCCTCGCGCGAGCCCAACAGCCTGGCCGCCGTGATCGGCAAAGCATCCGGCGACGGACTCACTCTCGAAATGATGGCCAACCGCGGCGTCAAAGTCTGGCCCGAGGGTTCTCCCGAAACACTGTGTACCGATGATTTCCGCTGCCGCTTCCTGGGCAGCGGCGTCACCCACAAGCAGATCGTTTCCCTGCTCGATCGTGTCGTCGGCCTCGGCCTTCCGATCGGCATGACGAATAGCTTGCGCAATTACGACGGCAAGGCCGGATTCACGCTGGCCCAAGGGCAATAGATATGGTCACCGTCATCATGGGCAGTAAATCCGACTGGGACGTCATGAAGCATTGCTGCGATACGCTCACCCAGTTCGGCGTTCCTCACGAAAAGCGCGTACTCTCCGCGCATCGCACTCCCCACGCAACTGCTGAATTTATCTCAGGAGCGGAGTCCCGCGGCGTCAAAGTCGTCATCGCCGCCGCCGGAGGCGCAGCGCACTTAGCCGGCGTCGCCGCCGCCCACACGATTCTGCCGGTCCTCGGCGTCCCCATGGAGAGCGCTTCGCTCAAAGGCATGGATTCCCTTCTCTCCACCGTCCAGATGCCCGGCGGCATTCCTGTCGGCACACTCGCGATCGGAAAGCCCGGAGCCACCAACGCCGCGCTGTTGGCAGTCGCGATCCTCGCCACCAGCGACGCCGCCCTCCGCGAAAAACTCCGCAGCCTTCCGCGCCGAACAAACGCGAAGATTCTCAGCGAAACCCTTGTAAGTGGAGCAGGCTTCAGACCTGCGCGGGTGCTTCAGCACCCGCCGCGCTAAAGTAGTAGATCGTCATGAAAATCTGCTACCTCGACGCCTTTTCAGGAATCAGCGGCGACATGACCGTCGGCGCTCTGCTCGATGCCGGCGCTCCGTCCGACGCCCTCCAGGCAGCCCTGCACAGCCTCGATACCGGCGCGTGGTTCGAGGTCGAAAAGACCGTTCGCGGCGGCGTCACCGCATCGAAATTCCGTGTACATACCGAAGGGGCCCCCTCGCAGCACCGCCATCTTTCGCACATCCTGGAAATGATCGACCGGGCGCCTCTCACCCCGCGCGCCCAGGCCGCGGCCTCCGCTGTCTTCCTGCGTCTGGGCGAGGCCGAAGCCGCGGTTCACGGCATCCCTGTCGAAAAAGTTCACTTCCACGAAGTCGGCGCGGTCGATTCCATCGCCGATATCGTCGGAGCCTGCGTCGCCCTCGATCTTCTGGATGTTTCGGAGGTACATGTGTCCGCGATCAATGTCGGCAGCGGAACTGTGCAGACGGAGCACGGCCTTCTCCCTGTCCCCGCGCCCGCTACCGCGGCGCTTCTCGCAGGAAAACCGATCTACTCGCGCGGACCCGAGGTCGAATTGACCACGCCCACCGGCGCTGCTCTCGCCGTGACGCTCGCTTCCAGCTTCGGACCGCTGCCCGCCATGCGGATCTCCTCCATCGGCCATGGCGCGGGCGACCGCGATTTCAAGCAGCATGCCAACGTCCTGCGCGTCTTGATCGGCGAGCGCGCCGAGGTGCCCGAAGCGACGCTGGTCAGCGTCATCGAAGCCAATATTGACGATTCGAGCCCGCAGGTCCTGGGCTACGCGCTCGAAAGACTCATGGATGCTGGAGCCCTCGACGCCGCGCTTTCGCCCTTGCAGATGAAGAAGAATCGCCCCGGCTCGCTGCTCCGCGTGATCGCCAAGCCCGAGGACCAGGAACGCCTGGCGCAGATTATTTTCGCGGAAACGTCTACGCTGGGCCTGCGCATCTACGCCGCCGAGCGCCGCGTCGAAACACGCAGCATGGTGGAAGTCGCAACGACGTTTGGCCCCATTCGCGGTAAAGTTTCCGCCCAGGGAGCCTTCGCGCCCGAGTTCGACGATTGCAAAGCGATCGCCCAGCGCACCGGTACCCCTTTGCCGCGCGTGCTCGCCGCCGCCCACGAAGCGTATCTGAAGAACCGCTAACAATGGGGACTGCCTACCGATTTCGAAAAACGAGCCACAATGGGGACTGCCCACCGATTTCGATGAACGAACGCGACGCCTGTCCACAGTGGATCCCCGAAATCGGCTGGCTGTCCCCATTGTGAAGACCCACAGCATAACTAAATGAGCAAATACTATCTCACCACGCCGATCTACTACGTCAACGCCGCTCCCCACATCGGCCATACCTACACCACCATCGCGGCCGATGCCATCAAGCGCCTGAAGCGCATGCAGGGTTTCGAGCCGGTGATCCTCACCACCGGCACGGACGAGCACGGCCAGAAGATCGAACGCGCCGCCGCGGCGGCCAACAAGTCCCCGCAGAAATTCACCGATCTCATTTCGAACGAATTCCGCCAGCAGTGGAAGACCCTCGACCTCCAGATCGATCGTTTCCAGCGCACCACCGATCCCAAGCACGCCAAAGTCGTCCAGGACCTGTTCGACCGCTGCGTCAAGAGCGGCTACATCTACAAGAGCCAGCTACACCGGCCAGTATTGCGTATCCTGCGAACTCTACGTCACCGACGCCAAGCCCGGCGATCCCTGCCCGGATTGCGGACGCCCCACCGAAACGGTCACCGAAGAGAATTTCTACTTCAAGCTCTCGGCCTTCCAGGAGCGGCTGCTCAAGTTCTACGAAGACAATCCCGAATTCATCCGCCCCGAATCGCGCCGCAATGAAGTCATCGCCTTCGTGAAGCAGGGCCTGAAGGACGTTTCCATCAGCCGGACCACCATCAAGTGGGGCATTCCCGTCGCGAACGAAGCCCCTCACGTGTTCTATGTCTGGTTCGACGCGCTCTCCACCTACATGTCCGCCGTCGACGGCGAAGGTCTCTGGCCCGCCGACCTCCACCTGATCGGCAAGGAGATCCTGCGCTTCCACGCGGTCTACTGGCCGGCGTTCCTGTGGGCCGCGGATCTTCCTTTGCCCAAACGCCTGTTCGCCCACGGCTGGCTGCTCTTCGAGAACGACAAGATGAGCAAGTCCAAGGGCAACATGGTGCGCGCTACGCCGATCAAGGAGGCCATCGGCGCGGACGCCCTGCGATACTATCTGCTGCGCGAAGTGGTCTTCGGCCAGGACGGCAATTTCAGTTACGATGCCCTGGTCCAGCGCTACAACTCCGACCTCGCCAACGGCCTGGGCAATCTTGCCACCCGCACCCTGGCGATGATTCATCAGAACTACCACGGTCTGATTCCGAACGGCCCGGGCGACCCCGCCATCGCACAGGCCGCGAGTCTCGCCGTCGATAGCGCCCTCGATTCCTACGAATGGCTGAACTTCTCCAAGGCCCTCGAAACCATCTGGACTCTGATCAGCGCCGTCGACAAGTTCATCGTCGAACGGGCCCCCTGGACTCTCGCCAAATCCGGCGACACCGCCAAGCTGGCCGACACCCTCTACACCGCCGCCGAAGCGCTCCGCATCGTGACCGCCCTGGTCTTTCCGGTGATCCCGGAATCCGCCGCGAAAATCTGGGCGCAGCTCGGATTCCGGACCCCTCTCGATGCCATCCGCACGGCGGATCTGGACTGGGGCAAGCTCGCGTCCGGGCAGGAAATCGAACCCGCAAGTGGAGTATTTCCAAGGGCTGACGTAAAAACTATGATCGAAAAGATGAAGGAAGGCGAAGCCGCCGAATTGGTCCGCCAACAGACCCTGATGGGAGCCAAACCGCGCCAGCCGGAGCCGCAGTCCCATATAACAATCGACGACTTCGTCAAGGTCGACCTGCGTGTCGGCGAAGTCAAATCCGCCAATGCCGTCAAGGGCGCGGACAAATTACTTCACCTGACAGTTGACATTGGCGAGCCCCAGCCGCGCTCGATTGTGGCTGGTATTGCTTTAGCTTACAAGCCAGAAGCTCTAGTAGGACGTAAGGTTGTGATCGTCGCCAATCTGGCCCCGCGTAAGTTACGCGGCCTGGAATCGCAGGGCATGATCGTCGCGGCGTCGCTCGAAGGCGGCAACCCGGTGCTGGCCAGCTTCCTCGAAGACGTCCCCGTCGGAGCCCGCCTCAAGTAATATTTGCGTTCATTCGCGTTCATTTGCGGCCATGTCTTTCATCGACTCGCACTGCCATCTCGACAACCCCCAGTTCGACCCCGACCGCGAGGCCGTTATCGACCGCGCCCTGGCTGCAGGCGTCGAGCGCATGATGGTCAT
The DNA here is from genome assembly GCA_963722845.1 of Terriglobia bacterium. Lineage (GTDB taxonomy): Bacteria > Acidobacteriota > Terriglobia > Bryobacterales > Bryobacteraceae > Palsa-187. The sequence continues at coordinate 88,744 of CAVROL010000008.1, read as the reverse complement.
CGGCACCGGCGAGGGTCCGCCCGATCTTGAAGCCGGCATCCGCCTGGCCGACAAGCACGAGGCGATCTATGCCACCGTCGGCGTGCACCCGCACGACGCCTCCAAAGCGACCGTGGAGACTTACCGACAGTTACGGGAGCTGCTGAAACACCCCAAGGTGCTGGCGCTGGGCGAGATCGGCCTGGATTATCACTACGATCATTCGCCGCGGGAAATCCAGCGCGCGGCTTTCCTGGAACAGATGCGGATCGCGGGCGAGGCTCGCAAGCCCATCGTCATCCATACCCGCGAAGCCTGGGAGGACACCATCGCGCTGCTCGAAGTCTACTGGAGACCCTACGGCCTGGGCGGCATCATGCACTGCTTTTCAGGTGGACCCGATCAAGCCGCGCTGTGCCTTGATCTCGGATTCCATTTGAGCTTCGCCGGCATCGTGACGTTTCCCAAGGCCACCGGCATTCAGGAAGCCGCGCGCACCGCGCCCGCCGACCGGATTCTGATCGAAACCGACGCGCCTTATCTTGCGCCGGTCCCGCACCGCGGCAAGCGCAACGAGCCCGCCTTTGTCGCTGAGACCGCGCGCAAACTGGCGGAGCTTCGCGGCGTCACGCCGGAAGAGATCGCCCGAATTACTGCCGAAAACTTTCTGACGACTCTGTAAGATCTAGTAACGGCCGCGTCCGCCACCGCCGCCACCACCGCCCCGGTTTCCACCCCGTCCGCCGCCACCGCCGCCGAATCCGCCGCCGCGAGGACCACCCCGCCCGCCGCCGCCGCCAAATCCCCCGCCCGCAGGCTTAGGACGCGCTTCATTGACGTTAAGTGCACGGCCGTTCATTTCGGCCCCATTGAGCTGGTCAATCGCCGTTTCCGCTTCGCGCTGGTCGGACATCTCGACAAACGCGAACCCGCGGGGCTGCCCTGTGTCGCGATCCGTAACAATATTCACACGGTCCACGTTCCCGTATTGTGCGAACGCTGCGTGCAGCTCGTCCTGGGTGGTTTGAAAACTCAGATTCCCGACAAAGATGTTCATCGTAGGTGACGCTCCTTTAGCGATTCAAACGGTCTTTGTCAGACTGCGGTGGGCGCACGGGCAAAGACACGAAAGTAGTTTACCACTAGAGACTGGTTTTATAGGACGTCTCGCAGGAACTGACTGCTTTGCTACACTCAGACATTCCAATGGCATTCGGCAAAATCGGCCAGACGCTCACCGCCATCGAGATTTTCGACCTGGTTCGCAAGGATCTCGATCAGGTGGAGCGCGAGATCGGCCTCGAATCTATCGCCTCGGTCGAAGCGCTCACCTCGATCGGCCAGTACCTGCAGTCCGGCGGCGGCAAGCGCCTGCGTCCCATCCTGGTTTTGCTGTGCGGCAAAATGTTCGGACCGGCGACACCGGGATTGACGCGCATCGCGGCTGTCATGGAGATGATCCACACCGCGACTCTGGTCCACGATGACGTCATCGACATGGCCAAGACGCGCCGCGGCCGTCCTTCCATCAACGTGGTGTGGGGCAACCATACCTCGGTTCTGGCGGGCGACTGGCTCTACATGCAGGCGTTCCACGTGGCCCTGCGCGAGCGGAATTTCGCCATTCTGGACGTGCTGATCACCCTGACCCAGATGATGGTCGAGGGCGAACTGCTGCAACTCGAGCGCATCGGCAAGATCGGCGTTACCGAAGCCGATTACATGGAGCTGATCGACCGCAAAACCGCCAGCCTGTTCTCGGCCTGCGCGCGCCTGGGCGCCGTCTGCGCGAACGCCGGGGAAGAGATGGAGAACCGCCTGGCCGAATATGCCTGGAACCTGGGCATCGCGTTTCAGCTGGTAGACGACATTTTGGATTTTACATCCAGAGAAAAGATTCTCGGCAAGCCGGTCGGCAACGACCTGCGCGAGGGCAAAGTCACGCTGCCCCTGATCTACGCCCTGGAAACCGCCGAGCCGGAGGAGCGCAAGCTGGTCGAGACCGTGCTCACCGACGGCAACTACGATCAGGTGCCGTTCGCCAAGATCCTCCACATCCTGAACCGGCACGGCTCGATCGAGCGCGCTCAGGAACGCGCACTCAGTTTCACCGGCAAAGCCCGCGAGATTATTTCCGGCTTCCCGGAATCGCCCTACCGTAAGGCTCTCACGGCAGTCACCGATCTGGTCACCGACCGCGATCACTAGTGGGGTCGGCCTTTCAAGGCCGCAGCCGGGCTTCCGCCCGGCCTTGAAGAACGCCGGCTGGAAAGCCGGCGGCAGGCTCGAAAGCCTGACCCCACATGGTCCATCAACCTCGCAGATACAGCCCGTTGGCTCGAATGTATTCCAACACCGCTTTCGGCAGCTCGGCGGGCGTCTCCCCGCGCGCCAGCGCCGCCCGAATCTCAGACGACGACACCGGCAGCGCGACTGTATCCAGGCGGTGAACACGCGCCCCCGGCGGGCTTAGATACTGATGTCCCGGCCGCGTGACGACGATGAATTCCACTTCGCGAACCACATCCTGCCAGCGGTACCATGTCTGGATTTCCGCGAAGGCGTCGGCCCCGATCACGAAGAAAACGTCGCCTCCCATGCTTTTCACGCGCTCGATCGTGTGGATCGAATAACTCTTGCGCGAATCTTCTTCCAGGCGCGACGGCGAGAAGCGGGGATCTTCGCGGCACGCCAGCTCCACCATCTTGTAGCGATGCTCGTAGGGCGTGCCGGCTTCCTTGTGGGGCGGATTCGCGGCCGGAATGAACAGCACCTGATCGAGCGAGAACGCATCCGCGGCCTCGCGAGCTACCACCAGGTGCGCGCGATGGATGGGGTCGAAGGTCCCGCCGAATATGGCTCGTCTCATCTTATTGAAAGGATGTGCCGCAGCAGTTCGGCTTCGTTCTCGATCTCGATCCCGATGCGCAGGCAGTATACTTTGAGCGGCAGCGCTGCTCCGGCGGGTAGATTCATCATATCTTTTTCGGTGGTCACCAGCGCTTCAGCGCCGGCCTCAGCCGCGTGGCGGCCGATCTCTTCGAGGTCGCGCGCCGTGTAGCGATGGTGATCGGGAAACACCAGCCGCGGCGCAGCTTGGATCCCCAAGGTCTCGAGCGTTCGCCAAAACGTCCGCGGCTGGCCCAGCCCGCAAAAGGCACCCACAGGGCTCACAGGCTCGCCCCCTTCCATGCGCGCGATTATACGTGCCCGGAAGATCGGCGCGCGTGGGTTGTATCGGCGAATCAGCTGCTCGATCCCTACGTGGCGACCCTCGGCGCGCGTGATGACGATCGCCGTGGCCCGGGCCAGCGCGGACACTGGCTCGCGCAGACGTCCCAGAGGGAACACGCCGCCGCCCAGCGGGTCGAGCGCATCGATCAGCACGATGTCGTGATCGCGATGCAAACGGAAATGCTGGAATCCGTCGTCGAGCAGAAAGACATCCGGATTCAGTTCCCGTTCCATGCGGCGCCCAACTTCGTAGCGATCGCCGCCGATCCCTACGTGTGCGGCGGCTTGGCGCACATATGTCTGCGCCTCGTCTCCAGTCTCTTCGACGGGAGCGCTTCCGCCGCGCGGAACGATCACGTCCAGTTTTGATTTGCGGCCGTATCCACGCGTCAGGATCGCAGGGGTTCGTCCCGCCTCCGCCAGCTTCTGCGCTAAATGCCCCACGAACGGCGACTTCCCCGCCCCGCCCATCGTCAGCGCCCCAACGCTGATAACCGGTCGCTCGAGCTTGCGAGAGCTTGCGCGAGACATGTTCGCCGCGTGGCCCGCTCTCCAGATTGCAGCCAGCGGACCGCGTGTAATTCGAGCCTCGAGAGTATGCGGCGGATCCGGCACCGACTCGTCGGCGGCCGCCAGGATTTTCTCTACAACGTGTCCCGCCGTACCGCGTTTCGCCGCGGCGAGCGAACCTGCCCGAGCTCCGATCTCCGCCGCCCGCCGGGGATTCTCGAGCAACGACTCAACCGTACTCGCAAGTTCACCCGGACCATCGATCTTGACCACGGCATCGGCCGCCGAGAACTCCTCCATAATCGCCGCGAAGTTTTCCATGTGCGGACCGACGATTATAGGCTTGCCGAAATAGGCCGGTTCCAGGATGTTATGGCCGCCTCGCTGCGGCAGCGTCCCGCCCATGAAGACGACCGTGGCGCGTTCAAAGAGTCCCGCCAGCTCGCCGATGGAATCGAGCAGCAAGACGCCCGGCAGCATCACCTTAGAAAATCCGGATTGCGATCGGATCGCGTACGACACGCCCGCCTGCGCGAGCTTCTCGGCAACCACCGCGAATCGCTCCGGCCGACGCGGAGCCAATATTAATAACAGCCCTGAACAATGGGAGGATACTTTTTTGAACGCCTCGATCACCACATCGTCTTCGTCGGGATCGCCAGGTTCCACCGGTGCCGTGGTGCTCGCCGCGATCCATATGTGTTCGGTGCCTAACTCGGCACCAAAAGCTGCGGCCGTTGCCGGCGGAGTGAAATCGTACTTCAAATTCCCGGCGACATGCACACGATCCTCAGGCGCGCCCGCCGTCACGTACCGCTCGCGATCCTGCTTGCTCTGGACCAGGATCGCATCGGGCCATCGCAGAACATGTTTGAAAAACCCGCTCCACTGTTTGTAGCGGGGCAGAGCCCGATCGGAAATCCGGCCGTTGACGATCATCAGGCTTGCCCCGGCACGCTTCGATTCACGGTACAGATTCGGCCAAATTTCGGTCTCGAGCACGACCACGACTGCCGGGCGAATCCGCCGCAGAACACGTCTGATAACAGATCGGAAGTCGAGGGGCGCATAGAAGACGCCATTCGCGAGCCCAGCCAGGCGGCGATCGGCCACCTCGCGCCCGGCCAACGTGCTGACCGACACGAAAATCTCAGCGTGCGGCTGGATATCCCGGACGCGCCGGATCAGTTCCACGGCCGACAGCACTTCGCCCACGGAAACGGCGTGAAACCAGAACGCACCGGGACCCGTCGGCTTAAAGGACCGGGGCAGGAACCCGAATCGTTCGTCCATCGAGATGAAATACCGCGGGTTGCGCAAACCTCGATAGAGTAGATACAGGACCAGCGCCGGGCTGAGCGCGATCTGGAGAACCTGGTAGAGGAAATAGATGAAACGAGTCGCGTTAATCGTTCTTTTGAGTATACCGGCGGCGATGGCGGCGGACAAGGACAAAGCCCGCTTTGTGCCGGAACCGGCCTCGTCCTATGCCGGCCATCAGACTCAGGAGGGCATCACCATCGCGGCCGTTCCGTACGTCACCGACGAGCAGGCCAAATCGGCGTTCGGCAAGGTCAACCCGTACGATCGCGGCATTCTTCCCGTCCTGGTGATCATCGAGAACGGCTCCGGAAAAGCTCTGCGAATGGATCTGAAGGTCCAGTTCGTCGATCCCGAAAATCACCATCTGGACGCCTATCCGCCGGAGGACTTGATTTACTACCAAGGCGTCAAAAAGCCTCCGACCATCGGTCCCTCTACTTCCCTGCCGATTCGCCTGCCTCGCAGGCAGAAAAAGGGACCGCTGAACACGCCCGAAATCGTGAACCGGGCCCTTTCCGTGAAGCTGATTCCCAACGGGGAGAAGGCGTACGGGTTCTTCTATTTCGAGGCCGAGCACGAGCCGGGATCGAAGCTGTACCTGAACGGCCTGAGCGACGCTTCCACCGGCAAAGAGTACTTCTACTTCGATCTGCCGCTGGACGGGAAATAGTAGGGGTCAGGCATGCCTGACCCACTTTCAAAAATTCACGATCGCCGCGAACGATGTAGGGTCCAGGCTGGCGCCGCCGACCAGGGCGCCATCCAGGTCTTCCTGGGCCATCAGATTCTTTATGTTGTCCGGCTTCACGCTGCCGCCGTAGAGGATTCTGCAAGCCCCGGCAGCGTCGTCGCCGAAACGAATGCCGATCTGCTCGCGCAGGAAGTGGTGCGCCTGGGCGGCGATTTCGGGGGTGGCCGTGCGGCCGGTGCCGATGGCCCACACCGGTTCATAAGCCACGACGATCCGCGCGAACTGCTCCGGGGTGAGCCCGCAAATGCCCCCCGTGCACTGCGTCGCCAGGACGTGCTCGGTCCGTCCCCCTTCGCGCTCTTCGAGGCGCTCCCCGACGCAGACGATAGGAGTAAGCCCTGCGTCGAGTGCGGCCGCAGTCTTCTTGAAAACCGATTCATCGGTTTCGCCGAAATACTGGCGGCGCTCGCTGTGGCCGACGATCACCCAGTTGCATCCGGCCGCCGCCAGCATGGGCGCGGAAACCTCGCCCGTATAGGCGCCTTCCTTGAGCCAGAAGACGTCCTGGCCGCCGATGCCGATATTCGTTCCACGCGCGGCCTCAACCGCGGCGCCGATGGCTACGAACGGCGGGCAGACCACGATTTCCGCGTGGCTCGAATCGGCAACCAAGAGGGCCAGATCATGCAGAAAACCGGCCGCCTCAGCCGGCGTTTTGTACATCTTCCAGTTACCGGCGATCACCGGTTTGCGCATGCATCCAGGATAGCCGCTCCGTATCCGTCGCGGTTCGGTTTGCCACCCTTAACGACAGCCGGCGATTCTGAACCGCGAGAGTTAACGAGCGGCCGTTACGTGAGACGCAGGCCGCGGAAAGACTCGATCAGCGCGAAGTCCGTTCGGACCTCACTGACCTTCTCGCCGCGCTGTTCGATACGGGGTTCTTCGACATTGCCCAGATTTCCCTCGCCAGCCATGCGCAGGTATTCGACCTTGGCCGGATCGATGCCCATGATGCGGCAGCACGTCGCGTCCACGGCGGGCAGGTCGCTGCCCATCACCAGCACGCCCGCGGGCTTGGGAGTGCCCTGAATCGGCCCGTTGCCTTCCATCCCCACGATGCCGTCCACGATCGCGAAGCTGCGGCGGAAAATGCGGTTCAACTCCACAATGGATTCGGGGATTCCGATGTGGTGCAGCTCGTTCTTGGGCCAGCCATACACCGATCCCGGCACCAGGCCAAAAAAGTTCTTCATCGAGAGGGTCGCGCCGGCCCAATGATGCGTTTTCATCTTGGCGAGCGAAACCACCAGGTCCGCGCGCAAGGCAGTGTTGGGGAAATACATTTCGGCGCGGTCGGCGAATTTCTGTACGGAACTCACATCGTCGCGGTTCAGGTCCACGAACAGATCGTCAAACTTCGAGATCTCCCGGTAGCGCGCCATCTCCACCAGCGAATAAGTATCGCGGCGATGACCGGGGCCTTCACCGATCGTGACCTCGGCGGCGCCCAGCGACTTAAACACTTCGTAGGCCGCCGCAAGCACGGAAACATCCGTGTTGATACAGGTGTTCGGATCAAACTCGACCAGATTCGGCTTCAGCAAAACCTTCTGACCACGAACGTTCAGACCGCATTCGTGCACGCCTTGCAAGATGCGCTGCGCCAGATCTTGGGAGTAGGAAGAGGCTTTCAGAACCACGACCGGCGAAGACCCGGAAAGAGCATAGTTCCGCGAGCGCAAGCCTTCCCATCCGGCGTAACCGGCCATGAGTCCCGCGCTTGCCAGGGGAATGAAATCCCTACGCCTCATCTTCATCCCACAGCCTCCGTTTTGAGCAGACCGAAGTTCCCTTCGGCCGCGCCCAATGCTTCGAGCGCGACCACCATCAGGTCCGGCGACCCGGTTCCCTTGGCGGATTTCGTCACATCCGGCACAGCGATTCCGTGCAGGCGCAGCGCGATCGCAATCCAGGCGCGCGCCAGAGAGGACGGAGTGTCCTGCATCCGCCGCTTGATCAAATCCACCGAGCTGCGCGCTTCCGCGCGTCCTTGCAGGCCCAGCAGCGCCAGAGCGGTGGTCTCCGGATACGACCGTTGATCCTCGCCCAGGGTCCAGGCGCTGCCGTAATTCCAGCCTCCATCCTTGCAGCGGACGTCGAGCAGCTGGGCTTCGCCCGAATGAATGCGCTCCATGAGCTCCGGGGCAGGCAGTTGGACGTAAGCCTTCTTGATGGCGATCAGGGTGTGCACCGTCGGTTCCACCCAGGAGGACGTGCCCTGTTTCCAGGGCCAGCCCTTGAGGCTCAGGTTGCGACCGGGATCGATAAGCCCGAAGTTCGCCAAAGCCCGCCGCCAGATTTCCGATTCGGTCCCCGCCGTTTTCAGAAGATAAGCCAGACCCTTCAGAAAAGATCCATCCATCTCGCCGCGGATGTGTGCCAGGGTTACACAAAGCGCGGTTCCCCACCCGGAAATGGCGGCGCCCGCGGTGGGAGGCCAGCTCCCGTCGGACTGCTGCCAGGATTTGATCAGGGACCAGGCCCGGTCGGCCGCCGGATCGCCATGAAGTGCCAGGGCTCCGTAAAAGGTGGGTTCCAGCCAGGATTGTTTGCCGGTGTAATAGCTCCAGCCACCGTCGGGATTTTGGGAGCGCCGGAGGATGTCCAGGCGCACTCCCAGATAGGAGTCAACCACGAGAATAGATCGGCCCAATGGGCCCTAAGCGTTACTCCCAAGGAGGGTCCCGGTACTATTCCTGACCGTATGGGGGGCAGTACTAGGCGACTGAAGCGTTCCATTCCGGATCTCAGTGTTTTATCCTAGATTCGAGTAGGGAACCATGTGCTGAATCAACTGCTCCTCCAATACGCGTACCTGCAGGTTCTGGACCTGCTGACCACTCTGGCGTTCATGCTCCACGGTGTCCGCGAAGGTAACCCCTTGGTACGCTTGATGATGCACGCCACCCACAATCCCTTGAATGGTTTGCTGGTGGTTAAGCTGATCGCCGTCGGGCTGGGGTTGTATTGCTGGCGGCTGGGACGAGGGAAGCTGCTGGCCCGGATCAATATCGTGTTCGCGCTGGTCGTCGCCTGGAACCTGGCAGCGCTGATCCTAGCGGCCTTCTAGGGATCTCCGGCGCTCTTATCGGCGAGCCAGGGCATACTCAAGGGATTGAAGAAGCCACTCGCGATTGGTTTTGACGTCTTCCGTAAGCCGCTGCACCAATTCCTGGCGATTCTCATATAAGCGATAACCCTGGCGCGGGCGCAGATAGCCCCGAGCCTTCGGTTCTTTTCCAAATAGCTCTTCCTCGCCCAGTTCGGCCGCCAGCTTCTCATACCGGCGGCGATTATCGAGCAGCGCCTTCACCAGGAACGGCATCACCGTCGAATAGTCCGCCTGCATGCTTTCGGTGCCGCTCTGATAGGTGTCCTTATCGACCTTTCCCCAGGTGACGGCTTCCGCCGGAGGGCATGACGAAAGCGACCCGTCGGTCACCGGCGCGGTGACGATCTGCACATCGAAATTGTAGCCGCGAACGTTGGGCAAGCCGAGCACCTGGCCCAGTGCCGGCTCCGGCTGCAAGTTGTAGTTCTTAGGCACGCCGCCGCCCAGAATGAGCGTCCCCAGGGCGTTGGGCGGATTGTCGAACAGCCCCCAGCGATGATAGGCGCAAGCCTCGTAGACTTCGGCGTGCAAGTCGAGCTCGAACTTATAGGAATCGACCAGACCGGCCTGGCTCATGGCCCACAGCTTCATCGAGTTCAGGAAAATGCTGCCGTCGGCCGCCGCGCCCACGAAGATCGGGATCGCCAGGCGGTGACAGGTGGAGAGCAGGCCTGACGGGACGCGATTCAGCCGCTCCTGCTCGGCATAGAAGGCTCCCAGGCGGTAGCGCAGCTCGGTGCCGGTCATGCGTCGCTGGAATTCGGGGCGCAGCAGGACCGCGGACAGGAATTTGTCCTGATCGAGCAGCACGTCCTCGTGGAACGCCATGTCGGTGACGCGAATGGTGTGCTCGTCACGGAGCGCGCCGTCATCGCCCCAGATGGGCACTTCGAACACGGGATCGCGATGCGCATCCAGGCTGCGGTGGCCGTCGTGATAGCAGGCGGCATCGGTTGTAGAAAGATAAGCGATCCAGCCCGCTTCGAGCAGCGGGATCAACCAGGCCTGATGCTGGCCGCTGACCGTGACCGGTCCGGAGACGGCGAGCGTTAACGGGCAGCCGGTACCGATGGCGCGGTCGAGGATCGTGTAGATGCGGCGGAGGAAGGCCCCTCCGAACGCCGGGAAGCAGTGGGTGAACAGCTCATCGAGCGTTTCTACTTCATCGACTCTGCGGACGCGAACTTTCTCGTTCATGTAGATTTGATCTTACTCAAATTGCCGGCGGAAACTCTCTAACTGACGCTTGAGTTCGTCGATTTCGTGTTCGAGCGCGGAGACGCGGCCTTCGAGGCTTGGTCGAGGGACGGCTGGATTCCGGTTCGTCATCGGCTTCCGCGCTGCTCCAAAGATGCCGCCAGCGGCCACGGGAGGCGGGAGCGACCAGGGGATCTGGCTCCCTCTCTGAGAGCGATTTCAGTACGTGCTCGACCTCGTCCATATCCTCAAAGGGATGCATGCGCTCGGTGCGCCCGCGCAGCTCGCCCACGGTCTGCGGTCCGCGCAACATGAGCACGGCTAACAGCGCCAGCTCGCGGCGGCCCAGATTCAGAGTCTCGCCCAGACGGTGAGCGTATTTTTCGACCCGATGGCCCGCGCCGCTGACCTTCAGCACCAGCTGTTTCTGCCGCAGGAGTTCCAGGCCCTGGGCGACCGTGGTTTCGTCGTAATTCACAATCGGTTCGCGGCTGGATTTCTGGTTGCAGGCGTTCTGGAGCGCGTTGAGCGTGAGAGGGTAATATTCGGGCGTGGTCAGGTCCTTTTCGAGCAATGCCCCGAGCACGCGCACTTCGATGGGGTGCAGAGAATCCACTTTGATATCATCGCGCAACACATTGGACAGCGGCTTGCAGCCGCTGGCGTATATTGGAATCAGATGGCACTGGTCCCTCCCTATATCGCCGCGCTCAAGCCCTACAGGCCCGGACGAACCATCGCCGAAGTGCAGCGGACCTACGGCCTGAAGCGCGTCGCGGGGCTGGCGTCGAACGAGAATCCCCTGGGACCCTCGCCTCGCGCGCTGGAGGCGATCGCAAAGTGCCTCGCCGACCTGCACCATTATCCAAACAGCGGCCTGGATCTGCGCGAGAAACTGGCGGAGGAATACGGGACCAAGGTCGCCAACGTGATCGCCGGCAGCGGCTCGGATAGCATCGTTTCGGATATCATCCGGACCTTCCTCGGCGACCAGGACGAGATTCTCACCACCGAGGCAGCCTTCGGGGGATTCCAGGTGCTGGCGCATTCCCGCGGCGTGGCGTATCGAACCGTGCCCTACGACAACTGGCACTACGACCTCCGGGCGCTGGCCGCAGCCATCACCGAGAACACCAAGATCGTCTATCTGGCGAATCCCAACAATCCGACCGGGACAATCTTCACGCGCCAGGAATTCGATGCCTTCTACCATCACGTGCCGGAACGCGTTCTGATCATCCTGGACGAAGCGTATTTCGAATACGCGCGCGATAATCCGCGCTATCCGGATTCGATGCACTACCGCTACGACAACGTCATTACGCTAAGGACGTATTCGAAAGTCTACGGGCTCGCGGGGCTTCGGATCGGTTACGGTTTCGCGCATGAGGACCTGATCGCCGAGCTGCTCAAGGTGAAGCTGCCGTTCGAGCCGAGCACTCCGGCGCAGGCCGGAGCAATCGCCGCGCTGGACGACAAAGAATGGCTGCACCGGTCGCTGGAGCTGAACGCGCGCGGCTTGCGGCGGCTGACGAACACGCTCGGCGAACTGGGATTGCCGGCGGTGCCCTCGGAAGCGAACTTCGTTCTGGTGCCTCTGGAAAGCCGGGAGGCGGCCGCGACACTCGTCGATCAGCTATTGCGGCGCGGGGTGATTATTCGTCCGATGGAGGCGTGGGGTTTGCCGCAGTGCGTGCGGATCTCCACGGGGACGGACGAGGATCTCGATCTGCTGTTCGAAACGCTGCGAGAGGTGGGGCAGGTGATCTTGTCACCTGCCAAATAAGCTTTATTTGGGCTCTTCCTTGGCTCCGGAAGCGGCGGGCGCCGGCTCCAAAGGCCTGGGCGGAGCGGTCTTGAGCGGATTCATCGAATCCGGCGCCGGCGTGGCGTTCTCCATGTTCGGCATGTTGCGCGGCAGAAAATTCACGCGCGACGTGACGTCCAGGAAGTCGAACATCAGGAAGATGCCCAGGAACAAAAACCCGGCAATCGCGATAATGGCGTTCACCGGCTTATCCCAGACCAGATGCATGAAGAACAGCGCCACCAGTGTGGCTTTCACCGTGGCGATGGCCAGCGCGATGACGACGTTCGCGGAGCCGAAATTAAAAGATGCCGCGGCCACCGTGACGACCGTCAGGAACATCAGCGCGAACAGATTCGCGGTGTAGATTTTGGGCCCGCCGTGATGCTGGCCTGCGTGCGTAGCGGATTCGGTATTAGAGTTCATGAGATTAGATAGTACAGCGGGAACAGATAAATCCAGATCATATCGACGACGTGCCAGTACAAGCCCACCAGGTCGACCGGGGTGTAGTATTCGCTTGTTGAAATCGCCGCGATTGGCGCGCACCACCAGCCAGCTCAACAGCACGATACCCACCATGACGTGGATTCCATGCAGGCCGGTCATCATGAAGTAAAAGGCGAAGAAGGTGGCGTATCCGTGCGTGCCCTTGATGAGATCCTCGGTTTGATGCGCGTAAAAGATGCCGGGCAGCAAGCCATCGTGAAACTTGTGGGAATACTCGACGTACTTGATGACCAGGAACACGCACGCCAACAAAATAGTCGAGCACCAGGTAGCGCACCGTCTTCTTCTGCTGACTGGTCTGGGCCGCGTTGACGCCCATGACCATGGTCCAGCTGGAAATCAGCAGCACGATGGTGTTGACCGCGCCGTACAGCGGAAACAGTCTTCCGAAGATGTCCTGCTTCAGGTGCTCGTGGGCCTCGATGAATTCCCGCGGGTATTGGTGCTGCATCAGGCCGAAGCCGACAAATAGGCCGCCGAACAGCAGGATTTCCGTCACGATGAACAGCCACATACCCAGCTTGCTGGTATCGAACTGCTGCTCCATCGTGGCGAAATGATGCTGATGGTGGGGGTTGTGCTCATCGTGCTCCCCGTGCCCGCCGTGCGACTGAACGTCTGTTGTGGTGGTACTCATCTAGTGCGTCACCGCCTTGGGCCGGTAATCGTACGGCTCATGTTCGAGCACCGGCTGGTCTTCAAAGTTATGAGTAATGGGCGGCGAGGAAGTCTGCCACTCCAGGGTGGTCCCGCCCCAGGGATTGTCGGGCGCATCCGCCGGCTTGCGGAGCGACGCAAGCAAGCACGGCGGCCGTCATGAACAGGCTCAGCCCGATGATCCAGGATCCGACTGTCGAAAAAACGTGCAGCGGCTGGAACTGATCCAGGTAATTGTAATAGCGGCGCGGCATGCCCCGGCTGCCCAGGATGAACTGCGGCAGGAAGGTCGCGTTGAAGCCGATGAACCAGATCACCGCAGTCACCTGGCCCCATCTCTCCGTATACATCCGGCCGGTCATCTTGGGCCACCAGTAGTACAGCCCGCCGATGAATGCGGTGACCGTGGATCCCATCATCACGTAGTGGAAATGCGCCACCACGAAGTAGGTATCGGTCAGGTGGATGTCGGTCGAAAGAGTCCCGAGGAAGATGCCGGTCAAACCGCCGATAGCGAACAGCATCAGGAAGGAGATGGCGTAGAGCATGGGCGTTTCCAGGCTGATGTTCCCCTGGTACATGGTGGTGAGCCAGTTAAACACCTTGACGCCGGAAGGGATCGCCACCAGGAACGTCAGCGCCGAGAAGACCACGGTCGCCAGTTCCGATTGGCCCGCGACGAACATGTGGTGGCCCCAGACGATGAAGCTCACCAGCGCCAGCGAAACGCTGGAATACGCGATCGCGCGATAGCCGAAAATGGTCTTGCGCGAAAATGTCGGGATCAATTCGCTGATGATCGCCATGCCCGGCAGAATCATGATGTAGACCGCGGGATGCGAGTAGAACCAGAAGAAGTGCTGGAACAGCACCGGATCGCCGCCGATGCGCGAATCGAAGATGCCGATCTGGAAAACCCGCTCGAGCATCAGCAGGACCAGCGTGATTCCCAGGACCGGAGTCGCCAGGACCTGAATGACGGCGGTGGAATACATGCCCCACACGAACAGCGGCATATCGAACCAGCCCATGCCGGGTGCGCGCAGCTTATGAACGGTGGCGATGAAGTTCAGTCCCGTGAAGATCGAGGAGAACCCCAGAACGAAAACCGCCGCCGTCATTAAGGTGACCGTGCCGGAAGTGGTCGTGCTGTACGGCGTGTAGAAGGTCCAGCCGGTGTCGACGGCTCCGATGATCATCGACGAAATGGCCATGACCGCCCCGATGACCCAGAGATAGAAGCTCGCCAGATTCAGCCGGGGAAACGCCACGTCCTTGGCGCCCAGCATGAGGGGTAAGTACGAAATTGGTAAGCGAGCCGGGAATCGAGGGAATGATGAACAGAAACACCATGATCGCGCCGTGCAGGGTGAAGAAGCGGTTGTAAGTTTCCGCGGTGACCTGCAAGCCGAACAGTCTTGTGCGCGGGCGTCAGCAGGGTGAGGCGGACGAGAAGAGCGAAAATCCCGCCCAGCAGAAATGCCGTGAGCGTGCCGACCAGGTACATGATCCCGATGCGCTTGTGATCGACCGTCAACGCCCAGCTCTTGAAACCCTTGGTCTCGTTCAGGTAATTCTTTTTGGGGCGCGGACGATCCCCGATGCGCGCGCCGCTTGTAACTGCCGGTTCCATAATTGCCTTTACCTCATTCTCCTACTTCGCTCGCTCGTTTACTTCAACGACTCGATGTACGCCACCAGCCCGTTCGCCTGATTCGGCTTCAACAAACCCTGGAACGTAGGCATAATCGGGTCGAACCCCTTGACGACTTTAGCCTGCGGGCTCATCATCGACTCCCGGATGTAAGCCTCATCCGCCAGCACCGATGTGCCGTTGTTCAGCTCCACCATCGAGCCATAAACGCCTTTCCAGCTGGGACCCTTGCTCTTGGTCCCGTCCACGGTGTGGCAGGAATTGCAGCCGACGCGCTCGTAGGTGATCTTTCCCCAGTCCGCCGGCGTCTTCTTGGGATCTTTTCCGTTGAAGTAATCCTCCCACTCAGTGCCGCCGGTTTCCATCCACTTGGCGAAGTCGGCGTCGTTGTCGACGGTCAACATGCCTTTCATGCCGGAGTGATCCTTGCCGCAGTATTCGGCGCAGGTGAAATTGTGCGGGCCAAGCACGGTGGGCGTGAACCAGATCTGGGTATAGCGGCCGGGAATAATATCGTGCTTCACGCGCATGTCGGGGACGAAGAAATCGTGCAGCACGTCCTCGCTGGTCATCGTGAATTTCACCGGCTTGTTCACCGGAACGTGAATATCGTTGATGGTGCGCGACCCATCCGGATATTCGAACTGCCACAGCCACTGCTTGGCGGTGACCGAGATTTCCATCGCCTCGCCGGGAGCCACGGCGTATTTCATCCAGCCATTGAGGCCCCAGAAGAAGATCCCGACGCACAGCAGCAGCGGCGCCCACGGTCCACAGGATCTCAAGCACAGTGCTGTGAGTCTGATGCGGCGTCACCCGCCCCAGCTTAAAGCGATAGCGCCACGGGAAATACACTGCGGGGATCGCGATCATGAAGAACAACACGACGCTCAGCCAGAACAACGCCATGTAGACGAAGTCGATCTCTTTAGCGAATTCGGAGCCCTGCGGGGGCATCATCCATGCGCGCAGCCAGTCCATTAATTACTTCCCTTCCTCGAATCTCCGCTCCATGAAAGCGCGGCTCGTAGGCCGCTCCCTGGCGTTCGCGGTTCCGTGCAGGCGCTGGTCCAGCGCTGACACAGAACCATGAGCGATAGCGATTGGCCGGTCATGCGAAACGCTCCTTGCGGCGCTGCTCGGCGCGGAACATGCGGAACAAAAACCATCCCAGAATCAGGACCGTCAGGACTCCGCCGGCCTTCATGAAGTTCGTGGCGAACAGCACGTATTTGTTCTCCACGGGATCGTAGTGATAGCAGAACAGCAGAACTTTATCGATCGTCGGGGTGCTGCGGCTTTCGCCGGCCTCGGCCAGGCCGAAGCGCAGATCGAGCGCCCGGTAGTTGATGCCGTACAGGTACCGCGCCATCTTCCCTTCGGGCGTCAGGATCATGATCCCCGCCAGGTGAGCGTATTGCTGGATGCGCGGATCCCAGCGATAGTGGTATCCGATCAGCTCCGCCAGCCGCTTGGCGTTATCGTCGCGATCGGTGAGGAAATGCCAGCCCGGAGCGGGCTTCCCGTAGCTCGCCAGATAGGATGCTTTTTTCTGCCGGGCGATCTCCGGAGTCTCGCGGGGATCGATACTGATGGTGACAACTTCATATTCCTTGCCGGGCGTCTGCGGCATCTGCCGCATGATCTCCACTTGCCTGTTGAGGATCAGAGTGCACAACTGCGGGCAGTTGTAATACACCAGGTCCAGCAGTACAGGACGCCCTTTATTGAAGAAATCCCGGAGCTTGACGACCTGGCCATTTTCGTCGTTAAAGGTCAGGTCCAAATCGACGGCTCGGCCGAGGTGTTCCTCAATACCGACGCCCACCAATTGCGCGGGAATACGGTTGGCGGCATCGGCGGCGGAAATCTCTTTCTCCGGACGAGGCTTGTATTGCGCGAACGCACACGTCGACCCCAGCGCCAGCAGCGCTGCCGGAATCGAGAATATGCGGAGGAACTTCATGTTCTATTTCTTTGCCGGTTCCGGCTGCTTTGCTGCGCTGGGCGCAGGAGGTGTAGCGGCGTTGGGTGCGGCACCGGCCGGCGTCGCGGGCGTGGCAGGTTCTTCCGGTTTCGGCTCAGTGGGCTTGCCGGGATAAAACGTCTTGCCCGCGTCCTGGTCGGCCAGAAATAACTCCTTGGCTCGTTCAAACGGAATGCGTACGCGCGTTTTGGAGGGATCCGCGTATTCGTAGTGATTCAGGCGCCAGTTCGACAGACTGCGCAGGTCGCCCACTTCTTCGCCGGGAACCGAAAGCACCTTCTCGTAGACCGCTTCGTTCCAGATCTTGTCGAAGTAGGACTGCAAAGCCATGATCGTCACCACTAGCGTAATCACGCTGACGATCACGAACGCCGTGATTTTGCGGGTAGCCGGCTCGCTATGGTCGAACCCTTCCTGGGGATCGTGATGGACAATTTCGTGATCGTATTTCGTAGTCATTTTTTAGTCACGATACTTATGCATTCTCGAAATGCAGACTCTGTTCGAGGCGAAGATCGCCTTCGGGAACCATGGCGTGCTTGCGGAACCGGCTCCAGAAGACCAGTCCGGTGATGCTGACCGTCGCACCCAGCGTGGCGAAATCCAGCCAGTGAATCTGCGGACCGTTGGGATAGAACACCGGCATCACGATCCAGTAGAGATCCAGATAGACCACCACCAGACTCCACACCGACATTACGGTAAGGATCGTCAGATTGCGCTTGGCCGGGCGGCTGATCAAGGTAAAGAACGGAATAAAGAAACGGATGAAGGGCAGCGACAAGCTGATATACAGCCATGTCCCCGGCATGCGGTGCCGGAAGAACTGGGTTTCATCCGGAATGTTGGCGTACCAGATCAGCAGGTATTGCGAGAAGGCCATGTAGGTGTAAAAGCACGTCATGGCGAACAGCCATTTGCCTAGATCGTGGTAGTGCTCGATGTTGATCTCTTTGTCCAGAACTCCGGCCTTGCGGAATCCCAGGCAGATCAGAATCATGACGGCGAAGAACGCCACGGCGCCGTCGGCCAGGTAGTACAGCCCGAAAATCGTCGAATACCAGCTGGGCTCGACGGTCATCAGCCAGTCGTAGGCAGCGAGCGTCCCCACGGCTACCACCAGGAACAATCCTGGCGCGCTCCAGCGGGATGCGACCCGCATCTGCCGGATGGAACGCCGGTCGTCGGCTTTGATCGACTGCCGGTAAATGGCGAAAATCCAGATAGACCACAGCAGGAAATACCCGTAAGTCCGGAGGATGAAAAAATTATTCGTCAGGTAACCGGATTTGGCGCGGAGATTCCGCGGTAGCCTGGGCAACAACCGGGTTGGTCCAGGAATAAATGTGATTCAGGCCGAACGCCAGCGGAACAAACAGCAGGGCTCCCACCGGCAGCGTGATCATGATGTTTTCCATGATGCGGCGCATGGTAACGCTCCACGCCGAGCCGCTCAGGAACTGGACCATGACAAAGAAGAAAGCCGCGAGTCCGATGGCGCAGGTGAAGCAGAACGCGATCAGATAGGAGCGAAAGAAACGGTCGGGATCCTGGATGTAGCCGGCGATGCAGGCCACGATCGAGATCATTGCAGCCAGCACCAGCGCGTTGCGGCCTTTCGACCAGCGGGCCGATTCCAGTTGGTAGTGGCCGGCGTGAGCGCCCGGATTTGTTGCGGTGTGGTTCATTGCGTATCCGATCCCTTGTATTGAACGCTCGACTGCAGCTCCGGCGGCACGTCCTTGATGGTGCCGTGGGCGGCGCGTTGCAGCACGCGCAGGTAAGCGATGATGGCCCAGCGATCTTCCGGATGATTCTGGTAGCCGTAAGGCGGCATCGTTCGCCGGCCGTAAGTGATCACGTTGAAGATATCGCCATCGGCCATTTCGACGATGCGATCCTCCATCAGGTTCTGCGGCTGCCAGGCGGGCCAGCGCTTGGGCACCATGCCCTTCCCCAGACCGGTTTCATCGTGGCACGGCGAACAATAGGTGTTGAATCGCCAGTGACCTTCGGTCAGCACGGCTTCGGTGACCTTCACCGGGCTTTTGCCGACGTACAGTTTCCCGTCCATGCCGGTGTTGAATGGATTGTCCTCGAGCATGTGGCCGCGGGCGACCACGCCTTCCGGCGGACGGCGGCTTTCGCGCGTATCGGAGAACAGATCCGTGGAGCGCTGCGGCTTGAACTTCTTCTGGAACCGCATGTCGGGCCACACCTGGAGCGGCGGATCGCGCTGAATGCCGGAACATCCGGCCAGCCCGAGCATCGCGCCGATCGCGAGCAACGTATTACGTGTGCCGTTCATCCCTCGACAACCTCCACGTCGTTTGCGCCCACGCTGCGCATGTCCTGAGCGGTCTTCTGCGCGTCGAATTTCGGATCGTCCGCCTCAACCACCAGCAGGAACCGGTCATCGGAGGCGCGATGCGCGTTGCGGTAATTCATCGAAGGATGGTACAGCCGCGGCAAACCGCTTAATGCCCACGTGCACATGAAAGTGGTAATCGCGGAAAACAAAACAGCGAGCTCGAAGGTCGGAGGAATCGAGTAGGTAAAGTCGAATAGCGGCTTGCCTCCGATGATCAAGGGGTAATCGATCTCTCCGACGTAGTAAATCAGAACCTGCGCGGTCGTAATGCCGGCGAGAGCGCCGCAAACCACGATCCAGCCGATTTTCGAGTAAGGAACTCCGATGGCCTCATCGATGCCGTGGACCGGGAAAGGCGTCATCGCGTCGATCTTGGTATAGCCCATCGCGCGAATGCGGCGGCCGGCTTCTACCAGATCTTCCGGCTCGGCGAACTCGCCCATGACGGCATAGACTTTGTCGTCCCCGATGCCCAGTTTGTCTTTAATCTGAGCGATGAGGATAGCGGGATCAGAAGTCTGGCTCATCTGTGTGAAGGACTCCCTTCTACCTGTCCGGCAAATGAATGTTTCTCGATGGATGCCACGCCCTTCACTTCGGACATCGCGATCATCGGCAGGAAGCGCGCGAACAGCAGAAACAGCGTCAGGAACAATCCGATGGTGCCGATAAATGTGCAGATGTCCACCCAGGTCGGACTGAAGTAGCCCCATGAGCTGGGCAGGAAGTCGCGCGTCAGGCTGGTGGCGATGATTACGAAGCGCTCGAACCACATCCCGATGTTGGTGGTGATGCTGATGATGAACATCACCCACAGGTTGGTGCGCATCTTGCGGAACCAGTACAGCTGCGGGATGAAGACATTGCAGGTGTACATCGACCAGGCTGCCCACCAGTACGGCCCGAACGCGCGATTCAGGAACGTGAAGCGCTCATAGATATCCCCGCTGTACCAGGCGATGAAGAACTCAGTGCAGTACGCGTAGCCCACCACCGACCCGGTCACCAGGATGATCTTGTTCATATTGTCCAGGTGCTTGATGGTGATCAGATTCTGCAAATTGAGCGTCCAGCGCGCGATCAGCAGCAGCGTCATGACGCACGCGAATCCCGAAAAGATCGCGCCGGCGACGAAGTAGGGCGGAAAAATCGTCGTGTGCCAGCCCGGAATCACCGACGTCGCAAAGTCGAAACTAACCACCGAGTGCACCGAGAGCACCAGGGGCGTCGAGATTCCCGCCAGGATCAGGTAGGCCTGTTCATAATGACGCCAGTGCCGGGCCGACCCGCGCCAGCCCAGGCTCAGGATCCCGAAGACCACCTGGCGAACCTTGCTGGTCGCCCGATCGCGCAGCGTCGCCAGATCCGGAACCAGGCCGGTAAACCAGAACAGCAGCGAAACGGTGAAGTAGGTCGAGACCGCGAACACGTCCCAGATCAGCGGGCTGCGGAAATTCTGCCAGATGTTCAGATCCGTGTTGGGAATCGGGAACAGCCAGTAAAACGCGCGCCAGGGGCGGCCGGTGTGGAACAGCGGGAAGATACCCGCGCACATCACGGCGAACAGCGTCATGGCTTCAGCGGAGCGGTTGATCGAGGTTCTCCACTTTTGACGGAACAGGAACAGAATGGCCGAGATCAGCGTTCCGGCGTGGCCGATACCGATCCAGAACACGAAGTTCGTGATATCCCATGCCCAGCCGACCGGCCGGTTGTTGCCCCACACGCCGATACCGGTGCTCACCAGATACGTAAGCATCGCGCCCAGCAGGAGCACGATCGAACCCGTGCACATGAGCGTGATCCAGTATTTGAGTGGGGTCTCGTAGACCTTCGCCTCGACGACCGAACTGATCTGGTCGGTGAGATCGTGGAGATCCGTCGCGCCCTGTACCAGCGGCGGGTTCACCACCATCAATTGCGGATCTTGGACGACTGCGCTCATGCAGTTCTCCTAAACATTCTCATGACGCTTCCAGCTCCGGATTGGGATTTCGCAACCGCCCCAGATACGTCGTGCGGGGTCGCACGTCAAGTTCCGCCAGCATGGCGTAATTGCGCTCCTGCTTCTTTAATTTGGCGACCTTGCTGTTCGGATCGTTGATATTGCCGAACGAGATCGCATCCGCCGGGCAAGTCTGCTGGCAGGCTGTCACCACGCCTTCACCCGTGAACTCGCGCCGGTTGTCAGTCTTGGTGGCGATACGCGCTTCCTGGATGCGCTGCACGCAGTAGGTGCACTTTTCCATGATCCCGCGCATCCGGACCGTAACGTCCGGGTTGTAGACCATCTGCATCAATTCAGGCTCGATACGCCGCCGTTCCAGGAAATTCTTGTGCCAGTCGAGGAAGTTGAAGTGGCGAACTTTGAAGGGACAGTTATTGGCGCAATACCGCGTGCCGACGCAGCGGTTGTACGCCATGTCGTTCAAGCCTTCCGGGCTGTGGGTCGTGGCTTGTACCGGGCAGACGTTTTCGCAGGGCGCGTTTTCGCACTGCATGCACGGAATCGGCTGCTCCACCGCCCGCGGATCGTCCACCGACCCGACGTAGTAGCGGTCCATCCGGATCCAGTGCATTTCGCGGCCACGAAGCACCTGATCCTTGCCGACGGAGGGCACGTTATTTTCCGCCTGGCAGGCCACGACGCAGGCGTTGCAGCCGGTGCAGGCGCCCAGATCGATGGCCATGCCCCACTGCAAGCCTTCCCATTTGAGCTGCGGATAAACGGAGTCGAGCTCGGGAACCTCGTTCATCGCCTCGATGACTTTCGCGTTCTTCTTGTATTCCTCGATGGTCGTTTCGCGGACCAGTGGGCGCGTGTTGGGCTTGATGCCGCCAACCAGCTGCGGCTCCTCCATCGAGCCGTGCTCCTGCGTATTCGCCAGGATCGCCTTTTCGCCCGTTGCGGCGATGGCGAAGCCTTGCCCGAACCAGAAACTATCCGACGTCCGGATGAGCCCCGCGTTGTACCCGACGTTGGTGCCTACGCTGCCTGAACGAGGCCGGCCGTAGCCGAGCGCGATGGTCACCGCGTTATCGGCATGCCCCGGCTGGACCATCACCGCGGCTTCGAGCTTCAGATTGCCGCGCGTGAGGGCGACCATGTCGCCGTCCTTCCAACCCTTTTCCCGGCCCATCGCCGGGCTGATCAACGCGACGTTGGTCCACACCACTTTTGTGATCGGATCGGGCGCTTCCTGCATCCACGCGTTGTTAGCGAATCGTCCATCCCAGGTGGTGGCACTGGGCACGAATCCCACTTCGATTCCACTCGCCGCAGCGGCGGGCGCTGCTTGGATTCTCTTGCTGTCGACGGTGGGTTTGACCTCGGCCGCTTGCGTTTCCGCGATCACTCCATCGTTCAGAGTCTTCTTCCAGGTGTTGTCTCGAGACGCGGCAGACCACTGCGAGGTCCAGTAATTCTTGACCAGATCGTAGCCTTTTCGATCTTTCGAATCGAGCAGCACCGCCATCACTTCGATAGCGCTCTTGCCGCCGAAAATCGGCTCGATCATGGGCTGCTGGATCGCCACGGTTCCGTTGGTGGACTGCGCATCGCCCCAGGCTTCGAGATAGTGCGCCTCGGGCAGATGCCATTTGACGGCGGCGGCGGTTTCGTCGTTTTCCGCGCCCAGGTAAATCGAATTCGCGACCTTGGCCAGCGCAGCGCCGAATTGCAGATCGGCGGGCGCCGTGTAAGCCGGATTGCCGCTGACGATGATGATGGCGTTCACCTGCCCCGCGGTCATTTCACCGGTCAGAGTCTTCAGAGCGTCGACGCCGGAGTCGACCCGGTCGGTCGTAGAGGCTTTCGTGTAGGTGACCGTCGCCGCGCCCAGCGTCTGGTTGATCTGATGGGCCAGCGCGTGAACGATGGCGGGCTGGCGCGGTCCGGCGACCACCAGGGCTTCCTTGCCGGCGGCCTTCAGATCTTTTGCGAGAGCGGCCAGGAATTTGCCTCGCTTGTCGTTGCCGGCAGGGGCCGCGTTCAGCGCGGCCACAAGATCAGCCGCGAACTTCTGCACTTCCCCGCCCTGCATTCTCAGGCGATGTTCGGCGTTCGCTCCCGTTAATGAGAACTGGCTCTCGACCACATACAGGCGGCTGATCTTTTCCAGATCTTCCTCGGAATCGACGTGCCGGTTCTTCGAAAACAACTTGGTCGCCAGCGGCGTGGGATAATCCGCGCCCAGAAAATCGTAATCCAGCGAGAGAATGACTTTCGCTTTGTCGAACTGCGGATGAACGTTGACGGCTTGCCCGAAGGCCAGCATCGCACCGGCGCGTTCGTTGTCGCGCGCAATGGACTCGTACTCCACCCACTTGGCCTTGGGCCATTTCTTCAATGCTTCGGCGCGCTGGCTTTCGAGCGTCGGCGAAATCACGGTTCCGCTCAAAAAGCGCAGCCCAGATCCATCGCCGAACGATAATCCCTTAACGGCGGCTTCAAACTTCTCCCAGCTCGATTCCTTCCCGCCTTCCAAAACCGCTTTCGACCGGTCAGGATCGTAGACGGACAGCAAGCTTGCCTGAGCCAGCGCCGTCGCCGCGCCCAGACTTGCCGGGTGATCCGGATTCCCTTCGATCTTGCTCGGACGGCCCTCGTTCGTCTGGACGACGATCCCGGCAGCGTGGCCGCCCAGTGCGAACACACTGGTGTAGTTGTAGGGCGCGCCGGGAATATAATCCTCGCGGCCGCGGGCTTGCGGAGCCAGACGATATTCGGGGCGGCTGCAGGCGGCGAGTCCAGCCAACCCGAACGACGCCGCCATGATCTTGAGCATGGTCCGGCGGGAATTCCCATCGAGAACGGACGCGGCGTCGTCTGGAAACTCGCGCTGCACCCAATTGCGGAATTCGGGCGTGTCGGCGAGCTGGTCGAGACTGCGCCAGTATTCGGGACCGGTTACCGGAGCCGGCGACGGATCGGGCGAGGCGTGCCTCGCCCCTACATTCGTTATCTGAACTAAACTCGTCTTTTCCATTACCGGTGACACCCCGAGCAATTCGTAGGCGGATGCAAATGCTTTTGCGCGATGATCTCTTCACCGATTACGCGCGGATCGCGGTCGGGCACCCAGTCGAGCTGCGTGACCAGCTCCGCGGGCCGGATATTCGGCGCAGGGTCGCGATGGCAAGCCAGGCACATGGCCATATTGAGCGGCTTTTCCTGACGCACTTCCACCAGCTGATCGATCCGGCCGTGACAACTGACGCAGCTTACACCGGCCGTAATATGGGCGCGGTGGTTAAAATAAACATAGTCGGGCATCACGTGGATTTTTTTCCAGGGAATAGGCTCGCCGGTCTCATAAGATTGCCGGACTAACTCCAGCCGGGGGCTCTTGTCCTTGACCTTCTGGTGGCAGCCCATGCAGATCTCGGTTCCGGGAATCGCCGCGTAAGCGCCTCGATAGGCGGTGTAGTGGCAATAGAAGCAGTTCATGCCCAGTTGTCCGGCGTGCAGCTTGTGGCTGTAGGGAACGGGTTGTTCCGGCTGATAGCCAGTGTCGATCACGGTCGGATAACTGTAATAGGTGTATGCTCCGATAGTGGCCACCGCGCCGAGGCCGATCACGGCGCCAAGCACTTTTAGAATGATGTCAGACGCCTTTGGAAAAATAGCAGCCATCTTCTGTAATGGTCCTCAACCCGAACCCGCGCGCACGGACGCCGCTGGGTTCCCCGTACTTCCAAAACCTGAATTGAATTTGGGCTTCTATCGTTTCTACCACGACCGCATACCTTGCGCAAGGGGAGCAACTATTCTTGTTTAGCAAGAGCAATTATAGTTTAGCAAGAACTTTCGGCAACCTCAAGGTCCGTCCTAAACTGATGGTCCTTCACAACTTGTTCTTCCTGGTGCTGACCTGTGCCGCTTACTTCTCCCTGATTCCGCTGTTTGAAAAGCAAGTGGCCGATGGGGATGCAATTTCGCGGGCCAAAATCGCCCTGTTCGTGGTGTTAGGGAGCATCTATATCGCTGCGGTGGTTCTGCTTGAAGCGGTCATCATGCCGCTGTATGTCTACCGGCCTTTGCGGCGGATGCTCGAAGCCGACACCGCCACGCGCGCCGGAGACCGCAAAAGCGAGCTGATTCCGCGCGGCGAAATCCTGGGAGACGAGATCGGCCAGATCATGCAGTCGCGCAACGAAACCGTGGCCGAGCTTCGCCGGCAGGAAGATGAGCTGGCCGCGGCATTGCGGCGTCTGGAGGAGCAAGACCGGCTGGTCAGCCTGGGTTTGCTCTCGGCCAGCGTCGCGCACGAGTTGAACACACCGCTCGCGGTCTTGCACGGTTCGATCGAAAAACTCATCGAGACATCGAAAGACCCTCAGACGCTGGAACGGCTCGCCCGGATGCAGCGCGTGACGCAGCGGTTGCGGACGATCAGCGAAAGCCTGGTCGACTTCTCCAAAGCCCGCAAGCAGCACGCCGAGCCGGTGGCGGCACGCGGCCTGATCGACGAAGCGTGGGCTCTGGTGGCGATTGACCCGCGCGCGTCCGGGATTACTTTCGCTAATCTGGTGGACCCGGAGGAACGCGTGATCGGTAACCCCGACCGCTTGGTTCAGGTGTTCGTAAACCTTCTTCGCAACGCCGTGAATGCAGTGGAGGTTCCGGGCGGAACCGTGGATGTCCGCGCGCGCCACGCCGATCGCGCCGGGGAACTGGGCATCGCGATCGCGGTGGAAGACAACGGTCCGGGCATTCCCGCCGATGTGCTACCTGATATTTTCGACGCTTTTGTCACCACGAGACTCGATGCGCGCGGCACCGGACTGGGTCTGACCGTGGCGGAGGGCATCGTCACGCAGCACGGCGGCGCGATCACGGCCTCGAATCGCCGCGAGGGCGGAGCTTGTCTCGAAGTGTGGCTGCCGGCGCCGCGCTCGTGAGGATTCTGATGTCAAATCGACGATCCAAATCGGCGAACCCTCTAGCACTTCCGCCGCATCGCATACCGTGGCTTGCGATCCTGTTCCTGGCCGGAACGGTCGGGTACGAAGCCTGGTACATGGCCCCATCGCTGTTCCGGGCGTGGTATTTTTCCTCGGACGAATATGTACTGGTCGCAGAGGTGATCCGGTTTCTCCATCTGGATTTTCGGCAACATTTTTTCGATATGCCGGGGACTCCGCTGATGTTTCTGACGGCTATCCTCTGGCTGCCCGTTTACGCTGCGGAGGCGTTGTTCGGGCTGGTTCCAGCGGGCACCGGTCTCGAGCGCTTCACCTTCGATCATCTACAGTTGCTGTTCACCCTGATGCGCGCGGAAACCCTTTTCTTCGCGCTCGCCTCCATCGTTCTGGTCTTCCTGGTCGCTTCCAAGGTGACGAGCCGCGCGGGCGCATGCGTCGCGGCTTTCGTCCTGATGATGTCGCCGATCTACACCTCGTACAGCTCTTTCATACGGGTTGAATCGCTTGCGATGTGCTGTATTTTGCTGGCGGTGCTGTGCCTGTTTCGCGGCCTAGAGTACCCGGCGACACGAGCTTCCTCCGAGGTGCGTTGGATCTTGCTGGCGGGTATCCTGGCCGGCCTGGCGGCGGCGACCAGGTTCCACTCCATCACGGCGTCCCTTCCGCTACTGCTGCTGCTGTTGTTTTTCGATCGCAAACCGCTTCCGTTATATCCTCGATGGCTGAGCCGGGCTTGGACGTACACCTTGGCGCTCAGTTTTCTTGGCGCTTGCGCCATTGCGATCCTTATCAAGACAGGGTACCTGCCCGACACTGTGCGGGGGAGGATACTGACCACCATCTGGGGAAAGGCGTTCGAGACGCTGTATACCATGGCGTTGCTCGGCGCGATCGCGTGTGCGGTTCTGCTGATGGTCCATAGGATCCCGGGGATGCAGTGGTTCGCCAAGCGTGTCCAGCATCCCCGTATGCTGGTGCTGGCGGCAGGCATCTGCGCCGGCTGTCTGGCGGGAACGCCTACGATCCTCCGCGAGCCCGGTTACTTCTTCCAAAGCATCAACTCCTATAGCACTACTTATTTCGACCTCGACAGGATGAACTGGCCGCTGCTACAGAATGTCAGCTGGTATCTGAAGTTTTACCTGAACCTCATTGCACCGGACTACCTGACGATGACATTGCTGGCAATCGGAGCGACCGTAATTCTCATCAAGCGCGACCGTTTGTTAATGCCTTTCTTGCTGGCCGGGTTGCTGTTTTTTGTTTCCAAGCCGATCAAGCTGGTCGCGGCTCCGCACCACATTATCCTGTGGCTTCCTTTTTACGGCATCCTCGCAGGCTACGCCGCGGTCCAGATTTTCGACGCGATTCCGGCCAGACTTCCGCATCGTTACGTCCTGATAGGTACTGCGTGGTCGGCGTTGTTCGTGGCTTTGGGTCTGGTATCGGTCCGCGGACCGCAACAGGCCGCCCAAGCCACGAAATCCACCGAACGACGCCTGCAGAACGTGGGCTCGGCGAGCGAATGGATTCACCAAAACACGGAGCCGCCGGCGGTGGTCGAGGTGAGCTATTGGTGCTTCAACTCCGATACCTTTTTCACCTGGCTTCGGTCGCTGGAGGTCCCGGTGCCGGCGGAAGTTTCAGACGGCCGGCAATACCGGATCTGGTGGGGAGACCATTCGGCGTTGCAGGGGCAAAAGGGTTATGCCTGCGCCTCCTCCCAGGATCTTATATCCATCAAACACGCCGTGGATCAACGGCAACCCGGCGAAGGATCCGACCCTTTCGCGGACAAAGGATTCCAGTTAGTGAAGACCTTCGGCAGCGTTCCGGACGACATCAATGTGTTTAGCTTTAACTTCGCGATTCCCTAGACGCAGGTCGCGCGATCTTTAGACATTCTATGGGCCTCGCGAACTATAAGCCGGTTTCTGTACCCGCGGCTTGCGCCACGGGCGGCAACCATTCCTCTGGGCCGCAGATTGCTCCGCAGCTCTAGCGACCTACCCGGAAGTCGTAACGGAGCGGGCAGCTCCTCCTCCCCTATTTGGTCTTGCTCCACATGGGGTTTGCCCTGCCGGCGTGCGTTACCGCAGCCGCGGTGCGCTCTTACCGCACCTTTTCACCCTTACCGGCTCCCTTGCGGAAACCGGCGGTACATTTTCTGTGGCACTTTCCGTAAAACCCGCTTTGAGCGAGTCCCCCCGGCCGTTAGCCGGCATGCTGCCCTATGGAGACCGGACTTTCCTCCCCTGCTCATCGTGAAGATGAATCGGAGCGGTTACCCGACCGCGAGGCCCACTTCATTATAGTTCCCTAAAAGGGGTCAGACGACATTTTTAAAGGTGTCAGACGACATTTCTGAGAGCGATCGTGCGTTTCACCCACTATCCTGCATGTCACGCCGACCGCGACTCGTGCTCCCGGGCATCGCGCATCACGTTACGCAGCGCGGCAACAATCGGCAAAACGTCTTCTTCTGCGATCAAGACCGTATCCGCTATATACAGATACTTCGCCGACACTCCCGCCGCCATGACCTCCGCATCCTCGGATGGTGTCTAATGACCAATCACGTTCACCTCATCGCAATTCCCGGAACCCCGGAATCGCTGGCGAGGACACTTGGCCACGCGCATTCGCAATATTCCTTAGAACAAAATCGAGACCGTCACCGCGTGGGGCACCTCTGGCACAATCGCTATTTCTCCTGCCCTCTCGATCCCGCCCATCTGTTTGCTGCGATGCGATACGTCGATCTGAACCCGGTGCGCGCCGGCATCATCGCCGAGGCGCCAGATTGGCGATGGTCGAGCGCGCTGGCGCACACCTCGCCAATGCCGCACGACGAACTCCTCGATTGGCCGTGGATCGAGTGGATGGAAGGTGCGCGGCTCGGACGTTGGAGCTACCCCGACTGGCTGTCGAGCCTGCTCGTCGCGGATCCACCTGACGAACTGGATCGAATGCGGCGAGCGACGAAGCTTGGTGAGCCGCTGGGCTCGGATGAGTTCATCGGGAATCTGGAAGCCAAAATAGGTCGTCGACTCCGGGTGAAGTTACCAGGTCGACCACCAAAGACGAAGATTGCCGCCGCAGCCGGTGGGTAGCCGATAATGTCGTCTGACACCTTTTCAGAAAATGTCGTCTGACACCTTTTCGCACCTTTTCGCAAAAAATTGACAACTTGCATGCAAGAGGGATACCGTTGAAAACGGAGCTCAATTTCAATGCCACGCCTCGCATCCACATTCCTGCTCGCCGCATTTACACCGGCCCTGTTCGCACAATGGCTGGATTACCCGACCGCCAATGTGCCGAAAACGCCCGACGGCAAGCCTAACATGACCGCGCCCACGCCGCGAACCGCCGATGGGCATCCGGACCTCACCGGAATGTGGGGCTGGGAGAGCTTTGCGAATTGCCTCGGGAAGTGCAACGACGGGCAGATCGGCCGGGAGTTTATGAACATCGCCTCCAACCTCAAGGGCGGTCCACCCTACAAACCAGGCGTGGCCGACCTTGTAAAAGCGCGCACCCGGGACCAGGTCCAGGATCCCAACGTCCACTGCATGCCGCGAGGAGCTCCCCGAATCTGGACCGATGACTATTACAAGCGGCTCATTCAAACCCCGGAGCGCCTGATCATCCTGACCGAACGCAACATTCAGTATCGCCAGATCTTCCTCGACGGGCGGCCCCTCCCGGTCGATCCGAACCCGGTCTGGAACGGCTATTCCACGGCGAAGTGGGACGGAGATACCCTGGTGGTCCAGACCATCGGGTTCCGCGACGACCTGTGGCTGGACGCTAACGGGAACCCCCTCAGCAACACCGGAAAAACAACCGAGAGGATCCAGCGCCCGAATTACGGAACACTTCAGATCGAAATCACCATCGACGATCCGAAGTACTACACCGCCCCGTGGACCATACAGATGAAGCAGCCCCTGATCCTCGATAGCGAACTGCTCGACTACTACTGCCTGGAGAACGAGAAGGACGCCGTGCACATGAGCAAGTAGCGTCCTCCCGCATCCACGAACCCTGTAACACTTACCGACCTCAACGACTCTTCGTAACGACGGGCAATCGAAGGTGGTATTGCGCCTGCAGGGAGTCGGAGGGGCGTATTGATTGGGTCGGATTCGGGGGAAGTCGTTCGACCAGAAGTCCTGATCCAAAACAAATTACGCTAGAATTGTTTTTATTCAGGAGGATCGGTACACCATGGTGAGAAGATGCACCGTATTGCTTTCGACCGCTTTGCTGGTAGCAACGGGGTTATGGGCCCAGGGGTTGGATACTCAGGCCAGCAAGGATGACTGGGAAGAGATCAATTTCGACTTCAACTCCTCAGTCCTGGTGGACGGGTTTCCCAGCCTGCTGCGGCTGGCGGAATTGCTGCAAACCAACGGCGGCTACCATGTGCGCGTGGAAGGACACACGGACGGCATCGGGTCGGACAGCTTTAATCAGAAGCTAGGGTTGGATCGTGCCAATACGGTACGCGACTTCCTGGTGAAATACGGCGCGCGGGCCAACCAGATTGAGACGATATCGCGCGGCAAGGCTGCGCCCAAGGTTCCCAATCCTAACCCCGTCTATAGCCCTACCGACGTCGCCCGTTTCATGAACCGGCGGGTGGTGCTCACCGTGACCGACGACCAGGGCCGCACCATCGGCGCAGGCGGTCCGGGCGATGCGATTCGCGCCATCGCCAACGCGGCTCCCGCGCAAGCGGCCGGCGTCGCCGACTGCTGCAGCGAAGTTCTGAAGCGCCTGGACAAGCTGGACGACATCGCCAAGATGCTGAAGGACCTGGCCGATCAGAACGCCGCGCTGCGCAAGGATCTGGACGCGATGCAGCAGAATCAGAAGGCTCTGGAAGCGCGGCTGAACCAGCCCGCGCCGCAGCCTCCGGTGCCGCCTTCGGCATCGGAAGTCGCCACCGCGGTGAAGACGCAGCTGGATGCCGAGAAGACTCCGAAATTCCAGGTGCTGGGAGCGAATGTCGGCGCGGACGGCAACGGCGGCGTTACCTTCACCGGCAAAGGCCGGTTCTTCGACACCATGGGCACGCGCTTCGGCTTCGAGGCGCAGGGCGAATATTACTATGTGAAGGGCCAGCAGGAAGGCCAATTCGATTTCGGTCTGGTGGATCGCCTGGGAAAACATGTTCAGGCCGGCTTATTCAGCAGTTTCAAGCATGTGACCCTGGCTGGAAATCAAACCGGCGGGACGCTGGGCGAAGGCGCGGTGGCGGTGGACTACATCTTCTCGCGCGGCCGCGTGGGCATCTTCGGAACCAAGGGATTCCTGGATAATGCGCTGATCAATCGCGCCAATGCCGTGGACGCCAACGGAGTCTTCCAGAAGAACGTGATCCTCGAAAACTACCTGAAGATTGTCGATCAGGCCGGGGTCGCCACCACTCTCGGGCTGTGGGGCAAGAACTACCTCGAGGGCAACGTCGGTTACCTGAAGAGCGTCGCCTACGGCGATCGCATCGGCGGAACCTTGCGCTTCATCTTCCCCTTGAACAGCAAGATCGCGCTCACCGCCGAGGGCGGCGTCAACGAAACCATGCTCTCGGCCGGCAACGACGGCCGCGCCGTGTTCGGCGTCCAGTTCGGCAACATGATCCGGCCCAAGGAATACCTGGCCGCCGATCACGCGCTTCCCATGGAAGTACCGCGGGTGCGCTATGAAGTGGTCACACGGCGCGTTCGCGCGGGCAACGATCCGCCGGTGGCGAATGCCGGTCCCAGCTTGAGCGGCGTGGCTGCGGGCACCGTACAACTGGATGGATCGGCTTCCTACGATCCGGACGGCGATCCCATTACCTTCCAGTGGACCCAGACAGCCGGTCCGCAGGTGACCCTGACGGGCGCGACCACCCCGAAGCCGACCTTCACGGCAGCCACCGGGCAAACCTACAACTTCCTCCTGACGGTCAAGGACGATCATGGCGGGCAAGGTCAAGCCAGCGTGCGGATTTCCACCAGCGCGGCGAACCGGGCGCAGATCCTGTCGTTCATTGCTGCGCCGGCCCAGATCGCTGCCGGCCAGGCCGCGACGCTCACCTGGAAGACGCAGAATGCCGACACGGCCAACATCGCCGGCATCGGAAACGTAGCGGTGAACGGATCGCTCACGGTTTCACCCACGCATGACGACCACCTATATGCTCACGGCGCGTAACAGCGTGAACGATGAGACTTCGTCGGTCACGGTTACGGTGACGGCGGGCACATCGACGGGTGCGCTTCCGGTGATCTCAAGCTTCACCGCGACTCCGTCCACCATCAACGCGGGGCAGAATTCCACCTTGCAGTGGAGCACCCAGAATGCAACTTCGGTGAGCATCAGCTCCATCGGAACGGTGGCGGCCAGCGGAACCAACAACGTTTCGCCCACGGTCACCACCGTCTACACGCTGACGGCGAGCAATGCCACGGGCAGTACGACCAGCACGGCCACCGTAACGGTCGGCAAGAGCGGCCCGGTGATCGTATTCGCGTCGGATCCCGTTTACACGACCAGCCGCGATGTGAGGCTGGATGCATCCGGATCGTCCAGCCCGTCGGGCAATACCCCGCTGCAGTTCTACTGGACGGTGCGCAGCGACAAGGCGGTGATCTACCAGAGAACCTCGCCGACGCCGCAAGTGTACTTGCCCGGAACGCCGGGGAACTACATCTTCGATCTCACCGTTACCGACAGCAAGGGCAACTCGACGACGAAGAGCCTGACGGTGCGGCTGATCGGGCTGTAGGAAGACAAACATGTGAGCGGGGCTTCCGGCCCCGCTTTACACTGTTCAGATGGTGGACAGGCGGCGAGTTCCTGGTGGTTTCAAAACCTCCCAGTCACGGCGATAGGGTGTCCGCTTAAGGTATTCCCAAACCGCTTTCTCGACTCGGCAGTGGGGTCGGGCTTTCGAGCCCGCCGCCGGGCTTCCGCCCGGCGCTGCCAAAATCTCAGTGAGAGTTCTCAGCTAATCGCGTCACCATCTAACCGGTGAACCGCTACGAACGGCGCCTGCCTCATTGGGATTCCGTGGGTAGTCCCATGTTTGTGACATTTCGGCTTGCGGGAAGTCTTCCTCAGAACCGCGTCTTTCCTCCTGCTCGCTTCTCGTCCGGCCAAGCCTTTGTTGCTATGGACCGCCTGCTGGATCGGGCCACTGAGGGTCCGGTTTTCCTCCGGCAGCACGAAATCGCGCAAATCGTGATCGACGCTATCCGGGACGGCGAAGCTCGCTTTCATCGTTACCAATTGCACGCCTTCGTGGTGATGCCGAATCACGTGCATCTGCTGGTTACGCCTCATGTGATCGCGAAACAGTGGCTCGGACCACTCAAAGGATTCACGGCCCATCAGGCGAATCGCGTTCTGGGAAGGCATGCTCCCTTCTGTCAGGACGAGAGCTATGATCACTTGGTCCGCGACGGACCGGAGTTCTTGCAGGTCCAGCGGTACATTGAGAACAATCCAGTCAGAGCGGGACTGGTCGGGTCGGCGGAACGCTTTCCTTGGTCAAGCGCAGCAGAGCCCTACGTT
Organism: Terriglobia bacterium; assembly: GCA_963722845.1. Taxonomy (GTDB): domain Bacteria; phylum Acidobacteriota; class Terriglobia; order Bryobacterales; family Bryobacteraceae; genus Palsa-187. The sequence goes on along the minus strand of CAVROL010000008.1, from coordinate 55,153 downwards.
ACGCCGGGCGGAAGCCCGGCGGCAGGCTGGAAAGCCTGACCCCACGCTTCTCCGAAGGTCCTCAAGCGAAGGCTCTCGATCAGAACCATCAGCCGGACAAGTTCGCCGCGATTCATGCTGGTGCGGCGGGATTTTATCCCGCCCTCAGAATCTATTGCTTCTTGCCGCTGCCCAGCTGGCGGAAGTATTCCGACACAGCTTCGCGGAAGCCGTCCGGCATCCGTTCCGTCCCGGCGCTGCGAACCTGGCCGCCGGTTTCCTCGCCGAGCTTCTGGCGCATCTGGACTTCGAGCGTCTCGAGCTGCGGCAGGACCGTCCGGCTCAAGCGCTCCTGGAGCTCTGGACCGGAAGTATCGCCCACATTGGCCTGCGTGAGCGCGCGTTCCACATCGGCGATCTGCTTGGACATCTCAGGATCGTCTTTGAAGCGCTGGCGCAGGTCGTTGAGATCGCGCGCGTAATCGCGAACCACCTGGCTCGGCTCCACGCGCCGGCCATCCGGCAGATCGTAGTAGCCCTGCGGATTCCAGCGTCCAAACTGGCCGCCGATATAGGCGCCGCCGTTGGGTCCGCCGCCACCGAACTGGTTGCCGCCATTCTGATTTCCGCCGCCCTGCCCTTGCCCAGGCTGTTGACCCGGCTGCTGTCCGCCCTTGCCCTGACCCTGGCCCTGCGCTTGTCCCGGCTGTTGACCCTTGCCCTGCCCTTGCCCCGGCTGCTGCCCGGGCTGTTGTCCGGGTTGCTGGCCCTTTTGCTGGCCGTTCTGCTGACCGCGTGAGAACTGCTCGATCTGCCGCCGCAGGCTCTCCACCTCAGCCAGCTGCTGATCGCGCTCATTCTTCCCGGCGCCCTGCTTGGTTCCGTCGCTCAGCGCCTGCTGAGCCTGGCGAATGCCCTCGCGCATGGTATCCATGGCGCGATTCACCGGAGGCAGCCATCCCGACTGGTTCACCTGATCGCCGCGCCCGTTGCGAATATATTCCGACGAATACTGCATGCGGCGCTCCACGTCATTCTGCTGGATCTCGCCGACGCCGTCCCGCAGACGCGTCGAAGCATCCGGCTGCGTGGACCGCAAGTCCCGCGCCGAGCGCTGAATATCCTGCTCCAGCTTCTTCAGGTCTTCCAGGTTCTTATCCAGCTCGGATGCCACCTGTTCGGATTGCTGCCGATTAAGGCCGTTGCCGCCCTTGCCGTCCTTCGAGTTGCCGGCGTAGGACTGCCGCAGCTGATTCTCCACTTCCTTCTGGTGCTCGGCGAGGTGGTCGGCGCGCTCCTGAAGATCGCCCAACTGCCCTGCCGTATCCTGGCGCTTCATGCGATCCGCCATGTCGCGAGCTTCCTGCATGCGCTCGGCCGCACGCTTCGCCGAGGCGTCGGCTTGCGCCTGGTCGCCCTTCTGCTGCGCCTGTTGCGAAGCGCGCATGTCATCCTGCGCCTGCTGCAAACGATCCATCATCTGCTGGATCTGCTGCTGCGACTGGCGGCTGGAAGCGCTCTGCTGGCCGCCCTTGCTCTGGCTCGATGACTGGCCGCTCTGCGAGGACTGGCTGTTGCGGCTCAATTGTCCCTGCTGGCTCTGCTGCCCTTGCTGCTGCTGCATCTGCTGAAGCTGCTTGCGCAGCTCTTCCGCTTCCCGGCGAAGCTGCTCCTGCTCCCAGCGGCGATCGACGTTGGCCTGCTGCTTGTTCTGGCCCTGCTGCGCGAGCTGCTGCTGGCGGCGAGCCAGTTGTTCCAGCTTCTGCATCGCGTCGTCGATGGCCTGCTGCTGCTTGTCGCCCGACGAGGACTGCTGCGATTCGTACTGGTTCTTCTCGGTATCGAGCTCCAGGTCGAACAGGTTCGCCAGATCGCGGCCGGCATCCTGGCCGCCGCCTCCGCCCCCGCCGCCACCCTGGCCGCGAGCCACCTGAATGTCGCGGAACGTCGCCATGGCGCGCGAAAGATGCTGTAGTGCCTTGTTCTCAGGCTCCAGCGCATCGGACCACTTCTGGCCTTTCAGCTTGTCGGACGCCGGACCCATCTCGGCCGCGGCCGCTTCCATTTCCTTGGTGAAGCTCTGGAAATCCTGATTCTCGGTCGAAAGCTCGCGAGCCGTGGTGCGCTTGGCCATCGATTCGGCCTGCTCCTTCAGCTTGGCCTGCACTTCGGACAGATACTGCGCATTCTCGGCGTTGGCCTGGGCGTCCTTGCCGCCGCGATTGAAATTATGCGTCGCCGCGATAATTTCCTTCTCGCGCTGGGTGATCTGGCTGGGATCGTTCTGCTGCCCGCCGCCGCCCCCTCCGCCTCCGCCGCCCTGCTGCGATTGCGAGAAGTTGCGCTCATACGGCTGCGCTTCGATAAACGTGATGTCGCCGACAGTCTTCGAACGAGCATCGCTGGCCGTGGCGTACATCGAGACGATATCGCCGGGAACCAGCTTGAAATCCTCGAGGCTGAGAACCACCTTACCCTCGCCTGTCGGGGCGCCCTTCGCAGTTAGCAGAGGAATCACCTTCTCCGCCTGGCCGTTCACCGAATAGTGCAGGTCCATGGCCTGGAGCGCGAAATCGTCCGCGCCCGTAACCGTGACGGTGACTTCCTCGATGGGGCTGACTTTCGCGTCCGCGCCGGGATGCGTGATCTTCACCGAAGGCGCTTCATCCACCTTGGCTTCGATGAAGTAATCCTGCGTGATGCGGACGTTCTCGCCGCCCTCGGCCGCCGCGAAATGATACGCTCCGTCCTTCTCGATCGGCACCTTCGCGATCAGAAAATTGCCCTGCTTCGCTTCCAGCTCGATCTTGGTTCCGTCATTGAGCTCGATGAGCCCGTTCTTCAGCGGACGATCGGTCTCCACTTCCAGTTCGGCGACCGTCTTGACCACGGCGCGCAGATCGCCGCCCGGGTTCTCGACCTCGTCCTTCTTGCCGAGCCACGACGGGTAATGATAGGTGACCTTGATATTCTTGACGCCTGCCAGATCGATGACGTCCAGCTTGTAGGTCTTCGACTTCACGCCGGCCGCTTCCACGTAATATTCCACGGGCTCGGGAACGGCTGCAAACAGATACTCGTACGACGAATCGCTGGCGCGGGGCAGCATGTTCGCTTGTTCCCATTTCGCCGAGCTCTTGTAGCGGGCCATCAGGCGGACTTCCGGAGCCTGGAAGCCGACCAGCGTCGCGCGAATCGCCATATCCGAACGGCGGCGTACCAGCTTGTCGCCGGGATCCACCGTGATCCGGTAGAATCCGCCGACCATGTTGGGATCCTTCGGCGGACCTGCCCACAACATGGATGCGCCGTATCCCAGAAATCCGGGACCAGCCAGGATCAGCCACAACAGCACGGCTCCAGCCGCGCCGGCGGACGTCGCAAACGCAAACAGCGATTTCGGCGTGACGATACTCGAGGGCGGCGCTTGCGGCGCATGTTTCAGCGTATCGGCTGCCAGGATGTCGATGAACGGGTCCGGTCCATCGTCGCGGCGCTCGACATAGGTGACCAGGCGCTCCTGGAAATCCGGGAATACGGTTTCCGCGCGGCCCGCGGCGCGCCTCTGGTTCAACTTGATCAGCGGCATCACCAGGGCCAGGCCCAGGGCGAATGCCAGCGACAGGAACAGCGTGATGCGGGCGATCACCAGGCTGGTGGTGGAGAAGGCGAACGCGTTGGTTATCAAAACCAGCGCCACGGTTGCGCCCAGGGCGACACCCAGGGCTACCGCGATTCCCTTCGAGACTACCTGCATTCTGAGGCGCGATTCAAGGCCGCGCAGGTACTGGTTGAGTTGTTCGCGCGTGTTCATGCCGCTTTGGTCTCCTGAGGTTGAGCCTGCGGCCGCAAATAGCGGTCCGCAACTACCGACTCCGCCAGCGCTACTCCTAACAATAGCAACAAAATGAAGGGAGAAAGGCTCCAGGGCGTGGTGTTGCCTTCGCCGCCTGTTCCCTGCCCGGATGCATTGACGGGTCCGCTCGACCCGGTGCCCTTCCAAAGATCGAGTGTTTCCTGGGGGATCACCGCGAGATCGGATTCCTTACGATTGGCGTGCGCCGCGACCAGGCTTCGTTTTCCGCCCGCAGTCCGCACTTCGTAGAATCCTTCCCGCGTCAGCTCGAAGTTCCGGGCCTGCGCCGCTTCTTCGAGAGACAGCACCCGCTGGCCATCGGGATCCTGCACCTCGGCCTGCGAGCCCTTCTCGTTCCCCGTCCTCAGTTCGACGTACTCACCGACGGAAAGGTTAGCCGGCTGTTCGCCGCTGCCGCTTCCGCCCAGATACGCCACCGACTTCTGCACGAACGGAACCCAGGCGTTTCGCACGGGCAAATCGTTCTGGATGTTATCGAAGGTGGAAGTAAACGCCAATACCTTTCCTTCGCCGACCTTCCGTTCGAGCACCAGGGGCGTGCCGTTGCTCAGGCGGGCCAGCACGCGCGAATTTTTCGCGCCGACATTCGCGGCCAGATAAATCTTCACGCCATCGAACCGCTCGACGCTCTTCATGACGTCGTGACCGGTGTCGAGGTCGGAAACGGAAAAGAACCGCTCGCCTTCGCGGCTGGCGTACTGCGTGCCGTCGATGGCTTCGTCCAGGATCGGCGCGCGCGGGAGAGCCACCGACGCCGGCCCGATCGACTCGAGCAAAGAGCCGCCGCCGGACACGTATTTTTGCAGCGCCTGCTCCAGCCCGGCCGGCAAAGGAGCCACATCGTTGAGCACCACCACGGCATACTTGGATAAATCCGAGTTCGCGGCGACGTCCGGCCTGAGTGGTTCCAGCTGGAATGCCGAATCCGGCGTGGCGTTCAAGGCCGCGCGGAAATATTCCTGCGCCTGCGGGCGGCGTCCATCGTCCACGAACAGCACTTTCTTGGGATCGGTCCGCTCCACGGAAAACATGTAGCGGTCGTCAGCCGCCAGGCTATCCGCCGAATCGATCCGTATTTCGCAGCGGTTGAATCCGTAGGAAGCCTGGTCGAGCCCCGCGAACTCGGCCGATCCGCGCCCGTTCTCCGGCACGTTGACACTCTTCGACTGGATCGTCTTGCCGTTCATCAGCAGCGTGACCGTGCGCGTGGCGGCCGGCGCGGAGAAGCCCGTGATGGTCGCGCTGATGCGGGCCCGCTTGGGATCGTAAATGTGCTGCGGAGCGATCACGGTTTCGACCGCCCAGTTCGGCTGTACCTTGCCGATCGGATGAAACGTGATATCGGTGTCCTGATCCAGACGCGCATCCGTGAACGCCGGCATCGCGGATTTTTGCAGATCGCTGATCAGGTGGACGTCGAGCGGCGTCTTGGTGCTTTCGCTGAGCGTCCTTAAATAGCGAGCCAGTTCGCCAAAGGACGCGCGCGCGTCGCTTTCCTTGATCGCGGAAACGGCGCCCCGAAGTTCCCCGGGATCGCTGGTCTGCTGCGTCATCGCCTGCAGGGTATCGGCCAGCGCGACCACCTGCGCGGGCTGCCCCGGAGAGAGTTTCGACAGCACGTTGAGAGCTTCGGCTTTCGCGTCATCCAGGCGCGTGGATGCGCCTTCTTTCGTGCGCATGCTGAAGGACCGGTCCACCGCGACCACCACCAGCTTCTTGCCGGCTCCCTTGGGGGTCAAGCGGTTGATATACGGAGCTGGCGAACAGCAGGGCAAGCAAAACCAGCATCAGCATCCGCAAAATGAACAGCAGGATATAGTCCAGCCGGCGATGCTGCACCGAGCTTTGCTCGCGGTGCTCGAAAAACATCAGAGAAGGAAACGGCTGCGGATCGGTTTTGTGCCGCTTCAGCAGATGCAGCCAGACCGGCAACCCCACCGCCAGCAGGCCGCCCAGGAACCAGGGATTCAGAAAACCCATTTACAGCCTCCCCGCCCGGATCGCCAGATACTGCCGCAGCGCTTCATCCAGCGGACGGCTGGTGTCCACCAGGAAGTAATCGATGTTCGCGCCCGCAGCGCGGCTCTTCATATCTTCCAGATGCGCGCTCATCTTGCCCTTGTACTCGCGGTTCGCGTAGTCCGGCGAAACTTCCATCTTCGCGCCGGTCTCCAGATCTTCGAGCAGCATCGGCCCCTTGAGCTTGGGCTGGATCTCCTGCGGATCGAGCACATGAAACAGGATCAGTTCGTTCCCCCGCGAGCGCAGCGGACCCACCGTCTTGATCACGGTTTCCGGATCCTCCCAGAAATCGGAAATCGCGACCACCACCCCGCGCCGCCGCAGATAGTCCACCAGATGCGCGAAGGGTTTTTCGAGCACCGTCTCCGCGCCGGTTTGGGCCGAGTCGATGCCGTGCAGTAATCGCATGATCTGTCCCTGGCGCGTCGAAGGCGGCACGAATTGCCGCACTTCGCTGTCGAAGACGATCAGCCCCGCAGCGTCGCGCTGCAAGTGCGCCAGGTAGCAGATGGACGCCGCCAGAAATTTCGCGTACTCCATCTTTTCCATCCCGCGCGAGCCGTATTTCATGGACCGGCTGGCGTCCAGCAGCACCGAAACCTGGCAGTTGGTCTCGCCGCGATAGCGCTTGAGAAACATCTTCTCGCTGCGCGCGAACACGTTCCAATCGACGTGGCGCAGATCGTCGCCCGGATTGTACGATCCGGTATTCCGCGAACTCCTGGCTGAAACCGAAATCCGGCGACCGGTGCAGTCCGGAGATGAACCCGTCGACCACGGTCTTCGCCACCAGGTCGAGACCGGAGATGCCCGCCAGGACCGACGGATCTAGGAAACGCTGCAGCATGGAAGAGTACCGCCTATTCCCGGGGTTGCGGGACCGCCTCCAGCAGCTTCTTCAGGATGTCGTCCTGCGTCAGCTTGTCGCTTTCCGCCTGGAAGTTGAGCAGAATACGGTGACGCAGGATCGGCCGCGTCAGCGCCTGGATGTCCTGATAACTCACGCTCACCCGGTTCTGCATCAGCGCGCGAGCCTTGGCGGTCAGAACCAGGTTCTGGGCCGCGCGCACGCTGGCGCCGAAATTCACGTACTTCTTGACGAAGTCCGGAGCGCTCGGGTCGGTCGCACGCGTCGCACGAACGATGTTCACCGCGTAGCGAGCCACCGAGTCGGCGATCGGCACCATGCGCACCAGCCTCTGGAATTCCAGGATCTCTTCAGGCGTCGTGACCGTCTCGGCCACCGCTTGATGGGTGGTGGTCGTGTTGTCCAGAACCTGCATTTCCTGCTCGGCCGACAGGTAATCCAGCAGCACGTTGAAGATGAACCGGTCGAGCTGGGCTTCCGGCAGCGGATAGGTTCCCTCCAGCTCGATGGGGTTCTGCGTGGCCAGCACGAAGAACGGCGGCCGGATCTTGTAGTGATTGCCGCGCACCGTACAGGAAAGCTCCTGCATGGCTTCGAGCAGCGCCGACTGGGTCTTGGGAGGAGTACGGTTGATTTCGTCAGCCAGCAGGATGTTGGAGAAAATCGGGCCCGGTATGAACGTCCAGGTGCGGCGTCCCGTGGTGGGATCTTCTTCGATAATGTCGGTTCCCGTGATGTCGGACGGCATCAGATCGGGCGTGAACTGGATGCGCTTGAACTCCAGGCCGAGAATCTGGCCGATGGTGCGGACCAGCAGCGTCTTGGCGGTGCCGGGCAGTCCGGTAATCAGACAGTGACCGCCCACGCACAGAGCGATCAGCACCTGCTCGATCACTTCGTCCTGGCCGATGATCACGTTATGAATCTGTTTGACGATGGCTTCACGCACCTGGCGGAAGCGTGCGATCTTTTCCTGAAGCTGGCTCGCGTCGAGGGTTTGAGTAGTAGTAGTCGACATTATGGTTGGTTTATTGTTTCACGTTTCCAGATGGTGTTGCGTCAGAGTGTTTCGCGTTCAGTTCCCGCAGGAGGGCTTGAGCGGGTTTATATCCCGGCGCCGCTTCGAGCGCGTTGTATACCGCATCCAGCGCGTCTTCCGGCCGGTTCGCGGCCTGGTATGCCTGAGCCAGCCCGAAATTCGCGCTCGCCGGGTCGATGGTTCCCAGAGCCAGCGCGGCCTGGTATTCGCGAATCGCGCCATTCGGGTTTTTCAGCTCCATGTACAGTTTCCCGAGCTTCTGGTGCGCGGCGTCGTCCTCGAGATAAATCAGATTCAAGCGTTCCAGAGTCGCCGCCGCCTCGCGCTTTTTCCCGGCGTCGCTCTGCATGTCCGAAAGCTGCTTGAGCGCTCCGGGGCTGCGGCCTCCGACCTTGGAATATACTTCCAGCTCCGCCATCGCCTTGGCCTTGTCGTCCTTAGCCAGGTACGCCTGCGCCAGAACTTCGTAGACGTTCCCGGTCTCGACAAAGTCGGGATAGATGTCGCGAATCGCGGCGCCGCGCTTGATCACCTCATCCCACTGCTTTTCCTTGGCGGCCTGCGAGACCAGTTTGATCTCCTTCTGCCAATCCTCGAAGCCGTCTACCTGCTTTTTGTATTTGGCCTCGATCCAGGGGAAGAACTGCGCGTCGAACTCTTCCGGCTTGAGCTTCAACTCCTGCTCGATGACCTCCACCGTGTCCTTCTTGTCGCCGAAAGCGTGGATCATCGACAGAACCTTGTCGTAGCCCCATTTCTCGGCGATGAACGTGATCACCTGCCCGCCCTGGAAGTACGACACGATCACTTGCTCCGGATAGTTCGGGTGGATAAATCCACGATCCAGATCGGCGATTCCTAGCAGCTTTTTGTCCTTCATCGCCATGATCGAGGGCGGGTCCAGACGATCGCCCCAGTCGGGCGCACCCGAAGCGGAAGTTTCCTCGTATACAGCCAGGCCCTCCGTGAACCATCGCGGCACCCGATGATTCGTGATGGAGAGCACATACACGTGGCTGAACTCGTGCCACAGCGTGCTGGCCCAATGGAACTGCCCCGGCGGACGCCCGCTGGGCGAATCCATCGCCACGTATTTGCCGAACGTCACGCCCAAGGCCCCTAATCCCGGCAAGCCCATGGTGCGAACCTCGAAATCCGGATGGTTGGGGTAGACCTCGAGCTGCACCGGCTGGGTGATCTTGAATTTGTATCTCTTCTCGTACGTCGCCATGGCGCGATCGAGCTCCGCCTGGAAGTAGGGCCGCAGCAACGCGCTTTCCTTCTTGTCGAGCTTCAGCACCGTCGTAGGCGTGGTGAAGGTCTCCACGTTCTTGTCGATGCTGTCCAGCAGCCGCAAAGTATTTCGCACCAGAGGGGAGGAGTAGTTAGCGTTGAAGCACGCTTCCAGATTCTCCCGGGCTTCCTTGTTCTGGCCGAAGCGCATCAGGTTGACGCCCAGCTCGGCGCGTGCTTCCCACAGGTCCGGCTTGATCTCCAGAGCCTTGCGGTAGTACTGGATCCCTTCGTCGTAGCGCCGGTTGATCACGAAAAAATGCCCCGCGATGGAGTACGCTTCTCCATACGTCGGGTTGATCTTGAATACCTTGTCGATCCATTCCGTGCCGGGCTTATCGTCCAGCCAATCGACGGTAGCCAGGATCGATAGCGCGTCCAGCGCTTCGGGAGACATTTCCAGCGCTTTCTTAGCCTCTTCGACAGCTTTCTCCGGATGATTGTCCTCGAGCGCGATGCGCGCCAGCAGCTCGCGCGCTTCATACATCTTGGGATCGGCCTTCAGAGCTTTTTCCGCAAGCCCCTCGGCATCCCCCGCGAAAACATCGGTCGCCAGCAGGGCCATCCCGTAAAGAGCCCGGGCGTTATTCTCGTCAGCGTCCAGAACCTCTTTGAACAGGTCCTGGGCGTCTCCCGGCTGCGAATACTCCATGAACATCCGGCCCCAGCGAACCTTCAGGTTCGCGTCTTTGGGACGGGCTTTGACCGCCGACTGGAAGGCGTCATTCGCGCCCTGATAATCCCGCAATCCCCACAACCCCTCGGCTTTGATCGCCACATCGTTCGAGGTGGCGAGCTTCTGGTAGCACGCTTTCGTGCCCGGATCGCCGTGCTTGCGGAGCGTCTCGCACTGGATTACCTGGGAGGGCGTTTGCGCGGAAACCTGCTTGGGCCGGAACAGACCACCCTGGCGCGCCAGAAAAAACGCCACCGCCAGTAAGGCGGCCCCAAACAGGATGGTTTGCAATCTGGCGCTTTGCGACTTCATTTATCTAAGCCTTATTTATCCAAACCTTCTTGCACCGTCGCCAGATCGAGCAGCAATTGCCGCATCTGCTGCTGGTATTCGCGCTGCGGAACCGCTGCTTTACGATACTTCAGCTCGTCGATCTGGGTTTCGAGTTCATCTTTCCGCTTGAGCAGCTTCTGCTTCTCCGGATCGTTGACAATGGATGCCACCGATCCCAGGTGCAGCAGAACTTGTCGCCCCGCGATCAGCCCCTCGCCATTCTCGGCCGAAGGCGACTTCACGCCCTCGCCTTTTCCGGCGTCCTCGATCAGCGCATGCTCGGTGGCCAGCCGCTTCTGAGTCTCGAAGTATTTTCCGGTTTTTTCCTCGGCGTAACGAAACGCTTCCAGCACGGAAATAGCCTGATTCTTGTCCGTATCCGCGGCCGGATCGCGCAAAGCTTCAATGAAGAAGCGCGCGAAAACAGTGGCATTCTTCTCCGTGCCGGTCTTGGTCGCCGTGATGACCACGCGCTTGGGCTTCTGTAGCGTCGCTAATGACCCGCCGCTGGAGCTGGTGCAATTGACCACCACTTGCCTGGCCGGAATCTTGTCCAGCAGCCCCGCCAGTTCCGTGGCCGAGAGATCCGGACCAGGAAGATTGAATTTGTAATCCAGATCGTCGAAAGTTCCGTGCCCGATCAGCACCAGCACGAACGAATCGTCGGCTTTGGTGGTCGATAATGCCCGGAGCTTCGCTTCGATATTGGCTTTGGTCGCGTCCTTGCCGGAAAGCGTGTCCACCTTGGCGCCGGGCTCGGCCTTCAGCAGCTTGGTCAGATCCGATGCCCAGCCGGTGAAGCGCTGGTCGTATTGATCTTCACCACCCAGGCCGGCGACGGTCAGGAAATAGCTGTCGGCGCGCAAGGATACGGCAGCCACAGCCAGCAAACCCAAAAGCTTGATATGCGTCATATGACACCCCAGCGGCGGCGCAGCAGCCATTCTCCCGCGCGGATCCCCAGGAACAGCAGGAAGAGGGCCGGCATATCCCATAGATCGCGCGTCTCGCGCACGGTGATTCCAGCCTGCGAGTAATTGATATCTTTGCCAAGTTTCTGCGCGTCCGCGGGCTTGTAATACGACCCGCCGGTTTCCGCGGAGAGTTTCTGAAGCAGATCGCGATTCTGCTCCACATGGAAATTCTCGGCGATGCCGTCTTCCCGCCGGAACGTAAACGTGTCCCTGCCGATCTCTTCCGTGCCGCGCTTCGCCACCACTTCGACGATATAGGATCCGGCCTGCGGAGTGGTCCAGTCGGCGCCATACACTCCCTGCTCCAGGGGCTCGGGCGTCATGTTGACCGTTTCCTGCTGCCCGCCTTCGCCGGTGATGTGCGCTTCGACCACCGCGTCGGAAGCCGGCAAATAAGTCTTGTCGCGAACTTCGGCCCGCAGCTTGACGTGCGATTCGTCCGCCAGCAGGCTCTTGGGTGTCGACCCCGTAATGTGCCGCGGCGTGTCGCCCACTACCCAGCGCAGCAACTGGCGATAGAACATCTCGTGCGACATGTCGGCCAGCGGCTGAAGCATCTGCCAGCGCCAGCTTCCGCCGGTGGCGAAGATCGCCGTTCTTCCGCGGCCGTAGTTCATGGTCACCAGCAGCGGCCGCTTCACGCCGCCGCCTTCCTTCGGAACGAAATTCGCCAGCACCACCGCGCCGAGCTTCGGCTCGCCGGGATCCTGGAACGTCCGGATGTACGGCAGCTTCTTCCAGCGCTCGACATTCTTGGCGGGATCTTCTTCGATGCGCGTGATCAGGCTGTCTTGACCCGCGGGTGTAAGCTCGACGTCGGCGCCCACAAACGAATACGTGTTCTTGCGATCGGGCAGCACGGTCGGGAGAATGTCCGCATCCACCGACTTCGCCCACCCTCCATCCGCCAGTGAATCCTTCCCGCCCAGGAACAAAACTCCGCCCCCGCGGCGGTCGACGAACTGCTTCACCATGTCCTGCTGATTCTTGGTGAGGTAGGGGGCGTCCACGCTGCCAAAAATGATTCCGTCGAAGGCGAATAGATCTTCCACCTTAGTGGGAAAACCGTCCTCCATCTCGGTACACTTGCCGTTGACCTGCGGATGGGCCGTATCCCCCGGCCGGCACACGCCCTGGCGATACAACTTGTTCGGCGCGGTCCGCAGGATGCTGGCGACGTCCAGTGTTTTATCGTCTTCCACGGCGCGCTTGAGGAACTTGAACTCCCAGCGCGGCTCGCCTTCCAGATAAAGAATGACGCGGCTTACGCGAGTCGACGTTCACCAGCCGGGTAACGCGATTGTTGCGCGCATTCTCTTCGTTCGGGAACGGCTCTATCGCCGCTTCGAGCGTCTTCACGCCAGCGTCGCCCGCGTTGAACAGAACCGTCTCCACCTGCTCGGTCCCTTCGCGCCTTCAGAGTCACGTCCTGGCTGGCGACGATCTTCGAACCTTCCTTCAATGTGATCTTGGCTTTTTGCCCGGTGTAGCCGTGCTGGTGGAAGCTCACGGTCGCACCCAGGCGCGATTCCGGCAGCGCTCGCGAAGCCACATCCACGTTGCTGATTTCGATGTCGTGGCTCATGGTTTCCCGGCCGAGGCCGATGGTGTGAACCGGAATCCTCTGCCGCCGGATCTCCGACAACGTTTCCAGATCGACGCCGCCGGTGTTGTCCGCGCCGTCGCTCAGCAGGATCATCGCGCCGATCGGCAGGCTCGAAGCGTCCGCGGCCACCTGTTTCAGACGTTCGCCGATGTGCGTGGCAGTGGCGCCGGCGGTCAGTTGCTCCAGCTTGTCGATCCGCTCGGCATGATCGCTCATCTTATATAGCCGGACCTGAAACTTCTCCTGCAGCGCTTTCAGCAGCCCGCCATTGAGGACCTTTTCCGCCGCTTCCTTGCGAGTGCTGTTTTCATCGTTCGTAGTCATGCTGGTGGAATCGTCCACCACCACCGCCACGATGTTCTGCTGCGGCTTCAGCGTCGAGACGCTCAGCGCCGGATGCCATAGAAGGAAGAGCAGCAGGGCGGCCAGCGCCGTCTGCAAGATCCACACGGAAGTCCGCCGGACCACGCCCATGCGCGCCGAACCGGAGCTTTGCCGCCAGATCAGGAAGCCCGAGCACGCCGGCCGCCAGTAACACGCCTAAACCCATAAGCCAGAGCGGCCAGCCGGCCAGGAAGATAAAGGTCCCTTGGCGATAGATCGAGAGCGGATACTTAAAGAGAAACTCGAACATGGGGAGTGAAGGCTCTCATCTCTTGTGTCAGATCAGTCAAATCAGTGTGTCAGATCATACATGACGTAGTTCGCCGACACTCGATACGCCAGAGACGCATAATTTTCCGGATACCGGGGGTCATCGGACCATTCGATGGCGTCCCCCATGTCCACGTTATGGCAGATCCCGACCATGATACGGCCTTTGTCGTCGTAGATGGCGCGGAACTTTGGCTCAAAACCATCGAACTCCCACGGGATGCCGCTGTAGATGAACTGCGCCCCCGGGATGCGGGAACGCTGGTCTATATCGTATATGACGTGGAAAATCTCATCTTTGTTATCGATATCCACCACCGGACGGCGGGGAAACACTTTCCGCATGCCCTCCATGAATACGTCCCATTCCTGGGTGCCGTGAAAATCGTCGGTCATGAAAAAGCCGCCGCGTAGAAGATAATCGCGCATCTGGTCGGCTTCCTCGTCGTTCAGGCTCCAATGCCCGACCTCGACGCCATAGACGAACGGCCAATTATAAATGTCGCTGCTGTTATCGAGCTCCACCACCTGCTCCACCGATTTCGCGTCCACGCGCGTTAGACGCATCAAACCCTGTAACGTATGGCGATCCCCCAGAGGGTAATCCGTGCGCCAGCCGTATCGGCCGGTGTTGTTCGGAAGGGGATGCTCGAAGGTGGAACTGGTGTACTTCAGCCGTCCGCGGGTCCATTCGGCGTCCCGCTCCCAATCCGGAGGCAGCGCGGCTTCGGCGTGCTCTTCGGTGCTTTCGTAAGAGATGAAGGGCTTCTGGGCGTATAAGATACCCCAGGTGAGGAGGCCGCCCAAAATGAAGAAAACTGCCGCGCGAAGGCGCATGAAAGTCTTAGCCGGACTTAAGGATAGCACGCTCAGAACTCGATGCACGCTTAATGTGACAGGTCGTAGACGAAGTAATTCATGGCGATGCGGTAGGCCATGTTGGCCAGCTCGGCCGGATATTCCGGCTCATCGGACCATTCCCAGGCGTCGCCCAGATCCATGTTGTGGCAGATGGCGACCACGATTCGCCCCTTTTCGTCGTAGATGCCGCGCCAATGCTCCGGCCTGCCGCTCTCGTCTTTCTCGTATGTCCGTCCGCTAGCGCAGGAATTGCGCGCCCGGGATCTGGTACTTGTCGTCCAGATCGTACAAGGTGTGAAAAATGGGTTCGGCTTTCGGAAGATCGACGATCTCCCGGTCCGGGAAGACTTTCTTGATTCCTTCGAGGAACACGGCCCACTCGGCGTCGGCGTGGAAATCGTCCACCATCAGGAATCCGCCGCGATTGAGGAAATCCCGCAGTTGTGCGGCTTCTTCTTGGTTGAGCTCCCAATGCCCCACTTCGACCGCATACATCGTGGGCCAGTTGTAGACGTCGTCGCTGTTATCGAGCGCCACGGGCTGTTCGACCGACCGGCTATCGATGCGCGTAAGCCGCTTCACACCGAACAACAGATGCCGGTCCGAACGGGGATAATCGATGGTCCAACTTCCGCTCCCGCCGAACCGCCGAAAGCCGCGCCCAAAGCCCGAGTAGTCCCGATACATCAGCCGCGCGCGAGTCCATTCGTGCGGAACGTTGGCGTCCGGTGGAATCGACGACTCGGCATGCCCCTCGACCGTGTCGTATTCGCGGAACGGATTCTGCGCCGTGAGCACGCCCCAGACTCCGAGCACCGCCAGCAGTGTCAAAAAGAGCGTTCGCAGCCGCATCTCGCGCCCAGAGTAGCATGTATTCGCGATGCAGATGCAATACAATGTCTGCATGAAACTCGCCCCTGTCTTATGCGCCGTCTCGCTGGCGGTTGCCGCCTGCGCGGCCGGCAAGCCCGAGGAATTTAAGACCTCCGCCGGCACGCTCACCATGACTCCGATCCAGCACGCCGGTCTGATGCTCCAGGCCGGAGGGCAAGTAATGCAGATCGATCCAGCGCAAGGCAGCTATGACGGTTTCCCCGCCGCCGATTTCATCCTGATCACGGATATCCACGGCGATCATCTGTCCCAGCCCATCATCTCCAAAGTCAAGAAAGGGTCCACGGTGATCATCGGGCCCGAGGCGGTGGCGAAGTCTGTAGCCGGCACCACCATTCTGCGCAACGGCGAAACCAAGACCTTCGGCGCGTGGACCATCGAAGCCATCCCGATGTACAACCTGACGCGAGGTCCCGCGGCCGGGCAGCTGTATCACGATAAGGGCCGCGGCAACGGGTACGTGATCACCTACGGCGGCCTGCGTATGTATGTTGCCGGCGATACCGAGAACATCCCGGAGATGCGCGCCCTCAAGAACATCGACGTGGCCTTCATCCCCATGAACCTGCCGTACACGATGACGCCGGAAGAGGCAGCCGCCGCAGTCAAGGCGTTCAAACCGAAGATCGTCTACCCGTATCACTATATGGGTTCGGATCTGAAAGCCTTCGAGACGGCGCTCAAAGGCAGCGGGGTCGAAGTCCGCTTGCGCGACTGGTACGCACGCTAAATTGACTGCGCCGGCGGCACAAATGCCTACTGTGCGCCCTGGTGAGCGCGATCCTTCTCATTCTCGGCGCAGAAGTACTCCAGAATATCGGAATCGGGAATCAGCTGGTGCGTCATCCTGATGCTGAACGGCTTGGTGTACATCTTGGGATCGTCGAACGTCATTTCCACGTCCAGGTGGCCGAAATCGCGACGGTGATAGCGCTCGACCAGATGCATCGCTTCGCTGCGCGGATGACCCAGTATATCCAGCCACGCCTTATCGTTGAATCCCACGGTATCCACGACGAGAGTGTCGCCGTCCCACTTGCCTGCGGAATACCCCAGCCAGGACGGCTGCGGGTCCACGGGAAGCTTGCGGCCATCGGTGTAAATCTGGCGGTGCGCGTTATCCACTTCGAGCAGGATCACGATCAAGCCCGGAGTCTGCACGATCTTGTGAACCTCGGAAACCAGCGAGGAAATCGGAATCCCGAGCGGCAGGCAATCGACTCCCGGATCCCTCACGGCTCCCGCTGCCCGTTGTCCGAACAGCTTCGCAGCCTCCGGCCGCATGGGCGTGTCTTCGGGTTTGAAGTCCGCAAAAATATTCAGGGCGTACTTCGAAATCGTGTCCAGTTCCATACCGGGGACGCTGGTCTGGTCGGCAGCCTTGATCAGATCGGCGCCGAAGAGACGCTTCATTTCTTCAACGCCGGTCGGCTGCACGTGCCAGAGGCCCGACAGATCCGGCTTCCCGTTGGATGCGCGCGGCGCGGGAGCCGTCAGATTCGGCTTGCCGTCACGCGTGCGAGGCGTCCCGGGGGCAGGATAGTTCACCCATTGTGCACATAAGCCGCCCGCAAAAAGCACCATCAGAAACGATAGTTTATTCGCGTTCATTTGCGTTCATTCGCGGCCTTTTTCTGTTCGTCCAAGACGGCGTTGAACGCTGTCTCCTGAATGTCCAGCTCCGTCTTGTATCCCTGCGGATCAATGAACGGATTTGACGAGCCGAACGGATTCGGCCCCTTGCCCAGCTTCGGATACTTCTCCGCGAGGTTGTACATCGCCGGATGCGAGCCGAGCGGCACATCGCACTTCAAGCCGCGCAGGATGCGGAAGCTGCGCTGGTACTCCTCGGCGATCTGCGGCACCTGCGGATTGTTCACCAGCTTGGTTCCCTGGTTGACGCCCACGCTCCCGATGATCACCACGTCGTACGAACGCCCGCCGTCTTCAATCGAAGCGGTCCACGTGGTGCACCCTCGCGTGTGCCCCGGAGTGAGATGCGCCACCAGCGTCGTGCCGCCCAGCGTGACTTTATCGCCATCGTGAATCACCTTATAGTTGGGGCGAGCCTTTCCGCTGGGAGTCCGCATGGTCTGCAACGCCGGAATGTCTTCGGCCATCGCCATCACTTGCGCCCCGCTCAGCTCCTGCGCCAGCGCATCGCCTTCCATGTGATCTCCGTGGGCGTGGCTGCCGAGCAGGATCTTGATATCGGTGAACTTAAACCCCAGCTTTTCGACCGACGACTTGATCACCGGCACCGTGCGCTCATAGTCGCTGTTAATAAGGATGTCGCCCTGCGGCGTGACGATCAGGAACGTCCCCAGGCTCCGGGTGCCCACGTAGTACAGGTTCCCGATAATCTTGTGCGGCGGAAAAGCCGTGTCCTGATCTTCCTTGGTTCCGATGTTGCGCGTGAATAGCTCGGCCGCCGTCCACACCTTTCCGGCCTGCGCCATCAGGGCCGCCGTTCCGGCAGCGGCGAGAAGCATTGCGGGAAACACAAATCGAGCCAGTCGTTCCATTCGCATAGTGAACCTAGGATGGCAGAATATCAGATCGGCTATTACGCCGCCACGCGTTCGGCAGGAGTATTTCGCAGCGGCTCCCGGCGCAATCGGCGGATCGCTGCGCTCATCCCGACCATCGCCAGCCACCAGTGCGGTTGTGACGGCTACGCATCCCCAGATAGTGAGGTTCTGCTTGTAAGACGAAAGCCATCGCCCATACAGCAG
Organism: Terriglobia bacterium; assembly: GCA_963722845.1. GTDB lineage: Bacteria > Acidobacteriota > Terriglobia > Bryobacterales > Bryobacteraceae > Palsa-187. The sequence goes on along the minus strand of CAVROL010000008.1, from coordinate 37,342 downwards.
CTCCACGTGCACCCAGTACACCGCGAGCGAAGTTGTCCCCAGCAGCCGCACCCAGCTCCATCCATCGCTGAAATACTCGGTCCACAGGAACGCGCCCGAACCCAGCAGCAGCGTGATCCCCAGCTTGCACGCCACCAGCGCCGGGCTATTTAGCCAAAAATCCGCGTTGGAATAAATCGAAAACGGCAGGTTCGAAAAATACCGGCCCGCGATCAGCAGCCCGAACCCGCACAGCGCGGCCCACTGCATCACACGAGACCATTCCGCGCCCCTCACCAGCGGAATCGCGCTTCCCGCCGCCAAACCGAATGCCAGATACGATCCCCACGGGAACATGCTGAATGCCGTGCTGGGAACGAAATAGTCGCGCACCGCGCCCGGAAGCCGGCCCGTGTCTACACCGACATCACCGGAGCCAGCGCGGCGAGCGCGACGCCCGCCAGCACCGCCCATCGCAAGCGTTGCATCCCGTGAGCCAGCGCCGTCACCGACAGCAGCGCCGCCGTGGCGCCCATCAGGTTCAGCACGTCCACGCGCAGCAGATTGGTCCAGGGCTGATGCGGCCACGCGAAGATCCACATTTGCAGCCGGAATGCGATCGCCAGCAGGAACAAATATCGCGCCCGCCGCAGGGCGCCCGTGACGCGCCGCCAGGCCGGCAGGTCATCTCGCCGGTTCATGCCGAGCCCGAATGTGATCCCCGTCAGGAACAGAAAAATCGCCGCCGCCTGCCCGCCGAAGAATTGCGAAAAGATGAATGCCGGCTGTTCCCGCAATTCGGGCTTGAGGAGGGAATCGAAAGTATGCCCCTGGAGCATGACGATCGCCGCCAACCCGCGCAACCAATCCAGGAACACAATGCGACTGCGAACCGGCACCACACTCACCGCTTTTAGTACTTGACCTTTCCCAAGAATGCCAGCAGCAGCCGGTTGAACTCGTCCGGCCGCTCCATCATCACGAAATGACCAGTGCCGGCCACCTGCACGTACTCCGAGTTCGGCAAAAGTTTCTTCAGGTTGTCGCGATTCGACGAGGGTGAAGTGCCGGCGTAAATTCCCAGCGCCGGAACGGTGGTCACGAAATCGTTCAGATTGGCGGAATCAAACGTCGCGATCATCGCGCCTGACGCCGTCGTCTCCGGAGGCGCCAGCATCATCTTTAACACGTGCTGTTCGACGGCGGCCGGCGTGGCGGGAGTAAACATTCCCCGGATCATCGTTTCGCGAGCCTTCATCCCATCCGGTCCCGACATGGCCGCCGGATTCGGCACGCCCGGAGCGGCCGCCCCAGGAACCAGCTTGGAGACCTGCAATAACCCGTCCACCGGCACCAATCCGGCCACGTGCTTCGGATACAGCCGCGCGTACTCGCGGATCACTGGCGTACCCATGCTGTGACCCACCAGAACCACTTTGTCAACCTTAGCCTCGGCGCGCACCGCCTCCACTGCCCGCGCGAACCCGGTCATCGAAAACTTTCCGTCCTTGGGAGGATCGCTCTTGCCGTGCCCCGGCAGATCCAGCGTAATCACCCGGTATTTCTGGCTCACCACGGGCACCTGGGCATCCCACGACGATTCGTCGCAGGTCCAGCCGTGCACCAGGATGACCGCCTGCGGCCCGGCGCCCTTCGAGGTCCAGTGGATCTTCGCGCCATCCACCGCCGCGCCGTGAACCGGAATCGAAAGGGGAATCGCCAGGACGATGCTGAGCAGGAGCCTCATGAGGCAATGGTAGCAGTTGACACACTTCTGAAAAAATGGGGTGGTAACATAGGAATAGCATGCAATACTTTGTTCGAACCATGGAGAAGCATAAGGCCAGTACTCGGGTGTTCAGCCCGGAACTGCCCTGTCCCGCGCTGGGGAGCGCGAAGGATGCCGCCAAGCAGTTAGTTCAGTCTTCCGATCCTTCCGTGATGCTCCAAGCCGATGTCTGTTCCAGAAATCAGAATCAGGTTCGCACCCGATACTGCTGCTGGATCAACGAACGGGGCGAGTTCGTCGAACGCGCGCTCATCTAAACAAAGCCTTTTCGTAACATGCGCTAACCCGCCAGCATCTAACCCGTGTGATACACTTTGGAACGTGCCGAGCCCGCTAGTTACCTACCATTGGAACCGAGCCCGCCTGGTCAATTAAACCCATATTGGAGTCGATTGGAGACAGATCTGTGACGAATATTTTTGTTGGAAACCTTGCTTATCAGACCACGGAGTCCGAGCTCGAGGCTGCTTTTGCCGCGTACGGCGCGGTAGAAAAAACCAGCGTGGTTCGTGATCGCGACACTGGCCAGCCCCGCGGCTTCGCGTTTGTCGAGATGACCAATCAAGCCGAGGCCATGAAAGCCATCGAGGCCCTCAATGGTCAGGAACTGAACGGCCGCGCGTTGAATGTGAACGAAGCCCGTCCGCGTCCCGAACGCGGTGGATTCGGCGGTGGCGGCGGCAACCGCGGCGGCGGCGGTGGATTCGGCGGTGGCGGCGGCCGCCGGCGCGAGCCCCGCTGGTAATCGCTTTTTAAATGGGCAGGCGAGTGAGGTCGCCTGCCCGTTTCACTCCAACTTAGTGCTGCGGATATCCCGCCTTAAACTCATCCATCGAAATGCTCTTGTCGGCATTTTTGTCCCATTTGGCGAACTCCGTCTGAACGTCGGACACCTTGGCGTCGCGGAATAGCTTACCGAATTCCTCCTGGCTGAGCTTCCCGTCCTTGTTGGTATCGAGCGCCGCGAATACCTGTTCGGCGGACTGCGCTTGGGGCGCGCCCGCGGGCGTTTGCGGCTGCGCCTGCTTTTCCTGCTGCTGCACAGGCTGCGGATTATCCTGAGGTTGCTGACCGTACGCCATCAGCCCTGCCGCCACCAAACTGCCGACCGCTATTTTGAGAATTGAGTTTGTCATTTTGTCTATGTTTCCTTTTTTGGGTTAGTACTCCAAAGCGAGACTCGCCCTCACTAGGCACGCCATGAACCAAAATGGCGGACGCAATTCAAATCATCGGATTAGCGAGTTTCAAGCACCGGCTGTGCAAATACTCTTCGGGAGGTCTTACTGATTCGGCAAAAATACCCCGCCGGCTGGATCGCACCGGAAGTCGAAATGCCTGCGGCGGATCGGCAGTTTTTGCTTACTGGATTATTTGATGCGGTATTCCGCGGTGATGGTGTTCAGCGTCTTCGCCGCGGCTTGCTGGAACGGCCCCGGAATGTTGGTGCAATCGATATAGAACTTGATCGAATCCGAGACGTTCTTCAGTTTGTAATTGGCCCAGCCCAGCGAGCTGAGCACTTCGGCACGGAAGCGCGGGTCCGTAAGGCCGGGCAGCGCCGCCCGGAATGCCTGATCGGCCGCATCCCACTTTTCGGCCTGGAAGTTGACCGAACCGATCATGTAATTGGCCTGGGTGAGCTCCGCGGTCTTATTGCGCGCCCAATCGGCGTCACTCATACCTTCCGGTTTCGGGGCTTTGTTGAGGCGGTCGATGGCCTTCCGGCATAGGGTCGCCACGGCGTTGGGATCTTTGCCGGACCTGAAGTACGATTCCGCCACCAGCAGCATGGCGTCCTCGCGAGTATCGTTGTGGGCCACCAGTTTTTCGGCGGCGGCGAGAGTCTTGGCAGTGTCACCCTGCTCGCGATACGCCAGAAACACCGCGACTTCGATGTCGGCGGCATGCGTAGTCTGGGGATGGCTGGCGACGAACGCCTCCAGCAGCTTGATCCGGTCCGCCGGATTCTTGGCCGTGAGCGCATCCTTATAAGCATCTGTTTCGTTCGCCTGAAGAGCGCTGGCGCCGCAGTCGCGGGTAGCCTGGCTCATATCGGGATCCGGAGTCTTTGAGGCCTTCTCCGCGATACTGCCGGTTTTTTTGATCCACGTCGCCGTCAACGCGGGATCCTTCATATCCGACGCGATGCGCCAGTTCAAACATGCGGCAGCCAGGTTATTGGAATCGAGAATGAGCACATTGGAACCGGCAGTCAAGGCTCTATCCAGATTCCCGGCCTGATGATAGCGGGCCTGGAGCTCGCTGAATACGTATTCCATCGAGGGAGAGGACGGGAACACGTCGCGAAACAGTTCGAGGAGCATCAGCTTCTTCGAAAGGTCGTTCTCGGTCTGGACCTTGTCGAGGAGTCGTCCCTCAGGCGTGTTCGGGTCAATGACCGGCTTCGCGGCCCACCCGTGCGGTGCAATCGCACACAGAACCAGAAACGTTGCGGAAAATCGAGATACTGGATAACGAGACAGGATCATGGGAACCTCCGCTCTCGCTAGACCATCGGCGGACTGGAGTGATAGGTGTAGACCCTAGGGGAGTAGGCTCGATCTTTCTTATAGTTACCGTTCGAGCTGAAGCTGTCCGTCGCGGACGACCACCTGAAGTTGGTTTCCGGCGCACTCCGGCAAGGGCCGGCCGGCGTAATAATTCAGGCCGTAGGCCCATCCCCGCGGAACATCTTTTAAGCAGGCTGCTTGGATTTGCGGAGCATTCGCGCGCCAGAATGCGCGCACCGAATAACGCTGGTCGAGCACCGGCAATACCGTGAATTTGAAATAGCCGATCGCGGCGAGAGCAGCCAGCGCGGCCGCGATGATCGCCTGCTCTTTCCTGCCGAGCCAGGCCAGCCAGAACACACCTCCTGCGGCCAACGCGAACGGCCACCCGCGCGCCAGGCGAGCAAACGGGAAATGGGACGATCCGATTCCGGAGGGAAGCGCGTCCGGCAGCAGCGCTGCAATTGCGGGAGCGGCGATCAGCAAAACGACGCACGCGCCAACCCACCATCCGGCCGCGGGCGTCTTGTCCAGCGCAAACGCCAGGAGGATCGCCAGCACGGGCAGCAACGGAAGCACGTATCCCGGCAGCTTGTTCTGCGCCGCGGAGAAGAATAATAACCCGAACAGCAGCCAGAACGTCAGGAACCGGATGCGCTCATCCTGATAGGTCTTGGCGCGGAACAGCAAGGCGGCGAGCGGCGTCCATGGAAACAAACCGGCCAGCAGGATGGGCACGTAATACCAGCGTGGCTGCACGTGTTCGAGCGACGTGTTCAGAAACCGGCCTACCTGCTGCTTCCAGAAAATGTCGTTCCAGAAAGCCGGGCCGTTTTGCAGCTCACAAAGGATGTACCAGGGCGCGGCCACCGCGGCACAGGTCCCGATCATCGCCAGCCGCATGCGGCGGGCAATCAGCAGCACCGGCGCGATCAGCACCAGCGGCACGAACGCCTTAGCCAGGACAGCCAATCCCAGAAACACACCCGCCCAGACTCCCAGCACGGTTGTCTGCCGCGCCCGGCTGGGGATCGCGCTGGGTCCGAAAACTCCGATGAGCATTGCGGCTCCCAGGGCGGCCGACATCGGCAGATCGGTGACCGCGACAAAGCTATACGCCACCCAGCCAGCCGAGGTGGCGAGAATCCCGGTCGCCGCCAGCGCCACGCGAGGCGAAAATTCGCGCGCGAGCGTGCGATGGAAGAACCACAGGAATGCGAGGCTTAGGAGCGCCACAGGCAGCCGCGCGGCCCATTCATCGTTCCCTGAAAAAGCGAGATGAAGCCTATGCCCCAGACCGGTCGTCCAGTACAGCAGCGGTGGCTTTTCGAACCAAGCAGAGCCGTCCAGTCGCGGCGTGACCCAATCGCCGGAACGCGCCATTTCGCGCCCGATGGAGGCGTAACGCGGCTCGTCCGGCCCCAGGAATCCGACCCGGCCCAGGCTGCTCAGATACACGATCAGCAGCGGCACCAACAGCCAGCATTTCGACAAGCCTCCAGTATAGTAGGACATCATCCCCCGCCCTCACGAAATGCCGGAAAAGGGGACAGGTCCAATTGTCTGGACTCTTGCACTGTATTCAGAACCAGGACCTGTCCCCTTTTCCTTACGCGTCCGTATAAGAGTGCGACAATAAAAATCAGGTCCAAACCATGAAACTTGCCACGTTCCTGCTCGCCCTCGTGCCCGTGTTCGCTCAGACCAAAGCAACTATCGATAAGCCGGCTCTCGAAGCCTATCTGCGCCACGCCGAGCTGTGGATCCCCCAGGTCTCCGTCAGCATCGACGATCCCAAGCCTTCGGCTTATCTGCCGGGATTCTCCGAAGTCGCCGTGCACCTTTCGTATCAGGGCCAGGCCAAGGAAGAACACTACCTGATCTCGCAGAATGGCAAGAACATCATCAAGGGCGAGGTCTACGACCTCACCAAGAGCCCGTTTCAAGCCAACCTCGACCAGATCAAGCTCGATTCGCAGCCCAGCTACGGGAAAGCCGGCGCGCCGGTCACCATCGTGGTCTACGGCGATTTCCAGTGTCCGGTGTGCAAGGTCGAAGCGGACGTGATGCGCAAGAATGTCGTCCAGAATTACCCCGATAAAGTGCAGGTGTACTTCAAGGACTTTCCCCTGGAATCGATCCATCCGTGGGCCCGTGCCGCCTCCGACACCGGCCGCTGCATATATAAACAGGATCCGCAGGCTTTCTGGAAGTTCCACGATTGGATTTACGAAAATCAGGACGGCGTCACACCCGACGCTCTGAATTCGAAAGTGATGACCTGGGCCGGAACAGCCGGCGTCGATTCGATCCAGCTGGGGCGCTGCGTCGACGGCAAAGCCACCGATCAGGAAGTGGCCCAGAACATGGCCGAAGGGCGATCCCTCGGTGTGGATGCCACGCCCACCCTCTTCATCAATGGCCGCAAATTCGTGGGTGCTCTCGAATGGCCCGTTATGCAGCAACTGATTCAGCTTGAAATCGAGCACCAGGCGACGCAGGCCAAGTGCGAAGAGGCTTGCGTCGTGACTATTCCAAAACTCGGCGGTAAGTAGCAGTGCAACGGCTCGCGATCTCGGCGCTTATCGGACTCACAGCGGCCTGGGCGCAAGCCCCCGCTAGCATCAGCGCCGACGCGTACCTGGCGCACGTGAAATATCTCGCGTCGCCGGAGTTGAAGGGCCGCGCGACCGGATCGCCCGAGCTCGAAAAAGCCGCGGACTACATCTCGTCTCAATTCCGATCGTTCGGGGTCAAACCGGTTCCCGGCAGCACCTACGAACAGGCATTCACGACGACCGTGGGCGCCACCCTCGGCCCGGCCAATCGCATCGATGTCTCCGATAGCGGCAAGACCACGGCCCTGCCCTTACGCGACGGGTTCATCCCGTTCAGTTTCTCTTCCTCCGGAACCGTTTCGGCGCCGGTGGTGTTCGTGGGATACGGGATCACCGCCAACGAATATCACTATGACGACTACGCGGGGATCGATGTAAAGGATAAGATCGTGCTGCTGGTTCGCCACGAGCCGCAGGAAAACGACGAGAAGAGCGTCTTCCAGGGCAAAGAGCTCACGCAGCACTCGACCTTCGCCATTAAAGCGGTGAATGCGAAGATGCACGGCGCGCGTGGCGTAATTCTTATCAACGACGCGTATCCGCACCACACCCCCGCGGAGGACCGGCTGGAGAAGTTCGGCCAGGCCACCGGACCCACCGACTCAGGCGTCCTGTTCGTGCAGGTGAAGGAGGCTACCGCCGAGGCATGGCTCAAGACCGAAGGCCGCGACCTGCATGAAGTTCTGGACGGCATCGATAAGGACTTGAAGCCGCGCTCCTTCCCTTTAACGAAACTCACGATAAATCTGTCGCTCAACATCCAGCACGACATGAAGACTGTTCACAATGTCGCGGCCTACATTCCCGGCAAGACCAGGGAGTACGTGATCGTCGGCGCGCATTACGATCACCTGGGCCTGGGCGATGAGCATTCGCTCGCGCCTTCGCAGATCGGGACCATTCATCCCGGCGCGGACGACAACGCCTCGGGCACTGCGGGTGTGATCGAACTCGCGCGCTACTTTTCGAAACAACCGCAGCAGCAGCGCGGGATTCTGTTTCTTACGTTCGCGGGCGAAGAATTAGGGCTGCTGGGCAGCAATTACTACACTGGGCATCCTTTGCTGCCGCTTGAGGACGCCGTCACCATGATCAATATGGACATGATCGGCCGGATCCGCGGAGGGAAAGTCTACGTGAATGGCACCGGAACAGGGTCGACGCTCGACAAGCTGGTCGAGTCCATCAAGCCTCCTGCCGAGTTCAAACTCGATCTCTCGGAAGCCACCGGTTACGGCGGCAGCGATCACATGTCTTTCACCGTGAAGCAGGTGCCGGTGCTGTTCTTCTTCAGCGGCCTGCACGGCGATTATCACAAGCCCAGCGACACCTGGGACAAGATCGACGCGCCCGACGCCGCCAAACTGCTGGGCTACGTGGCACAGATCGCGACTCGTTTGATGAACGACCCGGAACGTCCCAAATTCCAGCGTGTAACTGAGCCTAAAGCTCCCTCTGGGAGCTCCAGTAGCAGTAGCGGGTATGGTCCCAACTTCGGCAGCATTCCCGATTTCGACGAGCCGCCGCACGGCGTCCGCTTCGCCGATGTGCGCGACGGCACCCCCGCCGCCAAAGCCGGCCTCAAAGCGGGCGATATCCTGATCGAGTTCGACGGCAAGGACATCGGGAACCTGTACGACTTCACCTATGCCCTGCAGGCCCACAAGCCTGGAGACGAAGTACTGGTGAAGGTACTCCGCGGGTCCCAGACAATTGAGGCCAAAGTACTGCTCACAGAGCGGCGTTAGTTCGCCATAATGGGGCTGCCCACGAAGGCCGCCATGCAAAATACTTTAACGACCCACAAGCTTCCTCCCCTGATTCTTCATCCTTTTGCGGACCAATCCGGCCCTCCAAAAGTACTCCAGAGCTCGCGCGCCAGCCTGATGCTCCAAGGCCTGCTGCCGAGCGGCCAACAGACGCCTGAAGACCTGGAGCGGGCGCTGCTCGAAGGCCGTTATCAGGAAATCCGAATGCTGTTCTACGTGGGCAAGGACGTGCTGCGCTGGATCGAGCAGTGCATGGAGCATGTGAGCCGCGATCCCGAACTGCGGACGTCTGCCTGCCAGCCCCAGAGTTTCGCCGCGTACCTGGTGCAGAACCCGCCTGCCGAGGTCGTCAGCAAGCTGAAGAAGTGGGGAGTTTCGAACCACAAGTCGATCTTCTCGCGCGCGCTGGGGCTGAATGTGATCCTGGCGGATATGCCTCCGCAGGAGATGTTTGCTCCCGACTTCCTGCGCCACTATCATCGCTACGCGGACCAGATGTTCCACTGCCACCTGGGCCAGACGCCCTTCGCCGATCCGGAACAGCTCGGATTCGAGTTCGAAATCTTCGCGTCGGGTGAATACTCGCGGATGCTCGAACGTGGTTGGGCGGAGCAGGCAGAGGAGTAGAAACCGTCCTCTACGCGACCGCCGCGATCCGTATCGGAGACAGCTCCCGCTGCACTTCCTTGGGCGAAGCATCGCGATACGCTTGCGCGAAATTGCTATGCATCGGGGAACAAGCCGGATGGGGATAGAGCTGCACAAACATCTGCCCCACCATCTTGCCCCGTAAACCCTTACAAACACGCGCTACTTCGCGAGCCGTATGGGAGGTGCATTCTTCACACGTCAGTCCGACTTCTGCACAAAGACTTGGGTAGGAATCCTCGTATGCCGTCATAGTGAGGTCCTAGTATGCCGTAGTACCACCATTAGGCCAAGCGCGCTGAGGTGGGTTTGCAATGCCCCTTTTGAGGGTATCGACTCGGGGTACCCCTGGTTCTTGCCACTGGTATCATAGGTGCTTAGAAGAGAGTCGGCATGCATTGGGCGGCGCTCATTTTCCCCGTTGTTGTACCGTTCGTGGCTCTCGCCGCCACTCCTGGCGCCCTGACTCCCGGCTATCGTTCGCCGGAATTCCGTGTTGAGCGCCAACCCGTCGCCAACGGCGCCGAACTGCTTACCGTATTCAGCTCCCTTCCCGGCAACGCCGGCGAAATCCCTCTGGTCAGCGTCCTGCGCGATACCTTGGGCGATAACGACCCGGCAAACGACCGTTTGCGCTACATCTGGGTACTCACTTCCGCGCGTCCGACCGTGCTACAGCACGCCGCGGCGTTCATTCCGTTCTTCTATTGGCGGCCCGATCTGGGAAAGAACATGGACCGGAAGCCGGCCGCCGCCCTGGACCTGGGGAATACCAGTTCGGCGGTATGGAACGGGCTGGCCCAATCGCTGATCCAGGTTGCGGCAATTGACTCAAACGGAGCGCTGATCCGCGCCTCTACCCGGCGCTATCGTGCAAATCTCGCCGACCAGCGGCAGATGAACCTCGCCGAGGGTCTGACGGTGATCTCGCAGCTAGAGAAGGCTCCCGGCCAGGACACCCTTCTGACTGAGCCCGAATTACTGGAAATGCAGGCTCGCCTGTCCCTGGCTGGGAAGACGTTCGGGGGTTTGGTCACGACCGATCGTCTTCCGGAAGCGTATATGAAGAACCGGGAGCAAACCGAGGAGACGCGGGGCCACAACTGGGAGCTTCTGCGCCAGCGGGCGGAAGCCAACGGGTTGTATTTCGATCCGCTGGGATTTGCCCGCTCCCGGACGCACGCGCTGCTGTGGATCGCGCGCGAGGATCTGGTTCCGAGCGGTCAGCCTCACAAATGGGACGGGCGCTTTCTGGGCATCGCCGACCCCTTTAGCGACTCGCGCCTGAAGAACTGGACCGGATACACCGAAAGGCGCTATTTCGACGAGTCGGGCCTGCCGCTGGACGTGGACAAAGCCGCCGCGACGCCCGGCAGCACATCTCGTGAACTGATTCCGCTGGCACTTTATGCCCTGGACTACCCGAAGGTTCCTCTGGTGCTGGTGGATTTTCGAGACACCCACAAACCCAAGAACCGCGAAATGCTGCGGCTGGCTGCGGGAGACGCCGTCACGGGCGTGCTGGGGATATCCAAGTTCGGCAACTGGCCGTATCTCGCCGGATCCATGGCCTGGAACTTCGTACGCTCCCGCCACGGGGATCCCAATAATCGCTCGGCGCGCCTGAAGGCCTTCTCCCAGGTGAGGCGCTGGCTGACCCTCGATGGCGCGATGGACCCGGCTCTGCGCGCGGAATTGCAGCGGAGGCTGGACATCCTGGGTGTGAATCCCCTGGACGACAGTGTGTTCGAGGAGACCGAGATCGCTGAACATCAATATGACGCTTTGCTGCGCTACGCCGCGGACCCCAAAGGATTACCCGCGAGACTCGACCACGACCGCAATGCCGAGTTGGCCGCCGATCGCCACCGGTTGCCCGCGCGCACCGGTCTGCGCCTGGCGAAATGGTCCACGTTTGGTATCTATTCCCACCATGAGATGCCTGACAGCGCCAGCCTGGCGGTAGCGGTCGCCCGTGAGCGGAGAGCCGAATATCAAATTCGATTCCTGGAAACGGTTGCCAAATCGAGCCCGCAGCCCGACGTGGTCTGGAATATCGCCGAAGTGCGCCGCGCCGTGAATGAGTTGATCGTCACGGGCGTGCCGCCACGCTCGGTGGAGGTGGTTTCGCGGCTCATGCTGCAAACCAGCGACGCGGAAACCCGGGAACTTTGTGCGCGTGCCCTCGCGGGCGCCGGCGTCGCGGCGGGACAATAACATAGTGCGGACCATCGCGCTCCTGTGTCTGTGCACAGCGCTCCCTGCGGCGGATTTGACCGCCGGAAATGCAAAAGTCCAGCGCGTGGTCATCCTCAAAGTCGATGGCCTGCCCAAGGACTTGCTGGAGAAGTCCGTCAAAGATACCAGCGGCTCGGGCCGCGACGGCCACAGCCGGCTGCCGTGGATCCAGCATGTCTTCTCACAAAACGGTGTGTCGATGGACAACTTTTACGTGCGCGGGTTGAGTCTCTCCGCGCCATCCTGGTCGCTGCTCGATACCGGCCGGCATTTGCAGATCCGCGGCAACGTCGAATACGACCGCTACACTCTGCGCGTCTATGACTACCTGAACTTTCTCTCGTTCTATTTCGGCTACCCGATTTCGCGGCACATCGACATGCCGGGCGTGGAGCTGTTGGACGAGGCGGGCGTACCGCTGCTCATCGACCGGTTTCCATATGAGCAGCGCTTCCAATCCCTGCAGCTCCTGCAGCGCGCGTTGCGGTTGAACTCGTTTCCGGGGGCGTTGAAGCGCGCCGTCGCCGCCAGCTCGCCCAGGGATTTTCTGGATGAGTGGCAGCTCGGCCTGCCCTGGGCGGCTTCGATATATCGCCAGACCGAAGCCGACCTGGTCCGGAATCTCCAGAATCCGCAAATCCGTTATCTGGATTACTTCACCGGCGATTACGACCACGTCGCGCATCTCACCGCCGATCCTGTATCGCAGCTCCATGCCCTCGAAAACCTGGATGCGCTGGTGGGCCGCGTGTGGAACGCAATCGCCGCCAGCCCGCTGGCCGCGAACACCATGCTGGTGCTGGTTTCCGATCACGGCATGAACACGTCGGAGACCATCTTCAGCCAGGGATTCAGCCTGGTGGACTGGTTCAACAGTCCGGCGGGAGGAGCGCATCACGTGCTCACCAATCGCCATCCGCTCACCGAATTCAAGCTGAAGGGGCTGGATCCCTTCGTCTCCGAGGTCATCACGCCGAGCCCCGATTCGAGCTATCTGGCCGGCCAAGCCGACCAATACCCGACTGTGATGCTCGACCTGGATGGCAACGAGCGCGCAAACATCGGCCTGCGCAACAACACGTTCAACGTCCTTCAGATCCTTCTCGACGAGTTGATTCAGAAGCGGATTCCCGGATCCGAGCGGAACGCGGCTTTATCCGCGCTGTTCACGACGCTGGACAACGTTCGCGCCAATTGGCGGAGAGATGTAGCTGAATTGTCAGAGGATCTCATCGCGCTCGATGTTCGCATCGAAGCGCTGCAGAAAAAGACGAGCGCGCAGCAGAAGCTGGTGGAAAAGCAGCGCGGCAAGAGATGGACTCAAGAGCAGATCAGCCTCGGCGTGGATAAAGACGCTCGACGCGAGATCGTGCAACTGGCGGCCTTGCGCGCGGACCGCAAGGCCTACTCGGAATACGCCGACATCATGTGGCGGCTGCTCGATCTAAAGCCGGCCGACTTCGATCCCGGCAAGTTCAAGATGACCGAGCTGATTCCGCCCAAGTCGCTGGGTCCGTCGAATTCGATGTGGGATCTGCGGCATTACGTGACCGGCCGAGCCCCCGGCGGCTTGGTGGTCGCCGCGGATGGCTCGCTCGATTGGGAGCGGAGTTTCCAGACCGTCGATTATTTCTCGGCGCTGCGCTCGATCTCGGTGCGCAATAACGTTCAGCCCGGAGTAGCCCCCAAGCCCGTGGATTTCATCGCCGTGCGCATCCCCGATCGCAATGCGGTCCTGGTTTGGCGCGACGACGCGCACCAGGCTCTGATTCTTACCCGGGGCCGCGAGCTTCGCTACCAGCCGGTGAACTCCAATCTCGAGCCGGTTCCGTGGACGCCGGGCTTGCCGCTGGAGTACCTCGAAGATCCGCAGCTGAAGATTCCATCTGGCGATCGGGAAGCTTGGCTTAGCGAATGGCATGACGAGCGCGAATGGCTCGAAGCCGTGCACCGCACGCGTTATTCGAACGGCATCATCAGCCTGACGGAGGAATTACTGGATCCGCCATCGGCCCCAGGCGACATTCCGGATCGTTATCGCGAGCGCAAGCGAAATCTGCGGCGCACCGATATGCTGGTGCTCGCCAACGACCACTGGAACTTCAACGTGCGTGGTTTCAACCCCGGCGGCAACCATGGGTCGTTTTTCCGCATGTCGACCCATTCGGTTCTGTTATTCGCCGGCGGCAAGGATACCGGGATGCCAGCGGGCCTGCGCATCGAGACTCCCTACGATAGCTTGAGTTTCGTCCCGACGATCCTGAAGTTGATGGGTCGTCCTGAACCGGATCTGCCGGGGCCGGTGATCCGGGAACTGGCGGATCCGCATTAGCTCAGCCGCTCTTGCCGTAATTCTTCCGGACAATCGCGAACAGAATCAGCAGGAAGGCGAGGAGGCGAACCAGATAATACCAGGGGCTGCCCTCGTTAGGCCGCGGAAGGAAGACGGCGACGATGCGGCTGAGCCCTTCCACCGTAAACGAGGCCGCAAACGCCAGAAAAAAACCGTCCCTGGTATCTCTCCAAAAGCGAAGAAAGAACAGTCCGGCGGTTAGCGAAGTGGCGGCGATCACACCTGTCAGGAACGTCTCAATCATCGTATTAATCGCTGTCCCAAATTAGCCCGTAGAGCAGCAGCAGCATGGCGACGGCGGCGGGCAAGAGCCGCCACACGTACAGATCCACCTCGGGGAATATCACCAGATCCAAAAATCGCACCAAGTTCGAAATCGTGAGCCCGATAAAGCACAGGCCGCTCCACAGGAGCAGACGCTTCCGTGTGGTCGCAAATCCCCGAAGCAGCAGCAAGGCGCAGGCCAAGGTGGTCAGAGTACCCAGAGTATATACAGCCGGACCCATGTCACTCCTGCTCCTTGGTGAAACGGAAAGCGCGCGCGAAAGCCCGGACTGCGGAAGAAGGTTTCGCATGGATCATTGTAGAGACTCGGACCATCTCCTGTCGATAGACGTCGGCCACCGCCCGCAGGATCCGGTCATTATTCGGATCCGGCCGATACGCGTATCGCTCTAGCTCATCGCCGATCGCGCTAAGAAATTGGTTTCGCGCGAGATCGAGCAGTATGCTCCTGGTGCGCTCGCGTTCAATCCACAGACGTTTTGCAATGTCTTCGACCGTCCAGGACTCGGACCGGTTCTGCCACAGGAGCAAAAGCGCCTCGAGATGAGGAACGCTATCGACGCTCTCCCGGATAAAACGGTCGACTTCTGCCCGGTTCGGGCTCGCTTCGCTCGGCGCCATGCTGTAAAAAGGCGGCCCAACACCGCCATCGTCGCTTCCGGCGGAAGCGTATAAGTTTTCAGTAAAGCATTCACCAGCGAAGTAGCCCATACCATGCATCCGGTATATTCGCGACCCAGTGACTGCTAGCCGCTGCCCCCTGCTTCTCGCTACACTCGGACTCGTATGGATCAAGATCAGTTGCGCGGTTTGCTCGAACAGGTCCGCGCCGGAGCCGTGGACGTGGACGCCGCTATCGAACGTATGCGGCACCTGCCGTTTGAAGACTTGGGATTCGCCAAGGTCGATCATCACCGCGCTCTGCGGCACGGAATCCCGGAAGTGGTCTTCGGCAAGGGCAAAACCGCCGACCAGATCAGCGCGATCGTGGCCAGCCTGCTCGATAAAGCCCAGAACGTTTTGGTTACGCGGGCCGAAGGATCCGTTGCGGAGCGCCTCCAGCGCGAGCATCCCCCGGCCGAATACTTCCCTGCGTCGGGCGCCGTGCGCGTCTGGCGCGACCGCACCCTGCGCGGCAAAGGTAAAATCGCCGTGGTGTGCGCCGGTACCAGTGACCTGCCGGTGGCCGAGGAAGCGCAGGTCACCGCGGAAGTGATGGGCAACGAAGTGATCGCGATCCATGATATCGGCGTGGCCGGGATCCACCGCCTGATGCAAAATCGCGAGCGTCTTTCGGAAGCGCGCGTGGTGATCGTGTGCGCGGGAATGGAAGGCGCGCTGCCGAGCGTGGTCGGCGGGCTGGTGGCCGCGCCGGTGATCGCCGTGCCGACCAGCGTCGGCTATGGGGCAAGTTTCCAGGGCCTCGCCGCGCTGCTGGGGATGCTGAACAGTTGCGCCAGTAACGTGACCGTAGTGAACATCGACAACGGTTTCGGCGCGGGCTACGCGGCGAGCTTAATGAATCGGTTGTGACGTGGGGTCGGCCTTTCAAGGCCGCAGCCGGGCTTCTGCCCGGCCCCTACGCTGTGGGAAAGCGCCGGCTGAAGGCCCGCTTGCGGCTCGAGAGCCTGATCTCGCCCGTCTAGTGAATCGACTTGCGCGATCTGGCGGCCGCCGGCGAGCAAACCGTTCAGGTCCTGCCGCGAGTAGTAGCGCCCTTGGGCGAACACTCCCGCCACCCGCCGCGTGTTGCCGATGTCCTCGAGCGGGTTTCCGTCGAGCAGCACCAGGTCCGCGATCTTGCCGGTCTCGACCGACCCCATCACGTGATCCCAGCCCAGCAGGCGAGCCGGCGCGAGCGTGGCAGACTCCAGGGCTTCCCTGGGCGACAATCCCGCGGCGACCAACTGGGTCAGTTCGTTTTGCAGATTGCCCCGCGAAGCCGTATACGCGTCGGCGCTACCGGTCCCCGCCAGCAGCTCGACTTTGTAGCGCTTGGCAAGCGCGGTAAGCTGATACAGCTTGGTGGACGACTCACGGCTCAGAAGCGGAGAAATTCGCGTCCCGAACATGGCGCATTTTTCGAAGAACCGGATCACGTTGTCCTCGGTGAGCGGACCCAGATTGGACAATCCTTCAATGATTCCCTGCCGCGCGTTGACGGCTTCGAGCGGCGAAACATCCGCGGGAACCGCGCCGTCCAGCCGCAGGCGCCAGTGCCGGGCTTGTTCGGCGAGCGCCAGGTACGCTTCACGGGAAAGATCCGGCATAACCTGGATGAAGTCCACGGAATCCTCGAACAAGCGGTCGAACGCCAGACGCGCGGTCTGGGCGGTCTGGTTTCCTCCCACCGCTGGACCGCTGGCAACGATGCGCGGACCGATCGCCGTGCCCTTCTGGATTTCCAGGCGTGTTTCCGCCACTTGATCGTAGTTCCCGCCAGGATCGCGGATTCCAGTCACACCGAAAGCCAGAAAGGCCGGGAGCTGGCGGCCGGGATTGCGGAGCTGCACCCGCATATCCCACAACCCCGGTGAAAGATACCGGCCGGTTCCGTCCACCACCCGGGCATTCGATGGCGTCTTGACCGAGCCCTGCGGGCCGACGGCGACGATCCGCTCGCCTTCGATGACCGCCGTCAGATGCGGCCGTACGTACGCCGGCGGCGACATCCACCACGGTGACGTTTTCGACCACCACGGACGCGGCATACACGTGCAGGGACAGAGCGCCGATGAGGGCCAAGCGGACGCGCATTTGAGT
This sequence comes from Terriglobia bacterium, assembly GCA_963722845.1. Classification (GTDB taxonomy): domain Bacteria; phylum Acidobacteriota; class Terriglobia; order Bryobacterales; family Bryobacteraceae; genus Palsa-187. The sequence continues at coordinate 20,387 of CAVROL010000008.1, read as the reverse complement.
ATTGTAAACCCGTTGTGCTATCCTGCAAAGAGTTTATTGCCGCCTCGGCGATAATCTCCCAGGACAGCTATTATGCCGAAGTTGAAAACCCATAAAGGTGCGGCCAAAAGGTTCAAGAAGACGGGAACCGGCAAAGTCAAACGCCGGCACGCATTTGCCCGCCATATCCTCACCTCGAAGTCGCGCTCCCGTAAGCGCCGGCTAGGTCAATCCGTCATCGCGGACGAGACCAACTCGCCGGAAATCAAGAGGATGATTCCGTACTAAGGCGGGGCTTAACACGGGGTAAAACCCCCGAGCTCCCCCGCGAGTGGACAGTGCGCCGCACGTGCCTGATCCGCCGCGCTTTTAAATTCCAATAAAGGAGAGAAACGTGCCCAGAGTAAAACGTGGAACCAAGCGCCGCGCAAACCGGCGTAAAACCCTAGGCCTCGCTAAAGGGTTCTTCTTAACCAAGAGCAAGCTGCACCGCGCCGCCCAAGAGGCTGTCGAAAAGTCTCTGAAGTACGGCTACGTCGGCCGCCGCCTCAAGAAGCGCGATTTCCGCTCGCTGTGGATCGTGCGCATCGGGGCCGCCTGCCGCGCCGCCGACATCTCCTACAGCCGCTTCATGGACGGGCTCAAGAAAGCCGGGGTCGATCTGAACCGCAAGATCCTCGCCGATATGGCCCTGAATGACGCCCCCGCGTTCAGCGCGCTGGTGAATCAGGCCAAAGCTTTAGTCCAGAAGGCCGGCGTCGAAAAGGTGTAAGCTAGTCGGGGTTTTGAAACATGCAGCCTGACGACGATGCCCTGGGCGCCCTCGAAGAGCGCATTCATCGGACCGTGGAACTGGTATCCACGCTGCGCAGTGAGCGCGACGCGGCCGTAGCCGACGCGCGGCAGCTTCGCGCGGAACTGGACGACCTGCGCAGCCAGCGCAAGCAAGCGCGCGTCCGCATCGAAAAACTGCTCGGGCAGATGGACTTGATCCGGGGATCATAATATCCACGCAGCCGAAAGGAGAACATCGGCATGGATTCCGCTGAGCGCAAGACGGTCCGCGTCACCATCTACAACCAGCCGTACACCCTGGCGGTCAGCGGCGACTCCGGAGAAGTGGAAGCCCTGGCCCATTCGGTCGATCAGCTCATGACCGACATCGCCCATCAAGCCGGGAATGTCGACGGAAGCAGCGTCGCCGTGCTGGCCTGTCTGCATCTGGCCGACCGCCTGCGCGGCCTGGAACAGGAGCTGTCCGATTTCCGTGGCCAGGTTGGTGAGAAGTCCCGCCAGTTCTCGGTCCTGCTGGACCAAGCCATCCGGTGAGCTTTCTTACTTCCAGTCTGCTGGAAACGTTTGATTGGCTGGAGCACGGCTTCGGCACGCGCGAAGCTAATCCCGATCAAACTGCGATGGCGCGTCTGACGCAGATTCACTCCGATGTCGTCCTGATCGCACGGGAGCCAGGCTGTATTGGGGAAGGCGACGCGCTGGTGACGCGGGCGCCCGGGGTCGCGGTCTCGGTTCGCACGGCGGATTGTTTTCCGATCCTGCTGGTGGATCGCGAGACGCGAGCCGTCGCCGCGGTTCATGCCGGGTGGCGAGGGACCGCCGCTGGTGTCGTCAGAACGTCACTCGAGCGCATGCGAAGCGAATTCGGAACCGATCCAGGAAATGTCTTCGCTGCCATCGGACCAGGTATCGGCGCGTGCTGTTACGAAGTCGGGACGGACGTCGCGAGCCGGTTCGGAATGCCGCAAGCGGGGAAACTCGATTTAGCTGTGGAAAACCGAAATCAGTTAATCGCTGCGGGAATCGCGCCAGCCAGCATCGAAGTCGTGGGCGGCTGCACTTTTTGCAACCCCGCGCAATTTTTTTCCTGGCGTCGCGATCGCGACCGGGCGGGCCGGATGATTTCGTTCATCCGATTGGCCGCTCGTTAGCTCTCGCGGTTCGGAATCGGCGACACCAACCCCGACAGCATGGAGCGGAGAGGTCCGCACACGGAACCGCGACAGCATGGAGCGGCCAAGAAACAATAAGGGCGCGGCCTGCGGATGGTGCTTGCGGACCGCGCCCTCAACAGAGGAGGATGAGGTTTCTCCGACCTAGGCTGCGTTCACCAGCAGCTCGTCGAGATTGTCGGCGTTGTCGCCCTGGCTGCTGCGATCGGCGATTTCCTGGCACTGGATGCAGAAGGCTGTCCATGGCACTGCTGCCAGGCGCTTCGGACTGATGTCCTCTTCGCAGTGCAGGCACACGCCAAAGCTGCCCTCGTCAATGCGGCGCAGGGCTGCGCGGACGTTCCGCAATAGATTGGACTCGCGGTCCAGATTGCGAATCGCCAGCTCGCGCTCGGCGGCATGCTGCACTTCATCCAGGGCATCGGGACTTTTCTCGATCGCGATGCCGTCGCGGTTCCGTACCAGTTGGACCAGCTCTGCCTGCTTGGCCTCCAGCACGTGTTTGAATTTGTTCAACTCACTCTTCGTCATTGTTCTGCCCTCTTCCTTCTCCTGTCTCTTCCAGTAAGTCTTTTTTAATTTCTATTACTGTCTTCTGAACGATCGCGTCTGTCTCGGTCCTGCTCGTTACTTTCAGCTAAGCCATTAGACGTGAGGTAAACCAAAAAGGTTCACGGTTTCCAATCCAATGTCTAGAAGGAACTTTGGGTATGCCATGCGGCAAATCCGCGCGTGGCACTACGTGGAGACCCATCAGAGGCGGCGACAACCCCGTGGGTGCCCAACCTCAAGCTTCCAGCAACTAAGCTTTCAAAGAACATTACCACAACCACACCCAACTTTGCAAGCAATCTCAATACCAACCTTCAAGAAACTTTGCCTTTCGGAACCGGCCTCAGCCCTAAACTCCGGGTACCAATGAGTTTTCTAATCGGAGCCCGTCCCGCAAAACATTACCCCAATTCTCAAGTCCGCGAGCCATCTTTGCTGTCTCTTCTGTTCCCATGGCCTGTAAGTTATTCCAGGTACGGACCTAATCGTTCGATCCGGGAATCCGCCTTGACGTATACTGTGGTGGTAAACCCGAAAAACTCTCCGCCGGCATTCCGGTTCCCTGGATGGAAATCCGGTCGGATAATACCATGCCCCGCCTACGTAGCCATGTCGGCTTGGCCGCCTCCGGCCTATTCATCCTGCTGGCGATCCTCGTAATTCCTTACGCGGGAATTCAAGCCGATGAAGCTCTTTTTTCTGTTCCTCTTTTTCCCCACATTACCAAAGACTTACGACTTCCCATCGCTGCCTCACCATATTCCCTTGATGGTGATCAGCTACATCGGTGCGCTGAAAACCCTGCTTTACTGGCCGATCTTCCGGATTTTGGGCGCAAACCCGTGGACCTTGCGGCTCCCGGTGGTCCTGGTGGGGGCCATCACGATCTTCTTTTTCGTTCACTTAGCCAGCGTATCCGGGGGGGCGCGCGCGGCCGCGATCGGGGCCTTTCTGCTGGCCACCGACCCGGTCTTTCTGCTTACCAACACTTTTGACTGGGGACCGGTCGCTTTGGAACATGTATTCCTTGTGACCGGGTGCTGGTTGGTCTACCGTTTCGGGCACAAGAGCGGTTCGGATGCCCGGATCTGGAACCTGGCGGCTGGATTCTTTTGCTGGGGACTGGCGCTGTGGAACAAAGCGATTTTCGTGTGGGCCCTGAGCGGCGTGGTCGCCGGAGGAGTGCTGGTATTTCTGGCCGGAAATCAAGCGCTGCTGGAGCCCGCGCGTCGTGCGGGTCGCCGCGATTGCGTTTCTTTGCGGCGCGCTGCCGCTGGTGGTCTTCAACCTCACGCACCGGAACGCAACGGTAACGGAGAACGCGCACCTGGACCCGCGCAGCGTCGCCGGCAAATGGATCCAGGTCGAAGATGCCGCGAACGGTTCTTCGCTGTTCGGCTACATGACGGGCGAGGACTGGTGGCCGAATCCCAAGGCCCCGCAGTCTCTGCGTGGACGCGCCGCAGCGTGGATCTCACGATCATTCGGGCGACCACCGGCACACCGGCTTTTACTACGTCTTCGGCGTCCTGCTGCTGGCGGCGCCATGGTGGTGGAAATACCGCGCAGCCCGATTTTCATTGGTCTTCATGACCGTCGCCTGGTTCCTGATGGCCCTCACCCACGAGCGCCGGCACCTCCGCCCACCATGTAGTTTTGCTGTGGCCTTTTCCGATCCTGTTCGCGGCCGTCGCGCTCGCTTCCCTGCCCTGGAGGCGCCTCGCCTGGGCCGCGGCCGCCATCATGATCGCGATGAATCTCCTGGTGTTGAATCAGTACGTATATCAGTTCGAACGGAATGGCGCGGGCGATGTATTTACCGACGCGATGAATCCCCTATCAGTCAGCCTGGACGCGTACGCCGGACCGCCATCTCTATGTGATCGATTGGGGCATCTACGAAAATCTCAACCTCCTGCATGAGGGCCGTTTAAGCTTTCGCATTCTTCAGGACCCTCTTCTTACGGATTCACCCAGCCTGAAAGAACTGGGCCAGATTCGGGACATGCTGCAGGATCCCGGAGGGCTGATCCTGGACCACGTTCGCGAGCACGAGGTGTTTCCCAACGTGGGCGCCCGGCTCGACCAGGCTGCTCACTCCTTCGGCTACCGGCGAGTAGTAGTCCAAACGATCCCGGATTCCAATGGCCGGCCAAGATTTGAAATACTCCGCTTCGTTCCGGAGGATGGAATATGAGACACGCTGACGGGACAATGTTGCATTCTGTCTCAAGCCCGTGTCCAAGGTCCACAAAACGCCGCAGTTGCGAGCATCTAAGTCCTGTATTATCAGAGATTAATGAAGGGTCGGAGTGGGCCGCGACATGCACTTAAAGCCCCCGAAATCCGATTATATGCGTGTGCCGGGCCGAATACTGAGTGGATCACAGCGGATGACGCTCTTCCTGAGCGTGATCGCAGCCCTGGTTCCCAGCGTGCGTGCCACTACGCTCGAACAGCTTACGCTGGATGAGATGGCCCAGAAATCCACGGCGATCGTCCGCGCAAAAGTGACTGGATCCCGCTCCGGGACGCGGTCGGGGAACATCTACACGTACTTCCGGCTCCAGGTTCTCGAGAACTGGAAGGGCCAGGCGATTACGAAGGTCGCGGTCCCCGGAGGCGAGGCAGACGGCATCCGTCAAAGTGTATCGGGCGCTCCAGAATTGAAACCGGGGCAGGAGTATGTTCTGTTCCTGTGGACCAGCCGCTCCGGATTGACTCAGATCATCGGACTTTCCCAGGGACTGTACAGGCTTTCGGGGGAGAGCTCGGGGGAGGCCGTGGCACAGCGCCCGGCATCCTCCGAGCTCATGTTGAACCGGTCGGGACTTCCGGTGGAGGATCGTGCGGTGAATATGCCGCTCCAGGATCTCCGCACGCGCGTACGCCAGGCACTGGCGACGGCGAAGCTGGGAGCCGCGAAGTAAAATGCGGAGCGGGTTCCAGGCGATGACGCGGTTGGCCATTCTCGCGGTCCTGCTGCTCTCGCTGTCCTCGGTCTCTTCCGCTTACTACTACTGGATCTACTTCCCAGGCCGCTCGGCGCCCTTTCAGACGTATCCCGCGAAGTTCGACCTGAGCGCGCTGCCGGATAAGACGGTCTCCTATTTCATTTCCGATCAGCCGCCCGGAAAGTTGGTCGACGGCGACAACTATGATGCGCTGGTGAGCCAGATCCGGCTGGCGGCGGAAAGCTGGAACGGCGTGGCGACTTCCGATATCCGGGTGCGTTTCGGCGGCTTCGAGACCTTGGGAGCCACGCCGCAGGCTACGCCCGGGATAGACGTGGTGTTTGACGACACCGACATGCCCCCGGGCCTGCTGGCGCTAACGATCCCGTCCGTGCCGAAGGACCTGGGCAATCTCACCAAGGGCCCGGGCTTCGTGCCGATCCTGCGCTCCAAGCTGCAATTGCGCAGCGATCTCACAGTGAAGCAGCAGGCCAGCTATTCGGACGCTTTTTTCCTGACCATCGTTCACGAGTTCGGACACACTCTGGGTCTGCAGCATTCCACGGTGTCGGCCACGATGTCTACTTCCATCACCCGCGCGACGACTAAGGCGCTGCCCCTGGCGCCGGACGACATCGCCGGTATTTCGATGCTCTACCCGAAGGCGTCGTTCCTGGCGGCCACCGGCAGCATCGCCGGACGGATTCAGCTCAATGGGAACGGCGTGAACATGGCGAGCGTGGTCGCGCTTTCGTTGAACGGAACGGCCATCGGCACTCTGACCAATCCCGACGGCACGTATCGCATCGATGGGATTCCGCCCGGCGATTACTACGTATATACGCAGCCGCTGCCTCCGCCGCAGCAAGATGAGGGCACGCCCGCCGCTATCCATCCGCCCTCCGATGCAGCGGGCGGCAGTTTCGACGCCTTCACGGGATTCGCCGGGCAATTTTTCCCACATACGCGGGATTGGCAGAAGGCCGCCATCACGACAGTCGCAGCCGGAGCCAGTGCCGGAGACGTCAACTTCGATGTCGAGCCGCGATCCGGTCCCAGCGTTTACAACCTGGATGTTCTGGGCTACCTGGGTCCGCCTGGGAAAGAGGCCTACGTTCACGCGCCGTCGCTGGTTTCCGGCTATCGAAGCTGGATGGTATTCGACGCGCCGGGGACGCTGGTCCCGAATTCGACCACGCTGACGCCCGGTATGAGCCTGAACGTGATCGGCCCCGCGGCGAAACTGGAACCGAACACACTCGGATACTTCGTCTCGGTTTACTTCTACAGCGTGGTTGACGCCAATCCGGTCACCCAGCCCACACCCGTGGCGATTGCGGTCACAACCGCGAATGATCTCTATGTTCTGCCTTCGGCCTTCACCGTTGTGCCGACGGCCGGGCCGACGATTAACTCCGTCTCCGGGTCCACCGACGCGTCCGGCAATACCACGGTGACCCTGGCAGGAGACAACCTGGGTCCGGATACGCGCGTACTGTTCGACGGGGCCGCCGCCACCTCGCTCCACAAGAACGACGATGGGACACTCGCCGTCAGGCACGCCGCCCGCGATCGGGAATCATGTCGCCGTACTCGAGGCTCTGGCCGGCGACGGGCAGACCTCCCTTCAGACGATGGGAACATTGCCTCTGCCGACATTCACCTATTCCGCCCCGGATCGCCCGTCCCTCACGATCACACCCGCCACCGTGACCGCCGGCGCCGACACCATGATCGAGGTCGACGGATTCAACACGAATTTCGCGGAAGGCCAGACCGTGATCGGGTTCGGGTCGAGCGATGTAGCCGTGCGGCGAACCTGGATCGTCGACCGCGGCAAGGCGCTGCTGAATATTTCGCTGAGCGGCGGAGCCACACCGGGATTAGCGACCGTGACGGCAGCCACCGGAATACAAGCCGTGACGCTGAACGCCGGATTACAGATCGTGCCGCCACCGGCCAAGCAGATCAGCCTGCGCGTGCCCGTTCTCAATCAGGCCACCGGCCTGCCCGGTGTACCCGCGGGCGGCACGCTCCAGGTGTCCGCCACCGGCCTGCCCGCCGACCTGCAAGGCTGGACGCTTTCCATCGCCGACGTAAAAGTAGACTTCACGGTGGACTCCAATTCGAATATTCTCGCGGTGGTGCCGGGATCGATACCCTTAGGCCCAGCGGTTCTGCGGCTGACTTCACCCAACGGCGATTCCATCGCGCCCGTGCTGTTTAACGTGGATGCGCAGCCGCCCGTGATCCAGGCTGCCTATGATCAGCGCGACGCCAACACTCTGGCATTCGATGATGCGGGCCATCCGGCGACGCTCGGCGATGTGATTATGCTGGACGTAGCGAGCTTGCTTGCTTCGACCCCGTCTGGCGTACACATCAGCGTCGGTGGCGTGGATCACCTCGCGACCGCGCTCAATTCGGTGCTCCAGTTCGGCCTGATCTCCAACCTCACCAGGATCCAGTTCACACTGGCTTCGGCATTGCCGGTCTCGGCTGCCGCGGATGGCCTTCAGCAACCGGTGACGGTTAGAGTCGGCACGCGCGTTTCCGCTCCGTTTACGCTCTACGTTACCCCGCCTCCGGCGGCAGCCACTGCCCCAGCCGCGAAACAAAAGTAACGTCTCCATCGAGGAAATCGTATTCCGCAAGCCGCTCGGGCTTTTCCCACGTAATCTGCTCGAAATCCAGATTGCGAAGCTCTCCCTGAAACTGTGTGACGCGATAGAAATGGAGCAGGATGCGGATACCGTCTCCATAGTTCACTTCGTAGGAATCCAATTCCTCGCCGATGACGGCATCCACGTTCAGTTCCTCGCGCAACTCGCGTGTCAGCGCCGCCCGCGGATCCTCACCGGGCTCGACCTTGCCGCCGGGGAATTCCCACTTCAGAGGATGCCGCCCGCCGCGCTTACGCTGTCCGATGAGGATTTTCCCGTCGCGCGTGATTACCGCGGCCACCACTTCCACCATGGTTGTTAGTGTAGTCCTTGTGGAGCGGGCTTCAGCCTGCGACGGAGGCTTTAGCCTCCGAATCCTTGCGGGTGCTGAAGCACCCGTTGCAGGCTGAAGCCCGCTCCACGAAGCTGGTCTAAAATCATAGACGAGATGGCAATCACTCTGAAAGTCAACGGCCGGACCCATACGCTGGACCTCGACCCAGCCACGCCGCTCCTGTACGCCCTGAGCGACGATCTGCAATTGAACGGTCCCAAATTCGGCTGCGGCCTGGGCCAATGCGGAGCCTGCACCGTCATCGTCAAGGGCCAGGCGGTCCGATCCTGCGTGACCACGGTGAAATCGGTGGAGGGTTCCGACATCACCACGCTCGAAGGTCTGGGCACTCCCGAAAAACCGCATCCCATTCAGAAGGCGTTCGTCGATGAGCAGGCCGCCCAGTGCGGCTTCTGCCTGAATGGCGTGATCATGACGGCCAAGGCGTTTTTAGATAAGAACCCGAAAGCCACCGAAGCTGAGATACAGCAGGCCATGTCGGGCGTCCTGTGCCGCTGCTTCACGAACGTCCGGATGCTGCGGGCCATCCAGAGGTACGCGCGATGAATCGGCGTGATTTCCTAAAAGCTTCCGGAGGCTTAATCGTCACGTTCAGCCTTCGGGCGCAGGGTCCTCTACAAGGTTCACCGCCGCTCAATCAACTGGACTCGTGGATTTCGATCGCAGCCGACGGCAGCATCACCGCCTACAGCGGCAAAGAAGAGCTGGGCCAGGGAATCTCGACCGCGCAGCAGCAGTTAGTCGCCGAAGAGCTTTCGGTTCCCTTTAATCGCGTGAAGCTAATCTACTGCGATACCGCGCTGACGCCCGATCAGGCGCATACTTCCGGCAGCCAGTCGCATCCGGCGAATTTCAATACCGACAATCTGGCGCAGGCCGGAGCCACCGCGCGCGAAGCTCTGTTCCGCATGGCATCGCAGAAACTAGGCGTTCCCATTAATCAACTTACGGCTAACGAAGGTGTCATAAGCGGCGGCTCCAAACGGGTAACCTACGGGCAGCTTGTCGAGGGCAAGAAGTTCAGTCTCGCGCTCGATCCGAAGGCCAAGCGAAAATCCCCCAGTCAGTGGACCGTTCTGGGCAAGCCGATTCCCCGCCCCGATATTCCCGATCTGGTGACCGGCAAGTTCGAGTTCGTCCACAATGTGCGCCTGCCGGGGATGCTGCATGGCCGCGTGGTCCGCCCGCCGTCGATCAGCGCGACGGTGGCCAGCGTCGACGAAAGCTCCGTCGCTGGAATGCCGGGCGTAGTGAAGGTGGTCGTCAAAAAGAATTTCGTGGGAGTGGTCGCCGAGAAGCCTTGGCAAGCGCTCCAGGCCGCGGGCAAGCTGAAGGTGACGTGGAATCCGGGGCCGCCACTGCCAGACCAGGCCACGTTTCACGATTCGCTGCGCAAGCTGCCCGCACGCGATGCGCTCATGGTCGATTCGGGCGATGTGGACGCAAAGTTATCGGGCGCCGGGACCACCGTTCTCAAAGCCACGTACCTGCATCCGTACCAGATGCACGGGTCGATGGGCAGCTCCTGCGCCGTGGCCGATGTGCAGGGCGACCGTGCCACCATCTACTCGGCCACTCAGGCCGTCTGGTATCAGAAGAGCACTTCGGCGATGATCCTGGGCCTGAAGCCCGAGAACATTCATGTGATCTTTCGCCGCGGCTCGGGCTGCTACGGCGTCAATGGCGCCGATACGGTGACGTACGACGCCGCGATCTTGTCACAGGCCGTGGGCAAGCCCGTGCGGGTGCAGCTCACGCGCAAAGACGAAATGGCGTTTGAGAATTACGGTCCGGCTTATGTGCTCGACCAGCGGGTTTCTCTCGATGCCAACGGGAACATTACCACGTGGGATCACGAATCGTGGTCGCCCGGATTGGGCAACCGTCCGGGAACCAACCGGCCGGGGAACATCATCACGGGTTACCTTCTGGGTTTCCCGCCGGCGGACTTCGCGCCTCGATCGGCCGCGCCACCGCCTCCTAGTGCACCCGCGGGAGTCAACAACAACAGCAACGGCATACCTTCGTACCTCGCGAGCGTTACGGGGACTGTACCCAGCGGACGCGTTCTGACACACACCGTCGAATCGCGATTCTTTACCGGACCGCTGCGCTCGCCCGCAAGGCTCCAGAACACCTTCGCGCACGAGTCGTTCATGGATGAGCTCGCCGCAAAAGTGAAAGCCGATCCTATTGAGTTTCGGCTACGTCACTTGCGTGACGTACGCCTGAAGGAAGTGCTTCAAGCCGCGGCAAAGGGGGCGAACTGGGAAACGCGGCCGTCGCCTAAACCCGGGAATCGCAAAACTGGTGTCGCCACCGGACGCGGCGCGGCGAGCGTGCTCTACGAAGGCGACAACGGCTACACCGCGCTGGTCGCCGAGATCGAAGTCCATCAGGATACGGGCAAGATCGTGGTGAAGCGCATGGTCGCCGCCAGCGACGTCGGGCCGATTTCGAATCCCGACGGGCTGCGCAACCAGGTGGAAGGCGGCGCGCTACAAGGCCTGAGCCGGTGCCTGGGCGAGGAAGTGACCTGGGACAACGAGAGGATTACGTCCGTCGATTGGCGAACGTATCATAGCCTGCCCCTGGGATTCGAGGTGCCGAAGATCGATGCGGTGCTCATCAATCGCAGCGAAGGAGAAGTGATGGGCGCGGGCGAGACTTCGATCACTCTCGTAGCGGCGGCAATCGGTAACGCGATCTTCGATGCGACCGGCGCGCGCATCCGGCAAGTCCCGTTCACGGCGGAGCGAATCAAGAGCAGCGTTGGCCGCGCGGGCTTAGTGGCCGAGTGCTAAAGCTTGCACGTGCGCCGTGGCCGCCGACGCGAGCCCCGCAAGATCGTATCCGCCTTCGAGCACCGAAACCAGGCGGCCGCCCGCGTGTTTATCGGCGATTTCGAGCATCACCTGCGTTAGATCCGCGAAGTCCCGATCGGACAGCGTGAATCGCCCGAGCGGATCGCCGAAACGCGAGTCGAATCCCGCGGAAATCAGGACCAGATCCGGCTTGAACTGATCGGCTGCGTGCAGCAGGCGTTCCTGAAACACGCCCAGGATTTCCTCGCGGCCCGCGCCTGCGGAGAACGGACAATTCAGCGTGCAGCCCCTGCCCCGGCCTTCGCCGGTCTCATTCGGATCGCCGGTGCCGGGATACCAGGGCGATTGATGCGTGCTGAAGAAAAATACCGAGCCGTCGGAGTAGAACGTATCCTGCGTACCGTTGCCGTGATGGACATCCCAGTCGGCGATCAGCACGCGGTCCACTCCGTGCGTTCGCTGGGCGTAGCGCGCGGCGATGGCGACGTTATTGAAGATGCAGAAGCCCATGCCCTGGTTCGGACGCGCGTGATGCCCGGGAGGACGAACCGCGCAGAAAGCATTCGCGGCCTTCTTCTCAAAAACCTGGTCGATAGCGTTCATCACGCCGCCGGCCGCGTCGAGGGCGACCTCCCAGGACTTCGGGCTAATGGTGGTGTCGCCGGTGCTGAGCTCGCGCGCGCCCGCTGCGATGTCGCGCTTCACCGTATCGATATAAGGGCGCGTGTGGCACAGGGCGATTTCGTCCTCGGTCGCCGGACGAACCGCCACAGGCAGAAGAGATTCGATCAGGCCCGCCCGATCGAACGCGCGCGTCAGGGCATCGTAGCGCTCCGGACGTTCCGGATGGCCCGGGCCGGTGTCGTGCAGCTTGAATACGGGATCGATCAGTAGCGCGGTGCCACGGGCCATCGAGCGATCACTTGGCCTGGAGACTTTCGAGATATCTCGCCAGGTTATCGACGCGCACCCGTCCCAGGTCCTGGTCCCAGGCGACCTGCGAAAAAATCGGCCCCCAGAGGGGCATGTCCCGGGTGCCATGTCCGCCGGGGAGAGGCTCTTCGCCGGAGATGATCCGGCGTACCTTCGCCAGCGGAAACATCCCGCCGTTCCTGGCCGAGATACGCGTCAGATCGGATGGCGCCGTTTTGAGGAACATCGCCATGGGACCGTCGCCCTTCGCATTCGGCCCGTGGCAAACCGCACAGTACGCCTTGTACAGGTTCGGACCCTGGATGGAATCGATCAGTTTGACGGCATCGCCGGATTGCTTAGGTTGCTTGTTTTGTCCCGCGATGCTGCTGCAGAAACCGAACAGTGCGATCATCCCGGCGGCGGCGATAGCGGGTTTACTCATACCGCTATTGAACCACGTCCGGATTCAAGTAATGGGAAGATCTATCGCCAGGTCTCCAGAAGAGGCTGCGAGAAGATGTCCTCGGCAACGCCTTCTGCCACGGCCGCTTCCTTGGTGCAGATCCAGTATTCCGGCTGCCAGTGCTCCTTGCGATCGTAAGGCGCCTTATAGACAAAGAAGTTCTCGGCGCGCCGGCGAACGCGAGGCTCGGTGCGAGTTTCCTTGCCGAGCGCGCAAGCTTCCCGAAGAGCCGCTTCGTAGCTATCGAAGGGGCCGTCGATGTAATCGTGATGATTGATGATATGCCACTGCATGGCTTGAAACTCTTATTCTAACTCACTTCTAATCAGTTAGATGAGCCTCGCGCCGAGTTGGTTTCAAGCTTGCAAGTCCTTGTCATTGCTCCAGTTCGGCGCGCGTCTGCAAATAGTTGAGCACTTCGGCTCGCGAAAGTACGCCATCCAGGTGGCTGTTGGACATCACCGGAAGCTGATTCACGTTCTCCTTGGCCATGACCTGGAGAGCGCTCTCCAGCGGGGTGTCGGGCGGGACGGCGTGGAGTCCCTCCAGGGGCCGCATCACCGAATCGACCAGCGTCACCGGCCACTGGCTGCGGTCCACCTGGCGAATCTCATGGGACGTCACCAGGCCCGCCACATGCCCGTCCTCCATTACGACGAAGCAACGCCGGCCGGACTTGAAAAGGCGCTCCACCAGGTCCTGGACGCTCTGCCGGCCGTCCACGGTGGCGCAATCGTGCGACATGATATCGCTTACCCGTACATTTTCAAACGCTCGCTTGAGGCCGGCCTGACGGCGGGTTTCCCCGGCAGCCTGAATCAGGAACCATCCAATGAAGACGATCCACAAGCCGCCGAAATTCGCGCCAAAGAAGAACTGCACGATCCCCAAAGTGACAAATGCTCCGCCGACCACCTGACCGGTGATCGCGGCCGTCCGCGTGGCTCGCTCGGCGCTGCCGGATTTCCACCATAGCAGCGATCGCAAGACCCGTCCGCCATCGAGCGGATAACCCGGCACCAGGTTGAACGCCGCCAGGCCGAAGTTGATGTATCCCAGCCACGTCAGCATGGCCGTCAAGGGCGTCACAACCCTGGGGAGCAGGAAGACGACGCCCACGCACAGCAACCCGATGAAAGCGCTCATCAACGGCCCGACGATGGCGATCCGGAATTCGGTCTTCGCGTCGGGCGATTCGCCTTCGATCTGGGAGACGCCGCCTAACGCGAACAGCGTGATTTCGCGCACCGGGATCCCATGCGCCTGGGCGACAAGCGAATGCGCCAGCTCGTGTAACAGCAACGATACAAAGAACAGAATCGCTGTCGCGACAGCGAGAGACAGGACCATCCCGGCGGACCATCCCGGGTTGGCCAGATGAAACTGGGCATTCAAGGAAAAAACGATCAGCAGGGCGATCAGGAACCAGCTATAGTGCAGGCCGACCTGGATGCCGAAGACTTTCCCGAGCCGAATGTTCGATCGCATAGAGTTGGGCTTTCCTGAAAGCATTATGCAATAGAGAGGCCATTGCTTCCATAGCATGCCTGTTGTATAGTCTACCTATGGAAGAACGGACCGAAATCCCGCCCGGGACGCTGTACATGCTGATCCTAAAGACTCTGCTCAGGATCGGGCCGATGCACGGCTATGGCATCGCGCAGCATATTCAGCAAATTTCGAATGAAGTACTGCAAGTGGAGGAAGGCTCGCTGTATCCGGCATTGCAGCGGATGCTAATCAAGGGCTGGGTGGTGGGCGAATGGAAGCAATCGGAAAACAACCGGCGTGCGCGCTTCTACTCGCTGACGCCTAAAGGCCGGAAACAACTGGCGGCGGAACTCGCCGAGTTCGAGAAAGTGACGGCCGCCATCACTCGCGTGATCCAACCGGCTTGATTATGGACGGATCTCTTCCGAAGATTACTCTACTACTTCCGGCGGCGCCAGTTCGAATCAGAACTGGAAGAGGAGATGCAGCATCATGCCGCGCTTTCCGGGCGGCCCAAGTTTGGCAACGTCACTTTGTTGAAGGAGGATAGCCGCGCCATGTGGACCTGGACCTTCTGGGAACAGCTCGGTCAGGATCTTCGTTACGCCCTGCGCACGATGGCCAACAACAAAGCATTCACCGCGCTGGCCGCGTTGTCGCTGGCGCTGGGCATCGGAGCGAATACGGCGATCTACAGCTTTATGGACTCGATCCTGCTGCGGTCGCTGCCGGTGCAGGATCCCCAATCGCTGGCTGTCTTGAACTGGCACGCCAAACCGAGGTTCGTCTCCAAAGGAAAAGGAACCCCAGAAGGAAAAGAGACCACCTTCGTCATGCACGCCATGAGCGGCAACACTTATGGCGATTCCAAATCGGGGACAACCGCCGGTATTTTCCCCTTCCCTGCTTTCGAGCTTCTGGCGAAAGAAGACTCCTCATTTTCCAGTGTCTTCGCATTCTATCCAGCGGGACGCCTCAACCTCGCGTTCAAAGGACAAGCCGATATCGCCAATGGCGAATATGTCTCTGGCGACTATTTTCGCGGCCTAGGCATTCCTCCTTCCTCAGGAAGGCTTCTCCTTCGGGATGACGACCGGGCGGGTGCTCCTCCGGTCGCGGTGATTAGTTTCGCCTTCAGTCAGAGTCATTTTGGAGGAACCGCAAATGTGACCGGGCAATCGATCCTGATCAACAACATTCCATTCACGGTGGCTGGCGTAACGCCGCCTGAATTCTTCGGCACCGATCCGGAGGCAGCCCCGGATGTCTATCTTCCGATGCACGCGAACCTTCTACTAGAGGCCTATCCGTTCGGTGGGCCGGGGGCCCAGTATCTCGATCAGAACTACTACTGGATCCAGATCATGGCGCGTCTGCGCCCCGGAGTCAGTCTCGCGCAGGCGCAAGCCGCGCTGGCTACGCCGTTTCACCAATGGGTGGAAAGCACGGCTACCAACGACAAGGAGCGTGCGAACCTTCCTGAGTTGCTGGTCAGCGAGGGTGCTGGCGGGCTGGATACTTTGCGCCGCCAGTACTCGAAGCCGCTGTATTTCTTGTTAACCCTGGTGGGGCTGATCCTGGCAATCGCGTGCGCCAACATCGCTAACCTTCTACTGGCGCGCGCCGCCGCCCGGCGGCGGGAAATAGCTTTGCGGCTGAGCGTGGGAGCCGGCCGGCTTCGCGTCATAAGACAGTTACTTACGGAGAGCATTGTCTTGGCCTCGCTGGGCGGAATCCTGGGAGTGTTGTTCGCGATTTGGGGCATCCGTTTCCTGACACTGCTGTTGGCCAACGGTCAATCGAATTTCACGCTCCGCGCGGACCTGAACTGGCATGTCCTGGGCGCGGCCGCGGCGCTTTCGCTCTTAACAGGAGCACTCTTCGGGCTCGCTCCGGCAATCCAATCGACGCGCGTGGACGTGATGCCCGCCCTCAAGGAAATCAGAACCAGCCAAGCCCATTCGCGATTCCGTGTAAGCCTAAGCCAGATGCTCATCGCATCTCAAATGGCCTTATCGCTGCTGATCCTGGTCGCAGCTGGGCTTTTTGTACGGACGCTGGCGAACCTGCAGTCCGTCGAACTGGGTTTCAATCGCGAAAACTTGCTGTTGTTCCAGCTGAACGCCCGTCAGGCGGGACACGGGGATCGTGAGATCGCCTCCTTCTACAGCGATCTTCAGAGCCAGTTTGGTAAAATCCCGGGCGTTCGCAACGTAAGTCTCTCGCATCGTTCCATGATTCACGCCGGCACAGGATTGCCGATCAGCGTGTCCGGGGTTGAGACAAATGACACGCGTCTTCTGTTTATCGGACCTCGATTCTTCACAACCCTGCAGATCCCCATGCGGCTGGGTCGCGACCTCGAGGACCGCGATCAATCCGGCTCGCACGCGGTCGCGATTATTAGCGAATCGTTTGCCAAGGCTAACTTCAGAGATGAAAATCCGGTGGGACGGAGCATCACATTAGGCGGCGTGGGCCCCACGGCGATCCGTACTGATATGGAGATCGTTGGTGTTTCCAGGGAGGCGCGCTATGGGGGAGTGAAGCGCAACGTTCCGCCTGTGGTCTATTTGCCGTATTATCTGCAACCGGCTTCTTATCCGGTCGAGCAAATGGTTTTCGAGCTGCGCACGGCCGGCGACCCGCTGGCATACGTGAACTCGATCCGGGAAATCGTCAAACGGGCCGATTCGCGCGTGCCTGTCACTAACGTCGAAACGCAAGTTGCGGAAATCGACCGATCGATTAACCAGGAAATCATCTTTGCCAAGCTCTGTACTGCCTTCGCGATCCTGGGATTGGTGATCGCCTGCGTGGGACTCTACGGCACCATGAGCTACCGCGTCGCCCGACGCACGAATGAGATTGGCATACGCATGGCGCTCGGAGCACAGCGCGGCGGCGTGATCTGGATGGTGCTGCGACAGGTGTTCGTGCTGGCGATCGCGGGCCTGGCGATCGGCCTGCCTGTGGCGCTTGCAACGTCGAAGCTGGTCGAGTCGTTCTTATTTGGGATGAAGCCGGACGATCCCCTGGCAATTACGGCGGCTGTCGCCGTACTGGTCACCGCGGCAGTTATCGCCGGCTACGCTCCAGCGCGGCGTGCTTCGAAGATCGATCCCATGGTGGCTCTCCGGCACGAATGAAACATAACGGCGTCTTGGTGTATCCTTTCATCGGGCTTCCGACCATGAATCTCAAGGGCGCGGCGACACTCGCTTTCATTGGCACGCTGCTGGCGGCAGCTCTGCTGATTTACGACTTCGTTTTCGACGTTATCAACGTGGTGGGCGGCCTGACGCCCGCAATCACGCTGTTCCCCGCCCTGATCTACGCCTTTGCGGCGTTGAGCCTGGCCATATTTTTCTTTCTCTTCCAGAAAAAGCAGAACTGACCCGGCAAATTCGCTGGGGAAACGGAAGCCGGCGGTTGGGATCTCCACACTAGGGCTGGCTCTGATCGGCCCTCGCGAAAGAAGGGATTTAAGACCATGGCAAACAAAGCAGTTTTCGGACTCTACACCACGCGACGGCAGGTGGAGAATGCTGTAGACGAGCTTAAAGCACAAGGCTTCCGGAACACTGATATCTCCGTGCTGCTTCCGGAAAACGTCGGAACCAAGGATTTTGCTCATGAGAAAGGCACCAAGGCCCCTGAAGGTATGGCTACCGGGGCAACATCCGGAGCCGTCGTAGGCGGAGCGCTCGGCTGGCTCGCAGGCATCGGAGCGCTGGCGATTCCCGGCGTGGGACCACTCATCGCCGCGGGGCCGATTATCGCCGCGTTGACCGGAGTGGGCGTCGGCGGAGCTGTGGGCGGCATTACCGGCGCCCTGATCGGGCTGGGGATCCCGGAATACGAGGCCAAACGCTATGAGGGCAGGATCAAAAGCGGGAATATCCTGCTTTCGGTCCACGCCGATGATTCCAAGTGGACGGATAAGGCGGAACGCATCCTGAAGGACACCGGTGCGGAGGACATCTCATCGACGTCCGAGACCAAGGGCGATTACGCCAACACGGACAAGCCGATGCCGCGCTATCAGAAGTGACGATCGGCCGCGATTGAGCTAAACCGAAGCGCGGGCAGGGACTACATTGCCGTGCTTCGGTTGCACGACAACCAACCCTCGGATGGTGATCTGCGTTCCGTTGGCCAACATGATGTAGGTCACCTCCGAGTCCACCAGAACACTGTCTATTTTGGCTCCCACAAGGATTTCGGCGAAATAGCTCATCGAGCCCCTTCTACTGCCTGAATTGTCTCTATGTTTTCAGTATAACCGGGCGACCCGGCCCGTTCGCCGCGCTAGTGCTTCCAGGTGGCGAACATCGTCGCGAACATCGCGATGGTCGCCGCCGTCATCACCACCACCGTGATCCCGCCGAGCACCGAGAGCCATCGGGAATTCGCGCGCGCGCCCATCACCTTCCGGCTATTTGTCAGAAGCAGCACGATGACGATCAGAGGAGGCGCCAGCACTCCGTTCAGGACCGCCGACCAGAACAGCATGGATACGGCGTTGAAGCCGGCATAGTTCAAGGCCAGACCCAGCGCCAATCCTGCGACGATGACTGCATAGAAATTGCGAGAACGCCTAGGACGATCCGCCAGCGACCCGCGCCACCTGGCGGCTTCCGCCACGGCGTACGCGCTCGATCCAGCCAACACCGGCACGCCCAGCATTCCAGCGCCCAGTAATCCCAGGCTGAACAGCCAATAGGCGCCGTTTCCTGCTAGAGGACGCAAGGCCTCCGCCGCATCCTGCGCCGTGGTGATGGTGGTCTTTCCATGGGCATGCAGCGTGGCGGCCGTGGTCAGGATGATGAAATACATGATCAGGTTCGAGAAGAACATTCCCGTCAGCACGTCGTTTCGCGACTGCCTCAGCGCCGCGGCGGTCGTTCCCTGGCGTTGCTTGAGGCTCACCAGTCCCTCTTTGCGCTCCTCCTCTACTTCCTCCGAGGCCTGCCAGAAGAACAGGTAGGGCGAAATGGTGGTTCCGAAAATTCCCACCAGGGTCGCCCAATACTCGCTCGACATTTCGAGATGAGGAATGAACGTCGAGCGCAGGACCGCGCCCCAATCGGGCTTGGCGAGGAAGGCCGCAACGACATAGGCGAACAGGACCAGCGTGAGCCATTTGAAGATCCTCGCCACGGTATTGTAGGACGACCAGATCAGGAAGGACGCGATCGTGAGCGCATAGAACACGGTCCAATACATCCCGTTGATGCCGGTCACCATCTCCGACACCTTCCCCATGCCACCCAGATCGGCGCCGATGTTGACCGTGTTCGCGATCACCAGCAGCGCACAGGATCCCCACAGCACGGTACGCGAATAGCGGATGCGGATCACGCCAGCCAATCCGCGGCCGGTCACCATTCCCAGACGAGCGCACATAATTTGCACTGCCGCCATCAGTGGAAATGAAAACAAGGCGGTCCACAGCGGGGCGTAACCGAACGCTGCGCCGGTGACCGAATAGGTGGAAATGCCGGAAGGATCGTCGTCCGCTGCGCCGGTAATCAGACCGGGACCCAAGCCGCTAAAGAATCCCTCGGATACCCGGGACTTTACTTTCGATTTCTTTTTTGGAGGAGGCCGCCCGGTCATTGGGAAGCTTTTCGCGAAGGTATTGACATCCACCCTGAGCTTGCAATTCTTCTGCCACCCAGGAGGCTGCTGGGCGGACCGCTATTTCGGCTGTTTGCGTTTGGGCGCAGCCTTGGCTCGTTTCGCTGGCGGGCTCGATTTCCTGGCCGGTTTTTTGACGGCCGCGGACTTCTTTTTTGGAGCGGCCTTTTTCCGGATTGGCGTAACCGGTGCCGGCGGCGTGGCGATACCAGCCTTCACGGCGATTTTTCCGAGCGTTGAGCCGATGGCCTTCGCGGCCGTCGTCAACACATCGCTATCGGGTTTCATTTCTTCCACTTGTCTGGGTGCCAACGGCTGTCTGGTTCGTTTCATATCTGCTATATCCACTCGCGGCCTGGTGCTTCCCTTCATTTTTTCGGAAATGTAATCGAGAACGCCTACCGGATCCGGACACTTGGCGGCGTAGGCTCGCTTGGTAATCTCGACTTGAATGTCACAATAGCGGCAATCCATCTGGTAAGCGTCGCCGACGCTCACCGTATAAGCGTAGTTCCCACAAAACGGACATCGATTGGCCACAGAACCTTGCTCCCTTATTCCGTGCGGGCGTTTTCAGGAT
>CAVROL010000007.1:0-198629 GCA_963722845.1 Terriglobia bacterium | reverse complement strand
CGGCGGATCCTCGATCAGCGCCGCCGGTTCGGTCTGGAGCAAGACCGCTGGCGAAGATATGTGGACCCTGCTGATTGCGCTGACCGTATTGCTCGCGGCGCTGGCCGTGGCGGTGAAGCTGCTCACCGCCGCCACTCCCGAACAGCAGGTGCAGCGCAGATTGAAGATCGTGCAACAGTCGGAATTCGCGCCGGGCGAATTGGAGTCCGGCGCCGATGTCCGCAAGGTAGACCTGCTCAGCCGCTACTCCTGGTTGAATCACATCCTGATTCGTGTGGATCTGGCGGCGCGCCTGCGGCTGCTGCTGCAACAGGCGGATGTGGCGTGGACCGTGGAAAGCCTGCTGATGATGTGTCTGTTCGGCTGGATCGGGACGGCCTGTTTGCTGTACCTGAGGATCTGGTCGATTGCGCCCGCGGCGGCGCTGGCCGCTCTGGTGATCCCCGTGCCTTGGCTGTATGTGCGGAATCGCCGCACCCGTCGCTTTCGGCGCTTCGAAGAGCAGCTTCCCGAAGCGATCGATATGCTGGTCAGCGCCTTGAGAGCGGGGCATAGCCTCATGACCGCCGTCGGTTTTATCGGGCAGGAATCCAGGGAACCCCTGAGGGGGGAATTCGACAAATGCTTCCGCGAGCAGAACTACGGCGTGGATTTGCGCACGTCGCTGCTGAATCTGGGGCGCCGGATGGGGGTCCAGGATCTGCAGATCTTCATCGCGGCGGTGTTGATCCAGAAAGAGAGCGGCGGCAATCTGGCGGAGGTCCTGGAAAAAGTGGCGCAGACGGCGCGGGAGCGGTTCCGCCTGCGGAAACAAATCCGCGTGCACACGGCGCAGGGACGAATGACCGGATGGATTCTGGGGTTGCTGCCGGCGGTGCTGGGATTTGCGATGTACATGGTGCATCCGGAGGGTATCAGTCTGCTGTGGACCAACCCGACCGGCCTGAAGTTGTTGTATGCCGCCCTGGTCATGAACGGGTTGGGAGCGCTGGTCATTCGCAAAGTGATCCGGATTCGGGTTTAGGAGATTCGCATGTGGGTCCTTTTTCTTACATTTGGCACTTCTTTTCTGCTGATCCTGACCGGCGGCATCGTGATGTTCTATCGCAGCAATCTGAACCGCAGACTCTCTCAATTCGTGGGAGCGCAGAGCCAGACCGCCATCGTGGCGGGAATGACCGGAGAATCGTCGGCCATCGCCCGCATCGAAAAACTGCTGTATCCGTTCCATGGAATGCTTCCACGGAGCGCGAAGGAAGTTTCCAATCTGCAAAAACTGCTGGCGAGCGCGGGTTACCGCGAGGCCAGGCATGTGAACGTCTACTACGCCTCCAAAGTGCTCGCACCGGTGGCTCTCTGTCTGCTGACGGCCGCTTCGGGCTCCTTCGGAATCACTCCCATCTTCGCCTACACCGGCGCCGCCGGTCTGGGATTCCTGGTGCCGGACTTTTGGCTGAGCCGGCTCATTACGGCGCGGCAGATGAACATCCGCCTGGGCCTGCCGGAGGCGCTGGATCTGCTGGTGGTATGCGTGGAGGCCGGCCTGAGTCTGGATAAATCCATTTTGCGGACGTCCCAGGAAATGCGCGTGAGCCAGCCCGCTATCGCCGACGAGTTGGGCCTGATCAGCCTGGAGCAGCGCGCCGGACGGCCGCGCGCGGACGCCTGGAACGAGTGCGCCAAACGGACCGGAGTGGAGACCGTGCGCTCCCTGGCATCCCTGATCATCCAGGCCGACAAATTCGGCACAAGCGTGGGCAAAGCGCTGCGCGCCCATGCCGACACACTGCGCACCCGGCGCCGGCAGGATATCGAGGAGCAGTCGGCGAAAACCACGGTGAAGCTGGTCTTCCCGCTGGTACTGCTGATCTTTCCGTCGCTGTTTGTCGTGACGCTGGGACCGTCCATGATCATCATGTTCGAGGCGTTCCAGCAATATTTCATTTGAGGCGAAGCGCCTTGTGTTTAGAGGCGGCGCCTCGGAAAGGAGACCACCATGGACAACGTTACAATCATCCGAGTCATCGCGGGTATCAGTTTTTTCGTCGTGATTGCGTTTCTCATCTTGCGCCGCCGCAAGAAACTCAGTTAGGAAGGCGCCGTGCGTGGGAGCCAATTGCCAGGGAGTCCATGAAGATGCGGGCCGGACGCCATTTACCGACGATCGCGGGCTTCCGGCTCGCCAGCAAAGCGGGAAGAGAGACCGCAGGCACAGAGATCGCAGGGACAGAGATCGCAGAATGACGGCGACGTTCTGCGTTTTTAATCGCACGCGCGAGTCATTTCTGTGTCTGCGCGCGGCCAGCGCCCCACCCAAGGCGCCGGCGGACTTTTTTGGGGCCGGAGGGGAGCCGCGGCCGGAGCGTCCGAAGGCAGCTTATAGAGATGGGATTTGGCGCGTGCGGTCGCGGAGTATTTATACGGTGGGAGGACTTTTTCCGGTGGACCGGATCTATCTGGATCGGGAGAATCGCGTGGTGCAGCTGATCGAGCATTTGGATCCGCTGCAGGTCGTTCCGGTGTACTGCCGGTATGCCAGCATCGTGGAAGCCCGGGTCCGGACTATTTATTCGTCTCGCACCCGCGTGGGTGACGAATTGCTCATATGTTTCCCGGAAGAAGTACAGACTCACTGGGAACAGCTTCAGGTTCAAAGCGCCTGGACGCCGCAGGAGGTAGTTCGGTGTTCAAAGGTTTGATCGCTGGGTTTTCCCGCTGGTTAGACCGCGGTCCTTCGGCCGAGCTGCGCGGCGCATCAAGAGTCACCGAACCATCGCTGCTGGTGTACTACTGGGACGGTTCCGTTCCGGAAGGACGCAAGATCCGGGATATCAGCCCTAACGGAGCCTATATCGTCACACCCGAGCGCTGGTACATCGGAACGATCGTCCGTCTGGTTCTGCAGGGCTATAAAACCACGCGACAGCCCGACGATGCGATTGTGCCCTCGAGGTCGACGTCTATTCCCGCGCGGGTCGTCCGGCACGGGATCGATGGAATCGGGGTAGAGTTCATGTTCTCAAATGCCCGGGATCGGAAAACGCTGGAAGACTTTTTGGCGACGATCCCGCCTTCCCAGAAAGGAACCGCGGATGGCCTGATGGCAGTGGATGGACAAGCGCTGATTGAGTTCGCGCTGATTCTTCCGATGGTGTTCCTCTTAGTCGTGAACACTCTGAATTTCGGAGCGTTTCTGTTCGCCTGGATCACGGTCGCAAACGGCGCGCGCGCCGGGGCGCAATATATGGCGCAGGGACGGGCAACCGTGGGAGCCCCTACGGCGGCTACCGCGGCGCAGATCACGTCGCTGATCACGACCGATATCTCGTCGCTCCTGAACCGGGCGAGCCTTTCCGTGCGCGTCTGCAAGAACAACAACAGCGTCATGGCCTGCTCCGGTCCCGGGGCCTATCTACCCCCGGCCGATCCGGAACCGGCCAAATATGTCCTGGTGAGCGTGGATGTGACGTACACCTATCAGCCCTTGGTGCCGCTGTGGGATTTTGGGGGCCTGGGCATTCACGCCACCCTTCCCGCTACCACGATCCACCGCCAGGCAAGCATGAGAATGCTGCAATGACGCCGCGCCGTAGCCGGAGCAAACGCCTCCGGGAACGCGGCCAGACCCTGGTGGAGTTTGCGCTGGTCGCGATTTTGACCCTGATTCTGCTTCTATCGGTCGTGGAGATCAGCCGCATGGTTTTGGTCTACACCACGGTTGCGAATGCGGCCCGCACGGGAGCCCGCTATGCGATCGTGCACGGCGCGACACGCACCGGAAGCGGCGTCGACGGGCCGAGCGGGCCGGCCGGGAACCCTCCGCAGGTACTCACCGTGGTTCGGAATTTTGCCAGCGCCGGGCTGCTTACCCCGGCCAGCCTGATCATCACCGTGAGTTATCCGGGCGCGAGCAACGCTCCGGGGCAGCCGGTGTCGGTCAGCGTCATTTATCCCTACGATCCTTTGACTGCGTACTTCCCGCTGCGAGTGCGTCTGGGAAGCGTGTCGCAAGGAGTGATCGCGTTTTGAAGATCTCCCCGAACAGCCCGCGCGGAGAGCACGGCCAGGCCATTTTGCTGGTAATCCTGGGACTTAGTATCTTCTTGATCGGAGCCGTGGGGCTGGCCATCGACGGCGGGCAGATGTATGCGCAGCGGCAGATGACGCAGGCCGCGGCCGACGCCTCCGCGGAGGCTGGCATCATGAGCCTGTTTGCGGGGACCAATGCCACCTCAGCCTTTCCCTTCGGAACCGGGAGTTCACCCGCGCCGTTTACCTGCGCGACGGGCGACGGCCGCACGCCCTGTGTGTATGCTCGCAGGAACGGATTCGGCAGTTCGGCCGACGATACGGTGACTGTCGATTTTCCTGCCACCGTCGCCGGGGTGCCGCTTTCGAGCGACCCGGTGCCCGCGATTCGCGTCACCATCCAAAGGACCCTGAAGACCGGATTGATCCGGTTTATCGGACCTTCCACCACCTCGATCCGGGCCATGGGCGTGGCCGGCATCGTCAATGAAAGCGCCCAGGTGCCCCTGCTGGTGATGCATCCCTCTCTGCCCAGCGCGCTCACGAATGGTTCCGCACAACTCACAGTCTGCGGAGGTCCTTCGGTTAGCGTACAGGTCAATTCGGACAGTTTTGTGGCCGTGTCCGTCAGCAAAGTTATCGACCTCTCGCACGCCGGGCCGAACGATCCGGGGAATTGCACGACCGGAACCGGAGCTGATTTTGGACTCACGGGCGGCCCGACCAGCCAACCCGGGAGCCTTAGTCTGGGCACCACGGGCCACTA
Source organism: Terriglobia bacterium (assembly GCA_963722845.1). Classification (GTDB taxonomy): domain Bacteria; phylum Acidobacteriota; class Terriglobia; order Bryobacterales; family Bryobacteraceae; genus Palsa-187. The sequence continues at coordinate 193,834 of CAVROL010000007.1, read as the reverse complement.
CAACCAGCCCTCGGCTCCCCTGCAGGATCCCTATGCGGATATTCCCGCGCCGGCCATTCCACCTCTGGGCACCAAGTCCGTTATTTCCGGGGGCGGATGCCCCTCGGCCCCATGCACTCTGTACTCGCCCGGCCGGTACAGCGGAGGCATTCGGGTAAAGAACGATACCGCGCTTTTTATGCCCGGGCTGTACTACATCGACGGCGGCGGTTTCATCAACGACGCCAATGGAAAAATGTTAATGGCCGTGGGCTTTCCCTCCGACCCCAAAACCGGATCGGGGATGGTGGTCTACAACACCGGCGTCGGAATTTTCGATCTTGGCGCCAATTCGACCGCGACGCTGGTCGGAGCCGACAATACTTCCTTTTATCGGGGAATTCTTTTCTTCCAGGACCGCGCTGCCATCGCCCAGACCCACAATCTCGGTGGGGGCGGCGCCATTACACTTACCGGAACACTCTACATGACCAACTGGCTGACCGTGATGCAAAGCCAGCCCAGCCAGTACCAGATTCTCCGCCTGGGCGGTAACGCGGGCATTCAGATTAACGGATCGATCGTGGTCGGCGCCCTGAATATGGCGGGGACCTCGTATGTCACGTTCAATCTGGCTGCCGGGCCCATCTTGCAGGCCCGTCGCGCAGCGCTGGTCCGCTAGTGAGCCGGCCAGTGTGCCTGTCCAGCGGCGCTTGGAAAGGCTCATGTGCTCGTGGGTTTACATAGCCGTCACGCCAGGTGGAGAACCCTCTGATACCACAGCCGCGAAAGGCGGAGGCCAATGGGCGATAAATTGCGTTCAACAAACAGCACGAGGTGCTGTGAAACGTCAGATCGGTTCGCATGAATAGGCGGCTCCTGATCATCTTAGGCTGCGCGCTGCTCGGCGGGGCCGCCGCCAGTTATCTGGTTTATCGGCTTGTCGGGACCGGCTCCGGCTCTGCGCAGGCGCCCCTGAGCCAGCTGGTGATCGCCACCCGCGACCTCCAGATTGGGACTCTGATTGGACCACCCGATGTACGAATGGGGCCGTGGGCGGGAACGCTTCCGAAGGGCGCACTGCTCAAACTGGATTCGGCGCTGAACCGCGGGGCCATCGCCGATATGTACGAGGGCGAGCCGATCCTGGCCGACCGTCTGGCTGCGGCGGGCACCGGCGGCGGGCTGGCGGCGATTATTCCAAGCGGCATGCGGGCCTCGGCGGTGCGCGTGGACGAAGTGGTGGGGCTGGCCGGATTCGTCACACCGGGAATGCGCGTGGACGTTCTGATGAGCGGAATCCCGCCGGGCGGCAACCCCGCGGACGGACCTCGCGTGAACACCTTGCTGCAAAATATCCAGGTGCTTTCGGCGGGCGCGAACCTTCAGAAGGACAGCGAGGGTAAGCCGCAACCGGTGCAGGTGGTCAATCTCCTGGTGACGCCGGAACAGGCCGAGAAACTTACCCTGGCCAGCAGCCAGACCCGCATTCAACTGATCCTGCGCAACCCTCTGGACACACAAACGACCAGCCCCCCGGGAACCATGATGTCGACGCTATTCGGGACGTCGCCGGCGCACCCGCCGAATCCGCCTGGGCCGGCGCTGGGAGACAAGCCTCGCGCGGCGCGCAAGGACACCGGCGAACTGGGCTCCGCGCGCCGCCCTCCCCCCGCTCCCGCAGACGCCGGGGTATAAAACACGGGTCGTCGAGGTGCTTAACGGTGCGGCCAAGGCACAAGTCACATTTACGATCCAGGAGAATCCAAAGTGAAAATGAAACTGCGGTGGAGCCGGACTCCGATAGTTTTAGGACTAACCCGGCTGGCAGCGCGCGGCGCGCCCTTGGCTCTCCCGGTCACTGGCCTGCTGGCTTTATTGCTGGTAGCCGCGGGCGCTCAAGAGTATCGCGGAAAAGGTCCGGTGGATCCGGAGGTTCAAACGACTCCTCAGCCCAACCAGCTGGACCTCACCGTGGGCAAGTCCCTGCTGCTCGATAGCGGTCTTCCGATGGAGCGGATCTCGGTGGGATTGGGAGGCTTCGCCGACGTAACCGCGGTCAGCCCCAGCGAAGTACTGGTGAATGGAAAAGCGGCTGGAGAGACATCGCTGATCATCTGGCGGGAAGGCGGGTCGAAGTTATATTACGACTTGGCCGTGCGCCCCAGCCGGTTCCTGGCCAACAGCCGGGTCGAGTTAGCCGCGCGCCAGCTCAGCCAGGAGCTGCCGGATCAGAACGTCAGCCTGACGCAGGAAGACGACACTTTGTTCCTGCGGGGGAAAGTGAAAGACGTCACCAGCGCGGAGCGCGCCTTCGCCATCGCGTCCACAACCGGAAAAGCCGTCAACCTCCTGTATGTGGATGTTCCTCCGCCGGAAGACCAGATCCTGCTGCGGGTGAAATTCGCCAGCGTCGACCGCAGTTTCAGCTCCCAGATCGGAGTGAACCTGTTCAGCACCGGGGCCGCGAATACCATCGGCTCGGTCTCGACCGGGCAGTTCAACCCGCCTACGATTGGGCAGGTGGGTGTCAGCCCCGCCACGGCAACCCTGTCCGACGCGCTCAATGTCTTCCTGTTCCGCCCGGACCTGAACCTGGGGGCGACCATCAAGCTGCTGGAGAGCCGGGGCCTGCTGGAGGTGCTGGCCGAGCCTAATGTTCTGGCGCAAAACGGCAAGGAAGCCAGTTTTGTGGCCGGAGGGGAGTTTCCCTACCCGGTGGTGCAGGGATCGACCGGAGGAGGCGCGGCCGCCGTAACCATCCAGTTCCGCGAATTTGGCGTGCGGCTGAACTTCATTCCGACCATCACTCCGCGCGGCAGCATTTCGCTGCGAGTGTCCCCGGAAGTGAGCGCGCTCGACTTCACCCACGGCTTGACCGTCAACGGATTCTCGGTTCCCGCGATTACGATCCGGAAGCTGGACACCGCGGTGGAACTGAACGAGGGGCAAAGCTTCGCTATCGGCGGTCTGCTGGACAACCGGTTGACCGACACTTTAGATAAAGTTCCCTTCCTGGGAGACCTTCCCATACTGGGCAAGTTTTTCCAGTCCCGATCGCACCAGAAGGAAAACACGGAGCTGCTGGTGATCGTCACGCCGGAGCTGGTGCGGCCGATGCCGCAGGGAACGCCCCTGCCGCAGTTGAAGTATCCGGTGCCGTTCATGGATCCGAATACTCCTCCGGATGGCAAGCTTCCATTTAACGGCCGCGCCGCCACGGAGCGGCCCAGCTCGGTTCCGGTCGAGACCCTGCTCAAGAGCATGCAAGCCGAATCTTCCGGCGCGGATCAATCCCGGCCGGCCGCTGCCCCCATGGTTTCTCCGGCTACCGCCGCACCTAAGAGATAGCGCGCTCAGACGCGCGTGCGTTCCAGCGTGGGTTCGAGCGCGGCTTCCCGAATGGCCTCCTGGGTGACGTGGCGATCGGCGGGCCGCGAGAAATAGTAGCCCTGGCCGTAGCCGCAGCCGAGCGCCGCGAGCTTGGCGAATTGTTCCGGTGTCTCGATTCCTTCCGCGACCACGCTCAGCCCCAGGCCGTCCGCCAGCCGCAGAATCGTTTCCACCAGCTGCAAACTCTCCGGATCCGTTTCGAGGTCCTTCACGAAAGAACGGTCGATTTTCACGGTGGAGAACGGATACTCGTGCAGGCGGCTCAGAGAGGAGTAGCCAGTCCCGAAATCATCGATCTCCAAATGGACGCCGAGTTCCTGGAGCCCGCCTAAGGCGGACGATATCTGCTCCTGGTTTTCCGTAATCGAGCTCTCGGTCACTTCGATTCTCAAGCTTCCCGGATCCAAGCCCGGTTTCCTCGAGGGTGCGCGCGACATTGGCGACCAAGTCAGGATCCGCCAGCTCCCGCGAAGAAGCATTCACGCTGATGGTCAGATGCGGCTCCCGAGGAAACATCCGATGCCATTCCGCCATCTGCCGGCAGGCCTCCCTCAGGACCTGCCGGCCAAGTGCAACGATCAGCCCGGTTTCCTCGGCCAGAGGAAGAAACTCGTCCGGCATCACCATGCCGCGTTGGGGATGATTCCACCGGACCAGCGCTTCGTATCCCACTACCTTGCCCGTCGCCAAAGACACCTCCGGCTGGTAATAAACCAGAAAATGCTCTTCGTCGATCGACTTGCGCAGGTCCGATTCCAGCTCCATGCGCGCCACCGCCCGTCCGCGCATTCCTTCGTCGAACATTTCGAAACGAGCCTTGCCTCGAGCCTTCGCGTAATACATGGCGGTGTCGGCATTGCGCAAGAGGTCACTGGAGGTGGCGGCCGAGCCTCCCATCGCAACTCCAATGCTGACTGTGGCAAAAATAATACGGCCGCGAATTTCGAAGTGGGACGCAAACTGGGTGAGAATGCGCTCGGCCACGGTGGCCGGATCGGAGGAAGAGCGGACGTTTTCCAGCAGCACGGCGAATTCATCGCCGCCAAAGCGGGCCACCACCGAGGGCAAGGCAATCCGCGCGCTCACATCGGTCGAGCGGACACTCGAGCGCAGCCGTGCGGCGATCTCCACCAGCAGTATGTCGCCGATCTCGTGTCCCAGACTGTCGTTCACCACTTTGAACCGGTCCACGTCGAGAAACAGAACCGCGAAGGAGTCCGGCCTGCCCGCTTCGATCAAGGCTTCCAAGCGGTCGATGAAGAATAGACGGTTGCGCAGCCCGGTCAGCGGATCGACAACTTTCCCCTGCGTGATGTCGCTTTGCGAACCCGCCATCCGGACAATTCTTCCGGACGGGTCGCGGACTACGATGCCGCGGCACAAAACCCAGATGTAGCCGCCTTCTTTCCGGCGGATGCGGTACTCGCTGGCAAAGATCTGGTCGGTATCGCGCCGGCGGCCGATAATCTCCGATTTCACCCGTTCGCGGTCGCCGGGATGGATTCGCGAGAACCATTCTTCGAGATCGGCACGGATTTCGACATCCGTATAGCCCAGCATTTCCTTCCAGCGCGGAGAAAAATAGATCTGATTGGTCACCGGGTTCCAGTCCCACAGCCCGTCGTTGGCGCCCAGGGCCGCCAGCGCATAGCGTTCCTCGCTTTCCCGCAGCGATTCTTCCTGCAGCTGAATCTGCGCCAGCATGCCGTTGAAGGAATCGATCAGCAGCCCGATCTCGTCATTGGCGCTCTTTTCCGCGCGCAGTGCGTAGTTCCGCTCGCTCGAAACCTTCTGGGCCACGCCCGAGAGGTACCCGATCGGCCCGGTGATGACGCGCTGCAGGCGGGCCATCGCCAGCAGCGAGATCAGCAGCGAACCCGCCAGAACGGCGGCTACAATACCGGTGTAGCGCTTCAGGCGCGTCTGTACTTCGCTCATGCTGGAGACCAGCAGGATCGTGCCGATTCGATCGCCGGTCAGTTGGATAGGTTGAAACAGGAGCAGCGTGCCTTGCTCGAAATAGGCGTGGTCCGCCCGCGGATGGACGGGAACCGGGGCGGCGCCCGTGCCCGGCTGGGCGTAAGCCGCGAAAGGATTGCCGGCCTTGTCGTACACAGCGGCCCGGAGAAGCCGCCGGTCGCCATGCAGGGCATTCAGCGTTTCCCGCGCGGCCTGCTTGTCCCCGAAACTCAGGGCCGCGGTGCTGCCGGCGGCGACGATCTCCCCCAGCGCGGACATCTCTCTGGTGGCGTCTGCGCGATATTGGCGGCTCTCATAGCTCAGAAGTCCCGCCCCCGCGAAAAACAGCGCCACGCTGGTGGTCCCCACGATCAGAAGCGCCAGCTTCGTGCGGATGGACGAGTTTCTGAAAGCCTGAGCCAGGCCCGGGGGAGCCGGAGCGGCGATCTGCGGAGGCGCGCTCATGTGCCCGAATTCACCGCAAATCAAGCGCCATCCAGGGCCGTAGCCCCAAAGATTTTCCCACTGGCGTCCCACGTGCAGAAGTCCAACGGGGGAAATGCGGCTGGCAACGATAATCTGCGAAGTAGCGCATGCCCCGCGCGCGACCGGCTGCGGGCATCCTATCTGGCTGTGTCGCGTGCTTGCAGCGGATTGCTTCCCGATAGCCGCCGCCCCAGGTCAGAGATCTCCGCAACGCCCTACGACCGGGGATATCAGCGATCTCGCTCCGGAAGACCTGATGAATATCAAAGCGCCCTTGGCGGCGAACAAGGAACAAGCGCTCTCCAAGGCGGGAGTGGCGCTTTGCGTGATCACCCGCGAGGACATGGCGTCCTCCGGGGCTAACAACCATGTTGGCAGGATGACATGGCGCTGCTAAATCCAGACCGGGCCCGGCGCGCGTTGCTGCTTGGAGTTCTATCCGCCGGAATATGCCGGGCGCAGGTGTTCAACGAATATCAGGTGAAAGCGGCGTTCCTGTATAGTTTCGCGAAATTCGTGGAGTGGCCTCCGCAAGCGTTTTCCAGCCCCACCGCCGGGATCACAATCTGCGTCCTGGGCGAGGATCCGTTCGGAAACTTCCTGGAAGATTCCGTGAGAGGCAAGACCGTCGCGGAACGGCCGCTGACGATACAACGGATAACCGATCTCAGCGCCGGACGCGATTGCAAGATTCTCTTTATCGCCGCATCGGAACACCGCAGGATGCCGGCGCTGCTGGCGTCGATCGCTTCCTCCAGTCTCCTCACGGTGGGAGATACGGCGGACTTCACCGCTCAGGGCGGAATCGTCGGTCTGCAACTGGACGGCCAGCGAATCCGCCTCAGGGTGAATCTGCCCGCGGCGGAAAAGGCCAAGCTGCGAATCAGCTCGCGCATGCTCAGCCTGGCAACCATCATCAGATGAAGGAACGTCCCAACTCGAAACAGAGTTCCTGGCGACGACGTTAGCGGGGTAAGTCCCTCTCGTTCTGTGCATACCATCGCAGCGCCAGGTGGGCCATCATCAGACCCTCGTCGGTGGGGATAACGTACGCCTGCAACCGCGCTCCTTCGCTACTGATACACCCTTCGCGCTCCGGCAAGTTCGCATTCCGCGCAGGATCCAGTTCCAGGCCCATGTTTTCCAGGCCCTCGCAAATGCTTTGACGAATTTCCGGGGCGTGTTCTCCGATTCCGCCGCTGAACACGACCGCCGCGGCCCCGCCCATCGCGGCCAGGTAGGCTCCCACGTATTTCCTGGCACGGTAACAGAACACGTCCAGGGCCAGCCGGGCGCGCTCGTCCGTGCGGGCTCGTTCCTTGAGGACGCGCATGTCTTGCGAAATCCCCGAAATGCCCAGCATCCCGGACTGCGTGTTCAGCCATCGTTCGATTTCCCCGGCGGAAACGTTTTCCTTGCGCGCCAGGAATCCGACCACCGCAGGATCGATGTCTCCGGAACGAGTGCCCATCACCAGGCCCTCGAGCGGGGTGAAACCCATGGAGGTATCGACGGATCTCGCCGTTCTGAATCGCGGTAGCGGAACATCCGCCTCCCAGATGCAGCGTGATGATATTGGTCTGCGCGACCGGGGTTCCGGTGATTTCCGCATAGCGCAGCATCAGGTAGTGGTGCGAGATCCCGTGGAATCCGTAACGCCGGATCTTATGTTTCGCGGCTAATTCGTGGGGAACGGCGTAAGTGTACGCGACGGGCGGAAGGGTGTGGTGAAAGCTGGAATCGAAGATCGCCAGCGCGGGCACGGCGTCCCGCAGAGCCGCCTGGAATCCGCGAAACACGGCCACCGAGCTGGCGTTGTGCAAGGGCGCCAGGTCCTCCAGCTCTTCGATCACGGAGAGGACCCGGTCGTCGATTCGCACCGGCTCGCGATAGCGGTCTCCGCCCTGCACCACGCGCAGAGCCATCAGATCGAAATCGGCCGGCGTCCAGTGCATACTGGCGAACAACTGCGAGGCTGCGGCGGCGTGGTCGCTGATCGGCTCCATGACACCCGAGAGAAGCTCCTTTCCGCGGACCAGATCGCCGCTCGGCGGATCGGCGGAAATCAGCGCGTAGCGGAGGGACGAGCTGCCGGGGTTCAGAATCAGTACCTTCATGAGGTCTCTCCGTTCCAGTGTAAGAGCTAAACTGAATGCATCTCTTTGCAACGGACCGTTCTTTTTATTTTCGGTACGCGGCCGGAAGCGATTAAGCTCTGTCCGCTGCTTTTGAAGCTGAGATCGTTTCCCGGGTTGTACGCGCCCAAGGTCTGCGTGACCGGTCAGCATCGCGGGATGCTCGACCAGGTCCTGGCGGCCTTTGCAGTAACCCCGGATTACGATCTGAACGTCATGACGCCGGGGCAGACGCTGTTTCAGTCGACAGCCCGCATGATCCAGGCCCTGGAGCGGCCTTTCGCCGAGTCGAAGCCCGATCTGGCGGTGGTGCAAGGCGATACCACGACCACTTTATGCGGCGCTCTGGCCGCGTTCTACAGCGGTGTTCCGGTGGCGCATGTCGAAGCCGGATTGCGCACCGGGGATCTCCGCCAACCTTTTCCCGAGGAACTGAATCGCGTACTGACCGCCAGAATGACCGCGCTGCACTTCGCCGCCACTTCTGCGGCAGCCGATAATCTGCGCCGCGAAGGAATTTCGGAGAACGTGTGGGTCACGGGGAACACCGGCATCGATGCCGTGCTCGCGATTCGCGATCGTCTCGAACGCGGCCAGCTGGCGGCGCCGGATGCCGGTTACGATCGGCCGGGCAAACGCCTGATCCTGGTCACCGCGCACCGGCGCGAAAGCTTCGGTGAGGGATTCGAGCGGATCTGCCAGGCTCTGGCGAAGATCGCCGGCCGCAACGATGTCCACCTGGTCTATCCCGTTCATCCGAACCCGAATGTGCAGAGCATCGTCAATGGCCGCCTGCGCGGTCATCCGAATATCACGCTCACCGAGCCGATGGACTACGTGCCGTTTGTCGATCTCATGCGCCGGTCCTACCTGCTTCTGACCGATTCGGGCGGTATCCAGGAAGAAGGGCCTTCCCTGGGAAAACCGGTGCTGGTTCTGCGGGAGAAAACCGAGCGTCCGGAAGCGGTAGAGGCCGGCACGGTAAAGCTGGTGGGCACCGACATGGACCGCATTGTCCGCGAGACGGCGAACCTGCTCGATTGCCCCGATGAATACGCGCGCATGTCGCGCATCCACAATCCATATGGCGACGGGCATGCCAGCGAGCGGATTGAAACGGCTCTTCAGGACTATTGGAAGACCGCTGACTAGGATCGAGAGACGGCTAACTTGGCCTGTGTTATACCTTGTGTGAAACAGAATGATAAAGCCTATCGCCACGCATGGATTAAGAGTTCCCAAGGGCTGGGGTGAAGAGGTCATATTCGCAAACGACGAGCTCTATTGCGGCAAATTGCTAGTCTTTCGCAAGGGCGCGAAGTCCAGCATGCACTATCACGTTCGCAAAGACGAAACGTGGTACGTAGCGGAGGGCGAGTTCATCCATCGATGGGTGGATACAGAGATTGGGGAGCTTCATGAGCAGCGCCTCACTCGGGGCGACGTGGTACGGCATGTGACCGGCCAGCCGCATCAGGTTGAAGCTCTCACCGAGGGGACCATCTTCGAGGTCTCGACTCAGCATTTTGATACCGATAGCTACCGGATCCAGAAGGGCGACTCGCAAACGAAGCCTTAGCACGCCGGGACGGATGGACCGGGGGTACTAAGAGATTCGCCGCAACCTGCCGATACCTGATATAGGGAGGCTTGGATGCCAAAGCTCGTTCTGCGATTGCTTACGCTGGGTATTGTGTGCGCTGGAGGCGTCTTCGGCCAACAAGGGTCTTTCGGTCAGATTGCCTACGGCGGCAGTTGGCAGACCACTTTCACCTTGATCAACGTGAGTTCCTCCGGAACGGCCACGGTCACGCTTTCGTTCTACGCGGATAGCGGTTCACCCCTCAACGCGCCGGTGCAGGGTTTCGGGGTCACCTCGGCCTACACATTTGCGATTCCGGCGGGCGGGTCCCAGAACGTGGTGCTCCAAAGCTCGGATTCCGCCACGACGCAGGGGTGGGCCAGCATGAGCGCGTCAGGCGGTACCGTGCGCGGGCAAGGCTCATTTCGCTTCCTTGTCCCGAATGGAACCGGAGCGATCTCGGAAGCGGTGGTGCCGCTCAGCTTTCCGCCCGGCTCGACGGCGTGCCTGATTCCGTTACCGTCAGGGAATCCCATCGCCCTGGTGCCGTTTGATAACACCAACGGCTACGTTACCTCGCTGGCGTTCGCCAATCCATCCGCCAGCAGTTCGGAATCCTACGTTATAGAGTTCGACGACCAATCCGGCGCGCCGCTGGCCGCGGATACCGTGACGCTCGGTCCACGGCAGCACAGAGCATTTGTGAGCCGAGACGCGTATCCCGCGCTGTTGGGGCAAAAGGGAGTTGTTCGGATCCATGGCAGCGTGGATCTTTCCGCTGGCTATCGTCCTGGGTTTGCTCTCCAACTCGTCGGGTGCAATTACAACGATCATTCCGGTAATCCAGTAATGATGTCGACCCCCGCGATGAGCCAGCTTGGCCGGGGGCCCGCGGTAAACTAGTCAAAGTGAAATTGAGCGAAGCGTTAGAAATCCTTCGAAGCGCGCGCCACCACCCAAATTCTTTCAGCGTCACGCTGGCGTGCGGCTTTACTCCGCTTCATCTGCAGACGTTTCTGGCCGCGCACCTGCAAGCCGCGCTTCCGGACCGGCGTGTGGAAATCAAATCGGGACTCTACGGCGACCTCGCCGGAACGCTGGAGCGAGCTGCGGGCAGCGATGCGATCGCCATCGCGATCGAGTGGCCGGATCTGGACGCGCGGCTGGGCTACCGCAGCCTGGGCGGGTGGGGACCCAATGAAGAGAGCGACCTCGCCGCGCAGGTTCAGGCGTCGCTCCAGCGCATCCGCGCCGGCATCGAGAAAACCGATGGCATCCCGGTTGCGATCTCGACGCCAACGCTGCGGCCGGCTCCGGCGTTTCACACCACGGGGTGGGAGGCCGGCCCTTGCGAGCTGCAACTGGACCAGGCCCTGGCGTGCTTCGCAGCATCCGCCGTGGCCAATCCGCTGAAGTCCGTAGTGAACGCGCGGCGCCTGCTCGAAGACTCGCCCGTTGATCGCAGGCTGGATCTCAAGTCGGACCTCTCCACGGGACATCCGTACACCTTGGCGCACGCCGACCAACTGGGCCAAGCGCTGGCTCGCCTGATTCAGCGGCCGGTCCCTAAGAAGGGGCTGATCACGGACCTGGACGAGACGTTATGGAAGGGAATCGTGGGCGAGGTGGATGCCGAGGGAGTGAGCTGGGATCTGGCCAGTCACAGCCAGGTGCATGGACTCTACCAGCAGCTGCTGCGGGCCCTGGCGGCCTCGGGCGTACTGATTGGAGTGGCGAGCAAGAACGATCCCGCAGTGGTGGAGCGGGCATTTGCGCGGCGGGATCTGCTGCTCCCGAAAGAAAGCGTATTTCCGATCGAGGTCCATTGGGAAGCCAAGTCGGCCTCAGCCGGAAGAATTCTGAAGGCGTGGAACATTGCCGCCGACAGCGTGGTGTTCGTCGACGACAGCCCGATGGAGCTGGCCGAAGTCAAGGCTGCCTGGCCGCAGATGGAGTGTCTCCAGTTTCCCGGCAAGGATCCAGCCAACGCCGAAGCGTTTCTACGGAAACTGCGCGATCTTTTCGGGAAAGCCCACGTCGGCGCGGAAGACGCGCTGCGCCTGGAGAGTTTACGCCGTTCGGCGGAGTTTCGCACTGAGGCGGAGCATTCCGGAGGCGCTCCGGAAGCGTTCCTGGCGCAGGCCGGCGCGACGGTCACCGCTGAATTCAATCCACCCGCGAGCGACGGGAGAGTGCTGGAGCTGGTCAACAAAACCAACCAGTTCAATCTCAACGGACATCGGTACACCGAGGCGGAGTGGCGTAAGCAGTTGGAGCAACCGGGAGCTTTTGTCCTGGCGGTCTCCTACGAAGACAAGTTCGGGCCGCTGGGAAAGATCGCGGTGCTGTGCGGACGACATGTGGACCGCTCCGTCGATTTGAGCGCCTGGGTGATGAGTTGCCGGGCGTTTTCGCGGCGGGTCGAGGACCGCTGCCTGGAGATTCTGTTCGACAGGTTCGGTGTGGAGACCATCCGGTTTCGGTTCGAGCCGACGGCGAAAAACGGACCCACCGGTGAGGCTTTCGAGCGCTATCTGCAGGCCAAACCTACGGAGCAGTTCGAGCTCTCGCGGGCGCGATTTTCGGAATGTGCGCCGCTGCTATACCATCGGGTGCAGTACATCGAGCATTAACCGGAGTGCGTTTAGGCGGAATGCACTGGCTCGGCCGGTCTTTCCGAAGCCGCTGGCTCCCATTGCCGGAACCATACTTCGAGCATCAACAAAGCCCATAAATGGCCGCTGTTATCGCGCCGTCCGCTCTGGTGCTCATCAATCAAGTGGCGGACGAAAACCGGGGACGCAATGCCGCGACTGGCGAACTGCGGGCTCAGCACATGATCCCGCAGAAAATCGCGCAGCGGGCCGCGAAACCAATGGGACAGGGGCACTCCGAACCCCATTTTCTTGCGGTGGCGAAGAGCCGGAGGCAGACGATCGCCGATGGCGTCGAGCAGAATCGCCTTGCCGACGCCGTTGCGCATGTTCCAGGCGGGTGGAATGGTTGCGGCGAGCTCCGCCAATTCGTGGTCGAGCAAGGGACACCGCACTTCGAGCGAGTGGGCCATCGACATGCGGTCCACTTTGACCAGCATGTCACCGGTGAGCTTGGCGGTCTCCTCGAAATAGAGCGCCTGGGAGAGCGCGTCGGCGCCGTTGGGCAGCAGGCAATGATCGAACGAGCGAAACAGGAATCCTGCATCGGCCGGAAGCATCCACTCGGGATTGAGCAACTCGCGGCGGAGCATAAAAGGCGTGTAGTTTTGTTCGAAGTAGCGTTCCAGGGCCGACGGGCGGCTCATCACGCGAAGACGATTCTTGCCATAAGCGGAGTAAGGAAGAGCGTCGGCCACAGAAGAAAGTACGCGCCGCAGCGACTGCGGAATGTTGTCGTATGCGCCCATTTTCTGGACCTCGAAGAAACTCTCATAGCCCGCGAAAAGCTCATCGCCGCCGTCTCCGGTGAGGACGACTTTTACATGCTGCGCCGCGAATTCGGATACCAAGTATGTCGGAATGGCGGCGGTGTCCGCGAAGGGCTCGTCAAAGTGGTGCACCAGGTTTGACACGAGGTCGACCGAATCCGGCCGCACGATCAGCTCGTGGTGGTCCGTGTGATATTGGCGGGCCAGCTCGCGAGCGTAGGGCAACTCGTTGAACTCCGCTTCCTCAAAGCCGATGGAAAACGTCTTCACCGGGTCCGGCGACTGGAGCGCCATGGAGGCGACCACGGAGCTCGAATCGATGCCCCCGCTCAGGAAAGCTCCGAGCGGAACATCGGCGATCATGCGAATGCGCACGGACTCGTCAAAAACTTCCCGTACGCGATCGCGGACGCTGGCTTCGGTTGCACCTTGTGGGGCGTGCACTGCCGGCGCGGGCAGCGTCCAGTAGCGTTCCTGGGTCACCGTGCCGTCGGAATCGTAGGTCAGCCAACCACCGGGCGGCAATTTGCGAATGGCTCGAAAAGGACTTGCGGGATCGGGAATATAGCCGAACTGAAAATAGAACCGCAGCGCTTCGCGATCGGTCTCGAAAGGAATATCGAGGCCGCGAAAACATTTGATCTCGCTGGCGAAGTAGATACCGTGAGGAAGGATGGCGTAGTAGAGCGGCTTTTTCCCGAAGCGGTCGCGGGCCAACAGCAGCCGCCGGCGGCGCGCATCCCACAGAGCGATCGCGAACATACCCCGAAGCCGCGCTACGGCGGCGGGTCCTTCATCCTCATACAGGTGAACGATGGTCTCGGTATCGCTGTGCGTGGCAAGATGGTGGCCCCGCGCAAGCAAATCGCGCCGGAGATCGCCATAGTTATAAATCTCGCCGTTAAAAACCACCCAGTTGGACTGGTCTTCGTTGGCGATCGGCTGATGGCCGGTATTGAGGTCGATGATGCTCAGGCGGCGCATCCCGATCGCGCAGCCGCCGTCCAAATGAAACCCTTCATCATCCGGTCCGCGGTGGCGGATCGCGGCGCACATTCGCTGAACGTCTGAAAGCTCGGCAGGCCTGCTAGGCAAGAAGAAACCGGCGATGCCGCACATTCAAACATTTTAGCTCAGACATGCTGCGCGCTTCGCTGTGGACGGCTTAGAATGAAGTGACATGAACCAGCATGCGGCCGAAATTGCGTCCGGAAAGCGATTCACGTTTGGCGACAACTGGGCTGCTTTCCTCGCCGGGCTGGACGAATCGCGGATCGCAGCCGCGGAAAACTCCTTGCGGCAAATGCTGGAGGTGGATGATCTACAGGGCAAGACTTTTCTGGATATCGGCTCCGGAAGCGGCTTATTCAGCCTGGCGGCGCGGCGGTTGGGCGCGAAAGTTCAGTCTTTCGACTACGACCCGGCGTCGGTGGCCTGTACCACCGAACTGCAGTCCCGCTACTATCCGAACGACGACGACTGGACGGTGGGAACCGGCTCGGTTCTCGACCGGGAGTTTATAAAGTCGCTTCCAAAGTTCGACGTTGTCTACTCATGGGGAGTACTGCATCACACCGGGCAGATGTGGCTGGCGCTCGAGAACGCCGAACTCGCGGCGAAGGAACGGTCCCAGTTGTTCATCGCGATTTACAACGATCAGGGAGGCGCGAGCCGGCGCTGGCACTGGGTAAAGCGCACCTATAATCGATTACCCAAATTGCTGCGGCCGCCGATGCTGTGGGCCGCGTTTATCCAACTGTGGTGGCGCCGCATGGTGAAGGATGTGGTGACGTTTCAGTTTTTTCGAACCTTCCGCGAGTATTCGAGCACGCGCGGCATGTCACCGTGGCGCGACCTGGTCGACTGGGTCGGCGGCTACCCATTCGAGGTGGCCAAGCCGGAGGAGATCTTCGATTTCTATCGGGCGCGGGGGTTTCAACTGCAAAAAATGAAGACGTGCAATGACTTAAGCTGCAATGAATTCGTCTTCATTCGTTCAGGCCCGCACAGCTGAGTTGCCCACGCGGTTGATCGCGCGTCTGGGAAGCAGCGCGCCCAGACCGACCAGCCAGCTTTCGAACTCCAGCGACGAACAGGCGCTATGATCCACGATCCTCGGCAAGAGGAGAGGATTGCTACTGCGGGTCGCCAATCCGGGATCGCAAGTGGTGGCGGAGAGCACGCCTTGTTCCTTGAGCCAAGGCAGGAATTCACCGCGGTACAGACCGCACGGGTAGCAGAAGTGCACCGCGTTCTCGTGCGTCATTTCCTCGATTTCGATTCGATTGTCGACAATCTCCCGAATGAATAGATCGCGGTCCAGGGGAGTGCGGTGGCGATGGGTATGCAACTGGACGTCGATGCCGTCGCCCGCCAGGCAACTCACTTCCCGCGGAGTCATGAGCTGCAGAATCCGCTGAGAGGCGAGCGTTTCGTAAGGCAAGCCGAGCTGGCCCGCCAAGCGCTCCAGAAGCGCGTCGCGCTCGGCCAGGGGAAGACGATGCTCCATTGCGTAACGCTCAATCGCGTCAAGCGCGCTGGAACGTCCAGCCTCCGAAGCCAGATCGAAGACGCCGTCCAGATTCAAAAGAGGCCCGCCAGAAAAGGTGTTTCGCGCTTTCCACAAAAGATAGGACGCGAACAAACGGAACACCGGCCGGGGGTGATGGCAATAGAACGTGGTCAGATACACGGTTGCGGGGAACTGATATTTCTTCAGCAGCGGCCGGGCACGATCATAGAAATCGAAAGTTCCATCGTCGAAAGTAAGGACCACGCTCTTGGGGGGGAGCGTGCCGTTGTATAAGCGCTCGAGCCCTTCTTTCAGAGTGAGAACGTTGAATCCACCATCGCGAAAGAGGCGCAGGCGCTGCTCGAAAAGGGCCGGACTCACGTACAACGTGGGATCCCATTCGTGCTCATCGGCGATAGAAACGCCGTGATAACAAACGATGAGCAAGCGCCGGCGCCGCCAGCCACTCCCGGCGGACAAGCGGAACAGCCCAAAAGATTTGAACGTCCCTAAGGCGATCCGCTTGAGACTTTTCAGCATGGCGACGGTTCCCGCGCCTCGTTCGAAAATGTGAAAAGGTTGAAAATGATCACGCCAAAGAAGGGGCCAACTCGCGATATAACTGCAGGACGGCCAAAAGATTATTGTCGTTCATTTCTTCCTGAGCCTGGGGACGTGCGACTCCCGATCCGGCCAGGATTTGCTCCACCGTTCGGCGGCACGCTTCGCGATCGGCGACCGGGATCAGATGGACACCAGCGGGACGCATCGCAGTCTTTGTCGCAACCACGGGCGTGCCGAAGTGCAGAGCTTCTCTGACGGCGATCGAATCTCCATCGTAGAAAGTGGTTCGGAGGAGGACACTGCAATCCTGAATCACGCGAAGGGTTTCGGCGTGATCCACGTCGCCGCACAAGAGGAGATGGCTGGAATAGGGTTTCGAGGCGATCAGATCGCGGATCTCTTGCTCCAGGCTGCCCGCTCCAATCATGACCAGACCTAGGCGGGGGAAACCGGGGAGCAGATCGCCCAAAACCTCGATCTGCAAGGGGATGTCATATTCGGGCTCTAGCCCGGCGACCGTCGCCAGCACGGGAGAGTGATGCTGGAAAAAATCGGCGATGTCCGGACGCGCCTGGGCCGGCAGCGGCTGAACAAAAGCGTGAGGAGCGATCAAACGAATCCGATGGGAGGGGACACCGAAGCGCTGGAACATCGCCACCATTTCTTCATTCACGCAAATGATCCGGTCGAGACGCCGAAAAACGAAGCCCCGCAACGTGCCAGGCCGGGCGGTGCGGCCTTCGTTCGAGGAAGGATACCCGCCGGAATGGAATGTCAGCACGGTCTTCTTTCCCGGAATCATCGAGCAGACGAACCAGAGGGCCAAGAGCCGCGCAGTGATGTTTCCGCCGAAATGAATATGGATGATGTCGTAGCGCAAGCGGAACAGGAGCGCGACCAGCTGTAAAGCGCTTTGTGGATAGTGCACGTCGTCGGCATCGGGGCGCCGAAATCGGGTGAGATTAATCACGGCGCAGTAGATGTTACGGGTTCTGAGGAACTGGCGGATCGCAACCAGATTACTTTGAACGCCGCCGTGGGGAGGGGGAAATGGTCCGATCTGGACGACCCGCATGAGCGACTTTTATAGTGTAACATCGTAAGGAAAGCGTGCCAATTTCAGAGGTCACAAAGGCGCGTCGGAGTGCGTGGACAGAGGCGCAATACAAACTCCTTAAAAGGATCGCACCCACCGAACCCACGACGATGGACGGGTCGGCCTTCGCTGTCAAAGGAAAGCTGAGGACGCTGCTGGGGGACGCCTTTCTCGAAGAAATCCGGGGTAAAACGGTGCTCGACTTCGGATGCGGCGAGGGCGTCGAGGCAGTGGAAATGGCGCTGGCGGGAGCAGAACGGGTCATTGGCCTAGATATCCAGACGTCGCTACTGGAGCGGGCCCGGGCACGGGCGAAACAGGCCGGCGTAGAGGACAGGTGCAGCTTTTGCACCGAAACCGCCGAAACGGCGGATCTTATCACCTCCCTCGATGCCTTCGAGCATTTCACCGAACCGAAGCTCGCTCTGGATGCGATGTACCGGCTGCTCAGTCCTGGGGGAACGTTGGTGGCCAGCTTCGGGCCGACCTGGTATCACCCGCTGGGGGGCCATCTCTTCAGCATATTTCCGTGGGCGCATCTGATCTTTTCCGAAGATGCGCTGATCGCATGGCGCTCGGATTTCAAAACCGACGGCGCGACTAAGTTTCACGAGACGGCCGGTGGGCTGAACCGCATGACGATCGCCCGTTTCGAGCGCATGGTCGCGGAGAGCGCCTTCGAGGTGCAGACGATAGAGGCCGTACCGATCCGCAAGCTGAAACAGGTGCATGGCAAATTGACGCGCGAGTGGACTACAGCGATCGTGCGTGCCAGATTGCAAAGAACGCCTTGAGGTCTAACACACCGGCCGGCCGATGACGTGAATGAACCGGGGCAGAACCCGTGCCGCATGAATCAGATGCTGATTCGGCAAACGCCTGCTTCCAGTTTGTGCGCGCGACGATGCGAGCGAGGTGAAGCCTTGCTTTGCGTTACAGCCTTTGGTGGTGAACTGCGATGAACACAATGAACCAGTCCAGGCGGATCGTCAGATCGATCCTGCCCTTGTTAGCGGCGATCGCATTCGCGGATGGTCAGACCCAGGTGGACCTGGCTACCCAGTCGAAAGATGTCGATTTTTCGGGAGCTATTTCCACCAAACCCGCCAAAGCGGGCACAGTTATTCCGGCCACTTGTTCGGTGGGCGAAGCCTTTTTCAAGACGAATGCGCCCGCGGGTCAGAACTTGTACGGCTGCACATCCGCGAATACATGGAGCCTGATGGGAGGGACGACCGGGGCCGGGCTATCCTCCGTGGGCGACTTCGCGGTAAGCAACACCTCCGCTTCGGTGCAGACGCTGGGGGCAAACTGCAGCAGTGCGATTCCGTGCCAAATCCGTACAGGATCGGTGGTGTTCACGATGACGACGCCGGTCACGGCGACCCTCACTGGGACCAGCACAAGCGGGACTGTGTTCTGGTATTTGTCGCCATCGCAGGTGCTCACGGCCGGGCACAATTCCGCGGCTACGCTTGTGTGTTCGGCCGGATGCACGGTGGTTACCGGCATCACAGCTTTTCCACCGGACTCCACGCCTTTATGGCAAACCACGTTCACAGCCAATGTGTGGGGCGCTATCAATCCGGCGACCATGGACAAACGAGCCTTCCTTTCGCGGAACGTGATCGCCCCTGGCTCGGGAGTGGCATCAGTTTCAGATCCGACTACCGGCATTCAAACGCTTTCCACCGATCCGACCATCGTACCCAGATACTTCACTGGAAGCGGAGCGCCGCCCGGCAACTGCGCCGCAGGCCGGGATTTCTACACGGACACAAGCGGCGCCCATTTGTATTTCTGCTCCTCCACGAATACGTGGACCCAGGCTCACTAATGGCCATGAAACGAATTGTGCTATTTCTCGCCGTTATTTCGGTGCACGCGGCGACGTATTACGTCTCCAGCACCGGCAACGACTCAACCGGAAATGGATCTTCAGGTACTCCGTGGCTCACTCTCGCGCATGCGGTGGGATCCGTCGCAAGTGGTGACACCATCAACATCGTGGCGAATGGCTCCCCTGTGACCTGTGACGCTACGCTTCCCGCGAACGTCACGAACATAACCATTCAGTCCTCGAAGCTCGCTTACTTCCGACCTGTCGGGTGGCGCACCAATCCGGCAAACGATTTTGCAATATACGGGAAATGTCAGTTTGCGAGTACCGGACTGGTCGCTCAAGGAGAGGTCCACGGGTTCAACCAGGGGTCGGCTTTTCAGACGTTCACCGTTAGCGGCAGTACGTTCACGCTCACATCTTCAAATAGCTTCGCCTCAAACGGATACACGCTGCAAAATGGCTCGGAGATAGACTTTGAGATCAACAACGAGTTAAACGGAGACGTTGCCCCGCCCAGTACCGTCGCCGTTCCGTCGCCGCTCACGATCCTGACGCATTACTATGTCGTCAATTGCAGCGCCAGCCCCGCGTGCGGCGCTCAAAACTCCACCTTTCAAGTATCGGCGACCAGCGGAGGAGCGCCTATCACGATTACGGCTTGTGATTCGAACTGCGTCGCTTACGGAGAGGTTGGCCTGCCGATCCAAGCAGACCCCTCGACGGATGTGCTCACGTCGCCGGATAACCTAAGCTCGATCTTTGCCGACGGAACGCAGATTACCTTTGCCTCTGGCGGTTTTCAACTCGGCGGTACCCTGCCCGCGCCACTTCAGCAGGATGTGATTTATTACGTGGTGAGTAAAAGCGGAAACACCTTCAAGGTCGCAGCTAGTATAGGTGGGTCCGCGATTGACCTGACAGACACAGGCAGCGGGATGGTTAGCATATCCAACGTCAATGTTCCCCACGGGTGGAAATTTAGCGGAATCGAGTTTGCACCGACCAGCGGAAGATTCCTTTTTTCCGCCATCGTTATCGGGAACGGCTCTGAAACCAGCCAGTACTCGATGGTCAACCACTTCGAGTTCGACCGGATCTATTGCCACGACTATTCCAACGCGCAGAACGGTCCGCGCCGTTGCTTTGCGGAGAATTCCCGGTATTTCTACCTTCACGATAGCTACATCTCGGGGATGAAGGATACAAACAACGATGCACAGGCAATCGGCGGGTGGGGAAGTTTTGGACCAACGGCTATCATCAACAACTTTCTCGAAGCATCCGGCGAAAATGTCTTATACGGAGGAAGTTGGCCGACGTACTATCCGATAACGAACCAGAACAAGACGTTCACAGGAAACTACTTCTACAAGCCGTTCCTATGGAAGTATATAACGGGCAGCGGCGCGCCTAGCGGAGCCTGTCTTTATGATCAAGCTGGAATCGACGCTGCTCACGTTGGCGGAGAGTTCTATTTGGATACGGCAGGAGCGCAGAGTTACGTGTGCAACGCGGGCACGTGGACGACGACCGGTTCGACGCCAAATCACTACGGAGTAAAGAACCTTCTCGAGTTCAAGAGTGGGCGGAGCTGGGCCGTCGACGGCAACGTACTGCAAGGAAGCTGGGTGGATCAGCAATCCGGCGCGGTACTGCTCAATCAAATCGAGGGCAGCGGTCCCGGTATTGCCAACGATCACGTTACGTTCACCAACAACAAGATCACTGATGTATACGCTCTCATTGGCGGCGGGTCGCGCTGTTCCAGCGTCCTTCCCTGCTTAGTCCTGAACAACAGGCACACATTCTCCAATAACCTGGGCGTCTCGGGCGGCAAGCCTTACTGCGGGGTTCCATCCGTTCCCTCAACGTGCGGCAGCGGACTTAACCTCAATGGATGGGGAGGGTATCCGGCCTCGCAAGACCTGTGGAGCAAAAATACTATCATCGCTCCGGATGGAATCAGCGGTGGTCCTTTCTATCCAAACTCGTGGTACTTTTCGGACACGATCCCTTCAGGAGGGGCCGCTAAAAACGACTCCATCCAAATCCAAAACAATATCGCGTCTTATGATCTGTCCGGAGCGACGGATTTGTCGGGAACCGCCTGCGGGTCGGGGATGTTTGGGCTTATTTTTTCCAACAGCACCTTCAATCGCAATGCGCTGATTGGCGGAACGGCAGGTTGCAACTACACCGGCTCTCCAGGCGCGACCAACACGATGACGAATACGGCGCTGCCAGTCGATACGCCCACGGTAGCGTTTGTTAATGCGTCTGCGGGTGATTATCATCTGGCGCCGACAAGTCCTTACAGCGCTGCCAATGCTACGCCTACATTGCTTTCCAGCGATGGTACAGACCTGGGAGCCGACATCGATCTGGTCAACATGGCGACTTCTGGCGCGGCGGTGGGCACGCCAGCGTGGGATCAACAGGCAAGGCTGCAGGTTACTCTGGGGTCGACTCAAGCCGTGTTCCGGTATCAGGCGCCGACGTTGGATGCTTGTACGGCGACGATTTACCGCTCGCCAGCGCGCATTCCCGCGAATCAGGTGGCCACGACTTCCGACAGCTCCGCGAGCTCCATTACGGATGCGCTGACGCGGGAGCTTTATATTTCAGGCCTGCAGGGGTCTACGCACTATTGGTACAAACTGAGCTGCGGAGGAAGCGTGCTCCTGGTGGGGGATGCGTTCACGCGGGCAACGGGCCAGGGCACCTCACAGTTCACTTTCGCCTGGAGCGCTCCAGTTCCTGTTCAATACTCTTCGTCGCGGAGCATGTCCAGCGCAGTATCGCTTCCGGCAGCGGCGCAGCAATCGATACCCGTGGCGGCCAATTCCGTGGTGTATGTGCAGGTCGGCGCGGCGGGTCCGGTAACCATGCTGATCGCGCCCTGAGTGCCGCAACGGTACCCGCGACACAGAATCCCGTGCTGGCGGCGATGTGGATCCCGCATTGATTGAGCTGCGCCATACTCATGATGTAGAGTTGGACGTAGCTGGGCGAGCGGGGGGGATTCCGTAGACGGTTTATCCAGCGCAACAACTCATGATCGGCATCCCAACTCAACACACGATTCAAGCGAACGGCCGCGGGCGCGTGTCGTGAGATCCGGGCGATAGAAGAAGGAGTAGCCGGGTGTGCGGTTAAACAGGATTGTAGTTTGCGGGATCGCGGCAATACTTCTTACGGCTGCCTCGGCCTATTTCTGGCGGGCGCCGTCGAAGCACATCGTGGCGCTGCTTTCCGTGGAATACCTGATCCTGCTGCCTGCAACTGTATATGCCCTGCGTCCGGCGGGTTCCGCGCCAGGGAGCGCCTTGCCGCGGATGAACCGAGGTGCGTTCCTCATCGGGTTTCTCGTGGTCGCATTGGCCGCGAGTTGGCTCGAGAACCAAGGGATGATCATTTCGGACGAGAACGGATACAGCTTTCAGGCCCGGATTTTCGCTTCGGGTAACCTTTGGGTTACACCGCCGCCGGGAGCGCCGGCGCCAGGTGAAGAAACGCCGGTCGCGCTTTATTTCGAGCACCACATGGTCAGCCAGGATCGATGGCTCACCGTTTATCCGGGGGGCTGGCCGGCGCTGCTGGCAGCGGCGCAATTACTCCACGTTCCATGGGCCGCCAACCCGCTGGCCGGACTTGTGCTCCTGCTCCTCACGGCGGCGATCGCCGGGCGCCTGTACGACCGCAACACGGCCACCCTGGCTGTGATCATGGGCGTTCTGTCGCCGTATTTTTGGATCAACTCCATCGGGCGCATGTCCCACACCGCGGCCGGCGCGCTGCTTGCGGCGGCCTGTCTGTTTTGCTTTGAAGGGCTACGCACGCGGCGAACGGCGGCCTTTGCGTGGATGTTTGCCTTTATGGCGGTGGCATTTCAAGTCCGGCCATATACGGCGGCGGTTATCGGCGGCACGCTGGGACTTGCGGCGCTGTGGTATTTGCGCGGCGACCGGATTCGGATTCGGCTGCTGGGGATGGGGTTCCTGTGTTGCGCGGCCTGTGCGGGCTCCTTTCTCGTCTACACGAAGCTGACCGCCGGGAGCTACTTGCATTCGCCGTACTTGTATTACCATTCCGCGGAAGGCGATCAGGTCGTTTTGAGCGTAGCTCAGATCTTCCATAACCTGACTCATCAGACGCGGTGGTCTCTGCAGGAAACGGTGTTTTACACGTTTCCGTTCGTGGTTCTGTTGGCCGCCTATGCGGTGTGGCGCGAGAAAGAGCACCAGCGTGAAGCCAGAATTTTAGGCGTCATCGTCGTCACGCTGGTGTTGAGTTACCTGATACAGCCGGGTGTGAACGCCGCCGAGTTCATCGGCGAGCGATATTATTTCGAAGGCTTTTTTGCGGTGCTCATATTAGCAGCGCGGGGGGCTGCACTTCTGGTGAACGGGCAACGCGCCGCGCAAAAAACCGTGACCGCAGTGTTGCTGCTGTTGATCGGGCTTCAAGTCTGTCAACTAGCCCTTGCCGCACCGGTTTTATGGGATCGGATTACACCGTACCGGCGGGTTCGTGCCGCCGCCGGACTCCTGAGCGGTCATCGATATACGGTGTTCCTGCAGGGCAGTGACGAACCGTTCGTGGGGAAGCATTTCAACCTGAACCGGGCGGATTGGCAAAATGGCAGTTTGATGTTCCTGGTGGATCCGGGTCCTGCGGAACGCAATAGGTGGGCATGCCGGATGGGCCGTCCGGAGTGGGTCGCGATCCGCTACGATCAGGCGCTCTCAGCAGCTACTGAAGAGTTTGGGAATGGGGGCTCCTGCGCAGATAAATAGCGGATCCCGAGCGGAAGTACTAGGCAGGATGAACCTCGAGGGTCATTTGCGCCAGAGCCCGCTTTGTTACAATGATGCCGAGACGCGGCTAGCGCGGCGGGCCGCGTTCCGAGAGGCATAAATGAGAGAGTCCGCAGGCAGCACCATGGCCGAAGCCGAAGCAGCCGCGGCACCGTTGCCGTATGAGCCTTCGCCGGCTTTTCGATCCTCCATTCTGGATGACGAGGCGCAACGGGCAAAGAATCACGGCAAGCGCATCGGCATTCTGATCGTCACCTACAACGCATTGACCACGCTGACGAAAGTTCTGAAGCGCATCACGCCGCACGTGTGGGAAAACATCGAGGAAATCGCCGTATTCGATGACGCGAGCCAGGACGCGACTTATGAGCTGGCGGTGGGCCTCAAGGCGCTTCGACAGCTCCCCAAACTGACGGTGGTCAAGCACGCGAAGAACCTCGGTTACGGGGGGAATCAAAAAGCGGGATACCAGTACTTCATGGACCGGGGCTTCGATATCGTCGTGCTGCTTCACGGCGACGGGCAATACGCACCCGAGATCCTGTCCCACATCTATTCGCCGCTGGTCAAAGGAGAGGCGGACGCGGTCTTCGGCTCCCGCATGATGAAGACCTACGGTGGTCCGCTGAAGGGCGGAATGCCCTTTTACAAATACCTGGGGAACCGCATTCTGTCGGTGTTCGAGAATTCCGCCTTGGGGCTCAACCTGACGGAATTTCACAGCGGCTACCGGGCTTACAACCTGCACGCGATAAAGAAAATCGATTTCACCCACATGACCGATGATTTCCACTTCGATACGGAGATCATTATCAAGCTCAATCATCAGCGCTACAGGATTCACGAAGTTCCTATTCCCACTTACTACGGCACTGAGATCTGCTACGTAAACGGAATGCGCTACGCGCGCGACGTTTTCAAAGCGGTGCGGCGCTATCGAAAAACGAAGCAATCCGTCGCCCAGCATCCCGAGTTCATTGAATATTTCGTCCACTATCCGATCAAGACGAGCAAGTACTCGAGTCATTACTACGTCCGTCAAATGGCAGGCAGCAGCCATACCGTGCTCGACCTCGGGTGCGGAGAGGGTGGATTGGCGGCCGAACTAAAGAAATCGGGCAATGCGATCACCGGCGTCGACGTTCTGGCAGAGACCCCGAATCCGCAAGTGTTCGAGCAATATTTCAGCGCCGACTTAAATCAAGGGATTGCGCCTGTGATCAAAGAGCTGGCGGGAAAACGATTTGAGCGTGTCCTGCTGCTGGATATCCTGGAACACTTGAACGAGCCGGAGAAGCTACTGCGGCAATGCCACGAAACTTTGGAACCGGATGGCCAACTCATCATCTCCGTTCCGAACGTAGCCAACATTACCGTCCGCCTCATGCTTCTGTTCGGCCAATTCAACTACACTGCGCGTGGGATTCTCGACCGGACCCACGTTCGCTTCTTCACGCGGAAGACGGCACGCCGCTTTGTCGAACAGAGCGGATTCACCATCCTGGAAGAGCGGCTCACAGTGATGCCGCTGGAACTTGCCTTTGGATGGTCGCCCGAGAGCCTGCTGGGGAAGACGATGAACCGCTTGCTCGCCGGGTTTACCGCTCTCATGCCCGGACTCTTCGGCTATCAAGTTATGTTCGTAGCGCGAACGAAGCGCTAGGCTAGCTTAGTCAGACAAGGCGCCGATCACGAGCCTATCCGCGTTCCGTAGCGCGGCGGCCAGATACGCGCCGTGCTGGGCGGCCAGCGCCGAATTTCGCGATTTGAGCTGGTTGAAGCGCAAGACAAGAAACTGCACCAGCATAGGCAAGACATCCCGCTCCGGCACCTGGAGGGACCGGCAGGCCTCCTGGATCCATTCGCGAAACGGGCGGGCCCAGTGTCCGCTCCCGAAGAACGCGGCTTCAAACTGGACAAGGCCCGGGACTCCTTCGACCGCGCCGGCCTGGGGCTCGCCGAGGATCACGGCAATGAACATCGTGAAGATATCGTGGAGAGCTGATCCGCCGCGAAACATATGTTCCCAGTCGATGACGGCGATGCCACCGGATGGGTCGACGAACACGTTCTCCAAGGTGAAGTCGCCGTGGTGCACCGAATCAGCCGGGCAGCGGGCGAGCAGGCCGCGGAGCTGCGCCAGAGCGTTGGGGTCCGCTGCGATCTCCGCAGGCGGATTCAACCAGGACGGATCTACGCGATCCACCCGCTCTTCCGGAGCGAGATCCCGGGTGATCTGAACCGCCGCTTTTACACAGCGCGGGAGTAGCTTCGTAAGAATCTCAAATCGCTTGGGTCCGGTAGCGGGAAACACCGCACGGGAAACCGGGAGGCCTGGAGCGATGGACTCGACCAGGTAGTCGAAGCTCCCAATGCGAGTGAAACCAAGGGTTCGCGGCGCAGAGAAGGAAAGGTCTTTCCGCTCGCCGAAACGCTCGCTTACGATTTGCATACACTGATATTCCCGGTTCAGCGAGGAGGTTGCGCCAGGGGCCAGAGTAGTGGTCTTAATCACACACACAGGATCTATGGATCCGTTCTCGAACACCCGGATGACGCTTTTCAGTCCGAACGGATTGGAGTACAGGGAAAACTTCGGTGCGCGCAACCCGGGCAGGCCGGGAAGCCGGGCGCGCAACAGCCTCCAGAATCCCGGGTCCCACCGGCCTGCGGACTTACCGGCAAGCATCACAAAGCTGGGAACGGCGAATTGCAAGGCTCCGGAGCGCGCAAGCATGCGCTTGGCGGCCCGCACCAAACCGTAGCGCGGGGGCGCCGTGGGCTCGCTGAGCACGGTGTCCACGCGATCGGCGATTGAGGCGCTCTCCAGGGGAATGAGCGAAGAGGGCTGATTATAGTCGGGATCGGGCCAGTACATCGAACTGGCGGGAAAGCCGCTATCGGCAAGCAGGTTCCGGTATCCTTGCGCGCCGTAGGTGTAAGTGCGGTATGGGCGCTTAGAGTTTAAACCGGTGTGGGCGTGAGCGCGGGTCGAGCGTCTCAACCACCAGGCAGCGATGGTCCTGGGCATAAGATTCGTGTAAGGCAAACCGGAATGATCGACCGATCCGAATGCGGCAGTGTAGCGCCACCGGTTCTCAATCCCGATCAGCAGCGTTCCCTCGGGTTTCAGAATGCGGCTCAGCTGTTTTAGAAATCCGACTTGGACGTCGCGAGGATTTCCCTGGCGATCCCACTCACCGACCCATTCGAGCACGCCATTCGCGATCACCAGATCGAACATTTGATCGGAGAACGGCGGGTCGAGAGCGCTGGCTTGGACAAGAGTAACGTTGGAGATGCCTTCCTGACTCAGGCGGATCCGGGTAAACTCGATGCGCTCGGGGATGGCCTCCAGGGAGAAAACCTTGCCCGCGGCCCTCGCGAGAGAGTTGGTGATCGCGCCGTAGCCGCAGCCGATGTCGAGCGCCACCGAGTTCTCATCCAGCCCCAGCAAAGGCAGCCACGAAGCGCGCTGCCAGTCGGTCAGAGAGATCTGCATCGCGCGATCTTCAGCGAAGCGGTTCAACGCAGCGGCACGCCACCCCACTTCCCCGGCCTGTTTGAGAAACTCACCGGCCTCGGATTTAGAAACTTCGCCCCAATCATAGGAAGGTTCAAAGAAACGCGGGATCCCGTCTCGAACAGGCCAGGATTTCGTGCACGCCGGACATCGAAGCACGTCGTCGCCATCCCAGGACAGGGCAGCCTGGCAGGCCAGACATCTGAATGACGTAGAAGCGGAATTCCGATGGAGATCATCGGCGAGGGTTCCCATTTTCTCTCCAGTATACGGAACTTGTCCCGTGTCGCCCTGCCGGATCGCGAGGAATTCTCCTGGCCGCAAGATGCTCCGCGCTGGCGCCGGCGAGCCATTCCAGGGCCAGCATGTTAGAGTTGACAAGAATGAGTTCTCTGCGGGATCTGTACCGAAGCGCTTCCCATTATCTTGCTGGAAACGTTGGCATAATGGCGCTCGGCTTCATTTCGTTTCCGCTGCTCACGCGCACCCTTAGCGTGGCCGAATATGGCGTATTGAACGTCGTGATGCGGGTAGCGCTGCTGTCGGTGATTCTTGCCAAACTCGGATTGCCGCATGCGATGGTGCGCTTCCACGCAGAGGACGCAAGATCGCCCGATCGCGCAATTGTGGAGCGCTATTATAGCACGCTGATCGTCACGGCTGCGACCGGCGGGCTGGCGGTGACGGTGCTGTACCTTCTGGTTACGATAGCGCTGCCGGCGCAGATGGTGAGCCAGCCTGTCCGAATACTGCTGCTGCTCGGCGCCGCGATCGTTTTCGGCAGCAGCTTGAATGCTCTGCTCACAGGTGTGCTGCGGGCTGCTGGGCGCTCCAGGGAATACGCCGCGTTGCAGCTGGCGCTGAAAGCCGCCCTCATTGGGTCCTACTGCCTGATGCTATTCCTTTGGGAACGAACCGCGCGTGCCTTGCTGACGGCCAATGCCGCGGCAGAGATCCTGACGGCCGTCATCCTGACGACCCTGTTTGTGCAGCGCGGCTTAATGAAGCTCTCACGGTTCGACTCCGGATATTCCCGCACGTTGATCCGGTTTGCATTGCCACTGGTGGCGTTTGAGATGGCCTCCAGCGTGCTCGATACGGGTGACCGGCTGGTGATTCAGGCAATGCTCGGATCGGAGGCGGTGGGGTTGTATTCGGCGGCCTACAATGTGTCTTCGTATGTACAGGATCTTCTATTTTCTTCGCTGAACCTGGCGCTGGTTCCGATGTTCATCAAGATCTGGGCGGACCAGGGAAAAGAGGCGACCAGCGCGTTTCTCAGCAGCAGCTTTAACGACTTTGCCCTGGTGTGCTGCCTGCTCTGCTGCGGGGCGGCGGTTTGTTCGGGAGATGCGCTGGTGCTGCTCGCCTCGGCCAAATACCAGCAAGCCGCGAGCATGGTGCCGGTACTGGTGATCGGCCTGGTGCTGTATACGTTCGCCACCTTCTTCAATGCCGGACTCTACTTGAACGGGCGCACGGGCACGATGGCGGGCGTAGTGGTAGCGTCGGCGGTCTTCAATCTTGTGCTGAACATTCTGTTCCTGAAACGATTCGGAATTATTGCCGCCGTTTACGCAACGGGTGCGAGTTACGCATTCCTGCTCGCAGGTATGTCCTGGTTCTCATTCCGGCACTTGCCGCTCAGGATCGACTGGCTGAGCCTGGCGACCGGGATCCTGGCGGCCGTGGCCGTCGCCTGGGCGGTTTCGCGCTTGAACTTCGGCCATCCCGCCGTGAACGTCCTGATGAAAGGCAGCATCAGCGCGGCCGGATATGCGGGACTGTTGCTGCTGATGAACTCAGGCCTTCGCGCGCGCGTCGCTACGCTGATTCCCCGTGGAGCGAAGGTGTGAAGGACACGTCGAAAATTCTGTACTATTACGCGTTCCAGACCTTCGACACCGGGTCTCCGAAGGCACTGGCGGGTTTCATCGAAACGCTCGACCGGCAGCGGTTCGAACCGGTTTTCCTGGCGACAGCCAGGGGCCCGCTCATCGACGCGCTGGTGGAGCGAGGCGTCAGGATCGAGTTTTCCGACGCCGGCTCGCTCGAAGTCCGCCATCCTGGCCGCAGCTTCGGTCGAATTCGGCGCCTGCGTGCGCGATTGAAGGAAATCGATCCAGCTCTGGTGCATGTCATGGCCTTCGAATGGAATTTGGATCTGGCGCTGGCCGCGTGGACCCTGGGGATCCCTGTGATCCTGCATGTACACCTGCCGGAGGAAGCCCACTTTCGTAACCTGACCCGTTTTGCCGCGACGAAAGTCCTGTTCTGCTCGGAGTTCGCGCGCCGCGATTTCGGGCACCTGGACCGCATCGCCGGAAAGACGGAGGTGCTGCACAACCCGTCCGACATCCAGCGTTTTTCGAACGCCGCCCGGGTGCGGTCTAGATTCGGATTCGAGGAGACGGACGTGGTGATTGCGACCGTCGCCCAGATTTGCGAACGCAAGGGAATCGATACGGTTCTGGAGGCTGCGCGCCTGCTGCTGGTGCGGCACGACAATCTGCGGTTCGCGCTGGCGGGCCCGGATGGCCCGGGAGAAAGCGCTTTTGCAGCCGAAATGCGGCGCCAGGCGGCCGAGGATCCTGCCTTGCGCGGACGAGTGTATTTTCTCGGCTCGCGCCAGGACATCCCCGAATTGCTGGCGAGCTCGGATCTCTTTTTCCTCCCCACGCGCCACGAGCCTTTTGGGATTGTGGTGGTGGAGGCGATGGCCGCGGGTCTGCCCGCAGTGGTGAGTCGCCTCGGAGGGATTCCAGAGATCGTGGTTTCGCCGGAAATCGGCCGGATGCCGAAGGAGCAGACCGCAGCATCGTTCGCGGAGACGATTGGAGAGGTTCTGGCCTTGCAGGATCGGGGCCGGGAGATGGGCGCCCGAGCACGCGCCAGCGTGACGGCGCGGTTCGGCCGGGAAGTGATCGGCCGGCAGCTGGCCAGGATTTACGAAGATATTCTGCAGGGGAAATAAACGCTTGGCGGACGATGAAACCTGGAGGTCAGCGGGTATACTGAGTGTACTGCTTGGTAATCGGGAGAATTTGCAGGTCCCGGATCTGAGTCACTAATTCCAAATGAACCGGACTTTGCTTTCCCGGACTGCATGGGTCCTTTATCCTTCTGCTGCCAGGGTGCTCCGTCTTTACCTGACGCGATCCCCGATTCGATACGGCAAGCCGCGGTTGCTGGACCTCTGGCTCCGCTACATGAGCTGGCGACGCGATCACACCTTCACGGCATACTCGAGCCAAAAGATCCGCTTCCGCCTAAACACCGTTGACACTGTTTCGTCCCACATCTTCTTGTGTGGGGTCTGGGAATCCGGCCTGACCGAGTTGATGTTGGCGTTGCTTCATCCAGGGGATTCGTTCATTGACGTGGGAGCTAATATCGGCTACCATTCGATGCTTGCAGCCAGCCTGATCGGCCGAAACGGAAGGGTGGTGGCGATTGAACCGGCGCCGCACATCCGTGAAAACTTCGAGCACAATCTAGCGCTTAATCCGGAACTGGCGGCGCTCCACAATATCACCTTACTGCCCTATTGCGCGAGCGATCAGCCGGGGAACGCAGTCCTATCTGCCGAGCCCGGAGGCAACTCCGGAGAGACAACATTGCGAGCGCTGGCAGAAGGGGCAGTCACTATCCCGGTAGAGACTCGAACCTTAGATGACATGCTGGCTGGACTCGATCTCTCGCGTTGTCCCCTCGTCAAGATGGATATTGAAGGGGCGGAATACCTGGCTGTCAGCGGGATGGAAAAGACACTCGCACGATTTTCCGAAATCAGCCTGATGCTGGAGGTGGACGATCGTTTCCTATCCGATCTTGGGCATTCGGCAGAGAAGCTGTTCCACTGGTTCGAAAGCAGAGGCTATCAAGCGTACACGATCGTTGCGCCCAGGGCCAATCTGACGGGCGCTCCCCTTGTTCTGCAGTGCGCCCGGAAGGCGCCGAGCTCGCCCGAAAACGTGCTTTTTACTCGTCATCCGGAGCGTTTTGCCAAGTGGATGGATCCAGCCTGACAGCGATCACTTGAAGCTTCACCTCGGACCAGCTTGCCCGAAAGTTTGGGTTGCTCCTGGCGCCGGCAAGTTGTTATCCTCGCGATGATGGATTCCACAAACGCTCGCCTGCGAAGGTGTTTCGCGACCGTTTTTCCGGATTTGAACGAGGACCAGACACTTCAGGCCTCCGCCGCCGGGCTGACGCAATGGGATTCGCTGGCCACAGTGAACCTGTTGGCGCTGATCGAGGAGGAGTTCGGCGTGAGCATCGATCTGGACGAGCTGGAAGCTCCTTCGTTTAAGAGTTTCCTGGGGCTTATTGAGAGCTCGCCGGACGCTCAGGTGAGATAGTCCGGGCCACCTGAGTTGCGGAAAGCGGCATCGCCGTCAATCAACTGAACATCCAGCGGAAGATCCGGAGGCACGAGCTTTTGCGGATCGTAAAGCTGCACCGGATCGTGAACGCGAATACGAAAACCGCACTTCTTCAGGGCAGCCAAAGCGACCTCGTTGGCGGCAGCCGCAGTCACTTCATTCACTCCCGGGCGCCCGCAGGCTTGTTCGACGGCGAGAGCATAGAATTGGATCCAGTCCTCAAGCCGGCTGGACGAGATCCAGGCGTCGGCGACACGGGCCTGTCCAGGCGGGAAGGTCAGGCAGAAGTAACCAACAAGTTCGCTGTCGCGCGTGGCGAGAAAAAAAGCGCCGGGCGCATTCGGACAAGCGCTGAGATATTCGAACAGCTCGGGATTCCGTTCCAGCATCAGGCGGTGCGAATGCCTGACGGGCCAGGGGATATTGGACCCGCTGATTTTGAGGGCGTCGACCGGCTGCGCGCGCCACTGGCTGGTCAAACCCGGTTTTGAGCGGCTCCACAGAAGGTTTCTCGCAAGGCGGGCGGGCGTTTTCCAGTTCCAGGGTGAGTTGAGGATCTGGCGAACGGGGCGGAGCGGCAGTGCCAGCGTTTGGACATCGTTGCGTGGCCGGTAGCCCATCGCGAAACGCATTTTGCGAGCGATTTCGGAGCCGCCATACACGAAGTTTACAGGCACCCGCTTAGCCATATGCTTCATGATCGATACTCCGGCCCCCGGAAAATCGGGACTGGCTGCCCAATCGATCAGGAAGAAGCAGGGGATTTCCTCTGACGACAGGATCTTAGCGGGCCATGCGGCTCCATGGGCAACGATGGATCCGCCGCGCTCGAGGACAAAGCTGCGGGAGCCTTGCCAGCCCGGGCGCTCCCTCCAGTACTTCCATTGCATCATGGCCGGATCGAGGATCGGCTCGCCGCCGCGAGCTTCGAATATACGGCCGAGAAATGAGGCGATCGCACCGGCATCCGCGGGAGTGGTGGCGCGAAATTCTGCTTTCATGAAGAATACCTGAGCCCATCGATCGCTTCGAAAGCTTCATTTGAGCTCAACGTGTGTGTGCCCAACAAACCTGGCCGCCACCGGGGATAGATCACCTCGACAAGTTCCTCTGCGTAATCCGTGGGAGAGATCTTAAGCAGCCGGTTCAGTGCGATGGCGTAGCCGTAGCGGACTGAGCAGTCCTGGGCGGGCCGGATTAATGAGCCGTGAGAGCGGAACACAGGGCCGGCTCCCCGGGCTCGCCGGACATCGGAACAAATCGGGTTGCGCGGATGATAATGCCATTCGCCATCGATGGCTTTCGACCAGAACAGGAACGTTTCATGGCCGTGCCGGGCCGAAGTCGTAAAAAGATACCAGATTCCGTCCAGGAACAGCGGCGTGGTATCGACCGCGCGTACGTTGGAGAAAAGAACCTTGTGCAGGGTCCACTCGAACGGAAACTTGGTGGCGCGGTATAACTCGATGGTATTGTTGCCGGAGGTTTCCGGAAGCATGAAGAACTCGCCCTGATCGCGGAAGACGAAGGGATAGGACAGGTGATACGGCTTTTCGAGCACGCGAACGGGTTCGCCGAAACGGCCGTCTCTTCCCAGCTCGATCACTGAGAGATGGCCCTTAACGGCCGCGGCGGGTATTTCTTCCACAAATAGCCAATTGCGGCCGTTGTCTTCGATCACGAACGGATCGGCCAGCTGGGAACCGCGAGGCGCGGGGACATCGTGGAAAGCTTGAGGGACGAATCGGTCCTGGCGGGTCCGGAACAGTTCGGGGCTGGTGCGAACGGCGACAAACCACGCCGCCTCGCGCCCGCGCGACGTCCACCGAATGGATGCAGCACGAAGAGCCTGGCGCGCGACCAGAGAAGCGGTCTCCAGATTGCCCGGCGGGGGAAGGATGCCTGGGGTCGACGGCGTTGAGGACGCGCTATCCGGCACATGGTCGGGGTCCAGAAGATTGAGCAGGTTGCGAATGAGCACCAGGCCGGCCAGACTCAGCGGTTCGACCGCGTTCCGGGTGAAGCGCAATCCCCGCTGGGTTGACAGGTGACACACCGCGAGGCGGCGGATATTCCCCTGACCTGCATTCTGCTCCAAGGCAAGCGTATTTGCGGAGTCGCCGGAAGCGGCCTCTCGCCAGTATGGTGGTTCAGAACGCGGCGCGTCCGGGTCACCGCAGCATATCGACCAGACGCCGAGGCGAGCCAGGCCTTCGCATTCCATTTCCAGGAGCCGGCTTTCAAGCCAGATCAGCACGTCCAAATTCGCGCTGGCGATATGGACGCGACTCTGGGCTGCAATGCCTCGGAGTGTAACAATCGGAACGCTCCCGCTAGAGGGGATTTCCACACGGTCCAAAGGCGCGTAGGTCTGGTTGCTCCACCGGTTCAGCCAGCGGAACAGGCTGCCGCCCGAAGAGCCGGAGGGACGAGAGGCGTCCAGGGTATAAATGGATTCGACTGAGATTGCCGGTTCGAGGCTTAAGAGCTCGAGTACGCGCTGGGCCCACCGCTCGATCCCGCCGCCGCTCAGGAGTATGCCGCAGCGGAGATGACCATCGACGTTGCGGCAGTTTCTCCAAAGGTGTGCGTTCAGGTCGGGTGGATATTCCGGTTCCGGCATGCCGAAGGGCTCGCTTTGCGATGGGTAGCGGGTCAGGCTCACAGCCTTTTGGCCGCTCTAGGGGCAGAGGTATGCAATGTGGGCCGGCAAAGGCACTTCGATGAGGACTGGCCGGCCATCCCTGGTAGTCTAACAGGTGCTCGCCGAGACTGGCCATTGAGGGGCGGCCAGAAACGCGTCCAGCGACTAAAGTTCTCCAAAAGCAAGGCGATAGAGCATATATGGTAAAATTGCCTTGCCGGGGCCCGTACGATGGATTTGGACTCGCGCGGTTCTGCAAAAGGTAAAGTGTGAACTTCGCGCCCTCTCAGGTCGTTTCCAGAACGGCACCAAACTTTGCAGCGCGGCCGAAACCCTCCCCACACCCCGTCGCGACCGGTATCCTGCTGGTTTATCTGTTTCTTCTGATCAGCCGAGGCGTCGAGATGGTGACGCAAGTGGTCGGGGCGAACCTTCATGTGACGCTGATCCTCATGTCGATTTCGCTGGCGGCTGCCGCTTTCGCGGGAGGATTGCTGGAAGCGGTCCAGACGCCCGTAGTTCTGATGTTTACGGCCTTCACGGGTTGGTTCCTGATCACGATCCTGACGAGTCAATGGCGAGGCGGCAGCGTGATGACGCTCACCACCTATTGGGTTCCGTCCTACGCCTGCGTGCTGCTGGTGCCGAGCTTGATTTCAAGTCTTGATCAGTGCCGCAAGGCGTGTTACGTGCTTGCATTTTCCCTGGTCCCGATGTTGTTGGCGACGGTCGTGTTTCAGGCAAAAGTGGCAGGCAGAGACGAAACATCTTTCGGCACCTTGGGAAATCCCAACGATCTGGCGTTTTCCCTGATGCTGCTGATTCCATTCGCGGTTTTTGTGATCAAGAGCGAATCACGCGTGAACTGGAAGACCATTGCGTGCGCGTTCGCCATCCTGTTTGCGTTGCTCAGGACATTTAGGACCGGGTCCAGAGCAGCTTTGATTACCATGGCGGTCTGCGTCGTTGTTTTGTTTCTTAGCGGAAAGCTGAAAACGAAGCTCAAGATAGTTGGGCTACTCGCCGTGCTGGTAGCGGTCGCGGCCGTAACTGTACCGAGCCAAACCTTACAGCGATATTCGACCCTCTTCAGTGGGACTTCTTCCGACGCCACGATGTCGGTCGATCAATTGAGCGCCGTGGAGTCGACTGAGGCACGAAGAATGCTCCTCCAGGAGAGCGTCCGCCTGATGCTGGAACATCCACTGTTTGGAGTGGGTCCGGGCATCTTCAGCGCCGCGTTGGCGGACGAGCAGAAAGATCGTGGGCAGCAACAGAGCTGGCATGAGGCGCATAACAGCTATACGCAAATCGGCTCCGAAATGGGGATCCCGGCGTTTCTTATCTATACGGGCATCCTCCTCTACAGTATGAAACGAGCCGTATCAATTTATAGGCGCACCCGCAACGATCCAGCCCGGGTCGCGATTTTCAGGATGGCGGCGAGTCTTTCCATGGCGCTGGTGATCTACGCCGTTTGTGCATTCTTCGGGAATTATTCCTATTCCTTCTACTTGCCTGTCCTGGCAGGGCTGGTGCAGGCTTTTGACGTTTGCGTCCGTAAGGAGATGAACACTACACCGTCGATTGTTCCTACCAGCCTGCCCACGCGCCCGGTCGCTTCGACGCCTAATCCCCAGGTACCCACCTATGTGCGGAATCGCCGGCTACGTCACAATCGAGCCTGAGGGCGGTCCTCAAGCGGTCCTGCGCAGGATGACGGACCTTCTCGCGCACCGCGGCCCGGACGGTTTCGGCTACTACGAAGATCAGCACGCGCATCTGGGTCACCGCCGCCTGAGCATTATCGATCTGGCGACCGGCCAGCAGCCCATGTCCGATGCATCGGAATCGCTGTGGCTCAGCTACAACGGCGAGATTTTCAATCATGCGGCGTTGCGCCAGGAATTGCAGAACCTCGGCTGCCAGTACAGAACCAAGAGCGATACCGAAACCATTCTGCATGCCTACCGGCAATATGGGGCCGGCTGCGTCGAACATTTTCGCGGGATGTTCAGCTTCGCCCTGTGGGATAAGGATGCTCAGGTTCTGTTCTGCGCCCGCGACCGCCTGGGAATCAAGCCGTTCTACTACATCTGGGATGGACGGCTCTTCGCCTTCGGCTCAGAAATCAAGGCGGTGCTCGCGCATCCCGCCGTCCCAACTGCGTTTGAAGAACAGGCCCTTCCGGAATACCTGGCGTCGGGATATCTGACAGGCGAGCGCACCCTGTTCCAGAAGGTCCGCAAGCTGATGCCGGGACATTGGCTTTTGCTCGACCTGAAGCGCCCAAACCCTGAGCCGCAAATCGTGCAGTATTGGGACGTTCCAGAGCCGGGGCCAGCCGAGGCCCGTCCGGATGGGGACTGGATCCGGGAATGCCGGCAACGCCTGGAAGAGGCCGTAGAGACGCGCCTCATGAGCGACGTACCGCTGGGCATGTTCCTGAGCGGCGGTGTGGATTCGAGCGCCATCGCGGCATTGATCCGCCGCAAGACCTCGGGACCGGTGAAGACTTTTTCGGTAGGTTATCGGGAAGCGGAATTCAGTGAATTGTCGTATGCCGCGGACGTCGCACGGACGATCGGCACGGAGCACCACGAGACCGTCATCGGCATGGAGGATTTCTTTCAGGCGCTTCCGGATCTCATCTGGCACGAAGATGAGCCCATCGCATGGCCTTCGAGCGTTTCGCTGTACTTTGTTTCCAGGCTGGCTGCACAGCAGGTCAAGGTGGTTCTGACGGGAGAGGGCGCCGACGAGCTCTTCGGCGGTTACAAGCGCTACGCCTGGCAACTGCTCAATGAAAAGGGAATGCGCTATTACGGTGTGATTCCACCGGCAATGCGCGGCTGGGTACGCGGTCAGATCGCGACCAGTTCGCTGCTTTCTGCGTCGGTGCGCCGCAAACTGAACCATACGTTCGTGGGCCGCGGAGAGAATCTCGAATCCCTCTATCTGGATAGTTTTTATGGCGCGTTTTCAGCCGAGCAGCAGAGGGAACTGCTGGGGCGCGAGCCCGCGGGCGTTTACGGCGATTATTTGCGCTACTGGTCCAGCCGGCCGCAGGCGTCGAGCTTGCAGCGAATGCTCTATGCGGACCAGAAGACGTACCTCGTGGAACTTCTGATGAAACAGGACCAGATGAGTATGGCGTGCTCTATAGAAAGCCGCGTTCCATTTCTGGATCATCCCTTTGTCGAGTTCGCGATGCGGGTCCCGGATCGTCTGAAGATTCACGGGAACACGCAAAAGTACATTCTAAAGAAAGCCGTGGAGGATCTGATTCCCCATGAGATTCTGTATCGGAAAAAGATGGGATTTCCCACACCACTGAGCCAGTGGTTTCGCGACCCGAAAGCCGAGCCGCTATGGACAGCACTGTGTGCGCGCGACGGATTCCTGAGCCGCTACTTGAACGCCGATGCCGTAAAATCGCTGGTCGAACGGCAATGCAGTGGCTTTGAAGACGCCACCGACCGATTGTGGCGGCTGCTCAACCTTCAGATCTGGGGTGACACTTTCATTACCGGGCGCAAGGAGCGCTGGCGGGAAGGTGCGCTGGTTTCCGAGCCAGCGGCGTCCGGAGTATGAAGTTGTTATGGGTGAAGACGGATTTTCTCCATCCCACGACCAGAGGCGGCCAGATTCGCACGCTGGAGCTGTTGCGCTGCCTGCACCGTAGGCACGAAATCCACTACGTTGCGTTCAACGATCCGAACGAGCCGGAGGGTTTAGATCGCGCGCACGAATATTCCTCGAAGGCCTACCCCATCGACTACCAACTGGTGGACAAGGGGTCGCCCGCGTTCCTAATCGAGCTGATCGTGGGACTCTTTTCGAAGATGCCGGTGACGATCCGGCGCTGCCGTTCGGCGCAGATGCGGGCCCAAATCGAACGGCTGATGCAACAGGAACACTTCGATTGCGTCGTCTGCGATTTCCTCTCGCCGGCGCCCAACCTTGCCGACCTGAGCTCGTGCGTCCTGTTTCAACACAACGTGGAGGCGGTCATCTGGAAGCGCCGCACCGAACACGCGTCCGATTGGCTGCGTCGTTCGTACTTGAAGCTACAGGCGGACCGGATGATTCGTTACGAGGGCGAGGTTTGCCGCAAGGTGCGCAAAGTAATCGCCGTTTCCGAAACCGACGCCGCCCTCATGCGGGAATGGTATGGAGTGAAGCGCCCGGAAGCGGTCCCCACTGGCGTGGATGCGAACTACTTTGCGATGCGCGGTCCTGCTGCACCAGTGGCCGACCTGGTTTTTGTGGGTTCCCTCGACTGGGCGCCGAACATCGACGGAATCGAGTGGTTCCAGCGCGAAGTGCTTCCGTTGATTCTCCGTCAGAAGCCGGACTGTTCCATCGCGATTGTCGGACGGAAGCCGCCGCGGGCGATCCAGGAACTCAGCCAGCGTTATCCCGGCATTCAGGTTACAGGCACGGTGCCCGACGTCAGGCCGTGGCTGTGGGGATCGAAAGTTTCCATCGTTCCGTTGCGCGTGGGCGGAGGAACCCGTTTGAAAATCTTCGAGGCTATGGCGGCGGGGATACCGGTGGTTTCAACGACGATCGGCGCCGAGGGATTGGGCGCGCGCGATGGGGATACGATTCGAATTGCGGATGCTCCAGAGGATTTCGCCGCCGCCTGTATCGCCTTACTGGAGGACGCTGCCGAGCGCGAGGGTCTCCGCGATCGGGCTCTTCAAATGGTCACGGAACAGTACTCGTGGGAGGCGGTGGCCAGCGCCTTCGAGAAGCTGTTGATCGCGTAGAGAGGTTTGTTGTCGTCGAGCAGAGAGGATTCACTTGGATTCAGAACCGCCGATTCCCGTGTTGTTGATGGCGCGGGAATTGGGACAAGGCGGCAGTGAACGGCAGCTGGTGGAGATCGCCAAGGCGCTGGACCGTTCGCGCTTCGCCGTGCATGTCGGATGCTTTCGTCCGGAAGGATTTCGGAGCGCCGAGCTTGCCAGTGAAGGCATCCCGATTGTGCGCTTCCCGGTTTATTCGCTTCAATCCTTTTCCGCGGTTCGCGGCGCCTGGCAATTGGGGCGATACATCCGGCGGCACGGGATCCGGCTGGTACATGCCTTCGACACTCCCATGAATTGTTTCGCGGTGCCGGCGGCCTGGGTCTTTCGCGCTCCGGTGGTGATTTCGAGCCAGCGCGCAGCGCGCGGACTGAGCAGCCGTCCGGAACAGTTCGTGCTTCGGGTCACGGACCATCTGGTAGACGCCATAGTCGTAAATTGCGAGGCCATGCGGCGCCACATGGTGGAAGATGAGGGTGTCCGGGCGGAGCGCCTTCGCACCTGCTACAACGGACTGGACACCGCCCGTTTCCGGCCGCTGCCCAAGCAACGGCCTCCGGCCCTTGCAGGGGCCTCCCTGGTCATCGGAGTGGTGTGTGCGCTCCGACCGGAAAAGGGGCTGCCAACGCTGGTGGAGGCGTTCGCCAAAGTGGTCTCCAGCGGCCCATCGGACCTGCGTTCCGGCCTTCGACTCGCGATTGTTGGCAGTGGCTCGATGCTTGAGACGCTCCAAACGATGAGCGTCGAACTCGGAGTTCAAGACCGGTGTCATTTCGAGCCCAGCACCGCGGATGTCACCGCGTGGCTCCGCGCCATTGATATTTTCGTGTTGCCTTCGCTTTCCGAAGCCCTATCCAATTCGCTTATGGAAGCAATGGCATGCGGCTGCGCGGTAGTGGCTTCCGCAGTAGGGGGAAATCCGGAACTCGTTTCGGATGGGACCAACGGGTTATTGTTCCAGGCAGGCGACGCAGCGGATCTGGCGGATCGGTTGGAACGGCTGATTGTCGACGAAGACTTGCGGACACGCTTTGGCGCCGAGTCCTCAAATCGCGTGCGGCAGCACTTCTCGCGGGAAGCATCCGTCCGCAGGATGGAAGAAATCTACAAAGAACTTCTGAAGAGTAAGTAAACCCGGAACGGGAGATGTGAGGCTGCCGCTCCGGGTCGAGTGTTGAAACTAAGACAGGGCTATCGTTAGTTGTGAGCCTGCTGATTTCCCTTAGTCAAGAAAGTGGTCCCCACGGAAAGAACGGTCCCGTGACTATCTTTGATGAGATAGGCGGCCGTATCTTTCGTGCCCGGCTCGCCACCGTCCACGAAAGTGAATTCGATGGTAGCGCCAGGGACCCCGTTCAGCTTTCCAGTGCCCGTTCCCTTAAACGTGTCGAACGGCGCATTAGGCGGCGCCTGAATCGCAGGGGTCTGAGTGCAAACCGCTGTGTCCAGCACGTCCATGTGGAAGTTGTTCGCAGGCGCCCAATTGATTTCCAGGGTATTGGGCACGTCCGTGACGTCGCAATGAATTTCGAATCCGTGGGTCACGCGTGTCCCGTCCGCAGTGAATACACTGCCGCCACCTGTCATTCTCCCTATCGCTGTCACAGGAACAGTTTTGGCGGTAATCAGCAGCGCGCCGCCATCGTAACAGTTGGGGCTGGAAGTGCAAATGTCTGCAACTCCACTGCCAATAAAGTGGGTTGCATCCGTAAAAGGGCTCGGAAAGCAAGTGGCCGCGCCCGAACATGAGTGTTCGTTATCAGCGTATCCCAGAGATATCGTATAGGCAGTTTGATCGACAGCC
Organism: Terriglobia bacterium; assembly: GCA_963722845.1. Classification (GTDB taxonomy): domain Bacteria; phylum Acidobacteriota; class Terriglobia; order Bryobacterales; family Bryobacteraceae; genus Palsa-187. The sequence continues at coordinate 152,874 of CAVROL010000007.1, read as the reverse complement.
GGCGGAAGCACCCATTGGTGTCCTTCATTGGTCCCGGTCGAGCCGTTATCGACGAAATCCGCGTTGAAGAAATCCAAGGGATCCCCTGTCGAATTTGAATAGACCTGTGTTCCATTGATTGTAATCGTTACGGTGCAGACCTCTGTTACGCCGACGCTAACTAGGCCGCACGGACGTGTCCCGGGGTCGTTTACGTTTAGTGGTAGCGTGGCGCGATCACTGGTATCGAAATTGCCCAAAAAAGTGGTGGGGATAAAGCCCGTCTGCGTCAAAACGAGCGTTTGACCGGGGGTAAGGCTTACTCCACCGGTGAGATCCCAGACACTTACGGCATTAGCGCCACACGACGCGACCAGCACTGTGTCGCAGTACACTGCGGTCTTGTTGGCGTTCCCTACCGTGACTTTTACAGAAGTAATCGTAACCTGAGCGTTGGCTGCGGATACAAACCACAGCGCCGCCAGGCCGAGCATCGCTACTCTTATGCGTTGTTTCATCATTTTCTCCTCCGTGTAATATCTATGGGGCATGTCTAAGGACATTGCCTTAGACATCATTCTAGCCTTACGCCAACTATAAAGGGGGGTAATGCGATCTCCGCATTATCTTTCGATACTGGAAGCTCATCTGGTACCAGGGGTACTATTAAAAGCGTGATTGTCCTCAAAGTCGGGCCGCGAACTCGCCCAGCAATCTGCTTATGAGTTAAGCGTTTGAGTAACTTAGGGTGACCAGACTCGACTGGCCGACTAGCGGTAGGGGCCGGATGGGCGCCTGGGCGCTGCCTCCATGCAGGCGGTAACCGATCCTCGTCGAATTCGGTGCGCTGCGTAGCCTGTGACCATCGCCGCCGCAGCGGCATCTTGAGGATTCATATCGCGGCTCTCGCACCCAGGGAAGGACTCCCTGATCAGGCCTCGGGAGAAGCCGCAAATTGTCCGCGCGGCTGCCGCTAAGTACGCGCTCCATCCTAGACTTAGCGCCTACTACGGACCTAAGGCAAAGTCGAACTGCAATACAGGGAACTCGCCCCATTCGAGTACTATGGCGACGGGTTGGGGACGCCCGATGGATTAGTTAAGAAACATGAGCAGAACTCTCAGTTTCGCGGTCGTCCCGACGCTTTGTGGCGCCACTGCGGCTCCGCTACCGAGCGACTCGGACCACGAGCTCAGGATTGGCGATCAACAGATCGCGAGAGCGAACGCCGAGCGCGCATGGCGCCATACATCCTCCCTCCGCTCCCATTTTTCGTGCCTCGTGCCGATCCTCCACGACGCGACCATCTCCTGAACGCAGAGGATCGACATGACGTCGAAACGTGCGGGATACTTGCTACAAGTGCACTTTTGCACAGCGACTATCGCCGGCCTGGCCGATAAAGAGACTATGGGTAAACTTAGTGCGCAACCCACACCTCTCGATCGTACATCGAACCTGATGAACCATTGGAGTTTTCGTACGAGGACTTATGTTTAGACACATAGCCGCACCGGCTTTACTAGCCAGCTTTTTGTTTTCGATTCCGTCATCCGCTGTGACTTACCCTACACTTCCGACGGCCACGGTTGATGCGACATGCTGCCCTACGAGCACGCGCACGGTCGCAGTTCACACGGCGGCACAGTTGCAAGCCGCGTTTGACACCGCCGCGCTTGGAGATGAGATTGTTCTGGACGCTGGGACCACCTACAAGGGAAATTTCATCTTGAAGATCCCGAGCGGCACTACCGGATGGGTTACAGTTCGCTCAAGCGCCTCAGCTTCTTTGCCGCCTCCGGGGACTCGTGTGGCCCTGAGCGATGCGGCGAATATGGCCAAGATCATGTCGCCAAACTACGGAGATCCGGGAACACCGGTCTACCCGGCCCTCAGCAACTCGGGTGACTCGACGGCGTCTACGGACATGGGAGTGCATCACTATCGTTTCATAGGAATCGAGTTCGCTACCGGGCTTACAAACTACAACTATCATGTGGTTGTTTTATCCCCGCCGGTTAAGGGTGTGCCGTTTTCCGCAGCTACAATGCCGCACGACATTATCATGGACCGCTGTTTATTCCACGGCAATGACCCGATCACGACCAACTTCCCGAACGGAGCGGCCATGCTCAATGGCTCCGTTTTATTTGACGTTGCTAACGGCGCCATTGTGGACAGCAAGCTGTACAACATGTGGGGCGTAGGAACGGAGACTCAGGCGCTCACGTGCGGTGGAGGTCCCGGTCCGAGGCTGATTCAAAACAATGAGATATCCGGTGGAACGGAAAGCTTCATGTGCGGTGGCGGACTATTGCCGTATAGCGACAGGATCCCAACGGATTTCACCATCGTTCACAACTACTTCAATCATCCGGCTGCGTGGCAAACATCCACGCCGATCGTTCCGTTTGTCAAGAATTTGTTGGAGCTCAAGGTCGGCAAACGAATTCGCCTCACCGACAATGTATTTGAGAACAATTGGGATCGCGGTGGGGGGCAGCGCGGGTTTGCGATAACCCTCACGCCGCGCCCCTACCAGGACAGCAACTACGGAGCGGTTCCGGCCATTCTATCCATCAACGAACTTAGCGACGTGCTGATTGCCAGCAACGTTGTCCGGAAGGTGGGCGGGTTTTCTGCTACAGCGCTAACTGATAGCGATTGCACCGCAAACTCGGCCAGCTTGCGTCCAATCGGCCCGCCAGCTAATCTCGGACAACGTGGCAGACTACGATACGGCGTATGCCGCCACGGCCTACGCCGGCATCGTTGGGAGCGGCGGGCCGGATTGGTCGGTGAAACGAAATACGCTGCTGGGTCACAACACAGGCGGGGGCACGGCCCCACCTGCATTCTATGGAAATCGCATATACCTGTGGGGGCACCTTCGGTACGAATTTCGAGTGGAGCTACAACATCAATCTCAACGGCACCGCGGGTGACTGCACGCCCGATCCAGCCAACATCCTGGTCTCTTCATGGCTAGGAACTGTATCCGTTACGTCGAACCTGGTGGCCAATGTGACCGGCGGAGTTCTAACCGCTTGGCAGGCGTTTGGGCATGCCTCGCAAATAGCGGCGACCGAATCAAACATCAAGTTGAACGCGGATGAACTGACCTTACAGGCATCTTCGCCATATTTCGGCATGGGAATCGGCGCAAATCTTTCCTGCTTCAATGAAGCGGCGGTCCGCGCTGGAACGCCATCTGGGCTGTGTCCCCTGCCGCCCGAGGTGCAACCGGGCACTTCCACGCCTGGGGCGCAGCCGGGCACCCTCAGCTGCGATCTGAACAGTGATGGCAACGTCAACGTGCTCGATGTGCAACTAGCGACAAACCAAGTGCTCGGATATGCACCCTGTAGCTCCGCCGATTTGAACGGCGACGGTCAGTGCACCGTCATCGATGTTCAGAGAATCGTCAGCGCCAGCTTGGGCGCCGCATGTCACCTCGGGCAGTAGAGCCTGAACTGTCACTCCTGGGAAATACGCGGGGCCGCCATAGGCCCCCGCCTGCCTCTTTCGATCTGCTCCCGGAACCCTAACCCGCACCATTAGGTCCGTCCCTCCACAATCCTTTAGTACGCCCTAGGTAGAAGTTTTGATGTTGGAATTGGCGCGCCTGGCCGATATCTTTACTGTGAGACAACTAGCACGCAATCTGTGGATTGGGCTCCTATTCCTCGGCCTGCCGATGATTGGCTTGGGACAAAGCGTCGCCCTCTCAATCGGATCTGGCTCGTCGACGGCAGGAGCCACCGTCAGTCTTCCGATCGCTCTGTCGTCGTCGGACGGGGCGCTCACCGCTGGACTTCAATGGTCCTTCGTCTACTCCTCGGATATTACCAGCGTCACCGTAGTCGCGGGCCCGTCGGCAATCAACGCTGGCAAGAACATCACGTGTTCGGCAAATACCTGTCTTCTTCTAGGCTTTAACAATACGGCGATGGCGGACGGAACCGTTGCTACCGCCACCTTTCAGATTGCGTCAAGTCCATCGAACACATCCATTCCCGTTCAGATAAGCAACGTGGTCGCCTCCAGCGCGGCGGGTGATTCGATTCCAGCGAGCGGGGGCTCCGGTACGATCTCACTCCCGCCCCCGACCCCCGGCGTCCATGTTAGTCTGAGCCCTTTGACTGCGACTCTCACGCCGTCACAGAGCACCCAATTTGCGGCCACGGTGACCGGCAACGCCAACACTTCCGTCACCTGGTCCTTCAATCCCTCCGTCGGGACCCTCTCTAACGGCTTGTACACGGCGCCGTCCTCGATCAGCACCACGCAGTCGATCACGATCACCGCGACCAGCGTCGCGGATTCTTCCCAATCGGCCAGCGCCACAATTCAGCTTGTACCGGCCGGTACCGTCAGCGTTAGCGTGAGCCCTTTGACTGCAAATCTGACGGCATCGCAGAGCAAGCAATTCACGGCGGTCGTGACGGGTAACGCCAACACCTCCGTAACCTGGTCCATGAATCCCTCTGTCGGGACCCTCTCTAACGGCTTGTATACGGCGCCGTCCTCGATCAGCACCACGCAGTCGATCACGATCACCGCCACCAGCGTGGCGGATTCTTCCAAATCGGCCAGTGCCACGGTTCAGCTTGCGGCCTCCGCACCGGTCAGCGTTAGCCTGAGCCCCCCGACTGCGACCCTCACTGCCTCCCAGAGCAAGCTATTCACGGCGATCGTGACGGGCAACGCAAACACCTCGGTCACGTGGTCCATGACTCCCTCGGTCGGCACCCTGTCGAACGGCTCGTACACGGCGCCTTCCGTGATCAACGCCCTCCAGGTGGTCACCATCACCGCGACCAGCGTCGCCGATGTTTCCAAGTCGGCGAGCGCCACGATTCAGCTCAATCCCACCACCGGCGGCGTCAGTATCGTGGTGAGCCCTTCGAATGCGACTCTTACGGCATCGCAGAGCAAGCAATTCATCGCGGTCGTGATGGGCAACTCCACCACGTCCTTGACCTGGTCCATGAGCCCCTCGGTCGGCAGCCTGTCGAACGGATTGTACACAGCGCCTGCCGTGATCAATACCACCCAGCTGGTGACCATTACCGCCAGCAGCGTCTCTGATGCCACCAAATACGGCACCGCGACGGTTCAGCTTACGGCCAGTGGCGGCCCACCCATCGGTGCGGTAACCATCACGGCGCCTACGTCTCAGCCGACCTACACCTCCTGCGCAGACCAGCGTCAATTTAGCAGGTACGGCGCCCCCGAACACCGCCCAGGTTGTGTGGGCGACCGATGAAGGCGTCCAGGGCCAGGCGACGGGAACGACGACCTGGGCGGCGGACGGGATTAAGCTCCGCAATGGCTCGAACCGGATCACGGTGACAGCACGGGACACCGCCGGCAATCCGAGCACTGCGGTAATCACCGTGGTGTACAGCGCCCCCACGATCGTGACAACTTCCCTGCCGAACGCGCAGCTCGGCCAGGCCTACTCGTCCAAGCTGGCCGCCCTGGGCGGAACTCCGCCATACACCTGGTCGGCGGTATCGGCGCCGGCTGGTTTAACGGTGAGCAAAGACGGGCTGCTCACAGGCAACCCGTCCAGCGCGGGAACATTCACGTTCAATATTTCGGTCCAGGATAGTTTGCAGGTGGTCGCCAATGCGGCTGTAAAACTGCGTGTCGATAACGGGCTGGTCGTGCTATCGGCCGCCAGCATGAAGCCTGGACCGGTGGCGCCAGCTTCCATGGTTACGGTGTTCGGCGGACAGCTGGCCACCGGAGAGCAGTCCGCGACCGTGCAGCCCCTTCCCACCACACTCGGGGATTGCACGATAACCATTACCGACGCCAACGGCGTACCGCGCGCCGCAGGGCTCTACTACGTGTCGCCCAACCAGATCAACTTTACGGTTCCAGCGGATACGGCCGTGGGAACCGCGACGATCGCCGTGACCAGCGGCGGCCAGACCCGCACGCTGGGAAACCTCGAAATTACGACGACCGCGCCCGGATTGTTCTTTCTGAACTCCGACAGTTTGGCGGCGGCCAGCTTGACCCGTGTCAGCGGGAATAAAACCAGTTACGAGGAAATTGCTCAGCTCGATAGCACAACCAACCTGTTCGTGGCCGTCCCCATCGACCTCGGATCCGACACCGATCTTGTTTACCTGACCCTCTACGGAACCGGATTGCGCAACCGTTCCAGTCTGGATTCGGTACAGGTCCTCATCGCGGGCGTCCCCACGCAGGTCGACTACGCCGGCCCTTCCAGCACTTCCGATGGTCTCGATCTCGTTCATGTGCTCCTCCCGAAATCGCTGCGCGGCGCGGGGATGGTAAATCTTCTGGTCAGCGTGAACGGGGTATCGTCTAACGGCGTGCTCATACTGATTAAATAGATAGATGACTCGTGGCGGAACGGATTGCCGCACGCTCCCGGCTGAAACGCACGTCTCTCCACAGCCTCGCAAAGTAAGAATCGCGCGGCGCGCTAGGATGCTCGTTTGACCCGGATCCGGCGAGCGCTCCCATTTGGCACACACTAAGCGATGCGTAGCCTAAGGGAGATTGCATTTCGCGCGCGGCAGGAGGCGTCGAACTTGGCTCTCCTGGCATATCCGCCACGGTTGCCAAAAACGTTTCTTGCGCCTGACGTGCCGCCTCTTCCTACGGTCTCAGCGGCGGCCTCCGGCGAGATCGCACGCCTGGCGGAGGAGATCCGTAGCCGCCGGATTCCGCTGTTCGATCTGAAGCTCGATTTCGCTTCGCCAACTCCCTGGCGGCGTGACGCTCTCAGCGGACGCGAGACCCCTCCGGACTACTTTCGCCGCATTCCCTACCTGAATGCCGACGAGGCCGGCGATCATAAGATCATTTGGGAACTGAACCGTCATCAACATCTGGTGGTGCTTGCCCAGGCTGGCGATGAAGCGTCCTTAGACGTGTTGTTTTCCGAGCTGAAGAGTTGGTTCCTACAGAACCCGTTCCAGCGCGGCATCAATTGGGTAAGTGCGCTGGAGGTTGCCTTCCGCGCGCTCTCCTGGATTCAGATCTACCAGATGGCCGGCAGGCATATGACGCCCGAGCTGCGCCGGGAGTTTCTTCAGAATCTTTATCGCCACGGCCGTCATTTAGAAGCCAATCTATCGATCTACTTTTCACCCAATACGCATCTCCTGGGCGAGGCCGTAGCACTTCACGCTCTGGGCGTTTTGTTTTCGGATTTTCCCGGAGCGGCCCGCTGGGTCGAAACCGGCCGTCGCTGGGTCGCCCACGAGTACATCCGCCAGATACGCGGTGACGGCAGCCATTTCGAACAGTCGTCTTACTACCATGTTTATGCGCTCGATATGTTCCTGCTTCACGCAGGCCTGGCGGGGGCTTCCGCGGAGGAACGGACCATCCTCGACCGCATGACCGGCTTCCTCGAAGCGCTTCTGGGGCCTAACCGGGAATTGCCGTTTCTGGGCGACGACGATGGCGGTCGGCTGTTCCATGCGTACGGCCGTCGAGCCTGGTTTGCGCGCGATACGCTGCGCGCCGCGAATGCCTTCCTCGGCAGGGCCCCCGGTGAACGCGGATCCAGGCTCTTTAAAGATGCCGGCATCGCAGTGATGCAGGCCGGCGACCGGCATATCTTGATAGACGCCGGCTCTTTTGGCCCGGGTCGAGCAGGTCACAGCCATTCCGACACACTAAACCTGGTGGTCCGCTCAGGCGAGGAGTGGCTGCTCATCGACCCCGGAACCTTTACATATGTCGGCGATCCCGCCTGGCGGGAGTACTTCCGTGGCTCAGCCTCCCACAACACCATCCGTGTCGCCGGCCGCGATCAAGCCTTGCCGGGAGGACCATTCTGGTGGAAAGATCCTCCCCGCGTGAGCATTCTGGAATGGAACACGTCGGCGGCGCGCGATGAACTTTTCGCCGAGTGCGCCTATGGGGATTTCGTACATCGCCGGCGCATCGTGTTTGAGAAGCCCGGCCGTCTCATCGTCACCGACGATATCGATGGACCGCCGGGCGAGCACCTGGTGGAACAGTTCTGGCACGCCGGCTCCGCCAACGCCGTCCGCCATCTCATCGTCGAGGGAGGCATCCAGCGCGAAGCTTGGCGCTCCAGCGGCTTTGCCAGCAAGCATCTTGGACCGGTTGTCGTGGTCGAGAAACGCGCGACCCTGCCATGCCGGCTCACGGCGGAACTCGAATTTTGACTTGAGCCGTGCCGGTGCGTCAGGCGAACAGTCCGGACCCCACCAGATCCAGAACCGGACGCCGGCTGCTGAGGATGGCCTTAGCCAGCTCGGGCGAAGGTGGCTGCGCCAGCACCACGTGATCGGCCCACTCCAGAACGCTCTCTACCTTCGATTCGAGCAGCCGACCGATATGCGGGATGGCTGTCAGGATGAAATCGCGGTTGCTGCCGTAAATAGAGTCGAGGCGGATGTGCGGATCGTAGACCCGCACCGTACGGCCCTTGCCGATGAGTTGTTCCAGGAGGGAAACCACCGGGCTCTCGCGAAGATCATCGGTGTTTTCCTTGAAGGCCAGTCCGATCATCCCGATGCGTTCCGCGGGAAGATCCAGGATGTCCTGGATCGCCCGATTCAAGTGCGCCTGGTTGGCGGGAAGCACCGATTCAAGAAAGGGCAGCTTCACGTCCAGCCTGGCGGAACGGTAGGTAAGCGCGCGCAGATCCTTGGGCAGGCAGGAGCCCCCGAAGGCGAAACCCGGCTTCAGGTACGCCGTCGATATATTCAGGCGGGTATCGTGACACAGGGTGGTCATGACCTCCTGCGCATCGATATCCAACTTCGCCGAAAGGGCTCCAACTTCGTTCGCGAAGGAAATCTTGACGGCGTGGAACGCATTGCACGCGTACTTGATCATTTCGGCGGTTCGCAGCGAAACCAGCCGCGGCTCGACTCCCAGCGCTCCGTAGAGAGCAGCCACAGCGCGCACCGCGGCGGGATCGGAGCCGCCCACGACCACCAGCGAGGGCTCCCGGAAATCGCGCACCGCGGAGCCTTCGCGCAGAAACTCGGGGTTCGACACCACGGAAACCTGAGGGAACCGTGCCAGCGCCGGAATGACGACTTCCTCGCAGGTTCCCGGAAAAACTGTGCTGCGAATGGCCACGGTCAAGGGCTTACTTCTGCCCGCCAGGCTGGCGGCGATCTCTTCCACCGCCCGCTTCATCTGATCCAGGCCCAGATTGCCGTTGCGCTCCGAAGGCGTTCCCACGCAGGCCATGACGATATCCGCGTCCCGCAGCGCTTCGCCCGCTGAAGTGGTGGCGCGCAGCCGCCCGCTCCGGGTACCGCTCTCTACCAGAGCTTCCAGGCCGGGTTCATAAAAGGGAGCCCGGCCTTCCGTAATGTTCTTGACCTTGGATCCATCGCGATCCACGCCGATCACCGCATGACCCAGTTCGGCCAGGCAAGCCGCGGTCACGCAACCCACGTACCCAAGCCCGAGTACAACCACAGTTTGTTTAGAGGTTTCCATTCCTAGTTCCTATCATCGGCACAAGCACGTATCCTCTTCAAGTCGCCCGGTCGTCCCCCGTCACGGCAAGAGGACGCTGGGATTCATCCGAGCTAAGATCGATGACCCTGGCTGGAACGGAATCGCGAGAGGTTGACTATCAAAGATGCCGCGTGCAACGCGGACAAACCTGACGGATCCTCGACAGTCGCGTCGACATGACGCAAGCGGATATTTGACATTATGATAGTACACGGCTGCAGTTTGCGGAAACGCGCCGGCTTCTGGACTTTTTCATTCGTGGTGGATCACCTTGACGCCCGCGGAGGTAATGGTTCCTTAATTGGTGCTGCAAGGCGGCAAGCAAGAGAGTAAGGACGACAAAATGTTCGCCGCAGAATCCTCCGCATGCCTATTCCCACGCTTCTGTTCATTTTAGCGATCGTCTTGTTGGTCTATCTGGTGGCCGGATATCCGCTTTTGCTGGCGGCTTATCCTTGGCGTCGCCGGCCGGCGATCGCGAAAGATCTGACGCGGCTCCGGCCCGTCACGGTTCTCTTGCCGGTGTATAACGGAGAAAAGTTCCTCCGCCAGAAACTGGAATCGATCCTGAGTCTGGATTACCCTCGGGACCTTCTCCAGATTCTGGTGATTTCCGACGGGTCCACGGACGCAACGGACGCGATCGCCGGCGAATTTGCGTCCTCCGGCGTACGATTGCTACGCGTTCCGCGAGGCGGCAAAGCCGCGGCCCTGAACGCAGGCATCGCTCAGGCGCGGGGGGAGATTCTATTCTTCACCGATGTTCGTCAACGGCTGGCGCCCGACAGCCTGCGGCATCTGGTGGCGTGTCTTGCCGACCCGACCGTTGGCAGCGTCACCGGCGAGCTGCACATCGTGGCGGGCGACCGCCAGGAAGAAGCCGACATGGGTCTCTACTGGCGCTATGAGGTTTGGGCACGCCAGCAAATGACCCGGATCGATTCGATCTTCGGAGCCACCGGATGCATTTATGCGATGCCCAGGCAACTGGTGGATCCGATTCCGCCGGATACGCTGGGCGACGATGCCGCGTTTCCGCTGGGCGCTTTTTTTCGGGGCTATCGGATGGTCCTCGATACGGAAGCGAAAGCCTACGACCTGGCATCGCCGCTGGGCTCGGAGTTCGAGCGCCGAATGCGCACTTTGGCGGGTCTGTGGCAGACTCTGGTCCGCCGGCCGGAATTGCTCGGTTTCCGGGACCGGATGTGGCTGCACTTCGTATCGCACAAGGTAGGGCGGCTGCTGCTGCCATGGCTGGCCCTGGTGGCGCTGGGAAGCGCCCTCTGCGCTACCGTCGCCATGGCGGGAAGCGGTCCTGGCCGGGGCGGCGGTATTCCTCGCCACGGCGGCCTTGGATTTACTGCTGCCTCAGGGGTCGGCGCCGAAACGAATCACTTCCGCGGCGCGGACCACTCTGGTGATGCTGGCGGCATCGTTCTGCTCCATCTCGGTATTTCTGGTTTCGCCGCAAAGCTTGTGGAAGCGAACCAGGGTGGGAACAGAGAAGCCGGGAACCTAGTCCGGATTGATCCTCGGTCCAGAGTTCTTGAATCAGGGAAACGTCCTGAAGAGCCAGCCAGTGGTCCACGCGAACCCTCAACCGCTGGCCATTGCCCAAGCTTTCTGCGCTCTCCACGTGTCCCACATAGACCGTCTGGCTTGCCTGGACCTCGATCAGAGCGCCGCCCGAGAGAGCCGGTCCGCCGTCGGTCAGCTTGAGGTCAAGCCAGTCCGGACTCGCAGACACTAATTCGCCGTTTCTCTCCGGACGGTCTGGCTGGGTGGGGTTCAGCTCGCTTAAATCGCGTACCGCTACGAAAGGGCCATCGCTCATCGCCGCCTATTATAACCAGCGTGGCGAGTTCACACTCTGCGGGCGGCCACCAACTCTGCGGTTTCGCTGGATTCCTCGCCGGAGGATGCGACCAGCGGGTTCCGGCGATTTCCGTGAGCCGCGAGCTCGTGATTAAGCTGGAGCAGTTCTGGCAGGAGATCGTCCGAGCCGGATTCTATACCAGGCGCGGCGGGCACGATCGCCTCGCCATTCTCAAGCTGAATCCCGAACCATTTGAAAGCGGGACGCTTCCATCCCTGTTTTCGATTCTGCCGGGCCAGGTAAACTATGGCGACTCCAGTACCAGCCGCGAAAAGATAGGCGAATACGAGTTGGAGCATGATAAACAATCTTATCGGCTGGGAGCTGAATCTTCAATGAGGTCTTTCTCCTAAGTGTTGACACCACTATGACCTAGCACGGACAATGGACTGGGGATGCGGATGTGAAGGATTTGATGTGGCTGGCCTTGAAGGCCTTCCTGGTGTGTCTTATTCTGACACCGATTTTTCGCGACATCTTCCGCTCCTACGGGATTGTCGACAAGCCGGATCGCCGCCGTAAAATACACGCTTACCCGATCCCGCGGGTCGGCGGCATCCCCATCGCGATTGCGTATGTGGTCGCGCTCTATCCTTTCTCGGACGAATCCCGTCTGTTAGCGGAATACCTTCCCTTGGCCTGGAAACTGATCCCGGCTGCCGGGTTAATCTTCGTCGTTGGCCTGACCGACGACCTGATCGGGTTGAAGCCCTGGCAAAAGTTGCTCGGCCAGCTGGCTGCCGGAGCGCTGGCTTATTGGGCAGGCGTGCGCGTGGCTGGAGTCGCCGGATTCCTGCCCAACCACATCTGGCTGAGCGTGCCGCTCACTTTGTTCTGGCTGCTGGCCTGCACGAATGCATTCAACCTGGTGGACGGCCTGGACGGTCTGGCTGCGGGCATGGGGCTGGTGGCATCGCTGACCATGGTGGTTGCGGCATTGCGGGAGGGGAACATGCAGCTCGCCTATGCCAGCGTTCCGCTGGTGGGCGCCCTGATTGCGTTTCTATGCTTCAATTTCAATCCGGCCACGGTTTTCCTGGGCGATTCCGGATCCATGCTGATCGGGTTTCTCCTGGGATCCTTTGGCGTCGTATGGACCCAGAAGTCCGCCACGCTGGTCGGCATAACCGTACCATTGCTCGCCGTATCGATTCCGCTGCTGGACGTTTCGCTCACCATTCTGCGCCGTTTTCTGCGCAACCAGCCTATTTTTTCCGCCGACCGCGGGCACATCCATCATCGTTTGCTCGACCGCGGCCTGGCCCCCGCACGGGCTGTGCTGGTTCTTTATCTGGTTTGCGCGGCGGCGGCCGCCTTCGGGCTTCTCCTGACGCATCCCTACGCGGGACGGTTTTACGGTCCCATCATCCTGGTGGTTTGCATTGTGGTTTGGGTAGGCATCCGTCAGTTGCGCTATGCCGAATTTGGACTGGCCAGCCGGCTGCTGTTTGGCGGCGAACTGCAGCGCACCCTGGGTGGTCAAATACGGCTGGAGATGCTGGCCGAAAAGCTGGGGGAAGCCCAGTCCGAGGAGGATTGCTGGCGGGTATTGGCGGAGAGCATCGACGACTTCGGCTTCTCCGCGGTGGAGCTTTCCCTGCGCGGCCGTAAGTGGCAGAAGAGCTTTCCCAGCGCACCCGACTCGGAATGTTTCTCGCTACAGGTTCCCCTGAGCGATCAAGACTGGTTACAGCTCACGCGCCCGTTCGAATCCGGCGTCTTGCCGATGATGGTTACCCCGTTTCTCGATACGGTCCGCCGCGCCCTGCAAAGCAAGCTGCAAAACTGGCATAGTACCGCGGTTCTCTAAAGGGACGGCGCTCGCATTCAGTTCCGGGGGCGCAGCGTGCTAGACTGCGTTTTTGAAGAAAGCTCTCCGCTCCAAACCCCGCCGATCGAGCCGGCGTATCTTCCGGATCGGCGATATGATCCTGGTGGCCGCTTCCTTCACCGCGGCTCAGGTTCTTACGTTGCGAGACGACTTCTGGCTGAACATCCAGGCGGATCCGCTGAGTTCCTTGGGCTCATTGGCGTTCGTGTTCGCCTGCGTAACCATATGCCTGGAAGTCGGAGACCCGCAGCAATGGGATTCGATGATGGACCGGCTCCGCCAGATATCCCTGGCGTTGGGAATCGGGTTCCTGATAGAAGCTTTTCTATCCTACGCGCGGATCGGCACGCTGTCCCCGCTGGCGATGCTGACCGGCAGCGCCATATGTGTCCTGTCGCTGACGGCGTGGTACTGGATTTTCGGGATGGTCGTGCCGTCCTCGCGCGCGCCTCTGAAAGTCTTTTTGCTGGCCGCCGACCCGATATTTGAGACGCTGGCGCGCTCCCCCGCGCTCCGCGGCCACCGCTTTCAAATTCTCGGGCCCGTGGAGGACCCGGCCGCCCTGGTCGCCGCGATCAAAGAGCATCCGCCGGACTACATCGTGGTGCCGGAGGCCAAGCGCGAGCTTCCGACTAACTTGCTGCTCGATTTGCGCGCCGGAGGAGTGGCGATCGAGAGCGACGCGGAATTCTATGAATCCGCATTGGAGCGAGTATCTACCCGCCATCTGCGTCCTCCGCGATTCCTGTTCGGCGAACTGACACCGAACCGCCAGAACCTGGCCATCCAGGCCGTTTATTCAAACCTCGCGGTGCTGGTTCTGCTGATAGTCGCGCTGCCTCTGCTGCTAGTGCTGATCCTCGCCTTAAAGATTACCGCTCCTTCGCAGCCTGTTTTTCAGAGATGGCGATGCGCCGGATTTAACAACATTCCGTTCACGCTATTGCGATTCAATTCCCGGTCCATGCTGGGCCGGCTGCTCCGGAGATTAAGGCTGGAAGGCCTGCCGCAACTGGTCAACGTAGTGCGCGGCGAGATGTCCCTGGTGGGCCCCAGGCCGAAACGCCTGGAGTTCGCGAAGGAACTTGCCCGGCGCATTCCATACTATGCGGAGCGTCTAACCGTCAGACCGGGCTTGACCGGATGGGCGCAAGTCCATTTCCCCGCCGGGGATGCACTCTTAGAACTGGAGTACGACTTGTACTACACAGCCAACCTGTCTCCGGGATTCGACCTTCGGATTATCATCCGGTCTCTGCGAACTCCTTCGCGTCCCGAGCCAGCCAACTAACGCGCGGGACTACTTTCCCAGGCGGCCGAGGATATCCGTCACGTAATTCTGGGTCTCGGGAATTTCCGGGACCGCGAAGGTCCGATCCACGCGAGTCATTCCAGCGTTATAAGCGCTGAGCGCCAGAGCCAGATCGCCATGGTAGCGGTCGAGCAGCTGCTTCAGCAGCTTCGCACCGGCGGAAAGGCTCTCCTGGGCGTCGAAGGGATCGTGCACCTCGAGCTGCGCCTGAGTCGAAGGCATCAGTTGCATGACGCCGGCCGCTCCCTTCGGAGAAATGGCGCATGGCCGGAATCCCGATTCCTGGCGCGCGACTTCCCGAACCAGAGCCGGATCGATGCTGTGCTCGCGAGCCACGTTGTCGATCATCTTACTCAGTTCCGGCGCGGCCACCGGGTCGCATGCATAGGCCGCGGGCGCCGGCACGGTGAGAGATGCCGCCGCGAACGAGGACGGAATCGCCGGACGCACCGGCGACTGGATGGACTTGAGCTGCTGCTCGACGGAAGCGAGCTGCTTCTCGATCGAAGACGCCATGGCTGCGCGAACTTTCTGAGGCTGCTGCGCGGAAACGTCCTGCATGAGGAAAATAGCGATCCACCACATCTACGTTTTCATCGGCCAAACGACCGGGAACATTTAGCGGCGGGCCCGTGTCAGGCGGTAAATATAGGCCAGCACTTCCGCCACGGCGCGATAGAGATGAGCCGGGATCTCACGCCCCACGTCCACCGACTTGTACAAAGCCTGCGCCAGCGGCGGATTCTCCACCAGCGGAATGTTGTTTTCGAGAGCCCGCTGCCGGATGCGCAAGGCCAGGTAGTTCTTGCCCTTGGCCACCACCATGGGAGTCGCCATGGTTTCGTGATCGTAGCGCAGGGCCACGGCGTAATGGGTCGGATTCACAATCACCGCGGTCGCCGTGGCGACGTTCTGCATCATGCGGCGGCGCGCCAGGTCGCGCTGCAAGCGCCTGATTTTACCCTTCACGTGCGGGCTTCCTTCGTTTTCCTTGGATTCCTCTTTGACTTCCTGCTTGGTCATGCGGAGATCCTTCATGAACCTGCGCTTCTGGCGGAACAAATCGATCAAGCCGAATACCACAAATACGCCGGCCGCCTTCCACAGGATTTCCTTGATGGCTGCGCCCACTTTGAGAAGCCCGGAATCCAGGCTCATGAACGGGAGCGTGAGAAGCAGGTCCGCGTTCTGCCGGGCAATCGAGACGATCACCAGCGAAAACAGCACCAGCATCGCGGAGGCTTGCAGAACTCCCATGGGACCCTGAAACACCATGTTCTTGATCTTGCTCACAGGGTTGAAGCGGCTGAAATCGGGCGCGAGTTTCTCGAGACTGAAGCCCAGGTTCGTGACAAACAAATGCACGCTGAGCGTGACCAGGGCCGTCAGTCCTCCAATGACCGAGAGTGGAATGAAAGCCCGCTGCAGCAGCGTCGTGGCGATGCCGGGAAAAGTAGCCACGCTCAGGTCGGCGTGAAAAGATTCGGCCAGAGACGTCCGCAGCATAGCTTTGATCGTGCTCATCCAGCTCGGGAACCAGGCGAAGGCGATGACGATAAACACCAGGAACTGAGTGGCCGCCACCAGCTCGCGCGAGGTGGGGAACTTTCCTTCCCGGCGGGCTTTGAGGATCCGCTTCGGGGAGGGTTTCTCTGTTTTACTGTGCGAATCGCCTGCCATGACTGTGGCAATCTCAACCGAGAAGAAGCTTGCGGACCAGGCCCAGGATGGGACCGGCGGCCCGCGCCAGCACCTGCGGAAAAACCAGAACCAGCCAGGCCAGCAGCCCCAGGGTCACCAACATCTTGATGGGAAACGCCAGCGCGATCAGTTGCAGCTGCGAATTCAGGCGGCCCAGCAAGGCCAGCGAAATATCCACGATCAGCAGCATCGCCAGCAGCGGAAGTACCAGGCGCAGCCCGGTGCTGAAGATAACGGATCCGGTCTGAACCACCTGATTCAGCATGGAGGCGCTGAGCGCCACTTGTCCCGGCGGATGTACCCGGCAGACTCTGCGCGAAGGCTTGCAAAACCTGATGATCCAAGCCCGTGGCGAAGAACAGCAGCCCGGCAGTGGTTTGCGCGATCGCCAGCAAGACGCTGGAATCGGCGCCCGAGGTCGGATCAATCGTGGAGGCGAACGAATAGCCCGCTTGCAGGCTGAGGATCTGCGCGCCCATCTGAAATATTTCCGCCAAAAACGCGACGGCAACTCCTACGCCGATACCCAGTCCGGCCTCCGCCAGCAGCCATCCCACCAGCGTTCCGAAACCCAGTCCCGTGGAGGGGATCGCAGGCCACAGCGGCATCAGCGCGAGGGTAATGCTGGCGGAGAGCGCCGCGCGCACGAACGCCGGTCCCGCCTGGATGCCTGGCAGCGGCACGAATACGAATACGCCGGAAACGCGCGCCAGCACGAGGAGGAACGCATAGAGCGTGCCGGCCTCGAGCTTCAGCTCAGTGCCCATACTTGGCGATGTCGGTGAATACGGCGGCAGTGTAGGAAGTGATCTTGTTCAGCATCCACGGCATCAGGAGCACAAATCCTCCCAGGAAAGCCGCCAGCCGGGGGAAGGTGCTGAACGCGGAATCCTGCAAAGACGTCGCCACCTGGATCAGGTTCATCACGATGCCGACGCAGAAGCCCAGAGCCAGCAGGGGCGCGCTGAGCCAGAAAGCGGCCATCAGGGCTTCGCGAATAATGTGGATAGCGTTTTCGGGTGTCATGAAGGAAGCTCCGGTCCAACTCAGTAGAAAGATTTCACCAGCGAGCCGACGACCAGATTCCAACCGTCGACTAATACGAACAAGAGGATCTTGAAGGGAGCTGAAATCATCACCGGCGGCAGCTGCACCATGCCGATGGACAGGGTCACCGAAGCCACCACCAGATCGATCACCAGAAACGGCAGGAACAGCAGCGCGCCGATCTGGAATCCGGTTTTCAGCTCGGACAGGATGTAGGAAGGAATCAGAACCGACAGGCTCAGATCCTCCACGTTGCGCGGCGGCGGCGCTTTGGTGATTTCGACAAACAGCTTGATATCTTTTTCGCGGGTGAAGCGGGCCAGGAAAGTCTTGAGCGGCTTCGAACCCTGGTCGAACGCCTGGCTGGCCGTCATCGTACCCTGGTCCATCGGTTCCCAGGCTTTGTGATAAATATCCTCGGCCACGGGCTGCACGATCACGATGGTGAGAAACAGCGCCAGCCCGATCAGCACCTGGTTGGAGGGCGTCGATTGCGTGCCCAGGGCTTGTCGCAGGAAGTGCAGGACCACGGTAATCCGGAGAAACGGCGTGATGCACATCACGGCTGCCGGCAGCAGCGTGAGCAGCGTAAGGGAGAGGGCGATCTCCATCGGCAAACTCAGCGTGCCGCCGCTCGAACCCACACCCAATTTGGCCAGCGGGGAATTGGCCGCGGGTGCCGCCACGGCGGCCGTTGCCGCTAACAAGAAAAGCGATAGTCGCATCACCAGCTTTCCAGGCATTAGCTTTCCATTGGAGCGGCAGGCAGCGTCACCGAGGGACCGCTTTCCAGCAGGCTGCATCCCTGCGGGGAGAGCCCGACCAGCAGAGTCCGGTCCGCCACGCGGACCAGGTGCAGGGAATGCTGGGGCGTAAGCGCCAGACGATCGATCACTTCGAGCCGTGGCTGTCCCGCGCGCGCCGGCCGGCGGAAACTGGTCCTGGCCCATCCCTTGCGCTTCAAGAACCACAGCGAGCCGCATAGCAGCCCCAGGACTACGATGACTGCCAGTAACTGTTCGGTCCATTCCATTGATTTTCTTCAGGATGATTTTCTTCAGGATGATGTTCGTTAGGATGACGTTCGTTCCGAGCCTGTTTCGGGGGCGTGAAACCTCGCGATGCGCAGCGACAATACGCCGCCCATTTTGATGAGTTCGCCCGACGCAAATCGCACACCGGCCACGTTCACGTCGATCTTGTCGCCGACCGGCCTGGAGAGCTTGATCAAGCTCCCCGGGCCGAGCGCCAGAATCTCTCCCACCGTAAGGCTGCACTGCCCCAGCTCCGGTTCGAGCGGCAGGGGCAGCTTGCCGTAATGCTCCATTTGTTCGTTCAACGTCACGGATTATTTCCCTGATACGTTCGTCCGGTTGCTACTGCTTGATATTGAGCAGCACCTGGCTCAATTGATCCTGGGTGGTGATGACCTTCGCGTTGGCCTGATAACCGCGCTGAAAAATGATCAGGTTGGTGAATTCCTTGGCCAGGTCGACGTTGGAGGATTCCAGCGAACCGCCCAGGATTTGCCCGCGATTTCCGGTTTGCGGCAGACCGACGGTGGGGGTGAGCGTCTCCGTTCCCAGTTGAAAGTTATTGTTGCCGGCGGACACCAGTGAGTCCGGATTTCCGATGGCAGCCAGCGCGACCTGCGCGATGGAGACCTGTTTTCCGCTGGAGAAAGTGGCCATCAAAGTTCCACCGTCGCCGAGAGTGATGCCCGTAAGCTGGGCAGCCAGAACGCCGTCCTGCGAGGTGGCCGAGGCCGCGGAGGTTTGTGAGAACTGAGTCAGCAAGCCAACGCCGGAGGGGCTGTACATCGACCAGGTCATATCCAAATTGGCCGCTCCGCTCACCAGGCCGGTGGTGGTCTTGACACTAACCGGAGCCGTGGGCAACGGAGAAGTCAGCGCGCCGGCGCTGTCGAACGTCAGACTGCCGTTGGCCAAAGAAGTGGGCGTGCCCGGCGTGCCGCCGGTAAGATCTTCCCCGGGGATGGTTATGTCATACTTCCATGCGTTCGAGCCGGTCTTGGTAAAGGTGTACGTCAGAATGTGGGTGACACCCAGCGAATCCACCACCTGAAGCGGCGTCGAAAACTTGCCGTTGACTGGCTGGGACGCATCCAGGTTAGCGGTCAGGGTCATTTGTGTGGTCGCGGTGGGAGGCTGTGACGCCACCGCGGTGATGGAAATGTCGCCGGTGTTCCCAGTCGTATTGAGCACTCCGTTGACGGCGGTCCAGCCTTGAACTTTCTCGTTGGTGGAAGTAACAAGTGTTCCGGTGCCATCGAACTTGAAGCTTCCGGCCCGCGTATACAGCGTGCTCCCCGCGTTATTTCTCAGGACGAACAGGCCGTTGCCTTCGATGGCCGCATCCAGAGCGCCCGAAGTCGGCTGAATGGACCCTTGCGTGAATTGTTTGCTGGTGCCCGAGGTGGCCACACCCGCGCCGATCTCCGTGGAGCCCGACGTCTGCCCCATGATGTCCTTGAACTCGATGGCATCGGCTTTGAACCCGGTGGTGTTCAAGTTCGACAGGTTGTTGCCCACCACATCCAGGGCGGTGTTGTTGGCGGCCAGTCCGGAAAGTGCTGTTGAAAAAGACATGTCTCAATCTCCTTTTGTGAATAACTAGTTCGTGGTTCCTGTGGTGCCGGTGGCGCCACTGGTGCCAGTGGCCTGATTCGTAGCGCCCGTCGACGATGCGCCGGGTTGTAGTTCCTGCCGGATTCCGATCAACTGCTCCAGTTGACTGAATTGCGCCAATTGCGTGAGGAACTGGACGGAATCGGTGGGGTTCGTCGGATCCTGGTTCTTGATCTGGGCCACCAGCAGTTGCAGGAAGGTATTTTCCGTGGCGAGGCCGTCGATACTCGGGGTCGAGGTGGGCGACGAGCTATTAGACGTCGTACTGGGCGTGCTGCTAGACGCGGCCTGGTTGGTCATTGCCGTTGGATCGGTGACTGGATTGGTGCTCTGAACCGTCATTGAAATTTCCTCCGTGATTCCCTAGTTTCGATCGCTGTGCAGCGACGCTTCCATTTCCTCGAGCCAGGCGGGCCGTTTCTGCTGGCGGTCCTGTTGTCCGCCCTGGCCGCCCGACCCTTGTCCGCCCGACCCGCGGCCATCCTGGTTAGACGGATGCTGATCGTTTTGCGATGACGCTCCGGTTGAGGCGGGCTTCCAGATTTCGGCCGGCATGCCTCCGTCGGAGAGCCGTTGTGTCAGGTCGTTCAGGTGCGTGCGCAGGTTCTGGGCGAGCCCCTCGTCGGCGGTGCGCACCGACACGCGGACTTCGCCCCCGGATTCGACGAAGCGGACCTGCGTCGAGCCTCCGTTGTTGTCCGGCACCCGCACGCGGATATCGTGGTTCGATGTGGGCGGCGCGGCCGGAGGTTCGATCACGTTTTCCAGTTGCGCCGTGGGCGCCGGCGGCTGCGGCGCCTCCGGTGTTGAAGATGATGCTGAAGGTTGCGATTGCTGGCCGGCGGTGGGAGCTTGCGGCGCGAGCAGGTCTATCCGGATGTCGCTGCGCGCGTCCGCCCGTAACTGGGCGAACACTGCGCCTGGATCCTTCTTGGATTCGCCTTCCTTGTTTCCTGCCACGGCGCTTTGAATGATCTGAGCCATGGCGGCGTACCGCACGGGGATTTGCGCCGGTGTCTGCGGACCGGGGACTGAGAGAATTTGCGCCGCGTTCGAGGCGACGGCCGGATTTGTCTTGGCTGCGGCGGGAGCCATCCGCGCGGCAAAGGCCAGCGCCGAGGGACCGGACGGCGTGGAATCCGCCGTCTGCTGAATTGCTGTGGCGATCGGTTCTGGCGGCGCGGCCGGCAGATTGAGTTCGATCGGCGACACCGGCTGACTCTGCTCGCTGTTCTTGGAGGACGTCGCCGCGTAGTTCTGATCCTGTTGGCGCGGCGATGCCTGGTCGGATTGGGGTGCGGCCGGGACTTGCCAGGGAAGCTGTGCCGGCAGAGGCAAACCGGAGGCGAGCTGCAAGGCTTGGGACGAATCGGGCATGGCGGAAGGAGCCACGTCCGCGGTGGACACACGCGCAACGGATTGCACGAGTTTCGGAGATTGCTTCGCCGTCGCGGTGGGCTTGATATCGGCCGCCGCCGTTCCGGCCGCCAGCGATATCTGCGCCGCCTGCGCCCGATCGAGCACGGTCTCAGCAGGATTCTCAGTGGACCTCGCGTGATCGTCCAGTGACGCTGTTACGTTCGCAGGGGCGTCCGGCTGGGCATTTTCCTGCACTTGCGCCAGCGTCCATGTGAACGGCAGGATCGGCTTCTGAGGATCGGCCACCTGTGCCGGAGTAACGACGGAAACGTTGGGTCCTTCCGGCTGCGTATCTCGTTTCTTGCCGGTTTTGCCGGAGCCCGATTTTTCTGGTCCGGTCTTTTCTTGTCCGGTCTTTTCTTGTATGACCTTGGGCGAGCCAGGCTTGGTTTCGTTCGCGCCGGTTTGCTGCTGCTCAAGCTCGTTGCGGAAGTCCGACGGCTCGCTCGACGTACCTGCTGCCTGGGGATCGGCGGATGGTTTGCCCGCCAGGCCCGTTCCTTTGGTATCCGGCGTGGAAGCGGACGGCGACGGAGGCACGTAGGCCGTGGAGTCGAGGTTCTGCACACCTGCTGCTGTCATGAGTCGTTGCCTTTCAAAGCAAGTTCCCGGCCACAGACTTTTCTGGAGGTGCTGCGGGTTCGAAATGAATCAGTTAGCGCGATTCCCAGGGAATCGGGGAGCGGCGCTGCGAGCGGACAATCGTCAGAGGTTCAACGGATATCGTCGGGAACCTGACGAAGCGGCCATAGAGGTCCGGTTAGTCATATCGCACGCAACACGCTTAATTCTAGGAAAATTCTAGGGAAATTGTGTCCGGCGAACTTTGGCCGGGCACGTGCAATCCTCCTGCACAGCCCATGGACCAGATTGCCGCAACCGCCGCGAGTGGACTCCGTTCCCGAATGGAGGCGTTGGATATTCTGTCCAACAACCTCGCCAACTCCAACACCGGCGGCTATAAGCTCGACCGCGAGTTCTACAGTTTGTATCAAGGCGAGCAAGCGGTCCCGGCCAACGGCCAGCAGGCGACCACGTTGCCGGTGATTCAAAAAGCCTGGACCGATTTCCAGCAGGGCCTGCTCGCACCTACCGACAATCCTCTGGATGTGGCGCTGTCGGGCAAGGGATTTTTCGCCGTGGACGGCCCTTCCGGCCCGCTTTACACGCGCAACGGCGCATTCAAGCTTTCGACCACCGGCGTGCTGACCACCATGGATGGCTATCCCGTCCGCAGTGTCACGCCGCCGAATCAGCCGCCCAAGAAGATCCAGACTGTCTCGCAGGGCGCAATTCAAATCACCACCGACGGCACGGTACAACAAGACGGACAGAATCTGGGGCAGATTCAGCTTCTGGATTTTCCCAGCACCAGCGCCTTGGAGAAAGTTGGCAACAGCTATTACCGGGTTATCGATCCCAAGGTGAAAGCAAATCCGGCGAAGGACGTGACCGTCAGCCAGGGCAGGATCGAGAACTCCAATGTCGCGCCGGCGGAATCGGCCGTGCGGCTGGTGGATTTAATGCGGCAATACGAAATGCTGCAAAAAGCCGTCTCCGTGTCGGCGGATATGAACAAACAGGCCATCGATCAGGTGGCGCGAGTCGGAGGCTAGGCTTTTCCAAAAAGAGCCGGCCAAGGAGAAACGAATGATTCGAGCTCTATATAGCGCTGCCAGCGGCATGTCCGCCCAGCAGACCAATGTCGATACCATCGCGAACAACCTGGCGAACGCCAACACCGCGGGGTTCAAGATGCGCCGCGCGCAGTTCCAGGATCTTCTGTATCAGAACGTGGTCCAGCCGGGCGCCGCGGCCGGTGCGCAGTCCGTCGTGCCCAGCGGCCTGCAGCTCGGCCTGGGAACGCGCACCGCATCGAACGAGATCGTGTTCACACAGGGCGATTTCTCCCAGACCACGAATCCGCTGGATGTTGTGATCCAAGGCAAGGGCTTCTTCCAGATCCAGCGCCAGACGGGAGATCTGGCTTATACCCGTGCGGGCAATTTTCAGCTCAACAAGGACGGTAATGTCGTGACAGCGGACGGCGACCTTCTCGACCCGCAAATCACGATACCGCCGGAAGCGCAGTCGATCACCATCGCCACGGATGGAACGGTGACGTTCACGGCACCCGGGCAAACCTCCGCGCAGATCGCCGGGCAGATCCAGCTCGCGAACTTCCCGAATCCGGCCGGCTTGAACAGCATGGGTAAGAATCTGTACTCGCCCACGGATGCATCCGGCGACGCCGTGATCGGCAACCCCGGCGGACAGGAAGGCTTGGGCTCGCTGCTTCAGGGTTATAGCGAACAGTCCAATGTCAGCGTGGTGGATGAATTCGTCAACCTGATCGTGAGCCAGCGCGCCTATGAAGCCAATTCCAAAGTGGTGAAGGCCGCCGACGAAATGTATCAGCAGATGAATAACGTCACGCAATGATCTTTCTAGAAACGATCATGTTCCTTCCTTTTCTGATGGCCGCAGTTCCCGACGTCGTTCCCGACGTGGTTCCGCAAGTGGTTCCGCAAGTGGTTCCTCAACCGGACGGTTGCCTGCCGGTTCAGGAGGACCGGATTTTTGCCCGGGACGTGGCGGCCGCGGTTCCGGCATTTTCGAGTGTCGCCGCGGATTTCGTTCTGGGCTACGCGCCCGCTCCCGGAACACGCCGGGTCTTCAAGGGCGAGGCGCTGCAGAAGCTAGCGCTCAATCAAGGTGTCACGGTCGAGTCGGCTGCCGATGTTTGCTTCACGCGCGCCACGGCGACGCTGGAATCCGGAGCAATCCTGGAAGCCATGCGCAGCGCCTGGAGCGCGCCCGACGTGCGTATGGAACTGCGATCCTTTAGTCCGCAGATCGCTCCCCAAGGCAAGGTGGTGTTCCCGCGCACGGGCCTGCAACTGCCCGCCGTCGCCGATCCGCAGGCGGAAGTGGTCTGGCGCGGATACGTGCTGTATGGAAACAATCGCCGCTTCAGCATCTCCGCGCGCGCCCGCATCACCACGACCACGACACGCGTGATCGCCCTGGCAGACCTCGCGGTAGGCGAGGCGGTCCGCGATGATCAGGTTCGCCTGGAAAGTTTCGACACGTTCGCCTTGGACGACCGGCCGGCGCGAAATCTGGATGAAGTCGTGGGATACGTGCCCAGATCGGCGATCCGTTCGGGTTCCACGGTTCTTCGGAGCCAGCTGAGCCGCGCCCCCGAAGTCGCCCGAGGAGACGTAGTCAAAGTAGAAGTCACCGCCGGCGGCGCGCACTTACTGTTTGAAGGAAAAGCCCAGACCGACGGCGTCACCGGCAAGACCATCCTGGTGAAGAATCTGACCAGTGGGAAAGATTTCCGGGCCGTGGTCACCGGTAAAGGCAAGGTAAGCGTTCAATGAAAGTCAAAGCGATCGTCATCGTGATCCTGTTCGCCGGACTGGCGGCGGCGGAAAAGCCCAAGAAGCAGCCGGAGAAATCCGCGCTCGATCAGACCCTGGAACAAATTGCCGCGGCGCAAGGGACGGAACATCAGACCATCCAGCCCGGCTCGGTATGGACATCGACAGCTCTCTTCTCGGATCTCTCCTCCGACCTTCGCGCACGGCGCGTGGGCGACATCGTCACGATCCTGGTGCGGGAGAAAGCTTCGGCGGTGAGTTCGGGCACGGTCAAGACGCAGCGCAATTCGAGCCTGCAAGCTAGCATCACGGCGGCGGCCGGAATCACTCGCCCGACCGGTGCGCTGGCGAATCTGGCCAAGGCTGGAACCAGCTCCGCCCTGGATGGACAAGGCGCCACCACCCGCGACACGACCTTAACCGCCTCGATTTCGACCGTGGTGACGCAGGTGCTCCCCAACGGAAGCCTGGTGATCCAGGGAACGAAGAACGTCAAGATTAATACCGAAAATCAAGTGCTCGGGCTGCGCGGCATTGTGCGCCCCGTGGATCTGAGCGCCGGAAACATCGTTTCGTCGGACCGCGTCGCGCAAATGGACCTTCAGGTCAACGGCAAAGGCGTGGTAGGCGATTCGGTAAAGCGGCCCTTCATCTTGTACCGGCTGCTGATGGACATACTGCCGTAGGAGAAGAGAATTCGTGAGAACACGCTCCGCAACATGCTTCATCTGGGCGGGAATGACCGCATTGCTGGCAGTTCCAGCCGACGCCGCGACGCGCCTCAAGGAACTGGTGTCGCTCGAAGGCGTGCGCGATAACCAGCTCATCGGCTACGGCCTGGTGGTCGGATTGAACGGAACCGGCGACCGCAAGCAGACCTTCTTCTCGGCGCAGAGTCTGACGAATCTGCTCCAACAGATGGGCGTTTCGGTCGACCCCCTGCTGATCACGGTTCGCAACACCGCGGCCGTCATGGTGACCGCCACGCTGCCCGGCTACGCGCAGGAGGGTGTCCATATCGATGCCACCGCCGCCGCCATCGGCGATGCCCCGAACCTGCAGGGCGGGCTGTTGCTGCTCACGAGTCTCAAAGGGATCGACGGCCAAACCTACGCGGTTGCGCAGGGTTCGGTAGTCACCAGCGGATTCGTGGCGGGCCGCGCCGCCAACAGCCAGACTGTGAACCATCCCACCGTCGGACGCGTACCCAGCGGGGCGATTGTCGAGCGGGCAGCCCCTTCGGCCGCGCTCAGCGGGACCTTGAAGATGCAGCTGCGCCAGCCGGACTTTACCACTGCCGTGCGCGTCAGCGACATCGTCAACAAGAAGTTTCCCGGCGCCACGGCGCTGGCCAAGCCTGTGAATTCCGCTCTGGTGTCGATCGTCATTCCGCCGGAATTCGCATCCCGCGTGACCGAGTTCGTGGCGGACCTCGAGGCGCTCGAAGTGGAAGTGGACCGTCCGGCCAAGGTCATCATCAACGAACGCACCGGGACCATCGTGATGGGCAAGCAAGTGCGCGTGTCGCCGGTCGCCATCATGCACGGCAACCTGACGGTTGAAATCCAAACCATCCTTCAGGTTTCTCAGCCGGAGGCGATTTTCGCAGGGCAAAACTGAAGTGGTTCCGCAGACGACGACCACCAGCGGCGAAGAGAAAGCCCGCAACCTGGTGCTCAAGGAAGGCGCTACGGTGGAGCAGTTAGTGCAGGCCCTGAGTTCGATAGGATCTACGCCGCGCGATATCGTCGCGATTCTGCAAAGCCTGCGCGCGGCGGGCGCGCTTGAAGCCGACCTCGAAGTGATCTAAATGACGCTACCCCCTGTCGCCAGCTCCATCCTTGATTCCGCCGGCGTCGCGCCTGCGCACAAGAAAGACAGTCCCGAAAAAATCAAGGACGCCGCGTCCCAGTTCGAAGCGCTCATGATCGGCCAGATCCTCAAGGCCGCGCACGGCGATTCGGACGACGGCGGACTGGGCGGCGATACCGACCCGGCCTCGGCCTCCGCCATGGATTTCGCCAACGAGTACTTCGCCCGCGCCATGGCCGCGAAGGGCGGCCTGGGATTCAGCAAGATGATCGCAGCGGGGTTGGAAAAACAATCCACGCAGACAACGCCAGCGCCGGAGCAATAGCTCGCGGGCTTTACGCGCTCCAGCCGCGAGACGTGACTGGATCCGCTTGCTGATAGTAATCCGAGGATCGGCTGCCGGCGCCCACCGGTTGTTCCTCCGCTTGTTCCGGTTCGACGTGCGGGGTGTGAGTCGTAGCCGGCTGATTCGCCTTGGCCAGCTCTGTACATACGCCGCTCCAGCCTTCCTGCAAAGTGGTCAGAATCCCGATGGCCCGCTGCAATGCGTCCTCGGATGGTCCCGCGTGCCCTTTCAGAATCTGTTGCTGAACATAGGCGTATAGAGACGCCAGGGTCTGCGTGAACGAAGCGCCCACCGAGTGATCCAGGGCGGCCATCAGCTCGTTCACGGCCTCTTGCGCCCGGCTGATCTCTGCGGCTCGCGCCATGGCATCGCCGTTTTTCAAATGACCGGTCGCCTTCTTCAGACTCTGAAGTGCGATCTGATAGAGCATCTCGATCAACTCCGCCGGCTGGGCGGAGAGGATACGGCTCTCCAGGTAGTCGCGTTGGGCTTGCTGCACTGGATCCAGGCTGGGCACACACTTCATATCGCACATGCCCGGGCAGTTTAGAAACTTTTCGCACGCTGATTTCATGGGTCAAACTTTTTTGCCTGAGCCGTGAATACCCCCACATGGGGGTGTCGCCCCCCCGCATCATACGGGGCTAAGCCTTTGGGCAGATACAGGCGATCTTATTCACAGGGAAGGACCTGGGTGGGGACCGGCCTGGCGAGATTTTGAGGTGCAGACGCCGGCGTTGTAACCAAAGCCCTTCGGGTTCTAGGTAATCAATCTTCTCGAAGAAAGTTGGATATCGGCGATATGCTCTGGATTAGTCTCGGCAGGGACAACGCGCTGGCAGAAGAAGTGGCGCGGCACAGCGGACTGAAGGCCGTCATCGCGGCTGCGGATACACCCGAATGGAAGAAGCGGGACACCCGGCGCTGCCAGGTGATCGTGCTCGAGCTCCCGGCTTCTTCGGCCTTTGTAGAAGAAGTGCTGGCCGCGGCGCACGGAGCAGTACGTCCCCTTCCCGTTGTGATCCTGGACCGCGAAGGCATCCTGGACGAGTCTCTCATCGGACCGTCGCTCAGCCTGTTCCAACACGTGATCGGCGAGCGTTCGGCGGAAGAGATCAGCATCCACGTAACGGCTGCACTGCAAGCGGCCGCTCAGAAGTCCCCCTTCGATTCGCAGGAAGCCTGGAACCGGCTATTGGTCGGCGAAAGCCAGCCGATGCGGGAACTGCGGGCGATTATTCGCCTGGCAGGTCCGCGCCAGTCGACGGTGCTGATCACCGGAGAGACCGGCACCGGTAAAGAGAGAGTCGCGCAGGCGATCCACATGGCCAGCCGCCGGTCGGGAGCTCCGATGGTGGCGGTCAACTGCGGGGCGCTGCCGGAACATTTGATTGAAGCCGAACTGTTCGGCCACACCAAGGGCGCGTTTACCGGCGCCGTGGGGGCCAGAATGGGCCGTTTCGAACAGGCGCATCGCGGCACGCTGTTCCTGGACGAAGTGGGCGAAACGCCACTGATGTTGCAGCCGAAACTGCTGCGCGTGCTGCAGGAACGGGAATTGCAGCGCGTGGGCAGCTCGGAAACCGTCAAGGTGGACGCGCGCATCATCGCCGCGTCCAACACGAATCTGGACCAGGCGGTGGCGCAGCGGCGCTTCCGGGAAGATCTGTATTACCGGCTGAACGTGATCCCCATCCGCGTGCCGACACTGCGCGAGCGCCGCAGCGACATCCCCCTGCTGGCCGCACATTTCATCGAACGGGTCTGCCTGCGCGAGGATCTGCCGCAGAAAAAGCTGACCGCGGAAGCGATGCGCAGGCTGACCGAATTCGAATGGCCGGGCAACGTGCGCCAGCTCGAGCACGCCATGGAAATGGCGGCTGCCCTGACCGGCGACCGCGAAACCATTTACCTGGGCGATATCGATGAGCACCTGCAATCTTCAACGCGTGAACTGGGATCGGCCACGTCCGCCGGGGATGATTTCCCGCTCGATGTTCCCACCGACGACCTTCCGTTCGAAGATCTCATGGGCAAGGTGGAGAAGCTTCTGTTGGAGCAAGCCTTGCGGCGCCACGGCGGCAACAAAGCCAAAGCCGCGAAAGCGCTGGGCCTGAAGCGCACCACGTTGCTGTACAAGCTAAAAGGCCAGGAGTGCGTGGCGGGAGCTGCTTAAGTAGATGGCGCAAGCAGCCTCAACAGCAGCGGTAGCTGCGAAACCGAAACTTCTGGCGATATCCGGTTCACCGATCGGGTGGAGCGAGATGGCCGTCCCCCTCGCCGTAGTGGCGATCGTGATCGCGCTCATCATGCCCATGCCGTCGATGCTGCTGGATTTCCTGATCGTACTGGACATCACGCTGTCGGTCATCGTGCTGCTGGTTTCGGTGTATATCCGCAAGGCCGTGGATTTCAACGTCTTTCCCACCACGCTGCTCTTGCTGACGATGTTCCGGCTGGCTCTGAACATCTCTTCGGCGCGCCTGATCCTGTTAAACGGGAACACCGGAATCTCGGCGGCCGGACATGTGATCGAAGCCTTCGGAAGCTTTGTGGTGGGCGGCAACTATATCATTGGCGCGGTGATTTTCCTGGTGTTGATCGCGATCCAGTACGTGGTCATCAACCATGGCGCGGTGCGCATTTCCGAAGTCACGGCTCGATTCACCTTGGATGCCCTGCCCGGCAAGCAGATGTCCATCGACGCGGATCTCAACGGAGGCCTGATCGACGAGACCGAAGCGCGCAAGCGCCGCAAGAATCTCGCATCCGAGGCCGAGTTCTACGGCGCCATGGACGGCGCTTCGCGTTTCACGCAGCGGGACGCGATCGCCAGCATTCTGATTACCGGGATCAACATCATCGCCGGATTTCTGATCGGCGTGCTGCAGCATGGCATGGAGCTGCGCCACGCGCTCGAAACTTATACGGTCTTGACCATCGGCGACGGCCTGGTCACCGTGATCCCCGCGCTGATGATTTCGATTTCCGGCGGTTTGATCGTCACCCGCACCGCGTCCGAAGACACGCTGGGCGCCGAGTTCCAGAGACAGGTTCTGGGCAACGCGCAGCCCCTGATGCTGGCGAGCGGGGTCCTGGTGGCCCTGGCTCTGTTGCCCGGACTGCCGACCGTCCCGTTCCTCCTGCTGGGCGGCGGCGTAGGCTTCGCGGCCATGCGAATGCGTCAGAAAACTGACAGAGAAGCCGCGGTTCTGACAGCCGCGGAACCCAAAGCCAAGGAAAATCTCGAAGGCTTGCTCAAGCTGGAGCCGTTGTCGCTGGACGTCGGCCTGGGCTTGGTGAACCTGGTGGAACAAGGCCAGCAGTCGCCTCTTCTGCTGCGGGTGGGAGCGATCCGCAGACAGCTCGCCAGCCAGCTCGGATACCTGCTTCCGGCGGTCAAAGTGAAAGACAACGTGGCGCTCCGCTCGCGCGAATATGTGATCCAGATGCGCGGCATGGAAATCGCCCGCTATGAGCTGATGCAAGGCTACGAACTGGCTATTTCCAGCGGTACGGCGGACACCGGGATCGCCGGGAAACCGGCGCGCGATCCGGCCTTTGGACTGCCTGCTTTGTGGGTTCGCCAGGATCAGGCCGCCGTAGCTCGCAGCGCGGGATATACGGTGGTCGATCCGGTCAGCATCATCGGAACACATCTGACGGAAGTCGTGCGCCGGCATGCCCACGAACTGTTCACGCGGCAGGACGCGAAGAACTACTGCGACCGGGTCGCGCAGGAGAATCCGAAGCTCATCGAGGATTTGGTACCAAAACTGCTCTCCTTAGCCACGATCCAGCGAGTATTGCAGAACCTGCTGCGGGAGCGAGTGCCGATTCGTGACGCAGTGGGAATTCTGGAAGCCATGGGAGAAGCGGCTCAAACGACCAAGAATCCGGTCCTGCTGACGGAATACGTCCGGCAGTCGATCCGCCGCGCCATCACGCAGCCGCTGGTGAACGCCCAGGGCGAACTGCCGGCCTATCTGCTGGATGCTTCGCTCGACCGCGCCGTCGAATCGACGGTGGAGCATAGCGAGTGGAACAGCGTCGCCAGCGTTGCGCCGGAAACCATCACGGACATTCTGAACCGGATGAAGCGGCGTGTGGACCGGGCCGAATCGGCCGCCGTCGTCACCAGTTCCGGAACACGCTATTTCCTGCGGCAACTGGTGGAAGCCAGCCTGCCTAACCTCACAGTACTCTCGCACAACGAAATCCCGCCGGAAATCAAGGTGCGGTCGCGGGGGGTCATTGAATGAAAGACGCCAACGGCATGAAGATCAAGTCCTATTTCGCCAAGACGGTGGACGAAGCCATTTCCAAGGCGCGTGTAGAACTGGGCTCGGACGCTTTGCTTCTGAATACCCGCAAGATTGCGGACACGGGCGCAGGCGGAGGCTACGAAGTGGTGATGGGAATCGCCGGTCCGGCTCCCGCGCCGAAGGTCACAGCGCCTGCGACGCCCAAACCGGCGACGCGTGCGACGGCCGCAGCGGCTGCTGCGCCGAAGTCGTCGGACAAGTCCCCGGGGCGCACCCCTGAAAATCCGGAAGTAGCATCCGAGATGGAAAAGCTTCGGGCGCGCATGGATGAGCTGCAGAGCTTGCTGGTTCAATCCGCGAACAATGCGTGGGCCGCGCAGCGATCGGTTCCGGAAGTCGCGGATGTGTATGCCCGGCTGATCGCCGCCGAAGTAGATCCGGCTCTCGGCAAGGACATTGCCGATCGCCTGGAAGCAGCCATGGCGACCGACGCCTTCTTCTTGTTCACCGGCCCGGATCCCGCCGGAGCGCAGAATCGCTGGAAGGTTTTGAAATCCGAGCCCGCGCGCGTCGAACAATTCCTGCGCACCGAACTCGAGAGCCGCGTGGGTCTCCATCCGCGTCTCGGCGGGAACGGAGCCAAAGATGCCGTCGCCGCGCTGGTGGGACCCACCGGCAGCGGAAAAACCACGAGCCTGGCCAAGCTGGCGATCGCCGCCAGCGCACAGCGTCCGGTACGAATCCTGTCTCTCGACCGGTCGCGCACCGGGGCTCAGGACCTCTTGCGCTCACTGGCCACTTCCGCCATCGCATTCTCATCGGTCGATTCGATCGAAAGCCTGCCCAAGCTGATCGCGGACGCGCGTAAGAATGAGTGCGTGCTGATCGATACTCCTGGATATACAGCAGGCTACAGCCCTCTGGAACAGCCCGCCGCCGAAAAGCTGGCCGCCGCGCTGGCCTCTTGCGGCGAGGTCGACGTTCACCTGGTGGCGCCGGCCTACATGAAGGCTCGCGATCTGCGGAATTCGATCGACCGGTATCGCCTCTTCCAACCTTCCAAATTACTCGTCACCAGAATGGACGAAACGGAAAGTTTCGGCACTGTATTTTCAGAGGCCGCCCTCGCGGGTCTGGCCCTCTCTTTCCTGTCGCACGGTCCGCGCATCCCGGACGATATTCGCGCCGCCACGGCGGACGATCTGCTGGCGATGGTGCGCGAGCGATCGCGCGCCCGGACTGCGTCGAATAGGGCAGCTTAAGACAACGAATGGCCAGTCTCAGCACACTTTCGTACTCCGGGCAGCCGGCCGAGTCGTCGAGCGAGAGGGAGCGGCTCATCCTGGAGCATTTGCCGCAGGTGCGCTGGGTAGCCACACGGATTCACGAGAAGCTTCCGGAATCCACCAGCCTCGAAGACCTGGTTTCCATCGGCATCGTGGGCTTGATCAACGCCATCGATAACTTCGATCCGCAGTTCAACGTGAAGCTCAAGACCTACGCGGAGCACAAAATTCGCGGGGCCATCTTGGACAGCATCCGCGGCATGGATGGCGTGCCCGCTCACAAGCGCAAGCACCTGAAGCACATCCAGGCGACTGTGGGCGCACTGGAACAGCGCTTGCAGCGGGCGCCCGCTGAAGAAGAGATCGCGGCCGAATTGGGGATTACTCTGCAGGCTTACCAGGACACGCTTCTGGAATTGCGTGCGGTCAGCCTGGGCAGCCTGGATGCAGCGCCGCAGCGGGAGGATTCGCGCAGCCTGATCCACTTCATCGCCACACCCGAGGAAAATTCGCCGGCGCGCCTTCTGGAGCGCTCCGAACTCGAAAAACTGATCGCCGAAGGCTTGAAGAAGATGCCCAAAGTGGAAGGTCTGGTACTGGATCTCTACTACCGCCAGGAACTCGGCATTCGGGAGATTGCGCCCATTTTGAATCTGCACATCACGCGGGTTTCTCAAATCAAGGCGCAGGCCATCCTGCGGCTGCGAAATTACCTGCAACGGCACTGGCCCACACCCAAGGGGACGTATTAAACCATGGATAAGAACGAACTCGTCTCCGGAATTCTAGGGACCTTCTCGCGCGCGCTATCGGAAGCTCTCGCCGAAACGGGTCCGCAAGATATCCGCCTCGACTGGCGTTTGACGCCCTCTCCGCAGGACGACGCCGATTCCTGGACCTGGTGGTCCGGCGGACTCAGCAGTCATCCCGGAGCGAACTTCTTTGTTGGCGCGCCGGAGGAAACCTGGGAAAAACTTGGCCGCGGCGGCGAGTCGCAAGACTCAGAAAATGGCGCGCGGGAAAATGCCTCAGCCCTTATCGGCCGCTGCTTCGCGAAAGCAGTCGAAGAGCACTTCGGGAATCGCGCCGCGGCCCAGGACTCGGGTCTCTCGGGCGCACCCTCCCAGGACTGGACGCGGGTCTCCCTGGAGATCCGCTATTCCGCGGGGCAATGGCCGGATGCCGCCTGCGTCCTCAGTCCGGAATTCGAAGAAGCCCTTCAAAAGATAGAAGCTGCCCCCCTGCCGGTTCGCTCGGCGTCGTCCTCGCCCAGCGGACGGACGAAGTCGGGCGACATGCTCATGCTGGTCCAGGTGCCGGTGTCGGTTTCCTTCGGCGCCACCCGGATTCGCATGCAGGATCTATTGAACCTGACCGCCGGATCGGTGGTGGAACTGGATCAGGCGCTGCACGATAACGTGGAAGTTCGAGTCAACGAGCGTGTGATCGCACGCGGTGAAGTGGTGGCCGTGGACGGTCATTACGGAGTACGGGTGCTGGAATTGGTTTCCGGAGAAAACGCGGAAGGGATCCGTCCGTGATCAGCCGCACCGCCATGCTGGTGTTTGAAGGTGTCCCGGCGAGCCTCCTCGGCGGCCTGCTCTGGAGATTCGCCCGCCGCGCTCAGGCCGGGCGCAAGCGGCGCCTTCGCCTGCTGGAAATGGAGCTGCGCCTGGTGTCGGCCGCGGAAGTCTTTCATCAACAGGTACTTAGGTTGAGGCATTACAGGGCATTACGGTCCAACGTAATAAGGCGGAATTCCGGATTAATTCTTTCAACTAATGTGAGTTCGCTGCGATATATAAAGGGGCGCCAAAATGAAGATTGACGAGCGCAAAGCTTTGAATACTCAGAAACCCCAGTCTGAGAAGGTCTACGAGACGAAAGCCGACGTCTCTGCCAGGACAGCGAAGACCCCTTCGCCGGCCCTGCAGGACGGGGTGGCTTTGGAGGGCCAGGACCAGCTTCGTGCGCTGGCCATGACTCCCAGCGCGGAAGAAACCAGCCGCGTCGCCCGTCTGACCCAGCTCGTGCAATCCGGTCAGTACCAGGTGGATCCTGTGGCACTGAGCGGCGCCATGGTCGCAGCCATGCTCAAAGGTTACTGAGCACGGACTGGACATGACACTCAAACAGCGCTGCCGGGCCGGCGAGGCGAAATTGGAGCACGTCTCCAACGCGCTTCTCGATCCACGCCCCGAAATTCTGGAGTACTGCGAAGCGGAGCTCCAGGAAGTGGTCGCGATACTGACGGGCGAGCCTGCGGATCCTGTCGCGGCTCCCGCGGTTTCCGATGAACCAGTTGCCGCGGATAAAGCGGATAGAAATGATCTGCTCCGTCTTCGTCACCGCACCCGCCTGCTGGGCATGCAGGTGCAAAACGCCGTAAACCTGTGCCAGGGCTGGATCCAGCTGGACTTGAGCCAGGGCTACACAGAACAAGGAAGGCCGGCCGTGCCGCTCAGTGAGCCCGCGGCCAGCTTCGAGGTCTGATTCGATATGGGCCTGTTTGCAAACCTGACTTCCAGCGTCCGGGCGCTCAACGCATTCGAGCAGTCTCTCGAGGTTGCGCAAAACAACGTCTCGAATGCATCCACCGCGGGCTACGCCAAACAGTTGGCGACTCTGAACGCGCTCCCCTTCCAACCGAAGACCGGATTGCTGGGCGGAGTTCAGGCGGGTGCTCCTCAATCCACACGCGACGAATATCTGGAACAAGCTGTTCAATATCAGAACAGTGTTCTCGGCAACTACACGGCCCAAGCGCAGTCTTTGGGTGGAGTCGAGCCGATCTTCGACGTCACGGGCCAGACCGGGATTATCGCCGCGCTGAACAGCATGTTCCAGAGTTTTTCCGCCTGGAGCGCCAATCCCGATTCCGCGGCGGCGCGGCAGGACGTGTTGTCAAAAGCGCAGGATTTAGGCGCGAGCTTCCAGCAAGCCGCGTCGGTTCTTTCGAGCGTCACCGGTAATATCGGCAATCAGATCGATAGCACGGTCTCGCAGATCAACACGCTGGCGTCACAGGTTCGCGACTACAATGTCCAACGGGGCCAGAGCAGTGCCGCCGATTCCGGACTCGACGCGCACCTGCACGATACCCTCGAGACGCTGAACGGGTTAGCCGGAGTTACAGCCCGCTTCGAAAGCGACGGGAGTGTCACACTTCTGCTGGGCGGACAAACGCCCCTGGTGATCGGGAACCACCAGTATTCCTTGCAGTCCGGCAATTTCACTCCGGCTGTTCCGGCGAATCCGAACGCTACCCCATCGGTCCAGATCCTGGATGCCAACGGACAGGATGTTACCAGCCACGTCGTGGGTGGAACGCTGGGCGGGCTGCTCACCGTTCGCAACTCGGTGCTTCCCGGGCTTCAGGGCGATAGCCAGCAGGCTGGGGCTCTGAACCTGATCGCGAAACAAGTAGCCGATCGCGTGAATCAGCTTCTGGCATCCGGAAAAGACCCGGCTGGAAACGCCGGTGCGCCGCTGTTCACCTATGATGCGTCGAGCGCGGCGAACACCGCCCGTTCGCTGGCGATCGACCCGAACATTACGGCCAACACCTTGGCGGCCCTCGACCCGGGCCCGCCGCAGGTGGCCAACGGCATCGCGTTATCGCTATCCGGATTGGGCGATTCGACCGCGGCCACCGACACGATCGCCGGCAAATCGATTCTGGACTTCCTGAACGGACAGACGCAGATCATCGGCCAGCAGGTAGCCAGCGCAACTTCAGGCCAGACCGTGGCGCAGCAATCGCTGACCCAGGCGCACGCTCTGCGAACTCAGGTATCGGGTGTTTCGCTGAATGAGGAAGCCATCAACGTGATGGAACTCCAGCGCGGGTACCAGGCGATTTCCAAGATGATCACCGTGATCGACGGGTTGACCGATACCCTCATCAATATGGTTCAGTAAGGCCGGACGGAGAAACCAGTATGCTGCAAACCTTAGATCCGATGCGGAGCCAGTTCCTGGACGATCTCACTACGCTCCAGAGCCGGATGACCAAGACCCAGGCGGAGCTGACTTCCGGAATCCGCATCAGCAAACCGTCTGATGACCCCACGGCGGTCGGGGACGTGCTGCAACTCCAGTCCGACATCGGCCGGGTCACGCAAGTCACCGCCAATTTGAACGGCGTGAAAAGCGAAGTGGACACCGCGTCGGGTGTATTGCAGGGGGCCTTGTCCCTCTTGGATCAGGCGCGATCGCTGGCCGCCCAGGGCGCATCCACGACGCTTTCGCCTACCCAACGGATCGGAATGGCGGCGCAAGCCGAGCAGATTCTCAACACCCTCGTCGATGACAGCCGCGCGACCTATGACGGCAAGTACCTGTTCAGCGGAGACAGCTCGACGCTACCGGCTTATGATGTGAATCTTGCCAATCCGAACGGCGTCGACAGACTGCTCACAGCGCCCGCGACGCGCCTCATCCAGGATTCCACCGGCCAAACCTTCGCGGTAGCCAAGACCGCGCAGGATCTCTTCGACCATCGCAATCCCGACGATAGCCTGGCGGCCGATAACGTCTTTGCCGCACTGAACAGCCTGCGCGTGGCGCTGGCCAATAACGATCAGGCCGCAACTAACGCCGCGGCTGCCTCCATCCAGACCGCGCAGGAGTACCTGAACCAGCAAAGCACCTTTTACGGTGCGGTCCAGAACCGGATCAGCAATGCGCTGGATGTGGCGCAGAAGTTCCAGCTCCAGGCCCAGACGGGACTCGGTAATGAGCGCGATACGGACGTAGCCGCGGCCGCCACGGCCCTGACTCAGGAGCAGCTCAGCCAGCAGGCCGCCATGCAAGCTCAAGCTTCCATGCCGCGGACCAGCCTGTTCGATCTTCTGGGAACGATCACCGGCTAGTGTCAGAAATACTTTGAATCGGGGTTGGAGGGCGGGATTCATCCCGCGCGGAGCTTCAGCTCCGCAAATCGAATCGAGGAAGCGGGGCTAAAAGCCCCGCGCGGACTGAAGTCAGCCCTCCGCTGCCACCAGAATTACTGTTTCTTCTGCGGCTCCGTCTTGGCCAGCGCGTAGTCGTTCAGAATCACCAGGTCCACGCGGCGGTTGCGCGCTCTGCCCTCGGGCGTGTCGTTGTCGGCGACAGGGACGGTATCCGCATACCCCGCAATCGAGAGGCGCTGCGGAGAAATTTCGAAGCGGTTCGACATGACCTCCATGATGGCGATGGAGCGGGCTGCTGAAAGATCCCAGTTGCTGCGGAAGCGAGCGCTGTGGATGGGTATCGAATCGGTGTGGCCTTCGACGCGAACCGGATTCGTTACCGCTTTGAGCGCCCCCGCCACTTTTTCCAGTGTGGGCATGGTGTTCTGGTCAACGGCGTCGGTGCCGGATGGAAAAAAGGCCGCCTGTTTGAGGCTCACGACGATGCCCCGTGGAGTCATGCTCACTTCCACTTTGCCTTCCTTGATCTCATCAGCCAACTGCGTCGATAGCATCTTGAGAGAGACGCCCAGTTCCATCACTTCGGGCGGTTGTTCCTTGGCAGCCTTCTGCGCGCCACCCGGCCCGTGCATCTGAGCGTTTCCCTGTCCCTTATCGTCCACGGTTCCACCCAGTACTTTTGCGACCGCCGCCGGCATACTGACCGAAGATCCTTCGTGCAGGGCCTTCTCAACGGCGTCGGAAACCTGCTTGGCTTTGGATTTGTCGGTTTGCGAGGAGGCGAACATCACCACGAAGAAGGCGAACAGCAGCGTGATGAAATCGGCGTAGGAAACCAGCCAGCGTTCGTGATTCTCGTGCTCGGCGTGCTTGGGGCGCGGCATAGGGATGTTCCAGGCCTAACCCTTGACAGCAGCCGGCGACCCGGCGGGCGCTCCCGACTCGCCTTTCTTCTTGCTCTTGCCGGCGTGCTGGAGGAAGGCTTCGAGCTTCACCCGGATCAACTTCGGGTTCATTCCCTCCACGATGCTGCAGACGCCCTCGAGCAGGAGCTCCTGATCCTGCGCGTCCTGGCGAATGCGAGCCTTGAGCTTGTTCGCGGCGGGGAGGAAAACCAGGTTCGAGACCGCCACGCCATACACCGTCGCTACAAAGGCGACGGCGATTCCCTTCCCCACTTCCTCGATGTTCTCCAGATGCTTCATCACCTGAATCAGGCCCAGGACCGCGCCGATAATGCCGATGGTGGGCGCGTATCCGCCCGCGCCCTCGAACACCTTGGCGGCCGATTCCCGGTGATGTTCGGATTGCGCAATCTCCAGTTCCATCATCTTGCGGAGTTCCTGCAGATCGGTGCCGTCGACGGCCAGGGATAAAGCCTTTTGCAGAAACTTATCGCCCACCTTCTCCAGATCTTCTTCGAGCGAAACGATGCTGCTTTTGCGGGCCTTGGTGGCGTAAGCGATGATCTCATCCACGGCCGCCGCGGGGTCGAGTTTCTCTTCGAAAAATACCCCCTTCAGCCCTCCCAGGGCAGCCACCAGCGCGGATAGCGGCGAGGTCAGCATCACCGCGCCCAGGGTCCCGCCGAGCACGATAATCGCGGCCGAAATCTGCACAATGTCGGTGATCTTCCCGCCTTCCCACATCAGTCCGCCGATGATGCCGCCGAGCGCGATCAACAAACCGGCAAAACTCGCGATGTCGGGCTTGGAAGTCTTCAGGTTGGATTTTGGAGCTGCCTGCTTATCTGCCATGGAGCGTCGTTACCTGCTGCGCGACTCGGACTCTGAACCGTGTTCGCGCATCGCGGTCAACCTGGCAGGATCCGGACTGAGAAGCTTCTGACGAAAAACGATCACCTTGTCCACGACCTCCTCGGCCGTTTCGAGCACCATGAACTTCTGGCCGGATGTCAAAGTCACCACCGTATCGGGTGTCATGTCGATGTGTTCGATCAAG
This sequence comes from Terriglobia bacterium, assembly GCA_963722845.1. Taxonomy (GTDB): domain Bacteria; phylum Acidobacteriota; class Terriglobia; order Bryobacterales; family Bryobacteraceae; genus Palsa-187. The sequence continues at coordinate 113,584 of CAVROL010000007.1, read as the reverse complement.
TCAGCGTTGAGGATCATGGGAACGTGATTCAGCCTGGTTAGTCGGATCATCGGCACTCCCTGGGAAGTTGGGGCAGAGTTCATATCGATGAAAAACCAGGAAAGTTTACCTGAACTTACGCGCTTTCCGAAGCCCTGCGGATAGGCGATCACCCTTAAGTACCGTCTAGGTAAGTATTTGTCGGTCTGGTCCGAAAGATGCATATAACCCTGGCGATGACGCGTTGTTCTGAATGCGGAGCCGAGACCGAGCCGTTCATTAACGGCACTCCCGTTTGCACTTCCTGCGACGGGAAAAGAGACGCCGGCGGGCAGGCGGACGTCCCGTCGTTCCCTCACTTGCCGGAGGCCGTCCATCGGTTAGAGGTGGCCCGGAATGAGTATCGGATGGCTCTATGGGCTCAGCGGGAAGCGCTGGCGCTCAAGCACAGTCTGGACCAGAATAATTCCGATGGAAGCGTGGCGCTGCATAACGCGAATCTGCAATTAGAGAAGGCCGCGGCCAGGTACGACGAAGCCCTGCGACAGTTCGTGGCCGAACAGGCGAACCTCCGCCGTTCCAGCTAGGCGGGCCCTCTTCCGGCTGGCGACTAAAGCAATCCCCTTAGTCCGACGATCTGTTCTCAGGACAAGCTATGCTCGCCACACGACCGCCCTCCGGCGCCACGCAATTCGAAATCGGCCAGCCGGACTCCGCCAGCCCGCGTTTCAGAACGCTTCGCGCGGTTCACGAACGGTACGCGTCCAGCCTGGCAACCGCCTTGTCGGCGTTCCTGCGCTCGGATTTCCAGGTGCGCTTCGAGGATCTCTCGATCCAGACCAGCGGGGGCTTTCAGGCCGCCCTGCCGAATCCTACGTGCCTCATGGTGCTTCGGCTCCATCCGCGCAACGAGCGCATGTATCTGCACATGAACTGCGCCACGGTATTCGGATTACTGGAGCTGCTGCTGGGCGGCAAGTGCGGACCCGAGCCCGCGGCCTCGCGGAACCTCACCGAGATCGAATGGAGTTTGCTGGAGGAAATCGTCCGCGTGATGGTGCGCCCTTTGGGCGAGGCTTGGCAGACCTTCGCGACGGTCGAGTTCGAAGTGGAATCGCTGGTCAGCGAACCCGGCTTGGTGGCGCAGAACGATCCCAATCAGCCTCCGAATGAGCCGGTGATCCGCCTGGGGTTCACTCTGCGCTGCGGCGAACACGCCGGGGTGCTGGACATCGCGGCGCCGCAATCGTTTTTCGATGCCGGCGGGACCGCCCCCGGCCAGAAGACCCCGGAGCAGGCAATGGAGCCCGACGCGCGCCAGAAACTCGCGCTGCTGAACGAAGCCGGCGTGTCGCTGGAAGTCCGGCTGGATGGGCCGCTTCTGCCGGTCGCGGACCTCATGAATCTAAGTCCGGGTCAGGTGATCAAACTGGACCATCCCTTGGATCAACCCTTGCGGGGAGTTGTCAATGGAGCGCTCTCCATGCAAGGGTGCTGTGGTCAGTTCCGGGAAAAAGCGGGCCTTCCAGATCGCGACGTTACCCTAAAGGGATCAGAGAATCCTTCACACGCGGTTTTCTCGCCACAGCGATTCGGTCCGGGCCAAATGCTGTAACAGCTTCACGGAAACCTGCAAATCCTCCGCGGGCGCCTCGCCGCCCCGCCGCAGCCAGTGGCGCATGGCTTCGGCGATGGTGGCCAGCATCTCCATTCGTTCGCACTCGTCTTCGCCGGTGAGGGGCCATGCGGATGGTTCGACGGAGTACCAGCTCTGCGTCAATGTTTCGCGCAGCCGCCGCAAGTCCCCGCTGTTCCACGCGGAAAGCAGAATTTTCGCACGGTGCTCGGATGACGGCTGCGGATTTCATTTTCAGGATCATGCGGATCGACCGCAGGACATATCGCACGGATCGCCGCCCGGTAGAGTTTTTTTTGGAACTCGGCGGCTGCAAGTACCAAAAGTGGCCTGTTTGCACTTTCTTAATAAAAAAAGTCTGAAATACTTCTCCAGCGTTGCGAAATGACTAGCACGCTCCTGGAAGTAGAACCGGGCGGATTCGGCGGGAGCCGAAGATTTCAATTAAATAAAAGGACGTGACGCAATGTCATATTCGTTTCAGACAAACGTAACTTCTTTGGTGGCTCAGCAGAATCTTCGGGTGAATAGCGCCTTTCAAAGCCAAACTATCACCCGCCTGACCTCTGGTTACCGAATCAATTCTTCCGCCGACGACGCCGCGGGCTTGGCAGTTGCCAATAAGTTCCGCAGCGACGTGACGGAGCTGCAACAGGGCGTGCGGAACGCCAACGACGGTGTCAGCATCCTGCAGATCGTCGATGGCGGACTCAACAACATTTCGAACATTCTGGACCGGCTCAAGACGCTGGCCACGGAATCAGCCTCGGATACCTTTAGCGGCGACCGCGCCACTCTGGATACCGAGTTCCAGGGCTTGCTGGCCGAAATCGACCGCCAGGCTGCCAACATCGGGTTGGCCAGCGGCGGCGGCACCGGCGGCCGCTTCAATGTGAGCCTCGATGTCTACATCGGCGGCGGCGATACGCAGGCGCACGCCAAGGTGACCATCGATCTCAGCGGCGGTGGCAATCAGGTGGATACCAACGGTCTCGGCGTCAGCACCGACGCAGTCGATACCAAGGCCAACGCGCTCACCACGCTTACCGACTTAACCACGGCCATCTCGAACCTCGGTTTGGTCCAGGGAGCCGTCGGTACGGGTGAAAACGAGCTGAACTACGCCGTCCAGCTGGCACAATCGCAGATTTCCAGCTTCTCGGCTGCGCAATCGGCGATCCGCGACGCGGACGTCGCTACGGAAGCCGCCAACCTGACCAAGTCGCAGATCCTGGAGCAATCCTCGGTGGCGGCCCTGGCGCAGGCCAATGCGGCCCCGCAGGCGCTGTTGAAGCTGCTCCAATAAAGCAGTTCTAATGTTTTGAGCAAACTGGGCCGATTCTCAACCGAGGACGGCCCAGTTTTGCTTTGAGCAGGTCCGTGTTCCCGGAAGGTAGAAATGAGCTCCACGGTAAATTCGACGCCCTCGACCAGCCAGTACTCGAGCGATCTGCAGCAGGTGCTTACTCGCGCGATCGCGATCGCCTCTCTTCCGCTGGACCAGCTCAACAGCAACCTCACCACCCTGCAAAACCGCTCGACCGAGTTGAATACGCTGAACGGAAAGTTCGGAGCGCTCCTTACGGCCGTGCAGGGGATTTCATCCGCGGTGGATTCCACCACCGCTCAGGTATCCGATAGCAGCGTGATCGCCGCTCATAGCGATGCGACCGCGCTCCCGGGCACCTACGCCATTCACGTCGTCAGCGCCGGCGCTTTCACCAGCGCGCTCAGCAACAGCACCCTGCCGGCGGTTCAGGATCCTTCCACCCAATCCATCACCTCAGCCACTTCGTTGACCCTGACGGTGGGCGGAACACCTGTCACCATTACTCCTTCCGCGAATAATCTGAATGCTCTGGTGGACGCCATCAATTCTTCCGGCGCGAATGTCACGGCGACCATCATCAACTTGGGCTCGCCCTCGGCTCCGTCTTACCAGCTATCGCTGCAAAGCACCAAGCTCGGCAATATCGCCATTCAGCTCAATGACGGATCCCAGGATCTGCTGAGCACTCTCTCCACCGGATCGCAAGCCCAATACCAGATCAACGGCCAGCCCTCTACCCCCATTTCTTCGGATTCGACAACGGTGACGATCGCGCCCGGCCTGACGGTCGACCTGCTGCAAGCCGGCGATTCGAACGTGACGGTCGCGCAAAGCAGCTCGGCGCAGTCGAATGCGCTCTCGTCGTTTGTAGCGGCTTACAACGCGGCCGTGGACGAACTCGGAGCCAACCGCGGCCAAGCCGGCGGTGCGCTTACGGGAGACCCTCTGATTTTCACCTTGTCGCAATCGCTCCGCGACCTCAGCGGATTCACCGGCGGTAGCGGTTCGGTTCAGAATCTGACCGACCTGGGACTCACTTTCGATAAAACCGGCCATCTGTCTTTTGACCAAGCAACTTTCGACAGCGTATCTTCCGCCCATCCCAGCGATGTAAGCGCCTTCCTGGGCTCGCCCTCCACGGGTGGCTTCCTGAAGATTGCGACGGATACCCTGAATGGCCTGGAGGACCCGGTCACGGGAACCCTCGGAACCACGCTCGCCAGCGCGCAGACGGCGATCGACAAACAGAACCAGAAGATCGCGGACGAGCAGGCCCGCATCGACATTCTCACCAAGAACTTGACCGCACAAATAGATGCGGCCGACGCCCTGATCGCTTCCCTGGAACAGCAATCCTCATACTTCACCAGCCTTTTTGCGAGCATGAATGGAACCAAGAACTAACTGATCGCCTCCACGCCGCGATTCAAACCGGCGCATGGAGCACCGCGCAAGAGCTGCTTGCGTCCTTTCGCCTGGAAGTGGAAGCATCCTGGCGGGCCGCTGCCAACGAACAGGAACGCCGCGACATCTCCGAGAACGTGACTGGCTTCCTGCAATGGGCGCGTGCCATGACCCTTACCTCCCGCGAGCACGCGCACGATCGTTTAAACCGTCTGAACCGCCGGCATGCGTACGCCGGGCCGGGTTCTTCCAATCCGTATCACGGCCTGGACGCATAGATCAGGGCCGTCGGAGATCTGACGGAATCGTTCAAATTACGACGGGCTGGTGAAATTCCTCTACTTGGAATCAATGGTTTACACCTTGGCACCGAAACTGCTTTAGAGCAGGCATCGTGTTTGAAGCAGTCGCTGGAAATCTCGAACGGTACATGAGTCTGTTAAGCACCCGGCAGAAGCTGGTGGCTTCGAACATCGCCAACGCCGACACTCCCGGCTACCGCACGAAAGATATCGATTTTCGCGCCGAGTTCGCGCAGCAAATGCAGGCGCAGGAGTGCGACGGCATGCCGGCGACCGATCCACAAACCATCGAGCCCGACGGCCTGCCGGTCAAAGCCGATGGCAACAACGTCAGCCTGGATCGCGAGGCCCGCATGCTGGCCGAGAACGCGATGCGTTTCCAGGTGGCCTCCAGCCTGGCCCAAGCCGAGTTGCACTCCATACGCAGCGCACTCCAGGAAGGTCCGTCCTCATGAGCCTTTTCTCCGCTCTCTCCGTAAGCGCTTCGGGCATGTCCGCCCAGCGGGCGCGCACCGAACTGCTGGTGGAAAATCTGGCCAACGCCGATACCACGCGGACCCCGGAAGGCGGCCCGTACCGGCGCAAGGATGCCGTGTTCGCCTCGGATCCGTCGGCGGGGCAATTCTCGGCGCTGTTTGAATCCCAGGTCAATCCCGCCAGTTCAGGCGTTCGCGTGGCGCAGGTGGTCACCGATCAGCGCGATCCCGAAATGCGCTACATGCCCGGCCATCCGGATGCGAATAAGGACGGCTATGTGGCGTATCCCCGCATGAATCCGGCCGAGGACATGGTGGATCTGTTGAGCGCGTCGCGCGGATATCAAGCCAACGTGGCCGCGATCAGCGCGGTGAAAGACATGATCAACCACTCGCTCGACTTGTTCAAATAGAGTTCCCGATAGAGCATCGCCATGAACATTTCTCCCATCCAGCCGTCCAGCATTCAGCCTGTTGCGACGCCGCTCGAAATCGGCGGCGCGCTCCAGCTCGGGGAGCAGCGAGTTCAGCAATATTCTTCAAGGCGCGATCAACCAGGTGGAGGGCGCGCGTGACAACGCCAATCAGAGCGTTCAGCAGTTTCTCTCGGGCGACGGCGAAGATCTGCATTCCACGATCCTCTCCGTGCAGCGCGCGGATCTCGAGTTCCAGATGCTGATGCAGGTCCGCAACAAAGTGGTTTCGGCTTATCAGGAAGTCATGCGCATGCAGATGTAGCAGCCGCGCTAACTGACTCTTCACTCCCATGGACCAAGTTAAACGAATTGTAGGATCCCTCTCACGGCCCGCCAATTGGCGACCATCCTCCTGGTGGCCGCCCTGGTGGCAGGCGGAATCTACGGACTCACGCAATACCAGCGCGAAGCCGGATTTCGTCCGCTGTACACCACGCTGGCGCCGGAAGACGCGGCCCTGGTGGTGCAGCGCCTGAAAGAAAGCGGCGTCCCGTATCGCATTTCCGCGAACGGCACGGGCATCTCCGTGCCTGAGGAAAGAGTCGCCGAGCTGCGCCTGGATATGGCCGGCGCCGGACTGCCTAAAAGCGGGCGGATCGGCTTCGAGATCTTCGACAAAACCAACCTCGGCATGACGGATTTCGCCGAACATGTGAATTACCGGCGTGCGCTCGAAGGCGAGCTGGAACGCTCGGTGATGGCGCTGACCGAAGTGGAGCAGGCCCGCGTTCACATATCGTTCCCTCAGGAATCGGTCTTCCAGGAATCGCGCCAGCCCGCCAAGGCGAGCGTGCTGCTGCGTCTCCGCGGCGGCTCGCAACTTCCGGAGAGCGCCATACCCGCCATCACCCATCTGATCTCGAGCGCCGTCGAAGGACTGGCTCCGGATGCGGTGTCGGTTCTGGATATGCGCGGTAATCTTTTGAGCCGCGCCAAGCAGGTGAGTACCGATTCCGGCTCCAGCTCGGGAACTTCCGAAGCGGCGCTTGAGTACCGCCACAGCGTGGAACAGGATCTGACCACGAAGCTGAATGCGACGCTCGAGCCTCTGGTGGGCGCGGGCCGTTTCCGGGCCGCCGTCTCGGCCGACACCGATATTACCAGCGGCGAGCAGAGCGAGGAGCATTTCGATCCAACCCAATCCGTCATGGTGAGCTCGCAGAAGACGGAAGATATTTCGTCGCCCGCGCACACCGCCGGCGGAATTCCCGGCACGGCTTCGAATCTGCCGGATCCGGCTCCTCCGCCCGTATCGGTGAGCGCCGGGTCGTCGCGCAAAACGGAAAGCGTCAATTATCAATCCAGCCGCACGGTGAAGCGCACGGTGCTTCCGCAAGGCGGCATCAAACGGCTATCGGTCTCCGTGCTGATCGACCACGAAGTGCACTTCGAGGGAGCGGGCGCGCAGGCCAAACGGGTTCTGACCGCGCCGCCGCCGGAACGCATCAAAGTGATTCACGATCTGGCAGCCGCGGCCGTGGGCTTGAACACCGAGCGCGGCGATCAGTTAATCGTGGAAAGCCTGCCGTTTGAATCGACCGTGAATCTGGAGCCGCCGGGAGCCGTATCCGGCCCGGTCGAGGCGCCGCTCACGCCCATAGAGCAACTCAAGAAGAATCCAAAAATGCTGTACGGCGCTGCGGGCGGCGCGGCCGTGCTGCTCGCGGGCCTGGGTTTCCTGGTGTTCAAGATGGTGAAGAAATCGCCGGCTCCCGCGCAGGCGCGGCCCATCGAATCGCTGCCTCCCGCGGCAGGCGATCCGGCAGGCGCACCCAGAGTGAGCGGGGCCGATAGCTGGGCGCCGTCGGGACTCTCGGCCGCTTCCGCGCTGCCTGCGCTCGCTCCCGCCCGAATCGAAGTGCTGACGAACCAGGTTCGCGAGACCGCGCAAAAGGACGGAGAACTCGCCGCCGGGCGTGCTGCGCGGATGGCTCCGCGAGGAGCACACCTAACCCATGGCTTCTCCCGCGCAAGCTCACGGTTCTGACCGGCATTCAGAAAGCCGCGATTCTGCTGATTTCGGTGGGCGATCAGGTCTCCTCCGAGCTGCTCAAACGCCTGAGCGACGATGAAGTCCAGGCGGTTACCGCGGCCATCGCCAGTCTGCCGGCTATTTCCCGCGAACAAGCCGAGGCGGTGCTGGAAGAGTTCCGCTCCGCCACTTCGCAATCCGGGCAAGGTCACGGCGGCGTGGATTTCGCCAAACGTATTCTGACCTCTGCCTTCGGGGCCGAAGGCAGCAAGAAACACGTGGAGCGGCTGCCCAAAGCGGCGGGCCGCAGCTCCGATGCCGGCCAGCGTCTGCAAAAACTCGATCCGCAACTGTTGGCCCGCTTCGTCGAAAGCGAGCATCCGCAGACCATCGCGCTGGTTCTGGCGCATTTGAGCGCGGGCCAATCGGCGGCCGTGCTGCGCTCGATGCCGGCCGACCTGCGCGGTGAAGTCACCATCCGCCTCGCGAGCCTGGATCAGATTTCGCCGGTGGTGATGAACAAGATCTCCGCCGTTATTTCGCGCAAGCTGCAAACGCTGGGTGAGGTCAAGCGCGAATCTTCCGGCGGCCTGCGCGCCGTGGCGGAGATTTTCAACCAGCTGGACGGCGAGATGTCCAACGAAATCCTGTCGCAGGTCGGCGAGCGCGACTCGGCGCTTGGTCGAATCCATCCGCCAGCAGATGTTCGTGTTCGACGATCTGATGATGATCGACGCTAACGGCATCAAGGAACTGCTGGGCCGGGCCGACCGCAAACAACTCACCATCGCTCTCAAAGGCAGCAGCGACGAGCTGCGCAAACACCTGCTGCAGGGCATGTCGCAGCGCGGCGCCGCCATGCTTCTGGAAGATATGGAAGCGCTGGGTCCCGTGAAGATCAAGGAAGTCGAAGGCGCGCAGCAGATGATGATCGCGCTGCTCCGCCAGCTGGAGATGGAAGGCGTCGTGAGCCTGAAGGGAGGCGGCGATGAGCAGTACATCGTCTAAGATCCTTCGCGACGGCGAACTTTCCGCAGTGTCGCCGATGGCGTGGCGCAGCACCGCAACGCCTCCTCCGGCACGGCAGCCTGCCCGTACGGCTCCCCTCGCGGAGGCGGGCGCCAAGGACGATCTGGACGAAGCCCGAAAAGAATCCTATCAGCGCGGATTTTCCGAGGGCCGCAATGTCGGCCAGGAGCAGGCCGTCGCGGAGCTTCAGCCGGTGATGGACCGCCTTTCGCGGTCGCTGGCCGACCTCGCCACCGTACGTTCCCGCGTGCGCAAGACCGCCGAATCGGATCTGCTCAAGCTGGCGATCGCCGTTGCCCGCCGCGTGATCCATCGCGAACTGACGCTCGATCCCGGCTCCATCGAAGGGCTCATTCGCGTGGCTCTGGAGAAACTCGAATCCCGTGAATTGTGCCGCGTGCGCGTGCATCCCGATCAGGAGCCCGTCATCCGGACGTTGCTGGCACGCTTTTCGGCGGCGCCGGTCGAACTGATTCCCGACCCGACGCTGCAGTGCGGAGACGTTCTGTTCGAGACATCGCATGGCACGCTCGATGGCTCCATTGAAGCGCAGTTGCAGGAAATCGAACGCGGCTTCGCCGACAGGCTGAGCCGGTGAGTTTTATGAGCGCCGAAATTCCCGATCAGGAAATCCTGACGCCGTACCTGAAAGACCTGGAGCAGCTCGATCTGCTGCCATGGTGCGGAAAAGTCACCGCCACCGTCGGCCTGCTGATCGAATCGCAAGGTCCCGCGGTCGCGATCGGCGATTTCTGCGAAGTCTTCACGACCAAAGGGCACAGCATCCGCACGCAGGTGATCGGATTCCGCAACGGCCGCGTCCTCTCGATGCCGCTGGAGGAGCCCGAAGGATTGCAGCTAGGCAGCCGCGTGATCGCGCGCGTGTCGGATGCGCGTCTGGCGGTTGGTCCGGGACTGCTCGGCCGCGTGCTGGACGGATTCGGACAACCCATGGACGGCGGTCCTCCGGTGGAAGCCGTGGCCACGTACCCGCTGTATGCTCCGCCTCCGAATCCCCTCAAGCGGAAACACATCACGGAACGTCTGGTGACGGGGATCCGCTCCATCGATAGTCTTTTGACCTGCGGGAAGGGCCAGAGAATCGGGCTGTTCGGCGGCAGCGGCGTCGGGAAAAGCACGCTGCTGGGCGCCATGTCGCGAAAAAATTCGGCCCAGGTCAGTGTGATCGCGCTGATCGGCGAGCGCAACCGCGAGGTCAAGGCGTTTCTCGATCAGGAACTCGGCCCGGAAGGCATGAAGCGCTCGGTGGTGGTCGCCGCGACCTCCGATCGTCCCGCGCCCCTTCGTATCCGCGCCGCGTATGTAGCGCTGGCCGCCGCGGAATATTTTCGCGACCAGGGCCTGGACGTGCTGCTGGTCATGGATTCGGTGACACGCCTGGCGATGGCGCAGCGTGAAATCGGATTAGCCGCCGGAGAACCGCCCAGCCAGAAAGGCTATCCGCCCTCCGTCTATACGTTGCTGCCCAAGGTTTTTGAGCGCGCCGGGAACTTCGAGTCCGGCTCGATTACCGGGTTTTTCACGGTCCTGGTGGAAGGCGACGACTTCAACGAACCGATTTGCGATGCCGCGCGCGGCATCCTGGACGGGCACTTGATTCTTTCCCGCGATCTCGCCGCGACCGGGCACTATCCCGCCATCGACGTTCTGAGCTCCGTCAGCCGGCTGGCGAACAAGGTTGCCACGGCGGAGGAAACCGCGGCCGCGCAGAAGGTTCGCGAGGCCCTGGCGCTCTACCAGCAGTCCGCCGATTTAATTCAGCTCGGCGCTCATGTGCAGGGCGCGAATCCCAAGCTGGACCAGAGCCTTCGCCTGCGCCCGCAGCTTCTGGATTTCCTCAAACAAACTGCCGAGACGCATACTTCCCAGGACGAGACCGCCACCCGGCTGCTGGCCCTGGCTAAGGAACTTGTATGAAAACCTTCCGCTTTCCGCTCCAACGAGTGTTGGAGTGGCGCGCGCTGCAATTACGCGTGGAAGAAGAAAAGCTGGCAACGCTGCAGCAGCAGCTCACGTCCCTGCTCCAGTTGCGCGAGAAGCTGGCCGCGGCGCGGAATCGGTCGGAATCGCATCTGTTCGTGTCCGGCACCGCAGCGGGATCGGACTTGCAATCCTGGGCCCTCTATCAGGCCCGCCTGGTGAAGCAGCAGGAGCTCCTTAAGACCCAGATCGTCCAGTGCGAGAAGTTGACCCTGGAACAGCGTCAGCGCCTGCTCAAAGCCCGCACGGATCATCGCGTTCTCGAACGGCTCAAGGAACGCCGCTGGAGGCAGTGGGTCTACCTGAACGACCGGGAACTGGAAGACACCGCCGCGGAAGTGTATCTCGCCAAGTGGAGCCGCGAAGACCTGGAAAACAAAACCGCGGAGACCGCATGAACATCTTCTTCCTTACCGAAACGGAAAGCGGCTGTTACAAATGGCGCGGCGCGATCCCGGCCAAATACCTGCGCAAGCGCGGGCATACCGTCCAGATCTTTTCCGACGATCTGCGCGCGCACAACGCGCCCGACGTGATGGTGATCTTTCGAGCTCACTATCCCGATGTCGCGAAGCTGGTGAACTGGTGCAAGCAGCGCGGGGTTCGGGTGGTCTTCGATACGGATGACGCTCTGGATCTCGTGCCCCGGCAGAACATCAGTTACCGCGGCTTGCAGGACCGGCTGGATCTTTACGATTTTCTGCTCGAGCAGGCCGACGTCGTTACCACCACGACTCCGATTCTTGCGGCCGATCTACGGGAACGAAACCCCAACGTCGTGGTCCTGCCTAACAGCATCGATCCGGAGGAATGGCGTGTATTGCCCCGCCAGCCCGGCGTTCGCGTCGGCTGGACCGGAAGCGCGACCCACTTCCACGATCTGGCGGTGGCCCTCGGCGCGGTTCGCGAGCTGCAGAAACGGCATTCGTTCACCTTCGTGCTACAGGGAATCTGCGCCGACCCGAATCCCGCGGAGTTTTACGCGGGCTTGGTCGCCGGGCACGGCAAAGCCTTTCTGAATTCGCCGCCGGGCAAATCCATGAAGCGATTCCTGGAAGAGCTGCGGGGCGTTCGTTACGAGTTTCACCCCATGGTTGAGTTCGACCGGCACGCCGAAAAAGTCTGCGAGCTGGGGCTGGATATCGGCATCGCGCCGCTGGTGGAGGACCAGTTCAACCAGCACAAGAGCTGTATCAAGTACTACGAATATGCTCTTTCCGGCGCCATCACCGTGGCGTCGCGTGTTTTGCCCTATTCGGCGGAGGTGCCCATTACCGCCAAGAATAGCCGCCAGTCGTGGAAGGATACGCTCGAGCCGCTGCTGGACGCGGATCGCGGCCTGCTGTGGCGTCAGCAGCGCGATTGGGTTCTGGCTCATCGCAATATGGAGCGGAACGTGGAATTGTGGGAGCAGGTATATCGCGGCGAAGTGACCCGTTCCACCGTCACCGCGGATCAGAACGCCGCGTAGGCATGGGCCTTACGCCGGATTATTTTCCGGACCCGCCATGGCCGCCGCCATCTGTTCGAGCTTGCGATAAAACTTCGCCGGGTCCGAATCCCTTCGCCGGTCCACGATCCCGGTGGAGGTTTCCACGGTCAGCATCTGCGCCACGCCGGTGGTCCACACCGGAAACGACATCGATAGCTTGCGGTTGATTTCGGCGGAAAGCGCCATGGCGCTGGACGAATCGATATCCAGAATCGCGCTAAAGACGTCTTCGCTCCAGCGGCCGATCATGGCCTCCCCGCCCAGGATGTTATCGAACTGCTGCACCAGGGTCCGCAGGGCATCGGTGATCACCGCGGAGGAGTACTTCTGTTCTAGCCGGCGCAGGTTGCGCGCGCTCACCAGGAGCACGCAGAAGGGATCGTTCCGCTGGAGCAGATCCGCGATGCGCTGGTTGAGCTTCTGCCGGTTCCACGCGCCCGAAACATGGTCGCGCTCCATCCTGCTGCGCTCATTGTCCATGGCCTGGTGCAGGGTGCGGATTTCGTCCTGAAGCTGCGTCACGACCAGTTGATGACTGCGGCGCAGTTGGCCGTAGGTGCGCACGATCGCGCCGGCCGTGGTTTCGATGCCGTAGCGGATCTTTTCGATGTCGTCGCTCGCGGCCAGAGCTTCCGAGCTGTTCCACTTCGCGGCGAAGCTGGAGATCGCAGTCGTTTCCGGTATTGGACACGCTCTCCGCGAATACCTTCATGGCGGAGGCGGCGTTTTGCAGATCCTTGCGCATCCGGACCATTTGTTCTCTGGCCTGATCCCGATAGTTGCGGAGTTCGCCGCGCAGGGAAGCTTGCACGGCGTTGTAGTGCTCGGGTGCGGAAGCCTGGCCGCACTGCGTATCCAGCAATTGCAGCCGCTGGCGGAAATATTCGGTGCTGTGAGGATCCAGCTCCACCGCGTATTCCGCGTAAGATTTGATCGCCAGGCCGTAACACTTGGCCAGCGTCTGCTGCAATTCCTCCAGACGTTCCAGTTCCGTCGCCGCTTTGCGCAAAGAGATCATAGACCGGGCCTTTTTAGTTAATCGGCGGAACGACCCAGTCACTTCAGGTTCTAAGGTGATGCGGAGGGGGATACCTAAAAAAAGGCCGGTTCGAGCGTCATGCGCAATGCACGAGCCGAACCGGCCACTCAAAGGCTGCTGTGCCTTAGACGCCCACGAAGACCGTGTGCCCGTCTCGATTCACAAGCAGAAGGGTTCCGTCTTTGGAGTTTCTGACAGCGGCTTCAAACTCGGCGACGTTTTTCACCGGCCGCCGGTTGACTTCCTGGATCACGTCGCCTTGCTTCAGGCCGGCGCTGGCTGCTGCGCTAGCCGGGCTGACCTCGCTTACCACGACACCTGTTGTGCCTGCGGGGAGTTTGAGGTCACGAGCCATTTGCGAGGTCACATTCTCGACCGAGACTCCTTCGAGGGCGCTCTCGGAACCGTTGTCGCGGCCCGCGCCGCCCCGATTCGTAGCTTCCTCGGGATTCAGCTCGCCGAGCGTGACCGGGAGCGTGCGCGAAGCGCCGTCCCGCCATATCTTCAGGTTCACGTTCGTGTTCGGCTGCATGCTGGAGATCATGTTCCGCAGCTGATTCGCGTCATACACCGAATGATCGTCCACGTCGAGGATGATGTCGCCGGTCTTCAGGCCGGCTTTCTGCGCCGGGCTGTTGGCTTCCACCTCGCCCACCAGTGCGCCCTGGGAATCTTTCACTCCGAACTGCCGGGCGATGGTCGGCGTCACATCCTGCGGAAGGATCCCCAGCCGCGCGCGGGTTACCTTGCCGTTTTTCAGGATCTGATTCATGATGTTGCGGGCCAGATTCACCGGCACCGCGAATCCGATGCCCTGGTTGCCTTCCGAGCCGTGAGCGATGATCGCGGTGTTAATGCCGATCAGCTCGCCTCGGTCGTTCACCAGCGCGCCGCCGGAATTCCCGGGGTTGATGGCGGCATCGGTCTGGATGAAGTCTTCGTACGCCTCGATCTCATTGCCCAATCCGCGATGGGTAGCGCTCACGATCCCCAGCGTTACGGTCTGGCCCACTCCAAACGGATTGCCGACGGCCAGCGCATAATCGCCGACTTCGACTGCATCGGAGTTTCCGATGGTAATGGCGGGAAGGTTCCCGGCATCGATCTTCACCACCGCGATATCGGCCTTGTCGTCCTTGCCGATTACGCGGGCCTTATATTCCCGGCGATCGGATAGCATCACTTGCACGTCCGTGGCGCCATCGACCACGTGGTTGTTGGTCAAAATGTAGCCCTCGGGGCTGACGATCACGCCCGAGCCGAGACCCTCGGAACGCTGCTCTTCCGGCATGTTCGGAACACTGAATTGGCCGCCAAACTGGTCGCCGAAAAACTGGCGCAACTGATCCGGTATCTGGCCCTGATCCTGCTGGCCGCGTTGTCTGCGGAGCGCCCCGGTCTTGACTACCTTGGACGACTTGATACTGACTACCGTGGGCACCACCGCCTTCACTACCGGCGCGAACCCCGATCGGCTGGGCGTCACCTTCGCATCCGTAAACTTGAAAGTCGCCGGCGGATTCTGCGAACCCTTCTGGGCGTGAGCGACACCCATCCCGCCCAATACCAGCCCCAACGCTACTGCCAAGGCGGCGGCCACGCGCCCCCGCCCAAACGCAATTCTCTTCATATAGAAACCTCCATTCTTGAATTCCAAAGACTTGGAACCGGCCGCAGTCTCCGGTTTCAGCCGGAAGTGTGGTCTCAATCCATTGGACGCAGGGAGGCGGAAAAGGTTAGCGGCGTGCCTGGGCTCGGCGAAATGTCAAGGAATATTAACGTTTTGCCGGCGCCGGCCCGATTTTGGCTCCCAGGTTAATCCAGGCGCGAATCAGGGCCAGCTGTTCCTCGGTGAGCACTCCCACCGGAGGCATCCGCTTGTCGGTGGTCACCGTGAGACGCTGGTAGAGCAGGCTGCGATCCGCCTTTCCAGGAATCACCACCTTGCCGGAAGCCCCGCCCTGCAGCAGGTTCTCAGGCGCATCTAGTTTCAGCCCGCCCGCCGCCATAGACTCCTGGTGACAGGACACGCAACTCGAGTTCAGAATCGGCTCGATGTCCCGATAGTAGTTGACCGCGGGCGTTTTGGGCTTCTGGGCATTCACAATCGCCATTCCACTTACCAGTAGCAGCAGGATTCTCATTGGGCCTCTCGAATATCCTCCATGCAGTCGGCGGGCCATTCTCTGCAGACAATTGGGATCAATACCCGATGTTGGGAAGATTGCGCCAGATCGCCCGCCGCCACCAGATCGCCTGCGCGATTTCACACACGCCCGTCAGCGCTCCCTAGCGTTTTCAATATCCTCGTTTTGGCGCGAAAAGTGCTGATTATTCACCGAATCCGCGAGGTGAACGATATGGGCAAAATCGTGGCAGCCATGGCCACCATGCACGCACCGCAGCTCTTCACGCGGCCTCCCGAGGAAGATCCGGAACAGCTCGACGCGGGGATCGCGGCGATGCGGAAGTTGGGCCAGGTTCTGGATGAGACCAAGCCGGATGCGCTGGTGGTATTCGCCAGCGATCACATGGAAACGTTCTTCCTGCAATCGGTGCCGACGTTCGCGGTCATCGCCGGAGAGCGTGCGAAGACGGCCTTCGCGGGCCGCTCCTGGGAGCCCGTAATTCACCAGAAGCTGGCCGAGGACCTGCTGGAAGGCCTGGTCCGCCGCGATTTCGATATGACGTACTCGCAGGACGCGGTGCTGGGACACTCCTTCGCCGCGCCCTTCGAATGGATCCTGGGTCAGCGGGACATTCCCGTGGTGCCGATTTTCGTGAACACGTATCTGCCACCTCTGCCACGGCCTCAGCGCTGTGCCGCTTTGGGCCGGGCGATCGCGGAAATCGTGGCTGCCAAGCCGGAGCGCGTCGCGCTTCTCGCCAGCGGTGGAATGTCCCACTACCCCGGTACCGCCAAGTATTATGAGCCCGCGTTCGATTTCGACCGCTGGTGCATTCGCGAGCTGGAGAACAGCCACACGGGTTCGTTCCTGAACCTGACGCCGGAGCAGCTGGATGAAGTCGGCAACACCGAGATGCTGCCCTGGGCGATCGTCCTGGGCGCGGTGGGCACACAGCATATGGAACTGTTGTCCTACCAGGAAACCTCGCATCACGGACACGCGGTGGCGCGCTTCCATCCCGGCGAAAAGCGCAACGCGGAGCCGTCCCAGCCGTACCGGTTTCAGAGCCACCCGTTTCATTACTATGACCATCCTCCGATCGCTGCCTATCGGCTCAACAAGCTGCTTTATGAGTCGCGTCATAAACCAGCGCTGCGGCAAAGGATGTTCCGCGACCTGGACGCCGTGTGCCTGGAATACGGCCTGGGTATGGGGGAAGCCAGCGCGATGCGAGCGGTCTTCGAGTTTAAAAACCTCGATGGAGACCGCCCCGCGCTGGACGCGGAACCTGTCGTAAACGTGGGCGCCCATCCGGTGGGGGCTTTGATGGCCGTCCACGTACTGCAGCAGGAAAAGCGGGCCATGCGGAAGCCGGTCGTGACGTCGCACGACGTCGCACTGGCAGTCACACACTCGTGATGTGGGGCCGGTTTTCAACGTTTTCAACCTGCGCGCCGATTTTCTAATCGGCGCCCGCGCGCCTTCATCTGGACAGTCCCCGGCACATGCCGACCAGCGATCCTATTGCGCACCTGTGTGATAGCATTTCTGAAGTCGACTTCAAGTCTGGGAAAAATGGAGATTCAAATGCGCGCAAGACTGACCAGCCTCGCCCTGATGCTTGTAACCGCCGGAGTAGTATCCCAACTGCCGGCTCAACAAAAGGGCAAACAGGCGCCCCAACCCCCGAAAACCTACACTTCCGCCAAGGAAGTGGCCTCTATGATGGCCAAAGCCAAGAACGAGCGGAAGCAGGATCAAGCCAACTTCATCCAGGGAATTCTTCGGCTCGATCCATACTCGGCGAATCTGGAGTACCGTGGAGCCGTCGGTCCCGCCGCCGTGCACGAAAAAGAAGCCGAACTGTTCTACGTCATCGATGGCAGCGGGACACTGGTCACCGGCGGCAAGCTCGCGGGTGAAACTCGCACCAACCCCGAAAACCTTTCCGGCACGGCGATCGAGGGCGGCAATACTCAGGACGTCGCCAAGGGCGATTTCTTCATTGTTCCCGAGAACACCCCGCACTGGTTCAGCAAGATCAACGGGACGCTGGTCCTGATGTCGCTGCACGTGCCCCGGCCGCGCTAGGACGAACGCGGGTTGACCGGCACGCTAAACTTCATATAGGAGTCCCTTGCATGTCGATCCGACCCGTGAAACGCCTGATCAAGTCCAAACCGACGCTCGAAGGAGCCGGGGTGCACCTCCGCCGCGCGTTCGGGTTCGGCAATACCACCGATTTCGATCCGTTCCTGCTGCTGGACGACTTCCGCAACGATGTTCCCGCCGACTATCTGGCGGGCTTCCCCTGGCATCCGCATCGCGGGATCGAAACCATCACGTATGTCCTGGCTGGAACCGTGGACCACGCCGACAGCATGGGCAACAAGGGCGCCATCGCAGCGGGCGATGTTCAATGGATGACCGCCGGCAAGGGCATCATCCATCAGGAAATGCCCAAAGGCGATCAGTCCGGGCGGATGCACGGGTTCCAGCTCTGGGCGAACCTGCCCGCATCGCTCAAGATGACCGATCCGCGATATCAGGAGGTAAAAGCCCCCGACATCCCCATCATCACCGATGACGACGGTACTGAGGTGCGCCTGGTGTGCGGAAGCTTCTGGGGTAAGAAGGGCCCGGTGGACGGCATCGCCGCCGATCCGATCTATATCGATGTGTCGGTTCCCCCCGGAAAGAGGAAGTCCCTGCCGGTGGAGACCACTCGGCACGCGTTCGCGTATGTATTCGCCGGAAACGGAAAGTTTTCGAATGCATCGAGCCCGCTGGCGGTTCCGACCGAAGGGGTCGGATGGTCGGAGACAGCCGCGCCTCACGCGGAGGCCGACAACCGCTCGCTGGTGCTTTTCGATCGCGGCGACGAAGTAACGGTTCAGGCCGGCGAGGACGGCATCCGGTTCCTGCTGGTCTCGGGCAAGCCGCTGGAAGAGCCGGTAGCCTGGTATGGTCCCATCGTGATGAACACGCAGGATCAGCTCAAGGAAGCGTTCGAGGAGCTGGAACGTGGGACCTTCCTGCGCAATGGCGGCCAGCGCCCTTGAAATTCGTGCTGTAGAATAGAACGAGTCATTTTGAGGAGTCCACTATGAGCACTCGTCTCCAGATTGGGATTTTGAGCGCCGCGATCGCGCTGTCGATGGTCGGCTTGGGCTTTTCGCAAGAGCCCGCCGCAGGCCAAGCTAAGGCGGAGGGCAAGGGCAAGGGCGCCGGTAAAGGCAAAGGCGGGGGCCGAGGACCGGCTGCTCCCACGGGTCCCACGCCGCGCATGGCGGATGGGAAGCCCGACCTGAGCGGCCTGTGGTTCCGCCCGTACACGCCCAATATGGCGTCGGGACCGGCGAAGGACACTCGCCAGGGCGACCCCACCGGGCCGAAAGAGCTCCCGTTTACCGCGGCGTACAAAGCAAAATGGGACGCCTACAAAGCGGATGAGGGCGACTACACCGGAGCATGCCTGCCCTTCGGACTCATGCGCTCCATGAATTCCCCCGATCCCATTCAGTTCATCCAGCATGAGCCGTTCCTCGCCTTGCTCTACGAACAGAACACCTGGTTCAAGCTCATTCCAACCGATGGGCGTCCGCACGCCAAGAATCTCGATCCCACCTGGTTCGGCGATTCCGTCGGCCATTGGGAAGGCGACACCTTAGTCGTGCACACCAACAATTTCAACGGTAAGACCCGGCTCGATACCGCCGGTCATCCCCACAGCGATGCCCTCGAAATCACCGAGCGCTTCGGCCGGCCCGATCTCGGCCACATGTCGTACGAAGTGACCATCCACGACCCCAAGGCGTTCACCGAGGATTGGGGCAACAAGCGCACCTTCACGCTCCGCACCGACACGCAGATCATGGAGTACTCCTGCGAGGAGAACAACAAGAGTCTGTGGGAAGGCCGGATCAAGGTCCCCAAGTACGAGCAGTAGCTAGTCGATTACGGAAACCAGCTTCGATGCGATAATCCGCTGGTCGGACGTTACCAGGCGAAGCCTGTGCACGCGGGCCGTAGCAACAATGGCGCGATCGGCTGGATCCCGTAGAGCATTTCCCATCGCTGCGACTTCTTGGGCGATTTCGTAAGTAAGCGGCAAGACGCGAAAGACGGGGATGTTCTCCATCTCTTCAAAGAACTCGTTAAGCGGCGTCTTCAGACGTAGCTTGCCTCCGCTTACCAAAACGGCAGTTTCAAGCAAACTCATGGAGCTGATAGCCACCGGCTCGCTGTGGCGAACCGCGTTGTCGAGGGAATAGGTTTGTTGGCGGGACAGCTTCCTCGACTCCCTCACCCAGCGGATGGCAACGTGAGTGTCCAGCAGGAGGCGAGGCAGCACGCTAGCCCTCGTCTTCCCGAAGAACTTCCCACGTATCGGAGGTGTCGGCCATGATGTCACCCACAATGTCCATCTTGCCGACGAACATGTCCTTAGGGGACTTCCAAGCCGTCTTTTTCGCCGGGCTTAGAACAGCAACGGGACGCCCCCGCCGCAAGATCGTGACCGGTTCGCCGTGCTGCTCCACGTCGTCGAGATACGCGGAGCACTTGGCCTTAAACTCCGTCGCGTTTACCACCCGTTTCCTCATGTCTCTTTAATGCTACCAGAGCATACATGGTCATCTGACCACGTTACTTTGGCCCACCTGAATCGGGGATGGGGAGCAGTGCTTCCGTTTCAAGCTGACATTATTTCCGATTCGGGATTGGTCGCAGCACAGATGCTGCACGGCGAAAGACTAGATTCCTATTGCTTCCCCTCGCGCAATCCTTCATCCTCGAAGCGAAGCAGGAATCCCCAGCAATGAACTCCTTGTGTCCGCGTCCCAAATTCTCGAGGATCGGTTCGAACCTGATGTGCGCTGCCGGGTTAGTCGCCGTGACGGCTTGGATGCCGGCGGGTTTCGGGCAACAAATTCGGCAGGATAATATACCGGTGAAAAACTGGCCCATCCGCAAGTCGAGCGATCCGGTGGTGGGCGATCCAAGAGCGGCCGCCGAGGTTAACATCTCCGGATTGGTGTTCATTGCCATCACGCCGTGCCGTGTTATGGATACGCGCGGCGAGGGCGGCTCGGGCAAGACCGGCCCGTTCGGACCTCCGTCCCTGGTTGCCGGTCAGGCACGCACGATTCCGGTTCCGTCGTCCAACTGTGGTGTGCCCGCGGCCGCGGCCTATTCGATGAACTTCGTCTCCGTCACTCCACTGGGACAACCGGTTTCGTGGATCGCAGCCTGGCAGGATGATAGGTCCTGGCCCGGAACCGTGGTGCTCAATGCCGTGCAGGGTGGATTCGTGGACAACTCGGCTATTGTGCCGGCCGGCGCCGACGGGGGAATCCAGGTGCTGAGTACCAATAACGCTGACCTGGTGATCGACATGAACGGATATTACGTCCAGGCCCCCGCGATCCAAGGGCCCAGCGGACCGCAGGGCCCCTCAGCGGAATACTGGCGCACACAGCGGAACCTGGGTGCAACGGGAGCAACAGGTCCGACGGGACCAGCCGGACCCAATCGGACCAATCGGAGTAACGGGACCAGCGGGGCCCAACGGACAAATCGGAGTAACGGGGCCTGCTGGACCCACCGGACCCGTTGGACCCACTGGACCCGTTGGACCCACTGGACCCGTTGGACCCAACGTGGATCCGAGTGGCGCCATAGCCTTTGCCGATTTCTTATGCCTTAATGCCTCGTGATAACGCAACGACGATTGCGGCAAGTGGAGACATATCTTTCCCGGTAAATGGACCTTCATCAGGTCTTGGCATCTCCCGACTAAATTCATCGATATTCAATCTGTCTGCCGTTGGCACCTATCAGGTCATGTTTCAGGCGAGCATCAGCGAGGCCGGACAACTGGTATTGACCCTCAACGGGACTGAACTAACTTATACGGTCGTTGGACGCGCAACTGGCACGAGCCAGATTGCCGGAATGTATCTTGTGACCACGTCCTTACCCAATTCCCTGCTCACTGTTCGGAATCCGGCCGGGAATGCCGTTGCGCT
This sequence comes from Terriglobia bacterium, assembly GCA_963722845.1. Classification (GTDB taxonomy): domain Bacteria; phylum Acidobacteriota; class Terriglobia; order Bryobacterales; family Bryobacteraceae; genus Palsa-187. Next base: position 92,290 of record CAVROL010000007.1, on the reverse strand, counting down.
CACCATGACGCCGCTCGCAGGTGGAGCGGTCCCCGTCTCAGCGCACCTGGTGATCACGCAAATCCAATAGCCGAAGTCCTACTTGTCCCGGTTCAGCCCCAGGGCCCGGATGCGCTTGTGCAGATTCGTCCGCTCCATCCCCAGCACGCGCGCCGCGCCGGAGACGTTCCACTTGGATTCTTCCAGCGCCTTGAGGATATGCTCGCGCTCGGCCGATTCGCGGGCCTCGCGCAGGTTCCCCTTGGCGCCCGCGCCCCGCGCGATGCGAATCTCCACCGGCACCGCCTCGGCATCGATCTCATCGCCGCGCGTCAGAATCGCCATGCGCTCGACCGTGTTGCGCAGCTCGCGGATGTTGCCCGGCCAGCCGTAATCTTCGAATGCTTCGAGCGCGCTCTCCGCCAGCCGCTTGGGCTTGAAGTTGTTGCGCGCGCAGAACTCGCCCAGGAAGTATTCGGCCAGCGCGGCGATATCTTCGCGCCGCTCGCGCAGGCTCGGGACGCGCACCGGCACGACACATAACCGGTAATACAAATCCTCCCGGAATTTCTGCTGCCCCACCATTTCGCTCAAGTCACGATTGGTCGCCGCGATCACGCGCACGGATACGCGAATCGCCTGCTCGCCGCCCACGCGATGGAACTCGCCCTCCTGCAAGACGCGCAGCAACTTGGCCTGCGACGCCGCGTGCAGGTCGCCGACCTCATCCAGGAACAGCGTGCCCCGGTCGGCCAGCTCGAATTTGCCGCGGCGCGCCGTGGTCGCTCCCGTGAACGCGCCTTTCTCATGACCGAAGAGTTCGCTCTCGATCAGCTCCGTGGGAATCGCCGCGCAGTTCACCTTGACGAAGGGGCCCCCGGAGAACGGGCTTTCGGCATGGATGTGCGCCGCCAGCAACTCCTTGCCCGTCCCGGATTCTCCGGCCAGCAGCACGCGCGCGTCGCTACGCGCGGCCATGGTGGCTTGTTCCACAACGCGTTCGAAGGCCGCGCTCGATCCGATCATGCGCGCGCCGCCTACCAGTTCCCGCAGGTGCCGATTCTCTTCGCGCAGCTTGGACTCATCCAGCGCATGCCGCAGCGCGAGCAGAACGTGCTCGCGGCCCAGGGGTTTTTCCAGAAAATCGAACGCGCCCGCGCGCGTGGCTTCCACTGCGTCGGCGATGGTCCCGTGGCCCGAGATCATAATCACCGGCGCGTCATTGTCGTTGGACTTGAGCCAGCGCAACAAATCCACGCCCGAGCCGTCAGGAAGCCGCACATCAAGAAGATAGACGTCGGCGCGCTGCGGATAGGCTTTCGCCTCGCCGATCGACGAGCACAGGCTCACCGCGTACCCCTCGCGCTCGAGAATCAGGCGCAGGCTCCGCCCGATGTTTTCTTCGTCGTCGACAACCAGGATGCGCTTTTGAGCCATCAAGCCCCGTTCGCTCCATTGATATGTGCGGCAGCCAGAATCACCCGGAACGCCGCGCCGCCCAGCTCGCCGTGAAGCGTCTGAATATCGCCGCCGCACAATAGTGCGCTTCGTCGGCGCGATCGACAGTCCCAGGCCCATGCCGCCCTTCTTGAACGAAATCGTCGGCTCGAACAAGCTCGATTGCGCCTGCAAACTGAGCCCCGGACCCGAGTCGTGCACTTCGATATTCAATTGCTCTCCGGAACGCGCGGTGCGCGCCATCACCACGCCACCAGGACGAGCCGCTTCGGCGGCGTTCTCCAACAGGTTGGTAAGCACGCCCTTGATCAGATCCGGATCGGCGACGGCTTTGGGCCGGTCGGGCGCGAGATTCATCTGATAGATCACCTCCGGATGCGCGTTCTTAAGGAAGGACACGCGTTCCTCCACCAATGCATTGACGTCGATCTCGGCCGGCAGCACCGGAGGTTCGGCGGAAAATTCCGAAAATGCGCGGACTCGCTTCTCCAGTGTGTTCACCTCGTCGGCTACGATCTGCGCGGCCTGTTCCAGAAACGCCCCGTCCGCGGTTCCCTGGCGGCTGACGATCTCTTCCATGGTCAGGCGAATCGGCGTCAGCGAATTCTTCACTTCGTGCGCCATTTTGCGCGCCAGAGCCTGCCAGCTGGCCACGCGGGTTACCTGGATCAAGCGTTCCTGAGCCTGCTGGAGCTGGCTCGCCATATGATTAAACGCCTGCATTGCCGCGGCGATTTCGCCGGAGCCTTCTTCCGGTACCCGGCTGGCTAAATCACCCGCCGCCACGCGTTCCAATCCCTGCGTCAACTGCCGGACGGGACGGGTGATCCGCGCGGCCAGAAACACCAGAGCCGCCAGTGCCGCCAACCATAGCGATGCGGCGATCAACAACAGCGCGCCGCGGAAGCCCCTTCGGAAATCGCGAACACCCGAAGGCTCCACCGTCCTGCCGCGCGTCCCCGATCTGCCTGGTCAACTCGCCCAAAGGCACATTGAGCTGCCGGGAAAACATCACCACGTTCTGTTTGCGGGCCACGTAATAATCCAGCCGGTCGCCGTTGACGCCCGCCAGGACGAATTCCTCGTCCAGGCCGCGGTCCCGGAACGCCTGGGCATCCGCCGGGCTCAATTCCACGGGCTGGATACGGCCTTCCGCGGCGTCCCGGCGCAGCGATTCGCGAGCCTGCTGATACAGCTCGCGCCCGGTCTTCTCGAGCGACTGCGACAGGCGCGTCCAGCTCGTTGAAGGGCGCCAGTTGCAGGCTGCGCTCCAGCAGACTGAGCGAAGTCCACAGGGTCAGGCCCAGAGGCAGAAGGGTGGCCAGGAGAAAAACCGCGATCAGCCGAGTCCGCAGCCGGTTCATGTCTTTCTTAAACGAACATCCGAATCACAAACGACAGGACCAGACTATCAGCCGCGGCGCCGGCCCCGCCGCAACTCGTCGAGCGTCACCGGTCCGGTCTCGACGCTCCAGTGCGGCTGCGTCGTCGCGGCGGGATGGCTGAAGATCTCGATCAGGCTGGTCAGGCTGATGCCGGAATCGGTGATATTCCCGCGGCCGAACGGCAGACCGGATTCCTTGCCATCCTCGGCTCGGATCTCCAGACGCGCCCATAGAGGCTCCGTGGGGCTGATTCCGGTCACGTCCTGGGACATTTCCTGAAGGCACCATGCCTCGGCAGCGTTCTCGCTCAGATGTCGAGCCGTCCGGCGGGGAGTCACCAGCTTCGTCACCGAAAACTTCTCCTCCCACAGATCGTAGCTCACCACGAAACGGGCGGGAACTTCGCGCAATATGTGGCTGCGGTTTCCGGACCACAGTGTGATCTTGAAAGCGAAGGGAACTTCGGAGGCGTTGCGCAGGCGCTCCAAGGGCTTCCCGACCAGGAAGTGGATACGCGGCGCGGCAAACTCCAGACGGCTTTCCTGCGTGCTGAGGACCAACTCCTCGGCCCACATCGCGAAAGCCATACCGGAGAGAAATGCCGCAATAACCCACCACGGTTTGATGGTGCGCAAGCGCATCATTTGTCGTTTTAACGGCCTGTCTCTAGAAATTCATCCCCGCGTAAAACACCGGACTTACGACCCCGGACCTGACCGGAAACGCCACCGCCAACTGGAACCCGGATTTCCTGCAGCCGAGGCCGAGCGATTGTTTCTGCTCGCGCTCTTCCGGCCGGTCCCATACCGCTCCTGTATCGTAGAACACCAGGAACCCGCGATATACGTAATCGATGGATCCATGCACCACGTGCGAAGCGCCCAGCGGGTCCAAGTCGAATTTATTCCATCCGCGGAGAGTTTCGGCATTGCCCAGCTATGAACCGCTCGAACAAGGGCGCCAGTCCGGAGATCTTTCCCGCGAGGAATCCGATCGAGAGATCCTGATGCCCGCGGCGGAAGCGATAGCGCGCCTGCGTCTCGTGCCGCGTGAAGACTGGATCGCTTTCCAGAAGATGCGTACCCGCGCGCACCGAATAGGAAGCCCGCAGATCGTGCTCGCCTTCGTCCTGGGCCGAACCCCAACGCTGGTGGTAGCGCAGAGTTGATACCACCGCGTTGGACGATTCGGTATTCGCTACCGGCAGATCCAGCCGATATCGCGCGAAATCCACGCCGAAGCTAAAGACCAGCGGTTCCAGGATCACCACCGTCGCCGTAGGAGCAAATTGCGTCCGCGTGCGGTAGATGTCGCCGGGAGCCGCGTCCAGCAAGGTAGCCTGGTTCCACTGTTCGTGATAGCTCGAGAAATCGAAGCGCAACTGAAGCCGGTCCGTGCCGATGTGCTTCCGCTCAAAGGCGGCCTGGATCCCGGCGTAGCGCTCGCTCAGTTGGTCGCCGTCGCTGATCATGCCGAAGCTGAAAGCGTTCTCGTGAATGTTCACGGTCGCGTGGCCCTGGCCCGACCATCCTTGCTTGGAGTGATACAGGAAACGGGACAGATCCAGGTCGAAACGCTTTTCGTGCTGCGCCCCGATCTCAAAATTCACGATCACGTGATCCGGCATGTCGCCCTTGACGACGTGCATCCGGACCTCGGGAGCGTGGAGTTCCTGCTTGACGCGGTCGGCCAGACGGTCGAGCAGTGTCTGATCGAAATTCTTGCCGGCAACTTCACCTAACTCGGAGCGCAGCGGTTCACTCAATTTCGAACTTCCCTGCCCGACCACCTGAACGCTTTCGATGATCAGCCGGGTGTTCACGTTGGTCGGACCGGATTCGTCTTCGGCGGGCCCATCGGGAAACGGCGCGCATCCGATCGGAAGAACCACCGCGAGCATTCCCGTCAGCAACAGCGTGCGCATACGTAAGGACCTTAGACGCACGCCGCCAGCCAAATGGTTGCATCTTTATTATTAGTAAGTTACGTGGTGATTTGGTGTGCCTGAACTTCACACGTGAGGGCACAGCCTGTTTGTGATACTGTGAAACTGTGAAGAATATCACAGTTTCCGTGCCGGACGAAGTGTATCGCCGGGCGCGGATTCGGGCGGCTGAGGCCGGCACTTCCGTCAGCGCCATGGTTCGCGATCATCTGGAAAAGATGGCTTACGTAGAGACCGAGTTCGAACAGCTGAAACGGCTACAGGATGAAGTAATTCATTCAATCCAAAGTTTCAGCGCGGGGGACCGGTTGAGCCGTGATGAGGTACACGATCGCGATGCGCTTCGTCGACTCGAACATCCTTCTGTACGCGGCAAGCAAAAAGCCGGATGAACAGGACAAAGCTGGCCGGGCGAAAGATCTTCTAAACGCTCTCGACCTCGCGCTCTCCGTCCAGGTCCTCCAGGAGTTTTACGTGCAGGCAACGCGGGCTACGCGAGCCGACCGCATGTCACATCAGCAGGCGACCTTGCTGATTCGATCTTTCTGCCGGTATCCGGTGCAGGAAACGACTCTCGCGTTGGTCGAGTCGGCGCTCCGCACGACCGAGCGCTTTCAGGTTTCCTACTGGGACGCGGCGATCATCGAGGCGGCTCGGGCACTGGGTTGCCGCGAGGTTCTCAGCGAAGACTTGAGCGATGGGCAGGACTACGGCGGGGTTCGCGTGGTGAATCCGTTTCGCTCTACTTGAGCTCTTCGAATCCATCGACTCTCAGAAAGCTTGCGGGAGGCATCCGGATATCGGGCCGCGTGCAAGAATCTCCGGTGCAAGGCACCGCCTGGAGGCCGTCGGGTATGTCGAGGAATCCATAGACGGCAACAACCCTCGAGGTTGCGGAACCGCTGGACTTTCTGACGGCTGTGGCAAGATCAGCGAGCTTCTTTTTCAAACCACGTATGTTAGGAAACTTTGGAGACTGGTGCGGAGCGGCTGCTTCGGGCAGCAGGACCGCGTTGGTCCAAGTCAGGCGACCCGAGGTAAGCGCGGTGTCACACGCCGCCGTCAGGGTCGGCCAGCCATGGAGAGTGGTCAGCTTGCCGACGATGACGATCAGCTTGTTTCCGTACTGGTGGGGACTTTTCAGAGCTTCACAGAGATCGACCACAGGAACCGGAGGCCGACGAGGCGGAGTCGGACCGAAGGTATCGCAGATTACACCTGGGCTGTCGCAACCAGAGACTCTGAGTTCTAAGGCTCCGGCGTCAACCTTTTGCCCGCTCAAGGCACGCGACCGGAGAACTCGACTTTGAAATCCGCCCGTTCTCGCGATGATCACGTATTCTCCGGGCTCGACGGAAAGAAACTGAAAGTTGCCGTTCGCGTCAGTATGCGTAGATTGCGTGACCCAATCGCCTCCGACCGGAAGCAGTTCCACCGGAGCATTAGGCAAGGGTAGGGGGATGACGTCGACGACCTTTCCTACGATGCTCTGCCCGCTCAGAGCGAGCAGGGGAATCAGTGCCAGGACCAGCCATTTCACGACCGCTAGTATACTTCCGTTATTTGCCGCGGAGGGCGCGGGCGGAGGCGGCAGCTTGAGAGAAAATCCGTTCCATCTCGGGGCCCCGGAGATGCACTCGCAATTCTTCCAGTCGTGCGATGAAGACGCCGAGGGCGGCGTCAATGGGTTCGGCGTTGGTCGCGAAGATATCGCGCCAGATGTCGTAGGGGCTCAGCGCCAGACGGGTCAGGTCGGCTGCAGCCGGTCCTGCGACCTGTTCCTTCCCAGCGAGTACTGAGGCCAACGTCGTCGAAAGCAATTGTGGGAGATGCGATACAAACGCGACCTGCCGATCATGTTCCACGGGATCCAGAATCACCAGACGCGCCCCGAAACGTTCGATCCAGGTTTCGAGCTGCGGCTCGTGCGCAGTCAGTACATACGGACGCCCGCGGAATAGATCGGCATCGGCATGCTCCACGCCGCGCGATTCCTTGCCGGCCATGGGGTGCCCGCCTACGAAACGCTTGAGCCTCCGGCCATGTTCGCAGATGACTGCTTTGGTGCTGCCCGCGTCTGTGACTAACGCGCCGGTTTCTAGCGCGTCGAGCGTCTCGATGATCTGGGAAATTGGTTGCGAGAGATATACCAGATCGGCGGCGGCAGCGGCTTCTGCCAGCGGCAGGGCTTCATCGATGACGCCGAAAGCAAGAGCTTTTTGGACTGTGGCCGGGGAACTGACGCCGATGATTTTCCCGGCGAAACCGGCCTTGCGAAGCGCCAGGGCGAACGACCCGCCAATGAGTCCGACGCCGGCAATCGCGACCGTCTTCACGTTTTCCCGGTTTTGAGGCGGGCCACCTGATGGTCGCTCATTTTATCGATGATGCGCTCGAAGATGCTGGTCAATTCTTCGTTCGACAAGGGACCGGCGTTTTGCGCTCGGGCATGCGCTAGGACTTGTTCCCGGCGGCCGGGATCGTCGACTTCCTTGTTCAGGACGCGCTTGGCGGAGGCGACGTCCTCGACCACGCCGGCGCGGCGATTCAACAGGTCAATCAGCGCGACGTCAATGTCGTCGATCCTCTTTCGGCTGTTTTGTAAAAGTTGCCAGGCATCCTCAGAAGTCATTTCTTCATTCTCTCCGCAAGCGACCGCACCATGGATTCCAGGCCGCTCGGATCTTTTTCGATCTGGCGAACAATCGCGCTGCCCACCACCACGCCGTCGGCCATTTTCGCCACCGCGCCGGCTTGCTCCGGCGTCGAGATGCCGAATCCCGCAGCCAGCGGCAGCTTCGTCACGGCGCGCATCCTCTCAATTAACGGAGCCAGATCCTGCGACAGCGCCATTTGTTCGCCGGTGACTCCGGTCCTCGAAACAAGATACACGAAACCGGTGGAATACTGCGCGACCAGCTTCAAACGATGCTCCGTCGAAGTCGGCGCGGCGAGAAAAACGGTATCCAGCCCGGCCGCGCGCATGGCGGCCACATAAGGCTCGGCTTCCTCGACACTCACGTCGGTGAGCAGGCAGCCATCGATCCCAGCGGCTTTGGCATCGTGCGCCAGCCGATCAAGTCCATAGTGCAAGACCGGATTCAGATAGGTGAACAGCAGAATCGGCGTCTCCGACGCTTTTCGTATTTGCCGCGCGATGTCGAGAACCTTCGGGACGGTGGTGCCGGCTTTCAGCGCCCGGGCTGCGGCGCGCTGGATCACCGGGCCGTCGGCAATGGGATCGGAGAACGGCACGCCCAATTCGATGAGATCGACGCCTCCGCGTTCCAATGCCGCGACGATTTCGGGAGTGCGTTCCGGCGAGGGATCGCCCGCGGTGACGTAGGCGATCAGCGCAGCGCGATTTTCTTTGCGGGTACGTTCAAACAGCTTTTGGATCCGGGTGGGCTTCATCAAGGGGTCCGGCTGCATCACTTTCCCGCGTCGAGCTCCGGGAAATTTTCGCGATAGATGTCGGTGTCTTTGTCGCCGCGGCCGGAAAGATTGACGACGAACAGCTTTCCGGGTTCCAGCGGCGCGCGGCGAATCGCCTCGTGAACGGCATGCGCGGATTCGAGCGCCGGGATGATCCCCTCGGTGCGGGCCAGCGTCTTGGCGGCGGCGAGCGCGTCGGCATCGCTGCACGAGGTGTATTCCGCGCGGCCACGATCGTGCAGCCAGGCGTGCTCCGGACCGATCAGCACATAATCCAGACCGGCTGAGACCGAGTGAGTCAGCGCGGCCTGGCCGTCGGCATCCTGCAAGAGATAGCTCTTGGCGCCGTGCAGCACGCCCGGAGCTCCGCCCGCGAAGCGCGCAGCGTGTTCGCCGAGCTGCAGGCTGCGCCCACCCGCCTCGATGCCGATCAACTTGACGTTTTCGTCGCCGATGAAGGCGTGGAACATGCCGATGGCGTTCGAGCCTCCGCCGACGCAGGCGAAAATCGAATCGGGCAAGCGGCCTTCGCGCTTGAGTATTTCGGCGCGAGTCTCGTCGCCGATCACGCGATGGAAATCGCGGACCATCAGCGGATAGGGATGCGCTCCCAGCGCCGAACCGAGCAGATAGTGCGTGGTGTGGACGTTGGTGACCCAGTCGCGCATGGCCTCGCTGATCGCGTCTTTGAGCGTGCGGCTGCCGTTTTGCACGCTGACCACGGTGGCCCCCAGGAGCCGCATGCGGAAGACGTTCAGACGCTGGCGGCGCATGTCTTCTTCGCCCATGTAGACGACGCATTCCAGGCCGAACAGCGCGCAGACGGTGGCCGTCGCGACTCCGTGCTGACCCGCGCCGGTCTCGGCGATGATGCGCTTCTTGCCCATGCGGCGGGCGAGCAGAGCCTGACCCAGACAGTTGTTGATCTTGTGCGCGCCCGTGTGGAGCAGATCTTCGCGCTTGATGTAAATCTTCGCGCCGCCGAGAGTTTCGCTGAGCCGGCGGGCGTAATACAGCGGCGTCGGGCGGCCGGCGTAATGGGTTAAAAGATCCGTGAGTTCCGCTTGAAAAGCGGGATCAGACGATGCCGCGCGGTAAGCCTGCTCGAGCTCCTCGAGCGGAGCCATGAGCACTTCGGGCACGAAGCGTCCGCCGTAGGGACCGAAGTGGCCGGTAGCGTCGGGTTCTGAAGTGACGTGTGAGGTCGTCATCATGATGCTTCCTGAGCCGCCTTTACAAACTGCCGTACTTTATCGTGATCCTTTATACCGGGCGCGGACTCAAGACCCGAGCTGGCGTCGACGCCCCAAGGTTGCACGATGCGAATAGCCTCGGCAACATTAGACGCGTTGAGCCCGCCGGCGAGAATTAGTTTTTCTGAAACGCCGCGGGCCTTGCTCCAGTCGAAGGTGATACCGTTAGCGGGGCCATCGAGGAGAATCGCTTCGACCTCAAGCGGGATCTGGAGATCCCGCGCAGACCTGGAGGTCTGCCCCACAATCCTCAACGCGCGCCAGACGCGCGGAACGCTGGGGAGGTCGCCGCCGTAGACTTGCGCGACATCCAGATGAGCTGCGCGCATTATCGCTTCGATGGACGCGGGAGATTCGTCGACAAACACGCCGACCTTCCATACGTCTAAGCCTTGCCCCAACTCGGCGGCGGTTTCGGGCGTGACATAACGCGGGCTCCTGGGGTAAAAGATAAAGCCGATCGCCGACGCGCCGGCAGCCACGGCCGCTTCCGCATCCTGGCGGCGCGTAATTCCGCAGACTTTTACCATCACGAACGCAGCTCCTTCAGCGCTGCCGCGGGATCGGCGGATTTCATCAGATGTTCGCCGACCAGGAAGGCGCTAAAACCGGCCGCAGCCAACTTGGCCACGTCCGCACGCGAGTGGATTCCGCTCTCGCTGACTTTCACGACGTTCGCAGGAATTTTCCCGGCAAGCTGCAACGACGTTTCAAGAGTGACATCGAAGGTGTGCAAATTGCGGTTGTTGACGCCGACGATCTCGGCTCCCGAGGCGAGCGCCGCTTCGAGCTCGGCCGCATCATGCACTTCCACCAGCGACGCCAGCCGATATTGAGCGGCTAGCTCCCGCAGGCACCGCATTTCTTTTTCTTCAAGCAACGCGGCAATCAGCAGGATCGCATCGGCGCCGTGCGCGGCGGCCTCGATCACATGGAACTCGTCGAGCGTAAAATCCTTGCGCAGGACAGGCACTGATACCGCGGCGCGGGCAACCCCAAGATCTGATAGACTCCCTTGGAAAAACTGGCTGTCCGTCAGCACGCTCAACGCGGCCGCGCCTCCCATCGTGTACGTTCGTGCGATAGCGGCCGGATCGAACTGGTCAGACAGCACGCCTTTGCTGGGAGACGCTTTCTTGATTTCCGCAATGATGGCCGGAGGATTGGCCGTCAGCGCGCCCGGAAAATCGCGATAGTCCCTGCGGTCGGCTGCACGACGTTCCAGCTCGCCGCGGCGAGCGCTATCCCGCACAAGCTCGGAGCGCTTCTGTTCGACAATGCGGGCCAGGATGTCGGGGACTTCACGCACCATTTGAAGTTACCGCGAGGGGAAACCCTCATGGTAACATCAGCGGCCTTCGACGGGATCCTCCGCCTGCGCGCAGCCGTGCAAGCGGATGCCGTTCGAGAGGATCTCATTCGTCTCGTGCACCAGTTCGCGGATGCGCTCCAATTGTTCCTGGATCTTCGGATCGTTTTTGGGCAGTACTAGCGACAGATAGTACGCGATCGTCTCGATGTTTGAGAGTGGCTGGCGTAGCTCATGGGCCACCGTACCGAGTACATCCGCCGGTGCGGTCACCCCTTCAGCCGCCTCGCGCTGCCGTATCGCAAGGGAACTCATGGAGAATTTTTGTGGACTACATTTTAATACCGCAGAGCGCGCGGCCAGTCAAGCTCGTTTTCAGGCGATGGCGATTCTTAGGGTGTGAGCCGCGCGGACGGCGCGTCCAGCGGATCTCGCCGCAAGGGTTCACCCCAGGCAGACCACAGAAACAGAATTTGCGACAGCCAGTAGATGGTCCGTATGACAGGCGTAATCAGCGCGCGCCACAGCGCTTGCCTCGGCATCTCGTCGAAGAGGAATCCGATCCCGTTGTTGAACACGCCATAAGCGGTGCTCAAGGCGGATGGGGCTGAGAGGATCGCCAGCAGCAGCGCGATTCGGCGCGTCCATATTTGACCGGGAATCCGCGCGAACAAAATCAGAAACACGGCCCACCCGATTCGAAGCAGCCAGCCTGGCAAGCTCAGCGCGTTGCCGAACGGCGTCCAATAATTCACGGACTGCTGAAACCGGACGAACGCGATAACGGCTTCGAGGATCACAGCGAAGACCAAAGTGATCCATGCAGCCGCGTGCGATGCAGAACTCCGGTGCACGGCGAAAAAGAACCCGGCCCATACCAGGCTGGGGACGACGCTGCCCAACAGAACCAGCGCCGGCGCGCTCCCGATCAGTCCTAAGTTATCGACCAGCTGATATCCCGCCAGCAACATCATCGCCAGGGCGGCGAACAAAGCCGCCTGCTCCAGCGTGATCGAACGCATTACGGCGCTTTAGCTCAGCTTCGCGCGCACACGATCGCTGAGCGCTTTGCCATCGACGCGCTTGCCCGCGAGCTTGGCCTGCGCGGCTTTCATGACCACGCCCATCTGTTTGAGCGACGGAGTTCCGGTTTCGGCCAGCGCGGCGGCGATAGCGGCGTCAATCTCGGCCTCAGTCGGCGCGGACGGCATGTAGGACTCGATCAGCTTCAGCTCAGCTTCTTCTTTATCGGCGAGCTCGGGACGATTCCCCTTGCGGAACATGTCAGCCGATTCGCGGCGCTGCTTGACCAGCATGTTCAGGATCTGCAGCTCGCTCTGCTCGTCCAGCTCCTTCATGGTGTCCACTTTGTGCTTCATCAGCGCGGTCTTGAGCATGCGCAGCGCGTCCAGGCGCGTCGCCTCATGCGCCTTCATCGCGGCCACCATATCTTTCGAAACTTGCTCCATCAAGGCCATAATCCCCTCAGTCTACGCGATGCTATGCTGAAAAAGTAGTCCGATCCCCTCCCATGCACATTAAAAAGCAACGCTTGCTGACTCCGGGGCCGACCCCTCTCTATCCGAAAGCTCTGCACGCGATGATGGACGCCGATTTACATCATCGAACCCAGGATTTTCGGGATCTCTACAGCCGGGTTTTAGCCGACCTCAAGGAGGTGCTGGGCACGTCGCACGATGTGCTGGTGCTGGTGGCATCGGGAACCGGCGGCATGGACGCGTCCGTATCGAATTGCTTTTCGCCGGGCGACCGCGTGATCGTTTGCACTGCGGGAAAATTCGGCGAACGCTGGGTGGAGATCGTCAAGGCGTACGGACTGAACGCGGTAATTCTGGAAGCGCCGTACGGACAGGTAGTGAAGCCGGAGACGGTGGCGCAAGCCCTGGCCGCGAATCCGGACACCAAGGGCGTGTTCGTCCAAGCTTCGGAAACCTCCACGGGCGCCGTGCACGATGTCCGCGCGATGGGCGAGGCCGTCCAGAAGACCGGCGCGATCTTCGTAGTGGACGCGATCACCGGCATCGGCACCATGCCGCTCGATATCGACGGCTGGGGAATCGATATCTGCATCGGCGGATCGCAGAAGGCGTTCATGATCCCGCCGGGACTCGCATTCATGGCCATCAGCCCGAAAGCCTGGGCCTTCATGGATACGGCCAAGCTCCCGCACTACTATTTCAGCCTCAAGAAAGAGCGCAAGAGCGCCGCAGGCGGGGAATCGGCCTGGACGCCGAACACCGCGCTGATGCTGGCGCTGGCGGAAGCCTTGAAGTACATCAAGCAGCTCACGATGGCGAAGCTGGTGGACAATGCTCAGCAGCTCGCCTATGCCACCCGCGTCGCGTGTCAGGCACTGGGGCTGGAGTTATTCGCCGCGGACAATCCGGGATCGTCGGTAACCTCGATCAAGGCTCCGAAAGGGATGGATTCCGGCGTGATCGTGAAAGACTTCCGCAGCCGCTTCGGATCGATCATCGCCAACGGCCAGGGATCCATGAAGGGACAGATCTTCCGCATCGCGCACCTGGGATATTTCGATTTTCCGGATCTCTTCGCCATGGTGGCCGAGCTGGAGCTGATCCTGCACTCGAATGGCGTGCCGGTGGAACTGGGCAAAGGCGTCGCCGCGGTGCAGCGCGTATACGCCGAGCGGGCCATCGCCAAAAAGGAAACGGTTAACGCGTGAAAATTCTAGTTGCCGAGCCGCTGGCCGCCGCGGGAATCGAGTTGTTGAAGGCGCAGCCGGGTTGGGACATCGTCATTTCCAATCCGAAAGAATACGCGCAGCACCTGGGCGATGCGGATGCGCTGTTCGTGCGTAGCGCCGTGAAGGTGAACGCGGACGTTCTCGCCAAGGCGCCCAAGCTGAGGGTGATCGGGCGCGCGGGCGTAGGCGTGGATAACGTCGATCTCCCCGCTGCCACTGCCGCGAACGTGCTGGTCATGAACACTCCCGGGGGCAACGCAGTGGCGGTCGCCGAGCACACCCTGGGATTCATGCTGTGCATGGCACGGTCGATTCCCCAGGCGAGTGCGTCCACCAAGTCCGGCCAATGGGAAAAGAAGAAGTTCATGGGATCCGAGTTGCGCGGCAAGACGCTCGGCATCCTGGGCCTGGGCTACATCGGCCAGGAAGTGGCCAAGCGCGCGCGCGGTTTCGAAATGAAGATCGTCGCCAGCGATCCCTACGCGAATCCGAAGATCGCCGCGGATCTGGGCGTTTCGCTGGTGAGTCTGGACCAGCTGTACGCGCACAGCGACTACATCACGCTGCATGTCGCCATTACGCAAGAAACGAATAAGATGCTGAATGACGCCGCCTTCGCCAAAATGAAGACCGGCGTGCGGATCGTCAATTGCGCCCGCGGAGAATTGGTCGACAGCGCGGCTCTGGCCCGTGCCATTGAATCCGGGAAGGTCGCGGGAGCAGCCCTCGACGTGTTCGAGACCGAGCCGCCCGCGGCCGGCGATCCACTGTTGGCGCTGGAGCCGGTACTGGCGACCCCGCACATCGGCGGCTCCACCGGAGAAGCGCAGGAAATCGTGGGAGTTCGCATCGTCGAGCAGGTGGTGGAGTATCTCCAGCGCGGCGTCGCCGTCAACGCGGTGAATGCCGTCGGCGCCGGGAAATAGTACTCACAGGCAGAGCATTCTATGCCATTCGCCTGCGGACACCGTCCAAACTGACCGTTTTCGCAACGCGTTGTATAATTGGCTTAAAGAAATTGGACCCCCGCGCGGCAGTCTTGTGTTGGGGGGCAAGGAAACCGCGCGGAGGAGTGCTGCTAGTTACATAGACGGACGAACCTCCCCCAAGGTTCGTTACGAAAAGAAAATTAATCTTGCGAGCCAAGTGTGTTGAGTCGATTCGGCACACTTGATATGATGGGCTCACTGGTTCTCTTTCCGGCACGTTAAACTTCAGCCCCAGATTTTCCAGGCTGGCCCTAGAAATGCACATCAGCTCCGATCAGCTTGACCTACGATTTGGATTCTCGTTTGAGGACCTGTACCTCCAGGAAGGCCTGGCCCGCTTGGACGGTACGTTCCTGGAGCAGTTGCAGTCGGCTAACCCCTCGCTCGCCCAGCGTCTGCTCGATGCCCGGGCTAACCCGGGTGCGCTTCCGCGCAAACAGCAGTCCGATCTCCTGGTCGAATTGGCGCCGCACGTAGAGGATTTCCTTGGCGAGCTATTCGGCATATCCGCCTCTTTGCGCGCGCTCCAGGCCAAGCACCACAGTCTGGCGCCCATCTACGCTCTGAAACGCCGGTTCGTGCAGAAGAAGGCCATCAGCGGGGTCACCAGGGAGCAGGCCAGCGCGATCAACGGCCTGGCTGTCGCCGCGGAGCTGGAAGCTCTCTTCAACGAACCGCTCACAGAAGCGAGCTTCGTGGATCACGTCTCGCGATGGCTGGATGGGCCGGACGCGGAAAAGGAACACGAGGCGCAGCTCAAAGTCGCAGCGCAGTACGCCGCGTGGGCTGCACTCTGCCCGGCGGGGATCGAAAAGCATCATCGCGGGGTACTGTTCCGCGTGCCTCACAAGCTGGAGATGACCAACCTGATCCCGGTGGAAGCTTTGCAGACCGACGGCGTCGCGACGCTGGCGCTTCCCGAGCACCACTGGCGGCATCGCGAGGGGTTCAAGCTCACCGATGCGGGAATGGATCTGAACCGGGCGCTCGATCAGGCCAACTACTGCATCAAGTGCCACAACCAGGGCAAGGACAGTTGCTCCACCGGCCTCAAGGAGAAAGACGGCTCGTTCAAGTCCAGCGCCTTCGGCATTACGCTGGCCGGCTGCCCCCTCGAAGAGAAAATATCGGAGATGAATTTAGTCAAGCAGGAGGGGAACACCGTCGGAGCGCTGGCGATCGTCACTATCGACAATCCCATGGCGGCCGGGACGGGTCACCGCATCTGCAATGACTGCATGAAGTCGTGCATTTTCCAGAAGCAGGATCCCGTGGACATCCCGCAGGTGGAAACGCGCGCGCTTGAAAGACGTCCTGGAGCTGCCGTGGGGCTTCGAGATTTACAGCCTGCTGACGCGCTGGAATCCGCTGAATTTCTCGCGGCCCATTCCGCGACCGGATTCCGGATATAAGGTGCTGGTGGTCGGCCTGGGTCCAGCGGGTTTCACGCTGGCGCATCACCTGATGAACGACGGCCACACCGTGGTCGGAATCGACGGATTGAAGATCGAGCCGCTGCCTCAGGATGTTTCCGGCGTCGACGTGCGTGGGAAACGTGTCCCGTTCCGTCCGATCCACGACGTGAACGATCTGTACGAATCGCTCGACAACCGCGTGATGGCGGGCTTCGGCGGCGTGGCCGAGTACGGCATCACCGTCCGCTGGAACAAGAATTTCCTCAAGCTGATCCGGCTGCTGCTGGAGCGGCGCGCGCAGTTCAGCATGTTCGGAGGCGTACGTTTCGGCGGTACGCTCACGATCGATAGCACCTTCGAAATGGGCTTCGATCACGTGGCGCTGTGCGCGGGCGCGGGACGCCCCACCGTGATCCCGATGAAGAACGGCCTGGCGCGCGGCGTGCGGCAGGCGTCGGATTTCCTGATGGCGCTGCAGCTCACCGGCGCGGCCAAGACCAACTCGGTCGCGAATCTCCAGCTCCGGCTCCCCATCGTCGTGATCGGCGGCGGCCTGACCGCCATCGACACCGCCACGGAATCGCTGGCGTATTACACGGTGCAAGTCGAGAAATTCCTGGAGCGCTACGAGACTCTGGTCGCCGAGAAGGGCGAGCGCGAAGTGCGCGCGGGCTGGACCGCGGAAGAATCCGAAACTGCCGGCGAATTCCTGAAGCATGCCTACGCCATTCGCGCGGAACGAGCCTTGGCAGCTCGCGAAGGCCGCAATCCCAACCTCGCCCAGTTGCTCAACACCTGGGGAGGCGTGACGATCGCATATCGTCGCCGATTAATCGATGCGCCCAGCTACACCCTGAACCACGAGGAAGTTGCTCTGGCGCTCGAGGAAGGCATCCGGTTCGCCGAATCGCTGACGCCGCAGGAGGTCGAACTGGACCAATATGGCCACGCGGCGGGTCTTCACCTTAAAACCGCCTCTGGCGGTTCCGTACGTATGGCGGCTAAGTCGATTCTGGTGGCCGCGGGCACGCAGCCGAACACGGTTCTCGGCCGCGAAGATCAGCACAACGTGTTTCTCGACGGCAAGTGGTTCCAGGCCGTCGGCGAAGACGGTCATCCGGTAAAACCCGAGCGGGTGGCGAAGCCCTCCCAAGTCTCGGTACTCATGTCGATCCGCAAGGACGGCCGCGGGATCAGCTTCTTTGGCGATCTGCACCCTTCGTTCGCGGGCAACGTCGTCAAGGCCATGGCCAGCGCCAAACAAGGCTATCCGGTGGTGTCGCGACTGCTCTCCCGCAGGCTGCCATCCGCGCCCCAGCCGGCCGAGCTGCTCAAGAAGCTCAATTACGAACTGCGTGCCGTGGTGAAGGACGTCATCCGCTTGACGCCGAACATCGTCGAAGTGGTGGTGCAAGCGCCCACGGCGGCCCGCGCGTTCCAGCCGGGACAATTCTATCGTCTGCAGAATTATGAATCGCTGGCGCCGAGTGTGAACGGAACCGTGCTGGGGATGGAGGGACTCGCCCTCACCGGCGCATCCGTCGACCGCGAGAAAGGCCTGTTGTCGACCATCGTGCTCGAAATGGGCGGATCGTCGGATCTGTGCGCGCTGCTCAAGCCGGGCGAACCTATGATCCTGATGGGCCCCACCGGCACGCCGACGGAAACGCCGAGCCATGAGACAGCCCTGCTGATCGGCGGCGGCCTGGGCAACGCCGTTCTGTTCTCGATCGGCCAGCAACTGCGCGCGCAGGGATCGCGAACGATCTACTTCGCCGGATACAAAAAGATCGTCGACCGCTACAAGGTCGAGGAGATCGAGAAGGCCGCCGACATCGTGGTCTGGTGCTGCGACGAGGCTCCCGGCTTCACGCCGAATCGCGTGCAGGACAAAGCCTTCGTCGGAAACATTGTCGATGCGATTCTGGCGTACGGCCGTGGAGATTTCGCGCCCGGTGCGGATGCCTTACCCGCGGAGGAAGCGGAGTCCGATATCTCGCTCCATTCCGTCGACCGGCTCGTGGTCATAGGCTCGGATGCCATGATGGGCGCGGTCGCGCGCGCACGGCACACTGTACTGGCGCCCTACCTGAAGCCCGATCACAAGGCCATCGGCAGCATCAATTCACCCATGCAGTGCATGATGAAAGAGATCTGCGCGCAGTGCCTCCAGCTTCACAAAGATCCCCAGACCGGAGAAGAAACGGTGGTGTTCTCCTGCTTCAATCAGGATCAACAACTGGATCGCGTGGACTGGGGCAACCTGCGCACGCGGCTCTCGCAGAACGGCGTGCAGGAGAAGCTGACCAAGCAGTGGATCGACCGCTGCCTGCGGCAACTGGGCGTGCGGCCGGAGCCACAAACCGTTGCGTAAGGTGAGCCGCGAATCGTTGACGGCTACTTCAAACCGGCCTGGCTCAGGAAATCCGAAGCCACCGCAGCCGGCGTCCGGCCATGCGCGTCCACTTCCAAGTTGAGCTTCCGGATAACGTCGGCGTGAATCTTCCCGGACAGTTCCGCCAGGGCGGCCCGCAGCCCTGGTTCGGCCGCCATCAGATCCTTGCGGACCAGCAGACAAGCCTCATACGGCGGAAAAACGTTCCGGTCGTCGGCCAAAACCTTCAGATCCGGCGTCAGATGGCCGTCAGTCGCGCGCGTCGCGATCATATCCACGTCGCCTTTGGCCAGCGCGGGAAAAAGCTGCTTAGGATCCAGAATGCGAGGCGACGACATCGGGATGCGGTACGCAGCCAGTGCCTGCAATCCATCGGAGCGGGATTGAAACTCGTAGGGGATGCCCAGCTTCCAGCGCTTATCGGCTTTTGCTGCATCGCTCAAGCTGGCGATGTGTTCCGCGCCCTGTGCGCCCACCACCATGGCGGAAGGATTGTTGAACCCCAGCGGGTCCAGAACCTCGATCTGCATCATGTCCATCTGGCCGCGCACGCGCGCCAGTACGATCTGCGGATCGGAGTTCGCCTGCTCCTTCAAAATGTCCGATTCGATTTGTCCCGTGTACTCCGGATAGACTCCCACGACACCGGACAGAAGCGCCTGGTAGAGTACCGCGGTATCGCCGAGTCCCGTGCGGCGCTCGACCGGCCGGCCTAAGCGGTGCTCCAGGTGCTGAGCCACGATTTCGCCCAGCAGCATTTGCTCGGTCTCATTCTTCGAGCCGACCACTATGGGTTTTTTGGAGCTGCCGCAGGACCCGAGCAAGACCGCGAAACCCAGCATCCACAATAGGGCGGCAGGGGAGACGCGCGGCATGGCGAGCATCTCTTAGAATAACGCGAATCCCAAGCCCTAGGCGGCGTCTGCTATTCTCAAATTCTTTGGCCCGAAGATGTCTTTTCAGATTCGTCCCCTCAAGGAATTCCTGGTCAAGCCGGCGCTGCCCCCAGCCCTCAGCAGGCTGCCCGAACTCGGCCTGAACCTGATGTGGAGCTGGCACCACCCGCAGCGCGCGGTATTTCGGCGCCTGGACCCGGCCATCTGGAAAGCGTCGAACCACAATCCGGTGGTTATGCTGGGACGCGTTCCGCAGGAAACGCTGGAGCGGGCCGCCCGGGACCCGCGGTACCTGGCCTTGTACCGCCGCGCCTGCGAAACCCTGGACGCTTACATGGCGCCTCAGTCCGAGCCTGCATCGGACATGCTGGTGGCCTACTTTTCGATGGAGTACGGCCTGCTGGACTGCATGCCCATCTACTCCGGCGGTCTGGGCGTGCTATCGGGCGACCATCTCAAAGCGTCCAGCGACGCGCTCCTTCCGTTAGTGGGCCTGGGCCTCCTGTATCAGCGCGGCTATTTTCGTCAATCGCTCGACCCGAACGGGTGGCAGCAGGAACGCACCCCGGTCAACGACTTCTACTCTCTGCCCATCACACCGGTGACGCGAGCGGATGGTACAGAGCTGATCGTGAACGTGCTGGCCGGCGACACCGTGGTGTACCTCAAAGTCTGGCGGATCGATCTCGGACGCGTCCGCCTGTATCTGATGGACAGCAACATCCCGCAGAACCCGGACCCGTTTCATCGCGACATCACCGGCCAGCTCTATGCCGGCGACCATCACAAGCGGATTTGCCAGGAAATCGTTCTGGGGATCGGCGGGCTGCGGGTGCTGAAGGAGCTCGGCCTGAAGCCCACCGTCTTTCATATGAACGAAGGCCACTCGGCGTTTCAGGCCGTGGAGCGCATCCGGCTTCTCATGGCTGAGCACAAGTTGAGCCTCGAGGAAGCCCTGGAGGCATCGCGCACCAACAACGTCTTTACCACCCATACTCCCGTGCCGGCCGGCATCGACCTGTTTGACACCGGTCTGATGCGCCAGTATTTCGAACCCTATTGCCGCGAAGCGGGGATCGCCTTCGACGAGCTGATGTCTCTGGGACGGCGCAATCCGCAGGACCAGCAGGAGCCTTTCTCCATGGCCATCTCGGCCATCAAGACATCGTCTTACCGCAACGCGGTGAGCCGCCTGCACCGGATCGTTTCGCAGCACATGTGGGAAGGGTTGTGGCCGAAACTTCCGGTGTGGGAAATCCCCATAACTTCCATTACCAACGGCGTTCATCTGCCCTCCTGGATCAATGGCGATTTTGCCGCGCTCTACGACCAGTACCTGCAGCCGGATTGGCGCGAAGGCCACGCCGAGCCAAAAGTCTGGGAGCAGATCGCCGACATTCCGGACTCGGAGCTCTGGGAGGCGCACCGCCGGCGCAAGCGGCGCATGGTGACATTCGTGCGGGAAAGCGTGATCGCCAGCGCGGCGGCCCGCAACGCGTCGGCGCCGGAGATCCGCCGCCTGCAGGACGTTCTGGATCCCGAAGCGCTGACCATTGGCTTCGCGCGCCGTTTTGCCACCTACAAGCGGGCCACGCTGATTTTCCGGGATCTGGGAAGGCTCAAGCGCATCCTCACGAATCCTACCCGGCCGGTGCAGCTGGTGGTCGCCGGAAAAGCGCATCCCGAGGACATTCCGGGCAAGACCCTGATCCGCGAAATCGTGGAATTCTCGCGCGATCCCGAACTCGCCGGGCGGGTGATCTTCGTGGAGGATTACGGGATGCAGGTGGCGCGCGAGCTGGTCGGCGGCGTGGACATCTGGCTCAATACCCCGCGCCGCGGAGAAGAGGCCTCCGGCACCAGCGGCATGAAGGCCGGCATGAACGGCGCGCTGAATATGAGCATCCTGGATGGCTGGTTCGACGAAGCCGAGGATGCCGCGGGCGGCTGGGCGATCGGCGACCGGGAACCGTATTCCCCGGACCGCGACGATGCGCATGCGGCCGGAATCTACTCCGCCCTGGAGAATGAGATTGTGCCGCTCTACTACGAGCGCGATCAGGGCGTTCCCGAACATTGGATGCGGCGCGTCAAACAGTCCCTGCGGCAGCTCAGCGCGAATTTTAACTGCCAGCGTATGGTCGAGGAGTACCGCACCCAGCTGTACGATCCGGCGTACCACGCCTTCCAGATCGTCGCGGAGGGACACTTTCGGGCGGTCCAGGAGCGCGTCCGCTGGAGCCGGACCGTGGTGGAGAGCTGGCCCCGGGTGCGCTTCACCGATTGCACCCTGGATGCGGATACGGTCTCCACGGGGCTGCCTGTTGCCTTGCGGGCCGAGGTGGAGCTTGCAGGCCTCAAGCCTGACGACGTGCGCGTGGAGGCCCTGGTCGGCAGGGTCGGCCCGGAGGGGGAACTGGAGGAAGTCCAGGTACTGGTTCTCGAACCGCGGGAACAACATGGAAGCGCCGTTCTGTTCGGACGCGACATCGTACCGTACGCCACCGGACGCCTCGGATTTTCGGTCCGGATCGCTCCCAATCACTTTGAGGACCCCATGAACAGGCCCTGCAACGCCCTGCTAAAATGGGCTGGTGAGCCTGGAGCGGATTAAATTCCACAGCCGGGCGGGCCTAAAGCGGGTCACTGGTACTGCCGAAGGAACTGGTGAGCCTGAAAAGATTTTGCTGGATTCTGCGCTCAGTTCGTGGTACATAGTGGTTTAGACGTTCTCGCGGGTGTCCGATTTACTAAATTGTTCCCCGTCTGGCTGGACCCGCCGTCTCGCAGATTTCTGCCAACCTGATTGATTCCGTCGAATCCCAGCACCGTCGTTTGACCGAACAAGGTGAACGATCAAAGGAGTGAGCCAACCAGCATTCTATGGAAGGCGACCGCAAGTACCGGCAACGGGGCTATAACGACTCCGACCGTCCGCATTCCGACAACGGATCATTTAATAGAGACGACCGTCCGCGCCCCCAGGGTCCCCGGCCGCCTCTGGATATCACCGGCCCGCGTCTTCCGCGGATGGTGCAGTCCGTGACCGCTTCGCGATGCTACAACTGTTCCACCATGCTGGGGGAAGGCTTCGACTTCAAGCAGTGTCCCAAGTGTAGCGTTGCTCTGCACTGCTGCAAGCAGTGTTCCTACTTCGAGCCGTCCACGCGCTTCCAGTGTCTGAAGCCCATCCCGGTGCGCATCGCTTCCAAGGACCAGGCCAACGAATGCGAGCTGTTCAAGGCTCGCGTCACAGTGGCGCGCGACGTGGCCCATCCGAGCGGCCCGTCCGCGGGACCGTCTGCCGGGACGAACGGCTCGAGTCTCCCCGAGCCGCGCAACGCCACAGATGCCCGGGCCGCGTTCGACAGCCTGTTCCGCAAGCCGGAATAGATTCTCTCGGGCGAGGCGTGCCTCGCCCCTACCTTTTTGAAGGGCCGGACATGTCCGGCCCTTCATTCCCTCAGGGCCAGTACTGCCACTGGCTGGCGAACACCACATAAGCGCTCAGAACCGCATTCGTTACGCCGTGCGCCACGATAACATCGCCCAGGCTCTTGGTGCGCACCATCCACCAGTTGTATAAGATTCCGGCTGCCAGGCCGACGTCCCACAGCGCTCCGTGTTCGGCGGCGAACAGCACGGCCACAATCCAGAACGCGCGCGGCGACCAGGCGCCCAGAGGAACCTTCTTGAAATCCTGTGAAATGATCCAGCGCATCAGCCAGCCCCGCCAAAACAACTCCTCCGCAATGGGAACAAACACGGCCGCGCGCAGCGTCCGCAGCGCCAGGACAGCCCAATCCGTGCGGCTCGATTCCGGCAAGCTGGCAGCGACCGAGCCGGTTATGGGATTCGTAAACAGCCAATGGGCGTGGTAACCGGGAACGATCCGGTCGGGACCGATCCAAATCGCAAACACCGCGACACCCACCAGCACCGACCCCAGCCAATTTCGCACCCGGAGATCGCGCCGATTGAACAAGACCGGGCGCGCGACGAACGCGAGGATGGCGGTCATCACCAGAATCCACACGGCCTGCTCCGCCAGGGGAGACAGAGGCAGATACGGATGGACGGCGAGCAGAGCGATCACTGCGCCGAACGGAACGACGTAGGGAAGCGACGTCAATCGAGCTCGCTTAGAGGCTCTTCAACGCGTCTTGAATTTTGCCGGCTTCGTCTTTGGAGGGCTTGCCCTTAAGCGCGGTCTCAAATTCGCGCCGCGCGGCAATCTTGTCGCCCTTTTGTTTGAGCGCCAGCCCGTAGTGATAGCGGAAGGTCGAATTGGCGGGGTCCTTATTCACCAAATCTTTGAAAATGCGCTCCGCTTCCCCACTCATGTTTTTCTTGATGTAGATCCAGCCCACCGTATCGGCCATGTTGGTCGCATTGGGCGCGATCTGACGGGCCCGCTGCGCCATGGTGAGTGCTGCATCCAGGTCCAGCCCCTCCTCGGCCTTGCGATAGGCCAGATTGTTCAGGGCGATGGGGTTATTGGGATCGAGCTTGAGGATCTGCTCATACACGGCCTTAGCCTGGTCTACAGGTCCGATGTCTTCCAGAATCAATCCCAACTGCACCAGGGGAATCGTGCTGTTGGGAGCCGCCTGGCTGGACTTCCGGAATGCATCCGCGGCTAAATTGATATCGCCTTTGCGGCGATAGGCCTCCCCTAGGCGGAAGAGCAAATCGGCCGAGTTCGGCTGTTTCTCGAGTAGCGCTTTGAAGGTGACGATGGCTTCGTCGTAGCGCTCCGCGCGCACGTAAAAATTGGCGCGGGCCAGCTTCAAATCCTGACGGTCGGGCTCGGCCGCGATGGCCTTGTCCATTTCCTTGATGGCGTCGGCGAGGTGGTTCTGCGAGGCCATTGTTTCCGTAATGCCCAGCAATCCACGGCTGTCATGATTATCCCGGTACAACGCCCCGAAGGTTTGTTCGGCCTTCTTGTAATCCTTATCCTGCCAGGCCAGCAGGCCGATCTGATAACGAGCATCCGGATTATCCGGATACAGCTGGCCGATCAGATTCAGCTCCTGCCGGGCCTTGTCGAAATCTTTGATGGCCAGCAGCGCGGCCGAACGCGTCAAATGGCCCGTCAGGTTCCTTCGGTCGATCTGCAACAGGTCGTCGGAAACCTGGAGGGCCTTGGCCGGATCCTGCTTGGCCAGATAGACGCGGGCCAGTAATTCTCTAGCCGCAACGAAGTCCGGACGCGACTTGATGGCGTCTTCCAGTTGCAGACGAGCCGGCTCCATCTGCCCCTGAGCCAGCAGCGCTCGCGCGTAATTGTAGCGCAGCAGGTGATTGGTGGGATTCTTGGAGACCAGCCCTTGCAGATCGATCGCCGCCTGCTTGATTTGGTCCGGCTTCCCGCCGGTCAACAGGAGGGCGGCATGCATCGCGATCGCGTCGGTGTCCTTGGGGTTTTCCTTGAGCAGAGCATCGGCCAGCTGATTCGCCTCGGCGTTGCTTCCCGTGGTCGCGTACAACTCAATCAGGCGCTTTTGATAGGTCGTTTTGTCCTTGGGAAAAGCGGCCATTCCGGCCTGGTACTGCTGTTTCGCCGGCTCGAACTGGCGCAGGCGGAAATAGAGGTCTCCCGCCATCAAATGCCCGTCCGGGAACTGCTTTTCATCCGCCAGGTTATGAATTACGGCTTCCATATCCGAGCGCCGGTTCATAACCACGTAATGCGTGGCTAGCTGGACCAGGTAACCCGACGACTTGGGATTGTTCGCGACCTTCAGCTTCAGGATCTTTTCGGCCTCGTCAGGCTGTTTATCGATCATGTACTGGTAGTACAGCCGGTCGTAAGCCGCGCCAAAAGTTTTTTCCTGATCGATGAAACCGCGCAGCATTTTTTCCGCCGCGTCTTTTTGGTTGTCGCGGGTCAGGGCTTCAAAATACGCCAGGACGACTTCCGACGAATTCGGTTTTATTTCATTGGCGCGCCGCAATTGCTCGATGGACGTTTTGAAATCCTTCTTCACCAGCGCGATCTGGCCTGCGAGACGAAGCCCGTCGAACGAATTGGGATCTTTTTTAAGAATCTCGCCGGCCTGCGTGGTGGCCTCCTCCAGAAGCTGCGGAGCCTGCTTTTCGTTCTGCGTGGAGGCAAACAGGTAGATGCTCGCAAGCTGCACCCTGGCGTCCATGTTCACGGGCGGCGAATCGATGGCGCGCCGGAACATTCCCGCCGCCTCTCCCAGGTTTCCCAGCTTGAGGTCGGTGAGCCCCAGGCGGTAATAGCCCTCCCCAGAGCGCGCGTCTTTCAGCAGCGCCTTCCGATACATGATGGCGGCTTCCGAGTACTTGGCCCTGGCGAAAAATTTGTTCCCGTTATCGACGTAACGTTGCGCCTGAACTTTTGGATCGGAGCTGCAGGACGCCAGAATTAGAAGCGCGAGCGGCAGGCATCGCAAGAGTGTACTGCGTTTCATAGCTCCTATCTTGACTCCAAAACCAGGGGGTTGCAACGAACCCCCAGTCCTGGGACGGTCCTGGGACAATAGTCCTGCCCGGAGCCTCGCCGGAGGTGTTTATTGCCACTGGCTAGCGGGTATAGATCACTCGCGTTCCGCAGATGTGATCGTGCAAAGCCCGCTTCTCGGCGTCGAACCCCGCAATGATGAAACCGATCCACAAGACCATCGCACTGAGCATCTTGCCGAAATACCGCCCGACAGCTAGCCCGGCCGATATCGGACCCCCATCCGCACGGACCACTTTCAGGCCTAGCGCCATTTTCCCCGGCGTCGCGCCTTTCGTGGTCAGGAAATATACTTCGTATGCCAGGGAAAGAGCCATTTGTATGAGGAAGGACAAACCAATGAGGCTCATGATCGCGGGCAACGCCGCCAGCGCTTGAGCCGGGTCCGAAGTGCGGCCTATCCCGACCATCCCCAGGCCCATTAGGCCGAGCGGGATGCGAATCACTAATGTGGCCACCCACAGGATGACTGCGTCGATAATGATCGCCAGGAAGCGTATCCAGAACCCGCCAAAACGCCGCGTGGCTCCGCGCAAGCGTTGGGAATAGGCCGGCTGGCACTGGGAGCAGACGGCTACGTCCCCATAGCTGGTGAGCTGGCTGGCCGGGACCGCGCGGCCGCATTCGCCACAATAGCGGATGTCCGCGCTGGGGGCAGGCGCCGCGGCCACGGCCGGCGCCGCGCTTCCCGGGCTGGGGCTAGGGCTTGCTCCCCCGCGTACGGCCGCATGCCGCTGCCAGGCGGCCATACCTTCGCGCCATACCAGGGTGTCGTCGCGCACCACCCCCTGGCGCACCAAATCGTCCAGGGCCGATTCTTCCACCGGACCAATCTGTTTCCCGCCTTCTGCGTAGTACCACTTCATAGTCCCTCCCCAGGCGCCCGGCCCATTTCTTAATCGCGCACAACGCTGAAACCCGCTGTGCGCTCGATTCTTTAATCGCGCACAACGCTGAAACCCGCTGTGCGCTCGATTTCTGGAGCGACGTTCAAATGGCCGGACACATAGAGGACAGTGTACCCGTTTTAGAGAAAAAAAAGCCCCGCCGGGGACTGCTTGGTTCCGGCGGGGGTTTCGCTCCGGCAGGGTGCGTAGGAAAGTAAAGGGTGTCTTAGGGCGCCGCGGTCACGTGCGCGCGACGATTTTTCTGCCAGCAGCTTTCCGATTCGTCCGTGCACACGGGCCTTTCCTTGCCGTAGCTCACAACCGCGAGCTGGGGCCCGGGAATGCCCTGCGAGGACAGGAATTCCTGCACGGCGTGCGCCCGGCGATCGCCCAGAGCCAAATTATATTCGGCCGAACCGCGCTCGTCGGTATGGCCTTCGATGACCAGCTTCTGGTTCGGATAGTCCGCCAGAATGCCGCGGATCACGTTCACATCGTCGCGCAAGGCAACGCCGGCGTCGGAGCGAATGGTGCTCTGGTCGTAATCGAAGAGAGCGTCCTCGAGCTTAGCCAGGTATTCGTCCAGTTTCCTGCGGACATCGGCGGGCATGGTGGTCGAGCGGCTGGCCTGCACGGCAGCCGGTTTAGCGGGCGCGGCGGCTACCGTTTGCCGGGCGCCTGCGGGCGGGCAGGCGGTGAAGAGGGAGTGGCCACCGGGGTGATGTCGGGAGGTTTGTTGACGGCAGCCACTTTTCTTGAACAGGCCGCGACAGACAAGATCGCGATCGCAGCCAGACCCGTTACGAGAATGTTCGCTTGTTTCATACGGCTTTCCTCCATTAAGGCATTCGACGGGGAAACCGGCAATCCCGTGTACACGGTATTCCTTAATCGGACGCAAAGGTTAGACTTAGGATTCGGATGCCGTTGTCGCCCAGAACAGGTAAATGGCCGGGGGGGCGGCCCCTCCTCCTGGCGGGTTTCGGGAGCCTGCTGCTGCTGATGCTGGCGGCCGGCGGCTATGCCCTGGGAACGCTGGAACAGGTCCGCACCAGCGATCTCGCGGAGCGCGATACCTACCTTCGGCGCGACCAGGCGCTCGACCGGGTTCAAACCGGGATCTACCAGTCGGCCATCATTATGCGGGATTACCTGCTCGCTCCGAATGAGGCGGGCGCCACGGCCCAGATCGCCCGATTTAACGAAACCCGGGGGCAGACCGACCAAGCTTTGGGGGAATGCACGACTCTGATCGACACCACCGAGAGCCCCGCCTTGCGGGAATTGCAATCGGAACTCCAGGTGTATTGGGAATTGCTGGAATACATTTCGCGGATTCCGCCCGAGGATCGCCTGGTCAGGGGTTCAGAATATCTGACCAACCAGGTTCGCCAGCACCGTGCGGAACTGATCCGGATGGTGGATCAGGTGGACGCGATCAGCGCCCGGCAAATGGCCGCATCCGACGCGCGCATGAATGAAACCTTCGCCAGACTGCGCAGCCGGCTGGTGCTGATTGTGGCTGTGGCGGTAAGCATGGGACTGCTGCTGGCCGGATTTACCATTTGGCGGACCCTGCGCCTGGAACAAGAGCTGGAACGGCGCTATCGGGAAGTTTTGCACACCCAGCAGGAACTGGCAGACCTGTCCGCCCGGCTGGTTTCGGCCCAGGAAGAAGAGCGCCGCAGCATTTCGCGCGAGCTGCACGATGAAGTCGGCCAGTCGCTCTCAGCTTTGCTGATGGAAGCCGGGAATGCCGCCGCCCTGGTCGCTCCCAAGGACGCGCACGTCCGGCAGCACGTGGAATCGATCAAGAAGCTGGCCGAGGCTAGCGTGAACATCATCCGCAATATGACGCTGCTGCTGCGGCCCTCCATGCTGGACGATTTCGGTTTGGTGCCCGCGCTCGAATGGCAGGCCCGCGAAGTTTCCAAGCGAACGGGAATTCGCGTTCACGTAGCCGCGGCCGATTCGGCCGGCGAACTGCCCGACGAGCTGAAGACCTGCATCTATCGCGTGGTCCAGGAAGCCCTGCACAATTGCGCGCGCCATGCCCAGGCTCGTTCGGTGCGCGTGGTGGTCCGGCAGGAGGAATCCAGGATTGTCCTGTCGGTCGAAGACGACGGCCGGGGTTTCGATGCCCGGCGCGTGCGCGGTCTGGGCCTGGTCGGCATGGAAGAGCGCGTCCGTCACCTGGGCGGCGCGTTTCAGGTTCGCTCCACGCCGGGGAGCGGCACCAAGGTGGATGTGGAGTTGCCCCTGGCGAGCTAGGTTGTGAAATAAGAAATGACTCGTATTTTGCTGGCTGACGATCACACCGTCATGCGTAACGGCTTGCGTCTGCTGCTGGAGCGCCAGCCCGGCCTGAAAGTTGTCGGGGAGGCCGCGGACGGGCGCCAGGCGGTGGATCTTGCGGCGGCCGAAACCCCCGATGTCGTGATCATGGATATCGCCATGCCGCAATTGAACGGCGTAGAGGCTACGCGTCAGATCGTCAACCGGAATCCCAATGTCGCGGTGGTGATCCTGAGCATGCACAAGGATGAGAGCTACGTGATCCGGTCGCTCAAGGCCGGCGCGCGAGCCTATCTGCTCAAGGATTCCGCGGAGGCGGATCTGATCGCCGCCATCGGCGCCATCACCGAGGGCAAGTCCTTTTTCAGCCCCGCAATCCGGAGTCTGCTGAAAGAGGATTACATGCACCAGCTCGACGAGCTGCGATGCCGAGGATAGCTACGAGCTGCTCACCAACCGCGAGCGCGAAGTCCTGCAACTGGTGGCCGAAGGCAAGAGCAACAAGGAAATCGCGGCGGTGCTCAATCTCAGCCTGTATACGGTGGAAACCCACCGCACCCATATCCTGCAAAAGCTGAATCTGCATAGCGCCCCGGAACTGATCCTGTATGCCGTGCGCAAAGGGATCATCAGCTGAAATTGCCCGGCCTGTAAGAAATTACCAGCGGGCCTGCTCGCGAATTGCGCCCGCCAGACGCTTGCTGACCACGGCCTCGAAGCCGTTGGACATCTTCAACAGCCAGCGCCGGCTGGAGAGCGGGGAAATCTTGCGAAGGTGGTCGGTGTTGATCAGCGTGCCACGATGCACGCGGCGAAAACGCGGCCGCTCGAGTTTCTCTTCCAGCGCTTTGAGCGAGTGATCCGACAGATAACGTGGTCCGGTGGTAATGATGTGCACCAACTCCCCCTCCGCCTGAAATGCGACGATCTCGGACGGATCCAGTAGGTACAAATCCGTCCCCCTGCGCCCGACAATCTTCTTCAGACCGCCGGCGGCCGGCAGACTCTTCAACTGCCGCCGGGCCTTCTCGAGGGCTTTTTCCAGGCGCTCGCGGCGCACCGGTTTGAGCAGGTAATCCACGGCGCCGACTTCGAAGGCCTCCAGCGCGTGCCGCTCATAGGCGGTGACGAAAATGATCAGAGGCGTGCGCGCGCCGCGCAGAGAGCGGACCACCGCCAGCCCGTCGAGCTCGGGCATTTGCTGATCGAGAAGCACCACATCCGGATCCCAATCCAGGATCCGCTGCAGCGTTTCTTTTCCTGTGGACGCCTCGCCCGCGATTTCGAGCGACGGGATAGACTCGACATGTTCCCGCAGGACCTGCCGAGCCACCGGTTCGTCGTCGGCGATCAGGATTTTCATCGCCGCGCTTCAACCGGTTTAGCGGCCGCGGCCGGGATTCGTACGGAGACCTCCGTGCCGGAAGGGCCGGAGTCAATAGTGAGCCCGGCGTTGCCTCCATAGCACAGCTCCAGCCGGCGTTCCACATTTTCGAGGCCGACGCCGCTGCGGTTGGATTTTGAGAATCCGGGGCCGCTGTCGCGTACCGAGACCAGCAGCTCGCCTTGCGAACCGGTGCTAGCGCTGATCTGGATCAGCCCGCCGCCTGCCAGGGGAGCGATTCCATGCTTCACCGCGTTCTCAACCAGCGGCTGAATGGACAGAATCGGAATCGGAACCGACTCCGCCTCCGGCGTCACGTTGATCTCGAGCTTGAGTTTGTCGCCCAGCCGCAGACGTTCGACGTCCAGATAGGCTTTGACGATGTGCATTTCCTCTTCCAGGGGCACCGTCGTTTTCCTGGTCTCGAGGAAGTAGCGGAAGATATCGGCGAGGTTCAAAACCGTCTCGCGGGCGCCGCGGGCTTCGCGCGGAATAATCCCGTACAGCGTGTTCAGCGCGTTGAACAGGAAATGCGGATGAATCTGCGATTGCAAAGCGCGCAGTTCCGCTTGCGCTACCAGCCGGCGGGTTTCGAGGTCGCGGTATTGCTCCAGTTGCTCGCCGATCACCAACGCCACCCGGCTGAGCGCCTGCAAATCTTCGCTCAGGTAACGTCGTCCGCCGGTACGGCGCCCCAGAAGCACGCACAGCGACCCGCCCGGACCCGTCCGTAAAGGCACCACGGCTTCGGCGCCCTGGTGCTGCACATCCAGGTTCAGCGCATCCACAGCCTCGGCAGTCACGCGCGCCGGCGCCCCCATGAATTCACCCAGGCGCGCTACCGCGCCGGCGATGTACTCGTCCTCGTTTCGAATGGGAGTCTTCAGATCGCGGAGAAGCGCTTCTTCATTCGGGCGGCGAAAAATCAGGCGGGTAAGGGCGCGCTGAACCTCGCCTCGGGCCAGCGCGAAAAGCACCAGCAGGAGACACGCGCCCGCCAGCAGCAAGGCGACGTGAAAGGGCGTGTCGGCTGCCGGCAGAAACTCCAGGCGCCACGCCTCCACCGCTCCGAACACGAAGACTGCGGCCAGAAAGACGTTCGCCAGAAACCGGAAAAAGGCGTCCAGCAGCACAAACCGGTAATCCTGCAGCAGGACCAGCAGGGCCAGCGGAATCGCCGCGTGATGAAACGCCAGCTCGTGCGACCAGATCTGCCGCGCATGCCCGCTGCCGAAGTGCACGAAAGACATCGCCAGCAGGAACAGCGACATGGTTCCGGCCACGCGTGACGTGGTCGCCCGGTCGTGCTCGTCACGATATACCAGCACGGCCGCAATGAGCGTTAGAATCCCGAATCCAATGGTGATGGAGGTCAGCGCCCAGCGGTGATAGCTGGCGTTGGCGCGGAACACCTCGGCGACGTGCAAAACGGTCGCCAACACGCTAAGCGCGTAGCCGCCCTGGACCAAAGGGCGATAGCGGCGCTCCAGACATAGATCGAACAGCACGGCCGGCAGCAGGCTGAGAACCGAGAACCCGACCGCGATCGTGATTCGGATGGAGAGCGCGTCGGATGAGGGAGCGCCCAGCACGATCAGGGACGCCAGGTTCCATACCAACGCCAGCAGCGCCGCCACCATCGATTTGACACCGCCGCGCAGCCTGCGCGCCGCACGGTCCCGCAGTAGCAGCACCAGGAAAATGCCGAAGATCAGCACGCCGGCCGAATGCCCGAGCGTGTTGACCAGCAGGGACTCATCCACGGTCCAATCATATCCGATGACCAGACGATATAATCAGCCTTGCCGAACAGTGTGAGAACTGCCCTGTGGCTTGCCTGGGCCGCTGCCGCGGTGATGTTGACCGCCGGCATCGTGCGCTGGCACGTCGCAGTATTTCCGCAGCCCCGGCCCGGAATTTTTTCGCGCCGCGATGATCGGCCTGCCGCTGCTCGCGATAGGAGCCTGGGCCTGGAGCCGCCTGCGAACCGGATTCCTGTGGCGCTATGAGCTGGCGGCGATCACGGCAACTCCTGTGGCGATCGCACTGGTCCGCGAACCGCGCGCGACGATCGTCGCCGTAGTACTCTTCGCCGCGTGCTATTGCGCCGGACGGGCACTGTGCGAGCGCTGCGGCTGGACCGGCGGCGCGCCCGCCGCGGATCTGGTCTTCTCCCTGGCCGCAGGATTCGCGCTGCTCAATACCGCGCTGTTCGCGAGCGGCCTCGCCGGGTTCTGGTATACCTGGTTCTTCGTTCTACTCGTAGTCGCTCCGCTCCTTTTCTTTTGGCGCAATCTATTGCGCCTCATCAACGTGTTCCGTGCGCTATTCCGCCGCTGGGGACAGCTCAAGGAACTGGCCTACCCGGCGCCGGGCATCCTCATCCCGTTCGTAGCGATTCTGGCCGTGTGCACCACCGTGCTGATGCTCGCTCCCACGCTTTCCTGGGACGCGATGAAGATGCATCTGCCGCTGAGCCAGTATTATCTTCAGGTCCACGCGCTGGAGCCCAAGCCAGGCCTGGATTATTCGTTTTTCCCGCAGGCCGCCGAATCCGTATTCGCGCTCGCGTGGTCGTTGGGCGGACAGCCCGCCGCACAGTTGATCGCGCCGATGTTCTTCGCGCTATCGCTCCTGACCGGCTGGGTCCTGGCGCGCGATTGCGGCGCGGATGCCGGCGAGGCGTTGGCCGGCGTGGTTCTCGTGGCTTCCCTGCCGGTCCTGCATTGGGCCGAATCCGTCCCGAAAAACGACAGCGTGGTGACTTTCTTCATGCTGGCCTCGCTGGCCGCTGCCCTGCGCTGGCGCGCCACATCCGAATTCAAGTGGGTCCAAGCCGGGGTGCTCTTTCTAGCCTGCGGATTCGCCACCAAAGACCTGGCTTTGTTCGGCGCGATTCCCTTAACTGCGGTGTTCCTTCCGGCGGCCTGGCGTCAGCCGCGGCGCTTGCGGGCATTCGCATCGCTGGCGATCGTCTTCGCGATGGTCGCGCTCATCTGGAACGTGCGGCGCTTCGCGCTCACCGGTAATCCGATTTTTCCCCTGGCGCGTGGAGTATCGATGGTGCCGGGCTGGCCGCCGGATCCGAGTCTCGGCGGAAGCATCCTTCGTATTCTTCGCCTGCCCTGGGACCTGCACTTTCGCGGGCACGATTTCTCGGAAACCGTGCTGATCGCGCCCCTGGGAATCGCGTTCGCCGTCTTCTGGCCGGTGTGGCTGTTGACCCCGCGGCCAAACCGTACCGAGCGGCTGTGTCTGTGGTTCGCACTCGCCAGCTTCCTGATTTGGGCATGGGTCAGTCCCCTGGTGCGCTATGCGTTGCCGGCGCTAACGGTATTCGCCCTATTCACCGGCGTGAGGCTGGTCCGTTTCTGGCGGGCGTCGCCGCTCATTACCCGGGCAAGCCTGGCGGCAATGACCCTATGGGTCATGATTACGGCCATCTGCGCGATCATGATCGTCGAAATCAACGCTCCTCAACTGCGTTACGTGGCCGGCAGAATCGGCCGCGACGCGTACCTGAGCCAGGCTTCGATCACCTACTCATCGCTCGCCTGGCTGCGCGATCACACCACGCCCGCCGATCGCATTCTAGGTCTGGAGAATTGCTCCGATGTTTATGCGCCGCCGTTCCCGCGCTATCGTTCCAATTGCGCCTTCCGGCCGTGGACAGCGGCCGAGGTTGAAAACCAGCTAAGCCAGATGCATTTCGATTTTCTGGTGGAGCCCGCAAGCGATCGCGCGCCCGGACAGACATGCCGTCGAAGTATTCCGCGACGCGAACTTCGTAATCTACCGCCTGGAGTAGACTACTTAGGTTTAACGGCGTGACCGCCGAACTGCTGCCGCATGGCCGCCAGCATCCGCGCGCCGAACGAATTCTCCTGCCGTGAGCGGAAGCGCATCATCAAAGACAACCCGATCACCGGAGCCGGAACCGCCGTGTTGATGGATTCCTCCACGGTCCAGCGGCCCTCTCCCGAATCCTCCACCCAGGGCTGAAGATGCTCCAGGCCGGGGTCTTGCTTAAGCGCCAGTGCGGTCAGCTCCAGCAGCCAGCTGCGCACTACGCTGCCCTGGTTCCATAGGTTGGCGATGGCCGGCAGATCCAGCTTGTAGCGCGACGCTTGCATGATCTCGAAGCCTTCGGCGTAGCCCTGCATCATCGCGTATTCGATCCCGTTGTGCACCATCTTGACGAAGTGCCCCGAGCCCACCGGCCCGCAGTAGAGATACCCGTTGGGCGGCGCCAGAGTCTTGAGAATCGGTTCCACCCGCCGGAAGTCTTCCTGTTGTCCACCCACCATCAGGCAATAGCCGACTTGGAGCCCCCAGATCCCGCCGCTGGTACCGGCATCCATATAGTGGATCCCTTTGGGCTCCAGGGCCGCCGCGCGGGCGATATCGTCCGTAAAGCGGGTGTTCCCGCCATCGATAATCAAATCCCCGGGAGACATGAGCTTAGCCAAGGCGTCCACCGTGTCCTCAGTGGGCTTCCCGGCCGGAACCATCACCCAGACCGTACGCGGGGCCGGCAGTTGCGCCACGAGTCCCGCAAGGTCGGGAACCAGGCTCGCCTTCATCTCCTGAACTCTGGCGGCATCCGGCGGATGAGGATCGTAGGCGACCACCTCATGACCCCCTTGGGTGAGGCGCTGCGCCATATTCCCGCCCATCTTGCCTAACCCGATCATTCCAATACGCATGGGACCAGTGTATCGGAAGGCTGGTTAGACCGCGCCAAGATTTTTTAGGTGCCTACTTGACAGTTATACACGCATATTTTATACTGTTGTTGAAGTTAGATATATTCAGGAGGACAGATCATGGCGATCATCAAATATGCACCTTTTAGCGGTTTCGACCCTTTCCCGGGCTTGAAAGCGTTTGAGGACACCATGAATCGGCTGTTTGTCGAACCGAATGGCCGTCCGTGGGTGCCCCCCGTCGACATCCGGGAGACCGAAAACGAATTGGTAGTCAAGGCTGATATTCCGGACGTGAAGTTCGAAGACATCGACGTCCGGTTGGAGAACGGTACGCTCACCGTGAAGGGCGAGCGCAAATTCGAGGAAAAGAAAGAGGAGGGCGGCTGGCATCGCGTGGAGCGTTCCTACGGCCACTTCGAGCGTGTGTTCACGCTGCCGGATACCGTTAATCCGGATGGGGTTAAGGCCGACTACAAGAACGGCACGCTGACGATTACCTTGCCCAAGAAGGAAATCGCCAAGCCGAAGCAGGTCAAAGTTCAGGTGAGCAACAACTAAAGCGGTTGTAAGGTCTGGCTGGAGGCGGGGGAACCAATGGTTTCCCCGCCTCGTCTTCTATGATGTCAGGTACAGGACGACTGTTATGAATGGCGTAAAGACCGCGATGTTGCTGGGCCTGCTCAGTGCTTTGCTGCTGTTCGGCGGTGGAATGATCGCCGGCCGCTCGGGGCTCGAAATCGCCTTGGTGCTCGCCGTGGTCATGAACTTCGCCAGCTATTTCTTTTCCGACAAGATCGCGCTGGCGACCTACTCTGCCCAGCCGGTGACGCCGGAGGAAAATCCGGAAGTCTACCGGCGGGTTTATCCGCTAGTCCAAAGCTTAGTGCAGCGCATGAACTTGCCGATGCCCAAGCTCTGGCTGATCCCGGATGCTTCGCCCAACGCTTTCGCCACAGGCCGGAACCCGCAGCACGCTTCGGTCGCATTCACGGCCGGGATTCTGCAGTTGATGAACGATCGCGAACTCGAAGGAGTCGTCGCGCACGAGCTTGGCCACGTGCTGCATCGCGATATCTTGACCAGTTCGATCGCGGCCACGCTCGCCGCGGCCATTACGCATCTGGCGTACATGGCGATGTGGTTCGGCGGCGGACGCCGCGACGACGACGAAGGCAGCCCTTGGGGCGGACTGCTGATGGTGATCCTGGCGCCCATCGCCGCCGGTCTGATCCAGATGGCGATTTCGCGCTCCCGCGAGTACGATGCCGACGCCGCCTCCGCCAAATACACCGGCTCGCCCGACGGCCTCATCAACGGATTACGCAAGCTGGAGCAAGGTGTGGAGCGGGTCCCCATGAATGACGCCTCGCCCGCCACGGCGCATATGTTTATTCTGAATCCATTCAAGAATGGCGGCATGACGCGGCTCTTCTCCACGCATCCCTCGACCGAGGACCGCATAGCGCGCCTGGAAGCCATGCGCGGAGACGCATTCCGCCTGTCGCCGGCGCGATCCCTTTGAATCTCGTCAAGGTTAACCGCAAGGCTTCCGATCGCGCGGCCAGCGGCCATCCGTGGCTCTTTTCGAGCGACATCACCGATCGCGGTGAAGCGCAGCCCGGCGATGCCGTTGGTGTGGCCGATCCGAAAGGCCGGATCATCGGCGTGGCGCACTATAGCTCCACCTCGCAGATCGCGCTGCGGCTGCTCACTGGCCCATTTGCCAACAGCCGCGAACCCATCGACCGGCCCTTCTTCATGCGCCGTCTGACCCAGGCTATCGCGCATCGCGAGCGTGTAGTCACGGGCTCAAACGCCTATCGACTCGTATTCTCCGAAGCCGACCTTCTGCCCGGGCTGATTGTCGATCGCTATGGTCCCTACCTGGTGATGCAGACGCTCAGCCAGGGCATGGATCGCGCGCGCGACCTCATCACGCACTGCCTGAACGAGCTGCTGCAACCCGCCGGGATTCTGGCGCGCAATGATGCCAGCGTGCGTAAGCTCGAAGGTCTGGCTGCGGAGACACTGGTCTTATCCGGTGAAATCCCCGAGCGGGTCGCTGTGGAGATGAACGGCCTGAAGCTCGAAGCCGATCTGCTTCATGGCCAGAAGACCGGTATCTATCTCGACCAGCGCGAGAACTACGTTGCGGCCGAGCGCCACGCTCGCGGTCGAGTGCTCGATTGCTTCAGCTCCACCGGCGGATTCGCTCTGCACACGGCTCGCAAAGCGGAATCTGTCGAAGCCGTGGAATCCTCCGTGCCCGCGATCGCAATCGCCGAATCCAACGCGCGCGCGAATTCGCTCACAAATATCCAATTCCGCAAAGCCGACGTGTTCGAATTTCTCGCTGGACTCGACCGCCGCTACTCGATGATCATTCTGGATCCGCCGGCCTTCGCGCGCTCGCGCAAGATGCTGGACGACGCCGCGCGCGGGTATAAAGAGATCAACCTCCGCGCCCTGCGGATGCTCGATCCGGGCGGGATCCTGGTGACTTGCTCCTGTTCGCATCACATGAGCGAGGCGATGCTGTTCCAGATCGTCGCCGAAGCCGCGCTCGACGCCGGCAAAACCATCCGCGTTCTGGAGCGCCGCACCCAGGCTTCCGATCATCCGATCTTGCTAACTGTGCCGGAAACGCTGTATCTTAAGTGCCTGATCCTCGAAGTCCTGGCGGCATAACGCGCAAAGGGCGCGGCGCGCGCCCCCCGATGGGACTCAGAATCAATCGCGCCGCGCTCCGTTTTGCGCGAATAACATAATAGACTATAGGGCGTGATTGCCCGCTTGTGTTTCGCGTTCACAGCCGGACTGGCGTGCGCGCAGAACACGCCGCCGCTCGAAATCCACGGTACCGTGGTCGAAAGCGGACTCGGCTTGGCCGGGGTCACCGTCACGCTGTACGAATTCGGCCATACCCCCGCGGAGGCGACCACGCGATCCGTCTTCGCCACCACCTCCACGGATCCAAAGGGCGAGTTCACGTTTCATCCTGCACGGGCGGGCGAGTATTACGTCGAGGCCCAGAAAGAGGGCTACTTCGCCGAGACTTTCGATGGCCCTAGCGCCGAGCCGGTTGATAGCGTCGGAGACTCAGTGAGCCTCGACCAGGATCGCCCTTCCCGGGAGCGTCGGTTTGCCTTGATTCGCCTGGGCGAGCTGCGCGGCCGCGTGATCGATGAAGACGGAAAGCCGCTTTCGAACCTGCGCGTCGGGCTCATCCCTGCCACTTCGACTCAGGTGGTTACCGATCCGGACGGATACTTCACGGCAACCAAACTGAGGCCGGGTGATTACCTGGTCCGGATCGCCCCGGAGCGTGGCGCTCCGGAAATCCTGCGGCAGTTTTCAGAAAGCGATCTGAAGATAGTGGATGAAGATCTAGAAACCTCGTATTGGCCAGGCGTTCCCATTCCAATTAGTTCCGGCGCTTCCCTATCTGTAGGCACCATCACCGTGCACAAGGCCGCCTACTACCGTGCACACCTTACGGTTCAACCCGGCGATTGCGACCCTGATGAAAACTGGCATCTGGCCGTTCGCACCGGTGATGCCCCCGACCTTGACACGTCGCGGCAAGTCCCTTGCTCGGGGGATTTCCTGGTGAGGAATCTTCTGCCCGGGCTTCACTCATTTGTGCTCTCGACCGATGACCAGCGCCGTAAGGAAAAGCGCTGGGCGGTCGGATCCGCGGAAGTGACGGACCACAATGTTGAAGTTAGGATGACTATGTCGGCCGGTGCGGACATTATCGGCCGGCTGGTCGCCGCGGATGGCGCGGCGCTGCCGGGCAAGACGACCCTGGTTGTAACACCGGTGCTTCGAGGCTGGGGCTTCACGACGCTGGTGTCGGATGCGGGCGGCACGTTTCAGATCCACAGCTTGCCTGGGGACCCTAGCCAAGTTTCGGCGCGCGACATGGGTGATAAATTCTACGTCAAGGAAGTTCGTTACAACGGCCTGCCGGTCACCGACGGCGTCTTCACGCCGGTATCCGGTCCGGCGAATTTGGAGATCGTGATCGACGATAAGGCGGCCACGATCAGCGGATCGGTTGCCGAGCGCGGCAAGGTGGCCGGCCCGATCATGATCGTAGCCGTGAAGTGGCCCGTAGCCCCGGATTCGCCTTCCGTATCGATGCTGCTCCGTAAAAGCAAAAACACGCCGGCCGACGAGCAAGGAAAATTCCAGATCAACGGACTGGCGCCAGGAGAGTACCGCGTTATCGGGGTGACGGAAACTGCCGCGATGAGACTGAAACCGGACATCTTGATTCGGCTTCTCGATCGCGCCGAGAAAGTCACGCTGGAACGCGGTGGATCGCAGAGTATTTCGCTGAAGATCGTCGAACCTTAGGAGGAATCCATGCGTCGCAGAGATTTTCTACCTGTGTTGGCTGCGCCGCTGGCGCTGGCGCAGACGCAGACTGTCCCCGTGCAAAGAAAAGGCCGTATCAAACAAGGCATAACGCGCGGAGTCTTTGCACGCGAGATGAGCATGGAAGACTGCTGCCGCGAAGCCGCGCGCCTCGGCATCAAGGGATTCGACCTGATCGGCCCGCTGACTGGCCGCTGCTCAAGAAATACGGCCTGGTGCCCTCGATGTATCCGCCTGGGACCCGGCGGCACCATTCGCCGACGCGCTGAACACTCCGGCGAATCACGCCAAGCTCGAAGCGTCGCTGCGCGCGGCCATCGACGAATCGGCGGCGGCGGGAGTGCCCAACGTGATCACGTTTTCCGGCAATCGCCGCGGCATGGACGATCGCGTGGGCGCGGACAACTGCGTCGCGTTCCTCAACAAAGTGAAGGCCCAGGCCGAGGACAAAGGCGTCACCATCTGCATGGAGTACCTGAACAGCAAGGTGAACCACAAGGACTACATGTTCGACCACATCGCCTGGGGCGTCGACGTGATGAAGCGCGTCAACTCGCCGCGCGTCAAGATCCTGTTCGACATCTATCACGCGCAGATCATGGACGGCGA
This sequence comes from Terriglobia bacterium, assembly GCA_963722845.1. Taxonomy (GTDB): domain Bacteria; phylum Acidobacteriota; class Terriglobia; order Bryobacterales; family Bryobacteraceae; genus Palsa-187. Next base: position 52,343 of record CAVROL010000007.1, on the reverse strand, counting down.
TATCGTGCGCAATATCCGCGATAACTTCCAATGGATCGCGCACTTCCATACCGGCGGCAACCCCGGCCGGCACGACATCGACGATACTCAGGAGTTGAACTATCGTTTCATCATGCAGGCCATCGCGGATTTGGGCTTCACTGGGTTCGTGTCGCACGAGTACTGCCCCACGCCAGGGCACGACCCGATCGCTACTCTCAACAAGGCAATCGAGATATGCGACGTGTAAAAGTTAAAAAGGGGACAGACAGCTCTGGCCACTAGCTAGAACGGTGTCGTCTTGGCTGCTGGGTTCGTTTTGTCGCAGCGTTTGGACAAGCCGGTCCCTATGTGCGCCAGGAAGTGGATCCGGCCGCGGCGGATCGAGGCAAGCAAATCTACACGCAGTTCTGCATCAACTGCCACGGCGCGCCGGCGAAAGGCACGGAGCAAGGACCCGACCTCATCCGTTCCCCTCTGGTGCTGCGCGACCGCCTGGGCGATCAGATTGGTCCGGCTCTGAAGAAGCTCGCGAATCACAAGGCCGATCTGACGAAGGCGCAGGTTGCCGACCTCACGCATTTCCTCAAAGACCAGATCGAGGCGACGGCCAAGAATCGCAATCCCGAGCATCCGCCGAACGTGCTCACGGGCAATCCGGAAGCGGGACGGGCGTTATTTCAACGGCGCCGGCAAGTGCAGCACGTGTCATTCACCTACGGGCGATCTGGCCGGTATCGGGCGCAAATACGAGCCGATCGACCTGCAGCAGCGATTTCTGTTTCCGCGCCGCAGCAAGCCGCTGCAAGTCACGGTGACGCCGGCGGGCGGCCAGCCCGTCACGGGAGTCTCTCGAACGCATCGACGATTTCAACGTGGCGCTGCGCGACGCCGCGGGCGAATATCGGGCGTTTACGCGTGGCCCCACAGTCAAGGTTGATGTCGACGATCCGCTGGCGACGCATAATCAGATGCTCGATAGCTATACCGACCAGGACATACACAATGTCGTCCGCTATCTGGAGTCGCTCAAATGAAGCGGCTCGCCGCTCTTCTATTTGCCGCGAGCGCGTTTGGGCAAGCGACATTCCCCGAAGCTTGGCCCAGCTACAACGGCGACACCTCCGGCCGCCGCTACAGCACGCTTTCAAAGATCAACCAATCGAACATCGACGAGCTTTCGCTCGCCTGGGTCTACCGTGTGAATCCCGGGCGGGCTCCGCAAGCCGGCGGCGGGAACGTCAACACCACCATCAAGGGGACGCCCGTGGTCGTGAACGGCGTGCTCTACACGACAATCCCCGATCACGTGTGGGCTATCGATGCGCGCACCGGGCGGGAGATCTGGCATTACGTGTGGCCGTCGAAAGGCGGCTGGCACATCGGCAATCGCGGCGTGGCGGTGCTGCGCGAAACGGTGTACGTCGAAACGCCCGACTGCAATCTGGTCGCGCTCGATTCGAAAAACGGGAAAGAGAAGTGGCACACCCAGATCTGCGATCTGGAGCAGTTCTACTATGCTTCCGTTGCGCCGATAATTGTGAACACAGGTGTCAAGAATCACGTGATCACCGGCGTCAGCGGCGACGATCTGGATATTCCCGGCTATATCGAGTCGCACGATCCGGACACCGGCGCGCTCGAGTGGCGCTGGTACGCGCATCCGGAACCGGGCACGCCGGAAGCGAAAACCTGGCCGAGCGTCGAAGCGATGCTGCACGGCGGCGGCATGACCTGGGTGCCGAGCACTTACGATCCCGATCTCAATCTGTTGTATTTCGGCACCGGCAATCCGCAGCCGGTGATCGCCGGGACAAGGCCGCGAAGGATCGAATCTGTACACCGAGTGCATCATCGCGCTGAATCCCGATACGGGGAAGCTGGCGTGGTATTTCCAGCCGTCGCCGCACGACACGCACGATTGGGATGCGGTGCAGACTCCGGTGTTGTTCGATGCCGACGTCGACGGGCAGCCGCGCAAGCTGCTGGCGCAGGCCAGCCGCAACGGATGGTTCTTCGTGCTCGACCGCGCCACCGGCAAGAACATTCTGAGCAGCGAATTCGTCAAGACCAACTGGGCGCTGGGCGTCGATGCCAAGGGCCAGCCGATTCCGAATCCGGCCAAGCAGCCGAAGCTCGACGGCTCGCTGGTGACGCCGAATCAGGGAGGCGCGATCAACTGGCCGTCCCCAAGTTTCAATCCGGAGACAGGCCTGTTCTACGCCAACGCAGCGCGCGCGTGGAGCGTGTATTACCTCTACGATGACGACGACAAGCCCGAAGGCTGGGGCGGCAACGATCGCAGCGGCTTCTCCGAAGCGATGCTCCAAGCGATTGACTACCGGACGGGTAAAGTTCGCTGGAGCCACAAATGGCCGGGTGGAGGCGCAGGCGTGCGGTCGGGACTGCTAAGCACGGCGGGGAAGCTGCTGTTCGCCGGTGATCCGAGCTCGAACTTTGTGGCCCTCGATCCTGCAACCGGGGTGCCCCTCTGGCACGCCGCGCTTCACACATCGGTAACCAACGGCCCGATCACGTACGAGCTGGATGGCGTTCAGTATCTGGTGGTCGGCGCCGGAGACACACTGTACGGATTCGCCATGCGGGCCAAGTAGTCACGCACGCCGGCGGCGCTTGAGCAAGCCCATCGCCAATAAGCCGGTGCCCACCAAGGAGAGGGAAAGCGGCTCGGGGCTGTTAACCGTGGGGATCTGGGGACCAATGTTGAAAGACCCTAGACTCCCGATTTTATCGCCATCGGAATCTACATACCGGTACTTGAGCTCCGTAGTGCTGTTCAGGCTCCCCGTCGTGTCGAACTGAAAGACCCAGGTAAGGGTATCTCCAAGCCCGAACGCCGCGCCGAGCGAGGGGGACTTGGCTTCCGCGCACAGGCGCACAGTGCCGCTGCTGCCGCCATCGCAGCCGTTCGCGTTCAATTCGTCGGGCGATAGAAGATTCCAGAAGCTCAGCCCGCCCGGCGCCGATACGAGGCTGGTATTCGTAATCGTTCCGCTGGCATAGCTCTTGAGCTGCACGGCGTTCACCAGATCCGTGAACTGATTTCCGGTATAAGTGCTGAGAACATGAATATCCAGTTCGATCTGGAAGGTGTTCCCGACTTGACTCAACTCGGATACACCATACTCGTTGCCGTTGCATTCTTCCAGCGTCGCTGGGCAACTCAAAATCGGCGACCCTTGTAGCGTGCCCAACGCCAGTGCTGCCAGGGCAAAGTAGGTGAGTCTCATTTTTCCTCAAGCAATTATGGCCCGAGGAAGACTGAACGCGATATCCAGAGAGTCCTGGAGTAACTAGCCCTTGTAGTAGGTGGTGAAATCTTACTGTTCACCGCGATACATGTGCTTGGCGTCGCGATTGTTTTCCTGGCACACGTATTCGTACATTTCGTCGGTGGGATTCCACGGAATCGCCCAGCCGCCCGACCAGGGCTTGGTGTACGCGCCCGGATCGTCAATGGTCGCGATGTAGCGCAGCGTGTCATATTCGGGACGCTCGAAGGTCTCGGTCAGCTTGAGGTACTCGGTGTGGGGAACGCCTTCGCGGCTGAGCCAGAAACGCTGATTGAAATTGGTGCTTTCCACCACCAGCTTTTCGCCTTCCCAGTGTCCGATCGAATAGCCGTGGAAGCTCGGATCGATGTCCTTGGGACGCTCCCGGCCGTCCATGTAAATCACGCGCCAGGTGTGCGGACCGCCGACTCCCATCACGTAAATGCGCTCCAGTTCGGGAATATCCACGATCTCAAACCCGTACGGCGTGTGATACAGGCGCGGACCGCCGGAGGACTTGCAGCGAACGTGCGGATCGTCCGCGGTATTGTTGGCCTGGCGCGAATCGTACAGCGCCCGCGCCCAATCCTGAAAAGGCACATCCGGGATTTTGAGGTTGGTGGGGAGATTGACCCGGTTGTTATCGAGACCCCGGCCGACGTTGGTGGCGATGGTGGCGCCGGCGTTGCCGTTCCAGACACCCCCTTCCCCCGGCAGCGGCCCGAGCAGGACGTGGCCGTCAGGTCCATGCGGCGTGGGCCGCGAAGGAGGACGTGCCTTGCCCTTGCCTTTGCCTTTGCCGAACTGGCCCTGCTGGCCTGGGTTCTGCCCCGGGGGCGGCGGGATAATTCCCTGCCCGGTGCCCTGGGCGCCTGCATCCTGCCCAAAGGAGGGCGCGGCAAATGAGAAAATCAACGCCGCGGTGCGACTGCGACTGCGGCCAAGCCAACAATTTCACGTTTTCGCACTTCGACCCTCCACCTTTAATTTCGCCCGCACAACGGAGCCTTCGCAGACTCGGCCCTGTGCGGGCGCTACCTCGAATCGACCGCCGGTCAGGAATTTACGGAATGGTGCCTTCGCTCGAAGCACCGCCCAGTTTCTGGCCGGTGTTGGCGAGCGTTACCGATCGCGCGTTCCCGTGCTTCCCGCCGTCTTTGGCGAGAGTCCCGCTGACGATGACCTCATCGCCTTCCTTCATGGTGCTCTTCTTCCAGCCGCCGCGTTCCAGCAGCCGGGGAGGACCCATCTCGAACGCCCAGTTGGCGATTTTTCCGCTATCGTCCTTCACGTCGATGTAGAAGTAGACGTGCGGATTCATCCAGTCGACCTTGGTGATGGTGCCCTTCAGCTCGATGGGCTTTTTCGCGTCGTACTCTGCCGCGAAGGAGTGGTGCGCCAGCAGCGGAGCCGCTGCCAGAAGCACCCCGGTTACTCCTAAAATCGCCAATGCGCGCAGTCTCATGGTCATGTCTCCTTAGGGTGTAGCGTGTTTGCCGGACAAGGATTCGGTCTCGTGATTACTTTCATCACAAAAATACTCTTCTACGTCGGCAGGAACCCAGGAAAGGTTGAAGCTGCCGGTCCACGGTCTTGTATAAGCCCCTGGATCGTTTACCGTTACTTCATATTTTAGCGTGTCGAAATCGGGGCGGGTGATCCGCTCGGTCAAAGCCAGTTTTTCGGTATGCGGCAGGCCGCCGTTGGTGAACCAGAAGCGTTCGGTGAAAGCCGTGGTTTCCGCAACCAGCGTATCGCCTTCCCATTTGCCTGAAGAATACCCATAGTATGTGGGAGTTACGTCGTCCGGCTCGGGATTCTTGCGCCCGTCGAGCCAGATGATGCGCCAGTTGCGGTTCCCGCCCGCCGACATGATAAAAATCCGCTTCCGGTCGGGCTGCTCGACGATCTGCACGCCGTAACGATCCTGGAACTGGCGCGGGCCGCCGGGCGGCAGACAGTACGCCATGGGATCGTCCTTCAAACTGTTTTTCTGGCGATATTCGTACAGCGCTTTCGCCCAGGGCTGGAACGGAGCCACTTTGCCGGCGTCGGCGATGTTGGCCAGTTCGCCTCTATAATCCATGCGGATGTTCCCGGCGCTGGTCTCGTACAGACCGGTGGGATTCGGATCTGCCCAGAAACCCTTTGCGCCTGGAACCACGCCCAATCGAACATGTCCGTTGGGCCAGTGAGGCGCTGCTTTCCCGGTGCGCGCGCCGGCGAGCTTGATGGTCGCGGGGTTGGCCGCGGCAATCTTCTTCCCGCTCGCTGTGGTTAACGATTTGCCACTGATCTGCTTACTTCCGTCGCGAGACAGGATTCCTTCCGCGGTCACGCTGTCGCCCACTTGAACCATGTCGCGGCGCCAGCCATTGCCGCTCCGCTTGAGATCCAGAGTGCTCTCGTATTCGACGGCCCAATTAGTCGTCTTTCCGCCCGAGTCGCGGACATCCATCCACACATAAACATGCGGATTGGTCCAGTCGAATTTGGTGACGGTTCCGCGCAGCGTGATGGGTTTCTTGTCGTCGTATTCGGCCGCGATCGAGTGGTGCGCCAGTACAGGCGTAACTACGGCGCCCAGGCTCAATAGCAGGTATCCGAGGCTGCTTCTCATCACTACTTTCCCTCCGCAGGTCCGAAATTCTTTGCCAAGTAGTCCAGGATCAGGGAAAATTCCTCGTCCGTCACCGGTGCGCCTTCCGAAATCATGCCTTTAATCACGTTGCTCCACTCGTCCCTGGTGAGCGACTGGTCCTTGAGCCGGGCTAAGCCGTGACAAAAACTGCAAATCTCCGCCACAAGTTTCTTGCCTGGATCCGCGGGAGGCGGAGCTTTGTCGGCTGCAAAGAGACCGGCCGCCAAGAGGCTCGCGGCCAACGCCGCCACTCCGAGCAAAGCTGCTTTTTTCGCCCACATTGCGGTTCATCGCGATCGTGCTAATCCCGAGTGAGCTTGAAATCGCCCTTTTGAGCGCCGGATGTCCAGGTACCGCTGATGGTCCGGTTATACGAACCGACGTTATCCAGCTTGCCGTCGAATACCATCGGCATGAGTTTGCCGGACGCGTCCTTCACATCCGCCTCAATGTGCACACCCCATTTGCTGGCATCGAGAGTCGCCATTTTCAGAGCGACGGAGTTCGCGCCGGGATTCACTTTACCCTCCACCTTCTTGGAATCCCAGTGCATCAGGAAGACGATGGGGGTCCGCTGGGTAGGCGACGTGCCATAATCTCCATGCCACGTTCCGGTGAGGGGGTGGCCTTCCTGAGCCAGCAGGGTGAGGGCGAAACCTGTAACCAGACAGGCTAAAACAGCGGCGACGCGGCGCATCTTCTTCTCCTTACACATCTTACGGGTTCCTTGAGCACCTTACATGGTCAACATTTCGAGGTCGGTTTGTCAAGGGCGCTTGATATTAGACGCTTTAGGGACGGGCGAATGTAACAGTGGATGGCCACTCGCTGGCGCTCGTGGTTCTGTGCTGCACCGAACCGCGAGCGCTATCGGAAGGACGCCTTGGCCTGGCGATCCTCTTCGGCCTTGATGCCCGGGCCATAGAGCTTCTCGAAGAACCCTTCACGCACCAGGCGGTCGACTGCCGTGTTGTCGATCACCGTGCGGAAGTCGAATTTCTTCAACTGCGCGGCCGATTGCGCGTCCACCGGATGATCGATCATGTACCGCACCGCAGCCGCGTTGAGATAGGGCACGCGCTCATATGTATGGGTGCTGGCATAACGATCGTATACCCGTGCGATATCGGCGGGATCGTCCGTCTTGTTGTATGCGAGGTATGCCTTCACAGCAAACGCCTTGTCCTCATAAAAGCGCTTGATGGCTTCGGCGTGGACCTTGATCAGCAGCTCAGGCAGCTTCGGATCGGCCGCCGCCAGGCTCTTCTTGTATAAGTACACCGTGGGCGCGTAGATGTCGTCGTAATCGCTGGTGTTCGCCAGGCTCTTATAGCCCTTCTCCTCCAGCTTGAAATAGATAGGCGCGGTGAGCATGGTGGCGTCCACGCGCCCGCTCAAGAGAGCCGCTGCCCGGCCATTCACATCCGTTCCGATGGGAATCCACTGGACATCCCTGCGGACCCAACCCGAACTTCGACAGCAAGCCGACCGCGTAGTTATACGGCGCGTCGCCGAGCTGGCTGACGCCGATCCGCTTGCCCTTAAGATCCTTGACGCTCGCAAACATATTCGGCGCCATCAGGGCAAACAAACTTTTCCGGTAAGGACTGCCGATCATCACCAGCGACCCGTCCTTCGAGGCCGCCTGCATGGCCTGTTCCAGCGGATAGTTGGTCATCTGGGCTTCGCCGCTGACGATCATCGCCACCGCGGCGGGATGCACCGCGAACACCAGCTTGGCCCGCAGTCCATACTTTTCGAAATAGCCGCCTTCCTGGGCGATGTAGAGAGGCCAGGTGGTCCCGGTGCGGGTGGCGAAGTTGATGGTGATATCGCGCAGCGCGGGTGTTTGACCGTGCGCGGCGGTGAACAGCAGCAAAAAGCTAGCGGCGATCGTCTTTGCCAACGATATGCGATACGTCCTGATTGTTTTCATTGCAGATGTATTCGAACAGCTCGGCATTCTGCTGGAGCACGGAATGCCCGTACATGGTGAAAGGCCGCGTGTAGGCTCCCGGATCGGTGATGGTGGCTTCGATATCCAGATGGCCGAGATCGGGGCGGCGGAAACGTTCGACGACGTGCAACTGCTCAGTATGCGGATGGCCCGCGAAATCGAACCAGAATTTATCGTTGAAACCGATGGAGTCGACGACCAGGGTGTCGCCATCCCAGGTTCCGATGGAATCGCCATACCAGGTGGGATCGGGATCGGCCGGATGCTTGCGGCCGTCGAGAAAAATCTGGCGGTAGCTGTGGATGTTCCCTTCGAACAGGAAGAAGACATGCGTCGGCGTCTGTACGATCCTCCAGGGATACGGAGCCATGCGGGGCACGCCGGTCGGCAGGCAGTTGGCCTCGGGATCGTCTTTCGACATGCGCTGGGCGGCCAGCTTTTCGGCCCACGGCTGGATCGGGAGCTTTTCGCCCTTCTTCAGCGCGGTTTCGATGTTATAGATGAACGCACGGTCGGGGCTCCAGACACCGGAGAGATCCGGTTTACCGGAAGTTGTCCGCGGCGCGGGACCTTTGGGAGCCGATGCGCTCAGGCGCTCGGCCGTCTCGATCGCCTCGTTCTGTCCGCAGGCCAAGGGAGCGACGACGATCAGCGCCATGGTGGGGATGATGAGCGTCCTGAACATTATTTCTCCGGCTGATCGTATGTCGAGAGTCGCCGGATCCAGATATTGCGATAGCGCACCGGCTGCTGGTGATCCTGCAACACCAGGGAATCCTCGGCGGGCTGCTCGGCGTACTTCGCGAGCGCGCGATGCACGGTCGGCCCCATCAATTCCTTGTGATTGTGCAGCAGCACTCCGTTGAGGAACACGGTCGCATATGCCGGCTTCATCAGCTTTCCGTTTTCGAATTTGGGCGCCTCAAACACAATGTCGTAGCTTTGCCATTCTCCGGGCTTGCGGGTCGCGTTCGCCAGCGGCGGCCATTGCCCGTAAAGCGCTCCAGCCTGGCCGTCGGCGTAAGTCGGATTCTGGTAGGAATCGAGCACCTGCACTTCGTAGCGCCCTTGCAGATAGATCCCGCTATTCCCGCGATTCTGGCTGGTGCCGCGAACTTCGGCCGGCGCGGCCCATTCGATATGCAACTGGACGTCGCCGAATTTCTGTTTGGTGGCTAGGTCGCCGGCCCCGGGCGCCACTTGAAGATAACCATCGGCGACCTTCCAATTACCCTTGGCGCTCTGCCATTGCGAGAGGTCCTTACCGTCAAAGAGCACGATCGCGTCGGAAGGCGCGCCGCCCGGCTTGCGCCGCGGGAGTCACCACGGCCGGATGCGGACGTTTCGGATCGTGAACGTGAAAGGGAAGACCGGGAAGGATGGGGGTATCGTCGTAGCCCAGATCGTGGTTCACGCCCTGCCCGAATACTCCAAACGTGGCGACAAGTATCGGAAGAATTCGCCGCATAAGCTCTCCCTGCGCCATGGTAACGCAGACGCTTCCGGCATGCCATGCTGAACACAGTGCAGGGCCCTTCCACGCGCGCGACTTTTTCGAAACGCTCCGCTTGGATCACGCTGGTCGTGTTGCTGGCCATCGCCGTGGGATTGTGCCTGGTGGTGGTCTGGCCATTTGCCGCCACCATCATCGGGGCAGCGGTTCTGGCCGTGGTCTATTACCCCCTTCACGTGCGGATTCAAATCCGGGTGGCCAAGCCCAGGCTCGCGGCATTGCTCTCGACGATCCTGGTATTGATCGCCTTCCTGGCGCCGCTGGCGCTCCTGGCGACCACGGTCCTGCAGGAACTGCGCGCGGCGTACCAGGCCCTGGCGCCGGGCGCCGACGGACAGGGAGCCGGCCGGATCTGGGCAGCGCTCGACCGTCCCCTGGCGGCGGTGGGGACGTGGCTAGGAATGGAATCGAGCGACCTCCGTCGGCTGCTGGCGGCGCGGCTGCAGGAAGCCGGCGCTGCTCTGGCTGGCAAAACCATGGCGGTGCTCGGTGCAGCGGGCGGGGGCGTCGTGAAGATCGTGATCGCCGTCGGCACCTTCTATTGCACGTTCCTGTATGGCAGCCGTCTCTATCGGAGCACGGTGCAGTTTTCCCCGCTCGGACCGGGGCGGACAGAAACGCTGTTGAACACCGTGCACGACATGGTGATGGCCAGCTTCTACGGCGTCATCGCCGTGGCTGCCGCGCAAGGTTTTCTGTGCGGCCTGGGAGCGTGGATTGCGGGCCTGCCGTCACCGGCGCTGTGGGGTGTCGCAGCGGCCGTGGTGTCGGTTCTGCCCCTGTTCGGCTCGGCGCTGGTCTGGATTCCGGCCGCGGCGGTCTTGTTCCTTCAGGGATCCGTCGGACGCGGCGTGTTCATGCTGGTCTGGGGGGCCGGACTGGTGGGCACGATCGACAACTTCATCCGCCCGCTGGTGGTGATGACCAAGCTGCCGGTACACCCGCTGGTGGTGTTCGTCGCCATGCTGGGAGGAGTGGAGGCCTTCGGGCTGATGGGCATCCTGTTCGGCCCGATGATTCTGGCCGTGACGGTGGCTTTGTTTCGCATGCTTCGGGAAGAAATGTCCGGCCGTGAGCCCAGCTAAAATTCCCTGGCACGGAATGACCGTGGACGCGGTCGAGCGAGAGCTCCGGACCACGCTCGAAGGCGGCCTTTCGAGCGAAGAAGTACTCCTGCGGCGCGCGCGGCACGGTCCGAATTCGATCCGCGAAGCCAAACCAAAGAGCCCCTGGCGGATTTTCGCCGCGCAGTTTGCCGACTTCATGATCCTGGTCCTGCTGGCGGCCGCGGTGATCGCCGGATTCCTGGGGGAGCCCGCGGACACCGTGGCGATCGTGGCGATCGTGGTAGTGAACGCGGTGATCGGCTTCGTGCAGGAGTATCGCGCCGAGCACGCCCTGGCGGCTCTCCGGAAAATGGCCGCTCACCAGGCGCGAGCGCTGCGCAATGGAGAACCGGTTACGGTCCCGGCGGCCGAGCTGGTTCCCGGCGATATCGTGCTGCTGGAAGCCGGCAACGTGGTCCCAGCCGACTTGCGAGTTTCGGAATCCGCGCAGCTCCGCATCGGCGAGGCAGCGCTTACGGGCGAGTCCCATCCGGTGGAAAAGCAGTCGCACCCGGCAGACCCGGATCCGCAGTCCGCGCTGGGCGACCGCGCCAGCATGGCCTACAAAGGAACCATCGTGCACTACGGCCGTGGGCGCGGGATCGTGGTCGCCACGGGAATCGAAACCGAGCTGGGCCGGATCGCGGAAATGCTGGACGAACGCTCGGAGGTGAAAACTCCTCTACAGCAGCGGCTGGCCTACTTCGGAAGGTACCTGGCGCTGGCCGCGCTGGCGATTTGCGCGGTGATCTTCGCGGCGGGGGTTCTGCGGGGCGAGCCGCTGGTGCGCATGTTCCTCACTTCGGTCAGCCTGGCGGTGGCGGCGATTCCCGAAGCGCTCCCCGCGGTGGTGACCATCACGCTCGCGCTGGGCGCGCGGCGGATGCTGCGGCTGCACGCGCTGGTGCGCCGTCTTCCGGCGGTGGAAACGCTCGGCTCGGTGACCTATATCTGTTCGGACAAGACTGGAACGCTCACCGAAAACAAGATGCGGATGACCGTGGCCCACGTCGCCAGGCAGCATGTCGCGCTGCCTGCTGAAATCGTGGACGGCGAGCCCTGGACCACGTTCTTCACCGCGCTCGCGCTGAGCAACGATGCGCATCGGAGCGAGCGCGGCGAAGTCAGCGGCGATCCTACGGAAACTGCCTTGCTGGAGGCGGCGCTGGCCGCGGGCTTCGACAAAGCGGCGCTGCTCGCTACGATGCCGCGGATCGCGGAATTCCCGTTCGATTCGGAGCGCAAGCGGATGACCACGCTGCACCGATCGCCCGACGGCGTGATTGCCTTCGTCAAAGGCGCTCCGGAGGCAGTGTTGGAACGCTGTCAAGTTTCTCTCCCGGATCGGGCTGAGATCGCCGCTGCCGCGGAGCGAATGGCCGCGGACGGACTCAGAGTGCTGGCGGTGGCGTATCGCCGGGTGCCCGGCTGGGCCGGCGGCGCGAGCGTAGACGCCGCCGAAGACTCGCTCACGTTCCTGGGTTTGGCGGGCCTGATCGATCCACCGCGCGCCGAGGCGCTCGAAGCAGTTCGCGTCTGCCGCCAGGCCGGGATCATCCCCGTCATGATCACCGGAGATCACCCTGCCACCGCCCTGGCTGTCGCGCGGCGCCTGGGGATCGTATCCGATAATGAACGCGCCATCAGCGGTCCGGAACTCGCGGCGCTGCCGGAAGGTGAATTGGAGCAGCGCGTTAGAAAGACACGCGTGTACGCCCGTGTAAATCCGGCGCAGAAGCTGCGGATCGTGGAAGCGCTGCAGAAGCAGGGGGAATTCGTGGCGATGACCGGCGACGGCGTGAACGACGCGCCCGCCCTCCAGCGTTCCGATATCGGCATCGCCATGGGCCGGAGCGGCACCGACGTCGCGCGCGAAGCGGCGGATCTGGTCCTGCTGGACGACAACTTCGCCACTATCGTCGCCGCGGTACGAGAAGGGCGGCATATTTTCGAAAACATCCGCAAGTTCGTGAAGTTCATCATGGCCAGCAACGCGGCCGAAATCTGGACCCTTTTCCTGGCCCCGTTCCTGGGCCTGCCGGTGCCGCTCTTGCCGATTCACATCTTGTGGACCAACCTGGTCACCGACGGGTTACCGGGACTCGCGCTGGCGGTGGAGCCGGAGGAGCGGTCCCTGATGGATCGCCCGCCCCGGCCGCCCTCCGAGAGCCTGTTTGCGCGCGGTCTGTGGCAGCACGTGGTCTGGGTGGGCCTGATGATCGGGGGATTGTCCATCTTTTCGCAGGCCTTTGCGATCCGCTCGGATTGGGCCCACTGGCAAACCATCGTGTTCAGCGTGCTGACCATTTCGCAGATGGCCCACGTGATGGCGGTGCGCTCGGATACCGAGTCGCTCTGGCGGCTGGGAGTGTTTTCCAATCTGCCATTGCTGGGAGCCGTCGCGCTTACGGTGGCCCTGCAAATGGCTGTGATTTACCTGCCGCCATTTCAGCGCGTATTCAAAACCGCGGCTCTGAGTGCCGGGGAGCTGCTGTTCACGCTGGCGCTGTGCTCGCTGGTGCTGGGGGCAGTGGAAATCGAGAAGTGGATGACGCGACGGGGCTGGATCTATGCGGCGAAATAGCGCGGAATAGGGTTGTAGCGGAAGCCGCAATAGGAGCATCCTTGAACTGAATGCAAACGCTACGTGGTTCGTTCTGGGCTTTGGTTTTGTACGATGTCGCGGAACAAATCGACTTGGACGCGGTGCGATCCCTGGCCGTTATGGAAGCGCCGCGCCGGGAGCCCGCGTTTAAGCACCCCGTCCCGGATTACGTGCGATTTGAGCGGCCCCCCGTGGTCGAAAACCTGGGCCTTGTATCCATGGGCGCCGGCGAACAGTTTCAGGCTCGTGTCAAGTATTTCGACTACGGCGTGGTCAGCGTCGAATTGAAGCTGGACTTCGAAGCCGGCTGGGACGATCTGGTGCGCTTATCCAGCCGCCTGCTGGCCGAGCCGGAATTCGATAAGCGAACTTCTGAGATCGTTCGCGAGTGCGTGGAACGCGTGCGCGGCGCGCTGGTGGATCCATACGAGAATCGGCTGAGCGAAGACTACTACATCATTCAGGTAAGAGAGGCGCTGGACGATCAGGGTCAGCCTTTGACCGCGACCGCTTTGCTGGCCGGGCGTGGACAGCAAATCGCGCAGATCGTCCGCGGGGATGCATCGGTCCTATCGCAAACCGAACAGAGCGAAGCTTTGCAGGCCGCGCTCTCCTACTATCCCTGCGACTTGCTGGTAGCCGGATGGGTGGCGGCGTTCGTCTACGATACCCCGGAGGGCGCGGTCCCTACGATTCAGCTTTTGGAGTACGCCAACACTCAGTTACTCGAATTTCGCCATTACGACGAGGTCCTGACGCGTGTGCTCAATAACGTGTACCGCCGGCTGGGACTGAGAGGCCGGTTTCTAAGACGCTGGAAGATGGCGGGGGAAGCCGAGCGCCTCAATGCCATGCGCCTGGATGTCCGGGAATTGACCGAGCGGGCCGACAACTCCATCAAATTCCTGAGCGATATGTTTTATGCGCGCGCATATCGGGTAGCGGCGAGCCGGGTAGGCGTGCCCGATTATCGCAATCTGGTGGATCAGAAACTCAAAATCGCGGGCGAGCTGTACGAAGTGATGGTGAACGAGTTCCACCAGGCTCGCGCCTTCATCCTGGAAGTCATGGTCGTGGCGATCCTGGTGATCGAACTGATCGACGTGTTTTCCCGGCGCTGAGGTGGATCCGCGGGTCGGGCATGCCCGACCCCTACAAATTGTAGGGGCGAGGCACGCCTCGCCCGATGTCTTTTATAACCTGCAGATCAGCAGTTCGCGCTCGTAGATCATCTCCGGAGGCAGATGATCATGCAGCGCCAGGAACAGCTCTTCGTGCGCCATCACTTCTTGGCGCCAGGCCGCCCGGTCAAATTCCTGCAGCGCGTCGAATTGCTCTTTTTTGAACGAAGGCAGGCCATCCCATTCGATGTCCTCATAGCGAGGCATCCAGCCAATGGGAGTTTCGCGCGCCAAAGCCCGTCCATGCGCCCGATCGACGATCCACTTCAGCACGCGCATATTCTCGCTGAAGCCGGGCCATAGGAATTTGCCATCGGCATCCTTGCGGAACCAGTTCACGTGATAGATGCGGGGCGTTTCGGTCAAGGTGCGCTGCATCTTGATCCAGTGCCGGAAATAATCGCCCATGTGGTAGCCGCAGAACGGCAGCATGGCCATCGGATCGCGGCGCACCTGGCCCACGGTCCCGACGATCGCCGCAGTGGTCTCGGAGCCCATGGTGGCGCCGGTGTACACGCCTCCGCTCCAGTTGAACGCCTGGTAAACCAGAGGCATGGTGGTCGCGCGGCGGCCGCCGAAGATCAAAGCGCTGATCGGCACGCCTTCGGGACTTTCCCAAGCCGGATCGATGGTGGGACACTGCGACGCGGGTGCGGTAAAGCGCGAGTTGGGATGCGCCGCCTTCGCGCCGGTTTCCTTGCCGATCTGCGGAGTCCAGCGGTTGCCCTTCCAGTCCGTGCATTCGGCCGGCGGATCGTCCGTCATGCCTTCCCACCACACGCCGCCTTCCGGAGTCAGCGCGACGTTGGTGAAGATCGAATTTTTCGCCAGCGTGGTCATGGCGTTCGGATTGGTCTTGACAGACGTTCCCGGCGCCACGCCGAAGAATCCGGCTTCGGGATTGATGGCGCGCAGGCGGCCATTGGCGTCCGGCTTGATCCAGGCGATATCGTCGCCGACGGTCCAGACCTTCCAGCCCTCGAACCCGCGGGGCGGAATCAGCATCGCGAAGTTGGTTTTGCCGCAGGCGCTGGGGAACGCGGCCGCTACATACGTCTTCTCGCCCTGCGGATCCTCGACACCGAGGATCAGCATGTGCTCGGCCATCCAGCCCTCATCGCGCGCGATATTGGAGGCGATGCGCAGCGCGAAACACTTTTTGCCCAGCAGCGCGTTGCCGCCGTAGCCCGAGCCATACGACCAGATCTCGCGCGTCTCGGGGAAATGAACGATGTACTTCTCTTCGTTGCACGGCCAGGGGACATCGCGATCGCCGGGATCGAGGGGCATTCCCACGCTATGCATACACGGCACCACGCGCGTGTCGACCTTGTCGATTTCGGGGTAAATCACCTTGCCGATACGCGCCATGATCCGCATATTGACCACGACGTACGGCGAGTCCGTCAACTGAACGCCGATCTGGGACATCGGCGAGCCGACCGGCCCCATGCTGAAGGGCAGCACGTACATCGTACGCCCGCGCATGCAGCCGCTGAAGAGCTCTTTGAGCTTACGGCGCATTTCCACCGGATTCACCCAGTTGTTGGTCGGCCCGGCATTGTCTTTCGACAGCGAGCAGATGAAGGTGCGATCCTCGACGCGGGCGACGTCGCTAGCGTCCGAGCGGGCGTAGTAGCAGCCCGGCCACAGATCCTGGTTCAGCTTGATAAACGTCCCGCCTTCGACCATTTGCGCGCAGAGGGCGTCGTATTCTTCCTGGGAGCCGTCCACCCAATGGATGTTTGCAGGCGTGGTGAGCTCGGCCATCTTCTCCACCCAGCGGAGAAGGTGCTTGTTCTCACTCAGAGGCTTGGAAACATTGCGGGCGGACTTGGTAGTTACCGTAGACATATTCCACTATTATCGCGCGAATCCGCCGTTCTCGCGATTGTGATCGGTCGGCAGGCGACAAGATCGCCTGCCCCACAGTACTAGCCGATCATGACCTTGCGCGGGAACTGGGAGTTGTCTTCGAGAAACGTTTTCTTCCGGGAGAGCTCCGCAGCGGTCGGCTGGACCACGCCGTTCACGTCGGTGACGCGCGATACCAGCGTATGCTCGCCGGGAAGAGCGCCTTCCCAGCGATAGGTGAACAGCTTCCACGAGAATTGCGAGTTCGCGGAATCGAGCGTGGCTTTCTGCCAGGGGCCGTTATCGATCTGGACTTCCACCGATTTTACCGGCGTCCCGTCGTTCAATACAAAGCCCAGGATCTGATGTGCGCCGCCGGTCTTGCGCACGCGGGCGATCACGGATTTGAGCTGCATACGGGTGACTTCGGTTTCCACCCACTGGGTATCCGGATCGTCATCCTTGCCGGTTCCGCCAACGCCGCGGATGGTCCGATACCAGCGGGCCTGGTAATTCCCGAGATAGCGATCCTCCTGGAGGTGCACCTCGGCGAGCCATTTCACATTGGCGACGCCATACCAGCCGGGCATCACCAGCCGCACTGGAAAACCCTGGTTGAGGGTGAGCGGCTCGCCGTTCATCGCGTAGGAGATCAGCGGCTCGGGCTTCATGGCATTCTCAAGCGTGACGCTGCGGCCGAATTGCTGATCGAGCTTGTAGGTCTGTTGGCGGAAGGCAACGTCGCTCGAACCGCGATCATAGCCGAAGAAGACCACTTCGCGCGCCTTGGCGTTGACTCCGAGTTGTTTCAGGACGGAGCTCAAGCGAACACCGGTAAAGCGGCCGCAGGAAGCCAGCCCTTGAATCGCGCGCGGGCTGTTGCCAGAGCACTCGAAGCCATGGACCACTTCGTTGGACTTCATGCCCTTCAGATCGGCCAGCGTGAATTCCGTGGGCTTGTTGACCATACCGGTGAACTTCAAGCGATACTTGGCCGCGTCGATCTCCGGCTTCATGAAGTGCTGGGTGGTGAAGAACTGATCCTTGGGCGTTAGCATCCCGTCGATCTTGCGGATGTCGAGTTGACGGGAGGCGGCACCAGGCACGCCAGCCGGATTGAAATTCTTGGGAAGATCCGTAAATGGAACGTCCGTGTCCCCCTGCGCCAGGGCGGGCACCGGCAAGTCCTTGAGCAGCGCCAACAGGCTGGTGGCGGCCAAGCCGCGGCGGAAAGTTTCCCTACGACTGATTTGGTCAGACATCGTCCGGCTCCTTAGGTCTCAAAGATATCGTCGGCGTGGACCTGTTCTGCGTCGAATTCAAATCGATAATACCACCACCGAACGTTAGAAGGTGATGCGCGCCACCAGCGTACCTTGACGTTCGCCGCTGACCGCACCGGTCGTGTTGATGGTTCCAAAACCGCTGATGTTGCGGCCATCGGGACCCGCTTTGACCGGAGTATTCAGAGCCGTGCTCGGATTCACATAAGTTCCAGCCGTTCCGCCTAGCAGCAGCGGCCGGTTGAACACGTTATTGAACTCTGCGCGGATCTGAAGCGAAGCCCGTTCCTTGATGCGGAAAATCCGGCCGACGCTAGCCAGTTCCGAGGGGCGACGTTGATAGCGGTAGTCATTGTAATAGGCAGCCGAGGGGCTGAATTGGCCGTTCGGAGTATCGGTCCACGCGGCGGGATTCAACACCTGCGTCTTGCTGGGATCGTAACAATGGCAGTTCAGATCCACCAGGTACAACGGCACTCCCGGCACCCGCGTCGCGTAGGTACTGCGCAGCAGCGTCAGCGCGTTATTATTGCCCGGACTGAGGGGAGCCTGAATCGGCAATCCGCTGCCATACTGGAGCACGGCGCCGAGCGTCCAGTCTCGCAGGGCCTGGCTCACCCAGCGGTTCTGATTCCACCTGGGCGTCGTGTAGTTGACGGCCAGGGTCATCCAATTCGGCCGCGAGGAGGCTGAAATCTGCTTGTTGTTATCGCGGTTGAAGACATCGTTGATGATGCCGCACGCCGGTATAGTCTTCGGCGCCCAGATCGAGCTCTTTTGAGCGCGTGTAGGTCCAGGTGAAGTCGAGGCCATGCGAGAAGCGCTTGGTAGCTTTCAATTGGAGCGCGTCATACCAGGTCTTGCCCAGAGGGGCTCCGGTCGCAGCCAGCGAAGTGAACTGCGGGAAGGGGCGCAGCGATTGCGCCACGGTCGATCCCGAGGGGAATCCGGCATACGGAAGTTTATTCTGGAAACGTCCCGCGCCGACTGAGCCAATCTGCGAGGAGAGGATCGCGCGATCGGTGGGATTGCTCCAATCCAGACCGTATTGACTAAACAAGCCTTGCGGCGTCAGCGCGTTGTAATCGAGCAGAGAAGCCGTTCTCCACCACACGCCGCGATTGCCCACGTAGCTGGCTTCCACCACCAGGTCCCTGGTGATCTCGCGCTGGATGCCGACGTTATATTGCAGCATGCGCGCCGGACGGCCGTAGTTCTGATCCACCACCGCCGGTCCCGGACCGGGCGTAGCGGATGCCGGGAACAGGTTTGCCCGCAGATCCGGCCAGATCGGCGTCAACGGAATGCCCTGGCTCAGGACCATGGCGGGGTCGCCGAAGCTCGCGCTGGGCTTGGTCTGATTGGCGCCCGCGGAGCCCTGTCCGCCGCCTTGGGACATCGAATAGCTGAGGCCGATCGCCCCGCGAATTACAGTCTTGGAAAGAGCCTGGTACGAAACGCCGATGCGAGGAGCATATGCGAAGGGATAGTTGTTGGCGAACCGGCAGTTGCAGTTGGCCTCATAGATCGTGCCGCCCGGATGTCCGCCCGCGGTGGCGTTGACCAGAGTGGGCGAAAAATCGGGCGAGCGGCCATATTGTTCGCGCGGATAAGTCATCAGGTCCCAGCGCAGACCGTAATCGAGCGTGAGCTTGCGCGTGACCTTCCAGGTGTCCTGCGCGTACCAGGCATAGAAACCGCGCCCGCCGCGCGTTTCCGCGGGCTGCGCCAGGGTGACGCTGCTCACGTCCCCCAGAAGGAGGCTGGCATAGGGGAATCCGGCGAACAGGCCGCCCAGGGCCTTGCCTTGGAAAAAGGAATTGTTGGTCTGGTCGGCGCTAAAAGCGAAGTTGCCGCTGGTGTTGGAGTTGGTCACGGTGGGATAACCGTCAAACCGTACCTCGCCGCCGAATTTGTAACTGTGGTTGCCCTTGACCCAGCTCAGACTGAGGTTGCCGGTGGGCCTTTGAAGCAGGGCGCGCACCTGGCCGGTATAAGGACCCATCGCCTGCACCCCGCCGAACCCCTGTGGGCCGACCAGGCTTCCCGAGGTCGGCGGAGCCAAACCGGCTGGCGCGCCGAAAATGGGGACGCGAGCTCCCGTCGTGGGTCCGAGTGTGCCGCCTGCGATGCCCAGGACTTTGTTCATATCGAAATTCGTGGTCGGCGCCGTATCTCCGAAATCGTTGACGATATACCCCGCGCCGAAGTGCAGCAGCATGGTGGGCGTCAGTGTGTAGTCGAGGTTGGCGCGCCAGGTGCGCGAGTAAATATAAGTGCCCCGTGTGGCCGTGATCGTATCCGGGAAGCCTTCGGAGAGAGCAAACCCTCCAGGCGCGTACTCCACCTCCGTAGTGGTCGAGGACCAATAGCCGGATATTTTGAGCTTCGAGCTGAAGGAGTGATCGAGCTTGAGCGACGGGATGGGAGTAACGCGGTCGCTGGGGAAGGGATTGATGTAGTTATTGGTAAACGTGTTCGCCGTTCCGATGTTAGGCAGGGGTATGAAATTCTGAAGTTTCACCGCGGATGGATCGAAACTGGTCAGAGGAATCTGATTGCCTGGGAATTGCAGGCGCGCGCGTGTCCCGTTCGGAGCGAGTCGCTCCGTGCTCGGGTCGAAGATCATTCCCTGAAGCATCTGGTTGCCCAGTCCGTCGGTCGCAAGCGCGCCCGTGAAGGGCGTCCCATTGCCGAGCAGGGCCGAGAAGTCGCCTTTGCGATAAGCCACAGTGGGAACCGTATCCAGGACGGTGTTGACTATGGTGGACTCGCGGAACTGCTCGTAGTTGAAGAAGAAGAACGTCTTATCCTTGCCGTTGTAAATCTTGGGGATGATGATCGGGCCGCCCAGAGAGCCTCCGAAATCGTTACGCCGTTGCTTGTTTCGCAGATGATCGAAATCTTCGTGGGCGTACAACGCTTCGTTGACCAGGTAGTCATAAGCCGAACCGTGGAAGCTGTTGGTGCCGGACCGGGTGGTGTACTGGATCAGGCCGGAACCCGCCTGGCCGAACTCGGCCGAATAGTTGGAGGCTTGGATCGCGACTTCTTCGAGCGCATCCACGCTGGGTTGAGTCTGGGCCTGGGAATTAGAAGTGTTCACGCCGTTGGTGATGTCCTGGCCGTCCAGCTTGATTCCGAAGGTGTTGGTGGGCGCTCCGTTGACGCGCATGGATGTGTTGGGAACCCAGAATACGCCCGCCGTCAGCACCGAAGAGGCCAGCGGGTTCCGCACCCCGTGGGTGCTGGCCGTGGCCGGGCCGACGCCGAGAATCGGCAGTTCATTCATGCGGTCCGTGGTGACGTTGGTGTTTACAGAGGCGCTCTCCGTGCTCAGCATGGAGGCTTGGGCCGATACCGTGACCGATTCGGTATTTGTGCCCACTTCAAGGATGACGTCGATGCGGATGGTCTGAGCCGCCTGGACGCCCAGATTCTGGCGAACGTGGGTCTTGAATCCCGGAACGTTCACGGTCAGCTGGTAGGTGGAAGCCGGCAGTTGCTGGAACGTGTAATTACCGGTAGAACTGGTGGCCGTCTGGTAGGCTGCGCCGGTTTCGCTGTTCTTCAGCTCCAGGGGAGCATTGGCAACCACGGCGCCCGCCGGGTCGGAAATAGTCCCTGTGATAGTGCCCGTCGCGGTCTGGGCAAACACCGCCGCAGAACAGACCAATAGCGCGAACAATAGACCGATGGAACGCATGAACCTCACCCCCCTGACCCAAATGGACGCCGACCCTGGCTGGACCGGTTCCGATCTAGGGCATCGTATGTGATTGGGGGCACAAATGTCAATGACTTGCGTGCATCGGGCGTGCCGCCGAAGTGCAGGGCCCAAAAAATTCTGAAACACGATCCAACCTAGGGTAATCCCCAGTACATGCCCGAACAGGCGTGCGTCCCTCAACTCGAGATCCTGCTGGCGGAAGACAACGAATTCGATGTCCACCTGACGGAAGCCGCCTTGCGCGACGCCACCGTCCCGAATCGGGTCAACTGTGTTTCCGACGGAGAAGCCGCAATCGCGTTCCTGAAGAGGCTCGGCGAACATAGCCAGGCTCCGCGGCCCGACCTCATTCTGCTGGATCTCAATCTGCCTAAAATGGACGGATTTCAGGTGCTGGAGGCGATCAAAGGGGATCCGGAACTGAGGAATATTCCGGTGGTCGTGGTAAGCGGCAGCGACCGCGAGGCGGATATCTCACGAGCGTATGGCCTCCAGGCGTCCGCGTTTGTGGTTAAGCCGCTGGAGGTCGACGAGTACTTCGCGGCGATCCGTTCGCTGAAGCAGCTCTGGTTTCACGCCGCGTCAAGGTCGCCGAAACCGGACTCGACGAAGGTGATCTCGCCCTTCAAATATATTTGACATAGTAACTCGTCGGCTCACTACGCCAGTCCACTGGATGGGTGATACGCTCGATCGTGTCCGCAGGTTTTCCGCGGAAGCTCGGGCGGATATTGGCTACCAATTGGAGCTGGTTCAGGGCAGCGAAACGCCCACGGATTTTCGGCCGATGCCGGACGTGGGGCCGGGAGCAATGGAGATTCGGGTTCACGCTGGATCGGAGTACCGGGTTTTCTATGTGGCCTGCTTTCAGGATGCGGTTTACGTCCTGCACTGCTTTCAGACGAAAACGCAAAAGGCGGCGCGAAATCGCTTGGCCGGCGGCGTTACCGTGCGATTGGAATCGGTCACCCGAAGGTTCGGATCAAAGGATACGTAGGAGGAAACGACTTTTCCGATTTAGGCTTCTCGTCTGGGGAGGCACGAAACCGGCAATGCGGGGAAGCGTGACGGCGCTACCTGTTCGTCGAGATGGAGGGCCTCACGCAGGCTGCGGCAGCCCAGCGGCTTAAAGTCACTCAGCATCGTAACCGCTACCCGTTCCGTCGTTGATTTCAGCGACGTCGCCCGGAATCGGTTCACCGGTTTTCAGGGCGCTTTCCAGGTAGCAGCGGATGGCATCTCGCGCCATCTCGCGGGCCTCTTCAAGAGTCTCACCGAAGGTGCAGATCTCGGGGATGGCGGGGACAAGAACATTGAAGCCGCCTTCCGGTAAGGGTTCGATATAGAGTCTGTGTAACCGTATTCCACAGAGCTTTCGCTTCTAGTGTAGCGAAACACCATTTCAAGAAGCGAGCCGAGAGCTTGACTCTAGCTACACCCGCTCGTCCCGCCGCAGTTCTCGCACTTATAGCAAGACCCGTTGCGGGTCATCAGGCCGCCGCATTCCGAACACGTCGGGGCGTCGGTGACCGCGGGGGAAAACGGCAGCGCCTGCTGCGGATCGGGCTCGGTGACGCGGAGTGCGGGGGACTCGCCGGCTTCGCCGCTGGCGGCGTACTCCTCGCCGATGAAGCGCGCGCCCATCCAGCGGAAAATGTAATCCATGATGGATTTGGCGTACGGAACAGTCGGATTGCCGGTCCAGCCGCTGGGCTCGAAACGCACGTGGCTGAACTTGTCGACGAAGAACTTCAGCGGCACGCCGTATTGCAGCGCGTAGCTGATCGCGGTGGCGAAGGCGTCCATCAGGCCGGAGATCGTCGAGCCTTCCTTGGCCATGGTGACGAACAACTCGCCCGGCGAGCCGTCCTCATAGAGGCCAACGGTCATGTAGCCCTCATGGCCGCCAATCGAGAACTTGTGGGTGATCGCGTTCCGCTCGGCGGGCAGCTTGCGGCGCACCGGCCGGTAGACGATCTTCTCCTCGATTTTGATCGTGGGCGTCACGGCCGCGGGTCCAGTTGCCGCCTTCGCGCCCTTCGAGGTTCCCGAACTCAGAGGCTGCACGCGCTTGGAGTTATCGCGATAGATCGCGACGGCCTTCAATCCGAGCTTCCAGCTCTCGGTGTACGCGTCCATGATGTCTTCGACCGTGGACTCTTCCGGCATGTTTATCGTCTTGGAGATCGCGCCGGAAATAAAAGGCTGCACCGCCGCCATCATGCGCACGTGGCCCATGTAGTGGATCGAGCGGCTGCCGTTCTGCGGGCGGAAGCTGCAATCGAAGCAGGCCAGGTGCTGATCCTTTAAGTGCGGCGCGCCCTCGATGGTGCCGGTGGAATCGATGTGCTCTACGATGGCGCTGACCTGGTCGGAGGTGTAGCCCAGCTTGATGAGCGCATTCGGCACGGTCTGGTTTACGATCTTGATGACCCCGCCGCCGACCAGCTTCTTGTACTTCACCAGCGCCAGATCGGGCTCGATGCCGGTGGTGTCGCAATCCATCATGAAGCCGATGGTTCCGGTGGGCGCGAGCACGGTGGTCTGGGCGTTGCGGAAGCCCGCGACGCGGCCCAGATCGTAAGCCTCTTCCCAGCACTTGCGGGCGTTTTCGTAGACGGCCTGCGGGACGCGCTTGCTGTCGATCCGCAGCGTGGCGTCGCGATGCATGCGGATCACGTCCAGGAACGGCTCTTCGTTGACCGCATAGCCCTCGCACGGGCCGGTCGCGTCCGCTGAAATTCTGGCGCTGGTCGCATACGCCTGCCCGCACATGATGGCGGTCAGCGCGGCGGCCCAGTCGCGGCCGTGATCGCTGTCGTAGGGAATGCCCATGGACATCAGCAGCGCGCCCAGGTTGGCGTAGCCCAGACCCAGCGGCCGGAAATCGTGCGAATTCTTGGCGATCTTCTCGGTGGGATAAGCTGCGTTATCCACCAGGATTTCCTGCGCCATGATCACCGTATCCACCGCGTGCCGGTAAGCCTCGACGTCGAACTGGCCGTCGACACCCACGAACTTCATCAGGTTCAAGGACGCCAGATTGCAGGCGGAATCGTCCAGGAACATGTATTCCGAGCACGGATTTGAGGCATTGATGCGCGCCGTATTCTTCGAAGTGTGCCAGCGGTTCACGGTGGTATCGAACTGCATACCCGGATCGCCGCACTGGTGGGTGGCTTCGGCGATCTGGCGCATCAGGTCGCGGGCCTTGTAGCGATCCACGGGCTGGCCGTTGGCGCGCGATTTGGTCCACCAGTCGGAATCCGATTCCGCGGCCTCCATGAATTCATCGGTGGCGCGCACGCTGTTATTGGCGTTCTGGAAGAAGATGGAACTGTAGGCGTCGCCGTCGAGCGAAGAATCGTAGCCCGCGTCGATCAGCGTGTGAGCTTTCTTCTCTTCCTTGGCCTTGCACCAGATGAATGCCCCGATATCGGGATGATCGGAGTTCAGGATCACCATCTTCGCGGCGCGGCGGGTTTTGCCTCCGCTCTTGATCACGCCCGCGAAGGCGTCGAAGCCTTTCATGAAGCTCAACGGTCCGGATGCGCGGCCGCCGCTCGAGAGCAGCCCGTTTTCTTCGCGGAGCGTGGATAGGTTGGTCCCGGTGCCCGATCCCCACTTGAAGAGCATGCCTTCCGTCTTGGCGAGGTCGAGAATCGATTCGAGCGTATCGCCCACCGAATTGATGAAGCATGCCGAGCACTGCGGGCGCGACTCGCCCTGGTTCAGTTTCTGGACCGCGTTGGCCGCTTCATCGAAGTAGAAGCCGTAGCCGCGCGGCTCCTTCACGCCGACGTTAAACCAGACCGGCGAGTTGAAGCACGCCTTCTGGGTCAGCATCAGGTGGGTCAGGTCGTAGCGGAAATTTTCGGCGTCTTCGGGAGTCTTGAAGTAGCGCTGCTCGGCGCCCCAGCCGGCGATGGTGTCGCACACCCGGGAGACGAGCTGGCGGACGCTGTTTTCGCGCTCCGGCGAGCCCATCTTGCCGTAAAAATACTTGCTGACGACGATGTTGGTGGCTGTCTGGGACCAATCGACGGGCACCTCGACGTCGCGCTGCTCGAAGATGACCGCGCCCTTATCGTTGCCAATGGTGGCATTGCGCAGCTCCCACTGAAGGTCGTCATAAGGGGTCTTCCCGGCCTCGAGCCGGTCGGTGAAATACCGGTGGAAAACGACCCCAACCCGCTCCGGGATGGGTATAGGTCTCCGGACGTCTTTCAACTTCATAGCAACACTCAACCCTAATTGTCCCATGGTCGACGCCTCTCTCTTTTTTCTGCGGGGGGAGGGAACCTCTATGACCACCCAGTCTTAAGATTCCGCTGTCGGCCATGTTAACCCCAACATCTGGAGGTGTCAATCAGAAAACACGCGAGTAATTGTATGCCACTGACGAATCGATAGTTTTTTTGAATCACCACATTCTTAATCGACAATGTACCTTTCGTGCTATACTCAGGTACGTGAGCAGGCTCAGTCACTTGCAGGCCTTAGAGGCCGAAAGCATCCATATTATCCGCGAAGTGGCCTCGGAGTTCCAGCGTCCGGTGATGCTGTACTCGATCGGCAAAGATTCGTCGGTCATGGTCAGGCTCGCCCAAAAGGCGTTTTACCCTGGCCCCATCCCGTTTCCGCTGCTGCACGTGGACACCACGTACAAGTTCAGGGAAATGATCGAATTTCGCGATAAGTTCGCGGCCGATCTGGGCGTGAAGCTGATCGTACATTCGAATACTTCCGCGCTCGAAGCAGGCGCGAACCCGTTCCGTTTGGGGACGGAACGCTGCTGCGGGCTGCTGAAGACGCAATCGCTGCTCGATGCGCTACGCGCTGGAAGCTATGATGCGGCTTTCGGTGGGGCTCGGCGCGACGAGGAGAAATCGCGCGCCAAGGAGCGAATTTTCTCTTTCCGCGATTCGCTGGGGCAGTGGGATCCGAAGAATCAGCGTCCCGAGCTGTGGAACATTTTCAACGGACGCGTGGAACCGGGCGAGAGCATCCGCGTGTTTCCGCTCTCTAACTGGACCGAGATGGACGTGTGGCAATACATCCACGTCGAGAACATTCCCATCGTGCCGCTGTATTTCGCAAAAGACCGGCAGGTACTGGTGCGGGGAAATTCCCTCATCGTGCCCGAGCAGGACTTCGTGAAACCGCAACTTGGAGATCGTTTAGAGACTGTGAGGTGCCGGATGCGGTCCCTGGGCTGCTCGCCGTGCACGGGAGCGGTCCGCTCGGACGCCGACACGCTGCCGAAAATTATCGCCGAGCTGGTGGCGGTGCGGAATTCGGAGCGCGAGAACCGCGTGATCGATCACGACCGCGAAGGATCGATGGAATTGAAGAAACGCGAGGGGTACTTCTAAAATTATGTCTGCGGCCTTCGTGGAACAACCTTCCCAGCAATTTAACATCGAACAGTTCCTTGCAGCCGAGGAGTCCAAGGGCCTGCTGCGCCTGACCACGGCGGGCAGCGTGGACGATGGCAAGAGCACGCTGATCGGCCGCCTGCTGCATGACGCCAAAGGCGCCTACGAAGATCAGCTCAAATCCGCCGTGCGCGGCGGCCAAATCGATTTTTCGCTGCTGACCGACGGGCTGCGCGCGGAACGCGAGCAAGGGATCACTATCGACGTCGCGTACCGCTATTTTGCGACCATCAAACGCAAGTTCATCTTGGCGGACACGCCCGGCCACGAGCAGTACACGCGCAACATGGCCACCGGCGCTTCGACCGCCGAGCTCGCCATCATCCTGCTGGACGCGCATCGCGGACTGACTACGCAATCGCGCCGGCACGCCTTCATCGCGACGCTACTGGGCATCCCGAACTTCGTGATCGCGGTGAACAAGATGGACCTGGCGGGGTATGACCAGGAAGTTTTCAATCGCATCCGCGCGGAATTCGAGCCGTTTCTGGAACGCATCGGCACCAAGAACTACTATTTCCTTCCCTTGAGCGCCTTGAAGGGCGACAACGTGGTCGATCGCGGCTCGCACATGCCCTGGTTCGACGGTCCGTGTCTCCTGGAGTATCTGGAAACGGTGGAACCCGCCGACAACATGATCCAGGCGCCGTTCAGAATGGCCGTCCAGAGAGTGGTTCGGCCGGATCAGACTTTCCGTGGCTACGCCGGGCAGATTGCGTCGGGCACGATTCGCCCGGGTGACGAAGTACAGGCGCTGCCTTCGGGCCGGCGGTCGAAAGTAAAACGCGTGGTCACATTCGAGGGCGATCTGGAAATGGCGCATGCGCCCATGTCGGTCACGCTCACGCTGGCCGACGAAATCGATATCAGCCGCGGCGACATGATCTCGGCGGGAGCGCCGCCGCGGAATGCGCGCATCTTCGACGCGACCATGGTCTGGTTCGACGCCCATCCGCTCGATCCGGCCCACGACTATCTGGTCAAGCACACCTCGCACACGGTTCCGGCGCGAGTCGACGGCGTGCGGCACCTGGTGAATGTCGCGACGCTCGAAACGGAACCAGCCGCCAGCCTGGCGATGAACGAGATCGGCGTGGTGCGCATCGCCACGGCCAAGCCGCTCTTTTTCGATCCCTACCAGGAAAATCGCGTCACCGGCAGCTTCATTCTGATCGACCGCAAGACCAACCATACGGCCGGGGCCGGAATGATTCTGGCCGAAGCCGAAGGGTCGCTCGAAGACGCCGCGGATCGCCTGGTGCGGCTGGTACGCGCGGCGGTTCCGGAGGGCTCGCAACTCAATCTTCCGTCCGATGACGCGCAGGCCATGGAAATTGTTCGCGGATTACTCAAGGGCGTATTGAAATGAGCACGACGGCGATCGAATCCAAAACCGCAGAGGCCCAGGAACTGATCTCCAAAATCCTGGGAGAAGCGCACGGGCCCTGCATCACCTCCAGTTTCCAATCGGAGTGCGTGGTGCTGGTACACATGCTGCTGGCGCACAAGCCGAGGATTCCGGTGCTGTTCCTCGAAACCGGATATCACTTCCCCGAAACCATCGAGTATCGCGACAAACTGACCGCGGAGTGGAAACTCAACTTATTTAATCTCGAGGCGAAGCAAAGTGTCGCGGACCAGGAGTCGCAGTTCGGGATTCTGAATCAGACCGATCCCACCCGCTGCTGCAAGCTGCGCAAGGTCGAACCGTTGTTCGCCGGCCTGGAGCCGTATGACACCTGGTTCACCGCGCTGAGACGCGACCAGTCGCCCACGCGCGCGAATCTTCAAGAAGTCGAACCGTTCAAGCTGCCTAGCGGAAAATGATCCAGAAGATCAGTCCGCTGGCGGATTGGACCACCCGCGATGTCTATCAGTACATGCAGGCGCACCGCATCCCCGAGCTTTCGCTCTACGATCTGGGTTACACCAGCATTGGCTGCCAACCGTGCACGAAACTGCCGCTCGATCCGAACGATCCGCGCTCCGGACGCTGGCAGGGCCAGGGCAAGCTAGAGTGCGGCATCCACATTCAAGAGAAGTAGACTGAATGGAAATCGCCCTCGGGTTTATCATCGCGATTTTTATCGCGCTCACCGGAGTCGGCGCGGGCTCGATGACCACGCCGCTGCTGATCCTGCTGATCGGCATGCCGACCAAGCAAGCCGTGGGCACCGCCCTGATCTTCGGAGCGGCCGTGAAAATCATGACCACGCCGATGTACATCGCTCGCCGGCAGGTGGACTGGCGCGCCTTCGGATTTCTGCTGGCGACGGGTCTGCCCGGCGTGCTCATCGGCACGCTCCTGCTGCAGAACTTCAAAAGCGACCTGCTGACCGCATTCGTGGGATTCACGATCGTGAGCATCGCCACGATAAATCTTTTCCGCTTTTCGAACATCACGCGGAATGACCGGACACCCTGGCTGGCGGCGGTCGCCTTGCCGATCGGCATCGAGGTAGGCTTTTCGTCGGCGGGCGCGGGCGCATTGGGCGCGCTGTGCCTGATGAACATGACCACCATGGTCCCGGCCGCCGTGGTGGGAACCGATTTGAGTTTCGGCCTGGTGCTATCGACAGTGGGCGGCGGGATTCATGCCGCGATGGGCGATCTGAACACGCCGGTGTTAATCAAGCTGCTGATCGGCGGCGCGGCTGGAGCGCTTTCGGGAGGCCTGCTCGCATCCCGGCTACCTTCGAAGAAGCTCCGGTTGGCGCTGTGCGTGGCGCTGGTGCTCCTGGGCGGGAACCTTTGCTGGAAGGGTCTTTCCGACTATTGGACCGTCGAGGCCCGGCAAAGCCACAGTTAAGAAGTGACGCCTGGAATCGGTCACGAAATGACCTCCAGCATCACCGGCGCGAGCTTCCGCCGGCCGATACTCACTTGAAGTTCGTGCCTGCCAGGACCGATCTCGTCGGGAAGCCGGAAATTCACTTCGAATCGCTGCGGCCTCGGATCGATGCACAGAAACTCCCGATCCCCCGCGGGAATGCCGCCTACGGACGCCTCGATTTCATGAGGGTGCGCGACCTCCTCGAGAATCATCTTCACCCGGCGGGTTTCGATGCGCTTGTCGGCCACCAGATTGGTCCCATCCGTCACCGAGCGAATGCACGGCACCGAAGGACCGGGCGGAATAACGCGTAAGGTGGCCAAGGGGGCCAGAGGCCCCTCCAGCCAGCGCAATTCGACCGGGAGCAAACCGGTTGCCTCCAGCTCCGGCAGGATGACGCTGATTTGCCGCAGGCCATCCTTGGTCAGCGGACCAATATAGGTAACCGTGCCCAGCGAATCGCCCACTTGCACGCGCAAGTGGTGCAGTCCCGCTTCCGGAGGAAGATTTTCGACCCACAGAGCAATCGAGGCGTATCGACCGCGGGACGGCGCCCCCGGTTCCGAGCTGTGCGAATTCGTCACGCGCCGGATGCGCGACGTATCGGCGGGGAATGTGCGCTCATCCTGCTCCACTTGCCAGCCCTGCGGCTGCTTACGCCATGTGGTCCACATGTACTGCGTCCCCGCGCCTTCGAGCGCCAGCGCCTGGACATCGTGCCGCTGGGTGAATTCGAGGATCTCGCTGCCGGTAATACGCGCGCCGGCCCACGTATCGAATGCGCCGAATGCACCATCCGGCGCCGGCATGCCGTTGAAATGCAGCCGTGCGAAGCCCCCGATTTTGAGCACCCGCTGGATTTCGCGCATGTACGCGGTGATGACGTCGCGGCTCGGCAGGTGCTGGAATACGGCGTAGGAGTAATACGAAATCGAACGTTTCGCCGGGAAACTCACCCAGGCTGTCGCCATCATTCAGGTGCGGATGAGCATTGGGGGTATCGCGGAGCCGTTCGCGCGCCAGAGCGATCATCTCATCCGATACGTCGACGCCGTGGATTTCCGCGAAGTGGCGGCTCAAGGGACGCATCAGGCGGCCCGGACCGCAGCCAATCTCGAGAGCCTTCCACGTGCTGCGCTGTGGAAGCGGCACGCGGCGCAGCTCCGATTCGATGCCGTTAATGACCTCGGTGGCGGTGGCGAAGAAATCCGCGTCGCTTTGCTTGTGGCGCCCGAAGGCTACGTAATACGCGGCATCATCGCGGGCGCGAGCGTTCCAGTCCTCGCGCATGTCGTTCCTCACGTCATGGCGCATGGGCCCGGAAACTTCGGGATCGTCCATCGTATATGCGGCCGCTTATTTCCGGCTCGAATAGCGGTTCAGCTCGCTCATCAGCTCTGACGCGGCTTTGGGCGACGCGACGCTGCCCTTCATGATGATGTCGCGATTCGTGACCTTCTTGCCGTAGAGATCCTGATTCCAGTCCGCGTCTTCGCGGAGGGTCGCGCCGCTCAAGGAAATACCGGCGAACAAACCTCTCTGGCGCGACCAGGTGAGGATCTCAGCCGTCAGGGCAGCGTCGGTCTCGGCCTGCGTGGATCGGCCGACCGGTCCAGCCGCAACGGAAGCGTCGCCGCCGAGCGTGAATTTAGTCGACAGCAGCCGGTCCATGCCTTTTTGATTCATCACCAGCATGAACACATCGGTTTCTGCGCCGCCGATCTGGAAACCAAAGCTCCCTCCCTCCACGCGAATGGAGCCGGGCGCGGACCAGCCAACGCCGCCGGGTCGCCGGCAGCTGACGAAGCCTTTTCCGTATTTGGCGCCTACGATGAACGCGCCCTTTTTCAGGCCCGGGACGATTACGATGCACTGCGCCCGGCTGAGAAGGTCCTGCGGAATGGACTTATCGGGCGTGTCCATGACTTCTTTCAAGGAATCGGCAGCGGCCTGCAGGCGTTCCGGCGCTTCCGCGGCGGACAATAATCCCGCACCGAGGGTCAAGGTTGCGATCAATTTCAGCTTCATCGGCTTCCTCCAAATGTTATCGAACGAATTATTCTGCGCTTTGTAAGCATCATCTCACAGACACTGCAAAGCTTACGATTCTTCCCGTTCCACCATGCTGGATACTTCCGCTTTACGCACGCCGTAGATTCTGCGGATCGTCCGGCAGATTTCCGCGGCCACACGTTCCGGCTTTTCCTTCGGGTCTAAATCCAGTTCCACCTTTAAGTACACGTCGGTGCGCGGCACATTTCGATGATACGACGCCCGGGATACGCAGCAGCCGCGATGCTAGGATGAAGGTATTCGAATCGAAAACCCAGCGTGAACACTTCGTGCAAATTGTGTGAGAAGAGGCGCGCGAAACGGCATTGTCCAGGCGTGCAGGGCGAAATCTGCCCGGTGTGCTGCGGCACGGAGCGCGAAGTTACCGTCGACTGTCCGCTGGATTGCGAGTACCTTCGCGAGGCACGATTACACGACCGGCCCGTACCCCTCGGCGAGGCCGATCTTCCGAACAAAGATATCCGCGTGACCGAAGATTTCATACGCCAGCAGGAACCCGTGGTGATGTGGCTGGGGAGCGCTCTGGCGCGGGTGATGGAAGCGCGGCGGTCGGTGGACGGCGACGCTCGCGAAGGGCTCGAATCGCTCATCAAAACGTATCGGACGCTCGAATCCGGTTTGATCTACGAAACGCGGCCGAATAATCCTTACGCCGCCGATATCCAGGAAGCGCTCAAGCAGGCGATCGACGAGTTGCGTAAGCGGCTGGCCGAGACCAGCGGCATGCAAACGCTGCGGGATGCCGATGTGCTCGGTTCGCTGGTGTTCCTGCAGAGGCTCGAACTGCAGCACAACAATGGCCGGCGCCGAAGCCGCGCATTTTTAGATTTTCTGCGCACCTATTTTCCCGAGCAGGTTCCGCCTGCGGTGGTGGCCTGATGACTACCGCATATGTCGTCTTCGCACACGGGTCCAGTGTCGAGTCGGCCAACGACGCGGTTCGGGCGGTCGCGGCGGAAATGGCGCGCAAAGGCGGCCTGGAAACCGTGGTCGCGGCGTTTCTGGAAGGCGGCCAGCCGGACTTGCCGGCGGCGCTCGAGGCGCTGGCGAATCGCGTTTCCCGCGTGGTGGTGGTCCCGTATTTCCTGACGCTCGGGCTGCATCTGCAGCGCGATCTGCCGAGACTCATCGATAAAGTCAGGAGCGCCCATCCGGGGCTCACGATCGAGGTGACGCCGCCGCTCGATCAGCATCCGGCGATGGTGGAGGCGCTGCTCGACCGGGCGCGCGAAGCGGCGTCGTAGATCCAGCATGGAAGCACAGCTCATCGGCTCGCGCGAAATTTCGCCCGGCGTGCGGCATTTCGAATTCGAGGCGCTGGGAGTGGAGCGGCTGGAGTTCGTTCCGGGCCAATTCACGTCTTTCACCGAAATGATCGGGGACAAGGAAATTACAAGAGCGTACTCCCTGGCCTCGGCGCCATCGGGAACGAACCGCTTCGAACTGTGCCTGAACCGCGTGGAGCACGGCCATCTGTCTCCGCGTTTGTTCGATATGAAACCGGGCGACCGCATCGGGATGCGCCAGCCGCTGGGCATGTTCGTACTGCGGCAGCAGGCTCCACGAGACTCGATTTTCATCGCCACCGGCACCGGCATCGCGCCATTCCGGTCGATGCTGCAGGCGCACTTGAGCGCATCCTCACCGGCGTTCACGTTGTTGTTCGGCGTGCGGTACGAATCGCATTTGCTATATCGCGAAGAGTTCGAGCAGATGGCGCTGACCCATGGAAACTTTCGATTCTGGCCGACGCTGACCCGTCCGGATGCTGCATGGAAAGGACGCCAGGGCCGGGTACAGGCGCATCTTTCGGAAGCGATCGGCGAGCGGCGCGATGTCGACTTCTACCTGTGCGGTCTCAAAGAAATGGTCGACGAGACCCGCGCCCATCTGAAGGGTCAGGGATTCGACCGCAAGCAGATTTTCTACGAGAAGTACGATTGATGCGACAGATCATACTCATTCTGGGCGGCGTCTGTGTGTTCGCGGTGGCGGCGGCCGTGATCGTCGCCATCATGCCCTCTCCGCTGAAGGATACCGATTACCTGGTGATCGGCTCCATCGCCACGCTGGTGTCGCTGCTGGTCATGTTCCTGGTCCTGATCGCGACGCGCTTGAAGAGTCCCGATCCGTTTTTCAAGAAGCGCCGGAAAAAGCGCTAGGTTGGCACAAAAAGGGGTCAGACGACATTTTGGCTTCCGAACAGCCTCTGCAGCCATAGGCACCTCATAAAATGTCGTCTGACACCTTTTTGCCTGCTTTTGCCTGCGCCACGCAAACTAACGAGCCGGACGAACTTCCACCCGCTTATAGATGGCCTTGGTCTGATCGAGGGTTGGGAAACTCATCCCGGGCAGTGAAGCGGTGGCGGTTCCCGCCGCGACGGCCCAGCGGAGCGCATCGGCGAACGGTTTTTTCTTTTCCATGGCCCAGACAAATGCGGCCGCCAGCGCATCTCCCGCGCCGATGGGACACAGCGCTTCGACGCGGGGAGGAAGCGCTTCGAGAATGCCGTCCGCGGAAGAGGCCAGTGCGCCGCGGCTGCCGAGCGACAGGATCACGGCTTCCGGCCCCATATCGTGGATGCGTTTTACGGCCTCGAGAGACTGGCTGCGGGTGATGATGGCGCGCCCCAGCAGCCGCTCGGCTTCCTGCTGATTAGGAGAAATAACCGATGGCTTGGCTTCCAGCGCATGGTTGAGCGCTTCGCCGTCGGTATCGAGCATCGTGTGGACGCCGCGGCTTTTGGCCAGCGCGATGATCTCCGAATAGAATTGCGGCGGAACGCCGGGCTGGGTGCTGCCGCAGATCATCAGCCAACTGGCTTTCTTGAGGCGGGCATCTACCAGGTCGCCGACGGCTTTGACTTCTTGCTCCTCCAGCGGCGCGCCGATTTCGTTCAGCTTGATGGTCAGGCCCTGCTTATCCGAGATCGTCAGATTCGCGCGGCCTTCGGCGTGCACCCGCACCACTTCGAACGGGAAACCCATCTCGCCTAGAAAGTGTTCCATACGCTTGCCGATCTCGCCTCCGGAAGTCAGCAAGCGCGAGCGTTTTTCCGCCGAATGCGTGAATCACCTGGGAAGCATTGACGCCGCGGCCTCCGGCAGCTTCGCCGCGCGACAAAATGTATCCGCGATCCTCAAACGCGATCCGGTCGGAAATGATGGTGCGATCGATGGCGGGATTGATGGTCAGCGTGAGAATCAAGTTAATATAGTAGCTAACCCTTGCGGGATCATCCACACTTTACGGCGTATCTGGCGCTGATTTGTGTGTGTATATTCTGGGGAACCACGTATCTCGGTATTCGGATCGCGCTGGATTCTTTTCCGCCCGCCCTTCTCGTCTGCCTGCGAAATCTGATCTCGGGAGCCATCACGCTGAGCGTGGCGGCGATGATCGGGGCGCGACTTGCCGCGCGGCCGCGACTTGTGGATCACGGCAGGCTACGGGCTCATGGTGATCGGCGTGGGCAACGGCACCCTGGCCGTCGTCGAGCAGTGGATCCCCACGGGGCTTACCTCGCTGTTCGTAACCACGGCGCCCTTTTGGTTCGTGGGGATCGACGCGCTGCTGGCCGGCGGCGAAAAGCTCCACGGGCCGACGTTACGGGGGTTGCTCCTGGGCTTCGCCGGGGTGTTTCTCCTGATCGCGCCGGATGCGTGGACTGCCTTGACCCAGCACACTTTCATCGGTGGCGGCGCCGTGGTATTAGCTTTCGTACTCCTGCAAGTCAGCGGCGCGAGCTGGGCCCTCGGGTCGCTGCTCCAGCGCAATCGTCGATTGCGCGCACATCCGTTCGTGATCGGCGGGGTCCAGCAGCTGAGCACGGGGCTCGCGCTACTGGCGCCGAGTATCTTCCAAGTCCCGTCGGCGCATTGGACGGCGCGGGGCATGGGCGCGATCGTGTATCTGGCGATTTTCGGAGGCATCGTCGGATACAGTTGCTACGCGCTGGTGATCGACCGCCTGCCGCTGGCGATCGCATCGATCTACACCTATATCAATCCGGTGGTGGCGGTGTTTCTGGGCTGGTGGGTGTATCGGGAGCGGTTCGGCCTGCGCGAGGCAGGCGCCATGGCGGTCATTTTCGCGGGCGTGGCGATGGTGCGGCGGGCGAGTTCAAAGCCGGCTCAAAACCTTCGCGCCAACCGCGCCGCCGAGAGCGGTTAACAGCGTATAAGA
Organism: Terriglobia bacterium; assembly: GCA_963722845.1. GTDB lineage: Bacteria > Acidobacteriota > Terriglobia > Bryobacterales > Bryobacteraceae > Palsa-187. Next base: position 16,669 of record CAVROL010000007.1, on the reverse strand, counting down.
GAGGAACGTATCCAGCAGCCCCAACGCCAAGCCGGACGGCGTCCGCAGAAGCTCGATGCGCTTGGTGAGCTCGTCCTGGGAAATCGACGACATCTTGGCCATCTGGTCGCGCATGCTCTGCACAAAGTCCGGCTGCGAGAGCATCAGCATCACCAGCGTGAGCACCACGGTCACGATGGCAAAGACGATGATGCCGGAAATCCATCCCAGGCGGGCTCCCGCCAGCACCGTGATTTTCTCGCCGGTGCGCCGGCGATACAGGTAAACCGCGAAGAAGCCTCCCACCACGGGAACCGCCAATGCCAGCGGACCGGCGACAGCTGATAGGAGAAACATCGGGATCCCGGTGGCCAGCGCCACGCGAACCGCTGTCGCATTGCGAAAGCCGATCGGAGGAGGTTCAACCGCTACCGGCGTTGGCAGGATCGGGAGAACGACCGGCTGTTCCTCGACCGGCACATCTTCTTCACGCTGGGGCTTGCCGCATTTATGGCAGAACCGCGCGTCGGGCGGAAGTTGCGCGCCGCAGGTGCAATATTCAGGCACGTCTCCAGTTTCCCACGTTATTCTGATGGGTGCGCATGTCTTTGACTCTGCTGGTGCTGGCCGATCCGTCGGCTTCGTGGCTGAAACTGCTTGGAAACCTTGGATCCGATGGTGTAAACGTGATCGTCAGCAACGACGTGACCAAGGTTCGGGAGAGCGCGGCGCAGGCCGACGTTATCGTAAACGGAACGTCCAATCCGCCTTTACTGAGCGCCGCAATTCCACCGGCGACGCGGGCGAAGTGGATCCACTCGCTGTGGACCGGCGTCGACAACGTGCTCTGCCCGGAAATACTGGCGAGTCCCCTGCCCCTGACGAATGGCCGAGGCGTTTTCAGAAGGCCGCTGGCCGAATGGACCATCGGCGCGATGCTGTATTTCGCCTACAACATGCGGCGCATGATCCGGCAGCAGCAGGCCGGCGTGTGGGAAGCGTTCACCACCGAGGAGATCCAGGGCAAGACGCTGGGGATCGTGGGATACGGCGGGATCGGCAGCACGGCGGCGGAGCTGGCGCGGCCGTTTGGCATGAAGATCGTCGCGCTGCGGCGGCGGCCCGACTTGTTTCAAAAGGATGCGATCGTCGATCAGAGCTTCGCCCCGGCGCAAGTCAACGAACTAATGGCCGCGAGCGACTACGTGCTGTTAGCCGCGCCGCTCACGGATGAGACGCGCGGCATGATCGGCGCTGCCCAGATCGCCGCCATGAAGCCGACAGGCGTGCTCATCAATGTAGGCCGCGGAGCCGTCGTCGATGAGCCGGCGCTGGTGCGGGCTCTCGAAGCCGGGAAAATTCGCGGCGCGGCGCTGGATGTGTTCGCGGTGGAACCGCTTCCGGCCGCGCATCCTTTTTATAGGATGGAAAACGTCTTGCTTTCGCCCCACACCGCGGATCATGTGCAGGATTTTATTCATCTGGCGGTCGAGTCTTTTCTGGAAAACCTGCGCCGCTTTCGAAGCCAATGAGCCGCTGCTGAACCTGGTGGACAAGCATGCCGGCTACTGACGTCACATTCGACGATATCCAGGAAGCCGCCCGGCGCATTCAACCGATCGCCAAGCGCACGCCGGTGATGCGTTCCCATGGGTTCGACGCCGAGGCCAAGATCGAAGCATTTTTCAAATGCGAAAACTTCCAGACCGGAGGCGCGTTCAAAATCCGCGGCGCGTCGAACTTCGTGTTTTCGATTCCTAAAGCGGACCTCCCGCGGGGAGTGGTCGCGTTTTCCTCGGGCAATCACGCGCAGGCAGTGGCGATCGCCGCGCGCTTCATGGGAATTCCGGCGACGCTGGTGATGCCGGCCGACGCGCCAAAATCGAAGCTCGAAGCGACGCGGGCGCAGGGCGCGAAAATCGTCGAGTACGACCGGTTTCGCGACGATCGCGCGGCCATCGGTGCACGTATCGCGGCCGAAACCGGAGCCACGCTGGTGCCGCCGTTCGATCATGCCTGGATCATCGCGGGACAAGGAACCGCAGCGCTGGAGTTGCTCGAAGAAGTTCCCGATCTGGACGCCTTAGTCGCGCCCATCGGCGGCGGCGGGCTGATGGCCGGGTGCTCGATCGCGGCCAAGCATCTACGGCCCGGGATTCGGGTGATCGGGGTTGAGCCGGAGAAGGGCAACGATGCATTCCTCTCGCTCCAGGCGGGCAAGCGCATCGAAATCGCTCCTCCCGATACCATTGCTGATGGGCTGCGCACGCCGGTTCCCGGGGCCCTTACCTTCCCGATCTTGCAGCGGAACGTCGAGCGCGTGGTCCTGGTGAGCGATGATGAGATCCGGGCCGCGGTGAAGTTCCTGCTGACGCGGCTCAAGATCCTGGTGGAGCCCAGCGGGGCGGTCGGGGCCGCGGCGGCGCTGTTCGGAAAGCTTCCGGCGGGGTTGGGGCGGGTCGGGATCGTGCTGTCGGGCGGAAACGTGGATTTTGACCTCTTGGCGGGGTTCTAACGGAACTCTGGGCCAGGCCGATCCGTTTGTTATACTGAATGGGTCTACAAACGACCCCATCGAAAGAGGCGCCTGCGCTCTGGGCGTTGCGCGCGCTAGATAAGCAAATATGCCGAAACGTACTTTTCAACCGAACAATCGCAAGCGCGCCAAAGTGCACGGATTCCGTGAGCGCATGAAGACCAAAAACGGCCGGGCCGTGCTGGCACGCCGCCGGGCCCGCGGCCGTCACAAGCTGACCGTGAGCGATGAGAAGGCCGTCCGCTACGCCAAAGCCAGTTGATCAGGCTAGTGGTGCCGCGCCTCCTTGTCCGCCAGCATCCCGAGCCCTGCGCACCGCCGACTTCCGCAAAGTGTATGACCACGGCACGCGCGTTTCCGGTCCCCTGTTCGCCGCCTTTTGTCTCGCGCGGCAAGACGCGGGAGATTCCGCCGCCCGGTTGGGACTCACCGTTCCGCGCGCGATCGGCGGAAGCGTGGTCCGCAACCGCATTAAGCGGCGTCTGCGGGAGGCGTTCCGCCTGCACCGCGCGGATCTCAACCCAAAGTGGGACATCGTCATTAACCCTCGGCGCACGGCGCTCTCGGCGCCCTTTGCGGACATCGAGCGGGCCCTCAGGAAAGTGATCGAGAAATGCAACGGGAGATGAACTTGCCGCGTGCGATCGCCATCGGTCTCATCCGTAAGGCGCGCAAAACGGACCGCGCCGCGATCTTTTCCTCGTTCCGTCTTTCGGCCCGCGCCGCGGCCTTTGCGCTTCTCCGCGCGTACAAGCTGGTTATCTCACCCCTGCTCCCCTCGGCGTGCCGTTTTCATCCGACTTGTTCCGAATATATGAAGGATGCCATCCAGAAACACGGCGTCCTGAAAGGCGCGGGCATGGGCCTGCGCCGCCTGTCCCGCTGCCATCCTTTCCATCAAGGAGGTTTCGACCCGGTCCGCTAGGGACACGCGGTCTCTGCCGTAATGCCCAATAAGGAACTGACAACGGAGACGCGTCTCCTCCTGGCATTCGTGCTGGTGGGGATCGTGCTGGTGGTGTGGAATTACATTTACAAGCCCCCACAGCCGGTGACTCCGCCGGTGACGGTTCCAGCGCCGGCTACGCAAGCTGCCGTCGAAGCGCCGAAGCCCACATCAGCCGCTCCCGCACAGCCGATCGAGGTCCCAGGGCAGATCCAGGCGAGTCAAGCGGAAGAGTTCACCATCGAAACCGACCTCTATCGCGTACGATTCTCAAACCAAGGCGCCGTCGTTCGGAGCTGGATTCTTAAAAAGTACAAAGACGGCAAAGGGCAGCCGCTGGAGCTGGTAAACACGAAGGCGCTTTCGAAGGTGCCGGCGCCATTTGCGGTGAGTTTCCGCAATCAAGCTCCGCCCAACGATCCTAACAAGGGCCTCTTTAAGGTGGACCGCTCCGGCGATCTCGGCGTCGCGTTCGAATACTCGGATGGCCGCACGGCGACCAAGAAAACCTTTCAGTTCATGCCCAGCAGCTACCTGGTGCAGGTCACTTCCCAGGTGGTGGATAACGGCGTGCTGCTGCCGCATGAAATGACCTGGCGAGGTGGCTTCGGCGATCAGACGATCGTGAATCCATCCAGCGTCGAGGATGTAGCGTATTACGACGAAGCGGAATCGAAGCTGGTTCAGAACGCTTTGAAGACCGCCGATAAGGGTCCGGTCACCAGCAGCGGCCAATACTCATTCGCGGGTATTGAAGACAGCTATTTTGCCGCGTTGGTTCTTCCCACGGCGGCGGGCGGCGGGCTGGAGTTAACCACTTATTCCGATCCGGTCCCGGGGCCAACCGGTACAGACGAGAAACGGATCGGCGCGGGCATGGGCGGTTCGGGCCTGAATTCGGTCAGCGCGTTTATCGGCCCCAAGGATTCGGATATTTTGGGCGCGGTAAACCCCAAGCTCGATAAGTTGATCGATTGGGGAAAATATTTCGGGTTCATCGCCAAGCCGCTGTTCTTCGTCCTGACCTGGACCGCGAAACATGTGACCGGCGAAAATTTCGGCTGGGCCATTGTCGTCGTCACAGTCGCCATCAATATGGTGCTCTTCCCGCTGCGCTTCACGAGCATGAAGTCGTCCAAGAAGATGCAGGCGCTGCAACCGCAAATCCAGGCCATCAACGCCAAGTACAAGGATCTGCCGATGCGCGATCCCCGCAAGCAGGAACAACAGGCGGAGATGATGGCGCTTTACAAGCAGCACGGCGTCAATCCGGTGGGCGGATGCGTGCCGATGCTGATCCAGCTGCCGTTTCTGTACGGTTTTTACACGGTGCTGAGAGTAGCCATCGAGATGCGCGGAGCCAGTTGGTTATGGGTGCACGATCTTTCGCAGCCTGAAACGCTCGCGATCCGGGTGCTGCCGGTTCTTCTGGTGGGGACGCAATTCCTGCAGCAAAAGATGACGCCGAGCCCCGGCATGGATCCAGCGCAGCAGAAGATGATGCTGTTCATGCCGCTGGTATTGGGCTACATATTTTACTACCTGTCGGCGGGATTGGTACTATACTACATGACCGGCGGTCTGGTGGGTGTCGCACAACAGTGGTTGCTGAACCGGGGCACGCCTGCGCCAGCGGTAATTCCTAGTCCGCCCCAAAAGAAGAAGAAATAGGACCTGACACGGTGTCAAAGAAGTTTACGCTTGCGGACTCCGAGCCGCGCATCCGGCAATTCCTGGATCTGATGATCAGCCGCGCCGGCTTTGCGCTGACTTATGCGGTGAGCGCGGGCGAGACGGTGCATCCGGACTTCGAGAATCCCGACGTCCTGGTCCGTTTCAGCGGGACCGGATGTCGATCTGCTGCTGGCGAACAAGGCGGAGCTGCTTCTGGCGATTGAGCAACTGACCACGGAGGCGCTGGGCATGGCTCCGGAGCAACATTCGCTGCTGTGCTTCGACGCCAACGATCATCGCATGCTGCGGATTCAGGAACTGCGCATGAGCGCGCAAGCCGCCGCCGAACGCGTCAAGAAAACGCACATGCCGTTCCACTTCAGCCCCATGAACAGCCGCGAGCGGCGCATCCTGCATTTGTCTCTTCGCGACGAGACCGAAGTGCGCAGCGAGAGCGTGGGCGAGGGTCCCATCCGGCAGGTGGTGGTGGTTCCCGCGGATCTGAAAGTGTTGCCGGAGCCAATTCGTCCGCCGCGCCCGCGTCCCGAGGATGACACTCCCCGGGGCCGTCGCCCCTTTGGCGGCGGTGGCGGAGGACGCGATCGCGGCCGTGGTGGTCCGGGCGGCGGCCCGCGTGGACCGCGCCGGGATGGTGGACGAGATCGCGGATCCAGGTTCTAGTTAGGCCGCTTCCTGTCGGTCGCGGTTCGGAAAGCACAGAACCACGAGCGCCAGCGAGTGGCCTACAATCTCTCTCGTGCGAACCGGTGATACCATCGCGGCTGTCTCTACGCCTCCCGGCCGTGGCGGGATCGGCGTCATCCGGGTTTCCGGCCCCGGCGCGCGCACGATGGTCGAAGGCGTTCTGCGATTCCCCGGCGGCGCTCCCGCCTGGAACACCTGGTCGGCGATGCTCGCGACGCTGCCCGACGCGGACGGCCATGCTGTCGACCAGGTGGTCATCACGTATTTTGCCGCGCCGCGCTCCTACACTGCCGAGGACGTGATCGAAATCGCGTGCCACGGATCGCCCGTGGTGCTGCGGTTTGCATTGGAGCGCCTGTGCCTGGCCGGTGCGCGTCTGGCCGAACCGGGCGAGTTCACTCTCCGCGCGTATCTCCATGGCCGCGTCGATCTGCCGCAAGCTGAAGCGATACGCGATTTGATCGAGGCGACCACGCTGTATCAGGCTCGGATTGCCGCGCAGCAGGCGGAGGGATCGGTTTCGCGGCGGCTTAAGCCGATCAAGGAGCAGTTGCTCGAGCTGATCGCTTTGCTCGAGGCCGGAATCGATTTCGCGGAAGACGATATCAGCGTTGCGCCCGCGGAAGAGATTCTGCGGCGGCTCGACCCGATCATTACATCGGTGGAGGCGCTGGCGGCGAGCTTTGCCTACGGCAAGCTGGTACACGAAGGATTCACGCTGGCCATCGTGGGGCGGCCGAATGTCGGCAAGAGCAGCCTCTTCAATCGCCTGTTGGAGAAAGACCGGGCCATCGTGACGGACATCCCGGGCACCACGCGCGACGTAGTTTCCGAGACAGCTTCGCTAGGCGGCATACCCGTGAAACTTCTGGACACCGCGGGTATTCGCCGCGGTCAGGATGTCGTCGAGTCATTAGGAATCGAGCGCAGCTATCAAGCGATGGCGGATGCCGATCTTACGCTGGTTGTCGTAGACGCGTCGCAGAGTTTAGCTTCGGAGGATGAGGCGCTCATCCGGCGCGTCAGGGAACACGGCAAGGCACTGGTGGCCGCGAACAAATCGGATCTTACCCCGCGACTGGAAGCGCCCGATGCGCTGCACGTTTCCGCACTCACAGGGGCGGGAATCGACGATTTACGGCGGGCCATTATCGAGATGATCGCGCCCCTGGGACATCTTGAGCAGGAAGGCGGGTTCATTACCAGTCTTCGCCATGAGCAGCTCCTGAGGGAATCGAATGAAGCGCTGTCGCAGGCGCGTGCGGCGGCGAAAATCGGCATCCCGCACGAGATGCTCTTGCTGGACCTCTACGCCGCGCTGCGGCCGATCGACGCCATCACCGGCGCGACCACCGCGGATGACATCTTGAACCGGATTTTTTCCACATTCTGTATCGGGAAATAGAGACTCTGGTGCGAGAAGAATTAGTTCAGATGATCCGTCTGGCGGGGCCGCTGGTGCTCGCCGAATTGGGTTGGATGGCGATGGGCGTGGTCGACACCATGTTCGTGGGCCGCGTAGGAGCGGAAGCCATCGGCGCGGTGGGGTTGGGCACCATGGTGTTTTATGGAGTCTCGATCAGCGCGGCCGGTTTACTGTTAGGGCTCGACACACTGGTGGCGCGGGCGTACGGCGCGGGCGACCGGGACGATTGTCACCGCTCCTTGGCATCAGGGGTGTGGCTGGCGGGACTGATGATTCCGTTCGTGATGGGCGCGGTCTGGGCCCTGGAGGCGATTCTACCGGCTTTCGGGGTCGATCAAGCGGTGCTGCGCGACACGCGGCCCTATCTTCACGCTTTGATCTGGAGCGCGCCTCCATTGTTGATTTACTTCGCGCTGCGGAGGTACCTGCAAGCGTTGCACATCGCGAGGCCGGTGATGATCACGCTGCTCACCGCGAACCTGGTGAATCTGGCGGGAAACTGGATTCTGGTTTTGGGTCATCTGGGAGCGCCGCGATTGGGCGCCGAAGGTGCCGGGTGGGCCACGTGTTTTTCGCGCGTTTACATGGCGGGTGCGCTGGCCTATGTGTTGTGGAAACGGGATCCGCAGGTTCTGCACATTTCCTGGAGACCGCACGCGGAGCGAATGTGGGCCCTGCTCAAACTGGGAGCGCCGGCGGCGGGGCAGATGGCCGTTGAGATCGGAGTGTTCGCCACCGTGACGGTGCTGGTGAGCAAACTAAATGCGACTGCGCTCGCGGGACACCAGATCGCTCTGACCACGGTGAGCACGACGTTCATGATGCCGCTGGGCGTCAGTTCGGCCGCGGCGGTGCGAGTGGGATTCGCGCTAGGGAAGGGAGACCGGCCCGCGGCTGCGCGCGCTGGCTGGACCGCACTGGGCCTCGGCGCCGCGGTGATGTCGGCGGCTGCGATCGTATTGCTGACGGTGCCCGAATGGATCGCGCGATTGTTCTCGCCGGAGGCGGCGGTGATCGCCGCCGCGGCAACTATCCTGCGGGTCGCAGCCTTCTTTCAATTGTTCGACGGATTGCAAATCGTGGTGACCGGATCGTTGCGGGGTGCGGGCGATACCCGCACGCCGATGCTTTGCCATCTGATCGGATACTGGGTGATCGGACTGCCGCTGGGAGCGGCGTTGTGTTTCGGACGCGGAATGGGCGCGCCTGGATTATGGATAGGGCTCTCGGCCGGCCTGATCGCGATTGGTGTGGTGCTGACGGCATTCTGGTGGCGCAAGGCGCGGCAATGGCGGCTGAAAACCGCCGCGTGATAAAATGTGAAGGCTTCGTAGTTACTTCCCGGCCAGGTAGCTCAGTTGGTAGAGCGCAGCCCTGAAAAGGCTGGCGTCGGCGGTTCGATTCCGTCCCTGGCCACCATTTTCAATAACTTACAGACCTGCTTTGCCAAGTTTGGTTGCATTTGGTTGCACTTCTGCCACACTACTGCACTGCAACAGCCTCTTTTGCCGACTGTTTTACGAACGCTGAGAGCTTCTGGACCGCCTTGCGCTGCGACTCAGGAACCACCTGCTGGTATACGTCCTGCGTCGTGCTCGCCCGACTGTGCCGCATTAGACCCTGCGCGTCCTTCACGTTCACTTGCGCCTGACTCATCCAAGTCGCGTATGAACGCCGGAGCACCTGCCAGTTCACCCACCCAACGCCGAGCTTCCGTGCCGCTGGTTTGATGTGACGGCAAAGCACAATGTTGTCGCGAATCGGCGCGCCCGTCTTCACCGATTGGAAGACGAGATCATCCGGTCCATCCGACTTCACCGCCTTATACCGCTGGAGTGCCCTGCCCGCACGAATGACTACCTCGATCGACTTGAGCTTTTGAATTCGCTCGATGACATGATCGTCGACCGCAATCGTCGCCCGGCTGGCATCCGACTTCGGTTCATCCCAATCTCCCCGGCAGTATCGCTGCTCGACGGTAATCGAATCAGCGTGAACATTCCGCCAGAGTAAGCCTGCTAATTCACTGACCCGCAACCCCGTAAAAGCCGCCACGTAGACCATCGTGGCGTAGGGCTCCAGGATCAACGCCAACAGACTGTAGAACAGGTCGACCCGGATGAAGGGCTTGGGCTTGGTGAGCTTGCGCTTCCTCAAACGGATCTTCTCGGCCGGATTGGTGTTCAGCCGGCCGTAAGTAACGGCTGTTCCCAACACTGCGGACAGCACGTCCTTGACCTTGTCGACGCCTTCAGCTGACATCTTGGTGGCTTGCAAACGTGCGAAGTAGTGCTGCAGAACTTCGAGCGTTATCTCCCTCAGCATAAGGTCGCCGAACGCGGGATTGAGATGGACCTTCAATACGCTCTTGCTTCGATTCTGGGTCGTGCTGGCCCAGGTCGATAAAACGTCGCGTTCATAGATTCGAGCAAAGTCACGGAATAAAACGGCCCCGCCGATTCCGACACTCGCCTGGTTGGTAGTAGCCAGGTAGTCGTCGCGCAGTCGCTCCGCTTCAGCCCTGGTAAGAGCCGCCGGTCCCAGTGGGATTCTTCTAACCTCCCGTTGCCTCTGCCCATCCTTCACCACATCCTCCCGAACGAGGATGCTCCACTGCATCCCACGCTTTTTGGGCGTGGGCTTCTGGTATCTCCTTCGAGCCATTTTTTCGAAGCCGCCTCCTTGCGGCAATGGCTCGTTGCGGATTTGCTCGTCAGGCAGAGTAGCACAGTCGCCTAGAACGGAGTCTGGCATTGCTTGTCCAGAATGCCCCAAACAAAAGCGACAGAATAGGGAGTTGAGTCGCGTTCTGGAGCAAGCTCATGCCCCCATCTCCCTTCGAACTGATGGAATTCTTATTCGCCACGATCGCCCGGAAGCTGAAGGCGGTGCCATTCCGGCAAGGAGCGGCCGTGGCCCGTTACTTGGACAATTTGGTCTATCAACTCCCCCCGGGCAAGGAGCGGCAACTCATATCAATGCTTGCCAAGACGGTGTGGGGCCAGGTGTTTCAGTTTGCTGAGTTCAGGATGTCAGGACAGATTGAAACCATCCAGTTCTTGGAGGCCTTCGCGCAAACACACCTGGCGAGTTTTGACACAGCGACGGCTATCAATACCGTACGCTCATCTTCCGTTCCGTCAGACTATAGGCCTCGACCGATGCTCCGATCTCCGAACCTCGGCATTACTACGGATCGGCGCCTTCCGGACGATCTGACGGAACGGATTTGTGCTGCATATTGGGCTCTTCGCTTGGCTCGAGTTCCGAACGCAAGACGCCAAGTTGCTGAGGCATTGACGCGTTGTGGGATTCCCACGCGTTCACGCACCGGTGATCTGTCCTGGACTGGTTTTGAAGTTACTGAACGGGTTAAGCAATACGAAGCACAAGTGCTTGCCAGACTAAGCCCAGACCGTAAAGCCGCTCGGCGAGAACTCGTCGAAAAGTGGACGATGCTCTATTACCCGATCCCGCTTGTCACCGAAAGCGCCAAACGCCTTGTTTCTGCTCAGAAGAAGCTCTCAGGCAAGCGCCCACAACCCTTTCGAGGGGCGCGCTCCCGGTTCTTACGCACTACCTAAAGAGGAGAGTTCGCGCGCGAATCAATTATTTACTGTAATTATAATGGCGCTGTGGACTGCGACATATTGCGAAATAACCATAGTGAATCAATGACTTACCGTGTACAGTAATTTTCTCGAGAAAAACTGATTTTCGGAGTGCGATTGTGAACCCTAAAACGGCTCTCGTTCTAGCGCGGCGCTTGAGGCTCCTGAAATCGGCTGCCCCCTCTGGTGTGCCGGTAAACGAAGCCGTCCTCGTACCCGGGATTTTCTCAATTTTTCAGAGCGCTTGTATAAACGCTACCTCGCTGATTCCTAAGGGTTATACCCACATGGTTGCGCTGCTATGCGCACGTATATATATATATCTACTGGAATTGCCTGCGTGGTAACGTTCCTCAAGCCCGTACCCGGCTGCCATTCAGACGGTGCGTTCCTCACCGTCGGCTGCGTGGCACGCGTCCCCGCGAATCCTACGGTCGTCCGGCGTAAGTCTGACCTTGAGCAAGGGCTGTCCGAGGAAGCTGCCAGATCGTTCCCCGATTTTGATGTATTTTGCCGAAACCTACTGCACAAAGTAAGTTCCTGCTTCTGCGGGGCTTATTGGCGCACTCTCGTCGCGCGCGCGACAGTTAACTAATACCAGTACTGTTGCGCCGCCGGCAGCGATCTTAAAACCCAGCAGCGCTCGCGACTGGTCCAGCGACTCGGTAGACAAGAGGCGAGAGTCAGTCGGTTACAGTGATCTTGTGCGCTTTGCCGAGCGCCAAGTGCGTCCCAATATTCAAATAAAGCGTGCCGAAAACTCTCGGAGCGTCAGATCTGAAGATAGCTGCACCCATACCAACAGAAGCGCTTCCAGGGCGCTCTAAACAGAACAAGGGGAGTGCCGGCCTAAGCGTGGTGACCGAGCGTGGGCGAAGAGTGGTTATGAGCCCGATATTGGGCATTATCGGTAGCTAAGTCATGTGAACATTACCTCCGCTTTAGCGAGGACATCAAGCGCAACAATACCGCTCCGCGAGACGTTCCCAGATGACTCGAACTGAGGCGCGAACTGACCAAACCTTGCGCACCGAGATATACTCTCTATCGAATTTGTGCAAAATAATGAACTGGTGAGTCGAACTTCGACCATGCCGCGAAACCATCGGGGAACTAATTGACGAAGCTGGAAATCGTGGCAATGATCGTGGTGTACGGATCCTGGCCCATCGGTGTGATTCCGTTCATTCAAAGATTGCGAGCCAAGAGGGCGAGGCGTCAACGCACGAGGTCGTGAAAAAAGCTCCGAAGGCGAAGATTGGAATTGTCGTCCAGTCGATGGCGTTTTTCATCGCATTCGTTCAAATACGGCCCAAGGACCTGCGTCCGCCGGGGCTTCTCGTGTTTGCAATGATCCTGGCTCCTCTTTCAGCGTGGCTTGCATGGAGAGCCGTCCGGCATCTGGGAAGGCAGTGGCAAATACAGGCGGCGCTGTACTCGGATCACAAGCTGGTTCGAACGGGCCCCTACGGTTTTCTCCGCCACCCGATTTACACAGCGATGCTTGGCATGATGATAGCGACGGGACTTTTGGTGTCGATCTGGCAGATAGTGATTGTTGCGGGGGCCGTCTTCATGATTGGCACCGAGACTCGATCCGCGAAGAAGACCGCCTGCTGGAACTGCGGTTCGGAGATGCGTTTCGAGAGTATCGGAACTCAGTGAGCGCCTACATTCCATTTATTCGTTGATCGGCGGGGCCGTCTCCATTGAATGCGCCGCGCGCACACCCCATAGATGAGGCGACTCCTAATCGAGCTTGGAGACCGTTATCGAGCAATAACGGTAGCCAGGCCTGGGTTGCACTTGTCCGGTTTACGCGTTTTCCATCAAGTGGCCGATATTACCCCGCAGAAAGGGGCTTCCCGGAACGCGTCCGGTAACCGTATGTGCGTTCCCTTATCCTTCGTCACCGCACGGAGTCCGCGCGTCAGCCAGGCCGTCCTGACAAAAGACGCCCCCTGAGGTGTTCAGTGGTGCGTAGAGTTGAAGACCCTTAAACGGCAGCCGAGAAGCGTGCCGCCCGCACGAGCACCAGCGTCTCGTCGTCTGTCTGTAGCCCATGCCGCCTGACTGCCTCAAATACTGATTCAGTTATTTCTGAGGGGGCGCTATCGGATTCCTGGCTATTATCTCTCCCACTCGGTTAAGTCCAAATTCCTCGTCGTTCGCATCCGTCGTTTGGGCAGCCCTTCCGTTAACAACACTAGGATGTCCCCCGGCTCAATTTCGATGACGGCGCTGTCAAACGTCGCTTTTTCAAACAGCCCCAGTGGGAACTGCTCCATCGCCAGTTGCGACACGGTCATCAACTGAGCCCTGTAGTGCAGGATCGGCCCACTGCCAGCGAGCGAATACTCGACCTTGCCGTTCTCACCACATCGAAGAAAGGCAAAAGTGACGTACGTCGCCGGTGTGGTCTTCAGCTCGAAGACGACGCGGTTAAGATCGTCAAGCAACCCCGCCAACGGCCCCGGCCTCAGCAAGGCGGTCCGCACGCTGCTCTTGACCATGCCCATAAAAACGCCCGCCTGAATTCCATGCCCCGCGACATCCGCCACATAGACCGCCGTTCCCGCGAGGTCATCCACGGCATCGAGGAGGTCTCCGCCCATCTGGCTGCTTGGCGCGGAGCGACCCTGGACCTCGTAGCCGGGGCGTCGGACGGCGAGCGGAGGAGCTAGCGCTTGTTGCACATGCTCAGCAAGGGCAAGCTCGGCGCGAGTGCGCACATGCTTAATTCCCTGCGAGACCATGCTGCGGAAAAAAGAGCACGTAGCCTAGAACCAGTCCGATCAGAGAGACGGTTCCATCCATAGCAACGCGCCAGCGTACGTCTTGTTGGGCTGGTCCGCTCAACGCGATCTCCTGTGGATACCAGAGTCAATCCGACCGAAGATCAAGACCAGAACGACAGCAACCGCGAGAACGACCTTTGAGAACGACCTCTTCTGATGCCGCGTGGCCAGCAATGATAGAGCTACCGCTATGCCAAAAACGGCACCCTTACTGAGCACCCACCAGAAGGGTCCTCGAAGACCGTTCATCAGATCCACATCCACCAAAGCGCACGCCTGGGTGAAGAAGACCGCCAGCATCATCCCCACGAACGCCTGTCGAGGAAGTGTTGTCAGGTATTGTTGCCGCTCCTTGCGCCTACCCTGGCGAAGGTCCCTGAGAGATGAATGCAGCCCAGCCTACGCCATTTGAGTTCGTCGTACTTCTGGCCCGTGAGGTGCAGGAAGAGATCCTCCAGCGAATCGAAATCGTGCCCGTCGAACTGCACCGCGCCGTCATGTGCCAGTACCGTGATGTCGCCCTGCCATACCAGCTTTCCCGGGCTTCGTGATGATGGCCACGCGGTCGCACAGACGCTCCACCGTCTCCAGCACGTGGCTGGTGATGAACACCGTGCGCCCCTGCTGCGTGAAGCGGCGCAGCCACTGCTTCAGCAGCGCCACGCCGGCGGGGTCGATACTTTCGAACGGCTCGTCCAGGAACAGCACGTCGGGCGAGTGAATCACCGCCGCCGCGAAGGACACCCGCTTGCGCATGCCGGTGCTGTACTCGGCCAGGGTCTTGCCGCTGTCGGTCAGTTCCAGCGCGGTCAGCAGATCTTTCACGCGCTGCTGCACCTCGATTTCCTGCAGCCCGTACATTCGCGCCACGAAGGTGAGGAATTCGTGGGCGTAAAGCGGGTCGAACAGACCGAGCGTTTCCGGCATTACGCCCATGCGCCGTTTTAAGTCGGCGCTCTCCGTGGTGAACCGACCGCCCAGAATATCCACCGTACCCGAGGTGGGATCGAGCAGTCCGGTGAGGCAGCCGATGGTCGTGCTCTTCCCGGCTCCGTTCGGCCCCAGGAATCCGAACATCGATCCCCGGGCACGTCAGCGAGAGGTTCTCCACCGCCAACGAGTTTCCGTAGCGCTTCGTCAGGTTGTTTATCCGTATCGCGTCTGTTTGAGAAGTCATTTTTACTCTGCGCGCACAACCGAGCAGCCTGCGCTCAATCTACGCCTTGCCTTCCAGCACCCCCAGCAGCCGTTCGCGACGGCCAAAGACCGCGCCCGCGGCGCGCAGCGACGCCATGTAGACCGCAATCGCGATCGCCGCAGCAGCAACATCCACCAGTTTTCCGGCGATACCGGCGGCGCCGCCCTGCGTAGCATCTGCGGCGCAACGATGCACGTAAGCGCGCTTCCGATTACGACGATGTTGCCCGCGAGCGACATATCGTTGCCCAGGGCCTTGTCATACTTGCCGGGGCGCGCTCCGAACAGCGTGGTCCACAATCCCGCCGAGTTGAACAGGAACAGCGCCGTAACTCCGTTGATCACCGGTATGGCAATCACACCCAAGTCGAATGGGCGGGGGGCGAAGAAGGCCCAGACGATGGCCGCCGGAACCAGAGCGGATCCGCCCAGCAGCACGGCGGCGTAACTGCCGGCGCGCAGGCTTGCCGCCGGATCCGTGGGGAACAGGAAGAAGCGCCGGAACGCGCCGCCGGTGTAGCCAAACAGGTTCACGGCAATCCGGGACGGGCCGAGGAACGTCACTAACGGAAGTGTGCCCAGCGCCGCCACGAACAGGCTGCCATTACCCTTCGGCAACTGGCCCATGTTGTAAGTGAGAAATGCCGCCAGCGGAAACGAGACCAGGTAGAGAATGCGGAACCGCTTATTGCGCACGTCGAAGCGCAGCCAGTAGCTCACCAACGGTGCGATTGCCGGAGGAAAGATCGCCGCCGGCCCAGCCGGTCGAAGAAATCCGCCTTGCAGGCGATGGCGCCGCGCACCGTCCGCTGCCGCCGCGCCGTCGCCGGGCGTCGTTCAAGCCACACCAACAACAGCCGGCCCCCCCGATGCACCAAAGGGCAATCAGTCCCAGTCCGACAAATGCCGTCCCGCCGGTGTGCGTCATCGCCGCCGCGGCGCCGAACGACGGAGTGAACCGCAGTGCCGACAGCACCTGGTTCGCCGCCGCCGGGCTCCTGTCGAGACTCGCGCCGATCGTTCTCGGCAGTATCGCGATCGAGAGGATCGGCGGCATCACCACGCTCGATCCCCACCGCGTCGCCATCAATCCCTCGATCCACCGCGCCGATCGCCCGCGCCAGCAGATATCCGCAGACGAACAGCAGCAGCGCCGCCGCCGTGCCGTACCCCAGTGAGTAGGCGCCCCACAGAGTACATGCCGAACACCAGCCCCAGTTCCACGATCAGCACCAGCATCCAGAACGGGTCCACGATGCCCAGCAAACTGGCGCGCCACAAAGCGCTCCCGCTACGCGCGCGGATAGCGGCAGCAATTCCGCTTCGCTGAACACCGCGCTCATGCCGAAGCCCAGCAGAATAGTAGCCATGACGGCGTTGATGAACAGCCCCCAGAGCACGACCTGCGCCATCGTTTCCGCCTTGCCGGCCCGGATGGCCATGATGCCCGCGCCTATACCGCCCAAAGCCACCAGCCCCGCCACCGTCACAAACAGCAGGTACCCGACGACGAAAAGCGCGATCTTACCGTTGCGCGACCGCGTCTTCGCCCACATCAGTTTGTAGCGCAGCCGGACCAGGTCGCCGATCCGTTTCCAGTTCATTGAGAGGGTTCCTCCCAGTAGCGATTTTCATCGCAGCCAGCCGTTCCGCCAGGGGCTTGTACTCCATGGCGTACCGCTTCGCGCGGACCTTCAGTCCGAAAGCAAACGCCGCGAAGGGAAAGAGGGTGACGGCCGTATGGGAGGCAATACGGGAGGGAAGAGTTTTTGGTTGCCAATGGGCCCGTGAACATCA
>CAVROL010000006.1:0-724801 GCA_963722845.1 Terriglobia bacterium | reverse complement strand
CATTTATTTCTATAACTTAGAGGCACCCACCGACTGCCTCACTCCCCGATGTCCACACGAATGTCCACATAGGCGTCTAAAGAGCGACCTCCACCACTCCCGTGGGCCTCCCTTGTCACAAGAGCACATCGCACCGCGTGGTACGCTCACGGCAAGAGGACAGGGCGATGTCACTGAAGGTGAGAAACGTCGAGTATTTCTACGTCAGAATGCAGGGTTCACCTGCGAATGCGTATGAGCTTCTTGCTCGGCTGGCCTCGGAAGAGGTCAACCTGCTGGCGTTTAGTGCCGTCCCGTACGGACCTAATCACGTTGAACTGACGATATTTCCCGACTGGCCCGCCAGCTTTGTGCACGTCGCAGAGACCTTCGGCTGGACTGTAACGGGACCGCAGCACGCCTGCTTAGTGCAAGGCGACGATCACCTTGGAGCCGTCGCCGAGATCCATCAGGTGCTTATCAGTGCTGGAGTCAACATTTATGCGTCAAGCGGCGTCACGGACGGTAGCGGGCACTTTGGGTATGTGATCTATTTCAAGGAAGAAGATCACCAGAGGGCCGCCAGTGCTCTTGGAGCCGTAACGCTCCCTGGCACCTCAACGCACTTGTCACAACCTTGAGGTTGCAGCACCGTACAACACGTGTATCTATCTCGGCACTACTCCGGGTCTTGGCCCTGTCCGGTAAGCCTTCACCAACAAACCAATACCGGCGACTACCGCGATTCCGCCGTAGACAGCCCATCGAATTTGGCCGGTCATGAAACTGCCGGGCAGGATGTTGATGCCTTGCAGGAACCATATGGTGCCGAACAGCACCAGGAGTGCTCCCAAGATGCTAAGCGTGATTTTCACATCCCTACTTGAACGGATTCTTGCGAAGTAAGCAAGCGCACGATGAGAAGAACGAGTTCCTTGCCGACTTCGCCATCGTCGATGCTTTCCTCACTGGGACGTTGCAGCGCCCCACTGTAGAGCGAGTGTGGTGGCGTAACGATTTGTTCAAAAAAGAGCCGCAGTACTATGGCGAAGCCGTCTCTGCGGGACAGCTTCTCTATTCCACACAGTGGAAGGGGACGCGGACTGTCGTAACGCACGCGCTAACCGGGGAAAATGGAGCCATCACGCACGAAATCGTGTATGTGAGCGTCGATCTGGAGCCCTGGGAAGACCAAATCACGAAAGGGAACGAAAGCCCCACTGGAAAGACGCCAGCAGCCCTACAAACTGCGGCAGCACCACAGAATTAGGGACACTTACAGCCCCAGCCTCCCCGCGCTGTTCTCCCTAAATAAATTGCCCTCCCGTATGTAGCGCCGCACCATCTGCACAGACCGATGGCCGGTCTGATTCATGATTGAGCGCTCGGACGCTCCTGAGGCCGCTGCGCTGGTTGCGTGGCCAGCCCGCAGGGAGTGCCCCGCGTATTTGGCAGGATCAAGACCAGCTTGCTTCGCAAGCTTTTTCACAATCCGTGCAACATCGGCAGGCGAGAGGCGACGCGCCAGCGCTTTCCCATGGCGATTGACTGAGCGGAACAGTGGCCCTTCTGTTATCGCAGTCTGTTCAAGCCAAGATTGAAGAGTGCGCACCGGGCAAGTCTCAGGATTTGAGCCGTAAGGAATACCAATCTTGCGGCCCTGCCCATCCTGGTCTGTCTTGCTGCGTCGCAAGGTGATGGTAAGACCATCCTTGCCGAAGGCACAGTCCTGAACGTCCAGACCAACAATCTCCGACCTGCGGAATGCTCCTGCAAACCCGAGCAGGATTAGCGCACGGTCCCGAAGACCAATCAATCCGGCGTTGGTACCGTCCACCATGGCGCGAATATCCGACGTTAGAACGGGCGCTTTCTGCGCCGCTGCCGTCCCAAACTTGCGCTTAATCCCCTTGAGGGTGTTCCGCACAATGCCAGACAGTGTTGGGGATTCTGCGCCTACGGCTTTGTGCGCCTCCGCGATAGCGTTCAGACGGCGCTGGATGCTACCGACCTTCAGTCGCCCAGCACATTCAGCAATGTAGGACGCCACTGCCTCAGACGACGCAGGCAAGGGACATATCGCCTGCCCGTCGCACCACTGGCAGAAGTCGCGCCAATCAGCGCGATAGCCCCTGAGAGTGTTCTCAGCTTTGCTGTGGCGTGCGAACTCTCGGGCTTGTTCGAGAGAGGATGGAACTAACTCCGCCCCATTCTCATTGGGTGAAGATGGAACTAATTGCATGGCCGTATTCATGCGGCCACCTCATCGTCTGCCCACACAGTTTCATCCGTTAGGCCGGGCTTGAAGTGCTGGCGCTGCCCGCTCAGCAGTTCTAGTTCCCGCCAGAACTCCACTTCAGCCCGTAGCTGTTCCTCGGCCATGGCGCTCAATTCGGCATGGCGTGAGCCGCGCCGCTGCCAATAGGTTGTGCCGCTGTTGCGCTTGGTGGCGTTCTCGGGAAGGAACCACTCGGCCTCAAGAGCGCGCAGGGCACATTCCTGGAACTTCACGGGCGGTATTAGCCGCTGTACACATTGGCTACGGCTACGCCTCCGCCTGACTTGGCCCGAGGCCACTATCAGAATGTGCGGATTGTCGCCCTCCAAGCTGAACGTCACTTCATAGTTCAGGCCATCGTTAGCCAACAGGCGGCAAGTGTTCACGAAGAGCGACCAGCGCTTGGCCGTGCGTTTCTCAGGCTCCCAGGTGCGCCATGAGTTGAGAATGATTTTGTATCGTCCTGTCATGCCGCGACCTCATCGGCCTTCGGCTTCACTCCATGGCAGGGACAGACGCAGCGCTCAGCGCTGAGCACTTGCTCATGGTCGCCTTCCTCGCAAGCAGTACAGATTTGCACAGGCGTATGCGAGGGCAGGGCTGGCAGCGTGGAAGCTGGAATGTGGCCCATCATGCCGCCACCTCCAGTTCAGGGGCTGACGCCCCCACCTTCTGCATCATCCAATCTGCTGCCTGTTGGGCTTTGCTGGCAGCGGTGAAGATGGCCCGTTTGTCAGCCTTGAGGACCCGCAGCCACGACTGAATGTACTGCGCATGATCCTCACGCGGTTCTGTGCTGAGGCCCAGGTGCGCACAGGTGAAAGCAGCGCCAAGTTCCGCAATCAGTTCTTCTGCTGCATAGGCGTTATCGCCGAAGCGCTTGCCTAGTTCGCGATTGCAACGGGCTGCGCTGGCGGTCCAATGAGTGTGCTCATGCGCCAGGGTGGAATAGTAGGAGATCGCCGTCACGGAACGCCTCAAAGGGCGGCATCTGCACATAGTCCCCAGCGGGCGAGTAGAACGCTTGGTTCCCACCGTGGCGAACATCAGCACCGATGCTGTTAAAGAATGCGTCAGCGTGCGCCATACGCTCAGGAATGGGCTGTTCTGCGTCAGCCTTCGGCGTGTAGCCGTCCACTTGGGCTGCATTGAACACGCTATAGCCCTTGGTGAACAGTAGGCGAGAGCCACTTGCTGGCGTGTCGCTGTCGCTCTGGGATTCGCTTGGAGTCATTCGCGAACTTCCAGAACACTACCAGCGTGGCTTTCTCGCCCTTGCGGACCTGTGCGCCACGTTCCTGCCATTGCTGGTAAGTGCCCCATTCGCCAGCCTCGTAGCCCTTGGCCTGCGCAGCAGCCCACAGACACACGGTGTTAATGCCCCTATATGGTTTCTTGCTCACTACATTGATTGGCGAGAACGCGAAGCGCCCGCTGGTGTGCCACGGCATGCGCCAGTTGCCCACGCCTTGCTCAATTGCATTGATGATTTGGTCCGTTACCTTGCGGTAAACGTCCCGTTTATCTGGTGCGGTATTGTCGATGTTAGACATCGTGAAAGTTACCCTTTCGCGTTGTGTTTAGGGGCCGTGCCAAGTTAGCGCTTGTCGCGGTCCCGATTAGCCTAGTGTGCGGTTCCTTTTAGGAATCGAACACCAGAACCACGGTCAGAATAGACCTCTGCACTGTGCTGGTCAATAGCCCACAGCGAACTTTTCACTTCATCGCGTGAGGTCGTGTGTGCGCAAAAACCATCACGAAGTGATGGGGGGGTACCTCAAATCAAAGTGAGACTCCCTGCTGCGGGAGGCGGGCGGTAGCGGGATGGCACTCACGCTGAAAATTTAAAAAATGAATTTTAGAAAACTGCGCCCTGCCGTGCCAGCCCAACGGAGGTGTTGCAGGGTTGCAGTCAGATTGGAGGAGAGAGGGCCAGGCAGCCCTTGCCCCACCTCGGCTCACCGGGGCCCGACGCGCCGAGCAGCGCTCAGGACTTCTCATTCGGTGACAGTCGAATTGGCGGTTTCGACTAAAATCTTCTCTTGGTCTCTTTCTGTCGTATTGCTCCTCAGCTTTATCTGGATCTGATACATCACGCCGTTCTGCTCCCACCAGAGGTTTGCTGGTGCACACGAGCCGCCGCACGAAACAGGCATGAGCAGCCCAGTGCGGCCGCCCGATAATTCGATGCGGCGCGCATCAGACAGATGTTCAATCCGCGTGGAACCACCAAATCCCGCTGCAAAAGTTGCATCAGCGCCGGGCTCGGAGTAGTAGAGCGATATGAAATATCCGTCCTCCCTAATCTCGCCCCAAGCCAACTTGATGTCTCTCCCACGAATAACAGTTGGCAACTTGGACGGCAGCAAGATTGGAATCCGGGTTTGCGCTTGGATGTGCTCAAGTGTGGCTAAAGACCAAAGCAGGGCCTTTCGCCTGTCCCATTACCGAACTCAATCGGAAGTCTGTGAAGAGCAATAAAACAAGGGCGACTAAGGGCACTGCCTTGAGGCTTCGCCGTCCCGCCGACTCCCGATGCACAGGCATAACCACATTTTAGGCCCAGCTCAATATCGCCTTCAGACCACCCCGTCATCCTTAGCCATTCGCCTTCGCCCGATTCTTGCGCATCGAATCGCCACGCATCTCAATGCGGTGGACGTTGTGAACCAGGCGGTCGAGGATGCCATCGGCCGGCGTCGGCTCGCCGATCTGTTCGTGCCACCGTGAGACCGGCAGTTGCGAGGTGAGGATAGTTGAGCGAATGTGGTAGCGATCCTCGCAGACCTTCCAGAAGTCGCGCCGCTCTGGTTCGGCCAACGGAGCCATCACTCAGTCGTTGATCACTAGAACGTCAATGCGAGCGAGCCCAGCCTCCGAAGATTTTCATTTTCGGGCGATTCAAACGCATTGCAAGTTGGCATAACTTGCAGCGAGAGATAAAAGATTCAATGCTGAAGGTGTGTACCGGCTGCCTGATCACCACGCCGCTTCACCCACATTTCCAATCCGGGGATTCTGATGCTCTCGCTCATGGTCTTTTCAAATGCGAAGTCCGCCACAAGAGCACATATGTAACAGGCGATCGCGGCGAGATAAAGCGACCGGAATCCGAAATACATGGAATTGTATTCCAGTAGGCCCCCGCAGATAGCTCCCAATAGATTCATCGCCATCATGCTCGAGACCGCCCCTTTGCTTGAAAGCAAAGTCGAAAACACAATCCCCGAGAACAAGATTGGAACAGTTAATACCGCTACAGTAGCTAGGCGTCCCATCGGAGTGGACTCAAACCCGCCCGACTTCGCCACGACCCAACCCAGCCCCAGCGCGGCGAACAGAAAAAGGTAGGGAATGAAAGGCTGCTTAATGTGCACCCATCGGACAACGCAGTTACCTAATCCGGCCATGGCCAGAATGCCAACTATCACGACACCAATGACTTGCCAGGTGTTGCCGAACGTCAGACCCATTTCCGTGATGCCCTTGGTCTCGATTAGCATGAAGCCGACGCCGAGAAAAAATAATGATAGGTGGCTGAAGGAAGGCCTCTCGGAGAGAAAGTTGCCAGTGATAAACAGAGAAAGGATTAGCACCTGAAACACCATAATCAGGTATGAGCTAGGATAAACGCGGCGAGGCATATAAAAGAACGGCCAATCGTCAGTAGAAACATCAGCCTTCAATAAAGGATCCGAGTAAGTGGGCGTACGATCGGTAAAGCCGGAAGTTTCTATCAGCTCTGAAGGCAGGACCCAGTCCCTCTGATTCGATTCCAGAAAAATAACACTGCCGTCGTAACCCGCGGCTACGCAGACCGGCGGCCTGCCGTCAAAGGCCTGTTGCATCATGAGGTAGAGTTTTCGGCCCAATTCATCCGACAGTACCGCAAAGGACAGGGACATAACGCCGTCTCCCTTGAGCCGATTTCGAGCCTCGCGCAAACCTTCAACGGTGTAGACGAAGGAATCAAGGCGCACGCTAGAACCGCTGCTCAGCAATGTGTGAGAATCCAGAAGGCCATACACGATTAGGTCGTACTTGTGCTCGCCTGTCCGAAAAAACGATCGGGCGTCGTTTACAACGGCTTGAACTCGGGTGTCTTCGTAGGGTTTCTCGGGGTGGTTGGCCCGTCCGGCCAAAAGAATCGCAGGATCAATTTCGATTGCGTCCACGTGTTTGGCTCCCGAGCGTAACGCCGCGGCGACATCGTTGCCAGTCCCCGCGCCGACAATGGCGACATCAGCGAGTTGGGGATGAGCCTTGTATGGGAAATCGTAATAGGTCCGAGTCTTGGCGAGTTTGTCACCGATCCGAACTCCTGAAAAATCGTGGATGCGCTGGTAATAATGACCCGCGGCTCGGATGAGAGTCAGGCCGGTATCGTCACTGTGGCCAATTTCCAAAAGCTGATATGGGGAATAGACGCGGTCCCATAGCGGATTCACGGGCCAGACGAGGAATATTACGCACGCTACGGTGAAGATGAATCCAGTGAGTAGCCAGGATGGCCTTCTAAAGTAGAACAACACAATAGGCAGGAAACCCAATGCAAACCAAGCGGGCGGGGGCGTCCATAGGAAACTCATGCCAATCATTAACAGGACGCCGAGAGCGCTACCGAGCAAGTTCAGCCCATAGGCCCGTAGTTTGTTCCGGCGCTCCATCATTCGTCCACAGAGTTGGCCAATGGGAATAAAGCCCATGGCAGTGATTAGGAAGACGATCGTTAGCAAACTGTACAAGGCAACTATCTGCGACAGGTGGCCGCCACCCACGCCCATATGAAGCTGTTCTCGGAAGGGAAGTTCACGCAACGCATTTTCTTGACCCAATCCGTACCGAACAAACATCATGAAGCCGCACAGAAACGTCAACAGAGGAATTGTAAGAAAAAGGGGAATACGATCGCGATTGGCGAGAGCGTAGCCCAAGCCCAAACCTAAAAAGCACGCCAGAAGACTGAAGTTCTTATAAAAGGCGAAGAATTCAAACACCGAGGATTGCCAGCGAATAATGGCGAGTTCAAGAAAAAGGCTAACCGCCGCGGCGGTAACAATTCCGACATCCACATATCGCAGGTCTAACTTATCCAAAAAACGGGCTTGCTCCTGGGCACCGACATCGATAAGCGGCTCCAATCGCTTCAGCAGATAGTACACCGCGGCTGTTGCCATGAGTACCGCGCATCCCATCAAGGCAGCTTTCACTAAGAATCCGGGGGATGCAACCCGGACGTTGTCGATCGAACCAAGAATGACGGGCATCAGAAAACTACCCATAGCGCTGAGGACCATCAGGCGAATCAGGGATCGAGTCATTGAAAATACACCTCCTCGCGAGAACTCCGCGACGTTACATATTTCTGCGTCGCCAAAGGCCACTTTCGACCCACTTCCCGGAAAGAATACCCATGCCATCGGAGCGAGGGCATGGGCAAGGGGACTAGGATTCGCCTTTCTTCCGCGGAGTGTCCGAGGCAGTCCAAAACGGCAACAGTAAAACCGGGCCCTTTCAATCTGCGCAAACGCCGGTTACCTGAAGGATCACCTTGAGCCGGGTTTGTTTCAAAATATTTTAAAATAGGGAGGAAAGTCCCATTTGGTACGACACTGCATCACGGTCAGCAAACGGGACACTCCCCGCGGAGTTTGCCATCCGACCAACGGAAGAACCGGTATCAGGAAGCGTAGGGCATCTTCGCAGAAGAGACCCAAGAGAGCAGGATGGTCGAGGAGAAAAGATAGTCCCGCTGCGTCGCCGCCGCGCAGCCATGATATCCTCTATCGTTATGAGTTTCGGCCCGTTGCGAGAGGCTATTAGTTATCCGCTATCTCGACTCAGAACATTCGTGCCGCGACTGCTATCTTTCGTCCAGGCTATTGTCTGTTCTGTTGGGTGCTGGTGGGCTATTTCTCTATGCTGCGCAGGGATCCTCGCCTGGGCCAGTCGATATTCCATGAGCCCTGACGGAATCAGCTATCTTGACCTGGCTTCCGAAACCACGCGCGGAGGCCTGTCCGAACTAGTAAGCGGTTACTGGAGTCCAGGTTATCCTGCTCTAATCAGTATTGCCTTTGCCCTATTCCGCCCTTCGGCGGATCATGAGGTCCCCCTTGTTCATGTCGTTAATGTTTTTCTTTTTCTTTTTGCTTTGTGGGCATTCACCGTTCTGTTGCGATATTGGCCTTCAGTCTTGTGGCGGTCTCATCGAGCGAAAGTCGGAAGCGAGAACAAGCTACGATATGTGATACCTTTCGCATTCTCCACTTTCCTGTGGTTGACGTTGGCGTTTAATGGACCCGAAAGTGTTCACCCCGATCTTGGCGTCACCGCAGTAGTATTTCTGGCTGGCGCAATGGCTTGCCGCCTGTGTCTGCCGGCATCGAATTGGAAGCACTACGTAGTTCTAGGAGCCGTTCTGGCCGCAGGTTACTATTTTAAGGCGGCGATGTTCCCGCTCGGCTGGGCATTCCTTGGAGTGTTGTCCTTTTTAACGCCGCCTTTCCTCGAGAAAAGTCGACGGTGGCTACTGTTATCTGCTTTGGTATTTGTGGTGCTCTCGGCTCCGTTATTGGTTACCTTGAGCATTCGGGCTGGGCGCCCCAGTTTTGGCGAGGCTGGGTGGCTCAACTATGTATGGTACGTGAACGGCCTTCAGCGATATACCGGCTGGACCGGAGGGTCTCCTGATGTCTACGGAACCCCCGAACACCCGCCGCGTACGCTGGTGGAAAAGCCTTTGGTCCTCGAGTTTGCTTCGCCAATCAAGGGCACCTATCCTCTCTGGTACGATGCTCCATATTGGTATGCGGGTGCAAAGGTCCACTTCGATTTGCGTCGGCTGCTCACGGCGGTGAAAGAAAATGTGCTGCTTTACAAAGACTTGGTCCTTTCGCCAATGGCAGCGTTTATCGCGGGGGCGATAGTGTTATATGTGTGCCTCCTCAACGGGAATATATACCCGGCTCTGCCTCGCCAGCTATGGTGGCAGCTGGCTTGGCCGGTAACGGCGTTTTCGATGTTTGCTCTTGTGCATGTGGAAGGTAGATTCCTGGGTGGGTTGCTGGTCTTGTTCTGGCTGGCGGTCTACGGTGCTCTGGCGCTTCGATCAGACGGACAGATCACTGTAGCAGTTTGTGCTACAGTGCTCGGCACCGTAATGATCCCTCTTGCGTTTCACGTCGCAAGACTAGGCACTTACATTCCAGGTGAACTACTTCATCCAAGGCCGTCTGAATGTCAGATTGCTGCGTCAGGGCTCCGCAACCTTGGGTTACAGGACGGTAGCCGCGTGGCTGTTGTCGGAACAGTCGATAATGCCTATTACGCCCGCTGTGCTCGACTCCGCGTAATCGCGCAGATTCCGAATCAGCAGGAATTCTGGCGTATGAGCGCACCGGAATTGAGGGCTGTTGAAGAACGGCTAACCTCGGTCGGCGTGGAGGCGTTGGTAGCGGCGAACAGGCCAAATAGTCCGGCGGTAGCAGGGTGGAAGGATGTACAAGCCTCCGATTCCCTCCAACTGAACGTCCGAGTACTGTCACCACAAGTTCTACCCAGGGATTGAATTCAGTCGCTTTTCAGGGCTTCGCACAATACAGCATGAATGCGACTTTTCCGGGAGCATTGACCTCGAAGCCGCGCTATCTCAAGTTGAGAATCCAGAACTCCGCCGCATCATCGAACAGATGCACCGCAAGAAACGCTGCCCCCCAACCGCACGGGAAATGGAGCGCTCTCGCGCTCCAGGCTCCTGGGTGCTGAGGCGGGACAAGGGCTACCGCCCCTTGAAGGTGCCGTCCCCTAGCGGTACAGCCGCAACCGGTTGGCAAAGGCGGTAGCGGCCCTTGCGCGATAACCGGAGCTACCGCCAGGTTACCTGCTGGGTGATGAAGCCGAGAGAGATGGCAGACGCCACCAGAAGATTTGGTCGCCGCTTGAGAATTTCGCCCCTGAACCGCACTATCTAAGCGACGGGTTGCACTCATGGACCCGTGAGTCCTGCCGCTGAGCGTGGACCGACAGTGGGGCCTGCTATCGCCCCACTGTTCAAGCCAAAGTGTCTGGATCGCCGGTAATCCGCTCGCAATGCATTCGGGTCCAATTTTCCTGCGCTGGAAAGTCGGTCCACGATCCGGGCGATCTCTAGTTCTGATCGTTGGACGGTATCATTGAGGAGGCCAGGCAACATTATAGAGCGCCAACCTGAAGGACTGCTGAAAGTGGATTAGATGCACAGAGGGCGGCAGGCCAAGCTGTAGTCTTACATCTATCTTTCGGCTAGTCGTATTGACCTGCGAATTTCACCTCACGTTACAATCCCTGAAACACAAATGGCTGAAAGCCTCTCCTCCGAAGAGCTTTCTGCTTAAGCCGGGGATGGCGCGGTGGTCTTAAGACGCCAGTGAGTCAACTGACGCTGAAGTTATCGGGTTAGCCATTCGCCAGCGGATGTAGTTCACCAGGAACTCGCTATCGGAGCGGTACATCATGAAGTCCAACGCGGCACCAATCTCTGGAATGGAGGTTAAGCAGAGCATGCCCTCAGAGGAGATTTGGTCCACAATCCGAACGATTGCTAATTCGTGATTGTTTAGCGGTGTAAGGCTGATTGCGAGGGCACTCACGCTTTAAAGTATCGGAGGGTAAGCGTTAGAACCTTAGAAGGCCCTAGGGTTGTGCCTGCTGGTCGGTCCATATCGGATGTAGCGTACTTCACACCGATGCGAAGAGTGTGCGCGTTGAACCTGTCGCGGGCAGCTTCGTAGGCAATGCGGGCAATCTCCGCCAGCTTGTGGGCCTTATCGAACCCTCTCCCGCGTTCTCTTCCAGCGCGTCAACCGCGTCCCTATAGACGCGCAAGTCAGCCCGCATGCGCTCTTTCAGCATCACATGGGTCTTACAGTCTATGGCTTCCTTTGGCTGCAAAGTTGGCGATGCATGCATGACGTTTTCGTTACTGTAAAATTTGGGATGCGCCCCGACGCTTGGTCCTAGCGGAGGTCCAGAACACGGCCAGGCCCACGCATCCCCAGGAGTTATATCGGGCGGAAAGGGCACTGTCCGTAGTTCCGTAGGTACCGCGAAAGAATCAACAACTTGGGGTGGGCCAAAATTAAACCGCCCTGCCGGGGCAATGCGGAGCATCCTGGCGTTGTGTTGGGGGCGGCCTCACCTGAGCAAGTCCCTTTGACGATCTGCCCTCAGGCCATCAGATTGCGCAAACAGCGCAGCACGCATTTGGCGTGCAATCCAGCCTGCGGAGGTCTCAATCGTCCGAGGAATGTTCAAGCGGTGCCGCCCCGTGGTCAGGTTCCATTGCACCTCCTGATTGAACTTCGGCAGCCGCAATTGGCTGGGTATTCATCCCAGATTGCCTCCGAGGGAATTTTGCTCCCAAGGGTGGCCGGTGTCAAGCGCCGGTGAGATTGAGGAAGATCGCTTTCTCGGTGCTCAGCTTCTTGCCGTTTCCCGCCTTTGATGGGATGACATTTTTACTGCCTCAAAACCATCGCAACCGCTAATAGGCGTAACTTTCAGATGGAGCGATGCGTGCTTAGGATGGCCGCATTCATCCACCAATGTCTCTGGGGCTTCATGCTTTTCCCGGATCTGATTCAATTGGATGCCGACAACGTGGGTCTCCCCGAAGTGGGTGCAAAGTCCACATTGCCCGTTGTCTACATGGATCATGCCAAAACCTCCGGTTGAGCAAGTCAGCAGTTATACTGCCACCCTGAGCTTCATCGGGCTCCGCAGGCCAAGTGGCACTCCTAGCTGGTCCGTATCGGCTACTTTCCTTTTTCGTGGCCCTTCTCCGAATGCTCTTTCATGACGGTGCGAGCAGCTACCTCCTTCGCACGACCGCCATAACGACCGCTTCTCTGCGCACTTTCTTTGATGTGCTCGTATTGGCGCTGCTCTTTTTCACTGACGCCCCGGAGATGTTTCTTACCAGGCATGAGATAGTCCTCCGAGCAGGAGTCCTGCAATTGCCCAGCCAATCGCTGCTGTGGCTATGTCGCTTACTATTTAGCCGCAGCGCCAGCAGCCATACTCTTCGTGCCGGAATGCCGGTGCTGCACGCGGGGAGATCCGAAGCAGTAGAAGCGGTGTAAGCATCGCTGGCACCGATGTGGATAGAGAAAACAGAGGCGCGCAAACATTTCCAACGGATCATGGTGAGAGTGCGCCCGGCGAACGGTGGGGAAGCCACAGTTCCAGCAAACTGGGAGGCTTCGGGTGCGTAGCACTAATATCACGACCGCACCAAGCAGCAAAACGCCCACTAGAATTGCGAAGACTGCGGCCTCACGGATTACGGGGTTGCCACTCAGAAGATTCATTTTGTTTACAACCCACTTAGATGCTGTTAGGGGCTTCAGTGTTTCAACATCGAACTAGGGGTTCCCCGCGTAGACGACAACTATTCTCTGGGTTACGGTGGAGGCGAAGAGACAAATTTGATGGCGTGGTTGTCGGAGACCAGTCTGCCAACCCGGCGAAAATCCGGGAAGAGGTGATGGAGTGGTTGGAAACTCTTATCTTCTCCGACGAGCAACCTGCGCGGTTACAGAGGACGCTAATCCCCAGCACATCCTGAGAATCCCAGATGAGGCTATCGTCACAGTTGTGAAGCGGTACCACCAGAATGGGCACGATATGCTGACCGTCGAATGGAGCCACACGAAACTGTCCATTTTTGCGGTGGATCTTGAAGAGCGAGGGGAGTTGGTCACGGACCTTGCCATCGTCAAAGGAGCTTGAACGCGGCATCGTGGCAAGTTAATCAGCGCAACGTTGAGGCATATTAGCAACCATGTTCCCGCTTATGCCGCGAAAGTGCTAAACGGGCGTCGTCTCTGGCGTTCTTGGCCTGGTCGGCAAGCCCCCGGATACTTTCGTACTCTTCGTTGGAAACTTTGCCACGAACCTCAAGCACCTCATTGATAGCGCGACGGTGGCGCTCAACCGCTTCCATATAAAGAGTGCGAAGGCGTTGCCTCTCTTCACAGGGCGGCAGATGAGCTTTGGGGCGAACGGCCACGCCCTACATTACGCCCAACGTTCAGGCAGGGCAACTGCATCGAGTTTACGTCATTCGTGCGTTTATCGGTGGTGACGGCTAAGGCCAGGACCAGTATCACGGTGAGCATCATCATGAAAACAAATCAACGGAGGCAGCGTACAAACGCGCCCCTAGGAGGCCAGAATACTTTAGGTGCTGTGTGCCAATGGCCTGCACGCCAGTGCGAGGGTCCTGTGGGTGCTTGAAATGGCCGATACTAGGCACGAAGGAGATCCCCAATGTCAGGCACATACAAAGTGATTGAACTGGTCGGAACATCGCCGGTGAGTTTTGCCGAAGCAACAAAGTCTGCCGTCGCGGAAGCATCCGCAACTGTCCGCCACATGGACTGGTTTGAGGTGGTCAATGAACGCGGCACCATTGTGAATGGGCAGGTTGCTGAGTTTCAGGTCACACTGAAGGTTGGATTTAAGATTGAGCGGTGACGCTATCGCCAGGGTCCAGACAACTTCGCCCGTCGCCTACTGACAGTCACTCCCGCCCTTTACCTTCGTGTAGCAGGCGTACCAGTCGCCAGTCAGGATCTCTTGGCCGCGCTTGAGCGTCAGCGACGCATGCGCCTTTGTGCCGCCACGGCTCACATAGCCAGCGATGTTGAAGCAGATAGCGTTGCGGATGTAGCCTTCAACTACATCCTTCTGCCGGGCACCCACAACTGTGCCATCAATCGTGGTGAAGTATGGCTCCGGCCAGAGGTTGCGAGGATCTCGCGGATTGCCGCCGTTCTCCAGAGAAATGAGGTGGTCTTCTTCGTAGCACGCGACGTTGGCGGAATGGAGCATGCAGAGTCTTGCCAGGGTCGCTGACAGTGTCACCGTACTCCACCATCTGCGATGCTTTCAGCGGGTTGGTGTAACTGGTGGGAGGCCGGAGCGGCGGCCCAGTCCTGAAGCTCGGGTTGCAGATTGTGTCGGCGAGATTCTCTTGCGTCACATCGGGGTTAGTGAAGCCGGGCGTTCTTGTCGCGTCCGGGTAAATCTCTGCGGGACCAATGAACGCCGACGGCGGCGCTGGCGTGGCGCTCACCGTTACATTCTTTGCCCAGACCCAACCTTCTTGGTTAGAGGAAGTCCTGACATGATAGTAACCACCCTGCTTCGTGCTCTCTAGCAAAGTCAGAACTGCTGGCGGCGTAAGCAAGGTCAACGGAGGATTGCTGGTGGAAGGGTCTGCTCGCAGATTAACATTGCGCTGCACTGTGGCTGTCTGCGCAAGCGCAACTGTGGCGAGAGCCACCATGAGGATGACTGGTTTCATAGGCTACGCTGTGGACACAGTTTACCCCCGATAAATGGGTTAGCGCGAGCGGCGTCGCTACGCCTGCCGGTACGCTCAGGACACGGGTACTATTGCCCGTATGCGTGCTGGATTTATATGCTGTGGAGTCCATCATGAAGACCTCCAGGCCGCACGCGCCACATTGGCCATCAGCAGAGGGGCTATCTTTGATCTGGACCCGGCGCTGCCCTCGGTGTGGCTCACGGGATGTGCACCGCACTCAGAGAACTGGACTCATCGCATCGCTGTTCAAAGTTATTGGTCTTGCACCCTTCCGTTGCCGAAGCTGCCGTCGGATATTCTTTAGGCGTCAGTCGGAAGCTAATCAAGTGCCCCGGGAGAGGGGGGCAGGAAAATGGCGAAATGGGACATTCGAGTTTCTCGGAATAAATCAGCTCACCTCTCGAAGTCGACTAGGTCCGATTGATGTCTCTAGCCTGCGCCGGTGCACTCGAAGGAATCGGGCAGGACTAGGCCGTCGCTTTGGCGGACTTTGAAACGCACGCCCCAACTCCAGATGTCGTCACCATCCTTGTGATGTAGGGCGAGATTGCAAATCCAGACCTGCTCGCCGCTCGTTGAGGTGCCGATTTCTCTGGTAGTTTCCACCCAGTTGACCTTGTCTGGTGTTTGCATTTCTGCCAGAAATCCGGCTAGGTATCGGCCAATGGTTCTATCCGAGGGTTCGGTGCCAACGTTGTTACAGGTAGGTGAGACTTTCAGGCTGACTTGATAACTAGCGAGCACGGCCTCGATCAAATCCTGGGAGTAGGCGGGAGGTGGGCGACGTTGAAGTTCGACGTGGCGGGCGGCTTACGCGCACAGGAGGAGACCAGCAAGAGCCCGCACAAGGCGGCATGGCGAACGCTAAGTGACCGGATCATAAAGGCAGTGTTCCGTAGAACATGGCGTTGTCCGGGGCAGCGTAGTGGTGCGAGAACTGTTCTGGAGTCTGCTTGACGACCTGCTGTTGGCTGTTGGAGTAGTGCCAGATGAGGTCAGCGCAGTAAATGCCGATGTGTTTGCGCGGCACATTGTTGAAGACCTTTTCAGACAGCTTCACGTTGGCAGCATTGGTAATAAAAACTAGGCAAGTAGTAACCGATGCAGGCCGCGATGCCCAGGTTCCCACCTGGGGGCACTTCGGGAATACTTCCTGTACACGGATGTTGGCACCGGGCCCGTTTCTTGGCCCATGACGCGACAGGTCACTCCGAACGTGTAACCCATGACGTGTGATACGAAATGGGCGCAGTGATTGTCGGTGTCGCTGACGTACTTATTGGGGCAAATGTCCCTGATATGCTTGCCCAGAAAACCCGTCAAGAGCTGAAGGTTCAGATTGATCATTGGCAACCCGTCAGGGATACGCTGTGGAGCCTAGTAGATAAGCTTCCTCTCGGTGAATTGCAAAAGCCCCGAAGCTCTTTGGATGCAATGAGATGCTGGGCCCGATGGACAAGAGGAACGGCGGGGCGTTAGCAGGCCCCGCGATTGGCCCACGCTCGGCGGCAGGGCTCACGGGTCCAAGAGTGCGGCCCGTCCTGAAGCTTAGTGGAGTAAGGGGGCGGAAACTCTCAGCCAGAAAATCGATTTTTACACGACGACGCCGGTGTGCCTTGAGCTTTCCCTTCGACTACGGTGGGAGTATCATCGAAGACGCAAATTCGGGTTGGACGGATCTAGCCAACTGTTAAATCCAGGCTTGGGCAGATATGCACGACAGCCTAGCTTCGGGAGACGCGCCAGTTCGGGCCGCACAGTATGTGCGAATGTCCACTGAGCACCAGCAGTACTCCATTGAGAATCAGGTCGAAGCGATTGCCAGTTACGCCAGGGCAAATGCAATGGAGGTCATCCAGACTTACACGGATGGCGGACGAAGCGGACTCACGATCCGACGCCGTGAGGGGCTGCGACAGCTGCTGCGGGATGTGGAGAGTGGAAGTCCTGAATACTCGGCAATCCTGGTCTACGACATCAGCCGCTGGGGTAGGTTTCAAGATGCAGATGAAAGCGCCTTCTACGAGTACCGCTGCAAACAGGCAAACATAAGCGTGCACTACTGTGCGGAGCCATTCGCGAACGATGGCAGCATCTCGTCAACACTCCTCAAAACCATTAAGAGAACGATGGCCGCTGAGTTCAGCCGTGAGCTATCGGTTAAATCCTTCGCGGGGAAGTGTCGCTTAGTTGAACACGGCTTTCGACAGGGAGGAGCAGCTGGTTTCGGCCTTCGGCGTCTCCTGGTCGATCAGGATGGGAAGCCAAAGTTCCTTCTGCGCCGCGGTGAGCAAAAAAGCCTCTTGACCGATAGGGTGATCCTCGTACCCGGCCCTCCACAGGAAATTCGAATCGTACGGGAGATCTACCGCCGTTTCATCGAAGGCTGTGAATCCATGCCGGAGATAACAAAGACCTTGAATGAACGCGGGATTCTGAGTGAGTATGGTCGCCCCTGGACGAGAGCGATGGTTTCAACCATTCTTACTAACCCTAAGTACATGGGTACGAATGTAACGAATCGGCTGTCATTCAAATTGAAGGCAAAGAGAGTTTCCAATCCGCCTGAGATGTGGGTCCGACGAGATGGCGCATTCGAGCCCTTGGTGGGCGCCGCAACCTTCCATAAGGCTCAAGAAGTGCTTGTCGCTCGCCATAAATGCTACACGGACGATGAGTTGCTTGTTATGCTCCGCCAACTTCAGACACGAAAGGGGAAGCTAAGCCACGAGTTGATAGACCAGGAGCCGGATTTTCCAACAGCCCGAACATTTGCAATCCGCTTCGGCGGCATTCTGGGGGCGTATCGTCGAATCGGCTACGCGCCTCAAACCGATTTTGATTACCAAATCGCAGCCACCCAAGCAATGCGTGCCTGCCATCAACAGTGCATCGCTGATTTGATCGCGGAGCTTACCACGATCGGAGCCGCTGTCGATCGCAATTCGGAGAATCTATTCACGGTCAACGACGAAGTCCGCATTTTGTTTCTTGCCTTCCGATGCTGTGGTAGCGAGCACTCGTGTTTCCGGTGGTTTCTCCGCTTTCAACGGACGCCTGCTCACGACCTAACCGTCGCAGCCCGACTGAACCACCGCAATAACGGTGTTTTGGACTACTACGTCGTGCCCTATTCGCACATCCCGAAAAGCTCCTACTATAACGGCGGTGATAACCATCCTCTCAACCTTTTTCGCTTTGGAGACCTCGCGGTGGTGAAAGCATTAGTGCGAAGAACACAGATCAAGGAGTATCCATGAAAGCCCAAGAGATTCAATCCGTTCCCATTTCTGAAATCCGTGTGATCAATCCGCGTGCGCGCAATCGGCACACGTTCAATGGAATCGTTAACAACATTGGAGTCGTGGGACTTAAGAAGCCCATCACTGTGACACCGAGGAAACGCGACGCTGATGGCACCCAGTACGATCTGGTGTGCGGGCAAGGTCGCCTGGAAGCCGTCGCGGCACTGGGAGGGAAATACATCCCGGCAATAATCCGTGACGCCTCGCTCAAAGAGCAGTACCTCATGAGCCTGATAGAGAACATCGCCAGGAAGCGCCCGCCGCAGTCGGCCTTGATGCGCGAGGTTCAACGTCTAAAGGGCCTGGGCGACAAGAATACTGCGATCGCAAGGAAGCTCGGCCTAGGCAAGTCCTACATTGACGGGATTGCTAGGCTCTTGCGCTGCGGCGAAGACCGACTTGTTGGACAGGTAGCTTCTGGGAACATCCCGCTCAATGTGGCCATCACAATTGCAACGGCGGGCACGGTTGAGACGCAGCGAGCCCTCAACAAAGCGTATGAAACAGGTGAGTTAAGAGGACGCAAGCTCGTCGCAGTCCAGCGGCTAATTGCACGGCGTTCGCCAAGGGAGGGCGGTCCAACCGATTCCGCCGAGCAGGTTGGAAGCCGAGATCTGGCTAAAGAATACGAACGGCAAACCCAGCGGCAACGCAGCTTACTAAGACGTTCTGCCTTGGTTCAGGAGCGTCTTCTGCTTCTTAGTTCGGCGGTGAAGCGCATCTTGGCAGACGAACGGCTCAGGCGTCTTCTGCGAACAGAGGGCCTTGACAGTATGCCGGAGCAACTGGCTTCGCGGCTCACTTAGGAAGGAGAGAGCCATGGCGACTTCTATACGATTCGCATTCCAGCTAAACGTCGTTGTACTCAAGATCGTGAATCTTAAGCCTTCTCGGCAAATCGAAACAAGAGAACGCAAGGAACAGAAGTACCGGCAGATTGAGACTTCCCTGGCGAACGTTGGACTTGTAGAGCCACTGGTAGTCTTTCCAATCGGGAAGGGAATCTACCGCGT
The DNA here is from genome assembly GCA_963722845.1 of Terriglobia bacterium. Classification (GTDB taxonomy): domain Bacteria; phylum Acidobacteriota; class Terriglobia; order Bryobacterales; family Bryobacteraceae; genus Palsa-187. Next base: position 705,853 of record CAVROL010000006.1, on the reverse strand, counting down.
GCTTGACGGACACAAACGGCTCGACATCCTTTCCAGACAGAACGTTGCTGAGGTTGAATGCCTGCTTGCAACAGATGATGAGGCATATACATACAACAAACGCGCGAACTACCTTTCAGCTGTCGGGGAGCATCAGATGATCCTTCGAGCTCTCAAACATAACACCGAGGAGGATATTGCAAAGGCGCTGGCCGTCGATGTTCGCACTGTCCGCAGGAAGCGAAACCTCTTAAACGGAATTTGCAAAGAAGCAGTAGATCTCCTCAAAGACCGGCGAGTCTCACCCGGTTCGTTTTACGCTCTCCGTAGAATGAAGCCTGTAAGGCAGGTCGAGGTCGCTCAGCTTATGTTGGCCTCCAACCGGTACTCAGAACCTTTCGCGGAAGCACTGTTAGCGGGTACGCGGGCTGACATGTTGGTGGAGCCGGACAAGCTTCGATTTACAAGGTCGCTTTCGACAGATCAGAAGATCGGAATCGAGCGCGAAACGGACGCGCTCCTTCATGATATGAAAGCCGCCGAAGAGTCTTATGGAAAGAACGTGCTCGCGCTGAGCGTTTCATGTCGATACATCAGCAGGATGCTGGCCAACGGGAAGGTGCGGAACTATATAGAAGGCCGATTTCCAGACATCCTGGGTGAGCTGGACGCGGTGATTGCATCCGTGGATTTGGATTCGACAGAGGTGAAGGCGGCGCAGGCCTAGAGGAACTGCGCGACTGCAATTTCGCACGATCAACAACCAGGCGCACGGCACTCCGGTTTCGTACTGGAAGCGCGTTTGTTACACGCACGTATGCCCCTGCGGGCATTTTTCTGATCCGACGCGGGAATGCCGCTGCACCGGCGGGATCATTCAACGTTATTTGGGGAAGATCAGCGGTCCGCTGCTTGACCGCATCGATTTGCACATCGAAGTGCCCGCAGTGGCGTATCAGGAGTTGCGCGGCCGCCCCAGCGGGGCAACTTCCGCCGACATGCGGGCTCGCGTCGAACGGGTCCGCGGCGTGCAAAACGCTCGCGGATACTACAACTCGCAGATACCGGTTCGCCAGCTCCGAAAACTCTGCGCATTGGATGACGCCGGAGAACGAACGCTCGAAATGGCGGTGCGCCGGATGGGTCTTTCGGCTCGCGCGCATGACCGGATCCTCAAGGTTGCCCGGACAATCGCCGATTTAGATAGCTCAGACAATGTAAGCGCGAAGCACTTGGCAGAGGCCGTGCAGTATCGCAGCCTGGACCGCAATTATTGGCAATAGTTCCGAACAAGGAGAGTGGAGCAGCGTGGTCACCGTCATATCCCGGTTTCGAGTTCGCAATGGGCTGGAGGAAGAAGTGCGCCGGGCATTTCTGAATCGGCCCCGGCTGGTCGAGAAGGCGCCCGGTTTCCGAGGTCTCGAGGTCTTAACGGATTCCCAGGACCCGGCGGTGTTTCTGCTGCTCACGCGATGGGCCGACGAAGCCTCCTTCCAAACCTGGCACCGGAGTGAGGCGCATCATCAATCGCACGGCCTGATGCCGCAAGGATTGAAACTGGATGCCGCCTATACTTCCCTGACGGTCGGGAATCGAGTCGAAGATCCCGCGGGGATCCAAACCCTCAGCGACGCCCTTGAGGGCCAGACGGTTGGACTCTCACGGTGGCTGGCGGAATCCGATGGCGTGTGCGCGCTGCTGTTGTCACCCGACGGCGTCATCCGGGCGAGAAATCCCGCCGCGGATAGAATGTTCGCGCCCGATCCGGCGGCAAACTCCGGTCTGAGTATCTGGGATTACCTGGTGTGTACGGACGTCGAGCCGCTGCGGCAGCGCCTGTCGGAGTCCGCCGGGCAGGATGATGGCTACCTGCTGCTGAATTTGTCCGACGCGCAGCACAATGCCGTGACGCTCGACGCCGGGCTGATCCGGTGCGGCGGAGCCACTCTCCTGCTGGGAACTCAGGAGCGCCGCCACGATTCGCAATTTCAGGATGAGATCGTTAAACTCACGAACGATTTATCCGTGATGATTCGCGAGGCGGATCGAAAAAACCGGGAGCTCAAGGAGGCCAAGGAAACGGTCGAGCGGCTGGCCCGCACGGACGCGCTGACAGGCCTGGCCAATCGCCGCACGCTGCACGAGGCTTTACAGCTCGAAATTGCCCGTGCCGGGCGCCTGAACGCAAGCCTGAGCGTGATTATCGCCGACCTGGACCACTTCAAATCGATCAACGACCGGTACGGCCATATCCACGGGGACAGCGTCCTGGTGCACGCAGCCGCTGTTTTCGCGACTCAATCGCGGACCTACGATCTGGCGGCGCGTTACGGGGGCGAAGAGTTTATCCTGCTGTTGCCGGGGACCCCGACGAAAGAGGCAGCGGCCATCGCCGAGCGTATCCGGAGAGAGGTCGAGGGACTCCAGGTGCCGGAGTGTCCCGCGCGCATCACACTCAGCCTGGGTGTCGCAACCTGGCGGACCGGTGAAGCGCCGGAACCGTTTGTCTCCCGTGCCGACGCGGCGCTTTACCATGCCAAAGACGCCGGGCGAAACCGCGTCGAGGTCGCGGCCGAAGTCACGGCCTGAGGCCCATCGCACATGATCCCAGAATCTGTTTCCGACCGGTTCCGCCTGGCTCAGAAGCTCCTCTTCGCGAAGCAGCACGTGGCGGAAGCCATGACGCGGGAGTTCTTTCTCCGCTATCCCGAGTGGGATGTCCGCTACGGCGAACGGGGCCGCCGGCACTGCACCGCGGATGCGTGCTTTCACGTCGAATTCCTAGCCGGGGCCATCGAAGCCGGTTCGCCGGAAGCGTTTGCCGACTATTCGCGATGGACGGCCAGAATGCTGGGTGCACGCGGAATCGCCGCGCACACGCTGGAAGAGAGCCTGGCTGAGCTCGAAAAGCAGCTGGCCGGCGTGCTCCTGCCAGGGGAGCGGGATGCGGTCGCGGCTTTTTTGGCCGCGGGCCGCGACGCCTGCATGGAGCCTCCGCCCGCGGTTGACGAGCAGCCGCCGGCCGACAGTCTGGGACTGATCCGGCAAGTCTTTTTGACGGCGATCCTGGGCGGTCAAAGACAGGCGGCGCTCAATATCGTCACGGAGGCCTTACGTTCCGGACATAGCCACGTCGATCTTTATGTCCACGTTTTTACCCCGGCGCTGCGCCGGGTCGGCGAACTCTGGGAGCTCAATAAGATCAGCGTGGCGCAGGAGCACATCGCAACATCGATCACCCAGTACGCCATTGCGGTTATCTATCCCCAACTTGCTCCCTCCGCAGTCCATCGCGGCAGCATGGTCGTCACGGGGGTTTCCGGGGAACTGCATCAGGTCGGCGCGAATCTGGTCGCCGATGCCATGGAGGCAAGCGGATGGACCGTGCGCTTTCTGGGGACGAATCTGCCGCCAGCCTCGGTTCTGTCCGTCGTCGAGGAGAGTTCGGCCAGCGTACTGTGCGTTTCCACTACGATCGTCGCGAATCTTCCGGCTGTGGCGGAGCTGGTTCAGGTTGTTCGCGACAAGCTGAGCGAGCGTGCTCCCAAGATCCTTCTCGGCGGAGCGGCTTACCGTATCGCGACTCGATTTGCCGGGGAAATCGGGGCAGTGGCCGCCTTTACGGACCTGCGGCCGGCTCTGGCCCAGTTCTGCGCCTAGCGGTTACCATGTTCAGGTGACCCCAGCATCCGAACTGCTAGCCCAAGCAAGAATCAACCACAAGCGCCTGACGGAGCTTCCTGCCGCGGTCCGCCCGGCCACTCCGGGCGAAGCCTATGCCGTCCAGGACTCGCTGATCGACCATCTGATCGCCCACTACGGCGGCAGCGTGATCGGATACAAGGTCGCCTGCACCAACGTCACCGCGCAGCGTCAACTGAACGTGGATGCGCCTTTCTCCGGCCGCCTGCTGTCAGCATTCTTCTTTGAAAGTCCGGCGCGCGTGGACGCGAGCAAATTCTTTATGCGTGTCGTCGAGGCAGAATTCGCTTTTGAAATGGCGCGCGATCTGCCCCCGGCGGCTACCCCGCGCTCGCGCCAGGAGATCGCCGCGGCAGTGAAAGGAGTTCTGCCCGGCATCGAGATCGTGGACAGCCGGTTCGACGACTGGACCACCATCGGTGCGCCGTCGCTGATCGCCGATAACGCCTGCAACGCGGCCTGGGTCAAGGGGTCCCTGGCGACCGATTGGCAGAAGATCGACCTCGCGGCGCAAGCCGTGCGCTTGACGGTGAACGGAAAGCTGCTGCGCGAAGGCACTGGAAGCAATGTGCTGGGCCATCCGCTGAACGCTCTGGAATGGCTGGTCAACAATCTGAGCGCGCGCGGGCTCGGTTTGAAAGCGGGCCAGTACGTCACCACCGGCGTGACCACCGAAGTCTATATGGCGGAGCGCGGCGATCGGATCACGGCTGATTTCGGGCCGGTAGGTTCAGTGGATCTGGTATTCGTGTAGGGTCGGGCGTGCCCGACCCCTACTCCACGCGAAAGGTTTCGCGCTGTTCGGCCACCTGGCCGCCGATCTTATCGTGCACCGTGACCACCAGAGTATAGGTCGCGGGCGGGACGTTGGGATCCAGCTTCAGGCTCAAAGCACCGGGAACGCGGAGCTGCGGATAGAACGACTCCTTCGATTCCGCTGCCGCTTCCGGCTGCGCGAACAACTCCTTGCCGTCGGCGTTCAGCACGGCCAATCCGTAATCCACCGAGAACTTATGATTCGCCTCGAATTTGTAGCCCGCCATGTCGAATCGGGCCCACAGGGTGGTCCCCGGCTTGTACACTACCGGCTGCCGTAACGCCTCTGCGTCGGTCTCATTGCGAAGGAAACGGAAATTCCGAATCGTGAAAGACGCAGCCGGCTCGATGCTTTCCGCACGCACGGAAAACTCCAGGCTGCCGGCGATTTCCGAGCCCGCCAATTCGTCTTTTACGGTGACCGGGATGCGATAAGTACCGCCGGGAACGAAGGACGGCAAGAGAAACGAGACTACGAATTTCGGGATCCAGTCTTTGTCTTGGGAGCGGAGGGATTCATCCAGCCGGCCCGTTCGCGGGGCTTCCACGGCCACACCGTCCGGATCCACAATTCCCACCTGCCAGGATATTTTTACGTTGCGATTATCGCCCGCGGGCTGGCTCTCGAAACCCGCGATCCGCACGCTGAACCAGATCGTCTCGCCAGGCAGGAACTGATAGGACGAGGCCAGCAGAGGGCCGTCCTCATACTGGTGCAGTGCCAGGCGTTCGAACGCAAGCTTGGACGCCGCCGGCAGAGTTTCCGCAGCCAGCAGCAGTGTCAGCGGGATGATCCAGCGCCAGGCAAACACAACGACTATTTTAAATCGCTGGGAGCGATGGGCGATTGGACGGGCAGATCCGCATCCAGGTGCAGGGGGATCTGGATCCTGGCGTACGAGTCAAACCCCGTATCGCTAATGTCGGGGACCCGCAGTTTGTAAGACGTGAGCGGCACATCGAACAAGACGTTTCCCTGCTGCGTCTGGCCGGGACTGATGGTCCTCAGCAGTCCGAACCAGTTATCCACGCCCTGGCCATCGGCAATCTCGCGATACGTCTGCCCGTTGGTTCCTTCGAGCGTCAGCAGAGGAATGGAGACATCCTTGCCAGTGCCGTTGGTAACCGAGACGTTGATGAGCAGGAAACGCTGTTCGGGCGTACGCACCTTGAACGATTCGCCTAACTGCGTCTTCCAGGTGCTCTCGACCACCGAGTAGGTCATCTGGCCGATAGGGGCGCGCTCTCCCATGGAGAAATCGGCGCGAATCTCCTGTGTTTTCTGGCAGCCGCTCAGGAACAGGAGGGGCAGAGCGGCGGAGCCCGCCAGCGCCCACCGGCAAAATTGGTTGATCATTATGGAAACCCTCCCTAATGTACAGGTTGTTCTAACGCAGGTGCAATAGACCGACAGTAGCGGTCCGGGCGGTTCATTCGCTAGTCCTTCCGCTGGCCGCTGGGTGGTTCGCCAGGCGCTCCAGGAGCTCGGCCTGCCCCTTCAGAATTTTTCGCCGCGCGATTCGCAAGGGAAACCATTCGGCGCGATCGATTTCCGGGAATTCCCGTAAGATTCCAGATCCCGGGGGCCAGGGCATGGAGAATGTATTGCTGCGCAGATTTGTAGTGTCGAAGTCGCCTTCCACCGCCCATGCGCTGACCACTTTGCCGCCGGGCTGGCGAGCCTCCCCCAGCGGGACGAAGTTGCCCGGGGGGCTCGCTCCGATTTCTTCGGCGAACTCGCGTTTGGCTGCCGCGAGCGGATCTTCGCCGTCAGTGTACTCGCCCTTGGGAATGGACCAGGCTCCGTCGTCTTTGTTCTTCCAGAAGGGGCCTCCTGGATGGGCGAGAAGGACTTCGATCTCGCGCCCGGGCCGCCGGAACAGGAGAACGCCCGCGCTTTGTTTGAGTTTGGGTTTAAGTTTGGGCTTGGGCATGACCGAGCTTAGCCCATCTACGACGGTTCCCGGAGCCACCCTAGTAGGTTCGTTCTATTGCCGCCTTGAGATTGATTCCTTAGGCTGGTAAGGAGCGAAACACCAGAATCTCGCCATGTTTCAAGTAGGCCAATCCCTCGGCGACTACGCCATCCTTCAGGAGCTTGGAAAGGGCGGCTATGGAACGGTCTACAAGGTAGAGCACACCATCACGGGCCGTCGCGAAGCGATGAAGATACTCGCCGCCAGCGATGCCAGCTCGGCTGAGCGATCCGAGCGTTTCCTCCGCGAAATCCGGCTGCAAGCCAGCTTGAGCCATCCCAATATCGCGGTGGTCCATACCGCGTTCTGGGTCAACGACGACCTCGCGTTGGTGTGTGAGCTTTTGGAAGGCGAATCCTTGAAGCAGCGTTTGGAGCGCCAAGCGCTTTCGCACAAGGAAGCCATGGAAATCATGGCGCAAGTGCTCGAAGCCCTCAGCTACGCCCACGCCCGGGGAATTATTCATCGTGACATTTCCCCCGCCAATGTCTTCCTGACCGCGGGAGGAACCGTCAAGATCATCGATTTCGGCCTGGCCAAGGCTGCAACAGACTTGCGGCTCACCCGCGAAGGCTCGCCTGTTGGCGCGGCGCACTACATGTCGCCGGAGCAGATTCGCGGGGCTCAGGATATCGACGCACGTACGGATATCTATTCGTGCGGAGTCGTCCTCTACGAACTCCTGGCCGGAAAGAGGCCGTTTGAAGGCGACAACGCCTTCGACATCATGAAGGCCCATACCGAACAGCCGCCTCCGCCGCCTGCTCTCGACAATCCTCAACTATCGGAGGTACTGCTGCGCGCCCTGGCAAAGAAACCGGAAGCGCGCTTCCAATCCGCGGACGCGTTCCTGCAAACGATCAAGAGCGTTCGAATCGAAGGCAAGGAGTCAAACCGGCATCGTTCGTTCAGACGGCCCGTCTTGGTCATGCTGTGCGTGGCGCTGACGATCCTCCTTGGAACTTTGGCCGCAGCGGTGACCACCAGGCTAAGCAACGCGCAATCTCAAGCCTTGGCGCTTCCATTGCCTCCGGTATTTGCAACGCCAGCCGCAGTTATCCCATCGAATGCTCCCAGCGTGCCCCAGACGACGCAGCCTCACAAACGGCCGCGGGTAGCCGCAGCCAGAGTGCCTGAAACGACGAACGACCTCGAACCCGGCAGTGAGACCAAGTCCCGAAATCCAGGGAGCAAAATTGGAGGCGCTCTTAAGCGCATCAACCCCTTCCAGCACAGGGTCCCGTCGCCGGACAAAGACAACGGGACGAAATGAGCCCGGGAACTATCAACCCCGGCCAGGCCCCCACGCAAACCCACTGACATCGCGAAGGTTCTTCGCTTTGGGCGGGATCCGGGAATAGCTTCTCCAGTAATCGGGATCGATCCACCAAAGGCAGCCCAGTTGCCGTTATCTAACTGCGTTGGGGGGTCGATCAGAATTATCTATGAGCCGCTTTAAACCAGCGTGATATACTCCAATTCATCTGACAGACACGTTGTCTTTAGAAGTTAACCTGTAGTCGACCCCGTATCCGTCGGCTTGTTCGCGGATGGCCCGGCATTTTCCCCTTGATGGGAAGTGACGTGAGGCGCCACCCACGCGAACGCTCTCCACGTCGGTTCTAATTTCGTAACGCGAACAAAATTCACAACAGGCGCCTCGTGCGCCAAGAGGAGAGGATTTTACTCATGTTTAGACGATGTGTCCGCAATGAACGGCTGTTCACTGCGCGACGATGTGCCCCGGGTCTACTTTTGTCGTTGGGGTTCCTTTTATTGGCCCCGCAATCGCGGGCGCAGGTCAATCTGGGCCCGATTACGGTTGGCGCCGGATTGCGGACCAGCTACGTGCATACCGAACCGGACGGCGGCGAGTCCACCGACCAGTTCATGGCTCAACGACGTCCGTCTCTACGTGAACGGACCCGTGACGGACAAGATCAAGTTCATGTTCAATACCGATTACGACGGCGCCACCGATCACAGTCGGCGGTGTTGGACGCGGTAGCTCGATTCGAATTTCTCCAGCAAGTTCAACATCTGGGCCGGCCGTTTCCTGGAGCCCAGCGACCGCGCGAATCTCTACGGCCCGTTTTACGCCCACGACTGGAACGTGTATACGGACGGCTATCCAGGACGGACATCCGTCTGTTTTTCAAGGCCGCGACAACGGCGTGGCTTACTGGGGCGACTTTGGCAAGAAGGTGAAAACGAAGATCTCGGCTGGCGCCTTCGACGGCCGTCCGCCGACGGCAATCCCGACGTCATCGGGGCCGCTCGCGTCCAGTTCGATTTCTGGGATGCGGAGGACGGCTACTACCTGAACGGCACCTACTACGGCGATAAGAATCTGCTTGCCATCGGCGGAGCCACCCAGGTTCAATCCGGCCACACAGCGACCACCGTCGACTTCCTTCTGGAAAAGAAACTGGCCAACGGCGGCGCGTTTTCGATCGAAGCCGAGTATGCCAACTACAACGGGCTGGGCGGATACTTGCCGGGCGCTATGCCAAGAGCCAGGGCGCCTACGGCTCTGGCAAGCTACCTCTTTCCGAAACCGGTCGGCATCGGCAAGTTCGAGATCCTCGGCAAGTATGCCAAGGCCGAATTTACCATGGGGCAATCCCTGAGCGTACAACCAGAAGACCACCGAAGTGAACTTCAACTACGTCATCAAGCAGTTCAACGCCCGTGTCATGACGTTCTACCAGGACACCAGATACAACCGGCTGACTCCCAATTTCTGGCAGGCGGGAGTCGGCCTCCAGATCCAGATGTAAGGCATCGTTCCTCAACCACAGAATGAAAGGAGTCAAGTAATGAAACGTAAAGCAATTTCTCATGACCGCGTGGCTGCTGACCGCCGGGATCGTCTTCTCCAGCGTCGCGGCAGCCCAGGACACCATCAAAGTGGGCGTCCTGCATTCGCTTTCAGGCACTATGGCCATCAGCGAAACGACGCTGAAGGACACGGTCCTGATGATGATCGACGCCCAGAACAAGAAGGGCGGATTGCTGGGCAAGAAGCTGGAGGCGGTAGTCGTCGATCCGGCGTCCGACTGGCCGCTGTTCGCCGAGAAGGCGGCGCAGTTGCTCGAAAAAGACAAAGTCGCCGTGATGTTCGGATGCTGGACGTCGGTTTCCAGAAAATCGGTGCTGCCGGTTTTCGAAAAGGACAACGGCCTGCTCTTCTACCCGGTTCAGTACGAAGGCGAAGAGTCGTCCAAGAACGTGATCTACACCGGCGCCGCGCCGAACCAGCAGGCCATCCCGGCGGTGGACTACCTGATGAAGGAAGTCGGCGTGAAGCGGTGGGTGCTCGAAGGCACCGACTACGTCTATCCGCGCACGACCAACAAGATCCTCGAAGCTTACCTGCTGGCGAAAGGCGTGAAGCCGCCGCAGACATCTCGATCAACTACACGCCCTTCGGCTTCTCCGACTGGCAGACGCGCGTAGCCGCCATCAAGAAGTTCGGCTCGGCCGGCAAGAAGACCGCGGTGGTTTCGACCATCAACGGCGACGCCAACGTGCCCTTCTACAAGGAGCTCGGCAACCAGAAGATTTCGGCGGAGGATATTCCGGTAGTCGCTTTCTCGGTCGGTGAGGAAGAGCTCTCGGGCCTCGACGCCAAACCGCTGGTCGGCCACCTGGCGGCCTGGAACTACTTCGAAAGCATCAACACGCCGGCCAACAAGGCGTTCATCGATCAGTGGCACACGTTCATCAAGAATCCGAAGCGGACCACCAATGATCCGATGGAGGCGCACCTACATCGGCTTCAATCTGTGGGTGAAGGCGGTGGAGAAGGCCAAATCGACCGACGTGGAGAAGGTGCTCGCGGCGCTGGCCGGCACGGAAACGCCGAACCTGACCGGCGGCATCGCCAAGGTGCTGCCGAATCATCACATCACCAAGCCGGTCTACATCGGCGAGGTGAAAGCGGACGGCCAGTTTAACGTGGTTTGGAAATCCGCGGGCACCGTGCCGGGCGATGCCTGGTCCGACTTCCTGCCGGGCAGCAAGGACATCGAAGCGGATTGGGTGACGCTGAAGTGCGGTAACTATAATAAGGTCACCAAGAAGTGTTCCGGACAGAACTACAAGTAATGAAACGTCTCCCGTCGGGCGGGCAGTGGCTGCTTCATGCTGCTGCTCGCCCTTTGGGGCGTGGTCCCTGTACGCGCGCAGTCTGCTCCCCATCCCCAAGTGACGCAAATTTCCTGTCGACGCTTGGCGAGCTTGCGGGAGGCCGACGTACTCCGACTAAAGCGAGTATTGTCGAACGGCTGAGCCAGAGCGGTCATCCGAGCGTCCGCGCGGTTCTCACGGCGTTCCTGGAAGACCGGCTCTATTTCCGCAACAGACGATCAGAAGATTTTTATCGTCAAAGTCAGCCGACGGCGATCCCCTCAATTTGATCGATCCGCTGATCGCTGAAGGACGCCGGATCCGCTCCCGCGGACAGCCTGACCAAAATCGGCACCAACAACGGTTTGCGGCGCACGTTGAGGACGACCGTGGCGCACTTCGCCTTGTCGAGCCCGGATGTCGTCGGTGCGGCTGGACGCGGTGCGAGATATGTTGCGGTCGCTGGACGACGCGACCGTGGCGCTGCTGCGCGAGCGGATGCGGCGTGGAAACGAATTCCAGCGTCAGGAAGGAAATCGCCACCGGCTTGGCGCTCGCCGCGCTGGACGGCTCCGGACACCAAGGCGCGTCTGGACGCGATCGCCACGCTGCAGCCAGAGCGTCAGCCAGGATGTGCGGAACAGGCTGGCGGCTCTTGCTCGAGAAATCTCCCGACGGCAGCTTCGTCGAAAGCGACGAGAAGGTGCGGCAGGCCGCGGCCACCGCGGTAGCAAACCATCGACCAGTGGCGCACCTTCTATTCGGGCATCGAGACTTTGTTTTTCGGCCTGAGCCTGGGGTCGGTGCTGGTTCTGATCGCCATCGGGCTGGCGATTACGTTCGGCGTCATGGGCGTCATCAACATGGCTCACGGCGAGTTGATGATGCTCGGCGCGTACACCACCTACGTCGTGCAGATCGGCGATGCCCGGGCACATCGGGATCTCGATCCTGGTGGCGATTCCGGCGGCGTTTATCGTTGCCGGGCTGACGGGCGTCCTGATGGAGCGCACGATCATCCGGTTTCTTTACGGAAGACCCCTGGAGACGCTGCTCGCGACGTTCGGCGTGAGCCTCATCCTGCAGCAAACCGTGCGGTCGATTTTCTCGGCGCTCAACCGATCGGTGGTGACGCCGGACTGGATGAGCGGCTCGCTGCGGCTGAACGACGCGCTGGCGATCACCTACAACCGGCTCTACATCGTGATCTTCACGCTGATCGTTTTCTCTCTGATCCTGCTGGTGTTGAAGCGCACCCGCATCGGTCTGGACATCCGGGCCGTTTCGCAGAATCGGGCCATGGCCAAGGCGATGGGCATCCGCACCGAGTGGGTGGATGCGATGACGTTCGGGCTGGGATCGGGTATCGCGGGCGTGGCGGGCGTCGCGCTGAGCCAGTTGACCAATGTCGGTCCGAATCTGGGGCAGTCCTACATCATCGATTCGTTCATGGTGGTGGTATTTGGCGGCGTCGGAAATCTCTGGGGCTCGCTCATCGGCGGCATGTCGATGGGGATCGTCAACAAGCTGCTGGAGCCCTACGCCGGGGCGGTGCTGGCCAAGATTTTCGTCCTGGTCGCGCTGATTCTTTTCATTCAGACCCGGCCGCGCGGACTGTTCCCGCAAGCCGGCCGCGCGGCGGAAGACAAGTAGTGGGAAGGGTCAAGTAGGTGTTTGGTCTGTGGAGCGGAAGCACAGGCAGTCTCCGAAAAGACCGTGGAGGCGCATGGTTTCTGGCCGTGCTCGCCGTGGTCGCGGTCGCGGTGCCCGTCCTCAACCAGGCTGTGCCCGCGTCGTCCGCGCTGCATCTCGCGCCCTACGGGATCACTCTGATCGGCAAGTACCTGTGTTACGGGATGCTGGCGCTGGCGGTCGACCTGATCTGGGGATACTGCGGCATCCTGAGCCTCGGGCATGCGGCGTTTTTTTCGCTCGGCGGCTACGCCATGGGCATGTATCTGATGCGGCAGATCGGCCCGCGCGGCGTGTACGGCGATCCCATCCTGCCCGACTTCATGGTGTTTCTGAACTACAAGTCTCTGCCCTGGTTCTGGCACGGCTTCAACCACTTCCCGTTCGCGCTCGCCGATGATGGTGCTGGCGCCGGCCTTGCTGGCGCTGGTGTTCGGGTGGTTTGCGTTCCGATCGCGCGTCACGGGCGTGTACTTTTCGATCATCACGCAGGCGCTCACCTACGCCCTGATGCTCGCGTTCTTCCGCAACGACATGGGGTTCGGCGGCAACAACGGATTCACCGATTTCAAGGACATTCTGGGTTTCGACCTGCATTCCGACCGCACTCGCGTGGTGCTGCTGGTGATCACCGCCGTCGCGCTCGCGGCCAGCTACCTGGCTTGCCGCGCGATCGTCGAATCGCGAGCCGGGCGCGTGATGCGCGCCATCCGCGATGCGGAGAGCCGGACCCGTTTTCTCGGCTATCCGGTCGAATCCTTCAAGCTGTGGCTGTTCGTGTTTTCGGCCATCATCGCCGGCATCGCCGGCGCGCTGTATGTGCCGCAAATCGGAATCATCAACCCGAGCGAGTTTGCGCCGATCAATTCGATCGAAGCCGTCATCTGGGTGGCGGTCGGAGGGCGAGGCACGCTGTACGGCGCGATCGCCGGCGCGGTGCTGGTGAACTACGCGAAAACCTATCTCACCGGCGCGTTTCCTGAAGTATGGCTATACGCGCTGGGCGCGTTGTTCGTGCTGGTGACGGTGTTTCTGCCGCGCGGGATTATCGGCCTTGTGCAGGCGCGGAGCAAAGAGCAAATGAGCGCGTCGCGAACAAGCGGCTCTATCTGGAGGACCTGACCGTCAGCTTCGACGGCTTTAAAGCGCTCAACAAGCTCTCGCTGTACGTCGATCCGGGGGAGATGCTCTGCATCATCGGCCCCAACGGCGCCGGCAAGACCACCATGATGGACGTCATCACGGGGAAAACGCGCCCGGATTCGGGAACGGCGTGGTTTGGCGACGGCATCGATCTGCTCCAGTTGTCGGAGCCGGAAATCGTGGCCGCCGGAATCGGGCGGAAGTTTCAGAAGCCGACCGTGTTCGAGCAGTTGACGGTGTTCGAGAACCTCGAACTGGCGCTGGCCGGCAACCGGTCCTTCCTGAAAACGCTGCGCGCCCGCATCACGCCGGCGCAACACGAGAGAATCGACGAGGTGCTGGAGATCATCGGCCTCTCGGAGCAGCGCGAGTCGCCGGGAAGAATCCTCGCGCACGGCCAGAAGCAGTGGCTCGAAATCGGCATGCTGCTGATGCAGAACCCGGAATTGCTGCTGGTCGACGAGCCGGTCGCCGGCATGACGCCGCACGAGATCGAGCGCACGGCCGAGCTTCTGCTGTCGCTGGCGGGCGAGCACTCGGTCGTGGTGGTCGAGCATGATATGGCCTTCGTTCGATCGATTGCCAAGCGCGTCACGGTGCTGCACGAAGGGCAGCGTCATCGCGGAGGGCGATATGGACAAAGTGCAGAACGATCCGCGCGTCATCGAAGTGTATCTGGGAGTGTGAGCGTGCTGGCGGTCAAAGCCCTCAACCAGTTCTACGGCGGCAGCCACACCTTGTGGGATGTGGATCTCGATGTCACCCGCCGGTTCGCGCATGTGCCTGATGGGCCGCAACGGCATGGGCAAGACGACGCTGCTCAAATGCATCATGGGCCTGCAGGCGGCGCAGCTCCGGCGGCATCACCTTCGACGGGAACGATTTGCTCAAGTGCCCCGCCGAGCAGCGGGCCAGGCTGGGCATCGGATACGTGCCGCAAGGGCGCGAGATTTTTTCGCATCTGACGGTGGAGGAAAATCTGCGCGTGGGTCTGGGCGTTCGCAAGAACGGCGCCCGAACGATTCCGAGCCGCATCTACGACCTGTTCCCGGTGCTGAAGCAGATGCTGAACCGGCGTGGCGGCGATCTTTCGGGCGGGCAGCAGCAGCAGCTCGCGATCGGCCGCGCCCTGGTGCTGGAACCGAAGCTGCTGATTCTGGACGAGCCGACCGAAGGGATTCAGCCCAATATCGTCCACGAAATCGGCGACATCGTCTTGCGGCTGAACAAGGAAGAAGGGCTGACCGTGCTGCTGGTCGAGCAGAAGCTGCCGTTCGCGCGGCGCGTGGCGAGCGAGTTCTGCATTCTCGACAAAGGCCGCCGCGTCGCTGCGGGACCCATTGGCGATCTGACGGACGAAGTGGTGAGCGCGCATCTGAGCGTGTGACGGTCAGTGGAGTGGGCTTCAGCCTGCAAAGGCTTTAGCTTCGCTCCGGTACGGGTGCTGAGGAGGGGACCCCCTACTTCCGCAAACAGTAGCGGAGCGAACACCGGGAGGTGGCCCTTTTCCGCCGGATGCGCAGTGGTCGTGATGATGATCGTCTTCATCATGACTATGGCTGTGCGGGATAATCGGCGGCCGTCCGGATGCCGTCAGGCCGTGTGCTCTCTGGTGCTCCAGCCACGCGATCACTTTGTCCAGCCCCTCATCGTTCTTCAGATTCGTGAACACAAAAGGCACGATCGCCCCGCTGACGCCGCGCGTCGCGATCCATCACTTCAAGCGACGCACCCACGTGCGGCGCGAGGTCGATTTTATTGATCACCAGCAACCCGCTGCGCTTGATTCCGGGTCCGCCCTTGCGCGGGATCTTGTCGCCGCCGGACACGTCGATCACGTAGATAAAGGCGTCCACCAGTTCGGGACTGAAGGCCGCCGCCAGATTGTCGCCGCCGCTTTCGACGAAGATCAGTTCCAGCCCGGGGTGCAGCGCTTCCAGTTCGCCGATCGCCTCCAGGTTCATGGACGCGTCTTCGCGAATGGCCGCGTGCGGGCAGCCGCCGGTCTCGACGCCGCAGCACGCGGTCGGCAGGAAGCGTGCCCTGGCGGATCAGGAACTCGGCGTCCTCCTTGGTGTAGATGTCGTTGGTGACGACGCCCAGATTCACGCCCGGCCACAGCCGCTTGCTCAAGCGATCCACCAGCGCCGTCTTTCCGCAGCCCACAGGCCCCGCGATTCCTACTCGAAATGCTCGCATTTGATAGCTCCCCTAGAACAGAAAATATCGTTGCGCCAGCGGCAGGACTTGCGCCGGTTCGCAGGTTAACAACTGCCCGTCGGCCCGTACTTCGTAAGTCTCCGGATCGACCTCGATATCAGGCGTCGCAGAATTGTGAATCATGTCGCGCTTGCCGATCGATCGGCAATTCTTCACCGCCACGGCGCGCTTATGGAAAGTCTCTCGACCCCGGCGTCGAGGCCAGCCTGCGAGACGAAGGTCGCCGATGTGGATGCCGTGGCCCCGCCGAACGATCCGAACATCGGCCGGTAGATCACCGGCTGCGGCGTTGGAATGGAAGCGTTGGCGTCGCCCATCACGCTCCAGGCAATGAATCCGCCCTTGATCACCATCTCCGGCTTCACGCCGAACATGGCCGGCTTCCACAGCACCAGGTCGGCGAGCTTGCCGGGCTCGATCGACCCCACCTCGTGCGCGATGCCATGCGTCATCGGCCGGGTTGATGGTGTACTTGGCGACGTAGCGCCGGACGCGAAAGTTGTCGTTCCGCGACGAATCCTCAGACAGAGCCCCGCGCTGCGTCTTCATCTTGTGCGCGGTCTGCCAGGTGCGCGTGACCACCTCGCCGATGCGGCCCATGGCCTGCGAATCGCTGGAGATCATGCTGAACACGCCCAGGTCGTGCAGAATATCCTCCGCCGCGATGGTCTCGGGACGAATGCGGCTCTCGGCGAAGGCCACGTCCTCGGGCACCAGCGGATTCAGGTGATGGCACACCATCAGCATGTCCAGATGCTCGGCGATGGTGTTGACGGTGTAGGGCCGCGTGGGATTCGTCGACGACGGCAGAATGTTCGGCAGCGCCGCGATGCGAATGATATCGGGAGCGTGGCCGCCGCCGGCGCCCTCCGTGTGATAGGTGTGGATGACGCGGCCGGCGATCGCCGCGATCGTGTCCTCGACGAAGCCGGCTTCGTTGATCGTATCGGTGTGAATGGCCACCTGCACGTCCATATCGTCGGCCACGCGCAGGCAGGCGTCGATGGCGGCCGGAGTGGTGCCCCAATCCTCGTGCAGTTTCAGGCCGCAAGCGCCCGCGCGCACCTGTTCCACCAGCGGCTCGCCAGTTGCCGGCGTTGCCCTTGCCCAGAAATCCGAAGTTCATCGGCCATGCGTCGGCGGCTTCCAGCATTCGCGCCAGGTTCCAGGCCCCGGGCGTACACGTGGTGGCGGCGGTCCCGGTGGCGGGTCCCGTTCCGCCGCCGATCATCGTCGTGATGCCGTTCGAGAGCGCCTCATAAACCTGCTGCGGCGAAATGAAATGGATGTGGCTGTCGATGCCGCCGGCGGTCACGATCATGTTCTCGCCCGCGATCACCTCGGTCGAAGCGCCGACCACCAGTTCCGGATCGACGCCCTCCATTGTGTCCGGATTTCCGGCCTTGCCGACCTTGACGATCCGGCCGTCGCGAATCCCGATGTCGGCCTTGACGATGCCCCAATGATCGATGATCAGGGCGTTGGTGATCACCAGGTCCAGCGCGCCTTGCGGCACGCGTGGCTCGCGCGCTCTGCCCCATGCCGTCGCGAATGACCTTGCCGCCGCCGAAGGTGATCTCGTCGCCGTAGGCCGCGAAATCCTTCTCGACTTCGACGATCAGTTCGGTATCGGCCAGCCGGACGCGATCGCCCTTGGTCGGCCCGTACAGGTCGGCGTAGGTCTTCCTGGGAATCGAGAGGCTCATTTGGTTTCCCTTGCCCTGGTGGCCCGAGCACCAACCTGCTCGCCCGCGAATTCCACCAGGCGGACTTCTTTCTCCTCGCCTGGCTCAAACCTCACCGAAGTGCCGGCGGGAATGTTCAGGCGCATGCCGCGAGCGGCTTCCCGATCGAAATCGAGCGCGTTGTTGACTTCGAAAAAGTGATAGTGGCTGCCGACCTGAACGGGCCGGTCGCCGGTGTGCCGCACCACCAGCCTGGCGGTCTTCCGCCCCACGTTGGCCTCGATCGGGCGCGGCTTCAAGAAGATATTCGCCTGGTTTCATCTTGTGCTCATTGAATTGGATCGTGCACGGTCACCAGTTTCGTTCCGTCCGGAAACGTCGCTTCCACCTGTACTTCGTGAATCATTGCCGCGATCCCTTCCATCACGTCGTCCGCGCCCAGGATGTTCGCTCCCAGCGTCATGATCTCGGCTACGGTCTTGCCGTCCCGGGCCCATTCCAGGATGTCGGCGGTGATGATCGCCACGGCTTCCGGATAGTTCAGCTTCAACCCTCGCGCGCGCCGCTTGCGAGCCACATCGGCCGCGACGTAGATCATGAGCCGCTCTTGCTCTCGTAGTGTTAAGTGCATCGTCTCCTAGTAGATCTTCCTAGGCGGGACCGCGTCTATGCCCGTCAGCGCCATTCTCGCGAACCTCCAAAATTCGATCAGAGTTTCATGAATGAAGCAGCTGCTCATACTCAATCCCCGCACGACGACTCCATCCGACGCGAGCATGCTCGCGCCCCAGACCGCTTGCCCTGGCCGTGTTCGTTCTCGTGCGATTTCGTTCAAGCGATCCTCCAGCGCTCGCCAAAACGCGGGCGGCCGTCCTTCCTGAACCGCGCACAGGCTGGCGGTGTGCGAGTATTCGAACATCCGCACCGTCGAGGTTGGATCTTTTTCCCGCGGCTCCAGGACGATAGTCTTCGCGTAAAACCGGCCGCTCGCCCGACGTAGACTTCGGATCGGACCCGCAGTCGCTCGAATGCGAATCGTTCCCCCGCCGCCAGCCTGCCGGGAGCCAGAACTTCCCACCAAAACAGAGTCGACCCACGCCCCAGCCGGATCTCTGTCCGCTGGATGTGGCGCGATCCGGCATAGGGAATCACGGCATCCGGAAGATACTCCAGCAGCGCTCCATCGCCGACTGAGAATCGCGCACACTGTTCGGAATCGGCGGCGCCTGCGCGATGACGATACAAGCGTGTGGCGCCCGTGGTCGTGATCTGCGCGGCCGCGCCGGCCTGGACTTCGACATCCAACGCCAGGCGATCTCCCGCCAGCACGCCTCCGGAGACGTTGTTCAGATGCACCAAAGAACCGGAAGCAGGCATCGCGAACGCCCGCACCACCTTCCACGGAGGATCCTGCCGCGCCACACGGAACCGTTCTCGCTCGAAGCACAGGCTTAGCTGATGAACAGGCGAGTCTCGAGCGACCCGTGCCGCATCGACGCCAGTTCCAGATACGGACTGAAGCACGAAACCTCCTTCAAAGTCGATGCCCGGACGATCGCCGGCCTAAGATTCCACAGAATTGTGCTCGCCGCTACCTGCCCAAGGGGCATTAACCGCTGACAGGCCGAAACCAGTCCGGCGATCGACTGACTCAAGTAAGCCAAGACTACAGGATCTTCCGGAATTCCCAGGGCGGCTCCCGCGGCGCCAAAGGCCACGCAATAATGCAGATCAGTTTCAACCGGCAGGGCGTGCGAGATTGCGTTCACCAGTTCGGCGAATCGCCGTCCGAGTTTGAGGCTTGCTTCCCGCGATTCCCTCGCCAGCTTGCGCGCGCTCAATTCGTCGTTTAATGCCTTTAGGCCGTCGCTTTTCCCATCGCGGCCCTTAAAAGCCCGGCGCACGAACATCGCCTCCAGCGCTCCGCCTTCCTGCAGATACTCGCGCAGAAAGGTCTCGACTCCATCCGGCGCGAGTGCCCCTTCATCGGCCAGCGTTTCGAGTCCAAAGGAGTGCGCTGCGCCGCCGGTCGGGATCGCCGAGTCGGCCAGCTGCAGCAGGCGCAGAAGTGAGGTTTCCTCCAGGTGTAGCATCTCTATGCGTCTATCGTTTTGGGGGCACGTTCTGTGCGCCCCCGGTCAAGCCGGCGCAAACGACGGGGTGCACGCGCAACGTGGCGAGGCAGATCTATCTCCCGTAGTCTAAACTCCTGCAAGTCCGCTATGCAAATGGTAGAGCGAATTCACCGAATCGTGAGCAGCGCCGGAGTCAGGCTCCAATATCCGCAATAAAAAAGGCCGCCCGTTGCCAGGCGGCCCATTCTGACTTCTGACTACTGTCTTCTGACTACTTCTTAATAGTCCATCCCGCCGGGACCACCGTGCTCGCCGCCAGGCATCGGGGCTTGCTTCTTCTCGGGGATCTCCGCGATCATCGCTTCGGTGGTCAGCATCAGCGCGCTGATCGAAGAAGCGTTTTGCAGAGCGGACCGCGTCACCTTGGTCGGATCGATCACGCCGTTCTTCACCAGGTCCTCATACTGCGCCGAGGCCGCATTGAACCCGAAGTTGGAGTCCGTGTTTGCCCGGATCTTCTCGATCACGATCGCGCCTTCATAACCAGCGTTGCCGACGATTTGCCGAACCGGCTCCTCGCATGCCCGCCGGATGATGTTGACGCCGATCTGCTCGTCGTGCTCCGCCTTGACGCCGTCCAGAGCCGATGCCGCGCGCAGCAGAGCCACGCCGCCGCCCGGAACGATGCCTTCCTCGACCGCCGCGCGAGTTGCGTGCAGCGCATCCTCGACACGAGCCTTCTTCTCCTTCATCTCGGTTTCGGTGGCCGCGCCCACTTTGATCACCGCGACGCCGCCCGCGAGCTTCGCCAGACGTTCCTGGAGCTTCTCGCGATCGTAATCCGAAGTGGTCTCGTCGATCTGTGCGCGCAACTGCTTGATGCGCCCTTCGATGGCCTTGCCAGCGCCTGCGCCGTCGATGATGGTGGTGTTGTCCTTATCCACCGTGATGCGCTTAGCCCGGCCCAGGTCCTTCAACTGGACGCCTTCCAGTTTGATGCCGGTTTCTTCGAAGATCGCCTGGCCGCCGGTCAGGATGCCGATGTCTTCGAGCATCGCTTTGCGGCGATCGCCGAAGCCGGGAGCCTTCACAGCGCAGGCATTCAGGGTGCCGCGCAGCTTGTTAACAACCAGCGTCGCAAGAGCCTCGCCTTCCACTTCCTCGGCGATGACCAGCAGCGGCTTGCCCGAACGCGCGATCTGCTCCAGTACCGGCAGCAGGTCCTTCATGTTCGAGATTTTCTTTTCGTGGATCAGGATGTAGGGATCTTCCAGCACGCACTCCATGCGATCCGGATCGCTGATGAAGTAGGGCGAAAGATACCCGCGGTCAAACTGCATGCCTTCGACGGTCTGCAGTTCGGTCGACATGGTCTTGGACTCTTCCACCGTGATGACGCCATCTTTGCCCACCTTCTTCATGGCTTCCGCGATGGTGTTGCCGATGGTCTGGTCGCCGTTGGCGGAGATCGTGCCCACCTGAGCGATCATATCGCCGCTCACCGGCTTGGAGAATTTCTTGACTGCCTCGACCACGATCTCCACGGCCTTCTCGATGCCGCGCTTCAGCGCCATCGGATTGGCGCCGGCAGCCACGCTCTTCACGCCTTCGCGGTAGATGCACTGTGCCAGGATGGTCGCGGTGGTGGTGCCGTCGCCGGCGATGTCGGAGGTCTTCGAAGCAACCTCGCGCACCATCTGCGCGCCCATGTTCTCCAGAGGATCCTTCAGTTCCACTTCCTTGGCTACGGTCACGCCGTCCTTGGTGATGGTCGGCCCGCCGAACTTCTTCTCGAGGACGACGTTGCGGCCCTTGGGACCCAGCGTCACCTTGACCGCGTCGGCCAGTTGATTCACACCGCGCAGGATCGCCTGGCGGGAATTCTCGCTATATACAATCTGTTTTGCTGCCATAATTTTGTCTCCTGAATTACAGAATCCTTAAGCCGACTTCTTGGCCAGTTTGGGAGCGTCGATCAGAATGCCGAGAACCTCGTCCTCGCGCATGATCATGTATTCGTTCCCGTCCACCTTGATGTCCGATCCCGAGTACTTGCCGAACAGAATGCGATCGCCGGCTTTCACATCCAGCGGAATCAGCTTTCCATCATCCGTGCGCTTGCCCTGGCCCACGGCCACGACTTCACCCTGCTGGGGCTTTTCCTTGGCGGAATCCGGGATAAACAACCCACCGGCCGTCTTGTCTGCTTCTTCCTCGAGCCGTTTGACCACGATCCGGTCATAGAGCGGGCGAATGTTCATAGTTCAACCTCCATCTGAGTTTGCGTTTGAGAGAGAATCTCGATTAACTGGACCCGGCAGGACCGCCAGAGCCCACGTAGTATTATTAGCACACTCGGCCGATGAGTGACAAGATATGACTGTAAGTTATTGAGTAATAGTTATTTGCCGGTTCGATTCGGTGACGGTTCGCAAGTGGATCTCGATTCGTCCGGCGGGAAAAAGGTCCGGAAACCGCTCACCCCATTCAACCAGCACCACTGCCTCACGGTCCAGGATCTCCTCCAGCCCCAGCGTCGCGACCTGCTGGCGCGTATCCAGCCGGTACAGGTCCATGTGATACGCTCTGCCGCCTCCATACTCGTGAATCAGGGTGAAGGTCGGACTGGTGACTTCCTCTGGGGTGGCTGCCCCTAACCCGCTAAGGATGCCCTTGGCCAGCGTCGTCTTCCCCGCGCCCAGGTTGCCGATCAGCAGGACCACCGCGCGCTTGGGAAGCTCGTGCGCGATCTGGCGGCCGAGAGCGATGGTTTCTTCCTCTGAATGCGTCTCAAACGATTTCACGAATCGCCTTGGGGAGATAGTGCAGCAGATCCGTCGCGATCAGGCACTGCTCGGTAAGCTCCTCCGCGCCAAGCTGGCCCGCGCGTCCATGCAGCCATACTGCGGCGCGCACGGCCGTATCGATCTCGCCGGGAAACTGCGCGATCAGGCCGGCGATCATCCCGGTAAGAATGTCGCCGGTGCCGCCAGTCGCCATGGCCGGCGAGCCGACGGTGTTGATCCAGACACTGCTCCCGATATTGCCGTCCGGCATCGCGATCAGCGTGCGATAGCCCTTGAGGACCAGGCACACGTTGCGCTCTTTCGCGAATTTACGCGCGACGCTGAGGCGATCGCTTTCGCTGACGCGCTCGACCCCGAGCAGTCGGGCCATCTCGCCCGGATGCGGAGTCAGGATGGTCTGCACTCCGCGCCCCTTAAAATCGGTGCCTGCGATCGCGTTCAGTCCGTCGGCATCGATCACCATCGGGACGGTCGCGTTTTTCATCAGTTTCGGGACAATCTCTCGCCGGTCGCCCAGGCCGGGACCCACTGCTAGAACGGTCATGCGCTCCAGCGAAAAATCGTCGAGCGACGCCGACATTAACTCCGGCGCGAGGCGCGAAGAATCGGAGCACGCCACTGTGACCAGCCCTGCTCCTGCGCGCAACGCTGCTAACCCCGCCATCGCCGCGGCTCCAGCCTTGCCGGGCGCTCCGCCGACGACCAGCACGTGACCGAAATCGCCCTTGTTCGACTCGCGCTTGCGGGGCCGGAACAGATGCCGGAAGTCGGCGGGCGCGGAATCCTCCAGTCCGCCCGGAATCAGCCAGGGCGGGCTGCCGATTTGCGAAACTACCAAACGTCCGACATTGTCTTCCGCGCCAGCGGCCAAATAATGCTCCACTTTCGGCGCGGTGAACGTTACCGTAATATCCGCTCGCACGCAGTCGCCGCCGCCGCCGAGACCCGACGGCAAATCCACGGCTACAATCTTGGCCTGCGGGAAATCGCGCGTGGCCGCGATCAGCTCGGCCGTGCGGCCCGTCGGCGGACCTTTTAAGCCGGTGCCCAGCAGCGCATCCACCACCACATTCACCTCGCGGCGCTCGCGCAGCTTCGCCGGAACATCGAAGACCGGATGCATGCCCAGCTCGACGATGCGTTTCAGGTTCGCCGCGGCGTCGCCCGTGAATTCCGAAGGATCCGCCGCCAGCACCACGCGCAGCCGCCCCACGTTGTATTCGTGCAGCAGGCGTGCGATCGCCAGCCCGTCGCCTCCGTTATTGCCCTTGCCGCACAGGATGACGATGTTCTGGCGGTCGATCGGATCGAACTCGCGCGCCATCTCTTCCACCACGCGATGGGCCGCATTCTCCATCAGCGCGATGCTCGGAACGCCTTCTTCGATGGTCAGGCGATCCACCTCGCGCATTTGTTCGCGCAGTCAATATTTTCATCGCGGAGACCTTCATGCGGAGGCGGCTCCCATCAAAAGAAGCTGCTCGAGTTTTTGCAGATTTCGCGCATCGCCCATCGCGATCAGATGATCGCCGGCGGTCATTTTCACTTCCGGCGCGGGATTGAACAGCATCTCGCCGTCGATTTTGCGAATAGCCAGAATCACCACGCCGCTCTGGCGCCGGATGTCAACTTCGGCGAGTGTCCGGCCGGCAAAACTGCAGCGGTCCGTTACGCGCACCTGTTCGATCTCCATGTCCACGCCCTGTTTGCGTGGTGAAATCGAGAAACTGCAGCACGTGCGGCTTGAGCAAGGCTTGCGCCATGCGATGGCCGGTGCTGTTGTAGGGCGCGAATACGAAATCCGCCCCGGCGCGCCGCATCTTCTACTTCCGAGGACTCCTCCGCGATGCGCGCCGAAAGCTGCAAGTCCGGATTCAGCGTCTTGGCGCTGAGAATGACAAACAAATTGTCGGCGTCGGAGGCCAGCGTGGCGATCAATCCCTTGGCGCGCGCGATCCCCACGTCGCGCAGCGTTTCGTCGCGGCTGGCGTCGGCCAGCACGGCCAGCATCCCGGCCCTCATCGCGCGCTCCACTCGTTCCTCGCTATTATCGACGACCACGAAGGAAGCTCCCGCCTTTCGCAATTCCTCGGCTGCGCCGCGTCCCACCCGGCCGAAACCGCACAAGATAATATGGCCTTCCAGTTTGTCGATCATGCTCCTCACGCGCCGCTTTCCGAAGAATTGATTCAGCTCCAGCTCGATGGCGGTCTGGGTCATCGCGCCGACCGCCAGAAAAATCGTGGTCACGCCGATCAGGATGAGAAATGAGTTGAAAACCCGCCCGGCATGGCTCAAGCCGCGGATTTCCGCATACCCGACTGTGGTTACAGTCGTTAGCGTCATGTAGAAGGCATCGAACACGGGATAGTGTTCGATCAGCATGAAGCCGATGGTCCCGCCCGCGAGCACCAGCGATAGTGCAATCGCAATCAGGAGCAGCCTGCGCCGCAAATGACCCATGGTTTCTATATTAGTGCCTGTGGGGACGCCCGCCCGTTTTTACCACCCGTGCAATGCGGGCTCCGAAAAAAATACTTTCATCTATATCGCGCGGATTGGTAATGCTTAAACAAAAGCCTT
The DNA here is from genome assembly GCA_963722845.1 of Terriglobia bacterium. Classification (GTDB taxonomy): domain Bacteria; phylum Acidobacteriota; class Terriglobia; order Bryobacterales; family Bryobacteraceae; genus Palsa-187. The sequence goes on along the minus strand of CAVROL010000006.1, from coordinate 681,044 downwards.
TATGTGAGGTACTACTGTTGGCACGGCGATTGCCTAGTACGCCCATGAGCTGGGTCAGCCAGCTGAGTTTGAAGGGAAGGAAGAAATTACTGCCATGAAAACCATTGCCAAACTGGGGCTCGCCCTGGGCGCATTCGCTGCGATGGGCTATGCCGAGGATTGGACCGGGAAGCTGGTCGATGCCGCCTGCCACGATAGAAGCCAGCAGAATCCCGCAGACTCCAAACAAAAGAGCGAGATTGCGGCCTGCGAACCAACCGCTTCCACCACGTCTTTCGCGATCCAGACAGCGGATGGGAAGGTTTACAAGCTGGATGCTTCGGGTAACGCTAAAGCGTCTACCGCCATGAAGGGCAATCCCGACAACAAGACCCCCACCGCCACAGTCTCGGGGACCATGGAAGGCCAGACCGTGAAAGTGGATTCCATAAGCGTCCGGTAGCTTATTCCGACGTGGAATAAACGTGGAATAGCGCTCGGAACGTTGGCACAAGACGACCCGCCGGGACCGGAGAAGCCCCACCGCCACTGGTCCTGGCGGGTCTTGTGCATTTAAAAGAAAGTGCGTTGCAGAAAGTTGGGCGTGAAATGAAGTACTTCACTGTAATTATGCTGGCTTGTTTTCTATCAGCACTGGCCCAGGGCGATACGCTCCGGCTCCGCAACGGAACCGAGTTCACAGGGCATTACATTGGCGGCACGAATACCGAAATCTGGTTTCAGCGCGACGGAATGGTCCCCACCACGCAAGTAATCCCCACGAGTCTGGTGGAGGCCTTGAAGTTCGAACCCGGCGCAGGCAGCCCGGCGGCCGCTCAAGTCTCGCCCGCCAAGACCTGGCTGGCTTATTTCAGAACGGTCTTGGCAACCGTCTGGTTCCCGAACTCGTCTTCCACGCGAACGGCGATGGTCACCTCACCCGGCGGACGATCGGCGAGCGTGACGCGATAGTTGTGCTCCAGAGAGTCGGTCAGGCGCGTGGTCGGTTCGATGAGCATCCAATCGCTGCCGTTGACTGAATACTCTGCCTTGCCCAGTGTACTGAGCGCATCTTGCGCGTGAAACTGCAGCGATCCTGCGGGTCCCCAGGTGATTTCGGGGGGAGTATTGTCGACCAGGAACGGATCGCTTTCTCGCGACGCTGCGAGAGCCTGGTCAGGTGGATTCGACGGAGCGTCGGATGCCGTGATGCGAAGCACGTACTTGCCGTCCGGATACGCGGTCGAATCCCAGCTGAAATAGCTCTCCCGAACTTTGTCCCGGACCAGCTTCCACACGGTTTCCTGTGCGCCCCGGATCTCGACCTTGAACTGCAGAGTGTCGCCGTTATCGTCTTCCGCCAGCCAGCGGGCGCCGATCTGGCCTTTCGCAAACGTCAGCGCCGGAGTCGTGAGCGAATCCGCCGGGTTTCCTGACGACGACGGCGCCGGCCGCCGCGGAGTCAAGGACATCGCCGGCAGAACCAGCGTCGGACTGGGCTCGCCGGTCGCCGCGAAAGCCGCTGGCGCGGGGAAGCGATAATTCGGGGGCGTGATCTCGATCTGCGCCACCACGGGCGCCACATTCTTCATCTGATATGCGACGTCCACGCTGGACAACCCGGTGCTCCCGCTCAGCGTCGCGCGATATTGGAAAAAGCGCGCGGGCGGGGATGCCACTCTGCCCTGATTCAGTGGAGCCCATGCGCTCCAATTCCTCTGCGCGCGGCCAACATTTCCGGAGCGCGTTTCGAATGAGGGGCCACCCTGCCTTCCCGGCTGGCTACTGCCGTTTTCCTCAGATGTGATGCGTCCCCAGTAAGAGAATCCACCGGCGTCGAGAACGTCGCTTTCAAAAACTCCCGAAGGCTCCAGCTCCGGCCCGATCGCGATCACCTTGCCGATGTTCCCCGTAACCGCGTACAGGCGGCCATCCGGTGCCCGCAGCAATCCCGTGATCTGCGTCGGCTCCACGTTCAGCAGGCGCGTGTAGGAATAATCATTGTCGATCCGGTACAGATTCCCGTGATTCCCGGTTCCCGCCAGCAGCCTGCCCTGCGCATCGAATGCCAGCGCATACACCAGGTCCTGGGCGTGGCTCCATATCCGGCGCGGATATCCGTCGCTCTGAATGCGATAAATTTCCGACCCACCCGCCACCGCCTGCGATGAAAGCATGGGGAGCGCTACCGGTGTCGGCGCAGGGCCGACGATTTGCACCGTTCCCGGCGGCGGGGGCGTCTGCGGAGCGGGTACCGGCGGCGCGCCGACCGCAGCAGGTGCTGCAACCGGCGTGGTCGTGCGATTTCCCGCGCCCGCCGCGTAGATCGCGCCGTCCGCTCCGACCGCGACGGCCGTGATCTCGCGCTTGGGAGCTTGATACACAACAAAGCCTTGGCCGGTGGCGCCCGCGGTTGTCACGCGCATGATCAGGCCACTGGGCTCGGTGCCCACGATCAGGTTGTCCATTGCGTCGATCGTCATCGAGCGCGCGTGCGCCTCTTCCGTGCGGAAAAAGACTGAGCCTGCGCCGGCCGGTGTCACGCGATGAATCTCGCCGCGGTCTCCTGTGGCGACGTACAGATCACCGTTCTTTCCGAAAGCCAGCGCCCAGATGTACTTGGTCTTGGGATCGTAGAATACGTCGGCTTTGCCGGAGCTGTCCACGCGATAGACTTTCCCGTCGGGCGATGTAGCCGCATACACCCGATCCTGCTTGTCGATGGCGATCGCCTGCACCGCGATTCCGTCCATCTCCGCGAGCAGCTTGCCTCGGCCCTGGGAATCGATCGAGAATAGCTTGGCTCGCGACCCGCCCAGGCTGCCGCCGCCGGTGTAGATGGTGCCCTTGGAATCGCGCGCGACTGCCCACAGAACGGCGGTCGACGAATCGTAGACTTCTTTCAGCCGAGGAGCCACCGACAGCCGCCCGTCGCGAGAAAGCGATAGATGCTGGAGCGTTCCCTGGTCGAAATCCTCCATGGAATCCTGATCCCAGGTTTTGGTGTCCACCGCGGGCAGCAGCGTGCAGACACAGATAAGCGCGCAAACAACATGAACCAGTCGCATTGTGGGTTTTAATCTAACGAACCGTAATCGGGAGCGAGAAGCTGCCGGTGACCATCTGATCGAACGGGATGGAAAGCTCTTCCTCGGCGCTCTCCGCGATACCCGTTAACGCACGCCCCGCGCTCTTCTGGCTTTGGAGCACGTTCAGTACCGAAAGCGGGAGGGCCGGGAGAGTCTTATCTTCCGAGTAATAGGTCGGGCGGCGCTGAACGACGGACACATACAGCCGGTTATTGCCGCGCTCCTGATTCAGCAGCGAAACCATTTCCGGCAGGTCGAGGTAGCGATTGGAAGATACGGCCGCGGATTGGAGCCGATTCAGGGTCACGGCATCGCTCAACAAAATGCGATGCTCGCCTTTCGGCAGGTCGGCCGGAATCTTCACGGTGATGTTCTGCTCGATGCGTTCGCCGCGATACGGCCGCAGGAAAACCTTCACGCGGAATCTCCGTGCCCGCGGTGACTTCGGCGGATGGCGTCCAGGCGGTATCCACGGCCATGATCCGGCGGTCCGGCAGCAGATCCACCGTGCACTCTACCTGCTTCAGATCCGGTGTGGTCACATTGTTTTCGAACAGCCGGGTGAACTTGTCTCCCCACCATGCGCCGACCGTCAAGGGGACCGGCGCCATGGCGTCGCTGCCGGTCTGCACGGTCGATACATGCAGCTGCTGGCTGCCGGCCAGTTGCACATCGCCGCTGACGCGGTAGGTGATCTCGTCCGCGAACTCGTTCATCTCCTGGAGAGAATTCGCCAGCGTCATGTTCATCAGCAGCGGCGTCCACTTCTGATGCACGAAAACGTTGAAGTTCAAATCCTTTTGCCCGATGACCACGCCGCCCGCACCCAGCGAGCGCACACGAACGTGGACCGGCACTGTCGGCGCTTCCGCGCCCAGCTCACCCATGATTCCGGTATAGCGGTCCTGTTTCAGCGCGCCAACCACCTGAGTCGCGCTGCCGAATTTAGTCGGCTGGTAGCTCGAGCCGAACACCATCAGGATTTCGCTCTTCGCCATCGGCATGTCGATGGGACCCAGATTGTAGAACGGATGTCCAAACGCCAGGATGCGCTTGCCATCGTTGTACGTCACGGTGCCCATTCCGGTGGCCGACATATCGCCTGAAACCAGCACGCCGCTCACGGCTTCACCCGGGTTCAATGATTTCTCCCAGCCCGGGGCCGGTTTCGCCGAAAGCTTCCCTGCGGCCGCCCCGCCTTGTACCGCCGTGACCCCCATTTGCGAGAATACCGGCTCGAATTGCTTGAGCACGGAATTGCTGAAACCCGAGAACATCATCGGTGTGTCGATCGGCTGCACGCCGGCCGAAAGGAGACTCGCCCGCTGATCGGCGGGAGCGCCCGGCACCTCAAGCGCATCGGCGACTTTATCCGGCGTTCGCGCGTCCACGGGACGGGATTTATCGAACTCCTGGATCTCGAGCATCGACTCGATCGGCGTGATGCCGCAGATCGCGTCCGGCGAGAATACTCCCATGCGCAGGGAGATCGCGCCCATCAGTTTTCCATCGAAGTACACCGGGCTGCCGCTCATTCCCGCAGCGACGCCGGTTACTTTGCCTTTGCCGCCGAGCTTGCACAGGATCACGTCCTGGCGCGGCCCCAGATAGTTCTTCCAGACGCCGACGATCTCCACCGGCATCGGTTCGGGCTCGGTTCCCTGAAAAACCGTCCATGCGGTGGCCTGCATCCCAGGCTTCACATTCTTTAGTGGAAGGATCTCCACTTTTCCCGCCTTGGGAGGCGCCATATCGGCCCCCTGGGACACATCAGACACACCAGCCAGAGCTAGTGTGGCAAGAACCAGCCACTTCTTCATCCGGGTACCTCTTGTAATTCTATTATGCACCCGGGACACTAAAAGGGGTCAGACGACATTTCTAGGAGCCATGATCCGCTACCACCGTTCGGGATCTGAAATGTCGTCTGACCCCTTTTAGTGCAGATGCTTGTAGGGGTCGGGCATGCCCGACCCGCCTATCCCATCATCTTGCCGAGCTTCGATCCCGCCCGGATGATGGTCTCCGTCCGCTCCGGTCCCGTCGAAATCGCGCCGATCTCCACACCCGCACGCTGCTCCAGAAAGTTCAAGTACGCTTGCGCTTTCTCGGGGAGATCTTCGTAGCGAGTAATGCCGCGCGTGGATGTCTGCCAGCCGGGCAGCTTTTCGTACAGCGGCTCGATTCCTTCAAGCGACCGGTACGTCGCAGGCATATCCTCGACTTCTTTCCCGTCCAGCCAGTAGCCGACGCACACCGGAATCTTGGCGAGCTGGTCGAGAACGTCCAGCTTGGTGATGAACAGCGAGTCGAACCCGTTGACCATCGCGGTGTAGCGCAGCAGCGGCACATCGAACCAGCCGCAGCGGCGGGGACGGCCCGTGACCGATCCGTATTCCTTCCCTTCGCGGCGCAGCAGGTCGCCCGCGGTGTCGTTGGTTTCGCTCGGAAAAGGTCCCGTGCCGACCCGCGTGATATACGCTTTGGATACTCCGATCACGCCCTGAATTCTTGTGGGCGGCACGCCCAGCCCGGTGCAGGCCCCTCCGGCGGCCGCACTCGATGACGTTACGAACGGATACGTTCCGTGGTCAATGTCGAGCATGGTTCCTTGCGCGCCTTCGAACAGCACACGTTTTCCGGCGGCCATGGCATCGGCCAGCAGCTTCGACGTATCGCAAACCAGCGGGCGGATCTGCGCGGCTAATAATTCGGTCTGGCAGCGAATGGCGGTGTAATCGATGGGCCCTTCCAGGTGAAACGTCTCGGCCAGCGTGTTCTTGTCTTCGGCCAGAGTGTCGTAGAGCACGCGGAAACTGGCTGGATCGTAAAGATCGGCAACGCGAATTCCGCGGCGGCCGATTTTATCCTCGTAGCAGGGCCCGATCCCGCGGGCCGTAGTGCCCAGCGGAATGCGATTCTCGCGCGCTTCCGACATCTTCTCCACCAGCCGGTGGAACGGAAAAATCACATGCGCGCGATTGCTGATGCGGAGCTGCGATCGAACGTCGATCCCCGCGGCTTCGAGCATGGCCATTTCTTCGGCCAAGGCCGCCAGATCCACCACCACGCCGTTGCCGATCACCGCCGTCACGCCCGGACGCAAAATGCCGCTCGGAATCAGCTTGAGGATAAACTTCTTTTCGCCGATAAACACGGTATGGCCGGCATTATGCCCGCCCTGATACCGCGCCACGATATCGAAGCGCTCCGCTAGCAGATCGACTACTTTACCTTTGCCCTCGTCGCCCCACTGGGCGCCCAGGACGATTACGTTATTCATTCCTTTAGGAAGCTCCGCGTGCTCCAGCGAACTATTGTAGCAATGCAATCTTCAAAAACCGTTATGGCGACACGAGCCTCGCCTAATTGAGCTAAGCCGCTACAATATCCTTGATGCAGCTTTCCGATATCTTCCTCCAGTTGGGCGAGGAGAACTTTAACAACCTGCTCCGCGGCATTTCGATCGGCCGCCTGAAAACCTACCAGCTCTACGACCGCGTCAAGACCATGCTGTATCTCAACAAGCTGAATTCGGAAACGCTGCGCAAGGCCGCGCCGCGCATCTGGGCGCGCATCGGCGAACGCAATGACGAGCTCGCCTCGGAAGTCTCGCAGGCCATTCTGATTTCACACCTGGATATGATCCGCGCCGTCCTCGATCATCAGGGAATCCCGCATGAAGACGGGTTCTTCGCCAAGGACGCCGACGTCGCCGGCCATTTGAAGGAAGGATGGCAGCAGCAGGTCTGGGAGAAGTTTCACACGGTGTATCCCGCGCCCGCGCTGCTATTCTATATCAATCACCTGGCCTGGGAAATCGCAAAAGCCGACCAGGTATTCCAGCCTGCCGCATGAAGGAACTTTTCGAGGCCGCGCGCGCCGGGGATCTCGCGCGGGTTCAAGCCCTGGTGGATGCCGACCCGGCGCTGGCGATTTTCGCGGCGGCCATCCTGGGTGATGCCCCACGCCTGGAAGTCCTGCTGACAGGGAATCGCTCGCTGGTATCCGCGATCAGCACGGACGGCTGGACTCCGCTGCATCTGGCCGCATTTTTCGGAAAGGAAGCCGCTGCACGCCTGTTGTTGAACAAGGGCGCTCCCGTGGCCGCGCGATCCACGAATCAGATGGCGAACACGCCCTTGCATGCGGCGGCCGCCGGGAAACATGCCGATCTCGTCAAGCTTTTGCTGGACCATGGCGCCAGTGCGGACGCGCGCCAAAATGGCGGATGGGCCCCGCTGCACTCCGCGGCTCAGAACGGCGATCTCGAATCCGCCCGCGCCCTGATCGACGCCGGCGCCGACGTGTCCGCCCGCGCCGATAACAACCAGAAACCTCTGGATCTCGCGCTCACCAAGGCGCAACAGGCCATGGTCGAATTCCTGGAAGCGAACGGAGCGAAGTTGTAAGGTGCAAGTCATCTCTGAAGTCCATGCCTCCGCGCTGGCTGCCTTGGAACGCGCCAGCACTCTTGAAGAGTTAGAAGCGATTCGTGTGGAGGCGCTCGGCCGCAAGGGCAAGCTAGCGGAAGTCAGCAAGACCTTCGGAAAACTTGCTCCAGACGAGCGCGCCAGCGCCGGCAAACTCCTCAACGCGGCAAAACAGGATCTGGAAGCGCGGTTGGAACAACGCAAAACCGCACTCGAATCCGTCGCGATAGATAGTCGTCTGGAATCCGAGTGGATCGATCTCACCGCCCCCGCTCCCGGCATTCGTCCCGGCAGCCTGCATCCCATCACGCAGGTCCAGCGCGAGCTCGAAGAACTGTTCGTCTCGCTGGGCTTCGCGATCATGGACGGGCCTGAGGTCGAGACCGAATACTACAACTTCGACGCGCTCAACATCCCCGCCGATCATCCCGCGCGCGACGCCCAGGATACGTTCTGGCTCAAGGATGGGCGTCTGCTGCGCACGCACACCTCGCCGGTGCAATTGCGCGCTTTGGAAAAATTCGGCCCGCCGCTGAAGATGATCGCGCCCGGACGCGTATTCCGCAACGAAGAAGTCGACGCCTCGCATGAGCACACGTTTTATCAGCTCGAAGGCATGATGGTGGACCGCGATGTCTCTGTCGCGCACCTGCTGTACTTCATGAAGACGCTGCTTTCGGCGATCTTCCATCGCGACGTTACCGTGCGGCTGCGGCCCGGCTTCTTCCCCTTCGTCGAGCCCGGCTTCGAGCTCGACATCCAGTGCCTCATCTGCGGCGGCAAGGGCTGCCCCGTGTGTAAACACTCCGGCTGGGTGGAATTGCTGCCGTGCGGCCTGGTGAATCCCGCGGTGCTTGCGCTACGGCGGCGTCGATCCGGAACAATGGAACGGCTTCGCGTTCGGCCTGGGGCTCACACGGCTCGCGATGATGCGTTACGGCATCGACGATATTCGTCTGTTCGCGAGCGGCGATCTACGTTTCTTGAGGCAATTCTGATGGCCGCTTGCTCTCGCTCGCGGTTCTGTTTGCGTCGCACCGAACCGCGACGGTTACGGAGCGGCCAGTGAAATTCTCCTACAACTGGCTGCGCGACTTAGTCGACCAACTCGACGCGCCGCCGAACGAGCTGTCGCAGCTCATCACGATTAAGACCGCCGAGTCCGAAGGTATCGAACCACATGGAAGCGACTACGTCATCGAAATCGACAACAAATCGCTCACCCACCGGCCCGATCTGTGGGGTCATTACGGAATGGCGCGCGAGGTCGCGGCGATTCTCGGCCGCAAGCTTATCGATCCGGTAAAGCCCGCGCAATTCCCGGGCACCGCGCCGGTGCGCGTGTCGATCGAAGATCACATGCTCTGCCCGCGCTACTCCGCGCTGGTGTTCGAGAACGTCACGGTTCAGCCGTCCCCGCAGTGGCTGCAGCAGCGGCTCGAAGCAGTCGGCCTGAACCCCATCAACAATATCGTCGACGTGACGAACTACGTGCTGGCGGAGATCGCCCAGCCCATGCACGCCTTCGATGCCGCCAAACTTCAAGGCGATGAAATTATCGTCCGCTGCGCCCGCGCCGGCGAGACCATCAAGGCGCTGAACGACGAAAGCTACGCACTCGATCCTTCGAATCTTGTCATCGCAGATCCGGGCGGGCCTGTCGCCATCGCCGGCATCATCGGCGGCGCGGACAGCGCGATTTCCGATTCCACCACGAGGATCGTCCTCGAAAGCGCGAACTTCAATGCTTCGAGTGTTCGCAAGACATCGTCGCGGCTCAAGCTCCGCACCGATGCTTCCATGCGCTTCGAAAAAGCACAGGACCCGGTCAATACCATTCGCGGTCTGGAGCGCGCGTATGCGCTGCTGCAGGAAGTCTCTCCCGGCATCCAATTGGCTGGTGGCCTGGCGGATAACTATCGCCCCCTGCCTGTGCCGGGTCCAGTGGTGCTTCCGCTCGATTGGCTCGATCGCAAACTCGGCCGGACACTCTCCGGACAAGAGGTTCGAGGCATTCTCGAGGCGCTCGAGTTTCGGGTCGAAGAGATTGCGCCGCGCGTATTCTCCGTATTCGTGCCGACCTGGCGCGCGACGAAAGACGTAGCCATCAAGGAAGATCTGGTGGAAGAAGTCGGGCGGATGATCGGCTACGATTCCATTCCGCCGGTCGCCCCGTTGACGCCCGCGCGCGTTCCTCCAGCGAGCCCGGAGCGCGAGTTTCACCACCGCGTTCGCGAGATGGCCGCGGCACAGGGATTCACCGAGGTCCACAATTATTCGTTTATCAGCGAGGAGATGGCGCGCGCTTTTTCACTAAACATCTCTTCGCACGTGCAGGTTTCGAACCCCATCGCGTCGGATCAGAATCTGCTGCGCACCAGCCTCCTGCCGGGCATTTGGAAAAACCTCAACGACAACGCCCGGCACTTCGATCAGTTCCGGCTTTTCGAGATCGGCCGCGCGATCCATCCCGATCGTGAAGTGCCCCGCTTCGCGGCGGCCTTGTTCGCCAAAGAGGAAGGCGTCTCCGCGCTCTTCGAGCTCAAGCGTCTGGCCGAATGCCTCTTGCCCGGAGTCTGCGGTACGCCCGGCTGAGGCCACGCAATCTTACGAGCATCCCCGCCGCACGGCGGACGTTTTGCACGGCGAAACCAAGGTCGGCCGGCTGTTCGAATTCCATCCCAAGCATGATCGAGGGCGGCAGAGCCGCGGTCCTGGATTTGGATCTGACCCGTCTCATGGAATTGCAGCGGGCTCCGACGCGGTATCAGCCCCTGCGCAGGTTCCCCGAGAGCGCGTTCGATCTCTCGGTTCTGGCCGGACCCCGCGCGCTGATCGCCGAGGTGCAGTCGGCTTTGGAAAGACTGGCTGGCGACGCACTGCTCTCGATCGCGTTCCTGCGGGAATTCGCGCTGGCGGACGGGGCCCGGAGCCTGTCCTACCGGCTCACGGTAGGCGCCAGCGATCGGACGCTTTCCGCGGAAGAAGTCGGCGCGGTCCGATCGAGAATTATCGACGGCATGCGCTCGGCCGGATACGAACTCCGAGTCTGACTCACTGAGCGGACAGACCGAATTCCCGCAACAGTTCCGAGTTCGCGCCGTACAGCCGGACCCAGTAGACTCCATCGCCAAGAGGTCTGGAGATGGTGGCGATCAGTTTGCCGTCCGATTCTGTCACCGGTCCCTTCCACGCCAGCTTCCCCGCGGCATCCACAACCTCGACCCGATAGTATTTCTCGGATTTCAGGTCCGGCATTTCGATGCTGAGGTTGAGAGGCTTTCCGGCGGGTGCTGGAGACGGCGCGTGCGCCGCGCGCAGCGAGGAAAGGGTCACGGTAACGGGAGAAACAGGCGCCTCATGTGGGTACTTCCAGACCACCACCAGCGCTGACAGGACTAAAGCGGCGGCGATCGGAGCCATTCTCCGAAAGCCTGAAAGAACCGGGCTGGCAACCGCAGGAGCCGATGGCTGGCCCGCAGACTTCATGGAGGCCACGAACTGGTCAATTGCCGCGACTGCGTCCTGACATCTGTGGCAGATCAGCAGATGCTCTTCTACGGAGGCGGTGAGTGCCTCGGGAAGGCGATGCAGAACATAAGCCTCCAGGACTTCCTCGTCCGGGTGCGGCAGACATGATGTAATCGGTTGAAGCACGATTCCCATAACGGAGCATCAAACAAGAAGCCACGTTTCAAAGTAGAACGTCTGTTTCTTAGTGGGACACGCTCCTTGAAGTTCTCAAAAAAACTGAGTGCAGATTTTTGTGTACGAGTTTTTTCTTGCCGAGCTCGCCAAAGCGAGCTTTTGCCCGGGATTTCAGGAGCCGAAACTGGGTCTCGGTAAGGCCCATCTCCGAACAGATCAGATCCTGACTCTGCTCATCGATATAGAACCGGGTCAAAATTTCCCGGTCTCTCTCCGAAAGCTCACCTAGAACTTGCCTGATCAGGCCGATCCGCTGACGGAAGATGGCGGCCTCTTCGGGATTCCCGCGAGGATCCGCCACTCGCACGGTGGAATCGAACTCCGCCTGCTCGCGCCGGTTATGCACCACCTTGTCGATATGGGCGGCCACTTGCCGGCGGACGATGGTCCGGACGAATCCCATAAGGCGCTCCGGTTCCCGCAGCTCTCCCCGCCGAATGGCTTGCACCACCACCACGAAGGTATCGTGGACTTTATCGTCCAGCTCCTGGGGTCCCAGTTGGCGGCACAGATAGAACCGGATTCCGCGCGAGAAAAGCTGATAGAGTTCTTCCATTCCATCGGTTTTCTCCAGTCGGATCCGCTCCACCAGCTCCGCCCATCCCGCATTCACATCGGCGGGTACTTCGGCCGGGTCGCCCACCTCTCCGTCATCTTCTTCGAGCGGAGGGGCGCGCACGGGTGTTGCCGCAACTGCCGCAGCTTGCAATGCCGCCAGGTGCGCGGGCACATCCTCCGATTCGAGCGGAATCTTCTCCGGCAGCACTGCCATCGATAGATCGCGGCGGCGTGGACGTATCACCTGCCGCCTCCGGTCACCTGAAACGCCGCCCAGTACGACGGCGCAGCCTGCCAGGTTCCCGAATGGATCTGTTCCACTTGACTGCGGCGCAAAGCTTCGGCGGCGGAATCGGCTCCCAGATTCCTGTAGAACGCCGGAATCAGGTCTCCGTCCGTATCCGGCACCGGCCAATTTGTCGCTACCACGGCTCGTGCGCCTGCCATCATCCATGCCCGCGTAAGTCCGAGCAAACCGGCGCCCGCTTGCGTGTCACCAGTTCCCGTGGCACACCCGGTCATTACGATGAGCGCCCCCGGTACGTGAAGCATACCGATCTCCGATGTCGACAGCAAACCCGGACTGCCGTTCGCGTCCAGCGAAAAAGCCAGAAACGCCTGCGCCGGTTGGGTCGTGGAGCTAAGAACATGTGTCGCGAGGTGGATAGTCGAGGGTGACGCATCGAGCGACCCAAGAAACGTCTCGCGCCGCGCAGCCGTCCCCTCCAGAATTTGTATGGGTCCATTGCGCCCCGTCTCGGATTGCCAGCTTTCCGAACTCCGCTGCACTTCGCGGGCGCTGCTGACCAGGCGATTCAACTGGCCGCGCCCGGAGGTCCACTCCGGCTTCCAGCTCGAATCCCGCGTCCGGCGTGGATCGGCCGAGTTGTACACCGCGTCCGCAACTCCCAGATATCCGCCCGGCCTGGCCGTGTCTCCTGTCAGGAACAGAGCTCCGGGAATCCGCTGGGTCGAATGGCGTTCCGCCACGTAGACCGGATGTCCGCCGGAGTCGTTGGTCACCAACGCCGCGAACGGCAAATCGAAAAGGGCTCCATCCAGCGAAAGCAGCCAGGACGTTTTGGCCTCCTCCGCCGGACTCAGCGAATGGAACAACCGTCGATAGAGATCTGCGCCCAATTGCTCTCCTGCCGGTGCTCCGGTCAAAATCGCTTCCCGAAACCGCTTTACATCCTCACGGATCTCGGACTCCGCCGGCAGACGATGTAGTTCGATCCTGCTCCGGGTAACGGTCCAGAGATACGATTCACGCTTGCCCAGGTAAAAACTCAGTAGCAAGTCAGATTCACCTAAGCCATGTTGGAAATGAATAAGTGAATTCCGAGTGCGAAAGTTCTCGGCTAACATCACCGAAACTCCGGCGCCCGCGGCTGATTCCATTTCGGTAAGTTCCAAATGGAGACGTTTTGACTCAGGACTTACAGTCCCGTCAGTACTCAAATTCCGAGCTTCTTCCTTGTCCAGCCGCCCCAGAGTTTCCCAATAGGCTGCGGGCAGCCTCTTCTTCCACACCAGGGCGAGCTCCCGGCTCTCCCGCAGGCTGGCCGCCCGATTTGCCTCCAGCGCCATGAGCGCGTCTGCCGCCCAATGCGGTTTGCCCGAGCGCAACGCCTCGTGTGCAGCGGCATCCACGAAGGAGTCGAAGATTTCGCGCTGCATGGCAACATTCGCCCCGGTCACCAGGGAAACCGCGGCCGGCACGGCTCCATTCCATTGATAGGCCTTCTTCATTGCCGCTCCGAAATCCTCCAGCGCCAGTTCGGGCTGGCCCAGTGCTTCGCGGATCTCTCCCCGCTGATGCAACAGCACGTACATGGCCGGGCCCGGAGAGCCCAGACGAATCGCATTTTGCGTGAATGCGTCCGCGTCTTTGGCCAGGCGGAGGTGCTCCGCACCGCTCGAATGATTGGCTTGCTCCAGGCGCAGGGCGCCCAAGGCGGCGTAGGAGAATCCGACGCTCATGGGTGAGTGCGACGATCGCAAGCGCAGGGCTTGCCCAAAAGAGGTTTCGGCGTCTTCCAGATCCCCAGCGGCGATCTTCTCCCTGCCCAGCAAATCCCAAGCTGCCGCCTCCGCCTCCACATCGCCGCTCTGCCGGGCGGCCTCGATCGCATCCTGGTAGCTGGGATCGAAATGAGGTGGCCCGGCCGGATTTTCCTGCAATTCCGCACGCACCCTCCTGAGACTCATGAGCAACTGAGCCTTGAATGGCAGCGGCACTCGCCGGCCGTTTCGATCAAGGTGATCCAGGGCCGCCATCCCCCGCTCGAGCGCGCTCAGAGCGGCATCGGCATCTCCCATCCGCAGATAGACACGCGACAGGTTTACCGCGATTCCTCCCAAGGCGGACCAGTCGCCTCTTCGCTCCGCCAGCGCGCCCGCCGCTAGATATGCCTCGAGCGCCGAAGCATAGTGCAGCAGGAGCATGCGCGCGGTTCCCAGGTTGCCCAGGTAGCCGGTCTGCGCTTCCAGATTCCCCAGCCGTTGGGCTCGGCGATAGCCCTCCGTGTAGATGGATTCCAGGCCCGCAAAATCCCCCGCAGCACGCCGCGCACGCGCTGTCTGGGTCAAGTCCGCGAAATTTCTGGTCTCCCACCATCGGCTGGAATTTGGCAACCCAGCCTGTATCGCCGACGACGGGCGCGTGGCGGCACATGCGATGAGGACTACGCCAAGGCCTAGGGTAATTCTGGCCAATAGCACAACCTCTACAATCTTCTCCGAAAGGGCACTAAGATACTAACAGGAATCTAAGGCCCGTCCTAGGGAAATGTGAGGAAAGGTCAAGGAAATAGTACGGGCGTGAATCGCTTCGCAAGCCGATATTCTACCCAAAAACTAAAATCCGGCTGCGAAAAGAACATTTGACGTGGGTGCTGGAGAACCCGATTCCGGCTCTACCGTCACGGCCACTGTCACATTAGGATCCACTGGGCCCGATAGGATGTTCATCGCTGTCCGCTGGGGCCCGGACTGGAACAGACCCGCGGGACGCGGCATTCCGCCTTTCGGTATGACCCACATTTCATAAGCCTTACCGGCCGGAAGCGGTGGCAGATTCGAGGCGATGAGTAAGACCCCGATGCGCGGGTTCAGGAAAATATTGCCGCGGGGCGGGGCAGGTTGGCCCTGTCCGAAATTCACCTGCCGCGTCTCGGGCTGGTTCAGGAACGTAAAGGCTTGCTCCAGCCGGTCGCGTTCGGCGACAGTCTGTTGCAAGGTCACGCGCGCGTTTGCCAACTGGCCGTCCGCGGTTCGCTTTTCCAGGCTGAGCCACAGCGCCACGATCAGAGAGCTGGCTGCCGCCAGTGCCGCGATCCAGGTCCAGACGGCGCCCTCCCTGCCCACCGCGGAGGTCACGCGCCGCCGCAGGCGCGAAGGAGGAACCACCTCCTGCGCCTGGCTGAGCAATAGGGCGTTCACTCCCAGCGCGTCCTTGAAATACTTTTGGCAAACCGCGCAATTGCGCGCAAGATGAGCCTCGACTTCGTGCCTCTCCTCGCCTTCGAGCAAGCCTAGCGAATAGAGTTCGTAGCTGTCGCGCAGCTGTTCGCAGGTCATACGGCGGCCGCCTCGGTCAGTTGTTCCCGCAAGATCTTCAGACCCGACCGGACCCAGCTTTTGATGGTTCCCAGCGGCTGCTGCATTCGCTCAGCCATCTCGGTTTGCGAAAGGCCCTCATAGTAGGCGAGCTCGATCACCGTCTTCTGATGCGGGGTCAGCTTTTCAAACGCATCTTTCAGCCGGCGAGCCCGATCGAGGGACAAGGCGCGATCTTCGAAATCGCAAAACCTGCCGGGGTGCTCGAGCCGGTCCAGTTCGAGCGCACCGGCGGACATCCTACCATCCGCGGACCGCATGTAATCGATGGCCCGGTTGCGGGCCACGGTCAGCACCCAGGGACCCAGCGCGCCGCGCTCCGCGTCGAACCCCTGAATCCGGTTCCAAACCCGCAGAAAAGTTTCCTGCACCAGATCTTCAGCCGCGGCCGAGTTCCGCACCATGCGCAGAATCAGCGAATACACCAGGCGGCCGTAGCGATCGTAGAGTTCGCGCATGGCGCCCGCATCCCGGGTCTTCAGCCGGCGAGCCAGATCGCCGTCATCCTTGAACCGTAGTCCCACCTGCAACAGGGCCAGGGCCAGAGAAACCGGAATAAGTCTGGTCAGCATCACTAATTGCGCGCCGCGCGGAACGCCGCGCCTTGCGCTTCTTACTTACACAACGTGCTTACCCAATGTGAATACGTTGTTTGTCTTCCAACGGATTCAACTGGGGATTATACCCTAGCCCGCAGCGCTTGCTGTAGTTTTTGGATCCCGGCGGCGTCTCCGCGCCAGATGACCCGGATGACCCGGATCTTCACCCGCGGATAACCCGGCATCGCAATTTCCGGCAGGGTGACCGCGTAAACCCGCGACTCAGCGCGCTGGCCAGACCCACGCCGCAGCCGTAGAACGGAATCATGTGCAGGCCGCGAACCATCATTGTCCAGCCGAACAGCGACATCATGGAAACCGCGCTCGCCAGCACGAATACCACGGGCCACCGGGCCGCGCCCGACATCGCCACCCGGCCCATCGTTTGATAACCGAGGATCGTCAGGAAACCGATAAACATTGGCCACGCGTACAGGAAGAATCCCTGCTTCAGGTGGAAAATCAGCGCGGCCGCAGGCGAAATCACCAGCGTATGGTCGATCATCGCGCACCTACCGCTTTTAACACTTCGCGCAAGTAATCGACAGTCTGGAGAATGGGGCTTCCCAGCCGCTCGCTCTGCGCCCTGATTGTGCCGGCCCGATCGATCACCACCACCTGCGGCGTGCCGAGCCTCTCACCGCGCGCGATTCCCAGAAAGTCGTGCGCGGCATCACTGCCTCCCGTTCCGATCGGGAATTTCAGCCCAAACTGTTTTGCGAACCGCGGTACGTCCGCCTTTTCGTTGAAGGCAAACTCCAGCACCTGAAGCCCGCCCAGCTCGTGCGAGAGCTGCTCGAAAATCACCGAGGCACTCTGGCAGTGACCGCACTCGGTCGAGATGAACGCCAGCAGCACCACGCGTCCCCGATAGGCCGATAACAGCGTGGTTTTGCCGGATGTTTCGACGATCTTCAGTTCCGGCGCCGGCCGGGGAACCTGGCCTGGAGCCATGGGCGCGAAGGCGAGACTGAACAGAGCCAGCAGAAAGGTTTTCAATGTAACTCTCCCAGGCAACACTGAATCCACCCGCCGGGCGCGCCGCCGCAGTAGTGGTAGTCCCCATAAAAGAACACCTGACAGGAGTCCTCGGCGCCACCGCCCGTATCCGGTATGAAAAGAATTGGTTCTTGTTCCACGATATGCTCCTATAGGAAATGGCGGCGGCCAAGAGTCGACCGCCGCCAGCCAACCGACGCTAGCCCCAGGGGCAACAGTTTACGAGGATTCCGCCATCCCACGGCATCTCCCCGCAATCGTAATAATTGCCACCGTACGTCGTCATGCACGCATCGTTGCCGTCATAACCGCTGCCCGGCAGCCAAACTACAGTTCCTGGATCCATTGGAATGGGTCCTCCTTCGGCACTTTTGTCGCACGATCGTTTTCGGCTGAGGGCGAATCGAGGTCGTTAAGTTATAGAAGAGCTGTGGCATATTTTTTTTCCAGACTTGTGATGCGGATTTTCGGACGTCAGCTGGCGGAAGGATCTGGCATAATAAGGGCACTGTGTCAAGGGTAAAAGAACTGGAATCGCGGCTCGAGAATACCGAGTACCAACTCCGGCTGCTGCAGAAGATCAGCCGGTTCATGGTTCGCGAAATGAGCCTGGTCGCCTCTTTGCAGGAAGTGGTTTCCCTGGTCGTCGAGTTCATGGAGTGCGATTCCTGCCTGCTGTATCTGCTGCAGGGGCAGGAGCTGATCCTGTGCGCTTCCAACAATCCGCAGCCGGGAACCATCGGCAAAGTGAGTCTGCAGTTCGGCGAAGGTCTCACCGGTTGGGTGGCGCGCGAGCGGCGTCTGCTGGCCATCTCCCGGGAGGCCTACGGCGATCCTCGTTTCAAGCTCTTCACCAGTCTGCCGGAAGACACTTATGAGGCGTTTCTGTCAGCCCCCATCATGGTGCGCGACCGCGTAGCCGGCGTCATCAACGTGCAGCATCGCGAACCGCATTTTCATTCCGGCGGAGAAATGGAACTGCTCAACACCGTGGGCGAGCAGATCGGCTGCCTGGTGGCCTTGGCGCAAAGCGATCTGAAGGCGCTCGATACGGCCCAGGTTCTGGATCTGGTGATGAGTCCCGCTCGTCGCGGCTAACTCTGCTCGGACGCGAAAAACAGAATCCGCCCGGCTTGCTTTATTCACAAGGCATCCACCGCAGGGGCCATCTAAGTCACAACATTCTAAGAAGAGTTATTTTTTGAGGAAAGCGCCATTTTTCTATTGACGCTGAGCTCGCTTAAGAGCATGATGGCTGTGGTTCCAAGAGGTTCGAAGGACAGCGAGCCTGGCAGGAAGTAGCGGATCTGGACCGATGATCCGTAGCGCTGAGTGATGAGTAAAATTGTTGCCGCGCTGCGGGGAGGGAAGGAAGATCGGGCGACCTGCAAGGGTAAGCTTCATGGTTCGCACGTCGGGTTGAGGTTTTGATCCCGAGGGATCGAGAGATCCCGGAGGGGAGCCGAAATCCGAAGACGAATCATGAGTCCTGGGATCGGGTACGGCAACGGGTTTCGCGCGTTGATCGCGCCTCGCAAGGTCACAAAAGGCCGAGCGGGGGCGGGAGCGCGGCGCCGAACGGGCCGGATCAGATCTGAGGATCGTTTCGAAGATGTAGGCCGGGAACGTTGACGCAGTTGCGGGGATCGGTCGCGAGGCCAGTTCTCGATGCTGTAGAGCGAAAGGTCGCATCGAGAAGCGGGCTTCTACCGGAATGGCAAGCAGACGCGCACCTGCGCACTGATCCGCGGTTGGCCAAAACCAGCAGCGGGGAGCAAAGGGCTCACGTCTCGCCAATTCCGGATGCCACGCTCTGGCCGTGCATGCCGGTCGGAGAGCAAGCTGCCGGACGGTCACTTGGAACCATTTTTTATCCCGCCCGCCCTACTGCACGCATCGCGTGCGGCCAGTTATGGCATCTGATCCCCAGATCCCTCCCCGGGCGGGGTTTGTTCAGACATTCCCGAAACCTGATTCGCTGCGGACGTGGTGCCGCCAGGAGAAGCCTTCCTTGCCCGGTTTGAAGCTGGCGAAGTTGCAGCGGCAAGCCTCGCAGCGGCGCGGCGTAGCGCCCAGGCGCAGCAGGAACCGGGTCCAACGCGGGGCGTTATAGTACTGGGGCGTCCATTTGGTCAATTCCTGACGGTAGCAGCGAGGACAACGCGCATACCTCCACGATCCATTCGACCACACGCTGGTTTCCCAGCGGCTACCGCAGCGGCGGCAGCGGAGGCCCGAAACGCCGGCCAGGTTCTTCACGTATTGGACCAGTCCCTGGGGATGGGAGACGCGGACCTCTCGTGTCCCGCAGTTTGGACAGGCTAATTGCACGAATTGGCCCCTAAACGACTATATCGGCGCGTTTCCGCGGAGCAATATAGTTTTCGACGTAGGCTGTGAAGGCCTTCTGTAGCTGTTCGCGCACCTTCCCGCCTTGCGCCGCCTGTCGATCCGAGGTTCAGTCCTTCCACCGAAACCACCGGCAGGAGTTCGCGCGTGGTGGAGGTGATGAAGACCTCGTCGGCGGCTTCCAGATCCGCCGGCAGCAGCGTCTTTTCTCCGACTTGCAGACCCGGAACGCGAATCTCCTCGAGCAGCAATGCCCGGGTCACTCCCGGGAGGCATCCGGAAGTAAGCGGCGGAGTCCATACCTGGGTGCCTTGGGCATTGAGAAAGACCGCGAAAATGTTGGCCGAGGTGCACTCGCATACCTCGCCGCGCTCATTCAGCAGAACCACCTCGTCGAGTCCCTGATCATGCGCGCGTTCATACCAGGTGAGATTCTCCGACCAGGAGAGATTCTTGGTGCCGGCGAACTCGCTGGCGGCGTGCCGCGCATTGCGAATCAGGCCAAGCTTTACGGTGCTGCCCCAGCGATTCACATCCGCGGTAAAGGCGACCACGTCGAAATCGCGCATGGGGCCGGGACCTTCGAACATGCCGCCGCGGTTGCGGATCACCGCGACGCGCAGCGTGGCGTTGCACGCCGGGTTGGCATGAGGTAAGTTAGCATCCATCAGACGCTGAGCCGCTGCTGCGAGCCAGTCCCGGTCCGGAGGGAAGGGAACCCGCATGCGGACGGCATCGGCCTGCATCCGGGCCCAGTGGCGCTCCCAGGCGAACATCACGCCGTCATAGACGCGGATGGTCGAGAAGACTCCCCAGCCGTTGAGTAATCCGACTTGCCCCGCCGAGAGGTCCTGCGCGCCGGTATCGCGAATCTCGTCGTTGTGAAGCAGATAGCGATGCATGAACTGTACTACTCATTCTATCTGGCGGAATGCGACTATGACTTCCCGGCGGCTTTCTTCATAGCGCTGCGGCTTTCTTTAAGACGATACTGACGTCGTCGGGATTGATCAGATCGGGCACGGTCCAGCCGTCCAGGTTGTATTCCGACATGCACTGCTCGGCGAAGCCTTTGTACTTGGCGGCCTGGCCCAGCGCCTCGGCCACCATCAGCACTTCGAAGCGGATGCTTTCGTGGCTGCCGAAGTAGTTGCGTTCGTAGAGCTCGTGGCGTCCGCCGAACTCGGTGCCCATGGCGTCCCACATCAGCTTCATCAGCTTGACGCGCTCCTCGGCGCCGTAGCCGTTTGAGCCGCGCACGTACTGGTCGAGATATTTCCGGATTTCCGGATTCTTGAAGTCGCTGGAGTGCGACGGCAGATAAATCAGCGCGCTGGCCAGGACGTTTTCGACGATCTCCTTGAGCTTGGGATAGAGCGTGCTGGCCGCCACGCGGTATGCCAGTCCGTAATCCAGGTTCGGAAGCACATAGCCGGGTGTCCAGGGGACAGTGGCGCGCGCCATCGCGTCGGTCAATCCCCAGAACAGATTGCGCCACGCCAGGACTTCGCCCACCTGCGCCTGCACGCCGCGGAAATCTTTTGTTCCGGTGGCATCCACGGCCTTGAGCAGCAGGCCGGCGATGAAATCGAGCTTCACGGCTAGGCGAACGCAGCCGTGGAACATGAACCTCGGCAGGAATCCCGATCGCGGGAAGAAGTTGTTGACCTTATCGATATCGCCGTAAGCGAACACGTTCTCGTACGGCACGAAAACTTTGTCGAAGACGATGATCGAATCGTTTTCATCCAGGCGGCTGGAGAGCGGGTAATCGAAGGGGCTGCCGGTAGCGGCCGCCGCCAGTTCGTAAGACGGCCGGCAGAATAGCTTCACACCGGGAGCATCCGTCGGCACGATGCAGACGAAGGCGAAATCCTTGGTCTTGATGGGCAGCGCGCCGTTGTTGGCGATGAAGTTGTAATGCGTGAGCGTCGAAGTGGTGGCGACCACCTTGGCGCCGCTTACGATCAGGCCGCCATCGGTTTCTTTTTCGACGTGCATGTAGACGTCGCGGACCTCATCCAGTTGCTTGTTGCGGTCGACTGGCGGATTGACGATCGCGTGATTGACGAAAGTGCACTCCTCCTGCACTTTCTTGTACCAGCGCTTAGCGTTGTCCTCGTACGGCGCGTAGAACCCGGAGTTCGCTCCGAGCGTCGCGAGGAAGGCCGCCTTGTAATCCGGGCTGCGACCCATCCAGCCGTAAGTTACGCGCGCCCATTCGGCGATCGCATCGCGCGCGCCGACCAACTCTTCCGCATGTGCGCGAGGCGCGAAAGAACTTGTGGGTGTAGCCGCCGCTGCCGGTATCGGTCTCCATGCACAGCGTGCTCTTGCGTTCGGCATTGCTTGTGTCATGCAGGGCGTCGTACAGGCGCGCCAGCATCCGGACGGTGTTGCGAAACGCCGGATGCGTGGTGACATCCTTGACGCGTTCGCCGTAAATATAGATTTCGCGGCCATCGCGGAGGCTTTCGATGTATTCCTGCCCGGTGAACGGTCGCGTGCGCACTGCTGACTCTCGGCCATGGTTCTCCAAATCCCCCATGGGCCGCACGATTTACGTTCGCATGCGGGCCAGAAAATATAGTCCCACAAGCGAAAAGACCACGTCCGGCGACCATGCCGCCAGCTGCGGCGGCAACTCGCTCAAATTTCCCAACTGCTCGAAGAACTGGTCTATCGACACGTAGGCGACGAAAATGACGAAGCTCATGCCGATGCCCGCCATTCCGCCGCGGTTGCCCGCCAAAAACGCGAAGGGCGCCGAAACCAGGGCCAGGATGAACGCAAACAGCGGCACGGAGAATTTTTTGTAGAGCTGCACCTGGAGCTGGATCGTGTCGAAGCCGCTTTGCTGCAGCTCTCCGATATAGGAGCCCAATTCCAGAAAGTTCATCTGGCTCGACTGGAGCGCTTCTTTGACGAAGTAGTCGGGTGTCTCTTTGAGCTCCGGAAACACCTTGACGCCGCCCGCGAAGTCGAATACGGGAGCTGAGTCGTAGCCTTTTAAGTCGCGGCTCCAGCCATTCTGGAACACCCAGGCATTCACCGCGGGCACCCAACTGGCGCGCTCCGCCGCGATGTGCTTCTTCAGGCGAAAGGTGGCCGGATCGATCTCGAAGACGTTCACGCCCAGCATCACTTTGGCCTTCTGATCGAAATACTTGTAGTTATAGATGCGATCCTCCAAACCGTAAAACCAGGTACGGTCGGGATTGAGATAAGTTTGCGCGGGCCGGCCTTTGATTTCGGCGCGGATCGCGTCCTGCACGCGGTCGGCTTCCGGAACCCAATAGTGATCGAACGCGAACAGGCCGCCGCTCAGGAGAAATCCGCCTACCAGGACCGGCACGGTCAGCCGGTACATGCTCACGCCGCAAGCCTTGAAAGCAGTGACTTCGTTGTTCTTGGTGAGCACGCCGAAAACCACCAGCACCGCGGTCAAAACGCTTACCGGCGTGAAGCGATAGATCAGGCGCGGGGTCAGGAAGAACAGGTACGTGAACACGCGGTTCATCGGGATATGATTCCTGATGATGTCGCTGAGCAGCTCAAAGAAGGTGAAGACGTGAAACATCAGCACGAAACTCACCAGCCACAGCGCGAAATAGAACAGGAAGCTGGAGAGCAGGTAGGTATCCACGACCTGCGGCAGCAGCGGAAACCGGCCTTTCCACACCTTGGGCTGGATCCGGTCGAGCAGGCGCGGCAGGTGTTCCTGCGGCTTGCGGCCGGCCGATCGGAACAACCGGCCCAGACGGCCGATGTAGTCGCGATCGCCGGGCGATTCCAGGCGCGCGAGCAAGGAAAAACCCAGCACCGCGAACACCAGGTTGGGCGTCCACATGGCGAAGCCGGCAGGAATCGTTCCTTCGCGTCCAAAATGGATCGCCGCGACCAGGCCCATGTCGTACAGGAACGCCAGCGCCACCGTCAGCACGTATGCCGAGGATTTTCCGGAACGGCGCGAACCAACGCCCAGAGGAATGCCGGTCAGCGCCAGCAGCATGCACGCGAACGGCAACGCCAGGCGCTCGTGCAATTCGATGCGCGCTTCGAGCGTGCGCTCGCGATCGGCCGGATCGCCGTAAGCCAGATTGTACAGAGGAAGCGTGTCCATCTCCGCCACGGGTTTGGAGGGCACCTCATCGTTTCGCTTGGCTTGCAGGATCATGTCGTGGCCGGGCGAGGAACTCACCTTGTACTCGGACGGATCCTTGCTGACATCGTAGGTGCTGGCATTGCTCAGCGATAGTTGGATGCGGTTCTGCGCGGCATCCGGGACGGCAATGGCATCCGTGGCCAGGGTGAGGCGCGGACTATTGCCGCGATCGCTCGAGGGTGTCACGTCGAACAGGAAGATGCGGTGCCAGCGGGTGTTCGCGCCGGAGGGTATATCGCTGATGTAGAGAATCGAGTTGGGAAACTGCTCCTGGAACACGCGCGCCTGAACCTCGGCGGTCAACTGGCCGGAGATGAGCTGGTTCTGGATTCTGGTGCGCTCGCGGATCGACCAGGGAGTGAGCCACAGCGAGGCGGCCGCGGCCACCAGCATCATCAGGAAACCGAAGGCCAGAATCGGCGGAGCCACGCGGCGTCCGGAGACGCCTGCCGCCCGCATGGCGGTGATTTCGCCGTCGGTCGACATGCGGCTGAGCGTGATGAGCGTCGCCACCAGCACTCCCAGCGGAATGGCATAGGGAAGCGCTTGGGGAAGCACCAGGGCGAACAGATACGCGACCAGCTTGGGCGATCCGGAATCGCGCACCAGGAATTCGAATAGCGGCCGCGCTTTTTCGAGGAACAGGACCAGGGTGAACAGCGTGCAGCCCAGCGCCGCGCTGGTCAGGATCTCCCAGAAAAGAGTGCGGCTTAGCAGGCGCATAAGGCTAAAGTGGGGGTCGGCCTTTCAAGGCCGCCGCCGGGCTTCTGCCCGGCCTTAACGTCATTCGTAGAGCGCCGGCTGGAAAGCCGGCGGCAGGCTTGAAAGCCTGACCCCACTTCTTCCATCAAACCCCCGGGTTCATCAATTCACTACATTCGGCGGAGGAACCGTGGGCTGCTTCGGCAACTGGTCCTGCGGCGGTTCGAGCTCCAGCTCGTCGAACAGCAGGCCCGGCGAAATCACGCTGGCCGGCGCAAGATACCCGCCCGCGCCCAGAATCGCCAGGGGAGCCGCCACGTTGACGAAATCGAACAGCTCGGTTTCCGACGAAGCCGCCAGGATATCGCGCAGCGTCCGCGTGGTTAAGCCGCGGAAACGCAGCCCGCGAACCAGTTCCTCGCGTCCGTCCGGATACACCTTATAAATCAGGAGCGGCGGGCTCACTGGCCGCGCCGAACCGCCGGATTGCGCGCTGGCCTGGGCCAGCGACTGGAGATCGGAACCGCCCGCGGAATACGGATAGTCGAGTTTGCGAACCAGCATGCCATACGGTTTGCCGCGCATCATGGTCATATCGATCAGCCGCTTCTTCAGATCCGCCATGGAAGATGTCTCGCTGGATTTCACAAACAGATTTCCGATGGCGGCACTGTAAGCGCCATAGGAACCCGGCAAACGCGCGTGACCGTTGGATGCGGGGAATCCGCGAATGGGCTGCCGGGTGGTCAGGAAACTCTTCAACACGCCTTTTTCCACCACGCTCACGCGCTTGGGCGGAACGCCCTCCATGTCGAACGGATAGAACCCCGCCAGAGTTTTGCCGTTATACGCGGATTGCGTCGCGTCGTCGATCACATCGAAAGATTCGGGCAAAACCCGGCCGCCGATGCGGGTCTCCAACTCGCTGGGGGCAAAAGGAACGTTACGGCCCGGATCGGATAGGGGGCGGCGCGGTACGCGCAGATTATCGCCCAGCAGCTGCGCCAGGAGCTGCGCGGCCGCGCGGGGCTCCATCAATACCGGGCCGCTATAGCTTTCTCCCGCCGGGGCTTTCACCAGTGCGCGAACGTCGTCGCCGACCTCGGTGAACGATTTGCGCATGTCCATTTCAGAAGGAAACTTGTCCACGTCGAGCGACTGGATGGAGACGGCGTCGTGGAGCAACATGCCGTCGGGCGCCTGCCCTTCGGCCTTGGCGTATACCCAATACATGTCGTCGTTATAGCGGACCGCCGTCCCCTCGGAGTTCATCAGCGTGGTGGGGCCCTGGATCAGCTGCAGCTCGAGGCCCGAAGACCGCACCTCTTTGTAATCGCTGAGGACCGCGGCCAGGCGCGCGGCGCGGGCGGTCCAGGCGGCATCATCCAGTTTCGATTTCGTAACCTTGCCGATGCTCACCACCGGGGTGATCTTGGAGAAATCCGGCAGAGGCTCGGCCGAGGAGGCCGCCGAGTTGTTCAGCGAGGCCCGCTTGCGAGCCATGGACTCCACGGCGGTCTTGAAGGCGCGGTCGGTGCTGAGCCACAGCTCGGTTCGGAAAGCCGCGTAATCGTCATCCAGCGGCCAGTTGCCGTCGTACCGCGAGCCGGAGTAGATCCCGCTGTAAATATGGCCGGTGTCGTCGAAATCGTAATTGCCCACGCGAACTTCCGCGCTCGGTGAGCGGAAACGGCTGCGTGAAACGTTTACCACCGCGCCTTGCGAAGCGGAGATTCGCAGCGTCTCGGCGTCCGTCAGGGTGTAGCTGAAAAAGTACGGCGCGTCCTGCCCGGACACGACGGCCAATTGCTTGGAGCGCTGCAGCTCATCGCGCATGGCCCGCAGAAGCGTCTCATCGGGCGGGATAGGGAGCTCCGCGGTTTGCGAGATCAGCCAGACAGCCGAGCCGGCCAAACCCGCGGCCAGCGCCGCGGATCGCAAGAGCCACGAGTACGATTTCACGGAAGCAGCTCCCTCAGTGCCGAAGCGATGGAGGAGGGTGCCGACAGGTACGGCGGCCGGTCGCGCGAGCTATCCTTGCGCTGCACTTCGATTTCCGAGACCAGCAGCGCGGGAGCGATGGTGGCGACGGGTACATTGCCGGATTCCGCGCCGCACACGCCGTTGAATACTTCCATGCGGTTGGACGTGGCGGTGATCTTCGCGAAGCTCGCGAGCGGGGTGCCCACGATATCCACGCCGCGGACCAGTTCGTCCGGGCGCCCATCGGCGTACACCCGGTAAACCACCAGCGGGACCACCGTGAAGGCCTGCAGCCCGCGGCGTCCGGTGGTGGTGTAACCGCTGGTCACCTGATCGAAGAACAGGCCATACGGCTTGTTCTGGCGCTTGACCTCCGCGATCAGCATGCGGCGAAGCTCCTCGTCGCTCACCTGCTTGGTGGAGTCGACGATCAGGTTCGATTGGCGCGAAACAATTTCATTGCCTGGAGACTTCCGGCCGTGGCCGTTGGAGTTGGGAAAGCCCTGGATCGGCGAGCGGGAAAGCAGGAACGTCTTGAGAATTCCCTTATCGACAACGGTGACCGGACGGGCTTTCACGCCCTCATCGTCATAAAGGTAGTAGCCGTTCAGCGCCACATCGCCGAATTGCTTGCGGGTGGGATCGAAGATCACGCTGAGAAAATCGGGCAGAACCGGCATGTTGATGGACTTGGTGAAGGTCTGGCCTTCGGATTCGTCCTTCTGCCGGTGCCCCTCGATGCGGTGCCCGAAGATTTCATGGAACAGCACGCCGGCCGCGCGTCCGGAAAGGATCGCCGGTCCCACATACGGCTCGGCGAGAGGCGCCGCCAGCAAGCCGGTGAGATTGGCTCCGGCTTTCTGCACCGCGGCCAGAATGTCGGCGTCCTTGGGAAGCTTCGCCGGATCGTCCGTTTCGAAACTCTCCATGGTCGTCAGATCCATTCCGTCCTGAGCCTTGCCATTGGCGACGATGATCATGCGGGTAAACGGACGGCCGAATTCCAGGCGCGTTCCATCGGTGCTCACCAGCGTCTGCGTGACGGTGCGGGTTTCGAATTGAACGCTGGTATCGAGCGCTCCCGGGTATTTTGAAAATTCGGCGGATAGCTTGCGCAGGCGCGCGGCCCACTCGGTGGGATTAAACTTCAGCGGCGCGGGAGAGGCGAAATAGACCTGCGGGTCTTCCTTGTCGAAATCGTCGGAAGTATCGGTAGCCTGCGTGCGGAGTTTTTCGTCGCCCTTCAGCCGGATCAGACGCTGCGCGCCGCCGCGATACACGCGGTCGGTAGCGAGCCACACGGCTTGCCGAATGGCGGCCGCATTATCCTCGAGCGCTATCGGCGTGGCCACGGTGAAGCGCGGACGGTTCTCGTTCGCCACCAGATGATAGTTGTCGAATTTTTCGCTGCCGTCGCGGATGGTCACATCCAGGTAGCGCGTCTGATTATGCTGCTGGGTTTCGAGCGAGCCGCGGCTGGCCACCAGGGCGTAGGAATCGGTGCTGGTGATTTCGTACGACATGAAGTACGGCGCGGGATCGCCCTTCTGCTTCAAAACAGTGAAGTTGCGGTCCAGTTCGTCGGACAGGATCTTCACCAGGGGAGTCTGCGCGGAGGCGCAGGCGGACATGAGAGCGAATAAGGCTAGTAGTGAGCGCACAACGCTCTCAGCATACCAGGGATGGAACTCCGGGAAATGCTGGCCGCAGGGATACTAAGGATGTTCGGCCGGCGGGATCGCGGGGCTAATCGAGGATGGCGGCAGTCTACGCCGTAAGAACGCCCGGAACACCACACCGAAATTCTTGTTCTCCACATAACCCGAGCCGGCGGACTGCCAATGGTTCTGCTTCTCACGGGCCTCCGGGTCGCTCATAAAGAGGTCGAAGGACCGCCGCGCTGCCCAGGCATGCAACGGGTCTGTCTGCTTGCGGTCGAAGCGCGATACGGCCAGTCCGGCATTGAGGTTCACCGCCGTGCCGCGCTTCGCGTCCGTGATGTTGACGCCGGACCGGACCATGGCCTCTCCGCCGAACACCCGCAGGGTAGTTTGCGCTGGGGAGGCTTGTGTGGCGTTTTGGGATATCTCGATTCGGTACAAGCCCGGGCGAATCGGTTCGATGGTGGTCTCGCCAACCGCTATCTGAATCCGATTGTCTTCCGCCAACTGCACCACTTCGATGAGGGCCTGGCCCTGCTGGAGTGTGACACGGGTGTTCGAGAGATCCGCGTTTTCCAGGCGCAGGATAGAATTCTCGGCAAGCCTGAGAACGACTCCCGGCGACAACAGCAATTCGGCGCGGCTCCCGCTGGTGGAAAGGGCTTCTCCGTCTCGCATCTGCGGAAAGCGCGCCCTCTGGAGGGCGACTCGTTTGCCATCGATGAAGACCGGCCCTTGCAGGTAGGTAATCAGGCCCGCTCGTGCGCTGACTACTTTCTGGGCATGAAGAGGAAGCAGCGCGATGGCGCAGGAAAACACCAGCCCAAGCTTCGGCGGACGGAGCATGCCATGGCCATTCTATCGCTGCCGAGGGTCGGGCATACCCGACCCCTACAATCTTGTAGGGGCGAGGCACGCCTCGCCTACGCCGGTACGGAAACCAGGCCGCGATCCCGCAACCCATTGAGGGCCAGGCCATAGCGGCCGCGGACGCCGGTTTTTTCGAAGATATGCTTCAGGTGGATCTTGACGGTACCCGGCCGAATACCCAGTTCCGTGGCGATTTCCTTGTTTTTGAAGCCCTGTTCGACCAGTTCGAGCACCTGCTGCTCCCGCGCGGTCAGCTCGCTGTGGGGATACCGGTCTGAGCGCGTGGAATCGCGGAACACACAATCTTCCATCCAGGTTCGACCCCCGGCCACCGTTCGGAGGCAGGCGACGACCGCCTGTACTCCGGCCGATTTTCGAAGAATGCCGCGCGCCCCGGCTTGCAGGAAGCGCAGCGCCTCGGCTTCGGTGACGGAGACGCCCCACACGACGATGCCGGTCTTCGATGGCGTCCCGTTTGCTGCCTGAATTTCGCCCAGCCAGTCCAAAACCGCCTGGATGCCGAATCCTTTGTCCAGAATCAAGACGTCCGGAGATTGTTTCCGGACTACTTCCGTGGCCTGTGCCAGAGATTCCGGGGCGGTGAGGAACTTCAGATCGGTAATACCTCTCAACAAGTTGCGGACACCCTCCGTCGTGACCGGCTGGGTATCGCAGATCGCTATGGACTTTGCGGACGGCCCTAGGCCGACCGATTCGGCGGCAACTCCGGTTGCCGCGGGGGCTGCCGCTGTGCTTCCGGTACTGATAACGTTCATATTTGGCTCACTTCCTGCCTCATTTAGACCAGACTGGACTAGACGGTTTGCCGAGTACTCATCAACCGGGAGTACCTCTCTCAAACTTCAGTAAGTAGTTCCGCGAAGGCGCGGAGTCTCTCATGATATGATCACTTCTAGTCGATTTACTTCTTTGGAACGCTTTCCAAACTGGTCTAGGCGACCAAATGCAAAAACGTGACTCCCGTGCGGACGTGTTGAGGCGTGGTGTTGTCATTAGCCCTAACTCACGCATGGTCCGGGAGCTGGCGCCGCTCCTGGAATCGCACCTGGTCGGCTGCACCATCAACTTCGTAAACGCCTATCCGTCGCCGCGCGACATCGGCAGCGCGCTGGGCGGCGAAATGCCCCAACTGGTCTTCCTGGACCTGGCTTCCGATCCGGACCGCGCCATCCAACTGCTCAACGAGATGGTCCGCCTGGGCGGGGCCGTTCAAGTTGTGGCTTTGCTTCCTGCAAACGACTCGGATCTGATGCTGCGCTGCCTCCGCTCGGGCGCCGCCGACTTTCTGATCGAACCCTTTACGGCGGATCAGCTGGAGACGGTGCTGGCCAAGGTCGCCCGGACGCAGCCCGCGGCCGAGACTGCAACCGACAACACCAGGATCATCGCGGTTATGCCCGCGAAAGGCGCTTGCGGAGCCACGACGGTCGCCTGCAACCTGGCGTTTTACTGGAAGCGTATGGGCGCGAAGCGGGTCCTGCTGGCGGACCTGGATCCGCTCACGGGCACGCTTTCTTTTCTGTTGAAGATCAAATCCGTCTTCAGTTTCCTGGATGCGCTCCAGCGCGCCCATGAGCTGGATGCCGACCTGTGGCGGGCCATGGTCACCACGGTAAACGGCGTGGACGTTCTGCTGGCGCCCGAGCTGATTACCGACAATCCCCCCGAGCTGAACGATCCCTCGCCGATACTCGAGTATGCCCGGCGCGCCTACGACGTCATTATCCTGGATGCCGGCAACGTGTATGGCGACTGGAACCTGAACCAGGCGCGCGCGGCCCAGGAAGTCCTGCTGGTGACCACCAATGAGCTGCCCTCGCTGCAGGCGGCCCAGCGGGCGCTGTCCTATATGGA
Organism: Terriglobia bacterium; assembly: GCA_963722845.1. Classification (GTDB taxonomy): domain Bacteria; phylum Acidobacteriota; class Terriglobia; order Bryobacterales; family Bryobacteraceae; genus Palsa-187. Next base: position 650,453 of record CAVROL010000006.1, on the reverse strand, counting down.
CGCCAATCGAGTGGGCCGATGGAAAATCCGGCTCCTGGTGAACCGCTACCAGCGCGAAATCGGCCTCAGCCGCGAGGTGATCGGCACGGCGCTCCATACCGAGGTCTTCGACGCCATTCCCAGCGACTATGATTCGGTCCAGAAGGCGCTGATGGAAGGCAAGCCGGTCCCGGCAAATACGGCTTTCGGCAAGGCCTTGACCCAGGTGGTGGAACGGCTGGGCGCCCGGCCGGGTGAGGGCGAAAAGAAGGGTGGTTCGCTGGGCGGCCTGTTCGGCCTGTTCTCGAAGACCTCTAAATGACACCGGAACTGGCGTTGGCTCTCGAAGTTCGTGTGCAGGTGGGCCCGCCCCTCGATGTCGGGCCGCTGCCGGCTGGCCGCCGCCGCATCATCCCGATTCTGAGCGGCACTTTCGAAGGTTCCGGGATCCGCGGGCGCGTATTGCCGGGCGGCGCCGACTGGCAGATTGTGCGCGCGGACGGCGTGGCCGAGCTTGATACGCGATATACGCTCGAGACCGACGACGGCAAGCTCATCTACGTGCAGAATCCCGGCATTCGCCACGCATCGCCCGAGGTGACCGCGCGGCTCATGAAGGGCGAGCCCGTAGATCCAGCGCTGGTGTACTTCCGCTCGTCGCCCCGGTTCGAAACGTCGGCTCCGGAGCTGGCGTGGCTGATGCGCTCGATCTTCGTGGGTGTGGGTGAGCGCTATCCGGCCGACGTCGTGCTCCGCTTCTGGAAGCTCGCGTAGCGCGGCGCGCGACCAAGCGCAATATGTTCTTTACGACATATGATCCATATGACATACTATCAGTGTGACGTGGGAAGTTGAATTCCATAAGGACTTCGATCCCGAATTCGATGCGCTGCCGGATGACGTGCAGAACGAATTACGCGCTCATGCCCTGTTGCTGGAGCAGTTTGGCCCGCTGCTCGGCAGGCCCCGCGTCGATACGCTCAAGGGTTCGCGCCACGCGAATATGAAGGAGTTGCGCTTTGACGCGGCAGACGGTGCCTGGCGCGTCGCCTTCGCGTTCGACCCGAAACGCAACGCGATCCTTCTGATCGCGGGGGACAAGTCGGGCGGCGGCGAGAAGAGATTTTATCGCCAGCTCATAGCCAAGGCCGACGAAAGATTTGATGAGCACCTGTCACGAACCCAAAACAAGAAAAGTAAGCCGAAGGGGACCTAGCCATGCCAATCACGCTGAAGGACAAAATGAAGGAACTGAGCCCCGCCCAACGCAAGAAGGTCGAGGCCCGCGCCGCTGAGTTGATTGCCGAGGAGATGACCTTGCGCGAACTGCGGCACGCGCGCAAACTCACGCAGGTCAAGATGGCCAAGACGCTCGGGGTCACCCAGGACAGTGTTTCGCGCCTCGAAAAACGGAGCGATCTCTTGCTGTCCACGCTCCGAAAAACGGTCGAGGCCATGGGCGGGAATCTTTCGCTGATCGCCGAGTTTCCCGACCGTGCGCCAGTGGTTCTGTCCGGGATTGGCGAAGATGTTCCGAGGCCAAAGCCGACGAGCCGGAGACGTGTCGCCTAAGATTTGGCTGGCGAATGAACACGGGCCAGCATCGAGAAGACGATCCAGTGCCGCCGGCGCCCGCCCAGCCTTTCGAGCGCGGCTAAACACGACGCCTGCCTACAAGTCAGCCCAGCATTTCTACGATCTTCTGCCGCGCCAGCGCGGTCAGCTCGGCACGCTGGTGCGTAGTCATCCCCTCGGTCGATAGAGGCTCTCCGATCCGCAGTGTCACGTGTCCACGGTGAAAGTTAAGGGTGTGCATCGGCAGGATGTCGCGCATGCCGATCATCGCCATGGGAACGATCGGAATCTGCGCGCGGATGGCCAGGAAAGCCGCGCCGTCCTTGAATTCCCGCAGCACGCCCGACTCCGATCGCCCGCCTTCCGGGAAGACTAGTGTGCTGCGGCCGTCGTGCAGCAGAGCGGCGGTATGTTGCAGGGTCTTGATCGCCGAGCGCGGATCTTCCAGCGGCACCTTGACGTGTCCGGCGGTCTTGAGATGCGTGCCGAGGAGGGGAATATCGAACAGGCTGCTTTTGGCCAGAAACAGAAATTCCTCGGGAATATTCCCCAGCACCACGGGAATGTCCATGTAGCTGACGTGGTTGGACACAAACACGTAGTTGCCGCCCGGCTGGATGCGCTCGAGCCCTTCTACCGTCACCTTCACGCCCGCGATCCGCAGCAGGGAGCGCGCCCAGATCCGTGCGACCCGGAGCTGCCGGGGCGGCGTTCGGTCGAACAGCGAAATCGCGAAGCTGACGACTCCGAAGAATGCCGTGGAAAGAATAATCAGAGGGATGACGTAGATCCAGCTCCAGACAACGCTGCTCAGGTTCTTCATGACGGCCAGCGACCGCCTGTGGTGTTTAGAAACAGCCGGCGCGCTTCGCCTACAACGAACAACGAACCGGTGATGACGATCACGTCCTCGTCCGACGCATGCCGGCGCGCGTATTCAATCGCGGCGTCTACCGTAGGCTCTATGTGACCGCGTCCGGCGAATTCGGCGAGAGCCTCCGGTCGTAGCGCGCGGGACGTGTTCGGGGCTGTCAAAATGAGCTCCGCAGCGATGGGGAACAGGATGCCCGCGACTTCGTCGATGGCCTTGTCCCGCATGGCGCCGTAAATCAGCCAGATCCGGCGGTGGCCGTAGAAACGTTCGAGATAACGCGCCAGGGCGCGCGCGCCGGCAGGATTGTGCGCGCCGTCGAGGATAATGTCCGGGTTCGGAGAAACGTGTTCGATGCGTCCCGGCCAGCCAGCGTCTTTTATTCCATCCGGGGATATTCCTAAAGCGTGTAACGCCAGGGCGGCGGTGACGGCGTTGTCTACCTGGTGCTCGCCCGCCAACGGGCAAACGATGCCGGAGAAACGCGAGCCGCGGGCGTCGATGTGCAGGTCGCGAATTTCAAATTCCCCGGCGCGCGTGACCGGCACATGCAGTTGCGCGGCGCGGGCGTCTAATACTTTAGCTGCCTCTGGCCGCTGCGGAGCAAAGACCGCTGGTATTCCCGGCTTCAGGATCCCGGCTTTCTCACCCGCGATGGCCTCGATGGTGTGGCCCAGGTACGCCTCGTGGTCGAAATCGATCGGCGTGATCACGGTAAGAATGGGCTCCACCACGTTGGTCGAATCCAGGCGTCCGCCGAGGCCCACCTCTATGACGGCGGTGTCGACGCGCTTCTCTTTGAAAAGCCAAAAAGCCATCGCCGTGACGGTTTCGAAGTAGGTCGGGTGGCAATCCAGGTCGAGCTTCCCGGCGGTTTCGTGGACAACGTTGAACGCGCGCTCGAAATCGGACGGGCTTACGGGAATCCCGTCGATCTGGATGCGCTCCGTCGGCTCGATCAGATGCGGCGAGGTGAACAGGCCGGTGCGAACTCCCGCCGAGCGCAGGCCCGCCTCGATCATGGCGCAGGTCGAGCCTTTACCGTTAGTGCCCGCAACGTGGACTACGCGGTAGGCGCGCTCGGGATTTCCCAAGGCGGCGAGTACTGCGATGATTCGTTCCAGGCCCAGTTTGGCGGACTTGATTTCGTTTCCCAGCGCGTATAGAAATTGGACGGAGTCGGGATAGTTCATGCCGTCACATGCCTCCGTCGCCGGTAGACCAGCCACGCCGACCCGACCATTAACGCCGTTCCCGCCAACAGCTTTCCTTCGAACAGCCAGAGGTTGCCGACCTGGCCTGTGGGGATCGCACTTGAGGCGATGGTCAGCAGCGTCACCGCGATTCCCGATCCCGCAGCCACGTGCCGGCCGGCTTTCCAGGCGCTCGCGAACAGGTAGAGGTAGGGAATGAATCCAGACAATACCATGAGCGAAAGCAGCGCCTGATACGCCGCGCGGAGCGAATCGCCAAGCTGCACCGCGAACAGCAGCACCGAGGCGACCCCGCCGAATACCAGTATCGACAGATACGGAGTGGCCCACTTCGGATGAAGACGCGCGAAAGCGCCCGGCAAAAGATGATCGACGCCGGCCGCATAGGGCATCCGCGAGACGGCCGAACCCAAGCCGCCCCACCCGCCGATCGAATTGACCAGCACGATCACGGCGATCAGCGGCGTCAGCCAGCGCCATCCCAGCAGACCAGCGGCGATATCGCTGCCATCGGCCAGGCCGTGCAGTTCGCTGACGGAGTTGGGTCTAATCAAAACCAGCAGCGCCAGGGTGCTGGCCGCATAAAAAACGGTATTAAAAATGGTCGCGACCCAGGTGGCGGGCACCACGGTGCGGCGAGGCTGGCGGATTTCCGCAGCCATCAGGCCGATGGCTTCCATGCCGCTCAGGCCGAAGGCCATCGTGCCGAAGAATCCGAGCGTCTCCCAGTTCCACGCCGGCGCGAAGTTCATCGGCGTGTTCATGGGCGTAGCGCTGCCGCTCCGCATCCACACGGCCGCGCCCGCGCCCACCAGCAGGAATCCGAGCATCCAGGCGGTAATGCCGCCCAGGTTTTCGGTCCACTTGCCGATCTTCATGCCGACGATGTTGGTGCCCAGCGCGATCCAGATGGAGACGAAGGTCGCGACCACCACGAAGGTCTGATTGTCGGCCAGGTAGGCGTACTTCGGCCCCAGGGCATAGGCGCTCATGCTCATGGCGAACATGGCCGAGTTGGGCAATGTCAACGCGATGCTGAACCAGTACAGCCAGAAGCACAGGAAGCCGTGCCAGGGTCCGAAATCGTGGCGGGTCCAGGCGTACAGGCCGCCCGCGTCGGGATATTTGTGGATCAGAGCCGCGACCGCGACCCCCAGCGGGGCGGCGAACAGCACGGCCGCGCCGATCCAGAGAATTACCGAGCCTGGCCCGGCGCTGGCGGCGACCGCGATCCAGCGGGGCCCAACGATGCAGGCAATCGCGAACAGGGTCAGGTCGCGCAGGCCGAGTTCGCGCTTGAGGTGAACCGGGTGCTGCCTGTCAGGCATCCAGATCGAACGCTGCCTGGAGTGGAATCTCAATCGCTGGGTTTTCGGTGCGGAGAACTTCGCAGACAGATCCCTTGGGGTCCTGCTGCGAGAAGGTCAAAGCTGCTTTGTCTTGCGGGTCGACCAGCCAGACATATTCGACGCCGATGGAGAGGTACTCCTGAATTTTGGGGAGCATCCGCACCGTGCGATCTTCCGGCGAAAGGATCTCGACGACCAGGAACGGTGGAACGGTGGGGATGCTGGTGCCGATGTCGTCATTCCGCCAGGCCGCCAGGTCTGCCACGCGGAAGCGGCGCGAGTGAATCTGGATCCGGATTTCAGGGACAACCGATCCCTAGCTTGGACCTAAGCTGCCGTAACAGGCTGAGTAGGTTCCCTTGCACGTCGGCGTGCGGGAGTTCGCCCATGTTCCTCTCGACCACCTCGCCGTCCAGGTAGTCGCAATCCGAGCCCTCGAAGCTGGTCCGCAGATATTCCTCGACGTCCATCAGAACTTTGGTGCTCATTCGGCTGCCTAGGAGCATTATGGCATTGGCAAGCGGGGTGGGGCAGGCGGTTTCGCCTGCCTAGGGATAAGCCGCTATAGTCGAATCGTAGGCCCTGGTCCGACTTTTTTACCACCTACGGCGTCTTTACCAACGGAGCCAAGAAATTGGAGCAATGAGTTGATCTTCCGCGAAGTCGAAGATCCAGACCTGATCGCCAAAGCGCGGCGCGGGGATGTGGAGGCCTATAACCTCCTGGTATCCCGATGGGAGAAGCGTGTCTTTAACTATCTCCTCAGGCTGGTCTCGAACCGCGAAGATGCCATGGATGTGAGCCAGGACGTGTTCTTGAAAGCCTACCAAAGCCTGCCGAAACTGGACGATCCGGCCCGATTTTCGGGCTGGCTGTTCCGGATCGCGCACAATGAAGCTTTCTCGATGCTGCGCCGCAAGCGGCCGGAAACCGAGCTGGCTCGGCGATCCCCGTCCCGCCGAGGCTTTGCTTGAATCGGTCCGCGGCTGCTGCCGATGGAGCTGTCCCTGGCGGTCGAAACGGCTCTGGGCCGGTTAAGTCCCGACCAGCGCGAAGCCGTGCTGCTGAAGGTTTACCAGGGTTTCAAGTTCGAGGAAATGGCCGAAATCCTGGAGTGCCCGGTATCGACCGTGAAGTCGCGGCTGTACACTGCGCTCGATCTGCTCAAAACGAGTCTTGCTCCGATGCATCGAGAAACTGCGAGGTGAATCATGAGTTGCTCATTTTTTGATTCAAAGCCCGAATCGAAACCCGACTGGAAGGCCTACGTGCTGCGCGAACTCGGTCAAGACGCGCAGCGCCAGGCGGAAGCGCATCTGGCCACCTGTTCGATCTGCCACGAAGAGGTGGCCACGCTGCGCCTGACTCTGGATACCCTCTCAACACTGCGCGAAGAGGAGATGCCGCGGCGCATTGCCTTCGTCTCGGACAAAGTGTTCGAGCCGCGCTGGTGGCAGCGCGTATTTAGTCCCACCTTTGCCGCGGGCGCTCTTAGTTGCGGCCGCGATCCTGGTACACGGTCTATTTCTATGTGGACGGGGCGGCCGGGCCAGATCCGCAGGCCCAGGTGGATGCCGCCGTGAACAAAGCTGTCTCGGAAGTGGAAGCGCGTCATGTGCAAGAGATTCAGGCGATGTACGAGCTGCTCAATGTGCGCGACAAGCAGGTCGCGAATATGTATCGCAACGTGGTGCTGAGCCGATAAAAGGATTCCTCATGAAAACTATCAAATCGTTAGTTCTGACGCTGGGCTTGATTTATGTGACGGTTGGGTCCGCTGCGTACGCGGCCGCCGGTGAAACGCCGCGGGTGAACCGGGTCCAGATGGAAATTGCCGAAAAGGGCCTGGATGCCACGCTTCAGCGCTTCACTTCCGACAATACCCGCACCTCTGATCGGGCTCTCGCGCGGAGTCTATTTGGATGGCGTGGGCGTGGTGCTGACGGCCGAAGTCATCCTGGTCAACGCGCCGGTCGGCATCATGCATCCGCTTCCCACCAAGGAAGAAATCGTGCAGATGCACAAGACGAAAATCGCGCGCGTGCCGGAGCTGAAGAAGGTCCTGAAGGACGCTCTGGTCGCCGCAGCCGCTTCGCTCGAGACGATTCCTCCGGACGAGCAAATCGTGATCGCGGTGAACGTTCCGCGATTCACGTTTGAAGACGCGACGGGCGTACCGGTTCAGATTACCGTGCAGGCCACCAAGAGAAAGCTGCTCGAATCCAAGGGCGCCGCACTGGATGCCGTGATTCGAGTCACGGAAGACTAGCCTCGGGACGGATAGCTTCAAAATGCGTCTGGGCGAGATCCTGATCGAGCGGAAACTGATTACTCCGGACGATCTCGCCCGCGCGCTCGATATTCAGAAGGAGCGCGGCGGCGAGAAACTCGGCAAGATCATGGTGGATCTGGGTTTCATCGCCATGCGGGATCTGCTGTCGGCGCTGGCCGAACAGTTACAGGTTCCCGTGCTGACGCTCGAAGGCCCGCCCGCGGTCTCGCCGGAGCTCGAAACGCTCGCGCCGCGGTTTCTGCGCCAGTTCCGCTGCCTTCCCGTCGCGCTGCACGATCACACCGTCACGCTGGCCATGGCCGATCCGCTGGATTTTGAGACCCGCAACGCGGTTGAATCGTCCACGGGTCTGACCGTGCTGGCGGGAATCGCGCTCGAACAGGAAATCCTCGACGCTATCGACCGCTACTATGGCCAGACGGCCAAGAACGAGACCGAGCTCGCGTCGCCCGTCGGCGAATCGGAGGATCTGGAACACCTCCGCGACATGGCCAGCGAAGCGCCCGTGATCCGGCTGGTAAACGCGATGATCGGGCAGGCCGTCGAGCAGCGCGCCAGTGACATCCACATCGAGCCGTTTGAGAAAGAATTTCGCATCCGCTATCGCATCGATGGCGTGCTGGCGAGTCAGAGTCCGCCGCCGCGCGAGTTGAAAGCCGCGATCATTTCGCGCGTCAAGCTGATGGCCAAGCTGAATATCGCCGAGCGCAGGCTTCCGCAGGACGGCCGCATCAAGATCAAGACCCTGGGGCGCGAAGTCGACCTGCGCGTGTCCACGCTTCCGACACTGTACGGCGAGAGCGTCGTCATGCGTCTGCTCGACCGTTCCGCAGGCGATTTTTACGATCTCGAGCGCCTGGGATTCGACGATCACATGCTGCGCCGCATGGAGTACTACACGTCGCTTCCGCACGGCATTTTCCTGGTGACCGGACCCACGGGAAGCGGCAAATCGACCACTCTCTACTCCGCGCTCAAGCGCATCAATCAGACCGACAAGAAGATCATCACCATCGAAGACCCGGTGGAATATCAGATGGACGGGATCAACCAGATCCACGTCAATCCGCAGATCGGGCTGACCTTCGCCGGCGGATTGCGCCACATCGTGCGCCAGGACCCGGACGTCATCATGATCGGCGAAATCCGCGATCAGGAAACCGCCGATATCGCCATTCGCGCCGCGCTCACCGGCCACTTCGTGTATTCGACGCTGCACACCAACGACGCGCCCAGCGCGATCACCCGCCTGACCGACATGGGCGTCGAGAATTATCTGCTGACGTCGTCGCTGGTGGCGGTACTCGCGCAGCGGCTGGTCCGCGTGATCTGCCCGCACTGCCGCCAATCGGCGGGCGAGGTGACGGCGCCCAACGGCGACCGTCTGCCGTCTTTTCGCGGCGCCGGATGCGAGCAGTGTTTCGGAACCGGCTACCATGGCCGCGTGGGCATCTTCGAGCTGATGGAGCTGAACGAAGAGCTGCGTGCGATCATCATGCGGAATGAAGACGCCAGCGTCATCACCGCGGCCGCGCGCCGCAACGGCATGCGCAATTTGCGCGACGACGGCTGGGAAAAAGTCGCTCGCGGCGTGACCACGCCGGATGAAGTGATTCGCGTGACGCAAGAGTTTTGATGAGAAAATCGTGGAGCGAGCTTCAGATTGCGACCGGAGCTTCAGCTCCGGTGCCGACGGCGGCTGAAGCCACCGTTGCAGGCGTAAAGCCCGCTCCACTCGGTAACCTATGGCGACGACGTTCTTCTTCCGCGCAGTGGCCTCCGACGGCAAGCCGCGCACCGGCACGCTCACCGCCGAGAACGACAAGCTGGTGGCCACAGAGCTGCGCCGCCAGGGCCTGATTCCCGTATATATCGGGCTTAGTAAGGGATCGAGCGGCGGCTTCGACCTCAAACTGCCGTCATTCAGCCGAAGTCATCGCAAGGATGTGCTGTTCTTCACTCAGGAGCTCGCCACGCTGCTCAACGCCGGCGTGCCGCTCGACCGCGCGCTTTCGATCGTCGCCGAGCTCACCAATCGCGGCGATTTCCGCGCGGTGGTCATGGATGTGATGCGCATCCTCAAGGGCGGCAAATCGCTGGCGGAAAGCCTGGCCACGCGCCCGACGCATTTTTCCGAACTCTACATCAACATGGTCCGCGCGGGCGAAGCTTCCGGATCGCTGGCCCAGATTTTCGACCGCCTGGCCGAATTCGAGCGCACCCGCGACGACCTGCGCGGCTATATCGTCAGCTCGCTGATTTATCCGATTCTGCTGACCCTGGTCGGCCTGGGATCGATTTTCGTGCTGCTGAATTTCGTGGTCCCGCGCTTTGCCCTGATCTTTTCCGATCCGCGCATGAAAATCCCCACGCCCACGCTGATCCTGCTCGAAGTGAGCAAAATCGTGCAGGATTATTGGATGCCGGCGGCTTTGGCGTTGTTCGCAGGCATTGTGCTGTTTCAGGTTTACATTCGCACCGTCGCCGGCCGCCTGTGGTGGGACACCATTCGCCTGAAAATGCCGCTGCTGGGCGATGCGCTGCGCAAAGCCGAGACGGCCCGTTTCGCGCGCGCGATGTCGACCCTGGTGGCCGCCAGCGTGCCTCTGGTGCAATCGATCGGAATCGCCCGCGGGATTCTGAATAACCGCCGCATGTCCGGAACACTGGAGCAAGTCGCGCAAGGGCGTGAAGCGCGGTGAAGGAATCGCCGGTCCGCTGACCCGCGCCGGAGAGTTCCCGCCGCTTGCCGGGCATCTGCTTACCGTAGGTGAAGAGACCGGGCATCTGGACACGATGTTCAACCGCATGGCCGATATTTACGACGGCGAAACGCGAACCGCCATCCGGCGATTCACGGCGCTGTTTGAGCCCATCATCATCCTGGTGATGGGCCTGGTGGTAGGAAGCCTGATCATGAGCCTGATGCTGGCCATCACGAGCATCAACGACATTGCCATATGAAAACCAGCGATATGAAAAAAACCAAACGCAGGAAGTCCGAACGAGGCGTCACGCTGATCGAAATGCTGGTGGTGATCACCATCATCGGCCTGATCGCCGGGCTGGTGACGGTGAACGTCATCCGCCAGGGGGAAAGCGCCAAGCGCACCACGGCGCGGGCGCAGATCAGCTCCTTCATGAATGCGCTGGGCATTTATAAGCTGGATACCGGCCTTTATCCGTCCAGTACGCAGGGTCTCCAGGCCCTGCGCGAGAAGCCCGGTGAAATGCCCAACTGGGCCGGACCGTATCTTCCGAAGGAAGTCCCGCTCGATCCCTGGGGCCGCCCGTACGAATACAAGTATCCGGGCGAGCACGGCGAGGATCCCGACGTCATCTCGCTTGGCGCCGACGGGCAGCCGGGCGGGGATGGGACCAATGCGGACATCGTCAGCTGGAGCAATAAGTAACTTGATGTTGCTGAAAAAGGGGACACCTCCTAACTTCCGCACAGCCAGTAGCGGAGCGAACACTAGGAGGTGTCCCCTTTTTCATCGCCGCTGCCCCACATGAGCGCGGCGTCACGCTCATTGAGGCGCTGATCGTCGTGGCTCTGATCGCGATGATCGCGGCCGTGAGCTTCCCCGCGGTCAGCGCCGGACTCGACACGCTGCGGCTGCGCTCGACCTCCGACGCCATGGTGTCCTTCCTGAACATCGCGCTCGATCACGCCGACCGCCGCCAGCAAGCCGTCGAGGTGATCGTATCTCCCCGCGAGAATCTCCTGTTGAGCCGCACGGCCGATTTAGGTTTTTCGCGCGACCATGGATATTCCCGCGCAGGTCCGTATCGTTGCGGTGCTGCCCCCCTTGCCCGCCATCCTCGACGCGGGCGAGCCGCGCCATTTTGTGCTGTATCCCGGCGGCTCGGTGCCGGGAATCGGGATCGAGATCTCGACTCTTCAGGGGCGCAAGCGGCTGGTCAGCGTCGATCCTGTTACCGGATCGCCGCGTTCCGAGGTTGTGCAATGAAAAATCAGCGCGGCTTCACGCTCCTCGAAGCCCTGGTCGCGACGATGATCATGGGCATCGCGGTGGCCGGAATCCTGGACGCGTTAGCGGCGTCTACGCGGAACGTCACCCGGCTGACGCAAGCCGATCGCGCCGTGATTCTGGCGCGCACCAAAATGGACGAGCTGCTGGTTAACGACGGGCTGATTCGAAAGGCGGAGCTGGGCGGCCCGTTCACACCAGCCGAGGCCGGAGCCATGAACGCCGGCTGGCGGGCGCGCGTCACCCCCATCGAATTCGCTCCCGAAGCTACGGAGCTCAACTGGGTGGTCGACCGCATCGAGCTCGAAATCTGGTGGATGGACGGGACCACGCGCCACAGCTTTTCTCTCGAAGGCTATCGCCGCGCGCTCCTGCCTCCCGGACAGGGTATTTAGTGGCCTGTAGATCGCAGCGCGGCTTCACGCTGATGGAACTGATGATCTCCATCACGCTGGTGGCGGCCATCGCCACCGGCATGCTGATGGCGATGCGCGGCGGCCTGCTCTCGCTGAACCGGATACAAACGCGGCTGGATGAGAATCGCCGCGCGCTGGGAGTCCAGCGGATTCTTTCTCTGCAGCTCGCCGGCGCGATGCCTGTGCGCACCGGATGCGCCGGAGCGCTGAGCCCCTTCGCCTTTCGCGGGTCCGTTGGCGCGCTGCAGATGGTGAGCACGTATTCGATGGCGGAAGGTACGCGCGGGGCTCCCCACATCGTCGAGTATCAAGTCGCGCCGGATGACGGCGGAACCGTGAAGCTGATCGTGAATGAGCGCCTCTACGGAGGGCCCGCGAGCACGGCGGGGTTTTGTGGCGAGGGCGTCGCGTTGCAGGGATCTCCGCAACCCTTCGTCGCCGCGAGTCACTTAGCATACTGCCGGTTTTCCTACTTCCAGATGAATCCGGACACGCAGTTTCGCGGAGGCGGCTGGGTGGATGCGTGGAACGATCCCAACATGCCCTCGGCCGTGCACATCGAGATGGCTCCCGCCACGGCCGATCCCATACGGCTGCCGGTGGTCTCCATTACCGCACCGCTGTACGTCAATCGTTTTTTCGACGAGCTGAAGTATTATGACGACCAGTAGCCAGAGATCGGAAGCGCGCACAGGGTGCGGCGCGCACCAACAGACCGCAGCAGGAAACGTTCGCGCCGCACTCCGTTGTGCGCGTTCTAATGACCGCGGTGGTGCGTTACTGACCGTTCTGTGGGTTTCCGCTGCGCTGGCCGCCATCGCACTTTCCGTATCCACTTCGATTCGCGCCGAAACCGATCGGGCCAGCTCGGCCGCCGACGGACTTCGCGCGACGTATCTCGCCACAGGTTCCGTGGACCGGGCGCTCCAGTGGCTGCTGTGGGGAACCGGCTCCGACCGCTTCTTTGACCGCCATCACTATAGCGACAAACCGCGCTTGTACTTCTCTTATCCCAGCGGCGATGTGGTTGTCGAAATGATGCCGGAGACCGCCAAGCTCGATATTAACCAGGCGTCGGGAGACGACCTGATCCGCCTGATCACCGCGGTCAGTGGCGACGCCCAGCGTGCCGCGCAGATTGCCGGGGGAATTATGGCGTGGCGCGGCGGAGGCGGCGGGCCTGCGCCATCGGATGCGTTTTCTCAGGCCTCGGGTCCGACTTTCCAGCCGCGCGGCGCGTCTTTTGAAGAGATCGAGGAATTATTGCTGGTGCAGGGGATGACTCCGGAATTGTTTTACGGAAACTACGTGGCGGAAGGGGATCGCCTGTCGCCGCGCGGAGGGCTGCGCGAGAGCTTGTCCGTATGGGGATCGATGGGGCCGTTTGATGCCAATGCGGTCAGCCCGGCTTTGCTCGAAACCCTGGGAGCCTCGCCCGGAGCGATCGCCCAATTGATGCAGCGCCGCGCCCAGGCGCCCTTTCATAATTTGGCGGAAGTGGCCGCGCTGGGGATTCCTGTCGAGCGCCTCCAGGTCGATGGCGAGCACCTCATCTGGAACATCCGCGCGACGGCGCGCCTGCGCCTGCCGGACGGGTCGCCTTCGGAAGTAGTCCGGTCCGCATCCGCGGTTGCCAAGCTGATCGTGCCGCCGCCGCCGACCGCGCGCAATCGCCAGATACTCCCGATCCGGCTGCGAGTGTTGCGATTTTACGACGATGCATGGTCCGAGTTCGCGGCCGCCACGCCCGCGCCGGGCAGCGGGGTGAAGTTACCGTGATCCCCGCGGGACTCAGGAAGTGGGCGGCGATCGGAAGCGGAGCTGGTCTCGAGATCGCCGGGCCGCGCGGCAGCGAATCGCTGCGTGTCACCGCGGTGCGCGTCAGGCCTCAGGGCGCCCGTGTGCTGGGCGGCTTCACGGTGGAGGATTTTCAACATCAGCCCGCGGCAAGCTGGGGAGCCGATTACGCGGCGTTCCTGGCCAAACTGGGAATCCGTCACGTGGCTGCCAACGTCGTGCTGCCGCGGCACGAAGTGATTATCCGCCAGCTTTCCATGCCGGGAGTCTCGGGCAGCGACCTGGCCGGCGCGATTCAATTCCAATTGGATGGACTGCATCCCTACAACGAAGACGACGTCGTCTCCAGTTGGACCCGGCTGGAGCACTCTTCCACCGTGCTGGTGGCGATCGCGCGCGGTGACGTGGTCCAGCGCTACGCCACGCTGTTCGCGGAAGCCGGGATCAAGATCGCCGGATTCACCTGCTCGGCCGCGGCGACGTATTCGGCGCTGCGCATGTTCGGCGGAACTCCGCCCGCTGAGATCCTCGCGTATGAACCCGGTGAGAGCGGTGTCGAGATTTACGGCGAAAGTCCGGCCAAGCCGGTTTTTTCGGCGGTCTTCCCTATTCACCACGAAAGCTCCGAGCCGCAGTGGCCCGAGCTGGAGCGCGCCGCGGCGCAGGCTTCCGCGGAACTGCGCTTCGAATCTCCGCCCCAGATTCGCCCGCTGCACGAGTTGCTGGGAGCCGATCCCGCGCTGCCCTACGCGGCCGCGCTGGCTTCCGCTTGCCCCCGCCTGAGCCTTCCCCTGAACCTTCTGCCGGTCGAACAGCGGCAAACCAGTTCGCCCATGGTGTGGGTTCCCTCGACTGTGCTGGCCCTGCTGGTGCTATTGGCGGCCGGAGCCACGACGGCTATGCCGGGTTTTCAAAACCGGCGCTATCTGGATGAGCTCAACGCCCAAATCGCCAAGGCCCAGCCCTCGGCCGCTCGCGCCGCGGCGATCGATCGCGACATTGATCTGACCCGCAAGCGCACCCTTCTGCTGGATGCGTTCCGGGCGCGCAGCAAAGCCGATATGGACGTGCTGGCCGAGATGACGAAGCTGCTGGCGCCGCCTGCCTGGCTTACTTCGCTCGACCTCAACGGGCAGCAGGTCGCGGTGACGGGCGAGACGGATCAGGCCGCGGTTTTACTGAAGGCGATCGACGCTTCGCCGCAGTTTGAATCGTCCGAATTCGTGTCGCCTCCGCAGCGCACCGCGGCCGGCGAGACATTCCGCATCCGGACGACGCGCGAGGCCGCCCGCCAGGGGAAGCTGCCATGAGAACCCCTGCATGAGAACACCTGCATGAGAACATTGGAACCTCGCGAAAAGAAGGCCGTGATGGCTTTGGGTGCGACGCTGGCGGTCGCGGCCGTGGTGCTGGCTTACGAGTTCTGGCCATCCGGTCCGGCCGCTGTGGCGAGCGCTTCTCCGCTGTCCGTTGCGCAGATGGAACAACGCCTGGCGCGGGTGCGCGAAACTGCCGCGGCAGTTCCCGGGAAACAGGAAGTCCTCAAGAAAGTCGCGGCCGACCTCGAGACCCGCGAGAAGGGGCTGATTCGCGCCGATACCGCGCAGCAGGCCCAAGCTCAGGTGATTACCATCCTGCGCGGGATGGGAGCCGCCGAGGGCCTCGAAATCCGGGCCACCGAGCTGGGCGCCATCGCTCCCTTCGGCGACGATTACGGCGCCGTGAACGTGTCCATTCAAGCCGAATGCCGGATCGAGCAATTGCTGAACTTCCTGGCTGCGCTGGCCGCGCGGCCCGAACTGATCGCCACCCGCGATCTGCGCGTGATCGCCGGCGATCCGAAGCAAAAAACGTTGAACGTCCGCATCACCGTGGCGGGCCTCGTGCCGAAGAGCCTCGCGCCGAAGAAGGGAGCGTAAGGAAACCATGAACCGCAAGATCATAGCCTTGAACCTCGCTCTGCTGGCGTTGCTCGGGACGCTCGGATGGATGCTGCGTGCGCACTGGCTCGAGACGCGCGCTCAGGAACTGGCGACGCTGGCAAAGGCCGCCCGCGCCAAGGCTCAGCTTCCGCCACCCGCGCCCGCTGCCGCCCGAGCCTGTGGTGCCGGCCAATTACCTGGAGGTCGCGCAGAAGACGCTGTTCTCGAAGGACCGCAATCCCAACGTGATCATCGAGATCGTCCCGCCACCCGCGCCCAAACCCGAGGAGCCTCCGCCCGCTCGGCCTTTTTACTATGGCCAGATGGGACTGGGCGAACCAGTCGCGTTCCTCAGTGCTGAAAAGGGCGGCCAAAAAGGATTTCACGTCGGCGATAAAGTGGGACCGTTCAAGCTGGTGGCGTTCAATCGCGACACCATCACCTTCGAGTGGAAAGACAAGACGCTGCAGTATCCGCTGGCGGAGTTAAAGCCCAAGGAGACGGCGCCCGCGCAAGCCGCGGCGGTGCCCGCGGGGCAGGCTGCGTCCAGCACTCCTGTCATCGGCATCAGCACGGAGAAGACGCCGGTGCTCGGCCCGCAGAACGGCGCCACACGCGGATGCGTGGTAGGCGATAGCAGCCCGTCTGGAACCGTGAAGGATGGATATAAAAAGTCCATTGTTCCCGGGATGTTCGGTCCAATGTGTCAGTGGGAGCCTATTCAATGAAAATTGTGCGTAACAGAAATCTCTGGATTTCGACGATCGTTCTGGCCGCTCTGGCGGTCTGGCAGGCGCCCGCGCAGCAAGCGCCCGCGCAGCCGGCCCCCGCGCAGCAACCGCCGGCACCCGCGCAACAAACGCCCGCACCCGCTCAACAGGCGCCCGCACCTGCTCAACAAGCGCCCGTACCTGCTCAACAAGCGCCCGTACCGGCTCCGCAGGCGGCCGCGCCCGCCGGACCCGTCCTGAATTTGCAGGATGCCTCGCTCACCGAAGTAATCGATCAGCTCGCGCGCCAGCTCAGAATCAATATCCAGATCGATCCGCGCGTGAAAGGCACCGTGACACTCAATACCTATGGCGAGACGCGCAATCTGGATCCACGCAACCTGCTGGACATGATCCTGCGCGTAAACGGCTACGGAATGGTCCAGGAAGGCGAGATTTACCGCGTGGTTCCGCTCGCCGACGCCGTGCGCCAGCCGATTCCTTTTCAGGTCAACGGAAAGGATATTGCCTCCGACGATCAGCTCATGCTGAACCTGATTTTCCTGAAGTACGTCACCGTCGAAGAGCTGAGCAAGGTGCTTCAGGAATTCACCGACCCGAACGCTGTCCTGAAAGTGTATCCTCCGGCGAACCTGCTGTTCATCCTGGACAGCCGCCGAAATATGCGCCGTCTGATGGATCTGGTGGCGCTCTTCGACAGCGACACCTTTGCCGGCGAACGCGTCCGCCTGTACGAGCTCCACAACGCCCGCCCTTCCGACCTGGTCAAGGAGCTGGACAATATCTTCAAATCGATTTCGCTCGATAGCAAGAACGCTACCGTGCGATTCCTGGCGGTAGACCGCATCGGAACGTTGATCGCGGTGGCGCCGAACCCGGGTGTGTTCGATACCGTCGAGAGCTGGATCAAGAAGCTGGACGTGGCCGTTTCCGAAACCAGCGGCGTGATCGATACCTATGTCTATCACGTCCGTTATGGCAGCGCCGTTTGTCTGGCCATGGCGATGAACCAGCTTTATATGCCCGCCGGCGCCCCGGGAGCCTACGGCGGCGGCTATGGTGGGGGATATGGCGGCTATGGGGGAGGATACGGCGGTGGCGCGTATCCCGGTGCGTACGGCGGGGGCTATGGAGGCGGCGGCGGTACCTTCGGAGGCGGTTTCGGCGGCGTGGGAATGGCCGGCGGATACGGTAGCCAGAACAGCTTTAACAGTCAATTCGGCGCGGGAGCGGCAGGGGCTTGCGGAGCGCTCGGCGGCATGGGTGGCGGTATGGGGGGCGGCGGATACGGCTACCCGTCTTTCGGAGGTTATCAGGCACAAACCGTCGCGGCTCCCGTGGCGGGACCCCTGGGGTTCGTGCCCTCAACCGCCACGCCGGCAGGGGGCCCGGCGCAAGCGGCGCCTGCCACCGCGGCAACCGCGACTGCATCGGGAAACACGCAGAATCCGCCGCGCATCGTCCCGAATCCTCTGGACAACTCGCTGCTCATTCAGGCGGACGCGCAGCAGTACCAGGGCATTCTGAAATTGCTCAGGGAGCTGGACGTCATGCCGCGCCAGATTCTGCTCGAGGCAAAAATCTACTCGGTGATCATGTCCGGAAGCTTCGCCATGGGCGTGAATTACTACTTCCAGAAGGTGAGCGGGCAGGAGCGCAAGCCGCTCGCCAGCCTGGTGAATACCGCCACGCAGCTCTCGGCGGGAATGCTGGTGGGACAAGCCAAGGAACTGCTCGCGTTCCTGAGCCTGTCGGACAATGCCACCAACGCGCGCGTGATTTCCGAACCCAGCCTGATCGCTACCGACAGCATTCCGGCTTCGATCAACGTCGGCTCCCAGGTTCCCGTATTGACCGGTACGATCATCACGCCCGGCGGCGGAACCAACACCCAGACCCAGGCCATCTCCTCGCACGATACCGGCGTCACCCTGCAAGTGAACGCGCGCGTGAATCCCAGCGGCGTGGTTACGCTGATCATCGATCAGGAGATCAGCAACCCCGCGCCGACCACCACCTCCAACATCCCGACGCCGTCTTTCGATCAGCAGGTGGTGCAAACCCAGATCACCATGCAGGACGGCGACACCATCGCGATCGGCGGTCTTATTTCGGAAAATACCAATAGCGGCTCGGCTGGAATTCCCGGGCTGAACCGGCTACCCTTCGTGGGCGGGATCTTCGGAAGCAAGACCTATAGCCACGACCGCACCGAGCTGATCATCTTCATGACCCCCCACGTCATCTACGACGCCAACGATCTTCTGGAAGCCAGTCAGGAACTGAAGAACAGCGTCCGGCACCTGCGTAAGTACGCGAACTAGCTTCAGATACCGGTCAGCGGCCGCTGCGGAGTATACCATTCACGCCCGCTTTTTCTCCGTTCGGTGCCCTCTGACCCGTTTTCACTGCTAAAGTTTGTTTCCGAAGCTGCCGAATGCTATCAATTGAGACAGTCCCTGGTGTGTTCAGGAGCCTCGAGCAGGAAGCGCAAGTATCACTTTTTGCTTGACTTGAACGGCCGGAGGGTGTTATCTATATTCTGACTGCGTCCAGGGTGTAACAGCTTTTAGTACTTTTTTGGCGGCATTCATTGACCGTGGATCCCGCGAGCACATAGCAACAACAAGAGAAGTCGAAAACAAATGAGCTTTAAAAGAGTGACGAGCACGGAGCAGCCGACAGGTTATCGAGAGGCTCGAGTCCCGTGTCAGGGACAGCAGAATTGAGGCTCAGGTTGAAAAAGAGAACTTCCGTCAATTCAAATTTCAGATTCAACAAGGAGAAGGAAATGGCAGATTTTCGCAGATGTCTTTATGCGCTCGCCCTAGTGGCCCTGCTCGCGGGGTTCACAGTGTCGGCTAGTGCACAGGCTTTCCAATGCAGTAATAGCACGGGTGTTCCTCCGGTGGTTCGGGCAGAAGGGTATTCCGAACTGTTGGGCGACCTCTTCCTCGACTGCACGGGCGGCATTCCCACGCCTCCCGGTCAGACTGTTCCGGCTATCAACATCGCCGTGAACCTGGATGTGAACGTATCCAGCCAGACGACCAAGGTCATCAATCAGGTTGAGTTCCTCGAATCGTTGTTGATCATCGATGAACCCAGCTCTCCGGCTAATCCCGCTGTGCCGATCCTGAACTGCGGCAACACCAACGCACCGGACAACACCGCTGCGGGTGCGGGTGTTTGCAGCGTCGCTGGCGGCGGATCCGCGGGCGCCGGAGCCACCTACAATGGCTCCCCCGGCCATCCGAACGTCTTCCAGGGGCGCTCTTTCCGGCTCATCACGGGCCAATACAACCAGGTGGTCTTCTCGGGCGTGCCGATTGACCCGCCTGGAACCATTTGCGCCGTTCCTGTGAACAACCAGTTGCCACCGCATCATCCGCATCACCAACATCCGCGGTGATGCTACCGCCAAGTCGGTGGTTGTGGCCAATGTGACCCAGACCATCACGGCCGACCTGATCATCAACCCGGCCGGCGGTCTCCCCGTCGACAACCCGACCCACGCCATCGCTCGCGTCCAACTCGGACTGGCTGGCGCCGCGCTTAACAAAGCCGAAGCTCGACTTCATCCAGTGTACGCAGCTGGACACTCAAAACCAAAGCCTGGTCTGGACGTTCCAGGAAGGGTTCAACGAAGCCTTTAAGCCCCAGAGCCTGACTCAGGTGCTCAACAACGGCGTTGCCAAGCCTTCGTACAACTTCGTCAGCCTCGAATACGACCCAGGGCGTCCTCAACAATCAGAACGTCCCCGGCGCCGTGTACGACACGGAGAGCGGCTTCGTCAATAGCCTTGCCACGAGCGCAGGTGACAATCCCACCAACGCCCTGACCGGCAACTCCGGCGTCGGCGCTCCCTTCACCAATGTCGGCGGTACTGATACCGGCATCGTCTTGGCTGGCAAAGCCACTCAGGGTACTCGCCTGGTCATCAACTTCTCGAGCATTCCGAATGGCTCCAGCGTCACCGCTCCTAACTGCGTGAACCTGGTGAACGTCATCGGCGGCGGCACAACCGGTATCGCGGTACTGATTACGAATACCAGCAACACCGGTTTCGGCGGACAGCCGGTTGCTACCACCAGCTGTGCGGGCAGCACCACCGTGGCCGGCACTGTGGGCGGCATCGCAGCTCCTGGATTCGCCGTGTATGAGGTCTTCTTCGCCAACCCCAACGCTTTGGAGAAGGTGGCCGTTCCGCTGACGGTGCATGGAACGCCGAATCTGCCGTCCAACCTGCCGCAACCCAACGTGATTGCGCAGATTCAGGGCAGCTTCGCTCCGTTCTACGATCCGCTGGACAACGTTCGCCGTACGGCCTACGCCGCCGGCACGGAAAACACCGTATCGATTCCGAACACCCTGGCCATCCCGCGCTTCCTGCGGATTGCCCAGCCGGTGAACTTCTTCGCGATCTCCCGTTGCTCCTGCAACCTGCTGTTCCCATTCGTAACGAATGCGCCCACAGCCGGCGGCAACTTTGACACTGGAATCGCCATCGCCAACACGTCCCTTGATCCCGGAAACACCGCTCCGACGGTCTACGGGTTCTTGGGCGCAGCCCAGGCGGGTCCCGTTCAGTTGTGGTTCTACAACAAGAACGCGACGCCGCCGTCTGAGCCGAACTTCCTCGGTCAGACCAACACGCAATGCACCAACGTCACTACCCCCGGTAGCTGTACCGGAACGCTCACCAACGTTCCTGCCGGCGGAATGCTGACCTACTTGCTGTCCAGTGGTGGCGTGATCAACGGTGCGACCCCGGCGGGCGCGGTTCTACTGCCTGCCACGGGCTTCACCGGCTACGTCATCGCTCAGGCTGGCTTCCAGTTCTGCCACGGCTTTGCCTTCATCAGCAAGCAGGGCGCTGGATTCCAGGCTGACAATATGGCCATGGGTTATGTCGCCAACGTTCTCGATACTCCGGGAGCGCTGCGTACGTTTACCATTGGCGAGAGCGACGGCCAGTAAGCAGTACGTTTCGTAGTACGGAAAGGGAGGAGCTTCGGCTCCTCCCTTTTTGCATTCAGGAGCACCCTCGGCTCCAGAACGTTCGCTGCGCAATTTGCTTTTGGCTTTACCGCCCCCGGATGATATACTCATCAGTGTTCCGCCCGCGTCCTGCCGATATATATCCATAGAGGTTTGTCCAATGGTGAAACTACGTCTGTCCCTACCCGTCTGCGCGTACCTGGCTGCCGTCGGCGCCATTTCCGCACAGAGCAGCTATGTCTTCCAACTGCCCGGTAATGCCGTTACCGGTCAAACACCGCAGATTACAGCCGTGGGGGACAACGATTTCAGCCGCCTGATCGGCCCGGCCAGTAGCACCAGCTATACCGGAACATCCAAGGTGATCGCGACGCCGGACGGCAACAAATTTTACTTTGTAACTTCAGGGGGCATGTTCACGGCCGGGAAGAACACACCGAAAACTCCCACCGCGCTCAGCGCGATTTCCGGGCCCGTGAGCGATGCGCAGCTTAGCCCCGACGGCAAATATCTCCTGGTGGTCACCGCTCACTTCTACATAGTCAGAGTGGCTGACGATTCCGTGGCCGCTCTCGCCGATACCGGCGTTCCGCCCGGCGCCTCACCCGTTGCAGTCGCCGTGAGCCACGACGCCAAGACCGCTTGGATCCTGTCGAACCAAAGCGGCAGCGTGCTGACCTCCGTGGATCTGACCCAAACGCCGCCGGTGGCGACTTCGAGTCATTTGAACCTGCTGTCTCAGGCGACATCGATGGTGCTTTCGCCGAGCGGCCTGCTCTATGTAACCGCTGCCAGTCACCTGTATGAGATCGACCCGGCGACGTTTGCGATCACGACTCTAGGCGACATGCAGATCTCAGGCCAGGCCGGTCCGCTGCAGTTTACGCCCGACGGAAGTACTGCTTATTTTGTAAACCAGGGAATTGGCGGCTCTCCCATGTTCAAGCTCACTGTTCAGGCGCATTCGATATCGGAGGTTGTACCGCCCTCGGACGGCAGCACTCCGCCGCGGGTAGATCAGGTGCTCGTAGCCGGTAACAACCGGGTGTTTGCCTTGAACTCAGGAACTCACGCCCTGTACGACGTTGCGCCCTCACCGTTCGCCTTGACGCCCTCGGTCATCGGTGTGTTGCCAACCGGTAGCGTCGCGGCAGCGGCCGTTTCCAACGAAAGCCCTTCCTCTCAATATCTCTATCTCCTATTTTCCAGCGATCATGCCTTGGACCGCATAAAATTAGCGACCAACGGCGTGGATCAGCAGAGCACGCTGGATCCGGCCTTAGGCTCCATCCTATCTTTCGTTCCTGTCCCGGCTCAATCCGGCGCGGCAACCGTGTCTGTGATCAACCCGTCTCAGACCGTAGCTCCCGGCGCCCCGGTGGTCCTCATCGGCCAGGTGCTCGATTCCGTGGGCCATCCGGTCATGGGCGCCAGCGCGTCCTTCTCCGGCTCAGGGATTACGATCGCCACCCCCAGCGTAGTTACGACCTCGGGAGGGTGGGCGCAGACCACGGTCACCGCGCCTGCCACGGCCGGCATCTACAGCGTCACCTTATCCTCCTCGGGCGTAACGCCCGGCACCTTCACCATCAACGTGAATGCGGCTGGTTCAGGTGGCAATAGCGGCGGGTCCGGCGTTCCCACAATGTCGATTTACGCCGGCGATGGCGAGCTCCTCAGACAAAATCAATCGACGAACTCGACCGATACGCACGTGCCCCTGACAGTGAAGATTGTCGACGCGAATGGAAATCCGCTGCCGAACGTTTCCGTCACATTCGCGGTCGAATCCGGCGGTATCGGTTTTCTCATTCCCCTCAATCAGGGCCTGACGGATCAAGACGGTTTTGCCCGTGCGGACTACATAGCTGGCTCCCTGCCGAACAACGCGACCAACATGGCTAGCAAAATCCTGGCCACTTCTGTCTATGGTTCCGTTGAGTTCTATGAAGTCACTCACAATGCCCTGATCACCGACCTCCAACAACCGAACTCGTTATTCGTGACGCCAGCGACTACCCGCACCATAACTGTTCAGCAGGGCGTGATTGCGGCCGGTGCGATCGCCATCCAGACCATTGCGGAGAAAAACCCTGGTCCTATTCCCGGCGTGGGGCTGAGGCTCGCCGATCCGTTTGCGCCGGGTAATCTTTCACCGGTCGCGTCGTGCCAGGGGCTTTCGCGGGGAGACAACAATGGAGTTTCCCGCTGCGACGTGCTCGCGGTTTGCCAGCCCAGTGTAGCCTTGCCTCATGACTACGGCGTGTTTGTGTACGCCGGCGAGCATCAGGGCTTCAGCCTGACAATTACGGTGACCAAAGGAAGCGCATCGGTTCTTAGCCCGGTTACTCCTCTGAATCAGACGGGGACCCCGGGCAGCAAATTTACGCTGGTAGCGAACTTGAGCGACGGCTGCGGCCAGCCGGTGTCAGCCAGTGGATTGACCTGGGAGATCCTTCAAGGTTCTGCCAGCGGCGCAATCCTTTCCGGGCAGCAAACCGCTTCGGACACCAGCGGGAACGTATCGGCGCAACTCACGCTCGGTCAGCTTGCTGGTGTTGTGCAGGTCCGGGTCTCCGGCGCAGGCCTGACGCCCACGGTTTTCAACATTACGAATCAGGTCGTGCTTTCCGGGATCTCGCTGGTCAGCGGAGGCGGTCAGTCCATTACCGTTGGACAGACTTTCCCGCTGCCGGTGGTCGTCCTGGTCCATGACGCGCAGAACCACCCGGTACAGGGCGCGCCGGTCACATTTTCGGCCACCGGCGGCTCTGTCAGCCCAGGCAGCGCGACGACCGACGCGCAAGGCCACGCACAGACCAGCGTTACGGCAGGTTCGACGGCGGGAAATATCGTCGTCACCGCGACTGCCAGCCCCTTTAGCGTGACGGCGACTCTGTCATCCCATGCAGTCGGACCTACGCTGACTGCCGCCAGCTTCACCAACGCCGCCAGCGGCGCAGTCGGATTGACTCCGTGCGGATTCGTCACCGTAACGGGAGCCGGCGTCGCGCCCGGGGTCCAGGGCGTGGTCGCCGCGGATACCTTTTTCGGAGCTTACCCCTATAGCCTGGCTGGCCTTTCGATCACCGTGAACAATTTCCCGGCTCCGATCCAGGCGGTCGCCAATGACCAGTTCGGCCAGCGGGCGAACTTCCAGGCTCCCTGCGAGATCACTGGAGACACCGCGACCGTTGTCGTCACTGTCAATGGTGCGACCAGCACCATCACCGGTGTGAAGCTGTTCTCCGTCCAGCCCGGGATCTTCACCTACACCGGATCGAACAACAAGGTCTATGGTGGTGTGATTCGCGAGGCAGACGGCACCTACGTGACAGCGGCGAACCCCGCGCGCCAGGGCGAGAAACTCTACGTCGTGGTCACCGGCCTGGGCCAGACCACTCCCACGCTGGTCACGAATTCGGTGGGCACGGGAACGCAAAATGTCGCTTTGCCGACTCTAGTGTTCTTGGGCGACCGCGCAATACCGGGACTCTCCGCACGCTATCTGTTCGGATGGGTGGGCGCGTACCTGGTGGAGTTCCAGCTTCCGAAGGATGCTCCGACCGGGCCCGACCAATCACTGCTGGTGGTTGAAACGAGCCTCGATGGCAATGACTTCCTGGGAGTCAGCAATACAGTGCTCCTGCCCGCTGTAAGCGCGCCGTAACAGCGGCCTCTCAACTCGTCGATTTACTCACCGCCAGGTAGATCATCCGCAGCATTGCGCGGTCGTCCGGCGTGAATTGGCCGCTGGCCTCATTAGCGGCGTTCTGGAGATCCGTCCGAACCACGCCCAGGATTCCCATCACGCCGCTGTACAGTTGTTCGTTGGGTAGAAGATCGCGGACCGGCATGCCCCGCGGAGGACGGGTATCGTCTGCTCCGGTGGGAGCGGGAGGATCGGGGACCCATACCGGCTGCGGCGAAGACACGTCCCAATGCCCGGGAGCGCCAACCCCTTGCGCATTGCGGGTCAGCAATAGCGCGCCCACGTTTACAGTCTGGCCGTCTAACAGGAAGTACCACGGCCGGCGAAGCTCGTCGCTGGGATAGCTCGCCGGAAACGACGGGAGGTCCTCCTGCTGCAGGTTGCTGCCGCCCAGTTGCGTCATCAGGGCCTGAGCATCGTTCTCCAGGCTGAGATAGATCGGGTTCAGGATCGACCCGCCCCGTGTGGCGAGCGTAGGCGCGACCACGTAAGGAGGATACCGAATCGCACCGGGCAGATTCACCGTGGCCGCCTCCTGCGCCGGCATGACCATCTGCCGCAGGATTCCATTGCCGCTCTGATCCTGCGCCACGACGCGATACACCGCCACGTTACCGGGATCCGAGATGTCCACCGTGGAATCGAACCAGCTCTTCAGAACGCGGGACGCATCGTAGGCCGCGGCCTCCACTCCGAACGCCGCCCGGTAGCTTTCGCGCGAATACGCCTGGAACAGCGCCAGATCCTGGATGTTATAAAACTCCGTGTTCGGCTGTGGCGGAGCCAGCGGCTGGCTTACTGGATTGTTGGCCATGGGGGCGATCTCCTGATGCCCTCAGGCTGCCTCCATACCGGCCCGTCCGGTTGAAGATGAAATCGTAACCGCAAGACGCGGCGACGGTTATGTGCTGAGTTTAAGCTGTGATGCACATCCACGGATCGGTGATCTTCGTGTCCTTGCGCGAAATCGGTCTTCACCGCGATCGAGCCGGCTGGCGCGTTGTTCGGGTCGTAGGGAGTCTGTCCGATAAGGGTGATGCCCGGTGTCGACACGTTTCCCTGGTTCATGTTGGGCGCCCAGGTGTAGCCGTACATCTGGCGGGTCAGCATGGTTTTCAATGGATCCCAGCCCCACACCATGATCGCTTTATCGATGGTGAATCCCTGGTCCGCCAGTTGCTGCGCCATGGCGCTTCTGGTTGCGAAGTCCGTCACGTCGCGCAGTTGCTGGACCTCGGGCGGCTGCGCGGCCCAGTACGCGTCCGCTTCGCTCATCGGTGTAGCGGGCGGAGCGGGCATTGTTCACCGGAGTGGCGCCAGAAACGTTCGCGGTCGTGTTCGCACTCGTAGCCGGGGACCCGCTGGCCGGAATCGACGCGAACCCGGGGAAAGTCGTTCCGTCTGCCGGAATGCCGGAAGCAGCCGGTGCGGCTGGGGCGGAGCTGGCGGTCGGAGCGGAGCTGGAGGGTGCGGCGGTCTGTCCGGTCGCGCTATCGGGGTCCTTCACAGTGACAAGAAACTGACGAACGCCGGAATCCTGACTCTGCGTGTTTTGAATATCGATCTCCAGATGCGATCCGTTCCCCGATTGCGCCAGGTATCCTTCGAGCGCGGACGTCAGCTGTTGGGTAAAGGAATCCGTTGATCCGGAAGGAGTTGTTTGCTGGGGAGAGAGTCCCGCCAGGATGTTCGACGATTGCGAACCCGTGATTGACCTGACCATGTACCGTGTTGCCTCCGCGAAGGAAAAAGCAACTTGGTGACCAACTCTATTTTTGCGTGACGGGACCCGGCGGGCGAAGTTCACGCGGATCGTAAACGCCTGGTTCGTAGGCTGCACGACGAGCTGCACCGCGATGGGATCTCTCTTTCCCGCGGAAGCGCCGGGCTCGTAATGGAACACCACCGCCACGTCTCCACCCGATCTCGCGATGGACTGTTCGAGCTTGGCGGTGAAGCCCGGAACCTCAGGTGCACTCAGTTCCAGCTGCACGGAACCAGGCATGCCGTTGTGAAATATCACTCGGTCCTCGGACGGTTTGTCGAGTGCCAGCGTAGCTTCTTTCTTGTCTACGCCGACTTGTTGCAGGATGTTTTTTGCCGCGGCTGCAATGGATTTTTCATCCAGATCCTTCGGCAGGCCTCCATTGCCCCTGTCGTTGCTCTTGGACGCCGCCGCCGCCGCGGGCGTGGCCGGACCGGCGGGCGATGCTGCACTTAAGGGATTCACCGACGCGACCTTGACATCGTTGTACCAAACCCACTTCCCGTTCTCGATCTTCCAGGTGGTGGTGGAAGGGGAATTTACAGGAATTTCCTGTCCCAGGACCGAGACAGTCTTGGCCATCGTTGCCGTTACCGTCGCCTTGGTGAAATCATCCGTGAAGTGAATTTCGCCGATCTTGAAGCCGTTCAGACGCGCTTTGCCGGAGTTGAAGTATTCCTCTTTGGTATCGTCGGCCACCAGGTCGTAAGCCTTCCGGAAGTCTCCGTCGACGTGATATTGCAGGAACTCGGTGACGCGCGCCCGCAGCGCCACCTCGGCTTGCTCCGCCGGCGTCTGCAGTTGACCGAGCGCCGTCAAAGGCAGCAAGACGAGACCCAGCCAGATCTTAGAAAAGCTTCTAACCGGCATTGGCTGGATAGACGTCGAGAACGCCAATTCGTCTCCTACGCGGGGTATGGATTTGGCTGGGACGCAGGGACTCGAACCCCGATACGCAGCTCCAGAGGCTGCAGTCTTACCATTAGACGACGTCCCAAAACAGACTTCATTCATTTTATCACTGCCGGCGGCTATTCCTGCCGCAGCGCCGACGCGGGATCGATTCGCGTCGCTCTCCGGGCCGGGAGATAGCACGCAATCAGCGCCACCACCGCCAGCAAACCCGCCGCGCTGAGCACCGCAAGGGGATCGAACCCGGCCACGCCCACCAGCACGCTGCGGAACAGAGAACTCATGGCGTAGGCGCCCGCCAGTCCGAGTGCGATCCCCACGGCGGACAGTTTTAAGCCTTCGCTCAAGGTTTCCCGCAGCACATCGCTGGGACGGGCGCCGAGAGCGATCCGCACTCCCAATTCCCTGCGTCTCTGCGTGACCGCGTACGCGTTGACGCCGTAGATCCCGACCACGGCCAGGATCAGCGCCAATGCCGCGAACGCACCCATCAGCTGCGATTGGAATCGAGGCTCCGCGAACTGATCCGAGAAGGTCTGTTCCATGCTCCCCAATTGTTCCACCGGCTGGTCTTTGTCAAGATCCGCCATTTCGCTGCGAATCGCCGGGGCGAGGCTGGTCGCGTTGCCATGCGTCCGTATGGTCAGATACGTCACGGTCGACCAAACACCCTGCGCCAGGGGCGCGTATAAGATAGGCTCGGGTGGGGCGCTCAGATCGCCCAGCTTGACGTTGCCTATCACTCCCACCACTTCCGCGCGAATGGTGTCCGCGAATCCGTTTTGGCCCAGAACGGGCGGGTTGATCAGAAGCCGGCGGCCCACTGGATCCTGATTGGGGAAATGCAACGCAGCGAACGCCTCGTTGATGAGAGCCACGCGCGGAGCGTCCGCGTTGTCGTGGTCGGTAAAATCGCGACCTTGCTTGAGTGCGACGCCGAGCGTGTGCAGGTAGCCGGGGCTGATGGACACATACCCGACATCGGGCCGCTCCGCTGGGCCCCGCTGAGGCGCGGTGTCCAAATCGAACGGCACGAACATGCCCATCGGCGTCAAGGGCAGGGTGCTCCCCATACCCACGCTCTCCACCCCCGGCAGGGCGGCGACCTTCTCCTTCGCGCGGGTGTGGAACTGATAGGCCTGCGCCGCGTTATAGCGCGTCGCCGGGAGAAACAGGCGCAGCGTGAGAACCCGGTTGACGTCGAAACCCAGCTCGATCTGCGTCATGCGCCGGAGGCTTTCGGCCATCAGCGCCGCGCCGGCGAGCAACATCAAAGCCACCGCCACTTCGATCACCACCATGGCCTGACGGAAACGCTGGCGGCCGCGTCCCGTGGTGGACCCGCGGCTCGCGTCGTTGAGCGTATCGCGCACATCGTAACGCGCCAGCGAAAGGGCCGGCGCCAGCCCGAACAACACGCCTGTCAGCAGCGCGATCCCCACGGTAAAGAGCAGGACCAGAAAATTCAATTGGATCGGCGCCGTGGTCGGGATCGCGTTGATGGGCACGAAGCCCGGGGCTAGATCGATTAACAGCGCTGCCAGACCGAGTCCCAATCCGGCTCCCATCAGCGCCAGCATCACGCTCTCTGTAAGAAGTTGCCGAACCACCCGCAGGGGTGTCGCGCCCATCGAAACGCGCACCGCGATCTCCCGCCCGCGCGCGGCCGATCGCGCCAGCAGCAGGCTCGCGACGTTGGTGCAGGCCAGCAGCAGCACCGCGCCTACCGCCGCGAACAGCACCAGCAGCCGCGTTCGCAGGTGGCCGTTGACCAGATAATCCTGGAAATCCTGCACCTGAATGTTCCAGCCGCCATTGTTCTTCGGGTAGGCTTCCGCCAGCGACCGGCTCAATGCGCTCATCTCCGCGGCCGCCGCGCCGCGCGAGGTATTCAGACGCGCGACGACCGTCAGATAACGATAGTCGCGATTCGCGGGATCGATCACCGCCGGAACCCACACCTGGTGCCGGCGCGATAAAAACTGGAAATCGGGTCCCATCACCCCGATGATGGCGTAGGGAGTCTGGTTGAGCCGGATGGTCCGCCCCAGAACGTTGGGATCGCCGCTGAGTGTGTTTTGCCAGGTGTCGTAGCCGATCACGGCCAACTTGCTGGCGCCTGCCCCGCCGTCCAGGCCGTCCTCTCCCGGCAGGAACGTCCGGCCCAAAAACGGTTTCACCCCGAGAGTCTTGAAAAACTCAGTCGTGACGCGCGCGCCATAAATTTGAACGGGCCGGTCCAGTCCGGTGAGCGTGTACGTCGAAGACGCCCAACCGGCCAGGGAGGAAAAGGATTTGGCTTTTCGCCAGTCCAGGAAATTTCCCGAAGATGACCCTCGGATCTGCCCTTGCGGATCGCGGTCCCACACCACCACCAGCTCCGACGGATTCTGATAGCGCAGCGGATGCAGGATCAGCGCGTCCACCACGCTGAACATGGCCGTATTCGCGCCGATGCCGAGCGCCAGCGCCAGAATCACGGCCAGGGTCATTCCCGGCGAGCGCCATAGCACCCGCGCGCCGAAGCGAATGTCCTGGAACAGCGTTTGCATCACTCTTCAGATACAGTCGGGTTCCTCAACTCGCCGATCCCGGAGATGCGAATGATTACTTCCTCGCCCGGTTTCAGCCACCGCGGAGGCTTCCGGCCGAAGCCCACACCTGCAGGCGTGCCGGTGATGAACACGTCGCCCGGCTCGAGCGTCACTGCGGTCGATACGTATTCGATCAGCTCCGGAACGCGGAACACCATTTCACGGGTGTTAGAGCTCTGCAGTATCTCGCCCCCGATTTCGAGTGAAATATCCAGCGCGTGCGGGTCCGGGATCTCGTCCTTGGTCACGATCCACGGTCCCATGGGAGCGAACGTATCAAAAGTTTTGCCCATCAGCCACTGCGTTGTGGCGGTCTGGAAATCGCGCGCGCTCACGTCGTTGACGATGGTATATCCCAGCACGTGATCCAGCGCGTTTGCGGCCGGAATATGGCGCCCACCGCGGCCGATGACGAAGGCGAATTCCGCCTCGTAATCCGGCTTGCGCGACGCTTTCGGCAGTATGATCGGATCGCCCGGGCCAATCACCACGTTGGAAAATTTGCTGAAAATGGTGGGGACTTTGGGGATCTCAGATCTCGATTCCGCCGCATGATCGCGATAGTTCAGCCCCACGCAGATGATTTTCGGCGGACGCGGTACAGGCGCCAGCAGCTTGACCGAGGCCAGATCGAAAGATGGCCCGCGCGCGTCCGGCACGCGCCCGGCGGCGCATACGGTGAGCATGTCCACGCCCAGCCCTTGGACTCGATTTCCTTCCACAATGCCGGCTTCAGGAGCGGACCCCGGCGGTTGAAATGTCACCAGTCGCATAGACGTTCCAGGGTACCTCATAATGAAAGATCCATGCCCCGTAACACGCGTATTGAACGTGCTCTCCTCAGTGTCACTGACAAGACCGGGATCGTCGAATTTGCCCGCGCGCTGACCGCGTTGGGCGTCGAGATTCTCTCCACTGGCGGAACGTACCGGGTGCTGAAGGATGCGGGCATAGCCCCCCTGCGCGAGGTTGCCGAAGTTACTCAGTTTCCCGAGATGCTCGATGGCCGCGTCAAGACCATTCACCCGCAGCATCGCGGGCGGGATCCTCGCGATTCGCTCCAAGCCCGAGCACATGCGAGCCATCGCCGAGCACGGTATCCCGCGTATCGATCTGGTCGCCGTGAGCCTGTACGAATTCGAGAAGATCGCAGCCAAGAAAGACGCGCCGCTCGAAGAGCTGATCGAGAATATCGATATCGGCGGCCCTACGATGATCCGCGCCGCAGCCAAGAACTGGCAGGATGTGGCGGTGATTACGTCTATCGCCGATTACGCCGCAGTTATTGAAGAAATGACCGCGGCGGGCGGGTCGCTATCAGAGCAAACTCACTGGAGGCTGGCGAAGAAGGCGTTTGCGACCACCGCCGCCTACGATCGAGCCGTGAGCGCTCGCCTGGCCGAGATTCCTGCCACGGGCGAGGCACTCCCGGCGACGCTCGACATCCGCGCGCCGCGCACGCTGGCGCTGCGATACGGAGAGAATCCGCACCAGTCGGCCGCGCTCTATGCGACCGGCAAAGGCGGGATCGCTGGGGCGGAGCAGCTGCACGGCAAGGAACTTTCCTATAACAACCTGGTGGATCTCGATGCCGCGTGGCAGTTGGTACTCGAATTCGAGCGGCCCGCATCGGCGATCATCAAGCACACCAATCCGTGCGGCTGTGCCGAGAGTTCCACGCTCGTCGAAAGCTACCGGCAGGCATTCGAGGCCGATCCCGTCTCGGCTTTTGGCGGCGTGCTGGCGTTCAATCGTGCGGTCGATGGCGAAACCGCGGGAGAGATCTCGAAGACATTCGTGGAAGCGATCGTCGCGCCGGATTATTCGGCCGACGCGCTCAATATTCTTACTTCGAAGAAGAATCTTCGGCTGTTGCGAGTCATCGCCGAGCCGCCCACGCTGGTGGTGAAATCCATCAGCGGCGGCTACCTTGCCCAGACTCCGGACGCGCACATTCTGGCTCGTGAGGAAACGCGCGTGGTGACGGGTCGCGCCCCGACCGAAGAAGAGTGGATCGCCCTCGAGTTCGGCTGGAAAGTTTCGAAACACGTCAAGTCCAACGCGATCGTGTATGCGGGTGCTGGCCAGACGATTAGTGTCGGCGCGGGCCAGATGAGCCGCGTGGATTCCGTCAAGGTCGGCGCCATGAAGGCCGTGCTGCCGCTCCAGGGCTCGATCGTGGCTTCGGACGCTTTCTTCCCGTTTCCGGACGGAGTCGAGGAAGCGGCCAAGCATGGAATCACCGCGGTGATCCAGCCCGGAGGGTCGGTCAACGACAATGATGTGATCGCCGCCGCGGATCGCTTAGGGCTCGCGATGGTCTTCACCGGCGTGCGCCACTTCCGCCATTAAAGAAAAGGAAGAAAAGGGGTCAGACGACATTTAAGGGCGTATCGGAACTGGGTCCGCTGTCCGCAAACTAAATGTCGTCTGACCCCTTTTCTGCCTGGCGGGTCGGGCATGCCCGACCCCTACGCCCTATTTATCGCTATACAGCTTGAGCTGATTGTCGACGTTCACCACGCCCTTCACCTTCTTGGTGAGCTCGGTGGCCTTCTTGCGGCCCTTTTCCGTGTGGACCCGGCCCTTGATGGTGACGACGCCCTCTTTGACGGTCACATCGAGCGCCGCGCCACGAACGTCCGCATCGCTTGCCAGCCTCTGGCGCACGTTGTCGGAAATGGTATCGTCGGACACCGCCGACTTTTCCTGGGCGACCAGCAGCGGCATCGCCAGAGTCACCAACAGCAACACAGCTATGAGCCTCGGCAGCATGCTCTTATTCTACCCTTACGTCCCGGCCATGCCGCGCCAATCCGTCGCGGCCAGAAATTCCGGATCCTGGCGCCAGTTCGGCCGGACCTTCACGAAGGTCTGCAGAAAAACCTTCTTGCCCACCAGCGTTTCGATCTCCCGCCGCGCCAGCGTTCCGATCTTCTTGAGCAGCGCTCCGCCCGCGCCGATCAGAATCGCTTTTTGCCCCGGACGTTCGATATAAATCGTCGCCGCGATGCGCACCAGCCCAGGAGTGTCCTCCCAGTTTTCGATCATCACCGCCACGGCATGCGGCACTTCCTGCCGCGTCAGGTGCAGAACCTTTTCGCGAATGATTTCCGCGGCCAGAAAACGCTCCGGCTGATCGGTCAAGTGATCCTTGGGATATAAAGCGGGGCCTTCGGGAATCCGCGCCAGAATCTCTTTTCGAAGTAGTTCGACGCCGTCGCCCTTGAGCGCGGAAATGGGCACGTACGCGGCGAAATCGTGCATCCCGCGATACCGCTCGATCAGCGCCAGCAGCTTGGCTTTCTCGCGCAGCTTGTCGATCTTGTTGAACACCGCGATGGCCGGCGCTCCGGTTTTCCTCACCAGGTCGACCGCACCGCGCGTCGTCATCGCTGAATCGAGCCGTGGCGTCCACCAGCAACAGCACCACGTCCGCGTCGGCCGACGCCCGCACCTGATCCATCATCCTCTTATTGAGTAGCGTGGATGATTCGTGAATCCCCGGCGTATCCACGAACACGATCTGCGCTCCCGGCAGCTTCAGCACGCCCTGGATGGCCGTGCGCGTGGTCTGCGGCCGCGGCGCGACGATCGCCAGCTTGGTTCCCAACAGCGCGTTCAACAGCGTCGACTTTCCCGGCGTTGGGCCGGCCCAGAATCGCTACGAATCCTGCCCTATGCTTCATTTTTGGCGGCTTTCGCGACTCTTACCTGATCTACGCGCAAATTATTTGACGCCAGCACCTTGACCTGAATGCCGTCTCGCTCGGCTTCCTCGCCCACTGTGGGAACGTGCCCGAGCCACTCGGTGATCAGCCCGCCAACAGTGGTGGATTCGGTGCCTTCCGGCGGGCGAAATCCCACCAGATCCTCGAGACGTCCCAGATCGAAGCTGCCGGAGACGACGTAGCTGCCGTCGGGCTCCTCATGAAAATCGCGCTCGGGTTCGTGCTCGTCGTGAATCTCGCCGACAATCTCCTCCACCATGTCTTCCAGGGTGACGATGCCGGCCGTGGAACCATACTCATCCACCACAACCACCATGTGTACGCCTTCTTCCTGCATTTCCTTCAGCAGATCGTTCACCGGCTTGGTTTCCGGCACCATGCGAATCGGCCGCAGAATGTCGCGCACCTTGCGCTTGGCGCGCTCCTCTTCGTCCAGCTCGAACATGTCGCGGACGTGCACAAATCCGGTGATGGAATCGATATCGCCGTCGAAGGCGGGGATGCGCGAGTACTGCTGTTGGATCACCAGCTCGCGCAATTGGTCGAGCGTCGCATCCTGACTGATGGCGACGATGCGCGGACGCGGCGTCAGCACTTCGCGCACGGTCTTGTCGCCGAAAGCCACCACGGATTGGATCAGCTCGCGGTCGCCTTCCTCGATGATGCCCTCTTCTTCGCCGGCGCTGATCAGCGCCTCAATGTGCTCTTCGGCGGCCGCTTCTTCACCTGGTGCGGGCCGGCCGAGCTCGAACAGCGATTGCAGAAATTCCACGGCCCAAGTCAGCGGGCGAGCCGCCAAAGCCAGTATGCGAAAGACAGGCACGAGAGCCGCCAGCCCCTGGCCGTCGGTCTTGCGATATACGATCTGGGGAATCAGGTGCGCCCCTAGTACCGTTGCAAGACCAGTCAGAAGAAAAGCCCCCGCCAGCGCTTCCCACAAAGGGGAGTTATCGATGGTGATCGCCACGATCAGGCAGCCCAGAATGCCCAGGCCGACATGTTTGATCAGGGAAAATGTCAGCGCACCGCGCTCGGTTTCGAGTCCGATCCGGGGCTCGAGCGACTCGCGGAAGAATATCAATGCCGGCAACTCACGCGTTCGGATTCGCAGACTCTCCAAATACAGCAGTTGGATGCAGGTGACCAGCGTCACCGCCAGCGCGACGGCCGCGGCTGCCAGTGTTAGTAGCAGCGTCATACGCCCGCCTTAACCCGTTCGATGAGCCCGGAAGGCAGGCCGAGCCGTTTGCGCCAACGAATTTCGGCGCGTGCCATCGCGCCTTTATCAGTATCATGATCCATCCCGGCCAGGTGCAGCAGTCCATGCAGGATCAGGATGCGCAATTCGTCCTCGACGGTGTGGCCCAGTTCGGCGGCTTGCGCCGCGGCGCGGTCGAAAGAGATCGCTATGTCTTCAGGAGGAAATGACAGTACATCCGGGGCGTAATCTTTCGCGCGGAACTGCTGGTTGAGCTTGCGTAATTCCGCATCCGATGCGATCAGGCAGGTAACGTCTCGCCCTGGCAGAATCTCCCGCGCAAGATCCTGAAAAAATCGCCGCAGGTCTCGTTTATCCACGCCGGAGGATCGATGTCGAAAAATAACGGACGGAGCGTTTTTGGGCATGGACGGTCTTTTTAAGCGACCGGGAACTGAGGAGCGGCAGGGTCGGTTGGTACAGCCTCGGCGGCCGGCTCCGCGAGCCGCAGAGATAACTGGCGATTCGCGCCGATCGCTTCGTTATACCGCTCGTAAGCCTTCACGATCTTCTGCACCAGGCTGTGGCGCACCACGTCGCGTTCGTCGAACTGCACGAACTGGATGCCTTCCACGCCGCGCAGAATATCGGCGACTTCCACCAATCCGCTGCGCTGACCCATGGCCAGGTCGATCTGGGTGATATCGCCGGTCACCACCATCTTCGAATTGAAGCCCTGGCGCGTCAGGATCATCTTCATCTGCTCAGGTGTGGTGTTCTGGGCTTCATCCATGATGATGAAGCTGTCATTCAGCGTGCGCCCGCGCATGAAGGCGATGGGCGCCACTTCGATGACGTTGCGCTCCAGAAGTTTTTCGACCTTTTCCACCTCCAGCATGTCGAAGAGAGCGTCATACAAGGGGCGCAGATACGGATCTACTTTTTCCTGAAACGTTCCGGGAAGGAAACCCAGGCGCTCGCCCGCTTCGACGGCCGGCCGGGTGAGAATAATGCGGCTGACGCGTTTCGAGAGCAGCGCGGACACCGCCATGGCCACGGCCAGATAGGTTTTGCCGGTGCCGGCGGGACCAATGCCGAATACCAGATCGTAGCGCTCCAGAGCGTCGATGTAGCGCCGCTGCGTCATGCTCTTCGGCGTGATGACTTTCTTGCCGAAGGTGCGCTGTTTTCCGCTCTCCACCAGGTTGCGCAAGGTGGTGTCGGCATCCGCGGTCACCACGCGCAAGTAGCTGTTGAGATCGCCGTTGTTGAAGGTGTGTCCCTCGCGGA
Organism: Terriglobia bacterium; assembly: GCA_963722845.1. Lineage (GTDB taxonomy): Bacteria > Acidobacteriota > Terriglobia > Bryobacterales > Bryobacteraceae > Palsa-187. The sequence continues at coordinate 614,107 of CAVROL010000006.1, read as the reverse complement.
TCAGCGCGACGTAATCGTTCAGGATTTGCGCGGCTCGGGCTACGCTGGCTTCTTCGCCCTCGAGTTCGAGCGAATCATTGAGGAGCCGCGTGCGGACATTCAGGCTGCTTTCGATCAGGCGGATATTCTCGTCTCGGGTCCCGAACAGGGACTCAATGCCGCGGCTGATCTGGACGATGGACTTCATTCGAGGCGGGACGTTTTGGGACGGAACTGTATCAGGTCCAGGCGAGCAGACGTCCGCGGCCGCGGAGGCAGGAACAACATCCACCTCCAGGATATCAGAAGCGAAATCTCATGCGGGGGTGGCGGATCGGGAGCATGTGTTATGCTGGAAATCGCCGACCTGGCGTGCGCCGCAGATCCGCGGCGCCAAAATAGCGGGGACGTAGTTCAGTTGGTTAGAACGCCGGCCTGTCACGTCGGAGGTCGCGGGTTCGAGCCCCGTCGTCCCCGCCAACTCAAACCACCGAACGTTGCTACCTTTGGGGCGCGCCGGCTTGTGACAAGGTTGTGGCCCGGTCATGTCTGCTCCTCAGCAGCAGGCGATTGGCGGCCGAAGCCAGCATCCCGGCCGCGTCCATATAGACCAGTTTTCCACGCGGAGGGTAGCGCCTGTAGCGGCTGCAATGCATTGCCCACGGAAGGCTTCTGCTTCCCAGGATCGACCAGATGGTGCGGGGCTTGGAGCACCGGGTCTCGGTCCTGGTCGTGAACGACGCATCCACCGATCCGGCGCCGCGTGTCGGAGCCTGAATCGAGACGTGACTTCTACGGCTGCGCCCGCGAAACCGAGATCCCGCCCCCGGGCGCCGAGTCCGCCCGCCGCCGCAGCTCGTATCCGGGTGAGACTACGTCGGCATTCTCCAACGGTACGTAATTTTTCTGGAGCCAGTCCTCGAGCGCTTCGTATTTCCACTGAGCGGATGCGCCCTTGGGGACCACCCGCAAGAATTCTTCCCGCGAAATTCTCCCGAACAGGATCCACTTCGGGGGATTGGCCTGCAACGCGACCAGCGCCGCCGACGCCTCCCGTTCCGTGGCCATACCGGGGCTGAAGAATGAATACTTCGTCGGATTCCGGCCCTGGGTCAGAAAGTAGTACATCGGCATGTAGGGATAAACGAACAACGATTCGCCCGGCCGCACAGTAGAGAAGAGTCTCTCCATCGCGGGCCGCTGGACATTGTCCACCCGCAGATTTCCGGCCGGCGACGGGACAAGAGACATCGTTCGAAGCGTATGGAAAGAGTTCGACGCGAAAACGGTCGCCATTAAGACCGCGGACAACGCCAGCGGCCCCCGCACCCGGACCGGGATCAATGCGCTCAAGGCCGCGCCCGCCAATACATAAGGCAACGCTGCGACAAAGGCGAGGTGCATCACGTCCGCCCGGGGCGACAAGGCGAGAATCAACGCTCCCGCCGCAGCCAGCAAGAGCACGGCTACGGAGCTGCGTTCGGCGGGAACCGCTTTCCGCCAGAACATCAGGCCCCATCCCTAATAACGCCAGGGGAGGCAGAATCGCGGGGAGGGCGACACATCCGACCAATAGAATCCGGATCGCCAGTTCCAGGTTGCCGCTGAGCCCCTCGAACAGGGCGTGGTAGCCGCCGATGATGGCGCCGTACGGCATCGCGTTCACCAGATAATTCTGTTTCAACCACAGAATCTGCTGGATTAAGGGGACCAGGCTTCCCTGCGCGGCGAGCCATCCGGCACCGCCTGCGAATACGATCGCCGCACCGGCTAGGAGAGGAAGCAGCGCCTGTCGCCGTGCGGGCTGAAGGGCGAGCCAGAGCGCCACCACAATCAGGACCAAACCGACCGTCGGAGTGCACCAGGCCGCCACAGCAAGTATGGCGCCGCTGGCGATCCAGGCGGCTCTCGAGGATGCCGCGACGGCGATCGCGAGACCCGCAAGAGCGAAGGTCGAGCTATCCCATCGATGCTGTGCCGTGAGAAATGCCGGGTCCGCGATCTGAAATCCCAGGAACGCCAGCGTCACAGCCAACGCGGTCCGCGACGACGCTAACCGTGAGGTCAGCCAAAAGACCAGCGCGCACTGCAGCGAAAAATCGAAGATGACGATCAACCGGCCGGCTAAGAGCGAAACTCCGAAAAGCCGAAACACGACTGCCTGCAGCCAGTAGCTGCCCGGACTCATATACGCCCAGAAATCGACGTAAGGGCGCTCGCCGGCTGAGATGCGCTGTGCGGCATCGAGCAGTATGCCTTCATCATTCGTCGCGACGATGCGATTCCCATGCACGGCGAGCAGCAGAGCCGCCACCGCCAGAAACGTTGCCACCGCGATTCGAAGGCGCAAAGACACCGGGTACTTAATCGACAAATCCAAAGCGGTCCAGTAGGTCTATCCCTTTTGCCATCAGCGTGACGCAGACCTCCCACTACCCTACCCAATTTGCTTAGCGGGCGTGACCCGGCCATGGTACACTGAATACTTTGGTTTTCCCGCCAGAAGAGCTTAGGTAAATCCCCGTGGAGGATATTGCAAGTGTCTGAACGAATGCGACATATTTTCACGTCGGAATCAGTGACAGAAGGTCACCCCGATAAGATGGCTGACCAGATATCGGATGCCGTCCTCGACGCGGCTCTTGCGGTCGACCCCACCAGCCGCGTGGCCTGCGAGACGCTGGTAACCACCGGAATCTGCATGGTGGCCGGCGAAATCACCACCAAAGCGACTCTGGACGTTCCCAAGCTGGCCCGCGAGGTCATCGCCGACATCGGATTCACCGACGCGAAGATGGGCTTCGACGCCAAGACCTGCGGAATCCTGAACGTGATTCAGACCCAGTCGCCCGACATCGCCATGGGCGTGGACACAGGCGGCGCCGGCGACCAGGGCCTGATGTTCGGCTACGCCTGCGATGAAACCACCGAGCTGATGCCCATGCCGATCCAGATGGCGCACCACCTGGTGAAGCAGTTGAGCGACATTCGCCGCACCGGCAAGCTCACCTATCTGCGTCCCGACGGCAAGAGCCAGGTCAGCGTCGAGTACGTCGACGGCCAGCCCAAGCGCATCGACGCGGTGGTCATTTCCACGCAGCACGATGACGACGTCACCACCGAGCAGCTTCGCGCCGACGTGAAGAAGTTCATCATCGATCCCATTGTTCCCTCGAACATGGTGGATTCGGGCACGAAGTATCACATCAACCCGACCGGCCGGTTCGTGATCGGCGGACCTCATGGCGACACCGGCCTGACCGGGCGCAAGATCATCGTCGACACTTACGGCGGCATGGGCCGGCACGGCGGCGGGGCTTTCTCGGGCAAGGATCCGACGAAGGTGGACCGCTCGGCTTGCTACATGGCGCGTTACGTGGCGAAGAACATCGTCGCTTCCGGTCTTGCGAAGCGCTGCGAAGTTCAGCTGGCCTATGCCATCGGCGTCGCCGAGCCTGTATCGGTGATGGTGAACACATTCGGAACCGGCACGGTGCCGGAAGAGCGCCTGGTGGAACTGGTTCGGGCGAACTTTATTCTGACTCCCAAGGGCATGATCGACACGCTGAAACTGCGCCGTCCGATCTATCGCAAGACCGCCGCGTTCGGCCATTTCGGCCGGACCGAAGACACCTTCAGCTGGGAAGCCACGGACAAGGCGCACGCGCTCAAAGAAGCCGCGCAGCCGGCCGCTGCGGCCCGCCGCTGAGCACCGGAAGTATCGTGCTAGTAGAAGGGTGCAAACACGCACTCGATATCACGATCCCCGTAGCCGAGGTGGATCAGGAGACCGAGCGCGCGGCTGTTGCAATTCAAGGGAAAGCGCGCCTGCCGGGTTTTCGGCCCGGCAAGGCCCCGCTTTCGATCGTCAAGACGCGCTTTGCGGGCGATATCCGCCAGGAAGTGCTGGATGCGCTGGTGCCGCGTTTCCTGCAGGCCGCCGTGGAGAAGGAAAATCTTCAGCTGGTGGGGCGGCCGGGGATCTCCGACGTCCACTTTCACGCCGGCGAGCCTCTGCGTTTCAAGGCCGAATTCGAGGTCGCGCCAACATTCGAATTGGGCGAGTATCGCGGCGTGACCATTACCTACAACCAGCCGGAAGTCACCGACGCCGACGTGGATGCGCGCGTCGAGCAGATCCGCGACCAGAAGGCTCAGTTCGTGAACGAGGAGCCGCGCGCGCTGGCCGACGGCGACTATGCCGTGGTCTCGCTCGAGAGCCTGGAAGGCGTCGAAGAGAAGGTCTCGCAGGACGAGCTGATGCTCAAGATCGGCGACGAGGCCACCATGAAGGAGTTCAGCGAGAACCTGCGCGGAGCTTCGCCCGAGGATGTTCGCGAGTTCGAGGTGACGTATCCGGAGGATTACGACCGTCCGTCCCTGGCTGGGAAAACCGTGAAGTTCCGAGCGGTGGTGAAAGCCGTCCGGCGCAAGGAACCGCCCGAGCTCAACGACGAGTTCGCCAAGGATCTGGGCGACTTCAAAACGCTCGAGGAGTTGAAAGAAACCATCCGCAAATCGATTCTTCAGGAGCGCGAGCACCGCGCCCAGGAAGACGCCAAGAGCCAGTTGATCGACAAGCTGGTGGACGCGCACGATTTTCCGGTGCCGGACGCCTACATCGACCGGCAGATCCAGATCAACGTCGAGAATCAGTTGCGCACCCTGGCCGCGCAGGGCGTGGATCCGAATACGATCAAGCTCGATTGGGCCAAAGTGCGCGAGTCGCAGAAAGACCGGGCTGTGCGCGATGTGAGAGCGTCGCTGATTCTGGATAAGATCGGCGAACGGGAAGCGATCGGCGCAACGCAGGAAGAAGTGGACCGCGAGGTGAACCGGATCGCCCGCCAGCAGCGCGAGGCTGCCGCGGTGACGCGCGCGAAGCTCCAAAAAGAAGGCGGGCTGGCCCGCATCGCCGGCCACATCCGCACCGACAAGACCCTCGGCTTCCTGTTCGAGCAGGCTCGCAAGGAAGCGGGCAAACCCGAGACGGAAACACCTAAATAAATGCGAAACAAAATTACTGTAGTGGGCGGCGGGAACGTCGGCGCGAGCTGCGCGGTCAACCTCGCGTATAAGGAACTGGGCGATGTGGTTCTGGTGGACGTTGTCGAAGGCGTGCCGCAGGGCAAAGCGCTCGACATGCTCCAGATGGGTCCCGTGGAGGGCTACGATGTCCGCATCACGGGTGCGAACGATTACGCCCCGACGGCGGATTCGGATGTGGTGGTTATTACGGCCGGTCTGGCTCGCAAGCCCGGCATGAGCCGCGACGATTTGCTGCTGGCCAACCACGCGGTGGTCACGGGCGTGTCCGAGCAGATCGCGAAATATTCGCCCAACGCCATCATTATCCTGGTGACGAATCCGCTGGACGCGATGTGCTGGAGCGCGTTCAAGGCTTCGAAATTTCCCAAGCACCGCATCATCGGTATGGCGGGCGTGCTCGATTCAGCGCGCTTCCGCACCTTCATCGCGCAGGAGCTGGATGTCTCGGTGGAGAACGTCACGGCGGTGGTGATGGGCGGCCACGGCGATACCATGGTCCCGGTCGTGCGCCTCTCGGGCGTCTCGGGCATCCCGCTGACCGAGCTGATTGCGCCTGACAAGCTGGCCGCGATCGTCGACCGCACCCGCAATGGCGGCGCGGAGATCGTCAAATATCTCAAGACCGGCAGCGCGTACTATGCACCGTCTGCATCGGCGGTCGAGATGGTGGAATCGATTCTCAAGGACAAGAAAAAGGTTCTGCCCTGCGCGGCGTACCTCGAAGGCGAGTACGGCATCAACGGGTTGTTCGTCGGCGTGCCGGTGAAACTCGGCGCGAAGGGCATCGAGCAGATCTACCAGATCAAGCTGACCGAGGAAGAGAAGGGCATGCTCGCCAAGAGCGCCGCTTCGGTGCAGGAGCTGGTGGACATTCTGAAGACAAAAATTTAACGCGCCTTATCAGGCTAAAAGGGACAGCTCCTAGTTTCCTCAGAGCTAGTAATGCACTGAATCCTAGGAGCTGTCCCTTTTAGCTCGAGACCGGCCCTATTCAATTCCCATCTGCGCGAGACGATAGCGCAGCGCGTTTCGCGTCAGACCCAGCAGCCGCGCGGCCTGGCTCTTGTTGCCGTTCGCCCGCTTGAGCGCCTCGCGGATCACCGACTGCTCATATTCGTCGAGCGTCATTCCTTCGGGCAGAAAATGATCCCCGCCGGCGGGGGCAGCCGACCGCCGCGGAGCCGTATCGATCTTCACGTCACTCGGTTCGACCCGGGGTCCCTGTGCCAGCAGCACGCTCCGCTCCACCACGTTTTCCAGCTCGCGGACATTCCCCGGCCAGTGGTAGCTCATCAGGCGCTCCATCGCGCCTTCGCTGATTTCGCCCCCGAACTTCTTGGCGAAATGCTCAACTAAATAGGGGATGTCTTCCTTGCGCTCGCGCAGCGGAGGAATGTTCATGGGCACGACGTTGAGGCGATAGTAGAGATCCTCTCGAAACGTGCCCTGCTCGAGGGCCGCGCGCAAATCCACATTGGTCGCCGCGATCACGCGCACATCGGTGTGCTGCGTTTTGTTGCTGCCCAGCCGCTCGAATTCGCGTTCCTGTAGTACGCGCAGCAGTTTCACCTGGATCGATCCCGGCACGTCGCCGATCTCGTCCAGAAACACGGTCCCAGTATCGGCCTGTTCGAACTTGCCCGGTTTCGACGTATTAGCGCCGGTGAACGCGCCCTTCTCGTATCCGAACAGCTCGCTTTCCATCAGGTTTTCGGGGATCGCGGTGCAATTGATCTTGACGAACGGACGATCCTTGCGCGGCGAGTGCTGATGGATCGCGCGCGCGATCATGTCCTTTCCCACGCCGCTTTCGCCCGCCAGCAGCACGGTCGCGCGGGTGGGAGCCACGCGCATGATGGTCGCGAAAATATCCTGCATCGGTGCGCTGCTCCCGATGATGTTTTCGAACTTATAGCGCTGGCCCAGGGCTTCCCGCAGCTCGCGATTTTCATCGCGCAGCTTGCGAACTTCGAGAGCTTTTTCCACCACCACCGTCAGATGATCCAGCGAAAACGGCTTGGGCAGAAAATCCACCGCGCCCTTCTTCATCGCCTCCACCGCGATTTCCACGGTCCCGAAGGCCGACATTACGATCACCGGCAGATGCGCATTCTGCGCGTGCAATTGTTCGAGCAGGGCGAGACCATCCATCCCCGGCAGCTTCAAATCGGTGAGCACCAGGTCCGCTTCGCCGGCCTGCTTCAGCCCTTCCTCGGCTGTGCCGACGGCCTTCACGGCATAGCCTTCAGACGACAATTGGAGGCCGATCACCCGGCGGTGCTTCTCTTCGTCTTCGATCACCAGAACAGTTTGCTTATCGGCCATGGTTTGCTCTATGTTTCGCTGCTTTTACTCTGCCACAGGCAGGTACACACGAAACACGCTGCCTTCTCCGGGCGTGCTTTCCACCGTAATCTGCCCGCCGTGCTCGTCCACGATCTTGGACACGATCGCCAGGCCCAGGCCCACGCCCTCCGCCTTGGTGGTGAAGAACGGATTGAAGATGCTTTCGAGATGCTTCGGGTCGATTCCCGAGCCGCGGTCGATCACCGCGATCTCCGCCCTGGGCCCCTCCGCCGTGTCGGCCAGGCGCGTCTTAATTGTGACCACCGCTCCCGGAGGGCTGGCCTGCGCGGCGTTCGATAACAGGTTTGTGATCACGTGCTCCATCAGCTCCGCCTCCACGCGCACCGGCGGCACATCGGGCGAATAGTTCTTAAACACCGTGACCGATGCGGCCGCGCCGGTCTTCTCGCGGTCGAAGAGCTGGATGGCACGATCCAGCATGGCGTGCAGATCGGTTTTCTCCAGCCGGAGGTTGCGGGGCCGTGCGAAATCCAGAAACCGCGTGATCAGCGAATTGATCCGGTCCACTTCCTGCCGGATGTATCCAGCCATCTCTCGCGCAATTTCGTTGTCGGCCGATACCTTGCGCTCCAACAGTTCGGCCGAGGTCTTCATGGTTCCGAGGGGGTTCCGTAGCTCGTGGGCCAGTCCCGCCGTCAACTGCCCCAATGCGGCCAGCCGATCGGTGCGGCGCACCTGAGCTTCGGCTTCCTCCAGGTGGCGATTGGCCTCCGCCAGCTTTTCCGCGGCGGCCTGCGATTTCCGCGCTTCATCGCGATTAGCTTGGGCGAGTTGGTTGGTCAGGAATCCCACTACAGGCAAAAAGAGCACACGCAGAATCAGCTCTCCTACGTCGTCAATCTCATATTCCGGCCCCAAAAAGAAAAGAAATGACAAATACAGGGCGCAAGCCGCCAGAGAGGACACCGTAGTTCCGACGAGGCCGAAGCTGGTGGCAGCCGAGATCACCGGCAGGAATAGAACCAGATAGAAGCTGCTCGATATCCCGTAGCTGTAGCCGATCAGCGGATAGCACAGCGCCAGCTTGAGCACTACGGATCGAACCGGGCCCAGCCGGGGCTCGAGCACCTGAACCACGCCCAGCGCCAGAAGAGCGATCAGGGCGCCTGGATGGTACTCCGGGCTGAAGATCGCCAGCGCGGAGAAGAATAATAGCCAAACGAAATCCTGCGGTCGGACGTAGCGGCGCCAGGCGGGAGTCACTTAAGCGTTCCTATTTTAGCGCGCGCTACCATGATCTTATGAAACCAGGTGTTATGAAGCGACTCGTTCTGCTCTCGCTGACCTTGGCCGCTCTGCATGCAGAAGAGGGGATGTGGACGTTCGACAATCCTCCCACCAAGCTGGTTCAGGAAAAGTACAACTTCACGATCACGCCGCAGTGGCTGGATCACGTTCGGCTCTCCAGCGTTCGTCTAAATGACGGCGGATCGGGATCGTTCGTCAGTCCGACGGGCCTGCTGCTGACCAACCACCACGTCGCGCTGGGACAGTTGCAGAAGAATTCGACGCCGGAACACGACTACGTCAAGTCGGGTTTCTACGCACGCACCTCCGCGGAAGAAATCAAGTCGCCCGATCTGGAAGTGAACGTTCTGGTCTCGATGGAAAACGTGACGGCGCGCGTCCAGGACGCCCTGAAGGGGGCACGCAACACCGAGCAGGAATTCGCCAAGCGCAAGGACGTGATCGCCGCCATTGAGCGCGAGAGCCTGGAGAAGACCGGCTTCCGCTCCGACGTGGTGACGCTGTATCAGGGCGGGGAATACTGGCTGTATCGCTACAAGAAGTACACCGATGTGCGGATTGTTTTTGCGCCGGAGCAGCAAATCGCGTTCTTCGGCGGCGATCCCGACAACTTCACATACCCGCGCTACGACCTGGATTTCGCGCTGTTCCGCGTGTATGAGAATGGGCAGCCCATTCGGAGCGAGAACTATCTCAAGTGGAATCCGAAGGGCGCGGCCGATGGGGAGCTGGTGTTCGTCTCCGGCCATCCCGGGTCCACGCAGAGATCAGACACGCTCGCGCAACTCGAGGCCGAGCGCGATCTGTACGAGCCGGCGATTCTGAAACTTCTTCACAGCCGCATTGACACGCTGAAGAAAGTATTCGGCCACCGGGCCGGAAGCATCCCGTCGCGCGATGGCCCAGATTTTCAGTCTGGAGAACTCCCTGAAGGCGTACGATGGGCGCGAAAAGGGCCTTCAGGACAAGCGCGTGATGGATGCCAAGCGTGCCGACGAAACCAAATTCAGGGCCCTGGTTGCGGCGAATCCGCAGTGGAAAGCGGCTTACGGAACCGCCTGGGATCAGATCGCCGCGGCTGAAAAAAAGGCCCAGACGCGCTTTAAGGAGCAGTATTTTCACGGACTGAACTCGTCGCTCGCGAGCCTGGCGCAGCAGATCGTCCAATATGTCGCCGAAATCAAGAAGCCGGATGGCGAGCGCCTGGACGGCTACCACGAATCGCAGCTCGAATCGCTGAGACTGGCGATGTTTTCTCCCGCGCCGATTTACACGGACATGGAAATCGCCCGCATCAGCGGCGCTCTGGAGCTGGACCTGGCTCAAGTTGGTCCGAATGACCCGTGGGTGAAGCTGGTGATGAACGGAAAATCGCCGCGCGACGTCGCCACGGAACTGGTCAACGGAACCAAGCTGACCGATCCGGAAGTCCGCAAGAAGCTGGTCGAAGGCGGCGAGCCCGCGGTGGCCGCGTCCACGGATTCGATGATCGTGCTGGCGCGCAAGCTCGACCCGATGCGCCGCGAGCTGACCAAGTGGCTCGAGGACAACGTCCAGAGTGTGGAGCAGCGGGCCGGCGAACAGCTCGGCAAAGCTCGTTTCGCGGCGTTCGGGAAGTCCACGTATCCCGATGCGACGTTCACGCTGCGCCTTTCCTACGGCCAGGTGAAGGGTTATCCGATGAACGGAACCATCGCTCCGCCGATGACGACGATGTACGGGCTGTATGACCGGTCGGCTAGCTTCGGCAACAAGGATCCGTTTGAGCTGCCGCAGCGCTATGTGGAAGGCCGCACGAAGCTCGATCTGTCGACGCCCTTTAATTTCGTCAGCAGCAACGATATTATCGGCGGCAACTCCGGCTCGCCTGTGGTGAATAAGAACGGCGAGATCGTGGGCTTGATCTTCGACGGCAATATCGAATCACTGGTGGGCGATTTTGTTTACGAGGGCCAAACCAATCGTGCGGTGGCGGTGCACACAGCCGCGATCACCGAGGCTCTGCGGAAGATCTACGGGGCGGAGGCCCTGGCGAACGAACTGCTGAAATAAAGTGGTCTGGAGACCTGCCCTACTCGATGCGGAAGTTGATGTCGACCGCGCGCGCCGAGTGCGTGATCGCGCCGCTCGACAGGAAATCCGCGCCGGTTTCCGCATAGGCACGAGCCGTCTCAAGCGTGATGCCGCCGGACAGCTCTACGATCGCGCGCTTGTTGATGTACAAGATCCAATCTTTCGCCTCCGACAGGCGAAAGATTGTCCAACAATAGATGCGTCGCCCCGCACGCCAGGGCCTCGTCGAGTTCCTCGCGCGTGCGGACTTCGATCTCAACCGGCACGCCGGCGTTTCGCGTTCGCTCCAATGCCGCCCGCACGCCACCCGCGGCAGTGATGTGGTTGTTCTTGATCAGCACCGCGTCGAACAGTCCCATGCGATAAATCACCGCACCGCCCGCCGCCGCGGCCATCTTCTCTAACCTCCGCAGCCCCGGCGTGGTCTTGCGGGTATCCAGAATCCGGCAGCGCGTGCCATCGACGGCGCGAACGTAGGCGGCGGCCAGCGTCGCGATACCGCTCAAACGTTGCACAAAGTTCAGGGCCGTGCGTTCGCCGGTAAGCAACGCGCGGGCCGGACCCTGAACGCGCGCGATTTCGTCGCCGGCTTTTAGGTAATCTCCCGATAAGCGCTTCAGTTCCACCGTACAGCCAACAAACACCAGTGGAAGCACCTCCACGCCCGCCAGGGTCAGCGATTCGCGCGCGATCATGCGGCCGGTCGCCATCGCCTCTGCCGGAACACAAAGATTCGTGGTGATATCGCCCGAGCCGATGTCTTCGGCCAGTGCTCGGCGAACGGACTCTTCGATTTCGGGGTGCACTAGCGGACTCCTTAGCGAACGGCGAGCATCCGGTCGATGGGTAGCGCCGCGCGCCGGATGATATCGTCGGAAAGCTCGATGCGCGGCGTCAGGTTGGTCAGGCAGTCGCGCAGTTTTTCGAGCGTATTGCGCCGCATATAGGGGCACTCGCTGCAATTGCAGTTTTCGTTGGGGACAAAGTAGAAACGCTTATGCGGAGCCAGGCGTTCGAGCGAATGCCGCACGCCGCTCTCCGTCATCACGATGTATTCTTCGGCCGGCGCAGACACGCACCAGTCGATGATCGCGCTGGTGGATCCTATGAAGTCCGCCATCGCCAGAACGTCCGCCGGACATTCCGGATGCGCGGCGACCAGCGCCTGCGGATGCTCCGACCGGGCGGTCGCCAGACGGCGAGCCATGAACGTGGCGTGCACGATACATGCGCCCTGCCAGATCGTCATATTTTCGCGGCCAGTCTGCTGCTTTACGTAGTTGCCCAGGTTGATATCCGGCAGAAAGAGAATTGGCTTGTCCGCGGGAATCGAGTTCACGATGCTGACGGCGTTGCGCGAGGTGCACAGAATATCGCTTTCGGCCTTCACCTCCACCGAAGTGTTCACGTAGCTGACGATCACGTGGTCCGGATGGCGTTTGCCGAAACGCCCGTACCTGCGGGGCCGTGCAGCTATCGACCAGGCTGCATCCGGCGTCCAGATCCGGCAGCACCACAGTTCGCGTGGGGTTCAGGACCTTAGCGGTCTCCGCCATGAAAACCACGCCGCAGAACGCGATGACGTCGCCTTCAAAGTCCCGCGCGCGGCGGGCCAGTTCCAGGCTATCGCCGATCGAATCCGCCAGCTCCTGAATTTCGGAATCCTGGTAGTGATGCGCCAGGATAATCGCGCGGCGCTGCTGCTTTAGCTCCAGAATTTCATCGACGATGGATTGAACGGCCGGCATACGGGGGAGACCTGATATTTCAAGTGTACCCCAGGGTGCCGTTTTACTTAAAAAACGCCGCCATGGCCGCGTGTTCGGCTTTGAAGTCCGCCAGCAGCGGCCCGATCTTTTCTTCCGGAATGCCCAGAGCCGCGATCGGCGCCGGGTCCTCGGCACTCACCAGCTTGGAGGCGATGATCGATTCTCCGGTCGAATTCACGTACTGATCGGCAGCGCCGATCACGGCGCTGAGCGGAATGATTCCACCCGCTGGAAACGCCGGAATGCGGTGGTGATCGCGCACGGCAAGCTGAACCTCATGCGGAAATTTCCATTTCTCCAGCGCCGCGGCTGAAAGCTCGGCATGGGTGAACCCCAGCAGCTCCAGCTCGCATTCCGTCCAGGATCGCCCCGACTGTTCGTGAAGCTTCATCAGGCGAGTAAACTCATCGGGCAGTCCCAGGGCGATTAACAGCCGGCCCAGGTCGTGCAGCAATCCGCCGACGAACGCGCCTTCGGGATACTCCGCTTGTGTGCGCGAGGCAATCTGATCGCTGAGGATCGCCACCGCGGCCGAATGCCGGTTGAAACGCACCATGGACCAACTCGGAGGAGTCTTGACCTGGCTCCACATGCGCGAGATCGACATCCCCAGCAGCGTGTTGCGGACCTTGTCCATTCCCAGAAGCGCCAGCGCATGGCGCACCGAAGTGATGGTCGCGCGCCGCGCATAGAGCGCCGAGTTCACCAGGTGGATGATGTTTCCGGCCACCACCGTATCCTTCTCGATCAGGTCTCCGAGCTTGGAGAACGACACGTCCTCGCCGGCCAGCGAGGCCAGCAGCTTGTTCAGAATCGGAGAAAACGGGGGCAGTTTGCCCAATGCGCCCATTGCGCGCTCAGACAGCTTGGCATCCGGAATCGTTACTGCGGGAGCGGGTGTCGTTTCGACCATAGGGATCCTACCCGCCTATCGGCCGAAACCAGGAAAGACTACAGAATCAGGTTCTTCTTTTACTTGCAGCGGTCCGCCGGAGTCGGCTTCTCGCGATATTTATCGTGGCAGTTCGCACAGGCCGTGGTCATCGCGTCGGCGGCGTCCAATATCTTGTCCTGACTCTTTGCCTGGGCCGCCTTGTACGCAGTCATTCCCGCATCGCGAAGTCCCTGGACCAGCTTCGGCCAATCCGGATTGGTTACCGGAACGGGCAGGCCGTTGGAGCACTTGCGTCCGGGCACGGTGAGCAGGTTCGCCGCCTCCACGATCGCCAGGCTGGCGTTCTCCACCGCTTCCCACTTGCCGTAGGAACTAGCCAGGGGATTGATCGCCAGCGCCGGATCCTTGGCGGGCGGCACATCGTTGGGATTGTCGGCTTGCGCGAAGAAGACCACATTCGAGCTGGGAAACAGAATCCCCTTCATGAGCTGGGCCAGGGTTGCAGGGTTCCGGCTAGCCGGCGCGGCAGCCTTGGCGGCGGCTTTGGCTTTTGCAGGGGCGGGGGCCTGCGCATTCAGAAATCCAGCCAACGTGAATATTCCCAGAACTGCTAGTCGGATTCGCATGTTGAGCCTCTCACTTCACTATCTCTCACTTCACTATACAGAACAGGACCACCATTCCAATGGCCGCGGCGAGGCTTAGCGCAGCGCCCAGCAGGAAGTATTCAGGACGGAATCGGAGCGTCAGTTGGTGCTGGCCAGCCGGAACCATCACGCCGGATAGCGCGTAATCCGCCGGCATGAGGGCGACTGCCTGGCCATCCACGGCGGCGTGCCATCCAGGCGCGAATGGCACCGCGATGCGGATGAGCGTCGCGGCCGGAGCGGAATAGCGAATCTCGTAGAAATCCTCCCGATAGCCCGTGACGGTCAGGTCCACCGGCTGCTGCTGCGTCACGCCTTGGGTCCACCCTTCGACTACGGAACCCGCGGCCGGGTCGAGGGAGGCTAGTTCCACGAACGACCCTGACCTCACGCTTGCGGGCACGGAAACACGCGGCAAAGCGGAAGGGTTCACTTCCAGGCGTCCGCGCGGGTCCACCAGATAATTCACGCTCAACCCGTGCAGCAACCGGGGATTGTAGCGAATTGCGCGCGCGTATTCGGCATAGCGATTCAATTCGAGCAATCCCGCACCCCAGCTCACTTCCGTGCGCGCCTCGAGCGATCCATCGAGCGGCCCTGTCGCGATACTGGGGTTCGACATCCACAGCCGGTACAGCGGCTGCTGCTTGACCTCGCGAATGCGGGCTTCGAAGGCTTTGCTGGCGTTTCCCGTACAGTTCGTCGAAGGCGATGGATGCGTTCACCAGCGGGCTTTTGTACATATTGAAGTGCCACAAGTCGGCCGCGATCACGATCATCAGGATGAACGGCAAGCGCTTTTGCCCCATCTTTTCCGCCGCCCAGGCTGCTCCAGACCCGGCCGCGAGAGCGAAGCCCAGCGCCGGCACGAACCATATTTCGATCGGGGCATGAGCGTCGCGAAATCCGGGAAGCATCTTGAGCAGGCGCGCGAAGCCAGCGCTGGGTCCGAATGCATACCATAGCCCCGGAACAATCAGCGCGAGGATCGGAACGATCTGCAATTTCCGCAGGAGTCCGGCGATGGCGAGCGGAAGCAGCAGCAATCCTCCGTACAGATAAAACTGCCGAATCTCCTCGGGGCCTTTGTAATCGCCGGAGATCAGGCCGAAGTAATCAGCCGACATCACTGCCGCCAGGTCGATGGGTCGCAGCGCCGCTGCGGGTGACGTGACAGGATGCGCGGCGTACCTGACGATTCCGAGCCACGGCAAGATCACGACCGCGCTTAAGCAGAATCCGATGATCGGCGTGGCCACTGCCAGTATCCCCGCGCGCTTCCACGACCGGGACGCGATCAGGAAGCACGCCAGCGCCAGAGAGCAATACAGAGCGGCATCGAAATTGCCAGTAAGAGTGATGAGCCCGGCGAATGTTCCGGTCAGCAGCCAGCTTCGCCGCTCCAACAGCGAAGCCCACAACAACCAGGGCAGCAGCGCCGCGGCTTCGAACATCCCCAATTGCGAGCTATGCGCGGCGAAGAATCCGCCCCAGGCATAGAGCATCGCGGCGATGACCGCGGCTACGGAGTCGTCGAACAGCTTGCGAGCCAGCAGAAACGCCCCGGCCAGCGCGAGGAAGGAATGCAGCGCCAGCTCCCAGAACAAAGCGCGCGGGGTGATCCCGATAGCGTAAAACGGCCAATGGAGCGGATACCATGCGCCCGTCTGCGGATCGGACAGGAACGGCGTCCCGGAATACAGAAACGGGGTCCAATACGGCAGCCGCCCGGCGTGCACGGAATCGGCGAAATACTTTTGCGCGGGATAGGTGACGTCGGCCAAGTCCCAATGGATGGTCGTGTTCGGCTGAAACAGCGGGATCGCCCAGAACAGAATCGTGACCAGGACCAAGGCGGGCCAAACGAATCGAGTGGATGGCGTCATGACTTAGGCAAGCACCGGGGTGGGTCTAATCCAGCTTCAGCAGCCGCCGCCGCAGAAGGTCGAGAGCGGCCTGGGTGGCGAACCCGCGGATGCGCGGACGATCCCCCGGCATCGCGAACCGCAGCGCCTCGGGCTGACCATCGGGGCTGGCGAAACCCACGAAGATCGTGCCCACAGGAGCTCCCGTGCTCGACTCCGGTCCTGCTTCGCCGGTGATGGAGATGGCGAACGTCGAGCCCGTACGGGTCCGCGCGCCTTCGGCCATCGCGCGAGCGGTTTCTTTGCTGACCGCGGTGTGCTGAGCCAGCAGAGCAGGGTCCACACCGAGCAGATCGATCTTCAGGCGGTCGGTGTAGGTCACGAATCCGCCCAGAAAGTAGTCCGAACTCCCCGCGACCGATGTGACGCGCTCCCCCACCATGCCTCCGGTGCAGCTTTCGGCGACGCTGAGGGTCGCACCGCGTTCGCGTAGTAGCGCCCCCACTATGCCTTCAAGGGGATCGCCATTACGGGAAAACAGATGCTTCCCGAGCAGCTCTTCAATAGGATCTCCGACCTCGGCCAGCAGCCGCTCGGCGTCTTCGGCGGAACCGCATCGGGCGCGCAAGTGAATTTGAATGTCTCCTGGCGAAGCCAGGATTGTTGTGGACGGATTGGTGTACTTCGTATACACCGGCGCGATCAGAGCATCGAGGTCGGATTCCGTGAATCCGGTGACGCGATAGAATCGCGCGCGGATCACCTGCGCCGGCAGAAGCTTCGTCAATCGCGGGATGCATTCGTTGGCGAACAGCGGCTTCAACTCGCCCGGCGGGCCGGGAAGCATGATGACGATGCGGCCGTCGTTTGCGATCCATTGCCCCGGAGCCGTTCCGTTGGCGTTCGGCAGAATCTCGGCGCCTTCGACCACGTACGCCTGCCGCTTGTTGATCTCGGCCATTTTGCGCTGGCGGCGGCGGAATCGTTCCTCGATCGCGTCGCAGATTTCCTGGCTGAAAACGAGTTCGCGGCTCAAAGCATCGGCCACAGCCTGGCGCGTCACATCGTCTTCCGTGGGGCCGAGGCCGCCGGTCAGGATCACGATCCCGGCATGCTCCAGCGCCGAGCGCACGGCGTCGGCGAGCAGCGCACGATCGTCGCCGACGATCAGCTTGCGGCGCACTTCGACGCCCAGCGCATTCAGTTGATCGGTGATGTACAGCGAGTTCGTATCGATGCGCTGCGAGGTCAGCATCTCCGACCCCACGGCAATGATCTCGGCGTCCTGCATGGGATTCAGAAAATGGGGACAGCCAGCCGATTTCGCAGGCCATTGCGCGATCTTCGAGCCTTCGGACCGAAATCGGAGGCAGTCCCCATTTTTTACGGGACAGGCCAGCCTTCGATGCGGGCGTCCACTTTGAACAGCGAATTGTTGGTGGCCACGATCACCGATTTCGACGGCGAAAACGCCAGGCCCACAATCGCCGGTCCGGATAAGAATAGCTCGGCATTTCTCTCCGGTGAAATTCTGACCACTCCGCGCCGCCCGCCCAGCGATGCCGCGACGTACAGATTCCCTTTCACATCGAACGCCATGCCCTGGGGACGCCCCAGGCCGCGATAAAACGTTTCCACGTGCCCGTCCTTGTCAATGCGATGGACGGCATCGAAGCTCGACGTGGTGGGACCGGTCACGTACAGGTATCCATCCGGACCGAAGGCCAGATGATACGCGGCAATGGAGGGTTCGAGCGTAGCGAACACGTAAATCTGCCGCTGCCGGCTGATCTTGAAAACCGTTCCGCTGCGGTCGCCGACAAACAGATTGTCTTCGTGGTCGAAGACGATTCCCGTCGCCACGCCCATGCCTTCGACGTAGGTCGAGGTGTTGCCCGACGGCGATACCTGGTACACCATGCCGTCATGGCGGCTCGAGCAGTACAGCGCTCCCTCGGCGTCCAGCGCGAGCCCGGTGGCGTTCATCAGGTCGGTGACCAGCGGCTTGGCGACCAGGCTCGTGTCGAGCTTGTAAATGGAGACCGCCGTCTTCTGTCCGGCCGATCCGCTGAAGGTGGTGTAGATGTTCCCCAGCTTGTCGACCACCGGATTGGACACGGGATGCATCCCCTCCGCGATCTGGATGCCGATGTCGCAGGTCCAGGCCGTGTCTTCGTCCTTGCCGAGCTTTAGTTCGCCGCGCGAGACACCCTCCGGAACGCGGACGATCACCAGCGAGTCCGAACCGATCACGACGGACGCGGACAGCTCACCGAAGCGCGCCGTGGGCCGTTCTGCGCCGGCCAGGCCTTTGCCGCGGATGCGGAATTCGCCGCCCGGAATAGCCGCAGGCGGTGAAACGTCTGAAATCTGCGGTCGGGATTCGGGATTCTTACGAAGGGCCATAAAAGACAGCTATTAACGATTGAACCATCCGGCGAAGTACAACACAAGTGCGGCGTAAATTCCGGCCATCGCGTCATCCAGCACAATGCCGGCGCCGCCGGGAATTCTTTCCAGTCTGCCGGACGGGCGGCGGCTTCCAGATATCGAACGCTCGAAACAGCAGCAAAGGCGCCCAGCCAGGTCTTCCAGTCGAGCGTGGAGGCTCCCGCGAGGGTGATCCACTGGCCCACAACTTCGTCGATCACGACGACCTGGGGATCTTTACTGCCGGTGTCTTTCGCCATGCGCCCGGCGGCCCAGATCGCGGGTGCAATCAGCACCACTCCGAAAAATGCGAGGCAAACCCCGGAAATGCCCAGGTACGCATGCAGCGCCCACGCGAGAGCCAGCGCGCCTAACGATCCCGCCGTTCCCGGCCCTTTGGGGACGTATCCAAGATAGAAGAACGTGCCCAGCAAACGCGCGAAGGCGCTCATTCGCTATCGTCTTCCTCCGCTGCATCGCGTTCGTCCTGCGTGTCGGCGAGGTGCTGCGGATCGACCGGCGTCGAAATCACGTATTTCTCGGAAGCCCAGTTGCCCAGATCGATGATCCGGCAGCGGTCGCTGCAAAAGGGGATAAATGGGCCGTCGGATGGAACTGCCTTCCTGCAGATCGGACACCGCATACGTTCGTACTTTATCGCAGGACTTGCAGAAGTTGTGTGGAGTGGAACGGCACGGGAGCATCCACCAGTTCGCCGGTCAAGTCGTAATCGTGCGCTTTGGTGATCCGCATGCGCCGGAATTCACCCGCTCGCAAAGGCGCTTCGCCAGGGTCTGAAATGTAGCAGACGCCGTCGATATCGGGAGCCTGCGTCGAAAGCCTCGCCTGCCAGACGAGTTCGGAATCGGCCGACGGCCCTTCGATGAGTACGTCGATCTCGCGACCGACCAGCGTCCGATTGCGCGCGCGGGAAATCTTGCGCTGGATGGCCATCAAGCGGCGTTTGCGATTCTGAATCGTGCGGCCATCCACTTTGGCATCCAGCGCGAAACTCTTGCTGGTGTCCTCGTCGGAGTAGGAGAACGCTCCCATCCGGTCAAACTTGCGCAGCCTCGACGAAATCGCACAATTCCTTGAAATCCGCTTCGGTCTCGCCCGGAAAGCCGACGATCATGCTGGTGCGGATCGCCACGCCGGGGATGGTTCGCCGGATCTTTTCCAAAAGCTTGAGGAAGATATCGCCGCTCGCCCCGCGCTTCATGCGCTTCAGCACAGGGGCGCTGGCATGCTGCAACGGCATGTCGATGTATTTGACGAGAGCCGCATGCTCCGCGATGGTATCCAGCAGCTTCTGCGTCACCTTGTTGGGATAGCAGTACAGGAATCGGACCCATTTGGCGTGATCGGTTTCGATCTGCGCCAGCCGGGCCAGCAGCAGCGACAAGCCGTCCTTCAGGCCCAGATCTTCGCCGTAGCAGGTGGTGTCCTGGCCGATCAGGTTGATCTCACGGACGCCTTGCGAAAACAGGCGAGTCGCCTCGGAAATGACGCTCTCGAAGCGGCGGCTGCGGAACTTTCCGCGATATTGCGGGATCACGCAGAAAGTGCAGGGATGATCGCAGCCTTCGGCGATCTTGATATAGGCGAAATGCCGAGGGGTCGCCAGCACGCGTGGGGTCGCGTCGTGATACAGGTACGGCTCGAAGGGATTCCGCTCGGCGGGTTCCACGCCCTCGCAGAGGCTGGTGATCTGCTCCAGCTCATTGGTGCCGATGACCGCGTCCACTTCGGGCATGTTCTTCCGGATGTCGCCGCGGTAGCGTTCGACCAGGCACCCGGCGACGATCAGCTTTCGCGCGCGGCCGGTTTTCTTGTATTCGGCCATCTCGAGGATGGTGTCCACCGATTCCTGCTTGGCCGGATCGATGAAGCTGCAGGTGTTGACCACGATCACGTCGGCATCGGAAGGATGCGGCGTCAGCTCGTGACCCTGTGCGGTGAGCTGGCCCATCATCACCTCGGTATCGACCAGGTTTTTGGGACAGCCCAGGCTAACAAATCCAATCTTCAAAATGGGGTTCCTAAAATCCTAAATGTGGCAGTGTGCCTGGCCGCGCTTTTCCAGATATTGCTGATGATATTCTTCCGCGCGCCAGAACTCGCTGGCCGGGACGATCTGGGTCACAATCGGCTTGGGAAATTTTGCCTGCGCGGCTTCGCGCGACGCCCGCGCTTCCACCAGTTGCTCCGGCGTGTAATAAAAGATGGCCGAACGATACTGCGCGCCCACATCGGGACCCTGCCGGTTCAGCGTGGTGGGGTTGTGATTCGTCCAGAAGACTTCGAGCAGGTCGTGGTAGCTGATCACCTGCGGATCGTAAGTGACTTCGACCACTTCCGCATGCCCGGTTCGGTCGGTACACACGTCTTCGTAGGTCGGATTCTTGGTGGTCCCGCCCATGTAGCCGGCCTGGGTCGACTTGACTCCAGCCAGGCGGCGAAACGCGGCTTCCACGCCCCAAAAACAGCCGGCGCCGAAACTGGCCTTGCTGAGCTGCGATTCCATACCTTGATTGTACCGCCCCGGCTTCGTTAGTCTGGGGTTTTGCCGAAACTTCGTGTAACCAATCAGACACGTGGGCGGATGTTGGCGGAACGGGCCGATATCGCCGACACCAGCGCTAAACGGCGCACGGGCCTGTTGAAGCATACCGGACTGGCTCGGGGCGAAGGACTATGGATCGTCCCGTGCGAAGGCGTCCACACGTTCGCCATGAAGTTCACGATTGACGTTGTGTTCCTCAATCGCAAACGCAAGATCCTGAAAATCCGGCCGAACATGGTCCGCCGCCGGATCGCGCTGTGCCTGCGGGCGCATTCGGTGCTGGAACTGCCCGCCGGGACACTGGAGCAGACCGGAACGGAGCGCGGCGACCAGCTTGAACTGGAAGAGTACGAGTAGTAGCCTCCGGCTACCTTGGTCGCCGCGACGAACGAATCAAAGCTGCGTCATTCTTCTCGCGGCGGGGTGTCCCGTGTGCTTTCGGCGTAGAATGGCTGAGCATGAAGTTCACGCGCATTCTGGTTCTGGCGATCGCCGCGCCGCTCCTCCCGGCGCAGTGGATCAACCATCCGAATCCTGCCACGCCCCGGACTCCAGACGGTAAGCCGAATCTCGCGGGACCCGTTCCGCGCAAGGACGGCAAGCCCGACTTGTCGGGCATCTGGAAAATCGCGCGTCCGCGAACCATTCCATCTCAAGAAGCGTCTTATGCCAGCCTGCAGTTCTGGATGCCTCCGGGCGAAACGATTTCGATGCAGCCCTGGGCGGAAGCCTTGTTCCAGCAGCGCTACGCGACGTTCGGCGCGGGCCGTCCCTCAGAGCGCTGCCTGCCGCATGGAATTCCCGATGCCATGATCGTTGGGAACTTCAAGATCGTGCAGGACCCCGGGCTGTTTCTGATTCTGTACGAAGAATTCGCCCGCTTCCGGCAGATTTTCACCGATGGCCGCGATTTTCCGGCGGAAATGAGTCCCGCGTGGTTCGGATACTCGGTCGGACATTGGGATGGCGACGCGCTGGTGGTGGATTCCAAGGGCTTCAACGACCTTACGTGGCTCGACGACGCCGGCCATCCTCATAGCGACGCGCTGCACACCATCGAGCGCTTCCGCCGCCGCGATTTCGGGCACATGGAAATTCAGCTCACCGTAGACGATCCCAAGGCATACACCAAGCCCTGGACTTTGACCATGCAGTTCCAAATCATGCCCGATACGGAGCTGATCGAAGACGTTTGCGAGAACGAAAAAGACGCGCGCCACGCGGTCCTGAAATAGGCTCCAGAGTACAATAAGGGCTGATGAAAACGTGGGCGGCCATGGTGATTATGCTGGCGGGTCTGGCTGCCGCCCAGTCGTCGCAGCCTCTTCAGGACGCGCAGTCCGCCCTTCAGCGCAAGGACTATCCGGCCGCGTTGCGCATCGTCCGCCCACTGGCCCAAGGCGGCGATCCGAATGCCCAGACCATTCTGGGCAGCATGTACGCCTTCGGCTTTGGCGTTGCGCGGAGCTATGCCGAGGCGGTGAATTGGTTTCGCAAAGCTGCCGAGCAGGGCCAGCCTGCGGCCCAGGGTAATCTTGGCCTCGCGTATCTGAATGGCCAGGGCGTGAAACAAAACTATACGGAGGCGGCCGGCTGGCTGCGCAAGGCCGCCGATCAGAACGATCCGCAGTCGCAGGTCAATCTCGCATCGATGTACGCGCGAGGCGAGGGCGTCAGGAAAGATCCGGCGCAGGCGGTGGCGCTGTATCGCAAAGCGGCCGATCAGGGTATCGCCGAAGCGCAATTCAGTTTAGGAATCGCTTATGCCAACGGCGTGGGCGTAGCGAAGAATGAAGCCGAGGCGGTCAACTGGTTCCGCAAAGCGGCCGATCAAGGACTTCCGGATGCGCAGGCCACTCTGGGGATGATGTATGCCATCGGCCTGGGCGCTGCGAAGAATCCGGCCGAGGCGGTCAAATGGTCCAGCAAGGCCGCGCAGCGGGGCATTTCGCGGGGCCAGGAAAACCTGCGGGGCTTGGCCGAAGAAGGATATGCGCCCGCGCAAAACGAGCTCGGGCTCACCTACGAAAAAGGCTGGGGGAGCCTCAAGATCGATGCGGAAGCTGTGAGCTGGTATCGCAAAGCCGCCGAACAGGGCTTCGCTGCCGGGCAGTATAATTTCGGCCGGATGTACGCTGCTGGCCGGGGAACCCGGCAAAGCGATGTCGAAGCCTACCGCTGGTTCAGCCGGGCGGCCGCTCAAGGCCATGCGGATGCGCGTAAGCAGCTGGCCGAGGTCGCCAAGCGTCTGACCGCAGAACAAATCGCGCAAGCCAAGCAAGCCGCGACGCAGCCGCAGCCTGCGCGCTGATTATTTTGGCGCTTCAGCTAAGCCGAGAGTCTTCAGGATCGCGGGGTCCGTCTCTTCTACCGCCAGCATCTGATGGCAGGTGCTGCAATCCTGCGTGATCGTTTTTTTATCGGCGGTGGAGTGGCCGCCATCATGGCAGCGGAAGCAGCCGGGATAGTCGGTGTGTCCCAGATTGTTGGGATACGTTCCCCAGGTCACTTTCAGATCCGGGAACACGTTGCTTTGATAGATGGCGAGCAGCGCCTGACCCGCCTGCTGGACATCGTTCGAGCGCTTCGCCCAAACGTCGGCATACTTTTGCTGGTAGAAGCTGTTGAGCCCGGCGGGGATTTTCTGCGCGGCTTCGTCGTCGCTCGCGTAGGTGGTCTTTAATAGCTCGATCGAGGTTTTCTTGACGAACGGCAGGGTCGCGGAAATCTGGCCGGCCGCCATGGCGCGATCGACGGCGCGGTCGGGCAATTCGAGGGAATGGGCCGGCCGATTGTGGCAATCGACGCATTGCATTTCGAAGGTCGGCAAGAGCGCGGGCTGCATCGGGCGTGGTGCCGTCGGCGAGGTAGGTTTGCGTCGCTTGGCTGCCGTTGCTGTATTCCACCCAGGGGATGGTCTGCCGCTTCTTGTCGGCAGCCGCGTAGCGAATGTGGACGCCCGGACCCATGTGCGCGCCATGAATGCCGCCGGTGGTCCCGCCGCCGACCATCATCATCAGGACGGTTTCGCTGCGCGTGTTGGCCTCATCGTCCTTGAAGCTGCTGTGCATGCGGAGGCGCGGACCGATGATCCTTCCGCGGGCGTGGCACTGCTCGCAGGTATCGGCGGACGAAACCAGGCGGTTGCTCTCCATGGCCGACTCGATGGGCCGCGGATAGTTGTTCAGCATCACGCCGATGAGCTGGCGGGTCCCGGCCATCTTCGACGCAAACCAGCCGGTTGCGCCGGGACGCAACATGGCAGGTAGCGCAGGCCACCTGCTGGTGCGGCGGCAGAAGATGAGCCGTAAACTCGGGCTTCATCACGTGGCAGCTCTGCCCGCAGAACTGAGTGGTTTCCATGTGCTCGACGGCACGATAGGTGAGCTGGCTGCCGATGACCAGGTTCGCCATGGTCATGACGGTGAAAAACATTCCGGCGCGGCGCCAGGCGGCCTTACGGTCGACAGGCGGATTCAGCGCCTCGGCAGCCTTGCGCCGGCCGAGCGCTATGCCGATGGGAATCAGGATCAGTCCGGCGAAAAACACGACGGGGATCGCGATGAACGTGAGCAGTCCGATGTAGGGGTTGCTGACATTCCCGCGGATGTTCGCCGGCAGCGCGAAGAGCCACGAGAATCCGGCCAGCGTCACCAGCGCGACGCCCGTCATGGTGATCCAGTGGCTGGTGAGCAGGACGATTACGGGCTGCTTCTGTGGATCCGGCATGTTATTTTCCCTGTTGCGGGGCCTTGTTCCGGCCGTTCAGATAAGCGATCAGATTCGCCATTTGCGGTCCGTCGAAGCGCGGCCAGGCAATGCCCTTGGTCTTCATTTGATCGAGCATTTGCGGGCCGTGATGCCAGAGCGCCGAGACGATGGTAGCGGCTGAGAAGGTCCGGCCGGCGCCGGTGAGTTTGGGCGCTCCGGTCGCATTGTTACGAGACGCGTCGTTGTGGCAGGCCGCGCAGCCCTTGGAGGCGAATACACGCGCTCCCGCGGCGGGATTGCCCGCGTCTTCGAAAAACTGCTCGGCCCATAAATAGCTCACGATCTCGCGCATTTCCGCGAGGCTCATCGGCTCCGGAGCGGTGGGCATTCTGGGTTCGTGATTCCACATCGCGACGGCGATATCGGTCAGGGTTTTGCCCGTGAGCCGTGAGTTAAGAGAGGCCTTGCCGGTGTGGCAGGCGGCGCATCCTTTGGCTTCGAATAGGGCGCGGCCGGTCGTTCCAGCGGTGATGTCGAAGCCGGCCGCATTGGGAGCCGAAGGCAGATTCCGAAGATAGACCAGCATATCCGTGAGGTCCTGCGCGGTCAGCTCGGGCCAGCTTATCTTCTTATTCGCGAACTCCTGGCGCATGGTAGAGGCGTGATTCCAGAGAGCGTTCACCAGCGCGAGCGGTTGACCAATGGATTGCCATCCCGTCAGGCCATGACATTCCGCGCAATGTTTGGAGGAGAAAAGCCGCTTACCGCGGCCTGCGTCGCCGGGCTTCTCAAAGAAGCGTGCCGAGTAAAAATAGGCGAACAGATCCGCGGCGGCCTGCTCATTGAGATCGCCGGACTGGACGTTGCGTGCGCGCATCGACGCCCACATTGCAGGAGCGTGATTCCACATGGTGGCGGCAAGCGATGCGGGCGTGAAATCGCGATCGATCCGGCGGCCGAGATCGGGCCCGACGGTTCCGCCTTTGCCGTTGACGCTGTGGCACTGGACACAGGAGAGCGTTTCGAACAACTGCGCCCCGCGCGTGGAGTCCGCCGCGATGGTGGCCGCGCGGAGATCCCAGGGCAGAACATGAACAGCGTGGCTAGCGTCCGCAGTCATCGTGTGAACCTCAGTCCGGCGGTGACCAGGTTGGTGCGGAAGCCTTCGTACAGGTAGAAAGCCTCTCCGTATCCGTAGTATCGCCAGTCCGCGAACAAGCTGATCTTCTTGCCGACGGGCAGCCAGAGTGTGGCGAGCGGCTGGTAGTAGCTGGTCGCGCGGCTGCCGGATGAAATGAAGAACGATCCGCCGGCGGAGAGCTTCGGGGCGATTCCTTGAACTTGCGGCAGCTTCACGTTGAAGAGCGCGGTGGCGGTAGTGGGCGTTGTCGCGATAAAGGGATGTTTGCGGCGTCAAGGTTTGCGGGATCGAGATAGCCGATTTCCGAGTGCAGCGTGGATCGTGTATAAGAACCCTGGAAGTCGCCGAACTTGCCGCCCAGGGGCGACCAGTATAGCGACAGCGATTCCTGCTGCGACCGGTAATCGTAATTCACGCCGGGCACGGGGTTGTTATTGTCGAGCAAAGTAAAATCCGCTGCGAAACTAAGCGACGCCAGAGCCTGATAGCGCGCCTGCGCATGGACTTTCTGATAATCGTACAAGCTGGTGCGAAAATACGACCCGCCGCTGGAGGCGACTTCCGCATCGGCCCGGATCGTGATGTTCTGGCTCGGACGGAAGGTCACGCCGCCGATACCAACATTGCGCCGGAGCTTGGCTTGATCCGAGCTCATCAGTCCCGCGGGCGGCAGAACCGCGTCGTTGGCGTCGCCCCAGACATAACGATAGCCGCCGCGCAGAGTGAGTTTCGACGTGGCGTCGTAAAAAATGTCGATCTCTTCCTGGCTGTAGTTGGTCACCAGCGAGGAAGCCAGCAGGGCGGCCATCTGTTGGGAGAGCCGCCTGTGGCTGGTGAGCGTCTGGGTCGACGCCGCCGAGCCCGCGTTGTGGAGGCGATCGGTGAGCCAGGACTGGACGATGCGGACGCGCCGCAAGGGGCGGATTTCCGCGCCCAGGCTTCCGCTGGTGTGGGGCATCTTGGCCGCGGCCGAGACCAGATACTGCTGGCTGGTGTAGAACAGCAGTTGGCTCTGCAACAACAGATTGCCCGCGGCGGTCTGCTGATAATTGACGTTCGTGTCGGGCTGGCTGTACAGGAACTGCCCGTAGAGATCCAGCCAGGAGGCCGCTTCGGCCGTAAACAGGCCCTTGCTGTAGATGCTGGTCCCGCGAACACCGTAGGCGGCAAGCAGGTTGGTCAGATCGGTTTTCTGGCCGAATATGGGCGTCGCCACGTTGCCGAAATTGACCGAACCGGGGCTCTGGAAGACGCTCTGATCGTCCTTGAATGTCGTGCCGCCCTGCTCGAGCGTGGCGTGAAAACGGCGCAACTCGAAGCGCACGCCGCCGCGGTAGAGACTGGTCTGATCGCGCATGCGTGTTGGGAACCGGAAATTCATTGGAGTCGCTGACGAATGTCGTCGCGCCGGTGCCCGACGCCCGAGTCCCGATCGTAGGCGAAATAGGGAATGAACCAGTTGCCGGGCAGCAGATCGAGCTGGAAGCTGCCCAGACGGCGGCGCGTGTCGAAGGATTGCTCGTTGAGCACGATCCCGCGGGACAGCAGCGGATCGGCGTAGGAAGGCAGGAAATTGAAATAGGCAATGTCGCGGTAATCCGCGCTGAAATCGTAGAGCTTGGATTTCTTGGCGTCGAGATGGACGGTCTGGTACGGATCGTCGCCCCAACTGTTGGCGCGCACGTGGATCTGGTCGAAGGCGCGATGCTTTGGATCGGTCAGGGTGAAGTCAGCGCCGAGCAGTTTTGGTCCCGATCCCAGATTGACGATGCTGCGGTAGGTATCGAAGCTGCCTCCGACACCGGTGCGCCAGCGATAGCCAACGTCGATGGATCCGGTCAGCCAGGATTCGGCCGAGGGCACGGGAGACGGGGTTTCCGCCGCGGCCGGCTGCGAAGGCTGTGGGCTCAGGCGTCTGGGCGCGCCAGCGGAACCACGATCAACAGGAGCGCAGACAGCCGGCTCATCGCAGCAGATTCCTATCCACGTAGCTTCCGTGGATCTTCTGATGGCACACCGTGCAGTTCTGGAAACGGGGCGAGCGCAGATCGTGAAAGGCGGGCGGCACGACGCCGATGGTCCCGGTGGTGTTGACCGAGGGCAGATTGGCGTGGCACTCCAGGCAGACGCATGCGCACTTCCTGACGCACCAGCATCCGGGGATTGGCCGAGCCGTGCGGCTCATGGCAGGCCGCGCAGCCTTCGAAACGCACCGGCCCATGTTCGAACGTGAACGGCCCGCGCTTGTCGCCATGGCAATTCAGGCATCCCGGCTCGTTCGCGGCGAAAGCCTGCGCCATGGCGGGTCGAATACTGCCGTGCGGATTGTGGCAGTCGACGCAGCTCATCGCGCCTTCCGGCAGCTTGTGATGATTGGGCCTCTGAAACTGGGCCCACACGTTGGTGTGGCAGCTGGCGCACTGTTCGTTGATCGCGGCCGGCTTGCGGTTCACGAGTCCGTTGGGCCCGTTGGCGTGAACTTTGTGGCAGGAGGTGCAGGACACCTGATTCTTCGCGTGGCTGCTTTCGAGCCGGCCAACGTGGGTCGGCTGATTCAGGTGGCAGGTGAGGCAGATCTTATCGGCGGCGGCCGCGGCAAGTTTCGAGGGGTTGCGAATGGTCGCGGCCGAAGGCGACTCGGTGTGCTTCTGCGCGGGTCCATGGCAGGACTCGCACGCACGCCCTTCAAAGCCGCGTTTCGCGCTGGTTTCGACTGCGTTGTGGGGGCTTTTCCCGAACGCGTTATAGATATCCTCGTGGCAGATCTTGCAGATTTCCGATCCGACGTAACCCGTAGGTAGAGCAGGAGGCGGCGTGGCCGGAGTCTGCGCGCGCGCGGTCAGGCCGGCAGCGATCAGGATAAGAAACGCTAGCTTAATACTGCGCATGCACCTTATCGACCGCAAACTCCGCGCCGGAGCTGTGGCAGACGGTGCAAGCCTCCCCGAGCGTGCTGGTGTTGGCGAGCGCGTGAGAGGCGCTGGGAATGTCCACGTGGCAGCCCGTGCAGGCCGAAGCGATGGGCAGGATCGGGTTGATCGGCCCTTGCGGATCGATCACCGGGTTGAGCCCGAGCGGAAGATTCTGCTCGCTATTGTTGACGTGGCACAAGGAGCAGTTGCGGGTATCGGTCGCGGCCCCGGTGGGACTCATCGCGGGGAACAGCGTGCCGCTGAAATCGTTGTGAGTTCCTCCGAAGCCGACCACCACGTAGGTGCGCTTGGACGCCTGCATGTTGATGCCGTAGTGGATGCGATGCACCAGCAGGTTGAAGTTGATGCCCTGGGGAGGCACGGCCTTATCGGCAGCGCTGGTGCGTCTGGCCGCATCGGTGTTCGAGGGATTGTGGCACATCACGCAGTATTCGGTGTTGTTGCGGAGTCCGCCATGCAGCGATAGCGACACGTGGCAGGTTGCAGTTCCCCAGCGCCACCACGCCACGGCGCGGCGCGAGCGGAGATCCGTCGACGGAGAAATACACCACCTGGTTCTTGGCTCCGTACGTGATGCTTTGCTGCTTAGGGTCGCCGGACAGAATAACATCCGTACGGCGAGCCTCAACGCCGATCGCGTACGTTCCGGTCGAGCCGGCCGGCACGGGGTGGGTGAATGTGTAGGTGCAGTTGCTGCTCGCGTCGCATGTGGCTTTCGTGGCGCTTTCGGTCACGTATCCCGGCGTGGTCACGCCGAAATTGGTGTAGCCGTAATCGGCGGTCGGACCGGCCATGGTGAAGGAGATTGAGCCCAGCGCCGACAGCGGAACCGGGTTCCCGCCGCTGTCCTGAACATGAAACGAAACCACGGGCAAGCTCCCGGCGGTCCCGTTGACGACTTTCGTGATGTTGACCGCCAGGCCCGAGAGCAAGCTCGACGCCGTGGGCGCCACGTGGGCGCCTTTGATGGAAGCGTCGAAGTCGATCTCGCCCTGCGGGATGTGGCAGGTCGCGCATTGATTGTCGTCGAACTGCGGGCCGCCCGGATGATTGTCGCCGGTCGTAAAATTCACGTCGTCATGGCAAGCGCCGCAGGCCGCGCGCGAAGGATGCAGCAGATAGGCGGTTGCATGGGCCGCGCCGGTGGTTTGCGAATGACAGGTTTCGCAGCGCCGCGGATCGCCCGGATCGGCCGGATAAGCCACGTCCGAGAAATCGAACGTTCCAAACTGGTTGATGACGGGAATATACGGAGTGCCGGCCTTGACGCTGGGCAGATTCTCGCCCATGTGGAGCTTGTGAAAGAAAACCTTGGCGTCCAGCGTGGCGCCGGTGTTGGCGTCGCTGGTTTGCGGCGTGTGACACAGCACGCATAGATCGATGCCGCGCCGCGATCCTCCGTGCGCCGACAACTGATCGTGACAGGCGTTGCAGCTGGCGGTCCGGATGATGTCGTGGGTGCGGGTCACAGCAGCGCCATTGGGAACGAAATTAAACGTCGTGCTGGCGTAGTTGGTGCCCAAATTGAAGATCGTCAAATTCCGGGAACCGTAAATGCCGATGGTGTGCGTAGCCGTTGCATCGAAGCCCGAGGGCGCCCGGGTATGGAACGTGTATTGATACTGGCCGGGTCCGACCTGGGTGGAAGTGCCGCCGGAATCGGCTCCCGCCTGCTGGGTGGAACCAAGCACGGTCCCCGTCTGCGTGCGTGTCGTGTAGGACGTGTAGGATTCCTGATCGGCCGGCAGGACGGCCGCGATGAAGCTCAGACTGACCGTGCCCGGCGTGGTTACGCCGCTCGAATCCAGCGGCAACCCCTGGGGATCGCTGATGGTGTAAACCGTCGAGATGGTGCCATCCGCCGCAATTTGAGCTGAGTTAACCTTGATGACCAGGCCGGGACGAACGAACTGGACGGTTTGATCGTCGGCGAAAAACGCTTTTTCGTGGGTGGAGTACGGACGCCGGGGGGCGCTCGCGAGGCTCACCGAGATCAGGCCGATGATCGCAGCCACTCGCCATAGCGGCGTCGTCCGCAGTCTCACTAGGGATCTCCCTAGTCGGTATCGTACAGCACTTTGTCCGATTCCTGTAGCAGTTTTCACGTGTGAGAGAACGTAAGCAATCCGAACGCCAACTCTCTGCGAAAGGGACAAATGTGTGATCCGCAAGGATGGATGTGGCCTAGCGGCTGCCGGCTAAAGCGTAAGTTGGGTCATTTGACCCACTGAAAAATACGAGCAATCGGAATGATGGAACATCGCACTTACGCTCGCATCGAGGCTACCGGCGGAGAGGATGCGAAACGCTGGGGTTGACTCTAAATTTGCATAATTTTCAAACAGTTGAAGAAGCGGCCTGTGAGTGCGCCCGGGAATCGGGCCGATGATGGGGCGTCATGAGTTTCTATCTGGCGGAAACGCCAACCCTTGAAGCGGTCGCGACGGAAGATGAACAGGCACTGGCAGAGGATTTGCAGGCTCGCGTGTCGGAAGCGCTCCAGCAAGCCGAATCGGAAGCGTCGGTGCGCGAGGCGGCGGGCGCGCAGCGGCAGGCTCAGGATCGTCTGGATGGTCTGAGGGCCGCGGAAAGAGCGCTGAACAGGCACGCGAAGGATGCTCGCGAGCGAATCGTGAAAACGTCCGAGAATGCGCTGGAGAATCTGGTGGAAGCGGCGGCTGCCGGAAAGAAGCTGGAGTTCAAGAAGCTGGACGAGGTCACGGCGGGAGAAGCGCAGATACGGACGCTGGGGCAGGCGATCGAGAGACTCGCCGAGCATCTGATTCCGCGGGCGCAGATCGCAAGCCTGCGCGAAGAAGCGCACGCGCTGGAGGCGATGGCTCGGGCGCTCGAGCGGATCGCACAGCAGCGGGCGGAAAAGGTGCTGGAGCAGCTGCGTGGCGCGGTCAGCGAGGAGATGGTGCTGCCGGTGGACATGTCTAAAGGAGTTGCCGGCGCGCTGCTGGCGCGTGCGGCTGGTTTTAAGCGCCTGGCGGTGCAGGTTTCGGAGAATGCCGATCGGATCGGGCGGGCGCACCAGGTTATGCACGGCGATCGAAGAGGACACGCATGAGAGATATCAGACGGTACTGGAAGGAAGTTCGAGATTTAGCGGCGAGCCTGCCCGAGTTTGTATCGCTCGTGGACGTGGAAGGTTCGGCTCCGGTAGAAGTGTCGGCACGGCGGGCAGCGCAGCTCTTGCTGGCGAAATCGCACCGGATGGCGAGCGAAGAGGAGTTGGGAGTGCAGCGCGAAAGGGAGCTCGTTGCGGGCAAAGAGCTGCGGCGTGACCGGAGGCGGCGCGAAGGAGTGGCGGTGGTGGGACCGTCGGGTGGGGACAGCCAGCCGATTTCGGGGAACTAATCAGAACAGGCGACGCGCTCGTTCATCGAAATCGGAGGCAGTCCCCCATTTTCACGTTATTTCGAAATCGGAGGCAGTCCCCTTAGATTTTCAGGTGGTGGCCGTCTGGGCGACGCCGGGCTCGAAGCTATAGCCGAAGCCGCGGACGCTGCGCAGGAAAGAAACGTTGTCGGGAGTTTCGATCTTCTGGCGCAGGCGCAGGATGTAGACATCGACCGTGCGGTCGGTCACCGCGCGATCGTGGCCCCACACGGCGTCGAGCAACTGCTCGCGGCTAAAGACCACGCCGGGCCGGCTCATGAGAAATTCGAGCAACCGGAATTCGGTGGCGGTCAGCGAAACTTCGTGGCCGCCCAGGCGCACCTGGCAACGGGTTCGGTCGAGCTCCAGATCGCCGATCTTCAAAAGCTTCGTGGAAGACGGCGCACCGCGGAAATGAATCTTGATGCGGGCCACCAGTTCCCTCACGAAGAAGGGCTTGACGATATAGTCGTTGGCGCCCAGCTCCAGCCCCACAATGCGATCGGTTTCGGAAGCGCGCGCGGTCAGGAAAATGACGGGTGTATGAGATAGCTCGGGATGCGCGCGGATGGACTTGCAGATCTCCAAGCCATCGGAATCCGGAAGCATGATATCCAGGATGATCAGGTCGGGCTTCTCGCGGCGGCAAAGGTCGATGGCGCCTTTACCGGTCCGGGAGCCCGCAAACGCGAAGCCTTCCTTTTCCAGGTTGTACTGGATCAGCGAGAAAAGGTCGGCGTCATCCTCAATTAATACGATCTTTTTCATGCTCTGCTTCCACAGTAACCTAGAAGCCATTACAAATTGATTACGATGCTGTTAACTCTTTTTGACTGGGTGCGGCAGGGGACGACGCCCAGTCCTGCACAGGCAAGGAAACGAAGAAGGTAGATCCTTTATCCACCTGGCTTTCCACGCGAACCTCGCCGTTCTGGGAGCGGGCCAGATGTTTCACAATGGCTAAGCCGAGGCCGGTGCCGCCCAGGGCGCGCGAGCGGGCTTTGTCGACGCGGTAGAAGCGCTCGAACAGCCTGGGAAGGTCGTCGGCGGGAATGCCGGAACCGGTATCGCGCACGTAAAATTCGACCCGGCAGGCGGGGTCGCCCGGGACGCCGGTCTGCCGGGCGCCGACCGTCACGGTTCCGCCGTCGGGGGTGTACTTGATGGCGTTATCGAGAAGGTTGGTCAGGATCTGGTGGACCGCTTCGGCGTCGCAGAAGACCTCGGCGGCGGCGGGTTCCACTGGCTCAAGCGATAGCCGGATGCCGCGGCGCTCGGCGATCGGCCGCATGCCGTCGAGGTTATCGCTCAGGAGGCGGGTGACGTAATACGAGGCGAACTTCAGTTCCTGCTGGTTTAGCTCGACCCGGGAAAGCGTGAGCAGATCGGCGGTGAGGCGAGCCAGGCGCTCGGCATTCTGGCGGATGATATTCAGGAACTTTACATTGTTGGCGGGGTCGTGAATGGCGCCGTCCAGAAGCGTTTCCGTATATCCCTGGATGGAGGCGAGAGGCGTGCGCAGCTCATGCGAGACGTTGATGACGAAATCCTTGCGGATGTTCTCCAGTTTTTCCAGCTCGGCGTGTTCGGTTTCGAGGCGATCCAGCATGAACGCGAGCTTTTCGCTGGTCTCATTTAGCTTGGCGGTGAACAATCCCAGCACGCCCCGCGAGGAGCCGGGGAGGCGCGCACGGAAGTTGCCTTCGGCTAACTGGCGTGTGAAGTCGACGATGGCGCCCAGGCGGCCGGAGATGTAACGGGCGAACACCGCGGCCAGGATCACAACCGGCAGGAACGCCAGGGCGGTGGAGAGCAGAACGTCATTGCGAATCGCGTGGACCTGGGCGTCGACAGAAGCGGCGGGCACGGCCAGGCGAAGCGCGCCGCCCTGGTACGGAATCGCGACATAGAACAAGCGGACGCCGAGGGTGGGGCTCATCCGCAGGCTGGAGCCGATCTGGCCTCGCAGGGCGGCGGCGATTTCGGGACGCGCTTTATGGTTTTCCATCCCGCCGGGATCGGCATCGGACTCGCCCAGAACCCGGCCGCTGGCGTCGACCCAAGTGACGCGTGCGCCGGCAGCTTTCGCGAGCTGGACGAAGCCCTCCTCCTGCCGGGGAAGCATGAGAGCGATGGTGCGGGCTTTTTCAGTGAGCTCCTGGCGGAGTTGTTCGGAGAACGTCTGCTCCACCCGCTGGGTGACGAGATAATCGACCGCAACAAGCGCCAGGGCGAGAACCGCCACCAGGCTCAGGATGAGCTTACTGAAGATGCGCGCGGTCAAGATTCATTATCGCATCGCGTCGTGTGAGTTGAGATGAGGGCTAGTAGGCCCAATACGGTCCCGTACCGGCGGGCGAACTCCGGCCTTCGATGCCAATAAATACGGTGCGGCCTAGGAAGAAAGGCAGTCCCCAGTCGAACGCTCCGGGGTTACTTCCGCCCAGGTTATTAAACGCATAGGCGGGCGAGTTGAAGAGCGCCGCCGCATTCGCAACGGCGAACGCGATGTTGGTCGAAACGGTGGTCGCGGGTAAATTTGGATTGGGGCCGCTATTGATCGCGGTAAAACCTGTAGTGGAGGCGGGGCAATAGAATCCGGTTTCCTGTCTGCCGCAGTCCGGCAGACCAGTGGTAGCCGAATCGAGGAAGAACAGGCCGTTCGAACCACTGTCGATGAAGCTGCTGGAGTAGCGGACACCGTTGAACGTGGTGGTGAAGTTGCCAAAGCCGTCGGTGGCTTGAGCCTGCGCGCCGCTCAGCGCATTGTTGGCCTGCGTGCCGACGCCAAATATCATGCTGCCTGATACCGAAACTGCTCCACCGGCGGGGACCTGCGGAAGGGTGATGGCTAAGCCGTTATTATCCTGGGGAAACATCGCGACAGGATTTTGCAGTTGTTCCGCCACGCTGACCGAGGTGATGGAGCAAGCCGAGGCGGGGCAACTGTAATAGATGGCGGGCGGCGATGTTGCGGAAGCGCACGCCGGGCCGCAGTCCTGGCGGAACAGACCCACGCCCAGAATGCCGTTGGCGCCGAGATCGGAAACGGTCTGCGCGGGCGTTCCGCCGGCCGTGCAGTCGGTTGGAGCCGCGGGAAAATTCGAAGGCCCAATTACCTGGATGGGTACTGAAGAAGCGACTTCACCCGCCATCTTGATATCGGCCTTCTGGACGGGTCCCCATTGATAAGTGTTGTCGGCGAACTGGATGCAGTTCGCAATCGGCTGGCCGTTGGCATTCAGACTGCCCGGCAAACTCAACGTCAGTTGCGAAGCGAGGATGCGCAATCCGGTGGACCCGGTATCGACGGTGACGTGGTCAATGGTCTGGCAAGTGGCCGTGCCGGGCACGCAGATCGTTACGTTCGTAAAGAGGACATTCGCGTTTCCGGCGGGTTGGCCGCTGACCACGGGACCCGCATCCACGATCACCGGCTGAACATTGTTCACGGGCGGCGGCGTGGATGTGGTCTCGCTGGAACTGCCGCTGGTTCCGTCACCGCAGCCAGCGAGACTCAGCGTCAGAACGGCGGTGGCGGCCGCCATGCCGCGCCTCATTGCACGACATCCTGCGTGACGCCGGCCGGCAGCATCGAAGTCAGATACGCGCGTCCCTCAAAAGCGCGCATGTGTCCGGTGCTTTCGACAACCAGGTCTCCGGTGCGAACCACCGCGGCCTTCCGGCGGCCCGCCTGGGGGTGCAGGTTGTTCCGGAAGTCGGCGAAATTCGATCCCAACAGTTGAGATAAATCCGGGAGAGTCGGTCCTTTCCAGGAAACTCCAAACACCTTACCCTCGAACGATACGTACTCCTTTATTAAGGTGCCATCCTCGCGGGTGATTTCGTGCACGCGGTACCCGTGCTCCGGCACCACCTTGCGACTCGCCTGGAGCCGGATCTGGTCGGATATCACGGATTCCTCCGAACCGCCCAACGCGGCGAATCCGCATAGCGCGACGGCGAGCAGCGCGGCTAATACGGCGAGCGTCCTTTGGATCATTACCAGACTCCTGAAGGTTTGATTCGTGACCGGATGCCGGCACCTATCGATTAAGGGACGCGTGGGGGTAGAACCTCGTTACGGCGATTAGGAGTGTGGGCGGGCGGATCTGGCCTAATGGCGGCGGCCAGCCGTTTTAAGCGGTTCTAGAGCATGGATTCGCTGCGAGGGCTTGCGGGGCTGCACGATCCTGGGGGTGTCCTGGGGTTCGAAGATCCGCGACATCGAGGCCTTCAGCGACTCGAAAACTTCCACGGGCGGGCGGGTTGCATCGATGACTTCGAAGCCGTAGGGCTTCGCCAGGCTATCGAAGACCCGGATCAGGCGCGACTGGTAGCGTACGAAGCTGTCATACATATTCCGCCCGAAGCCGTTATCCAGGCCGCTCTCCCAGTAATCGAAAGCGCCGCGGCCGACCACCACGCGCGACACCAGGTGCTGCACCTCGGCCCGAAGATAGAACGTCGCGTGGGGCACCAGGGCGAATCCGGCAGTCTGCTCCATCCAGGCGCGATTCTCGCCGCGCGCGATCGCGCGCGCCATTACGGAGTAAATGTAGCGGTCAGTGAGCACCACCACGCCGGCGCGAAGAGCGGGAATGATTTCATTCTCGAGACGGTCGGCAAAGTCGGTCAGGTAATACATCGTCATGGTGACGGGACCGAGCGTGTTGCCTTCCTTGGCTTCCTTGATTCCCTTACCGGCCAGCGCGGAGCGAGCCATGCCGGTATCGAGAACGGCGTGACCCAGTTCTTCGAGCCAGGGCTTCAAGCCGCGGATCTGGGTGCTGCGGCCGACCGCGTCGGGCCCTTCGATGACGATCAGCTTGCCCTGGAGCTCGGAGTAATCGACGCCGGGCAGCGCGGTTCGGTAATAAGACAGCGGCGGGCGATTTTTATAGTCAGGCATGGGTCACGCGTGCAATCGGGCAGCGTGGAGGTCCACGCCCAGAACTCCAGGCGGACGCACGCTACCGAATTCGCGCAGCACGATGCGGCGCATTTCTTTCTGCTGCGATTCTATGGACTTGGTCGCGTCGATGACGTGGAAGCCCATCTCTTCGATCATGGATTCGTATTCGCCTAGAATTCTGCCCTGAAAAATCCGGAAGCTCTCTTCAATGTTGCGGCTGAGGCCGAGATCCATTCCGGCCTCGTAATATTTGAGGGCGTTGCGACCGCCCAGAATGCGGCCGAGCGCGGTTTCGAGCGGAACCTTGAAGTAGAATGCCAGATCGGGTTTCAGCGCGAAGCGATAGAGGTTGCGCACCCAGGCGCGGTCGACGCCGCGGACCACATCGCGAGCGAATGCGGTGTAGGCGTAGCGATCGGCGCAGACCACCGCGCCGGCCTTGAGCAGCGGAAGAATGTAGCGCTCCATGCGATCGGCGAAGTCGGTGGCGTGGATCAGGCTGAAGGAGGTGGGCGTGAACATCTCCTTTTTCTTGCCGCGGCGGGTGGTTTCCTTCACCAGGGGAGAAGAATTCCATTCGCTGAATGCGACAGCATAGCCGCGGAGGCGCAGCCACTGAGACAGCAGGGCGATCTGAGTGGATTTGCCCGAGCCGTCGATTCCCTCCACCACAATTAAACGGCCTGGTCCGCGATTTGGCAGGAAGAAGGGCACGAAGGTTCTCTATTATAAACGAGAGGGCTTGTAACGTAATGTTAAAAACACGTTACAAACTATAGGATACCTCCGCGCCATGTCCCGTTACGCAGCAATCGATATCGGCAGCAATTCCATACGCATGCTGGCGGCCGAGGTCAGTGCGCATCCATCCGCCCCGGCGCAGACCATGCAGGTGCTCGCGGCGGACCGCCAGGTGGTGCGTCTGGGGAGGACGGTGTTCCGGGAGGGGAAGCTCGCGGCGTCTGAAATGGAACTGGCGTGCCAGGTCCTGACGCGCATGGCGGAGCAGTATCGCAAGCTGGACGTGATGGGCGTGCGCGCGGTGGGCACGGCCGCCTTGCGGGACGCATCCAACCGCGACGAGTTTCTGGCGCGCGCGGCGGCCATTCTCGGGCATCCAGTGGAAGTCATCTCCGGGTTGGAGGAGGCCCGCCTGATTCATCTGGGGGTGCAAAGCGTCTGGCCGCATCCCCAGCAGCGCGTATTGATGATGGACATCGGCGGCGGCAGCGCGGAGCTGATCCTGAGCGAAGGCGGGCGCCTGGTGGAAGCGTTCTCCAAGCCGCTGGGCGCGCTTGCGTCTGACGGAAGTGTTTTTGAAAAGCGACCCACCCAACCCACGCGAGCTCGCGCGGATGCAGAAATACATCCAGGAAAGAATCGCCGGACCGGTGGCGCGGTTCGCGGCCGCGCATGTCGACAGGATGATTGCGACCTCGGCGACGGCGGCAGCGGCGGTGTGCGCGGTGAATCACGTTCGCCGCTCGCGGCGCGATCGCGCCGACAGGCTGCAGGCCACGGGTCCGCAATTACGGCAATTGTTTCGCGACGTGTCCTCGCGGGATTCCGGAGGACGCGCCAAGATCACCGGCATCGGCCCCAAACGTGCGGAGATCATCGTGGCGGGTGTGGCGGTGCTTAACGAGGTGGTGCTGGAACTGCGATTGAACCGCCTGTACTACTCGGTGGGGGGCGTGCGCGAAGGGATCATCGCCGATCTTTCGCACCGGCAGGTAGGCATGGAGCAGGCTCGGCTGACTGCCGATGAGCGCAGGGCGGTGCGGGCGCTGGGGCGCCACTACGGGGTATCGGCGCTGCACGTGCGGAAGGTAGCCGAGCTGGCGGGGATGCTGTTCCAGGGGCTTCGTCCATTGCATCGCCTGCCGCTGGCGAAGGGCCGGTTGCTCGAAGCCGCCGCGTATCTGTACAACATCGGACACTTCGTGAACGAATCGCGGCACCATCGGCATTCGCAGTATCTGGTGCAGAACTCGGATCTGCCCGGGTTTGAGGACCGGGAGCGGACGGTGATCGCGACCCTGTGCCGGTACCACCGCAAATCCATGCCGCAGGCGGCCCACGATACGTTTCAGGCGCTGGATCCGGAGGACCGGAACAGCGTGGTGCTTCTCACGCCGCTGCTGCGCCTGGCCGTGGCGCTGGATCAGAGCCAGGAACAGCGCGTGGAACGGGTGGAAGCCGCCGTGCAGGAGAATGCAGTGGAGCTGCGCTTGTTTTCCGAGCACGACAGGATGTGGACATCGAACAATGGCAGGCGGAGCAAGTGGCGGGCGTATTTCGCGAAGCCTACGGACTTCCGCTGCTGGTGCGGGTCAAGCGATGAGGAAGCTCATACGGTCGCAGACCGCGGAACGCCTGAAGAAGCTCCGGACGGGGCTGCGCCACGTGGCGCGGAAGCCGGACGACGCGGATGCCATCCATGACCTGCGTGTATCGATCCGGCGGCTTCACTCAGGAGCTGAGAGTGTTTGAGCCTTGGTTCGGGTCGAAGACAGTCAAGAGAATTCGCCGGCCATTGCGAAGGTTGATGGAACGATGTGGCGCGGTGCGGAACTGCGATATCGCGATCGATGTGCTGCGGACAGCCGGCTGCGCCGATCCGGAGCTGGTGGCGGGCCTGGATCGGGAGCGGCGGCGCACCAGCCGGCAACTGGCTGAGGAGATCGGGGAGTGGCGCAAGACAGATCGAATCGGAACGTGGCGCGATCGTCTGAAGGCCGGCCGGGCGGGTTCCAGAGAGCGTGCGGACGCGAGCGCCCGGCGGCTGCTGCCGGCAATGCTCGAAGACTTGTTCCGTGCCGGCCGGACCGCGGCGCAGCCGGATTCGAGCTCCCGGCAGATGCACCGGGTTCGGCTGAAGGGAAAGCGCGTACGCTACACGCTGGAACTTTTCAAGCGGGCCTACGGGAAAAAGACGGAACCCATGATGAACTCTCTGAAAATCCTGCAAGAGAAGCTCGGCGCGATTAACGATTGCGCGACCACGCTGGAGATGATCCGGCGGGAACGGACCGCGGCTACCGCGGTGCGGCGTCTGTGTGGCGAGCGGCAGGCCGAGTTTCGAGAGTATTGGAAGAACCACTTCGGAACGCAGGAAAGACTGCGATGGAAGGCCGTGCTGAGCGCGGCGGACAGGAAGAAGTAGCGACATGGAAATCTACGTTCTGCGTCACGGAGAGGCCGAAGAGCGGGAAACCGGACTCGCGGATCGCGACCGAAAGCTCACCGCGAAGGGCAAGCGGGACCTCAAAGATGTGCTGAAAGTTGCGCGGAAGGCGGAGGTAGCGCCGGATGTGATTCTCACCAGTCCGCTGCGGCGCGCTCAGGAGACGGCGGCGATTGCGGCGGAAGTTCTGGGCTGCAAGACCGTCGTCGAAACGCGAAACCTGCTTCCGGGGGCGAGTCCCGAGCAGATCTGGAACGAGATCGGCACCGACTACAAGGTGGAAAAGATCCTGCTGGCGGGTCATCAGCCGCACCTGGGAAGCCTGATCGGGCTGCTGCTGGAGGCCGCCATTATGGTCGATCTGAAGAAGGGCGCGCTGGTGCGGATCGAGACGCACGGAAAGCTGGGACCGCCGCGGGGCGTGCTGAAGTGGATGATCACGACCAAGCTGGCGAAGGCGGAGTGAAGGGGCTTCCCTGAAACCGGGGACAGCCAGCCGATTTCGGGCAGATGCTCCGGACAGGCGTCGGGTTCGTTCTTCGAAATCGGAGGCAGTCCCCGAGTCCGGTTTGGAAAAGGAACTAGAACTTGGTTTCGGTGGCGTGATGGCGCACGTCGACGCCGCGCACCAGGAAGATCACATCCTCGGCGATATTGGTGGTGTGATCGGCGATGCGTTCGAGGTTGCGCGCCACAAACATCAGGTGGATGGCGTGCGGAACGACGTTGGGGCTTTGCTGCATCAGTTCCAGCAGTTCGGCGTAGATCCGGTCGCGAAGGGAATCCACTTCGTCATCGGCGGGAAGCACCTTGGCGGCGAGCACGGCGTCGCGCTTCACGAAGGCATCCAGGCTGCGGTGCAGCATATCCTCGACCAGGGACGCCATGCGGGGCGTATCGATCAGGGGCTTGACGGGAGGTACCTTGGACAGCGAAATGGCTCGTTCCGCGATATTCACGGCCAGGTCGCCCATGCGTTCCAGGTCGGTGTTGATTTTTAGAGCGATGATCAGCAGGCGGAGGTCGCCCGCGACGGGCTGATTGAGGGCCAGCAAACGCGTGACCCGGGAGTCGATATCGAGCTCCATCTGATTAATGCGACTCTCGTCTTCGATGACCCGGCAGGGCCATGCGCTCATCGCGGTCCACCAGCGCCTGGACGCTGCAGTGAATCGAAGATTCGACCAGCGCCCCCATCTCCAGCAGGGCCTGGTTGAGTTCCTCGAGCTCGACCGCAAAATGACGCATTCGTTTTCTTACCGCGCACCACGCAGCCAGGCACGATCACCGGAAGTGACATCCACGTGCGCGCCTCGCGCTGTGCGCTCCATTCCCATTTAGCCGAACCTACCCGTATGGGCCGCCACCACAATCGTACACCAGACAGGCGCTATTGGCGTGCTTCCGCGTGATGCCGGACATCGATGCCTTTCACCAGGAACAGGACGTCCTCGGCGATGTTGGTGGAATGGTCGGCGATCCGCTCCAGGCTTCTGGTAATCCCGATCAGATCGAGGGCCTGGGGGATGTTCCGGGGATCCTTTTCCATGAAGCTGACCAGCTCGTGGTAGGAGGCGGTGCGGAGACTGTCTACGGCGTCATCGGAAGCGAGGACGCTGCGCGCCATATCGGCATCGTTCGCCACGAAAGCATCGAGGCTCTTACGCACCATGGACTCGACCAGGGACGACATATGGCGGATATCCACCATGGGCGTAATCACCGGTTCCGAGAGCAAGGAGACGGCCCTTTGCGCGATGCTCACGGAAAGATCGCCCATGCGTTCGAGATCGGTATTGATTTTGAGCGCCGCGACCACCAGGCGCAGGTCGGCCGCCAGGGGTTGTTGCGTGGCCAGCAGATTGATGGCAAACTCGTCGATTTCCATCTCGAGTTGATTGATGCGCGCCTCATCGCGGAGGACCTGCTCCGCCGCGCTCCGGTCCTTCTGGGCGACCGCGGCCACGCTGCGCTGAACGGCCGCTTCCACCAGCGCGCTCATTTCGAGCAGCTTGCCCTTTAGCTGTTCCAACTCCTGTTCGAAGTGGCGCACAAATTTGGCTCCCGTCTGCATTGGCGTCTACCCGGCGCGCAGGATTAGCCGAACCGGCCGGTGATGTAGTCTTCGGTTTCTTTCTTGGCGGGATTCTTGAAGATCACCGTGGTGTTGTCGAATTCGATCAGCTTCCCCATCAGGAAGAACCCGGTGTAGTCGGCCACGCGCGCCGCTTGCTGCATGTTGTGCGTCACGATCACGATGGTGCAACTGTCCTTGAGCTGGAAAATCAGGTCTTCGATTTTCGCGGTCGCGATGGGATCCAGCGCGGAACACGGTTCGTCCAGCAGCAAAACCTCCGGATTCACCGCCAGGGCGCGCGCGATGCATAGCCGCTGCTGCTGTCCGCCGGAGAGCCCGTAGGCCGAATCGTGCAGTTTATCCTTGACCTCGTCCCACAGAGCCGCCCGGCGCAGGCTTTGCTCCACGTGATCCTTTATCCCCGTCCGGCTGACGGATCCGTTGATCCTCGGTCCGTAGGCGATGTTATCGAAGATCGATTTAGGGAACGGATTGGGCCTCTGGAAGACCATGCCGACGCGCCGGCGCAATTCGGACACCTGCAGCTTGAAGATGTCCTCGCCGTCGAGCAGGATTTCGCCTTCGACGCGCGCGGTGCGAATGGTTTCATACATCCGGTTCAGCGTTCGCAGAAAGGTGGATTTGCCGCAGCCGGAGGGGCCGATAAACGCGGTTACGCGGTTGGCGTACACCTGCATCGAAATCCCGTGCAGCGCCTGGAACGAACCGTAGTGAAAATT
Source organism: Terriglobia bacterium (assembly GCA_963722845.1). GTDB lineage: Bacteria > Acidobacteriota > Terriglobia > Bryobacterales > Bryobacteraceae > Palsa-187. Next base: position 571,131 of record CAVROL010000006.1, on the reverse strand, counting down.
CAGGTTCGTGGCGCTCAGCTTGGACAGTTCTCCCGCGGGCTTCTTTTCCTCGGCCATCTGCATAGGGAAGGTCTGGCTTCTCATTGTCACATCGGAGGCGGGCTGGGAGCTAGGCGCTTGCATGGGACTCATCTCGTGGTGTGGCCTCTTTTCGACAGAATCATTCGCGCGAAGACGTTGATGGTGAGTACCAGCATCAACAGAACGAAGCCCGCCGACCAGGCCTGCTGTTTCCAGTCGGCATAGGCTGAAGTGGCGTACTGCCAGATCATCACCGGCAGGGAGGCGGTCGGCTGTTCCCAGCCCGGGCTCCAGAAGCGGTTGCCGAACGCGGTGAAGATCAGCGGCGCGGTTTCTCCGGCGACGCGAGCCACATTCAGCATCACCCCGGTAATCAGCCCGGCTTTGGCGGCGGGAATCACCACCGTGAAAATCGTCTTGGCTTTGGAGGCTCCCAGCGCCATGGCGCCCTCGCGCAGGGACACCGGCACCGTGCGCAGGAAATCCTCCGCGCTGCGGATGGCGATTGGAATCATCATGACGCCCAGGGCAAGCCCTCCGGAAAGCGTCGAAAAGTGCCCTTGCGGAACCACGATCAGGGTGTAAGCGAAGATCCCGATCACGATCGAGGGCACGCCGTTAAGAAGGTCCGTGGTGTACCGGACTACGAAGGAGAACGATGACCCGCCGAATTCCGCCAGGTAGACTCCCCCGAGGAAGCCGATCGGCACGCCGATGCTGGTGGCCAGCAACAGTAACTTGGCGCTCCCGAGCACTGCATTGGCCATGCCGCCGCCGGGTTCGCCGACCGGTGTCGGCAGTTTGGTAAAGAAATCCGCGGTCAGGCTGGTGCCGCCATGGAAGAACAGATACCCGAGGATAAATAGAAGGGTCCCGACGGCCAGGAACGTACACACGCCGGTAAGGGTGAGCATGACGGCGTTCACGGCTTTCCGGCGCAAGCTCAACATCGGTTCAGTTGGCCCCCTTCTTGGTCGTGCTGAGAACCAGCACGCGCGCCAGTCCATTGATGACGATCGTCAAGCCAAACAGAACCAGGCCCAGTTCGATGAGCGCGCCGCGGTAGAGCTCGCCAGGGGCTTCCGCGAATTCATTGGCAATGACGGCGGCGATCGAATAGCCCGGCGCGAATAGCGACGCATGAATCGCGGGGTCGTTTCCGATCACCATGGTCACGGCCATGGTCTCGCCCAGCGAACGCGCCAGCGCAAGGAAAATCGAGCCCATGATGCCCTTGCGCGCAAAAGGAATCACGACATCCCAGGTGGTCTCCCAGCGAGTGGCGCCCAGCGCCAGCGCCCCTTCCCGAATTTCCGCGGGGACCGCGAGAATCACTTCGCGCGAAATCGAGATGATGAAGGGGATGATCATCACCGTCAGCACCACGCCCGCCGACAACATGCTGACGCCGTAAAACGGTCCCGAGAACAAGGGCGTCCACCCCAAAATCCCGCGGATCACCGGCTCCAAGGCGATCAGAGCGGGCACCAGAACAAAGATTCCGAGCAACCCGAAAATGACGCTGGGGACGGCGGCCAGCAATTCGATCAGGAAGGTGAGCCCGTTCGAAATCCTGGCAGGGGCGAGCTCAGCCAGGAAGATCGCCGCGCCGACGCCCAGTGGGATTCCCAGGAACAGGGCCAGCGCGGACGTGACCACAGTCCCATAGATGAAGGGCAGCGCCCCGAACTGCCCGCTCACCGGGTCCCAGGTCGAGGTGACGAGAAACGACCAGCCAAACTGGTGGCGGGGCTCGGCGGAGTTTCTGTAAAGCTCGAACACCAACAGCGCCGTGATGGCCAGAATCGTCAGCGCGCAGGTTAGGGTAACCACATACGCGATATCGTCACCGCTGCGCAGGCGCTGCCAGAAAGCCGAAGCCCGCCCGGAGGGGCGGGCGTTCGGAGGCGCGATCGTGGAGGAAGCTGCCATTTAAGCCTGCGCGACTTCACGCGGTTACTGGATCTTGGCGATCGCTTTCATCTCCTTGGTCACGACTTCCTTCGGAAGGGGGGCGTAAGAGAGCGCCTCCGTCATCTTCTGGCCGTCCGCCATCATCCACGAGAGGAATCCCGTGATGGCTTTCTTTTTCGCCGGATCGGCGATTTTGGAAGGAATCAACAGCCAGGTGAAGCTCGAAATCGGATAGACACCCTTGCCCGGCGCATTGGTAATGGACACGCGGAAATCGTCCGGCATGGCTTGCGTTCGCGGCGGCCGCAGTCACACTCGGGAGGCTGGCCTGGACGAATTCGCCCGCCGCATTCTTCACCTTGCCGTAGCTCATCTTGTTCTGAATGGCGTAGATCAGCTCGACGTACCCGATCGAGTTCGCGGTCTGCTGAACCGATCCCGAAACGCCCTCATTACCTTTGCCGCCCAATCCGACCGGCCACTTTACCGAAGTCGACTTCCCCACGCTCGTGTCCCACTCTTTACTGACCTTGGAAAGATAGTCGGTCCAGATATACGTGGTGCCGCTGCCATCGGAACGATGGACCACGACGATGTTGTTGCCGGGAAGTTTGACGCCGGGGTTGGCTTTGGTCAGCTCCGGATCGTCCCACTTGGTGATCTTGCCCAGGTAGATTCCCGCCAGCGCCTCGCCCGTAAAGTTGAGCGATCCTGTGACTCCGGGGATGTTATAGGTGGGCACCACCGCGCCCAGAACGGTCGGGAAGTGCAGGATCGCCGACCCGCGCTTGTCCTGGAACTCCTTCATCTGCATGTCGGTCATCGGCCCGTCGCTGGCGCCGAAGTCGACCGTACCCGCGGTCACCTGCGCGATTCCGCCGCCGGATCCGATCGACGCATAATTGATCTGAGCGTTCGCTTTTTTGTGGTACTCGTCAAACCACTTCGAGTACATCGGATATGGGAACGTTGCCCCCGCCGCGTTGATCAGGGCCTGCTGCGCGGAAGCCACTCCCACTGTGAGAGCGGCCGCCATTGCGGCACTAACAACAAAGATTCTTCGAGTCATTTTTCCAGCCTCCTATCATCTCAGTCTTGTGTTACAAACAAATTACGATTCCGGTAAGCTCTGAGCTGCCACGAAACCCTTTAGAAACTGCATCTTAAGACGATCATTCCATGAATCTGAAGCCGGATAACGTTGGCCTGGCGACCTGTGCGCGTAAGATGTTGTTGCAAGTTCTCAGCCACAACCATACGGCGTCCCCGTGGCGTAGTAATGACTGGACCGTTACAACTGGATGACGATGGGAGGCCGGCTGGTCATCGTACGCCGAAGCTGAAATAGGCCCGGGCGATACGGTGATCGGGTTCCACGAACGCGACCGCCTCGAATCCGGGATTCTGGATCGATCCGAAACGCAGATCCAGCAATTCGACGCGCACGGTATCGTCCACCGGCAGCAGGGTCCAGAAGGGCAGCTGGTTGAAGCCTTCGAACACCTGGAATGTCCGTGTAGTTTTGGCGGCGTCGATAGCGGGAGACGAGATCGCGGGATATTCGGTGTGGCCGCCGGCGGCATCGAAATCCTGGCTGAGGTCGATGGGCGCTTCGTAGATAAAGCCATTGCCTTCGACCACGGCTCGCCACCGCAGTAGAGTAAACCGCACCGGGAATACGTTGACGTGCTCGGCCGGAGCGCCCCGGTAGTTGTAGGCGTCGACGATCGATACCGCCCGGTCATGCGCCATCCAGCGCCCGGTATCGTACAAAAGCACGGCCAGCAGCGCGAACCAAGCCCAGCCGCGCCCCGGCGCCTTACGCTTGCGCCCGCCCATTTCGGAAGTGACCAGCGCGGCGAGCGCCGGCGCCGCCAGCGCCAAAAGCAGGACGCCCAGGATCACCGGGTCGATAATATCGGTGCTGTCGAGACGGTACCATTTCGCCGAGAACGGCAGCATGAGTCGTACGCCGTACACATTGGTCCAGTCCAGCAGCAGGTGGCTGAGCACGGCGAGCAAACAACCGGCATAAGTGACCAGGGTCACCAGGGTGAACTTCGTGCGGGTGAAAGCCTTCACCAGCAGCAGCGGAACCACGGCAACTAACGGCGCAAACAGGAGGGCATGAGTGTAGCCGCGGTGGACCTGTAAATACGTGAGGCTGTCGTTGAAGAAGTTGTAGGTGTCCATGTCGGGCGCGTTGGCCGCGAGCATGATCGCCACGGCGGCGCCCTTTTCGCCTCTTGAATTAAAGCCTCCGGCGCGGGATATCATCAAGCCGACCAGCGTGTGGGTGATGTTATCCATGCTTTGGTGGCAGAAGAAGCTGCAGCGCGCCCGGCACGATTTCGATGGACACAGCTTGGCGGCCCAGGTATTCGCCGTCGATCTGGACCGGCGCTGGGGTGAGAATCTCCAACCGGTTCACACGCAGGACGCGGACGCCGCGCACACGCTGCACCCGTCTGGCCGCCACGTTCAGCATGTACCAAGCGTATCGCAACGGGTTCGATCCTTCGAACAAAACCACCTCGAAATGATCGTCGTGGAGCGATGCGCCGCTGGCGATTTCGAGATCTCCGCCGTAATTCCGCACGCGGCTGATCAGCGCGAAACCACACTGGTGAACTGTGCCTTCGACGCCCACTTCCAGTTGTTCCACGCGCTGGAAAAATCGCGAGAATCCGGCGGCCCAGTAGGCCAGCTTGCCGACGGCGTTCTTGAGTCCCGCGCTCACTTCGTACACGATGTTGGCATCCAGGCCGGCGCCGGCCATGAGCAGAAAATAGCGCGAGCCGAAACTACCAGTGATCCGGCCGAGGGCTACGGGGCGCGGTTCGAACTCCACCAGCCTCCGGGCAGCCGCCTCCAATCGCGATCCCAGGCCGAGTTCCATTGCCAGGACGTTGGCGGTGCCGCCAGGCAACACACCTAAAGGCACGTTCGAACCGATCAAGCCTTGAACCACTTCGTTGACCGTGCCGTCGCCGCCCAAAACCAGGACCAGATCGGCTCCCTGGAGCACGGCTTCCCGCGCGAGCGCGTCGGCGTGGCCGGGCGCGGAAGTAGGCACGGGGCGCGGAGCGATACCGCCCTGGGCGAGTGCGGCAATGGTACGTTGGAGAATGCGTTCGGGATTGCGCCGCAGCGCGCCAGCGGCGGGGTTATAGATCAGGACCGGCTGGCGAAACAATTCGATTATTATACGTGAACCGTGACTAGCGTTGCCCAAAAAATCGAGGCTCTGCGCGAGAAACTGCGCCATCACGAACACTTGTACTACGTGCTGGACGCGCCGGAGATCTCGGACGCCCAATACGACGCCATGATGCGCGAGCTGGAGGCGCTCGAAAAGGCGCATCCGGAATTTCTGACGCCGGATTCGCCTACCCAGCGCGTCGGCGGGAAGCCGCGCGAAGGTTTCGTCAAGGTTCCGCACTCGAGTCCCATGCTGAGCCTGGACAACGCGCGTGGGCGAGGACGAACTGCGGGCCTTCGACCAGCGCGTGCGCGGTCTGTTGAAGCCGGACGAAGCTTACGCCTACGTCGCGGAACTGAAAATGGACGGCGTGTCGATGGCGGTGCATTATCGCGATGGCAAGCTGGTTCAGGCGCTGACGCGCGGCGATGGCGCCGTGGGCGAGGACGTCACGGAAAACGCCCGGACGATCCGTGCGATACCCCTTCAATTAAGGGGACGCGCCGAAAATCGCGAAGCTCGCGGCGAAGTGGTGCTGAATCGCAAGGCGTTCGAAAAGCTCAATGCCGAGCAAGAGGCGCAGGGCGCGCGGCTATTCGCGAATCCTCGAAATGCGGCCGCAGGATCGCTGCGGGTGTTGGACCCGGCAATCACCGCCTCGCGGCAGCTTGAGTACTTTACGTATTTCCTGTTGGCCGATGGCAAACCGGCTTGCGCGACCCAATCGGAGGCGCTTGAGGAGCTCAAGAAGCTCGGCTTCAAAGTGAATCCCCGAAGCGGTCACTTCAAAGATATCGAGGGGCTCGCGGCGTTCTGCAAGGAATGGGAAGAGAAGCGCGATACTCTGCCGTTTGAAATCGACGGCGTGGTGGTCAAAGTCGATTCGGTCGAGCAGCAGAACCGTCTGGGCTGGACGGCGAAAGCTCCTCGCTGGGCGATCGCCTATAAGTTTCCCGCGCGGCAGGAAGAAACGCTGCTCGAAAGCATCGAGGTGAACGTCGGCCGCACCGGCGCGGTGACACCATGGGCGCGGCTGAAGCCGGTGAATATCGGAGGTGTGACGGTCTCTCGCGCGACCCTCCACAATGAAGATGAGATTGACCGGCTAGGCGTGCAGGGCGGCGACCGGGTTCTGGTCGAACGCGCCGGCGATGTGATCCCGAAAGTGGTCCGCGTCGTGAAGCAGGGCGAGCATCGTATGCCATTCCGCATGCCGAAGCACTGCCCGGTTTGCGGGGGCGAGATCGTGCGGGCCGAAGGCGAGGCCGTCAGCCGCTGCATCAACACGAACTGCCCGGCCAGACTGAAAGAATCTGTACTCCATTTTGCCGCGCGCGGCGTTATGGATATAGACGGTATGGGAGAGTCCCTGGTATCGCAACTGGTCGACAGCGGGCTGGTGAAGAACGTTGCCGATGTTTACCGCCTGACGCTCGAAGATCTGGTCGAGCTGGAGCGCATGGGCAAGAAATCGGCCGAGAAGCTGCTGAACGAATATCGAATCGTCACGCCAGCAGCCCCTGCCGCGGATTCTGAACGGACTCGGTATCCCGTTTGTAGGCGAGCGCACGGCTCAATTCCTGGCAGATGCGTTCGGCGACCTGGATAAGATCGTTCACGCGGATGAGGAAGAACTACAGAGGGCGGAAGAAGTCGGCCCCAAGGTGGCGCAGAGCATCCAGCGGTTCTTTCACGAGAAGCGCAACCGGGACCTGATCGAACGGCTTCGCGAGGAAGGGCTATCCTTCAAGTACCAGGCCAAGCGCAGAGCAGGCGGTCCGCTGGCCGGTATGACGTTTGTTCTTACGGGAACGCTTCCGAATTTGTCGCGCGAGGCGGCGGAGAATCTTATTGAAGGCGCCGGCGGTAAGGTGGCCGGTTCGGTCAGCCGGAAAACCAGCTATGTGGTGGCTGGGGCGGACCCGGGTTCAAAGCTCGACAAGGCCAACACCCTGGGGGTGAAAGTCATTGATGAAGCGGCCCTGCAGGAGTTGGCCGGAAAGAGTTCATGAAGGAGTTCAGAAAGCTGCTGGTCTCATGGGGGCCCTTGGGCGTGTTCGTCCTGGCCTTCATCGAATCCATCGGCATTCCTAATCCGGGCGGCACCGACGCGCTGCTGCTGCTGGTGGCCATTGCCCGTCCGGAGTCGGCTGTTTTATGCGCCGTACTGGCGACCGCCGGATCGCTGCTTGGCAGCGCCGTGTTCTATGAGCTCATGCGGAAGGGCGGAGACGCATTCCTTTTGCGCTACACGCTTTCTGGCCGAGGCCAGCGCGTCAAGGCGTGGGTGCATCGCTATGGATTGGTGACCGTATTCATTTCGGCGCTGTTGCCGATTCCAATTCTGCCGCTGAAGGTTTTCTGCGCGGGTTCGTGCGCCATGGGAGTCAGCCGCACGCGCTTCATGCTGGTGCTGGCTGCGGGACGGATCCCGCGCTACGCCGGTTTGGCGTACCTCGGCGCCCAACTGGGTGAAAACTCGTCCGCTTGGATTAAGGCACATTCCTGGCACATGGGTATATTGGCTGTGGCATTGTTTGCCGTGCTTTACGGTCTGCTCAAGTGGAATGAGCGCACGGATTCCGCGACAGCCTTACAATAGGAGAGGGACTCGCGTGGAACCTCTTCTCGACAGCTTCGGCCGCGTACACGACAATCTGCGGATCAGCGTGACGGATCGCTGCAACATCCGGTGTTTCTACTGCATGCCCGAAGAAGGGGTGAAGTTCGAGCCCCGCGAGAATATCCTGACGTTCGAGGAAATCGAACATTTTGTGCGGGTTGCGGTCACCCTGGGCATCCGCAAGCTGCGCATAACCGGCGGAGAGCCGCTAGTCCGCAAAGGCCTCCCCACGCTGATCGGCAAGCTGGTGGCGATCCCCGGCATCCAGGACCTGGCCCTGACCACGAATGGTGTCTTGCTCGCCCAGCACGCCCAGGAGCTATACGACGCCGGACTGCGGCGCATCAACGTTCATCTGGACACGCTCGATCGGGAACGGTTCAAGCACATCACCCGCCGGGACGACCTGGAAAAAGTCCTCGAGGGGATCGAGCTGTGCCGGAAGCTCGGCTACGGGCCCATCAAGATCAACGCCGTCGCGGTGAAGAATCTGGTGGAGCCGGACATTGTCGAACTCGCCCGTTTCGGGCGCGAGCGCGACATCGAGATTCGCTATATCGAATTCATGCCGCTGGATGCGCAGGGAATCTGGGAGCGCGACCGCGTGCTGACCATGGACACGATGATCGGCATGCTCCAGCGCGAGATCGGGCCGCTTGAAGAGATCCCGGATGCCGATCCGCGGGCTCCGGCGACCGAGTATCGATTCAAGGATGGCATCGGGCGCGTGGGATTCATCGCGTCGGTCAGCAAGCCGTTCTGCCTGAACTGCAATCGCGTGCGCCTGACCTCGGATGGCAAGCTGCGCTACTGCCTGTTCGCGATCGACGAGACCGACGTCAAGGCGCTGTTGCGCTCGAACGCGCCGGATGAAGCGATCGTCGAAGCGGTGCGTAGCTGCGTGGCCGATAAGTGGATCGGTCACGAGATCAATTCGCAGAAGTTCGTGCCGCCGCCGCGGCCGATGTATTCCATCGGCGGGTAGGAGCCAGGTTTTTGCCTCGGGCGAGGCATGCCTCGCCCCTACAACGCCGGCCGTTTTGTAGGGGCCGGGCATGCCCGGCCCTCGTTATCTAGTCCACACCATGTATGCGCAGCTTCGCGATCTGTTCGGCGTTCAGGTTGCGCATGCCGGAGTCCTGCAACCGTTTTAGATAAGCTCCATCCACCCCGTGGATCCGCAACTGGGCAAGTTCCTGGGGATTGAAATCGTATCCCAGGCGCCGGGCTTGTTGAACGAAACTCGGCTCGACACCATGCATCCGGAGCTGGTCCACCTCCTCCGCCCGCAGGTTCTCGTAACCAGCGTCCTTCAGACCCTTCAAGTACTCCGGCGTGACCCCGTGGATCCGCAATTGGATGAAGTCTTCCGCGATGAGGTTCTGATATCCGGCCTGGCGAGCCTCCCGGATGTAGTCCAGGGTAACGCCGTGCGTCCGCAGTTGAATGAGGTCACGGATCGAGGCATTCAGGCCGGCGTCGCGGATCGCTTGGGCGGACTCGCGGCTGATGTCCATCATCAGCATGGAGAAAAGCTGCTCGTCGTCGGGCATGTCGTATCCCATTTTCCGGAGAGCGGAGGCAAATGCAGGATCGGGCGCAAAGGTGTAAGTCCCCGATCCGGCGCCCATGAGAAAGCGACCTTCGCACAGCAACCTGCCGGCATCCGCGACGTATTCGAACTTCGCCGGTCCCGATGCGGCGAGCATGCCAAGCGAGAATCCGCGGAAGCGATCGAGCGGCACGTCGCGGCCGCTGACCCAGTTGTCAAAGCCGTTGGAGTGGCGAACCACGAAGTGGACCTGGTTTAGCGAAAAGCTCGGCCGCAGTTCCCAGCCGGCGTTCCTATCCTCCGCGAAAGCCAGGAGCGTCGCCGCGGCCATCACGCCCGCGATCACCAGGCCGATGATGGCGTATTTCGAATTGTTGCCCATCTAGATCACTCCGGCCTGTTTAAGCTTGATGACCTGCGGGAATGTCAGATTGGGGCTGAATTCCCTGGCTTGACGCAGATCCGCGACGTTCAGGCCGGACTCGGCAGCTTCGACGATCTCGGCGACGGTGATCTGCGGGAAAGCCTGGCGCAGCGCGCGGATCAACTCGGGCTGAACGCCGTGCTCGGTCATGGCGATCAGTTCCTTGGCGGAAAGCTTGCCTAAACCCGCCTCGCCAACGGCCCGCAGGTAGTCTGCGGTCACTCCGTGTTCCCGCAGCTCGATAATCTCATCCACGGAGAGATTGCCGTATCCGGCGGCGACCAAGGCGGCCAGGAACGATCCACCTGGGGCAGAAGCCCGGATTTGCTGGTCTGCGCGCCGCCGGTCGAGTTGGGCACGCAGGGTGGCCTGCATCGCCTGCATCTGCGCCTTCTGGGCTTGTAACTGAGCCTCCGCCGCACGGATCTGCTCTTCAGCCGGGCGTCCTTGGGCTCTTTGGGCTTCCAATTGTGCCTGCACTGCGAGCATCTCTGCCTTCCGCGCTTGCAATTCAGCCTGTGCCGAGCGAATCCGATTATCTGCGTCGTCTAAGACAGCGGCTGGCGGTGCCTGCGGCGCTGGCGGGGACTGCGGAGCGGCTACGGGGGCTGGAGCCGCCGGAGCTACCGGAGGCGCCGGGGGTTCTTGGGCGAACGCGGGCTCCTGTGCAAAAGCCACCCAGTGCGGCGCCTGCGCGGCCGCGAAGACTAATCCGACCAGAATTATCGCTCCCAGCGCCACGCGGACCAAAGACACGCGCGGCGCGAAATCGCGGCCGCTGCGCAGCAATGCTTCGATCCGCTCGCCCAGATGCGAGGCCCGGCCGGCCATGCCGGTCGCCAGCAGTTGACGCCGCCGCGCGGAACACAGCTCGAACAGGCGTGTGAGACTCGCCGCATATGGGCGAGCCTCGCCGGTCATGGCGACCACCCAATCGTCGCAGGCGGCCTCGCGATCCTGCTCGATGTTCCGGATCAGCCAAACGGCGACGGGATGAACGGGAAGCAGCGCGCCGATCACGCGAGCGAATAAATTAGTCCAGTCGTCGTAGCGGGCGATGTGCGCCAGCTCGTGCAGCAGGACGTGATCCAGCTCTTCGGGTGTGAATTCGTTCAGCAGCGTTTCCGGAACGATCACCGCGGGGCGCCGGAATCCGACGGCCATGGGGGAAACGATCTCGCTCGAAACCAGCATCCGAGCGGTGCGATCGATCTTGCACGCGAGCAGCCAGCAGTTGAAGTTCACCAGCTGTTCGGGAGATACAGCACGGCTCCGCTGCTTGATGCCGCGCAGGTAACGGTAGCTGCGGATGATTTGTACGATGCGAAACAGAGAAAAGGCGGACCAGATCGCGAGGATCGCGAGCAGCCCGGCTCCTGCCGTGATCTGAAGGGGTCCGCTGGTGCGAGCAGGCGCAGTATCGAGCCGGGTGAAAGGAGCAGGGGCGATCGTCACCGGAATCGAAGCCGATACAGGCGAAGGCATCGGAGCTTCCACCGTTTTCCGGGGCGCGTTCGTCTGCTGTGGCGCGAGGGGGAGGAGTACCACCGCGGTCAGCACGGCCCACCACACGGCGCAGCGCGTCGCGGCGTTAATTTTCACGTGCAAGCGTGGCAGGAATCGGAGCGCCGCCCAAACCAGGGCCGCAATCAGAACACTTTGCCAGAGGCTGTTCAACAGGGCTGCGAAAGCCGTGCCAAGGATATTCATTTCGCCCTCTCTTCTGAAATCCGTTTACGGATTCTGGTAAGTTCCGGTTCGCTCAATTCCTCGTCTTCGAGGAGATTGAGGACCAATTCTTCGGGGGAGTTACGGAAGAACCGGGTCAGGAGCCTCTTCACCGCGTTGCGGCTGGCTTCCTTCTGTCCGACCACCGGGTGGTACAGGAAAGCCCGGCCCTCTTTCGACTTGGTATGCCGCACGTACCCCTTGTCTTCGAGAATGCGCATGGTGGTCAGGACGGTGTTATATGCCAAGCCGAGCTGCTTGGGCAAGGCTTCCGCGACTTCCGCCACGGTAGCCGATCCCTTGCGCCAGACCACGTCCATGAGGCGGAGTTCGGCTTCGGTGAGGTCCTGGGACTTTTTGCGAGCCAAATGCGTTCCTCTCTGAACTAACGAATTAAGACTTCCGGAATCAGAATACTCTGCGCGTCAACAGCTGTCAACTAGAAAATTAGGTGATCCTCCAAGAATCGCGGTCCGTGAGTACATACTTACGAAGCTCAACGATTTACCGCGATTGTCTTTCAAATTCCGGAGGAATAGACTGGCTGCATGTCTCCTGAATCAGCGTCCGCGCCGCCGCCCGTCCCGCCCGTACCTCAAACTCAATCCCAGCAGCCGCAGATGAGCGAAGCCGCCCGGATCGCCGGCGTGTTCTTTTCTCCCGGCAAGGCGTTTGCGGATATCGCGCGGCGTCCGCGGTGGTGGATTCCGGTGATCCTGATCGCTCTTATCGGCACGGTGTATCTGAATATCTTTACCCAGCGCGTGGGCTGGGAATCGGTGATCCGGCCGGCGATCGAAAGACTTCCCAACCAACAGGCCCTGAGCGTTCAGCAGCGGGAACAGACCATCGCTAACCTTGCGCGTGTCTACAAGTATCTCGGCTATGGCGGCTCCGCGGTCGGAACCCTGTTCTACGTGTTCATCGTCGCCGTACTGCTGATGTTCCTATTCGACACAATGATGAGCGCCGGTATCGGTTTGAACCGCATGATGGGGATCGTCGCCTACGGGTTTCTTCCCATGTTGATACAAACCGCCCTTTCCATGGTGGTGTTATTTCTGAAGGATCCGGACGAGTTTAACCTTCAGAATCCACTGATGTTCAACGTGGGGGCCTACCTCAGTCCGGATTCCCCGGCCGCACTGCGCGCGTTCGCATCGTCGATCGACCTGTTCTCGCTGTGGATCATCGTGCTGCTGGCCATCGGAGTCTCCACCACGGCGCGCAAGATGAGCTTCGGAAAGGCCTTCGCCGGTGTCGCTCTGCCGTGGGCGCTGTGGGTGTGTCTCAAGACTGCGGCCGCCGCCGCGGGCATGCAGATCGGCGCATCTTGACGCTTTCTCGTCGGGACTCCAGCCAACGCTAAGATTGAGGTTTGATCGACATTCACAGCCACGTGCTGTTCGGCCTGGATGACGGTGCCGGAACGCTGGAGGAATCGCTCGCCATGGTGCGCATGGCGGCCGAGCATGGCACCACCGACCTGGTGGCGACGCCCCATGCCAACCTCATGTTCAAATTCGAGCCCGAGCGGATCGCCGAACGGATGGCGCTGCTCCGCGAGGCCTCGGGCGGCGTATTGCGGCTGTATACCGGCTGCGATTTCCACTTGAGTTTCGATAATATTCAGGATTCCCTCGAGCATCCCCGGAAATACACCATCAACCAGCAGCGCTATCTGCTGGTGGAGTTTTCCGAACTGCTGATATTCAAGAATACCGAGGACATCTTCGCGCGTCTGCGGGACGCGGGAATGACCCCGATCGTCACCCATCCGGAGCGCAATGGCCTGCTGCGGCAGCGCGTCGAAAACATCGCCAAGTGGGTGGATCAGGGTGCGCGCGTGCAAGTGACCGCGCAGAGCCTGACGGGCACGTTCGGCCAGCGTGCGCGGGAGTTTTCGCGCGAGCTGCTGGATCGCCGCCTGGTCCATGTGGTCGCCAGCGATGGCCACGATTGCGAGCGCCGGCCTCCGGTGATGGATCAGGCTCGGGCATGGCTGCGGAAAGAATACGGAGACGCCCTGGCGGAAGCCCTGTGCATCGCCAACCCGGGCGCGGCGCTTTCCGGAGACGCGATGCATTTGCCAAACGCGGATTCGCACTATTCCGTACGGAAGTGGTACGAGTTCTGGCGGTAGCCTTTTCTCAGTTCTCTCTGAGACGATCCCCCGCGGTTTTCCACAAACTCTGGTAGCAGCCAGTTCCCTTCGCCAATCGGAAGGAAGATCCCCTGGGACTCACAGAGCGCGAGCTATGCCTGAAAACACGACTGACACAAGAACAACAAATGGTACGCACTGAGCGTGCCCTACCAGCACGAACGGCTAACCGAGAGGGCGTTGCAATCGAAGCGCCTGGAGACGCTGGTGCCGGTATATCGAAGCCTGCGCCGCTGGTCGGATCGCGCGAAAGAAGTGGAAGTGCCGCTGTTTGCCGGGTATGTCCTGTGCCGGTTCGACCTGTCGGATCGGATGGACGTGATGGATACGCCGGGAGTCTCCAGGATCGTGGGGTTCGGGGGCGCGCCGGCGGCTTTGGAAGATTCTGAAATTGCCGCGATTCAGCAAGTGGTTGCATCGAAGACCCCTCTGGCCCCCTGGCCGTACTTGAAGACCGGCGATCGGGTGAGGGTGGAGCGCGGACCTATGCGAGGGCTGGAAGGTACGCTGCTTCGAACCAAGGACGCTCTTTGCCTGGTGATCGGCGTCGAACTCCTGCAACGCTCGATTGCGGTCCAAGTGGAACGGGAAGCTGTAGTGCCCATCACGTGTGTAAAGACGGCGTGCATAAGGAGCTCGCAATGATGCGACGAGCCACGCTGGCTATGTGTCTGGTTGCGGCGGGATCGCTGTGGGGGCAGGCGCGTCTGCCGAGCGCTTCCACCGAGGCGGGGGCGAATCTGCCGCCGCGGCCCATCGCCGTGGGCGATCTACTGGCGATTTCGGTGTATGGGGCGCCGGAACTATCGCGCACGGCGCGCGTGAACCCGCAGGGGGCCATCCGGCTGCCCATGCTCAAGAGCCAGATCCAGGCACGCGGAGCCACTCCAGCCGAACTGGAGGAGCGCGTGAGCGCCGCCCTGGGCGACGCGCACATCCTGGTCGACCCGTCCGTGGTGATCACCATCGCCGAGTATGCTACCCGCCCGATTCGCGTGGCGGGCGCCGTGCGCCATCCGCTGACCTTCGAGGCCACCGGTCCGGTGACCTTGCTCGAAGCGCTGACCCGCGCCGAAGGATTGAGCGGGGACGCCGGTCCCGACATTCTGGTGACGCGACCCGGCACGGACACGGCGCAGGCGAACGGTCCATTCACCAGACGCATCGCGATACGGGACCTGATCGAAAGGGCCGACCCGGCGGCCAACATGATCCTGACGGGCGAGGAAGAAGTGCGCGTTCCCGAAGCCGGGCGGGTGTACGTGGTGGGCAACGTCAAGAAGCCGGGAGCGTTCCCGGTGGGCGACGCGGCCGGCGTCTCCGTGCTTAAGGCACTCGCTCTGGCGGAAGGCTTAGCTCCCTTCTCGACCAAGCTTGCCTACATCTACCGGCCGGGGGAAGGCGGCCAGCGGGAAATCGAGGTTTCGTTGCGCAAGATCATGGATCGCAAAGAACCGGATGTGGTCCTGGAGGCCGGAGACATTTTCTACGTCCCGGACAACCGCAGCGGACGGATCACGGCCAGTGCGCTGGATAAAGCCGTGTCGTTTGCGGCGGGAACCGCCTCGGGAGCCTTGATTCTGGGCGTGACCAGGTGACATGGCGATGACCCCCTTAATGAGCCCGCCGGATCCGGGACGGTGGCCGGCGCTGTTCGACAATCTGTCCGCCCAGGACCCCGAAGAGGCCCGCATCCCGATCTCCCAATATGTCTGGATTTGCAAGCGGCACCGCTGGAGGATTTTGGGATTTTGCGCGGCCGCGGTCCTTCTCACGGTGATCGTTTCGGCGCGCCTGACGCCCATTTTCGAGTCGACGACGACGGTCGACGTGGACCGCGAGACGCCGCCCGGAGTGGTAGGCCAGGATGCCGCGCGCAGCGTGACCAACGACGCGGATCAGTTTCTGGCGACGCAGATGAAACTGGTGCAGTCCGACGGCGTGCTGCGGCCCGTCGATCAGCGCCTCCAACTGCGGCTGCGGGAAAAGCAAGCCTCGGCCGGGTCGCCGCGCGGAGAGGCCGCACCCATCGTACTGAAAAGTTTACGGGTCACACGCCCGCCCAGCACCTATCTGATGCTGGTCAGCTACCGCTCCGAAGATCCCGCAACTGGCAGCCGATGCTTCGAATGCCATCGCGGAATCGTACCTCGAACACAGCTACGAGATTCGGATGCGCAGCTCGACCAGCCTGGCGACTTTCATGGAGCGCCAGTTGGATGAGCTGAAAGTCAAGATGGAGCGCTCCAGTCTGGCTCTGGCGGCTTTCGAGCGGGAACTGACGGTAATTAATCCGGAGGCCAAAACCAACATCCTGGAATCGCGGCTGGTGCAGCTGAATACGGAACACACCGCCGCGCAAGCCGAGTTGCTGCGCCAGCAGGCGGCCTGGGAGTCGGTCCAGGGAGGATCGTTCGAGGCGGCGCTGGCTTCCCCGCAAGGCGAAACACTACGCAAGCTGGTGGAGCATTCCCAGGAAGCGCAGAGAGCATTTCGCCGACGTGAGCGCGTACTATGGCTCGAACCATCCGGAATATCGCCGTGCCAAGGCGCAGCTCGATCAGGTGGAAGGAGCGCTTGAGGCCACCCGGGCCGACATCGCGCGGCGCGTCCAGGTGGGATATCAGGAAAGCCAACGGCGGGAGGAGATGACGGGGGAAGCGGCCACCCAGGCCAAAACGGAATTCGACCGTGTGAACGCGCGCGCCTTTGAATATCAGGCCGCCAAGCGCGAAGCCGAAGCCGACCGGACGCTGTATGCCGAACTGGTGCGCAAGATCAAGGAAGCCGGCATTAATGCGGGGTTCCAGAACAGCGCCATCCGCATCGCCGACGCGGCCCGGCCGGCGCTCCAGCCGGTGTCTCCCAATATTCCGCTGAACGCGCTGCTGGCGCTGCTGTTCTCGGCGCTGGTGGCGGTGAGCGCGGCGGTGGTGGGCGATCTTCTGGACAAGACCATCAAAGATCCGGAGCAGGTAGCGCGCACCCTGCGAACGGAAGTGATCGGCAGCCTGCCGCTGATGAAAAATGTGCCGGGCGGGCGGGTGTTGGCGCTGCCGGCGGCTGCTGAAAGCGGCCTGGTCGAAGTACGCGATCCCAGCGGATTTCGCGAGAGCATCCGCACGCTGCGCAACTCGATTCTGCTGGGAAATCTCGACCAGCGCTACCGGTCGTTACTGGTAACCAGCGCTGCCCCGGCCGAGGGCAAGACGACGACCGCCGCGAATCTGGCGACGGCCCATGCCGAGCAGGGCCAGCGCACGCTGCTGATCGACGGCGACCTGCGCCGGCCGAGCGTGCACCGCAGCTTCAAAATTCCGGGCTTGATCGGACTCGCCAACGTGCTGCGGGGAGAATGCCATTGGCGCGCGGCGGTCATGCCGGTCGAGAGCCTTCCTGACCTGCACGTGCTGCCCGCAGGACCGCCTTCGCGGCACGCCGCGGACCTGATCGGACGCGGCCTGATGGAGATGATCGAGGAAGCCTCGGCCGATTACGACCTGGTCATCGTGGACGCCCCGCCGCTGCTGGGCTTCGCCGAGCCGCTGCAAATGGCCACCGCGGTGGATGGCGTGGTGGTGGTGGCGCGCGCCGGGCGGACCACGCGCAAGGCGGTGGCGACCGTGCTCGCGACGCTCAACCGGGTCCGCGCCAAGACCGTCGGCCTGGTGCTCAACGAAGTGCACCGGGAACTGAGCGAAAGCTACCACTACTACGATAACTACCGGTCTTATTATCGGACTCCCGAATCAGGACCCATGGATAGTACCCCGGAGAATGGGGTGTCGAGGTGAGCGTCGTGCTGGGGATCCACGACGGTCACAACGCCTCGGCCGCACTGCTGCGGGACGGCCGGATCGAACTGGCTTTACAGGAGGAAAGGCTCACACGGGTAAAAAACCAGGGCGATGCTCCAGGCGGGGCTTTGCGTGCGGCACTGGCGCTCACCGGCTGCGGACTCCTCGCCGGTAGCGGCTTTGAACGGACGCTACATGAACTATGGCCAATGGCAGCGCGAGACGATCTGCCAGCGATTATGCCCGCAGTTCGCGGCTGGGCTCGCGCCTGAAGCAAGCTCTCAAGACCACCGTGATCGACCGGGCGTATCAGCGGCGGCGCGCGGCGGAGCGGCGCGAACACCTGGGGGCCATTGGTTTGAGCAGCCGGCAATTAGCGCCGGTGGAGCATCATCAGGCGCACGCCGCGGCAGCCTATTACACTTCGCCCTGGGGACGAACGGGAGAAAAAGTTCTGGTGCTGACCTGCGACGGCGCGGGGGATCGTTTATCCGCCACGGTGAGCGTGGGAGAAAACGGCCGGCTCACGCGTTTGGCCGAGGTGAGCGAGCACGATTCGATCGGACGACTCTATGCGCTGGTGACGCACTGGCTGGGCATGTGCCCGCTGGAGCACGAATACAAAGTCATGGGACTGGCTCCCTATGGGGCGAACTCGCGCGGGGCGGAGGATGTGTCTCGCACGCTCGAAGCGCTCTTTGAATCGACCGGCAACCGGCTGGGCTGGCGGCGGCGCGCGGGCGTTCCGTCGATGTATGCGGCCTACGACTTCATAGGAGGCCTGCTCAAAGGGCGGCGTTTCGACTGGGTGGCGGCCGGGGTGCAGCGTTTCCTCGAAAGGATGCTCACCCGCTGGGCGGCCGGCGCGGTGCACGAAACCGGAATCGGCCGGATCGCCTGTTCGGGCGGCGTATTCATGAACGTGAAAGCCAATCTGGCGATTCTCGAACTGCCGGAGGTGGAAAGCATGTTCGTGTTTCCTTCCTGCGGAGACGAATCGAACAGCATCGGCGCGGCGTGCTCGGAGGCCGCGCAGGCGGGGAAGCCATCGAGCCTCTGGGCGCGATCTACTATGGCGAGCCGATCACGGACCGCGAAGCGGAAGAGGCGCTGACGGAAACGGCGGCTACCCGGAGCGCGAAGCTGGGCTTTCGACTGGATTCCGGACATCGAGAAGAAAGTGGCGCGCGAGCTGGCCCGCGGCAGGATCGTCGCGCGGGCGAAAGGCGCCGCGGAGTTCGGAGCGCGAGCCCTGGGGAACCGGTCGATTCTGGCTCGCGCGGACTCGCCCTCGGCGGTCCGCATCATCAACCAGGCCATCAAGAATCGCGACTTCTGGATGCCGTTCGCGCCGGCTGTGCTGGCGGAGCGCGCGGCGCGCTACTACGAAAAACCCAAGCCCGTGGATTCGCCCCACATGATGTTCGCGTTTCGAACGCGGCCGGAACGCCGGGCGGCGCTGGCCGGTGCGCAACATCCCTACGACTTCACGACCCGCCCGCAGGAGGTTCGCGCGGAGCACAATCCCGACTTTCACCGGCTGCTCGAAGAGTACGAATCGATCACCGGAGAAGC
Organism: Terriglobia bacterium; assembly: GCA_963722845.1. Classification (GTDB taxonomy): domain Bacteria; phylum Acidobacteriota; class Terriglobia; order Bryobacterales; family Bryobacteraceae; genus Palsa-187. Next base: position 552,131 of record CAVROL010000006.1, on the reverse strand, counting down.
GGCTGTCCTGAATACTTCCTTCAACCTGCACGGCGAGCCGATGGTGTACCGGGCGCGGGACGCGGTGGATGTATTTTTGCGCAGCGGCTTGGAGCACATGGCGCTGGCGAACTGGTGGGTGGAGAAAACCGCATGACGATCCTGGTGACCGGCGCGGCGGGTTTCATCGGCTATCATCTGGCGGCGCGGCTGCTGTCGGAAGGCCGGCAGGTGATCGGCGTGGACAATCTGAATTCGTACTACGACCCGCGCTTGAAGCGGGCGCGGCTGGAGCGGCTGGCGGCCTATCCGCATTCGAGTTCCTGGAGGCCGATCTGGCGGAGCGCGCGGCCGCAGAAAGCCGTGTTCGCGCAGGGACCCGTACCAGGTTGTGGTCCATCTGGCGGCGCAGGCCGGCGTGCGGCACTCGCTCGAGAATCCGCACGCGTATACCGAGGCCAATGTCACGGGATTTCTGCACGTGCTCGAAGGCTGCCGCCGAGGCAGGAAATCGGGCGCCTGATTTATGCTTCCTCGAGTTCGGTGTATGCGGGCAACCGCAAGACGCCGTTTGCGGTGGGCGATCCGGTGGAGACGCCGGTTTCGCTCTATGCCGCGACCAAACGGGCGGGCGAGCTGATGGCGCACTGCTACTCGCACCTGTTTGGGATCGCCACCACGGGTCTGCGCTTCTTCACCGTGTACGGGCCGTGGGGACGGCCGGATATGGCGCCGTTCAAGTTTGTCCAGGCCATCGAGCGAGGCCAGCGCATCGATCTCTACAACTACGGGCGCATGCAGCGCGATTTCACGTACGTCGACGACATCGTGGAGGGCTGGTCCGGGTGATCGACCGCCCGCATCCGGGCTACCGGCTGTACAACATCGGTCATGGTTCGCCCGTGGGATTGCTCGAATTCGTGCATACCATCGAGCGCGCGCTGGGGAAACGCGCACGGAAACGGTTCCTGCCGATCCCGCCGGGAGACGTGGTCGTCGACCCATGCCGAGGTCGAGGAGTTTTTTGAGTACACCGGGTTTTATCCGGCCACGCCGGTGGCCGTGGGCGTCGAGCGGCTGGTGGCATGGTTTCGCGACTATCGCAGCGCCGGGACGCCAGGCCATGGTGGTATGAGCAGCCCGGGCTTGAAAACGGTGGCGATCGAGGAGCCGCCCGGCGTCCTTCCCGGGCGGATGGCTGGCGGCCGCTGTTGCGCGCGGCGGGTCTCACCGGTGCAGCCGCGCTGGGAGGCGCCGCGCTGAGCGTGGTGGCGACCAAGATCTTCGCGGCCATGCTCGGTCCGGCCGAGGTGGCGGTGCTGGCGACGCTCCAGCAGATCCGGCAAGCGGGGGTCATCGGGGCGACGCTCAACGGGCAGACTGCGCTGGTCCAGGGCGCCAGCGCCCGGAGCGGCGATGACCGGCGGCAGTATCTTGCGCACGGTACTGCTGCTGATGGGGACGGCGACGGCCTGCTGTCGGTGGGGTTGCTCGCGGCGCCCGGATGGGTGGCGTCCTCGACAGGATTGGGCATGCGCAAGAGCGCGGATGGTCCGCTGGATGGCCGTGCCGGTGGTGTTCTCCGTGCGCGTTGGTATTTCTGAGCTCCGTACTGAACGCGCGCGGTGAGATCGGGCGGCTGGCGGTGGTGCAGATGGCTTCGCCGGCGGCCATGGCGATTCTGGCTTATCCGGTGGCGCGGGCCGTCGCAACGGGGACGAAGACGCGCTGGTGTGGTGGCTTGCCGCGGCCGCGGCGTCGCCGCCGCTTTGGCCCTGCGGTTATTGGGCCGCCGGGAATCACGGCCTGGTTCCCTGGCCCTGCCGGGAGAAATGCAGGCTGGTCGAACGCGAATGGTGGAGCGCACAAGCAGCGCGAGGATTTCTGACGATGTCGGGATCCATGCTGGCGGGAAGCGTGGCGGCGTCGCTGGTGCTGATGGCGGCCCGGGCCCGGATCCTTCATCAGCAAGGATTCGCGGTGGCCGGCCAATTCGATGCTGCCTGGGCCATCAGCATGAATCACGTTTCGCTGGTGCTCGCATCCCTGCAGACGTATTGCTTGCCGCTGCTGGCGCGGACTTCCGGCCGGGCCGAGCGCAGCGCTCATCTGACCCGCATGCTGACGGCGGCGGCACTGGCAGCGGCCGCGGTGGTCTGCGTGCTGGCGGTGCTGAAGCCGGTGGTGCTGGTCGCGTTTTATTCCGATCGCTTTCCGCGAAGCGGCACGGTATCTGCGCTGGACGCTGGTGGGGGACTACCTGAAAGTCTCGAGCTGGGTGCTGTCGATTCCGATGCTCGCGTCGGCCGATATGCGCGTGTTCCTGACGGCCGATCTGAGCGCGTATGCGGTGTTCGCGGCGGGTGCGGCGGCGGCCTGGGCCACTTTCGCGGAGCGGCCGAAGGACGGCCATCGCTTTTGTGCTGATGTATGCGGCGCACCTGGCGGTCTGCGGCTCGATCGCCTGGCGCGCTATGGGTTCCGCCCGAGTGCCGGGACGGCCTGATCTGGACCGCGGGGACTGGCGCTGGTGCTGGGAGTCTCGGCGATGACCTGGAGGACCCATGAAAGTTTCGGTGGCGATCGCCACGCTCAATCGCGCCGCCATGGTGCGCGCAGGCGATTGAGGCGGCTTTCGGGCAAACCCGTCCGCCGGACGAGATCGTGGTGGCCGACGACGCTTCCACCGACGCCACCTGGGAGGCACTGAAGCAACTGGCCGCCGGTGAGCCGCGCGTGCGCATTTTCCAGCGCGAGAACAATTCCGGCGGCGTGGAAAACTGGAATTTCGCGATCGGGCAGACCCGCGGCGATTACATCGCCTGGTGCTCGGACGACGACCGCTTCACCCCGGCCATCTGGCAGTTTCGGTCGAATACCTGGAGGCGCATCCGGAGGTCGGCCTGGTGCACTCCGGGTTTATCGATGTCGTCGAGACCCCGGGTGCTCGCAAGCGCTGGCGCGCCCGCTGCGGTTTCGCGCAGGCGCGAATCCTGACCCGAAAGAATCTGCTGGGCTACCTGACGCGCTACTATGACTGGCCGTTTCATCCGTCCACGCTGGTGTTCCGGCGAGCGGTGTGGGAGCGCGTCGGCCCTTTCGATCCAGCTTACGCGCTGGCCGATACGGACTGGTTCGTGCGCGCCGTGGAACAGCTTCCCGCGGCGATGCTCGCGCATCACGGCGTCTACAACCGGCGTCATTCCGGCAACTGGAGCAATCGGCTGGGAAGCGCGCGGATGCAGCGCGAGATTTTCGAGATCGTGGAAGGCGCCATCGATCGCCGCTGGCCGAAAGCCACCGCGCAGCACCGGTTTTGGAAAGCCGTATGGAGGACGAATGTCCGGATGCGGCTGCTGCTGACCTTGCGGATGCGGCTGCGGAGCGGGCATGCCGACGCGGCTTGTGCCGCCTGGGACATGTTGACGCGCGGGACGGGCCGGAAGCTGCCGGAGTCCCTGGGCCGCGCCGGAGGGAGGTTTATCCGGTGGTGGTGCGGGCGGCGGGACTGGTTTGAAGTCCCGCCAGAGTGTGAGTCCGCTGTAATTTATCGCGCACAACGCAGCCTTGCGCGGTTCACTGAATCACCGGTGCGCGCAACGCGCTGTGCGCTTTTGACAACAACATGTGCGGAATTGCGGGAGTGATCGGACGCGCGGATGCCCGCGAGCGGGTGGCACAGATGATCGTCGCCCAGGCGCATCGCGGGCCGGATGGCGCGGGAATCTTCGCGGCCAACGCGGAAACGGCGCTGGGACATGCCCGGCTCGCGATCCTGGACCTGTCCCCTGCGGGCGCTCAGCCGATGACCTCGCGCGACGGGCGCTGGACGATGGTCTGCAACGGCGAACTTTTCAACCATCGCGAGCTGCGGACGGAATTGGGAAGCCGGACGAATCCCGGAGCGTGGCGCTCGTCGGGCGATACCGAGGTGCTGCTCGAAGCTTGCGCGGAGTGGGGCGTCGAGCGGGCCCTCGGCCGTTCCATCGGCATGTTCGCTTTCGCGCTGTGGGATGCGCGGGAGGGGAAATGACGCTGGCGCGAGACCGGATCGGAGAAAAGCCGCTGGTTTACTCCGAGCACGCGGGGACGCTGGTTTTCGCGAGCGAACTAAAAGCCTTGCGGGACCTGCATGGCGGATATCTCGACTCAGCGGCTCTGGATATGTATCTCGCCTTGGGTTATGTTCCGGCTCCGCTGACGATTTTCCGGAACATCCGCAAGCTTGCCGCCGGGCATTGGCTGCGCTGGAAAAACGGGCGCAGCACGGTGCGGCGATGGTGGTTTCCGGAGCGATCGCGCCCGCTCCTGCCGGACACGCCGGGAGGACGCAGAGAGGAGGCGCGCAGCTTAATCGGCGATGCGGTCGGACTCCGGCTGCGGTCCGATGTGCCGGTGGCGCTGGCGCTGAGCGGCGGCGTCGACTCCACGGTGATCGCGGCGGAGGCGGCTCGCCGGGATGTCCGGACCGACGCGTTCACGGTGATCGCCGGGGGAGACGAAACGGATCTGCCTTATGCGCAGGCGGCCGCGCGGAAGTACGGGCTGCGGCATGAGGTGCTGCGCGCGCCCGCTGCCTCTGCCAGCCAGCGCGTGGTGGATGCGGCCGAACACTTCGATGAACCTTTTGCCGATAGTTCGGCGCTCGCTTCGCTCGAATTGGCGCGGTCGCTCGCCGGGCGCTACAAAGTGATCCTCAACGGCGACGGAGGCGATGAAGCTTTCGGCGGCTACCGGCACTACGTTCGTATCGCCCTGAAACAGGCGGTCAAGGCGGTGGCGGCCGGGGTAGGGATGGTGGACGGAAACGGCACCACCGGCGTTTACGTCGAATCGAAAGCGACCTTTCGCGAAGCCGAGCGGGGACGTTTAACGGGGGGACAGGCGGGAGCTCTTTCCCGGTGGCTCTCGGCGGACGAGCTGCTGGGCGCATCTCCCGGTGGCGGCGCGCTTAAACACGCTCTGTGGACCGACCGGCATCTGGGCCTGGCGAACGGTCTCACCCACAAGATGGATATCGCGATGGGAGCGTATGGGCTCGAAGGACGAAGCCCGTTCCTCGATCATCGCATTCTGGAATGGACCCTGCAGCTTCCGGCGCACGACCTGGTGCGGGGCGCGGAAAAGAAAATCCTGCTGCGGGAAGCTTACCTCGGCGAGCTGCCCCCGGAAATCGCCACGCGCCCCAAGCATGGCTTCGGAGCACCTGTAAAGGACTGGCTGGCGGGTCCTTTGCGGGAGATGGCGCACGATCTGTTGCCGTGTCCACTGCTCGCTCCGGAACTGCAGGCGCACGCACGTGGGCAGCGCTTGTGGACGCTGTTGACGTTGGCGCAGTGGGCCAGACGCTGGTACGCAAAATGTTAAATCCCGCGGTGACGGTGCTGATGGCGGTGTACGATCCGCCGCTCGCGATGCTCGCTCAGGCGATGGATTCGATCCAAGCGCAAACCTTCTCCGATTTCGAGTTTGTGATTGTCGATGACGGGAGCCGGGATCCGGCAGTGCTGGGCTTACTTGAGCGGCGCCGGCAGCGCGATGCGCGAATCCGGATCGCGTCGGAACCGCACCGGGGATTGACGGTGTCGCTCAATCGCGGGCTGGCGGTGGCTCGCGGAACCTGGATCGCCCGGCAGGATGCCGACGACTGGAGCGAGCCGCGAAGGCTGGAGCGCCAGATGGAATACATCCAGGCGCACCCGGAAACGACGGTCCTGGGGACCGCCGCCTGGACGCATCAGCAGGATGGGCGCAGGCTATGGCCCACGCGTTTACCCGCGAGCCATGCCGGCATTCTGGTGCGGCTGCCGCGGGGGAATCCATTCGTGCACGGGTCGGTGATGTTTCCGCGGGCGGCAGCGGCTTCCCTGGGCGGCTATCGCGAAGAATTTCGCTGCTCCCAGGATTACGATTTTTTGTGGAGGCTGGCGGAGCGGGGACACGCCGCGAATCTGCCGGAAGCTCTGTATCACTACCGCTACACCAGCGATTCGGTGAGCGCTCGCCGGGCGTTGGAACAGGCCCGCACGCACCGGGCGGTCCAGCGGCTGGCGGAGGCGCGCCGGCACGGCGAAACGGAAGATGTCGCCGCCGCGCTGGCACAGGCGCAGAACGCCCGGCCTGTGGACGCGCTTCTCAAGCAAGCCGACCATCTGATGCTGGCGGGCAAGTACCGGCAAGCCTGGTCAGCCTATTCAGACTGCTGCGATCGCACCCGCGAAACCCGCGAGCCTGGGCCAAGCTCGCGCGGCTGGGAGTGTTCTGGAGCGTCCCCGGGCTGCGGGAGACATGCTTCCGGTGAATGCGGCGACGCGGGTGTTGTTTCTGATTCCCGGGGTGGCCGCGGGCCACTCCATGGTGTTCGCGCGCCGGCAGGCGGAAGCGCTGGCCGGGCAAGGATTTGAAGTGCAGGCATTTGATCTGCGATCGCGCACCTCGCCGCGGGTAATATGCGGCGATTTCCGGCGCTTCCGGCGGATGGTCCGGACGTTTCGCCCGCAGCTCATTCATGCGCACTATGGAACGGTGACGGCGATGTTTGCGGCGCTGGGAGCGGGTAAATCCCGCTGGTGATCACCTATCGGGGCAGCGATTTGAACCGCTTGCCCTCGGCGCGGGGGCTGCGGGAAGCGGCCGGCCGGCTGTTGTCGCAAGTCGCCGCGCTGCGGGCGGCGCGCATCGTGTGCGTGAGCCGGCAATTGAAGAACCGGCTATGGTGGCGGCGGGCGTCGGTGACGGTTTTGCCGAGCGGTGTCGACCCGGAAGTCTTCCGGCCGCAGCCGCGCAACGCCCGGCGGCTCGAGCTGGGTTGGCGGGAAGAGGAACGCGTGGTGTTGTTTAATGCTGGACTGGACCCGCTTAACAAGCGGCTGGATCTGGCGGGAGCGCCGTGAAAGAAGCCCGGCGTTGGACGCCAGCGCTGCGTCTGGAGGTACTGGACGGCAGCGTCGAGCCAGCGCTGGTGCCGGCCCTGATGAACGCGGCGGACTGTTTGCTGGTGACCAGCGACGCCGAGGGTTCTCCGACCGTCGTGCAGGAAGCGCTGGCGACGAATCTGCCGGTGGTCAGCGTGGACGTAGGCGATGTCGCCGAGCGGCTGGAAGGCGTGGCGTGCTCGTGCGTGGCCGAACGGGATCCGCTGGCGCTAGGGCGCGCTCTAGCCGCGGTCCTGAATCCCCCGCGGCGCTCCGACGGGCGCAAGAGGGTGGAGGAGTTCTCGTGCACGCGGATCGCCCGGGAGCTCGCGCGGCTGTACCGCGAAGTTTTGGGGGAGCAGAGCAGTTAAATGGAATACTTCGTACTGCTGGCGATGGCGACCCTGGTGATCGTAGTGCTGGCTGCGGTCCTCTACCTCAAGCGCCGCGACGCCGGGACGCTGGTGGGCATCGCCGCGCTGTACTACTGGTCGTTGTTTGGCGCCTGGTTCATTGTGATCGATAAAACCGGGGGATTCAGCGGAAAGAGCTATGCGTATCTGGAAGGCAAGCTGTTCCCGATCGCACTCGACCGGAATTATCTGATCGCGCTGGGCCTGTACGCGGGCTTCATTATTCTGGTGGAGCTGACCCTCCTGCTGGTGGTCGCGCCGGTGAAACAAGACCCTGCGGCCGCGCCGCTGCTGCTGCGCCACGGGCCGATTCTCCTGATCGGGATGGGCGCGGGAGTGGCCAGCTTCCTGCTCATGGCGGACAAGCTGAGCGCGGCCTACACGCTGCATGCGTCGGCGTACATTTACACGCGCTCGCAAACGGATGAATGGTTCACGCTGCATCAGGTACTGAACCGCGTGGCGCTCCTTCCGCCGGCGATCGGCCTGGCGGTGCTGGCAGCGGGCAGAACTCGCGAGTGTTGGTGAGCGTCCGGCGGCGGTACACGCTTCCTCTCTATTTGCTGCTGCTGGCGGGTATGCTCGCATTCACATTCATCCTGGGAAACAAAAACGAAGTGCTGGCGGCGCTGGTGGCGGGCGTGCTCGCCTATCTGGGCCTGGCGCGGAAACCCAACTGGATCCGTGCCGGATTGGTTGTGGCTGCTGGTTTGTGGGCGCTCTATGCGATTGATTACTTCCGCGCGGTGCCGCTGTCAGGCTTGCCGGAGGCGGTCACCGGCCGGGTGGAGGAGGCCACCGGTGTGGCGAATTTCTTGACCTCCAGCAATGAGGCCTATGGTGCGCACTTTTCCATGTACGGCGTGCTGGCGGCCGGGGTCGAGCCGCGCTTCGGCTATAGTCTGTATTCGCTGGCCTGCTCGGTGATCCCCCGGGTGCTGTGGCCGGACCGGCCGCGGACATTTATCTCTACTACAGCGAGAGTGTGGGCGCGATTCAGAACCAGGGCTACTCGTTGCATCACGCCACCGGCTGGTATCTCAACTTCGGATACCTGGGAGTCGGGCTGGGCGCGGTGGTGATGGGGCTGGCATGGTCGTACTGCCTGAACGCGCACCGCCGCCCCGGAGCGGGACATTTGTTCCGGCTGTTCGCTACCGTGGCGCCGTGGTTGTTTGCGGCGTGCCTTCCGCCGCTGATTCGCGCCGGGCCGGAGGGCTATAAAGGGTTTCTGGTCGAAGGCGTGATGATTCCGGTGGGCGTGCTGGCTTTTGCCTGCCGCCCCAAGAAGATCCGCGCCCCGCTGGTATGGCATCCGGAACGCGGCTGGATCTGGAGGGCCGCGCGATGACGCCGCTGGTCTCGGTAATCATCCCGTGCCGCAACGAAGCGCACGGTCGATCGACCGGTGCCTGAGTTCCGTGCTGGCCTCGGATTATCCGGCGTCATCGGCTGGAGGTGATCGTGGCCGATGGCATGAGTCAGGACGGCACGCGCGAGCATCTGGAGCGGCATGCGGCGCGTGACACAAGAGTACGGCGGATCGACAACCCGGCGCGGACGACTCCGCACGCCCTGAATCGTGCGTTGGCCGCCGCCAACGGGGACCTGATCCTGCGGCTGGATGCGCATGCGGAGATCGCTCCGGACTATATCGCGCGGGCGGTCGGAACGATTGCGTCCTCGGGAGCGGATTGCGTGGGCGGGGCGATGCGCACGGTGGCAGCGGGCGCGGGCGTGTTCGCCGAGCCGATCCGGATCGCGTTGTCCACTCCCTTTGGAGTCGGGAACGCGCATTTCAGGACTGCTTCCGGCACACCTCTCTGGGTAGATACGGTGTTCGGCGCCTGCTGGCGGCGGGAAGTATTCGAGCGGATCGGGCGCTTCGACGAGCGCCTGGAACGCAGCCAGGACATCGAATTCAGCAGCCGGCTGCGGCGCGCCGGAGGGCAAATCCTGATGTCGCCGGAGATGAAGATCGATTACTATTCGAAGGCGACGCTGGGCGGTTTCTGGCGCCAGAATTGGACCAACGGAGTGTGGGCCATCCTTCCCTTCGCGCACGTCCCGGGTATGGCCGTTCGCTGGCGGCACCTGATGCCCCTGGCCCTGATGCTGGGGCTCGCGGCGTCGATTGCCGCCGGCTCGTGGACGGGTATCCAGTGGCTCGGGTGGAGCACGGCAGCGCTTTATAGTGCCGCAAACCTGGCGGCATCGATGTGGACGGCCGGAAAAAATCGCGGCGTGCGCCTGGTATTCCTGATGCCGGTGGTCTTCGCCAGTCTGCACCTGGCCTACGGCGCAGGAAGTTTATGGGGATGTGTGCGGCTGGCAGGCCTTCTCGCCAAAGCACGAATACAGGTCTCGAAAAAGCGATTCCAGCCAGGCAAGACGCCGGAGGCGGCCAGGTGACTCCGGCCCTCGCGCGCAGTTACTTCGCCGTCACGGAGCAGCCCGGACACCAGGCTTCCGCGATCCAGCTCGAAATGCTGGAAGCCCGTTATTCCTGGGCCGCGCAGCAGGCCGGGGGCAAGGATGTCCTCGAAGCCGCCTGCGGTGCGGGCCTGGGCCTGGCGGCGCTGGCCGAGGTCGCGCGCTCGGTGGAGGCCGGCGATGTGGACGCGGAGAATCTGCGTTCGGCTCGGGCGGTGTGCGCCGGGAATCCGAATGTAGCCGTGAGGGAATTCGACGCCGGGGAACTTCCGTTCGCGAGCGAATCCTTCGACCTGGTATTGCTGTTTGAAGCCATCTATTACCTTCGCGACGCCGGGCGGTTCTTCCACGAGGCTCAGCGAGTGCTTCGACAGGGAGGAGCCGTGCTGATCGTCACGGTGAATCCGGAGTGGGACGGATTCAACCCCAGCCCGCTCAAGACCCGCTATTGGTCCGCCGGGGATTTGCGGGCGGCGCTCGAGGAAGCGGGCTTCGCGGCTCAAGTGCAGGGAGCATTTCCCGAGTCCCGCGGATCGACCGCGTCCGCGATAAGAGTGGTCCGGAGCGCGGCCGTGGCGCTGCACCTGATCCCGCGGACGATGCGGGGAAAAGCCCGGCTCAAGAGGATCTTCTACGGACGGTTGAAAGCGGTTCCGCAGCGGCTGGCGAGCCGCGGCAGGGCCGCGCAGCTCGAAGAGTTACAGGGCCGGCCGGACGAGCGCCGCTACCGCGTGTTATATGCGACCGCGCGAAAGGCCGCCGCATGATCGCAGCGGAAGCCCGATCCATCCCGTTTTTCGACTACCCGCACCTGTTCCGATCCGAGGAACGGGAACTGACGGCCATCTTTCGCGACGTCGGTCTGCGCGGGGCGTTCATTCTGCAGGACGACCTGGCCCGCTTCGAGCGGAACCTGGCGAGCTACCTGGGAGTGAAATACGCGCTGGGAGTGGGAAACGCCACCGACGGCTTGCTGTTCGCGCTGCGCGCGGCGGGCATCGGTCCGGGAGACGAGGTGATTTTTTGTTCGCACACCATGGTGGCCACGGCGGCTGCGATTCACTTTGCCGGGGCTCGGCCGATACCGGTCGAATGCGCTGCCGACCACCTGATCGACCCGGAAGCCGTGGAGCGAGCCGTGACTCGCCGTACGCGCGCCATCCTGCCGACGCACTTGAACGGGCGAACGGCCGATATGCAGGCGCTCGGCGCGATCGCGGAGCGGCATGGCCTGGTGATGGTCGAGGACGCGGCGCAGGCTCTGGGCTCGCGATTTCAGGGGCGGACGGCGGGAAGTTTCGGCGTCGCGAGTGCGATCAGTTTTTTCCCGGCCAAGATGCTGGGGTGCCTGGGCGACGGCGGGGCGATATTGACGAATGACGCCGAATCTACCAACGCGTCATCCAACTCCGGGACCACGGCCGCGGCGCGGATGGCGAGATCGTGAGCTGGGGGCTCAACTCGCGCCTGGATAATCTGCAAGCCGCAATTCTCGATTTCCGGCTGGCTTCCTACGGCGGGGTGGTCGAACGGCGCCGTGATATTGGCCGCACTTTACCAGAATCGTCTGCAGACGATTCCCTAAGGTCAAACTGCCGCCAGGGCCCGACGATGATCCGGATCACTTCGATTGTTTTCAAAACTACGAGATCGAGGCGGAGCGCCGCGACGAGTTGCGCGACTGGCTAACGCCCGCCGGATCGGTACCGCACTCCCCTGGGGAGGTAAAGCCGTGCATCAGTGGCCCCGTCTGGGACTGGATGCGCACCTGCCCTTCACCGAGCGGCTGTTCGAACGCGTCCTGCTGCTGCCCTTGAACCTTTCCCTTGCTCATCACGATGTCCATACTATCTGCAACACTATCCAAGATTTCTACCGGAGTCTTCCCGCAAGTCCGGCTGAAGGCGGCCGACCGACGCCTGGCTGCTGGACCGCTGGAAGACCATGCTGCGCATCCGGCGGGCCGAAGAGATCATCGCCGGGATGTCGGAGAGCGGGGAGGCGCGCTGCCCGTGTCACCTTTCGATCGGCCAGGAAGCAATTCCGGCGGGCGTATGCGCGGCGCTGAATCCGGGGGACACGGTCTGGAGCGGGCATCGCTCGCACGGGCATTACCTGGCCCAGGGTGGATCGCTCGAAGGGTTGTTCGCCGAGGTGTTGGGGAAGACCACGGGTTGCTCCGGAGGGCGCGGGGGGTCGATGCACCTGATCGCTCCGGAGCAGGGAATCCTGGGGACCGTGCCCATCGTGGCGGGCACCATACCGCTGGCCGCGGGTGCGGCGCTGGCGTACAAATTGCGCGGGGAACAGCGCGTGGCGGTGGCCTTTTTCGGCGATGGGGCGCTGGAGGAGGGCAGCGTCCACGAAACTCTGAATCTGGCTGCCCTGTATAAGCTCCCGTTAGTTTTCATCTGCGAGAACAATTTGTACTCGAGCCATTTGCACTGGAGCGAGCGGCGGGTTGCGGACAACTTGCACCAGGCGGGAGCCTTCCATTCGGTGCGCGGCGAGCGCGTGGACGGCAACCAAGTCGAGGACGTTTACGATGCCGCGCGGCGAGCCGTAGCGCGGGCCAGATCGGGGGCCGGTCCGTCGCTTCTCGAGTGCCGGACGTTTCGCTGGCGAGGGCATGTGGGCGCGAGCTCGGACCAGGACGTGGGCGTACAGCGCCGGGGCGAATTGGCCCAATGGCTGGAACGCGATCCCATCCGGCGGGCCGAGGATCGGCTGGCCATGAACCTGGCGGCGTATAGCGCGGAGATCGACCAGGAAATCGGCCGCGCCCTGGAGGCCGCGCGCAGCGGGCGTGTCCCCGGCGCCCAGCGCATACGAGAGCATGTATGCGCACGCTGACCTACGTGGAAGCCATTCGCGAAGCTCACGGCCAGTTGATGGCCGCCGACCCGCGGGTGTTTCTGGTCGGGCAGGGACTGTGGAGCCCTTGGTACGCGGGTGGAAGTCTTGAAAACCTGGACCGCGAGTTCGGCCGCGAGCGCGTGCTCGACACCCCGATCTCGGAGAACGCGGTCACCGGGATGGCTGTGGGCGCGGCGCTGGCCGGGATGCGTCCGATCGTGTTCCATCCGCGTCTGGACTTTCTGCTGCTGGCCATGGATCCGGTGATCAATCAAGCCGCGAACTGGTCGTATCTGTTCGCCGGACAGGCCAGCGTCCCGGTGGTGATCCGAGCGGTGATGAATCGCGGGGGCGAGCAAGGCGCGCAGCACTCGCAGGCTTTGCACGCCATGTTTATGCACGTGCCGGGGCTCAAGACGGTCATGCCGGCGACTCCGGCCGATGCCAAGGGATTGTTACTGGCGGCGGTGGAGGACCCTAATCCGGTTCTCTATATCGATGACCGCTGGCTCTACAGCCAGACCGGACCGGTTCCCGAAGAGATCTACCGGACTCCGATAGGCGAAGCAGCGATCCGGCGTGCCGGACGGGACGTAACGATCGTGGGGATTTCCTGGATGGCCGCGCAGGCGCTCGAAGCAGCGGAGATGCTGGCGGCGCAAGAGATCGACGCGGAAGTGATCGATCTGCGGAGTCTCAAGCCCTGGGACCAGGCGCGTGTGCTCGAAAGCGCGCGCAAGACCGGGCGCGTGATTGTCGCCGATTCGGGATGGCGCACCGCGGGGGCGTCAGCCGAGATCGCGGCGACCGTGGCGGCGGAGGCGTTTCACGATCTGCATGCGCCGGTGGAACGCGTCACGCTTCCGGATACTCCCGCGCCCACCAGCCGCGCCGAAGAGCAGGCGTATTATCCGCGGCCTGCGGCATCGTCGAAGCCGCGTGGCGGACGCTCGGGCGCCGAGTGGGAGCCGCCGCTTGAAAAGAACTGTCGACTTTATGGCAGCATTGTGCGGATTGCTGGCGCTGCTGCCGCTGTTGGGCTTGATCGCGTTGGCCGTGTGGCTTGAAGACGGCCGCTCGCCCTGGTTTCGAGGAGTTCGGGTGGGTCGCGGCGGCCGAAGGTTCCGCATGATCAAGTTCCGCACCATGCTTCCGGATGCGTGGAAGTCGGGCGTTTCCTCCACTGCCTTGGGAGACCGGAGGATCACGCGCGTGGGCAAACTTCTTCGCGGCGCCAAGCTGGATGAGCTGCCGCAGTTGTGGAACGTCTTGACCGGCGACATGAGTTTGGTCGGGCCGCGGCCGCAGGTGGAGCCCGATGCGGCACTGTACACCGCGGAAGAGCAGCGGTTGTTCGACGTGCGTCCTGGCATGACCGACCTGGCGTCGCTGGTTTTCGCCGACGAAGGCGAGATCCTGGCCGGCTCCCAGGATCCCGACCTGCTTACAACCAGAGAATACGGCCGTGGAAAAGCCGGCTGGGACTCCTGTATATAGAACGGCAAAGCCTGGCGGGAGATTTCAAGATTCTGGGGTTGACGTTGCTGGCGGCGATTTCACGGCGGCGAGCGCTGGCCGGAGTCGCGCGCATGCTGGATTCCTGGGACGCCGATCCTCTGCTCCGCCGCATGGCTCGCGGAGCGAACCGCTGTGGCCTTGGCCGCCGCCGGGGGCCGACCAGATCGTGTCGGAATATCCCGGCCATGCGCGCCAGCGCGCGGTGAATCCGTCCTGCGACTCGCGTCTCGAAGATCTGCTGGGACGGCCCCAGGCGCGTTGCGAGGGAAGCGGTCTTTCCGAGCACCTGGCGGGCCGCATCGTGCTGGTCACCGGAGCCGGCGGTTCCATCGGCAGCGAGCTGTGCCGGCAAATCGCGCGCCATCGTCCGGGCGCGTTGATCGGGTTTGATCAGGCCGAGACGGGTCTGTATCAGGTCGAGCAGGAATTGCGTGAGCGTTTTCCGGATCTCGAGTTCCACCCCGCCATCGGCAGCATTCAGAACCGGCGGCGCCTGGAAGAACTGTTTCGGGAGCATCGTCCCGAGTCGGTGTATCACGCGGCCGCGTATAAGCACGTGCCGCTCATGGAGGCGCACCTGTTTGAGGCGGTCGAAAACAATGTGCTGGGCACGCGCAATCTGGCGTGCGCGGCGTCCGGCCATGGCGCGGAAGAGTTCGTGCTGGTGAGCTCGGACAAGGCCGTGCGCCCGGTGGGCGTGATGGGCGCGACCAAGCGCGTCGCGGAGATGATCTGCCAGGCCGAATCGGGCCGCACGCGTTTCCTGGCCGTACGCTTCGGCAATGTGATGGAGTCCAGTGGGAGCGTCATCCCCAATTTCCGGCGCCAGATCGAGGCGGGGGGGCCGGTGACGGTAACCCATCCGGATATGCGGCGCTATTTCATGACCATCCCGGAAGCCGCGGAACTGGTGCTGCGATCCGCTGCGATGGGCCGAGGCGGAGAAATTTTCGTGCTGGAGATGGGCGAGCCGGTGCGCATTCTGGATCTGGCGCGGAAGATGATCCTGCTGAGCGGCCTGCGGCCGGATATCGACATCCCCATCGTATTTTCGGGAATCCGGCCGGGAGAAAAGCTCCATGAGGAAGTTATAGCGCTCGAAGAGAACACTTCCACGACGCCGCATGCCCAGATCCGGGTCTTTTTGAGTCCCGTTCCGCCGGGGAACCTGCAGCGGACGCTCGATGAATTGGAGCGTGCGACCGACGAACGCGATGGCCGCAGGTTATCGCATGTCTCAAGAAGATCATTCCCGGTTATATGCCAAGCGAGGTGGCGATGCGCGAGGCGCAGGACCGAGGGACCAGGCCGTGGGTGCGTAAGTTCACCGATTGCGAGGTTGTGTGGCGCGAAGGCGGCCGCATGCCGTGCACCAAGTTATGACAGTAAGCCCGGCGGTCAGCCCGCGAAAGACGAGGACGGCCGGCCACAACGCACGCGGGATTCTTCTTCAAGGAACGGTCCTGGCGATGGCGGGCGAGCGACGCTCGCGATCTGGAGCGCCGATCCGTTTGTTGAATGGGCCTACGAAGCCGGCGTGTTTATGCTGGCTGGCTGGGTCGATTTGCGCGAGGATTTCGCTTCGGACCGATGCTGCTGGCATGACGGCGCTGGCCGTGTGGGGATTTGGGCAACTGGCGGCAGGCGCAACCGTGTATCGTTATGCGACGTTGAACGCGTCGCTGCGGGTTGCGGCATTGGCGGCGACCGCGCTGGTGGCCTCCGCGGTCTTCGGGCAAGCTGAGGCGCGCGACCGGCTTGCTGCGATGGTTTGCCTGGTTCGGGTTCCTGCTGAGCATCGTCAGCGTGGTGGCTTACTACACTTCATCGGGCAAGATCTTGTGGCTGTTTCCGAGTCCTTATCCCGATGTATGGGGTCCGTTTCTCAGCCGCAACAACTTCGCCCAGTTTCTGGAATTGGCGCTTCCGGTGAGTCTGTGGCTGGGGTGCACGACGGCGCGGAGCTCTCTATATGTGGATGAGCGCGAGCATGCTGGCTTGCGGGCTGGTCTCGGCATCGCGAGCCGGCGCGGTTTTGCTGATTCTGGAAGCCGGCGGTTTTCGTACTGGCGCGGCCGCCGGCTCCGCGCCGCCTGATTCCGCTGTTCGCGGCGGGCGTGATAGCTCTCGCAGCGCTGGCGGGTGGCGAAGTGCTGCTCCAGCGTTTGCAGGACCCCGATCCGTTCCGCGACCGGCGTGAAATCTTCGCGTCCTCACTGGCGATGATCGCCGCGCGGCCCTGGACGGGATATGGCCTGGGAAACTTCGCCACGGTCTATCCGGAATTCGCACGGTTCGACCCAGGCGCGGTGGTCGAGCATGCACACAACGACTGGCTGGAGTGGGCCACCGAAGGCGGCTGGCCCTACGCCGCCGTGTGGATGCTGCTGGCGATTGCGACGCTACGTCCGGCGCTTCGCTCGATTTGGGGGATCGGCGTTCCGGCCGTCTTCGTGCACGCGTTAGTGGACTATCCGTTTGCGCGCTTGGGAGTAGCCGCCTGGCTGTTCATCCTGGCTGGGTGCTCTAGAGAGTCAAGGGAGACCGGAGTGAAAAAATTACGAACTGTCAGTATTGTGTTTGCGTTGAATTTGACGATGGGTCAGGCCATTGGCGGCGCCTGCCGGTGATCGGCACAGTTACGGCCAGCGGTGCGTTTCACCTGAACGGCGATACCGTCTTGGCGAACGGAACGCTCACCGAAGGCGCCGTGCTGGAGACCGGCGCGCGGCAATTCGTCGGTGCGGCTTTCGGGAGGCGCCCGTCTGTCCTTGAGCGCGGATTCGCGCGGGAAGCTGTACAGCGACCGCATCATTTTGGAAAAGGGCGAAACCCGCCTGGAAATGGAAACGGGTTTCACCTGGAGGCACTCGGGCTGACCATCCGTCCCGATCCGTGAACTTCAACGGGCCGGGTCGGACTGCTGGGGACGCCAACCGGTGCGTGTGGCGGCGCTGACCGGCTCCTTCCGCGTGTTGAACGCGCGCGGCGTGCTGGTGGCGAAGGTAGCAGCCGGCTCGGCTCTGGCGTTCGAGCCACTGGTTCCCGTCTCCGCTGCCGTGACCCACATCACCGGAACTCTGACACAGCAGAGCGGACATTTTCTGCTGACGGATCAAGTCACCCATGTGACGGTGGAAGTCACTGGCCAGGGCCTGGCGGCGCATGTTGGCCGGGTGGTACAGGTGACCGGCACGCTGAACGGGACTGCGACGCCCGTTGCGGGAGCGATCCCAGGTAATTGCCGCGGCCTCGGTTCAGACTATGGCCGTTCGCGCGGGCGGAGCCGGAGGTGGTGCAGCCGCAGCGGAGCCGGAGGCGCGGCCGCGGACGTGGGAATTGGAGCTACGACCGTCACCGTCTCGGGGGCGTCGCGGCGACAGCTGACGATCGGGCGGACTCGCCGCCAGCGGCGCGCTGCCCGGTGCATCCCAGTCCGCTCCCCGAGGCGTTCCACCAGGCCCGCCCAGTCACGCCGCCCCGGACAACCGCCCGGACGGCCGCCGGCAGCCCGCCAGTAACGCCGCCAGGACAGCCGCCGGGACGGCCGCCCGTCACCCCGCCTGGACTAAGCCGCTGATTTCGTGCGCCTGATCTTTGCACGCAGCATTCTGCTGTTGTTCTTTGGATCCGCTTTCTGCCTGACGATCCGGCTGGCGATCGCCGAGCCGAATTCCGGCTGGACCCAGAGCAGGCTCCGCGCTGCGCGCCTTACCTGGCCCGCGCGACGAACCTGGCGCGCTACGACGTCGTCCCCGGAAGAGCTGCGCGCCGCCGTCAACTGAATCCCCGGCTGTCCTCGGCCTGGATTCAATTCGGACTTGACGCAGAAGCGAACGGGAATCTGCCGGAGGCAGAGACGGACCTGCTGCAGGCGGCCAGCGTAGATCGTCTATACCTTCCTGCCTGGACGCTCGTCAATTTCTACTTCCGCCGCGGCGATGCGGAGAAATTCTGGCCCTGGGCGAAGCGGGCAGCTGCGCTTACCTCTGACGATTACCGTCCTTTGCTGCGGCTCGCCGACGCTCTCGATACATCTCCGCAACGAGTCGCTACACGGCTGGGGGGCGGGGCGCCGTTGCTCCGGGCGTATCTCGACCTACTTATCAATGCGCACCGTCTCGATGCGGCGCAGGAGATTGCCGGTCTGCTGGCTGCACGCCACGACCCTGCGGATCGCGACCGGTTGGCCGCTTTCGCCGAGCGCCTAAAGTGAGGCTACCCCTGCTTGTCAGCGTCGTGCTGCACGTCTTGGCGATTGCGCTGTTGTTGACGATCCGCGTTCCGGAATCACCGCGCGCTCGCTTGGCGCACGTCACCGCAATCGCCTCGCCTTACCGTGCGCCGAAGCCGTGAAGCCTACGCCACACGTTCAGCCCCTTGCGTCCTCCCCGATGGTGGCGCGGACGTTTCGCGTTCCCGATCGGTTGCCGCAGCCGCCCCGCCAGCGATTGACCTTGCTGCCTTCCCGATCCGCCGATCATTCGATCCGCGGATGTTCGCTCGCCCGATTCTGCCCCGCCACCTTTCGAGCTTCCTCCTCCGCCCGCTGCGCCGGGTCGCCACCACCGGAGCCTTCGACGCGACGATCCCTTCGAATCCGGCGGATAGCGTCCCACCCAGAATCTACGACGGGAACTTTTGGCGACGCCAGCACGGCGAGCCCGGATATCGTGCCGGCAGAAGTACCGGACGTGCGATTTCCTCGGCCGCCGAAATTCTCTCCAAGCCGCGTCCGGCGTACACCGACGAGGCGCGACGCCTCCGGATCGAAGGCGAGGTGTTGCTTGAAGTCTTGTTCCGAGCCTCCGGCGAAGCGCGCGTGCTGCGCACGATCCGCGGATTGGGCCACGGGCTGGACGAGAACGCGATCGCGGCCGCGCGCGCGATCCAGTTTCGTCCGGCGAAGCGCGGCGATACGGCTGCCGATTCCACGGCCGTGGTTCACATCGTCTTCCAGTTGGCCTATTGAAGAAACGCCATGAAACACTTGCTGATTGCCCTGATGCTGCTCGTGTTCCCGCTCGCGGCCGAGGATTCCGCCTCCGCGGTGGACCGGCTGCTCGACCGCATCGTCGAGCGCGAGAGCGCGCTTGATCGATCTGCTTCAGACGCGCACGCCGATCGTCGAGACCTACATCCAGGAAATGCCGGAGACGGCCGGCGATGACGCGTCATCCCGTTAAAGACCATTATTTTCTCGGACAGATCAAGATCGGTTCGTCCATGGAATACATGCCGCTGATTGAGCGGACCGACGCCGCGCTTAAGAATGGCTCGTCCTGGCTGCCGTTCCGGCCGGGGCGAAGAACCAGCCCATGGCGTTCATGCCGCGCGGCTTCGCCCAGATGGCTTTCCCCGACCTGCACGATTTCAACCGGCAAACCTACAGCTTCGAATTCGTCCGGCGAGAGTTCCTGGGCGAAGTTCGTTGTCTGGTGTTCGACGTGGCGCCGCTCAGGAATGAATCCGGCCGTTTCGTGGGCCGGATCTGGGTGGAAGACGCCGGGAATTCCATCGTCCGGTCCAACGGAACCTACTCCCCGGCAATTCCCTCCCGGCGCGCGCCGGTGGCTCGCTACTTTGAGTTCGACAGCTGGCGGGTAAACGTCGCGCAAGACCACAGCGCAGAAAACCTGTGGGTGCCGTCGCAGATTTACGTCGAAGAACAGGGGACCTTCGAGGACGGCCGTCCCGCGGTTCCGCGTTTCAAGGCGCAGACGCGCATCTGGGGTTATGCCGCGGCGGGATCCTCCACCAAATTCGAAGAACTCACGCAAATCCTGATCGAGTCGAGTTCGGAGGTCCAGGACCATGCCGGCTCGAAGGACCTCTCGCCGCTCGAAAGCCAGCGTGGCTGGGAACGCCAGGCGGAAGACAACGTCATGGCGCGCCTCGAAAAAAGCGGCCTGCTGGCTCCTCCCGGGCCCGTGGACGATCTCCTCGATACCGTGGTCAATAACCTGATCGTGTCTGCTAAGCTCAACGTCGAAGCGCATTGCCGCGTGCTGCTCACCACGCCCCTGGAGACATTTTCCATCGGCCACACCATCGTCATTAGCCGCGGGCTGGTGGATGTTCTGCCCGACGAAGCCAGCCTGGCGCTGGTGCTGGCGGA
This sequence comes from Terriglobia bacterium, assembly GCA_963722845.1. Lineage (GTDB taxonomy): Bacteria > Acidobacteriota > Terriglobia > Bryobacterales > Bryobacteraceae > Palsa-187. The sequence continues at coordinate 531,900 of CAVROL010000006.1, read as the reverse complement.
CGAGCTCTCCCACATCGCACTGGCGCATCGCACGCCCACGCAATTCGCTTTTCGAAATCAGACCATGCTGAGCGACGCCGAAGTTTTGCAGCGCCTCCACTTCGAGCGCTCGCCGGCCGAACTCGAAGCCGCGGGCAAGAAGACCATCGAGATCATGCGCGCGTCACCGTACCAGAAGACCGCGAATGCCGGCCTGTTTCTCAAAGCTTTGGCCAGCCGGCGCGGCATGCTGCCCCGGCTCCTGGCTGCGAATCTTGGAAACCAGCTGGCTGATCCCGAGGCGCTGGCGCGTCTGGCCGAGTTCACTGCCTCCGCGCCGGAGCTGAAGGAAAACGAGTTGGAGCAGATCGCCGCGCTGCCGCTGGGCTCGCGCATCAAGCTCGATCCCTGGCGCGATCAGATCACTCTGGTCAAAACCCGTCCACTGGAGCTTCTCTCGCCGCGCGAGAAGATGCCCTTCGAGATCGCGCCCTTCATCTTATATCTGACGCGTCTGCAATGAAGGCATTTGCGTTTATTCGCGTTTATTTGCGGCCATGATTTCTTCCAGATGTTCGCCGGTTTCCTGCTCCACCTTGGCGTGCAGGCTGTTGCCGTGAGCGTCCATCGTGACGATCGCGGCGAAGTCATTCGCATGCAGGTGCCACATGGCCTCGGGAATCCCGAAGTCGAGCAGATGTACGCCCAGAACCTTATCGATGGCGCGCGCGTAAAACTGCGCCGCGCCGCCGATGGCGTTCAGGTACACCGCTCCTGAATCCTGTAACGCCCCCAGCGTCTTCTTACCCATCCCGCCCTTTCCGATCACGGCCCGCACTCCGTAGTTGCGGATGATATCGGCCTGATACGGTTCCTCGCGCGAGCTGGTGGTCGGGCCGGCCGCTTTAACGACCCATTGGTCTCCCTGTTTGAGCATCACCGGGCCGCAGTGGTACAGCACGGACCCGCGCATATCCACCGGCGGAGGATTCTTCATCAGGTGCGCGTGCACCGCATCGCGGCCCGTGAACATGTCACCGGTGATGAGGACCACGTCGCCGACCTGGAGCGCCCGAACTTGCTCTTCATTGAGAGGCGGCCGCAGGATCACTTCTCTTCCAGTCAACGGAAACCCCTCGCCGCGAGCCATTCTTCGCCACCGGCCGCGCGGGATCGCGATACAGCCATTTCGTGATCGCGCCGCGCGACGCGTCAATCCTTACGCCGAGTCTTCGGAACGCCCAGCACTCATACGCGACGCTCACGAAGAAGCTCGCAGGCAGCCGGTTCGCGACGCCGATCTTGCAGCCGATCAGCGACGACTTGCCGCCGAATCCCATCGCGCCCACGCCGATCTTATTGGCCTCCTGCATGATTTCCGCCTCGAGTTTCGCCAGCTCCGGAATCGCATTGGTGTCGTCCAGCGTGCGGAACAACTGGTACTTCGCCAGCAGATATCCCTGCGCGCGATCGCTGCCGATGCAGACTCCCACTGCGCCCGGCGCGCAGCCCTGCCCCTGCGCCTGCCATACCGCATGCAGGATGCACTTGCGAACTCCCTCCAGATCGCGGCCCGCTTTGCCCAAATGATCGAGCTCCATGGGCAGCGAATACTGGATGTTCTTGTTCTCGCAACCTCCTCCCTTGAGGATCAGCTTCACCTCGATCTCATCGCTCTCCCACTGCTCGAAGTGGATCACGGGAGTCTCTTCGCCCAGATTGTCGCCGCTGTTCTTGCCGGTTAGCGAATCGACCGAGTTGGGCCGCAGCTTGCCGCGTTTAGTCGCTTCGGCCACCGCCGCGCGGATCGCCTTCTTGATCGCGATCTGATTCACCCCTACCGGAGTGTGGACGTCGAACGTCGGCATCCCGGTGTCCTGGCAGATGGGGCCCTGATCGTCGGCAGCCATGTCGATATTCGTGGCGATGATCCCCAGCGCCTGTGACGCTTGCGTATGAGGAGTCTCCGCGGCGATGGCGATGCCCATCGCTTGCCGCACGTCCGGCGGCAGGTTCGTGGCAGTCTGGGTAATCAGCTCGACAAGGCTCTCTTGAAGAAATTGCATGGGGGTGCTCAAATATGACTCCGAACCCTGATTTTAGCGGATCGGGACTGAGCGGATAGCCTGAGCTACTCCACCAAACTAACGGGAGTGCCTGGCTGAACCATTCCCGCCAGTTCCAGCGCATCCCAATTCGTGAGCCGGATGCAGCCGTGCGATTCCGTGTGGCCGATGTTTCCAGGACCTGGCGTGCCGTGAATCCCGTAGTGTTCTTTCGATAAGTCGATCCATACAAGTCCTACAGGATTCCTGGGCCCGGGAGCGATGGTAGCGGCGCTATCCTTCGCTTTTGCATCCCAAAACAATTTGGGATTGTAGTGGAACTTGGGATTCTTGTCGATCCCCGTCACTTTCCACTCGCCGATCGGCAGCGGATCGTGCTCGCTTCCCGTGGTGCATGGATATTGCGCTAGAAGCTTTCCGTTCACGTCGAACACCTGGACGATGGAATCGTGCTTCGATACGATCACTCGGGCCGCCATGCCCTTAATCGGATTGCGCACATTCGGAACCGTAATCTCCTCGCCCGTCTTCTGAAAGCCTCGTCCTGGATTCAGCTTTTGCAGCAGCGCCGGTTGAACATGGAACTTCTCGGCAATCCCCTCGAGCGGCGATGCATAGCCCAGATACTTGAGCTTGGCCTGGGCCATCATATTGGGGGGAACCCTCACGAACGGTCCTTTGAAATCGTCAGCGGAGGTGGTGTACGTGGTCAAGGCTGGACCAGGGTCGCTATTGAGAAGCTTCCAGACGCTGTCGTCGATGGATGGGTCTGCCGGCAAGCCGTGAGTCGCGCGGACGCCCAGGATGGCGTGGATCATATTGGCGCCCAGGTTCCCATCCATTTCTCCTACCGAGAATCCTGCGCGATCGAGGAGAATTTGCGCCCGCAATACAGCCGATCCGGTATCTTTCTCATGCAGCGGAGGCGTTTGGGAGGCGTCATTGACGGCTGCCGTATTGAAGATCACCGGCGGGGCCGCTCGCACCGGTTTTGCGCGGGCCTTTCCTTTCGGTGCGGCGAATGCCGCCGAGCTCAGGAGAACAATGGCAACCAGGGGCGGGCTAAAGTGACGTACAGCGAGCACACTTGTAAGACGCGATCTTCCCAGGAAGTGTTTCGTTCCGTGATGCCGCGAACGAACTAGGCTTTAGCGCTCGTGAATCGATCCGGACTATTGGCTGCGGGCAATGCCCCGATCTGCCGCAGCAAGCCGAGTTGGTCCCAACTGTTCCAGCCCTCGACAATCTGCCCGTTGGCGATTCGAATCATGACCACTCCTGCGATCCCGATCCGCCGGCCCGTCGCCGCAACGCCCAGCTGATCGCCCTTGTGAGTGCCCTCCACTGTGAGACGCACCGTGACTTTATCGCCTTCCGCCATGATGTCTTCGATGGTCATGCGGATATCCGGTATCGCGCCGCGCAGGTTATTCGCGAAGAGCTTGAATTCGGCGGGTCCGCGAGTGGGAACGTCCGTGTCGCCCAGTCCGTATCCGATGCCATGCGCGGCGAAGAGCTCGTCGATGGTCTCCTCACGGCCCCGGTTCCATACTTCATCGAACCAGCGGCGGACGATCGCTTTATTACCTGCGGATGTGTCGGCTTCGGTCATGGGGTTCCTCTGTGCGGCCACTGTATCAAAAACAAAGGCGGCGAGCATCCCATTGAGCCTAGGGCTGCCCGCCGCAATTCTGACTTCTGTATTCTGACTTCTGACTCCTCGCTTAGTACCGGTAATGGTCCGGCTTGTAGGGACCTTCCACCGGAACGCCCAGATACTCCGCCTGCTTCGCACTCAACTTGGTCAGCTTCACGCCGATCTTGTCCAGGTGCAGCCGGGCGACTTCCTCGTCCAGCTTCTTGGGCAGCGTGTACACGCCGACCTTGTACACGTCTTTGTTCTTCCACAGATCGAGCTGCGCCAGCGTCTGGTTCGAGAAGCTGTTGGACATCACGAAGCTCGGATGGCCCGTCGCGCAGCCCAGGTTCACCAGCCGTCCTTCGGCCAGCAGGAAAATGCTGTGCCCGTCAGGGAAGGTGTACATGTCCACCTGCGGCTTGATCTCGGTTTTCTTCACACCCTTCGCCGTGTTCAGCGGCTCCACCTGGATCTCGTTGTCGAAGTGCCCGATGTTGCAGACAATCGCCTGATCCTTCATCTTCTTCATGTGGTCGAGCGTGATGATGTCGACGTTCCCAGTCGTGGTCACGTAGATATCGCCGCGGCCGAGTGTATCTTCGACCGTGGTCACCTCGAAGCCTTCCATCGCGGCCTGCAGCGCGTTGATCGGATCGATCTCCGTCACCACTACACGCGCGCCAAATCCGCGCAGCGAATGCGCCGAGCCCTTGCCGACGTCGCCATATCCGCACACCACCGCGACCTTGCCCGCCACCATCACGTCGGTCGCGCGCTTGATGCCGTCGCTCAGCGACTCGCGGCAGCCGTACAGATTATCGAACTTCGACTTGGTGACCGAATCGTTCACATTGATCGCCGGCACCAGGAGCTTGCCTTCCTGCTGCATCTTATACAGGCGATGCACGCCGGTCGTGGTTTCCTCGGAAACGCCCTTCCATTCTTTCGCCAGATCGCTCCAGCGCCGCGGATTCTCGGCATGAACTTCCTTGAGCAGGTCCTTGATCACCTTCTCTTCATGGCTGCCCGACGGCGTATTCACCCAGTCCGATCCCTTCTCGAGCTCCACACCCTTGTGGATCAGCAAGCGTCACGTCGCCGCCGTCGTCCACCACCAGCTCCGGGCCCTTGCCGTGAGGGAAGCTGATCGCCTGATAGGTGCACCACCAGTATTCTTCGAGCGTCTCGCCCTTCCAGGCGTACACCGGAGTGCCGGTCGCCGCGATCGCCGCCGCCGCGTGATCCTGTGTCGAAAAGATGTTGCAGCTCGCCCAGCGCACGTCCGCGCCCAGGTCCTTCAGAGTCTCGATCAGCACCGCCGTTTGAATGGTCATGTGCAGCGACCCGGTGACGCGCACGCCCTTCAGGGGCTTTTCGGTGGCGTATTTCTTGCGGATCGACATCAGGCCGGGCATCTCGGCTTCGGCGATGCTGATCTCTTTGCGGCCCCAATCGGCCAGCTTCATGTCCGCCACTTTATAGGCCAGCGTGGCCGGATTCGCTACAGTGCTCATCTCCAAGGCTCCTTTAAACTTTTATATCGTAAAATCTCGATACTTCGATATAATACTAAATAGCGGACGATGGCGTCAATCCTCAAATCTCTCAGGCTGCTGGCCGATCCGAACCGGGTCCGCATCGTGCTGCTGCTCGAGCGCGAGGAGCTTTCCGTGGCCGAATTGCAGGAAATCCTGTCCATGGGGCAAAGCACCATCTCGACCCATCTCTCCCAGCTCAAGCAGGCTGGGCATCGTCGAGGACCGGCGCACCGGCAAGAACATCTTATATCGCCTTAAGGCGTTTGGGAACGGAACGCAAGACCAGGTGCTGGCCGTGCTGCGTCACGCGGTCAAGGAAATCCCCGAAGCCGGTGAGGACCGCGATGCCCTGCGTCTCGCACTGCGCCGCCGGCAGGATAAAGTACGCTCCTATTTCGATGCGCTGGCGGGGAAGTTCGGACGCCAGTACGTTCCTGGCCGCTCCTGGCAAGGGTTGGCCGAAACCTTCCTGCTGCTGATGCCGCCGCTGGTGATCGCCGACCTGGGCGCCGGAGAAGGAACCTCATCGCAACTGCTCGCCCGGCGCGCCAAGAAGGTCATCGCCGTCGACAATTCGGAAAAGATGGTCGAGTTCGGATCGAGCCTGGCACGCGCCCACGGCGTCAAGAATCTGGAATACCGCTTGGGCGACCTCGAAGATCTGCCGATCAAGAAAGGCGAGGCGGACGTGGCCTTCTTCAGCCAGTCGCTTCACCATGCCCAGCATCCTCCGCGGGCGCTGGCCGAGGCGTTTCGGATCTTGAAACCCGGAGGCCGGGTCATCATTCTCGATTTGCTGAAGCATCATTTTGAAGAAGCCCGCGCGCTGTACGCTGATGTGTGGCTGGGCTTCAGCGAAGTCGAACTTCGCCGCATGTTAAGCGAGGCCGGATTCCAGAACATCAGCACCTCCCTGGTGCATCGCGAAGTGGAAGCCCCGCACTTTGAAACGATTCTAGCCGCGGCGAATAAATAACGATAGAATCTAGGACGGCCTTGAAGGAGCCGCCCATGAAGACTTTCTTTAAAATCGCCTCGCTTGCGATCGCCCTCGCCGCGTTGCCGTTTATGGCTCCCGGGCAGCAGAAGAAACCGCTGGCGCCGAAGTCACTGCGCTTGTACATTCTCGACTGCGGCGATATTACCGGCGTGGGTGAAGCCCAATTTGGTTTCAAGCCGGGGCAGCTGGCCGATTCCCACATGGTCACCCCCTGCTACCTGATCGTGCATCCGCGCGGCGCCATGATGTGGGACACCGGCGAGATCCCCGACGCCGATTTCAAAGGCAATCCCACCAAGGCGGGCGCCTTCACCGTCACGCGGCCTTTGTTGCCGCAGCTCGCGGCGCTCGGCTACACGCCGGCCGATATCAACTATCTCGCGCTCTCGCACTATCATGGCGATCACGTGGCCAATGCGAATTCGTTCGCCGGATCCACCTGGATCGTCGAGGAGGTCGAGCGGACCGCGATGTTCGCGAAACCCAACGGCAAAGCGCCGGCCCCTGGCACCGCGCCGGATGCGACGCTCTACGCGAAGCTTGAACACAGCAAAACGATCCTGCTCCACGGCGAAGATCACGACGTCTTCGGCGACGGAACGGTCGTGATCAAATTTACGCCGGGTCACACGCCCGGCCATCAGTCGCTGTTTTTGAAATTCGCGAAGACGGGTCCCGTGGTGCTCTCCGGCGATCTGTATCACTATCCCGAGGAGCGCAGCATGGGCCTCGTTCCAGGGTTCGATGTCAACGCCGGCCAAACGCGCAAATCCCGCGCCGACCTGGAGACGTTCCTCAAGAAATCCGGCGCGCAGCTCTGGATTCAGCACGGCACGGCCGACAACGCCAAGCTCAAGAAGGCTCCCGAGTATTACGAGTAACCCGCGCGGGTAGCGGAGCGTTTCCTATGATGGAATCAGCTCCATGAAGAATCCCTGGCTGTTTCGGCTCGCCATCCTGGTTGCCGTGTGCGCCCTCCTGCTGATTGCCGGCGGCGCCATGGTTGGACCGGGCACTCAACCCACGGCGCACGCGATATCGACACACCGCATCGCGGCGACTGCCGTGAGCGTGTTGACCCTGGGTCTGGTGCTCTGGCTGATATTCACCGACCCGCGCCCGCGGACCCGCCGCCTCGGCTGGCTTACCCTGCTGCTGGCCGTATTGCAGGATTCCGTGGGGCACGCCGCGGTATTCGCGCTGGCGCCGCGTACTGTGGGCATCGCGCACGCTTTGATGGCGCCACTGTTCTTCGCCGCCGTCCTCGCGATTGCGGTGGTTACTTCCCCCGGCTGGAGCCGCGGACCGGAACACGTTCGCGATTACGGATGGCCGTCCATGCGGTCTCTGGCGATCCTGACTCCGATCCTGGTGATGTTGCAGATCCTGCTCGGGCGCGGCCTTCCGGCAACAGGTCCTTACCTTGCTGCCGCATGTTCTCGGCGCGATGTTCGTGGCGCTGGTGATTCTGCTGGAATCGATATTCGTACTGCAGCAGTTCCCCACGCATAGCGCGCTGCGTCCGGCCGCGAAAACGCTATTGGGCGTCGCGTTTGGCTCAGGTGTTTCTCGGCCTCACCGCGCTCATCATGAAGTCGATGGCCGACTATACCGACCTACGCCGGTGATCGATCACGGTAGCAGCGCACGTGACGGGCGGGGCCCTCACGCTGGCAACCACCATCGTCCTGTCGATCCTGATCCGCCGCAACGTCCAGCCGCGCCTGGAAGACGAGGATCTCGAAGCGCCCGCGTCTAGTTGAAGAAGACCTGCGCTGCGTTCACTGGCGCGCCCTTCGGCTCCCAGTACCCGATCCACCGGCCCGCCGTCACCACCGAAATCCACAGAACCATCGAAAGCACCGCGGCCAGTTTGGCCCGGCCCGGAATCACGGGACTGCGATCCAAGTCCGCAACGTTGCGATAGACGCTGCGAAATACCAGCGCGTGAATGATGATCAGCGCAAACAGCATGAGCTTGATCCGCAGATACGGGTTCGGATAATAGATCGCGGCCTTCGACCACAGCAGGAGAATCCCGCACCCCGCAGTGAGTGTCAGCCCCAGGTGTTTCCAGGGCCGCAGCCCGTTCACGATATCCGATACGGGTGCTTGGTCAGCGCGATTCCCAGCATACGCAGATCGGTCATCAGGATCATTCCGCCGAACAGGCCCATCCCCGTTAAGTGAAGCGACAGAATCACCGGAAAAACGATCGCCGACTCGCGAATCGCGGTGGCCAGCGACATGTCTTGAAACCATTGGACGATTTCTGGAGGCATTGGATTTCTCTCCTTATACGAACGCGATGAAGATTCCGCCGAACATCACGCTGACCCACAACGACCAGCGAGATCAAGCCCGCCATGACCGCCACGCCGCCCGAGGTTTTCGTTAGCGCTACCCAGCGATAGAATCGTGTAATTGATAAATAATCGCCAGCACCAGCATCGTGATTTTGAATCGGAAGCACGCGTTACGCAGATACATAGTTCGGGTCGGAGGAGAAGATCAGCGGACCTGTGATCAGCACCAGCGCCAGCCCGCCCAGGGTCCACGGAAAGGTGCCCTTCCACAAGTCCGCGGGCGATTCTTTTTTCAGCCCCAGACCCAGCAGCCTGATGTCCACCATGGTGATGGTCCCAATCGCGATCGCGAACCCGAGGATGTGCAGCACTTCGCACACCGGGAACGCCCATTCATTCGTATTCAGCGGATTGTTCGACGGATCATATGCCAAGAAAAGCGCCATTATTTATTCCACCTTGTCTTCTACGGAGAAGCTCTCGTCGCCCGCCGGATAAAAAGTTTGCGGCGGACGAGCTGGAAACCGATGATAACAGACGTGACGCAGAGCGAAGTGCCGCCCAGCATCAGCGTCAAAACCACAATGTCCCAGGCCGGACGATAATTATATAGCCAGGGAAAGTTGATGGAATGCAGGCCGTGGTACAGCCAGCGATTCACCCAGGACTGCGCGCTCGAGCGATAGCTCCCGACCACTTGCGCGGTCTTCGGATCGATGTAGTACTGCGAACCGGCTTCATCGTTCAATTTCACGAACAGAACCGGTAGGGGCCGCTGTCCGGTGCGGTCCAGATAATACGCGTCGTACTGGGTGATCAGCCGCGCTTCGGCCACGCGGGCCACGCTGTTCAGGACGTTGAGAATCCGCCCCGTATTGAATGACTCCAGCGGCTCCCCAAGCATCCGGATGACCCTTTTCTCCCCGCGCGCGCCGGTGGCAAGGTACACGGGCTCGCTGGCGAAGGATGAAAGATCAAGTTCCTTCACTTGGAACGCCGGGCCCAGTTGAGCGAGCGCCTCCCGTGGAGGCTTCATTGCGTACTCGGACAGTTGGGGACGCTTGCCGCGCAGCGCGGCCGCGATACTCCGGCCCTGCTGCGGTCTGCCCGAACTGAGCGGGAACGGCTCCATCGAAAGCATCCCGCTGAACGCCCAGGTGCATGCGACGATTCCAAAAAACAATCCGAGAATGTGGTGAAGCCGCTTCTGTCCTTTGTACGGAATGCTGATTCTCCGTGAAGGCGAATACATCATCAGCCCGACGATCAGGCCCATCAGCGCCGCGACCGTGGCGATGCCCGACAACCAGATGACCACCTTGCTCCACAGCGGTCCGTTTTTCCGGAGGGGCGTGTAGTACAGCCAGTGCGGGATTGCACCCAGATGCGCGAACAATCGCGAGGAACTGGTGGTGTATTGGACTACTTGTCCCGTGTTCTCCGAAACGTACACCTGATCGCCGTTGGGCCACGAATACTTCCACAGAGGACTAAGGTCGCCGAAGCCGCCTTCAAGCGTCCACTGGTCCGGTTCGGTCACTTCTTCGATACGGGCCCCGCCGGCAGGCTGCCCACTCCAGGCGGCCGCGGTTCGCAGATTCAGCTCCGGCGTAAAGACGTCCTGCTGCACGCCTGTGTCGGCGTAAACGATCGCCTCGCCTCGCCCGATCCGGAAGGAATACGCCGGCCGTCCATCGAAGGCCGCCAGCCGAATGGAGCCCGGCGTCTGATCCGAGCCCACCTTCGCCCAGGCTTCCGCCGGCGACAGCTTCACTTGAGCTGCATCTAGAATCGGCGCATGCTCCAGCCGGTCCGCATCGCTCACCGACGGGTAGTCCCAATACATCATGAAGATTCCTGAGACGAACCACCAGCAGAACAGCAGGCAGAATGCGACGCCCATCCAGCGATGGCACAGGATTGCAATCTTCTTGACGAGGGTCAGCACGTGTGGGTCGCGATCAGCCTACTTGGGGTTGCACGACCACCCGATATCGTTGAACCGGTCGTAATCGCAGACGCGGGCCCCGCCGGCAAGAGTCACCGAACGGGCATGCGCGAAGTTCGAGCCATCGCGCGCCAGATCCGCCGGTAACCGTAACCATATCGCCCTTCTTCAAGGTGTAGCGCGTCCAACCATGCTGCATCAGGGCGTTGGGGCTGCCGAGCTCAAACTCCCAGCGGGCGATTTTTCCGCTGGGTTCGACAACTTCCAGAAAGAAGTGGGCATGCGGGTTCAGCCACTCGATATCTGTCACCGTGCCTTTGAAGTCCCGCTGTTTGGATAGATCGAACACCGCGACGAAGGCATGATGCGCCCACAACGGCGCCGCGAATCCGGCCAGCGTAAGCGCTGCGGCGATGCGGAGCGATTTGGCGACCATCGGCGGCCTCCTGCGAATCCTGTCTATCTTATCCCTATACGAACCCAATTGCGCGGCCGCCCACCCCGACGCCGAACCACAGCGTCAGCGACAGCAGAGCGACCAGCCAGCCCAGCAGCATGGGTCGCTTGTTTTCGTCCTTATGCGTGATCCAGCGAAACAGCGTGAACTGGAAAATGATGGCCGGAAACAGGACCTCCATCTTGAACTTGAAGCCGTCGTTGACGAAACACTTCATCGCTTCGGAAGTGAACAGCATGTAGCCGGTGGCCAGCATGATCACCAGCCCCCAGGTCATGTACGGCTCCAGGTTTTTGGCCAGCACGGTCACCGGCTGCTTTTTCATGCCCAGGCCCAGCATGCGCAGGTCGATGATCACAATAGCGCCGAACATCATGGTAAGCGCCAGAATATGGATCGTTTCGATCACCGGAAAGGCCCAGATAGTGCCCGCAATCGCCTGGCCGAGCCACATCTTATCGTTCCACTCGAAAAACGGTTTGAAGGATTCCCACATAAGGTTTTAGAAGTTGTAGGCAGTGGTGCGGCCCGCGATGATCACGATGCCCCAGCTGATCAGCGAGATCCAGCCGGCAATTTTCGCGGCGCGGGGCGGATCGGCTGCCCATTCCCATTCATGCATGTGGCGATAAATCTTGGACGAGTGAAAAATCAGCACATTCAGGCCGGCCAGGAACAGGAACAGCACCTTTAAGCGGAACCACACGCTGTTGTAACACTTCACCGGTTCCGACCAGAGCAGCAAAGTCCCGGTGATCATCATCATGGCGAATCCGGCGCTGATCCACGGGATGAGCTGGTGAAACACGTCGGACGCCGATTCTTTTTTGAAGATCAGCCCCATCATGCGGAGATCCGAGATGGCGATCGTCCCGGCCGAGATACTGATCCCCAGGAGATGCCCGCCTTCGAGCAAGGGAAACGCGAGAATCGACTCCCGGATCGATACGCTGACCGAGGTCTCCTGGAGCCACTGACAGAATTCGAGTAAAGCCATAATGCCTGCAAGAGGAGACTACCACAGGAGAGCGGCGGTTACGCAGGCCGCGGGTCAAGAGACGGTCAGTGACCGGTATGTGACCGAATAAAGCGTTTGATTGTAGTTACTTATGGGAGATGACCGGATAGCTCGCGGTGCGCCACATAGCTGACTTCAATGGGCATGGCGTCCATCGACCTGACCTTCAGGACCACCTGATAATAGCGGGGCAGGCTGCCATCGGGCTTCTTAAGCTTTGAAACCAGCGTCTTAGCGAATGCGGCGTCGGTGAACGCCTGAACTTCGCCGGTGATGCTGGAGATCCGGTTTCCCGCGAGATACAGGACCTCGCCGTTGCCGTAAAGCCCCGGCACGCGGCTGATCAGAGCGTAGCTTTCCTCGGTATCCTGCCGGTCATGCGGGAGCTTATCGGCAAACAACGCGGGTTCGCCCGGCGCGGGATTCATATTGCGGATGCCCGCCGGTTCCAGCACGAAGGGACGGTCGGCCGACATCGCCTGCATTTGCTTCCCGGCAACCGGCCCCAGGAATACGACGTTGCCCATGGCGACCTCGGGCGCGCCGATTTGATCGCTGCTGGTGACCAGGACGTCCTGCTTGTGCAACATTCCCAGGAATTGGCCCAAGAGGACCGCTCCCGTCGCCGTCGCACTTTCGCCTGACTCCGACGGCGTGGACAGACAGACGATCAGAGGCCTCTTGGACGAGACAATGGGTTCCCAAAGCTGCTGCAATTCCGGGGTCCAATCGCGTGCGGGCTGGAGGCTGGTTCGCTCCACCTGACGCAGGCGCATCCCGAAATATCCAGCCAGCCCGATTGCCAGTAACAGGCCCGCGACCAGCGCGATTTCCTTGCGCCCCCAGCGTCCCGGCGCAACTGGCAGTTCCGTAGCGGGTTCCGGGCGAACCTCACGCGGCTCAAACGTCAGCTTAAACCCGCCCTTGGGAAGGTCGACCAGGATGGGATCTTCGAGCCCCTCGGTCCGGTAGTACTCGCCAATCTTCTGCCGCAGCCGGGCGACGTGCATGCGGACGGTCGATTCCTGGCGCGGATCGTAGGAATCCGGCTTGGCGAACACATCCAGCCCGACGGTATACTCCTTCAGGCCGTCGGCGGTTCCGGAGACGGACTTATCCGCCAGGTAACTCAGGAGAGTACGGTGGATCTCCGACGTGCGGAAGGCTTTACTCTGAAGAATCCGCTGGATCTGAGCGTGCGTGGCTTCCAGCTCTAATACCATTGCCATCCGAATGATAACACCCCGATTGCGCATCTTTAGTTACACGCAGGGCAGGTCTCCAGACCTGCGGCGGACTTTCCAGTCCGCCAGTGGGCTGAAAGCCCTACGGGCGTGGAGCCTGCCCAGTCCAGCTAATCGCCAGCCACGTTGGCGATCTGAGTCAGCGGACTCGCATCGAGCACCGCCTGAGCGTCGGCTTCCGTGAATTCCTGGGTCTTGACGGAGTGGTTCATGGAGCAGAACTTGGGCCCGCACATCGAGCAGAATGCCGCGTCCTTAAACCCTTCCTCGGGCAGCGTTTCATCGTGATACGCCTGCGCGGTCTCAGGGTCGAGCGACAGCTCGAACTGCTTCTTCCAGTCGAATGCGAACCGCGCGCGCGATAACGCGTCATCGCGATCCCTGGCTCCCGGACGATGCCGGGCGATATCGGCCGCGTGAGCGGCGATCTTGTAAGCGATCAATCCCTGCTTCACGTCTTCGGCGTTGGGCAGCCCCAGGTGCTCCTTGGGCGTCACGTAGCACAGCATGGCCGCGCCATGCCATCCGATCATCGCCGCTCCGATGGCCGAAGTGATGTGATCGTAGCCCGGCGCGAAATCCGTGACCAGCGGACCCAGCGTATAGAACGGGGCCTCCTGGCAGATCTGGACTTCCTTCTCCACCTGCATCTGGATCTGGTCCATCGGAATGTGTCCCGGACCCTCGATCATCACCTGGACGTCGTGTTTCCAGGCGATCTTGGTCAGCTCGCCCAGCGTCTCGAGCTCGGCGAACTGCGCCCGGTCGCTCGCGTCGGCCAGCGATCCCGGCCGCAAACCCGTCGCCCAGCGAAAAGCTCACGTCATGCTTCTGGAAGATCTTGCAGATGTCCTCGAAGTATTCGTACAGGAAGTTCTGCTTGTGGTTCTTCACCATCCACTCGGCTAAAATCGCCCCGCCGCGGCTGACGATTCCCGTCACGCGCTTGGTGGTGAGCGGAATGTACTGGACGAGAACGCCTGCGTGGATGGTCATGTAATCCACGCCCTGCTCGGCCTGCTCTTCGATCACTTCGAGCATCACTTTGATGTTGAGATCTTCGACGCGCCGCACGCGCGCCAGAGCTTCATACAGGGGCACCGTCCCGATCGGAACCGGCGAGCTCCGGATGATGGCTTCGCGAATGCGCGGAATATCGCCGCCGGTGGACAGATCCATCACCGTATCGGCCCCGTACTTCACGGAATAGCGCAGCTTTTCGAGCTCGCCGTCAATGTCCGAAGTGGTCGAGGAATTTCCGATGTTCGCGTTGATCTTGCAGCAGGATGCCACCCCGATGCACATCGGCTCGAGGTTGGTGTGATGGATGTTGGCGGGGATGATCATCCGCCCGCGAGCCACTTCGTCGCGCACCACGTCCGGCGCCAGCCGTTCCCGCGTCGCGACGTATTCCATCTCTTCGGTGATCCGCCCTTGCCGCCCATAGTGCATCTGCGTGCGGATCTGGTCGTTCACGCGCCGCGCAACCCATTCTTGTCGCATAACGCTCCGATCTTAGCAGAATTAAAAAGATGGTCCTACCGGCGGCGTGCCGCCTGGATCGTCCGTTGAATCTCGCGGTGCTGCTGCATATAGCTCGCGACGTCCGGATCGTTCGGCGCCAGGCTGACCGCGCGTTGCAGCACGCTTTCCGCGAGCGGGCCGGTGTCGAAATCGAGTTTGCCGGACCCGCGGAGGATCGCGCCCTGAAACGAGAGTTGGTACCCGGCTACCGCCAGCACATAGGGATTTGCCGACGCGGCCAGCTTATCGTGAGACCGCTGCGCGATGGGGGACCGGACCAATGCAGCGTCCGAACCTAGCGGGTAGCCGTTCTTGTTGATCATGGTCACGCCCATGATCGCTATGGCGTAGGCCTCGCCGAGTCCCGCGCAAATGTCTTTGTTACCGGGATCGAGCGTAACGGCTCGTTCCATAAGACCGATAGTGAACGGCTTGTCGGAAAGCTTGAAGAAGAAGGCGGCGTTCGCCAGCGTCGCGGCCGTGGCGTCCGGCTTGGCCACTTGCGCCTTCCACGCCGCCGCTGCCAGCTTGAACCCCTGCGGATCGGCCAAGCGGTGACCGGCCGCATCGATGGTAGCCGCTGAGGTCCCGGCCAGCGCGTCGGACGGCGTGTTTTCGATCAGCCAAAGAATGTGGCGTCGCCGTGCCGGGATCGCTACTGTCGCCGGCAGGCTGGAATTCAGGAAGTAATCATCGAGCAAAGCTGTTCTGGCGGCCCGGTCTCGGGGATTGCTCTGGAGCGTCGCCTCAAGCTGTTGCGCTTGAGCAGCGGAGAGTTGGGGCCGCCGGGCTTGCGCCTCCAAATGTGCCGCGATTACGATCAGGGCCGAGCACGCCAGCAGCCGTTTCATACCTAGTTATCGACGTTACCCGTCGCGATCATTATACGGGCCGGAACCACCCGAGCATCGTCCGCGCGCCTTCGGTGCTCCAGTCCGAAAGGGTGACGCCGACCTGGGTGTAGGCCATCATCAGGATCAGCAGCAGGAACCCGTAGCGCGCCACCATGGAGTAGATCTCGACCGGAATCCGCGCCGCCAGCAGCAGTTTCGATCCATCCAGCGGCGGCACCGGGATCATGTTGAACAGCGCAAGATAAAGGCTCAGCCGCGCGCCCTGCGCCGCGAAGTTCGCCACGGATAAATTGGCGTTTGCCGTAGCCGCCGCCACCGCCGCGAGTATTACGGCGAACACCACATTGCTCGCCGGACCGGCCAGGGCCACCAGCGCCATTCCGTTCAAGCCGCCCCGCAGCTTCGAGGGGTTGGTGCTCACCGGCTTGCCCCAGCCGAGGAATCCCGCGCCCACCAGGGACGTTACCGCCGGAAGCAGCACCGTCCCGATCCAATCGACGTGCGCCAGGGGATTGAGAGTGACGCGGCCTTGGAGCCGCGGCGTATCGTCGCCCAGCTTCGTGGCGACCCAGGCGTGCGCGAATTCGTGCGGCGTAGTGAGCAGCCACAGCAACGCCACGTTGGTCAGGGCTGCTTCAAAGTTCATCTTTCCAAGTATGATATAGAGCGATGCGAAACCCCGCCCTCTTCTTGTTGGCCCTGTTGCCGCTGTCTGCCCAAGACGCCGGCGTCACCCGCAACGACTGGCTGCACTACGGCGGCACCCAGTTTTCCTGGCGCTATAGCGCGCTCGACCAGATCAACACTTCGAACGTCAAGAATCTGCTCCCAGCCTGGATTTTCCAGACCGGCGACTACTCGGAGTATCTGGGCTCCACGCCGATCGTGGCCGATGGCGTCCTGTATCTTGATCTCCGCCAGCGCGCGCGTGTTCGCTCTAGACGCGGCTAAGGGCACGGTGATCTGGCAGTACCGCTATCCGACGCCTCGTCCAGGAATTGCCGGCAGTCACTCCGATTTCATCCAGAACCGCGGCGTCGCGCTGAGCGACGGCAAGGTGATCTTCGGCACCCGGGACAATTTTCTGGTCGCGCTCGATCAGAAAACCGGTAAGGAGATGTGGAAGGTCAGCGTCGACGACCCGAAACAGTGCGGCTGCAACGATCTCTCCGCGCCGCTGGTCGTCAAGGACAAGGTCATCGTCGGCGGCAACGGCGGCGATCAGGCGCATCGCGGCTATCTCACCGCGTTCAATGTAAAAAACGGCCGCCTGGCCTGGCGCTGGTACGTGGTGCCCGCGCCTGGTGAAAAGGGCAACGAGACATGGAAGGGAGACAGTTGGCGCTACGGGGGCGGATCTCCCTGGCTCACCGGCTCCTTCGATCCCGACCTCAATCTGGTCTACTGGGGAACCGGCAACGCCGCCGCGGATTTCTACGATGCGGATCGGGTGGCGGCGGGCACCAACAAGTCCAAGGACGTGAATCTCTACACCGCCAGCGTGGTCGCGCTCGATGCCGACACCGGCAAGTTGCGCTGGCACTTCCAGGAAGTTCCTGACGACATTTGGGACTACGATTCCGCTTATGAAGTACTGTTGATGGACCGGCAAATCCGCGGCCAGATGCGCAAGGTGCTGGTTCACATGAACAAGAGCGGCTTGACGTTTGTGCTCGATCGCGCCACCGGGGAGTTTCTCAGCTCGTTCAACGTGCCCGAGGTCTTCAATTGGATGACCGGTGTAACCGAGGACGGCAAGCTCGTCGGCCGCAGCGAGCCCGCGCTGGGGAAGACCCAATCTTTTTGTCCCAGCACCGCCGGCGCGAAGAGTTGGAACTCCACGGCGTATTCGCCGCGCACCGGCTTCCTCTATACGCCCACCAACGAACTCTGCAATGACATCACTTCCAACGCCACCAAACCCACCGAGGGCCGCTTCTTCATGAATGGCGATTTCCCCGCGACGCTCCCGCCTAACCGGTCCACTTACAGCCACGTCGATGCGTGGGATCCCGTCACCGGGAAGAGAATCTGGAGCGTGCCGTACAAGTACATCCTGCTTTCGTCGATGCTCGCCACTGCCGGCGATGTGGTGTTTACCGGCGATCCCGAGGGGAACTTCTTCGCGCTGGATGCTCGTAGCGGGAATAAGCTGTGGAGCTTCCAGACGGGCGCGGGACACCGCGGCGCGTCCATTTCTTATTCGGTCGGTGGCCGGCAGTACATCGCGGTGACGACCGGATTCCAGCAGACCATCGTCGGCGGCGCCGCCCTTGGGCTGTTCCCCGAAGAGAGCTTCCGCGCCGGTTCCACCTTGGTCGTATTCGCTTTGCCGGAGGGATCGCGATGACCCGGGCATTCCTCTTTCTGGCAGTCGCAGCGCTTGCCGCGGCTCAAAATCTGCAGGACGTGCTGAAGCAGGGCGAAACCGTATTCAGCAAATCCTGCGCCACCGGGTATTGTCACGGAGCGCGGGGCGCCAGCGGCGGCGCGCCTCGACTCGCCGCACGCGGATTCGACCAGGCGTTCATCGCCAACACGGTGACGCGCGGCGTGCCCAGCACCGCCATGCCGGCATTCGGAAGCACGCTGTCTCGCGCCGATCTGAACGCCGTAGTGGCATATGTCGCGTCTTTGAACGGTGTGGCGAATCCCATCACCAACAGCGGACCTCCAGGTGCAGTTGCCGCCAAGCTTACCGGCGACGCCGCACGCGGGCGCGATCTGTTTTCAGACGCCGTGCGCGGCTTCGGACGCTGCTCCACGTGCCATGAGATCGGAGGCATCGGGATCGCAGTGGCAACGCCGATCGCCAAAGTTCCCGCTGATGCCGCGGCGCTGAAGGCGCTTGCTACTCCGCAGGTTTCCACCGCGACCCTGGGAACGGAGTCGATGCCCGCCCTGGTGGTCGGCAAGAAGGCGAACGCGGTCATCTTCTACGATCTGACCAGCGCGCCGCCGGTGCTGCGCACCGAATTGCCCGCATCGATTCAGACTCGCGAGGGCAGCATGTGGCGGCACTCCTCGGTCATCGGCGCATATAACGATGCCGAGCTTTCGGCGATCCTCACTTACCTCCGCGCAGTGGTGAGACCATAGGTGTGTGTGGGGCAGGATTGCATCTTGCCCCACATGGACGCGCGTGATCTTCACTATCGGCCACTCTACGCTGCCCATCGAGAAGTTTCTCGAAATGCTGGCTGCGCACGGCGTTCGGCAGCTCGTGGATGTCCGGACGATTCCGAAGTCGCGCCGAAATCCTCAATTCGGCCAGGATCAACTCGCCGTCTCGCTGGAGGCAACATGGAATCCGGTACATCCATCTGCCTGGACTCGGAGGGCTGCGCCACGCCCGCAAGGATTCCATCAACACGGGCTGGAAGAACGCCAGCTTTCGAGGCTACGCGGACTACATGCAGACTCCGGCCTTTCGCGAGAACCTGAGCGAACTCATAAAAATGGCCGAGACCGCACCGACTGCGATCATGTGCGCGGAAGCCGTTCCCTGGCGCTGCCACCGCTCGCTGATCGCCGATGCCCTGATCGCGCGCGGAACTTCCGTTGAGCACATCCTTAGCGCGAACAGCCGCAAACCCCACGCCTACACGCCTTTCGCGCGCATCGAAGGAGGGTCGGTGACCTACCCTGGACTCCCGCTATCCGAGTCTTGATAGACTTAAGCCAGTTGCTGACCTTTCGCAATCTCGGGTTCCTCGTACTTGCTGCGACCGCACTCGCGCAGGCGCCTCCAGCCGCGCAGGACGATGTTCCGCTGTATCGTACGGACGCCCGGCTGGTGCTGCTGCACGCCAGTGTTGTCGATAAGAACGGGAAGCTGCTCACCAACATCCCGCAATCGGCTTTCAAGATCTTGGAAGATGGCGTGGAACAGCCCATTCGACTGTTTCGCCGTGAGGATGTCCCGGTCTCCATGGGCATCATCGTCGATAACAGCGGGAGCATGACCAGCAAGCGGACCAGGGTCGCCGCGGCCGCGCTGGAGATGGTGAAGCAATCCAACCCGGAGGATGAAGTCTTCATCGTCAATTTCAATGACGATTCGCACTTCGACCAGCCTCTGACCAACGACGTTAAGAAACTTCAGGCGGCGCTCGCCAGGATGGAAGCTCGCGGCGGCACCGCCATGCGCGACGCTCTGAGCAAATCCATCAACTACGTAAAGAAAAATGGCAAGAAAGACAAAAAAGTTCTGGTGGTGATCACCGACGGCAACGACAATTCCAGCGACATCACCCTGGAGCAGGTTGTCCGTCAGGCGCAGAACAGCGAGGTGCTGATCTATGCCATCGGACTATTGAACGAAGAAGAAGCGCGGGAAGCGCGCTCTGCCAAGAAGGCGCTGAAGTCCCTGGTGGATGCGTCCGGGGGCCTGGATTATTATCCCAA
The DNA here is from genome assembly GCA_963722845.1 of Terriglobia bacterium. Lineage (GTDB taxonomy): Bacteria > Acidobacteriota > Terriglobia > Bryobacterales > Bryobacteraceae > Palsa-187. The sequence continues at coordinate 511,920 of CAVROL010000006.1, read as the reverse complement.
GAGCACCAGCGATGTCCAGGAGATCACCCCGCGTGTGGCCCACGAGATCCGGAACCAGTACATTCTCGGGTACACGTCGTCCAAACAGGCTCTGGATGGTTCGTTCCGGCAGATTAAGGTGACCGTCACCGGCTTCGGCCGCCCCACTGTCCGCACCCGTAACGGGTACTACGCGACACCCACCGCCCGCATCGATCGCGCCATCGATCCGTTGGGGCAAACGCTTACCGCCCAGCGTTAGTTCTTGGGCGCCGCCGGCAGCGTAGGCGCGTAATACCCATGCCGGGCTCGCACGTAGAAATCCCTGCGGTCTTTCACGCGTATATCCACGGGATGGTACAACCCATCGGTGCGTAGCGGATCCGGGCGATAAAACACGTTGTACTGGTGCCGCAGCTCATTCGCGATGTTCTCGAAGGACTGTCCCATGTCCTCCGCCTTGAAGGGAAAGAATGCTATTCCGCCGGTTTCTTCGGCGTAATGCTTCAGGACCTTGTCGCCGCTGGTTTCGAGATGGGTGATGTTGGTGGAGATGGTGTAGATCACCGCGTCGGCCTTGTGCGCCATCTCCAGCGCCTGCTCGCGTGTGTACCGGCTCTGGTTGTCGTCGCCATCGCTCAGCACCACGATCGCCCGGCGGAATTTGTCGCGCGGCTGATCCATCATCAGCTTGTCGCGGCAGGAAAAGAAAATCGCATCGTACAGAGCCGTGCCGCCGCCCGGCCGCAGCTCGCGGATCGCCTTGGTAACCGCAACCTGGTCGTCAGTCAGATCCGCGACCAACTCAGGTGACGTGTCGAAGCTCACCACCAGCGCCTTATCCCTTCCCGGACGCATGACCGTGGTGATGAAGTCCGTCGCGGCCTCCTGGATAAAGTGGAACCGTTCGCGAATGCTGTTGCTGGTGTCGATCAGGATCGCGATCCGCAGAGGCAGGTCGGTTTCCGCGGTGAATTCCAGAATCTGCTGCGGCTTCTTGTTTTCGAAAATCTCAAAATCGTTCCTGGTGAGATCGCTGACGAAGCGGCCCTTTTTGTCGGTCACGGTGTAGAGCAGGTTCACGCGGGTCACGTCCACCGTGATCCGGCTCTGGTCCTCAGGCGTGGGAGGTCGCCTTGGGAGCCGCCTTCTGCTTCGCGTTCTGCCCGAACATCAGGGCGACACTCAGAAGGCCAATGATTCCGCGTTTCATAACGTACCTAGAATTATAGCCCCGCCAGCCAAGCTTCCAACTCCGGCGGCAGCGGAGCCTCCACCGTAACGCGATCGCCGGTTGCCGGGCTGACAAACCCGATTCTCCAGGCATGGAGGAACAGCCGGTGCCCGGGCGTCGTCTGTAAACGAGCCCCATACACCCGGTCGCCCGCCACCGGATGACCGATGCTCGCCAGATGCACCCGGATCTGATGCGTCCGCCCGGTCCCGATGCGCACTTCCAGGTATGTGAACTTTTCGAACCGCTTCCGCACGCGATACTCGGTTAAGGCTTCGCGGCCCGATTCCAGCCGCGCCGTCATGCGTGTTCGCCGCACAGGATCGCGCGCGATGGGTTTCGTGATCCGTCCCGAATCCGCGCGTACGTTCCCGTGCACCAGCGCGAGATAGATCTTCTCCACCGTTCGGCCCGCGAACTGGGCCGCCAGAGCGCGATGCGCCACGTCCGTCCGCGCGACGAGAAGCACGCCGCTGGTGTCCTTATCCAGCCTGTGGACGATCCCGGGACGCATTTCTCCGCCTAATTGCGAGAGCGCGCCAAACCGGTGCACCAGCCGGTTGACCAGCGTCCCCTCGTGTTGTCCCGCTCCCGCGTGAACGGTCAGCCCCGCCGGCTTGTTCACCGCGATCAGCGCCGCGTCTTCGTACAGCACTTCCACCGGAAGATCTTCGGGAGTGGCCTTGAGCGGCGGCAGCCCGGCCGGGGAAACTTCAATCGTCTCGCCTCCGCGCAGCATAACCGATGCTTTCGCGGCCGCACCGTTGACCTGCACGCGCCCTGCTTTGATCCAGGATTGAATCCGCGAGCGGCTGTATTCGCCCAGCTTTTCCTGGAGTAAGTGATCCAGCCGTTTGCCGGCCTCACCTGTGAAAGAGTGCATCAGAAGAACGATATCAACGTGATCCTGCTGACACTTCAAACACTGCGATCTCAGCCATCAGGTTCGGCAGGAATGTTACCTGCGAATCGCCGGCCACGCAGATTCGCCGTTCCACTTTCCAGCCCTGTTGCTGCGCCAAGGCTTCGAAATCCAAGACCGATAGGAAATGGATATTCGGCGAATCGTACCAGTCATAGGGGAACCGGTCGGTTCGCGGGGCGCGGCCGCTCAACAGCCAGGCCAGCCGAACCGAATAGTGCCCGAAATTCGGAAACGCCACAATCGCGCGTTTGCCGACGCGCAGCATCCCCCGCAGGACAGCCAGCGGATAGCGCGTCTCCTGCAGCGTCTGCGACAGGATCACGTAGTCGAACGCCTGATCGGGATAGTCTTCCACAGCCGATTCGAGATCGCCCTGATAGACCGACGCTCCGCGCGCAATCGCCTTCTGCACGCGAGCGCCCTCCATCTCGACGCCGCGCCCGTCCACCTGCTTGTTCTCCTTGAGCCAGGCCAGCAGCTCGCCCTCGCCGCAGCCTAAATCGAGTACCCGCGTCCGCGGCTGGATCAGGTCTCCGATGATCGCGAAGTCGCGACGGCCATAGACGTTAGCCATCGACTTCAGGCATTTGCGGCCGCCTCCCGGAACGTGCTCGCCAGGAATCCGCGCACCACCTCGGTCTGCTGCTCCACTTCCACCAGGAACGAATCGTGCCCGTAGCGCGCGTCCAGATTGCAGTACGCCACGTCGCAATTCCTTCCCCTTAAAGCTTTGACGATTTCCAAGGATTGATACGGCGGATACAGCCAGTCCGACGTGAAGCTGATCAGCAAAAACCGCGCCTCATTCGACTCGAACAGCGTGGGCAGAGCGCCGCGCTGCGTCAGATCGAACGTATCCATGGCGCGCGTGATATAGATGTACGAATTCGCGTCGAAGCGATCGACGAACTTGTAGCCGCGGTACTTCAGGTAGCTCTCGACCTCGAACTGATCCGGCGTCCGCAGCTTGCGCCCGAACTTTTCGCGCATGCTCTCATCGCTCATGTAAGTAATGTGGCCTACCATGCGCGCGACAGCCAGGCCGCGCCCGGGGAGCCGTCCGCCATAGTAGTCCCCGTTGTTCCAGTCGGGGTCCGCCATGATCGCCTGCCGCCCCACTTCGTTGAACGCGATCTGCTGAGCGCTATGCCGAGCCGTGGTCGCGATCGGTATCGCCGACAATACCCGCTCCGGATACGACACCGCCCACTCCAGCGCCTGCATCCCGCCCATCGAGCCGCCCGAGACCGTCAGCAATTTCTCAATTCCCAGATGATCGATCAGCAGCTTCTGCAGCCGCACCATATCTCCAACGGTTATTTGAGGGAACGACATGGCCCACGGGCATCCCGTCTCAGGATTGATCGAGCCCGGACCGGTGGTGCCCCGGCAACCGCCTAGAACGTTGGAGCAGATGACGAAGTACTTGTCGGTATCGAACGCCTTGCCGGGCCCGATCATGGAGGACCACCAGCCTCCTTCGCCGGCGGCGTGAGCATCGCCCGAGAAGGCGTGGACGATCAGAACGGCATTGGAGCGTGCGGCGTTCAGCTCGCCGTAAGTCTCGTAAGCGACCTCTACGGGAGCCAGTGCGGCGCCGGAATCCAGCTCCAGCCGCTCGAAAGTACAGCTAGCAACCTCCGTCACCATGGGGATACTTTCAGTATAGTGGGCAGGAGGCAAAGCCCCGATGATGCTACGCAAACTGCTGTCCACTCCCAACGATCCGACGCTAACCCTGGCCCGGATTATCCTGGCCGCGATTTTCTTCGCCCACGGATCTCAAAAAATGTTCGGGTTCTTCGGCGGCCGGGGCGTTTCCGGAACCATCGAGATCTTCCAGCAGACCATGGGTATCCCGGCACCCCTGACGATCCTGGCGATGACCGCCGAGGTGTTCGGCGCACTGGGTCTTTTCCTGGGTTTGTTCAGCCGCGTCGCCGCCCTGGGCGTGCTGGTGGTGATGCTCGTCGCGCCTTTTGCGAACCACCTCTATCCGCACTTCTTCATGAATTGGACCGGCCGCCAGATGGGCGAGGGCTACGAATATCATCTTCTCGCGATCGCGCTGATCGTCACGATCCTGGTACGCGGCGCTGGCGCCCTGTCTCTCGACCGGGCAATTTTCAGCCGAAGCCTAAGTGCGGGCTAGCGCTTCGAAGATCCGCTTCACGTTTGACGCGCCAGTGCCCGTCAAGGCGGGCTTGGCGAGGGTTTCGGCGATGGGCCCGGTCTTCGGAATCGCGAGTCCCGCCGCCTTGACCAGCGGCATCACCACCTCGGGCGTGGGCGGATTCGTTTCGAGATAGTCCATACCGTCGACTGTGATCTGGAGGTTGCTCTTATCGTCGCTCGCGACCATGTTCCGCTGTTTCAGATACCACAGCGCGAAATTCAGTCCTTCGGAAGTACATTCGAGCATGTTTTCGACTTGCCGCATCGAAACGCCTGGCGTGAACGGCTTCTGGCGCCGGCGGTCATAGAGGACACACAGCAGAGCCGTGCGCAAGGCGGTCTCGTGGCCCAATGCGGCGAAAAATTCCAGACCGCTGAACTTGAACTCGGCTTTGTCCTCGCCCACGCCTTTCAACTTGTCGAATTCATGCCGCAACCCCGGGTCGCACAGAACTTCGTAAGCCAGATTGATCGCGTCAAACTTCGACTGGTCGCCGGTAGCCGGATTCCGGGGATGATACTTCTCGGCAAGCTTGCCGTAGGCTTGATGAATCGTGTCCAGAGTTGCCTTTGGATCGACGTCCAGAACCGTGTAGTGATCCTGAAACTTACCGGCGAGAGGAGCGGACATAGGTGCTTCTTCTATCGGCAGAAACCAAGCCGGCCTGCAGACCCAGGATGCCCGGCTAGACCGCAGAATCGACGATCCTATGAAATAGCGAACCATGCCCCACGTTACCCACCTCGAATGCAGCCTGTGCGCGCAGCAGTTTGAAGCCGATCGTATCCACAACCTCTGTTCCTGCGGCGGAACACTCTTCGTCCGCTACGACCTAACCCGGATCAAAGAAACGTGGTCCCGCGACAGCGTGCGATCCGGCCGCACCGATCTGTGGCGCTATCTGCCCGTGCTTCCACCCCGGCGCCCCGAGTCCGATCGTCTCGCTGGGCGAAGGTATGACCCCGCTGATCCGTGCGCACCGTCTGGGCAGCGCTATGGGCGCGGAGAATCTCTGGGTCAAAGACGAGGGGCTGAATCCTACCGCCTCCTTCAAAGCGCGCGGAATGACCACCGCGATCACCATGGCGCGCGAACTCGGCATTCGCAAGATCGCCATTCCATCCGCTGGAAACGCCGCCAGTGCAGCCGCCGCGTATGCCGCCGCCGCCGGCATCGAAGCGCACATCTTCATGCCGAAAGATGTGCCCCAAGCCAACTACATCGAGTGCCAAACGCTGGGCGCGAAGGTCACGCTGGTGGATGGCCTCATCAGCGATTGCGGCCGCATAGTCGCCGAGCGCAAGGACCAGGAAGGCTGGTTCGATATGAGCACGCTCAAGGAGCCCTATCGGGTCGAAGGGAAGAAGACCATGGGCTACGAGGTCGCCGAACAGTTCGATTGGGAGTTGCCCGATGCGATCTTCTATCCGACGGGCGGCGGCGTCGGCATGATCGGCATGTGGAAAGCGTTCGAGGAGTTAGAGCAGCTCGGCTGGATCGGTGCCCGCCGCCCCAAGATGATCGCTGTCCAAGCCGAGGGCTGCCAGCCCATCGTCCGGGCCTTCGAGCAACATGCATCGCGCTCCGAGTTCTGGCAAAACGCTTCGACGATTGCAGCGGGGTTGCGCGTACCGAAGCCGTTGGGCGATGTGCTGATCCTCAACATCCTTCGCGAGAGCGGCGGAACCGCCATCGCCATCAGTGACGATGAGATCCTCGATGCCGGCCGGGAACTCGCCTCGCTCGAAGGAATCTTCGCGGCCCCGGAAGGTGCGGCCTGCGTCACCGCCGCGCGCAAATTGATCGCGACTGGCTTTCTCAAGCCGGCCGACCGCATCGTTCTCTACAACACTGGATCGGGCCTGAAATATCTCGACGCTTACTCCGCCGCAACCAGCTAGATTCGTTACACGAAATTTCGGCATGCGGTTCTTTCCTCCCTGGGGTTTGCCCCAGTAAGAAATTCCTTGCGCAAATTTCCCCAGCCCGGTCGCATCATCGCTCGATGCATATGTTTGCGCTCCCCCGGAATAATGGAACGCTACCTGCATTACACGTGAAGAGGAGTTAGAGATATGAAGTTTGTCATAACGTCCTTAGCGCTGGCAGGATTGATTTACGGGCAACCTGCGCAGGCTCCCAACCCCATCCAACAGATCGAGACGTCTCCGGGGAGCAGGACGCCGATCTATCGCATTACGGTGGTCTCCCGCAACACGAAAGCCATCAACTATCGCCACCGCAGCCGATCCACACTCGTGGATTTCCGCGGTACCGCGCTCATGCCCGAAGCCAAGGGCCGGGCGAGAGTCGACAGCAAACAAGGCGTCATTAAAATCGACGCGCAAATGGACCACTTGAAACCGGCAAGTCAGTTTGGTCCCGAGTACCTTACTTATGTCCTGTGGGCCGTCACCCCGGAGGGCCGCGCCACCAACGTGGGCGAGATCCTGCTGGATGGCGACAACAGCAAAATCAGCGCGACTACCGAGTTGCAGGCCTTCGGCATGATCGTAACGGCCGAACCGTACTTCGCCGTCACGCAGCCCAGCGACGTGGTCGTCATGGAAAATTTCGTTCGAAAGGACACTCAGGGGAGCATCCAGGAAATCGATGCGAAATACGAGCTGCTGCCCAGGGGCCAGTACACCTTAAACGTGGCGCCCTCCGACTTGAAGCCGGTTCGCCTCGATCCTAAAGTGCCGCTGGAACTCCTGGAAGCCCGCAATGCGGTTCAGATCGCGCGTTACGCCGGAGCCGGCCAGTATGCGGGCGAGACGTTCCGCAAGGCCTCGCAGGAACTCGAAAATGGCGAGCGGATGCTGCGCAAGTCTTCGAAGAAAAGCGTTCAGACCGTCGCCCGTGAAGCGGTTCAGTCCGCCGAGGATGCCCGCATCATCGCCGTGAGAAAGATTGCCGATGAGCAGCTCGCCAACGAACGGCAAGCCGCGGCGGATCGCGAAGCGCAGGCCAAGGCTGCGGCCGACGCGGAAGCGCAAAAGCGTCTGCTGGCGGAAGCGGCCCAGAGAACGGAAGCTGCGGAAAGGGCCCGCGCCGAAGCGGAACGGCAGGCCGCGGTAGCGGCGACAGAGCAGGCCCGGGCGGACGCCGAACGAGCCAAACGCGAAGCTGCTGCCCAACAAGCGGCCGCGCAGACCGAAATCGATCGCGTAACGCGTGAAAAGGCGGAGCTCGAAACGGCCCGCGCGAACGCCGATGCCGAGCGGCAGGCCGCGGTGGCGGCTACCGAGCGTGCCAACGCCGCGACCGAAGAAGCGAATCAACTGCGCCAGAAAGCGGAAGCGGATCGCACGCAGCTGCGCGCGGAGCTGATGCGCCAGTTCAACTTAATTCTGGAAACTCGGGACACCGCTCGCGGGTTGATCGTCAATATGTCCGACGTTCTGTTCGATACCGGAAAATCCACGCTCCGGCCAGGAGCCCGTGAAAAACTAGCCAAGGTTTCCGGAATCATCCAGTCTCACCCGGGCCTCAAACTGGAGGTGGAAGGGCACACCGACAGCGTGGGCGGCGACGAATACAACCAGCAGCTTTCAGAGAAACGTGCGGAGGCTGTTCGCGTCTACCTGGTCCAGCAGGGGATTGCAGCCGATTCCATCACCGCCAAGGGATATGGCAAAGCACGCCCAGTGGTCTCAAATGCCACCGCCGAAGGCCGGCAGAGGAATCGCCGCGTCGAGATGGTGGTCTCCGGCGATATCATCGGGAATTCCGTTGAATCGGCCCGAGTGAACCAATAGAATCCTTCCGAACCGCGAGTAGCAGGCAGGTGGTCCTTCGGGGCCACCTGTGTCTATTTGATTCCCCGAAAGGTGGCGAAATAAGGCACAATAGCTCCGTGGCACATTCGCTTACCCGACGTAAAGTTCTTGCGACGCCTCTCGCCCTGGCGCTTGCCGCTCGCACTTCCAGCGCCCAAGGGGCGCCTCCCAATATCGTCTACATCATGGCTGACGATCTCGGCTATGCCGATCTTTCCTGCTATGGCCGCCGCGAATACATAACGGCCAATATCGACCGGCTGGCCGTCGAGGGCATGAAGTTCCTGCAAGCCTACGCCAACTCGGCCGTCTGTTCGGCGACCCGTACCGCACTCATCACCGGGCGCTATCAGTACCGCCTGCCCGTCGGCCTGGCCGAACCTCTGGGCACAGGCAATACGAATGTGGGGTTGCCGCCCGAACATCCCACGCTCCCGTCGCTGCTCCGGAAAGCCGGTTACGGGACGACACTGCTCGGCAAGTGGCACCTCGGCAACCTGCCCAACTTCAGCCCTATCAAGAGCGGTTACGATCACTTCTGGGGATTCCATAACGGAGCCCTCGATTACTTCACCCACAAGCCTGGCGTGGGCCCCAATTCGGCAGTCGATCTTTGGGATAACGACACGCCGATCGAGCAGACCGGATACTTGACCACGCTGCTGGGCGACCGCGCCGTCAAGACGGTGACCGACTATGCCGCGCAGCGCAAGCCGTTTCTGCTGAGCCTCCATTTCAACGCCCCCCATTGGCCGTGGGAAGGACCCAACGACGAGTCCGAATCGCAGCGCATCCGTGCCCTGTTTGATCTGGATGGCGGTACGCTCAAAACCTATGCCGCGATGGTTGGGGAGTTGGACAAGCAGGTCGGCCGCGTGCTTCAGACGCTCGCCAGCAGCGGCATCGCGGACAACACCATCGTGATCTTTACCAGCGACAACGGCGGCGAGCGTTTCGCGGATACCTGGCCGTTCACCGGCAAGAAGACCGAGCTCCTTGAGGGTGGTTTGAGGATTCCTGCACTGGTCCGCTGGCCCGGCCACATCAAAGCCGGAAGCACCACGCAGCAAGTCGCCATTTCGATGGACTGGCTTCCGACGCTGCTAGCCGCCGCCGGCACGCAACCCGACCCCGCGTATCCTCCCGATGGCATGAGCTTGCTGCCGGCGCTCACTCAGAACGCAGCGCCGGTTCCGCGCAAGCTTTACTGGCGCTACAACGAGAAATCGCAACACGCCATGCGGGACGGCGACATGAAGTACCTCAAGATTCGCGAGAACACATTCCTGTTTAACGTGGTGGACGATCCGCTGGAGCGCGCCAACCTAAGGAATCGCCAGCCGGACGTGTACCGCCGCCTGGTTCAGGATTATGAGAACTGGAACGCGACCATGCTGGCGGAGCAGCCTCGTCCCGGCGGCGGTTTCACTGCGGATCAACTCGCGGATCACTTCGGAAACGAACGGCCTGCTGCACCGCCCCCTGCCGGACGGCAGTGAGGGCCGGGGACTTGTCGAAGAGTGATTTTCATCCCAGGGCCTCGGCCGTTCTTCAGCGGTCGAAACCGCTCAGATCGGCCGATTGTCCCTGGGGAAAGCGGGCAGGCCCTCGGAGGAAGAAGCCCACGGCGCTTCAGGAATTCTATCACTACATCCTCCTTCGTCAAAGTTAAATATTGCCGGAATCCCCGATCAAACCGTACTTTTCCACAAGTTCGATCTCGGGTGGCTTGCGATTTAACGTAACGAGAATGGCTCCGAAGCATCATCAGTTTTCCATGCAACCTAAGCAAGCCTTGGATTGCAAGACCCATGAAATGCTGAAGGCGCGAATGCGGGCCGACCTGCGCGTCTATAAAGATGCGGTGGAAGCACTGGAAGAGAGTACAGGGAAGAATTTTGAGAGAGCTCACAAGCTGGCCGAAAGTGCCCGAATCGCCTTCGAAGCTGCCCGCGACAGGTTCAATGCGCACGTCGCATCGCATAAGTGTGAAGTAAGGTATATCCGATATCGGCCCCTTGAGCGATCGCGACCCTGAGATGTGACCAATCGCGACCCTGAGATGGCCGGTCGTTTTCGGCGCTAGAATCCTTTCATGGAAACCCGCTGCGAAAACTGCGGAGAGCCGATCGAGCCGATCAGCGATCCGAACCCTTCCGCCAGCTCCGACGATCCGCCGGACTACGGCCTGCTTTGCGCCAAGTGCCGGGCCATACTTGAAACGCATACGGAGGAGTGACCTCTGCGCTCCCCGGATTGTCCTCCAGCCTCCCCTGCGATAATCTTAGTTGCTATGAAGAAGCTCCAATGGATCCTTCCCGCCGGATTAATGCTTTCGGCCGCCAGCTTGATGCTCTATGCCGCCAAGACGGATGGAATGAACGTCCTGACCGGAAAACAGGCGTTCAGCAACACGCCTTCGCTGAAACCCGGTGTGGCCCACAAGATCACTGCCAAGGATCTTCCCAAGCCCGGTGAGACTCCCTCCGGCAACACGCCGGGAGGCAGGGGCGCGGTCCGTCCATCCGACGCCATGCCGCAAGCGCCTGCCGGGTTCAAGGTAAGCATGTACGTCGGTGAGGGGCTCACAAATCCCCGCCAGATTCGCACGGCTCCCAATGGCGATTACTTCGTCGCCGATACGGGCGGCGGCGCGGTCAAAGTCTTTCGCGGGATCACGGCCGACGGCAAACCGGAGCAGTCCTCCGAATTCGCCAAGCTGCCGGCCGCGTTCGGGATCAACTTTTATCCACCCGGACCGAATCCGCAATGGGTGTACGTGACCAACACCAGCACGCTGGTCCGGTTCCCCTACAAGAATGGCGATCTGAAGGCCACCGGCCCGGCGCAGACGCTCATTTCCGATATCCCGGCGGGCGGCGGCCACTCCACCCGCGATATCGTTTTCTCCAAGGATGGAAAGAGCCTGTTTCTGGCCGTCGGCTCAGCCTCGAACAACAGCGATAATCAAGCCGAGTTTCATCGCGCCAACATCCTTGAATACACTCCCGAAGGTAAGCTGATAGGAGTCTACGCGTCGGGCATTCGAAATCCGGTCGGACTGGCGATCAATCCGGAAACCGGCGAGTTATGGACCTCCATCAATGAGCGCGACACGTACGGCGATAACCTGGTTCCCGATTACGTCACCCACGTCGAGCGCGGCGGCTTCTACGGCTGGCCCTGGTTCTATATCGGCGGCAACTACGATCCTGCACATGAGGGCAAGCATCCTGAACTCAAGAGCAAAGTGATCGTGCCCGATGTTCTCGTCCAGCCGCACAGCGCTTCGCTGGGTATGGTTTTCTACGACGGAAAACAATTTCCGAAAGAGTATTCGGGCGATGCCTTTGCGGCCGAGCACGGCTCCTGGAATCACGCCGTGGGCTCGGGCCACGAAGTCATCCGCATCCCGATTGAGAAGGGCCGGGCCAGCGGAGTCTATGAGGACTTCCTCACCGGCTTCTCCACCAACGGCGTTGTCTGGGGCCGTCCGGTCGGCATCGCCGTGGCACGCGACGGTTCGCTGCTGGTGACCGACGATGGCGCCCGCGTTATCTGGCGCGTAGCTTATTCCGGCAAGTAGTCGTCTTCAGAGTTCGCGCAGGCGCCGCTCGAGAAATCGGCGCTCGCTCTCATTGCTGACCAGGACAAGCGCACGCCTGTAGCTCGTGGCGGATTCCTCTAACGATCCCTTGCGGCGCAGCAGATCGGCGCGGGCGGCATGGAACAGATGATAGTTGTCGAGATCTCTGCCCAGCTCGTCGATCAGCATCAACCCCTGTTGAGGACCGTCCACCATCGCGACCGCAACCGCCCGGTTCAACGACACGATGGGCGACGGCTGCAGACGTTCGAGAACATCGTAAAGCCGGACGATCTGCGGCCAGTCGGTATCTTCGGCTCGCGCCGCCTGACAATGCAGCGCGGCGATGGCCGCCTGCAAGGCGAACGGCCCCGGACCGCCGCGCAGCGCCTCGTCGACCAAGGGCAGAGCCTCGGCGATCTTGCCGTGATCCCAGCGGCTGCGGTCCTGCTCCTCGAGAACTACCAGATCGCCGGCTTCATCGAGACGGGCGGCCCGGCGAGAATCGTGCAGCAGCATCAGAGCAACCAGGCCCGTGGCTTCGGCCGGCGGATGCGGCGACATCAGCTTTCGTATGAGATGCCCCAGCCGGATGGCCTCGGCGCAGAGGTCGGTCCGCACCAGCGTCTCGCCGCGTGTGGGGGCGTAGCCTTCATTGAAGATCAGGTAGATCACGGTCAGTACCGCGTCGATGCGCTCCGGCAAATCCGTGGCGGCGGGCACGGAGTAGGGAATTGCCCGCATCGCGGATCTTGCGCTTGGCGCGCACCAGTCGCTGCGCCATGGTCGTCTCCGGCACCAGGAACGCGCGCGCGATCTGGTCGGTCTCGAGGCCGCCGACGGTTCGGAGCGTCAGCGCTACCTGCGCCTCGATTGCGAGAGCCGGGTGGCAGCAGGTGAAGATCAGCCGAAGAAGGTCATCGGGGATATCGGGGGCTTCCTCAAAGTCGGTGGTCGATGCGGCGAGTGCGATTCCAGTGGTTCTTCGAACCGCGCGCGGCGGCGAATGTGATCGATGGCCTTGTGGCGAGCCGTCTGGATGATCCACGCGCGCGGCGAATCGGGGACGCCGGAAGAGCGCCACTGGTCAACGGCCGCCGTAAAGGCTTCCTGGGCCGCATCTTCCGCGACTTCGAAGTCGCCCACCAGTCGGATGAGAGTGGCGAGAATCCGCCCCCAATCGGAGCGCCAGACCGACGTCAACGATCTCGTCGGATGATCGAGGGACATGCCCGATTGTAAATATTTTTTCTGAGCCTGTCGATTCCGGCGCGCGCCGTTCGACTTACTGACGGAGGTTCACGAAATGAAATACCTGTTATTGATCTACGACGAAGAGAAGCGCCTTGAAACGATGAGCGAGGCCGAAGGGCGCCAGATGATGAGCGATTACGGTCAATTCACCCAGGAAATCCAGGCGAGTGGCCACTACAAGACGGCAGCTCGGCTGCAACCGACGGCGGCAGCGACCAGCATCCGGATTCGAGACGGCAAACGGGTAGTCACCGACGGTCCGTTCGCGGAAACGCGCGAGCAACTCGGCGGTTACTACCTGATCGAAGCCAAGGATCTGGATGAGGCCATCGGCATTGCGGCGAAGATTCCGTCGGCACGCCGGGGAACCGTTGAGGTCCGGCCTCAGATGGAGATGGGAGCGCCGGCGGCGGCGTAAACAACATTCCTGTTGCGGGGCTAAAAGCCCCGCGCAGGTCTGGAGACCTGCCCTACGGTAACCTGCAGGAGAAGCTGGCCGCGTCGTTGGTGCTTCCCGCGCCCTTGTACACCGCCACCTGCGGATACGCGCACAGCGGCCGCGTCATATCGACGCGAGCTGCCGGTGACGTGCGACGCGATGATCGATTCGGGAGCCTGGCCGGCCTCGCGCCAGCGTTCGATCACGCCCATCTTATTGAACTGGTCGGGACCGGGACCGCCGCCGCAGTGCGCCATGCCTGGCTCCATGTAGAGCTTGAACCAGTCGTCCTGCTTCTTGCCCATCTTGTTGAGGACTTCCTTGTAATACAGGACGGTGTGACCCGGCGGGATGCTCGGATCCGCCCAGCCGTGGTACAGAAGCAGCTTCCCGCCATGCGCTTTGAAGGCGGAAAGATCGTAGGTCAGAACGTCGATGCCGGCCTTGTCGGCCTGGGCCACTTCGGCGTCCAAATCGAAATTGTGCCAGTCGTAGTCTTTGTTCTGATGGCCCAGAATACGGATGACGTCCCAGACGCCGCCGGGGCTCGTCGGAACGGTTTTGAGCGATCCAACTTGCAGTTCCGTGCCGGGCTCGTAGCCGGTCCAGATCACTTCGCCCTTCTTCGTCTTCACGTCGCCGAACACGATTTGCACGGTTTTCAGCTCGCCCGCGGTCAGGCACGTGGGACCATCCGCGGCCTTGCACAAGAGCGCCGACGGATCGTAGTGGCACTTTTCGGGATTGCTGATGATGCCGTCCTTGACGCCGTCGAGGGCATCGCAGGAATCCATCACCGCCTTATGCAGAGTCTCGACTTTGGCCTGCGTAAGCGGCGCGTTGTTCTTCATCAACTCGAGCGACCGTTCCACTCCGGCCGCATGCAGATGAACGTGCGGATTCGCGGGAGCGCCCACGGAGGCGGCGTCAAAATCCTCCGGGAACTTGGTGATTTCGATGAGTCCCTGCCGTCCGCCCGTGGAGCAGCCGTTGTAATAGGAATACTTGGGACCCTTGCCGTAGAACGCGGCGGTGATCAGCTTCGCCTTGACCACGGTTTCATGCATCGCGCGATATGCGAAGTCGGTGATCTTTTCGGGATGGCCGAGCGCGAACATGCCGCCTCCGCCGACGTCGTTGGCGCGGTGCCCGGTGTCATTCGACGCAGTCGCGTAGCCTTCGCGTAACGCCGCCGCCATTGCCGGATAACTAACGCGTGCCGGCCCATCCGCCGTTGCCGACTACCTGGAGTTTTCCGTTCCAGTTTTCGGTGGGCAGGAATATCGCGGTATCGATCAGTGAGTCCGACGAGGGCGTCATCACCATCAGCACCCGGCAGTAGGCTGGCACGGGAAGCGGAGCTTGAGGGGCTCGACCGCCCCCGGCAGGACCCTTTGCCTGACCTTTGCCCTGTCCATCGCCGCGTCCTCCGCGACCGCCTGGAGCGGCTCCATCGAGAGCCGGCAGGACCGGCGTTAAAGAACCGTTAGGGGCCACGAAAGGACCAGCCGGGATGAGCTCAATCGACTTGACGGTTACGTCGGAAAGCGACAGCTTCAGTTGATCGCAAGGGGTCTGTGCGATTGCGATTGCGGCCGCGAGAAGAAGAGCAAAGAACGTGAACAGTTTGGACATCAGGGTCCTCCTCAGCGTACTTGCGGTACACCAGTTACTGTACACGCAAAACGCTTCCCGTGGGGCGCGATACACTAAGCGCAATGCCCACTGTGAACATTCGGCGCGCCCAGCCGGAAGACGCGCTGGCGACCGGCAAAATCTGCTACGAAGCCTTCCACAAGATCAACTCGGATCACGGATTCCCTCCCGATTTGCCGTCGGTGGAGCACGCCGTAAACGTGATGTCGACGATGTTCGGTCATCCAGGCTTCTACTGTGTGGTCGCGGAGGAAGGCGGGCGAATCGCAGGCAGCAACTGCATGGACGAGCGTTCGCCCATCGCGGGAATCGGACCGATCACGGTCGATCCGGGCGTTCAGAACCGGGGCGTCGGACGGAAGCTTATGCAGGCGGTGATGGATCGCGCCCGCGAGCGGAATTTTCCGGGGGTCCGGCTGGTGCAGGCGGCGTTTCACACGCGGTCTTTGTCGCTGTACTCGACATTAGGTTTCGACGCGCGCGAGCCGCTTTCGGTCATGCAGGGCCCACGCGATCAAGAAGCAGTTAGAGGGGTGTTCCGTGCGTCCCGCAGGGCCGGAAGACCTGGACGCCTGCAACCGCGTGAGCGTGAAAGTGCACGGGCATCATCGCGGCGGCGATCTGGCGGATTCGATCGCCCAGGGCACTGCGGCCGTGGTCGAGCGGCATGGCAGGATTACCGCCTATTGCAGCAATCTGGCCTTCTTCGGGCACGCCGTGGCGGAGAGCAATCTGGACTTGCAAGCCCTGATCGCAGCGGCGGAGGGATTTGGCGGGCCCGGAATCCTGGTACCGACGCGCAATGCCGAGTTGTTCCGCTGGTGCCTGGCGCATGGGCTCCGCGTGGTGGAACCGATGACGCTGATGACGGCCGGGCTGTATAACGAGCCTGCGGGAGCGTATCTCGCGTCGATTCTGTATTAGCCGCTCTATTGCCGTCGTGGGCTGGGGAAATAAACTGAGACGGTATTCGAAGGAATGCCATCAACCGTCAGCACCAGATCCTGGAAACCAGCCTTGAGGGTCGGGGTCAGGCGCAGATTTACCTGGTCCAGGCCGGGCACCCCATTTTCATTGGGACCGGCATACTCTACCGGCACGCTGATGCCGCCGATGGTGCATTGCACGTTGGCCAGCGAGGAACGATTGCGAATTCCTGTAGCGTGGAGAATCAGTTGAACGGGGCTATTGCCGAACGGGATCCGGCGACGCTCGATAGGTGTCGAGTATGCCACCACGGTATTGTCGTCATGGGTGAATAGGGCCGGCGCAACATTGTCGATCTGGGCGGCAGCCTGCGGGATTGCGGACCGGCCGTTCACCACTTCGAGGGTGACTTTGCCGGCAGCGGTCCCGGCCGGGACCTCGAAATCGATCCGCGACGGTGAAACATAAAATAACGGGGCCACGCGCGCCGTTCCCAAGCTGTCAACTACCCGAAGACTGATGCCGCCGAGGCTGGTGGATGGCGAGAGAGGGTTCGCTCTTTCCGTAGTTCCCGCCAGACGTGAACCGAATAACGAAGCTTGGGATTCGGGCGCCAGGGGATCGCTCAGACTCGCGGACGATGCCGCTCTCACCGGCGGAATGTAGAGCTCGGCGGCGGCAGTATCGGACGTCCCTCCGGCGATCAGGACCGTTCCATCAGGGAGCAAGGTAGCGGTGAGGCCATCGCGGAGCCACGTGTCACTTCCCGCGTACGTGAAGCTCCCCGTTGAAGGATCGTATTCTTCCGCTTCTGACACCGCCGGGATGCCGGCGGAATAGCCCCCGCTGTTATAGCCGCCGGCGATCAGGACGCGACCACCGGGGAGTAAGGTGGCCGAGTGACCCACGCGGGACAATAGCATGAGCCCAGTGCTCTCGAGAGTGCCCCGGTTGGGATCGTAGAGGAGTGGTTCATCACTGGTGATTTCTCCGTAGTCGTCGTCGCCGCCGGCGATCAGAACCTTTCCGTTCGCCAGAACAGTTGCCGTTTGAAAATCAAACTTGCTACCCGGCCAGTTGGTAAGTAATTTGAGTGAATCGTCCGTAACCTCATACAGTGAGACATCCCCGTAGCTGGCGATTAAGACCTTGCCATCATTGAGGAGCGCCGTGGCGAGATAGCTGCTTCGCTGACCCTTCCAGGGTAAAAACGCCCGTCGCAGGATCGTAGAGCTCCGCCGTTGGATAACCCGTGATCAAGACTTTTCCGTTATCCAGCAAATTCGCAGAAGGAAACTGATGCCCGGCGGTCATATTCCCTGACCGTGTGAATATTCCTGTGGCCGGATCATACACTTCCGAGCTACTCGGAAAGGCATCCGCTTCAGGCAATCCTCCCACAATCAGGACTCGGCCATCGGGGAGCAACGTAGCCGTGTGCCACTCGCGGGAGGTGGTCATGTCGCCGGTTGGTGTAAACGTCCCAGTGGATGGATCGTACAATTCCGCGCTCGCCAGGAAGGTTCCTTTGCCAAGAGAGTCGGTGTGACTGCCCCCGGCTATCAGGACGCGGCCATCTTTCAGCAGCGTGGCGGTGTGGCCAGTCCTGGGGGTGGTCATCTGCCCGGTGCAACAAATTTGCCAGGCGATTGCGCCAGGGCCGCCAAGGTGCACATCCATGCTAGGAACGCAACCGCGAGCCGTTTCACGCTGGCCAGGATATCGCATTCGGGTATGGAAAGCCTCCCTACAGTGTGGTGAAATAGTAGAGACGCCCCCGAGTCTGGAGGAAACACCCCATTGAACCCAGCAGTCCTCGCCCTGGAAGACGGCACGGTCTTCGAGGGCCAGAGTTTTGGTGCGCCCGTGGAACGCACGGGCGAAGTGGTTTTCAATACCGCGATCACCGGATACCAGGAAGTCTTCACCGATCCTTCCTACTCCGGGCAGATCGTGGTGCTGACAAATCCGCAAATCGGCAACTACGGCGCGAATGAGAACGACTCCGAATCGTCGCGGCCCTATATAGAAGGATTGGCCGTGCGCGAGTTTTCGCCGCTATCCAGCAACTGGCGCTCGGATCAGACCGCGCAAAGCTTTTTAACGAACAACGGTGTGCCCGTAATTTCCGGGATCGATACCCGCGCGCTGGTGCTGCACCTGCGTTCGCGCGGGGTGATGCGCGGCGTGTTGTCGTCGATCTCGACGGACGCGAAAGAACTGGTGGAGCGGGCGAAAAAGTCGCCTTCGATGAACGGCCTGGATCTGGCGACGCGCGTCTCGACGAAAGAGCAGTATGCGTGGGATCTTGGCGCGATCGCGGCATCGCCGTCGGAAGATGTCGGCGACCCCGCGGAGGCGCGGTTTCACGTGGTCGCCTACGATTTCGGGATCAAGCGCAACATCTTAAGGATGCTGGTGCAATCGGGCAGCCGCGTGACGGTGGTTCCGGCCGGCACGAAAGCCGAAGACGTGCTGGCGCTGAAGCCGAGCGGCGTGTTTCTTTCGAACGGTCCCGGCGATCCGGAGCCGCTGACGTATCAGGCGGCGCAAGTGCGCAAACTGGTCGGTAAAGTTCCGATCTTCGGAATCTGCCTGGGTCACCAGATCCTGGGACTGGCGCTGGGCGGGAAGACGTACAAGCTGAAGTTCGGGCATCGGGGCGCGAATCATCCGGTGCTGAATAAAGTAACGGGGCGCGTCGAGATCACGTCGCACAATCACGGGTTCGCGGTGGATCCGGATTCCCTGAACCTGAACGACATAGAAATCACGCACATGAATCTAAATGACCAGACGCTGGAGGGCTTCCGGCATCGTAATCATCCTGTGTTCTGTGTGCAGTATCATCCGGAAGCGGCGCCGGGGCCGCACGATTCGCATTACCTGTTCGGTGATTTTGTGAAGCTGATGGAGGGCGGGAAATAAGTTGCCGCGGCGTAACGATATTCACCGCATTCTGATCGTGGGCTCGGGCCCGATTATTATCGGGCAGGCCTGCGAGTTCGATTATTCCGGCGCGCAGGCGTGTAAGGCGCTGCGCCAGGACGGATATCAAGTCATCCTGATCAATTCGAATCCGGCGACCATCATGACCGATCCGAACCTGGCGGACCGCACCTACGTGGAGCCGCTGAGCGTGGAATACGCCGCAGAGGTCATCCGGCGCGAGCGGCCCGACGCCTTGCTGTCAACCGTCGGCGGGCAGACGGGTTTGAATCTTTCCGTGGCGCTGGCCGAGGCGGGCGTGCTGGATCAGTACGGCGTTGAGCTGATCGGCGCCAAGCTGGACGCGATCAAGAAGGCCGAAGACCGTCTGCTGTTTAAAGATGCGATGAAGAAGATCGGCCTGGATTTGCCGCAGTCCCAGCTGGTCACCACAGTGGACCACGCCCTGGAGTTCGCCGCGCGCATGGGGTACCCGGTGATTCTGCGGCCGAGCTTTACCATGGGCGGCTCGGGCGGCGGCATCGCCTATAATCGCGAGGATCTGGTCAAGATCTGCGAGCTCGGCCTGGATCTTTCGCCGGTCCACGAGGTTCTGATCGAAGAGAGTGTGCTGGGCTGGAAGGAATTCGAGCTGGAGGTGATGCGCGATCAGGCGGACAACGCCATCATCGTGTGCTCGATTGAGAATTTCGATCCCATGGGCGTGCACACGGGCGATTCGATTACCGTGGCGCCCGCGCAAACGCTGACCGACCGCGAATATCAGATGATGCGCGATGGCGCGCTCAAGTGCCTGCGCGAGATCGGCGTGGATACGGGCGGATCGAACGTGCAATTCGCCATCGACCCGGCCACCGGCCGCATGGTGATCGTAGAAATGAATCCGCGCGTGTCGCGCTCCTCCGCGCTCGCTTCCAAGGCCACGGGGTTCCCGATTGCGAAGATCGCGGCCAAGCTCGCCGTGGGTTACCGGCTGGACGAGATCAGGAACGACATCACGCGTCAGACCCCAGCGTGTTTCGAGCCGACCATCGATTACGTGGTCGTCAAGATCCCGCGCTGGCAGTTCGAAAAATTCCCGGGCGCGGAGCCGGTGCTGGGAACCCAGATGAAGAGCGTCGGCGAGGCCATGGCGATCGGCAGGACGTTCAAGCAGGCGCTGGGCAAAGGGATGCGCAGCCTCGAAACGGGCAAGGCCGACGGCGCGGTGACGTATCAGGACGATCTGATCGAAGCGCGCCTCATCACGCCGAATCCGGACCGCCTGGGCTACATCCGTTTCGCTTTCGAGCGCGGTTACACGGAGGAACAGGTTCATACGCTCACCTCGATCGACCCGTGGTTCCTGCGTCAGGTGCGCGAGATGGTGGACCTCGAGCGCGACATGGGCAAGGTCACGCTCGGCTCGATCACGCGCGAGCAATTCTTGAGGGCTAAGCGCGATGGCATCTCGGACTCGAAGCTTGCCCGGACATGGAAAGTCGGGCCATTAGATGTGAGAGCCCGGCGCAAGGAGCTGGGCGTCAACGCCGTGTTCAATCGCGTGGATACGTGCGCGGCGGAATTCGAGAGCTTCACGCCTTACCTGTATTCGAGTTACGAATCGCACTGCGAGGCGGCGCCGACGGATCGCAAGAAAGTCATGATTCTGGGCAGCGGCCCGAACCGGATCGGGCAGGGCATCGAGTTCGATTACTGCTGCTGCCATGCGTCCTTCGCGCTGCAGGAATTCGGAGTCGAGTCGATCATGGTGAACTGCAATCCCGAGACCGTCTCGACCGATTACGACACCAGCGACCGGCTGTACTTCGAGCCGCTGACACTCGAAGAAGTTCTGAACATTTACGAAACGGAGAAGCCGGACGGGGTGATCGTGCAGTTCGGCGGCCAGACTCCGCTGACGCTGGCATTGCCGCTGAAGCGCGCGGGCGTGCCGATTATCGGGACCGATCCGATGAATATCGATCTGGCCGAGGATCGCAAGCTATTCGGCAAGCTTCTCGATGAGCTGAATATCCCGGCGCCGGCAAATGGTTCGGCGACGACCGTCGAAGGCGCGTGCGACGTCGCGCGGCAACTGGGCTATCCGGTGCTGGTGCGGCCGAGCTACGTGCTGGGCGGGCGCGCCATGGTGATCGCCTACGACGAAGACACCGTGCGGCGGTACATGCAGGAGGCGGTGATCTTCTCTCAGGATCGTCCTGTTTTGATCGACCGGTTCCTGGAAGACGCCACCGAAGTGGACGTGGACGCGCTGGCGGATACCAGCGGCGCGGTGCTGATCGCCGGGATCATGGAGCACATCGAAGAGGCCGGCGTGCACTCGGGCGATTCGAGCTGCGTGCTGCCGTCGACATCGCTTTCCGAAGCGACGCTGGCGACCATCCGGACGCTACACCGAGCAGCTCGCGCGAGCGCTGAATGTGATCGGGCTGATGAACATCCAGTACGCCGTGAAAGAAGGTACGGTCTACGTCCTGGAGGTTAATCCGAGAGCCTCGCGAACGGTTCCCTATGTCGGAAAAGCGACCGGCGTGCCGCTGCCGAAGATCGCAGTCGGCCTGATGCTGGGAAAGAAGATTTCCGATTTTACGGACGCCACGGGAGTCCTTCCGGTGCCGCAGTTCTTCGTGAAGTCGCCGGTATTTCCGTTCAACAAGTTCCCGGGTGTCGACCCGTCCCTTGGACCGGAGATGCGCTCCACCGGCGAAGTGATGGGCGTGGGCGAGAATTTCGGGGAGGCGTTCGCCAAGGCCCAATTGAGCGCGGGCACGCCGCTGCCGGACAAAGGCCGCGTGTTCTTCACGGTGAACGATCGCGACAAGCTGGTTGCGGCTGCGCTGGCGAAGCGGCTGACGGAGCTTGGTTTCGAGATCACGGCCACGCGCGGCACGGCGAACGCGATTCGCGCCGCGGGAATTCCCGTGAAAACGGTATTCAAATACAACGAAGGCCGGCCGAACGCGGTGGATCTGCTGAAGGCAGGCTCCATCAGCCTGATCATCTATACGGGCACTACGGGCGCCCACGCATTCGCCGACGAGAAGGCGATCCGCAGGAACGCGGTGCAATATCGGGTGCCGTGCATCACGACCATCAGCGGCGCGCGAGCGGCGGTGGAAGCGATCGCATCCAAGGGCCGCGATCCGATTCGCGTGTGGAGCTTGCAGGAGATCCACGGAACCACCACGGCCGCGGCCAAGCGGTAGCTCAGCTATTCCGGATCGCGAAAAGAACGTTTTCCACGCGCTGCAGGGCCCGCAAGACCCTTGGACTTATTTATGGGCGCGCGCGGCCTGGGTCAGGCCGGTGGATAGCGCCAGCTGCGTCAGACCAGCCACATTGTTGACGCCGAGCTTCTTCATCATGGTCTTTCTATAACTGCGCACGGTCTGCTCGCGGAGATCGAGCAGAACCGCGATTTCCTTGCTGGTTTTCCCGTCCGCCACCAGCCGCAGCACCTGCACCTCGCGCGGCGAAAGGGATTCCAGCACTTTGGGGGTCTGGCGCGATTCCAGGTCGCCCTTCTGGATGCGCGTGAGCAGGCGGTCGGAGACTTGCGGGCTGAGATACATTCCGCCAGCCGCAACCATCCGCAGCGCTTCCATCAAATCGTTGTCGGACGCCCGTTTGAGAATAAACGCGCGAGCGCCGGAGCGCACCGCGCTTACCACGGACTGCTCGTCGTCATACATCGAAAGGATGACGACCTTGCAGTCGGGCTGATACCTCAGGATCTCGGCCGTGGTTTCCACGCCATCCAAGCCGGGCAGACCGATATCCATGAGTACCAGGTGCGGGCGGAACTTCCTGACGAACTGAACGGCGTCGGTGCCGTTCTCAGCCTCGCCCGCCACGCGAAATTCGTTCGACCGGTTCAGGATGGCCTTGATGCCATCGCGCATGATCTTGTGATCATCCACGAGCAGGACGTCGAATGGCATAACGGATGGAAAC
The DNA here is from genome assembly GCA_963722845.1 of Terriglobia bacterium. Taxonomy (GTDB): domain Bacteria; phylum Acidobacteriota; class Terriglobia; order Bryobacterales; family Bryobacteraceae; genus Palsa-187. The sequence goes on along the minus strand of CAVROL010000006.1, from coordinate 489,056 downwards.
AATTGTACCCCTTCCCGTAGTGCATTCAAACGCCAGCCCTTGTTCGCGCGCAAGGGTACGGATCAGGCGTAACGCGCGGGCACGTCCGGATTTACGCCCGTCATCGGCGATGCGGAGGACCAGGGGGCCGGCGCCACGAGCGGAAATATTCACCTGCGCGGCGCCCTTCTGAAGAGCTTGTTCCAGGGCCGCGCTGGCGGCTTCATAGAGCGCCGCGGCGATTTCCGCGGGCACGGCGGCTGTCGCGGAATATTCCACAGCTACATGGCAAGCCGCGGATTGACGCTGGAATCCGTTCGTCTCGGCGAGCCGCAGCAAAGCCTGTTTCAGCCCGCCCCGATAGGCCGGCGAAGGGCACAACTCCTGGCTGAGATCCCGGACCTGGTTCAGCGTCTCTTCCAGGGTCCGCAACGCTTCGTCAATCCGCGCCGCGGCCTCGGGCAGATCCATGCGAAGCAGTTGCAGCTGCACACCCGCGGCCGAGAGCGACGATCCGACGTGATCGTGAAGCGCACGCCCGGCGCGAACCAGCGCGGCCCGCGCGTGAACATAACGCGCGGCCATCTCGTCGAGGTCGCTTTTGGCGGCCCTTGGGGGTTTGCTCCTGGTGAGAGCGCGCCTGGGTTGGTCCATTGATGGAAAATCTAGCGTTTCCGTTTCACAACGCGCCGGGCGGCTGCGGCCACATCGCGCGCCAGCAGGCCGTACTTATCCAGAAGCTGCTCCGGGGTCGCCGATTCCGCGTAGGTATTCTGAATCCCGACGAATTCCATCGGTGCAGGATGCGTTTCCGCGACCACCTGTGCGATGCGCACGCCCAACCCGCCGTCGGCCAGATGCTCTTCGGAAACTACAATCGCGCCGGTTTCACGCGCTGCCCGCGCAATGGCTTCGCGATCCAGCGGCTTCACCGTGTGGAAGTCGATCACACGGGCGGAAATTCCTTCGGCTTCGAGCGTCTCCGCGGCGCGAATCGATTCCGCCACCAGCAAGCCCGTGGCCATCAGCGTCACATCGGTGCCTTCCAGCAGCTCGATCGATTGTCCGATCTTGAACTGCTGGCCAGCCTCATAAACGCGTGCGACTTTGGGGCGTCCCGCGCGGATAAATACCGGCCCGACATGCGCCGCCGCCAGCTTGACCAGTTCGATCATGGAGGTTTCGTCAGCCGGGCAAATCACTGAGAATCCCGGCAGCGAGCAGGCCAGGCTCAAGTCTTCCACGCTCATCTGCGAAGGACCGTCTTCGCCAATCGAGATGCCGCTGTGCGTGCCGACCACCTTGAGATTGACATTGGGATACGCGGCGGTCACGCGCAATTGCTCGAATCCTTTGTTCAGCGCGAACACCGAGAAGCTCGCGGCGAAGGGAATCTTCCCGGCCGACGCCAGGCCCGCGCCGATCGCGATCATGTTAGCTTCGGCAATCCCGCATTCGATAAAGCGAGCGGGAAATTCCTTCGCGAATCCGGCCGTGTATGTGGATTTGGAAAGATCCGCGTCCAATGCCACGACATCCGGATTCGTCCGTCCGAGTTCCACCAGCGCTTTGCCGAACGCCTCGCGCGTGGCTGCTCCCATTGCAAGGGCGTATTTCGTTTTCGCAGGCATCAGGCCAGCTCCTGGAGTGCTTTGGCGCACTCGTCGCGGGTCGGCGCCGTACCGTGGAACTTGGGATTATTCTCCATGAACGACACGCCCTTCCCTTTAATGGTGTGAGCGAGGATGCAAGTGGGCCTGCCTTTTTCAGCGGACGCCTCACCGAACGCACTTTGCAGCGCCGCGATGTCGTGCCCGTAAGCCTCAACGACGTGCCAGCCGAAGCCGCGCCACTTGTCCGCCAGCGGTTCCAGACTCATGATGTCTTTGACGAAACCGTCCAGCTGGATCTGGTTGTAATCCACAATCGCCACCAGGTTATCGACCTTAAGAAAAGGCGCGGCCATGGCCGCTTCCCAAATCTGGCCTTCCTGAATCTCTCCATCGCCCAGCACGACGTAGGATCGCGACTTCCCGCCATTCATCCGGGCCGCGAGCGACATTCCCAGTCCCAGCGAAAGCCCCAGGCCCAGCGAGCCGGTGGAAGCTTCAAGCGCTGGAAGAAAGCGCACATCCGGATGACCCTGGTAGATCGAACCGAGCTTGCGCAGGGTCATCAGCTGGTCTTTGGGGCAATAGCCGCACTCCGCCATGACGGCGTAGAGGATCGGGCAGCAATGCCCTTTCGAGAGGATGAACCGGTCGCGATCCGGCCACTTGGGGTTGTCAGGATCGTGGCGCAGCACATCGAAAAAAAGTGTGGTCACGATTTCAGCCGCCGAAAGGGATCCGCCGGGATGGCCCGAGCCGGCTTCGGTGATCATCTCGATCAGCGTGCGCCGCATGCGTTTGGTGATCGCGGCCAGTTGAGCAACGTCACTGGTTTTTTGCATCGCTTCCTCAAATGTAGCAGGGCGTCATCCCTGCCGTGGGAAGCCGATCCGGCGCTTGGGCCCCGGCGGAGGGATCGCCTTCAGGTCGCTGATCTCGTCGGCGAGTATCGTGATCACCGAATTCTGCCGGTTCTGCATATCTTCGATTTTCTCGACGCGCGCGGCCAGCTCCTTGTGATTCGCGATCAACTCACGCATCCGCACGAATGCGCGGATGATCAGGACGCTCATCTTGACGGCGCGTTCGCTGGCGAGCACCGCAGAGAGCATGGCTACACCGTGCTCGGTGAACGCATATGGCAAGTTGCGACGTCCGCCCCAACTTGAGGTCGCAATTTGCGACCTCAAGTTTTGCGCCTCAGATTCCTTTAAGCGAAACATGAAATCCTTCGGAAACCGCCCGAGATTACGTTGCACCTGCTCATTTACCCGTTTCGTGGGTACCTGGTAAAGCTCCGCCAGGTCAGCATCCAGCATGACCTTTTGTCCCCGGACCATGTAAATCCGCCGTTCCACCAGTTGCACGGGGACGGGGAGTTTGGAGGCGCTTGTTTTCGTTGCCTTTCGTAAGGAACGCATATCACCATAGTGATAAGCAGCCATAGGTTATCTCAGGTTTTATCGAGCCGATTCCGCCATGTGCTAGTCTGGCGTGTTCCATGACCGAGCCCGCGCGCACCTCCAATCCCATCCACATTTCTAACCCCATAAAGTGGATGATCTGCGCCGTCGCCTCGCTCGGTTTCCTGTTCGACATCTACGAAGTTCTGGTGGCTCCGCTGGTTTTGCAGCCCGCCGTCATGGAACTCGGCGGATTCGCTCCCGGCACGGCCGACTACCGCTACTGGACGGGGCTCCTGTTCTGGATCCCGCCGCTGGCCGGCGGCTTTTGCGGCCTGTGGGGCGGCTACCTCGCCGATCGCTTCGGCCGGCGGCGCATCCTGGTCTGGAGCATCCTGCTCTACACGGTATCGGCACTGTCCGCGGGGATGGCGACTCGCATGGAGACGCTGCTGCTATTTCGCGCGCTATGCTTCGCCGGCGTCTGCGTCGAATTTATCGCGGCCGTCGCCTGGCTCGCCGAGCTGTTTCCCGATCCGAAAATACGCGAAGCCGTGCTGGGTTACACCCAATTATTCTCTTCGCTCGGCGGAGCTCTGGTCGCGGGCGCATTCTATCTGGCCAACCGCTACGGGACGAGTCTTCCGGCGATTTACGGCGGACACTCGGCGTGGCGCTATACCTTGATGTCCGGCCTGGCCCCCGCGATTCCGTTGATGCTCATTCGTCCCTTTTTGCCGGAGTCTCCCCAGTGGCAGCAGCGGCGATCGGAGGGGACCCTCCGGCGACCCAGCGTCGCGGAACTCTTCCGGCCCGAGTTTCGCCGCAGCACGATCGTGACCGCCCTGCTGTTCGCCTGCGCCTATGGAGCCGCATTCGGGACCGTGCAACAATCGCCGCAGATCGCCGCGGGACTTCCCGAGGTCCGGCTGTTGCCTACATCCGAGCGCGGCCAAGCGACCGCCGGCACACAGACCATGCAGGAGCTCGGAGGTCTGGCGGGCAGATTCGCGATCGCCAGCCTGGGCTTGGTGATCGTCAGCCGGCGGGCATTGCTGCGTCTCTTCCTGATTCCCGGGCTGGTCGTCACCGCGGCCGTCTTTTTCTATACGGGAACAACGAGTCTCGAACTATTCCGAATCGGCGTCTTCATCGCCGGATTCTTCACCATCGCGCAACTCACGTTCCTCGGGAACTACATGCCCCGAATTTATCCGCTGCATCTGCGCGGGACCGGCGAAGGATTCGCGGCGAATGTCGGCGGGCGAATGCTCGGGACCTCGGCGTCTTTCGTTACGACGCACCTCGCCGCGGTCATGCCGGCGGCGTTACCGGGCGCACAATTGGCGTACGCCGCGGCCGTGGTGGGAGTCTGTGTTTATCTTCTCGCGCTGCTGCTCACGTTCTGGCTGCCTGAGCCGCCCGAAAAACTCCCGGACTAAGAGCCCGGCCGCCGGCCGGAGATTCCGAAAGCATCTTCGAGCGCGGCGCCCGCCTGGAGTAAAGAATCTTCCTGCTGCGGCGGAGCCACCAGTTGCAGGCCGATCGGCAGGCCCGCGTTCGAAAAACCGCACGGCAGAGCCAAAGCGGGCCAGCCCAACACGTTGAATGGCCGCGTCAACCGTGTGGCCGCGGTACGCACGTCCTCTGCCATCGATCCGAAGGCGACGGTCATCTCGCCAATCTTGGGGGCCGTCATCGGCGTCGCCGGAGTCATCAGACAATCGAGATGCTTCCAGATCTTCGAGAATTCCCGCGCAAGCACGGTGCGCACACGCTGCGCGTTCAGGTAATCGATCGCAGGAATCAGCCGGCCTTGCTCCACCAGCACGATAATGTCCCTGCCCATTTCCTCGCGCCGATCGAGATAACGCGCCAGCAGCGCCGAAACCTCCGCAAGCTGCGCGATGCGTCCGACTGCGTTCAGCGCCTCGACGTCCGGCAGCCGTATCTCGGTCACGTGCGCTCCCAGCGCAGCCGCCGTCTGTACCGCCGCGCGAAACGACAGCATGACATCCGGCGCGATGCGTCTCCACAAAGAAGTTCTCGGGCACTCCGATGCGCATACCACGAAGATCGGCGTGAGCTGCCGGCGCGTAGCCGCTGGAATGTTTCGCGATCACGCTGAAACCGGCCGCGACATCTCGCACGTTGCCCGCGAGCAGACCCGCGTGATCGAGCGTCAGACCCAGCGGCATCACGCCTTTCCGGCTCACTCTCTCGTAGGTCGGCTTCAAACCGACCACGCCGCAGAACGAAGCCGGGATGCGAATCGACCCTCCCGTATCCGAGCCCGTGGCCAGGGGCACGAGTCGGGCTGCTACTGCCGCCGCCGATCCGCCGCTCGATCCGCCGGGAATGCGCTCCGGGTCCCATGGATTCCGAATCGCACCGAAATGCGGGTTGTTCGACGTGATCCCGTAGGCAAACTCGTGCATTCCGGTTTTGCCAATCATATTGGCGCCCGCGTCGTGCAACCGGCTCACGATTTCCGCGTCATGATCGGGCACGAAATTCTCAAAGATCCTGGATCCGCTGGTGGTCCGTACGCCGCGAGTACAGATATTGTCCTTGTGCGCGATCGGGACGCCGTGCAGCGGCCCGCGATCGAGGCCGCGTGCGAGCTCGTCGTCCAATAACGCAGCGCGTGCGCGAGCCGCCGTTTCCGTGACCGTGAGGAATGCATTCAGGCGCGGATTCGCGTCCGCAACACGCCGCAGGGTTTCTTCGGTTAGCTCCCCGATGGAAATCTTCTTCCCGCGCAAGGCCGCGCCGATCTCGCCTATGGTCACGCCTGTTCCTCCGGGCCGTTCCAGAGAAGCGTCTCCGGCGGGACCTCGCGCTCCAGCACCCGAAGCGCGGCTTCCAGCTTCTCGAGCGCCGGGATCACTTCCGGCAGCAGGTCCTCGGGCACAGGCGGCTCGGCGGCCGCGGCCAATGCTTTCCAGTGAGTCACTACACAAATATACAAGTCGAAATATACAAGTCGTACAATCAAGATGATGCTGGCCGCCGACAAGCCCGTCGCCGCCGCGCCGCTGACCCAGCTCAGCGAAGAAGAATCCATGTTCCAGGCCTCCGTACGGCGATTCGCCGCCGAGCGCCTGGCTCCCCACGTGCGCGCCATGGATGACGCCGGCGTCTTCCGCAAGGAACTGATAGCCGAACTGTTCGCGCTGGGACTCATGGCCGTCGATGTCCCGGAAGAATACGGCGGGCAGGGCGGGACGTTCTTTCAGACGATCCTGGCGATCGAAGAGCTGGCCAAGGTCGACCCTTCGGCCTCGGTGATCGTCGACGTGCAGAACACGCTATTTAACAACGCACTTGTGCGTTGGGCCAACGATGACCAGCGCCGGCGGTGGCTGCCTCGCGCCGCGAAAGACGCGGTCGCCAGTTATGCGTTGTCGGAAGCTGGATCCGGCTCCGACGCGTTTGCCCTCACGACGCGCGCCGTGGAGTCGGGAGAGGAGTATCGTCTCACCGGACGCAAACTCTGGATCACCAACGCGGCCGAAGCCAGCTTGTTCCTGCTGTTCGCGACGATTAATCCTGATGCGGGATACAAGGGCATCACCGCATTTCTGATCGAGCGAAATTTTCCGGGGTTCACGGTCGGCAAGAAAGAGGACAAGCTCGGTATCCGCGCGTCTTCCACCTGCGAGCTGATCCTGGACGATTGCCGCGTGCCCAAGGCCAACGTCATTGGTGAGGTCGGGCAGGGCTACAAGGTCGCTATCGAGACTCTGAATCAGGGACGCATCGGCATCGGCGCGCAGATGACCGGTCTGGCCGAAGGCGCGCTGGGCCATGCCATCGATTACGCCCGCCAGCGCAAGCAGTTCGGCAAGCCGATCGCGGAATTCCAGGGAGTACAATTCGAATTAGCGGAGATGGCCGTGGAAGTGGAAGCCTCCCGCCTGATGGTTTACAACGCGGCCCGGCTCAAGGATGCCGGGCAGCCGTATCTGATGGAAGCCGCGATGTGCAAGTATTACGCCTCACAGGTCGCCGAAAGGGTTGCTTCCAAAGCCGTTGAGGTATTCGGCGGTGTGGGCTTCACCAAGGATTATCCGGTCGAAAAGCTGTATCGCGACGCTAAAATAGGCCGGATCTATGAAGGCACCAGCAACATGCAGCGCTTGACCATCGCCAGGCAATTACTGGGTAACCGGTCGTAGCGATGTTCGTCTAACGAAGAAGGAGATTCCATGCGCGTACTCGTGCTGACGATTCTGGGAGCCGCCGGGCTTATGATGGCCGCGGATGCGCCTGAGCCTTCGCAGGCGCAGATCGACGACATCATCCAGAAGTTTGCCGCCAAGGAAGCGGAATTCGCCAAGGCCCGCGAGAGCTACACCTATCACCAGACGGCGCGGATTCAGGAGCTGGATCCGTCCGGAACTACAAGCGGCAAGTGGGAAACCGTTTCCGATATCGTCTTCGACGGGGCCGGTAGGCGCAGTGAGAAAGTGGTCCGCGCGCCGGTTTCGACGCTGCAAAACATTCTGCTCACCCCCGAGGATCTGGAGGACCTGCGCAGCGTCCAGCCGTTCGTCCTGACCACCGCCGAGCTGCCCAAGTACCTGATCCGCTACCTGGGCAGGGAGAAGCTCGATGAGATTGGATGTTATGCATTTGCCGTGAAGCCCAAGAAGGTCGATCCAGGCCAGCGCTACTTCGAGGGGATCGTCTGGGTGGATGACCGCGACATGCAGATCGTCAAGAGCTATGGGCGCGGCACGGGCGTATTCAAAAAAGGCAACGCTTACCCCAAGTTCGAGACCTACCGGGAACAGATCGACGGCAAGTACTGGTTCCCCACCTACACCATCGCCAACGCCACCCTGCACTTTCCCGAATTCGACCAGCGCATCAAACAAACCGTTCGCTACGAAGACTATAAGCAGTTTGGCGCCACCAGCAGCATCACTTTTGGCTCAGAGGTCGACGAACCTAAATCGGGGCCCGCTAAACAGGATAAGAAGCCCGAATCCCCGGCCAAGAAACAATAGCCCGCCGGTCCGGGGTCCTACGGTAAACCCCTAAACTGCGCCTAAGAAACTGCCGATACAAGATCTCGGCATGGTTGTCCACGTAGCCCCGACAAACGAATCGCAGGACGAGGGGAAAAGCGCCCCTGAGCCGGCTGAGCGGCCCGCCGCTCGATCAAGTCAAGGGCGTTTTCCTGGCCAGCCTGAACCACGAAATTCGGACTCCCTTGAGCGGGATCATGGGCATGCTCGACCTGCTGCTCGAAACCGGCATCGACGAGGAGCAGCGCGATTACCTGAACGCCGCCCGCCTATGCGCCGAATCGCTGTCCGAGCTTCTCAATTCCAGCCTGGAATATGCGGCCCTGGAAGCCGGGCAGATCAGCCTGGAGGATACCGAGTTCTGCGTGAAAGAGATGCTGGAGGCAGCCTTGGCCCAACAGCGTTCCAAGGCCGATATCAAGCAGCTCCAATTGAGGCTGACGCTGGACGCCGGGCTTCCGGAGACCCTGATCGGTGACGCCTCGCGTCTGCGGGAGCTGCTGGGACACCTGGTCAACAACGCTATAAAATTCACTCACACCGGATCGATCGACGTACGTGTCGTCATGCGGCGAGCTCCGGATGTGCTCGTGGCCGAAGTGCGCGATACCGGGATCGGAATTCCCTCAGAGAAGCTGGGCAGCATTTTCGAATCGTTCCAGCCTGGGGAGAGCGGCTTGGCGCGCGCATATCCGGGACTCGGACTAGGTCTGGCCCTGGCGCAAAAACTGGCTACCGTGATGGGCGGACAGATCCTGGTCGAAAGCCAGCCTGGCGTGGGGTCGACATTTACTCTCGAAGTCCCGCTGCGCCGTCCCGCGGCCGCCGAAACGCATCAGGCTCGTTTAGCCGACCTTGGTCCCGCCGTGCTGGCAGTCGAGGACGATCCCATTGGCATCACCGTGCTGCGGCACGTCCTGCAGAGGCGGCTCAAGAATGTGGACTGCGTCGCCTCCGGCCGTGAAGCGCTCGAAGCAGCCGCTCGGAAACACTACGACCTGGTCCTCATGGATCTTCAGATGCCCGATATCAACGGTCTGGAGGCGGCCTCGAGAATCCGCCAGATGAACGGGTACAAGGACGTTCCGATTCTCGCCCTCACCGCGAGTTGTTCCGACCAGGTGCGCGAGCAATGCCGCGCCATCGGCATGCAGGCGTTCCTGTCCAAGCCCATCGATGCCAATGAGCTTTGGTCGGCGGTTTCCCGCTACTTGGGGCGCGAAATCCCCCGCCAGTAGCCATCAACACTTTCGCGGCCTGCTGTGTTGTGCGCGACAAAAGTTGTTACGCTTGAGACTTGTCCGATCAAAAACTAAAGATCATCCCGCTAGGCGGCCTGGGCGAGTTCGGGATGAACTGCATGGCCATCCGCTACGGCGACGACATCATCGTAGTGGACGCCGGGATGATGTTCCCGGATGACGCGCTCCTGGGAGTCGACATCGTCACGCCCGATTTCGCGTATCTGGAGCAGAACGCGGCCCAGGTTCGTGCCGTGATCCTGACCCACGGGCACGAAGACCATATCGGGGGCGTGCCGTTTCTGCTCAAGAAGATCTCCGTGCCGGTGTATGGCACCGCCTTCACGCTCGCGCTGGTGGAACGGCGTCTGGAAGAGCATCGCATGGCTGACGACGCCAAGCTGAAAACCGTCAAGCCCGGCGACCGTCTGGAACTGGGACCTTTCTCGATCGAGTTCATCCACGTCACCCATTCCCTGGTGAGTTGCGTCGCCTTGGCGATCACCACACCACTCGGTGTGATCATCCATACGGGCGATTTCAAGGTCGACCCCACGCCCACGGATAACCTCCTGTTCGACCTGCACACCTTTGCCGAGTACGGCAAACGCGGCGTTCTGCTGCTGCTCTCGGATTCGACCAATGTCGATCGTCCGGGCTACACCGAAAGCGAACGGGCGGTGGGGCCGCGACTCGAAGATCTGTTCGTGCGCTCGCCGCGCCGCCTGGTGATCTCCTGCTTCAGCTCGTCCATTCACCGCCTCCAGCAGATTCTGGATTTCGCGCACCAGTACGGCCGCAAAGTGGCATTCTTCGGCCGCAGCATGACCAACACCACGGAAATCGCGCACGATCTCGGGCTCCTGACGATCCCGGATGGCGTGCTCCTTCGTCCTCAGGACGCGATGTCGCTGCCTCCGAACAAGGTCGTGGCCATGGTGAGCGGGACCCAGGGCGAGCCGATGTCGGCTCTGTCGCGCGTGGCCGTTGACAATCACAAGCATCTTTCGATCGAGCGCGGCGATACGGTGGCGCTGAGCGCCCGCATCATCCCCGGAAACGAGAAGGGCATCTACCGGATGATCAACCACATCTCGCGGCGCGGCGCCGATGTGGTCTACGGCACCATGAACCCGCCGATTCACGTCTCCGGTCACGGCAGCGCCGAGGAGATGCGCCTGATCCTGAATCTGGTCCGGCCGAAATATTTCGTGCCGGTCCACGGCGAATACCGCCAGATGGCACGCCACGCCCAGCTGGCCCAGCATTTGAGCCACTCGGGCCTGAAAGAGACGTTCATCCTGGAATCCGGCAATACGCTGGAAATCGACGACCACGGAGCGCGCAGGGGCGAGGATGTACCGGTCGGCCGCGTGTGCATCGATTCCGGCACTTTGGACGAAGTGGTCGAGGAATTCGTGATCCGCGACCGCCAGCATCTCTCTGAAGACGGCTTCGTGCTGCCCATTATCGCCATCAATAAGCACAGTGGACATTGGGAAGGCTTGCCCGAAATCGTGAGCCGGGGCTTTATGTCCGCCGAGGATAGCGCGGAGGTGATGCAGGGAGCCCGCCAGGTAGTCCTGAAGACTTTGGAGTCGTCCACCGTCGAGGAGCGCGGCGATTGGGGCGTGATGCAGGAAAAGATCCGCACGGATCTCAAGCGGTTCCTGAACAAGCAAACCCAGCGCCGTCCGCTGATCATGCCGGTCATCCTGGAAGTTTGACCGGCGCCAACGACGTTTCACCAGCTATTCGCAAGAGGAGAATACAAAGATGAAATACATGATCAGCTGGTTCGAGCGCCCGCAAGGGTCGCCTATGGAGTACGAGAATGCCCAGAAGCGAATCCTTGAGGTGTTTGGCCAGTGGAAGGCGCCGGGCAATTTCAAGATCGAGTTTTTCGTAATTCGTGTGGGAGAGTGGGGCGGGCATATGTTGATGGAATGCGACGATCCGCTGACGATTCACAAGTTTTGTTCGATGCTTCCTTCATTTGTGTTCCAGGTGCACCCTGTAGTCGCCGTCGAGGACGCAGTCCGGGGTGAACTCGAAGTAATCGCCTGGCGCGACGGACTGAAAGGCAAGTGACATCTTCCGTCAAAGAAACCCAGCACGGGCCGCAGTTCAAGATTTAGGGCGCAGAGGAGCGGAAGCGGCATCGAAGGGCCGCGCTTCCGCTAGTTGGCGGATGGTTTTTCGACACGCTCGATCACGATAACCTCAACGGGACCCCTTTGAGACTCCAGTCTCAAGCCGAGTTGCTCCTGCAAAGCCGTAAAAATAGACGGACCTTTTGAATCCGCAGATTCAGCGGGTGCGGGCTGAGGTGAGAGCCCGAGCGATTCGGGACCTCCTTCTCCAGGCTCCGGCGTCCACGCCAGTGAATAGTCATATTCTCCGTTGAGTCCGGTTTTGTCGATCACGACACGGGACAATTCCCGTTCGAGTTGTGCCGCCAGTAATCCGACGCCGCCCTTATTGATGCGGAACAACCCTCGACCTTGCCGGATTGCCTGTCCGGGCGGAGGAGGTTCACCAGTGTGAGGCGTTAGCTTCGACCCACCTTTCCCAATAACAAGCGCGTAGATCGGCATTTCCTTGGTCTCTTGTCTAACCTTGAGTTGGAACCGATCCTCTATGAGCGCCCGAAGCAGCGTACCGGCTTGAGCCTGGGAAAGCCTCCCAGAAAAGCCCTCCACTTTTGCTTCGATATCCCATCGCGTGGTATTCACCCAGTCCGGCTCGCCGGAGATCTGGAACGCCTTGAGATTATAGGCTTGCATGATCAGCATCTTCAGAGGAACTCCTATGGCTGAAAGTCCACCACCAGGCAGTGGCCTGAGGGCGAATCGATTGTCGTCTTCGGCATTGGGCTTAATGGTGGCGACGTCGAACTTGGTTGGCACCGCCTGCGTTTGCGCGGACGCACCGCATGAAAATGCAACGATCATCGTCGTGGCAGGGCCTAGTCTCAGCATGCGTTAATTCCTCTAGGAAGGAGGACGGCCTAAGCTCACGGTTCGTGTAGGTCGCCGATCACGATTCTTCGGCGGGCTTGACCACGAAGGACGCTTAAGGGAGGACGAACAAATCAAGATCCTGCTGTGAATCGTGCGTATTCTCCACGACCACTGACTTGGCCGCAGGCTGCGCCATCGTCGTGGAATCAACGGTCAAGTATTCGAATGAGCTCAACACGCGATAATTCCCTGGCGCAAGCCCGCTGAAGCGGTATTGTCCATGTACGTCGGTTCGCGTAATGAACGCTTCTGTAACACGTCGTGCCGGTTCCAGATCTTCTGATTCCAGAAATACTGGCGCGCCGATAGCCGGATCCGCACCCGATTTGACAGTTCCGTGTATCGCACCAGGGCTGCCCGACAGAGTGAACCGAACGCCAACCCCACCAGTAAAGTCGTTCCAGCCATCTGCGCGGCCCTTGCCGGATGGTTGGATTCTCTGACCCGAGAAGCCTGATGTATAGAACGTGGGGTCCGGCTGCTAGCGCGAGTTGCCACGGACCTGCCGAGAGGTGAGCCCGATTGTTCTCCAGTTTCAGTACCTGCTCGGCGCCGGGACCTGCCAGATCCTTTCGCCTCGCCAACACTTGGATCGAACCCGGATTGCCGCTTTGGACCGACGCGCCTTCAAACGTGAACAGGACGTCCGCTTCCTCGTGCAGCACGAACTTGATCGTAGTGTCTTGGTTCAGGTTAACTTTCCGGTAGTCGCCCTGAAATCCAGGGCGCTTGTCGAGCGGGGCCTGCGAAAATACTTCGTATTCTCCCGCCGGCATCGGACCAAAACGGTGGACGTTGCCTTGTACCGTTTCCCTTCCAAGCTCAGAGGCCAATGTCATCGTTACGGGCAGCGGCTCCGATGGATTCGGAGGGACTGGGACCGCCTCCACCGTGAGCATGAATAACCGGCCAGTAGCAGGCCGAACGTCGGCCCGATCCACTTGTTGATCCATCTCCACTTCCACCGGAAATGCCTGGCTCACCGTCTCGGATTCCTTCGCGAACGTCGGAAGATAGCTGATATCTTCATACTGTTTGCCCGCGGTCCGAACCAGGTAGCTGCCTGGCTCCAGGCCAGAAATACGAAACATGCCGCGGTCATCCGATTTCGCACGGGCCACCGGTCGAGGGGGTTGGGTATTGCGGTAGGCGATCACGTCGTGATCCGGCAAGCCGACGTCGTTCTCGTCCAACACCGTTCCGGCGATCGCTCCATAGCGGGGAAGCCGGATGTTGAGGACGGCTGAATCGTTTTCGGTTACGGTCACGGGCATTCCGGCGGATTTCCACTGCTTTTGTCCGTACTGAACGGTGGCAAAGCCTGTCCGTGCCGCAGTGATCAAATAAACGCCGGCGGGAAGCGTCGGGAACTCAAAGAAGCCATTTAGATTCGTGCGAGCGGATCGACGGAGCCCGGAACCGCCCGGCACGGACTCCAGGGAGACAGCGGTGCGCGCCACTGGATGACCGGTCTGGTTCTCTACGACGGTCCCTTTGATATCGGCGGCGTGAAGAGCGGCTGTTGCCACGACCAGGACCAGATACGTTCGCATGAGCGGTTGAACAAATGACGCAGAGGCCTCTTTGAGAGTGCAGGACAAAAGCGGCTGCTGGAAACATAACACTCAAAGCGTCCCCTCGAAGTTTAACGGTCCAAATGAATATACCTTAATTAATGTAAGCCCACGGCTCGCCCATTGAGGCCGAGTTGTTATAATCTGGCTATGTCCACCCCTTCGACTGCAGCGGGGAAGAAGATTATCTTGTTGCGTCCGCGAGGCTTTTGCGCCGGAGTGGTGCGCGCGATCGACGTCGTAAAGATCGCCCTGAACATGTATGGGGCTCCGATTTACGTGCGGAAGGAGATCGTCCACAACCGTCACGTGGTTGAGGAGCTCAAGGCGTTAGGGGCTATCTTCGTGGAAGAACTGGTCGAAGTGCCCTCGGGTGCGCGAGTCATCTTCAGCGCACACGGGGTATCGCCCGAAGTGCGGAACCAGGCGCGCCAGCGGAGCCTCAAGGTAATCGACGCAACCTGCCCGCTGGTAACCAAGGTCCACCTGGAAGCGGTAAAGTTCGCCCGGAAGGGCTTCACCATCGTTCTGATCGGGCACAAGGATCACGATGAGGTGATCGGCACGCTGGGCGAGGCTCCGGAAGCGACCGCGCTGGTCTCGACGGTGGAGGATGTGGATCGCCTGGAAGTCGCCGATCCGGAGCGCGTTTCCTTCATCACGCAGACTACCTTGAGCCTGGATGAAACCCGGGACATTGTGGTGCGTCTCAAAGAGAAGTTCCCCAAGATTCAGGGGCCGGCCGCGCAGGATATCTGCTACGCCACCGAAAACCGGCAGGTCGCTGTAAAGGCGGTGGTTCCGCTGTGCGAGCTGCTGCTGGTGGTGGGTTCGCAGAACAGCTCCAATTCGCGCCGGCTAGTGGAAGTTTGCGAGAAGATGGGCGTACCCGCATATTTGGTTGACGATCTGACCGAGGTTCAGCAGCCGTGGCTGGAAAATATCCAGACGGTGGCGGTGACCGCGGGTGCATCCGCGCCCGAAAATCTGGTCGAGCAACTGGTCGATTTTCTCCAGCACAGGGGCTTCGCCCAACTGGAGGAGATGGAAGTCAAGGAAGAGGACGTGCGCTTCAACCTGCCGGCCGAGCTGACGCGCACGGTGCAGTTACAAACTGTTGCCCGGGTATGAGCAGCCCCAGTCTGCAAATTGCGGACGCCCTTCTGCCAACGTCGTCGGCGACGTTGCGCCGTGCCGCTGAATATCTTCTCAGCCGACGGGCCGGTGAGGGCTATTGGTGCGGCGAGCTTACTGCCGACACCACGCTCGAATCCGATTTCATCTTGCTGGAGCTGTGGCGTCATCCGCCGCAGGATGGTCACTGGAATCCGCCCTCGCGCGGGCTGATCGACAAGGCGGTACGCTCCATTCTGGCTCGCCAGTTGCCGGATGGCGGCTTTAGCATCTACGAAAAAGGTCCTTCCGAAGTCAGCGCCAGCATCAAGGCGTACGTTGCGCTGAAGCTGGCCGGCGTTGAGCCGGACAACGCCAGTCTGATTCGCCTGAGGGAGCGCATCATCGCCCTGGGCGGCCTCCAAGCGGCCAACAGCTACGTCAAGATCAACCTCAGCCTGTTCGGTCTGTATCCACGCGAGCACACGCCGTCGATTCCACCCGAGCTGAACCTCGCGGGCAACCTGATCTACGAAATGTCGTCCTGGACGCGCGCGATCGTCACCCCGCTCTCGATCCTGCACTCCATGAATCCGCGCCGGCCGGTTCCCGCGGGATTCAACGTCGAAGAATTGTTCGTGCCGGGCGTCCCGCTGGCCTTCGTGGATCGCGAGAAGTTCCTGAGCTGGGGTAATTTTTTCTTCGTCGCGGACCGGCTGCTGAAATTGTGGGAACGGCACGGATCACGCAGCCTGCGAACGCGCGCGATCAGGCGCGCCGAGCAATGGATTCTCGCGCGAACGCGGCACTCTGACGGGCTAGGCGCGATCTACCCATCGATGATGTACGTGGTGATGGCGCTGGATCTGCTCGGGTATCCTCCGGATCATCCCGATGTTCAGGAAGCCACGCGCCAGTTCATGAACCTGATGATCGACGATGATCGCGGATTCTTCTTCCAGCCCTGCTATTCGCCGGTTTGGGACACCGCCATCGCGGTTCACGTTTTGGGCGAATCCGGATGTTTGCCGCAACACGCGTTGACGCCCGCGGCCGACTGGCTTCTGTCGAAGGAAGTGCGGCACAAAGGCGACTGGAGCATCAAACGCCCCAACGTCGAACCATCGGGCTGGTATTTCGAGTTCGCCAATGAGTGGTACCCGGACATCGACGACACCGCGCAGGTGCTGCTGGCCCTTTCGCAATCGGTTGCCTCGGACCCGGAGGCGCAGAAAGCGGCGCGCAAACGGGCTATCGACTGGCTGCTGGCGATGCAAGGCTCGGACGGCGGCTGGGCCGCGTTCGATGTCGATAACAACTGGAATTTCCTGAGCAGCGTGCCCTTCGCGGATCACAACGCCATGCTCGATCCCACCTGTCCGGACATCACCGGTCGCGTGCTGGAGGCCCTGGCCGCATGCGGTGTGCCGAATAGCCGCGAAGCCGTGCGTCGCGGGTTGCTTATCCTAAGAAGCGCACGCAAGAATCCGACGGAAGTTGGTATGGGCGCTGGGGTGTCGACTACATTTACGGCACGTATCTCGCGCTGCGCGGCTTGCAGGCCTCCGGCGAGAGCGATCGCGAAGCTTATATCCTGCGCGCCGGCGAATGGCTGCGCTCGATCCAGAACGCAGATGGCGGCTGGGGCGAGAGCTGCGCCAGCTACAACAACCACACCTACACGCCTGACCACAGTACGCCTTCTCAAACAGCCTGGGCGGTGCTCGGGCTGATCGCCGGCGGCGATACCACCAGCAGCAGCCTTCACAAGGGCGTCGAATATCTGATCGAAACCCAGCGTAACGAAGGCGGCTGGGACGAGGATTTGTCCACCGGCACCGGATTCCCGGGCGTTTTCTATCTGCAATACCATCTGTACCGGCATTCCTTCCCAGTCCTGGCGCTGGCGGCCTATCGCAAAGCCAGAGGAGCAACCCAGTCATGAGATTTCCGATTTCCCAGGCGGCCAGCATGGCGACCTATATCGCCAAGAACAAGCTGCGGCCGCGCCCGGAGTGGCAGAAGAACCTGGGGCATACCGAGGATGCCAAGAATCCCTTCCGCATCGTGCACGCACAGATTCCTGCCGCGCGCGCGGATCGCAAACCGCATCCGATGTTGAGCAAGCGTTTTCCGCTGGTCATGATGCTCGAGCCGCTGCACGCCTGCAATCTCACCTGCACCGGTTGCGGGCGCATCCGCGAGTACGAAACCTCCATCAGCTCGCGGCTTACTTTGGAACAGTGCCTGACGGCCGTCGATGAGTGCGGCGCTCCGATGGTCTCGATCTGCGGCGGCGAACCGTTTCTCTATCCGGAACTGCCCCAACTCTGTCAGGAGATTCTCAAGCGCGGGAAATACATTCAGTTGTGCACCAACGGCATGTTCATCGCCAAGCGGCTTAAGGAATTCGCGCCGGACCCGGGCTTGGTCCTGAACGTTCACCTGGACGGCATGGAGAAGAATCACGACCTGGCGGTGGAACGTCCGGGCGTGTTCAAGGCCGCCATTGAGGGGATTCGCATCGCCAAGGGAAACGGGTTCAAGGTGTTCACCAACACCACCGTGTATCGCGAAACCGATATGAATGAAATCGAGGAGCTGTACACGTTCCTCGAGCAGTTCAAGGTGGACGGGCACACTATTTCACCTGCCTACGGATATTCCTCGGTGAACGATCAGGAAATCTTCATGACGCGCGAGGACATCTACGAGAAGTTCAAGGACATCGACAAGATCGCCAAGCGTTTCCCGCTGGTTTCGTCGCCGGTGTACATGGACTTTCTTAAGGGCGATCGCGATCTTCCCTGCACCGCCTGGGGCAACCCGACCTACAACGTCAAGGGCTGGAAGGGTCCGTGTTATCTGATCACGGATGCGCATCACGAGACCTTCGAAGATCTGATGACCAAGACGCCCTGGGAGAATTACGGCTCCGGCAACGACCCGCGCTGCGATCAATGCATGGTGCATTGCGGCTACGAGCCTTCCTCGGCTTACGGCATCAACGCCAAGCTTAGCGATCCGTTCAAGACGCTCAGCTGGCTGCTGGGATAAGCATGCGCGAAAGTGGGGCAGGTCTCCAGACCTGCGGCGGACTTCAGTCCGCCAAGAACCTGTGAAGCCCACGCTTGTCACCGGAGCCACCGGCTTCGTCGGCTGGCATGTCGCCCGTGCGTTGGTCAATCGCGGCGATTCCGTGCGCGCCCTGGCGCGGGATCCCGCAAAACTCCGCGAGCTCCCGGAGGTCCAGGGCGTCCAAGGCGACCTGCGCGACCCTGCGTCGCTGGAGCGCGCCGTAGAGGGCTGCGGAGTGGTCTACCACGTCGCCGCGGATTACCGCTTATGGACCCGCGAGCCTGACGAAATGTACAAGTCGAACGTGGAGGGTACCCGGGCCATGCTCGAAGCTGCGCGCCGCGCGGGCGTGGAGCGATTTGTGTATACCAGCACGGTTGGCTGCATCGGAATCCCTTCGGACGGCATCGGAGATGAGAGTGTTCCAGCGCACCTCGACCAAATGCAGGGTCCCTACAAGCGATCGAAATTCCTGGCCGAGCAAGTGGCGCTGGAATTTGCGAAAGAGGGCTTCCCGGTGGTGATCGTGAACCCCACTGCGCCTGTGGGCGGCCATGATTTCAAACCCACGCCTACCGGCAAAATCATCGTCGATTTCGTGCGCGGGGCGATTCCTGCCTACGTCGATACAGGATTGAATGTAGTAGACGTGAGGGACGTGGCCTGCGGCCATCTGGCGGCGTGCGAGCGCGGAGCGCCGGGAGAGCGCTACATCCTGGGCGCGGAGAATCTGACGCTCCAGCAAATCCTGGCGGCTTTGGCGGGGATTCTCGAGCGGAAAGCACCCAGCGTACAAATTCCTTATGCCGTCGCATTTGCCGCGGGGGTCGCATCCACGGCGTGGGCGGGAGTGACCGGGAAAGAGCCGCGAGCGCCGCTGGATGCGGTCCGCATGTCGCGAAAGAAGATGTGGGTGCGCCACGACAAGGCCGCGCGTGCGCTGGGGTATTCCCCAGGGGCGGCGGCGGATGCTCTGCATCGCGCTGTAGTCTGGTTTCAGGAGAACCGTTACTGCTAGGGCATGGATACAGAAATGACCACCTGGCTCATGGTCGCCGCGGAAGCGCGCGAGTTCGAAGGAATCCTCAAGCGCGCCGGCGGCGTTCGAACTCTGCCCTGGCAGGGAGCCGCATTTTCACGCGAAGCCGCGTGGAAGAACAGCCGCTGGTTGCTGATCGCCAACGGCCCAGGACCGAGGCTGGTGGAGCGCGCGCTCGAACAGAAACACCACGTCGACCGGATCCTGAGTATCGGATTCTGCGGGGCCCTTGACCCGGCGCTACGGATTGGTGATATCGTCATATCGGGTGAGGTTCCAACAGGTTTAGGAGCGTCGTTCGTGCAGGGCGACGTGATATCTGTCGATCGGGTCGCATTTACGGCCCGGGAGAAGTGCGACTTGCGGAGAACCACGGGTGCGGCAGTAGTCGAGATGGAATCGGCCGCGGTCGCGCAAAAGGCGCGGGAGTGGAATGTTCCGTTCGGCTGCGTCCGCGTGGTATCCGACATCGCGGGGGAGGATCTTCCGCTGGATTTCAATCGGTATCGTGGTGCGGACGGGCGCTTCGAACGGACGCGTATTGCACTGGCGGCCTTGGGACGTCCATTTACAGTGTTACCCGGGCTGATTCGTCTGGACCGCCATTGCCGAATGGCCGCGGAACGGTTAGGAGAGTTTCTTGCCAACTGCGAAAACTAGCGTCGCTGAGAATCCGGTGGTCAGGCCGGAAGCAGCTTCAACGTTGCCAGAGGCAACTTCAAGGTTGCCTGAGGCAACTTCAACGATGCAGGCCGCGGTGTATCGCGGCTCCGGGCGCGTGGAAGTGGAATCGATTCCCGTTCCGGAGATCGGTCCGGGAGAGATGCTCATCCGGGTGGAAACATGCGGCATCTGCCACACCGATCTGAAGAAGATCGCCTATAACCTGCTCGATCCTCCGCGCGTCTACGGTCACGAAACCGCGGGTGTGGTGGCGGCCGTGGGTTCCGGCGTGAGGCGTTTTCAACCGGGCGACCGCGTGGTGGTGTTTCATCACATTCCGTGCGGCGAATGTTTCTATTGCCGGCGCAAATTGTTCGCGCAATGCCCGGTATACAAGAGGGTCGGCGTGACGGCCGGATTTGAGCCTGCCGGGGGCGGCTTCGCGCAATATGTCCGCGTTATGGACTGGATTGTCGAGCGCGGCGTCGAGAAAATTCCGGATGGCGTGAGCTTCGATCAGGCGTGTTTTGTCGAGCCGGTAAATACCTGCCTCAAGGGTTTCAAGCAAATCGATCCTCAGCCGGAGGATGTGGTCGCGGTGCTGGGTCAGGGCCCCATCGGGCTGATCTTCACGATGATGGCGTTGCGGACTGGCGCCAGCGTGATCGTCACCGATACCATGACCAGCCGCCGCGGGCTGGCGCTCAGCTTGGGCGTCGAAGAAGCTTTCAATCCGCGCGATGAAGATCTGGACATACGGGTCAAGAGCATGACCGGCGGACGCGGCGCAGACCTGGTGATCGTGGCCGCTTCCGCACCGGGCATCGTGCAGCAGGCCGTGGCCTGCTCGCGTCCCGGCGCGCGAATCCTGCTGTTTGCCCAAACCTCGCACCAGGAACGCATCGAAGTCTCGGGCGCCGATATCTGCGTGGGAGAACGCGCGCTTTTCGGCTCTTATAGCGCTTCCGTGGATCTCCAGAAGGAGTCCGCGGACCTGGTTTTTAGCGGCGCTCTGGCAGTGGAAGAGCTCATTACCCATCGGGTTCCATTAAATGATATTCATAGCGGCATTGAGCGCGCTCTGCACCCGGATGAGGTATCGTTAAAGGTAGTAGTCCAGCCACAAAAATGAGTCCAGACACACAGCGGATGAGCGCGGCCGTGCTGTATGGCAAGGAGCAGCTGCGGATCGAACGGGTGCAGGTTCCGAAGTTGGATCGCGGCGACGTGCTGGTGCGCGTGCGCGCCGCTCTGACCTGCGGAACCGACGTCAAGGTATTCCGCCGCGGCTATCACGCGAAAATGATCCGGCCGCCGGCGTTATTCGGCCATGAATTGGCTGGAGACGTGGCAGCCGTGGGAAGCGACGTCGCGGGTTTCCATGTGGGCCAGCGTGTGGTCGCTGCAAATTCGGCTCCTTGCGGCGCCTGTTACTATTGCGAGCGCGGACAGGAAAATCTCTGTGAAGACCTGTTGTTCAACAACGGGGCTTACGCGGAGTACATACGGATTCCGAACCGCATCGTCGAGAAGAACATGCACGAGATTCCGGCGCACGTCAGCTACCAGGACGCCGCGCTGGTGGAGCCCCTGGCGTGCGTGATGCGCGGCCTGGAAGAGACCGGCGTCAAACCCGGCGATACCGTGGCGGTCATCGGACTGGGTCCCATCGGGATGATGTTCGTGCGCCTGGCCAAGGCAGTCTACAACGCCCGCGTCATCGCCATCGGACGGCGGCGCTCGCAACTCGATCGCGCGGCCGGGATGGGCGCGGATGAGGTGGTCCTGAACGAGGAAGGCTCGGACGTCGTTACTCCAGTGCACAAGCTGACCGGCGGACGAGGCGCGGATATCGTCATCGAAGCGGTAGGGCTGCCCGAAGTCTGGCAGCTCGCCATCAAGCTGTTGCGGCGCGGAGGCGTGGTGAATTTCTTCGGCGGCTGTCCGGAAGGCACCGATGTGCCAGTGGACGCCGGCCTGCTTCACTACTCTGAGCTCACCCTCAAGGCCAGCTTTCATCACACGCCCGCGTTGATCCGCCAGGCGCTGGATATCATCAGCCGCGGGCGGGTGACCGCCCGCGATCTGGTAAATCGCGTGGAGCCGCTCTCGAATTTACTCGAAGTGATGCAGCACCTGATGAGCCACAACGGCCACCTCAAGACCGCCATTATTCCTTAGAGGAGCCGCTGGCTCAGTGTTTCCCGCCACATTCCTGCATCCGGTTCCATTCCTGGCTTCGCGGCAGGCGATGGAACACGTCTGGTCGCCGGAGGAATCGCGGGCCTACACACACTGGCTGGCCACGCACCACTACGAGAATTTTCATGTGGTGAGCCTGCTGCTGCCCAAGCGCCTGCACCAGGATTTCTACAACGTCTACTCGTTCTGCCGCTGGGCCGACGACCTGGGCGACGAGATCGGCGATACGTCGGAAAGCCTTCGATTGCTGGCCTGGTGGCGCAGCGAACTGCAAGCCATGTGCTCGGGCCAGGCCAGGCATCCGGTGTTCGTGGCGCTGGCAGGAACGGCCCGCGAATTCTCGCTTCCCCTCACCTTGTTCGACGATCTGATCAAGGCGTTCGAGCAGGACCAGACGGTCACGCGCTATCGCAACTTCGAGGAATTGTTTGAGTATTGCCGCTATTCCGCGAATCCTGTGGGCCGCCTGGTGCTGGGGCTGTGCGGATATCGCGATGCGGAGCGGCACGCGCTTTCCGATGCCACCTGTACCGCGCTTCAACTTGCCAATTTCTGGCAGGACGTCACGGTGGACCTGCAAAAGGACCGGGTGTATCTGCCTCTGGACTTGCTTGAGTCGCACGGCTATCCGCTGGAGGCGCTGTTCGAGCGGAAATTTGACCAGCGCTTTCGCGCAGCCATGCAGGAAGCCGTGAACATCACGCGCGATCTTTTCATGCAAGGCCTGCCGCTCGCCGATTCCGTCGACCGCCGCCTGGCGATCGACCTGGAGCTGTTCAGCCGCGGCGGCCTGCGGGTTCTCGAAAAGATCGAGCGTCAGGATTACGATGTGCTCGGATCCAGGCCGGCCATTTCCAAACTAGAGCGTGTGGGGCTGTTGCTGGGCGCACTCACGCGGCGGACGTTTTCCAGGGCAGCCTGAATGACGGTCGAGGAGTCCTACGCCTTCTGCGAGCGGGTGGCGCGTACGCAGGCCAAGAACTTCTATTACTCCTTTTTGCTGCTCTCCCGGCCGCAGCGCCAGGCCATGTGCGCGATTTACGCATTCATGCGCTACTGCGACGATCTCAGCGACGCAGAAGGCATCAGCGACCGGGCAGGGGCCATCGCGCGCTGGCAGGCCGATCTCGATGCGGCGCTGGCCGGCAGCGTTCCCGAGAATCCCGTGTGGCCGGCGTTCTCCGATGCGGTCGCGCGCTACCGCATCCCGCACGAATATTTCCGCGCCATGATCCGCGGGGTCAGCTCGGATCTGGAGCCGCGCCACATCCGGACGTTTCCGGAACTCTACGATTATTGCTATCACGTCGCCAGTGTGGTGGGTCTGACGATCGTCCATATTTTCGGGTTTGAGGATCCCCAGGCGCTCCAACTGGCGGAGCGGTGCGGCGTGGCGTTCCAGCTCACCAACATCCTGAGGGATGTGCGGGAGGATGCCGAGCATGGCCGCGTTTATTTGCCCTCCGAGGACCTGGAACGCTTCGGCGTCGACCCCCGGGAGCTGGCGGGCGCAGCGATCTCGCCCGCTTTGCGCAGCCTTCTGGCGTTCGAGGCGGAGCGGGCGCGGGCCTACTACGAGGAATCCAAGCCGCTGATGGAAATGGTCGATGGCGGAAGCCGCGCGTCGCTCAAAGCGCTGATCGGGATATACTCGCGCCTGCTGGAGCGAATCTCCGATTCGGGATATGACGTGCTTCGGGCGCGCGTCCGCGTTCCCGCATGGGAAAAACTCTGGATCCTCGCGCGCTGCGCGATCTAGAGCGGGGAGCAGGCTTCAGCCTGCAACGGGTGCTTCAGCACCCGCAAGGATTCGGAGGCTAAAGCCTCCGTCGCAGGCTGAAGCCCGCTCCACACCTACCTGAACACCCAGCGCACGCCGGCTTGCGGACCCCACAGCTTGCCGCTGACATAGCTGTCGCTGTTGGGCGAAGTCCGGAAGTACAGGAATTTCCCGCCCACGAAGATTTCGATGCTGCCCAGGCGGACGACCGCATTGCCCTCTGAGTCACCGATCGCCGAGTGATGGGGAAGCATCATCCCGGATCCCCGCAGCTCCATACGGAAGTGCTGGGACGCCACATATTCCAAGCCCAAGCCCACGGCCGGGAGCAGAACTCGCTGGCTCTGTGAAAGCGGCTGATCGGGCGCAGTGGCGGTGGCGATCACGGTAGGTTTGACCTGTATATAGTGAAACTCCCACAACGTCTTGACACGGAATTTCGCATCCGGCGGATTCGGATAACTCAGAAAATTCCAGGACACTTTGAAATGGCGCAGGCTGTAGTCCATGGCCAACGGCTCGCCCTGTGCGATGCTTCCACCAAACAGACCCAGGTCCGTGGGAGCCGGAGCGTTACCGTGATCGGAAACCGTCAGGTAAGAGAAGTCGAGACGTGTCGATCCCGAGGTCGGAATTGAGGCCACGACGCCGTAGGACCGCGATGGCTTTTGCGGAAGCTGGAGTTCGTGAGGCGGAGGCAGGATGGCCTGGGTTCCGGCGTGCAAGGAAGGGCCGCCGCCGGCTATCCAATCGAACACCCCAATCGACAGCATCCGCTCGACGGCGTCGGTGGCCTGCGTCTGAGCCGGGGGCTTCGCGGGAGACTGGACTTCGGCTTTGGCCGGGGGCGGAACCGGCGGCTCACTCTGGGGCTTTGGCGGGAGTGCCTGGGGCGGCGCAGCAGGCGTCTGCGCGGGAACCAGCGGCGGCACCGCACCGGGCTGCTGCTGGCCGGCTAATATCGAACACGTCATTATCGTTAACGACATCGATAACGACACACACCCCATCACCCGGCATATTCTGCCTGTCAAATTCACAGTTTCCTCATTCCCCTCTGCGCGCGAACGGCCCTCTAGGAGCCAACCTAGAGGATAACCGCCGCGGGGCCGAGGTTCAACATTTGGCGCTTCCCGGCTTACACTATTCGTGTGATCCCGCTGTTTCTGGTCCGGTTCGGCGTCCGCTGCCTGATTGCAGCCTTATACCGCGTGCGGGTGCTGGGCTCCGGCCATGTTCCCGCGCAGGGCGGCGCTTTGCTGGTATCGAATCACGTTTCCCTGATGGATGGTTTTCTGGTTGGATGGGCCGCGCGGCATCGCCATGTGCGCTTCATGATCTGGCGTCCCTATTACGATCATTGGGCGTTTCGCGGAGTGCTCCGCGCACTGCGAACGATCCCCGTGGACCTGGGCGGGCCGCGCGCGATGACCGCCGCGATGCAGGCTGCCCGGCGGGAGCTTGAAGCGGGGCACGTGGTCTGCATCTTTGCCGAAGGATCGGTGACGCGCACCGGCAACCTGCTGCCCTTTAAGCGCGGAATGGAGAAGATTGCCGCGGGCCTGGACGTTCCGGTGATCCCGGTTCATCTCGACCGTGTGTGGCACAGTATCTTCAGTTTCGCGGGCGGACAATTTCTTGGGAAGACGCCGCGCCGCTGGCCCTACCCCGTCACCGTGTCTTTCGGGGCTCCTCTGCCGAAGCCCGTCACTGCCTGGGCCGCGCGGCAAGTGGTCGAGGAGCTCGGAAGCGAGGCCGCCGAACTCACGCGCGAACGAGGCGCGACGCTTCCTGCCCGCTTCGTTCGACAGGCACAGCGCCACTGGAGCAAGTTCGCCATGGCCGATTCCACCGGTCGCGAATTGACCTACGGCCGGGCGCTTACCGCTGCGGTGCTTCTCGCGGCAGAGGTCCGCCGCAAGGCGGACTCGCAGAAGATGGTCGGATTGCTGCTGCCCGCGACCGTGGGCGGAGCGCTGGCGAACCTGGGCGTGTCGCTGGCCGGCAAAGTTCCGGTGAATCTGAACTTCACCGGCGGCAAGGAAGCGATGGAGTACGCCACGGCGCAGTGCGGGATCCGAACCGTCATCACTTCGAAGGTTTTCCTGGCGAAGGCCAAGCTCGAAATGCCCGAAGGGGCTGTCTATCTCGAGGACATCATGGCGTCGATCGGCAAGGCGAAAAAAATCCTCGCGCTGATCAAAGCGCGGCTCGCGCCGGCGGCCTGGCTGACGCCCAAGGGCGATCCCAATGACCTCGCCACCGTGATTTTTTCGAGCGGCAGCACCGGAGTGCCGAAGGGGATCATGCTGTCGCACTTCAACCTGGCGACGAACGTGGATGCCGTTCTGCAAATCTTTTCTCTGGATGAACGCGACCGCATCATCGGGGTCCTGCCGCTGTTTCATTCGTTCGGTTTCATGGCCACCATCTGGCTGCCGCTGTTCGCCGGCGCCGGAGTGGTCTATCATCCCAACCCGACGGATGCAAAAGTCATCGGCGAACTGGTCCACAAATACAAAGGCACCTTCCTACTGTCCACGCCCACCTTTTGCGGGACGTATATGCGCAAGTGCACGCGGGAGCAGTTCGCATCGCTGCGCTTCGTCGTGGTCGGCGCGGAAAAACTTCGCGAGCCTCTGCGCAAGGAATTTGAGGAGATGTTCGGGATCGACCTGCTGGAAGGCTACGGCATGACGGAAATGTCTCCGGTGGTGGCGGTGAACACACCGGGTTTTCGGGAGGGCAAGGAGATTCAGATCGGCACGAAGCACGGCACTGTGGGGGTGCCGATTCCGGGAGTGGCGGTGAGGATCGTAGATCCCGACACGATGCAGCCGCTTCCGCCGGGCCAGGAAGGCATGCTGCTGGTGAAGGGTCCTAACAAGATGCTCGGCTACCTGAACGACCCCGCGCGGACGGCGCAGGTCTTTCACGGCGGCTGGTACATCACCGGCGACATGGCCAAGGTCGACGATGACGGGTTCCTGGCGATCACGGACCGGATATCGCGCTTCAGCAAGGTCGGCGGCGAGATGGTTCCGCACTTGTTGGTAGAGGAATTAATCGGTAAGGCCTGCGGTGATGCTCCTTGCGTGGTGACGGGCCTGCCCGACGAGCGCAAGGGTGAACGGCTCGCCGTGCTCTACACGGATCCAACGATCACGCCGGAGGAGCTCTGGCACCGTCTTTCGAAGACCGATCTTCCCAAGCTGTGGCTGCCGAAGCTCGAAAATATCCATCACGTGGATGAGTTGCCCGTGCTGGGCACCGGGAAGCTTGATTTGCGGGGTGTGAGGACGCGGGCACTGGAACTGGCGAACGCGCCTACCGAGCCGCGAACGTAAGACAGCAGGCTTACTCGGATCGCAACGTGACTGCCGGGTCGACGCGCACCGCTCTCCGGGCCGGCAGGTAGCTGGCAAGAAGACCTGCTGCGAGCAGGACCGCAGCCGTCGCGAATATCGTCAACGGATCGAACGCGCTCACCTGGAACAGCTGGCTTTCCAGGTATCGTCCGGCCAGGGCTACGCCGGCGATGCCGATAGCCACGCCAATCGCCGCCAGGCGGAATCCTTGCCCGACGACCAGTTTCAGAACTGACCGCCGCTCAGCGCCCAGGGCGATGCGGATTCCAATCTCGCGTGTGCGTTGTGCGACCGAGTAGCTGATCACTCCGTAGAGTCCCAGCGCGGCCAGAAACAAAGCCGCTGCCGCGAAGAACCCGAGCACCCGCAGCAGGAAGCGCCGCGGCGCCAGCGAATTGCCGACCATCGCGTCCATCGATTTGATATTGAACAACGGAAGACCTGCGTCTGTCTCCCGGACGGCATCGCGAATCACTCCCGAAAGCAGGGCCGTATCGCCAGAGGTCTTCACCGCGATGGATCCGAACGGCATTGGATTTTGCAAGATACTGACGTACAGCACCCCTTCATCCGAGTCACTGGCCAGATCTGACTGCATCACATGCCTGACGACGCCCACGATCCTCAGCACGCCCTCTCCCGAGGTCGGTTCCACGCGCTTGTCCAGCGGATCTTCATTCGGCCAATACCGCTGGGCCAGCCTTTCGTCGATCACGGCCACGGGCTCCGTGCCCATGCGGTCCCGGTCGGTGAAGAAGCGGCCCCGCTTCAGTACTATTCCGAAGGTATTGAGGTAGCCGGGTGTCACCCACCGCCGTTCGGCGTGCGGACCAGGCTCCCCCCGCGCAAACGTCCTCCCGACGATCCCGAATGAGCCACCCTCGAATTCGTTACTGAATGGAATCGGCATGCCGATGGCAGCTGCCGTAACTCCCTTCGCCTGGGTTAGCCGCTCCAGCACGCTCCGAATGAAGATCGCCTGGGCTTTGCCGTCTGCGTAGGTTTGCGCGGGCAGCGCGAAGGACGCCGTCATCACCCCTCGCGGCTCGAAGCCTGGACTGATTTCCTCCAGCCGCGCCAAGCTTCGCAAGAACAACCCGGCCCCTATCAGCAGCACGAGTGCCAGTGCAGCCTCCACCACGACCAGGCTCGAACGCAGGCGTTGGCGCGCCCCGCCAGCCAAGGTTCGTCCGCCGCTCTGCAGTGTGTCCTGCGGATCCACCTTGGATAGTTGCCATGCCGGAACAAGGCCGAACAAAACTCCCGCGACCAACGTCGCCAGGACTGCAAACGCCAGGACGTAGACATCCAGCCGCGCGTCCAATCCGGCGACCCCGCTCTCCGGAGCTAACCGAAGCAGCAGGCCCGCCGTCGCCTGCGCCATCGCGACACCCACCGCGCCTCCCACCGCCGTCAGCAGTACGGTCTCCGCCAGCCCTGCGCGCATCAATCGAGCGCGCGTTGCGCCTAAGGCAGCGCGCACCGCGAGTTCGCGCGCTCGCGTCGACGTGCGCGCCAGCATCAGCCCCGCGATATTCGAACACGCGATCAACAGCACCATTCCCACCGCGCCCAGCAGGATCAGCACCGGAATCTTGGCCACGCCCGCGCTGGCGTCGCGAAACGGCATGGTCAGTAAGCCCCAGCCGGCATCCGTAATGTCGCGCTTGGCCTCTGGCGCAAGCTGCTCCCGTACACGGCTCACCAGTGTCTTCAGGAAGACGTCCGCTTGCGCCGGCGGCACGTCCGGCCGCATGCGCGCGGCAATCCCCAGGTTCTCGTTGAACCAGTTCTGCGGCCCGAGTTGGTCCGCCGCCAACGCCAACGGCACCCATAAATCCGCCGAGGCGGGCCAGCGGAAATCGCGATTCATGACGCCGATAATCTGGAACGGTTGCTGGTTTAGCTCGATGGATCGCCCGATCACTTTCGGGTCCCCGCCGAACAGCCTCAGCCAAGCGCCATGGTCGAGCACCACCACGCGGTTCGCATGGGGCTGATCTTCCTCCGGCGTAAACACGCGTCCCAGCTCCGGCCGCGCGCCAAAGACGTCGAACCACTCGGCCGAGACCGCGCCGCCCAGCAGTCTCTCGGGAACCTGTTGGCCTCCGTAGTTGAAGCTTTGTTCCTGCCACGCCGCGGCATACTCGAACACGTCCTTCCCGTTGCGCATGGCGTCGAGCGCCGGCGGCGCGGCAACCTCGAAATTCAGCTTCAGCTTGTCGTACTTGGTTCGCAGCACCACGATCCGCTCGGGGTGCGAGATCCCCTGCGGATGCAGCAACACCTGATTGACCAGGCTGAAGATGGCGGTGTTCGCTCCGATGCCCAACGCCAGCGTGAGTACGGCAACGATCGTAAAACCGGGACTCTTGCGCAGCCCCCGCGCGGCGTAGCGGAGATCGGCGAAAGTCGTCTCCAACCACGGCAGGCCGCGCTGGTCGCGATAACTTTCCTTGACGGACTCGAGGCCGCCGAACTTGAGCTTCGCTTGACGGCGGGCTTCCTCGGGCGACATACCCGCGCGGAGATTGTCCTCGGCCTGCATCTCGATGTGCGACTCCAGTTCCTGGGACAGTTCGGATTCTTCGCGCGAGCCGGATCCCAGCAGACGTTTCCAACCGCGGCGTAACCCTTTCATGACGACTCTCCTTGCAACGCTGTGAAGCGCGCCATG
The DNA here is from genome assembly GCA_963722845.1 of Terriglobia bacterium. Taxonomy (GTDB): domain Bacteria; phylum Acidobacteriota; class Terriglobia; order Bryobacterales; family Bryobacteraceae; genus Palsa-187. Next base: position 459,270 of record CAVROL010000006.1, on the reverse strand, counting down.
ATGTCATTGGCCCGCTGCCACTCGCGCTCCGCGGCAGTCAATTCCTTTTTGCCCGCCTTGGTGATCCGGTAGAACTTGGCTTTACGGTTGTTGTCGGAAACGCCCCACTCCGAATCGATAGAGCCTTCCTGCTCCAGCTTGAGCAACACCGGGTAAAGTGTGCCGTGATTGATGGAGAGCAGGTTTTCACTGGTCTGCTCGATCCGCCGCGCGATGCCGTAGCCGTGCAGCGGGCCCAGGGCGTGGAGCGTTTTCAAAACCATCAGAGCCAGCGTTCCCTGCCAAACGTCACTCTTTTGTTCCATGCTCCTATTGGGTTCCCAGAGGAAGCATATCACTGCTCTTGTGGGAAAGCAATAGGAATGAAGATCGCACCGGCTTAAAGGACTTCAAACGATCTCCACAGCCCGCGGCACCCAAGGGTAGCCGGAGGCTACTCGTAGCGGAGGGCTTCGACTGGATCCAGACGCGCGGCCTTGCTGGCCGGCCAGATGCCGAAGAACACGCCGATGCCGACGCTGACCACGATCCCCAGCACCACCGCCCACAGCGGCACCAGCGTCGGGAGGTTCGGCAGGAAGAAGCGGGTGATCATCGAGACCGCCCAGCCGAATAGCATGCCGATGAACCCGCCCAGTCCGGTTAGCACCACGGCCTCCGTCAGAAACTGAAGGATGATGTCGCCGCGGCGCGCGCCGATGGCCTTGCGTACGCCGATCTCGCGGGTCCGCTCCGTCACCGAAACCAGCATGATGTTCATCACGCCGATGCCGCCCACCAGCAGTCCGATGGAACTGAGCACCACCATCACCAGCGCCACGACGGATGTGACCGACCGGAACTGGTCCACCAGCTGGTCGGCGGTCGAGATGTCGAAGCTGTCCGGCTTGTTCAAGGGTACGCGCCGCTGCTGCCGGAGCACGGCGCGCATCTCATCGATCGCGGCGGCCAGTTTCCCTTCCTTGGCTTCCACCATCAGCTGGTGTTCCTGCGCGGTGGGAAACAGCTTGTGCATGGTGAAGTACGGGACGATCACTCGATTGTCGTTCTGGCCCGGCAGGGCCGCCGCGGGAGGATTCATCACGCCGATCACTTGCAGTTCGTGCCCCGCCACCAGCATGGTCTTGCCGATCGCGTCCTCCTTGCCGAACAGCTGCTTGTAGATGTCCTGGCCGATCACCGTCACGGGCATACGATGCCGATCCTCGGAATCGGTGAAGAAACGCCCGGCCATCAGGTCGGCCTGGCCCGCGGTGGCGTAGTATTCCGAGGTGCCGAACATCTGCAGCTGGAAGGCGTCGTTGCCCTTGTAGCGCGCGCGCAGAATACCGTTGGGCGGCTGCAGAATGGGGCTCACGTGCTCCACCGAAGGGCAGCGTTCCTCGATCGCCAGGACGTTGTCGTAGGTCAGCGGACGGCGCATGCGCTGCTCCGGCGTGCGTCCGCCGCCAAAGCTCGGGCCGATCTTCATGACGATCGCGGTGTTGGTCCCCAGACTCCGGATCGCACCCGTCACGGCGCCGTCGAGACCCGTCAGGATGGACCCTACACCGATGATCGTCCCGGTTCCGATCATCACGCCCAAGCAGCGTGAGGAACGATCGCACCTTGTTCTCACGAAGCGTCGCGAGCGCCAGCCCGATCACCGATAGCAGGAGATTCATGAGAGTGCCGAGGTTAGCTTTCCGACCGCAAGGCGACGATCGGATCCAGGCGGGATGCCCTTCGCGCCGGATAAATTCCGAAGAACAGGCCCACGACCACCGACAGTGTCACTCCGATGAGCACGCCGTTGAGCGGAGTCTCCATGGGAACCAGCGTGGTGTTGCGCACGATCAGCGCGATCAGCCAGGAAATGGTGACGCCGATCAATCCGCCGATTCCTGCCAGCGTTGACGATTCCACCAGGAACTGATTCAGGATGTCCTGCCGGCGCGCGCCTACGCTTTTGCGCACGCCGATCTCACGCGTGCGCTCGCTGACCACGGCCAGCATGATGTTCATGATCACCACGCCGCCCACCACCATGAACACGCTGACAATGCCGATGGCCGCCGCGGCGATCGCGCCCGTCAGGCTGTTCCACGCCGCGATCAGCGTATCCGAGGAAATAATCATGAACGTATCGTCCTGCTCCGGCCGCAGGTGCCGGAAGCCCGCAGCAGCACGCGAATCTCGTCCTGGGCCTCCGACATGCGGTCCTTGCTGATGGCGGAGAAATTGTATGTGCAGGCCGCTTCTGGCTCCGTAAATCTTGATATGGGTCTGGATCGGAATGGATACGAAATTGTCCTGGGACTGCCCGAACACGCTCCCCTTGGACTTGGCGACTCCCACCACTTCAAACGGCCGCCCGTCGATCTGCACGGTCTTTCCGATCGCGTCCACGTTCGGAAAGAAGCGATTTTTCAGATCCGCGCCCAGCACCACCACTTCCATGTGACGATTGTCTTCGGTATCGGTAAACATACGGCCCGCATCGATCTCGGTGTTCGTCAGCGAAGCGCCCACCGAGTTGAAGGAAATCAATGCGACGCCGTCCACCAGGTCTCCTTCAAAGGTCAACTTCACGCTGCGTTGGGAAGAGGGGCTCATCTCTTTCACCAAGGTGACCCGGCTTTTCAGGAAATCGTATTCTTCGAGCGAAAGCTCGGGATTTTTGCGCTGGTACTCCAGGAACTTCTTGGGATCCCAGTTATTGATGAAGGCGAAACGCACCACCCGGAAGCCTTCCGTTCCCATGGTCGAGGCGCTGGTCGCCACCACGACGTCCATTCCGTGGATCACCGACATGACGGAAATCAGGGTCGTGGTGGAGAGAATAATGCCGAGTAAAGTGAGAAAACTCCGCAGCTTGCTGCCGCGCAGCGAATCCAGCGCGACTTTGGCGGCCTCGAAAAAGGAAGCTTGGGATTTCACTTGAAGATGCCCCGAACTCTTAGGATACGTGCTTTGAGCGTTTTATGTTCCCTTCGGCCCAGTCCAGGACTGTTCCGTCCAGCCAAAATCGGGCTTTCCCGCGCGAAAGAAACCCTAAATGGCCGCCGTGCTCCACCGCCAGCAGTGTCAGGCAGGGGTTACTTCCAAACGCCGGATGTTCAAAAACCGGGAACGGGACCATGGGATCGTCCTTGGACTGGATCAAAAGTGCAGGTATCCGGATGCGTTCCAAATACTGGTTGGACGATTGTGTGCGGAAATAGTTGGCCGCCGTGCCAAAGCCGAAGAGGCGCGCGGTGTAATGATCGTCGAATTCCTCGATGCTTTTGATTTTGGGCAAGTGTTCCAAAGTATAGACGTCCGGGGACAGGCGATTCTTACGCCGGATGCGATCTTTTAGCCGGTCCAGGAACCGGTTTTGATAAATAAAATTTTGGGGCCGGCCTAGCGCCGCGACGCACGCCGCCAGGTCGATGGGCGTCGACACGGCGCACACCCCGGTCAATAGCTCCCGGGCGCTCTCGCCGAGCTCGCCCGCCAGTTTAAGGGTCACATTTCCGCCCAGCGAGAATCCGATCAGGAAAATCGGCAAAGAACTCGTGGATAAAGAACTGGCCCGGCGGCGCTCGCGCAGGAATGCCAGGAGGTCGCTGGTCTGGCCGGCGTGGTAGCCGCTCACCGCCAGATCGTCGGCGCCGCCGCACCCGCGCATGTTGAAGCGGTGCGTCGCCCAGCCCCGCTGCAAGCGCGGCGTGGACCATGCTGCGGGCGTAGCCGGAGGCGCTCGATCCCTCCAGCCCATGCACCAGGATCAGCTCCCCGATAGGCTTCCCGCTGGGGCGCTGCGAGTGCACCAGGACGCGAACGCCCGGCTCGGTCTCATAGACCACCGATTCGACGGGCCATTGCCTCTCGCTATCGGGACGACGCCAGAAATTCCCTGCAATGGTCGCCAGGTGCGGATTTCGAAACAGAGGCTTAAACCTTTGCGGCTTAAAGGAGCTCAGGGAAACTCCTCTATCGTGCGGGCGGACCGAGCGAACACAATGGGTCTCCAATGACGATATTCTGCCAGCTCAGCGCGCGAATCGAAAGATAGTAACTCTCGGCCAGATTGCGGCCGGAATAATACGCCGGCAACAGATATTCGGGATGCGGAGTCATCGTCAGGTAGGGTTCGTCCACGTGACCCGTCGCCGCGGTGGCGCCTTCGAGCAAATAGTCCGCGGTGAGGGTCTGGGGGCTTCCGGCGAACCACAATTTCTCGGACTTCCAATCGCTGATATTCCAGTTTTCCGGGGGGCGCTGAAATGTGCGGGCGTCGGTGGAGACGAACTCGGTGGCGATCGCTCCGGGGAGCCAGTGGAACCCCAAAAACCTCCGATGCCGGTTGTGATCGTTAGACCCCCAGCCGGCGTATCCGATCACGTCAGCCTGGTCATAAATCACTTTTTCCGAGCCATCGAAGATCACCCGGTCCTGGGGCAGGAGGTGAGCGGCTTCGCGCAGCCAGGAATTGCCCTCCTTAGCCTCCGGGGATTCCATATCGATCACAAATTTCCCCCGATTGGCTGCATGCATACTGCGATCGATGATCGCCTTGACTCCCTCCAGATCGTAGGCCTGAAGGCGTGTCACCAGGTACATGGGGAACTCGGGATGTGTGAATTTGGCCTCGCGCTGGCCAAAGAAGGGGTTCAGGACCGGCCCGGCAATCGGGTGCGCTTTCCCTTGCTTCAAATCGGAATACAGCAGGGTGAGTTCGCTGTCCACCGAAGCATAGTCCCCGTTCATCTCGCCGCTTCCTGGAATCCTGAGCGGAACGCCGCCGGTGGTGACGATGTACAGAATCTGGTCGGTGAGTTGATTCCGGGTGAGGCATTTGCCGATAGGGCCGGCGATTTCGCGGTCATAATCCATCCGCGCAATGGACTCCGTCTCAGCAGTCCGGATATGGCAGATATTCGTGGGCGGAACGCCCCGCCTGCCGGCGTAGTACTGGCGCGATCTCGCGGGACGTCCGCGAAGCGTCATTCACCACCAGCAAAACATTCGCAACGCCTTGAGCAGCAAGCATTTGCTGCGCCAGAACGAGGATCCCGAGCGTCTGACCCATGGCGGCGGCGCATGCAATGCTAGTATAGCTTTAAGCATTTAGGAATGGACTTAGATCAGCTCCACACATTTCTGGAGATTGTCCGGCTGAAGAGCTTCTCCAAGGCCGCACAGTCGTGTTTTCGCACGCAGCCGGCCGTGAGCGCTCAAGTCCGGCAACTGGAGCAGGAACTCAACGCTCCACTGTTTGAACGGCTGGGGACCAAGATCGCCATCACGCCGGCGGGGCATATTTTTGCCGAATTCGCCGAGCAGATCCTGGCGCTTCGGCGGCGTGCGCAGGATTTGATCAATGAACTGGAACGCGTGCCGCGCGGGGAACTGCTGATCGCAGCCAACGAAGCCACCTGTATCTACGTTCTGCCTTTGGTGTTTTCCGAATTCAAGAAGCAGTTTCCCAACGTCCAGATCCAGGTGGACCGTTCGTATGGGGCCCGCGTGGTGGAAGCGGTGCTCGACAACCAGGCGGATTTCGGAATTACGCAGTTGCCGGTGGCCGAGAAGCGTCTGCAAGTGGTCAAGATTCATTCCGACGAAATCAAGGCGCTGATGCCGGCCGCTCATCCGCTGGCCCGCAAGCAGGAAATTCTGCCTGGCGATCTGGTCGGCGTGCCCTTGCTGATGCCCAAAACCGGCACCACGCGGCGGCGTCTGTCGGTGTGGCTTGAGCCGGTGGAAGACGACATCAATTCTTCCATGGAACTCGACTCGACGGAGATGATCAAGCGCTTCGTCCTGGCGGGACTCGGAATCAGCTTCCTGGCCGGAACACACTGCCGCGACGAAGTGGCTGCGGGGAAACTTGCCGCCGTTTCGCTCGGTCCCGACCCTATGGTGCGGCAGCTTGCGCTAATCTATAGGAAGGATAAGGCTCTTTCAAAGGCTGCGCTGGGATTCATCGAAGTGACCCTCAAGAATGCCGCGGTGGATGCTATGATCCGTGTACCGGCCAAGGCCGCGGGACCCATGGAACGGGTTGTCAAGGCGATTCCGGCAGAGAACTGAGCGAGCCGGGTGAAACGGCGATGCACCGCGTGACTGTAAAAACCTCCACCATCTTCATCGCCAAAGGCGGCCGCACTCGCGTATACCGTTCCGTTAACGAGATCCCGCAGCGCCTGCGCAAGGAGCTGGAAGAATCCACCAACGGTTTCAATTCCGCCACCATTCTGATCGCCGACCGGCGGGGCCGCAAGGAAATCCTGCGCGCATTACAAGGCCTGCCCTCGGCCCTTCGCACGCGGCTGGCGGCATCCATGAATCCCGCGCAAAGCGACGCGCCGGCGCCTAAAGCCGCTCGGCCTCTGGCGCGCTTCCTGCGGCGGAACTGGCCGGAGCTGCTGCTTCCCGGCGCCGTCGGACTGCTCTTATGGGCGGCCTTGAATTGGCGATAGTGTGACGGCGGCGAATCAGTGAAGCGCGTCGCGCTGTTTGGCAGCCGGGGCCAGCTCGGCGTTGAGCTGAAATCCGAATTCACCGCGCGCGGCTACGAAGTCGCCTGCTTCGACCGGTCCACTGTCGATATCACCGACGCGGCCGCGGTCGAGCGGTCAATCGCCGGGTGCGATCCGGCTATCGTGTTGAACGCCGCCGCGTATAACCAGGTGGATGTCGCCGAGAAGGAGCCGCTGGCGGCGTACCAGGTGAACGCCCTGGCGGTGCGCAACCTGGCGGTCGCCTGCCGGAATAGCGACGCGCAACTGGTGCATTTCTCCACCGATTACGTGTTCGACGGCCAAGCCGGCCACGCGTACCGTGAAGAGGATCCCACCCGGCCGCTGGGCGCTTACGCGGTTTCGAAGCTGGCGGGCGAGTTGTACGCGCGGGCGTATCTGGATACACCGCTGATTATCCGCACCTCGGGCGTTTTCGGACCCGGCGGCATGGATACTGCGCGCGGAAATTTCGTGGAGCTGATGCTGAGGCTGGCGGCTCAGAATAACCCCATACGCGTAGTCGAGGATCACGTGGCGTCGCCCACCTACGCACCCGCGCTGGCCGCGCGCACCGCGGATCTGGTCGAACTCGGGACTCGTGGGACGGAAGGCATCTTCCACATTGGCGGCGGCTCGCCGATCTCCTGGTTCGACTGGGCGGCTAAGATCTTTGGAGCCGCCGGGCTGAATCCGCCGCTGAAGCCCACCAATGAGCGCGAATTCCGCACGGCTGCGCGCAGGCCCAGGTACTCCGCGTTGAGCAACTCGAAGATGGAAGCGCTGGGGATCGCACCGATGCCGTCGCTCGATCAAGCGATCCGGGAATACCTGGCGACGGCCGCGAAGAAACGCAAATAAACGCGAATCAGAAGCTCGGAGCGCAAAGGGCGCGGAGCGCTCCGTTTTGCGCGACTAAAAGCTGAGACTATCCCCGACTTTCAGGCCGTACAGCGCGGCTCCGCCTCCGGCCAACTCGAGCACATAGCGAGCCTTCTCGTTTCCGCCATAGCTGGGGCAATCGTGCGACGATTTGGCAGTACAAGCCGGTGTGTTCGCGGAAATCTCGACGATCCGGCGCTGGTGATCCATCCAGATAATATCCAGCGGAATGCGGACCTGGTACATCCAGTAGGGCACGTTCATCTCCGAAGTATGCACGAACAACATCCCGCGATCCTTGGCGAGCGAATCGCGGAACATCATGCCGCGCATCTGGTCGACCTGCTGCCGCATGGTCTCGGCGAGTACGGTCCGGCCGTTCGGAAACGTGATCTCAGTGGTGTTCAGCTCCCCTTCGCCGGTTGCCTTGGGCCCGCAGGCAGACACCAATAAAAACGCCGCGGTCAACACAGGAAGAGCCTTCGCCACACTAGAATAGTAGCTGATTGCCGAAGTTCCTCAAGCGCATTCGCCTGACGCTCGAAATGATCAAGTTCGAGCACTCGGTCTTCGCCTTACCGTTCGCGCTCACGGGAGCGCTGCTGGCTTGGCGCGATGCCGGATTCCCGCGCGACCTGCTGTGGGCCAGGCTGGCCCTGATCATCCTGGCGATGGTCGCGGCGCGGTCGGTCGCCATGGCGTTCAACCGTGTGCTGGACGCCGATATCGATTCCCGCAATCCGCGCACGCGATCGCGCCATCTCCCCGCCGGGTTGCTCTCGCGAAGGTTCGCCTGGGGGTTCATCGTTTTCTGGGCCGCCGTGTTTTTCCTGGCCGCAGGCGGATTGAATCCGCTGTGCCTGAAACTGGCGCCGCTGGCGCTGGGAATCGTGATGTTCTACTCCTTCACCAAGCGCTTCACTTCGCTGGCGCACCTGGTGCTGGGATTCTCTCTCGGGATCGCCCCGGCTGCTGCCTGGATCGCCATGCGAGGCTCGCTCGATTTGAGAATTCTCTGGCTAACCGCGGCGGTGACGCTATGGACCGCCGGATTCGACATCATCTACGCCTGCCAGGATTACGCTTTCGACGTGCAGTCGGGACTCTATAGCATCCCGCGGCGGCTGGGCATCCCCGGCGCGCTGTGGGCGGCCAGAATCCTGCACCTGGGAATGCTCGCGTGCCTGGTGGCGCTGGTGCGATCCTTCGGGCTGGGTGCCGTCGCCGACGCCGGAATTGTGGCCGTGGCGGGGCTACTACTTTGGGAACACCGGCTGGTACGGGCCGACGACCTCTCCCGGATCGATGCCGCCTTCTTCACCATGAACGGCTACGTCAGCGTGATCTTCTTCGCGTTTTGGGCGGCCGATATTTTCCTGGCGTGACGGCTGGCGCGTTATACTAATGGGTGGAATGGCCAGAAAACGGGACCTTGACGCTGCTACCGAAGAGCTTACTTCGATGCTCGAACGTCATCTCGCAACACTGTCTCCTAGCGAAAGGAAGGCAAAGATGGCGGCGTTCGGCCGCGTCACTGCTAAGGTTCGCGAAAAGCACGCCAAATCATCAACGCCTGGTCCAACTGCCGTGAGCCGTCGCGGAGCCCTAAAGCGCGCATAGCCTCACGGAATTCCTGCTCGTTCGCGATACGCAAGTACATTCGAAGGTCGCGTTTGAGTTGCGCTTGCCTTTTCCGTTCCTCGATATCAATCGGGCGGCGGCCACGGCGTGTTTCCTCGCGAATGACGTCGTCGAGTTCCGCCTGTTTTTTGTCCTTCTCCTTCATAGACTCCTGTCCCTGCGCGTAGAATCGCCCGCACCTGAATGCAAGTGTTTCGATGGCAGAACCACCTCGAACATCTTATCCGTCTCGTTCCATATGGCCGGCAGCGTTATACGTTCTGTAGCATGCCATCCGATATACCGAAGAAACGTTACAGCACTGAGGGAGGCCGAGCCCGGATTAAAGGTAAGCGTGAAAGCATGCTTTTCTGCCTTCGGTGCACCTTTGACAGCGACCTTCCTGCTGGCGCGATCCCAAAGCAGCACCACGCGCTTCAACCCTGCCTCTTGTAAGATCCTGCATCCAGCGGCATTGACGACAATTCTTCCCGTAGGTGTAATCGCCAATATCGGCGACCCGATTATGACTGCATTTCTTCGGAATAGTTCGTATGCCATCCGTCAAGGGTCCGTTCTGAGTCTAAGTATACTACGATGAGGTCTGAATTATAGTTTTTCAAAGAGTCTTTCGCATGGTCCCAAAAAAGGCCTGGCGTCGACGCGGCCTTCTTCACCATGAACGGCTACGTCAGCGTGATCTTCTTCGCGTTTTGGGCGGCCGATATTTTCCTGGCGTGACGGAATCGCGCGCTGGTCAGGCGCGCTTCAAGCCGGAATAGAAACTGCTTAACGCCGCGCCTACAGTCCAGTTCCAGGAAAAGACCGGGAACTCCTCGAAGGGCTTGGGAATAGTGTACCGGCGCTCGGCTTCCTCGGCGGTGGCTCCGGCGCGCATCATTTTTTCCGCGTGCGCGCGCAGGTCGTCCATCAGATCCATCTGTTCACGCACAGTGTCAAGGCCGCATACCAGGCCATGCCCTGGCACAAATTGAGTGCGGCGGTCGTAGCGGGCGAACGCATCCAGCGCTTTCCGCCAGGACAGCATATCCGCATCGATTGATACCGGGTATTGCCGGTAGAACAGGAGATCCCCCGTGAACACGATGTCGCGCTCCGGGATTCGGATGATCAGGTCAGTGGGCGTGTGGCCCAGGTGGAACTCGATCACCGCCGTCAGTCCGCCCAGGTCGATTTTCCTGGGCAGGCTCGCCTGAGCCAGGGATTCGGTGGGAAACGCCAGCGTCGTCGAATCGATGGCATCGAACATCCACTTGGTGGCGCCCAGATCCGATTCCAGATGCTGCTTATCCGTCGGGCTCGAAGCGGCCGCAAGCTTCTTTTCGATGGGAGCCAGTGCATTGGCGTGGCTCGAGCCTTTCAGGGCCGCATACCGCTCCTGCATCAGAGGTCCCACGCGCTCGTGCGCCAGGATGGGGATGCGCGCCTCCGCGTAAGCCGAATTGCCAAAGCTGTGGTCCAGATGAAAATGCGTATCGATCGCCCCGCGGATGGGCGCTTTCGAGATGCTGCGCGCGGCCTCTATTTCGAGCGCGGCGGCGGCCGGCTGCATATGCCCCTCAATGAGCAGCACCGCGTCGCGGCCGGCGAGGATGCCGCCATTCGACAGAGCCTGCGGACCCTTGGAGGGATCCGCGATGGTAGCGTAGACGCCGTCGGCGAGCTTATTCACGGCGGCGAAACCTTTGTCGATAATCGGAGGCTGGGACGCCGTTCTCTGCGCCATAAGCGCCCGCGCCGCAAGCCCGGCCAGCAGAAACTGTCGTCGATCGAGATTCATGGCGTTCGTCCTCAGGGCACAGGGATGCGATAAATGTTGCGATGCGTCGACACGCGGGGGAACGCGTACACCGACGGGTCTATCCCACCGAATGCCCGCTCCTGCGGAAGTGCGCGCGCTCCAGGCAGGGTCGCGAATCCGTCTCGATTCCAGCGGATGCCCTGGTTGGGAAAAGACGGTGGCAGGAATTGCCCTGCCCGCAGTGGCACCGCGAACGTCTCGCGGGAAGCGGTTGTGTGGAGATATAGATACTTGCCGTCGCGCGACCACTGCACCAAAGGCGGCGTCACTCCGCGGTTCTCTTCGCCGGCGGTGCCGCACCTCGAGCACAGGAACGTACGAGAACTTCCATCGGTCGCGTATACGGCCACTGAACTGGTTGTGCTCTCCCAGGCTGCGAAGGCTTTCCCGTCCGGAGAAATATCGTACAGGAACAGCATCGGATCCGGCACGATCTTCTGCAAACCGCTGCCGTCGGCATTTACACGATACAGGTATTTGGTCCCTCCGTCGCCGCCGACGAAAAACACCTCCCCGGAAGGGCTGAACAGCGCGCGTACCGAATCGAGAGAGGAAAGCAGCCGGGGAGGCGCACTTCCGTCCAAGGGCGCGATCCACAGCGTAGAGTGTCCCGCGCCATCCAGTTTCAGATACGCCACACGCTGCCCGTCGGAGGAAATGCTGTAGTGCTCCATAAACACATCCGGCAGCAATCGCTCCCGTTTCCCGGTCGCGAGGTCGCTGACCCATAATCCGCCGCTGACGAATCGTTGATTCGCGCGCAAACGCTCCAGGTAGTACAGCTGCTTGCCATCAGCGGAGAAAGAGGGCAGATAGGCAAACCCTTCCGACGTTATCTGCCGTTCGCCTTTGGCGTCGTGGATCCAGATGGTGCTCTGCCGGCTGCCGACCGACGTCACGAAGGAGTGCCCATCGGGAGCGAAGGAGAGTCCCTGCTCTTCGGTAGCGCCGGATGTCACCTGCTCGGGCGATCCATCGGGGAAACGTTGCCGCCAGATATGAAATCCATCGCCAGTGTTGACGGATAGGTACATCCACTTGCCGTCCGGGGACCAGGCCGCATCGGTACACTGCGCGGACGCCGGGCCCACGCGTTTTCCGGGCGAGCTCCCATCGAACGGAACCAACCTGCACGGCAGCCAACCGGTTATGTCCATTTCGACGATGATCGCCGATCCGCCCTCGGGTGAAAGAAAGGAGCGATGCGCCATTCCGTCGGCGCTGGCCGGGAGGTACACGGTGCGCTGCTCCGCGCGGCTCTCCGTGGATTCGTAAACGCCCATGTGTATGCCCTCTCCGGTTAGCGCCGAGAACATCACCCGAAGTTGGCCCGGCGCAGGATCGATCCAGCTGAATCCTGACGAATTGGCCAGCAAACGCGTGGGCTCGCCCCCGAGAACTGGCACGGTCCACGTCGCCTGGCCTTCGGCGAAAGCGAGGCGGGTTCCGTCCGGCGAAAATGTTACCGGACCCTCTTTTCTGACTTGCCCATCGTGCGTCAGTTGGACGGGTTCTCCGTTAGGCAATTGCTTCACATACACATCACCCTGTCCTTCGAAGGTGCCTTCCCCGCGGATGAACGCCAGAATGCGTCCGTCCGGGGAGAGGGACGGGGCCACCGCGGAATCGGCGAAATTGGTGAGCTGGGTGTATTCAAGGCGCGGCGGGGCTGCGGGGGGAGATCCTGGCCGAAACCAAAGGGCGGCAATCCCGGCTGCCAGTATCAGCCCTGCGGCGATTCCCCAGGTGCCCCACCGCGGAGCCCGAACGGTGGACGGCGTTTCGCGCGCCAGCCGCCTCAGGTCCACCACCATGTCCCGCATGGACTGGTAGCGGTCCGCGGGATCTTTCTCGAGTGCCTTCTCGACGGCCAGCCGCAGTGCGACCGGGAAATCTCCCGAGAGGGGCGCAGGCGAGCCATGGATGATGGTCTGGAGTACTTCGAGTTCTGTGGCCCCCGCGAACGGCCGCTTCGCGGCGAGCAGTTCATACAGCACGACGCCAAACGAGAAAATGTCGCTGCGCGCGTCGAGCGGCTTGCCGGAGGCCTGCTCGGGCGACATGTAGGCGATGGTCCCGACCACCATTCCCGGCCGCGTGTGGACTTCCGTCAGCGTGCGCGTGACGTCGCTTTCGGGGATTTCGCTTAGCTTGGCCAACCCGAAGTCCGCCAGCTTGGCATAACCGTTCTTGGCCACCAGGATATTGGCGGGCTTAATATCGCGATGTAAAATTCCCGCGGAATGCGCCGCGGCGAGCCCGTCGGCCACGCCTGTGAGCAGCTCGACGATCTGCAGCCACGTGCGTTTCCCGGCTTTGGCCCAGTCCTTGAGCGTGCCGCCGTCGACAAATTCGGTGACGATGTACTGGCGGCTTTCGAATTCGCCGACGTCATGTACCGTCAGAATGTGCGGATGGTTGAGCGACGACGCCATCTGCGCTTCCCGCTGGAAGCGCCGCCGGGCATCCGCGTCGGCGAGTTCATTCGAGAGAACTTTGATCGCTACCGGGCGGTTCAGCTTGGTGTCGAGAGCGCGGTAGACCGTCCCCATGCCGCCCTCGCCGATGGGCGTTTCCAGGCGATAGGACCCGATCATCGTTCCTGGAGTCAACGAGCCCCTCTGGTCGATAGTCCATTCGCCTGAAGACATGGATCTTGCTGACAATAATAGCGCGCTTCGCAAAGCAGACAGCAGCCCGTGATACCCTGTCTATTTCGATGAGCCCCACGTTTGAAGACACCCGCCTCGAAGCGATCCGCACCAAAGTGGCGGCCGGCGAGCGGCTGTCGTATCAGGATGGTTTGACGATCTATCGCACCCCGGATCTTCTGGGGGTCGGCTGGCTGGCGAACCAGGTCCGCGAGCGCCTGCATGGCGACAAGACGTACTTCAACGTAAACCGCCACATTAACCCTACCGATGTTTGCGTGGCCAGTTGCAAACTGTGCGCCTTCGGCAAGCAGAAGCGCGATCCCAAGGCTTACACCATGTCGCTCGAAGAGGTTTGGCACAAGGCCGGTGAGGGCTACAGTGAAGCGGTCACCGAATTCCACATCGTGGGCGGCCTGCATCCGGAGCTGACGCTCGACTGGTACTGCCAGATGCTGCGCGGCCTGAAAACGCGCTTTCCGCAGGTGCATCTGAAGGCCTTCACCATGGTCGAGATCGGTTATTTCGCGCAGCGCGGCAAGATCAGCGAGCGCGAAGTGCTCCAGCGCCTGAAAGACGCCGGCATGGATTCTTTGCCCGGCGGCGGCGCTGAAATCTTTCACGATCGCGTGCGGCGCATCATCTGCGATCACAAATTGACCGGCCAGCAGTGGATCGACACGGCCCGCATCGCGCATCAAATGGGCCTGCACTCCAACTGCACCATGCTCTACGGCCACATCGAGACCGCGGAAGACCGCCTGGATCATCTGCTGCGGCTGCGCGAGCTGCAGGATGAAACCCGCGGGTTCCAGACCTTCATTCCGCTGGCGTTCCATCCCGACAACACGGCGCTCGATCACATTTCAAAGACCACCGGTTTCGATGACATCCGGGAAATTGCGGTTTCGCGCCTGATGCTCGACAACATCCCGCACATCAAAGCGTATTGGGTGATGATGTCGCCGCGCATCGCTCAGATCGCGCAGCGCTTTGGCGCGGACGATCTGGACGGAACACTCGTCGAAGAGCGGATCTACCACGACGCCGGCGCGACCACCAGTCAAGGTCTTCGCCGGGGAGAGTTGACGCGTCTGATCACCGAGGCCGGTCGCGAGCCGGTGGAACGCGACACGCTGTACCGGCCGGTGCAGCGCGCCGAGAACGCTTTTACGGTTCTCGTGTAGCTGCCGCCAGCTTGGCCCCCAGCTCCTGGGTCCGAGTCTGTCCGGCCGTCAGCGAACGCCGCAATTCCTCCGCTTCGAGCGTCAGCGCGCCCACCCGGTCCTGTAGAACGCTGGACGCCGATGCCGGGCGCGGCGTTTTGGCGACGAATCGCGCCGCCTCCCAGTGCGCCCCGCCGATTCGGGTGTCCGCCGAAAGACGCACCTCTACCTCATCGCCCTGCCTTCCGTAGGTGGCGCCGGATGCGTCCGCCGGCAACATCAGGACGGTTCGCTTGCTTCCATCCTGGATCTCGAGGCGGCCGCCGCCGGCAAGTGCGCCCGCGTTCCAGCCGATCACCAGTTGGCCGGCCTCCTCGCGAATCGCCAGCGCGAGAGGCAGGCTGGGCAGGAGGGGCCGCAGGTAAGCAAAGGCTCCGGCCGGGACCGCTAATAACGCCGCGCACGCGCCCATCCGCTTCCAGGCAAACTGCCACCCGCGCGAAGCCGGGGCTGGCACTTGATCCGCGGCGTCCATTTCACCGGAAGCGGGCCGCGAAACCGCGTCGGCCACTGTGAATTCTTCGTGACTGCGGATGGCCTGCACGCTGCCGTCGGACTCGCGGACGAAAAATCCGGCCTGCCCCCCCGCGATCACCAGGGCGAGAACTCCCTGATGTTTTTCGAACTTCGCAAGATCCTCATCGGTGAGGAATACCTCGCCCCGCTCTCGCCAAATAAAAATGCCCACCGGATCCAAGCCGTCGGGATGTTCGTTGGCGTGCGCGGCGAGCACCCGCACCTCATTCTCCTGCCGCACGCCGAACAACAGTCCGCCGGATTGAGTCACAGCGCGGTTTAACCGTGGAATCCACCTCAGAGGAATACCGCGAACCGGCGGTGCGCTGCTCAGGCGGACATCGTGCAGCAATTCCGGCAGAAATTCGATTCGCAACAGGCTTTGGGGCGGACACCATCGCCGGTACTGGGCTGTAACCATGGTTTAGCGATCAGGGCTAAGAGCACTAGGCCCCCTAAATCCTTAGACGAGTAGTGGGGATTACGGCGGAGTTTTCTCACTTGGCCGGTAAAGAGACTACTCGTCGTCCATCGATCCGGTATTTTCCGGATAGCACCAAGCCGATCGCCTCAGGATAGATCCGATGCTCTTCCTGCAATATCCTGGCGGAAAGGGACTCCGGAGTGTCCTCGGCAAGCACCGGAACAGCGGCTTGAGAGACGATGGGGCCGGAATCCAGGCCCTCTTCCACGAAATGCACGGTACAGCCGGAAAACTTGACGCCATGCTCCCAGGCCTGGTGTTGCGCATCGAGCCCCGGGAATGCCGGCAGCAAAGAAGGATGAATGTTCAGGATCCGCTGATGAAACTCGCGGATGAAGTGGCCGCCCAGGATCCGCATGTAGCCCGCCAGGCAAACCAGATCCACACGGCACCTCCGCAGCTCGTCAATCAATTGGCGATCGTACGCTTCCCGGTCCAGACCTTTTGACACCAAAGCGAGGCTGCGTAATCCGCGCTCCTGAGCCGCGGCGAGTCCCGGGGCTTCCAGACGATTTGAGATTACGACGGCGATTTCGGCGTCCAAACGATGTGAGGCGACTGCATCAGCAATCGCCAGGAAGTTCGAGCCTCGCCCGGAAATCAGGATCCCCAGGCGCTTGTGCATAAGAAAAAGCTCATCGGTAGACGACTCCGCTGCCGCGAACCACTTCGCCGATCTGATACCAGCGCTCGCGCAGCTTCTTGAGAAGCTTCGCCGCAGCCGGCAGATCGGACTTGGACACCACCAGAATCATCCCGATGCCGAGGTTAAACGTCCGCCGCCAGTCCTGCTCCGGAATGTTGCCGATCTTTCGCAGGAGCTGGAACATCGGCAGCACGGGCCAGGAGCCGATGTCGATCCGCACGCCCAAGCCCTTCGGAAGAATACGCGGCGTATTGTCGGTGATGCCGCCGCCGGTGATGTGCGCCGCGCCTTTGAGGATTCCCGCATCGTGCATCGCCCGCAACGGCTTCAGGTAGCTGCGATGGATTTTCATGAGCTCCTGGGCAAGCGAGCCGCTAAGTTCCTCGATCCGCGTATCGGCCCGGTGCCCCGCGACCTCAAACAGCAGTTTCCGCGCCAGGGAATAGCCATTCGTATGCAGGCCTGTTGACGGCAATCCGATCAGAACATCCCCGGACCGGATGGACTTGCCGGTGAGCATCTTCTTTTGCTCGACGACACCCACGATGAAGCCGGCCAGGTCGTATTCTCCAGGGACATACATGCCCGGCATTTCCGCGGTTTCGCCTCCGATCAGCGCGCACCCGTTATTGCGGCACCCGCGAGCCATTCCGGATACGACCCGAGCCGCGACCTTCGCATCCAGCTTGCCCACCGAGAAGTAATCCAGAAAGAACAGCGGTACGGCGCCCTGCACCGCGATATCGTTGACGCAATGGTTGACCAGGTCCTCGCCTACCGTCGAATGCTCGCCCGTCATGAACGCGAGCTTCAGTTTCGTTCCGACCCCGTCGGCTGACGATACCAGCACCGGATTCTTGTAACCCTTGAGCAGGTAGCCGCCGCCGAAGCTGCCGATATCGGTCAGCACGGCCTTACTGAAGGTGCTGCGGGCCATGGTGCGGATGGACGCGACGGCGCGGTCCGCTTCGTCAATGTTCACGCCGGATTGTTTGTAGCCGATAGGTTTCGCGGAGGGCATGCCAGGGAACTACTATCATAAGCCGTTTAGCGCTTTGCACATTTGACTTGCCGGTATCGGTTGGGTATTCTGAAAAACCGGACTCGGAGCACACAGAGGTCTTTCTTTTCCATGTCTCTTCTCGAAATCGCTCAGTGGGTACAGGAGACTTCGTTCAGCGTATCCATCCGCGAGTCGATCCTCGCGTTTCCGTTGCTCGAAGGCGGGCATCTGCTGGGCATCAGCGTCTCCGCCGGAACCATCGCCATCTCGGATCTCCGCATGATGGGGCTGATCTTCAAGAAAGAATCCGCCTCCGACGTGTTTCACCAGTTGATTCCCTGGATCACGGCCGGGTTCCTGATGATGATCGTCACGGGAACGCTGCTGCTGTGGTCGGAACCGGTCAAGTGCTACAACAGCATCTGGTTCCGCTTAAAAGTGCTGTTCCTGTTCCTGGCCGGCCTGAATGTGCTGATCTTCCACTCGTCGAAGATTTATCGCCACATGCATGAATGGGAATGGTCGGAAAATCCTCCGCGCGCCGCGAAAATCGCCGGCTGGATCTCGCTGATCAGCTGGGGCATCGTGATCATCGCGGGCCGCACCACTGCTTACAATTTTTAGGGCTTATAACTTCTAGAACTCATGTGGCAAACCTTTAAACCGTTCTTTGAGTGGAACGACAAGACCTGGCTCGGCCAGGCGATTTCGGGAACCATCTGGGCGTTCCCGGTGATTGAGACCATCCACATTCTGGCCCTGACCATGATGTTCGGCGCGATCGTGATCATCGACCTGCGCATGCTGGGCCTGGGCATGAGGAAGCAGCCGGTGACGGTCCTGGCCAGGAACCTGGAGCCCTACATGACTTGGGGGCTGGTGATCATGCTGGCCACCGGCTACATGCTGTTCACCTCGGAAGCCATGAAGTGCTTCGTGAACGACGGATTCAAGTTCAAGATGGCGGTGCTGTTTCCGGCCATCGTCTTCCAGTTCACGCTGTTTCGCTGGATCACCCACCAGGACGAAAACAAGCGACCCCTGCTGCTGGGCTGGCTGGTTGCTCTGTTGTCGTTGGCGCTGTGGTTCGGCGTCGGGGTCGGCGGCCGGGCGATTGGGTTCGTATAAAATCGCTAGTGTGAGGTGTGCGGCTTTGAAACTCACCCGAAGCGCCGTGATGGCAGGGGCGGGGCTGTTGATGCTGGGCCTGCCAATCGCCGCGCATCATTCCTTCGCAGCCGAGTACGATGCGAACAAGAAGGTTGAATTGAAGGGCGTCGTGACGAAGTTCGAGTGGACCAATCCGCATGCTCACTTCTACATCGATGTGACCGGCGCGGGCGGTAAAGTGGCGAACTGGAATCTGGAGCTCGCTAGCCCCAACATGATGCAGCGGAACGGCTGGACCCGGCATTCGCTTAAAGAAGGCGATCAGGTGGTGGTCGTCGCTGCCCAGGCCAAGGACGGCACCAACACAGCCAGCGCTCAAACCATTCAGAAATCCGACGGGACCAAGCTGACGTTTATGGCCGCCCCGCCGCCGCCCGACGTGAAGTAGGACGACGTGCGAAAATGCTACGCAATCGCCGTGATGATCAGCGCCGTATCGCTGATGACTGCACAGGCGCCTGCGCCCAGCGCGGCCCAGGGTAAAGGCGGACGCGGCGGACCTGCGGGACCCACGGGTCCAGCGCCACGTATGGGGGACGGAACGCCCGACCTATCCGGCGCGTGGATGGGCGGCGGCAGTAATTCGGGCGACATTTCCAAAGGTCTCAAGCCGGGCGAAGAAGTCGTGATGCTGCCGTGGGCCGCGGCTCTCATGAAAACCCGAAAATCGCAGGACGATCCGGAAGCGAATTGCCTGCCCACGGGCGTTCCCCGCGGCGCTCCCTATCCCTGGCGGATCGTGCAGACCCCCACGCACTACTTCATCCTGTTTGAAGGAAACATCCACAGCTTCCGGCAGATTTTCATGAACGGCAAGCATCCCGACGATCCGGACCCAACCTGGTACGGGCACTCCATCGGCCGCTGGGATAAAGACACGCTGGTGGTGGACACCGTGGGCTTCAACGACAAGTTCTGGTTCGATTATCTGGGCCATCCGCACACCGAGAAGCTGCACACGGTGGAGCGCTATACGCGCACGGATCTGGGCAACATGACGATCGATGTGACCATCGACGATCCGGGCGCATATGCCAAGCCGTTCACGACCACGGGTCGCGCGCGGCTCCAGCCGAACACGGAGCTGATCGAATACATCTGCCAGGAGAACAATATCGACCTGGTGCATGTGAACGCACCCGCGCAGCTACCTTAAGCCGCGCTCGCACGGCTTCTGCAGAATTGGTCCTAGGGCTTAAACCGTTCGTCGATCTCGACCTGATACCCGGCCACGATCCGGTTGTTGGCGTTCGCAAATCCCAACGACGGCGATCAGTTCCTTGAGCTGTTCGTCCGTCATGCCCTTGGATCGCGCGCCCGCTATATGCGACGCGACGCAGTAATCGCACTGGTTGCTCATGCTGACCGCGACGTAGACCATTTCCTTTGTGAGAGGGTCCAGCGTGCCGGCGCCCATCACCTGCTTGGCGGTTTCCCAGGTGCGCTTGAGCGCCGCGGGATCGTGCGCCAGGGCTTTCCAGAAGTTGTTCACCCAGTCGGTTTTGCGGGTGGCCATGATGTCGTCATAGACCGCGCGCACTTCGGGCGATGCATCCGCGTATTCGATCAGGCCGAAAGTCGCCATGCTACTGTCCCCAGAGATAGTACGCGATCGCCAGAATTACGGCTGTGACCAGAACCGAGATCAGGAAGGGAACCATCGAGGAGCGTGGCTTGGTGGCCACCCGCGCGGCGTTTTGCAGCGCGTATGCGCGGAGAGGATCGGGTTCCTCGGGCGCGCCTGATTCGTGTTCCGGGGTGTCCATTCGCGGCTTCCCTTAGTTACGCGATCCCGGTGGCTCCGTCCGGCCGGCCAGCGGCTTCACCACGCTGCCCCCGCAGACGCCCACTCCGGTGTTCAGCAGCGCATTGAGAACATTGTAGAGAACCGCGTAAATCGTTTGCTCGGTCACTGGGGCCTTGTTGGGGAGCCGGAAGGTCACCGGAAGTTCCTTGTTGATCTGCAGCCGGATCGCGTTGGGCAGGGCGCGTCCGCCGCGATCGTGCTGGTTGGCGATCTGGATGGGCGTCTGCAACACCGTTCCTGACACGCCGTCCACGTAAAACTGGCAGCGGGAAAACCATCCCAGATTGGCCGGATCGGCCGCATCGAAAAGCAGCAGCGGGGCCTGGCGGTCTTCCGCCGAAAGCTCCAGCACGACGCGGCGCTCCTGATCTTCGAGCTTGAATTCGAAGCCCGCCTGGCGCGCGATATTCTCGATGAACTCCGGATCGAGCTCCAACAGAAGTAATTTGTGGCGACCCGCCTGGAGCACTTGCATGACAAGGCTATTCTAGCAGCCGGATATCATGATGTATTGGAACGCGAGCGGGCATTAGTGCTTTTCGATATCGACGGAACTCTGCTGCGCCGCGCGGGTCCGCATCATCGCCAGGCGCTGATCGACGCCGTGCGCCAGGCCACCGGCGTTGAAACCACCACGGAGGGCGTACCCGTCCAGGGCATGCTCGATCGCGATATTCTCGCGTGTATGTTGGCCAACGCCGGCGTTTCGCGGACTCGCATCCGGCGGAACATGCCCGCCATGGTGGCCACCGCGCAGCGCCTGTACGTGCGGAGTTGTCCCGATCTTCGCCGGCGCGTCTGCCCCGGCGCGCGAATGCTGCTCTACCGATTGTGGCGGAGGCGCATCCCCGCGGGTTTGGTCACCGGCAACCTGTCCCGTATCGGCTGGAAGAAGATGGAGCGAGCCGGACTGAAGCGATACCTGCGCTTCGGGGCCTTCGCCGAGTTAGCGGCGGACCGGGCAGGATTGGTGCGAATTGCGGTTCGGCATGCCCGCCGCCAGGGCTGGATTGACCGGTCGAGTCCCGTGGCGCTGATTGGCGATCATCCCAACGACATTCGCGCCGCACGCGCTAACGGTGTACGCTCCATCGCGGTCGCGACCGGCCTGGTGCCGGCCGAAGAGCTCGCCGAACATGCTCCCGATATTCTGGTGCCCGACCTGCGAGCGCTGTCCATGGAGATGCTCCTGGGATGATCAAGGTTTTCCTGTTCTCGCTGACGTTGCTGCTGGCGTCCTGCGGATCTCCCGCGGACTCCTCGCCGGTGAAAGTCATCGTCGGCGCACAGCTCGATCCCGGCCACGATAATCCCCGGCTCGAGCATTCCGTTATCGTCATCCGCGATGGAAAATTCCAGGCCGTGGGCCCTCAACAATCCACTCCCGTACCGAAAGGCGCGCAGATCACCTCGGGCATCGGCAAACTGGTTACGCCTATTCCCAGCAGCTCTCTCATCGCCACCGGCGAGCCGGCCAATCTGGTGCTGCGGGATGCCGCCACCAATTCCGCGGAAAAGGTCATGCACGACGGCGAGTGGCAGAAGTAGGGGGCGGCCATGCCCGCTCCTAACCCAGCCTCAAACAGCTCACGGTAATCGACCCGCCGAAGCATTGCTCCGTATCTCTTCCCTGCGTTCGCCGCCGCGATGCGTAGTCGCCAGCGTAGTGGAAGCGATCTCCGTCCTGCCGGAACCGGATGTCCAGCGGCTCATGGTCGGGCTCACATCGGATCACGGCGGGGCTTTCGTGAACGTCGACGTGCGGAAGATTCACATTCCAATATCCTTTGGGCGGACACCCTTCCGCGATCAGTTGCGCGATCACCGGAAGAGCCAGTTCGGCCGACCGTTCCCAGTCCAGCGCCACACCCCTGCGTATGTATTGCGAAACCGCGATCCCCGGACGTCCCAGGAGCGCGGCTTCCCGCACGGCGGCCACGGTTCCCGAGGTGAACAGATCGGCTCCCAGGTTTCCTCCGCGATTGATCCCCGACAGCACCCAGTCGATCTCCGGAAACAGCGTGGTGAGTGCCAGCCGCACGCAGTCCGCCGGCGTTCCTGTCAGCGTGAATTCTTGCGAGCCGGTCTCCGCCAGCACCAGGGGACAATCCGTGGTCACCCGATGGCCCGCGTAGGAATGCGGATCCCGCGGCGCGAGCACGAACACCTCGCCTAATCGCCTCGCCAGGGTTTTCAGCGCAGACAGGCCGGGAGCATCCCAACCGTCATCATTGGTGAGCAGAATGCGCACTGAACCATCATGGCAAATAACCGGGTGAGAGCCGCGACGATAGCGGTGCTGCGGGAGACCGTTACGTTCGCGCGGGCGACAGGTATAGCAGCGCGCCATCCCTGGCAACGCGTCGAATCTCGCGGAGGGCCTGCTCGGGATTGGGAACGTGCTCGAGCACGTCGATGGACCACAAGACATCGAAGCTGTCGGCATCGAAGGGCATCGACGTCGCCGATCCAAGCACAAATTTCTTGTGATAGAACCGGCCGGCTGTAGGTGAAATATCGAGACCGGTATAGTCGTGAACCACGTCCTGCAAATATCCGCGTCCGGATCCTACATCCAACGCTTTCTTCCGAGCCAGGCCGTATTGGGATACAAAATCCCGTAACTGCTCTTCGATGTGGTAGACCTGAGCGACCTTCTCGCCGATTTTGACATAGCGCTCCTCCTCGGCCGACTCCGCCGGGTTGAGTTCGCGATCGCTGGCCGCAAACGCCTTTCCGTAGTACTCCTGTTCCTTGGCCATCTCGTCGGCGGTCTTGGGTGCATCGGTATCGTAGGGAAGAAATAAGCGAGGAGCACGATCCCGATTCCTAGCACGAGGATCGCGATTCGGCCGAGCACGCCCGCCAGGATCTGAGCTGTGGTCGGATGGGTAGTCTTGACCGGCATCCTGACTCAGCTGGTTGCAGGTGTTGATCTTAGGGCATCCATCGGCCGGCAGTGGCCGGGTTCCTTTGCGTCCATGTCGAACAGCATTCAGGTTCGGGATCGGCAGGTCCAGAGTTCGTAAAGTTCGGGCAACTTCAAGACGATCAAAGGGTTACATGTGGCCACGCCGTTTAGCCTTAGTCCTTTCTCTGGTTGCGATGGCAGCATGGGCCGCCGCGCTTCCCTGGCAACGCGTGTGGGCCGGCCACAATGACTTCCTGTCTTTCTACACCGGCGGTCTGCTCGCCGGCACTCCCGACCTTTACTCTTCTTCCGCGAATCGAGCCTTGAACGAAGAACTCGGTTACTGGATGCCAGCCGTCCAGTATCTGCGCCTGCCCTACTACGCGGCGATTTTCAAGCCCTTGACGATGTTGCCGTATCACGCGGCCTATTTGGTTTTCCAAGGAGTCTGCCTGACAGCGACGCTGGCGTTTGTGTGGGCCGGCCGAAGCAGATCGCCTGTTCTTCCCTGGTTCTTGCTCATCTCGGTTCCGGCTCTGACCAGCTTTGCCAACGGACAGGACGTGATGATCCTGCTGGCGCTCAGCGCCGCCGCCATTTATCTGGACGAGTCTAAGCGTCCCTGGCTGGCCGGATTCTGCCTGGCGCTCTGTAGTATCAAGTTCCACCTGTTCGTGTTTACGCCGGTCGCCTTGCTGATGCACCGCAAGTGGCGTTTCGCGGCGTCCGCGGCACTGGGCGTTGCGCTCGAACTTGCGGTCAGTTTCGCAGTGGCGGGCCGGCACTGGCCGATGCAGTACACGGAGTTCCTGCGCAATCCCGCGCTGCATCCCGCTCCGTATGTGCTGCCTAATGTGTATGGAATGGCCGGAACATGGGTTGCGCTCGAGGTCCTGTTAGCGCTGGCGCTGGCCGCCTCGACGGTCTATCTCTGCCATCGTGCGCGGAGTTTCCCAGCCGCCTTCACGCTGTGCATCTTCGCCGGTCTTCTGGTGGCCCGGCATTCCTACATTCAGGACAATGCTTTACTGCTGTTGATCCCTGCGTTCCTTCAGCCCGAATCGAATTTCGTGCGGCAATTGAGCCTGCTGCTGCTGTCGCCGTTTCCGTACTTCCTGCTGATGCTGGATCGCCCCTGGGGGATGATCACTCCAACCTTGTTGCTACTCTGGTTCTTCGCGCTGGCAGCCGACGCGTGCGGGCTAATTCCACGGCGGAAAGCGGTGGCGCCGCTGCCGGGGACGCTTCCATGGAGCTTCGAATCACTCCGGTAGCAACCAGCGCAACCCAGGTGGAACACTATGGAAGCAAATGGTACAGTAGAAGTGTGCTGGCCGCTCGCTTCCAGCCGATCGCGGTGTTCTTGCTAAATCGCAGATAAGCCTTCGCTGCCCCGCGCCGGTTAAGTGTGAGCGCGCGGCGTTTTATAGCAGGAGCAACCATATGGCTGGTCGTGGTCCACAATCTTTTAAGAAGCGGCAAAGAGAGCAGGCGCGCAAAGAGAAACAGGAAGAAAAACGCGCCAAACGCCTGCAACCAAAGGAACCAGGAGCAGGACCCGAAGTTGCCGAGGGGAATCCGATCCTGGAAGAACTGGAAGGGTATGATCCCGACGAGGAAGCCAGGATCAGGGCTTCCGTGGGAAATGACCGCTGATAATCCGCCTGGAGATCTGGTCTAATAGATAGAAAGAGCAATGGCAGAAATATACCTTCAAGACGGCGAGACGCTGGAGAGCGCACTGCGCCGGTTTAAACGTTTGGTGCTCCGTGAGGAAATCATCAAGGAGATCAAGCGCCACTCCTTCTATCTGAAGCCCGGCGAGAAGAAGCGCGTGAAAGCCGCCTTGGCTCGCAAGCGCAATCGCAAGAAGCGCAGCCGCGATACCACCCCCGAACCCGCCCGCTGACCTGGCCGCCCATTAGCCGACGGCGGGCTTATCTTCGGTCGAAAATCTCCTGAGAATTCTTGCGGCCTGAAGCAACGTCATCTATGCATGACGCTTGTGAACAAGACCTCGACACGCTCCGTCTCCGTCGAAAATCCGTGTTCCGGTATCCGATAGACCCGGCGCCACGCACGGCCGTGCTAGCGGCCTGCTTCCGGCAGCCAAGGCTGCGGCCGAGTCATCCCGTCCGGGTCTTCCCGAACGGCTGGTCTCAGGAAGTTTCCGCATTCGCCCCGGCAGCGATCGCAGCGTCGCGCGAACAACTCTTCGGCCTGGCAGCGGCTGACCGGCCGCCGGCGTTGACCCATGCTGTCATCGCACTCGCGAATCCCGGCGATCCGATTCTCTCGATGGCGGAGCGGCAGCGGCTCTGGCGGGCGTTTCGCGTTCCCGTGTTTGAGCAAGTCATCGGGCCGGATGGCGAGCTGCTGGCCGCCGAGTGCGAGGCGCACGACGGGCTGCACATAGAGGTTCCCGGTTTGCCCTGGTCGGGCTACCAGATTGAAATTTCGGTCTGCGCCTGCGGCCGTAAAACCCCGCGCCTGACCCCTGTCGAGCCGCTCGAACGCGCCCGCAGCGCTTCTGCCTACGCCAGGTAAGCCGATATAATAGCGACAGTCCACCTCGTGCGAACGTGGCGGAACTGGCAGACGCACTGGATTTAGGTTCCAGCGGTTAACAGCCATGTGGGTTCGACCCCCACCGTTCGCACCAGTAATCTGCCGCGAGGCGGCGGATTTCGAAACCGGCGCGTTAGTGGGTCAGTGAGTAGAGGACGTAGTTCACGCCGATGCGAATCCCCAGCGCGGAGAATCGCTCCGGGTAAGCGGGTGCGTCCGCGAACTCCCACGAATCGCCGATGTCCGAGTTGGCTGTCACCGCCACCATGAGGCGGCCCTGATCGTCGCGCACGCCCATCCACCGCGGAGTGATCCCGCCATCGCGCGGTCCGCGCCGCAGGCCCCATTCGCCCAGGATCTGATAGCGGTCATCCAGGTCGTAAACGATGTGAAACAGGGCCTCTTCGTTGCTCAGCTCGACGATATCGCGCTTGGGAAAAATCTTCTTCATGCCGGTTTCAAATCCGCGCCACTCATCGGGACCCCAGAAGTCATCGGCGTAGAAGAAGCCGCCGCGCAGCAGGTATTCGCGGATTTTCGCGGCCTGCTCATCGGTCAGATCCCAATTCCCGGTGAGTCCCGAATAGAGAAAAGGCCAGTTGTAGATGTCATCCACGTCGTCCGGATTCACCGGCTGCTCCAGGCTGCGCGCATTCACCCGGCTGAGGCGCCGCAACGCGGTCAGGAAATGCCGGTCCGCGCGCGGATAGTCCTCGGTCCAACTGGTGCCGCCCTCGCGCCAGTCTCTGCGTCCTCGGAATTCGAATCGCGCATAGGGCAGCGATGGAAACATCAATCGCGCGAATACGAATTCCGCCGGATCTTGTCCGTCGGCGGGCAGAGGAATGTCGTCATAAGCTTCCAGGCTCTCGAAGAGCCGCCACGGGCGCTGATAAGCGTACAGGCAGCCGGTCAAGGCAATTACGCCCAGACCCAGCCACAACGCATTTTTCAGCTTGATCACACGCGCACACTCACGCCGGCATCAGATCCTGATTCACCCACAACAGATTCCACGGCCGGATGGTCCAGGAGACGAACACGCCGCCCTGTCCGAACGGATCGTCCCGGATCATCCGCTCGACGTCTTCTTTGGTTTCGGCTTCGTAGATCAGCAGCCCGCCGCTATCGTCTGTGAACGGTCCGGCCATGACCGCTTTACCGGCTTTTCGGAGGCCCATCAGGTATTCGCGATGCGGGGGCCGGAACTGCGCGATTTTGCTCTTGTCCGGCGTGTATTCGATGACGGCGGCAAATTTCATAGATGTTTCAGTGTATCCCCAGTTTACCGCCGCTTCTGGCCGCCGCTTCTGGGGGCGCCCATCGAGCGGCAGCATACACTTGAGGTAGTGGTTCCTTCCGTTCCCAAGCCCGAAATCAAAAGTCCCGCGGGTCACTGGCCGCAGCTCCATGCCGCCGTCGAAGCGGGCGCCGACGCAGTGTACTTCGGGCTGACGCATTTCACCGCGCGCGCCAAGTCGGGATTTACGATGGCCGAGCTGCCGGAAGCCCTGCGAACCCTGCATCGGCGCGGAGTCAAGGGTTACGTGACATTCAACACCTTGATCTTCGATAACGAGCTGCCGGCTGCCGCGCGAGCCTTGGGAGCGATCGCCGAAGCCGGAGCCGATGCGATTCTCGTTCAGGATTGGGCCGCCGTCGCGCTGGCGCGGCGCATCGCGCCGGATCTCGAAATCCACGGCAGCACGCAGATGAGCATTACCAGCGTGGAAGGGGTGAAACACGCTCTCAGCCTGGGCGTGCGCCGCATGATCCTCGCGCGCGAGCTGTCGCTCGACGAAATTCGCGCGATCCGCAGGCAGACCGATGCTGAGCTGGAGCTGTTTGTCCACGGCGCGCTGTGCGTTTCGTATTCGGGGCAATGCTTCTCGTCGGAAGCCTGGGGTGGCCGCAGCGCCAATCGCGGCCAGTGCGCGCAAGCCTGCCGCCTGCCCTACGAAATGCTCGTCGATGGCGTTTCGCAGCCCTTGGGCGACGCTCGATACTTGCTTTCGCCCGGTGACTTGTACGCGCTCGAACAGGTTCCCGAGATCGTCCGTATCGGCATCTCCGCGCTGAAGATCGAAGGCCGCTATAAGGACGCCGAATATGTCGCACTGACCACGCGGGCATATCGAAAAGCGGTGGATGACGCCTGGGCTGGTCATGAACAACCGGTCGATCGCAGCGTCAAGGCCGAGCTGGAACAGGTGTATTCGCGCGGGCTGGGTCCATTTTTTTTAGCCGGAACGAATCATCAGGTTGTCGTGAAAGGCCGCGCGCCCAGGCATCGCGGAGTTTGCGCAGGCCGTGTGGTTCGTGTATCCCCGAGCAGTGTGGTCGTGAAGGCTGATGCCGTTGTGTCGCCGTTGAAACCTGGAGACGGGATTGTATTCGATGCCGCGGACTGGAGGAGTCCCGGCGAGGCGGAAGAAGGCGGGCGCATTTACCAGGTGACGCCGGCGGCGGGAAATCTGGAGCTCACTTTTGCAAACGGCGCGGTCGACACGGCGAGGATTCGCCCCGGGGATCTGGTATGGCGCACGCATGATCCGGAGATCGACAAGTTAGCGCGGCCTTATACCGCGGCCGGTTCCCCCCTGAGCAGGCAGAAGGTGAATGTGCGCGTAACCGCGCGCGAGGGCCGGCCACTGGAGCTCGAATGGACTGTGTCTGCGCGTGGCGGGGTTTCCGTATGCGTCGTCTCGGATGCGCCACTGGCCGCCGCGCAGAACCGCGCGCTCACGATCGAATTTCTGCGCGAACAACTGGGCCGCCTGGGCAACACGCCGTATGAGCTCGATGAGTTGGAACTGGAATCGGAAGGATCGCCCTTCGCGCCAAGCTCGCTGCTGAATCAGTTGCGCCGGCAGGCCGTCGAAAAATTAACAGAGGTTCAGTCAACGCTGCGCACGATGGAGATCCACGACCCTCTGGGAGTGGTCGCGCAGTTGTTGCCCGCACCGAAGCCCGCCGCGGCAGCCGCAACGCAGCTTCACTTGTTGGTTCGCACGGCGGAGCAGTTAGATGCCGCCCTCGAACTGGCCCCCGCGAGTATCACGCTGGATTATCTGGATCTGTATGGTCTGCGGCCATCGCTCGATCGCGTGAAAGCCGCGGGGATCGAGGCGCGCGTCGCTTCTCCTCGCATATTAAAACCGGGGGAACAGAGAATCGCCGATTTTCTGCTGCGCTGCGAGGTTCCGATCCTGGTGCGTTCCGCGGGACTTCTCGAAATATTGCGCGAGGCGGGCGTCCGCCTGGATGGCGATTTCAGCCTGAACGCAGCCAACGCGATCTCGGCCGGCATGCTGCTGGAAATGGGCCTCGCACGTGTAGCCCCCACGCACGACCTGAATGCCGCGCAGATCGCCGGGTTGGCCCGCGGCGTCGATCCGTCGCGTCTCGAAGCCATCGCCTATCATCACCTGCCTGTATTTCACACCGAACACTGCGTTTTTTGCCGGTTCCTTTCGACCGGAACAAGCTATCGCGACTGCGGAAGGCCCTGCGAGAAGCACCAGGTGGCTTTGCGTGATTCCGGCGGGCGTCCGCATCCGGTGATGGCCGACGTCGGCTGCCGCAACACGGTTTTCGGAGCCGAAGCGCAGGAGGCGAGTCTCCATCTGGCCGAGTGGCTCGCGGCGGGAATTCGGCATTTTCGGCTCGAGTTCGTGCATGAAACGCCGGACCAGGTGACGCGCGTCGTTCAAGCGTTCGCCGATTTTCTCGAAGGCCGCTCGACACCCGAGGAATTGCGCCGCGCGCTTCAGAAATGCGCTCCGGAAGGCGTGACCGAAGGCAGCCTCTTCGTGCCGGCCGGGGCTCTGCTTCCCGTGCTTCAGTAACTCCGGATCTGATACATTCATGCCATGAAACTTACCGGCACATTGCTGCTGCTGTCGGCGCTGGTCGCGGGGCGGGCGTTGGCGCAGAAGATAGACGTTGAGTTTGACGAGTCCGCGGTTTTCGAACGCTACAAGACGTTTCACATCGTGGAAGGCCAGCTCAATGCCAAGGCCGCCGCGCTGAATAGCGATCTCACGCGGCGCAAGATCGAAAACGAAATCCGCAAGCGGCTTACTGAGAAAGGCCTGATGGAGGTAGAAAGCAAGCCCGATCTGAACGTGCGCTTCACGCTGGGGCAAGCCCGAAAAACCGAAGTGGAGGCTTATCCGGCGGGCTGGCGCGGGTTGGGCACGCGGCGGGTGCGGGTCGCGTACACGCAAGGAACGCTGGTCATCAATCTGCGCGATACCAGCCGCAAGGAACTGGTCTGGCGTTCGGTTGCGGAAGAGGAGAAGAACGATCCCATGCAGATCGCCCAGCATCTCGACGACATGGTCCGGAAATCGATCGACAAGTATCCTCCCAAGAAGTAACTAGTGATCGTGCCCGGCGTCCGATCCGAACGCCGACCGATGATAGGGTGTGGCCGGCGTCGACATCTTCTGGTGCTCGGGACCCGTGGCGGGGCGCGGACCCGGATACCGGATCAGGTCCCAGCCGGCGAAGTTCTTGTTGCCGCCGTAATAGGGATCGCCGAACATTCCTTCGAGCGTCAGCCTGCGCGCGCGATTGAAGAACGCGCGGCCTGCGGGCAGTCCTTCAGCACGATTGGTGTCGATGGCGGTCAGTATCTCGTCGCGTTTTTCGGCGGACAACTCCGCCAGCGGCGCGCCGTGCGTCCGGCGAGCATAAGCATCCACGGCTTCGAGGCCCGCGATGAAGGTATCTTTTTCGCCGCGGAGATATCCCGCAAGCTGGCGGTCGATGTAATTCTGCGCGCCTGCGTCCACTGCTCCGGGACCATTTTCATCGCGCGGAATCAGGCGGTCGATAAAAGCTTCCAGCGTGCGAAGCTGCGCCGGCGTCAAGGCGTGCTCTGACCGCTGTGCACCGGATTGCTGTGCAGGGGACTTAAGCGCGCCGACGGGAACCAGCGCCGCGCCGGCAATCAGAGTACGCCGTGTAAACGCCATAGATTTACTGCTGTCCGAACATCCCGATGTAGACGCCCTTCGACAGGACCTTGCCGTTCATCGCGGCCATCAGATCCGCGCGCGAAGTGCTGGCGGGAAGCCCGAGCTTCGCACTCAGCGCGTAAATCTCAAACGTGTAGTGGTGATCGCCGTGGCCGGCCGGAGGACACGGACCGAAATATCCCGGTTGTCCGGCGATATTGTTAGGCTGCTTAGCGCCGTCCGGAAGTTCCGCCTGGTTCGCTACACCCGCCGGCAGACTGGTGGCCGTTCCAGGAATGTCGAAGATCGCCCAATGCAGCACGTCGTTGGTTGCCGAGCCTCCCAGCACCGGATCGGGATCGTGCAGGATCAGCGCGTAGCTCTGAGTTCCGGCGGGACCAGCGGTCCAGCTGATGGCGGGGGAGGGAACTCCCTGGCCGGCCGCGCACGTATTCGCAGCGGGAATCCTGCCGCCGTCGGCGAAGCCCGCGATGGTCATCTTGACCATGGGAGGAAGGTTGGGACCGCCCTTACCCTTACCGCCGCCTTTGCCTTTGCCGCCTTTGTCCTGGGCGATCATGGCGCCCGCGCCGGCCGCAACGATCAGCGCCAGAGCCATCATAAACCGTGTTGCTCGCATTGTTATATGTATTCTCCTCATGATTCGAACTCTACCAAATCCAACCAATTCTAACTTCTTTTTACCGCGGCGCGCGTGATGTCCTTGATGGCCGGAGTGCCGCATTGTTGCATGGTCAGTTGCAATTCGGCGCGCAGGATATCCAGGACGCGTTCGACGCCTTCCTGGCCGAAGGCGGTTAACCCATAGATGTAGGGCCGGCCGATCCCCACCGCGCGCGCGCCCAGGGCCAGCGCCTTGTAGATATCCGTGCCGCGCCGGAAACCGCTGTCCACCAGCACGGGAAGCTGATTGCCCACCGCGTCCACCACCTCCGTCAAGCTGTCGATGGTGCTGCGCAAAGTTTCCGTTGCGCGGCCGCCGTGATTCGAGACCAGCACGGCATCGGCTCCATGCTCGCGGCACAAGCGCGCATCTTCGGCGGTATCGATGCCTTTGACGATCAGCTTCATCTTGGTCAGCTTTCGCAGGCGATCCATGTAGGCCCAGTTCGCCGCCGCCGGATTGATGCCTCCCTCGATACCGTCCAGCATCGGCCGTCCCTTCAGCGATCCGACTCCATCGGTGTGACACGCCAGGCAGTTTCTTGTATCCGTCCGGCGCATGCGGGTGGCGGTTTCCGTATTGCGTCCGCCCAGCAGATCCACGGTCCACACCAGCACCGGACATCCCGCCGCTTCGGCCCGGCGAACCATTTTCTCGGTGCCTGCCCAATTCACCGGCATGTACATCTGATACCAGAGCGGGCCGCCCAGCGCCCGCGCGACCTCCTCCACCGGCGACGATGAAACCGTAGACAGAATCTGAGTGGCCTTCCTGGCTTTGGCCGCCCGCGCGACCGCCACTTCGCCCTCGCCGTTGAACATCTTCTGCCCGCCCACGGGGCACAGGAAGATGGGAGTTTCCCAGGGAACGCCGAATATTTCCGTCCGCAGATCGGGTTTGGATACGTCGACCAGGCGCCGTGCGCGGAGCTGGAAGTGCTGAAACCCTTCGCGATTGAGTTTCAGAGTGGCGTCGTCATCCACGCCGCTCATCAGGTAACCCAAATGCGCGGGCGGCAGCATTTCGCGGGTCAGAATCTCGAAATCGCCCACGCTCAAGGCGTCGGCCGCGCGATGAATCGCTTCCGCGTTTTGTTGCGCCCAAGCCTTGCTTCCCCACGCGGCCGCCAGCGGACTGGCTGCCAGGAAACGGAGGAACTCGCGGCGTTCAGTAGACACTCGGAAACCCATGGCCGCTGATTTTAGCAAAGAAACGAATCATGAAATTCCTGAAACAGTCCTGTGGTAAGATTCCATAAATCTGTCATACAGGGATGTGGTGGAAAGAGTTCTTTTGTGAACGAACATCGGACGAGTTCAACGGAAATTTCTTCCCAGACCGGGCGTACTGTTTTGAACCTGCGTGAAATGCTGCTGCGCGGCGATTTTCAGCCAGGCGAGCGCCTCTCGGAGCTTCCTCTGGTCGCGCGGCTGGGTGTCTCGCGGACCCCCATCCGTCTGGCGCTCGATCGCCTGGCCAACGAGGGACTGCTCGAAATCTTCCCGACCGGCGGCTTCGTCGTGCGCGCCTTCACTTTGACCGAAGTGTACGACGCCATTGAGATGCGCGGCGTGCTGGAGGGAGCAGCGGCCCGGCTGGCGGCGGAGCGGTTGCAGAATCCGGGCGAGCTCGCACGTCTTCGCCGGCTTCAGGAAGAACTCGAGCGGGTCATGCCCCTGAACCCCACGCTTCACCCGACCATTGATTCGTTCGCGACCTATTTGGATTTGAACGAGTCCTTCCATGCGACGATGGTCGACCTGGCGAAGAGCAGCATGCTGCGCACCACGCTCGATCGCCTGCTCTCTCTTCCCTTTGCCTCGCCCAGCGCTACAGTGTTCGCGCGGCTCAAACTGCCGAAAGCCAAAGAACTGCTGACCGTCGCCCACGAGCATCATAACGCTCTGATGGAGGCGATCGAGAACCGCCAGGGAAGCCGCGCCGAGAGTCTCGCCAGGGAGCATGCGGGTCTGGCGCTTCGGAATCTGGAGGCGGTTCTGGCCGACAAAGAAGTTCTGAATTCCGTGCCGGGAGCTTCCCTGATTCGAATGCCGGGCGTGGCATGAAGGTCGGGTCGGGCATGCCCGACCCCTACAAGCGCGTAGGGGCGAGGCACGCCTCGTCCGCTTTGCTAGTGCGTCAGGGCGTACATCACGTAGTTGATGCCGATGTTGATCGCCAGATGTGAGTACTGCTCCGGGTATCCCGGATCGTCGGCGTATTCCCAGGCGTCGCCCAGATCCGAGTTCGGGGTGATGGCCGCTTCGATGCGTCCCTTGTCGTCATAGATCGCGCGCCAGTAGGGCGTGTCTCCGCCGTTCTGCGCGCCGCGGCCGTAGAGACCCCACGCCCCCAGGACCTGAAACCGGTTGTTCAAGTCGTAGAGGATGTGAAACGCCGTGTCGTCTTCGGGAATATCCACGGGAGTTTTCCCAGGCAGAACGCGGCCCATGCTCTGCATGAACACGTCCCACTCAAACGGTCCCCAAAAATCATCGCACCAGAAGAAACCGCCGCGGGCCAGGTAATCGCGCATCTTGGCCGCCTGCTTGTCCGTCAAGTCCCATTCGCCCGGCCGCACGGCGTAGAGCATGGGCCAGTTATAAACGTCGTCTTCGTCGTCCAGGTTCACGGGCTGTTCCACGGGACGCGCGTCGATGCGCGTGAGGCGCATCACTGCGGTTAGAAAGTGACGGTCGGCGCGCGGATAATCCTGAGTCCAACTGGACATGCCGTTGGCCCATCCGCGCCGTCCCGAACGATCGAAGCGCGCGGTCGGCGCGGGAGGATACATCAGCCTTGCAAATACCCATTCGGATGGCCGCTGCGCGCCTTCGGGCAGGGGAAAGTTGTTGTACTCGATGGCGGGATACTCGCGAAACTCACGCTGCCAGGCGCACAGAGACCCGACGAACAGCGTGCCGCCCGCCAGCAGGAACAGGATGTATCGACGGCTCATGGCGCGATCAAATCCCTCCAGAGGATAACACCTTCGCATCGCGCCGAAAGTCGTGTGTATAGTGAGGAGGTGATGCCCGAAAACGCAGCAATGAGATCCACGGCACAATTGACGCTGGTCACATCCACGGAAGGCGACGCCGCCGGCTCGTTTATCAGAGTCCGGTGTTCCGGGAAGCTGGTCGCCAATTCCACGGGAATCCTGCAGGCTGAGGTCCGGGGCCTGCTGCCGGACGCGAAGCGAATCGTGCTGGACCTGACCGATCTGGGCTACATGGACAGCAGCGGGCTCGGATCGATCATCGGACTGTACGTTTCGGCCAAGAGCGCGGGCGGGCGGCTGGAGGTGATCAACCTCAGTGCGCGAGTGCGCCAGCTCTTCAGCATCACCAATGTGTTGAGCCTTGTTTGAAGTCTGCGGCGAGCAGAATATCCGTCTTCCGTAAGCAAGTTTTTCCGAAGCCGCTCCGTAATCTCTGCGTTGACCTGTCGTTTCACCCTCGATACACTCGTGGGATGAAATGCGCGACGTTGATGATGCTCGCTGCCGCCCTGTCCCTGGCGGCGCAGGCTCCCTATCAGGACCGCTTCATCACCGTTAACGGCCTGCGTCTCCATTATCTCGACTGGGGATCGCCCGACAAGCAGCCCTTCATCATGCTGCACGGGATTGGGCGCGTCGCCCACTCCTTCGACCACGTCGCGCCGCGATTCAACCAGGATTATCACGTCATCGCGATCGACATGCGCGGGCACGGCGACTCGGCGTGGTCGCCCGAAGGCGCTTATCTGGTCGAGGATTACGCCAAGGATCTGGAATCCTTCATCGAGCAGCTCAACCTGCGGAACGTCATCCTGCTGGGGAATTCGACCGGCGGCCGCGTGGTCCAGGTCTACGCCGGCATGCACCCCGATCGCATGGCCAAGCTGGTGGTCGAAGACGTAGGACCGGAGCGAACGAACGAGATCGCCTCGGCATTCGCGCGCAGAGTTGAGCAGGAAGACAAGGGCTGGGCGTCGGAAGACGAGCTGGTTGCTTCCCTGATGCGCGGCGGAAGTAAAGTCTCGGAAGAACTGCAGCGCAACTACGCCCATTTCGGCAGCAAGATGCGCGCCGACGGACGCATCGTGTGGAAGCGCGATCCGAATCTGGTCAAAGGGTTCGTTCCCACTGAGCTATGGGCGCAAGTGCTCAAGATCACCTGCCCCACCATCTATATCCTGGGCGGCGCCAGCACTATCGTGCCTCCAGAAACGCAACAGAAACTGCGGGCGAGCCTGCCGGCGGTGCAGATCGTGACCATGCCCAGGCTCGGCCACTATCCGCATCAGGAAGCGCCGGAGGAGTACATCCGCATCGTGCAGACGTTTCTCGCCGGACGCTAGTGCGTGATCGCGTACATCAGATAGTTGATGCCGTAGCGATACGCCAGCGTGGTCATCGCCTCCGGGTAATACGGCACGTCGGCGAACTCCCAGGCATCGCCGATGTCGGTGTTGAAATTGACGGCGACCACCATGCGGTTCTTGGGATCGTACATCGCCTGCCAGGCTGGCATGGTCCCGGGCGGCTGATAGACCTGCCCGTCTCGTCCCAAGTGGCGCGATCCGGGGATGAAGGTGAGATCTTTCTTCTGGATGTCATAAAGCACGTGCATCACCGAATCGTCCAGCCCGATATCGGTAATCGGCTGGCCCGGTAAGACGCGGTTCATGGTCTCCTGGAATACTTCGTACTCGCGTTCTTGCCAGAAATCATCGGTCATGATGAAACCGCCCCGCAGGAGATACTCTCTGAGCTGCGAAGTTTCCTCGTCGGAAAGCTGCCAGTAGCCGGTCTGCGTCGCGTAGATCCACGGATAGTCAAAAAGCTTCGGATCCGTCAGGGACACGTGCTGCGGATCGCCCGCGTCCATGCGGGTCAGGCGCTGCACTCCTTTGGTGAAGTGCTCATCGGCGTCGGGCCAATCCTGCGCCCACCAGCCATTCGCTCTTCCGCGTCGCGAGACGTTTCCGAAACCGCGGCGCATGTAGTCGGTGTACTCCACGCGCAGAAAGTGGAATTCCGCGTTAGGGGAGAATTCCGTTGCGGGAGCTTCGGAGCTTTCAAAGCCTCCAAAGCCGCCGCCGAAACCGCCTCGACGTCCTCCGCGCTGCGAAAAAGCCACTGCGGCCAGTCCCAGTAGGCCCGCCGCCACTAATGCCGTTCTGACGCCGAATCTCATCTGGTGTTCCCATTGTAGCCCCGGCACGCTGTGGCAATCGTCAGGCAGTATTCTGAGTGAGTGGAAATACGGCGACTGACGGAACGCGATGCCGAAGCTCTCTGGCATCTCAGGCTGCAAGCCCTCGAGTCCGAACCCCAAGCCTTTGGCGAATCCGCCGAGGAGCATCGCCAGACCGCCGTCGAAGCGTATGCGAGCAAGCTGCGCTCGGGTGGAGACGAGAACTTCGTCATCGGAGCGCTTATCGATTCGGAGCTGGTGGGAACGGTCGGATTCTACCGGGAACTGCGGCTGAAGAGGCGGCATCGCGGCGGGATTTGGGGAATGTTCGTCGCGCCTTCCTGCCGCGGCCGGGGCCTGGGAGCGGCCCTGCTTCACGAGGCCGTGCGGGTCGCCAGAACCATACCGGATTTGCGCAGCATCCACCTCTCGGTAACGGCCACTCAACCTGGCGCCCGCAGCCTGTACGCGAGTGCGGGATTTCGATCCTATGGGATTGAAGCTGAGGCTCTCATGGTTGGAGAACAGTACATCGACGAAGAGTATATGATCCTCAAGCTTTGATCCGCTACCGGAAAGCGAGCTTGGACTTGCGATCTTCTTCCGCCTTGATTCCCGGACCGAACAGGCTTTCGAAGAAGCCTTCCTTCACCAGTCGGTCGACCAGGCTGTTGTCGATCACCTTGTGAAAATCGTAGGCGCGCATCTGCGCGGCGATCTGCGGATCGGCGACGTGCTCCAGGATGTATTTGACCGCGGCAGCCGGAAGATAGGGCACTCGTTCGTAGGTGTTCACTTCCTTGTAGTGCTCGTAAGTGCGCTCGAGCTCGGCCGGATCCTGCTTGTCCCACGCCTGATACGCCTTGAGCGCGAACGCCTTGTCGTCGTAGAAGCGCTTGATGGCTTCGGCGTGGGCCTTCATCAGGAGCTCGGGGAGCTTGGGATTGGCCGCGATGGTTGCCTTCCGGAACAGGTACACGGAGGGCGCGTAGATGTCTTCGTAATCGCTGATGTTGCCGAGGTTGGTATACCCCTGCTCCTCGATCTTGAAATAAACGGGTGCGGTGATCATGGTGGCGTCGACGCGCCCGCTGAGCAGGGCCGTGGCGCGCGTGCTGACGTCGCCGCCGGTGGGAACCCACTGCACATCGCGAGGCTTCAAGCCGGCCTTGGCGATCAGGCCATTGGTGTAGTTGTATGGCGCGTCGCCCACCTGGCTCACGCCGATGCGCTTGCCCTTGAGATCCTGAACGCGCTTGATGTCCTTGGTCGCCATGAGGGCGAAGAGGCTCTTCTTGAAGGGACTCCCCAGGACGATCAGCGATCCGTCTTTGTAGGCGGCCGTCATGGATTGTTCCAGCGTGTAGGGCGTCATCACGGCTTCGCCGCTGACCACCATCGCGATGCCCGCGGGATGAATCGCGAACACCAGGTTCGCATCGAGCCCGTACTTCTGGTAGTAGCCGCCCTCTTTGGCGATGTACAGCGGCCAGACCTGGCCGGTTCGAGTGGCGTAGTTGATGGTGATCTTCTGGAGTTGCTGGGCGGACGCAGAGCCCAAGATCGCGATGAGTAGAAAAGCGGTTTGAATCTTCTGTCGCATGACCTTTCTCTCTGTGGGGCAGGCTTGCAGCCTGCCGCGGGGCTTTCAGCCCCGCTCGGGAGCCTTTGCTCCATAAGGAGCCCGGCTATAAGCCGGGCCGCAGCTTGAAAAGCTGCCCCAGATGAACTTTAGCACCAGCGGGCGAAGCCCATGGCGCTGCCGGTTCCCGCTTCGGATCGATAACATGGCACGTAATCGACCAGGCTCATCTTCGAGCCCAGCCTCCGCCATCACGCCCGCGACCACGATCCAGTTCTTGATCTCGGACGTCCCTGCCTGAAACATGTTCTCCGGAATGCCGGCCAGCTTGGCTGCATCGCCTGCCTGCATCGCGTCGAGGAGCTCGTGATCGAACGCTTCATCCAGGACGAAATGCGTCATGCCGCCGGATGCGATGAAGCCGACCTTGATGTCTCGCGGCCACGATGTGACCGCTCGTGCCAGAGCCCGGCCGAACTGGAAGCATCGACCCGCCGGCGGCTGATTGGGCGGATAAAACGTGTTCACCAGCACCGGCACTTGTAACGGGACCTTATCCCGCATGATGCGGCGGTACACGAACCCATAGGCGTGCGGGACAGCGTTCGATCCGATCTCGCCCGTCGGCAGCTTGGTGAGCTGCGAGACGTCGAATCCGTCGGTGATGACGCTCTGGATGACGTGTTTGCCGAGTTCAGGTGAGCAGGGATAGTCGGTGTGAACGGACGGTGTGCGATCGGCCTCGGCGCGCGCCACGGCGGGATTGAGCTTCGCCAGAAACTCGGGCGAGCGGGGATGCCCTTC
The DNA here is from genome assembly GCA_963722845.1 of Terriglobia bacterium. Lineage (GTDB taxonomy): Bacteria > Acidobacteriota > Terriglobia > Bryobacterales > Bryobacteraceae > Palsa-187. Next base: position 420,258 of record CAVROL010000006.1, on the reverse strand, counting down.
CACGTGATCGCCCCAGAAGACGGCGAACGCGGGTACGTGCTGGTCGGTGAAAATCTCCATCTGGTCGTTCCCGACGACGATCGCGATGTCCGGGCGATGCTGATCGAAATAGTCGGCCAGCTGGCGGATCGCATTCTGATTGCGATTGTGCCGCTCCAGCATGACTTCGGGCGTGATCTGATCGGCGAGGTGCGCATCTTTGCGCAAAGTTCGACCATTTCGTCGAACGTGTAGGTCTTGCCCTGGTAGAAATGGCGGGCCTGGCGATCGAACGAGACGCGATCCTGCCAGTACTCGGGCGGAATCGAGAGCATGGGGCCGTGCGAGGTGCCGAGTCCGAAGGTGATTTTCGCCATCTTTTTATCTCGGATCGCTACCTCGAAACGGTTTGGGCGGATTCTTGAGACGCGCGGGATTTTCAGTCGCGAGAACAAGCCGCCGGGCGTTGTCCTCGAAAATGTTGCGGCGGTCCTGGTCGGTCAACGTCTGAATGGCGTCGATCAGCGGCTTGATATCGTCAAAAGGCTTGCCGGTTTCCGGATTCGGCGCCGATCCCGAGCCCGGATTCTCAGTCCCGAACATCACGTGCTCGCTGCCTGCGATGCCCAGCAGCAGTTCGAGCGACTTACGCGCGTGCAGGCAGGTATCGAAATACAGCATGCTCAGGCGGCGATTGAATTCGTCGACCGTGCCGCCGCCTTTGAGGACGTAATCGGCCTGCCAGCGACCGATCTGGTAGGGCACCGATCCGCCGCCGTGCGAAACGATAATTTTGAGTTTCGGAAAATCCTGCAATACGCGCGAGTTCACGATGGAAAGGATCGCCAGACTCTCTTCGCTGATGAAATGCTGGCTATAATTTTCGCGTCCGTGCTTGCAGCCGGTCGAATGAATGAGCCCCGGCAGATCCAACTGGACCATCTTCTCCCACAGCGGATACCAGTATTCGTCGCCCAGCGTGGGCGTGCTGTTGTCGCCTTCGCCCGGATCGGTATCGATCAGCAGTCCAATGAACCCGAGATCCTTGACGCAGCGGTCGATTTCCGCAAAGCCGAGAGTGATGGGCGCGCCGGGAGCCTGCGGGATCGCGCAGACGCCCTGGAACCGGTTGGGAAAAGCCTTGACCTGCTGGGCGATGTAATCGTGATTCGCGACTGCCCAGGCTTCCATGATCTTGACCGGCTTCTCGGCGTGCATGAGCTGGAAGGGACGGGGCGAAAGAAACTGCACGTCGGTTCCGACCGAGTCTATGACGCGCAGATTGCGCTTGGTATCGGGATGATCGCGAACCCATTCGTCGGCGAATTTCTTGGGCGCAAATCCGTGTGCTCCCCGCGCCGACATCTGGTTCGCTTTCCACTGGTAGAGTTCCGGGGCCGCGCAGACGTGGGCGTGAATGTCGATGATCATTCAGTTCTCCTTAACGAACGCGATCACTTCGCATTGCACCAGCATTCCCGGCGGCAAATCGGGCGCCGGGAACGTGTGGCGAGCGGGGCGCGAATGCGGATCAGGGAACATCGCCAGCCACTCCTTGTTGACGTGCGGACGCAGGGCGCGATCCTTAATCCACACGTTGATCTTGGCGATATCCTCCGGCGTCGCCCCGGCCACCTTGAGAATTTCACGCATCACTCGAAAACATCTGCGCGCACTGCGCTTCGATGCCCTCCGGATATTTGCCGGTGAAGGGCTCCTTCCCCGATACCCCGCTGGTAATCAAAAAGGGTCCCACGCGGCACGCCGCTGGAATGGGATTATCGTGCTCGAACCCCGGAATTTCGATGCTCACGCGTCTGCCCATAGGTTTGCGACCCTTTATAATAACCGAAGCATGGGACCACTCGCCTCCATTCGCGTGCTCGATCTGACGCGCGTGCGCTCTGGCCCGACGGCAGTTCGCCAATTGGCCGACTGGGGCGCGGACGTGATCAAGATCGAGCAGCCGGCGCAGGACGACGTCGATCCATTCGGAGGCGGCGAACGCCATAGTCCGGATTTTCAGAATCTTCATCGCAACAAGCGCAGCCTCACGCTTAATCTCAAAGCCCCGGAAGGCATCGCGATTCTGAAACGCCTCGCGAAAGACGCGGACGTGATCGTCGAAAACTATCGCCCGGACGTGAAGCGGCGGCTGGGCATCGATTATCCTGCCATGCGCGCGATCAATAAGCGCCTGGTCTATGCCAGTATTTCCGGATTCGGCGAAGACGGTCCCTATCGCGACCGCCCGGGGTTCGATCAGATCGCGCAGGGCATGGGCGGATTTATGTCGGTGACGGGGCTGCCGGGACAGGGTCCGGTGCGCGCAGGGATCCCGATTGCAGATCTTTGTGCGGGTATCTTGTGCGCGCAGGGCGTTCTGTTGGCGTTAATCGAGCGGCAGACTTCGGGCGAGGGCCAGTGGGTTACCACGTCGCTGCTGGCGGCGCAGATTTTCATGCTGGATTTCCAGGCCTCGCGCTGGCTGAACGCAGGCGAGGTGCCGAAACAAGCCGGCAACAATCACCCGCTGTACATTCCCACCGGCGCGTTCAAGACGGCCGACGGCCATATCAACATCGGCGCCAGCGGCCAGAAGATGTGGGAGCGGCTCGCTCCGGCGATCGGCGCGCCCGAGTTGCTTGCAGACCCCCGATACACAAATGCCGACAACCGTTCCTCGAATCGCGATGTGCTGACGGCGGAGATCGAGAGGCATCTGGCCTCGGCGGATAGCGCCACTTGGATCGAGCGTCTGAACGCGGCGGGAGTCCCGTGCGGGCGGATCTATTCGGTGGATCAGGTGTTCGCCGATCCGCAGGTGGAGCATTTGAAGATGGTGGATACGATTGAGTCGCCGTTCTATCACCCGCTGAAGGTGGTCGCGCAGGCAGTGCGGCTGTCGCGCACGCCGCACGAACTGACACGGCGGCCGCCGGAGCCCGGGGAACACACTGATGAAATTCTGGGTTCGTTAGGCATGGCCCCCGCGGAGATTGCCGACCTGCGCAGCCGGGAGATCGTGTGAATCACATACTTTCTGCAACCAGCGGGGCGATTGCCACGCTCACGTTTAACAATCCGGAGCGGCACAATGCGATGTCGCTCGATATGTGGCGCGCCGCCACCGCCGTGCTGGAGCAATTCGAGCTGGACCCGGCCGTGCGCGTGATCGTGCTCACCGGCGCGGGCGGCAAAGCGTTCGTCTCGGGCGCCGATATTTCGAAATTCGAAAGCGAACGCGCCACGGTCGACGCCGTGCTGGAATACAACATCGCCGTGGACCGCTTCGGGAAGGTGCTGGGCGAGTGTTCCAAGCCGACCATCGCCATGATCCGCGGTTATTGTATCGGCGGCGGCGTGGGGATCGCGGTGTGCTGCGACCTGCGCATCGCCAATGATGCCGCGCGCTTCGCCGTTCCCGCGGCCAAGCTCGGCCTGGGCTATGGATACGCGAACGTGCGCCGGATCATGGATCTGGTGGGTCCACAGTTTGCGACCGAGATGCTCTTAACCGCGCGCCAGTTCGATGCTGCTGATGCGATGCGAATGGGCCTGGTCAATCACGTGGTGCCGGACGCCGAAATCGAGAGCTACGTCCTGGAGCTAGCGGAGACTGTTGGCAATAACGCCCCGTTGACGATCCGCGCCGTAAAGCGCATCGTGCGTGAATTGCGGAGCGATGCCCCGGACGTCGAAGCCTGCGACGCGCTGGTGAAGCAGTGCTTTGAGAGCGCCGACTATCGTGAGGGGCGCAAGGCTTTTATGGAAAAGCGTAAACCTGTCTTCCGCGGAGTCTAATGCCTCTGGGGTTTATTGAATGAGAGCCGTATACATCGAAAAAACCGGCGGGCCGGAGGTCATGCGCCTCGGCGATCGTCCGGTGCCTGAACCGCAGAAAGACGAAGTGCTGGTGAAGGTCGCGGTCTCGGGCGTCAACTTTACCGATCTCAACCAGCGTAGCGGCATCAATAAGATTCCGCTGCCGGCGGTCCTGGGTTCGGAAGGCGCGGGAACCGTGGAACGGTCGAACTCGGACTCCTTTAAGCCAGGCGACCGGGTGGCGTGGTGCATGGTGCGCGGGTCATATGCGGAATACGCCGCTGTGCCCGCGAAGATGCTGATCCGCATTCCCGACGGCATCGACTTCCGCACGGCCGCTGCTGCCATGTTGCAGGGCATGACGGCGCATTACCTGTCGCATTCGACGTTTCCGCTTAAACCGGGCCACACCGCGCTGATTCACGCCGCGGCCGGTGGCACAGGACGCCTGCTGGTCCAGATCGCGGTGATGCTGGGGGCGCGCGCGATCGGCACTGTGGGGACTGCGGCGAAGGCCGAACTGGCTCGCGATGGCGGCGCCAGCGATACGATCCTGTATGACCAGGAAGATTGGGTCGCGGACGTGAAACGGTTAACCGGCGGCAAGGGCGTCGACGTGGTCTACGATTCGGTCGGCCAGGCGACGTTCCTGAAGGGCCTGGACTGCCTGAAGCCGCGCGGGATGATGGTCCACTTCGGCGTATCTAGCGGGCAGATCGAACCGTTTGACACCCGCGGGCTTACGAGCAGGGGTTCGCTGTTCCTCGCGCGTCCCACGCTGAACACGCACATCTCGGATCCGAAGGAACTGGCCTGGCGTTCCAGCGATGTGTTCCGGTGGATCGCCGAGGGCAAGCTGCGCCTGCGTATCGATCGCGAATATGCGCTGGCTGACGCGGCCCAGGCGCATCGCGATCTCGAAGCCCGCGCGACGAGCGGCAAGGTGATCTTAAACGTGGTGTAGGGGTCGGGCATGCCCGACCCTCAATCGTTTACTGGCAGCCGTTCACGCCCTTGGTCAGGCAGATGGACGACGTGATATCGGGCGGGATCGGAAGCCCCTTGTCCGTCATCATCTTCTTGATGAACGCCGTGGTCTCCGGATGCGCGATGGCCGACTGCACGCCGACGCGGACCAGGCCCTCGGAGTAGTGCACCGGAATCCAGGTCATGCCTTTCATGGCGCCGTTGATGGTGTCGCGGCTGCCGTTGTCATGAGCTTCGAGATCGCCGCCCCGGTCCACCAGCATCTGTACGATCTCATTGCGGCCTTTGTGCGCCGCGCCGTGCAGCGAAGTACGGCCGTCTTCATCATGGACGTTAGGATCCAGGCCCAGGTCGAGCAGCATCTTCACCGTCTCGACATTCTGCTCGCGCGACCATTCGTAGGTGACGCCCTCCACCCAGGCGATTCCGGACGCTACGGCCAGCGCCGTAACGTTGCGCGCGGTGTAGATCTTGGGATCGGCTCCGTGGGATAGCAGCAGCTTCATGAGTTCGACGTCGCTCGACTGCGCGGCGCGCAGGAACGGGGTCGCTCCGTCTTCATTGAGCCACTGCATGGTGAAGTTGGTGCGCGTTTCGGTGCTGTCCCCGACGCAGGTGGTAGCGGTCGATTGCGTGCCGCACACCCGGACGTTCACATCGGCGCCCTTGGCCAGCAGCAGCTTGATGAAGTCCAGATGATCCATGTCGGGCTTGCGGACCGGATAGTCGCCGCCCTCGATGTTGCGGTTATCGGTGGCCAGGTAAAGAGGCGACCAGCCGCCGTTATTCTTGATGTTCGGATTGGCGCCGTGATCCAGCAGATACGCGCCGATCTTGTAGTGGCGATTCTGGGTGGCTGTCAGCAGCGGCGTCCAGCCGTAGTGGGTCACCTGATTGACGTCCGCACCGGCAGCGACCAATTCTTTAACGCATTCCATGCAGTCCTGCCGTGTGGCGAACACCAGCGGGGTGATCCCGCCTCCATCGGTGTCCTTCGTACGGCCGAATGCAAATTCGGCGGCAGCAGCGTCGGCGGCAGCCACCTGATCTTCTTCCGCGGCGCCTCCAGCTCCGGCCTTAGCCTGCTTACCCTGCTTGGCTTGTCCCCCGCCTGCAAAGCCGCGTCCGCCCTGCTTACCTCTCAATCCGCCCGCGCCCTGATCGGATGCCGCTCTCTGGCGAACCGTGGGAGCCAGGTACGCGCGATTGCCCTTGGTGTCGAAATTCGAGGCGGCCTTGTAGTCCGCGCCACTGGCGAGCAGAACCTTGATGGCCTCGGGATGCGACTGCTCGGCGGCCCACATCAGCGGTGTGGTGCCGCGCAGTTTTTCTTTCGCGTTCACGTCGGCTTTCTGGTCGATGAGAACTTTCATCGCCTCCGGGTTTCCATTGCGCGCGGCGAACATCAGCGCCGTTTCCCCGAACGGGCTGGTCTCATTCACGTCCGCACCGGCCTTCAGGAGCTTCTGGATCATGGCCGCGTTTCCGTTCGTGCTGGCCAAACGCAGCGGCGTCGCGCCATCGTGATTCGGCTTTTTGACATCCGCCCCGGCGGCGATCAGGAGGTCGGCGATACTCACATCGTTACGGTAGGCCGCCCACTGGATGGCCGTGGCTCCGTCCGCCTGGGGCAGGTTCACGTCGGCCTTCTGCTTGATCAGCGTCTGCACGGCGGCTTTGTCGCCCTTCATGGCGGCATCCGCCACGGGGCTGTCAGCGGCGTTCAGGACCGTGTTCGATACGACGAGATAGATGGCCGGAACCAATACTACGGCCGCGGCTGCCAAGGCGTGTCGGATGCGCATCGTCGATGTTTTCATCGTGAATATAACCTCGGGAACATGAGCAATTGAAAACGTGAATCCAAACGCCTTAGACGGCCAGGCCGGCGAGCCGGCCCGTGCTATCGTCGCCGATCTTGTCCTGCTTCACGCCGAACATATCCAGAACGCTGAGCAGAAGATTTGCCGTGGTGACGGTCTTGGTCGGGAAGTGGAGGTGACGGCCGCCCTTGAGTTGTCCGCCGGCTCCGCCCGCCAGAATGTAGGGGACGTCGTAGTGCAAGTGCTGGTTGGAGTCGCCCATATTGGTGCCGTACAGAACCAGCGTGTGATCGAGCAGGGTGCCATCGCCGTCCTTGGTCTTCCGGAGCTTGTCCAGGAAGTAGGCCAGGCAAGCCACGTGATACCGGTTGATCTTCGAATAGTCGAGGATGCGGTCCGGATTCTCGGCGTGGTGCGACCCGCCATGGAAACTGGTATTGGTGCCGCTGGCCGGGAAGCTGCGGCCGGTCAGGTCGCGGGCATAGAGCAGCGTCGAAACGCGCGTGATGTCTCCCTGGTACGCCAGTGCCTGCAGGTCGAACTGCAGCTTGATGTGTTCGTCGAAAGAATCGGGAACGCCGGCCGGCACCACGATACCTTCGTGGTTCTCCATGGCTCCGGTGGCCTTGGTGGCGATCGTCAGGCGCCGTTCGATCTCACGCACGCTGTCGGCGTACTCGTCGACGCGCAGCTGGTCGCTGGGCGGAAGATTCCTCTTAAAGGCGGTCAAGGTGCCGGTGATCGAATCGAGGATGCTGCGATCCTGCGCCCGGCGCGCCGCGCGCTCTTCGGGGGTCTTGGCCTGCACGTCGCCGAACAGGCGTTCAAACACCACCTGCGGATTCAGCTCCATGGGCAGCGGAAGGTTGGTGGCAGCCCAGGAAATCGAATTGGTGTAAGCGCAGCTGTAGCCCTCGCCGCAATTGCTCGAATTGGCGCCGGGATCTTCGATGGCCTGCTGCAGCGAAGGCAGCAGGGATTCCTGGCCGATGTGATTGGCGATGATCTGGTCGATGGTGACGCCGTTGTGGATGTCCGAGCCGGTGGCTTTCTTGGGCTTTTCGCCGGCCAGGAAGGCCGCTGCCACCCAGTGATCCGCGCCGGTTACGCCCGGAGGCGGTTCGGCCGACTTCGACCACAAACCGCTGATGATCACGCTTTGGTCCACGAAGGGAGCCAGCGGCTCCATGATCGAGGGCAGTTTCCTGGGGTCGAGGACGTCTCCTTCGGGGATCCAGTAGCCTGGCGCCGCCCCATGCGGGACGAAAATGCCGGTAAACCTGGTCTTGGGAACTGCCGCGGTCTTGCTGACGGGTGTCTGTGCCGGAATCATGGAATCCAGCAACGGCAACGCCAGGGTAATGCCTGCGCCACGCAGAAACGTCCGGCGCGGTATGTATTTCTTAGTAAGGAACATTGCTTCCGCTCTCCATCTCAATTCTATAATTTCTCAAAGCCAATACCTATCGCGGCTTAACGTGAGGCGCGTTCCTGCCCGTTGCCGCTGGATTCGAGCTTCTGGTTCATCTGGAACGGCTGGCTTTTCACCACGCCGATCACCAGGGAAGAGAAGCGATCCTTATCTTTATCAGCCGCATGCACGATCGAGCGTACCAGGGGCATATCGTAGTATTCGGTCCCTCGGCCCAGAGCGTAGATCATCAGCTTCTCGGTGACCACACGCACGAACTGCGGCGAGTATTTGACCAAGGCTTCGCGCAAGTCCGTGACCCCGTTGAGCTTGGTGCCATCCACCAGCTTGCCGGAAGGATCGATCGGAGCGCCGTCGTCGAGCAACCGCCATTGTCCGGTTCCATCGAAGTTCTCGAGGACCAATCCAATGGGATCCATGATCTTGTGGCAGCTATTGCACGGCTCGTTCTTGCGGTGCAGCTCCATCTGCTGCCGCATGGTCGGCCGTGGGCCCCCGCGAATGGCGGCATCCTGCTTGGGAAGATCGGGGACGTTCGGAGGCGGAGCCGGGGGCTCCACGCCCAGGAAAATTTGCAGCGTGTACTTGCCGCGGTGGACCGGCGAAGTCCGGTCGGGATTCGAGGAGATCGTCAGGAAGGCGCCCTTCCCCAGCAGTCCGCGGCGCATGTCGAATTCCGGGGGCAACTCCACCCGGCGGAAGTTGCTCCCGTAGATTCCCGGGATCCCGTATTGCTTGGCCAGCCGCTCATTCAGGAAAGTATAGTTCGCGTCCAGAAGATCGGTCACCGGACGGTCTTCCTGAATCACGCTGGCGACGAACATCTCGACTTCCGTCCGCATGGCCTGGCGCAGAACGTCATCGAAATCCGGATACTCGATGGGCACCGGTGTCTGGGATTGCAGGGCACGCAGGCTGAGCCACTGGCCGGCGAAATTGCTCACCAGCTGCTTCGACCGCGGATCCTTGAGCATCCGCCGGACCTGCTGTTCCAGAACGGCGTTCTCGTGCAGCTTATTCTGGGTGGCCACCTTCAGCAGCTCATCGTCGGGAATGCTGCTCCACAGGAAGAAGGAGAGGCGTGAGGCCAGCTCCAGATCGCTGATGCGATAAATCTGCCCCGAGGCCAGATTGGCCGGTTCGGTTTCCCGGCGGAACACGAATTCCGGGTCGGCCAGGATGCGGCGCAGAGCCATCTCGATGCCGTTATCGAAGTTCCCGTCATTGCGGCCGCGCTGGTAAAAGCCCAGCAGGGTTTCGGTGTCCTTATCGGTCAGCGGGCGGCGGAAGGCCCTGCGCGCCACGCTGTTGACGATCTGGCGCGCGCAAGCTGTTTCCTGATTCGCGCTGGACGGCTTGCACACGAAAATTCTGCGCCGCGCGGCCGTATCGCTCGCTCCCTTGGCTTCGTAGGGTCCATCGATCACGAACTTGCCGACATGCGGGAAGAAACGGTATCCCGGAAGGCCGCCGGTTTCGATGGTGCTGCGCAGGAAGTGCTCATTCAGGTCGTTGCCGGGAGCGTAATTGGTGGCCAGGAAGGTGACCACCACGGTGTGGCGTCCCGCCTTGGCCGGGAATTTGAAATCGAACGTGCCGTCGCCGCCCCGGCCCTCACGGTCCTTATCCCAGTCGAACACGTGCAGCCGCTCGCCATCCACCAATACTTCCAGCTTCTCGCCGGGGATTTCGCCGAACGGGTTGGTGTTTCCCATATTGCCTTTGCTGATGGGAGTGATTTTCATGCTGTACTCGCCGTCGGCCGGGAACTCGTGCTGGGCGAGCATGCCGCCGCGGGTGCCGAAGGGCATTCCCTCGACGTGATAATCCTGATCGGTATCTTCCGCAACCCGATACGTGGTCTGGACGGGAGTGCTGACGTCGCCGATCGCCAGCCGGCTGATTTTGCCGGCGGCCGTCACGTAGCCTTCAAGCAGAGTGGGGGAAATGCTCAGCGCGCCGGCGATGTTGTCGAAGCCGCGGGTGGAATCGTCGGAGGGCAGGAACTTGCTCGGGTCGATTTCGATGTCCAGCAGATCGCGGATCGCGTTGGCGTACTCGGCGCGGTTCATACGATGCAGGCCCGGAGGAGGAATATGGAGCTTCGCCGTGCGGTCGAGCTCATTCTCGGCGAAGACGATGGCGGATTCGAGGAATTCCGGCTTCGGCCGCGGCATGCCCGAGGGCGGCATCATCCCGGCGCGAAGCTTGCGGACCACCTTTTCCCACTGTTCTGGGTCTTTGTCGATGTGCGCCGGATCCAGGCTGTCCAGAGTGATGCGTAAGGCGGATTCGACGCCCCGCGCTTTGGCGGCCTGGTTGTGACAGCCATAGCAATACTGGGTAAAGAACGCTTTTTCAGCCTCGGCTGAGGTCACAGTGGCGGGCGGGGCTGCCTTCTGGGCCTGGCCGGATATCCCTATAACGCCCAGAGCAACGGCGGCGCAGCCAAGCAGAATTTTTGTTCGCATGATTCGGTACCCTCAATAAAATCGCGACGTAACTTCTTAACCAGAACTACGACGTTGCACAGCTCCCAAAACTTCCCCGAGAGTTGGGCGCCGGTGCGTGTTCCGCGTCCACCTCCAGTATACACCAACCTATTGAAAATGTGGGGCGTTAGCCGCATCTTCCAATTGGCATAGACGCACGAAATCCAAAAGCATCTAATGCACTCGGCGTGCCGGATCGCCCGCAGGTTACAGATCTATGGATTAGGCGGCCATACGGTCGTATCGCGCGGTATCTTGAGGGATCTCGCTCAGGCTCATGAGCCATAACGCGCACTGGCGAAGCCTCACTGACCCCTCCCGGCCGCAGTTCCACAAGACAGGGAAGGGATTGACGGTCTGGCGCGTCAAATGCCTATAGCATACTGAAAAGATACTCTATGGCAACTGGACGATGGCTGGCCTGGGGGTGCGCCGCTTTAGGATGTCTCCCCGCTTTTGCCGCCGATCAGACTCTGGGCGAGACCGCCCTGATTCCGATCGATCACCCGGCGATTCAGTACGATACGCGCCCCCTGGACGACCGAATCACGCGCCTGGGACGGGAACTGATCAGTGGTAAAGTCCACCTGACTCCGAGCGCGGAGGGCTATCTGCCCAGCCTTCTCCAGGCCTTGGGCGTGAATCCCGACTCTCAGACTCTGGTATTTTCGAAGACCAGCTTTCAGGCCGCCCGCATCGAGCCCCGCAATCCGCGGGCAATTTATTTCAGCGACGACGTCATGGTCGGATTTGTTCGCGGCAGCGATCTGCTCGAGGTGGCTTCGCTCGATCCGAAACAGGGCATGGTCTTCTACAGTTTCAACGGCGCGTCTGATCCACCGAGCTTCGACCGGCGCGACGCGTGCCTGCAATGTCACACCAGCCCCGGCACGCTGGGGATTCCCGGCCTGCTGATCGCTTCGTCTTACACCGACGCATCCGGGATGCCGGCGTTTCGCGGCGGGCAGCGCATCACCGACCACCGCACTCCGTTCGAAGACCGCTGGGGCGGATGGTACGTGACCGGAACTCACGCGGACATGCGCCACATCGGAAACGCCGTCGGGCACGACTCGGCGCATCCCGAGTTGCTGGACCTGCACGACACCCAGAACATCACCAGCCTGGCGAAGAAATTCGATCCGCGCGGCTACCTGAGCGGCGTGAGCGATATCGTGGCGCTGATGACGCTGGAGCATCAGACGCGCATGACCAATCTGATGATTCGAGCCGGATGGGAAGCGCGCATTGCCGAGTCATCTGCCAAAGACCCGGCGGCGAAGGCGCAGTTCGATACCGATCTCGAATCGCTGGTCACGTACATGTTGTTCGCCGACGAAGCTACGCTCCGTGGTCCGGTCGTAGGGGTATCCACATTCACGAAGACCTTCGCGGCGCGCGGGCCGCGCGATCACCAGGGCCGTTCCCTGCGCGATTTCGATCTGCAGAAGCGGATGTTCCGTTACCCGCTGAGTTACATGGTGTACAGCGAAACTTTCGATGCCATGCCGGATCAGGTGAAAGAGCGCGTCTACCGGCGTCTCTACGATGTTCTGACGGGCCGCGATCAGAGTGACAAGTTCAAGAAACTTTCCGCGGAAGACCGGCGGGCGGTGCTGGAGATCCTGCGCGAAACCAAGCCGGGATTGCCTGGATATTTCAAAACCGACACCGTCGGGTTATTGCGTTAGTATCCTGGTTATGCGCGTTGTCCCCAGGGGCGGATCTCCTGCAGGAAAGCGCCCAGGCCTCGCGGAAACGTTGTGCCGCTACGCCGGGTCGACCTGCGCCACGCCTCCCAGACGTTTCCGGCGAGCACCCCTGCCAGCAGGTAGTAAACTACGCCGGCCCATTCGAAAAACACATAACTGACTACCGCCACGATCAGCCCGCAGACGATCTGGTCGGGATATTTCGCCGGCGACGTCGGCGGATCGGTCAGGATGATGAAGGCGAAATACAGCGCGGCCTCGGCGTCGGGAGTGCGGAATATTTCGGCCACCGCCAGCGGATTACTCACGAACGCCGTGACCGTGAACAGCAGAAAATAGGCTCCCAGAAACGTCAGCACCAGCGGCAGCTTGTTGACCCGGTCCGCGATGAACACGCCTGCCGCGAGCAGGACCACCTTGGCGACCGGCAGGACGTCGGTGAGCGCGCCCCACCAGCTCTGGCCGGTGTGGAACACGTAGAAGCTGGCGATGATCGCCAGCGCCGCGGGATTAAAAACGTTGGCCGATCGCGTCCGGAAGAGGTACTTGCTGAGAACCGCCGCCACCGAGGTGATGGTGGTGACGTACCAGGGCTCCTGCGCCCGCAGCACCATCGCCACGATGATGGCGGTGAGCACCGCGCCGCTGGGAAACTCCCAGACTTTCTTGCGCACTCGAAGAATGATCAGATCCACCAGGCCCGCGGCGATGGCCGCGCTCACCAGCCCTTTCATGACGGCGCGGAAACCCTGGCCCGGTGCGGCCATGGCGAGAAAAATGATGAGAATGATCGTGACCAGGCCCTTCGGCGTTTTGAAGAAGTTCCTGATCCTACGCCGCACGGCGGAGCCCTCGCGTTTCATGGCATGTCAGCTCGGGCGTCACGATCAAACCCTCCACGCCCAGGCGCGTGAGAAGCTGAATGCCCTCTTCGGGACCCAGTACGAATGCGGCGGTCGCCAGAGCATCCGCGAGCATCGCCCCGGATGCCACCACCGTCGCGCTGGCTACTCTATCGGCGGTGGTCCTGGTGCGCGGATCGAGAATGTGAGCCCGCCGCTCGTAATCGCCGGAGGTGCATACGGCCTGATTCGAAACGCGCAGAGAATCGATGAGCTCGTGATCATGACGCGGGTGCCGAATGCCGACCGACCATGGTGCGCCGTGTTCGTTCGACCCTCCCAGATACAAGTCGCCGCCCGCGTCGATGGCGAAATCCCGGAACGGCTCGAGTTCGCGCGCGGCTGTGTCGATGGCCAGGCCTTTCGCCACAGCGCCCAGATCGAGCGTAAGGGGGCGGCGCAGCAGGATGGTTCTTCGGTCCGGATCGAGCAGGACATCCCGGTAGCCGGCATCGTCATCGGGCGCGATCGCGCTGCGGAAAATCTCTCCGGTGCGATGTTCCCGGTTGAATCCTCGAGCCTCCATGCGGTGGCCGATGGCCGGGTCGAACGCGCCGCCGCTCTCTTCCGCCACCAGCAAAGCGAATCGCACCGCTTCGTAGAGGATGGGGCTCGCCGGCACGGGCACGCCCGGTTGCGCCGTGAGCCGGATCAGTTCGCTCTCGCTGAACCGCGTACAGCGAGCTTCAATTTCGTGAAACCATCCAAACGCCCGGTCGACGGCTGCATCGCTGTCCGCGCTGGGATGGACCACCTCAATGGTCACCAGCGTTCCCATGACGGCCTCGGTACGGGCGCTGGCGGTCACTCCTTCATTGGTGTCCTGGTCGGTCACTTCGCCTTGCTGAGAGCTTCGACCACGGCGCCGTAGAAGGCGTCGGCGCTCTGCGTTGCGCCGGAGACGTAATCGACGTCGGGACTCTGGCGCTGGGCAACCTGCGGGATCAGCTTATCGATCACGTCGCAGGAGTAGCGCGTCCGGCATTGCGAGATGGCCGCGGACGCGATGCGGCCGCCTTCGATGACCACCGCCGCCTCGATATTGCCGTGACGCGAATAGCCCCAGCCCGTGTAGGTCCCGTCCTTCCACGCGGGTTTGGAGGGCGCCGGCGCCGGCACAACCGCGGGTACTGGCGCTGCGTTCATGGCTGGCGCGATCGCCTGCACGGCCGTGAGGGGCGCCTCGGATGCTTCGCTGCGAACCGGCTCCGCGGCAGCGGCGGGAACATCGATCTTTGTGTCCGGCTTTGTGTCCGATTGCGCCGGCGCTGTCTCCACGTGAGACGCTGTAACGGCCTTTCGAGTGGGCTCCGGCAGTGGCGCGGGCGGCGGGAGCAGGCGAGCCGGAATCGGCGCGGGCGAACCGAGCTGAGGGACGTGAAGGGTGACGCGTCCCGGTGCGGGAACCGCTGCCCGGCGCTCGGCCACCTGCGCTGCAAGCCGGTTGGCCGCGGACTGAGTGCGGTCGTATCCAGCCGTATATACCGCAAGCACCGCGACGAAGCTTGCGCCCACCAGCTTGTTAGCGACCTTGCTGCTCTTGTTGCCGGAGCCGCCCTGCGTCATTCCTGACAATTCGCCCTGCTTCATTCCTGACAATTCGCCCTGCTTCATTCCTGACAATTATAGACAGCCTCCTTCCTTTAATAGTTTCCGCGATATACTGAATCCAATCGTCGGAATATGCCCGCGAACCGCCTGGTCATCTCTTGACATGGCGCTTACGAGGGAGGAAAGTTACCGGCGGATGAACTGGAGATCACATCAATGAAACGCATGTTACCGATCGCTCTGACCCTGTTGGCCGTTTCCGCCAGCGCGTTTGCGCAAGCTCCCGACCAAGCCGCCATTGACAAGGCCCTGCGCGCCGCGCCGGGTAATTTGGCGAAAGACGCTACCGTCATCAAGTGGAAGGCCGACTACACTTATGACACTTTGAAGAAGGGCACCAACAAACTGGTCTGTTACGACAAGTCAGGGCTGCAAGGGCAACCGGCATATATTGTGGAATGCACCAGCCTTGGCAATCTGGATCGGGCGGCTCAGAACCTGAAATTCGAGGCCATGGGCGCTCAGAAACAAGCCGCGCTGGACGCCGCCGAAAAAGACGGAACCCGCGTGAAGCCCGAGTTCGGATCGGTATGGTATCACTCGATGGGCGATCCGGCGAACCCGCGGAGCCACGTGACCATCGCGGTGCCGGGCGCGACCACCAAGACGCTCGGACTGCCGGAAAACGGCCAACAGGGTGGAGTGTGGATCATGAATGCCGGCACCACCACCGCGCATCTCATGACGCCCGGCGAATAAACCCGGCATGAAGCCGCTGCTGGTTGGTTTTCTCGCCAGTTCTCTGATCATTGCAGTGTTGGTGGCGGCGCCGGTGTTCGCACAAAGGACGCAGAAGTTCACCGGCGTCGTCACCGACAGCATGTGCTCCAGTGCCGATCACAAAGGCATGCGCATGGGGCCGACCGACGCCGAGTGCACCGTCGCCTGCGTCCTGGCGCATGGCGCGCTGTACGTGCTCTACGACGGCAAAGAAGTCTACACTTTGAGCGACCAGACGGCGCCGGAGAAGTTCGCGGGGAAGAAGGTCACAGTCACCGGAACGCTGGACGCCAAAACCAAGACCATCCGGATGGACTCGATCATCGCCGCAAAGTGACCAGGAGACACGATGAACAAACTGATTCTGTTACTTCCCCTCTTGACGGCCTGGGGATTCGGGCAATCCGCCGCGCCGGATCAGGCCAATCCGCTTTCGACCTGGCTGCGCAATGCCTACACGGGGAATCGCAACAATATCGTACGGACGGCGGAAAAGATGCCGGAGGAGAATTACGGGATGCGGCCGGGCGCGCAGCCGGAAGTCCGCACCTTCGGCCAGCAGGTGACTCACGTAGCCACCTACAACTTTCTGTGGTGCTCGCAGGCCAAGGGGGAAAAGAATCCCAACCCGGGCAATCTCGATAAGCTGACGTCCAAAGCCGAAATCATGAAGGTGCTGAACGACGCGTTTACCTACTGCGACAGCGCATACAGCGCCTTGACGGATGCCTCCGGCGCGGAAGTGATCGACATCACCCAGGAAAACGGCCGCCAGACGCGCAACCTGCGCATGGGGCTGCTGACCTTGAACTACGGGCACAATAACGAGATTTACGGCAGCATGGTCGTCTATCTGCGAATGAAGAATATTGTTCCGCCGGCCTCCGAGCCTCGCCCGCAGCAGAAGAAGTAGCCGCGGATCACGCCAGCGAATGCACAAAGGATTTACCGTATGGTTCACCGGCTTGTCCGGCGCGGGGAAGAGCACTGTCTCGACGCTGCTCGCAGAGCGGCTGTGTGCGGCCGGAGCGAAGGTGGAACTGCTCGACGGCGATATCGTGCGGACGCATCTTTCGAAGGGCTTGGGCTTTAGCCGCGAGGATCGCGACGACAATATCCGGCGCATCGGCTTCGTCTGCGAACTGCTGTCGCGCAACGGCGTGATCGCCATCGCGGCCGCGATCTCACCCTATCGCGAGGTGCGCCGGAGCGTTCGAGCGCGCATTCCCAACTTCGTCGAAGTGTTCATGGAATGCCCCCTGGATGTGCTGGTGGAGCGCGATGCGAAGGGGCTGTACAAGAAGGCCCTGGCCGGAGAGATCCAGCACTTTACCGGCATCTCGGACCCGTACGAGCCGCCGGAAGCGCCCGAGCTGATCATTCATTCCTCGGTGGAGAATCCGCAGCAAAGCGCCGATAGAGTGTGGCATACCCTCAAGAAGCTGGGTCTGATCACCTATGCCTGATATTTCCTTATGATCGACTTGCACTCGCACACAACAGCGTCGGATGGGACGTATTCGCCGGCGCAGTTGGTGGACGAGGCGCTGCGGACCGGCGTCCGCATCCTGGGGATCACCGACCACGATACTTTTTCCGGATACGACCAGGCGTTGCCTCTGGCGCGCCAGGCAGGGCTGGATCTGGTGTGCGGAATCGAGCTGTCCACCAAGCTGCACGGGCATTCGGTGCACCTGCTGGGCTACTTCCTCAACCCCTTTCACAATCCAGACGGCTTAGGCGTTTTTCGAAGATGGATCGGCGATTTACAAGCGTCGCGCCGCGACCGCAACGTGCGTCTGATCGCGCGGCTCCAGGAGCTGGGCCTCGAGATCACGCTCGAAGAAGTGCAGGCGCGCGGCGGGGAAATGACCGGACGTCCGCACTTCGCCCAGGTGCTGATCGAAAAAGGCTACGTGAGCAGCCTGCAGCAGGCCTTCGACGAGTATCTCGACGAGTCGGCCAAGGGCTATGTCACGCGGCGCGAGCCCCAATTTGCCGAAGCGGTGAAACATATCCGCGATGCGGGCGGGATCGCGTCACTGGCACACCCGGTTCGGATCCGCGAGGATGTGGCAGCGATCCTCCCGGAACTGCGCGCGGCGGGGCTCAACGCGATCGAGGTTTACCATAGCGACCATAGCCCGAGTCAGTCAGCGCTATATCTGAAGCTTGCCGAGCAGCACGGGTTGCTGGTCACCGGCGGCTCGGATTTCCATGGCGCGGTGAAACCCGAAATCCGCCTGGGTACAGGCCGCGGAGGCAACCTCAAGGTTCCGGACGATCTGGTCGACCGGTTGCGCGCGGCCTGAGGCCGCTGCATAAGTTCAACGGTCTACGATTACGTCGAAAGCGCGTTTCTGCAGTTCCGGCAAATCCCGCGAGCGCGCCTGGGCGCTGAGCGGGTTCCCGCGCAGGGAGACGATCCAAAACGGCGTGAGTCCCTTGCTCGGTTGCCGGTCGGGCTGGACCATGGTGACCAGCGGCGTAAGATCCGTCACCTGGTTCTGATCCAGGTACAAGCCGCGCCAGGCGGTGAGGCCGGTGAGCGGCGACAGGTCGGCCACACGGTTCTGCTTGATGCTCAAGGTCTGTAAAGCCTTAAGCCCGGCGAGCGGCTTCAGGTCGCTTACCTGGTTGCCGTCGAGGAACAGCGACTGAAGCGAGGTCAGGCCTTGCAGCGGTCCCAACTGGGCTATGGCGTTGCCGGTGAGATTCAGCGTCTGCAGATCCTTCAGGTTGGCTAGCGGCGAGAGATCGGATATTTGGTTTAGAGACAGGTCCAGATAGCGCAGATGCGTGAGACCGGCTAACGGCTTCAGGTCCCGGACCTTGGCGCCCAGGATGGTGAGCTGCTCGAGGTTGGTCAGTTTGCTGAGAGGGCTGAGGTCGGAGACCTGGGACCCGGTCAGATAAATGGTGTTGAGATTGGGACAGTTCTCCAGGCCGGCCAGGTCGCTTATGGATTGACTCGATGCGGAAACCAGATACACATGGTTTAGCTGGTCCTCGGTCAGGGGTTTGCCGGGTTCAGCTCCGCCGATAAACTTCCTGACGTTTTCCTCGAGTTTCGAATCTTTGAAAACCGCCGTGTTGTCGCTGGCGGTTGCGATCAGACTGAACGAAAGAACCAGGCTGGTCGAAAGAACCATCCGGATGATCGGTTGCATGCGGATGCTACCTCCTAAAAAGCATTTTAATTCAAGATTGGCGAACCGCCGGACTGCGGGCAGCTCCGAAACTACTGACGTCTGGAAATAAAAAGTGTGAGGCTGGGCCCCAATTGCGTCGTTTTTCCGGATTCAATCGTAACGATTCCAGAAATCAAAAACTCTTGACTTGTCCAAGCCAAAGGACATATACTGCTCCGAACGGGTCGCGGGGAAGAGTCTTAGGTTTACCCAGTTTTCCAAGTTAGAAAGGGCAGGTATGAACGCATTGTCTCGTTCTCTGTTTGTTTCCGCAGTCCTCGCTGTAGGTGCTCTGACTGCGTGGGCGCAGAGCGATCGCGGCTCGATTACGGGCGCGATTTCCGATCCCAGCGGAGCCGTCGTTGCCTCCGCCAGCATTCAGGCCAAAAACATCGATAACGGTACCGTGTACACGGCCGGCAGTTCCGCCACCGGCAACTACGTGCTGCCGGAATTGCCAACGGGCAACTACGAATTGACGGTGACGGTTACCGGCTTCAAGAAATACGTCAAGCAGAACATCTTCATTCCCGTCGCCCAGACCGTTCGTATCGACGTGAAGCTTGAAGTCGGCGCGACGTCGGAGACGGTCACCGTCACGGAAGCGACCCCGCTGCTCAAGACTGAAAGCGGCGAGCTGAGCCACAACGTGACGACCGACCGGATCAATAACCTTCCCGTATTGCAGATCGGGACGGGGGCGGGGCTTCGCACGCCGTACGCGATGACTAACCTGATCCCGGGTTCCAGCTACATCCCCGACGTCGCCATCCGGATCAACGGAATGCCGTCCAACACCCAGTCCATCCGCATTGATGGACAGGATGCCCAGATGGGCATCTGGTCCGGCACACAGTCCTGGACGCAGCCCAGCGTGGACGCCATTCAGGAAACCTCAATTCAGACCAGCAACTACGCGGCGGAATTCGGCCAGGCCGGCGGCGGCGTGTTCAACACCACCATGAAGTCGGGCACCAACCAGTTCCACGGCAGCGCCTACGACTACATGATGAACGAAGCGTTCAATGCGGGTACCCCGAATACGAACGCTGGCATTGCCAACGGCGGCCTGAGTGGAGCTGTCGTAGATCCGAATCACTTGGATCAACATGTCCGTCCTCGCCTGCGCCGGAATGACTACGGAGCCAGCTTCGGCGGGCCCGTCGATATTCCCAAGATCTATGACGGCCATGACAAGACCTTCTTCTTTTTCAACTTCGAGCAGTTCCGGGAAACCGCTCTGACTGCCGCCGGCACTGCCGCCAGCATCAAGACGGTTCCCACCGCGGCCTATCGCCAGGGCGACTTCTCGGCGGCGCTGGGCACGACTTCGATCGGCAAGGATTCGCTGGGCAATAACTTGTTTAACAACCAGGTGTTCGATCCCTGCTCGACCACGACAACGGCAAACGGAGTTCGGGTCCGCACGGCCTTCCCGGGTAACAAGGTTCCCTTGGGAGCGGCTTCCTGTCTGGGGGGCCCCTACCTCGATCCCGTCACGGCCAAATTTCAAGCCTTGATGCCGCTCCCGACGAACACTAACAACGCGACCGGGTATCAGGATTTCACCGATTCATACAGCAACAGCAGGCTGCAAACCGTTCCCTCGGTCAAGTTGGATCACTCTCTCAGCGCGCAGGCCCACTTGTCCGGCTATTGGGGCCGGACGAGCGTTGCGCCGTACCCGGCTACCGACGGCATGCCCTTCCCGATCACCAGTTCCAATCCGTCTAAGATCACGTCTTACACCGCTCGTATCAACTTCGACTACACGCTGACCCCGACCCTACTGCTTCACCTGGGGGTCGGCCTTCTGACCGCCGATGATGCGGAGCAAGGACCGGGAGCCCCGTTGGGATCCCAGTACGACGTTCTCAGCTACTTCGGGTTGAAGGGAACCGGCACGACCCAGGTTCTGCCGACCGTAGGGGCCCCCGCCCCTGGATTCGCGGGCGGCCCCGCGACCGGCTTCGGCGGGTTATATGGCGGATACACGCCGCGCATCGGCCCGTCCACCAACATCGAAATTCACGAGTACAAGCCTACCAGCAACGCCAGCTTGACCTGGGTGAAGAGCAACCACACTTATAAGTTTGGCGCGGACTTCAACACTGACGGCTTCCTCAATAAGAGCAACACCTATGCCGCACCGTGGATCGGATTCGCCAACACGGGCACCACGGATCCGGCCGCGCAGGGCCAGATTCTCACGCCTGGTACCAACGCCGGTTTCATTTACGCCAGCTTCCTGTTGGGCATGGCGGATGACGGATACACCTCGGTCCCGGCCAACACCCGGCTGGGCAAGAAAGCACTCGGTCTGTTTGCCCAGGACACCTGGAAAGTGACCCGCAAACTGACTCTGGATTACGGACTCCGGTGGGATTTCGAAACGTACTTAAGAGAGCATAACGGCTATCAGGGCTCGGTCAGCCTCAACACCCCCAATCCGGCCGCCGGCGGCCGGCTGGGCGCGACGATTTTTGAGGGCTACGGCCCAGGGCGCTGCCAGTGCGACTTCGCGCACAACTATCCCTTCGCTTTCGGTCCCCGCATCGGCGTGGCCTATCAGATCAACTCGAAAACCGTACTTCGCGTCGGAGCGGGCATTTCTTATACCCGAACCTCGGCCAACAACTTCCAATCCTATGCCGTGGCTTCGAACACACCCTACTCGGCATCGCAGTATGGCGACCCCGCCTATCTGACTCGCGACGGCCTGCCCTACAAAGTCACGTTCCCCAACTTCGATCCAGGCCAGTTGCCGTATCAGGGGATTCCCGCCGGCTCTCTGAACTACTTTGACCGGCAGGCTGGCCGCCCGGCGCGCACCGTTCAGTGGAGTCTCCTGGTCCAACGGGAGCTCCGGAGAGACTTGGTGATCGAAGTCGGCTATGTGGGTAACCGCGGCGCTTGGTTCCAGTCGACCTCGGCCATCAACGACGACGCGATTATGCCCAGCAGCCTGAATGCGGTGGGGCTCGATATCCATAATCCCGCCGACCAGACTCTCCTGACTTCGCAACTGGGTTCCGCAGTAGCTGCCCAACGCGGCTTCAGCGGGTTGCCTTATCCTGCGTTCCCCAGCACGCTGACGGTGTTCCAGGCGCTGCGGCCCTATCCGGAATACACCAGCATCCTCCATCTGTGGGGACCGCTCGGCAGCACCAAGTACGACTCGATGCAGGTCAATCTCACCAAGCGCTACTCGCACGGTCTGGACCTCAACGCGAACTTCACCTGGTCCAAGCAGTTCGTGAACGGCGTGGAGAGCGAGGGCGTGTTCGGCGGCGCTTCGGAAAACGACGTCTTCAATCGCAATAACAACTGGTTCCTGTCCAGCAACAACCAGCCATTCCTGCTGGTCGTCTCAGCCAACTACACGACTCCGAAAATGAATGGCGATGGTATGGCCATGAAGGTTCTCTCGCAGCTTACCCGGGATTGGACCACCGCTGCCGTACTGCGGTACTCGAGCGGTTTGCCGGTTACAAGTCCGACGTCCATTAATCTTCTCAGCAGCATGCTCGGGCAGAGCACATTCTACAATCGCGTGCCCGGCCAGCCGCTCTATACGCAGGACATCAACTGCAAATGCTTTAACACGGCTCAGACCCTGGTTCTCAACCCCAACGCATGGGTCGATCCGGGGAAAGGAAACTGGGGCACGGCCGCTGCGCGTTTTAGCGATTTCAGCGGAGCGCGCCGGCCCAGCGAGAACATCAGCCTTGGCCGCATCTTCCGCCTGACGGAAAGCGGAAGAACGCAATTCGCAATCCGCGCCGAGTTCACCAACATGTTTAACCGCTGGACGTGGCCGAATCCAACCACCACGCCGGGTACCCCGGTGACCCACGACAACGCCGGGAACATCACCGGCGGCTACGGCTTCATCAACCTGGTCGGCGGCGCCGGAGCGACGCCCCGCTCCGGACAGATGGTGGCTCGGTTCACGTTCTAAGCAGTTAACGCACTTTCATACACGCGCCAGGATCGGTTTTCAACCCGAATCCTGGCGTTTTCGTTTCTATAATGCGGAAACCAGATCCGCATCATACAGTGCGAATCGGGAGGGACAGGCTCGCTTTTGGAGCTAAGCTCCTAGCTTGATATCAGCTTAGCCTAAACCTGCCGACCCCTTTAGCTTCCAAATCAAGGAGGCTAGTTCCTGAAAACAATAGGCTTGACTAACTCGTAACTTCAGAACTATACTGCTCCAACGGCATTTCCGTTGTGGTTGGGTCGGAGTTCCAGGTTTTTACGAATCTTTTCTAAGTCGGAAAGGGGAAGTATGAACGCTTTGTTTGGTTCTCGAGGGGCGCAAGGGGAAAGAAAAATCAGAATCTTGCGGTCGCTATCGATCGCGTGGGTTGTACTGCTCTGCTGCCTGTCCGCGATGGCGCAAAGCGATCGAGGCACCATTACCGGCACTGTGCTCGATCCCGCAGGGGCCGTGGTTCCGAATGCCCCGATCGAAGCGAAGAACACCGCCACCAACGCTGTCTATCGCATCGCCACGTCGGATACGGGGAATTACACGCTCTCCCAATTGCCGGTCGGCACCTATGAAATTTCCGTCGCGGCTCCGGGATTCAAGAAGGCAGTGCGCGGTGGGGTAGAGGTCGCCTCCTTCACCACCTTCCGCGTGGACTTCACCCTGGAGGTAGGGTCCGCCACGGAGTCGGTAACGATCACGGCGGATGCTCCCCTGCTGAAGACGGAGAGCGGCGAGCTGAGCCACAACGTGACGATGGACCGGGTGGATCAACTTCCGCTCCAGACCATCGGCGGCAACAACTCAGGAGCCGGGAACGTGCGCAACCCGCTGGCGGTGATCGCGCTCTTGCCCGGCGCTCAATTCGCCAACGAGAACACGCTCCGGATCAACGGAATGCCTTCCAGCTCCCAGACCATCCACGTGGACGGTCAGGACGCGACCAACGGTTTTTGGCGGGAACTAAACCAGGGAGTTCAGACCGGTACGGAAGCGATTCAGGAAGTGGCCATTCAGACGTCGAACTTCGCCGCCGAGTACGGGCAGGCGGGCGGCGGCTACATCAACTACACCATGCGGAGCGGCACGAACTCGTATCATGGGATGGCCTTCGAGTACGCCCAGAACGATTTCATGAACGCCGGTCTGCCGTTCACCGACGCAGGCTTGACGAACTCGCTCCGGGACGGGCAGCACATACGCAACTCCATCCGGCGCAATGAGTTCGGTGGAAACTTCGGCGGTCCCGTGCGGATTCCCAAGGTCTACAAGGGCGAGGATAAAACGTTCTTCTTCTTCAACTACGATCAGTTCATTTCGCACACGCTGACCGGAAATGGCCTCAGTACAGTACCCACCACCGCTTATCAGCAGGGCGATTTTTCGGCCGCGCTGAACGCGCAGCAGTTGCTGGCCGCGGGCGTGCCCCAAGTCGATGCGAACGGTACCGCACTGTTCGGTAATCAGATCTTCGATCCGGGTACGCAAGCAACGGTAAATGGCCAGGTGGTTCGCCTCCCCTACGTCGGCAACGTAATACCGAAGACGAGTCTGGACCCAACGGCGCTCAAGATTCAAGCTCTGTTGCCCCAACCGAGCAACGGCGCGCTAACCAACAACTACATTATTCCCAGTTACCGCAACTTCACCCATATCGAGATCCCTTCTCTGAAGCTCGATCACAATATCAGTTCCACGATCAAGTTGTCGTTCTTCTATTCGGCCAACCGGCAGACCTCGCCATCCGCCAATGGCTTTACACAGGTTTTCACGGGAGCTGAGCCAACCGACAGTTTATCGCAGACCACCCGCGTCAATTACGATCAGTCGCTTACTCCCACGCTGCTGTTGCACCTGGGAGCCGGCCTGCTCGAAACCTCCCTGCATAACTTTGCCGCCCGCGTTTGATTCGAGCACCTTGTTCGGTTCCACGGGCGCGTTCTATGCTCCGCAGTTCCCCGGTATCACTCCAGGAAGCGATACTGCCAAGGGTGGCAGCGCCGTCGGCATGGGCGCGGGTTTCGGCGCGATTGTCCAGAAAGACACCAAACCCACCTTCAACGCGAACCTTACCTGGGTGAAGGGCAACCACACCTTCAAGTTCGGCGGGGAAGCGATCCTTGAAGGTCTGCCGATTCAGAACACCACGCGCGCGAACGGTGCGATCACCTTTGGAGCGGCCGAAACCGCGGATCCCTTCGCAACGGGCAATACTTACTCCAACGGCGCGACGGGGTTCTCCTATGCCAGCTTCCTGCTGGGCTTGGAGAACGGCCTGACGCTTTCGCCGCTGGCGTCCGCCCGGCTCGGCAACCACTCCCTCGGATTTTTCGCGCAAGACAACTGGAAGGTGAACCGCAAGCTGACTCTCGACTACGGACTCCGCTGGGACTACGCCACGCTTCTGAGCGAACAGTACGGGCGCATGCAGAACGCTGCGTTCAATCTGCCCAATCCCGCTGCGGGAGGCCGTAATGGCGCTGTGATCTACGGCGGCAACTGTAACTGCAACTTCAACAACAACTATCCCTTTGCTTTCGGGCCGCGCATCGGCATCGCTTATAAACTGAACGACAAGACGGTTCTGCGCGTAGGCGGTGGTATCTCCTATGGCACCTCGCCAAACAACGCGTTTTTGACCTACAGCGTACCGGACTTCTTCAATTTCGTGGACCAGCCGGTGGCGGGTTTACCGGCCCAGCAACTGAAGTACGGCAACCCCTACGCGCCGGGCAACCCGTTCGGCAACGCCCCGCTGGTTTACCCGGATTTCCGTCCGCATTTCCCGTTCACGACGGCGCCGGGCTACACTCCACCGCTTTCACCGTTCATTTCCATCGACCGCAACGCCGGACGGCTGCCGCGCATCGCCCAATGGAGCGTAGGCGTGCAACGCGAAGTGTCACGGGGGATGGTCTTGGATGTTAGCTACGTGGGCAATCGCGGCGTGTGGTGGACCGCACCCACGCTGTCCACGTATGCATACAACAGCCTTCAGCTTTCTGACGTGAAAGCCGCGGGACTGGACCCCACGAACCCGAACGACTTGCAGCTACTCGTCACGCCGATCAGTTCACCTCTGGTGCAGCAGCGCTTCCCCGGTTTGCAGGTCTCGACGGCGGCGAACGGGTTCAAGACAGTTCCCTCGGTCTACCCCGGTTTCCCGGCGACGCAGCTCCTGCAACAGGCTCTGCGGCCCTATCCGCAGTTCTACGGCGTGCCGCCGTTCCTTGGCCCGCCGCTGGGCTCCACCTGGTATGACGCGCTCCAGTTGAAGTTCACGAAGCGCTACTCCCACGGTCTCGACTTCCAGTACGCCTTCACGTATTCGAGAGAATTCGGCCTGGGCGTGAATTCGGATACCGGGTATTTGACGCCCAACGCTCCGCCGATCAACGACGTCTACAATTACGCCCAGAACAAACAGATCTCGGCCTTTGAACGGCCGCTGGTCAGCATCATCTCGCTCAACTACCAGACCCCCAGGATCGTCGGTGACGGCAAGGGGATAAAGGCGCTTTCCTGGCTTTCCAGGGACTGGACTTTGGGCGCGATTCTGCGCTACCAGAGCGGCCAGTTGCTCCCGGTTTCCAAATCCAACAACAACATCCTGGGCCAGTTGGCCCGCGGCGTATTCCCCGTCTTCAACAATCCAGCCGTTTGGGGTGGCGGGGCGACATACCAGAACCTGGTTCCCGGCCAGCCGCTGCTTTCGGTGGATCCTAACTGCCACTGCTTCGATCCCACCAAGCAGCTCGTCCTGAACCCGAAGGCTTGGACCGACGTCGGCCCCGGCCAGTTCGGGAACGCTCCGGCATACCAGGAAGGCTACCGCTGGCAGCGCCAGCCGCAGGAATCCATGAGCTTCGGCCGCATTTTCCCGCTCGCCAAGGAAGGTAAGGTCACCCTGCAAGTCCGGTTCGAATTCCAGAATATTTTCAACCGGGTGGCTTACGGTACGCCGGTGACCACTAACCCGCAGGCTCTGACGTTTGCGACGAATCCGTTCGGGAACGGCCAGCTCGGCGCGCTGTCCAGCGGATTCGGTTTCGTCAACACGCTTGGCGGGGCTCCCTTCGGCAGTCCCGAAAACCCGCGCACGGGCCAGTTCGTCGCCAGACTGCAGTTCTAAGCAATCCACGCCGTTTCAGATTGAGCCTCGCCGTCCACACCGGGCGGCGAGGCTCGGTGTTTTTGGCTCGGTGTCTTCTTTGGCTTCTGACTCCTGTCTCCTGCTAGAACGTGCGATGGGCTCGCGCGATTAACTCGCGCAGAGCATTCATCCGCTCATCGCTGCCGGTCAGCAGACCTTCGGGGAACTTGCGGTACGCAAGAATATCGCGATAGATCTGGGCCGACGACAGCGAATTCAGCCCCAGCCCGGCCAGATACTGCAAACGCAGACTGACATCCTCATTGATCTGCGCGCCTGCCAGCATCGGCTCCAAGTCCGGGGCACGGCCTGCGTAGGTGGCGAGCAAATCCACCAGAGAATGGAATTCGACCTCGGCGAGCGATGCCGATACTTTCGCATAGCCGGGCTCGCCCAGCCGCCGGGCGAGTGCGTCGATATCGATGGGAGATGCATCCTCGCGCCCCAGGAGCACCAGGTCGTATCCGTCGCCGTTCAGGAAGTTGCTCCACACCGTGGCGTTGGGAAAGACGCGGAAGAAAGTCGCCAGCTCGGTCTTAACCGTTTCCTCATCGCTCTCATACAGCGGCAGCCATTGCGCCACGATGCCGCCCGGATTCAGATGGCGCTTCTCGAGCTCGTAAAACTCCTTGGAGTACAAGGTGGACGTCCCCTTCACCCAGGGATGGATGGGATCCGTGGTGATTACGTCGAACTTCTGCGGTGTGGTAAATACGTAATGCCGCGCATCGTCGGAAACGATGCTCGCGCGGGCGTCGTGCAGGACATCGTAGTTCTGCTTTCCGAAATACTCATCCGACGCCGGCGGGATCAGGGGCTCCAATTCACAGATGACGATGTGCTGAACCTCGGGATAGGGAACGAAGGATCCGGCCGTGACGCCGGCGCCAAATCCGACCACCAGCACCGAGCGCGGAGCAGGATGAATCAGGGCGGGAAGATGTCCCATCATGCGCTGCAGGCGCATGTCGAGCGGGGCCGTGGATGCCTCGGATTTCCCGCTGACGTAGAAAGACCGCTGGTCTCCGCGTTGCGTGATCGCGATCGAGGAGCTGATTCCCTCGCCTACGAATAACGGCTCGGCAGGACCCACGCCGGTGTCCAGGCCGCGCAAAATGGGCGCGACGCGCCGTCCGTAAGCGATGACCTGCCAGGGAACCGGGGCGACCGTCGCGGACAGGCCCCACGCCAGCGCCAGACTCGCGAGGGCGAGGGCGAGCCCGCATACCGGCACTCAGTCCCACTGAGACGAGCGCTACCACGGCGCTCGCTGCTGCGATCCAGATCAGCAGCCGTTGGGCGCCCTGCGTCCCCATGGCGGGAATCAGCACCAGGCTGAACAACAGCGCTCCCGCAATGGACCCCACGGTGTTGGCGGCGTATATCTCTCCGGCCAGCCGGGCGGGGTCCTCCCCTTCCACCGCGGCGCCGGCCAGCGCGAGCGGAAAGCTGGCGCCCCAAAACAGGGTCACCGGGAGTAGCGTGCGCAGGCAGCGCGTGATGTCGAGGTCGAAAGTGAACCAGGGGCTGGTGGAGAGCCACGGATCGACGGGCCAGTAGGGCAGAGAATAAGCTAGGGTGAAGGCCGTCCAGGCGATGGCAGCGGCCAGCAAGACCTGGCAGGCCGCTAGCGCCAGACGCGGTTCGCGAAGCGGCCGTCGGGCCAGGAACGACCCGGCGCTGCTGCCGGCCCACAGCCCGAGCAGAAACACCGCCAGAACGATCGAGAACGTGTAGACGGTCGCGCCCAGCATCAGGGATAACAGCCTCGTCCACACCACTTCGGCGCCCAGCGCGCTCAGTCCCGATAACCCGATCGCCACGTAGACAGTGGAGCGGACCAGGCGGTTTTGCGGCCGGGAAAATTCCGCGATTCGTGGGACCGCCGGCCGGTTCTTGTCGCCTGCCGCCAGCGCCCAGGCGAGCAGGGCGACCGCTACATTGATCGCTGCCGCCGCATAGGTCGCGACCCCAATGTCGTAGACGCGTAATAGATAAAAGCCTGCCACCAGGCAGCCGATGACGGCGCCGGCCATATTCGCGCCGTACAGCAGACCCAGCCGGAAAACGCCTTTGGGCGTCGTTTCCACCCAGCGGGCCATGGCGGGAAGGGAGCCGCCCATCAGTAGCGTCGGCGGGAGCAGACAGACGGATGCGATCACGCCCCGCAGCACCACGCCCAGTAACCCGCTGGTCGCGCCCGCGAGATAAATCCGCCCGATCAGCGGAACCCCAAACAGGGCCAGAATTCCGAACGCGGCAACCCCCAACTCCAAAAGCGCGTACACCCGCATCGGATGGAAGCGCGCGGAAACCAGCCGTGGCAGCAGGGCGCTTCCCAGGCACAATCCGCCCATGTAAGCCGCCAACAGAAGCCCCAGCGATATGGCCGAAGATCCGATCACCAGTTGCAGCAACTGGAACCAGACGATCTCATAGATAAGGGCCGCACAGCCGCTGCCGGCAAACAGCGCTAGCCACGGGATCAGATAAGCCCTGTCGTTCGCTGGAGCGCCCGAATCGGCTTGGAGCGGCTTCGCCTGGGGAGAGGAACGCGTGGACATTCCCTCACTACACTAACATCGCAAAACCTAGAAACGCCCGCTAATTCGCCAGCCGGTCCGGGCGCTTTGGCTTTCAGGCGGGCGTGCTTTACAATGGGCGAGACTCATGCCCGCGCCGAAGATCGATTACCAACCCTATGATGACGCTACCCAGCTCGCGCGGTATATCGACCGGTATCCGCTGAGCTTTAAGCGCACCCCGCTCGCGCCGCTGATTCCGCGGCCTCTGACGCTTTCAGAGCGCACCGGTCCGGCAGCGTCTGAGTTGCTCCCGGCCGGTCCGCTGGACTTGTCCAGAAGCGCCGCGGACGCGCCCAAAGCTACCGGGCAGCTCATCCAGGTCAGCGGGCGCATCACCGACGAAGACGGATCGCCGCTCGCGGGCGCGGTGATCGAAATCTGGCAGGCAAATTCCGCCGGCAAATATATTCACGACATGGACCGGCACAATGCGCCGATCGATCCCAACTTCACGGGCGAAGGCCGGCTGGTAACCGATGCCGAGGGCCAGTTCCAGTTCTTCTCCATTAAGCCGGGCGCGTATCCGGTGCTTGAATCGGGCTGGTGGTGGCGGCCGCCGCACATCCACTTTTCGATTCTGGGGCGAAGCTGGATGGACCGGTTCGTCACCCAGATCTTCTTCCCAGGCGAGCCGTTGAACGAAACCGATCTGCTGCTGAACGCCGTTTCGGAGCGCGACGTGCGCGAGCGGCTTATCTTCCAATTCGGGGGAACCTCCATGGGCGAGGTGAACGCCATGGGGTTCCGGCGCGATTTTGTTTTGCGGGGGCGGCGGCAGACGCCGGAACTGGATTGAAGGTCGTCTCTCCCTATTGCACGATCGGTCCGTTCTTCCCGGCGTCGTTTGTCGAGGGTCACGATGACCTGACGCATCATCGCGGAGGCACGGCCCGCGGCCAGCACATCACGCTCAGCGGCCGGATCTTGCAGGAGGGCGGGGAGCCAACGAGGAACACGATCCTGGAAATCTGGCAGCCGGATGCAAACGGAATTTTCTCGAGCTGCCCCGATTCTGATCCTGGATTCTCCGGCTGGGGACGAGCCCGCACGGACGCCGAGGGATGGTACAAGATCCGGACAATAGTTCCCGGCGGCTACGACGGCCGCTGTCCGCATGCCAATCTGATGATCCTGGCGATCGGGCTCACGCACCGTCTGGTGACGACAGTGTTCTTCGCGGATAACCCGGATTCGGCGCGGGATCCGGTGCTCGATTGCGTGAAAGATGCCGCCGCGCGCCAGCGGCTGTTCGCGAAACGCGTGAAAGCCGACGAGTATCGCTTCGATCTGATTCTTCGCGGCGAGGGCGAGACGCCGTTTTTTCTGGACTAGAGACGGGCGAGGCATGCCTCGCCCCTACAGCACCGAACCGCGAACGTAGTGAGCGGTCGCCTAAGGAAGACTGAACACGTAGATCGAATTGTGCCCTTTGGGGGTCTTCAATTCCGGCACTTCGGCGGACAGTTCCGGCACTTTCAGATTGTCCCCGGTCATCACGCAGATGTACTGCTTGCCGTTCACCGCGTAGCTGATCGTACTGACCGAGATGTTTCCGCCCAGAATCGATTCCCAGAGCTGCTTGCCGCTGGCGGCGTCGAAGGCGCGGAAGCGCCGGGACATATCGCCATGAAAGACGAGGTCGCCGGCGGTGGCCAGCATGGCCCCGTTGCCGGGAGCGCGGCCCTGGTCGAAGCGCAGGATTTCCCCGGTCGATAAGTTGATCTTCGCGAGTCCGGTGAGCGCCTTGGGATCCGAGCCCGGACGCGGGACGACCTTCCAGCTTTCGCGCTTTCCGGGGCTGGCCGTGGTCAGCTCTCGGCAGTTGTCGATGTAGGAAGTGTACAGCGAATTCGTGGAGGGCGAATACGCCGTCGGCCAGTAGCTGCGCGTGTTCCAGTAACAGATGGTGTGCGTCTCGCCGGGCGTCTTGAAGACGTTGTCCCAGTTGATGGACGTCTTGCCGGTCTTGACATCGATACCCGTGATGACGCTTTCCTTCGCGTCATAGGGGAACGGCTCGGCCCACAGAAACTTGCCGGTGGCGCGGTCCAGCACGAACAGGCCGCCGGCTTCGCCGATGGTCACGGCCAGATCGGTCTCCTGGCCGCGCGGGATGTCCGGGTTGATCCACTTCACGAACTTGGGATCGGGATTCACGCGCGTCCGCACCAGCGTGCGCTCATGGGTGTAGTCGGAGTCCCAATCGTCGCCGGGGAGATGCTGGTAATACCAGGCCAGTTTTCCGGTGGCGGGATCGAGCGCGATGGTCGAGTTGCTGTAGAGATCCGCGGGCGCGGTGCGGGAAACCGCGTCGGGATTTCCGTCGTGGCGCAAGGCGCGTTGATCGGGCATGGGATTGGCGACGCCCCAGTAAAGCATCTTGCGGACGGGATCGTAGGCGCCGGGCAGCCCCCAGGTGGACGCCAGCCGCTTGTCGACGGCCGCGCCGCCCCAGGATTCATCGCCCGGCTCGCCGACGGCTGGAGTGGTATAAAATCGCCAGGCTTCCTTGCCGGTGAGGGCGTCGTGAGCCGAGATGTAGCAGTTCGCACGATTGCCTGCGCAGGCGCCGCCCGAAATGACTTTTCCTTCGACGATCAGCGGGCCGGAGGTGTTCCCGCGCGAATCGACCTTGGTCTGCCAGCGTGGCTCGCCGGTGCGCGCGTCCAGGCCGACCACGAAACTATCGGGCGCGGTGTAGGCCACGATGTCCTGGTAAATCGCCAGCGATTTGGTGCGTCCCTGGGCCGCGACATTGGCCGGCACGTTGCGCTTGTATTCCCACAGCAGATCGCCCGTAGCCGCGTCGAGGGCCTGCACAACGGCCCCGGGATTCACCACGTACATAACGCCGTTGTGCACGATCGGGATGGTTTCGGTCTGGCCCGCGCCCATGCCGCGTTCCCAAGCCAGGTGGAGCTGTCCCACGTTCTGTTTGTTGATCTGCTTCAGAGGGCTGTAGCGCTGGGCGTCGTAGGTGCGGCTGAACATCAGCCAGTCGTCAGGGCTCGGGTTTTCGAGCATCTGCTGGGTGACGGGGACGTACTTCTGAACTTGTCCTATTAACAGCGGACCGATTAACAGAGAGGAGCATAGGAGGAGAATGCGGGTCATCGTGACGAATTATACTCGATTTGTGCGTTACGCCTGGCTATTGATGCCGTTGTTACTTTCTATGATGCTGACGGCCGCGGATTTACGGATCGACCACGTTACGATTGCAGGAAAAGATCTGAAGGCGATGCAGTCAACGCTGGCCGCGCTGGGGCTCCCAACTGAATATGGCGGACCGCACAGTAATCACGCCACCGAGATGGCCCTGACCAGCTTTCCCGACGGGTCGTACCTGGAACTGATTGCGATCCAGAGCAATGCGGATCCGGCTGCTGTCGCGGCGCATTACTGGTCGACACGCATGCAAAACAACGCGGGACCCGCCGCGTGGGCGGTGCGGCCTGAGGATTTGCCGGTCGAGGTGAAACGTCTTGAGGCCAGTGGGGTCGTCGGTGACGCCGCCTGCGCGTGCCGGACGCGCGCGGCCTGATGGCGTGCGTCTCGACTGGGAAACCGCGAACGTGGGCCAGGAGCCGAACGGCACCTTCTTTCCGTTCCTGATTCGCGATTTCACCCCGCGAGAGCAGCGGGCATATCCTAGCGGCAAGCCGGCCACGCAGGACTTCAGCGGCGTGGCGCGCGTGGTGATCGCGGTTCGCGACCTGGCAGCATCGGCAAAGCGCTATCGCGCGGCTTACGGGCTGCCGCGAGCCGGTTCAACAGGACGATGCGACGTTCGGCGCGCGCCTGGCGTCGTTTGCCGGGACGCCGGTGGTGCTCGCGACGCCGTTGAACCGGGAATCATGGCTGGCGGCGCGGCTCGACAAGATCGGCGAAGGGCCGTGCGCGTTCATTCTGCAAGCGCGAAACGCAAAATCCTACCGGGTAACATCGAAGACGACCTGGTTCGGAACCGTGGTTTCCTGGCTGGATACCGGGAAAACCGGCTGGTGGCTCGGGTTCGAGTGATCTGCGATTATTAAGGTCTATGCCAAGATTCGTCATCGCCCCGCACATGCGCCTTGCAGGAATGGGTGGCCGAAGAGAAGGGCTATTTCGCCGCCGAGGGCCTGGACTACGAGTTCCGCGACGAGCTGATTTCGAAAGAGGGCAAGAAGCACGACCTGGGCGACAAGTTCGGCGCTTATCAAACTTTCGAGAAAGGCCGCACCAGCGACATCAGCTGCGCCTGCCACTGGACCGTGAACGTCGCGGCCACCAACGGGCACGGGAAGCTGTATCGCGACGCCTACTCGGTTTCGCCTGCCGGCGTTTTTGTGCCGCCGGATTCGCCGATTAAGACTCCCGCGGATCTGGCCGGTGTGCCGATCTCGGTGGGATTTCAATCGGGGAGCCACTATTCGACCATCCAGGCTCTGGAACAGTACCTGAAGCCCGATCAGATCAACTTATCCTTTTCCGAAGGGCTGCTGTTCCATCGCATGGAGCAGCTCATCGACCGGAAAACGCCCGCGGCATCGCTGTTCAGCGGTCCATATTACTTTGTGGAGCAGCTCGGATTCCGGAAGATCATCGACAGCACCTTTATGATCGCGACGCTGATCACGGGAGATGCAGAGCCGGAGGACGTGCGCAAGTTTTTCCGTGCACTGCGCCGCGCGCAGCGTGACATCGATCTCCGGCCTGAGCTGTACACGCACTACTACAAGAAAGAATTCCCCGAACGGTTCCACGATCAGATGGACACGCGGCGCTGGGGGCCGGGCGAGCGCATCGTCTTCGAGCCGTATACGCGGGACGTGTTCGAGGAGTCTTTTCAGTGGATCGCCGAGCGTCCTATTTTCGCCGAGGGTGGCATGGGCGAGTGCGACTACGACCAAGCCACTGTATCGGTGCCAGCCGAATAGGGCGAGACGCTTCTCGTGCGCATCAGGATCGCGGTTCTTCCCGGCGACGGGATCGGCAGGGAAGTTACGGCGCAGGGCGTTAAGGTGCTGAGGGCCGTGCTGGGCAAAGAGCACGCTCTCGAATTGCACGAGGCTCCCATCGGCGGCGCGGGGTTCGACGCATGCGGCGATTCGTTGCCCGCCGCGACGCTGGAACTGGCCCGGGAGTGCGATGCGATTCTGCATGGAGCTTCCGGAGTCGCGGAAGACGAGAAACGTCTTCCCCAGCAAGCCGCGGGGTTTGCGCTGCTTCGTTTGCGGAAGGCCCTGGGCTTGTTCGCCAATCTTCGTCCGGCGTTGATGTTCCCGGAGCTGATAGATTCATCCACGTTGAAGCGCGAAGTGGTGGAGGGGCTGGACCTGCTCATCCTGCGCGAGTTGAATGGCGACGTTTATTACGGCGAGCCGCGCGGGATGGATGCCTCTTCTGGATTCAATACCATGCGCTATACGGAGCCGGAAGTCGAACGCATCGGGCATGTCGCGTTTCAGCTTGCGAGGAAACGCCGCAAGAAAGTCTGCTCGGTGGACAAGGCCAACGTGCTCGAAACCAGCGCGTTGTGGCGTCAGGTGATGATCCGCGTGAGTCGCGAGTATCCGGATGTGGAGCTGTCCCACATGCTGGTGGACGCAGCGGCGATGATGCTGGTGCGAAATCCGAAGCAGTTCGACGTGATGGTCACCGGAAATATTTTCGGGGACATCCTCTCCGATGAGGCCGGCATGCTCACGGGCTCGATCGGGATGCTGCCTTCCGCGTCGCTGGGCGAGGGGAAGAAGGGACTGTATGAGCCGGTCCATGGAAGCGCGCCCGATATTGCGGGAAAGAACCTTGCGAATCCGCTGGCGTCGATCCTATCCGTGGCGATGATGTTGCGGTATTCTTTCGATCTGGAGGAACACGCCTTGCGGATCGAACGGGCCGTACGGGACGTGCTGCGCAAAGGCCTCCGGACGGCGGATATCGTGGAACCCGGTACGCGGCTCGTAGGAACGGAAGAGATGGGCCAAGCGGTCGCAGCGGCAGTGTCGCGAGTTTAGATGGCATCCTCACAGGCCGCTCCGGAATTCGCCGGCCGCATCGCCGCGCGGCTCGACCGGCTGCCGCTATCGCGCACATTGTGGCGCCTGGTCTTCCTGATCTCGCTGGGCGGCGCGTTCGAACTGTACGATATTTTCCTGAGCACCTACATTGCGCCCGGATTGGTCGCGAGCGGCATGTTCACCAGCAGCGCCGCGAACCTTTTCTCGATCAACGGCATCGGGTTCTTCGTCTTTTGCACCTTTGCGGGAATGTTCGTAGGCTGCATGGGATTCGGGTTCGTGGCCGACCGCTTTGGCCGGCGCGCGATTTTTATTTCGTCGCTGGTCTGGTATTCGATCTGTACGGCGATCATGGCGTTTCAGAACACCGCGGCCGGCGTGGACACGTGGCGCTTCATCGCCAGCATCGGCGTGGGGCTGGAGCAGGTGACCATCGATACTTACCTGCCGGAATTCGTGCCGCCGAAAGGCCGCGGGAGAGCCTTCGCGTTTTATCAGTTCGTCGAGTTCTGCATTGTGCCGGTGGTGGCGCTGCTGGGCTGGCTGCTGGTGCCCAAGCGTCCATTCGGGCTCGAAGGCTGGCGCTGGGTGGCGCTGATCGGCGCGGTGGGCGCGATCATTGCGTGGTGGCTGCGGCGCGGCTTACCCGAAAGTCCCCGCTGGCTGGCGCTACATGGCCGCGAGCGCGATGCCGAGCGCGTGACGGCCGAACTTGAATCGCAAGTGGAGCGAGATACGCGAGCGCCGCTGCCGCAGCCGGGTCCGCCGATCGCCGTCGGCGCGGGATCGAGCACGTTTCGCGAAATATTTCGGCCGCCGTACGGAAAACGCACGCTGGTGTTATCGGTGTTCAACCTGATGCAGACCATCGGATTCTACGGCTTCGGATCGTGGGTCCCGACGCTGCTGATCGCCAAGGGAATCAGTATCACCACCAGTCTGGAGTACTCCTTCATCATCGCCATCGCGAATCCCATAGGTCCGCTGCTCGGCATGCTGGTGGCGGATCGCATGGAGCGCAAGTGGCAGATCTGCTGCGCCGGTCTGTGCATCGGCGCGTTCATTTATTTGTTCGCCATCCAGCAAAGCGCTGCGATGGTGATCCTGTTCGGCGTGATGGTCACGCTTTCGAACAACTGGATGTCGTTCTCGTTTCACAATTATCAAGGCGAGCTGTTTCCGACCCGCATCCGCGCCCGCGCCGTGGGGTTTGTGTATAGCTGGAGCCGTGTGAGCGCGGCCTTCGCCGGACTGCTGATCGGATTCTTTTTGAAGGAAGGCGGCGCCCCGGCCGTGGCTCTGTTCATCGGCGGCGCCATGGCGATCATGATCGTGACTATAGGTGGTTTTGGGCCGAGGACGCGCCATCTGGCGCTGGAGGAGATTTCGCGCTGATGAAGCTTTCGGGAAAGAAGGTCGTGGTTACCGCGGCGGCGCAGGGAATCGGGCGCGCGACTGCGGAAGCGTTCGCGCGGGAGGGGGCACAGGTCTGGGCGACGGACATTAACCTGGCGAAGCTCGCGGAACTGGATTCGATCACTGGGATCACGACGCATCCGCTGGATGTTCGCGATACCGCCGCCGTGAAGAAATTCGCCACGGAGACGGGACCCATCGACGTGCTGTTCAACTGCGCGGGCTTCGTGCACAACGGTACAGTTCTGGATTGTACAGATGACCAATGGGATTTTGCGTTCGATCTAAACGTCAAATCCATGTTCCGGACCATCCAGGCTTTTCTGCCGGGCATGCTGGCGAAGAACGAGGGCTGCATTATCAACATGTCGTCGGTGGCCAGCAGCATCAAGGGCGTGCCCTCGCGTTTTGTGTACACGACGACGAAAGCGGCGGTGATCGGTCTGACGAAATCGGTGGCCGCGGACTACGTGGGGAAGGGAATCCGTTGCAACGCGATTTGTCCCGGTACGGTGCAATCGCCGTCGCTCGAAGACCGTTTGCGCGCGTTGGGCGATTATGAAAAAGCCCGCGCGGCGTTTATCGCGCGGCAGCCCATCGGCCGGCTCGGGACGCCGGAAGAGATCGCCGACCTGGCG
Organism: Terriglobia bacterium; assembly: GCA_963722845.1. Lineage (GTDB taxonomy): Bacteria > Acidobacteriota > Terriglobia > Bryobacterales > Bryobacteraceae > Palsa-187. The sequence continues at coordinate 382,793 of CAVROL010000006.1, read as the reverse complement.
GTGTACTTGGCGACCGCGAGCTATACCACCGGCCAGTGCCACATCATCGATGGCGGTTGGGCGGTGTGAGCCCTTCAAGAGCGATTTCTTGTCCCTTGATGGTCAAGCCTGTACTGCCTGAGAGATCCTTGACTTTCTGGAACAACCTCGCGCCCTCACCCGATGAAGGGTCCAGCATCGTCACGTTGTTGTGATCGGCATCGCGCGTCACCGGCACGAGCGATACGTACGCCACATGCTTGCCCTGAATCATCACCCGGGCCACCATGCCTTCCTTATTCGGGCGCATCCGGATCCAGTCCGTCGCGAAATTGCCGAGGCAATACATCACCGGCTTGCCTTGGTAAATCTCTACGCCTTGGAGCACGTGCGAGCCGTGACCGTAGACGATATCGGCTCCAGCGTCGATCGCGGCGTGCGCCAGCACTGTCTGGTAACCCTCGGTCTGGGAAAACTGCGGGCCCAGAGGGATCGGCGCAAAAAGATTCGCCGAGTCTCCGCCTTCTCCGGCCGAAGGCGCGCGCGACTCGGCTGCTACCTCAGGAGGCAGTGGGCGGCCCATGCCGTCGCGATTGTGGCTCGAGACAATTAAAATGTCGACCTGCGGACGAAGCTTGCGAATATCCTCGCGCAGGCGGTTGAGATCGCCTGCGTCAATGGTTATGCCATCGCGGGACATGATCCGCGCGACGCCCGGCCGGGATGCCGTCGCGATCTGTTGATCCTGCGCGTACCACTTGGCTGTGTATTGCAGGAACCCAATCCGTACGCCCTTGCGCGTGACGATCGCAGGCTTGTGGGCTTCGTCGATGTTCGCACCCGCTCCGGTGTGGACAATTTTATTGGCGTCGAGCACCGCCAGACTTTGCAGGATGTTCGCGGGACCAAACGCGACGTTATTGGCCACGCCCACCACCTGGATATTTCCAGCCTTCAGGGCTTCGACCGCCTCCGGACCGATGTGCTGCCATCCGGTTTTATCGGGAAGATCTTTGTCGGGACCCTGGGACTTGACCAGCAGCCCTTCGAGATTCCCGTAAACCAGATCGGCTCCCTTCAGAGTCTCGCGAACGTGGACCATCGCGTCCGCTGGATCCGCGCGCTGCTCGACGTTTACATCGCCCAACAACAGCAGGGTGACGTCGTTCTTGCCGGAGGAGCCTGCCCAGGGCCACGCTGCATCGGCTGCGTACAGGCTTGCGGCGCCCACTGCCAGAACCGCCAAAAGTTTCATGATGCCTCCAGATTTTCCGGCACCAGTCTAGCGCATTGAGACGAAGGATTTCGCGCGGATTGTGTTATCGTCTGCATGGTGCTCGATAAACCTTTTCGTCCTGATACGCACATCGTGAAGCGTAACGGTGCCCCTCGCGTCCGCGAGCATAAGGCCGATATCTGCGTGGTGGGCGCGGGCATCTCGGGTGTTTCCGCCGCGATCGAGGCGGCGCGTCTGGGCCGCGACGTCATCCTGATCGACGGTCTGCCCGCGCTGGGCGGCCAGGCGGTGAATTCGATCATCGGCATGATCGTTGGCTTGTTCGGCAATCCTCCCGGCAACAAACAATTGACGCACGGGATCGCCGACGATCTGATTCGCGACCTGGGTGCGACCGGCGATCTGCACGTGGTGATGGGCGGCGTGTCGCTCAACGCACTGTACAACGAGGTGGCGCTGGGCCGCTGGGTGGAGCGCAAGATTCTTGAACTGAAGATCACGCCGCTGGTGGGCGCGGTTCTCCGGCGCGTCCGCATGGACGGTCGCAGAATTTCCGCGCTGGAACTCGCCACGCGTTACGGCGATGTGGTGGTTCGGGCCAATGGATTCGTCGACGCGACAGGCGATGCGGCGGTGGTGTGGCAGGCTGGACTCGAATGCCAGGAGCCCGCGGAGGGCGTGATCTACGGGTCGCAGATGATCGTGATCGAGGACTTCGACGACGCGAAGAAGCCCAGCCGCGAAGAAATGTCCGCGCGCATCCGCGAGCGCGGAGAAACGTACGGAATGGTCCGCCGCGATGGATTCGCGATGAGCTTTCCCGGCCGCGCGACGGCTGTCGTCAACATGACGCACATCGAAACTCCGCTCGATCCCCTGGAATCGTCGCGCATCGGCATCGAAGGCAAGGATCAGGCCGATCGCACGATGGATTTTCTGCGCGGCGAGTTTCCGGAAGCCTTCGGACGCGCGAGGGTGCGGGCATACGGACTGCCGGGCATCCGCCAGACTCGCTGGATCGTGGGCCGGCATCATCTGACGGTGGATGAGGTGCGGCAGGGCGTCAAGTTTCCGGATAGCGTCGCGCGCACGGCGTGGCCGCTCGAACAGCATCATCATGTGGAGGGCTACGTGTGGGAACCGTTCGATGCGGAGCATGTTCACTATGTTCCGCTCGGCAGCATGACGCCTCCAGGGGCCGACAATCTTCTTGCCGCTGGGCGCTGCATCGATGGCGATGCGGCGGCGCTTTCGAGTGTGCGCGTGATGGGGCCGTGCATCGCCATGGGAGCGGCGGCGGCGCATGCGTTGGACCTGGCGGGCACGGGCAGCGTGCAGGATATCGATAGCGCTGCGCTACGTCAGCGGCTGCGGGCGAACATAGAGGACTGAGTGCGGATTTATGGGAGAATAACAGCAGGCAGAGCGCACTTATCTGTGGTGACGAACCAACAACTCTCTCTCGCCATCGGGATCCCGCTTCTCCTCAATGTGACGGTTGTGGTTTTTCTAATCAGCTCGTTAAGCGCCAAAATGGACGCGAAGTTCGACGCTGTTTACGCCCGCCTCAATGCGATCGACAAGCGCTTTGACGATATGCGCGATCTCTGGCGGGCAGAACTTCGCCGGGTCGAAGAAGTTTTGGACGCCCGCCTGAAGCATCTCGAATCCCGCTAACCCCCAAGGCTCGTTAGAGCACAATAGAAGCATGCGGCTGACCGACCAGGAAAAAGCCATGCTCGACGGGTCCGAAGGTCCCGCCAAGCAGAAGGCCATGGATCTCCTGGTCCGTTACGGCGAAGCTCTGGGAGCCGAGCGCTTTGTGGACGTCACCAACATCGCGGGCGTCCCCGGATCATCCACGATGTTTCTGCAGAACTACTATAAAGAGCACGGCGGGGGCAGCTTCGAGGACGTCTTTTCGCGTTTCGATCTGGATAGCGATGAGTCCGTTCCGTTTCCCCAAGGTGGGCGGCAACTGCTGTCATCTGCAAGGCGGGATGGATCCAGAGCTGTGGCGCGATCAAGGAATGAGCCGCGAAGCTTTCGAGCATCAGCAGCAGGATGAGGCCGAAGTCGTGCGCCACGGAATTAAAGTACTCAAGACATGCACGCCGTACCTGGCCGGCAACATGCCCGCGTTCGGCGAACATTGCGCGTGGATGGAATCCTCGGCTGTTGTTTTTTGCAACTCCGTGGTGGGCGGCCGCACCAACACCGAAGGCCGCGAAAGCACCAGCGCCGCCATGCTCACCGGCAAGATCCCCGACTGGGGCTTTCACCGCGATGAGCAGCGCCGAGGCACACATCTGATTCAGGTCGATGTCCCGGTGGAGAGCGTGATGGACTGGGGCATGCTCGGCTATTTCATCGGCGATGCCGTGCAGGAAAACATTCCGGTGGTGACCGGCAAACTCGGCCCGCCAGACTTGATACGGCACAAACATTTCGGAGCGGCCGCGGCTTCGTCGGGCGGCGTCGAGATGTATCACATTGTTGGTTCGACGCCAGAAGCGCCTTCGCTCGATGCCGCGCTCGGCTCGAAAAGACCGGCGGCGACCATCCACTACGGTCCCGAGGAGCGGCGGCGCGTTTATGAGTCGCTGAACTCCAATGGCCGCAGTCTCAATGTCGACTACGTGATGCTGGGCTGTCCGCACGCTTCCATCGAACAGATCGGCGAGGCGGCGAGGCTGCTCGCGGGCAAGAAAATCCGCAGCGGGTCAAGCCTGTGGCTCTTCACTTCCCGGGCGGTGAAGAGCGTAGCCGACCTCCACGGCTATACCAAAACGATTCGCGACGCGGGCGGTCTGGTGATGACCGACACCTGCTCCGCCATCGGCCGAATGTTGCCCCAGGGGACCAAAGTGGTCGCGCTCGATTCCGCCAAGCAGGTACATTACCTGCCGGCGATGATGGGCATTGAGGCGTGGTTCGGCTCGACCGAGGACTGCATCCGTGCGGCATTAACGGGTCGCTGGGCCGGGGAATTATGATGATTACTCTTCGCGGGCGCAAGGTGGTCGGCGGCTGCGCGGAGGGCGAGGCGCTGGTGACCCGCGACACGATTTCCGGCTGGGGTGGGATCGATCCGATGACGGGAACCGTGATCGAGACGCATCACGAACTTCGCGGCGTGAGCTTCAACGACAAAGTTCTGGTCTTTCCAGGCGCCAAAGGATCGTCAGGATGGTCGGCCGCATTTCATCTGGCACGAATCGCCGGGTTTGCACCCAAGGCGATGGTCTTCAACGTCATGACCACCAAGATTGCGTTGGGTGCGGTGGTGACACGCGCTCCCGCGGTAACGGATCTCGACCGGGATCCCCTCACGGTAATCGAAACTGGCGATTGGGTGAAAGTGGATGGGGACCGGGGAATCGTTGAAGTGACTAAAGCCGAGATCACCAGGAAGTCCCCGTTATAGTGAAGATATGGATCGCAAGTTTGTCTTTGTGCTAGTGGCCGCGGCAGCCGTAACGGTGCTGGTCGCCCAGCAACTCGAAGACACCTTCTACATCCCGCTTGACGATCCCGCGATTCAGTATGGCGTGCGGCCGGTTGACGATCCCGCTGCGCGCCTGGAGAAGCGGCTGGAAAGCGGTGCGGCAAAACTGGAGGTCGCACCGAACGGCTGGGGATATCTGCCGTCGGTGCTCAAGCTGCTTGATATCAATCCTGATTCCCAGACGCTGGTATTTTCAAAGACCAGTACGCAGGTGGAGAATATCGGGCCTCGAACGCCGCGCGCGCTCTACTTCAACGACGATGTGACGGTCGGGTTCGTGCGCAATAGCGACGTGCTGGAAATCGCATCGCTCGATCCCCGGCAGGGCGTGCAATTTTACGTGCTGGTAAGAAGCGCCGAACCTGCTTTCGCCGCGAGCCAGGGCTGCCTGCGATGCCATCAGGGAGCGGTGACGCTCGGCGTTCCCGGGACTGGTCATTAGCTCGGTTCACCCGGTTTCGGAAACCCGTCAGGAGCATGGCCATGCCTTTATGACGGACCATCGGTCGCCTCTGAGCGGACGCTGGGGAGGCTGGTATGTTACCGGCACCACCGGTTCGCAGACGCATTTGGGAAACAACATTAATCTGGTCGATCCGGTGCGTTCCGGCGGCCCGTCCGCGCAGCCGACGCAGAATCTGACCAGCTTGTCGGACATGCTCGACACGTCGAAGTATCTGGAACCGACCAGCGACGTGGTCGCGCTGATGACGCTGGAACATCAGATCCGCATGACCAACCTGATGATCCGCATGGGCTGGGACGCGCGCATGGGGATGGCGGCGGACAAGCTCAATCCCGAAATCGAGGAAATGCTCAAGTACATGCTGTTCGTCGACGAGGAACCGCTGAAGGCTCCCGTCAAGGGCGTCTCCACGTTCACCGAAACGTTTCCGCAGCGCGGCCCTCGCGATGCCAAAGGCCGCTCTCTGCGCGATTTCGACCTGAAGACGCGGCTGTTCCGGTATCCGCTCTCGTACATGATTTACAGCGCCGCTTTCGACGGGATGCCGGATCAGGTCCGCGACCGCGTGTACCAGAGGCTGTTCGAGATCCTCACGGGTAAGGATACGAGCAAGACGTTTGCGAATTTGTCGCCTGAAACCCGCAGCGCGATTTTGGAGATCCTGCGGGCCACCAAACCAAGCCTTCCCGCGGAATTCCGGCTCTGATATCGTAGGTCCTTGCCTGGAAATACGGTTGACGTATCCGAAATCATTGAGCGCCAGAAGCTCAGCGGCTTTCTGATCGGGCTCGCCGGCATCTCCTGGATCATTACCTTTTTCGACGGCCTGGACGCCAATCTGGTCACTTTCGCCGCGCCGTACTTCCGCTCCGAATACGGCCTCACGACGATCCAAACCGGCAACATCTTCGGCATGCACCAGTTGGGCACGCTGATCGGCGGATTCCTGCTGGGCTATCTCGGCGATCGTATCGGACGCAGGCCGACAGTGATCCTGGCCACGGCCGCATTCGGCGCGCTGACCATGTGTTTCTACTTCACCAGCAGCTACGGCACATTGTTCTGGCTGCGGCTGATCGACGGGATTCCGCTAGGCGGCATGCTTCCGCTGGCGTGGGCGTTGAATATCGAATACGCGCCCAGGCGTTACCGCGCCACCATCGTGACGGTGATCATGGTCGGCTATTCGCTGGGCACGGCGCTGGGTGGACCATTCGCGAACTGGCTGATTCCGAAACTGGGATGGAAGTCCGTGTTCATCAGCGGTGGTATCGCCGCGCTGGTCAGCGCCGTGATCCTTTTTGCGATCCTGCCCGAATCCATTCGGTTTCTGGCCACCAAGGGCAAGCGTCCCGATCGGATCGTGGCTATGCTGCGGCGCGTGGCTCCGGGCCAGGTGTTTTCCGCCGATTCGAAGTTCGTAGTCGGCGACGAGATCGGCCATAGCAAGGATTTCAAACCATCGCTGCTGTTCAAAGGCGAGCTGCGGACGATCACGCCCCTGCTGTGGATCGCCTATATCGCCAGTTCCTTCGCCGTGTTCTTCATCGTCAACTGGACGCCGCTGGTGTTCGAAGCTCTGCACTATGCGCGCGCGCAGGCGGCCACGGCGGCCACGATGAACTCGATCATGGGCGCCATCGGCGGGATTATCCTGATGCGCTTCACGGATGCCAAGGGAGCGATCGCCATCACCATCATGCCGGTGATGACGTTCGGGCTGCTGCTGATCGCCGCCTTCACGCCGATGAGCCAGGGAGCGTTCCTGGTTCTCAGCGCGATGATCGGCGGATTCCTGATCGGCGGGCACTTCGGGATGCACAGCATCTCGGGGATTTTTTATCCCACCGCCTACCGCGGCAACGGCGCGAGCTGGGCTACGTCGATCGCCAAGATCGGCTCCATCGGCGGACCCATGGTGGGCGGTTGGGTGCTGGCGACGAGTTTACCGGTGAAACATATTTTTGCGCTGCTGGCGATTTTCCCTGCGATTTTCGCCGTCTGCATCTACGCGATCGGCCGCAGGCACAGCCGCATGCTGGGGCGTGAAGCCATCGCGGTGACAGCCGAGCCCAGCCACGCTTCCGCATAGGAGCTGACGATCAGTCCGCCAGAATATCGCGGAGCCTGGGGACGCTCACCATTCGTTTCATGAAAGATGCCGGAGCGTGCCGTAACGAATTCGCAATGGAGACGTCGTTGATCGCGGCGGAGGTTCCCGCGTGCAGTTCCCCGAATGCGCGAACCAGTTTGTCCCGATCGACCAGCACATTGCCGATCTTCTGCAGTTCCATTTTCTTGAAATGGCTCGCCGAACAGGTTCCTGGCCGATCGAATTTCCAGACCAGGTCATCCTGCAAAGTCGAAAGCGCGGGTTTTTCCTTCACGGCGCTCGCTAGGGTCAGGGAGCGATACCAAGCCAGAAACTCGAACGCCCTGCCGCGATCGACAATTACTGCGGCGGCCCAGCCGTCCTGTCCTTTCCAACTCCGGTCTCGCTCTTTCGAAGCGAAATATGGGTTGATACAATGTCCTTCGGAAGTCGGATAGATCAGGACATCTCCCACATCCATGACATAGTCTTGCGGTTTCTTGAGAACGGACCGAGGTTTACCGGCTGGCATTGCCGCGATTCGCGGGCGCAGCTCCTCCAGGATTCTGCGTCGTTTTCTCAAGCTGGCGGGATCCATCCCCAGCTTCTCAAGCATGGCGATGTCGCTGCCGCTGTCAATGATCTGTAAGGCGGCCCTGCGGGTACGCTCCGAAACGATGCCGCGTTTCGCGAATTGATCGGCCGCCACCAGCCAGAACGCCGTGTGATCCTGGTCCTCGGGGTTGGCGGATGCAGCCGCTTCGGTGTCGCAGAGGATGTCGACGAGTCTATCCCCGTCGTATGGCAAACGCGCGATTGCCCGAATGGTCGAGCGGAGGTCGAGCGCAAAATCACCTGAGTACAGTCCGGTGCTCCAAACGCCCATCGAACGCCTTTAAACAGCCTGGGGAGCGACTTCTAAGCGCTCGCCCAACGTCAGGTAGTTCAGAACGGCGGACGCGACGGCGCACCCTGCGATCACCATCGCCATGGGTACCGCCGGGTTCTCGAGCAGCCCCAGAAAGATGGTCGCGATCGCGGCGATCAGGAACTGGTTGGTCCCCAGCAGCGCGGAGGCAGTTCCGGCGATCTCGCCATGGCGCATCATCGCGATCGCCGAGCCGTTCGGGAACACGAATCCCTGCGCGGCGATATACACAAAGATGCAGGCGAACACCGCAGCCAGGCCGCCCGTGTTCGTCAGCACCGCGGCCAAAAGCAGCAGGCCCGCGGCGAGCTGAACGAGATTGGCGTTGCGCAGCACGCGCCACAGCGGCGTCTTATGGGACATCCGGCCATTAATTTGAGAAGCCGTGACCATGCCCGCCGCCGCTGCTCCGAACAGCCAGCCGAACTCCGCCGGGGGAACGTGATACAGGCTGATGTACACGAAGGGAGCGCTGGTGATGTAGGCGAAGGTTCCCGCGGAGCTGAATCCGCACACTACCGACGCGCCCAGGAACGTTTTGTCTTTGATCAAGCGCGAATATGCCGACACGATGGTGTCCACTCGCAAGGGGATGCGTGCGCTCTTGGGCAGCGATTCGGACAGCCGGAAGTGCATCCCCGCAAGGCACGCGACGCCGATCAGCGTCTGCGTCACGAACGCGGCTCTCCATCCGAACCAGATCAGCAGGTAGCTGCCGAGCATGGGCGCGATCACCGGTGAAACGCCCACCACCAGGATCAGCATCGAGAAGATGCGGCGCAGTTGCGAGGGCGGGAACAGGTCCCGCACGATGGCGCGGGAGATGACCGATCCACCGCACGCGCCGATGGCTTGCAGCAGCCGGAAGAACGACATGATCCGGATCGACGGGGCGAATGCGCATGCGGCCGAGGAGACAATGAACAGCGCCAGGCTCCAATAGAGGGGCGGCTTACGGCCGAAGCGGTCGGTGATGGGTCCGTAGAGGCTCTGGCCCAGCGCGAATCCCACCAGAAACGTGACCATGGTGTACTGCACGGCCGCGGCGGAGGTGTGAAATACCTGCTCCATCTGCGGCATGGCCGGCAGGTACATGTCGATCGAAACCGGCGCGAAAGCCTGTAGCATCCCGAGCAGAAACAGGATTTCTAAGTGCCGGAATCGCGAGATAGGAGCGGTTTGTTGCGCAATCACTGGAGAAGTGATCAGTGTACCAGCCGCGTGATATCCTTGGGGTACTCCCCAGCGGTGTTTTATGCGCCCCGACAGCTATTCCACACCTAGCGGCATCGTTGTCGAACGCACGTTTTCCAAGATTCCGTTCGAAAAGGGCTTGCGCGGGCTGCTGCATAAGCTCGATACCCAGCGCGGCATCTATCTTTCCTCCGGTTACGAATACCCGGAGCGCTACTCGCGCTGGGACGTGGCCTCCGTCGCGCCGCCGCTTGAGATCGTAGCCGCCGACCGCGACATTACCTTGACTCCGCTGAATGCTCGCGGCGAGGTGATCAACCGGCTGCTCGAACCGGTCTTGCGCCCGCATCCTCACTGGGAATCGTTTGAGATGGTGAACGGCATCCTCCACGGCAAGCTCAAGCCGCTGCCCGAATTGTTCCCGGAAGAGGAACGCAGCAAGCAGCCGTCGGCGTTCTCCTTGCTGCGCGCGATGATGGCCGAGTTTCACGGACCCCTGGCGGGCCGGCTCGCCTTAGTGGGCGCATTTGGTTACGATCTGCTGTTCCGCTTCGATCCGATTCGCATCAAGCACCCGCGCGCCGGCGTCAAGGATCTGCGCCTGTTCCTGTGCGATGACATCTACTTCATGGATCGCAAGAAAGAGCACATTGAGCGTTACCGGTTCGACTTCACGCGCGGTGAAGACTCGACTCGCGGGCTTCCGCACGCCGCCCAGCGCGTGAAGACAGATCGAAGAAGAAGCCGGCCCCGGGCCCGATCGTCAGCGATCACACGCCCGCTGAGTACGCTGCCAATGTCGAAACCGTCCGCGAAGGCATGCGTCTGGGCGATTACTACGAAGTGGTGCTGCGCCAGACGTTTCGCACGCCTTACGCGGGCGGCGCCGCTGAGTTGTTCGAGCGCATTCAGAAGGCCAGTCCCAGCCCGTACGAATTCCTGCTCCAGTTCGGCGACGAGCAATTGATTGGCGCTTCACCGGAGATGTTCGTGCGCGTGGAACAGCGCGAGGACGGCGCGCGCGTGGAGACTTGCCCCATCGCCGGCACGGCCCGGCGCACGGGCGATCCGCTGCGCGACGCCGATAATATTCGCGAACTGCTCTCGTCGGCGAAGGAAGAATCCGAGCTCACGATGTGCACGGATGTCGATCGCAACGATAAGTCGCGCGTCTGCAAACCCGGCACAGTGAAAGTGATCGCGCGCCGCCTGATCGAGAGTTACGCGGGACTATTCCACACCGTGGATCACGTCGAGGGCATACTGGCGGACGGATTCGATTCGCTCGACGCGTTCCTTACGCACATGTGGGCGGTTACGCTGATCGGCGCGCCCAAGAAGTGGGCGGCGCAGGCTATCGAGGATCTGGAAAAGGACGCGCGCGGCTGGTACGGCGGAGCGGTGGGATTGATTTCGCTGGACGGCGGGATCAACACCGGGATCACGATTCGCACGGTTCATCTGCGGGATGGCGTCGCCGCGTATGGCGCGGGCGCGACGCTGCTCTACGACTCCATTCCCGAGCAGGAAGATCGCGAGTGCCATTTGAAAGCCACAGGCTTCTTCCGCGTGCTCGATCCGGAATTCAAGACCGGGCCGGCGTACGCGCCCAAGAAAGACCAGAGCCAGGGCGTTCGCATGCTGCTGGTCGACAACGAAGACTGCTTCATCCACACGCTGGCGAACTATGCGCGCCAGACCGGAGCGGAAGTCATCACCTACCGCGCGGGATTCCCGCTGGAGATGATCGAGAAACTGGCGCCGTCACTGATCCTGGTCTCGCCCGGTCCGGGCCGGCCGGAGGATTTTGGCGTGCCTGCGCTGGTTCGGCAAGCCGCGAAGCTCGAAATCCCGGTATTCGGCGTGTGCCTGGGTTTGCAGGGGATGGTGGAAGCATTTGGCGGCGAGCTGGGCGTGCTGGACTACCCTATGCACGGCAAGCCATCCACCGTACACCATCGCGGATTGGGGATTTTCGAGGGTCTGCCGGAAACATTTCGAGTGGGAAGGTACCATTCGTTATTCGCCATCCGCAATCGGCTCCCCAGCTGCCTGGAAGTGACCGCCGAAAGCGAAGACGGCGTCATCATGGGCGTGCGCCACCGCGAATTGCCCATGGAAGCCGTGCAATTTCATCCGGAATCGATCCTGACGCTGGAGGGCGACTGCGGTTTGCGGCTGATCGAAAACGTCGTCAAGACGCTGGGCCACGCGCGCGCTGGCGCTGGTACCCGGTAACGATTGCTCCCAGTACTATGCCCTCTGGGACTTGTGGCGTGGCGCGGTATGCGGCCATACTGTAATTTCATACTATGGATCTGCAAGACGTCCTATTCATCGTTTTAGTCGTGCTGGTGGTGCTCGATCTCCTCGGCCGGGATTCAGGCGGCGGACGCCGCGGCCGCGTTCCCGTCGTTTAGCACTACGTATACGCGCGACGTCGTGTAAACATAGAACTTTATGTTTCCACGACACGGCTCCGCATGGCGGACGTAATCGTTATCGGCGGGGGCTTGGCGGGGTTGGCGTCCGCAGCGGCTCTGGCCGGGGCCGGACACACCGTACGGGTTCTCGAATCGCGGCGATTCCTGGGCGGCCGGGCGACTTCCTACGAAATCGGCACAGGCGACAACGCCGAGACCATCGATAACTGCCAGCATATCCTGCTGCGCTGCTGCGTTAATCTTCTGGACTTTTACCGGCGCCTCGGAGTCCAGGACCAGATCACTTTCTACCGCGACTTTATCTTTATCGAGCCGGGTGGACGTCGCAGCGTGCTGCGGTCCGGCGTGCTGCCTGCGCCGGCGCATTTTGCGGAATCCTTTCTCAGCCTCAAATTCCTGAACTTGTCCGAAAAGCTGGCGGTGATGCGCGGGATCCGCGCCATCAAGAGCCAATACAAGAAGCGCACCGATCTGGACCAGATCTCGATGCTCGACTGGCTGAAGGAACAGCGCCAGCCTCCGCGCGCGATCGAACGGTTCTGGAGGCAGATCCTGGTGTCCGCGATCAGTGAGGAGCTGGACGCGACCGCCGCGGCGCACGGATTTCAGGTGTTCCGGCTGGGATTGCTGGCGCGCAGGGATTCCTATCAGATGGGCGTCCCATCGGTTCCGCTGGGAGAATTTTACGGAGTGGAGCGATGGAAGGAAGTCGGACCCGTGGAATTCCGTCTGCGCGCGCCCGTCGAGCGGATCGCGATCGAGGGCGGAGTGGTGCGATCGGTGATCGTTCGCGGTGAGGAGCTGCGCGCGGATTACTACATTTGCGCCCTGCCGTTCGAACGCGTGCCGGATGTCGCGCCGGGGCTGAATCTGGATGTATCAGGATTCGAATACGCACCCATCACTGGGATCCACCTGTGGTTCGACCGGCCTGTGATTGACGTGCCCCAGGCGACGCTGCTCGACCGGACCATCCAGTGGATCTTCAATAAGCACGAAGGCCGTGCGGTTCAGCTGGTAGTGAGCGCCTCGCGGAGTTTGCTGGAGATGCCGCGCGCGGACGTGATCGCTTTGGCAATCCGGGAGCTGGAGGAGTTTCTTCCCGCGGTTCGCGGCGCGAACCTGGAAAAAGCTCACGTGGTGAAGGAAGTGCGGGCCGTCCTCTCGGCCAGGCCTGGTTTGGAATCCCGGCGTCCCGTGAGCCGGACAAATGTGCCCAACCTGTTCCTGGCCGGCGACTGGACGCGTTCAGGATGGCCCGCGATCATGGAAGGCGCGGTGCGCAGCGGGTATCTCGCGGCGGAAGCTGTGTCGGAAGCGGCCGGGCAATCGATACGGTTTCTTCTCCCTGACATTGCCTGATGTGGGGCAGGGACCTGCCCTGCAGTGCACGTGAGATAATGGGCGCGATGCGGAAACTGGTTCTTCTGCTCGCGCTGCTGTTGCCGGTCGTAACGTTAAGCGCGGACGATCTCACGCGGCTGCAGATTCGCGTGACCAACGAACGCGGGAAGCCGGTGGACCGCGCGTCGGTGATCGTCAAATTCGTCAGCGGGCGGTCTGTGAAGGCTCTGGGGTTGAAGAAATCGCGGCTCTCCTGGGAGCTGAAGAGTTCCCAGGAAGGCATGGCCAAGATTCCGGGGATTCCCAAAGGCAAGATCCTGATCCAGGTCATCGCCAAAAACTACCAGACGTTCGGCGATACATTCGATATCGATGAAGATGAACGCGTGGTCGACATCGTCCTCAAGGATCCCCAGTCGCAATACACGGTACACGACCAGTAAAAAGACGGCGCATGTTAGGATTTGGGATTCATGACCCAACCTGCATTCGATCTTCGTGCCGCCGCACACCAGGAAATGCTCGCCCAGGGATTTCAGCCGGATTTTTCTCCCCAGGCCGTCCAGCAAGTCAAGGCGCTGGAGGCTCAGAAACCAGTCACCACAGGCGGCGATGTTCGGGACCTGAGGTCCTTACTGTGGTCGTCGATCGATAACGACACCTCGCGCGATCTGGATCAGGCGGAGGTAGCCGAGCGCGTGAGCGCAGGGATTCGTGTGCTGGTCGCCATCGCCGACGTGGACAGTGACGTGCCGATTGATTCTCCCATCGACAGGCACGCCGCGCATGAAACAACGTCGGTGTATACCGGTGTCCAAACCTTTCCCATGCTGCCGGAGGAACTTTCGACCGGCCTGACGTCGCTGAACGAGAACGCCGACAGGCTGGCCATGGTGGTGGAGTTTGTGGTGGCCGGCGACGGATCGATCGCCTCCTCCGCGGTCTATCGGGCGCTGGTGCGCAATCAGGCTCAGCTGACCTACAACGGAGTGGGGGCGTGGCTCGAAGGAACCGCTGCCGCGCCGCCGAAAGTAGCCGCGTCCTCCGGCCTGGCCGCGCAACTGAAGCTGCAGGATGAGGCCGCGCGGATTCTGCACGACGAGCGTTGCAGGATGGGCGCATTGAGCCTGGATCGCGTGGAGGCCGAGCCAGTGGTTTCCGACGCCGGTGAGGTGCAGGGCATCAACACGCGGAATAAGAATCGTGCCAGCGACTTGATCGAGAATTTCATGGTGGCCGCGAATGGCGTGATGGCTCGCGCGCTGCAGGATGCGAAAGTCAGCTCGATCCGGCGCGTCGTCAAAACACCCGAGCGGTGGCCGCGCATTGTCGAGCTGGCGGCGCGCTACGGCGAGAAGCTTCCCCCGGAGCCGGATTCCGGAGCGTTGAACGCGGTTCTGCAAAGAAGAAAAGCGGCCGATCCGGATCATTACGCCGACGTTTCCCTGGCGGTGGTGAAGCTGATGGGGCCGGGCGAGTACGTGCTGGCGCGAAGCGGCGAGGAAGCCCCGGGACACTTCGCCCTGGCCGCGCACGATTACACGCATTCGACGGCGCCCAACCGCCGGTTTGCCGATACGGTGACGCAGAGGCTGATCAAATCGGTTCTGGGCAAGCTGCCCTGTCCGTATTCGGATGCGCAACTGGATGCGATCGCTAAAAACTGCACGCTTAGGGAGGATGCGGCCCGCAAGGTGGAGCGGGTGATGGGCAAGCGCATTGCGGCGGTGGCCATGCGGAATCGCGTCGGGGAAACGTTCCACGCAGTGGTGACGGGCGCGGGACCCAAGGGCGTGTTCGTGCGGGTCCTGGGTCCTCCCGTGGAAGGAATGCTGGTGCAAGGGCAGCAGGGCGCCGACGTGGGCGACCGGCTCGATGTGAAGCTGGTCGGCACCGATCCTCGGCGGGGCTATATCGACTTCGCCAAGGTTTAGTTGATGACTGCGATGCAGTCGATCTCGACGCGCACGTCGCGCGGGAGGCGCGCGGCTTCCACGGTGGCTCGGGCGGGCGGATTTTCCGCGAAATAGCGCGCGTAGACCTCGTTCATTCGCGCGAATTCGCCCATATCCTTGAGATATACGGTTGTTTTGACGACCTTCGTTAACGAAGTCCCGCACGCTTCGAGCACTGCCTTCAGGTTCTCCAGCACCCGTTCGGTCTGCGCGGCGATGTCGCCGTCGACGATCTTGCCGGTCGCCGGATCGAGCGGAATCTGTCCACTCAAGAAGGCGAAGCCATTAGAAACGACTGCCTGGGAGTAAGGGCCGATGGCCGCGGGGGCGTTCGGAGTCGAGATGATTTTCATAGCTGGAGTGTGCCGATCAGTTGGTTCACGTGCTCGATTCCTTCCCGTTGCAGGAATTCGTCCAGTTCCCGGGCGATGCGCACAGGCGCTGTCGGATCCCAGAAGTTGGCGGTGCCGACTTCAACGGCGGACGCGCCGGCGATGAGGAATTCGGCCGCGTCCAGGCCGTTTGAAATCCCACCGAGGCCGACGACGGGTATCTTTACTGCGCGCGCTGCTTCGTAGACCATCCGCAGGGCGATGGGCTTGATCGCCGGACCGGACAGGCCTCCGAATCCGGCGCCCAGGCGCGACTTTCGTGTCTGCGGATCGATGGCCAGTGCGATGAACGTGTTCACCAGCGAGAGTGCGTCGGCGCCAGCCTCCTCGGCAGCTTTGGCCAGGGGCTCGATTCGCGCGACGTTCGGAGAAAGCTTGACGATCAGCGGTCGCCGGGCGATCCTACGCACGGAGCCGACCACTTCGCCGAGCAAAGCCGGGTCGCTCGAAAAGAAGATTCCCCCGTGCTTGGTATTGGGGCAGGAGACGTTGAGCTCGTAGGCGGCGATACCCTCGGCGTCTTCGAGTACCCGGACTACTTCGAGATAGTCTTCGACGGCGTAGCCGAACACATTGGCAAAGACAGCGGTGCCGGCCCCGCGCAACTGGGGCAACTTTTCGCTGACGAACGCCCGCACGCCGATATTCTGCAGGCCGATCGAATTTATCATGCCGGCCTCGGTCTCCCATACTCGGGGCGGAGGATTCCCGTCCATGGGCTCGCGGGAAAGACCCTTGACGACGATCCCGCCAATGGCGGAGAGATCCACCAGATCCCTCAGTTCGACGCCGTAGGCGAACGTTCCGGACGCTGCCAGAACCGGAGTCTTAAGTGGAATGCCGCACAGGGAAGTCGCCAGGCGGGAAGGCATTTTGTTTACAGGTTAGCAGGGGCGAGCCAGCCTCCATTCGGGCTAGTTGGCAAAAGGGCGGGGTACTAAGGTCTTCGACTGATGGCCGGACCGGGTAGAAGGACAGAACATTAGAGTGTGGGAAAGCCACGGATAGGTAAGCTGCGCTCGCTCTCGTCGAAGTACTCGGCGTTTACCTCTATTCTCCTGCTCTGGGTGGTGGCGACCAGTCTGTGGTGGGATATCCACCTGCACACGTTCAATTGGACCAAAGGCCTGGTCTTGTGCGGGATCGTACTGGGCGTAGCCGCGGCGATTTCGCGATTCACCAATCGCCTGCTGGCGCGGCCTTTGACCCTGCTCGAAGCCGGTATCACTTCGGTGCGCGAGGGGCGGCTGGAGCCTATTCGAGTCAGCCGGACCGGGGACGAGGTCGAGTATCTGGGAGAGAGCTTCAACCGGATGATCACCGCCCTGGCGGCTTCCCAGGAGGAAATCAAGCAGTACCAGGAACTGCTCGAAGAGCGCATCCGGCAGCGCACCCAGGAGCTCGAAAAAGCCATGCACGGAGCGCTGGCGGCCAGCCAGGCGAAGAGCGAGTTCTTGGCGAATATCTCCCACGAACTCCGCACGCCGATGAACGGCCTGCTGGGCATGCTGGACCTGGTTCTCGACAGCCCCGTTGGCGGTGAGCAGCGCGAGCAGGTGGAGATCGCGCAACGCTGCGCTTATTCGCTGCTGGACTTGCTGAACGATATTCTCGATCTCTCTAAGATCGAGGCCGGCCGGATGATTCTGGAAACGGTGCCCTTCGATTTGCGCTCGGTGGCCGAGGATTGCGTGCGCGGGCAAGGCGCTAAGGCCCAGCAGAAGGGTATCGAGCTTCGTTTCGAATGCGTGGGCGATGTGACCAACGTGGCGGGAGACCCGCTGCGGCTGCGCCAGATCGTGGCGAACCTGCTGTCGAATGCCATCAAGTTCACGGAGAAGGGCTGCGTAAGCGTGCGCCAAGCGGTTTTGCCGGGCGCGGACGGAAAACTCACCATGGTGCTGGATGTTGCCGATACGGGAGCGGGTATTCCGGCGGAGAAGGTTCCGCTGATCTTCGAAAAATTCACGCAGGCCGACTCCAGCATCAGCCGGAAATACGGCGGTACGGGCCTGGGGCTGGCCATTACCAAAAGGCTTGTGGAATTGCAGGGAGGACACATTCGCGTGGAGAGCCGGGTAGGACGAGGGAGCACGTTTACTGTGGAGATACCTTTTGAGACAGCGCCGGCGGCGGAAACCGCGGTCGAGCCTCGGCCCGAGCTGCGAGCGGCCGTGCCTGCCGCGAAGCAGGCAAGACTGCTCCTGGTGGAAGACAACGCCGTGAACCAGCGCGTAGTGCTGGCGATGCTGCGCAAGAAGAATTATGCGATCGACGTGGCCAATAACGGGCAGGAAGCTTTGGACAAACTGGAGGGCGCTGCCGAGCCCTACAACCTGATTCTGATGGACGTCCAGATGCCGGTGCTGGACGGACTCGAAACCACGAAGGCGATCCGCCGCAATCACAACTGGGACTATCTGCCGATCATCGCCATGACCGCGCACGCCATGATCGGGGACCGCGAGCGCTGCCTGCAGGCGGGAATGAACGCCTACATCTCCAAGCCGGTTCAGCAGGCAGGCCTGATCGCGGTGATCGAACAGCAACTGGCGTCCGGAACCGGACAGTCCGCCGGACCGAAAGCCAGTGGTGTGGAGCGCATCCTGGCCGACAAAATGATGCAGCAGGACCGGGTTCTGGTGAACGAAATGCTCCGTCTGTTCATGGAAGTGGCGCCCGACCGGCTGGAGAAGCTGGAAACGGCCGCGGCTGCGCGGCGATGCCGCTACTCTTGCGGAGGAAGCCAAACGTATAGGCGCGGCCGCCGAACATATCGCGTCGGCCAACCTGAGCCAATTGGCCAGGAGCATCGAAGACGCTGCGGCGCAGGGGGATTTCGGAGCCGTCAAAGCGGAGTTGGATGCGTTGCGGCGGGAGATCCAGTCGCTGGAAGCGCTGACGTCCTGATCCATTCCCAGGTTTGAAGAACGTCGTCCTCGGTAGTGGCTACGTTCCCGATCGCGAAACGAAGCACGAACTTCCCGTGCAAGGTGGTCCCGGATAAGAACGCGCGTCCGCTGGCATTGATCCGATCGAGCAGATCGCGATTGTTCTGGTCCGAACCCCGGTACCGGAAACACACCAGCGAGAAGAGGACCGGGGCAGCCAGCTCGAATCGAGAATCAGCGGATATGTGCTGAGCCAGGGTGCGGGCGATTTCCAGGTGGCGGCGCAAAATCCTGGTGATGCCTTCGCGTCCGAAATACCGCAGCACGAACCACAATTTGAGCGACCGGAAGCGCCGGCCGAGCGCTAGGCTGTAATCGGCGAGATTGACGGCCCGATCCTGCTCCGCGGCCTGAAGATAAGGCGGCGCTTCTTCGAGCGACAGCATGCGCCGCATGATCTCTGGACGGCGAGTATAGAGAACGCTGATGTCCACCGGCGTGAAGAGCCACTTGTGAGGATTGACCACCAGTGAATCGGCCTGCGCCGCGCCCTTCAGGATGTGACGATGTTCCTCGAGCAGCGCGGCGGATCCGGCATATGCGGCGTCGACGTGGAACCAGAGATTGTTTCGCCTGGCGATCGCGCCGATCTCTTCAATGGGATCGACGCTGGTGGTGGACGTGGTTCCCGCCGTGGCCACCACGCAGAACGGTTTCTTCCCAGCCGCGATGTCTTCCGCGATCATCGATGCCAATGCATCTGGGCGCATGCGAAACTCGTCGTCGGAAGGAACGTGGCGGATGTTCTCGAGACCGATCCCGGCGGCCAGAGCGCCACGGTCGATGGAGGAATGCGCGTGCTCGGACGCATATAGAATGAGCCGGGAATGTTCGCCGGTGAGGCGAACCTCTGGCGCTGCAAGCTCGCGCGCGGCCAGAATCGCGTGCAGACTGCCGGTGGAAGCGGTGTCGTGAATGATGCCGAAGAAATCGTCAGGAAGGCCGAGCCACTGGCGGAGCCAGCCCAGCGTGACCTGCTCCAGTTCCGTAGCGGCCGGCGACGTCTTCCACAGCATGTGATTGACGTTGAGCGCGGCCGCCAGCATTTCGCCCAGGATGCCGGGACCCGACGCGGAGATCGAGAAGTAGCCGAAAAAGCGCGGGTGATTCCAGTGGGTGATGCCGGGGACGATGAGATTCCGGAAGTCGGCGAGGATGGCGTCCATCGATTCGCCTTTCTCCGGGCCGGCGGCAGGCAAGGCATCCGTGAGTTCGCCGGGCTGGACGTCGGGCAGCACGGGAAGATCGCGAATGTCACGCAGGTAGTCGGCGATCCAATCTACGACTTCGTGGCCCGCGGCGCGGAATTCGTCGGGTGACATATTACAAAAAGAAAAGGGGACAGCCTCTAAGTATCCGGGTCGACCGCCCTTTCTGGAACATCCGCAGGCTGTCCCCTTTTCTTTTTACGAATCTCATCAGAAGATCCTGCGCGTCAGGCGCTCGACGGTGAACTTGGCGGTGTCGGCGACCGCCATCACCGTCATGACGCCGGCCTGAACCGGATCGGTGACCACCAGATCGGCGGCGTCGGGTACGCTTCCGGCCATATTGAGACTGACGACCAGAAGCCCTTGCGCGCGCACTTCGCGCACGGCGACCTCGATCTCGCCGCCCATCAGCGATCCCGCCAGCACTAACGCTTTGACGCGCGGCAGGCGGCCGGCGGCGCGCACGGCGTCGGCCAGCGGCTGTTCACCCACCAGCGGAATCGTGTCCACGGAGATATGTTCGCCGCGAATATTGTGGCGATCGGCTTCGGCGATCGCGCCCAGTGCGACTTGGCCCACCTGCGCGCCGCCGCCGACGATGATGATGCGCTTGCCGAAGATCTTCTGCATGGTCTGCACCAGCGCCACGCGGTGTACCACCGGAAGTGCGCGGAGATTCCGCAGAAGATTCTGGGGATCGCCCGGCATATCGATTTCGAAATACGTGACCGTCTCCGGGGATTTCTCCTCCACGATTTCAATGCTCAGGATATTGCCCTGCTCGTGCGCGATGACGCCGCTCAGCTGATGCAGCACGCCAGGGCCGGGATCGGCGCCCACTTCTAATCCGATTCGCTGGGACACTCTTAGTCCACCTCGTATTTCTTCAAGATATCCGACCAGCGGCCCTGGGCTTGGAGAAGGAGCTCGGCGACCTCGCGAATTGCGCCCTGCCCCCCCGACGCCCTGGTGATGTGATGGGCGGCGCGCTTGACCTCGTCCCGTGCGTTCGCGGTGGCGATGGCCAGGCCGACACGGCGCATCACAACGACATCCGTGAGATCGTCGCCTGCGTAAGCAGTCTCCTCAGGCGCGATGCCGCTCTTCGCAAGGATCTCCTGGAGGATCGGGATTTTCTCGATATGGCCCTGGTAGACGTAGGTCATCTTGACCTGGCGGGCGCGCTCGACCGTGGCCGGCGAAACACGCCCGCTGATGACGCCGGTCGCGATGCCGTGCCACGAAAGCCACTGCAAGCCGATTCCGTCCTGCGAATCGAAAGCCTTGGTCTCGAACATGGTCCCGTCGGGAGCCGGGACGTTGATCAGGCGGCCGTCGGTGAGAACGCCGTCGACATCCATGAGCAGTAGCTTGATTCGAGCTGCTCGTTTCATAAGGTCATCCTGGTTCAGATCAGGAATAGAGGCGTTCATAAAGTTGTTTTTGCCGGGCAAGAAGATCCTGGTAAGCGTCCTGGTATTCGGCGCGGGGCGTGAAAACCGCGCCGGTCGATGCCGGAAGTGCGCCGATTCCGTCGATGATGCGAAGTTGCTCCAGCGCCCACAGGGCCGCGCCGCGGCAGGAAGCTTCGGTTTCCGTGCACATCGTGACTGGGCGCCCGAGCGCATCCGCCATCATCTGGGTCCACGCGGGGGAATGCAGCAGCGCGCCGCCGGAAGCGATCACTTCGGATGGAGCTCCCCAAGGCCCGGCGAGGAGGCAATAGATCTCGCGAAAACGCAGCGCGATGGATTCGAGCGCCGCGCGGAGAATATCGAAGGACTCGGTAGACGCCGCCAGGCCGGTGATAGATGCTCGCAGATCGGCACGCCAATACGGAGTGCGCTCGCCCGAGAAAAAGGGAAGGATCGTCAGGCCGTGGGTTCCCGGCCGCGCCGCTTCCAGGCGAGCCTCGACGTCTTTCGGCAGCGCAAGGTTTCGCTTCATCCAGGCGTAGACATCGCCGCCGTTGGAGAGAGCGCCGCCGCTGACGAAGCGGTCCCGGTCGACGCGATAGCACCACAGGCCGGGGGATATCTTTGCTCCTGTAGCGCCGGAAACCATCCGCCCAACCAGGCGCATCGCCCCGGTTGTTCCCACCATAAGCGAAGCGCGATCCGTCGAAATGCATCCGCTGCCGAGGTTATTGCAGGCTCCATCGCCTAAGGCGGGAAACCAACGGGCCTTCGCGAACTCCGGCCATAGCCGGCGGTATTCGGGACGCAGCGAGTTCTTCGCTCTGATCGAGAGAAGCGGGATCGGCAAGCTGTTCGCGGCGAATCGGCAGAGCCGCAAGTGTCTCGGGATCGTAATTCGACGCGTTCTGATCCCACAGGCCGGTGGCGGAGACCATTGAGGTAGACGCTCGCGGGCTTCCGAGCAGTTTCAGATAGAGATATTCCGGAAAGCTGAGAAAGCGATGCGTGGCGCGAAATTCATCCGGACGATTCGCGGCCAGCCACAAAAGTTTTGCGGGCCAATAGCTGGAGTGGGGGACGCATCCCGTGCGAACGTGAGTGTCCGGCACGCGGGCGACCTGCTCCGCGCTGCGCGTATCGAGAAGGTGCAGTATCGGGAATGTCGGTTTGCCCGAGGCGTCCACGCCGCAGAAGCTGTGCCAGAAGGCGCTGCCGGCCACGGCGGCGACGTGCAAGCCCGCCTCATGAACCTGGCGATGAAGCTCGTCCAGACAGTCGATGGTGAGGTCCGCGAGCGCATCGGGATCGACTTCCGCGCCGCCATCGGGCGTGGTGTGGATGCGGTAGGGCAGCTGAGCGCCGTAGCCCTCCATCTGGCGCGCGCCGGAGTCGAACAGGAGCGCGCGCACCGAAGAGCTGCCAACGTCGATGCTGACGATATAGGGATCCGCGGGGGCGCTCACGGTGATTTTCCGTTATAGCATGGGTGCATGAGACGCACGAGTGCGATCCTTCTGACGGCAATTGCGTTCGCCGCGTTACCCTTAGCCGGGCAGTCCAAATCCAAGCCCACGCCGCGGATGCGGGACGGCAAACCGGATCTCTCGGGGTTCTGGCAGGGGCCGCTGCTGCGGAATATGTTCGAGAGCGTGGGCGGCCCTCCGTTCACCCCGGCTGGGGAAGCGGCGTACAAACTACAACATGACCCAGTCGATCAATCCCGAAGGCCTGTGTCTGTTCGCAGGGATCCCCCGCGCCAGCATCAGCGGCGTGCCGTTTGAGATTCTGCAGAACGCGAACCGCCTGGCGTTCCTGTACGAGCTGATGACCGCGTGGCGCTCGATACCGATCGACGGGCGTAAGCAGCCGCCCGTTGAACGATATTGAGCCATCTTTCTTCGGGCATGGCGTCGGGCGCTGGGATGGCGACACGCTGGTGATCGATTCCGTCGGGTTCAAGGACAAACTGAGCTGGGTGGACGATGACGCGCATCCGCACAGCGATGCGATGCACGTTGTCGAGCGCTGGTCGCGCCCCGACTGGGATCATCTGAAACACGATCTGTGGGTCGAGGATCCGAAGTTCTACACCAAACCGTGGACTTATAGCCGGGTGTTCACTCACATGGCTCCCGGTAAACAGCCCATGGAGTACGCCTGCAACGAGAACAACAAGGATCTGGCGCACGGGCTCGGGTTTGGGCCGCAGCGGCCCGAATTGGACGGAAAACAGTAACTTGCTGCAGCAGGTAGCCGCGACCATTTCCCGTCACAACATGCTGGCACCGGGCGGGCGCGTGGTCGTCGCGGTATCCGGCGGGCCAGATTCGGTGTGTCTTTTGCACGTCCTGCGGGAACTGAAGATCCGGGTGGTGGGAGTTGCCCACGTCAATCACAAGCTTCGAGGCGAGGATTCCGAAGCGGACGAGCGCTTCGTCGGTGCGATGGCGCGCGAAATGGAATTGCCGTTCCATTCCACAGTCGCGCTGTGCGGCCAAGGAAATCTGGAGCAAACTGCTCGCCGGGCCCGGCGCGCTTTCTTTCAGGACCTGATCGGGCGGGGCCTTGCCGACAGGATCGCCCTGGGCCACACCCGTGACGATCAGGCCGAAACGGTGCTGTTCCGTATCCTGCGAGGCTCGGGACTGGCCGGACTCGCGGGGATTCTGCCGGTGACCGCCGAGGGTCTGATCCGGCCGCTTCTGGACGTCACCCGCGGCGAGGTGCGGGCGTTCCTCCGCGAACGGGGCATCCCGTGGCGCGAAGATTCGAGCAATCAGGAGACTAGATTTGCCCGCAATCGGATCCGCCATGCGCTTTTGCCGAGCCTGAAGGGAGATTGGAATCCCGGCCTGGCCGCGGCCCTCGCCCACATGGCGGATCTGGCCTACGAGGAAGAACGCTGGTGGGCGGGCGCTATCGCCGGCCTCGCCAAGGAAATGCTGAGGGTCTCGCCTGGCGCCGTCGAAATCTCCACAAGGGAGCTCGCCCGGCTACCTCGCGCCGCGGCTCGCCGGCTGATCCGGCACGCGATCCGGCAAGTCAAAGGGAGCCTGCACGGGGTGCAATTCGGCCATATCGAAAACGTCCTGGAACTGCCCGAGGCGGGCGGGAAGGCCCAGTTGCCGGGAATCCATGCGATCCGGTCCTTCGACTGGCTGCGTCTAGCAGTACCAGGCCAGGTCCGGCAGAACCCGCTGGACGGCGAGGTTACGGTTCCCGGGGGGCGGCTCGCTCCGGACGGCAATTCCATGATTTGTTTGGATCTTATCCGCGGGAGGCAGCGGGCGGACGCGTGTGCTACGCTGAAATCGGAGCTGTACTTCGCTGCGATTCCGGAGAGGTTGGTACTGCGTGGCTGGAAGCCCGGAGATCGTTATTGCCCGGTTGGGCACACCCATGATCGGAAGCTCAAAGAATTATTCCAGCGGCAGCGTATACCCTCTTGGCGCCGTCCGTTCTGGCCGATTCTGTGTTGTGGGGATAAGATCCTGTGGGCGCGGGACTTTGGGCCGGCAGTGGAGTGCGCCCGGCCGTCAGGCGGCGGGCAAGTCCGGGTGTGGATTCGCGAAGTTCCGATGGGAAGGTGAATCTTTTGACGTCTAGCCAACGTCTTTTATCTTGAGGGGCCGTATTCGAGGAAGTCGAGATACTCATGAATTCTAATGTAAGAAACGCAGTCCTGTGGCTGATCGTCCTGTGCCTGGTGGTACTGGTATGGGCGGTTTTTCGCCATCCGGCCGATGCGGGCAAGTCGCCGCAGTTTTCCGATCTCTATCGTGACGTACAGGACGGCAAGGTGGAAAAAGCCACGTTCAATTCCACCACCGGCGACGTCCAGGGGAAGTACAAGAACGGCGAACAGTTTCATTCCACCGTTCCGCCCGCCTTCACCGATTTTCAGAAGCTGATGCTGGACAAGGGCGTCACGGTTTCCGTGGTGCAGGACAACGGCAGCAACTGGGTGAATTTGCTGGGAACCTTCCTGCCATTCGCTTTGGTCATCGGATTCTGGGTATTCATGCTGCGCCAGATGCAGAGCGGAGGCAACAAGGCGCTCAGCTTTGGGAAGAGCCGCGCCCGGCTGCACTCATCGCAACAGAAGAAGGTCACGTTCAAGGACGTGGCGGGCGTGGAAGAAGCCAAGGAAGAGCTGCAGGAGATTATCGAATTCCTGCGTGAGCCGCAAAAATTCCAAAAGCTGGGCGGACGAATCCCCAAGGGCGTCCTGCTGATCGGATCGCCGGGAACGGGCAAGACCCTGCTGGCGCGGGCCATCGCGGGCGAAGCCAACGTTCCGTTCTTCTCGATCTCCGGTTCGGATTTCGTGGAGATGTTCGTGGGCGTGGGCGCCAGCCGCGTGCGCGACCTGTTCGAGCAAGGCAAGAAGAATGCGCCCTGCATCATCTTCATCGATGAAATCGACGCTGTCGGCCGTCATCGCGGGGCGGGTCTGGGCGGCGGCCACGATGAGCGCGAACAAACCCTCAACCAACTGCTGGTGGAGATGGACGGATTTGAATCGAACGAAGGCGTGATCCTGGTGGCGGCCACCAACCGGCCGGACGTGCTGGATCCAGCACTGCTGCGGCCGGGCCGATTCGACCGGCGCGTGGTGGTGGGTCGTCCGGATGTGAAAGGCCGCGAGCAGATTCTCAAAGTTCACACCAAGAAGGTGCCGCTGGCCGATGACGTGGATCTCACCGTAGTCGCGCGCGGGACGCCGGGTTTCGCCGGCGCGGACCTCGCCAACCTGGTGAACGAAGCGGCTCTCGTAGCGGCTCGCCAGAATCGCAAGGTGGTCACGCAGTTCGATTTCGAGCTGGCCAAGGACAAAGTCATGATGGGCGTGGAGCGCAAGAGCCTCATCATCAGCGACGAAGAGAAGAAGAATACGGCGTATCACGAGGCCGGGCACGCGCTGGTTGCGGCGCAGATACCGTTCGCCGATCCGCTGCACAAGGTTACGATCATCCCGCGCGGGATGGCGCTGGGCCTGACCATGCAGTTGCCGCTCGACGACAAACACTCCTATCACAAGGAGTATCTGGGCGCACAGTTGGCGATCCTGATGGGCGGCCGCATCGCCGAAGAGATCTTCATGCACCACATCACCACCGGCGCGGGCAACGACATCGAGCGGGCAACCGATATGGCGCGCAAGATGGTCTGCGAGTGGGGAATGAGCGAGCTGGGTCCGATGAGCTTCGGCAAACGCGAAGAGCAGATCTTCCTGGGCCGCGAGATCGCGCAACATCGCGACTACAGCGAGGCCACTGCGATCCGCATCGACGAGCAAGTCAAGAAGCTGGTGCAGGACGGCTACGATAAGGCGCGGGCCATTATCGAGGAGAAGTCGGAAGCGCTGGAGCGGATCGCCCTGGCGTTGCTCGAACGCGAAGTTCTGGATGGGGCGGAAGTGCACCAGCTGATCGCGGGAGAAACGCTGCGGGCTTACGAAACGCCGCGGCCAGATTCCGCCGGACGATGGACCTTCGCAGCAAATCCTGAAACCCGATCCGGGACGCAGGATGCCGGGGATTCTGCCCGAGGGCGGTCCACAGCCGGCGTAATGACGCACGCTGACAGGCTCGAGCCTGTCCCATCGTTTCCCGTCTATCTGTTCGACGTGGACGGAACCCTCATGGATTCCGCGCCGGATATCTGCGCGGCGCAACTCGAAGTTCTGGCCGCGCATGGCCGGGACGGATGTTTCCGAAGAGTTCCTGCGGCGCTATATCGGCCGGCACCTGATCGGCCTGTTTCAGGATCTGGGTTTCGCGAGCGACGCAATCGACCCGCTTATCCAGAGCTACCGCACCACCTATTGGGATCGAAAACACGCCGGTACGCGCGTGTTCCCGGGCGTGGCGGAGATGCTGGGTTTGCTGGGCGGGCGCAAATCGACAGCCACCATCAAGACCACCAGACTACGCGCGGCGTGCTGGAACAGTTCGGGTTGCTGCGGCATTTCGATCACGTGCAAGGGCACCGACGGATTTCCCGCCAAGCCCGAGCCGGATGTGATTCTGGCGTCGCTGCGGGTTTTCGGTGCGACCGAGAGACGTGCCTCTTGGTGGGCGATTCGGCTGCGGACATGGAAGCCGGGCGTCGCGCAGGAGTGCGGACATGCGCCGTCCGGTGGGGCTACGGAAATCATCAGGAGATGGCTAGGTGGGAGCCGGATTACTGGATCGACGAGCCGCGACAGCTACTGGTGCAAGCGGGCAAGCTCATCTAGATCCAGGCGGCCGGTATAGATCGCCATGCCGAGCGCCGAGTGGATATTCAGCGCGGCGAGCGCGCGGATGTCGTCGAGCGTCGTGATGCCGCCGGCGGCGGTGATCTCGTGCTTGGTGGCGGCGCGCAGACGGCGGAACCAGTCGAGATCGGTGCCCTGCATCATGCCTTCTTTGTCCACGTAGGTGCACAGGAATCCGCCGCAGAACGGCTCGAGCCGGCTGACGACTTCCTCGGCCGTGAAGTTCGTCGCCTCCTGCCAGCCCTTGACGACGATCTTGCCGTTCTTGGAGTCGAGCGCCACAATCAGGCGTTCCGGGCCAACGGCGGCCGCGATTTGCTCGAGCGCCGGCGTAAACGCAGCCGTGCCGACGATCACGCGGTGCGCCCCTTGCTCGATCAACCGCCGGGCGCGTTCGGGAGTGCGCACTCCTCCGCCGACGCGGCAGCGGGCTTTTCCCGCCACGAGTTCCACAAGCGAAGCGTTTTCACCCTTCCCCATGGCGGCGTCCAGATCGATCACCTGAATTTCGGGGAACGCCGCGAATTTACGCAGCATCTCAAGTGGCGCATCGCCTTCGAGCGCCTTGTCGCGGCCCTGGACGAGCTGGACGACTTTGCCGTCCATGAGATCGATGCAGGGAATGATCATCTTCTTATCGGGACGTTGTGCCCCGCCAGGAATTGTTTGAGATCGCCAACCGTATAGGTGCCGTAGTGGAAGATGGAGGCGGCGAGAGCGGCGTCAGCACAGGCGCCGTTTAGCACTTCGAGAAAATCTTCCGGCTTTCCAGCGCCGCCCGACGCAATCACCGGGATGTGCGTGGCGTTATGCACGGCGAGCGTCAGCGGGCAATCGAAGCCGGTCTGGACGCCATCGGTATCCATGGATGTGAGCAGGATTTCGCCCGCGCCCAGATCCTCGCCGCGCCGAGCCCACTCCACTGCGTCGATACCTTCGTCGTGGCGGCCGCCGCGCGTGTAAACGTTCCACTTGCCAGGCCCTGCGCGTCGCGCATCGATGGCGAGCACCACTGCTTGCGCTCCGAATTCTTCGCTCAGTTCGGTGATCAGTTCGGGCCGGCGTACCGCCGCGGTATTGACGCTGACCTTATCCGCGCCGGCGTGCAGGATGCTGCGTGCGTCGTCGACGCTGCGGATGCCGCCGCCCACGGTGAGCGGAATGAAGACTTCGCGGGCCGTGCGGGCGACCACGTCGACCATGGTGTCGCGATTGTCGCTCGATGCGGTGATGTCGAGGAACACCAGTTCGTCGGCGCCCTGTTCGTTGTAACGTGCCGGCGAGTTCCACGGGATCTCCCGCGTCGCGCAGGTTGACGAAGTTGACGCCTTTGACCACACGTCCGGCGGTGACGTCGAGACACGGAATGATTCGTTTAGCCAGCATCTGCTTTCACGAAATTCTTCACGATCTGGAGCCCCAGCGCGTCCCGATTTCTCCGGGTGGAACTGCACGCCATACACGTTCCTGTGTTCCAGCAGCGCGGTGTAGGGCACCATGTATTCGCAGGTCGCGGCCGTTTCCGGAATCACCGGACAGTAGTAGCTATGAGCGAAATAGACGAATGGTTTCTCGCCGGCGTTGCGGAGCAGGCGCGTGGCGCGGCAGGGTGTCGAGCTGATTCCAGCCCATGTGCGGGATACGAAGGTCTCCGCGAAAGCGCTTCACCTCGCCGGGATAGATGCCGAGGCCGCGCTCGCCGGGCGCTTCTTCGCTCGATTCAAACAGCGCCTGCAAGCCGAGGCAGATGCCGAGGAACGGAACACCGGCGCGAATGCGTTCGATCAGCGCGTCGCGAACCTGCAGATCGTCCAGCGCGCGCATCATCTGGCCGAAGTGGCCGACGCCAGGGAGGATCAGCTTCGTCGCTTTTTGAATGCCTGCGGCGTCGCGAATGAGCTCGTACTCGGCCCCGATCGCACCCAGAGTGTTCTGGACGGAGCGAAGATTGCCCGCGCCGTAGTCAAACACCGAGATCACAGTAGCCCCTTCGTCGACGGCAATTGCTTCTTGAGGCGCGCGTCTTTCGAGCACGCGTAGCGCATCGCCCGCGCGAAGCACTTGAAGATCGCCTCGATCTTGTGATGATTCGACCGGCCGTACAGCACCTTGGCGTGCAGATTCGCGGCCGCGTGGTTCACGAAGCCGTCGAAGAAATCATGGACCAGTTCGGTTTGCAGATCGCCGACCAGTCGCGTCTTCACCAGGTCTTTGTAGACCAGCGCCGGACGTCCGCCAAGATCGACCGCGACCACGGCGAGAGTTTCATCCATGGGCAGCACGAAATAGCCCGCGCGATTGATGCCGCGGCGGTCGCCGAGCGCTTTGGCGAACAACTGGCCCAGTACAATTCCCACGTCCTCGACGGTGTGATGCTGGTCCACGTCTAGGTCGCCGCTGGCGACTCAACTTCAGGTCGAAGCCGCCGTGCTTGGTGAACAGCTCCAGCATGTGATCGAAGAAGCGGATGCCGGTCGAGATCTCGTAGCTGCCCTGCCCTTCAATCGTGAGGCTGCCGCGGATCTGCGTTTCTTTGGTGTCGCGCTGGATGGAAGCTTGTCTCATAACGCGCTTTCGATCTCATTTACGTTTTCAAGTACCGCGACCGCTTGCTCCTGTTGAAACAAGCGCAGGATCTCATCCCGCCGGGAGTGGTTGCGGGCGGCGATTCCGATAAACGGCACCCCAGCCGCGCGGGCAGAGCGCGCATCATCGACGGTGTCGCCGACGTACCAGAGCTTACGACTCGGGTTCAGACGCTGTATATAAAGCAGACCTTCAGGATCCGGCTTCGCTTTGGTCACATGTTCGGCGCACAGCAGCGGATCGAAGGAGCAATCCGGCGCGAAGCGTTTGAGCGTTATTTCGGCCTCGTATTGCAGGCGTCCGGTGAAGATCGCCAGGCCGAATCGCTCGCGCAGTCGTTCGAGCAATCCGGGTTGGGGAAACCATTGCTCCCGTTGGATCAGCCCGTCCCCGTTTTTGACCGATGAAGATCTCGTTGAAATAGTCCACGACGACGTTGTAAGGAACTTCGACACCCAGGTCCGCGGCGATCTTCTGCGAAAGCGCCCAGTCGTTGTTCCAGCCGCCCTGGTTCTTGTAGTCCTGGATCAAGTCGCGCGCGATGCGCTTGCCGGTGAAGTGTTCGACCGTCTGCACGATCGCCTCGCGGTAGGATTCGGTCACCTCCGCCAGCACGCCGTCCATGTCAAAGACAATCACGCCTTCCACAACGCCTCCAGCTCAGCCAGGAACCGTTCGACCTGCGCCGCGCGTGCCGATGGTGACACGCACGCATCCGGGGATTTCGTAACTGCGATCGCGCACCAGAACGCCGCGCTCGCGGAGTGCGTCGCGGATGGGGATCGCGCGGTCGCCCGCATAGAACAGAACGAAGTTGGCCTGGCTCGGAAAGTACTGGATGCCCAGCCGCTCGAAACCGACGTATGCCATTTCGCGCGCGGCCAGAGCTTCGCCGACGTATTTGGCGATGTATTCGCGGTCCTGCACCGCCGCGCGTGCCGCGATCACCGCCAGCATATTCACGCTGTAGGGCGACTGGGCTTTTCTGAATCCACGCGATATTCTCCGCGCAGCTGAACAGGCAGCCGCAGCGCATCGCGGCCATGCCATAGGTCTTCGAAAATGTCCGGCTGACGAACAAATTCTTGTATTCATTGATCCAGCGCAACGCCGTGACGCCGTAAAACTCGAAATACGCCTCGTCGATCAGCACGGCCGCATCCGGCGCTGTTTCAAGAATCAGCTCGATCTGGTCGAGCCCGATCGCCGATCCGGTGGGATTATTGGGATTGGCGATCAGGATCGCGCGCGTCTCCGGCCGCAGCTCGTCGAGAAAATCCGTCACTGGGAAACTCAGATCGCCGGCGTAGTCGACTTCGCGCACGGATGCGCCGGCAACCTCGGCGTAGAACTTATACATCGCGTAGGAAGGCTTGAGCAGGAGAACATCATCGCCATCGTCGACGAAGGTGTTGATCAGGAGCTGAATCGCCTCGTCGGTGCCGTTGGTGATGGTGAACTCCTCGGGCGTGACGCCGAAGAACGCGCCCAGATCGCGGCGGGCGTCCTGATACTCGGGATAAATGGTCAGGTGGTCGGCTGTCACATACTTCTGCACGCACTCGATCACTTTAGGCGAGCAGCCGACGGTGTTCTCGTTGAAATCGAGACGCAGTTTTCCGGCGCGTCCGCCCGAGGGCGGGGAATATGGCGCCATCGCCTCGATGGCTCGTCTTGGAGTAAGTCGGGGAGTGAGCGGATCAGCCATGACGGACCTCGACCGATCGCGCGTGCGCCTCCAGACCTTCGGCACGAGCGAGAGTAGTCACTGCCGGTGCCAGACGACTTCAGTGCCGCCGGGCTCAGCTCCTGCACCGAGATGACCTTGACGAAATCTGCTGCGGACAGACCACCTCTTAAACGGGCCTGGCCTGACGTCGGCAGAACATGATTCGGGCCCGACGCGTAATCTCCAGCCGCTTCGGGGCTCGACGGTCCAAGGAAGACCGATCCCGCGTTCTGGATCGAACCGAGCAATGCAGGATCGTGCAGCGCGAGATGTTCGGGAGCGAGTGTATTTGAAAACTCGACCGCGCGATCGAGAGAATCGACGACCACGATCGCGCCGTTGCTATCGATCGACTGGCGCGCGACGGCGGCGGTCGGCAAGGAAATGAGCTGCCGCTCCACGGCTTCGGCCACGGCGTTCGCCAAGTCGCGAGAAGTCGTGAGCAGAATCGCCGAAGCGTCGACATCGTGCTCGGCCTGGGCCAGCATGTCGGCGGCGATCCACTCCGGATTGCCCTCCGCGGCGATGATCACGATCTCCGTGGGCCCGGCGACGAAATCGATTCCGGTTTCTCCCGCGATCAGTTTTTTCGCCGCCGCCACGTAAATATTCCCTGGACCAACGATTCGATCCACGCGGGGAACGGTCGCCGTTCCGAACGCCATTGCGGCGATCGCCTGCGCTCCGCCCATCTGGAAAAAATGCGTCACGCCGAGCCAGGCGGCGATTCCCAGAATCTCGGCGCTGGGGTGCGGGCAGGCGACGCAGGTAGTCTTCACGCCGGCCACCTGCGCCGGGATGATGTTCATCAGCAGCGTGGAGGGCAGGGGATAGCGGCCGGCGGGCGTGTACGCGCCCATGGAATCGAGCGGACGCACGATCTGGCCCAACTTGCGGCCGTCCGGATATTCCACCAGCTTCTCTACGGGAAGCTGCAGGCGCGCGTATTCGCGAATGTTGGCATCAGCGATGCGCACGGCGCGCCCGAATTCCGGCTCCAAGGTTCCATGCAGCGGGATGCGGACGCTAGCGCCTTCGAAACCGTCGAACTTCCGAGCGTAGGCGAGCAGGGCGGCATCGCCCTCGCGGCGGACGTCTTCGAGGATCGGCGCCACGACCCGCTCCGCGTCCTCCAGACGCTGTGTTTTGCGTGCAATGAGCGACAGCGCTTCCTGATGATGGATGATTCTGATCATGTCCTGATGCCGGGCTACATCACGATCTTATTCAGCGGATATTCCACGATGCCCTGTGCGCCGGCTTCCTTCAGACGCGGAATGATGGTGCGCACTGTGGCTTCGTCCAGGATCGTGTTGAGCGCCAGCCAGTCGCCATCGCTTAGCGGCGAGATAGTGGGCTTCTTCAGTGCGGGCAGTACGCCCAACACGCTCTCAAGGCTCTTCTTTTCCACATTCAGCATTAGTCCGACTTTGCCGAGCGCGTTGATGGCGCCTTCGAGCAGCATGCGCATGTCTTCGAGCTTGCGCCGCTTCCACGAATCCTTCCAGGAATTCACGTTGGCGATGAGCTGGGTATTCGATTCCATCACGGTCTCGACAATCCGCAGCTTGTTGGCGCGCAGAGACGAGCCGGTTTCGGTGACCTCCACGATCGCATCCGCCAGCTCGGGAGGTTTTACCTCAGTAGCGCCCCAGCTGAACTCGACCTTCGCGGTGACGCCGTGGGAGGCGAGGTAGCGGCGTGTGGCCTCCACCAGTTCTGTCGCGATGATCTTGCCTTGCAGATCCTTGACCGACTGCACTGGAGAAGACTCCGGCACCGCCAAAACCCATCGAACCTTACCGAAACTCTGTTTTGCATAAATGAGATCGGCGACGGTCTGGACCTTGGCGTCATTTTCCTGGACCCAGTCGCGGCCGGTGAGACCTGCATCGAGCACGCCGTCTTCCACGTAGCGGGCCATCTCCTGGGCGCGAATCAGCATGCACTCGATTTCCGGATCGTCGATCGCGGGGAAATAGGAGCGGCTGCTGACGGTGATCTGGAATCCGGCGCGGCGGAAAAGATCGACGGTGGCGTTTTCGAGACTGCCTTTGGGAATGCCGAGTTTCAGTTTCATTTAGTTTCCGTACACGGCCTTCGGGATCGTACGCTTGCGTATCGGTGATCTTCCATTCGTTGCCGTCGAGCTGGCGGAAGAAGCAGCTTTCATAACCTTCGTGGCAAACACCCGGCCCGAGGGCCTCACATTTCAGGAGCACCGCGTCGCGATCGCAATCGGTCGAGATTTCCTTAACCACCAGCTTGTGGCCGGAACTCTCGCCCTTGAGCCACAGCTTGTTGCGCGAGCGGCTGTAGAACACGGCGTTGCCCGTCTCGACAGTCTTGCGGAAGCTTTCCTCGTTCATGAAGCCGACCATCAGGACGCGCCCCGTTTTCCAATCTTGAATCACCGCGGCCACCAGGCCGTCCAGTTTCGTAAAATCCAGTTCCATAGTTGTTTCCTATAACAAAAAAGCCCACCGTTTCCGGCGGGCTCGATTGATCTCACTTCCAGTTGACTTGGTTTATGCGTGAGCCCGTAGCGCACCAGTGGAGTGGTGATGATGGTGCCGATGATGGCGGGGCGCAAACATAGAAACCACAGTATACCAGATTCTTCAAGAGAGCGCCTGCTCCAAATCCGCAACGATGTCCTCCACCGCCTCGATGCCGACCGATATCCGCAGCAGATTGTCGCGAATCCCCAGCCGCTCGCGATGCTTGGGCGAAAGATCGCGATGCGATCCCATGACCGGATACATGATCAGGTGTGGACATCGCCGAGCGAGGTTGCGCGCACCACCATCTTCAGCTTCTCCATGAAGCGGAAGACTTCCGCGCGGCCCGCGCCCTTCAGCTCGAACGAAACCAAGCCCACCGTAGCGATTCGGCGGGAACAGGCGCGCGATCGATTGCGGCATCGGGATGCTTGGGATCGCCGGGGAAAAATGTCCGCTCCACGCGGGGATGCGTCGCCAGCCAGGACGCCACCTTGCAGGCGTTGGCGCATTGCCGCTCCACGCGCAGCGCGAGCGTCTTGATGCCGCGCATCGGTCAGATAACTCTCGAACGGGCCCATCACCGGACCGATGGTGCGCGAGAGCGTCCGCAGCGCGTCAAAGTTTGCCTGATCGGCGACGATCACGCCGCCCAGAACGTCGCCGTGACCGGCCAGGTATTTAGTGGCGCTGTGGACAAACATGTTCGCGCCCAGCTCCAGAGGCCGGACCAGCATTGGCGTGGCGAAGGTATTGTCGACGATGAGCGGCACGTCCGCGGCGCGGCACATCGCGGCGATCTTATCCAGTGCGGGCACGCGCAGCAGCGGATTCGCGATGGTTTCCACGACCACGGCTCCGGGTTTTCTCTTCGCTAGGGCGGCTTCGAACGCGCCAGATCGCAGGGATCGACGTGAGCGGTCTCCACGCCCATCGGGCCGAAGATGTTCATCAGCATGGAAGTGGTGGCGCCGTACATCATGTTGGCGGCGACCACGCGTTTGGGCCGGTCCATCAACGCGGCCAGTACGGCCATGTGGATGCCGGCCATTCCCGAAGCGCAGGCGATCGCGCCCGCGCCGCTTTCCAGCTCCCGAGACTAATTCCTCCAAGCGCCGAACGCGTGGGATTGTCGTAACGCGCGTATGACGGGGCCGGATTCCTCCAGCGCAAATACGCGATCGAGCTGCTCCATCGATTCGTAGACGTAGCTCGCTGGCGGTGTAGATCGGAGTGGTGACGGGAGTGAAGTTGCCGGCCTTGCGGCGGTCACCCCAGTGAACGGTCTTGCTTTCGATTTTCATGAGCGTTTCCAGCGTACTCCTTCCTTGGTGTCCTCGAGGATCACGCCCTGGGAGGCCAGTTGCGCCCGAATCTCATCGGATCGGCCGAAATTCCTTCGCCTTTTTCGCGGTGGCGCGTTCGGCGATAAGCTCGTCCACTTCGGCATCCGAAAGTCCACCGGCGTGCGCGGTCGGTTTCAGCACGTCGAAGATCGAGTCGAACCGATCCAGGAATTCGAGCGCGGCCGTGACGTTGCCGGCGGGAAACTCGCCCGCGTCCATGGCGGTATTGGTATCGCGGACGTATTCGAAGACGGCACCGAGCGCCTCGGCGGTGTTGAGATCGTCGTCCAGGGCGGCATCGAAAGCATCGCGTGCTGCTGGGTACGTCGTGGCCATCTCGCGCTCGTTCCCTCCGGGAAATTTGTCCGGTCTCCAGGCGCAGTTTATAATTCCGCAGCCGGTCGATCGAGCAGTCGCGGCGCCTTCAGCCCATCGAAGGTGAAGTTGAGTTTCTTACGATACGGCACCGACGCCAGCAGGTAGCGCAAGGCTTCGGGTGCAAACCCGCGTTCCTTCAGATCGCGCAGCGTATAGATGTTGCCAAGCGACTTGGACATCTTCTGCGAATCCACGCTCAAGTGCTCGGCGTGCAGCCAGAAGCGGACGAACTGTTTCCCGGTGATCCCCTCGGCCTGCGCGATTTCATTCTCGTGATGCGGGAAGGTGAGATCGACGCCGCCGGTGTGGATATCCAGGGTATCGCCCAGATACTTCATCGCCATGGCGGAACACTCGATGTGCCATCCGGGGCGGCCTTTGCCGACGGGCGTGTCCCACGCAGGCTCGCCTTCCTTCGCGGCTTTCCACAGAACGAAGTCGCGGGCGTCGTCTTTGTCGTATTCATCCACGTCCACACGGGCGCCTGCGCGAACGCCGCTGAAATCGTTGTGCGAGAGCTTGCCGTATTCGGGAAACGTCGAGATTCGGTAATACACCGAACCGTCGCTTACATAAGTATGGCCGCGCTCGGTGAGGTGTTGAACGGCCTCCACCATTTCAGGGATGTGTTGGGTAGCCGGGACGATGCGCTCCGGGCGCTCCAGCCGCAGCGTCGCGGTGTCTTCGAGGAACGCCTTGGTGTACACCGCCGTAAATTCATCGATGGATTTCCCGGCGGCCTTGGAATCGCGGATGATCTTGTCCTCGATGTCGGTGATGTTCATCACGTGATCGAGCTGGTAGCCGCGCGCGCGCAGCCAGCGGCGCAGGATGTCCGGAAAGACGAAGGAGCGGAAATTGCCGATGTGTGCGTAATTGTAGACGGTCGGCCCGCAGGTATACATCCGCACGACGTTGTCGTGGAGGGGCTTAAACTCCTCCAAACGCTGGGTCAGGGTGTTGTAGAACCGCAAGGACATGTGAGATGTCCTACTATCCTACCAAGCGTCGGTTCGGCGGCCAGTTTGGGATACAATCGAATCGTGACTGTGAAGGAAGAGCTTCACCGCCTGATCGAGGGCTTGCCCGATGAGCATGCTCGCGAGCTCCTGGACGATCTCCAAGACGCGGCCGACGTAAATGGGCTGCCTCTGGATTCCGGGGCGCGCGCTTCGCTCGATCGCGGATTAGCCGATATTTCAGCCGACCGCGTCGTGTCGCTCGAGGAATTCGAAAACAAACATCCGTTGTGAACTACAGTGTCGTGCTATCCGATGAAGCTGCCAAAGTGCTTCTTCGGACCGACGCGAAGCTTCGCGCCAGACTTCAAAATCGCCTCCACCAACTTGCCGAGAACCCTTTCGATCCCCGTTTATCGGCGCCGCTGACAGACCGTCCCGGTATACGTAAATCGCGAGTAGGGGATTGGAGAATTCTCTTCACTGTCGACCGTCCGGCCGGGTTGATCCAGGTGGCAACAGTGGATACGCGAGGGCAGGTCTATCGAAAATGATGGCGCCCCGCATCCGGTGCCTCTTACAATTATTACGCTTCGATCGGATTGATCGATCGTCAGGCCGGGCGCAATGGCGGCTCTACCTGTTTTCGGTAAACCGCAAAAAAGTAGATACCGCTTCCAAAGCAACCAGTGAGAAACACGATCAGCCGGAACAGCTTCCACGGCGATCGGTCGAGCAAGAACAGATATGCGAGCATATTCTTTAGCCCCGAGTTCTGATTCGCGCTCATCTCTCGATCCAAGCCAATCCTACAATAAGATCTGTGTTCCGATTCGAGCTTCAGGCGACCTGCCCCGAAACAGGTGCCCGCGCGGGCATCTTGCACACCGCGCACGGCGACGTCGAAACGCCTGTCTTCATGCCGGTCGGCACCCAGGGGACGGTTAAAGGCATCCTCCCGCGCGATCTGCTGAACGACCTCGACGCGAAGATCATCCTGGGCAACACGTATCACCTGTTCCTGCGGCCCGGGCACGAGACGATCCGCAAACTCGGCAGACTGCACAAGTTCATGAACTGGCCGCGGGCGATTCTCACGGACTCGGGCGGATTCCAGGTTTTTAGTCTAGATACCCTGCGAAAGGTCACCGAAGAAGGTGTACTCTTCCGCTCGCACCTGAACGGCGATC
Organism: Terriglobia bacterium; assembly: GCA_963722845.1. Taxonomy (GTDB): domain Bacteria; phylum Acidobacteriota; class Terriglobia; order Bryobacterales; family Bryobacteraceae; genus Palsa-187. The sequence continues at coordinate 344,723 of CAVROL010000006.1, read as the reverse complement.
AGCACTTCTTTACGCCCGAATCGACCATCGACGTCCAGCTCGCGCTGGGCAGCGACATTATGATGGTGCTCGACGAGTGCCTGGCCTATCCCGCCAGCCACGAAGCTGCCCGGGTTTCCACCGAGCGGACATTGCGATGGGCCCGCGCCGGCTACGATCACTACCGCAGATCGCGTGACGGCGAGCACGCGCTCTTCCCGATCGTCCAAGGGCTCCATGTATCCCGATCTGCGCCGCCACTGTGCCGAAGAACTTCTGCCGCTGGACGCGGAAGGCTACGCGATCGGCGGTTTATCGGTCGGCGAGCCCCGCGCGCTCAGCCTGGAAATGGCCGAAATCACCACACCCCTGCTGCCAAGCGATCGTCCGCGCTATGTCATGGGCGTGGGAATGCCGGACGAGCTGCCGGAGTACGTCGCGCGCGGCGTCGACATGATGGATTGCGTACTACCTTCCCGCAACGCTCGTAACGGGTACTTTTTCACATCTCAGGGACGCGTGGTCATTAAACAGGCGCAGTACAAAGAAGACCCCAGTCCCGTGGACGAAACTTGCTCCTGTTACACTTGCCGCAATTTCTCGCGGGCGTATCTTCGCCATCTGTTCCTCGCGGGGGAGATGACGTTCTCGACGCTGGCAACGCTGCACAACCTCCGCCGGTATCTTGACATCATGGGTCAGATGAGGGAGGCTATACTGGTTGGGGAGTTCCCCACATTTCTGCGCGCGCAGCGCGCGGCAACATTAACCTAGGTACCCGATAGAATCTCAGCGATGCAATACCTCGCCTTTTGGCTCCAGCAGCAGAGCGCGCCCGCGCATCTAACCCGATCATCGGCTTCCTGCCCCTGATCTTCATCGTCGCGATTTTCTATTTTTTGGTGTTCATGCCGATGCAGCGGCAGAAGAAGCAGCAGGCGTCGATGCTGGCCGGATTGCAGGCGGGAAATGAAATCGTGACCACCGGCGGGATCGTCGGCACCATCGTCAGTGTGGCGCAGGACACCTTGATCGTGCGGGTGAAGCCCGATAATATCAAGCTTCAGATCACACGAGCCGCCGTGACCAGTCTGGTGAGCCCGGAGAAAGCTCTGGAAGAGAAGAAGTAGAGACAAAGTAGAGACCGGAAGAAGCAGACTATTATGAGCAGCAACACAAGAATCAGGCTTCTGATCATCCTGGCCGTGATCCTGGTATGCATCTATGGCATCATCGGCCTCCCCACGTCGAAAGCCGAGCTGGTGGATAACTGGAAAAAGAATATCCGGCTTGGCACGGATCTTCGAGGCGGCAGCAGCCTGGTGATGGAGATCCAGATGCAGGACGCCTTTAAGGGCGAGGCCGACACGGTCATTCAGCGCCTGCGCGACGAACTCACCAAGGCATCCATTCCGTTCACCGACCTCAGCCGCAACGATCCTACCTTTGAGACTGCCAGTAAGATCCAGGTCAACATTACCGGCGTTCCAGGGACCAAAGCGGGCGACTTCCGGATGATCGTGAACGATAACTTCGGATCGGTGTGGATCATGACCACCGTGAACGAAACCGATTACCGTCTTACCTTGAAGCCCAGCGAAGCGCTCCGCATCCGCGCGGATACGCTCACGCAGTGCATGAACGTCATCGAAAAGAAGATCAACAGTTACGGGCTGGCGGAATCGAGCGTGCAACAGCGCGGCGAATCGCAGATTCTGGTCACGCTGCCCGGCGTGGACGATCCCGCCCGAATCAAGCAGAACCTCAAGACGGCCGCGATCCTCGAGTTGTATGAAGTCCAGGGCGGCCCGTTCGCTTCGCGGGAAGAAGCCATGCAGAGCAAGAACGGCATTCTGCCGCTGAGCTCGCAGATCCTTCCTTCCGCGGTTCGTGGCGGTTCGCCTGCCGAATTTTACATTCTGGCCCGCACGCCAGTCGTCCGAGGGCAGGATTTGCGTGACGCCAAACCTGTCCAGAACAGCCAGAGCGGCGGCTGGGAGACGAATTTTGTGCTGACGCAGGATGCCGCCAAGCGCTTCGAGCGTTTCACGGGTGCGCATATCCGCGACCGCCTGGCGATTGTGCTCGATAAGAAGGTTTTGAGCGCCCCAACCATTGAGGCCAAGATCAGCGACAACGGAGTCATCACCAACCTGGGCGGCCATGACGAAGCGGCCGACCTGGCGCTGAATCTGCGCGCCGGATCGCTTCCTGCCAGCCTCGAATACCTCGATGAACGGTCGGTAGGGCCGTCGCTGGGAGCCGATTCCATCCGGCAGGGCCTGGTGAGCGGTGTCGCGGGCGTGATCGCTGTGGTCACCCTCATGCTGATCTACTACAAGCGCAGCGGCATCAATGCCACTCTGGCGCTGATCCTGAACGCGCTGATCTTAATCGCCGTTTTGAGCTACGCCGAGGCTGTGCTGACGCTGCCGGGGATCGCCGGGATCATTTTGACTATTGGTATGGCGGTGGACTCGAATGTGCTGATTTTCGAGCGCATCCGGGAAGAGCTGCGGGCCGGCAAGGCGGTGGTCGCCGCCGTGGAAGCGGGATTCGGGAAGGCGTTTTTGACCATCATCGATACGCACGTAACCACTATTGTTTCGTGCTGTTTCCTGTTCCTCTTCGGGACCGGTCCGGTTAAAGGTTTTGCGGTGACGCTAGTGATTGGCTTGTTCGCCAACGTGTTCACCGCGGTGTTTGTTTCCCGGACCATCTTCAATTGGGAGCTCGGCGGACAGAAGCGGGCAGTAACGCTCAGTATTTGAATGGGTTGCTTGACTCGTTCCGGCGGTCCGGGTTTGTGGTAGCCTGAATCGTTTTGCAGGTTCCGGATGTTCGAGTTTGGGATCGGCGGGAACTTTTGTATGCAAGCCGGTGTCTGACACTCTAAGCCGGCAGTAGCGGGCTCAATGGAATTATTTAAGAACACCAATTTCGATTTTCTCGGGAAGAAGTGGCCTTTCATCGGCTTATCGCTTGTGTTGACAGCAGCGGGATGGATCAGTATCGCGACCAAGGGGATGCGTTACGGGATCGACTTCAAGGGGGGCGCGGAGATGAAGCTGCGCTTCGCCCAGGAGCCTCCGGTCCAGAAGATCCGTTCAGCCCTCGAAAACAAGCTCCCGGGTGAGATTTCCGTGCAGCAGATCAGCGGAAAACCGGAAGTCTTGATCGAGACTGAGATCAAGGATGAGAAGGAATTGAACGCCAATCGCCAGCTGATCGACGATACCCTGCGCGGAATGTTCGACAGTTCCGCCAGCGGCATGATCGACGTGAACAATTCTTCCTCCACGGAATTGGCGGAAAGGCTGCGTGGGCCGCTGCAGCAGGCGGGGGTTCCGCTCTCAGAGCAGGATTTGCAGGATTTGTGCGCGGCGATCAGCGCCTATCGGGCCGATCATGGCGGGATCCTGAGCTCCGCAGACGAGCTCGCGGGTGTGAAGGGTGTGACGCCCAAAGTCATTGAGGTCTTGAAAGCCAATACAGTCCTGGGGCCGTTCACCATCCTGTCGACCGATGTGGTGGGTCCCAAGATCGGCGCCGAGCTTCGCCGGCAGGCGGTTCTGGCGACGTTGTATGCGCTGGGCGGGATGCTGGTGTACATCGCCTTCCGCTTCGAGTGGATTTATGGCGTCGCCGCGGTAGTGGCGGTATTCCACGACACGCTGATCACCATTGGCCTGTTCTCGCTGTTCAACAAGCCGATCTCGCTGACCGTGGTGGCAGCGCTGTTGACCCTGGTGGGTTATTCGATGAACGACACCATCGTGGTTTTCGACCGGATCCGGGAGAACCTGAAGATGGTGCGCCGCGAGTCGCTGGAAAACGTGATCAACCTCAGCATCAATCAAACCTTGAGCCGGACGGTGCTGACCAGCGGCCTTACCTTGCTGACGGCTTTAGCGCTGTGGCTGTTCGGCGGAGAAGTGCTGAACGGGTTTTCCTTCGCGCTGGTGGCGGGTATTATTGTGGGAACGTATTCTTCGATTTTTATTGCCAGTCCGATTTTGGTATTCTGGCAGAACTTCCGCGGAACGGGTAAACCCGTCGTGGCTGCGCCCGCGACCAGGGAGACTGCAAGCCAGCGGAAAGCTATGCGAGGGTAGTTGGAGTGTTAGGGGATATAGGAGAACTGAGAGATGTTTGATCAGACCTTCGTGGACGGAGTTGGGAAAACAAACAAAAGCTGGACCGTGACGCTTTCGTTCGCCGTCCAGATCGCAGTCATCGGCGTATTGGTAATCCTGCCTCTGATCTTCACGGACGTGTTGCCGAAGGCCCAGTTGGTCAGTTTGCTGCAAGCACCGGCGCCTCCTCCGCCACCGCCGCCGCCACCTCCTCCTACTCCGGTCAAAGTGGTTAAGGTTCCGCCGCGCCAGTTCGATGCTGGAAAGCTGATGGCGCCCAAAGAGATTCCTAAACAGGTCGCGACGATCGTCGAGGCGGAGCTGCCGCCCTCGGTGAATAACGTCGCTGTGGTCGTCGGCGTGCCCGGCGGTGTTCCGGGAGGAAACTCCATTGGACTTTCCGGGCTCGCGCCGCCGCCTCCCCCCTCCTCCGCCTCCGCCGCCGCCCAAGGAATCGAAGCCGGTGACGGTAGGTGGAAAGGTTTTCGAGGGCCGCAGAGTTAAAGCCCCGTCGCCGGAATATCCAAGAGTGGCGAAGCTCGCGCGCGTTCAGGGCGCGGTGCGCTATACAGCGGTCATTGGAAAGGATGGCAAGATCCGGGATCTGAAGTACGTTTCCGGTCCGGCCATGCTGGCGACTCCGGAAGTGCTGAGAACCGTTTCGGAATGGGAGTATCAACCGTATCAGCTGAACGGTGAGCCGGTGGATGTCATCACAGAGATCACGGTAAATTTTGTATTGAATTAGTAACGGTCCGCGGCGTCGAGAAAACGTTCGCGGCCCAAAATCAACTCGCAGGAGACTAACTTATGGTTTTACAGTTGCAAGCCCAGGCATTTTTGCTCCTTCAGGAGCGGGCGGTGAGCTTCGACCTGATGACGATGTGGTCCAACATGCAGTGGCCGGCCCGCACCGTCGTCATCGTGCTCTTCATTATGTCGGCATGGTCCATCGGCGTGATGATCGACCGCTGGATCGCTTATAACGGAGCGCGCAAGCAATCCCGCGCCTTCGCCCCGGCCGTGGCCGGAGCGCTGCGTGAGGGCAAGCTGGATGAGGCGATCAAGATCGCCGACCGCTACGGCAAGAGCCACCTGGCCAAAGTCGTCGTGGCCGGATTGCAGGAATTTCGGGCCCACCAGATGAGCTCCGAAATTTCGGGTGAAGAGATTGAGGCTTCGCGCCGCGCCCTGGAACGCGCCCAAGCCATCGTGCATGCCGAGCTGAAGCGCGGTGTTTCGACGCTCGCGACCATCGCGTCCTCGTCCCCGTTCGTGGGACTGCTGGGAACGGTCGTCGGCATCATCAACGCGTTCAAAGGGATCGCGACGGAGAAATCCAGCGGTCTGAGCGCGGTAGCCGGCGGTATTTCGGAAGCGCTGGTCACCACCGCCGTCGGTCTGTTGGTCGCTATCCCCGCGGTCTGGATGTACAACTACTTCAGCAACCGCGTGGAAGCGTTCGACGTCGAGATGGGTAACTCCAGTTCGGAACTGATCGACTACTTCCTCAAGCGGACCCAGCGGGCCGGCGCAGGGAAGTAAGCTCTCACTGTTTGGTCTTCTGCGAATGTTGACGGATGGGGCGCCGTTTCCCGGCGCCTCGTCTGAAATGAACGGAGTGTTGAAATGAAGAAACCGGTTGCGCCACAGGTCGTCTCCGAGATCAACGTCACACCGATGGTGGACGTGATGCTCGTGCTGCTGATCATCTTCATCGTGATCACGCCCTTGCTCACCAAGGGTGTCACCGTGGAATTTGTCAAAGCCAAGAACCCCATCGCGATGCAGAACGCCGATAAGGAAGACGCGATTCTCATATCGGTTTCGCGTAACGGGCAGTCGTTTTTGAGTCCCGGCAACAAACAAGTCTCGGTGGAGGACCTTCCCAGTAAGGTCCAGGACCTGTTGACCAATAAGCTCGATAAGACCGTGTACATCCGGGCGGATGCCCGGGTGAAATATCAGGCCGTGGAAGACGTGGTGGATAACTTGCGCGCCGCGGGCGTGGACCAGCTCGGTTTGATCACCGAGACGCCGCAGGGCGCCGGGCAGCCCCCGGCGGCAACTCCGGTTCAATAGATTTCAGGTAGAGCAGGCAAGGAGATTTTCTTATGGCAATGAACGTAGGCGGCGGAGGCCGGGTCCAGGCGAACATCAACGTCACCCCGCTCATCGACGTGTTGCTGGTGCTGCTGATCATCTTCATGGTGATCACCCCCCTGACGCCGTACGGGCTGGAGGCCATTGCGCCGCAGCCGCCCAAGAAGGATCAGCCCAACAAACAGGACGAGCGCACCGTGGTGATCCAGATCGAGAAAGACCGGTCCATGAAGATCAACGAGGAGCCCACCGATTTCGATAAACTGGGTCCCCGGCTGGAACAGGTGTTCAAAACCCGCGCCGAACGCGTGGTGTTCGTCAAGGGCGACCCCGACCTGGATTATCAGACCGTGGCGCGGGCCATCGATATCGCCCGCGGCGCCGGTATCGACAAGATCGGGTTGATGACGCCCAAGATTGAGGCGGGCGAGTAATTCCATCGCGATTCATACGAGGAGAAGAAGTGCTTATGCGCAGAATACCGACCCTGAGCGCGGCTCTGCTCGCCGCGGCAATCATCCTGGCGGGGACCGGCTGCAATTTTCTGAAGTCCCGCGATCACATCAATCAGGGGATCGCCTCCTACCGCAACGCCAAGTACGGCGATGCCGTGGATCATTTTGAGAAGGCCATCCAGCTCGATCCACAGAATCCAACGCCGCGGATGTATCTGGCCACCGCATACATGGTGCAGTGGATTCCCGGCGCGGAATCGCCCGAGAATCTCGAGTACGCACGCAAGGCCAAGGCGGAGTTCCTGAAGGTTCTCGATAAGGACCCGAAAGAGAAGACTGCCCTGGCGTACCTGGCGACGCTCGCCTTCAATCAGGCGCTCTCGCTTCCCCTTGATGAGAAGCTGAAGATGTTCGACGAAGCGGCCCAGTGGCAGCATCGCCGCCTGGAAGTGGACCCCAAGGAAAAAGAAGCCTACTACACGCTGGGCGTCATCGCCTATCAGAAGACCCATCCGGGATTGATGGTCGCTCGCGCCGACCTGCGGATGAGACCCGAGGATCCTGGTCCGCTCAAGGACAAGAAGGTTAAGGCGCAGTTGGAGATGCAGTATGGCGCCATGGTGGACGAAGGAATGCAGGACCTCAACAAGGCCCTGGAGATCGATCCCGAATACGACGACGCCATGGTGTACCTCGAACTGCTGATTCGTGAGCGAGCCGATCTTCTCGATGGGTCGGACGAATACAAGAAGCAGATGGATGTCGCCGACGCATGGCTGCAGAAAGCCTTGGATACCAAGAAGATCAAGGCTGCCCGGGCGGCCAAGCAGCCGAACGGGATCCACGCGGAAAATTAGGGCGAAGCGGGTCTTCCAGACCCGCCCCACTTGGCCTGTTCGATACACTGGTATCACTGGATGCCACAGGAATCCACTGATATCGTTCCGCAACCTTCCCCGTTGCCTGTAGCTGCGCTGGCGGAGCCCCCCGCATCGGTCGAAAGCCTGTATCGCGGCCTGGAAGCGCATCTGCGCGAAACCCGCCCCAAAGAGGATCTGGCGCCCCTGGAGCGCGCCTATCGCTTCGCGTCGCAAAGGCACCTTGGGCAGATGAGGGTGTCCGGCGAACCCTACATGACCCATCCTCTGCTGGTCACCCGCCAGCTCGCCGACATGAACATGGACATGGTCTGCCTCCAGACCGGACTCCTGCACGATGTGGTTGAAGACACCTCCGCGACCCTCGAAGAAGTGCGTAAGGAGTTCGGCGACGAGGTGGCCCGCTGCGTCGACGGCGTCACCAAGCTGAGCAAGCTCGACCTGGCTTCGCGCGAGGAGCGCCAGGCCGAAAGCGTCCGCAAGATGCTGCTGGCGATGGTCAACGATATCCGCGTGATCCTGGTCAAGCTGGCGGATCGCCTGCACAACATGCGCACGCTGGGTTCGCTGCCGGAAGAAAAGCGGCTCCGTATCGCCCAGGAAACCATGGATATCTACGCGCCCATCGCCCACCGCCTGGGTATGGGAAAGATCCGCAGCGAGCTGGAGGATCTGGCGTTCCGGTACCTGGAACCGGAGGCCTCCGAAGGGCTGCTGCGAGAATTTGAAGCCGCCCGCCCGGGCAATGAGGCGTTTCTCAATCAGGTCAAGCATATCGTCGAGGTCAACCTGGCCCGCGAAGGGATTCCCGCACGCGTCGAAATTCGCGTGAAACGGGCCTATTCCGTGTTCCAGAAGCTCAAGCGCCAGAAGATCGTCCTGGACCAGGTGTACGATCTTCTCGCCGTGCGCATTATTACGGATTCGGTCAAAAACTGTTACGCCGCGCTCGGTGTGATTCACAACGAATGGCATCCCATCCCGGGCCGGATCAAAGATTTTATCGCCATCCCGCGGCCGAATTTGTACCAGTCCCTGCACACTTCGGTCATGGGTCCTGAAGGCCGCCATTTCGAAGTCCAGATCCGCACCGATGAGATGCACCGGATCGCCGAGGAGGGCATCGCGGCGCACTGGAAATACAAAGAAGGCCGCCGCGGCCCCGCCGATGACGATCAGCGCATCTCCTGGCTTCGCCAGCTCGTCGAATGGCAGCGCGATATGCGCGATTCCGGCGAGTTCATGTCCACCCTCAAAGTGGACCTTTACCCGGAGGAGGTGTACTGCTTCACGCCCAAGGGCCGGGTGATCGCTCTGCCGCGCGGCGCGACGCCCATCGATTTCGCTTATGCCATCCACTCCGACGTCGGCAACACCTGCGTAGGCGGGAAGGTCAACGGGCGCATCGTGCAGCTCAAGCATCCTCTGGGTAACGGCGACGTGGTCGAGATCCTGACCCAGACCGGCCACCTGCCCAGTAAGGATTGGCTGGGCGTGGTGAAAACGGCGCGCGCACGCAACAAGATCCGGCACGTCATCAATACCACCGAGCGCGCCAAAGCCATCGAGATCGGCCAGAAATACCTCGAGCGGGAGGCCCGCCGCCTGGGCGTCCAGCTCGGACGCGTGTCCAGGGCCCAACTGGAAGCGGTTGCGGCCGATTACGGCTGTTCCAAGATGGAAGATCTGCACGCGGCCCTTGGTTACGGAAAATATTCCGCCCGCCAGGTGCTCCAGAAGCTCGCGCCGGAGCTGGTTCCGGAAGATGTCCCGGTACCTGCGGCGCCGGCTCCCGAGCGTCCCGCCGCTCACCGTCCCGGCGACGATCAGGACCTGGTGGTCCAGGTCAAGGGCATCGATGACCTGATGACCTATCGCGCCAAGTGCTGCAATCCCATCCGCGGCGAACCCATTGTGGGCTACGTGACGCGCGGGAAGGGCATCGCGGTCCATTCCGTCAACTGCAGCAACGTGCAGAACCTGATGTACGACGCGGAACGTAAGATCGAGGTTGAATGGGCGCGCGCCGTGAGCCATACGTTCCCGGTGGCGCTCCTGGTCCGCACGGAAGACCGGCCCGGCATGCTGAGCCAGATCACCACGGCGTTGTTCAACGAACAGACCAACATTCTGAGCCTGGAAACGCATGGCGGTGAGACCGACGGCGGCGCAGTGATCGAGATGACCCTGGAAGTCAAGGACAAACGGCAGCTCGAACGGGTGGTCTCCGCCATCCGCCGCATCTCCGGCGTCCGCGATATCGAACGAGTGAATGAACGCACCTGAACACGCACCTGAGCCGGAGCACATCGCCATTTCCAAGTCGAAGGGCATCAAGATCGACTGGAAAGACGGCCATCATAGCGACTACGAGTTGGGATATCTGCGCGACGAGTGTCCCTGCGCCACCTGCACCGGCGCGCACGGCACGGCTCCGCAGAAGACCAACTACGCCGCGCCCAAGAAGCCCGATCCGTTCAAGATGTACACGCCCACGCTCAAGATGCTGAACGTCGAGCCAGTCGGTGGATACGCAATACGTGTAGATTGGTCCGACGGCCACGGCTCGGGGATCTATTCGTTCGACTACCTAAGGTCGATCTGCGCGTGCGCGGCATGTAAGGGGTAGGACAGGCGATCTTGTCGCCTGTCGATTCAAACTCGCCAAACCACTTCGCCCGCCACCACCGTCGCCACAGGACCGCCCTTGAACGTCTTCCCGTCGAACGGCGAATTCCGGCTCTTCGAGAACGATTTGTTCACGTCGTAGGTCCACTCCCGATCCGCCGAGAAAACCGTCACATCGGCTGCTCGCCCTGCGCCAGCGTCCCGCGATCGATCCCCAGAATTCGCGCCGGACCCGTCGTGAACAACTCGACTAACCTTCCGATACCGATTTTCCCAGGGTGGACCAGTTGCTCCAGCGACACGCCGATCGCCGTTTCCAGGCCCAGAATCCCGAACGGGCAGCTCTCGAACTCCTGCATCTTCTCGCTGCCGGGATGCGGCGCATGATCCGTGGCGATCGCATCGATCGCGCCGTTTACGATCCCGTCGAGCACCGCCGCCACATCGCACGATCCCCGCAGCGGCGGCTTCATTTTGTAATTGCTGTCGTACGGCTTCATGTCGCGATCGGCCAGCGCCAGATGATGCGGCGTCGCCTCCGCCGTCACCGCCAGTCCCCGCGCTTTCGCGAACTGCACCATCTCCACCGAGTGCCGCGACGAAATGTGCGCCACGTGATAGCGCGCGCCGGTGACCTCGGCGAGCAAAATATCGCGCGCCACCATCACGTCTTCTGAACAACCTGGAATTCCGCGCAGACCCAAGACGCACCGACTCCGCGCCCTCATGCATGTCCCCGCCCGCGCTCAGATGCAGATCCTCGCAGTGGTTGATCACCGGGATTCCGAGGCTGCGCGCGAACTCCATGGCCCGCCGCATCACGCGCGCGTTCATCACCGGACGCCCGTCGTCGGAAATGGCCACCGCGCCTGCATTCTTCATGGAGCCGATCGCAGCCAGTTCCTCGCCCGCGCTGCCCTTGGTGATCGCGCCGATCGGAAATACATTCACCACCGCGTGCCGCCGCGCCTTCTCGATCATGTAGCTGGTGACCGTGGCGTTATCGTTCACCGGCTTGGTGTTGGGCATGGGACACACCGAGGTGAACCCGCCCGCAGCCGCCGCGCGCGATCCGCTCTCGATGGTCTCGGCGTGCTCGAAGCCCGGCTCGCGCAGGTGCACGTGCATATCGATGAACCCGGGCGCGACGATCAGCCCCGTCGCGTCGAAGACCTCGGCCCGCCGGAACGGTGAGATTCACGCCGACGCCCTTGATAACGCCGTCCTCGATCCACACGTCCGCTACGCCGTCGTGACGCGATGCCGGATCGATCACGCGGCCGTTCTTAATGAGCAGTCGCGCCATCGGTTGTCTTTCTTTGTCCATTCCGCCTGCCATTCCGCCTGCCATCACGCGCTCCAGCACCGCCATCCGCACGGAAATCCCGTTCTCCACTTGATTCAGAATCACCGACCGCTGCGAATCCGCCGCTTCCGAAGAAATCTCGCGGCCGCGATTGATCGGGCCCGGATGCATCACGATTGCGTCCGGCCGGGCGAGTTTCAGATGCTCCAGCCGCAATCCGTAAAACTGGAAATACTCGCTCGCTGAAAAGCCCGGCTCATGCTGCCGCTCCAGTTGGACGCGCAGCATCATGATGACGTCGGCGTCCCGGATCGCCTCATTCATGTTCGTGGTCAGCGTCACGCCCGGAGCGATTTCCTTCAAGGCTTCTGGCAGCAGCGACGCCGGTCCGCACAGCACGACATTCGCTCCGAACTTGGACAACAGGTACACATTCGACCGCGCCACGCGGCTGTGCGCGATGTCGCCGATAATGGCCACGCGCAAGCCTTCGAGTTTCGCGCCGCGATCCAGAATCGTCCGCGCGTCCAGCAGCGCCTGCGTCGGATGCTCATGCGTGCCGTCGCCGGCGTTGATGATCGGAATCTCCAGATGCCGTTGCAGAAAATGCGGCGCGCCCGAGGCCGCGTGCCGCATGATGATCGCGTTCGGACGCATGGCCGCCAGCGTGTTCAGGGTGTCCACCAGAGACTCGCCCTTGGTCACGCTCGATGCCGACGCCGTGATCGAAACCGAATCCGCCCCCAGGCGCTTGGCGGCGATCTCGAAGCTGGTCCGCGTGCGCGTGGACGTCTCGAAGAACAGGTTCACCACCATCCTGTCCGCGCAACAGGTCGTACTTCCGGAAGCTCTGTCCGTCTCGCGGCTGAAAATCCCTGGCCCGATCCAGGATCGCCTGGATTTCCTCGCGCGTGAGCGCCTCGATGCCCAGCAGCCCTTGCGCCACGTCAGCCCGCCTTTTCCGTCAGCAGAACCTTTTCCATCCCGTCGATTTCCTGGAACTTGACCTCGATGATTTCGTTCGCCGCCGTTTGCATCGTGCGGCCGATGTAGCGCGCCTCGATCGGAAGTTCGCGGTGGCCGCGGTCGATCAGCACCAGCAGCTGGACCCGCGCCGGTCGTCCGTGATCGAACAGCGCATCCAGCGCCGCGCGCGTCGTGCGCCCGGTGTACAGCACGTCGTCCGTCAGAATCACGTCTTTGCCGGCTACCGGAAACGGGATATCCGTGGCGCTCACCACCGGCTGAGCTTCCCACGGTCGAAAGATCGTCGCGGTAAAGCTGGATATCCAGAATCCCCACCGGCACTTTGCGCCCCTCGATCGCTCTCAATCTTGCGGGCCAGTCTCTGGGCCAGGGGCACGCCCCGGCGGCGGATGCCGATGAACACCAAATCTTCGGGATGCTCGGTTCTTTCCAGAATTTCGTGCGCCAACCGGACCAGCGTCCGGTCGATTTCCGAAGCGCTCATCAGCTGGCTTTTCTCGCGGGTGGGACTCATGGGGTAAACGTTTCAGGGTAACACGTGGACTAATCGAGGGTGCGAGGCTAATTTCTCCGTAGCCGCTGCCGGATGTCCTTCGACAGCTTCTCGACGTCGTCCAGCTTCTTCAGGGTCTTCGTGGAAACCAAATACCGATCGCCCTTCTCCAGATCGTCCTTGATCTCTGCGGCGAGGCGCGCCAGTTCTCCGGCGTCCCTCAGGTTCCGCTCGTAATCCACCCGGATGATCTCGTCTTTCTGCGATTTCCCGTTGGGCAGCTTCACCTCGGGCTCGTCTTTGATCGACGGGCTCTGTGCCAGCAGGATACAAACTGTAAGCAAAAACAGGCCCAGATACCTCATACTTAAAATGTTACATGCTTCGCTTCGCCGTCTTGATGGCCTTCGCGTCACAGGCGTTTAGCGCCGATCTCGAGATCCGCTACTCCGCCCTGGAACGCATGGTCGCCGCGCAAATGTTCACCCAGGAAGGCCGCCGCTATGTGCGGGGAAACCAGGCGGCCAAGTGCCAATTCGCCTATCTCGAAGCCCCGAAATTGAGCGCGTCCGGGCGACCGCCTTCAGGTGGCCGCCCGCTTCAGTGGCCGTTCCGCGATGGACCTGTTCAGCCGCTGCGTCGGCATGGGCGATTCGTTCAACGTCACCATTACCGCCGTTCCCGTGCCGCGCAAAGGCGCCATCGCATTTCAGGACACGCAGGTCAGCACCACCAAGGATTCTTACTACATCCGGCGCGTCCGCTCCGCCATGATGCGGACCTTCGATCAGGATTTTAAGATCGAAATCCGCGATCCAGGCCCGCCGCCTTCTTGAACAGCCTGCGTCCGGGCGCCTTGTATCAACAGGAGCTCAAGGACCTGGACCTCAACGCGATCCGCGTCACCCCGGACGCCCTGGTGCTGGTGGTCGACTTCAAACTAGTCGTGAAGTAAAGTCGCGTTTCGTGCGCGATCATAGAGTTTCCAACTTCCATGCAGCCCGTCAACATCGGCATCATCGGTCTCGGCAACGTCGGCCTCGGGACCCTGGACGTCCTCGCGGAAAACCACGAGCTGATCGCGCAGAAGCTCGGCTTTCCGCTCTCCGTCGTGGCGATATGCAGCCGAGGAGTGGCCCAGCGGCATGTTCCGCCGCATTTTGCATCCGCGCACCGCACCGCTGATCTGGCGCGATGTCGTGAATCATCCCGATGTCCATGTCGTCGCCGAACTGATCGGCGGAACCGGCGTCGCGCGCGAGATCATTGAAGCCTCCATCGCTCAGAAGTAAGTCCGTGGTCACCGCCAACAAGGAGCTGATGGCCCTGGCCGGTTCCGATCTTTGGGATAAAGCCATCGCCGCGGGCGTGAACATGGCCATGGAAGCCAGCGTGGCCGGTGGAATCCCCATCCACAACGTCTTGCGCGAGGGCATCTCCGCCGACCGGATCAACACCCTTTACGGGATCCTCAACGGGACCTGCAACTATATCCTTACGGCCATCGAACAGCATGGCTCGAGCTTTGAGCACGTGCTGCTCGAAGCCCAGCGCGCCGGTTACGCCGAAGCCGACCCTTCCGCCGATGTCGATGGCTTCGACGCCCGCTCTAAACTCGCCATCCTCGCGGCCCTGGCGTTCGGCGAGCGCATCGTTCCTTCCGATATCTTCACCGAAGGCATCCGCCGCATCACCCCGATCGATTTCGAATACGCCCACCAGTTGCACCACACCATCCGGCTGATCTGCGCCGCCCGCCAGACTCCCAACGGCGTGATCCTTTCCGTGCGGCCTTCGCTGATTCCGCAGTCGACGATTCTCGCCAGCGTTCGCGGCGCCTATAACGCTGTTTGGGTGCGCGGAAAATTCGGCGCCGATACGTTCTATTACGGCCGCGGCGCCGGAGCCGCATCCCACCGGCGTCGCCGTCGCCAGCGACCTGATGCGCGTTGCGCGCGAAATCCGCTACGGCGGTCCGGAACGTGTTTCGCCGTTCGCCCATGCCCGCCTGGGCGAATATAAGCCGATTCCCGTGACCCTGCACGAATCGGCTTACTTCCTGCGTTTCCGTGTCGAGGATCGCCCGGGAATTATCGCGCAGCTGGCTGCCGCGCTGGCCGCCGAGAATGTTTCGATCGACGCCGTGCTCCAGTTGCCGCATTCCAACTGGCGCGATCTGCCGTTCGTCATCACCGTTCAGCCCACTACCGAGGCTTCCATTCGCGCCGCCGTTGCGCGCATGGCCGAGCTCAACTTCCTGGTCGAGCCGCCGCTCGCCCTGCCCATGGAACTAGCCCTGTAGACTGCTACTTTTTGAAGAACTCCACCGGCTCCAGGGCCGTGATTTTCCACTTCTTGCCCTGCTTCTCCACTTGGCACTTCACGATCTGCCTCCGCGGTTCGTCGATGTCGATCTTCAGCAGCCAGTCCAACTCCAGCGTCCGCTTCGGAATCGTCGCCCTCATCCGTGATCACGTCGATGGTCGAGCCGATCTCCTGCGCCAGGCCGAATAACTCCTGGATCTCGTCGCGCAGTTTCTCGTACTGCGGCATCTGCCGGTCGAACTGGTCGAGAAACGCGTCCGCGTCGCGATTCGCCATCGCTTCGGAGACGTTGCGAAAAACCTCCATCTGCTCCGGCGGCCGATTCTGTCCGCTCACCGCCAGCGACGCTGCCAGGAGGAGAAAAATGGGCACCAAGCGATTTCGATGAACCCGAAGTCGGAGGGGACTGCCTCCGATTTCGATAAACGAGTCCTGCGCTGTCCCGAAGATCGCCCCGAAATCGGCTGGCTGTCCCCGATCCTGCGTCCGGCGGCTGGCTGTCCCCGATCCTGCTGAGCTCTCGGGGACTGCCTCCGATTTCGAAGACCCAGCACTGCGCTGTCCCGAGCATTGCCCCGAAATCGGCTGGCTGTCCCCCATTTGCATCTATGTCCGGTAACTTGCGTTAATCCGGATATACTCTTCCGTCAGATCGCAGGTCCAGAACCGCGCTCGCCCCTTGCCTCCGCCGCGAATCACGAACCGGATCAGACATTCGTTCTCATCCAGCTTCCGCGTCAGCTCCGCTTCCGAGAAAGCCGCCGCCAGTCCGCTTCGGCAAACCGCCATCCCCTGCATGAAGATGTCGGTCTTGCGTGGATCGAACTTCACACCCGCATAACCTGCTGCCGCGAGCACTCGTCCCCAGTTCGGATCCGACCCCGCGATCGCCGTCTTCACCAGCGGCGAATTCGCGATCGTCCGCGCGATGGTTTCGGCGTCGCGATCCGTTGCCGTCCCTTCCACGTCGATGGTCACCAGCTTCCGCGCGCCTTCGCCGTCCCGCGCGATCTGCTTCGCCAGTGAAGTCAGCACTTCCGTCAGCGCCGCTTCGAGTGCGCGCGCTCCCGGCTTGAATCCCGACGCGCCATTCGCCATCACTGCGACGACGTCATTGGTGGACGTGTCCCCGTCCACCGATATGCGGTTGAACGACACCCCGATGGCCTTCTTCAGCGCTGCCCGCAGCTCCGCCGGCGACGCGACCGCGTCCGTCATCACGAATCCCAGCGTCGTCGCCATGCGCGGATGAATCATGCCCGAGCCTTTCGCCATGCCCGCCATCGTCGCGCGTTTCATCTTCGCGAACGCCGTCTTGGCCCGCGTGTCCGTGGTCATGATCGCTGCCGCCACCGCGTCGAACGAATCCGGCCGAAGCGCCGCTGCCAGCTCCGGGAATCGTGTCCACCACGAGTCGCGCGTTCATCTCGACGCCGATCACGCCCGTCGATGCCGGCAGGACTTCCTGCTCCTGGACCCCCAGCGTCTTCGCCACGGCCCGGATGCATTCGAGCGCCACCCGCTCGCCCGTCCGCGTCGCGCAGTTCGCGTTGCCCGCATTGATCAGCCAGGCCCGGACACGTCCCTGCGCGGTCGCGCAGGTTTCGCCGCGCGACTTCCACCGGCGCGGCGACCACCAGATTTTTTGTAAAGACCGCCGCAGCCGACGCCGGTGTGTCCGAAACGATCAGCGCAAGATCGTCCTTTGCGACCTTCCGAATCCCCGCGTACGTGGCGGCGTATCGAAATCCTATCGGATTGCCCATGCTCGTGCCACTCGCTATCCGAAAATCCGTTCAGAAATGGCGCCACCTCCATCCTTCTCTTGCCTTCCAATTGAACTTCCAGATTTCAATTCGCCCCGTTCCCATCCCGGCAAACAGCCGGCCTTTTGTCCTGCTCAGCCAACCCTGTGGAGGCGCCGGCAAGTCTAGCGGCCGAGCCTTCCATATCCGCAGCCGCTGGCCCCGCCAAAGCGTCCGAACATCCCGGCCATGGCAAAAATCCACGCATGCGATTCAGATCTCGCTGGGAGAACATTGTCCAGTCGATTTCGCCCGTCTTCCTTCTTTAATATCGGAGCGTACGTCGCCTGCGCCTCGTCCTGCTTCTCCGGCACGATGCTCCCCAACTCGGCCAGCGTCCGCACCAGTAAATCGGCCCCCGCGACCGCCAGCCGCTCGCCCAGTTCCACCGCCGTCTCCTCCGGCCCGATCTCCGTCTCCCATTTCAGCAGCATGTCGCCCGTATCCAGACCCGCGTCGATCTTCATCGTCGTCACGCCGGTGCGCGTTTCCCCGCGCGCGATAGCCCACTGGATCGGCGCCGCTCCCCGATACTTCGGCAGCAGCGACGCGTGCACGTTGATGATCCCCTGCGGCGGAATATCCAGAATCGCCTGAGGAATGATCTGCCCGTATCCCACCACCACCATCGCTTCCGGAGCCAACGCCTGTAGTTGCTCGACCACTTCCGGCCGCCGTACCCGCTCCGGTTGATGCACCGGCAATCCCAGCCGCAGAGCCGCCTCCTTTACCGGCGGCATCGCGTCCTTCTTCCCCCGCCCCTTGGGCCGATCCGGCTGCGTGAACACCGCCGCCACTTCATGCCCCGTTTCCACGATGCGCTCCAGCGTCGGCACCGCAAAAGCCGGCGTGCCCATGAAGACCAGCCTCATAGAAAAAACCAGGGACTGCCTACTCTGTCCCCCTTCATTGACTCGCTCTCATGCTGTCCCTGCGAGGGGGACAGAGCTAGGCTGTCCCGGTTTTTCTCTCATCCCCACTCATTCGCTTTTTGCAGCTTCCGGACTTTCCGCCGGATCAGGTCGCGCTTCAGCGGGCTGATGTGGCTGATGTACAGCGTTCCGTTCAAATGATCCGTCTCATGCAGGAAGGCCCTAGCGAGAAGATCCTCACCGGTCATCTCGAATGGCTTGCCCTTGGCGTCGAACGCGCGCACGGTCACCTTCTTGGCCCGCGTCACCGTCTCCCGAAACGTCGGAAGACTCAAGCAGCCCTCCTCGCCGCTCTGCGATCCTTCCTTGCCGATGATCTCCGGATTGATCAGCACCAGCTTCTGGCCCGCCTCTTCACCGACAGTCGTATCGATCACCGCGACCCGTTTGCCGATGCCGATCTGCGGCGCCGCCAGCCCCACGCCTTTGGCCGCGTACATCGACTCGAACATGTCCTCCACCAGCTTGTGCAGATCCGCCGTGTCGAACTCCGTAATTGTCCGCAGACTTTGTCTCGAGCACCGGCTGCCCGTACTTCACAATCGGATACACCATGTCAGAAGTTCTTCACCTGTTCCAGATATCCTTGATAATTTCTCTTCGTTTCGGCCATCGAATCCCCGCCGAATTTCTCCAGCGCAGCCTGCGCCAACACCAGAGCCACCATCGCCTCGCCGCCTACCCCCGCGGCCGGCACCACACACACGTCGCTCCGCTCGTAAGCCGCCGCGACCGCTTCCCGAGTATCGAAATCCACGCTCTCCAGCGGCCTCCGCAGCGTCGAGATCGGCTTGAGCAGTCCCCGTACCACCACGTCCTCGCCGTTGGTGATGCCGCCTTCCAGGCCCCCTGCGCGATTCGCACCGCGCGTGAACTTGTGCTCCGCGCCGCTGTAGTGAATGGTGTCCTGCACCTTTGATCCGAAGGACGCGGCGCCCTCGGCCGCGAATCCGATCTCCACGCCTTTCACCGCCTGCAGGGAAACGATCGCCTGCGCCAGCTTACCGTCCAGGCGCGAGTCCCAAGTGATATGCGACCCCAATCCCGGCGGCAGGCCATGCGCGACTACCTCGAACACGCCGCCCACAGTGTCTCCGGTCTTGTAGATCTGATCCACCACGGCCTTCATCCGTTGCTCGGCTTCCGCATCCACGCAGTTCAGCAGGACCTCGTCCCGATTGTTGAGCGCCACCAGTTCGTCCCACGTCACCGGCCGATCCGATCGCTCGTGCCCCACCGCGATCACGTGACTCAGCACCCCGATTCCCAATTCCCCCAGAAACGCCTTCGCCAATGCTCCCACAGCCACGCGAGCCGTCGTTTCGCGGGCGCTCGCGCGCTCCAGCACGTAGCGGGCATCGTGAAAATTGTATTTCAACGCCCCGGCCAGATCCGCATGCCCCGGCCGCGGCCGCGTCAGTTTCTTCTGCTTCTCCGCCGACCCCTCGAAATCTTCCACCGGCAGCGCTTCGGTCCAGTTTTTCCAGTCTGCGTTGTCGATGATGATCGCTACTGGCGATCCGATGGTCTTCGAGTGCCGCACGCCGCTGACGATGTGCGCCTTGTCGGTCTCGATCTTCATCCGCCCGCCGCGCCCGAAGCCCTGCTGGCGTCGCCATAGATCGCGATTGATCGCCTCCAGCGACACCGGAACTCCCGCCGGGAGCCCCGTCAGCGTCGCCACCAGGCACTCTCCGTGCGACTCTCCTGCCGTTTCGAAACGCAACATGGGGAATCATTTATGTTAGCAAGGCAAACAAGCTCAGGCCGCTGGCCCCTCGCCCCTGGCCCTGTTAGACTGTCTGCATGGCAAAACAAACCACCAGTCTGCTCAGTCTTCTGGCCATGCTCGCGCTGGCTTTGACCATGTTTGCTCAGACCAAGGCTGGCAAATCCAAGATCCTCCAGCCCCAGATGACTCCCGCTGCCGATGGCGGCACCTACAAGCAGCCCATGGGGAAACTTGGCGAAAAAGCTGCCGATCCTTGGAGCGCCACCACCATCGGGGCTTCTGTTGACGGCAAGCCGAATCCCGGCGCCGTGAAAACCGTGGTGGGTGAAATCGTCGACTTCTCCTGTTACCTCGAAGTCGGCAAACATGGCGACAAGCACCGCGATTGCGCCCAGAAGTGCTTCCGCAACGGCCAGCCAATCGGTCTGCTGACGGAAGATGGCGGACTGTACATGCTGATGGAAGAGGAGCACGATCCGCGCCGCGATGGCATGACCGCCTTTCGCAACGCGGCGGTCGACCACGCCGGTCACATCATGGAAGTCACCGGCACGGCGTCCTCCGTCAACGGCTTCAATGCTCTCTATGTCCGGGGATTCTTGAAAAAGTAGGAGCTGCCAGCGTCTTGCGGTCGACTGCGGCTATGGCTGTCATCTTAATGACAGCCCGGATTGCCCACCCGTGAATGTTTGCGAGCGGATTAGGTTGGAGTCCCGCTCAACACGGACTGGACTTTGGAGAAAATCTCGCTCAACACCGGCCCCACCCATGGTGCCAGGCCGCTCACGACCGCAACCACCACCAGTGCTGCCATTAGTGCGTACTCGATCAAATCCTGTCCGCGCTTATCATTGATAAGCTGAGTCGCCCACCGATATGTAGTCGTAATAGTCTTCATTTTGCCCTCACAGCGCCAGTTCCATAGTGGACCATCCTGGCCGCCGGAGCAAGAATGAATTGACCGTAACTCGCCCAAGGCAAATCCCTTAAGTAGCCGTACTCTGGTTTCAGTCCGGTCTCGTGGCTCCGCAATTCCCCTTAGGGATTCGCTTGCGCCGGGTACCGTATCACGGTGAAGTTACGCAGAACCACTGAGTCGGAGGTCGTGCCCGCCATCTGCCCTTTCAGACTTACTCTCAACCCCTGCGATATATCTTCGCCCGCCGTTCCTGCATTTGCCGCCAAACTCAGCGCGATTCCCCAGGTCTGGGTGTCCCATGCCTGGCCACCGCCGTACGTCCCCACGCTGGTGTGTCCGGCCAGGAGAGACTCGCTCGCTGCTCCTGTGCGTGACACAACCGTCGCGCTACCGATCTGCACTGCGCCCGTGAAACCCGTCGCCGTGCCCGTGTGTCCGTACTGAAAGTGGATCTCTATACGGTCGCCCGCCCCCATCAGCCCCGCGGCAATCGTACAACTCCCTAACTCGACTAACGCAGTCCCCGTGGTGCCGGATCCCGTGCTGCTGCACACCACTTGCGGGGAAGCGAGCGAGCTTGATGGATCGTTCGGGTTCGCGAACCGGTAGCTCGCCACCAGCAGGTCTCCGGTTCTCGGGATCGACGCCAGAAAGAACGTGATCGTGTTCCCGGTGATTTGGTAGTCCGTGCCCTGCAGCATGAACA
This sequence comes from Terriglobia bacterium, assembly GCA_963722845.1. Classification (GTDB taxonomy): domain Bacteria; phylum Acidobacteriota; class Terriglobia; order Bryobacterales; family Bryobacteraceae; genus Palsa-187. The sequence continues at coordinate 323,339 of CAVROL010000006.1, read as the reverse complement.
GCCCGTTCCGGTACAGTTCCAGGCTGCTGGCCGGCGAGGGCGTGGAGGCCAGCGTAAAAGCCGCATTCGATCCGTTGATCGCGCCGGATGGAATTTCCCCATCCGCAAAGCTCGATCCAGCGGTCCCCCCTCCTGCGCCGCAGGGCCCCGAGCTTCCATCCACCCGTACGCAATCGCCCAGGTTTCCGGAAGCCGCGTCGATTTGCCCGGCCTGATTGATGACCGCCGTCCGTCCAATCCCGAATCCCACGCCCTTCATCGGCCGCACCGAAAGCTCGTTCGTCAATCCCGTTACGTCGCCGATCTGAATCGGAGAGAGGATGGGTGGCGGTCCGATGACCGTTCCCGAGGATACACGCACATCCCGGACCCGCAGGACGATCGTGCTCGCAGGCACTGCCCAGATCTCCGTGAACTGGTTAATGCCCCGGCTGTTGTAGGTCACCGTGTATTGAGCTCCGGCGGACGCCGTGGTGGTCGGGACCAGTTGCACCCGCAGCACCCCGTTCACGATCGGGAGCGTCAGGTTCGCCGTGGCGATATCGGACGTGTCTCCCGCCTGGAAACTGTTGTATGTGATGAACATGGTCCCCGTGAACCGCGTGCCGTCCGCGCGGTAGAGGATATCCTGGATCGAGGTTAACGCGGGCTGTGCCAGCGCTGTTCCGGCCGCCACTGCGAGCAGCGCGACAATCGCGAAAAATGGGGACTGCCTACCTGTTTTCGCCTCAGCCACCTTCCGCAGATTAACTCGACGCACTGGCGGAAACAGGCTGGCTGTCCCCTTTTTTCGTACTCCACACCCACTCAGCATCCGACTCCCTCCCGTCGGACTCAGTGTCGAAGTGAGTTCGCGCAGAGGGAGCGGATCGATAATCCAACGCGCGGATTCAATACGAGATAGATGTTATTTGCGGGCGCGAATAATGTCGACGCCCATATACGGGCGCAGCACTTCCGGCACCACCACGCTGCCGTCGGCCTGCTGGTAGTTCTCGATGATCGCCAGCCAGGTTCGCCCCACCGCCAGGCCGCTGCCGTTGAGGGTATGCACGAACTCCGCCTTCTCTTTCCCCGATTTCGCGCGAATCTGCGCCCGCCGCGCCTGAAACGCCTCGAAATTCGAGCACGAAGAGATCTCTTTGTATTCGTTCAACCCCGGCAGCCACACCTCGATGTCGTACGTTTTCGCCGAGCTGAACCCGATATCCCCCGTCGACAACACCACCGTCCGATACGCCAGACCAAGCCGCTGCAGAATATCCTCCGCGTCCCGGGTCAGCGATTCCAGCTCTTCGTAGCTCGATTCCGGCCGTGAAAACTTTACCAGCTCCACTTTCTGGAACTGATGCTGCCGGATAATCCCCCGCACGTCGCGCCCGTACGAGCCCGCTTCGCTGCGGAAACACGGCGTGTATGCCGTCAGTTTTATCGGCAGTGTCTCCAGGTCCAGCGTTTCGTTGCGATACAGGTTTGTGACCGGAACCTCCGCCGTCGGCACCAGGTAGTAGTCGGTTCCTTCCAGCTTGAACAGGTCCGCTTCGAACTTGGGCAGTTGCCCGGTTCCGTAGAAGCTGTCTTTGTTCGCCAGGAACGGCGGCAGCACTTCCGTGTAGCCGTGTTCCTTGGTGTGCACGTCCAGCATGAAATTGATGAGCGCGCGTTCCAGCTTCGCTCCCAACCCCATGTACACCGCGAATCGGGCGCCGGTGATCTTGGCCGCCCGATCGAAATCCAGGATCCCCAGCTCCGGCCCCAGGTCCCAGTGCGCCTTCGGAGTGAACGAAAACGTCGGCGGCGTTCCCCAGCGCCGTACTTCCACATTGTCGGCCGCGCTCTTCCCCGCCGGCACCGATTCGTGCGGCGTGTTCGGGATTCCCGCCATGAGCTGGCTGAATTTCTCATCCACCGCAGCCGCGTCCGCGTCCAGCTTGCTGATCAGTTCACCCATCTCGCGGACCCGCTGCTGCTTGTCAGCCGTGTCGGCGCCGGACTTCTTCAGCCTTCCGATCTCCATGGACTCGGCATTGCGCTGCGCCTTCAGTTTTTCCGATTCCGCAAGCGCGCTTCGCCGCTGGCCATCCAACTCGCGGAACGCCTCCATGTCGATCGTGAATCCGCGATCCGCCAGCCGAGCCGCGATGGTGCCGATATTGTTCCGAAAGTATCCGAGATCGTACATCAGGCGCTAACCGCGCTCTGCAATCGGGACCCACTTCTGCCCGACCGCCGGTCCCAGGTACTCCGCACGCGGCCGGATCAGCCGGTTGTTGGCGTATTGCTCCAGAATATGCGCCGTCCATCCCGACATGCGGCTGACCGCGAAAATCGGCGTGAACAGATCCACCGGGATTCCCAGCGAGTAGTAGGTCGACGCCGAGTAGAAATCCACGTTCGCATTCAGATTCTTGGCTTCTTTGATGTACTTCTCGATCTGGCTCGAGATCTGGTACAACTCCTGGTGGCCGGTCCGTTTGCCGAGTTCCTCTGCCATCCCCTTCAAGCTCGCCGCGCGCGGATCCACCGTGTGATACACGCGATGCCCGAAACCGGGAATCTTGACTTTGTTGGCCAGCTTGTCCTTGATCATCTGCAGGGCTTTGTCTGCCGTGCCCGCTTCGAGCAGGAGCTTGATCACATCTTCATTGGCTCCGCCGTGAAGGGGACCGCGCAACGCGCCGATCGCCGCCGTCACAGCCGAGTAAATATCGGAAAGCGTGGCTGCCGTAACCCGCGCCGCGAACGTAGATGCGTTCAGCTCGTGCTCAGCATGCAGTGTCAAGGCGATGTCGAACGTGTGAGCCATCACTTCGTCGGGCTTCTTGCCGGTGAGCGTATAAAGAAAGTTCGCCGCGAAGCCCAATGTCGGATCGCCCGCGACCACAGCTTGCCCCTTACGCAACCTGTCGAAGCTGGTTACGATCGTCGCTGTCTGCGCCATCAGCCTGACAGCCTTTTGCGCGGCCGGTCCCGCCTGAACGTTGTTGGCATCCGGATCCGACAGCCCCAGCATCGAAACCGCGGTGCGCAGCACATGCATCGGCGAGGCTTTCGGATTGCTCTTCAGGAACGCTTCGACTTCCGCCGGAATCCCGCGATTCGCCACCAGCGCGGCCTTCAGCTCATCGAGTTCCGTCTGCGTGGGCAGCTTCCCGTGCCACAGCAAATATATGGTTTCCTCGAACGTCGCATGCTCCGCTAGCGTCTCGATACGGAAGCCCTGATAACTCAGCACCCCCGCGTCGCCATCGATAAAACACAGCCGCGATTCGGTCGCGACAATTCCCTCTAATCCGGCACCTGTGACTGGCATAGTGAAGCTCCATTCTAGCAAGTGGGACAGGCGATCTTGTCGCCTGTCGGGTTGTCGCCTGACTCATTTCGTTGGTATAAACTTGTTACGGACGTCCATGGCAAGCGGAGTCACCGACCTGGCACTTAGGCCGCCCGGACCCTCGGGTCTCGGGCGCGACGAACTCATTCGGGCTTTCCGTCTCATGTACCTCTCCCGCCGCATCGACGATCGGGAGATCCTTCTCAAACGCCAGAGCAAAATCTATTTCCAGATCTCCGGCGCCGGCCACGAGGCCATTCAGACCGCCGCCGGCATGGTCCTCAAGCCCGGCCACGATTGGTTTTTCCCCTACTATCGCGACCGCGCGCTATGTCTGACGCTGGGGATGACCGCCGAAGACATGCTGCTCCAGGCCGTAGGAGCCGAATCCGACCCTTCGTCCGGCGGCCGCCAGATGCCGTCCCACTGGAGCAATCCGCGCCTCCACATCGTTTCTCCGTCCTCTGCCACCGGAACGCAGTTCTTGCCCGCCATTGGCTGCGCCGACGCTCAGCGCCGCCTCGAGCCCGGCACCGATGCGATCACCTTAACCGCCACCGGTGAGGGAGCCACCAGCGAAGGCGAATTCTGGGAATCGCTCAACGTCGCCTGCCTGGAGAAGCTCGCGATCCTGTACCTGGTCGAGGACAACGGCTGGGCCATCTCGGTTCCCGTCGAAAAGCAGACCGCCGGCGGCAACATCGCCCGTCTCGTCTCCGGCTTTCCGAACCTGAAAATCTTCGAATGCGACGGCTCCGACTTCCTCGCCTCTTACGCCACCATGTCCGAGGCAGTGGAATATTGCCGCCGCCAGCAGTCGCCCGTTCTGGTGCATGCCCGTTGCACGCGGCCCTATTCGCATTCGCTCTCCGATGACGAGCGTCTCTACAAGACCAAAGCCGAGCGTGCCGCCGAGGCCGCCCGCGATCCCATCGTTAAGTTCCCCGAGTGGCTCATCTCCCAAGGTCTACTGGAACCCCACGGCTTGGAGTTGTTAACTCACGAAGTCGAGCTCGAAATCCAGGAAGTCGGCCAGCGCGTATTGAAAGCCGCGCCGCCTCCTCCCGGTTCGGCGATGCGATTCCTCTATTCGCCCCTGGTCGATCCCACGTCGAAGGAATTCGACGCGGAGCCCCGCTTTTCCGGCAATCCGCGGACGATGGTCGACGAAATCAATCTCACCCTGCACGAGGAGATGCGCCGCAACGACAAGATCGTGCTGTTCGGCGAAGACGTCGCCGATTGCAGCCACGAGGACAACCTGAAAGAGGTCAAGGGTAAGGGTGGCGTTTTCAAGGCTACCCAGGGCCTCCAGACCGTTTTCGGATCGCAGCGGGTTTTTAACACTCCCATCGCCGAAGCCGCCATCGTCGGCCGCGGAGCCGGCATGGCCACGCGCGGGCTGAAGCCTGTCGTTGAAATTCAGTTCTTCGATTACATCTGGCCGGCCATGATGCAGATTCGCGACGAGCTCGCCAGCCTGCGGTGGCGCTCCTATAACGGATTCTCGGCGCCCATGGTGATTCGCGTCACCATCGGCGGGTATCTCAACGGCGGTGCGATTTATCACAGCCAGTGCGGGGAATCGATTTTCACCCACATCCCCGGCCTGCGGGTCGTGTTTCCATCGAATGCTTTGGACGCTTGCGGCCTGCTGCGGACAGCTATCCGTTCCGACGATCCCGTTCTGTTTCTGGAACACAAAAAACTATATCGCGAGGCCTACAATCGCTCGCCGCATCCCGGCCCGGACTACACCATCCCGTTCGGCAAAGCCAAGATCGCGAAAACCGGCTCGCGGCTGACCATCGTCACCTACGGCGCGCTGGTGCAGAAGTCGCTGCAAGCGGCTCTTCTCGTCGAGCAGCACAATCCCGATCACACCGTGGAAGTAATCGATCTGCGGACGCTCTCGCCGTATGATTGGGAAGCGATTCGCGCTTCGGTCGAAAAAACCAGCCGCGTGATGGTGGTGCATGAGGATACGCTTTCCTGGGGCTACGGCGCCGAAATTTCGGCGCGCATCGCGCGCGAGCTGTTCTCTTCGCTCGACGCCCCGGTCGGCCGCATCGGCGCGCTCGATACCTGGGTCGGCTACCACCCGAATCTCGAAGCCGAGATCCTGCCTCAGGTCGAAAACATCGTCGCCGAAGCCGACCGTATTCTCTCTTACTGAGAAAACGTCCCGCCCGCCCGCACTAAGTAGGACAGGCGATCTTGTCGCCTGTCAATTGATGTCTTTCACCAGGCGCCGCCTTCCCCATTGGATTCCCGACAACACCATCATCTTCGTCACCTGGAGGTTAGTCCGCGGAAGTGCTCTGGCTGATCCGCGATGCGCCCGTGTCGTTGCAAACGCTTTGATCTACGGGGCAAAAAAGTATGAGCTACATGCGTGGGTTGTGATGCCGACCCATGTCCATGCAATCATGACTCCGAAACGGCCTTTCCGTGAAATCATGCGCTGGCTGAAGTGGACTACGGCCCGGCGGTGCAATCAGTTGCTAAATAGAACGGGCTCCTTTTGGCAGGACGAATCCTTCGATCACTGGGTGAGGAACGGTCGTGAACTGGAGAGTCTCATTGCCTATGTGGAAGGAAACCCGCTAGCTGCGGGGCTGGAAAACTGGCAATGGTCCAGTGCACCCAGTGGGGCAGGCGATCTTGTCGCCTGCCATCGCGAGCCGTAGAGCATACTGATCTTAGTGGCCCGATCCCCATCCCGCCGCACGGCACTCGGACTGACCGCCGGTGCGATCTGCGCCTTGGCCAAGGCTCAGCAAGCCACATTCTCCACCGGCGTCAACGTAGTCAACGTACTGGTTACCGTCCGCGATAAACAGGGACAGCTGGTCAAAGGACTCGCCAAGGACGATTTCAAGCTTGAAGAGGACGGCCGCACCCAACCGATTCGCTATTTCTCGCCTCAAGCCGATCAGCCTCTGATGCTAGGCCTTCTGATCGACGTGAGCGGCAGCCAGCGCACCGTGCTCGCCGACCAGCGCCGCGCGAGCCAACAGTTTATCGACCAGGTCCTGCGTCCCCAAGACCGGGCGTTTTTTGTGCGATTCGACCGCCGCATTGAACTGCTCGACAACCTCTCTCAGTTGGAGATCGATCCCAAGGAAAGCAGCGCACGTGGCACCGCGCTCTATGACGCCATTATTTCCGCGGCCCGCGGACTCGCGGACCAGCCCGGCCGGAAGGCTTTGATCGTTCTCTCCGACGGATATGACACCAGCAGCTCGGCCCCGCTCAGTGCGGCCGTGGAGACGGCCCAGCGCGCCGACGCCCTGGTCTACTCGATTCGTTTTCTCGATCGCGATGTCTTCGCTTTCCAGGTTCCCGCCTCGCAAGGGGGCTCGCCGGTTCCCCGCGAAGGCCGTAAGGCTCTCGAGCGGATCGCCACGGAGACCGGTGGAAGCTACTTCGACCTCGCCGCCGCGGAGACGCTGGAGAAAATCTACAGCCGTATCGAAGACGAACTCCGCAACCAGTACAGCCTTGGCTTCACGCCTGTCAACCCTCGTCCGGGTTACCGCAAAATTCGTGTGTCGGTAAAACGAAAAGGTGTTACCGTCCAGGCTCGCGACGGCTATTTCCCAGCCCAATGAACCGGGCCGAAACGCGCGAGCCGGAACATGCCGAGCTGATCCGCGTATTTCGCCCCGCCATCCAGAGCCAGGTCAGCCATGATCTCGCCCACCACGCTGGCGAACTTGAACCCGTGTCCGGAGAACCCCGCCGCGATGTAAACGTTGCCGGCTTCTGGATGCGCATCCAGAATAAAGTGCTCGTCGGGACTGTTGGTGAACATACAGGTCTTCATCGCCAGGGCCGGACCGTCGGCGTCCGGAAAATAGCGGCGGATTCCCTCGCGCAGTACGGCTTCATCTTCGGGATGAATCTCGCGATCGATACTTTCAGGATCGACATCCTCGCGGCGATGATGATACTTCCCGATTTTGAAGCCCGGAACGCCGTATTCAGGGCATCCATAGAACCGGCCCTCCGGCGCTTCCAGATTGAACACCGGGAACGCTCCGAGCCGGAACAGTTCAGGACGCAACGGCTGCGCCCACAGGACGACTTGCCGTTCAGGGACCGCAAGATTTCGCAGGACCGGACAAAGCTGTGACGCCCACGGCCCGGCGGCGATTACCAGCTTCCGCGCTCGATAGATCTCGTGCTCGGTGCGAACCTCGACGACGCCACGCGAACGCGTCCCATCCGGCCACGCGCTCGCGTGTGTGAACCTCCGCGCCCAACGCCTGCGCGGCTTGGACGTAGTTAACAATACAGGCTTCGGGCAGCAGAAAGCCGCCGTCAGGTTGCAGAACCGCGGCCATGCTGTCTGGAAACTGATATCCCGGGAACCTCTCGCGCAGCGACCGGCCATCGAAAACCTGGTGATCCAAGCCAAACTTCCGGCAGGTTTTGAGCGATCCGCGCACGGTCGCGCTATCCGGCGCGCCTGCATCCACACATCCGGTCACAAACAACAGGCGCTCACCCGACCTTGCTTCAAGATCCCGCCAGAGTTCGTAGGCCCGGTGCAGGAGCGGGACGTATCCGGCGCCCTCTGGATACGCCATGCGGATAATGCGCGTGATTCCGTGCGACGAGCCGAAATCGTGCGCTATGTCGAACTGCTCCAGCCCGAGGACCCGTTGTCCGCGTCGGGCCAGGTGATACACCGTCGCGCTGCCCATCCCGCCCACGCCGATGACGATCGAATCGAATTCGCGCATCCCGGCTACGCCGCGCGGACCTGTTTGCGGCTGTACAAGAAATAAATCGCCAGCCCGATCACCAGCCACACCACGAACCGGATCCAGGTTTCGAGCGGCAGGCTCAGCATCAGCACCAGGCAGCAGCCCATCGAGAGCAGCGGCAGGAACGGAACCCAGGGCACGCGGAAGCCGCGCTTGTAATCCGGCTGCTTGCGGCGCAGAATAATCACGCCCGCCGAGACCACCACGAACGCGAATAGCGTACCGATGTTGGTCAGATCGCCCAGCGTGCCGATATCCAGAATCCCCGCGGGAATGCCGACCACGAATCCCGCGATCCAGGTGCTGACGTGCGGCGTCTCGTACTTGGGATGCACCCGCGAAAACAGGGCCGGCAGCAGGCGGTCGCGCGACATCGCGAACCAGATGCGCGCCTGCCCATACTGAAATACCAGCAACGACGAAATCATCCCCAGCAGCGCGCCGATCGTCACCACCAGCCGCAGGCGATTGAACCCCAGCATCTTGAGCGCGTTCGCCACGGGCGCCGCGTTGTTGAGCGTGTCCCACTTGGCGATGCCGGTCAGCACCAGCGCGACCGCGGCGTACAGAATCGCGCAGGCCGCCAGCGTGATCAGGATCCCGAGCGGCATGTTGCGCTGCGGCTCATTGCACTCCTCGGCTGCGGTCGATACGCGAATCGAAGCCGATATAGGTGAAGAAGACGATTGCGCCGCCGGTGAGCACGCCCGAGAATCCATTGGGCAGGAACGGATGCCAGTTGGCGGTGTTGACGGCGCGCGCCGCGCCGAAAACAAACAGCAGGATCGCCGCGATCTTGATCACCACCATCCAGTTGTTGGCCTGCGCGCTTTCGCGCACGCCGCGCACCAGGATCCAGGTCAGGAGCATGATCAGCACGAACGCCGGAAGGTTGAAAATCGCACCCGTGCGGCTTATCTTCTATAAAAACGGATTCGATAAGCGATTCGGGCAGGCGAAAGCCGGTGACGTTTTCCAGCAGGTCGTTCAAGTACGCCGAGAATCCCACGGCCACGGCCATGTTCGAAACGGCGTATTCGAGGATCAGGTCCCAGCCGATGATCCAGGCGAAAATCTCGCCCATGGTCGCGTAGGCGTAAGTGTAGGCGCTGCCCGCCACCGGAATCATCGACGCCAGTTCGGCGTAGCACAGCGCCGCGAATCCGCAGGCGACCGCGACCAACAAAAATGAAAGCGAAATCCCCGGACCCGCGCCCGGACGGCCCGTGACTCCCAGGCGTTGCGCCCGTGCATCAGCAGATCGAGCACCGGGGCCTTGTAGATCGACGAGAAATCGAACTGAAGCCCGGCCGCCGCGGTCCCGGTGAGAGTGAAAATCCCGCCCCGATGACCGAGCCGATGCCCAGCGCGACCAGACTCCACAAGCCCAGGTGGCGGCGGAGCCGGCCCGAGTGCGCCTCGCTGGCCGAGATCAGCTCGGCGATCGACTTGGTGCGAGTCAGGCTCCGCATCGACTCCATTGGCAGGTGACGAGATCACCTGCCCCACCCCTCACCTAGCGCTTGCTCTGGCCCTTCACCATCTTGGCGACTTTTTGCTTGCGCGAGCCGCGCGCCACATCCGAGGGCCGCTTGGCCTTGGGAGCCGCTTTCTTGCGCGCCGTGCGCTTCAGCTTCTTGCGTTCTGCTTTATCGGTAACTTTCTTAGTGTTCATTCGACCTTGATTCCTGCGTATTTCGCGATCAGTTTCTTTAATCCGTAACCCGGAAAACTCACCGTACTTTGGTGTCGTCGCCGCTTCCTTCCAGGCGCAACACCGTGCCGCGCCCGTACTTGGCATGCTCGATCGTCGAGCCCGGTCCAAACTTCTTCTTTTTCGCCGGCGCCGCTGCTGGCGCCAACTGGTACGGCCGGTTTTGCCGCCGGCGTTGGCGCAGCCGGTTTCGGCGCGCCCCCAGTCGAAAAACTGCTGGATCGCATCCACCGAGTTATAAGTCTTTCCAGTATAAAGGTTCTTCTGGGCGGTTTCCCGGACCAGGTGCCGCTCGGCGTACAGATCGACATGCCCCTGATCGCCGCGCACGTTCTCGATCAACGTCGCCGGGACTTCTTTCAGGAACCGCGATCGAATCGACGCTTCAGGCTGCCCCGCGCCAAATCGCCGCCGATACCGCGCCCAGCTCAGATACAGCTTCTTCCGCGCGCGCGTCATGCCGACGTAGCACAGCCGGCGTTCTTCTTCCATTTGCATCGCGTCGCCCGAATTGATCGACCGGCTGTGCGGAAACAAGCCTTCTTCCATGCCGGCGATGAATACCACCGGGAACTCCAGTCCCTTGGCGTTGTGCATCGTCAGCAGCGAGACCGGGGCGCGATCGTCCACCGAATCGGCGTCCGAAACCAGCGCCGCATGATCCAGAAAATCGCGGAGGCTCTCGCCGCGTTCGGCCGCATCGGCCGCCGCGTTGAGCAGTTCGTCCAGGTTGGCGCATGCGCGAGGCGGATTCCTCGCGTGCCTTCGTCCTCCAGCATTTTGCGATAGCCGGTTCGGTCGAGCAGAGCGTTCAGCATTTCCGCCGGCGGCCGCGTCTCGATCCCGTCCGCCAATTCCTTCATCATTCGCTGGAACGCGCTGAGCGCCGCTTCGGCGCGCCCGCGCGGAAAGAATGTTCGTCGAGCATCCGCTCGAGCGCGGTCCACAAAGCGAGCTCATGCGTGCAGCGCGTATTGCTCGATCTGCTCGATCGTGGTCCGGCCGATCCCGCGCGCCGGCGTGTTGATGATGCGCAGCAGGCTGATGGAGTCCTGCGGGCTCAGCAGGACCCTCAGATATGCGATGCACGTCCTTCACTTCGGCGCGCTGGTAGAAACTGAATCCGCCGACCACGATGTACTTGCGGCCGTAGCGCCGCAGGGCTTCTTCGATCTGCCGCGATTGGGAGTTGGTGCGATACAGAACCGCGACGTGCTCGCTCGGATCGCGCGCCATGTGCGCTCTCAATCTTGTCGGCGATCCACAGAGCTTCGTTTTCGGCGTCGGGAGCTTCGTAGAGTGTGATCTTGTCGCCCTCGCCCGATTCGGTCCAGAGCCACTTGCCGATGCGCTCGGTATTATTCGCGACCACCGCGCTGGCGGCTTCCAGAATGTTCTTCGTCGAGCGGTAATTCTGCTCCAGGCGGATCGCTGTCGCCCCGGGAAAATCGCGCTCGAAGTCGAGGATATTGCGGATGTTCGCGCCGCGCCAGCCATAGATCGACTGGTCTTCGTCGCCCACCACGGCGACGTTGTGGCGATCGCCCGTAAGCAGGCGCATCAGCTCGTATTGGCTGCGATTGGTGTCCTGATACTCGTCCACCATCAGGAATTCGTAGCGCCGGTTGATGCGCTCCTGCGTAGGCAGCGTCATGCGCCAGCAGACGCACTGCCTCCAGCAGCAAGATCGTCGAAATCGAGCGCGTTCGATTCGAGCAGTTTGGCCTGGTATCGTTCGTAGATCACAGCCAGCCGCGTAGTGGTCGGATCGGTCGCGCGCCCGAGCCATCTCCGCGGGCGATTGCTTGATGCTCTTGGCATGGCTGATGCGCGACAGCGCCGCGCGATGCTGCATGAACTTGTCGTCCAGGCCGAGCTGCTTGTAGACGCCTCGAGGATCGAGATCTGGTCGTCGTCGTCGTAGATGGTGAATTGCGGGGTGAAGCCGGGGCGGATCTGCGCCAGAGCAGCGCCTTCGCGCCGCAGCAACCGGACGCAAAAGGAGTGGAACGTAGAGACAGTAGGTGCGTCGCGCGGCTCGCCAGCAACCAGGGAACGGACGCGCTCGCGCATTTCACCGGCAGCTTTGTTGGTGAAGGTGACGGCCAGGATGGCCCATCCGGGAACCTTGTGGGCGCTGACCAGATGAGCGATGCGGTGCGTGATCACGCGGGTCTTGCCGCTGCCTGCGCCGGCCAGGACCAGAAGAGGCCCCTCGGTATGCTCCACGGCCTCACGCTGGCGGGGATTGAGGCCGTCGAGAAAGTCCATCACTTGATTGTGGCATGCGCACGGTTTTGGACCCGGCCGGAAGCAGTGGGGCAGGTTTTTCAACCAGTGCGCCGATTTGTAATCGGCGCACTTCGCGGGTTACAAACCCTCGCGCAGGATGAACCTGCCCCGCCCGGTCCCCGAGTACACCTAACTGGGCTAAAATGAAAGGGCTAAGGAGAAGGACGACATGGCCTTCCTCACCAAGTCTCTGCCCCGTCGCACGGTTCTGAAAGGGATCGGCACCACTCTGGCGCTGCCGTTCCTCGACGCCATGCTTCCTCCGATGCGCGCCGCGACGACGCCCGCGCATCGCTTCCAGGCGTTCTACACTCCCAACGGAATGGCGATGGAGTACTGGACGCCCAAGGGCGAAGGCACGGCTCTCGAGCTGAATTCCATCATGGAGCCGCTGGCCGCCTACCGCGACCAGATGCTGGTCTTCTCCGGCATCAAGGCGAGCTGGAATTATATTCACGCGGGCGCTTCGGGATCGTTTCTCACCGGAACGCCGCGCGGCGGACGCAACGAAATCGAAATTATCGCCGACGTCTCCATCGATCAGATGCTCGGCCAGCATTTCGCCAAGGAAACCCAACTGGCGACGCTTGAGATCTGCATGGACACTCCGGCCAACGCCGGCGCATGCACCGGCAACCTGAGCTGCGCCTATCTCGACACGCTGTGCTGGAAGAGCCCCACTCAGCCGCTTCCGATGGACTGGAATCCGCGCACCGTGTTCGAGAAGCTGTTCGGCGATACCGGCAGCACGGATCGCGTCGCACGCGCGAAGCGGCTGGAGCAGCACAAGAGCATTCTGGACTCGGTCAACGGCAAGCTCGCGAGCCTCAAGCAGGAGCTCGGCCCGCAGGATCAGGTCAAGGTGAATGAGTATACCGACGCGGTTCGCGACGTCGAGCGCCGCATCCAGATGGCCGAGCGGCAGAGCAACATCGAGCTGCCCGCGTTCGACCAGCCCTTGGGCGCGCCTCCGGTGTTCGAAGATCACCTGGCGCTGATGATGGATTTGAAGGTGCTGGCGCTGCAGTCCGATCTCACCCGCGTGATTTCGTTCATGATCAGCAAGGAGCAGAGCCCCCGGCCCTATCCTCAGATCGGCGTGCCGGAAGCGCACCATCCCCTTTCGCACCACAACAACATTCCCGAGTTGATCGAGAAGATGTCCAAGATCAACACCTATCACGCCAAGCTGTTTTCGCAGTATCTGGCCAAGCTGAAGGCGACGCCGGATGGCGACGGCTCGCTGCTCGACCACATGACGATTCTCTACGGCGCGGGCCTCTCCAACAGCAACGGGCATTCGGGCGACAACCTGCCCCAGATGCTGGTCGGCGGCAGCTCCGGAAAAATCAAGGGCGGGCGGCATTTGAAATTCGCCAACAAGCCTTCGCAGGCGAACCTGCTGCTGACCATCATGGACAAGATGGACTATCCGGTGGAAAAGGTCGGCGGCAGCAACGGTAAGCTTCCGATCGACACGCTGCCCGAAGTTTAGTCATGAGTTCAACCATGCGGCTGTTCCCGTTGCTGCTCGCGGTATCGCTGCTAGGCGCCGATGCCGGACGTCCGCCGCTAGTGGACGCCGCGAAGCGCAGCGACAAAGAGACTCTGAAGTCGCTGCTTCAGAAGAAGATCGACCCGAACCTAGCGGAAGCTGACGGAACCACGGCTCTGCACTGGGCTGCGTATCGCGATGATCTCGAAATCGCGGACCTGCTGCTGAAAGCGGGCGCGAAGGCGAATGCCTCCAATGACCTGGGCGCGACGCCTCTGTGGAATGCGAGCCAAAACGGCAGCGTAGCGATAGTTAAGCGACTCTTAGACGCCGGCGCGAATCCCAACCTGGCGCTGCTCTCGGGCGAAACGCCGGTGATGGTGGCTTCGCGGTCCGGATATCCACAAGTTGTGGAAGCGTTGCTCGCCAAGGGCGCCAATCCGAATGCCCATGGCACGCGAGGACAGACCGCGCTGATGTGGGCTGTTTCGCAGCAGCATCCCGAGGTGGTCAAGGTGCTGATCGCCCACGGGGTGGATCTCAAGGCTCGCTCGGATGTCTATAACGAAGTGATGGCGGTGCCGCCGCATGGGTATCTCCCTTACAATTTGACGATCCCGCATGGAGGCGAAACCGCGCTTATGTTCGCGGCGCGTGTGGGCGATCTCGAATCGGCGAAACTGCTGGTGGCCGCCGGAGCGAACGTGAATGACGCGGATGCGTGGGGCATCAGCGCGACGACGCTGGCCGCGCACTCAGGCTTTACGGATCTGGTCTTGTTCCTGCTCGATAAGGGCTCCGATCCGAACGCGGCTCCGAACGGATTTACGGCGCTGCACGAAGCCATCGAGCGGCGGGACGACAAGATGGTCGCGGCTCTGCTCGATCACCATGCGGACCCCAACGCTCCGCTCAAAACGTTTACGCCGACCCGCCGGTCCTCGGATGATTTCCATTTCGAGCCGCAGTTGGTAGGCGCGACGCCGTACTGGATGGCCGCCCGTTTCGCCGAACCCGATGTCATGCGTCTTCTGGTGCAGCACGGCGCCGATCCGAAATTTGTGCATCACGCGGATTGGGTCGGCGAGCAAGGCTTCGGCGGCGTGCAGCGCAAGGAAACCGTGAACGCCGCGATGGCTGCGGTGGGAATGCTGCGCGTGGTTCCCTGGGTGGAAGTGGAGAAGTTCGATCGCGAAGCTTTGACGCTCGAAGCAGTCAAGATCGCGGTGGAACAAGGCGCGGACCTCAATCTGGCCAATACCGATGGGCGTACCGCGCTCGACGCCGCGAAAGCATTGCGCTATCCGTCGGTGGTCGATTTTCTCAGCGAGAAAGGCGCGAAACCGGGTTCCTCCGGCGCCAAGTCCAATGATCGTCCCAGCCGGGATAGCGGCCGCCGCGGTCAGACTCAAGCTCCAGCGCCGGCGCCGCCAGAGCCGAATCGCTAAAAGTTCCCACTAAACACGCCTGCGCCGTCTGTTCGTCTTGACAGTGCATTCGTTTTGTATAACACTACTCAATAATCTCCTCCCCCGGAGTCTCTGCGGTGGAGTTCCCTGTAACTCTTCATAGCGGAAGCTTTGTCTTTTTTCCTCCCCCTGGTTGTCCGAAATGAATCCTGATTGGGTTGCATTGGTGGTTCGTCCTCGCGCCGAACGTCGCGTCCAGAAAGGGCTCGCGAACATAGGCTTGGAGACCTTTGTGGCATGGCACGGAGTACGGCGACGGTGGGCGGACCGCATCAAAATTCTCGAGCAGAACCTGATTCCCGGCTATGTGTTCTGCCAGTCGACATTCGCGGAGCGCATGGCGGTCATGCATCAAGCTGGCGTCGAACGAGTGGTGAGTTTTAATCGCACTCCCGCGCTGATTCCCGACGCGGAAATCGCCTCGCTGAAGCGCGCGGTGCAATCCGAATTGCCGCTGGGACCGTGGCCCTACCTCAAAGCCGGCCAGCGGGTGCGCATCGAAAAGGGCGCGCTTGCGGGGATGGAAGGAACATTGGCTCGCGAATCAGCGGGATGGAGGGTCGTCGTCAGCGTGTCCGCGCTGCAAAGATCCATCGCGGTGGAAGTGGATCGCGACATGATCGCGCCGGAGATTTTAGCCTAACGTGGCCGTCACCAAACCCCGAAATAAAGTTTTGATCTTTCGCCTGACGCAGGACGAATACCAGGCGCTGCAAACTGCCTCCAGCGGCGCGCGCAGCCTTTCGGACTTTGCGCGGACGAAATTGCTGCGGTCGCTGGGCGAGCCGGCGCTGGATCAGCAAATTCTGGAATTGAAGTCGAGTGTTGCCCGGATCGCGGAACTCCTTGAAAAAGACTAAGAGTAGAGAAGGAATCATGAGAAGTCTGTTGTTCCTCGCCATTTCCGCGATCGCGATGCCGCCTATTTATTCACAAGTGCGGCCGTCGCTGATGGAGGAAGTGGGGAACGCGAACCTTCCCGTGCTGAAACTTCAAGCCGGCGATCTGGTGGCGGTTTCGGTTTACGATGCGCCGGAACTGACGCGCACGGTTCGCGTGGATCCGGATGGCACGATTCGGTTGCCGCTGCTCGCGGAAGGCGTGAAGGCCGCTGGGCTGATGCCTGCAGAACTGGAAAGTGAACTGGTCAAGGCGCTCAAATCCGGCGAGATCCTGGTGGACCCGGTGGTGAAAATCACCGTGGTCGAATACCACAGCCGGCCGATTTCGGTGATGGGCGCGGTGCGCAGGCCGGTGACGTTTCAATCCGACGGCTCGATCACGCTGCTGGACGCGTTATCGCGGGCGGAAGGATTCACCGACGACGCCGGCCCGGAAATCCTGGTGACTCAGAACGATGTAGTTCGCCACATCGCCGTGAAGCGGCTGATGGACGGCGCCGATCCGGCGCTGAATGTGCGGCTCTTGGGCAATGAAGAGATTCGCGTGCCCGTCGCCGACAAGATCTTCGTTCTGGGCAACATTCGTAAACCCGGCGCGTTTCCGATCCGCGATCCCGCCGACAAGACCGTGCTCAAGATGGTGGCGCTCAGCGAAGGTCTGATGCCTTTTTCGCAGAAGATCGCCTATATCGTACGGCGGCGGGAAGGCGAGACGCCGCAGGAAATCCCCATCGAGCTGGCGAAGATCATGGACCGCAAGAGTCCGGATGTGCTGCTCGAGGTCGGAGACATTCTGTACGTACCCGACAACAAAACCCGGCGGAGCACGATGAGCGTGATCGACCGGCTCGCGGGATTCGGATCGGCCACGGCATCGGGACTGGTGATCTGGCATTAAGCGATGAAACAACTGGAATCCAATTTACCGGCGGTACAGCCCACGCCTTTGATTGTGGATGCGGAGTACGAATCCGCGCCGGCGCATGTCCCTCTGGCGCATTATCTGTGGATCCTGCGGCGCCAGGGCTGGAAGATGCTGGGATTCATCGCGCTGGTGGTGCTGTGCACGGTGGTGATCTCGCTGCGCCTGACGCCGATTTACGAATCGACGGCGACCATCGATATCGACCGGCGGATGCCGAATGCGCGTGCTGGGCGAAGAATCGACGCAGTCGGTCAACAACGACGCGGATCAGTTCCTGGCGACGCAGGTGAAGCTGATTCAGTCGGATTCCGTGCTGCGGCCGGTGGTGGACAAATTCAAGCTGCGCGAGGTGGAACCGGACGCGCTCGAAGAGGCCATCGATAATTCCGATACCAGCCGCGAGGCGCCGGTGGAGCTGAAGCCGCTGAAGGTCACGCGTCCTCCCAATACCTACATCCTGCAGATCAGCTATCGCTCGCAGCACCGGCAACTGGCGGCCGACGTGGCCAATGCGATCGCGCAGAGTTATCTGGCGCACTCCTACGAGATCCGCTACAAGGCCACGGCGAGCCTGAGCGATTTCATGGAGCGGCAACTGGAAGAGCTGAAAGCCAAGATGGAGAAATCCAGCGCGGCGCTGGCGCAGTTCGAGCGCGAGCTGAACCTGATCAATCCGGAGGAAAAGACCAGCATCCTGACGGCGCGGCTGCTGGAGCTGAACAGCGAATACACCAAGGCGCAGGCGGATCGGGTGCGCAAGGAGGCGGCGTACCATTCGGTGGAGAGCGGATCGCTGGCGGCGGCGCAAGCGTCGAATCAGGGCGAATCGCTCAAGAAACTGACCGAGGATCTGGGCGAAGCGCAGCAGAAGTTCGCCGAAGGCAAGACGACCTACGGCGCGAATCATCCGGAGTACAAGAAGCTCCAGACGCGAGTGACGGAGCTGGAAGCGCAGCTCGATGCGGCGCGAAAGAACGTCGGGCGGCGGTCGGAGGTGGAATATTACGAGGCGGTGGATCGCGAATCGCAACTGGAAAATGCGGTGAAGGAGACCAAGGCCGAGTATGACGGCCTGAATGCGCGGTCCTTCGAATATCAGACGCTCAAGGGCGAGGCCGAGAGCGACAAGAAACTGTACGAAGAACTGGTTCGCAAGATCCGCGAAGCGGGGATCAACGCGAGCTTCCAGAACAGCTCGATTCGCGTGGCGGATCTGGCGCGTCCGGGGCTGCGGCCGGTGTTTCCGAAGATGTGGCTGAACGTGCTGCTGGCGACCCTGTTCGCGATGTTCTTCAGCGTGGGGGCGGCGGTGCTGGGCGACGTGCTGGACAACACGGTGCGCGATCCCGACCAGGTATCGCGGCTGATGAACGCGGACGTGATCGGGTCGCTGCCGGCGGTGAAGAACTGGCGCCGCCATCTGAGCCCGATTCAGGGCGTCCACGCGACGCATGGCGTACACGCGAACGGAAACGGAAATGGAAACGGGCGTGGTTGTTTCCAATGGCGCCCTGGCGCGGGCGAGCGAGGGCGATCAGGCGCTGAGCAATTACGAAGAGGCGATCCGCACGCTGCGCAACTCGATTCTGCTGACGGATTTCGACCGGCGGCTGCGGAGCGTGCTGCTGACCAGCGCGTCGCCTTCGGAAGGCAAGTCGACGGTGGCCGCGCACCTGGCGGCGACGCACGCGAGCCAGCATAAGCGGACGCTGCTGATCGACGGCGACCTGCGGAGGCCGAGCGTGCACCGGCTGTACCAGGTGCCGAACAGCGTGGGGTTATCGAACGTGCTGCTGGAGCAGATTTCGTGGCGCGACGCGGTGATTCGCATCGACGATCCCAAGGGACTGGACGTGCTGCCGGCGGGGCCGTCGACGCGGCGGGCGTCGGACCTGATCGGCATGGGGCTGGCGGAGCTGGTGGAGGAGGCCACGCGGGAGTACGACCTGGTGGTGCTGGACGCGCCTCCGCTGCTGGGGTTCGCGGAGCCGCTGCAGATGGCGACGGCGGTGGACGGAGTGATCGTGGTGGCGCGGGCGGGGGACACGAGCCGGAAGGCGCTGAGCTCGGTGATCACGACGCTGACGCGGCTGCGGGCGAATTTAGTGGGGGTGGTGTTGAATGAGGTCCACCGGGAAGTGAGCGCCGGGTATTACTACTACTATGGGCACTACAGCAAGTATTACCAGCGCAAAGGCGAAAATGCGGTCTAGCTAGCGCCGCACACCTCTAATCATGGCTGGAGTTGCAGCAGCTAGCTTCGGAACCCCGGCAATCCGCACGCCGGACTTAGAGCGGGCGCTCGGAATATCTGAACGGGCCGGACCGCGAGGTTTGGCGATCCTCATTCTGTTCGTGAGCGGTCTCGTGGATTTGCCTCGTGCGATTCAGCTTGGGCCAGTCACAAGTCAAGCGATCCTAACAATTGCTTACTTCATGGCTGGCATCCCGCTATTTATGGTGCTTCCCGTTCGGGGACGCCGTATTCCCCTCTCTCTTTGGCCGCTGATGGTGTTTTGGTCATGGACAGTGGTTTCCCTGGCCTGGAGCCCCGCTCCTTTCAGGGGTGTCCAAAATGTCTTGGTGTTCGGCACGACGCTGGTGCTGGCTCTTGTCTCAAGCGTAGTAGCTTCAACCGACCCTAGCTTCGCTTTCTGGTTACAAAAAAACATCTGGCGCAGCGTTTTGTTGGCCGTGATCCCGTATTCGGCAACGATCATCTGGTTCGGCGCGGGGGCCAACGATCTTTTCTCGGCGCGAAACTTTGGACTCTACGCCTTATTTGGCGTGGCGTATCAACTCTCCCGCTGGCACTACGGTGCACGCAGCGGGCTCCTATGGGCCGTTGCGATCACTATATTGATCGGCCTAAGTCAATCCAGATTGGCTTTGGGAGTTGCAGTTGCGTTGTTCCCTATATCTCAATTGCCTACTAAGCATCTTGTTCGAGTGCTCAAAATGCTTCTTGTGCTCGTTGTTGCACTCGCTGCGTCGTACGCGGCGCTTTCCTACTCCGACACTCTGCGCGAACGATTCTTTTCCGGCGATGTATCGGTAAAACTGGGTCCAGTTACGATTAACGGAAGCGGACGTAATGCGTTCTGGCAAGCTACGATCCAATCCTTTTGGGACGCGCCGGTTCTTGGCCAGGGTGCCGGTTCAGCCGAGGGCCTCATCGACTCGATCTGGCCGAATATCCAGCATCCGCACTCGGACTATTTGCGCATCGCGCACGATTACGGTTTCGTCGGATTTGCAGTGTGGCTGGTCGGAATTGTAACGTTGCTAGCGACACTGCGGCGGAACTGGTGTGCCGCTGAAAAGATCGGGGCCAGATTTGCTCAAATACAGCTTGGCGCCTTTCTGGCCCTTATAAGCTACGTCTTGCAGATGAGCATGGAGAACGCCTTCGTCTATTTGTATATTTCAGCGCCGCTTGGATTGATCGTGGGCTCAGCATTGGGGATTCACCGTGCAACCATCGCGCGTAGTCAATAAAGTCTTCAGTTTGACTAAGCACGGCTCGCATCTTCCTGCCCGCGTTAGGAATAAGGTGGATGTTTGGATCAGCTTGTTTTCTCCACGCTCTTCTGTTGGACCGGTTCGCGCCTCTT
Source organism: Terriglobia bacterium (assembly GCA_963722845.1). Taxonomy (GTDB): domain Bacteria; phylum Acidobacteriota; class Terriglobia; order Bryobacterales; family Bryobacteraceae; genus Palsa-187. The sequence goes on along the minus strand of CAVROL010000006.1, from coordinate 302,819 downwards.
CAACACTTGGATCAGATGTCGCAAGGCTTTTTCAGCGCGCGGCGAGTCACTCAGTAAGTGAATCCCTCTTGTCAGTAACAAGCCGCGTCCACGATCAGCAATCGTCACAGCCATTTGCGAGTCTCCACAATGGGACCAAGACGCTCGGTGAGCTCTGTTACCTGATTTCAAGGTATCTACAGCCGGATTGTGTGGTCGAAACGGGTGTCGCTCACGGGGTTACGTCCACCTATATTTTGCAGGCTCTCGCAGATAATGGACGAGGTAAGCTGCATAGCATCGATCTTCCGCCGCTGACGATGGAGGCGCATGTCGGCTCGCTTATTCCTGTTTCCTTGCGTCACAGATGGCGGCTATCGATTGGATCAGCAAGGAAGGTCCTTCCCGATGTTCTCCGAGCGGTTAGTCCCATAGATCTGTTCGTTCACGATAGCCTTCACGCCTACTCCCACATGAAGTGGGAGTTCGAAACGGCTCTACGAAGCCTCCGGCCCGGTGGAGTCCTCATCTCTGACGACATCGAAGGGAACCGTGCGTTCGAGGAGATCACGCGGCACCCCTCTGTTTGCGCCTGGATCGCAATCCGACAGGAAGGTAAGGATGCCCTCTGCGGCGTGCTTAGGACGAAGTCCTAACCATCTTTCCGGCACATCGCCGAGAATACGCTCGGTTCTGACGGGGCACAACTACTATCGACAGCCCGGTGGCGAGGATGTGGGATTCATCCGAGAGTCGGAGCTACTTGAAGACCACGGTCACACGGTTGTTCGGTACGTAGAGCATAACGATCAAATCGGCAAGACCGGCCTCGGTGCGGCGTGTAGCACGGTCTGGAGCATATCGTCCTTTTACAGCCTTAAGACGCTGGCAGATTCGTCGTGCTTCGACATCGCACACTTTCATAACACGTTCCCGTTGATTTCTCCAGCGGCTTATTACGCAATGAGACCTGCCGGCATTCCTGTGGTGCAAACACTGCAAAACTATCGTCTCCTTTGTCCGGGAGGCACGTTTCTGCGCAACGGTGCTGTTTGTGAGAACTGTCTCGATCGCCGGTCGCTGCTGCCGTCCATTGTTCATCGCTGTTATCGCGATAGCCGCGCTGGGACCGCCGTTGTTGCCGCGATGCTTAAGGTCCACCGCGTTGCCAACACCTGGCAAGACATGGTGGATGTCTATATTGCCGTGAGCGAGTTCGGTCGTCAAAAGTTCATCGAGGGCGGGTTGCCTGCCGACCGCATAGTCGTAAAACCCAATTTTATCGCGCCGGATCCGGGGGCGGGGGAAGGTTGCGGAGGCTATGCCCTCTTCGTGGGCAGGCTGGCAAAAGAGAAAGGGGTCGAAACCCTTGCCGAGGCTTGGCGAAGTTGCACCAACACTCCCCTTCTCGTTGCCGGCGACGGTCCGCTCAATAAAACTGAGTGGCCTGACCGGGTCACGGCACTGGGGAGTCAGCCGCGGACGCGGGTGCTCGAATTGATGCAGGACGCCCACATACTTGTATTCCCTTCGACCTGGTACGAATGCGCGCCGATGACCATTATTGAAGCGTTTGCCTGCGGGCTGCCGGTGATCGCGTCGAACCTGGGATCGATTCCCGAGTTCGTCACGCACGGTAAGACTGGGCTGCTGTTTAAGCCCGGCGATGCCGAAGATCTGGCTCGGCAAGTTCGCTGGGCGTTCGATCATCCGGAAGAGTTGCGTGCGATGCGGGCGAACGCTCGCCGCGAATACGAGGAGAAGTACACAGCCGAGCGCAATTACAAGATGCTGATCGCCATCTACGAAATGGCGATTGAGAACTTCCAGCGGAGGCGGCGTGAGGCGTCCTGAGCGACCCTCCGATGACCGGCGGATTTTGGGTGTCAGGGTCGATGCGACCACCTACGCCGGGGCGACCGAGCGAGTGCTCGCCTGGGCTGGACGCGGCGAGTCCCGCTACGTCTGCTGCGCGGCGGTCAACAACATCATGGAAGCGCGGAGGTCGCCCGACTATCAAATCGTCATGGATCAGGCCGACCTGGTGACCAGTGACGGCATGCCGCTGGTGTGGATGCTTCGCTGGCTCGGGGCACGCACGGCACCCGCGTGTATGGTCCGGAACTCATGAGTGTACTGCTCGAAGCCGCGGAGCGATGCCGGGATCCCGGTGGGATTTTACGGCGGCACGGAGGCGGTTCTGGGTCGTCTTGTAGCCGGACCAAGCAACGGTTTCCGCGGCTGGAATGGTGTATGCCGAGGCTCCGCCGTTCCGGGAGCCGACGCCGGAAGAAGACCGGCGAACCACGCAGTCGATTCAAGACGCGGGCGTGCGGATTCTCTTTGTGGGCCTGGGAAGCCCCAAGCAGGACCGCTGGATGCACGCGCACAAAGACCGCGTCCAGGCCGTGATGCTGGGAGTCGGCGCGGCGTTCGATTTTCTGGCGGGAGCGAAACCGCAAGCGCCAAGCTGGATGCAGTCGAGCGGGCTGGAGTGGCTGTTCCGGCTGGCGTCCGAGCCGCGGCGTTTGTGGCGGCGGTACCTGACGCAGAATCCGAAATTCGCTGCGCTGGCGGTGGCACAGCTGTTCAGTCGCGAACGACATGAGCACGGCAGCGCGGCCGGCCCTGGCGATCCAATTCGCTCCCGCGGCGCGATGGGCTCCGTGGATGATCCTCGCGCGGATGTGCTGGCGATCGAGATTGCGTTCCTGCTCGGTCTGGGCGTGCGGCGGCTGGTCGCGCCGTGGTTTCCGAACGGTGTTGGTCCGGACCAGTATCTGGGTGTGGCCGCAGGAATCCTGCTGCTGCCGATGGTCCACTATCAGCTCGGGCTTTATCCCGGCTACATGCTGGGGCCGGTGGAGCGGCTGCGGCGGCGGATGCTCGCGACCATGGCGGTGTTCGGCGGGCTGGTGGCCTGGGACAATCTGGTGGCTCGCGGCGTGTTTTCGCGCGGGGTGCTGCTATCGACGCTGCTGTTCGTGCTGGTGCTGACGCCGCTGGCGGAGACGGGCGCGCGCGCGGTTCCTGATCCGCCGGGGGCGCTGGGGCATTCCGCGTGGTGATGCTCGGGGCGGGCGATACGGGCCGCGCGGTGGCTCGGACGCTGATTCGGGAGCCGCAACTGGGGCTCAAGCCGATCGCGTTTCTGGATAATCGCGCGGTGGTCTGGAACACGGCCGCCGAAGGCATCCCGGTGATCGGTCCGCTGGGGCTGGCTCCGGATTTGGAGAGCCGCGCGGAGGCGGCGATTGTTTCCCTGGCGGACCTGAGCCGGGAGGACGCCCATCAAGATATCCGGGCGCTGCTGCACGATCTGAATTTTCCGCGGCTGCTGGTGATTCCGGATTTGGCGGGGGTCGCCAGCCTGTGGGTGAATGCGCGCGATCTGGGCGGGTCGCTGGGGTTCGAGATCAAAAAGAATCTGCTGCTGCGGCGGAATCATGTGCTGAAGCATGTGATGGATCGGGCGATCGCGGCGCCACTGTTCGTGCTGAGCTTGCCGGTGATGCTCATGGCGGCGTTGTGGATTTACTTTTCGAGCCGCGGCCCGGTGTTCTACCGGCAGATGCGCGAGGGGGTGGACGGCCGCCGAATCGCGGTCTGGAAGCTGCGCACGATGTACCTGGACGGCGACCGGCTGCTGCAGGAATGGCTCAGAAGCATCCCGAGGATCGGGAGGAATGGCGCCGCTATTTCAAGCTGCGGCACGATCCGCGGGTGCTGCCGGGGATCGGCCCACTGCTGCGGCGGACCAGCCTGGATGAGCTTCCGCAGCTTTGGAGCGTCCTGCGCGGGGAAATGAGCCTGGTGGGTCCGCGCCCGCTTGCCGGACTATCATCTGGAGCAGTTTTCGGACGAATTTCGGACGCTGCGGACGCGCGTATTGCCGGGTTTGACCGGGCTGTGGCAGGTTTCCGCGCGCAGCGATGGCGATGTGAGCGTGCAGCAAGCGCTGGACACGTACTACATCCGTAACTGGTCGCCCTGGCTGGACTTATATATTCTGGCCCGCACGGTTACAGCAGTCCTCATGGCGCGCGGGGCGTATTAACGCCTGCCGGCCCCCTCTCCGGCGCAGTCCTGCGCCAACCCCTCTTTCGCTTTGACCGTATATCGCCAAAATTGGCGATGAAACGTCGGCCGCAGTGGAAGAGTCTTACCGTTAAGGCTCCTTCGAAGGGGCAGGTGAGGTGCAATGGCTTCGATCCAGGCAAGAGATTCCCGCAGGCAGGGCTATGGCCAATCGGCATTAATCGAACGGCGATCCAGGGTTCGTTTTCCGTTTGAACTGCGGGTGCGATTCCGGAGTCTCGATCCGGGACTTCCCCTTTCGGGGACTGGCCGGCTCGTTAACATGAGCAGCGGTGGCCTGTTAGTCGCAAGCCGGCACGAGATGATCATCGGGACGCTGCTCGAAGTGAACATCGACTGGCCCACCCGTTTGGACGACCGGATTCCGCTGCGGCTGATCGCAGCGGGAAAGGTCACCCGTTGCGATTCGTTCCGTTTCGCCCTCATTCTGGAGCGCTATCACTTCCAGCTCGCCGGACGCGCAGCCGGGAAATCAGGACAGGAACAGAGAACAGCGGTCTGCTAGCATTCCTCTGGCTCGCCCGGCGCCGGACTGCTGTGCAGGTTGACGCCCGGCTTCACCGGGACTCCCTGCCGGGCGTGCGGGCCATCCTGGTCCGTCCAAGTCACCAGATAGCAGTTGGGGCACAACTCGAGCTCCTGAACCGGGAGCTCCTCAATTTCGACCTCGATGGGCTCCATTTCCACGCCGCATTTTGGACAACGGCTGTCCGGGGAAGCGCGTTTAGCGGGTTTGCGCGCGGGATCGCAATTGTTCTGCGGCATGGAACCAATCTTCCTCCGGCGATCCGCCGGGGCAGCCCCTGGCTTGCCAAAGATCATAAGCGAGGGCTGCGATTTCATTATGTCCGAACGTAGCCAGGCCATGCCCCGCGGCTGCGGCCTGAGGGTTGCGGTAGGCTTCGTGCGACGGCTCGGATGCCAGGCGTGAAAGTTCGGATCCGGTAAGGTGATCCTGTTTTCCGTGCTGTTCGCCAACGACGTGGGCATGCGGAGCCGCATCGTGCAGGTCGGCGGCCCAGCGGCGGTTCTCCGGCTGGGATTCCCTTTGGTGACGAGTTGACATAGCTACACGAGCTTAAGCACGAAGCGGACCATTCCGAGAGTCGATATAATGGCAGAGCACTTGCTCCGAGGTAGTCATGAAAAAGTCACAGGACGAACAGCCCCGAACGTACGCCACTTCGCCGGCCGCTAGAAAGCAGGGGCTAGGTCCGGGTTCGGCGGGACAGTCCGGAGACACGCAGGGATTGTCGGATGAAGCGGAGGCAGACTCGGAAAGCGTCCTGGAACTGGTCGAGGAGGGGCAATCGTTCGAGGCCGAGGCGATCAGCGGCGTGGAAGACGCTCCCGACGCCGATGCCGGCGAGGTTCGGACGAAACAGGTTCCCGAGGATGATGTGCCATCCGAATATCTCGGTAAGGACGACTGACCCGCAAATCGTGCCGCTCGCAGTCTGAAGAACTTACCGAACCAGCCGGTGTGCCGGCTGAAGACGACACCGGTATAATGCCCAGGTGAGCGATCCACCGCCGTCGCAACACATGCAGTGCATGGAAGTCTGGGGCGGAAGCCAGCTGACATCCGCCGGCGTCGAATTCGGGGGACTGGACGCCTGGGTTTACAGCAAGCCTTACGGACAGGCGAAGGCCGGCGGAGACGTGTACTACGCTTCGAGCTGCGCCACAGGGCGGATCAGCCGCCTGTTGCTGGCGGATGTCTCGGGACATGGAAACGCCGTCGCTGCCACGGCGGCCGATTTGCGAACGCTCATGCGGCGGTTCGTGAATCGTCTGGACCAGACCGAATTCGTACGGCTGCTGAATCGGCAATTCCTGGAGTTGTCGGAAGGCGGCACGTTCGCGACAGCGATCGTCTCGACGTTCTTCGCGCCCAGCCGCCGTTTGACGGTCTGCAACGCGGGTCATCCGCGGCCTTTGATGTACCATGCGGCGCAAAACCGCTGGGATTTCCTGGGGCACCATTCTCTGGAAGCAGGGGTCAAGTCCACGCCGAGCAACATACCGCTGGGGATGATCGACGTTTCGGAGTACGAGCAGTTCGACGTGGAATTGGAACCCGGCGATTGCGTGGTCAGCTACACCGACGCGTTGATCGAGTCGCGCGATGCCGATGGCAAGGATCTGGGCGAAGCGGGCGTGTTGCGGATCATGCGGCACCTGGGGGACGTGGAGCCACGCCGATTGATTGAGGCGCTGCTGAACGAGATTAGGGAGCGGCACCCGGAGAACTTGACGGAAGATGACGTGACGGTGCTGGTTGTGCAGGTCAACGGGCGGCCGCCGAGGCACTCGATCCGCGAGAAGTTCGGGGCGGCAATCCGGCTCATTCTTTCGGTTATTGCGGCGGTCAATCCGAAGGCGGAGCGCCCGCCATTGCCGGACGCGAATCTGGCCAATATCGGGGGCGCTTTCATCCCGGCGCTGGGGAAGCGCTGGCGCGCGAAGAGATCCATGGTGGAACGCTCGCCGGAGGTATGACGAATTCATGCCGTGGCCGGAGCGCATTGTTGTGGCAGTCGAGTTCATCCTGGAATTGCTCGCCGCTGGCCGGCAGGCTGATAAAAGCCGGGTGAGATGATTTGCGCGTGGGGCAGGTTTTTTCAACCTGCGAGCCGATTTCCAATCGGCGTCATGCGCGGGTTCCAAACCCGCGCGCAGGATACAATCCTGCCTCACTGGAGTCAATCGAAAAGCGGCAATTTCGTCATTTCCTCGGGAGGAACCGGCTCCAGCGGCAGGCCTGCCTTTTTCCAGGCTCTTAAGCCGCCCTTTATGACCGCGACGCGCACGCCTTTCCCCTGAAGCCGCTGCGCGACGCGAGCGCTGGTGGCGTCGCCCAGGCAGGTGCAGTACAAGTAGACCGGTTTGTCCGTGGCGATATCATCCTCAAGCAGGTGCAGGGCATTGGGCTCGAGCCTCTTGGACCCCCTGACTCGGGCCGCCTTGAGGTCATAGTAGCCGTGGCTGCGAACGTCGTAGATCACCGCCCCATCGGACGCAAACGCACTGGCCGCATCCGCGGGGCTTACAAACCGCACGGATTCCAGCTTGCGCGATTTGAGCCACGTCCAAGCCTTGAATCCCAGGTAGCCGAGTACGGCTAAGATCAAAATCCAACTGAATGCACGGCTGAAGACCTGGTAGTTTTTCGTGATGGTTCCGAGCGCATCGCTGAAGAGAAACCCCACCGAAAGATAGGCTGAGATGTACAGTAGAGCGCCGGCGGAATCAAGAGCCAGGAACTGAGCGAATCGCATATTCATGCTGCCGGCCAGGGGCGGGGCCATGGTATTCACCCCCGGCACGAACTTCGCGAACACCAGCAAGGTACGGCCGCGCCGGTAAAACGAATCCGCTGAACGCAAGATGCAAGACTCGGGATTGAGCGATAGCCGGCACAGCAAGCCCAGCAGCCACCATCCGGTACGGCGCCCCATGAGGAACATCAGGGTGTCTCCGATCATCAGGGTTAGAAGCGCGCCTCCGGCCGCTACAGGGAGCTGCAGCGATCCACGTGCGCCCGCGCCCCCCGCGATCATAAGCGCGAGTGCGGCCGGTATCGGCAGACCAATCGATTCCAGGAATACCATCGCGAACAGGATGGCGTAGCCGTGCTCGGAAAGTCCGGAGAGCAGGGATTCCAGACGATTAGTCCTCTTTTTTATCGGGCTCGGACATGAATCGATAGCCGACGCCGCGAACGGTGCGCACGTGCCGGGGTTTTGCGGGATCGTCTTCGATGTAACGGCGCAGCCGGACGATGAAGTTATCGATGGCGCGGGTATCCGTGTCCTCGTGAAGGTTCCAGACTTCCTCCAGCATTTTCTTGCGCGAGACCGGCTTGCCATCGTGCTGGATCAGGTAACGCAGGACGTTCGCCTCCATCAGCGTCAAAGGAAAGGTCTGGTCACGGACATGCAGCTCCAGGCGGTCGAAGTCGACGGACTTGTCGCCGAATGTGAACACGTCCTGGGCGGGCGGCGGCGCGGACGGAGCGCTCAGAGACGCCGCGAGCCATTCGCGCCGGCGCAGAAGTCCGCGGATTCGGGCTATCAGGATGGAAAGATCGAAAGGCTTGGTGAGATAGTCGTCCGCGCCCGCGGCGAACCCCTTCAGAACGTCGTTCGGGTGGCCGCGAGCCGTCAGCATGAGGGTGGGGACGAACTGGCCGGAGCCCCGCATTTCGGACATCACGCTAAAGCCATCCTTGCCCGGCAGCATCACGTCCAGCACGACGACGTCGAAAGCCACGGGATCGGACTTCAGGACCTGGAGAGCGGATTCTCCGGTGTCGGTAACCTGGACCTGATAGCCTTCCGCTTCCAGGTTGAAGCGCAGGCCGTCCGCGAGATGCTGCTCGTCTTCCACCACCAGAACTCTGCTCATCGGTTTTTTTTCATCGGGCCTTTCTCATCGGACACTTCATCGGGCCATGGGAAGCTGCAGCACAAAAGTGCTTCCGCGCCCCGGGCCCTCACTTTCCGCCCAGGCTCGTCCGCCGTGGCGCTTGGCGACGGAGCGAACGATATACAGGCCAAGGCCCGTCCCAGGCACGCGCGGAGCAGCCGGTCCACGAGCTCGGTAAAAACGCTTGAAGATGGCTTTCAATTCGGTTTGGGGGATGCCGGGACCCTCATCCCGGACCCGCACGGCAACATGTTTTTCGTCAGTCGCGGCGATCTCCACCGAGACCTTGACGTTCAATCCGGAATACTTGACGGCGTTATCGATCAGGTTGGAGACGGCTGCGCGAACCTCGTCCATGTCGGCCAGAATCATCATGGGAGAGCCTGGCTGATAGGTCAGGGAATCAGGGGGCAAGCTGTACAGCGTGCGGGCACGGTTCACGCACTCCTCCACTAATCCGCTCAGGTCGATGCGGGAAAGCGTCGGTTTGCGCCCGCTGTGCCCGATGCGCCCGGTGCGGAGAATCTGCTCGATGGTTTCGAGCAGACGTTCGCTGTCCTCCAGCATGATGCGGTAGAAATCCTTGCGCTTGTTTTCATCGACGGCGCGAGTCTGGAGGGTTTCCAGGTACAGCCGGATGGACGCGACGGGTGTCTTCAACTCGTGAGTCACAGCGTTGATGAACGCGTCCTGCTGCTCGTTTCTACGGATTTCGCGGACCAGGAACACCGTGTTCAACACGATGCCGCTGATCAGCATCAGCGTTAACAACACTCCCAGGAACAGAAGAATACCGGTGCGCCAGCCGAAGAAGAACCAGCCGACGTAAAGCAGAATGATGACGGAGATCAGCCCGATGCCGAGGGCGATGAAGAATCCGATCGATTTGCGGCGCCCGGCGACCACCATGACTACAGCTTACGCGAGCGGTGCGCCTTTAAGCGAACCGGCGAGGGCTACTTCCGGATATGTTTTTCGAGCATCTGGCGCCGGACCACCGCGCCATAGACGTTGCCGTCCGCATCGACGCCCACGCCCTCCGCACCGCTGTGCTCGATGGTGGTCGATTCCATATCTTCGATGAAGTAGTCGATCTTGCCGGTCTTGGCGCTGCCGATGCGGATGCCTTTCTTCCAGCCGGGCTGATCCGGGCCGAAGGACTCGGAGTCGGCCACGTACATGGTGTCGTCCTTCATGATGAGGATGCCGCTGGGGCGGCCCCACTGCCACGTGTCCAGATATTTGCCATCCTGATCGAAGATCTCGATGCGGTTGTTGCCGCGGTCGCCGACGAAGAGGCGTCCACGCGAGTCGATCGCGATGGTGTGGGGGTTGAAGAACTCGCCCGGGCCCGAGCCGTGCTTGCCGAAGGATTTGATGAACTTGCCGCTCTTGTCGAATTTCGACACGCGGTCATTGCCGGTGGTTCCGCCGCTATGGCCCTCGGTGACGAAAATATCGCCGTTGGGAGCGACGATGACGTCGGTGGGTTCGTCGAATTCGCCGGGCGCCGCGGAAACGACACCGGCCTTGCCGAGGGCGAGAAGCACTTTCCCGTCGGGGGAAAACTTGAACACCTGATGGCCTTTGCCGTCCTTGACCTGCGAATCGGTGACCCACAGGTTCCCCTGGGCATCCACGGTGGCGCCGTGCGGGAAGACGAACATGTTCTCGCCCCAGGCCTTGAGCAGTTTTCCCGACTTATCGAATTTGAGGATCGGAGGTTCCGGACGTCCCGCGCAGGAGTTGTCCTTGCAGCGGTGGATGACATAGATGCTGCCGTCGGGCGAGACCTCGACAGCGGTCACGGCCGCCCACGGGATGCCGCCGGGGGGCTTGGCCCAATCGCGCACGGTGCGGTAGGGATTGGGAAGATCATTGATGGGTTGCGGAACGGCGGGTTGCGGAGCAGTTTGGGCGAAGGCGGTTGCTGCCGCGATTGCTATCAAGAGCGGTAGAGTGATTCGAGGCATGTTCGTCGAACATGATACTCCGGTGTTCGCCGAGATACAATGATCGACCGGAGGACTGCTCTGATGCGCACTGTCCTGTTAGCCGTTCTGGCGATATCCGGTCTTTCGCCGCTGACCTTCCTACCATTACGGTCACCGGCGGCCAGATCCGCGGCGGCGCTCTCGAAAAAGGCGGGGCGGTATTCAAGGGCATCCCGTTCGCGCAGGCTCCTGTGGGCGATCTGCGCTGGCGCGAGCCCGCGGCCGTCAAGACGTGGACGGGAGTACGTGAGTCGACTACCTTCGGAGCGCCCTGCGCGCAGAACGCCGGCGGCCGTATGCAGGCCAACAGCAGCGAAGACTGCCTGTTCCTGAACGTGTGGACCCCCGACTGGCCGGTTCGCGGCCCGCAAGCCGGTGATGGTGTGGTTTCACGGCGGCGGCAACTACGCGGGCACTGCATCGGGCAACAACTTTGACGGCGAAAGCCTGGCGCGCCGCGGAGTGGTGCTGGTCACCGCGAACTATCGCCTCACAGTGTTCGGTTTCCTGGCGCATCCTGAGCTGACGAAGGAATCGCCGCATCACGCTTCCGGCAATTACGGGCTGATGGACCAGATCGCGGCGTTGAAATGGGTGCGCGAGAACATTTCGAAATTTGGCGGCGATCCGGGGAACGTCACCATCTTCGGGCAATCGGCCGGGGCCGTCGACGTGAATGTTCTGATGACCTCGCCTCAGGCCAAAGGACTGTTTCACAAAGTGATCGCCGAAAGCGGGACCGTGACCAGGGCTCCGGATGACGCGACCATGCGAATGACGGGTCTGGGCGCGGTGATGTCGCCTCGTGCGGGAGACACCTACTCTGATGCACTCACCCTGAGCGGAGGCCGAGAAGGCGGGGACGCAGATGTTTCCCGGCTCACTTAAAGAATTGCGGGCCATGCCGGCAGCCGAGCTCCTCAAAGTCACCGCCGCGCCGCGCATGAGCATCGGACCGGCGAACGGGATCATCGTGGATGGCTGGATTCTTCCCAAGCCTCCGGCTGAGGCGTTCGCCAGAGGCGAACAACAACGTGTGCCCCTGTTGATCGGCAACAATTCGCGCGAGCGGACGCCGCAGGCCTCTGACGAAGAATTGAGCAAGGCGGTGGATGCCATGTACGGACCGTTCGCCTCACGTGCCTTCGCGATGTACACTCAATCCGCGCCGGATCCGCTGTATGGGAGCGCGGGAGCGCAGTGGGTGGTGGATACGATGTATCGCTGCCCGGTGGTGGTCCAGTTGAACTGGCACGCGGCGGCCGGGAATGCGGGTTACGAATACCAGTTCGATCGGGCCGCGCCGGGCAGGGAAGCCGCTGGGGCGCCGCATGGTGCGGAGGTATCTTACGTCTTCGGAAACCTGGGAGCGAACTACGCCGCGCTCGACCGTGAAATCTCTGCCGCGATGCAGCAGTACTGGACCAACTTCGCGAAGACTGGCGATCCCAACGGCGCGGGTCTGCCGAAGTGGCCCAGGTACGATGCGGCAGCGCGCGGATATATCGAGTTCACCGACAACGGACCCGTGGCGCGCGAGGGCTTGCGCCGATCCTACTGCGACTTATATGTCGAGAACGCCAAACGTTTGATGCCGCGCTAGCTACTGTGACGCCGGCGGTGTATACTGGCTCTCGCTTGAAAGGAGATCGCTTCATGAAATACTCGCGCAGACAGTTGGGCTTGTTACTGCCGGCTCTGGCGGCCGCTACGGCATCGGCGCAGACCAAGGGCCAGGAGAAAGGGTCCGCTGCGGCTGCCGCGGCTCCGGTACGCGTGGAAGATCTTCCGGTGATGAAAACCCAGGCGTTCCTGTATAAGGACATTCCGGATACGATCAACGGAAAAAACAAGTCGAAGCGGATGTTCACGGCCAAGACGCACACCGGTTTCAAGATCGAGTCGCACATGAGCGACATCGCGCCGGGTGAAGTGAACCATCCGCCGCATCAGCACCTGCGCGAAGAGATGATGTTCATCCGCACCGGGACCATGGAGCTGACGATTGCCGGGAAGCCCTACCGGCTTGGTCCGGGCGACGTGGGCGTGATCGGCTCCAACGAAATGCACAACGCGAAGAACGTGGGAACCACGCGCGCCGAGTATTTTATCTGCAACATCGGCGGGATGATATCTGATGAAACGGGGACAGCCAGCCTGTTTCCGCGATAGTCTCGCGACCAGATTCAGCGGTTGATGCTCGCGGAAACAGGTAGGCAGTCCCCCGTTTAACTGCGTTTGAGACGCACGCGAAGGTAGATGCTGACGCCCCAGGGATGTGCGCCGTAAGCCGGCTGGATCGCGCTGGGGATGATGTACCCGGTCACATTCGCGCCGATGCCCGTTTCCAGATTTGATTTGGTCGCGAGGTCGCGCGTATAGCCTGCCGTCAGAGCTCGTACCCGGACGGCTTCGAGCTGGTCCAAAAATAATTCGTCTTTGTCCGCGACTTCGAAGCGTCCCGTCAGGAAGTCCTTACCCGTCGCGGGGAAGACGGTCTCGAGCAGCCAGGCGTTCGTATCAGGTGTCCCGTGCTGGCTCGCGGTATTGTGATTCCGTCCCCAGATGGCGCTGGTCGCCCAGGCCTCTCCGCTTCCTCGCACGCGCGTATATTGGATCGACGACGTAGTTCTGATCACATCACCTGCTTCCAGCACTTCGGGCCTGGTCAGCCGGCCCGCGGAAAACTGCGCGGTCCAATTCTTCGACGGGAGCACGGTCAGGCGGCCTGAGTAGGAGTCCATCGGGCCCCAATCGATATTCCAGCGGTTCTCATTCGGCTCGCCGCCATGGAACCCCGACGCTTCCAGCCGGACCCATCGATATTTAACGCCGATCGTCGCGACGTTGCTGGCGATGTGGGTGGAATCCTCCCAGTGATGGCCCAGCGTCGCCTGCGGAAGCTCCTGCGCGGAAGCTCGATGCGGAAACGCCACGGGTCCCAGCGCCGGATCGCCTATCCCTGCGTAATAGAAGTGCAGCAGGGTGTGCTCTCCCAAGGGCAGCACGTAGTGCGCACCCAAGCCCATCACGAAATCGTGCGGATGCTGCGAGTCGATCAGGGGACGTCCATAAGCCGTCTCCCCGGTTTGGAACAGCAGAGGGTAACTGCGATTGGTGACCGTCGCGGGTTCCAGGCTCAGCATCGCATCGAACATGATTTGGCCCGAGCCGAGCGAGTGCTGCGCCGACGCCATGCCCCAATTGGTCGAATAAAGCTTATCTCCGCCGCGCGGCCCGCTTTGCTGCGTGTCGACCAGGTAGGCTTGGCCCATGTAATCCAGGGTCCACGATGCTTTGCGCTGCATCAGCATCGGCATGGGCCAGGCGAGCGGATTAAGGCTGGTCCCGGACGCCAGATTCATCAGATAGTTCGCCGGCGAAAGCTCCTGGGCGCGCACAGCGGTCCCCGTACAAACGAGGAGCGCAAAAACAATACTGCGTTGCATGACACCTCTCCCTAAGAATTTGAATCAGGCGTGGAAAACGGGAGAGATCAGATACGAAGGATCGTTAGTAATCGCACGGGCAGCGTCTACGGAGGTCTCCGCGGGATCGGCAGCCAGTGTCACGTGAGTTAGCAGCGCGACGGGCTGGGCGGTCACCGTCTGCATGAGCGCGACGAATTGGCCGTGCTTGCAAGGCTCATTCTTCTGCGAATGCTGGTGACAAGGCGGAGTGTGGGGCTGTGGCAAGCAGTCCGCGACACACTGCGTGCTCGCGCCGAATACCGCCAGCAGCAACGCGATCACGATGAGCGTCCTCACACCTCCAGTGTAGCCGGTTGACATAAAGGCCGGTTAACATAAAGGATTGATGACCACGCTCCGCCACGACTGGACCATCCAGGAAATCGAACGTATCTACACGGCGCCGCTGTCCGATCTCGTGTTTCGCGCGGCAGAGATCCATCGCGCGCATCATCGGGCCGACGAAGTGCAGGGCTGCATGCTGCTCAGCATCAAAACCGGCGGCTGTCCCGAGGATTGCGCTTACTGTCCGCAATCGGCGCGTTACGACACTGAGGTGGAACGTCAGGATCTGATGAACGTCGAAGAGACGCTGGCTGCGGCGGGGCGCGCGCGCGAACAGGGCGCTACGCGGTTCTGCATGGGGGCGGCGTGGCGCGACGTGCCTAATGACAAAAGGTTTGACCGTGTACTGGAAATGGTGCGCGGCGTCCGCGCGCTGGGCATGGAAGCGTGCTGCACGCTGGGCATGCTGACGCAGGATCAGGCCGACGCGCTGGCCGAAGCGGGCTTGAGCGCTTACAATCACAACCTCGACACGTCGCCCGAGTTTTACGGCAGCATCATTACGACCCGGGCATATCAGGAGCGGTTAGATACGCTGGCGCGCGTGCGGCGGTCGGGAGTTACCGTATGCAGCGGCGGCATCATCGGGATGGGTGAAGATCGTACCGCGCGGTACGGCTTACTGCGGCAACTCGCGACGCTCGATCCGCATCCGGAAAGCGTGCCTATTAATATGTTGGTTCCGGTGGAGGGAACTCCGCTGGGAAATCGCCCTGCTGAGGATCGTATCGAAAATGACCCGCTGGAGCTCGTGCGGATGATCGCGACCGCGCGCATTCTGATGCCGAAATCCATGGTGCGCTTAAGCGCCGGACGGCTGGCGCTTTCGGAGGAAGCGCAGGCGCTGTGCTTCCTGGCCGGAGCGAACTCGGTGTTCCTGGGCGAAAAGCTGCTGACCACGCCTAATCCGCAGTCCGACGCCGATCATCGCCTGTTCGAAAAGCTCGGGGTAAAGCTTCGTGCAAGCGCTTGAGCAAAGGCTACGCGGTCACCTCGCTGCTTTAGAGAGAGACGGCCTGATCCGGACGCGGCGCCCCCCGCAGGGGATCGATCTCTCTTCGAACGATTACCTGAGGCTTGCGGCGCATCCTCTTATAAAAGAGCGGATGGCCGCGGCGGTTTGCGCGGAGGGTGCGGGAAGCACGGGATCGCGACTCCTGCGCGGAGAGCGCGACTGCTTCACGGCGCTGGAACAGCGGTTCGCCGAGTTTAAGGGAGCGCAGAGAGCGCTGTACTTTTCGAGCGGCTACCTGGCGAATCTGGCCGTGCTGACGACGTTTCCGGAGGCAGGAGACACGATCTTTTCCGACGAGCTGAACCATGCGAGCCTGATCGACGGAGTGCGATTGTCTCGGGCCGAGCGGATCGTGTTCCCACATCTGTGTCCGGACTCGATTTCCGCGGGCGCGTTTTTAGTGACGGAATCGGTGTTCAGCATGGATGGCGACCTCGCGCCGCTGGATCTATATACAAGCGACGAGTACAAGAAACTCGGCGCGGCGCTGATCGTCGATGAAGCGCATGCCGTGGGTCTGTACGGAGATCGAGGACAGGGCCTGGTCGGGGGCGACGGCGTGTTCGTTTCCGTGAACCCGGCGGGCAAAGCTCTGGGCGTCGCAGGGGCTTTCGTCGCGGGACCGGCGTGGGCCATCGAATATCTGGAGCAGCGCGCGCGCCCGTTTATTTTTTCAACCGCGGCGCCGCCTGCCATCGCCGCTGCGCTCGACGCGAGTCTGGATGTGATCGCGGCTGAGCCGGAGCGCCGCGAGCGCGTACGCCTTCTGTCTCGCTATCTTCGCGAGCGCCTTAGGGAGGCAGGTATTCCGGTTCCCGCGGGCGATTCTCCCATCGTTCCCGTGATCGTCGGCGAGAATCAGCGGGCAGTCGCAGTCGCCGCGGCATTGCAGCAGGCTGGATTCGATGTGCGGGCCATCCGGCCGCCTACGGTTCCGCAGGGCTCAGCGCGCCTGCGGATATCGGTCAACGCGGGCCTTTCGGAAGAGATTCTGGATCGTTTTGTGGGGCATCTTCGGGAACAAGCGTGCGCGGCCTGTTCGTAACGGGGACCGACACCGGCGTCGGCAAGACGGTGCTCTCGGCGGCGCTGATGTTGCGTTTTCCCGAGGCGGCTTACTGGAAGCCGATCCAGACGGGCACACGTGACGACACTGCCGATGACACGGCCGAAGTGCGCCGGCTCTCGGGCGGCCGGGTGATCGATGAAGGCGTCCGCCTGCCCGATCCGGTGTCTCCGCATCTGGCGGCGCGCCGCGCGGGAATGCGCATTGAGCTTCCCGGCCGCAAGAGTGATGGAGGGGTCTACATTGCCGAAGGCGCGGGCGGCGTACTGGTTCCGGTCAACGAATCCGAGACTATGGCGGACCTGATGACGATACTCGGTCTTCCTGTGATCGTTGCCGCTCGCACGACGTTGGGCACCATCAACCACACGCTGCTCACGCTCGAAGCGCTGCGCGCCCGAAAGTTGCGGATCGCAGGCGTCGTCATGATCGGGGACCGTAATGCTGACAATCGCGCGGCCGTCGAACATTATGGGAACGTTGCTGTACTCGCCGAAATGCCGCGATTCGATCCGCTCACGCGGGAGAGTCTGCGCGCCTGGGCGGAAACTCTGCCGAAGGATCTGATCGCTTGAGCCTCGTCACATGAGTCTAACTGCCCGTGATCGTGCCGTGCTGTGGCATCCGTACACGCAGATGCTCACGGCCCCCGCGCCTCTGCCGATTACGCGCGCGGAGGGCGTCTGGCTGTACACCGAAGACGGCCGCCGTATCCTCGATGGAATCTCCTCGTGGTGGGTGAACATTCACGGCCACTCGCATCCCAAGCTCAATGCCGCCCTGGCCGCGCAGGCCCGGGAACTGGAGCATGTGGTATTCGCCGGATGCACGCACCGGCCCGCGGTTGAGCTTGCCGAGCGGCTGATCGAAATACTTCCGAAGGGTCTGGAACGCGTGTTTTATTCCGACAACGGCTCGACGGCAGTGGAAGTTGCGCTAAAGATGGCCCTGCAGTATTGGCGCAACCTCGGGCAACCGGGTCGCAAGAAGTTCATCACTCTCCACAATGCGTATCACGGCGATACCGTCGGAGCGATGTCTGCGAGCGAAGACTCGGTCTTCACCCGGGCCTTCTCGACGATGATGTTTCCGGTCGAACGCATACACGGCCTGGAAGATATGGAGAAGCATCTGCGAGGCGCGGGCGATTCCGTCGCCGCAGTGCTCATCGAGCCGATGCTGCAGGGCGCGGGTGGCATGATCGTATGGCCCGCGGAATTCGTGGCGGGCGTGCGCCGGCTATGCGATAAGTACAAAACGCTGATGATCGCCGACGAAGTGCTCACGGGCTTCGGACGCACCGGCAGGATGTTCGCCTGCGAGCACGCAGACATCTCTCCCGATATTATCTGCCTCTCTAAGGGCTTGACCGCGGGATACCTGCCGCTGGGCGCGACCGCCGCTACCAGCGCCATCTACGACGCATTCTTGAGCCAGGATCGGGCCAAGACCTTCTTCCACGGCCACTCCTACACTGCGAATCCACTGGCCTGCGCGGTGGCGATCGCCAGCCTGGACCTGTTTCGCGACGAGCACGTTCTGGCGAGCGTCTCGCGACTCGAACAGCAGCTTCGCGACGGATTCGAAGCGCTGCGAGCACTCGGCAACGTGCGCGTGATCGGAGGCGTGGCGGCTGTGGCGCTGGAATCGGACAAGCCCGGGTATCTGGATGGAATCGGTCCGCGGCTGGCGGCCGCGTTTCTCGAACGAGACCTGCTGCTGCGCCCGCTGGGCAACGTGGTTTACTTCATGCCGCCGTATTGCATCACGGAATCCGAGACTGCCTGGGCGCTCGAACGAGATCGCCGCGGCCCTCAAGTCATCCCTGTAACACGCTATTAACGCGGCCCATCGGCTTGTGGTAAGATCCACTGTTTGCGGGTTTTGGACAGGAGATTTGTCCCGTGAAAGTATACGAAACAAATGACATACGAAATGTAGCGCTGGTCGGACACGGACACTCGGGAAAGACTTCCCTGGTGGCCGGTGCGCTATTCGCCAGCGGCGCGACTAACCGGCTGACGCGCGTCGATGAAGGTAATACCATCACCGATTTCGACGAAGAAGAAGTGGCCCGCAAACTCACCATCTCCGCCGCCATCGCGACCGCGGAGTGGAACAAGAAAAAGATCAACCTGATCGACACTCCGGGCTTTAACACCTTTCTGATCGATACCCAGGCCGCGCTGGTGGCCGCCGAAGCGGCGCTGGTAATCGTGGACGGGGTCGCCGGCGTCGAGGTTCAGACCGAAAAAGTGTGGGGCTATTGCGAGGAATTCAAACTCCCTCGGGCCGTCGTGATCAATAAGCTGGATCGCGAACGCTCCAGCTTCGATCGGACGCTCGAAAATGTCCAGTCGGTTTTCGGCCGCACCGCCATTCCGATTCAGTTGCCGATAGGTTCGGAGCGCGAATTCAAGGGCATCGTGGATGTCATCCGGATGAAAGCCCACACCTACACGCCGGATGGCGACGGCAAGGGGAAGGAAAGCGAGATCCCCGCGAACCTGGCCGAAGCTGCCCAGAAAGCTCACGAAGCTTTGATCGAAATGGTGGCTGAAGGGAATGACAAGCTGCTGGAGGAATTCTTCGACAAGGGCACGCTGCCTACCGATGAGATCATCGAGGGGCTTCGAGACGCGGTGCGCCAAATGCGCATTTACCCGGTCTTATGTAGCTCGGGATCGCACAACATCGGGACCGACTTGCTGCTGAATTTCATCCTGGAGGATTTTCCCGCGCCATCCCATCAGGGTCCCTGGAAAGGTACTTTGAACGGGAAAGAAGTGGAGCGGCCTTTCAAGGATTCCGAGCCGGTCTCGGCATTCGTGTTCAAAACCGTCGCCGATCCGTTTGCCGGCCGCGTGTCTTATTTCAAGGTGATCTCCGGAATCGTCAAGAATGACGCGAACCTGGTGCACGTTCGCACCGGTGGGGCGGAGCGCCTGGCGCATATCGGCGTTCTGGCCGGCAAAACCATTCAGCCCGTGCCGGAGCTGCATGCGGGCGATATCGGAGCGGTCGCCAAGCTGAAGGAAACGCTTACCGGCGATACGCTGGCGGATAAAGCTTCGCAGATCGCGTATCCACCTGTGAGACTGCCCGAGCCGTCCATCGCGTACGCGATCTCGGCCAAGACGCGCAATGACGAAGATCGCATGGGTCACGCGGTGCACAAGATTCTGGAAGAGGATCAAGCTCTCCGCTTCTATCGCGATCCGCAGACCAAGGAGTTCCTGCTGGCCGGCACGGGACAGCAGCATGTGGAAGTGATCGTCAGCCGTCTGAAAAAACGCTACGGCGTGGACGTGGAGCTGCACGCGCCCAAGATTCCCTATCGCGAAACCATTCGCGGGAAGGCCGACGTGCAGGGTCGCCACAAGAAGCAGACCGGTGGACACGGACAGTTCGGCGACTGCTGGATCCGCGTGGAGCCTCTGCCGCGCGGCGCGAAGTTCTCGTTCGAGAATGAAGTTTTCGGCGGAGCGATTCCCAGGAACTTCATCCCGGCGATCGAGAAGGGCATCGTCGAGGCCGCCGAGAAAGGCTATCTCGCGGGTTTCCCGATGGTCGATTTCCGGGTGGTGGTTTACGATGGTTCCTACCACGACGTCGATTCTTCGGAAATGTCGTTCAAGCTGGCGGCGAGGAAAGCTTTCCGGGCCGCGATGGAGCAGGCCAAGCCCACGCTGCTCGAGCCGGTGATGAACGTCGAAGTGCAGGCGCCGGTGGAATACGCGGGCGATCTGATGGGCGATATGAACGGCCGCCGCGGGCGCATCGCGGGCATGGATACCAAGGGCGGCACGCAAATCATCAAGGCGCAGGTTCCCATGGCGGAAATGCTCAGCTATCAGAACGATCTAACCTCCATGACGCAGGGCCGGGCGACGTTTTCCATGGAGTTCGATCATTACGATTACGTGCCGCAAATGCAGGCCGAGAAGGTGATCGCCGCAGCCAAGGCCGCCAAGGTCGGCGAAGTGGAAGAAGAAGAGTAGACGGCCTGTGCGACGATAAAGCTTGTTCGAAAAACCTGCTTCCGCCGACCATCCTATCTTCGATTTGCTCGCGCGCCGCTGGAGCACGCGCGCGTTTTCGGATCGTTCCGTGGATCGCGAAACGCTTGCCAGTCTCTTTGAAGCCGCGCGCTGGGCGCCTTCGAGCGGCAACGGGCAGCCCTGGAGCTATCTGGTGGCCACGCAAAAAAACCCAGCCGAACACGAGCGCATGGCGAGCGTACTGACGCCCGGGAATGCCTGGGCGCACAAGGCTCCGGTGCTGGCGATTAGCGTGGCGACGCTGCATCGCGCCGACAAACCCAACCGCACTGCGCTCCATGACCTGGGTCTCGCCAACGAGAACCTGGTGATTCAGGCAGTTTCGATGGGGCTCGCCGTCCATATGATGGCGGGATTCCATGTCGATAAGGCGCGCGAAGTTTTCGATATTCCCGCGAATCACGATCCTCACGCGATGATGGCGATCGGTTATCCGGGCGATCCGGAATCGCTTCCGGAGGACCTGCGGGCGAAGGATCTTGCGCCGCGCCAGCGCAAGCCGATCCGCGAATTCGTGTTCAGCGGAAAGTTCGGACAGCCGGCAGGGTTAGAATAACGGTCGGAGGACGCAGTGGAAAAGAGAAAAATAGGTTCGTTGACGGTTTCTCTGGCTGGCCTGGGATGCAATAACTTCGGCTGGCGTATCGACGCCGATGGGACGGCGGCCGTGGTGAGCGCCGCGATCGAAGCCGGAATCAACTTTTTCGACACCGCTGATATCTATGGCGGGGGGCAAAGCGAAGAATACCTGGGACGCGCGCTGAAGGGCCGCCGCGACAAGGTCCTGATCGCCACCAAGTTCGGGATGAAGATGGCCGATGGCAAAGAGGGCGCCCAGCCCGCCTACATTCGCCAGGCCGCTGAAGACAGCCTGCGCCGCCTGGGGACGGATCATATCGACCTGTACCAGATCCACAAGCCCGATACTTCCACGCCTATCGCCGATACGCTGGGCGCGCTGGATCAACTGGTCAAGGCAGGCAAGGTGCGCGAGATCGGCTGTTCGAATTTCTCAGCGGCTCAATTGCGCGAGGCTTCCGAGGTCCAGGGCGTCGCACACTTCGTCAGCGTGCAAAATAACTACAGCCTGTTTCATCGCGAGCCGGAAGCGGAGGTTCTGCCCGAGTGCCAGCATCTGGGAATGGCGTTTCTGCCGTATTTCCCGCTCGCCAACGGTCTGCTGACGGGAAAATATCGCCAGGGCCAGCCTTTTCCGAAATCCAGCCGCGCGGAGGACGGATTCGGTCCCAAGGTTTTCACGGAAGAGAATCTTGCGCTGGCCGAGCAGCTCCGCGGCTTTGCCGAATCGCGCGGCCACACGCTGCTGGAGCTGGCGATGGCGTGGCTGGCTTCGAAGAGTGCGATCGCCTCGGTCATCGCGGGAGCAAAGACGCCGGAGCAGGTGAAGGCCAACGCCGCGGCGGTCGCGTGGCGGCTGGCGGATGCCGACCTTGCCGCCGTGAACAGTATCCTGGAGCCAGTCAGACAAAATGGATGAGCAGGAATTTAAAGTGCGCGCAGAGCAGGCGCTGGACGACCTCTACCGGCGGCTCTCGGCGGCTGCCGAGGACTACGAGTTCGAAGTCGATTTTAACGCCGGTGCGCTGGCCATCGAGTTCGAAACGCCTCCGGCTAAGTTCGTGGTGAGTCCGAACTCGCCGGTGAGTCAAATCTGGGTCTCGGCGCATTCGAAGAGTTTCAAGCTGGACTGGGATCCGGCTCGCTCTGCGTTTGTGCTCGCCGGCACAAAGCAATCGCTGGCAGAGCTGATCGGCGATGCAGTCGGGAAGCAGCTCGGCGAGCCGGTGGCTCTCTAAGACCATGGCCGGCGTCTACATTTCTTATCCGTTTTGCGCGCAGAAGTGCACCTACTGCAACTTTGCCTCGGGTGTTTTTCCGCGCGAGCTGGAGCCGCTTTATCTCGATGCCGTGCGGGGTGAACTTCGAAATACCGAATGGCGGTGGACGCCTGAGACGGTGTATCTGGGCGGGGGGACGCCGAGCTTGATCGATACCGAGGCGCTATCCGCGCTGCTCTCCGAGATCCCCGGCGGCGAGTGGAAAGAGGCGACGATGGAGGCCGCGCCCGGCGGCATCACGCCCGATAAGGCGTCATCCTGGCGGCGTGCTGGGATCAATCGCGTCAGCCTGGGCGTGCAATCGTTCAACACCCGCGAGCTCGCGCGCACCGGCCGCAAACACACCGCGGAGGTGGTCGAACACGAAATCGGACTGCTGCGCGCCGCGGGCCTCGGCAATTTCAATATCGACCTGATCGCCGGACTTCCGGGTCAGACGCTCGAAAGCTGGAACCACTCGCTGGATTGGGTGGTGCGTCTGCATGCGCCGCATGTTTCCGTTTACATGCTCGAAGTCGACGAAGACAGCCGCCTGGGGGCGGAGGTCATGGCGTTCGGCAAGCGCTACGGCGCGCCGGACATTCCCTCGGATGATCTGATCGCCGACTTTTACGAGATCGCGGTAGAGCGGCTGGCGCGCGCGGGCATCGCTCGCTACGAGATTTCGAATTTCGCTCGGCCTGGTTTCGAATCGCGTCATAACCTGAAATACTGGCGGCGCGAACCGTACATGGGCTTCGGCGCCGACGCGCATTCGTTCGATGGCGACGTGGCGCTGGCAGAATCCGGAGTCGATTGAGGAATACGTGCGAGGTTCGAAGCCGGAGCGGAGCTCGCAGATCCCACCGGCGAGCATTTCTTCCTGGGACTGCGGCTCACCGGCGGTATCACCTCTGGAAACCCAGGCGACTGGTCTGCTTTCCGGCCCGCGATCGAACGCCTGATCCGCGATGGACTGCTGGAAGCCGATGAAACGGCGCTGCGGCTGACCGCCCGTGGCGTTCTACTTTCCAACGAGGTATTCGCCGAATTCGTATGATTGACCTGCGCATGATCGATCTCCGAAGCGATACCGTAACCCAACCGACCGCCGCCATGCGTCGCGCCATGGCCGAGGCAGAGGTCGGCGATGACGTTTACGGCGAAGACCCCACAGTCCGAAAGCTGGAAGAGCGCGTCGCGGAGCTGCTCGGCAAGCAGGCCTCGCTGTTTCTTCCCTCCGGTACGATGGGCAACACCATCGGCATCAAGCTGCACACGCGGCACGGGGAAGAAGTCGTCTGCGATCATCGCGCCCACATCCTGGATTGGGAAATGTCGATGATGGCGTGGTTTTCCGGCTGCCTCGCGCGTCCTGTTCCCACCGAAGATGGCGTGCTGCGCTGGACCGATATCGAACCGGTGGTCCGGCCGCGTGGGACGGGATTCCCGGCGCCCACGGCGATGGTCAACCTCGAGCATCCGCACAATATGGGCGGAGGGACGCTGTTCCCGATCGAGGGAATCGAAGACATCTGCGATCGCGCGCATGAGCGCGGGCTGAAGGTGCACATGGACGGCGCGCGACTGTTCAACGCGGTCGCCGCATCCGGCGAGACCGCCGCTCGCATCGTGGCAAAAACCGATACCGTCATGTTCTGTTTGTCGAAAGGGCTGGGTGCGCCGGTGGGTTCGATGCTCGCCGGCGATGTCGCGACGATGGCCGAGGCGCGCCTCTACCGCAAGCGTCTGGGCGGCGGGATGCGCCAGGCCGGCATCCTCGCGGCTGCGGGACTAGTGGCCCTGGAGGACGCATCGCGCGCTCGTCTCTGCGACGACCACGCCAATGCCAGGCTGATGGGCGAGCGGATCGGTATCGATCCCCGCAATATCAAAACGAACATCGTGATTTTCGATATCGCCAAGACCGGTCTAACGCCGGCGGACTTTTTAGCGCGGCTCAAAGCCGACGGGATTCTCGCAGGCTCCGTGGGCGGGACTCGCATCCGCCTGGTCACGCACTACGATGTCTCGCGCGAAGATTGCGTGAAGGCCGCGGACGCCATCGCTAAACTGTTAGCGTAGCCGCGGCGCAGTTTCGCGCGCCAGGAACACGTAGGCCGCCACACCGATGATCAGGACCACCCAAATGGTCTGCATGGGAGCCGTATAAGTGCCGGTGATCTGCTTCAGCCATCCGGTGATAATCGGCGCGACGATGCCGGCCAGATTCAGCGCCGTATTCTGGATGCCCGCCACCCGTCCGGGTGCGACGCCCGGCAGCAGCGTCTGCGTGATCGCCCAATAGTTGGCGGTCGCCAGACCCAGGCCGGTCATGGAAAAGATGGCGAAGAAGACGGCGACATTGGTGGACGCCGACATCGCTCCGAACACCTCGGTCGAAGCCGCCAGCAGGCCGGCGATGGTGAACCAGCGCCGCGTATTCAGGGCACTCGCGCCGCGGCGGATCATCCAATCCGCGGCGGCTCCGGCCAGGATCGCCACCGCCCCGGTGCCGGCGAAGCTGAACATCGTGTAGATGCTCATCGAGGTCAGCGTGAGGTTACGGCTCTCCACCAGATAGGCCGGCAGCCAGGTGAGCGAGAAAAACAGGAAGTAGTTGTAGCAGAACGTGCCGATGACCGTTGCCCACATCGCGCGGGTTCGGAAAAGACGCGCCAAACGACGGCTCCGCCGCATTTGGGGAACGACCCGTTTCTTGCTTGCGGGGCTGATCGGGCTCGGCGAGCAGTATCCACGGGATTACCCATACCAGTCCGCCGAGGCCCAGCAGGAAGAACATACTCCGCCAGCCGTAGGCCAGGATCAACCAGGTCGCTAAGGGCGACGCAATGGCCGGTCCCCATTTGCTTCCCGATACGAAGATACCGGCGGCGAGACCGCGCTGCCGTTCGTCCACATGCTTGGCGAGCCAAGCCAGGCCCGCGGGAAACAGCGCCGCCTCCGCCACGCCCAGCATCAACCGCAGCGCGACCAGTTCCCAGAAAGCGCCCGCCGTCGCCGTGGCCGCGGCCACCAGGCACCAGGCCACAAAGCTAACCGTCATCAAACGCTTGACGCCGAAGCGATCCACCAGCAGGCCGGCGGGAATCTGCATGACGGTATAACTCCAGAAGAAGACGGAATTCAGTAATCCTCTTCCGGTATCGCTCAGCGCGAAGAATTGCTTGAAGCCGGGGGATGCCAGCGCGATCGCCAGGTTGGTGCGATCGATGTAGGCTATGATTACGCCCAAACCCAGCAGCGTGACTAAGGTCCACTTGCGCACCCGGGAACGTGTTAGACGCGATCGTGATCGGCGCGCCAGCTCTTCACCGACTTCTTGATCGCGTCCTGCGGCATGCTTCCCTCGGCGGCTTTTCGCGCCAGCTCCACGAACTCAGCGTCGGAGGCGAAGCGCAGGCCCACGATTTGCTTGATGGTGAGACGCGGATCGAGGAGTTTGCCGGTCAACGCGAAGTGGCGCAGATTCTCTTCCGCGCGGATCGCCCGGTCCTGCACGCCCATGGCGAAACTCCGTGTAAAGACGAACAGCAGGAACATCGCCACGGACATGGCTGCGATCAGCGATGCGCTGTATAGCCGTTCATGATCGCCCAAGGACTGCCAAAGGTTGACGAAGGATCCGATTAAAGACGCTAAGACGATGGGGCCCAGCACGAAGTGGAACAGGGGCACGAACTTCGCATGCCTGGCATAGCTTTGCTCTTGCATGTGCTGATTATAGCTGTGAACGATTAGAAGTTCGGAGGGCTAGTCTCCGGTGCCGACCGGCTCCGGCTCGCGGACCACCGTGCGAGGTTTCTTGCCTTTGCCCAGCCGCGTCTGGATCGCCGCCATATAGGTGTAGAACACCGGCGTGAGGTACAGAGTGACCAACTGCGAGAACATCAGGCCGCCGACCACTGCCAGGCCCAGCGGCTGCCGCGCTTCGCCGCCCGCGCCATAGCCTAAAGCGATAGGCACTGCGCCGAACAGAGCCGCCATGGTGGTCATCATGATCGGGCGGAAGCGGATCAGGCAGCCCTGGTAGATGGCCTTGATCGGCTCCAGGCCCTGATTGCGCTCCGCGTCCAAAGCGAAATCGATCTGCATGATGGCGTTCTTTTCCACGATGCCGATCAGCATGATCAGTCCGACGAACGCGTAAATGTTCAGATCCATATGGAACAGGTACAGCGTCGCCAGAGCGCCGAATCCGGCTGAGGGCAGACCCGACAGGATGGTAATCGGATGGATGTAGCTTTCGTAAAGAATGCCGAGCACGATGTAGACTACGAAGATCGCGACCAGAAGCAGAATCCACGTATCGCCCAGTTGGCCCTGGAATGCTTTGGCCGCGCCCTGCCAGTTCGTGCCCACCTCGGCTGGAACGTTGTCGGCGGCGATCGCCTCGATTTTTTCGAAAACATCGCCTAGCGATGCGCCCGGAGCGAGGTTAAATGAGATCGTCGCCGCCGAGAGCTGCCCGTAGTGGTTGACCGACTGCGGGCCGACTTCCTGTTTCACGGCAGCCAGCGTGTCCAAAGGAATCAAATTGCCGGTATCAGCCTTGAAGTACAGCAGCGACAGCGCGCGCGGATCGGCCTGAAACTCCGGTTTCAGCTCCAATAGGACTTTGTATTGGTTCGAGGCGCCGTAAATGGTGGATACCCACCGCGGCCCATAAGCATCGTAGAACGCATTTTCGATCTGGTTGGCATTCACCTGCATCGCGGCGGCTTTGTCGCGGTCGATATTCACGCTGATCTGCGGGCTGGTGATGGCCACATTGCTGGTGACATCTTCCACGCCCGGCACGCCGCTGATCAGCCGTTCGAGCTTGTCGGACGTGGCATACAAGAGATTCTTGTCGGCGGACTGCAAAGAGTACTGGTATAGGCTCTTGGTGACCTGGCCGCCGATCCGCACGGTCGGCGGATTCTGCAGGTACACACGCATGCCCGGAAGGTTATCGAGCTTCGGCCGCAGGTCGGCGATAATGTTTTCGACCAGTTCTTTCCGCTGCGCGCGCGGCTTGAGGCGCACCACCAACTCTCCGAAGTTGGGCCCGCCCAGCGTGTTCGACGAGGCGCCGCCCACCGACGACGTGAAGGCCTCCACATTGGGGTTGGCGCGCACGACCTCGGCGACCTGCCTTTGATACTGAACCATCTGGTAGTAGGACGTGCCCTGCGCCGCCTCCGTGATCACCGATAACTGGTCGGTATCCTGGTCGGGAATAAAACCTTTCGGAATTTTGATGAAGAGGTAGACGGTTCCGATCAGCACGAACACGAACACGGCCATGGTGGCGGGCCGGAAGCGCAGAACTACTTCCAGGCTGCGCTCGTAAATGCGCAGCATGCCTTCAAAGAACGATTCGGTGATCCGGTAGAACCAGGAGTGCTCGCCATGCTTGACGCGCAGGAACCGGCTGCACAGCATGGGCGTGAGCGTGACGGACACCAGGCCCGAGATGAGGATCGCCACGCAGATGGTGACCGAAAACTCGCGGAACAGGCGTCCCATGATGCCGCCCATGAACAGCACGGGAATGAACACCGCGGTCAGCGACAGCGTCATCGAGACGATGGTGAAGCCGATTTCGCTCGAACCCATCAGCGCCGCGGCCAGAGGCTTCCTGCCCATCTCCATGTGCCGGAAAATGTTTTCCAGCATCACGATGGCGTCGTCCACCACGAAGCCTACGGACAGGATCAGCGCCATCATGGACAAGTTATCCAGGCTGTAGCTGAGCATGTACATGATGGCGAACGTGCCCACGATCGAGAAGGGCAGTGCGAGGCTGGGGATCACCGTAGCCGAGACATTGCGCAGGAACAGGAAGATAACGCCGATCACCAGGCCCAAGGTCATCAGCATGGTCACCTCGACATCCTGGTAGGAGTCGCGAATGGTCTGGGACCGGTCGTAAAGAATGTCCATGTGCACCGACGGCGGAAGCTCCTGCTGGAAAATCGGAAGCAGGTCCTTGACGCTATCGGTCACGGCGATGGTGTTGGTGCCGGGCTGGCGCTGAATGGCCAGCACGATGGCGCGCTGGTCGTCGTGCGGAGTGTAATACCAGGACGCGGTTTTATCGTCCTCGACGCTGTCCTTCAAGTCTCCCAATTCTTCCAGCCGCACCGGCGTGTTGTTGCGATACGCCACCACCAGCGAACGATATTGGTCCGCGGTTGTAAGCTGACCGGAGGTCTGCAATGTAAACGCACGCTGCGGCCCGGTGATCTGGCCGGTGGGCAGATTCACGTTCCAAACCTTCAGCGCTGCTTCGACTTCATTGATGCCGACCTTGTGAGAGGCCAGCAGATGCGGATCCATCTGCACGTGCACGGCGTACTTTTGCGCGCCCAGCACCTGCACCTGCGCGACGCCCGTTACTTGCGAGATGCGCTGGGCAATGCGCGTTTCGGCGAACTCGTCCAAGGTCCACAGCGGGACCTCTTTGGAGGTCAGGGTCAGATACAGGATGGGCTGGTCGGCCGGATTCACGCGGGCAAACGTGGGCGGCGTGGGCATGCCCAGCGGAAGCTGTCGTGACGCCTGCGTGATAGCGGACTGCACGTCGATGGCGGCTCCGTCCATGCTGCGGTTCAGAGCGAATTCCAGCGTGACCTGGGTGGAGCCCAGGGAGTTGATGGAGGTCATCGACTCGATGCCGGCGATGTTGGAGAACTGGTTCTCCATGGGCGTCGCGACCGAGGCGGCCATGGTGTCGGGGCTCGCGCCGGGCAGAGCCGCGGTCACCTGCAGCGTCGGAAAATCGACGTTGGGAAGATCGCTGACAGCCAGCTTCTGATACGCTACTGTGCCAAACAGAGCGATGGCGCCCATCAGCAGGCTGGTGGCGATCGGCCTTTCAATAAATGGTTGTGAGAAGTTCATTCGTACCGAAAAACCAGTCTTGCCGCTGCCTCAATCCGAGAACCCTGGCGCGACTTCCGGCTGCCGCACGATGGCGGCGCGGCGCGACTTCTGCCGTTTCGTGAATTGCGCCATGTAGGTGTACACCACCGGCGTGAGATACAGAGTCATGATTTGCGACACGGCCAGGCCGCCGATCACGGTCAGGCCCAGCGGGCGCCGCGCCTCGCCACCCGCGCCCAATCCGAGCGCCACCGGGACCGAGCCCAGCATGGCCGCCGCGGTGGTCATCATGATCGGCCGGAAGCGGATGATGCAGCCCTGATAGATGGCTTCTTCCGGGGAGGTGGCTCCGCTGCGCTCGGCTTGCAGCGCGAAGTCGATCTGCATGATGGCGTTCTTCTTCACGATGCCGACCAGGATGATCAGGCCAACGAAGGAATATATGTTCAGCTCGCCCTTAAACAAATACAGCGTTAATAAGGCTCCCAGACACGCCGAGGGCAATCCCGACAGGATCGTCAGCGGATGGATGTAGCTCTCATACAGCACGCCCAGGACGATGTAAACCACCAGGATCGCCACCAGGAACAGAGTACTCAGGTTGGCCAGAGAATCCTGGAACGCGGCCGCATTTCCCGAGAAGCGCGCCGAAATGTTGCCGGGCAGCGTCGCCTTGGCCAGGGCCTGGAGCTTGTCGGTCACGTTCCCTAACGAGATGCCGGGCTTGAGATTGAACGAAACGGTGACCGCGGGAAGCTGACCGGCGTGCGAGATGCTCTGCGGCCCGACGTCCTCCTTGATCTTCGCCAGCGAATCCAGCGGAACCAGGACGCCGGTATTCGTCTTGAAATAGATCTTGGACAGATAGTCGGAAAAGGCCTGATACTTCTTGCCCACTTCCATCACCACGCGGTACTGCGAAATGGGCGTGTAGATGATGGAGGCGTAACTGGGGCCATAGGCGCCGTACAGCGCGTTCTGAATGTCGCTGGGGTTGAGCCCGTACAGCGCGGCGCGCTCGCGGTCGATCTCGACATTGACCCGCGGGCTGCGGAATTCCAGATCGGTGTTGACGTCCTGCACCTCGGGCACCTTGCGGACTTCCTTCTCGAGCAACGCCGCCTGCTCGTACAACTCGTCCGTGTCAGGGCCCTGCAAAGTGAAATCGTAGTTGCTCCGGGAGTTGAAACCGCCCCCGCCGATGCGGATGGGAGGCGGCACGTTGGGAAACACGTTGAAACCGGGGAGGCTCACGATTTTTGGGCGCAAGCGTTCGGCCACCTGCTGCGCCGTCGCCGTTCGCTCGGGATGGGCGCGGAGCATCACGAAAAACCGCGCGCTGTTGCCGTTCCCGGCGTTGGTCATGAAGGTGTCCACGTCGGGATCCTTGCGGACGATGTCGGCGATTTTCTTCTGATACTCCACCATCTTGTAGAAGGAGGTTCCCTGCGCCGCTTGAATATTCAACTGCATCTGATCGTTGTCGGCGTCCGGAATGAATCCCTTGGGAACTTTCTGGTAGAGGTACGCGGTGGCTCCCAGCACGGCGAAAAATAGGACTCCCATGGCTGGACGGTGGCGCAGAACGCCCCGCAGGGTCCAGTCGTAGAAGCTCAGGCAACCCTGGAAGATGCGTTCCGTCCCGCGGTAGACGATCCCATGCCGCTGAGTTCCTTCGCGCAGCAGCCGGCTGCACAGCATGGGAGATAGCGTAATGGACACCACGCCGGAAACCAGGATGGCGGTGCAAATGGTCACCGCGAATTCCCGGAACATGCGGCCCAGCATGCCGCTCATGAACAGAATCGGAATGAAGACCGCCGCCAGCGACAGCGTCATGGAGAGGATGGTGAAGCCGATCTCCTGCGATCCCTTGTACGCCGCGGCCATCGGGCTCAGGCCGCTCTCGATGTGGCGGACGATATTCTCCAGCATCACGATCGCGTCATCCACCACGAAGCACACCGAAAGAATCAGCGCCATCATCGAGAGGGTGTTCAGGCTGAAGCCCAGCAGCGCCATCACCACCAGTGTTCCGAGGATCGAAAAGGGCAACGCCAGCGCCGGAATCAAGGTGGCCCGCCCGCTGCGCAGGAACGCGAAGATGACGATCACCACCAGCAGCAGCGTGAACCCCATGGTGGCCTGGAAGTCGGTGAACGCATCGCGGATCAGCTTGGCGCGGTCGCCGCGCGTGGCGAAATGCACGGACGGCGGCAACTGAGCCTGGAAGGAAGGGAACAGCGCCTTGACGGCGTCCGACACCTCGATGGTGTTCGAGCCGGGCTGCTTCATCACCTGCATCTGGATGGCTCGTTCCATCTTGCCGCCGGTGTACATCCAGGCGGCATTCATGTCGTTCTCTACGCTGTCGATGACATCCGCCACCTCCGACAGCCGTATGGGGGTGCCGTTGCGCCATGCGACCACCACTTGCGCGAAACCGGCCGCGTCATGCAGTTCGCCGTTGGTCTTTAACGTAAACGCCTGGCGAGGCCCGTACAAGGTGCCGGTGGGAGAATTCGGGTTCCAGTTCGAGATGGCGTTGCTGACTTCGTTGATGCCGATCTTCTTGCCCACCAGCTTGTCCGGATCCAACTGCACGCGGACGGCGTACTTTGTCGATCCCGACACCTGCACCTGCGATACGCCGTTGACCATCGAAATGCGCGGGGCGATGATCTGTTCCGCATAATCGTCCAGTTGCGACAGCGGAATGGCGTTGGAGGTGACCGTCAGGTAGAAGATGGGCTGGTCGGCCGGATTCTGCTTCTTGAACGATGGTGGCGCGGGCAGGCCGGCCGGCAGCAGCGGCATGGCTTCGGCGATGGCCGTCTGCACATCCACCGAGGCCCCGTCGATGTCCCGGCTGATATCGAACTGCAGCGTAATCGAGGTCTGGCCCATGGAGCTTTGCGAGCGCATCGAGTCGATGCCGGAGATGGAGGTGAACTGCCGCTCCAGCACCGTCGCCACCGAGGACGCCATCGTGGCAGGATCGGCGCCAGGCAGGCTCACCTGGACCTGCAGAGTAGGCATCTCCACATTCGGCATATCGCTCACCGGCAAGCTCCGGTAGGCAACCACTCCGAACAGCGCAATGGCCGCCATCAGCAGGCTGGTGGCGATGGGCCGCTTGATGAATATTTCCGAGAAATTCACGCGATCTCCCTGCGTCTCATGGAGCAGCTCATGGGTCGGCGATCGGTTAAGGCGAAGACCGCGGACGTCCGTCCCCGGTTTGCTGATCGCCGCGGACCTGTACCTTGGATCCCGGCTGTAAACGAAGCTGGCCTTCGGTCACCACCGTTTCCCCGCCTTTTAACCCGTCTTCGATCACCATATCCTGATCGATGCGCGGACCCGTCTTGATCGGCACTACCGTCACCGCGCGGTCTTCCCCGACAACATACACGTAGGTTCCATCCTGACCCGTCTGGACGGCCTGATTGGGGACCACCACCGCATTCGGGCGAGTGGTCAACCGCAGCGTTGCGTTCACGAACTGACCCGGCCACAGCTTGCGGGCGGTGTTCTGGAACGTGCCCTTGAGTTTGATGGTGCCGGTGGTGGTGTCCACGGAATTATCGATAAACGTCAGTTGCCCGTTTTCCGCCTCTCCACTTCCGTCCTGGGGCTGGGCGGTTACCTGCAAGCTGCCCTGCGCCATATACCGCTTGACTTCCGGCAGGCGCGCCTCGGGAACCGCAAAGGTGACATAAATCGGTTCCACCTGGTTGATCGTGGCTAAGTCCGTGGTGTTGGCCGTAATAATATTGCCGGCCTTTTGCAATGTGTTCCCGGTGCGCCCGTCTATCGGTGCAAAGACGGTGGTGTAGCCGAGCTGAATATTCAGGTTATTGATGGCAGACTGGTCGGATTCCATCTGCGCCTTGGCGCTGTTGATTGCCGCCTTGTCGGCCTCCAGCAGCTGGGCGAGGGAATCGGCATTGCTCTTGAGCTGCTCGCCCTGCTCCTTGGCGATGATGCCTTCTTCCACCAGCTTCAGGTAGCGATTCGTCTGGTCGCGCGCGTACTTGGCGTTGGCCGCGTCGCGATTGAGATTGGCTTCCGCCTGGAGCTCCAGGGCCGTGCTCTTCTGTAGATTCGCCACCGCCGACTTCATCTGGCCTTCCAGCGGCTTGCGATCGATCAGGAACAGGACGTCGTCTTTCTTGACGAAATCGCCCTCTTGAAAATTGACCTTGGTGAGCATGCCGCCGGTCTGGGCCCGCACCGTGACCACCGAATAGGCCTCTACGTTGCCCACTACCGAAATATCCACGGGCACGTTCTTCAACTGGGCCTTGGCGACCTCCACCGGAACGGTCCCGCCCCCGCCATTCTTGCCTTTTCCTTTCCCCTTGCCTTTGCCGCTATCCCCTACGTCGGTTGAAGAGGACGAGCAACTGGCGAGCAGAAAGGCGGCTACAAGGACGCCCAGTAGTTTAGAGGGTTTCAAGCTGGTAGATTTCACGACAGTCTTCAGTATACTGCCCGCACTGTAGCCATGTACTGGCAATATGGCAGGGGCACGAATACATAACCGGCGTCGCCCGGCAGGCAGAGGTTACTTGAATGTAGATAAACAAGATACTTGCGATCATGCCCCTGCCGTTCGGGAACACCACGAGAGAGTGGTGTTTAATTCCGAACGCCAATTGTGAAATACTGAATCGAAACGCTGTCAACCCTCGTGTCCAGAACCCTGATTATTGCCATCGACGGGCCGGGCGGGTCCGGCAAGAGCACGGTCGCGCGTGCGGTGGCCCGGCGCCTGGGATTCACCTACATCGACTCGGGAGCCATGTACCGGGCCGTAGCCCTGTGGGCTTTGCGCCTGGGCATGGACCTGGACGATCTCCATCGCCTGGAACAACTTGCCAAAGAGGCCCGCATTGAGCTGCCGGGCGATCGCGTGCTCCTGAACGGGGAGGATGTGACGGCTGAGATCCGCGAGCCCCAAGTCAGCGAAGCTGCGTCCCGCGTCGCGGCTCAGCCGGGAGTGCGGCGGGCCATGCGGGACGAACAGCGCCGGATCGGATCGGAGGGCCCGGCGGTGATGGAAGGCCGGGACATCGGAACCGTGGTGTTCCCTGAGGCGAAGGTGAAAATTTTCCTGGACGCCCAGCCGGAAGCCCGCGCGCATCGCCGGGCGGCGGAATTGGGCGCGGATGTGGAGGACGTCGCCCGCGAGCTGGACGCCCGCGACCGGAGGGATCGCAGCCGGGCGGAAGCGCCGCTCACCCAGGCTCCCGATGCCGAGTATCTGGACACCACTCATCTCACTTCGATCCAGGTGGAAGAAGCAGTCCTCAAGCTGGTGCGCGAGCGCACCTCGAATGGAAAGGATCACAAATAAAAGCTTGTGACTGATCTTCTCGTCATGAAGTTCGGCGGCACCAGTATGGGTTCGGCCGAGCGCATCCGCGTCGCAACCCGTCTGGTAACACAACAAACCTCCCAGCGCCCGGTCGTGGTGGTCGTCTCGGCGATGTCCAAAGTGACCGACCTGCTGCTGGATTCGCTTCGCAAAGCCGAGGCCGGGGACCAGGCCGATCTCGACGCGAATCTCGAAAAGCTGTCGGCGCGGCATCGCGAGTGTTGCCGCGGGCTCCTGCCGGCGGATCGACAGGAGGAGGCGCTGGCCGGCGTGGAAGCCCTGATCGCCGAATTCGCGCGCATCGCCAAGGGCGTGATGATGCTGGGCGAGCGCCCTCCCCGTTCGGTGGACGAAGCCGTGGCCATAGGGGAGCGTTTGTCGGCGTATCTGATGTCGCGGCACATGGAGTCCGAAGGCATACCGGCGGTTGCAATTAACGCAGCCGAAGTCATCGCGACGGACGCAGTATTCGGAAACGCTACGCCTTTGATGGAGCAGACTCGCACGCGCGCCGCCGGAGTGCTTCGGCCGCTTCTCGATCAAGGCACGGTGCCGGTGGTGACCGGCTTCAACGGATCGACGCTCGATGGACGCCCGACCACTCTGGGTCGCGGCGGCTCGGATTTTTCGGCGTCGATTCTGGCCGCCGTTCTGGACGCAGCCGAGCTCTGGATCTGGACCGACGTGGACGGAATCATGAGCGGCGATCCGCGCCTGGTCACCGACGCGAGAGTGCTTCCCGAAATTACCTATGCGGAGGCCGCCGAGCTGGCCTACAACGGAGCCAAGGTGCTGCATCCCCGCACGCTCGCGCCTCTCGCCGAGCGCGGAATCCCGGTATGGAGCAAAAATAGTTTCGCGCCGGAAAAGCCCGGCACGCGCATTCTTCCCCGCGTGGACGCCGGGCATGGTCCGCACGCCGTGACTTCGATGACCGACGTCGCGCTGGTTTCGATGGAACCGGCCAGCGCCGCGGTAAGTGGAACCCGCCTGATGGCGCGGGCCTTGGACGGCCTGGCTCGGGCGAACGTCGAAATCCTGGCCTTCACCAGCTCCAGCTACCGGCAGAGTTTCTGCTTTCTGGTCCGTCAGTCCGAACTGGAGCGCGCTCTCGAGTATCTCGAGGAGGACCTGGCGCTGGAACTGGTCCACGGCTATCTGAAGCCGATTGAAGTGGACCCCGACGTCGGCCTGATCGCCGTGGTGGGCGAAGGCATGCGCGGCACGCCCGGCCTCGCGGGCCGGATCTTTACGGCGATTTCCAGGCACGACATCAATATCATTGCGATCGCCCAGGGATCCAGCGAGCTGACGATTGCCATCGTCGTGCGCCGCGGCGGCCTGGAGCAGGCAGTGCGGGCCATCCACGGCGAATTCTGACCGCTGTTGACCGCAGGCAAAGGCTCTATTCTATTTGCACCGGTCTGCGAGTCTCGGCTTTTCGCGCCATTTCCTGTGGCAGCCGGCACAGGCCGCACTGAGCGTATCGGCGGCCTCCACCATCCTGTCCTGATCCTTGCGCCGGCAGACATAGGCCGAAAGCCAGCAGCGCCCCGGGTAGAGTCATAACTATTCTGCGCATTTGATCATTCTGATCCTGATTGCACCGGAGCGCCGGAACCACGCTCTGAATGCGTCATCTCGCACGAATGAGATCCGCGAACGTCCGGAGGTCGTTTGAGTCGACATCGGACACCGCCCAGTAGCTCATGTTGTCTTGCGTCCAGTGAAGCAGATGATATCCGCCGAGGTTCCGGAGTTCGGGTTTGGAGTCCGCGCCCGCCGATGGCGAGACGTATAAGTCGATGACGTGCTGCCGCCGGCGGTAGACGATCGCGGCGGCGGGCTGCTGATGAATCACCTCGAGACGGCCCCCGATGAGGATGAAGTCGTGTTCGGTTAGGTCCGGAACCGGTGGTGAAAAACTGGTCTTGCCCTGAAACCAGGGCTTGACGGTGTGCTGATCCGAGCTCGGGACATCCACCTGATGGACGGCTTGAAGAGCACGCAGATGATTGTCCAGAATTTCGGCGCCGATTGCGTCCGCATCTCTGCCGATTCGCAACATAGAAACGGAGAAGATCAGAACCACCACGCCAATCGCACCGGCCGCCATGACGGACGCATTGAGCCAGTTCCAGCTCCAAAAACGAGATGGCGATTTCTTCTCTCGCAGAAATTGGGTCGCAAGCTTCCGTTCCAGTGCGATTCCGGGAGCATACGCCAGATCCGCCGCCGCGATTTCTTCGTGCAGGCGCTCGAGCGCCGCGTACTGAGCAGCGCACGCGCGGCATTCGGATAGATGCAGATCGATGCTGGCCGAGCCCGCCATATCCAGCTCGTTATCCAGCCTGGCGTGCAACAATGGTCCAGCTTCACGGCAAGTCATGCTGCACCTCCCCGGCTCCATCGAGCTTGGTCCCGCTCAGTTCCACTAAGAGTTGATTTCGCGCCCGCGACAACCTGGACATAACCGTCCCCATGGGGATCCCCAGCACGGACGCGATCTCCTTGTAGGGCAGGCCTTCTATTTCGCGCAATACGATCACTTCGCGGAATTCTGGTTCCAGATGCGAGATCGCCTGGCGTACCTGCTCGCGACGTGATTGGTCGACGAAAGCCCGCTCCGGGTCCGGCGAGTCGTCCTTGGGTTCGTACCCTTCATCTCCCAAGGGCACAGCGATGCCTGATTTATCGCGTCGCCGAAAATCCATCGCTGTATTCCGGACAATTGCTAACATCCATGTCTTGGCTTCGCTGCCGCGAAAGCTTGCCTGGGCTTTGAACGCCTTCAAGAAGGACTCCTGGACAATGTCCTCGGCGTCCTGGTCGTTGCGCACCAGCCAGCGAGCGAGGTTATATGCGGCTCGCATATGCGGCCACATCGTCAGCTCGAAGAATCTGACCTTGGTGTCCACTGAGTCCTTTCCAAAGTAGAAGTTCTCTCCAGTTTCGCTTAGATGCAGCTTCCATAAAAAGATTCGTCCTCTGTATATACGCTGGGCTTGCCTAATTTATTCCCGGGTTCCGGTTGGGGAATAAATTCGCCAGACTGTCAGTCTCCTCAGATGAAAGCGGCTTTCACGCCGCCGCAGAAAGGCATTCACAATGACTGAAAACAAGCAAGACAAACTGGAAGGCGCAGCGGCCCTCCTCCAGCGCGATATCGACCGGCGGGGCTTCCTGAAATGCATGCAGTGGGCTGGCGCGGGCGTAGTGTGGAGCTTTGCGGCCGGTGTGCCGACATCCCGCCTGCTGGGCGCTCCCAAGCCGCGCGCCGAGGACTTCGCGTTCGTACAGATCAGCGACAGCCACATCGGGTTCGACAAGGCAGCGAATCCCGATGTCAATGGAACCTTCCAGGCGGCGGTGGACAAAATCAACGCGCTGGAGAAGCAGCCCGACTTCATTCTTCATACGGGGGATCTGTCGCACTTGGCGAAGGCCGCGGAGTTCGACACCTTGGACCAGCTCCTTCGAGGATTGCATCAGAAGCAGACCTTCTTCGTGCCCGGCGAGCATGACCTGCTGGGCGACGACGGCAAGCAATACCTGGAGCGTTTCGGCAAGGGCTCTATCGGGCGAGGCTGGCAGAGCTTCGATCACAAAGGGGTCCATTTCATCGGCCTGAACAACGCGGCGCAACTCGAAGGCATGGGCTCGATTGGAGAGCAGCAGATGGCCTGGCTCAAGAACGATGTCGTTAAGCTGGCGGCCAGCACTCCGATCGTGGTCTTCGCTCACATTCCCTTGTGGGCTGCCTATCCGGAGTGGGGCTGGGCCACGAAAGACAGCGCGCAAGCTCTCGATCTGCTGAAGCGATTCGGGTCGGTGACCGTTCTGAACGGCCACATCCATCAGGTGATGCAGAAAGTGGAAGGGAACGTGACATTCCATTCCGCGATGTCAACGGCGTTCCCGCAACCCGCGCCGGGAACCGCGCCTTCCGCCGGGCCCATGAAAGTGCCCGCGGATAAACTTCGCGATGTACTTGGGATTCGCGACGTTAGCTTCGTGGCCGGATCACATCGCCTGGCGCTAGTCGATTCGCCACTGAGCGCCGCGTAGACCGGAGACTAAAAACCAAAGAGGGCGGGACTCAAATGCAGTACAACTGGACAAATCCAAGACTCAGAACAACGCTAACGATTCTTACTGGCGCTGTCTGCGCAACTCTTGCGATCGGCGCCTCCGGCAAGGATGCGGAGCGCGGGCGTGAAGCTTTCGAAAAGCGATGCACCGGCTGCCATGCGCTCGACAAGATTAAAGTCGGGCCGCCCCTAAGGGGCGTATACGGCCGAAATTCGGGGAAGGACCCGCAGTTTACTTACTCGGACGCGGTGAAGAACACATCGGTCATATGGGACGAATCGACGCTGGACCGTTGGCTCACGGACACCGAAAGCATCATACCCGACAACGACATGGCCTTTCGGCTCAACGATCCGGCGGATCGGGCGAACATCATCGCCTACCTACGCAAGTTGTCGGGCAAGTGAGCAGGGGGAGACGTGATCAAAAAGATTCTCATCGCTACTGGAGTCGCCGCGGTCGTTGCGATCGGCGGCTCGATGATTCATCCTTTCGGGGCTCCCGGCGTGGCCGGAAGCAGCCAGGCCATCCTCCGTGAAGCGCAGATCGATCCGGAGACGCTTGCCATTCTTCAGCGAGCTTGCCAGAACTGCCACTCACAGCAGACCGTGTGGCCCTGGTATAGTCACCTCGCGCCGATCTCGTGGTTGCTTGCCCGAGACGTTCAGCAAGCCCGCTTGCACATGAATCTGTCGCGGTGGCAGGATTACTCCACCGACGACCAGCTTCGGTTGCTGAGCGCGATCGGCAGTGCGGTCAGGAACCGTGAAATGCCGGTCCAGCGATACCTATTACTGCATCCCGAGGCGCGCCTCACGGACGCTGAGCGCCAGCAGATTTACCGCTGGACGCGAATCGAGCGAAACCGTCTTCGGAGGCGATCAACGCCATTCGACCTGACGGGCGAGCTCAACACAGCGCGCTAGTCGAATCTTCCGGCTGGCACTTTGGTTTGGACGGCGAATTCTGACCGCTGTTGACCGCAAGCAAAGGCTCTATTCTATTTGCACCGGTCGGCGAGCCTCGGCTTTTCGCGCCATTTCCTGTGGCAGCCGGCACATGCCGCACTGAGCGTATCGGCGGCCTCCACCATCCTGTCCTGATCCTTGGATTGGGCCAACTTGTACGCCTTCATGCCTGCATCCCGAAGCTCCTGCACAAATTTCGACCAGTCCGGATTATCCAGGGGAACGGGCACGCCATTGGCGCACTTTCGTCCCGGGATCAAGAGGAGATTGCTGGACTCAGTCAGAGCCAGTGCCGCGTTCTCCACAGCCAGCCAACCTCCGAACGTGCTTAGCAACGGATCGGTTGCCAGCGAGGGATCCCGGCCGGGGACAAATTTCAGCTCCCCTGGATTGTCGATCTGCGCGGAGAAAACCACGTTGGATGCCGGATACAGAACGCCCCGCATCAACTGGTTCAGATCGGTCTGAACCTCGATCTTCGCCGTTGCCGGCTTGGGCGTTTCCGCACCTTTCGAAGGCGTTTGCGCCGGCAGACACAGGCCGAAAGCCAGCAGCGCCACGGGCAGAGTCATCACTATTCTGCGCATTCGATCATTCTAATCCCCAGGGGCGCTCGCGTTTGAGCCAGGAGGCAGGATCGCAGCCTTAGAACTTGAGGTTCACACGCGACTACAAAAGTACTAAGCAGGAACATGTATTTCTAACACCATCTTAAGGTTCATACCTAGTTCAAACCCTGTTCTTAAGACGATATTCTGAACCTGGCTCCCGCTTGGCTAGCCCTCATTGATTATTCTCCGGTAACTGGTCGGGAACCGAAAACGAGAATCTAACCACCAGGAGTTCCGACCAGTGAATCCCAGTTGGATCACAGCCGCCATCGTTTCGTCGCTTCTCCCGGTTCTAGGCTATGCCCAAGGGACTCGTCCTGAAGCGGCCACGCGGGCTTCCGTTCGCGACACAATCGACGCGGAACGGCTCAGCCTTTCAAAACACCTCCAGGCGCGGCAAACCATCCTGGTCGGCGTCCTCACAAGTCGCTTCAACCCGTTCGGCGCCGATGCGGACGGACCCTTTAGGGCGGCGTTCCTGCAGGATTCCACGGGCGCCATTTCGCTCATCGTTTCAGATAAGGTCCTGGCCGGGCGCGAGTTCGACGCCGGGGCCGTCCTTGAAGTGGGCGGCGGCATCGAACGAAATCCCTATGGAAAGAGCTTCCGAATCAAAAGCATCAGCCAACTGGGCACTGCACAATTGCCGGCTGCGCGGTCCGCCGATGCCGCGGGCGTCTGTTCGGGCAAGTACACCAATGAGATCGTGAGTCTTCGCGGCCAGGTCGAGCCCATGCGCTCAACCAGCGATGTTCTTTTCAACGACGAGAACGGCAAACTGCATCTTTTTATACCGCCCGTGGATACCCCCCCAGCCTTGCTCAAGCGGTTGTCTGAGGGTGGACCGGCATTGATTAGCGGCTTTGCCCTTCCCGCGGAATCGCAGGCTGCCATCTGCATGGTGGGGATTCGCTCGGCGCAGGATATTCGATTTGCGCCTGTACCTCCCTACAAGGCCATTGCCATCGGGACCGGGTGCGCTCTCACTGCCGGGTTGCTGTTATATCTCTGGGTCCGGCGCAGGAGCGCGGATCGGCGGGCGAACGAACTGGCGATCTTATCTGCCAACCTGGAAAGAGCGCGCGACGAAGCCATGCATGCCTCGCGTGCGAAGTCCGACTTCCTGGCCAACATGAGCCATGAGATCAGAACACCGATGAATGGCGTCATCGGGATGGCGACGATCCTGCTCGATACCGAGTTGACGGCCGAGCAGCACGAGTACGCCCACATCATCCGCTCCAGCAGCGAAGCTTTGTTGACGATTCTCAATGATGTCCTCGACTTCTCGAAAATGGAGGTCGGCAAGCTTCAGTTTGAGAGCCTTCCATTCGATATCAGCGAGCCATTGAGCACGTCGGTCCAACTGCTCGCCGAAGCGGCGCGCGCCAAGGGACTGACGCTGTCTTCAGAGATCGGACCGGACGTCCCTACCGCCGTGAAAGGCGATCCCGGGCGTCTGCGGCAGATCGTGTTGAACTTGCTGGGCAATGCCGTCAAATTCTCCGAATCCGGCCACGTGAGGCTGGAGGTCTTGAAGGTTTCGGAAACTCCCGAATCCGTTCAACTGCGGTTTTCGGTCACCGATCAAGGCATCGGAATGACTCCGGAGGTGCAGGCAGCGCTCTTCTCCCCCTTTACACAGGCGGATAGCTCCATCACCCGCAAGTATGGAGGAACCGGGCTGGGACTGGCGATTTCCAAACGCCTGGTGGAAGCCATGGGCGGCCGAATAGGCGTGCAGAGTACGGTTGGGCAAGGGACGACGTTCTGGTTCACCTGCCGGCTTGAGAAGCAGCGGGATGCAGAGCAGGAAGTAGCGGCCACCCACTTCCGATCTGCAGAACAAGTTCACTTGTGATCCGCAGAATCCGTTGGCGTCCCCTTCAGAAAGTCGTCGAAATTGACGCCGGCCGGCGGCGCAACCTCTGTCGCCCGGCTCGTCGTGAAGCCGATGAGACGGCCCATACAAATAATGCCGATCCACATGGCGAGCGACAGGGCCGCCACGGTTTTGCCCGCGCGGGGAGCCGACGGAGACTGGTCCCAGCCGTGAATCGTCCGTCCGGCGGTCATCTCAAACACCAGCATGTTGATGCCGGTGAGCGCCAGCAATAGCATCTTCATCCGGAAAAACAAGTTGTGATAGTACACCGGCGCGTTGGTGATGAACATCAGCGATCCGGTCAGCGCGGTCAACGCAAACGCCGCCCAGGTCCACTTCAGGATGTCCGACGCCATCCGCTGGAAGGATCGTTGCGTGGACGCGATTCCCAGCAGCCGCAGGTCGATGATCGCAATCGTGCCGAAAACCAGAGACAGGCCGATGACGTGAGTCGATTCGATCATCGGAAACAGAAACAGCGAATCGCGAATGCTGGTGGCCAGCCCGGACGCTTCGAGGGATTTTAGAGATCGCTTCGATATCCATTCGCATCAGGCCTTCGTTGCCGGCGACCAGGGACCCCATATATGGTCATAGGCGATCAGGCGGCCCAGGATAATAATGCCCACCCAAATCAGGAGCGTCAGGATCGCCAGTCCCTGAATGGATCTGCGCTTCACGAGGATTTCCTCCCAGCGCCGCTCTTGTTTACGCAGGGAAATCCGGAACATCACGGCGAACACCGTACTGAGCGCCACCAGAAACATCTTCAACCAGAAGGACAATGTCACCAGTTCGCGCACGGGCTCTCCGATCACCATGAAGACTCCGGTCGCGAGCATCACATACAAGCCGCCTGTCAGCCACGGTCCGAACCGATCGGTTGTTTGCCGCAGCGTCTGATCCAGACCCGCCCATCCCAGGATGCGCAGGTAGATCATGAATACGGATCCCAGCACCACCCCGATACCGACAATGTGGATGGATTGAATCGCCGGGATCACCCAACTGTTGTGATTTTGTATGAAGACACTGGGAGACGTTGTGGACAGCCACTCCGCAAATTGCTTCACCATCTGGGGTGCCAGGAATTAAAACGAGGCGGCCCCGAGAATCTCGCTGCCCTTCACCGTGTCGCAGGTCTTTCCCGGAGCGGGCGGCGTCTTCCATGGGCATTTCGCGATGCCGCCCACACGCGATCCGAAATTGCTGCCGTCGCGAAGAGGATTCAACTTGACGCTGAAGATGGTACCCACCTTGAACGAATCCGCCGTGATGCCTTGCGCCGCCACGGCCGCCGCACCCGCCATCTCCACGCCCCAATCGACATTCTTCCCGTCCTTATCCTTGACCAGCTTGCCGTCGGGTCCGATCACATAGAAATGGATCTCGGCATGGTTCGCCTGGGCGACGAACTGATAGGCCACACCGGTCAAAACGTCGGTCTTGGTCTGATCGTACATGGCGAAAGAATGGTGCGCCAAAGCCGGTGTGACGCACACAATCGCAAATGCGAGAAGTCCCGCGATCATCCAGATGGTAGGTTGTTTTTTCATGATTCCCTTCCTGCTCTATTTGAAAAGGTCGAGTATGTCTTGGGGCAGAGTATCCTGCGGCCGATCCCAGCCGACCTCGAAATAGTTTTCCCAGTCCTGAGCCCACGGACGGCCGTAATAATCGATATATCGAGGATCGGCCTTGGTCAGCTGCGTCGGCCTGCCATCGGTGTTCCG
Source organism: Terriglobia bacterium (assembly GCA_963722845.1). Lineage (GTDB taxonomy): Bacteria > Acidobacteriota > Terriglobia > Bryobacterales > Bryobacteraceae > Palsa-187. Next base: position 258,959 of record CAVROL010000006.1, on the reverse strand, counting down.
GAGATTGCTCAGACACTCGATGTAGGTGTATCGCTGCGTGGGATTGTCCGGAGTCGCCCGCCGGACATAACGATACGTGGCGCGCAGCGGCTGCACGAACGCGTCCGGGATCGTAGAATACCGTCTCGTGATCCAAACCGGTGAACTTCCCGCTCGCGTCGAGCACCGGCTTGAAGGTTTCCACCGTCTCCATCTTGCCGCTGAATTCGAACATGGAGTGCGACAGCGTCCAGGCTTGCACATTCGCGGTCCAGGTGATCAGCGTGGTTCCATCCCAGAATCCGATGGTCTCGCCATACCACTGCGGGACTTTTTGAACGTGCTCTTTTCCGATCAAAACCTGGCGCAGGAAGTTGGCCGCGATGCCCGACAGAAACTGGACCTGCCACGGCGTCACCGTGAGCTGGAAATTTCCGCCCTGCGAGGCCTGAGCCCACCAGCGCATGAATCCTTCCGGATAACAGAAGGACGCTTCCCATTGCGGCGCATTGTCCACCGCCTCGTGATAGTTCATCTGAACCATGCGCTTTTGATATTCCGGAGTGAGCAGGGACAAGATCGTCGGGACCTGGTTGACGGTTCCCCAGATCCATTCGGCGCCGTGATCCGCCTGCTGGTTCCGCGCGTAGTAGCCGTCCCAGTCCGGCGTCGTGGCTTTGGTGTAAACGGTGGGTCCGCCCTTGGCCTTGGCCGCGGCCAGCAAAGCCTCGTAATGTTCCTTGGCGGTCTTATAAGGGTAGGGGCTCACGATCTTTTCGCGTGGATAATCGATGCTGCAATCGCCCCAGGAAGCCGATGCCGGCGGTTTATCGCCAATGCGGTGCGAGGTCCAGATATCCGTGAGCTGACGGGGAGTATTGCAGCGGAAATAGCGCTGATCCGCCCAGAGTTTCTGATCCTTATAGAAATTCTTGGACGAAAACAAATCCAGCGGCAGCGCCTGCATTCCCGCGGGCGGCCCGGGGAAGGTCGGAGTATTCCCTCGTCCGAAGCCGGCGCCTCCCACCTGCTTGCCTTGCCCCTGTCCTTGTCCTGCGGGCTGTCCAGGCGGTTGCTGCGCGAACACCGATGTCGATCTTGATCCTCTGGGAGACATCCAGGCGAGAGCGATCAGGACTACGAAGGCGAACGGAATCACCAGCCTGGATCTCATTCGATCTTGCTTCCTCACACTCTGGCCTCCGGTCGCGCAGGATCCCAAAAATCATAGCGCGCGTCCGCAGTGGGAGCAAGGGGATGAGCTCAGCGTCGGCCTGGCTGGCTAGGCCTGAAATCGACGCTAGGCCTGAAATCGACGTCGATGAGCGCAGGATGCAGAGTCCGTGGCGCGCCGCGCGCAGCCAGAGCGCACTGCACTGCGTCCCGGGTCTGATGAAGGGCGGTCGTTAAGGCCTCGCGCGATGTGCGGCGGACGACAGGCTCCACCAGCCATCGCAGTGCAGCGGGTATATCCCGGCTGAGCGCGAGCACTTCGGTTTCGAGGTACACCCCCCCGTCGCGTTCCTCGAACCTCGTGAAGCTGTAACCCCGCCAGATCAGGCCCATCCCCTCGTTGTCGGGCAGTAAGTGTTGCCCTGGCGAGCCGTAGTCCGCAATCTCCCGGATACTGGTGGTGTTAGAGACGCTATAGAGCCGCCGGTCATCGATACGCACGTAGGAACTCTGGTAGTTGCCTTGAAGCGCAGTCTTCGAAAACAGCGATCTGTTCACCAGGACCATCGAGAACCGGTCCACCGTCTTCGACGTCGACAGGGCCTGGGACTCGACCACGCTGGGACTGTAGAATTCCCGGTATCGTCCGTAATCCCGGATGACGCATAGAACGTCGTTGATCTCAGCGCCGGGAATGAACGCGGCTCCGATCCAGTGATGAACCAGCCCATCCGCAACCTTCGCGGGAACCTGGGGACCCACGGGCGCAACCACAGCCTGTCTCCGCACTCTGGCGGCTCTTTCAGGCGACTCGTCGATCCACAGAAAGGTGCGGTCGCCGCCTAGACGCTGTTCCATGCGGACGCGGGCGCTTCGGACATACTCGTCCCAGGCGTTCACGGTTTCCGGTTTCAAGCTCGCGCCACTCAGGTTCGCGGCCAAAATGATATTTAGTGCCAGCACGAACGACCTCATAGATCTAGGTCATAAGATTAATCGCACCCCGAAACGGATGCAGAGACTTTGGCGCAAGTGAAGCCGGGCGCGATCCGGAGCAGTCTCCCTTTATTTTCAAGAGGTTTTTGGGTTCGTTTTGTCGCTGCGCCCGTAAATCAGGGCGGGGTTCAACGAGGGTGTATACTGGTTTCAGGGACGAGCAGTGGCAGTGGGCGAAAGCCCACTTTTTTATTGCTCGCCTTCATTGATCGTGTTTGGGATTGTGTCTGGGATTGCGTGGGAAGTGAAACATGGCGGACCGGACGGCCATCGTAGAGAAGGTGCGGGAAATCACGGAACGCGTAGGCGCGGATAAGGGCCTGGAAGTGGTCGACGTCCAGATGCTGGGCGGCGGCGGTACCCGGGTTCTGCGCATTTTTATCGATAAGCCGGAAGGGGTTACGCACGCCGATTGCGAATACATCACGCAAAACGTGGGCACCATCCTGGACGTCGAAGATGTGATTCCCGGCGGACGGTACACCATGGAAGTGAGCTCGCCCGGCGTCGAGCGCAGGCTCGCCAAGCCCAAGGAATTCGAGCGGTTTGTAGGCCACAAAGTGAAAGTCGTCCTTCGCCAGCCCGTGGAAGACCAGAAAACCTGGATCGGCGCGCTGCGGAGTTTCGCCGAAGGAATCATCACCCTCGAACCTTCTCCTGGCAGGAGCATCCAGTTCCCCCTGGAACTGGTGGAGAGGGCCAATCTCAAGTTCGAGTGGTAATCCCCCGAATCGGAGCAACTAACTGAAATGACCAGCCTGGGCAATATTTATCAGTCCATCGAAATCCTGAGCAAGGAGAAAGGGATCGATCCGCAAATCATCCGGGATGCGGTGAAAGACGCCATGCTGGTGGCTGCCCGTAAACATTTTCACGCCAATGAAGAGCTGGTGGCGGAAATGGAAGACGGCACCGGTACGATCCAGATTTTCGGCGTAAAGAAGGTCGTCGATCCGGTTACCGATCCGGACAAGGAAATTTCGCTGGAGCAGGCGCAAAAGTTCGACCCCGCCGTGGAGATGGGCGGCGAAGTTCGCTTCGCGAAATCCCTGGATGCGCTGGGGCGAATCTCCGCGCAAACCTTCAAGCAGGTGATTCTGCAAAAAGTGCGCGAAGCCGAGCGCGAAAATATCTTTTCGGAATTCTCCGGCCGCGTGGGCGAGCTGGTCACCTGCGTGGTCAAGCGCCTGGAAGGCCCCGACTTGGTGGCGGACCTGGGCAAAACCGAAGCCCGGATTCTCAAGAAGGAACAATCGCGCCTGGAAAGTTTCAGCGTGGGCGACCGCATCCGCTGCGTCATCCGCAGCGTGGAGAAGGCCGGTAAGAACGCCGGCGTGATCGTGTCGCGCGCGGCTCCGGAACTGGTGATGCGCCTGTTCGAACAGGAAGTTCCCGAGATTTACGACAACACCGTGGTGATCAAAGGCTGCGCCCGGGAAGCCGGCGAGCGGACCAAGATCGCCGTATCCAGCCGCGACCGCGATGTCGACAGTGTTGGCGCCTGCGTCGGCATGAAAGGCATGCGCGTGCAGTCGATTATTCGCGAACTGCGCGGCGAGAAGATCGACATCATTGAGTACAATGACGATCCCGTGGTGTTCGCCACGCATGCGCTGAGCCCGGCCAAGATCTCGCGCGTGACCATTCTGGATCCGGTGGGCAAGCACATGGAAGTGATCGTCGATGACAGCCAGTTGTCGCTGGCCATCGGCAAGAAGGGCCAGAACGTGCGCCTGGCGGCCAAGCTGCTCGGCTGGCGGATCGATATCAAGAGCGAGGAAGAGAAGCGCCAGGAAGTGGAGTCGCAGATGGACGCGATGGTGGTGCCGGGCGCTCCGGTTGCGGTTTTGATCGATCATGGAATCCCCGATACGCTGGTCGAGAAGCTCATGGAAGCCGGCGTAGGCACCGTCGAGAAATTGGGCGGAATGACTCCCGAGGAGCTGGAAGTAATTCCTGGAATTGGCGTCGAGATGGTGGAGAAAATCCAGAATGCCGTGGTGAGTTACTACGGACAGTTCGAATCGGGCGGCGAGGGAGATGCCGCGCCCGCGGAACCGGTTGCTGCCGCGGAAGAACTGCAACAGCAATCTGTTACGATAGAAATTGCAGAGGCTCCGGCTGGCGCGGAGGCTCTGGATAAGGAGCAGGGTTTAATCTGACAACCCCGGTGTCGGAATTGGACGGCGGGGCAAACAGTATGGTCAAAATTCGAATCAACGAGCTGGCGCGCGAGCTCGAGGTGAAACCCAACGTGATCCTCGACATGCTTCCGGAGCTGGGCGTCACTGAAAAGAAAACCCACTCCAGCTCGATCGATGAACCTGTCGCGATAGAGATCAAGCGCCGGCTTACGGGAGAATCGAACGGGTCGCCCGACTCTGGATCGCGGGCCTCCAGATCGACGGAAACGGAAACTGCGCCAGAGCACGCAGCCGAATCGAGCCCTGCCGCCGAACCCTCACGTCCGTCTTCCCCTCCGCGGCACGAACCGGTAGCCGAGGCTCCGCCTGCTCCCACCCGCGAAGCTCCTGCCGAGGCCGTTCCTCCACCCGCTCCTCGATCCGCCCCGTTACGGCCGCCTCTGGCTGCCGGACAACCTTTTGTCCCGCCGGTTGCGCCGCGCGGTATTCCGATTCCGGCCCGGCCCTCTCCGCCGGCCCCCAGGCCCGGTCAGATTCTTTCCGGTCCTCGCCAGCCTCTGCCCAGCGCTTCCCCGGAAGCCCGAGTTCATCACGACGCGCCGCCCGCGCCTTCGCGGCCCGCGCCCCCTGTCCACGCCGGCCCGGGAGCGGTTCCCAGCATGCCGGCGCCGTCGCGTCCCGCTCCCCGGCCCGCCGCACCTCCGGCCGCCACGATCTTGCCGGGAGCACCCATGGGCGGAGGCAGCCCTCTGCGGCCCCCCGCGAAACCGAACCTTGCCGGACAGCCGGCCGCGCGGCCGATTGTTCCACCGCGTCCGGATCTGGTTGCGAAGCTCACCCGGCCGCCCGCGTCGGCCGCTCCCGGAGTTCCCCGGCCCGGAATGCCGACGCGCCCGGCGAGCCCGGTTCCCGGACAGCCGATTTATCGTGGTCCGATTCGTCCCGGCCAGCCAATGATGCGCGCTCCCGGCCAGGGTCCGGGAGGTTACGCTGGCGGAGGGTCTTATCCAGGCGGAAGCCCAGGAGGTCCTGGCGGCTTTCGCGGCCGCGGCCGTCCCATGCACCCGACTTCGCCGGGAACGCTGCGCGCGGAACCCGCCGCGCTTCCGGCCGATCCTGGGCGGCGTCATGCCATCAAGCCGGGATCCCGCGACCGCCGCCGCGATGCGGATCCGGAAGAGGGTCGCATCCGCCAAGTTTCACGAAAGGCGCAGGCCTTTGAGCCGCCGCCCATCGATCGCGAAATCACCATCGCCGAAGGCATCACCGTAAAAGAGCTTTCCGAAAAGCTCGGCATCAAGGGCAACGTAGTGGTCAAGCGTCTCTTCGACAAGAAGATTTTCGCCACCATCAATCAGACGCTGGACGTAAAGCTGGCCGAGGAGCTGGCGCGCGATTTCGGAGCTTCCACCAACAAGGTCAGCTACGAAGAGGAAGCCACGCACGAGATCCAGCAGGCGGAAATCGACGAGGATCGCGTTAGGCGCGCTCCCGTGGTCACCGTCATGGGCCACGTCGATCATGGAAAGACTTCGCTGCTCGATGCCATCCGGCTGGCCCACGTGGCCGACAAGGAAGCGGGCGGAATCACCCAGCATATCGGGGCTTATCGAGTCGAGAAAAACGGCCGCAAGATCGTGTTCATCGACACTCCCGGCCACGAAGCGTTCACCCGCATGCGCGCCCGCGGAGCCAAGGTCACCGACATCGTGGTGCTGGTGGTCGCGGCCGACGACGGCGTGATGCCGCAGACGGTCGAAGCCATCGACCATGCCAAGGCGGCCAAAGTGCCGATTGTGGTGGCCATCAACAAAATCGACAAGGGCGACGCCCAGCCGGAGCGGATCAAGCAACAGCTCGCCGATCGCGGTCTGCTGGCCGAAGACTGGGGCGGGGACGTGGTCATGGTTCCGGTGTCGGCTCGAACCAAGGTTGGAATCGATCTGCTGCTGGAAATGATTCTGCTGTCTGCCGACCTTCTGGACCTCAAGGCCAGTCCGGCGCGTCCCGCCATGGGCAATGTGCTCGAAGCGAAGCTCGATCGCGCGCGCGGCCCTGTGGCCACGGTTCTGGTGCAGAACGGCACCCTCCGGGTAGGCGATTATTTCATTTGCGGCTCGGTGTTTGGGAAAGTCCGCGCGATGTTTGACGATCGCGGCGAGCCGGTTCGCGAAGCTGAGCCCTCGACGCCCGTTGAAGTGTTAGGTCTGGAGTCTGTTCCGGAAGTCGGTGAGACGTTCCAGGCGGTTACGGATACCGCCAAGGCCAAGCAGATCGTGATGTATCGCGAGGTGAAGGCGCGCGAAGTTTCCATGTCGCGCAACACCCGCCTCACGCTCGACCAGTTGCACGATCAGTTGAAGGCCGGCGAGGTCAAGGATCTCAACATCATCCTCAAGACCGACGTGGGCGGTACGGCAGAAGTCCTCTCGGATACCTTACAGAAGCTCTCTAACGACAAGATAAAGATTCGCGTGCTGCGCGCGGCGGTAGGCGCGATTACCGAGAGCGATGTTCTGCTGGCGACCACCTCCGCGGCGATCATCATCGGGTTCAACGTCCGGCCGGAGCGCAATGCGCAGGCTCTGGCGGAACAGGAAAAGGTCGATATCCGGAATCACACCATCATCTATGAGCTGGTGGACGAGATGAAGCGCGCCATGACCGGCCTGCTGGACCCCGTGTTCAAGGAAGTCTACAAGGGCCGGGCGATCGTCCGCGAGGTGTTCCGCATCAGCAAGGTCGGCGCCGTGGCGGGCTGCACGGTGGACGACGGCGTTATCGGCCGCAACAACGAAATTCGTCTGCTGCGCGATAACAAGGTCGTTCATACCGGCAAGATCCTGTCGCTGAAGCGCTTCAAGAACGACGCCAGCGAGGTCAAGGCGGGCTTCGAGTGCGGTATCTCGATCGCCAACTATAACGACCTGAAACCTGGCGACGTGATCGAGGCGTTCGCCACGGAGCGCGACGAGACTGCAGCCGTAGCGTAAACTGCTTCTGTGCCCGCCGTCGGCGTTATCACCTTTGAACTGCGGCTTGAAGACTCGCAGTCTCTCAAAGACAAGCGGCATTTCGTCAAAGGTCTGAAGGATCGTCTGCGCTCGCGTTGCAACGTCGCGGTGGCCGAGATCGATTATCAGGATTCCTGGCAGCACGGCTTGGTAGCCGCGGTCACGGTGTCCGTCGACAAGCCCTATGCGGAGAAGATCCTCCAGAGTGCCGAGAAGGAAGCCGCCGCGCTGCTGGGTCCGATACTCGTGGATGTTACCGTCGAGTGGCTGGCGTAGGACAATGTAAACATGCGAACGACACCGAAGGGGCTCTCCTACCAGATCGACCTCATCCCCGACGAAGACGGTGGCTATACCGTGGTCGTGCCCGCGCTGCCGGGCTGTATTTCTTATGGGGAATCGGTCGTAGACGCCACGCGACACGCTCGCGAAGCGATCGAACTGCACTTGGCGAACCTGGCGGCGCATAAGCAGCCAATTCCCCAAGGGCATGATCTGGCCCCGGTCCTCAGTACGCTGGTTCGAGTAAATCACTCGAATGGCAGGTAGCAAACTTCCAGCGGTTCGCGCGAAAGAAGTCGTGCGAGCCCTGGAGAAAGCCGGCTTCACTCAGTGGCGTCAGAAGGGGAGCCACCTCACGATGTATCGTGCGGCCGACCAGCGGATCCTAACGGTTCCGATGCACTTCGCAAAGACTGTTCCGAAGGGAACATTGCGGACCATCATCCGAAGCGCGGGTATGGCGGTCGAAGAGTTTGTCCGTCTTCTCAAAGACTAAGGTTTAGTCCAGACCGGTTCCCTTCAGTTCGCACACACCCGCAGTTCTGGCATCGAACCGTGAACGTCACCCTATTGCTTTTGCAAATGGACGCGATCCTTCTCGTTTTCGGCGCAGAAGATTTCGAAGATGTCGGAATCGGGCAGCAGATTGTGGGGAACCTTGATGGTGAAGGGTTTTCGATACATCTTGGGATCGTCGAAGGTCATTTCCACATCCAGGTGTCCGAAATCGCGGCGGCGGAAGCGCTCCGTAATCCGCAGCGACTCGCTATGCGGGTGCAACGTCGTATCGAGCGGCGTTTTGTCGTTGAAGCCCGCGGTTTCCACCACAAAGATGTCGCGCTCCCAGCGGCCGGCGGAGTAGCCGAGAAATGCCGGGAGGTCGAACTCCTTGGGCAGCGTACGGCCGTCCGTATAAATCTGGCGATGCAGGTTGCCCGCTTCATACAGGAGCATCGTGATGCGCGGCGCTTGAATGATTTTGATCGGCTCGGAGAGTAGTCCGGCCAGCGGAATACCGAAGACGCCCGAGCAGACCTCCGCCGGATTCTCAGGTCCGCGTTGGCGCATGAGTGCCGACGTCTCGGGACGGACCAGGGAATCCTCATCCAGGTCCGTGAAGATGTTGAAGGCGTACTTATGTTGGGTGCCGATCTCCATCCCCGGCACATCGACCTTAATTGCCTCGTCGATTCGTCGCCCGTAGATCCGCTTCATCTCCTCGATCGAAGTCAGCTCATGCATCCACACGCCGGAAAGGTCGGGCTTGCCGTCGGCGGCGCGCGGCGTGGGAGCGGTGAGATTGGCCTTGCCGTCGCGCGTTCGGGGCGTCCCCGGCTCCCGGTAGTTCACCCACTGCGCCTGCGCGTACACACAGCAGAGTCCCAGCACGATCAGAATCCGCTGGAGCCGCATCGGTGGCTACTTCGGCAGCGATCCGAGACGCAGGTAAGGCCGCAGGGTCTTCAAGCCGCCAGGGAATTTCTTCTTGACCTCATCCTCGGGCATGGCTGCGGGGACCACGACATCTTCGCCCGGCTTCCAGTTCACCGGCGTCGATACGCCCATCTTGGCGGTGAGCTGCAGGGAATCGATCACGCGCAGGATTTCGTCGAAGTTGCGGCCGGTGCTCATGGGGTAAGAGAGCATCATCTTGATCTTCTTATCCGGACCGATCACATACACGGTGCGAACAGTCGCGTTGTTGGCCGGCGTGCGGCCGTCGGACGTCTCGCCAGCATCCGCCGGAAGCATGTCGTAGAGCTTGGCGACCTTCAATTGCGGGTCGCCGATCATCGGATAGTTCACCTTGTGGCCCTGGGTCTCCTCGATGTCGGCCGCCCACTTGCCGTGGCTGTCCACAGGATCGACGCTGAGTCCGATGATCTTCGTATTGCGCTTCTTGAAATCCGGCTCGAGCCCCGCCATGTAGCCGAGCTCAGTGGTGCACACCGGAGTAAAATCTTTCGGGTGCGAGAACAGGATCGCCCAGCCGTCTCCAATCCATTCGTGAAACTTGATCGGGCCCTGTGTGGTTTCGGCTGTAAAATCGGGAGCAACGTCGTTAATCCGTATAGACATCGTTTATCCTCTCAGTCATTTTACAATGCAGCCCCCGTCCTTACAGACGGGGCTGGAAACGCGATTCAGATACGGCTAGCCCCGCCGGTAACGGCGGGGGCACTATGCCAGGTCGAACTTCTCGTGGTGCAGTTGCGAATCGCTCTTGATGAGCACGGGACGCCGCAGCACCTCCTCGAGTTCTTCCAGATACTTGTTTTGATGCGATTTCAGCACTTTGGCTACATCCGCGTGAACGCGCAGGACAACTTCCTTGCCTTCCACGCTCGAAGCCATCTTACGGGCTTCCGCCAGAATCTCGCTGACCACCGTCTGGACGCTCTTGATGTAGCCCGCGCCGTCGCAGTGCGGACAGGGCGAGCACAGCGTGCGCTCCAGTGACTGCTTCACGCGCTTACGGGTGATCGCCACCAGTCCGAAATCGTTGAACTGGAGAATCTTGTACGGAGCGCGATCGGCGCGCATGGCCTCTTCGAGCACCTGCATCACCTTCTGGCGATTCTTGCGCTCATCCATGTCGATGAAGTCGATGACGATGATGCCGCCCAGATCGCGCAGGCGGACCTGCCGGACGATTTCCTTGATCGCCTCGGTGTTGGTCTTGACGATGGTGTCTTCCAGGCGGTTGGTCTTGCCGACGTACTTTCCGGTGTTCACGTCGATGGCCACCAGCGCCTCGGTCTGATTGATCACGATGAAGCCGCCCGATTTCAGCCACACCTTGGGCCGCAGCGCTTTTTCGAGCTCGCTGGTCACGCTGAAGGCGTCGAAGATGGGCGCCTCGCGCGTGTACATCTTCACCTTGCCGACCAGCGCGGGCTGAAAACGCTCGACGAATCGCAGAACGCTCTCGTAAGTTTCTTCGTTGTCGATCCAGATGGCCTTGAAGCTGTCGCCCAGCTGATCGCGCAGAATGCGCTGCACGATATCCAGATCGTGATGCAGCAGCGCCGGCGCCGGTTTCTTCTCCGACTTGTTGCGGATGTCCTGCCAGAGGTTATACAGGAACTCCATGTCCCCGGCGATTTCGTCCTCGCTGCGGCCTTCCGCGGCGGTGCGCGTGATGAAGCCGCCCACCGGTCCCGGACGCTTGCCCTGCAGAATGCGTTTCAGCCGGAAGCGTTCTTCGTCGCTGGCGATCTTGCGCGAGACGCCCATGTGCTCGAGCGTCGGCATATAGACTACGAAGCGGCCCGGCAGGGCGATATGCGAGGTGATGCGCGCGCCTTTCTGGCCCAGAGGCTCCTTGGCGATCTGAACGATGATCTCCTGGCCTTCCTTCAGAAGGTCGGCGATCGAAATCTGCTGCACCTGCGCGGATAAGAAGCGCTCGCGGCCATGGGGCCGGTCGCCTTCCGGGCGGGGTCCGCGTGGTTCCCTCTGGTCGCGCTGTTCGGAGCCGCGGGCAGTTTGTTCCGCTGGACCATGTTCGCGCGGACCGCGGTTGTCGGGCCGGTCTCCACCACGTCCGCCGCGGCGGCGATTGCGGCGCGACGAGACGCGATGCGGAAAGCGTCCGCCCCGTTCGCGGACTTCCGCGGTGCCGCTGGCGGGCTCCGCGGCGGTTGCATCCGCGGCGCCTTCCGTGGCCGATACTCCGGTTTCGCCTCCGGCATCGCCTTCCACTTCGGTTTCCGATTCCGCCTCGGCCGTTTCGTCTTCCTCCGCGTCGACGTTGGCTTCGCCCAGGATCATTGCCTGGATATCGAGGTCTTCGTCCTCGTCCAGCATCGGTGCACTGATCGGACCCGATAGGGCCGCGTCTTCCAGGTCTTCCGCTTCCTGAGCGCTGACAGAATCCTCAGACAGAGGCGGCAAAGGAGGCGGAGCTGGAATTGCCGCGGAGGCAAGCGACCCGTCCGGCGCCGAATGCGACGGAGCGTCGGGCAAAGCGTTCTCCGGCGGATAGTGGATGGGTTCTTCGTATACGCTCTGCTCAGTCCGAACATCGAGTTCTTCGTCGACCGGCAACGGCGGCGGCACGGATGCCGGCCTGGTGTGCTCTATGTGACGCTCTATGTGACGCTCGTCGTAATGCTCGACCGCGTGTTCCGCGGACCCGGACGGACCCCCGCGATACTTGGCGAGCGATTCGCCGGGCAGAACCAGGGGAGTTTCCGGCAGAGTGTCAACCTGGCTCGATGTGACGGCAACGGCAGGCTCAGTGCGTGCAGGCGGCGCGGCAACAGGCGCAGCGGAGGGGCCGACCTCGGCATATTTCGATTCCGGGAATCCGCGTCCGCGATTGCGGCGGCGGCGCGAGCGGCGGCCACGCCGGTCGCGATCCTCTCCCCTTTCGGCGGGCCGATCCGCAGCTTGGTCCGGAGGCCCTTCCTGGCCTGGTTCCGGTATCGCGGCGGTGGATGCCGGCTCGGCAGGCGCCGTCGCTTCAGCGGACGCTTCTTCGCCCGAGGGCGCGGAAACAGTCGCCACAGGTTCCTGGGGCGGACGCATCGCGGGACGGCGTTCCCGGTCCCGATCCCGATCGCGGTCCCGATCCCGATCGCGATTGTTCTCACGAGGGGGGCGTTCGTCGCCGGTCACACGATCGATGTCCTCGTGTTCTTCTTCCAGGAAATCCGATACGTACAGGAACGTATCGCGCTCCAGCCCCACATCGACGAAGGCGGACTGCATGCCGGGGAGCACCCGCGTCACGCGGCCCTTGTGGATACTCCCGGCGAGCGAATACTCATTCGCCCGCTGGAAGTAAACTTCCACCAACTGATCGTCTTCCAGGAGCGCCACTCTGGTTTCGTGCCGATTGGACGAAATCACCAGTTCTTTGCTCATCCTCAGCCTCCCTCCCGCGGTTACGCGGGGTGCTACACGACCCGGCTAAGGGTGGGACAGTTCTCAGGCGACTCGGGGAATGCGGCTGTCTCGTCACACGGAAGTGGAGTTCGAACTCGAACACTCCCGACTCAACCAGCCCAAACAAAGCCTCCACTTACCGGCAGGCCTCAAAAATCTTCTACCGAAACTCGCCTTCCGTCCCCACGCCCGTATTTCACGCAGGTCGGTTGATCTAGACTAGCTTAACTCGAAAACCGCCGGAGCCGGACATTATTCACCAGCCCCAGCATGATAAATATCGAAAACAGATTCGAGCCGCCATAACTCATCAGCGGCAAAGGAATCCCCGTCACTGGCATATTGCCCACTACCATGCCCACATTGATCAGCACATGGAACAACAACATGGTCGCCACGCCCATGCAGATATACATGCCCGCCCGGTCTGGCGCCATTTGAGCATTTTGGACGATCTGCATCAGCAACAAAAAATAAAGGCCAAGAACTACCACTACCACCACGAACCCGTGTTCCTCGGCAAAGGCCGAGAAAATGAAATCGGTGTGCGGAACCGGCAGAAACCCGCCCTGAGTTTGGGTGCCGTGCGTGACGCCCCTCCCCCACAGCCCGCCGTCCCCGACTGCGATCTTGGACTGGATCACCTGGTAGCCCCGCCCCTTCGGATCCTGGGACGGATCGACGAACGAAACCAGCCGTGCTCTCTGATAATCCTGCAGAAAGTGATAGCCGACCGTAATCGCCAGCCCGCCCGCCACCGCGATCGCCGCCAGATATTGCCATCGAATGCCCGCCAACAGAATCCCGACACCCAGGACCGGCAGGTACGTCAGCGACGTCCCCAAATCCGGCTGGGCCATGACCAGCGCCGTCGGAATTCCGACTAACACTCCTAGTTTCAACAGATCACGTAACCCGACCTCTTCGCGTTTCAGCTCCGAGAGGTAACGTGCTACCAGTAATATTATCACCAATTTAACGAATTCCGAGATCTGAAAGTTGAACCCCACCCCCGGCACCCGGATCCAGCGGCGGGAACCGAAGACGATCCTTCCGACCGCGAAGGTCGCCAGCAGCGCGACAATGGAAAGTCCGTACAGGAGAGGGACCTGCCCTAGCAGGGTGTGGTAGTCGATGCATGAGACGACCCACATGATCCCCACGGCCACCACCACCCACAGGGCCTGTTTCCACCAGGCGTCGGACCATTTCGTATCGTGGGTCGCCGAATAAATCTGCAGCACTCCCAGCGCGCAGATAATCAGCGTGATGATAAGGAGAGACCAGTCCAGGTCGCGGAATGATCGGTAACGGGACATCCGTGAACTTTCAGTGTACCGCCGCCGTCGACCCCTGCGCGCTTAGGGAACCTGGCTTTCGGCGGTCATCGAGACGATCACGGGACGATTGTTGAACTGCTGGGCGATATAGGGGCTGATGAAGTTGATGGGATATCCCGAGATGGTCACCATCACGCGGGCTGCCGGCGTGTTGTTGCCGAGGTCTTGCACGTTCACCATGGCGGTGGTCATTCCGGGCAGGACCGCCACGGGCGTGCCCGTAACCGTCGCTGAGTTATACACGGCCACGTTCTGGATGCCGGTGGTATCGGTAGGATGGATCGCACCGTAGCGCGCGGCCGCCCGCGCCCGCTCCACCAGCGACTGATGGAAATACAGCACCTGGCCGAAGTCCAGGATGCCGACCAATGTGGTCAGAAAGACCAGCAGCAGCAGCGCGGTCTCCACCATGTTCGAACCACGTTCAGAGTTAGTGTTTCGTTTTGTTTGTTGGGTTCTCATTTAGCAACTCGAACCGCTCGAGCAATACTGCCCGAAGAAAGGAATCTTGTAAAAGGGCTTGCCGCTCAGTGTAAAAGTTGTAAAGACGGCGTCAATCGTATAGCTGTTGATGCTGACCGTGCAATCGGTTGGGACGTTACCTGAGTCCCAGTTGATGACCACGTCGTTCACCATCGAGGTCGTCAAACCGGGAACCACAGGCTGATCGCCGTTGGCGGGGCTGGTGTTTCCGTAGACCACCATATTTTTGACTGCCGTGTTATATCCCGAAGGAAGGGTCGCGTTCCCGGAGTTGCTGATTTTGGCCAGCGACGCGTAACGTGCTCCAGCCCGGACCGCGCCCACCAGCTCGTTGTATAGATACATCGAATACCCGAATTGAAACACGCCGGCTAAGGTATAGACGAGCACCATGGAAGACAATGCAAATTCGATCATGGCGTTGCCGCGCCGGGATCCGAAACGAGGTTTATTCCGCATCGAGTTTCTCATGGGGCGTCTCACTGTACGAGCCTCACAACGTAAGCTCCTCCCACATCAAACGGGGTGCCGCTTCCGTCTCCACCTTCCGTCATCGATCCCATATAGATCGCACACCACGCCTTGTTGCCTCCATTGGGATAACTCAAAGGCAGCAGGAAAGAAGCGAATCCAATCACTTTGACCGTGCCATTGACAATGTTCCTGTCATTCACCGGCATGACCACCAGCCGCATATCATTACCGTGATAGGTTTGGCCATTCACGACGGGGGAAGTTCCAGTCGTATCGTATACATATAGAGCCGGGTCTGTATCGTAGCTGGCGCGCGTGGCAAGAGCATTCTGCTCGGCCTGCTTCTGCCCGTTCGTCAAATTGATGTAGTCGCCTACGGCTAAAGGATCCGTCTGGGTGCCCCCCAGGATGGCGTCGGAAATGGCCGAAGCCGCCTGGAGTTGGAAGTAGCCGCGTTGCGAGCCGCCGACCACAGTATTGTCAGAAGAATTGTATAGCGGCCAATTGTCGACTTCGTTCGAATCAACCGTGTCGCCGTGGCAGGCGTTGTTTTCTCCCTGCGGCATGTTGCTGATGTTCCCGGGCCACAGAAAGCCGTATTCCTCGCCGACCCTGAACCCAAAGTTTGAATCGAGCGGGTTGTGAGCAAAGGGCGTGAAGGGCAGATAGCCGCCCGCCGGGAAGGTCTGCGGCACAATTCCCGCCACGGCCTGGCCCGTCACCTGCTGCGTGAGGGCCGTACCGACCGCGGGCAGAAACGCCAGGTTCACGCTGGGCGTCGCCGTGACGCGGACGAACGCGTAATTTGCGAAGGGCTTGGAGCCTGCGCCGCTGGTGGGCGTGGCTTGCCAGGGTCCCGTCTGAGTGGTGGAATACTCGATGAGTCGGATACTGGAGTCAAAGAGCTGCGTGTCGAAGTTCCATTTGTTGGTGCTATTGGTGAGCTCCGCAGCCGCCGCGTCGATGCCGGTTTGCTTGCCGTTAAGATGACGAACCGCCGACACCGCTGTGATGTCCGCGTACGCCTGGGCTTCATGCTTAGCGATATAGACGCGGCCCAAGTCAACCGATAAACCCAGCATTCCGATCAGCGCGAATATGGAAACGACGGTCGTCAGCATGATCGACCCGCGCTCATTGTTGGTGTTCCGCCTAGTCATGAAATCTTCTCCTCGCGATGTAATGCTCCACCTTCAATTCTTTTCTAGAAGCTGAATTTTGACACTAGGCCAAAACACCTAAGAAGCGGGGCCAAAGTACCGGATCATAAGGTAGTCGCGGAGGCGCGGGCTACGCCGGTCTAAGGGAACGTACTGTTGCCTCGACGGCGTGCCGGGCATCGAATGAACCGCGGGCGGACTGGCCGCGATGAACTCGTCCCGGACATTAGACCGAAGGTAAGGGGAACTTAGGTAGGGGGAATCGGTTTCCCAGCCCCTGTGCGCCTATTGGCCGGGGCGGCGGATCAAAGCCAGGCTGGGCTGGGTGAGTTTTGAGAGGCGGGCCTTCTTGTCGAAATAGGCTTTGATGACGTCGCGGGCGGTGGGTGCGGCCAGAGCCGCCATGCTCGCCGCCTTCGAGCAGTACCGCCAGCACGATCTCGGGATTCTCGCGCGGCGCGAATGCCACGAACCAGCCGTTGTCCTTGTCGTCTTCGTCCGCCTTGCCGGACTTCTTGAGTTCGTTGGAGACTCGCTGGGCGCTGCCGGTTTTGCCGGATACGGTAATTCCGGGGATCGCTCGCGGAATCACCTGTGCCGCCAGCTTCGTTCACGACCCCATACATCCCGGAGACGACTTTGGCGATGTTATCCAGATTCCAGTTTTCACGCCGCGGATCGGCGGCCGCGGCCATCTTCACCAGATGGGGCTTTGAACCAGACGCCGCCGTTGGCCATGCCGCCGATGGCCGCCGCGAGCTGAATCGGAGTGACCGTCACCGCGCCCTGTCCGATCGGCGACCGAAATCGTTTCACCCGCGTACCATTTCTCGCGCTGGGTGCGGAGCTTCCACTTGGAGGAGGGCATCAAGCCTTCGGCCTCGCCCGGAAGATCGATGCCGGTCTTCTTGCCGATTCCCGCCTGCTCGGCGTATTCGGCGATGCCGTCGATCCCCACCTTTTCACCGACGGTGTAAAAGAAAACATCGCAGGAATGAACGATTCCCGCGTGCACATTCACGCCGCCATGCCCGCGCTTTTCCCAGCACTTGAAGAAGCGGCCGTAGAAGTTGGCGCCGCCGTGGCAGCGTACGCTGAAGTTCTCGTCGATCGTTCCGGTCTCCAGGCCCGCCATCGCGACCAGAGGCTTGAACGTCGAGCCCGGCGCGAATTGCGCCTGAATCGCCCGGTTGATCAGGGGATTGTCCGGGTTGGTCGTCAGCGCCTTCCAGTCGGCCGCCTTGATGTGTCCGGCGAACAGATTGGGATCGAAGGCCGGACGGCTCACCATGGCCAGCACCGAACCGTCGCGCGGATCGATTGCAACTACCGCACCTTTCTTGCCTTCGAGCGCGAATTCCGCGACCGCCTGGAGGTCCAGGTCAATGGTCAACTGCAAATTCTGGCCCGGCGTCGCTTCCGTGCTCTCGAGCACCTGGTGCTCGCGGCCGGCGACGTCCACCACCACGCGCCGCTGTCCGTCGACACCCTTCAGGATTTCGTTGTACTGGCGCTCCAGGCCGGATTTGCCGACCAGATCGCCTTGGGAGTAATTGGCGAAGTCGGAGGAATTCAGCTCCGCTTCGCTGACTTCGCCCACATAACCGATCACGTGAGCGGCCAGGCCGTTTTGCGGATACAGGCGGCGCGGCTCCTGCACCAGTTCCAGTTCCGGAAACGTGCCCGGATCGCGATGCGAATCGATGAACGTCAGCTCAGCCGGCGACACATCGCGCTTGATGGGAATGGGACTGTAGCGCTTTCCGGCGGCGTAGCGCTTCACCGTGGCCTTCAGCTCGTCGAGATCCAGGTGCAAGCCTTCGGCGATGGGCGCCAGGTGCTCCGGCTTGAGATTTTCCTGCGTGAGCTGGACCACGAAAGCGGGCTGATTGTCGACGATCACGCGGCCGTCGCGGTCGAGAATCTTGCCGCGGGGCGCGAGCAGGGGAACGGTCTTGATGCGATTGCGCTCGGCCAGCGTGCTGTTGGTCTTCGTGGTCGCGGATCTGGAGGATCCAGAATCCGGCGATCAGGAACAGGAACACCGCCACGGCGGCGTACTGGAAGATCGCGATGCGGCCCAGCGCGAACTTGGTGTCGTCGCGAAACAGCTGGGCCGAAGAGACCTTCTCCGGGCGTTCGGGATCGATCATAGGAAACCTTTTGCCACATCGCGTGGGGTCAGCCTTTCAAGGCTGCGGCCGGGCTTCCGCCCGGCGTAATCGTCCCTTGTGACGACAAGTGCAGAGCGCCGGCTAGAAAGCCGGCGGCAGGCTCGAAAGCCTGACCCCACTGCAGCCATCAATCTTCGGGACATCACACTACTCCGTAACATCCAGTTTATCCAAGATGCGGAACAAAGGTACGGCGACCGCGGCGTTCAGGACCGCGAGCACCAGGGTTTGAACGGGCTCGAAGGAGACCGCCTCGCCCAGCAGGGCGCGCGACAGCATCCAATAAAAGAATTGGTGAAAGAAGAAGAAGAAAAACGCCAGCACCAGCCGCAGCAGGTCGCTGCTGCCTTCAAATCTCTGGCTTACGGACGCGGCGAAATATCCCACCAGGGTCTTGGCGATCCCGTACATCCCCAGCGGATGGCTCGGCCCGGGCCACAGGGCATCCTGAGTGAGCCCGATACACATGCCGAACAGCACTCCGAAGGGCGGCGAGCGCCGCTTCAGGGAGAAATACACGGCGACCAGAAGCGGCATTTCCAGGTATTCCAGATAGGTAAAAAAGCGCGGGACATACACCTGGAACAAGATCGCGGCCAGCGGGAACTCCGATGAGCGTCACCCACCGGGATTTGGCGACTTTGCTTCTGCGGGGCGGTTCGCTGAATCCAGCGGAAAGGTCGCTCATGGACGGGGCTGGTTGGCCGCAGGGGTTGCGGGAGGAATAGCGGGAGTGGTTGCAGGAGGAGCCGGCGCCCCTTTTTGCTGTAGAGGGCGTTGCCGCAGGCGGCTTCGCCGCGCCGGGATCGGAAACCTTGTTAAAGTCCGGCGCTCCACGGCCGCGTTCTCCGAAGACGTGCTTCTGGTCTTCGCCGATCCGCCGCATGCGTTCCACTTCACGGTCCAGGTCCGTTTCGGCGCCTCCGATGTTTTTGGACGTGTTGGGGGCTGTACTCAGCGGATCGACGGAACCGTCTTCGCCCGCGCGGAAGGGGCTGGAGATGAACGGACTGGTTGGGCGGGGGCAAATCGGGAATGGGCTTGTGATCCCCTTGGAGGATGACCAGCACGTCTTCAAGGCCATTCTGCAATCCGCTGGGACTCAGGAAAATCTCCTTGACCGAGCGGCCCGGGCGCACGGCGGTCACGGTGCCCGCGGGCAGGCCTTTCGGAAAGATGCGATCGTCACCGGCGGTATAAAACCATTCCCCCACCTCGACGTTTTGCTCGTTCTGGACGTAATCCACGATGGCGTTGCTGTTGCCCGTGCCTTTCAGCGTGCCATGGACGCGATTTTTCTGCGAGAGCACGCCCGCGGCGAAGGCCGGATCGGTGATCAGCAGCAGGCTCGACGCGGTGGGATAGGAGCTGACGATCTTGCCGACGATGCCATCCGGCGTGATCACGGCCATGCCGGGCTGGATGCCGCTGCCCGTCCCGCGATCGATCAGAACCACGCGGCCGTTCGATCCCGGCGAGTTCCCGATGACGCGCGCCGCCATCGTCTTCATTTGAGATTGTTCCTGGAACACGGAGAGCGCCTTGGCCCGGTCGGCGGTATCCAGCTGGGAGCGCAGAACCTGGTTTTCGAGCTGCACGCGATTCAGGTCCGTCTGCAGGCGCTTGTTCTGCTCGCGCACGTCGAGCAGCACGAAATAGTCCTTGAAGAAATTGACGCTGCCGCTGCGGCCGCCTTCGAGCAGCCGGGCCAGCGGCGTTACGCGCCGTGACCGCCCACACGCGGATCAGGCGGACTTCCTGGTTGCTCTTGACCTGGTAGGCCAGCAGCACCAACTGGACAAGAATCGCCGCCACCAGCGCCGTGAGGTTGCGGTAGCGATTGAGAATCAAGTCCATACAGCGACTCGAAGCTTATTCCACGTCTTTATTCGACGTCTTTATTCAACAGCGATGCGGCGCAGCAGCGCGAATTCCGTCAGCATTTTCCCGGTTCCCAGCACCACCGACGCCAGCGGATCTTCGGCGATCGACACGGGCAGGCCGGTTTCATGGCGGATGCGCTTGTCTAAATTCTTGATCAACGCTCCGCCGCCCGTAAGTACAATTCCCCGATCGCTAATATCGGCGGAAAGCTCCGGCGGAGTACGCTCCAGCGCCACGCGGATGGCGTTCATGATGGTGGCGATGCCCTCGGAAAGCGCCTCGCGGATTTCCTCGTCGGCCACCGTGATGGTTTTGGGCACGCCCTCGATCAGGTTGCGGCCCTTGATTTCCATGGTGAGCGGTTTGTCCAGGGGAAACGCCGAACCGATCTGCATCTTCACTTTTTCCGCCGTGGTTTCGCCGATCAGCAGATTATATTTCCGCTTCATGTACTGCACGATGGCGTCGTCCATGGCGTTGCCCGCCACGCGCACCGAGCGCGAATACACGATGCCGGAAAGCGAAATCACCGCGACGTCGGTGGTGCCGCCGCCGATATCGACCACCATGTTGCCGGCCGGCTCGGTGATCGGCAAACCCGATCCGATGGCCGCCACCATGGCCTGCTCCACCAGGTACACTTCGCTGGCTTTGGCGTGATACGCCGAATCGATCACGGCGCGCTTTTCCACCTGCGTGATCTCGCTGGGCACGCCGATGATAATGCGCGGATGCACCAGCATCTTTCGCCCGTGCGCCTTCTGGATGAAATAGTTCAGCATCCGCTCGGTCACTTTGAAGTCGGCGATGACGCCGTCCTTCATGGGCCGGATCGCGACGATGTTGCCGGGCGTGCGGCCCAGCATCTCTTTGGCTTCCTTGCCGACGGCTTCCACTTCGCCGGTGTTCTTGTTCAGGGCGACAATGGAAGGCTCGTTGACCACGATGCCTTTGCCCTTGGCGTACACCAGGGTATTGGCGGTGCCCAGATCAATGGCCAGATCGGATGAGAACACACTAAACAGCGACCGCAGGTTCATAAGAAAGAATTCGACGTACTAAGGTCTTTTCAGGAGGTCAGATCTAGGCCAAGCTTAATTCTGAAGGTACCATAAGGACTACAGGCGGGCAAGGTTTTTTGTTTTCAGCGCGCTAGACTGGAAAAGTGATCTCCCGCCGTACCCTTTTGGCACTGCCCCTGGCGGCTGCCTGTACCCGCCCCCAGGAGGGATTCCGGGGCTATGCTTTCATCGCCAACCAGGAAGGCGGGGCGGTAGCGGCGGTCGATTTGGGCGCCTTCGCGGTTGCCCGGCACATCCCCCTGGAGGGTGCGCCGACCGAGATCACGGCGGCCGCGCAACGACCGTCGGTGTACGCCCTGACGCCCGAAAACGGCTCGATACACGAGATCCAGATCGATAACCTCCGCTTGGCCCGAAAGCTGGCGGTGGCCTCGCAGGCCATCACTATGGCGCTTGCCGGTAGACGAGCAGACGCTGTATGTTCTGGCACGCGAGCCGCGTTCGCTGATCGCGGTGGCGCTCGATAGCTTCAAGACGGCGTGGACGCTTCCGCTTCCCGACGAGCCCGCCGGGCTGGCGTTATCCCCGGATGGAAAAACGGCCGCGGTCAGTTCGGCATCGGCGGTTTACCTGGTGGATCTGGCCTCCCGCCGGTTAAGCCCGCCGCTCAGCCAGGGCGATTATGGACCCGTGCAGTTCCTGACGGATAGCAAAACCCTGGTGGCGGGGAATCGCGGGGAGAAGCTGCTTTCAGCGTATAGTGTCGAGGCCCAGCGTCTGATCACGCATCTGCCGATTTCCGTGCGGCCCGACCAGTTCTGTTTTAGCCGCGACGGCGGCCAGCTATTCGTGACCGGCGAGGGGATGGACGCGGTGGTCGTGGTCTACCCGTTCTTCACGCCGCAGGTGGGCGATACCGTTCTGGCCGGCCACGCTCCGGGAGCCATGGATGTGTCCGAGGACCTGCTCTTCGTGGCCAGCCCGCTCTCCGGCGACGTGAGTATCCTCAGTATCGCCACGCGCAAGCTGATCCGGGTGATCCCGGTGGGCAGCGACCCCGGTTTCATCCGCGTTACGGCGAACGATCAGTACGCGCTGGTGCTCAACCGGAAATCGGGGGACCTAGCTGTTTTAAGCGTGCCCGCGATCGCCCAGAAGAAGAATCGCTACAGTCCGAGAGGGCTTCTTACGGTAATCCCGGTGGGTTCGCGGCCGGTCAGTGCCGTTGTGAGAGCAGTTTAGGTGCGGGCAGTCTAACTGGAGAGCCTAGCTTTTTTTCCCAGCTCGATGGAAGTGGGATCCACCGGGTGATCCAGTTCCAGGCTCAAAGCGCCGCAGCATTTCTTCGCCGGATTGGGCGGAAGAAATCGGGACTTGTGGCGCGATCGGGGCGCCGGCGAGACCCTGGATGTATGCATTTGCCTGGACGGTCTTGAGGAGATCCTTGATTTCGGTTAGCGTGGCCGCCATCTGAAAAAGCTTTAGAACGCAGGCGGCAAGGATGGCGAACGACAGGATGCTGAGAATACCGCTGCTAAGGCCGCCCAGGAAATCCATCGCTTCCGTGTCTCCTGATGGGTAAGATCGGTGGAGCAATCGCGGAACTTTAATTGCCTGGAACGACGCGTTACCTTAATGCATCCAAGGAGTTAGTGATGACCAAGTTCAATGTTGGTTTCCGCGCGGCGCTCCTGGCGTTGGCCGGGGCGATGTCGATCGCGGGCCGCCGAGTCCATGGACCCGCTGCGCACCCTGAAGGCCGTGGAGGATCGCTACAACAACATCCAGACGTTGCAGGTCAAATTCACGGAAAAGATCACCCAGCGCGGACGAACGCAAGACCGATTCGGGCACCCTGTATCTGCGCAAGAAGGGCAAGATGCGCTGGGAGTACGCTTCCGGAATGCTGTTCATCTCCGACGGCAAGCTCATCTACTCCTACTATCCGGACGAGCATCGCGCCGAGAAGATGACCATGAAGGAATCCGACGACATGAAGGCGCCTTTGGCATTCCTGCTTGGGCGATGTAAATTTCGATCGGGATTTCGGCCAATACGATCCAAGCCGGAGGAGGGCGGATTGCGGATCGTCGCCCAGCCGAAGTCGGATAAATTCCCGTATACCCAGGTGACGTTTTTGATCGCTCCCGATTCGACCATCCGCAGGCTGGAAGTGAAGCTGCAGAACAACGACCTGATGGTGTTCACCTTCGAAGGCGAGAAGAAAAATCCGCTGCTGACGGATGCGCTGTTTAGATTCACACCTCCCCCGGGCGTCGAGCTGGACGATCTGACGAGGTAATCGCGGGTCGGGCATGCCCGACCCCTACAACCTGGTAGGGGCGAGGCACGCCTCGCTCGCCTAAACTGACGCGTTGATCGCGGGTCGGGCATGCCCGACCCCTACAACCTGGTAGGGGCGAGGCACGCCTCGCCCGCCTGAACAACAAGCCTGAGAATTTCGGCGCGCCGGCCGCTGCAGAACAACGACCTGATGGTGTTCACGTTCGAAGGCGAGAAGAAAAATCCGTTGCTGTCCGATGCGCTGTTTAAATTCACACCTCCCCCGGGCGTCGAGCTGGACGATCTGACGAGGTAATCGCGGGTCGGGCATGCCCGACCCCTACAACCTGGTAGGGGCGAGGCACGCCTCGCCCGCCTAAACTGACGCGTTGATCGCGGGTCGGGCATGCCCGACCCCTACGACTCACATAACAAGCCTGAGAATTTCCGGACGCCCGCTGCACCAATCATCATGCAGCCTGCCGAACGCAATCGCCTGATCATGCAGACGCTAGTGCAGATGGAGAAGCAGTTTGGCAAGGGTTCCGTGGTCCAGTTGGGCTCCCGCAACGCACTGCCCGTTACGGTGATTTCCAGCGGATCGATCTCGGTGGACGCGGCGCTGGGTGTGGGCGGATTCCCGCGAGGCCGGGTGGTGGAGGTGTTCGGGCCGGAGTCCTCGGGCAAGACCACGTTGGCGCTGCAGGTGATCGCCCAAGCTCAGATGGCGGGCGGCGCGGCGGCCTTCGTGGATGCCGAGCACGCGCTCGATCCAACTTACGCGCGCAAGCTGGGCGTGGATATCGACAGCCTGATCGTCTCCCAGCCGGACTACGGCGAACAGGCTCTGGAGATCACCAGCGCGCTGATTTCGTCGGGGGTGATCGACGTAGTGGTGGTGGATTCCGTAGCGGCGCTGGTTCCCAAGGCGGAGCTCGAAGGCGAGATGGGCGATAGCTTCATGGGACTGCACGCGCGGCTGATGTCGCAGGCGCTGCGCAAGATCACCGGCGCGGTTTCCAAGGCCAACGCCTGCATGATCTTCATCAACCAGGTCCGCGAAAAGATCGGCGTGATGTTCGGGAATCCCGAGACCACCACCGGCGGCCGCGCGCTGAAATTCTTCTCGTCGGTACGGGTGGAAGTGCGGCGCATGTCGGCGATCAAGGACGGCGAGACGCTGGTGGGGAATCGCACCAAGGTCAAGGTGGTCAAGAACAAGATCGCCGCGCCCTTTCGCGAGGCCGAAGTGGACATCCTGTACGGCGAGGGAATTTCGCGCGAAAGCGACCTGATCGACCTGGGTGCGGAGCAGGGCATCGTCGAGAAATCGGGCGCCTGGTTCAGTTTTGCCGGAGAACGCCTGGGCCAGGGCCGCGACAACGCCCGCCTGTTTCTGAAAGAGCACCCCGAGATCCGGCAGCGCATCGACACTGGGCTGCGGGAGAAGATCGGGTTGCCCGAAGCCAGAACCGGCTGCGAAGCCCGTTGCCGCGGAACCGTCGCGTGCGTCCGCACAGACGGCCTAACCCTTCTTCTTTGATAGAATCAGCGTGGAGCTCACGCTATGAAGAAGATCTCGCGGCGAAGGTTCGTCGAAGGCACCAGCGCAGGAATCGTTGCTGTTGCGGCGATACCGGCGGTCGAAGCACAACAGAAACAGACCGCGGCAGTTGCCACTTCCGAAGGCGTTCCCCGAACGACCATCAAGATCAATGTCAACGGCGTGGATCGCCGCGTGGAAGTGGAAGACCGCTGGACGCTGGTCGAGCTTCTGCGCGACCACCTGCAACTCACCGGCACCAAGATCGGCTGCGATCGCGGCGAATGCGGCGCCTGCACGGTGCTGGTGGACGGCATGCCGCTGTACTCGTGCAGCCAGCTCGCCGTGTGGATGAACGGGCGTTCGATCCAGACTGTGGAAGGGCTCGCCAAGAACGGCAAGCTCGATCCGCTGCAGCAGGCCTTCATCGAGCATGACGCCCCGCAGTGCGGCTACTGCACCTCCGGGCAGTTGATGATCGCCAAGGCGCTCTTAATGAAGAATGCTCATCCGACCAGGGATGAAGTCCGGACAGCGATGACCGGCAATCTGTGCCGCTGCTCGAATTACAACCACTATGTCGAGGCGGTGATGGCTGCCGGCGGCACCGCGCCGTCCACCGGGGGAGGGAACGCAGCATGACACCCCTCAAGACCGTAGGCCACGCGACGCATCGCATTGACGCGCTCGAAAGAGTTACAGGCGCCGCGAAATACACCAGCGACGTTCATCTGCCGGGGATGTTGTACGCGCGCGTTCTGCGCAGCCCGCATCCGCATGCGCGCATTCGCAAGATCGATGTCTCCAAGGCCATGGCGCTGCCGGGCGTGAAGGCGATCCTGACGCACGAGAATTGCGACACTGCCTGGAGCAGCGGCGATCAGCTCAACCAGCGCAAGCTGTTCAACAATCCCGTGCGCTTCGCGGGCGATCCCGTGGCAGCGATTGCGGCGGTCGACCGGCACGTCGCCGAAGATGCGACGCACCTGATCGAAGTCGACTACGAGGTCCTGCCCTTCCTGACCGATCTCGAAGAAGCCCTGAAGCCCGGCGCGGTTGCGATCCACCAGGGAGGCAACCTCTCTCTCAATAACCAGCGCCAGCCGGTCCCGCAGACCTACAAGCGCGGCAACGTCGCGGACGGACTCAAGGCCGCCGACCACGTTTTCGAAGACAACTTCACCTCGGCGCATCACAACAACGCGCAGCTCGAAATGCGCGTGTCCGTCGCGGAATGGTCCGGCGATAAACTGACCGTCCACGCCGCGACCCAGGGGATCGCCAATTGCCGCACGGACATCGCGAAGGACCTGAAGATGAACGTCGATAACGTTCGCGTCATCAGCGAGTACATGGGCGGCGGGTTCGGCAACAAGAACCAGTGCCAGGATTCCGATCTGATGGCCGCGCTGCTCGCCAAGCAAGCCGGCGCTCCGGTGAAGCTCGAGTTCACCCGCAAAGAGGATTTCGTGGCGGTGCACGGGCGCTGGTCCAGCCGGCAATCCTACAAAGTCGGCGTGAAGAACGATGGCACGCTGACGGCGATCCAGTTTACGGCTCTCTCGGGAGCGGGCGCCTATCGCAAGGGCTCCTGCGATCTTTCGGGCACCGAGATCTATCAGGTGCCGAACCTGGAGACCAGCGTCTCCCCCGTATATACGAACACGGCGGTGGCCGCGAACTATCGCGCGCCGGCGTATCCGCAGGGCGTGTTCGGGATCGAGTCGCTGATGGACGATGTGGCCTACGCGCTCAAGATGGATCCCGTGGAATTTCGCCTCAAGAATATGACGCGGAAGTTCCGCGACCAGACGCCGTACACGAGCATCGGCCTCGAAGACTGCATCCGCAAGGGCGCGGAGAAATTTGAGTGGACCAAGCGCTGGAAGCCTGAGCCTGGTTCCGGTGCCGGACCCGTGAAGCGCGGCGCGGGAATGGCGATGGGAATGTTCGGCTCGGGACTGGGCCGCAGCAGCGCTGTGGTGCGTTTGGACGGGCAGGGCCAATATCATCTGTACGTGGGCGTCACTGACGTGGGCACCGCCGCGAAGACCACCATGGGGTTGATCGCCGCGGAAGAACTGGGCGTGCCGCTCGAAAAGGTGACCGTCGTCTGGGGCGATACGGACACGTGCCCGTACTCGGTGGGCGAATCCGGCAGCCGCACCACGGTGCAAACCGGCATGGCCGTGATCGAAGCCGTGCGCGATCTGAAGAAGCAGATCGCCGAAAAGGGGGCGCCCAAGGGCAACGACGTCCTGACGGCGATGGCGACGCCCAATCCGCAGTTGCAGGGGCAGAGCCGCAATTCCTTCGTCGCGCATTTTGCCGAAGTCGAGGTGAACGTCGAGACCGGCCACGCGATCGTGACCAGGTTCGTCTCGGCGCACGATAGCGGCCGCGTGGTGAATCCGCTGACCGCGCAGAGTCAAGTGCAGGGCGGCGCGATCCAGGGGATCGGGATGGCGCTGCACGAAGAACTGCTGTACGACAAACGCTCGGGCCAGCCGCTCAATGCGGGATACTACGGCGCGCGCATCATGACGCATCTGGATGCGCCTCGGGTCGACGTCGTGTGGGTGGAGACCGACGAGCCTTACGGTCCTTTCGGCGCGAAAACGCTGGGCGAGCCGACCATTATTCCGACCGTCGCGGCGGTGGCGAACGCCATCCATAACGCGATCGGACGGCGGATCAAGAGTCTTCCCATAACGCGGGACAAAATTTTGGGGGTGCTCGCATGAAGGCTTTTTCGAACGTCAATCCGAAGGATCTGAAAGAGGCGACGGGCCTGCTTCGGCAGAAGGGCCAAGCTGCAACCATCGTAGGCGGGGGCAGCGATGCGCTGGGGATGGTCAAGGAACGCCTGATCACGCCCGACGTGCTGGTCAGTCTCAAATCGATTCGCGGGCTCGATCGCGTGACGGAGAAGGGCGGCGAAGTCGTCATCGGCGGGTTGATCACGCTGGACGCTCTCAGCCGCGACCCGCTCATCCGCAAGAACTACAACGTGCTCGCCGAAGCCGCGGGACACGTGGGAACGCCTCAGATCCGCAACGCCGGGACGCTCGCCGGGAACGTCTGCCAGCGGCCGTGGTGCTGGTATTACCGCAACGGATTCCCGTGCTACAAGAATGGCGGGAACACCTGCTTCAGCATCACCGGCGAGAACGAATTCCACGCGATTTTCGGCGGCGGCCCGAGCTTCATCGTGCATCCTTCGGATACGGCTCCCGCGCTGGTCGCGCTCGACGCCAAGTTCAAAATTGTCGGCGCATCGGGCGAACGAACGGTGGCTGCGGCTGATTTCTTCAGGCTGCCGGCCGATAATCCGGCCCGCGAAAACGTGCTGGCGAACGATGAAGTGCTGGCCGAGATCCATTTGCCCGCAGCGAAGACCGGCTCGCGCAGTACCTATCACAAGGAAATGGATCGCGAGTCGTGGACGCACGCGATCGTCAGTGTCGCCGTGGTGATGGAAATGGATGGCCAGGTCTGTAAGAGTGCCCGCGTGGTCCTGGGCGGCGTCGCCCCGATCCCGTGGCGTGTGCCGAAGGTCGAAGCCATGCTCGCCGGAAAACGCATCACGCCCGAGCTTGCCGCGCAGGCCGGAGCAGCCGCCGTCGAAGGCGCACGCCCGCTCGCCAAAAATCAGTACAAAGTTCCATTGACGCAAGCGGTGGTGAAGCAGACGCTGATGGCCCTTAGTGCCTGAGCGGACGCAGGTTGGAATCGTCGGGGCTGGACCCGCCGGCCTCATCCTTTCGCACCTTCTGCACCTGGAAGGGATCGACTCGGTTGTTCTCGAAGTTCACACGCGCAAGTACATCGAGGAGCGTGTGCGCGCGGGCGTGCTCGAGCAGGGCACCGTCGAGCTACTCACGGAAATGGGCGTGGGCGAACGGCTCAAACGCGAAGGGCTGGTGCACCACGGCGTCGAGTTTCGTTTCCACGGGCAGCGCCACCACATCGATTTTCAGGCGTTAGTGGGGCGCTCGATCACTATCTACGCGCAGCAGGAAGTGGTCAAGGATCTTGTGTCGCGCCCGGTTGGCGTCGGGCGCGCGGATCGTGTTCGAGGCGCAGGATGTCGCGGTTCACGACGCTCACGTCGGACTCCCCCAAAATTCGCTATCGCAAAGATGGTGTCGAGCATGAGCTCGTCTGCGATTTCATCGCCGGCTGCGATGGGTTCCACGGTGTGTGCAGACCGTCCATTCCTGAACACAGCCTGACGATTTACGACCGCACGTACCCGTTTGCCTGGCTGGGCATTCTGGCGCAGGCGCCGCCGTCATCGGAGGAGTTGATCTACGCCAATCATGAGCTGGGCTTCGCGCTGCTGAGCATGCGGTCGCCTGAGATCTCGCGCCTCTACATTCAATGCGATCCCGACGAAGACATCGCCAACTGGCCCGATGCGCGCATCTGGGAGCAGCTGCATCTTCGTTTCGCCACGACAGAGACGGGAAATGGAAACTCACCGAAGGGCCGGTGATCCAGAAGAACATCGCCGAGATGCGCAGTTTCGTGGCCGATCCGATGCAATACGGGCGATTATTTCTCGCAGGCGACGCCGCGCATATCGTCCCGCCGACCGGCGCGAAGGGGTTGAACCTGGCGGCCACGGACGCGCGTGTTCTGGCGCGGGCTTTGGCCGACTTTTATTCCATCGGCAGCACTGCCCTCATGGACCGCTATTCCGAAATCTGCCTGCGGCGCTGCTGGAAAGTCCAGCACTTCTCCTGGTGGATGACCTCCATGCTCCACCGCATCCCTGGCGAGAGTGCTTTTGATCGCCAGCGCCAGCTTGCCGAGCTGGATTACGTCACCGGCTCGCGGGCGGCATCGACAGCGCTCGCGGAGCACTACACGGCTTGCCGTTTACCATGTAAGAATGCCGCGCGAGGTTCTCATTGTAGGCGGGGGACTCATCGGCAGTTCCATCGCCTGGCGGCTTGCACAGAAAGGCGCTCGTGTCACCCTTGCCGATGCCGGGAATCTGGGCGGTGAAGCGAGTCCCGCAGGCGCGGGCATGCTGGCGCCCCGGAGCGAATCCGGATGCGACCTGGGACTCGAGAGCCTAGCGCTATATCCATCGTTCGTCGAACAGCTCAGGGCTGAGACCGGTATCGATGTCGACTTCCGAATGTTCCATGCGGAAGAAGGTATCGTCGATCCGAGCGCGCTGCTGCAAGCTCTGCGCTGCGCATGCGAATCGCGCCAGGTGCGGATCATGCGGGAACATGTAACGACGTGTTGAGCCGCGGGACTACGCCGCCGTGGTGATCGCGGCAGGCGCCTGGTCGGCGACAAGTTCGCGTGACGGAACGTGGCTCTTCCCGCGGTTGTCCCCATCAAGGGCCATCTGATCGGATTTCAAATGGAGCCTGGCGCGCTGGGTCCCACTCGGCGTCACGGCGAAACTTATGTGCTCCAGCGGTCCAGTGGTTTCCTGATCGCCGGATCGAACGAACAGGACATCGGCTTCGATCGCACCGTCGATCCTGCGATTTGCGACGAGATCCATCGCCGCGCGGCGCAGCTATTCCCGCCGCTCCAACATGCAACGCCGGTGAAGCGCTGGATCGGATTCCGGCCGCGTTCGGTTACCGGCGATCCGCACATCGGTCGCATGAACGGAACGAACGTCTGGCTGGCCTATGGCCACTATCGCAACGGAATCCTGCTGACTCCGGTAACCGCCCAGCGGGTCACATCTGAGATCGCGATCGCGCTTACCGCAGCCCGAACGTGAACAGCGAGTTGCCCGCCTGTATGCTGATGTACTGTTTGCCGTTGACCTGATACTCATCGGTCCAGCCGACACCGAAGGCCCGAGATTGGTCTCCCACAGCAGCTTGCCGTCGCGCGCATCGAGAGCTACGAACTGTCCATCGCGGCCGCCGGTGAACAACACATTCGACGCCGTGGTCAGGACGCCGCCTTCCGTCGAAGGAGCGGACAGACGGAATGACCACTTCTTGTCACCCGTTTTCGGATCCATGGCGACAATCGCGCTATAGACGTCATCGTTCGTAGCTCCGCCGCGCGGGAAGGCTCCCGTGAAGCTTTGTCCTTCGTGGAACTCGGGCGGCTGCTCGCCTTTAACGTAGGTGCTGGAGCTGTTCTCCCAAGCGGGAATATAGAACAAGCCCGTGGCCGGGCTGAACGAAGGGTTGTACCAGTTGGTTCCGCCCTGATTGCCGGGATAAACCAAAGTGCCTTGCTGGGTGGGCACGATGCCAGGCGCCGCCATGGGACGGCCTCGTTCATCAAATCCCGTGGCCCAGTTCACCTTGGTGAACGGCTTGCCCATGATGAACTTGCCGTCGGTGCGATCGAGCACGTAGAACATGCCGTTGCGATTCGCCCACAGCATCACCTTGCGCGGCGCGCCCTTGGATCTGGACGTCGGCCAGCACCGGGACCTGCGTCGCGTCCCAGTCGAATTCGTTGTGCGGCGAGAATTGATAGTGCCACTTCAGCTTGCCGGTATCGGCATCGAGCGCGACCACCGACGAACTGTACAGGTTATCGCCGAGACGAGCGTCGCCATCCCAGTCGGGACCGGCGTTGCCGGTGCCCCACATCGTGAGATTGGTTTCCGGATCGTAGGAACCCGTCACCCAGATCGGCGCGCCGCCGTGCAGATAGGAATCGTTGGGCTTGCCGTCTTTGCCGAGCCAGGTTTCGTAGCCTGCTTCGCCGGGGCCGGGAACGGTGTTAAATTTCCAGACTTCCTTGCCGGTGTTCACATCGTAGGCCGCGATGAAGCCGCGGATCCCGTGCTCGCCGCCGGCGACTCCGGAGATCACTTTATCCTTGACCACCAGCGGAGCGACGGTCATGGAGTATTGCTGCTTGTAGTCGGCGACGTCCGTCTTCCACAGTTCCTTGCCGGTCTTGGCATTGATTGCGATCATCTGCGCATCGAGCGTCGCCAGGAACAGTTTGTCGCCCAATATCGCTACGCCGCGGGTCAGGTTGCCGCAGCAGGGATTCACCGTGCCCGCGGCGGGCTTGTGCAGATAGGTCCAGAGAGTCTTGCCGGTGGCGGCATCGAGCGCGATCACGTCGTTGGGGCTCTGGATGGTGTACATGACGCCGTCGACTACCAGCGGCGTATTCTCCTGCTTGTCCAAGGTGCGCGTCTGGAACACCCACTTGAGCGTCAGATCCTTGGCGTTGGCCGGAGTGACCTGCGTGAGCGCGCTATGGCGCTGGCTCATGGTGCCGCCGGAATAGCTGAGCCAGTTCTGCGGTTCCGGTTTCAGTATGCGGGCGAAAGGAACGTCGGTCACCGGCGCTTCTTTATTCGCCGGGCCTCCGCGGCCGCCTTGAGCGAAAGCCAATCCTGTGAGCGAAACGAGCGCAACGATATTGGAAACGACGCACTTGGTCATATAAAATTTCACCTCTGTTTTGGGGACCCTGCCGCCGGTTATCTTAACACAGCCGCCCTGGGCCCTACTTCCGTTGTGCGCGCACCTTGGGCGCTGCGCTTCGAACTTCCTCGGCGATGGCGCGTGCTAATTCCCGCTGCACGGCAAAGGAGTCAGCGGTTCCACGCTCATACTCGCCGGCCCATTCCTTCCAGCCGCGCTCAGGATTGATGAGCAGCGCGGCGATTCTACGCTGGTCCTGATCCTGCCGCACGGAGACTTCCAGTACCGCTTCAACGCCCAGATCCCTGGCGATCCGGCCCGAAGCAATCTCCGCTGGCCCCATGCGCGTCCGATATTCGGCGACCACCGGCCAGGCGACCACCCGTATGCCCGGGTTTTTCGAAAGCTCCATGGATACGGCTTCCGCCAACCCATCGGCAAACTCTGCGTTTTTGGAATCGGAAGAGGGAATCGCCGCGATGGTCACGGCTTCGGCGCCCGCCGATGTCTGGCTTCGGATCAATAGCAGCGCTGCGGCAACCACGCCGGTCACCACGACGGCGGCCGCGATCCACTTCAAGCGTTGCGACACCTCGGGTAGTCTCGTTGCTGGGCTGGCCGCCTCAAAAGCGGGAGCGTAGCTGCCCTTCCGGAACACGATCCTCACCGGATCGCCCCGGCCTCCACCCTCGTAATACTCCTGGAGCTTGGCGCGCAGCCGGCCCGCTTCCACGCGGACAATCGGGTCCAGGCGAGGGTCGAAGTCCTGGCCCCGGTCGAATACCTCCACACCCAGCAGGTACTCTTTCAATTCCGCTCCGCCGCCGGTTAAGGCTTTCTCGACGGCGAACCGGAGAAAACGGCTCAGGCGTGTCGCATTCACGAACTCGGGAGCAGCCAGGACGCGGGCGACCGCAGCACGGACATGCTCTTCACTGACGTGACCTTCTGGAAGCACCGTACTCACTCTCCCAGACTCGCCTCCTAAATTCAACATAAGTTACGGTTTGTTACCGTAACATTGCCCTCTATTACTGGCGATGGGCGTCCTGGAGGCACAAGCTGGCGATCAGGAGGTGCATAACAATGCACAAAGCATTACAACTCGTAGTTCTGACCACCGGACTGGCCGCCTCGGCCTTAGCCGGTCCCACGCTGGCGTGTCACGAATGGGTGTCCACGCCGGGGTCCGTTTTCGCGACTCTCGAGCCGTTACGCGAAGTCGCGATGGGTGCGTACGACCCAGCCAAAAAAGAAGCCGTCCGGGCCACGCTGGTCCAGCTGCGCGCCGATATCAAGCCGGACGATCCCGTTTCCCTGTTGAAGGCCGGCTATTGGGCGGAGGTACTGCATGCGATCGGCGTGTCACCCGACACTGATGGTCCAGAGCTGATGCTGCGCGCGCTCGCGCTGCGGCCCAACGACGCAGAGTACGAGTTCATGGCGGCGCTGGCGTATTTTGACCATGACACGGCTACGTTCCAGAGGCACTGGAATCGGGCCCGGGCACTGGCGAAACCCGGATCGGCCGTAGCGAGAAACCTGGAGCTATTCAGGACAATTCTCGCCGAGCGGCACGTTTAGGCAACTCCCGCGAGCACGTACGGACCTTCCGGAACCACGGCGATCCGGCTGCTCGCGGGCAGCCCGGCGAACAGTGCCTTCACGGCTTCCGAGGGATCCCGGAATGCCGGTCCCCACAGTCCGCCGATGAATTGCTCCGGCACGCCCGGCACGCAATACGACACCTTGGCTTTCTGCGTCGCCAGCGCGAGCTTTTCGAGCTGCCACTGGTCGATCGTTACCGGCACGCCTTCGATCGATCGCAGAAATTCGGTGTCGGATGGATGCTCGCAGACCATGCGGGTGAATTCCGGCGCGCCGACGCCTTCATCGCACGCTCCGAACAGCAGAATATTGCCGCCTTGCCGCACGATGTTCGAAGCGGCGGTAATCCCCTTGATGCTCTGGTAAAACGTCATGTCCAGCGGGAAGCCCGCGCCGGTGGTGATCACCGCGTCGAACGGTTTCTCGACCGTCTGCATCAACGCCCGTCCGACCCACTTCACACCAAAGTGATGTGCGGCCTCCGGCTCACCCGCGAACACCGCCGCGATCTTCCGGTCCCGCGTCAGCGAAACATCCACGATGAAATCGTGCCGCGCCATGCGTGCGATCTCGAGCAGCTCGGCATGCAGAGGATTATCGTCGATCGATCCTTCGCGCGCCCGCGCATCGCGCATGAAGCGCGAGCTGTGCAGTTCCTTGATG
This sequence comes from Terriglobia bacterium, assembly GCA_963722845.1. GTDB lineage: Bacteria > Acidobacteriota > Terriglobia > Bryobacterales > Bryobacteraceae > Palsa-187. The sequence goes on along the minus strand of CAVROL010000006.1, from coordinate 224,456 downwards.
GTCGCCTCCGCGGCCAAGCCTGGCGCGACCAGCTTGCGGCCTCCGGAAAATCCGAGCATCAGATGCGGCTCGATGAATCCGAGAGACAGGTGCAGATCCGCTCCGATGAAGCGCTCATCGACGAACACGGGCGTGCCGGATTTCGTTGTACCGAGACGGCGATGCTGGGCGGCGTTGCGCGCATCGTGATTCAGGACTTCGAAATTCGCGGCGATTTCTTCGCCCACGATGTGCCGGATCTCGGAAGGAGTCGCCGCACGATGCAGTCCGGTCGCGATCAGGATGCGGATGCCTTCTTTCGGAATGCCCGCGGCCTGCAAACGCCGCAGCAGGGGCGGCAGAACGATCGGGTTCGGCGCTGGCCGGGTGATATCGCACACCGAAATCGCCGCGGAACTCTTGCCTGTCGCTAGCGTAACTAGCGACTCACCTTTGATCGGCCGGTCCAGAGCGGCTTCGATCGACGCGACAGGATCCGCCAGAGCCGCGATCGACGGGGATTTAAGAATGCTGTATTCGTGCGTATCGGGAAGGTCGATTTCGAGGCCGGTGCGGCCGAAGGCGAGCGAAGCGCGCATTACATCCAGGCTAACATCTGGCCGCTCCATCGCTGTCTCGGTTCTGTGAGAGGGCACCGAACCGCGAGTGCCACCGAGCGGCCCTACGCGTTTACGTCGATCACCATCCGCCCTCGAATCTGGCCCGCGAGAATCTTCTCGCCCAGTTCGAAGACCTTTCCGAGCGGTGCGACGTCGGTCAACGAATCCACCAGCTTCACCGGCAGATCCTTTGCCAGCCGCGACCAGATCTCTAGCCTCAGTGCCTTAGACGCCTTGGACGAATCGATCCCCAGCAGGTTCACACCGCGCAGGATGAATGGGAATACGGTTGTGTTGAGCGCAGCCCCGCCGGCCAGTCCGCACGCCGCCACGCTCCCATGCTGTGCCAGCGACCGCAGCACCGCCGCCAGCGTATCGCCGCCTACCGAATCGATTGCCGCTGCCCATCGCTCACTATCCAACGGACGTTTGGAAGCCGCCGCTAACGTAGTTCGGCTTAGTATTTCTGCCGCGCCCAGGCTTCGCAGATAGGCATGCAATTCCGGCCGCCCGGTGGACGCAGCGACCTTGTATCCCAGACTCGACAGGAGTGCGATCGCCACGCTGCCGACACCGCCCGCTGCGCCCGTGACCAGTACCTCGCGGCCTCCCGGCTTCAGTCCGTGCTTCTCGAGCGCCAGCAGACTTTGCATAGCGGTGAAGCCGGCTGTTCCGATCGCCATGGCCTCCACCAGCGTCATGCCTTGCGGAAGTGGAACGATGTGCTCGGCGTTCAGCCGCGCTAGTTGCGCGTATCCTCCCCACATGGTTTCCGACGTTCCGCAGCCGGTCACCACCACTTCGTCGCCGAGTTTGAAGTCGGGCGAGGACGATTCTTCTACAGTCCCCGCGAAATCGACTCCCGGAACCATCGGAAACGTGCGGATCACGCCCGGCCGTCCGGTGACTGCCAGGCCATCCTTGTAATTCAAGCTGGAGTAGGCGATCCGGACTAATACTTCTCCCGGCGGCAGCGCCGATCGCTCCAGTTTCTGTATGGAAGCCGAAGTCTTTCCATCGTCTTGGGTAACTAAAATCGCCGTGAAGGTCGTCACTCTCGGTATCATAGACCCTTTACATGCAACAACACCAAAGTTCCTCCCGGCCCTATCTGCCCATCCTGCTGATCCTGTTCGCCGGAAGCGGCTGCGCGGCGTTGATTTACGAGATCGTCTGGTTCCAACTGCTGCAGTTGGCGATCGGCTCCTCGGCGGTGTCGCTGGGCGCGTTGCTCGGGACCTTCATGGGCGGGATGTGCCTGGGCAGCCTTCTTCTGCCTAAGAAAATATCGGCGCGGCATCATCCGCTGCGTGTATACGCGTATCTCGAACTGGGGATCGGTGTGCTGGGCCTGCTGGTCTTGTGGTTGATCCCGGTGCTCGATCGAGTCTACGCAGCGGTCGCCAGCATCGGACTTCAGGGCGTGTTCCTGAGAGCCGTGGTGGCCGCGATCTGCCTCCTGCCGCCGACTCTCCTGATGGGTGCGTCGCTGCCGGCCATCGCGCGCTGGATCGAAACTACGCCAAGCGGTATCTCCTGGCTCGGGTTCTTCTACGGCGGCAACATCGCGGGCGCCGTCTTCGGCAGCCTGATCGCGGGGTTTTATCTCCTGCGCGTCCATGACATGGCATTCACCACCTACACCGCGGTCTTCATCAACGCCGTGGTCGGCGCGCTCGCGCTGATGCTGGCCCGGTCGGCCGAGTACAGCCCATCGGCGGCGGCTTCCGCCGCGGGCCCCATGAGATCGGCGGACGCCAAGATCGTCTATCTCGTTATCGGGATCTCGGGTATGTGCGCTCTGGGCGCCGAAGTCGTCTGGACGCGCCTGCTCGCGACCATGATGGGCGCCACGGTATATACGTTTTCGGTGATCCTTGCGGTGTTTCTCGTAGGATTGGGGATCGGCAGCAGTGCCGGTGCCTTGCTGGCGCGATCGATCGCGCGGCCGCGTGTCGCGCTGGGCCTTTGCCAGTTTCTGGCGGCAGCGGGCGTCGGTTGGACCGCATTCATGCTGGCCGATTCGGTTCCCTATTGGCCGGTGAATCCGATTCTCTCCAGCAGTCCGTGGTTCACCTTCCAGATCGATCTGGTGCGCAGCCTCTGGGCCGTGCTGCCTGCGACGCTCATGTGGGGCGCGAGCTTTCCCCTGGCGCTGGCGGCCGTGGCTGCGCCCGGCGAGGATCCCGGCCGCCTCGCCGGTGAAACCTACGCCGCGAATACGGTCGGCGCGATTCTCGGCGCACTTGCGTTTAGCATCGTGATTATTCCCCTTGCCGGGACCAGGAACGCCGAGAGGATCCTGATGACCATCTCCGCGATCGGCGCGATGATGGCGCTCGCGTATCTCGGAAAAAAGTCCGCCGGATATCTGCTCGCGGGCTGCTTCGTGATCTCTTTCCTGATCCGTGCCGTGGACGATGTTCCATGGCTGTCTCTGGCCTACGGCCGGCGCGCCATTACCACGACCGACGCCGGCCAGCCGCTCTATGTCGGCGAGGGGATGAATTCGTCCATCGTGATTTCGCAGCTCCCCAGCGGCCAGCGCTACTTCCATGTCAGCGGGAAAGTGGAGGCATCGACGGAGCCCTTCGATATGCGGCTCCAGCGCATGCTGGGGCACATTTCCGCGCTGGTGGATAAAGACCCGCGCTCGGTGCTGATCGTCGGCTTCGGCGCGGGCGTTACGGCGGGATCGTTCACCACCTATCCCGAGATCATGCGGATCGTCATTTGCGAAATCGAGAAGCTGATCCCGCCCGCCGCCACACGCTATTTCGGCGACGAGAATTATCACGTCATGAACGATCCGCGCACCGACATTCACTATGACGACGCGCGTCACTTCGTGCTGACTACCGCCGAGAAGTTCGACATCATTACTTCGGATCCGATTCATCCCTGGGTGAAGGGCGCGGCCACGCTCTACTCCAAAGAATATTTCGAGGAGTGCAAGAGACATCTGAAGCCGGGCGGCGTGATCACGCAATGGGTGCCGCTCTATGAGAGCGATCCGGACACGGTGAAGAGCGAAATCGCGACCTTCTTCGACGTGTTCCCCAACGGGACCATCTGGGCCAACGACAACAACGGCCAGGGCTACGACGTCGTCCTGCTGGGACAGGTCGAGCCGACCAGGATCGACGTGGACGCGCTGCAGGCTCGCCTGGATCGGCCGGACTATGCGACTGTGCGGGCGTCGCTGCAGCAGGTCGGGTTCCCGACCGCGATCAGTCTGCTGGACACGTATCTCGGCCGCGCGTCCGACCTGCGCCAGTGGCTCGCCGGAGCGCAGATCAATCGCGATATCGATCTCCGTCTGCAATATCTGGCCGGCATGGGCGTGAACAACTTCAGCGCCGGCAGCATCGCCACCGAGATTGCTCGCGCCCGGCAATTCCCGCCGGAGATGTTCACCGGCTCGCCGGAAGCGATCGGAGAGCTGCAAGGCTCGCTGGTGAGATTCTAAGGAGCTTCAAAGATCAGGCTCGTGCAGGTTACTCCCGCCTCGGCCTTCAGCAACTCAGAGTTGTCGATCCGGCGCACTCGAAAACCCGAACGTTCCAGCAACTCGAACGTCCGCGGGAACGCCGCGGGCATCAGAACCGTATCGCCGATCCGCAGTGCATTCGCGCCGCGCGGCTCCGGCACATCCAGGAACTTTAGCGAGCAGAAAGCATCCGCATCCATCCAGGCGCGGTTCGCCAGCACCGTGTCATCGCCAAGGTAGCAGCAGGCGCTCTTGAGGTGCAGACAGCCGCGCACCTCGACCGGAACCACAAAGTATCCCAGCGGATGCAGCATGGTAGCCAGCTGCTGGATGCCCGCGACGTTCGTCCGCCGCGAATAACCCACGTACAGAGTTTTGCCGATGCGCATCACGTCGCCGCCTTCGAGCGTCCCCGGCTCCACGATGTGGCGCAGCTCCCGATACTTTGCGAGCGCCCGCGCCAGTGTCTCGCCCTCGCCGCGCCGCGACTGCGCGCCCATCCGCGTGATCACCGCGATCTCATCCAATACGATCGCCGGGTCCTCGACGAAAACCCCGTCCGGCATGTCCGCTCCCGAAGGCAGGATCTCGACGTGCGCCCCGAGTTCGGCCAGGCACGCCTGATACTGCCGGTGCTGCTCGATCGCCAGGGCGACATCGATGGGCTGGCGATCCAGGAATTCCAGCTCGCAGTCCGCAATCGCCGGGCTGACCTCACGGGTTATCGCGCGCAGCATTATTTGGAAGCGGATACTTCCATGACCGACTCCCAGGTAAATCGGGTGAAGCTATAGAGCGACGATTCCAGCAGCCGCTCGACGTCGCTATGAGCGCCGTAGTTGGAGCGATCCGTATCGCTCGATGCCGGCCCGATGCCGTAACTCTGGATTCCCTTGGCGCGCAGAAACGCCATGTCGGTCGCGCCCGTGAGCATTGTTGGCAGCGTCACCGACCCGGGATACATTCGCTGGCTCACCGTCTCCAGCGCGCGGAACATAGCCGTATCCAGACGCGAAGGAGGCGTCGCGGGCCGCTCGCCATCGGTCAGGTGCTCGACCTTCACGGCCGCATCGCCGATGACGCGCTGCATCTGGATAAAGAAGGCATTCTGATCCTCGCCCGGGGCCATGCGGACATCGATCGTCGCCTCCGCCTGAGAGGGGATCACGTTCATGCGGAATCCGGCGTTGAGGATCGTGGGAACCACCGACGTGCGGAGCATGGAGTAATGCATCGGTTCGTTCTCCGCCAGATAGCGCTGGATCGCCGCGGTGCGTTTGGAATCCGTGATCCCGTTGTAGCGCGCCGCCATGTCCGGCGGACTGATGCCCGCCAGCCGCTCGAAATAGGCGCGCGTGGTGTCATTCAGCCGCAGCGGAGTCTCCCATGTGCCGATCTTCGCGACCGCCGCCGACAAGTGCACCAGCGCATTATCGACGCGAGGGATCGACCCGTGCCCGGACGTCCCGTTGACCACCAGCCGGACCCGTCGCGGCAGTTTCTCGGTGGTGGAGACCGTGACGTTAGTGACTCGCCCGCCGCTGAGGGTCGCGCCACCGCCTTCGGTCAGGCAGAACTCGGCATCGATCTGGTCGAAGTGCTGATTCACCATGAACTCGATTCCCGGCTTGGTGGTCGCCTCCTCGCCCGATTCCGCCAGGAAGATCACATCCCGGTCGAGCCTCGCACCGGAGCGCTTCAGCAGCAGCATGACCATCAGGTTCGCGGCCAGCTTATCCTTATCGTCCACGGTGCCGCGGCCCCAGACGTAGCCGTCCTTGCGGATCGCGCCGAACGGGTCCACCGGCCATTTTTCGCGCTGCACGCCGACCACGTCCGTATGGGCCATGATCAGGATCGGGCGCTTGGTCCCGTTACCCTTGATGCGCGCGACCAGGTTCGCTCGCGCCGGGTCCAGCGCCAGAATCTGGGCCGGGATGCCCTCCGCGTCGAATACTTTTTTCAGGTAGGTGACCACCGCCGTCTCGTTCCCCGGCGGATTGCTCGAATCGATCTGGACCAGGGCGCTATAGTGGCGCAGGATTTCGGGCTCCTGCGCCCTCCAGTCGACAGGGGGCGTCTGGGCGGCCGTGATTCCGGCCAGGAACGCGATCATGGCGATAAATCGCATGGAACCATTATGCGCTTTCATCGCCTTGCTACACTGAGCGGCATGCTCGCCGATAAGAAAGCTTTGACCCTGTCCGTCGCCAAGCGTATCGCCGCTGCAGCCGAACAAGAGGCGATCAAGAACAACTGGAACATGTTCATCGCCATCGTCGATGACGGCGCCAACCTCATGTATCTTGAGCGCATGGACGATTCGCAACTCGCCAGCCTGGACGTTTCCATCGCCAAGGCGCGCAGCGCGCTGTTGTTCAAGCGTCCCACCAAGGCGCTGGAAGATGCCGTCTCAGGCGGCCGCGTGGTGGTCATGACGCTGCCGAATGCCGTGCCGGTGGAAGGCGGGCTTCCGCTGATGGCATACGGAAAAGTCGTCGGAGCCATTGGGATTAGCGGCGCTACGTCCCCTCAAGACGGGATCGTGGCGAAAGCCGGCGTGGACGAGTTGGAGAAGATCCTCGGGGGAAGTTAATCGAAACGATCTTCCGGCGTCGGGTGTCTATTCTTCGGAGAGATTCTATGTGTGACTATTCTCTTGCGGAAGTGAGAACCCGGCTCGCGGTGGAAGGCGAAGACTTGACGGTGTATCGTTTTCCGACCGGAACTCTTGGGTTTACTTCGCCAGCCGAATTGCAGCAGCGTCCGGAACTGCGTGGTTGGCGCTCGTGGTTCAGTCTCCGGCAGGTGCCCTGCGCGGTTTGCATTCCTCCCGGGGCGCAGCTTGTGCTGCGTGATATCCCGGCGCGCCTGCAATCCAGCCTGGGGCTCAAAATGGAAGAGGAAGTGGTTTTCGTACAGGTCGGTATGGATGCAGGGCGGCACCGCGATGCGGTCCGCTTCCGCAACAACCAGGAACTGCTGCTGCAGCGTCTCGCCGAGGGCCAGCGCGCCCGCCTGGTTTCCATGGGCGGCGACGACGCGAGCGTTGAATCGGAAGCCTTGGGGATTCGCGAACGCGTCTAGAGGGACCGGACGGCGGTTTCGACGTTCTGGGCTAGCAACGTGTAGTCCTCGCCGTCTAAAGTGAGGGGCGCACCGAACTTGATCCTCGCCCGCCCGGGTCTCGCCATGCGCCAGCGCTTGTGGAGGATCCGCTCCAGGCCTTCCAGCCGCACCGGTACCACTTGCGCCCCCAGCCGCGACGCCATCATTCCCACGCCAGGCTGGAAAGGATGAATCTCTCCCGCATCGGTCCGGTCGCCTTCCGGAAAGATCAAAACGCACCAGCCTTGGCTGAGCAGGCGGCCGGCGTATCGTAACGCTTCCATCGCTCCCGCTTCGCGCTGGGGCAGCGGGAAAATATTGAAGAATAAAGACGCCAGAAAGAAGCTTACCCCGCTCGAGAATCTTTGCCGGCGCGAGAAATTGCCGGGATGGAAGTGTCCCGCGAAGAATTCCCGCGAAGCCGCAATCGCGACCCGCCGCCGCAGGCGATACGGCAGGGCCATCAGGATCGCCGGCCCGTCGAAATGGCTCTGATGATTCGCCGCGAAGATGACCGGCGCATTCAGATTTTCCAGGTTCTCTCGGCCTTCGATTCGCAGCCAGGCGAAGACGCGGGCGAGCGGCAGGATCACCGCTGCCAGGCCGATATCGCGCACCAGGGAGGCGAACCGCGACCGCGGCCAATTCGGAATGTCCTGCGCGGGAGCCGCGGCTGCCGTCATGGGACGCTCGCGAATGGAAGACAGGTCTCCCACCGTTCGCGCGGCCTGGAAATCCGGTTCGCTCACGCCTAACTGGATCATCATTTCCACGCGTTCCAGGGAGCTGAGCCCCAGCTCGTCGAGAGTCGTCTCCGGCGTGATGGTTCGCCCGCGCGCATACTGCGCGAATCGTTTCTCAATCGCGCCGCCGGTCCGGGCGGGTTCCACAGCGGCGCCGGAGTTCACCCACTGCGCGATGGCAGCGCGCTTCAGTTTGCCCGTGCCTTCGGTGCGCGGCAGCTCGCGATCGGGCCAAATGCTCACGCCCTGAATACGCTGATGATCTTCCAGCCTGCTGTTGGCCTCGCGTACGACCACGCCGGCGTCGGCTCCCGGTTCAAGCACCAGCACTGCATGAACACGGTCTTTCCCCACGGCAGCGGATTCCTTCACGCCGGGAATTCGGTCCAGCACGCGCTCGACGTCTTCCGGAAAAACATTCAAGCCTTCCGGGGTGACGATCATTTCTTTCTTGCGGCCCTGGATCGACAACCTGCCCTCGCCATCGAATGCGCCGATATCGCCGGTGTGCAGCCAGCCGCCTTCCGAGGACGTTTCCTCGGCCTGACCGTAATAGCCTGAGCTAACGTTTTCGCCGCGCACCAGAATTTCGCCATCGGGAGCGATCTTCACCTCCACGCCGCCGATTGGCGTTCCCACGGTACCCCGGCGCGCGTGGAAAGGATGATTTAGCGTGACGATCGGCGCGGTTTCCGTCAGCCCGTAGCCTTGGATGGTCAGAAATCCGAGGCGCGACCAGAACTCCTCCACATCCGGCGCGAGCGGCGCGGCGCCCACCACGAACGCCCAGAACTTCCATCCGAACAGCCGATGAATGCGGCGGTAATGCCACCAGCGCCGCGGCCACCGCGCGCCCGGAGGCAAATCCGTCGCGGCCTCGGGAAACTTGCCGCAGGACGTACTCGCGCAGGATCTCGAGAATCTTCGGCACCGACACCAGCACCGAGATGCGCCGCGTGCGGATCTGCCGCACGATCTCTTCGGGGCTGTATCCCCGCATGAACACCACCACGCCCGGCAGCATCGGCGGGACGAACGTCGCCATCGCCTGCCCGAACATGTGGCTCAGCGGCAGAAGATTCAGGAAGCGCAGGGGAAAGAAGGGGCCGCCGAAGCGCCGGTATTTCCGGATCTCGGTTTCCACCGGCACGATGTTGGCGAGGATGTTGCGATGCGTGATGATCACGCCCTTGGGATCCGCTGTGGCTCCGGAGGTGAAAACGATTTCGGCCACGTCATCGCGGGTGACGTTTTCGGGAGCAGCGATGCGCGTGTCCGACCAATCGACGTCGGCGAGCCTCCACGGACGGGGCTCGGTATTTTCGGGCCACACGACTTCGTCGCCGATCCACACGATGCGGGCTTGAACTTTATCGCGAATGCGCAACAGGAATCCAGAGGAAGCGCGGTAATCTACCGGGACCACGATCGCTCCCACGAGCAGGCAAGCCCAGAATGCCGCGATCCATTCCGGCCGGTTCTCGCTCCAGATAACGACTTTGTCGCCTTTGCGGACGCCGGCTTCGCGAAGCCGTACCGCTAGAGCGCGGCCGGCCTGTGCCGTCTTGCGATATGTTCGCTGCTCGACGCGGAAACCGTCGTCATAAACCAGAAAAGGATCGGGAAGTTCGGCGAAGTCCGCGAAGAAATCGAGCAGCGTGTCGCGCTTCACGCTGCTATTATGACGGCTATCGCTGAACCGGTTCATTTGGGTGTGGGGCGGGTTTTCAACCTGCGCGCCGATTTTCCAATCGGCCCCGTGCGCGAGCTACAAACCCGCGTGCAGGATGCAATCCTGCCCCACATGACCGAACTGAACCATACTGGAATGCTACTGTTTCGCCGGTGCCGGCGGGGCCTGCCGCTGTTTCTGGAACCGCTGAGCTGTGCCGTTCTGGACGCCCGCGGCGATGGCCACACGAAGCCGATCCGCCAGAAATTGCTGCAGCGCCGGCTCGTCCTCCTTTTGCGCCGCCACCGCCAGAACGGTAACGCTACCCATCTCGTCGAACGATTGCTCTCCCCACATCACGCGCTTGGGCGGATTGCTGGGATTCCGGGGATTCTCCGCGGAATTGTCATACGTTAGGTGAACATCGATACGGGTGCCTTTCGGCAGCATGACAGGGTCCTTGTAGTTGTAACGATCCTGCCAGTTGAAGTCCCAATCCTGGATCCATAACAGCGGTTTCGTGCTGCCGTCCGGCAAGGTCGCCGTGGCTTTCATTTCCTTGGCGACATAATGGGCGTGCGCACTGACCGCGAAGCCCTTCACATCCACGGGAAGCGTCATGGAGTCTTCGATCGTGTAGGTCTTCTGGTTCGCCGCGATGTCCAGACCCGTGCCGAATCCAAACAGAGCCGGCGCCTGCAACGCCATGATCTTCCTCTCCGGAGCCCGGTCCGCGAAATAGAGACCCACCGTCGATCGCTCCGTCTCCGGTTTGCCGGTCAGGTGAAAATGCATTTGCAGCACGATGTCGGAATTCTTGGGCAGCGGAAACGCCAGGCCATCGGGCAGGAACACAGGAGTGCCGCCGACTGCCCAACCTCCCAGGCTTCCCGAATTGCCCGTGCCGCCCGTGATCCCGATGCTGCTCATGCCGCCGAACCCGGGATGCCCGTCGGCGCCGTCCAGCTTGGCGACCGCTCCGGTGGCGTCATACGCGTACAGCACGTGGTGCACTGCCTTGCGCGCGCTGGGACGAAACTCCACGGCTCGCACCCACTTGTCTTCGGTCAAATGCGTCGGGATTGTGAAATTCCGGTAAATGTCCGGACCGCTGGCGGGAAGCTCGAACGCCGCCGGCATTTCGATAATCAGGTCGGGCTTCCCCAGATGCCATCCATCCGGGAACTGCGGCAACTTCGGCATTTTCGCCGGATCGCCCTGCGGCATTCCCTGACTGACCCAATCGCCGATGGCGGCGATCTGCGCGTCGGTCAGGCGGCGCTCATCGTTGAACTCGCCGTATCCGTGCGCCGCGTGCCAGGGAGGCATATAGCGCGCCTTGGTCACGCTGGCGATCAGCGTCCCGCGCTTCCGGACGTCTTCATAAGAAAGCAGGGAGAACGGAGCCGCCTCGCCGGGACGATGGCAGGTTGCGCAGTTCTGGTAAATGATCGGTGCGATGGTTTCGGTGAACGTGATTTTGTCCGCCGCGGAAAGCAGGGCCGCTGTAGCGGCAAACAGTCCGACCAGGTTGGCGCGCATTGCTCTATTATCGCTTGGCCGGCACAGGGGGGCGATTCGGCCAGTCCGCCACTGGAGGACGCTGCACGCTGGAAACCCTTCCGCGCGTCACACGCGGAGTGTTCGTTATGTTATCAAAGGCACGAGGAGTCAGTATGAAACCTCGCATTCTTCCGATGTTTAGCGCCGCTGCGATCATCGCCGCCGTGCTCATAAGCAATCCTATGGGCCGCGCACAAGCCCAAGCCGACCGGCGTCCGCTGGCATTCGAGGTTGCATCGGTAAAGCCCAGCACTCCAGGCGGCCGCGGCGGTGGAATCCGGCCGATGCCGGGCGGCCAAACCTACATCGCTACCAACGTCCCGCTGCGGCTGATGATCAAAGTCATGTATAGGATCAACGACAGCCAGATCGTGGGCGGGACGGATTGGATGGACACTGACCTCTGGGATGTCGACGCTAAGGCCGAGCGGCCGTCCAGCGTCGACCAGCTCCACGAGATGTTTCAGACGTTATTTGCCGAGCGGTTCAAACTTCGATTCCATCGCGAACGGAAGGAACTTGCGGCGTACATCCTCAGCGTGGATAAATCGGGATCGAGACTCAAGGTAAGCGATTCCAAGGAACCTTTCGATGTCCCCATCAAGCCAGGAGACCGGCCCGGGAAGAATGTCGGCACCAGGGTTCCGATGGAGTACTTGTGCTTTTTCTTGGCCCAACTTCTCAATGTTCCAGTGGTAGATCAGACTGGCCTCGACGGATTCTATGACTTCACGTTGGAGTTGCCAGCTCCAGCGCCATCGTTGACACCGGGACCCGCGCCTGCCGCCGACGGTCCGGACATCTTTACCGCGCTCCGCCAGCAGCTGGGATTGAAGCTGGAATCCCGCAAAGCTCCAGTGGAGGTGTTCGTCATCGATCACGTGGAGCGGCCCTCCAACAACTGAATCCGCCCGCGCCTCTCGTTCAGGCGGCGCCTCCTCCACTTTTCCCCTCGATTTTGGTATCTTCAATGATCGCCGGTATCCTCTACCCGAAGTGAGCGCCATGACAGAATCCATTACAGTAAATATCAACGGCACTACCTATTCCCACGACGTCGAGCCGAGACTTCTCCTGATTCATTACCTGCGCGAGGTGGTCGGACTCACCGGTCCGCACATCGGCTGTGAGACGTCGCTATGCGGCGCCTGCACCGTGGAGCTGAACGGCAAAGCAGTCAAGAGCTGCTCCGTTTTCGCGATCCAGTGCGATGGCGCCAAGATCCTGACCATCGAAGGGATGGCCGCCAACGGCAAGCTGCACAAGATCCAGGAAGCCTTCTGGAATGAGCACGGCCTGCAGTGCGGTTTCTGCACGCCGGGCATGATCATGGTGACCAAGCAGATCCTGGAGCGCAATCCCAATCCCAGCGACCAGGAAATCCGCCACGGACTGGACGGCAATCTGTGCCGCTGCACGGGATACCAGCACATCGTCAACGCTGTGAGAGCGGCGGCCAAAGCCGCAGGCGCTTAAAGGAACGTTCGCAGGAGCATAACCATGGCCACCACAACCATCACTAAAACCGAGAAGCTGGTCGGCAAGCGCATTCGCCGCCGCGAAGATCCGCGCCTGATCACCGGCACTGCCACCTACGTCGATGACATCAAGATGCCGGGCATGCTCTACGCTTCGATCTTGCGCAGTCCGCACGCGGCGGCCAAGATCCGTTCGATAGACATCAGCAAGGCCAAGGCGCTGAAGGGCGTCCATGCTGTTTTCATTGGCGAGGACACCAAGGACGCCGGCGCCGTGCCCTGCGGCGCCTCTCTGCCTGGGCTTCGCGTCCCGCATCACAATATATTGGCCATCGATCGCGTCTATCTGGTCGGCCATCCCGTAGCTGTCGTGGTCGCTACCGATCGCTACATCGCGCGCGACGGCGTCGAGCTGATCGAAGTCGATTACGAGGTCCGAGAATGCCGTGGCCGATCCCGAAAAGGCGCTCGCGCCCGGCGCACACGCGGTGCATCCGCAGTGGCCCGACAACGTCGCATTCACGTTCCACCAGGAAGGCGGCGACGTCGCCAAGGCGTTCGCCGAAGCCGACGTGATCGTCAAGCAGCGCATCATCAGCCAGCGGCTGATTCCGAATTCCATGGAAACGCGCGGCGTGGTGGCCGATTGGCATGCGGCCGATCGCAGCCATGAACCTGTATACCTCCACCCAAGCCCCGCACCTGGTGCGCTCGCTGGTGGCGCAGATCCTGGGTCTGGAAGAAAACCGGTTCCGCGTGGTGGCTCCCGAGGTCGGCGGCGGCTTCGGCGCCAAGATCCAGACCTACGCCGAGGAAATCCTGCTGGCGTGGATTTCCATGAAGCTGCAGAAGCCGGTGAAGTGGATCGAATCGCGCCGCGAAAATTTCCTCTGCACCATTCACGGGCGCGGCCACGTGGATTTCTACGAAATCGCCGCGAAACGTGACGGCACCATCCTGGGGATCAAGCTCAAGATCATCCAGGATCTGGGCGCGTATTTCACGATTTTGACTCCCGGCGATCCCCACGCTCAGCGTGCTGATGATGCCGGGCTTGTACCGCACGCCCAACATCTCGGCCGATATCGTGGGCGCGTTCACCAACTGCGCGCCCACCGACGCGTATCGCGGCGCGGGGCGTCCGGAAGCGACCCACGGCATCGAGCGCATGGTGGATATGCTGGCGGCCGAGCTCAAGATGGATCCGGCCGAGATCCGCTTGAAGAACTTCGTGCGCAACGAGGAGTTCCCGTTCCCCACGGCCACCGGCCTGGTTTACGATACGGGCGACTATTCCGCGCCGCTCAAGAAGGCCATGGAGATGGCCGGCTACGACAAGCTTCGCAAGGAGCAAGTCGAGGCGCGCAAGCAGGGCAAGTACATGGGCATCGGGCTGTGCGCGTATGGCGAGATTTGCGCGTTCGGTCCGTCCCCGGCGACGCCTGCCGGCGGCTGGGAAAGCGCCACGGTAAAGATCGAGCCTTCGGGCCAGGTCACGGTCCTGACCGGCATCTCCCCGCACGGCCAGGGCGAGGAAACCACGTTTGCGCAGATCGTCGGCGACGAACTGGGCGTGGGTATCGACGACGTGTCTGGTCTTGCACGGCGATACACAACTGGTGCCGTACGGCATCGGAACTTTCGGCAGCCGCTCGACGGCAGTGGGCGGAACGGCTCTGTATTACGCCTTGCAGGATCTGAAGGCCACGATCAAGAAGTTCGGCGAAATGCTGCTGGAATCGGATGACGTTACGTTTGCCGGCGGCCAGTGCACCTGTAACAAGTCTGGCAAGTCGATCGGCGTCAAGGGAATCGCAGGCGCGGCGTATCGCGCGATGAAGCTGCCGGCCAATACCGGACCCGGCCTGGTCGCGACCCATTTCTGGGAGCCGCCGAATTTCACGTTCCCCTTCGGCGCGCACCTGGTGGTCACGGAAGTGAACGGCGAAACCGGCGATGTCGCCATCAAGCGTTACATCGCTGTGGACGATTGCGGCAACATTTTGAATCCGCTGATCGTCGATGGGCAGGTGCACGGCGGCGTGGCGCAGGGTATCGGCCAGGCGCTGTGGGAGCAAGCCGTCTATGACGATAACGGCCAGCTGGTCACCGGCGAGTTCATGGATTACACCATGCCGCGCGCGCACATGATGCCGTGGATCGAAAGCGCCCATACCATCACGCCGACGCCGGTGAATCCGCTTGGGGGTCAAAGGAGTCGGCGAAGCCGGAACCATCGGCGCATCGCCGGCCGTGGTGAACTCGGTGGTGGATGCGCTGTCGCCGTTGGGCGTGCGCATCTGGATATGCCGCTGACGCCTGAAAAACTCTGGAAAGTTGATCGCCGGGAGACAACGCATGATCCCCCAACAGTTTGAATACTCCGCGCCCAAGACGCTGGACGAAGCGCTGGGATTGCTCGCCGAAGGCGCCAAGCCGCTTGCAGGCGGCATGAGCCTGATTCCGATGATGAAGCTCCGCCTGGCAAACCCAGAGCACCTGGTCGACCTGGGCCGCATCAAGGATCTGAGCTACATCCGCGAGCAGGGCGGAGAGCTGCACATCGGCGCCACGACCACGCATCACGAGGTCGAGAGCTCGGCCGCTGGTTCGCGGCAAGTGCCCGCTGCTGGCGGAGACCGCATCCCACATCGGCGACGTCCAGGTTCGCAACATGGGCACCATCGGCGGCAGTGTGGCGCATGCCGATCCTTCGGCCGATTATCCGGCCGCGCTGCAGGCTCTGGAAGCCAAGATCGTGCTGAAGGGCGCGAAATCGGAGCGAACCGTTTCGGCCGACGATTTCTTCGTCGATACGTTCACCACCGCGCTCGAGCCCGGCGAAATCGTACGCGAGGTGATCGTGCCGATCGATGGCGGCGGCACCGGAACCAACTACCAGAAGGTGCTCCAGCCGGCCAGCGGATTCGCGATCGTGGGCATTGCCGTGCGCGTGCGCAAAAGCGGCGACAAAGTCACCTTGGCCCGCATCGGCGTCACCGGTCTTTCGAACCGGGCGTTCCGGGCGACGGAAGCCGAAAAAGCCCTGGAAGGCAGGAGCGGTTCGCCGGCCGAGATTCAGGCGGTCGCGGCTTTGGTCGGGCAGGGGATCGACGCGAACTCCGATCTGCACGCGTCGGCCGACTACCGGCTTCATCTGGCCGCGATGTACGCGGCGAAAGCGCTGGCGACGGCTTTAGGACGCATCGCATAACGTGAAGATTTCGGGATCGTACTTTCTGCCTTGCCGCCCGAGCAGGCGTATCAGAGGCTTCAAGACCCGGTCGTCCTGGCGCGGCGCCATGCCGGGCTGCGAGAGCCTCGAAAAGATCGGCGAAGACGAGTACCGCATGAAGATGAAGATGGCTCTGGCGAGTCTGTCAGGCAACTTCGATGGCAAAGTGCGGATCACCGACCAGTCGCCGCCGAATAGTTTCAAACTGATGGTCGAAGGCTCCGGCAAAATCGGCTTCATGAAGGGCGAGGGGCTTCTGAAGTTCACGCCCAAGGACGCCGGCACCGAAGTCTCCTACGAAGGCGACGTGCAGGTCGGCGGAACCATCGCGGCCGTGGGCCAGCGCCTGATCGATGGAACCGCGAAGATGATGATCAAACGGTTCTTCGATAAAATCGCGGCTTAGGAGTCCTATTGCGCGGACAAGCCGGATGAATCCAGAGGGCACGCGCTTCCGCCGCGGCGAATTGCTGCAAGCTGCCTTCTTCGCGCTCGCGCTGCTCTGGATGAACGCCTACATCTGCCGCGAGCTCTTCTTTGTGCGGACGGCTTACATGAACTCGATGCACGGGTTCTGGATTGCCATCGCCAAGAGCGCCCATGGCAGTTGGTTTCACCCGGCGTGGTGGCCCTACTGGGATGCCGGCATTCCCTTCGAGTTTACCTACGCGCCCCTGGTGCCGGGCCTGATCGCAGCTTTGTCCGCGGCGCTCGCGATCCCTCCAGACATGGCGTTTCAGTGGATCACCGGAGCCGTCTACTGTCTGGCGCCGCTCATGATCTTCACCGCGGCCTGGCTGCTCACGCGGGCTTCAGGATCGAGCTTCGCCGCTGCGCTGCTCTACTCCTTGACCGCGCCGACGCAAATTCTTGTGCCTGATCAGGCATTTTCACTCAAAAGCCTGGGGGACGCGCGCCGCCTCTATGTTGTCGCTGTGTGGGATGACACGCCGCACCTGGCTGCGATCGCTCTTCTGCCTCTGGTCATCTTATTTTTGTCGCTCTCGCTCCGCAAAAAACAACTTCGATATTACTGGGCCGCGTCGGTGCTCATCGCGCTCGCAGCGCTCGCCAGCGCCTTCGGCCCGGTGATGGTGGCCATGGCGGCTGTCTGTCTGTTGTTCGTGCAGCGTGAAGATTTCGCGAAAAAGCTGCTCATTATCGGCCTGATCGGCGCATTCTCGCTGGCGATTGTCGCGGCATTCTATCCGCCGTCCCTGCTGAGGGCGGTCAGCGGCCCGTCGAAGACCCATTTTGAGCCTGGCTGGACCCTCGGTTCCCTCACGGCGATCGCGATCGTCATCTTGGGATGGACGATTCTGTGGCGCTTCCTCCGGCGCATCACCTCGGATTGGAAATTGCAGTTCTTCGCGCTGTTCGCGCTCTTGACTTGCAGCGTGCCGATCGTCGCCGCCTACGTTCACCGCCAGTTTTTGCCCCAGCCAGGCCGCTACAAGCTGGAAATGGAAGTCGCTCTAGCCTTGCTGATTGCCTTCGGCATGCGATCCGCGCTGGCACGGCTGCCCATCAGACCCCGGCGTGCGGTTTTGATTCTTTTCCTGGCATTCGCAGTCGAGCAGACCATTCACGTGCGCCAGCAGGCCAGGAATATGCTGGTTCCCGGCGATCCCGCGCGAACGGTCGAGTATCGCGCCGCCACCTGGGCCGATCAGAACCTTCCTGGAGTGCGCGTCATGATGCCCGGATCGATCGCGCAATGGACCAATGCCTTCGCTCCGGTTCCGCAATTCTCGGGAGCGTCGTGGAGCATGGCGTACAGCCAGATTCAGCAGACCGGCATGGATTCGGTTTACGCGGGTACCGCACGCGAGGCTCTTGCATGGCTGAAAGCGTTTGGTGTCGGCGCGGCCGGGATATCGAGTCCGGACAGCCAGGAGTATTGGAAAGGCTTTTCCCAGCCGGCGAAGTTCGAAGGCATCTTGCCCGTCCTCTGGCGCGATAGCGGCGTGACCATCTATAAAATCCCGCAGCGGACATCTTCGCTGGCGCACGTCGTACCGGAATCGGCACTGGTGGTCCATCCTCCGGCAGACCGTGCGGACATCGCGGAAATCGAGCGCTATAACGCCGCTTTGGACGATCCTTCGCTGCCCACGCCGGAATTCCGCTGGGAAGGAAGAAACCGCATGAGGATCCGAGCTACCGCGGCGCCCGGGCAGGCGATATCGCTTCAGGTTTCGTATCACCCTGGTTGGCATGCACGGGCCGGAGGCCAGGATCGTACGCTCAATCGCGATGGGCTCGGTCTGATGTGGCTGCGCCCCGGTTGCGCGGGACCTTGCGAGATCGTGCTGGATTACGATGGCGGCGCGGAGCTCCGCATCTGCCGCTGGATCAGCTATGCGGCGATCGCGGCATTGATCCTGGTATTCCCGTTCGCGCGCCTCAGAGCGGTATGTTTCCGTGCTTCTTGCGCGGCATAGTATCCACTTTCGTGGCGAGCATACGCAGCGCCCGGATCACCATTGGCCGCGTCTGGTGCGGCTCAATGACGTCGTCGATGAATCCATGCTCGGCGGCGACGAACGGATTAGCGAAGCGCTCCTGAAGCTCCTGAGTTTTTGCCCGCCGCTCGGCCTCGGGCAACGACCGGTACAGGATATTCACCGCGCCTTCGGCTCCCATCACAGCGATCTCGGCGGTCGGCCACGCCAGATTCACGTCGCAGCGCAGATGCTTCGATCCCATCACGCAATACGCGCCGCCATAGGCCTTGCGCGTGATCACGGTGATCTTGGGCACGGTCGCCTCGGCATAGGCGTACAGCAATTTCGCTCCGTGCCGGATGATGCCGCCGAACTCCTGGGCGGTGCCCGGCAGAAATCCAGGCACGTCCTCGAAGGTCAGGATCGGAATGTTGAAGGCGTCGCAAAACCGGACGAAGCGAGCGCCTTTGACGGAGGAATCGATATCCAGGCAGCCCGCCAGGTGCTCGGGCTGATTCGCGACGATGCCCACGCGTGCGCCCGTCCATGCGGGCAAAGCCGATGACGATATTGCGCGCCCAGCGTTCCTGGACTTCGAAGAACTTGCCGTCGTCCACCACGCGGCGGATCACGTCCTTGATGTTGTAAGGGAGATTCGACGCGCCCGGCACCACAGAATCCAGGCCGATGTCCTCGCGATCTACCGGATCTCGTACTCGCGCGATGCGGAACTTCGTCGCGATTGTTCTGCGGCAGATAACTCAGCAGCTCGCGAATCATCTGGAGGCATTCCGCATCGCCGTGCGCCAAAAAGTGCGCGACGCCGCTGGTCGTGTTGTGCGTGGCCGCGCCGCCGAGCTGTTCCTTGGTGACGTCTTCGTGGGTGACCGTCTTGATCACGTCCGGCCCGGTGATGAACATGTAGCTGCTGCCGTCCACCATGAACGTGAAATCGGTGAGGGCAGGGGAGTAGACCGCGCCGCCGGCGCAAGGCCCCATGATGGCCGAGATCTGCGGGACCACGCCGCTGCCCAGCGTGTTGCGCAGGAAGATATCCGCGTAACCCGCGAGCGAAAGCACGCCCTCCTGGATGCGCGCGCCTCCCGAATCGTTCAAGCCGATTACGGGCGCGCCCGTCTTGAGCGCCAGATCCATGATCTTGACGATCTTCTTCGCGTTGGTCTCGGAGAGCGAGCCGCCGAACACTGTGAAATCCTGGGCGAACACATACGCCGTGCGGCCGTGGATCAGTCCGTAGCCGGTGACGAAGCCGTCGCCGTCGATCACCTGTTCGGCCATGCCGAAATCGTTCGAGCGGTGCCGGACCAGCTTGTCGGTTTCGACGAAGGTGCCTTCGTCGAGCAACAGATCGATGCGTTCGCGCGCGGAGAGCTTGCCTTCGGCGTGCTGGCGTTCGCGGCGTTCTTCGCCGCCTCCGGCCTCCGCCCGGGCGTGGCGCCGGCGGAGTTCCTCGAGGCGGTCTGACATTTAGGAATTTGCGTTCATCCGCGTTTATTTGCGGCTATTATTCAAACATGTACAGCGGGATGCCCGGCGCCGGCCGGAGCAGCTTCCTCGGCCGGCGGAGCGCCTTCGCCCGCGGCGACGGGCTGCGGCTGAGGCTCACCGACAGGCTGCATCTGGCGGCAGTAGATGCCGTCCTCGCCCAGGTAGACCTCGAACTCGGCGGGACGCGCCAGCGAGCCTTGGATCAGCGCCTCGCTGAGCGGATCCTCGATGTACTTCTGGAGCGCCCGGCGCAGCGGCCGCGCGCCATAGCTGCGGTCCGTGCAGGTTTTCTCCAGAATGTAGCGTGGCGGCATCCTCGTTCGAATCTGGATCTTGATCTGCTTGGCGACCAGATTCTTGTTGATCTGCTCGGTCAGCAGGTAGATGATCTTCAGCAGGTCGTCGTCGGTCAGCGACGTGAACAGAATGATCTCGTCCAGGCGGTTCAGGAACTCGGGATTGAAGGCCTTCTTGACCTCCGTCATCACCTGATCTTCCACCTTGGCCGGCACGCCGCTGGCCGGAGCGAGAAGCCCATGGGATTGCGCTTCTCAAGGAAGCGCGCGCCCAGGTTCGAAGTCATGATGATGATGGTGTTCTTGAAGTCCACCGTGTTGCCGAGCCCGTCGGTCAACTGGCCGTCTTCAAACACCTGCAGCAGGATGTTGTAGACATCCGGATGCGCCTTTTCGATTTCGTCCAGCAGGATGATGGAATACGGCGCCCGCTTGACGCGCTCGGTCAGCTGCCCGCCCTCTTCATAACCCACGTATCCGGGAGGCGAGCCGATCAGCTTCGACACCGAGTGCTTCTCCATGAACTCCGACATATCGAAGCGGATGAGCGACTTTTCGCTGCCGAACAGGAACTCGGCCAGCGCCCGCGCGACTTCGGTTTTGCCGACGCCGGTGGGTCCCAGGAACAGGAACGATCCAGCCGGGCGCTTGGGCGATTTCAGGCCGGCGCGCGACCGGCGAATCGCGCGCGACAGCGCCGAGATCGCTTTTTCCTGGCTGATGATGCGGCGTATGCAGCTCCTCTTCGATCCGCAGGAGCTTGGAGACTTCCTCCTCGCGAATCGCGGTCATGGGGACGCCGGTCCAGCGCGCGACCACGTCGTCGATATCGTCCTTGGTCACGACGCCGGTGGAGGTATCGTCCAGGTTGTACTTCTCGCGCAGCACGCGCAGATCTTCGCGCTTCTTGCGCTCCTCGTCGGAGTAGAAGCGGGCCTTTTCGAACTCGTGATTCGCGATCGCGTTTTCCATGCGATGCACGATGAACTTGATGCTCTTCTGAATGTCGGCGACCTCGCCCGGCAGCGTCGTCTGGCGCAGCTTCACGCGCGCGCCGGCTTCGTCGATCAGATCGATGGCCTTGTCCGGCAGGAAACGGTCCGGAATAAACCGCGTGGAGGCGTAGACGGCGTTCTCGATGGCCTCGTCGGTATACGCCACGGCGTGGAATTTCTCGTAGCGTTCCTTGATGCCGAACAGAATCCGCGTGGCGTCCTCTTCGTTCGGCGGCGGAACCTTCACGGCCTGGAAGCGGCGCTCGAGCGAGCGGTCTTTCTCGATGGACTTGCGATACTCGGCAGGCGTGGTCGCGCCGATGCACTGGATTTCGCCGCGCGAAAGCGCCGGCTTCAGGATATTGGCGGCGTCCAGCGAGCCTTCGGCCGATCCGGCGCCCACCAGGGTGTGCAGCTCGTCGATGAAGATGATGGCGTTCTGATGCTCCATCAACTCCTTCATGATGGTCTTCAAGCGCTCTTCGAACTGGCCCGCGATACTTGGTGCCCGCGACGATCAGAGAAAGATCCAGCGCCAGGATGCGCTTGTCCGACAGGAACGACGGCACGTCGCCGTCGGCGATGCGCTGGGCCAAGCCTTCGACGATGGCAGTCTTGCCCACGCCCGGCTCGCCGATCAGCACCGGATTGTTCTTGGTGCGGCGGCACAGGATCTGCGTCACGCGCTCCAGTTCGTAGTCGCGCCCGACCAGGGGGTCGAGCAGACCGTCCATCGCGGCCTGGGTCAGGTCGCGGCTGAATTCGCTCAGTAAAGAGCTTTCCTTGGGGCGATTGGATGACATTTTCTCCGAGCTCGACCGGGCGATCTCTTCGCGAACCTGGGTCAGCCGCAGGCCGCGCTCGTGCAAAATATCCGCCGCGAAAGATTTCTCTTCGCGCAGGAGCCCGAGAAGGAGATGCTCTGTTCCGATGTGCTTGTGGTTGAGCCGTTCGGCTTCCTCCGCGCCATAGGCAAGCACGCGCTTGCATTCATGGCTGAGAGGAAGATCGACGGAAGTCGACACCTTTTCCCGCAAGGTGGTTTGCGCCTCGATCTGTTTGCGGATCGATTCCACCGCCGCGCTCGAGCGCAAAAAACGATTGGTAAGGACCTTGTCTTCCCGCAGCAGACCCAGCAACAAGATGCTCCGTCTCGATACAGGGGCTGCCGAACTGGCTGGCCTCGTAACGGGCGAAGAAGATCACTCGCCGGGCTTTTTCGGTATAACGTTCAAACATAATTTCTGCCTTGCTCCAACGAGGACGAAGTCAAGCTGGCCGCGTTCCAGAGTCAGCGTCCGGTCCGCGCGCCGTGCGAAATTCAAATTGTGGGTGACGTGCAGCGAAGTCAACTGCCGGGACCGATGCAGATCCTGGAGCAGATCCATGATCATCTCGCCGGTCCGGAAATCGAGATTGCCCGTGGGTTCGTCGGCCAAAAGGACGCGGGGGTCGCCCACCAGCGCGCGCGCCAGTACGACTCGCTGCTGCTCTCCGCCCGAAAGCTCACCCGCACGATGCTCAGCGCGGTTTCGTAAGCCCACTTCATTCAACCTCGCTAATGCGACTGGTTCCGCTTCTTCTCTTGCTTGACCCCGTATCAGCAGCGGCATCATCACGTTCTCCACGGCCGTGAATTCGGCCAGAAGAGACTGAATCTGCCAGACAAAACCCAATTCCCGGTTGCGGAACTTCGCCAGTTCATCCGCCGGAAGCCGGCATATGTTGTTCTGCCCGAAGTATATCGCACCCTTTGTTGGCGTGTCCAGACCTCCGAGCAAGTGCAGCAGCGTACTCTTGCCCGCGCCCGACTCGCCGACCAGTGCGACCTGCTCGCCCTGGGCGACTTCGAAGTTGAGCTGGTCGAAAATGACCAGCTCGGACTCGCCCGATCGGTAGACCTTAGACAGGTCGACGGCCTGAATTGCTGTGGACACCCTACTCCCATTCTACAGGGTCGAAATTTCGACCCGTACGATCTGATTACAGGATCTCGCTAAGAGGAAGTTCGACAGAAGGGTTCTGAGTCTTGAGGACGCCCGTCCGATGGATTCACGTAGTACTCACTAATCGTATGGTACGGCGGGCGTCGTCGATGCGTTGCGTCCGCTATGGAATCACCATCTGAATGCCGATCACATCGACAGGAGTGCGCTTGATCCGTTGGCTAAAGGTAAGGCTGTTTCGCTCTCCTGGGGCGCCGGGGCTGGCGCGCACAAGCGTGGAGTTCAGCTCTTGCGAGCTTTCAAAGAGCGGCCGAGCAGGAGCCGGAGCACCTTGTCACCCACCTTAATATTGCCTGGTGTCTGTACAAGCTACAGAAATACCCGTTGGTAATCGAAAAGTGCGAACAGGTGCTCCAGAAAAGCCCCAACTACGGAGCGGCCCATGCGTATCGGGCTCTGGCCCTGGCTGAGGTTGGACGCCGGCAGGAGGCGATCGACGAGGTGAGGCGGGCATTCCGTATGGGTTCGAATTGGAAAGACAAGGACCGCGGATTCTGGGAAGGCCAGCTGGGAACCTGGCGTGTGTCAGTCGGATCGAGATTCACGTAGGGTGCCTTCGTGGCGCGACTTCTCGTTCGGTGTGAGCTTTCGTTTCGGTCAAGGTCCTTCCATCAGCCGAAAAGACGAAATGGTTCTCCCCGACGTGGTTGCCGATGTCTTTACTGTTCATCTTGACGATGAGATCGAAGGCGGCGTCGTCAGATTCGTCTGAAGGAGATTCTCGCGCCGGGAGGGATGACAGTCTCAGTCCCATCGAGATTCACATCGGATTCTTCATGAAGCGACCCGAACTCGGCAGTAACTGTGTCCCCGGTGACCTTAGGCGCCCGGCGTCAGTGGACTACGAGAACTTCGACGCTGGCAAGAGGCTTTGGAGCCTGCCGGGAAATCGAGCGTCTCGCCCCGAATAACGCAATTGCTCAAGCGAACGTGGCAGTGTATCTCAACCGGCTTGGGAAGTTCGATGAAGCGCTCGAGAAAGCGAGAGAGGCAATACGTTCAGACCCCAATTGTCCCGACGGTTATTTGCACGCGGGCGTCGCTCTGGAGGGTTTGGGGGACAATCAGTCTGCAATTCACGAGTACCGGAGGGTGCTTGAGCAGAAGCCGGACAACCTGTACGCGCTGGTGAATCTTGGATGCACCTATCTGGAATTGGGGCGACGTGAAGAAGCCATGGCAGTGGCTAAAGCGCGCCACCGAGCTGCGTCCGGAGTCCGTGGAAGCGCACGATTCTTCGGGCACGGCTTATTTAAAGACCGGCGACCGTGAAAAAGCGATGGAGGAGCTCAACATCGCGCTGCGTCTGGATCCGAAGTTTCAAGGCGAGTTGCGCCAGCTACTTACTTCACGACGATATTGACCAGCTTATCCGGCACCACGATCACCTTCACCACTTGCTTCCCCTCGATGGAGGGCTGCACTTTGGGATCGGCCAGCGCGAGCTTCTTCAGCTCGTCTTCCGAAGTGCCGAACGCCACCGACAGCCGGCCGCGAACCTTGCCGTTCACCTGCAGCACGATGTCGGCGGCATCCTCTTTCGCGAGTGCCTCATCATAAGTGGGCCAGGGCTGCCGGAACACCGGACCCTTGCGGCCGAGCTGCTCCCACAGCTCCTCGGCGAGATACGGCGCGAACGGCCCTAATAGGAGCGAAAGCGAGGGAAGAATTTGTCCCAGCGCCGCAGCCGACAACCCGGCTTCCTCGTCGTACAGCGTATTGATCAGCTCCATCAGCGCGGCGATCGAAGTATTGAAGTGCCAACGATTATCGAAATCCTCAGTAACCTTGCGGATAGTTTGGTGCAGCTTGCGAAGAGCCCGACGGTCACCTTCGGGATTCCCATTCGAGCCCCCGCCCATAGCCCGGCCCGCATTACGAACCACGAACCGGAACACCCGGCCCAGGAAGCGGTACGCTCCTTCGGCGCCGGTATCCGTCCAATCCATGTCTTTCTCGGGAGGCGCGGCGAACAATTCAAACACGCGGCCGGTATCCGCTCCGAAGCGTTCCGTCATCTCATCCAGGCTGACCACGTTGCCCTTGGATTTGGACATCTTCGCGCCATCCTTGACCACCATGCCCTGGGTGAACAGGCGCTTGAAAGGTTCGCTGTTTTCGATGAGCCCGATATCGCGCATCACCTTGGTGAAGAACCTGGAATAAATCAGGTGCAGAATCGCGTGCTCGACGCCGCCGATATATTGGTCCACCGGGATCCAGGCAGCCGCCTTCTTCGTGTCGAACGGTGCAGTCGAGTTGTGCGGGTCGCAATAGCGATAGAAATACCAGGACGAATCGACGAACGTGTCCATCGTGTCGGTCTCGCGGCGGGCATCGCCACCGCACTTGGGACACTTCACGTTCACGAACGCTGCGACATCGGCCAGCGGCGAGCGGCCCTTGCCGGTGAGTTGCACATCCACGGGAAGCACCACCGGCAAATCCTTCTCGGGCACCGGAACCACGCCGTCCTTCGGGCAATGGATCACGGGAATCGGCGTGCCCCAGTAGCGCTGGCGTGAAATTCCCCAGTCCTTGATGCGATAGGTGACGGCGGCGTGGCCGAATCCCTCGTTCTCGGCTTTCTTGTTCATGCGTGCGCGCGCTTCTGCGCTCGGCAGGCCCGAAAATTCGCCGGATCTTTCGACGATGCCGTCGTCGGGGAACGCCGCTTTCGGACTCTCGTCCAGTACCCCATCCACGGGCCGAATCACCGGGCGAATCGGAATGCCGTAGGTCTTGCAGAAGTCGAAATCGCGCTCATCGTGCGCCGGGACCGCCATGATCGCGCCTGTGCCGTAGCCCATCAGCACGAAGTTGCCGATCCAGATGGGAACCTTTTCGCCGCTGTACGGATTCACCGCGTAATGTCCCGTGAAATGCCCGTCCTTTTCGATATCGCCCGGACCCGGCTTTCCCCTGCTATGGGCCCGCCCGTCGATCATCTGCTTGGCACGCGCGCGGCCGGCCTCATCGAGCAGTTGCGCAGCAAGAGGATGCTCCGGCGCCAGGATCACGCACGTAGCGCCGTAGATCGTGTCGACGCGCGTAGTAAACACACGGATCGGCTCGCCCGTTCCTTCCAGCTTGAAATCGATCTCCGAGCCCTCTGACCGCCCGATCCAGTTCCGCTGCATGGCGAGCACGCGATCCGGCCAGTGGCCTTCGAGCTTATCGTCGATATCGCGCAGCAGCTCGTCGGCATAGGCGGTGATTTTCCAGAACCATTGCTCCAGCGCGCGCTGCTCGACGGGCGTGGACTCATGACGCCAGCAGCAGCCGTCGACCACCTGTTCGTTCGCCAGCACCGTGCCGCATTCCGGGCACCAGTTGAGCATGGCCTGCTTGCGATACGCCAGCCCGCGCTCCAGCATCTTCAGAAAGAACCACTGGTTCCAGCGATAATACTCGGGCTCGCACGTGCTGATCTCCAGATCCCAGTCGTAGCTAAAGCCCATGCGGCGATGCTGCCGCTTCATCTGGGCGATGTTGGTCTGGGTCCACTCACGCGGATGCCGATTATTGTTAATCGCCGCATTCTCCGCTGGTAGTCCAAACGCGTCCCAACCCATGGGGTGCAGGACGTTATGCCCGCGCATCCACATGTAACGCGCCAGCGCATCGCCGATCGCGTAGACGCGCAGATGCCCGATGTGCAGGCTGCCGCTCGGGTAGGGCAGCATTTCGAGCACGTAGTACTTCGGCCGCGTGGAATCCGAAGCCTTGTACAGGTTCGGATCGTTATTCCAGCGCTCCTGCCACTTCAGCTCGATCTGGTTGTGGTCGTAGCGCGTGGGGTCTTGTGGGATTTCTTCCATAGCAGTCTAAGTGTTTCGAGATCTTTCTTGTCCCAGCCGTCGTCCATCGGCGTTTCCAGAATAAAAGCCTTGGAACGTAGTTGCGGATGATGCAGGATGCGGCGAAACCCGTCTAATCCAATATTACCGTGGCCGATGTTCTGATGCCGGTCGATGTGCGACCCCAGACGCTCCCTTGGAATCGTTGGCATGGATCACGCGCACGTTGTCGAGCCCCAGCAGGCGATCGGCTTCGGCCACCATCTCGCGCAGTCCGGCCTCATTCGCGATATCGAAACCGCTCGCCAATAAGTGGCAGGTGTCCAGGCAAAACCCGATCGGCACGTCGGTCAGCTTGGGAGCGAATTCGCGCATCACATGCAGCTCTTCGAGGCGCCCTCCCAGCTGCGCCCCCGCCCCCACGGTATTCTCGATCAGGAGCATCAGATTTCCCAGCTTCAGCCCTTGCGCGGCCGCCGCTACGCCTTCGAGAAAATGCATGATCCCCTGCTCGACGGTGTGGCCTTTGTAATTACCCGGGTGCGCCACCAGGTACTCGGCGCCGATCGCCACGGCGCGAACCAGCTCGCCGCGAAACGCCTCAATCGACAGCTCGCGGGTTTTCTCGTGCGCCGAAGCGAGATTGATCAGGTAGTTGTCGTGAATGACCAGAGGATACAGGTCGTGCTTCTCGCGAGCTTGCATTCAGCAGCCGGATAGCCGGGACGCTCGGGCACCGACGCCTTCCACTGCCGCGGACTCGACGAGAAAATCTGGAACGTATTCGCTCCCAGCTCGGCGGCCTTCAGCGCGGACCGCTCCAGCGCGCCCGCGATCGATGTATGTAGCCCTATGCGCACGTTCATCCATAATAGAGGGAGAGCGGTATGCTTCTCCGTTTCGCCATTCTGATTGCCTTGGCGGGTGGCCGCCTTTGGCGCCACCAGCCGCCTGTATCTCAAGGACGGCGATTACCAGATCGTCCGCGAATATCAGGTACTCGAAGATCGCGTCCGCTACTTCAGCACCGAGCGCGGCGATTGGGAAGAGATTCCGCTCGAACTGGTGGACCTGGAGCGCACTAAGAAGGATGCCGCCGAACGCCAGGCGGCCGTCGAGGCCGACGCCAAGGAACAGGACGTCGAAAACAAAGCGATTCGCGCCGAGCGTAAGGAAGCGGCCAGCATACCGGAAGAGCCCGGCGTCTATCGCGCGGCTGGGGACAAGGTCGAGTCGTTAAAAATGGCCGAAGTCGAGGTCAATTCCAGTAAAGGCCGGACGGTTTTGAAGGTTCTCTCGCCGGTGCCGATCGTGCCCGGCAAGAGCAGCGTGGAACTCAAGGGCGACGCGGCGGCCTATCGTGCGAACGGCGATAAGCCCGAGTTCTACATACGCCTTTCGGACGACGAGCGGTTCGCGATCATCAAGCTGGCGAAGAAAAAGAACGGACGCTTGCTCGAGAACATCAGCATCCTGCCGGTGACCAACGAAGTGCTCGAAGATCTGAAGATCGTGGCGACGTTCAAGAAGCAGGTCTCCGAGAGAACCTACAAGATCTGGCCGGAACAGGCGCTGGAGCCCGGCGAGTACGCGCTGGTGCAGTACAGCGACGGCGCGCTTAACTGGCAGGTGTGGGATTTCGGCGTCGGCCCGGCCGGCAAGTAAAGCGAGTGCTTATGGAAGAGATCAGAGTTGGACAGTTGGCCATTCGATTCCTGCTTGAGGGCAAAGCGTCGGGCGGTTCTGTCGCGATGTTCGAATTCGATGTCCCGGCGGGAGCGAAGGTGCCGATCGCGCACAGCCATGACGCTTATGAGGAGACCATTTACGGTCTCGAGGGCGTGCTGACATGGACGGTGGACGGACGGCAGATTGAGGTGCGTCCGGGCGAGGTGCTGTGCATCCCGCGCGGAGCCGTACACCGCTTCGACAACCGTCATGAAACCACCGCCAAGATGCTCGCCATCGTCACTCCCGGCATCCTCGGCCCCGACTACTTCCGGGAAATCGCCGCTGTCGCCAAGGCTGCCGCCGGAGGCCCGCCCGACCCCGCGGCCATCGCTCAAGTGATGCGCCGCCACGGGCTCACGCCCGTACCTTAACCGGAAGAACCTGCGATTTCGCGGAAGAACGCCAGCGATTCCCGCGCGCACCGCTCCCAGCGGTAACACTCGGCCCGCGCGCGACCCAACTGCGCCAGCCGTGCGCGCTCCTCCGGGGATTCGAGCAGTTTCGTCAGCTGATCCGCCATCTCGGAAGGACTGCGTGGATCGACGTACGCAGCAGCATCCCCGCCGATTTCCGGCAAGCAGGAAGTACGCGAAGCGAGCACGGGGACATTCGCCGCCATGGCCTGGACCAGCGGGAATCCGAATCCTTCATAGAGGGACGGATAAACGAATAACGACGCGCCCGCCACCAGACCGGGCATGTCCAACTCCGGCACATAGCCCAAATAGGTCGGCTTCCTGACGAATGCGCGCCATTGTGGCCGCGGAATTCCAGCCTTCGGGTCCGGCGATCACCAGATCGAAATGCTCGCGCAGATCCGGTTTCACCGACCGCCAGGCATCCAGCAGCGTGTCCAGGTTCTTGCGCGGCTCGACCGTGCCCACGAACAGAACATACGGTTTCGCGCGAGCGCTCGGCCGGGCGTCGAAGTATTGTTCGGCGACCCCCGAATGAATCGTGCGGATGCGCTCCGGCTTGATCTGGAGCAGGCGAATCGCGTCCTGCCTGGTGTTTTCGGAAACCGCGATCAGCCCGTCGGCGCGCTTCAGAATGCGCTCCTCGAACGTCCGGTCGGCCCGTAGCGTAGATTGCGTGTGGACCTCCGGCATGATCCAGGACGTCAGATCGTGGATGGTCGCGGTCAGGCGCGCTTTGCCCGGCGCTTGGCGAACGAGATTGCCGGCATGAAAGACGTCGGTCGAGCCTACTAGCAAATCCAGAACCGCGGGACCGAGAACGTTCGCGCGCATGCAGCAAACCGAGCCGGAGAATCGTCGGCGCGAGCGGCAGCGCCGAATGTTCGTGATCCAGGCGAGCCCACGTTTTTAACAGCGGGAATGCACGAATGTCGACATCCTCCTGATCGGCGCCCGCTTGCTGGCGAAGACTGCGCAACCAGTGATACGTGTAGCCCTTAACGCCCGCGCTGCGCAGCAGAGCCGAACTCGCGTCAATGGTAATTCTCACGGTTAGGTGCGGTTGCGGAACACAAACTTTCCGCCGCTTTCGATCACCGGATGAAGCGCTTCCCGGCTCACGAGTTTCTCGAGGCGTTCCACCTGGGGTTTCTCCACGCAGATATAATACAGATCCCGCGAGAGCCAGCGGTTCCGAAATCCCGCATCGTCGATGAACACATCGCGCGGGGCGTCCGGAGCATACGAGCCATATTCCAGATTGTTGACGCGGCCGTTCAACAGCAGCACCCGCTGGCCGTGATACGCCTCGGCATAAAATACGACCGATGAGAACGTGTAGTATTGATCGTCGAGAATCAGCGTGCCTCGGGGCTCGCGATTGAGGGCTTCCGCCAAGGGTCGGGATGCCAGGTACGGATCGAACACCACTAACGCCAGACGCGCTGCGTGGATGAACAGGATCATCATGACCACCGCGCCCAAAACCTTACCTCGAAAGGCCGCGATCGCGCCCACCAGAAATCCCAGACCCGCCAGCAGCAGAGGAGTTCGCAGGTAGGCGAACGACGCCATGGTCAGATCGCCCATATGCCCCAGCGACAACGTGTACAGATCCGGATGCTGCGTGAGCGCGCGGGAAATATCGCCCGGCGCAGGCAGGTTCCACACCTGCGACAGGATGAATGCGATGGCGGCCAGCGCCAGTGTCGCGATCACCGCCAGCGCAATATGCCCTTTGCGGATCCAGGACGCGGCGCGCTTTTCGGTCAGTGCGCTGCCGATCAATAACGCCAGCGCCGGATAGCACGGCATCGAATAGTATTCCTGGGTCGACGAGAAGGTGAAGAACACCAGCAGGAATCCAGCCCAGCACAGGCACAGCAGGCGCATGCGCGAAGCACGATCATCGTTCCGATAATTCAGTTTGATGGCGGCCGGAAGGTAGACGCTCCAGGGAAACAGCCACAGCAGGTGGAACAGCCAGAAGTACAGCCGAGGAACCGTGTTGTAGTCGCGCGGATACCGCAGATTCAGGAAGCGCAGGATGTGCTCGTTAAAAAAGTAAAACCAGAAGAAGCCGCGATACTCGCCGGGCGCGCTGTGCATCGTGAAATCGAAATACGGCGGATTCCGCAGCGTCGCCAGGATGTGCCAGGGCGCGGCGATGGCAACGGCCAAAAGAATTCCGCGGAACACGTGCAGCCGCCGCCAGGTTTCGCGCGATTTCCATTCACCAGTGAACGCCAGGAACAGCAGCATGGCCGCGATCGGAAACAGCGCGGCGATCAAGCCTTTCAGCAGCAGGCCGGTTCCGATGGCTGCCGCCATCACCGCGCTCCACAGGCCCGGCCGGCGCTTCCTCCTGATCGAGTGCGCGCAAAAAGGCCCACAGCGCCAGCGCGATGGTCGCTGTGATGGTGACGTCGGGAATCTGAATGCGGGTGAACAGAAACAGTCCCACGCAGGTCGCCAGAGTCAGGCCCGCATACATTCCCGCGCGCCGGTTGAACGCCCACCATCCGATGCGATACGTCAGCCAGCACAGCAGAATCGCCGAGAGCGCCACGGGCAGGCGCGCCACCCAATCGTGCACGCCCAGCACCTTGAACGCGAGCGCGATCATCCAGTATTTGAGCGGAGATTTTTCGAGGTAGGCGATTCCGTCCAGCCGGGCCGTCACCCAGTCGCCGGAATCGAGCATGTTGCGCGAAATCTGCGCCTGGACGGCGTCCACGTCGTCCATGAGAGAGGGCGGGCTGATGATGCAGCCCAGGAAAACGATCGCCGCAACCAGTAGAACGATCAGGCCGAAGTGCGCAGAACCACCGGAATCGCCTGATGTTCCTCGACGCGAGACGGTGCCGTGATCCCCCAGTGTTTCATCCAGAGGAACAGAACCACGAGACCCCATAAGTGATACCCGAGATTAGCACGGCGATCCAGGTGCGCGCGAATCACTGCGTCCACTGCGGGCCACGAGAGAATGCCCGAATCCCGGACGCTGTCTTCGTTCAGCGTGTCGAGCAGAAGCGGCCGCAGAATGGTCCGGAACCAGTGGTGCGTCGGAATGTCGAACCCTTCCTTGCTGCGCCGGATGACGGCTCGCGGAAGCCGGTCCTTCATGAGCTCCCGCAGGACGAATTTCAAGCGCCCGCCGCGAATCTTGAGGTTCTCCGGAAGCCGGGCCGCGAACTCCACGATCCGATGATCCAGGAACGGCGGCCGAACCTCCAGGGAATGCGCCATGCTCATGCGGTCGACCTTGGTCAGGATGTCGTCGGGCAGATAGCACAGCTGATCCATGCACAGGAAGCGGCTCAGGCCAGTGGCGCCGCGCCCGCGCCCGCCGCACTCGAGACCCGCCGGAACGTCCCAGCCGTTTCGTAAGGTTCCTTGCTGGCCGCGCGAAAAAGTCCCGTTCCAGAAGAAATGAGCTTCTATCGGATCGAGCTGCGATCCCTGCAACAGGCGCGTGATCTTGTAGTCCAGGCCGATCTTTTCATTGGAGACCGGCAGCAGCCGGGAGGTTCTTTCCCCGAACCGAAGAACGCCGTTGGGCAGGCGTCGCAAATGCTCGGAATAGCGATCCGCAAGATACGTTTTGTAGCCGCCGAAGAGCTCGTCGGCCCCGTCTCCGGATAGCGCCACGGTCACGTGTTGACGGCTCATCTTCGAAAGGAACCAAACCGGCAGAGCGCCGGCGTCCGCGCTGGGTTCGTCGGCGTAATACGGAATATCCTCGATCACGCTGGCCAGATCGGCGTCCGGATTCAGATCGAATTCATGATGATCGGTGTCGTAGGCCTGCGCGATTTCGCGAAAGTATCGGCTCTCGTCGAAGGAGCGCCCCTCAAAAGACACCGAGAAAGTCTTCAGACGCCCGTGCGCGGTCTCGCTGGCGTAGTGCAGGATCGTCGAGGAATCCAGGCCGCCGCTGGACCAAACTCCCAGGGGAACGTCGGAAACCAGCTGCTCCTGGACGGCCGAGCGCAGCAGCCCGTCCAGTTCCTCTTTGGCCGATTCCAGGTCTCTCTTGGGGTCGGGCACGAACTCCAGCCGCCAATAGTCGCCGCTGGTAACCGCGCCCGCGCGGCTTTCAAGCCACGTGCCGGGAGGGAGTTTCTCAATCCCTTCCACCAGCGTCCTGGGTCCCGGAACATAGTTGAGCGAGAGGTAGTCCGCCAGGCCCGCCAAATCGATGGTACGGTCGATCCCCGGATGCAGCAAAATCGCTTTCAGCTCGGAGCCAAAATAGATATTTTCCCGGCGGCGGGCGAAATATAGGGGCTTGATCCCCATGTGATCGCGCACCAGAACCAGCCGCTTTTCCGATTGCGTCCAGAAGGCCGCCGCAAACATTCCGCGGAACCGCCGAAAAGCCTCAATGTCCCATTCCAGAAAGGCGTGCAGCACCGTCTCGGTGTCGCAGCGCGAATGGAACACGATGACCTGCCTGCTCCAGGTCCCGGCGCAGCTCCCTATGGTTGTAAAGCTCGCCGTTGAAGACCAGAATGGTGTCTCCATCATCGCTGGCCATAGGCTGATCGCCGTGTTCCAGGTCGATGATTTTGAGCCGAACGGCTCCCAAAGAGACGTCGCCCGATTCCCACACGCCCTGCTGATCGGGGCCCCGGTGAATCAGCGATCGAGTGATCTCCCAGATCCTGTCTGGATCCGGGCCGCCCTTAAGATGTGTAAACCCTGCTATCCCGCACACGTTACAAGCAATCCCCGTCTCCGCCCCCGCACCACCCAGCAACGAACTTGTTACCGGTGAGCATACCACACCCTGTCAAGATTAAAAACAGGCAATGTGTAAACCTTAACGGAAACTCCGGCGTCCGCCGGGAAGGATCAGGCGCCCAGCTGTTCCGGAAATACCGCGTAGCCGTGCGGCGGCGGGAACAATTCCTGCAGCAGCAGAAGGCGCTTGCGAAGATACCGGCTGGGAAGCTGGCGAGGGCCCGTATCCACGTCAATATCGCAGCAGATGCCGTGCAGGTAGAGTGTCAGCGTATCGATGAACGACTGGCGAGCGTAGGCCCGAAAGGCTTTCGCGCTCATGGTCGCCTGGGAGCGCCGGAGGGCCTGCTTCAATCTCCAACTGGCCTCGTCCACCTCGCCATGGACGTCGGAATTCAGCTCATCCCGCATCATCCGGCTGTAGCCGGTTTCGACGGCGTCGGTCCAGTGCTCCCCCAAAACCGTGGCCAGCAGATGATAAAAGCGGTAATGGTACTCGGCGACTTCCTGATCTTTTAACGCGAAGGCCAGAACGGTCTCTCCGCCCAGACTAAGCTGGGTGGCGGCCGAAATCCGGCCGTGCAGGGGCTTCTCGATGGAAACGTACTCCGCGGCGGGTTTGGCCCGGTTACTGTCTCGAGCACTGGTTTTCGGGGCGCCCGTCCCATTGCCGCGTTCGAGGTAGGGAACCAGCAGGATCGAGATCTTGGGCAGCGCTGCGGCGACACCGGGAGGCAGAGCCGCGACCGGCTCTTCCAGATATTCCTTCAGGTCTTCCTCGCTCAACGGAACCGAGGCGCAGAAATACGAGAAGGTGTTGCTGAGCGGGATCATTTCACTCTTGAAACGTTCCGCGAACTGACGAACGCTTAGCTTGGAGAGATCAACTTGGGCGGGCATTAAAAGCTGCTATCTCTATTCTACAGCCGCCGGGCGATGACGACGGTAATATCATCGGCGGCCGGGGCTCCCTGCGTGAATGCGTGCACGGCCCGATGGATCTCCTGGACGATTTCGGCGGCCGGGCGATCGCGCAGCTCAGCCACCATGTTCGCCAGGCGTTCTTCCCCGAACTGCTGATCGTTGGGATCCACCTCTTCGGTCACACCGTCGCTAAACAGCACCAGGATGTCGCCCCGGTCCAAAGTGATGGTCGCTTCCTCGTACTTGGACATCGGAAGGATTCCGAGAATCATGCCGCCGGCGCCTGACAACAATTCAAATCCACCTTTGGCCCGCACCACCAGCGGCGGATTGTGTCCGGCATTCGCGTAAGTCACCAGGCCCGTCTTCGGATCCACGATGCAGGTGAAGAACGTGATAAAGCGATTGTCGGGACAGTTGGCGCAAGTGCTCTTGTTGAGCCGGGTCATTTTTTGGGCCAGCTCGTCCGGTTCTTCGAACACCACGTGCACTCGGGCCTGCAGGCTGCTCATCAGCAGCGCCGCCGGCATGCCTTTGCCCGCCACGTCGCCGACCATCATGCCCACCCGACCATCGGGATACTTGATGAAGTCGTAGTAGTCGCCGCCGACGGCGCGCGAGGCGACCGTCTTCGCGCCGATATCCATGCCCTCCATAACGGGCGGGGTGCCCAGCAGGCGTTCCTGGATCAGCGCGGCCTGGTGCATATCCTTGGCCATGGCGCGCTCGGCTTCCTCTATTTCATTCAGCCGCGCGTGCTCGATGCGGATGGCCGCGATATTGGCCATCACGGTCAGCAGGTTCAAGTCCTCGATCGTGAATTCGCGAATGGCGTCGGGCGAATCCACATAGATCAGGCCGATCACGCGGTCATTGGTTTGCAGCGGCACCGCGATCATGCTGCGGACTTTCTGTTCGACGATACTCATGTGCTCGCGCAGGGCCATGTCGAGCTGGGCATCGCGGATGAGCAGCGAATCTTTCTCCTTGAGCACGCGGTCGCGAACGGTCGAGGAAATCTGGAAGCCTGCGCCATGCGCGGCCCGCACATTCAGCTGGTCTCCATCGAGCGTCATCAGGACGCCGCGCCCGGCCCGCACGGCTTTCGTCGAAAGATCCATGATCAACGGAAACAGTTCCGCCAAGGGCCGGTGGCCGGCCAATTCGCGTCCGGCGTCGATCAGAGCCCGCATCTGCGGAGTGCCCTGCATGATCGCCGTGGTCTTGTTGAGATCGGCGGGCTGCGATCCCGATCCCAGAACCGCATCCAGGCTGGCCACCACCGTGGTGGCGCTGTTCGAGAACTGCTCCTTGTTCTCGACGAACATAACGGTGTTCTGATTGGCCTGGCCGGGTCCGGAGAATTCGATGGTCAGGTGCCCCGCCGAGACGTGGTCGCCCGGCACAAACGGCATGGCCTTTTCGATGCGGACGCCGTTCAGCAGTGTTCCGTTCTTGCTGCCCAGATCCTCGACGGTCCACTGGCCGTCCCGGCTGACGATCGCCAGATGCTGGCGCGACAGCCCGATGTCATCCGGATAACTCAGCTCATTCGAGCTGGAGCGGCCGAGCGTGATCCGGTCGCGATCCAGGGCTATGGTAGCGGTTTGGCCATCCAGATCGCGGATGACCAGTTCACGGGGGACAGTTTGTTGCGCGCTGGCCGTCAAGGTCCTAGCGTATCATTCCTGTAGGGGCCTGTAGAGGGCGTTTACAGCGCCGGTTCAAGGCTTTGGCGGTATCCGGCTGAAGACCAGAGCTCGTCCGGACGATAGAATTGGAAGCAGGTCTTGCTTGACCGCGAGACGCAACATGGTGCAGAATGTTTGTTTCAGCGCTAGTCCGAAATTTCATGTAGAGAGAGTCTCCTTGCATCCTAACCGCCAGGTCATCGTTCGATTCCTGACCGTACTGGCCCTCGTGGCCGTTCCCTTCTCGCTCGGCGCCATCACCACCCAGCCGGGCAGACATCCCAGCAAGAAATCCAAGAGCTCCAAGAAAACCGCTGTCCGCAAGGCTGTGCCACGAGCGGCTGCCGCCACGTTGAAGACGACCGCTTACGTTGCCAAGGCGACTTCCACTTCGGTTAAGCGAGCTGCCCGGAAAACCGCTGCGGTGGCGCGGGGCCCCTGGCGAGTGCCGAACTACGCGGTGTCCACGGACGGCGATGTTATCGAAGGGGACGATCTGGTGGCCCGCAATGCGGCCGTAAGCGCCCTGGGCCGGTTGAACGGTTCGGTGGTGGTGGCCGACGCCGACTCCGGACGGGTCCTGACCATCGTCAATCAGAAACTGGCTTACCAGAGCGGATACCAGCCGTGTTCGACCATTAAAGTTCCGGTCGCGCTGGCGGCGCTGAGCGAGACGGTGATCGATCGCCTGACCAAGATTCGCATCTACGGAAACACGAAGGTCGCCATGACCGAGGCTCTGGCGAAATCCAACAACTATTATTTCGCGAGCCTGGGCGAGAAGCTGGGATTCGAGCGCATGAGCTACTACGCGCGCCTGTTTGGTTTGGGTGAGAAAGCCAGCCTGAACATCGATGAGGAACAACCCGGCATCCTGCCTTCCGAGACGCCTAAGAGCGGCATGGGCATGATGACCAGCTTCGGCGACGGCATCACCATCACCCCTCTTGAGATGGCCGGACTCATGGGAGCGGTCGCCAACGGCGGCACGCTCTACTACCTCCAGTATCCGAAGAACGCACAGCAGGCCGGCACGATCGTTCCTCAAGTGAAGCGCCGCCTGGATATCGACCTGCTGATCCCGGAAATCAAGCCGGGCATGATGGGGGCTGTCGAATATGGAACGGCGCGCCGCATCGGCTTCGATCCCAACGAACCCATTTACGGCAAGACCGGCACCTGCACCGATACGCGCACGCCGACGCACCTGGGCTGGTTCGGATCGTTCACGGAAGTGAACAATCAGCGCCTGGTCGTGGTCGTGCTTCTGACTGGCGGAAGCGCGGTGAGCGGTCCCACGGCGGCGGGAGTCGCGGGCAACGTGTACAAGAACCTCGACGCCGGCAACTACTTCGCGAAGCGCCCGAACGTGATCGCCTCGGCCGCGCAGTAATCGTCACTCTTATTCTTGGGGCTCCTTGCCGCGCAGAACGAAAGTCACCTTCGATACCGTTCTTAAGATCGGCCTCGCACTGGCCGATGTCAAGGAAAGCTCTACGCGCGGCGCGTTCGCCCTTAAGGTGCGCGGAAGTCTTTTGGCGTGCACGGCGATTCACAAATCAGCCGAACCGGATTCCCTGATGGTGCGTGTCGATTTTGACCAGCGCGCGGCGCTCCTCGCGGAAGCACCTGAAACGTACTACGTGACCAGTCACTACGTGAATTACCCGGCAGTGCTCGTGAGATTGTCCCAGGTTCGAAAGGACGATTTGCGCGACCTGCTGACGTCGGCGTGGCGGTTCGTCACGTCGCCAAAAAAGAGGAACGCGAGGCCCAAGAAACACATTTTATAAACTAATACGCTGGCAGACGGAGGGACCCATGATCAGACCTGCGCGAAGATTTCTCAGCATTGCCATCGCAGCGGCGGCTCTGCATGCGCAATCCGCCTCTGAATTCGAAGTGGCCAGCGTTCGCGCTTCGAACCCCGATCAGGGATTCATCAACGCCGTCACGCCGAGCCTCAATGTGGGTGGCGACCGCAGGCTGACCTTCATTCAGGTGACATTGCGCGATCTGATCATGCTCGCCTATGGCGTCGGCGCGCGTCAGATCCAGGGCCCGAGTTTTCTGAACGGCAGCCCGGATTCTCCCGCAGATCGATTTGACATCGTCGCGAAGGTGCCGGCCGGCGCCACACGGGAACAAGTACCCTCTATGCTGGGTGCACTGCTGGCCGACCGTTTTCACCTCAGCTTTCATCGGGAAAACAAGACCATGCAGGTTTATGCGCTCGAGGTGGCTAAGGGCGGACCGAAAATGAAAGAGTCTCCCGAAGGCGCGGCGGGCGACGCTCGCTGTATCCGGTCGTTTGCCGAGCGGGAAGGGGCCACGCTCGCCGCTGTCTGCACCCGTATGCGATCCGCAGACATTGCACAACAAGTGCAAGCCCTAGCGCCCGGTTACTTCCGTGATGGACCCGTCATCGATGCGAGCGGCCTGAAAGGCGTATATGATTTTAAGCTCGAATGGATTACCAACGCTGAAGCGAACAGCGGCAGTTCCGGTCCCACGATGTTCGCTGCGGTCCAGGGGCAACTCGGCCTTAAGCTCGATCAGCGGCGGCAGCCAGTGGAAATTCTGGTTATCGACAAGCTGGATCGCACACCCACGGAAAATTGAGGATTGAGGCGGGC
The DNA here is from genome assembly GCA_963722845.1 of Terriglobia bacterium. Classification (GTDB taxonomy): domain Bacteria; phylum Acidobacteriota; class Terriglobia; order Bryobacterales; family Bryobacteraceae; genus Palsa-187. Next base: position 185,371 of record CAVROL010000006.1, on the reverse strand, counting down.
CGGGACGGCGACACCGTCACTTCATGTGCTGAAGGGACTGCTCATTCTCCAGACAGATCTCGTCGATCAGCTCTGTATCGACGACGATGCGCTGCCGTAATGTGACGGTCCACGGCTTGGTGTAAGCCTTGGGATCGTCGACCGTGACCTGGATTTCCAGGTGTCCGAAGTCCGGACGCCGGATCTGCTCGCGCACTTTGGCGGCCTGGGTCAGCACGCTTCCATTCCAGTCGATCCAGGTGTCGTCGCGGAATCCGATGGTGTCGATCACCAGGGTGTCGCCGGACCATTTTGCCGACGAATATCCTTGCCACGAGGGGGTCGGATCCTCGGGCAAAGGCCGTGCATCCGTGAATACCTGGCGGTATCCGGCGTTGTTTTCGTTGAGCATCACCAGGAGACTCGGAGTGTGGATGAACTTCAGCAAATGCGGCAGCCCGTAGGCGCGCAGAAAATTGTCGGGCAGGCACCGGATATGCGGGTCGTCCTTGGCCAGGTTATCGGTGCGCTCCTTGACGATGGGCACCAGCCAGGGTTGATACGGCAAGCCTCCCGGAAGATCGACGCCGATATTCGCCATCTGGCGAGAGGCCCGGATATTACCCTGGTCGCCGGCGCTGTCGTCGGGCTTGGGCGGCTGCCGGGGACTGGCCGCCTCCTTGGGACTCGACAAGCCGCCGGGCCGGGGCAGATTGGGTTCTCCGGTCATCCAGATTCCGGAAAAATCGGGCTTGCCATCCGCCAGGCGGGGCGGGGGAGCCGACATATCCACTTTGCCGTCGGCCTTGCGCGGCACTCCCGCGGTGGGATACTTCACCCACTGCGCGGCCAAATGAACCGATGTGAAGACCGTACTCAGAAGGACCAAAGCCATTCTAAGCTCCGGGCTTGAGCGTCGAGAAGAAAACAGATCCGGCATCGAGTCTCATTTATGATATCCCGCGAGCGTTAAACCTGCAGATCTTGGCGGCAAGGGGCGGATCGGCTTAAAATGTCGTCTGTCCCGTTTAACGCTGTCCCGTTTAACTCGTTTAACTCCGCGGCTCTTCATGCCGTACATCGGCGGGGTGGGACATTACAGGCGGAAATGTGACGATATCGCATCCAATGGCTATGAAGGCTTCGGCTTCCGCCGCGCCTGATCCAGACGGTATTACGGAAGTTTCTGGATCTCGTTGGCGTCAAAGCTGAAGACATATACTTACTCTGAGGTGCTCATGCTTTGCAAAGCGCTATCGCTCGCCGCTATTCTCGGCTCAGGCCTCTTTGTTCTGGGGGGCCAACAACCGGTTCAACCCAGCGTCTTCACTTCAGCTCAGGCTGAAGCGGGCCGCAGATCCTACGAAAACACTTGCGGGAGATGCCACACGTATACCTTGCTGGGACGTAAGGGCGCAGAGGGCGAGCTCCCGCCGGTAAGCTCGTTATCCGAAGCCGATCAGAAATTTATCGGAAATCCAAACCGTGTTCCTCCACTGGCTGGCGAAGCCTTCCTCAACCGTTGGGGCATGAAAACCGTAGCCCAACTCATAGATCGGTTTGAGATAACCGTCCGCGACCCGAGCTTCAAGTTCAAGGACATAGATGATGACACCACAGTGAACATCACCGCATACGTCCTCCAGGTGAATGGCGCAAAACCAGGAACCCAGCCATTGACGAGAACGACCCTCGACGTCGTCAACTCCATAGTTAGGTGACAAGTTCCGGACTTGCGCGATAATCCAGGTCTCCGGCGCCGGTGACCGATTTGCGAGCCAACCCGAACTCGCGCAGGATCTCCTCGTGCGGAATACTTTGGCCGCGGGCAATGCGGTCGCCAGAACCGGGCGTGAAACTCTTACCGGCGATGAAGTGATTCAGTACGTACGGAGGGATTGCGGTCTCAGCAGCGGCTGCCATACACGCATTCTAGGTGGAGCAGGCTTTAGCCTGCAACGGGTGCTTCAGCGCCCGCGCTGAATCGGAGGCTAAAGCCACCGTTGCAGGCTGAAGCCCGCCCCACTTGCGAGATAATCCAGAGCATGACCCATGACCTGGTAACCACCGCTTTCACCCTGGACGGCTATCGCATCGTGCAAACCCTGGGACTGGTGCGAGGCATCGTAGTGCGCTCGCGCTCGATCTTCGGGACTATCGGCGCGGGACTGCAGACCATCGTCGGCGGCAACATTACGCTGCTCACCGAGCTGTGCGAGAAGACCCGTTCGCACGCCTTCGAACTGATGGTCCAGCACGCGATGGACTTGGGCGCCAACGCCGTGATCGGCGCCCGCTACGATGCGACAGAGGTCATGAGCGGTGTGACCGAAGTGCTGTGCTACGGGACGGCGGTGATCGTTGAGAAAAACTGAGAGAGTGGGGTCGGCCTTTCAAGGCCGCAGCCGGGCTTCCGCCGCCTAACTACGCCGGGAGTGCGCCGGCTGGAAAGCCGCCTGCAGGCTCGAAAGCCTGACCCCACTTGGATCCGATTAAGCCTTGCTGGCTTCCGCCTGCTTGAGCTTCTCGCGCTCCTCTTTGAGGATCGCCTTGCGGCTGAGCTTGATCTTGTTGCCTTCGAGCGCCAGAACCTTTACCAGGATCTGATCGCCCTCGTTCAGCTCATCCCGCACCTGCTTGATGCGGCTCTCCGAAATCTCGGAGATGTGCAGGAGGCCGTCAGTGCCGGGGAAGATCTCGACGAACGCGCCGAAATCGACGATGCGGACCACTTTGCCCAGATAGGTCTTGCCCACTTCGGCGACGGCGCAGATGTCGGTGACCATCTGGATGCAGCGGTCGGCGGCGGTGCCGTCCGAGGAGAAGATCTTGACGCTGCCGTCGTCCTCGACGTCGATCTTGCAACCGGTGGCTTCGACGATCCCGCGGATCACCTTGCCTCCGGGTCCGATCAGCTCGCGGATCTTGTCGGTCGGAATTTGCAGAGTGAAGATGCGCGGCGCGTAGGGCGACATCGTGGTGCGCGGCGTGTTGATCACGGCGTTCATCTTCCCCAGGATGTGCAGGCGGCCATGGCGGGCCTGCTCCAGGGCTTCCTTGAGAATGGCATGGGTGACGTTAGGCACCTTGATGTCCATCTGCAGCGCGGTGATGCCGGTCTCGGTGCCGGCCACCTTGAAGTCCATATCGCCGTAGTGATCCTCGGCGCCGGCGATATCGGTGAGGATCGCGTAGCTATCGCCTTCTTTGACCAGTCCCATGGCGACGCCGGCCACCGGCGATGAGATCGGCACGCCTGCATCCATCAACGCCAGCGTTCCGCCGCAGACCGACGCCATGGAGCTCGAACCGTTCGATTCCATGATGTCGCTGACGATGCGCATGGTGTAGGGGAAGTTCTTGTCGTCGGGAACCACGGCCGCAACGGCGCGTTCGGCCAATGCTCCGTGACCGATTTCGCGTCGGCCCGCACCGCGCATGAAGCCCACTTCGCCGACGCTGAACGGCGGGAAGTTGTAATGCAGCATGAAGCGCTTGGAGGTTTCCGAGGAATCCAGCAGCTCGATGCGCTGCTCGTCGTCCTTGGTGCCGAGCGTGGCGGTGACCAGAGCCTGGGTTTCGCCGCGGGTGAACAGAGCCGAGCCGTGGGTGCGCGGCAGCACGCCCACTTCGACCTCGATCTTGCGGACTTCGTCGAACTTGCGTCCGTCGGGACGGCGGCGCTCCTTGAGCATCTCGTCGCGGAAGATTCTTTCTTTGAGCGCATCAAAGAGTTTCTTGGCTTCCGGGATCTTCTCTTCGGCGATGCCTTCCATGGCCTTCTTCTTGGCCGCGTCCACGCGCGAGTAGCTCTCGAGCTTCTCGTACTTCTGCGTGTTCATCGCGTCTTTCAGCTCGGCGCTGATGGACTTGGAAATCTGATCGTACAGCTCTTTATTGGGAACCGGCGGCGTATAGGTGCGCTTGGTCTTGCCGGCCTTCTTCATCAGCTCCTGGATGCCCTTGCAGATCTTCTTGCAGCACTCGTGGCCGAATTCGATGGCGGCCAGAACCTCAGCTTCCGTGGCCTGCTGAGCGCCGGATTCCACCATGACGATGCCGCCCTCGGTGCCGGCGACCACGATGTTGATCTTGGAAGCCTTGGTTTCTTCGTAAGTGGGATTCGCGGTCAGCTTGCCGTCCACCATGCCGACGCGCACGCCGGCCATGACGTGCTCGAACGGGATATCGGAGATGGCCAGCGCGGCGCCCGCGCCCATGATGGCGAGCGTCGACGGATCGCGCGTGGGATCGGCCGAGAGCACCAGGCCGATGATCTGGGTTTCATTCGAATAGCCTTCGGGGAACAGCGGGCGGATAGGACGGTCGATCAGGCGGCAGGTCAGAGTTTCCTTCTCCGACATGCGGCCTTCGCGCTTGATGAAGCCGCCGGGAAAACGCCCCGCGGAATAAGTGTACTCGCGGTAATCCACCGTGAGCGGGAAGAAGTTGGCTCCGGGCTTGGGCTCCGGATTCGAGCAGGCAGTCACCAGGACCACCGATTCTCCGGACCGTACAATGACGGAACCGTTGGCCTGCTTGGCCATTTTTCCGGTTTCGAGCGTGACGGTACGGCCGCCGCCCAAGTCTACTTCAACGGAATGCAACATGTGTGAAATCGTCCTTTAATCTTCAGTTGATTAAGAGGAGACTTTGGAGGGGTTCCCGCGGGGACGCTCCAGCCGCCAGGGCCAGGGCTTCGAGATCGATCGACGAATGCGTTAGCGGCGGATGCCCAGACTCGTAATCAGAGTCTTGTAGCGTTCCGGACTCCGGCTGCGGAGATAATCCAGCAACCGGCGCCGCCGCGCGACCATCTGCAGCAGACCCCTGCGCGAATGATGATCTTTCGCATGCGACGAAAAGTGCTCCTGAAGGTCCAGAATTCGCCGGCTCAGGACAGCCACCTGTACTTCTGGCGAGCCGGTATCCGACTTATGGATCCGGAACTTCGTGATCACGTTACTCTTTGCTTCGCCCGCCAGTGCCATTCGAGAATCGATACTCCTCGTCAGTTCTTAATCGTTACGTATCGTTTAAAAGCATAACACAGGAGGCGGCTGGGGTTTCCTTCCAATCGGCCCACTCCCGCTGCCACAACGCGAGAGGCAACCAAGCGCAAGGAGCAACCAATGAGGATTCGTGCCGCCTGAGGCAGTCCTGTGGACATGCAACATACCAAGATGCCATACTCATGTGGTATTGCAACAGGAGCCCCGTGGATGCCCGATTCCAAACTCGACTTGTTGCAGGGAACCTTGGATCTGATGGTTCTGCAGACATTGGATGTCATGGGGCCCGTGCATGGCTACGGCATCGCCCGGCGCATTGAACAGTTGAGCGGAAACGAGGTCCTGCTGAATCAGGGGACCATTTACGCTTCGCTGGTGCGCCTGCAGCAGCGAGGCTGGATCACGGCGGAGTGGGGCGTTTCCGATAACAATCGCAAGGCCAAATTCTACTCGATCACCAAGGCCGGCAAGCGCCAGATGAAAAAAGACAAATCGCAGTGGGAGCGGCTGGCGGCGGTGATGGGCCGGGTGCTGGCCGCGGCGGCTGAGGAAGGCAAGGGATGAGTGCGCTCGAAACAAGTCTGCGCGCGACTCACTTCCCTATTTCGGCGGGAAGCCCTGGACCGCGAGTTTGATGAGGAGGCGCAATCGCACCTGGATCTTGCCGTGGAAGACTATGTGCGGCGCGGGACCCCCGAGGCCGAAGCCCGCCGCCTGGCGCGTATTCAGTTCGGTGCTGTGGAGGCATCTAAGGATGCTCATCGCGATTCAAGAGGACTGCCGTGGCTGGAAGGGCTCGTTTACGATCTGCGATTTGCTTTCCGGAGACTGCGGCGCGACCGGGCGTTCACCCTCTGACGGCAATCGTGACGCTGGCGCTCGCGATTGGGTTGAACGTCACGGTGTTTGTAGTCATGAACACGATGCTGTTTCGGGGCTTCCCGCTCGTCCAGAGGAACGACCGGCTGGTTTATATCCAGGAGCAGTATCCATCCGGGACAGGCAACATCACTTACCTCGATTTCGAGGATTGGCGCGCTCAGGCGCACTCCTTTCGAGGGAATGGCTTTCGTCGGGGAAAAGAATATTCAGTCTCAGTTATGGCGAGGGACGTTCGGTCGACGCTAGTGCCTTTACCGTGAGCACGAACACATTCGGATTGCTCAGAGTTAAGCCAGCCCTCGGACGTGATTTTGTGCAGCGGATGAAGCCCCGGGAGCCGCACCCGTCGTAATCCTCAATCACCGCTTTTGGGAGAGCCAGTTTGGAAGGCGCCAGGATGTTATTGGCACATCCGTTCTTGTAAGCAAGGCTCCCGCAACCGTTATCGGCGTGATGCCCGAAGGTTTTGATTTTCCGACGCAATCTCGATGTCTGGATGCCGTATATGCGCGGCCCTGAGGTGGACCGCAGGGCCCCGGAAGACTTCCTGGCCGTCGGACGGCTACGCGACGGCGCAAGCCTGCAAGAGGCCCGTGCCGAGCTCGAAACGATCAATCGCCGCCTGGAAGCGGCTTATCCGGCGACGAATCGCGGTGTTGTCCCCAAGCTTGGTTACCTATTCGCAATCCTTCAGTCGGCCCGGACGCGCCCGTCATCTACGGCTCGCTCTGGGTGGCTGCGTGGTTCGTGTTACTGATCGCCTGCGCCAACCTGGCCAATCTCACGGTGGCGCGAACCGTTGGCGGTGGCGCGATTTTTCGATCAGGATTGCGCTCGGCGCGGGCCGGGGGCGGATGATGCGCCAGATTTTCGTCGAAAACCTCGACGCTTACCAGTGTCGCCGGAGTGCTCGGCTGGTGGATCGCTAAATGGGGCGTGCGCACCTGGGCTGTCGCAAACCGCCTCCATTTACCAGATTCTCGACTATACGCTGGACTCCGGCACGCTGGTCTATTTAGTTGCCATCTCCCTTGCTGCGGCGATTTTGTTTTCCCTGGCTCCCATGGGCAGAGTTTTGCAGATTGGTGTGAACAGCGCTCTGAAATGCGACGCCCCCGGCGTCACGCCGGGTCTGCGCGGCAAACACCTGGCGGCGGTACTGGTTGCAGGCCAGATGGCGCTCGCCATCGTGCTGTTATCCGGCGCAGGCGTCCTGGTTCGGAGTCTCATGAACGATTGTAAGCGCCAACACCGGCGTTGGCGATCCCGAACACGTCCTGGTTGGATTGCTAAGTTTCCCTTCCGACAAATTCCCGAGTCTGGCAGCCACTCTTGGCGTATGTCGACCGCTTCGAAGCCACAGTGAGAGCCATTCCCGGGATTGTAGATGAGTCCGTGGCCAGCAATATTCCCGTGAATTTCGGAAATCAGCGGACGTTTGAGATAGAGGGAATGCCGAACCCGCCGGAGGGCGGAGAGGCTGTCCAGTTCCTGCGCGTCGGACCGGATTACTTCCGAGTGTGGAAGCGCCCGCGATATCGGGCCGCGATTTCAATGACGGAGACCGCACGGCGACATCACCGGTTGCCATTGTGAACCAGAGTTTTGCCGCCAGGTACTGGCCTCGGCGAACAACCCCTGGGCAAGCGGCTTCGTTACATCGATCGCAGAAGCCAGCCGACTGGCTGACCGTGTGGGAGTCGTCCCGAACATCATGCAGGGAGACCCCACCCGGCGGCAGTTCAAACCTCTGGTCTATTTGCCTTTCCGGCAAGCACCCCCAGCGGTCGCTTGGTGTGAATTTTCTCCTGCGAACGGGCGTGCCTCCCGGGCAAGTGGCACAAACTGTTCGAGCCGAAATACAGAAACTGGATCCCGATGTGATCTTGAAAAAGTTCACTACCTTGAAAGCCAGCTTCGGGTTTGATCCCGACCGCATGGATCGCGGCATAGCGAGATGGGCAAGTACGCGGCGGTGGCGCCCATCTTCGCTGTGATGGCGCTTCTCCTGGCGGCTGTCGGCCTCTATGCCGTGATCGCGCATTCAGTACGTCAGCGCACCAAAGAAATCGGCTGGGCCGCAAACGAACGCGAATCTACGACTCTAAGGAAGCGCTAGGGATTCGCGTTCATTCGCGTTTATTTGCGGCTTCAGATCGGGATACCGACCCGCCACAGCCCGTAGGCCAGAGCCTGGCGCATATACAGCCACTGATCGCGCCAGCTCGCCGGCTCCAGCGGCTCACGATCTTCGGGGCGGGGCGACCCGTATACCTTCATCCCCTGATTCTCCAGCAGCTTCTTGACGCGGTAGATATGATACCCGTCGCTGACCACGATGCAGGAGCGAAGATTCATGCGCCGCATGATCTCGGCGGCCGCCGCGATGCTGTGTACCGTGCTCTCGCCTTCCGATTCCACCAGGATGGCTTCGGCCGGGACGCCGTGCTGGCTCAAGTAGGCCTGCGCCACGCCGCCTTCGGTGAAGGCTGGATCGCCGCCCGCGCCGCCGGTGGTCAGAATCCGGGGAGCGAGGTCGCGCAGGTACAGAAACAACGCGTGATTCAGGCGTGCTTCCAGAACCGGCGATGGGTGGCCCCGGTATTCGGCAGCGCCCAGAACCACGATCACGTCGGCGGGCTGCGCCTCATCCACCCGCGACTGGCGGCTGATTTCGCGCGCCACGGTGGTCAGGCCGATCCCCGCTGCGACGGTCCCCACCGCGGCCGCGCTCAGTCCGACTCTGAGCAAGACACGGTTCATGCGATATGCTCTGATCTATTGTAGGTGGTTGAAACTCTCATCAGCGATAAGAATCCCCTGCTCAAAGAGGTCCGCCGCCTCGCTTCCGGAGGCGCGCCTGGCGCTGGCTCCATGGACGCCCCGCTGGTTCTGGCCGAAGGCCGCCATTTGTTGGATGAAGCCCGGCGCAGCGGGATAGAGATTCATGCTGTGATCCTGGCGGAATCGGCCCCCGAGATACCCATGGGAAGCTCGACCCGAGTGGTCCGCGTGCTGGATAGCCTGTTCAACAAGCTGGCATCCACCGAATCGCCCCAGGGAGTGCTGGCGCTGGTCCGGATGCCGGAGTGGACCAGCGAAGATTTGTTGAAAGGAACCCCGCTGGTGGCGGTCCTCGACGGCATTCAGGATCCCGGCAACGCCGGGGCGATCCTGCGAACCGCGGAGGCCTTTGGAGCGACGGGCGCGGTGTTTCTCAAGGGCACGGTTAGTCCGTCGAATCCCAAATGCCTGCGGGCGTCGGCGGGTTCGGCGTTCCGTCTGCCGATCGTCACGGAAATTCCCGATGGCCTGGCACTTTTTGCGGCGGATCCGAGGGCCAATGGTTCCGTCGCAGATGTTCCCTTGACGTCGCCCTGCGCGATTATCATCGGCGGAGAAGGAAGCGGCGTGCGGCCCGAGCTGGCCGCACGCTCGACCGGCGTAAAGATCCCGACCGTGGGCGTCGAATCCTTGAACGCGGCGGTCGCGGCGGGGATCCTATTCTACGAAGCGCGCCGCCAGAGGGCCACAGCATGAGCCTGTTCGATAGCGCTCCGATCTCGTCGGCTTCGGATGAAAAGCGTCCGCTGGCCGAGCGCATGCGGCCCGAACGCCTGGAGGATTTCGTCGGCCAGCAGCACATCCTGGGGCCGGGCAAGCCTCTGCGGACGCAGATCGAGCGCGACGAGCTGCAATCGATGATCCTGTGGGGGCCGCCGGGGACCGGAAAAACCACGCTCGCGCGTCTGGTCGCCCGCATGACACGCTGCGAATTCGTGCCGTTCAGCGCCGTGCTCAGCGGGATCAAGGAGATCAAGGCGGTGATGCTGGATGCGGAACGTCTGCGCCGCGCCGGCCGCAAGACTGTGGTCTTCGTCGACGAAATTCATCGCTTCAATAAAGCCCAGCAGGATGCGTTTCTGCCGTACGTGGAAAAGGGCGACATCATTCTGATCGGCGCGACCACTGAGAATCCGTCCTTCGAAGTGGTCTCGGCGCTGCTCTCGCGATCGAAGGTGTATGCGCTGCGTGCGCTCTCGATGGAGGAGATCGTAACGCTGCTCGAACGCGGCTTGAAGATGCTGGAGCTCGGCGCGCCCCGCGACCTACTGGAACAGATCGCGATCTACGCCAATGGCGACGCGCGCTCCGCGTACAACATCCTGGAATCGGCCGCGGGTGTGGCTCGCGAAGGGCTGCTGGATCGCGACGCAGTGGAATCCGTCATCGAGCGCAAGGTGCTGCTCTACGACAAATCCGGCGAGGAGCACTTCAATCTCATTTCCGCGTTGCACAAGAGTGTTCGCTCTTCCGATGCGGACGCCGCGTTGTATTGGCTCGCGCGGATGCTGCAGGGCGGGGAAGACCGGATGTACCTGGCTCGCCGGCTGGTGCGCATGGCGATCGAGGATATCGGCCTGGCGGACCCCCGCGCGCTGGAACAGGCCATCGCCGCGCAGCAGGCGGTCCACTTCCTGGGCATACCGGAGGGCGATCAGGCCTTGGCGCAAATCGCCCTGTACCTGGCCATCGCACCCAAATCGGACGCGGCGTATAAGGCCCTGAACCGGGCCATGGAAACGGTCGAAAACACCACGGCGGAGCCGGTTCCGATGCAGCTTCGCAACGCCCCCACCCGGGCGATGAAAGAGTGGGGATATAGCCAGGGTTACCAGCACGCCCACCAGTTCGAGGATGCGCTCAATACAATGAGCTGCTTACCCGACAGTCTACGCGGGACCATCTTCTATGAGCCCACAGACCGCGGCGTCGAGCAGAAGATCTCCCAGCGTCTGGCCGAGATCCGCTCCCGCCGTCGAGCGGGTACTACATCCGGGCCGGACTCTGATCCGGATCATAAAAATCACTGAAAATAAAGGGTTAATCTCCTTTCTCTGGGATGGTTCTAGTCACCTGGGCTGAGACCATTGGTACCTATGTACTTATAGGAATGGCCCTAGACTGCTATTGATGCAACGCCCCGGGCGGCGGAAAATTCTAACTGTAGAGACGAGGTGATACGTGGGGCTAGAGCAAACTAAAGAATCCGACCGGCGTCGTTCTGACCGGTTCGCCATTGAGCGCGACATCCGCTATCGCGCGTTGAACAAGCGGGGTGGGGAAGAGGCCGGCGAAGGCAAGACCGTAAATATGTCCAGCTCCGGCGTGTTGTTTACCACGGGGCAGATCCTGCGGCCTGGCCGCCGTATCGAGCTCGCCATCAGTTGGCCCGCCCAGCTCAACAACAAGTGCGCCCTCAAGCTGGTGGCCCGCGGCCGTATCGTTCGCTTTGACAATGGCGTGGCCGCCATGGAAATTCAGCAATACGAGTTCCGCACGCAATCGGCTCCCGCCGTTGCCTCCGCCGCCGGACTCGCCAGCATGGTTGTATAGATTTTCGTTCGAAACCGTCCCTATTCTCCTTATCCCGCGCCGGGTGTGGTTTTCCGGCGCGGCTTTCTTTCCATCCGGCGCAGAATTCGTCCTTCCAGCCCGATTTTCTTTATTCCCTTTCCGCCGCCTGCTAACTTGATAATTGACCCCCATGCGCCGTCTCTATGCCCGCTGGATGTACGATTGGGACGCCAGGCTTAACTCGGTGTCCACCAACCGGGTGGTCCGGCCGTTCGAATGGGGCCTGGAATGGACCCGGCAGTGGCCCGCGGCCATCCGTCTTCCCCAGAACGGGCACGATCCGCACGGATACCTGAAGCTCCTGAACCAGGCTGGCTTGGCCGATAGCGACGAGTTTTTCGGCTACCGGACCCCTTCGGACTTTGTCCTTGAGGGCAACCGCCTGCGTTTCACCAGTCCGGTGAAGACTCCCTACCCGGAGAACAACACGGTTCACGGGCAATGGTTCGTACCTGCTAAGCCTGGCCGGCGGAGAGTTGCTGCCGTGGTGCTGCCGCACTGGAACGCGTCGGCCACCCAGCACGCGGCACTGTGTGCCGGGATCGCCAAGTTCGGGATCCACGCCTTACGGGTCAGCCTGCCGTATCACGATTTCCGCATGCCCGCCGAGCTCGAGCGCGCCGATTATGCGGTTTCCTCGAACGTCGGCCGGACCGTGGACGCCACCCGGCAAGCTGTGATCGACACGCGCTGCTGCGTGGATTGGCTGGAGAGTCAGGGTTTCGAAAGCATTGGTATTGTCGGCACCAGTCTGGGGTCCTGCTATGCGTATCTGGCCAGCGTCCACGACCCGCGGCTCAAGGTGAACGTCTTCAATCACTGTTCCACTTATGTCGCCGACGTGGTGTGGGAAGGGCTCTCGACGCAGCACATCCGCCAGGGACTGGAATCGGCCGTGACGCTCGAGCAGTTGCGCGACGCCTGGATGGTGATCAGCCCGCCGTATTACGTCGAGCGGTATGCGCAGATGGGCAAAAAGCCCCTGTTCATGTACGCGCGCTACGACACCACTTTCCCCACCCGTTTCAGCGAGCAGGTGATGGCCAAGGCTCGCGAGCTGGGCTTCGAACATCGCGTGGTCGCGATGCCCTGCGGGCATTACAGCCTGGGCGAGACTCCCTTCAAGTTCATGGCTGGCTACCACATCATCAATCACCTGAAACGGAATCTGTAGCGGGCGAGGCATGCACGCTCTCCCTGCTGGCCCAGCAGCCTCGGCGGCATGCCTCAAACGGGCGAGGCATGCCTCGCCCCTACTACTGAAGATCGTTTTTTCGGCCGATAAACGCTTGTGATGCAGCGGATTTTCGCCCTGGACGAACCAATCTTATCCCTGGACGCCGATTCAGAGGAAGACTTCGAGCTGGTCGTCGGCCGGCGCCAGGTGGCAGGTCTCACGTTTCTGGCGCTGGTGGTGGTGGCGGTCTGCTCCGGAGGCTCCTACCTGGCAGGCAAGGCCATCGCGAACCGCGCGGACCGCGCGGAAGTGGCCGAGCCGGAGATCAAACTCGACCAACCGGCGCCTTCACCAGCGCCCTTGCCAGTTCCGATGCTCGAAGCGACCGTCGTTCCCCCGCCCGTACCCCTCAAGCCCGCCGCCGAAGCCCCACTGTTCGGAGATCCCGTTCCCCAGGCAATCTATATCCAGGTGGGAGCGGTCGAGAAAGGCGTGGCGGTGATTCTCGCGGAAGGCTTGCGGAGACATGCGCTCGACTCGTTCGTCGCGCCCGGTCCGAGCGCGAAAACGTTTCGCGTGCTGATCGGTCCGTTTCGAGATGCGGAAACGTACCAAAAGGCGCGGAACATTGTTTCAGAAATCGGTTTAGACAACTTCGCGCGGCGCTATCAAGCGCAGTAGAGGGACGCTGGCGCTATTTGACGCGCCACTCTTTGGCGGCGTCGCGGGCGGCGGCAAGTGCGCCGTTCACATCGTCCTGGGACAGCATGATGCGCACCTCTTCGATCGCGAACATGGTCTGCTGCGCCCGTTCCACCAGGACGCCTTGGGGTGCGTCACCGGCCTGGAGGATTTCCTGGAGCTGCTCGGCCGCCTGCGTGGCAATGGTTTTCGCCTCGGCGGCGTTTCCCCGATGAAGATGCACTGTGAGATCGCGGAGGTTTGCGGCTACGTTGGCAGGATCCACGACCTTGGCTTTTCCGTCGGCCGCTTTACCTGGCTGCACGCTCAAGCAGAAGCTCCGGGTGTTGGTTTGTAAGAATCGTCAAGCATGAAAGGCGCCTGTTCTACCTTGAAAGAAGAGGGACGCCCAGCGGATGCGAATACGACGAAGCTCTCGGATCGAGGTGCTTCCAGTATCGCAGGTATGGCTCCCGCACGCAATGCATGGGACGCCGCATTTCAAGCCATTCCGGGGTTTTCGGTAACGATTTTGTTGGATTCGGCATCCACGGTAAAGCGTGCCACCGCTGCCAACGCGACGTTTCGACATTCTGCTCATTGAAGATAATGAGGCCGATGTGGGCCTGACCACAGCCGCATTCCGGGATGCCCTGGTCGACGCCCGCATTCATGTCGTGGAAGATAGCGAGGAAGCCATGGCCTTCCTGGCCCGCGCCGGGCGGGATGACGACGCTCCCCGGCCTGATTTGGTCCTCCTGGATCTGAGCCTGCCCAAGGGGGATGGGTTTGAAGTTCTGGAAGCTCTGAAAGCCGATCCAAAACTGAAGACCATTCCGGTCATTGTCATGAGCGGGAGCGACCGGGCAGAGCATCAAGCCCGAGCCTACAAGCTGCACGCTGCGGCATATATCGTGAAGCCGGCCGACAAGGACAAGTACTTCGCAGCCATCCGGTCCATCAAGGAACTGTGGTTCCACAATGTGACGCTGGCGCCGAAGGAATTCGACACCACGGCCTGACTGGCCGCGGTCAACTGGCGTGCAGTAAGGGTCTGACGGTGGAGCGTGCGATCTGGGACTCCAGTATGGCGGCGCGGCGCTGGCATTCTTCGGCGTGCTGGCGCCCGATCTGGCGGTTGGCCAGATAGTCGTCCTGAGTGATCTGGTTCGCCAGCCGCTTGTTCACGAGTTCCGTGCTGCGAAAGCGGAGTTCCTTGCTCCAGGCGCGGTTTTCGAGCTGGTATCTCAGAACTTCTTCCAGAGTCGAAGTGGAGAAATCATCGCGCCAAAGTAGCATACCTCTCAATATCGTCAGGAATACCCGGAGGAAATAGTGCGATCGTCCCGCAAAACGAGGACGGCCCGGTAAGCTGCTGCAAACAATCGCCGCAGAATTCCGGGCCGCCAGGTTAATCGGGATTCGCCGTTAGGGCGTGACGGGCGCGAGCTTCACCAGCGCCAGTTGTTTCCGAAGTTCCCGGACCTTGAGGCGCCGGGCAATACTCTGTTTCCGAAGTCTGTGGAAACGTGCTTTGTCGCCGTGTGATTTGGACATCCAGGGCTGCTTAGGCGAGGTTAACTTGCTCGGCCTGCAAACCCTTGGGTCCGCTCTTCACCACGAAGGTGACTTTGGCGCCCTCTTCGAGTGTCCGATAGCCGGACGCCTCAATGCCGGAGAAATGGACGAATACATCTTCGCCATTCTCGCGCGCCAAAAAGCCAAAACCCTTGGCGGCGTTGAACCACTTTACTGTTCCTGTTTCTTTCATGTTGTTCTCTTTTCTAACGTTGTGTTGTAGCGATGGAAGTCCGGACGGCGATTGAGGGTGCCTACGGTCGGAGATTAATTGAGGGATTCAAGCGAGGTGCTGGATTTCAAAAGCTAACCCAGACTAGCACGGGACACTGCCTAAGTCAAGGAAAATACGGTGCCTACTCCGCTTTCAGGGCTTCCACGGGATCGACGGCCGACGCCCGGCGGGCGGGAAGGTAGCTGGCGAGGACCGCGGCGAGCCCCAGAATTAGCGCCCCGGCGGCGTAAGTGACTGGATCCAGGGGTTTAATTCCGAACAGGAGTGATGACATCAGGCGCGTGAGTCCGGCGGCCACGCCCAAGCCGATCGCGACACCGATTCCGGCAAGCACCAGGCCGTGCCGGACGAACGTGGTCTTGAGCTCGCCGGGTTGCGCTCGGGGGGCCAGACGACGAGTGATTCCACTAGATGATCTACCTGTCAAGCGTCAATCGTGGATGGGCCGGGACCTTTTGGGGGCGACGCTTACCGCGACCGCTTCACTAAATCCGAGTCGATCTGCTTGAATCCGGACGGCACATCGAACTTGGAGGCGTCGACGGCGGCGGTGGAGAAATCGCTCATATCGGTGGTCATCTCGAGCAGGAGCGCCGCGCCGTCCTGCTTCTGGTCGTTTTTCGAATCGGGCGGCGGGTCGTCGTTCTTCTTTTTACGTCCAAATGGAAGGCTTCCGGTGATCGCATCCCGTACGCTGGGACCTTTCTCGCTGGAATCGGTGGTGTCGACGGTGATCCCGCTTCCCATCTTCATCACGGTTTCCACGGGAACGCCGGATACCTTGGACAATTCCTTAGCGGATTCCGACATGCCTTGCATCATGCGGGGATCCGCCATCGCCATACGCGACAACTCGGGCTGGAACTCGCGCGCCATTTTCTGCGCCATCTTCTGGCGGAACGCCTTCACCTGCTCGTAACCGGGGACGGTGGCCATCCACGCGTCATCGATCACGGTCAGGCTGCCCGACTGGCCGGTATCCTTGTCGGTCCCTTCCAGGTCCATGGTGATCACCATTTGCTTGGCGGTCAGGTTCTGCACCTTCTTGGTTTTCCCGGTGGCCTTGGCGGAAACCTTGAACTTCGCTTCGACATTGCCCTTGGGCTCGGTCTTCGATTGCTTTTTCTGCTGCGCCTGCGCCCGGGCGATCGCGTCGTCCATGGCCTGGCGCATCTGCGCGAAGGTGATCACCGAATAGTTTTTCTTCGCGAGATTGATTTCGGTGATGGTCTCTTTGTCCAGGTCGATGATGGTGGAGTTCTCCTTGCCGAGCGTCGCCATGCGATTGCCCTTGATCAGCACGGTGGACACGATCGGCTCGCGGGATTTGCGGGTGAATGGGCCGCCCAGGCGCAGGATTTTGACCAGCGCTCCGCCGGTCATCTGGGTGGTCTCCTGATAGCTGAAGTCCGCGCGCAGGGCTGGCGCAGACCAGCAGTAATATTCCGATCTGTCGCATGATTGTTCCTCCGAACTTAATCTATCGGGCGGATAGGCCCACGGACATTATGTGCGCCACATGGTGCCGGCCGTGCCAGGCATACTGCGCCAGGTACTGATCCAGCCGCCACACACCGGATTCCGGATGCGCGAACGTACGATGAAATTCGCGTTCCGTCATCGCTTCGAGCAGTCCCACCCATCGCAGGTGAAGGGCCTCCAGCAGATCGAGGGAAGGCTCGATTGGCAGGGCGGCGTCGGGCAGTTTGGCCCAGCGTGCTTCATCGTACGGCTTGATGGTCGGCTGATCTTCGGTCAACGCAAGCTTGAACCGGATGAACGCGTTCATGTGGCTGTCGGGCACATGATGCGCCACTTGGCGAGCGGTCCAGCCGCCGGGGCGGTAGGGTGTGTCGATCTGTTCACGGGTTAGACCCGCGACACCTGTACGCATTTCCCCCGGTGTACGGGCGATTTCGCGAATCCACGCACGGCGTTGCTCCTCCGTGGTTGATTCGGGGAAGGTAAACCGTCCAATCGGATACTGGAGGTCCGTCATCGCTTCATAATAACGAAGATGGTGCGTATCCTTTCGCTCGACGACTGCGGGGACCAGCGCGGTTCCAGCTACACAGTTCCGTCTGAACAGTTCGACTTCCTGGGTTCTATCGCGGACGTGCATTTCAGTACAACGCTGCCGGGCTGCATCCGCGGAAATCATTTCCATCGCCTGCGAAAAGAGGTTCTGGTCATCCGCTTCGAGGATTCCTGGACGCTGGCGTGGGACTTGGGAGAGGGAACCGTTCCGGAGTTCCGAAGGTTCGAAGGGGCGGGTACGGTGGTCGTCGAAATCGAGCCTCTGGCTTCGCATGCCGTAAGAAACGACGGGCAGCGGCCTGTGTTGATCTTCGCGATGACCAACGGGTTGTACGATCCCGCGAATCCGGATGCGTATAGCCGCATTGTGTTGTCCTCCGCGCGGGTGTAGACTTGGGTCCTCGAAAAGGAGGACCCTATGGCGTCCTATTTACTGCAAGTCGGTTACACACCCGAAGCCTGGTCGGCGATGATTCAGAATCCGCAAGACCGGTCCGCGGCCATCCAGACTCCGGTCGAAAAACTGGGCGGGCGCATCGAGCGCTTCTGGCTGTCTTTCGGCGATTACGACGTCGTCGGCGTTGTGGATATGCCGGACAGTGTGAGCGCGGCGGCGTTTTCCATGGCTGTCGCTGCGGGCGGCGCGTGCCGGGCGGTGCGCACCACGCCTCTGTTGTCGTCATCGGAAGGCCTGGAGGCCATGAAGAAAGCCGCCACCTGCGGTTACAAACCGATCGCTGCCGCGGCGGGCCGGTAAAGACGTTCGCGGCGAACGGGGACAGCCAGCCGATTTCGGGGAGATGCCGCGGACTGTGGCCACGTTCGTTCATCGAAATCGGAGGCAGTCCCCTGATCCGCGTTACAGTGGCTAGGTGGATGGAGCCGTAGTAGTCGACAAGCCCTCGGGCTGGACCTCGCATGACGTGGTCAACAAGGTCCGGCGCTTTGCCGGAACCAAGAAAGTCGGGCACCTGGGGACTCTCGATCCCGCGGCGACCGGCGTTTTACCGCTGGTGATCGGGCGGGCCACCCGCCTAGCGCAGTTCTATACCCGCAACGACAAGATCTACGAAGGCGTCATCCACTTCGGTTATTCCACGGATAGTTACGACGCCGACGGCCAGCCCACGTCGCCCGCGCAGGACATCGTGCTCGACCGCGAACAACTGGAAGCCGCGCTTCAGAAATTCCGGGGCCGCTTTGCCCAGGTTCCGCCGCAGGTTTCGGCGAAGAAGATCGCGGGCCGGCCCGCGTATGAAATGGCTCGCAAGCAGCAGCCGGTCGAACTGAAGGCGGCCGATGTCGAAGTCTACTCGCTCGACGTGCTGCGCATGGAAGGCTGCGAGGCAGAGGTTCGCGTACACTGCTCGGCGGGAACTTATCTGCGCAGCATCGCCCACGAAGCCGGCCAGGCCCTGGGATGCGGGGCGTTTCTGAAAGCGCTGCGCCGCACGGCTTCCGGCGGCTTCAAAATCGAGGCCGCCCGGACTCTGGAACAGCTCGCCGCGCTGGCCGAGGCCGGCCGTTTTAATGAAGCTGTGATCCCGGCGGCCCAGCTTCTGCCGGAGTTCCCCGCGGAAATGGTGGACGCACTGACGGCCGGACAAATCCGCAACGGACGGGATTTTCGCATCTCGCCGTTTCATTCGCAAGGTGGCGGCCGCTACGTGAAGGCGGTGACTTCCGAAGGCCAGTTGGTGGCGATCGGAGAAGCCCGGCTGCCGCACCTGTATCATCCGGTGCTGGTCCTTGAAGTGAGACCTGTGAAGTGAAACTTCCTTCATTCACGGGTTGGGGAAGATTGATTATCCTGATCTTGTGTGGACGAAGCTGCTCGGCTCACTTCTGCTGATGGTTCTTAGCTTCGCGTTGAGCGCGCGGTGCGTGGCCGCGCAAGACGACCAGGACAAGGACAACTATTTCACCGGCACGCTGGTCGAGAACACGCCGGATCACGTGAAGGTTTCGCGCGTTCTGCAAGGCAAGTCCGAAGAACGCATCTTCAAGATGAATCCCCAGACCAAGATCGAAGGCGGACGCCTGCGACTGAAAGCGCGGATCACGGTCCGTTATATTACCGGCGACGACAGCGACACGGCGATCTTAGTGATCGTTCGCCCGGCCGGGAAGAAGCCGAAGTAGCTTACTTGCGGTCCGCGGTTTCTTTCTTGCGGTCCTTCACCCATCCGGGCTTCACCACTTGCCGGCCGCGTCCCAGCGCCAGCGCTCCGGGCGGAACCGCATCCGTGATGACGCTGCCCGCGCCGACGTAGCTGCCGGGTCCGATCTCCACCGGCGCCACCAGCGTCGAATTGCTGCCGATGAAGGCGCGTTCGCCGATGGTGGTCCGGTGCTTGTGCTCGCCGTCGTAATTGCAGGTGATGGTTCCGGCGCCGATATTCGATCCCGCGCCGATATCGGCATCTCCCAGATACGTCAGATGCTGGCTCTTGGCGCCCTTGCCGAGCCGGGCTTTCTTCAGCTCCACGAAATTCCCCACGCGCGCGTCCGGCCCCACCTGTGCATCCATCCGCAACCGCGCGAACGGGCCCACTTGCGCGCCGCTTTCGATCCGCGAGTTTGCGACCAAAGTATAGGGCGCGACGACCGCCCGGTCCTCCAGCACCGCCGATTCCAGAATGGCTCCCGCGCCGACCCGGCAGTCTTCACCGATCTCGGTCATTCCCAGAAGCCGCGCGAAAGGTTCGACGACCGTATCGGCTCCGACCTGGACGTGCGTATCGATGGTCACAGTCTCCGGCCGCTCGATGGTGACGCCGGCCAGCATCAGCTCGCGGCATTTCCGCTCGCGCAAGACGCGGTCGGCGTCGGCCAGTTCGACCCGCGTGTTGATCCCCAGCAGCTCGTCCGGATCGTCGATGTGCAGCGCGCCGACGCGGTGCCCGTGACGCGTCAGGATCTCGGCCATGTCGGTCAGATACAGTTCGCCCGAAACCGGGTTGGGCCGGAGTTCAGCGATATGCCGCCATAATAGCGGCGCCTCAAAACAATAGATCCCGGAGTTGATCACCTGGATCGACTTCTGCTGGGGCGTGGCCGCTTTCTCTTCGACAATGGCCGTCACATCGCCCTGGCTGTTGAGAATCACCCGGCCGTATCCGGTGGGATCCTCGAGCGTGGTGGTGATCAGGGTGGCCGCGGCGCCGGAAGCGCTCTGGAGATCGCGCAGCTTCTGTAGGGTTATTGGCGAGAGTAGAGGTGTGTCGCCGTACAGCACCATCAGCAGCCCGTCCAGCTTCTCCAGCCGCTCCTTGCACGCGGCCAGGGCGTGCCCTGTCCCTTTCTGGCCGAACTGGCGCACGAAACCCGTTCCAAGCGGCGCCAGCACCGCTTCTACTTCCTCGGCCTGGTGACCTGTCACTACGGTTGTGCGATCGGGCGGAGCCACCGCGGAGGCAGCGGCCACCACGTGTTCCACCAGCGTCAAACCTCCTGCCCGATGCAACACCTTGGCCCGCTTGGAGCGCATGCGCGTTCCCAGGCCCGCCGCTAAAATGACTACCGTCGTGTTCATGGGATTCATGAAGCCAGGCGCTCCTTCGCTCTTCGTCCTTGGCGCGCCAGGTCAATGGCGACGGCGCTGATCGCCCCCGGATCATGGCGGATCTTGTCCTGTATCCGCCGGCCAGCCATCCGCACCAGGTCGGCCGCGATCACCTTCACCCCGGTTGCCTCGATCTTGCGCATGTCGTTGGTCACCGGACGAGCCTCGCGGGCGCGATATTGCTCCAGCGCCCTTCCGAGGATCGGGCCGGTGTTGACCACGCAAATATCGATGAGCCGCGCGCTGCGGCGCCCGCCATGGCGCAAGAGAGCCGCGAGGTGATCCGAGG
Organism: Terriglobia bacterium; assembly: GCA_963722845.1. Classification (GTDB taxonomy): domain Bacteria; phylum Acidobacteriota; class Terriglobia; order Bryobacterales; family Bryobacteraceae; genus Palsa-187. Next base: position 164,518 of record CAVROL010000006.1, on the reverse strand, counting down.
CTCCTTCCATACCGGTGGTTTCGCCGGGCTGGGTCATGAGATTCGCGAAATACACCTTCACCGCGGGCGACGCCGCAATGGCTTGCGGAATCCCTTCCACTAGAAGATGCGGGATCACGCTGGTGTAAAGCGATCCCGGCCCGAGCGTGATCAGGTCGGCCTGGGCGATGGCTTCGAGAGTTTCTTTGAGCGGGCGGGCCCGGCGCGGGCTCAGCTGCACCCGCCGAATGGGCCGGTTGCTGCGGCTGATGCGCGTCTCTCCGCTCACCTTTTGTCCCCCTACCAGGGTTGCGTTCAGCGTCACGTTCGCGGATGTTGACGGATAGATCCGGCCGCGCACCGCCAGCACTTCCGAGGAGAATTTCACGGCCTGCGCGAAGTCGCCCGTCAGATGGGTCATCGCCATCAGGAAAAGATTTCCGAAGCTGTGACCCTTGAGGCCCCGGCCGCCGGTAAACCGATAGTTGAACAAGCGCGAGAGAAGGGCCTCATCCTGGCACAGCGCCACCATGCAGCTGCGGATATCGCCCGGGGGTAAGACATCGAAGTCGCGCCGCAGCCGCCCGGAACTGCCGCCATCGTCCGTTACCGTGACCACAGCCGTGATCTCGATCGCGCCTTCGGCCGCCTGGATGTAGCGTTTCAAGCCCCGTAATAGTGTCGCCAAGCCGGTGCCGCCTCCCATGGAGACGATCCGCAGCGGTTGTGATCGCACACCTTCAGTCATCACAGAGGTCATTGCAGGGCAGAATCACTTTGAGGATCTCATGAGCGCAAGGCGCGCTCCAAGCGCAGCCGGAATTACGACGCTTTCTTCTGGCGAGGCTCTTCTTCGGTTTCGTCGTAGACGGAAACCTGCTCGAGATCGTCGGCTTCGAAAACCTGACCGCAGTCCACGCAGTGCACGTAGTCGACCCCATCCCGGCGCATCAGGAATTCCGAGCGCTTATGCTCACAGGCTGGCATAGCAAGCTAAATTACCTCTATTCTAGTCATGCGCGTAATGGTGTCAAGCCCCCTATAGGGCTAATAGGTTGCCCCTGTTTACCTGAATTCATCGGAGATTCACCTTAGTGCCACTCCCCGGGGCAGGCCACTGGTGCGACAGGCCACTGATGCGATAAGCCTCGAGCAGCGCGCCCTCGGCCGGGTTGTGGCGCGGAACCGACACGGTGTTGCCCTCCTCCAGTTCCACCAGCATCCGAAATCTTTCGAGCAGCGGATCGCTCGAGAACACCCCGCCGCTGTAACAAACGTTCACACGCGCGGATCCTTCAAAGAGCTGGCGGCGAACGGCCGCGGTCAACGTCGCCAGCGCCTGGGCGGCGGATCCCAGAATGTCGCCCGCCACGGCGTCTCCCGCGCGCGCCGCCTGATCGACCAGTTTCGCCCACGCGGCCACCCGATCTCTCGGGTATTCCTCGGTGTAAAGAAGATGCAGCAGCCGATTGCCGTCGCTTGCACCGGTGGCTTCGAGGAGCGCCGCGCGCAGCGCGGTCGGCGGGCCCCAGCCTTCCTCATTTCGCAGGATCGCGCGCAAGGCCTGACGGACCAGGTCGAAGGCGCCGCCTTCGTCGCCGAACACATAGCCCCAGCCGCCGGCCCGGGCGGCGATTCCCGCGGCATTCTTTCCGAAGACCATCGACCCGGTTCCGGCGATCACGATGATCCCCGGTTCTCCGCCGGTCGCACCCGCCAGCGCGATATGCGCATCATGAATAATTAGATAGCGCCCGGCCTGGATTGTTTCTTTCGCCAGCTCCTCCTTGTCGTCGGGACCGCCGCTCAGGCCCAGGCAGGCCGCTTCGAACGAAAGGGGCTCCGTCAAGCCGGCCGAGTCCCGGGCCTGGGACACGCTTTCGGTCACCGCCGCGATGAATTTCCGCCGGCCTTCGCCCGCCGCCGCGTGGTTGCAGGGGCCCGCTCGTCCGACACCCAGGACCCGGCCGGTTTCGTCCCCGATCAGCGCCGTGGTGCTCGATTGGCCTCCGTCGATGCCCAGAAAATACTGACGCATATGTATCACCAGATGGTCCGATACAACCGTTCTCCCTCGGTGTGTCCGATCAGCTTGAGACCCCACGCTTCCGGGTCCTCGGCGAAATCCTCGGCTCCATTGTTCGTGTCGCCGACGATCAGATAGTGGATTCCGCGCGCATGCATTTCGTAGGTCGCCATCCTGCGGATTCCCAGGGGAACTGGCTGGTCCACGGTCGCGGGCTGGTCGCTGATCTTTTCCCAAGTGCCCGCGGGACCGATCGATTCCAGTTGCAGCCGGGTCCGTTCGAAATCGGAAGATGCGACCAGGCGCACTTCGTCGACGGACTCTTCCCGTCCGAAATCCACATCCACGTACATCCCCGGGCTCGCCACCTCTCCGGAACGCCAGCGCGTCGCCAGAGAATTATCGAACGCGAGCTGTATTTCCCACGGATTGGGCCAGGCGCGCAGCCGCCAATCCAGACCGCGCGTGAGTTCCCGGCCATGATCGAAGAATCGCAGCTCGTATACGTTCCACTGATGAGGATAATCGGCCTGCGCAGTCTGCACCACGCGCATCCGGCGCGCCTTGCGCTCCGGAAACTGAAAGACCCTGGAAACGGAGGGTTGCCAGGCCTCGTTCCAGCCCATGTTGATGGTATCGGCGAGGGTCTCGTTCGCGGCGGAGTGATAGTACACCAGGATCGGATGCCGGGTGTAGGAATCCAGAATGCCATCCATGCTGAAAACCGGTTCGCCGTCCGGAACCTTAGCGTCGACCATCTGCGCGGCCGCATATCCCTGGGCGTTCTTGCGCAGGAATTCGTCCGGCGGTGTGATGCGCAGCGCGGCTCCCAACGGAAACCGCTGCAGTCTCCAGCAGTTCGGATTCACGTACCGGTTCAGAACCGGAGGCCAGGACGCCGCCGCGTGGAGCAGCATCAGGGCTACGAGCAAGGGAACCGCTTCCGCGAAAGCCAGACCCAGGGCGAGAGAAAAGAACGGCAGCGCGGGAATCAGGAAGCGCGCTCCGATATTGGCGAAGTAAGTGGAGAACACCAGCGCGCCCGCCAGCAGCAGCCGCCTGCCGGCTTGAAACCGCAGCGCCGCCAGGGCGATAGGCACCAGCAGAAACGCCGGCCCGACGATCCCGCTGACAAATTCGCCGCGCAGGGTTACATCCAGCGGGAGCATTCGCAGGCTGGGCATTCCGTAATGCCGCAGATACTCCGAATAATCCTGCTCGAACATCACGTGTATATAAGGATTCCGGAAAATCGAGTTCGCGAAGGGAGCCACTGGATTCTGGTACCAGATCCAGTTGCGCACCATCCACGGACCGGCCATGATCAGCGCGCAACCGGCCACCAATAACACCGCCCGCAGGTTTTTGCCGACCGGCCGCAGGCGCCGGCCGCGCCAAGCCACGAATCCCAAGGCGTAAATCGCGATCGGGAAGGCGGTGTACTTGGCGGCATAGGCGTACCCCGCCAGCAGCCCGACCGGGATGAGCAGACTCAGTCCGCCTTGTGCACCGCCTTGTGCACTGCGTTGCTCATCCCATATTTCGGTCCAGTAGAACACCGCAAAGACGATGGCGGCCGTGGCCACGTCCACATAGGCGGCGGATGCGTCGGCGCCGAACACCGGGCTGGCGAAGGTGAGCAGCGCGCCCGCGGCTCCCGCCCACGGTTTTCCGATCCGGCGTCCGTAGGCGAGCATCGCCAGCGCCAACGCGACCGCGAAAGCGAAGTGCACCAGCGCCGCGGCCGAATGGCGCCCGATGGCGAAGGCCGGTACAAACAGCATCTCCACGCCCTGGCTCAGCATCGCGTACATATCGTTCGTGACGGGCTCAAACCCGTGGACTCGCAGCTCACGCGCCACCAGGCCCAAATGGTAGCCCGCGCCGTCCGGGCTCGCTTCGGGAGCCCATGCGTTGGTCAGATAGACCAGCGCGAAAACTCCCGCGCACCAGCCAAATACCATCCTCAGATTCCTGCTGAGCGGCGGCACCGGCTTGCCGATTTCCGTACGGGCGCCGCGCCACGCGCCGGTCGCCGCAGCCGCGACGATCGTTGCGGCCAGCAGGACCGCCAGCACCGGCCAATACGCGATGCGCAGGGCCAGTATGGCGAATATGGCCAGATGCAGACACGCTGCCCCCAGCACGAAGGCCAGAGGAATCCGTTCGTCCTGCCGCAGCGCCGCCCGCAATTGATCGATCAACAGCGAACCTGCCGCGTAGCAGGCGGCCACCGTGAATCCGGCGCCGAACAATGCCGCCAAAGCCTGCCGCATTATTGTGTGAGCCCGATCCGCATCAGGAGGATCCCCAGTTGCGGGCCGCCCTCGGGTGGAATCCAGGGCTTGTCGATTTCCGCGCCGACCGTGGCGTCCTGTCCCGCGGTCACCCAGCCGGGTGGAACCGCTTTCTCGAAATGCTGGACGCCGTCGCGATCGTAGCGCACGCGATCCAGCACCTGATCGTTCACCAGGAACGATACCGTCAACGGACCGGTGTTCCGCAGCATCACGGCCCCCACCGCGAAATCGATGGTGTAGCGAAGGTTCTCGGCGGAGCGCATCCGCACCCGCAAAATCGGCCTCTTCCCCGTCCAGCGCCACGCGGAGGTCGCATTTGAAGTGAGGTCCTGGACGAAGTGCCTAGGCGCGTCTTCATCCGACATGTCGACGATCGCCGACATCTTGTATGGACGGAAGTTCTCGAGCGGCTGGCGTTGCACCGGAGTGGGCAGAGGCCCGGGGATGTTCTGGCACGCGCTCGCGATCAGGCTCGCCGCACAGACCAATCCAAGCCTGCTCTTCATTCCCGCTACTATAACGCCAAACGATTACCTTCCACCCCCGTCTAAATTCATCATCGTGGTAATTTGGGAGAAACCATGCACTGGAAACAAATCCTGATCTTCGCCAGCGTCTCGATTTCGCTATATGCGCAGGCCCCCGCGGCCGATCCGCAGAAAGTGGTGGCCACGATTGCCGGCAAAGACATCACCGTTGCCGACGTTCAGAAAATGACCGCCATGTTCAGCGCTCAGGATCTGCAGCAGTATCAGCAGAACCCGCAGTTCATCCTCAGCCAGTTTTTTCTGTTCCTGCATCTGGCCGAGGAAGGCGATAAACTCAAGCTGCTCGAAAAGAGCCCCTACAAAGAGCAGTACGAAGGACTCAAGCTGCAGCTCGAGCGCAACGCCCGAATCAATGAGGAGAACAATACCTTTCCTGTCTCTCCCGAGATGATCGACAAGTACTATCAGGAGCACAGCGCGCAATACGAGCAGGCCAAGATCAAAGTGATCTATATCGCTTACGCGGGTCAGGAAACACCGAAGGGTACCGATCCGGCCTCGGTGGCGGCCGCCGCACGGGCTGCGGTTGCAGTCGGCCTATCCAAACGATCCGAAGCCGACGCCCGCACGCTGGCCGCCGATATCGTGAAACAGCTTCGCGGAGGCGCTGACTTCGTCAAACTGGTCGCGCAATATTCCGAAGATGCCGCTTCCAAGGCCGCCGGCGGCGATTTCGGCCTGGTCAAGGCCGTGGGCGAATATCCGGCCGAGCTCAAGACCGCCGTTTTCGCCTTGAAGCCGGGCGAGATCAGCGAGCCGATTCGTCAGCCGACAGCGTATTACATCGTCCGGCTGGAAGAAAAGGGATCGCAGCCCGTGGACGAGGTTCGCGAAAAGATTATCCAGACGCTCCGCAACGACCACATGAATCAATGGATGAAAGACATGAACACCAGCTATCAGGCGGTCATCAAGGATCCTGAATTCTTCAAGACCTCGGCTCCAGCAGTGCCCCCCGCGCTGGCGCCGAACCCGAAACAGTAACCGAACCGTGCTGCCGCCGCTGTCCGGCCGTCCGATCCGCGTGGAACTGCGGCGGTCGCTGGGCCCGCATCTGGCTGCCACGCACATCCCGCGAAGGGTGGTGCTGCTCGATTCCGAACTCCTGGCGCAACCGGGCGAGTTCGAGCGAATCCTGGTCCACGAGATCTTTCATTTCGCCTGGGTCCGGCTCTCGAACCAGACCCGCCGGAGCTGGGAAGACGTGCTCGCGAAAGAGTTTACGGTCCGAGCCCGCGGTGAGCTGGGCTGGAGTGCGGAATGGCGCAAAAGTAAGCTCCGGCATTCTGATGTCCGAGGCCGAACTCCGGGCTGGCGCCGCTACGCGTGTGAGAGCTTCTGCGATACGGCTGCCTGGCTGTACGCCGGATTACGCCGGCATGGCGAATATACGCTTGAGGCGGACTCTCGCCGCGTGCGCCGGCGCTGGTTTGCGGACCGCCTGCTTCGGCGCCTGCCCTTGCCGGTATAATAGAGCTATGCAGGTCCGAAAACCGTCGGTCCGTTCGATCCGCCGCTGGACGCTGTTTGCCGCCGCGGTGGTAATCCTGGCCTCCTGCGAGTCCATTCCGGATAACTTCCACATAAAGTCCGTGAAAGAGCGCAAGCCGACTCCGGATTTCGCCCTCAAAGATGCGACCGGCGCGGTGGTGAAGCTCTCCGATTACAAGGGCAAGGTGGTGCTGCTCAATTTCTGGGCGACCTGGTGCGGACCCTGCAAGGTCGAAATCCCGTGGTTCATGGACTTCCAGAAGACTTACAAGGATCGCGATTTCGCCGTCGTGGGAGTCTCCATGGATGAAGACGGCTGGGATGCGGTGAAACCCTACGTCGAAGAGAAGAAGATGAACTACCGGGTGGTGCTGGGTAACGATCAGGTCTCGCAGCTTTTCGGCAACGTGGACTCGCTGCCCACTACCATCGTCATCGACCGCGAGGGCCGCATCGCTTCCATGCACGTCGGCCTGGTCGCCAAAGCGACCTATCAGAAAGAAATCGAGCAACTGCTAGAGGCTCCCAAAGATGCTCCCAAAACCGGCGCTACGCCTGCTGCTGGCAGCGAGTTCGCTTGGCTTCGTTTCCGTTAACGCCCTCGCGCAAACCAACGTTCTGTTGATGCCCAAGCCCGAGCCGGTGGCGGCCAAGGCGGGAACCACGGTCGACGTGAAGCTGCCGTTGCAGCTCCGCGAAGGCTACCACGTGAACACCAACAAGCCTCCGGACGCGTACCTGATTCCTTTGCGGCTAGCCTGGGATTCGGGACCGATCACGGTTGCCGAAGTCGTATATCCCAAGCCGGAGCTGCACAAGGTCGAATTTTCCGCTGCGCCTTTGCCGGTGTTCTCGGGAAAGTTCGAGCTGCTCACGCGCTTCCAGGTTCCGGCCTCCGCGCAGCCGGGACTCGTCAACATCACCGGGAAGCTTCGCTACCAGGCGTGCAATGACCGGATGTGCCTTCCGCCCAAGACCATCGACATAACTCTGCCGGTAAGTGTCAGCCGCTAGCAGGGGTGGGACAGGCGATCTCGTCGCCTGTCGTCGCCTCCTCATTCGCCCCGGTGCGATCGGCGACGTTATCCTTTCCCTCCCAGCGCTGGAGGCTGCCCGCGCCGCTTATACCGAGGTCTGGGCTCCGCGTCCGATGCTGCCCTTGATCCGTTTTGCCGACCATACCCGCGCTATCGCCGATACCGGCCTGGATCTGGTGGGAGTCGTGGAAGGGGCGCGCGTGCCGGAGCTTGAGACGTTCGACTCCATTTATTCCTGGTACGGGACCCATCGTCCTGAGTTTCGAGATGCTGTGCGTCATCTACCGTTCACATTCTTCCCGGCGCTCCCGCCGCCCGCGGAAGGGATTCCGCACATCGCTGTCCCGACCGCGGCTGTGCAGAACTTTGCGATCATCCATCCCTTTGCGAGCAGCCCCGCCAAGCGCTGGCCTCTCGAAAACTTCCGCGAAGTGGCTGTGCAGATGGACATCCCCGTGCAATGGTGCGCGGGACCTTCAGAGCGTCTGGAAGATGCGATTCGCGTGGACGATCTATACCAGCTCGCCTGCTGGATCTCGACGGCGCGCGTATACATCGGCAACGACTCCGGCATCGCCCATCTGGCCGCCGCCACCGGAACGCCCGTCGTCGCCATCTTCCTCGCCAGCGATCCGCGCGTCTGGGCTCCCCGTGGCGCGCATGTCATCGTTCTGGAGCATCCCAGTGTCGATGAAGTGGTCGCTTCCGCTCGCAGGGCTCTGCGACAGCACGCGAGTGGCTTCCTCTAATGCCCCGACTCCCAGGTCCCGCAAATCCATGCCGTACAGCTTCCGCAGATTCAGATGCACGGTCTTCCCGAACCGGTTGGCCGACGCGACGCTGCGTTCGGTTCCCAGATCGATCGCGGAGTTGATCACAGCCGATTCCGCCATCAGCAGATCCACATACGGCTTGGGCTTTTTCATGACCGCTACCAGCACGTCCTGGTGCCAGACGGGCGCGTAGAGGTGCGCGAGCCCGGTCATTCCCGCAGCATGGAGCCGCAGTTCCATACGCCGCAGGACGGCCTGGATCGCGCGCCCGGTCAACTTCCAGGAAGCCTCGAGCGTCGTTCGGCATTCCGGATAATCGCGCAGATCGTAGGAGAATTCGGTGCGGGGACGGCCCGGGCACAAGCGGCTGGCCTGATACACGATCACGGGATAGGCGGCGGGACGATTCTCGAAGCGCGCCAGATCCTGGAAATAGGCTCGGGCCACGCCGTCGCGCAGCGTGCGCTGCAACGCCAGAGAGACTCTTTGCCACATCCGGAAATATTGCGGATCGCGCTCCGTGGGCGCGCTGCGCCACCGTGGATCGGACAGCGTGGTTGTCGCGGCACGCTTGGATAAATTGCAGGAATGATCAGTCATGGCAGGCCGATTGTACAGCGGCCGTGCAAGCGTTCCACCCCGGCTCAGCGGCGTAACTTCGTGCTAAGAAAAGCGGGTTCGGCGTTCAGGCGGGACGTTACCGGTGTTCAAGATCAACGTTCCAGGCTGGTGCGATCCCATTGCGCCAGCTTCGCCCCGGCCTCATACGCGCTCTGGCAGAAATCGAGGATCGCCTGATCGGGTGAAGAAGAGCCGCGCGCGTCTTCGTACTGGAGAATGAACTCGCCGAGCTGCGCGTTCCATCCCGCCGCGGAAGGACGAACCGGTTCTTTCTCCAAGCCCGGCGGTACGGGCGCGCTGTACGCATAAAACGCGGCCTGCGGGAAACGGCGATCGCCCGGCCAGAAGCCGCAACTGGTGACTTCGTGCGAATACGCTTCGCGCGTGACCGGATCCACGCCCTCGCGTTGCGGAGCGCGGCGGCCCTGAGAATCGGGTCACTGCCAGGTCGAACGATCCCCAGAAGAAATGCACGGGACTGGATTTTCCCAGGAATCGCGACCGGAACTGCTTGAAGACGCGATCCGAGTGGATCAGAATGCTGCGGAATCGTTCGACGTACTCCGTGTCGTAAGAAGCGTGGTGCCGATCCTGATCGAACGGCGTCGTATCGTCGAATTCCACGGGGACCTTGTAAATCTTTACCTCGATCCCCAGCGACTTCAGAGCCGCCATATACTCCGCGTAGAAATCGGCCACCGAGCGCGGATAGAGCCGCATGCAATGCTGCACGCCCCCGCTGTTATGAAACACAAGCTGATGCGCCACCAGGTCGAATTCCATGGAGAACGAACCATGGTTCCAGGGAATGGCCGACGTGCCGAGGCCGCGCGGCGTCACGTACAGCGGCACGTTCCACCAGTGGTTTTCGAGCGGCGTCAGCGCCATCCGGGTCTTGCCGACGATCTGCGTCCACATGTGCAGCGTGTCGCAGGTTTTTTCCCACTCGGCGAAAGGCAGTGCAGGCCACTCAGGCGGATTCAAGCATGACCTCATCGACATAACACCAGGCCCAATCCTCGCCCGGCTCAAACGACCGCACGATGGGGTGCTTGGTGGCGTGAAAATGCTTGGTCGCGTGTTTGTTCTTGGACGAATCGCAGCAGCCCACATGTCCGCAGCTCAGGCATAAGCGCAGGTGGACCCAGGTATCGCCCATCTTCAGGCACTCCTCGCATCCGCGGGTGTGAGGCTTGACGTTTTTAATCTGATCGAGGTGAGAACACTCCGGCATGTCCTCAGTGTAAAACGTCTGTCAACGGCTCTTTTTCTTCGCTTCCACGTGACCGTCGATCCAGGCCAGAATCAGGTCGGCGAGCTGGAGATTATTGCGGTCCTGCATCAGCATGTGGCTGTTGCCCTTGATCCCCATCTTAGGCAGGTACATCATCTCCGCATCGCCACCTTTGTCTTTCACCTGCTGCACGAACTTATTGCAGCTTTCGAACGAGCTGGCCCAGTTCGCCGGCCCGCCTTGGACGTCGGACAGGTGGTCGCCGAACATCACCAGCGTGGGGATTTTCGCGATGATCGCAATCTCGGCGGGCTTGAGCTCGGCACACGGCATCTCGATCGAGATCAGACCCTTGACGCCGCTCGGGTCGACGAGGGCTGCCTGCTCCGGGAAGAATCCGGATTCGGAATGCCCCATGAGCACGGCACCCTTGAGCTGCACCGCCAGCGCCGCCATGTTCTTCAAAGTGGGATTAGGATTGGGGAGCGTCGAGTTCAGGTCCGGGATCATCTGCTTGTAAAGCTCGTCCACCGCTTGGATGGGGAACTGTCCGTCCGGGAAGGGCTCGCCGAACTTGGGGCCGAAGCGGAACACGGTCCAGGCCGTCTGGTGCGAGGCCGCCAGCACGTTGGGCAACTGGCTGGGCGGCATGGTTCCCGCTTTGACGGCAGTGATCGTGGAAGGGTCGAAGCCCGACCGGGCCCGCGAGGATTGATCGGCGAGATACACAGGCCGGTCTTTGCGCACGAAATACTCGCTCCAGCCCATGCGGTTGTCCGGAGTGGTCTCCCAGGTTTTGCTGCTCAGGCAGCACCCGTGCACCATTACTACGGGAACGTGCTGCGCTGCCTCTCACGGGGATCTGAAACTGCACGTACATCTGGTTGATGGTGATGTCGCCGGCGCCGAAGCCCCCGCGGCCCCCGGCAGGCAGGGCCTTGGTGTCACCGCCCACGAAAAAACTGCCCTGGCTGGCGATGGTCAGGGGCTTCTGCGCCCATACCGCCGAGGTCAGAATCAGTAACGCTGCGAGTAGCTTCATCACCACGCTATTGTACTGCCGATGTGGGGCAGGATTGCGCGTGGGTTTGTAACCCGCGCAGGCGTGGACGCCTGCCCTGCAAACTAATGAATGGTCTGTTTGGCGCGCAGCCCGAACGGTGCGATTTCGATATCGAACTGCTCGCCGTCTTGCCGAGCCATCTGGTAGGTGCCGCGCATTACGCCCGTGGGCGTCGGAAGGGGGCACCAGGAGGAGTACTTGAACGATTCTCCGGGCGCCAGAACAGGCTGCTCGCCCACCACACCCGGGCCCTTCACTTCTTCGACATGTTCCAGGCCGTCGGTGATGATCCAGTGGCGGCTGATGAGCTGGACCGTCTCCTCACTCTGATTGGTGATGCGGACGGTGTACTGAAAAATCCACTCGCGGTGCAGCGGGTGCGAGTTTTCGGGCGCGTACCGGCACAAGACCTCGACTCGTATGCCATTGGTCAAGGCTTCGGACATCGGAGCGGTTTCCGAATTTAAATTCGGCATAGTCGAACTCAGGATAGCAGGCCGGTCCGGGCGGAGGGATAATGAAGCGCATATGCGCCTGCGTTGTGTGCTCGGGTTTCTGTTCCTCCCCATCATGGTTGCCGGCCAGGCCGAGACGGGCGAAGTGCGCGGCCGCGTGGTCAGCGCGCGCGACAGTCAACCGCTCAGCTTGGTCCAGGTCCAGATCCAGAATGCCGGTGCTTCAGCGGATACGCCGGCCAACACCCCATACCGCGCGGTCACCGGCTCGGATGGGACCTTCAGCATCACCGGCGTCCCGCCCGGCAACTATGCATTGCAGACCACCACGGTCGATTACTACCTGGTCCGGCAGGAATTTGCTCTCGCCGCGGGAGAGTCCAAGAATTTCGAGATCGTCCTGAGCGCTTCGAATGACCAGCGCAAGGACACCGTGGTGGTCTCGGAGAGTCCCTTCGGCGCCGCTCCCGTGCCTGCGGCCTCGGCGATCACATTGGAGGGCGAGGAGCGCAAGAACTTGGCCAGCGTGCTGGCCGACGATCCGCTGCGCGCCGTCCAAAGTCTGCCGGGTGTTACCTCGAACAACGATTTCGACTCGGAGTTCTCGCTGCGCGGCGCGTCCTTCGATCGCATCGGTCTGTACCTGGATGGCGTGCTGCTGCATTCGCCTTTCCACACCACCGACGGGCAATCCGGCGACGGCTCGCTGACTATCTTTAACGGCGACATGACCGACGACATGACTTTGTACGAAGGCGCGTGGCCGGTCCGCTATTCCGACCGCACCGCGGGGATTCTCGCCGTCGACACCAGGGAAGGGAATCGCCAGGAGATTCAAGGGCGCCTGGAAGCCAGCGCGTCGAACGCCGGCGGGCTCTTTGAGGGACCCATCGGCAAGAAGCAGCGAGGTTCTTGGATCGTATCCTTCCGCAAAAGCTATCTGGACTACATCCTCAACCGCATCGATTTCGGCGATCAGCCGCCGCTGGCCTTCGGTTTCACCGACGGCGAAGCCCGGATCACCTATGACCTGACTTCGAAGCACACCATCAGCCTGAGCGATGTAGAAGGCGCATCCGGCGTCGACCGCACGCACTTTCAGAGTGAATTGGGACCGAACACGGTGATGACCAGCGGCTTCCGATTCAGTCTGCTCAACCTCGGTTCCCGCTACGCTCCCAATTCGCGTGTGCTGATCACGAACCACCTGGCATGGTCGCGCGAACGGGGCGATGTCGAGAATCGCGACAATGCCCAGCTCAATCGTCAAGCCTATGGCGAGTGGACCTGGCACGGCGACGTCAGCCTCTCATGGTTATCGGACAAGCCCGGCAAGAACACGCTGGACTTCGGCGGCCTGTTCCGGCAACTGCGCCAGGACGGTTCCACGCTCCAGTTCGTATACACGCCGGTGCAGGTGCCCTCGCAGGATTTCTTCCGCGGGTCTGGAAACCGGGCAGGCGGCTACGTCCAGCAATCCTACGGGCTCTTTTCCGATCGCATCCATCTGACCGCGGGCGTGCGCCAGGACGAATTCAGCCAGAGTTCGGTCCAGGTCACGTCTCCTTATGCCAGCGCGTCCTTCATGCCCTTGAAGAACACCCACCTGCAATTCGACTGGGGCCAATACGCCCAGTTTCCGGAATTGAATCAGGTCTTTTCTACGTTCACCCACATGCCGCTCTTGCCCGAACGTTCCACGCACTATGAAGCCGTCGTCGAGCAGACGCTCGATGAGCGTACTCGTCTGCGGGTGGAGTTTTACGATCGGCAGGACCGCGACCTGCTCGCGCGCCCGCTGCTCGATCCTCGCGTTCTACTCAACGGAAGCATCTTCAATGCGCTGCCCAACGCGCCCTGGCTCAATTCCGAGCGCGGCTACTCCCGAGGTGCGCAGATCTTTTTGCAGCGTCGCACGGCTAACGGATTCACCGGATGGATTTCGTACGCCTACGGGCGTGCGATCATCAGCGACGGCGACTTAGGCGTGAGCTTCCCGTCCGATTACGACCAGCGGCAAACTCTCAACGCCTACGTCAGCCGCCGCCTGCGTCCCACCGTGAATGTCAGCGCGCGCTTCACTTACGGCAGCGGGATGCCCCTGCCGGGTTTCTATCGTCAGGATGGAACCGCATACTTTCTCGCCACCAACCGGAATGGCCTGCGGGCGCCCGACTACCAGCGGACCGATCTGCGGCTGAACAAGGCGTACGTGCACAAGAAGTCCAAGGCGACGCTGTTTGCCGAGGTGGTGAACCTGACCAATCATCACAATCGCGACTTCGATTCGCCGGGTCCTTACGACAGCCTCACGGGCCGGACATATCCGAACTTCTTCAGCATGTTCCCGATTCTGCCGTCGGCTGGCGTGCTGTTCGAATTCTGAGCAGACTGGATCCACGCGTACGGCGCCAAAAGCCGGTGCGGCCAAGCGACTGACACCTTCGCCACGCCATGCTAACCTCTTACTAGCCCGCAAAGGGCGCGGCGGTCCCCTTCCTGCAACTATGTAACGCCGCCGCCGTGCTCCGATTTGCGGAGGTAAGCAGAAGAGCCATGGCCAGCTCCGGCATCCAGGATTCTTTACGCGAACGGGGCGTCCGCCTCACGCGCCAGCGGCGCTTGCTGCTGGATCTGATCGACAACTCCGGCCTGCATCTGGACGCCGAAAGTCTGTATCAGATGGCCAAGGAAAAAGATCCCAAGCTCAATCGCGTAACGGTGTATCGCACCTTGAAGCTGCTCAAGGAAGGCGGCCTGGTGGATGAGCTGGATCTGGCGCACTTCGAGGGCGAAAAGCATTACTACGAGACCCGCCTGAAGCAGGAGCACGCGCACATCATCTGCCTGCGCTGCGGCCGCGTCGAGGAGTTTTTCGGCGAGCAGCTGCAAGCCGTCCGCGGCCAGGTGCAATCGCAATTCGGATTCGAGATTGCGTTCGCGCGCACGGAAATCGGCGGGTATTGTTCGCACTGCCAGGTTCTTCGTTCCAAAGACGACCTGCGTGCAAAAGAAGACCAGGGAGAAAAGCAGGCCGTCTGATGGGGGCTCCGGGCGCGAAAGGGCAGGTGGACGCCCGTACGGGATTGCCGCCGGCCGCTCTGATCATTCTGCATCCTTCCGGCCAGCGCACCCGCACGGCCGTCGAAGCGCTGCCGTTCCTGATCGGCCGCCAGCCCGACAATAACCTGGTTTTGCGCGATAACCGGGCTTCCCGCACCCATGCCCGCATCGTCGCCGAAAACGGCCATTACATACTGGAGGATCTCGACAGCCGCCACGGCACTTTTGTGAATGGCGAGCGCGTCGCGCGCCACATTCTGCGCAACTCGGACCGTATCGATCTGGGCGTCCCGGAATCCTACCAGCTGACCTTCACGCTCGAGGCCGGCGAGATCAATCGCATCCTGGATCAGATCTCCACGTCCCGCACCGCGGGGATGGGCGATAACAACCTGGCCAAGTTGCGCTCACTGGTAGAGGTGGCGCGCGCGTTGCAAAACTCGCTGTCGACGCAAGAGGTGCTGACCGCGGTGGTCGATGCCGCTCTGGCCGTCACCGGATGCGAGCGGGGATTTTTGCTGCTGCGTAAGGGCGACGCCCTGGAAGTTTCGGTCGCGCGCGATCTGGCCGGCCAGCCGCTCGACGCCAGCGACCTGCGCGTGCCCACTTCGGTGATCCAGCGTTCGCTCAACTCGCGCCGCGAGCTGCTGTCGATGTCGTTCAATCCGGGATCCACGGAGACGCTCGAAGGGATCGACCGGAGCGTGGCCGCGCTCGAATTGCGGAGCGCCGTGTGCGTCCCGCTGGTGCTGGTGCAAAGCGGGTCGATGGAAGAAACCCGGATCGCCTCGCACGCTCAGCAGACGGTGGGGCTGCTGTATCTGGATTCGCGCATGTCGCCCGCGGATCTCTCGGCGGGAAATCGCGAGGTGCTCACCACGCTGGCGATCGAAGCATCGACGATCCTCGAAAACGCCCGCCTGATGGAAGACCAGCGCGTCAAGCTGCTCATGGAAAGCGAGCTCAAAGTGGCGCGCGAAATCCAGCGCGGCCTCGCGCCGGTATCGCTGCCCAGCGAAGGATGGTTTCGCGCGGCCGGATCGAGCTGGGCGTCCAACGAGGTCGGCGGCGATTATTTCGACGTTCGCCAGGTATCCGCGGATGTTTGGGCGGCCGTGGTGGCCGACGTCTCGGGGAAGGGCGTCAGCTCGGCATTGCTGGCGAGCCTGCTGCAAGGGGCGTTTCTCATGGCTTCGGGCGACTTCGCCGAGATCGAGCCGACCATGTCCCATCTGAACCGCTTTTTGCTGGAGCGCGCCCGCGGCGAAAAATACGCGACCGTATTCTACTGCATGGTGAATTCGGAAGGGCTTCTCAGCTATGCCAATGCCGGGCACTGCGCGCCGTTCCTGGTGAGCCCCGACGGCCGCCTGCGCAAGCTGCACACGTCGGGGATGCCGGTCGGGCATGCTGGAGGAAGCCCAGTTTCAGGTGGTCCAGATGCAGCTTGAATCGGGCGACAAAATCGTGGTTTATAGCGACGGACTGACCGAAGCGGAAAACGCCGCGGGCGAGTTCTTCGATACCGAACGCCTGCGGGCGTGCTTGCGCGACAACGCTTCGATGGGCGCGGCCGATCTGCATAAGGTGCTGCTGAGCACGCTCGACGCGTTTGTCGAGGGCGGCGTCATTCGCGACGACATCACTGCACTGGTACTCGAATATACCTAAAGTTATCTACACGGCCGCGCACGGCGGTTTCTCGCGGGAATCCGTCCCGTTAGGCGGCGGGGCTGCCGTATTCGAGCACCTGGTTGCCGAATGGTCGCGCACGCAACCCTTTGAGTTACAAGCGGTCACTCCGGCCATTCTGGGAGACTCTGCGCCCAGCGGCGGCGAACTGGTGAAGTTTGGCGAGCGCGCCTATGCGAAATTCTGCCGACAGTTTGAAGCAGCATCGACCGCCGAAATTCTGCGGCACGATCCGGCTGAAACAGCCGTTCTGGTAAACGATGTTTCTGAGGGCCCGGACTTCGCGGAGCTCGGCGCGCGCGGCTATCGCATTTACACCATCTATCACGTGGATGTGGTGGCCTACGTCGCGTCGATGTATGGACGCGGCCTGATCGCGCCGGAAACGACGGTGAAGTGGTACCCGCGGCTGAAGTGGCTGCTTCCGGAGATCGCCAGGCTGGTGTGGGAGAAACAGGAAGCCAGCGTGCGGTATTCGCGCGGGTTGATCGTTCCGTCGGAAGGCATGCGCGAGGTGCTGCTGCGATGTTATCCGGATTGCCCGCCCGGAAAAATTCACGTGCTGCCGTGGGGTAATTGGAACCCGGATGTGCCCGGCGATGCGGCGGTGCTGCGCCGGGAGTTTGGAATTCCAAACGAAGCGCGCGTGCTGTTGACGCTCAGCCGCATTTCGCCGGAGAAGGGGCAGGATCTGCTTTTGGATGCGCTGCTCGAATGGGAGCAGCGCGACGATTTCCCGGCGTATCCCTTATGGCTGTTTATATGTGGCGATGCCGCGTTCATGCAGGGACATCGATTCTTGAATGAACTGCATCAAAGAGCTGCGAAGCTGACCCGCACGCGCGTGGTGTTCCCCGGATACGTTACCGGCGAACGCAAGCGGGCATTCCTTGCCTTGGCGGATCTGTATGTGTTCCCGTCGCGCCATGAAAGCTACGGGTTGACGCTGATGGAGGCGCTGGCGGCAGGCTTACCGGCGGTCTGCCTGGACACGACCGGGGCGCGCAGCGTCATGCGTGGAGAGTTTGGAGCGCTGGTTTCCGCGGGCGGCTTGCGGGCCGCGATCGCCAGCCTGTTGGCCGATGATCGACGCCGCGAACAAATGAGCTTGGCCGCCCGCGAGTTCGCGCGCTCACAACGGTTCTCAGACCGGGCCGAGGAGCTTGCTAAACTCATTAGCCGCGAATGAGTGAACTGGAACGCATATTTGCGTTCATTCGCGTTCATTTGCGGCTATCGGGTTTGGCGCTCGGCGATGGCCTTATTGGCGATGTCCAGGAGCTTCGCGCAGCAGCCGCTCATCTGGACGGTGACGTCGCGCAAGGTCGCGCCTTGGAACTTGAGACGGGGCGGCTGGCGATGATCCGGACAGCGTACGGCTTCGAGCTTGCGGGCCGTATTGGTTTTAAATTCCTCTACTGACATCCCCAGAGCATTTTAGCATGAGAATGTTTTTTCACCGCGTGCCATAATTTAAGGCATCCCTCCCCCGTAGCAGGCAGCTTCACGCATGGACTTCGCCGAACAGCTCAAGTCGTCGATCGACATCGTCAAGGTGGCGGGAGAATACGTGCGCCTCAAGCGCCTGGGCGCCACCTCCAACTACAAAGGACTGTGTCCCTTCCATCAGGAAAAAACGCCGTCCTTCAATGTGAACCAGACGCGCCAGTTCTACAAGTGTTTTGGCTGCGGCGTGGGCGGCGACGTTATCAAATTCGTGCAGGAGATCGAGGGCCTGAGTTTCTGGGAGTCGGCCAAGATGCTGGCCGAGCACTACGGCGTTCCCCTGCCCAAGCGCTCCGATTATTCCGACGCGGAATCGAAACAGCGCGGCGCGTTGATGGAGATGCACGTCATCGCAGCGCGGCTGTTTCAGGAAAATCTGCGCGGTCCGCAGGGCGCGGAGGCCAGGGCCTATCTCGCCAAACGCGGTGTTTCACAGGAATTGTCCGATACCTTCGAGCTGGGATACGCTGAGCCTGCCGGCCAGGCTCTTACGCGGAAGCTTTCGGAGCGAAGCTTCTCTCCGGAGCAGATGGAAGCCTCCGGGCTGGTGCGCAAGAGAAACGAAGGGGCAGGGTATTACGACAACTTCCGCGGCCGGCTGATGTTTCCGATTCACAACGAGTCCGGTAAAGCGATCGCCTTTGGCGGGCGGGCGATGAACGATGAGGACCAGCCGAAATATCTGAATTCACCCGAAACGCCCATCTACAAGAAGACATCTGTCTTGTATAACCTCCATCGCGCGCGGGAGGCTGTGCGCCGTTCGGGGCGCGTCGTATTGGTCGAAGGATATATGGATGTGATCGGGGTTTACGCCGCCGGAGTGAAAGAATTGGTCGCGAGCTGCGGCACGTCGCTCACCAACGGCCAGGTCCGGACCATTCATCGCCACGCCGACACTGTGGTGGTGAATTTCGATCCGGACACGGCCGGCGCGAATGCGACCGAGAAAGCCATTCAGCTCTTGCTGGACGAAGGGCTGCACGTTCGCGTGGTCGCGCTCGACGGCGGTCTCGATCCGGACGAATACTGCAAGCGCAACGGCGCCGAGGCGTATCGCGCGAAGCTGGACGGCGCGGCGACCTACTTCCACTGGCTGGCCGACCGTGCGCGGACGCGCTTCGACATGAAGACGTCGGACGGAAGAGTGGCGGCGTTCAAGTTTTTGCTGCCGGCGGTGCAGAAGATCAGCGACAAGCTGGAGCAGGCGGCCACCGTCAACGATCTGGCGTCCTATCTGGGCGTGGATGCGGGATTGGTGCTGGATCAATTCAAGAAATCGGCGGCCAGCCGGCGTGCGCCCGTCCCGCAAGCCGCTCCCGCCAGCACGATTCCGGCGATGGAGCGGATCCTGCTGAACGCCTTGCTTTCGAGCGACCTCGCGCGAGCCGAAATGCTGCCCGCCCTGCTGCCCGAGCTGACCGATGCCTTTGTAACCCGCGAAGTTTTCGAAGGTTTACGCCAGGCAGCCGGGGCCGGCGGCGAATTCTCGTATGCCGCTCTGGAGGGCCGTTTGCAGGGGCCGGCCAAAGAACTATTGCGTGACGCCGTTACAGCCGATGAATCTTCTGGGGAAGCTCTATCCCGGGAACAAGCGCAGAATTGCCTGCGGCGTTTGGAGAGCGATTTTCGAAAACGCCAGGTCGGCGAATTACGCGCCCTGGTGAAGTCAGCCGAGCGCGACGGCCGGGTGGAGGAAGCGCTATCGTGGATGGCGGAGTTAAGCCGTTTGGAGCGGGAAAGCCGGGGCGCCTCCGGCGGATGAGTGTTGTACACTGAAATGCATTCGGAGATGAGTTGCCCGGCGAAGCAATTTGTCAGGTGATGCCGTAACGAGAACGAATCGGGGTCGAGTGGCGAGCGAAGAAAAAGTCGGCCGGCTAAAACAGCTGATGGACTCGGGCAAAGAAAAGGGCTACGTCCTTTACGACGAAGTCAACGAGCTGCTGACGGACGAATTCGCGACCGGCGGACGCGAGCTCGACGATCTGCTCAGTGAGCTCGATACCGCCGGCGTCGAGATTCTGGAAGAGCCCAAAGTCGAGTTCGACAAGAAGATCGAAGAGGGCGAGGAACCCACCGACCTGGATCTGGTCCAGGACTTCAGCGACAAGACCAACGATCCGGTGCGCATGTACCTGCGCGAAATGGGCACCGTGCCGCTGCTCACGCGCGAAGGCGAAATCGAGCTGGCCAAGCGCATCGAGCGCGGGCAGGCCGCGGTTCGCAAGTCGCTCTCCCGTTCGCCGCTGGTGATCCGCGAGATTCTGGCGCTGGCCGAATCGGTTTCGCAGGACACGTCCTCGGTTCGCGACATCCTGGTGATGCCGGACCTGGTGGTTACCGATGAGAGCGTCGCCGAGCAAGCGGAAGAGCTGCTCAAAATCCTGGCGGAAATCGAAAAGCATTACAGGAAAGCCCAGCAATTCCGGCAGAAGCTACAGGCGATTTCGCGGGGCATGAAGCCCAAGGCGCACCGTTCCCTGCGCTGGAGCCTGGCGCGCACCATGGTGCTTACCTCCCGGCTGATCCGCGGCATTCCGTTCAGCTCGACCTCGCGGCGATCGCTGGCGGGCCGGCTGCGGCAGGCCGTGGACGAACTGAAGCCGCTCGAAAAAGAGATCGCGCGCATTCAGCGGAAGCTCGAAGCGTCCACTCCCAACGGAGCTTCGGGCGGCGCGGCCACGCTGCGCAAGGAACTGCGGACGCACAGCCAGCGCATCCAGCATCACGAAGAAGAATCCGGCGCGAGCGCGACCGAGCTGCGGCGCACGCTGCAAATCGTCGAGCGCGGCGAGCAGGAAGCCGAAGTCGCCAAGAAACAGCTGATCGAAGCCAACTTGCGGCTGGTGGTTTCGATCGCCAAGCGCTATACCAATCGCGGGCTGCAGTTCCTGGACCTGATCCAGGAAGGCAACATCGGCCTGATGAAGGCCGTCGACAAGTTCGACTACCTGCGCGGCTACAAGTTTTCCACCTACGCGACCTGGTGGGTGCGGCAGGCGATCACGCGCGCCATCGCCGACCAGGCCCGGACCATTCGCATTCCGGTGCACATGATCGAGACGATCAACAAACTGGTGCGCATCCAGCGGCAGTTGCAGCAGGACCTGGGCCGCGAGCCTACCACCGAAGAGCTTTCCGTCAAGATGGAGCTGCCGGTGGGCAAGGTGCGCAAGGTGCTGCGGATCGCGCAGGAGCCGATTTCGCTCGAAACCCCGGTGGGCGAAGAAGAAGAATCGCACCTGGGCGACTTCATCGTCGACCGGCGAGTAGTATCGCCGTCCGAAGCGGTGATCAATCTGAATCTGCGCGAGCAGACGGCGGAAGTGCTCAAGACGCTGAGCCCGCGCGAAGAGAAAATCATCAAGATGCGCTTCGGGCTGCAGGATGGCAGCGAGCACACGCTAGAAGAGGTCGGCCAGCACTTCGCGGTAACCCGCGAGCGTATCCGGCAGATCGAGGCCAAGGCGCTGCGCAAGCTGCGGCACCCGAGCCGAAGCCATCGGCTGCGGGCGTTTTTGGAAACGTCCCTTAGGGATTAGGTTCGACCCGACTCTGTAGTCGTCAAAGTGGGGCAGGATTGAATCCTGCGCGCGGGTTTGTAAACCCGCGCACGACGCCGATTAAAAATCGGCGAGCAGGTTGAAAAACCTGCCCCACTCCAATCGGTCGATTTACAGCGACTGCCCCTGCATCTCCGCCGCGACTTCGTTCCCCAGACCGCCGAATTCAGCGTTGATTTGCTCGGCGCGTTCGAGAGCTGCCGCGACGTGGGGAAGAATGTTGTCGCTCCCCACATGCTCGACGAATTCAGCCTGATGCAAAAGCCGCTCCGGCTGCTCGCGCGCGCCGCACAACAGCAGCGTCCGGCCGCTCTTTTTCAGGCGATCCGCCAGTTTCTCCAGCGCGTACAACCCAGTGGCATCGAGCGCGGTCATATTGCGCAGCCGCAGCACCACGACGGGCGCGAAATCGTTCAGATCCGCGGTCGCTTCTTCGAGCTTGTCGGTGGTCCCGAACAGAAATGGACCATGGATCCGGAGAATCGTCACATACTGCGGGACCTGCTTGTCCTGAAGAATATGGAGCCGCCCTTCCTCAATGTATTCGGAGGTTACCGGTTCCACCGTGGTGGTCTGCGCGATGCGGTAGATGTACAGGAGCGCCGCCAGCGCGATGCCCACTTCGACGGCGACCGTCAGATCGGCGAACACCGTCAGAAAGAAGGTCGCGGCCCACACCGCTTTGTCGGCTGCCGAGAGCCGCAGGATGACGCCGATCTCTTTCCATTCGCCCATGTTGTAAGCCACCACGAACAGGACGGCCGCCAGCGTCGCCAGCGGTACGAAGCGCGCCAGCGGAGCGGCGACCAGCAAGATCATGAGCAGCGTCAGGGCGTGGATCATGCCCGCGATAGGCGACTTCGCTCCGGACCGGACATTTGTAGCCGTTCGCGCGATCGCGCCCGTGGCGGGAATTCCTCCGAACAGCGGCGAGAACAAATTCGCGACGCCTTGTGCGACCAGTTCCACATTGGAGTTATGCCGGTCGCCGGTCATGCTATCGGCGACCACCGCGGAAAGCAGGCTCTCGACAGCCGCAAGAAGGGCTACGGTCAAGGCCGAAGGAATCAGGGGCAGAATCAGGTCCGGCCTGAAGGTTGGAATCGAGATCCTCGGCAAGCCGGTCGGGATCCCGCCGAAAGCGCTTCCGATGGTGGCGACGGGAAGAGCGAAGAGTGCGACGCATGCGGTTGCCAGCGCCAGCGCGATGATCGATCCGGGAATCCGGCGGGTCAGGCGCGGAACCAGAAGGATGAGCGCCAGCGAACCGGCGGAGAGCGCGACCGTGTGCCACTGCAGTGTCCCAACGTTCTTCGCGAGCATGCTCATGCGCGCCACAAACTCGCTGGGGACTGCGCCGATCTGCAATCCCAGGAAGTCTTTGATTTGCGTCGAAGCGATCAGGATCGCGATGCCGTTGGTGAATCCGATCGTGATGGGCCGGGGAATGTACTTGACCGCGGTGCCCAGGCCGGTCAGCCCCATGACGACCAACATCACGCCGGCCATCACCGTGACGATCAGCAGCCCCGAAACTCCGAACTTGGCGACGATTCCGGCCACGATCACGACGAACGCTCCCGTGGGTCCGCCGATCTGAACGCGCGAACCTCCCAGCGCGGAGATCGCGAAGCCCGCCACGACCGCAGTATAGATCCCGGCCTGGGGAGGCACTCCCGAAGCAATCGCGAACGCCATGGCCAGCGGCAGCGCCACCAGCCCCACCGTCAGGCCAGCGATCAGGTCCGCCCAAAAATCGTGGATTTTATAGCCCCGCAGCGTCAGGAGCAGTTTGGGCGACCAACGGCTATTCATGGGCCACCGCCCCCGATTTCATTTCGTCGAGCATCGCCTGGCTTTCGGTCAGATGAGCGTAGAAATATCGCTTCATCACGTCCAGAACTTCGAGAATCAGAGGGTCGCGGACCGAATAGAAAACCTGGTTCCCCGCCTTGCGATTCACCACGATGTGTTTCGCGCGCAGCACGGTGAGGTGCTGCGAGACGTTGGCTTGTTCAATTCCCAGGCGTTCGATAATCGCGCCCGCCGACAGCTCCCCGTCGCGCAGGAGATCAACGATGGCGATACGGGTGGGGTGGGCCAGCGCCTGGAAAAACTCGGCCTTGAAGCGTCTTAGGGCATCCTGCATAATCGTATATTCTAGAAATCGAATATACGATTATAATAGCACGCTAGCGCGAGCGATGCCAAACCTCGGAGAACCTCGCCGGGCTCATGTCGATGTCACGAAGCACTCCACGCAATGTGCCCATACGCAATGTTTGGTTGGCATGGACCGGAACTGTCGTGTGGGTCCCGCCGCGCGCCATGACGTGATGGCTCCCGCGAACGCGGACCAACGCGAAGCCTTCGGATTCCAGGAAGCGGACCATCTCAGCGCCAGTCGGCCGAGGAAGTTTAGGCACGGACCAGATCTTCCAGTTCCAGATCCAACTGGCGCAGCGAACTGGGAGGATTCAGGCGCTCGGCGGCGTCTTCAATACCAAATGCCTCAATGTAGGCGCGGAGAGCTTCTCGAAGATCGGCGATCGCTTCCTCCTCGGTGTTGCCCTCTCCGTATGCCGGTATGTCTGGAACGCGAGCCGTGAATCCGCCTTGCTCCAAATCCGGGATGATTTCTACGGTGACCCGCTTCATGGACAAATTATAGCCGTTACTGCCAGGAGATCGTCTTGGACAGGAACTGGCCGTCGGAAAGGTCGATCTGAAGGTCCTGGCGCTCCCCGCCCTTAACCACCTGCACCTTGTGTGAGCCGACGGGCAGGATCAGGCTCACGGGCGTCTTCTGCGGTTGCTCGCGCCCGTCGACCACCACGGTCAGTCCCGCGGGATTGGTGATCAGATTGAGCGTTCCGGTCATCGGAACCAGGTCCACAATCAGGCCGGTATCATTGGGGATGGTGATGATCTTCTGGGCTTCGCGGTATCCCGCGTGGCGCAGCACGAACGTGTGGCGGCCGGCCGGCAGCGTGAGATTGCAGGGCGCGGTGCATTCGATTCCGGATTTATCGAACGTCGCCACAGCTCCGGCCGGAGAAGTGGTCAGTTGGAAGGAGCCCTCCGTGGGAGCCGCCGCAACGGGGGGCAGAGCTGCTGCTACTTTCCGGGGTTCCGGAGCCGGTTGCGCGGGGTGTGTCTCCGCCGGTTGCGGATCCGGAGCTGTCGTTGGGGCGGCTTCGGCGGGCGCCGGCTGGGAGACTGCGGCGGGCGGATCGGGTGGAGGAGTGTCCCGCTGTGCTGCCGGTTTTTGGGTGGCGACAAAAATAACCAGAGCCAGCACGGCCACCGTCGCGATGCTCAATAGCACGTTGCGGAGAGTGTGGCCCGGTTCCGGCTCGATTTCGAATGTGCGCACCCGTGCCGGGGCCTGGGTGGCCACGGCTGGCAGCAGTGGAAGCGGGTCCGGAACGGCCGGAGCCGGTACCTTATCCGCCGCGGAGCCGGCCGTGCTGGACATGTTCGCCGCAGGCCGTATGTCGGCGACGGTGACCGTCATATCGCTACTCCCATCCGCGGTGGGCATGTTGGGACTCGCGCCGCGCGGCAGAGGCGTCCAGTCGGGATTGGCGTTGCAGGCGGTGGTCAGCGCGTTGATGAACTCGGTGCAATTCTCGAAGCGGTCTTCGGGAAGCTTCGCCAGTGCCTTGTTCAAGACCGTTTCCACCTGAGGGCTGAGCGTGTTGTTCAGGCGCTGCGGCGGAAGCGGCTCTTCCCTCACGATTTTGTACAGCAGCGTCGGCATGTACTCGGCCGCGAACGGTTTTTCGCCGGTGAGCGTTTCGTAAGCGATCACGGCCAGCGAGAACTGATCGGCCGCGCCGGTGATGACGGTGCTCTGGACCTGCTCGGGCGACATGTAACTGGGCGTGCCCATCATGGTGCCGGCCAGAGTCATCTGCTGGGACATGATCTTGGCGACGCCGAAGTCGGTGATCTTGGCGGTGCCATCCTCATGGATCATGATGTTCGCCGGCTTGATATCGCGGTGCACGATGCCCTTCTTGTGGGCGTAATCGAGCGCGGCGGCCGTCTGGCGGAAGATGCTGAGGAGCGTTTCCTTATCCGGCGTCTTGTCGACCTTGAGCATCTTCTCAAACGGCGGCCCGTTGACGAACTCCATGAAGATGTACGCCAGGCCGTCTTCCTCGGCGATGTCGTAAATGGTGACGATGTTGGGGTGCGACAGAATGCCGGCGGATTGCGCTTCGCGAAACAGCCGCTCCCGAAGGCGGGCGCGCTCGGCTTCATCCGTCAGGTCGTGGAGCCGGATACTCTTGATCGCGATGGTGCGCCCAATGGCCGGGTCCTGGGCCTTGTAGACGATCCCCATGGCGCCGCGGCCCAGTTCGGAAACGATCTGGTATCGCCCGACTTGTTGCACTTCTCTCGATTTTAACCCAGGCGTCGGGCACTACCGCTCTTGCCCGTCGGGTACAATCTTTCTGGAGGATATCTTCATGAGCATCGCTCAATCTTTGCTGCCGGAATTCGACCACGAGATGGCGAACACCCGTAAGACCCTGGAACGCATCCCTGAAAATAAGCTGGATTACAAACCCGATCCGAAGTCCATGTCGCTGGGAAAGCTGGCGAGTCATATTGCGGAGATGTGCGGTTGGCTGCCTGCAATGACGCAGGGTTCCGAGCTGGATATTCCGCCCGATTTCAAACCGTTTGAGGCGACTTCCCAAAAGCAGCTCCTGGACACGTTCGACAAGAATGTGGCCGGGTCGCGGGCCGCGCTGGCTGCGGCAGGAGATCAGGCGCTCATGGAGAACTGGTCGCTCAAGTTCGGCGGCAACGCGATGTTCACCATGCCCAGGATCGCGGTGTACCGCACCATGATCATGAACCACGTAATCCATCATCGCGCTCAGTTGACCGTCTACTACCGGCTGAACGGCATCCCGGTTCCGGCGCTGTACGGACCCTCGGCCGATGAAGGCCAGCAGGCTGCCGCCGGCCACTAAAACGATTAAGCGCTAAAATCAGGACGGGAGGCCTGTATGACCAAACTCCTGAGAATCGCCATTCTGCTTTCCGTGATTCCCGTGCTGGCATTCGGCCAGCGCGGCGGTGGAGGGCATGGCGGCGGTGGCTCGCGCGGCGGAGGCGGAGGCGCCCGAATCGGTGGTGGCGGCGGGGGCCGAGTCGGCGGGGGTGGTGGGCGCGTCGGTGGGGGTTCCGGCATGCGCGGCGGTGGATCGGTGGGCGGCGTCTATGCCCGCGGCGGTGGCGGCGGGTATCGCGGAGGCGCGATCGTCGGCGGGCGTTACGGAGGCAGGTATTATGGCGGTTATGGCCGCTACGGCGGCTACGGCGGCTACTACTCCGGCTATTATGGAGGCTTTGGTTTTGGCTTCGGCTATGGCGGCTACCCGTACTACTATCCGTATTCTTACTATCCGTATTCTTACTATCCGGCGTATTCTTACTATCCGTATTCGTACGGTCCGGATTACGGCGCCTCGTATTATGACGGCGGCTATTATGACAACGGCTATTACGGGAGCACCGTAGGATACGTTACTCAGCCTCCGCCGGCTGCGCCCACGGTGATCAATCAGACCATCGGAACATCGAGCGCCGGAGCATCCTCGAGTTCGTTTTATCGCGCCGCGGATTACTACCTGATCGCGTTTGACGATCACACCATTCGGGCGGCGATTTCCTACACGCGTCGACGGCGATCAGATTCGCTACACGACTCGCGAGCACGAGGAAAAAACCGCGCCGCTATCGAGCGTCGATGTGCGATTCAGCGAGCAAATCAATCGCGACCGGAGAGTGGAGTTTCGGCTACCCTGAATAAGGCGGGATAAAATCCCGCCGCAGGTTGAAACCTGCCCCACGGACATGTTCAAAACACTTTTCGGCTCGGCCGCGAGCAAGGAGCCCAGTCTACTCGAACGGCTGAAAGCCGGCGTCCAGAAGACGCGCGCCGGGCTGATGGAGAAGCTCGAAGACGCCGTCAGCGGGCGCAAGGAGATCGATGCCGGGGTTCTGGAGGAACTGGAATACGCCCTGATCACGGCCGATATCGGCTCTAAGACGACGGCGGAGATCCTGGAGCGAATCCGTGAACGTGTCGCGCGCCACCTGGTGGGCGATGCCGCGGAGCTAAAGGGCTTGATCCGCCAATATCTTTTGGAAGTGCTCGAAGCAACGGAGCGGCCGCGTGCCCGCAGGTGGCAGAGCCGCCCGCAGTCATCATGGTGGTGGGTGTGAACGGCGCCGGCAAGACCACCTCCATCGGCAAGCTGACGCGCCGCCTGCAATCGGAAGGACGCAGCGTGTTGCTGTGCGCCGCCGACACGTTCCGCGCCGCGGCCATCGAACAGCTGGAAGTCTGGGCGCAGCGCACCGGCGTCGATCTGATCCGCCAGCAGCCTGGATCCGACCCCAGCGCGGTGATGTTCGATGCGTTGCAGGCCGGCAAGGCTCGCAAGATCGACTACGTGATCGTCGATACCGCCGGGCGGCTGCATACCAAAGAAAATCTGATGGCCGAGCTCCAGAAGATGCGAAGAACAGCCGCGCGCGTGATCCCCGGAGCTCCGCACGAGGTGCTGCTGGTGATCGAAGCGACCACCGGGCAGAACGGCCTGGAGCAGGCTCGCAAGTTCACCGAATCGTCGGAGGTCACCGGCATCATTCTCACCAAGCTCGATGGAACGGCCAAAGGCGGCGTGGTGGTGGCGATATCACGCGAGCTCGGCTTGCCGATCCGCTACGTCGGCGTGGGCGAACAGTTGGACGACCTGCTGCCGTTCGAGCCGGCCAACTTTCGTGGCGTCGTTGTTCGATTAGGGTCCGCATGAATCATCTGGAAGAGGCCTTGGACCTCGCGGCGCGCGGGTGGGGAGCGACTTCTCCCAATCCAGCAGTCGGCGCGGTGGTCGTGCGCGACGGCGAAGTGGTCGGCCGCGGCTATCATACCTGGGCCGGATTGAAGCACGCCGAGGTGGTCGCGCTGGAGGAAGCTCAGGAGCGCGCGCGCGGCGCAACTCTGTACGTCACTCTCGAACCCTGCGCGAGCCACGGCCGGACGCCGCCCTGTATCGACGCGATTCTGGCGGCAGGCGTGCGCAAGGTGGTCGCTCCGATGGAGGACCCCAATCCGCAGACGCGCGGCCGGGGATTCATGCGTCTGCGCGATGCGGGCATCGAAGTCGAGCTGGCCGCGGACTACGCCAGCCGGGCCTCGGAGATGAACGAACCGTTCATTCACTTTATGCGCACTGGCCGTCCGCTGGTGACGCTCAAATCGGCCGTCACGCTGGATGGAAAGATCGCGGCGCCTGAGGATAATGCAGGCTGGATCACCAGCGAGACAGCCCGGCGCCACGTGCAAACGCTGCGCCATCGATCTGATGCGATTCTCACCGGCATCGGCACAGTGCTGGCCGACGATTGCCGGCTCACGGACCGCTCGGGACTGGAGCGGAGCCGGCCGCTGTTGCGGATCGTGCTGGATTCGCAGCTGCGGATGCCTTCGGAGTCGCGATTGGCTTCCTCGAGTCATAGCGATGTGCTGGTGGTGACCACTTCCGCGGCGTCGCCGGAGAAGCGGAAGCGCCTGGAGAGCATGGGCGTGCGCGTGGAGGTGCTGGAACGCTCGGATGGGCGGGCCAGTTTGCAAGGCGTGATTGAGCTGCTGGCGCGCGAAAAATATCTTTCGCTGATGATCGAAGCCGGCAGCCGTGTGAACTGGAGCGCGCTCGAATCGGGCGTCGCCGACAAGATCTATTTCTATTACGCGCCGAAGATTCTGGGCGGTACGCAGTCGCTTCCGGTGGCTGGGGGCGCGGGACGCCGCCGGCGCAAGGACGCGATCCGGTTTCGCGACGTGAAGCTGCATTCGATCGCCAAAGACGAATTCGCCGTCGAAGCCTGGGTGGAGCGCGACAACTGATGTTTACGGGTATCGTGGAGGAGCTGGGAACGGTTGTTGCCGCCGGTACGAAGTTGCAGGTTCACTGTTCCACCGTGCTCTCCGATCTTTCGATTGGCGCGAGTATTGCTGTCAACGGCGTGTGCCTCACGGCAGTCGCTGTCAGCAAAGAAAGTTTTGCCGCGGATCTCGCGCCGGAGACGCTTTCGCGCAGCAACCTCGGCGATCTGAAAGCCGGCTCGCGCGTGAATCTCGAACGACCCGTGACGCCGGCGACCAGATTATCCGGCCACATCGTGCAGGGGCATGTGGACGCGACCGGTGAAGTCGTTGCTCTTGACGCGCTGGGAGACGGCAACTGGTGGCTGAAGGTACGCATTCCGAAATCGCTCGAGCGGTATCTGGTGGAGAAGGGGTCCGTCACGCTGGACGGCATCAGCCTGACCATCGCGGCGATCAACGAAGACGTGATCGCCGTCACGATCATCCCGCACACGTTTGCGAATACGACCATCGGTCAGTCTCGCGTGGGCACCCGCCTCAACATCGAAGTGGACGTGCTGGCGAAACACGTCGAGAAGCTGATCGCCGGCACGCGGCTGGGATAGAATCGAGGGATCGCCATGCCCGCCTCCCCGGGAACACGTGTCGGACCCTATGACATCCTTGCGTTGCTCGGCTCCGGCGGCATGGGCGAGGTTTATAAAGCCACCGACACGCGCCTGGGCCGGACGGTGGCCATCAAATTTCTGAAGAGTGCTTACACGGACAGGCTCGACCGGGAAGCGCGCGCCATCGCGGCGCTGAACCATCCCAATATCTGCACGATTCACGACGTCGGTCCGGATTACCTCGTCATGGAGTATCTGGAAGGCGCTCCCTTGGGCTCGCCGGTGCCCCTCGAAAATGCGATGCGCCTGGCGTTGCAGATCGCCGCCGCGCTGGAAGCGGCGCACGCCAAGGGGATCGTTCATCGCGATCTCAAGCCGGGAAACATTTTCGTCACGCAGGCGGGCGTGAAGCTGCTGGATTTCGGATTGGCCAAGCTGCGTGCGGGTCAGGAGGGGTCGGATGACACGCTGAGCATGACGCAGGCCGGGACTGTGGTCGGAACCGCGGCGTATATGTCGCCGGAGCAGGCACAAGCCAAGCCGCTCGATGCGCGGTCGGATATTTTCTCGTTTGGACTGGTGCTCTACGAGATGCTCTCCGGACAGCGGGCGTTTTCGGCGGATACCGGGATTGCCATCATGGCGGCGATCGTGCGGGATGAGCCTCGCCCGCTGAAAGTTTCGCCGGAGTTGGAGCGGATTATCGCCCGGTGCCTTCGCAAGGCTCCTGCGGATCGATTCCAGACGATGGGCGAAGTTCGCGCGGCCCTGGAGCAGATTTCGTTGAAGCCCGCGCAGGAGCAGCCGTCGATTGCGGTGCTGCCCTTTGCGAACATGAGCGCGGACAAGGAGAACGAGTACTTCAGCGACGGACTCGCCGAAGAGATCCTGAACTCCCTGGTGCGGATTCCCGGACTGAAGGTGACGGCGCGGACTTCGTCGTTCGCGTTCCGCGGCAAGGAGCAGGATATCCGCGGGATCGCCGAAGCACTGGACGTCAAGACGATTCTCGAAGGCAGCGTGCGGAAGGCGGGAAATCGCGTGCGGGTGACCGCGCAGCTGATTAACGCAGCGGACGGCTATCATCTGTGGTCGGAGCGCTACGATCGCGAGCTGACGGATGTGTTCGCGGTGCAGGATGAGATCGCGGCGGCGATCGCGGCGGCGCTGAAATTGAAGCTGGCGGGCGAGGCGGCTCCGGCTCATCGCCATATTCGCCGTCGTCGCCGGCGTACGAGGCCTTCTTGAAGGGCCGGCACTATATGCAAAAGGCAACGCCCGAGGGATGGGCGCGCGCGAAAGAGTATTTCGAGCAGGCGATCGCGCTGGATCCGCGTTCGGGGAGCCGCACGGTAACCTGGCGGGACAATATTTGATCCTTTGGATGAACGGGATGCGTCCAGCGAACGAACTAGTACCCTTAATGCGTGGCGCGGCGCGGAAAGCGGTGGACCTCGGCACCGATGCCGCCCATGCTCTGCTAGGCGCCATCGCAGCAACCTACGATTACGATTGGAAGGAAGCGGAAAGGGAGTTTCTACTGGCGACGACGCCAGTGCAGACGGTGCCAGAGTACGGCATGATTCATGCGTTGTTTTTTCTCATGCCCACGGGACGAATTCACGAAGCCGTCACGGTTATGGAGAAGGCCGTTGAATCAGACCCTCTGAATGCTCCGGTACGGTCGAGTCTCGCTGCAGGTTTGATGTCCGCCGAGCTATACGACCGCGCGATCGAAGAGGCACGTAAAGCACTGGAGATCGACGAGCGAATCTGGATCCCGTATCAGTCGCTCGTTATGAGTTATCTGATGAAGAACATGATCCCGGAGACGCTTGCGGCAGCGGAGAGAGCGTACGAGTTGGCGCCCTGGAACCCCCGCATTATCGGATTGCTTGCGGGAACCTTGGCACGCGCGGGCGAGCGCGCCAGAGCGGAGACAATCATCGAGCGCATAAAAGATGCTGCCGGGCGTTTCGTCGCACCCTCGGGAATGGTCCTATTTCATCTGGTCTGCTCAGAGATCGACGCGGCGGCCGACTGGTTTGAGAAGGCGATTGAAACACGCGACCCGGCTCTGGCAACGTGGCTCCGTCTGCCGCTCACCAAGCCTCTGCGGGCGTCGCCGCGCTGGCCCAAGATCGCCGCGATGATGAACCTGCCGGACACGATGTCGCAGTTGAGCTGATGGGCCCGCCGTCGCCGCTGCTGGTGGAGACCGCCGGCAAGCTCAAAACGGGGCGGGCTCTCGATCTGGCGTGTGGCACCGGCCGCAATGCGATCTGGCTCGCCGAGCACGGCTGGAAGGTGACGGCTGTGGATCGTTCCCCGATCACGATTCCTGGGGTGGACACGCACGTGGCCGATCTTGAGAAACACGAGTTCCCTATCCTGGAAGCGGCCTGGGATCTTATTGTAGTGGCCTTCTACCTCCAGCGCGATTTGTTCGAACCTGTGAAGCGCGGCATCAGGCCGGGCGGAGTGGCGCTGGTGATCGTGCACATGGTGGAACCTGGGCACGAGCAGTCGCGCTTCAGCGTGCAGCCGGGCGAGCTGGCGAAATACTTTCGATGGCTGGGAGATTTCGCATTACTACGAAGGCAAGCCTCGCGATCCGGATCACCATCGGGCGGTTGCTGAGATCGTCGCGCGGAAAAAAGGGGACACCTCCTAACTTCCGCAAAGCCACTAGCGGAGTGATCACCAGGAGGTGTCCCCTTTTTTCCAGGCTGGTTCATCGAAATCGGTAGGCAGTCCCCTACAGGGACTCTTCGAAAAGCTTCGCCAAATCCTCAGGTCCAGCGGGGCGCGGCGATAGCTTGGTCACGCGGTGCTGCGGCAGCGTTCCTTCCACCAGCGCCGGAATATCGGACGACGTGTACCCGATCTCACGCAGGCCATTGGGAGTTTTCAGGCGCTGCATGAACCAGGTGATGCGCTCAGAAAGAATGCGTCCGGCGTCGGCGGCGTGGCAGCGGGCGACGTCCACACCCAATGCTTCCGCGGCTTCCAGATGACGCGCGGGATTCGCCGAAGCCGTATAGCGAAATACAGCCGGCGCGTTCAGGATCACCGAGAATCCGTGAGGAACGAGCGCGTGATCCGTGACGTAACCTGGCGTGCGGTAACTTTTCACGTTGCCCGAAACCGGATACGACATTCCATGCGGCAGATGCACGCCGGCGTTGCCGAATCCGACCCCCGCATAGGACGCCGCCAGCAGCATGTTCGCGCGAGCTTCGTCGTCGGCGGGATCCTCCACCGCGCGCACCAGATACTTCGCCACCATGCGCAGGGCTTGCAACGACCACACGTCGCTGATGGGGTTCGAGCCCTGATACGCGGGGCGCAGCAACGGCCGATCGGGCAGAAGCCGCTCAGAGTAGGGGAGCGCCGTAAACGATTCCACGGCGTGGCTGAGAATATCGAGGCCGCTCGATGCTGCTACCTGCGAGGGCATGGTCCGCGTGTTTTCTGGATCGAGCAAGCCCAGCGTGGGCTTCAGCCGCCGGCTGGCGATGCCGGTCTTGGCATGCATCTTGATCAAGTCGAAGATGGTGACGCCCGTGGTCTCGCTGCCGGTGCCTGCCGTGGTCGGGATCGCGATCAATGGCTTGAGCGGCCCGGGAACGGGCAGGCCCTTGCCGATCGGCGGGTTGACGTAATCCAGAAAATCGTGGGGAGGATATGTCGTATAGAGGTTCACCGCTTTAGCGGTGTCAATCGTGGATCCGCCGCCGACCGCCACGATCGCGTCGTAACTTCCGCGGTTGTTTCCCTTATTTCCGAAGGCGATCGCGTCGAGAAAAGATTCGTCCGTCGGCTCCACGCGCACGCGATCGTACACAGTGGCGGCAATGCGATTCGTCTCTAGCGACTCCAGTGTCACCTGTATAGGCGCCAGGGTTCGGAGGACTGAGTCGGTGACGACCAGAACATTCTTCGCG
The DNA here is from genome assembly GCA_963722845.1 of Terriglobia bacterium. GTDB lineage: Bacteria > Acidobacteriota > Terriglobia > Bryobacterales > Bryobacteraceae > Palsa-187. Next base: position 130,691 of record CAVROL010000006.1, on the reverse strand, counting down.
CCCAGATCGGCCAGGTCCATGCCCACCTCGCGCGTCACGCCCGGGCCGAACCGGACGCTCGAAGCCGCCATTTCAAACGCGATTTCGTGAGGCATGAATTACGCGGAAGCGTCAGCTGCCGCATTCATGTGTTCCGCGACGATCCGCGCATCGCGTGTGCGGCGGGCTGCGGGACTGAGCACGCGATTCCACCACATGATCGCGCCGGTCACGAACAAGACCACTGGAAGCAGACCCAGCGCCACCCACAGAACTTTTGTTTTCCAACCCGCGAAGTTCCCGAAGTGCAGGTAGTAAATCCAGCGGATGAAATTGTCGCCCGCGCTGCGGCGGATCGGCGGGCGGCGGCCTTTTCCGAAGTTGAACGACTTTGGCTGCGCTGGCTGCGAAGGCTGCGCCAGTACCGATGCTGTTGGATCAGGGGCCGTGGGAACCGCCAGCGTCACGTCCTCGGGCAGCGCGTACTGGATCAGTGTCGAGTAGTGATTGATGATCTTCTGGAACGGCAGCGGGAACGCGAGATAAATGCCGGTGATGGCCCACATGAAAATCAGAGCGAAAGACCAGAAGCCGATCGCGCTATGCAAGTCCCAGTTCAGGCGTTTCCAGTTGGATCGAAAATCGATGGCGAGATTGCGGCGCCAGCTGGCAACGCCCGGCCACCAGACGATGAAGCCACTCACACATAGCAACGTGAGAAGGATGGCTCCGATCCCGTTGACCTTGCGGCCGGTGTCGCCATACAGCAAGTCGGTGTGCAGTTTCGCCAGCCAGGCGGCCACGCGAATGGCTTGCGGCACCGAATCGCCCAGATCGGCGCCCGTATAGGGATCGAACAGGCGCTGCACGCGTTCCTTGCCATGTTCCATCCAGACTTCCGTGGCGGTGGTCGGCTGTTTCCCTTCGAAAACGAAGCTGAGCGAATTATCCGGATATTTCTGCCGGATGATCTTCTTCAATTCCTCGACCGGCAGCTTGGCCCCGCGCACTTCGACGGTCCTGGCTCCCGATCCGGCCTTTTGATAAATCTCGTTGCGAAAGACAATCGCGCTGCCGGTGACGCTGATCAGCAGGACGTACAGGCCGGTACCGATGCCGGTCCACAGGTGGATCTGGAACAGCGCTCGCCGCAGCCACACGTTTTGCGGGCGGCGGAGCCATCGTTGCCAGATTGTCAGTTCGTCAGCCGGCACAGGGTCGTAAACGTCCAGTCGCTATAATAGCGAAATCCATGATCATCGATCCCGCGACCAAAGATCCGTTCGACGTGTACCGGCTGCTGTCGGGCTCCGTTCTCCCCCGTCCGATTGCCTTCGTGTCCACTCTGAGCGCCGCGGGCGTGCGCAACCTGGCGCCCTTCAGCTTCTTCACGGTCATCAGCGCGAACCCGCCGGTGGTCTGCTTTTGCCCCATGATCCGGGGCGGCGACCGGCCCAAGAAAGACACCCTGGTGAACATCGAAGCTACCGGCGAATTCGTCGTCAACATCGTCAGCGAGGATTTCGCCGCGAAAATGAATCTTTGCTCGGGCGAGTACCCTCCGGAAGCGGACGAATTCGAGCTTTCCGGCCTGACGCCGGTTCCCAGCGACCTGGTGAAGCCGGCGCGGGTCAAGGAATCGCGCGTGAACATGGAGTGCAAGCTCCACCAGATCGTGCACGTGAGCCCGAAGTTCCTGGGAGGCAGCCTGGTGATGGGCGAGGTGCTCCGGTTCCACGTGCAGGATTCGATGATCAACCAGATTTGCGAGATCGACGCGGATCAGCTCGATGCAATCGGGCGCATGGCGGGCCCGGTGTACGTGCGCACCAAGGACCGCTTTGAGATGCAGCGCCCCGCGTAGGAAAACGCGACGACAGCGCTAGACGCCCCGCCGGTTGCCCCACAGGTCGATGTGCAGGCGCGGGCTGTAGCGAAACCCCTCGCGCTTGCAGATCTCGGTGAGCCACGGCGCGCGTTCGCGGATCGCGTCTGACGTAGTGCCTTCGGGCATCAGGACCACCCGGCTGCGATCAGCATCAGTATCTTCAAGGATGCGCGCGATCTCCGGCATGTCGTCCGGCGACGCCACCACGAACTTCAACTGATACTCGTACTCCGCCATCAGTTGTTTGAGCACCTCGGGCTGATAGCGCAGCCGCTCATGCTGCGCCGCCCACTTGCCGCTCTCGCGCTCGCGCGGCGTTGAGTTTTCGAGCTTCGGACTGATGCTCATCAGATCGCACGCGACCGGATGATACACCGTCCCCGCCGTCTCGACCGTCACGTGCAGGCCCAGGTGCGCGGATCCTTTCCGTCAGGCGGATGATATCCGGGGCGATCATCGGCTCGCCGCCGGTCACCACGGCATGCTTGGCCGGATGCTGCCGAACGCACGCCAGAACCTCTTCGATCGTCATATCCGCACCCTCGGGCGTCCACGACGTATACGGCGTATCGCACCACACGCAGCGCAAGTTGCACCCCGAGGTGCGCACGAACACGCTGGGGACTCCGGTGAGCATTCCCTCGCCTTGAATCGAGTAAAAGACTTCCGAGATTTTCATTGGTACTCGAGAGGATCTACCAGTCCCGCCTCGCGAAACCCTTTTTGCCGCAGCAGGCAGGAATCGCAATGCCCGCACGATCGCCCGCTCGGATCCGGATCATAACAGCTATGCGTCAGCGCGAAGTCGACGCCGACTTCCTTCGCCATCGTCACAATACCCGCCTTGTCGAGCTGTTTACAGCGGCGTATGAATCCGCAGCAGGGTCCGCCCTTCCACGCCCGCCTTGGTGGCCAGGTTCGCCATGTGTTCGAACGCCGCGATGAACTCCGGCCGGCAATCCGGATAGCCCGAGTAATCGATCGCATTCACGCCGATGAAGATATCCGAGCACTCCAGCACCTCCGCCCACGCCATAGCGTACGAGAGAAAGATGGTGTTGCGCGCAGGAACATACGTAATCGGAATGCCGGCCGCCAAGCTGTCCTTCGGCACGGCGATGTCCGCGGTCAGCGCGCTGCCGCCGAAGGCTCGCAAATCGATTTGAACAACCTTATGCTCGCGCACGCCAAAGTGCCAGGCCACACTCGCCGCTGCCTGGAGTTCGATCCTGTGCCGCTGGCCGTAATCGAAGGAGAGCGCGTAGCACTCGAAGCCCTCGCGCTTGGCGACTCCCAGACAGGTGGAGGAGTCGAGCCCTCCGCTCAATAAACACACAGCTTTCATCGCTTTCTGGATGTTACCCCACAATGATATGATCGCTCGATGAGCCCCACCCCGCCGAAGCACCAATCCTTCGTCCCGGCAAACACCACCATGAAGGAGTTCACGCTGCGGGCAGTATTGCTGGGCCTGGTGATGTGCGTGATCCTGGGCGCCGCGAATGCTTACCTGGGTCTGAAGTCGGGTTTGACCATCGCCGCCACGTACCCCGCAGCAGTCATCGGGATGGCCGTGCTGCGCATCTGGAAGGGATCGGTGCTCGAAGAGAACATCGCTCGAACCGCCGGATCCATTGGGGAATCCGTGGCGGCCGGGGCGGTATTTACGCTGCCCGCGTTCGTCATGACCAGCGCCTGGTCGAGCTTCGAGCCGGATCAGGCGTACTGGAAATCCACCGCGATGATGATGGTGGGCAGCATTCTCGGTGTGCTGTTCGTATCGCTGGTCCGGCGCGTTCTGGTGGAGGATCCGACCTTGCCGTTCCCGGAATCGCTCGCCGCGGCCGAGATCCACAAGGCCGGGCAGCGCGGCGCGGAAGCGGCCAAGTACTTGTTCTGGAACATCGGCATCGGCTCGCTGGTGCAGTTGATGGGCGCGTTCAGTCTCTACGCGGTGGACAAAGATATTCCGATTCCCATCGGCAAGCTGGGCACCACGGGAGTGCGATTGGGACCAGCGGGGAGCACCAACATCGTTCCCACTGGCGGAATATCCATGTTTTCCGGACCCACCGTGAGCCCGGCCTACATGGGCGTGGGTTACGTGATCGGACCGACGCTCAGCGCCCTGCAATTCTCCGGAGGTGTGCTCGCCTGGGGAGTGCTGGTGCCGCTGTTCATGTACTTCCTGGGCCCGCGTCTTCAAGAATTCATTCCCGCAGGAACCAATATCGAAGCTGGATGGATGGGGCAGGCAGCCGCGGTTTGGCGCTATATCGTTCGGCCGATTGCGGTCGGCGGCATGCTCGTGGGCGCGGCGTACACTCTTTTCCGCATGGGCAAGAACCTGACATCGAGCCTCGGCCGCGCGCTGTCGGAAGTTCGCCATGGCGCCCCGCCGATGGAATCGGTGCTCCGCACCGAACGCTACATGGGATCGAAGACGGTGCTGTCGCTGGTGGGCGTGATGTTTCTGCTGATGATCGCGCTGTACGTTTACATCTCCGGAAATGTAACCGCGGGCGTGGTGGCCGCCGTGGTGATGATCATCGTCGGATTCTTCTTTGCGACCGTCTCGGGAAACCTGGTGGGTATGATCGGATCGTCCAATAATCCGATTTCCGGACTGACGCTCTCCACGCTGATCATCGCGGCTTTGCTGATGGTCGCACTGGGTGTTCGAGGCGTCAGCGGCGTCGCCGTGGTGCTGGGAGTCGCCGCGGTCGTGTGCGTTTCCTCCGCTGTAGCCGGCGAATTGCTCCAGGACTTCAAGGCCGGCTACATCCTGGGCGGCACGCCGCGCAACATCCAGATTGTCGAGCTGATCGCCGTGGTGCTGGCGAGCCTGGTGATGTATTACCCGCTGCGCGTGCTCCAGGTCGCGAACATCAAGGGCGGCGGCACCGGTTTTGGCGATGCGCATCTGTCCGCTCCGCAGGCCGGTCTGATGGCGATTCTGGCGCAAGGTATTGTCGGCGGCGACATGCCCTGGCCTCTGGTTGTCACCGGGATGCTGTTCGGAGTTGCGCTGATCCTGCTGAACGTGCGCAGCCCCATGCTGGTCGCGGTCGGAATGTACCTGCCTATCAATACTTCCTTCGCGATCTTCATCGGAGGATTGTTACGCTGGGTTTCCGACACTCTGAGCAAGCGAATGGGTCACAACGAGGCTCAGCAGGCGCGCGTGGGAAGCGTCGGCATCCTGATCGCCAGCGGACTGATCGCCGGAGAGGCGATTACCGGCCTGGTGGTGGCATTCTTCATTTTTCTCGATAAGAAGGTTCCCGTGTTCTTTGGCGCCGGCGGCCTATTTTCCAAGAGTGACCCATCGTACCTGGTTGGCCTGGGCGTGATGGCTCTGCTCGGGGTCGCTGATGGTGAAGCTGCCGCTCTCGAAAGCCGGCCGGCCGGAGGATCCAGCTCCGCCCGCGGCGATCATGTGACTCGCAGACCGGTATTTCTTGCATTCGCCGCAGTGCTCGGGATGTGGCTGTGGCAGTTTGCAACGGTCCATTTCAACTACGGCGGCAACTGGACCGCTCTCTTCTCTACCGCACCCGACTGGCCGCGCCCGGCATTCCTCGGTTCCGAAAACGTATACACGTTTCCAGGATCCCTGGGCTACGACGGCCAGATGTATCACTTGATCGCGCACGATCCGTGGATGTCCCGGGGCGCGGTGGCCGCGATGGATGATCCCGCGCTGCGCTATCGCCGCATTCTGGTTCCCGTGCTGGCCTGGACTCTGGCACTGGGCCGCGATTCGGCCATTCATCGCGTCCTATTTCTCGGTGATTCTTGGATTTGTGTTTCTGGGCGTGTACTGGTTGGCTCGCGCCATGGTAATACAAGGCCGGCATCCGGCCTGGGGACTGATGTTCCTGCTGATGCCGGCGACGCTGGTTTCGATGGACCGCATGACTGTCGATGTAGCGCTTGCGGCGCTCGCCGCTGGGTTCGTTTTGTATTCTGATGTTCGATGGAAAGTCTTGCCGATCCTTGCCTGCGCGGCCTTGACGCGCGAGACCGGACTCCTGCTCACCGCCGGCTACGGCGTATTTCTCCTTTCGCGCCGCCGCTTTGCCGACGTAGTCTGGACCGCCGCTTCGGCGTTGCCGGCTATCTTCTGGTACGTGTACGTGAGCGCCCACGTGCCGCCCCAGCCAACGGTCAAGCCTGCGGATGTTGCGAGCTTTATTCCGTTGGGTGGCTGGATCGAGCGCGTCGCCCACGCCGCCGTGTACCCGTTGCCGCGCTTACAGGCTTTGGCCGCCGTCGAGCTGGATTACGTCGCGCTGGCGGGTGTCGCCCTGATGCTGGGACACGCTGCCTGGCTCGCATGGTCGCGGCGCTGGAATGCCCGCGCTGCTGCGATTTACACCTTCGCGGCCGCGATCGTTTTCATCGGCAGCCAAAGTGTCTGGCAGGACGCGTTCAGCTATGGCCGCGTAGTGACGCCGCTCATGGTTCTGCTGGCGGGCGAGGATTCGTTGGCATTCGTCCCCGTGGGAATGATCGATGCGCGCATCGGGTTGAACTTCTTGAAGCAAATCATCGGCGTCGCGCACGGTCTCGCGGGTTTGTAGGGGCGAGGCATGCCTCGCCCGATGTTGCAAGAGTAGAAATAACTTGTCCTCGCGTCGTTTCTTCCCCCAGTTCCGGTTCGGCCAGCGGTGTCCTCTGGACCCAGCTCTATCTGGGCCTGGGCTTCACCACCATGGCGACGCTCATCATGGAGCTCGCGCTTACGCGCATATTCTCCGTGGTCTTTTACTACCATTTCGCGTTCCTGGCGATCTCCATCGCTCTGTTCGGCCTGGGCGCCGGCGGAGTCTTTTCGTACGTGGTGGCCGCGCGGCCGGGGAACGTCTACCAGAAGCTCGGTACGCTCGCGCTGGCTGCCAGCGTGTCGGTCCTGCTGGTGCTGTGGTTCATTCTTTCCCGCGAAGATAACGGTGTCTGGACGCTCGCCGGGGTCTACTTCACGACGGCCGTCCCGTTCTTCCTCGCCGGAACCATCGTTTCGATCGCCATCTCCGAGGCTATCGAGCGCGTTCACCGGGCTTACTTCTTCGACCTGGCGGGCGCAGCCGTCGGCTGCCTTCTTCTGATTCTGTTTCTGGACGTCGCTGGCGGACCCGGCGCGGTCATCGCCGCCGCCGCTGTGTACGCGATCGCCGCCGCTCTGTGGTACAACCAGGCTCGGCAGGACAGCCTGCGCATCGTCGCGGTTCTCGTCGCGCTGCTCATGGTCACTCTGCTGGTGGTCAACGGCAAGACCAAGTGGTTCGATGTCCATTGGGCCAAAGGCGAGCGCATCCCCCCGGAGCGTTTCTCGGCGTGGAACAGCTTTTCGCGCGTGGGCGTGATCGAACAGCACAACCAGGATGGGAGCCCCTACTGGCTGATTCGCATCGATGCCGACGCCGCCACCGGGATCGCCACCTACGATTGGGCTCACGGCCTCGCGGAGGGCGACCGGGCCGGCCTGCTGCGCCAGGGTCAGGGACTGCCCTACGCGATGCGTCCCGGAGCCAAGACGCTCATCATCGGACCCGGCGGCGGATACGACGTCTCGCGGGCGCTCGCGTCGGGTAGCAAGGATGTCACCGCCGTCGAGATCAATCCGCTGATCGCCAATAAGATTATGCAGGACGTCATGGTGAAAGAGAATTACGGGATCTACCTTCTTCCCGAGGTTCACCTGCACGTCGAAGACGGCCGCTCCTTCGTGCGCAGCAGCACGGAGAAGTATCAGGTGCTGCAGGCGACGCTGGTGGATACCTGGGCGTCCACGGCCGCGGGCGCGTTCGCGCTGTCCGAGAATAACCTCTACACTTCGGACGCTTTCTACGACTATCTATCGCACCTGACCGATGACGGCCTGCTGGTTTTCACCCGCTGGGGATTCGAGCCGCCGCGCGAATCGCTGCGCCTGGTTTCTCTCGCCATGGATGCGTTTGCGCGCCTGGGCGAGCCGAATCCAGCTGCGTCACGTGATCGCCGTGCGCGACGATGCCACCAAGCTCAACGGCTGGGGCGCTCAGGACACCGTGCTCATCTCGCGCAAGCCTTTCTCCGCCGCCGATATCGAAAACGCCCGCCGGCTGACCGCGGAATCGCATATGGATATCGTGTATGTGCCCGGCGAGCCAGCCGGCGCATCTGCTAACAACGCGTTCGGCCAGCTTCTCTCCAGCGCGAATCCGAAAGACTTCTGGAACAACTACCAGTACGATGTTTCGCCCGTAGGCGACGACCGGCCGTTCTTCTTCTATACGGTCCAGCCGCGCGACCTGTGGGATTTCGTCCGCAACGCCAACCAGCAAAGCGCGGATTACAAAATCAATCGCGCCGTGCCGCTGCTGTTCGGGCTGATGGGCTTGAGTATCGTGGTGACGGGCCTGATTCTGGTCTTGCCCCGGCTGGTACTGGGGAGCCGTCTTCCAAAACAGAAGAACGTGGTGAAGTTTCTCTGGTACTTCCTGTGCCTCGGAGCCGGATACATCCTGGTGCAAGTGGCGCTGATCCAGAAGTTCGTGCTCCTGCTGGGCCATCCCACGTATGCCTTGACCGTGATCGTCTTCTCGATGCTGGTGGCGAGCGGAGCCGGCAGCTACCTGAGCAGCCGCGTGGTCGCAGGCGACGATACCAGGCTGGTGTACGTCCTGGCGGCCGTCGCCCTGCTGGTTGGAGTGTTAGCCTTCGTGTCCACGCCGCTGGTCACGGCCGCTGCCGGCTGGCCGCTGCCGGCCAAACTGATCCTGACGACTCTGTCGGTCGCCCCGGCGGCGCTGCTGATGGGCATGCCATTCCCGAGCGGTTTGCGGCGCCTGGAACAACGGCACGCTCCGTCGGTACGCTGGGCCTGGTCGCTCAATGCGGCTGCCAGCGTGCTCGGCTCGGCCAGCGCGATCTTTCTGGCGATCTACATCGGTCTGCGGTCGACGCTGCTGGTGGGCGCGGCGCTGTATGTGTGCGCGCTGCTAGTGATTCTCGCGACGCGCGATCGCGACATTCCTCATCAGGCCTGAGTGTGTTGCGCGCGCGATGGGCGAGTCTTTGAAGCGCTGTCGAAACTCTTCCGGCGTTAGCTGCGCGAGTTCCGCTAGCGGAATGGCGGACCCCGCGAAATCCGGATCTTCGGTGAACGGCGCGCGCGAGTTCCAGGGGCAGACATCCTGGCAGATATCGCAGCCGAAAACGTGGTCGCCCACGCCCGCGTGTAGTTCCTCCGGAATCGGGCCCGCGCAGCTCGATGGTCAGATAGGAGATGCAGCGGCGCGCGTCCAACGTGAAACCGTCTCCTTCGGAGACGAGCGCGTCCGTGGGACACGCCTCGATACAGCGCGTACAACTCCCGCAGCGATCCGGCGGCGGAGATCCCGGCTCCAGATCGAGTGACGTCAAGATCTCGCCCAGAAAGAACCACGATCCCAGAGGCTCATTGATGAGGCAGGTATTCTTGCCGATCCAGCCCAAGCCCGCGCGGCGCGCGAAGCTGCGCTCGAGCAGCGGCGCGGTATCGACGCAGATCTTATGACTGAACGCTTCGCGTTCCAAGAGCCGCGCGACCATGCGTTCGAGAGCCGCGCGCATGGTCAAGTGATAATCCCGGCCCCAGGCATAGCGCGAGATGCGCGCATCACCCTCCTTTCTGGGAGGATCCGGTGTGTTGTAAAGCTTGCCGACGCAGATGACAGACCGCGCACTTGGCAGAAGACTGCGCACGTCGCGGCGCATCTCCGCGCGGCGATCGGTCAGGTAGCGCATCTCCCCGGCCATGCCCGCGGCGACCCAGTTCTCATAACGCGCGAAATCCTCTCCCGGATCGCAGGGAGCGACTCCAGCGAGCTCGAAGCCGCACTCCTGAGCGATTTGTAACACTTCGGCCGCGCGCATAAGCCGAGTATCGGCGAGAATAGAAAGTTATGCAAGAATCTTTCCGGATCGGCCTGGTGCAGACCAGCTGCTCGCTCGATCCGAACGAAAATCTCGCGAAGACCGAATGGAAAGTGCGGGAAGCAGCGGCGCGCGGAGCGCAGGTCGTGTGCCTCCAGGAGCTGTTCCGGTCGCAGTATTTCTGCCGCGAGGAGAATGCCGAGCTGTTCGCGCTGGCCGAATCTATTCCTGGACCTTCGACCGAAACATTGGGTAAACTCGCTCGCGAGCTGAAGGTGGTGATCGTGGCCTCGTTGTTCGAGCGCCGGGCTGCCGGACTGTATCACAACACGGCTGCCGTACTCGGTCCAGATGGGGAAATCGCCGGATTGTACCGGAAAATGCATATTCCGGACGATCCGCTGTATTTCGAAAAGTACTACTTCACGCCGGGCGACCTGGGATTCGGCAGCATCGCGACGCCTTACGGCCGCCTGGGAGTATTGGTCTGCTGGGACCAGTGGTATCCGGAAGGCGCGCGGATCGCCGCGCTCTCCGGCGCCGACTTGTTGGTTTACCCCACTGCGATTGGATGGCATCCTTCGGAGAAAGCCCAGTACGGAGCGGCGCAACTCGACGCCTGGCGCACCATCCAGCGCGCGCATGCCATCGCCAACGGCATCTACGTGGCCGCTGTGAATCGCGTCGGCTATGAGGGACCGCCCGAGCACGGCCTCGAGTTCTGGGGATCTTCTTTTGTCGCCGATCCGTTTGGCCAGGTGATCGCCCAGGCTTCCTGCGACCAGGAAGAAATCCTGATCGCCGAGTGCGATCCGCGCCGCATGGAAGAAGTCCGCCGCAACTGGCCCTTTCTGCGCGACCGCCGCATCGATGCGTACGCTCCCATTCTGCAGCGATGGCTCGACAAATAACCGGATTCCGCATGCCTGCGGAGTGGGAGCCGCACGAAGCCACATGGCTGGCGTGGCCGCATGAGAAATCCGACTGGCCCGGTAAATTCGCGCCGATCCCGTGGCTGTATGGCGAAATCGTGCGCCACCTGGCGCGCGTCGAACGCGTCCGCATTCTGGTCCAGGATCGCGATGCCGAAGAAGGCGTGCGCAAGATTCTCAAGAAGTGCCACGCCGAGCTGGCGGCGGTCGAGTTCTTTCATCACCCGACAAATCGCAGTTGGACGCGCGACTATTGTCCGCTGTTCGTCAAGAGCAAGGCCGGGGAAATCGCGGCTACGCATTGGCGCTTCAACGGATGGGCGAAGTACGACAACTGCCGCGACGACGCGCGCACGCCCGCGTTCATTGCCCGCAAGCTGAAAATGCAGCGTATCGAAACCGGACTGGTGCTCGAAGGCGGCAGCATCGACGTCAACGGGGCGGGGAAGCTGCTCACCACCGAGGAGTGCCTGCTTTCCGACGTCCAGGCGCGCAACCCCGGCCTCGGCCGCCGGGAGTTGGAGAAAGCCTTCCACGATCGCCTGGGCGTCGACGAGGTCATCTGGCTGAACCGCGGCATCGCCGGCGACGACACCCATGGCCACATCGACGATCTGGCGCGTTTTACCGCCGCCGATTCGGTGATCACGATGGTCGAGCCCGATAAGTCCGACGTGAATCATGAGCCGCTCCAGGAGAACCTGGATCGTCTGCTCGCGCGCAAGGATCTGCGGGTGACTCCTCTGCGCATGCCCGAGCCGGTGTACTTCGCCGGCCAGAGGCTTCCCGCGAGCTATGCGAACTTCTATATCGCGAATAAGCTTGTCCTGGTTCCGACTTTTGGCGACAAGAACGATAGCGCCGCCTTGTGCGCGCTGGAGGTTCTGTTTCCGGATCGCGCCGTGGTGGGCATTCCCTGCCGCGACCTGGTTCTAGGGCTGGGAACGCTGCACTGCATGACGCAGCAGCAACCGGCGTAACGGTCGCTCGTTGGGAACTCTCGCGGTTCTGTGCAGCTACCGAACCGCGACAGCTATGGAGCGGCCGCTGGACTAGTCTACAGGTGGTCTAGAAAATGAAGCTGACGCCGCCCCGCACCGCGCGAGGCGCGTTCGTCAGCACCGTCCGGCGTGCGCCGGATTGGATGCCCACATATCCCTGCGCGAGCAGGTTGCGGAGATCGGCAGTCACTTCCATGTGCATGCCGCCGATGGCCGGAAGCGGCTGGCGGGCATAGATGTTCCACCCGACGGTCTGATCGCTTCGTCCGGTCATCGATACATGGATCGGCATCAGGACGTTGGGGTCGGTCCAGCCGTAGCTGGTTGCAAGATATGTGCCGGTGAGGGGCACAGATCCATCCGCCTCCGCTGTTACCCAGGGCCGGGGCGGTGTTGCGGATTCCGGACCGCAGCTCATCCCCGTTGGCCGGCGGCGCGTCGGGCGAGTTCTGAAGCTGCAAGCCATCGGTGTGGCCGGCAGCCACGGAGACTTCACGCGATCGCCCAGCGCTTGCGTTACCGACGCGGAATAGCCCATGCGGCGATAATCCCCGGCGTCGAATATGGTTCCCTGCGAAGACATGTCGGGAAGCAGATTGCCCGAATCCACAAAGCCCGAATCACCCGACAGAAGAAATGCGGCATCGGATACCTCTTCGGCGTACACCGAAGCCCGATAGGTGCGGGAGCCCTTGACCGTCTGATAACCGGCTTCAACCACCTTGTTCCGTTCCACCGCCGCCTGGTTGTCGCGGCGCGAGATTCGCTGCATTTGTCCCAGGGCGGCCAGGTCCCCGTTCAGACTCTGGCTCAGATCCTGTTGCGTGCCATCCGCCAGGAGCTCCACGGGCTGCGATCCGGAACTCACGGCCACCTTGACGGCGCTCTTCTCACCCAGGTCGTAGGTCGCCCGCGCGAACGAACTCACGCGATTGATCCGGCCGAGGAGCGAGATCGATTCCAGGCTGGCGCCGTATTCCAGGTGAATGACGTCCAGGACGTCCATCGTGTCGAAGGAAGACAGCGAGGCAGTGCGCAGGGCCGGCGTACCCGATCCGAGGCCGCCCGATCCCATCAGGCTGGGAAGGTAGATCTGGCGGACGGTCATGGCCAACTGAGGACCTTCGCCGGCTTGATCGTCGCGGCGGTAGGTGGTGCGGAATCCGGCCGACGGAAACCCGCTGGCCGCGTAGCCCACATTCCCGCTGACGCGAACCTTGGAGGTTCCATTTACCGAAGTCGCCAGCACGAAGGCCGTGCCCAGATCCTGCGAGAGTGCCGCTGAACGGATCGCCATCGCCGGCGGAAACCTTCACCAGGCCGGTCGTCTCCGAGAACAAAGATGCCATGGCGCTTCGGGAGGAACTGGTTTGCGGAAGCAGGCGCAAAACCGGCCGCGTCGCATGCGAAGATCGCAACACCCACTTCCAGGAATCGCTCATCAACGCGCCTTCGGGGGAATTGAGGGGCACCAGCTCAATAGTGCTCAGCGCGCTGGCCAACTGGATCTTCAGCAGATTCTCCGATCCGGCCAGGACCGAGATATTGCGCCGCAGGGCCGGCACGAAACTCGCCAGGTTCACGCGAATGGAGTAGACATCGGGCGCCAAGCCGTCGAAGATGAACCGGCCGTCCTGATTGCTCAAGCCTGCGGCGGAGAAGCTCATCGGAGCGGCTGTAGAGGGATACAGCGGCTCCCATCTGGACCACGCCGGTGGAGTTTCGGACTATCGCCAGAATCTGTCCGGAGAGGGCAGGTGCGAAGAAACCATCCGCGTCGGCCGCGTGTAACGCGGGCGTCAGGCCAACTATGCCTGCAATCAGGCCGAACTTAATAGCAAACTTCGGCAAGCTCTTGCCTCGGAGCCCTGGGCCGGGGATCGCTTCCGCGATCGTCCGTTACACGTCCCCTATAGTACCGTAAACGAGGCGGTGGGGCTCAACGTCTCATTCCGCATCTTGTCGATCACCTTCATCTTCAGCGTATAGTCTCCGGGGGCGAAATTGTGCAGCGGAAGCAGTTTTTCGATGCAGCATCTGGGCCGCGCCTCCGGTCAGCGCGGTGAGATCCTCGCTGAAATCGAGCACCTTTTCATTGGTGCCGTTCTTGACCACCTCGTACTGAATCTCTCCCTCCGGCTTGTGGGTGATTTCGTCAGTCTCGAAATTATAAAGTTGCAGGTAGATACAAACCTTCTCGTCGCGCCGGAACTTGCCGTTCACACGCGGGCGAACCTTGCTGGCTCCGATCACAAACTGCCCGGTCCCGATGCTGGTGGTCGGCAATTTCTCGATCGTATCGGCCAGCACCAGAGAGCTCATGGCCAGCTGGTCGTCTTCAAACCGCGGAACGTCGAGCCGCTGTTCATAAGTTGTCGTGTTGCCGCCTACGACATCCTTGGCCGCAACGGTCAGCCGGTACACGCCTGGCACCAGGCTGACCTGCTTCTGGTAGATGGCCGAGCCCTGGGTAGCCTGCTGCAGCATTTCCGCCGGGATGGGCGGAATGGTTACCACCTCCTCAATCGGGCGGATCACCTGGCGGCGCGTCATCGTCTCGATTTTGGCGTAGATGTTTACCGATCCTTCCGCGACTCCGTCTTTCTGTTTGTACTGCAAATCCTTGCGCTCAAACTGAATGGTCAGGTTGGTCAGCACGGACGAGCCGGTGATCGGGAAGTAGTCCGTGCGCACTTTCATCGGCAGCAGGTTGTATTTGATGGTCGATTGGACCAGCGCTTCCAGGTCCTTGAACTTGATGGCCGGAGCCTTCTGGAGGTTGGTGAACTGCTGCAGACGGTCGAACTGGTTCATATTTCGCCGGCAGTCGGCTGGTTGCCGGTTCCCAGCATGGTTCCGTCGGTGCGGGTGAAACGTTGGGATTTGTCGGCCAGGCCCATTTGCTCGTACAGCGTCAGACCGGCGCCGGGCACGCGCGCCAGGGCGTCCTTCTCCGACGGGTCCATGGTGATGTGATACTCGTTGGTCATGGACGGATCGACGAACTCGATCTGTACGTCGGAGCCGCAGCATTCCAGATACCGGTAGCGCCAGATTTCATAGGGGAAGAACGTGGTCTCGCCGCCGCCTTCTTCGATGGGCCGCTCACCGGGGCCGCCCGAGGTATGCGAGTCGTTCTCGTCCGGCGGGCCGAACTTGATGTAGATCTGACCGCGGTCGGTTTTCCATCCGGGGATGCCCGACGCGAACCGGTCATTGGCCCATGCGATGCGGCGGTAGTGCTCTTCCTTAAATTCGTTTTCTTCGGTGTCGGGAGTAGGATCGCGGCGCAGCCAGAATTGCTCGATGAAAGCCTGCTTTTCATCGTCGGTCTGGAGGCGCTTGAAAGCGGTCCGCTCTTCATCGCTGATGATCCAGCGGACTTCCTCGTCCAGCCACTTCTTGTAGGGCGAGTTCAGCTCTTTGCGGAGGCGATCCTCCGCCTTGCGCTTCTGCTTGTCCGTCATCGGCTTCGCGACGGTCTCTTTTTTAAGCTGATTATTGTCCTGAGAGGCTTTCTTGTCGTCGGCCGCCCGGGACCCGACCACGAGCGCAAGAATGGCACTAAACGCGAGCAATACCCTAGACCGCATAGGTTTTTCCACCTGAGTAGATTCTACCCCTGTCTGGGGACGTGAGCAATGGGCAATAGGTTTCGGCCAGATGCCGCATACTGAAGAGACGTCTCCGTGGTCGCTACTGCCATATTTCTAGGGACTTACGTGGTATTGGCCCTGGGCCGCATGCCGGGCCTGCGGGTCGACCGGACGGGCGCAGCCATTATCGGCGCGAGCCTGATGGTGGCCACGAACGTCCTCACGCTCGACGAGGCCTACCAGGCCATTCACCTGGACACCATCGTGCTGCTGTTCGGGATGATGATCGTGGTCGCGAACCTGCGGCTCTCGGGATTCTTCGGCCTGGTGGCGGAGTGGACCCTGGAGCACGCCCGTCATCCCATCACAATGCTGGCCGCGACGGCCGTTACCGCAGCCGTGCTGTCCGCGTTCTTCGTGAACGATACCGTCTGCCTGGTGATGGCGCCGCTGGTGGCGGAAGTCGTCGGGACACTGAGACGCAACGTGATTCCTTATCTGCTGGCGGTGGCCATGGGCTCGAATATCGGCAGTGTCGCGACGCTTACCGGCAATCCGCAGAACATGCTGATCGGCAGCTATTCCGGAATCGCCTACGGGACCTTCGCGCGAGCCTTGACCCCGGTGGCGGTAGCGGGCGTGATCGTCCTGATTGTGGTGCTGGCGATTCTTTATCGCGGGGAATTCGCGGGCGATACACGAGTGGCGGTGGCTCCTCGAAAGGTGGAAATCGATCGCCTGCTACTGGCGAAGTCACTGGCGGTGACGGTGGGGATGGTCGTCTTCTTCTTCGCGGGCTGGCCGATCGCAAAGGTGGCGATCATCGCCGGGGCTTTACTGCTGATCACGCGGCGCGTTCATCCCGAACAAGTCTACGCGCAGGTGGATTGGTCGTTGCTGGTGCTGTTCGCCGGTTTGTTCATCGTCGTGGCGGGGATCGAGAAAAGCTCGCTGCAGCCGGATCTGGTGCGCCTGGCGGGGAGCGCGCACCTGGAAAACGGCGGCGTCCTCAGCGCGGTCGCGGCGGTGCTTTCGAATCTGGTGAGCAACGTTCCGGCGGTGCTGGTGTTCAAGCCCTTTATGGCGCATCTCGCGGATCCAGTGCTGGGATGGCTGCGGCTGGCGATGGCGTCGACGCTGGCGGGGAACCTGACAATTCTTGGATCGATCGCGAACCTGATCGTGGTGGAGCGATCGCGCGGGGTCGCGGAGATCGGGTTTTGGGAATACTCGCGCGCGGGGATACCGGTGGGGCTGATAACGATCGCCATCGGCGTGTGGATGCTTAGGTAGTGCGGTTTGTGGGGCGGCTTTTCAAGCCGCGCGCCGGTTTTTAACCGGCGCATTTGGCAGGCGCGAGGGCGGTTGCAAACCGCCCTGCGGGATAGAATCCCGCCCCACAAGGCGCTACTGGAAGATGGCGTCGACGGCTAGCGTCGTCGCCGCGAAAAACAGCGGGATTTGCTGGCCGGATGTGTAAATAATCATGCGTCCAGCGGGCGTGGAAACCTCAACTTGGCGACGATCGATGTCCACTACCCAGAATTCTTGCGCGCCGTTTTCCAGGCAAAGCTTTCGTCTTGGCGAGCATCTCCTTCTTGGTATTAGAAGGCGAGAGAACCTCAATCACCAAGTCAGGGGCGCCCGTGAAATATCCGTTGGGATCTATCGGATCCCATCGCTTCTTCGAACAATAGGCTACGTCGGCAATTCTATACTCATGTTCAGAAACGGGGCGAAAGCCAATTCGGTGTGTGTAAAGCCCGTTTCGGCGGCGGCCGATCCTAGCAGATTTCGAAGAATCCGCTGGACTTTCAGATGACTCAAATATTGGTGGGGCCACGATGACCGGTTCTCCGCGTCGAAGCTCGTAGCGGCCGAACTGAGGGTTGGGGAGTTGTTCGAACTCCGCGAACGTTATCAGCCTTGTAGTGCTTGTCGCCACGTCAGAACCTGCCTAAATTATACGGCTTAGGGATTGAGCGCTGCCTTTACCCGCTCGTAGGTCGTCTCGAGCGTTTCCGGAAGCACGCGCGTCTCGGCGACCGTGGTCATGAAGCTGCCGTCCCCGGTCCAACGCGGCAGCACGTGCATATGGATGTGGCCGGCGACGCCCGCGCCCGCCGATTCGCCCACGTTCATCCCGATGTTGAAGCCGTCGGGCCGATAGAGCTGGCCCAGAGCCTTCTCAGCACGCGCGCTTAGGAGCATCATCTCTTGTAAGGTATCGGGATGGGCTTCGGCCAGCGTCGCGACGTGCTCATATGGCGCGATCATCAGGTGACCGCTGGTGTACGGATACAGATTCAGTATCACGAAATTGCGCTCGGCCCGGAGCACGACGTAGTTACCGCGATCGTCGGAGGAAGCCGCCTTTTCGCAGAAGATGCAGCCGCCCGTAGGTTGAGCGGTAGACACGTAGCGGTACCGCCACGGGGTCCACAAACGGTCCATTGTTGAGGAAGAGGACGCCGATTAGCTCGGTGCGCCCGACCCTTGCTCGCCGTTCACCAGATCCTTCAGTTCCTTGCTCGGTTTGAAATAAGGAATCCGCTTGGCCGGCACATCCACCCGCGCGCCCGTTTTCGGATTCCGGCCCGACGCGCGGCTGGCGCTGGCGTGTCCGAAAGCTTCCGAATCCCCGGATCTCAATCTTGTCACCGCCTCGCAGGGATTTTACGACGCTGTCAAAAATGGCCTCGACGATCACCTCCGAATCCTTGCGGGTCATTTCCACCACGCGCGAGACTTCTTCGATCAATTCAGCCTTGGTCATTTGCTACCGGCCTTCCCCTTTACCTTTTATGTTGATCACTTCTTCGATGGTCATGGTCGCGGCCGCGGCCTGGCGCTGATAATCCTCCAGGCGCGTCCGCTCCTCGTCTTCGGCTACGGCGCGCAGGCTGAGCCCGATTTTCTTTTCGGCTTCATTCATTTTCACGATCTTAAAGTCGTATTCATCGCCGATCGGCAAGGGCGTGTCGCTGGCTTCACCCCGATCCGGCATGGCCGGGATCTCCGATTTGTGGCACAGCGCCTCCACTCCCGGCGCAAGTTCCACGAACACTCCAAACTGCGCTCCCCGGCACACCCTGCCGCGCACCAGATCCCCCACTTCGTGCGAGCGGAAAAAGCTCTCCCAGGAATCCGGCTGGAGCTGCTTCACACCCAGCGACAGGCGGCGGTTGGGTGCGTCGATATTCAAAATCACGGCCTGCATCACCTGGCCCTTTTTCACCACTTCCGACGGATGCTTCACGTGCTTGATCCAGGACAGGTCGGAGACGTGCACCAGGCCGTCGACTCCCTCTTCTATCTCCAGAAACGCCCCGAAATCCGTCAGCTTCCGCACCCGGCCTTCGACCACGCTGCCGATGCTGTAGCGGTCGCCCACCGTAGTCCACGGATCCGCTTCCAATTGCTTGATTCCTAGAGACACGCGGCGGTCTTTTTGTTTCACCTCGAGAACCACCGCTTCCACCTGATCGCCCACCTTCACCAGCTTGGTGGGATGCTTCATGCGGCGGCTCCAGGTCATTTCCGAGATGTGGATCAAGCCTTCGACGCCCGGCTCGATCTCCACAAACGCGCCGTAATCGGTGGTGGTCATCACCCGGCCGATGACGCGGCTACCGGGGGGATAACGCTCGGTCAGCGATTCCCAGGGGTCGGGCCGCAATTGCCGGATTCCGAGAGAAATGCGCTCTTTCTCGCGGTCGAATTTCAGGACCTTGACGGTGATCTCCTCGACCCACGTGCACCACGGCCGAGGGATGCCCCACGCGCCCATGCGACATGTCGCTGACATGCAGCAGGCCGTCGATTCCGCCCAGATCGACGAACGCTCCGTACTCAGTCAGATTCTTGACCACGCCTGGCACCACCGCGCCTTCGAACAGATGATCCAGGGCGTTGGCCTTGCGAGCCTTGAGATCTTCTTCGACAGCCAGCTTGCGCGAGACCACCACGTTGCCCCGCCGGCGGTTGACCTTAATGACCTTGACCGGGATATCCTGGCCGACCAGCGAATCCATGTCGTGCGAGGGCCGCACATCCACCTGCGAGCCGGGCATGAACGCGGGCACGCCCACGTCCACCATCAATCCGCCCTTGGTTCGTTCGCTCACGTGGCCCGAGATGAGGAGCTGCTCGCGCATGGCGCGTTCGAGCGTGTCCCAGACGCGCAGGCGCGCGGCCCGCGAATACGAGAGCAGGACGTAGCCTTCGGGCTGCGGCCCGTGCCGGTCGATCATGACATCGATCGGATCGCCGGCCTTGAATGCTACCGAGCCGTCCGGCTGGCGCACCTGTTCAATGGGGACAATACCCTCCAGCTTGTATCCGACGTCAACGATAACTTCCGCGGGAGTGACCTTGACGACATGGCCCTGGAGCAGCTCGCCTTCAGACGGCGGCGCTAGATGGCTGTAGTCCTCAATGAGATGTTCGAGATCGTCTTCGGCCGAGAAGCCGGCTTCGAGATCCCGTTCGACCTCCAGGTCACGATCTTCGGTGCCGTTTGCCATCGCCTATGTCTCGACAAATCGTTGATAGCTCAGTACTTCAGAACTATAGCCGACGTGGATGGCCATGTCAACTGAGGGTTTAGAGGGGTAGTGGGTCAGTTTGAGCATCGGAAAAATAATCCGTTGGGCACCAGCAGGAAATCGGATGAACCCTTTGGGTATGCGGATTGACTTAATATTCATCCGGAGGATGCGTCTCATTTCAAAGCCTGTTCGCTACTGTCAGCGGCTTTCACTGGCGCATTACTTCTTGCACTGCGGAATATACCTGTGGTGGCTCATTGGCTGGCTGTAGCAATTGCGGTGGACTTTGTCTCTCAGAAGGCTGGGGGTGTAAACCACGTGGTTTCCGTAATGGCATCCGCGACATTTGGGAACGTTGCAAATCTGGTGGGAATAGCTTTGATGAGCGTAGCTTTCCTGATGGTGGAACGACGTGAACCGTCCTCAATCGGAACCGTCCTCAATCGAACCGTCGCTCAATCAAGAATGGCTCCCACCGTGAAGTTCCGCAACCTAGAGCCAGTCAGCGCTTTAGCCATACGGATGAACCACATGCCTCGTTCGGCCTGGCAACTCGTTTCTCCTTGTCGGAGGGGCTCCTGCCCGTGAAGGGGAGAGCAAAGTCTATTTGCACTTTTCGAGGGCCATACATGCACTTCAAGCGCAATCCTTAATAGCTCCTTATCGCCGGAAGAGACACAGCCGTTTCACGGATTGTGACGACCGATTGTGCGTCTCATGTGCCTGATCCACCTTTGACAAGTAGCTAAACAGATGCAAGATCCAGGTGCGCGGTTACGGTAATTCTACGGACTTAAAGGACTTAGCATTTTCCGGCAGGGTGTTCATCTATCACGAGGCACCAATTCACCCTGCGCCAACTAGCGGACTTGCTTGAAGTGTACCAAGATTAAGGGCATGTCGTTGCGAGTTCATGGGGCCGGATTTTCGGAGCGCGCAAATCATTGCATGGCACCATGAACACGACAAGAAGCAATCGGATTGGAAAATCATCAAATAGAGGCGGCCCCCATCTTCCATTCAGCATCCGCATCGTTTATCGATCGCTTTCAGGCGTCCTTCCACCAGCCGCACGATATCCGCAATCTTGGTGGAATTACCCGTAGAACGGTCGCTCACGGCGAGGGGGCACTTCCCGGCAAGGTTGGCAGAGCCAACACGAACAGGGCCGCCCATGCGTCGATGTCATGACTCCCACGTGGCGTGGGTCATTTCGCCAGCCAAAAGGCTTAATCTTCCGACGGGCTCGGGCTTTCATGCGCTCGGTGCGAGTTCGACGTATCCCGCGCTCCATCGATCGCTCAAGCATGGGCTCAATCCTCGATCTGCTGCATCAGCCGTTCGACCTGGCGGACATACGCGGGATAGGGATTGTAGGTGAACAGTTTTTCCTTCACCGTCTTGCCCTTATACTGGGGACCCTCGGCGAGCTGCGCGGTGATGTAGTCGATGCCGGCCGGCACCGATTCGAACCCGCTCTGCACCGAATCCCAACCCCAGCGGTTGTTCATCCGCTCGAAGGCGCCGCAGGTGCTCTCGACCAGCGATATCGCCGGCAGAATGCGGTAATCGAGCGCATGAGAATCGGCGGCCCGCAAATACTCCTGCACGTGGAAGGGGCCGGGACAATCGTAGGCTCTGAAGAACGCCTCCAGGCGCTGGCCACGGAGGTCCGGGCCTCGGGGCGGAAGCGTGCTATCGCTGGCCATGGCCGCGCACACTGTCAGGGCGAGCACCAGGCCGCGCAGCAGGCGTCCGTGGCGTCGGGAGAAGTTGTACAGGCTATGCATGGTCTTATTTGCGGAAAGGAGCAAAGGGCCCTCCCTGGTCATTCCGTCTCCACAAATCAGATACGGGGCGCCAGAACTGTGTTTCTCACGAAAAGCCCCTAGAAGACAAGCCCAGTAAATACTAGGACTTATAGTACTTTTTCGGCGATATCAGTCGTCTGATTCGCCAGCGGGCTGGGAGGATTCCTTCAACTCCATTATCGTCAGTTGATCCCCATTGGGCAACTGGAGGGCAATGCCGAATTCGTACTGGGCCGATTCCGAGTCGCGGACGCTGGCCACGGGGATTTCGCGCGGATCGGAAAACGAAAAACTCACGCCTTCGAGCGGTATGGTGAATTTCCAGGAATCGCCGCCGAGCTCCAGGGTCTCGGTGGTGAAATCGGCGACCGTTCCGACGGCGTCGAAGAACAGAGACGACGCCCACATGCGGACTTTTAGCGGCGGGCGGTCTTCCTTCCAGCGATCGAAGAACAAGCGCGCGTCTTCGGGGGTTGCGATCATCCTGCTATCACCTTCCAGTTTTTCACCAGGTGCTCGGCCGTGCGCCACGCGAGTGCCTGGACGGTCAGAGTCGGATTGCGCGCGCCCATGGTGCCCATCACCGAGCCGCCCAGGATGCCGAGATTCGGAGCCTCATGCGAGAAACCCCATTTGTCGACGACGTTCGTCTCGGGATTATCGCCCATGCGCGTTCCGCCGGTGGCGTGCGTGGAGAGGCCGCTGCCGAATCCCGCGCCTCCGGTCACCTCAATCGCACCTGCCGCGCGGAACCAGTCCTGCGTTTTCTTCGCGGCGTAATCCGTCGCCCGAGTTTCGTTTTCGCGCGGACCGGTGGTGATGCGGATCACCGGGTCGCCCAGCGGATCTTTCACCTGCGGGTCCAGATCCAGGAATTGATCTTCGTAGGGAAGGCTGGTGGTCTGGAGATACGCCGGAGCGGTGCGACCGGCGTTTTCGCGAATGAACGCCTTCCACTTCGAGCCCCACTGCGGCGCGCGTCCGAACGTGCCCATGGCCGCGGCCGCGATGGGATGCTTCTCGTGATAGACGTGCAGGCTCGATCCGCCGATGAAGCCGAGACCGGCATGATCGAAATTGTCGTCGGCCCATTCGTCGATCACCACACCCTGAGCGATCGCTCCGTACCAGATGTTGATGTCGAAAGGAAACAGCGCCGTGAGCGCGCTATTCCAGTGTCCGAAGTGATGCTTGCCCACCTGGCCGCGGTTGTTCGACAAGCCGTTGGGATGCGCTTTGGATTTCGACAGCAGCAGCAAGCGGGCGTTCTCGTAAGCGTAGGACGCCAGCAGCACGACTTTGGACGGCTGGAAGTATTCCTTGCCACCGCGAATGTAAAGCACGCCCGTAGTCTTGCCGTTGTTGTCGACCTGAATGCGCGTGACCTGCGCGTTGTCGAAGATCGAAAAATTCTTGAACTTCTGCGCGGCGGGAATGGTTGTGACGGCGGTCGAGTTCTTGGCGTTCACGTGGCATCCGCCGCGATCGCAATAGCCGTGATAGGCGCAGGCGGGACGCCCGCGGTACTCCTGCGAGTTGATCGCCGCCGGCCCGCGAAATGGATTCCAGCCCAGCGATTTTCCGGCCTTGGTCATGAGGTCCGTGAAATCGGTGTCGCGCAAGGGGGGCATGGGATAGTCGCGCTGGCGTGCGCCCTCGAAATTACTGCCGCGTCCGGTCAGCTTGCCCTGAATATTTCCGGCGCGCCCGGAGACGCCCACTTCATGCTCGATGAGGTCGTAGTACGGCTCCAGATCCTCGTAGGCGATGGGCCAGTCCTCTACTGTCGATCCCTTCGGGATCGCGCCAGCCCCATAGCGTTCGATGGAGGATGAGCGCACCTTGAAATCCCAAGGATTAAATCGCCAGCTCTGCGCGTGATAGTGGATCGACGTGCCGCCGATCGCATTCATCATCGGATGAGTGTTCCCCTGTGTGCTGGCGCGGCGAGGCTGTTGCGGACCGTGGGGATTTCGCCCGCCGCTTTGTGGCCGGTGGTGACCAGGCCGCGGACGTTGTTGTAGATTTCGTCGGCGTGGAAGAACTTGCCCGGCTCCTTGGTCATCCATGTGCCGGCTTCGATTCCAGCGACTTTGAGCCCGGCTCGCGCCAGGGGCAGCACCGCGACGCCTCCCGCGGCGCCTAAACCGACCACGACCACATCCACAGGTTTGAGGTTGATCGCCACGCTACGATTTTAGACTCCGGGAGAAGGCCTGTCGGCCGATCGCAGCTTCGTCCTCGAATGTGACTTTGTCGTAGATGTCTTTCATCGCGACGGTGCAGCCCACGCTGTCGAACCGGCAGACGGCTTCCATCCCGGTCGAGTCGGAAAACAGCCATTCGCCAGTTGGCTGGCGGCGGAAGATTTCCACTCGCGGTTCGGATTGCGAGACGAGTGCGTATTCCTTAAGGGATTCGAGTGTCCGGTATTGGGCAGAACTTGAAGCCGCGGTCATACGCCTCCGTCGAAGGCGACAGGACTTCGACAATCAAGGTCGGATTCAGGACAGTGTCGTGGCGGCCATCCCCATACTGGGGCGGGTCGCACACAACGACAATGTCAGGATACGTGTAAAGACCGGTCTTACTCACGCGCACCCGCATGTCACTGGTGGTTACAACGCATGGGCCCTTCTTGAGCGCGATGCCAAGTTCGCGTGCCAGGTTGCCAATGACAATGGCGTGCGGATAGGTGCCGCCCGACATCGCATACATGCGCGCCGTTGTAATACTCGCTGCGAACATCTCGCGCGGCGCGTTCGAGCTCCAGATACTGCTCGGGGGTCAGGCGCGGCTGAGGTTGCGCGGACATGCTTCTATTTTAGTGTTACGGGAGCACCGGCTCGACCATCATCCCGTCTTTCAGCGCTTTTTCGGAAGGCAGCGCGACGGCGTCACCCTCCTTCAATTCCTTGACCTCGGTGCGAGTCGTATTATTGACGCCCTGGGTAATCGTGCGCCACCGGATGTGATCGCCTTCGAGCACGTAGACGCCGGTTTTGCCCTGTTCGCGATGCACGGCTTCCTTGGGGATGGTGATGCGCGTTTTCCACGGTCTCCGATAGGATGACCGCGTTCACGTTTGTGCCGGGCAGGAGATCCATGTCCGGGTTCTCGATGTTACAGGTCACCTCGCCCACCTGGCGCGCGCCCAGGGTGACGATTTCGTTGGGCGTACGATCCACCGTGCCTTTCCATTGCCGCCCGGGAAGAGCGTCCCAGGTGATGGTCACAGGCATACCTTTCATCACCCGTCCCAGATCCGGCTCGTCGACGTAGACCTTCACGTGGACATGGTCCAGACGGCCGATGGACGCCACCAGATCGCCCGCATTCAGGTAGGCTCCCGGCTTCAGATCGAACTGGTAGACGATGCCGGAGATCGGCGCCTGGACCACGCTCATGCGGATGCGCGCTTCGGCGAGTTGGGCGGCCGTCTTCGCTTCGTCCAAACGCGCTTCGGCTCCGCTGTGATCGGAGGGCGTGACCAGCGACGCGCGTTGCTGCTGCAAGGCCTGAATCTGGGTCTGCGCCCGATCCACGGCTTCCTTGGCGGTGCGCACTTCGATCTCGGTGCCGGCCTTCTTGTCGCGCAGCCGCACCGCCGAGGCGTATTGGTCTTGCGCGATTTTCAATTCCAGTTGAGCCTTTTCGATCGAGGTGTCGATCACGGCGCGATCCGACGCGCGGCCGCCTTGCTTGAGCACCTGCATCTCCGCTACGATCGCCGCCTGGCGGGCTTGTGCGGTCTTCAGCTCCGCCTGCGCGTCGGACGAATCCAGCTCCACCAGCGTCTGCCCGCTCTCGACACGCTGGCCCCGCTCGACCAGGATCTTCTTTACCGCACCGGAGCGTTCCGCGCGCGCGACGCCGGATTCCGCCGGTTCCACCTTTCCGTTGGTCGGGACCAGGCTGGAAATGTTTTCGCGCGTCGCCCGGGCGAAGGTCACCTGAGGCGGGCGGCCGCGCTGCTGTTCCAGGCTCCAGAACCCCGCCCCGGCGATGGCCAGCACGATCAGAGTGATCCACAGGCGTTTAGATTTCATGGAGTACACTACAGTTTCTCATGCTGGCGTTAGTGCTTTCCGGCGGAGGCTTATTCGGCGCGTGGCAGGCCGGGGCCTGGAGCGTGCTGGTGAAGCATTTCGCCCCCGGCCTGATCGTGGGCGCTTCCGTGGGGTCGCTCAACGGTTACGTCATCGCCAGCGGCGGAACGCCCGAGGAACTACGGGAGATGTGGCTCGAACCGTCGTTTGCCCGCTTCGCGGATTTGCCGTCCAACATCCGCCGGATGATGGCGCGCTACACGCTGCGGATGCCGTTCGCCATCACGGCCACGGAGCTGCCGCGGATGAAACCCCGGATTTTTCGCGATTCTGAAATCACCTGGCAACATTTGGCAGCGTCCTGCGCGCTGCCACTTGCATTACCCCAGATTCGGATCGGACAGCGGTGGTATTCCGACGGTGGACTGCTGGGCGCGCTGCCAGCGTGGGCTGCCGCCGAGCTGGGGGCGAACCGCATCGTGGGCCTGCAAGCGCTGCCGCAGCCGGCATCCTGGTGGCTGGGACAGGCGACGCGTGCTTTTCGCGCGATCGCGGGGCATAATCCTCCGGTTCCACCCGGTGTCGAAGTGTGTGAGATCAGTCCCATGCGGCCTCTCGGCTCGGTCCGCGATACGATCCAGTGGAAGCGCGATAATATCGAGCGCTGGCTCGATCAGGGAGCCGAAGACGCCCTTCGCGTTGTAACCCAAAAAACATTTTTGTTCTGAATTGGTTTGGTGCATAATGAAAATCGGAACGCCTATGCAGACGTACCGCATCCATCGCCTGAAAGAACACCTGCGCAATCAGGTCCGTTTTGCTCCGCATGTCAGCGGGACGGCGGCTGTGAAACCGCGCGACTACCAGCCCGCGGCCACGGGCGAAGATCTGGTGGAAGCGGAAACGCCCTACGCCGCCTTTTTCGCCTTGAAGGATACGGCCACCCCGTTGGAAGTCGGCGATCTCCTGGAATCGGCCGCGGACGGGTCTCTGCGGATCTTTAAATTCGTGGGGTTCGAGGAAGCGCAGTGGGCTCTGCCCGAGCTGAAGGCAGCGGTGGCGGGCGCAGCGCCGCCGGGCAGTGACGAACAGCCGTCCGCGCTATAATACAAGCAACTGTAATGGATGGGATATGCGGGGAAGGATCCGCTATTAATTCCTTCTCGCTGGTGGCTTACGTTCCGCAGCCTGTGGCTGGTTTCATCGAACGCCTCCGCCAGGAAATACAGCCGGGATGTAAGGGACGCAGCCACCTGACCTTCCTTCCGCCCCGCCCGCTTGAAATTCCCCTCGAACAAATCCGCACCCAACTGGAAACCGGTTTACGAAACCAGCCCGCCTTTCGCGTCGAACTTTGCGAGGTACGGGTTTTCCCCATTTCCGAGGCGGTGCATCTTTCGGTCGGCGCAGGATGGGCCGAGGCCAGGCGGATTCACGAAATCCTCCACCAGGGTCACCTGTGCTGCAAGGAAGTTTTCGACTATCATCCGCACGTGACCATCGCGCACGATCTTGATCCCGCGGATGTCGCCCGCGCTGCGGAGTTAGCCAAGAGTCCGCTGGCAGGAATATAAGGGTCCCCGCAGTTTCACGGTGGATCACGTCACGCTGGTTCAAAACACCATCGAAAACAATTGGACCAACCTGGGAGAGTTTTCTCTCGGCGTTCCGGTTTCAGCATAAGACGGGCCGGGCATGCCCGGCCCCTACAAGACCGTAGGGGCGAGGCACGCCTCGCCCGATCTCCTAATCGAACATTTCCAGCTGGTCCTCTTTGTCCTTGCCCGCAGCCTCTTTGGCCCGCCGGCGCAGAGGACTGCCGATAACCCCCAGCACCTGAACCGACTCCAGAGCATCCTTGGGGACGAACACCCGCTGATTCTGAAAGGTCGGGTCGGGGGGAATGACGCTGTACCCCGCCGGCTCGGTTTGAAGAAGATCGTTGGGGATCAGGCCCTCCAGGGTGTCCCCATCGCGGAATCGAAGCTGGATCCAGAGTCCGGCGGTCTTGGGACGGGCGGCGAAGGCTCGATTCCGCTTCCAGGACTCGGCGTTTTCGAAATCCCGAACGAAACAAACGGCTTTGGTCTCGGAGTAAGGTACCTGAAGGAGGGTTCCTTCGGGTGTGAGCAATTCCAGGGCGTCCGCCTGCAGGCCTCCCGGCGTCTGGACGAACCCCTGCAAGGGCTCGCGGTCGAAGCGGGCCACTAAAACCTTCTTGTTTGCTGCTGTAGCCCTTCCAAACAATTTCGCAAGTATTGTATCATTAGCACGATGCAGCCGTTAGTTCATGTGGCAAGGCCACTATCCGGGCTGGCGGAGTCTTTTTTGAACTTTTGCCGTGTGGAAAAGGGGCTGGCGAACCACACGATATCGTCCTATCGTTTAGATTTAGAAAGGTTTAACTCGGAGATTCCGGTGCCAGAGCAGCAGGCTTCCGCTGCAGCAGCTCGCCGACTACGTGAGTTCCCTTTACGGGGCTAAGTATTCCCCTCGTTCGATCGCTCGCCACATCGCAACGCTCAGAAACTATTACCGTTTCCTGGCGCGGGAGGGGGAAGTGGCGCAGGATCCCGGCGAATTCCTGGCGTCCCCCAAGCAGTGGTCGACTCTGCCGAAATACCTCAACCGGGAGGAGGTCGAGCGGCTCCTTGAATCGGCTGACGCCTCAAGCCCTCGGGGACTACGGGACAGGGCGATGCTCCAACTGCTGTACGCCACCGGCTTGCGGGTATCCGAGTTGTGCGGCCTGGAACTGACCGCCGTCGAGCGGCGGATGGGCGTCCTGAAAGTCATCGGCAAGGGCAACAAACAGCGCGTGGTCCCGTTTGGCGAGCCGGCGGGAGCCGCCCTCGACCTTTACCTGGCGGATGGACGGCCGAAGCTGCTCAAAGGCCGGGCGAGCCGGTATTTGTTCGTCACGGCGCGCGGTTCGTCGATGACGCGGCAGACGTTTTGGACGCTGATCCGCAAGCACGGGCGCAGCGCTGGAATTTTCCGCCGGCTGACGCCGCACGTCGTCCGGCACAGTTTTGCCACGCACCTGGTGGAGGGCGGCGCGGATCTTCGCAGCGTCCAGATCATGCTGGGACACGCCGACATTTCCACTACCCAGGTCTACACCCACGTGGCGCGGCGCAGGCTACGCGAAGTTATCGACCGGCATCACCCCCGCGCATGAAGACCCGGGCGCTTTACACGCGGAGCGAAGAGAAGGCGAGGACAGAATGAGCGACTACATGTTCATGCTGGAAAGCCACCTGACCGGGGAACAGTATCGGCTGGTGGGCCAGATGCAGGCGGCTGCGACCGCTACGGGCCTGAGCTTGTACCTCACCGGCGGAGCCATGCGCGACGTGCTGGGCGGGTTCCCGGTCCGCGATCTCGATTTCACCGTCGAAGGCAATCCCGCCAAGCTGGTCAAGCTGATGACGACCAAGCATGACGGTGTGGTGGTTTCGACGGATGAGCCTAAGAAGTCCACGCAAATGCGCTTCGAGGGCGGAGTGAGCGTCGAAATCGCCATGGCGCGCTCGGAGAAATTCGCGAAGTCCGGCGCGAAACCCACCATTGAACCTTCCACGATCCACGACGATCTGCGCTGCCGCGATTTTACGGTGAACGCGGTGGCGCTGTCGCTCAACAAAGCTTCCCTGGGATTGCTGGTGGATCCCACCAACGGCGTGGGCGATATCGAGCGGAAGGAATTGCGCGCGGTTCACAATTATTCTTTCTACGACGATCCGTCGCGGATGTTGCGGCTGATCCGCTTCAGAGTGCGGCTGGGGTACACCATCGACGAGCGCACCCGTTTACAGTACGAGAATGCGCGCGAAGCCGAGATGCTCACGCGCATATCGGCGGAAGCACTGGGCCGCGAGCTGCGGAACATCGCCGCGGAACCCGATGCGCACGATCTTCTGGTCGCGCTCGAGCAGGAAAAGCTGATCGAGCTGTATTCGCCGGCGCTCACCGGCGCGAAACTGAATCTGCCGGTATTCGCGAAGCTGCAGAAGGCTCGCCACATGGTGCCGTTTGGGCTGGATTTCCGCATCAACACCATGGCGCTGTTTCTGTACGTGCTGTTTGAGAAGCTCAATCCCAAAGAGCGCGGCGCCGTGATCGCCGCGGCGGAACTGACAAAAGTGGAAGCGGCCGCTCCGGAAAAAATGGTCAGCGCGGCGAAGAAGCTGGAGCGCGATCTCAAGAGTCCCAAGCTGCAAAAAGCGTCGCAGCTTTATGCGCTTCTCGCGAAGACGCCGGGCGAACAGGTGCTGTATCTGGATGTGTACTCCACCCAGCGGATCGTGCATGACCGGATACGGAATTACTTCCAGAAGCATTTGCCGGCGGCGCTGGAGGTCACCAATGAAATGGTGGCGGCCACCGGGGTCGCGCCCGGCACGCCCAAGTTCCAGCGCGTGAAGGACGAGATGATCGTCACGCGGCTGGACGCACGGCCCGAAGAAAGTGGCTCCCGCACCCGAGCCTTTGCCACCGCCGCCACCCATGTCGGGTTTCGTGCGCGGATCGGGGATGCGGCAAGCACGTTCGTAAAATGTGGAGCGGGCTTCAGCCTGCTACGGCGGCTTGAGCCGGTGGTTCGGCGCGGGTGCTGAAGCACCCGTTGCAGGCTAAAAAGCCTGCTCCACCTCTTCGCCCAACAAATATCGGAACTCCTCACCGATCCCAGTCATCCTAATTAAGTGGCGATGGGGATCGTAAAGGAGAAATATCGATGGAGCCGCGAATTGATTATTTGAAGTCCGGCCGTGGCGTAATGGAGGCCATGCTGGGCGTGGAGAAATACCTTCGTCAGTCCGGTCTCGAGGAATCGCTTCTCAATCTGATCCGGATGCGAGCCTCGCAAATCAATGGGTGCGCGTACTGTCTTGACATGCACTGGAAAGACGCACGTTCGCTGGGTGAAAGCGAGCAGCGGCTATACGGCCTGGATGCGTGGAAGGAATCGCCCTACTACACCGATCGCGAGCGCGCCGCTCTCGCCTGGACGGAAGCGCTGACAAACATCCACGAGGGGCACGTAGCGGATGAAGTATATGAACGGGTACGACCTCACTTCACGGAAAAGGAGCTGGCGGATTTGAGCCTGGCGATCACTTCGATTAATTCCTGGAACCGGCTTAACATTGCCGTGCGGACCGTGCCTGGAACGTATCAGCCACTCAAGACTCATGCCCAGATGACGAACCGGTAACGGTCGGGCCAGCCTGCGTATCTCTACCTCATTCGCGACAACACGGAATCGGACGAATCGATTTCCCCCGTAGAATCATCTCACTGTCTGTGGCGCTTGGATGCGCCGCCGGAGCGGAAATGGACCTTTTGACACGCCGATTTGGTATTGGGGTGGCGGCCTGCCTGATCGGCATAGGCGCGGCCGCCTCCGTGGGCTGCTCGAACAGCACACAAGGGGCGAAGACGTCCGAGCCGCCCGCGGTCGAGGTGGCGCAGGTCGAGCAAAGGGACGTCCCGATTTACAGTGAGTGGATCGGCACGCTGGACGGATTCGTAAACGCCGATATCAAAGCCCAGGTGTCCGGCTACCTGCTGAAGCAGGATTACACGGAAGGCTCCTTCGTCCAGAAAGGGCAGTTGCTGTTTGAAATCGATCCGAGGCCGTTCCAGGCGGTGGTCGATCAAGGCGAGGGGCAGCTCGCACAGGCCAACGGGCAGCTGGCGCAAGCCAAAGCCCAGCTCACGCAGGCCGAAGCACAGCTGGCGGTAGTCGAGGCCAATCAAGTTCGAACCCAGCTCGACGTCGATCGTTATGTGCCGCTGATGAAGCAGCAGGCCATTACCCAGCAGGATATGGACAACGCCACGCAGAACAACGTGGCGGCCAAGGCTCAGGTGCAGGCCGCGAAGGCGCAGATTGAAACGGCGCGGGCGCAGATCCAGGGGGCCACTGCGGCGGTTCAGGCAGTCACGGCGACGGTGGAAACGGCCAAACTCAACCTCAACTTCACGCGGCTCACGTCGCCGATCGAGGGGCTCGCCGGCATGGCCCAGCAGCAAGTAGGCGCGCTGGTCAGTCCCGCCAGCGGTCCGGTGACGACGGTTTCGACGGTGGATCCGATCAAGGTTTACTTCACCGCCAGCGAGCAGGAATATCTCGATTTTCATCGCCGCTACTCCACGCCGGCCACACTGGACGCCGCGAGAAAGGGCCTGGTGCTGGAGCTGATTTTGACGGATGGGACGATCTATCCGCAAAAAGGCAGCTTCTACTTCGCCGATCGCGAAGTCAGCCAGGGCACGGGCACGATTCGCGTGGCGGGCCTTTTCCCGAACAAACGAGAATCTGCTGCGCCCCGGAGAATATGGCCGGGTGCGTACTTCACTCAAAACGAAAGACGGCGCCCTCCTCATTCCGCAGAGGGCCGTGACCGAGATGCAAGGCACCTACCAGGTGGCGGTCGTCGACAGCGAAAACAAGATCAGCATTCGGAATGTGAAAACCAGCGACCGGGTGGGCATCGCAGTGGATCATCGACGAAGGATTGAAGCCGGGAGAACGCGTGGTCGCCGAGGGCGTCCAGAAAGTTCGCCCGGGGATGACGGTGAGGCCGAAGCCGTACACGCCAGGTCACGCGGATCCGGCGGAAACGGCAGGGAAGTAACCGTCATGTCCAAATTCTTCATCCGCCGCCCCATCGTCGCGATGGTGATTTCCATTCTGATGGTGATCGTGGGCGCGCGTCACGATCGCGGGACTGCCGGTCGCTCTGTTTCCTCAGATCGCCCCGCCGGAAGTGCAGATTTCGGCCGTCTACACCGGCGCGGACGCGCAAACCGTGGAGCAATCCGTCGCCACTCCCATCGAGCAGCAGATGAGCGGCGTGGACAACATGAACTACATGTATTCGCTGAACGCCACGGCCAAGGGCGACATGCGGCTGATCGTGGATTTCGACGTCAAGACCGATCCGAACACCGATCTGATCCTGGCGCAGAGCCGCACCACGCTCGCGGCATCCCAGCTTCCGGCCGAAGTCAACAGCTATGGCGTCACGGTGCAGAAGACCTTAACCGCGCCGCTGATGCTGGTCAGCCTGAACTCGCCGAACAGCACCTTGGACGCGCAGTTCCTGGCCAACTACGCTTACATCAACCTCAACGATCAGCTCACGCGAGTGCCGGGCATCGGCAGCGTCCAGGTGTTCGGCGCCGGCCAGTATGCGATGCGGCTGTGGGTCAAGCCCGATCAGCTGGCCAAGCTCGGCATCACGGTGCCCGAAATCGTCAACGCGGTCCAGACCCAGAACACGGTGAATCCAGCCGGTCAGGTGGGCGGCGAACCGATTCCCAATGGCCAGGAATATACCTACTCGGTTCGCGCGCGCAGGGCGCCGGACGTCGCCCGAAGAATTCGGGCAAATCGTGGTCCGCGAAACCCCGGATGGCGGCATCGTGCGGGTAAAGGATGTTGCGCGCGTCGAGCTCGGGTCGCAGGATTACTCCCTCTCTGGCCGCTTCAATGGAAAGGCCAGCGCGGTGATCGCCATTTATCAGTTGCCCGGCTCAAACGCCATCCAGGCCGCCGAGGGCGTAAAAAAGCTGATGGCCGAGGCCAAACAGCGCTTTCCCGAGGGCATGGATTACGCCATCGCGCTGGATACGACTCGCGCGGTCACGGAAGGAATCCGGGAGATCGTCCAAACGCTGGCGATCGCGATCCTGCTGGTGATCGTGGTGGTCTACATCTTCCTGCAAGGCTGGCGCGCCACGCTGATTCCCTTGCTGGCGGTCCCGGTTTCGTTGATCGGGACATTTGTGTTCTTCCCGGTGTTCGGTTTTTCGATCAATACGCTCTCGCTCTTCGGCCTGGTATCTGGCGATCGGCCTGGTGGTGGACGACGCCATCGTGGTGGTGGAGGCAGTGGAGCGGCATATCGAGAACGGTCTGGCTCCCAAGGCCGCGGCATTCAAAGCCATGGAAGAGATCTCAGGTCCGGTGATCGGCATTGCGCTGGTTCTATCCGCGGTGTTCGTGCCGACCGCGTTCATTCCGGGGATCACCGGGCGGCTGTATCAGCAATTCGCCGTGACGATCGCGATCTCCGTCATCCTTTCCGCGTTCAATGCGCTTACCTTGAGCCCGGCGCTGGCAGCGCTGCTGCTGAAGCCCAAGACCGAAAGCCACGGACTGCTGAGAAAATTCTTCGATTGGTTCAACCGCCAGTTCGGACATGCCACGGAGGGCTACGTTCGATGGTCCGGCACGCTCATCCGGAAGAGCGGCGTCGCGCTGGCGATGCTGGTGATCTTCGGAATCGCGGCGGCCTTCTTCAGCACGAAAGTGCCTTCGAGCTTCTTGCCCGATGAAGATCAGGGCTACGTGTACGTGAATCTCCAGTTGCCCAATGCTTCCTCTTTCCAGAGGACCGATGACGTCGCCAGGAAGGTCGAGAAGATCCTGGCTGAGACACCCGGCGTTCAAGGCACCACCAGTGTTGTCGGCTTCAGCTTGCTCAGCCTGGTGCGGACCAGCTACAACGCCTTTTTCTTCGTGACCCTGAAGGACTGGAAGGATCGCGAATCCAGGGAGCAGCAGTTTCAAGTCATTAAGCAGCATTTGAATGGGGAACTCAGCAAGCTTCCGGAAGGCATTGCGTTCGATTTCTCGCCGCCCGCGATTCCCGGAGTGGGCACCGCCGGCGGATTCACGTTTGTCCTTGAGGACCGGTCGGGCAAGGATGTGCCGTTCCTGGCGGCCAACCTGAACACGTTCATCGCGGCGGCCAGCAAGCGTCCCGAGATCGCCGGGCTGAGCACGACGTTTCTGCCCAGCGTGCCGCAGGAGTTTGTCGACGTCGACGAAGACAAGGTGCTCAAGCAGGGCGTCCCGATCAACGATGTCTACCGGACCATCCAGGCCTTCATGGGCGGACTGTTCGTGAACTATTTCAACCGGTTCGGCCGCCAGTGGCAGGTCTACATTGAAGCGGAAGGCGAGTATCGCACCAAGGCCGAGAATGTCGGGCAGTTTTATGTGCGGAATAACAAGGGTGAGATGGTGCCGCTTTCCGACGCTGACGAAATTCGAGTCGCGTCCCGGGCCGGAATTCACCATGCGCTACAACATGTATCGGGCGGCGCAGCTCAATGGCAATGCCGCACCCGGCTATAGCTCGGCGCAGGCCATGAAAGCGCTCGAAGAGGTTTTCGATCAAACCATGCCGCGCGAGATGGGCTATGACTACGCGGCCATGTCATTCCAGGAGAAACAGGCACAGCAAGGCATACCGCCCGCGGTCATCTTCGGATTCTCTTTGCTGTTCGTCTTTCTCGTTCTCGCGGCCCTCTACGAAAGCTGGTCTCTGCCATTCAGTGTTCTGCTGAGCACGCCGGTCGCGATCTTCGGCGCTTTCGCGATTCTGTGGCTGCGCCGCGTGGTGCTGGGATGGTTCCTGCCGGCGTATCAAGTGCAGATCGAGAGCGACGTGTATTCGCAAATCGGCCTGGTGATGCTGATCGGCCTGGCGGCGAAGAACGCCATTCTGATCGTCGAATTCGCCAAAGACGAGTTTGAAAAAGGCAAGAATCTGGTGGACGCGGCGCTCGCGGGAGCAAGGCTCCGGTTGCGTCCGATTCTGATGACTTCTTTCGCGTTCATTCTGGGGTGCGTGCCGTTGTGGACGGCTTCCGGCGCCGGATCCGTCGCCCGCCAGATCATGGGCACCACGGTCATTGGAGGCATGCTGGCGGCGAGCGTGATCGGCATCTTCTTTATCCCGGCGATCTTTTACGTGGTGGAGAAGATTTCGGGCGCCACCAATAAAACCGCCGTCGATCACGCAGCCGACTCCTGCTCCTGTGCAGGGAGACTAGCCATGCGGAAACTCATCATCATCATCGCCGCCGCATCGCTGGCCGGATGCACTGTGGGACCGAACTACCAGCGGCCTTCGATTCCAGCGCCAGCCAACTTTCGCGCGCCCGATGGAGGAGGCGTTGCCGATCCGACATCCCTGGGCGATCTCAAATGGTGGGAAGTCTTCAAAGACGAGAAGCTGCAGGAACTCGAACGGACGGCCCTGGCGCAGAATTACGACTTGCGCGACGCGGTGGCGCGGGTTGAGGCGGCCAGCGCGGAACTCGGCGTTACGCGATCCAATCAGCTCCCGAACGTGGGTGCGGATGCGAACATCTCCACCATTCGATTGTCCCGGAATGGACAGACGCCGCTGCCCGTTTCGTTCGTGCCATCCCAGAATCGTACTTTTGGAGGAGCCACTCTAACCTGCTCTCTTTCGAAGCCGACATCTGGGGACGCCTGCGCCGCGCGACCGAGGCCGCCCGCGCCAACCTGCTGAGTGCGGAAGAAAATCGCAAAGCCGTGACGACTACGCTGGTCAGTGAAGTGGCGAGCGCCTATTTCAGCCTGCGTGAGCTGGACTATCAGCTGGACATTTCGCGGCGCACGCTGGCCACGCGGCAAGAATCGCTGGACCTGATTAAAATGCGTCAGGCGGGAGGCGTCGCGACGCTGCTCGATCTGCGCCAGGCCGAGCAGTTGGTGTACACGGCGGCGGAGACGATTCCAACCTTGCAACAGCAGATTGAGCAGACCGAGAATCAGATCAGCCTGCTGCTGGGGAAGAATCCGGGCGAAGTTCTGCGCGGCCGGAGTCTCACCGAGCAGGAGATGCCGCCGGATGTGCCGGCCGGGATGCCTTCGGCGCTGCTGGAGCGCCGTCCCGATATTCGCGCGGCGGAGCAGAACTTGATCGCGGCCAACGCCGAGATCGGCGTCGCCAAGGCTGCCTATTTTCCGCAGATCACGCTGAGCGGATTCCTGGGCGGGCAGGGGACGCAGCTCTCGAGCCTGTTCAGCGGACCGAGCGCGGTCTGGAACTTTACGCCGCAGGTGACGCAGCCGATCTTTACCGCGGGGCGCATCAAATCGCAAGTGAAGGAATCCGAGGCTTTCCGGGAGAGCGCCTTGATTCAGTACGAGAAGGCCATTCAGACGGCCTTCACCGATGTCTCCAATGCGCTGATCGCGCATCAGCGCGTGCGGGAAAGCCGGGTGCAGCAGGAACTGCTGGTCGCGGCGCTACAGGATCGGACGAATCTTGCTTATGTCCGCTATCGCGGCGGAGTGGACACGCTGCTCAACGCTCTGGATTCCGATCGCGATTTGTTCCAAGCCGAGCTGACGCTTTCGCAGATCCGGCTGAACGAACTGGACAGCGTTGTGCAGCTCTACAAAGCTCTGGGCGGCGGCTGGCAGTAAGCTTTGCGCCAAAGTGCCCCCAGGGAAAGCGACGGATTGTCACTTGCCGGTGTATAGACTTCGGTAGCGAGCACCTTAAGACTGGCGCCCCAAGTCTCCGAGCCCGCAGTACTTACTCGGCCATCGGACTACCCATCGCAAGTGGCGAGTAATTTGCCCTAGAATCCGGGGCATCGTGTTTACCGATCAGGCCGGATGGCTATCTCCAATCGTCGTGTGGGCTGCGCTCGCCGTTCTGGCAGGTTGCATCCAAATCCGGCTGCCCGGATTGGGCACACGGCTCTCGGTGCGTTTCTTTGTCGTTGCGATCTCGATGGCGGTGTTGAACCTGCCGCAGACCGCCGCCG
This sequence comes from Terriglobia bacterium, assembly GCA_963722845.1. GTDB lineage: Bacteria > Acidobacteriota > Terriglobia > Bryobacterales > Bryobacteraceae > Palsa-187. The sequence goes on along the minus strand of CAVROL010000006.1, from coordinate 93,373 downwards.
TCTCCCTGATCAGCGCGCTGGTGGAGAGCGCGGCATGCACCAAACCCCGTCCACGCTGGACGATTACGGTGCTCTACGGCGCGATCTCCACACTGGCGACCGCTGCTGCGTATGCGACGTATCATATTCAGGCGCTGGGAGCCGTCGAGATCCCTTCGCCCTTGCTGATGGTGCTGGCGACGATCGTGTACTTCGCCGTGAGCAGCGTTGGACTGGCGATCTTCACCGCGCGCCCATGGAAGCAATCCTTTTTTTGGACGTTTCCGCATTACGTGGGCGGCGGCGGCGCGGCCGGCCTGGTGGCGCTCATCTATGCTCATCCCGCCGACCGGCACAACGCCTGGCAGGTCACGCTGCTGGTGGTCCCGATGCTCTATTGGATGGTCCACGCTTACAAGCTGCATATCGAGCGCATGGAACAGGAGCGGCGAGGGATGGAGGAGTTCCGTGCGCTCCATTTCCGGACCATCGAGTCTCTCGCGGTTGCGATCGAGGGCCGCGATCCGGAATATCGCAAGCATAGGCGCAGCGTGTGGAGCGATGCTCTGGAGATCGGCCGGCAAATGGGGTTGGGGAATACGGATCTTCTGGCGCTACGGACGGCGGCCTTGCTGCGCAACGTGGGCAAGCTGGCGGTGCCCGAACACATTCTTTCCAAGCCCGGCCCGTTGACCAAAGCCGAGTTCGACAAGATGAAGATCCATCCGGCGGCGGGCGCCCAGATCGTGGAGCAAGCGGGCTTTCCCTACGCGGTGGCGCCCATGGTGCGGTCCAGTCACGAAAAATGGGACGGCACCGGATATCCGGCCGGCCTGCGCGGCGAACAGATCCCGCTGGGCGCACGCATACTGGCGGCGGTAGATTGTTTGGACGCACTGGTTTCGACGCGAGACTACCGCCGCGCCTATTCTCTGGACGAGGCGATCCGGTACATGCAGGAGGAGTCCGGCAGGAGTTTCGATCCGAAGGTGATCGAGATACTAACGACCTACTATCGCGAACTGGAACGCCGAGGCGACGACGCGGCTCCCCCGTCGCAAGCGGATTTGGGAGTCTCTCCCATCCCTTCTCCTATTGCGGCGGCGCGGCAGGAAGTACAGCTCTTGTTCGCGCTGGCGCAGGACCTGGGCAATTCCCTCAGCCTGGAAGAAACCTTCTCGGTGTTGTCGCAGCATGTGAAGCAACTATGTCCGCATGACACGCTGGCGGTCTATATCCGGCGCGAAGATCGCCTGGAGGCGGAATTTACCACCGGTTTGGATTGCGAGGAAATCGGATCGGCCATAGTTCCGTGGGGTGAAGGCATTTGCGGCCGGGCCGCGGCGACGGCGACTGCCCTGTTAAACGAAGATCCCATGAACGAGCTGGAACGTACCAGCGCCGGCAGGGCCGCGACGCTGCGGTCGGCCCTGGCCATTCCGCTGGAAGGGTTCACCGGCGTGGCAGGCGTTTTGTGCCTATACGCGCGGGAAGAAAATGCGTTCACCGCGGACCACTTGCGGATCCTATGTGCCGCGGCCACCAAGGTCGCCGTGGCCGTCGAAAACGCTCTCAAGTATCGCCAGGTGGAGCGCTCCGCTGTGACCGACATGCTCACGGAACTGCCCAACGCCAGGTCGCTCTTCCTGCATCTGGATTCCGAACTCTCTCGCGCCCAGCGTAGCGGGCAAACGGTCGCGGTCCTGGTGTGCGATCTGGACGGGTTCAAGCAGGTCAATGACCGGTACGGCCACCTGGAAGGCAATCGTGTGCTGCGTGCGGTGGCGCGAGCTTTGCGGCTGCAGTGCCGGGAGTACGATACGGTGGCGCGGCTCGGCGGAGACGAATTCGTTCTGGTGCTGCCGGGGCAGGAACCCGAGTCGGTCAGCGCGAAGGTGGAACAGTTGACCAGCGCGGTGGCGGAAGCCGGATACGAGACCGTGCGCGGGGCTTGCCTTGGAATCAGCGTGGGCGTGGCGTATTACCCGGCTGACGGAGAGGACGCCGAGGCCCTGCTGGCGGTTGCGGATCAGCGCATGTATCGCGAAAAGCAACGCGGTGAAGCTCCCAGCGGCCCGGGGGAATCGGGCGTGCTGGTTTAACGCCCATCAGGCCGAAGTCCCGGCCCGGGCTCTCTTTACAAATATTTCACAACCTTCTTACAGTCGATTTTTCAGTTACTCCCATCCAAAGAGTTGTCGGCTTACGCGGATGCGGTAGCCGGCCGCTCCAACCCACTGGAACCGAATTTTAATGGATAGCAAATTTGCCCAGGACTTCGCGGCTGAGTGGATCGCCGCATGGAACGCATACGATCTTCCGCGGATCTTGTCTCACTATACGGAGGACTTTGAGATGTGTTCCCCAAAAATCGTCCAAATCGTGGGTAAACGCAGCGGCCGGTTGGTGGGGAAGAATACGGTCGCCGCATACTGGGCCGCAGCCCTGTCACGGATCACCGATTTACATTTCGAGTTGCTGGCGGTGTTGCACGGAGTGGATTCCGTCGTGCTGTACTATCGGGGCGCGGGCGGACAACTCGCCGCCGAAGTGTTCCATTTCAATTCAGACGGCCTGGTCTATCGCGCCTGCGCGAACTACGAGGGGTGCTGAACCTCGCTTGACACACAGGAATCTGCATGCTAAATAATTAGCATGTCTTCGCGCGCCGCTGCACTTCTCCCGTTACTCTGCGTGGCGATAACAGCGGCCGGGCAGGACCAATCGCGCGCGCAATTCGAAGTGGCTTCGGTCAAGCCGGTGGATCGTTCCAAGCTGGGCAACGCGATCCCGATGAACATCGGAAGCGTGCGGCGCGAAGAGGTGACCTTCGGCAATGCGATGTTGAACGACTGCATCCGGTTCGCGTACGGCATGGCTTCCGACGCCCAGATCGTGGGCCCGGATTGGATCAAGTCGATAGAATTTCTGTATGACGTCGTCGCCAAGGGGCCGCCCGGCGCATCGCGCGAAGAGCTTCAGGCGATGATGCAGACGCTGTTGGCGGAGCGCTTCAAGCTGGTGACGCATCGCGAGCAGAAAGAAATGTCGTATTTCGCGCTGGTGCCTGCGAAAGGCGGGCCGAAGATCCAGGCAGTCACGGAATTCCCGGACGGTTTCCGCGGCACCACCTATGGAGGCCGCATCAACCACATCCTGCGGATGCCGGACTTGGCTTATTTACTTTCCCGCTTCGAGAAAGAGCGGCCGATTATCGATCAAACCGGTCTCCGCGGAATGTACCAGGTGAAGATCGAGTGGACCTTGGAGCAACTACAGAACGCGGATGCCGCTCCCGGTCCCTCTTTATTCACGGCACTCACGGAGCAACTCGGGCTCAAATTGGAAGCCCGCAAGGGACCCGTAGAGGTTCTGGTTGTGGATAGCGCGGAAAAGGTTCCGGCTCCCAATTGAGCAGTTCCCGAACGGTTCTTTTGATAGACTGGCTTGGTGCGAACCCGAAATAGAACCTTGCCGTTGATTACGCTCGCGCTAGGCGGATTCCTGCCTTCCGCGTGGGCCGGCAGTATCGATGCGATCTATGCTTTTGGCGACAGCCTCTCCGACGTCGGAAATGTCTACGCCTTCACGGGCGGCACAATCCCCGGCGCGCCCTATGTGAACGGCCAGTTCAGCAATGGACCGGTCTGGCTTCAAGGCCTTGCTACGGGACTGGGTCTTGCGCCGCTCACGCCAAGCCTGCTGGGAGGAACCGACTACGCTTTCGGCAGCGCAGAAACCGGTCCGGCACCGTTCAATACGTCCAATCCTGCCACGTTCCTTACGGGCGCCACGGGGCAGATCGCTCAATTCGCGTTGAGTCACCCATCCGCTGATCCCAATTCGCTCTATACGATCTGGATCGGCAGCGACGATCTCTTTGACATCTTAGCGGGAGCGAACCCGTTGAATTACTCGACGGATATCGGAATTTCCGTGAACAATGTCGACAACGCGATCAGCGCCCTGGCCGCGCTCGGTGCGAAAAACTTTCTGCTTGCCACCGTGCCCGATTTGGGCAAAACTCCCGCGGCGATCGCCGGGGGGCCGGTAACCCAGGCCGCGGCATCGGGACTGGCAGCAGCTTTCGACACTGCCCTCGTCAATAGCGCGGTGGCGCTCGCGACCCTGGACAGCCTGCATCTGTCCATTCTGGATTCCTATTCGCTGGTGGATGCGATTGTCGCGAATCCAGCTTTCTACGGCTTCACCGATGTCACGCACCCATGCGTGACCGGCGCGATCAACTATGTCGGAGGGACCGCCTGCGCCTCGACGACAGCCGAACAAAACCAGTTTTTGTTTTGGGACGCGCTTCACCCGACCGCCGCGGCCCACGCCCTCTTCGCGGCGGACGCCCTGTCGGTGACGACTCCGGAGCCGGCCTCGCTTTCCCTGATCGGCATGGGCTTGCTGGGCATGGGTCTGGTATTTCGCCGCCGATCCGCGCGATCCCGCTAAAGCCCTTTCCACGCGCCCGGCTGGTACGCTGGCTGTAGTGAAAAGCTACCGGAAAGAGTTGTGGTTTGAGGTTCCCACGCGGCGGGCGTTCATCAACATCACGCCCCAGGTGGAGACGTGTCTGAAAGAAAGCGGCGTGCGCGAAGGACTGGTGCTGGTGAACGCCATGCACATCACCGCCAGCGTGTTCATCAACGACGACGAACGCGGCTTGCACCAGGATTACGAAAAATGGCTGGAGGCGCTGGCGCCTCACGAACCCACGTCGCAGTACCAGCACAATCGCACCGGCGAAGATAATGCCGACGCGCACATGAAGCGGCAGATCATGGGTCGCGAGGTCGTGGTGGCGGTCACCGCGGGTAAGCTCGACTTCGGCCCGTGGGAGCAGATCTTCTATGGCGAGTTCGACGGCCGGCGGCGAAAGCGCGCGCTGGTAAAAATCATAGGAGAATAGCAGGAGGAAGGGGCTGATGCGCAAAATCAAGTTGCTTTTCCTCGCTGGAGCCATCTTTTTTGTTGTGATTGTGGCTGTGGCGATGGCAATCCCTCAGTTAGCCCCGCCTGCGCCGACCTTTCAAGCGGGAACCAGGCTGGTGGAAGTGGATGTGATCGTCCGCGATAAGAATGGTCCCGTAATGGGGCTGAATCAGGACGATTTCACGCTTTTCGACAACGGTAAGCCGCAGAAGATTTCGGTTTTTGCCGTGAAAGGATCGCAGAGCTCACGGCAGGCGGCGGTTCCACTGCCTCCGGGGACGGTGTCGAACCGCGTTACCCGAAATGGCCAGGAGGCGGCCAGTTCCACCGTGATCCTCATCGACCGGATCAATACGCCGCAAGACATCCAGCTTTACGCGAACCAGAAGATCGTGAAATTTCTGGAAACGCGACGCAGTCAGGATCGGATCGGCATTTACGCGTTTGGGAACGGATTGCGAGTGGTGCAGGATCTGACGGACGATCCGGAGCGGCTCAGCCGGGCGATCGACAGTCTCAAGCCGCGTGACGAGAATCACAGGACTTTATACACTCCGGGACCTTTCGAGCAGAGTGAACCCGAAATGACGGGCCGCGTGCTGGAGGAATATACGTTGCTCACGGCCAACGATCGAGTGCTCTCCACCAAGAAAGCCTTGGAGGCGATCGCCCAACACTTGGCGCCGGTTCCCGGCCGGAAGAGTTTGATTTGGATTACCGGCAGCTTCCCCCTGCTGCTAAAAACTGACCACGGCACAAAAGACTTCTCGCAGGATATGAAGGAGGCCGCGCAGGCGCTCAATGACGCGAACGTGGCCCTTTACGCGGTGGACGCACGAGGTCTGGTCTTCGGGAGCCCCCGTGGGCCTTGGGGCCTCACCATCCCTGGGATCGACACCATGAATAACCTCGCGGGGCTCACCGGAGGCCGGGCGTTTTATGCCGACAACGGCCTGGATAACTTGATTGAAGCAGCCGTGGACGATTCCGAAGTGATGTATACGCTGGGCTTCTACCCTGCGCAAGAATCACAAGCGGGAGACTGGCACAAGCTAAAGGTTTCCGTCGATAAGCACGGCGTCAACGTGCGACACCGCGAGGCGTATTTTGCATCGAAGGTGGCGGCCGGCGGGGACCGCCATCCCACGCTGGACCAACTGCTCCACAGTTCGCTGGACGCCGCCGAGGTCGGACTGCGCGCCGAGACCACGCCGGATCAGGCTCGTCTGGGCTCCTATAATTTGCGCGCCACCGTGGATCTGCATGATGTGCATCTGGAGCATCAGGACGCGCGATGGGTGGGAGGCGTGGACCTTTCTCTGTACCTGGAGGGTGCGCCGTCGGTCTACAAGATCACTCGAAAGATCGCGATTCCCGATAATCAGCTCGCGGCGGCGCTGGAAACCGGAATCGTCGTCGACGTTTCCGTTGCACTAGCGGTTCCGGCCGGCGATCTTCGCGTGGTGGTGCAGGACGATGCCACGGGCGCGGGCGGGTCGGTTCGCGTTCCGCTGGGGAAAAAATGATTTAGATGGAACAATGTAATAACGGCGTTCGTTGTACGTCTAAACACGGGAGGTGTTTTTAAAATGAAGTTCTTCTCAATCGTGGCGGGACTGCTGCTGACTTGCGTTTCGATATTCGCCCATGACGTGGATGGCAAGTGGTCCGGCACCATCAGTACGCCCAACGGCGATAATCCGGTCGCCTTTACGTTCAAGGCGGAGGGCGCCGCGCTCACCGGCACGACGACCGGGCCGGACGGAGCCGAAGTTAAGATCGCCGACGGTAAGATCGATGGAAACAACCTTTCGTTCACGGTGACGTTGGATTTCGGGGGGATGCCGCTCATGATCAGCTATAAGGGCGTGCTGTCCGGCACCGAAATCAAGTTTACGCTGGACGTTTTCGGGATGCCCCTGGATCTCAGCGTCAAAAAGAGCGCCTGAGCAAGCTCGCGGGTGGATCTATCCATGCAGAGGCTGTGGATGTTCGTCGCGGGAATTGCGCTTGCAAGCCAACTTGTTCTCGCGGAGACGACGCTCAAACACGACGATTTCGCCGGCGTGACTCTGTACTACAAGGTGATCACGCCGAAGGATTACGATCCGGCCAAGGAGTATCCGGCGGTGATCGCGTTTCCGGGCGGAGCGCAAACCATGCCGATGGTGGACGGCATGATCGCGCGGAATCTGGCTGTGCAAGCCCAGAAGCGAGGCTATATCGTGGTAGTCTGCGCGGCGACGGCGGCGGGACTGTTTTACCAGGGCGGGGCAGTGGTCTTCCCGGCGTTTCTCGACAAGCTTCTTGCGCGACTACAAGATCCGCGGGAGGAAGTTTCACATTGCGGGGATTTCAAACGGCGGATTGAGCGCATTCCACATTGCTGCGTCGTACCCGAAGTATTTCTTGTCGGTGACCGGGTTTCCAGGTTATCTGCTTGATGCGACCGACGAGCGGGTGGCCGCTTTACGAGACATGTGCGTGAACATGCACGTGGGCGAGCTGGATAGCGGCTGGCTCGACATCATGCAGAAGCAATCGATGATGTTCCGCGACAAGGGGATGAAGGTGCGGTTCACGATCGAAAGGGGCCAGGGCCACGTGATGACCACGCTCGAAGGCGCGGGCGCCGCCCGGTTGTTCGATCAGTTCGACGAAGCAGCGAAGGGCTGCGGAGAAATAAGTGAGGTCACTGAACCCTACTAGTTCGACGCTCTGGCATGACAGTACTAGTGGGTGACGAGGAGCGGATGGCTCTGAAAATGTCGTCTGTCCGGTTTAACGCGACGATAGCGGAGCAGGACATGTCGAACGTAGGTGCCGCCCAAACAGAAGGGACGGAAGCGTCGCAAAGGATAGACATCTTTTAACCTGTGGCTGATTGGTCTAAGACGAGGGAAAATCGCGTCGGCCTGGTGCGATGGCCTGCGATGTCCGTTGCGATATTGGTTGTTCTTGCCGCTAAGCTCGGTGCTCCAATGGTGTGCTAGTCTCTGCACTGTCGGTCCCGACTACCTGAACCGTCTCTCCTCGATAAGCGCCTTGCTGACGTAGCTCCTGGCGTTCTGAAATCGTCCCACAGGGCGCACCATCTCAAGCGAGTTGTTCGATAATGAAGTAAGTCATCGGCTGTCAGTAAGTTACTCCACCGCGTAAACCCACACGCTGCCGCCTTCCGGAACTTCCGGATACTCGCCCGGGAACGCTCCGTTGAGCGTGGCTTGCATCCCTCGAGAGTCGCCGCCCCAGCCGGAGAGCACTGCCACATACTGTTTTCCGTCGACCGTGAACGTCGTCGGCGGCGCGAGGATTCCCGAAGCCGTCGGCGACTCCCACAGCAGTTTTCCGCTGGTCGCGTCGAAGGCATGGAATTTACGATCGTTGGTGCCGCCGGTGAACACCAGGCCGCCGGCGGTGGCGAGCATCGCTCCCCAGTTCGGCGATTTCGCGTAGTTGTGGGTCCACACCTTCTTGCCGGTGTCGACGTTCCACGCCTGCACTTCGCCGAAATGATCGGCGCCGGGATTGATCGGCGAAGGAGCGTTCCGGACCTGAGTGGTGCCGGTATAGCCGCGGCCCGCAACGTAAGGCACGTCCTCCGCGCCCATCGAGGTGCCGCAGAGGTTGTTGTTCGCGGGAATGTAGATCATTCGCGTCTTGGGACTGAACGCGATGGGAGGCCAGTTCTTGCCGCCGTGCAGGTTCGGGCAGAAATCGGCCTGTTTGCCGGTGCCGGGCTTGTGCGCGGGATCGACGTCCGGACGGCCGGTCTCGGGATCCAGCGACTTGAAAACGTTCTGGTTCACGAAGGGCTTGCCTTCGACGAATTTGAGGCGCCCGTCGCGCCCCACCACGCTGCGATCGATGAACCACAGATAGCCGTCGCGGGCGACATCGATCAGGCCCTTGATGGTGCGGCCGTTGCGCTGGAAATCCACCAGGATCGGCGGCGAAACCTCATCCCAATCCCAGGAATCGTTGGGATGGTATTGGTAGTGGCCCTTGATCTTCCCGGTGGCCACGTCGAGGGCGATGGTCGAAGAGGTGTACAGATTGTCGCCGGGCCGCTTGTCGCCCATCCAGGGACCGCCGTTGCCGACGCCCCAGTACGCTGTGTTCGTATCCACATCGTAATTCCCGGTGACCCAGACGGAGCCGCCGCCGTTCTTCCATTGATCGCCCTTGGGCCAAGTTTCGCTGCCGGGTTCCCCAGGGGCCGGGATGGTGTACGTGCGCCACTGCTCCTTGCCGGTTTCGATATCGAAGGCCGCGACAAATCCACGGATTCCAAATTCGCCGCCCGACGCGCCGACCATCACCTTTCCGCCCGCGATCAGCGGAGCGAGTGAAATGTAGTAGCCCGATTTGTTATCCGCGACGTCGGTGGTCCAGACTTCGCGCCCGGTTTTTGCGTCCAGCGCGACCAGCACAGCCTCGCCCGCGGCGAAGTAAACACGATCGCCGAACAGCGCGACACCGCGGCTGGTATCGTGCGGAACATTCGAACCAGTGGGACGCGGCCGGCGGTAGCGCCACAGCACGTTCCCGCTCTTGGCGTCGATGGCGATCACCTGATTGTTGGGCGTGGAGACGAACATCACGCCGTTGTTGACCAGCGGGGCGGCTTCATGCACCCGGGGCTCGCCCGTGGCGAACACCCAGACGGGCTTCAACCGCGCGACGTTGGCCGGCGTGATCTGATCGAGCGGGCTGTAGCCCCAGCCGTCATAGGTGCGGCGGATCATGAGCCAGTTGCCGGCTTCGGGATTCTTGAGACGCTCGGCCGTGACGGGCGCGTAGTTCTGAAGGACGGCAGGCACCGGCTGTGGCGGCGCACCGCCTCGTCCCTGCGCAAATAGGGCGATCGAGATCGAGGCGAGTGCAGTCGCACCCGCAATAGGCAACATGGTCCTCATGGTCGGCATCAAACAGGGCTCCGGTCGTTTATGATACATCGGATCGGGGATCGGGTATCGAGGGCTGGCGTGCCCAGCCCCTGCAGAATGTCGTGTGGGATATACTGGCCCCACACAGGAGGCATCATGCGCCGACGCGATTTGATCTGCATGCTGGGTGCGGGCGCGATTGCCGTGCGCCGGGCCGTGGCGGCGGATTCCCCAGGGATGCACTTCACGGCGCTCGACCACGTGGAGTTTCTGGTGTCGGATGTCGAGAAATCGGCGGCGTTCTATGCGCGAGTCTTCGGCAATACGGTGCTGAAGAACAACAAGACCACTCGCCGCTACGTGAAGATCGGCGCCAGTTACCTGGCTATGGATAAAGGCGACGTGCGCGTGGATCACTTCTGCGCCGGAATTCCAGGATTCCAGGTGGCCAGCGTGCATTCCTATCTGGACGCGAAAGGCATCGCCTATCGCGACTTTCCCAGCGGCAAGGATCTGGCCGTGGCGGACCTTGATGGGACGCGGCTCCAACTCGCGACCGACAACGGCTGGGCGCAGTTGTTGACCGGCACGGCATCGCCAGAGGCGATCTCGACCGGCGGCGAGGCGATTTTCCGTCCCACCGGCATCGATCATATTTTGCTCAACGTGACGGATCCCGAAAAGTCGGCGGCGTTCTACGAGAAGATCCTGGGTCCCGTGACGCAGCGAAACAACAACCGGATCTGGTTCCAGGCCGGAACGGGACGAATCGGGCTATTGAAGACACCGGCGGGCGAGAAGACCGGCGTGAATCATTATTGTGTTGCGGTCGAGAAGTTCGATTACGATGCTGCCGTCAAAAAGCTACAGCAGGCGGGCGTGAAGCTCGACAAGCCGGAGATCGCGGGTGCGCCGGATCTGCGCGATCCGGATGGCTATCGTGTGCAGATCATGGCTCCACGCGCGTAGTGAACTAAGCAAAGCCTACTTCTTCACGCTCTTCATCCACTTCAGGATCGGAGCGGTGACGCTATCGTCCGCCGTGTTGGGCGAGAACACCTCCGACATGTGGCTGTGATCCTTGAACACCATCACCGTCGGACAATGTCCCGCCATGCAGAGCTGGTCCTTGAGAATGCCATTGAACTCGGCCATGCCGGCAGGATCGAGCTCGCCGGACGCCAGGAAGATCGGTATGTTCACCTTGAGAAGCCCAGGCAGATTCGATCGCGCAAGCTGAGTGGCTGGATCGAGCGGCGCTCCGCGGCCGCCGCCTTTACCCTTGCCGCCGCCTTTGCCTTCGGGTGGAGGTCCGCCTTTCGGAGGACCGCCGGGGCCGGGGCCGCCGCGCCCAGGCACCACCACCGGCGCGATGTTGAAACTCGGAGCGGCCATGAAGATCACGCCCTTTACGCCGACGCCCTTGGCGCCGTAAAGTTCGGGATGGCCGATATACGTGGACACCGGAATGTTGCCGGCCGAGTGACACCAGATGAACATGCGATTCGGGTTGCCCTTGTACTTCGAGATGTTCTGCTGGGCCCATTCGATCACGCGGCCGATGTCCTTGGCGGGTTCATCCCATTCCAGGCCCTGGCCGCCGCGGCGCTGCACGTTCACGCCGGTCATACCGTTCTTCACGGCCCATAGCATGATGTTGTCGTAAAAGGCGTCGCCATCGGGCACCGGCTCGATCTTGTTGCCCGCGCCGCCGGAGACGTAGATCAACACGGGACGCGATCCGCCGCCTTTTTCGGGAGAGAAGACGTCGAGCACGGTGCGGTCATCGGTGAAATATTTGATATCGCGATCGACTTTGACTCCGGGGTAGGGAGCCTTGGGCTGCAAAGGCCGGTACAGCTTAGCCGTGCCCGCGGGATTGACGACCCGCCCCATTTCCTTGAGCTGGGTGGCGATGTCGGGTGGTACAGCGGCAAACGATGCGGCAGTGATCAGGGACGTGAGGAGCAGATGGTGAAGGCGCATGACGGAAATCGAGTTTATCATGCTGGCGGACGGCCTCGCGGACGGGCTAGCGCACGGGCCTGATCACGACGGTGGTCCGGCAACTTCCTCCGCCGCTGCCGTACACTCGCGGCGAGAGATCTTTGTTGAGCGCGATGCGCACTTCCTCCAGTTCAGCGTCGCGATAGCACGATACGCGGAAGGCTCCCCGGGGGAAAGTTGGATTGGCAGCGGCCATCCGGGCCTCGATCTCTTCCGGATTTAATCGCAGCTCACGAGCCGGGGCTTGCAGGCTCCCGGGAATCCTGACCGCATCGCGCGCCCGGCGCACGAAAGTGAAGTAATCCGACGCACTCAAGCCGGTGCACGTGCCGTGGGTGGCCCATTCGTGCTGGATCAGCGATTCGGTGGGAATGTAATCCAAGGTGGCTCGTACGATGTCTTCCGAGACGGGCCTCGCCGGCCCGCAATTCTCGGGACCTCGGCCGCCTTCGACCTGCGGCCAGAGTCCATGGACGACGAAGCCGATGTGGCGGCCTGTACCGCACTCGCGAGGATCCTTGTTGCCCGACGGTTGGGCACAGAAGTCGGGAGCGTAGGAGAGTGAGAGGAGATAGTAGGAAAACGAAACCTCGTTCTGCTGTTTCTTTTTATGCGATCGCGCATCGGCAGCGGCAGCCAGCACGCACATCAAGATAACCGGCAGGATTGTTTTTATCGGCATCGCTAGCAGCCATCTTACAATCGAACATGCTCCTTTGCCCTGTACGGGGCTGCCAACTTGCCTTGACGCGCGACGAGCGCCGGGTCTTCTGCCCGCGCGGACACTCCTTCGATGTCGCGCGCAGCGGATACATCAACCTGCTCCAGCCACAGGATCGGCGATCCAAGAACCCGGGCGATTCCGCGGACGCGGTGGCGGCGCGCAGGCGACTGCACGATCGCGGCGTGACTGAGCCGTTGATGCGCGGAATCGCGGAGATGATTAACGCGGTTTCGAACGATGTCGTTCTGGATGCCGGCTGCGGCGACGGTTACTACTTAGGCAGCCTCGCGCGCGAGATTGGTTTCGACGCGCATGGGATCGATATCTCGATTCCGGCGATCGACGCGGCGGCGAAGCGGTATCCCGAATGCGAGTGGGTGGTTGCGAATGCGGATCGCTTTTTGCCGTACGCGGATCGGTCTTTCTCAGTCGTCTTGTCGATCACGGGGCGGATGAATGCGGACGAGTTCCGGCGCGTCCTGCGCGACGACGGACGACTATTGGTCGCGCTGGCTGCTCCTGATGACCTGATCGAGCTGCGCGGTCACAATGGACAACCCGGCCGCGATCGTGCGGATCGGACCATCGAGACATTTGCGAAGGACTTCACGCTGCGCCGATCAGCGCCGCGTTACAACCGCCGCCGATCTTGACGCTGCCGCCGTTCACGACGTCCTGCTTTCGATCTATCGGCCCATGCGGACGCAGCCTGTCGAAGCGATGCGGGTGACGTTCAGTCTGGATCTGCTGCTGTTTCGACCGCGTTAGACTGGGTCCAATGGAACGAAAGATCTTCTGGCTCACGTTCGGCGTTCTGGGCCTGATTGCCGATTTCGTTCTGCCGTTCTGGTGGGGGCTGGTATCCACCATTCCGATCTTCGCAGTTGAGTTGGTGGATCGCCTACCGCAGCGACTGGTTCTAGGCTCACTCGAGAATATTTGCCTCAAAGTCCACCACCTCGCCATCTTCGAACGAGTAGCGGATCTGGATCGGGTGGCAGCACACCTCGCAGTCCTCGACGTAGGTTTGACTCCTCACCGCGGGATCGAGGACCATCGAGATTTCCTGCCAGCAGTACGGACACGAGAAGAAGTGCTCCATATGACCTGTAAGAAGTGCAGAATTCCTATGAAAGAGCTCAAAGGACACATCTACCACAAGAAGAGAAAGTGGAAGTGTCCTAAATGCGGCCGAGCCCGGATGCAGGCACAGAAGGCTTGACACGCAACGCCAAAACCCATACTATATCCGTAGCGGATATAGTATGCCCAAGCCACCCGATCTGCCCTTAACGCCCCCAGTGTTCCACATTTTGCTGGCCCTGGCTGACGAGGAGCGCCACGGTTACGGCATCATGCAGGACGTGGCGCGGCAGACCAACGACGCCCTTCAACTCGGTCCTGGTACGCTCTACGGCTGTCTCAAGCGAATGCTGGCGGCGGGGCTGGTCGAGGAATCGGATGAGCGGCCCGATACGGAACTCGTTGGTGAGCGACATGACGAAAGACGCCGTTATTACCGTATGACAGCCTTGGGAAGAAAGACCGTGCGTGCCGAAGCCCGTAGGCTCGCCGGTGCGGTTTCGGCCGCGAATGCCCGACTGGGCCTGGCAGGAGGCAAACAATGATCGGACTATTGTGCAGAATCTACTCAATGATGCTCTACGCGTATCCCCGCGAATTTCGGCTCCAGTACGGCGTGGAGATGCACCAGTGCTTCCGCGACCGCTGCCGCGAGCTAGCCAGCGCCCACGCCTCATCCGGAGCGTGGTTCCGATTCAGCCTGCGTACTGTGATGGATTGGATGGTCAGCGGTGTGCGCGAGAGGCAGGCCCGCAAGTTGGTCCAGGAGTGGGCCGTAACGCTGCTGCTGTTCCTTTTCGTCACGACCACGATGGTGCAGGCGTACGTGGTGCCTACGGGCTCGATGGAAAACAACATTTTGGTCGGGGATCACATGCTGGTCGATAAGGTTGGCTTCGAGAACGGCGGCAACAACTGGTCGAGTTACGTGCTTCCGCGCCGCGAAGTGAAGCGCGGTGACATCGTCGCGTTCCGCTATCCCGAGGACGTCCGGCAAACTTTCGTTAAACGCGTGATCGGCCTGCCGGGCGATCGCATTCGCCTGGAGAACAAACAAGTGATTCGCAACGGGCAGAAGCTCGTCGAGCCGTACGCCCGCTACAGCACCTCGGGTATCGACAACTATCGCGATAATTTTCCGACGGCGCCGGACTCTTACACGCTGGGCGGCGGACGCGAGCTGTTCGCCCACCATGTGCAGGATGGCGAAGTGGTGGTTCCCCCGGACACGTTGTTTGTCCTGGGCGATAACCGCGACAATTCCCTGGACAGCCGGTATTGGGGATTCGTGCCCTCCAATTATCTGGTCGGCAAGCCGCTGGTGATCTATTGGTCCTTCGATGCTCCCACCAGCGACTATGTGGAATGGACTTTCCACCACGTCGAGGACGTGGCGTTTCACTTTTTCAGCAAGACGCGCTGGAACAGGACGCTCAAAGTGCCGGAGTCGCAATAAAACTTCTACTTGCGAGGCGGCGCCGGTAAGGTCTCGATTTCTTCCACCTTTTCGCCGTCGCGATTCCGGCGGGCCACGGCATCCTTGGGATCGATGGCGAGCGCCTGGTTGAAGTACTCGGCCGCTTCCGTGCGTTTCCCTAGCTTTATGTAAAGCTCGCCCAATTCGTCGCGAACCTGGGCGTCGCGAGGGAATTGCTGGATGAGCTGGCCGTAGGTCTCGATCGCTTCGTCGGATTTCCCGGCCCGGGCCAGCGCACGCGCGAGGTTATAACGCGCGGTTCCGTAATCCGGCCGCAAGCGAACAGCCGCGCGGAACTGCTCAATCGCCTCGGTGTTGCGGCCTACCGCTACCAAAGCCGAGCCCAGAAGATTGCGGGCCTCAGGATCGTCAGATCGAATGCGGACCGCCGTTTCGATCATCGGCAATGCTTGCGCCGGATCGAGCCGCGCCAGCCTCAGCGCGCCGATTTCGAAGGATGCCTCGAACTCGCCGGGATATTTTTCGAGACGGTGGCGCATCAGGGCTTCCTGCAGCTCCATACGCCGGTCGCCTCTTGCGCTGATCATGTCGGGTTTGGGCAACACCTGAAGCCAGAGGTGCCCCATCTCGTCGGTGGCCTGATTGCCCGCAACCACGCGGCGCGGAGGATGATTGGGGTTCCGAGGATTCGCCGCCGAATTGTCATAGTGATAGCGCATCGAAATCACGGAACCCTTGGGCAGGAAAATCGCTTGCCGATAGTGGTATGCGCCTTGCCAATTCGGATCCCAATCGGGAATGCGGATCAACCATTTGCGCTGGCCGTTGGGCAGCGTCGCGTAGCCTTCGAGCAAATGTCCCAGATAGTGCGCGTGCGGATAGACCGCCAGAACGTCGACGTCCATGGGCAGGCGGAAATCGTCGGAGACCAGAAAATCGCGGTCGCCGGGAGGGATATCGAGCGCGCCATCGTGCTCGAGGTTGACCAGCATCGGGAATTTCTCCTGCGGCTGATCGGTGAAATAGAGGCCGATCGTGGGCCGCACCTGCTCCGGCTTGCCGGTGGGCCGCAGGTGCGCGTTGAGCACCAGGTCATTGCCTGGATCCAGGCGCCATGCGAAGCCTTCGGGCTCGACGTAGGGTGCGCCGCCGGGCTTCCAGAAGAGGAAATGCCCGTCATCGGGTTCGGACAAAGGGCGATCGATCACGACATCCATCCCGGGGAAGCCTTGGCCCGCGGTGGTCTCCTGGCGGCGCGCCGAGCGCGCGCGGTCCACGTACAGATTCGCGTGATGCACGATGCGCTTGTCGCCAGGCCGGATCTCAACGGCGCGAACATAGCGCATCTTCTCCACGGCGACCGGGATTACGAAATTCCAGTACACATCGGGACCGGACGCCGGCAGGGTGTACGCGTTCGGCGCCTCCACGATCAGGTCCGGGGGGCCGAGCTGCCAGCCCTCGGCGAACTTCAGGAGCGGCGGCGTCTCGGACGGATTTCCCTCGGGCGCGCCCTGGCTGACCCAATCTTTAATCATCTGGATCTCGGCGGCGGTGAGCCGGCGTTCGTCTGAAAAATCGCCGTAGCCAGCCTCCGGCGCCCAGGGCGGCATGAAGCGGCGGGCCGTGACCTCGGCGATCTCCGGAGCGTGCTTCTTCACATCCTGATAACTGAGCAAGGGAAACGGTCCGGCTTCGCCCGGGCGATGGCACGGAGCGCAGTTGCGATAGACAATCGGCGCGATATCGCGCGCGAAGCTCAGGGGAGGCTGAGCATACGCGGTCACGGCGAAGAAAACGCCGAAAGCCGCCGCAGACTCTCATGCTTCCAGCCTACGTTACTTTTGCGAGCCAGTCGCGAACCACCGCGAAAACTTCGTGGTTATTCTTCTCCATCAGCATCAGGTTGCCGTTGCCGTATATGCCGTAGTCCCGCAGGCGCAGCATCTCCGCGTTGCAGCCGGCTTGCTTGAGGAAAGCGACGTTCGAAACGGGCGATCCGCCGCCGCCGAATTCGCTGGTCATCCAGGTGATCGGGATGCCTTGCAGGTTTTTCCACTTGTGCGCGGGCTCGGCTTGCAGCTTGAACGGCGAAACGACGGGACGTGGCGAATCGGGCGGCGAAGTCTGATCTCGAAGTTTGAACTGCGAGAGTTCGGTGACCGGAGGATCGTACATCATCGGGCTGGCGGTGAGCCCCCAGCGAAGCTGCGCGGCAAATGGATTCCCGTTGATCTCCATGGCGACGATCGCCTTGACCAGGTTCGGACGGCGGTCGGCGACGCCCCACGCGAAGAATCCGCCGAACGCGTGAACGAACAGGATCGACGGACCGATTTTGTCGAGCAACTCCGCGCCGCCCGGCCAGACCAGGTCGCTGTGGAACGCTTCGTCGCTGACGTTGCCCTGTTCGCACGCCATGAACTGGTCGATCAGCGGATCGTTCATGCCGCCCGGTCCGGGCCACTGGGCGGTGTTGAAGACGGCGGTGCTGCCGATGAGCCCTTCGAACGCGGGAACGTTGGGAAGATGGCTCGGGCCCAGGGCGTCGGGATGATAGGGCGACCGCCCGTAACTGGGCCGGTCGAGCCAATAGACGCTGTAGCCGGCCTGGACGAAATAGTGGACCCAGCCGGGCCGGCCGCCGATGCCCATCATGTGCGTGCCCTGCCCGCCGCCGCCGTGGACCATCACCACCGGGAACTCGTGGCGTTTCTCAGCGGGGATCATGTACTGCACGAACATCTGGCCCTGAGCGATCGTTCCGTAAGGCATTTGCTTACGCTTAACGCCAACCCAAAAGCCGCCCTGATCGGCGAGTTTCAGAGCGGTCGACTCGCGGTTGGGATGCGGATCGGGCGTGGGCGCCACAGGCTCAGCCGGAAACGTTCGATCGAGCCACGCCAGGACCGCAGGCAGCGATTCAGGTTCCCGGCTGCTCGCTGTAGTCGTGGACACCTTGAAGGCAATGCCGGCAGGCGGGGCGACTGTGACGACTCCCTTGACCAGGGCCGGACGCTCTTCGGCAGTTACCCGTGCAAACACCGCACCGTCGCCGTCGGTCACCAGGATCGACGGGCCGATATCGTCGAGCAGCATCGCACCGCGCGTGCGCCAGACAGTTTGGGTCTGAGCGTTGTTGGCCGGCATCGGCTGGCCCATGGGCGCGACGGCCTGGGCGACTCTCGGGTCGGATATCGGCAGGTTCAGCGCCTTCGCTGACCGCCTCGAACGTGGGAGCCTGCGGCGCGAACGCCCCATGCACGAACGGCTGATACGGATTGCGGCCCTGGCCCGGGCGATCGAGCACGTAAACCTTGTAGCCTTGCTCAAGAAACAGCGTCGCCCAGCCGCGGCGGCCGTCGGGCGTGCTGAACCAGTCCGAGCCTTGCCCGAAGCCGCCATGAATCAGGACGACCGGATAGGGGTGGCGAACCTGGGCGGGAATCCAGTGCTCGACATACATCTGCATCCCGTTGCAGACGGTGCCGCGGGCGAGCAGCGCGTGCTCGACGCCGTACCAGTGGTAGGACCACTCGGCGATATCGAGCGGGGGGGCCGGCTTCTGCGCTTCGAGTTTCGACGCCGCGAGCGCTGCGGCCATGAGCGCGCCCAGTTCGCGGCGGGTGAATTGGTCTTGCACGATGCAATATTACACTGCCCGCTTGGGCAGGTGCCGGCCTGCCCGATCATCCGGTGTGCGAAGCCGGCTCGCGGGCGCATGCTGAGATCAGGGAGAAACAACAGTGGCAAATTCATTAGTCGCGCTTTCCGAACAGATCGCTTCCACGGTGGAGCAAGTGGCGCAGTCGATCGTGTCGGTTCATGCGCGCCACCGGTTCGATTCGAGCGGGGTGCACTGGAGTCCCGAGATCGTTGTCACAGCGGATCATGCGCTTCGCCGCGACGAAGGAATTCGCGTGACCCTGCCGGACGGATCCACGGCCGATGCGGAGCTCGTGGGTCGCGATCCTGGAACGGATCTGGCTGTCTTGCGAGTGAAGGGGCTGGGCATTCCTGTGCTCGCGAAAGATGAAAGCCCAGCGACGGTCCCGGGAAGTATCGTGCTCGCTGTGGGCCGGTCGAAAGACAGCGCCGTCGCGGCATTTGGCGTGATCAGCAACATCTCGGGTCCGTCGCAGACCTGGCGCGGAGGGAAGCTGGACCAGGTGGTGCGGCTCGATCTATCGCTCCATCCGGCGGGAGCGGGCAGCGCCGTGGTAGGCGCATCGGGCAAGCTTTTGGGCATCGCAACCCCTGCGCTGTCGCGGGTTTCGGTGTTTGCTGTTCCCTTGTCCACGGTGGCTCGGGTGACCGATAACCTGGTCGCGCACGGCCGGGTCCCGCGAGGATATCTGGGGGTCGGGTTACAACCGATCGCGATCCCGGAGCATCTAAGGAGCAAGCTGAATCTCGCCAACTCCACGGGATTGATCGCGATCAGTGTCGAAAACGAAGGTCCCGCGGGCAAGGCGGGGATGTCGATCGGCGATGTGCTGCTCGAACTGGGCGGACGCCCGACGCAGCGGACGGAGAATGTCCAGGAAGTCCTGAGTTCCGAGTCGGTGGGGAAGAAGATCGGGGCGCGAATCTTGCGGGGAGGGAATGCAGTCGAGCTCGACATCACGATCGCCGAGCGGCCGCGGAAGGGGTAAGTATGCTTCCGGAAGGCTTCGGCGAAATTGCCGAAAAACTACGCCGCTCCACGGTACAAGTGCTCAGCGGGAACCGGACTTCGGGCGGCAGCGGGTCGGGCATCATCTGGGAGGCGAATGGGACGGTGATTACGAACGCGCATGTGGCCCGCGATGAACAAGTCCGGGTGGAGATGTGGGACGGCCGATCGTTATCCGCGGATGTCGTCGCGCGCGACGCGTACGCGGATCTGGTGAAGCTGCGGCTGCGCGCGTCGAATCTGGCTGCGATCGCGTGGCGGGAGTCATCGTCAGTGCGATCGGGCGAACTTGCGGTCGCAGTGGGAAACCCGCTGGGATTCGTCGGCGCACTGACCACTGGCGTGGTCCATGGGGCCGGTCCGATTCGCGGGCTAGGAAGGAGAACCTGGGTGCATGCGGCGATCCGGCTCGCTCCGGGCAATTCCGGCGGGCCGCTGGCGGATGCGGCTGGCCGGGTGATCGGGGTAAACACGATGGTGGTGGCAGGGGGTCTCGCGCTGGCGATCCCCAGTGAGCGGGTGGTGCGTTTTCTGGAGCAGGGGAGCCGCCCGACGCTGGGGATCGCGATTCGGCCCGTCGAGGAAGGGTTACTGGTTCTGCAGGTGAATCCAAACAGTGCAGCCGAACGGGCATCGTTGATGGCGGGGGATCTGCTCCTGGGGCTCACGCCGGACGACTTGAGTGAAGCGATTGGCGAAGCCGCTGGTTCCGTGCTGAGGCTTCAATTCCGGCGCGGCGGCCGGCGTGTCCAGCGCGAGGTTGCTGTCGCGGTGCCCGTGCCGCGGCGGGAGGCGGCTTGATCCGGGTCTATATCGACGCCGCGTCTGCGATCACGCGCAGCGGACTGGAATCCATGCTCTCAGCCGATCCGGCCATCGAGATCGTTCATGACCTTTCCGATGCGGACGTCGTGTTAGGCGCACGCCGAACTTCTTCACTGGACGTTACTGCTGACCAAATCCTGGCCGCCGTGCATGCAGCCGCGGCGGGTCTACAGGTGATGCCCGTTGCGGACGAGATGGCGTTTCTTCCGCACTCTACAACGCACCAGGCCGTTGAGGAGATCGTCGAGCCGTTGACGCCGCGCGAAATGGACGTGCTGGAGATGCTCGCGGAAGGCTTGAGCAACAAGATGATCGCGCATCGGTTATCGATCTCCGATCACACCGCCAAGTTCCATGTGAATTCGATCCTGGCCAAGCTGAATGCGGGCACGCGCACCGGGGCTGTCACCCGCGGCATTCGCCTGGGGCTGATTAAGATTTAAGCCCGCAAGTACTTGTTGAAGTGGTCCAGCGTGCGCTGCCAGGACAATTCCGCGGCGGCCTTGTCGTAACGCGGCGTCGTATCGTTGTGGAAGCCGTGCTGGCAGCCTTGATAGATATACGCTGCGTACGTCACGCCGGCGGCTTTCAAGGCGGTTTCGTAGGCGGGCCAACCGCCGGTGATGCGCGCGTCTTCGGAAGCGTAGTGCAGCACAAGCGGCGCTTTGATGTGAGCGACGTCTTCGGCTTTAGGCTGGGCGCCGTAGTACGGGACGCCAGCAGCGAGGTCCGCGCCCATCTTCACCGCGAGAGTGTTGACGACGCCTCCGCCGAAGCAGAATCCCACGGTTCCAACCTTACCCGTGCAATCGGAACGCGCCTTGAGCCAGCGAGCCGAGGCGTGGAAATCCTCACCCATTTTCTGCCCGTCGACCTTGCGGAAATTCGCTGCACTCGTTTCTTCATCGCCCGTATAGCCGCCAACGCTGGTAAGGCCGTCCGGAGCGAACGCCATGAAGTTGGCCGCGCCTAAGCGCCGGGCCACGTCTTCGATATAAGGATTCAGGCCGCGATTCTCGTGGACCACCAGCACCCCGGGAAGTTTTCCGGTGGCGTTCGCGGGACGAACGAAATAGCCCTTGATGGTGCCGTTGCCCTGCGGCGAGGGGACGGTCAGGTAGTCGGCCTTAATGCGCTTGTCGTCCTTGGGAATCTGCTGCGCCCACGCATAGTTGGGGCGCAGGCTCTCCCAGAGCATGGCGGCGGTCACGCCTCCGACGGCGAACTTCTGCGCGCCATCGAAGAAGGCCCGGCGGTCGATCTCGCCGTGGACGTATTTGTCGAAGAGATTGAGCAGCTCCTGCGGGTAGTCGGATGCGTTTTTCCGTCGTTGAACCGGTTCCATGAGGGTGTCTCCTTTTCGGCAAAGGATATCACACCGAAATGGCACCGGCCCCCTCTTGACAAGTAGTTTAGTTTAAACTAAAGTAAGTTCCATGGGGCTGGAACCCGCGATCCTGAACGCAATCGCATCGCCGCGCCGGCAGGAAATTCTGCGGCTGATCTGGCGCGACGAGCAAACCGCGGGCGCGATTCACCGGGCCATGCCCGACGTCACGTTCGGGGCCGTGTCCTTGCAGTTGAAGGGTTTGATCGAAGCTGGGTTGGTCGTGGCCAGGGCGGAGAATCGTAATCGTTTCTACCGGGCCAAGCGTGAGGTCCTGGGTCCCCTGGCTGAAATGCTGGAGCGCATGTGGGACGGCGCGCTCTGGAAACTGAAGCTCGCCGCCGAGCTGGAACAGAGCCGCCGCGGGCCGAAACCGCAACGCAAGAAAAAGAGAAAGTGAGGCTTCCATGAAATCTCTGCCCTATGCCGTCGATCGCGACATTCTGATCGAGGCCGATCGTGAGACGGTTTTCGGCTTTTTCACCGACAGCACCCGATGGGCCACTTGGTGGGGCGCAGGCTCCACTGTAGATCCGCGGCCCGGCGGGGCGCTCCGGATTCAACACTCCAACGGCTTCGTGTCCGACGGCCAGGTGCTCGAGGTGGCGGCGCCGGAGCGATTTGTGTTCACGTTCAGCCTTCAGGCTGAGCGGCCCGTGCCGGCCGAAGAATCCCGGGTGACGATCCGGCTGGAGCAGCAAGCGGATGGTACGATTGCTGCGGCTGAAGCATGAAGTGGCCGATGCTATGGTCGCGGAGCAGTTAGTTCAGGGCTGGCGCTTCCACTTCTCCCTGTTCGCCAACGCGGTTGCGAACTACGTGAATGCGGGTGCGCCCGAGGTTGTCGATGCGTGGTTCGCGCTGTGGACGGAGCCGGATGCAGTGGCGCGGGAGGCGAAATTGGGTCGGATCGCGGCTCGTAAAGTGAGGTTTCGCGACCGCTACAGCCGGCTGGACGGAATCGACGAGCTGGTGGCTCACATTGGTGCAGCGCAGCGATTTATGCCCGGAATGGGTCTGGAGCGCAAGGGCGATATCCGGCATTGCCAGGGCACTGTGCTGGCCGATTGGGTGGCGCGCTCGAGCGACGGGCAGGCGAAGATGAGCGGGACCAGCGTGTTCGTGTTCTCGCCAGGCCTCAAGATTGAGTCGGTAACGAGTGTCGCGAATATTGCCTAGGAGATTCTAACTCCGGACTTCTGAAGCGGTAGATGCAATAGCGCCGCGTGGACTTAAGGGTCTGCCAATGCCCAGGATCCACCACGGCAGCGAGTTCGGGATACAGGAGCATCATGACGACGTCCCTGGGGGACCGCTCTACCGATTCTCGTATGTGATCTAAAACCCGGTGCATTACATCGGGCCCGAACGGATTGAATAATGCAATCACGAGATTGTCTTCAGGAAATTCGTAGTCCGTGGCGTCCAGGTTGATGGATTCAATCTTGAGACATCGTTTCTTTCGATTGCGGTATCGGGAGATATTCTGCTGAGCCGCCGAATGAAGCTCCATTGCGAATTCGACGCCTTCAACTTTGCGAAATGGATACTCAGCAGCCAGGAAGAGCATTCGCCCCTTTCCGGATCCCAAATCCACAAAAGTGTAGTTTTGATGTTCGGTGATGGGAAGATCGCGCAAAACGCGCCGCACCGCAGCCGACCGCGCCGGCAGATACATAAAACCGCTCTTGCTGTCTCCGGCTAAGGTGAGTCCCTCCAATGGAACGGCGCCGCAAGTCGACACATGGCGCGTGCGATCGAACCACCAGCCTTCCAGGCGGACGATATAGCTGCGAAGTTGCCGCATGCGTGGTACCCCGAGACTAGATGGCTTCCTGATTAGGTGCGTTCGGCACGATCCAACGAAGATGATTAGCCAGCGGCATCGGTGCCCAAGAGACCAAATTCCCGATCACGCGGCGGATCCTCCGCCAAAAAAAACTGGGACGGTCAATGCAGACGCAAATGGTGCTCACTAACTCGCTCTGTGCCAGGTACGGCTCTCCCACTCCGGCCCAGAATAAAAGGACGGGAATCTCTTGTCCGATCAGTTCTTCGATGAGATAGGCTCGGAGCACAACGCTTAGCGACATCTTGGCGTAGGCTCGATCGTCGTTGAGCTGGACGAAGACCGTGGTCCTGTCGGGTTCGTGCCATCCGCCCAGGACGCTCACGTATTCTCCATTCATTCGCAAGCCGGTGAGCAAGGGCCGCCTCGCCGTCGCCAGCATACGCAGGGCCCGATCCAAGCCCTCGGCGCTTGCACCTACGACATCTTTGGAGCCTAACCGCAAAGCTGCCGTTCGGAACTCCTCAAGGGTCATTTCGCCCGTGTACTGGCCGCCGGCTGCCGCAAACGCGCGTCGATAATATCGGAAATTTCGACGCTTATGCTTGCCGAACTGTTGCAGGAAGAGCTCGTAGCTCGCCGGAAGGCGCAAGAAGGCGTGGTGATTGATTACGGCAGAAGATCCATCGAACGATTTTGAAGTTATTACGGATCGCACAGCGCGATGCTCGGCTCCGTCTGGAGGTATGAAGAGCCGAAGCCCGCGGATGCGCCCATTCGCAAACAATCGGTTCACGGCTTTCTCAACTAGTTGCTCCCGGCTTAGGGAGTCATCGCTCAGAAGAGTGTCTAAAACAGTATCGATGAAGATCAGGCCGGTGGGAATTCCGGCGACTTTGCGCTCTTTTGCATAAACGATCCCGGCGATGTCCTGGTCGCGGAAGATAACCACAACCTTGGGACTCCAGGATCCGGGCGAAATCGATGCCAGGTAGAACCTTGGATCGAGCATATCGCGCCCCTTTAATAAGTGCTGGACACGATCTGAGAGACGATTGATGTCCTGCGCTGAGCTATAGATGCGCTCGTGCGTCAGAACGCACGCTTCCAGTAGTCTGGCTTGTGATGCGTCCCCCATACCGGCAGTACTCCTTTTATCCGTTGCTCGACCAGGAGCACCCGGATGGTCGCAGAAGCTCCTCAAGTTAGCTCCCTGACCGTGAATCTAGTGGTCAAGCTTAACAAAGATTCATCTCCGGGTGTGAATGTTACGTTCACCCCCAAGAAACTAAGAGATTTCGTCTCGAGCGCCCGGTGATGCGAGCGAGGCACGACGGTTTGAAAAGAGGGCCTACTTTCGAAAATTGGTGAGGTCCTTCACCTGTTCCATCCAGTTGTAGACGATGGGACAGTAGGTGGCCCGATCGACGTAGGCCCACATCTTGTGCTGGATCGAGCCCATGCCGCGCAGCAAGTGTGGGAATCCTTCGCAGGTCTTGGGGCGGAATTCGTAGATGGTGCAGTCATTGCCGTCGAGAAACACGCATCCGGCTTCCTCGGTCCGCTTCAGGATCAGTTCGCCATCGGTTCCTTTTTGCGTGTACTGTTCCAGGAACTGCTGGCGCGAAATCCCCAGGTTCTTCGAGAGGCTGATGACGTCCTTTTCGAAGATCTCGGCTTCGGTCACGCGGCAGCATTCGGCGCATTGCCGGCAATCGATCGCGGCGTGGACTTCGTGCGCGGCGGCGCGGAACTGGCGCTCCACGAAATTATGGGATTTGATCCAGCGCCGGAATTTCTCATTCTCGCCGCGCTTCTTTTCGCCCAGGCGGCTGATCTGGATCAGGTCGGTTATCATTGTCTCCTCGCGCACAACGCAGCGCAGCTCGATTTCTCGAGATCGCAGAAGGTGCTCGCCGCGCGCTGTGCGCGTACCTCCAGGATACAATCGAAGTGAAATGAGCGACCGGCTGTATTTGTCCTGTTGGGTGCGGGGATTCTCGGACTCGAACCTTTTGCGGCACTTCGCGAAGATGCTGGACGTGTTTCCGTTCTCGAGACTTTCGAAGACCGGGCCGGTAGTGCGCGTCTATGCGATCTCCTACGTGGAGCCGCCGGTCTTCGAGCGGGTCTTCGATCCGGGAGCGTCTGTCGCGGACCTGATTGCCGCGGCGCGCGACTTCGCTCAACCCGATTGCTGCGTCGAAATCGAGGCAGCCTGGGATCTGTGGCAGCACCACGACGACTGGAAGCTGTGGCCCTCCGCCGTCACACTCTCCTGTTTCGGTTCGGCATTCGAATACGAACACGATGACAATTTGCGGATCGACTTCGGGCTGGATTCCAAGTTTCTGCCGGCCGAGGACATCGAGGGCTCGCTGCGGATTCAGCAGTCGAATCTGCGGAGCCTGCTGCATCTGGTGAGCGAGATCGACAAAGCTTTACCCATTGAGCGGCGGCTGCTCTGGTCGGAGAGCGGAGCGAACTTCGCCGCGGTGGTAGAAGAAGCGCTGGAGAAATTCGGCCCGGGCTAACGAATGAGTGCTTCGGCGGCTGCGCCCAGGATGGCTCCCAGTGCGGCGCCAGCCAGCACGTCGCTCAGGAAGTGCATCCCCAGCACGATCCGGGAAGCCGCGATGCTGATCGCGCAGAACAATAGTCCGGGAAGCATCGCGGGATAAAATCCTCCCAGTGAAATCGCCACGGCGAACGCCGTGATGGTGTGGCCCGACGGGAACGAAAATTGGTCGGGCGGCAGCAAGTCCACCCAGCAGTGCGGTACGAGCGCACACGGGCGTTTCCGCCGGAAGGCTCTTTTTAATTCGAGAAACAGCCCGACGCCCGTCGCCACCGCCAGGGTAGCCGCGAGAAGAGCGTGAAATCGCTGTGCCCCGCCGTAGAGCGCCACGGCCAGACCGAGCGCGTACCACAGGCCGCCGTCGCCGCCGCGTGTGGCGGCCAGCATCCACATCCGCAGCCATTTGGGAGGCCGCCAGTGGTTCACCCGGACCATGACCCGATGATCGCGGGACGCGACCCAGGACAGGGTGATCTGAAGAACCGCCATAATACACACATACCCCCGCGTCGTTACATGCCCGTGACGCGCCGATAAAACATTTGTGACAAAAGTTGATTTCCTATACTTCGATGCGGGCGGAGGCCATCGTGCGGCCGCTACGGCGCTCAAAGCCGTCATCGACGAACAGAATCGCCCCCCGGATGATGATGAATGGGATGTCCGGCTGGTCAACTTACAGGAGATTCTCGGGCCCCTGGATGTGTTTCGCAAAGTTACCGGCCTGGAATTGCAGGAGATCTATAACCAGATGCTGGCGCGCGGCTGGACATTAGGGTCGGCGCAGGGATTGAAGTTCATGCACGGCGTCATCCGGTTGTATCATCGGCCGGCAGTCAGGATGCTCGAGAAATACTGGGCCAGCGCGCGGCCGGATTTGGTCGTATCGCTGGTGCCGAACTTTAACCGGGCTTTGTTTGAAAGCGTGCGAAGCACGCTTCCCGAAGTCCCCTACGTGACGATCCTCACCGACATTGCCGATTATCCGCCGCACTTCTGGATGGAGAAACAGGAGCAATTCCTGATCTGCGGCAGCGATAAGGCTGTCGCGCAGGCGCGGGCGCTGGGGTATGCCGAGGACCGCATCTTTCGTGCTTCGGGTATGATTCTGCGGCCTACGTTCTATCAACCTGTGACCGTGGACCGCGCGGCCGAGCGGCGGCGGATTGGCCTGGATCCAGATCGTCCAACGGGTCTGGTGCTGTTCGGCGGGCAAGGTTCGAAGGTGATGCTGGAGATCGCCGAGCGGCTTGCCGACACGCAACTTATTTTGATTTGCGGGAAGAACGCAGGGCTGGCAGACCGGCTGCGCGCGCTGCCTGCGAAAGCGCCTCGTTACGTCGAAGGATTCACATCGGAGATCCCGCGTTACATGAGCCTGGCCGATTTCTTCATCGGCAAGCCGGGCCCGGGGAGCATCAGCGAAGCCGTGGCGATGGGGCTGCCAGTGATCGTCGAGCGCAATATCTGGACGCTGCCGCAGGAGCGCTACAACGCCGACTGGGTTCTGGAGCGCAACGCGGGTTTGGTGCTGCCGAACTTCCGGGGAATCGGCGGGGCGGTGGAAGAACTGCTGCGCGATCTGCCGCGCTATCGGGCTGCCGTCAAGCAGATCCACAATCGCGCGGTGTTTGAGATCCCGGATATGTTGAAGAAAATCCTGAGTGGGGCAGGTTTCTAAACCTGCCCCGCTCTACCTCGCCCGCTTGACCCGATAGTCTTCCACCGCCGGCATCCGCACCACGCGGCACATCTCAAACAGCCGCGACCGCGCACGTTCTCCGATCGCTTCCCTGAGCGACTTCCGGTGCACATCCGATCCGCCGGGAGTCGTGTACGCGACCGAACCGGTATCGTCGGGACTCAGATTCGTAGTCGCGATCAGCGGCTTGCGATGATTGCAGCGGTACGTCACGATCGAGGTCACCGTATCTTCCACCCAGTCCGTGACGCGGTGCGACCCGAGGTCGTCGAGCAGCAGCACCTCAGCGTCCAAGGCCGAGCGGTAGGTTTCTTTATCGGTCGAGCCGGACGACTTGTCGTAACTCGACCGGATCCGGTCCAGGAGGTTCTGATAATCGAAAAAGATTCCCCCGTGCCCTTTGTCGATGATGGCTTTGAGCGCAGCCACAGCCAAATGGGTTTTTCCGGTACCGGTGTCGCCCGCCAGCAGCAGCCCCGGACGATCCGGGTTGGGAAACTCGCGCACGAAGCTGCGGACCTGCATGAGCACCGTGCCTAGTCCTGTCCGGGCGACCGGATTGTCCTGCGGGATCTGGAAATTATCGAGGGTGGCCCGCACATAGTTCGGTGGGATGCCGGAGTTCTCCTGCAGCGCTTCGGCGCGGGCCTCTTCGGCGCACTTGCAGGGCTCCGCACCGGATAGCCCGGCGCGCTCGATAATCTTCCAGCCGGTTCCTCCGCAAATTGGACATACTGCCGCTGCTGCCATACGAACTCCTTACTCGACCACCATTAATACTTCGCCCGCTCCCACCGTAGCATCCGGGCGCGCCCGAACTTCCGCCACGCGTCCGGCTTTGGGCGACTTCATCTCATTCTGCATCTTCATCGCCTCCACGACAACGAGGCCCTTGTCCTTCTTCCACCGCATCGCCCAACGCCACCAAAACGCGAATCACTTTTCCCGGCATGGATGCCGCGACTTCCTGCCGTCCGTGGTTCGACGTCGCGCCTTGTCCGGGCCGCAGATCGCGCGGGTCGAACACCTCCATCGATAGGAGGACCCCGTTGACCCAAACTTCTTTTCCGGCTCCCTTCGCGATTTGATAGCTTCGGCCGTTGAGCAGCACGGAGGTGCCTTCCAAGGAGAACTCGCTTTCGATCACCACTCCGTCCTCACGCGCATACCGCAGCCGCGAACCTTCGATTTCGATGGTTCCCGAACGGCCGTTGACCATCACGTGGCGCTTCATCGGAGAAGATCCTCGCGCCCGGCATCGAGCCACCTGTTAGTCTCGCGAGGCGCAGGAACGGTGCTTGTCGATGACAAAGCCAGCACCAGCGCGGCCGCGGCCTCCATCTCCGGACCGGCTTCCGTCTTCTTCCGCCTCTCGAAAAATCGCTCCAGGAATGACGTCGAAAGGCGCCCTTCGCGAAACTCCGCGTCGGCCAGCACTTCGCGGAAAAACGCGATATTTTGCCGAACGCCCGTCAGCACGTACTCCGAGAGCGCCCGATCCAGCCTGCGAATCGCCATCTCCCGGCTCGATCCCCACGTGGCGAGCTTGGCGAGGAGCGGATCGTATTCGAGCGGGACGTTCCAGCCCTCGAAAATGCCGGAGTCCAGCCGCACGCCCGGACCCGACGGCTCGCTCAAGTGCACGATGGAGCCGGGCGCAGGCATGAAGTCGCGATCCGGATCCTCGGCGTAGATGCGGCACTCGATTGCCGAACCGCGCCAGGTAATGTCGTCCTGCTGCAAAGTCAGCCGCTCGCCCGAGGCGATCTTCAGTTGCCATTCGACCAGGTCGAGTCCGGTGACCAGTTCGGTTACCGGATGCTCCACTTGCAGTCGGGTATTCACTTCCAGGAAGTAGAAATTCGCGTCTGTGATCCACAAGAAATTCCACGGTGCCGGCGTTGGTATAACCGGCCGCGCGCGCGACCTTCAAAGCCGCCTCGCCCATCCTCTGACGAAGATCCGGATGAGTTGACATGAGAGGCGACGGGCATTCCTCGATCACCTTTTGATGGCGCCGCTGGATGGAACACTCGCGCTCGCCCAGATGAATCAGGTGGCCGTGATGATCGCCCAGGATCTGGATTTCGATGTGCCGCGGCTCTTCCACCAGCTTTTCGATATACACCTCGCTGTTGCCGAAGGCGCGTCCGGCTTCGCTCGCGGCATCCCGAAACGCCGATTGCAGCTCGGATTCGCTGTCCACCCGGCGCATCCCCTTGCCGCCGCCGCCCGCCGACGCTTTGAGCAGCACGGGATAGCCTAGTGTGTGCGCCGCAGCGCGGGCTTCCTCCCATCCGGATAAAGCGCGCTCGGTTCCCGGCACCACCGGAGCGCCCGCGGCGATGGCCAATTGCCGAGCCGCAGTTTTCGAACCGAGCTTGCGGATGGCATCCGCGGGCGGGCCGATGAATACGATCCCGGCTGTTGCGCAAGCCTCCGCGAATTCCGCGTTCTCGCTGAGGAATCCGTAGCCGGGGTGAATCGCTTCCGCGCCATGGCGTTTGGCCGCGTCTATCATGCGGTCGATCCGCAGGTAGCTTTCCGCGGAAGGAGAAGGTCCCACATGTAGCTGCTTCGTCCGCCAGGCGGACCGCCAGAGATCCACGGTCGGCGTCCGAGTACGTGGCGACGCTCGCGATCCCCAATTCCCGGAGCGCACGCACCACGCGCACGGCGATCTCGCCGCGATTGGCGATCAGAACCTTACGAAACAGAGTCACCCTCGCAGAGTAACCCTCGCAGGGTAACCAATGTAGCGCCCCATCCGCCCGCTTCCGCGGGAGCGTCGCCATACGATTCGACGAAGGACGTACGCGCCAGAATCGTCCGCACGGTTTCGCGCTGGACTCCGATGCCGCGGCCATGGATGATGCGCAAGGCTGTGTAGCCCAGACGATGGGCTTCGGACAGATATTCCTCCACCGCTTCCTTCACATCTTTGGCGGGAACACTGTGCAAATCGAATACATCAGTGATAGGCAGCTCCACCGGTTGGGCGTCGAATGGTTCCCTAAAGGTCTCGTCAGCCATGGCCGATTGAGGATGCGCGGTTGTCTAAATGGTACACCTTAGACTCGGCCTCAGGAGTACGGGTGACACCTAAGTTTTCTTCTCTTAGGACTGCTGCAGAACGAGTGCTACCTGTTAGAATCGGGCTGTCAGTATCAGGGCCAGAATAATTCGATGCTGTGTTTCTTGTGCGGTAAAAAAATCGGGCTGGGGCGGAGGCTGGTGGACCAGCAATACTGCTGCGCGGCGCATCGCAAGGAAGCCAAGCTTGCCTCCGCGCAGGCGTATCGCGAAGAAGACGAGCTGGAACACTGGTCCGTGGCGCGGTCCAAGGATAAGAAGAAAAGCTCGGCTCGTCCGGCGCCGACGGCGGGCCAGACTGCTTCGGTCTTCGCGTTCCTTACTGTAGGCGGCCTGCTGGTTGCCGCGCTGCTGCTTCCCGGACCCGGACCGGACGCTTCCTTCCCGCAGGTTTCGCTCGACCCTTCGATCAAACGTACCCTCCCGACCCGCGCCTGGGACGCGGTGGGAGAGGTGGTCCGGAGTCAGGCTCCGGTCACCTTGCATCACGAGTTTAGCTCGGGCTTCAGCGATTGGCGTACCGTGAGTTCCCGCGCCTTGGTCAGTTCGGACGATCGGGATTTGGGCAGCGGTTCCCGCCAGGTCTCGTCTCGTCCCGTCGCTCTGCGTTTATGGGAGCGGTCCACGTCCCTTCAGAACTACCAGATGGAGTTCGAGGGCCAGATGCAGGGGCGCAGCTTGAGCTGGGCGTTTAGAGCGGCGAACGAGAACAACTACTACGCCACCAAGCTGGTGATCGCCAAGCCGGGAGCGGAGCACAATGCCGGACTGGTGCGCTATGCCGTGATCGACGGGCGCGAAACAGCCGCGACGCGGTTGCCCTTGCCGCTGAGCCTGCAGCGCGGCGCCGATTATCGCGTTCGCATGACGGTGCAGGGCGATCGCTTCATCACCTATCTGAACGGCCAGGTGATCAGCACCTGGACCGATAACGTGCTCAAGCGCGGGGGCGTAGGTTTCTTCGAGGACAAGAGCGATCCGCAAAATGTGGCCTGGATCAGCGTCTCCGAACGCGACAGCTTCATGGGGCGCATGCTGGCCTACTTCTCGCTGTTCGTAATGCCCGGACCGCCTCGTTAGGGCTTTAGGCTTTCTTCAGAACGAACTCAAACGGCATTCCCGCTGCGTCGCCTTTCACCTTGAGTTCGTTTCCCGATACCACACCGGTATAGGTCAGTTTGAACGGCATGCCGAAATCGAGGGTGACGCTGAAGGAGATGTTGTTCCCGTCGACCTTTCCTTCGGTGATCGGGATTTCCATGCCCGGCATGAACTCCAGAGAGCCGCTGAGCATGGCGCCATCGGCCTTGAAGTTGAATGTCTGGGGAAAGTCTCCGTTGGGCGTGGAGATGGTGCCGGTCCACTTACCGTCGACGTCGGCGGCGAAGACCGAGATCGCCAGCAGAAGAAATCCGATTAGGATCTTGGGAAGTCGCATGTTTCGATCCTACCCTACAAGTCCCGCCCGTTCCAGCAGCGCCTGCGGGTCCGGATCGCGGCCCATGAAAGAGCGATAGAGTTCAGCCGGATCCTCGCTATCGCCGCGGGCCAGGATTTTATCGCGATAATCGCGTCCCACGGCTTTGCTGAACACGCCCTCTTTGCGGAAACGAGTGAATGCATCGGCATCCAACACCTCGGCCCACTTATAGGAGTAGTAACCCGCGCCATATCCAACCGGACTTGCAAAGAGGTGCGTGAAGGCGGTGATCATGGCATAGTCTTCCGGTAGCGGCGTCGCGGCGAACGGCTGCATCATCCGGCGGGCGTACGCGACGACGTCTTCGGTCCCGTCCCATTCGCGATGCAGCGCCAGATCCACGTAACCGAGTCCGAGTTGCCGCATCTGCGCGTTGGCTGCGCGGAACGTTTTGGCTCGCTTCATCTTCTGGAACAGATCATCGGGGATCGCCGCGCCGGTTTCCCAATGCCGCGCGAGAAGGTCCAGCGCTTCGCGCTCCCAGCACCAGTTCTCCATGATCTGCGACGGCAGCTCGACGAAGTCCCAAGCCACGCTGGTCCCGGCGAGGCTGCGCACCTCCACGCGGGTTAGTAGATGATGCAGCAGGTGGCCGAATTCGTGAAAGATAGTCTCGGCTTCACGATGCGTCAGCAGGGCGGGCTTCCCGTCGACGGGCGGGGTGAGATTGCCGCAGATCAGTCCCAGGTGCGGCTTGCTCTTGCCGGGATCACCGGTGATCAGCGAGTCCATCCACGCGCCGCCGCGCTTGTTTTCGCGCGGATACCAGTCGGCGTAGAAGGATCCGAGGTGAGCATTATTCCCGGCGTCGCGAACTTCGAACGTCTTCACGGCTGGGTCCCACGTGGGCATGTCTTTGACTTCGCTCACGCGGATTCCAAGAATGCGGCCGAAGATCTCGAACATCCCCGAGACGACGCGATCCAGGGGAAAGTACGGCCGCAAAGCTTCTTCGTCGAAATCGTACAAAGCGGCGCGCTGCTTCTCGGCCCAGTAGCCGATATCCCAGGGCTCGAGCTTCTTTCCGGCGAACGTCTCCAGCTCCTGATTCTCTTCGCGGAAGCGCTTCTCGGTCTTGGTGCGCAAGTCGCGCAGGAAGTTCTGCGCGCGCTCGCCGGTGTGGGCCATGCGATCGTCCAGCACCAGGTCGGAAAAGTCGCGGAAGCCGAGCAGCTTGGCTTTTTCGTTCCGCAGCGCGAGAATCTTCGCCATCAGAGCGCGGTTGTCATGCGCGCCGGAAGCCGCGCGGGTGTTGTAGGCGCGCCAGACCTGCTCCCGGACCTGGCCATCGTCCAGGTACGTCATCACCGCCACATAGCTGGGACCTTGCAACGTGAAGCGCCAGCCGGGCACGCCTTTCGCTTCCGCCGCCGCGCGGGCCATGGCGACTGCCGATGGCGGCAAGCCTTGGAGCTGCGCTTCGCTGGCGATGACCAATTCCCAGGCATTCGTCGCATCGAGAACGTTTTCGGAGAATTTGGTGGTCGCCTCGGCCAGTGCGACGTCGATGACCTTTAACCGCGATTTGCCGGATTCGTCCAGGTCCGCACCGTGCCGCTTAAAGGAATCGATCGTCTTCTTGAGAAAGCGCTGATAAGTTCCGTGGAGCGAGCGCCCTTCCGCGGTGTCCGCATACGCCTTGATCGCCTTCCACAGGCCTTCATTCAAGGGGATGCTCGAATAGAACGCGCTGGCTTTGGGCTGAACGGCATTGAACGCGGCGCGAAAGGCCGGGGTAGTGGCGACGCTTTCGATGTGCCGCACGACGCTCAAGGCGAAGTCCAGCCGTTCGGTCATCGTGTCGATGGCCTTCAGCGGATTCGGATCGGCTGCGGCGGTCTCTACGCGCCGGTTGGCGTCGGCCAGCAATTCGTCCACGGCCGGTTCGACGTGCGCGGCTTCCACCTGGTCGAAAGGTATCTTGAATTTGATATCGGTTAGGGGATTCATGAGGGTTTGGGGATTCGAATAAGAGAGACGGACAACAGCACCACCGTAACACCGGCGAGGATCCATTTGGCCGTGCTGGGCGTACGGATGGCCTGGATCATGGCGGGCGTGGTCGCGCGCAAGGGGACATCTAATATGTTCAGGATTGCCCGGTTCTCGAGAACATCGAACACGCCGGCGGCGAGCCCGCAGATTCCGGCGGCGATACCGGTAACTTGCCTCCACCGGCCTTTACGGATTGCGAGCGCAGCGAGTGCCAAGAAAAGCCCTGTGTAACATGCGATAAATCCGAAGTCGATGTACTGCTTGACGCGCATCACTTCGCGATCGGGACTCGGGGCGTCGCCGAGGATCCAGTCGATGTCCTGAACGTCGCGGGCGAACTGGAGAGCCAGCATCGGATCGCCAAAACGAGGCTTGGAAGCATTGGTGAAGGACGGGTGCCCCAGCAGGAGAATGAACGCGGCGATGGTGAGCATCGCCAGCAGGATCGCCAGCCGATGTTGTGGACTAACCCAGAATACGCGAGGCATCGCGGGCAAAATAAGTCAGGATGAAATCCGCGCCGGCTCTGCGGATCGAGGTGAGCGACTCCATCATGATGCGTTCGTAATCCAGCCAACCGCGCTCGACCGCGGCCATGATCATGCTGAATTCGCCCGAAACCTGGTAGGCGCCGATGGGCACCGGGAAGCGGTCGCGAGCCTGGCGGACCAGATCCAGATACGGCATGGCCGGCTTGACCATGAGCATGTCCGCGCCTTCTTCCAGGTCGAGCTCCATCTCATGCATCGCTTCGCGGCCATTGGCGGGGTCCATTTGATAGGTTCGGCGGTCGCCGAACGCGGGCGTCGATTCGGCGGCTTCGCGGAAAGGCCCATAGAATCCCGAGGCGAATTTCGCGGCATAGGCGAGAATCGCGACTTTCTGAAACCCATGCGCGTCGAGCCTCTGCCGGATCGCGCCGACGCGGCCGTCCATCATGTCGGAAGGAGCGACGATATCGGCTCCGGCGCGCGCGTGGGTGAGTGCGGCCGCTGCGAGCCATTCGAGAGTGGAATCGTTATCAACATCTTCGCCGATCACCTTGCCGCAGTGGCCGTGGCTGGTGTATTCGCAGTTGCAGACGTCGGTCATGACGAGCAGATTAGGCAGAGCACGTTTGACCGCGCGCACGGCTCGCTGAACGATGCCGTTCTCGTCGTAATTCTCCGACGCCTGGTCGTCTTTCTTATCGGGGATGCCGAATAGGATCACGCCGCCGATCCCCAGTGCGTGCGCGCCCTCGCATTCCTTGACCAGCTCGTCGACCGAGAGCTGGAAGTTGCCGGGCATGGAGGAGATCGGTTTGCGGACGCCTTCGCCGGGGCAGGCAAACAGGGGCAGAACGAAATCGGCCGGCTCGAGCTGGGTTTCGCGAACGAGTCTTCGCATAGACTCGGACACCCGTAACCGCCGCTTGCGATGGGTGGGGAAGGCCATTCGCTCTCGATTGTAGCGAAGTTCCTTTCCCTACCCAGGACGCCCCTTGGAGGCCGCTTACAATCGTCTCCGAGACGTCATCTCCCTGTCATCGTTTTGCCAAACCAGGTTGCTATTCATAATGGCGGCGAGCGCTTGCGCATCGCCAATCTTAATTCCTGGAGAGTCTATTAATGTTGCAAATCAGACACGTCCGTGCCCTGGGTGCGGTCGCCGTGTTCTTTGCGTTGAGCGGCTTGAGCGCTCGGGCGGCGGACATCAAGACTGTATTCGTGATCGCCATGGAGAATCACAACTGGACCCAGCCGGCCCAGATCGCCGGCAAGATCCAGCAGGTTTATCAGAATCCCAATGCTCCGTTTATCAATAGTCTGGTGAATGGAACCGCCTTTGCTGTCATCAATGGGTCCGTGGTCCACATCAGCGAGCAGGTCGCGTACGCCTCGGCCTATCACAACGTTCTGGCCACGCCCGGTGGGAACAACCCTCAGATTCATCCTTCCGAGCCCAACTATTTCTGGGCGGAAGGCGCGGATAATTTTGGTGTGCTCAACGATAACGACCCGTTCCGGGTTCCAGGAGGCACGGATCAGGACACGCCTCTGCACCTGGCTACGCTCCTGACGTCAGCGGGAAAGAGCTGGAAGTCGTATCAGGAAGATATCGATCTCACTCCGGCTGCCGGCGGACTTAGCAACGTCCCTTTGCCGAAAGATCAGTGGACCGTGCCGATCTCCAGTTTCTCGGGATCGTTTGTCAGTGGTGTGAATGCTTTCAATGGATCCCCGCAGTACAACTATGCCGCGAAACACAATCCCATGGTGCTGTTCACGGATTCAAACGGCGGCAATAATCCGACAACTTCGAATCCATTATCCAGTCAATACGCTCCGTTGCAGCAATTGTTCGCCGATCTGGATAATGACACGGTGGCCGACTACAACTGGATCACGCCGAATCAGTACAACGATATGCACACGTCCCTCAACGGAGGTTATCTCGGCCTCACCGGGGATTCGGCCAATATCAAGCAGGGCGACGACTTCCTGAAGCAGATCGTTCCGGTCATCATGGCCTCGAAAGCGTACAAGAACCACGGCGTGATCATTCTGTGGTGGGATGAATCGGAAAGGACGGCGCCACTGGCGACATCGCCGACGATTTTAATCACACCATCGGCGAGATCGTGATTTCCGAACATGCGCATAAGAATGTGAATGGCATCCCTTATGCGAGCCCCGTGAATCTCACGCATTCCTCGGACGTGCGCACCATGCAGGAGATCTTCCGCGTGGGACCGTTCTGCGGGACGCAGCCAATGTAGAGGATCTGTCGGACCTGTTCGCGCCGGGCTCTTTCCCAACAAGCCGTAAGAGGTTGGCCGATGTGGAGGGCGCAGAGATCGTGGGTCAGGTCTCTGCGCCCGAAAGAATTCAGGGTCGATTCTATCGTTTCAGTGCAAGCTCGAAGCGGACGCCCTCTGTTTTTTGCAGTGCAGCCAGGATGTTGGTCAGGGTCGCTGCGGAAGGGCTGCCCTTCGGGCCGAGCATCCGCATAAGACTCTTGGCCGGAATCCTAGTGCGCTTTTCGAGATCCTGAAATCCGTCCAGTCATTGGTGCTGATCGCGGAATGCAGCGCGAGCCTTCGTCCGGCGAGATCTCCTGCTGGTGAGCGTATGCCCTCTGTCCGTGGTGATCATCGGCGTCAAAGCCGGCTTCCTCGGCCACTCGAAGGAGTTCTCCGTTGGTGAGTTCGGCCCAGCCGCTTTCATAGGCGGTCGCAACCTGATGTCCGATCAGCCAGTACCGCAAGGGCAGGGGTGTTGTGGTCCAGCAAGATCCGCATTGAGGCGATCACACTGTTACTGGATCGCCCAAGCTGCGGGATGCGTGCTCCAGGACCATGTTCACCTGCTCGCGAGATACCCGGGAAACCATTCCAGGAACTCGTCGATTGTGGCTCCGCCCTCGAGATTCGAAAAGAGCGCGGAAACAGGCACACGGGTCTTCCGAAACACCCATGCACCGCTGACCCTGTCGGCGTTCCGTTCCACGACCGGAGCAAGTGGTCCAGTCAAGCATAGGTTGTGCTACTTCCATTATCGCTGAGTTGGAGCCTAAGAATGATCCCACCCTGTGCGCCCGCGTTTCCGATAGAATGTTCTGAACCAGACAATTCTGCGGGAGCTTGGGAGTTCGCGCACAGATACAAGAGGTGATGGATATGCAGCTACGTAAGCTGGCTCTGTGTACGTTCGGCGGCAGGATTACTTCTACTGGCCTGGGTCGCGCCCGGCCAGCAGCCTCGCCGCGTCGACGATGCCGCGCTCAAGAACGCCGGCAAGACCGGAGAAGAATGGCTGAGTTACGGCCTCACTCCGGGCGAGACCCGCTACAGCCCGCTCAAGCAGATCGATACGACCAACGTCAGCCGGTTGGGGCTGAACTGGCTGTACGAAATCGGTCCGGGCGGCGGCAACCAGGAAGGCACCCTGTTGATGGCCAACGGCACTCTATACGGCATCACCAACTGGAGCATCGTCTATGCCGTCGACGCGCGCACCGGCAAAGAAAAGTGGCGCTGGGATCCGGAAGTGAATCGTCCCGCGGTGCAGCCCAAGATCTGCTGCGGCGTGGTGAATCGCGGCGTCGCGATCTACGAAGGCAATATCATCGCTCCGGTCATCGACGGGCGGCTGATCGCGCTCAATATGGAAACCGGCAAGCCGGTTTGGGAAACCCGCGTGGCCTACTCTCAGGACAGCTACACCCTCACCATGGCGCCGCGCATCGCCAAAGGAAAAGTGATTATCGGCGTGGCCGGCGCGGAATATCCCGTGCGCGGATATTTCGAAGCGCACGACGCCAAGACCGGCCAATTTGCATGGCGAACTTACACGGTTCCGGGCGATCCTTCGAAGCCGCCTGAGAACGAAGACATGCGCAGAGCGGCCGCCACCTGGTCGACGGAAGGCATGAAGATGGGCGGCGGCGGCACGGTCTGGGACGGCATGGCCTACGATCCGGAAGCCGACTTGTTCTACGTCGGCACCGGGAACGCCGGTCCCTGGACCCAGGACGCCCGCCAACAGGGCAAGGACAAGGAAAATCTGTACGCCGCTTCGATTCTTGCGGTGAAGCCCGATACGGGCAAGCTCGCGTGGTATTTCCAGATGGTTCCCGGCGACGAGTGGGACTTCGACAGCGTGCAGCAGTTGCTGCTCGCCGACGTCGTCATCAAAGGCCAGCCGCGCAAGGTGATCATGCAGGCCAACAAGAATGGATTCTATTACGTGATCGACCGCGTGACGCGGCAAGTTCATCTCCGGCCAGCCCTTCGCGCAAGTCACCTGGGCGCGCGGTCTGAACGAGGAAACCGGGAAGCCGATCATCAACAACGAGTCCTACTACCATCACGCAATCCATTCCCATCGCTCCCGGTCCCGGAGGCGCGCACAACTGGTCGCCGATGTCGTTCAATCCGGCCACCGGTCTGGTGTATCTGCCGGCATCGCCCGGCGGCAGCTTCAACTACTCCTCCGATCCGAATTTCAAATATCAGCAAGGCAAACAGAACATGGGGATCACGTTCGGCGGATTCGGCCGGGGCGGCGCGGCCGCGGCGGGTGATGCCGCCAATGCGGCGGGTGCGGCCCCGGCAGCGCCTTCCAAACCTCTGCCCGCTCCTCCAGCGATCGGACCCGAACCGCCTGAGGGCAACGGCCGCGGAGGCGTCCTGCTCGCCTGGGATATCGTGAATCAGAAAGAACGGTGGCGCGCGCAGGGCGGCGGCGGGATCGGCGGCGGCACTGTGACTACGGCCGGGAACCTGGTTTTCCAGGTGATTCCCGACGGCCGGCTGGTGGCTTACACTGCCGACAAGGGCGAGAAAATTCTGGACGTGCAGACGGGACTTCGCGGAGGCATGGGCCCCCCGATCACCTACATGCTCGATGGCAAACAGTATGTCGCGCTGGCGGGCGGCTCGGGCGCGCTGCCGACCTTTGGCCCGTGCGGGTGCGCGGCGCCAGCCGCGGCTCCGCGGCACCTCCGGGCTGCTGCGGCCTCCGCGCACCCGCAGGCGCTGCACCGGCTCCCCCGCTCCAGCAGTCCGGCTTCGCACCGCCTCAGGTGACCCCGAAGCTCCTGGTCTTCGTGCTCGACGGCAAGGCCCCGCTTCCCGGGAGCCGCTCCGGCGCAATAATTCCGGGCAGTAATCCGGCGAGTCATTCCGGCTAATGTGGTCCCCGACGTGCATCTAAGGTATATCGTGAAGCACGGAGGGTTGCAGAATCAATCGCTTACATCGGAATCAGGTAAATATTTCCCTGTTCCGATGTGGAGATCCTACCGGCTTCTGAATTCTATACAGGATCCCGTGGTTGCTCCCGCGGGCATCGGTCTTCGGGCTGGCTCCACCCAGCGTCTTTTATCGGACGTAGCCAGCCCGGGGATCGAGCATAACGGGAGCCGGGCAGCAGGTCTAACTCGAAGGGCAATTCTCGAAAGGGGAATCTGACAATGAAAACGACTATCACGATGGCAGGCGCAGCGCTGTTGAGCTTCATGGGAACCGGCTGTGTTGCGACCCACAAGTACGTGGCCAAGACCATATCACCGGTGGAAAGCCGCGTTACTGCGACCGAGCAAAAGAATACCGATCAGGACAAGCAACTGGCGGATCACTCCAAGGACATCGACGGTCTGACGACTGACCTGTCCCGGACCAAGGAGCGTGTAACCGACGCCGACGCGAAAGCGGTGGCCGCCGGACAGTCCGCGCAGAGGGCCGGCGAACGCGCCGACAACGCGCAAAAGGCCGCCGACGGCGCCCAGAGTGCCGCGCAAGGTGCGCAGACCACGGCCGACCGCAGCTTGCAGCGTGCCGACGTGATCGAAAAGAACATGGTCGCGATGAACAAGTTCGACATGGTCAAGACCGTGACGGTTTTGTTCCCGATCAATCAGGCCAAGCTCAACGATGACGCCAAGGCCGAGCTGGACGACATCGCCAAGATGGCCGAGGGCAAGGATCGCTACGTTATCGAAGTGCAGGGCTTCACCGATAAGACCGGTTCGCCGCTGACCAATGAGCAGCTCAGTCAAGCCCGGGCCGGCAGCGTCGCCCGGTACCTGGCGAATGAGCACAAGATCCCGGTTCGCAGCATCACCACTCTGGGATCGGGCTACGCTCTGCCGGTGGCCGACGATAAGACCCGGGATGGCCGCAAGCAGAATCGCCGGGTGGAAGTCCGGTTGTTCGTGCCGGAAGCCGGCTCCTCGGGCAACACCGTCGCTTCGGCCCAGGAGTAAGTCGTCCTATTGAGTTTGTCCGTGTCTCACCCGACACCCGGTGGGGCACGGGCAATAAGTTGGCCGCTTTGCTCCCTCCGACGCAGCGGCCAATCAGGGCAGGCGCTCGAGAAGGTCCTTGGCGAGGAGATCTGCACGCCTCGCCAAATTGACTGCCGTCACTAGATCTTGTTCGCGCGCCTGCTCTGCTTGTGTTAAGTAAGTCTGCACCCGATCCGCAACATCCTTCTGCTCCGGACTCAAATTCTTTCCCCGAATTCTCACCAGCTGGCTCTTCACGCTCTCGGTGTATTTATCGAGCTCTTGTGTGTTGCGGCCTTTCTCCTCCGGAGTAAGAACCTGTGACAGTCTGAGAGCCGGAACAGCCGGAGTCTCGGCGGGGGCGGGCTGCGCCTTGGGGGCCGTGGCGACGGGCGGGCGTGGGGGGCGGGGAAGCGGCAGTTCCGGAAGTCCCACGGAAGGATCGGTCTGGTTCGGCAGTTCGAACAGCACCGGCTCGAATGCCACTTCGGGCGGGGAAGCGATCTCCGGCGCGGGCGGGATCGGCGGGGGCGCCTTGGCGGCGACCGGCGGCGGATTGAACGCCCGCGGAGCCTTGTGAAACGCGCACGATGTCATCCCCACCGCGCCGGCGAGCCACAGCGTCGTCGTGAGGGTTTTCTGAATCCGCAACGCGGGGTTCCAAAATCTCAAACCCGTGTCTGGAATTCCTAAACCCGAGCGTGGGTGATGGAAATCAGGCATGACGAACAGTTGCCGGAAATTCAAGCCGGAAAGTTGTTCCGGACCCAGCTTCGCTTTTGAAGCTGATAGTACCATTATGCAACTGCACGGCCCGGTACGTCATGGCGAGTCCGATACCGGAGCCTTCAAGCTTGGTGGTGAAGTATAGCTGAAATACCTTGGCGCGCAGCTCGGGCGGAATTCCCGGTCCGGTATCGGCCACCTCCAGGATAAGCTTGTCATCGGTTTTTTCAATCCAGCCTTTTTCAACCCCGCCTTTTTCAATCCGCACCTGGAGGCGTCCGCCACTCCGCATGGCATCGATGGCATTGGTCACCAGGTTCAGAATCGCCTGCTTGAGCAGATCGGGATCGCCGCGCATCAGAGCCGGATCGGAGGGCGCGGAGAATTCGACGTCGATTTTAGCCAGCCGCGCCTGGGGCGTAACCAAGTCGGTTACCTCGCGCGCGAGAACGGCCAGATCGACTTCCTGGAGATGCACGTCCATGGGGCGCGAAAAATCCAGGAACGTCTTGACCACGCGGTCCAGACGAAGGACTTCCTTGGATAGCACGTCGATGTCGCCGG
The DNA here is from genome assembly GCA_963722845.1 of Terriglobia bacterium. Classification (GTDB taxonomy): domain Bacteria; phylum Acidobacteriota; class Terriglobia; order Bryobacterales; family Bryobacteraceae; genus Palsa-187. Next base: position 50,727 of record CAVROL010000006.1, on the reverse strand, counting down.
AAAGCTCATGCTCGGACCCTCCCAGCCTGGCGCGCAGCAGCTCGAGTCTCAGGGCGATCGCATTCAGGGGATTCTTGATCTCATGCGCCACGCCGCCGGTGAGCCGGCTGATGGCGGAGAGGCGCGTGGCCACGTCCAGTTGCGAAGCCATGCGCTCGAGCAACTGATCGACATTGTGGCGCAGCTCCCGTGGCGTCCTCGCGCGCTCCCCGATACTGCTGGCCCAGCAGGTTGAGCTTGCTTTGGACCGTGCGGAACTCCTTGGCCGTGCCGTCGTCGCCCTCGGATCCGGGCGCGTCCTCCACGCTGACGGTTCCCTGCGCGATGCGGTCGATCGAATCCTCAATGCGCTTCACCGGCCTCAGCGCGCGGGTGCTGGCCAGCATGGTCAGCAGAAGTGACAGCGCGATCGCGCCGGCGGAAACCTCCAGCAGCCGGTTAAGCTGCGGGCGCAGCGCATCGCGCAAAAACAGGCTGGAAGTGATCACCTGGATCGTGAAGACGGACTTGTTGAGGTCCCCGACGCCCAGCGCCACGGTAATCTCCCAATCGGGCCGGCGTTTCAGCAGATCCAGCGTACGCCGGTACCAGGGGGTTTTTCCCCAAGCTTCGAAATTTTCGTGCGGCTGCATGGGAGTGTTCAGCGCGGGATCGTGCGACGAAGCCAAAATGATGCCGGTTTCTCCGGCTATATTGATGTCGATCAGTGCGCCGGACGATGCCATCTTCACCAGTAACTGGTGCATCTGCGCGTCCTCGGAAACGATCTGGTTCCACTGAGCCTTGGTTTCCTCCACGCTCAGGGGCGCGGAATTGCTCTCCGAATAGAAATTGATGTGATCGAGGAGCAGCGCACTGACCTGCTGGCCGGTGAGAAGGCTGTAGTCGATGGCATCGGAGGTGAGCAGGTCGACCAGGGTCCTCAATTCCGCGGCTGATAGGATTACCGTCGTGAGCGCTACCACCACCAGAATCAGCAGGACCAGGCGGACGCGTAGCGACATTAGATCCAGCTCGGACGCGGTGTGGGGCAGGATTCGATCCTGCGCGCGGGTTTGCAACCCGCGCCGGGCGCGGACTGCCGCGCATAGCGCCGATTCGAAAGCGGCGCGCAGGTTGAAAACCTGCCCCACAAGGGCTTCATCAGGCAGCCCCTTGCGTGCCGTATTCCTTCAGCTTGTTGAACAGGGTTTTCTGGCTGATTCCGAGGATTTCAGCCGCACGTGTCTTGTTGTTCTTGGTGTGTTCGAGCGTCAACTCGATCAGCGCCCGCTCCGCCTGCTCGATGGTCTGGCCGACCCGTATGTGGAGATCTCCCTGATCGCTCGAGACCACGCCGGTGGAGACCGCAGCGCCCGAGAAGCCGGGCGGCAGATGGGCCATCTGGATGGCGCCTTCCCCGGCGAGAATTACAGCCCGCTCCAGCACGTTACGCAGCTCGCGGACGTTCCCCGGCCAGTCGTAGCTCTGGAAGCGATCCAGCACCTCCCCGGAAAGCTCGGTTACTTTCGTCGCGTGCTTACGATTCAGATCCTCGAGCAACGCCTGGGATAGTATCGGCAAATCGTCCTTGCGCTCGCGCAGCGCCGGCAGCGGGATCGGGAAGACATTCAGCCGGTAGTACAGGTCTTCGCGGAATTTGCCTTCCTTGATGGCGCTGTCCAAGGATGTGTTGGTGGCGGCGATCACGCGCACGTCCAGCTGGATCTCGTTCTTTCCCCCCAAACGCCTGACGCGGCCGTCCTCCAGCACGCGCAGGAGCTTGGCCTGAGTGGCCACGGGCATGTCGCCGATCTCATCCAGCAAAACCGTGCCGTTCTGCGCCAGCTCGAAGGCGCCGGCCCGGCGTTCGACCGCGCCGGTGAACGCGCCCTTCTCATGCCCGAACAGCTCGCTCTCCATCAGCGAATCCGGCAAGGCCGCGCAGTTGAGGGCGACGAACGGCCCGGCTTTGCGCGGGCTGAGCAGGTGAATCGCGCGCGCCGCCAGCTCCTTCCCGGTGCCGCTTTCGCCGGTGATCAGCACGGCGGCCCGGCTGGGCGCCACCTGATGGATGAGGGCGAAGGCCTCCTGCATCTTGGGCGAAGCGCCCACCATTTCGCCCAGCACGCCCTGGTAGCTGAGCTGGCGTTCCAGGCGCTCGGCATGTTCCGCCAGGCGCCCCTGCGCGGCGGCGCGTTCCACCAGGGATTTCAGGGCCTGCGACTGCACCGGTTTTTCCAGGAACCAGAACGCGCCCAGGTCGTGGACCGTGGCGACGGCCGTTTCCAGGTTTCCAAACGCGGTCTGGACGATCACCGGCGGGCCGCCGCCCTGGGCCTTCAGGCGCTTCAGCAGCTCCGTGCCGTCGACGCGCGGCATCATCATGTCGGTCACGACGACGTGAAACCGGCCATCGGCCAGCTTGTCGAGGGCTTCCTGGCCGTCGGCGGCGGTTTCCACCGCATAGCCCCACAGCGCGATCATCGCCGCCAGGGCGGTGCGCTGGCTCTCCTCGTCGTCCACGACCAGAACGCGGGTTTGCGCCCGTTCGCTTGTCATCCTGTTATTCATTGTGCCAGTGGTTGGTTGGGTGGTGGGTGGGGATATGGTGTGACTCATGTTATTATTCACCGCATGAAAGTGCGCCAGTCGCTCAAAGGCGTCAAGATAGCGTATGCGCTGGTTGCTGTTTTAGCCGCCGCCATCGCGGCCTATTGGTTGGGCGCATCCGATCCTCCCGACGTGCCCCTGTGGGCTCCCATGCTTGCTCCCGCCGCGTTACTGCTGCTGACCGTGATCCGGCACTTGCGGCGCCGTACCACTAGCTTAGATGTACAAGGGGAGCGTCTCCGTTACGAAGCGGGCCTATTTTCTAAGACTTCGCGCATTATGGAGCTGGCCAAGGTCCAGGATGTCCGGTTCGACCAGACCTTCGGCCAGAGAATCATCGGCACGGGCGATCTGTCGGTGGAAACGGCCGGGGAAACCAGCCGGATCGTGATGACGTCGATCGACCGGCCGAGGGAGGTCGCCGAGCATATTTTGGAGCTTTCGCGGGCGCAGCGCGCGAAGTAGCATTCGTTCCTCACCGGGTCGCGCGTGGAGGGTGGCTTTCCATCACAACTCGCAAGATTCGATTGATACGCGTCTGGTAACCTCGGCCGTGTCCCTTGAGCCAGGCCAGCACGTCCGCATCGAGCCGGATCGTCAACTGCTGTTTGACCGGAGGCCACTCCGTGGTCGCCTTTTTCAGGAACGATTTGCCGAGAGGCGGAATGTCCGAATAGTCGATCTCGGCATCCTTCATCCGCTTAATTCGCGCCAAGTCGCTCTTTATAGATTTCTTGCTCACGCCGGTTTCCTTTCCTCATGGAGATGATGCGCGTGCCTTCGTCGCGCGGGGCATGGGCGATGACCACCAGCCGCCCGGCGAGCTGCCCCAGAGTGATGAGCCGTTCTTCTCCATAGTCGAAGCGATCATCTACGAATGTGACACAGGGTCCGGAAAACACCAGCTCAGCATCCTCGAAGCTCAAGCCATGCTTGATGAAGTTGATACGGCTCTTGGCTTCATCCCACTCATATCTCATCGTCCAGTGTAGCTCTATTTGTAGTTACATTCAACCGAGCTATTCTTGAGTTCGAATCGACAGACAGAGAGGTCGCCGAACATATTCTGGAGCTTTCGTCCCCGTTCCACCGGCTTGAAAGCTTGACCCCACAACCACTATCTCTTTCCTGGACCTGGAGCGGCGGGCTGTTCCTTGAGCTGATCTTCGGGTATCTCATCCGGTGTATCGAAGGTGATGGTCGCGTCGGCGCCGAACTTCCGATACAGGCTGAACTGCATCACGTTTCTGTCCATCGTGCGGCCTTCGCGCGAGCGCACCTCCGCAGCCATCGGCAGCACGAACTCCTGCTCCGAAATCTTGGTGGGGGCGTAATCCAATGTCAAGGAAACCTGGTTGATGGGGAAGGCTTCCAGGCCGTCGCAATCCATCTTGATGCGCATGATCTGTTTGGTGACCGCGTCGGCGTACACCAGCCCGTGATACCCGGCCACGATGGTGCGGCCGGAAGGCTGATGGTAAATGCTGTAATCCGAGTGGGGCTGCGCCACGCGGAAGCTGAAGACGTACATCCGCTTGCCGCGCAGCGTGGCCCAGCGTTCCCAATCGAACTGCGTCTGCGTTTCCGGCGTGAAGATCTGGAAGAGCATGGTCCCGAACTCGCCCGAGGAAGTCACGCCGCCGAGCTGCTCGTGCTTCATGTTCGCCACGGGCAGGTTATTCACCAGGACCACCTTGTAATCTTCCTTACCGTCCACGTAGCTGAGCTGCTCCTGGACTCGATCTTCCTGGTGCCAGGATTCGGTTCCGGAAGGATCGTAACTGCGGGTGGTGACCTGCGCGCAGATAAAGTTAGGCAGGTTCCTGGTGTAATCGAGCGCCTTCTCGGTGATCTCCGCCAGGATCTTTTTCAGCTCGGCCGGGCTCGGCGGTGGAATCACGACTTGAGGAGGAGGCGCGACCGGAACGGCGATCGGCTGACTCGCGCTGGCAGCGATCAGCTCGCGGAGTGCCGCGAGCGTCTGCGGTCCCGCACCTAAGCCTTGCAGATCCTCGACGGTCCCCGCGTCCAGGCGACTGGTGAGCTTGAGCCGCCGCACGGTTGCGGCCACAGCGCGATCGTCATTGTGGAGCTGAATGGACGACTTGATAAAAGTGACCAGATCGGGGACGGACATCTGGCGCTGGCCGTAGGCGGCGAGCGTCATTCCCAGAAAATGCAGCCGAAGAAAATGCTGGCCCGACCAATTCGGCCCATAGGGCTATTTTACCGCCTTACGGATGTTCTTCTTTTTCCAGCTCCACGGTGACCGTGCCCAGCGGAAAACTCAGCCGCAGGCGAAACTGGACCGGCAGCCGCTTTTCGTCGTCCGTGAGCCAGACAAAGACGCGTCCGGTGCGCGTATACACCACGCCGTTCAGAACGTTGACCTCGTAGCGAACCGTGTTGAAGGCGCCCGCGGGCGTGGTGATCCGCTCCCGTTCCTGCGCCTCGATTTTGACCGCCGCCGACTTCCGGCCATCGGTGATGGGAATCTGCACGGACTGGCCGACATCCACTTTCGTCCGGCGCAGCTGCTTCAGGGCCGTGATGACATCGTGCGGGCAGCTGGGGATCTGCACGTCGGTCTTGCTGACAATGGTGTTCCTGATCAGGTCCTTCTCGGTCAGAAAGGCCCGGTTCCGGTTGCGATCGAAGTTGATCGTCGTTTCCCGGTGGCGCGATCCTTCTTTCGCGTCCATCGAGCTGGAGGTGGCGCAGGACGCCGGGTCGAATTGCACGCGATAGGTGTCCTCGATCTTATAGAGCGTCGAGACCATGCCGGCCGATTCCAGCTTGACCACGTCGGAGGCGGATCCGGTTTCCACCACCACGTTGCCGGCGTGGATCAGCCGCCACTCGACCGTGTAGGTGAGGCGTTCCGTTACGGAATCGGCCGCAGCCAGCCTGAGGGCGGCGAGCACGCCAAGGAACACGCAGGTGAACGACGGGGTTGCCAGAGCGGCTAAACGTGCCAATGTTCGAGTCTACACTAGAGCGTCACCGGCGGGCACTGCTACACTCGAATTCGTGGCACGCATTCCGGGACGGCACTTCCTGCGCAATCTTGTCGAGCGCCGCGCGCTGGTGGCCCAACTGGTGAGCCGCGACTTCCGGACGCGCTACGTGGGCTCCTCCGCCGGCTGGCTGTGGGGCGTGGTTCATCCCGTGGTGCAATTGCTGATCTGGATCATGGTGTTCCAGTACTGGTTCGGACAGACGCTTTCGGCGGACGAAGTGACCACCAACTACCCTCTGTTTCTGTTCTGCGGCATTCTGCCCTGGTGGCTGTTTCAGGAGACGGTTACGCGTTCCGCGGGATCTCTGGTGGAACAGTCCAATCTGATCACCCGCACCGTATTTCCATCCGAGGTAGTGCCGGTCTCGATCTTTCTCTCGTCCATGATCCATCACCTGATCGCGGTGCTGCTGGCGATTTTGACCGTGGGAGTGTGGCTCAAGACAATCAGCCCTATGATTGTTTTACTGCCGGTTTACATGCTGTTCCTGGGCCTGTTCGCGGTGGGAGTGGGCTGGATCGCATCGAGCCTCCACGTCTATTTACGGGATACGGCCCAGGCGCTGATCGTCATCGTAAATCTTTGGTTCTGGATCACGCCCATTATGCTCGGCGAACATAGAAACCTGGGGCGTTTCCAGGTTTTGGTCCGCTGGAATCCGATGTCTTGGATCGTGAAGGCCTATCGCCACCGTTTGCTCTCCAGCCAGTGGCCGGATTGGCGGGAGCTGGCGGTAATCGCCGCGTATTCGATCAGCGTGTTTGTGCTGGGCGGGCTGTTTTTCCGTCACCTGAAGCGCGGATTCGCCGATGTACTGTAGGTGCTAAACTGATCCTGTAACGGCGTTCATCGCGCGCCCGTAGCTCAGTCTGGATAGAGCGTTTGCCTCCGGAGCAAAAGGTCAGAGGTTCGAATCCTCTCGGGCGCACCACATTCAAAAAGTCGATCAGCGCGAGGAAGAGCCGTAATGGGCGGGTCTCCGGCTTCGATCCTCGCGGACCGGCCGAGCTTGTTTACTTGCGTCGGCCGACGGGTTTCCGGCGGTGCGGCGAGCGCCCCAGGTCGCGGCGATGCGCCGCCCAACTCCAATCATGGGCGCCTCGATCAGATGATAGCCTGCGACTGGTAAACCGGCCATCAAAGCAATCAGCGTCATCCACTGGACGACGATCAGGCAACGATCCCAGCTTCACGAAGGCGAACCAGAGTGCGGGATCGTGGCACAGGTAGATTCCGTAGGAGTATTTCGCGATGGTGCGGCATATCGCCGTTAGCGCGGACGTCTGCAAATTACTTATGTTCGGGATTACGGCGCCCAGAAACATGCAAAAGACGAAGTCACTGCGGTCAAAATCGGCATAAACCGACAGCATGGAAACGGCGTGCAGCGAAAGAAGGATTATGACAGCAGCCGGCCATGTGGCGCCCGGTAATTTAAACGTACGTTCTTTACCAAGTTGATACGCGAACACACCTCCCATAAAGCAAGGGAAGCTGCCGAGCAGGGGGGCGACAGGAACCGCCGCAAACGCTGCGACCCACAACAAAAGCACGACAATACTTGAAGAGAATCGCTTGAGAAGAAAATAAATAAATGGGAGAACAAGATACATTTGAAACTCGCGCGGCAGAGTCCAAAGAGGTGCGATTATATTTTGCTTTTGGAAGATGTTCTGCACGAGCAGGAAGTTGGATGCGATTTCCCCCGTACCCCACGGGACGAACTTGCCGTCCGGCACCTGGGGAACACGAAAGAATAGAACCGCACCGACGCAGAGGATGCTTAGCGGATAAATACGGAAGACTCGCCGGAGGTAGAAGCTTAAGACGAGTTTACGGCCCGGCATCCTGTCAAGCGACAGCATTAAGACGAGGGCCGTGTGAACGAAGAACAAGAGCACGCCCACGTGGCCCAACTCGGTGAGTTGCAGCCTCCAGAAGGGATCGCCCGCCAGATGATAGTGGCCTGTATCCAGCAGACAAAGAACCAGATGCGCGAAGAAAACGCATAGCACCGCGATCGCCCGCAACATATCCAGATTGGTTGCATCATTGGTTGCATCCGGGGCGATGTGGTCTGGGCGGACTGCCACAGGCTTTACTATCGGCACCCGCCGCGCGCGACGTTACCCCTGCATGTGCGCGCTCAATAAATCGCAACTGCCCGTTAGAGTGAGGCTTTTCCCGTTTGGCGGAAACCGTCTGCAAATCACCAGCCGGCGTGTGTGCCGCGTGGCGTAGACTTATCTTGCATGAAGAAAATTGGTTTTCTCTCATTCGGCCATTGGACACCGACTCCGCATTCACAAACGCGATCGGCGGCGGACGCGCTGCTGCAGTCCATTGACCTCGCCGTGGAGGCCGAACGTCTGGGAATGGACGGAGCGTACTTTCGCGTTCATCACTTCGCGCGGCAACTGGCGTCACCGTTCCCGCTGCTTGCCGCGATCGGTGCCAAGACGCGAAACATTGAAATCGGCACGGCAGTGATTGACATGCGCTATGAGAATCCTCAGTATATGGCGGAGGATGCCGGCGCCGCGGATCTCATCGCCGGCGGGCGCCTGCAGTTGGGAATCAGCCGCGGTTCTCCCGAGCAGGTCATCGAGGGGTGGCGCTATTTCGGCCACATTCCGGTGGAAGGCGAGGACGATGCAGGCATGGGCCGGCGTCACGGCGAAGAATTCCTCGAGCTACTGGGCGGCAAGGGATTCGCTCAGCCGAACCCGCATCCGATGTTCCCTAATCCGCCAGGGCTTCTGCGTCTTGAGCCGTTCGCCGAAGGATTGCGCAACCGTATCTGGTGGGGGGCGGCAACGAATGCAACGGCCGCTTGGGCCGCCAAGCTCGGAATGAATTTGCAATCCTCAACCCTGAAATTCGACGAGACCGGCGAGCCGTTCCACATCCAACAAGCCGCGCAGATTCGCGCCTTTCATGCAGCCTGGAAGGAGGCCGGCCACGTTCGCACCCCGCGCATTTCCGTCAGCCGCAGTATCTTTGCCTTGATCGACGATCGTGATCGCGCCTATTTCGGACGAGGAGTTCAGGAACAGGACCAGATCGGGTTTATCGATAAAACCAACCAAGCGATTTTCGGCCGTGGCTACGCAGCGGAACCGGATGTCCTGATCGAACAGCTCAGGAAAGACGAAGCGATCGCGGCGGCAGACACGCTATTGCTAACGGTCCCGAACCAACTAGGCGTTGCCTACAACGCTCATGTCCTGGAGGCAATTCTGACCACGGTCGCCCCGGCTCTCGGTTGGCGCGCGCAAAAGTCCTGACCTGTCATACTTGATGCACTTGAAGGAGTCCTGAATGAACCGTATCCTCGCAATTGCAGTCTGCTGTCTGTGCGTCGGAAGCAATGCCATTTACGCCCAAAGCAAGGCCGAAGCGGAAAAGCTCGCGGCCGCCCTTAAAGGCGATAATGCGGGAACCGCGGCTGACAACCGGCAGTGCAAGATGTTCACCAAGGCGGAAGCCGGTCAGTACATCGGCCAGGTTGTCGATCACGTGGAGAATGCGGCAGTGGGTACTGGATGCCAGTGGTCCTCCTCCGGCAAGGAAGGATCGGTGCTGGTTCAGGTCGTTCCAGCTCGATATCATGAGAAGCCCTCCGCTGCCGCCGGTTACAAAAAATTACCCGACGTTGGAACACAGGCTTTCGTTGTTCCGGAATTGGGCGGCTGGCACGCAGGTTCACTTAACGGAACGCGTGCTGTTCACGTGATTATAAGCGGTAAGGGCGCAAGCGAAGCGAAGGCGGTCGAGCTTCTGAAGGAATCCATGAAGCGCGACACCGCCCTCCCCGCCAAGTAGGCGAGAAAGAGCCTCGCGTACTCCGCCGAAAGAGGAAGAGGTTATTTCGGTGCCCGGCTTTTAGCCCCGGCGGCTGCCCGCTCGTCGGCGCGGGCTCCCGCGAGAATACCCGCGAGGCCGATATTGCCCTCCTGGCAGGCATATTCGTAAATCTGATCCGAAGTGCGCTGCAAGGGGATCATCAGGCTCCAGGGTTTCGTCCACGTCCCCGGGTCGTTGATGGTGATTTCGTAGTGCAGGCTTTCCGGGCCGGTGCGAGTGAAGCGCTCGATCACGTGAAGCTGTTCACTCGACGCCGACATGAAGCTTTCCGGTTTGTAGTTGGTCGTATCGACGACCAGCGTATCGCCTTCCCAGTGGCCCCGCGAATCTCCCAGCCAGAGCTGGACCGCGGATGGCAGATGTGGACGTCCATCGAGGGGAATGATGCGGGTGTCATGAATCATCTCCGTCTCGAAGGCCACCGCGTTGGGCGTCTGGACAATCCGGGAATAACTTTGATAGCCCGCGGTGAGTTGCGGCGAGCCGTAGGTGATACAACGCTCCTGCAAGGCTCGATCCTCGGGGCCGTCGGGCAGGCGGGCGCGCGATGCTGCTACGGCGGCTCGTCTCTTTTGCGCCGCGGGTGTCATCGCGGGCATCCGCCCATCGGCCGGGTCGGTAATGAGCGAGGTTCGATTTTCCCATTCCCTCTCGACGGTCCATACCGAGCTGTAGTCGCCTGTCTCGCCGTCAACGCTTTTGAATCCCGATGTGGTTCCTGTGACGTTTGCCCAGACGGTTCTGTAGACCGTATCGCCGAAGGCCGCGTCTGAATTGCCGCCGCCGAAGAGCTCATGCGCCTTCTGCTTCAGCGCCGCCACCTCCTGATCTGACAGGACTGCGCGCCCCTCCAGTTCCTTCGGCCGCTCCAGTGGAGTAGCGATGTTGTTCGACCAGACTCCCTGAAGATCCGGGTGTCCATCGGCGGTGCGGGGCGCTGTCCAGGTCTGCTTGACGGACTTGGCTTTCGCAGGGTCGGGCCGAGGAGCGGTTTGTCCCTGCACCATCGAAAGAAGCGTGATTGCGACTCCGAAACCGAGGTATCGATAGCTCATCTTCCCTCCATGTTCGTGTTCAGTATACGCCTTGCGGACCGCGGCGGCGACGGTGAGTCCGGAATGGATTCGCGAGGAAGCCTTAGCGGGCAGGCTGCCAGAGCATGATATAGCCGCCAACATCCGGATCGCGAATCAACGCTGCGCGCCCCTTGTGGAAATCGATAATGCCGCCCTCGGAAACGGTGATCGCGCCGTGCTCCTTGGCTCTGGCGTAAGCGGATTTAATGTTGCTGACCTGGAAGCCCACAAAGTTAGCGTTGATGTCCTGGAATTTGATCGGCGGAGCGGTCTTGCCCTTATTCAAGGCAAACCAGACCAGCTCGATGCGGAGGTTGTTGGTGGTGGCCGCCTGCGGGAACCAGCCGTTCTGCATGATCTGGTTGGCGGCGGGATTTTCTATGGGCGGATAGTCGCCGCCCAGGACCTGGACGTAGAAATCCCGGGCTTTCTGGGGATCGATAACATTCACGGCGTAGTGATTGAAACCGGTCTGTTTACCCAGGCGGTCGATGTTCTGGGCGGTGGCGGATGAGTTGGAAACCGTCGCTGCCGGAGGGGGATCGCCGGGCTTTCGGACAGGTTTCCCGAAATTCTCAATGGTCAGTCCGTCGGGGTCGGTGATAAAAGCATAGCGGCGAAATCCCGGCTGCTGGCGGGGATTGGGAAGGCCCTGGATCTCCGGCATCTTCAGCATATTCAGACCTTCCAGTTTGTCGAGCAGCGTGGTGACGCTGCCGTCCACCGTCATGTCGATATGGCTGGCCAGCAAATCCCAGGAGTTGAGATGGCTCCAGTCCTGGCGTTGGATCCCGCGGTATTGCCGCAGAACCAGGGTGAAGGGGACATCGGACACCGAGCTTTGAACCTGCATGGTTGCGGTCCGCGATTCCGCTCCGGGTGTGTTGCCCAGTTTGTTCAGCTCTTTATCGACGATCCACTTGCCGGGCCCTTCGACCACTTTAAAGTCGATGGCTTCGAAGTATTTTATGGAGCGTTCCAGGTCGGCGACCTGGTGACCGACAAGGGCCATCCCCACGACATCGGCAGGGCGATCCGATGCTTGCGCGAATATGGAAGGCGTTGCCAGGGCGAGGCCCAGGGCGAATGCAAACCGGAAGGATGCCTTTGTGTATTTCATGTAAACCCAACTTATTTTATCGGTAAAAGAGGGCGATGCGAGTGTCCGCGGAGACTAGATGTAGGCCAGCAAGCGCCCGGCGGTGATTGCTCCCAACCAGCAGATCAGACTCGCCCACGCCAGGGCCCGGGCGTTCTCGGGCAGCGCACCGTCTGGACCCAGACGGCGGAATACCTTCTTTCGCGTGAGCTGGAGCAAGGCTACACCGGCGAAAATGAAAACCATCTTGGCGTAGAACACGGGATCGACCATCCTTTTGGTGGCACTCGCCATCAGCAGAGCGGTGCCGGTCACCGCATTCACCCAGAACCCAAACCAGATCAGCGGATACAGCCGTTCCAGCGGCTGCACAGGGGTTTTGGGCGAGACTCCCAGGAGCCGCAGGCTGATCATGGCGCCAAGGCCCGCTACCACGCCCATGCCCATGACGTGCAGCCACAGAATGGTGGGATACGCCAGTTTGGAGGGGGATTCGCGCACCCACGTGCTAATACCGAGGTTCTCGATGGTATCCAGGGAGATCACTTATTCTCCGCTCCTGTCTTGTCGATGAGATAGCCCAGTATCCCGACGAGCACGGCTGCGCCGATCGCAATCAGCGTCACGAACACGACATCCAAGAGTCCGACCATTAGAATGAGTGGCCGAAAAACGGCAGCATTTGACCGCAGAAGATCACGCCAACCCACAGGGCGATTCCCGATGCTGCCGCCACTTTCGCGGCAACCGGCGGCGTGTCGCCGGCTCCCACGGTCCAGGCGTGCTCGAACACGGTGAAGTACAGGGCGTTGGCTCCCGCCACCAGGATCGCGGCCAGTTTCCAGATAAAGACCGGGTTGTTGACGTAGAAATCCGGTGGAGCGCCGATAAAGAACAGCATGCCCGTCACTACGTTTACGCCGAACCCTAACACTCCCCAAGGCAACAACCGGTGCAGCGCCGAATACGGGATGCTCTTCAGGAAACCGAGCATCCGCAGATCTACCAGCAGCACCACGCCAAACAACAGGGACAGCCCGATGAAATGAACCGTCTCGCTGGCCGGCCAGCCCCACTTGAGGTTCACCATGCCGTCTCCGATGACTCGGGCCAGCGGCGGATTTGCCGTCGCGGTTTCCACTGGGGCGGTATTCGTGCGAATCTCCGGATGCCGGATGTCTCCGCCGATGCTTGCGGCCCAGCCCATCAGGCCGAAAGTCACGACCCCCGCGATCAGGACCGCGGCCAGTGTCGCTTGTGGAAAGCGGGAGAGCCGCCTGCGCTGCCACAGTCCCAGCCATGCCAGGGCGCCCGTCAGTTCCATAACCCCGAGCGCCTCGAATGCCGCAGTCTCGTGGGCCTGAATCATAGCCACCGAGACCTCGGGCGTCTTCTGCAAGGCCAACTCCGCGGCGGTGCCTGAGGCGAACGTCGGAATCGACAGCAGGGCGATGCCGAAAAAGATGACCAGGCTGGCGCTCTTCAGATGGTCGCTCTTGGTCATGAGGGCCACGATGAACAGGCCCAGTCCGACGATCATGCCGACGGTCGGGAAGTGATTCAGCAAGAGATGTACGTGGGCCAGATTCATCAGAGACCGCAGCGATGCAACGCGCCACTATACCACGTTCTTGATTTGCATGGCGCTATGCGTATGCCTACGTTAGAATCGTATAGATTCCATGACCTTGGCCGCTGGCACGAGACTTGGTCCGTACGAGATTCTGGCGCCTCTGGGCGCGGGCGGGATGGGTGAAGTATACCGCGCCAAAGACACCAAGCTGAAACGCGACGTAGCACTGAAAGTCCTGCCGGCAGCCGTCGCAGCCGACCCTGAGCGCTTGGCGCGGTTTCAACGCGAAGCAGAAGTTCTGGCAGCCCTCAATCATCCGAACATCGCGCAGATCTACGGGATCGAAGATCGAGCGCTGGTGATGGAACTGGTCGAGGGCGAGTCGCCGAAAGGACCGTTGCCGTTCGATGAAGCCTGGAAGATCGCCAAACAAATCGCAGACGGTCTCGATTACGCGCATGAAAAGGGTATCGTCCACCGCGATTTAAAACCCGCCAATATCAAAGTCACTCCAGATGGCGTCGTGAAGTTATTGGATTTCGGGTTGGCGAAGGCTTTCGCCTCTCAGTCTGCGGCTTCCCCCAACCTGGAGAATTCGCCGACGCTGACGATGCACGCCACGCAAATCGGCATGATTCTCGGTACGGCGGGGTACATGGCTCCGGAGCAGGCGCGCGGGAAGGCGGTGGACAAACGCGCTGACATCTGGGCGTTCGGCGTGGTGCTGTACGAACTGCTCACGGGCGAGCGCTTGTTCCAAGGTGAGGATGTCACCGAGACGCTGGCCGCGATCGTCAAGGAACAACCGGACCTGAACCGGGCCCCACAAGACGTGCAGCGGTTGCTGCGCAAATGTCTGGAGAAAGATCCGAAGAGACGGCTGCGCGACATCGGTGACGTCGAGGAGTTATTGGAGGCGCCTGTCAAGCTTGCGGCAGGCGGACCGGCCCGCTCAGGCGGCGTGCTTGAACGGGTCGGCTGGATCGCTGCCGCCATTTTGGCAGTGGCGTTGGGTGCGTTGGGATGGGTGCAACTTCATGCGCGGCCTGCAGCCTCGGTGTCCACCGTACGCTTTCAGATCGCCGCCCCGGAAGGCGCGGGCGTCGGCGGGCCCGCGATTTCTCCCGATGGGAAGCTGGTGGTTTATCCGGACGGAGACCGTCTCTGGATCCGTGCGTTGAATTCGCTCGAGGCTCGTCCGTTGCCTGGTACGGAAAATACACTGGTCAACCAATCATTTTGGACTGTGGACAGCCGCTTCGTGGTGTTTGGACGGACAGGCAAACTGTCGAGAGTCGACGTCGCCGGCGGGCCGCCCCAAGCTTTGTGCGATCTCCCTGGCATCCTCGGTGGCGGCTTTTCAACACCGGATGGCCGCATCATTTTTGTTTCGGTTCCCGGCGGATTGCGAGAGGTCGCGGCGGGAGGCGGAACCTCCTCGGCACTACCGTTCCAAGTCACCGGAGGCGTGGACTTGCGCGGCGGCAACCCCCTGCTTCCGGACGGCCGGCACTTCGTCTACGGACTAGGCAGCGGAATCGGCGTTGGCAGCGGAATATACGTTGCCTCTCTCGACGGCCGCGAATCCGCCAAGCAGCTATTGCCGGATCGATCGCGGGTTGGCTTCGCAACTGAGGATGAAGCCGGCGGCTACCTTCTATTTCGGCGCGAGAACACTTTGTTGGCGCAACGATTCGACACCAAACAACTCGGGCTCGTGGGGGACCCTTTCCCCGTCGCGCAAGGAGTGGGCCAGTTTAACGTCTCCGCGGCGGGCGCGCTGGTCTACCGCGCCGGAGCCGAACGGACGCTGACGTGGTTTGACCGGCAAGGCAAAGCGCTCGAAACCGCTTGGACCTCGGCCGGTTTTAACGAACTGCGCCTTTCCCCGGATGGCTCGCGCGTCGCGGCGGTTCGCCTGGAAGCCGGTTCTCCTCCCTCGACCTGGTTGTACGAATTCGCCCGGGCAACCAGCACCAGGCTCGTGCCGCAAGGCAGCAGCGTCAAACCGGTATGGGCCCCGGAAGGCAATCGCCTGGTCTTCTCAACGGCAGCGGACGCCCGCAGCTTCGCGTTGTACGAGATTCCCGCCAGCGGCAGCGGGAAGGAAACCTCGCTGCTGACGAAATCGGAGAGCGCAAATTATGCCTGGGACTGGTCAAAGGATGGCCGCTGGCTCCTCTATTCGGTTGTGGATCCAAAAACCAAGGAAGACCTGTGGATACTGCCGATGCAAGGCGCCCTGCAGAGCAATGCCAAGCCCGAGCCCTTTCTGGTGACCGATGCCACCGAAACCGACGGCGCATTCTCACCCGACGGACGGTACGTCGCGTATGTTTCGGATGAAAGCGGAAAGTTCGAAGTTTACGTGCGTAGCTTTCCTGAGGCCGGCGGCGGCAAGTGGGTCGTGTCGTCGGGCGGCGGCTATCAACCGCGCTGGCGCCGCGACGGCAAGGAGCTGTTTTACTTCACGGCGGAGGGGCGGCTGATGAGCGTGGATGTCACGCTAGGATCCACTTTCCATGCGAGCGTTCCCAAATTCCTGTTCCAAGTGCCAATCTACGGCGGCGGAGCCACCACCAGCAATCATTATTGGGACATCGCGCCGGACGGGCAGCGTTTCCTGATCAACACCTACGGCCGCGATTCCACCGCAGCCTCGATGACGGTGGTGCTGAACTGGCAGGCGGAGTTTAAAAAATAAGGCCGGGGACGACTCAACCCCGGCCGTTACTTTGACTTCTGCTTTCCGGGTCAGTGCCGGAGCTGGGTGGAAACGTTCCCTTCCTCATACACTTCGCAACTGGCGCGCTCATGGATTACTTGCGGAGCGCCAGCGCGCAGCCGAAGGATTTTGTCCGGCATCACCCATGGCTCGATCAGGTACGGGTCCTCGATGGTCGCCTGGTAAAGAATCTCATCGCCCTTCCGCGTGAACTTCTCGACCATGTGCATGTCGGCCGAATGAAGCAAGCCGCCGCGTCCGAACCAGGTGGTATCGACGAAGTTGGTGGAATCGATCACCAGCGTGTCGCCCTCCCATTTACCGATCGAAAGCCCCATGTAGTAGGCTTCGACCGTGTCGGCGCGCTTGCGTCCGTCGGTCGGGATGTCGCGGAATTCCATGTTTCCACCGCCGTAATCGCTGGTTGTGTAAAAAAAGACGATGTCGGTGGGCGACTGGATAATGCGCGACGGTGTACCCTCCCGCGGGAGTCCCATCGGCTGACAGGTCATGATCGGATCGTACTTGTTGGTCCACTGATCGAGTTCCTGAATCTTGTCCCAAAACTCGGGTTTGTACATGGGACGACTCGGCTTCAATGGCTCCCCGGTGTTGCCTGTCAAACCAAAGCGCGAGGGCGAGATCCACTCATAATCCACCCAGAAGTTGTCCATCGGGATTTTACAGCCGGTCCCGGGGTTGATTCCCCCATCCGGCGTCTGCGTTGGACCACATCGGCGGTTCCCACCACCCCCAATTGGACCTTGGGGGCCGCCCCAGCTTCCTGTCATGTCCGGATGTCCGTCGGCCAGCCGCGGGGTTACGGCGGTTGAAATCTGCCTCGCCGGCAGCGGTGTGTCGGCATTCAGAGTCCAGTTGGGAGGCTGATTCGTTGGCTTGATCGCCGCCTTGACGCTTGCCGGAACCGGCATCACGACATACATCTGTGCGGTTTCCGTCAGCGTCGTCGTAATGTCGCGGACGACGGCGCCGTTCTGTTTCTCGATCATCCTGCCTGCGTAGAACGCCTCCGCCGGATTCAGCGGATTGTTCCAGTCCTTATAGTTGCTGTAAGTGAACTCGTAAGTCTTCGCTCCCTGCTTCACGACGACACTCTCGGGCATGAACTTCGCGTCGAGCGTGGCGGTTGCGATTGCGTTGGGAACGCCCGGAATCGGGAATGTCACGACCGGCTTATTGCCTTGCCATGCGACGGAGGTTTTCCCTGCCATCGCCACATCAGCCGGCACCCGTTGCGGCCTGGGGCGCCATTTCCGGTGGATCACTTGTGCCCGCCATCGCGCCCTTGAACGCACCCTGCGGACTTGCCCACAGGCGAATCATCCGCTCCTCTACGGTCGCGGGCATGGGCGTCGCCTTGCCTTTACCGGGGACGAGTTCGGCGCCAGGAATGTCTTCGTTCCAGGCATACGCTCCACTGAGGACTTCGACATTGGAGCACGCCTGGCCATTGGGCCGAGTGCCCGTGTACTGAATCCGCTCGCCGGACGTCTGGTAGCTGATGCTGGTTCGATACTTCGTTACATTGCAGGGCTGTCCGTCCACTTGAACGGTGCCCTTGCCCTGGTATTCGAGCGTCATGAGCAGGTCTCGCTCGTCGCTGCTTCGGAGCATGCCCATATACCAGGCCCAGTTGAAAAGGACTGATTTCAGGTCCTTCGCACCGGGTGCAGGAGTGTACAGCGGCGCGCCGGCCCCGCGGCCTCCGCCGCCCTTACCTTGCCCGCCGCCCTTACCTTGCCCGCCGGCTGGCGCCTGCGCACTAGCCAACGTCAGCGCGCCGATCGCAAAAACGAGCCCGAACGCGAAAAGAATGCCTCGTCGATAATTCATATGGATTCTCTCCTTGGGCCTAATCGTTCGGGCCGCCGCCGGAGACCACAACAGCGTGCCCGTCAGCGTAGGTTATCGACTTGAGGAATCCCAGCGGATGGCCATCCTTCGCGGGGATGCACTTCACGGTAATGGTGTCCCCGTTGTGGAGGGCATTGGGTCCGGTTTTCCCGACCCCCCGCTGCGCGAGGGCCGTGGCGGAGCCAAGTGTGAACACCCATTCGGTCGGCGTGCCATCCGCTCCCTTGACCGAGATCGTCAGCGAGCCGTGGGGATTCACAAACTGTACTTTTTCGACTGTCCCGGTGAGCTCTTTTTCGGCTTTCATGTCGTAGACGCCGGCGAGCGAATGATGCGCCTGCAATGAGACACTGGCCATCAAGCCCCACACCGCCACACATCCTAGAGTCCGCTTAACCATTCATGCACCTCCTCAAGGTGTAGACGGCAAGGATTTTAACATGATCACGTAGCCACTGCAAGAACCATCTGCAGCCGTTAGCCAACTATCAAGACTATTGGTGTGGATCCGCGGCAGCCGGTGAGGGCGCGGCCCCGGGTTTGGGCAACTCCGCCTTGCCGTCGAGACCGAATACCAACAACTGGGGCTTCATCTGCGTGGTAATCGCTCCCGGGTTGGTCACGCCCGGACTCTGCGTACCACCCGAGCCGCCCATCAGCGCGATGTACTGCTTCCCGTCGATGGCGAAAGTGATCGGCGGACCCATGCCGTTGTGTAGCCCGGTGGGCAGCTCGAAGAGTCTGTTCGCCCTTGTCCGCCGAGTAGGCGATCAGGCGGCCATCCGGCGCGACCTGGAACAGCAGATTGCTCGCGGTGCTCAACGTGCCGCCGAACCGGCTGTTGCCCACCGGCACACGCCAGCGGATCTCCTGTTTCACCGGGTCATAAGCGACCAGCGTGCTGACGTTTCCGCCTTCGCAGCGGCTCCGGACCGATGGCGGGTCCCGCTGGCTTCCGGGTCATTCCCGCGTGTTGGTTTCAGACCGGTTTGCGCCGCCCGCCCACGCGCGAGGTTTCCGGTTTGAAATCGTAATCCGCCGCATAGGTGAACGTGTCCCAACCCCGGCTCGGAATATACACCAGACCGGTTTGAGGATTGAAGGACATGGGCGACCAGCTGTGGGCGCCGCCGCCACCGGGCGATACCGGCGTCGGATCCTTACCGTACTTCACCTCGGTGTTGATGATGGGCCGTCCCGTCTTCTGATCGATTCCCTTTGCCCAGGTGACTCGCGAGAAGGGCTGCCCGGATATGAACTCGCCCGTAATGCGGTCGAGCACATAGAAGAAGCCGTTCTTGTTGGCCTGCATGATGACTTTGCGCGTCTTGCCGTTGATGTTCAAATCCGCCAGGATCATCTGCTGCACGCTGTCGTAATCCCACTCGTCGCCGGGGACCATTTGGTAGTGCCACTTGAGCACGCCCGTATCCACGTTCACGGCCACGATGGAGGCCACGTACAGGTTGTCGCTGCCCGTGCTGGTGTCCTTGGTGCGAAGGGCCGGCGGCCAAGGCTCGGCATTGCCTGTGCCGACGTACACCAGCTCGCTCTCGGGGTCGTAGGATATCCCGTCCCATACTGATCCGCCGCCGCCGAGCTTCCACCACTCGCCCTCCCAAGTTGCCGCGGCCTTGCGCATCGCCTCCGACTCAAAGCCCTTGGCGGGATCGCCGGGAACGGTGTAAAACTTCCAGACCTGGCGCCCGGTTTCCGCATCGTAGGCGGCAAAAAAGCCGCGCGTGGGACGGTCGCCGCCAGCCGTGCCGACGATCACTTTCCCTTTGGCGATGCGCGGGGCGATGGTCAGTGTCTGCTCGTCCTGTGTATAGGAGACGCGAGTTTCCCAAACCGGCTTGCCGGTGTCTGCGTCGAGCGCCACCAGCCGTCCATCGTTCACCGGAACATAAACCTTGTTGTGATACAGCGCCAGCCCGCGGTTCACCACGCCGCAGCACATTTTGTCGCTCGTGGGCTGGCGATTGACTTCGGGATCCCAGCGCCATTTCTGCTGTGCCGGTGCGCGCGTCGACGGCGAACACGATGCTCCAGTTGGTGACGCCGAAAATCGTGTTATTCCAGACGAGCGGCGTGGCTTCCTGGTCGCCTCCTCCGTCGCCGACTTCATAGGACCACATCAGGCCGAGCCGTTTCACGTTAGACGCGTCGATCTGCGTGAGCGGACTAAAACGCGTCTCGCCCGGCGTGAGGCCGTAGCTCAGCCAGTCGCCATCGGACGCCGACTTCGCGGCATTCCGGAGCGCGGCATCGTCGACGCGCCTAGCTTGTCCGAAGGATATTCCGGACATCACAAACAATGCAACTGCAAAGACGTAACGCATCGATCAAGCCTTTCCTTATCCGCCCAGCCCCATCAGCCTGCTACCAAGCGGGATTCTTGCCGCCTTATAGGCCCACTCATCATGCCCTTCGTTGTAGATCTTTCGCTTTGTGAACAGCCATTTCCCATTGGTCTTGACCAGTTCGTCCTCATAGTGCCCGAACCCGTCGAGACGCCCTTGCGTTGCGGGTTGTCGTTGGAGTAGTGGAACCAGTACGAGAGTCCGGCGGCTTTGTTGCCGTCTACCTTGATGACGATGTTCGAGATGTTGTGTCGAGCGGCGGCGGCTCGAAGGCCGGCCGTGCGGCCGGGTTCGGCATCTTCGCGATCACGGCTTTGATCGCCTCGCGACCCTTCACATCGCCGCTGCCGGATTCGAGTACCCCGTCCGGTGTGAAGGTCGAGACATAGAGATCGGGATCGTGGAAGTCCAGCGCGAAGAGATATCGGGCCTGCAAGTCCTCAATCGCGGCGCGATCCTCCGCATAACTGCTCACGGGACGAGCCTGTGCATACACGTTAACCGCATTGGACACCAGAGACATCACGGCCACGGTGATGAGCGTCGCCGTGGCGGCGAATGCCAAAGGAACTGTCATCTTTCGCATATCGACCTGTCTTTTGAAGAACGAACGGACACCAGTATAGAAGATTTGAAACTGAGGGCTAACCCCTTCATAGGACTGGAAGCCCGGGCGGCACGTGGCTTGCGCATAGGGATAGACGCGCCGTAGAATTGTTCGACGGAACATGTTTGACGGAACAGAGGAGATCAGGATGAAGCGCACACCGATTGTCTCTATTGCCTTACTGGCCCTGGCAAGCTACGCTTTGGCCCAGCCCGCGCCACCCGGAGCGAATGCCGGCGGCCCACCTCAAGGCCCCGGTCGAGGAGGTGCCGCGCCGGTTGTGATCGGCCCTCCGGCTCCCGTTCCGCCAGAGGTTGCGATCCCCCGGCCGACGCCGGAGGAGTTGGCCCAAGTCAATGACGCGCTGAAGTCGTTGATCGCCTCCGACAAGTCGCCGGTCAAACCGCTGCTGCAGAAGTTTCGAGCCGCTGATGATGCTTCAGCCGCCGCGCCGAATACCGCCGCGACGTTCACGCAGACCGCGCAGCGCAGGGGCCGCGCCATTTGGGCTTCGTCGAAATCGCCAAGAAGGGCGACATCGATCTGCTGCTGGACGGCGACTCGATCACCGACTGGTGGGTGCAGGGCGACGCGAACAAGGCGATGTTCGACAAATATTTCGGCAACATGAAGACCGCCAACTTCGCCATCGCCGGCGACACCACGCAGGGCGTTCTCTGGGGCCTGAAGAACGGCGAAGGCCAGGGCTTTCAGCCGAAGGCGATCATGCTGATGATCGGCACCAACAACACGGGCGCGTCCACGCGCGCCGGAAATCGCCGAGGGCATCGGCGCGGTCGTGCTGGAGATGCGCAAGGATTTCCCCAATGCCAAGATCCTGCTGCTGGCGATCTTCCCGCGCAGCATGCCCGGCGACCCGGTCCGCGACAAAATCGCGGAAGTGAACAGGATCATCTCCAAGCTCGACGATCAGCAGCACGTCTTCTATATGGATATCGGCCCCAAGTTCCTGGATGAGAAAGGCGTCTTCCTCCCCGATTCGTTCCGCCCCGACAACCTGCACCCGCAGGCCAAGGGATATGACATCTGGGGCGCAGCGGTGAAAGATAAACTCGCCGAGTTGATGAAGTAACTAAAGCGAGGCCCCACTCGACCAGTGAACAATCACTTATTTGATCACCAGGTTTACGCTGTTAGACGATACACCGTCCACGGTGACAACAACGGTCGCCATGCCCGTGCCACGCAGTTCCTTCGGGAGAAGAACGCGGACCAGATCCACACCATCGGAAACAGCGGAAGCGCCCGCGTAGTCAACCAGGGCCGGCATATTCGCGACAAGCACCTGCACGGAATCCAGACTCGAACGGTGTCGTAATCCTGTTCCGTATAGGGTCAGATAGACTTTATCCGAGTCGGACCCGAGGTCGACGGGGACGGCCACGAACCCATTGGTTGTAGCGTCTGGCTGTGCAATCTCCTCATGGCTCGTGTTGTTTCCATTGACTCGCGTCAAGTCGGCCGCCGCCAATCCATCTGAGTTCAGGAAGAACAGTCCGGGCGATATGGTGGCGATGTTTAGATTTCCGAGCGTTTGGGTCTGATCGCCGCTGGTCTCGGTGATCGTCGCCGGCCCCGGCGCCGTATCCGTCGGAATCTTGAAGTTGATCTGGTTGGGTGAAACATAGTAGAGCCCTGCCGCGCGCTCTACGCCGTTGGAGTCCGTAATTTTTATCGTGCAATCCCCAAGTGCGGTAGGAAGGGGCTGCTCTGTAGCCGACTCACTCTGCTGCCAAGCTGATCACCGAATACCGTAACCATGGAGTCAGGCGCCATGGGGCCGGGCTTCAGGCTGGCGGCCGAGAGCACGGCCGGACTGGTATTGCTTTGCATCCCGGTACCAGCAGTCGTCGATATCTGCAGGCTGTCATGGGCCGTAACATTAGAAACGGACGTCGTACGGACGGTGGGAGCGGCGCCCTTAGATTTGAGCTGAATAACAGCGCTGGCGGATTTCGTGGGATCGGCGACGCTGGTTGCGGTTATGGTGACCGAGTCTGAATTGTGGATTACAGACGGCGCCGTATATAACCCGTTTGCCAGGCTACCTATGGAGCGACGGCTAGCCATCGACCAGGTTACGGAAGTGTTCGCGCTGCCGGTCACGACCGCTGTGAACTGCAGGCTCTGAGATGCGGTAAGAATCGCAGTCAGAGGATTGATGCCAACGCTGACGATGGAAGTGAGTCGAACGGTCGCGCTGGCGGATTTCGTTGGATCGGCCACGCTGGTCGCGGTGATGGTCACCGACTGCGCGGTGTTGATCACGGACGGGGCGGTGAACAATCCATTCGACAAGCTCCCGACCCACGGAGTCATCGACCAGGTTACGGAAGTGTTCGCGCTGCCGGTCACGGCCGCTGTGAACTGCTTGCTTTGCGATGCGGCTAGAGTCGCGGTCAGAGGATTGATGCCAATGCTGACGATGGGAGTGAGTTGAACGGTCGCGCTGGCGGATTTCGTTGGATCGGCCACGCTGGTCGCGGTGATGGTCACCGACTGCGCGGTGGTGATCACGGACGGGGCGGTGTACAGTCCATTCGACAGGCTCCCGACCGAGGGAGTCATGGACCAGGTTACGGACGTGTTTGCGTTGCCGGTCACGGCCGCGGTGAACTGCTGGCTCTGCGATGCGGCCAGAGTCGCGGTCAGCGGATTGATGCCGACGCTAACGATGGGAGTGAGTTGAACGGTCGCGCTGGCGGATTTCGTTGGATCGGCCACGCTGGTCGCGGTGATGGTCACCGACTGCGCGGCGTTGATCACGGAAGGGGCGGTGAACAATCCATTCGACAAGCTCCCGACCGAGGGAGTCATCGACCAGGTTACGGACGTGTTTGCGCTGCCGGTCACGGCCGCCGTGAATTGCTGGCTCTGCGATGCGGCCAGAGTCGCGGTCAGAGGATTGATGCCAATGCTGACGATGGGAGTGAGTTGAACGGTCGCGCTGGCGGATTTCGTTGGATCGGCCACGCTGGTCGCGGTGATGGTCACCGACTGCGCGGTGGTGATCACGGACGGGGCGGTGTACAGTCCATTCGACAGGCTCCCGACCGAGGGAGTCATGGACCAGGTTACGGACGTGTTTGCGTTGCCGGTCACGGCCGCGGTGAACTGCTGGCTCTGCGATGCGGCCAGAGTCGCGGTCAGCGGATTGATGCCGACGCTAACGATGGGAGTGAGTCGAACGGTCGCGCTGGCGGATTTCGTTGGATCGGCCACGCTGGTCGCGGTGATGGTCACCGACTGCGCGGTGTTGATCACGGACGGGGCGGTGAACAATCCATTCGACAAGCTCCCGACCGAGGGAGTCATCGACCAGGTTACGGACGTGTTTGCGTTGCCGGTCACGGCCGCGGTGAACTGCTGGCTCTGCGATGCCGTAAGAGTCGCGGTCAGAGGATTGATGCCGATGCTAACGATGGGAGTGAGTTGAACGGTCGCGCTGGCGGATTTCGTTGGATCGGCCACGCTGGTCGCGGTGATGGTCACCGACTGCGCGGTGTTGATCACGGACGGGGCGGTGAACAATCCATTCGACAAGCTCCCGACCGAGGGAGTCATGGACCAGGTTACGGAGGTGTTCGCGCTGCCGGTCACGGCCGCTGTGAACTGCTTGCTCTGCGACGCGGTAAGAGTCGCGGTCAGAGGATTGATGCTAACGCTGACGATGGGTGGCGGTGCCAGTACCGTGATCGTGCCCGAACTTCCAGCAGCAGGGACGGAATCGCCTGCCGCTGTTGCGGCGACTACCCCAGAAACCTGGACGGAAATCGATGTGGTCGATGGATTCGGCGCAATTTGAAAGCTCGCCGTGGCAATTGTGCCATCGGCAATGGTTGTGGTGTCAAGACTGAAGAGCAAGCAGGTGTTTGACGAACATTGGAGAGCTTTCCCCGTGTTAGTAGCCGCCGGGCCGGGTGTCACCACGACGCTCGTGATATCCGAGGAATACTGGAACGACCATTGGAGTCCAGCGACCTGGGCACCGTTCAACGAAGTCAGAGTAATCGGAACACTGACAACTGTCCCAGCTGCCCCAGAGCCAGATGCAATCGAGAGAGTGACGTTTTGTGCAAATCCAATGATTTGAAGACCCAGTAGCAAGGCGATTATCAACAAAAGACGAGTAGGCTGTCTCACACCCGTCCTATCGGTTAGCCAAGAACTTGTAATAGCGATTTCTTAAGGACTAAGGCTGCAACTCGCGCGCGATCATCCGGACACTTCGCGGACCGTTAACGTAGAACGAAAGGAGAAAGTTAATAGGAGCAAGGTACGCAGCCGAGTCACGATGCGGCCACAGATGCCATGGACTGTTCCAGCCATATGAGTGTGTTCCTTGCGATTGTTAAGAGCTGTTTTTTGTGATGGCTATTCACTCGTGACTCAGTTGGAGAAGTGCAAGAATGCTTATTGGCGTGGCGCGGCTTGCCCCGGCGCTGCGCAGGGGGTATCCTTCGTCTGATGTCTTTGCGGCCCGTTCGCAAATTAGTTGGGATCGGGAATGTGTTCCTCGGAACAGAGCTTGTGGATATCGCGGAGTACGATCTGGAGATTTACGAGGAGAACCCGGAAGATCACGAGCATCACGGAGCCAATTGGACGCCCAACGCCAAAAAGATCGAGGGAACGGTGGTGGGCGAGCTCCCATCCGTAAGGATCTGAGGCTAGTCACTGAAGAAGGGTATCGCGCTGAGTTTTTACTTGCGGGATAGCTTCGGGTCTATCGTGATTTTAGAGCCCATGCGGGATAGTACTGGGAAACCAGTGTGATTCGTGAAGTCCCTTTTTGTCTGGCGGCGCCTTACTTGTTCGCTCTCTCCGCCACCAGCATCGACTGCAGGATCTGATCCGAAACCTCTTTCACCGTCGCCGGGCGAGTGCGCCAGAAACAGCGTGTTGGTTCGGTCGCTTTCGCCGATCGATTTCAGGGTGTCGAAATACTGGGTGACCATCACCAGTTGCATGACTTCCTTCGCGGACGCCCCCTCCACCACTTTCTGAAATTGCTCGATCGAGACCTGCAGCCCTTCGATGATGGCCTTCCGTTGATTCGCGATGCCCTGCCCTTGCAGAGCCTTGCTCTCCGCTTCGGCCTCGGCTTTCTTCACCACCAGAATCTTCTCGGCTTCGCCGCGGGCGTTGGCGGCGACTTGTTCGCGCTGCGCCGCATTGATATCGTTCATGGCCGACTTCACTTTTGCATCGGGAACAATATCGGTCACCAGCACGTTGACGATCTCGTAGCCGAATCCCGCCATGTCCGCATCGAGTTCCTGCTTTACCGCCGCGGCGATGCTCGACTGGCTGGCGAACACTTCGTCCAGCGTCATTCCCGGGACATGCCCCAGGATCACCTGCTCCACGTAGGATTTGATCTGCGCCACCGGATCGGACAACTTGTAATAAGCGTCGTAGACTTTTTCCGGGCGAACGCGATTCTGCACGGAAATCGGAATGGTGACGAACACGTTGTCTTTGGTCTTCGTCTCCATGGTCAGAGTGATCTGATTCACGCGCAGGCTCACCATGCCGGCCACCGAATCGAAAAACGGCCGCTTCCAGTTCAATCCCGGCTCGGCGACGCGCAGGAACTTACCGAAGCGCGTGATCACCGCAACTTCCGCCGTGCGCCCAGTATAGTTGCTCCATGTTGTTTTTCGGCTGCTCCTTCCCGAACCAAGCTCAGCGTATACAGGAAGCAGTCTCTGGTTCAGACAGTCCCAGAATATCGCTGCCTGAGATTGCATAGGCAGCAAAGGCGCGCTAGCCTTGAGAATAACAGTCATGCCCTACAACATCCTGCTGATGGGAGCCTCTTATGGCTCGCTTCTCGCCTCAAAAATGCTGTTCGGCGGACACCGGATTCATCTTGTTTGTCTGCCATCCGAGGCTGATTTAATCAACGCTGAAGGCTTTCGCGTTCGGCTGCCCGTTAAAGGACGAAAAGACCCGATAGTTCTGGATTCGCGCAACCTGCCAGGCAAAGTAACCGCGGGACCGGCCGCGGGCGTTAATCCCGAAGACTACGACCTCGTTGGACTGTGTATGCGGGAACCGCAATATCGCTCATCAGGCGTACGCGAACTGCTCGATGCGGTCGCCAAATCGCGAGTGCCTTGCATGTCAATCATGAACATGGCGCCATTGCCGTATGTCAAACGCATCCCCGGTCTGGATTATGAGCCCTTGAGGGCTGCGTACACGGATCCGGCGGTGTGGGACGACTTCGATCCCGCAAGCATCACGCTCAATAGCCCCGACCCCCAGGCGATCCGTCCGCCGGACGAACCGGTGAACGTATTGATGGTGACACTCCCTACCAACTTCAAAGTCGCGAGATTCGACGGGGAAAAACCCACTGCGATTCTTCGCCAGCTCGAAAAGGACATTGAAAGCGCACGTTTCGACACGCCGGAGGGAAAGGTCGAGTTGCCGGTAAAGCTGAAAGGTCCATGAATCGATCTTTGTGCCTCTCGCAAAATGGGCGATGCTGCTGGCCGGTAACTATCGATGCATTTTGAAAGACGGGATACGCACGGCGCAGGAGGCAGTTCACAGCGATATCGAGACTTCGCGTTCGGTTTACAATTTCGTCAACGACTTGTGCGTGAAACTCGGCGCCGGTCCTGGCGATCTCGTTCCCTTTGAGAAGTACGCCGCGGCCGCCCAATCTTTGGTCCGGCCCGCTTCTGCCGCCCGTGCCCTCAATAATGGAGCGCTGTATATCGAACGTGCGGAGAAACTGGTGCAACTCATCGCGAGACAGAAAGGTCTCAGCCATCCCGTGATCGACGAAATCGTGGCCCTGGTTGACTCCCGGCTCGAAGCGAACCGCCAAAAAGCAGCGGCCGCCTCGACTTAACCATACGCTACCATCCACTCGCAAAACATAATATCCTGGCTTGCTATTGGAGGTGGCGATTGTCACACAAAGGTCGAGCAGGCTTTTGTCTCGTAGCCAGCGCTGTCACCACGGCCATGTTCGGACCCGCGGCACGGGCTCAGCAGGCCCGATACTCCAAACCAACCGAACTTCCCAATCCCTATCGACTGGTCGAGGGCTGGCCCACGCTTCCGAAAAGCATGAACGGCGGCCAATGGGGAGAGGTGATCCGGGTTCATGTGGACGGCAAAGGCCACATCTGGGTCTTCCACCGGTGCTTCAACGTCGTGCCCGCCGGTCAAGCCACCTGCATCCAGCGAGGTCCCGCCAATCCGCCGATCCTGGAGTTCGATCCGTCGGGGAAGCTGCTGAAGGGCCTTGGCGCGGGGCTGTTTGCCTACAACCACGGGTTCACCGTGGACGAAGACGGGAACCTGTGGGCGACTGACGTCAACGATCAGGACACGATCCTCGGCATGTCCGCCAGGAACGCCCAGGGCGTGGTGATGGGCCAAGAGGTGATCAAGCTGAATCGCAACGGCAAGGTATTGATGACGCTCGGGAAGGAGGGCGTGGCCGGCACCGGACCGGACGCGTTCGATCGGCCGACCAGCGTCGCCATCGCGCCCAATGGCGACATCTTCGTCTCTGACGGCCATGCCCCGAACAAGTACGGCTACCGGCCGCGTGGTGAAGTTCTCGAAGGACGGCCGCTTCGTCAAGGCATGGGGACGCAAGGGCTCGCTACCCGGCGAGTTCGACGAGCCTCACGACCTCTTCGTCGGCGGTTCACGCGGCTGGGTGTACGTCGCCGACCGCAAGAACAACCGGATCCAGGTATTCGATCAGGCAGGCACCTTCATCGTGGCGTGGCAGCAATTCGGCCAGCCGAGCTCGGTGTTTGTCGGCAAGGACGACACGATCTACGTGGGCGCGTCCTATTCGGATCCGAACGCGAAAAAAGGCGAGCAGAGAGGCATCGTCATCGGCAACGCGATCACCGGCACGCTCGAGGCCTTCATTCCCGATCCCGCGGATCTGGACACTGTCGCGGCAGGAACCTCGGCGTCGGGCATCGCGGCCGACAGCATGGGCTCGGTCTTTGCCGCAGACGTCGGCGCACACCGCCTGCGAAAATACGTCAAGGCCAGATAAGATCAGGGCCAGATAGATCAGGGTTAGATAGAAAGGTTGGGCAGCGTAATGATGAACCGACGCCAGTTTGTCTGCACAGCCACGGCGCTGCGGTATTTGCCCGCGTCGCGGACGTGCTCGCGGCAGCGCGGCGAAATACGACCTGATCGTCAAGGGCGGACGCGTGATCGATCCTTCGCGCAAGCTCGACGCGATCCGTGACGTGGCGATCGCCGCATGGCCGGATCGCGGCGGTCGAGGCCAACATCTCGGCCGACGCCGCCGAAACGATCGACGCGCGCGGCAAGTTGGTGGTGCCCGGGTTGATCGATATCCATACGCATGCGGCGCGCGTCAAGGATGGGCCGGCGCTGTGCCTCGCCGACGGCGTGACGGGGTTGATCGACGCGGGATCGCAGGGCGCGGATCGCATCGGCGAAACGATTGCCGTCGCCAAAGTCGGCGCCGCAGCCGTGCCGCGTGCTGATCAACATCGGGCGCGCCGGCATCCTGCCGGAAGGCGACACGATGGACATCAACCGCGCCGATGTCGGCGCCGCGCGCGAAGCGATCGGGCGCAATCGCGACATGATCGCCGGCGTCAAGGCGCGGCTGTCGCGGGACGTCGCCGGCGCCGAACGATTTCGAGGTGCTGAGGCGCGCGCAGGAAGTCGCCTCCTCGTTTCAATCTGCCGGTGATGATCCACATGGGGCAGACGATGTCGCCGCTGCCCAAGCTTCTGGCGCTGCTCAAGCCTGGCGATATCGTCACCCACATGTTTGCGCCGCCGCCGAACAGCATCATCGACGACGCCGGACACATTCTGCCGGAGGTGATCGCCGCCCGCCGCCGCGGCGTCCGGTTCGACCTCGGCAATGGGCGCACCGGCCATTTGCGGTGGGATATTGCCGAACGCGTGCTGAAGGCGGGCTTCCTGCCGGACACCTTCTCGACCGACTGGACGCCCGAAGGCCGCACCGCCCAGGTGATCGACTTTCCGAACGTCATGTCGAAGTTCCTGATGCTGGGCATGTCGCTCGACCAGGTGATCGCGTGCGCGACCGTCAATGCGTCGCGCGCATTTCCGGTCTTCCGCGACCGCGGCACGCTGAAAGTGGGCGCGCCGGCCGACGTTGCGGTGCTCGAACTGAGGGAAGGGACCTTCGAATTCGTGGATAACTTTCGAGAACAAACGGACCGGCCGCCAGAGACTCTTCCCGAGCGCCACCGTGCTCGCCGGCAAGCGGGTTGCAACCCGCGCATAGTTGCTAGTTAGCCAACGGATCCGGTCGCATCTGGAACTTCACGAGCTTGCTCGTGGTCCCTTTGCCGCCTTCCATGTGGAATGGCGCTCGCGTCGAGATCGGCGTGTAGATGCCCTTCCCCTTCCAGCCGGCGTTCGGATTGTCGATGCGGCCGTCCATGCCTTTCGCGAAGTAGCCCATCGGATACGGCACGCGCAGCGTCATGAACTTGCCGTCCACCAGCGCCAGCAATCCTTCGGACAGATTGCCGGTCGCAATCGGCACGTCCTTGCCGACGCCGAGCATGTCGAACCGATCGACGAAGTTGTAGTACGCCGAGTCGGCGCTGCCGTTCTCCACCGCGCCCTTGTAGTTCGGACCGGGGAACGGATAGAGCGTCCAGCCTTCCGGGCAGTGCTGCCCCGTCGCGGCGGCCGGGCCGTTGAGCGGGCCCTTGCACTTGCGGCGGTCGAAGCTGGCGAGATGTCCGCTCGAGAGCACCGTCCAGACGACGCCCTTGCTGTCGACGTCCATGCCGCGAGGCGCGAAGCCCTGCACCGGCGCCTTCGGGTTGTTCCACGGCACCTCGTAATACTCGGCCAGCGCGGTCTCGGGCGGGTGCGATCCGGGGACGAAGCGAACCAGCGCGCCCGGCATTCCCAGGACCGATCCCCAGACCGAGCCGTCCGGCGCCGGCGAGACGCCGTAGAACGACACGTTGATCCGCTTGTCCTTGGTTGGATCCGCCGGCTGATTCGGTTCGGTGTAGGCGTCGCGCTTCCCGTTCCCGTTGTAATCGAGAACGAACGCGCTCCAGCCCTGCGACTGTCTTCTCGTCGTGCGTCTTGTCCCAGATCTTCGTGTCGAACCAGCCCTCGACGCCGGCAGGCCCGAACGACGACCACAGCACATCGTTGTCGTCGAAATTCACGTGGCCCCACGTGAAGCAGGTGTCGATCGTCGTGGTCTCTTTGGTTTTCGGATCGTAGAGTTCCAGCCCCCGCTGGCCCTGCGCTGATCGGGAACAACTTCGCCGACGGATGATCCGATCCCGCCTGGCACCATGCCGGCGTCGCGGGCTTACGGATGCGCGCCGCGGCCCACACGCGAGCCTGCTTATCCATCGCGAAGCTGTGGACCGTCGTCTGGCTGTTCCAGATCGCTTCGTCGCCCCAGTACGGCGACGGCGCCGCCGGCGGCGTGTTCGACGGAGCTCGGCGTCTGCGGATCGCGAACCCTCAGCTTCACCTGGCTCGTCGCGTTGCGTCTTCGGATCGATGACGGGCAGGTAATCGCCGCTCTCTTCGAGCGCTCCGTAGATGGGGCCGTTGGCGTTCACGGTCGGATTACGCTTGTCGCTCGCGATCTCGTCGTGCAGATAGACCTTCGGATCGGCCCAGTCCCACAGCGTGACGACGACGTTGCGCTCCCGGCCCTGCGGACGCGAAGGAGCGGCGGACGGCAGCTCTCCATGGGCAATGCGGTCGGTCCAGTCCGCATACATCGCCAGCGCGCGCTGACGGCCAACCTGGTCGAAGCGGGCACTCATCCCGCCGCCCGCCTGGCCGGCCTTGAATCCGGCGATCCCACGCGGCTTTCGAGTCTTGCGGTCTTACTGAGGATGCTCTGCGGAATCTCGCGCGTGGCCTTGTCGCCCATCTGATGACAGCCGGTGCAGCCGTCGGTGTTGACGATCTGGCGAATCCATTCGCCCTGGCTCTTGATGTTGGGAGCAATCCCGTTCCCATTCGGCCCCGTGCCCGGGAAATCACTCTTGGGCGGCACCTGCAGCAACGAGAACCAGTACAGCGCGGGATAGTATTCGGCCGCAGCCTTCTTGTCCGGCGCCACGACCGCCTTCAGGTCGAGCGTCTTGCCCGGTGTGGCTTTGACCTTCGGCGAATCCACCAGCCCGTAGCCGCGAACCCACACGCTGTAGTTCGCCTTGGGAAGATCCGGCACCAGGTAGCGCCCCTGGTCATCGGTGACGACGATCTTGACGAATTTGGTTGGCAGGTCGGTGGTTTCCGCGATCACCCAGACCCCCGCCTCGGGCCCGTTAGGGCTGGTCACCACGCCGCCCAGGTCGGCATTGCCAACGCGGACAGGTCTCGTTCTTGCTTTGGCCCGCAAGCAATCCGGCCAGCGTAACGGCCAGGAGCGCGGCAAGTACAATCGCTATTCCCGAATTCACGGCTCTTTTGCTCATGGAATCAGACCTCCTTCAATGGTCGAGTCACAAACTTACCCGTCGCCATCATACTTCAATTTCTGATGCGTCGGATGCTGAATCCTTTTGACCATACTCCCGCGGATGGTCGGGCAGGAAGGAATCGTTTTTCACGGGTCGTCGCGAGAATTCAGTAGTACAATTTGGCAGATAGCGGTCAGCTATGGAGGGAACCACCATGACATCCACAAATCCTCAAAACAGATGGCGAGCGGCGCTCTCTGCAGCCTTGTGTGGAGCAGTCGCAGCTCTGATCACGGTTGAGTCACCCGCAACGCTGCATGCTCAGGCGCCCGCGGGTGCGAGGGCGCGGCGCGGTTCCGCCGGCCGAGGCGCTGTTCACATCGGCACAAGCGGTCGCGGGGAAGGCGGCATACCAGCGGAACTGCGCCAGCTGCCACGGCGCGAGCGTCGATGACGGCAACTCCGCTCCTCCGCTCCGCGGCGCGGCTTTTCTTGGCAAATACGCCGGGAAACCCGCGGCCGATTTGTTCACTTATGTGAGCACGAAGATGCCGCCGGGCAATCCCGGAAGCCTCGGCGGCGCCGAGTACGCGCGGATCATCGCCTACGTGCTCCAGCAGAATAGTTTTGCGACCGGACGGAAAGAGTTCGCATCGGATGCGGCAGCGCTCGCTTCCGTGACGATTCCCGCTCCGCCGGGAGGACGCGGCGGCAGGGGCGGCGGCGGCGTATCGGCCGGCGTGAAGCTGCCTCCGGCGCCGAAGAAGGCGAACCCTCTCGATAAAATCACTCCCGTCACCGACGCGTTGCTGCAGAACCCGCCCACAGGCGAGTGGCTCACATGGCGCCGCGGTTTCGATGATCAGGGATTCAGCCCGCTGAAGCAGATTACGAAATCGAATGTGAACAATCTGCGCGTCGCGTGGACCTGGACGCTTTCCCCCGGCGCCAATGAAGCCACGCCGCTGGTGCATGACGGCGTGATGTTCCTGCACAGCCCCGGCGACAAACTCGAAGCGCTCGATGCCGCCACCGGCGACCTGCTCTGGCAGTATGCGCGGATCTTGCCCCCGGGCGTGAACGCCGGCAACAAGCGCACCATCTCGATTTACGGGAACAAAGTCTATATGGGGACTTCCGACGTGCATGTGGTGGCGCTCGATGTGAAGACCGGCAGGGTGGTCTGGGACCAGCCGCTGACGGAGGAAAGGGGCTTCAACCTCACCGGCGGTCCGCTGGTCGCCAAAGGCAAGGTGATGATCGGAACCGGCGGCCGGGTCGGCGGAAAGAACTACATCGTCGCGCTCGACGCCGAAACCGGCAACCTCGCCTGGCGATTCAACACCATCGCGCAGCCCGGCGAGCCCGGCGGCGATACCTGGAACGATCACACAGCCGAGGAGCGCAACGGCGGCTCCGTCTGGATCGCGGGAAGCTACGACTCCGCGCTCAACCTCGCGTTCTTCGGCGTTGCGCAGACCTATGACACCGCTTTGCTGGCGAAGCCCGTGAGGCCGGGCGTCAACACCGACGGCCTGTATACGGACTGCACCCTGGCCATCAATCCCGATACCGGCAAGCTCGTCTGGTATTACCAGCATCTGCCCAACGATCAGTGGGACCTCGACTGGGTGTTTGAACGCCAGATCGTGCGCATGCCGGTGAACGGCGTGGTTCGCCCGGTGATCATGACTTCCGGCAAGCAGGCGACCTATGACGTTCTCGACGCGGAAACGGGAAAGTGGATCTACTCGAAGGACCTCGGCCTGCAGAACATCGTTTCCTCCATCGATCCCGTCACCGGCAAGAAGACCATCAATCCGCAAACGCTGGCGGGCGACGGGCAGACGCACATGGTCTGCCCCCATGTGGACGGCGCCAAGAGCTGGCTTCCGGGCTCGTACAATCCCGACACGAAGATTATGTATATACCGCTGGTTGAGTCGTGCATGGATCTGACGCCGGTGACCGACGGCGGCCGGGGCTTCTTGTCCACCGGCGTTCGCTCCACCGTGCGGCCTCGTCCGGATTCGGACGGCAAGTACGGCCGGGTGGAAGCCGTCAACATGCTGACGCGCGAAGTGGTGTGGACCGAGCGCCATCGCGCGCCGGTGTCGAGCGGCGCGCTGGATACGGCCGGCGGGGTGATCTTCAACGGCTCGATCGATCGGTTCTTCCGCGCTTACGACGACCAGACCGGCAAACTGCTCTGGGAAACGCGTCTGAGCGATGTGCCGAGCAACGCCCCGATTTCGTACACGGTGAACGGCAAGCAGTACATCGCGATCGGCGTGGGCAACGGCGGCGCGCAGGCGACGGGGTTCGCGCCGCTGGTGCCGGAAATCCAGAACCTCGACCGTGCTCCGGCGGTGTGGGTGTTCCAACTGCCCTGATCGGAGTATTTCGCCGCACCCAGCCGTTACGGCTTCAGGCGTGTGGGGGACAGTCTGGCGATCGACCGGCTTTAGCGCTCTTCTCCCGGTGGCGGTGCATTAGGATTGATCCGGGCACCGCCGCGCCCTTGCGGCACATAGCCATCGTTCGATTTGCCGTTCTGAAAGAACTTCGCATCGTAACTGTGAGGCCCGGTCGCATAGGCAGCGGAGGCCTGTCCAAAAATCTTGCCTGCCCGGATCACGTCGTCATGAACTTTCTGGACCAGTGCCCAATACCGGTCATCCGTCTGCGGAAAGCCGGAAAACACGCTCAGATCCGCGTTCCCGATGATCACTACATCGACGCCCGGCACCGAGGCGATGTCATACGCGTTGGCCACGCCTGTAGGCGTCTCAATCATCACCACGACAAGCATATTGTCGTTGACCGTCTTCGAGTAATTATTCCCCCATATGCCCGCGGCCTGACCCGCGCCGGTACTGCGCCGCGCCACCGGCGGATATCGCGACCATTTAGCCGCTTCCCGAGCCCGATCCACATCGTCCACTGTCGGCACGATCACGCCCAGGCATCCAATATCCGTCGTGTGCTGGATGCGCATCTCCTGAGCGTCCGGCAGACGGATCATGGGTGTCGCGGCCACATGGGGACACGCCGCGATCATCGCCTCGATATCCCTGAATTCCAGTGTGCTGTGCTGCATTTCAAACCACGTAAAGTCGTAATGTTTTGCCTTCTCGCAGTAACCCGCCGGGTCCATCGTGGATTGCGTAAAGCTAAACACCTGTTGCCCGGCCAGCAATTTCTCTTTCGCTGTGTTGTACAGCTTGCCTGGAGGCAACGTCGGAAGCGCATTACCTCCGCGCCCACCACGGCCAGCAGCGCCTGGGGCGCCCGTAGCAGCCGGAGTTGGAGGAACGGCCTGTTGGGCGAACGCAGCCACGGCTGAAAATACAGCGAAGGCGGCGGCTATCGCAAGAACTGCCTTGCGCATGGATGACGTTAAGGGTTGAGAAATGATCATGTTTTGACCGACGACCTTGCAGCAGAAATGCTAGCACAAAGTCGACTCGTGAGCTTGGTTTAGCGGCCTGCGTTTCCCGGCGCTGATCAGCCAACTTCCGGGCAGCAGCGCTTGAGATGCAGCCGCTATACACTTAATAGCTATGCGGAACTGTGCTCTTACGACACTCCTTCTGACGGTTCTTCCCGCGCTTCTCTCGGCCCAACAGCCGGGAATCTCCAAAGACACCAACTTTTATAGCGGGACACCGGGACTCCAGGCGCGCGTCGCGCGATTCACCGCGCAGCCTGCAACCTCAAAAGCAGGGCAAGCAGTACGGCTTGAGTGGGTCGTCGAAAACCCGGTCGGCGTCTCCATCGAGCCTGGAATTGGGGCTGTCCTGGCTCGGGGAGCAAAGAGGTCAATCCCCGGCAGACCACGACGTATGTCTTGACGGTCCATGGCCCCCGTGACCAGATGGTTACGCAGGAAGTGACGGTCACGATTCCGGGCACCGCCCCGCTGAAAGCAGTGACTCCTGTGAAGAGGGAATTCCAAAATGCCGGACGGGAAGCCGAACCTCTCGGGAGTTTACAACATGATTTTCCCGGGCAGTTTCTTCCCGGGAGGCGCTCCCATGAACATCTCCAATACGCCTGGTCCGCTCGAAACGACGCCGGTATTGAAGGCGGGTGCGGAGAAATTTAAAGTCGTGCGCGGGCCCGACGATGCCGGCCCGTCCGCAGATTGCCACCCTCCGGGAGTCCCCCAGGCGATGTTTTCGCCCTACCAATGGCAGATCGTGCAGGGGCTCGATCAGGTGGTCGTGCTGTACGAATATCCCGGTGCGTTCCGAGTGATTCCGACGCACGGCGGCCCGCACCAGTCGGACTTGGATCCGACCTGGTATGGCGATTCGATCGGGCATTGGGAGGGCGACACGCTGGTGGTCGACACTATTGGCTTTAACGACAAGACGGAGCTTCCCGGCGGATACCGGCACACCGAGGCGCTTCACGTGGTGGAACGGTTTCGGCGCGTGACGTTCGATCATCTCGACTATCAAGCCACAATCGAAGATCCGGGTGTATTCGAGAAGCCGTGGATGGTGCATCGAACCCTGCCACTCCGAACGGACTTAGAGCGGGTGGAAGAATTCATCTGCGAGAATAATCGGGATTATTCAGGCTTGTTCAAGAAGTGAATGGCGACGAACGGTCGAACGGAGACTACTCTCGGCACAACAGGACATCGAGAAGCAGCAACGCGACTTTTTTTACAGCGACGAATCGCAGTCGAATGGATGCCTACCTTGGGCAATAATATACTTGCTAAAATAGCCTTGCGGCGATAGTCTTAACTTGGTGGCTTCGCCAGTCTTGGTCAGGAGATCAAGGCCGGGATTAGTAATCCCTTCCATCAGGAACCCGATTCTCGGACCAGATGCGCTGTTCCTCTATGTGAAACACAGCGCTGGCCAGCGTGGACCCGAACCCCACCGGAGCCACCGCCTCATGCTAGACTTCGCTGGTGACCATCGCAGAAAAGGAACAGCTGATTGACCCCTGGGACTTCCCACTTCGAGAACTGATGGATCTGGCTAGATGGAAGCGGGATACCCGGTTAAAGCGGATGGACGACCCGATACCGAACGCAGCATAATCGAAGCTGACTACGAGGCTGCGCTAAATCGAATCATCGCCTATCATGGCGGAAAGTAGTTAGGACGGCTTCTTCGCCGGCTTCCTCTTGAACGTCTGCGCCCGCTGCCACTTCGATTCA
Source organism: Terriglobia bacterium (assembly GCA_963722845.1). Taxonomy (GTDB): domain Bacteria; phylum Acidobacteriota; class Terriglobia; order Bryobacterales; family Bryobacteraceae; genus Palsa-187. Next base: position 13,265 of record CAVROL010000006.1, on the reverse strand, counting down.
GCCTTCAGGATGACTTCCTTCGGAACGCTGAACATCTTGCGGACGGCGTTGCTCATGCGCTCGGCCTCGGTGTTGCCGGGAACTGGTGGGGCCGGGGACGGTTTCATTTAGGCTCTCCGATCATTGCACTCTTGTTTGATTCACTATCTGCTTCGGTCGTTGTCTGCGGAGAAAGAATCGCGCCTTTGGATCACGAGCTATATCTGTCCTGGAACGATACTCGAATATTTTCTTGACGACAAGCCTCATGAGCATGCGCTTGGCGAAAGACCAGCCCCGTTCCGTCAATCTCTGTGCATCGCTAACGCTGATCTCTCCATACTCTGCCGCAAAATTTATCAATCTCTTTTCTGATTCGCTAAGATCTTTCATGACCGCTTCGCCGACGATTGCGGTGATGTCTGAATCTATCCATACCCGCCTCTGTCGAACGGAGTTCCTGAGGACTACGCGCACCAAAGGCGTGGTGGTTGATTCCACCTGTCGGAACTCAGGCAAAGGTAAATTCGCTTCCGTCATGGTGTCTCTAATCCGGCGAGTTCCTTCATGCGCACACTTAACGAACTCGAAGTGCAACGCCACATGCCGTTTATGTCGTCGGGCGCTTAGGAGATATTCCGCCGTAACGCGCGCAGTGATTGTGCCTACAAGGCTTGGGCCGGATTCTAGGAGTTGTTGCTGAAGACGCTAGCAAGCAGGCTCGCGGTGTTTCCGTCCGACGAGTCCGCATGAAGGTTCCTCAGCAGCGCCGCCAACAGATCTTGGGTGTTGCTGTTGTCACTCGACGTGGTGTTGCTACTGCTTTGAGGCGCCTGTGAGCCGTAGGCGCTGCCTGGGGCGGGAGGCTTTAGGACGGAAAGATCACCGGTATCCGCGGCTTGCTGGAACTTGTCCGCGAGATTCGTGAGAAAGCTGGCCGCGGTGGGGTCGCTTTGCTGTCCTGCGGCGTCCTTCAGTTTCTGGGCCGCGTCCGTCAGTACCTTCTTAAATTCGGCAGGATCGGTGCTCTGGAGCTTCTGGAGCTCTTTGAACAGCTGAGCCACCTGCGAGAAATCTACGCCGTCGGAGGGCGTATCGTTGCTGGCGTTGGTGCTCGTACTGCCGGATGTCTGCTGCGTTGAGAGGTACGAGTCGATTTCGCTCAACAGCGAGCTATTGATCGAGCTGAGCGTACTACCAATTGAATTCATGGGATGTTGCCTGACCGTCGGGAGCATCGACCCTGAAGGAATGCGTACGTCTGGTTAGCCATTACATGAGAGCCGCCGTCAGACGGCGTCGGCAAGCGGCAACGATAGCCATCGTGCAACTCATTGAGTTTCGCGACGATGGCGAGCCCCTGCACAACCAGCGGCAAGAGCAGCAGGTATTTCATGACTGTATTAAGTGACGGATTGTTAGCCTCCGAAGGGGCCGCCAGAAACTGGCCCGTACGAAGTCCGCAGCAGGCGGTCGGAGTGCGGGGTAAGTGGTATTCAAATCCCTCAAGCCGTGTAGATGACCGAGTTAATTATTCAACCTGGAACAACCCGCCGCATACCGTCAGGCCGGGACCAAACGCAACGCTTGCCACCAGTTGTCCTGGCTGGGCCGCCCCTGATTCCAAAATCTCATTCCACACATGTGGCAGAGTAGCCGATGACATGTTCCCATAATTTTGCAGTACGGTCTGGCTGGCCGCGGATTGTTCCGCGCGCAGGCCCAACGCATCCGAGACTTGTTCAATGATCTTTGGTCCGCCGGGGTGGACCGCGAAAATGGCATACTCCTTCTCCGCTTCGTAATCGAGCTCAGCCTGTTCGAAAAGCCTCGCCAGAAATGCGGGCAGTGCATTGCCGATCTTTTCCGGCACCTCCTGGGTGAGCGCCATGCGGAATCCCCACTCACTGACACTCCACCGCATATCGTCGGCCGAGTCTGCCACCAGCTCGTCCGCCAGAGTAAGGACGCGGTACCCAAACGGAGTCGTGTTTGGCGTGGTTGCGGAGGTTGGGCCGGACCCTTGGCTTAGTGTGTACCGGATGTGACCATCCGCGAACAGGCTCTGCACCACAAGTTGTTCAGGGCTGTGGTCTGAGGGGTCAAGATGCAGGGTGCAGAGTTCGGTGTGCGCAATGTCCACGCGGTGCGCTTGGTCGGTTGTGGAGGCCAGAAAGCCGCTTCCGATGCGGATGGCCGGCAATGCGGCATAACACCCCATGTGATAAGCGTGGGTGACGCGTGTCCGCTGTTGCCAACCTTTTTCCACTACCAGTAACTGTGCCGCGCTGGGGGAGAGGTATCCAGTACAGGTCACATGGATGAGATCGTCCGGCGCGTTGGACTCGTTCCCATACATCGCATTCAGCGTTCGGCGCGCGCCGCGTGCAAAGACTTGCGAGCGTACCGACATGCCGGCGCCTTTGGAACTTTCCGCAAGGCGATAAACTTCCATCTTTTCCCACACCGTGTGCAAGTGATCGTTCAATTCACATCCACGAGCGGAGATCTTTTCGGGTGAACAGCCATAGCGGCGCAGCAGCTTGGGCATCATGGCTGCAAAACTGGGATCGACCGGGGGTTGGCCGTTGTTCAGGCGATGGGTTTCTTCCGCCCGGATATGGGCGTCTGCCAGCCAACGCAAGGCTTCTTCCTGTGTTCCGGAGTGCGGAGGACGGACAATGCAAAAAGAATGCAGACGCACGCCGTTTGCGCTGGAAAGTCGATTGCGAACAACACGGGGCTGAATCAATGTAGCCATAGGCGAGCCAGAAATCATTGCAGAAGATTGGATGCGGCGCACAGAACGGTAGTTGGAGGTTACCACACTGTTTCAGGATTCAAAACACCACGCAAATAGAACAACGGTTATTTCGGAAGTGCATAGATGTCGAATTGAACTTCTACCTCATCTTTCACCTTGACGGCTCCGCTTGCTACGCGCACGGGCTGAATGCCGAAGTCCGTCTGCTTGATGCGGGCATTGCCCGAATAGGCGTCGCCCGCCTGCTTCACGGTCGCTACTATGGACTTGCTAACACCGTGCAAGGTTAGCTTTCCGGAGATACTCCAGGACCCGCTGCCGGCCTGAGCAACGCTAGAAGATCGACATTGGATGAGTGGATACGTCTCGCTCTCTAACACCTTCTGCTGCATGGTTTCCTGAATTTCCGCTTCATCTTTCTGATTGACCTTCGTATCGGATTTTACCTTTCAATGGATGAGCATCGACCGCAACAATCACATAGCGAGCGCCCGCGTCGCTGATCTCGCCTGAAGTAATCGGAGCACTCACCCAATGGTCGTGACCGGCAGATGAGAAGAGCCCTGCCTTACCCACATGAATGGTGATGGTTCTCATGCGTATATCGCGGATCTTGGTCTGCGCTGCGCAAGGCGGCGACGCGGCCATTGTGAGTGCGACGAGTAGGGTGGTTAGAATGAGTCGATGCACGGGCATGATTCTTTTTGAATTAAAGAACACCTCTACCAATTAGACTCATTCGAGCGCATACTCGGAACAAGTGATTCCGGTCCCGACTATCGCGCCGTTCACCCTGAGGTTCTCGGTCACGAGGCAACCCGTAAAGTAATTGTAAGAACTTATTCCTGAGTGGCTTTATAGGCGGCGGGTACCGCAGTGGATTTGTTGGCGGCGCGTTCCGTGGCGGCTTGGTAGGTCCCGCGTTCCGGGGCAATTTCGGCTTCGTCAATCGCCCGTTCTTCTTTCCCGGCAACCGGTTCTTCTTTCCGCGCAACCGATTCTTCGTAGGCGTGGGGTTTCGGATTGCCCTTTCCCGGCTAGGGTACCCATCCTCGTATTGCGATCCCTACCACTACAATTGCGCCGGCTACTATGGGTACCCGACTGCGTATGCGCCTGCTTGCGCTCCCGGACCAGTGGCCGCAACTCGCGCGGCTGCTTCGAGACTTGCGGTCGCGCCCCCGGATGGTCCGGCAAGGGTAAGCAGGACTGTCGCGGCGTTCGCTAAGGATTCTGCTGGTCGCGTCCTGGCACACAAATCTACACGAGTACGCGGGCCGGCGTCTGGATAAGCTTTTCTCCAGCCTGCCAACGCCCTGGCGGAAGCGCATCGTCCGCTGGGGGAGAAGATCTGAGCCTCGATGCCCTCATGCGATTTTACCGTTTGCCCCGGTTCACGCTGGCTCCCGATGAATCTATGATTCGCCTCCTGAAGGACCGCACTCATCGGCCCGCATACTTCCTGCCGCACGGAGTCGACACGGACTTCTATTCTCCCGCTCGTCGTAACCGGCAGACGGGTTCGTTTTGCATCGGATATGCAGGACGTCTCACCCCCGAAAAGAGTGTGCGATTATTCGTTGAGTTGGAGCAGAGACTGCTGGCCGCGGGCCGGCGGGATTTTCGACTGTTGCTGGTCGGAGAAGGAATCGAGAGAGGGTGGCTAAGCAAGAACCTGCGGTTCGCCGAATTGCCTGGCATTCTCCGCGGGGAACAACTCGCGGAAGCTTTTGCGAATATGGATGTCTTCGTGTTTCCTTCCCAAACGGACACGTTCGGATTAGTGCTGCTTGAAGCGATGGCGTCCGGAGTCCCGGTGGTGGTCAGCCCGGAGGCAGGCGTCCGAGTGGGGGTGCAGAGCGGCCTTACCGGATTTATCGCGCAAGATATCGGCGCCTTCACGGAGAGTGTGCTTTGCCTCATGGACAGCGAGGCATTGCGTCGAGAGATGAGCTGCGCGGCCCGCCGCTTCGCATGCTCGAAGGCTTGGTCTGGGGTGTTCCAGCAGGTCTACCGCACCTATGAGATCGGCCTGGAAGCGTAGTCGCCATCGGGTTGACATCAAGGCGGTAAACTACGATGATCGCCGTGAGAATCCGTCTATGAAAGCAACAGGGATGGGGATGCTTCTTCTGGGTGGAATAATCGCCTGCGCCCAGGCCCCATCCGAGCCGTTCCCGCCGAGCGCGAACGTGAAGCAGTTCATGCTCGATCTGATCCATCCTTCGTCGAACGATATCCTGCTAGCGATCTACCGCGGCGGACCCAAAAGTGAAAAAGAATGGGCGGCGGTGCGGCGCAGCGCGGTGACTCTGGCGGAATCCGCAAACCTGCTGATGGTGCGCGGCCGTGCGCGCGATCAAGGCGATTGGATGAAGGACGCGAAATTGCTCGCGGACGTCGGAAACGCCGCGTACAAAGCCGCGCAGGCGAAAGACGCCGACGCGCTCGCGGCGCTCGCCGAAGCCCTGGATGCTTCCTGCACCGCCTGTCACAAACAATATCGGCCCAACGTGTTTCCGAAGGATGGAGGGTCGAAATGAGTTATTCGCGCAGAAATTTCCTGCAAGGCTGCCGGATCCGGTATCGTGCTCACCGCCGTGGCTGGCGAACGCTGATCGCGGCGCCCACGGCTTCTCCATGCGCTCCCCGCGCCGTTTGCGAGCGAGAAAGCCACGTTCCTGTCAACGGCAAGCCTATGCCGCCGAATACGAAGCGCGCACGACGTTGTGGGAAGTGATTTCCATGAAGCTGGGCCTGACGGGCACCAACCGGAGCTGCAATCGCGCCAGTTGCGGCGCGTGCAGCGTGCTGGTGGACGGCATGCCGGTCTATTCCTGCCACACGCTGGCGACCGAAGCCGCGGGCAAGAAGATTCTCACCATCGAAGGCGTCGGCGACGAGAAGAATCTGCATCCGCTGCAGCGCATCGGCCACACGCACGTCGCCGCCGATTGCGGCTTCTGCACCGCCGGCTGGGTGGTGACCGCGAAAGCGCTGCTCGACAAGAACCTCAATCCGTCCGAGGACCAGGTGAAAGCCGCGCTGGCCGGCCACATCTGCCGCTGCTCGGCCTACCCGCACATCATCCGCACCGTGATCGATTCCGCGGCCGTGCTGCGCGGGAGCAAGACGCCGATCGAGCCCGAGCTCGGAATCGATCGTTCAGATCAAGATGCCGATGGTGCGCGATTACTCGACCCACGGCGGACACCTGCCGGGCGACGAAGTGATCGAAGGCCCGAGCAAGACCGTCACGAAGAAGTGGCAGGGCTATCCCCCGGAGAATCTCAACGTCTTCGGCAAGCCGTGCCGCCGCTGCCCGAAGTTTCCGTTCCGCGGTTCACCGGCAAAGCGCAGTACGCCAGCCGCGTCTGGTTCCGCGACCTGCTGTACGCGCAGTTCCTGACCTGCTCCGCATCCCACGCGCGCATCAAGGACATCGACACGTCGGCCGCCGAGAAGATGCCCGGCGTGCGCACATCCTCACGTACAAGAACGCGCCGAAGCCGCAGCGGCCCAGTTGCCAGGCGGACCGCGATCTTGCCCGACGCCCTGCCGCAGGAACTGAACCTGCAAGGCGAAGTCGTCGCCATCGTCGTGGCCGAGACCGAAGACCTGGCGCAGGATGCCGCCGACGCGATCAAGGTCGAATACGAAGTTCTGCCCTTCGCATCGCATGCTGAAGGACAGCATGGCTGCCGGCGCGCCCGATCTGGGCCACGGCAAAGGCAATCTCATCCGGCATGCCGATTTCGCCCAAGGATCTTCCGCACGCCACCTGGGCGGATCAGCGCGGCGACATCGACAAAAGGATTCGCCGAAGCCGACATCATCAAGGAATTCACCTATCGTTTCGCCGGCGCCGTCTCGGTTCCCATGCAGCCCAGCGGCAGCGTCGCCAAGTGGGACGGCGACAAGCTGACGTTCTGGGGCATGGGGCAGGGAATTTATCCGGTGCGCGACGTCGCTGGCGGCGGCGCTCGGCATCGATGCGTCGAAGATCCGCTTCATCAATAAGTGGAACGGTTCGACGTTCGGCGCGGCGCGCATGGCCGCGGAGCGATTCTATCCGCTGATCGCCCATCTGGCGAAAGTCACCGGGCGGCCCGGTGAAGGTGATGCTGCCCAAGGATCAGGAACTGGCGCAGCTGCAGATCAAGCCGGAGACCATCACCAAGTTCAAAGTGGGCGCGAAGAAAGACGGCCGCATCGTCGCGCTCGACCACGAAGTCTACGTGAGCGTGCGGCGATCTGGATTTCGGCGGGCACGCGACGGTCCGGGCAACGCCACCAACCAGCTGGAGCTGTACACGTCGCAAGTTCCCCACTGGCGATCGATGTGGTGCGCCTACCGCACCAACGCACCGCGCCCCGGCCCGTCGCGCAGCTACATCCAGCAGGAAACCAAGTGGTCCTGGGAAAACATGATGGACGAAATGGCGGACGCGTTCGGAATCGACCCGGTCCAGTTCCGCCTGATGCACATCACCCGTCTGAAGCCGGGCGACACGCGCTATCCCTACGATTCGATGCCCACCGTCGAGGTGCTGCAGGAAGGCGCCAAGGCCTTCGGATGGGAGAAGCGCAATCCCGTCGCGGGCGGCGACGCCGGGACGATTCAAGCGCGGATTCGGCCTGGGCATGTCGCAGCATCATGGCGGCCTCATGGGCTATCACGAAGGCGAAGAAGCCTTCGCCAAACTGGCGGCGGCGCCAGACGCGCAACATTTTCAGCACGCGAACTGGAGTCTGGCCGCCGACGGCAACGTGACCATGAAGGTCGCGCTGCCCGACAGCGGATCGAACGCCGCCACGGCGCTGGCAGCCCTGGTCGCGGAGATGCTGGGCTTCACGACGCGCGATCACATCCGCCTGATCTGGGGCGACTCGGACCTCGCGCCGTCTGAGCGATGAGTGGTTCGGCGGCCGCACCATCACGCTGCAAGGAGCGGCCATCTGCAGCGCCGCCGACAAGCTGCGCAAGGATCTGCTTGGCGCGCGCCGCGAGCGTCCTGAAAGTCGATGCCGCGAAGCTTCACGATGCGCGATGGCGTGATTTCATCCGATCGACGATCCAGCGAAGAGCACGACCTTCGCCGCACTGGCCAAAGCCAACAACGGCCTCATCCGGCAGACCGGCCGCGGCACGACCGGCGGCGAGCGAACCGCGATCGAACAAGGGCGTGGGCGCGTGCTTCGTCGAAGTGGAAGTCGACACCTGGACCGGCGACTGGCGCTTCGTCCGCGCCGTCTATCCGCACGACACCGGACTCGTGATCAATCCGCTGGTGGCCGAAGCCGACATGGTCGGTTCGCTGATCGAAAGCACGCAGATCGCCACCGACCCGATTCCGTGGGACCGCGAATTTCCGGGCACGCGGCACTACAGCGTCGGCTACCTGTCCTACCGGCTTCCGACGATCATGGACATTCCGAAATCAACGCAGGTGTACATCGACAGCCTGGAGCCGCGCTGGTTCTACGGCGTCAAGAGCTTCAGCGAGACCACCATCGGCGCGGTGCCCGGCGCGCTCTCGAACGCGATCTACAACGCCTGCGGCGTCCGCATCCGCGAGCATCCCATCACGCGGGAAAAGATCATGGCCGGCCTCGACGAGCAGCAACGGAGGCAGGCATGAAGAAAGTTTCCATCTACCGGCCGACGACCGTCGACGAAGCGATCCAGATCCTGTCGCAGCACGGCACCGAGCGCCGGAGTCTACGCCGGCGGCACCGACCTGCTGATCCGGCTGAAGAACCGCCTGGAGCAGGCGCCGACTTATCTGGTCGACATCAAGAAGATCGACAACCTCCGCTACATCAAGGAAGACGCGCAGGGCGGCGTCGAGATCGGCGCCGCGACCAAGCTCGCCGAACTGGCCGACTCCGCGCTGCTTGCAGAAGAAGTATCCGATGCTGGTGGAGGCCATCGGCAAGATCTCCTCGCCGGAGCTGCGCAACGCATCGACGCTCGGCGGCGATCTGCTGCAGGAAGTCTGGTGCCAGTATCTGCGCGGCGGCTATTCCTGCTGGAGAAACGGCGGCTACATCTGCTACGGCGCGATCGGCGACAACAGCTACTACCACTCGGCGATGGGCGGACGCTTGTGCTACGCCGTCTATCCGGGCGACGCCGCCACCGCGCTGATCCCCTTCGATGCCCGCGTGAAGCTCGCCACGCCTGCCGGGCGTCAAAGAACTCACCATCGAGCAACTCGTGCCCGGCGACATGATGGTGGACGGCCGAATCCAATCGCACGTCGTGCGCTTCAACGAGATCCTCACCGAGTGGTCATTCCCCGCGCCGAAGCCGGGCGTGCGGGCGTCGTTCGAGAAGCTGCGGCCGCGCGGCGTGTGGGATTTCGCCATGGCCTCGCTGGCGATGAGTCTGCAGCTTCGCGGCAAAACCATCGACGACGCGCGCGTGGTGTTCGGCGGCATCGCCGGCAAGCCCTGCGCGAAACGGCCGTCGAGGACTTCCTCAAAGGAAAAACGCTGAGCGCGGAACTGGGCGAGCAAGCCGTCGCCGTGGCCCTCGCCAACGCCGCGCCGCTCAAATACAACGCGACGAAGATCGACATGGCCAAGGGCTGCTGCCTCCGGTCTGGCCAAGACTGAATGCACCGCGTAAGCATGCAGAATCATTGAGGCGATTCTATTCGAGCCCGTCGGTTGCCTCGCCGAATTCCCCGCGCAGCCCTTCAACGAAATCGCCGCGCGTCTGTTCGGCCGAAAGGACAAGCCCAGTAAATCCGGCAGCCGTTCCTACTGGCATTTGCTCAACATGCTGGCGAAGCCGCCGTCACCACTGGCCGAAGCGCTCGAAATGCAAGCCGTGAACAAGCCAGCACCTACGAAGACGTGGTCCCCGCGCTCACGGAGCTGAAAGCCATGGGCATCCAGCTTTCCATCGCCATCGCTTTCAGACGCCGCCATCACTCGCTTCGTCGAAAAGCACTCTCTTGGCGAATTCTTCGCGGTGTTTGGAATCGCGATAATGCCGGCGGCATCAAGGCGGTTCCGCTTGTCCGGGCCCTGCGTGGCGCATCCCTTCAACCAGAGAATGTTATGTTCCTCACCGACACCGTGGAAGGCATTAAGGTCGCCCGCACGGCCGGTGTGCATCCGGTTTTGATGATGAACGATCCGGACGAGGCCCGGCGCCTGGCTATGCAGAACCCGGCGGGGGGCGTCGTCTCCTTGCACGAATTCCCGATTTTATCCGCCTAATCGCTGCGCAGAATAACCGAAAATGACAAATTCTTGACGACGCGATCTGGCCCGGTGTACCATGCGGTCGTGCGCCGGGCTTTAGCAGTAGCCTTGTTGGGTCTCTTCAGCTTCTCGCTGATTCCCCCATCCGCACTCGCCTCCGACCCGGATGCCGGATTGCCCGCCTGCTGCCGGCGTGCCGGTCGACATGGTTGCTCCATGCTGACGCCGGACGCGGCATCCTCTTCCGGTCCCGCACTGCAATCCTCACCATGCAGTTTCTTCCCCGGAGCTAAGCCAGTGACGGCTTCACCCAACTCAGGAGTGGCTGGGGCGCCTTCGATTTCGAGCGTCTCGCTCTCGATTAGTTCGGCCAACCTTCAGGCGAATGAAAGGCCGTGCCAGGTTCTGTTTCATTCACCGCGGCAGCAGCGTGGCCCTCCAGCGCTTATCATCTCCTAAGTTCCGTTCCGACGAGTTCTGAAGATCTGAGAGGTGTTTTGTGTCTTCTCGTATAGCCGGCCCATTCTCTGTTCTGTTTCCCGTTCTGTTTCCCGTTGCGATCTGGGCTGCTGTCTTCGGCACGATTCGCGGCGTCGTCCACGATCCCGATCATCGTCCTGTACAAAGAGCGCAGGTGGTGGTGAAGTCGAGCAGCTCCGACTTTTCGCAAAACCTCACGACAGATACCGATGGAGGCTTTCGAAGCGACCGCCCTTCCGGTAGGATCCTACGTCGTAACGGTCATCACGGAAGGATTCGCGCCTTCCGTGCAACAGATCGTCATCGCCTCGGGCAGCGCTCCGGTGGTGCATTTCCAGCTTGCGATCGGAACCAGGAGCGAACAAGTCACGGTAGCGGAATCGGCTCTCGCCGTGAGTCCGGAACAAATGACGCCCACCACCATCATCAGCCGCAGCGAAATCGCGACGACGCCGGGCGCGGATTTGAGCAACAGCCTGACCGCGATCACCGACTACGTTCCCGGCGCATGGGTGACGCACGACCAGCTTCATGTGCGCGGCGGACATCAGGTGACCTGGGCGATCGATGGCGTTCCCATCCCGAACACCAATATCGCGAGCAATATCGGACCGCAGATTGATCCCAAGGACATCGATTATCTGGAGGCGCAGCGCGGCGGTTATTCCTCCGCATACGGCGACCGCACTTACGGGGTCTTCAATGTCGTTCCGCGAACGGGCTTCGAGCGCAACAACGAAGCCGAATTGTTCACGACCTTCGGCACGTTTCACCAGACCAACGATCAGGTGAACTTCGGCAGCCACACCGAGAAATTCGCGTATTTCGGCAGCGTCAATGGCAATCGGAGCGACTATGGCCTGGAAACGCCAGGACCCGATGTCTTGCACGACCGCGTATGGGGACTGGGAGGCATGGCCACGCTGATCTACAATCGCGACGCGAACAACCAGTTCCGTTTCGTAACGTCGCTGCGGCGCGACGACTATCAAATTCCCAACGACCCGGATGCCCAAGAGGCGGGCATCCGCGATGTCGAACGGGAGCGCGACGCGCTGGCAGCTTCTCCTGGGCGCACACGTTCCGGCCCGGCATGCTGCTCACGTCTCGCCGTTCTACCACTACAATCGCGCCAATTACGATGGCGATCCGAACGACACGCCGATCAGCACCACGCAGCATCGGGGATCACAATACGCCGGCGCACAAATCGCGCTTGCAACGCGGTGACGAAGCAACACAACGCCAGCATCGGCTTCTATGGCTTCGGACAGCATGACGACGAGTCCGTGAACCTGATCGCCAACGACGGCTCCGGACTTTCGCTCGCCCAGGACGAAAAATCACCATCGGGCCATCTGGAAGCGCTGTTCCTGGAGGATCAGTACAAAGCGCTGTCATGGCTCACGCTCACCGCGGGAGTGCGGCTTACGCACTTCAGCGGCGCCATCGCAGAGAATGCGGCCAGCCCGCGGCTGGGCGGAGCGATTCGGATCCCGCATTTGAACTGGGTCCTGCGAGGCTTTTGGGGCGAGTATTACCAGGCTCCGCCGCTCTCCACCGTGAGCGGGCCGCTGCTCGATTTCGCAGTGACGCAAGGGCTCGGCTTCATTCCGCTGCGGGGCGAGCGCGATCAGGAACACCAATTCGGGCTTACGATTCCGCTGCGCGGCTGGTCGTTTGACGTGAACAACTATCATCAGCGCGCGCAGAACTACTTCGATCACAATGCGATTGGCAACTCCAACATCTTTTTCCCGCTGACGATCGACGGCGCGAGGCTGTATGGATGGGAAGTTGACCGTTCGCTCGCCGCAGATCTGTCGCATCGCGGCGAGGTCTACCTCAGCTACGCCTACGCGCACGCCGAGGGTTCCGGCGCCGATCAGCGGCGGTCTGACCGATTTCTCGCCTCCTGAAAGCGGCTATTTTCTGCTGGATCACGATCAGACGCCATACGCTCCACGCCGGTTTCAATTTCGACTTGCCGTGGCGAATCATCGCCGGCGGGAATCTGTACTACGGCTCCGGATTCACGGACGGGTCGAGCGATCTTCCCGGCGCATCTTGGAGGGCCACACTACTTTCGATCTTTCGGTCGGCAAAACGTTCGCGGAAAATCTAACCGTCTCGGTGACTGCGCTGAATTTGGCGAACCGGCGTTTTCTGCTCGACAACAGTGAGACGTTCGGAGGTACTCACTACGCCGATCCCCGGCAGATTTATGTGCAGATTCGATACCGCTTTCACTACTGAACGTTAACCACGAACCACCCAAAAAAGATCACTGCGATCACGCCGATGAATGCCGCGATCGCGTCGTAAGGGAATCTGGATTTAGCGCGAGGCGGAAGTCGACGCCCCCGCAGGCGCCACACACGGGGGCCCCTAAACGTAAGACCGTGCGGCAAGCAATACATTCCTTGCTGTCGTCCACGTGTTGAGTTTGTTTCATGGCTCATCGTAAGCACTGGGGTGGATTCAGGCATGAGTAGTTGGTTCCACTTAGATGGGAAACAGTTCCAGAGCCACTTTGGATCTTTGGTACCAGGCCAATTCGCCCTTATCCGGAGAGTACGCTCTAGGCTATGAGGAAGGTCCCGCCTGATTTTAGCCTCCTTTGTTCCGTCGCTTTTAGGTCAGGATCCCGGCAGGCAGACGCTGGCCAATCGAAAGCCATGGCACGCTCCAGCCCTTCCGTATCTACGACTGGAAGGCCTGCCCGTTCGAGGGCTGTACCTACCGTGAGTGGACGGCGCTGCAAATCGACGGTCGTATATGACACCTGGAACAATGAAGCAGCCGACGAAGTGGCGCGCATCTC
>CAVROL010000005.1:0-668175 GCA_963722845.1 Terriglobia bacterium | reverse complement strand
ATGGCCATATAAACCGTGACGCCGATTGAAAATCGGCGCGCAGGTTAATCCTGCCCCACTCAAGTGGAAGTCAGATCGCGATTGATCGCGAACTTCACCAGGCCAGCCACGTCGTGGATGTCGAGCTTGCGCATAAGGCTTGCGCGGTAGGTGTCGATGGTCTTGGGACTCAATTCCAGCCGGGCGGCGATCTCCTTGGCGCGTATGCCTTCGATCAACAGTGAAAACACCTGATACTCCCGGGCGCTCAGCATGTCCAGTGGATCGTCCGGCGAGTCCTTATGGTTGGTGCTGAAGATCTTGCTGATTTCCAACTGCGGAGAAACGTAGATGCTGCCTTCCAGGACCTGCTCCAGAGCCTCCAGCAGTTCGCTCGAAGGAGCAGATTTCAGCAAAAATCCGCTCACTCCGCAGCGCAGCGCCTCCATTACCGTTTTCCGATCCTTGCGGATGGATAAGACTACGATTTTAGTGGGCAGATTCGCGTCCCGCACCCGCCGCACGATTTCCATGGTGAACAGGTCGGGAAGGTTCAGGTCCAGCACGGCCAGGTCCGGCCTCTGGCTCTCGATCATGCGCAGCGCCGATGCCCCGTCCGAACACTGGCCCATCACCTGGAATTGGGCATGGACGGCGCACAATGCCGCCAGCCCCTCCCTCACCAGCGTGAGGTCGTCGGCCAGAATCACGGAATAGGTTTTGCGTTCGCGGATGGGGACCATAAGAGTGTTCCTACGGCGGGCTCGCCAGGAGCACCTCAATTAACAGTGAGGCGCCGCCGCCGTAATTCTCCCCGTTTCTTTACGGCCCGGGTAATTAACTGCCGTTCCGGGTTAGGAATAACTCCGAACCGCCGCCGCCTCGTCCTCAAACACCTCAAACACGGTATAGAGTTTGGTGATTTGCAGGAGATCCTTTACCCGTTTGGTCAGGTTCAGCAGCTTTACCTGCCCTCCCTGATTGGTCACGGTGGTAAAGCCGGAGACCATCTCGCCGATTCCCGAGCTGTCGATATAGGACACTTCGGCCAGGTTGAGCAAGAGTTTCTTCTTGCCGCCGGCGGCCAAGTCCCGGATCGTATCCCGGAAAGTACTGGCGCCGTCACCCAGGGTGATCCGGCCCACCGCGTCGACTACCGTCACGTCGCCCACCTGTCGGGTGGTCATTTTCACACTCACGTCTTGCCTCCTTTTGGCTCGCGCATCACTACACGGCTTTCGCCAGGTACTTCACCATTTTGACTTCGGTGCCGAGCGGCTCCCGCGCCCGCACCTCAAACTCGTCCATGAACGCCCGCATCATCAGCAATCCCCTGCCGGACTGCCGCAGCAGATTCTCCTCGGCCAGCGGATCCGGAATTTTCGATGCGTCGAAGCTTCCGCCTTCATCTCCCACCAGAATTTCCAATCTTTCCCCGCTGCGGGAAACCGTCAGGTGCACCTTCTTCCGCGAGTGATAGCGGTTGCCGTGCACCACGGCATTGACCATGCATTCCCGCACTGCGATCCCGATCCTATGCATGTCGTCTTCATCGAAACCCATGGCGGTCGCCAGCCGCAATACAGTCTCTTCCGCCTGATCCACGCTTTCCAGGCTGGATTCAAGCAGTTCCTCGACGGTTTGTGCCGCCACGCGGTCGTGTTCCGCCATAATACGAGCGGCCGGATGAACGGGCCACGTCGAATCGTTAAGTTAATCCAGTGGCGCCCGTAAAGTCAAGCAGATCGGTTACTTCAGTTCCGAACTTCGGCGGCCGCAGCGGTTGCATTTTCTCCGCGTGCCCGGCTACCCTCGGTACAAGTCCCCCGGTGAGGCACCAGCATGGATTCGCAAAGACCGCCCGCCGTTTCGGTGCTCACTGCCACTTACAACCGCAGTAATGTGTTGCGATTCGCGGTGGAATCCGTCCGCCGCCAGACGCTATCGGACTGGGAGATGTGGGTGGTCGGCGACGCTTGCACCGACGATACGGCGGATATGATTCGCGAGATCGGCGACCCGCGGATCCGCTTTGTCAATTTGCCGCACAACGCCGGCGATCAATCGGGACCGAACAATGAGGCCGTCCGCCTCGCCCGGGGCCGCTTCCTGGCCTACCTGAATCATGACGATCTCTGGTTCCCCGATCACCTGGAGATCGGCAGTCCGCGCATTGAACGACACCGGGGCGGATCTGGTTTGGCCCCTGATCGTGAAAATGGATAACCACGGCGTGTTCACCTGCGGCGATCTGATTATCGAACGCCGGTACGCGCCGCATCTGTCCGTGCCCGCGTCCTTCTGGGTGATGCGCCGCGAGCTGGCGGACGAGGTCGGGCCCTGGCGTCATCATCGGGAATGTCATGCGACCCCCTCGCAGGATTGGCTGTTTCGCGCCGGATCGCTGGGCAAGGATTTAAGATACATCCCGCATTTCACCGCGATCTCGCTGCCCTCTGGCGGCCGTCCGGGCGCTTACGCAAACCGGGAGCATCACGAGAACCAGGCCGTCTTTGAACGCATCCATACGGATGCTCAGTACCGCGAGAAGGTCCTGATCGCGATCGCCGAGCACGTTTCGATTGTCCAGGCCAATCCGCCGCTTTGGAGAGGCGTTGTGATTTCGGCCCGCGATTTCGTGCGCCGCAGCCTGGCCCCCTTCCGGGGCTGGCCGAGAGAGAAATCCAGCTCCTCTCCTCTTGCCGTGGCCGCGCGCAAGAGAATGCGGCGTTGGGCGGGATCCTGGGGAGTGCATCCCGAAGCCGTGGAACTGGGCCTGAAGTATCGCCGGAGGGGAGGCTTCATTCAGTATCTGCGCCGCTTTCGGGGCTTGCCTCCGGCGCCCGGCGAAGCGCGAAAATAGATCATGGCCGCTTCCCCGAAACCAGCCCAGGAGTCGATTTCAGACTGCCTGGGGGCTCAGCAAGACCGGCAGAGCGTGACGTCCGACTGGAATAGTGTCCAGGACACCATCGATGGTGTGCGCGTCCGGGAGATAAAAAACGTTCTGAAGAACGGCGGCGATGTTCTGTGCGAAGTCTTCCGGCGCGACTGGATGCTGGATGACGGCGACGTCGACCAGGTTTTTCAAAGCGTCATGAATCCCGGAAGCATTTCAGCCTGGCACGTCCACCGCCGCACCACGGACCGGTTGTTTGCCAGCCACGGGGTGCTGCAGATCGTGCTCTTCGACGCGCGCCAGGAGTCCCCCACCTACGGGCGAATCAACGAGTTTCGGTTTGGCGCCCTGCGGCCGGCCTTGCTGATTATTCCGCCGGGTGTTTTTCACGGGGTTCAGAACATTTCGAGCCAGCCGGCGGTGCTGCTCAACCTCGTCGACAAGGCTTACCAGTATGAAGCCCCGGACCATTGGCGCTTGCCGCTCGATACGGACAAGATTCCATACCGCTTCGAGCCTTAGATAGACGTCCGCCTGTCGTTTCCAGCCGGCCCGCGTCTAAATTTCAGGATGCCCGTGTCTAAATTTCAAGATGATAGTCTAGTAACCATGAGAAATCTGGCGCTTTTCGCTCTGATTCTGGGCCTGCTTCTGGCCCCCATCGCTCCCGCCCAAACCAAGGTCACTTCGGTGGAGGGTATCACCGAATACCGGCTGGATAATGGCCTCCAGGTGCTGCTGTTCCCGGATAACTCCAAGCCCACGGTCACGGTTAACGTGACCTATATGGTGGGATCGCGGAACGAGGGCGCGGGGGAAACCGGCATGGCTCACCTGCTCGAGCACATGCTGTTCAAGGGGACCCAGAAGCACAAAGAGATCATGGGCGAGCTGAGCGCCCACGGCAACGACTTCAACGGGAGCACCTCCTGGGATCGCACCAACTATTTCGAGACGGTGCCCGCCAGCGACGCCGATCTGCGCTGGGCGCTCGAAATGGAATCGGACCGGATGGTCAATTCGCGGGTCGCGAAGAGCGATCTGGACAGCGAGATGACCGTGGTCCGCAACGAATTCGAACGGGGCGAGAACAGCCCCGACCAGGTACTCGAAGAGCGCGTACTTTCGACGGCCTATCTGTGGCACGCCTATGGACGCAGCCCCATCGGCACGTTGAGCGACATCGAAAAGGTTCCTATCGAGAAGCTGCAGGCCTTCTATCGCAATTACTATCAGCCGGACGACGCCATGCTGCTGGTGGCCGGGAAGTTCGATCCGGCGAAAACGCTGGGCTGGATCAACGACCTGTTCGGAGTCATCCCCAAACCCACGCGCAAGCTGCTTCCCACCTATACCGAAGAGCCTACCCAGGACGGCGAACGCGAAGTGGTTCTGCGCCGCGTGGGCGATCACCAGTCGGTGATGATGGCGTTCCACGTCCCTGCGGGATCGCATCCGGATTCGCCGGCCTTGGATGTGCTCTCCGCGATCTTGTCCGAAGCGCCCTCGGGGCGGCTCTATAAAGCCCTGGTCGAGAGCAAGAAAGCCGTCTCCGCCGACGCCGAGAATTACTCCCTGCACGATCCGGGGGTCGAGATGTTCAGCGCCACCGTGGCCAAGGACAAATCCCTGGACGACGCGGAAAAAACCATGCTGAGCGTGATCGACGGCCTGATTAAAGAGCCGCCCAATAAGGAAGAAGTGGATCGCGCGCGCACCCGGCTGCTGAAGAACATCGACCTGGAGCTGAACAATTCGGGACGCGTGGGATTGGTTCTCAGCGAATGGGGCTCCATGGGAGATTGGCGCCTGCTGTTCCTCAACCGCGACCGCGTCGAAAAAGTCACGCCGGAAGATGTCGCGCGGGTGGCGAAACTTTACCTGAAGCCGGCCAATCGGACCATCGGCCGGTATCTTCCGGAGGCGCAGCCGGACCGCTCGGTGATTCCGGCGAGCCCGGACGTCGTGTCCGAGCTTAAAGATTATAAGGGCAAGGCGGCGATTGAGGATGGCGAAGTATTCGATCCTTCCCCGGCCAATATCGAAGCGCGCACCACGCGCATCACGCTGCCCAGCGGCCTGAAGCTGGTTCTGCTGCCCAAGAAAACCCGCGGCGGCACGGTGGTCGCGAACCTGCAGCTCCATTTTGGAGACGAGAAGAGTCTTGCCAACAAAGGCGCGGCTCCCCGCCTGGCCGGCGCCCTGCTGATGCGCGGCACCCAGAAGCATACCCGGCAGCAGTTGCAGGACGAGTTCGACAGGATCAAGGCGCAGGTCGGCGTGACCGGCACGCTAACAGGCGCAAGCGCCAGGATCGATACTGTTCGAGCCGGCCTGATCCCAGCGCTACAGCTAGCGGCCGAGATCCTGCGGCAACCTTCGTTCCCGGAATCCGACTTCGAGCAGATCCGCCAGGCGGCGATCGCGCAGCTCGAAGCGGGCCGCAGCGAGCCGCAGAACATGGCCAGTATCGCGATGAACCGGTATCTGAACGCCGCCTATCCGGCGGGCGACCCGCGCTACAGCTTGACCATCGATGAGAACATCGATCAGTTGAAGAAGGTCACGCTCGAAGAAGCCAAGAAGTTCTACGCGGATTTCTACGGCGCATCGAATGCCGAACTAGCCGTGGTCGGGGATTTCGATCCCGCCGAAGTGCAGAAGCTGGCTGCAGGAGCTGTTCAGTTCCTGGAAGAGTCCCCAGCCTTATTCGGTGGTGAAGCGAAGCTGGACGAAGCTCAGCCCGGTCAACACTTCGCTCGAAGCTCCGGACAAAGCCAACGCCTATTTATACGCAGTAACTCCGGTCAGCATGGATCAGCAGGATCCGGACTACCCGGCGATGGTTCTGGCCGACCGCATCCTCGGCGGCGACGAGAAGAGCCGCCTGTGGGTTCGTATCCGCGAAAAGGACGGGTTGAGCTATGGCGTGAACAGCAATTTCCGCGCGGGCCCGCAGGAAAAGTACGGAGTGTTTGCCGCCGTAGCCTCGGCCAAGAATGAAAACACCGCCAAGGTGGAAGACGCGTTCAAAGACGAGATCACCAAAGCCGCGACTACCGGATTCACCGCTGAAGAGGTCGCCACGGCCAAGACCGCGCTCATGCAGGAGAGGCAGTTGGGCCGGTCGCAGGATAACCAGTTGGTGGGACTGCTGGTGAGCCAGGCAGAGCTTGGCCGGACCATGCAGCGGGAGAGCGACCTCGAAAAGAAGATCAACGACACGACGCCCGAGCAGCTTTCGGCGATCTTTAAGAAATGGATCGACCCGGCGACGATTTCCTATTTCAAGGCGGGCGATTTCAAGAAAGCCGCCGCGAAGTAGCGATTAGCCGCAAATAAACGCGAATCAACGCAAATGGAAAAGGACTAGCGAACCTTCTCGTCCTTTTCCACTTTTCCGTCGCGGATGTGGATGATGCGATGCGCGTGCATGGCGATATCGTGCTCATGCGTCACCAGCACGATGGTATTGCCCTCCGTGTGCAGCTTCGCGAACAGCGCCATGATGTCGTTGCCGGTGGCGGTATCGAGTGCGCCGGTGGGCTCGTCGGCCAGCAGAAGCGAGGGATGGTTCACCAGCGCCCGGGCGATCGCCACGCGCTGGCGCTGGCCGCCCGATAGCTCGCTGGGCTTGTGCAGCATGCGGTCCTGCAGATCCACTTCCTTCAAAGCCGCCTTAGCCATTTCCGCGCGCTTTTGCGGAAGAAACCCCTGCATAGATCAGCGGCAGCTCCACATTATGCAAGGCCGTCGCGCGAGCCAGCAGATTGAAGGTCTGGAACACGAACCCGATTTCCTGGTTGCGAATGCGCGCCAGTTCGTCGTCGTCCATGTCGCTGACCAGATTGCCGTTCAGGTAGTACAAGCCTGACGACGGACTATCCAGGCAGCCGATCAGGTTCATCAGGGTCGATTTCCCGGAACCGGAGGGGCCCATGATCGCGACGTATTCGCCCTTCTTGATCTCGATGTCGATGCCCGCCACGGCATGGATGGTCTGGTCACCCATCACGTAGGTCTTCATCAGATCCCAGGTGCGAATGATGACCCCTTCGCGCCGGAGCTGCTCTCCCCGTTCCGCTTTGTCGAGCACGGCTGCCTGCGTCGCCATATCCGCTTAGCCTCCGGTCCCGATCACTGCGTTGCGGTTGTCCACCTTCACCCGGGATCCGGGCCGCATCGTGCGAATCGCCTGGTAGCTGCCGACGACAATCTGGTCGCCGGGCTGCACACCGCTCAGAACCTCGATATCGGTGGCGCCGGTGATTCCGGTTTCCACTTTATGGAACTCGGCCTTTTGATTCGCGATCACAAACACACCGGTGACTTCTTCCCGGCGCTGTTTCTCGTTCACCAGATCGATCGGCGCCTGGCCGTTATCCTTTTCCTTTTTCCTGGCCGCCGCCGCATCCGTCCAGCTCGCCTTTCTGACGAACGGTGAGCGCCTGAAGCGGAATGGCCAGCACATCCTTGCGCGTCGCCGTGACAATCTTGGCGGTGCAGGAAAGACCCGGGCGAACTTCCTCGGGCGGATTATCCAGCGGCACGACTACCTTGAAATCTTTCGCCTCGGTGGAAGAGGTCGCGCTGGCTGGAAGCCACCTGCCCGGTGGAGCGCAGAATGGCTTCATTTCCGATCTCCGTCACGTGGCCGGCTAAACGTGCGGTCGGGGATGGCGTCGATGGTCACATCGGCCTTCTGGCCAATTTTCAGGTTCACGATGTCGGTCTCATCCACGTGCACTTCCGCCGTGACGATCGACATATCCGCCATCGTCATGATGCTGGATGCGGCCGAGTTCTGGATTCCGGGAACCACGGTCTCGCCCACCTGCACCGGCAAAGTTGTGACGATGCCGTCCAGGGGCGTGACCACGTCGTGTTTTTCCAGGATGTCAGCCAGCCGGGTTAGTCCCGCTTGCGCCTGCGTAACGCGCCGCTGGGTCGATTGCAACTGGGCCACGGTCTGGGCCCGTTGCGATATGAGCTGATCCAATCGCAACTCGGCTTCCCGGAGCCCTGCAACCTGGGATTCGTAGGTAGATTTGCGCTGGTCGAAATCCGATTTTGGAGCTACGCCTGCCTTGAAGAGCTGCTCATAGCGGTCATAGTTGATCTTGGCCAAGTCGAGGTCCGCTTTGGTTCGATCAATGGTGGCTCGCTGGGTCTTAATGGTATCGTCCTGGACCTTCAGGCCGGCCTCGGAGGCGGTCGAGTCGGCTTCGGCCGATGCGATCGAGGCCCGCTGCTGCTCGACGTCCGCAGTGGCCTGAATGCTTTCGATCTTGGCGACCACCTCGCCGCGGCGAACATGGTCCCCTTCCTTGACCATCAGCTGCATGACGCGACCCTGGGCATTGGCTCCTAAATTGGTGTAAGTCTTAGGCTTAACCTCTCCAGACGCGGTCACGATGGAGGTCAGATCGCCACGGGCCGCAACGGCGGTCTGTACGGTCACTTGTGCGCTCTGGCTCCAGCGGACGCTGGCGACCGTTCCGGCCACGGCGGCGACCCCCAGTACGATTCCGATAGTTACTTTCCACTTTGTTTTCAAGATGTTGGCGTCTCCGCAGCCAGTTCTGAACTTGCCTTAATTTGTAAAGACGAGTTCCTGGGAGGGAAAGTTCCTCGGCGACCCGGCTAATACAACTAGTTTAGACGAACGGCGTGGGCGAATCTTACCGCACTTTTCGAAAAAAACTTGGGTTTCGTCCTTTTTCATTCACGCGGTACGATGTAAGTTTCCCGGAAACTCCAGAGTCAGACATGAAACTACAGAGCTATACGATCACCCAAGGACGGGACCGCGCCCCGGCGCGCGCCATGCTCAAGGCCATCGGCTTCACCGACGAGGACCTCAAGAAGCCCATCATCGGCGTCGCCAACACCTGGATCGAGACCATGCCGTGCAACTACAACCTGCGCGAGCTGGCCACGCACGTCAAGGCGGGCATCCGCGCGGCGGGCGGCACGCCCATGGAATTCAACACCATCGCGATCAGCGACGGAGTGACCATGGGCACCGAGGGCATGAAGGCGTCGCTGGTCAGCCGCGATTTGATTGCCGACTCGATCGAGCTGGTAGGCCGCGGGCACATGTTCGATGGCATCGTCGCGCTGGTGGCGTGCGACAAGACCATTCCGGGCGCCGCGATGGCGCTGCTTCGCCTGAATGTTCCGGGCGTGGTGATGTACGGCGGCACGATCATGCCGGGTCCCAATAATTCCACGGTGCAGACGGTATTCGAAGCGGTCGGCCAGCGCGCCGCGAATCTGATCACCGATGCGCAGCTGCTGGAAATCGAGAATACGTCCTGTCCCGGCGCCGGCGCGTGCGGCGGACAATTCACCGCCAACACCATGGCGACCGTGATGGAGATGATCGGACTCTCACCCATGAGCACCGCTTCGGTGCCGCAAGTCGACCCGCGCAAGCAGCAGGTGGCTTTTCGCTGCGGCCAGGTGGTGATGGATGCGGTGCGCGCCGATCGCCGCCCGCGCTCGATCGCCACTCGCAAGGCTTTCGAGAATGCCATCGCGTCCGTAGCCGCCACCGGCGGCTCCACAAACGCCGTGCTGCATCTGCTCGCGCTGGCCCACGAAGCCGGCGTTCCGCTGAACATGGAGGATTTCCAGACGATCAGCGCGCGGACGCCGCTGATGGTCGACTTGAAGCCGGCTGGACGCTTCGTCGCGTATGACGTGGATCAGGCAGGCGGCTGGGCTGTGGTAGCAAAGCGCTTAAGCGACGGAGGCTGGGCTCATAAAGACGCGATCACCGTCACCGGCCGGACGTTTGGCGAAGAAGCCGCCGACGCCCAGGAGACCCCCGGCCAGCAAGTGATTCGGCCCCTAAACAACCCAATCAAGATGACGGGAGGCCTGGTGATCCTGAGGGGGAATCTCGCGCCCGAGGGCAGCGTGATCAAAGTGACCGGGCTCGACAAGAAGTCGCATCGCGGACCGGCGCGCATTTTCGCCCGCGAAGAAGATGCCATGCACGCTGTCACCGGTGGGCAGATCAAGGCCGGCGACGTGGTGGTGGTGCGTTATGAAGGGCCGCGCGGCGGGCCGGGGATGCGCGAAATGCTGGGCGTGACCAGCGCGATCGTGGGAGCGGGACTCGCCGACAACACGGCTCTGCTGACCGACGGCCGCTTCAGCGGAGCTACGCGCGGATTCATGGTGGGCCATATCGCTCCGGAGGCGTTCGTCGGCGGCCCGATCGCAGCCGTGCGCGAAGGCGACATGATCACCATCGACCTGGAGAAACGGACCATCGACCTGGAAGTTTCGCCGGAAGAAATGAAGTCGCGGCTAAGCGCCTGGAAAGCTCCCGAGCTCAAGTACGCCACGGGCGTGTTCCGGAAGTATGTGAATGCGGTGGGTTCGGCCGCGCAGGGCGCGGTGACGAGTTAACTGGAAACCTTTTCAAGGTGCGGCTGGAGCATCTTCAGCACTTCGGGCTTGGGCATCGCGCCCACCCGCTGATCGATCACCTGCCCGCCCTTGAACAGCAGCAGCGTGGGGATGCCGCGGATCCCGTAGCGCATAGCCGTCCCCGGGTTGTCGTCCGTGTTCAGCTTTCCCACTTTTACTTTGCCGGCGTACTCAGTGGCGAGTGCGTCGATGGTGGGGCCCATGGCCTTGCAAGGTCCACACCAGGGTGCCCAGAAATCGACGAGCACAGGCGTGTCGGATTTCAGTACGTCCTGGTCAAAAGCGCCATCGGTGAAGGTTAGTGTGTTTTCAGCAGCCATGTTTCCTTGGTATCCCTCTGGGGGTCCGCTCCTTATGATGCGGGATTCGGCCCGAAAGATGCAACTCCCGCACCCCATGGGCGGCAATGGCTATCCTGTTGCAGGGCGGTATCCTGGAGCATAAACTATGGCTGAAATCGAGATTAAGACCGAAGGCGGGGAATCCGATCCCCTGGGACAGAAGGTGGGCGTGCTGGCGGCGGTGCTGGCCGTGTTTCTGGCGGTGGTCTCGATCGCGTCTCACCGGGCGCACACCACGGCAGTGGTCGAGCGATCCGAGGCCAACGATAAATGGTCGCAATATCAATCCAACCGCATCAAGTTTCATAGCCTGGAGCTGGGGGTCGACCTGATGAACGTGATGGGCCGGGATAAACCGGATGCGGAACAGACCATCGCCCGCTACGAGAGTCAAAAGACGAAGTACGAGAAGGAAAGCCAGGAAGTGAAAGACGAAGCTACCAAAAACGAGCAGGAAACCCGCCATACCGAAGATCAAGCCCTGCGCTACGATCTGGGCGAAGGAATGCTCGAAATCGGCGTCGTGCTGGCGTCGCTGTATTTCATTTCCCGCAAGAAGCTGTTCCCGGTGATCAGTGTGATCTTTGGAGTTCTCGGCATCGTGATCGCGATATCCGGAGCGTTCTTATAGCGATCGAAAAAGCCGCTGATACTCCCGGGCCGACGAATCCCACGAAAAGTCTTTCGCCATGCCCCGGCGCATCCGTTCCATCCAGGCACCAGGCTTTTCAAACGCGTTTAACGCCTGCTGGATCGCGCCTTGAAGTGCCGCCGGAGTGTATTCGGCGAATTTGAAGCCTGTCGATTCGTCAACCGTATCTTCCAGACCACCGGTGGCCCGGACGACCGGCACGGTTCCGTAGCGCAGGCTGTACATCTGGCTCAGCCCGCACGGTTCGTATTGCGACGGCATAAGGAACATGTCCGCCCCGGCCACGATGCGGTGCGATAGCGCATCGTCATAGCCGATCCGCACCGCGAATTTCTCGGGCCTTAGGGCCGCGAGCTGCCGGAACATGTCTTCGTGTTTCTTCTGACCGTTGCCGAGCGCCACCATCGCCACATCCTGATCCGCCAGCCAGGCGGCGATGCCTTCCAGCAGGTCGAATCCTTTTTGATCGGCAAAGCGCGACACGATCCCGATCAGCGGGCGCCGCGTGTTGGGCGGCAGACCCATCTCGGCCAGCAGGGCCTTCTTGCATGCGAGTTTGCCGGAAAGATCGCGCGCGGAAAAGTGCGCCACCTGATAAGGGCCGGTTTCCGGATTCCACTCCTCATAGTCGACGCCATTCAGGATCCCGCTTAACTTGCCGCTGTGGATCAGCAAAAGATCGTCCATGCCGAACCCGTATTCGGGAGTCTGGATCTCGCGCGCGTAGGTTGGGCTGACGGTGTTGACGGCGTCGGACCAGACGATGCCGGCCTTGAGATAACTCACCAGGCCCCAGAATTCCAGCCCGCCGGGATGATAGAGCCCGGGATCGAGGCCCAGATCCGCAAACGCGGCCGCAGGGTAATTCCCCTGGTAGCCCAGATTGTGGATGGTCAGCAACGTGCGCAGCCCATAGAACGTAGGATCGCTCGCGAAGGTCGTCCGCAGGTAAGGAGCGACCAGGCCGGCCTGCCAATCGTGCGCGTGAAGCACCGCGGGACGGAAGATGTGGCGCGCGATACCCAGCGCGGCCTGGCTCAACAGCGCAAAGCGGATGTGATCGTCGGGGTAGTCTCCGTAGATCTCCGGGCGATCGTAGAGCGGCGGACAATCCACGAAAAAATAGTGCACGCCGCGGTGAATCAGGCGATGAATGTCCACCCGATAAGCGTGCGGACCCACCCACAGCGGCATGGCCAGCCATACCGAGTTCCGCGCCGCAGGTTTCGGCCACGCGATATTTCGGCATCACTACGCCGACTTCGTCACCCAAGCGAACCAGCGCCGGCGGCAGCGAGCCCAGCACATCCGCCAGACCGCCGGTTTTAGCGAAGGGAGTGGCTTCGGAAGCCACCATCAGGATTTTCACTTCGCGGCGGCTCCCAACAGATGTTTTTGCACCTTACCTAGAGCGTTGCGGGGGAGTTTTTCGACGATGATAAAACGCCGCGGGCATTTGAAGGACGCAAGCTTTTCGCGGCAACGGGCTTCTAGAGCGGCGGTATCACATGCCCCGCGTGGGACCACATAAGCCACGGGTATCTTCGCCGCGCACGCGATCGGGCTGCGCCGCCACCGCGGCTTCGGCAACCTCCGGCTGCTCCATGAGGAACTCTTCGATCTCGCGCGGATAGATGTTGAAGCCGCCCGAAATAATCAGATCGCTGCGGCGTCCGCACAACGTGTAGTAGCCATCGGAGGATCGCTGGGCCAGGTCGCCGGTCTTGAACCAGCCGTCGACGAAAGCGGCACGCGTGGCATCTTCGCGCCGCCAATATCCGGCGAACACGTTCGGACCCTTCAGATACAGCTCGCCGGTTTCGCCGTCGGGCACTTCCTGGCCGTTTTCGTCAAGGATACGCGCCTGCACTCCGGGGAGCGGAAATCCGACACTGCCCGGACGCCGCTCGCCGTCGTAGGGATTCGAGATGTTCATGATCGTCTCGGTCATGCCGTAGCGCTCGAGAATCGTGTGCCCGAACAGCTTGCGGAAATCTTCAAGAACCTGCGCCGGCAGCGGCGCCGAGCCGGATACGAACAGGCGCATGCCCCGGCCGATTTCGCGGGCGCGTCTCCGGCGGAAGATCCGAGCAACGGACGTACATGGTGGGCACGCCGAAAAACAGCGTGGGACGGAAATCCAGAAACTCGGCCGCCGCCTTTTCGTGCTCGAAGCGCTCCAGCAGGCGCATACGGCATCCCGAGAACAGCCAGCAATGCAGCCCGTTGCCCAGCGCGTGGACGTGAAACAGCGGCAGGGCCAGCAGGAAACGGTCCGTGGAGCTGATGCGCCAGGCCTCCAGCAGATTCGCGGCGTTCACCGCGAAATTATTGTGCGTGAGAATCGCGCCTTTCGAAACGCCGGTGGTACCGGACGTATAAACCAGCGCGGCAGGCGATTCGCCGTCCAGGGAGTCTCGGCGAGGTCGGACGGCTGCGTGGCAGCTTCAGCGCGCAATGCGGGAAGCTCCTTTTCAGTGACGAATAATTTTGGCTCGGCGTCGCTCAAAATGTGCGAAAGCTCGCGCTCGCGATACAGAATGTTCACCGGAACGAAAATGACGCCCAGCTTGACACAGGCGAGAAAAATATCGATGAAATCGAGCGAGTTGGCCAGATAGACGGCGAGCCGGTCGCCGCGCTGGAACCCTCGGGCCTCCAGAGCGCGCGCCATGCGATTGCTGCGCGCGTCGATATCGCCGAAGGTGTATGTCGCGCCCTTCCATTCAAGCGCGGGCTCGGCGGGGCGCAGGCGGAAAGAGGTATCGAACCAGTTGCGAAGATTCATGGGACGGACGAGGCAGTGCCTCGTCCTTACAACGATATCAGTCGTTGACGTCGATGTTGTCGGTGAAGCAGCTGTCGAATGCGCGATCCAGTACGTCCTCGGTCAGCTTCTTGGGCCGCGCCTCGAAGTTGATGAGGTCGATGGCATGGCTGATGACGTCCCGGGGATGGCAGCGGCGGTAGCGTTTGCCGCCTTTCACGTAGTGTTTCTCCACAAAAGCGTCGATGACGCCGGGCTCGTGAGCGAGCAAACGCGATTCGGCGAAACGCTCGAAAATCTCGACGAACTCGCTCCTCCCAGGGCTGCGCAGGAACATCTTGTACTGAATGCGGCGCAGGAAAGCTTCGTCGCCCAGTTGTTCCGGCCGCAGGTTGGTGGAGAAGATCAGGAACGCCTCGAACGGCACGGTCATTTTGCCGCCGGCCTGGAAGCTCAGATAGTCGACGTGCCGCTCCATGGGAACGATCCAGCGATTCAGAATCTCGGCGGGAGAAGCCTTCTGGCGGCCGAAGTCGTCGATGAGATAGATGCCGTTGTTGGCCTTGAGCTGGAACGGCGCATCGTAGACTTTCGAGACCTTGTTGAAGCTCAGATCCAGCATGTCCAGACCCAGCTCGCCGCCGGTGATGATGAAGGGGCGGCGGCACTTGAACCAGCGGCGATCGTAGCCGTGATCGCGGTCCAGGGTTACGCTGTCGGCTTCCGCATCGTCGATCTTCTGGTGATAAATCGGGTCGTAGAGCTGGATGATGTTGCCCTGGGATTCGATCGCGTAGGGCATGTAGATGGGCGCCGTCTCCACGCGGAACAGCGCTTCGGCCAGAGCGGTCTTGCCGTTGCCGGGCTGGCCGTAAATCAGGAACGACTTGTTGGAGTTCACCGCCGGACCGATGCGCGCCAGAATATCCTGCTCCACCACCAGATGTTTGAAGGCCCGTTTCAGCGAATCCGGCGAGAGCCAGTTCTCGGCCAGTCTCTGCCGCCGCACCACTTCGCGAATACTGGTGCAGAGGCACCGGCACCGGTCCCGGCGTACTGATTGTTCTCCAGATACTCGCGGGTGAGACTCCGGCCGGACTCGGTGAGCGCGAAAATTCCCGAGCTGTTGCCCATGCCCAACGATTTCTTGATCCCCACATGGTGCTGGCGCTTCAGGGTCTCGAGCAGTTCGTCGATCAGGCTGTACTGGAGTCCCACCAGGCTTGCCAGATCCCTTCCCAGCACCTCGCCGCGGAAGTAGAGAAGCTTCAGAAGCAACTGTTCGATCAGAGCGAGCGATATGCCGGTATCTTCCAGTGATTCAGGCGGCGGCGGAACAACTCCGGTTTCTTCCAGCGCGGAGGCGGCTTCTTCCGGGGCAGATTCCACAGGCTCCGGCTCGCGCATAACGGCGGGGCGGGGAATGTTGATCTGAATTCCGCTGCGCAACGGCGAATCGGAAATGGCGCTCACGAGTGCATCCTCCAGGCGATCCAGGTCCCGGGAAAAGGGGAACTAAGTTACCTATCGGACAGGAATGCAGGGTCCTGCACCTTAGATCGGGGTTCTAGTACCACGAAGCAGTAAGGTACAGGTGGGGCGATTCTGGATTCACGCCCGCTCGGCGTTTTCTTCCACGATGCGTCCGTCGAACAGGTGAATGCTGCGGTCGGCATACTGGGCGTAGCGCGGATCATGGGTGACCATGCAGATGGTGGCCCCGCCGCGATGCAGATCGCGCAGCAGTTCCATCACGGCCTCGCCGTTGGTGCTGTCCAGATTGCCGGTGGGCTCGTCGGCCAGAAGAATGGACGGGTCGCCGGCCAGCGCGCGAGCTACGGCCACGCGCTGCTGCTGGCCTCCGGAGAGCTGCGACGGATAGTGCTTCACGCGATGGCTCATGCCCACGCGTTCCAGCGATTCGTGCACGCGCTTCTTGCGTTCCGCGCTGGGCATGCCGCGATAGGTCAGGGGGAGTTCGACGTTTTCGTACACCGTGAGGTCGCCGATCAAATTGAAAGCCTGGAAAATAAACCCGATCTCGCGGTTGCGGATGCGGGCCCGCTCGCTGAGCTTCAATCCCTGCACAGGCCGTCCGTTGAGCTCATAAGTTCCATCGGAGGAGGAATCGAGCAGGCCCAGAATCGCCAGCAGCGTCGATTTGCCGCAGCCGGAGGGACCCGCGATGGAAAGATATTCGCCCTTCTTGATATCGAGATGAATGCCCGCAAGCGCATGTGTCTCGACTTCATCGGTGACGAACACCTTCTTGACTCCATCCAGATGAATCAGTACTTCGGGCATGTGCGCTCCTCTCTTAATCCAAACGGATCCGGGGGTTCTGATCCTGAGCCGACATGTCGGACAGAATCACCTGATCGCCCACCTTCAACCCATCCACGACTTCGATGGTGTTCACGGAACTGCGCCCCAGCTTAACGGTTACGCGTGAAGCGCCCTTCCCGTCGGGTTCCAATTTAAACAGACTCACGGAGCTGTCGGGCTGGCCGAACACCGGCCGGCCGATATAGACGACGTCCGCCAGACGCTGGATTTCCACGGTCCCATCTACGCTGAGGTCGGGCACCGCGCCGCTGGGCAATGGTCCATCCAGTTTGCAGTCCACAGTGCGGGTTCCGTTGATCACGTTCGGGTCTATTCTCACTACGTGCCCGGGAATGATTCCGTTCCGCGTATCGATGGAGGCTTTCTGCCCCAGCAGGATATCCTTGGCCTGGGTTTCGGCGATCTGGAGCTCCGCCTGGAGCGTCGCCTGGGCGACTTTCGCAACCACGGTACCGGCGGTGACGCGCGTTCCCACCTGCATCGTCAGTTCCTGGACCACGCCGTCGGTTCCCGCGCGAATCACGAGATCGCCCAGTTGTTGTTTCTTGCGCTCCCAGGTGGCCTTGAGCTTATCGATCTGGACTTGTTGGGATTCCAACTGAGCGTCAATGGAATCCTTCATGATGTCCAGCTTTTCCTTTTCAGTTTGAAATTTGCTGGAGGCCTGTTCCCAATTGGCTTGAGTGAGTTTGACGTTGAGCTCGTTTTGGATCTGGAACTTGAAAAGCTGTTCATCCTTATCCTTGTTGAGCGAGGCCTGCTTGAGCGCGTTCTGGGCGCTGGACACCGCCGCTTGCTGATCGAATTTCTGGCTCTGCAGCTTAACCTTCAGGTCTGCGTAGGTGGCTACAGCCTGCTTCATCTGCCACTCCAGATCGTTGGCCGCGAGTTCCATGTCCGGATTGGTTAATACCATCAGAATGGTGTCGGGTGTCACTTTCTGGCCGGATTTTACGGGAACTTTGATGACCTGGCCGTCCTGGAGGCTGGGGATCACGATGATCTCCTCCGGAGCGAGCTTGCCGAGCCCTTTACTTTCGATGACGATCGGACCGCGCTTGACCGAATCGATCCAGACTGTGGCGCGCTCGACAGTGGGAGCAGCCGGTTCGAGTTTCGAAACGCGCCAACCCGCTGCCGCCACCGCGGCCAGGGTCAGGATCCCGTAGATGATGAACCTGATGCGCTTTTTTCTCGCGACGCCTTCTCGCTTGATATCCATGATTCCCTATAGGACGTCCTCTGGAAGCTCTTGGCTTCGGATCGGCCGGTGACTTCTGAGCGCACGCCTGCTGCCACAAAACCCGCTTTCCCGCAGGCCTTGAAAAACCTGTGGTTACAGAGGTTTATGGCACCGAGAGCGATTGTATCACGCCCTGGAGGTGTTCGCTTCCGGGACAATGCTGTGCGGATGGGCTTCTTTGGAATTGGAGCGGGAGACCGGATTCGAACCGGCGACATCGACCTTGGCAAGGTCGCACTCTACCAGCTGAGTTACTCCCGCGCCCGCGGAGGGAAGGACCTCAAAGGACAGACTCATTGTCGCGCCAGCTAGGGGGAAAGTCAAATATCGGTGGCGGACGCGAGTGGGTCCATTGGAATCTAGAAATTGTTTTGAATGTCTCTTAGCGCGGGGGGGCGCGGAGCTTCCGGTCTTCCTCCAGCGTCAAGTAGCTCAGAAGTGGGGTCCTTTGGCCCACTTCTAGCGAGCAAATGCCACCCCTCAGGTTCGTAAAGGATTTAGAATCAGCTAGCTCCGGTTCAGGCATGCAGTTTGCACAATTACCAGCTGCAATGACGGCCCCCAGCTTCCAGCCCGGCAACCAAGCATCTCCCCGTCCTGGCAAAGCCCCAAAACCGAGGAATGTCTATTACATCTCTTGTCCAAAGTGCGGCCTGAGCAACAAACCAATTCCCTGTGACTACTGCGGCGGCAGCGGTTTCGTGGAAGTCTGGCGGGATTACTAACCCAGGTTCAATGGGCATTTGTTCGTTCCGCGTACCACTTGAGCGGGAGTCGTCCGAGTGACTTGCCATTAGGCACACACCTAGGGCTAACCCTTGCTATCTTGGCTGACCTGGCGCATAATGTAGTCCTCGATCCAAAGCAGCCGCTGTTAGCAACGCCCCTTTCTTTCGAGCAGAGAAGGGTCCCGATGTTATCCGGCAAGCGCTTCAGGCTCAGTCGTTCCGTCACTGGGATGCTCCTGGAAAACGGCGCAACTTCAGTAGTAACCATTCCCACTGGTGCCACCATCAGGGTGCTATCGGGACCAGATGAAAACGGCGAGGTGCCGGCTAAAGGAATTGTCTACGCAACCTGGCAAGCACATACTGTAGCTATTTTCGCAATAGACGTGGAAGCCCGCGGAATTGAGGTCGTAACCGCGCGCGAGGATTACAACCGGAGCGTCCGAGCCTGATCGGAGCACTGGCGCTCCAGCGGGCGTGGAGAACTTGACGCCTGTGCTATAGTTTTCCGAGGCGAGGATCGGAGGGTCTCGTCGCACCATGGAACCCTCCAACGACCACGAACGCGAGATTGCTCGCTTATTCGACGAACTCGCGCTTTCCCAAGGAAAGCTCGACTACTCCGCTGTTCCCGCCGTAACCGCGCAGCTGAAATTTATGATGAGCCGATCTGACAGCGTATTCTTAATCGCCTATCTTCACTGGCGGATGAATAACCCGATCCAGAAGACGGATGGCTGACCCCCTCCCAAACTAGGGTGAGCCCAAGCTGGGAATCGTCATACATACCGATATAATCGGAAGCTCGGTCGATCATCAAGTGATCCCGACGCCGCCCGACGCCCAGGGAATCATTGAGGTGTCCTGGGACAACCGGACACTTCAGATGTTCGCAGTGGACGTAGATCTGCGTGGGACCGAGATCCCGGCGGATGGCTAAACTCATCGGATTTCCCCGGCGCTGGCTGGCACCAGGCGGGGTACTATTGCCTGGATCAGCAGGTCAAGTCGAACCTAGTAGGTCCCTGGCCAACGTGGAGAAACGGTCTTTCATCGAAATGTTTTAGTTTCCGAGTATGGGTGGTAAACCATTGAAAATACGGTTGATAAACAATGCAAACTTTCTCTTGCTCGCCAAACGTTTTGTGCTATTCTTAGATCCGTCGGTGAGCACGGATCGTCCTCGTTAGTGTCCGCGACTCAGGCAGCAAGCGTCGAGAATTTCCCCCTGGATCAGAGAAGTTAGCGCTCGGATTTCCACAGCCTGTGGTAATCATGTGGGAAACTTGCGGCCATCCGGGATCTCGTTATATCAAGGAGAATCAAGTGGGTGGAACTTGGGAGTCGGGCACGGCAGTAGCGGAAGCACAGGAGCTGAATACTTGGGATTTAATCAAGGCAAAACTCGCCGAGAGAATCGCCCCCCAGGAATTCCAAAACTGGGTGATGCGAACCGCGCTGGAGAGCCTTGAGCAGGGCTCCTTACGGGTTCAGGTTCCCGATCAAGTCACCAAAGATTTCATCGAACAGGAATACGCGGAACAGATCCGGTCGACCATTCGCGAGCTGAATCTTCCGGTGGATCGAATCGTGTATCTGCCGCACGCGGAATCCCGGCCGGCTGCCGCGGAGGCTGTCTCGGCGTCACTCCGGGGAGCCGGCGTTTCCGGCGGCCGCAGGCCAGCTGAACACGCGCTTCCGTTTCGACAACTTCGTGGTGGGAAGCTGTAACCAGTTCGCCCACGCGGCAGCCCGCGCCGTGGCCGACAGCCCTTCGCGCAGCTATAATCCGCTGTTTATCTATGGCGGCGTGGGGATGGGCAAGACTCACCTGATGCACGCGATCGGGCGAGAGCTGCTGGAGAAGTATCCGTCGATTCGCGTGGTATACACATCCAGCGAACGCTTCATGAACGAGATGATCCTGTGTTTGCGGACCAACCGTATGCCGTCCTTTCAACGGCACTACCGTTCGGCGGACGTGCTGCTGGTAGACGACGTGCAAATCCTGGCCGGCAAGGAGCGCATGCAGGAAGAGTTCTTCCACACGTTCAACGAACTCTACGATCATCAGAAACAAATCGTAATCTCCAGCGATTCGACGCCGAAGAGCACTCCCGGCCTGGTGGAGCGTCTGCGCTCGCGATTCGAATGGGGATTGATGGTGGATGTCCAGCCTCCGGATCTGGAAACAAAAATGGCGATCCTGGATAAAAAGGCCGAGCTCGAAGGCGTCGCGCTTCCCGAGGAAGTCCGGATTTACATCGCTACAAAAACGAAATCCAACGTGCGCGAGCTGGAAGGTGCGCTGATCAAGCTGATCGCCTACTCTTCGATAACCAACTCTCCGGTAACGCTGCAGATGGCTCAGCAGGTGCTGAAGTACCTGATCTCGGGTGGAGAGCGCCGCATCACTATGGATTCGATCCTGCGCGCGGTGGCTGAGAAGTTCAACATGCAGCCGCAGCAATTGAAGCAGAAGTCGAACTCGCGCCAGATTGCGTATCCGCGCCAGATCGCGATGTATCTGATGAAAGACCTGACGCAGGCGTCTCTCCCTGAAATCGGCAGGGTCTTTGGCGGAAAGCATCACACCACCGTGCTGCATTCCGTCCAGAAGATCGAAAGCTGCGCCAGACCGATACGGATCTCAACAGGTTGATCCACAGCCTAATCGACTCAGTCCATTAGTCTTGTTAGCGTCATCCACAGCCCGGGTCTGATACGCCCTGTGACAGCCTGTGAATACCTCACTACCAAGTCGGCTTTCTCCTTCCGGAAGCACTCCGTTCCGCACAGCTTCCGATGGCTTTAACTCCCCAGTCTTGCTATAATTTAGAAAGAAATCAAGGTTTCCACAGGCACTATGACTACGATTACTCTTACTTGATAGAGAATCTAGTCAGAAAAACAACCTTCACTATGGAATTCACCGTCAGTAGGGCTGATCTGGTTCGAGAACTGAACCTCTCGCAGGGCGTAGTTGAGAAGAAGACCACGATTCCGATTTTGTCCAACATTCTGCTGGAAGCGGATGGGGATCGTTTGCTGCTGACGGCGACGGATCTGGAATTGGGAGTGCGTTCGTCGTGCGCGGCGAAGGTGAAGAAGAAGGGCGCCGGGACGATTCCGGCGCGGCGCTTACTGGACTATGTCCGATTGCTTCCCGAGGGCGAGGTCCAGGTCAAGATTCTCGAAAACCAGTGGGCCAGCCTGGTGTGCGGCCGCTCGAAGACGCGCATCGCGGGCATGTCTCGCGAAAGTTTTCCGGAGCTGCCGGCGATGCCCGCGGTGCTGGCGGAGATTCCGATCGGGTTGCTGGCCGGGATGATCGCCAAGACAATTTTTGCGATCTCGAGTGAAGAGTCCCGGTTTACGTTGAACGGCGCGCTGCTGGTTTTGAAAAAAGGCAGCATGGCGATGGTGGCCACCGATGGGCATCGTCTGGCGATGGTCGAGAGTTCCGGCGATCTTCCGGGCATAACGGGAGCGTATCGAGCGCTGCTTCCGCGTAAAGCGATGGCCGAGCTTCAGAAGCTTGCCGCGGATGCGACTCCGGATTCCGTGCTGCGTTTCGCGGGCGATGAAAACCATCTGTTCTTCGAACTCGGCGGCCGGATGCTGCTGAGCCGCAAGCTGACGGGAAATTTTCCGGATTTTGAAAGAGTGCTTCCCAAGGAGCATGCGCATTCGGTGTCGGTGAATCGCGATGAGTTTCGCGGCGCGATCGAACGCGTGGCGCAGTTTTCCGACGAGCGATCGCGCGGGATCCGCGTGGCGGCCGGCGCGGGTGAGCTCAAAGTTCACTCTTCGGTCTCGGAAACCGGCGAGAGCGAAGACAGCATCGCCGCGGCCTACGATGGCCCAGCGGTCGAGATCGGGTTCAACGCGGAATATCTCCTGGACTTCCTGCGCGCCGTCGCGACGGAAGAAGTCACGTTCTTGTTCAAGGACGCACATAGCGCCGGCGAGCTTCGCCCGGGCGGCGAAAAAGCGGACAACTATCGCTACGTGATCATGCCGATGCGCATCTGACCGATTTTTTGAAGCAGGTTTTTGAAGCGGGTTTTTCAAGAAAGAAGTATGGCGACAAAAGACACCGGCGCAGTCTACGATTCCAGTAGCATCAAAGTTCTCGAGGGCCTGGAGGCAGTGCGTCTCCGCCCGGCGATGTACATCGGCTCGACCGGCGAAGCCGGCCTGCACCACTTGGTTTACGAAGTGGTCGACAACTCCGTGGATGAGGCACTGGCTGGGCATTGCACCGAAATCAACGTCACGATCCACGAAGACGAGTCCATCACGGTAGTCGATAACGGCCGCGGTATCCCCACCGGCATGCACGAAGAGGGTGTCACGGCGGCGGAAGTCGTGATGACGAAGCTGCACGCGGGTGGCAAGTTCGATTCAAATTCGTACAAAGTTTCAGGCGGTCTGCACGGCGTTGGCGTGAGCTGCGTGAATGCGTTGTCAGAGGCGCTGCATCTCGAAATCTGGCAGAAGGGCGGCACCTTCGAGCAAGATTACGCGCGCGGCATTCCGCAGGCGCCCCTGGTTCAAACCGGCAAGTCAGGCAAGAAGACCGGCACCAAAATCACGTTTAAGCCGGACACGTCCATCATGGACGCCAACAAGTACAATTTCGACAAACTCGCGCAGCGGCTCCGCGAGCTGGCGTTTCCTCAACAAGGGTCTGAAGATTACGCTGACGGACGAGCGCGAAGATCC
This sequence comes from Terriglobia bacterium, assembly GCA_963722845.1. Classification (GTDB taxonomy): domain Bacteria; phylum Acidobacteriota; class Terriglobia; order Bryobacterales; family Bryobacteraceae; genus Palsa-187. The sequence goes on along the minus strand of CAVROL010000005.1, from coordinate 645,049 downwards.
GGCGCGGCATAGCGAGTTCCAATTCATCGGCGGCATCGCCGAGTTCATCAAGCATCTGAATAAGGGCAAGGCCGTGCTGCACGACAAGCCCATCTACTTCGAGGGCGAGCGCGATCTGCCCAATGGCGGCGTGCTGACCATGGAAGTGGCGCTGCAGTATAACGACACATACGGCGAATCGGTATTCAGCTTCGCCAACAACATCAACACCGTCGATGGCGGCTCGCACTTGAGCGGCTTCCGCAGCGCGCTGACCCGCACCATCAACGCCGCGGGCCAGAGCGGCGGCCTGTTCAAGGACGTCAAAGAAAACCTGACCGGCGACGACGTGCGCGAAGGTCTGACGGCGGTGGTCAGCGTAAAGCTTCCGCAGCCGCAGTTCGAAGGCCAGACCAAGGGCAAGCTCAACTCCGATATCCAGGGCTACGTGGTCCAGCTCATCAATGAGAAGCTGGGCGAGTTTTTCGATAAGAACCCCGCGGTGATGAAGAAGATCGTCGGCAAGGCGATCGATGCCGCGCGCGCGCGCGAAGCGGCTCGCAAGGCCCGCGATCTGACTCGTCGCAAAGGCGCGATGGATTCCGGCGGCCTGCCGGGCAAGCTCGCGGATTGCCAGGAGCGCGATCCCGAGCGTTGCGAACTGTTCCTGGTCGAGGGCGAATCGGCCGGCGGCACCGCCAAGGGCGGCCGCGACCGGCGGTATCAGGCCATCCTGCCGCTGCGAGGCAAGATCCTGAACGTCGAAAAAGCCCGCTACGACAAGATGCTGGGGCACGAGGAAATCCGCGCCATGATCACGGCGCTCGGTACCGGCATCGGCAAGGATGATTTCGATGTCGCCCGTCTGCGCTACGGCAAGATCATCATCATGACCGACGCGGATGTGGACGGGTCGCATATCCGTACGCTGCTGCTGACTTTCTTTTACCGGCACATGCAGGAGCTGATCAAGCGCGGCCACGTCTATGTGGCGCAGCCGCCGCTCTATCGCATCAAGAAGGGCAAGAGCGAAAAGTACATCAAGGACGACAAGGAATTCACGCGCGAGATTCTGCGCCGGGCGACGGAAAACCTGAAAGTCGAGACCGCCGACAAGGCCATTCTCGAAGGCACCGAGCTGCGGAATTTCCTGATGACGCTCGACGAGTTCCAGCTCACCTGGCGGCGCATGGAGCGGCGTCTGCGCGAGCCGCGCGTGGTCGAGATCCTGGCGCGCCCCGATCTGGCCATCGACACCAAGGCCGATTTCCAGGAAGAGGCCAATCTCAAGCCGGTCCATGAAGCGCTGAAGGCTCTGAAGATTCAATCCGAGCTGAAGCGCGAAGAGGAACACTCCGCATGGATGGTGACGTTCAAGGATCCCACCAATGCCGAGCGCGCCATCGATATCGAGCTGGCCACCCAACCTGAGTATCGGCGGCTGCGGACGCTGGCCAAGCAAGCGGCCAAGCTGAATCGCCCGCCGTTTGTGGTGATCAAGGATACCCAGCGCGAGAATCTGGCCACCTGGCGCGATCTGCTGGCGCACGTGAAGTCCGAGGGCACTCGCGAAGTCAGCGTGCAGCGCTACAAGGGCCTGGGCGAGATGAACGCCGAGCAGTTGTGGGAAACCACCATGAACATCGAGACTCGCACGCTGCTCAAGGTGCGGCTGGAAGACCTGGTGCTGACCGACGAAATCTTCACCACGCTGATGGGCGAAGACGTGGAGAGCCGCCGCAAGTTCATCGAAGAGAACGCGCTGGATGTGCGGAATCTCGACATTTGATTCATCCAGACGGGCCGGAGAGACGATGTAGGGGCGAGGCATGGCTGCCCGACACCCCTGATATGCTGTTCTAGACGAGGAGAAAACCAACCATGCTGAAGAAGATGTTTTATGTAGTTGCGGTACTCGCGTTCACGGTGACTCTGGCGCTTCCGCAGGGCAAGGGCGGCGGCAAGGGCGCTCCCAAGGGTCCTGGAATGGGGCTGACCTCGCCCGATTTTGAGGACGGCGGCATCATCCCGGACAAATTCACCCAAGCGGTTCCGATGCCGGTTTCACCCAGGCTCGAATGGACCAATGTGCCTGAGGGCACCCAGAGCTTCGTTCTGATCATGCACGATCCGGACAACGCGCTGAATAAGGGAACCGACGATGTGCTGCACTGGATCATGTTCAACATCCCCGGAACTGCGCGCAGCCTCGCCGGAGGCCTACCCCTCGACGCCAAGCTGCCCGACGGCACGATCCAGGCCAAGGGAATCCGCAACGTGGGTTACATGGGTCCCGGGAACGCGGCGATCAACCCTTATCACCACTACACCCTGGAGCTTTACGCCCTGGACGACAAGCTCTCGCTGAGCCCGGAGGCCACACGCGCGGAAATTATGAAAGCGATGGAAGGCCACACCACCGGGAAAGCGGTTCTGGTCGGCCGCTTCAAGAGGCCGCAGTAAGGAGCAACAAGGGGACAGCCATCAGAGGCAGTCCCCTTTTTAATCGACGTAGACTCGCTTGACCCGCGCGCTGATTCCGCACAACACGCTGTAAGAAATCGTCCCCGCGACCCGCGCCACCTGCTGGGCGTCAATACTCACAGAAACGCCGGAAACATCGCCCTCCGAGCCCATCAGCGTCACCGCATCTCCCACACGCATTTCCGGACTGGCCGTGATGTCGATGGTAGTCAGATCCATCGAGACCGCGCCGATGATCGGCGCAAGCTTCCCTTTGGCGATCACGTGGCCGCGGTTCCCGAGGCGGTGCGGAATGCCGTCGGCGTAACCCGCCGCGAGCACCGCGATCCGCATAGCCCGCGCCGCGCGGTGGATTCCTCCGTAGCCGATCAGCGCGCCGGCCTCCAGGTCCTTTACGGCCAGCACCGTGGCTTTCCAGGATAGGGCGGGCTTGACGATCAACTGCCGCCGGGGCGCCGCCGAGCCTCGCGCCGGCGAAACGTAGCCGTAGATGGCATGTCCGGGGCGGACCAGGTTCCACCAGGCTGCTTTGCGTCCGTACGCGACGGGGATCGTTCCCGAAGCGTGAATGTAGCGGGGCGCTATGCCTGCGGCGCGCAGTCCAGACAACACACCTTCGAAGTGCAAGAGCTGATCCTCGGTCTGGCGGCTTTCATAATTGCCGGAGGACGCGAAGTGGGTCATCAGACCTTCGAGATTCGCCGGCACGGCTTGGACTGCGCGCGCGATTTCCCCGGCGCTGGCGCGAGTGCCCAGGCGCCCCATGCCGCTATCGATCTTCAGATGATAGGGAACCCGCGCGGCCGGCAGATCCTCGAGCGAGTGAATCACCGGAGTGAGATGGAACTCTTCGAGCCCGGCGCGCTCCTCGGGAAGAAAATCGGCCATCACCAATATGCGTGCGTGGACGCCCTGGCGGCGCAGGTAGACGCCCTCCTCGACGTTCGAAACGGCCAGCCACTCGGCGCCCTCGGCTTCGAGCGCCCGTGACACCTCCACGGCGCCGTGGCGATAGGCATCGGCTTTCACGACAGCCATGACGTCGATGTCGGCGCCGACTACCTTTCGCACCGCGCGGTAATTCGCGCGAATCTGCCCTAGCGAAACTTCCACCCAACTTCTCATGAACTCCCTGTAGCTCGCGCATTCGCGAGCCTTGTCAGCAGTTTCTCATACGCGTCGGTTACGGCGTCCCAACTGTAGCGCGTGCGAACCCGCTCCCGCGCTTGGGCGCGTAAAATCTCGCGTTCCGCCTCGGGCATCTCCAGGGCGCGCTCCAGCACTTGCTGTAAAGTGTCGCGCTGGAACGGAAGACCGGCGCCGCCCGCGACCTCGGCGTTCTCCGCCGTATCCAGATACAGAGTCAGCGCGCCGCGGCCCATCGCTTCGATCAGCGCCGGATGTGTGCCACCGACCTCCGTGGCGTGCACATACGCGAAGCAATGCGAACCGAGTTCCCGGTAGCCTTCGCCGTAGATCGCTCCGGGGATCACCACGCGCGGATCGCTGGTGGCTCGTACCTGGCCGATGTAGTGCGCCGCATACGGGGCGTCGCCGATCAGCGCCAGCTTGAAGGGCGTCCGCACCTGCTCGAATGCTTCTCGCACCAGCAGCGCATTGTTCTCGGGTTCCATGCGGCTGACGTATAGAAAGTAGCGGCCGCGCTCCAGGCCCAGACGATCGAGCGCGGCGGACGTTCTCACCGCGCCCACTTCCGCGCCATAGGGAATCATTTCCGAGGAATGCCCATACTTCTCGCGATAATAGGACGCGATGCTGTGCGCATCGGTCACGACGGCGTTCGGCATCCAGGTCGCCAGGCGTTCTGAAACACGGTACCAAGCTTTCGCCAGCGCATTCCATTTCTTGCGATTGCGCTCCAGGCCGTCGACGTTCAACGCGACCGGCATACCGAGTACACGCGGGATCCAGGTGAAGACGGCGTTGGCGGCATTGCAGTACAGAACAGCGTCAAATCGGCTGGTCAGCGCCAGATGCAACGTCGAAAAGCAGGTGTGCGCGAGCGTATCGAAATATTTGTGGCGGATGGTGGGGAGGTATTTCAGTTGGACGCCGCGGTAGGTGGCATCGGAATACTTTTCGCGGCAGTAAACAGTGACGCTGTGGCCGCGTGCGGCGAGCCGCGTCGAAAGCTCCTCGGCGAATGTTTCGAAGCCGCCATAGCGCGCCGGAATGCCGCGGGTGCCGAGGATCGCGAAGCGCACCTCTTAAGTTTCCTGCGCCGGCGGCCTTTTAGCCTCGGGCAGCGCGGCCGCGGGCCACGGCCCGGGCGGTCGGGCGGGGGGCGGGCCGGCTCACGGGCTCATAGGAAAACCAACTCGAAATATAGTCGTCCTTGGCCTTACGGCGTTTCATAATCTCGCGGCGCTTTTCCACGACGCGCTTCCAGTTGCGCGCCAGATACCAGAACGCCTTGAGCGATCCGTGCTCGTGGAGAATGCACGCGCCCACGACGACAAAATCGCGCGCCAGGATGGAGGCCCAGTTGCGCCGGTAGAGATCCGGGGTCATGTTCTTCACCCGCATCAGGAAGCGGTTCTTCACCGAGTGCATATTGATCACCGACGGCAGCGCGCGGCGGTTTCCCGGAAGTACGTTGCGTACGTGATACCCGCGCGCCAGCGGCGTGTAGATGCACCGCCAACCCATCAACTGCGCGCGCCAGGCTACGTCGGCGTCTTCGCGGTAGACGAAGAAATCCGGATCGAAAAACTCGCCCAGCACCGCGATGTCCTCGATCATCGCGCGCCGGTAGAGCGCCGCGGCTGCGGTGGCTCCGAACACATACTCGAAATTCAGATAGTGGCCGTTATCGATTTCCTGGCTGCCGCGATCCAGATGCCGCAGCATGGGCGTGAAATAGATGCCCGTGGAATCCACCAGTTGTTTATCGGGCAGATCGAAAGTAGCCCGGATGGTGAGCAGCTTTCCGCACACCGAACCGACCTTGGGATCCACTTGCCCTGCGTCCACCAGGGCCTGGATGAAGTTGGGCAGCAGCAGAACGTCCGGGTTGAGCGTCAGGACCCATTCGCCCTGTGTAAGCCCGATCGCCTGATTCTGCGCCGCAGCGAATCCCACGTTTTCATCGTTGTAGTAGATGCGGCAGCGGTCCGCGAACTGTTCCAGAATGTCCACGGTGCCGTCGGTCGACGCATTGTCGATCACCACGACTTCCATGTTCAGGTACTTCTGTTCCAGAACCGATTCGAGGCAACGCTTAATAAATCTACCGCTGTTATAAGTTACTACCGTTACGGAAACCAAATCGTTGGAGGCCATCGCGTCTGTTTTTGTTTTATATTTTCTCGGTTCGCCCTGACCACTGCGCCGGTCGAACACCGGACACCAGCCGTCTCACCGCTAACCGCATTATTTGGACACAACTAACGACAGGGTTCAGGTTCTGCTCGCGAAATATCCCCGCGATCGTCCGCGGAACCGTACTCATCACCGCCACCAGGCAAATACCCCGGTACGGCCAAGGGCGGAAGTGCTTCGCCCCATATGTTAGAAGGCTATCATACCAGTACACTTCCTTGCGAGCGGCCGGGAGGTTCCGGACGGAATGGCCGCCCCGATGCTCCGCCTGAACCTGCGGAACATATTGAATTTGATATCCAGCCTCGGCTGCCCGCAGGCAAAAATCCACATCCTCGAACCATACCGGGTGGAAATCCTGGTCAAAGCCCCCCAGTCGGTCCCACGCGTCGCGTCGCGTCATCAGGAATGCGCCGGCGGGCTGCTCCACCGGGCCCTCGAGAGTCAGATCTCGATCCAGGTATCGATAACGACGGTTGACCGGATTTCCAGGCCATATACGATTGATTCCCAGCAGCTCGAAGGCCAGGGTTAATGGCGTAGGAAAGCGGCGGATATTGAATCCGGCTTGAACGCGGCCATCGGGTCCGGTCAGCTGGCCTGCGGCGAGTCCATGCTCGCGGCACGCCTGGACCAACGGAGCTAAAGGAGTCCGCAGTCGCACGTCGGGATTCAGGAGCAGAATCGGATCGCCGCCGGTTACAGCGAAACCCTGGTTCGCTGCTCCCGCGAATCCTCGATTGTCGCGATTTGCGACCAATTTGACGCCAGACCGCTGCCGGACCAGTTCTACCGTCCTATCAGTGGATGCGTTATCGACCACCGTCGCGCCAATCTCCGGAGCCAGTTCAGCGAGCGCATCTAAACAGCCCAATATCACTTCCTCCGAGTTGTAGGTGATGATTATAGCCGCTGCAGCCAGAAATAGACCCTCCAATAACGGTCGAACCCGGTCTGCCGCTGAACCTCAAGTATCGTTTTCTCGCTTTCCCGAACGAACGCAACGACTTTACGAACAGCTTCGGTATTTTCGGACGCCGGCTTCTGCACCGCCATCGTTCGAGCGACTCGCATGCCGGACATCTTACCCTGGAGATAAGCGCCTGCACACCCGTGGCAGAGAGCCACCAACCCCCATAGCAATTGTCCGGCCAAGATTGGCCAGCGCGATAAACCGCCGAAGTGCTTTGCTGTCAACAAAAGCTGGTTACGCGAAATCAGCCGCACCGAGTACTTATTCCACTCTCCCCACGTCGAACTGCCCAAATGGCAGGCAACCGCAGCCGGGACGTACAAGCCGTACCGATCTCCGATCGCGCATCGAATCCCGAAATCCACGTCTTCGAGATACGATTCGAAGCTTTCATCCAGGAGACCAATTTCCTCGAACAGACGGCGCCGGAACAGGGCAGCGGTCATAGGAGCCATGCGGATGCGGCGCGGCTGGTTCCAGAAGGGTCCATCCGGTTTTCCCGAGCCGCAGCGGCAGGCGCAAGCGCCCCGCGAAATCGCATCGAACGCGCCATCCATGCGGGAGGGATCCCCGGCTTTAACCGTTTTTCCGGTGGCGAACCAGGCCTCCTCCTTTTCCGCGGCAGCCAGCAACCGCTCCAGCCAGTCGGGCGCCAGGGTAACATCGTTGTTCAGAATCGCGATCCACTCCGCACCGGCGGCTTGGATGCCGCGGTTCACCGCTGCGGCGAACCCCAGGTTTCTTTCGAGCCGGACGACTTTTGCGCCGGCGAGCTCGGCCACTGCGGCAGAGTCGTCGGTTGAGCCGTTATCGACCACGATGATCTCGTCGAACGGGCGGGTTTGCTGCGCAAGATTCGCGAGTAGCGTCTGAAGTAGATCCCTCCGGTTCCAATGAGGAACTACGGCGGCCACCTTCATGAGAACCGCTTCTTGAGGAGGAACCAGAGGTTATACAAACCGTCGCGCCACGGATTGAGCTTGATCTCTCCCAGCCGGGAACTGTAGAGAATCGAGAGTTCCGCGAAGCGATGGCGGTTTAACTTCAGCGCCTCGATCTTGATCTCCTCGGAGAACGCCATCCCGTCCGACTCCAGTTTCATTTTGCCGAGAATCGACCGGTGAAACACCCACATCCCGGATTGCGAATCGCGAACCCAGGTCAAGTACAGAATGGACATCGCGAGCGACAGGATCAGGTTTCCGACCCAGTGCTTGAAACTCATGGCCGAACCGTCGCGCACCGGAAAGCGCGAAGCATTCAGAAAGTCGACTTTTAGATGGATGAATGCTTCCAGTAAGTAGGAGATCGCATCCGGCGGGTAGCTGTGGTCGCCGTCGAGCGTGATGACGATATCGCCGCACGCCGCCGCGAAACCGGTCTTGTAACTGCGGCCATAGCCGCGGGCATCTTCCCGGATCACCTGCGCGCCAAACCTGGCAGCCACCTCCGAGGTCCGGTCCGTCGAGCCGTTGTCGACCACCAGCACCTGGTCGACAAACTCCGGCATCCGGGTTAGAACCTGCTCCACTCCCTGTTCTTCGTTCAGACACGGCATGATCACCGTGATTGTTTGTCCCTTATACATTCGGCCGTTTCACCAGCATAGCCTGACCCGCCCGCCGGGATGACGGTCGGGTATCATGGGGGACATGAAGTGGCTTTCCCATGCGGCATTCGGCGCATTCTGCGTCATGCTTTCGATTTCCAGCGTCCATGCGCAGACGCTCGGGGTGAAGACGGTCTATTTGCTTCCGATGTCCGGCGGACTCGACCAGTATCTGGCGTTGCAGCTCACCTCCCGGGGCGTGCTCCAGGTGGTCACCGATCCGCAGAAAGCGGATGCTATTTTCACCGATTCCATCGGCGCGCGGCTGGAGAATAGTCTTAGCGACCTGTATCGCGCGGAAGAAAAGGCCAAGGCCGATAAGGATAAATCCGACAAGGACAAGTCCAACGTGGACGAGTTTTCCCATCCCTCTATGCGGCCCCTTTCGAGCACCGGCCGCGGCGTCGTTTTCCTGGTGAATCGCGCTACCCGGGATGTCCTGTGGAGCACATATGAGCGGTCGAAGGGCACCCAGCCTGAGGAACTGAAGCATGTCGCGGAAAAGATCGTGGAGCGGCTGGCGAAGGCTAACAAAGCCCAGTAGGCCCGGTCTTCTGGCTGGTCAGGAAACCTGGCTCCAGACTTTTTCAGCCGCCGGTCGCAATTGGTCCTGGCGCATTCTTTCCACTTCTGCGCGGTAACTTTCCGCGAGCCGCCCGGTCATCACCCGCATATCGCGTTTCGCGACGACGTCGGCCCGGGCGCGCCGGGCTAATGCTTCCGCTTCCTCCGGAAGCCGTAGGAGGCGAACCACACGCTCGGCGAAGGCCGCCGGATCGTCAGCCAGCGCGCAGATCTCGCCATCCTGGTCCGCCAGGCCCTCCGCGCCCATACGCGTCGAGACCACCGGAATCCCCGCGGCAAACGCCTCCAGCAGTTTCACCCGTACGCCCGAACCGGCCAGGATCGGGCAGACGAACAGCGAGTAACGCATCAGCGGCTCACGCACGTCTTCGACGAAGCCGATCATCTCGATCGCATCCGACTCCCGCAGGGAATGCCGCGGCGGCGGATCGGACCCGACAATCACCAGCCTCGCCCGCGGCTCTTCTTTGCGGATGCGCGGGAATACTTCCTGGAGGAACCACTGCAATGCTTCCACATTCGGGAGATGCCGGAAACTGCCGAGAAACAGCAGCGTATAGGGCTCGCGCCCGGAAGGCCGGAATTCGTACCCGGATGTGTCGATGCCGGCACGGTAGCCGTCATCGATGCGCCCTTTCAGTTTAGGGAGGAAAGACTGGAGATACTCGGCATTGTCGCGGCTGCATACCTGAATGCGATCCAGCCGAGGCAGCAGTTTAAGTTCGTAACGAATCGCGCGGAGATATTCCCACCGCGAAACGGTCCTTTCAATCAGGCTGCTCATGTAGGGAAGCCGCCGCGCGATGGACTGGAAATAGACATCGTGCTCGAACAGGATGCTGGGAATGTGGCGGAACCCGCCCGCATACTGGCCCATCACCAGATATTCGAGCTGGAGCACGTCGATCGAGCGGGTGAAGATCTGGCGATGAATCAGCCAGGCCAAATCGCGGTTGCGGAACTCGCGGGGAGCATGCGGTTCCGTCGACCCCAGCGCCTTCTGGCGTCCCGTCATACGAACGACGTACTCGGTGGAGGCGCAAATCCGGTCGAGTTCGGCGTGCGCCTCTCGCTCGCGTTCGTGATCCAGCAAGACGATCAAATGGAGGTCGCACAAACGCGCCAATTCACGCACGGTCTGGTACATGAACACGCCCCCGCCGTGTACAGGTGGACAGATCGGGTACGGAGATACGAACAAAACTGCCAGACGCGCAGGATCGCGGCGCAGGGGGATGAATGTATCGCGATAGTGGCCGCCGAGTGGGCGTTGAAACGCTTCGTGATCGCTGATGGCCGCCAGCGCGCGCGCTCGTGAGCGCGAGACCAGCACCCGCGGCAGCGCCGAAAAGGCCCTTAAGATTCCCGAACAGCTGGGGCGCTCCGGGGAATCACCTGCGAGCCAGCTCAGCGTCGCGCCGGCCCACGTAAAGAGGAAATGCGAACCCAGCCAGCGCCAATCGTGGATGTTTTTCCAGGTGAACGACAAAAAGTTCTTCTGGAGCACGGACTGGATGTAGGATTCTGAAAATCGCTTACCGATGGTCCCGCGATGTTCGTGATACACCACGCTGGCCGGCTGGTATAAAACTTTCCAGCCGCGTTTCCAGGCGAGATATCCAAGGTCCGTGTCTTCGAGATAAAAAGGTTTGAGCAGTTCGTCAAAACCGCCGAGCTCCAGAAACTTTTTGCGGTCGAACGCACAGGAGCCCCCGCCGCCGTAGAAACACGGATAGAGCCGGCTGATTTCGGGCTCGATACGATGCCGTACCTTCAGGCCTCCTTGCGACCACCAGCCTTCGGTCAAACCGGTTTCTTCACGCGGTTTGCCGGGATCGGAGAAAAAAATCTGGCAGGAGACCGCGAAGGTTTTGTCATCTTCGAAACCGTCCAGAAGCGGCTGCAGGAAATTCGATTCGACGCGCATGTCGCTGTTGAGCAGGACCACGATGTCATGGCGCGCCGCACGAAAGCCGGCGTTGGATCCGCCGCCGAATCCGAGGTTATGTTCGAGTGCCAGCACTCGAACTTGAGGAAAGTGTTCGCGCACGAACTGTGCGCTGCCGTCTTCGGAACCGTTATCTACCACGATAATTTCGCTGTGCGGGAAATCTGACAGCGCCGCGATTACGGATGGCAGATATTTTTCGAGCAGATCGCGGCCGTTCCAGTTGGGAATCACCACGCTGGCCGCACGTGTCTCGGGGACGCCATCGGTCTGCGGCCGTTTGCGAGGGTTCAGCCAATAGACCAGGTCGCAAAGCAACAGCGCCAGGGCGGCGGACGCCAGCAAGAGTGGAGCGATCAGCGCGAGAGGCAGGCCGCGGAGCAATTTCCAGGCGCCCGCCAGGAAACGCCTCATTACGTGCCTTCCTTGGCAGCGGCTTCCTTGACCTGCGGTCCGAGGCCCAACTGGCGGCCCAGTTTCAGCCAGCGAGATTGACGGACCATTTCGAGTTGCGCCATGGTGTCCTGAAGTTGTGCATCCAGGCGCTTAGCCCAATCCGTGCGTTCGATGACAGTAGTCTCGGCGATATCCAGCAGGCGAACGGCTTCCTCACGTTGTTTGACCTCTCCAGCGATGCGCCGGTCGAGTTCAATTGCCCATTCGCTCTGGCGGCGGATCTCTTCATTCAGCTCGGCGATGACTTGAATGGCTCGGTTGCGGTCCGTCATGGTTTCGTCGAGCCAGGTGCGCACCTGAGTGAGTTCCTGCTCCAACAGATGGATATGTTGCTCGCGCTCCCGCAGCAGGTTGGCAGCGCGTGGGGCGTAGAGAAAACTGGGAAGCCGCGGAAGGGGAGTGGGGGAACAGATACCGATGAAGAAGTTCGCGGTTTCGTAATCGCCCGACGGGCGGGCTAGCTCGGCGGCGGTGCCGGATTCCGGGGTACCGTCGTAAAAAGCAAAGGCCTCGACGCGGTCTTGAAAAAGAATCCGGACGTGCGGAAAGAACTCCCCAAGCGCCGCCCGAAATTCACCGAACTCGAATTCGTGTTCGTGGAAAGGATTCGGACCTGACGCCGCGCGTGATTCCGCGTAGTAGCGAGCATTGGGCGTGGATACGATCAGGATGCCCTTCGGGTCCAGGACACGCTGGGCTTCGGCCAATAGTGAGCGCCAGTCGCGCAGGTGTTCAATCACTTCAAAGGCCGTAACCAGATCGAACGACGCCGGAGGAAAAGGCACGGAACTAGCCGAGCATTGCAGAAATCGGGCGGACGGAAAATTTAGCAGCGCGTAGTCGATCGCGTCCGGCGCAAGGTCGACGCCCACGACTGAGGACGCCACTCGGGCGAGGTCTGCCGTTCCGTAACCTGTGCCGCAGCCCAGATCGAGAACACGCTTGTCAGGCGCAAAGCGTGCTGCCAGGGCGTAGCGAGACACATGTTCCGCCCACAGCTCATCATTCACTTGACCGGGAATGACACGCTCTCCCGTGAATTCGGTCACGGTGTAACCACCCGGCTGCCGACGCCACCGCCCACCTTCATGTTCACCTTGACGCGGCAATCCAGATGAAACTGCCCATACATGGGCTGGCTTGAATTCTCCATCTGCAGGACCACGGCGTTATCGATCCAGTCGCACATGGAGTAACGTTCGAGCGAGCCGTTGGCGATGGCCGGCGAGAACGAGAACGACGATGCATATAGTGCCGGGAGATCCAGATAAAAATCAACCGTGCAAACGTCGCCGGCCGTCATCGGCGGGAGATCCTGTTGTTCGCGAGCCGTGTTAGTTCCCGCGAAGTCGACCCCTAGGTGATTACGGAACATGAAGCCCACGATAGGCAGATCCAAGGTAGCTTTCGCCCGTATGCTGATTCTTACTACAATTGTAGAATTCTGCTTGAGCGAGGCGATTCTGGAGCCTTCAGCGTCCAGCACGGCGATGCCGATGATTTCCGCCTTGCCGTCCCCGAAACGGTGGTCCACGTTGGGAATTCCCTCGACAACCTCTTCCGGCGCCAGGCGATTGCGCGTTTCTGGCAAGGGATCGTGCGCCTGATAGACGCGATCTTTCTCGGACATCGCGGCCAGATATTGGGCTACGACCAGGTCTGTTCGACCGAGCGCTTTCACGAGACCCTTCTCTAGCCACATGGCTTTATCGCCCAGCGCCTTCACGTCGCCAGTGGCATGGGAGACGAACAGGATCGTAACGCCCCGCCGTCGCAGTTCATGGACCTTACGCATGCATCGCTGGCGGAAATACACATCGCCGACGGCGAGCGCTTCATCCACCAGCAGGATTTCCGGATCGACGTGGATCGCAACGGCAAATGCCAGCCGAACGGCCATGCCACTTGAGTAGGTCTTCACGGGCTGGTGAATAAAGTCTCCAATTTCCGCGAACGCTTCGATCTCAGGGAAGCGACGATCCATCTCCTTGCTTGAGAGACCCAGGATCGCGCCATTCAAGTAAACGTTGTCTTTGCCGGAGAACTCGGGATTAAAACCCGAGCCAAGCTCAAGAAGTGCAGCCACGCGCCCGCGAGCGATCGCCGTGCCGCTGGAGGGGGCGAGAATCCCGGCGCAGATTTGAAGGAGCGTGCTTTTGCCGGACCCGTTCTCGCCGACGACACAGAAAGTTTCTCCGCGCTGAATCTCGAAGCTCACATCCCGCAAGGCCCAAAATTCCGTGTGAAACCGGCGTGTTTGAAACGTCGCGAGCTCCTTCAATCGATCGCGCGGGGCCGCGTAGATCGAGTAGCTTTTCGAAACGTTGGAGAATTGAACGGCCGGAGATGACACTAGACAAATTGTATTCCAAACTTGACAGCTTCCAGCAGCGATCCTTACGCTGGTAGTTAGCGCCGGCGTAGCTCAGTTGGTTAGAGCGACGGTCTCATAATCCGTAGGTAGCTGGTTCGAATCCAGCCGCCGGCACCACTACTTCCCGCCCACAATCTGCTGATACAGCCGGTCCAGGTCGGCTTGCGAGTAATACTCGATCTCGATCCGGCCGCGCTGCTCGCTCAGCTCGACGATGCGGACCCGGGTTCCCAGGGCCCGCTCCAGTTCATCCGCGGCAGCCCGCACGTTCGGATCCTGCGCCGACTCCTTGCGCGATCCTGGGCCTGACTTGCCCCGGTCGGAGGTCATCTCCTGCACCTGCGTTTCGACCTGGCGCACGGAAAGCCCTAAGGCCACGGTCTTTTCCGCGAGTTGAATTTGCTCATCCGCCGTCGCCAATCCAAGAATCGCTCGCGCGTGCCCCATGGAAAGGCGCCGCTCCGCCACCAGAAGCTGAACTTCCTTCGGTAGCTTCAGCAGACGAACGATGTTTGCGATCGAGGTTCGGTCCTTGCCGGTTCGGCGGCCGATTTCTTCTTGCGAGAGACCTAGATCGCGGCTCAAGCGCTCGAAGGCGTGGGCGGTTTCGATCGGGTTTAGATCCTCGCGCTGGATATTCTCGATGAGCGCGACCTCCAGCATCGCGCGGTCGGCAACATCCTGAACAACGACGGGAACCTCCTGAAGCTCGGCGATTCTTGCTGCCCGCCAGCGACGTTCCCCCGCTACAATCTGGTAACTCTCACCCATCCGACGCACAATGATGGGCTGAATGATCCCATTCGCTCGGATGGACGCCGCCAGTTCTTCGAGTCCATCAGCATTGAATGAGGTGCGAGGCTGCATCGGGTTGGGCTGAATCAGTCCGAGGGGCAGGGTTCCAGGCTTTGCCGCAGTCGCCGCCGGGGCGGGGGCAGTGGCCGCTGCCACAGGGCCGGACTGGCCGCGTCCGGGGAGTAGAGCGGAAAGGCCTTTACCCAGCGCTTTGCGTGGCTTGTCGTCGGCGCTGTTCATTCTCCAGAATCTCCTTCGCTAGTTTAATATAGCTCTCAGCGCCGCGGGAGCGTGGGTCATACATCAGGATCGGCTTCCCATAGCTGGGCGCTTCCGCTAAGCGGATGCTGCGCGGGATAACCGTTGTAAGTACTTGATCTGTAAAGAAATCCTTAAGATCCTCAGCTACTTGCCGGGCCAGATTCGTGCGCTCATCGTACATTGTTAGCAGGATTCCCTCGATTTGAAGGGAGCGCGAAAAGGATTCCCTTACTCGGTCCACCGTGTCCATGAGCTGCGAGATTCCTTCGAGGGCAAAGAACTCGCACTGGATCGGGATCAAGACGGAATCAGCCGCGACCAGCGCGTTTAGCGTGAGCAGGTCCAGCGCGGGCGGACAGTCCAGCAGAATGTAGTCATACCGGTCGCGAATCGGCCGAACAATGTCGTGGAGCCGATGCTCGCGCGCAGGAAGGTCGACTAGGTCCAAATTCGCGGCCACCAGGTTCTTGTCGGCTGGAATGAGATCAAGGCCATCGCAGGCGGTAGGAACAATGGTCTGTGAGATTTCCACGCCACTCAATAGTGCGTCATAGAGCGTCTTGATCTCAGGCGTCTTTTCAATCCCAAGGCCGCTGGTTGAGTTGCCTTGAGGGTCACAATCGATCAAAAGCACCCGGAGATCATTGGCTGCTAGCGATGCCGCTAGGTTCACGGCCGTAGTGGTCTTGCCGACACCGCCCTTCTGATTCGAAATGGCGATTATCTTGGCCATGTCTTCCAGAATCTTAGCATGGGTGTTTCACGTGGAACGTCAGGAAACGCCGGTCCCCCCATGGCATTGGTTCGCGTCGGTCGAGACCAGGGATCTCCTCGCTGCCCACCAATAGCGCCAAATTATTTGCTATCTGTAACTTGAGGACATCTCCCGGCGAAACAGCACGCGAAACAACCCAGTCAAATTCAGCCTTAAGATTTTCTGCGCGGTCTGTGACCACCAAAACGTTGGGGAGATTCCGACTTGCTTCGCGAAGAAAAACACTCTTTCGCTGATGGGATTCCACGAGCGTTACGTTGAACTCAGGCCGCAGGACCGCAATGGGGATTCCGGGAAACCCGGCACCAGAACCGACATCAACAATGCGAAGGGATCCTGCCGGAAGTTTCGTTCCCACGAACAAGGATTCGCAGTAATGCAGCCGGACAGCGTCCTCGACCGATTCAATTCGCGTGAGATTGAGGCGCGAGTTCCATTGGGTGAGCAGCTGGTAGTGCGCTTCGAGAGCATCGATCTGTTCGACGGTAAGCGAACCATACGGTGCAAACTCCCGAACGAGAAGCTCACGGAACATTCTACCGATTGACCGCTGGAGGCTTAAGGTACACATCCAGGACTGCGATCGCCGCCGGCGTGATCCCCGGTATTCGGCTAGCCTGCCCCAGCGTTTCGGGCCGAACCCGCCCCAATTTCTCAGACGCCTCATTGGAGAGGCCAGGCACGCCACGATAGGTGAACTCGGCCGGGATTCGTCGCGATTCCGCGTCTCGCAGCCGCGCGACGAGTTTCTGCTGCTGCGCGATGTAGCCCGAATACTTGAACTCGGTCTCCACCGTCTGCAGAACACCGTGGACCCATTCATTCTCCGGAAGCCCGGAAACATTGGCGATCCTGCTATCTGGCCGACGCAACCAGTCAGCCAGCGCGGGGCGGGTTTCGAAAAGATCGCGCAATTGCCGTTTCTGAACCTGCTTCTTGGTGTAAAGCTCCCAGCGCTCGTCCGTCACCAATCCCGCGCGGCGCCCGATCGGTGTAAGCCGTTCATCGGCGTTGTCGATCCGTAAGTGCAACCGGAACTCCGCGCGCGAAGTGAACATGCGATACGGCTCGTCGGCGCCCTTCGTAATCAGGTCGCTGACCAGGATCCCGACGTACCCTTCTGTTCGCTCGACAATAACCGGATCAGATGCGCCTACCCGGGCAGCGGCATTCAGACCGGCGACCAAGCCCTGGCAGGCAGCTTCTTCGTATCCAGAAGTTCCATTGATCTGACCCGCCAGAAAAAGGCCTTCGATCGTCTTGAGCTCGAGAGTGTGTTTCAGTTCCCGCGGATCGATCGCGTCATACTCGATCGCGTATCCCGGCCGGATCATCTCAGCATCCTCGAGCCCCGGCACCGAAGCGAGCATCCTGGTCTGAACATCGATGGGCATGCTGGTAGACATGCCGTTGACGTAAATCTCGTATGTGTCTAGCCCCTCGGGTTCCAGAAATAACTGGTGACGAGTCTTGTCCGGGAACTTCACCACCTTGTCTTCGATGGACGGGCAATATCGCGGGCCAATTCCCTCGATCTGGCCACTATAGAGCGGGGAACGCTTGATGCTATCTCTCAGAATCGAATGGGTTTCCTCTGTCGTAAAGGCAATGTGACAAGGAACCTGCTCACGTACTATCTTTGTAGTAAGAAATGAAAATGGCGTCGGCTCCGGATCGCCATACTGCGGCTCGAATCGCGACCACTCAATCGTCCGACCATCCAAGCGCGGAGGAGTGCCGGTCTTCAACCGCTTCCACTCCAGACCGAGCCCGCGAAGCTGATCGCCCAGCAGGTTCGAGGGCGCTTCACCGCTGCGCCCGCAACTGTACGTCTGCTCGCCGACGTGCGCCAGCCCGTTGAGGAACGTTCCCGTCGTGATCACGACCGCTTCGGCTTCGAGCACCCGGCCATCGCGCAGTTCGACGCCCGTCACCCGACGCTGTGGACCATCCGTCATCGCCAGGCGAGCAACTTCCGCCTGGACGATACGCAGATTGGGCTCGCGCTTCAAGCACCTCGCGCATCTTGAGGCGATATTGTTTCTTGTCACATTGCGCGCGCGGCGACCACACCGCTGGCCCGCGGCTGGTGTTCAGCAAGCGGAACTGGATGCCGACCGCATCCGTCACCTCGCCCATCACACCGCCGAGAGCATCGATTTCGCGCACCAGATGCCCTTTGGCGATACCCCCGACCGCCGGATTGCAGGACATTTGAGCGATCAGATCGAGGTTCATCGTGATCATCGCCGTGCGCAAGCCCAGACGAGCGCATGCGCGTGCAGCTTCGCATCCGGCGTGTCCGGCTCCCACTACGATCACCTGGTAAGGCTTTGCCATCTTCGAATCCAACGTTCGAACCAAACGTTAGCTACATTCTATCTTGCCGCGGTAAACTGACAATTCTCCCGTGAAGATTCTCATTATCGGTAGCGGAGGCCGAGAACACGCGATTGCGTGGCGCCTGGCCCAAGAAGGTCATCAGATCTACGGCGCACCCGGCAATCCCGGAATCGCGGAAGTCGGCCAGCTTCTTCCGACCACCGATTACCTGGCCGCAGCGAATTCGATTAATCCCGATCTCACCGTCGTCGGACCGGAGGTTCCGCTGGTCGCCGGCGTGGTCGACCAATTCCGCGCCGCGAACCGAAAAATCGTCGGGCCTGCGCAAGATGCGGCGCAGCTCGAAGGAAGCAAGATCCACTCCAAAGAGTTCATGCGACGCCTTGGTATTCCCACTGCTCGCTACGCGCGCGTGGACTCAGTCGAAGCGGGGATTGCCGCGCTCGCCGAGTTCAGTTACCCCATCGTGATCAAGGCCGACGGGCTAGCCGCGGGCAAAGGCGTGATCATCGCTCAAGACCGCGCCGAGGCGGAAGCCGCAGTTCGCTCGCTCGGTCCGCGTCTGGTGATCGAAGAATTCCTCGAAGGCGAAGAAGTCAGTTTTATCGCGCTGAGTGACGGGAAGAACATTGTTCCGCTGGAAGCCACGCAGGATCACAAGGCCGTCGGCGACGGCGATACTGGTCCCAACACCGGCGGCATGGGCGCCTATTGCGACGGACGAATTCTGGCGGCGGCTGATGCGCAGCACGTCCTCGACACCGTGATCGGTCCGGTAGTCGAAGCCACTCGCTTCACTGGATTCCTATACGCCGGACTGATGATGACCGCGCAACGGCCCGAAGGTGCTCGAATTCAACGTTCGCTTGGGCGATCCGGAAACCCAGCCTTTGATGCATCGTCTGGATTCCGCCATTTGGCGAGGCTCTCATGGCATCGGCTACCGGAAATCTGGCCGGCGCCTCGCTGCGCTGGAAACCGCAGCCTTCCGTGTGCGTGGTGATGGCCGCAGCAGGTTATCCGGGGCAAATTCGGACCGGAGATCTCATCAGCGGGATCCATGGCTGCGGCACACAAGTGTTCCAGGCAGGAACCAAACAAGGCGCCAAGGGACTCGAGACCGCGGGAGGCCGAGTGTTGGGAGTAACCGCCTCCGGGTCCGATCTTGCTGCGGCAGCCGCCAATGCCTATGCCGCTGTACGAGAAAATTCACTTCGACGGCATGCACTATCGTCACGACATCGCCCAAAAAGGACTGAAACGCTGGGGCCCTGCTACAATCAAAACGATTGCTCCCTAAGGCACTTGGGGACGTAGCTCAGTTGGATAGAGCGGTCGCCTCCTAAGCGACAGGTCGGCAGTTCGAATCTGCCCGTCCCCACCAGAGAATTGGGGCGCAGTGAGTGCGACCGCGATAGTGAGGATGTCCGGTCGACTCCTTAAGCGACAGGTCGGCAGTTCGAATCTGCCCGTCCCTGCCAGAAAATTGCACTGGCGCGACGGGCTGTGGTATGAAGGTAGTTCCCTTTCACCAGGAAGTTTTGATTTGACCCCAGTATGGCTTACGTAATCGCAGAACCCTGCATCGGCACCAAAGACGCGGCGTGTGTGGACGCCTGTCCGGTGGATTGCATCCATCCCAAAAAAGACGATCCTAAGTTCGCCACCGAAGAGCTGATTTATATCGATCCGGTGGAGTGTATCGACTGCGGGGCGTGTGTTCCGGTTTGTCCTGTATCGGCGATCTTTGCGCTGGACGATCTCCCGGAAAAGTGGTCCGACTTCGCCGCCAGGAACGCCGTCTATTTCGGCCGGTAAAGGCTGGCGATCATGAAGTTTCGTTAAGGTCCACCAGGTCAAGCTTGCTTTGAGCAAGATAGTCAGTATAATAGCCCCATGCGCAAAATCCTCCTGATGGTAGCTGTTGCCACGCTCGCCGCTCTCGTAATGTTCGCCCAAGATAAAGGCCCTGGCAAAGGTAAGGGCGGCAAAGGCGGCCCTCCCGAAGAATCTCAAAGTTCTCACGCCGGAGAACTACATGGATCAACATGCGGGCGTTTCGTACCCGCGCTCGGGTTGGCCGACAAAGGTGGCTGCAACTTCTGCCACGTCGCTGACGATCGGTCTTCCGATACGAAGCAGGAAAAAGTCATGGCTCGCATGATGATCGGCATGGTGAACGATATCAACTCGAAGTTCCCGGACGGCAAAGTACACGTCACCTGCTTCACCTGCCATCGCGGCAGCACCGAGCCGTTGACTGCTCCGCCGGCCGCTAACTAGCGTCGCATCACAAGGAAACGCCCGGAATGCAGTTTGACGGGCTACGTGTTCTATCCCTCGAAAGCCGGCGTTCCGCCGAGATCGAGAAGCTGATTCGCGCACGGGGCGGCGATCCCTTCGTTGCCCCGTCCATGCGCGAAATCCCCCTCCAAGACAATCCTGCGGCGTTCACGTTTGCGGCCCGCCTGTTCGCCGGCGAGTTCGATATGGTGATCCTGCTCACCGGTGTCGGCGCGCGTCTGCTCAACCAAATCCTCGAAACCCGCTACCCGCCAGGAGCATTCCCCGAGGCTCTGCGGCAGTTAACCGTTGTGGTCCGCGGATCGAAGCCCGCCGCGGTGATGCGCGAATGGAATGTGCCCGTCGCGGTGAGCGTCCCCGAGCCGAACACCTGGCGCGAGATCCTGGCCGCGACAGAAGCGCGCCCCGAGCGCAAGATCGCCGTCCAGGAGTTCGGCCGCACCAGCACGGAGCTGCTCGAAGGCTTGCGAGCCCGCGGCGCGCAGGTAACCACGGTTCCCGTTTATCAGTGGGACCTCCCGGAAGACACCGCGCCTCTGCGCGAAGCTGTGCGGCGGCTCGCGGCAGGTCAGTTCGATGTCGTCCTGTTCACCACCTCCGTCCAAGCCGTTCACCTCCTGCGGATCGCTGCCGAGGAGGGGCTAGAGGACCAGATGCGCGCGTCGCTTCATCGTGTGGTGGTGGCATCTGTAGGCCCCAGCACCAGCGAAACGCTGCGCGAGCACAGCCTGCCGGTTGATTTCGAACCATCCCACCCCAAGATGGGCTTCCTGGTCAACGAAGCGTCGCAACGCGCCCGCGAGATTCTACAATCTAAATGAAGCAGTGAACCAGAAGCAGGATAACGAGTTCTTTCGCCTGATGGCGCGATACTCGCCGGTCATCATGCTGATGCCGGCCAGCGCGCTTGCCGGCTACGTGATCGGCTACGGCCTCGACTACCTGTTCTCGACCAGCTTCCTGCGCTTTGTTTTCCTGATCCTGGGAGTGGTCTCGGGAATCGTGCAGTTGATCCGCATCCTGGGCCGGGATACATGAGCGGTTTCAATTACGATCGCGCGCTGACCCGGATCAAATACCTCACGCTAGCGGTCGGTTCGGTAGGCACCGCAGCGATGTTTGTCGCGCGCGGGCGAGGCGCAGCCGCCGGATTCCTGGCGGGTGCCGGGCTCTCCTACGTGAACTTTGAGCTGCTTTCCGGTTTGGCCTACGTCATGGGAGGATCTTCTCCGAAAGCTGCCGGTTGGGGCGTGTTGATCGCGCTGCGGTATGCCATCGTGGGGATCGCCGCGTATGTTATAGTGAGGGTTCTTGGAATCACGCCGGTAGCCGTGTTGGCGGGTCTTTTGGCGGCATTCGCGGCGGTGATCCTCGAAATTCTCTACGAGTTAATTCTGCATGCCAGAACATGAGCTGTGGCTGACCGCCCTGTTTAACGACTACCTCGCCGGTGTCGCCAACGCGATTCTCGGGATCTTCAATGTTCACGCCGCGAACCCGGCCCGACCGTGGGAAAACTGGATCGTGATGGAGCTGCTGGTGGTCGCGATCCTGATGGTTCTCGCCGCCGTGGTAAGAGCGAGTCTTTCGCCCGACAAGCCCGGGAAAGCTCCAGCACGTTTTCGAGTTGCTGTACGGCTTCATTAAGACCCAGGCTTCCGAGGTGGGCGTTGAACATCCCGGAAAGTACTCCGCGTTCTTCGGCACGCTGTTCGTGTTCATCCTGGCGATGAACCTGATCGGAATTATTCCGATCTTCGAATCGCCCACCATGGAGGTTTCTGTGCCGGCCGGGCTCGCGATTTCCACGTGGGTCTACTACCACTTCATGGGCGTCCGTGAGCTGGGCCCGGGCAAGTACCTGAAGCATTTTCTGGGCCCGGTGTCTGGCTGGCGCCGCTCATGATTTTTATCGAAATCATCGGCCACTTCGCGCGCATGCTTTCGCTCACGGTTCGTCTCTACGGCAACATGTTCGCCGGCGAGCAGATTACCAACGTGTTTATCAGCCTGACCTACCTGGTGGTCCCGGTCATTTTCATGGGCCTGCACGTTTTTGTGGCATTTCTGCAGGCCTACGTTTTTTCTTTGCTCACGATGATCTACGTGAGTATGGCAACTGCGCACGAGCACTAAACACTTTTATATAGATCTATCAGATATACTGGCATCATCGCGTCGAGTGTGAGCCACTGATCCCCCAGGACAGCCCGGAACCACCTCCTCGGCGCAATTTCATACGAAAGAGAAGGTACACACGAATGGTTAACAAGAAGACGCTGCTGCTGGCAGCTCTGTTTTTGCTGGTGGCTTGCCCGATGTTCGGGCAGACTCCCGGCGCGTCGGGCATGGCGCCTGGAGAAATTAAGTTCCTCGGCGGCATGATGGGCTTGGGCATCGCCGGCGGTCTGTGCGGAATCGGACAGGGCAAGGCAGTTGCCGGCGCGGCGGAAGCCATCGCGCGCAACCCGGGCGCAGCCGGCCGGAATCCGGTTCGCACTCATTCTTGGTCTGGTGTTTATCGAGACGCTGACCATCTACGCACTGGCCATCGTTTTGAAGTACTAGGTCACGCAATCTGCTTGGCGGCGGGGCTGCATCAAGACCGCCGCCATGCCTCCTTTCCATGAAGCTCCAAGGCATCTTCCCCGCCATCACGACCCCCTTCGATCACAACGGCGACCTCTACAAGGTCAAAGTCCAGCACAACATCGAGAAGTGGAATCGCACCGGTCTCGCGGGATACCTCGTCACTGGTTCCACGGGGGAAACTCCTTACCTCACGCCGAAGAAAAGATCCAGGTGTGGGAGTGGTCGGCACAGTACGCGGCATCCGATAAGATTCTGATCGCGGGCTCGGGAGCAGAGAGCGTCCGCGAATCGGTCCGGCTGACGAATCGCGCCGCCGAGCTGGGGTACAAAGCCGGACTTATCTTGGCGCCGCACTATTTCCGGAGCATGATGAGCCGCATGGAGACGCAGATCCTGTTTTTCCGCGCGGTCGCCGATCAGGCGAAAATCCCCATCCTGCTGTATCACTTCCCGCAAGTGACCGGAATCGATCTCACGCCCGAAGCCGTCGCAACCCTGGCCGACCATCCCAATATCATCGGGATGAAAGACAGCTCGGGCAACCTCGAAGGCACCAAGCGATTTATCGCTGCCGTGAAACCGGGTTTCCAGGTGCTCACAGGCGCGGCAGGCCTCCTGGCCGAATCGCTGGCCGCCGGATGCCCGGGAGCGATCCTCGCACTCGCCAACGCCGTCCCCTACGCCTGCATCAGTATCTACGAGGCGCACCGGACCCGCGAACCCGAGGCCGCCATGGACTGGCAGAATCGGATCGCGTGCGCGTCGAAGCTGTGCGCGAACACCTACGGCATCCCTGGACTGAAGTACGCGATGGATCTGAAGGGATACTATGGCGGTCCGACGCGCCTGCCTCTGACCGTAGTGACGCCCGATGCCAAGAGAGAGATCGAGCAGGGCTTCGACGGTATTAAAAGCTAGAGCGCCCGGTCTCTTTGAGGGTTGAACCCGAGGAGTCGACGGCGATGTATCCGCAGGCCAATACAGCGAGGAACATCTCTAACACTTGGCTATGACCGAGGGTCAGCTCGGTCCAGCCCGAGATCATCACGGCGATGATCACAGCGATGGCGCCATGCAGCACCCAGCGCGACTCGGCCTGCGCGGGCAATCGCCGTAGCGTGACCCAGAAATCGAATAGTGCGCGGCCCAGCAACCAGAGCAACGCTGCCAGCGCGGGCAATCCGCGCTCCGCCGCAAAGTGGATGTAGATGTTGTGCAGGTGCTCCTTGTACCACGCGACGGGGAGGGGATGAGGGAGGTCGGCGGGATAATACTGCATGAATTGCGGGCCCACCTGTTCGGGTCCCACGCCAACAATAGGATGAGCCGCGATCATCTCCCAACCGACTCTTCGTAAGGCCGCGCGATGCGCGCGGGAATCCAGAAGGTTCTCCTGCGCGCTGAACGCCGACAGCGCTCGCAAGCGGACATTCAGGGGATTCACCAGCAGGACGATTCCGATCAAAAGCGGCACGGCCGCGATCAGCCATTTGTTCTTCCACCACAGCAGCCACAATGCGCCCGCGATCGTTCCCAGCCACATGCTGCGGGTGAAAGCGAGCAGGATCCCCGCGCCGATGATCGCGAGCGCCGGAATTAGCAATCGGAACTGCCGTCGATCGCCGGAGTACAGCAGCATCGCGCCCGCCATCAGCAGCGCCATCATGAGGAGCGCGCTGAACGTCATCCAATGATCGACGAAGCCGGTGATGCGATTGCCGTTGACGTAGGCGTAGTAAAAGAATCGCGGAGTGGAGCGATACATGTTCACAAATTGTCCGAAACCCCACACCGCGGACAACGCCGCTCCGCCCGCCCACGCCAGCGTGACGGCTCGAATTTGCGGCAGTGTACGAAGAGCGGCATACACCACGAACAGCATCAGCCACACGTAAAATTTCTTCACCTGCGGGAGCCCGCCTTGCGCATGTCCCGACGCCGCGAGCGAGACTAAGGTCCACGCCATCCATGCGCTGACCGGCCAAACCAGCGGCGGCCATCGCCACTGATCCCGTGCGAAGAATAGGAGCGCAAGAAACGCGGCTCCCAGGAGGATTTCGCTATAGGAGATCGACACTACCGACGTCGCTGCCGCGGCGCCGGCTAGATCAGAGGGGAACCTGTCGCATCGTCTAATAACGGGGCACGGAGGGATCGACGCGGGTGCTCCAAGCTTCGATGCCGCCCGCCATGCTCTGGCATGCCTCGACACCCTGTTCGCGGAGCCAACTCACCACGTTGAGGCTTCGAACCCCGTGATGGCAGTAGACGATCAGAACGCCTTCATCGGCGCGGGCATCGAGATCCTGAAGCTCGCCGGGGACAGACCGCATGGGGATCAGGGTGGCGCCTTCGATCCTGGCGAGGGCAAACTCGTGCGGCTCGCGGACGTCGATCAGATGAAGTTTTTCACCGGCGTCGAGGCGTCGTTTGACTTCCTGGGGATCCACTTCGAGGGGCGAAGTCATAACACCCATGATAGGGCCACTCGCTGGCGCTCGTGGTTCTGTGGCTGGCACCGAACCGCGAACGGTAGTGAGCGGCTATTAGAACTTCTTCAGTTCTTCAATCAGCGCCTGGATGCCCTTGCGCGTGTAGATCTGCGAAAGGCGCTGCTCTTCGGGCGATGGATTGATCAGCTGGCGCAACCGCGCTTGATCCAGCGCGCCGCGGCTGGGGATCCACTGGGAGCCGTCGGCGAACTCGACGCTCGAGACAAAGCCGGACATGCTGTCGATGGAGATCGGCCGGTCGAAGCGCAGGGCAGCATCCTGCGCCACCTGCCCGGTCTGATTCGGAACCAGCGTCATATCAGCGGGCATGGAAGCCGCCAGAAACTCGCGACCCTGCTGATCTTTGACGATCCAGGCCACCTCCAGATGCCGCACTGGACGGTTGGAACGGTTGCGCACTTCAAATCGCGGCGCACCGGCTAAGCTCGCCCCAATCCGGGCGACGCCCCCGGAAGCTTCCACCGGCGATTCCGGAATATCCAGAAAAGCAAACTGAGACTCGCGCTCCGTATCGAGGTTGGTAGCGCGTCCGCGCACCATCTGGACACCGCGCTGGGAACTATCTCCTTGCCGGGCCAGGCTCGAAAGCATCTCCTTGCGGAGCCCTTCCGCACCACTGGTCGCGAGCAGCGTCTTGAAGTATTTCCGGTCGCGCTGCGCCTCCAGCTCCCAGCGGATCATGGTGCGCTGCGAATGCAGCAGGTCCGGTCCGTAAAAGCTCAAGTCGTCGAACAGAACACCGTCGAGCGTGACCTCGACCACGGGATTTCCGGCGGTGAGCGGCCGGACCAGGCGCGTACCGATGTGGACCGAGAATGTTTCACCGGGGCCGGCGTCGAGCGTCGGCACTGACACGGATCCCTTTCCGGCGGCATCCGGCGTGCTGACCATGAGCGTCATGCTGCGAATCCGCTTCTGGCTGGAGTTGCGTAACGACAGCCCCGCATTCACTTCAATGAGATTCGCGCCGCGAGCAGTGGCGTTGGAATTGCCGAAATCCTCCGAGATCAGGCTTACGGGAGAGTCCTTGGGAAAATCGATCTTGTGGTTGATCGCCTGCGCGTGCAGAGAGATCGCGCCACCCAGCGCCAGCGCAATGTAAATCCTATTGGGCATAGGTCGCCGTAATCGTCACTTGTCCCGTGTCCTGGTCCACATAACGCGCGCTGGCCGAGCCTTGCGTGCTCACCGAAAACATCACCGGCTCCAAACCCCTCTGCTCGATCCCCATCCGCCCGCCGTTTTCAAGCAGCTCGACTCCGGAGGAAGACGCGCCCACTACAGGACCGCGTTCTTCCTGGGTAGCGCTGATGCGTCCTCCGGTCGCCATGTCGCGCAGAGCCCGGCCAATGGTTTCCGTATCGCTGCGCGGGATATTCAGCCACCAGGCTCCAGCCAACAACACGACCAATCCCGCCGCGATGGCCGCCGGGCGCCAGGAGATCGCGGCGACCTTTCGTTCGCGCGGCGTGACGCACTCGCCGGCAGCCAGACCTACGCGGATATTCGCCGTCATTTCCGCGGCCAGCCGATCCCAATCGAAGTTTGTAGAGATCTCGCCAGGCATCACATCGGCCGTCCGGCGCAGTTCTTGCCGGTCCATGCGCAGTGCTTCCACCAGCCCCCGGCATTCGTCGCATCGACGCACGTGAAAACCAACTAGCGCGCCGCGCCAGAAAGGCAGATCGCCCGCAGCGTACAAGGCCAGTTCGGTTTCCATTACGTGCTGCCGACTCATATCTTTTTCCGTTCCAGGTAACGCCGCAGCTTCACCCGCGCGTTGGCGATGTGCGAGCGCACCGTGGCTTTCGAACAGTTCAATCGCTGGGCGACTTCCTCGGCCGGCAGGTCCTCCACGTCGCGCAGCAGCAGGGCCATTCTTTCGCGGGCGGTTAACACTTCCAGGCCGGCTTCCAGACGATCGCGGTGTTCCGTCCGCAGGACCCTCTGTTCCGGACTCTCCTGGCGCGAACGCAATACCGGCTCGGGCAGACTGTCCAGATCGGCGAAATTCACGCGTCCGGCGCGGCGCAGAAAGTCGATGGCGGTGTTGGTGGCGATGCGCGACAGCCAGTGCGCGGCTTTCTCCAGATCCTTGAGCTGATCCTGACGCTGCAGCGCTTTAATGAACGCCTCCTGCGTGAGATCCTGCGCGTCGGCGACGTTGCCCACCACGCGGTAGATCAGCAGGAACACGCGTCGCATGTTCTCGGCCACAAATCGATTCTGCTGCTCCGAAGACAGTGGAGCTGCGTCGTACCGGGTGGATCCGGGCGTTTCGCTCATCACGCGTTCTGTGACCGCCAGCAAACTGGACGTTGCCATCATGCCATCCTGGGGACAATTCACCCCGCATACGGATGACGCGGAAGGACGCCCAAGCGTGCAGTCTGGCCCGCCAGTCTATAGTCTATCGGCGGTCACGATATCCTAATGATATATGAGGCCGGTTGCAGTTGTGGGAATTGGCAAAACGGCGTTCGGGGCGTTCCCGGACCGCACCCTGCGCTCGCTGGCGGTTGAGGCGGGCGAAAAGTGCATGCAGGACGCAGGCGTAAGTCCCTCACAAATAGAGGCTTTCTATCTGGGTAACTTCGCTGGACCCGCGTTCGTGGGCCAGAATCACCTGGCTCCCTACATCGCCGGCAGTTTGGGACTTACGGGAGTACCCTGCACCCGATTTGAAGCTGCCTGCGCCTCCGGCGGCTCGGCTTTCTTCCACGCGGTATCGAGCGTCGCTGCGGGGTTGAACGATATCGTGCTGGTTGCCGGGGTCGAGAAGATGACCTCGCAGTCGACGCCGAAGGTCACCGAGATCCTGGCCGGGGCGGGGGATATGGCCGGCGAAGGCCGCGCGGGCGCCACATTTCCCGCGCTGTTCGCGATGATCGCCCGGCGCCACATGTATCAGTACGGCACCACGCGGGAGCATCTGGCCGCGGTCGCCGTAAAGAATCACGCGAATGGCGCGAAGAATCCGCTGGCGCACATGCGCAAAGTGATCACCATGGAGCAGGCCCTGGCCGGCAAAATGATATCCGAGCCGCTTACGGTGTTCGATTGCTCCCTGATCAGCGACGGAGCGGCGGCGGTGGTCATCGTGCCGCTGGAGCGAGCTTCCGAATTCACCGATCAGCCCGTGCGGATTCTGGGCATCGCACAGACGTCCGATTATGTGGCGCTTGGATGCAAAGGCCGATATCACCACGTTCTGGGCGGTGCGCGAGGCCGCCGAGAAAGCCTACAAAATGGCGCACGTGAGCGCCAGGGACATCGAGTTCGCCGAAGTGCACGACTGCTTTACGATCGCCGAGATCGTGGCCACGGAGGATTTGGGGTTTATAAAAAAAGGTGAGGGCGGACCATACGTGTTCGAGGGTCGCACGCGCTTGCGCGCGGAGCGTCCGGTAAACGCCAGTGGCGGCCTGAAGGCCAAAGGGCATCCGGTGGGCGCGACCGGCGTCGGCCAGATCTGCGATGTCGCGCTGCAGATTCGCGGGGAAGCCGGCGAGCTTCAACTGGATCGGCACTCGATTGGGTTGGCGCAGAACCTGGGCGGGTCCGGCGCGACGGCAGTCGTGACCGTATTGGGCGCCATATGAGTAACGACGTGAGCACGGGAGTGATCTACACCGAGACCGTGGTCCACGCGGCGCCCGCGGAGTTTGTGGCGGACGCGCCCTATCAGCTGGCGATCGTTTCGCTCGATAGCGGTGGACGTTTGACCGCGCGAATTGCGGGAGAACGGGTGAAGATCGGCGACAAAGTGGAGCTGGTCGAAGAGCGCACCGGTGTCCCATTTTTTCGCGGAGTAGAACCATAGTAAGGGCTTGGTAATGGCAAGGGAGGTACTTCTCGTACCATTAACAGGCGGCATGCGCCGGGGCATACTAGCCTCCTAAGCCTAGGAGGTGAGTTGTATGTCCATGAGAAAGATGATGTTTTTAGGTATCTTGGCGGGTGCCGGAGCGCTCAGTGCCAGTCCCATCACCGTGCACAACACGGGTGTGAACGCGTCCGATGTGCTCCAGCCGATCGGGTCGACCACCAGTTATTGGACCCTTACATCCGAGCCAGGAACCGCCACTGAGGCGTTGGGGAGCAATCCTTTCCGCTATTACAATATTGCGTATTTCGCCGATGATGCTGTTTCCGGCTGGGTTTCGCCGACGGCGTCCGGAAACGCGGGTGTCGGCGGCTTCTACGCCTATCAGATGACCTTCGATCTCACCGGTTTTGACCCCGCGACGGCAGCTATCTCGGGGATCTTCGGTGTCGACAATGACGGATCGATTCTGCTGAATGGAAACGTGGTCGCCTCCCAAGGTTTCGTTAATTTTGCGAGTCCAACGGCCTTTACGATGAACACGGGGTTCCTTTCGGGTTTAAACACCATCAGCGTAAGAATGGACAATGGTGGAGATCCCTCCGCCTTTCGCGTGGAGTTCTTAACCGCTTCGGCAAACTCGATCCCGTTGGTGAGCGAGTCCATTCCGTCCGTACCCGAACCGGGCACCGGCGTTTTGCTAACGGCTGGTCTGGCGGCTATCCTGTTTTTCGGCAATCGTATTCGACCGTTTCTGCCTAGAGTCTAGAACTGAAACTTCACCTTTATTACTTCGGGAAAGCGCGCGACAGCCACGCCAACGCCATGGCGGAGGAGTACATCAAGCGATCGGGCCGGTTCGCCACCTGCGAGATGCGCGAAATCCGGCCTGGACGTTTTGATCCGTGGGAGAAACATCCTGCCGCGCGTAAGATCCTGCTGGATCCCGCGGGCAAGACGCTCGATTCGAAAAAGCTCACCGCGCTATTTGACCGCGATCTGGTGTTTATCGTCGGCGGCGCGGACGGATTGCCTGCCGAATGGAAGCCCAAGGCGGATCTTCTCGTCTCACTTTCGCCTCTCACCATGCCGCACGAGCTCGCACGCGTCGTTCTGGCGGAGCAGATTTACCGGGCGCTGACCACGCTGCGCGGACATCCCTACCCGCGATAGGCTGGAATTTGTGTCTAACTACGACGCGCTGTTGATTGTCTCTTTCGGCGGTCCCGAAAAACGCGAAGATGTAATTCCGTTCCTGGAGAACGTGCTGCGGGGGAGGAATGTACCTCGCGAGCGCATGATTGAGGTCGCCGAGCATTACTACCACTTCGATGGACGCAGCCCGATCAACGATCAGAATCGGGCTCTCATCGAGGCGCTGCGCCCGGTTGTGAACATGCCGATCTACTGGGGCAATCGCAACTGGCATCCGCTGCTGGCCGATACCGTAAGCCGGATGAAGAGTGACGGGATCCAGCGCGCGGTCGCATTCGTGACCTCGGCTTTCGGGTCCTATTCCGGCTGCCGGCAGTATATCGAAGATATCGAACGCGCTCGTGGAGAACTGCGGATCGATAAGATTAGACCCTTCTCCGAACACCCGAAATTCATCGAGGCGATGACCGATCGCGTGCGAACTGCTCTGAAGGAGTTACCGCAAGGGCAGTTGGTGTTCACTGCCCACAGTGTGCCGGTATCGATGGCCGAGTCGAGTCCGTATGTCCGTGAGTTATCGCGAGCCTGTGCCGCGGTGGCGCAGGGCGTTGGCCGTGATACTTGGAAGCTGGTGTACCAGAGCCGTAGTGGACCGCCGTCGCAGCCCTGGCTTGAGCCCGACATCGGCGACGTATTTGCGTGAGATTCGTTCCGATGTCGTGATCGTGCCCATCGGGTTCCTTTCCGATCACATGGAAGTGCTCTACGACCTGGATACGGAAGCCCGGGCGATCTGCGAAGAATTGGGTGTGAAGATGGTCCGCGCGGGAACCGTGGGGACACATCCGTCGATGATCCAGATGATTGCGGAAATGGTCACGCAGGACCACGCGCCATGCTTGGAAGGATGCTGCGCTGCGCCGCGCCGTCCTCCTGTCAGCCGCTGACCCTCGAATAGACCTCGCGCTTGGAAAGGCCGCGCTCGCGAGCCACTTGCTTGATCGCGTCCATGCGCGGCACGCCCTGCTGTTCGAGTTCCCGGACAGCGTCTTCCACGGGCGTCGCCGAAACCACCGGTGAGCCCTTACCGATGAGCAGAGTAATTTCGCCCTTTACGGAAGGCCGTGCAGCCAGCGTGGCGCGAACTTCTTCCGCTGTCCCGCGCAG
Organism: Terriglobia bacterium; assembly: GCA_963722845.1. Taxonomy (GTDB): domain Bacteria; phylum Acidobacteriota; class Terriglobia; order Bryobacterales; family Bryobacteraceae; genus Palsa-187. The sequence continues at coordinate 613,568 of CAVROL010000005.1, read as the reverse complement.
AAATTCCTCATGCACCTTGGTGAGCTCGCGCGCGACCACCACCGGACGTTCGCCATACACCGCCGCAATGTCGGACAGTGCATCCAGAATCCGGTGCGGAGCCTCGTAAAAGACCAGCGTGCAATCTTCCCCGCGGAGCTCTTCCAAAGCTTTTTTACGCTGACCTGTTTTGGCCGGAAGAAAGCCGCCGAATCGAAACGCATCCGTCGGCAGGCCGGCCGCTGCCAGCGCGACCAGGATCGCCGAGGCTCCCGGAATCGGAACCACGGTGATTCCCGCATCGGCGGCCGCGATCACCAGCCGGTATCCCGGATCCGACACCAGCGGCGTGCCCGCATCCGACACCAGTGCGATGTTGGTGCCGCTTTCGAGCTTCGCCACCAGCTCCTGAGTGCGCGCGGCTTCATTGTGCTCGTGATAGCTGACCATGGGCTTGGCAATGATTTGAAAGTGTTGCAGCAATTTGCCCGTCTGACGGGTGTCTTCGCAGGCGATCAGATCGGCTTCGCGAAGCACGCGCACGGCGCGCAGCGTGATGTCTTCCAGGTTGCCAATGGGAGTGGCTACAAGATAGAGTGTTCCGGGCATCGCGTAGTACCATGAACCTTAACTGAAATGGAGCCAGCGACACAAGGTGTCCCGGGTTATTTCGTTTGGCAAGCCCCGGGCCAGCCGGCGGTGATCCACCTCAGCATCGACGTGGTCGACCGCATGAGCGCCGATATTCTTCGCGGCTTTGGAGCCGTACCCAAGCGCGGCGCCGAAGTGGGCGGCGTCCTGATCGGCACCGTCACACGGGACAATCCGGCAGGGGATATGAAAACCATCCGCATCGAGGATTTCGAAGCTGTGCCGTGCACCTATGCACGCGGCCCCTCCTACCTTCTGACCGACGCCGAAAGAGTCTTGTTCGAAGAGGCGTGCCGGCGCAGGAGTGCGGAAATCGTCGGTTATTATCGCAGCCACACGCGCGACGGGCTGGCTCTGCAGCCGGAAGACATCCGGTTGCTCGATCAGTTTGTTCCTTCCACGGCCCAGGTCGCGTTGCTGGTGAAACCATTCGCCACCAAGCCCAGCATAGGCGGATTCTTCGTTCGAAAAAATGGCGTGTTTCCTGCCGCGACGCCGTCGGAATTCCCGTTCCGCCGGTGGGAGATGACCGGCGAAGAACCGCCCCGGCGTGAGCCGATCGAGGAACGTAAGCGGAAGGGTAAAGAGACTGAGGCGCCGGTTGCGCCACGCCAGGAACATGCCGCCGCGCCAGAGCAGGAACCATACTACCGGATCTTTTCCGCCGAGCCGGAGGAGCTGCTCAAGCGCGTCCCCGCGGCACCGCACGGGCCGAAATCGCGAACCGGCATGTGGCTGGTGGCGAGCTTCGTTTTCTTGCTGCTGGGAGTCCTGCTGGGCTATGAAGCTTCGCGCATCACCGCGCCGCGCCGCCCTTCCGATTTTGCTCTCTCGCTGGCAGCCGAGCGCGCCGGCCAGAACCTGACGGTTCACTGGAATCCGGATTCACGCGCGGTGGCCTCGGCAAGCAACGCTGTGCTCGAGATCGAGGATGGCGGTGAAACCAAGCGCGTCGAACTGGATCGCGCCAACCTGAGTAACGGAAGCATGGTGTATCGAAACGCGTCCGACAAAGTTCGCTTTCGGCTGGTGGTCTACCTGAACACGGGCTTGAGTGTGATCGAGGTGCTGGATTGGCCGCAGTAAGGCGTACGCTACTCTTCGCGATGCCGTTTCTTAGCTAACCGGGACAGCACCGCCAGTTGCTCCAGGTATTGTTTGAGCGGCCGGGCGGGCGTGCCCCACATTACTTGTCCCGCACGCACGATTTTCGAAGTCAGCACGCCGCTTCCGGAACCCAGGACGGCTCGCGATTCGATCCGCGCCTTGTCGCCGATCCCCACCTGGCCGCCGATCACGGCGTAATCCCCGACCACGACGCCTCCGGAGAGTCCCGTCTGGGCCGCGATCACCACGTGCCGCCCGATCCGGCAGTTATGAGCGATATGAACCAGATTGTCGAGTTTGGCGCCTTCACCGATGGAAGTGACGCCCAGAGCAGCGCGGTCCACGCAGGAATTAGCGCCGATCTCCACATGATCGGCGATCAGGACGCGGCCCACCTGCGGGAATTTTTCGTAAACCCCGTCCGTCAGGACAAAACCAAAACCGTCGGCGCCGATGACGCACCCCGAGTGCAGGATCACGTGATTTCCCACGGTCACATCGTGGTACACGGTCACACGCGGGTGCAAAACGCAGCGCCGGCCGATGTGAACATAGTCCCCGACAACCGATCCGGCTCCGACGGACGTTCCCTCGCCAATATGTACTCCCGCGCCCAGGCTGACCAAGGGTCCGATGGAAGCACCTTTGCCGATGACAACGCCGGGACCCAGTACGGCCGTCGGATGAACCCCCGCGGGCGGCTCACGATGGGCATGCAGCTTCGGTATAGCGCGGGCAACCGCTGCTCGCGGGTCGCGGGTGCGTATCACCGTGCGGAGGGGCTCATTTACGAAATCGTCGGGGACCAGGAGACACGCGGCGCGGGAAGCAGTGGCTAGTTTAGCGGCGCGCCCATGCGTCACGAAGGAAAGATCTTCGTCGCCGGCGTCTTCAAGCGGCGCCACACGGCGGATTTCACGGTCTCCTTCGCCCTCCCAGGGCGCTTCCAGCAACACGGCCAGTTCTTTGACGCGCAAGCCTGTGGGCTCCTGTAATCTAAAGGGTATTCGATTTAGGAGACGAGCTGCTGCGCGGTGGTCAGTTTTCCACCTGCGGCCACGAATTCCTGGTAGAACCGCGTGCACTTTGCATCGTCCAGGCTGCGCACCGCGTCGGTCACCAGTGTCACATTCAGCCCTGCTTTCAGCAGGCCGAGGGCTGCGTTTTTCACGCAAATCTCGGTGACGACTCCGTACACCACGCAACTCTTCACATTCAACTGGTCAAGCAGCGTGGGCAGGTTCGCGTTGGTGAAGCAATCGACGGACTGTTTCTCAAGCAGAATCTGCCGGACGTCTTTCAGATCGAAATTCTTCACGCGTGCTGCGAATCGCCGTGCGGGGTTCGAGCAGCGTCGCGGCAGGCTTCTGCTGCCCGGCCGTTCCGGCGACGCAGTGCGGAGGCCAGTCGCGAAACTCAGGATCGTTTTCCGTGTGCGCATCCACGGTGGAGATCACCGGAATACCGTGTTCGGCGGCGTATTGGTTGAGCGCAGCCACCTGAGGGACGATCGATTCCGCCCCCGGTACGTACAGCGCGCCCGCGGGATACAAAAAATCCAGCTGCGTGTCTACATCGAAAAACACCGTGTCAAAAAACACCGTGCTCATACGGCTGCCGCGCCCTTGCTGACACTCTCGTTCAACGCCGCCAGCTCGGGACTGATCTGGACGCGCCAGGCGTGTTCGGCGGCGAACAGGCTCAGGCAGGTGGCGGGCAGCCGGCTCAGCGATTCAGAAGCATATCGGCGGGCCTCGGCGATCGCCGGAAGCGATTCCACCAGCCGGCCTGCGATCATCACCGGACGCTGCAGAGCCTCGCAGGAGGTCCCGCCCTCCCCGCACGCGATACACTCGCGTGGCGCGCGCCAGCACGTCATGATCGGCCGCGCGGAAGATCTGCTTGGCTCCGGGTAAAGTCTGCTTGTCGTGGCTGAGCTTTACGGGAAAGCGGCGCTCGCCGGCCTCTTCCAGTTCCACCAGCTTGTAGACCACGCCGAGAGAGGGCGCGTCGGCCGAAGTGGCCAGCTCGGTACCTACTCCAAAAACGTCAATCGGCGCGCGGGCGGCCATCAGCTCCTGAATCTTGTACTCGTTGAGATCGCCGGTGGCCATGATCTTCGCATCGCGCAACCCGGCTTCATCCAGGATGCCCCGGACGGCGATCGCGAGCTCGCCCAGGTTGCCGCTGTCGAGCCGCACGCCCCACAGGGGACGTCCCAGAGACGCCGCGCGGCGAGCGCCTTCGAGCGTATCGTACGTGTCGATCAGGTACACCGTGCTTTCGCCCAGCAACTGCTGCAATCGTTCGAAAGCCGCCAGCTCGCTGGGAAACGCCATCACCCAGGAGTGCGCCGCGGTGCCGAATACCGGCACGCCATAGCGAAACCCGGTTTCGGCATTGCTGGTGCCGGCGCAGCCGCCGATATAGGCCGCGCGTGCCGCCAGAACTCCTGCTTCGGGCGAATGCGCGCGCCGGGTTCCGAACTCGACCACCTCGCGCCCCAGGGCCGCTCGCACCACGCGCGCCGCTTTGGTGGCGATGGTCGACTGAAATCCGATGGTGGCCAGCAGATAGGTTTCGATCAACTGCGCTTCGATCAAAGGCGCCCGAACCGTGAGAAACGGCTCGCCCGCAAAGAGCGGCGTGCCTTCGCGCACGGCAAAGAGATCGCCGGTGAACCGCAGGCCGGCCAGCGTGTCGAAGAATTCGGTCCGCGTGTGCTCGAACTGCGGCAGTGTCCGGAGATAGGCGATCTCCGCGGGCGTGAACTGGAGGTTCAGCAGGTAATCGACGGCTTGAGCCAATCCCGCGGCAAGAACGAAGTTGCGATTCCACGGCAGACGCCGCACGAACAGTTCAAACGTCGCGCGGTTATCGGCCTTTCCGGCTTCGAAATAGCCGGCCGCCATGGTGAGCTCGTACAGATCCGTGTTGAGCGCCGCGCCGAGCTGGTGCTGGCCGTGCTCAGATGGATCGCTCACTACTTCTTCTTTCCGTCTTTCGTTGCCGCTGGAGGCGCCGGCTGAACCCCGGCGGCTGCGTCGCGCAAACCCGTCACGGCGTTCGCATCGAGCTGATACAGTGTACTGTCGTTTTCCCGGCGCGCCAGGAAGTTGGGACCCGCAGCCGCGATCTGGACCTTTTCCGTTCGTTTGCCATCGTTCGAAACCACGGTCAGCTCCAGAGCGGGTGTCGTGAAGCCGCTATCGGCGAACTTCGTGGCGGCCAGATCCCGCAGCTTGTCGATCAGGTTCTGGACCGAGATCGAATCCATCGTCTTGCCGCCCGAAGTCCAGTTCTCGCCGGATTTCTCGATCACCTTGGTCTGTCCGCCGTCTTTGATCTCGATACGGTTGGGATCGCTGAAGCCGAAGTCGAAGACCTTCTTGTTGCGGAAATCGTCGAGCGATTTGTTGAGCCCGTCGCCGATTTCCTTGGCGATTTTGTAGACGCCGTCCTGGGTACTCGATTTGGCGTAGTAGTCGTCTTTGGCCTTGCGAACCTCGAAGGTCAGGGTGCCTTCAGCGCCGGTGACTTTGGCGGTAGCGATCTTCTGGCCGCCGGCGAAGGCGGCTGCCGCAGCCTTCGGATCGGTCTCGGTATCCATCCGTAACCATAGCCGCGTCCTTCAGCTTGCGAACCAGCTCATCCACCTGGAAGCCGTCGGCGCGCATCGGCTTCGGCTTCAGGATCTGCCAATCGGTGCCGGCGCGGCCGAACTCCAGCGATGCTTTCCCGGTATCCAGCTCCACGCGGCTGAGTTTGTCCTGGTCGAATGTCAGCAGGTGTTTCTCCCGCAGGTCCTTGGACTGTTTGTCGAGAGCCGTCTTGCTGAAGCTGGCGATGGTGAACAGGCGCTTATCGCCGTCGAGCATCGCGTAGGTGCCGCCTTCGACGGGAGTATCTTCACCGATGCGCAGGACGTGAGTCTTCCCGTCCGCCATGGTCAGGGTGATGCCGATACGCGGCGGGTCCAGGCCATACGAAGGGAGATTACTCGCGTTTTCATCGATCATACGATCGGACGAGAGAGAGCTGACGGCCGAAGTGATGGCACCCACCGCGCTCTGGTCGGCGGCCAGGGGCTGCGGCGCGGTGATGGACCACTTGCCCGCATCGTCTCTTCTTGACAACCGTCGTCTCGCCGTCGCGATGGCGGATTTCGATCTGCTTGATGTCGGGTTCCTTGAGCTCGAGGATCTTCGGAGCAGCCTTGGGATCGGGTTTGCCGGCCTTGGCTAGTTCAGAGCGATTCGACCAGTACAGCACTCCCGCCGAGTGCGGCCAGAACCGCGGCTGCGATCAACAAACGCGCGAACTTCATGGCAGTTTCCTTCGAGTCCCTACCTGCGCTTCCACCACACGCCCACGCCCGCGAAGATGATCGCCAGCGGGATCAGCACCACGCTGCCATAGAACAGCAGGGTAGCCTGGCGCGGATTCATGTTGAGCCGGCGATCCTCGGGATCCTTGGGCCGGATGGAAATCAGGTCCTCATCCGAGCTCAGCCAGTTGAGCATGTTCAGGTACAGATCGCGATTTCCGTTGAAGGTGAGGAATCCGTTGCCGATCCAGCGTGAGGTGCCCACGACGACGAAACGTCCGTTGCCGTTTTCCTTGCCGCTGGTATACGTTCCGGCGGCTGCCAGAATCCGTGCGCCGGGCTTGGCGGCTTTCACGTTGACCTTGGGATTCTTGAGATCTTCCGTGGCCACGGCGTCATCGGTGGTCGAAAACAGGGCCGATACCATCGTCTTGTCGCCGTTGGACACCTCGCATCGAGCGCGCGATCGGGAAGCCCGTGGCCTGGTCCTTCATGTCGTTGCACAATGGCGTGATCTTCGATACTTGGTTACGATCGGGAACTCGGGTCCCAGGCCGAACAATTGTCCGACTCCGCTCAGATCCAGAACCAGATCCTTGTCCATCTTCACGCCCCAGCTATCGAGTACCGCCACCAGAGCGGGATTTTCGTCGATCGTCGGTTTTGAATTTCAGCGGAGGATCCAGCATGATCAGCGCATGCCCGCCATTTTCCACGAACATCTTGATCGCATCCACGGCCGGCTGGAGATAATTCCGCTTGGGCCCGGCCACCACCAGAATGGTGCAGTCGGACGGGATCTGCGGATTCGGGATCAGCGGGACCACCTGGGTCTTATAGTTGTTCTTCTCGGTGAGATCCTTGGCGAGCCGAAGCCTTCTCCGCCGGTCGAATCGGCGGTCGACGCCTTCGCCATAGCCGCTGGTAAAGCAGACCGTGCGGTCGCCGCCCTTGAGCGCGCGCACCATCGCGCCGGTGACTTCTTCTTCCGTCAGGCTCTTGGCGGTCTCTGTTTTGTTGCCGACCTTGACCAGGATCGTCGGAACGGCCTTGATTCCGGCCGCGATCGCCTCAGTGCGCTTCTTATCGACGTCTTCGTACTCGACCGTCACTTTCGGCGAAAGCCCTTTGTAGCGGTTGAAGAGATCCTCGCGCATTGGCGAAGCCCGTGGGGCGATCCCAATACGTGATGAGGAGGTCGCCCTGAATGCCCTTGACGATCTTCGCGGTCTGATCGGAAAGTGTGTACTTCTTATTGGCGGTCGAGTCGAAGCTCTTGTTGTAGCGCTGCGCCAGGAAATTCAGAACGCCCAGAATCGCGATGATGATCAGAGTGTAGACGGCTGCCTGGGCGAAGTTCGCGGCGCGATGACTCTTTGCTGTCGCCATTATGCCCTCCACCGGATCGATTCCATCGATCGCGAAGTCAGGAACAGGCCGAATATAATCATGCTCACGTAATAGACGGCGTCCTTGGAATCGAGCACCCCTCGCGCGAAAGATTCGAAGTGAGATGTCACCGAAAGATAGCTGATCACCATGAACAGCCTGGACGAATCGAATTGCGATACCCAGTCCAGCACCCACAGCAGCAGGCACACCCCGAAGGTCGCGACACCGGCCACGATCTGATTCCGAGTGGTAGAGGAAATGAATGTCCCGATGGCCAACAGGCAGCCGCCTTGCAGGATCAGGCCGAGATAACCAACCGCCATAGGTCGCCAGTCCGGATTACCATAGGCGAACAGCACCAGCATATCCAGCACCGATATGCCCAGAACCGCCAGGTACAGGACAAACGCCGCCAGCCACTTGCCCAGAATGATCTCGAAATCGCGCAAGGGAGACGTTACCAGCAGTTCGATGGTGCCGGTGCGCTTTTCTTCGGCGAACAGGCGCATGGTGATCATGGGGATGATGAACAAGCCGACTACGCTGATGTTCGAGAGCACATTCCGCACCACCCATTCGTTCACGTTCAGTGGAACCGACTGGCCCATCATCGTCGCTTGCAGGCTTTGCTGCAGGAAAAAACGAACTGCCGAGTAAAAGAAGAAACCAACGATCAAAGCGAAGAAACACATCACGCCGTACGCGATCGGCGAGCGGAAATAACTGCTCAGTTCTCTGCGGGCAATGGTAAAGGTATTCATTTTGCCTCCTCCGCCGCGGCTTGCGGTCCGGCCTCCGATGTCGGCTCGGATTTCGTTTCGTAAGTCGACGCCGTCAACTCCAGGAAGATCTCTTCCAGGCTCAGGCCCATGCCGTGCAGCTCATTGAGCTGCCAGCCGGATTCGATCACAGCTCGGGCCAGTTCCGGACGCACGTGGCTGCCCTGCTGGCTTTCCACGGTGAAGCGCGCCCGGGCGTCCTTGGCATCCTTGGCGATCACGCGGCTGACGCCCGCCACCTTCTCCAGCTTTTCCTGAACGCTGCGCACCCACTCTGGCGAAGCCGAGCCGTCGTTGGGCAGAACCTCCACGGCCACGGTTTCCGCTCCATGCAGGCGGCTGCTGAGGTTCTCCATGGTATCGGTGGCCACCAGCTTGCCGCGGTTGATGATCATCACGCGCTGGCAGGTCGCCTCCACTTCCGGCAGGATGTGGGTGGAAAGAATAATGGTGTGATCCCCGGCGAGTCCTTTGATCAGATCGCGCGTTTCGATAATTTGATGCGGATCGAGGCCGGAGGTCGGTTCATCCAGGATCAGGACGTCGGGATTGTGCACGATCGCCTGGGCCAGTCCCACGCGCTGCCGGTATCCCTTGGACAGCTTGCCGATTTCCTTGTTGCGGACGTCGCCGATAGCGGTTTTCTGCATCACCTCATCGATCCGGCTGCGCAGATTGGCCGTGGGTACGCCTTTAATTCGCCCCACGAAATCGAGGTACTCGATGACCTCCATTTCCGGGTAGACGGGCGGCGTTTCCGGAAGGTAACCGATGCGCCGCTTCACCTCCATGGGGTTCTCGCGCACATCGAACCCGGCCACCGTTGCCGACCCCTCGGTGGGCGGCATGAAGCAGGTGAGCATGCGCATGGTGGTGGTTTTCCCGGCGCCATTGGGACCCAGGAATCCCACGATCTGGCCTTTTTCGACCTCAAACGAGATGTGGTCGACGGCGACGTTTCGGGCGTATCGCTTGGTAAGCCCTTCGACTTTGATCATAAGTTTGCGTTACTCAGGACGAGTTGAATACGGACGTATAAACCCTCCATATCATAGAGGGACGGGCCCTGAACTGTCAATCCTGCCGGTTTGGGATGTTATTCACCCGCAAGGGGTTTCACTGGTCCCGATGGACCGTTTCCGGTGCGAAAGCCGGAACGCAAATGGCCACGTATTCAGCGCCCTGCGGGGTGCTGTAACGGACCCACTCGCCTTTCCGTGCGATCACGGCCTGGCCGGCTTGAACCTCCAACACGCCTTTGTCGTGTTGGACGTGGAGTGCGCCGTTTAGTACCAAGGTGAACTCGTCGAAATCGGGGCGCTGGCCGGGCTCGGACCATCCGGCGGGGCTGCGCATGCGCGCGACGCTGACCTGCGATTCGTCGTTGTTGACGCGGCCGACGTATTCCTCGATGATCTTGTTCCCCGGGACGGGGATCAGGTGCGGTGCGGCGATGAGTTCGGGCATGGAAGCTAGTGTAGCTTGGAGCATAGGGTTGGTCTACTTACTGGACACTCTGATCTTATCGAAAACCACCCCCGCCTGCTTCGAAGCCTATCGTTCGGTGACGAGGATGACTTGACATCCGTAACGTAACGCGTTACGTTGCAGGTTGATTCGGTCAATTCGCCATAAAGGACTGAAACGCCTTCATGAAGATGACGACTCGCGCGGCGTTATGGCTGAACACGTCGTCAAGCTGCGCGACATTCTCGCGAGGCTCGACGCGGCCCGGACCGCGTCGGATATGGATATGCCCGGTTTTCGGTGGCATCCGCTCAAAGGCCAGTTAAAAGGGTTCTGGGCGGTAACAGTTCGGGCAAACTGGCGGGTGATCTTCCGCTTTGAGGACCCCGACGCGCTCGATGTTGATTATGTGGACTACCACTGAAAAGGAGCCTGAACCATGCCGATGAAGAATCCCCCGCACCCCGGAGGCTTTGTATTCCGAGAGTGCATTGAGCCCTTGGGCTTGAGCATTACCGAAGCCGCCGCTGCCCTTGGAGTCACGCGGACTACGCTGTCGGAACTGGTGAACGAGAAGCGCGGTATCTCTCCTGAAATGGCGGTCAGGCTGTCCAAGGTCTTTGGCGGTAGCGCCGAAAGCTGGCTTGTGCAACAGGCGCAGTATGAACTTGCTCACGTTCGCGCCGACCGTATAAAACTGAAACGGTTGGAGTTGGTTTAGGATCTGTAATCAGCAATTTCTACAGCCGGCGCAAAGTGGCCAGTCCTACTTCAGCTCGATCCGGATATTGAGCAGTTCGGTTGTGCCGACGTTCTTGACCGCGTGAACCACGGGTTCCCTCCAGCCGGCCTCGCCGAATTGCAAGTGCCTTCGTACGGGCTGGCCACCGGGATCGTCCACCGACTCTACATCGGAATTGGCGAGCGGAATCAGCACGCCGCGGCCATGGCGGTGTTTGGGCTGGGCGACGCCGGGCGGCACCCTTTCCTCGATCACGCGCGCGAACTGGTTCTCGAAGATCAGCTTCTGCGTATCTTTGCACACGATCAGCGAATCCAGCGGATCGGGCTTTCCGGTGGCCGCACCGGATACGCGGCGGTGCATCCCGCTTCAGCTCGACCCGGATCACGCGCTGCTCGGTGGTTCCCGTGTTGCGCGCCTCATGGGTAACCGGCTCGGCCCAGCGCACCTCGCCAAAGTTCGTGTGCCGCCTGGTCACGGTTCCGGCCGGGAAGGCGGTCATCTCATTGTCGTAAGGCGCTCAAAGCGACCGTGACCCCGCGGGCGTGACTATGCCTGGCCTCGGAAACGCCGGGCGGGACCCGGAGTTCCACTACGCGAACAAACTCGTTCTCGAAGACGGTTTTCTGCGTCGGTGTTTTCGGCTGCGCGGCGCAAAGCCACGCGGCACTCAGCAGGGCGAAAGACAACTTGAAACAATTAAGCACGTACGTACTTGTTGAACCAGTCGATGGTGCGCTGCCAGGCCAGGTCGGCCGCAGCTTTGTTATAGCGTTCAGGCGTCGCATCGCAATTGAAGCCGTGAACCGCGCCCGGGTAGATATAGCCTTCGTGCGGAACGCCTGCTGTTTTCAAGGCCGCGTCGTACGCCGGCCAGGTCGCTGCCAGCCGCGTGTCGAGCTCCCCATGATGGACCAGAATCGCCGCCTTGATCTTCGGAATGTCGTCGTTGCCTGGGAACGGCGCCGTAGAACGGAGCCGCCGCTGCGATATCCGCTCCCAGCCGGACGGCCAACGTATTGGCGATGCCGCCGCCGTAACAGAAACCGGTGGCGCCGATCTTGCCGGTGCAATCGGGGCGCGCTTTCAGCCACCTGGCCGCGGCGACCATGTCCTCCAGTCATCTTCGGGCCATCGACCTTGCTGAACAGCTGGCCGCCTTGGTAGTCGTCACCGGGAAAGCCGCCGAGCGAGGTGAGCCCGTCCGGCGCGAACGCCATGAAGTTCGCCAGCGCGAACCGCCGCGCGATGTCCTCGATATGCGGATTCAGACCGCGATTTTCGTGGACCACGATAATGCCGGGCAGTTTCGTCGGCATCGCGCTTCGCGTGTCGGCGCTGACAGGCCGGACGAAATATCCCTTGATGCTTCCGTTGCCTTGCGGCGACGGGACGGTCTCGTAGGTGGCCTTGATGCGGTCATCGGTCTTGGACACCTGCTGCCCCAGAGCGTAGTTCGGCATCAGCGCTTCGACGACGGCCGCCGCGGTCAGGCCGCCGATCGCGAACTTCTGCACGCCGTCCATGAAAGCCCGGCGGCTGATCTCGCCGTGAATAAAGAGGTTGTAGAGTTGGATGGCCTCGCTGGGCAGTTTGGGTCTGGCTTGGTCCATGGGCTGACTCCTTCCCGGAGAATATATCAGTTCTGCGCGAGTTCTACCAGAAGGCCGTTGGGATCGCGCACGTTGGAATTGAGCATATCATCTGTTTGGGCTACTCGTAGCGCAGGGATTCGACCGGTGCGATCTTCGTGGCGCTGCGCGCCGGATAGATCGTCGCGATCAGGCTGACGGCCATGGCCGCGGCGGCGATCCAGACGCCGTCCACCCAGCGCGTCGTGAACGGGACAAACGAAATCGAGTACACCTGCTTCGTCCAGGCGCAGCCATTGGTATTTATCGGCGAAATAGCAGATGGTGTATCCCGACGGTCAGCCCGATCACGGTGCCGACGGCGCCGATCATCGCGCCTTCCCAGACGAAAATCCTGCGAATCTGCTGGGCACGCGCGCCCATCGACATCAGGATCGCGATATCGCGATGCTTCTCCATCACCATCATCACCAGGGCGATCAGAATGTTCAGCGCCGCCACCACCTGAATCAGCCCGATGCTGACCACCGTGACCACGCGTTCCATTCTCAGCGCATTCAGCAGTGGCCGGTTCTGTTCCTGCCAGGTGGTTGCCGCGAGCTTGGGCCCGATCAACTGGCTCGGCTGCCGAGGCTACTTGCGGGGCGGCGTCCACATCGTCCAGGTACAGCTCGATGCTGTTGACAACGTCCCCCAGGTCGAAAATCTTCTGCATCGAGGCAAGGTCCATGAACCCCATGGAACTGTCGAGCTGAAGGAAGCCGGCATCAAATATTCCGGCCACGCGCAGTTGGACGAAGCTGGGCCGGCGTACCCATGGGGGTAATGTGGCCCTCGGGAACGGTCAGAGTCACCATCTTGCCGACGACTGCTCCCGATCGTTCCGCCAGCCGAATGCCGAGGATGATCCCCGGGCGGTCTCCTTCTGCGCCGCGCAATGCTCCGATCGAGCCAGCCTTCAAATGAAGCAGCGCGTCCGGTACGGGTGCGTCGGTGGCAATCGAGATGCCTTTTATAGAGACTGCATCGCCGTTGACGGGGCCGCGAAGATATCCGCCGTCATAGAGCGCGGGCGCGACCGCTTTGACGTGCGGCAGATGTGCGAGCTGGCCCGAGAGCTGTTCCCATCCCGCGATCCCTTCGCTGGGCTCCTTCTCGAGGATGGAGACGTGGGCAGTCAGCCCCAGAAGATTGCGTTCCAGCGTGTTACGAAAACCAGTATTGATCGCCAGCCCGATCACCAGCGCCATGACGCCCGCGGCCACGCCGATTATCGAGATCGCCGTGATCACGGAGATCATCACCTGTTTGCGTTTCGCGCGAAGGTAGCGGCGAGCGATGAAGAGTTCAAACATAAGGAGACAGAAGACAGAAGTCAGAATGCAGAAGTCAGAATTGCTTTCGAGTATACGGACAGCATGCGGCTTACCTCCTCAAGTTGGCGCATGAGTTCTCCGCTGTCACCGTAGTTCAAATCCTGGGCCAGAATCAAGTAGTAACGGCACTCTTCCAGAGAACCTTGTGCAATATTCATTAAAGCGAGCTTTGTCGGCCTTTCCTCTCCGCCGAAATCCCTCCGAAATGTTAGCGGGGGTCGATACCGCAGCCCGCCGCAATTGGGAGGACAGACCGTACACCTCGGATCGCGGGAACTCAGCGGAAAAACGATAGACGTCCAATACGAATTGGTGTGCCTTTTGCCAGACGACCAGATCTTGAAATGTCTTGGCACTGGCGCGCTCGGCTCATTCTGCGTTCTGACTTCTGCCTTCTGAGTTCTTAAGCTTCTCCGCTATTCCGATTTCACCCTCCGGCCGCAGCAGCGGGAACAGAATCACATCGCGGATCGATTTCGAGTTCGTCAGGATCATGGTCAGCCGGTCGATGCCGATGCCTTCGCCGCCCGTCGGCGGCATCCCGTAAGACATGGCGCGCAGATAATCCTCGTCCATCTGGTGCGCTTCTTCGTCACCGGCCGCTTTCAGTTCCAATTGCATCTCGAAGCGGCGGCACTGCTCCTTGGGATCGTTCAACTCCGTATACGCATTGCCGATTTCCATGCCGGCCACGTAGATTTCGAAGCGCTCGACAAAGGCCGGGTCGTCGCGCTTGTGCTTGGAGAGCGGCGAGACCTCCACCGGGTAATCGTAGATGATGGTGGGCTCGAACAAAGTCGATTCCACCTGCCGCTCGAACGCTTCCACCAGCGCATGTCCATGCAGAGACGGATTGCCCACGGCTTCCCGCATCGAGAGTCGCCGGATGTTGCCGAAATCGAGCTTGGTCCCCTGGTATTCGACCACCGTCGATCCGGTGGCATCGATCGCTGTCTGCTTCAGCAGGTCCACCGTAAAATCCATCAGGCCCTGATAATCCGTATAGGCCTGATAGAACTCGAGCATGGTGAATTCGGGATTGTGCTGCGTCGAAATCCCTTCGTTGCGGAAGTTGCGATTGATCTCGTACACGCGTTCCAATCCGCCGACAATCAGCCGTTTGAGATAGAGTTCGGGAGCGATGCGCAGGTAGAGATCCATATCCAGCGTGTTGTGGTGCGTGACGAACGGGCGCGCCGTGGCGCCGCCGTAGACCGGCTGCATCATGGGCGTTTCCACTTCCACAAATCCGCGCTGTTCGAGCTGACGCCGCAGCGAAGAAATGATCTTCGCGCGCGTCATGAAAATCTTCTGCGACTCCGGATTCGCGATCAGATCCAAATAGCGCTGGCGGTAGCGAATCTCGACGTCCTCCAGGCCATGCCACTTTTCAGGCAATGCGAGCAGGATCTTGGAGAGAAACGTGAGCTTCTCGGCGTGCACGGAAAGCTCGCCGGTCCGCGTGCGGAACAGGTAGCCATCCACCCCCACGATGTCGCCCGCATCGAACCCCTGAAACAGCGCGTAGTCCGCTTCCGGAACCGCGTCTTTGCGGACGTATACCTGTAGACGCTCGCCCGATTGCATCAGGTGCATGAAGCCCGCCTTGCCCATGTGGCGGATCGTCTGAATCCTGCCGGCGATCAGTACCCGAGGCTTGTCTGCCAATTCCTCCGCGGTCTTGGCGCCGTAGTCGCCCAGTATTTGCGGGATGGTGTGGCTGGCGTCGAAACGCTGGCCGTAAGCGCGGAAGCCCAGCGCCTCAATTTCAGCCGTACGTCGCAGGCGCTGAGCGAACAGATCGTCTTCCAGGGACAAGAAAGGGACTCCTTAAATGGAGTATAGAGGACACCGGAGCCGCTCACTATCGTTCGCGGTTCGGTAGTCCGCGTTCACAGAACCACGAACGCCAGTGAGTGGCTAAACTCGGACTAACGCCGCACGATTACTTCGCGCAGGTGGTCGCGGGTCAGAAAGAACTTCACCGACTCGAAATCGCTGAACAGTTTTTCCAGGCTGCGGTTGTTGAAGAACTGCGCCGGACGCCGCCTTCCGCGGGGAGCCAGGGTTATCGTCTTACGGTCCTGGATCCGGTAGGAATATGTCGGGATAGTCTCGGCGCGCTCCTCGGCGTGAAATAAAGCCAGCATGTAACTGTCGGGCCGGAGCATGTTGCTCAGCCGCTGGACCACGGTTTCGAGCAACGGCCCGGTCAGAAACTCCAGCGAATCCCACACCAGCGCGCCATCGAAGTGCTGGGCCGGATAATCCAGCGCCGAATCCAGGAACTGAGCTATCTTTTGCGGATCCGACTGGTTCTCGTAGAAGTCGCCGTCGCCAAAAGAGCGGTCCATCTGCAGAAGGAAATCGTCGGAATAGACTCGATGACCCAGATTCGTAAGAAACGCCATAGTGCTCTGGTTGGCGCCCGCCAGATCCAAAAGAGTTAGACCGGGCCGCTCCACCAGCAAAGAGCAGAATTGATCCAGGCCGCTGCTGCTGCGGGTTTCCAACCTGATCTAATCCAGCATGCTCAGCGCTTATTTTCGCCGACGCCGGCGGCCATGACAGGACCGGTCGAGGCAGGCGAAGCAGCGGGCGAATTGGCCGGCGTCTGGGGCCGGGGAGCGGAAGCGGCGGGCGCAGTGGACTTGGGAACATCGGCGCGTACGATATCCACGTTGCCCTTGAAATAGGCGCCGTCTTCGATCACGATGCGCGCGGTGCGGATATCGCCCACCAGTTTGGCTTCCTTGCGGATGTCGATCCGGTCGCCGGTCTCCACGTTCCCATGCAAAGTGCCCAGGACGATGACCTCGCGCGCCTTCACGCTGGCGCGAACCTTCCCGTTGTGCCCGATGGTGAGGCGGTGTTCCTGCATTTCGATGGTGCCTTCCACTTCACCGTCGATCGTCAAGTCCTCGCGGCTTAGGATCTGCCCTTTCACCGTAACCGATTTTCCGAGGACGGCATTCCCGGCGCGCGCCGGTTCAAAGGATTCGGTGGGGCGGTTCGGAACACTGGACATTGGACTTGTCTCCTTGGCGGGCTGCGTCTTGACAGGTTGCGGCTGCGGCGGAGCCGGCTGAGCCGCGACTGGTTTGGGTGGCGGTGGTTTTTCTTCTTCTTTGCGCCTATTCCACATCTCGGGGCGCCTCCTTGTTTGGACTGCTCTAACAATCCTACTACGGCTGCTAAGTTTCGGGAGATGCTTGCGGAGCAAAAAACGTTACGAAGATATATTTGAACGCCCTACAATGGAACTGTGGCGGCTCCCCCGACTGCCAATACGCCGTGGCGCACCCTGAGCGGGCTGCCGCTCGACCCGGTTTACACGGCGAAAAGTCTGGACGCGTTCGAGCTCATGGATGAGCAGCGCGCACCCGGAAAGTTTCCCTACACGCGCGGCATCCACGAATCGATGTATCGAGGGCGGCTGTGGACGATGCGCCAGTTCGCGGGTTTCGCGACCGCGGAAGAGACCAACGCCCGCTTCCGGTATCTGCTGGAGCAGGGGCAGACCGGGTTATCGGTGGCCTTCGACCTGCCGACGCTGATGGGCGTCGACGCGGATCATCCCACCGCCCTGGGCGAAGTGGGGAAGTGTGGCGTGGCGATCTCCTCACTGGCCGACATGGAGACCCTGTTCCAGGGAATTCCGCTGGCCGACGTCACGGTGTCGATGACCATCAACTCGCCCGCGTCGATTCTTTGGGCGATGTACCTGGCGGTTGCCGAAAAGCAAGGTGTCGACTGGGCGCGGCTGTCTGGCACGCTCCAGAACGACATCCTCAAGGAATATATCGCGCAGAAGGAATACATCTATCCACCGCGGCCCTCCATGCGCCTGGTGACGGATTCCATCGAGTTCGCCACGCAGCGGGTCCCGCGCTTCAACCCCATCTCGATTTCCGGTTATCACATCCGCGAAGCCGGATCGACGGCTGTGCAGGAGCTGGCCTTCACGCTGCGCGACGGCATCGAATATGTGGAACACGTTCTCGCTCGCGGTCTGCCCATCGATTCCTTCGCGCCGCGCCTGAGTTTCTTTTTCAACGCGCACAACGATTTTTTCGAAGAGATCGCCAAGTATCGCGCCGCGCGGAAGATTTGGGCGTATGTGATGCGCGACCGGTTCGGCGCGACCAACGAAAACAGTTGGAAGCTGCGGTTTCATGCGCAGACCGCGGGATGCTCGCTGACGTGGCAGCAGCCGCGCAACAACATCGTGCGCACCGCGATCCAGGCCATGGCCGCCGTGCTCGGCGGATGCCAGTCGCTGCACACCAATTCGCTGGACGAAGCCTACGCGCTGCCTTCAGAGGATGCCGTGACGCTGGCGCTGCGCACCCAGCAGGTGATCGCTTACGAGACCGGAGTAACCGCTGAGCCCGATCCGCTGGGCGGAAGCTATTTCGTCGAGCGCCTGACGCTTGACGTGGAAGCCGCCGCACGCCAATACATTCAAAAAATAGACGAGCTGGGCGGGATGATCCCGGCTATCGAGCGCGGGTTCCCGCAATCCGAGATCGCCCAAGCCAGCTACGAGTACCAGCGCGAAATCGAGCGGGGCGAGCAGGTGATCGTGGGTGTGAACAAGTTCACCGAAGAAGGCGAGCAGCCGACCCCAATCGACGTCCTGCAGATCGATGAATCGGCGGAGCGGAAGCAGATCGAACGCCTGGATGCCGTTAGAAAGCGGCGCAGCGCCGGCGAAGTCGCGAGGGCCTTAGGAGCCTTGCGGACAGCGGCGGCGGGAACGGAAAATACCATGCCCTACATCCTGGACGCGGTCCGTGCGTACGCGACAGTGGGCGAAATTTGCGGGGCTTTGAAGGACGTTTTCGGCGGCTATACGGAAACCAGCTTCTTCTAACGATAGATACGTATGCCCCTGATCCGGCGTACCGGCCTGGTGTTCCTATGCACCGTCGCGTACATCGGATGGCTGGCGGCCTCGCGATTCGTGCTGGTCATGAACGACGAAGGCATCTATCTCGACGGGGCTCTGCGCGTGTTCCATGGCCAGATGCCTTACCGGGATTTCTTTTCGATTACCGGTCCCGGAACGTTCGCGCTCATGGCTGCAAGTTTCCGGTTGTTCGGCCCCACGCTTCTGGCCGCGAGGCTGCCCGTGGTATGGGATATCGGGATCATCACGGCGTGCTTATATTGGCTCGCGTCGAAGCTGAGCAATTCGCCCACGGCGGCACTCACCGCGTTCGTCTATGTGACGTTCGCGACGCTGGTGGAAACAGCCGTGGTCGCCAACCACCGCTGGGATTCCGGCGCGTGGGCCATCCTGGCCGGGACCCTGATTGTCGCCGCCGCCGAGAATGCCGCCGCCCAGAGTCCGCGCGCCAAGTACTCCGGCGCCGTCAGTTTTGCGGCGGGAATCGCGGCCGGAATCGCTGCGTGGTGCACGCCTCCCGTGGCCCTAGCGTTGATTGCCCTGGGCGCCTGTCTCCTGAGCTACCGTGCCGCGAGACATCTCTTCGTAGCGTATGCCGGCGGAGTTACTGTGGCATTTGCCGCGGGCGCCACCTGGATCGTCAGTACGGGGACCCTCCGTGCGATGCTCAATTCGCTTCTCTGGAGCTCCTCCAATTATTTGGGCGCCAACCGGACTTGGTATGGGGCGATCACAGATGGTTACGCGAGTTTCCTGCACGGTACGTCCGGAGTGGACACAGCGAATGCGATCCTGGTGCTCGCCATCGTAACTTTGCCGGCGACGCTGCCGTTGTTTAGCGCGATGTGGCTATGGAAACGCCCGTCCATGAGTGTCGTCATCCTGCTCACGTTCGGATTCGCATTGGTCCTGTCCACTTATCCACGGTGGGATCTCAACCATTTGACCTGGGTGTCGGCGCCGTTCTACGCGCTCGCGGCCGGGCTAATCGCCGGCTCGTCGTCCAAGACAATGGCGGTGCTGCGAAAAACCCTGGCAGTGATTATGCTGGTCGTCGGGTGCTGTGTGCGCAGCTCGTCACTATCCAGCAGCGTCTCAATGAGGTTACGCGGGTCACCAGCTTAGGGAACATTCATGGCCAGCAGGCGGATCTTGACGTGCTGGCGATGATCCAGGCGCGGGTCAAACCGGCTGACACACTGTTCGTCTTTCCATACCGGCCGCTGCTCTACTTCGTCACCGGAGCACAAAACCCCACGCGATATTCCTTTTTGCAGCCGGGAATGTTTTCCGATAAAGAGGAGTCGGAGGCTTTGAGTGAATTGCAGGCGCATCCTCCGCGGCTGGTTATTTACGCCTACATTTCGCCGGAAAGGTATATGCGCATCTGGCCCGCCAGCGATCCGCGGCGGCTGCGGATGCCCGGTATCGAAGATTTCCTGCGGGACAACTATCGCCAAACCGGGCAGTGGGCGGATCTGCAATTGCTTGAAGGCCGCTCACTGCCGTTCGCGGTTCGGTGAGCACTGCCGCCCACCGAACCACGAGCGTAGCGAGTGGCCGGTCAACTAAAACCGGAAGCCGAATCCGACGGACGGCTCAGCGCGATGGGTCAGTATTTCCGCACTCAGCGTGGACACTGCCAATACCGGACTGTTGTAGACCAGTCCCCGATATTGCGCCCGCAGGAACCAGCGGCTGCCCAGATCGAGATCCGCGCCCGCGCCGTAGACGAAAGCCGGACGAGCCAGAACGTCGCCGCCGATATCTTTCGGATCGAAGACCAGGCTTCCCGCTCCGGCTAGTGCGAACGGTGTGACTCGACCAAGCGGGAGCCGCCATACATAGGCCGCGGTCGCTTCATGCGAATATGCCTTGGTGCTGGCGATATTGCCGTCCAGCGCATAGCGCTGCGAATTGAGCGTGTAGCCGTAGTTGAACTCCACACCGTTGTGACGGCCGAAATAATAACGATAGGTTCCCAAAACGCCGCCGCTATTGGAGGCCGAATGGGTCACGCCGTTATCGGTCGAATCCTTCACGAAACTGCCCAACGCTTGAACGGTCACGTCAGACTTGTACTCCTCACTCTGCGCAAAAGCCGGCAGCCCCAGTACCGACGCCCCTAGCACGAGTGCAACAACACCTTTCTTTCCGAACATATGCGAGTTCTCTCCTTTGCCGGCAACCCGCCGGCTCTCATTTGCATCTACACAGCTATGGATGTGCAGGGGCAGGAATCGGCTTTGATCGTTAGTCTGTAGATTCTGTCCGATCGTCCAAAGCTGTTCGATCGGGTATATAAGGTGGGTCGTAGATGGATGCCATTACCGATTTCCTCAGCGCCGTTCGTGTCCAAGGAGTCTGTTACGGACGCAGACAAATAACGGGTTCGTGGGTTCCGCGATCAGAAACCGGATCCCACGCCGGGTTCGGTTTCATTTCCTGCGGCCATGCCTGGCTGAGTTTTCCGGACGGCGCCGAGCGCATCCAGCTTCTGCATGGCGATTTTTTTCTTCTCGCCCCCGGCCGGGAATACTCGCTGTCTGCCGGCGCCGCCAGTGCCCCCAGCGCGATGATCGCGGGCAGATTCAGTTTTGACCAGACACATGGCCGGCCGCTCACAAGTTTTCTTCCGCCGCTGATCCTGATTCGCGGCGGCCAGCCGCACATGCTTCCGCTGCAGAAGACGCTGGAGCTGCTAGCCTCCGAAACGGACGCGTCCACTCCCGGATCCGAAGTAGCCGTTCGCCGGCTGGCGGATCTGCTACTGATTCAGGCTCTGCGGGCGCACATCGCCGGGACCGAGAGTGAACAGACTGGCTGGCTGCAAGCTCTGGCCGATTCTCACATCGGAGCGGCGCTCGATTCGATGCACAAGCGGATCGAGCATCCGTGGACGGTCGCGAGCTTGGCCTCCGAGGCCGGGATGTCGCGCTCGGCGTTCGCGCAGCGCTTCAAGGAGCTCATGAACGAGTCCCCGCTCGAGTATCTGACCCGTTGGCGGATGTACCGCGGCAGCGACTTGCTGCGCGAGAGCGACCGGAAGCTGGCGGATGTGGCCCAAGCGGTCGGCTACGACTCGGATGGCGCGTTCCACAAGGCGTTTAAGCGGGTCCTGGGCATCGCGCCGGGGGAGTACCGGCGGTCGGTGAGTCTCGGTGGCTAAAGCCACCGTTGCAGGCTAAAGCCCGCTCCACACCTTACCGTGATATCCTCAAGTCGAGGATGCACCGCTGATGCCGGGTAGGCAACTGGGGCGTATCGTAAATTGGGTCTCAATCGCAGTCTTTTATGGATCATAGAATCCGGGTCTTGGTCGCCAAGCCCGGCCTCGACGGACACGACCGGGGCGCGAAGGTAATCGCGCGCGCTTTGCGGGATGCCGGTATGGAGGTTATCTATACCGGTCTGCGGCAAACCCCGGAAATGATCGTCAACACCGCGCTTCAGGAAGACGTGCAGGTTATCGGCCTGTCCATTCTTTCCGGAGCGCATAACGCCATCGTGCCTCGCGTGATGGAGCTACTTAAGGAACAAAAGATGACCGATGTGCTGGTCATCGTAGGCGGCATCGTACCGGACGAAGATGCCGCGCAATTGAAACGGCTGGGAGTGGCCGCGGTGTTTCAACCCGGAGCCTCCCTCCAGGAAATTGTGGAATTCATCCGAAGCTCAGTCAAACAGACAGTTTGACCAGAGCGCAACGCATGGCGCCGTTGGCCCATGCGGATTGGAGAAGAAACTGAAAATGCAAGATAAGTTAAACATCGCGGTGTTCGTCGATTACGACAACATCGAGATCGGACTCAAGTCGACATTGCGACGCGAGTTCGACGTATCGCTCGCGCTGGACGCGCTCAAGGAGCGCGGCGATCTGGTCGCCAAGTTCGCTTACGCCAACTGGGGACGCCAGGACGGAGCCACGCGCCAGATGGCGGAAAACGCCGTACAGATGGTGCAGCGGATTCCTTCGCCGCGCGGCGATAAGAACGGAGCGGATATCAATCTGGCGCTGGATGCGCTGGAGATGGCGTTTACCCATACCCATGTGAACGCCTTCGCCATCGTCAGCGGCGACAGCGATTTCATTCCGCTGGTCAATAAACTGAAAGAGTACGGCAAGACGGTATTCGTGGTGGGCGGCAAAGCGTTCACCTCGACCATCCTCCAGCAGAATTGCCACGAGTTCATCAGCTTCGAATCGCTGTTATCGGATTTACCGGCGAGTGTCGTCCTTCCGGGTGAAACCCGGGCAGCGCGCCCCCGTGGTGATCGGATGGGAAGCGATCGCCCCGTAGGCGACCGGCCGGAACGCACAGACCGTCCCGACCGCGGTCCCGATCGCGGCGGCGATCGCGGGGGTGACCGGCGGCAGCGGCCCGCTCCGCTCGAACTAGGCCAGGCGATGCCGCTGGTGGAACGCGCGTTGCAGGTTCTGGAACGCCGCGGCGTGCAGCCGCAGCTCGGATTGCTGAAGTCCACCATGCTCCAGCTGGATCCGGCGTTCAACGAGCGCGCTTACGGCGGGTCGAGCTTCTCCGATTTCGTCGAAAAGCTCAAGCGTGAGGATCTGGTGAATGTCAGCGGAACCGGCGGACGATACGTCATCGAACGCAAGGGTTCGTCGCAGCCCGAGCGGGCCACGCTCAAGCCTGAGGATCTGCTGCCGGCGCTGCGCGACGTCGCCGAAAACCATCGCCTGGAGATCGAAAACGGCGTGCCGGTCGAAGATCTGGCGCAGTGGTTCAAGGAAGAGCATCCCAGCCTCGATACCACGGCTTACGGATTCCAGCAGTTCAGCGAGTTCCTGAATTACGCGCAGGACAAGACCGTCGTTCGCCTGGAGCCGCACGAGGAGCAGGGCGTAATGATGGTGTATCTGGGCGCGGAATTTTATCCGCCCGCCGAACCGCCCGCTCCCGAGCCGCAGGCTTCCGCGGAAATCGAGGAAGAGATCGAGGAGCCCCAGCCTTACGTCGAAGGCCAGCCCACCATCTTCGAGCCGAATCCGCCGCCCGCCAAACCGAAGCGCGCGCCTTCGGTGCGGAGACGCCCGTCCACGAAACCCACGGGAACCGGTGGGGCGCAGGCCGCCGTCCCCGCGGCCGGAAAAAGCCTGGCACCGGCAATGGATAAACTCGGTAATGGATAAATTCGGTATGGATAAGCCCTGGTCAGGCGTGATCATGCAGCCGATTGTCCCCGCGGGCGGAGCATCGCCACGGGGACACTACTCCCCGGCCGTACACGCTGGAGACTTCGTGTATGTAAGCGGCCAGGGCCCCATCGATCCGGCTACGGACAAGCTCGCGGAGGGCGACGTCGAGTTTCAGACCCGCCTGACTCTTTCCAATATCCAGCGGATCTTGGAAGCTGCGGGTGTGGAGATCACCGATGTCGTCAAGTGCTCGGTGTTCCTGCGCGACATTTCGGATTTCCAGAAAATGAACCGCGTTTATGCGGAGTTTTTTGGCGAGCACAAACCGGCGCGGACGACCATCGAGTCGAAATTCCACCAGGCGGAAATGCTGGTGGAGATTGACTGCGTGGCGTACAAGCCGCATCACGAGCCATCGTTCAGCGGAGTGCTGGATTAGTTTCCGGGCGGCTGATTCCCGACGTTAATTCTTTGCCTTGGGCGGGACAAAGCCGGGCGGAAGCGCCGCGCCTTCGCCGAAGAAGTACTCTTCCATCTGTTTGAGCAGGAACTCCTGCGCCTCTTGCGTGCCCAGGTTGAGGCGGTACTCGTTCATGATCATCTTCATCTGCTCGATCCACATCTTCCAGGCTTCCTTGGACACATTCTCGAAAATACGTTCGCCCAGAGGATTGTCGAAAGGCGCCTCGTCCAAGCCGGGCATCTCGCGGCCGAACTTGACGCACATCACCTTGCGTCCGCTTCTATTGGTCTCTTCGATGCTTGGCCCTCGCCCACCGGTCCCGCAACCCATTTGTGGTTCCTCTCGACTTCAGGATAGCGCGGCTTTAGGGTTTGTTGAAGAAGGGGAAAAAGGGGACACCTCCTAACCTCCGCAAAGCCGGTAGCGGAGCGACCACCAGGAGGCGTCCCCTTTTTCCCTAAGAGCTTGCGGCTATTTTCAAGAGAGCGTGTTTAAGCTTCCGCCTCGGGCTTGGTCTTCTTGGCCTTGACGGCTTCCAGATACTCCGACAACTTCAATGGCAAACGCGCGCCCTTTTCCATGTGCCGCTGCACGGCGCGCTGGTAGCGCCGCAGGGTCTCCCGCCGCGAAGAATCGCGCAGGTTGCAGGCTTCGATGTCCAGCAGCAGCTCGACTTCCCATGGACGGAACGTGTTGCGATTCATGCTGCCCCGCAACAGCTCCTGAATCAGCCGGTTGAACTGGGCGAGTACCGCGTCGCTGTCGGGAAGAGAATCGTGCATGGTGCTAGGAGTTTGATGGCAATGTTAGCACAGCGGAGGCGCTTAACTCATCTGCGCCAGCCATAAATGAATCGCCTGAAGCTGTTTCTGGATGGCGTCGCGATCGGCAGCTTCCGGTTCCAACTCCAGGTATTTCACGAAATCCCGCCGGGCGGCGTGATAGCGCTTCAATTCGAGCGAGAGAACCCCGCGCCGCTTGTACCAGGAGGCAATCTCGGGCGCCCCTAAAAGCAACAAATCCAGAGTGGAAACGGCCTTCTCCTGGTCTCCGGCCCGCAGGTAAACTCCGTGCAGATTCTGCAGCATCCGCATGGCGATCTGTTTGGGAGTCGCCCGCTGCAGAAGGATCGGATCGGCGACTTTGGCGCCGGCCAGAGCGAAGCATTCCTGGGGGGTAATCGTACGGCCGCCGTGAAACGGGTCGATATACGCGGCGAAATTACCGTCGTCGAACTGGAGCACAAAATGGCGCGGCAAGCCGATTCCAAAGACCGGCATATGCAAGCGCCGCGCGATTTCCATGTACATCACCGCCAGCGTAATCGGGATGCCGGTGCGACGCTCCAGAACCTGGTTCAGACAACTGTTCAGGGGATCGAAAAAATCGGTCTCGTTGCCGTGGAAACCCAGCTCCCCAAACAGGTAACTGCTGGCTTTTTCGACGAAATCGCGTCCATCGTTGAAGTTGCGGAGACGGTCCCCCAGGGAAGCGGCAAGCTCGTTGAGACGATCCAGAAACGGCTCCGGTTGGAGGTTCGGGAAGTGGATACTAGCCAAGTCCAGAGCCGCCCGATCCATGCGGACCCGAGGGCTGTCCTCAGCCAGAACCTGGAGCAGATGGTTCACCTGCCCCTATTGTATGATCAGGCGAGCGTCAGATAGCGGAATCCGGCTCGCGTGATGCGCCCGCGATCGAGTGCATGCCGTGTGTCCAACATGATCGGGGTTCGCATCACCGACGCCAGCGATTCCCAGTCCAGTTCCAGATACTGCGGCCATTCCGTAATCAGGACAACGGCATCGGCGTCCCGGGCGACTTCGTGCGCATCGCTTGCCAGAACAACATCCATGTCGGCGTGTTCCTTCCTGAACCGGCTCATGGCAACGGGATCGTGGACCTTCACGCGCGCTCCGCGCTCCAAAAGATGCCGGGCGACGTCCAGGGCAGGGGCTTCCCGCAGGTCGTCGGTGTGAGGCTTAAATGCCAAACCCAGCAGTCCGATAGTGCGGCCTTTGAGAATCTTCAGTTCGCCGAGCAGCTTCTCCACCACGCGTTCCCGCTGATGCTGGTTCACGTGGCGCGCCGCTTTCACGATGGACATATCGAGCCCGTACTCGGCAGCCGTCGATACCAGTGCCGCGGTATCCTTTCCGAAGCACGATCCACCCCATCCGATGCCGGCCTGCAAAAATCGCGTGCCGATACGGGCATCCAGCCCAATGCCGCGCGCTACTTGCGAGATATCCGCACCGACCTTCTCGGACAGGTGTCCGATTTCATTGATATAGCTGATCTTGAGCGCAAGGAACGCATTGGCCGCGTACTTGATCAGCTCGGCCGATGCGAGATCGGTCGAGATCAGCGGCACTCCGCCCACGCGGTCCGGCCTGGGAAGAAATGAAGGCGGCTGAAAGGTCTGGTCCAGTATCGGACGATACAGCGTATAAAGCACCTCGGCCGTCCGCGGATCGTCAGCGCCGATCACCACGCGATCCGGGTACAGACTATCGAGAAGCGCGCTGCCTTCGCGCAGAAACTCGGGATTCGAAGCCACGGCGAAACAATCTTTGCCATGCCCGCGCCGCTCGGCCGCATCCCGCACCAGCGCGCCCACCCAATTGCCGCTTCCGATAGGCACGGTGGATTTATTGACGATCACCGTGAAATGCGGGCCCAGGCGTTCGCCCACGCCCTCAGCGGCCGCTTGCAGATAGCGGAGATCGGGCGCGCCACCGGCGCCTGGAGGCGTGCCCACCGCGATGAAGACCACCTGGGCATTGGGAATCGCCTCCGAATAGTCCATGGTGAACTTCAAGTTTGGACGGGCTGCTGCCAGCAGGTCCTCCAGGTGAGGCTCGTGAAAAGGCACTTCACCCCGCTGGAGCGCCCCGATCTTGTTCGTATCCGGGTCAACGCAGGTGACCTCATGACCCAGATAAGCCAGACAGGCTCCCGTAGTCAGTCCTACATAGCCCGTTCCGAGGATCGCAACGTTCATGAAGCTCCTATTTTACGACCGGCAGGGGTGTGGAAAATATGAACCGCAAGTACCGATGCGCTTCCCGCAGACCATCTAGTACTTTATTGTGGGATTGAGCCCGGACGAATAGGAAGCCCAAATACGTGGACCCCTCCGGCAAGGGAAACACTTCCTGACCTTCTTTAGCGGTAATGACGATATCCTCCACTCCGGACACCCGCCGAGCTTCCTCCAGGCCTTGGACGCCCCGATACACTCCCGCATGCGGGATGGGAATCATCATGACTCCGTGGCATCCTGGCGCCAGCGTGGCGCTCGAGACGTCTTCGCCCACCGCATGACGCAATAGTAGCTGCTCCAGCGTACAAAAAGGTAAGCCGAACCGCAGAACGCGCGCGCATAGTCCCCCGATAGGACGGGCCGCGGCCTCCAGGATCCATACCCCTTTATCGTTGACGCGAACTTCTGCGTGTACAGGTCCGTTGGTCAGGCCCAGGGCGGCCACCGCCGCTTGGACGGTTTCGCGCATGCGCCGCTGAACCTCTTCGGGCTCCTGAGAGGGCGTGAGGTAGATGGTTTCTTCGAAATAGGGACCTTCCAGCGGGTCGGGTTTGTCGAAGATTGCGAGCGTCTGGAGCTTTCCGGCGGTGACCACGCCCTCAAGCGCGAATTCGCGGCCTGGGATATAGTCTTCGACCAGCAAATCGCCATCTTGCATGCGGGCTATGCGGGCGGCCGCAGCGCGAAATTCTTCCTGATTATTGGCGCGGATCACGCCGCGGCTGGCGGCAGACTCCAGCGGCTTCAAAACACATGGAAATTTAACCTTGGCGTTGGCCGCGCCAGCTGGTGAGACGCACTGAAATTTGGGAACCAACATTCCGGCTGCGCTAAAGAGTTTTCGCGAGTGCAGTTTATTCGATGCGGCGCGCGCTGCTTCCGCGGGATGGAAGTGTAGCCCCAGCCGTTCCGCCGCCTGCGCTGCGACGCATGCAGGCCGATCCCCCACCGCCAGGATTCCGTCAAACGGCCCGCGTGCTGCCAGCGCATCGATGCCCGCCCCCGGATCCTCGAAACGAACCGGTGCGGCGTCGTCTCCCCAGGGATTTTCCAGGATGTGGCAGCGGTCCGTCGCCAAAACCAAATCGACGTCGAGCGCGCGAGCGGCTTCGGCAAATTCCCGCACCTGATATCCGGTGGTCGCGGCGACCAACAAGACGCGCTTCATGTCTCACAGACCATTTCTTTAGACTTGAGGGGCGGGCTCGGCGCAGCAGTACCAGGGTTCGTCGAGATGCGGAACCGGGGCCTGCGCTCGAAGCGCCGGAGCCGGAGTGTGCAGGGCCAGCTCCCAGATCTCGCCGAAGATCTCGGCGCGCGTTCGGTTCTCGGCTTGGCGACGGATGACGAGCTGGAAAACCAGATTGGCCAGTGTGTCGACGTCCCGATCGGCATGCTTCCACGGATAGACCAAGGCCTTTTCATCGAACGGGCCGATCACCGCCTGGATATCGGCCAAGTCCAGCAGCCGCGATTTCTGCGTGATCAGCAGGCGCAATGCGAGCTGCACGGGAGCCGTATTCTCGACCAGCTCCAATTCCGCGATCGCCCGCAGCAATTCGCCATAACCCTCGATCGTGGTCCAGGGCATGAACGCGATGAAGGTCGGCTGAAGCGCCAGTCCAATTTTCCGCAAAGACGCGGCAACCTGGTAGAAATCCTGACGCGTGTGACCTTTTTCCAAAAGCGCCAGGACAGAATCGTCGATGGATTCCACCGCGCTGGTGACGAACAGGCAGCCGGTCTGCTTCAGCGCCGGAAGCAGCTCGCGATGCTGCTTGAGATGTTCGATCTTGATGGTCGCGTCGTAAGTAATTTCGGGAAATTCAGCATGGAATGCCTCCACGATGCGCATGGCGTGCGTGGGGCCATTCAGAAAATCGGGATCGCCGAAAGTGATGTGGCGCGCGCCGGCGGCGACCTGCTGCCGGATATCCTCGAGCACAACCTCGCGCTGGACCACTCGAAATTGTCCTTCGTACACGGGAACCACGGGACAATGCCGGCACAGGTGCTTGCAGCCGCGGCTGGCCTCCGTGTATCCGGCTGTGGTTTTGGCGCCATTCTGCCGGAGATGCGAGTATGCACCGAGATTTGGCAGACCTCCGCGATCGGGTTTTATGAAGGTAAGCCGCTCGATATTTCCCGCGGTGACGTGCCCGCCGTTTGCGAGCTGAACCAGCGCGGCCTCAAACTCCCCACCGATCACGGTTTCGACGCCGAGGCCGCGCAGCAGGTCGGCGTTCAAAGGAGCGTAAAGACCGTAACAGACCAGGCGCGCACGGGGATTCAGCCGTCTCACCTGCTCGATCACCGGAATCGCGAGCCGGGTCGCCGTGTGCATCGGAAGATAAAAGGCGATTAAATCAGCCGATCGAACCGCGGCTTCGTCGAGCGGACCCACGGCCAGGTCGAGACACACGACGTCATGGCCATCGCGGACCAGCCAGGCCGCCGGTGAACTCAGACCGAACGGCTGGTGGCCGAGCTCATAGGTTGAGATCAGTACAACCTTCACTACTTCTTCTTCGTCGCCGCAGCTTTGGCCCCTTGTTTCGCAATGATGGAGTCCTTGATTTTGTCGTAGGTGGCCTGCGGCACGATATTCTTAGAAACCAGTTGGTCTTTTTTTGCGTACGGGCGGCCTGCGACTATTTTTGCGGAATACGCGTCACCTATGCCCGGCAGGGCCTTGAGTTCATCCGCACTGGCGGAGTTGATGTCGAGCAGAGCGCCGGCCTTTTTGGCGGTGTCCGCGGCTTTCGCCGATGTTTTCGGAGCGGTCTTGGACGTGTCTTTGGTTTGAGCCAGAGCCGCGCCTGCAAATAGCGCGCAGGCCAGAACGGGGGCAAGCAATCGCTGAAAAGTGGAAGTATTCATGAACATAGTGTACCCGCTCTATCTACCGGCTAATCTATAAAGACCATGCAGCCGCGCCGGGGATTTCCGAGATCCGTACTGGACGCGATTCTGCCCACGCTGCGCTACTGGACGGAAACCGAGGTGCACGCGCTCGCCTTTTCGGTCGCCGCCAACGTGCTTCTGGGATTCTTTCCGTTCCTGATCGTGAGCGTATCGATCTCACGGATCTTCTTCAGCCGGCAAACTACGGTCGCCGCGATCGACTTCGCGCTGCGCGATTACTTTCCCGACGCGCTCGGCTCGTTCTTGAGCAACAATCTCCCCGCCCGTCCGGTGACCGACTGGGTGGCGATCCTGCTCCTGCTGTTCTCGTCAAACGGAATTTTCGAGCCGCTCGAAGTGGCGCTCAACAAGATCTGGGGCATCCGCAAGAATCGCAGCTATCTGCACAACCAGGTGGTCAGCCTGGCGTTGATTTTCTCTTGCGGCAGCCTGGCTTTGCTATCGCTCGGCATCACGGAATTGCAGGTGGGCTCGTCGAGCGGGATGCGGATCGAGCGCTGGACCTCAATCCTGTTCTTCAAGCTGGCGGCCGTGCCGCTGACGTCGCTGATGCTGTTTCTGATCTACCGCTATTTGCCGAACGGGCGGCCGCCTCTGTCGCGTGTGATCGCCGCGGCCATCGGCGCAGGACTGCTGCTGGAGGGCCTCAAGTACCTGAACCTGATCGTTTGGCCGCATGTGGACGCCCGCATTCAGAGGGAGTACGGCGTTTTTCGCTACTCAGCCACGATTCTATTCCTGAGTTTCTTGGCCACCATGCTGGTGCTGGCAGGCGCCGAATGGGCCGCCCGGGGACACCGTCAGGATGAAGTAAAACAGGATCAGTGAACATGTCGATATGCTAGCCGTCATCACCGGCGCTTCCAGTGGTCTGGGTGTGGCGTTCGCACGGAAGCTCGCGGCTCGCGGATACGACCTTCTGCTGATCGCCCGGCGCGAAGACCGGCTGCGCTCGATTGCCCGCGAGATCGGCGAACAATATCACGTCCAAGCCGAAATCCTGGCTGCCGATTTAACCGACGAGGCCGCGCTCACCATGGTCGCCGGACGGATTCGCGATGCGGCCGATCTCGGCCTGCTGGTCAACAACGCCGGCTTCGGGATCGCTGGGCTACTTTTTCGAGGCGGATCCGCACACCCAGGAACAGATGCATCGCCTGCACGTGCTGGCGACCATGCGGCTGTCGCATGCCGCCCTGGCGAATTTGGTCCCGCGCGGTGGAACGGGAACCGGAATCATCAACGTTTCTTCGGTGGCGGCGTTTGCCGCATCCCCGCAGAGCGTCAGCTATGGCGCCACCAAGACCTGGATGAATCGCTTCACCGAGGGCGTGGCGATGGAACTGGAGGTGAAATCGTCCCGTGTAACGATGCAGGCGCTGTGCCCGGGCTTTACGCTGACGGAGTTTCACGATGTGGTGCGCATGGATCGGTCGCGTATTCCCGCATCGCTTTGGATGACAGCGGATTTTGTGGTGGACGAGAGCCTGCGGGGCTTCGACCGCCGCGCCTTGATCGTCGTGCCGGGATGGCGCTACAAGCTGATCGTGTGGATGCTGAGACTGGTACCGGCGGCTCTGATCCGGCGCGGGTCGATTCGGACGGCGCAACGATTTAAACAGCCGAAGAGCTAGGTCTTGCGCGGCTTCAGGATGCCTCGCCGCTCGAGCCACGCCCGCCCGCGGAGCACCAGCGGATGGAAACGGCGGACGATCGCATGGTCCGTGCCGAGCACGGCGATTCCGGCCGCAAAGAACACGAAGCCGGGAATAACCGGCAAAAGACTGCCGATCGCGCCCAGGATCAGCAGGCCAACCCCGATCACGGTGCGGAGGATCTGCCTCATACTCCATGGTAGGGCGTAAAATAGAGTTATGGCGTTGTTGAGCGACCGGGCCGGGAAAACTTCCCAGGTAGTTGTGCTTCCCGCCTCGCTCGAGGATCCGGCGAAATCCCCACCGGGACTGTACCGCATCGGCTTATTGACTGCCTGCGGTTCCATCCTGGCGTTCTTTGCGGCGCTGGTGATCGCGTTCTATTGGCGCTCGCGAACCCCGCCTTTCTGGGCTCCGATTACGCTACCGCACACGCTGTGGCTCTCCACGGCGATCATCTTAGTCAGCAGCGTCACCTTCGAGGCGGCGCGCCGTGCGTACCGCCGCGGTTTGCATCCTGCGGCCGCACGTTTGCTCATCGTAACGGCCTGCCTGGGCGCGGCATTTCTGGCGTCTCAGATATCGGCTTGGTTGAACCTGGTTCACCGCGGCTACTATCTGGCCCAGAATCCCTATAGCTCGTTTTTTTACATGTTCACCGGTCTCCACGCGGCGCACCTGATCGGCGGGTTGATCGCGCTGTTCATCGTCGTGCTGGGGCGGCCGCGGCGCGAGACCGTGGACAGCGTCGCCTACTACTGGCATTTCCTCGGGGCCCTGTGGATCGCGCTGTTCGTAATTCTCCTGACATCGTGACTGCCGACATCATCGACCTTCCGAATGCCGATTGATCCCTCCGCGCAAGTGGCGCCCACGGCTCGTGTGCATCCGGGGGCGGTCGTCGGTCCCGGAGTCGTCGTCGGCGACTTCGCGATTATTGAAGATGATGTGGCGATCGGTGCGGGCTCGCGCGTGGAGCCATACGTCTACATCAAGCGCTGGACGACCCTGGGCGAGCGCAACCAGATTTCGGCCGGTACCGTGCTGGGTACCGATCCACTGGATAAGGGTTTTACCGGCGCTCGCAGCTATCTCAGGATCGGCAACGGGAACATCATCCGCGAGCATTACACGATTTCCAGGGGCACGGCGCCGGAGTCGGAAACCGTCATCGGCGACGAGAACTACATCATGACGTCGGGGCACATCGCGCACAATTGCCGGATCGGGAACCGCACGGTGATCGCCAGTTGCGCGCTGGTGGCCGGTTACGTGGAGGTGGAGGATCAGGCTTTTATCTCCGGCGGCGTGGTGATTCACCAGTATTCGCGCATCGGCCGGCTGGCGATGATCGGCGGCAATACGCGGGTGAACAGCGATCTTCCTCCGTATTTTCTCTATGCGGATTTCAATGTCGCGGCGCATGGACTGAATCTGGTGGGCCTCAAACGCGCGGGGTTCGGCGAAACCGATATCCAAGCGTTGAAGACGGCATATCGCCTGCTATATCGTTCCGGATTGAAGTTAGACGATGCGCTCCAGCGGATTGAAACTGAAGTTCCCACCGAGCATACGCGCCACCTGGTGGCATTCGCGCGCGCGAGCAAGCGTGGGATCGCCCGCGAATCACATTAATAGCGCACGCCTTCCAGAAACAATCCCGATGCCGGAGCGGTCCACGCCGCGATGTCGAGCTTCGGATTCTTCTTCCCGCTGAGCAGATCGCGAAATTCTTCCACGGACACTTCGCCACGCCCGACCTTCACCAGAGTGCCCGTCAGGCGCCGGACCATCTTCCAGATGAAATGGGACGCCTCGATGCGAAACACGATCAGGTTGTCATCGACGGATATCTCAGCCGATTCCACCACGACGATGGTCGACTCCCCCGGCTTCGAAGGGTCGGCCGCACGAAACGCCGCGAAGTCGTGGCGCCCCGCGATCAGCGCCGCGGCCTGCTGCATGCGAGGCACGTCCAGCGGTTCCTTCACCCACCACACGAAACGCTTGGAAAGCGCCGCTTTGCGGGTCGAAATCTGATAAAAGTAAGCCCGCGACTTGGCGTCGTGGCGCGCGTGGAAGCGAGGCGGAACCTCGGTTACGTCTAAGATGGCGATGCTGGCAGGCAGCTTGTCGTTCAAGTCGCGGAGAATCTGCGCGGCCGTGAGAGATGGTCCCTTACCGCGAATTTTCAGATGCGCCACCTGCCCCACGGCATGCACTCCGGCGTCGGTGCGTCCCGCGCCTTGTACCTCCACGTCGGTTCGGAACAGATCCAGCACGGCTTGCTTCAGCTCGCCCTGCACCGTCCGGGCGTTGATCTGCTCCTGCCAGCCGGAGAAGCGCGAGCCATCGTATTCAAGGGTCAATCGAAAGGTCTGCATAGTTTATTCAGGAAGAACGAAATCCGCCACCAGCGGCAGATGATCGGACGCGAATCAGCGACCGGCGGCTGCGATGGAAGAAGGCTTTTTCGATGCGCAAATGATGGTCGAAGTAGATGTGGTCGAGGTGCAGGAAGGGCGCAGGGCCGGATAGCTGCGCGCTCGCGGAAGGTGCGCGCGCAGATCCGTGAGGTGAAACTCGGCCACCAGAGTTTTCGTCACCAGGCCGCGCACCCATTCATTGAAATCGCCCAGCACGATGCGCGGACCCGAAATGTCGATGGACCTCAGCAGATCGCGATCCACCAGGCGAATCGCCTGCTGCCGCCGCTCGCGCACGGCCGTCCCCAGGTGCACGTTGAAGACGTGCAGGATGTGGCCGCCCAAGCGGATATCGGTCCGCAGGGCAATCCGTTGCTCGCGCGTCCCGATGGTGATGTCGATCGGGCGGACCAGCTTGAAGTCCCAGCGGCTGAGCGTCACATTTCCATAGGCGCCGCCGCGATGTTTGCGGGTCTCGCCCATTGCGCCGAACAAGCCCAGGCGGCCGGCCAGATAATCGGCCTGATGATCGGCGGCGGACGTCTCCTTCGTGGCTCACCACTTCCTGGAGTGAGACGATGTCGGCGTTCACTTCCTCCAAGACTCGCGCGACGCGCTCCGGATGGACGCGCCCGTCCACGCCCCGGCACTTATGAATGTTGTAGGTGGCAATTCGGAATCGATGCATGGGTCTGAATTACGAGGTCCTACATCTGGTCTTCCATGAGGGACGCAAACTGCTCACCCGCGCGCTGCCAGAAGCCGCGGCGTTTCCAGCGCGTAAGCTGCACTTTGCGGCATCGCTCCAGATCGGCGAGAAAGACATCGTGCAAATTGCCGACCAGGGCGCGGTCGTGGAAGCACACGCTGGTCTCTTCATTGAGCGCGAGAGACCGGTTATCGAAGTTGGCCGTGCCGACCGAGGCCCAGGCGTCGTCCACAATGAGAATCTTCTGATGCAGCATGGTGGGCAGGAACTCGTAGATCTCGACGCCTGCTTCGAGCAGTTTGCCGTACAGCCGTACGCTATTCTGGCGCGCCCACCACGTGTCGTTGTGCTTGCCCGCGATCATCAGCTTGACGGAGACGCCCCGGGCACAGGCCCGGGCGAGCATCTCGATCACGCGTGCGTCGGGGATGAAATAAGGATTGGCGATACACAGATGGCGGCGCGCGCACTGGAGCGCGATCAGGTGCATGGTTCCGGCCGCGCCTGTTCCTTCGAAGGGAGAACTCGAGATGGTCTGCACGTTCACGTTTCCCGCGGATTTCGGTACGGGAAAATAATCGTGGCCGGTGAGAATCTCGCCCGTGCACTGGAGCCAGTTCTGCGCGAATCCACTTTGCTGTTCGAGCGCCGCCGGACCTTCCACGCGAATCATGACGTCGCGCCAGGAGTGAGCGTTTTTCGCTCTGCCCAGCCAGTGATCCGCCAACCCTGCGCCGCCGGTGAAAGCAACTTTACCGTCGACGATGAGCGACTTGCGATGATCCCGGTGGTTCGCTCGACTCAGCGTGTACCAATGGATTGGCCTGAACCACGCGAGCTGGCATCCGCCCGCCTCCAGAATCTGAAGTACGGGTTCACCGAGCGTGGAAGAGCCGACGGCGTCGAGCAGCAGCTTCACCGTAATTCCGGCGCGAGCCTTTTCGGCGAAGGCCTCGGCGAAACGCCGTCCGATGCGGCCATCCCAGAAGATGTACTGTTCCATCGTGATGGAATGCTCGGCCGATTCCACCGCTTCCAGCATCGCCGGGAAGAATTCGTCGCCGTCGTTGAACAGAGCAACCTGATTTCCAGGCACCAGGGGCATGCCGGTCATTCCCGCCATGGTGATGGGAAACTCCGGGGATTCCACGTCCAAGTCCGTTTCCAGCGCATACACGGCGGGATGCGATTCGGGAGTGGTTTGGTAGAAGAAGAACGCCCACGCTCCGGCAATGACGGTCAGAATCCAGTGACCGGATAGATGCGCAGCGATCGCTACCGCCAGCCAGATCCACCAGGTGCGAATCACGCGGCGGATCCGGTCCCACTGCTCCAGTCGCCCCAGCCGGTGCGGCTCGGGACGGCGCGGAGAGAGGCGATAGAGGTGTTCTTTTGGAACGCGCGGCTTCAGCCAGCGCCGCGATTCCTTCGGCGTCTTGCCCGACGACGACCCCGATGGTGGAAAAGATCCCGCGCTGGACACGCCGACTCCCTGCCCTAGCCTAGCTAACCCGGAACAGTCGCGGCTCGCGGCGGTATAGAAAATAGACCAGGCTCGCAATGGCGATCACTTGGGCCAGCGCGCCGGCCAAGGGAATTCCCGCGATGCCCATCGTGCGGGCCAGCACCAGATCCCCTATGGCGGTGGCCGCCACCGTGAACAGCGATGCGCGGATCATCACCGCGGTTGCGGAAATCGCCACGGCCAGCCGGCTCGCCACGACGAACAAAATGGCGAACGGCACTTGCAGCAGAGCAAACTGCTGTACGCTGGTCACCACGCGCGTCGCCGAGGCGTCAAATGCGCCGCCCTGGAAAAAAGTCCGCACAATCGGGCCGGAGAGCCAGATGATCCCGCCCACCACGGGCAAGGCGAGCAGAATAATCACGGCCGAATGCACGCGCACGGTGTGACGAAGATGGCTCCAATCGTGTTGCGCCGCGAGCCGCGAGAATTCGGGCAAAACCGCGGTAGCGATGGCGGTCCCGCTTATGGCCGCCAGCACCGTGGCCAGCTTGGTTCCATAGGTCAGCGCGGATACGCTTCCCGAATGCAGTGAGCCGGCCACCGCCTGATCGATCAACGGGCACAAAGCCGCGAGCATGGTTCCCGCCAGCAGTGGAACGTACTGCGCGCGGATCGCGGACATCTCCGGATTCCAGCCACGCCACGCCGGTAGAATCGGGATTCCCAGGCGGTGCACGCCCCATCCCAGAATCAGGGTCTCGACCGCGACGCCCGCCAAGGTTCCCCAGCACAGCGTGTACACGTTCCATCGATGCGCGCCCGCGTACAAAAAAATAATGCTGGCCAGAGGCGTGGTCAAGGGCGCCGCCGCCGCGAGGGCAAAGGTATTGTGTGCGTTCAGAACCGCGCGCCACACCGCAATGCACGCACTCATCGGCAGCCACAGGATCAAGACCAGGAAGAGGCTCGTAGTCAGCCGCAATTTTTCCGGCGAGAAGCTGGAGCCTAAGAAGGGCAAAAGCCATCGTCCGCCCACGGCGAGCAAGATACTTACCGCCAGCATCGCGCCCAGAACCAGAGCCAGGCCCGTTCTAGCGAATGTTCGCGCCGCTGCATCTCCCTGATCGGTCCGCACCCGGATGAACGCGGGAACGAAGCTCGCGCCGAAGGATCCCGCGACGATGTCGGTAAAAAAGGCCGGCAGCAGGAACGCGATCACGAAAGCGTCCAATTGGTCTCCGGCGCCGAAGTAGCGCGCGGTGACCACGACTTTGGCGGCTCCGGCCAGCTTGGCCGCCGTCGCCAGTACGCCCACCAGGGCCGCGTTGGTGAAGACGCGCTGGTGCGACGCCCGCCGTTCGGCGGTTTGTGTGGGGCTCACCTCCGCACGGTATCACACATCGGTGAATATGCTGGTTTTGCTCCCGCTCGAGTGGTCGGCTGGGCAAGACTGTGGAAGACGAACGGAGCTAAACCGCGCGGCCGCCGTAATTGCTTTGGTAATAATTCTGGTATTCGCCGCTTTTAACGCGCGCCGTCCAGGCGGCATTGGACTTGTACCAATCGATGGTCTCGCGCAGGCCGTCTTCGAAGGGAATCTGTGCCTGCCAGCCGGTTTCACGCATCAGTTTTTCGCTCGAAAGAGCATAGCGGCGGTCGTGGCCGGGGCGATCCTTCACCGTCTGCATCAGGCTTTCCGGCTTTCCCACGGCCGCCAGGATTTTCCGCACCACGTCCAGGTTCGGCAGCGCCCGGCTCCCGCCGATGTTGTAAGTTTCTCCCGCCCGTCCGCGCTCGATCACCGCAAGAATGGCCCGGGCGTGGTCATCCACGTATAACCAGTCGCGGATCTGCTGGCCGTCGCCGTAAATCGGCAGAGGCTTGCTTTCGAGCGCATTCGAAATCATCAGCGGAATGAGCTTCTCGGGAAACTGGTAGGGACCGTAATTGTTGGAAGCCCGGGTCACGGTCACCGGCATTTTGTAAGTCACAAAATACGACAGTGCGAGAAGATCCGCGCCCGCCTTCGATGCCGAATAGGGGCTGCTGGCGCGCAGCGGATAATTCTCGTCGGCATCGTGCGGCGGATCGATGCTGCCATAGACTTCGTCGGTCGAAATCTGTATGTAGCGTGGAACCTGGTGAGTCCGCGCCGCCTCCAGCATCGTGAAGGTTCCGCGCAGATTGGTTTCGAACACCGGCGCGGGCGACAGGATACTGCGGTCCACGTGCGATTCGGCGGCGAAATTCACGATTACGTCCGGTTTCTCTTCCGCCACCAGAGAATCCACCAGCGCGGTGTCGCAGATATCGCCGTGGACGAAGCGATAACGCGCGGCGTTTTCCTGAGTCGCGATGGACGCCAGATTCTCCAGATTTCCCGCATAGGTAAGCTTGTCGAGATTCACCACGCGGCGCGGGCCATCGGAATCTTTAAGCAGCAAACGGATGAACGCACTTCCGATGAATCCGGCGCCTCCGGTAACCAGGAATTTCATTACTTGTGCTGGAGCTCCCAATCGTAAGCGATGGAGGCGTCGTTGTAAGCGATGCGCCCTTCGTCCTTGGGATTGTACAGACGATTGGTCACGTAGACCAGAATCGCGGGTTGCTCGCCGATGACTTTATAGCCGTGACCGACACCCGGCGGAATCACTACCTGCATCGGCTTGAGCGCTCCCACATAAATCGTATTCTTGCGCCCGAAGGTGCGGGATTCCGGCCGCAGATCCACCAGCGTCACTTGAAACATGCCGGCTGCCGGCACCCACAGGTCGGTCTGATGCAGATGATAGTGAAACGCTTTGATGGTGCCGGGATAACTCAGCGCGGCCGAAACCTGGGTGCTCTCGGCGGGAAAGCCCGCAGCTAAGCCTTGACCCATGCGCGCGACTTCCAGGAAGTAGCCGCGGTCGTCGGGCCACAGATCGTACGGACGTACCACCACGCCGTCGATGACATCGGATGAGTCCGCAGTGCGAATCACCTGGCCGATACCGGGATCGCACTTGGGGATCGAAATACGGATGGTTTCTGGGGCGCTGGTGCTCACCTTTGTCAGGGTAGCGCGAATGGCTACTCGGCTACCACATCGATCTGGCCGATGCCGCCCTTCACGTCCAGGCGAATGGTCACCGGATCACGCTCGTGACCGGGATTAATCCAGCGATCGTTGCGTTTCTCGAGGCCGCTCACATGGACCTCGCCGATGCCGCCCGCAGCCGTAGCCGAAATCCCGACGCTCTTCGGCAGGTGAACGGTGGCCTGTCCGACGCCGCCCTTGATCTGGACATCGTAACTGCGTTTGGGATTCCCGCGTAAATCGGCGTCCAGTTCCCCGGCTCCCAGGTCGAACGCGACACTGCGAAGACTCAGGCTTCCCAGGTTCAGGTGCGCCTGCCCAGCGCCCATCTTGACCACCAGATCCATGGCCACGGAGTCGTTGAAGCGCAGGTCCCACTTGCTCTCCCCGTGCTGTACCGTTCCCGACGGATGAATATCGATATCGCTGCGCACGCCGGTCGAATGATAATCCACCTGCGGTCTGGAGCCAGGATCGTTATAGTCGAAATTGCCTTCCAGCAGCTTGGCTGCGCCTCCGCCAATGCGCAACTCGCCCGCGCCGATTTTCACCTCCGCCCGCGTCATTTCGGATTTATCGAGTTCGAGGTTCTTGGTCGCGTGCTCCATCGGCCCCAGGCGGACGTTATCCCCGCACCCGGTCAAGGCCGCGATTCCAACAGTCAACAGCGTACGTTTTAACATGCAGCACCTGTTTGTCCCATACGTCCCCCCGGGCGGGAATGTTCCTGGAATTTTATCAGCCGCACGGGCTGGCCGGTATAATGACTTTCATGGCGTCGAGCATGACCACCGCCGTATCTCCGGAGACCATCGCCCGCTACGAGCCCGTCATCGGCCTGGAAGTGCACGTCCAGCTCGCCACGCGCACCAAGATCTTCTGCGGCTGCCCCACCAGTTTTGGCGCGCCGCCGAATACCAATGTCTGCCCGGTCTGCCTGGGCTTGCCGGGCGCTCTTCCAGTCCTGAGCCGACAGGCGGTGGAACTGGCGATCGAGGCCTCGCTGGCTTTGAACTGCCGTGTCAATGCCCGCTCGATTTTCGCCCGCAAGAATTACTTCTATCCGGATTTGCCCAAGGGTTACCAGATCTCACAGTACGATCAGCCGCTGGCCGAGCATGGCTACGTCGATATCGAGGTGGGCGGCGTTCACAAGCGCATCGGGATCACGCGCGTCCACATGGAGGACGACGCCGGCAAGAGCATCCACGAGGGATTCAAGGATTCAGACCGCTACACCTATGTGGATCTGAACCGCTCCGGGACGCCCCTGATCGAAATCGTGAGCGAGCCCGACATCCGCAGCGCCGACGAAGCCCATGCGTACCTGACCGCGGTGAAACAGGTTCTGCAGTACGTCAACGTATCCACCTGCGACATGGAAAAGGGCCATCTGCGCTGCGATGCCAATGTCAGCGTCCGCCTCAAGGGCGCGGAGAAGTTCGGAACCAAAGCCGAGGTCAAGAATCTGAACTCGTTCCGCTTCCTGAAGCTGGCGGTGGATCAGGAGATCGAGCGGCAGGTCGGGCATCCTCGAGAGCGGCGGTCGGGTGATGCAGGAAACCCGCCTGTTCAATCCGGATACGGGTGAGACCGTCGGCATGCGCAGCAAGGAGCACGCCCACGACTATCGCTACTTCCCCGAGCCAGATCTGGTTCCGCTGCGGGTGAGCGAGGCCTGGCTGAACGGTATCCGCGAGAGGATGCCGGAGCTGCCCGATAAAATACGCGAGCGGTTCATAACGCAATATAAGATCCGTCCGTACGATGCGCAAGTACTTACGGCCGACCGCAATACGACGGTGTACTTCGAAGGCACGGCAGCTATCTCCGGCGACCCGCAGGCATCGGCCAACTGGATCACGGGTGACTTGGCGGGCGCCCTCAAGGAAGCCGGCAAGGACATCACCGAGTCTCCGATCGCTTCTGGAACTTTGGGAAACTTAGTCGGCATGGTGTCCCAGGGAAAGATTTCCGGCAAATTGGCTAAGGAGATCTTTCCGAAGATGTTCACCACCGGAAAGGAACCGGAGGTGATCATGGCGGAGGAAGGGCTCACGCAGATCAGCGATGAAGGCGCGCTGGTCAAGATCATCGACGAGGTCATCGCCGCGAATCCCAAGCAGCTCGAGCAGTACCGCAGCGGCAAGACCACGGTGATGAACTTCTTCCTGGGACAGGTGATGAAGGCCAGCCGGGGCCAAGCCGATCCAGCGGCGGTCACCAGGCTTCTGAAGGAGAAACTCTAATGGGTCCGGGCATGCCCGGCCCCTACAAGACGGATTGGTGCTGCATGGCCGGGTGGGTGGATCGTGGGCTGTGGCAGGATCACCCTAACGCGTAGGGGCGAGGCATGCCTCGCCCGATGAGACGTAGATGATCAAGCTCCGCAACGTCGAAAAGTTCTTCCAGCATGGCCCTACCAAGACATTTGTCCTTCGCCGCATCGACGTGGACATTCAGGAAGGCGACTTCGTCTCGATTATGGGTCCGTCCGGCGCCGGCAAATCGACGCTGCTGCACCTGATCGGTATGCACGATAGCAGCTGGACCGGCGAGTACCACTTTCTGGATTACCCGATCCACGCGATGAAGAAGAAGGATCGCGACGAGATCTACAAGAAGTACTTCGGGTTCGTGTTCCAGAGTTATCATCTGCTGGATTCGCTGACGGTTTACGAGAATCTGGAGATTCCGCTCTCTTACCGGAACGTCCGTAAATCCGAGCGCGATGCCGCCGTCTGCGACGTGCTGGACCGGTTTCAGATGGTCGGCAAGAAGGATCTGTTCCCGAACCAGCTATCGGGCGGGCAGCAGCAACTGGTGGGCGTCGCCCGCGCGATCATTGCGAATCCCAAAGTGATTCTGGCCGACGAGCCCACAGGCAACCTTCACTCCAGTCAAGCCAAGGAGATCATGGAAGTGTTCCGGAAGCTCAATGAATCCGGCACCACCATCATCCAGGTGACGCATTCGGAGTCGAATGCTTCTTACGGGAAACGCGTCATCCAGATCGCGGATGGCTGGATTGAGAAAAGCGCGTCCGGGAAGACCTAATACCGACGCGGCTTGTCCAGAAATGCTTCCTTGAAAGTCGCGCTGGAGAATCCTGGCGGCGCGTCGCCTCCGTTTGCATAGCGGTACAGGGCCACCGTGAAAATACCGCGCACGGCGCTCATCACCGCACTCAGCAGGAGGAAGTAAGGGACCGCGATCAGGAATCCGAGTGGGTGCAGTAGCTTGAATCCCACCATTCCGAGCAGGATTCCGGGAATCGCCAGAACCATCGACGGGAGCGCGAAACTGAAGCCGCTCACAATCTGCTCTCCCCACGTTTCGCGCAGGAGTTCGCCGGAGCGCTGAATAGATCCGAACACGCCGTCGTCCTCGAAGATGAGCACCGGGACGATCAGGTAGGTTGCCATGGCCCACGCGATTCCCAAAGTAGCGCTGACGATCTTGCCCAGCCACGACGAGCGCTCCTCAATGGCGTGAAGAAGCATGCCCACGGTGCTCGCCACCACGGCCCACATCAGAATGCCGGGAATTTTCCAGCCCGCCTGGGCCAGGCCCGCGCCCAACGTGGGTTCACCGCCGCGAAAGCGTATTTGCGCGCAGGCCGCCAGGGCACAGTTGAAGAAGAAGATCACGAAATAGTTGGTGCAATACCAAAGGAAGAGCCACGCATACACGCTGGGATCCACCGTACGATACGCCCTGTAGTGTTCGAGCACGCCCATGTGGAACAGGGGGAGAAAGTACATGGCTGCGACCAACAGCGTAGACACCCCGCTCAAAATCGGGAACAGAACCAGCTTTTTATCCTTGCGAAGAACCGCGAAGCTCTCGCCAATCATGTCCCACGAACGCGAGAAAGTATCCACGATTGATATATCGGCGGAGCCAAAGGAAGAGTCGTTTAGGGTTTTCTACTTACGAAGTCGTAAGTATCACTCTGCCACGATGGTGATGGTAGCGGCGTTGGCCCGCGAAAGCAACTCGTCGCGGTCCAGCAGCAGCGTACGGCCCGCATCGATGGCCAGCGCCGTGGTCCCGGTCTCCCGCATGACGTCGATCGTCTGCGGGCCCACCACGGGCACGTCGAACAGCAGATGCTGGCGGCGGCGGGATCCCTTGACCAGCCGCAGGGGCTTCCCGTCCATCTTTTCTAAGCCACGAGCGAAGCCGCGCGGCGAAGCATGGCGTCGGTTCCCTCCATGGCTTCGACGGCCACGCAGGCCCGCTCGGCGATCGCGACACTTTGTCCGATGTCGTGTTCCGAGAGAGCGCCCGCGATCCGGCGGCCGTAGGCGATATCGCGCTCCTCGTCGGACGACGGCTTGCGGCGCGTCAGGACTCCTTCCGGAGCCAGCAGATCTTTCAACAACAGAGTCGAATCGGCGAGCGTGATGCCTTCGTCGGCCAGAATTTTAGCGACGCCGCCGATCAACGCATCGGTGTTTTTCGCTTCGAGCGACGCCAGCAGTTTCACCAGCCGCCAGTCCGGCACGATGGAAGAGAAAATCTTGACGTGCTTGACTTGCCCGCACAGCATCACCTGGCGGATGCCTTCCTGTTTGCAGATATCGATCAGCTTGCTAAGGGCGCCCAGCGAGATCCAATGACAGCGCGCGGCCAGCTTCTCGATTTCGGGCGACGCTTCTTCCTTGATCGCGATCGCGACTACTTCCATCCCCGCCTGGCGCGCCGCTTCGAGCGCGAGCACCGGGAATCGTCCGTTGCCGGCGATCATTCCTAGTGGTTGGCCCAAAGGCATTACTTGATAAACCCGCGCTGCGATTGAGCGATGAATTCGAGTAACTCGTCCACCTCGGCCGAGCCGGTGATCTCCTGGCGGATACACTCCACCGCCTGCGAGGTGTTGAACCCCGAGCGCGTCAAAAGCCGGAACGCCTTGTGCAGCGCATCGATGGATTCGGCGGGAAATCCGCGGCGCTCCAGGCCGATTTTGTTAGCCCCGAACACTTTCGCCTCGCGTTCGGTCACGGTGTTCGAGAACGGCAGCACGTCCTGGGTGATCACGCTGTAGCCGCCGATGATCGCGTGCCGCCCCACGCGGCAGAACTGATGCACGCCGCTCGAAGCGCCGATAAAAGCCCAGTCGCCCACATTCACGTGGCCGCCGAGCGTCGCCGCGTTGGATAAAACGCAATGATCCCCCACGTGCACATCGTGAGCGACGTGGACATACGCCATC
The DNA here is from genome assembly GCA_963722845.1 of Terriglobia bacterium. Lineage (GTDB taxonomy): Bacteria > Acidobacteriota > Terriglobia > Bryobacterales > Bryobacteraceae > Palsa-187. Next base: position 569,094 of record CAVROL010000005.1, on the reverse strand, counting down.
AACAGGTTGTCGTCGCCGACCGACGTCAGCATGCCGCCGCCTTCCGTGCCGCGGTGGATGGTCACGAACTCGCGAATCTTATTTCTGCTCCCGATGCGCGTCGATGAGCGCTCGCCCTTGTATTTCAGGTCCTGCGGAGCCACGCCCACGGTCGAATACGGAAAGAACAGATTGTCTTCGCCGATCTCGGCGGGCCCTTCCATGAACACGTGAGCCTTGAGCACGGTGCGAGCGCCGATGATCACGTCGGCTCCGATCACCGAGTAGGGACCGATCTCCGCGGAAGCATGGACGCGCGCACCCGGGTCGACGATCGCTGTCGGATGAATCGGCATCCGCTTGTGTGTCCCTAGGGGCGATCCGCCAGCTTGCACAGCATCTCGGCCTCGGCCACCACCGTGCCGTTCACGCTGGCCGTGCCGTACATCTTGGCGACGGTCTCTTTGCGCTTGCTGACCTTCATCTCGATGCGCAGCTGATCGCCGGGCCGCACGGGTTTGCGGAACTTGGCCTGTTCCACTGACGCCAGCAAAACCAGTTTTTTGTGGCGGTCAGGAATGCTGCTCAGCACCAGTACGCCCGCCACCTGTGCCATGGCTTCCACGATCAGCACGCCCGGCATCACCGGGAAATCGGGAAAATGGCCCATAAAAAACGGCTCATTGGCGGTGACGTTCTTGATGCCGACGACACGCTCCGCTTCCAGCTCTTCGATGCGATCCACCAACAGCATCGGAAAGCGGTGAGGAAGAATGTCGCGGATCGCCTGGATGTCCAAAGACGGCATGTGCGGTCCCGCTATTATAGCAAGCGTGGATGCGTTCCTTCGCGCGGCGCGCGCAAAACAAAAAGACATGATTTCGTGCATTCGGACGCTGGTCGAATGCGAATCGCCGAGCGATGACCCGGCTGCCATCCACAAATTCGTGGAGCTCTTCAGCGGGATGCTGAGCGATATCGCTCGAGTTCGGGCATATTCGGGAAAGCACCTGCGCTGCGAGTTCCAGCTACCGGGTTCACGTAAAAAAGGTTCGCGCAAACAAGGCCGAATCCTCGCCCTGGGACATTCCGATACCGTGTGGCCGCTGGGCACCCTCAAGACCATGCCGTTCCGGCAGGCTCGCGGGCGATTGTGGGGACCAGGAGTGCTGGATATGAAGGCCGGACTGGTGTTCTTCGCCTTCGCGATGCGCATTCTGCGCGAGCTCGATGTGCCCGTGCGGCGCAAAGTTATCCTCCAGGTGAACTCAGACGAGGAAGTCGGCAGCCCGACATCCAGAGTGCTTACAGAGGGAATAGCAAGAACAAGCGACGCCGTCCTGGTGCTCGAACCCGGCACGGGACTCGACGGAAAGTTGAAAACGTCCCGCAAAGGCGTCGGCGATTACCGGATCACCGTCCGCGGCCGGGCCGCGCATGCCGGGCTCGATTTCGAAAAGGGCGCGAACGCGGTGGTCGAAATGGCGCGGCAAATCGAACGGATCGCCAGTTTCACCCGGTTGCAGCAGGGAATCACCGTCAGTCCCGGCGTGATTCAGGGCGGCACGCGCAGCAACGTGGTTCCCGCCGAGTGCCACATTGAGGTCGACGTGCGCGCGCCCAGTGCAGCGGCCCAGCGATATCTGGAACGGCGGTTTGCGTCCTTGAAACCGTTCGACAAGCGCTGTGCCGTCGAGGTCGCCGGCGGGCTGAACCGGCCTCCCATGGAGCGCTCGGCCGGAGTTCGGGGATTGTTCCGAACGGCTCGTGCGCTGGGGGCGGATCTCGGCGTGACGTTGGAGGAATCTTCGAGCGGCGGCGGCTCGGATGGCAACTTCACGGCGGCGCTCGGCGTCCCCACGCTCGATGGCCTGGGCGCTGTCGGCGAAGGCGCACACGCGCCTCACGAGAGCATTCTGATCGATCGCATCGCCGACCGGACGGCACTGCTGGCGAAGCTGGTGGCCGCATTATAGGCGGCCACTCGCTAGCGCTCGTGGTTCTGACCGCGCGTTACCATGTAGATAACATGCGCCATACCCGGTGGCTTTTCCTGGCCGCCATCGTTGCCATCGTGGTCATGGTTGGCGTCACCTATTACCAACGCCGGGCGATCCTCGATCATGAGGTCATCGTCCACCCGAAGCCTCTCGAAAACGGCGTCGACGGCCGCGCCAATGACTGGCAGCACACGGTATTCAAGGGTGATCAGAAGCATTTCACGATACGCGCCCGGAGCATTCGCGAAATCAAAGAACCTTCGCTTATGGAGCTGGAGGGCGTGGAGCTGCAGCTCTTCCACGAGAACGGCGAAAAATCGGATCTGATTCGATCCGAGAAGGCTCAATTCGATACCGAATCGAAGACGCTCTATTCCGACGGCGAAGTCGACATCATCATGGGCGTGCCGGCGGACCAGCCGCCCACCGGCCGTCTTTTGCACATCCACGGCTCCGGGATGCGGTTCGCGAGCGACACCGGCAAGGCGACGACGGACCGCGCGGTGACGTTTGGCTTCGACCGCGGCACGGGATCGGCTGTCGGCGCCGAATACGATCCCATGACTCGCGAGCTGCGGTTACATAACAAGGTGGTCCTCGATTGGCGCGGGAAAACTCCGCAAGCCAAGCCCATGCATGTGGAAGCCGATCAGGCCGTTTACACGGAGCGCGATTCAAAGGTGGTCCTGTTCCCGGCCTCGAGATTTACTCGCGACACACTGCACATGCAAGGCGGCCGCAGCGATGTCCAGCTGGACAAAGGCGCGATTCGTTCCGCCAAGGTGCAAATGGCCCGCGGTATTCACGACGATCCTGGCCGCAAGGTGGAGTATGCGGCCGACGAACTGAACCTGAACTTCGACGACGGCATGGTGATACGCACCATCGACGGTCACGACCACGCGCAATTGATCTCCACTTCGGACACCGGACGAACCACGGTGGACTCCGACCGGCTGGATATGGATTTCGAGACGTCCGCGAAAGAAAGCACGCTCAAAACCGCCATCGCTACCGGGAAAAGTGTGGTTCAGGCGACGCCGCTCCCACGGCCCGGGACCCAACCCAAAGATCAAACCAGCGACACGCGCGTTCTGCGCAGCGACGTCGTCCGGCTGGCGATGAAGCCCGGCGGCAAAGAGATCGATCGCGTGGAAACCGACGGGCCGGGAAAACTCGAATTTCTTCCCAACCAGCCGGATCAGCCGAAACGGTCGATGCAGGGCGACCGGATCTGGGTCGCCTACGGCAAAGAGAACCGCATCCAATCCGTGCGGTCGATCAACGCCTCGACGATTACCGAGCGGCCTGCGAAAGCGCCCAAGACCGCCGCTACCGTGACCCGTACGCAAAGCAAAGACATCCTGGCCACGTTCGATCCGAACACCAGTGAGATGGTTCGCCTGGAACAAACCACGAACTTTCAGTACGAAGAGGGCGACCGGCGGGCGCGCGGGGATAAAGCCACGCTCGATCAATCCAAGCGATCTGATGACTCTGGACGGCTCGGCGCGAATGCTCGATCCCACCGGATCGGTGAATGCCGACCGCATCGTGATGAATCAGAAATCGGGCGATTACACCGCGGAAGGTCATGTATCGTCCACGCGCCAGCCGGACCGCAAAGGCGCATCCTCGGCCATGCTCTCGAACGATGAAGTCATGCAGGCTGTCGCCGACCGGATGGTCTCCACCGGAGGCAACAAGCATATCCGTTACGATGGCAATGCCCGCGCCTGGCAGGGAGCCAATCGCGTGGATGCCGACCGGATCGAAATCGACCGCGACCGGCGCGTGATGGAAGCCCACGGCAAAGTAGTCAGCCAGTTCGCCGACAAGTCGCAGGACAAGAATCCGGACAAGCCGGAGAAGAATCCAGGGAAAAGTTCTAAGTCCAAAGGTCCCGCCGCGCCCATCTTCACCGTGGTTCGCGCGACGGACCTGGTGTACACCGAGGAAACGCGCGTGGCCGTTTATCAGGGCGGCGTGGTCCTCACGCGGCCATCTCTTACGGTGAACTCCAAGGAGTTGCAGGCTTTTCTGAAACCCGCCGACTCGGATTCCTCCCTCGATAAGGCCTTCGCCGATGGCGCCGTAAAGATCGTAAGCATCGATACCGCTATCAAGCCCGCGCGCACCCGGATCGGAACGTCCGAGCACGCGGAATACTATGCGGACGAACAGAAAGTGCTCCTGCAAAAAGGAGAGCCGCTGCTGGTGGATAACGTGAGGGGCAACGCCAACGGGCGCCAGATAACGTGGTGGGCGAACAATGATAGGCTGGTGGTTGACGGCGAGCCAAACAAGCCGGCGGAAGGCACCATTCGCAAAAAGTAAGAGCCTGTGAAAGCGCTTCAGACAGCGGAAATTACCAAAGCATACCGCGGTCGCAAAGTCGTAGACAACGTTTCGATCAAGGTCCAACAAGGCGAAGTCGTTGGATTACTTGGTCCCAACGGCGCCGGCAAGACGACCTCGTTCTATTGCATCGTCGGACTGATTGTTCCGGATTCCGGAAAGGTGCTTCTGGGCGACCAGGACATTACCTCCCAGCCGATGTATCAGCGCGCCCGGCGCGGAATCAGCTATCTTCCCCAGGAAGCGTCGGTTTTCCGCAAGCTCTCGGTGGAAGATAATCTGATGGCGATCCTGGAAACGCTGCCGCTCTCACGGCGCGACCGCCGCGACCGGGCCAATCGCTTAATTACCGATCTGGGCCTGGAAACGGTCCGCCACAGCAAGGGCTACGTGCTGTCCGGTGGCGAACGCCGCCGCGTGGAAATCGCGCGCAGCCTGGTGATTGAGCCCAGCTACCTGCTCCTCGACGAGCCGTTTTCGGGAATCGATCCTATCCAGGTGCTGGAACTCCAGAAGATCATCTTCGATCTCAAGCGCTCCGGGATCGGAATCCTGGTGACCGACCACAACGTTCGTGAAACGCTGGCTGTTACCGACCGCGCCTACATCATCAATGACGGCCGGATTTTCCGCTCCGGCACGCCCGACCAGTTAGGGAACGATCCCGAAGTCCGCCGCGTGTACCTGGGCGAAAACTTCAATCTGGAGTGGCAAAGCGGGCGCTGGCAAGTTCCCACCGAAGGATAGCCGGTCTATTAAGAACCGGGATATTGGAAGCGATTAAGCGGCTGCGCCGGCCGCGGCCTGTTCGCCCAGGGAATTGGCGAAGTGCGAAACGATCATGGACATCTCGTCCAGCGCGCGGCGGCCCGCTTCCGGAGAGATGCGTTGGCTGACGCTGCACCAGGTGCTCATCAGGCGATAGTTGAACTTCAGCATCCGCGCTTCCATGCCCCACTCGCCTTGCCCGGAGGCATTTTGAATCAAGTAGGTCACCACTGCCAGGTCGCGGTCGAGAGAAGCCTGCAACCGGTTCAGATCGGCCGGCTGCTGATCGCGCAATTCAGCCCGGACTTGCAGGAAGCTTAATTGATTCGCAGTAGCGATGTCGGCCGCATAATCCCGCGTAGTCTCCGCGCTCAGGATCAGCAGGCAGGTATAACGGAACCAGTAGCCGAACATGAGCACCGAGCTCACCGTGATGACCAGCGTGACGATTAGTTCAAGCATGGTTCGCCACCTTGGCGCCGCTTTCCGCCGTGCCGGTCTCGCGTGTTGTGAAAATCTTGGCCACGAATCTATTGGAAGAATAGCATCACCTTTCTCAATGAACAATAGCTTCCGAGGTACTAAGGTCGTTTTGCCTAAGGGCGCTGGAACTGCATGTCGCGAGGTACTGTTGCATGAGATCGCCGATGTTCTTCATAAAGCGCTGCATAAGATGATGTGATGTAATCGGCAGTTCCAAACCCCAGCCTCACAGCGGTGCGATCAATCCAGTACCCCGGACCTTCGAGTTCCAGAAAATCGCCCATGGGAGTTTCATCCAGAGTGACGATTCCGTCCTCACCGGGCGCTTCGAACGTGGTCCTGTACTTTTCATAAGCGAACGAAGGCTGGTAGCCTAGCTTTTCGAGAATTTGCGCGAAGGCGGGGCCGTCGGATACCTCGGTCTCGATTTCTTCACGGCTTTTGTGCGCGCTGTTGGCCTCGGCCGGACCTTTATATGTGACGGTCCACCGGCCGCCCGCCGAGCGCAGCCGCAGGAGACGGCCGCTTTGTCTCAATTCGCCCTGAGCCAGATCGAAGGTCTGGTTGGTTTCGAGCTCACGCGGTCCGGTCGCCTGGAAACCAAGCGCCTCGAGAAGCGCTCGGGCGCGCTCGGGGCTATGCGGTACGCGCAGCTTGATTTCGGTCTCCACCGCCATGGTGAATGGGTCTCATTAGGATGATACGATGAGGCAGTGCGCCCGTAGCTCAGCTGGATAGAGCGACTGGCTTCGAACCAGTAGGCCGGGGGTTCGAGTCCCTCCGGGCGCACCAGAAACCCCAACGTTTTACGCACTTACGGGCAGATTGCCTAAATCGGAAGAAACTCTTGCATCGGCAGTGTGCCCAGAATTGTGCCCACCCAACGCGTTTCTGGCCCTTTCGATCGCCGCGCGTGTGTTCTGTTCCTGAGGGTGAATATAGCGCTTGGTGATGGACCTATCCCGATGCCCGGCGATCTTCTCGGACGTGATTGAGTCGAGCGGTTCGTCCGCGAGCTTGTCGTATGCGAGGAGGCTTTTCACGCCGTATCGGTAGTAAGCGTTGATTTTACTCCGCGCGGCGAATGTCGATGTGACGAAGGGGAGGAAATCGTCTACGGCGAACCGTCGCAGCGTTTGAGTTGGCTTTCGATCGCGGACGCCGACTTCGCCCTTTGCGGGCGATGTTTTTCAAGTAAGATGGGTGCCGCGGATGGAGCAGACACGCTCCGCCATATCAATTCTCGGTAGGCTGCCGCTCCACGTGATCGATTACCAGAACGGGAGCGGGTCTCTTTTCCAACTCTAGCTTCAATCCCAGTTGCTTACTGACAGCGTCGGGAAGCGAGAGCGCGCCGTTGGGATCCGCCGCGGCGCCAGGTTGGCCGGGACCCTGAAGGCTGTTTTGCAGAATGCCGATTCCACTAAAATTCAGCGTGAAATCGTAGGCGCCGGTCAAACCAGTCTTATCCAGTACAGCGGAGTGTACGTATCCGTTCACCTGTTGAGGAAGCTGGTCCGCGAACTGCGCCATTGTGATGTTGCGGCAGTAAAGCAGTCGCGACAGCAGCGGGTTCGCGACTCTGGGATCTTTCCCATCCGGACCGGGTCCCTCGTAGCAACCGCTGCGCGTCGTAGGATCGGCCTTAGCCATCTTCGGCTTAACCGAGAACAACGTGTAAGCTGGGACCACCCGGTCTTCGAAGTGCATCTTCAGCTTAAAGCGATCCTCCAGCAGCTTGATGATCAGCTTCGTTCGCGTCTCCGGGTCCGCTTGCGGGGGCTGCCCCGGGTCGGTTGAAACCATTTTCGCGGTGATGTCCCAACGTTCTTCGTCCATGAACTTGGGCGCGCCCTGGATCATATCGGAGCTGACGTCGTAGAACTGCTGGAGCAGGACGCTGAGCGTCGCGCCCTGGATTCTGATTTGGTTCGATTGAATCTGTAACCGTGTACCCTTAAAATCCGGATTCGTGGGCTTAATCACTGCAACGTCGAACTCCAGGGCCGGAGGCGGCGGAAGGTACTTCGAGATGTCCGCGGCGTTCGGAGTCGGCGCTTCATTTACGCTGTCGACAAAAATGACAGATTGCGGGATCTTGCCCCGCTCGAGCTTGAGTCCGAGCTGCTTGTCGACCGCGTCGAAGATGCTGATGCCGTCCGCTCCGGCTCGCGCGAGTAGAGCCGGTGGAGTCCACTTGATCGTGAAATCCCATTTGCCCTCGAGACCGGTCTTATTCAACGCGCTGCTGTTGTTGTTCGCTATCTGGCCGGCAATGCGCGCGAAATCGTCCATGGACATGCTGTGGCAGTCGACTACTTGTTGCGGGACCGTGTCCGGGGAGGGAGTCTGCGGTTGCCCCTGGCAATTCGGGGGAGCAGCGGCGTCCGCGGCCGGCTTCATCTTGGGCTTGCCGCCGCCCGTGGAAAGCACGAACCCCGGCAGTTCCTTCGAATCCTTGTGGAACTTTAGACTGAACCGCTGCGCAAGCAATGTCTGAAGCATCAACTTCGCTTGGTCCGGAGTGCTACCCGAGGGAGCCCTCGCCGACACGTCGAAACGATCTGTGTCGAGCCAGCTTGGTCCGGCCAGGATCTTATCGTTGTCGAGATCGTACGCAAGGCTGATCAAGTCCACCATGGTCGCCTGGCGCACCAGATAACGGGTGCCGCGCAAACCACCGGCGGCCATAGACGGAATCCGGGTCTTGGCGCTGACCTGCACATCGGCGGCCTCAAATGCCATGGGGATCTCTGAGGACTGGCCCAAAGCCGCTCCGGCCAGCACTGCGGCTAAGATCGTCCATATCGATACGCGACTCATATCTCAACCTCCAAGGAAACCTCAGATCCTGTGCTATAGAGCATACTGATTTCCGCACCTGAGTGCTCTGAAATCTATGACATAGCTCCGGACCCATCGGGGTCATTGTCCGCCTGTGGGACAAAGGTTCGCAAAACTGAAACAGGCCCCGCTCCGTCATTTTGGGACTCGGTATCGCTACCGATAGTGATCCATAACGGTCACCTTCCAGAAGCCGATCTCTCGCTGCCTCACTTAATCCGAGCCTTGTACGAGTGGCGCGAAGTCCGCTCGGAAGCACGAGCACGAATCCGGATTCGGGTAGGATTACTCTGCACAACGCGACTTCACGTTCTCTATCGATTCGACTTCGCCTCAAAATTCCGCGTGTGGTTGATTGCAAGTTAAGCTTCCGGGAATTTCGAGCAGGTAACTCGCGGGGCCGCAGGGACGCCCTGATCATGTAATATTCTTTGGAAGATCCAGGCTGGGTGCTGCGTCAGAGTTCAGTGGACGTCTTGTGAATCATACCAGCGTTGACGTAACGAACTACGTAAGGAGCCACTTCATGCCGCGTACTCTTATCTTCGCAATGGTATTGGCATCGATTCCCACCATGATTCGCGCGCAGAACACCCCTATTCCGGCACCATCGGCCATCGTCAAAACGTACTGCATATCCTGCCACAGCGGTCAGGCGCCCGCAGGGCGCCTCTCACTGGATCAAATCAATCAGCCACCCGGCGACTCTGAGACATGGGAGCGAGTTGTTCGGCAGCTGCGCGCTCGCACTATGCCTCCAATGGCGGCCCCCAGGCCCGACAGCAGGACCTACGAGTCCACGATCTCTGCACTAACCAGCACGCTGGATCGTGCTGCAGAAACCACCACATCCCCGTTGAGGGATACGGAGGTTGCGGTACGCCTCGCAAAGATGATCTGGGACAGTGAGCCTGATCAGCTTCTCCGTGACGCCGCGGCTAAGGGCAGTTTGCAGGACGCTCAGGCCCTGCAAGCACAGATTCGGCGGATGCTTTCCGATCCCCGATCCACCGCATTGTTCACCGGATTCTTTGACACCTGGCTCTCCCTCGATCAGTTGACCACCGTGAAGGGGGACAGCAAGCTCTTCCCCGAATTCGACGACGAATTACGCCGAGCCTTCCGGCGAGAAACCGAGCTGTTCGTTGAAAGCCAGCTTCGTGAGGACCGAAGTCCGCTGGACCTGTGGACCGCTAACTACACGTTCCTCAATGAACGGCTTGCGCGGCACTATGGCATCCCGAATGTCTCGGGACCGGAATATCGCCGCGTCACTTGGCCGGGTCCCGAGCGCGCCGGATTGCTTGGGCAGGGAAGCATGCTCACGCTGACCTCCTACTTCTATAATGGGCAGGTCGATGCGCCGACGACGTCGCCTGCCCAGCGAGCAAAGTGGATTCTCACCCGTTTCCTGGGAGTGAGCCCGCCAACGCCGTTACCAAACCTACCAGGCCCGGACTATCCCTTTGAGAAGCACATACCATTGGCGAAGCTCAGCAGAACTTTGCCCGCCACGCCCTGTCTGGCGTGTCATCAGAGTTTCTTCCCGCTGTCGTATGGGCTGGAGAATTTCGACCTCCTCGGGCGCTGGCGCTCCGACTACGGTCCGGATCCTATCGATGCTTCCGGCGCGATGGTCGACGGAACAACGTTCAACGGGCCGGTCGAACTCCGCAGAGCTCTGCTGGCGCGGCGTGACGCTTTCTTGAACACCATGGCGGAAAAACTCCTGGCATACTCTATCGACGGAAAACAGGGAATTAGCAAACGAACGCCAGCGTTGCGCATGCCCGCCGTCCGCGCCGCATTACGCGAAGCAGAAACTCAGAATGATTCCTGGTCCTCGCTAATCGCTGCTATTGTTAAGGTTCCCTCCGACTTGCATTGATGACCCTGCGCGGTCGGTCGGTTGAGGAGCCCATCGCGATACAGGCCGCCGTGTGCAGTAGGCTTCGTCCAGGTGGCCGGCCCTAGTTTTCCGTGGGCTTATGCACCTTTTCAATCACAATTGACTCCAGCGGCCCGGTAGCCGATTCCAGCTTCAGGCCCAGTTGTTCCTGAAGTGCCGTGAAAATCGATGGCCCGTTGGGGTCCGGCCGTGGAAATGGGACATCCGCCGGCAGATTTGCGGGCATCTGATCGGGAGTCCAATTCAACTCGAAATCATACAGCCCTTCCAAGCTGGTCCGGTCTACCACCTTCCGCCCCGCCGACCCTGTCAGCAGCCCCGCAAATCCGGTCATGGTCTGCGCCGTCGCGCGCAACTGGCCGATGCCCACCATCATCATTCCGCGCGGCATCGGCCCGCCCGGATTGAAGGGCGGCGGGGGCGGGGGAGGGCCTCCGGCAGGACCGCCGGGGTTGGGCGCTCCGAAATTGAGAGGCGTCTGATCGGCCGATTTTTTCGCCTTCAGCCCGCTCTTGGCTACCGTCAGCGCATAAATCGGACCGTCCTTGGTTTCGTGCCGAACCTGCAAACCGAAACGCTCCTCAAGCAGTGCCTGTAGCATCTTCTGCGCCTGCTCCACGGTAGGAATGAAGCCCTGCTCCGGACGCGCCTCGATATCGTAGCGATCCGTGTTGATCCAGCTTGGCCCCCCCGTTACAGCAACACCAGGCCCCCCTCCCGGCGGGGTCGGACCCTGCGACCGGTCCGCATACGCCATGATGATCAACTGCCGCAACGGCAGATTCGTCACCCGGAAGACGCCGCCTCCAGGACCCGGCCCCAGGCCGCCAATCCTCATCATGCCGTCACCGGAGGTATTTAACTTGATGGTGGCCACCTCATACGCCAGCTTCTGATTCTGTGCGCAAGCCGCGGCCGCGAATGCGCACGCCAATGCCAATCGATTCATACTCAATCGCCTTCCTGAAGCAAATCGTTACCACTCCAGAGTGCCGCGCAAGCCAGGGATGTCTGCGGCTGGAGTAGCCGATAATGACGCATAAACAGCGATCTGCGACGAGCCTGGCGGCTGGGACAGACTTCGTTTCGACTTTTCCGATGAATCAAACGTTCATAATCTCGAAGCACCGTTCCAGGCTCTTCACTGGATCATTACCCATCGCAGGGCGCCACTCGTGGGCCACAAATCCGGTGTATCCAGTATCGGCGATCGCGTTCGCGATAAAGCGGAAGTTAAGCTCTTGTTTGTCGTCGATTTCCTGGCGGCTGGGCACGCCTGCGACGTGGAAGTGGCAGATGTGGCCAATGTTATCGCGCAAGGTTCGAGTTACGTCGCCATCCGCGATCTGAGCGTGGTAAATGTCGTACAGGATTTTAATGCGAGGTGAATTGACGCGCTTGCACACATCCAGACCCCATGCCACATGGTCGAAGACCTGATCGGTGCGCTGGTCCGCAGCGACCTTGGAGTTCGTAATTTCCATGCAAACGTTGATGCTCTTTTGTTCGGCATAGCCCTTCACGCGATTCAGTATCGCGACTGCGTTATCGGCGCCTTCTTCCCTGGACATGCCCCGCCGTTCGCCGGGGATCGCAATGAGAACGGAGCATCCCACGCTTGCGCACATGTCGATTCCGGCGTGAGTGGCTGCTTCAATCTGATCGTGGATTTCCTTACGAATCAATCCATTTTGGAAGCTGGTTCCCGTACCGGTCATCATGCCGGGCGCTAAGCCATTTTGCGTCAGGATCGGCACCTGCTGGGCGGTGGGCAGATCTACGCCCTTGAAACCAATGCGCGCGAGAATCTTGCACCTCTCCTCGAACGTGGTCGTCGAGCCGGTCCAAACAGAAGCCATCACGCTTTGTTTGATGCGCGTGCGGGGAGCTGCGGGAGTCTGGGCGGAGAGTTTGCCGGCAATCCCTGCAACTAGCGGCACAGCCGCGCCTGTTAAGAATGTTCTTCGTTCCATCGGCGCCAATATACCATGCTGACCCGGTAGCCGGTTCAGCCGGAGCTTTCTCTATCTCTCCGGATCGAACAAACAACTGGACTCCGCCGAATGATCGTTCTTAAGTGAACGCTGATCGGCCCAAAAATGCGAATCGCGATTCTCACACCTTGGCTTCGTCAATCCTCCGCTCTGGCCCTTCAGTTGCAAAGATAGCCGGCGGAGGCAGAGTATGCGTTACATCATTGCTTGGGCGCTTGGAGTTCCTGGCATCTTAGTGGTCCTGTGGTTCTTGATGGCCCATCACTAGAGGCAGTTGTTGTACCGGAGGATAGATGGAACGGACGCTGTTGTACTCATTACTGGCGGTGGAACATGCGAGGCGGCATCTCATCGCCAGGTGGCCTCAGAGCGCTTACAAAGAGGCCGCTCTTAGGGCAATCGAATCCTCCATCCAGAGCCTGACTTTCGGTCAGACGGCTGTCTCATTTAGGTGCATGACCTGCCTTAAATCCGGCAAATTGGCGACGATGCCAGCGTCCATGCGGCCGGTCATGCAGAGCGAAGCCAGCAAGGCGGCATAAACGTCAAGCCGTGCAGATTTTGCCCGCACCTAACGCGCTTACAGGTTCGCTGCGCCCCTTGTCGGCGCCATAGAGCAAAATTCCTCGTCGTTTAGTCCTCAAGAAGCATCGCCAGTACCTTAGTCTTGTCGTCACCCATACCAGGGACTCGATCAAGACGCCGTGCTAGTCTGAGGCAGCAACGAAAGATGGCCATGTCCCCAACAACACCTCGGAACTCTGCCTCGGACCCAGCATGGACCTCCGACGATCTCTACCGGATGCAGGTACGAGAAATGAGCGGCTATGCGATGTTTACAATCGACCTTCGGGGCATGGTTACGTCCTGGAATGCTGGTGTCCAGAAGCTCCTGGGCTACACCGAAGAAGAGTGGATCGGACAGTCCGCCAGCATCATATTCACCCCCACGGACAAGGCAGTGGAGATGTGTGAATCTGAGATGCGAAAAGCCGTTGAAACCGGGAGCGCGACGGACATCCGATGGCACCGGCGCAAGGATGGCAGCGAGTTTTTTGCCAACGGCCTCATGAATGCGATCCGCAACGAGAAAGGCGTTCTGATAGGTTTCGCCAAGATCATGAGCGATGAAACCGCGCGCAAGCAACTGCAGGATTCCTTGACGGAATCGAATAGCGCTCTGGAGCAGTTCGCTTACGTCGCAAGCCATGATTTGCAGGAGCCCCTACGGACCATGGGCGCATATTCTCAAATGCTGACCCAACGCTACCAAGGTAAGTTGGATGCGGACGCCGACAGGTTTCTCGGTTTCATCGTCGATGCCGCAGGCCGGATGAGCAAGTTAGTGCAGGATTTGCTTGCCTATGCCCGTCTTGCGACAGAAGAAGAGCGGCCCAGCTCGATTGCTCTCGATGAGGACCTTGAAGCCGCACTCACCCATTTGAATCAAGCCATCGAAGAAAGCGGCGCTCGTGTTACCCATGATCCCCTTCCGACGTTGCAGGCGGATCGCGGGCAGATGGTACGGCTGTTCCAAAACCTGGTTGGTAACGCCGTGAAATATCGATCTCCCGATAGACCATCAAAAGTGCACGTCAGCGCGGAGCAAAAGGGTAATGAATGGGTCATCTCAGTAAGAGACAACGGAATCGGTTTTGATCAGAAGTACGCCTCGACTATATTTCTGCCCTTCAAGCGTTTGCACAGCGCAGAGGAATATTCGGGTACTGGAGTTGGTTTGGCGATTTGCAGTCGTATCGTAAAGGCTCAGGGAGGCCGCATTTGGGCTGAATCGCAGCCAGGCGAAGGAGCGACGTTTTTTTTCACGCTGCCAACGGCAAGTCCCTTGCCTCTGCAACACACACCGCCCATAAATTATCCCGGCGAGAGAACGGGATCGAACAGATAATTTCAGCGGCCCAACTTCCCCGCATTGTTCGCCCGGAACAAACCATTCGGCGAGTTGACCGGCCTTCTCATTCGATCTGGCCAAGTGACCACATATGGTCAAGAGGAACGTGTTAGGGTTGAGTCACCGCCATTTCTCGGCTTGCCTCTGTTTGCTGGACGCGCTCGGCGCGTTCTCCAGGCCGCCGGCCTCCAGGATCGACGGGGCAAAGGAGGAAAGAGCAATGGCTTCTCAGCCGCAGGTTGCCAACTGGCTCGCCGACAACGGCCCGAAAGAACTGGAGATGTTGTTCCGGGCGATCGTGTTCCATCCTTCCACGCCCATTCTGCTGGCCGATGACGAACGCCGTTATCGGGACGCCAGCGTGGGCGCGAGCAAGCTCCTGGGCGTGCCGCGCGAGAAGATCATCGGCCGCAGTCTGGACGATTTTGTGGCGCCCGAGGTGAAGCCCGAGATTTCGGAGCGCTGGCGGGCTTTTCTCGAAACTGGCGAGCAGGAAGGAACGCTGAAGCTGGTGGGTCCGGACGGAGGTCGGCGGGAAGTCGAGTACACCGCCAAAGGCAATGTGCTGCCGGTGCGCCATCTGCTGGTTCTGCATGACAAGGCCAACGTTCCCGGGTGGATGCAGGACTACGCGCTGCTGCTGCTGGATGCCGAGGGACGGGTGGCTGCCTGGTATGCGGGAGCGGAACGAATCTACGGCTATAAGAGCGCGGAAGTCATCGGCAAGAACCTGGCGATCTTCTATCCGGACGAAGATACACTTCGCGCCCGGCTGGAGGAGGAGTTGAAGCGGGCCGCCGCGGAGGGGCACGCCGGCACGGAAGGCTGGCATTGTAAAAAGGACGGGTCGCGATTCTGGGCCAACGTCGTGACCATGGCTCTGAAGGATGAGGACGGCGAGCTACAGGGCTTCGCCCGCGTGGTTCGCGACTTTAGCGACCGTCACGAGAGAGACGAAAAGTTGCGGCGCAGCCGCGCCCGTCTCCGGCCGATCCCCGTGGAATCGACCATTGCGGGCATTGTTTCGGGCGAGTTTGACCGAATCCCGGAGGCCAACGATGCGTTTCTCGACCTGGTGGGATACAGCCGCGAAGATTTGCATGCGGGCCGGCTGCACTGGCCCGATCTGACGCCTCCCGAGTACCTGGCTCTGGACGAGATCGCTCACGAGGAAGGGCTGCGGTTCGGCGCATGCACGCCCTTCGAGAAGGAGTTGATCCGCAAGGACGGAACGCGGGTTCCGGTTCTGGTGGCCACCGCCGTCCTGAAGCTTTCTCCGTTCCGCTGGATCACCTTCGTTCAGGATCTCCGCGGGCGCGACCGGATGGAGAATATCGAGCAGGAAGCCGCCGAGGGATCCAACAACTTTGAGGAAATCATCGGGACCAGCGGGGCCATGAAGCGGGTTATGGGCCAGGTGGAAGTGGTGGCGCCCACCGATGCGACGGTATTGATCCTGGGGGAAACCGGAACGGGCAAGGAGCTGATCGCTCGCGCCATCCACCGGATGAGCCCGCGGCGGAATCTTCCGTTCATCAGCCTGAACTGCGCGGCGATTCCCACGGGCCTGCTCGAAAGCGAGCTGTTCGGGTACGAGCGCGGAGCGTTCACCGGCGCCTTGGGGCAGAAGATCGGGCGCTTCGAGATGGCGCATCGCGGGACCCTGTTTCTGGATGAAGTGGGCGATATTCCTCTGGACCTGCAGCCCAAGCTGCTGCGCGCGCTCCAGGAAAAGTCTTTCGAGAGACTGGGAGGCACGCGCACCATCCCCATCGACGTGCGGCTGGTGGCGGCCACCAACCGGAATCTGACGCAGATGATGGGAGACAAGCTCTTCCGCAGCGACCTCTACTACCGGCTGAAGGTTTTCCCGATCATCACGCCGCCGCTGCGCGACCACGCCGAGGACATTCCCAGCCTGGCTCGGCACTTCACCAAGAAGTACGCGGCCAAGATGGATCGGGTGATCGACAAGATTCCCGCGGAAACGATGAAGGCTTTGGTGAACTGGTCCTGGCCCGGGAATGTGCGGGAGCTGGAGAACTTCATCGAGAGATCGGTGATTCTTTCGCGGGGGCCCAACCTGCGCGCGCCCTTGTCGGAACTGCGTTCGGATGCCCAGGAATCCTCTCAGGATTCCACTCTCGAGGAAGTGGAGCGGGTTCATATCCTACGCGTTTTCCGGGAAACCAGCGGTGTTGTGAGCGCGGCGGCGACTCGTCTGGGGATGCCGCGAACCACCTTGAACGCGATGATGAAGAAGCTGGGTATTTCTCGCGACGATCTGTAAGCGGCGGTCGCGGGTCGTCTAGTTCTATGAGCTCGGACGATCGGCCATTAAACTGCTCTTTGCTTGTTAACGCTCCGGGCATGGTCGTCTTCGATTCGGAGGAGAACGGCCAGCCCGAGAGTGAGTCATTAGGGACTCATTGAAGACGGGAGCTTGATCGTGGATACATGGAAACGAGTCTCGTGCCTGGGCTTAATCGGCCTGTTTATCGAAGGCGTGGGATCCATTCACGCCCAGAGCGGTCCCACTCCCACCGTGGAAACGATTTTGGCACGCATGGAGCAGGCGCGGAGTGAAAACCGGGCCCGGCTTCGTCCGTACAGCGTTATGCGCGACTACCAGTTGTTCGGCGCTGAAAAACAGACCAGCAAGGCTGAAATTATTGCCGACGTCACCTTCGTTCCTCCGGACGTGAAACACTACGCGATCCGTCAGGCCAACGGCATGGGATTGGGTGAAAAGATCGTCCGCCAAATGCTGGACCATGAAACCGACATCGTGAAAGACTACGGCACAACCGACCTGACGCCGGCCAACTACGATTTTCAATTCGTTCGCGAGGAACCATTGGACGGGCAGCGGTGCTACGTGCTGGAGATGACTCCCAGGCGCAAAGGAAAGACGCTGCTTCGCGGGCACATCTGGGTGGACGCGACCACGTACCAGCTTCGCCGCACAGAGGGTGAGCCGGGCAAGGCGCCTTCCTGGTGGCTGCGAGACGCGCGCATTGTATTGACCTACGGGAATGTGGGCGGCATGTGGCTGCAGACGGCTTCCGAGTCCACGGCAAATGTCCGCTTCGTAGGCCCTCACACGATGGTGGCGCGCGATGTTGAATACAAATTCAGCGAGCTCACGGCCAGCCGGGGCCGGTAGGGATGCAGTGATACGCCCTCTTCTGGCCCTTTCAGGTGCACTGTTGTGTGGCTCCATCAGCGCCTTCTTCCTGTTTGTTCCGCCGTTGGTGATTGCGGCCGCGCTGATAGCGACGATCCTGTTCCTTGTGACGGGGTTCGTAGTGTTGTTCCGCTTCGGCATCCAGACGGAGCTTCAGCCAGCACCGCCGCCGGACCCTGAGAACTGACCAAAAGTGGTCACATGACCGCATGCAGCGCTCCAGCAGGGAGTTACTGATGGCTGCCGGTCAGATATAGACCCGCTACTCCGATGACGATGAGCAGCGTCGAGATACTGCGCAGCACGGTCACCTGCTCCTTGAACCACAGGACGCCCATCACTGCCACCATCAGGGTGCCCACGCCCGACCAGACCGCGTAGGCGGTGCCCACGGGAATCTTCGAAACCGCCATCGAGAGGCCGAACAGACTGACCAGGTAAAACGCGAACATCAGCACGGTGGGCCACAGCCGCGTCATGCCTTCGGTGAATTTGAGGGTCAGGGTTCCCGCCACCTCAAACACGATCGCGAAGAATAAGATGACCCAGCTCACTGGTGTTCCAGTGGGTTAAACCAGCGTCAGCGATGGCTCGAGATCGGTGCGCATCTGTTCGTAGATGCTGGCGGGAGACGATTCCTCGCACACCCGCATGTATTCGGTAAATTTCGGCGGAGCCGGAACGCCTTCCTTCAGGAGGCGGCAGTTATCGAACACCAGGTCCAGCGAACAGAACCGGTAGTACAGTTCCAGGGCATGCAGCAGGTGGCGCGGATGGCCATCGCCGGCAGCCTGCATCACGCGCTGAGCCGTGAGCTGCCGCATACCGCCGATCTCATACCGGTCCTCGGACGCTCCGCCGCGCAACCGGGCGTACTCAGCCGCCAGTTCTTTCCAGCGCACCGAAGTTCCCTTGCCTGCCGAAACGTGATACCGCTGATGTTTCAGGCGGGGCGCGAAAAGCAGATGCCGCAGTGCCGAGGCAGCCCAGTCGACCGGGACTACGTCAATGCGGTTCTCCAGATCCCAGGTGATGAAACGCAGCGCTTCCACCGCGCGCAAAACCCAGAAGATGCTGCCGGAAGGCTTGCAGCCCAGCTCGGTATGGCCTACTACGATCGAGGGCCGCGCGAAGACCAGAGGCAAATCGTTAAAGTGTTCGGCCAACTGCCGTTCGGCTTCCGCCTTGCTGCGGGTATAGGCGACCAGATGCGTGGCTCGCTCACTGGGGAAGTCGTCTTCGTGAATTACGGGATCGGGCGAGGCGCCGCAGATCGCCGCAGTGCCCGTATAGACGAATCGTTCGAGGCCGCGGCCGCGCATGGCCTTGGCGACCGAGAGCGCGCCGCCGACATTGGTGGTGCGAATCCCCCGGCTGTTGCCAAAGGACGTGCTGGCTGCCAGATGGAGAACGTGCGTGACGTTATCCAGGAGGCGCGATGCATGCCAGTCCTCGGAAAGAAGATCGCCGCGCAGTACCTTTACGTTCGTGGGAAGCGAGTAGGAGGTCGAGAACCGGGCTGTGTTGAACCGGGATAGCGAGCGGCGAACCCGCTCTTCAGCGCTATCGTCGTCATCGGCCCGAACCAGACAAACCACTTCTCCGTCGAACGAGGACTGGAGCAGATCGGCTAAGAAGGCGCCACCGAGAAAGCCGGTTGCTCCCGTGAGGAAGACCGTCGGAGCGCTCCACGAGCGTTTACGCAAAAATCCATTTACCAAGCGGGTACACCTTGTGCCTATATTTTGGCATCGACCTGTGGATTTCGTACTCGCTCATCCGTTAAAATCCCGTAATGAGACGGCCCAAGTGAAGCAAACTAAGGACTATAAAAGTTCTTTAAGAATCCGCCCGGCGACCTCTTTGCCCCGTTCCCCCACCTCGCCGATGGGACCGACGCAGCTGGGGCAGCCTGCTTCGCACGCACACGCCGCCAGCAGCTTCGCCGCACCGTCCAGCAAACGGGGAGCCAGTTTGTAGAGCGCGGCGCTCTGGCCGATGCCGCCGGGGTAGTTGTCGTAGAGGTATAGATTCGGCTCAAAGGCCGCCATGCTGCCCGCAATATCCTCGGTAATTGAGACGCCCAGGTCCCGGGGATCGCACATGACACATAGAGCTCCTACTGTACGTAGGAGCGCAGCAAGGGCAGTGAGTCCTCCCTGGCGATCCGTGGGCGAGAGATCGGTAAAGCGCGCCAGGAACTCGGCCGGGAAATGCAGCCAGAACGCGGTGGTGTGCATCTCCTGCTCGGGCATCGACAGGTTCCCCGCGCCGACGTTTTCCATGGTGTAGAACTTGATCTTCTTGAAGCCCACGATCTGCCGGTTCAAACGCACATCCCCGTGGGCCACTCTGAGGCCACCTGCCGGCGACGATTCGACCTCTTCGAGTTCCTTCACCTGCGTGTAATCGATGGCGTCGGTGAAGTAGTCCGAATCGACGCGGCGCACGTAAGCTTTGCGACCCTCGTAATCGAAGCGCTCCACCTGGTACTGGCGGGCGTCGTGCAGATAAATGGCTTTCTCATACAACGTCGTCAACGCCGCGGTGAACGCGACTTCCGCGATCACCTGATGGTCGCCGGTCACATCCACCACCACGAAGTTGTCGCTCGAAACCGAGCGCAGGCTCACGGCGTCGGCGGGGTAAGTGTCCGAGGTCCAATTCCACGTTCCGTTTGAAGGTGGCCCTGAATGGTGCAGGAGCTTGAGATCGCTCAAGAATCGGCACAGATCGCCGGTATCGTGCTGGCCGAATTTTTCGCCATCGCGAATGGGCAGCTCGAAGGCCGCGCATTTCAGATGCGACAGCAGGATTTCCAGATTGTCGGGGTTGATGTGAGCGCTCTCCGGAGGGCGATCGAAGAAGTATTCGGGATGCTCGATGATGTACTGATCGAGCGGCGCGCTGGAGGCCACCAGCACGGCCAGCGACGCGGTCTGACGTCGTCCCGCGCGGCCCGCGCGCTGCCAGGTGGACGCGATGGTCCCCGGATATCCAGCCATCACCACGGCATCCAGCGAGCCGATGTCGATTCCCAGCTCCAGAGCGTTGGTAGCCACTACGGCGCGAATGTCGCCGTCGCGCAACTGGCCTTCGATTTCGCGCCGTTCCTTGGGCAGATATCCGCCGCGGTAGCCGCGGACACCGGAATAGTCGTCCTTCAGATATGTGAGCAGGATTTCCGTGGCCAGGCGGCTGTTGGCGAACACCAGCGTCTGCTGGCCCCGGTCGAGAAGTTCCTTGGCCATGCGGCGCGTCTCATTTAGATAACTGCGTCGGATCCCGAGCGATTTGTTCACCACCGGCGGATTGTAGAAGACGACGTATTTGTCGCCGGAAGGCGCGCCGTTGCGCTCCACGAGTTCGAAGGGCAGCCCGGTGAGCGCTTCGGCCAACTCCTTAGGATTGGCGATGGTCGCCGAGCAGCAGATAAATTGCGGCGACGATCCGTAGAACTCGCACACCCGTTTCAGCCGGCGCAGAAGATTCGCGAGATGGCTGCCGTAGACGCCGCGATAATAGTGCAGCTCGTCGATCACCACGTAGCGCAGGTTCTCGAACGCCTTGGCCCACTTGGTGTGGTGCGGGAGGACGCCCGAGTGGAGCATGTCGGGATTGGTGAAGACCACATTGGCACGCTCGCGAATCGCCCGGCGGGCGTCCTGAGGCGTGTCGCCATCGTAAGTGAACGCGCGGAGGTCGGAGCCCATCGCATCCACGGCTTTCTGAAACTCGACCAGCTGGTCGCCGGCCAGAGCCTTGGTCGGGAACAGATACATCGCGCGGGCATTGGGATCGGCCAGGAGCCCGTTCAACACCGGCAAGTTGTAGCACAGCGTCTTGCCGCTGGCGGTGGGCGTCACGATTACGGTATTGGATCCGGCGGCAGCGTAGGAGAAGGCTTCGGCTTGATGGGTGTAGAGACGGTCGATTCCCCGGGAAACCAGAGCCTTCTGCAAGGAAGCAGCCAGGGCTTCCGGAAACTCTGCGAATTCGCCCGGCCGGGCGGCCTGGCGGCGAACGGCTCGAACGGGAGAGTCCGGGTCCGACATCCATTGTTCGAAGCGCTCGATCGCTCCAGAGAGGCCGCTCTGCCGCGCGAGGATTTTCTGTTGGGCCGGTTCAGGGAAACTGAGCGTAAGGTTCATTCTTCGCCCTTTCTTCGCTAGAATAGCGCAGGGCGGGAGAAAAAACTAGGAGGATTCGCGCATGAATTCGTAGCGCTCCAGAGTGGCTGCGAAGGCCGATTGGGAATGCTCTCGGAGGACCTTGCCGACGCAGCGGAGGCGAACCTCCCGGCCCATGCCAGGTGAGCGCGGCAGGGTGATCAGATATTCGATCGATTCGCCCAGCGGGAGATCGCCTTCCGCGGTGAACAGCACACCCGCGGAACTGACGTTCTTGGTCTCGCCGCGCACCGACATCGGGGTCCCGTTGCGCACTACTTCGAAGGGGAGACGGAGTTCGAAGCGCTGGTGTTTTCTCTGTTCGGTCATGATCTTTAACGACTGTACGTCTAAGACTTTCTAAGGTCAATAGGCGAAACCTCGGGTAAAGGCCTTACTGTATTAGTACTCCCGGCATTTAGGCCCAGTGGACGCGGCCGGCGGCCGTTCAAAACCGCGTTTCAAAAAGGGAGTGTGGGAAAATGAAAATCGCTTGCTAAAAAGCATCACCGTGCACGGTGCACGGCAGCACAATCTCAAGAACATCGACGTCGAGATTCCGCGCAACACCTTCACCGTGATCACGGGATTGAGCGGCTCCGGCAAGTCTTCGCTAGCCTTCGACACCATATATGCAGAAGGGCAGCGGCGCTATGTGGAGACACTTTCCCCCTATGCGCGCCAGTTTCTGGATCAGATGGAGCGCCCCGAGGTGGATTCGATCGACGGATTGAGCCCGGCGATTTCCATCGAGCAGAAGACCACCAGCCGCAGCCCCCGATCGACCGTGGGAACGATCACCGAGATCTACGACTACCTGCGGGTGCTGTATGCGGCCATCGGCGTACCGCACTGTCCCAATTGCGGCATCGAAATATCGCGCCAGTCCACCGACCAGATCCTGGAGCAGGTTCTGGCGCTCGGGGACAAAGAGCGGGTGATGATCCTGGCGCCGATTGTCCGGGGCCGCAAGGGCGAGTACAAAAAGGAGCTGGACAAACTCGCCCGGCAGGGTTTTGTGCGGGCGCGGATCGACGGCGTGCTGCGGCAGCTGGATGAGGAGATCACGCTCGACCGGCGCAAGAACCACACTATCGAGGTCGTGGTCGACCGGCTGCTGATCAAACCGGAGATCGAGAAACGCCTGGAAGCGTCCATCGTGACCGCCACGAAGCTGGCCGCCGGATTAGTACTGGTGGCCGTCGTGAATGGTCCGGAGCGGCTGTATTCGAGTAAGCTGGCGTGCCCGGATTGCGGCTCAAGCGTGCCGCAGCTGGAACCGCGATCGTTTTCCTTCAACAGCCCGTTTGGGGCGTGCGAAACCTGTAACGGCTTGGGGAATCGCTGGACGTTCGATCCGGTGAAGGTGATCGTGGATCCTTCGCGGCCGCTGCTCGATGGCGGACTGGGTCCCGGCGGCGGGCACAGCTATGTGATCCATGCGGTCAACGCACTGGCCGCGCTGCAGAAGATTCCCATCCACAAACCATTCGAAGACCTTTCCCGCAAGCAGCAGACCCTGTTGCTGGAAGGGCTACCCGGAAAGCCGGGCGTGCTGGGGATACTTGATAAGTTCTACAAGAAGGAAATCGCCAGCGAAGCCTATCACGACTGGTTCATGGGATACATGTCCCCGCACACCTGCGAGGCGTGCGGCGGCTATCGCCTGAAGCCGTCCAGCCTGGCGGTGAAGGTGAAAGACCGGACCATCGGCGAGCTGACGCGGATGTCCATCCGCCAGGCGCTGGAAACGGTGAAGACCTGGAACTTCACCGGGCGGGAGAAGATCATCGGGGGCAGACCGGCGGATGAAATCCGCGACCGGCTGGAGTTCCTGATGGAAGTGGGACTGGAGTACCTGAGTCTGGAGCGCTCGGCCGCGACGCTCTCTGGCGGGGAAGCGCAGCGCATCCGTTTAGCCACGCAAATCGGCTCGCGCCTGCGCGGCGTGTTGTATGTGCTGGACGAGCCTTCTATAGGCCTGCATCCGCGCGATAATGATCGTCTGCTGAATTCGCTGAGCAAGCTGCGCGATCTGGGGAACACAGTTCTGGTGGTGGAGCACGATGCCGACACCATCGAGCGCGCCGATTACGTGATCGATCTGGGGCCCGGCGCAGGACGCCTGGGAGGCGAGCTGGTGGCGCATGGCACGCCGGCTGAAATTGCCAGAAATCCGAACTCGCTCACCGGCCAGTATCTCACCGGGACGCGCGAAATCAGCACGCCCGACAAACGCCGCAAGAGCACCGCCGGGAGCGTGATCATCCGCGGCGCGACGGAACACAATCTGCGAAATATCGACGTGGAGTTTCCGCTGGGCCTGTTCATCCTGGTGACGGGCGTCTCCGGAAGCGGGAAGTCGACGCTGATCAATGACATCCTGTATCGCGCGGCGGCCAAAGTTGTATATGGATCGCGCGCCGAGCCGGGCGCGCATGCTTCGATCAGCGGCCTCGATCTGATCGACAAGGTAATAGAAATCGATCAGGCTCCCATCGGCCGGACGCCGCGGTCGAATCCGGCGACGTACACGCAGGTGTTCACGCTGATCCGCGATCTGTTCGCGCGGCTGCCGGAATCCCGCGAGCGCGGTTACAAGCCGGGACGGTTCAGCTTCAACGTTAAGGGTGGGCGCTGCGAGGCCTGCCAGGGAGACGGGCTGAAGCGCATCGAAATGAATTTCCTGCCGGACGTTTACGTGACCTGCGACGTGTGCCGCGGCCGGCGCTACAA
Source organism: Terriglobia bacterium (assembly GCA_963722845.1). GTDB lineage: Bacteria > Acidobacteriota > Terriglobia > Bryobacterales > Bryobacteraceae > Palsa-187. The sequence goes on along the minus strand of CAVROL010000005.1, from coordinate 544,755 downwards.
CCACGAGACTCTGCAAGTGAAGTATAAGGGAATGTCGATCGCGGACGTGCTCGAAATGCCGGTGGAAGACGCGCTGAAGATATTGGAGAACATTCCGCAGATCAAAGCCAAGCTGGAAACGCTGGTGCGGGTGGGGCTCGGGTATCTCCACCTGGGCCAATCTTCGACCACGCTTTCGGGCGGCGAAGCCCAGCGCATTAAGCTGGCCAAGGAGCTTAGCAAGCGGCAGACCGGCAAGACGCTTTATATTCTGGATGAACCGACCACGGGCCTGCATTTCGAGGACATCAATAAGTTGCTGCAGGTGCTCCAGACTCTGGTGGACCTGGGAAATACCGTGGTGGTGATCGAGCATCAACTCGACGTGATCAAGACGGCCGACTGGATCATCGACCTGGGACCCGAAGGCGGGGAGCGGGGCGGGACCGTGGTCGCGTCCGGCACACCGGAGCAGATCCTGCGAAATAACAAGAGCTATACGGCCCAGGCGCTGCGTAAGATGCTGGCCAAAGGACGAGCGGCGTAGTGAGTAAGTATTCCGTCAAACCACTTGCGTTCGATGGACTGAAGACCGTCCCGATCGCCGAGCGCGGCGGCAAGGTGCAGGTGAGCCAGTTCGCACGGCCATTCCAGAAGGGCGGCGGCGTCCAGCAATTGGTAGATGGTTTTCCGGATATTCTTGCCGGGCAGTCATTTCGCGGCGTGCTGGACGCGCTCAAGAGAGCCCGGGCCGAATCGCGCGCGATCCTGTGGGGCATGGGCGGCCACGTCATCAAGTGCGGCCTGGGCGATGTGCTGTTGGACCTGATGCGGCGCGGCTGGGTGACCGGTTTCGTGATGAACGGCGCGGCCTCGATTCACGATTTCGAAATCGCCATTGCGGGGCAAACCAGCGAAGACGTGGAGGCGGTTCTGCCGGACGGGCGCTTTGGAGCGTCTGAGGAGACGGGTCGCGAGATGAATATCGCGATCGCCGAAGGCGATCGTCACGAGTTGGGGATGGGGGAAGCGCTGGGGCAACATCTCGAGGCTCTTGCGAAGCCCGCGTTCGCGCCGCATAGTGTGCTGCTGGGCGCCTACAAGGCCGCGCTGCCCGTGACGGTCCACGTGGCGATCGGCACGGATACACCGCACACGCATCCCATGGCCGACCCGGCAGCGATCGGGGAGACGACGCATCGCGATTTCCGCCTGCTCTGCTCGCTGGTGCGCGGCCTGGACCAGGGAGGCGTTTACCTGAATCTTGGATCGGCCGTGGTGCTGCCGGAAGTGTTCCTGAAGGCCGTTTCCGTGGTACGCAACCTGGGGCACCCGCTGGCCGATTTTACGACGGTCAATTTCGATTTTGTGCAGCATTACCGGCCGAAGGTCAACGTAATCGAACGGCCGCACGCCCGTTCAGGGGGGCATGGATTCGCGATTACGGGCCACCACGAGATCATGATCCCGCTGCTGGCGGCGGCGTTAGTAGAATTGAGCTGAATCGATGACGCCGTCTCGCGACAGCCGCGCGTTCTGGGGCTTCGAGGATCTGGCGCTGTTTTTGGGCGCCATTCTTCCGTCCTGGCTCGTGGGGACGTTGCTGGTCCGATTCGGGCAGACCTTCGCGCCGGCGGCGTTTGCGAACAATGCGATTCGGCAGCTGGCGTTCCAGAGTGCGATCTACGCGCTTTTGGTGAGCGCGCTCTACATGGTGATCGCCTTCCGGTATCGGAGGCCGTTTTGGCAATCGATCGGCTGGGTGGCGCCGGAGCGGGGAAAGTGGTGGTGCATCCTGGGCGGACCGGCGTTGGCCATTGGACTCTCGATATTGGGCGTGGTTCTGCGCGCCCCGCCGATTCCCACACCCGTGGAGAGTCTGATTTCGGGACGCGGCTCACTGCTGCTGGTGGCGTTCTTTGCGGTGGTGCTGGGTCCTATATTCGAGGAACTGTTGTTTCGCGGATTTTTTCAGCCGCTGCTGGAACGCGCACTGGGCGTCTGGCCCGCGATCATCCTGGCAGCTGCCGGCTTCGCGCTTCTGCACGGCAAGGAGTACCAGTGGGCCTGGCAGCAGCTCCTGGTGGTCGGTTTAGCGGGCGTGGCGTTCGGATACGCGCGGTACAAGACCGGCTCCACCGCGGCGGGCGCGCTGCTGCATGGCGGCTACAATCTCACGTTCATCGTGGGATATCTGATTCAGACGCGGTAGAGCGGGTCTCGTGGGGCAGGATTCCATCCTGCACGCGGGTTTGCAACCCGCGCATGGCGCCGATTAAAAATCGACGCGCAGGTTGAAACCTGCCCCACAAACCTATCCAAGGTCGCGGTAGCTGACGAGTTTTACGCCCGCCTCTGCCAGCGCCGTGCGAACCTCGGGTGCGGTGAGCGCGCGCAGCTCTTCTTCGCGGCTTTCCTTGAGGCGGGTGCGCGCCGAACGAAGCTCGTCGCCGCAGCGGCCGGGATGGCACATGAATTCGGTCGCTCCCTCCGGCAGGGCGCGGATGAGTTCGACGAGATCGCCGCTGCGATACCGGCCGGTAAGCCGGAATCCCGCGAACCAATCCGTCGAGCGGCAATGATGACGGGTGAGCGTGTGCTGGAAACGCCCGTTCATCAGCCGCATAAGCTTGTTTTTCCATCCGGCGCCACCCGGCTGGAGCGGAAAATCGAACGGGCGGCGCACCCAGGGGATGCGGAACTCCTCGGAGATACGCGCCACGGCTTCGAGGACCGGAGGGAGCAGATGGGTATGCTTGTGGGTATCCAGGTGGGTCGGGCTTATTCCCGCGTCCACGATGCGACGGACTTGTTTGACCAGTTCGTCGTAGATGCGAATGCGCCCGAGCGCGACGGCGTGAACGAATTGCGCGATGGTGGCCGGGAATCCGGGCGCCCGAACCAGCACCAGATGACAGCCGATATCGAGCGACGGGGCTTCGCGAGCGAGCCGTACGGCGTCCTCGAATGCATCGCCGGTCGCCATCAGCGTGGTGGCGGTCAGGATGCCGTTGCGATGCGCCTCGACGATTCCGGCATTCACGTCGCGCGTAAAACCGAAATCATCGGCGTTAACGACCAGTAATTTCCACGTTATCTCAACACCTCTACCAGAACTTGACCGTGATGGTCAGGAACTTCTTGGGATTGGCACGGAACTCCTTGAGGAAACCCTGCAAGTCGCGCGTAGTTCCATCCAGGTTTTCAAACAGCGATGGATCGTTCATGAGCCGTCCGATGGTCCCATCGCCGTTATTGACTTTATCCAGGACGCTGTCGAGTTTACCCATGGAAGTCACCAACTGGTCGTGCAATTCGCTGCTGTTGAGCAGCTTGCTCGACGGTGCCATCGCCTTTGTTGATCTTCCCGATGGTGTCGCGCACATCGCCGATTGTGGCACGCAGTTCGTCGTACAGGGCCTCGTCTTTGAGGAGCTTGCCGGCGGTCCCCTGGCCTGCGTTCAGGTTGTCGAGCATGGTGTCGATCTTCGCCACCGTGCCGCGGACATCCTGATACAGGACGTCGTCGTGGATCAGGTGTCCTATGGTGCTGTCGGAGGCGTTCAGGGCCGTAGTCAGCTTCTTTACGTCGTCCACGATTTCGACGGCACGATTGTAGAGCGTCTTGTCTACCAGGAGCGCGCCAATGGTGCCCTTGCCGCCCTCGATGTCGTCGATGATCACGTTGACCCGGTCCATGATTTTCTGCAAAGCGGCCAGTGTCGAGGAGCCTTGCTGGAACAGATCCTCGATCTCGGGCGTGTCGGAGCTGGGAATTTCCGCGCCGGCTTGAATCGTTTGCGAACTGGTTCCCTTGTTGATGTTCACGTAGCGGCTGCCGAGCAGATTCTGCTGTGCCAGTTTGGCCCGCGAATCCACGGGAACCCGCGCCAGGTCACTGTCATAAATACTCAGAGTGAGCTTCACGATCCGGTTCGGATCGGACGACCCGGACAGTTCTATCTTTTTTAACTTGCCGATCAGGATGCCATTCAGACGGACCGGCGTCGCGCCTTCGGTCATGGCGACCGAATCGGACAGATAGGTGTAAACATCCGTGGTTCTCTGGAACAGGGGGTTGCTGCCCGACATGAGGATGATCAGAAAGGCCAGAAGGAGCAGCGCGAAGATGGCCATGAGGCCGACCTTAAGCTGCGCCCACTTCGATCGGCTGGTTGTAGGCATCGCGCTCAGGCCCCTCCCACTCGCAGGAACTTACGGACATAGGGGTCCTGGCTGGCTTGCAGCTCAGCTTCGGCTCCCTCGAAGACCAGGCGGCCGCCGTCCATGACCAGGAATTTGGTGCTCACCTGGCTGACGTCCCCTCCGCTGCCAGCGCGTTCAATCTGCCCACTGTTGGGATTGTAGCGAAAGTTCGCCATGAGATGCCCGTCCTGATAGCGATGGGTGACCATGATGGTGGCGGTATTGCGCAGATCGCGTTCCTTGAGGATCAGTGCCACGATGGTGTTGGCGGTGATCGGATCCAGACCGGCGGTGGGCGAATCGTACAGCAGCAGGGCGGGTTCGGACACCACAGCCCGGGCAATCCCGACGCGCCGGCGCATCCCTCCCGACAGCTCGGCCGGGAACTTGTCGAGGGTTTGCTCCAGTTCGACGAAACGCAAGGATTCGCGCACGCGATCCTCCACGCTGCGGGGGGCGCCATTGCCGCTCTCCGCGGTTGCTTGCCGCAGGACGCGGTGATTGATCAGCGGGTACGCCACGTTTTCGGCGACCGTAAGCGAATCGAACAAGCCTCCCTCCTGGAACAAGATTCCAACGCGCGCGCGCATGTCGAACAGATCCTGCTCGCGAAGCTGAGTGATCTCCTGCCCGAACAACCACACTTTTCCCGAGTCGGGTTTCACCAGACCCACGGCGACCTTGAGCAGCATGGTCTTTCCGCTGCCCGCGGCTCCGAAGACCACACAGGTCTGACCAGGGTTCGTTTCGAACGACACGTGATCCAGCGCCACGGCGGCGTCGAAATGCAGACTGACGTCGTCGAAACGCAGGATAGTGGAATCGCCGGTTGTCACTTGCTTACAAAAATCCGGTTCCAGACGTAAGTGATGAACGCCGTGAGCACAAAGATCCAGACCGATGAGCTGACTACGGCGCTGGTGGTGGACCGCCCCACGCCCTGGGTGCCGCCGGTGGTGCGCATTCCGTAGAAACATCCCACCAGGGCGATAATCACCGCGAAAACGAAGGGCTTGAGCAAGCCCTGCGCCAGATCGTTGTATTCGAGCACCTGCCAGGCCGAGGTCCAGTATTCGGAAAACGTCAGGCCCAGCATGGTGCTGGCGATGAAATAGCCGCCCGCCAAGCCGATGAAATCCGAAATGATGGTCAGCAAGGGCAGCACGGTGGCGATGGCGATCAGCCGTGGCGTCACCAGCTTCTGGATCGGATCGGTGCCCAGCGCGCGCATGGCGTCGATCTGTTCCGTGACCTTCATCGATCCCAGCTCACTGGCGATGCCGCTGGCGTTGCGTCCGGCCACCAGCACAGCCGTCAGCACCGGACCCAGTTCCCGCACCAGGGTGATCGAAACGATTTGTCCGACTTGACCCTGCGCGCCGTAGGTGGTGAGCGCGCGCGCCATCTGCAAGGCCATGACGATGCCGCTAAACAGCCCGATCAGGGAAACAATGAACAGCGAACCGACGCCGATCACGTCCATCTGGACAAAAATGTCGTCGGCGTAGTGCGGGCTCCGGAAGATATTCCGGACCGCCCGGATACTCAGCAACACAAATTCCTGAAACACCTCGATGGGCGGTTTTAGGAAGTTGAACAATCCCGATCCCCCGATAAAGTAGATGCTAACATTAGGTTCGCGCGATGAAGGGTTTGACCGACATTCCCGGCATCCTGGTCGGCCACGCTTCCGATTATGACGGATTAACGGGCTGCACGGCCATTCTGTGCGAAGCCGGCGCGGCGGCCGGAGGCGACATCCGCGGCTCGGCGACCGGCACTGAAGAGTGGGACCTGCTGCATCCGCACCACGTGACCGAACGGATTCACGCGGTGGTCCTGGCGGGCGGGAGCGCCTTCGGACTGGAAGCCGCCAGCGGCGTTCGCAGGTATCTGGAGCATAAAGGCGTGGGATTCGAAACCGGCGCGGCGCGGGTGCCCCTGGTCCCCTGCGCGATCCTTTACGACCTCAATGTGGGGAAATCCAGCGCCCGGCCGACACGCGAAATGGGCGAAGCTGCGGCATCGGCAGCGACCGATGAGGCTGTAGTCGAAGGCTGTGTAGGAGCGGGTACGGGAGCCACGGTCGGAAAGTTGTTCGGCCTGGAGCGCGCCATGAAATCGGGCGTCGGTTCGTGGACGGTGGAGCTGACGGGGTCCTACGCGGGCGTCAAAGTGTCCGCGCTGGCGGCGGTAAACGCGGTGGGCGACGTGCGCGATCCGGCTACGCGCAAGATAATCGCGGGCGCGCGCATCGCCCGCAACTCGACGGACTTCGCGGATAGCGCGCGGGCGATGAAGAATGGCGTGCAATCGGGATTTTCGCGGGCGAACACGACGTTAGTGGTCGTCGCGACCAACGCGCGCTTGAACAAAGTGGAGGCCACCAAGCTTTCGCAACTGGCGCAGTTGGGCGTCGCGCGGGCCATCGACCCGGTGAACACGATGTCGGACGGCGACGTGACGATCGCTTTGTCGATCGGGAACATGGCCGCGCCGGTGGATGCTCTCGGCGTAGCAGCAGCCGAGGCAACGGCAGAAGCGATTCTTCGTGCGGTGCGTGAAGCGCGGACGCTCGGCGGGCGTTCCGGGCCTGAAGGCATGAACGATATTCGTACCCAAGATGATGCGCCTCTGGCTGTCGAAGAATTCGGCGGCTAGTTTGCGCGAGCAGCTCGGCACGCAACTGACTCTGGGAGTCATCAGCGGCGATCTTAAACCGGGCGAGAAACTACCCAGCGTTCGCGAACTGGCCCGGCGATACGCGATCCACTCCAACACCGTGAGCGCGGCTTATCGCGACGTGGAAGCTCGCGGGTGGTTGGAAGTCCGCAAGGGCAGCGGCGTCTATGTCCGCGATCTGCATCAGCCAACGACGGAGAAGTCATCGCTGGTTGAACTGATCGAGGGCTTCTCTGGAGGAAACTCGCCGCCGGGGATTTTCGGCTGCCGAAGTCCGCACGGGCCTGGCTCGTGTGCTGGGAGCAGCACCCGTTCGGCAGATAACGCTGATCGAACCAGAGCCAGAGCTCTGCGGCATCCTCACTGCCGAGTTACGGGAACACATCGCCCTGCCGGTCACGGCAGGGGTTCTCGAGGGCTCAGCCGCGGTTGCGTTGATGAGCCGGGCGCACTTGATGCCGCCGGGCATGCCGCATTACTTATTGCGGATGCGATCGGTCCCGGAATATCTGCAAGGCCAGACCAGACCCGCGCCGGATGCGCTGATCGGCGTAGCGTCGGCTTCGCCCGAGATTCTGCGCAGAATCCGCACGATCCTGGCGGCGGCTGGTCTGGATCCGGAGGCATTGGAGTTTCGCGACGCGCGAGAGACCGGCTGGCGGCGTGGCCTAAAGCGTGCCAGTTTGTTATTACCGACGTTGTGACCGCGCGCCGGCTACCGGCGAACTGCACGGCTCGCGTGTTTCGAGTGGTATCGGACGGATCGATCGCCGAACTGCGCCGGTTCCTGGCACTTGTGACAGATCAGAAAGTGTCCTAAGCGCTCCGATAAGCGGGCTCAAGCGACCGTATTCTGTGGTCCATGAACACCATGGACTGTTTTATGAGCCTCAGGACGCGTGCCGCGCTGGTGGTTGCCTTCGCTCTGGCGGGACAGTCCACCGGGATGGCAGCACCTGGACCCTTGGAGCTCAAGTGGAGCGAATTAAGCTCCACCATCGGGGGCCGAACCGTTAAGCTGACTTTGCCCGAGGGCGCTACTGTGAGCGGCGAAGTCATTGTCATCAGGGAGGAGTCCCTGGTTATCAACGTCCGGAAAACCTCGGACCCGAAGGCTTATCCCAAGGGAAACGCCACTATTCCGAGAACATCCGTCACTGTGCTTCGCATGATCGAATCGAATGGGCATTGGGGCCGAAAGATCGGGTCCCGCCTGGGAACTCTGTCCGGTGTGCTGGCGGGAGCCTACGTCGTAGCAAAAACCGAGCCTTCCGGCGGAGCTGGCCTGGCCATTTTCGGGGCGATCACCGCGGCCGGCATGCTCGGCGGATACTTCATCGGACGGTCGGCGGACGCCCGGGCTACTCTCATCCGGGTGGTGCCGTGGGCGCGAGCCATGAAATCGACCGTAACTTGTTTGCTGATTCTGGCGCTTGTTATTCCCGCCGGGCTCGCGAGCGGACACCGCTGGAACAGGCAAAAAATCGCCCAGTAGGTTCGAGAGGTTGGTCGTTACCCTGAAGGACAGGCAGATTTTCACAGGTCGACTTGGGGAACTGACAAAACCCACTGACGCTCCGGCCCTTGTACAAGGCCTGGGCAGATCGGATCTTGTGCTATTTCAGGACGTGAGGAAGATCCACTCATAACGACGATAAGAGCTATCGGCGGTGCTTAAAGTGGGCCAAGGTATTCTTGCTCGCTGATTGGGGTGCCTGTCCTTTTGGTTGTATCATCTGCGGAATTCTCATACCGTAGCTGCTTGGACCTCTGGCCCCTAGGTAACCACGGCGGGCTGGCGCAATAGGAATACCGTAGCGAGCCAGTGCCGCTTCCACGTCCTTCTTCATCAGCCGCGAGGCGTCGTAGTCCACGGTGATCTTGTCGAGCGAAGGGGCCAACTGGACGCGCACCATGCCATACACGCTATGGATCGCCGCGATGTGGTCGTAATCTTCTTCCTCGGTGAGCTTGCGCTCGAGATCGTAGTGGAGCGTGACCTTGGTCATGTTCGTGAAAAATTCAGGATAACAGCTTCCAGCGAATCTGCCGCAGGATTCCGAGCCATACCTCGGCGTCGTGCGCGTTGAGCTTCATGCGCCGGATCAGGCGGCGCAGCTTCAGTTCGGTAGAACCTTCCACGCGCTCGTGCACGTAGCCGGATTTTTCAAGAATCTCTTCCAACATCGCCGTGATTCGCTCGACATCGCCGGCCCGAGCGGCCTGTTTCGTTTCGGGTTCGGCCTTGGCAGCCGCCGGACTGCGGACGATCTCATACAGGCACACCGCCACGGCCTGGCCCAGGTTCATCGACCCATGTTCCTCGCGCGTAGGGATGCGCATCAGCCAGTGGCAATGGCTCATATCATCGTTCGACAGCCCGAATTTTTCCGATCCAAAGAGCAGCGCCACGGGCGCGCTCGCCAGCTTGCGGGCGATCAGCTTGCCGCCGAGCTCCAGCCTCTTCAGCGGATGTTCCAGGGCGCGATGACCGATGGAGGTGGTCCCCACCACCAGGCCGCAATCGGCCACGGCTTCGCCTAGCGTTGGGTATTCCTTCGCCTTTTCGAGAACTTTTTGAGCCTTCACCGCGGAGCGGGCTTCCCGGAACGCGACCTCGTACGGATTCACCAGCCGCAGTTCGGTGCATCCGAAGTTGCTCATGGCCCGCGCGGCCGCGCCGATGTTCAGGGGATTGCGCGGGGACACCAGAACCACGCGTAACGGATTCTTATGCTCCATCGCGGCGCACGGCGTCGAGCACGCCGTTGATGAACGCGACCGACTCGTCTGTGGAGAATTTTCGCGCCAGCTCCAGCGCTTCATCGATCACCACCGGAGCAGGCGTGCCGGCGTGGGTCATTTCGTAGATGGCGAGGCGCAGGATGTTACGGTCGACGGCAGCCATGCGATCCAAGCGCCAGTGATCGGACTTGGCGGTGATGCGCTGATCGATCGCGGCGGCCTGTTCGGTGGCGCCCCGAACCAGCGCTTCCATAAATTCGTCCGGTTGCCCGGGATTGGGATCCTCGTCTTCCGAGTCCAATGTCTTGTAGAACGCGGCGATGGCGTCATCCACAGGCTGTTGGCGCAGGTCGCAGGAAAACAGGACCTGGAGGGCGCGCTGACGGGAGCGATGGCGGGCGGGCATGCTTACTTTCCGGAGGCCTTGCCGGGCGCATGACCGAAGCGGGCCATCTCGATCGCGGTCATGGCGGCGTCGTGTCCCTTGTTGCCGTGCTTGCCCCCGGCGCGCGCCTCGGCCTGTTCCAGCGTATCCGTGGTCAGGACGCCAAAGGCGACGGGGATGCTGCACTCGAGCGCAACCTGCTGCAGCCCGCGCGCGGCCTCGCCGGCGACGAAATCGAAGTGAGGAGTCTCGCCCCGGATCACGGCGCCCAGCGCGATAATGGCGCTGTAACCGCCGTGGGCGAGCCATTTCGCGGCCAGCGGCAGCTCAAATGCGCCCGGAACGTGGAACACCTCGATGCCGTCCGCACCGGCCTGGGTGAGCGCTTCGCGGGCTCCCTCCAATAGTTTTTCAGTGATGCCGGAGTTGAAGCGCGCCACCACTACAGCGAATTTCAGGCCGCGGGCGTCAGCGGTAAAGTGTGGGGTTTCACGAGACATCGTGGGATAATCGGGAGAACCGGTTCGGCTTCAATCATACCGCGCTCATACGACAGTAAGTAAGCATGGATCCCCAGAGAATCCGGAATTTCAGCATCATTGCGCACATCGACCACGGCAAGTCCACCCTGGCCGACCGTCTGCTCGAAGTGACCGGCGCGCTCAGCCAGCGCGAGATGATGGCGCAGGTGCTGGATTCGATGGACCTGGAGCGGGAGCGCGGCATCACCATCAAAGCCCACGCGGTGCGGCTGAATTATCGAGCCAAAGACGGTGTCGATTATCAGCTCAACCTGATCGATACTCCGGGCCACGTCGATTTTTCGTACGAAGTGTCGCGCAGCCTGCAAGCCTGCGAAGGCGCGCTGCTGGTGGTGGATGCGTCCCAGGGCGTGGAAGCCCAGACGCTCGCCAACACCTACCTGGCGCTGCATCACAATCTGGAAATCATTCCGGTGATCAACAAGATCGATCTGCCTTCGGCCGAGCCCGAGCGGATTCGCGAGCAGATCGAACAGCTGATCGGACTGGACGCCAAGGACGCGATCCTGGTGAGCGCAAAGCAGGGGATCGGCATCGAGGAAGTGCTTGAAGCGGTAGTGCATCTGGTTCCTCCGCCCAAAGGTTCGCCTGACGCACCGTTACGTGCGCTGATTTTCGATTCCTGGTTCGATCCGTACCGCGGCGTAATCATTCTGACGCGCGTGCTGGAAGGCCGGCTCTACAAGGGCCAGAAGGTCCGGCTGTGGTCGAGCGAAAAAGTATTTGAGGTGGACGGGCTGGGGTATCAATCGCCGAAACCAATTCCATGCGATGAACTGTCCGCCGGCGAAGTGGGGTTTCTGTTCGCCAATATCAAGACGGTTTCGGATGCGCAGATCGGCGACACCATCATCGATCACGCGAATCCTGCGTCCGAGCCGCTGCCCGGATTCGAGCCGCTGAAAGCGATGGTATTCGCCGGCCTGTATCCGGTGGAATCGCACGAGCACGGGGCTCTTAGAGATGCCTTGGAGAAGCTCAGACTGAATGACAGCGCCTTCAGCTTCGAGCCGGAGAATTCCGCCGCCCTGGGCTTCGGCTTCCGCTGCGGATTCCTGGGCCTGCTGCACCTGGAAATCGTGCAGGAACGCCTGGAGCGGGAGTTCAATATCGACCTCATCACCACGGCTCCGGGCGTGCGCTACAAGATCACGCTCACAGATGGCACCGTGGCGCAGGTGGACAACCCATCCAAATTTCCGGATCCGTCAGGGATCGAGAAGATCGAGGAGCCCATTATCGAAGCCTCGGTGATCACGCGCGAGGAGTACATCGGCGAGATCCTGAAGCTGCTGGAAGAGAAGCGCGGCACGCAGAAGAAGTTCGAGTACATCGGCGGCGGCCGCGTGATGCTGGTGTACGAAATGCCGCTGAACGAGATCGTGATGGACTTCTACGACCGCTTGAAGTCGGCATCGCGCGGCTATGCTTCGCTCGATTATCACCTGGCGGGCTATCGCGTCTCGAAGATGGTGCGCATGGACGTGCTGGTGGCCGGCGAGCCGGTGGATGCGTTGTCGATGATCGTGCATACGGACTTCGCTTATGAGCGCGGCAAGATGCTGATCGAGCGGCTGCGCAAGCTGATTCCGCGGCAGATGTTCGAAGTGGCGCTGCAGGCGGCCATCGGCAGCAAGATTATCGCGCGCGAAACTATTTCGGGCATGCGCAAGAACGTGCTGGCCAAGTGCTATGGCGGCGATATTTCGCGCAAGCGGAAACTGCTCGAGAAACAGAAGGAAGGCAAGCGCCGCATGAAACGCGTCGGCAAAGTGGATATCCCGCAAGAGGCGTTCCTGGCGGTGCTGAAGGTCGGCGGGTCGAGCGAGGAATAGTTACGCGCGGAGGATCGGCACACCGTACACTGCGAGTTGGGGATCGGCAGTAACCAGCGTGAGCGATTCGAAAGACGCCTGAGCGACCAGCATCCGGTCGAATGGATCGGCATGGTGGCGCGGAAGCGTCGCGACGCTTAATGCGTGGTTGACGGAAACCGGCAACTGCTCGAAGCCGTGCTTTTGAAGCTGTTTTTCGAGGTCATCTGGAGCCCGCAGCTTTCCAGTAGACACCTTGATCGCTATTTCCCAAACGCTAGCAGCGCTGACGTAGACGATTGCCGCTTCTGCAATCCTGGCTCTTGCAGTCACTGATAGTCTTGGATTCTCCGTCAGCCACCACAACACGATGTGGGTGTCCAGCAAGAGCCTCAATCGATTTCTCCGAAGAGTTTCTCGATCTCCGGATCTCTCTCGTCAAAGTCTGGACTGATCCAGACTTTGCCCTTCCAACCGCCAGGCTTGCGTTTCGGGTGCGCGGGAGCCGCATACGGCACCAACCGCGCTACCGGCTTGCCGGCTTTGGCGATGACGATCTCTTCACCGGCCGCGGCGCGCTCCACCAGTTTCGAGAAGTGCGTCTTGGCTTCGTGAATATTGGTCACTTTCATGGACTAGACTTAGTCTAGTCCATCTGTGGGCCAGCGTGCAAGTAATCGCCCAAGTTAGCGCGAGTCGAGTATCCTAACAAAGAATGAAACTGTTCTCCGTGGCAGCAGGCGCGTGTTTGTTCTGGTTCGCAAATGTTTTGACCGCGCAAACAAACCCTTGCCCGGCTAACGCACGGTTCGGCGATCCCGCTGCGAGCGCGTCCTGGAATGGCTGGGGCGCGGGCGGGGCCAACACGCGATTTCAAGATCAGAAGAGTGCGGGAATCGCCGCCGCTGACGTGCCGAGGCTAAAGCTGAAATGGGCGTTCGGATTTCCCGGAGTGAAATCCGTGTACGGCCAGCCATCCGTGGTCGCGGGACGCGTGTATGTCGGCGTCGATACGGGCGCCGTCTATTCGCTCGACGCCGCTACGGGTTGCGTGTATTGGATGTTCCAGGCCGAATCAGGAGTACGCTCCGCGGTTACCATCGAACGCGCCGGAGCAAGCTACGCCGCGTACTTCGGCGACGGCAAAGCCAACGTATACGCCGTGGATGCGGCCACCGGCCAGCAGATCTGGAAGGTCCACGTGGAGGATCATGCCTCGGCGAGAATCACGGGCGCTCCCAAGGTCTTCGAAGGGCGCGTCTACGTGCCGGTCGCATCGGGCGAGGAAGGCGCGGGGCCCAACCGCAACTATCCCTGCTGCACGTTTCGCGGCAGCGTGGTCGCGCTGGATGCCGCAACAGGCAAGCAAATCTGGAAGACCTACACGATCGCCGACGAGCCCAAGCCAGCCGGGAAAAACTCCAACGGCGTGCAGCGATTCGGCCCTGCGGGCGCGGGAGTGTGGAATTCGCCCACCATCGATCCGGCTCGTCACGCCCTCTACGTCGGCACGGGCGATGCCTACACGGATCCAGTGGCCGACACCACCGACGCCATCCTGGCCATGGACCTGAACACCGGCAAGATCCTGTGGTCGGTGCAGGACACGCCGAAGGATATCTGGCTGGCGGGCTGCAACGGTGCGACGCCTCCGGAGAATTGCCCGAAGGAGCTGGGCCCGGATCACGATTTCGGATCTCCGCCGATCTTGAAGACTTTGCCCAACGGCCGGACCATTTTGGTCGCCGGGCAGAAGAGCGGCAACGTCTGGGCCCACGATCCGGATAACAAAGGCGCCGTGATCTGGAAAACGGCGCTGGTGAACAACACTTCTGAGTTCGGCGGAAAGATCGTCTGGGGCGGCGCAGCGGACGACCAGAATGCCTACTTCGGTCTCGGACCCGGAGGAATCGCCGCAGTGCAGCTTCGAGACGGCGAGCGGAAATGGTTCACCAAACCGGAGCTCGCGCCGGCGATGGCCCAACATCCCGGGCACGAGGGTCCTCTGACGGCGATCCCGGGAGTCGTGTTTTCGGGCGCGTGGGATGGCGTCCTGCGTGCGCTCTCGTCTGCCGACGGAAAGGTGATCTGGGAGTACAACACCATTCAGGATTTCACCACCGTGAACGGAGTCCCTGCGAAGGGCGGATCCATGGGCGCCGCGGGCCCCGTTATAGCAGGCGGCACATTGTTCGTTCCATCCGGCTACGTCGGCGTCCGGCAGGGAATCCCCGGCAATGTGTTGCTGGCTCTGGCAGTGCAGTAAGGGATTACGGCAGCGGCTTCCCGTCCAGGACGAACGTCAGGAGCTTCGGAAACACCGTCTGAGCCGACGATGGCGGCGGCGCTGCGCCCGGCTCGGCGTTACGAGCCACCACGATTCCCTGGCCTCCCATCAATGCGACGTACTGTTTGCCGTCCAACTGATACGTGATCGGTGGGCCCATGCCGCCGCGGAGACCGGTCTGGATATCCAGGAGCTTTTCGCCTTTATCGGCGCTGTAGGCTACCAGGCGTCCATCGGGAATCACCTGGAAAACCAGATTGCCCGCGGTGGTCACCGTGCCACCGCCGATCGATCCGCCGCCCTGAGTTCGCCAGCGTTCCTTTTGCGCCACAGGGTCCCATGCGACCAGAACATTGGTTTGCCCCGCGGGAGGAGCTTCGGGACCAATGGCCGGTGGCGGCGGAAGCGAAGGCGGCGGTGGCGGCGCAACGCCCTGTCCATTCGCCGGTGGCGCACCACGCTTCACACCGATGTTGCTGCGACCGGCCTGATATTCGAAAGCGGGGTCGATCGCGAAGTTGGAGCTGCTCACCATGGAAGTGGGAACGTAAACCAATCCGGTGGTTGGATTGAACGACATCGGCGACCAGTTGTGCCCGCCGCCCGGGCCGGGCGAGATCTGAATCGTCTCGGCGCCGTAGTGCGCTTCGGGATTGATGAAGGGACGGCCGGTGCGCTCATCCAATCCTTTGGCCCAGGTGACTTTGGCGAACGGCTGGCCGGAGATGAACTGGCCGGAAACGCGGTCGATAACGTAGTAGAACCCGTCCTTGTTCGCTTGCATCAGGACCTTGCGTTGCTGGCCCCGGATCGTCACATCCGCAAGTAGAAGCTGCTGCACGCTGTCGTAATCCCACGAATCGCCGGGGACGACCTGGAAGTACCATTTGAGCTCGCCAGTATCGGGCTTCACGGCGAGAATCGACGCCAGGTAGAGATTCTCCTTGCCCTTGGACTTGCGCAATTCTTCGGGCCATGGGCCGCCGTTGCCCGTGCCGACGTAGAGAAGATCGGCGTCGGGATCGTAGGCCATGCCGTCCCAGACCGATCCGCCGCCGCCGAGTTTCCAATAGTCGCCCGACCAGGTTTCCGCGGCTTTCTTGAGTGCGGGATTCTCGAAGGGCTTCGAGGGATCGCCCGGAACAGTGTAGAACTTCCAGGCGAATTTGCCGGTAGCGGCGTCGAAGGCGGAGAAGAATCCGCGAATGGGCAATTCGGCTCCGGCAACGCCGATGATCACTTTCCCTTTGGCGATGCGCGGCGCCATGGTGACGGTGTAACCCTCATTCGAATACGACACGCGAGATTCCCAGACCGGCTTCCCGGTTTCCGCGTTGAGAGCGATCAGGCGGCCATCGATGATGGGCGCGATGATCAGGTTTTGATACATCGCGAGCCCTCGATTAACTACGCCGCAGCAGATCTGAGGGCGGGTCTTATCCTGATTGACTTCCGGATCCCAGCGCCATTTTTCCTTGCCGGTGCGCGCGTCCACCGCGAACACGATGCTCCAGTTGGTGATGCTATAGAGCGTGCCGTTCGCGAACAGCGGCGTAGCTTCCTGGTTCCCGCCGCCGCGGCCGACATCGAAAGACCAGTTCAGGCCCAGGCGACTGACGTTCGTGGTGTCGATCTGATTGAGAGGGCTGTAGCGCGTCTCGCCCGGAGTGAGTCCGTAGCGGGTCCACTCCTGCGCGTGGGCAAACGGGAGCGCGATCAAAGCAGCAAGCAGGATCTTGTGCACGGTGAATTCCTTTCGCAATCAATCAGCCCTGCATTGGGGCATCCATGCCGCCCCAGAGATTCATGGTGTTCAGCTCGTCGCGGCCGGAGGCTTTCAAGTACAGAAACAACTGCGTGCGATAGGCCGCGTAACCGCCGAGCACCAGAAACACGATGTGCGAACCGCGGCTGACCTTCTTGCCGAACATATCGATCTCGCCGCGGAAATCGGCGTCCGAGAACGCCCCCAGCTGCTGAGCGTAATCGCCGCTTTGCTTTTCGATCGCCGCGATGACTTGATCGAAGTTCATGGCGTTCGCCGCGGCCTGCGCGGCTCCAAATGCCGCGCCGTCGAACGTCCCGGTCTTGATCGCCGGGATCAGGCTGGGCCCCATGATGGTCAAGTAGCGAAGCAGCTCGATGGTGCTGCGCTGTTTCGGCGTCGGACGATAGTCAAGCTGGTTGCGATCTACCTTGCTCGCCAGATGGAGGAGAATTCGAACCTCGTTCTGCAGCGAGCTGATGAGTTCTTCTTTAGTAAGGACCATGTAACGTTTAGTTTTCCGGAGCTGCCGCTGCACCGCGACCGCCTGCTCCGCCGCGTCCACCGCGACCGCCACGGCCACCCGGTCCGGCAGGTTGCCCGACGGCCAGCCCGACCAGTTCCGCGCCATTGCCAGGCGTGCCGTTAACCACGGCCACGATGAACTGCCGTCCGTTGTCCAGATACGTCATGGTGGGCCCAACACTGGAACCCAGCGGCATTTCATAAATCACCGCGCCGGATTTTTTATCGATGAAACGGAGATCGGCGCTGCCTTCCACCAGCATGGTCTTAGTGATGAGGATCGGGGAGCGCTGGCCGCCGCCCCAATTGCTGGCGTCGATTCCCGCAGCCTTGAGCGCCGGGTTGTTCACCATCGCGTCCGAGGGTTTGCCATTGGGGATCATCCACGCCTGATCGCCGGTATTGAGGTTGAATGCCGTGATGCGGCCGTAGGGTCCTTTGATCAGCGGGAGGTTGCCCGCAACATTCGTATTTCCGCCTCCGCCGCCGGCGATGTAGGGCATCTCCGAGCGATCGCCGCCCGGTACCAGCGAAGAAATGTACGGACTAGTTGTAGATGGAATGTACAGCATCCCGGTTTCAGGATCGACCGCGCCGCCCATCCAGTTGGCTCCGCCGCCCGCGCCCGGAAGCTGGATCGTCCCCAGCTTGCCGCCGGTATCCTTGACGATCGGCGGCGTGTAGATCGGCCCGAGTACATAATTCGAAGCGACCTTCAACGCCTCGGCTTTGATCGCGGGTGTGTAATCGGCCAAGTCGGCTTCGGTTACTCCCTGGCGATCGAAGGCCGCGGGCTTGGTGGGAAACGGCTGCGTGGGCGAATACCATTCACCAGGGGCGCTGCCTTTGGGAACGGGGCGCTCCTCAATCGGCCAAACAGGCTGGCCGTTGGTGCGATCGAACACGAACGTAAACGCCGACTTGTTGACCTGAGCCAGGGCCTTGATCTTTTTCCCGTTGACGGTGATATCGAGCAGAATGGGCGCGGCGGGAATATCGTAATCCCACATTTCATGGTGGATTAACTGGTAGTGCCACACGCGCTTCCCGGTTTTCGCATCGAGGCACACGATGCTGTCGGAGAACAAATTCGCACCCGGACGCTGGCCGCCATAGGTATCGCCGCTGGGCGCTTCGACGGGAATGTAGACATAGCCGAGCTCTTCATCGCCGGTTAAGGGTCCCCATGCGCCGGTGTTGCCGGTGAAGGTGTTGGACTCCTTGCCCCGGTCGTCTTTGCCCCAGGTGTCTGCCCCGAATTCGCCGGGCTGAGGAACGGTGTGGAAGGTCCACAGCAGCTTGCCGGTGCGGACGTCGTACCCACGAATGTAGCCGGGTGTGTTCAGCCGCGTGGGCAGCGCGACACCGACTTTGAGCGAAGCACCGACCACCGCAACATCGTGAACGATGATGGGCGGAGAGGTCGCGCCGATGGTTCCGTTCTGGACAACGGGCCGGTCCAAGCCCAGCCAGAGATCGACGTGGCTGTCTTTGCCGAAGTTCGCGATCGGCGCGCCGGTCTTGGCGTTGAGAGCCACCAATTGATAGCCGGGAGTGATGAAGAGGATGCGGTCGTCGCCGCGGCCATCGCTCCAGTAGCTGACGCCGCGATTGTTCGCTCGCACGGCTCCGCGCTCGGCCGTATCGTCACCGCGATAGGTCCAGAGAGTTTCGCCGGTAGCGGCGTCGGCGGCGACCACGGTGCGTCCGGTGCCAGCGGTGAAGTAGAGCTTGCCCCCGGCCATCAGCGGAGTCACTTCCCAGGCGGCCTGCGGAGCGGGTCCCATGTTCTGGGCTTTCCAGCGCCAGACCACTTGCAGATTCTTGACGTTGCTCGCGTCGATCTTATCGAGAGGCGAATACCGTGTGCTGCCGGTGTCGCCACCGTTGACGCGCCACTCGCCCGAGGCGGGAGTTCCCTGTTGCGCGCGTGACAGGCGTCAGGTTCCAGATGGCGAACGCGGCCACGCCCAGGGCCAGCATCACGGGTGATTTTGTGCGGTTCATACCACCACGTAGTGTATAACAAAGCCCCTGTTGTTATACTCGTCGATAGGTCTCCGTTATGATCAATCACTTTAAACCTCGTAAGTTCGTTCTCATGCTCGCCTTGACGGCCTCGGTTGTGGCATTTGCCCAGCAGGAAGGCGGGAAGGGTGACCCGGATAGAGCCGTCACGGGTGGCCAATTTCCCGCAGGCTGGAGCGCACGCCCCGACCGCGGCGCCAACACCGGCATCAAGTTTTCCGAAACTGGCGATGTCTACCATTTCCAGATGGGGACCACCGGGACCATGTGGCGCAGCGACTGGACCAAGTCCGGCAACTATACCTACTCGGCGCGCCTGACCCAGATGAAGAAGGCCTCGCATCCGGTTTCCTACGGCCTGGTGATCGGCGGAAGCAATATGGGCCCCTCGCCGACCTATACCTATTTCCTGGTCCGCCAATCGGGCGAGTATTTCATCTCCAACTGGGAGGGAGCATCGCCCAAGACGGTAGTGGACTGGACCGCGAACCCGGCCATCGTCAAGGAGGGCGCCGACGGGAAACAGCAGAATACGTTGGCCGTTCAGGTTCAGGGCGATAACGTGATCTTCAGCGTCAACGGCAAGGAAGTAGCGCGCCAGCCCAAGAGCAAGGTCCACGCGGATGGTGTGATCGGGTTCCGGATCGGCCACACCCTGGATGTGGACGTCGATCAGGTGAAGAAGTAAGACTCGTGGGGTCAGCCTTTCAAGGCTGCAGCCGGGCTTCCGCCCGGCGTCTTCGCTGTTGTGTAGAGCGCCGGCTGGAAAGCCGGCGGCAGGCTAGAAAGCCTGACCCCACCGTATTTAGTTGGGCAGACGGAAGGCCATAAATTCGGCCTCGTACCCGGTGCCGCCGATCGCGACCACGATGTACTGTTTACCACCCAACATATACGTCATCGGTGTGCCGGTCTGGCCTGCGGGCATGTAGACGGCCCCGGCATCTTTGCCGGATGCCTTGTCGTAGGCGCGCAGCATCGCTCCCTTTTGTCCGGAGGGCAGCGTGAACGTATCCCTTTCGCCGGCGATCACCAGCGTCTTGGTCACCAGCGTGCCTATCACCCCGGCGCGGCCGGTGCGCGGAATCGCCAGTCCTTTTAACGCTGGATGATTGCGGATGTTATCGGGCGTTTCCCCGTGCGCCACCTGCCACAGGATCTCGCCGCGATTCAGATCGATCGCGTTGATGCTCGCATACGGCGGTTTCACCAGCGGCAAACCTTGAACGGTCAGGCCTCCGGCCTCGGCGGCCACATCGTTCGCCGACTTCGTGCCGGCAGCGGCGTCCGCGCCCGAACCTCCTACCGTCCGGGCACCGGTCTTCGCCGTGCCCTGGATGTAGGCCTCATCGGTCACTCTCGGGTCGCTGGGAACCAGCCCCAGGATGCTCATGGATCGTTGCGAAAACACGTACGCGATGTGCGTCTCCGGATCGTACGACCCGCCCGGCCAGTTGGTGCCGCCGCCCGAGGTGGCCAGCGCCAGCGTCGCCAGCGGACCGTCCGCCTTGCTCACCACCGGAGGCGTGAAGATCGGTCCGAGTTTATATTGCGACACGGCCTTCTCGGCCTGGGCACGCAGCGCGGGTGTGAAATCGATCAGGTCTTTGAGCTGGAATCCCTGAAGATCGTAGGCCGGGGGCTTGGACGGGAACGGCTGCGTAGCCGAATACCACTCGCCTGGCACGCTGCCCTTTTCAACAGGCTTTTCGTCGATGGGCCAGATCGGCTGGCCGGTTACGCGATTGAACACGTACAAGAATGCCTGCTTGGTGGGCTGCGCGACCGCTTTGACGGTCTGGCCGTTGATGGTAAGGTCGACCAAAATCGGCGCACACGGAATATCCATGTCCCAGATGCCGTGGTGCACCAACTGGTAATGCCACTTGCGCTGGCCGGTTTTCAGATCCACGGCGACCAGGCTCTCGCCGAACAACCCGTTGCCGGGACGATGGCCGCCGTAATAGTCGCCGGTCGGAAGTTCCACGGGAAGGTAGACCATCCCGAGCTCTTCATCCACGCTGATCTGGCCCCAGACGCCGGCATTGCCCGTGTAATCCGCTGAATCTTTTTCCCAGGTGTTGTAGCCGAACTCGCCCGGACGCGGGATGGTGTGGAAGATCCAGAGTCGCTTGCCGGTCTTCACGTCGAATCCGCGAACGTAGCCTTTGACGTTGGTCTTGCTGCGCGGCACTCCGCCCGAGCGATGCGCTGCCCCGACAATCACCGTATCGCCCGCGACCACAGGCGTCGCGTGCAACCCGACTTCGCCGGTGACCAGATCGATCTGCTGGTCGTCATCGAGCTTCAGGTCGACCACGCCGTTTTGTCCGAAGCCCGGAACAGGCAAGCCGGTCTTGGCGTTCAGCGCGACCAGGCGGTAGCCGGGCGTGACGTAGAGAATCCTTTCCTCTCGACCATCGGTCCAGTAGGCCAGGCCGCGGCCGGATAATTGACGGGGAGCCGCACTGCCTCGCGGGCCTTCTTTTTCGCCATGGACCCAAAGAAGCTCACCCGTGGCTGCGTCGAGGGCGACGATCGACCGCCGCGTGCCTGCCGCTGCATAAAGGATGCCGTTGGCCATGAGAGGCGTCGATTCGAGATTGAATTCGGGGCGCGGACCTAAGTTCGAGGTCTTGAATCGCCAGGCGACTTCGAGCTTGTCGAAATTGGCGGCGCTGATCTGGTCGAGCGGGGAATAGTGAGTGTTTCCGAGATCGCCGCCATAGGTCCGCCACTCGCCGTTTTTCGCGCCTTGCTGCGCCGCAGCGGGCAGGGCGGCCAACCCCCACGCCAATAAATAACCCAAGGTCCGATAAGCCCGGTTTCGTCGCATGCGAACTCCTCTTGCCAACTAGCTACTTTATCGGAAAAGGACGTTGCCCGGAACGGGGCCTGCGATTACTTTTCGCTGAGAAGCTCGGCGACCGCCTGAAGCCCGTCGATTCGCTCACAGACGGTCTTGACGATCATCATGATGGGCACTGCCACCAGCGTTCCGATGATGCCCCACAGCCAGCCCCAAAACAACAATGAGACGAACAGTGCGACTCCATTGATTCCGGCGGCCCGGCCCATGAACATCGGAGTGAGCAGTCCGCCCTCGAGTACGCGAATAAAGAGTGCGACCGAGCCGGCTTCGAATCCTGCCGTGATGGTGCCGAACTGCACAAACGCGACGATTCCGAGTCCTACTGAAGCGATCACGGCTCCGAAGTAGGGAATGAAGTTCAGAACCCCGGCTGCCGCGCCCCAGATTCCCGCATGAGCCACGCCGATGATCGCCAGGCCCAGCCAGGTGGTCACACCGACGAACACGCTCATCCATATTTGTACGGCGAGGAAGCGTTCGATCTG
Organism: Terriglobia bacterium; assembly: GCA_963722845.1. Lineage (GTDB taxonomy): Bacteria > Acidobacteriota > Terriglobia > Bryobacterales > Bryobacteraceae > Palsa-187. Next base: position 522,440 of record CAVROL010000005.1, on the reverse strand, counting down.
CCGGTCGATTTCGTGCAGGGCTTCGACCGTGATTCTCTTTTTGGAAAAATCGCTTCCCACGATGCGGACCAGTTTGCGCTTATACAGGTCGCCGGAAGCCAGCAGAAAATAAACCAGGAACAGGATCACGGTGACCTGAGCCGCGAACTCCGCCAAACCTCTGGATCCCACCAGGAAATAATCGCTTACCCGGAATCGGGAAGGCTCGATTTGCACCTTGGTCACGCCGGCCTTGGCCGGGGGAGCGGTCGCCGTGGCATCCGCGGTCTTCTCGATCTCCGAAGCCGCCTGTTTAAGCCGGTCCAATGCGCTGGAGCCATCGCCATCCTCCAGGCGCTCTTCAAGGATGGTCCGGACTCTCCTCGCCGTGTCCGGCAGAGTTTCGACCACGGCAATAACGTGATCGCGCAGGAAGAACGCCGTGCCGCCCAATCCACTCAGCACGCCAAGGACTACCAGCATGGCGCCAAGCGGGCGCGGGATGCGCCAGTGAGCCAACTGAGTTACCGCCGGGTCGAGCGCGTAGCTCACCAGCACAGCGAGAATTACAGGGACGAAAACCGCAGCCGCATAACGCAGGATAAAAACCGCGGTGGCCACGGCGACAATCGGGCCAACGGTTTGCCATCCAATTGACGATTCGACCTCGGGGAGTGCGGTTTCGACGCTGTCAGACATGACCTCCCACTTGGGGGCAGATCGATGGCCGTTCCGCGTTACTCCACTATCTTGCTCTTGATAAACAACTTACGTGGATTTTAGCCAGCCCATTATGAATGCAAAAACTGCATGGGCCAGCCGGACCCGCTGAATCAGGACCCTACCCATCCAGCATATGTGTCGCCTCCGGACCGAACGTTATTCTAAAGAAGGAGAACCTCCAAGTTCAGTGTGGATCGTTAAAGTAGCCCTGGATCGGCCCTATACGTTCATCGTTCTGGCCTTGCTGATCCTGATTGTCAGCCCGCTGGTGATTCTGCGGACGCCCACCGACGTTTTCCCCAACGTCAATATTCCGGTGATCGCGGCCTTGTGGAACTACAACGGGCTGCCCGCGGAGGACATGGAGGAACGGATCGGGACCCAGTACGAGCGCTCGCTGACCACCACCGTCAACGACATCGAGCACATGGAGTCCCAGACCACGAACGGCCGGAGCATCACGAAGGTTTTCTTCCACCCCGGCGCGCGCGTGGAAATGGCGATGGCCGAATTGACGGCGGTGGCCCAGAGCACTACCCGCCAGATGCCGCCTGGAACCGTTCCCGCGTTCATGATCGTGTACAGCGCGTCCAGCGTTCCCATCTTGCAACTGGGGCTTTCGGGCGAAGGCTTATCCGAACAGCAACTTTTCGACTACGCCGCGACTTCCATTCGTACACAGCTCGCGACGGTTCCCGGTTCTGGCGTTCCGAATCCCTATGGCGGCAAGCAGCGCCAAATCATGGTGGATCTGGACCCATCCCTCCTTCAGGCCAAGGGATTGTCGCCCAATGACATCGTGACGGCTATCGGCAACCAGAACCTGATTCTGCCCACGGGGACTTCTAAAATCGGCCAGTTCGAGTATGAGGTCCAGCTGAACGCCAGCCCCGAAACCGTTCAGGAACTCAACAGTATTCCGGTGAGCACCACCGGGACCAATACCATTTACGTCCGGGACGTGGCGAACGTGCGCGATGGATTTTCGCCGCAGACCAACATCGTCCGGCGCGACGGTCAACGCGGCGCGCTGGTGACGGTGATGAAGACCGGATCGGCCTCGACGCTCGATATCGTGCGCCAGGTGAAGGACCTGATCCCGCGGATCGCGTCTACTCTTCCCCCGGCGCTCAAGATCGATATCGTGCAGGACCAGTCGCTGTTTGTGCGCGCCGCCGTCAATGGAGTGGTCCGCGAAGCGATTATCGCCGCCTGTCTTACCGCGGTCATGATCCTCTTGTTTCTGGGGAGCTGGCGCAGCACCCTGATCATTGCCATCTCCATACCGCTATCGATTCTGACGTCCATCTGCGTGCTGAGCGCGCTCGGCGAGAGCATCAACATCATGACGCTGGGCGGGCTCGCGCTGGCGGTCGGCATTCTGGTCGACGACGCCACGGTGACCATCGAGAACATCGACCGGAATCTGGATCAGGGGAAGAATCTGCGGACGGGCATTATGGACGGTGCGGCGCAAATCGCCATGCCCGCGTTTGTCTCAACGCTGTGCATCTGCATCGTGTTTATCCCGATGTTCTTCCTTACAGGCGTCGCGCGCTACCTGTTCGTGCCCCTGGCGGAAGCCGTGGTGTTCGCGATGCTGGCTTCGTACATCCTTTCGCGAACGCTGGTTCCGACGCTGTGCATGTATCTGCTCAAGCCGGGAACACATCACGCGCACAAGCCGGCTGCGTGGAATATCTTCGCCAGGATGCAATGGTCGTTCGAGAAAGGATTCGATTCGCTGCGCGCCGGGTATCAGAATACGCTGGCCGGGTGCGTGCGCCACAGGAAAGTGTTCCTTCCCTCGTTTCTGGCGCTGTGCTGCCTGACGTTCGCGCTATTTCCCTGGCTGGGGCAGGATTTCTTCCCGTCCACCGACGGCGGCCAGTTCAATCTTCATTTCCGCGCCAAGACCGGAACGCGCATCGAGGAAACGGCGCGGCTCGCCGACCTGATCGAAACGTCTATAAGAAAAGTGATTCCCGCCGGACGAATTGTCCGGCATCACCGATAACATCGGCGTTCCTTATAGCGCGATCAATGCCGCTTACAGCACTTCTTCTCCCATCGGAACCATGGATGCGGACGTCATGGTCACGCTGAAACCCGGACATCGTCCGACCGACGAATATGTGCACGTATTGCGGCAAAGCCTGCCTCAGCGAATTTTCGGGCGTGTTGTTCTACTTCCTGCCGGCGGACATCATCAGCCAGATCCTGAACTTCGGATTGCCCGCGCCCATCGATATCCAGGTTTCCGGGCCCGATCTCGAAGGCAACCACGCATTCGCCTCGAACCTTCTGCGCCAGGTGGCCAAGGTGCCCGGCGTTGTCGACCTGCGGATTCACCAGGTATTCGACGAGCCCAGGATCAAGATCGATGTAGACCGCACCAAGGCTTTGGAAAGCGGCTTCACGCAGTTCAATATCGCCAGTAATGTGCTGGTCTCCTTGAGCGGCAGCTTTCAGACGACCCCTTCGTTCTGGCTCGATCCGCGCAACGGAGTGAGTTACAGCGTCGTCACGCAAACGCCGCAGCACCAGATCTCGTCGTTCAACGATCTGCGCAACATTTCACTCACGTCTCCCGACGCAAAGCGTCCCGAAATCCTCGGGGATGTCGCCAGCACCAGCCGCTCGAGCGGAATGGCCGTGCTCTCGCACTACAACATTCAGCGCACCATCGATATCTTCGGTTCCGTGCAGGATCGCGACCTGGGCGGAGTGGCGACCGATCTGAATCGCATTGTCGACGCAAATCGCAAGGATCTTCCGCGCGGATCGCAACTGATCGTCCGCGGGCAGATTGAGACGATGCAGTCTTCCTTCCAGGGGTTGCTGGGCGGATTGGTTCTGGCTGTGGTGCTGGTTTACATGCTGATCGTGGTCAACTTCCAATCCTGGCTGGATCCGTTCATCATCATCACCGCGCTGCCGGCGGCTCTGGCGGGAATCGTGCTGTTTCTATTCGTTACCCACACCACCATGAGCGTGCCCGCGCTGATGGGAGCCATCATGAGTGTGGGCGTCGCGACGGCCAATAGTATTCTCGTCGTAAGCTTCGCGAAAGACCGCTTGGCCGACCACGGGGACGCGGCGCTGGCGGCTCTCGAAGCCGGAGGAACCCGTTTCCGGCCGGTGCTGATGACGGCGCTGGCGATGATCATCGGTATGGTGCCGATGGCGCTCGGGCTGGGCGAAGGAGGCGAGCAAAACGCGCCACTGGGACGAACGGTAATCGGCGGTTTGATCTTCGCCACCATCGCCACCCTGTTCTTCGTGCCCGCCGTATTCAGCTTCTTGCACCGGAATCGCAGGCAGCCGATAAGAGTAAACGCCGAATGAAATTCGAGAAATGATGCAGACCGAAAAAGAACGAGTGAACTCGCCGGCAGGCAGCCGCATACTGAAGTGGATCTTCATCCTGGCGATCGTGGTGCTGCTGGCCACTGTGGTCAACCGCGGCATCAACTCGCGGATCAAAGCCGCCTCCATCGTGAAACAGGAAACCGCGGACCTGGCGATCCCGGCGGTTTCCGTCACCCATCCCCGGCCGGGAGAGTCGAAGCAGGAACTGGTGCTGCCGGGGAATTTACAGGCGTTTAGCTTCGCTCCGATCTACGCGCGCACCAGCGGCTATCTGAAGCGCTGGTATTTTGACATCGGCGCACGGGTGAAGGCCGGGCAAGTGCTGGCGGAAATCGACGCTCCGGAACTGGACCAGCAACTGCGCCAGGCCAAAGCCAATCTGCAGCAGGCTCAGGCTGCGCTGGAGCAGGCGCTGGCCAATCGCCAGCAGAGCAAGGCCAACGAGGAATACGCCAAGATAACCGCGGATCGCTGGAAACAACTGACGGCGGAAGGCGTGGTTTCGAGCCAGGACAACGACCAGAAGCAGTCGCAATACCAGGCGCTGGTCGCCAACAGCCAGGCGCTCGACAAAGCCATCGCCGCGGCGCGCAGCAACGTCTCCGCACAGGAAGCGAACATCGGACTGCTCGAACAATTGCAGGATTACCGGATCGTGAAGGCGCCCTTCGACGGAGTCATCACGGCCCGCAGTACCGACGTCGGGTATCTGATCAACGCGGGAAATGGAGGAACAGCGCAAGAACTGTTCCGCATGGCAGCCTCGGATCGGCTTCGGCTTTTCGTGAACGTTCCCGAAGTATCCTCGCGCGCCGCCGTACCGGGAGTCGCGGCGGAGCTGGTTCTGGCCGAATACCCGGGCCGCAAGTTTCATGGCAAATTGGTCCGTACCGCGGACGCGATGGACTCCGCGACGCGAACGTTACTGACCGAAATCGATGTCGATAACTCGTCCGGCGAGCTCAAGCCCGGATCCTATGCCGAAGTCCATATGGCATTGCCGGGTGGACGAGCGCTGATCATTCCGGTGAGCTCGGTACTGTTCCGCAGCGAGGGCCTGCGTGTGGGCGTGGTGCGCGCCGGTAAGAACGGCGAGAGCACGGTTGAGATGCGGCCCGTCACGGTCGGCAAGGATTTCGGCAATGAGGTTGAGATCACCTCCGGGATCACAGCAAGCGACCAGGTCATCGAGAGCCCGTCGGATTCCCTCACCTCCGGAACCGTCGTGCGCGTGATCGGCGGCAACCAACCTTAACGTTCGTGGTTTAGACGTTCCAGGAACATCCGCACTTGTTTGACGCCCGCCAGCCGGAAATGGGCCCGCGTGTGTTCAGGGCGGCCGACGCGAATCGTGATCCCTCTGGTCAGCGCCGCGAAAGCAGGCTCGTCCACGGTGTCGTCACCGACGAACACCGGCAACGCCTCCCGGCAATCCAGAGCCAGCTCGTGGCGCACAGCCGATCCTTTGTCGCCCATTTCCGCCGGAGCCAGCTCGAAGGTACGTTCGCCGGCTATCCCGCGGAAGAGCCCGTTTAGCGGCAGCAACGCGCGGGCCATCTCCCGCCGCACGCGCTGGACGTCGTGCGCGGAAGCATTCGCATGATGAATCGCCACGACGACGCCTTTATCCTCGAGCCAGGTGGCCGGCGTGGCCTCCACGGTCTGGCGAGCCTGCGCCTTCAGGTCCTCAAGAATCCGCCGGGTTTCATCCTTTATCGAGACTCCCTGGGGTCCCTCCCATCCGTGTAAGCCCCGGTAATGCACGCCCGCGATGCGGATCCGGCCACGCACGTCGTCTCTCCGGCGGCCGCTGATGACCCACACGCGTACGCGCGGTTTTCGCGCCAGCGTCGAGACGATGTGCCGCATGGCTCCGCTCAACTCGACATCCTCCGGCCGCGGGCAAAGCGGACTGAGAGTGCCGTCGAAATCCAGAAACAGAGCGATCGCCGGAGCCGTCCGGAGCCGCTGTGCCACTTCGTTCCAGCATGCAAACAAGTGGCGCGGGGCGGCGGGCATTCAACTCTTCAACACCGCGTCCGCCGCGTCCTGCTCGGCCGGAGTCGCGGACGTGCGGATCTCGCACAACTCCGCGATCAGATTTCCGGCCCAGCGGTAAATGTTGTGCTCTTTGACCACGGCGCGCATCCGGCTCATGCGAAGGCGGGATTTTTCGGGAGGCATCTCTAACGCGCGATGTATGGCTGTGGCGACCTCTTCGGTATCGTACGGATTCACCACCAATGCGTCGACCAGCTCGTGGGATGCGCCCGTGAAGCGGCTCAGAATCAGAACTCCGTGGCCATCGCTGCGGGCGGCAACAAATTCCTTGGCCACCAGGTTCATGCCGTCGTGCAGTGAAGTGACCATGCACAGATCGGCGGTGCGATAGTAGGGCAAAATCTCCTCGCGCCGGTGGTGCCGCGTCAATAGAATAATCGGCTTCCACTCGCTGGTCTGAAAGCGGCGATTGATCCGCTCGGCTTCCTGCTCCACTTCCAGCATGAAATCGTGGTAGCGGCGAATTTCCGAACGGCTCGGCGCGCCGATTTGCACGAAGGTGAACTCTCCGCGGTACGCCGGATACTTTTCGAAGAATCGCTCCAGCCCGCGGAAGCGTTCCAGGAGCCCCTTGGTGTAATCGACTCGATCGACGCCGATGCCCATGAAGGCCGCGCGCACGCCATGCTTGGCCAACAGTTCGGCTCGCTCCAGATATTGCAGCTCGGACGAGGCGGCGCCGCCGTTCTGCTCGGGTTCCATCGCGACACTGATGGGGAACCTGCGAACCGCAGTAAGATGCCCGTGCCGCATGACCGCGTTCCGGTCCCATTCGATGCGCGATTCCAATACACGATCGACGGTCTCCAGGAAGTTGTTGCAATGCGCCTGAATGTGGAAGCCCACCAGATCGGCTCCCAGGAGACCTTCCAGAAGCTCGCGCTGCCACGGGCAGATGCCGAAGGCCTCCGGATTCGGCCAGGGAATATGCCAGAAGATTGCGACGCGCGCATCGGGCCGCGCTTTTTTGATGAGCTTCGGCATGAGCGCGAAGTGGTAATCCTGCACGAGCACCACGGGATTTTCCTCGCCGCGGATCTCGCGTAAGACCGCGGCGGCGAACTTGCGATTCACCGCTTCGTACTGCTTCCAGTCCTCGGCTCGAAACGTGGGACGCGTGTGCGCGATGTGACACAGCGGCCACAACCCTTCGTTCGCGAAGCCCAGGTAGAACCCTTTGATTTCCTCTTCCGTCAGCCAGACGCGGCGCAGCGTGTATTGAGGATTGTCGGGCGGCACGCGCAGGCATCCGCGTGCGTCGCTCGATTCCCGATCCGCGTCGCCGGTAGCCTGAGCGATCCAGGTTCCGGCGCACGCCCTGAGAATCGGCTCCTGCGCGGTGACCAGCCCGCTCGCAGGCACGGTCCACTCGATGCCGGAGGCACGGTGAAAGTGCTCGTAGGGTTCGCGATTGGAGACCACCACCAGGCGGCTGTCTCCCAGGCGGCCTTGCACGAAGATCCTGAGGCGGTCCTTGGTCCACTGGGATTCAGCAGACTCGCGCAGGCGGGCCTCTTCCTCGGCCGCGGCGCGCGCAGCCGTAAAGCTGGAGGCCAAATGCGAAACTTCGCGCGTGAACGACTCAAATTCGCCGCTGCCGGGCAAGGCTGGAGCGGTCGCGGCGGAAGAAGTACGCAACTCGCGCAGCCAATGCGCCATCTGCTGCATCGGTCTTCCCAGACCCCATCGTACGGTGAGCAGCGTGACCGCCGCGATCAGCAGTGTCTGGAACGCTACGCTGGCCAGCGTCCGGCGCCATGCGTCTCCCACACGAGTGTCGATATACGCCGCATCGTGGAAGATCGCCAAGGATCCAAGATAGGCGTCGCCGGCCCGCACCGGCACGATCGCAGCGTGCATGCGGACCCGGCCCAGCCGGATGAATTCTCCGCGAGCCTCTTGCGCTCCATCTTCTTGAAGAATGGCGGGCGGATTTCCGTTCAGCCGCGTAACCAGGTCGGAGGTGATCGCCACCGGCTTTCCGGCAGCGTCGGATACCATCATGCCCGCCAAGCGCTCGCGGCCGGTGAAGCGGTCCACCATGGCCTGGAGACTGCGATAAGAATGCGCGGCCAGCAACGGTTCCACGGCTTTGGCCTGGCTTTCTGCCAGGTCCAACGCCTGGCGCTGGAGATCCCGCTCCAAGCCCCGTCGCTCGGATCGAACCTGGTAATAGGCGAACCCCATCGCCACCGCGGCAACACCCGCAATCAAAAGAAGATTTAGGCGAAAGGCAAGGCGCATATATAAAGATGGGCATAGGCACACAAGTGCCTGCTCGTTGGCTGATGCGTGTCAGGAGTCTTTCGTTACATCCCCTGAATACTGTATTGGTTACGCGGTCATCACGGGGCGAGCACGGCTCGCACCACGAAGCGTTCCGGAGCTGGGCCGATGAACCGGAACGGATAGCAGGTGATCAAGGTGAGCGACGGCTCGGCGGTGGGGTTCAGTACGTCCACTTCATTCGGTTGCACAACCCGCGCGGATTTTACGATGTAAAAGTCGTCCCTCTGGCGCTGGTGGATTTTCACCCGATCTCCGATTCGAATGCCGCGCAAGGGACGAAAGAAAGTATCGCGATGCGCAGCCAATACGGTGTTTCCCCGGCGCCCCGGCAGCGCAGAGCCCGGAAGGTGGCCGGCGCCGCGCTCCAGGACGTCCTGGTCGGCGCCTTCGAATACGACCGTGGAAAGATTCAGCCGTGGGATCTCCAAGCGTCCGACGACCTCCCCGGCCACCGGCGAGGGGGCAGACGCCGCTGAGCGGTCAAGCTCGCGAACTCCCCAGCTCTGGCTCCATTTCGCCTTCAGGCCGACCTCTGCGCAATAACCGAGGCTTAAAACGCCCACGATCCAGAAGAATACAGTGAGAGTCTTCCACATCCGATGATGCCCGTTGATCGAGCTGCAGTTCACGTGCCGTTAACCGATGCATGCCAGTCAACAAGTTGCGACAGGGCAGCCCAGCCTGGTTGGTACTTTCTACAAAGAAGATGACGAGAGATATGCTAAATGGCCCTGTTCGTGCTCACGCCTCTCCGATGAAACCCGCCACGTTGCAGCGACTTCGTTGGTTCGCCGTTGTGGCCGCCATCGCACTACTGATAGCGATCGCCATCCCCTATTTCGTGGGCCGCTTGTCGCGCGCCCTGGAGCACAAGGCGGCCGAAGCGCTCAAGAATCACTTTGGGAGCAACTTGGATTACAAGAGCATCACAGTGTCGCTGTGGCCGAAAGCCGGCATCGTAGGCGAGCAAGTTGTCCTGCGACGTCCCGACGCGGGCGAACTGCCTCCCTTCCTGTACATGGATCAGTTCGCTGCGGAGGCGAATCTCTTTGGCCTGCTGCAATCCACGCCTCATATTCGTGTGGTCCGAATAGCGGGACTTCGAATTCACGTCCCTCCTAAGCAGCATGGGGACGGCCCTTCTCAAAAGGCAGCGAAGCATTCCATTCCCGATTTCGTGATCGATGAAATCGTGGCTGACGGCGCCGAGCTCACGATACACGGAAAGAAACCCAACAAGCCGCCGCTTGAATACGATCTGAAACGTTTGACGCTGCGCTCGGCTGGTCCGAATACCGGCATGACGTTCGAATCGTCGTTAACCAACGCCAAGCCACCGGGTGAAATCGAAACCAAAGGAACCTTCGGCCCCCTGGATCGCGACGAGCCTGGAGCGACTCCGGTATCGGGAGATTATACGTTTCAGAATGCGGATTTATCAGTATTCGACGGTATCCGGGGCATTCTCTCTTCGACAGGCGGTTTCCATGGCGAACTCGGACGGTTAGAGGTTGACGGGCAGACCGATACGCCCGATTTTGTGTTGCAAGTCAGCGGCAACCCAGTTCACCTGACGACACAGTTTCACGCGATCGTCGACGGTACCGACGGCGATACCTATCTCCAGCCGGTCCGCGCGCAGTTTGGACACTCATCGCTGGTCGCGGAAGGAAGCGTGGAGGGGCGGGAAGGTGTCAAGGGAAAAACAATTACGCTGAACGTGGCCTTCACGGAGGGCAGGTTAGAAGATGTCCTGCGGCTGGGAGTGAAGGGCACAGATCCTTTCATGACCGGGGCCATTGGATTCCGTACCAAGCTGGTGATTCCTCCGGGCGATATCGACATCGCCAGGAAGCTTCAGCTCGCGGGGCAATTTGAAGTGGCCAGCGCGCGCTTTTTAAGCACCACCGTGCAGGAAAAGATCGACAAGCTGAGCCGCCGTGCGAGCGGGAATGTGCAGGACGAAAAAAGCGATTCGGTCGCGTCGGACTTTCGCGGACGTTTCGCGCTGAAGAACGGCGTTATGACCCTCAATAGCCTGGGATTCCGGCTGCCCGGTTTGTCTCTCTCCCTGAACGGAACCTACGAACTGGAAGGCGGCCAAATCGATTTCCGCGGAACCGCCGCTATGGATGCGAAGTTGTCAGAGACCACCACCGGCTTCAAATCGCTCCTGCTGAAAGCCGTGGACCCTTTCTTCACCAAAGGCACGAAAGGAGCGGTGCTGCCGATCAAGATTACGGGTACCAGAGACTCGCCTTCCTTCGGGCTCGATATCGGGATCAAGCGACGGCTGACCTTCCGGAAGTAAGCTTACTCGACCTGGGAGTTCCGAAACCCGAAAGCCGACGCAGGCCGCTCGAGAGCCGCGGTTGCCGCCACCCAAATCTCCGTCCCGGCTGGATCGGCTGAAGGGCTCATGCGAAGAAACGCTTGGATCTGGCGCTCTGCTTCGTCCATCTGCCCATGGTGCTCGTCGTACACGGCCAATGCCAGTCGCGCGGCGCTCACCTCGTTCCGCGCAAGGAGTAATTCATCGCGCGCTTCCGGAGTCCCCCGGTCCAAAAGGATAAGCCCGAGCAGGTAGTGGGACTTCGGCTGATCCTTATCAAGCCTAATGGCTTGCCGCACCTGCCGCTCGCCATTTTCCGTGTCACCCAGGCGGCATAGGGCAAAACCCAGATTGGAGTAATTCGCCGCCACTGATGGCGCCAACTGGATGGCGACTTGTAATTGCGCGATCGCCGCGCGGATTTTACCGGTTTTCAAATATTCGGTAGCCAGCATCCCGCGAGCGTGCGCCATGGGCGAACCTTCGGCGAGCCCGCGCTTCAAGACTTGAATGGCAGTCGCATGATCGCCGGAATTCGCGAAGCGCTGGGCTTGCTGCATCAAACTCAGCTCCGTTTTCGGAGCCGGGTTCCGCAGTTCTCCGACGGACACCGTGCCGGGCGCCGCGTGGGGCTCGTGATCCGATGGAAAAGTAGAAGCCTTCGCCAAGGTCCATTGGGCACGTTCCACAGCGGTGCGCGGCATGTCGCCGGGATCGCTGTCAGATGCGCGCGCAAGAGGATCGGCGGAACTCATATCCGCAATATCGGAGTTACGAGCTATATCGAACGGGATTTGGCCAGGAACGCACAAGCTGCATGTTAGAAAAAGCAGCACTCGGCAGACAGTGCACTGCAGGGACATCTAAATCCTCCACTCCTCATGACTCCCTGCACCTATTAACCAGGCAAAGTGCAATTCACTTACCACTGATTACATGGAGCAGCGGGCTCGTTTGTGTGGGTGACCAAAACAACGCCGCCGAAGTTCCTGCCGGGCATTTGACCCCGGGCGAAGAACTTTCGACGGCGTGTTCAGCGCAGGCCGTGTCTAACGGGACTTACCAGCGGATACCGAAAGTCACCGGAAGGATGTCGGTGTGTCTGTCGCCGATAAACATTCGGTGATAACGAGCCTCCCCATAGAATTTAACGTGCCATTTGGTTCCGAATGCGATTCCCATTCCGCCATTCACGCCAGGCTTATTTAGCGAATAAGAAGTCAGCACCTGGGTCGCAGGCACGGCCACCGGGAAGAATCCAAAATATGGATCGAAACCGGTGAAGACTTGCGTGGTGGGTTGTGTAAATTCCTGCCGGCGATGATACAATCCGCCGCCGCCTATGAAGTAGACATCCACTGGCCCGCGCGGATTGGTGTGGATCACCGGGTCAAGCGTGACCGACCACAAACTGACATCGCCCCCTGGAAAACCCAGCGCGTTCAGCTCCGTTGAATTGATTCCAAATTGATTGTAGTTAAACTGTCCCATCAGGCCGACATACGAGCTGAAGTTGAACCCGATGCCGCCGTCGAAGTCCCAGCCGGTGTCTAATCGCCGGCCCGAGCCTCCCACCCCCTGAGTGAAGCCGCCTCCTACGTTAAATGCTACCCTCGGCGTTTCTTGCGCGCTCAGCGCGCCGATCATTAATAGTCCGATCCCTGAAGCTAACGAGATACTCTTCATACTGCCTCCAGTGAATTAGATCTCTTGCTCGCTCCAGAGTTTCTCGCGGCGGACCATGAAAGTTCATCGGCTGGGGATCACCCTGGAGGTCTCAGACGTCCGCTCACCGATGGAGAAAATATCTTCCGCGCCATTTTCTTCCAGGATAATATTCGCGCGGCCGGTTTCGAGTGAGTTGGCACAGTGCACTGAGATCAGGATGCACCCCGCTTTCATGCGGGCTTCGTAGGCTTGGGCTCGGCTGTCCGGAAAACCCAAACCCGCTAGCAAGCCATCGATAATTGACGAGAGCAAAGAAATGTCGGAATTCGAGAATCCCGCCGAGGTCAGGCGGCTGACCGTCTTGTCGGCCTGGCAAGGGCTTGTGAAGATGCTGAACATCGCCCTGTTTTCAGCCATAAACTTCCTTTCTCGCGATGAGTCGCGATCTTTGGCATCACGACGCTTTCAGTAGTTCAGTAGCAGATTGCCGCCCACATCGGAGTCTATGGAGAGGAATATTTTGCAGTTCCGATTGTTTTACTGCGTTCGGTGCCATCTGCGGATCGTAAGAATTGCGCGCCATCCTACTAGCTGGATACCGCCGCATCGCTCAACCTATTGGTTTTACGAAAGCTCCGCCACCGGCACACGACTTGCAAGTAAGCGGGTGCGTCCGTATAGGGCGTTGATAGGAGAAAAACATGAAACGTTTTTCGGTAATGCAAGTAGGAGCTTTAATTGCGGCCGGGGTTTGCCTCGTTCCGCCCGTCGTAAAAGCCGACGATTACGACAAGAAGACCATCGTGACTTTGGATCAGCCCACGGAGGCGCCGGGCATCGTTCTACAGCCCGGCACGTACGTGATCAAGCTGCTCAATTCGTCGTCCAATCGGCACATCGCCGAAATCATGAATGAACGGATGGACCATCTTTACGCGCTCAGTTTCACCGTCGCTGCTGAGCGCGTGGGACCCTTAACAGACAAGCAGAACAAACAGATCTTGACGTTCTATGAGGGAAAGAACGGCCAACCTCAAGCCATGCGGAAGTGGTTCTGGCCGGGAGATACAAATGGTCAGCAGTTCCTTTATCCCAAAGATCAGGCAGCCAGAATAGCGGCGAATGCAGGGGATAGAGTGGCCGAAGGCAAGCTCCCCACCGTGGCGGAGAGCGGGCAGTCCCTGACCCCCGACAACGCAAACGGATTGACGCTGCAAAGCCGCGAGGAAAGCAAGCCGGCGCCCAAACCCTTCACGGCCAGTGCCGCCGAGCCTGTAACCACAACGGCGCCTGCCCCCTCGCCTGCGCCTAACAGAGTCATTGCGCAGAATACACCGCCGCCTTCACCCCAACCTGCGCCGGTCACGGACAACTCACAGTCCAATTCGGCTGCCGCTTCCAATTCCAATTCGCAGAACACGACTCTTCCGCAGACCGCCAGTTACACGCCCCTGATCGGTTTGGCCGGGCTGATTTCCCTGGCGTTGGCCATCTTAATCGGCTTCGGTAAGACGCTACCGTATGCAGTAGGAGACGAGAGAACAACGCAAATACGCACAGCGGACGGGCGCTATAACTTCTTTAGGGCGCCCTCCGCTTGTGGCGTGCCATTCGCACGCTTATATTTGCTTCAGACCAGACAATCGGCAGTCGCACCTTTCACCGCATCCTTTTCAGAACCGGGTTCCGACGCCCGGACTCGATTGTGGAGGGTTCGAAGGCTGAGGCCAAGTATTTGCGCCGCGCGCGTCTTGTTGTTATTGGTATGCTTCAAAACCAGATCGATGTAGGCCTGCTCGATTTCGCTCATCCGGGGACCAACCCGGATTCGAATAGACTCATCGTCAATAGACTGGGGAGCGGGCGATGTACTGCCGGGAACAGTGGGATCGGCGGGCAAGTGCCGGGTTAGAATCGTGCCCTGACCGGCGACGATAACGGCGCGTTCCAGCACGTTCCGAAGCTGCCGCACATTCCCCGGCCACGCAGCGTTCATAAAGCTTTCCAGAACGTCCGGGTGCAGACCGGAGACGTGGCAGTTATGTTTGTTATTGAGATTCGACAGGATCGCGTCGCAGATCGCCGGGATGTCCTCTTTTCGCTCACGAAGAGGAGGCAGGGGCACATGAAAAACGTTCAGCCGATAGAAAAGATCCTCGCGCAGACGATTTTCCTTGAGCGCCTGTTCCGGAGGGCGATTGGTCGCGGCGATCACACGCACATCCACCGGCAGCTCGCTCTTGCCGCCCAGACGGCGAACCTTGCCATCTTCCAATACCCGCAATAACTTCGCCTGAGTGCCGATCGGCATGTCGGCGATTTCATCCAGCAGGACGGTTCCGTTGTGAGCCTGCTCGAAACATCCGGGGTGCCGTTCGACGGCTCCCGTAAAAGCGCCTTTCTCATGACCGAAGAGCTCGCTTTCAATAAGCGTCTCGGGCATGGCCGCGCAATTGATTGCGATGAACGGATTCCCGGACCGGGAACTCAGACGATGCACCTCGCGGGCCACCAGTTCCTTGCCTGTCCCGCTTTCGCCCGTGATGAGAACGGACGCCGAGGTGGGCGCAACCTGGCTGATCAAGGAGTACAACTGGCGCATCACCGCAGAACCGCCCACGATATCGCCGAGGATGCCCTGATGGCTCAACTGCCGGTTCAGTATGTCGGTTTCATTGATCAAGTGTTTCTGCGCGGCGGCCCGCTCGAGCAGTGCTCGAAGAATGTTCGGATGAACCGGTTTTTCCAGGAACCAGAAAGCCTTCAAATCATGGATGACAGAGAGGCCTTGCTCGATACCCCCCACCCCGGTTAAAACGATCGTCGGGGTACGGTCCCCGGCGGACTCCAGCGTTCTCAGGAGTTCGAAACCATCCATCCGGGGCATCATCAGGTCGGTCAGGATGACGTCGGCGGCCAGCGCCGTGTGCTGTTCCAGGGCTTCTTCGCCATCCGACGCGGTCGCCACAGCGAATCCCAGCGACTCCGTCATCTTCACTAACGCAGTTCGCTGAAACTCGTCATCGTCGACGATCAACACTCGTACCTGGGGCAATCCTGACATAGCGGGAAGATGCGTCTGCGGGGCAGTCCGTTTCAATGCTCGGGCCCGGCGCCCAAAATCCTACCGGCGCGCGCTTTTTTCACGCCATCGGGAACATTTTGCTCGTCTTGCGAGCGCATGCCTCCGTGACTGTTTTACATTTAGGGCGACCACGACCTGTGGCGCTCCAATTGCTTCGTTTCAGACGAGGTTCCGTATTCCCAGATTTCGATCCCTCTTAGGGACCACCATCGAGATGCGCCACTGAGAAGCGGGACGAGGATGAGAAAGGGCGCGAACGCCAAACGAGCAGGAAAGGATCTTATGACTCGAAATATCTACGGTTTTCTAGCGGGATTGGGCGCCGGCGCGGCAATGGCGATATTGCTTGCCCCGAAGCCTGGGAAGCAGACGCGCTCCATGGTCGCGAAAAAAGCGGCGGATGGCGCGGCTTATCTGCGGGATCGCGGGACTGACGTTCGGGAAGCAGCCGCGGAGGCAGTTCGCGAAAGCGCGCGCAAAATCAACCAGGGAACAGAAGCGGTCAAGGCGGCGGTCGACGCAGGGAAACAGGCTTTGCATTCCTAGCAGCCAGAAAACTTCCGGTCGAGGCAGGTCGCCGGGCATGCTGAGGGCGCGTGATTTACGCATTCAGAGTTCACGCGGCGCGCGGAAACACTCTCCAGTCGAGGCGATCTACACGATGTCCGCTCACAACACGTCCAAAGTTCAGTCCGAAGTACAGCGAAGGAGTTTTCCATGCCCATGAACACGCTCGAAGATCTATTAGTGGAACAGGTTCGCGATCTTTACGACGCGGAAAAACAACTTGTTCGCGCGCTGCCCAAGATGGCGCAGGCTGCCAGCTCGGAGGATCTGCAGCAGGCCATCCAGGGCCATCTGGAAGAGACCAAGAATCAAGTGTCGCGCCTGGAGCGCATATTCGAAGAACTCTCCAAGCCGGCCAAAGGCAAGGCCTGCAAGGCGATGAAAGGCTTGGTGGAAGAGGGCAGCGAAGCTGTAGATGGCAATTCGCCACTCACGGATTTGGCGATTATCGCTGCGGCCCAGAGAGTCGAGCATTACGAGATTTCCGCCTACGGAACTGCCCGGGCCATCGCCCAGCAGCTGGGGCAGGATTCCGTAGCGTCTCTGCTCGAAGAGACCGAAGAAGAAGAAAAAGCGGCCGACAGCAAACTGACCGATATCGCCACCGATCTGATGGGCCATTTCGATGGCGAAATTGCGTCGGAGATTGCATCGGATGAAGAAGGCGGCCGTAGCAAGAAGTCAACGCAGGGAGGCAATGCCTCGCGGCGCGCGGCGCGAAGTTAGTAAGACAGTTGGCTTAATCACATAAAAAGAGAGGTGCTTTATGAATTGGGATCAGATGGAAGGCAAATGGAAACAGGCGAAGGGCTCGCTCAAACAACAATGGGGCAAGCTCACCGATGACGACCTGGATGTGATCGCCGGCCAGCGGGATAAGCTGATTGGCAAGCTCCAGGAGCGCTACGGTTACGCCAAGGAGGACGCTCAGCGGAGAGCCGACGAATGGTGCAAGACCGCCGGCGAGCCGTCGCGTGATCCCGCAACACGCGGGACGGCACTAAAAACAAAATGGCCGCGGGCCCCTTCGGGACCCGCGGCCGAACGGTCGGAGGACGTCCTCTAAGCCCTAAGCCCTTCTTGCCAATCCAGCAATCAAAGAAACCAGGAAGAGCACCAGGAACAGATAGAAAAGGATTTTCGCGATACCCGCCGCAGCAACTGCGATTCCACCGAATCCGAATACTGCGGCTATCAGAGCGACAACCAAGAACATCAAGGCCCAGTTCAGCATAATGTTTCCTTTCTGTTGGACTTCGTTAAGACCGAGGCTCCGGATGCCTCAACTCAAGCGGCGATTTGCTTGGCAGCAAGATCCATACTCAGCTTTCTGCCTTGAGTCTCCAAAGCCTTCCGCGCAGACCGGCGAGCTCTCAGAAAGCGGATTCGAACGGCCGTCTCCGTAAGGCCCTCCTGACGAGCCATCTCCTTGGCGGTTACGCCATTCATTTGCGCCTCCAGAAGTGCCCGGTCCGGCGGCCGGCACACACGCAGGATTCGCGCGACGTCGATAGCGGCTAAATCCATGCAGGTCTTGCCCTGAACGGACTGCTGAAGATCCTGGTGCAGGCGCTCATTCCGGATTACGCGCCGGTACTGGTTAAGGGCGATCGAATTGATCCAGGTCACAATCATCTGGGGATCGCGGAGTTGCGATAACCTTTCCCATCCTCGTAGCCAAGCCGATTGTGCAATGTCCGGCGCTAATCCCGGTGCAGCGCCGCGCGAAAGGAGGAACCGAATGGTTCGTTCCCGGCCGGTCTTGTAGATGTCCCCGTATTCTTCCCGTGTCATTCCTTCTCCTACTGCCCTGTTTCCGAGCACGGCCCAAACAGTGCACGCGGGCATCCACTGTGTGGTCCGCAGAATCAGCAAGTTACAGCAAAAGTCCGTCCGCAGGTTTTTCATGGTGGCTGCAGGAAGTGCATGCGGCCAGCGCCAATGTTTGCTGATTCCGCTACATCTGCCATTTGGCAAGCTCCGTGCAGAACTGAGAGGCATGAAGAAAACACTCTTAGCGATGCTGCTTTTGGCAGGGGGATCTAGTTTTGCACAGTTGTCGGTTGGCGTAAGAATCGGGCCGCCTCCGCCCCCGCGGGTGATTCATGCCCGTCCACGCGCGCCGGGGCCGGATTACTTTTGGGTAGACGGCTATTGGTATCCGGTAGGCGGCCGATACCGCTGGCATAACGGATATTGGAGCCGCCCACCCTATGGCGGAGCCCGTTGGATTGGACCTCGCTACGAGGGTGGCCAGTTCTTTGAGGGCTACTGGGAAGGTGACCGGGGCCGCTTTGACCACGACCATCGCTGGGATCGGGACCGCGCGCGCGATTTCGATCGGGATCGGGGCCACGATCGCCACTAGCGGCCAGAGAACCATGCCGGGCGGCTGGGGGCCCGGCATTTTGTGTTTTGGTGCTTTCTGGAGATTCACCGGCTTCGACAAATGTTTCGCGGTTTCTGGTCAAATTATTTTTTGTAGCGTTTTCCATTAATCGGGCCTCTACGTGCCAGGAGGAAATTTGTGAGACGACGACTCGTGGTGGGACGATTGATCGTGCTGTCGGGGATTTTTTCCGCATGCGCCATGGCTTCCTCGATTGGCACCTGCGCCCCGAGCGCGGTCAGTACCGTGATTGGCAATCCCTGCATGCTGGGAGATGCGATGCTCAGCAACTTTACCTATTCCGGTAACGTGGACGCGGCGAAGGTCTCCATTAACTTCGAAATGGCGGGCAATGGCGGGGAGTACCGCGTCATTCTGTCACCGATGTCCGATGCAGGCGTATTGACGCATTTCACGTTTACGGATACGATCACCTCCGCGTCTTCCCAGATCGTGGGTCTAAACGACCTGGCGGACTTCTCTCCGGCGGCGGGATCGGCGGGAGAACTCAGCATAGCGAACACGCCAGGCACGAACTTTGTTTTGTCGCCGGGCCATGAATCCGGCGGTCCCGCCTCGATCGACGCAACGAACTCCGTGACTACTTCCGCAACCCTAGCCGGAGCCGGGGTGTCCAGTGTCGAATTGGGTTACCTCCTCTCCCCGAACCCGGCGGGACTACTGACCACCGCCCCTGTAGCCGTTCCGGAGCCATCTTCCTGGGGCTTCCTTGTTGTTGGTTTGGGTGCATTAAGCCTGCTTCGTAAGCAGACTGCGTAGGTTCGTCAGGTTTTCACTCCTGACCGACTATCTGGAGGACTAACCCATGCTGATGACAATTTTCGTGATTCTGCTGGTTATGTGGTTTCTGGGAATGGTCACCTCGTACACGCTTTACGGATACATCCACATTCTGCTGATCATCGCGATCGCGGTTCTCCTGATCCGCGTGATCCAGGGACGCCGGCCGATTTGAGGGAAACGCCCGTCAGAAAGGGCGGATCTCCTGATCAGGAGGCAGTAATGCGAACGCCTACAATACTTCTCAGTCTAGGATTCCTGGTCTTGGCCGGATGCTCGCAAAGCGGGACTACCACCTCCGCCAACGCTCCGGCAGCAATGACGGATTCGGATCTGAAGCAGGTCATCCAGTCGGGGTTCAATTCGGATCCGCAAGTGAGCTCAGCGAAGATCGATGTCGACGCCCATGCGAAGGACAACAAGGTAACCTTATCGGGCACAGTGCCCACAGAAACGATGCGCCTGCGAGCCGTCGAACTCGCCAAGGCCGCACGCCCGAATCTGGAGGTCACCGACAAAATCGACGTCAAACCGACGGATATCCCGCGCAGCGAGTACACCGAGACGATGGCCCGTGAGGCGCGCGAACGAGCCAAAACGTCCGGCGACAAGATCGGAAATTCGATCAACGACGCCTGGATCCATACCAAGATTACTTCGAAGCTGATCGGCGACAAGGACACGCCCGCCCGCAAGATCAACGTCGACGTAGTCGATGGCATGGTTACCTTACGAGGCGAAGTGAAGTCGGGGACCGCCAAGGACGAGGCCGATCGAGTGGCAAAGGACACGGAAGGCGTGAAGCGCGTCCGAAACCTGCTAATAGTCACGGCCGGCTAAGCACTTCTTTACCCAACGACCAGTACTAACCGGGTACGTCCGTCAGCAACATTTTCGGCGTACCCGGTAAATTTTGCACGTTTAAGAAGCCTTAGATATCCTTATACCTCAAAGGGTTACGTCTGGAGTACGAGTTGCCCGGACAAATACCCTGCAAGCTAAGGACGAGCCTTTCCGGCCTACCGGACACGCACTCAGAGTGTGAGCTTTTGCAGGGACAAGGAGCACCACATGCGGCAGGTGCCGGTTGCGAAGATTCTGGACGCGAATGAGGTCCTGGCGGCGCTCTTCGCCTTCAAGAAGGGCGACTTTTCCGTCCGGCTGCCGGTTAACCAGGTGGGCCTGGCCGGGAAAATCGCGGACGTCCTGAACGACATCTTCGAGTTGAACGAAAACATGGCCAATGAGCTCGCGCGAGTGAGCACGGCGGTCGGCAAGGAAGGCCGGATCGGCCAGCGCGCCTCGTTAAATGCCGGATCCGGAAGCTGGGCCGCCAGCATGGAATCCGTCAACAGCCTGATTTCCGACCTGGTGCAGCCATCGACAGAAATCGCCCGCGTAATCGGAGCCGTGGCGCAAGGCGACCTGTCTCAAAAGATGTCTCTGGAGGTCGAAGGGCGTCCGCTGCAAGGCGAGTTTATCCGCACGGCCCGCGTCGTCAA
Organism: Terriglobia bacterium; assembly: GCA_963722845.1. GTDB lineage: Bacteria > Acidobacteriota > Terriglobia > Bryobacterales > Bryobacteraceae > Palsa-187. Next base: position 501,672 of record CAVROL010000005.1, on the reverse strand, counting down.
CACGATGGTGGACCAGCTCAATTCGTTTTCGAGCGAAGTGACGCGCGTGGCGCGCGAAGTGGGAACGGAGGGAAAGCTCGGCGGACAGGCCGTGGTAACGGGAGTCGCGGGCACCTGGAAGGATTTGACCGACTCCGTAAACTCCATGGCCTCGAACCTGACCAACCAGGTTCGCAACATCGCGGAAGTTACCACGGCGGTGGCCAAAGGCGATCTATCCCGTAAGATCACGGTCAGCGTGCAGGGCGAAATTCTCGAGCTGAAAGACACTATCAACACGATGGTGGATCAGCTCGGATCATTCGCCAGCGAAGTGACGCGCGTGGCGCGCGAAGTCGGCACGGAAGGAAAGCTGGGCGGCCAGGCGGTGGTGACGGGCGTGGCGGGCACCTGGAAGGATCTTGACGGACTCGGTGAATTCGATGGCCTCGAACCTGACTTCTCAGGTTCGCAACATCGCGGAAGTGACCACTGCTGTCGCGAAGGGCGATCTCTCGCGCAAAATCACGGTCGATGTGCTGGGCGAGATTCTGGAGCTCAAGAATACGTTCAACACGATGGTCGACCAGCTCAGCTCATTTGCCAGCGAAGTGACCCGCGTGGCTCGCGAAGTGGGAACCGAAGGCGAGCTCGGCGGTCAGGCGGAAGTGAAGGGCGTGGGCGGCGTCTGGAAGGATTTGACCGACTCTGTGAACTTCATGGCCGGCAATTTGACCGCGCAAGTCCGCAATATCGCCGAGGTGACCACGGCCGTCGCCAATGGCGATCTCTCGCGCAAGATCACGGTGGACGTTCGCGGAGAAATCCTGGAACTGAAGAACACCATCAACACGATGGTGGACCAGCTCAGCTCGTTCGCCAGCGAAGTGACGCGTGTGGCTCGCGAAGTGGGAACCGAAGGCGAACTGGGCGGCCAGGCCGAAGTGAAGGGCGTGGGCGGCGTGTGGAAGGACCTGACGGATTCCGTCAATTCGATGGCCGGCAACCTGACGGCGCAGGTTCGCAACATTGCCGAAGTGACCACGGCCGTGGCCAACGGCGATTTGTCGCGCAAAATCACGGTGGACGTCCGCGGAGAAATTCTGGAGCTGAAGAACACCATCAACACCATGGTGGATCAGCTCAACTCATTCGCGCGCGAGGTCACGCGTGTGGCTCGCGAAGTGGGAACGGAAGGCGAACTGGGCGGCCAGGCCGAAGTGAAAGGCGTCGGCGGCGTGTGGAAGGATTTGACGGATTCCGTCAACTCCATGGCGGTCAATCTCACGGCGCAGGTCCGCAACATCGCCGAGGTGACCACGGCCGTGGCCAACGGCGATCTTGTCGCGCAAAATCACGGTGGACGTGCGCGGAGAAATTCTCGAGCTGAAGAACACGATCAACACCATGGTCGACCAGCTCAGCTCCTTCGCCAGTGAAGTGACGCGCGTGGCGCGCGAAGTGGGCACCGAAGGGAAGCTCGGCGGGCAGGCGATGGTGAAGGGCGTGGGCGGCGTGTGGAAGGATCTGACGGATTCGGTCAATTCCATGGCCTCGAATCTGACCAATCAGGTTCGCAATATCGCGGAAGTAACCACGGCCGTCGCGCGCGGAGACTTGTCGCGAACCATTACGGTGGAAGTTCGCGGCGAGATTCTGGAGCTGAAAAACACCATCAACACGATGGTGGACCAGTTGAACGCGTTCGCCAGCGAAGTGACGCGCGTGGCCCGCGAGGTCGGCACGGAGGGCAAATTGGGCGGGCAGGCCGACGTGCGCGGCGTTGCGGGCACCTGGCGCGATCTTACTGAGTCGGTGAACTCCATGGCGGGCAACCTGACGGCTCAGGTTCGTAATATCGCCGAAGTCACCACGGCCGTGGCGCGCGGCGATTTGTCGCGCAAGATCACGGTGGACGTGCGCGGCGAAATTCTGGAGCTGAAGAACACCATCAACACGATGGTCGATCAGCTCAACGCGTTCGCCAGCGAAGTGACGCGCGTGGCCCGCGAGGTCGGCACGGAAGGGAAGCTGGGCGGACAGGCGGATGTGCGCGGCGTGGCGGGCACGTGGCGCGATCTTACCGAATCGGTCAATTCCATGGCCGGCAACCTGACGGCTCAGGTTCGCAACATCGCCGAAGTCACCACGGCCGTGGCGCGCGGCGATTTGTCGCGCAAAATCACGGTGGACGTGCGCGGCGAAATTCTGGAGCTCAAGAACACCATCAACACGATGGTCGACCAGCTCAGCTCGTTCGCCAGTGAAGTGACGCGCGTGGCCCGCGAAGTGGGTACGGAAGGGAAACTGGGCGGCCAGGCGGATGTGCGCGGTGTCGCGGGCACCTGGAAGGATCTGACGGATTCCGTCAACTCCATGGCATCGAACCTGACGAATCAGGTCCGCAACATCGCGGGCGTGACCACGGCGGTGGCCAAAGGCGACCTCACAACCAAGATCACGGTCGACGCGCGCGGCGAGATTCTGGAGCTGAAGAACACCATCAACACGATGGTGGACCAGCTGAACGCGTTTGCGAGCGAGGTGACCCGCGTAGCGCGCGAAGTAGGAACCGAAGGAAAACTGGGCGGCCAGGCCGACGTTCGCGGCGTGGCCGGTACGTGGAAAGATCTCACCGAATCTGTGAACTCGATGGCGTCCAACCTGACGGCCCAAGTGCGAAACATCGCGGACGTAACCACGGCCGTGGCGAAAGGCGATCTTTCGCGGAAAATCACGGTGGATGCGCGCGGCGAGATCCTGGCGCTCAAAGACACCATCAACACGATGGTGGATCAGCTCAGCTCGTTCGCCAGCGAAGTGACGCGCGTGGCGCGCGAGGTGGGAACGGAGGGGCGGCTTGGCGGGCAGGCTGACGTATACGGCGTGGCCGGCACGTGGAAGGATCTCACGGAGTCCGTGAATTCGATGGCGTCGAACCTGACGAATCAGGTCCGCAACATCGCGCAGGTGACCACGGCGGTCGCCATGGGCGATCTGTCGCGCAAAATTACTGTAGACGTCCGCGGCGAGATTCTGGAGCTCAAGAACACCATCAACACGATGGTGGACCAGTTGAACTCATTTGCGAGCGAGGTGACGCGCGTGGCTCGCGAGGTGGGTACGGAAGGCAAGCTCGGCGGGCAGGCGGAAGTCCGCGGCGTGGCCGGAACGTGGAAGGATCTCACCGACAACGTGAACCTGATGGCCGCGAATCTGACGACCCAGGTGCGCGGCATCGCAAAGGTAGTGACTGCGGTCGCGAACGGAGACTTGAAGCGCAAACTGGTGCTCGAAACCAAGGGCGAGATCGCGGAGCTGGCGGACACGATCAACGCGATGATCGATACGCTCGCGACGTTTGCCGACCAGGTCAGCACCGTGGCTCGCGAAGTCGGTATCGAAGGAAAGCTGGGCGGCCAGGCTCGTGTGCCGGGCGCGGCCGGCATCTGGCGCGACTTAACGGATAACGTCAATCAGCTCGCGCAGAATCTTACCACTCAGGTGCGCGCGATTGCGGAAGTCGCCACGGCGGTTACCAAAGGCGACCTGACGCGGTCGATTTCGGTGGAAGCGCTGGGCGAAGTGGCGGCGCTCAAGGACAACCTCAACGAGATGATCGAGAATCTTGCGGCGACCACGCGCAAGAATACGGATCAGGATTGGCTCAAGACCAACATCGCCAAATTCACACGCATGGTGCAGGGCCAGCGCGACCTGCTCACCGTCGCCAAGCTGCTGCTCTCCGAGCTGGCTCCCTTGGTGAGCGCGCAGCGCGGCACGTTCTACACAGCCGAAAGCACGGAAGACGGGGCGGCCTTGAAGTTTATGGCCGGCTACGCCTTCGACGACCGGGAAGAGGCTCCCGCACAGTTCAGTCTTGGCCAGGGCCTGGTGGGACAGTGCGCGAGAGAGAAGCAGCGCATTCTGGTGCGCGACGTTCCGGAGAACTACATCCGGATCCGCTCCAGCCTGGGCTCGGGTACGCCCATGACCATCGTCGTTCTGCCGGTCTTGTTCGAGGGCGAGGTCAAGGCCGTCGTGGAGCTGGCGTCCTTCCAGCAGCTCTCCGAGATTCACGTCGCCTTCCTCGATCAGCTCACGGAGAGTATCGGAATCGTACTGAACACCATCGCTGCGACCATGCGCACCGAACAGCTCCTGCAACAGAGCCAGGCCCTGGCCGAGGAATTGCAGGAAACCAACGCGCAGCTGCAGGAAAAAGCCAAGCTGCTGGCCGAGCAGAACACGGAAGTGGAGGCCAAGAATCGCGAGATCGAACAGGCCAAGCACGCTCTCGAAGAAAAAGCCGAGCAGCTCGCCCTCACCTCGAAGTACAAGAGCGAATTCCTGGCCAACATGTCTCACGAGCTGCGTACGCCGCTCAACAACCTGCTGATCCTGGCGCGCGTGCTGGCCGACAACACGGAAGGCAATCTCAGCCCCAAGCAGATCAAGTTCGCCGAAACCATTCATTCCTCGGGCACGGACTTGCTGGCGCTCATCAACGACATTCTGGATTTGTCGAAGATCGAATCCGGGAAAATGGACGTCGAAGTCGGCAGCGTCCGGTTCGAGGAGATGGAAGACTACTGCGTGCGGACGTTCCGGCACGTGGCGGAAGGAAAAGGCATTGGCTTCGCGGTGGAAGTCGAACCCGAGCTTTCCGCGCAGGTGATGCGGACCGACGTGAAGCGCTTGCAGCAGGTGCTCAAGAATCTGTTGTCGAATGCCCTTAAGTTCACCGAACTGGGGTCGGTGAAGCTCAATATTGTGCAGGCCACATCCGGCTGGAGCCCGACGCATCCCGTGTTGAATCGCGCGCAGAGCGTGGTCGCCTTCTCGGTGACGGACACCGGCATCGGCATCGCGCAGGAAAAGCAGCGCATCATCTTCGAAGCCTTCCAGCAGGCGGACGGAACCACCAGCCGAAAGTATGGCGGGACCGGCCTGGGCCTCTCGATCAGCCGTGAGCTGGCACGCTTGCTGGGAGGCGAGATTCGCCTCCAGAGCGTCGTCTCACAGGGCAGCAGTTTTACGCTATATCTCCCGCAAGTGTACATTTCGGCCGTACCGAAATCCGAATTGAGCGACACTCCCCTCGCGCTCAAGGCGGGCGAACGGTCTACAGGGTCGCTGGATATGATCCTGCCGCCCGCTGACGACACGGTGCCGGTGGAAATGGTGGAGGAGATGGTGGTCGACGACGACCGCAATCTCGTGACGCGTGAAGATCGCGTGCTTCTGATTGTGGAGGACGACGCTACCTTCGCGCGAATCATGGTGGATCTGGCCCACAGCCGGGGAATGAAAGTGGTGGTGGCGCTGCGCGGCGCCACTGCGATTTCGCTCGCGCGTGAATTTCAGCCCAGCGCCATCACCCTGGACGTGCGGCTGCCGGACATGAGCGGCTGGACCTTGCTCGACCGTCTCAAGCATGATGCCCGAACGGCGCACATTCCGGTGCACATCCTCTCGGGTCATGAAAACAACAAGCGCGGCTTCGCACTGGGCGCCATGACCTGTATGCCAAAAGACGCGAGTAAAGAATCGCACGGCGCGATCTTTGACGTGATCCAGCAGTCCATGGAGCGGCGCAAGAAGACGCTCGTGCGTGGTCGCTGAAAATGAAGTGCGCAGCAGCCGACATCTCGAATCTGCTGGCCGGCGACGATCTGGAGATCGTGCCAGCGCGCCGATCTGGCGGGGCGACTGCGATCGTCGATTCCCGCCAGGTGGACGCCATTGTCCTCGATTGCGTGCCCGAAGCGCCCGGACTCGAATTTATTGAGTCGGTCCAGGCCAGGTCGGAGCTTCAGGTACCCGCGATCGTCGTGTCGGGCATTCAACGGCTCTCCGACGACCAGGTCTCGAAGATTCACCATTGCGCGAGGGTGGGGCCGGTGCGGTACGCTTCCACGATCGAACGCCTGCTGGAAGAATCCGTTCTTCTGCTGCATCGCGAAGAAGATCGGCTTTCGCCGGATCAGAGACGCGCGCTGGCGGAACTTCGGCAAACCGATCCGATGCTGGTGGGCCGAAAAGTCCTGGTTATCGACGATGACCTGCGGAATATCTTTGCGTTGACCAGTGTCCTGGAGCAGAGAGAGCTGAAAACTCTGCACGCGGAAAACGGCCGCGCGGGGATCGAGCTGTTGCAGAACACGCCGGACGTAGACATCGTGCTGATGGACATCATGATGCCGGAAATGGACGGCTATGAGACTATGCGGGCCATCCGCAAGATTCCGGCGTTCCAGAAGCTGCCGATCATTGCCTTGACCGCCAAGGCGATGAAAGGCGACCGCGAGAAATGCCTCCGCGCCGGGGCTTCCGACTACGTCACCAAACCAGTGGACCTGGACCTCCTGTTCTCGGTCATGCGCGTTTGGATGGCGCGGGACATCGACAATAAATTCGAGCACGGCGTGGTCGCGTTGCCCAATTGGCTGGAAGAGCACGAGGCCAGGCTGGATGACGATCGCAACAATATACAACCGGGCGACTCCGTGCTGCTGATCGTCGAGGACGATCCGACATTTGCCGGGATTCTCATGGAAAAGGCCCGCCAGCAGGGGCTTAAAGCCCTGGTAGCCCTGCGGGGAAGCTCAGCGCTCACTCTTGCCAGAAACTTCAAACCGCAGGCGATCACACTGGATGTCCGGCTGCCGGATATGAGCGGTTGGACGGTTCTGGACCATCTGAAGCATGAGCCGTCGACGCGCCACATTCCGGTTCACGTTCTCTCGCTTACCGAAACCTTGCGGGACGGCTATACGATCGGCGCAACCACCTGCACACAGAAATCCCCGGACGAGGGAGCGCTGGATCTGGTTCTGCCCGCCGTGGCGCGTTCCATCCAGCCGGGAGCTAAGAAGATCCTGGTGCTGGGCGGTTCCGAGCCGATGCGCAAGAAGATCGTCACGTTCCTGGACGCCTCCGACCTGGAGTTTTCCGAGGCGACTCGTGTGGACGAAGCGATCGAGATCATTTCGGCCGCGAGCCAGGCCGGCAACCGGCTGGATGGCATCATCATGGACTGGGCCGTGTCCGAGGTTGCTGGAATCGAGTTCATTGAGAGGGTGCAGGCTCAGTTCCTGCCGTACGTGCCGGGCATCATCGCTTTCGGTCCCGCCCAGCTGGATCCGGCCCGGGGCGCTGCGCTACGCCGGCTTTCGAGGATCAGCAGCATCCGGTATGCTCCTTCTTTGGAGCGTTTGCTCGACGAAACAGTCATCCTCCTGCATCGGGTAGAGGACCATCTCAGTGCCGTTCAGAAGAGCGTGCTGGCCAATGTCCGCCAGATGGACCCGCATTTGGCCGGCCGGAAGGTTCTGATTGTCGACGACGATCTCCGCAATATCTTCGCATTGACCAGCGCGCTGGAGCATCACAATGTTCACGTCATCCACGCGGAGACTGGAAGAAGCGGGATCGAGGTGCTGCAAAGGAATCCCGACACGGATCTGGTGCTGATGGATATCATGATGCCGGAGATGGATGGGTATGAGACCACCAAGGCCATTCGCAAGCTGCCGGGCATCGGATCGCTGCCGATCATCGCGCTGACGGCCAAGGCCATGAAAGGCGATCGGGAAAAATGCCTGCAAGCCGGGGCTTCCGATTATGTGGCCAAGCCTGTGGATCTCGGCTACTTGTTTTCGGTGATGCGAATCTGGATGGCGGGAGTGGGCGTGGCGTCCGGCCTCTCGGCGAGCGCCGGGTCAACGCAGCCCGCCGGAATGCCGCTTGCATGACAGGCATGGGCACAACCGTGAGCTTTGCGACCCAGACTCTCCCGGAAGAAAGCCGGCGAGTCAAGCTCCTGCTGGTCGACGACGATCAAAGCAACCTGCTGGCGCTGCAGGCGATCCTCGAGCCCCTGGGCCAGGAACTCATGCTGGCGCAGAACGGAACCGAGGCCTTGCGAATGTGTCTGGAACACGATTTCGCGGCGATTCTCCTGGATGTCCGCATGCCCGAGATGGACGGATTCGAGACGGCCGAGATGATTCGCGCCCGCAAGCGGTCTCTGCAAACGCCCATCCTGTTCGTGACCGCCTATCGCAGCGACGAGCAACTGTTTCGCGGCTATAATCTCGGCGCGGTCGATTTTCTGTTCAAACCCATTGTCCCGGAGATCCTACAAAGCAAAGTCAGCGTGTTCGTCGAGCTCCGGCGGACGGAACAGCTTCTGCGCCGAAAAGCGGAAGAGCTGGAACGGGCAGAACAGCGGTTTCGCGCGGTGCTGGAAGCCGCCCCGGATGCGATGGTGATCACGAATCAGGCCGGTATCATCGAGCTGGCGAATTCCCGGGCCGACACCCTCTTCGGGCGCTCGCGCGAAGCCCTGATCGGGCGCGATATTCATTCGCTCCTCCCAACCTGGGAAGGCAGCGATGAAGATCGGGCGGCCACGGCGCGCCCGCAGCCCACGCCGGAGCAAAGATTAACGGCTTTCCGCGATGACGGATCGTCGTTCCCGGCCGAGATCACACGCAATTCGTTCCACACGCCGGACGGTCTCCTGGTCACCACGGCGATTCGCGACGCCACGGACCAAGCCCACGCAGAAGCCCGGATCCAGAAGACGAATCTGGAGCTGGAAAAGAGAGTAACCGAGAGAACCGCCGCACTGCGCTACTCGAATGAGGCGCTACGGCAGTTTGCCTGGGCCGCCAGTCATGACCTGCAGGAGCCGATTCGGACGGTGGTCACCTACTCGCAGTGGCTCGCCCAGATCATGAACGGCAACCTTGGCTCCCGGGAATCGAAGATGCTGGCTACGATTGAGCAGCATGCGGCCCGGCTTAATCAACTGCTGGCCGCGTTGCGGCAGTATATCCAGGTCAGCGATTCGGGACAACAGGCCAGGACTACGGTAGATTGCAACGCGGTGATCAAGGCCGCGGCCTGGAACCTGCAGGCAATGATCCAGGAAAACGGCGCATCGCTTGAATGCGACAGTTTGCCCACCCTTTCTTCGCTGGAGCTTCCGCTGGTGCAACTGTTCCAGAATCTGATCAGCAACGCGATCAAGTACCGGTCGGAAGAGCCCCCGCATATCCGGGTCTCCGCGCGGCAAGACGAGAACTCGTGGATTTTTTCCATTCAGGATAACGGGATCGGCATCGATCCCAAATACTTCGATTACATTTTTGGCGTGTTCCGGCGGCTGCATGGTGCGCAGAAGTCCGGAACCGGGATCGGCTTGGCGATTTGCCGCGCTGCGGTGGAGCGGCTAGGGGGCCGGATCTGGGTGGAATCAGCGCCTGGATCGGGTTCCACGTTTTACGTGTCTCTACCGACGTGATGAAGGCTTATAAAATGCGAATCTTTCTTGCCGAAGACAATCTGGGAGATGTTTTCCTCATTGAGGAAGCTCTCAAACGCCAATCGCTGGTTTGCGACATCGACCACTATGCGACGGCCGAAGAAGCGATCCATGCAGCCGAGCAATGCGGGAGTACAGGCAGCCCGGTGCCGGATCTGATGATGCTGGACTATAACCTGCCTCGGGGCAATGGCAGCGACATTCTGGAGGCCGCGGGCCACAATCCCAGGCTGGCGGCTGTTCCGAAAGTGATCGTGACTTCTTTCCTGCAGGCCGACGAGCTGGCTCACGCCCTGGAGTTGGGGGCGAGTTGTCTGATCACCAAACCCGTGGATTTTGAGTCTTTTATGCGTGACGTCGGCGCTAAGATTGCGGAATTGCTCCAGGCGGGCGAAAAGTCCAAAACCTTGAAGCAGTAGGGCCCTTCGTTTGGAAATGCAAAACTGGTAGTTTAATCTAGATCAGGAGAATTCCCGCTCTCAGGGCGGAGCATAAGCCGTGGCATACCGCCGGACAAAGCCGCTGTTTATCTGGATCGCCGCGATCCCGATCCTCCTTTTGGCGGCGTCGGTGTGGAGGCGCGCGAACTATCGCGAACTCATCGGCATGGTGGACCACACCCGCGAAGTGCAGGCGACGATTCAGGATCTCCTGGTGTCCCTTACGGACGCCGAGACCAGCCGGCGCGGCTACACTCTTACGGGCGACGCAAAATACCTGGCAGCGGTGGAAGGCGCCGCAACCAAGTCCTCCGCGATGGTCGGCCATCTGGCGGATCTGACCCGGGACAATCCTGCCCAGCAAGCCAGCGTACAGAATCTGGAGCAGATGGTGACGGAGCGGTTGAGCCGGCTCAAACAGACATCGCAATTCAGCGGGCAGGATGCCGCGCTTCAGGAAGAGCGGCGAAGTGGCCTGGCGGACTCCGCCGAGCTGAGCAAAGTGGCCTCCGCAATGATGGCCGAAGAGAGCCGCCTGCTCGACTTACGAAAGCAGGCGATGGCCAGGGCCGACGTCGAATCCGCCGGGTTCCTGCTGGCAGGCAGTGTCGCGACCATACTGTTGCTGTTATGGGCTTACCGCATCCTGCGCCAATATGCAGCCGCGCGCGATCGCGCCGAATACGAGGTTCGCGAAGCCAACCACCAGCTTCAGGAGAAGATCGATCAGTTGGACCGGCTGAACCATGAACTGGAAGAACGGGTGAAAGAGAGGACCGTGGGTCTGGAGCGTTCCAATCAGGATCTGCAGCAGTTCGCGTCGTTCGCCAGTCACGACTTGCAGGAGCCGCTGCGAATGGTATCGAGTTACCTGGGATTGTTGTCGAAAGCCTGTCAGGGCAAGCTCGACCCTGAGGCCGAAAAGTATATTGCGTTCGCGGTTGAGGGTGCCACCAGGATGCAGGCGCTGATTCGGGATCTCCTGGCCTATGCGCAGGCCAGCACGCAGACGCCGGTGCTGGTGCGGACCCGGCTAAATGAGGTGGTTAGCCAGGCGCGCTATGCGCTGCTGACAAGTATCCGGGATTCCGGCGCGGAGATCGTCATAGACCCGCTCCCCGAGGTAGAAGTGGATCCGCTCAAACTGAGCCTGGTCTTTCAGAACGTTCTTTCCAATGCCATCAAGTTCCGCCAGCCCGGAGGGCAGCCAAATATCCGGATCGAGGCCCAGCAGGAAGGCTGCGAATGGCGCATATCGGTGCGGGACAGCGGCATCGGCTTCGACCCCAAGTACGCCAAGAAAATCTTTGGCGCCTTCCAGCGGCTTCACGGAAAGGATGCGTATCCCGGAACGGGAATCGGTCTGGCGATTTGCAGCCGCATTATCGAAATACACGGCGGCCGGATCTGGGCGGAGGCTGGTCCCGGTACCGGCGCCACGTTCCACTTCACGCTGCCGGCGCTGGCCGACTCCTTGACGGCTGACAGAGGATTCCGCCAACACCGCCGCCTTTTCCACGGGCGGCGGCCGTGGAGCTTAGACTCTCGCCCGTGAACATGTCATGATCGAAGCCCCGGTTGTCGATCCGGACGCATTCCGTATACCATTGCGATTTGAGTCTTTTGCCGGTTGGGCAAAAATCGAGGTATTGAAATGGCGGAGTTAGAGCCAATTCGAATCCTGGTGGTGGATGACGATGGCGAGCAGCGCGATGCGGTCGCGGCCATGGTTTCCGCCAAGGGTTACGTTCCGGAACACGCGCAGAACGGCGAAGAAGCTCTGGAGAAACTTGGCACGGGCTCATTTAACGCCATCGTAACGGACCTGTTCATGCCGGTTCTCGACGGCGCGCAACTTCTGAGAACATTACTGGAGCGCGGCGATCTGACGCCAGCCATCGTTCTCACCGGTTTCGGCGACATCAGCCATGCCGTCTCCATCGTGCATGACTTGCGGGCGTTCTGGTTCCTGGAAAAGCCCGTGCAGCCTCCGGTCCTGCACGCGCTGCTGGAGCGCGCGGTTCGGCATGAAAGTATGGCCAGGGAAGCTGCCCTGCTGCAGCGCCAGGCCGGCTATCACGGAACCCTGCTGGACATGGTCGGAGAATCGCAGGCCATGCAGCAGGTGTTCGCGCTGATCCAGCGAGTGGCCCCCAGCGCAGCCTCGGTGCTCATCCACGGCGAAAGTGGGACGGGCAAGGAATTGGCCGCTCGAGCCATCCACAAGCTTAGCCCGCGCGCCGGCGCGCCTTTTGTGGCGATCAATTGCGCCGCGCTGCCGGAAAATCTCATCGAGAGCGAACTGTTCGGGCATGAGCGGGGGGCGTTCACCGGGGCTCTGGCGCGCAGAATAGGCTGTTTCGAGCAAGCGCACCGGGGCACCCTGTTCCTGGACGAAATCACGGAGATGCCGGTCGCGACCCAAGCCAAGCTGCTCCGCGTGCTTCAGGACGGCAAGATCCGCCGCTTGGGAGGAACTTCCGAGACGCTGGTCGACGTGCGCATCGTGGCCGCAACCAACCGGGTACCGCAGAAGGCGATCGAGGAAAAGCAACTGCGCGAGGATTTGTACTACCGTCTCAACGTCTTCCAGATCCCGCTGCCAGCCTTGAGGCATCGCAAGGAGGACATTGCGAGCCTGGTGGATACCTTGATTCGGGAAATAAACGCGAAGCACGATTGCAGGGTAGACGGCATCGACCCCGAAGTCCTGGCGAAGCTGACGTGCCATGCGTGGCCCGGCAACGTTCGGGAATTGCGCAACGTGCTGGAACGGATGGTCATTGTGGCTCGCGAAGGCACTTTGCAGATCCCGCAGCTCCCGCCCACTCTGGGTATTCCCCAGATGAGTCTTCCCATCCCGGAGCCGCAGCCGGCGGGAATGTTCAAGTTTCGCGAGGGTGCGACTCTGGACGAGGTGGAACGCGCCTATATCCAGTTCACACTCAATCAGATAGGCAACAACAAACGCCGTGCCGCCAAGATTCTTGGAATCGGCGAACGGACACTGCATAGCCGCGTAGCGGACTGAAGCGCCCGGCGCTCCGCAGATTTTGTGCAGAGTCTGCAAGTTCTTCTACTGCCGGCCGGAACCGCCATCTTTTCGAATCAATAATTTGTTTTGGTCCTCCTCATGCTTCCTTGAGGTGGTCCATGCCAATCCAACCCGCGAGTTGATAGTTACTGGCTGCGCGGGATCACCGCCTTTCCCGGCGTTCAAACATTCGGAGGCCCCGTCTCGGAGGAGGCGCGCGGCCGGATGGGGATGCGTCGCACACGCGTTTCCGTCCGGCTGAAGAGTGCGGAAAGAGTGAGCAGGAGAGCCAGAGATGAGAAATTTGAGCGATCGGAGAAAGCGCTGGGGCATCGTTTTGGCGGGCGGCGACGGCGTCCGGCTCAAGCCCCTGACGCGTCTGATTTCCGGGGATGATCGTCCCAAACAGTTTTGCCGTCTCTACGGGACGATGACGCTGCTCGAGCAAACCAGGCTGCGGGCGCAAGCGGAGCATCCGGCCAGAGCAGATTCTTTTTTCGCTGAACCGCGAGCATGAGGACTTCTATCTTCGCGAGCTGCTGGATTGTCCGTCACAACGCGTGGTTCAGCCGCGGAACCGGGGCACCGCGCCGGCCATTCTTTCAAGTTTGCTGTCGATCGCCCGCAAAGACCAGAACGCTACCGTCGCGGTGTTTCCATCGGACCATCACTACTCCGATGAGAACGCGATTGCCGAAGCCGTGGAAAGCGCTTTCGAGCTGTCGCGCCGGGAGCCGGATTCGGTGATCCTGTTGGGCGCGAAACCGTACGGCGCGGAAGTGGAATACGGCTGGATCCAAGTCGGCTCGCCTATAACGGGACGGCCGGATTCATTCCTGGTCCGGGGTTTTCATGAGAAACCGGCTCCCCTGGTGGCCCGCTACCTGTTCGACCAAGGCGCGCTGTGGAACACGTTTGTCATGGTCGGGAAAGTCTTCGCATTTCTGGAGATGATTTGTTCGTCCATGCCTGGCCTGCTGAAGACGTTTCAGAATTTCCCCGCGCTGCAGGCTCCCGGCGAGGAACTTCGGATTTCGGACACCCTCTACAAAACCATCCCCTGCATCGACTTTTCGCGGGAGATCCTGGCGGCAGAAACTCAGAGGCTGATTGTGCAGCGGCTTGGACCAGTGACCTGGAATGATCTGGGCGATTGCGATCGGGCCTTGGCCGCCCTTTCCTGCGAGGTCGCGGAACCAGCGTGGGTCAGGAATTGGCGCGTCGCGAAGCCATCCGCCGCGGCGACCGGTCCCGCAGCGCTGGCGGCTCTAGGCTGAGTGCTTTTTGAAGTATTGGACTTCTCGCTCATGCCGTTGAGCGGCTTCTCGAGATCCGAAGGTTCCCAGATTGCGCCTCCGGCCCGTTTTAGGGTCTTGTTTTCGCGAGTACAGGCGGTATTGTCCGGATTTGAGTTTGCGAATCATAAGTATTCCTCGTTGAGATAAACGCCATCAATAGGCAGGCGGATCGCTCGCCGGAAAAGACTGCTCTGAGGCGATGTCCACGATGTCCATCGTTTCCCCCGGAAGCATCCGGTCTTTTTGACGGGGATAGTTGTGCCTGATGAGGTGGGCGAGAGCCGCGACCAGAACACCTCCCCAGAACATCAGATGTGATGGCTTCGGTTGCCGCATAGAGACTCCCGCCGTTTGAAGCAGCAAGTCGACTGCCATCGTCGGCGTGTGTCTGGCCTGAGATAATATTCCGCGAGACATGCGTTACGATCTGGTCGTCCTCTTCGAGCATCCGGAATGGCAAAAGCCATTGTTTGCGGCGCTGGATCGCCGTTCTATCCGCTACGGAGCGTTCGACCTGAAGCGCGGAGCCTTCGATCCCGATCGTGTCCCGGATGCACCGCTGTACTTCAATCAGGCGAGCCCCAGCGCGTATGTACGCGGCAACACGCGCGCCGTGCCTCTGGCCCTTGCGCTGATGCGGTCGCTCGAACTCGGCGGAGCCAAGGTACTCAACGGCTCGCAAGCGTTTTCGCTAGAACTCAGCAAGTCCGCGCAAGCAGCCTGGATGCAGCGTCTGAATATCGCGCACCCGAGGACTCTTGCGTTCAACGACGTGGATTCGGCGCTCGCGCAGTGGGCCGGAGGTTGGCCCGCTCTACTGAAGCCGGAACAGGGCGGCAGCGGAGCGCGTATGTTCCTGCTGAACTCCTCCGATGAACTCGTCCGCCTGTTGCGCGACCGGCCCGATCTTTGGCTTCCCGACCATCTGCTGCTGCTGCAGGAGTATTTTCCGCTGGATCCATCGCAGGGCATCGTACGCATGGAGTTTCTGGGCGGCGAACTCCTCTATGCCATGCGAGTCATTTCTTACGGCTCGTTCAACCTTTGTCCGTCGGAAGTGTGCAATCCGCTGACCGGCGATTCGCATTGTGAAATTCCGGAGGCCAGGCCCGCGGCTCCGGTTGAGTTCCATCCTTATAAGGAAGTGCCCGCGTCCGCCGTGGATGCGGGCAAGCGATTGATGGCCGCCGGCCAACTGGACGTCGGCGGCATCGAGTACCTGGAGGCTTCGGATGGCCGCCTGGTGTTCTACGACATCAATGCGAACTCCAATCTGCGGGCGCCGATCGGAAAAGCTTTTGGCTTCGATCCTTTCGAAAGAGTGGTCGATTTCCTGGCTGAACAGATTGGCGCAGCGCGCAGGAGCTAGCGGCCATGTCCTCCTCCTCCGTGGAATCCGCCACCGCCGCCACCACCGTGGAATCCTCCACCGCCTCCTCCATGGAAACCGCCACCGCCGTGGAATCCGCCGCTGCTGCGTAACCCGCCACCGCCGAAGCCACTGCTGCGCAGGCCGCCACCGCCGAATCCGCTGCCTCGGCTGGAGCCAGCGAAGCCACCGAGACCGACGCTATGGGCATGTCCTGCGAACCCGGACGAGCGATTACCACCGGCCGCATAGTGAGGCCGGTAGCCTGGTCCGAAGTGGTGGTTATAGCCGCCTCCCGCGAAACCGTAGCCGTAGCCATAACCAAAGAAGGGCGCTCCGAACACGAACCCTGGCGAGTAGAAGCCCCATCCGAACGGATCGTAAAAAATTCCGTCGCCCGGGATGAAGGTATAGGCGTCAAACGACGGGTCCCAATACCATCCGTAGCCGTACCAGTCGCCGGGGGCCAGGCCGCCTCCGCCAGCGTACGTTCGGGCCGCATCGACATTAGCATCCGCCAAATAAGAGGAGCGCAGGCTGGCCCACCGGTAGAAGTCATCCATGTAGGCTTTCTTATCGAACTTCTTCGCCTTCAGCTTCCCGGCGGAGTTCAGATTCAGTTGGCGCCCGCCCTTCACCTGAGTGTGCTGGCCGGCTGCTTGAACCTCGGCCTTTCCGTCGAACACGCGAATCAACCCGCGATCCGCGTCGAAGTCGTACAAGCCCGGCTTCAGCAGCTTCGTGCTGGAGCTGTCTTCACCGATTCGAACGTTGTTTTCCGGCCGGATATCCGCAACCTCGATCATGGCGCGGCCTTTTTGCAGGGTCATGATCGTATTCGCCAGGCCCGGCGAGTTCATCTGCACCGAACTATAGTTGTCGATTCTCAGGAATATACCCGGAGTCAGCAGGATCTCCGCTTTCCCGTTGTCGGTGGTCAGGGATTGACCGGCCGCCAACTTTGCGGATCCCACGGATTTGTCGGTCGAGGGCTTGCGCGCCGATCGCGGCTTGCCCTTCGATGTAATTGACCGTTCCGGGTTGCGGGGGTACAGAGCCCCAAACGGGGCTGAATATCAGCGCAGCCAGGAAGAAGCCTCCAGCAGCTTTCAACCTTGACCGCTTCATAACATCCCAAAGCCTCCACCTATTGAGATGCAGTCTTTGCACGCCCGGTTGCTCGCACCGGTCTGGTAGAAAGCGCAACCCGAGCACAGTATGAAAGTTAACGGCCAGCCGGCTTTTTGGCCTTAGCCCGAGTCTACCCGCTGGGGACGCGTCAATATACCTGCGTTTTAGTATGGGAACCCGGAAGAATCGGCGCTAGGGTTGAGACGTGGGCGTGTCGACATGAGCCCGACCCCGCGCGGGGAGAACCAGATGAAACTATTTTTGACGGTGATGGTGGCCGTCGCGGTGCTGCGCGCCCCGCTCTTCGCACAAGGGCCGCCAACTCGATCCAAGCAAAATTCACTGATCGAGTTGAGTAACGAGATCCGGTCTCTCTCACAAAGGGTGGCTCCGTCCGTCGTGCAAATTTCAGTGAGCGGGTACGGACCCTTGGACCGATCGACGGGTCATCCGGTAAGCGCTTTCGGGAGGCAGGAATCCATCGGATCGGGTGTTATTGTCGATCCGGACGGATACATCGTCACGAATGCACACGTCGTAAATGGAGCCGTAAAAATAAAAGTTACGCTGGCGGCCCCGTCTTCACGAAGTGATCTGCCGGACGACTCCCGTGAACTGGAAGCCATCGATGCCAAAGTCATCGGTATCGACACGGAGACGGACTTGGCGGTCTTGAAGATTGAGCGGAAAGACCTGACCCCGCTCAAGTTCATGAGCTCGGATGCCCTGCGCCAGGGGGATCTCGTGCTCGCGCTGGGAGCGCCCATGGGGCTGCCGAACTCGGTATCGCTCGGAGTCGTCAGCGCCCCCGCCAGGTCGTTGGGCGAGGATAATCCCATGGTCTACATCCAAACGGATGCTTCCATCAACCCCGGAAACAGTGGCGGCGCCCTGATCAACATGGATGGGCTTCTAGCCGGGCTAAATACGCTCATCCTGTCTCAATCCGGAGGGAATGAGGGTTTAGGATTCGCGATTCCCTCTAACATTGTGCGGGACGTTTATCAGCAGGTGCGCAAGAACGGCCTGGTGAAGCGCGGAGAACTCGGAGTGATCGGACAAAATATTACTCCTGTCATGGCGAAAGGCCTGGCTCTGGCGCGCGATCATGGGGTCATTCTGGCCGACGTTGTGCCTGAAAGTCCAGCGGATTGGGGCGGCCTGAAAAGAGGAGACGTGATTATCAGCCTGGACGGTGAGCCCGTTGTATCCGCCGCGCAACTGGAAAACCGAATCTTCCGCCGTCAAGCCGGCGACAAGGTTCAGCTAAAGATCCTCCGGGGGACAGAGGAAACGACGCTCACTCTGGCGGTTCGCGAACGCGCCGACCCCAGCAAGCTCCTCGCGAGCCTGGCAAATCCGGAAAAGAATCTCATTCCCCGCCTGGGCATTCTCTGCATCCAGATCGACAAAGACGTTGCCTCCGCGATTCCCGGTCTCCGGCGCCAATACGGACTGATCGTCGCGGCCAAATCGCCGGAAGGGCAGGCACAATTCCTCGACCTGCAACCGGGAGATGTCATCGAGGCTGTCAATACGGTTCCCGTTGCCCTGATCGAAACCCTAAGATCCTCGCTCGAGGCGATAAAGCCCGGAGACCCGGTGGTGCTGCAGATTGAGCGGAACGGACAGTTCCAATACCTGGCGTTCGAGCTCGACCGCTAGCAGAAGTTTATAGGGTCTTCTCGAAAAAATGGGCGACTTTGCGGCCCGATTCTTCGGTATAGTAGACCGTCACCTTCCCCGATTTTTCCGCCGCTGCGCCAATATCTTTCCCTGCATCCTCGGCGGCGTGGTCGGCCACTGTGTAGGTCTCCTCGGCGCCGCCCGCGGTTCGAATCGTGATGGCTTTGCCCTTGCGATCGAGCTTCGAAACGGTGCCCTCCGTCATGTGCAATCCGTCGTTGCCGATGCGGTCCACTTCCTCGGCCGTTTCCTCGGCCCCCTTGGCCGTGTAGTGCACGACCACGGAGCTGCCTTCGCGCAAGCCATGAAACGCATCCTCCGTACCCGCGGCCGTACCAGCGGCCGTACCCGCGGCGCCTTTTTCGACACCGTGGACCAGGGTGCGGCCGACGAAATGCACGGTATGCTCGGTGCCATCCGCCGTTTTCACCACCGCGGTTCGCGCGCCGCGGTCGATCTTCGTGACGGTGCCCTTGAACGCGCTGACCTTTTCTTTGACCGCGAAGACCATCGAGACAGTCAGCAACATCGTAAACACAACAGCCATACAAGTCTTCATTCTCATTTTTGCCACCTATTTGCTCCCGGGACTGCGCTCCTCATTTTTTTACCCCGGTTACGGGGATTGTTATGGACCCGGTCAGGTTCGTGCCCGGATCGAAAACCACGATGCGAACGTTCTGAGTTGTTCCGTCTATCGCAAGTTCCTGCGCGATCTGGATCTCTTTCCCGGCAGCTTGTGGAGCCTGCGCTTGAAGAACGCTGCGCTGCACCGGAATCGTTATGATCCGCTGCACTGCATTGGTCGCGGAATAAGCGATGAGTCGGATCGCCAGATCGCCGCGCTGACTGGGCGATGCGAGGTCCGCCGAATCGATGTAGATCTGAAAGCGAGCCTTCGACGAAGGCCCGGCGACGATGGAGGCCACGGCCCTCATTCCGATCCCGGAATTATCAAACGGGCTGTCGGTGGCCGCTTCTAGAGCCGCCTGCTCCAGTTGAGCCGGGCTGGATTGAACCGGGAAAGCGAAGTAGCCGTCGATGGTCTGAAGATGCACTCCCTTGCGGGTGCAGGTGACGCGAACCTTGTGATGCTTGTTGTCGTCTTTTTCCCGGTGCGGATAATATCCAACGACATAACTGCCGCGCGCGTCCGCCATCGCTTCGTTGATCGCGGTTCCGATGCTGTCGCTCGAATATGCCCGTCCGCCGGTGAGTCCCGATACTAGCTGCAGCGTCTCCCAGTTGTAACCCAGGGACGCTCCCGCGCCGGAAGCGGACTGTTCTACCGTATACACCGCCACTCCGGCGCGCTCGAACGCCTCGCTCATCTGCTGCAGTTCGGGTCTCAGGTCGACCGGCTCGTCCGAAGTGATTCCTGGGGCCACACTGGGCACTCCGTGTGTGACCCAAATGAGATTGATTCGTCCGGGGATCGCCGACACGGAAGATGCGAACTGTCCGAGCGATCGCAGCGTCAACTGAGCTCTGAACAAGGGATCCTGGTCGTCGATTGGCCTAAACCCCGCGAGCTCCCGCTGGATTTGGTCGAGACGAGGGCCGATCTCCTGGGTCCAGGCCGGATTGATCGCGCGCAGCTCGGCCTCGTTTTTGGGCAGCGGATGCACCGCATAGAACGTGCCCTGATTGGTGAGGATATAAACGTAAAGGCTCGCAGCCGATGGGATACTCTGCAGCGCCTTGACCAGTTCCCCCTCCGCCTGTCCCCAGGTCAGCAGTCGCTCACTGAGCAGATCCAAGAGCACCACGGTGGGGTGTACGGCAAAACCGTCCCGGTTTGAAAACTCCGGCGGCGCGGATGGAGTGGCCTTCGCGCGGTCATTTCCGTCGTAGTGAAAAAGATCGATCGCCTGGTGTTTTCCGTCTTCCGACAGTTGGCACTCGCTTTCCTGCAAATCGGTGACCGGCTCGCCATGCGCGTCCAATGCGCTTAGCTCGAACTTTACAAGCGCGGGCGGCTGCGACGTCCGTTCCTGTGGCTGGCGTTTGCGTGCGGCTATGGCAGGCGAGCTAATGATTAGGATCGCGGCGGCCAGGGAAATGGCGGCCCCCATTCTACGCAGTCGACCAAGATCCCTGACACCTGCACGAACGCGCCGTGCGCCGACGGATGCAATATCGAAGGATGGGTAGGGTCGAAGCATGCATCCGCCGGTCTGGTTAATGCGTTCAGTGTAGGCGACCAGCCCACCACGGAAAATACCCGCCTTGCGGTAATTTAGGCGCCGCTCCGTCGGTAGACAATAAGCATCGGCGAATACCGCAAACCTTTGTCTGGAATTACCAAACTTGCAGTATGGAAGGATCTCAGAAACAGGAATAGGGTGGATCTAGTGAATACCAGGGTCCCACTGAGTCAACCAGAAGCGTGGGCAGTGATTCTCGCGGGCGGCGACGGGACCAGGCTGCGGTCTCTCACCCGTTCGATCGCAGGCGAAGACCGGCCAAAGCAGTTTTGCCGTCTGTATGGAGGCAGGACGCTGCTCGCTCAAACGCGATCCAGACTCGCCTCCGCGATATCCCCGGAACGCACTCTGTACACGGTCGTGAAGGCTCACGAGAGGTTTTACGGCGATGAGCTGGCCGACGTTGCACCGTCTCGGGTGGTGGTTCAACCTTCCAACAAGGGAACGACCGCAGCCATCCTTTACAGCCTCCTGCGGATTACCAGCCTGGCCGGCGACCCGATCGTCGGTGTCTTTCCAACCGATCACCACTATTCCAAAGAGATGCGCTTCGCCGCCTCGGTCCGCCTGGCAATCAAAGTGGTGATGAGCCGCCCCGAGACTCTGATTCTGATGGGTGCAAGCGCCGAATGCCCCGAGGTTGAATATGGGTGGATCGAGCCGAGCAAGCGTCTCGACTCCCGTTTTACGAAGTCGCTTCTTCGTGTGAGCAGATTCTGGGAAAAGCCGGCGTCGCATGTGGCGCAAGCTCTCCTCACGCGTGGCTGCCTATGGAACACGTTTGTGATGATCGGGCGGGCGTCGGTCTTTCTCAATATCGTCAAAACCGCTGTACCGGAGACGTGGCGAATCCTCTCCGGCGGATGCGCGTCCTGCCAAACACCCGCCGCGGCGAACTTGGACGAGGCCTACACTGCGTTGACTCCCGGGGACTTTTCAAAACAGGTGCTACCGGTCTCGACAGAACAGTTGGCGGTGCTCCGGCTAGGCAATGTTGGCTGGAGCGATCTGGGGACTCCAGAGCGCGTCATGTTTGCGCTGGCGCGCTCTGGTCTCGGATCTCACTAACGGCGTCAACAGTGAAAACCCCAACGGCTTCCGTTGCCGGACGGTTACCAGGGAAGGCCGCCTTAAAATAGCGAGCGGCTGGTATTGGCGGCGGGAATCCGGGAGCCTAGACTGTTCGAATGAGGTCAATTGTTGCTGTCTGCCTGCTGATGTCGGCTCTGGGGTTCGCCCAGGATGCGGATTACCACCGTCACAACGCCTACTTTGGCGTGGGCGCGGCCATGCCCGTGGGAAGCACCTCGAACTATCTAAGCACGGCGCCGCTCATCAATTTTGGCTATGGCTATCGTTTCAACCGGTTCTTTCAGGCCGATGCGGGCGTCGAAATGACGTTCGGAGCCGCCAACAACCAGAATGCTGAAATCACGAACGTCGGGGCCATCCAAGGCGGTGACCACGAGTTCATGATTCCGCTCGGTGGACGCGTCCATATACCTCAGCCGTTGAAGCGCTTGGATTTCTCGGTCGGCGGAGGCGCCGCATACCTGCACTATTCGGAGACGATTTCGTCCAACAATTCAGGAGGTTATGGTTATGGTTATCAAGTCGGTTGCTATTCCTGTACCTCGCGCGGCGGATGGGGTGGTTACGGACTGGCCAACGTCAGTTATTTTCTCGATAGCAATCGAATGATCCACGTCGGAACCACGGTTCAGTTTATCTCCGCTTCCACCAATGGCCCGGCGGTTGGCAATGTTCCCGCCCTGAAGACCACGGACCACTGGACCAACATTTCATTTGAATTCGGACTCAGTTTTTAAGAGTCGTTTCACGTTCGGCTCGTCCCTACCTGGATTTTTCGATTGCGAATACCATCCATGTGGTATTCCGGGAGTCTCGGTTCGACGGTAAGCTCGAATAAGAAATAGAGATTCCTGGTGCGTTGGCCCATCTGGGGGCCCCTGCTCCGGTCTTCCAATGCCTAACGTCCGGCAACTCCTTTATTCGGTCTTCACGGGCGACGCTTTCAGACGCAAAGCTCTCCCTTCTCGAGTCCCCGTGGTTGCTCTCGTCGTCAGCGAGCACGATCGTCACGTTCTGGCGAATGTCTCCGATCAGGAACCCTTAGACGTGCACTTCGTTGAGTCGTGTGATGAAGCGTCCACTGTATCGAACCAGTTAGCCGCGCCGGTTATTCTGTTTGACCGCGACTGGCCGGCAACCGAGTGGAGGGCGGCCGTGGGGAGTCTGGCGGCCTCGCCGCACCGGGCTTGCGTCATTTTGATGTCGGGCGTGGCCGACGATTACTTGCGGCAGGAGCTCATCCGGCGGAACGGGTACGACGTTCTTCCGAAGCCGCTGCGAGAGGAGAATGTTTCGCGGGTCATCCGACTGGCTTTATCCTATTGGACCAGCGCGGCATGGACCGACGCGGCCAAGCCAACCGCGCCCGCGCGCAGATCGTAGAATAATCATGGACCCTGGCGGCTGGCTGCCACGTCCAAATGGTGGAGGCGCACAATGATGAACCGCGCCGGATGGTCAAGTCAAAGAGTAGTGGCGCTGTGTTGCGCCGTGCTGATTCCCGTCTCACTAGGATTTGCCCAGGCTCCGCCCGGACCGGCTCAGGCGCCATCTGGCGCGCAGCAGGATGCGCCGCCGCTCATGTCGCCGGATCAGTTGGATACCCTGGTCGCGCCGGTCGCGCTCTATCCCGATCCCCTTCTCAGCGAAGTGCTGGCCGCCAGCACGTATCCGCTGGAGGTGGTGGAAGCCCAGCAATGGCTTCAACTGAACCCAAATCTTCAAGGCGCACAACTGATGGACGCCGCGAAGCGGCAGAACTGGGATCCCAGCGTCCAGGCTCTGGTGGCGTTTCCGGATGCATTAAGACTCCTGAACAGCGACATCCGCTGGACCACCGACTTGGGCAATGCGTTTCTGGCCCAGCAGTCCGATGTGATGAGCTCGGTGCAAACCATGAGAGCCCGGGCGGAGGCGAACGGCAGGCTGGCGACCACCCCGCAGCAGGTAGTCACCACGGACACTCAAGATAATCAGAGCGCCATCGAGATACAACCGGCCGATCCGCAAGTCGTCTACGTTCCCACTTACAACCCCTCGTATGTCTGGGGTCCCCCTGTCTGGGGTGCTTACCCCGATCTGTGGTATCCCGACGGGTTTGGATTCGGGTTCGGATTCGGACCAGGCATTTACATGGGCAGCTTTTTCCCCGGCTGGGGTGGTTGGGGCGGCTGGGGTTGGGGCTATGGCTGGTTCGGGAACGGCCTGTTCGTAAATACCGGCTTCTTCAACCGGTACGGATACCGCGGCGGTTTTGGCGGGGGCTTCGGCGGGCGCTTTGGCGGCCGTGGCTTCGAAGGCCGCGGAGCCTGGGCACACGATCCAGGCCATAGGATGGGCGTCCCCTATCCGAACCGTACGGTCGCGGGCCGGTTCAATTCGTCCCGTTTTGCCGGCAATGGAGGGAACGGCCGCCAAGCCGGAAGCGGGTTCAACCGCCAAGCGGGCAGTGGAGCCGGAAACCGTCAAGCCGGCGGGGGGATCAATAGTCGCCAGGCGGGCAGTGGAGCCGGTAACCGCCAATTCAGTAACATCAGCAGGGGGAATGGAGCCCCGGTCATGGGAGCGCGTTCCAATGCCAGCCAAATCGGCGGGCAGTCGAATAGAGGCGCCGTAAGTGGCGGGACGAATGGGGGCTGGCGCACGTTCAACGGCAATAACGGTGCCGCAGCCAACAGGAGTGCCGGGGTTTCCCGGCAGGCGTCCCCGAACGTCAGCCGGGGAAATTCCCAGTCTGCCGGGCAGTATAATCGCGGCTCCGGAGCCACGCAAAGTTTCCGCAGCCAGCCGTCGTATAACCGCTCTTCGGTGTACTCGGCGCCGCGCAGTCAGAACTATTCCGCCCAGCGATTCAACGCTTCTCCCAGCCGAAGCTTTTCCGCCCCCACGCGATCCTACTCAGCGCCCAGCCGGAGCTTTTCAGGCACGCGCTCTTTCTCGGCTCCACGATCCTCAGGCGGCGGATTCTCCGGCGGACACTCGGGCTTCTCTGGAGGCGGGCATGCGGGAGGCGGCGGTGGTGGCGGTGGACATGCGGGAGGCGGAGGCGGGGGACACGGCGGCGGAGGCCGGCGGTAACCGGCGCCGGCTGACTCAGGAGATCACGCCCTTTCTGACCGCGTAGAGGATCAACTCGGCTAGACTGTGCAGATTGAGTTTTTCCTGAAGGTTCCTGCGATGCGTTTCAATGGTGTAGGGACTGAGATTCAGAGCCAGGGCAATTTCCTTGTTCGATTTGCGTTCCGCCAACAGCTGTAGAATCTCCCGTTCGCGCGGCGTCAGCAGATCGTAGCTGTCTTCCGCTCCGCGGGTGCGGATCTCCCGGACATAGTCCTCCACCAGCATCTTGCTGATTTCCGGGCTGAAGAAGGTCTTGCCCTGGTGCACGGCTTTGATCGCTTCGATCAAATCGCCTTCCGCGGAATCCTTTAGCAGGTAACCCTTGGCGCCGGCCTTCAAGGCCCGCAAAACGTATCCTTCGTCGGAGTGCATGCTGAGGATCACGATCGCGGTGTTGGGCAGGGCCGTCACGATACGCTGCGCCGCTTCGATGCCGCTCAAATTGGGCATGGCGATATCCACGACCGCGACATCCGGTTGAGTCTCTTCGGCCTGCTGAACCGCCTGCCGGCCATCCGACGCCTCGGCGACCACGCTAAATTCCGGCTGGCTCTCCAGCAGAAGCCGGATGCCGCGGCGCATTACGGTGTGATCGTCAGCTAACAGGATGCGAATTGGTTTCACGGGTGGAGAGGCTCCGGTTCTGGTCGGTGAATGGCAGTTCCACGGTAAGGATGGTTCCGCGTCCAGGCTTTGAATGAATGCTGCATTTGCCTCCCAGCCGGGTCACCCGTTCCTGAACGCCGAGCAGGCCCAGCCCCTTCATATGCCGGACGTCAAAGCCCTGCCCATCGTCCTGAATGATCAGCATCAGCCGGTCGGGACGCTGTTCCACCCGGATGCGCACGGTAGTGGCGTGAGAATGACGCGCACAATTGTGCAACGCTTCCTGGACCACCCGATAAATGCACGTCTTGTATTCGTCCGGAAGATTGTCGGAGTCAAGTTCGGTGGCCACGCGTCACATCCATGGATGTATGCTTGGCGGACTCTCGAGCCTGCCACTTCAGGGCCGGAATCAATCCCAGGTCGTCCAGCATGGAGGGCCGCAACAGCAAAGCCATATTGCGAACGACGCGCACGGTGTTCTCCACCAGACCCTTGATGGTTTCCACGTGACTGAGCGACTGATCCTCGGACCGCACCTTCAGGCCCGCCGAAAGGTTCCGCAACTCCATCAGCACCGCGGAGAGCGACTGGCCCACCTCATCGTGCAATTCGCGAGAAAGGGCCCGGCGCTCGGTTTCCTGCGCCTGGACCAAACGTGCGGACAGATCCGTGAGCTGGCCGCGAGCCTCGGCGACTTCCTCATATCGCAAGCGGGCCTGACCCTCCAGCTTCAGGATCTTGCGCGTGCTGAACGAGGCCATTCCAATGCCGATCACCAGAGCGGCCACCAGCGTCCCCAGCAGGCGCGTCTGAAAGCGGAGCAGCAGCGAAACCACCTGGTCGTTCCCGGCAGTGAGCTGCTGTTCGTTGATCGCTGCAATCTGGTCGGCGATCTGCAGCATGTTTTGCCTGCGCGGGAAAACTTCATCCCGCAAAAAGGCGTATCCCGAGCGGCGCCTTTCCGCCGGGTCCCATTTAACGATCGGCGCCAGGATCGCCCAGTAGTTCATTAACTGGGCCCGCAGCGCTGAATAGTGCTGCGACTCCGCCGGGGTTGCCTGACGACCATAGACTTCGAGCGCGGATTCCATGTGCGTTCGAACGTCTTCCAGGTTCGTGCGATACACCGCCGCTCTGTCCGGATCGGGCTCGAGAAGGTAATCCCGAACATAGGTGCCCGAAACGTAAACATCCGAGCGGATGTCGTTTAGCACATGATTCTGCGATAGATACTGGCGTCTGATTTGTTCGTCGCTGCGCCGGAACTGCTGCAGCACCCGGAGGGCGTCGATTCCCGCCAACGCCATGATCAGCAGCAGGCCGCCAAAGCCGATCAGTAAAGCCAGCCGCGAGCCGAACAATACCTGGTCCGGACCATTTTGACCAGGGCCCAGCGGACTGATCTTACTCGCCGACATTTAATTCCATGCTAACCGAGCACTTCGCCCGCTGGATCAAGCTACCGGGTTTTTGTCCCAAAAATACCACCCCCCTGGTATGTGTGGGACTCCGATTCCGTCGTATCTTACTGATATAGAATATCCGAGTTGGCTGGCGCTGACGTGCAGCCCGCGCTTACCGTTCACACTCCTGATAATGTATTTAGACATAGATGACCCATCAAAGCACTCTGCTGGCTGCCGACCTCGAAAGGCTATGCTCCCTGGATACCTGTACGGTATCGAACGCCATAGAAAGACTCGACGTGCGCCTGCGCAATGAAGGTTTCGCCTCGGGCAGCACAAAGTGCCAATTTCCCAGTCTTGCCCCCATGGTAGGCTACGCAGCCACCGGACGGATACGGACCGCGACTCCGCCCATGACCCACCGCTGTTACTATGACCGCATGGACTGGTGGAATTATGTGGCGTCTCTGCCGGAGCCAAAGGTGATGGTGTTGCAAGACGTGGACCCGAAGCCCGGTGTGGGAGCGTTCGTCGGCGAAATACACGCGACCATCGGTTTGGCGTTGAAGTGTACTGGTTGCGTCACGAACGGCGCCGTACGTGATCTGCCGGCCGTCGAGGCGCTGGGGTTTCAGCTTTTCGCGGCTAACGTATCCGTATCCCACTCGTATGCGCACATCATCGAGTTCGGTGAACCTGTTGAGATTGACGGCTTGAAGATTTCCTCCGGCGATCTAATTCACGGGGATCGTCACGGGCTATTGACGATTCCGTTGTCGATCGCAAACCAAATACCGGAGGAGGCGTCCAAAATTCTGGAAGAGGAGCGCGAGCTGATGCAATTCTGCCGTTCGCGGCAGTTCTCCTTGGAAGGATTATCCGAGCGAATACGGACTGCGAGTGCTAACTGCGACTTGCCCTGGAGATCGCAATGAGGCAGGTCTTGATGACATCTAGAAAATCCACAGTGTTCCTCTTCGCTCTGACCGCGGCAGCCGCGAGCTTTTTAGCTTCGTGCGCGCGTTCAGAGAAGGTTCAAGCCAACAGTCCGGCGGATACCAGTGCGGTCTCGGCCGACGTTTCCGTGGGCGTCGCGAAGGTCGGAAGGAAGACGTTAGAGCAGACTTTAGCGCTATCCTCCGAGCTGGTTCCCTATCAGGTCATCGACGTGTACGCGAAGGAATCGGGCTACGTCAAAGACCTCAACGTCGATTACGGATCCCATGTACAGAAGGATCAGGTGATGGCCACGCTGGACATCCCGGAATTGCAGTCGCAATTGCAGCAGGATGATGCAGCCATCAGGACCGCGCAGAACCAGGTGGTCCACGCGCAGAACGAATTAACGCGCGTGAAAGCTCAGTACACGGCCTTGCATCTGCAATATGACCGCCTGAAAAAGGTCTCGGAAAGCAAACCGGGATTAGTGGCGCAACAGGAAGTGGACGACGCGCAAGGCAAGGATCTGGCCGCGGACGCGCAGGTGGAGGCTTCCCAGTCGAACCTGGAGGTGACCCAAAGCCAGCTCGAGTCGGCGCGGGCCAAGAAGGAGCACGATCAGGTGCTCTTCGACTACTCGAAAATCACGGCGCCCTTTGCGGGTGTTGTTACCCAGCGATACGCCAACCAGGGCACATTGATGCAGGCCGGAACTAGTTCCAGTACGCAGGCGATGCCGCTGGTCCGTCTCTCACAGGACGACCGATTCCGTCTGGTGATCCCGGTCCCCGAATCGTACGTCCACTACATTCACGAGGGTGATCCTGTAAGCGTTTTGGTGCCGTCCCTGAACCATACGTTTCCTGGTAAGGTGGCGCGCTTCTCCGTGGATGTCCAGTCCGACACTCGCACCATGCACACGGAAGTGGATGTGCTGAACCCCAACCACACGTTACTTCCCGGTCTGTACGCGCAAGCTACGATCACGCTTGAAAAAAAGAACAATACTCTGGTGGTTCCCATCCAGGCGTTGAATCAGGGCGATCAGAACACTGTGTACGTGGTGAATTCGTCCAACAAGGTCGAGGTTCGCCCCGTGACGCTCGGCATTCAGACCGCGGACGACGCCGAGATCCTTTCCGGTTTAAAAGAAGGTGAATCGATCGTAATGAGCGATCGCAGCGGCCTGAAGGCCGGCCAGGAAGTGCAGCCCAAGATCATCGAGCCGGCCGGGGATCAGGGACAGCAAGAGAAGAAATAGCAACAATCGAAAGAATTCAGCCATGTCCCGCTTCTCCATTCGTAATCCGTATTTCATTGTGGTGATCTGCCTGGTGCTGGTGCTCATCGGAATCACCAGCGCGCTAAGGATGCCGGTCGATCTGTTTCCCCCGATCAACATTCCGGAAGTGGTGGTGGCAACGTTCTATTCAGGGATGCCGCCCCAGGACGTGGAAACGGACATCACGAATCCCCTGGAGCGCTTTTTTACTCTTGCTTCCGGCATCGACCATATGGAATCCCGGTCCATGCTGGGTATCAGCATGATCAAGGTCTTCTTTCAGCCGGGCACCAACGCGGACGCCGACGTCACTCAGCTTTCCAACCTCGCCCTGGCAGATTTGAAACGTCTGCCGCCGGGAACTCTGCCGCCGGTCGTGCTCAAGATGGACGCCTCCAGCTTGCCTGTGTGCCTGGTCACCCTGAAGGGTGAAGGTCTCAGCCAGACGCAGCTTCACGATATCGGACAGTTCACGATTCGCAATCAGATCGTGGTGGTCCCCGGTTCCGCGATTCCGCCGCCCTTCGGCGGAGAGTATCGCCAGGTGATGGTGTACGTGGATCCGCTCAAACTGCTCTCCCGCCAGTTAAGCCCTATGGATGTCGTCGGCGCACTCAACGCGAGCAACCTGATTCTTCCCGCCGGTGACGTGAAGATGGGGCCCTACGACTACTACCTTTATTCGAACAGCCTGGTGGACAAAGTCGAGGATATCAACCACCTTCCCATCAAGACGATTGACAAGCGATCGGTGACCATCGGCGACATCGGCGAGGCTAAGGACGCCAACCAAATCCAGTACAACGTGGTTCGCGTGGACGGCCAGCGCTCCGTCTACTTGCCCATCCTGAAGCAAGGCGGCGACACCAACACAATCAGCGTCGTCAACGGCATCCGCGAAATGCTCCCGAATCTTTTGGAGCTTCCCAAACAGCTTTCCACCGCCGTGGTTTTCGACCAGTCGGCCTTCGTGAAGGAAGCGATGCGTACGCTGGCGGATGAAGGCACCATCGGCCTGGTGCTGACGAGCCTGATGATCCTCATTTTTCTCGGCAGCCTGCGCGCGACGGTAGCGGTATTTCTCTCCATTCCGCTTTCGGCCCTGGCCACTTTCGTGATTCTCTACCTGATGGGCAGCACCATCAACACGATGATCCTGGGCGGCCTGGCGCTGGCCTTCTCGCGCGTGATCGACAATTCGGTCATATCGCTCGAAAACATTTATCGCCATCTTGAGATGGGCGCTTCCCCCGAGGCGGCGGCGGAACAGGGCGGCTCCGAAGTGAGCCTGGCGGTTCTGGCAGCCACTCTTACTACGGTAGTCGTGTTCTTCCCCGTGACTTTCCTCAACGGCGTCAGCAAATTTCTGTTTACCGCCTTGGCTCTAGCCGTGGTTCTTTCGCTGTTCGTGTCCTATTTCGTGGCTATGACCGTCATTCCTCTGTTCTGTGCGAGATTTCTCAAGCAGGCGCCGCATGGGCACGATGCCGAACACGCTCGCGGGTTCAATGCCTGGTTCAACCGCGGATTCACGAGATTGCTAGACGTCTACGAACGGTCCGTTCGAGGCGCTCTTCGCTTCCCCGCGCTGACTGTCATCGCGCTGATCGGATTATTTCTCGCCAGCCTTTTAATCTATCCCTACCTGGGCGTCGCCTTTTTCCCGCGCACCGATGCGGGTCAATTCACCATTACTCTCAAGGCTCCCACCGGCACGCGGATTGAAGCTACGGAAGCGGCTGTCGCCAAAGTCGAAAATCTGATCCGGCAGGTGGTTGATCCGGCGGACTTCAATATGGTGGTTTCGAATATCGGGATCGTGCCGGACTTTTCCGCCCTGTACAGCAGCAATGCCGGTCCGTATACCGCCACGGTGCAGGTGGAGTTGAAGGAATCGCACAAGACCAGCAGCTTTGACTATATGGATCGCGTACGCGACGCGATCGCCGCCAAGTATCCCGAACTCCGGACCTTCTTTTCCAGCGGATCGATGGTGGATGCCGTGCTGAATTCCGGCATGGCCGCGCCGATCGACATCCAAGTCAGCAGCCGGAATCTCGACCGCGCCTATGGCGTCGCCCAGGATCTCGCGGCGCGTGTCCGAAAAATGCCCGGCACCGGCGAGGTGTACATTCCACAAGACCTCAACTACCCAGCGCTTCAGTTGAACATCGACCGTGTCCACGCTTCCGAGCTTGGCTTAACCGAAAAAGAAGTTGTGGACAATGTGATTACTTCGCTCAATTCCAACACCATGATCGCTCCGAATTATTGGGTGGACCATAAGACTGGCAACGATTACTTTCTGACCGTTCAATATTACGAGAACGGCAAGCCGGCCATCCACGATCCCATCGACCTGCAGCAGATACCTTTGCGCGGCGTGGAAAACAAGGGGGACGGGAATCGTTCCAATCCTTTCCGAGCCGACGGGAGCCCCAGGCCCATTACTGTGCTGTCCAACGTGGCGAGTATCCAAGCCGTTCAGACTCCCACGGAAGTGGATCATTACCAGATCCAACCCGTGATAGACGTGTATGTGACTCCCTCCGGCGAAGACCTGGGCAAGCTTTCCAGTGCGATCAGCCGCCTGCTGGACACGCAGAAATATCCGGGCAATATCCGCATCAATCTTCGCGGAATGGTGACGGGAATGAACGATTCGTTCCGGAGCTTCGGCCAGGGCCTATCGCTTGCCGTGGTTCTCCTGTTCCTGATCCTGGTGGCCCAATTCCGTTCCTTCAAAGATCCGTTCCTGATCATGCTGGCGATCCCCATGGGCTTTATCGGCGTGATGGTGATTCTGCCGCTGACCCACACGACGCTCAACGTGATGTCCTTGATGGGAGTTCTGATGCTGGTGGGTATCGCGGCCTCGAACAGTATTCTGATCGTGGAATTCGCGCACCGCCTTGAAGAGCAAGGCCAGTCGGTGGAATCGGCGGTGATCACTTCTTGCCGGGTTCGCCTGCGGCCAATCCTGATGACTTCTCTCGCAACGATCATTGGAATGGTGCCGATGGCGCTGAAGCTGGGTACGGGAAGCGAGCAATACGCTCCCTTGGCGCGTACCATTATCGGCGGCTTGACAGTCTCGGTGGTGCTGACCGTGTTCATCGTGCCTGCCGCGTATCTGCTGGCCTACCGCAACAAGCCACAGGCATCGCCCGCCGCGTGATCTCGCATGCCGCTGCCCGCAACGCTCGGCGAGTTCCGGGTGCCGGTTTATCTCCTGGCTTATGGCAGAGAAAAACGAAATGCTCTTCAGAATCAATAACACTCTGATCCTCTTCACGATTTCCGCGGCCGTCGGTACGCAGGCCGTCATGGCGCAAGCCCCGCCACAGACGCCGCCGGCGCAAAGTCCGCCTCCTCAGAATTTGCCGAAGTTAACCCTGCAACAGGCGGAAGCGATCGCGGTCCAAAATCATCCGCAGATCCAGGCCGCACAAAACGAGATCAACTACTCGAATCAACAGATCATCGTGAATCGGGCGGCCTACTACCCAAACTTGACCGGGGATGTGACAGGGTCGCAGGGCAATTACGGATCGCGAATCGGCGCGGGTGATCTCTCGGCTTCACGGCTTTTCAATCGCTTCGCCCCGGGCGTGGTGGCGCGGCAGTTGATTACCGATTCCGGCCGCACTTCCAATCTTATAAGCAGCGCGCGCTTGCAGTCCCAAGCGGCCACACAAAATGCGCAAGCCACGCGCTACGATGTGCTCCTGCAGGTGAATCGCGCCTATTTTGACGTTCTCCACGCCCAAGCCGTGGTCAAAGTCGCGCAGGAAACCGTCAGTACACGGCAGTTGCTGAGCGATCAGGTAACCGAGCTTGCCAGGAACAATCTGAAATCGCAGCTCGATGTCAGCTTTGCCGACGTGAACGTATCGGAAGCGAAGCTCCTGCTGCTTCGGGCGCAGGATAGCGTGCAGCAGGCGCTCGCCGAACTGGGCCGCGCCATGGGTTCTGACCAGCCGGCGAACTATCAGCTTGCCGATGAGCTGCTTCCCAGCGCACCGCCTGCAACACCCGATGAATTGGTCGCGCAGGCGATTAGCAACCGTCCCGAGCTGGCGGGCCTCCGTTTTTCTCGCGATGCGGCCTACAAATTCGCGGAGGCCGAGAAAGACTTGTCCCGGCCGACCGTCAGTGCGGTTGCGGTTGGAGGAATGATTCCCTTCATCAACAATCCTTCTTCCGTGCCCGTCCCACTCGGTTACGAAGGGATTGCCGCCAATGTCAGCGTCCCCTTATTCAACGGACATTTGTTCTCCGCCCGCCGCGAGGCTGCAACGCAGCGCGCGCTCGAATCCGACCAAAGGCTCCGCGACGAACAACAGCGGATCTCCCGGGACGTCCGCATCGCATGGGCAAGCGCCAACGACGCGTTTCAGCGGATAGATGTGACCGCTCAGTTTCTTCGCCAGGCAGCACTGGCCTCGGATTTTGCAAAAGGGCGTTATGATAACGGCTTGTCGTCGATCGTGGAACTGACACAAGCACAATTGAATCTCACCCAAGCCGAGATTGAGAGTCTCAATGCGAAGTACGACTATCAGACTCAATACTTTGCGCTCCAATACACCATCGGCCTGCTGCGGTAGCCGCGGATAATGGAGCCGTGCCACCGAACTCAGGCCGGCCTTTCTACGAGAAGCAGCGTTTGCCCCTGCGCCGCGTCGGCGTCGCCTTATTGGTTCCGCCGTGCATCATGCTCGGCCTGCTGGTCTGGCAGGTCGTGCTGGGACATCCCTGGGGAAAAAACCCAATGTCCAACGCAAGCGTGATTGGCTGGACTATATTTCTCTGGCTGATCTACCTTCGCCTCATCACGGTGCGATTGGTTACTGAAGTTCAGGATAAGACGCTGGTGGTGACCATGCGCGGATTATGGCGTAAGCGCCGTATTCCTGTCGCCGACATCCAGTCGGTTGAGGCGGTCACGTTTGATCCGGAGCGCGACTATGGCGGCTACGGAGTCCGCTCCACCCGCGAGGGGAAGGCGTACATCGCCAATGGCAATCAGGGCGTGCGGCTCAAATTGGTAAATGGCGCCACGGTTGTGGTGGGATCCCAGCGGTCGCAAGAATTGGCTGCCAGCCTGCGTGGCTGAGCCTGTTTGGAAGGCGAGTTGCACGTCATAAGAGCATGTTGAAAATCACTTCATTAACTCTGGGCATCCTGCTGGCGGGTGGAATGGCGGTTTGGGGACAGCAGGAGGGACCTAAGGATGACATTAAAGACGCCGGTAAGGAACTGAAAAAAGCGGGCAAAGCCACCGGCAAAGCGGCCAAAAAAACGGGGAGCGCCACCAAGAAAACTGTAAAGAAGGGTGTCAATAAGACCTCGGAGAAGGTCGAAGAGGGCGCTGACAAGGTAAAGAATAAGACCGACGAAAAATAGGTCTTGGCTCCTTCGCCATGCGGCGCAAAGCCCCGGCGCGATCACCTTCTTTGCCGGGGCTCCGGCCCGGCTTCGAGACAATTTTACCGGCTCAAAACATCGCGACTGCTGACGAGCACAAGCGGCCGGGTTCTTATTTCTTCACGAACTTTTGCACGGTGCGATTCACCGAATCGGCGACGTAAATCTCGCCCTTGGGACTCACGGCGATGAAGTGCGCTTCGCCGAACTCGCCCCAGCTCCCCGCGGGACCCGGCTTGCCCGTAGCGGCCAGAACCTTTCCGTCCAGATCGAGCTTGAGAAGCTGGCCCGCGAATCCGTTGACCATGTAGATATTCTCTTTACCGATATCCAGCGAGCACGGCAAGCCTGCGTACTTTACTTCGCGGATGTATTTGCCTTCCTGGTCGAAAATCTGGATTCTCTGGTTCTCGCGGTCCGTCACCCATAGCAGGCCTTTGGCGTCGATGGCGATTCCATGCGCGACCTCGAACTTGCCTGGTTCGGTTCCTTTGCCGCCCCAGAACTTGATGAATTTGCCGTTCTTGTCGAATTTCAGCACGCCCGGATTCTGGCCTTGCAGGCTGCCGCCACGTCCCGCTCCGGGCGTATGGCCTTGTGTGATGAACAGGTCGCCATTGGCGGCGATGACGATGTCGTTCGGTTCGTTGAAGCGATGCGTCGCATCGTCCCACGCGCCCGCTTGACCCTTTTCACCGAGCGTAAGAAGGACCTGCCCATCGTGACTCAGCTTCATGACGGTGTGCGCGCCGACGTCGGTGGTCCAGATGTTGCCGTCCTTATCGATCCGGATTCCGTGGCTTCGGGTGAATAAGCCATCGCCGAAGGCGCGAATGAATTTCCCGTTCTCGTCGAATTCGGTGAGCGGCTTGGCGCCGCGGCTGAGGACGTAAAGATGACCTTTTGAATCGAAAGCCACATCCGAAGACGCTCCCATTGCGGCCGCGTCGGGCACGGGAAGCGGGTTCGCTACCGCTACGTAGTCTAAGACCGGCGCCTCCTGCGGCACCAGCAATGCTGGATTCGATGGGCGCTGGGCACATAGAGCGGCGCATAGATTTACAACGCAGCCTAGTAGAATTACAAACCTTTTCATGTGTTGTCCTTTAATTTCCGCTTAAGCCGCCTGGCCATGGAGAATTGGTGTGATAGGCCGTGGTAGTGCCGACCATCTCTACCCGGCGGATCTTGCCGTTCTCGATCAGAAAGGCCTCGGTCACCAGGATGCTCGAAGGCCGATTGAAGCCCTTGAACTGGTATGGCCTGCCGTCGGAGAGGATACCCTTATTCACGGTCCCCTGGTCAAAGACGACCTGAGACCAGACCACGCCGCGCTCGCGGTCGACCACGGGATAGCGGCGCCCATGGATGTTCTGCACCACGAAGTAGTAGCCCAGCTTGAATTGCCCCATGCAGTCCATCGCGAAGGCGTCGATACCATCGGGAGGCGGCGGATTGCGCGGCGGAGCCTTGGCCGTATAGGACCCGTTTTCGATCCGCGAACAGTCGTCGGTGAAGGGGTAGGTGCCAGTACCGTTGATGCCCTTGCCGTCGTTCTTCTGGAGACCCGTGAAGTACCCGTCGGCAACCGCGATCAATTCCTGGCGCGACATCTGTTGAGCCGGAGGAATCGACTTGAACCAGAAGTCCTCGGGTTTGTGGGGAGCGTCCATTTCGGCGATGTTGTTCGGCCCCCCGCCGCCGGGCTTGAAATAAACGCTTTCAATTTCCGTGATGCGGCCCAGTTCGACGCGTAGCCGCAAGCTCATGAGGAGCGGTCCGCCGGCTTCCCGCATCGTCCCCATGTAGGCCACTTGGCCGAAGTCCGGGTCGACCCAGATGTGCGTGTACTTGCCGCGGCCTTCTACGGTCTTCCAGAAGCCGTCGCCGAGGTCGAGAACCTGACTATTCTCCGTGTACTTGACGTCTTTAGAAAGCGGCAGGCGCTTGGGATCGTGCGCGACCAGCGCGGACAGATACTGATCGACCAGGTTCTCGAGACACGCGCGGTTGCAGTTGAGCGGAATCGGTCCGGTGGCGGCCTCGGCATGGGGCGCCAGGTAACCGTTAAGCGCGATGGCGGCGACAATCGCAAGAGCGCCAAGAGCTACGAACGCAGAGCGCATGGTGTGGTCTCCAATCCCGAGTGTTCTAGAGATTCTATCGCTGAACGCTCGAAATGACCAGCGGCCCAGGTGCCCGCGCGGACGCCTATCTGAAACAATGAGAGGTTGGCGAAGCCTTCACAACCGGCGCTGGTTCTTATGCTGGGAGCACTCTGCCTGTTCGGGCAGATGAATACCGGGGAGATCGCGGGCAGTGTGCAGGACGCCCTGGGCGGGGTGCTGCCTGGAGCCACCGTGGTCGCCGAACGAGCCCAGACGGGCCAGACGTTCACCGCCAGAACCAACAGCTCCGGCCAGTATCTGCTGACCCAGCTTCCCATCGGAACATACTCCCTGAAGGTGAACGCCGAGAATTTCAAGCAGTCCGCGATATCGAACATCGAAGTGCATATCGGCGATAGCCTCCGGCATGACGTCACCCTTCAGATCGGCAACGCGAACGAGACGGTGGTCGTCGAAGCCGGTAGCGGGACTGTCCAGCCGGAGTCCGCCGAAATCAAGGATGTGGTGCTGAGCCGCCAGATCGTCAACCTGCCTCTGAAGACCCGCGAGTTTCTGGATCTGGCGATGTTGAGCGAAGGCGTGGTGCGCCCGCCCGGCGGAACTCGCGGCGACGCGATGCAGCAGGCCGGGACGCTGGTGAACGTTCTGGGACAGCGCAGCGGACACAACCTGTATCTGATCGATGGCGCCACCGTGACCGACGAGCACTTCAACAACATGGTCGTCGCTCCCTCCATCGACGCCATTAGCGAATTCAACATTCAGAAAACGTCCTATGCTCCTGAGTTCGGCGGCAAGTCCGGAGCCGTCATCAACGTCGTTACCAAGTCCGGGACGAACGACCTCCACGGCAGCCTGTTCGAGTTCGTGCGCAACGACGTTTTCGACGCGAAGAATTTTTTCGATTCGCAAACGGCGCCCATCCCTCCTTTTCGCCAGAACCAGTTCGGCGGGAGCGTGGGCGGACCGCTGATCAAGAATCGAACGTTCTTTTTCGCCGACTACGAAGGCCAGCGAGTCCGGAAGTCGCTCACCAGCACATTCTCGGTTCCCACGGATGCGATGCGGTCCGGCGACTTTTCAGGCTTGCCGGCGGTCTATGACCCGTACAGCCGTCTGCCATTCGTAGGCAATCGCATTCCCGTTCAGGACCTGAACGGCGTGTCCACGGCGTTGCTGGCGAATATTCCCCATGCAAATTTGCCGGGGATCGCTCAGAACCTGCTGGCGTCGGCAGTCCAGCGCGTCAACAGCAACAATGCCAGCGCCAAGCTGGATCACCAGTTCTCCGCGAACGACACGACATATGCGCGCTTTTCGGTATTCGATGCGCGCCAGTTCGATCCTTTCGGATCGGGAGTATTGCAGGAGAGCCTGTTGCCCGGATTTGGGCGAAATCTGAGTACGCATGCGCTGAACGGCGTCGCCGGCTGGACGCACGTTTTCTCTCCTGAATTCCTGAACGAGGCGCGCTTCGCTTTTCTCACGGTGGCCGGCGGCCAGACCAGCCCCAATGCCGG
The DNA here is from genome assembly GCA_963722845.1 of Terriglobia bacterium. Taxonomy (GTDB): domain Bacteria; phylum Acidobacteriota; class Terriglobia; order Bryobacterales; family Bryobacteraceae; genus Palsa-187. The sequence continues at coordinate 463,667 of CAVROL010000005.1, read as the reverse complement.
TAATCCGTTCGCGGCGAATGCAGGGCTGCAGGGAGTGACCACGAATCCGCTGGATATGGGCTTTCCGCAAGTCTCCTTCGGAGGGCAGTTCACCACCATGGGCGATCCGGCGCTATTCACGTTTCGCGACAACCGGGATTTCGAATTCTTCGACAATGTCAGCCTGCACTGGCGGTCGCACAATATCAAGTTCGGCGCCTACCTGATGCATTACGATCTGCGGCCGGTGAACCCGAATGGAGCCCGCGGAATCTTTTCCTTTACGCCGAGATTCACGTCGTCAGCCGCCGGCCTGGGGGATGGGAATGCGTTCGCCGACTTCCTGCTGGGCGATCCGACCACCGCGCAAGTGGGCCTGGGACGCGCCGCGATGGACGCCAACGCGAATTGGGGGCACTTCTACATCCAGGACAGTTGGCAGGCCACACGCAGCCTGAAACTCGATCTCGGGCTTCGTTACGAATACAACCGGAACATGACGGACGCGAACAATCAGATGTCGGCGATCGATCCCTCAGTGCCCGGCGGGCGTTTCGTTATCGCCAGCGACAACGCGGGGATGATTTCGCCGGCGGCGAACGCACTGCTTCCCTTTCTGCCCATTCCCTACGTGACCTCCGCAGCCGCGGGGTGGAATAACAGCCTGCTGCGATCCCGGCCTCTGCGTCTGGCTCCGCGCGGCGGATTTGCGTGGACCCTGCCGGGACATTCGAATACGGTCCTGCGCGGGGGTTTTGGTATTTATCCCAACCAGGCCTCGTACAGCATCGTCACAGCCTTTGCTCAGAACCTGCCCTTCTTCGTCACCAAGACGGTGAGTTCCAACGCGGGAGCTCCGCCCAGCTTCCAGATTCAAAATGCGCTCACCACCACGAACCTGGGTACGGTGGGCGGCAACGACCTGAATCACGATTTCCAGATCGAGTACAACGAAGTCTGGAATCTGAATCTGGAGCGCGAGCTCGGCCGCGGCACTGTTCTTTCGATCGCCTACATCGGCTCGCGTACCGAACACGCCGACAGCTCGACCGTGCTCAACGTGCCGGATCCCGGACCCGGCAACATCAGCGCCCGCCGCCCGATCCCTCAGTTGAGCCAGTTCACCACCATTCGCTGGGATGGATGGGCGACCTATCACGCGCTGGCGCTCGACATCAAGCGGCGATTAAGCCGGGGACTGACTTTCGACGCGAACTGGACGTGGTCCCACTCCATCGACGATGCGTCCGATCCGGGGCCTACGCTCAATGAAGCGAATCTTCCGCAGAACGTGTACGACACCACGTCGGAAAAAGCATCCTCCAGTTTCGATCACAGACACCGGGCGGTGGTCAGCCTGGTGTATCAGATCCCAGCGCCATCGAAAACGCGCTGGATACAGGCGGTGCTGGGCGAATGGCAGACGGGCAGCTATTTTACCGCGCAATCGGGAGCGCCGTTTACGGTAAACATCTCGAGCGATCAGGCCAATATCGGCGCCGGCCCAGCCCAGCGTCCCAATGTTTCCGGCGATCCGAATAACGGCCCGCGCACGCCGCAGCAATGGTTCGACACGTCGGCATTCTCGCTCCCCGCGCTGTATACTTTCGGAAACGCGCCTCGCAATGCCTTGATCGGCCCGGGTCTCGAAGAATTCGACTTCTCGCTGCAGAAGGATATCGCGGTGAAGGAGCCCGTGCGGCTGCAGTTTCGCGCCGAGGCCTACAACCTGCTGAACCACCCGAATTTCAATATTCCCAACCGGACTGCGTTTACGCCCAACTTCGGCAGCATCTCCAGCGCGCAGGATTCACGCCAGCTCCAGTTTGCATTGAAGCTGCTGTTCTAGGCCGACTTACTCAAGTTCCTGAACCGGGATGTCGAAGTGCGCGGTATTCACCACGCCCTGGCGCTGGAACTGGACCCACACACGGTAATTTCCAGGACGCGGGAACGTCAGATTGAACTGAACATTCGGCCCGCCGTCGGCGATGAACGGATGCGTGTGGATCAGGTCGATCAGATCCTCGCTGGCCGCCAGCATGTGTCCCCAAGCTCCCAGGTATTTCTCAAATCCGTCGGCGGGCTTGATGGTGAAATGGAGCTGGGTCTTCAGTCCGGCGATGGCCTGAGGCGGATCGGTCCTGAAATCCACCTGCATGTTGGTTGCGTCTTTGGCCGAGTAGTCCCGTGAAAGATGCGCCGGTGCGGGAGGCGTCCCCGCCACGAACATAGTCTTCGCGATCAACTGCGGCGTCGCGCCGTCGGGATAGAAATCGCCCAGCACGCGATACATCCCGGCTTTGGGAAGCGTGAGGTTGTCGTAGCGGAAAGATCCGTCGGGCTGGAACACCGGATGATTGTGCAGAAAGAATTCCAGATCCTGGCTGACCACGAACATGTGGAACAGCTTCTCATGCACCACCTGGAAGTTCGTCACCGGGCGGCCTTTCCAGGGATCGTGGATGGCGAATGTTAGCTGTACCGGCTGGCCGGGCTCGGGGGCTCGCGGCAGGGTGCTCAGCTCCATGTGATATTCGGTGGCTTCGGGGAGATTCGAGGCCAGCTTCATGCCGCAGCGCGGGCAGACACCGGCAACGCTCGAGCGCACGTCCGGATCCATGGGGCAAACCCAGACCTGGTCCTGCGACCATAAGTTACCGGCGACGACGAGCATCGCCAAGGATGACGATACGAACGACCGTCTTCGCACGCCCTAATCTTATCACCGGGAGGAGTTCTGGATGACCGGTTCGGGGTCCGCCCAATAAGTGCGCCGCGAACGAATCCGCAGGCCCTCACGGTCCGGCACCGCGACCTCGATCAAGTGCGGCCCCGGCGTGTTATCGCGCTGCGGAAAACTCACCATGTACTGGCTGTGGACCTCCGCCCCAAGTTTCTCGATCGCATTCTCGATCCCGCGTTCCTTAAAGAACGGGAAATCGGCGCCTCCGGTGGCCGTCGTCAGCGCCTGAATGACGTTGGTTTTTCCCAGCCGGGCGAGTTCGCCGATCACCTGCATCACAAACCCCAGCACTTCCCCACTCGAATAGGGGTCAGGCTGGATGGAGGGATCCGGATCGGGAGGCGGAGGCGGTTCGTCGGGCAAGTCCCCCGGCTTTGCAGTCAAGGACGTTGCAAACGCTGAGTAGTGGGCTCCGAAAACCTCGATACCCTCGCGCTCCGTGGCATCCAAGGCCTCCTGAACCGTCGTTTTGCTGCCCCGATCGCGAGTCTCGGAAATCAGCAGCAGCATCTTGCGGCCCTTGCGCGGGTGCATGTGGTCCGCCACCTCGGCGATGGCATCCAGCATCCGCGCGCCCCGCAGGGCCGATCCCGGTTTCAAGTTCTTCACCGCTTGCCGGATCTTCTCATCCTCCCTGGTGAAGTCCTGCAGCCATTGGATCTGTTCATCGAAAGAGACTATAGCGACTTCGCCGCGCGGGGCGGTCACCAGGGGTTCGATCATGCCGCCGATTTTACGGATCTTCGCGAGGGCTGGCATCGAGATGCCCGACGTTTGAATGGCGATCACCAATGAGATCGGGGCTAAGCCTGTGCCGAAGTCATCCACGGTAACTTCCTGCAGGGCGCCATCGTCGCGCACGTTGAAATCCCGCGCCGTAAGTCCGTCAACATACCGGCCGTTCTTATCCGTGACACTGACGGGGACCAGGACCACTTTGGTTCCCGCTCGAAAAGGGACATTCTGGGCGGTGATACTTCCTAGCCAGAAGATCACGCAAAGAGCTCCGCGCTGGAGCGTGCGTGCGGATCCGGTTCGCACGCCCCAATCATAGCTCCAAATAGGTTGGTCTTACTTAGCCGGCAGGAGCGCGATCTTTGCCCCGGGAGGGATCCCGCGGATTACAGTGCGAGCCGGCAGAGTTACGGGCGTCTGGAACAGGAACGGGTGCCCGAACTGGGCCTTGTAATCCTGCAGCCACAGCAAGGGCTGGATGGTGCCATCGGGAAGCTGGGCTGTGATCTGGAACGAGCCTTTCTCGGGGACCTGCTCCGGCCACAACCCGTCTAACGCGAGCCCACGTGTCAAGGCGAAGTCGCCGCTGATACTGAGCTCGCCTTTCGAGTGGTGGAACTTTTCCGGCTCGAGCGATTTGGGCGGCGGAGGCAGATCCTTCGCCTCGCCCTCCGGCACGCCTCCATCGGTCCAGCTCACGATCCGTTCCATCTCTTCGGGCGTCAGGGCCGTATCGTTGCGGAAGTCGCCGAATCCCTTGATCGCGCCCCAAGGCGGCATGCGGCGGCGAAGAATTTCTTCCTTGATCGCGACCGCCCAGGGCCGAGCTTCCGCGTAGGTCATCAAGGAAAAGGCTGTGCCCCCCGGATGATGGCACGAAGCACAGTGGTTGTTCACGATGCGGGAAACATCGTGGCTCCAGGTAATCGAGGTGGTGATGATGTCGTGGCCCTGAGCCACGAAACACGCCGCGAGCACGAGGAGGCAGCACCTCATAACCACCCCTATTATAGGGATACAATTACTCTTCCATATGCGAGTCACCACAGCTCTGATTTTTGCGGCGATCGCGCTCCCGGTCTCGGCGGCGACCTGCGAAAGCCTCGCCCAGCTCACCATACAGAACACGACCATTACGATGGCGCAACCGGTCGCGGCCGGCAGCTTTACTCAGGGAAAGCAGAACGACGCGTTTCGCGATCTGCCGGCGTTCTGCCGCGTGGCGGCCACCGTCCGCCCCATAGCCGATTCCGAGATCAAGATCGAGGTCTGGATGCCCTTATCGGGATGGAACGGAAAATTCCGCGGTACCGGAAACGGCGGATTGGGCGGATCCATGAACTTCAATGGGATCGCGGCGGCTATGCGAGGCGGTTATGCCGTGGCTGGAAACAATACTGGCCACGATGGCGGCGCCAGCCTGATGATGGGACATCCGGAGAAGATCCGCGATTTCGGCGAGCGCGCCGGGCATGAGATGACCGTCAAGGCCAAGGCGATCATCGAAGCGTTCTACAACGATCGTCCGCGGCACTCCTATATGGTCGAATGCGGAGGCGGTAGCATGGCGGCGATGAAAGCCGCACAACGTTTTCCCACGGACTACGACGGCCTGGTCGCGGGCGGCCTGGCCACTTACCTGACGCATCACGTGTTCGGGCAGATCTGGATCTGGCAGGCGACCCATCTGGATCCGGCCAGCACCATCCCGCCCGAGAAATATCCGGCGATCCATAACGCGGTTTTGGCTGCCTGCGACCGTCTCGACGGCGTGCAGGATGGAGTGTTGGAGGACCCCACGCGCTGCAAGTTCGATCCCAAGGTTCTGGAGTGCAAGACCGCGGATGGGCCGTCGTGCTTGACCAAGCCGCAGGTGGAAGCGGCGCGCAAACTTTACACGCCCGCGACGAATCCACGCACGAAGAAAGAAATCTTCGGGCCGCTGTTTCCTGGAAGTGAGCTGTTGTGGGCTCAGTCGGCGGGTCCGGCGCCTGTGTCGATCTCGTTGGATTTTTTCAAATACTTCGCGTTCAAGGATCCAAGCTGGGACCCGATGAAGCGGCCGATATACTTCGACAGCGATCTGGCCCTGGCGGACACCCCAGAGAATATGGTGATTAACGCCAACGATCCCGATATCAGCCAATATGTAGAGCGCGGCGGGAAACTGATCATTTACGGAGGTTGGAGCGATGCGGGGATTCCGCCGCGCCTCGCTGTCGACTATTACAAAAGCGTGGTGAATAAGCTGGGATCTCGCGCCGTGAAGGATTCCGTGCGGCTGTTCATGGTGCCGGGGATGGGCCACTGCAACGGCGGCGACGGGACCGACACCTTCGACATGCTGAAGGCGATCGAACAGTGGGTCGAGCAGGGCAAGACTCCAGACCGAATCGAAGCTTCGCGGGTGCGCGATGGGAAGACCGATAAGACTCGTCCACTGTGCCCGTATCCGCAAGTGGCGAGCTATAAGGGGTCGGGCAGCACCGGCGACGCAGCCAATTTTACGTGTAAGATGCCTTAGAGGAGGCCGACAGGTCATGAAACTCGCAGGACTGTTATTGTTCGCGCTCGTGCTGGCCGTAAGTCTTTCGACGCAGGCCGTGGCCGCGTCATGTGAAAGCCTGAGCTCGCTTTCGATTCCGCACACGACCATCGTCGCCGAATCGGTGGCCGCGGGTGCGTTCGCGCCACCGGCGCCTGCGGGCGGAAAAGGTAAGGCTAAAGGCGGCGGCGCTAACCCGTTTGCGGACCTAAAGGAGTTTTGCCGCGTCCAGGTGACCTCCAAACCTTCCGCCGACTCCGATATCAAAATCGAATACTGGCTGCCGGCAGCCGGGTGGAACGGAAATTTCGAGGCCAACGGAAACGGCGGCTGGACTGGATCGATCACCCCCAACACGCTGGCCGCGGGAATGCAGCGCGGATATGTATCTGCGATGACCGACACCGGCCACGAGGGCGGCAGCGCCAGTTTTGCCATGGGACATCCCGAGAAGGTGATCGATTTCGGTTACCGCTCGACGCATGAGATGGCGGCCACGGGCAAAGCCCTGATCAAAGCCTTCTATGGGCGCGATGCCAAGCATGCCTATTGGAACGGCTGCTCCGCGGGCGGCCGCCAAGGGCTGATAGAGGCGCAGCGCTATCCGGAAGATTTCGATGCCATTGTAGCGGGATCGCCCGGTCTCAACTGGACCGGACGGTCGACGCAGGCCGTCTGGATCGCGCAGGCCACGCATAAAGAGGAAGGCGCCGCGATTCCGGCCGCGAAATTTGCGGCTGATCCATGACGCGGTTCTCGAGGCTTGCGACGCTCGCGACGGAGTCAAGGACGGGGTTGTAGACGAGCCGCGGAAGTGCAGTTTCGATCCCAAGGTGCTCGCGTGCAAGGGTGCCGACGACGGCACCTGCCTGACTGCGGCTCAAGTGGAGACGGTGCGGAAGATTTACTCCGATGTCACCAATCCGCGGACCAAGCAGGTTATCTTCCAGCGCCACGAGCCGGGCAGCGAGATGGGATGGAACACCATGGCCGGCCCGAATGCCATGGGCCTGGGCCTGGACCTGTTCAAATACGTGGTTTACCAGGACACGAATTGGGACTATAAAACGATGAACTTCGACTCCGATATCGACCGCGCGTACAAGGCCGACGCGGCGATGGATGCGATGAATCCGGATCTGACCAAGTTCGTGGGGCGCGGCGGAAAGATGATCCAGTATCACGGCTGGGCCGATCCGCAGATTTCTCCGGGCAGCAGTGTCGCCTACTATCAGAGCGTGGTGGAGAAAATGGGCCCCGCCAAGGTGCAGCAGAACTACCGGTTGTTCATGGTGCCCGGTATGGCGCACTGCGGCGGCGGCGACGGAACCAGCACGTTCGACATGTTGACCGCCCTCGAGCAGTGGGTCGATACCGGCAAGGCTCCGGACCGCATTGAGGCATCCCGGGTTCGCAACGGCCAGACGGACCGGACGCGTCCGCTGTGCCCGTATCCGCAGGTGGCGAGCTACAAAGGGTCGGGGAGCACCGACGATACCGCGAACTTCGTTTGCAAATAGCGGCTTTGGCTTTCTAGGCCTGAGCGGCTAGGGTGAAGTTTTTGAACGCGCGATCCCTGATTCGTCCGAAGCGTGGATCGGCCCGCAGGGGATCCATTCGCGGATCGACGTCGAGTACGAACATCGCGGCGGAACTTTCGTCAGCCGCGCGCTGCAGTTCCAGGAAAGCTTCATCCTTTCGCCCGAGCGCATGTAGAAGCTGCGCCTGAAAATAGGCGTCCACATATTCGGTGCTGCGAAGATCTTCCAGCTGCTTCAAGATCGCCAAAGCTTCCGCACGGCGTCTGCTGTTCACCAGGCAGATGGCTTCCAGGGCGCGCAACCAGGGAAGGTCCGGGCACAGGACTGTGGCCATACGATACTGCTGCAGGGCTTCCTCGAGATTACCGGCGAACTCGAGAGCCTGGGCGTACAGGGCACGGCTCAAAGGCAGATAAGGATGCAGCTCGAGCGCCTGCCGGGCGGCCACCAGAGCTTCTTTCAATTCACGGCGAAAGAAACGCACAAAAACTTCGGAAGACGAAAGATACACCGATAGCGGGATCGATCGTGCGGGCCTCTTCCACCTGCTCGAGAGCCTCATCCAGGCGTCCCGTCCCGGAGTACAGCATCGTCAGACGTATATGAGCAGGCGCCCACCTGGGCTTTTCCCGCAGCGCCTGCAAGAGATCCGACTCAGCCTCCGCGGTTTTGTGCTCAAAAATGTGCAAGCCCTGGGCGCGGTCCGCGCGCAGATCCGGGGTCAGGCCGCTCAGAGCCACTGCCCGGCGATGCGCCTGGAGAAACCCCTGGTACATCTCGCGAGCCGGACGCATGCCGCAGGTGCCCAGCATCATGTAGCACAGCGAGGCCCCCTCGAACGCCCGGGGATCGTTACCTTCATGGGCCGCCCGCTGGAAGTAGCATAACGCTTTCTCGAAACCTTCCCGCGTGCCACGATTCCAGCAATGCCAGCCTTGCCGGACCAGATCGTTGGCGTTGGGGGCCTCGAAGCAATAGCCCATCCGGGGACGGTAACTGATCCATGGCCCGAACTCGCCCAGGACCTTCTTCACTTCCCCCACGGTCACGGCGACGGTGTGCTTGGATACCAGGTTGCCGTTCCAAGCCTCCTGAATCATCTGCTCGTAATTCACGTGCCGGCCGCTGTTTTGAACCAGTACCAGCAGGACGTGCAGCGCCTGACGCCGGACGTCCAGCTCCATACCGTCCCGCAGCAGCCGCGAATTCGCAGCGTCCAGGCAGAAGGGGCCAAAGGGAATCGGCTCGACGGGGACTCTCACCATAATTGACCTCAGATTTGACGCTATTTTGACCCGCGATCGAAGGAGTCTAGCATACAATCGCACGAGAGGCTAGCCGTGGGTCTGCTCTGTCGCTCCTACTTTGCTCGCGCCGTTCCCATCTCCGCCACCACTCCGAAGACGAAAGGAAAACTATGAGTTTCAGAAACTTGTTGCGTCCTTTGTTGGCGATCGCGGTTTTGTTAGTCGTCGGGATTCCGTCACTGCTCGGCCAGTCGGCGGGTACGGGGGCGCTGACGGGGACGGTCACGGATCCTTCCGGCGGAACCGTTCCGAATGCCACCGTCACGCTTGACGAACACCCAGACCAACCAGACTGCGCACGGCGACCACCGGGGCTGACGGAAGTTACCGGTTCCGCTTATACCGCCGGGAACGTATCGGGTTCGTTTCTCGGCGCCGGGTTTCAAAGTACTCGGAGGTTTCCTCGTTCACCGTGAACGTGACGGAGACGCCGGTTCTGGATCGCGACGATGGAAGTCGGCGCGCAGACCGAGCAAGTGACCGTGGAAGCCGAATGCAGGAAATCCTGCAAACCTCTGAATCGACGCTGGGTACAACGGTCGTGGACTCCCGACCACGTTACAACCAGCCGCTGGCCACCGCAACTTACATCCTCGATCTATGGGCCTGGAAGCCGGAGCCGCCGGCGGCGTAGGCAACGCCACGACGCTTCGGCAAGGCCACCGCGGATATCGCCGTGAATGGCGCCGGACCCTGGACCAAAATAACTATCATGATGGACGGCGCCACCATCGTCAACGCGCCGGGGCCGGTCAACAATGCGGATTCCGGTATTTATGTCGGGGTCGCCATTGCGAATCCGGATGCGATTCAGGAATTCAAAATCCAGACCTCGACCTATGATGCCAGCTATGGGCGGAATCCCGGCGCGAACGTCAACGTCGTCACCAGTCGGGAAGAATGAATTGCACGGGTCGCTATTTGAGTTCTCTCCGCAATGAGGATCTGAACGCCAACAGCTTTTTCCACAACCGCGACAACCCCGCAGCGCAGCGGCAAGAAGCAGGTCTTGAAGCAGAACCAGTTCGGCGGAACCATCGGCGGGCCCATCAAGAAGGACAAGCTGTTCTTCTTTGGCAGTTATCAGGGAACACGGCAACGGAATGGCGTTCGGGCGGCGGAAGCGCGCAGCACGATCCTGCCCCCTATTCCGGCGGGCGACCGTTCGGCGGCCGGGCTTCCGGGCCGGCGTTGGGCGCCGCTATGTGTCCCGCGAATCATCCTGGAAACTCCGTCGTATCTGACGGGCTTCGGCGACCCCACATCAAACGCAGGTGGCTTGCGACGGCTCCAACATCAACAACGTGGCCCTGAACTACTGAATGTGAAGAATTCCCAACGGAGCCTATTACATTCCCGGCTCGACCAACGGCGGTTTCCAGCAGGCCAACTACAGCATTCCTTCCATCTACACCGGCGACCAGTACCTGGCTAATGCCGACTGGCTGATCAATAGCAAGAATACGCTGGCAATGCGGTATTTCTTCAGCGAAGACCCGCAGACCACACCCTTCAGCATCAGCAACATACCGGGCACCCCGAGCCTCCACGTATTACGCCAACACCAATTTCACGTGTGAAGCTGACCACGGTGTTCAGCCCATCGTTCATCAATGAGGTACAAGCCTCCCTGGCAGCGCAACATCGCCAATGGAAGCGATTCGGCCCCGTATACCAACCAGCAGGTGGGCATCACCGGAATCGTTCCGCAGGAAACCCTGCCGCCGGTCATGGTCATTGTAGGAGCGATGAACATCGGGCGGAACGCTATCGCCCTTCTACGGCCCCGCGAATCAAATGCAGTATGCCGATCATATCTCCTGGTCGCACGGAAAGCACACCATCCGGGCCGGCTTTGAATATGAATTCCTGCAGTGGAATCTCTCCTTTGCATCGCTCCTGCGAGGGTTCCTGTTTTCCCGGGCTTCAACGACTTTCTGATCGGGCGGCCTGGAGGTGATCCGGCTGCGGGCGATACAGGCGGACTCGGGACATTTTTCCAGTGCCTGTTCTGCGTGCGCAGCGGCCCTGACGGCATCATTCACGGCTACCGCGAGCGCAACGCGAGCTGGTACGTTCAGGACGATTGGAAGGTCAATTCACAACTGACGGTGAACGTCGGGCTGCGCTGGGAATACGACGGAGTCTTCGGCGATCATTACGGGAACCTCACCAATGTCTGGCCCAGCCTGCTGGCAGACAGTGCCCACTCCGCCCACCGGGCCCACGACCTCCGGCCCAGGATTGGTCGGATACGTGGTGCCCAGCAACTATACCAATCACTATCCGCCGCCGCCCGCCGGCGTCACCACGCTGAACACGCGAGTTCCCCAGCAAGAACGGAGTGCCCATGAACAATTTCGGCCCTCGCATCGGATTCGCGTGGCAGCCTGTCAATGGACGATTGGTGGTGCGCGGCGGGTTCGGCATGTTCTACGACCGGGTCGGCAGCAGCAAATTCGTCCATGCAGTGGAACAGGGAGTTCCCTATGCGCTCACGCTGGACTATGCCGGAGGGGCGTCGATTCCGTATAGCCTGGCGAACCCTTTCCCGTCCACTCCGCTCGGCTATGTTCCGCGCTGGTTTAATCCCGCAACCGGGGCGCAACTCAACCTGAATACGCCGTTCTACGAAATCGTTCACGCGCCGCTGTCGCGCCAGTTCAACCTGGGCTTCAGTACGAATTCGTGGCAGCGCTGGGTACTGGAAGTGGGCTATGTGGGATCGAGCGGAATCAATCAGGCCAACTACAACCACAACATCAATCTCGCCCAACTGGCCAGCCCCAGCAATCCGATTAACGGCAGACCACCAATACCACGGCCAATGCTGCGTACCGCGTGCCTTATCTGGGCTATCAGCCAATCGGCCTGCAAGCCACCGCGTATGACGCCATCTACAACTACAACAGCCTCCAGGCGACTGTACGGAAGCAGTTTTCGCGCGGTTTCTCCATGCAGGCGGCCTACACCTGGAGCAAGGACCTCACCAATCTGAGCAACGGCAATCTGCCGGGCGAGGGACAAACCAACGTGAATGACGCCAACAATACGGGCTCTCAATATGGGCCGGCGCCTTTCTCCCACCCGCATCGTTTTTCATTAAGTTACGCTTACGATCTGCCTTTCGGCGATCCCAAGGGCGCCTTGAACAAGCTGGTGACCGGATGGAATGTGTCCGGGAACGTGATTGCGCAGGTCGGCACGCCTCTGACCTTCACCGATAAGAACGGGGGCACCGCCTACTATGGCGGGGCGAACCCCGGTAGCGCGGAAGGAGGCAGTGTTACCGCGCAGCTTTGCCCGGGCGTGACCTACGGCGGGATCCTCGACTTCGGGGAACGTGGAGTCCAGGCTGGGCGGCGCCAGTGGCGGCACCGGGTTTCATCAACAAATCGCCTTTTGCAACGCGCCCGTGATCGGGCCGGACGGAGCCACCGGGTTCGGTAACTCCGGACTGGGTATCGTTCAGGGTCCGGGTCAGGTCAACTTCGACGTCTCCATCATCAAGAACACGCGCCTCACAGAAAGACAGAATCTTCAATTCCGGGCGGAGTTCTTTAACATCGTCCAACCACCCGGTAGTTTGGAAATCCGGCGTGTGGCAAGGGATACCACCAACCTGTTCGGAGTCATCAACTCTCAGGTAGGGAATCCGCGCCTGATTCAGTTCGCGCTCAAGTACTCTTTCTAACTCCGCGGGGGTTCGGCCCGTAAGCTTTCGGCGGCGGGTCGAGCCTTTCCCGCAGGAATGAAACGCGGTAGTAGGCTAGTATGGAGCCGCTGCCATGACGAGACTCGCCCTCACACTGTTGACGATTGCCGCGTGTGCGGTCGCCCCCATTTTCGCTGCTTCCACCTGCGAAAGCTTGACCGCGGTGAAGCTGAAGAACACCACCATCACCATGGCCGAGACGGTCGCGGCAGGTGCGTTCACTTCGCCCTTGCCCGCGCCCAAAGGCAAACAGCCCCAGTCCTTCCGGAACCTGCCCGCGTTCTGCCGTGTAGCCGCGACACTCACACCGGTCGCCGATTCCGAAATCAAGATCGAGGTCTGGCTGCCCGAAACCGGCCCCGGTAAGGGATGGAACGGGAACCTGCAATCGGTCGGCAACGGCGCTTGGGCCGGGACCATCAGCTATCCCGCCATGGCGACCGCTCTCACCGCAGGGTACGCGACCGCCAGCACCGATACCGGCCACACCGGAGGCGATCCGGCGACGTTCGTGCCGGGGCATCCCGAGAAGGTGATCGATTTTTCGTACCGGGCCGTGCATGAAATGACGGTCGCGGCGAAGGCGATTATCAATGCGCGCTACGGGAACGATCCGAAGTATTCCTATTGGAACGGATGTTCCACCGGCGGTCGCCAGGCGCTGACGGAAGCGCAGCGCTATGCCGCCGATTACGACGGGATCATCGCCGGCGCGGCGGCAATCGACACCACGCACCTTCAAGGCGCGCAAGTGTGGAGCGCGCAGGTGGTCCACAAGGACGAAGCCAGCTACATCCCGCCGGCGAAGTATGCCGCGCTGCACGCGGCCGCGCTCGAGGCTTGCGACGAACTCGATGGCGTGAAGGACGGGGTCCTCGAAAATCCCGCTGAAGTGTCATTTCGATCCCCAGAAGTTGTTGTGCAAGGATGCGGACGGTCCCTCGTGCTTGACTGCGCCGCAGGTGGAAGCCGCGCGGCAGATCTACGCGGGTCCCAGAAACTCGCAGGGGAAGTCGCTGTTCCCGGGCCTGGAGCGCGGCAGCGAAACCGGCTGGGCGACCCTTTCGGGCGCAAAGCCCATGGCGCTGGCGGATGAGACCTACAAATTCCTGGTGTTCCAGGACGCCGGCTGGAACTATCTGAATTTCAACGCCGAGCGCGATATCGCGACAGGCGATAAGACGGCGGGAGCGCTGATGAACTCGATCGATCCCAACCTGAAGCCGTTGTTCAGCCGCGGCGGGAAGGTGCTGATGTATCACGGCTGGGCCGATCCCGGAATCGCTCCGCAGAACAGTGTGAACTACTACAACAGCGTCATCGAAAAATTGGGCCAGGCTGCGGTGTCGAATTCGATCCGCCTGTTCATGGTCCCGGGAATGGGGCACTGCGCAGGGCGGCGATGGCACCAGCACGTTTAACATGATGGACACGATCAGCCATTGGGTGGAACAGGGCAAAGCCCCGGATCGGATCGAGGCGTCGCGTGTGCGCGCCGGCAAGACCGATCGCACGCGTCCGTTGTGCCCGTATCCGCAGGTGGCTGTTTACAATGGGTCGGGCAGCACGGACGAGTCTTCGAATTTTTCTTGCAGGGTGCAATAGTCGTGGGGCAGGTTTTCAACCTGCGCGCCGATTTCTAATCGGCGCCGTGCGCGGGTTACAAACCCGCCCCACATAGAATGGAGATATATGAGTCGCTTGATTGTGCTGATGGCCTTCTTGCCATTGTTCGCATTCGCGCAGATCGACCTATCGGGCGAATGGAATCCTGTGTTTCATGAGGATCAGCCGGAACGTATTCCCGGCCCCGAAATCGGCGACTATCTGGGCCTCCCCATCACCGACGCGGCTCGCATGCGCGGCGATAGCTGGGACGCGGAAATCCTCACCCTGCCCGAGCATCAATGCAAGCCGCATCCGGCCGACTACGGGCCGCGCGGCCCGTTCAATCTGCGCATCTGGAAGGAAGTGGATACACCTACGCAGCAGATCATCGCCTGGCACACTCACGGGTCCTGGCAGGCCCCCGAGCGAACCATCTACATGGATGGCCGTCCGCATCCGCCGGAGTACGCGGCGCACACCTGGCAGGGATTTTCGACCGGCAAGTGGGACGGCGACATTCTCACCATCACCACCACGCATCTCAAGACCGGCTGGATCCGGCGGAACGGCATCCCGCGCAGCGACCGCGCAACGCTGACCGAGCATTGGATCCGGCATGGCGACCGGCTGACCTGGGTCAGCATTGTCAGCGATCCGGTGTATCTGACCGAGCCCTTCATCCGTTCGACGGACTTCGAATTGGATCCGCACCAGCGGATCGATCCGTATCCCTGCGAATCCGTGACCGAGGTTCCGCGGCCAAAAGGCGAGGTGCCGAATTTCCTCCCCGGGACGAATCCGTATCTCAGCGAATTCGCGATGAAGCACTCGATCCCGGAAAAGGCCGCTCGCGGCGGCGCGGAGACCATGTATCCCATGGCTAAAACCAACGGCGGTGCGCCCGCCCCCGTCGCTCGTCCGGAGTCCAGGGTTACTCAAAGTGATGATGGCGAAATCCACATTCTGCCGGTCCAAGGCAATGTCTACATGCTGGTCGGCGGCGGCGGAAATACCACCGTCCAGGTGGGCAAGGACGGCGTGCTGGTCGTCGACACCAAACTGGCGGCGCAGGCCGACAAGCTCATCGCGGCGATCCGGACGATTTCCGACAAGCCGATCCGGTACGTGATCAATACCAGCGCCGATGCGGATCTCACCGGCGGCAACGAAAAGGTGGCCGATGCCGGCCGTACCATCACCGGTGGCAACGTCGCCGGGTTCAACGCCGGATTCCCCGCGACGATGGTGGCTTTTGAGAAAGTGGGTGCGCGCATGCGCGAAGCCGGCGCCCCGCCCGCAAGCTGGCCGCAGGATACGTACTTCGTCGATAGCAAGGACCTGTTCGTGAATGGCGAGGCTGTCCAGGTATTTCATCAGCCCGCGGCGCACAGCGATGGCGACAGCATGGTGTTCTTTCGCCGGTCGGACGTGGTGAGCGCCGGCGATATCTTCGTTCCCGACCGCTATCCGGCGATCGACGTCGCCCACGGCGGCAGTATAAACGGCGTGGTGGCCTCTTTGAATCGCATCCTGGATCTGACCGTCCCGGCGGATAAAGAGGAAGGCGGCACCATGGTGATCCCCGGCCATGGGCGGCTGTGCGACGAAGCCGACGTGGTGGAGTATCGCGACGCGATGACGATCCTCCGCGGCCGTATTCAGGACGCGGTGCAAAAAGGCATGACGCTGGATCAGGTGAAGGCGGCCAAGCTCACGCGGGACTACGATCCTTTGTACGGGCCGTCGGATGCGTTCGTCGAAGCGGCGTATAAGAGTTTGGCGGCAGCAAGGAAGTGAGTTGCGGATGCTCAGGTTCTTAAAGCAATGGGCGATTCTGGGATTTTTGTTCCTGGTTGCTTTGCCTGCACTTCCCTGTACTTGTATTCCCGAGGCGGGCTCCACTGCGAAAACAGATATGAAGTGGACGTCGATTGTATTTCGGGGCACCGTGATCAGGAGGCAAGCGCTGCCGCAGCGCGCCGAGATGAAGGGACGAGGACGCTACGCAATCACATTTCGGGTCGACGAATACTGGAAGGGCGATCCCGGGCAAACCGTGATTATCTACGGAGTCGATGACGGTACGGACTGTCTTGGAGGCGGCGGCTACAAGGTCGGCAAGAACTATCTGGTGTACTCCTCGGAACAGGATGTCAAGGATGAAGTGATAGACACGTTCTTTTGGTATGGCTGGACGGACGTACTTCCGAAGGGCACGAAAATGCTGGTTCCTGGGTCCTGCACGCCGGGAGGGGAAATATCCGCGGTGCGGAAATCCCTACGCGAACTTGGAAAGGGTCGCGTCCCTGCGAAAGAATAGTTCGTCGAATGGCGATATAGTGTAATGCATGCTCTCTCGACGAACAGTGCTTCTTGCGCCTCTGGCGGCTCCCTTGGTTGACGTGATCCCCGCGTCGGCGGCCCCGGGGAAAATGGTCCTGAGCATTCACCAGACCACCTCGCAACGCGCGGGATACCGCAAGAGCCTGGAAGGCTGGGCCAAGGCGGGCATCAAGAACGTCGAGATCAGCGACCGGATCCTGGACGACTTTCTCAAGACCGACAGTATCGCCGCCGCGAAGAGCGTGATCACCGATAACGGGTTGACGATGGTCTCCGGCGCGACCGTGCTCCAGGATTTCTGGAACAAGAATGCGGGATTCGCCGCGCAGATGGAGAATTGGAAGAAGCGCTGCGAGCAGTTTGCAACGCTCGGGTCCACTAAGATTTATTGCCCCAGCACCACCAACCGGATGATCAAGGAAGAGGACTACAAGAGCGTTCCGGATGCGATTCGCGAAGCCGGGGATGTCGCCAAGCAACACAACCTCATCGGCATGATCGAGTTCGCGCGCAGCTCGACGCTGATCGCCACTTTGACCACTTCCCTCAAAGTAATCCGTGAAGCCGGGCATCCGAATGTCCGGCCGATGCTGGACACCTACCATTTTTGGTCCGGCATGGGTAAGTTCGAGGATCTGGACCTGCTTAAGCCCGGCGAGCTCGCTCACGTGCATTTCAATGACACGCCTGATATCCCCCGGGAGCTGCTGGGGCAGCCGACGCGGGTCATTCCAGGCGATGGCGTGGCGCCGATGGTCCGCATATTGAAGAAGCTCGCGGAAAAGGGCTACGACGGGGCGCTCTCCGTGGAACTGTTCATCCCCGAATTGCAGGCCGGCGATCCCCAAGAGGTCGCGACGCAGATCCGCACCAAGTGCGAAAAAGTGATGCGCGAGGCGAACGTCCTGTAGGGCCGCTCACTTCGTTCGCGGTTCGGTGCGACCGCGCGGTGCACAGAACCACGAGCGCCAGCGAGTGGCCATCAGCGCGCGTCGACAGGCACAAATCGCCGGGGACGGTTGCCGCGCACTTCACCGACGTAGACGCTTCCGTCCTTGGCCACTGCGATCGAGTGGATCCAGCCTATCTCTCCTGGGATCATCCAAAGCTGCTTCAGCCGCCCTTCCGTATCGAGCTTCATGAAGAGCTGGTCTTTCGGGGGCGTCGCGAGCGCCGCCTGGGCTGCGGGAATTTCCGACCATAACATCGGCGAGCTTCCGCAAACGTAGATTTCGTCATTCTTCGTGATCGCCAAGGCCCACGGCGTGATGATGTTCTTCCACTCGGTGAGAAACTTGCCTTTCGAGTCGAAAACCTGGATACGAACATTGTTACGATCCGCCACATAAACGCGATCCTTGGAATCGAGCGCAATGGAATGCGGCTGGCTGAATTCCCCAGGGCCCGAGCCGAGCTTGCCCCAGGAGCGAAGGTATTTCCCCGTCTTATCGAACACCACGACCCGATCGTTCCCGTACCCGTCGCTGACATAGATGTCGCCATTGGAAGCGAACGCGACGTCGTTGGGCTGATTCATGTGAGTCGAATCGGCTCCCGCTTCGTTTGGCGTGCCGATGGTCATCAGAACCTTACCGTCCGTGCTGAACTTGCGTACCGTTTGGGTCTGACTATCGACAATCCAGAGGCCGCCCGCGCTATCGAAACGAATCGTATGCGGGTTCTTGAACAGACCGTCTTCCGGATTCCAGAACTTCACCAGCTTCCCCTCGGGCGAGAATACTTGAACCGGAATCTTGCCGCGATTGAAAGTCCAGATGTTGCCGTCCGGCCCCACGGCGACGCTCGACATCGCGCCCCAATCGGCGCCAGGCGCCTTCTCCTTGGGCCAACTCGAATCGGCCTTGTACCCGATGGTCGCGTCGACCCGCGGATAGGGCGGAACGTGGGGCGTATTTTGCGCCAGCACAAATGCCGGGCACAGGCAACAAACAGCGACGGTTCGGATCATCAGGTTCCTCCACATCATGTACAATGCTGCCATGTCCACGGCTTCAAGAATTGTACGCCTGCTGTCATGCGCCATGGTGAGCGCCCCTCTATTCGCCGCGGCGAACGATTGCGACCGCGCCTGCCTCAAGACCACTCTCGATCAATACCTGACCGCTGTGATCAAGCACGATCCAACCGCGGCTCCGTTGTTTGTCGGCTTCCGGCAGACGGAAAATTCCGTTGTCGTGCGGCCCGGCACTGGAGTATGGAAGTCGGTCACAGGGCTTGGAAAGGTGCAGCGTCGCTACCTGGACGCGGTCAGCGGGCAAGCAGGATACTTCGGCACGGTGGAAGAGGGCAGTAAACTTGCGATCGTTACTGTGCGAGTGAAAGTCGAGAATCGCAAAATCACGGAAGCCGAATGGCTCATGGCGCGCGATGGCGATCCGGGACTCAACGGTCCCGCGACCGCAACACAGCGTGCGGGCAATTTCTTCGAGCCGGATAACCTGGCCGCGAATCCGCCTCCGGAGCGGACAGTGCCGAAAGCCGAGCGGCTGTCGCGAGAGGCGCTGATGGCGATCACCAATAGCTATTTCGACGGGCTCACGGGACGCGACGGGTCCCTCATCATCGCGCATCCAGGATGCACCCGCCTGGAGAACGGCAACACCGTGACCGGACGAGCAGGACGCGGCGGCGGCAAGGGACAAGAGGCTGTAAGCGACTGTACCTCGGGCTTGACGAACTTTAGCGCTATGGTTGCGGCCCGGCGATACCCGGTGGTCGATGAGGAAGCGCAGGCGGTAATGGCGATCGGCGTGTTTGTCCGTCGCCCTGGCGCGACCACCCGAAGAAACGTGTTCAGCGAGTGGTTTTTCATCGACAACGCGAAGATTCGCACGATTTATTCGGCGATGTTCTACCCGGCTCCGGACGCGTTTGTTCCGAATTGGCCGCCGTATGACGGGAACTGGCCGCTTCCGGCTTCGTTGGCCCCGCCCCCCAGCAAGTAAGAAGTGCTAAGTAGTAGACCCTGTTACTTGCCGCGCTCTGCGCCCAGATGGATCAGGTCGCGATTATTTTCCTGGCAGATGTACTCCAGGATCTCGCCTCCGCGCATGGTGAACGGACCCGTGCGGTTCGGTGTCCAGGTGATTCCGGTGACCACGGTCCACGGCTTGGTGTAGTAGTCCGGATCGTCAAGGATCGCTTCCACTTTGATGTTGTTGAAATCGGTGCGGGTCAGCTTCTCGGTGACCTTTAGCTTTTCGCCGTGCGGATGCCCGGAAGCGTCAAGCCAGGTCCGGTCGTTATAACCCAGCGATTCGATGACCAGAGTGTCGCCGTCCCAATGCCCGACGGAGTACCCCAGATACGTGGGGTTTACATCATCGAGGTTAGGAAGTTTCCTTCCATCCATGTAGACCACGCGCCAGACGTGCGCACCCCCCTCATACACAAACAGGATGCGATCCGGCAACTGGTAGATTTGCGTGGGATACGGAGTGTAGAACATGCGTGGATTGCCGGGAGGCAGACAGAAGCCTTCCGGATCGTCCTTCATGTCGTTCTTGAGGAACCGCTCTTCCCATATCGCCTTGGCAGCGGGCTTGAAGGGCGGATTAATGTACTGGCAGCCTTTTTCGTCGTGAGCGTTGATCTGCAGGTTGACGATGTAGGGAACGTTCCACACGCCCTTATCCAGGCCGCCGAAGTCCGGCTTGCCGGCTTGCGCGCCATATTGGGGCTCATTCGGGAATCGCGGCACCGGAGGCAGCTCAGCCGGAGCTCCGCCTCGACCACCCCGGCCGCCTCGGCCGGCTCCTGCGCCAGCGGCTCCGCGTCCGCCTCCCGGAGCTTGGGCTCCGCCGGGCGCTGCGGCCCCTCGGGCGGCGGCTGCAGCGGCGTTGCGATCCAGTTGCCACTGGGGAGGACCGGGACAACCCTCGGGTTGAGGCGCCCCGCCGCCGCGTTGGGCGGCAGCCGGAACAGAGAGCAAGGACAGGCCGACAAATATGCCCGCCGCGGTGAGAATTGAAGTGATTGGTTTAGTCAAGTTTAAAAATTCCTTCCTGGTGTTCCTTTGAAAAAAGGAGCACAGGCCGAGGGTGGCCACGCAACATGACTAGGCGCTGGTGATAACGCGGAAGTTACGCACTGAGCCCCCTCAGTGAGACCATACTACTCATAGTCTTAACGGCAAGTCAACGCGGAGAGGATGGCGGCCCGGGGTGAGCGGGGTTTAGTGGACAATCTGATCCAGCGCCCACTCACCGTCCAGCTTGAACCGGAAGACCGGGCTTGCGGACGCATCGAACTGTCCATGCCGGATCCCCATCAGGGCAGGCGGGTTGGTCTGGAAGCAGGCGTGGTCGATTCGGACGGTGACTTTGGCCTCGGCGAGCTTGGTCCAGGCGTCCTGGTCGCGGATCGAGCCTACCTGGAAGACCTTGACGGGAAACGTGCCGTGAATCTGGGCATACGGGGCGCCCACCACGGCATCGCCGATCTGAATATCGTCGCTGAATTGCAGGTCGCGGCCTTTCTGTGTGAGGCGCCCCACCGACCTCCCATCGCCCAGCGGAGACAGTGTCCACAGGTCCTCGCGGACGCCGCAGTCGACCTGCGACTGATCCAGGATTACCTGCTCGCCGTCGAGCCGTACCGGGCGCGATTCCAGTATGGCGTTGGGTGAGAAGCCCCCTCCTCCGCAGCCCGCCAGTACCATAAAGGCCAGCACCGGGAACCAAATTCGCAACAAGATGTTTGCCACCATCCATTTATCGTCAGTTTGACGCGTGGACTTGAGGTGCCGGCGAACCGGCCCGATGGGGTCCGGCGCATTTAATTATCTGATTGCAATAGAACGGATTACATGCGACAATGGCAGAGTTTTTAAGCACGATCCCGGCCTTCCGGGAGTGAAAGAGGAGATATCAAGTAGTGAGAGAAAAGGGTGTCGTCAAATGGTTTAACGCCGCCAAGGGCTATGGATTTATCCAGCGGGCCAGCGGCGAGGATGTGTTCGTTCACTTCTCGGCAATTCAGATGTCCGGCTACCGGACGCTGGAGGAGGGCACGGAAGTGGAGTTCGAGGTGAAACGGGGGCCGAAGGGACTCCAGGCTGAGAACGTCAATCGCCCCTAGTTCGGGCCCACCAGACATTCAGCTCGTAAACCAGGAATAAAAGGGTCGCCGGCAGGCGGCCCTTTTCAATTTTCAGCCAACTATTTCACGACTTTTAACGGCGGCCGCGCCGGAACTCCGACTGTGGTCATCCAGGCCCGGTCGATGGGCTTCGTGGGATCGGCCGTGATCTGCAGCTCCGCGCAGTGGTGATACGAGAAATCGCCATCCGAGTTGCGGCCGTGTTCGGCCATGAACTCGATGATCTGCAGCGTGCACTTCGCGCAGCTGATGTTCGGCAGAGTGATGTCGGTCTCCCACGGATCGGCCATCTTCGTTGTATGGGCCCACAATCCATCCACCAGGATCGGAGGCTTCGGCGACGTTTCGATTTTCGCTGAGACCGACTGAACCCCTTTGTCGGAATCCCGCGTCATCACCATCGGATCCTCGGGAAGCTCGGCGCGCGAGTTTACCGCCAGCGCGATCCGGTAATGTCCCGGATGAAACACGGTTTCCTGAAGCTTGATGTGCAGCTTCTGCCCGCCTTTCGCCTGGGTCACCATGTTGGTCGGAGTCCCGGGATTCGCGGCCTTTCCCTTGGCTTGATTGGCCGAAGTTCCGCCGCAAGGGCCCAGCTTTTGCGGATCTCCCAACTGGTTCTCTTCAATCCAGGATGCCGGCTCCAATAGCTTAAAATGCGCCCAGGCGAACGGCGCCATCGCAGCCGTGGCGGCCAGGGCGAAGGACAAACTCAAAAAGGGTCTCATTGCGGCGTCTCCTTTGCTTCATTGAGATATAGCACAAGGGGATATAGCGCGACTGTATTGGGCGTGACGATACTTCGCCTACCGGATCACCTCCACCGAACAATTCGCGTGCAGGGCGACGCCTTCCGACACGCTGCCCAGCAGGAACCTTTCGATCCCCCGATGCCCGTGCGAGCCGACCACAATCAAGTCGGCGTCCCACCTGTCGGCTTCGTTGATAATCACGGCTTTGGGTCCGTCCAACAAAACGGAGATCGATTCTTCGACTTTGGGAAAGGCTTTCGAAAGGATCTCCACTGCGCTCGCAACTGCCTCCTCGGCACGCTTCATGCTCTGTGCCCGCTGCGACTCCAACTGATCGCTATCTACAAAAGGCGGCTCGAACAAGGCCTGCGTGGCTCCCAGATGCAGCTCTACCACGCTGAGCACTTCGATCTCGGTCCCTGCAAGCCACGGCCGCTCCGCGATCGATCGCGCGGCACGCTCCGAAAACTCCGATCCATCGGTCGCCAGCAGTATCTTGTGCACACCTGGAAGCTTGCCTTCCGTCTCATTTTTACGAGTCCGAACAGTCTCGACCGAACAGGGAGCGTGGCTCACAACCGACGCCGCGACTCTTCCCAGGAAAAATTTGGCCAGTCCTGAAGCCCCGTTCGAGCCGACGAAGACCAGATCCGCTTGCGTTTCTTTGGCTCGGTCCAGGATCACGCTCCTGGCGTCGCCTGGAAGCATTAGAGGAATCGCTTCTATCCCCCGGCCGCGAAGTTCTTCCACGGCCCGTTCGAGCAGGGCCGTCGAATCCTGCCAGGCCTCTTCATACGTCTGCGACACCGTCCACAGATGGGCGTACTCCAGCACATTCAGAACTTCTATGCGGGAATTCGGGGGCCACGGCCGCGCGGCGATTTCCTTGATAACGGCTTCGCTCGCTTCGGAATGGTCGATCGCGACGAGTATTTTCATAGGCAGCTCTCCCAGACGACTTAAGCACGTACACTTCCGATCACACCTTAGCAGTTCTCAACCGCAGCGCATTGCTGATGACCGAAACCGAGCTGAAGCTCATCGCCGCCGCCGCGATCATGGGGCTGAGCAGCAGTCCGAACACAGGATACAGGACCCCCGCGGCAATCGGCACACCCACGGAGTTGTACACAAAGGCGAAGAACAGGTTCTGGCGGATGTTGCGCATTGTGGCCCGGCTGAGCTGCCTGGCCCGCGCGATCCCGCGCAGATCCCCTTGGACCAGCGTCACGCCGGCGCTTTGCATGGCGATATCGGTGCCGGTTCCCATGGCGATTCCCACCTGTGCCTGCGCCAGCGCTGGGGCATCGTTGATCCCGTCGCCCGCCATGGCCACGAACCGGCCGGATTCCTGGAGCCGCTGGACGTGCGTGCGCTTGTCCTGCGGCAATACTTCGGCGAGCACTTCGTCGATTCCCAACTGCTTTGCCACGTTCTCGGCGGTGACGCGGCTGTCGCCGGTCAGCATCACGATCCGCATGCCTTCGGCGTGCAGTTGCCGGATGGCTTCGGCGCTCGTCGCTTTAATAGGGTCGGCGACGGTAAGGCGTCCAGCGTACTTGCCGTCGACCGCGACTAACAGCGCACCGGATGCCGGGACATCCACGCCGGCTTCCTGCATCATCGCGACATTCCCAACCGCGACGTCGGCTCCCTCGACGCGCCCGCGAGCGCCCTTGCCGGGAATCGCCTGAAACCCGTCGACTACGCCGAGTGAAATGCCGCGATCCTGTGCTCCCATCGTAATAGCGTGTGCAAGGGGATGCTCGCTGCCGCGTTCGAGACTCGCGGCCAGATACAGCAGGCGTTTCTCGTCGAAGCCCGCCGCCGGTTCGACGGCCACCAGTTTCGGCTTCCCTTCGGTGAGCGTCCCGGTCTTGTCGACCACCAATGTATCGGCCTGGTGCAGCAGCTCGATCGCCTCGGCGTTCTTGAACAGCACGCCCATGGTCGCGCCCTTGCCCATCGCCACCATGATCGACATCGGCGTCGCGAGCCCCAGCGCGCACGGGCAGGCAATAATCAAGACCGCGACCGCATTCACCAGCGCGTGCGTCAGGCGCGGCTGCGGACCCCACATGGCCCACACGAAAAATGTCACGACCGCGATGCCCGCCACCGCCGGCACGAAGTAGGCTGCCACCCGATCGGCCAGCCTCTGGATGGGGGCCCGGCTGCGCTGGGCTTCCGACACCATCCGGACGATCTGCGCCAGCAGCGTTTCCGATCCCACGCGCTCGGCTTTGACGATCAGCGATCCATTCCCGTTCACCGTCGCGCCCGTGACTTTACTCGCCGGTGGTTTTCTCGACCGGCAGGGGCTCGCCCGTGAGCATGGACTCGTCAATAGCGCTCGCGCCTTCGACGACCACGCCGTCCACCGGAACCTTCTCGCCCGGACGGACGCGCAGCAGATTGCCCGGATGGATCTGATCCAGTGGGACGTCGGCTTCGGTTCCATCCGCGCTGATCCGGCGGGCCGTCTTAGGAGCGAGCCCCAGCAGCGCCTTGATGGCGGCTCCCGTCCGGCTGCGGGCCTTAAGTTCCAGCACCTGGCCCAGCAGCACCAGCGTCACGATCACCGCAGCGGACTCGAAGTACACCTCCAAGCCATCCCCGAAAATGGCGGCAAAAACGCTGTACACATATGCCACCCCCACCCCCAGCCCGATCAGCGTGAACATATTAAGATTGCGGCTCACCAGGGACTGCCAGGCGCGCACGAAAAACGGCCAACCCGCCCACAGCACCACCGGGGTCGCCAGAGCCAGCTCGATCCATGGGAGCGCGTGGTGGGGACCCGGCATCCCCATCGAAATCGCGACCAACGGTGCGCTCAGCGCGACGCTGATCCAGAACCGCCTCTGCATGTCCACCAGCTCGGGGTTTGCCCCTTCATCCGCCTGAATCGTCTTGGGTTCCAGCGCCATGCCGCAGATCGGGCAGGTCCCGGGACCCATTTGAATCACCTCGGGATGCATCGGGCAGGTGTACTCGACGTCCTGCGAGTTGGCCGGAAGCTCCGCCGGCTTGGGAGCAAGGTATTTCAGTGGGTCGGCCTGAAATTTCGCCAGGCAGCTCTGGGCGCAGAAATAGTAGGTCTGGCCCTGGTATTCAAAACTCCCGGCGGCGGTCTCAGGAGTAACATCCATGCCACAAACGGGGTCCTTAACTTTAGGGCCCGACGGTTTGGGTCTAGACGAAGCGGGGTGGATCTGGAACGGGTTGTTCGCACTCATTGCCGATCGCCCATAATTGATGTTCGCACGACGGCTTTAGTGCCGCCTTGACTTCGTATGTGTTTGAATGTACGATCAATGCCGGTGTGGTGTACCCGCAGCGCTGCGGGCCTTTAGAGGAGACTGCCAAGGTGCAAATCCAGATGCGGAGTCGGTGGGGAAGCTGGTTATTGGCGGGTACTGCTGGAGTGGCGCTTCTCTCTCTAGCCGTCCTGCCCACCCCCGCGCAGGCGCCCGCCTATAAAGCCCCCAAAACCAAGGACGGGAAGGCGAATCTGAACGGGATCTGGCAGGCCATGAATGAGGCCAATTGGGACATCCGCCCACATGCCGCTTACGCCGGACCGGTCTCCGTACTGGGCGCAGCGTATTCGACTCCCGCAGGCCTGGGCATAGTCGAGGGCGGCGAGATTCCCTATAAACCGGAAGCGGCTGCCAAGCAGAAACAGAACTTCACGGATCGGCTGAAGCTGGATCCGGAGATCAAGTGCTACATGGGCGGAGTGCCGCGATCGACTTACATGCCGTACCCGTTCCAGATCGTCCAGGGAACCGGCACGGTCATGATCGTGTACGAATACGCCGGTGCGGTGCGCGTCATTAATATGGGTGCGCCCACCAAGGCCCCCGCCGATAGCTGGATGGGCTGGTCGAACGGGCATTGGGAGGGCGACTCCCTGGTGGTCGATGTGACCAGCCTCAACGATTCGACCTGGTTCGATCGCGCCGGCAACTGGCACAGCGACGCGCTGCACGTGATCGAGCGCTATACTCCCATCGGGCCGGACGCGCTGCAGTACGAAGCCACCATTGACGATTCGAAAGTGTTCACGCGCCAATGGAAGATGAGCATGCCGCTCTACCGGCGTTTGGAAAAGAACGCGCAGCTCTTAGAATATAAGTGTGTGGAGTTCGCCGAAGAGGTGCTGTACGGGCACCTTCGAAAGCAGCCGCTTCAAGGAAAAGGAGACAGTAAATGAGACGACACCTTCTCTCTTCGCTAATCGCTCTGGCCGCCGCCGCCGTGCTGGTATCGGCGCCGGTGTCCGCACAGTCTCAGGTAACTGCAAAACCTGCTCCGGCCGCCAAAGCGTGGACCATGCCGCGCACTCCGGACGGCAAGCCGGACTTGCAGGGTGTGTATTCAAACGCCACGACGGTTCCCGTCGCGCGGCCCGCCTACCTTGGAGCGAAAGAGTTTTACACGGATGAGGCCGATAGAGTGGAATCCGCGAAGGCTGCTCCCGCCGGTCGAGGCGGACGTGGAGGCGCCCCGCGCCCCGCTGCTGCCGCGGAACCCGAAGGCGGTGCGCTCGCCGTTCACTATGACACCAGCCAGTTCGGCCTCGGTGGCCCCACGGTGAAACGAGCCGCCAGTCTGCGGACCTCGATCATCACCGGTCCGGAAGGCCGCGTGCCCGCGATGCTTCCCGAAGCCGCGAAGCTGGTCGCCGATCGCCGCGCAAACCAGCAGGCGCACCAGTGGGACAGCGCCCAGAATCGTCCGCTGGCCGAGCGCTGCATTACCTGGGGATTTGAAGGTCCGCCGATGATGCCGGTAGGTTACAACTCGACGCTCGAGATCGTCCAGGGCCAGGGTTTCGTCGGGATCATTCAGGAAATGATCCACGATACGCGCGTGATTCCCACCGATGGCCGTCCGCACGGACCGGCGGAGATCAAGCGTTGGATGGGCGATTCGGTAGGCCATTGGGAAGGCGACACGCTGGTGGTCGAAACCGTCAATTACAATCCTCTGGTGGTGATCCAGGGCGGACCGGTTAGCGACGCCGCTAAAGTCACCGAACGCTTCACGCGTGTCGACGCCGACACCATCCAGTACCAATTCACCGTGGACGATCCCAAGACCTGGGTGAAGCCGTTCTCGGGCGAATACAACATGGTCCACATTGACGGCAATCTGTACGAGTACGCCTGCCACGAAGGCAACTACGGCATGGCCAACAACCTCAGCGGCGCTCGCGCCACTGAAAAGAAGTGAAGTAAGGGAGCAAGTCACAATGCGAAACAAGCTAGCCCTGGTCCTTGCTGGCGCCGGAATGATGGTCGCCGTAGCGCCGGTTCGCGCGCATCACGCTTTCGCCGCCGAATTCAATGAGAAGGCGCCGCTCAAACTGCAAGGCGTCGTCACCAAATGGGAGCTGGTCAATCCTCATTCCTGGATCCATCTGGACGTGAAGGGCGCCGACGGAAAGATCACGCCCTGGATGGTCGAAGGCGGCAGTCCCAATTCGCTGTTCCGCAATGGGTTCACCAAGGAATCCCTGCCGGAAGGGACCGAGATCATCGTCGAAGGTTATCAGGCGAAGGACGGAGCTAACCGGGCTGTGGGCGCCAATCTCACCTACGCCAAGGACGGCAAGCGCCTGTTCATGGGCGGCTCCGCTCCGGGCGCGAACGGCGACGCCAAGTAAGCTCTCGATTTTTTCTGCAGGATTTACGGGCGGCTGCTAACGCGGCCGCCCTTTTTCATCTCAGGGGCCTGCGGGACAGCGGCCGAAGGAGTACGATAGTTCCAAGCGAGAAGGAGCAATCGAAATGCGAAATAAACTGGTTCTGGCCTTGGGAGCAGCAAGCCTTCTGATCGCGGCTGCGCCGGTGTGGGCGCATCACGCTTTTGCCGCCGAATTCGATGCGCAAAAACCCGTGAAGCTGAAGGGAACCGTGGTCAAGGTGGAGTTCATCAACCCGCACTCCTGGATTCACATGGACGTGAAGGACGCGGACGGCAAGGTGACCCGCTGGATGGTGGAAGGCGGCAGTCCCAACGCCCTGTTCCGCCGCGGCGTGAACAAGGACGCCCTGCCGCAGGGAACCGAAATTTCGGTCGACGGATACCAGGCCAAGGACGGGTCCAATAGAGCCAACGGTAGGGACATTACCTTCGCCGACGGTAAGAAGCTGTTCGTGGGCGGATCGAATCCGGATGAACAGCCGAACGCGAAATGAGCGGTAAGGCAGTCGCGCTGGCGATCGTGATTTTGGCGGGTTCACTCGCCGCGCAAAGCAAGTCCGCTCAGGGCAAGTACGTTCCTCCGCGCACGCCCGACGGCCAGCCCGATCTGCAAGGCGTGTGGACCAACGTCACCATCACGCCGCTCGAGCGCCCCGCCAATCTCGCCGGCAAGGAGTTCTTTACTCCGGCGGAAGCACGCCAGTACGAAAAAGATACGGTCGAGCGGAACAACGCCGATCGCCGCGATGGCGGCGCGCAGGCCGATCTCAGCCGTGCTTACAACGACGCCTGGTACGACCGCGGCACCAAAGTGGTCGAGACCTTGCGCACTTCCCTGGTGATCGATCCGCCGGACGGAAAAATTCCGCGCAAGGGAGAACAGCCCGCGGGCCCGCCTCCAGGGTTTGGCAGACCGCCCGAGGGTCCCGAGGACCGGTCTTTACCTGAGCGCTGCATCCTTTGGCCGACCGCTGGGCCGCCCATGATGCCGAGCTTCTACAACAACAACTATCAGATCGTGCAGGGGCCGGGATACGTCGTCATTCTGGTCGAGATGATCCACGACGCGCGGGTAATTCCCATCGATACACAGAACGCCCCGCGCCCGCACGTCGACTCGACAATTCGCGAGTGGCTGGGAGATTCGCGCGGCCACTGGGAAGGCAATACACTCGTGGTCGAGACCACCAACTTCAACGACAAGACCCGCTTCCAGCGCGCGGGTCCGAACATGCACCTGGTCGAGCGCTTCACGCGCACGGCGCCCGACACGATCACGTACGAGTTCACGGTGGACGATCCTTCGGCGTTCTCGCGGCCGTGGACCGCGCAGATCCCCATGAAGCGGACCGAGGGACCCATCATCGAATACGCCTGCAATGAAGGCAATTACGCGATGGAAGGCATGCTGGCCGGCGCCCGCGCGGACGAGAAAAAGGCCGCCGGTAAGTAGTACCGAAGTTTTTGATGTTCCGCTCGCTACGGTTTCTCGCGTCCAAATCATTCAGGAGGTTCCCATGCTGCGATGGACGTGTTTTTTCCTTCTAACAGTTTCCTGTTTTGCCCAATTCGATCCCGAGGGCGCCCACGTGGGTTTATACTTTCCCCATTTGGCTGTCGGAGGACCCGTCGCAGGACCAATGGGAGACCTCCTTTGTATTCGTCAATCCTCATCCTTCGCTTCCCTCGACCGTAACCTTATCGATATTCGGTGACGACGGCCAGCCCCTCAGCCTGGACCTGGGGGGCGGTGGAGCGCGAGTTCAACAGGTTACGGTTCCCCCTTCCGGTTCGATTACTCTTCGCAGCGCCATTTCGTTCCAGACGACCGTCACCGGCTATGCAGTCGGCGTGGCGGATCTTCCGCTACAGGCGACCGTGCTGTTCAGAAGGATCATGAACGGCGTGCCGCAGGCCGAGATATCCGCCGCCGCGACGCTTCCCTCGCAGCAATACGTTTCTCCGGCGACGCGCGACCTGGGCATAGCGATCGTCAACATCTACAACACCCCCAAGAGTTTTCAGATCACGGCACTCGATTCCAGCGGGGTCAGGGCCGGAACAGCCATCGTAAATCTTGCCGCTCGCGAACATCTGTCATTCGACCTTATAGACAGGATTTCCGGCTTGTCATCAACGTTCACGGGGTCCATTCGAATCGTCCCATCGACTTCGGTGAGCGATCAGTTCCTGGCCTGGACCCTCAACGTGGATCGGGGCCTGGTGGCATCGCTTCCGCCCGGCCGCCTGGAATGGCCGATCTCGCACGTCGATCGGATCTGGCTGGTCTATCGGAAACTCCTCGGGGCCGCGCCGTCCGCGCTGGCGGCTCTCCAAATATTCAACGTGGACCTGAATGCGTTGGGCGCCGTCAATTTGACGATCAGCCCTGAACAGATTATCAATGTTTCCGCGCAGCCCGGAGGCATACAGATCGATCTGAGCGTATCCCAACTGATCAGCGATTCGCCCAGCGAACTTGCCTTCATCGTGGGGCACGAGTTGGCGCACGTCGCGCAATCGCAGCATCGAGCAAACCTGTCAGTTCCGTCGGATGCGGAACAGGACGCGGATGTTTTCGCAATCACGCTGATGACATTGGCTGGATTCGATCCTTACGGCAGCGCCGGCGCCCTGGCAAAACTAAACATGATGACGGCTACAGCGGGCTTGGTGGCGCCTGATTTCGACAACCTCACCGACCCCCACGCGTCATTCACCGCACGCTTAGCGACGATGCTCTCGACCGTGAGCCAGGCCTGCGCTCAGCCCGCGCTTTCGGGATATTGCGGAGCTTACAAATCCGCCATCCATCCGAACTTGCCGGCGACGGCTCCGATTTAAGCCAATGCTGCTCGATGCGCTGCTCGATTGACACCGGATTGCTTGGAATGTACGATTGGATGCCGGCGGCGCAACCCACGCTCCGACGCGGATGTTCTCGATCTACGCCTATATGCGCAAAATTCTCACCCTGTCCACAGCCGCCGCCGCGGTTGTCTGTATCGCGCTCACGCTGACTCCCGGCAGAGCCCAAGCCCCCGCGGTTCCCGCGAAAGCGGTTGCCAAGGCGCCAGCGAATGGCCGCCGGATGCCTGATGGCAAGCCGAATTTAAACGGCGTGTGGGAGTACATCGGGACCGCCAACTGGGACATCCAGGACCACTCTGCCGCTCCCGGCCCCTTCTGGCAACTCGGCGCGATCGGAGCGATCCCAGCCGGCCAGGGAGTGGTCGAGGGCAACGAAATCCCCTATAAGCCCGCGGCGCTCGAACAGAAGAAGAAGAATAAAGCCAACTGGCCGGCCGAAGATCCGGAAGCCAAGTGCTATATGCCCGGCATCCCGCGCGCGACCTACATGCCGTTCCCGTTCCAGATCATCCAGTCCAACAAAGACATCCTGATGGCCTACGAGTACGCCAGCGCCAATCGGCTGATCAACATGGGGAAACCGATCGAAGCCGGGTCCGATACCTGGATGGGCACCTCGAACGGGCATTGGGATGGCGATACCCTGGTAGTGGATGTCACCGGGCTCAACGGGCTTAGCTGGTTCGATCGCGCCGGAAACTTCGCCAGCGATAAACTGCACGTCGTCGAGCGTTACACGCGCCGCAGTAACGACGTCATGAATTATGAGGCTACGATTGAGGATCCCAGCGTGTTTACGCGGACCTGGAAGATCAGCCTGCCGCTGTACAAACGAGCCGAGAAGAACGCCCAGATTCTCGAGTTCAAATGCGTGGAGTTCGCCGAGGAACTGTTGTACGGAAAGTATAAGAAACAGCCGACCAAGTAAAGGAGACCCCGTATGAGACAACGTGTTCTTGCGTCTCTGATGGTGCTCACCGCGGTGCTGGCTTCCGTGTTGCTGGTAACTGTGCCCGTTATTGGCCAGGCTCCCGCCACCAAAGCCAAGAAGATCTGCCTACACGCCGCCCAAGCTCCCCTGGGGCGATCCCGATCTCCAGGGTCTGTGGCCTGGAACCGACCTGATCGAGGTCCCCATGCAGCGCGACGCCAAGGCCGGCGAACGCACCGAGGTCACCGAGGAGGAATTCGCCCAGCGCCAGGCTAAGGCAGAGCGAACCGCCGAAAACGACAGGGTTGCGTACGTTGCCAAGGATTCCAAGGTCGGCATCAATCCTCCCGGATATTGGCTGGAACACGGGAAGCCGCAGAAGATCACGTCTCTGGTGGTCGATCCGCCGAACGGCAGAATCCCCGAGCTGACGGAGCAAGCCAAGCAGAAGGCGGCGCAGGCCAAGCAAGCCAAGCAGGGGCACGGTCCCAATGAAACCTGGGAAGACCAGAGCCTGTACGACCGCTGCATCTCGCGCGGCGTGATGGGATCCATCCTGCCGGTGATCTACAACAACGGAACGCAGATCGTGCAGGGCCCCGGCTACGTGGCGATCCGCTATGAAATGATTCATGAGACCAAGATCATCCCGCTCGACGGACGCCCGCATGAAGGTTCGAACATCAAGTCCTACATGGGCGATTCGCGCGGCCATTGGGAAGGCAATACGCTGGTGATCGAGACCACGAATTTCCTGGGCGACAAGAACGGGATCGGGCTGAACGGCGGCGGCACTCCCCATAGCGCCGATATGGTTCTCACCGAAAAGTGGACCCGCACGGGGCCCGACATGATGGAATACACAGCCACCATCAACGATCCGAAAACCTGGGTGAGGCCCTGGACCATCCGGATGCCGCTGCGGCTGAATCCGGAATTCCCGCTGTACGAATACGCCTGCCACGAAGGCAATTACGCGATGTTCAATATGCTCAAGGGTGCTCGTGCGGAAGAGAAGGCTGCCGAGGAAGCGGCCAAGGCCGGCAAGAAATAGAGTCAGAACAGGAGATATTGATGCGGAAAACACTCTCAGTCTCGATCGCACTGGTGGGCTTCCTTGTGGCCGTATCGCCGATGCGCGCGCATCACGCCTTCGCGGCGGAATACGACGGCAAGAAGCAGGTCCACCTGGAGGGAGTGGTCACGCAGATGGAATGGATCAACCCTCATACCTGGATTCATATCGACGTCACCGAGCCGGACGGCAAGGTGACCAGTTGGATGATCGAAGGGGGCAGTCCGAACATTCTCCTGCGCCGGGGCTTCAATAAGGGTTCGCTCGAAAAGGGCCAGAAGATCTCCATCGATGGCTTCCAGGCCAAGGACGGATCGAATCGCGCCAACGGTTCGAACATCACCTATCCCGACGGGAAGAAGCTGTTCCTGGGCTCGTCCGGCACGGGCGCTCCGGTAGATCCGGGTCCGGGTAAGTAGAGGCGTTCTGACACTTTCGCGCAAAGTGGTCCGCGCGGCGCGCGGATTTACCGATCTATCGCCCGACGCGATCGCAAAAGTCAAAATCGCGCTGCTGGATTTTCTATCCTGCGCGTATGAATCGCTGGATCTTCCTCCGAGCCGTCAGGCAATTGAGGTCGCTGGACGCGCAGGCGGCGGGCCCGCGTCGGTGATCGGCACGCAAGTGCGCGCATCGGCCGCGGAGGCTGCTTTCGCGAACGCGGTGCTGGGACATGGGCTGGTCCGCGAAGACATGCACACCGGATCGGTGAGCCACTTGGGAATCGTGATCTTCCCGGCTCTTCTGGCGCTGTCGCAATCGCGCAAGATCACCGGACGGGATTTTATTCGAGGAGCAGTGTGCGGCTACGAGGTGGGCGCGTCGATAGGCCGCGCGCTGATGGATCAGGAGACCGTGCGGATCTTCCGGCCCACGGGGATCACCGGACCGCTGGGCGCAGCCGTCGCCGGCAGCGTGATGTTGGGGTTCACGGAAGACGCGGGCGTGAGTGCGCTGGGACTCGCGGCGAATGCCACCGGGGGCTTGAACGAATGGCCCGCGTCGGGCGCGGACGACATGTTCTTTCACGCGGGGTTCGCGGCGCGTAACGCGGTCACCTCGGTGGAACTCGCGGAACTCGGAGCATTTGGATCGGAAACGGCTTTGGATGGGCCCGCGGGATTATTCGCGGCGCTGCGCAGGGCCGACCGCGTGGCTCATGTGACACCCTTCCAGGGCGACAGCCTCGAAATCTTCTCCGTCTATCACAAGCCCGCGCCGGCTTGTAACTATGCGCAGACGGCCTGTCAGGCGGCACTTGCCATCGGAGTGCCGAGCCAGGACATCGCCTCTGTTCAAGTAAAGTGCACGGCAGCGGCGATCCACTATCCGGGCTGCAACGCTTCAGGTCCGTTCGAGCGCGTCTTGCAAGCCAAGATGAGCATTCACTTCTGCGTCGCGGCCACACTGGCTCGCCAGTCGATTGAGGAGAGCAACTACCGCCGGCTCGACGATCCGGAAATTGCGCGGCTGATCGGCATCACTAAATTGGAAGAAGACCCGGAACTCACGCAAGCGTATCCTCGCTTGCAGGGGTCGGAAGTGATCGTCACTTTACGCGATGGTAAAGTGCTGCGTAAGCGCATGTCCGATCTGGTGCCGGCGACTCCCGATCAGATTCGCGCGCGGTTCCGGAGCGCGGCGGGCGCGGCAGCGGTGCGAATCGAGGAAAAGGTGGAGACGCTGGAGAAACTCACGGACGCAGGGTCGATTGCCGGCGTTTAGCGGCCGTGGTCAGCAGTGCGCACGGCGGGGGTGGCATGCAACTGGGCTTCTTCCAGGAGCTTGGCCTGCTGGAAGGTGTAGACCATACGGTGGACCACCGTAAGGTTCCCGAGAACCGCGATCACCCACAGCACCGGGGCCATGCGATCGAATAGGGCGCCAATGATCAGCAGCACCACGCGCTCGGGACGCTCCATGAATCCGACCTTGCACTTGGGAATCGAGTTTTCCGCCCGTGCGCGAGCGTAGCTGATCATCACAGAGGCGGTCATCACCAGCGCAGTCAGCACCACATAGAAAGGCCGGTTGATCGACCCGTACCAGACCAGCAAACCCATGAGCAGGGCCAGATCCGAATAGCGGTCCAGGACGGAATCGAAGAAGCCGCCGAAGCGCGTCACGCGGTTGGTTTCGCGTGCCACGCGGCCGTCCACCATATCGAATAATCCCGCACCGATGATCACCACGCCGGCCCAGCGGAATTGTCCGCCGGCCAGCAGAAAAGCCGCACCGACGTTGATCACCAGGCCCAGGAACGTGAGCACGTTTGGATGGATCTTGGAAAGAGCCAGCCCGCGCACAATCAGCCGGATGACTTTGTTGCACGCCCAGCCGATCGCGTGAGTGTAGCTCATCGACTACTTCGCCTCCGCCTGATGAATGGTGATCAGCTCCACGATCTCCATTTCCCGCGCGCCGCCGGGAATCTGGATTTTCACGGTATCGCCAACGTGCTTGCCCAGCAGGCCCCGGCCTATGGGAGACGTAGTCGAAATCATTCCGTTCTTGGCATCCACGTCTTCGCTCGTCACCAGCTTATAACGGATCTTCTCGTCCTTGTCGAGGTCCAGCACCACGACCGTGGAACCCAGCCCGACACGGTCGTGCGGGATCTTGGACATATCGATCATGGAAAGCTCGCGCAGGCGGGCGTTGAGCTGATTCAGGCGGGCATTGACCATGCCTTGCCGCTCCTTGGCCGCGTGATATTCGGCATTCTCCTTGAGATCGCCGTGAGCCCGCGCTTTCAGGATTTCCCGAGGAAGCTCGATACGAAACTCGTTTTCGAGCGCCGCGATTTCGTCCTGCAACTTCTTGATGAGCTCTTGCATGTTACTTCTCAGTAAATTATAGCGCGAGGCCTTCCAGGCCCCTTCCCAGTTGGGCAGGCGTCTACGCCCCGCCTAGAATTTTGGCGGGACTGGAGTCCGGCCGCAGGTCTGGAGACCTGCCCTACTCATGAAAACAAATTCCCTTGCCCCAGCAACCCCTGCGGGTCGAAACGGCGTTTGACCGAGCGCATGGCCTCGATTTCAGCCGCATTGTATTGAATCGACAAAAGATGCGCCTTGCGCTTTCCCAAGCCGTGCTCCGCCCCGACGGTGCCGCCCATGGCCACAACTTCCTGGGCGAGCTCGACCGCGACTTCGGTGCCCCGCTCCCATTCCTGCTGCGTTTCGGGCAGAATCTCGGTGTGCACATGGGCGTCGCCGATGTGGCCGAACATCACAAACTTGTCGCCAAAATTCTTGGAGAGGACCCTGCGATAGACGGCAAGAATATCGCGATTGCGCTCCAGCGGAACCGCATAGTCCGTCGCCAGAACCACGAATCCGGCCCGTCGCAGGCGCTCATGAATGCGCTCCGGAAGACGATGGCGGAACTGCCGGAATCGCTCGCGATCGGCCGCGGATGCCCCGAACCAGGACTCCTCTTCGAGTGCCCCGGCCATATCCAGTTCGGCGTCGCCTTCCATTTCGATCAGAACGGCGGCTCCGTAGGGTTGCTCCATGAGCTTCATGGAACGCGAATCCAGAAATTCGAGCATCCGCAGACCCGGCGTTGGACGCCAGCGGTCGACCGCATCGAGCGCGGCTTCCTCGGTCGGGAAGAAGACGACGCCGCCCAGGATCTCGCCCGGCGCGGGCAGCAGCTGAAGCTCGGCTTCGGTGACTACGCCCAGCGTGCCTTCGCTGCCGATGAAGAGGTCCACGAAATCCATACCCGGCTCGAGCCGATACCCGGCGGAATGCTTGCGGGTGCGGGGCAAAGGAATGCGCGGGACGTCGAAGTCGACTTTATCGCCGCGGCGATACTCCGCTATGCTCCCGTCCATATGGACCACCCGCAGGGCCCGAACATGCTGACGTGTGGCCCCGTAGCGGAAGCTACGCGAACCGCTGGCGTTGGCTCCGATATTGCCGCCGATCGACGACGTGTTCTCCGTGGGGTCGGGCGCGTAGAACTGTCCGGAAGCGGTCGCGGCACCCTGGACGTCGCGCAGCAGCGAGCCCGTGCCTACCCTGGCCTTGCCAGGGTACACATCTAACTTTCGGAACTGAGCCATCGAAATGGCCCATCCGCTTTTCGGAACCGCGCCGCCCGCTAATCCGGTGAGCGCGCCCATCACCGTTACAGGAACGCCTTCGGAGGAGGCGCGAACAAGAATCGCGGCGATCTCTTCTTCGCTGCGTGGGGTGAAAACCTGGTCGGCCCGGCCTGCGTAGCCGGAAGCGTCGGTAATGTCCATAAGTGGAGAGCGGGCGGAGTTATACAGCCTTGCGCTGGCGCGTCAGGCCTTCGAGCAGCATCCCGGCGATCTGTTTCCCGTTTTCGAAGGCATCCTCATAAACCCTGCGCCGTTCGACGCGCGTGAAACCGTATCCCAGGCGATACAGCCGCTCGAGCGACAGCCCGGCTACGAAGGTTCCCGTCCAGGCGATGGCCGCCTTGGGAATCAGCCCGCCGCCGAAGGGTATTTTCCCGACCGCTTCACGCGCCAAGGCTCGCCATCCGAACGCGCCCATGGCGATGGAGGCGATTTCGGATCTCTGTTCGCGATATCCCACCGAGCGGTCGCTGGCCGCGGCCAGCAGGAATCCCATGCGGATCTGGTTCATGGTGAGAAACGCCGCGTCCGACCCGTATTCCCCGGCGAACCACGGGATGGAAGCCAAACTGGGCACGACATCCGGCAAAGCCGTCACCAGGCAGAACAAAGCATTCTCTTTCGCCACCGCGCGGATCACGTGATGCGAAACTTCCTTGCGGAAAGGATCCAAACGCCGCGCCAACGCCAGCATCAGTTCCTCGCGCTTCCGTACGATGCGCCGGACGCAGTCTTCGGGAGCTTCGGGATCGAAGGAGAAGGCATCCGCTGGCCGCAGGAGCGACGATTCGTAGATCTGCACGTCGCAGGAGGGGCCGCCGCCGCGAATCAGAATCTGAACCGCTTCGGCCCGGCGCTCCGGAGAGAGATGGTGCGGAGCAAAGTACGTCTCCATGCTGCCCAGGGCTTCCCGGGAAGCGGCGACCAATCCCACGCGTACCGGACGGTCGGCCTGCGCGCGCACTTCCGCGGGATTCAGATTCACGAGCGCTTGTCGTATCTGCCGGAAGACTGCGAGGGCCATGGCTGCTACAGGGCTGAGGGAGCTCGGAACATTACCCGCAACTCCTGTCTCCATTGTATCCCGACACCGACGCGTTCCACATGGATCTCGGAGGAAAAGTACCGCAGTACCGTCTCATTGGCCGGATGGAACTCCAGTGCCGGGGCGACCAGCAGCAGCCGCGGAGGGTCGGGACGCAGCGGGATGCCGGGGAAGTATCCGCGGCCTTCGAATTCGCCGCGTTCCAGGTGCCACTTGACGCGCATCCAGTAATCCAGGGCCTGGAGAGGTAAATGGATGTCCTCGCTGGCCTTAATTTCGATGACCACCAGACGGCCATCGTAGCCGGCTGCGAGAACGTCCAAGATTCCACGGGATCCGGCGGCGAACTGCGGGGCCTGGCCATAGAGGGGTGCATCGCGAATGGTCGCGTCCAGGCGGCTGATAGAGGCTCGTACCTGGGATTCGAGCCAGGCTTCGGGATGGCGCAGATACAAAGGGTTGGTGCGGTCGGCCGCCTCGGCGCTCCGAAGACGAGCCAGCCCGCGTGCTAATGCCTCGATCTCCGGAAGCTGGCTTGCGCCGGCACGGTGGCGTTGGTCGATCCCGAAGAGCAGGGTTGAGCCGGAGGTTCGCGCGAACTCCAAGCCTCGCACCGCCAGGCTGACCGAGCCATCCGGCCGGGGCCTGCGCTCCACGCCGTCGATGGCCCCAAGGCGCGCCACCCACGCAGCCAGTTCCGCATCGGCCCCTGTCGCGCAAAATGGGTCCATCGCGCAAAATGCATCCAGCCGGGTCGAAAAGTTTGTGTAGTCCCGCGGGTCGACCGGTTCTTCCAGAATCCCGGCTCCGTGGACGAACACGCGATACTGCGCGGCCGTACGGTTTAGATACCGAACGCGGTGGCACGTGGTGTTTTCCGCGCCGATGGGGACGAATATCGCAAGCGTGCCGACCGCCAAACGCGTCTCGCGCCGCCGTAGATAATCGAGCCAGATCAGCCCGAAGCTCAGAACGCCGTCCACGTCGGTAGCGTCTTCACCGGCGCCGATCGCGGCGATGGCCTGATTGCCGCGGCGTAGCAACGCCCGCGGATACGCCGGTGACAAGCTGTGGTGCAGATCCTGCTCCGTGCTCAGCTCCACCAGTTTCCAGCCGCTAAACTGGCGGCGAAGCGACATCCGGAAACGCTCGCGATATTTGAGCCGGGCGCCATGCCGGGCGGTGGAAGCGTTCGCCGCTTGCGCCAGGTCGATCATCAGGAGCGAGCCGGTGCGGCCCCCAAAACGTTCGATTTCCAGTTCCAGGAATCCGCGCCGGACCTTGCCGACCCCGCGAATCCGGCGCACCAGATTGCGAGTCTCATCCCAGCATTCGAGGGTGCAAGCGCCGCCTGCGCGAGCCCCGAGCACGAATTGATCGGCGCGGATCGGCAGCGGATCTTCGCCAGGTTCCATTAGGACCGGCTGGGCGGCGGTCTTGAGGAAGGCCTCAATTTCGTCTTTCACCACTGAAGAGATTAGTGGCAGCCGTGCTCAAAAAATATCCGTCAGAATATCAATTCTTTCTTCGCAGAGATATGTTTTTCGAGTTCCTTGCGGTCCCCGAAATAGGTGGGCTTGGCGGTGCCCTTGCTGAACAGGTCGCGAGCCTGATCGTCAAAGTGCCCTGACTGAGGGCTGTCGCTCTCGCCGGGCATCAGGATAGATACAGAGTGGGGAGCAGCGGACAATTCTATGACTTCTGTCGCCGTCTGGCCGCCGGAGCCCATAACGACAGCACCCGCTCTTTGATACGTGATCGCGCGCGGCGTGATCATGCCAGCTTCCGTGACTGTTCCGCCGCCGGCAGGGTTCGACCGCGACGAACCGGGGCGGGCCACGCGAAATATGGTGCCGTAGTCGGCGCGATAGGGCAGCTCCGTCTCGACCTGGTCCTGGGCTCGCCGAAGCGCCGCGCGGATGCGATTGTTACTGAGAGAATCCGGCGGTTCGAGCGCCTCGGACTCGGGCTTGCCCAGCGCCATCTTAAATAGGTAAAAGGCCAGAGCCTCTATCGAAGTCGGATCGCTACGGCGGTCCCATCCCGTGAGCGTCTGGGCGAAGCGCACCTCGGGCGCCACCTTGACCAGGCGCGTTTGCCAGGTTTCGGCCTTGTAGACGACTGTCGAAAAAGCCAGATCCACGGCGCGCCCAAAGGGCCAGGTATTCTGCGCGGCTAAAAGCTGACGAATCCCTTTATCCGCCGCCGGCACGCTCCGCTGGCGCACAAGAATACCCTGATCGGGTGCGGTTCCGGAGCTGTCGATGATTTCGCCGTGCGCGGTTGCCACCATCGCCGCGCCGGGGATCTGTCCCATGCGAAGCGCCGCTTGCACCTCAGCCAGGCTGCGCGCGGTGATCATCGCCCAGGCCTGCTCGATCGCGCGCGGGCCCGCGATATCCTGCGAACCACTCCATCCGATGGCGACCGACGCGCTGTGGCCGACCAGAGGGAAAGGCACGCCCGGCGGCGCGACACCTGAAAGCGCGATCTGCTCGCCGGATGCGTACCAGCGCATTTCATAGGGACGGCCGTCGTCATTCCAGCCGGCCAGCGGATCGAGAATCGCGATAACGTTCCCGGTCGAGCTGCGGGCCGGACCAATCAGCACGTCATTCGATCCATGGATGGTCCGGAACGCCCGGCGGCTGAACGCCACGACCATTGCAGGGGCGACGGAATTGTTGTCGACCTTGCTCGCGCAGATACCGGTTGATACCCGCGCAGAACGCCTTGATCACTGCCTGGAGCTTGGGAGCGAGGACCGTATCGTCACTGCCCGCTCCGCGCAGATTCCGCAGCAGAGCGTCCTTCCGGTCTTCGGCTTGGGCATAGCC
This sequence comes from Terriglobia bacterium, assembly GCA_963722845.1. GTDB lineage: Bacteria > Acidobacteriota > Terriglobia > Bryobacterales > Bryobacteraceae > Palsa-187. The sequence goes on along the minus strand of CAVROL010000005.1, from coordinate 422,687 downwards.
CGCGGCAAAGGCGGCTCCGGCGGATGTCCGGGCAAAGATGTGAGGAGTACCAAAATTGTCACGCAGGATTTCGACGGTTTCAGCGGCGAAAGCGCTGAAGCCCGTACTCAGAGAAACAACCAGGCCCAGCAGAAAAACGCGCACAGGCTTTAGAGGAACCGCCTTCAGCGGCTGTCGTCGTCGATGGCGATCTTCAGCGCGCGCAGGAATTTTTGATCCTGCGAAGTGAGTTGGATCTTCCCCACCCGGCGCCGTCGTCCAGTCTCGGGTTGGGATTCCAGTTCCACCGTTTCTTCGGACTCGTCGTTCTCTTCGCCTTCAGCACGTTTGTTGAATCCGATGGTGGCTTCCAGAACCAGGAAGACGTCGTAACCGGCGCGTTTGATCTCTCCAATCGCGGCGGCTATACGGTCGGAATCGGAAAGCGACTCGTTGATCGCGTTTCCCAATTCTTGCATGAGATCTCGCAAGCGATCGTCCAATTCATTCCTCGTTTCTACTGTACGAACCCGCTCTCGGGTTCCATGCCACCTTCAGCATACCACCCGTATTTCGGGAGGTCGAACGGTTTCCTCTACCCCCAATATCGGCAGCAGCGGCATGCTCTGTTAGGTGGTTTGTTAGGATGAGGGGTGCCGGCGATGAAAATCGACAAGCGCAGCAAAGCGGGCAAATTTATCCAGCATGTGGTGCCCGGGGTGGTGCGCCCCATGCGGGTACTCTGGCACGAAGTCATCGGCTTTATATTCATTGTTTTGGCCGTAATTTTCGCATCCTCCGCGATCCGCAATTACCACCTGTTGCAGACCGAAGAAGTCAGCCTGCTGCGGATGGCGGCGTCTTTCTTCCTGCCGGTCCTGATGGCGTATTTCGGGATCACCTCCTTCCTGCGAGCCCGTAAAGCCTCGCGTTCATGAGCGATACGCCGAACAACCCAGCCGAACTGCCGGGTCAATATCCGTTCACGCGCGGCATCCATCCCGGCATGTACCGCGGACGTCTCTGGACCATGCGCCAGTACGCGGGCTTCGGATCGGCCGAGGAGAGCAACCGCCGCTACCGCTTCCTTCTCTCGCAAGGAATCACCGGTCTGTCCGTGGCTTTCGATCTTCCCACGCAGATGGGCATGGATTCGGATCACGCCCTGGCTGCGGGCGAAGTCGGCCGCGTGGGCGTCGCGATCTGCTCGCTGGCCGACATGGAGAGGCTCTTCGAGGGCATTCGGCTGGACCAAGTCACCACCTCGATGACCATTAACTCCACCGCCGCGGTCTTGTTGTCGCTGTACACCCTGGTTGCGCGGAATCAGGGAGCCGATCTCAAGAAGCTTTCGGGCACCGTGCAGAACGACATTCTGAAGGAGTACATCGCGCGCGGGACCTATATCTATCCGCCGCGCCCGGCGATGCGCATCGTCACCGACCTGTTCGCGTGGGCCGGCGCGGAGCTGCCCGAATGGAACACCATCTCGATCAGCGGATATCACATTCGCGAAGCCGGTTCGACCGCGATCCAGGAAGTGGCGTTTACGCTGGCGAACGCCATCGCTTATATCGATGCGGCTGTTCATGCAGGATTGGACGTCGACGCCTTCGCGCCGCGAGTATCTTTCTTCTTCAACGCCCACAGCGATTTTCTGGAGGAGATCGCCAAGTACCGCGCGGCCCGGCGATTATACGCGCACATCATGAAGGAACGCTTCGGCGCCAAGGACCCGAGGTCGATGATGATGCGGTTTCATACCCAGACCGCCGGGTCGACGCTCACGGCGCAGCAGCCCGACGTGAATGTTGTGCGCGTGGCTTTGCAGGCCCTGTCCGCCGTGCTGGGAGGGACCCAATCGCTGCATACCAATTCGCGCGACGAAGCGCTGGGACTGCCGACGGAGGAAGCCGCGCGTCTGGCGCTGCGCACGCAGCAGATCATCGCGCATGAAAGCGGGATCGCCAAGGTGGCCGATCCCTTTGGCGGCAGTTTCTACATCGAAGAGCTGACCGACAAGATCGAACGCGGAGCGCAGGATTATCTCGGGCGCATTGACAGGCTGGGGGGAACATTGGCCGCGATCGAAAAAGGCTGGATTCAGGCGGAGATTCAGAACGCCGCGTACGAATTCCAGCAGCAGGTGGAACGCGGGGAAAAGATCGTGGTCGGCGTCAACCGGTTTCAGCAGGAAAACGATGAGCCTCTCGCGGCTTTGCGCATTGATTCCGATGTGGAGCTTCGGCAAGTGGAGCGCTTACGGCAAGTGCGCGCCTCGCGGAATCAGGCCGAAGTAATGGCTCGCCTTGGCGCGCTGGAAGAAGCCGCGCGCGGCTCCGATAATCTGATGTCGAAGATCATGGCGGCTTGCGAAGCGTTGGCGACGGTCGGCGAGATTTCGGACCGCCTGAGGAAGGTTTTCGGCGAGTATCGTGAGGGCTGAGGTTCACATTATCGGCGGCGGCTTGGCCGGCTGCGAAGCGGCCTGGCAGGTGGCTCGCGCGGGCGGACGCGCTGTTTTGTATGAAATGCGTCCCGTGCGGACCACTCCTGCCCACAAGACCGGCGCGCTATCAGAGCTGGTGTGCAGCAATTCGCTCAAGAGTGAGCAGGAGAACGGCGCTCCCTGGCTGCTCAAAGAAGAGTTGCGCCGCTTAGGATCGCTGTTAATCAAAGAGATCGCCCCGCGAACACGGGTCCCCGCCGGCCACGCCCTGACCGTGGATCGCGACCTGTTCGCCGCCGAAGTCACGCGCGTTCTCGAAGAAGATCCTGCCATCGAGATCCGCCGCGAAGAAGTCACGACTTTCGATCCTGAACAAATCTGGATCATCGCCAGTGGACCGCTGACATCCGATGCGCTGGCGGCTGAAATCGCGCGGCTCACGGGATCGCAAAGGCTATTCTTTTACGACAGCATCAGTCCGATTGTGGATGCGGAGTCCATCGATACCTCGATTGCCTTCGCGGCGTCGCGCTACGGCAAATCACTCGATGGGACCGATGATTATCTGAACTGCCCCTTCGACAAGGCTGAGTACGAGGCGTTTCTGGATGCTCTGCTGGCAGCCGAGAACGTACCGGCGCACATTGGCGAAGATCACGTGAACTACTTCGAAGCCTGCCTGCCGATCGAAGAGATCGCGCGCCGCGGTCGCGACACCCTGCGCTTCGGGCCGATGAAGCCGATGGGGTTGATCGATCCGCGCACCGGCCGGCGCCCCTATGCCGTGGTCCAACTTCGCAGCGAAAACGCGCGCTCGGGCAGCTTCAACCTGGTGGGATTCCAGAATCACATGCGCTTCGGCGAGCAGGAGCGCGTGCTGCGAATGATCCCGGGGCTCCAGAACGCCGAATTTTTGCGATTTGGCCAGGTGCACCGCAACACCTACATCAACGGACCTGCTTTATTGACCCCCACTCTTCAACTGCGCGCGCGCTCCAATATTTTCTTCGCCGGACAGATTTCGGGCGTCGAAGGATACGTGGAATCGATCGCCACGGGCCTAGTCGCTGGCCGTGGAGCGGCAGCTTTAGCTGCCTCTGAAAATGTTCGCGCATTCCCGCGTGAGACCGCCCTCGGTTCGCTGTGCGCCTATGTGTCCGGAGCGGATCCAGCCAACTACCAGCCCGCGAACATCACCTTCGATCTGCTGCCGAAGCTCGATAATCCGCCGCGCGATCGCAAGCTGCGGCACGCCGAAGTCTGCCGAAGGGCGCTGGCTGCGCTGGAGCAGCACTTGTACTCGCATGCCTGACGCCCAGGCTTCCGCGTTAACGAGCTCGATCGAACGTTACCTCGCCGACCTGCGTCTGCAAAACGCCTCGCCGCACACACTGCGCAACTATGCCAGCGACCTGGAACAATTCGCGGGCTATTTCTCGCCTCCGGGCCAGCATCCGCCCGCGCCCGCCGAATTCACGGTGCTTCAGATCCGCGAATGGCTGGGCGATCTTTACCATCGCCGGCTGAGTCCCGTTTCCGTCCGGCGCAAGCTCGCGTCGGTCCGTTCGCTGTTTCAGTTTCTCGCTAAGCAAGGCAGCGTGCCTACGAATGTCGCACGTCTGGTGAAGACTCCCAAAGCTCCCCAGCGCCTGCCCGCCGTTCCGAGCGCCGAGCAGACCAACGAACTCATCAACGCTGTCGCCGAGGATCGCCTGGAGCGTCCCTTCCCCGAACGCGACCGGCTTATTTTCGAGCTGCTGTATGGCTGCGGCCTGCGCATCAGCGAACTGGTCGGGCTCGATCTGGACGATTTTGATACTCGCGAGCAGTGGATTCGCGTCCGCGGCAAGGGGCGCAAGGAGCGGCAGGTCCCCTACGGGGCGACCGCTGCCGCAGCGCTCGATAAGTATCTCGCAGGTGCGTTCCGTCAAGCCCCGAGAGAAAGGGCTATTCGCGAATCACCTGGGCACGCGGCTTTCCGACCGGGGCGCGCGCGGCATCGTGAAGCTGTACGCGCGCCTGATTTCGGGCGATGCTTCCCTGCATCCGCACAGCCTGCGCCACGCCTTCGCGACCCATCTGCTGGCCGACGGCGCAGATCTTCGCGCGATTCAGGAACTGCTGGGGCACGCGCGCCTGGCGACCACCCAGAAATATACGCAGGTGTCGCTGACGGATCTGATGGCGGTCTACGATCGCTCGCATCCGAAGGCCAAGAACCGGTGATCGGAACTTGGACGTCGTCCGGCTGGACTAATTGTCCCCGGCCGTTTCCAGGACCATCTGCCACAGCAGTTCAGCGCCATTCTCGATGTTCTGAGTGGAGATTCTTTCGTCGTTCCCGTGCTCGCGGCTCTCGCCCGCCTCGCGCAGGAAAACCGGTACGCCGTACACCGCCATGCCGTGCGATCGCAGAAAGCTTCCGTCGGTGGCTCCGCGCGACATGAACGGCACAACCGCCGACTGGCGCGGATAAACCAGCCCGATGGCCCGCTCCAGCGAACGATAGGCCGGACTGATGCGGGGGCTGGCGTCGGTGGCGGGCAGTTGCGCTCCCGGCGCCAGCGTGATTTCAACCGCCGGATCCCCGACGATCTGACGGAAGCGCGCGAGAACCTCTTCCGACTGTTTCGCTCGGCAAGCGGCGGACATCCACCTGAGCTTCCGCGGTGCTGGGGATGCTGTTGATTTTGATCCCGGCGTTCAGCATGGTGGGTGTGACGGTGGTGCGCAGGGCCGCGTCCAGCTCCGGATCGCGCATGCGAATCTGGCCGGCGGCTGCTTGAACCGTAGCCGCATTCTCCAGGCGCGGCAGCAGCGGCGGAAGCCAGTCGTATTCAGGAAAAGCCGACAGCTCGCGCAGATAACGGCGGGTAAGCGGCGGTTAGCCGGACCGGCTGGTCGGCATCGGCCAACTTCACCAGCGCTCGCGAGAGCCGCAGCACGGCGTTATCGGACCGCGGCAGCGATCCATGCCCGGCCGGACCCCTGGCGGTCAGCACCACGCGGGTCGGAATCTTCTCCGCGGTTTGAACCAGGAACACGCGAGTTCCATTCTTCGATTCCCACACCGACCCGCCCTCGTTAAACGCGAATTCGGCATCGATCTTGGGCCAGGCGTTCTTGATCAGCCACTGGATCCCCGAGCGAGCCGGCCTCTTCGTCGGCCTCCGAGAGCAGAATCAGGTCGCGGTTCAACTTGATATTGCGGCGCTTGATCTCCACCATCACCGCCAGCTCCGCCGCCAGAAGCGACTTTGTATCCAGCGCGCCGCGCCCGTATAGAAAATCGTCGCGTACTTCCGCCTTGAAGGGATCCACGGTCCACTGCTTGCGCTCGACCGGGACCACATCGCTGTGGGCCATCAGCAGCAGCGGCTTGTTCTTCCCATTTCCCTTCAACCGCGCGACCAGGTTCAGGCGCTTGGGATCGTCGCCCAGAAGCTCGGCCGGGATGCCGCTTGCATCGGCGACCTGTTTCAGATAGCTGGCGACCTTGGATTCGTTGCCCGGAGGATTGGATGTATCGAGGCGAATGAGGTCCGTGAGATACTGGCGCGTCCGCATGCCCAGGGAACGGTTATCGTCGCCCGCGGCGTACATAACGAACCCCGCGGTCAGCGCCGACAGGGCGAACAATGCGGAAAACATTCGCATTTGTTCCTGATCTTAGCACGCAAACATGAATCTCACTCAGGTATGCTATTCCGCAAAGGGTATCCTTAAATTATGGCTAGCAGAAGCGTCAACAAAGTCACTCTCATCGGGCATCTCGGACGGGACGCCGAGACCGCTTATACCGCCTCGCAGACGGCGGTGACCAAATTTTCCGTCGCCACCAACCGCCGCTGGAAGGATCAGCAGAGCGGCGAGTGGAAGGAAGAAACCAACTGGACCAACGTGGTCCTGTGGCGCGGGGAGAACGTCGCGCCGTATCTGACCAAGGGCAAGCAGATTTACGTCGAGGGCCGCTTGCAGACGCGCAGCTACGACGATAAGGACGGCAAGAAAGTGTGGACCACCGAAGTGGTGGCCGAAGATGTGATCCTGCTCGGCGGCCGTGGCGAAGGCGGCGGACCGGATGAAATGTCGCAGGAACCGCGCGGCGAAACTCGTAGCGCGCCGCGCTCGCGTCAGGCAGCGGCACCCGCGGCGCGTTCCGCTCCACCGTCATCGGAAGGCATCGGCGACGACGACGTTCCGTTCTAGCAAGTCGCGCCGCCTAACGCGCTCCGTGGGGCAGGATTGTATCCTGGGAGCGGTTTCTTAACTCGCGCTCCTCTTAAACGATGCGCCGATTCGAAAATCGGCGCGCAGGTACGTGCACGCCGAGCCGCTACTTCCGCTGAGCGATAATCACCAGCCGGGGCGAGCCCAACTGATACGGCTCATCCGCCATGCCTGCGTGAAACGAGAGCGTCTCGAACCCCGCCGCTTCCAGCATCCGGCGTAGTTCGGCGGATGTGAAGACGTAGTGCGCCGTTGGCCGCGTCTCGATCACACTCCCGCGAACGAAGGTGTAATCGATATGCAGGCAGCTCTCCCACGGATCGTAGCGGTTCTCGCTGAGAATCATGAGATCGCCGAAGCGGTACCAGCGTTTTTGAACCAGCGTCGGCAGAATCGATTCCGCAGTCATGCCGGTCTCGATCACCAGCTTCGCCCCGGGTTTCAGCGCTCGGGCTAGAGCCGATAGGAACGCTGCCACGCCGGTGTGATCCAGATACCCGAAGCTGTTGCCGAAACAGAAAGCGCCGTCGAACGCTGAAGGTTCGACTTCCAGCTCGCGCATATCGCCCTTGCGCCAATCCGCGTCCAGTTCAGTTCGGGCGGCGGCCAGGAACTCGTCCGACAGATCGATGCCGGTTACGCGATAACCGCGCCGCGCGAGCTCGATCGAGTGCCGTCCGTTGCCGCACGGGCACATCCAACAAGCGTCCTCCGGGCTTGCACGTCGAAGGTTTTTTCCAGAAAATCGACGTCCGCGAGAGTAAGGGCCGGGGTCATGGCGCGAGTCCAGAAATCGACCGCGGGACCCTGAAAAAAAGTCTCAAACCATTGGTGTTTCAAATGAGTTTTCAAGCGAGATTCTCCTGTGACCTTGGGTGGAAGGGAACGGCCGCGTTGAACTATCGGACGGCGTTAGTCACAGGCAACGTATAAAGTATATCTTTTCGCGGTCATTCACGGTCTAACCGATGCCGCACCCAAAATGTGCCGGTTGACACGGTCCTGGACGAACAGCACCAGTTTGAGATTGGCGCGATTCCAATCCGGCCGCAGATTGAGCTGCGCCGTAGCCGAATATTCTCCGGGATGCTGGGGATCCAGCCGGCCCAAGCTGCTGAGAGTACGGACCACCGCGGCATGGCGCAACTGGCGTCCGCTGTTTTCCCCACCAAACACGGAAGTGACCAGCCCGTCTTCGGTGACGCCCAGCAGGATTTCGGCGTCGTGGCTTCCCGGCGGGAGCTTGGACACGCTGAAGGTAACCGTTTGCGGCGACATCATCGCGATAGACACTTGGGCTTGCGGATCCTTCACTTCCTTATTGATGGCTTCTTGCACCGCGCGCGAATCCGAACCCAACACTTCTTTTTGACCATTCACGACCATCTCGGGCGTATAGACGCTTTCAAGATGAAAGGCTTTCCCATAATCCTGCTGGCGCGCTGAAAACAGCGGCGAGGAGAATCTGTCCTTCCAGCCGAGCTGATCCCAATAGTCGACATGCTCGCCGAGAGCGATGATCTCAACCCCGGGCGGCACGGAAATCGGCGCCTGCTTCCCTCGGAAGATAGCCGCGTTCCGCGGCGGCGCCAGCCGGGCGAGCACCTGGTCGGCCGGCGGACAACTGGAGCAGCCTTCGGAGGTGAATAGCTCGACAACAACTGTTTGCCCCGATGCCACAAGGGTTACAGCCGCGCCAAGCAGGCCGAAAATCAGGATTCGAGCCGTCATTGCACCTATTCTGACGCTTCTGCGATGACAAGTGTGCAGGCTATCGTGGGCCGGGCATGCCCGGCCCCTACAAAACCAATCGACGTTGTCGGGGCGAGGCATGCCTCGCCCGGCAGCAATGCTAACGTTAATTCTTGGAAAAGTTTTTTGGAAACCCGGAGACCGCTGCCACCCTCAGCGACATGATCCGGCGGGAGCGAATCCCGCAGACGCTGCTCCTGTCGGGACCAGAAGGCGTCGGCAAGGCGACCCTGGCGAGGCGATTTGCGGTCGAACTCCTGCAATACGACCCCGCCAAAATCGACCAGGACGACCTGAGCCTGGAATCCAATGCCACGATCATCGCCGATCGCGAAAAATGGACCGCCGACAAGCGCAACGACGACCCGCTGGTGTTCGGCTCGCACCCGGATTTCCAAACGTTTCCGCCGGATGGGCCGCTGCGGCAGATCACCATCCAGCAGATGCGGTCGCTCAAGGAGCGCGCGTCGCTGAAGCCGCTGAAGGGCCCCTGGCGGGTATTTTTGATCGACGGGATCGATCGCGCCAATCCGCAGGCGGCCAACTCGTTGCTGAAAACTCTGGAGGAGCCGCCGCCGCACCTGATCCTGATTCTGACGGCGCGGAATCCCTACGATCTGCTTCCGACCATCCGCTCGCGCTCGGTTCCGTTCCAGCTCGGCCGCCTGAGCGAAGATGACATGCGGGCTTTCATAAAGGTTCGTGGTCTGGACGAACCTGAGCGTCGCCTGGCGCTGGCGGAGGGCGCTCCCGGGCTGGCCGTGTCGATCGATCTCGAAGCCTACGATCGCCGCCGGACGGCCATGCTGGCGCTACTCAGGGTCGCGGGCGGTCTAGCAGGGTTCGATACCTGGCTGAAGCACGCCGATTCCGTGGCCGCACGGCGCACCGAGAAGCTCGAATCCTATCTGGAAGTGCTGTATTCGCTGCTGGAGGACGTCGTGCTTCTGGTCCACGCGTCGCGTAAGGTTTTACGTAACAATGACATACGTGGCGAGCTGGAGGCTCTGGCCGGCCGCGTGGACTTCGAGTGGCTGCGCCAGGCGGTCGCCAGGGTAGACGAGCTGGTGGAACTGGGTCGGCGCAACATCCAGAAATCGATTGCATTCGATGCATTCGCCGCAAGTTTGCGATCCCGCTAGCGCTGTGTTATCCATGAAAGTAGACCGGCGAAGGAAACGACCAGCAGGTCTCAAACCCCGCTAGTTTGCCTCTGACAGAAGGAGCCCGCAAGTGGAACCCGGAAACCGGCGTTTGATCCGGCCGTCGATAAACGAGATGAAAGATCCCAGACCCGCTCGTAAAGAAGTACAACCCAAGAAGGCCACCCCGCCGGACCAGACCAATGCGGAAAACTTCTATTACCTGAAGCAGATGCAGTCCAAGACTCAGATGACCATCGTGCTTAAGGACGGGGAAACGCTCAAAGGCGTTATCGAGTGGTACGACAAAGGCTGCCTGAAGGTGAACCGCGACGGTGAGCCGAATCTGCTGATCTTCAAATCCAATATCAAGTACATGTATAAGGTGTAAGCGGGGCGCGGTAGCAGTTCCCATTTGATAGACTGCACAAGGAATGCGGTTTTTCATAGCCGTTGCGGGGCTCATGTGCGCCTCCGTACTGGCGCAGAGTCCATCGGCCGTGCCGGTGGATATCCAGATCCCGATTTCGCCCACGCCCTTTGCCAGCAAGGGGAAGCTGCACTACCTCTACGAGATTCATTTCACCAACTTTGACCGCCGTGGCCGCGCGCTGACGCTTTCCAGAGTCGAGGTGTTGAGCGATCAGGGAAAACCTCTCGCCACTTTCGGCGCCGAGGACCTCAATAAGCGGCTGATGCAGCCAGGACTTCCTGAAGGTTCCGCGGACCTGTGCCGCCTGGGCGCCGGAAGGCGGGCCGTGCTATTCGTTTGGGTGTCGGTGGGCGAGGGTGAACCGCGCCCGGCTTCGCTCCGGCATCGGTTTGTGATCTCCATCGAAGGCGTGGCCGGCGACAACACGGTCGAGTGCTGCCTAACGGCTATTCCACGCGAGGGCCCGCTGGTGATCGGGCCGCCGTTGCGCGGCGGAGGCTGGCTCGCCGGGAATGGACCTTCTGAGTCGAGCGAGCACCGCAGGGCTCTTCTTACCGTCGACGGTCGCGTGTATCTTGCTCAACGGTTCGCCATCGACTGGATTCAATTCGGGCAGAACGGCGAACTCGGTTCCGGCCGGGGCGCTGAGAATCGGGATTACTTTGGGTACGGAGCCGAGGTACTCGCGGTGGCGAGCGGGCGCGTGTGCGGGATCAAAGACGGAATTCCTGAAAACAAGCCGGAGTCCCTGGCCGTGCCGATCACGCTTGAGACCATCGCGGGCAACTACGTGTGCCTGGACCTCGGGGGTGGCCGCTATGCGCACTATGCGCATCTGCAGCCCGGAAGCATGCGCGTGAAGCTCGGCGACCGTGTCGAGCCCGGCCAGGTTCTGGCGCTGCTGGGGAATTCCGGTAACTCCGACGCTCCCCATCTCCATTTTCAGATTACCGATGGCCCCTCCGTGTTGGCCTCCGAGGGAATGCCGTATTTGTTGCCATCCTTCGTCGAGGAAGGGAAGGGGGAGGACTTCAAGTTCAAGCCGGCGTCCGCAGCGACGCCGTGGCGTAATCAGCTACCCGTGGATGGGATGGTGGTGCGGTTCCAGCAGTAAGTTACGCGTTCGCCACCTTGGTACTGGTTCTTTTGAGGCCCCATGCCGTGCGCTTTTTCCTCCCCACAGCGCGCCGAGAGGCGCAAACTACTTGCCGACAAGGTGCTCCAAGTCGCGGTTATTCTCGGTGCAGATGCTTTCGATGATGTCTTCGCCTGGAGGAGCCAGTTGCGACACCTTCTTGATGGTCCAGGGGCGCAGATAGGCGCCCGGATCGTCAATGGTGATTTCAATTTCCCTATGTCCGAGATCGGGGCGGCGGATCCGTTCGGTGACGCGCATCTGGTCGGTATGGGGGCGGCTGTCATCCAGCCAGGTCTTGTCATTGAACCCCGCAGATTCAACGACCAGGGTGTCGCCTTCCCAGTGCGCGGTGGAATACCCCATCCAGGTGGGATCCGGCGCGGCGGGCAGCTTTCGCCCGTCGATGGGAATCTGGCGGTAACCGGGAGGAGCGCTGACCTCGTACACGATAACGATAAATTTCGGTGTGTGGACGATCCGATGCGGTCCGAACATCCCGGCCAGAGCGATGCCCAAAGGAAGGCAGCGCGCTTGTGGAAAATCGCGGAAATTGTTGTCGATTCTTTCCTGCATGATGGCTTTTGCGGAAGCGGTCAGTTCGGGCTTGCCCGGATCGACGGTATTCTCTTCCAGCCACAAGCCGGAGAAATCGGGTTTCCCGTCGGTTCCGCGAGGCGTTGGACCCGTGGGGGCGGACGGCTTGTTCTTGGCGAAAGCGGTAAAGAAGTCGCGGCCGTCGCCCAACGTGTTGAGGGCGACACCCTCGGCCAATTTGATGTCGAGTTTGACCGTCTGCCCGGATGGAACCGCGAAATTCTCACGCAGGAAAGGGCGGAAGAAAATGAGCGGCGTTTGGATCTGGACCGTATACGTTCCGGCAGGCAGCGGGCCAAGCTTGTACTCGCCGGTTGCGGAGGGCGTGGCGGAGAACTCTGCTTTCGTCGCGATGTTTGCGGCCTGAACGGGAAACATCGAAACGGGGCGGCCATCCGGATCGGACACGGACCCCGCGATGGCGCCGGCGGGCGTTTGGGCCCAGGCTTGTGCGGACAGTCCGAACCCAGCCGCGGCGATCAGCGAGAATCTGCGCATCATGGCTGCCAATTCTATCGCAACACTTTTACAGAAGTGCCGGCGTTAGGCGCGGGCGCATCCGCATGGGCGACCTTCCAGCAAATTCTAGAGCTTGGGTAAAATCGTGCGGGCGATCGCAATGGATTTGGTATTCGCGTCGGGAACCGGACCCGGAACGAGTCGAATGAGCGTATTTCCCTGGAGAACGTTCAAGCCGAGATTCGCAAGGCGCACGGCGCGGTCACCCAAGCCGGGAATGTCAGCGCCGAAGCCTTCCTTTCCGTCGCTGGCGGCTTTTCCAATACCACCGAAGATAGCTTTGGTGGCGGTGAGGGCAGTCATCTGCGTTTTGCCGTCTTCCCCATCGACGACGAACGTGAGCAGAGGAACATCGCCATTACTCCCCGCCGCATCGCCAGCTCCGGCGGCGCCCGCCGCGGCGAGGCCTCCCACTAGTTTGCTTAAGGAATCGGCCACGTCGTTTCCACTGACTTGCGCGCCCGGTTTTTGAAGTTGCTTCAAGAGATCCGCGGTGCCCTCCTGGGCGAGCTTTCCGCTCAAGCCCGCGGGGCCATAGTAAAGGCACGTGGTTCCCTGGTCCTCAATGCGATCGATGGGCTCGCCGAGCATATCTGCGGCATCCGTTTTCGAAAGAAGGCCGCAGGCTTTGTAGGCGCGAATTTTCGACGCAGTATTGGAAGCTTCAGGAGACGAAATCGAATTGAGGTCCACGCCAACGCTCGCGGCTTTTTCGACCACAGCCTGCTTCACTTTGTGCGCGAGGTAATACAGTCCGCCCACCGTTGCGGCCCCAACCAACACCAAAAGGACCAGTACAACAGCGAGGATTTTTAAGCCCGACCCCGCCTTTGCCGCCGGCGGTAGTGCGGGCGCCGGCTGAGTACCAGGCTGCGCGGGAGCGCCGGAAGGAGCTGCCTGGCGCGATCCACAATTAGCGCAGAAGGCGCTAGCGGCATTCCGAGCGGCTCCGCAGGTACTACAAAAGTTGGCCATTTCCCATCACCTCCGCTATAGCGATTCCACACCACCGGAAATACTCAGGGCTTTATTCTACAACGAGGCGGCGTGAGCGGCACGCTTCGGGGTCATCATGCACTGGATGCGCCCCTTAACGCCAGATTATTGTCCTGACATCGTCTCGCCAGTGCTCCCCTCGGCGCTGCTAGCGGCTTTCTTCTCCAGGAAGGCTTTGGCGGCAAGTCCGATCGTGGCGAATCCAGCGAGGTCCATGGGCTTGACGATGTAATTGTCCGCTCCTAACAGCTTGGCTCGGGCGATATCCCCCGGATGTTGCGATCCCGTAAACATCAGGACGCCCACTTTGGACCAGCGCGTGTTGCCCCGAATGGTGTTGAGGATCGATGGACCTTCCACCAGAGGAACATTACAGTCGAGGATCATCAAGTCGGGAATACGGGACGCCGGGGCATTGATGTACGCCAAGGCAGTATCGCCATCGGCAAAGGTCTTGATGTCACAATCCAGTCCGGCGGCACGGATGGATTGCTGGATCAGGAGAAGATCAGGCGGATTATCGTCGAGCACTGCGATATAGCAACGGCCGCTTGTCATCGTCGGCACCCATTTCTTTCTCCCCTTAACGGCAAAAGTGCCGTTGAGACGAGCCAGACGAAGCCAAAAGGATATTTTAGCAAAGCAGACCTTTCTCCATCAGGAGGTCGCGCAGGCGAGTTCCGACCATCATGAACTCGCTCCACGACACGGGTTTTCGGAAATAGCTTGCTCCCAGTTTCGCTGCTTCGCTGCGATCGGCCGGGGCGTCGGAGGACGTGACGATGAGGACCGGCATGTTCTTGAATTTCTCCATCGAGCGAATTTTCCGGAGCACCTCCAAGCCCTCGATTTTCGGCAGATTGAGATCCAGGATCAAGACGTGAGGGCAGGGTGCGGTTGGGTCGGCTGCCGCCCGTTGAACAAAAGCGATCGCAGCTTCGCCATCGGTTGCCGCGTGGACCTCGAGCTGGAGGTGTGCCCCTTTGATCGCCTCGCGGACGACGAGTGCGTCCGGGAGGTTGTCTTCAACCAGCAGGAGTGTCAGCGGTTGCGGCGTGTGAGCGAGCAGCGGCTTCAGGGACGGTGAAGTAGAAAGTCGCTCCCTTTCCGGGTGAGGAGTCGACCCAGATTCGTCCGCCGTATCGTTCAACCACGCGCTGGCAAATTGCCAGCCCGATGCCGGTGCCGCTGTACTTCTGGTCACGATGGAGCCGTTTGAATACACCAAAGATAGTCTCCTTATACTGGGGATCGATGCCTATGCCGTTGTCTTGAACGGAAAAACGCCATGCGGCATCGTGGTGGCTGGCGGTGATGTGGATCCGGGGCGCGGCATCGCCGCGATATTTTATAGCGTTGCTCAGCAGATTCTGGAGCACTTGCTGCAAATGCACGCCGCTCATTCCCACCTCGGGCAGCGGCCCGGCGGTCACGGTAGCATTCGATTCGCGGATCGCTTCCGCAAGGCTCGCGAGGACGTGCGTCAACACTTGGGAAGCGTCTGCCGGGCTCGTGGTGGTCTCCCCCGCGCCCGCCCGGGTGAAAGCCAGCAAGTCGTTGATGAGGGTGGCGAGTCTGCGTCCTCCCTCCTTCAGAAATCCCAGGAACTGCTGCCCGTCCGCATCCAGCACCTCCTGATAGCGTTGCGCCACGATTTCGCTATAGACCGCAACATTGCGGATCGGTTCTTGCAGATCGTGGCTGGCAGAGTAAGCGAATTGCTGGAGGTCCTCATTGGCGCGCCGCAATTCGTCCCGAGCTGTCCGGGCAGCGCGCAGCGCCGCTTCACGATCATGTAACGCCGCGGTGAGCGTGTCGTTCTTGGATTGGACCCCTGCGAGCATCGCATTGAACCCATCGACCAGTTCACCGAGTTCGTCGCCAGAGAGCTTTTGAGCGCGCAGGGCGTAATCGTTGGTCTGCGAGACGGACCGGGTGACCGCGACGAGTTCCGCAATCGGCGTCGTAATGACGGCGCGCAGCCGTGAGGAGAGCAGGAAGGCGAGCAGGCTCGACAGGAGCAGCATGCCGAAGACCACAGCGCCATAGAGTGTCATGCGCTCGTTAAGTTCGCCCAGGTCGTAGAGCAGCATGAGCGTGCCGATCCGCCGGCCGCTTAACGAAATCGCGTGCGATATCGTGAGTGCTTGGCCGCTGGAGCGCACCTCATCCCGAGCATCGGCCGGGGGACAAGGAGAGGATGCTCCCGTGCGGGCATACGTCGCGAGCAGCGAGCCGTCGAGCCGGTAGATGCAAGCGGCGGCAACATGGGTTCGGGCCCTGAGGGCCCCCAACGTTTCCGCGGCTGTTCGGGGATCGTTAAAAGCGAGTGCAGCGGTGCTATTGTCGCCGGCGATGCTGGCCAGGGCGGAGAGATCGCGGTTCAGGTTCCTCCGGAACAGCAGGGCGTCGGACCCGATGATGCCGATACCGGCGAGCAGCAGGGCGGCTGTCGTTGTCACCATGATGATGACGAGCAGCTTCTGCTTGATCGGGATGTCCCGCAAGGGACGCATTATCGGTCGCCTGGTCAATGTTACATTACCTTTTAACGGATTTCGCGACGTTTAACAGCCGCGCGCTGAGCGTCAGTCCGGCGCGTTCCGCGGCTGCTTGATCAATGTTAAACCGGACCCGGCGCTCTTCGATGACAAAGGCGATCATGCCGCCGTTGCGCAGGAATTCGTCTCCTTCTCCGACGGTGAGCACTGCCGGTCCGAGCGCACGAAGAGTTTTTGCAACCTCCTTTTCCGAGGAACTGAAGAACACCACCTGGCAGGATCGCGGCGGTGGCGGCGAGCGCAGGGTGCGTACGGCCACGTTGCGGCCGTTCACGACTTCTCCCAGGACGAGCCGCTCGATGGCGGCGCCGAAAGGGTCCTCTCCCAGAATGCAGATGGCGATGGGCGAATCTGCCGCCGCAAATGCTTCTGGGGGCCACTCGATAAATTTCGTAAAATTAAGAAGAAAAGCCGCTTTCACCTGATATTCGAGTGACTGTTGCGCCGAGGCAACGCTCGAGAGCAAGCCAAGAACAAGCGCAAGCCTGAGGCGGAGGCTCCTTCGGGCTCGCAGTAATGTCGCGCTCAGAATCGCCATGTCGTGGTGACATAGACCGCGCGGTGCACGAGCTCACCGGCCGGTCCGAATTCGACATGGTGCTGCTGCGGGAGGTTCCGGCCGACGAGGGAAATCGCCACATTCTCCGTGGGGCGCCAGCCGAGCCGGACATCGAACACGCTGTAGGAGGGCACGGGGGGTCCGCTCAGGAGTTGCAAGGCGCTTACATGGCGCACCCAAAAATCGAGTTCGGTCTTTCGCGGCAGGTCCATGTTGGAGCGCAGGGAGAATTGGTTGCGCGGATCGATGCCTTCCTGGAGCCCGCCGGTGGTGTCGGTGCTGCCGGGCTCCGCGCTGAGATTCTTTTGCAGATTTGAGTACCCGGAGGTGAGACGCCACCAGGGCAAGACTTGATAACCTGCCGTCACCTCGGCGCCGTATGTCCGTCCCTGAAGCTGGTTGCCGAGCACGATGGGGAACCCGCCGCCTGCCGGCGCTTCCTGACTTCGCAGGTGGTCGTAGCGATTGTAGTAAGTCGCGATGTCAAAGGAGAGCTGGGGGAGCGGAAGGACACGGTAGCCGAGCTCGTACGCGGTCAGTGCTTCCGACTGAAAGGCTGCGTCGCCGCGAATTACGACGAGCGACGTTCCGGGCGGGGTGATGCGCAGATCCTCGTCAAACTGCGTTGGGATGCGTACCGCCCGGGAGATAGCACCCCAGACGGATTGGTGGGTGCTCGGTGTCCAGATCAGTCGTGCCGAGGGTTGAGCGTCCCAGCCGCTGTAAGTGTAGTTTTCGAATTTTGATCCCAAGACCAGACGTAGACGATCGCCGGAAAGGGCAATTTCATCTTGGGCAAAGATGTTAAAAAGCGCCAGATGCCTGCCGGAGGGATCAAAGAACAGTACTGGTTCTTTTTTTGTCGAATCGTTGCTAACCCGGTAGCCCAGCCCCCATACGACGTCATGGCGCTCACCGAATCGAATGTGATGCTGCATGTCAACGTCGTACATGTTGCGCACTTCGTCGATTTGGCTTGGGACTAGGCGTGAGGTCCGGTCGTAGTAGGTCTGGAATTGGAGTTCCGAGCTGTCGTGGAATTTATGGGTCCACCGCATGAGGACATTGCCGCCATGCAGCGCAATATCCGGGCGGTTCAGGATACCCTCGTCGGCCGAGTAGAGATCCCCTTGGAACGTGATTTGATCCGCGGCAGTGAGCGAGGTGTCTGTTCTGAACCCGCCTTGCCGCATCTGGTATGGATCGTTGGCGTCTGCGCCGGTCTGCAAGGTCAGGGAGTCGCGATCCAGGTAATTTCCGTACCCTCGATACGCGGTGTTTTTGCCGATAGCGCCGCCATAGCGAAAGGTTGCAAATCCCCGTTCCGCCCCCACCCCGCCGCCTGCGACGACAAGCCCGCCGGCGGTATCCTTGGCGCTTTTCGTGGTGATGTTGATCACGCAGTTGACGGCGTTGCCGCCCCATAGCGTGGCGCCGGGCCCGCGGATCACCTCGATGCGGTCGATGTCTTCGAGGACCGTGCTCTGCATGTCCCACAAGACGCCGCCAAAGAGCGGACTGTAAAGACTGCGGCCATCCAGAAAAACCTGAATCTTGTTCGCGCTGTTGGTGTTGAATCCGCGCGCACTCACGGGTCCTCCGCCGCCGTTGAAGGTGGCCACTTCGAGTCCGGTGGCTAAGCGCAACGCATCCTCCAGGCTCCTCACTCCGGAGCGGCGGATTTCCTCTTGGGTAATCACGTATACGGCGGCCGCGACACGGGAGAGCTTCTCTTCCTTTTTCCCTGGAGAGGTGACCTCAATTTCGGAGAGCTGCTCGAGGCTCAACGCCTTCAGGTCAGTCTGGTTTGGCGGCGCCGCGGGCGGCGCAACCTGAGCGAGAGCTAATGGACCGAACACAAGGAGGGCCCAGCCAATTCGCGCTGCCATGTGCGCGCGGAACGGCCTTGTGCGATGCTGCGTAAAGTCCACTGCTGTAAGATCCTTCTGCAATTGCGGCGAGTCGACAATAAACGATCGCGTGATCGTTGGGGAGTGCTCCGCAATTGTGACAGACACGCATCGGTTGCGGAAACTAGGGTATTCCCCAGGGTAAGTGCGAAAAATCTGGCTGCGGTTCCATCTTTGACTATAGAGCGGCGAAGAGCGACCCGGAGAACCCGCCTCCACTCCGCGATTCCACACCGCTAACGTCGATCTCGGAAGTCGTGTAGCGCCGTTGGCCGTGACCTACATGCACCACACTGGTGCACCCTGTTATCCTGCTAGCATGGCTACCCGAAAAGCGACCGGGGCGAGATCCGTTCGGCAAAGCGTGACGATCCCCGCGACGCTTGTCTCCGAGGTCCGGCGCGCGGCCAAGAAGCAGCACGTCACGATGAGCCGGGCACTGGTCGCGCTGGCGGAACGCGGGGTTCGCGCGGAGGCGGAGGCCAAGGAACAACTGAAGTCGTCCTATAAGCGCTTTCTGGCCGAGAACGATCCGGCCCGCAAGAACGAGGCGGGTAAAGACCTGATCCGCGCGATCTTCGGGAAGGCCGCGGTTGCCGAAGATTCAATTCGCTAACCTGCCTCGGCCCGTTTGGCAAACAATCAGCCGGAAGCTTCGTAAGGTGACAGTGATGGACATTGAATTCAGTATTTGGTTTGCAACGAGAACGCGGTGGGCCCATCTCATTAAGGCTATTTCGATGCCTGTCGTGCCGAGAGTTGGGGAGTTCGTGAAATTTGCAAACAAGGAACTTGGGGATTACTTCGCCTACCCAGTTAAGCAGGTCACGTATCGGGAGAGCGGCCAGATTGAAGTGTGGACGAAGCTTCTTGACAACATCGATGATCGAGGGTACTCCTTCGAGGACGAGTCGGAGTTCGATGAATATCTTGCGTCCTACTTGGCCGAAGGATGGACTTGCAGTCGAGGTGTTCAACCGAACAGGCGCTTCCTCCGCGAGACGAGCGAACCGATCGCGGAGGATACCAGCCCCCGAACCTAACACGGGCGTTCCGAGTCTCGCAGACGCCCCCTTCGGGAACGCAGTGACATTGCCTTCCCCTCTTCCGATAATCCGGCATTACGCAGAAGTGCCGGGAAGATCCAAGCACGTTGATTCAGTGCAGACGTTGCAGCAACAGCCTGGCCACATCCCTTGCGCCGTGCAGGATGGCTACCACCTGCAAGGGCTTTGTGCCGGGGCGATACACAATCAGGTAGGAATAAACCGGGAAAAACCGCACATCCGCGCTCGTCAGGTCCCGCCGCAGGTGTCCCGCGCCTGGCTCTCCCGCCAGGAGAACCATCTTCTCGCGAATAACCGTCTCCACTCGCTCCGCTGTGGTTCGCGAACTCTCTTTCTTGATGTAGCGCCAGATCTCCACCAAGTCACGAGCCGCCGCCGGGGCGAGAGTGTAACGCCTCACTCCGGTTCGGCTTTCAGCCTATCCAGGTAGATGTCAAGCTCGTCTTCGGGAATGCCTTCACCCCGGTCGAGCTCGGCTATTCCTTGTTGAATCTTCGCGTCTATGGCCGTGCGGTTTTCGAGCAGCCATTCATTTTGCGATCGCAACATTTCCAGGGCGGTGTCCATGGCATCATCGGTGTTCTCGAATCCCCCGGCCTGCACCGCATCGAGGAACCGCTGTTCATGGTCCGGCCGTAGTGTAATCGCCATAGTGCCTCTTTATTCTTATTGTAGAAAAAGGGTGCAGGTCCTCGTTTACTGGCTCCTACAGGCGTCCCGAACTCGCGACCTGTCCCCTTTTTCTACCGAGATAGCTCTCCAAGAAGGCCCGCGCCTGAAGCGCCAGAACGTCGCTGATGACGGATCCGTCCAGACGGGCGTCGGCGATCCAGTATTCGAGTGTGCCGAACTCGGCCGGGGCGTGATCCTTTTCGACTACGTAGACGACTAACAGCCTGGCGGGTGAATCATCGGTCACTGAGAACCGCACGGCGTCGGCGGCGCAATTATCTGGAAAGCGGTCACAGCGGCCCCGAGCATAGCCGCAATTACACAACTCACGCTGCTGCGCTTCGGCCGGCTCGACGATATCGGCTGGCTGGGCGTGGCACGCGCCTCCGAAAGAATCGCCCAAAGGAAACCGGGGCGGGCGGATCCACCCAGTAGTTCCCAAGCGGCGAGACGGTGCGAAGAAGGGGCAAGCCACGGGACTGCTGTATGCTAACAGATTGGACAATTCACGTCTAGAAACCCTGCGGCAGCTGCTGGCCGACAATCCGGCCAACACCTTTGCGCGTTATGGCCTGGCGATGGAACACGTCCGCTCAGGCGATCTGGACGGCGCGGTCCGGGAGTTCGAGGCTGTTGTGACGACCGATCCTAAGTATTCCGCCGCCTACTACCATGGCGGACAGGCCCTCGAAAAGCTGGGCAAACTGGACGAGGCCCGCGATTTGTACCGCCGGGGAATCGCCGCGACGCGCGACCCGCATGCGCTGAGCGAGCTCCAGGCGGCCCTGGATATACTGGGAGACTAGAGGTATTATTGCGCCGCTCTGCGCATTTTTTGTCGATCTTGCTGCTGACGGCGGCTGTGGCTTCGCCGCAGAAGCGGCCCGCGCGAGCCGACACGCCTCCTCCGCGGGAGGCCCCTCCGCCACCGGAGCCCTACAACCAGCTCGACTCAAATGAAACGCTGTTCTACGTGCTGGCCGCGATCAATGCGGCGGGTTACGATGAACAGGCCGAATCGTCCACCAACAGTCCCCTGCGCGGAAGAGTGCGCGATTACCTGGCCAAGCAGAATCTTCAAAGCCTCGCGCCGCTGCGGCGGTACGTGCGGGATCACAAGCCGAGAAATCCCGGCGCGGAACTGGGCCAGTACATTTCTTTTGCGCTGGTAAACCGAGGCAAGCCCGACTTCACTCCAGCCAATCCGGATCTGCCGCAGCCGGCCGACGCCGATACGCTGTACGACTTCCCCCCGGTACTGGCTGCGTTCTATCAGGAAGCCAAACTGGGGGTCCTGTGGAAGGAGGCCCAGCCCGATTACGAACGCGCCCTGGCGCAGATCCATGACCCGATCGTGTTGGCCGTGCAGCAGGTGAATGCGTACCTGCGTTTCGTCGACACCGGCATACGGCGGGGGCGTTTTCAGATTCTGGTCGATCTGCTGGGCGCGCCCAATCAGGTCCAATTCCGCGATTACATCGACGACTACTTCGTGGTGGTCACCCCGGCGGTGGAGCAGCCTATTTTCGACATCCGCCACGCCTATCTGCGCTATCAGGTGGATCCGCTGGGCTACCGGTTCGCCGAAGATCTGCAGAAGAAAGCTCGTTTGGCCGAGCACGCCTTGGATTCGCCCCTGCTCGGCGAACAGTACCGGGTGGATTTCGTGCGGCTGGCCACGGAGTGCTTCATCAAGGCCGTGGAAAGCCGTCTGGACCGGAAGTCCGCGCTGGCCGAGGAAGCGGCGCGCGAAGGCTTCGTGCTGGCGCCGATCTTCGCGGAGCTATTGCAGCAATACGAGCGCCAGGAAGTCGCCATGCGGCTGTACTTCCCGGATATGGTCAACCAAATCGACGTCAAGAAGGCGCAGCAACAGATCGCGCGCATCGATTTTCTCAAAGAACGGCCGGTGCGAACGTACCGGGTTACATCCGAGGTCAAGCCTCCCGAGCTGACGGGCGCGGCCAAGACCCTGGATGATGCCGAGCAGTTGTTTCTGGACCGTGAGAAAGCGCCCGGCAACGCCGCCCAGGCCAAGGAGCTGTTCCTGAAGGCGATGCAGCAAACGGATGAGAAACCGATGCACGCCAAGGCGTATTATGGTTTGGCGCGGATTGCTTTGCTGGACCGGGACCCGGAAACGGCCGACCGGTTCTTCCGGAAAATATTGGAGCTGGAACCGGATCCTGCCACCAGAGCCTGGGCTCTGGTGTATATCGGCAAGCTAGCCGATTCGCAGGGCGAAAAGGAACCAGCCCAGGAGAATTACAAAAGCGCGCTCGCGATTCAGGGGATCTCGGACCTGGCGCGGCAGGAGGCGCAAAGGGGCCTGACCGGCGCCTTCGTACGAAATCCTAAATCAAAGGAGCAGGAGTGATGAAGAAAGTTTTTGCCGCAATGGCGCTGCTGGGAATGGGAACCGTGTTGCTGAACGCGCAGCCGAAACCGCCGGCACCGGACGAATTGAAGGCCTTACAGGAGATCGCCAATTCCAAAACCGTGGACACCCGGGTGGCCGCGGTGGATAGCTTTGTGAAAAGCTTCCCCAAGAGCGAATACCGGAACTTCGCGCTGACCATGGCCGCCGAAGCGTATGAGGCGGGCGGGAACTCGACCAAGGCGATCATCTACTATCAACAGGCGCTCGAAGCGAATCCCAAGGACTACAACGCCATGCTGATGCTGGCTGCCGAGACCGCGCGAACCACGCGCGAGTTCGACCTGGATAAGGAAGAGAAGCTGGGCAAGGCGGAGAAATACGCCAAGGACGGAATGGCCCTGATCCCGAGCGCGCCGAAGGTGAATCCGCAAGTCACGGATGCGCAATGGGAGGCGGTGAAGAAAGACGATATGGCGCGAGGGCATGAGGCGCTGGGATTGATCGCGGGCGCGCGGAAGAAGTACGACGTGGCTGCCAGCGAGTACAAGCTAGCCGTTGAAACCGCGGCGGAGCCCCAACCCGCGACCTATATCCGTATGGCGGCAGCGTACACGGACGCTGGCCAGCCGGACCAGGCGATCGCCACACTGGATAAGGTGCTGGCCATGCCGAATCTTCCGGATCAGTACAAGAAGGTGGCACAGGCCGAAAAGGATCGCGCCGAAAAAGCGAAAACCGCGAAATAGAAGCCAGCATCGATATGCCGGCTGACCTGGAGGTTCTCGAAGCGGCCATCGGGCATGTGTTCCGCGACCGGGAACTGTTCCAGCGGGCGCTGACTCACAAATCGCGAATGCACGAGCGGCCGGGCGAGATTCCTTCGGCCGGCGATAACGAACAACTGGAGTTCCTGGGCGACGCCATCCTGGGTTTCGTAGTCAGCGAGTGCCTGGTGCGCCGCTTTGCGTCGGCTCCCGAGGGCCGCTTGTCCAAGCTCAAGGCTCACCTGGTGAGCGCCGCCCGGCTCTTCGAGGTGGCGCAATCGCTCGACCTGGGCGACTTCCTGTTTCTCGGCCGGGGCGAGGAGATGAGCGGCGGGCGCGCCAAAAAAGCTCTTCTGGCGGACGCCATGGAAGCTCTGATCGCGGCCATGTACCTGGATGGCGGGATCGATCCCGCGCGCACTTTCATCGAAACGCACGTGGTGGGGTCCTTCGCCGTCGCCGAGGGCAGCGTGGACGGCGCGGTGGCGGATTACAAGAGCGCGCTCCAGGAAATGGCGCAGGCGCTGAGGCTGCCCCCTCCGCGCTATTTTATTGTGGGCGAAGAAGGTCCGGAACACTCCAAGACCTTCACCGTGGAAGTGCGCGTGGGCAAGGAATGGACCGGCCGGGCGCAAGGTCTCTCGAAGAAAGCGGCCGGGCAAAAAGCCGCCGAGGGCGTCCTCCAGCAGCTGACGGAATGGGGGCGGTAACAAACGCCTCGGTTTAGTGCTCTAATGAGTTACGGAGCGATGACCGTTGGCCCGGTCCTCTCACAATTCGGCGCGCGCAAGACAGCGTGCCGTAGCCCGCGCATTCATCTTTAGCTCCTGCTTGCTGGGCGTTGTTCGGGCACAAGTCCCTCTAGCCGGCGTCGGAACGCAACTCCAGCTCAACAGTTCCGATCTGGCGGTTCTGGAGGCCCAGGAAGTTCGCAAAGACCTGGCCTGCTCGGTGGATCCGGTGAAGCCGGTTCTGGGCTTCGATCTGCGATTTCACGGCGGCTACGATATCAACCTGCCTCTGCGCGATGTCGCCGGGAATGAGAATCTGCTTTCCATGCTGGTTCGGGTGACTCCGGATTCGCGCAAAGACGATCCTGCGTATTTCGTCCAACGGATCAGCGTGCCGAAGCTTCCCGACGATGCCAAGGGCGAAGCTGTCCTGGGCGGACTGTTCGATCTGGGGGAGGGAAAATACCATATCGACCTGCTGATGAAGGACCGGTCGGAGCGGGTGTGCTCGTTTTATTGGGACGCGGAAGCGGCGCTGGCGGACCGCGACAAGGAAATTCGGCCCGACATCGCCGCCGGAGCGGTGGAACGGGCGGAGTATGAGCAATTCAACGAAGAACCTCCGGTCGAACGCGCCTCCGATAAGCCGCTGAACATTAAAATCCTGGTCAACTTCGCTCCCCAGAACTCGAGCCTGTCCAGCCTGCGGCCAATCGATACGCTGGCGCTGGTGACGGTGTTGCGGCGGCTGTCGCGGGAGCCGCAGTTCGGCAAGTTTTCGGTAGTCGCCTTCAACGTTCAGGAGCAGCGGGTCCTCTATCGCCAGTCGAGCGCCGAAAGGATCGATTTCCCGGCGCTGGGCCGCGCCATCCAGGGCGTGGAGCCCGGGAAAGTGGACCTGAAACAACTTTCTCAGAAGCACGGCGAAGTGAGTTTCCTGTCGGACTTGATCAAGAAGGAAATCGCCAACGGTCATCCCGACGCGCTGATCTTCGTGGGTCCCAAGGTCCTGCTGGAAGATTCGGTCCCGGAAGAGGACCTGAAGCCTCTGGCGTCAGACGTGACATACCCCGTGTTTTATATGAATTACAACCTGAACCCGCAGGCCATCCCGTGGAAGGATGCGATCGGGAAGGCGATCCGGAACTTTCGCGGTACCGAGTTCAGCATCAGCCGGCCGCGCGATTTGTGGTTTGCGGTTTCAGAGGTGGTTTCCCGTATAGT
Organism: Terriglobia bacterium; assembly: GCA_963722845.1. Classification (GTDB taxonomy): domain Bacteria; phylum Acidobacteriota; class Terriglobia; order Bryobacterales; family Bryobacteraceae; genus Palsa-187. Next base: position 397,587 of record CAVROL010000005.1, on the reverse strand, counting down.
AAAATCAAATCAGGGTGGGAATGCCGTGGTCCCGGCCCACCAGGGGCAATAAAAGAGGTTTTGCTATGCGGTCCTCCGTTGGTGTTCTGCTTGCGATAGCCGTGTTTCCGGCGTTCAGCCAGAATCCTGGTCCCTATACCAACAAGCTATCGCCATACGTGGCCTCGCCTGCCAAGGCAGTGGATCTGATGCTGGAAATGGCCAAGATCAAGCCGGGCGAGACCGTCTACGATCTGGGAAGCGGGGATGGCCGCATCGTGATCGCGGCCGCGGGGAAGTACAAGGCTAAAGCGATCGGTATTGAGATTTCTCCCAAGCTGGTGGCTTCGGCGACCGCCGAAATCGAGCGGGCCAAGCTCTCCGACCAGGCGCGCGTGATTCAAGGCGATGTATTTCAGGCCGACCTGTCCGGCGCGGACGTGGTCACTATTTATCTGGACACGCAGTCGAATGCGAAACTCCGGCCCCGGCTCGAGAAATTTCTGAAGCACGGCGCTCGCGTGGTGTCTTACGACTATCCCGTTCCCGGCTGGAAGGCCACGCTGGTTGAGAAGATCGAGGGACGCCGCGAGCACCCCATCTATCTGTACGAGATTCCGCCTGCCAAGCAGTAGGCCTACCCCACCTTTTCTGCGATCGATTTGGCCTGGCTGAACAGGTACAGATAATCCGAACCGCCCGCCTTGGAATCCGTTCCCGACATGTTGAATCCTCCAAACGGGTGCGCGCCCACGATCGCTCCGGTGCACTTGCGGTTGATGTAGAGATTCCCCACGTGGAATTCATTCCGGGCTCGTTCGATCTGCTGCGGCGAGGCGCTATAGATCGCGCCGGTCAGCCCGTACTCGGTGTTGTTGGCGATGGCCAGCGCGTCGTCAAAGTCGCGGGTCCGGATGACGGCCAGCACCGGCCCGAAAATTTCTTCCTGGGCCAGACGTGCCGTGGGCGCGATATCGGCGATCACCGTGGGCTCAAGAAAGTATCCCTCGTCGTGTCCGGATAGCGCGGCAAGTCTTCCGCCGGCGACGACTCGGCCTTCTTTCGCGCCGATCTCGATGTATTTGCAAATCGACTGCAACGCGCCTGCATTCACCACCGGGCCTGCCGGAGCATTCTCCGCAGGGTCGCCGATGCGAATTCTGGCCACGCGGGCCTGGAGCTTTTCGAGAAAACGATCGTACAAGCTGGCATCGACGATCGCCCTAGAGCAAGCCGAACATTTCTGCCCCTGAAACCCAAACGCGGAAACAGCGACGCCCTCGACAGCGGCATCCAGATCGGCATCCGCGGCGACGACGATGGAGTCCTTGCCGCCCATCTCGAGAATCGTGCGCTTGATCCATAGCTGGCCCGGCTTATGTTGCGCGGCGCGCACGTTGATATCGAGGCCCACATCGCGCGAGCCGGTGAAGGCGATGAATCGGGTTTTCGGGTGCTCGACCAGGCCATTCCCGAAGGTCGCACCAGCGCCAGGGCAGAAGTTGACCACACCGGGCGGGAGGCCGGCTTCTTCCAGTGCCTCGAAAAACTTGGCCGCGATGGTGGGCGAATCACTGGACGGTTTGAGCACCACAGTGTTGCCGCAAACGATGGACGCGGCCGTCATGCCGCACATAATCGCCAGCGGGAAATTCCACGGCGGGATGACCGCGCCGACGCCCAGTGCGATGTAGCGCAGCCGATCGCGCTCGCCGGGAAGCTGCACCGCCGGCTCGGCTTCGGCCATATGTAGGGCCAGACGCGCGTAGAACTCTAAAAAATCGATGGCTTCGCAAGTGTCGGCTTCGGCCTCATCCCAGTTCTTGCCGACCTCCAGGACCATCCAGGCATTGAACTCGGGTTTCCGTTTGCGAATGATTTCGGCGGTGCGGAACAAGAGCCCCGCGCGCTCTTCGACCGCAACGTTTTTCCAGGATTCGAATGCCGCGAGCGCGGCCTGCATGGCTGGCTCGACGTGCTCGATTCCCGCTTTTTGATGCACGCCGACGACTTCGGATGGCCGCGCGGGATTGAGAGACCGAATTTTGCCGGAAGTCTTGTGGCGCTGTCCGCCGATCACCAGATCGTACTCGCGGCCGAGTTCGCCGCGGACCTTTTCAATCGCCGCGCGCATGAGTAGCGCGTTCGCTTCGATCGCGAAAATCGACAACGGGTTCGTTGGAAAAAGGACGGACGGCCATTCTGCCCTCAGTGTACCGCTGCGTTCGGAATGAGACACTAACGTTAAACCCTCTAATAATCAATGGCTCAATCACCGATCACTCTTCGCAGCGCCGATTTCGCGGCCTGGTATCAGGACGTGGTTCTTCAGGGCGACCTGGCGGAACCGGCGGAAATCGTCAAAGGCTGCATGGTCATCAAACCCAACGGCTACGCCATCTGGGAACTGCTGCAACGCGCAGCTCGACGACCGCTTCAAGGCCACCGGCCACAAGAACATGTATTTCCCTCTGCTGATCCCGCAGAGTTTCTTGAAGAAGGAAGCCGAGCACGTGGAAGGATTTTCGCCTGAGCTGGCCGTGGTCACGATCGCCGGCGGCAAGGAGCTCGAAGAGCCCTACGTGATTCGTCCGACGTCGGAGACCATCATCGGGCACTTTTTCGCGAAGTGGATCCAGAGCTGGCGCGATCTGCCCATGCTGGTCAATCAGTGGGCCAACGTGATCCGCTGGGAGCTGCGCACGCGCATGTTCCTGCGCACCACCGAATTCCTGTGGCAGGAAGGCCACACCGCGCACGCAACTCACGAAGAGGCGCAGGAAGAAGTGCTGCGGATGCTCGACATCTATGCCGAGGTCGCCGAGGACGTGATGGCGATGCCGGTGATCAAGGGCATGAAGACGCATTCCGAGAAATTCGCCGGGGCGCTGCACAGCTATTCGATCGAGGCGATGATGCAGAACGGCCTCGCGCTGCAGGCGGGCACCAGCCACGACCTGGGCCAGAATTTCGGCAAGGCGTTCGACGTGAAGTTCCAGAACAAAGAAGGCCAGCTCGATTACGTGTGGCAAACCAGTTGGGGCGTCAGCACGCGCCTCATCGGAGGGCTGGTGATGAGCCATTCCGACGACAAGGGCCTGGTGATTCCGCCCAAGCTCGCGCCGGTCAAGAGCGTGCTGGTCCCGATCTATCGGAAGGATGACGAGAAGGGCCCAGTGCTCGAAGCCGCGCATCGCATGGCGAAGGATGTCGGCGCGGAAGTGGACGATCGCGAAGGGCATTCGCCGGGCGCGAAGTTCTTCCATTGGGAGCGGCGCGGGGTGCCGATCGTGCTGGAACTCGGTCCGCGCGATCTGGCTGCGGGGACCATCGTTCTGAAGCGTCGCGACACGGGCGCGAAGGAACCTGTTCCGCAAGCAGAGCTGAAGACTCGCGTCGAAGCTGCATTGGACGCGATGCAGAAAGACCTGTACGGCGCGGCCAAGCAGCGGCTCAAGGACTAACACCGTGCTGGCGAACTCGATGGAAGAGATCGAGTCGATCCTGCGCGACGTGACCGCCGAAAAGGGCGGCGGCAAGTTCGTCATGGCGCACCTGAAGGACGATCCGGCGTGCGACGCGCGCCTGAAGGCGTTCAAAGCGACGGTTCGCAATATTCCCCAAGTCGACGAATATGACGGACCGGGAAAGTGCATCGTGACCGGCGAGACCGTCGACCGGCGCGTGGTGGTCGCGAAGGCATATTGACGATGATCGAGAATCGGTCCATTCCTCGGTGCACCGTGATTCCGGAACTCGCGTATCCGGATATCGGCAAGGCGATCGAGTGGCTGTGCGATGCCTTCGGCTTTACGCTGCGTCTGCGGATCGCCAACCACCGCGCGCAAATGAACGTCGGCGACGGCGCTGTCGTTGTAACGGAACTGGCCGAGGGCCAGCGATGCGATATCGGACACTCTGTGATGGTGCGGGTTGAGAATGTCGACCAGCATTGCGCGCGTGCGGTCGAGCACGGCGCCAAGGTGGTGCGCCCGCCCGCCGACCATCCTTACGGCGAGCGCCAATATGCCGTGGAGGATTTCGCCGGTCGCCTCTGGAAGTTTTCGCAGTCGATCGCCGATGTCGATCCGGTGACCTGGGGCGGTACACCCGGCGGATTGTAACTGCAATAGCATTCAGAACGGCCTTACGAGTGCTACTCTGTGACGAAATGCCCGATACGGGGAGACGCTGTGTCTACGAGGATCGATACTTCCAGATCGTCGCGCCGGAATTCCCGTTGAATTGCCGCGAAGATGGCGGGCATTTAGTGGTCGTAAAAAAGGAGCCGGTCACGGACCGGTCGGACCTGACATGGCAAGAGGCAGTGGCGTTCATGCGCATCTCAATGGCGGCGGGCAAAGCGATGTACGACGTGCTTGGTATTGAGCGAATGAACTACGAAGACCTGGGAAACTGGGGTCTCGACGATCCGGGCGGGGCGAAGATGCATCTGCATCTGTTCGGGCGGTCGCGTGAGCAAATCCATCAGATTCGCGGGCAACATATATCTCTTTATTCGAAGGATCATCCGATCTACAAGGGACACCTGAAGGCGCTCACCGAGGACGATGTGGCACGCCTCAGAGCGCGCGTCGGCGAGATACTAGCGGAGCCCAAGTACGCGAAGATGGCAGAGTTGGCGGAACTGTGAAGCCCATGCCCCACTCGCCCACTACAGAAACCACCGGATTCGTCCGCGGCCTGAACCTGTTCGACGCGACCATGATCGTGATCGGCACCATGATCGGGTCGGGCATCTTTATCGTCTCGGCCGATATGGCTCGCCTGATCAACAGTCCGGGTTGGCTGCTGGTCGCATGGGGCGTCACCGCCGCGCTCACGATTCTGGCGGCGCTCTCTTACGGAGAGCTGGCCGCGATGCTGCCACACGCGGGTGGCGTGTACATATTCCTGCGCGAGGCATATTCACCGTTGTGGGGATTCCTCTACGGCTGGACGCTGTTCGCGGTGATCCAGACCGGAACCATCGCGGCGGTCGCCGTGGGATTTGCTCGATTCCTGTCCGTTCTGGTGCCTTCCATTTCAGAGACCAGTTACCTGATACCGCCCATCCATGTCTCCACGGGCTATGCGTTTTCTCTTTCGACCGCGCAGCTCGTTGGCGTCGCGGTGATCGTGCTTCTTACCTGGACCAACTCGCGCGGGCTGGAGTACGGCAAGATCGTGCAGAACGTCTTCACTACGGCGAAAGTTTCCGCGATAGCCGCTTTGATCCTGGCCGGCCTGTTCCTGGGCCGCAATGCGGAAGCGATCCATACTAACTTCACGTCGACGTTCGCCCTGGGCGCATTCGATCCGGCGCTGGGCGTCGCCGCTGGCACCGTATTCGGACTCATCATCGCGATCGGCGTGGCGCAATCGGGTTCGCTGTTTTCAGCCGATGCGTGGCATGACGTGACGTTCATTGCCGGAGAAGTGCGCGATCCGAAGAGACATCTTCCGACCGCGCTGGTCATCGGCTGCACTGCCGTCGTGCTGCTGTACCTGCTGACCAACGTGATCTACCTGCTGGTGCTGCCGATGCCGGCGATTCAGCACGCTCCGTCCGACCGCGTCGCCACGGCCGTGCTGGAACGGATTTTCCCGAATTACGGTTCGCTATTGATGGCGATCGCGATCATGATCTCGACCTTCGGCTGCGTGAACAGCCTGGTGCTCTCCGGAGCGCGAGCGTATTACGCCATGGCCCGGGACCGGCTGTTCTTCGTGAAGGCCGGGAGGCTGAACCGCTTCCAGGTGCCGGCGTGGTCGTTGTGGATCCAGGGAATCTGGGCGGCGGCTCTGGTACTGCCGCGCACTTACAACACCGCCACCGGCCAGTACGGAAATCTGTACGGGAATCTGCTCGACTACGTGATCTCGGCGGCGCTGATTTTCTATATCCTGACCATCGCGGCGGTGTTCCGCCTGCGCAAGAAGATGCCCGACGCCGAGCGGAGCTATCGCGTGCCGGGCTACCCTGTGACGCCCGCGCTGTATATCCTGGGAGCTGCGTCTGTGCTCGTGATTTTGTTCGCCTACCGGCCCGCGACCACCTGGCCGGGCCTGGTGATTGTGCTGGCCGGCGCGGTCATTTACGCATGTCTCCCACGTCGTTAAAAGCGTCGTTAAAAGAAAAGACCGGGCTGTTTCAGCGCCATCAAAAGCGCCATCCTGGGCGATCCGCATCGCGATTTCACTCAAGGGTCGATCGGCCGCGCCATCGCGATGCTGGCCGTGCCCATGGTGCTCGAGATGATGATGGAGTCGCTGTTCGCCGTGGTCGATGTGTTCTGGGTGGCGCACCTGGGAGCCAATGCGGTGGCGACGGTCGGCTTTACCGAGTCGCTGCTTACGCTGCTGTTCGCGGTCGCGCTCGGGTTGAGTATCGCGACCACGGCCACGGTGGCCCGGCGCATCGGCGAAAAGGATCCGAAGGCGGCCGCGGAAACCGCATCGCAGGCGGTTTTGCTGGGCGTGATGATCGCGGCGGTGATCGGGAGTTTGGGATTCATTTTCGCCCGCGACCTGCTGCGGATCATGGGCGCATCGCCGGAGGTGATCGCCACCGGCAGCGGTTACACGCGCGCCATCTACGGCGGCAGCGGAACCGTGCTGCTGCTGTTTCTGATTAACGGCGTGTTTCGCGGCGCGGGCGACGCGTCGCTGGCGATGCGGGTTCTGTGGACCGCCAACTGGATCAACATCCTGCTCAATCCGTGCCTCATCTTTGGCCTGGGACCGTTCCCGAAACTGGGCGTGGCCGGGTCGGGCATCGGAACGACGATCGGACGCGGATGCGGTGTGCTGCTGCAACTGTGGTTTCTGAGCCGCGGTAAGAGCCGCGTCGTGGTGCACTGGCATCGGATCCGGCTGATCCCGTCCTTGATGCTGCGGCTGGTCCGGCTTTCGCTCGGCGGGATGTTCCAGTATCTGGTTTCGGTGGCGAGCTGGATCGTTCTGGTGCGCATGTGCGCGGTGTTCGGCAGCGTGGCGATCGCCGGATACACGCTGGCGCTGCGCATTATCCTCTTCGCGCTGCTGCCGAGCTGGGGCATGGCCAATGCCGGCGCGACGCTAGTGGGTCAGAACCTGGGAGCGGGCAAGCCCGAGCGCGCGGAGAAGTCCGTCTGGCTCGCGGGCTTCTACAACATGATCTTTCTGGGGCTGGTGGCGGTGGTCTTCATCGGATTTGCCGGCCCGCTGGTCCGGATCTTCAGCAGCGATGCCGATGTGGTTTCCATGGCGTCCACCACGCTGCGGACGATCGCATACGGCTACATTTTCTACGCCTGGGGCATGGTGATCGCGCAGGCTTTCAACGGGGCGGGCGATACCCGCACGCCGACCATGTTGAACGTGCTGTGTTTCTGGGTGCTGCAGATTCCGCTGGCGTGGCTGCTCGCGTTTCGCATCGGGCTGGGACCCAACGGGATCTTCATCGCCATTGCGATCGCACAAGCGGCTCTGGCGGTGGCCGGGATTGTGATGTTCCGCAGAGGGAAGTGGAAGGGGGCTGCGGTCTAGCGGAAGCGGTAGATTGTTACGGCGGGACTCTCGTAGAGCGGCTTCAGGTCGGGATGATCGCGGATTTTCGTGTCGATGGCGGCAGCGGCTTCGTCATCTACGCCTTGGCTGGTATCGGCGCCGGAAAACTCGAAATACGATAGACCGTGGCTTTTGGCGAACGGCTTGAGATCGGTGAACCAGTTCACGATTCCAACGCGATCTTCGCGGTACCACAAGGATGGCGGCAGCGACGGGCGCATGGCGTGGCGTCCAATATGCAGGTAGAACATCACGTCTTCGGTGGCGAGAACGGACGCATCGGCGGGCAGATTCGTGCGCGCCCATTCGTATGCGGGAGTCCGAGCGGCGATCCGGGCACGGTGATGTTCGGCATCGTCACGCATGAACATCTGTCCGACGTAGATTTGCAGCCCCAGTGCTCCCGCGAGTATCAGGGCGAACACTCCGCTGAGCCCCAAGGCCGCCACGCGCTGGGACCGGTCCTTGTGGCGCAATCCCACGCGGGCTGTTTCGTAGAAGTGTTCCGTCTCCACCACTAAACCCGCCAGCGCCAGCGGGAAGAAAGGCAGCACCAGCCGTTCATTCGCGGGGAACGTACACACGCACAGCAGCACGGCGCCTATGGCGGCAAACATCGCGTAGAGCACGCCCTGCCCGCGTCGAACCATGCGCACGATGCCGGCGATCATAGCTACCGCGATCACCTGCGCCAGAACCTTGAGCAACCATGAGCCGGTCACCTTGGGCACGATCAACGCGCCGAGCCCCCACAACAGAGCGTCGACGTTTCTCCATACGTACAAGTGAAAGTCGCGCAGGGAAAGCGAGTACAACTGATTGCGGAAGTAATCGGTGTAGTAGATGAGAGACGGATCGTTGGTCAGAACCTGATTGAGCCGCGACCATAGCATCCAACCGCCGACAAAGGGTAGCGTCACGGCCCCAAAGAGCAAGGCGAGACCGGGCTTCTTTCCGGCCCACAGGTAAATCACCGCCGCTGCTAGCAGGACTATGCCGGCGGATCGCGTCAGGTAAGCCAGACCTCCCACGACACCCGCAGCTACTTCCAGGAAGATATGCATTCCCGGGGACGTTCGAGGATCGAGGCTCCCTTCGACCAGCAACATCGTGGCCAGCGCCAGCGCCAGAAAGAGCATCTCCGAAAGCAACTGCGTGCTGAACAGCGTCACGTAAGGATTTACGGCGAATAATATCAGCGCCAGCCACGTGCGGCGTCTCGAGAATCCCAGCCGCCGGAACAGTAGCGGGAGCTGTGCCAACACGGCCGGAAGGGCCAGCCAGGAGATCCACGCAGCTAGCGGGAGATTATGCGGAAAATGGGGGTCGATGCGCCACGCCACGGAAAGTAATAACGGGTAAAGGGGCGGGTACTTGGTCTGAGCCGGCTCGCCCGGCAGGCTTTCAATGCGGTATCCACCCCCACTGGCAAGGGACTTGGCGGTCACGTAATACACGCTGTCGTCGTGGAAATCGCCGAAGCGTGGCATGTCGCTCTGCTGCCAGACCTGAGACAGGGAAGGGAGCAGCAAGAGAGCCAGGAGGATCCAGTTAGAGGGCTTGTGGATAGAGGACGCCACTATCCTCCAGGATCGTCATTTACCAGTACCAACCTTAGAGCGGTCTACGGAAACTCAGCCGTTCTTCCGATGGAAAAGGGCGCTGTGACGCAGCTTTTAGCATGAAACTTCTGATCGCCATCCCAGCCCTGAACGAGGAGCAGAGCATCCACGCCACGATTCAACGATGCCTGGACGCCCGCCAGAAGATTTTAGAGAACTCGCCCGTCACGGATGTGGACATAACGGTCGTCAGCGACGGTTCCACGGATCACACCGCCGAGCGCGCGCGAGAATTCGGCAGCCTGATCAATCTCATCGAATTCACGCGCAACCAGGGCTACGGCGCCGCCATCATGGAAGCCTGGTCGCATTCACAAGCGGACCTGCTCGGATTCCTGGACGCCGATGGGACTTGTGATCCGCAGTTCTTCGCGACGCTGTGCAATCGGTTAATGGAGAAAGACGCGGACGTGGCATTGGGTTGCCGGCTCAACAGTGGCAGCCGGATGCCGGTGATTCGCAGAATCGGCAATCAGATCTTTGCATGGCTGCTCTCGGCGTTCGCTTCCGAAACGGTTCGCGATACCGCCAGCGGGATGCGCGTCGTTCGCAGGAGCGCGCTCCGGCATCTCTATCCCCTGCCTGCCGGTTTGCACTTCACTCCGGCGATGAGCGCCCGGGCCATGTTGAGCGATGCGACTCGCATCGTCGAGATCGACATGCCCTACGCGGAGCGCGAGGGAGAATCGAAGCTTCGGGTGATCCGCGACGGGTTCCGGTTTCTGAGGGTGATTATTACCAACGCCCTGCTATATAAGGCGGGGCGAATCCTTTCCTGGGGCGCCGCTGCGTCCTTTCTCGCGGGAGCGCTGCTGATGTTGCGGCCTCTGATCGCATACGTTCAAACCCACACAGTGGCGGAGTGGATGATCTACCGTTTCCTGGTAAGCTCACTCGCGGTCCAGGTGGCTTTATTGCTGTTGGGCGCCGGCTCGCTCAGTGCCCGTATCGGCTCGATCGCGTTGCGTGAAGAGGTCCGCGACAGCCGCACGCCTTTTTCGGCCTGGCTCAGAACCGGCTGGTTCTGGTCCGCGGCAGTCTCACTATTAGCAGTTGGTTTGATCCTGATTTGGCCCAGCGTAGTGCAGTTGAGCCGGACCGGACACACCAACATCCATTGGTCGCGCTTCGTCGTCGCCATGGGGTGCTTTGGATCGGTCGCCATAGTGGCCGTGATCCACGGTCTTGACCGGGTTCTCGATCTGGTGGAAGAGCGGGTGAAACAACTGTGGAAACCTTGAGGGAAGAACTTTTCGATTTGAGCGAAGAATATGAGGCCATGCTCAACCAGGGGATTCGGCTGTCCGGGGAAGGCATGCTGTTTTTCCTGGAGGGCAGACTGAATCTGCTGCGGAAGAGAACCCGCGAGATCGGTCCGGTGTCGAGCATCCTCGATTTCGGATGCGGGCTAGGATACGCCTCGCAGCGGCTGCGCCAAATGTTTCCCGGGGCGGAGATCACGGGAGCGGATACCTCGCGCAACGCGCTCCGAGCTGCGGGCCGGAAAAACGGCGGCCCAGGCGTCAGGTTCATCACGGTGGACGAACTGGAAGGCGATGCCGGGGGCTACGATCTTTGCCACGTCAACGGCGTCTTTCATCACATCCAGCCCGCCGAACGCCCGCATGCTCTGGGGCTGATCCAGCGAGTGCTTAGGCCGGGCGGGATGCTGGCCGTGTTCGAGAACAACCCTTGGAATATTGGAGCGCGGATGGTGATGGCGCGGATTCCCTTCGACCGCGACGCGCAGATGTTGTCCCCCCGCCTTACCGCGGATCTGTTGCGCCAGACCGGGTTCCAGATCCTGGGCACCGATAGCCTATTCTTCTTCCCGCGGATGTTTAAAGGGTTGCGATTTTCCGAACCCTATCTGGGCTGGACGCGCATGGGAGCCCAATACCTGGTTCTGGCCGCGCGAACTTGAACACCTGATCGCTACTGGCGTATACGGTTCCGGCCGATTCTTTAGGAGGGAAGCAGATATCCGAATGTCCGCTCGATCCACCATGGAGCTGATCTCCAGCCGCGCTGCGCCGGTTTTTTCGGTGGAAGTGTGGTTCCGGCGAGGCTTGTGGATCGCTTCGGCGCTGGCCGCGATCGTCATTCTGGGCTACTTCGCGACGATGCTGTGGGCCGTCAACGAACTGTCGCCGCCTGAATCGGTGGTCGCCGCGCAGTCGCTGATGCTGGTGCACGATGGGACTCTGTACTACGACCTGAAACATTATCCCTTCACGGTGTGCGCCTACATGCCGTCGTTCTACTGGCTCGAGTCGGGATTGATCCGCGCGGGATTTTCGGCGGTCCACGCGGGCCGCTGGATCAGCTTCGCGGCGCTGTTGGGGGTGATCGCTCTATGCGGACGCATCGCGCTGCTGTACACCGGCGATCGCACGGCTGCCTGGGTTGCGGCGCTGGCGGCCGCAGCCAGCCCCTTGCTGGGATCCTGGGGAACCATCGGCCAGGTGGATGTGCTGGCAGCGTTCTTCGCGCTCGCGGCGTTCTATCAGTACTCCCGTTTTGAAGTTCGGGGAGAGTCTTCGCTGTGGATCGCGGGGGTGTGCGCGGCACTGGCGATGTTCACAAAGCAGACCATGGTGGCCGCACCAACGGCGATCTTCGTCCTGCTTTGGATGCGCGACCGCAAAAAGGCTCTCTGGTTCGGGGCTCTTTTGGGAGGCGGCTGCGTTGCCGCTGTACTCGCGATCAACACCGCGCTCGACGGCCGGTTCCTCGCGAACACGCTGTTCGCGAATATGAACCCGTTTAATGCCGCGAAGTTTTTTATTCAGTCGCGCTATTTTGTCTCGATATCGTTCGGGACGCTGGTCATCGTAGTGGTCTCCGTGGGCCGAATGGTTCGCGGCCGCGGTCTGGCGCCCTGTGTCTACCTGGGGTTGGCGGCGATGGTCTTCCTCGGAACCGCCCCCAAGATCGGTTCGGATACCAACTATCAGATCGAGTCTACTCTCTTGCTGGCGATATGCTCCGCCATCGGTTTGCATGAGATCGATTTCTTTAAGCTGTATTTCGCCAGGAGCAAGAGCTGGATCACCATGCTGCTGATCCCTCTGGCTCTGCACATGGCCATCGGCTACCGCGTGTCCTTCAACGCCCTCATGGCCCGTGTGGTGAACGAGAAACTTTTCCGCGCGGAGATCGAACAGCTCAAACCCTATGTCCAGCCCTCCGGCGGCCTGGTTCTGTGTACCGACTTCAACGCCATGACACGATTGCGTCAGCGAATGGATATCGAGCCGTTCATTTACACTCTGCTGGTATCGGCGGGCGTGATCGATCCCGAGCCCGTACGCCGGGATCTCGCACGCGGCGCGTTTTCCACTGTCATTCTGAGCGAAGACGTATTTCAGCCGCAGCAGGGCGCCGATGCGGAGATCGGAACGTTACCCCCCGGCCAGCTCGAGGAAGTGCGCCGTCACTATCGTCTGGTCCATCATGCTCCCGGGCCGTTTTTGGACGCCTATGTATACCAGCCGGCCGCGGGTGGGACCCTGTAATGAAGGCGGCTACTATTCTCGACCAGAAGGAATATCACAACATTCGATTTCCCTACGATCCGCGGCGGGCGGGTGTGTGGCGGGCCATCGCGCGCTACCTGCAGCCGTGGGTGGATCCGTCGCAGCCTCTGCTGGAACTAGGCGCCGGCTACGGCGAATTCACACGCGAGATCCGCGCCTCTTCCAAGTGGGCTCTGGACCAGAACCCGGCGCTGGCGGCGCATTGGGACCCTTCGGTTCACGCGCTGTTTCAATCCGCGCTGGATCCCTGGGAGATTGCCGACGAAAGTCTCGGAACGGTGTTCGCGTCCAATTTCCTGGAACACTTCACCTTGGAAGAAGGCGCGCGGATCCTGACTCAGATCCAGCGTAAGCTTCGGCCCGGAGGGCGATTCATCGCGATTCAGCCCAACTTCCGGCTGGAACCTCGCCGGTATTTCGACGACTATACGCATCGCACCGCGTATACCGACGCGGGGTTTCAGGACTTCCTGCGATCGCTGGGCTGGCGCGTGGAGCATGCCGAGCCGCGCTTTACTCCGTTCACCATGAAGTCGCGGCTGCCTACCGCGGAATGGCTGGTAAGTCTATACCTTGCTTTGCCGTACCGGCCCTTGGCGGGACAGTTTCTCGTTGTTGCCGCTCGTTAACACTCGCTGACCAAGCCTAGCTGTAGTCCTCGGAATATTCTGCCGATTTCGGAGATATGTGGCGCGGTAAATCCGTCGCGGTCATCCTGCCGACGTATAACGAAAAAGACTCCATCCGCGCGGCGGCCTTCGACTTCCAGCAGGAGGGTCTGGCCGACCAGGTGATCGTCGTCAACAACAATGCGGCGCCGGGAACTTCCGAAGAAGTGGCCGGGACGGGTGCGCGCGAATTGTTCGAGACGCGCCAGGGTTACGGGAACGCCCTGCTCTGCGGCATCGACAATTCGTCCGCCGATCTGATCGTGCTGGCGGAGCCGGACGGCACTTTCAGCGGCCACGACCTGTTAAAACTCCTGGCTTACTCCGACGACGTGCCGGTGGTTTTCGGCACCCGCACCAGCCGCGAGTTCATCTGGGCGGGCGCCAACATGGGTCCCTTCCTGCGCTGGGGCAACTGGGCGGTGGCCAAGATGACGGAACTGCTGTTCAATACCACCATCCTGACGGACATGGGCTGCACGTATCGTCTGTTTCACCGGGACGCGCTGGAGAGAATCCGTCCGCACCTGACTATCGGCGGCTCGCACTTCGGGCCGCAACTGCTGATGGAAGTGATCGCGCACGAAATTCCGTTCATCGAGATTCCGGTGAACTATCGCAGCCGCGTGGGTGAATCGAGCGTAACGGGCGATTTGTGGAAGGCGTTCAAACTAGGGCTGCGGATGATCGCCCTGGTGCTGGGCTACCGGCTTGGTCTGCACAGGGCCGCGCGGGATCGCTGGAACGATCGCGACCGGCGGCGGTCCTTCGCTCCCGCGGAAACGGTCGGGCCTGACTTAGTGGCTTTGCACGAACGGACGAACGCCGGTCGCGACGAGCGTAACACTGTGCCGGTAGGCCAAGAGGATGCGGTGCATGCATCCCGGCCGTTCCCGGAGTAGAACGTTTTATCTAGGGAGCCAAGAATTCCACTTGGCAGACGGGGCCGTACGAGGTCGCGCCGGGTCCTCCGAAATCGATCGTGCTGACGTGCGGCGTAGGAGTGGCCGCATCATTCAGCACGGATGCGAACTCGCTCACCGTACTGGGTAAGCGCTGCGCCAAGATCGGGGATTCCATTACCTCGGGAATAATTCTGAACCTCGTGCCTTCAGGTCCAAGACGCATAGCCACTTCGGGAATATCGAGCAACGTTTTCTGAATCGTTCCCTTGAAGCTAGTGCCGCATCGCATCGTCCAAAAAACCGCTTGTTTCGATTTCGAGAAGTCGAGTTGCTTTGTGATCGGCATATCCATCTGGCCGATCACTCTGAGTTGCTCGAAGCGAGGTGCGCTGCGGCGCTCAAGGAGCAAGTTGTGATCTCCGAGGAGGCGTGTGTTGTACCAGCGGTAGACTTCCAGCCACATGGCCGGTGTCTCCGTCCAGGGATGACGTCGGTCAATCGCATACCCATCGAAAAGAAGGAAGCGGGGGCCTTTCTGGCGGATAAAAGCGGCATTCAGGCGATCCAAATAAGGTGTATAAGCAGAGTACCGTTGAACCACGGGGTACAGCTTCAGGTTCAATCCGTCCAGCAGCGCACCGTTAAACACCACCGATAAGGACGCCACCGGCGAGTTGCCGATTATGGTCCGGATTTCAGGCTCTACCCGCGCTTCCACCGGGAAGCTTGCATCCTCGGCATGGAGTGCCGTTCGCATGGCTGTGGGCGATAACGCCTTCCACGCCAGGGAAGCGCCTCGAAAGCCAGTGACCTCCGCCACTGAGTCCATGCCGGCCCGCGCGACCATATATTCAGTCGAAACGAGCCCATAGCTCAACAGGACCAGAAGAGCGATGGGCGTTCTTTTACCGGTCAGAGGGACGGCCAAACTAATGAGACTCAGTGCCAACCCCGCAAAACAGAAGAAGTTGACTACGTGGTGATCCTGCCGGGTGAAACCATGTTTCACGCTCATCAACAGAGGGATGGTCAGCAGGGCTACAAAGAACCATGCCAGGGGCCGATTCGACTTGGTCCGTACGAAGAGAAATGCCGCGATACAGAGGATAACCTCTGCCACGCCCCCGAATTCGATTAGGTCCCCAGAGGTCGACATGGCGCTCGAGTAACCGCCGACGAAATCGATGCTGGATCTCACGTAGGCAATCCATGAATCAAACGACGGCAACAGAAGCCAGCAGCCAATCCCGGCCACGGCCAACGGCACTACCAGAGCCAGCGCAATTTCCCGCCACGCCTGTTTCCGCACGCGGATCACCCGCTCCGCCAGGAATCCGAGCACGCCGCCGAAGGCCAGCATGCCCGCGGTCAACTTGATCAATGGAAGGATGCCCGCCAGCGCCAAGGCTATGACGTATCGTCCCAGCCCGCCGCGGAGTCTGGAGACAACCAGCAACACAAACGCTGCCGCCAGGATCAGGTTCTCCGGTCCCATGTAGTTGAACCAGAACAGCGGCGCCGACAAGCTGAAGAAGATCGTAAAAAAACCAAGGCTCCGCAGGGGGACGCGGGAAAAGTAGAACAGGTCCGCGAAAATGGCGGTCAAGATCGCCCATAGAACACCTTGAAACACAAGTGCGTGGACCAGGTTTGCGCCGATGTCCTGGGGGAAGATAAGGTAGCCAAGCGGGCCGGTAGTCCAAACGATGTCCCGGCCGGTCGCTAGTCCGTGGGCGGCCGCATAGTTGATCGCAAAGACCCAGGTGTTGTCCTCGCTGGCATGAATTGACCAGTAACGTATCGGACACGCGATCAAACAGGTCCATATAAACAGCAGCGCCCGGACCGCGGCTCCCATCGAGAACAACCGGGTCCAGAGTGAGTTCCGGGCTGGCGCGGCCGGATGGTCAGGATGCGCTATTTCGAGAGCTGCGTTCATCGATGTCAACCCGGGCTTCAACTGGCTGGCGCGAACGGCGGACCAATCCTGTTCGCGAGTCGATCTTGCGATTGTCCGTGAAGTAGATGCGAAGGTCCGAGCGCCCCTCCACGGATTCGGATCGCGGTTACCAGAACAGGGAGCCACTATAGCTCCTCAACATTAGCATTCGGCTTGATGGGCCCCAATCTTTATCGGGCATTTCCGGTGACGGGCCGCGGTTTAATGTCAATTACACCGGGCAGCATCCCTGATTCCCGGCTTTGCTTGCCAGGGTTTCTGAGTGCGCATGCGCGCCGGGTAGTACTTCCAGTCAGCCGTTTCCCGAAGTCGCCCCGGACGCGATACACGGGCGGCATGATATGCTGTTCTGTCGCTCGAATGGGGCAGAAGAATATCTTCCCGAACATCTGCATCGCACTGGGCTTCCCCGATGTGGAGTCTCTGCTGGCGCATGCGCGTGCGGAATACGACTGTGGAGAACGGTTTCTGGAATTCCGCCTGGACTACCTGGCTTCTCCGGAACGCGGCGTGGCGGCATTGCGAAAGTTTCTGACCCGCTATCCCGATTGCACGATTCTGGCCACCTGCCGGCGGCGCCAGAACCAGGGACGCTTCACCGGCAGCATCGAAGAGCAGATCAAGATCCTGGAAGCCGCGCGCGAAGCGGGCGCGCAAGCCCTGGATATCGAGATTGAGAGCGCCGAGAACTGCGAGAACCACCTGGCGCACCTGCGTTCGGAAGCCTACCTGGTGCTGTCGTATCACAACTACGGCGGCACTCCGCCGCGTCTGGAGTCGGTGCTGCGGCGCATGGCAGCGATTCCCGCGCACGCCTATAAGATCGTGACCACGGCGCGCAAACCGTCCGATAATTCGCGTGTGTTGTCGCTGGCGCGGGCGCATCCCAAGATTCCCACGGTCCTGCTGGCGATGGGCGAAACCGGATTCCCCACGCGCGTACTGTCGCCGTCGTTTGGCGGCCTATACACGTATGCCGCGCCGAACATGGCGGGCGGAACTGCCTCCGGACAAGTGACCGCGAAGAAGCTTCGGGGCATGTATCGGGTGGGAAAACTCTCGCGCGACGGAAAAATCTACGGGGTGATCGCCGATCCCGTGGGGCACTCCATTTCGCCCGCCGTACACAACCGGGCTTTCCAGGCTCGCCGCGTGGATGCCGTCTATCTGCCGTTCCTGGTGCATCCCGGGCAGCTCAAGGATTTTTTCGTCATGGCCGAGGAGCTGCCGCTGGCGGGCTTCAGCGTGACCATCCCGCACAAGCAGAAGATCCTGCGATATCTGGATTGGGTGGATCCGGTCGCGCGCCGTATCGGGGCGGTGAACACAGTGTGGCGCAAGGCGGGCAAGTGGCGCGGCGCGAACACCGATGCTCCCGGCGTAACCTCGCCGCTGGAACGTCATGTGAGGCTGAATAAATCTTCCGTCCTGGTGGTGGGCAACGGTGGCGCGGCGCGTGGAGCGGTGTTCGCCCTCGCGGCGGCGGGCAGCAAGCTGGCGGTCACCGGGCGCAATCTGGATCGGGTGCGGGCGCTGGCTTCGACGTGCGGCGCAGAAGCGCTCTCGCGCGACCAGGCTGCCGCGCGAACCTTCGACGCAGTGGTGCACGCTACGCCGCTGGGCATGGCTCCGAATGTCGAGAAATGCTTCTTCGATGGGCGCATCCCGTCGAAACTGGTGTTCGACATGGTGTACACGCCCCGGGAGACCATGCTGCTGCGCAAGGCGAAGGATCAGGGCGCGGAAGTGATCGCGGGAATCGAAATGTTCCTGGAACAGGCCGGCCGGCAGTTCGAAATCTTCACGGGTGAGCGCCCGCCGAAGGCCGTGATGGAGCAGGCGGCGCTCGAAGCTTTGGCCGCGCGGGATCAAGTAGCTCACGCGTGACAGGCGACAAGATCGCCTGTCCCACACCTATAATGGGCGCATGGACATTTCCAGACGCCAGCTAGCGGCTGTGGTTCTCGCGAGTACGGCGGCCGCCCAAGCCCCGCCCGCGCCGAAGCCCGAGCCCGAGGGCGATGTGGACGCAGCCCGCCTTCGGCAGCGCGCCGCGGCGCAGATCATCGCACGGGTCCCGCTGCCGATGACCACCGAGCCCGCCTTTCTTTTTAAAGCCTAAAGGTTCACACGTGGCTGAAATCGCTCCCGACATCTTCTTCGCCAGCATCAGCGAGCTGAACGCCAAGCTGCGCGCCAAGGAGTTCTCGTGCCGGGAGCTGACGGAGGCCTTCTGCGACCGCATCGAACGTATCGGACCGCGCTACAACGCACTGGCGTTATCCCTGCGCAAGCAGGCCATCAACAAGGCGAAAGACGTGGATCGCGAATTGAAACGCGACCGCACCCGCGGACCGCTTCAGGGCATCCCCTACGGCGTCAAGGATCTTCTAGCCGTGCAGAAGCAGCCGACCACGTGGGGCGCGAAACCTTACGCCACGCAGGTGTTCGACTACGACGCCCACATCGTCGAAAAGCTGGACAAAGTGGGCGCGATTCTGATCGCCAAACTGTCGATGGTCGAACTGGCTGGAGGCGGCGATTACCGCACTGCGGCGGCCTCTCTTACCGGACCGGGATTGAATCCCTGGGACCGAACGCGATGGAGCGGGGGGTCGTCGAGCGGCCCTGGATCGGCTGTAGCGGCGGGTCTTGTAACGTTCGCGATCGGGTCGGAGACCTCCGGCTCGATTCTGACGCCGTCGGCGTTCTGCGGAGTGACCGGGCTGCGTCCGACATACGGATTAGTCAGCCGCCAGGGGGCGATGGCGCTTTCCTGGACGCTGGACAAACTGGGGCCCATGTGCCGGTCGGCGGAAGATTGCGCGCTGGTGCTGCACGAAATCGCCGGCGGCGACACGGAAGATCCGGGCTCGGCCGGCCGAAGTTTCAACTACACGCCGAAGTACGCGCGCAAACCGGCCGATATCACTGTCGGCTACATGCCCGTGGATTTCGAGGATGGGGCCGAACCAGCAGCGCAGCCTGCGCTTCGGACCGCCTTTGAAGTGGTCAAGTCGCTCGGCTGTCAGGCTGAAGGAAATCCAGCTTCCCGGAATTTCCTTACGGCGCGCTGGTGAGCACGATCATCGCGGGGGAGGCGGGCTCGATTTTCGAGGAGTTCATTCGCAGCGGCAAGGTAAACGAACTGGCGGACCCGCATCAGATCGCCGGGCTGAAAGCGATGCTCGATCTGCCCTCGACGGAGTATCTGCGAGCCATGCGTGTGCGAACCCTGGTGAAGGCGGCGTTCCACGACCTGTTCCTGAACTGCGACATGGTGCTGGCGCCCACGCGCCTGGGTCCGGCCGGCAAGGCCGCCGAGCCTCTGGATGCGACGGGTCCGCCGACGCAGCTCGCGGGGCGGTCTGATTCCCGGCGGGAATCTGGCGGGTTTGCCGGCGATCTCGCTGCCCTGCGGATTCGCGGACGGATTGCCCGTGGCGATTTCGCTGCTGGGGCGGCCGTTCTGGGAGAATCAGCTGATCGCCATCGGCCAATCTTTTTCAGAAGCAGACAGACTGGCATCGGCGGCGACCGCCGGTGGAGGCCTAGAAGGCCGCTCGTTGGCTCTCGCGGTTCGGTGCTCCCACTGAACCGCGACAGATATGGAGCGGCCTAATGCAGGAACAGGCGCAAGACGCTCGATCCGGCGACTCCGGTAAGCGCCGGGACCAGCGTTAAGTTTCCGCTGCGCCGCAATTCGCCATGCACAGCGTGCCCGCCCAGATAGAGGAAACTGCCGCCCGCCAGCGCCAGCAATGCGTGCAAGCCTTGCGCGCTCATGTGCGGAGCCAGGATCGATTCGAAACCCGCACCGGCGATGGTCGCCATCTGGGCCAGCGCGCACCAGGCCAAGGCGGAAGCACGTGAGCCGAGCGATGCCCGCGCGATGACTCCCAGGGCCAGTCCTTCGGGAATCTTGTGCACTCCGATTCCTCCGATCAGGGCCATGCTGAATCCGGCGTTCTGGCTGGCTGCCGCGCTCCATCCGTCCAGGGCGCTATGCAGCGCCGCCGCGGCCAGCAGAGGCAGAGCGAATCCATGCAGCCGGGTGGCGCATTGTTCGTGCTGGTGCGAATGAGAACAGGCCGGGCATACCGGGATAGACGAACCGGTCGATCGCGGCCAGCAACAGGAACCCGCATGCGAGCCACAGAATCGCAACCTGCCAGGTGAAGAACTCCGCCATTTCGGGCAATACCCAGAACAGCGCGACCCCTAATAACACGCCTCCGCCGAATGGCACCAGGCGCCGGGAAAGCCCATGAAATGAGGTGAGCCACACCCCCGCGGCGGCGCTTAGCACAGCGATCAGGGTGATCAGGGACGGGTAGAATAACAACACGGTGTTCCGAGTATACTATCCTAAAGGTCCAACCCTATTCTTTACCTCATGCTCCAGGACCAATCGCAACAACCCACCCGCAGAAAATTCTACGCGGCTCTCGTGAACCTGCTGGGCGCCACCGCCACGGCTATAATTGCCGTTCCAGCCGCTGTCTACCTGTTATTTAAGCCCAAGTCGCCCGGCGCCGGGGCTATGGTCGAGATCGCCAATCTGGCGGACCTCGATCCCGGCGTGCCGAAGGAGATCGTCTACCACCGCACGCGCGTGGACGGATGGAAGGCGACCAAGGAAAAGACCACCACCTGGGTCGTGAAAAACGGCCCTCAGAGCGCAGTGGCCTTCAGCCCGGCATGTCCCCACCTGGGCTGCATTTACCACTGGGAAGACGAACAAGGCATATTTCTATGCCCGTGCCACGATTCCGCCTTCGGATTGGACGGCAAAGTTCTGGCGGGCCCGGCGCCGAGGCCCCTGGATCGGTTCGTGTCGCGGGTGGAGGGCGGCAAGCTCCTGATCGGCTTACAGGTGAAGCGGTCGTAGGAGGCGATGTTGAACGGCGTACTCGATTGGTTGGAAGAGCGGACCGGCCTGCCTTCCGCGCTCCAGCATTTTCTGGACGAAGATATTCCGGCCTCGGCAGGCTGGCCCCATGTGCTCGGGAGTGCGGCGCTGTTTGCGTTCCTGATTCAGGCTGCCACCGGCGTCCTGCTGGCTCTGAACTATGGGCCCACGCCTTCGGAAGCGCACGCGAGCCTGCGTTACATCATGACCGAGCTGACGGCCGGTCCCATGATTCGCGGGCTGCACCATTGGGGCGCCAGCTGCATGATCGTGGTGGTGGTGCTCCACATGATTCAGGTCTTCATCTGGGGCGCGTACAAGAAGCCGCGCGAAGCTACCTGGATCGCGGGCTGCGCGTTGCTCCTGCTGACCCTGGCTTTCGGGCTCACCGGCTATCTGCTGCCCTGGGACAACAAAGCCTATTGGGGGACCACGGTCACCGTACACATCATGGGACTGGCTCCGGGAGCAGGCCCCTATTTACAGCGGCTGCTGGGCGCCGAAAACGAAACCATCGGCACCGTCACGTTCGCGCGATTTTATTCCGCGCACGTGATCATACTGCCGATCGTCGTCCTGGCATTGATCGCACTCCATCTCTATCTGGTGCGGAGACACGGCGTGACGCCGTCCCCAGAGGACGCGGTGAAGCCGGTGAAGCGATTCTATCCCGAGCAGATGTTCAAGGATACGGTCGCCATGTTCGTTTACGTGATGGTCCTGGTGCTATTCGCGAACTTCGCGAGGCTGGGGCTGGGCAGTTTGGCGGATCCCACCAACACCCGGTATACTCCGCGTCCGGAATGGTATTTCCTGTTTCTATTCCAGGCCCTCAAACTTTTTCCAGGCAAGCTGGAGGTGCTGGGCGCAGTGGTTCTTCCGAACCTCGCGATTGTGGCGTTGTTTCTGGTGCCCTTTTTTGACCGCGCGAAGGCGATCCGGGTGCGCCAGCGAACTGTGGCGATCGCGCTGACCGTATTCGCGGTAATCGGCTGGGCGGGCTTAACGCAGCGCGCCGTAGCGACGACCGAGCCAAGCATGGAGGATCCCAACGCCGGGCTAACTGCGCCGCAGGCCTGGCGCGAGCTTCCGCCCGAGCAGCTGGCGGCCATCGGATATTTCAAGAAAGACAACTGTTCGCGATGCCACGTCCTGGAACGGACGACGGTGGGCCCGGATCTGGCGAAAGAGCCTTCGACCAAGCCCGCCGAGTGGCTCATCGCGCACTTTACCAAGCCCACGGACGATTCCCCCGATTCGGCATTGACGGCGGCTCAGAAGAAAAGCCTGGTAGCACTGGTGACCAAGCGCGACGACCGCACTCTGGAGGTTTGGGAGAATCCGCCGGATGAAGCGATAGCCGGCGCCATGCTGTATGAGGCTCGCGGGTGCGCCTTCTGCCACACGCTGAATGGATCGGGCGCGAAGATGGCTCCCGTGCTTAACGGGCTGGCTGCCAGACGCACGCGCACCTGGGTCGCGGCGCACTTCGCGGATCCGCCTAAGCTATCGCCTAATTCCGAGATGCCGGCCTACAAGTTTAACCAGCAGGATCTGAATGCCATCACCGACTACGTGATGGCGATTCCGAAGTAGACTAAGACGCATGGGGGTGCGGCTCATCGTCGCGCTGGCAGCCGGAGTGGTGCTCGGTCTGCCGCTGGCATTTCAGGCACAAGTTGAAATCCCGTCACGCGACCAAGGCTTCCTCCAAGGCGCCCAACGACATTCCGAGGCCCGATCTGCGCATCGACCGGACTGAGGTTCTGGTGCCGGTGGCCGTGAATGACGCTTACAATCGGCCCGTGGCAGGCCTGGAACAAGAGAATTTTCGGGTTTTCGACGATAAGATCGCGCAAACCATCACCAGCTTCTCCATGGAAGACGAGCCGGTGGCGGTGGCGCTGGTATTCGACACCAGCGGCAGCATGAGCGGCACGGAGCGGCAAGAGCGCGCCGCAGCCACCGAGTTTTTCAAAACCGCGAATCCCGAAGACGAATTCGCGCTGGTGGAATTCGACAGCTCGCCCCGGCTGGTGGTGCCGGTGACGCCCGACCCCGCCAAAGTGACCTACCAGCTTCTGTTCACACACACCCGGGGCTCAACCGCGCTGCTGGACGCCGTCTTCCTGGGCCTGCATGAGATCAAAAAGTCCAACAAGAAGCGCAAGGCTCTAGTTGTGATCTCCGACGGGGGCGAGAATAACAGCCGCTACACGCCCAGCGAAATCAAGGAAGTGGTGAAGGAAAGCGACGTGCTGATCTATTCGATCGGAGTCTTCGCCGATCCGCTCTACACCGACGCGGGCGGGGTTCTGAGCAGCATTTCCGAACAAACGGGCGGACGCATGTTCAAAACCCAAGGCATGCGGCTATCGGATATCGCGCAGAAGATCAGCATCGATTTGCGCAACCGCTACCTGGTGGGCTATGTTCCGAGCAACCGGGAGCGCAATGGGCGCTATCACCTGATTGAGGTGAAGATCGTGCCTCCGAAGGGTCTGGCTCAGGTGAGGGCACACTGGCGCACGGGATATTATGCGCCGACGGAGTAACGTCACGCGAAATGATCGTAGCCGCGGGGTGTAAGTTTTTTTCCTTCGAACCAGACGGTGCCCGCACGGCCGTCCAGGATTTCGCCGATCAGGATCGTGCCTGCGGGCGGTTTCACGCGTGAGGGAAGGGTGAACAGCAGCTCGTAATCCTCGCCTCCGTGAAGCGCGCGCTGGAGGGTCGCGCCGGGTACGATGGGAACGCGATCCAGCCTGGCAGCCACGCGAGACTCCTTGCACAGGCGATGCAAATCGAGCGCCAGCCCGTCGCTCAGATCGATGCACGCGGTCGCTTTGCCCGAGAGTTTCCGGCCGAGCTCCAGACGCGGGACGATTTTTCGATCCCAGGGTTTGCCCAGGCGCCCGGAAACATAGAGCCGATCGCCGGGACGGGCGCCCGCGCGCGTCAGTGCTTTCCCGCGCCTGACAGCGCCGACCAGCATCACGCTGCAATGCACTTTACTGTCGTGCGCCAGATCGCCGCCCACGAGAACGGTTCCAGTCTTCCTTGCAAGACTTAAGAGTCCGCGGAAGAACGACAAGATCCACCGCTCGGACTTAGTCTGTGGAACCGCTAACGCGAGGAGGCAACATCGCGGATCGCCGCCAGCCGCGGCTATATCGCTCAGCGTGCGCGCCAGCGCTCTCTCGCCGATCATTTCCGGCCGCATGCTTTTGGGGAAATGAATGCCTTCGATGAGCTGGTCGGTCTTGAGCAGCAGGTCTTCGCCGGCTTTCGGCCGGAACACCGCGCAATCGTCGCCGATTCCGCGGACGCCCTTCATGCGGCGAAGACGATCGATAAGCTCCAGCTCATTCATGAAACGCTATTCTTGGAACACCAGACCCGACGGCAGATCTTCGCCGAAGATCCGGCCCATCGCGGCCAGATGATCCTGCGGCTCGCGATCCAGCTCGAGCTCCGGAAACGTCCGGCGGATCACGCTCAGAGTGGACGCGGGCAGATCGCGCGTGGCGTCACCTGTTTGTCTCGCAAGGGAAGCCAGCGCGTCGCTTGCTTTGGGAATCTTCAGCAATTGCTCGGCCCAGCGAGCGGCCGTAGCGGGTGGCAGAACCTGGTTCATCGGGCCATAGAACAGTTTGCGCGCGCCCAACCGGGCGATGCACCACAAGCCGGTGTCGACGAACTCACCGGCGAGAACGCGCGTCATCAGCTCATCGCCCAATTGCGTTTTGGTCTGGATCGGCAGCAGTTCCAGGCTGGCTGCGGCGCGCCACATTTCGCGCAGCAAGCTCGGATTCACCCTGGGACGCTTGGACCCGCGCGGCAGCAGGATAGGAGAAAGCCTCTGGAACAGATCGGTCTGCTGGTTCTTGTTCAGGCCGCCGGCGACGCGTCCCCAGAAGATCCACCATTCGATTTCATTCTGGATCTGATTGGCGAACTGCAGGCCGGAGGCGTATACGCGGCGGGCTTGCTCGATGCGGAAATCGTCGCCCGGGAATCCGAATCCCGGCCGCAGGCAGAAGCCGCACAGGTTGAGCCACCGGAGCTCGTGCGCGGCGCTCTTAGAGCGGCCGTCGGCCAGCTCCAGCATGCGGTCGGCCAGCGTACGAATCGCAGATACCGGCCAGGAATTGCGCCCCAATCCGAGCGCCTGCTCCAGGCGCGCCGGCAACTGTTCCGGTTCCATTTGGCTGGTGGCAAATGCGTGTGGGATGAGTTCAACGGCGGACCCCAGAGCATCCTCACTGATTACCGCCGCGGGCTTTTGCAATCCTTGGGCTGCAGCGGCTTTGCGCAGCTCGAATTGCAGCCGCCAGCGGTGTTCGGAAGTCTTCGACTCGGCCCAGATTTCGAGCGTCCCGACCTCGGTGAGTTTCGCGCCGAGCTTGATGGGCACCAGGCGCTCGCCCGCTTTGCCGAATCGCAGGACCGCGTGAAGGGGAGCGTGCAGATGCAGCTCTTTCTGCTCTTCCGAAGAAAACGTAATGACGTCGCCCGCGCGATCTTCGGTGCGCGTCCGGGAGCTGTAGAGACGAAACGCCACCGGCTTGTTGGCGACCAGTTGCAGATTGCCGGGGTCGAGCTCGATCGACGAGCCTTCTTCGGTGCCGCGCGGGGCGAGGCACATGGCGCGCAATGAATCTCCATCGCTTCCCGCGAGACCGATGAAGTAGGCGCGCGGCAGGCCGCCGCGAACCAGAAGACCTGCGCCCGTCGAGCGGACATACGAATAGTACGCCGCACCGACCGCCACGGCGAGATCCAGATCGCGATTCTCGAAGATCACGGGGCGGTGGCCGTACCAATGCTCCATGACGTCCGCGACGCGCTGGCGCAGGACTTCGGGAATGAAAAAACCGCCATTGAACAGAATCGCGTCAGGGCGAACATCGCCGGCGCTTTCGAGAAATGCCGCCAGATGCCTGGTCACTGCCGGATCGGCCACCAGCGGCAGGCCCACTTCGCGATACGGGCTCGATGCATCCTCCTGGGGCTGGTCGGTTCGTTCGCACACCGGCAGGAATCCATCCAAGGCGAGCTCCAGGACTTCGTCGCGCAGGATCTCCGTCTTGAGCGTGCCGCCGACCAGTGACGACCCGCCGCCGAGCACCGTAATCTCCACGCTCTTGAGATTCGGATCGGAGAGAAGTTTCTCTTTGGCCGCGGCGCATTGCCGCCGGAGAGCGCTGCGCTGGCGGATCGACAACTGCTTGCCGAGCTTCGATTCCACCAGCCAGGCCAGAGTCAAATCCAAATTGTCGCCGCCCAGCAGCAGATGCTTGCCCACGGCGGTGCGGGTAAAATCGACCCGATCCCCTTCGCGGGTTACGCGGATCAGGGTAAAGTCGCTGGTTCCTCCGCCGACATCGCAGATCAGCACATTCTGCCCATCGAACAGACTCTTCTGTGAACGCGCCAGATCGTTCGCGATCCAGGAATAGAACGCCGCGGCGGGCTCTTCGAGGAGCGTGAGCTTCTCGATTCCGGCTTCGCGCGCCGCCATCACCGTCAGCTCGCGAGCTTCTTCGTCGAAACTGGCGGGAACGGTGAGCACGACAGGATGCTCGCCCACCGGGGAGCCCTGCGCCTTGCTCCAGGCATCCGCCAGATGCTTGAGGATGCGCGAGGACGCTTCCACGGGCGAGAGCAGGCGCCCGGCTTCCTGCGCGTCCCACGGCAGGATCTTCGCGGTGCGGTCGACGTCCGAGTTCGATAACCAGCTCTTGGCGGAGTGGACGCATTGCGTCGGCACCAGCGCGCCTTGCTCGCGCGCATAGACGCCGGTGAATTGCTGATCGTCCTTCGGACCTGCGAGATACAGGAATGAAGGCAACGTGCGGCGGGTTTCTATGCGGCCCTGAGCAACGTACTGCGGGACATCGAGCACCTGAATCGCGGGCGTGGCCTCTGCCGCTGCCTGGTCATCGTCTTGGGATGTGTCGATGAACGCGAGCGCCGAGTTGGTGGTGCCCAGATCGATTCCGATATTCATGGATTACGGATGCAGATTACTCGATCTCGACTTCGGCCGGCGCCAGCACATCGTTCGGACCCGTGGGAGGGAGGTCGACTTTTTCCGCTTTCCAGCCTTTGTGCCGCAGCACACCGCCGGGAGCGGTTCCGCTGGGAGGCACCTTGCCGATGAACTTCACAGCGGTTTTGTCCACGACCTCGGTTTTGGTGAAGGTTCCCTCCACGCCGTCGATCACCGGCTGCAGGCGCATATAGCGATCGAGCGCCAAGCGGGACTGGGCGTGCACGTCGCGCACGGCGGCGCCAATCTGGTCGTCGGCGTAGGGGCCGATATCCTCCATCAAGAAAGTCCACCAGGCGCGCCTCGCGCTGCAGGATCCCCAGGATCTGGACCGCTCCCGCGGACGGCCCGGCCTGCGGTTTGGGCGGCGCGGGCGCTTTCACGGGCATGGCTTTGGAGTATCCGAAAGCCTGGGCGATGTCGGGCGGCAGCGCGCCGCCGAACAGGATGGAGAAGAAAGCGCGAAACGCGTAGGAAATGCGGCTCATGGCTTTGTCGTATGCAGAGAACTCCAGGATACACTGCCTCCCTTGGACGCCCGCCCTATAATTGTTATACCGATGCGCAAACGCCATCTCTTCGGCGCGGGCCTGGTGGTTCTGGCCATTCTGCTGACCCTGGTGGTGTGGCAGGTTTCCTTTACCTTCGGAGAGTTCGGACCCACCAACACAGCGGAAACATTTCTGTTCTGGGCCGTCTCGACGCTGGTATTCCTGCTGACGGTGACGCTCGGCTTCATGCTGTTCCGGGAAACGGTCAAGCTGTACCTGGAAAGGCAGCGTAACCGCGAAGGCTCGCGCATCCGGTCGAAGCTGGTGTTCGGCGCGCTGGCGCTCAGCTTGCTCCCGGTGGTGTTCCTGGTGCTTTTCAGCTACGCGGTTCTGAATCGCAACCTCGACAAATGGTTCAGCGCGCCGGGCGAGGGGATGAACATCCAGCTGCGGGGCGTCGCGGAGGGACTCGGGGAAGAGGTGCAATCGCGGACGGATGCGCTGGCGCACTGGCTCTCGGTGCTTCCAGAAGTGCGGGATGGAACCGCGGACTTCACCAAACTGTGCCGCGAGAACCGGATCGAGCAGCTACGGATCGATTCACCCGCGGGGAATCGCATCCTGTGCGCGACCTCGACCGCTGGCGCCAGTATTCCGCTCTTCACTTCTCGCCAGCAGCTGGGCGGTCAAGGGACGCTGGTGGTTCGCGCGCGGCCTCATCTCGACGTGGTGGAAAAACAGAAGCAGATCCAGGATTACGTGAGCAAGTACAACCAGCTTTCCACCGAACGGCGATCCTTCCGCTATTTGTATCTCATGCTCCAGGCGTTGATCGCCTTGTTTATCCTGTTCGTCGCGACCTGGATTGCCTTGTTACTGGCAAAGCAGATCAGCGTGCCGATATCGGCGCTGCTGGAAGCGGCCAGCCAGGTCCGCAAGGGCAATTTGCGGCATCGTGTAAACGTGCCCGCCAACGATGAAATGGCGTCGCTGGTGCGCGGATTCAACGAAATGATCGATGGCCTCGAAGACAACAGCCGTGAGCTCGAAAGCCGCCGCAGGTTTACCGAAGCCATTCTCGAGAGCATTCCCACCGGAGTGATCTCGCTGACCTCCGACGGCCGCATCCAGCGCGTCAATCGTGCGCTGCGCGGGCTCTTTCCGGCCGATCAGGTGGAGCGCGCCGCCACCCTGGGCGATCTGTTCCCCTCCGAGCACGCGGCCGAGCTTCGTTATCTGATGAAGCGCGCGCGCCGCACGGGCCTCGCGGCCAGCCAGGTGGACCTGGAGCGGCCCGGCCAGGTTCTGCATCTGGCCGTGACGGTTTCCGCGCTGCCGGCGCACGAACCCGCCGCACCCGGCTACGTGGTGGTTCTCGAAGACACCAGCGAAATGCTGCGCGCCCAGAAAGCCGAGGCGTGGCATGAGGTGGCGCGGCGGATCGCGCACGAGCTGAAAAATCCGCTGACCCCGATCGCGCTCTCCGCCGAACGGATCGCACGCCAGTTGGATCGAGGAGCCTCGACGCCGGATTCCCATCGCATACTCCGGGAATGCGCGGCTACCATTTCGCGCGAAGTGGAATCGGTCAAAACGCTGGCCGACGAGTTCTCCCAGTTCTCACGCTTTCCAAAGGCTCAAATGGTCTCGTGCGATTTGAATGCCGTGGTTCGGAACGGGCTGGATGTGTTCGACGGCCGCCTGGACGGGATCGACGTGCATGCGGATCTGGCGCCGGAACTGCCCCGCGTCAACCTGGATCCGGACCAATTCAAACGCGTGGTGGTGAACCTGGTGGACAACGCCGCCGAAGCGATGCGCGACGCGATGGTGAAGCGGCTCATGGTAGCCACCCGAGTCACTTCCGCGGATTCTGTCGAACTGGTGGTCACGGATACCGGCTGCGGGATCTCCGCCGGCGACAAGGAGAAACTTTTCCTGCCGTATTTTTCGACCAAGGGACGCGGCACCGGTCTGGGCCTGGCGATCGTCAGCCATATTTTGAGCGAGCACGGAGGCCGCATCCGCGTGGAAGACAACCGGCCAACCGGCACGCGCTTTTTCGTCGAAGTTCCGGTAACTACGCTCGACACAGTCCCTTCGGAGGCTGAGGTCCGCGCGTGAAGAACACGCGGGTACTGATTGTAGACGACGAACCGGGCATCCGGGCCTCCCTGCGCGGAGTGCTTGAAGACGAGGAATGCGTGTGCGAAGCCGTGGAAAGCGGCGAACAATGTATCGAGGAATTGCAGCGGCATGCATACGACGTCGTGCTGCTGGATGTATGGCTCCCGGGAATGGACGGCCTGGAGACGCTCGCGCGGATTCAGGAAATCCCCTTTGTGGATCGTCCGGAGGTGGTGGTGATTTCCGGGCACGGCACGATTGAGACTGCCGTGAAGGCGACCAAACTCGGCGCGTTCGATTTTCTCGAAAAGCCGCTGACCATCGAGAAAGTGATGGTGGTGATCCACAACGCCGTCCAACAGCGGCGGCTGGAACTGGAGCTCAGCCGGTTGAAAGAGGGCGGGGATCACAAGCCTCGCATCATCGGAGAGAG
This sequence comes from Terriglobia bacterium, assembly GCA_963722845.1. Taxonomy (GTDB): domain Bacteria; phylum Acidobacteriota; class Terriglobia; order Bryobacterales; family Bryobacteraceae; genus Palsa-187. The sequence continues at coordinate 367,345 of CAVROL010000005.1, read as the reverse complement.
CGTTCCGATGAAGGCGCTGCGCCAGCAACTCACCTTGATGGCTGCCACCAACGGCCGCGTGCTGATTTTCGGAGAAAGCGGGACGGGCAAGGAGCTGATCGCCCATGCGATCCACGCGGCCAGTTCGCGCGCGGAAGAGCCGTTCGTCGAAGTGAACTGCGCCGCGATCCCCGAGGAGATGATCGAAAGCGAGCTGTTCGGCCATCGCAAAGGCGCCTTTGCCGGTGCGGCGGAAGATAAGACCGGCAAGCTTGAAAAAGCGCATGGCGGCACGCTCTTCCTGGACGAGGTCGGGGACATGTCGCTGAAGACTCAGGCCAAGGTTCTGCGGGCGCTCGAAGAGCAGCGTTTTGAGCCGGTGGGCGCGGCGGAATCGGTTCAGGTGGACGCGCGCGTGGTCGCGTCCACGAATAAAAATCTCGAAGAAGAGATCGAGCGCGGAAATTTCCGCGAGGATTTGTTTTACCGTCTCAACGTGATTCCGTTTCACGTGCCGCCCCTGCGCGAGCGGCTCGAGGACGTTCCGCTGCTGGCCGATCACTTCCTGCGGGAGTTCACCACCGCTTACGGCCGCAAGCCCAAGGAACTGACGGAAGACGCGCTGCGCGTGCTCGAAGAGTATCCCTGGCCGGGCAATGTGCGCGAGTTGCGCAACCTGATGGAGCGGATCGTCATTATGAATCCGCAGCCGCGCATCGACGCACGCCATATTCCGCTGGATCGCGCGCGGCGCGCGGTTTTCTACAAGCCCGTGGAGCGTTTCGGAAGCTTGCAGGAGGTGCGCGAAGCCGCCGAGCGCGATTACATCATCAAGAAGCTCGAGGAGGCCAAAGGCAACGTCACCCGGGCGGCGGAAATGCTGGGGCTCGAACGCAGCCATCTGTACCGCAAAATGAAAGCCCTGGGCATCGCGTCGCGGGAATGAAAGTTGCGGTTTCCAGATTGGCCAACTTCGGCCTCCCGTGGTGGAAATCAGCCACCGCCGGCGACCGCATCCACGTCGTAAACTTCTGGATTTCCAAGAGATCCTATTTGGCACGCGGAGTGCAATTTCTCCCGCCAGGAGGACCCGATCATGAAGAACAGTTTATTGGCCGTGATGTTCCTGGTGGCGAGCAGTTCCGTGTTTGCGGCGCATTGGTCGGTGGGTATCGGGGTCGGCGTGGGCCCGGCGTATGGATATTATGCAGCGCCTCCGCCTCCGCTTCCGGCTGCGGTCGCGTATTATCCGCCTAGCCCCGGTCCTGGATACACGTGGGTTGGTGGCTACTATAACCGGGTCGGTCCACGCTACGTCTGGCGCGCCGGATACTGGGCTCGGCCGCCATATGCCGGAGCCGTGTGGGTGGGGCCGCGTTACGCAGGCCATCGTTACTACAACGGATATTGGCGCCGCCGCCGATAGTTATAAATAAAAAACGCGAGACACAGGAGGCAATCCATGCAACGTTCAGGAATCATCGGGTATGCGATTCTGGCGGCCATCCCGCTGTGGGCCCAGGGACCTCCACCGCCATCGTTCCCGCCGCAGCAATTGGACAGTCTGGTTTCGAGAGTGGCACTCTACCCGGATCCGCTGCTGGCCCAGGTTCTGGCGGCCGCGACCTACTCCGATCAGATTCCCGATGCCGCGCGCTGGGCGGATGAACACCATTACCTGACCGGCGACGCGCTGGCGCGGGACATCCAGGAAGACCAGTTGCCCTGGGACCCGAGCGTGCAGGCTTTGCTGCCGTTCCCGTCCGTGCTGGGCATGATGGCTTCCGATATGAATTGGACTCGTGATTTGGGCGACGCGTTTTTGGCCCAGAACCAGGACGTGATGGAGGCCGTGCAGAGGATGCGGCGGCAGGCCCGGGATTTCGGTTATCTCCGGTCGAACGGGCAGACTATCGTGAGCGGCGGACCTTATATCGAGATCGCACCGGTCAACCCGGCGCTGATTTACGTTCCCTACTACGATCCGCAGATCGTATTCGCCCGGCCGCGGCCCGGATTTGTGGTCGCCCGCGGCATCACCTTCGGTTTCGGAATCGGGATTGGACCGGCATTTCGGGTGTGGGGCTGGGGCGGGAATCGCATCGCATGGAACACGCACACGGTGATCATCAACAACGCCGAGTGGAGGCGGGGCTGGGTCAATCGGGGAGCGTACGTCCATCCCTACGAAATCCGGCGGCCCGGGCCGGCGCGGATCGAGGAACATCATGAGCTGCGGGAACGCAGCGAGCGTGAGCGGAATGCCGAACGCGATAGCCGCAGGCGGGTGGAAGAGCACGGCAAAGAACGGCGCAACGGACGACCGTCGCGAAGATCACCACTGATACGCCGTTATCCGAAGAACCGGTCGAAAGCCGCGCGCGTCTCCGACCGGATTCTGTTCAAGTCCGAAAGCGGGATCGGGGTCCAGCGGGGCAGCAGAGCATTGAGGGCGTCCAACTGCGCGTCGGACCCTGGCAAGCGACTCTCGGCGTGCCCCGTGATCACGCGCAGACCGTGATCGAGGGCGCGATAAAAAGCGGCTGCATCGTTCAGGAACTGAGCATCCTGACGGCTCAAATGGCCCATCTGCTCCAGCACCTCGATACGAGCGGGTGTGTTGAGAACCGTGAAGAATACGCCCGCGCTCTTCAGCCGCAGGTACATCAACAGGAAATCGATGTCGTAGTAGCCGCCGCGGCCGGCTTTCAAGGGACGCGAAGGGCCCTGCTCTCTTTCCAGGCGAACCCGCATCTCGCGCAGATCCGCGCGGGATCGGCCGCCTTGCCCGTACCGCCGCCAGTCGACCTGCTGGAGCTCATGCAGGAAGACTTCCGCACGTTTTTGATCGCCCGCAACGGCCAGCGACTTCATGTAAGTTATGCCTTCCCAGGCTTCCGCGGCATTCGCGAAATATTCGGTGACGGCGCTCTCGGTCTGAACCAGCGGTCCGGCGCCGCCGTTGGGCCGCAAGCGTTCGTCGACGGCGAACAGCACGCCTTCCCCGGTATAAGCCGTGATGAGATGGACGATGCGCTCGGCCACGCGGGTCCAGAAGACCATCTCGGAGGCGTCGGAATCCGGCAGCACGAATACCAGGTCCGCATCCGAGCCCAGATCGAACTCGCGCATTCCCAGGCGCCCGAGGGCGATGGTCCACATCTGGTTTCGGGGCTGGTAGCCCGGATTCTCAGGCGGGTTCGACAACCGGACGTCCGCGATGGCAATTTCGTAAACGCGCGCGATGGCCGCGTCAACCAGCCGCGAGGTTTTGTCGAGCGTATCGAAAATCGGATGCGACCGGCAGACACTTTCGGCCTCAATCCGCAGAATCGCGCGCCGGAACCAGCGGCGCAGCTCGGTGGCATCGTGCGGAGGCGGCTCGTCCTGGATCAGCGGGATGGAGACGCGCGCCAGTTCGTCCACGGATTCGGGCCGGCGGATCAGATCCTCGGCAAAGTAGGGACTGTGCTCGAACAGATCCAGGGCCGTGGCCGTCAGCTCCGGCTCGGAATTGAGACGCTCCATACGCGCTGGATCGTGCGACAGACGCTCCAGGAAGTGTTCGAAAGAGCGATAGCCGCGGTGGAGATCGGCACGGGCGATCGCGGCAGCCAGGGCGGGTGCACGTTGTTCGAGCGCCTGAATGACGAACGCGGTATGACGGCCAACTTGCCCGGTGGGCTCTGCCGCGGCGGCTCCCGCGACCGGCCGGGAGTAAACCACCCGCTCATACATCTCGATCACGGCCGCGAAATGATTCCGCAGCTCGCGCATGAGAGATTCCGCCGATGCAGTGCCCAGGCTGGCGCCAGGCATGCGCCGCGCGATCAGTTCGAGCGCCGCCGGATCCTCGGGCAGCCGGTGGGTCTGCCGGTCTTCATCGAATTGCAGGCGGTGTTCCAGGTGCCGCAGGAACTGGTACGCCTGAGCCAGCCGGCCGTATTCCGCGCCGGTGAGATACCCTTTGTCCTGCAAGCGCGCGAGCGCCAGCATGGTGCCGCCGTGGCGGACCCAGGGATCGGCGCCCCCGTGCAAGCGCTGCAGGCACTGGACCAGAAACTCAATATCGCGGATGCCGCCGCGCTCGAGTTTCACATCGATTCCGCCGGATTGTGAGCGGCGGTTGGCCTGACGCTTTTCTTGACGGGCGGCAAGCTTTTCATTGAGGCGCTCGCGCGTGGCGGAGAGCTCCTCGATGGCGGAGAAGTCCAGGGTAGTGGAATAGATCCGGGGCTCGACGAAATCCAGCAGTGCGCGTCCGGTGAGCCGATGGCCCGCGGCCACCCGCGCCTTGATCAACATCTGCAGCTCCCAATCGCGCGCGCGCCTGGCGTAGTAGTTTTGCGCGCCTTCGACCGATAGACAGACCTCGCCCAAGCTGCCGTCGGGTCGCAACCGCAGGTCCACGCGGTAACACATCCCTTCGGCGGAATAAGCCGAAAGAAGTCCGGTAAGCTGATTGGCCGCGCGCTTGAAGAATTCCTTATTGGATATGCTGACCGGGCCCGCGGTCTGGCCGTTCGCCGAGTACAGAAACATCAGGTCGATATCGGAGCTGTAGTTGAGCTCCTCCGCGCCCATCTTTCCCAGAGCGATCACGGCAAAATGTGCTTCCTCAGCGCCATCCTCGGTTCGCGGCGGGCCATGCTGCAACACGAGATCCTGATAGATGCGCTTGTACGCGGACTCGACGATCACGTCGGCTACGGCGGTCAGCTCGGCGGTGATTTCGGGGAGCGTACCCAGCCCCATGACGTCGCGGATCATAATCCGCAGGATCTGGCGCCGCCTGAATCTGGCGAAGTCCACGGGCGGAGGAACGCCCGGCGGGAGGCCATATTCCAGCCGTATGCGGAAATCCTCGGCGGTGCGGACCCGTTGTAAATCGACGGGGTCGAGGAGCTGATCGGCCCAGGTTGGATGCTCCAGGATTTCCTCGGCCAGGAACCGGCTGTACGTGAATACGGCCACCAGATGACGCATCCCGATCGGGGAGCGCGTCAAACGATCGAATGCGCCGGGATGCTGCTCGCGCAAGCGGCTGAAATAGTGCAGACCCTGCTCGGGTGCGGGTGAGCCGGCCAGCAAAAGATCGAAGCGGTTCTGAACGGCGGGAGGAAGATGCGGCGCCAGAGCGGCAAGCTCGCGCAGGGCGCGCGGGCGATCCCGGTAGGGGAGATTCGACAGACGATGCATGACGGAACTACGCGGTTTCGTCCGCCAGCTGGATCGGATCGCCGGGACGGATGGTCCCCGCCTGCAAGATAGATGCGTAGAATCCGCTCAAGCCCCAGCGCGGCGACGCCGGATTCCCAGCTTTCACTTCTTGATCATAGACCGCCTTTTGAATGCCGGGGCCATAGGGCGTCAGGGTATCGCAGGGGGAGCGCACTTTGGTGATCTCGACAAGAATGGACCCGATGCGGTAACGCTGGCCTATCCGAATCGAGCGCCGGTCCAGGCCGCGCGTGGTGAGATTCTCGCCGAGCGCGCCGTGATACAGCGGATAGCCCTGCTGCTTGAGCTCGTCGATACCTTCGGAGGTGATGATGAGAATCGCCTGGCGCGGTCCGCCGTGAACCTGGGGATTCGCATGCCGGTCACCGGTAATGCCTAGCGAAGTGACCAGGCCTTCAGCGATCGGTCGCTTGGGCACACCGCCTGGAGAAACGTTGATTTGGAGGATCGAAGCGGACGGCACCTTAGTATGTATGATCGCGCATAAAAAAGGGCCGGACATGTCCGGCCCTACGTTGCGTTGTGGTTGTAGGGGCGACGCACGCGTCGCCCTCCACGTTTCTAGAACTGATTCCAGAGGTATTGATTGTAGATCTCGTGGTGGTACTGCACTTCCTGCGGCTTGACGATGGTGCCGAGCAAGCGGGCGCACCGATCTGCGGAGGCTTTCTTGAGGTCGGAGTAGCGGCCTTTCACATCCTCGCCCAGGATCTTGGTGATCCACTCGGACTTGTTGAAGTTATCCATGGCGTCGTAAATGTTGTCGGGCAGATAGCGCTTGGCCGACCGGAGACCCTTGACCTTGTCGATCTTGCCGTCGATCCCGGTCTTGAAGATCGAATACAGCACCATGTAGGGGTTCGCGTCCGGAGCGACCGAGCGGACTTCAACGCGCGCGCTGCGCTCGTTGCCGATTGGAATACGGACCATGGAACCGCGATCCACCGCCGACGCGATGATCTGGTTGGGCGCTTCAAAATGCGGGTCCAGGCGCCGGAAGGCGTTGACGCTGGGGTTCAGCAGCAAGCAGATATCATTGCCGGCCGTCAAAATGCGATCCACGAAGTCCCATGCGGCCTTGCTGATCTTTTCGTCGCCCTTGGGATCCCAGAAGATGTTCTTCCCGCCTTTGCTGATCGAAACGTTGGTATGCATGCCGCTCCCATTCACGCCCACGACGGGTTTAGGAAGGAAGCTGGCGCTCATCCCCATGCTGGTGGCCACCTGCCGGCAAATCAGCTTGTAGAGCTGGATATGATCGGCCGCCGCAACCACTTCGGCGTAGCCATAGTTGATTTCAAACTGCGAAGGAGCGACCTCCGGATGATCCTTTTCGTTCTGGAAGCCCATCGCGCGCTGCACTTCGGCGGCGGTATCGATGAAGGTGCGCAGCGGATCGCCGGGAAGCGAATGATAATAGCCGCCCGTATTGACGTATTCGAACTTGCCGGTTTCCGAATAATGCCGCTCCGCGTCCACTCCTTTGAACAGGAAGCCCTCGATTTCATTGGCGGCGTTCAAGGTGTAGTCGTTCTTCGCGTGCTGATCCTGCGCGAACTTCTTGAGCACGCCGCGGATATCGGCCGAGTAGGGGCTACCATCCTTGTCGATGACTTCCCCGAAGACCAGCACTTTGCCCGGACCGAAATAATCGGCCGGCGCCCAGTAGAAAGCGGACCAGTCGAGGCCCAGCCGCAGATCGCTCTCCTTCTGCGCGGTAAAGCCGCGGATCGACGATCCGTCAAAGGTCAGGTTGTCCCAGCTCTTCAACAGGAACTTTTTGTCGTAGTCCAGCATGTGGAGACGGCCTTCCAGATCGCTGAACAGCAGAGTGACGGCTTTAATGCGCTTCTCATCCGTCAAGTACTTCAGCCGTTCTTCCTGGATCTTCTCCACCGGGACGCGCTTCATGCGCTGGTCCTTGGCCTTCAGGTTGAATTCCTCAAGTTCCGTGTAGGGCAGCTTCAGGAAGTCTTGCAGCCCGCTGAATCCGTTATTTCCGTTGTTCATGAATCTCCTTGTGCCTTGACTTGTAAAAATCGATGTTGGATAACGCCACCGAGGGAGTATACGGCTTCGGTGTGGTGAATTCGCCCAGCTACCTGGAAGCCAGCGCCGCCCGCAGGGGCATAGCTCGGCCTGAATGACGTTCCGCCCTCAGAAACATACAAGATATCTTAGCGCCGGACTTGGGCTACCTGCTAATCGAAAGTTTTGATGGACGCGATACGGCCGGAAGTGGACCGAATGGCCACCGGCGCCGCATGGATAGTCATATCTTCAACCACAGCAAATACTTACGGCGTGATTTCACTCCCCAAAAAGAAACCGCGCCCAGCGATGTCTGCCGGGCGCGGCCTTTGGCAACGGAACGGAAAGAACTGTTTCCTACTTCGGGCCGAAGAACGCCACGATGCCGATCGTCACAGTATCCTGATGATCGGTATTGCCGAGGTAGCCTCGTTCGAAGAACGGCTGATTCGACCAGTCGCGCCGGTACTCGAGGCGGGCCAACAAGCCCTGCGTCCATTTGTACTCGTAGGTGAACGTAAACTCTTTCACGGTCTGCGCTACGCCCGTCGAAAACCCGTCTCGATCCTTGAACCACTCGAGGCGTGGCGTGATCGCGTTATGGTCGTTCATCTGGAACTTCGCCGCGGCGGCGACGCCGTACCACTTCGCGGTAAACTCCGTGGGGCCGGACCCGCTCTTGTTCTGGCCGTAGTCGAAATTCAAATACGCGTTGAACTTGTCGGCGGGCGTGAAGAGCACCGTGGTGTCGTAGAGATTCCGCCACCCGGTGTTGGTGCCCGGATTTTCGGGGCCGGTGTAATAGTTGTTGTTCCAGGAAATTTTCTTGGTGGTGATGTTGCCCACGAATCCCATGGTTTTCCCGGAATTGTTGTCTTCCACGTTGTTCCAGCCGTTGACCAGCTGGAAGCCGCCCGTGAAGTGGCCCTTGGTCTCGGTCAGGCGCAAGCCGAAGTGGTCATAGGGAATCGCCCAGGAAAACAGCAGGGAGCGGGAGTAGTTCCAGTTCGCGTTGCTCTCGATCACTTCGGCGCCCGCGCTGGTGACGAACTTCCCGAAATCCATCTGGAAGCCGCTATCCTTGCCCTTGGGCTTCCAACTCACATAAGCCTGTTCGATATTCTTGGTCCGCAGGCCGTTGTTGTCGATGCCGTTGATCATGTCGAATGCATGGCCGAAGCCGAAATCGACCTGAAATCCGATGGGATCGGCCGTGTGCGACATGCTCAGCTTGACCATGTTCAGGCTGAACTGGTTGGCGGCGGTATCAAAGTTATAAAGACCGTTGGTTTGCGATGCCGGATGGTTGAAGTTGAAATCGTAGTAGCCGTCCACCAGTCCGCTGAAATCGATCCCGCCGACGGACCATGGCGGAGGCGCGGGAGCCGCGGCCGGCGCGGGAGCAGGCGCGGGAGCAGGCGCGGGAGCCTGTCCGAATGCGGACGCTGCGATCAACGCCGCGGTTAAAGGAATCAAGACACACTTCGAGCGGGTATCCAATTTACGACCTCCTGAGGTTTTGGTTTACAAAAGCGGACTGAGCTTTAAGCTTTAAGCCTAATGGCAGTTCGGTTAAACGTCCAATAGATTATTTTGATCCAGCCAATCCAAACGTTTCGTTTGGAGGAGTTCGCGCCCGGGCGCATCATATAGATAAGCCAAGTAGATAACCCAAGTAGCAACTCAACAAAAAAGGACGGACCACCAAATGAAGAAGATCGAAGCGATTATTCAGCCCCACAAGCTGGATGAAGTCAAGGACGCTCTGCTTGGCATAGGAGTCGATGGGATGACCGTCTCGGAGGTACGCGGCCACGGGCGTCAGAAAGGTCACACCGAGACTTACCGCGGCCAGGAATATAAGGTCGATTTGCTGCCGAAGGTGAAGATCGAACTGGTGGTGACGTCGGCGCGGGCGGATGAAATCGTGCGGACTCTTTCCACGGCGGCCCGCAGCGGAAAAGTAGGCGATGGAAAAGTTTTCGTCACCGAAGTGCTGGATGCGATTCGAATCCGCAACGAGGATCGGGGCGAAGCGGCGTTATAAGTCGGGTCGGACATGTCCGACCCCTACGCGATTGTAGGGGCGATGCATGCGTCGCCCACCACTCTTTCCACGGCAGCCGCAGCGGAAAAGTGGGCGATGGGAAAGTTTTTGTCACCGAAGTGCTGGATGCGATTCGAATCCGCAACGAGGATCGGGGCGAAGCGGCGTTATAAGTCGGGTCGGACATGTCCGACCCCTACGCAATTGTAGGGGCGACGCATGCGTCGCCCATCACTCTTTCCACGGCGGCCCGCAGCGGAAAAGTGGGCGATGGAAAAGTTTTCGTCACCGAAGTGCTGGACGCGATTCGTATCCGCAACGAGGATCGCGGCGAAGCGGCGTTATAAGTCGGGTCGGACATGTCCGACCCCTACGCAATTTAGGGGCGACGCATGCGTCGCCCACCACTCTTTCCACGGCAGCCGCAGCGGAAAAGTGGGCGATGGAAAAGTTTTCGTCACCGAAGTGCTGGACGCGATTCGTATCCGCAACGAGGATCGCGGCGAGGCGGCGTTATAATTTTAGGTCGGCAGGCGAGCGAGATCGCCTGCCCCACCGGTTTAAATATCGTAATACAGCGCGAATTCGTAGGGATGCGGGCGCAGGCGAACGGCGTCGGCTTCGTTCCTGCGCTTGTAATTTATGTAGTTCTCGAGGAGCTCCTCGGTGAACACATCGCCCTTCAGCAGAAACGCGTGATCGTCTTCGAGGGCGCCCAGGGCTTCCTCCAGCGAAGCCGGCATGGACGGCACGGCCTTCATCTCCTCGGGCGAGAGATCGTAAATGTCCTTGTCCAGAGGCTCGCCCGGATCGATCTTGTTCAGCACGCCGTCGAGTCCGGCCATCACCAGCGCCGCGAATGCCAGATACGGGTTCGACGATGGATCCGGCGGCCGGAACTCGACGCGCTTGGCTTTGGGCGAGGCCGAGTACATCGGAATGCGGCACGCCGCCGAGCGATTGCGCCGGGAATACGCCAGATTCACCGGCGCCTCGTAGCCCGGCACCAGCCTCTTATAACTGTTGGTCGTCGGTGCGATGATCGCGGCCAGCGCGCGGGCGTGCTTCAGCAATCCGCCGATGTACCACAGGGCCATCTGGCTTAAACCCGCATACAGATCGCCCGCGAACAGCGGCTTGCCGCCCTTCCACAGGCTCTGGTGCACGTGCATGCCGCTGCCGTTATCGCCGAACAGGGGCTTGGGCATGAAGGTGACCGTCTTGCCGTACTGATACGCCGTGTTGCGGATGACGTACTTGTACAGCATCATGTTGTCGGCCGATTTGAGGAGCGTGTTGAAGCGCTGATCGATCTCGCATTGGCCGGCGGTGGCGACTTCGTGATGATGGCACTCGATATCGAGCCCCACTTTCCCCATGGTCTCGACCATCTCGGCGCGCAGATCCTGGTGCTGATCGGTGGGCGGAACCGGAAAATATCCTTCTTTGTAGCGAGGCCGGTAGCCGAGGTTGTTCTCCCTGCGAGCGGAGTTCCAGCGGCCCTCCTCGGCTTCGATGAAATAGAACCCGGAGTGCGCGTTCTGATCGAAGCTGACACTGTCGAAGATGAAAAACTCGGCTTCCGCGCCGAAGAAGGCGGTATCGGCGAGACCGGAGTTCTTGACGTACAGCTCGGCCTTGCGGGCGATCCAGCGCGGATCGCGGTCATAGCTCTGGCGGGTGATGGGATCGATGACGTTGCAGTTCATCACCAGGGTTTTGACTTCGAAAAAGGGATCCACGATCGCGGTGGCCGGATCCGGAACCAGCAGCATGTCGGATTCGTTGATCGCCGCCCAGCCGCGGATCGAGCTGCCGTCGAAGCCGAAGCCTTCCTCGAAACTCGACTCGCTAAGCTCGCCAATGGGATAGGAGACGTGCTGTTGAACGCCGGGCAGATCGGTGAAGCGCAGGTCGAGCTGCTTGACGTCGTTTTTCTTCGCCAATTCGAGAGACTTCTTTAGGAGTCATTCCCACATGATATACATAAACCTACACTGGACAAAGAGCCATGGAGCAGATCACCCTCGACTGGGGACTTCAGCGGCGATCCTTTACCGTCAGCGAATTGACGGCGGAGATGCGCGCGGTGCTGTCGGGCGAGTTCACCGACATCTGGGTGGCGGGCGAGATTTCCGGCGCGAAGCTTCCGCCCGAGCGGCCACTATTACTTCACCTTGAAAGACGAGTCCGCGCAGATCCGTTGCGTGTGCTACAAAATGACCGCGCGGTATCTGAAGTTCAAGCCGCAGGACGGTGTCGCGGTGCTGGCGCGCGGGCGGATCGACCTATACGATGCGCGCGGCGAACTGCAACTGGTGGTCGAAGCGCTGGAGCCACAGGGTCACGGCGCGCTGCAGCTGGCGTTCGAACAATTGAAGCGAAAGCTCGCAGCGGAAGGACTCTTCGACCAGGCGCGCAAGCGTCCCCTGCCCTCGCTGCCGGAGCGCATTGGGATCGTGACGTCGCCTTCCGGCGCGGTGATCCGCGACATGATCCACATTCTGGAGCGGCGCTGCCCGGGCCGGCATATCCGCCTGTATCCGGCGCAAGTGCAGGGCGAGGGAGCGGCCGAGCAGATCGCCGCCGGCATCGAATACTTCGCGGAATCGGGCTGGCCGGAAGTGCTGATCGTGGCGCGCGGCGGCGGCTCGCTCGAAGACCTGTGGGCGTTTAATGAGGAGCGCGTGGCGCGGGCCATCGCGGCGTCGCCTGTTCCGGTGATCTCGGCCGTCGGTCACGAGACCGATTTCACCATCGCCGATTTCGTCGCGGATCTCCGCGCGCCCACGCCATCGGCGGCCGCGGAGCTGGTGGCGTTGACGCGCCAGAGCCTGCTGGATGGATTGTCGGGAGCCGAAGGACGATTGCGCCAGGCGGCTCGGTTGACGCTCGCCCTGCGCGCCCGGCGGTTTCACGCGGTGGCGATCGACTCGGCTCGCCTGCATCGGGCTCTTGGCCGAAGAGCTCAACGGATCGATGAGTTGGAGTACGCGCTGCGCGACGGTATTCGGATCGCGCTGGGCTGCGTGCCCGTGAGTTAGACGCAGTTGCGAACAAGATTAGTCCAGCGCGACGTCCGCCTGCAATTCGCGGCTTCCCGGCGACGCCTGGAGGCGTGCGACGCCGCCGTGAACCAGGCCGCCCGCCTGAAGCTGAGCCGGGCACGCGGTTCGACTCATGCTCGCTTACTGCGCACCTGACGCAACTGAGCCCGCTGAAGATTCTGGACCGCGGCTACGCGATTGTAGAGCGGGAAGGCCCCGGCGGAAACAAGATCGTCAAATCTCCCGCGGACGCACCGGTGGATACCGAGCTCCAGGTGCGGGTTGCACAAGGCCGATTCAAGGCTCGCGTGACGCCTTGATATCGCGCTAACGCGCGGGGACAACGGCTTCCGCCAGGCAGTAGCCGCCGCGCTGCCATTGGGCCTGCTGCTGGGGCGGAGGGAGTTGGATGTACGGGGTTCCGTCGCCGCGGGTCAGGTAGCGCTTCATCGATTCCTCGCCGCCGACGGGGAGCAGTTTGCGCAGCTCCAACCCGAGCTGGGCGAGAAATTCGCCTTCGTTCGTGTCCGGCAGACCGAAGATCCATGGCTCGCCGGCAGTGAGTCTTCGCAACCTTTCAAACGCTTTCTGCGCGGCTTCGGGGAATTTGCTCAAATCCGCCGTCGCCATAAATTGGATGAGCTTCGCTCCGACGAAATCGAAAATGATGGTGCTGCCGGGAGCCTGCGCCGCTACCCAGCGCAACGTTTCTTCCACCGCAGCTTCGGGAAGGTACATGGTGACGCCCTCCCAGATGAAAAATGTCTTGCGGCTGGAGTCGTAGCCCGCCGCGGTCAGGACATCGCCCAGCTTGTCATGCCGGAAATCGACGGCAACATACGTCAGGTTGGGCGGGACTGCAATGCCGGCCTCTCTCACGCGTCGTTTCTTGTATTCCTGCGTGGACGGCTGATCCACCTCGAAAACTTGCACGGCTTTGAGGAGTTCCGTAAGTCGATACGCCCGCGTGTCGAACCCGGCTCCGAGGATCACGACCTGTGACACGCCATCGCGAATCGCGTGGTCCAGCCGCTCCTCGATGAAGCGCGTGCGGATGATCATCATGATCGCGGAGCTAAGCGCTTCGATATTCTTGATTGCCTCGGTGAAGTCGAGTTCCAGTGCCTGCACCACCGCCTGATCGGCGACCAGGGCGCGCTCTGCGGGACCCAGCAGGCGCTCGGCTAGATAGTCCGGATTGCGAATGGATTCGTCCGGCTCGCGGGCGCCCAAGGCTCGTCCCGCGGCTACGTACAGACAAGTTTTAGAGGGACCGCTATTCAAGACGATAGTTGGGGGCTTCTTTGGTGATGATCACGTCGTGGACGTGGCTCTCGCGCAGGCCGGCCGACGTGACGCGGACGAACTGGGCACGTTCGCGCAGCTCCTGGATCGTGCCGCAGCCGCAGTAGCCCATGCCGGCGCGCAGGCCGCCGACAAGTTGATACACCAGATCGGCCAGCATGCCCTTGTACGGAACGCGGCCCTCGATCCCTTCCGGAACCAGCTTGCCGCTCGCGGCCATGCCGGATTCCTGAGAATAGCGATCGGCCGACCCTTGGCTCATCGCGCTGAGCGATCCCATGCCGCGATAGCTCTTGAAGGTCCGGCCCTGGTAGAGAATCGTTTCGCCCGGACTCTCTTCGGTGCCCGCCAGCAGGCTGCCGATCATCACGCAGTCCGCGCCCGCCGCAATGGCCTTGGTGATGTCGCCCGAAAACTTGATGCCGCCATCGGCGATCAGCGGTACGCCGCTGCCCTGGGTGGCTTTCGAGCACTCCGCGATCGCGGTGATCTGCGGAACGCCCGCGCCGCTGACCACGCGCGTGGTGCAGATGGATCCCGGCCCGATCCCGACCTTGATTCCGTCCACGCCCAGTCGCGATCAGATCGCAGGCGCCCTGTTTGGTGGCGACATTGCCCGCGATCAGTTGCACTTCGGGCAGCGCGCGCTTCAAAGTGGCCACCGCTTGCAGCACCCGTTCGCTGATGGCCATGCGCCGAATCCACGGCGAGCACGTCGACTTTCCTCTTCACCAGTTCCTGGGCACGTTCGAGAAAATCGCCAGAAGACCCCAATGCAGCCCCCACTCGCAGACGGCCCTGGGCGTCTTTCGCCGCGTTGGGATATTTGAGTTTCTTCTGGATGTCCTTGACGGTGATCAGGCCCTTGAGGTTGTAGTGGTCGTCCACCACCAGAAGCTTCTCAACGCGATGCGTGTGCAGGATCGCCTCGGCTTCTTCGAGCGTGGTTCCGACGGCCACGGTGATGAGATTCTCTTTGGTCATCACGCTCGAAATAGGCAGGTCGAAGCGGGTTTCGAAGCGCAGATCGCGATTGGTGAGAATCCCGACCAGTTTGCCGTTCTTGGTCACGGGAACGCCGGAGATGCGGTAGCGCTTCATCACTTCGAGCGCGTCGCCGATCTTCTGCTCGGGATCCACGGTGACCGGGTCGACGATCATGCCGCTTTCCGAGCGTTTCACGCGGTCTACTTCCTCGGCCTGGCGCTCGATCGACATATTGCGGTGGATCAGCCCAAGTCCGCCCTGCTGCGCCAGTGCGATGGCCAGGTGCGATTCGGTCACGGTGTCCATGGCTGAGCTGACGATGGGAATGTTCAGGCCGATCTTGCGCGTGATCCAGGTGCGGGTGTCGGTTTCAGCGGGGACGACGCTGCTGCGGGCGGGAAGCAGGAGAACGTCGTCGAATGTAAGTCCTTCGGGGATCGTTTCCGGAATCATCGGGGTTACTTCTGATGATACAGCACACCCCAAGATTTATCCGACTGCCGTTGCTTGGCGTGTTCCGGTTCAGTTGGAGATGGAGAATTAGATCCAAACGAAGGACGATCCCGTTCTCCTCACCGGGATACGATCAGCTTCGTCCCGTAAGGTGGTGCATATCCCCGCTTCACCGCGTTTTCGGGAGGCGCACTAAGCAGCACAACCGATTTGCCGCGCAACGCATCCAAAATTGCGAGTACCTTCTGATACGGTGCTTGAACGTCAGCCTTTACATATACGGTCCTTTCACTCAGTCTGCTCAGCGCAGATGGCTCGGTGGGCTCGACACCGACAAACACTCTCCCGTCTGCCGTCATGGTTACTACGGTGGCATTCTGTTCGTCTGCGGCCCGCATCTCCACGGCGTGACCGGCAACCGGCATGTCAACAGAGATACCTTGCTTTAGCGCGGGCTTCTGCGAATACAGAGCACCCGCCCCGGTGAGCAAGATTGATCCCACTAGACACGCCTCAATTAAGGATTTCATATCTCCAGTCCTCTCGCGTCTTTGACGCCAGCCACGTCCAACAAGTTCCGTGTCGGTACCACCGGCCTCCGGTTCCGGTTCCGAGTGTTCGGCGGAAGTGGGAACGTCAGACGTGCTACCGGAAACTCCACCGCCACGATATCCGCACCGCTGCCGGCAGTCTCTAATTCTCGTCGCAGGAAGAATCCAGGGCTCGCCTGGGTTTTTGTGGTGGATGAAATGAAGACCGAGCGCGACGACGCAGCCTAAAGCGAGCGAGCCGGGGAGGAAGTACCAGAGCTCGGGAAGGCCGAGGAGGATGATCAGCATGCAGGCAAGTGCGGCAAGCGCTCCTCCAATACCGCTGCCCATCGGAATCTTCGAGATGCTGATTTGCGGATTCTGTATTTCGTCGCTCATATATCGCCTCCTATCTGAGTGTGATGAAAACCACCATGCCGTGCCAGGCTCGGGTGAGCAGCGAATCTGCTACCGCAGCGCCTGCCACGCCGATCGTTAAGATGACCAGGCTTTGCGCCAAGAGGACCAACGTTCTTAGCGTCGTCATGGCCGCCTCCTACTGATTCTTGGCCAGACGTCGTCGTGGCCAGCATGCCGCCCAGACCCATGGTTTCGACCGCCGAGGAGGGCACGATCACCATAGCGCCCTTCTCTTTGATCGCCTCATACAGCATGTTCATGGCGCGCAGGTGCAGCGCGACGGGGTTATCGCGATAAACCAGGGCCGCTTCGGCGAACTTGTTGGAGATCTGCGTCTCGGCATCGCCCAGGATGATGCGGGCCTGCCGCTCACGCTCGGCCTGCGCCTGGCGGGACATGGCGTCTTCCAGAGCTTGCGGAATCTGCACGTCGCGAATTTCGACGGACTGCACGGTGATGCCCCACGGATTGGTCTTCTCATCGAGAATCTTCTGCAAGGCTTGGCCGAGCGTTTCGCGCTCGGTCAGCAACTGAGCGAGCTCATGGCGTCCGATGCATTCGCGCAAGGCAGTCTGCGCGCCCAGGCTCACGGCTTCGGCGAAGTTGGCCACTTCCAGGATCGACTTCTCCGCATTCCATACGACCCAGAAAATGATCGCATCCACGTTGACAGGAACCGTGTCGCGGGTCAGCGCGGATTCCGCGGAAACATCGGTCACGCGGATGCGCTGATCGACATAAGCGCTCAGGGTGTCCATCACGGGGATGATCCAGATCATTCCCGGGCCGCGCAGTCCGCGATATTTGCCCAGCCGCAGCAGCGCGACTTTCTCCCACTGGTTGATCACCTTCACGGAAAAGAGACAATAGAATCCCAGCAGTGCGCCGCCGAATGCCGGGATCGGATTCCGCAGCGCGACGCTGGATCCTACGCCAGCCAGCATGAAGATCACGAACAAAACCGTCCCCGGACCGCTGGTGGGCACAGCCTGCATTCTGGTCGAAGGTGCAAAGGTCATTTGGTCCTCTTTTCCGGTTCGGGAATCCGTTCCCGTAACCTGTCCATCAACTCTTTCACGGTGAATCCGCCGGCGCCCGCGCGCGCTACGAACTCGCTCACCAGTTGCTCCAGTTGGCGCTCGTGCTCCGCGTCGTCCTGCGGGACCTTGCGGTCTGAAATGAAGGTGCCGGTGCCCTGCTGGGTGTCCAGAACCCCGCGAATTTCGAGTTCCCGATACGCGCGCAGAACCGTGTTGGGATTGATCTCCAGATCCACCGCCACCTGCCGTACGGTCGGGATCTGCTCGCCGCTGGCCAGGTTGCCGGAAGCGATCCCGGCCTGCACCTGATCGATGAGCTGGCGGTAAACCGGCACGCCGCTGCGCGGGTCCAGCCTGAAGGCGAAAGGTGCCGTCCTGGTCATCTCGATTTCTAGTGTACTAGTCTACTAATACATTGTCAAGACGGAAGATTCGGGAATTTTCAGGGCGGTTTGCTAAACTGAAGCTTCCCTTATGCAGATTCCCGCAACACAGCTCCGCCCCGGCATGGTGGTGAAGTTCAACAACGACCTGTTTTCGGTCTTCAAGATGGAACACCGCACGCCCGGAAACCTGCGCGGCTTCGTCCAGGTGAAGATGCGCAACTTCAAATCGGGGACGATGATCGAGCACCGGTTCTCATCGGAAGACAAAGTGGAGAAGGCCTCGCTCGATGAGCAGGAGATGGAGTATCTGTACGACGACGGCGAGTACTACTATTTCATGAACACCGAGACCTTCGAGCAGATGCACCTGGTGAAGGACCTGCTCGGGGACGCGACCGATTATCTGACCCCGAACCTCAAGGTGGCGGTCGAGTTCTACGAAGGCAAGCCCATCAGCGTGGAACTTGCCGGCCACTGTCGACCTGACCATAACGGAAACCGAACCCGGCATCAAGGGCGCGTCGGTTTCAAACGTTACCAAGGCCGCGAAATGCGAGACCGGTCTGGTGGTGCAGGTGCCTCCGTTCATCAACGAGGGCGAGAAGATCCGGGTTTCCACGTCCGACGCGTCGTATCAGGCTCGGGCGTAAAGCAGCTCAGCTACTCCGTCGCGCGGACTTCGGCCAGGCGCTGCCGCAGGGGTTCGGAGAGACCCTGCTCGATTTCCGGCGTGATGAGCCCGACGCTGTCGAGGTCCTGAATATGGACCTTGTCCTTCAGGCGGAAGCTGGTGAGCTTCATGCGGACCAGGTCGGCGACCGGAGCGATCAGGATGCCTCTCTCCTCACGCACAGGCGCGGATGCTGGAACGGGCTCAAGGTACTCGGGACGATATTTCTCCCCAATAAAAACCGCGTGGACGGCGCTGCGGGCGCCAGGATGTTTTGCATCCAGAAACATATCGACGCCTGCCACGTGCCGGTGCGTGAACCCATGCGGCGCAAGCGCGGCTCGGATTGCGTCCAAGTCGCCGCGATTAATGGCCACATCCACATCCCTGGTCAACCGGGCGGCCATCGGGTCCAAGGGATCGATGTGCAAAAAGACCGCGAAGCCGCCCACAACGCGGTAGGGAATGCCCGCGCCCTCCAGCGCCGAGGTAAATCGCTTCGTGACATCAAGGATCTTTTCCACGGCGCCCTCGAAGATAGTGTTGGCGAGCACGGCTTCTATCTCAAATTCTAGCGCCGATTGATTCTATCGTTATTGAATGCCGCGGATCGCGACTACGGTGATGTCGTCCATGCGGGAACCTCCGCTGAACGCCGAGACCGCGTTGACGACGTCGCGAACCAGATCGTCCGCGGTGCGGCTGCGTCCTTCGCGCAGCAGGCAAGCGAGCCGGTACTCGCCGAACTCGTCGCCGTTGGAGCTAGTCGCCTCGGTCACGCCGTCCGAATAGAGCAGCAACGTATCGCCTGCGTCCAGGCTGGTTTCGTCCTCGGCGCAGTTCCATTCCTCGAACGCGCCCAGCACGGCGCCGGTCGGTTCCAGCTTCCTCAGCTCTCCGGCCCTTCGTAAAAGCAGCGGCGCGCAATGCCCGCAGTTGGCATAACGCAGGCGCCGCGTGCGGTCGTCATAGGACCCGAAGAACAGCGTCGCGAACCGCTCCGATCCCGTGGAGGCGTAGAAATGCTTGTGGACGGCCTCCAGCAACTCGGCCGGCTGGCGAACGCCACTCGCCGCTTGGGTCCGGAAGCAGGCCTGCAGATTCGCCATGAGCAGCGCCGCGGGGATACCTTTTCCAGATACGTCGGCCAGCACGAACCCCAGGGAGTCTTTACCCATGTGGAGGAAATCGTAGTAATCGCCGCCGACACCCTGGGCAGCTACGCAATGTCCGGCGTAATCGATGGTACGCAGGTGGGGCGCGGAGCGCGGAAACAGTTTTTGTTGCACCGCCGCCGCGATTTCGAGCTCCGACCGGCGGCCCCGTTCCGAAGCGGCTTGTTTACGGATGGCCGCCAGAACCCGCTGGTTGTCCCAAGGCTTCTGAACAAAATCGCAGGCCCCGCGGCGCATGGCTTCGACCGCCAGATCGATGCTGCCCCAGGCGGTCATCACGATCACGGGCGCGGTGTTGCCCTGCGATTCCAGCCCCGCGAGCAGGTCGAGTCCTTCTTCGCCCGAGGTTGTGTCGCGGGTGTAATTCAGATCGGCAAGAATGAGATCGAATTGACCCGAGCGGGCTTCGCGCAGCAGCGCGCGCGGCGAATCCACCGTCACTGCCTCGTATCCCTGGCCCTTGAGCAGCAGCTGCATGGCATGCAGCACATCGGGCTGATCGTCACAGACCAGGACGCGATAGGGCCGTGCCGCGGTGGGAGCTGTCATGAGCGGAGCTTCCAGAATGCCTGTCATGTTCTACTGACGAAAGTCAGGCAGGTTTCGTGCCGTGAGAAAGTGTCGCGGAATCAGTGTCGCGGGCAGGGATGCCGTGTCCGTCCATGGGATTCAGTGCGCGCGAGTGGGACGTTATCCGGCAGTGCGGCTCATTCGTGAGTCACGTCGCCGTCGATGTCAGATGCATGAACATCTCGAAGAACGCCCAACCGGTGGCCGCCAGCGACAAACCCGCCACCAGGCGCCAGAAGTTTTCCTTAGCCTCGGAGAAGCCGGGCGTTCCCGCCAGGTAAGCCAGCGCAAACCCGCCCACGAACCCGCCGATGTGAGCGGCATTGTCTACGTTCGGGATCACCAACCCGAAGATCACCAGGTAGATCATCCATTGGATGTACTGGCGGCGGATCGCCGACCCAAATGCCGTCCGTTCGCGGGTTCCGTACGCGATCATCGCGCCGATCAGTCCCGTCAGCGCGGCCGACGCGCCGATGGAAACCGAGGAGGACCAGTACAGGCTGGCTAAATATCCAGCCACCGACGAAAGAAAATAGATGGATAGGAAGCGGGGCGTTCCGTAGGCCTGATTCACCTGCGGGCCCAGGTCGAACAGCACCCACAAGTTCATCCCGATGTGAAGCAAGCCACCGTGCAGGAAGCCCGCGGTGATCAGGCGCCACCACTCTCCGCGATAGAAGATGTAAGGGGCATACTTGGCGCCAAAATCCACCAGCGTCTGCATACTTGGATCGCCGAAACCGCTGCCGCCCTGCTGCTGCGTCCGCAGCATGGTCGCGATATACAAGCCGGTGTTGATCAGCAGGATCAGCATGGTCACGAACCGCTCGTGCGGAATCAGGCCACCCATCACGTCCGAAGGCGCCCGCCGGTCGATGACGCGCTCGCCCACCTGAGCCTGGCAATACGGGCAGATTTTGTCGTCGGAGGTGATGAAGGCCCGGCAGTTCGGGCACATGCGGCGCTTATCCAAATGTCATGTACTCCGCTTTCAATTGTAAGGGCAAGCTGGCGGCGTCCCCAAGCTGCTAGAATCAATGGCGCGAGTTTAATCGATGCCGAGAAGCGAGCAAGAGCACCGCGAGGAGATCGTCCGTGTCGGCCGGCTCATGTTCGACAAGGGCTGGATCGCCGCCAACGACGGAAATATTACTGTTCGTCTGGATAACGGAACCTTGCTGGCGACGCCTCGCGGCGTCAGCAAAGGCATGCTGAAACCGGAAGAGCTGGCCGTGGTGGATATGGACGGCAACAAGATTTCCGGCCCGCTCGAGGTCACTACCGAGATCGGCATGCATCTAACCATCTACCGGGAGCGGCCCGATGTAAACGCGGTGGTCCATGCGCATCCCGCGACGGCGACTGGTTTCGCGGTGGCGGGGCGGGCTCTGAACCTTGGGACTCTTCCGGAAGTGATCATCTGTCTTGGGTCGGTGCCTCTCGCGGAGTACGGCTTGCCGGGCACGCCCGCGTTCGCCGAAGGCATGCTGCCCTACATTCCCAAATACGATGCGATGCTCCTGGCCAATCACGGCGCGGTGGCCTACGGGCCCGACGTGATGCGGGCGTTTTTCCGCATGGACACGGTGGAGCACTTCGCGCGCATCGCGCTGGTCGCCGAGTTGCTGGGCGGGGCCAAGGTTTTGCCGCGCGTGGAAATCCAAAAGCTGTTCGATGCGCGCCCCCGTTATGGCGTGCAATCGAACAATCGCTTCGAGCCGGGATGGCCGCTGGCGGCCGAGGACATGCCCGAGCCGAGCGAAAAGCACGAGCTCAGCCGCGAGCATCTGTTGGCAATTATCGATGAAGCGCTGAAGGTTCGCGGCGTTTACTAACGGCGTTATCCGCAGTCCTCCCGGCTATCGACAAGGAGTACCCGCAGCATGCCTCTTCCGATTCAAACCAGGCAACTAAATGTGGAGCGGCTGACCGTGATTTCGTCCAAGTCTTTCGAGAGCGTGGTCGCCGCGTTCGAAGCTGCGATCGGCCATCCCGACATGAGCTCCTTCCAGAACAACATGGGTGCGGCCAAAACATTCGCCGACTTGGAAGCCCTGATTCACGGCGCTCTGGGGCCATCCGGCTTCCTGGAGTTCGTGCGTTTCAATCTCGGCGCCGTTCTGCGGAAAGAGAGCGGTCGAGAAACGCCCAAGATCATGCGCTTCGTGATCGGCAACCCGCTGGTCATGAAGGAAATGGGGAAGCATGTTCCCGATGCCGCCTCATATGCTCCCGTGACCGTGCTGATCGACGAGCGCACAGATGGCGTTCATTTGTCCTACGACAAGATGGCCAGTCTCCTCGCGTCCTACGGAAGTGCGGCAGCGCTGAAGGTCGCACGGGAGCTGGACTCGAAGGTCGAAACCTTGCTCCTGGAGACTGCGGCCTAAACTCTCATGCCCGATATACCTGAACAATCCGGCCCGATGCTGCCTGACTCGATGTTTCCTAAGCTGGACAACGCGCAAATCGCCCGCTTAGCCCCATTTGGCCAACAAGGGGATGTGGAGGCGGGTGCGGTCATTGTAAATCAGGGCGACTCGCAGCACGGCGTCTTCGTCGTTCTGAAGGGCGGCCTTGAAGTCCGGAATATTTCCGCAAGCGGTGGGCCGACGCTTCGCATTCTCGGCCCCGGCGAGTTCACGGGCGAAGTAAACGTGCTTTCGGGCCGCCGAACCCTGGTCCGCATCCAAGCTCATGAGGCCGGCACGCTGCTCGAAATCAACCGCGCAAATTTGCGTCACATCATGCAGACGGATGCCGCGCTGGGTGAGATATTCCTGAACGCCTTCATATCGCGCCGTGTGTTTCTAATCGCCAACTCCGTGGGCGATGCCGTGCTGATCGGGTCCATCCATTCGAGCGATACCATGCGGCTGCGGGAGTTCCTCACCCGCAACGCACATCCTCACCACTACCTCGATATCGAGACCGACCCCACTGTCCCTGCGATTCTCGAGCAGTTCGGAATTCCCGTCACCGACATCCCGGTCCTGATCTGCCGCGGCGAGCAAGCACTTCGCAATCCAAGCAACGCCGAAGCGGCCGCCTGCTTCGGGCTGAATGACGAAATCGATCAGGGAGAGGTGTGCGATCTGATCGTCGTCGGAGCAGGGCCCAGCGGACTGGCCGCCGCGGTGTATGGAGCCTCGGAGGGCTTGAATGTCCAGGTTCTCGAGAAGAATGCGCCGGGCGGACAAGCTGGAGCGAGTTCCAGAATCGAGAACTACCTCGGCTTCCCGCTAGGGATTTCCGGACAGGAGCTCGCCAGTCGCGCCTTTATTCAGGCGGAGAAGTTCGGAGCGCGGATCACCATCGCTCGATCGGCTACCGCGCTAAAAAGCACCCGCCCGCCCTACACCGTGGAACTGGACGATGGAAAATTAGCGCGAGGCCGGGCCATCATTATGGCTGCCGGGGGACGATATCGCCGGCTGGATCTGCCCAACCTCGCGCAGTTCGAAGGGGTCGGAATCTATTACGGAGCCACGCGCGTCGAGGCCGAATTCTGCCGCGCGGAAGAGATCGCGGTGGTGGGCGGCGGAAATTCCGCGGGCCAGGCCGCGATCTATCTGTCGGATGTTGCCAGGCACGTGTACCTGTTGGTGCGCGGGCCCTGTCTGGCGAAGACCATGTCGCAGTACCTGATTTCCCGGATCGAGGCGAGCCCGCGGATCACGCTGATGGTCTTGACCCAGATCGAGGCGCTCGAAGGCAGTAAAGACCTGGAACGTTTCCGTTGGCGAAACACGAAGACGGGAGAACAAGGCGTCTCTGAAATTCGCCACGTTTTCGTGATGACCGGCGCCGATCCCAACACCGAATGGCTACAAGGATGCGTCGAACTGGACGCGAACGGGTTCATCAAGACGGGCAGCGAGGTTAGCGATGGCTGGCCTCTGCGGCGCCCACCCTATTTCCTCGAATCCAGCCTGCCCGGAGTATTTGCCGTGGGCGATATCCGGGCGGGAAGCATCAAGCGTGTGGCCTCGGCCGTCGGAGAAGGATCCATGGCCGTCCAACTGGTGCACAAAGTCCTGGCCGAATAACGCCGAACAATCCGGAGCGCACAGCGCGCGGCGAGGCACAGCGCTGAATGAGAGTGATCCGGCCGCGCTGCGTTGTGCGGCGTTACAGTCTGGAGCGCACAGTGCGCGGCGAGGCACAGCCATTAATGAGAATGATCCAGCCGCGCTGCGTTGTGCGCGCTTAAAAAATGAGAAGGGGAGCTTTGCGGCTCCCCTTCGTCACGTCGATCGTGGTTAACTCTGAAATTGTGACTTCTTGGTCCCCTTCTAATCGGGGACCTTCATTCTAGCGCAATTTAACGGGACATCGCGTCGCTCAGTAGCGCTTACTTGTTTTCTAGGAGGAGTACACCACCGTCCATGGGCCACACCAGTTGGGCTGGAGAACCATTCAAATGCCCATATCCAAGAGCATAGTCCGCTTGCGGTGGAAGACGGGCTTCAAGCCTGCCAAACATCGCGATCCACCGATCATCGTATTGGTGGTCTTTGTAGGTACGCAGGCGAGTCGTGCGTTTTAGCTGGGCCAACTTCTGTTGAAGAATTCCTTGATCGACAACAAACCCTTTGGGTAGTTGAGGCGGAGCGGCATTGCGGGAAGGGAAGTAAGTGGCAGAAATGGACGGACTAAACTCCCGCTCTCCCAACATGACTTTTAACCCACAGTCTTCCGTGAGCCAGCTTCCTTCGTCGGTTGAGGCTGACCTTCCAACGACGATGATAGACTTGCCCGCATACGTTTTCAGGTTGCCCAGGACTTCGCAGACCGTGAGTATCGGAATATCCTCGGCGGTCGCGATAGAGACTCCCACAAGCACCAGGGACGCAAGACCCAAGCCATAACGCGCGGGCTTCATGTGTACTTTGTATCAGATTTTGCAGTGCGCGAAGAGAAGCCAGCCGGGGACCGCGGCTTAGCACACTGCCGTACGACAGGCGATCTAGTCGCCTGTCAACGGTCAATTAAGTTGGATCACCAGCATCCGCCCGTCGGAATGGAACGTCGCGCCCGTAGCCGTGCGAGCTTCCTTCGAGGGCTTTGACGGGGCTACATATGTCAGACTGGCCACCAGGCCCGTGTCGTCGAGGCTCTGCTTCACGAACTCGCGTTCCAAATCCACATCGGGATCGATCTTGTGCGTCACGCCGTTGTTGCGCTGATCGCGGTCGAAGCCGATATCATGCGTCGCGGCTCCTACCCACAGTTCCTGGTCATCCGCTTTGAACGGCGCTTTCCACAGCCGCAGATGGTGCCTCTGCGCCACGACAGCGATGGGCTCGGCGTGCGCCAGGCCGTAATCCTGCACGCGGCCGAACAAGGTCAGCTCGCTCATCGGCAATTCCACGTAGGCTTCCTTATTCAACACCGACAGGAGGCCGTGGACGATCGCATCTTCCTTGGCTCGATCCACCTGGACCCATCCGGCGGCCTCGAACGCGGCGAGTACCTTCTTCTCATCGCCCACCACCACAAAATTGGTGTTGTCACCCTCGTTTCCCTGCGCATCGACCACACGGCGCGGGATCCGGTCGACGATCTCGACGGTTACTTTAGACGGCAGCGGATCTTTGGGCGCGCTGGAAACCTCCTCGCCGCGAGAAGTAAATTCGATCTTTACGTGAAACGTGCCGTCCGGCGAATCGTTGGCGCTTTTGTTGATGCCGAGGAACAGGCGTCCGGCGCGGGGAGACGTCCAGCTCTTTTTTACACCCACCAGGAAAGGAGTCGCCGTGTCGCTCGACCCCACCCGGCCGATCAGCGCGCCTTGGCCCGCTTCGTTCACCGGGTAAGACTTGAGCAGGTCGCGGAAACCGCGCGGCGCACCTTCGGCAGTGACCGAAGATGTCGATTTGCCGTTTCGAACGCTCACCTTGCCGCTGGCACTGATGGCGAGCACATCGCGCGGGCGCAGGTCGAGCCCGGTATCCACCCAGGCGTCCTTCGTTGAGATATCCAGTTCCTTGGTGGTGTCCTGGGCTTCTTGAGCCAGGGCCAGCAGGCATAACAGGAAACCGACGCGCCACATGAAGAATATTGTAACCAGGGTAAAATGAGCCTTGCCCCTCTCACGTCCCGCGAATCCTCGCGTCAATCCGACCGGCGAAAGCATCGAGCCCGCCCAGAAACCCACACGGGTCGAACCAGAGCCGCAGGCTCCCCGGGTATCCGCCATTCTGGTGGGATACAACCAGGCCGCGGCTCTCCGGAGGGCAGTACAGGCGTTGGAGCGCTCCAAGGATCGCGACCGCCTGGAAATCCTGGTTGTGGATTGCGGCAGCCGGGACGAGAGCACCCAGCTCGATGCCGATTTCCCGGCTATCAACATGCTTCGCCTGCCGCACCACCTGGGCGCGGCGCGAGCCATGAATATCGCCACGCGCACGGCGAAAGCGGAGCTGCTGTTCTACATTTCTCCCGATGTCGAAGTCGAGCCCGAGACCGTAAGCGCGCTTGCCGATCGCCTGCAACCGGACCCGGAAGCGCCCGAAACGGAAGTCGCCGCCGTTTGTCCTCTTTTGGTCGATCCGGAAGGAAACCCTGCATCGCGCATTCACCCCATCCCGACCCGCGCGGAACTGCATGCGGCCGCCCGTGGAGAGCAGCTTCCCGCCACGCCCCTGGACCTGACCGAGGAAAGTATCGCGGTGGCCTATCCGGAGCTGGACGCGGTCCTGATACGCAAGCATTTCGTGCGCAGCATGAATTATTTCGACCAGCGCTTCGGCCACTACTGGGCCGATGCCGACCTGGCCATGCAGATCAAGCGCGCGGGCAAACAGATTCACCTGTTTCCCGGCATCCGGGCGATCTATCACCCCGCTTCCGATCCGCTGGAGGGGGATCCCCTGGCGCGTGCCGACCGCGTGAGCGGGGCGGCGGCTCTGGTCGGGAAATACGAAGGCGGTATGGCGGGTCTGAGCTTCCGGCTCGGGGCGGTGCTGTCTGCACTGGCCCGTTTCGACCTTGGAATGGTCGGCAAACTGACCGGGGGACAGAAGCTGGATGGATCGCAGGCCGCCTAGCCGTACGACCCCTGAGGGGTTTACCCTAATCCCCTAACCTTTTGTCTACCCCGGGCCGATAGAACAGCAGGTTATGCCTATGCACCTCGATGCTTTGTTGTGGCTATTTCTGCCGGTGTTCGTGGCGGGCGGCAGCGCCCTTCTGTCCTTTTACATTATGCAGGCGAAGATGGAAGTCGCCGTGTCGAAGGAGCGCGAAACGCTGGCTGAGGCGCAGGCGACCATCAGCTCGCAGAAAGTCATGATGGAAGAACGGATCCGGGCCACCGAAGAATCCGTGAAGCGCGCCGCGCTGGACGAGTTCCTGAAGGATTTTCGGGTCGAGGAGCGCAGCTACGTGCGCGAATCCAAGTCGCTGGAGGCAGCCAAACGCAGCATGATCATGCAGGAACGGCTGTTTTTCCGCAATATTCCGCTATCCGACTGGGTGGAGCACGAAATGGTGGTCGAAATCGGCAGCGATCTGCAGCGCCTGCAGGAGCAGACTTCGATCTTCGCGGGGGCTTCGCTGTCTGCGGCGTCGCATCCCCCGGCGGGTTTGCATAC
The DNA here is from genome assembly GCA_963722845.1 of Terriglobia bacterium. GTDB lineage: Bacteria > Acidobacteriota > Terriglobia > Bryobacterales > Bryobacteraceae > Palsa-187. Next base: position 339,863 of record CAVROL010000005.1, on the reverse strand, counting down.
AAATGACGGGCGCCTGCCCATCTCGAAACTACTGGATAACACGGCCCCTGCGCGGCCGGTGGCGCAAGCCAAATCCAACTCGCTGATCGCGGCGCACGCCATGTTCGGCGCGCAGTAAGTAACCCCTATCTTCACAATCCCCGTCTGAACGGTATCATGGGGCTCATGGCAGGGCCTGTACTGGCTGCGCGGACCGGGATCGGACAAATCCGGGACTTGAGCACGGACTTCACCGCGCACTTCACTGCGTGGATGGCCGGCGAGCAACGGCGCGTCTTCGGATTATGCCAGCGGCTCCTGGGCGACGCCGATGAGGCCGATTCCGCTACTCAGGACGTCTTTCTGAAGGCGTACACAGCCCTTTGTAAAGACACCTCCCGGGTTCTGGATGATCCGGCCCGCTGGGTCACCCGGATCGCCGTCAATACCTGCCTGGACCGGCTTCGTTCGCAGCGCTGGCGATTCTGGCGGCGGCGCCCGTCCCAGCAGGATGAACAAATGATCCTGCGGCTGGCGTCTTCCGATCGCCCGGAAGCGGAGGACCGCTATTTTGCCGTTCAGATCCGGGCGCGCCTGGAAGCCGCGCTCGAGAAGCTTTCGCCGCGCCAGCGCGCTACGTTCACTTTACGGCACTACGAGGATTTGAGCCTGGAGGAAATCGGCAGCCTTCTGGATCTGGATATCGGCACGGTGAAGGCGCACATGCATCGCGCGGTGGTCAAGCTGCGGCATGAGCTGCGCGATTTGTACGGAGGACGGAGATGAATCGTCCGCATTTAAGCGACGACGAACTGATCGCCCTGCTCTATGGGCTGGGCGATGCGGAAGGCCACCTGGCGCACTGCCCCGAGTGCGGCGAACGCTGGAATGCGATGCACCGCGCGCTGGGGATGGCTCGCGCTGAGTCGGCCACGATCCTTGAAATCGACGGGCGCAGGCTGGCCGCACAGCGGCAGGCGATCCTGCAGCGCCTGGAAAATCCCCCATCCGGATTGCGTGCTTCGACTTGGATCCCCGCGGCCACAGTCGCTGCGTTGCTGGCGGTAGCCATGTTTCTGCAGCAGCATACCCAAGTCGCTCCAGCCGTTCCGGCTGCCAAAATGACGGTGAATACCGAAACCGATGCTGAACTGTTCACCGACGTGTATTCGATGGAGCAGGATGTGGAGCCTCGGGCCGCTGCTCCTATTCGCGCTCTGTTTCAGGAAGCGTCTTTCGAAGAGGAACGCCAATGATCACCCGACGATGGAAGTATGTGCTCGCCTGTCTGATTCTTGCGGTTCCCGCTGCGCTCAGCGCCCAGGGGCCGCGCGGGGGCTTGTTTCCGTGGTGGGATAGTCCGATGGTAAGCAGCCTGGATCTCACCGATGCGCAGCGCACCGAGATCCGTTCGGTAATCCGGGAATATCGCGGGCGGATGGTGGAAGTCCGCGACGCTGTGCAGAAAGCGGAGAGCGATCTGGATCAGGTCTTCAACGAAGACACGGTGGACCAGCGCCGGGGTACGGAAGCGATCGATCGTCTGACCAAGGCGCGCGCGGAGATGACCAAATCGGTTTCGGAGCTGAGCCTCAGAATGCGCGCGGTGCTGACGACGCAGCAATGGCAGGAACTGCGCCAGCGGGAGCAAGCCGCGAGAGTGGAGAACGCCGGTCGCGGCTCGGGACAGCCAAGAGGTAGCGGACGCGGGCGCCGGCTGGCGAAGTCTGGACCCAAGGACGGATCGAAGGATTCGACGCCGCGGCCTGCCGAGCCCCAGTCCCAAGCGCCGGCTCCGGCCTTGACCCAGCAGTAAGCCGGCCGGGCGCGGATCGGTTGCAGGGGCGGTGAACTGAGACTCCTGGAGGATTCAAACCTCTTACCGGAAAATCAGCCAACGCCAACGCGAACGCTTTTTGACAAGCAGGATTTCTCCAACAAATGCCCCATCGAAAGCAGCTTCCACTCTTACTTCCTCACCGTTCCGGATAAGTGCCGTTAGTCGCCGTGTTCGGAAGCCCTGCTCGACGACTGCAAACCGCGCATCTCCGGCAACGGAAGATCGGTGAAAACGATCTCACCCACCTCGTTCGCTCTGGCGGTCCGGATCGGTTTGTCATCCGGTCCGAGGAGCGTATGCCAGTGCTGTCGGGACCACAGCACCAGGGGATCAGTGACCCGGATGCGCACCCGCACCGGTTTGCAGCCATTAAGGGCGATATCGCTGCAGTCGCGCTCCCACGGGACAGCACGTCGGCTGCGAGGCTCCATGGGTGACTCCTCGCACAGAAGGCCGCACACATGTCCGCTTGATCCACGCTCAATCTTGCGCCCACTCCTCTTCGGAGTAGCGTTCTATACGTGCACAGGAGTGTGGCAGTATCGCGAGTTCCGTGCGCGTCCATCGCCTTGTAAATCGCTCCCATTTTTTCTGGCAGGGATTCGGGATGAAGAACCGCGTACTCACGGGAGTATTGTATCGCTAGCGGCTCCGCAGCGGCATCACCCGGTTTCCCATCCGACTCCATCCGGTTTTGAGGGTGTTTTGGTGGATTTTGCCGGATCTTGGCGGATGTTCGTGGATCTGGTAAACTGTTAGGCGATAGTGGTTTAGCCCAATAAACACGGCATTGGGGCGCGGTAGCCAAGTGGTAAGGCAGAGGTCTGCAAAACCTTTATTCGTCGGTTCGACTCCGATCCGCGCCTCCAATAACTTAGGGCTCTACGCCAACAATGGGGGCCAACCGGCTCCCGGATGATCTAAGAACGTTCAGCTTCGCCGCGCGATTTTGAAAGCTAAATAGGTGGCAGAGTCGTGCGAGCGCTCAACCTCCGAACGACTGCGAGCGCTCGCACGCGCCTCAAGGCAGGAAATCAGTATACACCAGGTGCGGACGGTTTTTCTGCTGGTATTCCGGAATAATCCAGAAATTGCGGCAATCGTCTGAACAACTCAAGCGAAATCGTCCTCGATTTCAGGGAGCTGCCATGGCCGCACCGCCCCCGAAGGCAATCTTGGCACAGCGCTCGCATTCGTCACCTTCAAGCGCCCAAACCCATTTCCACTCCTGCGCCCGCGTCACCACGCACCCGCATAAAGTTGTGGATTCGGCCGAGAATCGATCCGCTACAGCCAAGTGGTGTCTACCGTCTCCGGTGTGGACTTTCATGTACTTCATCAGCAATAAGGCTCATACATTCGCGGGCTGGTCGCTAACCCGCAAAGTACCCCACAAACTGAGATTCTTATTTGGATTTTACGGATAACCAAGTGTAAGCCAACTCGCTTCCGTTTGTTTCTTATTTCTGTCTGTATTTTCGCGCGCCGGTCTTCGTTCGCACATGTATGACATCTGCCTTACGAGACAGGCTTCGCACGCGGGGGCCCTGCAGAAGACTGCGCCGCGGATTCGTTGGAACCCGAACTATACAGCCCGGCTTCCGGCCGGCAGCCAGCGCGCGGCAGCATCGGCGCTATCGTCGGGTCGTGTATTGAAGGCAATCGCAGTGCCTGGGGCAGCCTTATGAACAGCATTGATGACGGCTTCAAATAAGGCCAGGCCCCGGGGCGGCAGGCGCACGCCGGCTCCGATAACCACACAATCGTAGCTCTTCGAAGCTAACTGACGCTCCACTGTCGGGCCAGCAGTTTCATCTGGCCGGATGAAACCAACCTCGCCCTCCCATCCGCGTTCCGCAAACTGCTTCAGCGCGACCGCGATACCGGCGTGAACCTTCTCAGCAGTCATACCGGGCGGCAAAGCCGGATCAGAAAAATCCACAGTGTCTGGATCGTAACCTAGCAGCAGTACTCGCGCCATGAGCTCTCCCTTACTCTTGCGAGCGCTTAGCCGCAGGATCGGCTACCGGCCGCGCCAGCATTCGACGAGAATATCATAGCCACAGAGTTTCTCAACCACATAACAACGAGCCGTTACGTTTCGGGCAACAACGCGGGAAGGCCGTCAATGCTGTGACGATTCTTCGCAGCGCGATAGGCCTTCAACCCCTCCGGTGTCTTCTTCGAAGCCCAGCGGTCCAGCGTTTCTCGCTGGCTCTGAAATTGATAGAGAGGAACCGAGTATCCGCACGAATCCGAAACGCGATCCACGCGAATGTGTATGAAAGCCCGGGTACCCGGATTCGCGGGGAACAGCTTCACGAACTCAGCGTAACCAGGATCTTCGACTTCGATCAGCGTGGCATGGCCGTGTAGACGCACGATTTTGGGTGGTCCCTCGAAAGCGCAGAACATGACGACGATCCGGCCATTCTCGCGAGCATGCGCGGCCGTCTCTGCGCCACTACCGGTGAAATCCTGGTAAACCACTTCCAGGGGACCCAGCACCCGAAACGAATCGCCTCCTTTGGGCGACACATTGATGTGGCCGTCTAACGCGCTGGGCGCGGTTGCGACGAAAAACATCCTTTGCTCGCGGATCCAAGTCGAGATTTCGGGAGTAATGCTCCGGTGCCGGTCGCTCATCGCCGTTCAATAGAGTGTGCTTTCAATTGTGAAGCCATGGTCCTATTGTTGCTCGGACAAAATCAGGAAATGGCGAACGAGCCACCTCCCGGTGCTTTCTTTGCCCTAGCACCCACAGGAGCGCCAGGAGATATAAAATATCCTGGTACGCGTGCGGTGCACCGAGCAACATGCGTCCATAAGGAGCCAACATGTGCGATCAGGATCATTTTGAAGAAGACTTGCGAGAGTACGAAGCTCGCGGCCTAGTAACACGGAAGCAATTCGGCGTCATGCTGGGAGCAGGCATCGCCATGATGCTGCCGAAAGTCGCGAATGCGGTGACGGTGGTCGAATCGGACGTGAATGTGAAGACACCGGAGGGCACTGCGGACTGCTATTTCGTGCATCCCGCGACCGGCACTGCCCCGGGCGTTGTGGTGTGGCCGGATATCTTCGGGCTGCGGCAGACGTTCCGCCAGATGGGCAAGCGGCTCGCGGAATCGGGATATTCGGTGCTGGTGGTGAATCCTTTCTACCGTTCCCAGAAGGCCTTGCCCAATGGCGCCACAAACCCGACGATCCAGCAGAATATGCCGCTGATGCAGGCTTTGAACGAGACCACGCATATGACGGATGCGAAGGCGTTCGTCGGATGGCTGGACCAGCAGGCGTCGGTTGCCAAGAACAAGAAGATCGGGACCCAGGGTTATTGCATGGGTGGCCCGATCGCGCTGCGCACCGCCGCCGCGGTGCCCGATCGCGTCGGAGCCGTCGCCTCCTTCCATGGGGCCGCACTCGTGGCAAATGGCCCCAACAGTCCGCATCTGCAGGCCGCGAAGACCAAGGCGCAGTTCCTCATCGCGATCGCCGAGAGCGACGATAAACAGCGCCCGATGGATAAGGACGTTATCAGAGAGACTTTCGCCAAGGCGAATGTGCCCGCGGAAATCGAAGTGTACGGCGCGGCGCATGGCTGGTGCCCGCCGGATTCGGGCGTCTACAACATGGAGCTGGCCGAGAAGGCCTGGAGCCGCCTGCTGGTGTTATACGGCAAAGCTCTGGCCTGACAGCAGAAACATAGGTGAGAACTAGTATTAGTTCTATCCTGTTCTAGTACCCGCCGTACCCTTCGCCCATAGAGGGCGGCGCGATTTTGGCCGATGATCACTACTTGAGGGCGAGAACGTCGCCACCACAGGCCCGGTATGGACGCCCGAGCCGCCCGGCGACTTCCCGCCCTCATGATCTCCCAACAGCTTTCCGCGGGTTAAAGTATTACTGATGAAGATCGCGTTGTGGCTCTCTGCTCTGATAGCGTTCGCCGGAACCCATTTGTTCGCCGCCACGGTGGCCACCCTGATCGGCACCGGCAAAGCCGGATTCTCCGACACGGAGGTCAACAATCCCTACGGCCTGGCCATCGGCCCGGATGGCGCACTGTACTTCTGCGATCTGGAGAACTCCCGGATCCGCAGAATCGACCTGGCCACCAAGCGTGTCACCACTATCGCCGGCAACGGGCAAAAGGGTTATAAAGGCGACGGCGGCCCTGCGGTTGACGCCTCTCTCAACATGCCCCATGAGCTGCTTTTCGATGCCCAGGGCGACCTCTATATCGCCGAGCGCGACAATCACGTGATCCGGAAAGTCGACATGAAGACCGGCATGATTTCCACCGCGGCCGGCACTGGAACGCGGGGATTCGCGGGCGACGGCGGGCCGGGCGTGAAGGCGCAGCTCAACCAACCGCACAGCATCGTCCTCGATCGCGACGGTTCGATGCTGATTTGCGACATCGGGAATCATCGGATTCGACGGCTGCATCTGGACACCGGCATGATCGAAACCTACGCGGGAACGGGCGAGACGAAAGAGACGCCCGAAGGCGCGCCGGTGAAGGGAACGCCCGTAACGGGGCCGCGCACCATCGTGCGGGCGACGAATGGCGATCTGTACCTTGCCTTGCGCGAGGGCAATGCTATTTATCGCATCGACGCGAAGACCCAGACGTATCATCACCTTGCCGGTACGGGTGAGTTGGGTTTTGCAGGTGACGGCGGACCGGCCCTTCAGGCCAAGTTTGGCGGCTCGGCGACGGGCGGCGCTGCGCGGCTGGCGGGTCCTAAGGGGCTGGCGCTTGGGTCTGATAACAGTCTCTACGTCGCCGACACGGAGAGTCACGCGATCCGCAAAATCGATCTCAAGACCGGGATTATATCCACCGTGCTCGGCACGGGCCAGATCGGCGATGGGCCGGAACCCGATCCGCTGAAGTGCAAGCTGAACCGCCCGCACTCGGTTTTATTCGCGAACGGCGTCCTGTATGTCGGGGATAGCGAGGCGAACCGTATCCGCGTGCTCCGCTAGAGGCCGCTCGTTGGCTCTCGCGGTTCGGAATGGATCCACAGAACCGCGACAGCTATGGAGCGGCCAGCTCCTTTCCGCTGAAGATCGCATACTGGCCACCCAGTGGGATCCCGGCGAGTGCCGCCTCAAGGCGACCCAGATAACGATACAGCGCCTGCGGAAAATACAAGAAATAATCTCGCTCCAGCGGAACCATCTCCGCTCCCGTTGCCAATTGACGGGCCTCGCCAGCGGGCAGCAGGATGGCATCGGCGTCCACCGGAGTCCGGCTTACGATGAGCCGCGTGACTGGATTGCGCGGGTTGTGCTCGATCATGCAGAAGATTCCGCCGGGTCGCAGCACGCGCCGGATTTCCCTGGTCAGTGCGGGCCGGTCCGCCGGAGGTACGTGATGATAGACACACACGGCCGTCACCAGGTCGAACTCGGCGTCTCCAAAAGGAATGTGCAGCGCGTCCGGTTGAACGCGGGCGTCGATTCCGGCGATCTTCTGCGTCATCCCTGCGTCATCCCTGCATCATCCCTTGCATCATCCCTTGCATCATCCCGGCGGACACATCGCAGCCCGCTGCCTGCTGGAACGCCGGTTGAAGCAGCTGGAGCAGCTCTCCTTTTCCGCAGCCCACGTCCAGATACCGAAGCCCCGAAGTGGCCGTACTCCGACGCTGGAAAAATCTCCGTATCAAGTCGGCCTTGCGCCGATGGAAGAACATGGACTCTTGTCCGGTAAACCGGTCTCGAATGGGGTCGCGCAGCAGTTCTTCGTAGGAGGACGACAACCGGTCGAAGCGCGTCATCGCGAATCGGAATGTACCGCCGCATCCCACTCGCGAGCCTTGCTGGAAGGCTCGGAACGGCTTCCGAAGGTTCGGGCGACGATGTACAGCGGACGTCCTTTGGACTGCTCGTAGAGCTTCGCTACGTACTCCCCAAGGATGCCGATACTGATCAGCAGCGCGCTTCCGATCAGTGCCACCAGCACGGTGAGCGAGGTCCAGCCTGGAACCGTGTACCAGCCCAGAAAATGCGCCAGCGTGGCCCGGATCCCCTCTTCCATTCCAAGCACCCCCACGAGAGCGCCAAAAATCATGCTGAGGCGCAATGGCAACGTCGAGAACGATGTCGCAGCGACCCAGGAAAACGCCAGCATCTTCCGCAGCGGATACTTCGTGACCCCGGCCACGCGCCCCTGCCGGTGGTACGTCACGGCCGTTTGCGGGAAACCAACCCAAGCGACCATTCCGCGCAAAAACCGGTGTGTCTCGCGCATCCGGGTCACGGCGTCCAGGCACGGTCGGGAGATCAGTCGGAAATCGCCCACGTCTGGCGGCAGCTCGCGGTAGACCAGTGTGCGCATAAGCCGGTAGAACGCCCACGCGGTGAAACGCTTCCACGCGGATTCTCCGCCGCGCGATTCTCTGCGGCCGTACACCACGTCATAACCGTCGCAAAAACGATCGATCATCTGGTGAATCACCGGCAACGGATCTTGCAGATCCGCATCCAGCAGCACCACGGCATCGCCGGTCGCGTGATCCAGTCCCGCGGTGGCTGCGATCTGGTGGCCGAAATTCCGGGAAAGGTGCAGCACTTTGACGCGAGCGTCGGAGTTCGCCCATTCCGCCAGAAGCGCGAGAGTGCGATCCGAGCTGCCGTCGTTCACCAAAAGCAGTTCGACGTTACACGACAGATCGCGGGTGAAATTGTCGATCGCCTCGCGAAGTAGCGGGATGACCGCTTCTTCGTTGAACAGCGGAATCACCAGCGATAGCCGGGATGGATACGCGCGCGCGAAAAGCAGATGGCTCGTGCTGGAATTGGCTGGTTTCACGGCGTTCCTATCCAGAATAAGTTCTCATTTTGCACGCGAATCACCGGATTCACCAGGAACACGTCACCCTGGCGTACTCACATCATGGCATAGTGCAAGAGATGCCTCCCGCAACCCCTTCTTTCGATCCTGGATTAACACAGCAGTACACCGGGCCGCTGCTGCGCGCCATCAACAAAGACGGTTCGTTCAACGTCCGCCGGCGCGGATTGCGCGGTTTGGCCGGCAGTGTGTATATGCACCTGGTCAATCTGTCCTGGCCTCGTTTTTGGGGCTTGGTGGCGCTGGCGTACCTGGTGGCGAATATCGTCTTTGCCTCGCTGTACACCCTACTGGGACCCGGCTCGTTGCGCGCCGCCGAAGACGATATCGGATTGGGCGCTTTCGGCAGGGCGTTCTTCTTCAGCGTTCATACTCTCACCACAGTGGGCTACGGCGATCTCTACCCGCTCGGCCTGGCGGCCAACATCGTGGCATCGGCCGAGGCGGCGGTGGGCTTGATGGGTTTCGCCGTGGCCACCGGCCTGCTGTTCGCGCGGTTCTCGCGTCCCAACGCCCAATTAGTTTTCAGCAATCGAATGGTAGTGGCGCCTTATCGCGACGGCCACAGCCTGCAATTCCGCATGGCCAACCGCCGCAATAACGTTCTCACCGACGTCCTGGTCGACATGATGCTGATGACCGTGGAGCAGGATGCCGAAGGGCAGCTACGCCGGAATTTCGTGGAGTTGAAACTGGAGCGGAGGAAGATTTTCTTTTTAGCGCTCACCTGGACCGTGGTTCATCCCATTGATGAATCCAGTCCCCTGAAGGGGATGAAAAAAGCGGATCTGGAGCGCCTGCAAGCGGAAGTGCTGATCCTGATCCGGGGCTATGACGATTCGTTCACCCAGGTGGTGAACACGCGATATTCCTATCGCTGGGAAGAGGTCGAGTGGTCGGCGCGCTTCGCGCCCGCGTTCGACGTGTCGTCCGCCGGGCACCTGGTGCTCGATCTGGACCGGATCAGCGAGACGTCTCCGCTTCCGTAAAAAACGCGGAACCCCTGATCGTTATTTCTTCTGAACCACGGCGTAGTATTTGTCGAAGAACGCCAGATGGGGCACTTCGATCTGCGGTCCGAACTGGACCGTGTCGCCGAACACCATGGCCTGGCCGTCGTTCTTCGCGCTGTAGGGCTGCCACGTGGGAAGGCCCTTGCCGTTCGGATCGCCCGTGGCGATGAAGTTCACCCAATAGGACGACATCATGTCCGCCAGCTTGTGGTCGCCGACCTGCCACGAATCATTCGCCGGCGGATTGTTAAACATATACGGCAGCTCGGCCGTGTGGGAGGCGCCGCGCGCTCCGGCTCCGGGAGGCACGTGCGTGAAGTAATACAGGTACGCCTTCTTGCCCCGTTTCACGGTCAGCTGCGCCCATTCGCGCTGGTGCCAGCCGGTTTCGTCGCGGCTGCGCATCAAGCTCGAGGCCGTGGCTTCGGCATCTGTCGAGGCGGGATACAGCTTCAGGAAGTCGTCCGCCAGGTCGCCATAGGTCTGCCGGGCGCGATTCTTCGCGGCATCGGCCGTCGCGGGCCCACCTGCGAAAAACGTCCCCTCATCCTGATTGGAGCCGACCAGCACATCGACATCGTTCTGCTTGCCCTTGAGGAAGGTGAGCGATTGATCCTCGGGAATCATCCAGCCGTCGACGATCACCCCCGCCGGAACACCCGGCGCGTTCTGGGCGACTTCCTGGGTCGACATCGCCCGCAGCTCGGCGATCGTGTGCGTGCCAACGGCCCGCTTGCCGGCTTCCTCGGCTTGTTCCAGCGTCCGCATTTTCGCGATGCTCAAGCCCATCCACGCGCCGCTCTGGGCGACCGCGCGCTGGAACAAGCCCTTGCCTTCGGGCGATCCGACCATGGCCGATACCAGAATGGCTCCGGCCGATTCGCCGGCGATGGTTACCTTGCGGGGATCGCCGCCAAACGCCGCGATATTTTTCTGCACCCATCGCAGGACCGCAGCCATGTCCATCATGCCGTAATTGCCGGATGCGTTGTGGCCGGATTCCCTGGTCAGGTCGGGATGCGCCAGGAAGCCGAAGACGCCCAGCCGGTAGTTGTAGGTAACCACGACGATGCCCTTCCGGGCCATCGCTTCGCCGTCATATCGCGGCTCCGCGCCGGAGCCTCCGGTGAACCCTCCGCCGTAGGTCCAAACCATCACCGGCAGCCGGTCGCCCGCGGCCTTCGCCGGGGTCCACACGTTCACGTACAGGCAGTCTTCGCTGGGGGCCGGCCCTGCGGGAGCCGCCGCCTTTGCGGGCGCGGGACCTTTGTCTCCGCCACCCGGACCTTTACCCTTTCCGCCACGGCCGCCTCCACCTCCGGTTGTGCAGTTCGACGCGAACTGTTCCGCCTTGCGAACGCCGTCCCAGTGAGCCGCAGGTTGCGGGGCGCGCCAGCGCAGATCGCCCAGGGGTGGCGCGGCAAAGGGGATGCCTTTAAATGCGCGGACGCCGGCATCGTCCGCCGGATTTCCGGAAACAGACCCACTGTCGAGACGGACAGGGTCGGGAATCGCGGCCGAAAGCGTCAGGGTCGAAATGAGTGCAAATGACAGGATATAGGGAACTTTGTAGATGTGGACAGGTTTCATGCGATAGGCCCCTTCGGGTGAGTATGTCAATGTGGCGGCAGCTTGTCAACGCGGGTCGAACGGGCCACTCGCTGCCGCTCGTGGTTCTGTGCTCGCGGCGCCGAACCGCGAACATCAGTGAGCGGCCTTCACGCTCTGGCGCAGCACCAGGAACTCGCCGTAGTCTCGGATATATTCCGCGGCGTCATAATATTCCGACGCCAGAACCAGGAGCACGGCGTCGCGAGTGAATTTGTACTCGGTGGCCCACACCATCGCCGGGATATAGACGCCCTTGGCCGGTGAATCGAGTACCGCCTCATGCCGGCTGGCTCCATCGTCGGTGACCACGTGGCACCGCCCGGCCACGCACACCAGGAACTGCTGTAAGGTGCGATGGGCGTGTTCCCCGCGAATATGCTCGCTGGCCACGTCGAATACCAGGAAATAGCGTTTCACTTCGAACGGCACCTGGCGATAAATTTCGGCATAACTCAGGCTGCCGCGAAGATCTTTGGCTCGCGGCAGTTGGTACACCGTAGCCTCGCCTAACGGCATTCTGTCGCCCACTTGCTCTACCAGCCTGGCGGAGGACGCTTCCGGAGTAGCATCGACGTACCCGATAATTCGCGCCGGATTTCCCGCAAGTTTCGAATGTGGCGGGGCGTTGTGCGTCACGACAGCCCCCGCCCCCACCATCGCCATTTCTCCGATCACGATTCCCGGGACAAGCGTCGCGTTCGCGCCAATCGACGCTCCTCGTTTGATCACCGTCCGCGGATACGCCGCCAGGTGCTGTTTGCTGCGCGGGAAACGGTCATTCGTGAAGGTGGCGTTCGGCCCGATAAAGACGTCGTCTTCCACGCGCAGACCGTCCCATAACTGGACCCCGCACTTGATGGTGACCCGGTCGCCGACAATCACGTCGTTCTCGATAAACGTGTGATCGCAGATGTTGCAATCCCGGCCGACGCGCGCCCCCGGCAGGATGTGGGCATACGCCCAAACGAGCGTCCCTTCTCCGATATGGTCCGATTCGACCAGAGCGGTGTGATGGAATCGTGCCGTCCTCGCGGGTTGCATAGAATAACAGTGAGCACCGCGCCATTTTTTCTCTGTTTCACTTATGCGGCCCTCGCCGGAAGCACCAGGCGGGCTTCGCACCCGCGGCCTTCCTCGCGATTGCGCAATTCGAGCGAGCCGCCGTGCGCTTCGGCGATCTGGCGGCTCAACACCAGACCGATTCCCGAGCCGCCCGGCTTGGTGGTAAAGAACGGAACGAACAGATTGGCGGTGTTAGCGAGTCCCGGACCTTCATCCTCCACCGAAACTTCCAGCGCGTGCGCCGTGCCGCTTCCAGGAAACCGCCACCCCGCCGCCGGTTTCAAGCGATGCGTCCACGGCGTTGCGCAGCAGGTTGATGATCACCTGTTCGAGCTGATCGCGGTCGCCCTGGATGGTCATCTCCGGACCAGGCCGCACCTCGCTGGTGAGACGCTGTTCGAGCGTAGCGCTCTGACGGATCCAGGTTCCTACGTCCACCGCGGCGGGGCGCGGGGGCGGCAGCTTAGCGAGAAGCGCATAGGCCCCCAGAAAACGGCTCAGTCCTTCGCTGCGCGTCGCGATGATCGATAGCCCGCGGCGGGCGTCGTCGCGCCAGTCGTCCGGCAACGGCTCGCGCGCCACCAGCGTTTCGAGGCTGCCCGCGATGGATTTGATCGGCGCCAGAGAGTTGTTGAGCTCGTGGCCCAGCACCCGGACGAGTCTCTGCCAGGCCTTTAACTCCTCTTCGCGCAGCGCGCGGGTCAGATCGCTGACCACCAGTAGCTGGTGCGGAAGGCCGCCTTCGCGGAACATCGAACGCGTCATGGCCCAGCGGCCGGCTCCCATCGGAAACGTGCGCTGGACAGTCCGGGTTTCCTCGCCTTCCAGGAACTCGGCTAAGCCCAAGGTTGCCGCGTCAGCGGCCAGAATGCGCTCGGCGGGCTGCTTCAGCAAGCGCTCTCCGGCGCGATTCACCAGGCGCAGGCGTTGCTCCCCGTCGAAGGCGAACACCGCTACGTCGATCTCCTCCATCACTTTGCGCAGCAGCGTGGTGGCCTCGAGCGCGCCCAGGCGCTGTGCCCGCAGTGTCGCGCTCATGGCATTGACCTGGTGCATGACGTCGGCCAGCGCGTCCTCCCCTTCCTCGGCTCCGGTGCCGCGGCCGCGAATCGAGTAGTCGCCTTCGCGCATGGCTTCGAGCAGATTTGCCAGCGTGCGCAGCGGAGACGCGACGCGCTCGCGTATGGACGAAGCGCAGGCCCACCAGATTCCCAGGATCAGGACCGTGAGCGTCCACTGGACTTTGGGTGTGTAGTCCGCGATCCACAGAAGCACCAGCGCGGCGATGACCGCGGGAAGTCCGGCGGCCAAAGCCAGCAGCCGCATGCGCTGCTCGTGCACCGGCTTGAGCTGGTCAGTTATTTTCATTTGGTAGGACAGGTGATCTTGTCACCTGTCTTTTCACAAACCGTAACGTTGCAGGCGCCGGTATAGCGCGCTGCGGCTCAATCCGAGCCCGTTGGCCGCGTGGCTTACGTTGCCGTTGTACCGCGCCAGAGCCTTCTTGATGAGGAACGCCTCCACCTCTTCCAGGCTCATATCATCCAGTTTTGGCGAGCCTTGAGGCCCGGAACGAAGAGCCAGATCGCTGCTCCGGATCACCGTATCCTGCGCCAGCAGGACGGCCCGCTCGATCACATGATTCAGCTCGCGGACGTTGCCCTGCCAGGGATTGTCGAGCAGGGCCTGCATGGCCGGCTGATCGAAGCCGCGCAGATCCTTGCGATACCGGCGGGCGTGCGTACCGAGGAAATGCGACGCCAGAGCGGAGATATCCTCGCGCCGTTCGCGCAAAGCAGGCAAGTGGATCTCGACGGTATTCAGCCGGAACAGCAGATCCTCGCGAAACCGTCCGGCGCCGACTTCTTCCGGGAGCCGGGCGTTGGTCGCCGAGATCACGCGCACGTCCACGCGCTTGGTTTTCGACGATCCGACGCGTTCGATCTCGCCAATCTCCAGCGCCCGCAGCATTTTGGCTTGCAGGTTCAGCGGCACGTTGGCGATCTCATCCAGAAACAGCGTGCCGCCATCCGCCAGCTCGAAGCGGCCCACGCGGTCCATTTTCGCGTCGGTGAAGGCTCCACGCACGTGGCCGAACAACTCGCTTTCGAACACGCCTTCGGCCAGGCCGCCGGCGTTGACCGTTACCATCGGGCGCGAGGCGCGCATCGAGACCGCGTGCAGGGTGCGCGCGACCACTTCCTTGCCCGTACCGGCTTCCCCGCTGATCAGCACGTTGGCGTCGGAAGGCCCCACCCGGGCGATCAGTTGCATCACGGGCTGCATCGCGGGCGATTCCGCGATCAGGGCGGGACCCCCATCGGTACGCAGCACCCGGTTCTCGGCTTCCAGCCGCTGACCACGCTTAAGTGCATTGCTCAGTTCCACTTGCGTGCGCAGGATGGCGAGCAGCCGGGCGTTGTCCCAGGGTTTTTGCACGAAATCCCGCGCCCCGCGCCGCATGGCCTCGACCGCCAGATCCACGCTGCCCCAGGCAGTCATCACTACAACAGTAGTGGATGGATCGTTAGAGCGGATTCGCGTCAGCAAATCCAGCCCTTCCTGTCCGCTGGTGGTGTCGCGAGTGTAATTCAGGTCCATCAGGACCACATCGAAATCGCTGGTCTCGAGAGCGGCCATGATGCCCATGGGTGAGTTGGCGGATTCTATTCCAAACCCCTCCCCTTTGAGCAGCAGCCGCAGGGCTTCGAGCACGTCCGCCTGGTCGTCGGCGATCAGAATCCGTCCGTCGTTACCCACGTCGTTACGCACGCTTCGCAATCGTTATCGCAAGTCTCCTCAATTCTATCGAAGCGGTGACACCGCAATTGAGACTCCGATTATATCTTATTGAAAATAAGACCGATTCACTTGCAAGGACTGTCCGTTTATGGGATTCTTCGCGCGCAACGCGGGATCTAGCGGCCGGGATTCGCTCCGAAAGCCGGCTGCTGGCCGCCGCTCGGGCCAAATGTGCCGCTGGGAGCGAACGTGCTGGGAGCCCCCATGCCCGCTGCGCCGGGCTGACCGGGTCCGCCGGCTCCTGGGGCATTACCGGGCGTCATCCCTGGAGTCATGCCGGGCGTCATGCCGGGCACCATGCCGCCTGGCACTCCGCCGGGCCCCGTGCTGGCAGTGGGATCGAACACGAACTCCCACAGCTCATACTTCTGTTGGTCCTTGTAGAGCTTGATGCTGGGACCAGTATGGGTACTCGCGATCCCGGCGATCGCACCGATCTGATTGCTGCCGGTCGGTGTCGAAGCCGCGGTGCCGATCTGGCGCGGCGTCGTCAATAGCTGGTTAATGGCGTTCAGGGCCGCGCTCGGCGAGCCCTGCACCGGGCCGGCTGTGGGAGGCTGCGGAGTAAACGGCTGTCCGGGAATTCCCTGCGCCTGCCCGGGAAAACCCTGCGGCTGCCCCGAGACACCCTGCTGCAAGCCCGGTACGCCTTGTCCGGGACCAGCGGAGTTCGGCACGAGTTGTCCACTTGGGTCGATCTGGAATCCGGGTGGCACACCGGGCATTCCGCCCGGCAGTCCTCCAGGTGCGGGCTGCCCGAATTGAGTGGCTGCCCCCTGCGGCGGACGAACTTGTCCCGGTATTTGTCCGGCCACCGGTGGCACAATCTGTCCCGGTGTCGCCTGGAACTGACCCGGTATTTGCGGCTGAAGCTGGCCCGCGATTTGTCCTGGGATTTGGCCTGGGACTTGGCCTGGGATTTGCCCGGGCGCTTGGCCTGGATTCAGTCCCCCGTTGACCGTGTTCGGCTGACCGACTACTGCTCCTCCAACCGGCGCCAGGGTGATGGGAGGAAGTCCTCCCGGCTGGTTTATGCCGCCTGGCTGCAACGTGATCGGCGGAAGCGCGGCTTGGCCCGGCTGGGGCTGAAGCGTGATCGGGGGAAGCGGTGCATTTGGCTGCCCCGAGGGGTCTTGGCCAACGCCGGGCTGCCCGAACCCGGGAGGCGTGACCGGCCGGTCGCTGGGACGCTGCAACACGGCGGCGTTAATCTGCGGCGGCTCGGTGGGAGCGTTGGTGCTGTTGGTTGCGCTGGTCGTGGAGCTGTTCGTGGCGCTCGTGGTGGTGCTGTTCGTGCTGCCGGGCGCATTGGAGGCGGACTGGCTCTGGCCGTCGGTTGCCGTAGGAGGCTTCTTCACCAGCGAATCCGTAAGAAATCCGCCGTTGGTGTGAACAATCCGCCAGTCGGCTTTGCCGGTGAAGGGATCCACGAAGCGCCGGCGTAGAAAGCGTCTCTCTTGCTTCTCCAGATCGTCGAGGCTGGTGGGGTAGGTCCGGTTGTTGGCGAGGTAATAGAGCTGAATGGCGCGCGTGTATTGCTCGCCGCGGTCGATCAGGAGCTGCTCTTTTTCACGCTCGCTCTCAAAGGCCACGCGCGGCAACTGCTGGTAGAGCATCAGCGCGATGATCGCGGCCATCAGGAAAATCATCAGCAGGGCATAGCCTTGCTGCGATTCGCGGCGTCTTTTCGTCACGCACTTTGCGCACTTCATTGAGCTTCTTCGACCATCTGCAACGTCTGCTGATTCTTGGCGACGAGGTCCTCCACTACCGCCGAGTTTACTCCGATGCGGATGATCTTGTAGCGGTTCCGGATAGTTTCGTTTTCACCCGCCTGAACGATGTCTTCGCCATCCAGGAAGAAGGCCCTCCGCGCAGTCGAGCGCATCGCGCCCGATAATCCGTAGAACTTCAGCGGGATAGGCGGTGGCGCGGGAGGGGGCGGTGGTCCCTTTTTCGCTTCGGCCGCCCTTAGCTCGGCTTCGGTCTTTGGCACGATAGGCGGCGGTTTGACAACCGGCGGAGGCGGTGGCGGAGGCGGGGTGTAAAACTCGAACAAACTGCGCGACCCGCCTTCGATGGATACGTTTCTCACCTTGGCCATCAGATCCAGCTTCAAAGTGGGATCGATGAGGCTCAAATCCATACCCTCCGGCACTTTCAGCGTAGGACGAAAATCGTCTCCGGAAGCGGAGGTACGGCCGCGCGCGGCAGATCTCGGGCCGTAGGAAGAAGTCGTCGTTCGCGGCCCGGAGGAAGTTCCCACAGTCGCGGGAGCGGCCGGCGTTTTCACTGTGGATGCCGGGGGAGCGGGAGTGGTGCTGGTCGCCGGCCGGCACATCGGGCCTGCTTGCCCAGTAATAGGCGCCCCCCGCTATCACCAGCAATCCAACCAGCATGGCGAGTTTCTTGGGCTCCGCACCCAGACCGGATGGACGGAGGCTCATCGCACTGCCCCCGCTACGGTCTGAGCTGTCTCAACAGCCGGAGCCGCCGAATCATCGCGGATAAAGGCATCGATTTTCATGCTCACGGTGAGCACATTCGAGCCCTGCTGCGGAGCCGCACTCATCGATTCAATGATCAGCAACTGCTTGGAATGGTCCAGTTCGCCGATGAAGTTCAGCAGATTCTTGTAGGTTCCTTCGTAGTTCGCCGAGATGGTCATCATGCTGAGCGAATCCGAACCCTCGATGTATTCGGTGGTTTGAGCGCGATCCCGCTCCTTGATCTGGGCCTTGCCGGCGGCCTCGGTCAACGCGGAAAGCAGCGTGGAATCGGCAATCCGGCGGTTCAGAAAGTAACTGTCCAGGAACTGGTTGCCTTCCTCGCGGGCCTTTTCGATGGCGGAGACATTGAGCCTGGTGCGCTCCAGCAGCGCGCGCTTCTGCATGACTTGCGATTGCAGGCTCGCCTGCTCGCGTTCCAGATCGTCAGCCGACCCGCCGGGCGGAAACAGCAGCAGTCCGGCGGCGATCACGTTGAGCGCCAGCAGCGTGCCCAGGATGATGCGAATTCTCCGCGTGAAGATCGCGACTCTGGCCCCCGGCCCCTGGCCCCAGGCCCCGGCCTCCCGGCCCCTGGCTCTTAGAGTTTCTGGGCATAGCTCACCGTGACCCGGAAATGCCACAAGGGATCGTTCTGCGTCGGCGGCGATTGACGCGAAAGATTCGTCGGCCCGAACAAAGCGGAATTTTCCAGGCGCTTCAGAAACTCGATCACCGGACCCTGGTCCTTCGCGCCCACCTCCATATTGAGCGTCACTTCGTTGCGGGTATTGATCTGAGGGAGACTCACTTGAATCAGGCGCACGTCATCGGGCTTCACGCCTTCGATATCGTTATAGAGCTTGGTCCAGCTGATCGCTTTGCGCTGGATCAGCGAGTTGAGCAGCAGGCTGCGCTCCAGCACCGCGGCGTTCATGGGCTGGTGCAGCGTGCCGTCGAGCTTGGCCTGTTCCGAGGAGATCGCGCGCAATTCGGAATTGAGCTTGGCCACGGCCGCGCGCGTTTCGGTTTGCCGCCCGCGTTCGCTCACGATCAGAAACGCCAGCAAGCCCAGCAGTGCCACCAGTACGATGCCGCACGCGACGGACGCCACCAGCATCGGCCGGTCGCGGCGAAAAGGTTCACTGGCGAGATTGGCCTGGATGTGCATACTCAGCCCGCCGCCTCCAGATATCCGAGCAATCCGGCGTTATAAGCGTTGGGTGTTCCCAAACGGCTCCTTAACGGCTCCATTTCCATGTGCAAACCCTCCAGCGGCCTGGCGAATCCACACAGCAGCAGCTTTTCGGGCTTCCTGCCCAGTTCGTCTTCGATGTAGGCGAAAGTCGGATTGAGCACCGCAAGTATTTCCTCGTCGCTGCCCTCTTCGATGGTCAGGCAGCGGAATAGTTTTAAGCGCCCTTCTTCGACGGCCATTACGCTGAGGACACTGCCGGTCAACTTAGCGATCACGGCTATGCCGCCCGCGCTGTGCAGATTCAGGGCGGCGAGTCCCGAAGTGGTGACCTCTCCGGGATGGAAGTTCGCGGCCCGGAAGATGGCTTCGTAACGCGCCAGAATCTCGTGCGATATGGTGACGGCGACGACTTCCACTTTCTTCGAGCCAGTCTTGGCCGAGGCCGGCTGGGCCCAGTAGCTGACGGCCGCCGAATCGATATCGAACGGGATCGTCTTCTTCACACGAAACCGCACCAGCGGCAGTTGTTCCTCGGGCGAAGACGGGAAAGAATCGAAATCGAGCAAACTGATGCGTGCGGCGTAGTCCGGCAAAATGACGGCCGCCGGACGACGCCGGGCGCCATTGGGCGGCGCGATGCGCGCCAGGGCTGCGGCGACCGCGTCGGGGCGCAGAAGATTGTCGGCCACCGGGGAGACGGTCAGAACTCCCGGCTCGAAATTCTGGAACCCGGTTTCCCCATTTAAGGCGTAGGCGATCCCCGCTTCGGACAGTTCGAAGATCTGATCCGGAGGAGGATCCTTCACCAGACGCGTGATTTGCTTCCACAAGCTCATAGGAGGGTTGAGACTCTAGCTCTCGATGAAGGTGACCTTGTTGATCTCCTTGAGCGTAGTGATTCCTTCGCGGACTTTGTCCACGGCGGATTCGCGCAGGAAGATCATGCCTTCCTCGCGCGCCTTGCGGCGGATTTCCGTGCTGGGCCGCCGGTTGAGGATCAGGTCGCGGATGTTGTCGCTGAGATCGAGCAATTCCGAAATGGCGCTGCGCCCGCGGAATCCGGTCCCGCCGCATTCAAAGCATCCCTCGCCCTCGTAGAACGGGGAATCGCTCCACTGGGCGGGATCCAGGCCGCTTTCGACCAGGTACGAATCGGGATAGGTGACCTGCTTCTTGCAATGCGGGCAGATCATGCGGACCAGCCGCTGCGCCAGGATGCAGTTCAGGGCGGACACAAAGTTGTAGAGCTCCACGCCCATGTTGAGGAACCGGCCCAGCACGTCCAGCACGTTATTGGCGTGCACGGTGGTGAACACCAGGTGCCCGGTGAGCGCGGCGTTGATGGCGATCTGGGCGGTCTCGTTATCGCGGATTTCGCCGACCAGAATTTTGTCCGGATCGTGGCGCAGGATGGAACGCAGGCCGCGCGCGAAGGTCAAGCCCTTCTTTTCGTTCACCGGAATCTGAGTGATGCCGCGAATCTGGTATTCCACCGGATCTTCGATGGTGATGATCTTGTCTTCGTCGTTCTTGATCTCGCTCAAAGCCGCATAGAGCGTGGTGGTTTTGCCCGAGCCGGTGGGTCCGGTGACCAGCACCATGCCGTACGGCTCCTTGATGTAGCGCCGGAACTTGGCCAGCTCGGCGGCTGAAAATCCCACGACGTCCAGCGAGAGATTCGAGAACTTCTCGCTCATCGATTCTTTGTCGAGTACGCGCAGCACGGCGTCCTCGCCGTAGATGGTCGGCATGATGGAGACGCGGAAGTCGATTAAGCGCGTTTTGTAGCGCACGCGAAATCGGCCGTCCTGCGGAATGCGCCGCTCGGCGATATCCAGCTCCGACATCACCTTGATGCGCGAAATAATCGTCGAGTGCCAGTCCTTGGCGATGGGCGGCATGGCGTAATGCAGGACGCCGTCAATTCGATACTTGATGGCCACTTCCTGGTCGCGCGTTTCGATGTGAATATCGCTGGCCCGCCGCTCCAGGGCGTTGAAGATGGTGGTGTCCACCAGCTTGATCACCGGCGCGATATCCGAATCGCCCGACAGCCGGTCGATGGACAGCGTCTCGTCGGGATTCTCTTCGTCGCCGACCACGTCGAGCGTAAAACCTTCGGTGACTTCGTCCAGGACGCGCTGCGATTGCTCGGTCTTCTTGAGCAGATCGGAAATCTGCGAAAGCGTCGCGACCTTGACCCGCAGTTTCTTGCCCAGCAGCACGGCCAACTCGTCGATCAGGCTGAGGTTGCGGGGGTCGGCCAGGGCGATGTCGAGGGTCCCGTTGTGGCCTTCGATGGGCACGAAGTTATAGCGGAACATCAGGTCCACTGGGATGGAGGTGAACAGGTCGTGGTCGATGCGGACTTCGCGCAGATCCACGAACTCGTGGTAGTACCGCTCGGCCACGGCGCGGGCTCGGGCGGCTTCCTGAAGCGGATCTACGGGCGTACTAGCCATTTAAATCAACTATTTAGCCTGAAGACACTCCCGCCCAGGCTATTGCTACTACTAGACTATGACGCGCCGAGGGATCAAGGTGTGGACAAGCTTTTCGGACGATCATCCCCCGCACGGGACAGGCGGGGCTGGACCGAATAGCTGCACTAGCCCACCCGTGAGGGCGGGGGAACAGACTATCCGTGGAACGAATCCGCCAGGGAAAAGATCGGCAAATACAACGACACCAGCACGAACGCGACGAAAATGCCCATGCAGATCATGATGGCCGGCTCGACCAGGCTGAGCATGGCGGTCACGCGAGTCGAAACGTCGTCTTCGTAAAACTCCGCGACGCTCGAGAGCATCGCCGGCAGCGCGCCGGTGGATTCGCCGACCTCGATCATGTCGACCGCCAACGACGGGAAAATCTTGGCCGCCCGCAGGGATTGCGAAAGAGACTGGCCTTCCCGCACGGTCTTCACCGCCTTTTCGAGCACCCTCTTGAGAACCTGGGTGCCCAGCGAATCGGCCGCCGTTTCGAGCGCCTGTAACAGCGGAATGCCGCCGATCAGCAGCGTTCCCAGCACGCGCGAAAACTGGGCGACCTGATACTTGAGCCACACTTCACCGACCAGCGGCACGCGCATCAGAACCCGGTCCACGCTCTCGGATCCGCTGGGAGTCTTGGACCAGATCCGGAAGGCGATGATCCCGGCAATGAACGCGGCGAACCCCACCAGCACGTAGTTGCGAGCCGTGGTGCCCAGAGCGATCAGGAACTGCGTGGGCGCGGGCAGCGTCGCCTGCATGCTGCTGTACAGCGTGGCGAAGTTGGGGACCACGTAGGTCACCAGGAACACGATCAGGCAGAAAGCCAGCACCACCAGCACCGCCGGATAAAGCAGCGAAGTCAGCAACTTTCGCCGGACCGACAGCGACAGCTTCTGATAGGTGATGAACCGGTCGAGCACATCCGCCAGGGATCCGCTGCGTTCCCCGGCCAGCACGCTGGTGACATAAATCGGCGGAAAGACCCGCTGGCGCGCGAAGGCGTCGGACAGCAAGGCGCCGTTTTTCACTTCCTGGCGGACGCCCTGAATGTAGCGCGACAGTTTCGGGTCGGTGAGGCGGTCGGCCAGCAGTTCCAGACTCTTCAGAATCGGCAGCCCGGCGCGAACCAGGGTGACGAACTGCTGGTTGAAAATCAGGAACTTTTCGACGTTAATTTTTTTCCCGCTGGGGCGCAGGCTCTGCGCGACGCCCTCATTGCGGGGCCGGATGGAATAGATCAGGAAGCCCTGTTCGGTGAAGCGCTCGCGCAATTCGCGCTCGGATTCCGCCTCGGCCACCTGCTGGTGGATTTCCCCCCGGGCATCCGCGTATTTAAGCGACCATTCAGCCATGCGCAACTCGAGCTACTGAGAGACTGACGCTTCGGAAGCCGGCAGCGTGCAGACGCTACTTAAGGGCGGCTTCCACCGCGGCTTCGATTTCCTTGGAATCCGGCTCTACCTCCGGCTCGAAACGGCGGATCACCTGGCCGTTGCGGTCCACCAGAAACTTGGTGAAGTTCCACTGGATCTCGCCGCCGGTCTTGGGGTTAGCTTTCGAATCGGTCAGGAACTGGTACAGCGGAGCCTTATCCGAGCCCTTGACCGAGATTTTGGAAAACATCGGGAAGGTCACGCCGAATTTCGATTTGCAAAACGCGCCGATCTCGGCATCGCTTCCCGGCTCCTGGCCGCCGAAGTTATTGGCCGGGAAACCGGTCAGAACCAGACCGCGGTCCTTGTACTTGACGTACAAAGCCTGGAGGCCCTCGTACTGATAGGTGTAGCCGCATTGGCTGGCGACGTTCACCACCAGCATCACCTTGCCCTTGAAGCTCGCCAGCGGCACCTGCTTGCCATCCAGGGTCTTCATGGTGAATTCGTGCACGGAGGATGCGCCCATTGCCATCCCCGCCGTCACGCACAATGCTACGAGGAGAGTTTTCATAATTTACAATTGTACTAGCACATGAATCTTACAAAGATGATCGCCGAGCTGCGGGAGCAGAAAGAGGCTCTCGAGCAAACCATGAACATGCTGGAACGGCTTGCTCGCGGCCAAGGCAAACGACGCGGGCGGCCCCCCCTGTTTCTAAGTCAGGCGAGCGGCGCCAGGCCCGGCCCGCAAGCGTCGGCCGTTCAGCGCGGAAACCCGAAAAAAAATGGCGGCCGCGCAACGCAAGCGGTGGGCTGCGGTTCGAAAGAAGCAAGGTTCCTGAGTCAGGCCTCTTATGACCCGCCGGAGATTTTCTGGTGTTCTTGCGGGTCTGGGCGCTGCTTCCCCAAGTCTGATCGCGAGCGATTCCCCGGCCATTGTCATCCTCACGGCGATCGCAGGCGCTCGTCTTCCACAGACACTGGCGGTCGCGATCAATTCCCCTGAGACGTTACGAGAAGGTGTGTGGGAAGTGCGGACCTATCGCGGGGCAGCGCCTGCGTTCGCGAGTCAATTGGCGGATGTTTTTCCGCGAGCCGGAATTCGACCGCTGCTAAGCGGAACGGACGCTGGGGATCTTACCTACCTGATCCCGTTCGCAAGTCTCACGGCCCGAGACCGCGCCTGGACCGCGGTCAACGCCGACCCACGCTGGACCAGCGCTCGCACGCAGTTCCAGTCGTATCATTTCGGCTTATATCGATCCGCGTAGCCAACTCCCACCGCGGCCGCCTGCGACAGGACTTCTTTGCGGCTGCGAACGGTTCGCACCAGCGGCGATCACCAGCATCGCGGTGACCGCGCCCAATCCGGCCATCAGCATATCTTTCTGCGAATCCCACATATCGCCTTGCATGCCGACGAACTCCTCGCCGCGCTCCGGGGTGAGGACCGAGGCCGCGAGAGCCTCCAGCATTTCGTAGCAGGCGCTGAACGCGAGAGTCGATTCCACCGGCAGCAGGTAGCGCCAGCGGCTGGTCACGCCCACCACGCGCATAAACCATTCCTGCATCGGATAAGCCAGCAGCAGACCGTAGCTGAAATGCATGACGCGGTCGTAATGATTGCGCGTGGTGCCCAGCCAGGGCTTCATCCATTCGCCCAACGGCACATCGGAGTATTTGTACTCCGCGCCCCATTCGTGCATGCTCAGGTAAACGAAAATCAGCAGGTAAGACAGATCCGACAGGGGCAAACGACGGTAGGTGGTCCCCAGGATGGCGAGAAACGTCAAGGCGGCGGCATTCTCCAGCCACCAGTCGAAAACTCTCTCCGGCCGGTATCCGGTGACCACGATGACCACTGCCATCGCCAGGCACAGCACGTGCAGAAGGCGGTTATCCCGAAACGAGATGAAGGAAGCCTTGGAAGCGGTGGTCACTTGTGAGCGATTACAGCAATGTTGATTACACAACGATTACAGGCCCCCAAGCAAGCGCCGTTCGGCAGAACTGAAGTAACATAGACTCCTCGCGCTATGTGGACGCATAACTATACACCCCTATCCGGAAGCCTCGGACTCTCCGCCCTGGTGGCCGCTGTTCCCATCTTTGTGTTGGTCGTGATGTTGGGCATTTTACGCAAACCCGCGTGGCTGGCTGCGCTCTGCGGGCTGGGCGCGGCCGTGCTCATGGCGATGGGATTGTACGGCATGCCGGTCCCCATCGTGTTCGCGGCCGTGACGTACGGCGCGGCGCAAGGTCTATTCCCGATCGGGTGGGTGGTGTTCACCGCGGTGCTGCTGTATCGCATCACGCAGGAAACGGGAAAATTCGAAATCATCAAAGACTCCATTGGATCGCTCTCCTCCGATCCGCGTCTCCAGGCTTTGCTGATCGCATTTGCGTTCGGCGCGTTCATCGAAGGCGCATCGGGTTTCGGAACGCCGATCGCCGTCGCCGCCGCGATGCTCACCGGCTTGGGATTCTCGCCGTTTTACGCCGCGGCGATCTGTCTGCTGGCGAATACGTGCCCGGTGGCGTTTGGATCGATCGGAATTCCGATTACCACGCTGGCTCAGGTGACCGGGCTCCCGGAGATGCGTCTCAGCGCCGGCGTCGGCCGGATTTGCGCCCCGCTTTCGCTGTTCGTGCCGTCGTACCTGATCGCGGTGATGGGCGGTATGAGGGCGCTCAAGGGAGTATTGCTGGCCTGCATCGTGTGCGGCATCAGCTTCGCCGGGCGTTCAGTTCGTAATTTCAAATTTCGTAGGCGTGCAGTTGACCGATATTCTGGCATCGCTCACCGCGATGGCGTGCCTGGCTATGCTGTTCAAGGTATGGAAACCGAAAGACCAGTTCGCCATGGCGGAGGGAAGGAGCCTGGCCGAGCAGGGTATAGCTCCTGTACGGCACCCCGCGGGTGAGGTTTTCATGGCGTGGCTGCCTTACATCCTTTTGGTGATCATCGTCCTGGTGTGGGGGTACAACACGACGGCTCTCCGCACCGTCAGCAAGGTCATCAACTGGCCCGGTCTGCATAACGCGGTGGAGATCGTTCCGCCGGTCGCGAAAGCGCCAGGCCCATATGCGGCGGTCTATCGTTTTGACTGGCTCCAGGCTTCGGGCACCGCCTGCCTGATCGTATCCATCGTGTCGGCGTTCTTACTGGGCATGAGCCCCGGAAAGCTGGTGAGCGTTTTCTTCCGAACCGTGCGCCAGTTGGCCCTGGCGGAGCTGACCATCGCGTCGGTTATGGGCCTGGCGTATCTCGATGAATTACTCCGGCGCGACCGGCACGCTGGGCCTGGGATTCGCCGCGACTGGCGCTGCTGTTCCCGTTCTTCAGCGCCTGGTTGGGATGGCTGGGAGTCTTCCTCACCGGCAGCGACACGTCCGCCAATGCTCTGTTCGGCAACCTCCAGGTGGTGACGGCCAACCAGCTAAATATGAACCCGGTGCTGATGGCGTCGTCGAACTCCGCGGGCGGCGTGATGGGCAAGATGATCAGCCTCACCAGTGTTGCGGTCGCCTCGGCCGCGACCGGAATGAAGCGTGACGATGAAGCCCGCCTGTTCCGGTTCACCATCCGCCATAGCGTCACGCTGGCGACGGTGATCGGTTTCATCGTGCTGTTCTACGCCTACGTCGCGCCGCAGCTTGCGCCGTAATGGCCGGGTCGGGCATGCCCGACCCCTACGGCTTGTAGGGGCGAGGCACGCCTCGCCCGACGCGCGTGTACACTAGACAGTCATGGTGAAAAAACTATTCCTGCTGGTGTTTCTGACCGCGATACTGGCGTTCGCCAAGGGTCCGGTCTACGAGCTTCGAACCTACACCGCGGCCGACGGCAAGCTCGACGCTCTGAAAGCACGCTTCAAGAACGACACCGTCCGCATTTTCAAGAAGCACGGGATGGAGAGCGTCGGTTACTGGGTTCCGGAAGATCCGGCATTGTCCAAGAACACGCTGATCTATATTTTGAAACATCCCAGCCGCGAAGAGGGCGAAAAGCACTGGATGGATTTCCAGAACGATCCGGAATGGAAGAAAGTGTCGGCCGAGTCGGAAGCCAACGGCAAACTGGTGCTGAAGGTGGACCGAGTCTGGCTGGATCCGACCGAATTCTCGGCGCTCAAATAGGCTGCGTGTTCCGTCGTACTCCGAAATCCAAATCCCTGACACTGGATGACCAGCTCCAACGGATGCAGCGGGATTGGGACCGGCGAGCGCGGGAGAACGCCCGGCACTTCGTCGACACAAGCTGCACGGATTGGACCGATCAGGCCTTCTTCGCTTCCGGCGAACAGGCCATCGCCGAACAAATCCTGACCGACACAACGAATATCTATCAGGGCATGGATCCCGCCCGGATGCGGGTGCTCGAGATCGGCTGCGGCGCCGGCCGGCTCACACGGGCGCTATCGAACATTTTCGGCGAGGTTCATGCCGTGGACGTGAGCGGTGAGATGGTGGCCCGGGCGCGCGCCGCGCTGCACGATCGTCCCAATGTGACGCTGTACCAAAATAACGGCTGCGATCTGGCAGTGGTGCCTCCGCTGGTTTTCGATTTTGCGTATTCATCCCACGTCTTCCAGCACATCCCCAGCCGCGAGATCATCGAAACATACGTCCGCGAGGTTCATCGGCTATTGCGTCCGGGAGGACTATTCAAATTCCAGGTGCAGGGGCATCCGACCGACGAAAGTCCGCCTGATGACACCTGGCATGGGGTTTCTTTCAATCAGGAGCAGGCTGCTGGAATGGCTCAGCGCTGCGGGTTCGAGCGCCGCTACAATTCCGGAGAGGGCCGCGTGTACTTCTGGCAGTGGTTCTTCAAGCCGCCTGTGTAGGAGCTTTCTTATCCTCAGCGAGCGCGCGCGCGAAAAGGATACTGCTTTCGAGGTGCGAGTGGGCATGCATGGCCGCCTCCAGCGCTTCCAGTTCCCGAAAGAGCAGGCGTAGTTTCTCATCCGCCTTCTCGGGAAGCCGATAATCCCGTGCGATCTGCCGCATTTTCTCCAGGCGCTCGGCCTCCCAATCGTGCTCCTGTTCGATCATGCCGATGGGGTTCCGGATGGAGCCGAAGCCTTTCTCGGCTGCGTCGGGCTCGGTTTGCGCCTCAAGAATGGCCGGGAACAGGACGACTTCCTCGCGCGTCATGTGCCCTTCCATCTCAGCGCATAACCGGTGAAACGCGGTCCGTAACGGGGCCAAGCATGGCGGCTGCGCTTCCGCCGACTGAGCCTCATCGAACAGATGGGCGATCAACGGAAAATCTTTACTCCGCCATCGGCGGTGCTCCCTCACTAAATGCTGGATGATGCTCTGGGCTGGCGCTGTCTGATCTTCCCTGGTTGGCATATACATAAAATCCTCAAGACTCCCGGCGGCCTGGGCCACTACACGCAGCTCCCGCGGGCGAAATCACCCAAGTCGGCCCCGGCGAACCATGCTTCTCTAATAGATCCGCCTCTCGAACACAGGTACTCGCATTTCGATTGCCAGAGTGGGACTGCGTTTATACTAAGGGGGTCTACGGTGAAAGGAGTCCTGGGTGCTCCTAGAAAAACGATTTCGCGAACTGCTCGAAGCTGCGCCGGACGCGATTATGCAAGTCGACGCCGATGGCCGGATCATCCTTCTGAACCGCGTCACGGAGGATATGTTCGGATACACCCGCGACGAGCTACTGGGCCAGCCTGTAGAGGTATTAATCCCCCAAGAACTGCACGCCCGGCACGTCCAGCATCGCGCCCATTACCGGCAGAATCCGCTGACCCGCACCATGGGAAGCGGCCTGGCTCTCGAAGGCATCCGCAAGAACGGTTCCCGCTTTCCGGTCGAAATCAGCCTCAGTCCCTCGGACTCTGCCGAGGGGTTTCGAATCACCGCGATCATTCGCGACACTACCGAGCGCCGAACGGCCGAGGAGAGCCTACGCAAGGTACGGGAAGAGTACACGCAACAGCTTGCCAAAGCCAATGCGGAGTTGGAGATGACCAACCGCGAGCTGGAGCGTGCGAATCGGCTCAAGAGCGAGTTCCTGGCGAGCATGAGCCATGAGCTGCGGACGCCGCTCCATACGATCATCGGCTTTTCGGAGCTGCTGGGCGAAGAGTTGGAAGGTCCCCTGAATGAGAAGCAGCACCGGTTTATCCAGCACATTCACAAAGATTCCCTGCACCTGCTGGAACTGATCAATGACGTTCTCGATATCAGCAAGATCGAAGCCGATCGCCTGGAGCTGCGTCCGGAGGCATTCGACTTCACGGCTCTCATAGCGGAGTCGTTAGCTTCGGTTCGTAGCTTGGCGGAGGCCAAGTCGCACATTCTCGAGTCTGCCTCAAATGTTCCACGCGCGGTCGAGGCGGACCGTCTCCGCATTAAGCAAGTCCTGGTGAACCTGCTCAGCAACGCCATCAAGTTCACGCCGGAAGGGGGCCGCATCGGTGTGGACGCTCGCGTGCATGAGTCTGCCGTTGTGGTTTCTATCACCGACACGGGAATTGGCATTCCGCAGGAAGAACACGAGTCGATATTCGATAAGTTTCATCAGGTGGGAGCGACCACCAAGGGCGTTCGGGAAGGCACGGGATTGGGTTTGGCGATCACAAAACGCTTGGTGGAACAGCACGGAGGAAGTATTTCGGTGCAAAGCAAGCCCCGGCAGGGGAGCACATTCGTTTTCACGCTTCCCCTGGAGTCGGCCGAACGAAAGACGCAAGGCGCATGAAGAAGGTGCTGGTGGCGGACGACAAAGACACCGGGCGGGAACTGGTCCGCACGGTTTTAGAGAAGTCCGGGCACCAGGTCTTCGAGGCCAGCGACGGCGAAGCGGCCGTGGCGGAGGCTCGCCGGCTTCACCCGGATCTGATCATCCTCGACATTCACATGCCCGGCCTGGATGGATTCGAGGTTATCGAGAAGCTCCGGCGCGAGGCGGGGTTTTCCCACACGCCGATCATCGCTCTAACCGCCAGCGCCATGATGGGGGATCGCGAGCGAGCGATGGCCGCGGGTTTCACGGGCTATATCACCAAGCCGATCCGCCTCGATGCGCTGCGAGCCGAAGTCGAACGGCTGTTAACATAAACAACAATGCCCTCCCGGCCCGCGCTGTCCCTGCTGATCATTGACGACAATCCAGGAAGCCTGGAGATGCTGTCCAGCGCTCTGGCGCAACCCGATCTTGAAATCCTGACCGCCTCGGACCCTGAGGATGGAGTGGATCTGGTGCATACCCGCCATCCCCAAATCGTGTTGACGGATCTCATCATGCCCGGCATGACCGGAATGGAAGTGCTGGATCGGGTGATGGCGTTCGATCCCGCCACGGAAGTAATCCTCATGACGGCGCACTACTCCACCGAGTCCGCCGTCGAGGCGATCAAGAAGGGCGCCTCGGATTATCTGAACAAGCCGGTCTCAATCGCGGCGCTACGGGAAAAAATTGGATCTTTGCTGGAAGTAGCTCGCAAGCGTCAGCGGGCCAGCCAGCTCGAGGACGAGCTGCTCGCCAGCGCCGAATTCGAAGGCATCATCGGCAACAGCCCCAGCATGTGGGACATGTTTTCGCGCATCCGCCGGGTGGCGCCCCACTATCGCGCCGTGCTGGTCACCGGCGAAACCGGCACTGGCAAGGACCTGGTGGCGCGAACGCTGCACAGCCTGAGCCCCGCAGCGCAGGGGCGCTACGTAGTGCTGAACTGTTCGGCCGTGGTCGAAACCCTGTTTGAAAGCGAGCTCTTCGGTCATGTGCGCGGATCCTTCACCGGCGCGACGCACGACAAGGCCGGCCTGTTCGAGCATGCTCACGGCGGCACGCTGTTCCTGGACGAAATCGGCGACATGCCGCTATCCACGCAAGCCAAGCTCCTGCGGGTCCTGCAAAATCAGGAAGTGCTGCGGGTGGGATCGCTCACGCCACGAAAAGTGGATGTGCGGGTGGTCGCCGCCACCAATCGCGACCTGCGCACGGAGATCGCCGAAAAACGCTTTCGCGAGGATCTGTATTACCGGCTATCCATGGTGGAGATCCATGTACCGGCGCTGGAGGATCGCAAGGAAGATCTGCCCCTGCTCGAGCGGCATTTTCTAACCAAGTTCGCCAGCCAGTACGGCAAGGAGATCAACGGGCTGACTCGGCGCGCACAGATCCGCCTGGCGATGCATTCCTGGCCCGGCAACGTCCGCGAGCTCGAAAACGTCATCGGCCACGCCTGCATGATGACCCTGGGGGACACCATCGACGTCCAGGATCTGCCGCCTTATCTTCAGTCAGGCGAATCGGCTCACGGCGCAGCCGACGCAGCCAATGTTGCGCTGCCGGCCGGCGAAACGGAGCCTGGTCTGGGGACTCTGGAAGAGCAGGAGCGGCAGCTCATCATGCGGGCCATGCAATCGGCCGGCGGCAACCAGTCCCAGGCTGCGCGCATCTTACGAATTGGCCGGGACGCGCTGCGCTACAAGCTGAAGAAACACAATCTGTAGCGATCCACCCTTACACGCTCAACACCGGGCACGGCGCGTGGCGGATGATCGCATGGGCGTGTGTCCGCAGTCTCCCCAGCGTTTCATGCAGAAGCCCGCGGCCGATGATAATCAGATCGGAATTGTGGCGTTCGGCTTCTTCGCGGACCGCTCCAGCCACCTCACCCACGGCCACGCACAGAGGTGTTTTCACGCCCACCGTGTTTTGCAGCTTTCCGATTGTTTCCCGTGCCTGGGCTCGCAGCGTTTCCTCGAATTCCCGGTCGAGCTGGCGTTCCGGCCAACCCTGGACGCCCGAGACCGCATGCACCAGACGGAGCGAGCCGCCGGTGACCTTGGCATACTCCGCAGCCCACTCCATCAGGGGCGAGCTTTTTGGCGTGGCATCCACCGCGCAAAGAATATTGCGTCCGGCCACATGGCTGAGGGCCGGCTTATCCTCCACATGGGTGGCGGTCCAGACCGGACATTGCGCGTCGTGTAAGACTTTGGCGGTCACCGAACCCAGCAGCAGGTTGCGAAATGGCCCGTAGCCGTGAGTCGGCATCATGATCATATCGGCGCCCTGGGTATGCGCGTAGCGCGTGATACTCTCCGCTGGATCGCCGATTTCCGCGACCCGGTCGACGGTTAAATCCGCGAACTCGCGCGTGAAAGCGCTCTCCAGGCGCATCTCCAGATCGCGTTTGAGCTCGTCCATGTCCACGACCAGGGCGCCCGAAAGATCGCCGGAAGAAGCTGTCTGCCAGAACGGCGAAACCACGCTCATCAATGTGATCCGCGCCCCAAACCGCTGGGCCATCGCGTGCACAAAGGGAGCGGCGCCGCAACATCGTTCAGAAAAATCTATGGGGAACAGGATGTTCTTAATGGCCAACATACGCCCTCTTTTCACTAAGGTTCAATGCAATCAGCCCGCCACTTCGCGTTCGGCTGAAAAAGAGGCAGTTACCGGAGTTGCTCTAAGGCTTCTGCTGCGCCAAAGCACGCAGCGTCGCGCGGTGCATCACCATTGCCCCGATAAATGTGGCACACTAAGAATTCCCGGAGTATCCCCGATGGTCGGGAAAATTGTCCACCATTATCAGTTCTTAGAAAAGCTCGGCGCCGGAGGTATGGGCGAGATCTGGAAGGCCCAGGACACCCGTCTCAACCGGATGGTGGCCGTCAAGATTCTCACCGACGCCAGCGCCGGCGATCCCGAGCGCCGCCGCCGTTTCATCCAGGAAGCGCAGGCTGCCTCCGCTCTGAACCACCCCAACATCATCACCATCCACGACATCATTTCGGAAGGCAACGCCGAATTCATGGTCATGGAATACGTGCAGGGTAAAACGCTGGTGGATTTGATTCCCAAAGGCGGCCTGCGCGTTCCCCAAGTACTGAAGTATGCGGTCCAGATGACCGACGCCCTGCAGATCGCTCATTCCGCCGGCATCATCCATCGCGATCTTAAGCCGGGCAATGTGATGGTGACCGAAACAGGGCTGGTCAAAGTGCTGGATTTCGGTTTGGCCAAGCTCACCGACAGCAGTCCCTTGACCCAGACCGGCGTTCCGCAGCCCAAAGCGACGCTACGCAAACCATCAACAGCGCGCCGCTCACGGTGGAAGGCTCGATTATCGGCACGGTCAGTTACATGTCGCCGGAGCAGGCTCAAGGCAAGCGTGTCGATCCGCGATCGGATATTTTTTCACTGGCCGTGGTGCTGTACGAAATGGTCACGGGAACGCGAGCGTTCGCGGGTGAATCCGCTCTGTCCACCCTTTCGGCAATCCTGCGGGATGAGGCCCGGCCCATTCCGGAGATCGCGCCGGATACACCCCCGCAACTGGAGCAGGTGATCCACCGCTGCCTCCGGAAGAATCCCGACCAGCGCTTCCAGACGATGAAAGAGGTGCAGGTCGCCCTGGGCGCGCTCAAGCACGAGTCCGATTCCGGCATGTTGTACCGCACACGCGCGGGACTCGAAGCGTTGCCCAAACCGAGGCGGTCGCCGGTTACGCTGATGATCGCCGCGGGCGCTGCGGTCGTGGTTTTGGCGATTGGCCGGGGGCGGAGCCTTCTGGTGGACCCATCGGGCGCCCAAGGTTCCGGCCGTCGTCGCGCAGCCCCAAAATCCCGTTCCAGCCCCGCCGGCTGCGGCCGTGGAACCGCCTCCCGTGACCGCTCCGGTCGCGCCGGTCCCTCCGGTTGTGCCCGCGGACCAAGCGCTCACTAACGACAACATCATCCAGATGGCGGAAGCGAAAGTCGCGCCTGCGGTGATTCTCAGCCAGATTCGTAATTCGAAAACCGCATTCAATCTCTCGGCTTCTGAGGTCATCCGCCTCTCCAGGGCGGGCGTGCCGGAAACCGCGATCGAGGCGATGCGCAATCCCAAAGCCGCGGGTTCGAAGCCGGCTGCTCCGGTTGCCGCTGCTGCCCCTGCCGCGATTACCAGTCCGGTTCCCGCTTCGACTCCTGTTTCCACGCCGACAGCGTCCGCGCCCCCGCCGCCCGCACCTGCTCCGGCTGCGGTTCCCGTGGCGGCTTCCGGATCCCTGGTCGCGATCACGCTGTCGGACGGAATGCCCTTTACGATTGCGTTGACCGAAGATATCCCGCAGAACGCGGAAGAAGGCCGCGCTTTGAGCTTTACCGCGGCCAAAGATGTTCGGATCGGCGATCTGGTGGTGATCGCAAAAGGCGCCAGCGTTACCGGATCCATCACCCAGGCCGCCCGCAAGGGAGCGTTTGGAATCGGCGGCGGCAAGACCGCCATGCGCCTGCTGACCGTCGACGCGATCGATGGCCACAAATACAAGGTTCGGGTGCAGTCGGCTCGCAGTGCCGATGGCAAAAGCGAGCGTCCCGTGGAAACCAACGTGAAGCCTAAGAACAAGGAGCTCGTCGCCGCCGCCGGGACCGAGTACATCGCCTATATCGACGGCGATGCCACCGTCAGCGTGAAGAAGTAAATCTTCTTTGAAAGCTCGGGGACTGCCTCCGATTTCGAAGAACGAGCCCGCCGCGGTCCGTTCCAGACCGCCGAAATCGGCTGGCTGTCCCCTTGACGATTACGGAAGCTGCACGGGTTTCTGCGTCGTAAACGTCAGGATCGTCTCCGACGGAATCCGCACGCGCTGACCTTTCATCACGGTCTGCGCTCCTGCGCCTGCCGCGGCCCCCGCGCCTGCTCCGATAGCCGCCCCCTGACCGCCGCCCGCGATCGCTCCGATAATCGCTCCGACGGCGCCCACCGCCGCCGCCGACTTGGCTGTACGCGCGCCCCGCGATCCGCTGTATTCGGACACGTCGGACGACTCCACGGGTATCGTCCTGCCGTCCGTGGTGATCGAAACCAGTTGCAGGGTTAAGCCTGCCTTGCCGGTCAGCTTGCCCGATTCCTGTTCGGTCACCAGCCGCACCTTTGCGTCGGCGCCTTTCGGCACCACCACGTCATTCCCCAGCGTGATGGGATCTTCCAGGCTGGCCCGGAATTCATCACCCTGGTTGTTCCTGTCGGAATCCACGGAATCGATCAGCCGGACGCTGATTTCGCTGCCGCTGGGCAATTCACGCGTGCTGCCCTGCTGGACCATCAGCGCCAGGATCCGCTCGCTGACGCCCGCCTGCTTCAACTCCACGATGCGCGACGCGTCCACGGAGAATTTCGACGGCTGCGCGTTCAGCAGGTTGATGACGAACCCGTCGCTGAATCCGGCCTGGACCAGGCGCAGCACGGAGTCGGAATTCAACGGCTCGCGAGAAGGAGCTTTCTTGATGACTGCGGATATGATCCGCTCATTGACGCCTTCTTTCTTTAAATCGATCAGCGCCGAGGGATCGCTGGCCAGCCGCGAGCCTTGCTGGTCGATCAGACTGGTGATGAAATCCTCACTCAGCCCGGATTTGCTCAGCTTGACCAGGTCCGAATTCCTCATCGTGGTCTGCGCGGTCAAAACCCCCAGCGCCAAACACAGGCCCGTAACGCAAAGTATTACTGATCTCTTCATATCGCCCTTTATACCCCTCTTCTGCCTTTGATGTTACCTCCCGGATCGCCGTTTCGGAAATTGCTCCCGCCCCCGGGGAGAATGAACAGCAGTATGATTGTTTCGATGCCGGCCATCTTGACCCGGGTTCTCGTTTTTTGCGTCGCTGCGATGGCGCTCCCGGCCCAGTGGCTGAATCAGCCGACGCCAGGAATCCCGCGAACTGCCGAGGGTAAACCGAACCTCTCGGCCCCAGCTCCCAAAGCCCCGGACGGCAAGCCTGATCTTTCCGGTCTGTGGCGCCTCGGGGTGGAAATCGGCATCGGCGCGAACATCACCGCCGATCTGCCTCCGGCCGATATCCAGCCGTGGGTGGCCGCGCTTTCCCGGCATCGTCTTGAAGATTTCGGGAAAGACGATCCGGAAATCACCGGCTGCATGCCCGGCGGACCTCGCCACATCACCCGCGCCGGCCTGGCGAAAATCATCCAGACCCCGGGACTGATGGTGATGCTGTATGAAGACCTCGCCTATCGCCAGATCTTCCTTGATGGGCGGCAGCTTCCGCAGGATCCCAACCCGAATTGGATGGGATACTCGGTCGGCCATTGGGAAGGCGACACGCTGGTGGTGGAATCCGCCGGGTTCAATGACCGCACCTGGCTCGATTTCGCGGGTCACGGCCACACCGAAGCCCTGCGCATGACCGAACGCTACCGCCGCCGCGATTTCGGACATTTGGACTTACAGGTGACGCTCGACGATCCCAAGGCGTATGCCAAACCCTGGACCGTGTCCGCTGGCGGCGCGCTGGCCGCCGACACCGAGCTGCTCGAATACGTCTGCCTGGAGAATGAGAAAGATCGCCAGCACCTGATCGGCCGGACGTCCGAGGAGAAGAAGGTCACGGTCTCTCCGGAAATCCTCGCGAAATACGTAGGCGTGTATGAAGTCGCCTCCGCCAACGCCTTCGACACTCGGGCGCCACGGAATGTGTTCACCATCACGCTGGTCGACGGGGAGCTCCTGATCGACCTGCAGGGCAAGGGGAAAGTGCCTATGATCCCGCTTTCGGAAACGATGTTCTCGCCGCGGCTGCTGGGGACGTATCAGTTCGTCAAGAACGAGCAGGGCATCGTTACGCACATGCTGGTGCACTCCGCCGAAGAAGTGCTCACCGCCGTCCGCAAGCGCTGACCTGCTCGTCTCCCATTCCGGGCTACCTCGCGGCTGAAGGTGCTGCTGCTCCCAGGTGCGGGTAGCTACGGCCCTGCCATCTCCGCGCCTGAGCAATCGAAACAACATGAATCATGAGCAGCAGCGGCACGATGAACGTCGGGACCAGGCTCAACGGTAATACCGTCATCGGACCCATCCCCGGGCCGCTTTGGTCGATCAGCCTCGCGGTTGTGCCGAGGGTCACCGCCGTTACCAGATCAACGATTCCCAGGATCTGCCAAAGAATAAAGCCGCTCTTGTGTTCGCGATTGGCGAACCTGCTCGCGATCCAGGGCGCGGTGATGCCGATCGCCATGTCTCCCAAGCCCGCCGGCAGCGCGAAAAGGGCCGGTAACAGGCCGTAAGCGCTCAAAACCAAGAAAACCACGCCGTTCACTCTCCAACTCTGGGCGATCGTCAGCGTGCGTGGGTTCAGGCCATACAAGTACTGCCGGAATCCGGCCGACGCCGTGAACCAGGACAAGAAAACGACCATGGGCGCCAACGCCGCAGCGGCAACCGGCAGCGCCAGGCTATCCGAAACATTCTTGAACATGCCCATCGCCGCTGCCGAAACGGCAATCGTGAACCAGACACCGAGCAGTACTGCGATGACATTACGATATTTCATAACGAGTGCTCCTTACTCCTTGATCAGATTGGTGATTTCGTTCGTGAACTTCAGAAGGGTATTCCACTGGCCGTCGCCCAGCTTGCGCCTCAGGCCCGCCTGAGCTTTTTCCCAGAGCGGCACGGCTTTTTCGAGCTGAAGTTGTCCGGCTTTGCTTAGCCGGATCCGCCGCTCGCGAAGATCCTCTCCAGCCCGCTTGTCGATCCAGCCGTGGCGGCTGAGTATCTCGAGCGTTCGGGTGAGGGTGGTGCTATCCATCGCAAGCATTTGACCCAGGTCGCCCTGAAGTACTTCTCCGGCGAGCGACAGCGCCTGCAGAACGGTGAACTGAGTCGCCCGCAGACCCAGAGGACGAAGCGCCTCGTCATAGATCTGGGTGAGCGTTCGCGATGCCCGGCGAATGCTCGCGCACATGCAAGGCAGGTTGGGAAGCCTTCCTGAAGATTCATCCACAGGGCAATAGATGCATATACATCTATCAAAGGTTCAGAAAACTTTCTTAACCCTTCTTCACTCGCGGCCGACCCGAATTACGGTATGCTAGACGGTCCATGTTTGTTTACGCGGCTACCATTTTCCTGAGCGCTTTCCTCCTGTTCCAGGTCCAGCCGATGATCGCGAAATTCGTCCTCCCCTGGTTCGGGGGATCGGCCGCGGTGTGGAGCGCATCCCTGCTTTTCTTCCAGCTTTTATTGCTCTTAGGCTATCTCTACGCGCACTGCCTGATTCGCTACCTCAAACCAAAACAGCAGATGATGGTCCATTGCACGCTGCTCCTGATCAGCCTGGTCACGCTGCCGATTATTCCCAAAGACTACTGGAAACCGGTCGGCGGAAGCGATCCGCTGGTGGGCATCCTGCTGCTGCTGGGAGCCACCATCGGCCTGCCCTACACGCTGCTCTCCGCGACCAGCCCGCTGCTGCAAGCCTGGTATCTGCGAACCAAAGCCAACGTCATTCCCTACCGCCTGTTCGCACTTTCCAATTTCGGATCGATGCTGGCGCTGCTGAGCTACCCCTTTCTGGTCGAACCCAACATCGCGCTGCGCTTGCAAGCCCGGCTCTGGTCAGTGGGCTTCGCCGCGTTCGCAGTCGCTTGTGGCGTGGCTGCCTGGAAAAGCCGCACCGGAACCGACCCTTTACAGGCCGCCGCGCAGGAGGATGCCCCACCGCCCCGTTTCTCCACCATCCTGATGTGGGTTTCGCTCGCCGCGTGCGCTTCTACGCTACTGCTGGCGACCACCAGCCATCTTACTCAGAATGTTGCGCCCATTCCGCTGCTGTGGATCGCGCCGCTGAGCATCTACCTGCTGACGTTCATCCTCTCCTTCGAGAGCGATAAGATCTACCAGCGCTGGCTGTTTCTGCCGCTCGGTCTGGTCGCCCTGGGCGCCTTCACCTACGGCATGAGTGAATACGAAAACAACAGCGACGTTATCAAGCGCCTGATTCCCATGCTGTGCGGAGCGCTCTTCATCGCCTGCATGGTCTGTCACGGCGAGCTGGCCAAGCGCAAGCCGCATCCGCGTTATCTCACGCTGTTCTTTCTGATGGTCTCGCTGGGCGGCGCGATCGGCGGTATTGTTCGTCGCCCTGATCGCGCCCCGCATTTTCCCCAACTACTGGGAAATGCCCATCGCGATCGCCGGATTGGGCGTATTGATGGCCATCGTGCTTTCTTATGACGATGACGGCGCGCCCCGGCCGCTGGCTGTCCGCGCGTCCTTGCTGATCGTGGCGCTCTCCTTCGGCGTCTATCTGGCTCGCCTGGAGCGCCGCGCGAATGAGGAATACATCCTGTCCGCCCGCAATTTCTATGGCGTATTGCGCGTTCGCGACGATCCTCCCGGAGACAGCGTGAACGGCATCCGCGTCCTGATCCACGGAACCATTAATCACGGCACGCAGCTTCTGGGACCCGGCGGCGGCCGCATCCCGACTTCCTATTTCGGGGAAACCTCCGGCATCTCCCGCGCGATTCGCAGCAAGGGCGAAAAGGGACCCATTCGAATCGGCATTCTGGGCCTGGGCGCCGGCGTGACCGCCACGCTCGCCCGCGCCGGCGATACGCTGCACTACTACGAAATCAATCCGCTGATCTTCCAAATCGCCCAGACCAAGTTCGATTTCTGGAAAGACTGCCCGGCCGACAAGCATCTTTACTTCGGCGACGGACGCCTCACGCTCGAAGGCATGAAGGACAGCGAAAACCTCGATTTTCTGGCCATGGACGCCTTCACCAGCGATGCCGTGCCCATGCATCTGCTGACACGGGAAGCTTACGCGACCTATGCGCGCCATATGAAGCCGGACGGCATCCTGGCCGTCAACATTTCCAACCGGTATCTCGACCTCGAACCGATCATGGCCCAGGCCGCCCAGGAAATGGGCTGGACCGGGGTCATAGTGTACGATGAAGGTAATTCGGAATCTTATTACGTTTCGAATACTTGGGTTCTGTTGTCGAAGTCGCCCACGGTTTTCGCCCATCCCAATTTTCAGGACGGCAGCACGTCCGCGCTGCAGCCCCGCAAAGGGTTCCGGACCTGGACGGACGACTATAGCAACATCATCCAAATACTGCGCTGAAGATCTACAGTGAAAAAAGCCAAATTCTCATGATCCTCTACGCCATTACTATTTTCCTGAGCGCGTTCCTGCTGTTCCAGGTGCAGCCGCTGATCGCCAAGATCATTCTTCCGTGGTTTGGAGGCTCGGCCGCCGTGTGGGCCGCCGCGCTGCTGTTCTTCCAGCTTTCCCTGCTGGCTGGATACGCCTACGCCCACGCGCTGATCAAGATGACCAAAGCCCGCACCCAGCTTCTGGTCCATGGGACGCTGCTGCTGGCCAGTTGCGCGCTCCTGCCGATCCTGCCCAACGCGACCTGGAAACCCACGGCCATCGGCGATCCCACGCTGCGCATTCTCGAGCTGCTCTTCGCCACCATCGGGCTCCCTTATTTCCTGCTTTCTTCCACAAGTCCATTGCTGCAAGCCTGGTACGTCCGCCGCACCGGCAGCAGCGTTCCCTACCGGCTGTTCGCGTTGTCGAACTTCGGCTCGATGCTGGCGTTGCTGAGTTTTCCGTTCGTCGTCGAGCCCAACATCGCGTCGCGCCAGCAGGCCTACTACTGGAGCGCGGCGTATGTCGCGTTTGCGGCGCTCTGTCTGATCACCGCTTGGGTGAGCCGGGAGGCCGCCTCCCCGGAACCTGCGACCGTCCCAGCGTCCACTGTGATCCCCGACAAGTCCGGCGAGCGTCCGACCGCACTACAGCTTCTGCTATGGGTCAGCCTGGCCGCGTGCGCTTCGACGCTCCTGGTGTCCATCACCAACCACATGAGTCTGAACGTGGCGCCGATTCCCTTGCTCTGGGTGGTGCCGCTCGCGATTTATCTCCTCACCTTCATCCTTGCCTTTGAAAGCGACAAAATCTATCAGCGCTGGATCTTTCTGCCCTGGGTCGCTCCGGCTTTGGGCTGGATGGCGTACGCGCTGTACGCCGGCGAAGGAAACTTCCACATCAAGTACTCGATCCCAATCTTTTGCGTCGGTTTGTTCATCTGCTGCATGCTGTGCCACGGCGAGCTGGCGCTGCGCAAGCCCGCTCCGCAGTATTTGACGCTCTTTTATTTGATGGTGTCGGTGGGCGGAGCCATCGGCGGCATCTTCGTCGCCATCATCGCGCCGCGTGTGTTCAACTCCTACCTGGAGCTACCCATCGGCTTGGTCGCCTGCGGCGTGCTGGCGGTGATTGTTCTTTTTAACGTGGAATTCTTCAGCTGGGGGCCGAATCCGGTGCGTTTCGCATTGGCCATCGGCGTCGGCCTTCTGGCCGGATATCTGGTGCGCAAAGAACTCGAGGATCGCAAGGGCTATCATCTGTTCGCGCGAAATTTCTACGGCGAGCTGCGTATCCGCGATGACGATGTCGGCCAGGAATATGCCCTGCGCAACCTGCTGCATGGGACCATCAACCACGGCTCGCAGCGGCTCAATCCGGAACATCGCTACGAAGTGAATTCCTACTACGCGCCGTCGTCCGGTATCGGCCGGACCATGCAGGCCAAGCAATCGCTCGGCCCGGTCCGCTATGGAGTGGTCGGCATGGGCGCCGGCGTAATGACCGGATACTGCCGCCCCGGCGATTATGTGCGCGTATACGAAATCAACCCGCTGGTGAAATCGCTTTCCGATCGCGGCGAGTTCACGTTCTTCTCGCATTGCGCGGGCGACAAGGAAGTGCTCATGGGCGACGCCCGCCTAACCATGGAGAAGCAGGTTATAAATGACCCGCCCAACTACGACGTGCTGGTGATCGATGCGTTTTCGAGCGACGCCATTCCCGTGCACCTTCTCACCAAGGAAGTCATGCAGCTGTATTTCAAGCTGCTGAAGCCCGACGGCGTGCTGGCGGTTCACATTTCGAATCGCTATCTGGATCTGGCGCCGGTTTGCGAGCGCGGTGCGGAGTTCGTCGGCAAGAAAGCCACGGTTGTGGCGGACGACGCCTCGGATAACACTTTCGCCAACTCGACTACGTGGGTTCTCATTACCTCGCCCGACAACAACGTTTTCCAGAACCCCAGTTTCGAGGGAGCGAACATGTACCCCGCCACAGCCGCCGCAACGTTCCGCGGCTGGACCGACGACTATAGCAGCATCCTGCCGATTCTCAGCTTGAACTGATGAGCTCGCAGGCAGGTCTGCGTCTGGATTTGACAGCCCGGATTACTTTCTTCACACCGGCATCCCAATCCGGAAACAGATCCACGTACTGAACCTGTTCAGCGATCCGCCGCGGCACAACGCACGCCTCGAAACGCACCGGGACCACGAAGGTTTCTTCGAGCGGCATCCGCTGCGCGCAATGGAGCGCCCAGCGCAATTCGGCTTGGAACGGCCCG
Organism: Terriglobia bacterium; assembly: GCA_963722845.1. Classification (GTDB taxonomy): domain Bacteria; phylum Acidobacteriota; class Terriglobia; order Bryobacterales; family Bryobacteraceae; genus Palsa-187. Next base: position 297,911 of record CAVROL010000005.1, on the reverse strand, counting down.
CGCTTGGAGCTGGATCGCACCGAAAAGCACGCCACGAACACGTCCGAAATCTCGATGGCCCGGCGAATGGCCCGTGGCCAGTTCTGCCCCGGTATCAGCTTGTCTTTGTCCATCCAGGGCGAGCATCCGGCCGCCGCGATCCTGTCCCGCAGCCCCCGTGCGAGCTGGAGATCCTCCTCCACGTAGGCTATGAACACCCGCGGCTCGGTCTGGGCGATGAATTCATAGGCGCCTCCAGGCCCCGGCCGGAACATCCCCAAGCCGTCAATCTCCACAGTCTGGCCGCGCTCCAGCGAACGCCGGATCATTGCCAGAATCCTTTCGGGATTTTTCACGCTTTCTTTCGTGGCCTTGGGCCTGTTACCAGCTTTCCCAGGCCGGGCAGCTCGACGGTCCGCCCCTGCCGGAGCTTGGTCACGATCCGATGGACCAGTTCTTCAACCCGATCCTGGGCCTTGGCGGCCGGCAGCCTGGCTTCCCGCGCCAATTGCCGGACCAGATTCCCCTGTTTCACGGTCCAAGGGTAGCTTCAGGAGGGCTCGCCAAGCCTGCCTTTTACCCGATACCGCAGGTTCATAAGGGTTAACCCGGCGTCTGATGCGTGTTAATCCGATGAAATGAATCGATTTTAATGGGTGCTTAAGGGCCACTTCATGTCCGCCTGTAAACATAGGAATGCCGCGACGCTATTTGCCGTTCGGCCAAGAAAGAAGGAGATCTCACCCACAATGAAGAAGCTCATGAGCATCATGTTGGCGCTGGCCCTGACCGCTGGCGTTGCCACCGTCACCCTGGCGCAGGACGCCCCGAAGAAGGAAGACACCAAGAAGAAGAAGGGCGGAAAGAAAAAGGGCGACGCCAAGACCGCCGACACAACCGGCAAGGACACCGCCAAGAAGGGCAAGGCCAAGAAGGGCAAGGACGCCGACACCAAGTAAGCGTCTCAGTCAAGGAATTAAGACTAGACCGCGGTGGGCTGCCTGCTCGAAGGACGCCCACCGCGGTTTCGTTTTTCCAGGCTCCCTGGTTCGACGCTTGGCATTGACAGCGGAGGGCGGACTTCAGCTCCGCGCGGGGATAAATCCCGCCCTCCAACCCGGCACTAAGCGCCCAACTGGTGGATGGCTGGGTTTAATCCAACAAAGTCTAACGAAACAGACTCGCGGCGAGTCCCGCGCCGGCCGCGCCTAGTATCAGCCACGCCGAATCGATCCGCGTGAAGGTGAGCACCGCGAAGCTCGCAGCCATCAGGATCGCGGAGAAGACGCCGGTGTAGGCGTCCCGGGTGAGTGGCACGGACGAAGAAACCAGCAGGCCGGCGCTTGCCAGCAGCAATCCGCGAATCGCGCTCCGGACTCGGGGGATGTCGGCCCGCGCTCCGATCCAGCGCATCAGCGGGATCACCAGGAACGCGGGCGTGATGAGCGCCAGGAAGCCCATGATCGCCCCGGGGATGCCTCCCACCGCATACGCGACGCAGACCAGGTACAGCCCGAAGGGACCCGGTCCGGTCCGGCCCGCCACGACGGCCATATTTAACTGGTGATCGGTGAGCAGGTGGCGCTCGACCACGAAATCGCTGCGCACCATCGGCAGCGATCCCAGACCGCTGAAAGACGTCACGCTGGCCTTGAGCAGCAGCAGGTAGAGGACCAGCAGATTCACGAGTCTTTAGCGTCCTTCCACAGGAATCCGGCCAGCGTGCCTGCCAGGATGATCGGAAGCGGAGTGAAGCCGAAAACACGCGCCGCCACGAACCCCCCGCCCGCGATCAACACCACTTGCAGGTTCCTGGTCAATCCCCGCGGCGTCATCCCTCCCACGTGCGGCTTCAGAATCACCCAAATGGTGGCCCACATCATGCCTGCGACTGCCGCCACCGTCCCTCCGATGGCTGCCATCGCGATGCGGTTGCCCTGCCAGCGTTCGAAAGCGTACATGATGATCACGGCCAGCGCGGAGGAAGGAGCCGTGAGCGCGAGCACCGCGCCAATCGCTCCGGCGGTCCCGCAGATGAGAGCGCCAATCGCCGCGCAGAAAGCGATCAGGTTGGTTCCCGGCGTGACACGCGCCAGTGCGAATGCCAGGTCGAACTTTTCCACGCTGATCCAGCGGCGCATGTCGACCAGCTCCCGGCCGAGCATGCCGATGGTCACATATCCTCCGCCGAACGTCGTGTTGCCGACGCGAAAAAAGATTTCCGTGAGTTTCTTGACGGAAGGAGGGGTGTTCTGCGGGTTCAAGCTTCTAATTCTCGTACAATCCCCGTTACAATCGAAGTTTCCCCATGAACCTCGGTCTCACGAACAAAGTTGCCATGGTCGCCGGTGCCAGCCGCGGGCTTGGATTTGCGGTGGCGCGCGCACTGGCTCGCGAAGGGGCGAAAGTCTCGTTGTCCTCGCGGAGCCCTGAAGCGGCATCCGATGCCGCATACAAAATTAGCCGGGAAACCGGCGCCGAAGTTCTTTCGGTCGCCGCGGACGTGCGTTCCGCGGATGCGCTCGCGCACTGGCATCACGAAACCGTCGACCGTTTTGGCGGCGTCGATCTGCTCTACACCAATTCAGGCGGGCCGCCGCCGGGTCCCGTGCTGAAATTCGACGATGCCGCCTGGCAGGGCGCGTTCGAGTTGCTGCTGCTGAGCGCCGTGCGCATGATCCGGCTGGCGGTTCCCTCGATGACCGCCCGCGGCGGCGGGTCCATCGTTCTTCCGACCTCCTCGGCCGTCAGGGAACCGATCGGCAATCTGGCGCTTTCCACGGTAATGCGGACGCCGGTGTCGGCGCTCTCGAAGATTCTCGCCAACGAGCTTGCGCCGCAGAAAATCCGCGTAAATCAACTGATCCCCGGCCGCATTTCGACCGACCGCGTGAAGGAAATCGACGAAGATAACGCCCAGCGCGCCGGCATCGCCATTCCCGAGCAGCAGAAGCGCATCTTCGCGAGCATTCCGATGGGCCGCTATGGCGATCCCGAAGAATTCGCGGCAGCCGCAGTTTTTCTCCTGTCGGATGCGGCCGGGTACATCACCGGAGCCAGCCTCCAGGTGGATGGCGGCATGCTTCATGGGATATAGCGTGAGGTGATATGCTGAGCGGATTATGCGCCTGGCATTGATGGTAGGCTTGTTCGCGATCGCCGCAGCAGCCCAGTCCGATATCGATCCGCAATCGATGTCGCGTCTTCCGCTGATCACGCGCGAGAAGCTTTCCGGCGACGCGCTGCGAGTCTATGACGCCGTGGTCGGCAAGGACGCCGAGGGCAAGGATCGCGCTGCTCCGCCGCTGGGTCCGGCGGCGACATCTCTTTACAGTCCCGGGGTTGCGCTCCCCATGAACCAGCTCAACCAGTATGTGCGTACGTCGGTTGTCGGCACCGCGCTGTACCACCTGTGCGCATTGATCGCCGCGCGCGAGTTCGATGAGCCCTACGAATGGAATTCGCACGAAACCGGGGCCCAGCGCGCCAATGTAGACCAGAAGACCATCGATGCGATCAAGTTCAATCGCCCGCTGGATGGTTTACCGGAGAAAGAGGCGCTGGTGGTCCGTTTCGGCCGCGCGATTTTCCAGGATCGCAAGGTCAGTCCCGAACTTTACGCCAAGGTGGTGGCAGTGTTCGGCCAGCAGGGGATGTTCGAACTGACCGCAATCATGGGCGATTACGCCATGGCTGCCATTATGCTGCGGGCCGTCGACCAGCACGTGCCGAACGTGACTAATGAGCTACCGGCGATCAAACATTAACTATTTCCCGTCCACCGAAAACGCCAGCAGAATATTTCCGCCTTGTCCGCCCGCGAAGGCGTAACCGGAGGTCGCGACCACCATCCCGTTCGCGATCGCCGGACCACCGCCGTTAAACGCTCCGCCCTTGCCTGGCAGGCCGTTTACGGTGTTGGGGAAAGTCTGACCCGCGTCGAAATCCCACACGATCGCTCCATCCTTGGTCGAGTACGCCCGCAGGTGTCCTCCGAAGGATGCTGAGAACGCGATCCCCGGCATCGCCGAAACGGCCGACGATTGCGCCCGATTGCCCGCGCCCTGCGGAGCCGGCGTGCCCCAGATCTGTTCCCCCGTATCCATCTTCAGCGCATATAGCCCGGGAGTTCCGTTCGGCTTATTGATATCGGCGATCGCGGCGTAAACGCTATCTCCTTCGGCGGCCATGCCCCATCCGATCCCGCCCAGCAGGCCGTTCCCGACACCGATGCGCGTCTTCCAGATAACTTTGCCGCGCTGCTCCGGATCCAAGGCATAAACCACGCCCGATTTCTGGCTGGCGAGAATCACATCGCGCCCGCCGACGTTTTTCAGCAGCGTCGAGCTGCCGAAATCGTAATCGTCGCCGGGATTCTCGGGACACAGCGGGCCGCGAGGACATCCGGGAACCCAGTTGTCGCCCGGCGTCACCTGGTTCGACCAAAGCAGGCTGCCGGTTTCCAGATCGAAAGCCAGGATGGCATCCGTGGTGTTGAGTTCGATTCCGGTGTATGAATTGCCGCTGCCGATGTAGATCCGCTTGCGTTTCTCATCGATGATCGGCGCCGACCAGAGGCTCGCGCCCGCCGGTCCGAACATCTTTCGACCATCGGCAGTCGTCTTGTACTGCTTGGGCGGATCGGGAATGGTGTAGGTCTTCCAGATTACTTTTCCGGTCTTGGCGTCCAGCGCCGACAGGCTGCCGCGGAATTTGCAGCATTCATAATCCTTGGCTCCCGATCCGGTTTCCTCGCCGGAGGACATGGGAACGTACAGCCGTCCGTCGTGATACACCGGCGATCCGGTGATGCGCGCGAGTGGAAAATCGTCAACTTTGGTTTTCCAGATGAGCTGGCCGGTGAGCGCGTCCACGGCGTGCGCCGTTCCGCCGCTATCGCCGAAATAAGCGATCCAGCGCGTGTCGTTGGGAAGTTTGACGATTTGAATCGCGGTGCGTGCGATATTGCCGGTGTCGTAGCTCCAATAGGTGCAGCCGGTCGCCGCATCGAGCGAAAACACGGTTCCGCTGGCGCTGCCTACGAACACGCGCCCGCCGACGATCACCGGCTGGGCTTGATTGCGCTGATTGACGGGGCCCGGAAACGCGAACGTCCATTTGAGTTTGAGCTTGGGCACGTCGGCCGCGGCGATTCCCGGGGTCGGCTGAAAGCGCGAGCCGGATGCGTCCACGCCCCATCCGTTCCAATCGCCCGCGCCTGGAGCGAAAGGCTTGGATGTTCCGGTGCATTTTCCTGCGTCCGGAGTTTGAGCGAATACCGATGCCGCGAACGCGGCGAACAGAAACAAGCGCATGGGACCTACTTTAACGCCTTTCTTAAAACGCGCACAACGGAGCATTAGAGGCTGTCCCCTTTTTATGTACCGGCCAGTTGGGTTTTCAGATAATTCGCCAGGCCGCCGAGCTCCAGGATCTTCTTGACAGAATCGGGGAGCTGCGGGAACGCGTATTGCTTGTCGTTTCCTTCGTGGGCCAAATGGATCTTGCTGGCAGCCAGATCGATCCGCAAAGAATCGCCTTCCTGCACGTCCGGATACAATTCGGGGCACTCGAAAATCGGCAAACCATCGTTGATCGCGTTGCGATAAAACGTGCGCGCAAAGGAGCACGCCACTACCGCCTGGATCCCGAGCCCTTGAATCGCCGTCGCCGCCTGCTCGCGTGCGCTGCCGCAGCCGAAGTTGCGGCCCGCAACCAGAATCTGAAACTCGCGCAGCTTGGCCGGGAATCCTTCACCCAGGACTTCGAACGCATGTTGGGCCAGCCGTTCGCGATCGATGTAGATCAGATAACGGCCCGGGATGATGATGTCGGAATTGATGTTATCGCCGAACTTGTAGACGCGGCCATGGATGGTCGATTCCACTTAAAAGAACTCCCGGGGATCCGAGATCACGCCCTTGATCGCCGACGCAGCCAGCGTAGCGGGACTCGAAAGATAGATCTCGGCCTTGCTGCTTCCCATGCGTCCGATGAAATTTCGATTCGCGGTCGAGAGGCAGACTTCGCCATCGGCCATAATGCCTCCATCGCCCGCGCAGGCGCCGCAGCCGGGATTGGTGAACATCCCGCCGGCTTCGAGCAGCGTCTGAAACACGCCGGTTTTCGAGGCTTCGAGCAGTATCTGCTTTGACCCTGGAGTAATGATCAGCCGGACATTCGGATGCACGCGGCGGCCCTTGAGAATGCGCGCCGCTACTTCCAGGTCTTCGTACTTGGCGTTGGCGCAGGAGCCCAGGAACGCCTGATCGATCCGAGTGCCCTGCACTTGTTCAATGGGCTTGGTGTTCTCGACCTCGTGCGGACAAGCCACCATCGGGCCGAGCTTGCCCAGCTCCACCGGAACTTCCTTTTCGTAGACGGCGTCCGCATCCGCGGACACGGGCTGGTAGCGCTTGGACGCATCCATGCGCCCGCGAAGATATTCCTCGGTCTTCGCATCCGGCGGCACGAAAGCGCACTTCACGCCCATCTCCATCGCCAGATTCGTCATGGTCATGCGCTCGGAAACGCTCAAGCCCGTGGTAGCTTCGCCATGAAACTCCACCGCTTTGTATCCGCAGCCATCTGCCCCCAGGCTGCCGATCAGATAGAGCATCAGGTCCTTCGAATACACGCCCGGCGCGAGCTTTCCGCTCAGGACGATCTTGAACGTCTCCGGCACCTTCATCCACAGCTTGCCGGTGATCCACACCGATGCGACTTCGGTATACCCGATGCCCGTTCCGAGCGCGCCCAGGCTGCCGTAAATAGTGCAGTGGGAATCGGTCCCGACGATCAGATCGCCCGGCGCGACGTGCCCCGCTTCCATCAGCACCAGATGCGCGATGCCGGCATCCACGTCGTAAAATTTGTTGATCCCGTTGGTGCGCGCGAAATTGCGGCTCACCTGTTGATCGGTCGCGTTCTTCTCGGTTTTCGCGGGAGCGATGTGGTCGAGAACCACCGCCAACCGGTCCGGATCGTACAGCTTGGTCGCGCCGACCTTCTGCATCACGCTGACGGACCGCCACGTCGCCGTGTGGCTCATCACCAGGTCCGGATAAGCGTCGACGATCTCGCCCGGCCGCACGGACGCTCGCCCGGATTTCGCGGCGAGAATTTTTTCGGCAATTGTAAATCCCGGCATGTGTGCGTTTTGGGGCCCTTCTGCTAACATAGCAGTCGCGAAAGGCGACGTCGTTATAAAGGTGTCGAATCAACGTCAACCGGTGGCGGGATGGCAAGTGTTAGCCGCCTCGTTCACCATCCTGATGGTGGCGTTTTCTTTCGCCCTGTTTTCGCTCCCCATCTTTTACCCGTTCTTGCGAAAAACGTACCACTGGAACGCGGCGCAGGCCTCGGCGGGCGGATCGATCGTGCTGTTGTTGATCGGCGTGCTGGGTCCCTTCATCGGGAAGCTTACAGACCGGTTCACACCGAAAAAAGTGCTGCTGACGGGCATGTGCATCAGTGCGGTATCGCTCGCGCTGCTTTCGACCATCGCCGGACTGGCGCAGTATTACGCGTTCTGCGTCTTGTTGGGAATCGGCACGGCCGCGGTTTCGCTGGTGCCGACTTCGATGCTGATCGCGCCGTGGTTTGCGACCAAACGCGGCCTGGCTGTGGGCGTCATCAACGCCGGAGTCGGAGTCGCCGGATTCATCGCACCGAACCTGACCAGGAAGCTGATCGAGACGTTCAGTATGTCCGATGCATTTGTCGCGCTTGCGGTCCTGATGGCGATTCCATTCGTTGTCACCCTGGTCCTGGTACGTGGTGCGCAATCGCACGTCCACCTCCGCGAATCGCCACAGTCTGGCCAAAGCCGGCGACGTGATCAAGACTCCCATGTTCTGGATGTTCGGGCTCGGCCTGTTTTTCGCCGCGCACACGCTGACCGGAATCCAGCAGCACCTGGCGCTGTACATGACCGGACACGGCGTGACGCCCACCAATGCGGCGTTCGCCTTGAGCATGCTGCTGGGCGCGAGCGCCGTCGGCAAAATCGGCGGCGGAGCGATTGCCGATAAGTATTCGTCGCGCGTGTCGTTGCTGTGGAGCATCGTGTGCCTGGCCGCAGGCATAGGCGGGCTGCTGGCCGTGGAGCCGGGATCGCCCGTAGTTTACTGGTCGGCGGCGATGTTCGGCTTGGGATATGGAGGCGTCTTTAACGCACCGCCGCTGATCGCCTTCGAACACTTCGGAACGGAAAGGGTCGGGACGATCCTGGGGCTCTTCATGATGTTCTTCGGAGTCGGAACGTCCTCCGGCGGGTTGGTCGCGGGGATGATTTTCGATCGAACGCACAACTACGCGAATTCTTTTACGGTGGATCTGGTTTCTTGCGGCATTGGATTTCTGCTGTTGTTCGCCGCCAGTCGATCGCGCGCGCTGCGTCACGCGCCACTGCCTGTGCAAGCATAGAAAATGACTCAGTTGATTCTCGAAGGCAACTGCTGGAAGTTTGGCCACAACATTCCCACCGACATGATCACGCCCACGGCGTACGTGATGCGCGGCATGGGTGAAATGGTCCAGCACGTTCTCGAAAACGCCAATCCCGAGTTTCCGAAGAGCGTGCAGAAGGGCGACATCATTGTCGCGGGACGCAACTTCGGCTGCTCCTCGGGACGCGCCATCGCGCCCAAAGCGATCAAGGCGACGGGAGTCGGCGCGGTCATCGCCGAGTTTTTCTCGCGTACCTTCTATCGCAACGGCCCGGAGATCGGGCTGCCGCTGCTCGAAGCGCCGGGACTGCACGATCTGGTCGAAACCGGCCATCGCATCCGCGTGAACATCGAAGCAGGTATCGTGGAGAATCTGACTACCGGCAAATCCATTCAGGGGCGCGCGCCGTCGGGCCTGCTGCTCGACATGCTGCGCGCCGGGGGGCTCATCCCGCTGCTTAAAACCGACGCGGGTAAGGCTCTTCTCAAATCATGACGCTGCTGCTGACGAACGAAGAAGTGGAGCAGGCGCTGACTCCGCAGGACGCGATCGCCGCCACCGAAAGCATCTATCGCGAGCTGGCGGAGGGCAAGGCGCTGAATCGCGCGCGCTCGCAGGTGTATCTGCCGGCCGAGTCGCGCGAACATCCCGGCTTTCAGTACCGCATGAAGACGCAGGAAGGCGGCAGTCTCGATTGCGGCGTGTGGGCGCTGCGCGTCACCTCCGACATGGCCGGTTTTTCGTACACCGCCGGAGTGAAGCGCCGGCGCATTCTTGCCGGTTGCCACGGGTAACAAGTATTGCGGCCTGGTGATTCTGTTCGATGTGGAGAAGATCGAGCCTGTGGCGATCATGCCCGACGGCGTGATCCAGAAGGTCCGCGTCGCGGCGATGAGCGCGGTGGGCGCGCGCTATTTGGCTCCTGACAAGCCGAAGGTACTTGGGCTATTCGGAAGTGGTTGGCAGGCCAGCGCGCATCTCGAATTCCTGGCGGCGCAATACACCTTCGACCAGATCAAAGTGTTCAGCCCGAATCAGGAGCACTGCCGCGAGTTCTGCCGGAGCATGTCGGAGAAGCTTGGCCGCGAAGTCCGCGCCGTCGCGACGCCCAAGGAAGCAGTGGACGGGAGCGATTTCGTGCAAGCCGCGACCGCCGCCTGGGACCCGGTGTTCGATGGCCACTGGGTCGAAAAAGGCATGTACGTCGCATCCATCGGCGGCGCGGATGCGAGCAACAAGCGTCGCGAGATCGACGACGAGACGATTCGCCGCGCCGATGTGTATTTCGTCCACTCGAAGGAAGTCGCGCGCAACGATCAGTCGCCCGATGTGTGGGAGGCCGCGCAGAAGGGCATCGTCCGCTGGGAGGATATCGGCGAGCTTCAGGATCTGGTCGCCGGCAAGCTCCCGGGCCGAACCAGCGCCGATCAGATCACGCTGTTCAACAACAATACCGGCGCGGGGACGCAGTTCGCGGCGGTGGGTTCCGCGGTGGTGAAGCGCGCACGGGCGATGGGCTTGGGCCGCGAGCTTCCGACGGAGTGGTTTCTGGAGAGCGTGTCGCCTTGATTAACGAGCACGTCAATGAACACCGCCGGAAACAGTTGCTCGATCTGATGCGCGAGCGCGGCTGGGATTCGATCCTGCTCTACGGCAACGCCTGGCGCAAAGATCCGTTTCGCAGCCTGGTGAATATCAACTTCTCGGGTGACCACGCCCTGGCACGTCTGTCGCGATCCGGCGAGATCACGGCAACGTTCAGCGATCCCTGGGATGCGGAAACAGCGTCAGCAGCACTACAGCCCGACTTCACGAAGGCATTCGCCGGCGGCGCATCTGCGATAGCCGGCCTCGAGTTCATGGAAGAGCGCTTCGTCGCAGCCTGCGGGACGCTGCCGGTTTCCGCGACAGCCGATGTCGAAGAACTGCGCCGCGTCAAGACCGCTGAAGAGATCGGGTACATCAGGCAGGCCTGCGATCTTGCGGATCGCGGCTATCAGCACTTCGCCGCGGTGATCGAGCCGGGGATGCGCGAGTTCGAGCTCGTCGCCGAAGTCGAGGCGTTTCTCAAAACCAACGGCGCCGAGGATAATTTCATGCTGATCGCATCCGGCGGGACCGAGGTCGTCGGCATGAAGCCGCCCACCGATCGTAAGTTCCAGAAGGGCGATTCGATCACCACCGAGCTGACCCCGCAGGTCAACGGCTACTATGCGCAGATCTGCCGGACTCTCGTTCTCGGCGAACCATCTCAGGAACAGCTCAAAGCCTTCGAGATCTTTTCGGAAGCGCAGTGCGCCGCGCAGGATCTGATCAAACCCGGCGTAACGGCCGCCGACGCCGCGCGCGCTCAGAACGACGTGTTTCGCAAATACGGTTACGGCGATTACACCGGAGCGAAGTACACGCGTGTGCGCGGACACTGCCTGGGCCTCTATCCGGATGAAACGCCGCACATTTTGGAAGACGTCGACTACGTGCTCAAGCAAGACATGGTGGTGATCGCGCATCCCAACACATATCTGCCGCTTTCCGGCTACATGGTTTTTGGCGACACGCTGCTGATCACGGAATCCGGCAACACGCGGCTAAACAAAACTGAGAAGAAGTTGTTCACGAAATGAAGCGCGGACTGATTACCTGGGACAAGGCCGAGCTGCCACCATCCGTATTCGAAGCACGGCTGGCGAAGGCAAGGAAGGCGCTCGCGGCACAGGATTTGCCGGCGCTACTGGTGTATTCCGACGTTTGGCGATCGACGGAAGGGCGGCATCTGACCAACTACATGCCGTACTGGAACCGCTCGCTGATCGTGATCCCCCGGGAGCAGCCGCCGGTACTTTTGTGTGGGCTTTCGCCGCGCGTCTATCCATGGATCAAGTCGGTGACGATCTTCGAGGAGATCCGTCCCGCATCGAAGCTGGTGCCAACTCTGCTGCAGCTCTGCGCAGAGCGTGGCTGGACCAAACTCGGCGTGCTCGACCTTCCCCGGTTAACGCATGAGATCTACTCGCCGTTGGCAGCTTCCACTGTGGGTATCGTCCGACGTGAAACTTGAGCTGACGGATGATGCCGAGATCGCCATGCATCAGCGCGCGGAACAGATGGCTCGCGAGATCCTGACGGCGGAATTGCCGAAGGGAGCCGGGTTGACGGATTACCAGTTCTCCGGACTCCTGGAACGGGCTTTTCGTCGGGCCGGGGCCGAAGACCTGGTGCTGCTGTTCAGCACGGGCGACTCCGCACCGCGTCCCGCCCGCGGCGCGATGCTTGGCGACAAATACTCGATCGCGGTGGCTCTCGAATATCGCGGGCATTGGGCGCGAGTGACGCTGGGTTTACTGCCAGGGAGCCTGCCGCTATGAACATGATCGAAAAGATCCTGGCCAAAGCCAGCGGCAAGAAGGAAGTCGTGCCGGGCGATATCGTCGTCGCCAATGTCGACCGCATGGTTCTGCACGATCTCAGCTCGAACCTTGTTTCGAAAGTTTTCGAAAACGAGATGGGCGGAGGCGCCATCTTCGATCCCGACCGGATCGTATTCGTTTTCGACCACACCTTCTCGCCGCCCAGCCAGGCCGATGCCGAGGTGCTCACGGAAGCCCGCCGCTTTGCCGCAAAATACGGGATCCGTAACGTATTCGACTCGGGCTCCGGCAGCATCCATCACGTGATCATCGAAAACGGCTTGTGGGCGCCCGGAGACGTGATCATCGGCTGCGATTCGCACACCACCGTCTACGGCGCGCTGGGCGTTTTCTCCACCGGCGTGGGGAATAATTCCATGGCCGCGTTGGGCTACGCGCACGGCAAAGCGTGGTTCCGCGTTCCCGAAACGATTCAGGTTCGGCTTCACGGGCCTCCGCTGGACGGCACAACTCCGCGCGACGTCGCCCAGTATCTCGAAGGTTTTCTGGGCGAGGACAGCGCAGTCTACCGCGCGGTCGAGTACGCGGGTCCGTTTATCGAGAACCTGTCGATTGAAGACCGCATGCTGTTCCCGCTGATGGCGATCGACCTTGGCGCCAAAGCCGGGTACATCGATCCCGACGAAAGGACTGCCGCCTACGCGCACAAATTCTCGCACCGCAAACACTTTGAGTTGTTCAAGAACGATCCCGGCGTGCAGTATGCCAAGGTCATCGACGTGGACTTGTCGCAGCTCGAGCCGCAGGTGGCTTGTCCGCCCACAGTCGGCAATGTCAAGCCGATCGGCCAGGCCGTGGGCATCGAAATTCAGTTAGCCGAAATCGGCGGCAGCACCGGAGGACGCCTGGGCGATATCCGCGTCCTGGCGCAAGCGATCCAAGGGAAAAAAGTTCATCCCCACGTCCGTTTGCAAGTGGTGCCGGTCACGCGAGGCGTTTATCTCGCGGCGCTCCGCGAGGGATTGCTCGAAACCATCGTGGAAGCGGGCGGAATCATTTTCCCGCCCAGCGCCGGATCCAACCAGGCCGTCAACATGGGCGCCATGAGCGAACAGGAGGCGATGATCTCCACGCAGGCGCGCAATTTCCCCGGCCGAAACGGGCATCCTAAAGCTCGGCACTACCTGGCTTCGGCCGCGACAGTGGCCGCTTCCGCATTAGCGGGGCGAATCGCTGACCCGCGAACCTGAAGTGGGGAGCAGCGGTTCGGTATGATGTACGAGCGGAGAGTTGCATGATTATCGATTCACACGGCCACGTCACTGCCCCCGAAAAGTTGTACGTCTACAAGGCCAACATCTTGTCCCATCGCGGCGCGCACGGCCGCGGCAGCCACGGCGCCTCCGACCAGGAGATTAAGGACGCGCTGAACTCGCCGGTTTTCGGCGGCACCTCGCATCTCGAACAACTCAAGGAAGTCGGGACCGACATGCAGCTCATCTCGCCGCGTCCCTACCAGATGATGCACAGCGAGGATCCCAAGGTCGTGCGCTGGTTCATCGAAGAAACCAACGACATCATCTACAAGCAGACCAAGTTCTACCCCAATGTGTTCCGCGGAGTGTGCGGATTGCCGCAGAGTCCCGGAGTCAGCCCCAAGGAAGTTCTGCCGTATCTCGAAAAGTGCGTCAAGGAGATGGGATTCGTCGGATGCCTGCTGAATCCCGACCCGAGCGAAGCTACATCCACCACGACTCCTCCGCTGGGCGACCGCTTCTGGTATCCGCTGTACGAAAAGATGGTGGAGCTGGACATTCCCGGCCACATTCACTCTGCCGGCTGCCGATCGCCTCGTCTGCCGTACTCGCTGCACTTCATCAACGAAGAAAGCATCGGCGTTGTGTCGCTGCTCGAATCGAACGTCTTCAAAGATTTTCCGACACTTGAAGATTCTCGTCTCGCACGGCGGCGGCGCGATTCCCTACCACTGGGCGCGCTTCGAAGCCAGCTCGCTGCGCCGCGGCGGCGAACGTTTTTCAGAGAAGATGCGCAATCTGTATTACGACACGGTGCTCTATTCGAGCGAATCGCTCCAGTTGCTGATCAAGACCGTCGGCGCGGACCGATGCCTGTTCGGCACGGAACGTCCTGGAGTCGGCACGGTGAAAGATCCGCGCACGGGACGCTGGCTCGATGAAACGCGCTTCCTGATCGAAGCCTTCGACTGGCTGAGCGCGGCGGACAAGAAACTGATCTTCGAGGACAACGCCAAGAAACTCTTCAAGCTGGACGTGTCGGCTCAGTCAAGTGCCAAGGGAGTCAGCTCATGAAATCCAGAATCTGGCTGCCCCTCTTGATCGCGGGCGCTCTACTGGCTCCGGCCGCGTTCGCCCAAAAAATCACGCTGATCTATCCCAACCGCAGCGGCTCGCAGTGGCCTTTGTTCCTGGCGAAAGAAGGCGGGTATTACCAGAAGTACGGGCTCGATGTCGATTTGAAGTTCGTCGTGCATCCCGGCAGCATCGCGGCGCTGGTGAGTGGAGATGCCGCGCTGGTGAATTCTTCGCTCGAGCAATTGATGCAGGCCGCATCCAAAGACGGGTCGATGGTGATCGTCGGGAGCTCGCTCAACAAGGGCACCTTCGCGCTGATGGCGAACAAAAACATCGCGAGCATCAAGGATCTGAAGGGCAAACGCATCGCGGTAGGCCAGGTCGGCGATGCGCCCTATGGTTACGTGGTCGCGCTGTTGGCGAAGTCGGGATTGAAGCCGCGGGACGTTGCCTGGGTCCCTGTGGGCACCGATGTGAGCGGCCGGGCTGCTGCGCTTCAAAGCGGTCGTGCCGATGCCACCATGCTGACCGCGCCCGCGTACTTCAAACTGGAGGACGCCGGTTTTAAGACGCTGGCGAATCTGGCCGAGCACGACGATATCTTCGCCTCCACCGGCTACCTGATGAAGAAGAGCCAGATCCAGGCCAACCCCAAGCTTCCCGAGTTGCTGATCAAGGCGCAGGCCGAAGCCATCAAGCGCTTCTATGACGACAAGGCCTTCGCGGTGAAAGCCTACATGGTTTACGACAAGCAGCCCCAGGCCGATGTGGAACGGATCTACGACTTGTATGCCAAGCCCACGGCCTTCGAGCGCGTGCCCTACGTGCTGGCCGCCGCCGTCAAAGCGGTGGTGGAGCAGCAATCCGATCCGCAGATCGCGGCGCAGATGAAGGCGTACGATTTTCACAAAGTGATCGACAACAGCACCGTGGACCGCCTGGTGAAAGAGAAGTTCTTCGAGACGCTGTTCGGCGCGACCATCAAAGCGGAAGAGGATCGCAAGGCCAAGCTCGCGTTCAAGTAACAGTGGCTTAAGTAAGACATGGTCAAGCTGTCCATCGAGCACCTTTCCAAGCGCTACTGGTTCGAGCGTGAAGACCGTGAAGTGCTCGCCGTGAACGATGTCTCGCTCGCGGTGGAAGACGGCGAATTCCTGGCGATCGTCGGTCCCAGCGGATGCGGCAAGACCACGTTGCTGAACATCGTCGCGGGCCTGCTGCCCTATGAAGAGGGCACGGTTAGCATCGACGGGAAGCGCGTCAACGGGCCGGGTGTGGATCGCGCGGTCGTGTTCCAGCATTCGAGCCTCCTCCCCTGGCGGACCATTGCCGGCAACGTCCGCTATGGCATGGAAATGCAGCGCCGCTTCGATGAAGCGACCATGCGCGAACGCGCGGATCATTTCGTGAAAATGGTCGGGCTGAGCGGATTCGAGAAGCATTTTCCCAACGAGCTTTCCGGGGGCATGCAGCAGCGCGTGAACCTGGCGCGCGCGCTGGCGGCCGATCCGAAAGTGCTGCTGATGGATGAACCCTTCGCTGCGCTCGACGCGCAGACGCGCGAGTTCATGCAGGCCGAGCTGCTGAAGATCTGGTCGCAGGACCGTAAGACGGTGCTGTTCATCACCCATCAGATCAATGAAGCGGTATACCTGGCCGATCGCGTCGCGGTGATGAGCGCGCGCCCCGGCCGGCTCAAGGGCGTTTTCAAGATACCGTTCGCAAGGCCGCGCACGCTGTCTTTGAAGCGCGATCCTCAGTTCCTGGAGATCGAAGATTCCATCTGGCAGCTGATCGAAGAGGAATCGCAGAAACTCAACATGGTTCTGGCGGAAAAGTAGCATGAAAGCTAAAAAGTCGGGCCGCCCCCACCAAAGCTTCTACGCCAAGCACGAGGCGGTGATCCTCGGCAGCCTGTCTATCGTTCTGATCATCGGTGTATGGCAAGCATTCTGGTCCGCCGGAATGATCTCGCCGCTGTTTTTCAGCAGCCCCTCGGCCATCGTGAAGCAATTCCGCTACACGCTGGTGGAGGGAACCCTGCTCGCGGACATGAAGTACAGCGGAACGAACTTTGCGATCGGATTCGTGCTGGCCGTAATCACCGGAGTCATCGCAGGGGTGCTCATTGGCTGGTACCGCCGGCTTCGCCTGTTCTGCGATCCCTTCCTGAACGCCTTCTACGCCACGCCCCGCATCGCCATGGTGCCGCTGATCATCATATGGTTCGGAATCGGGATCTGGTCGAAAGTGTTTATCGTGTTCCTGTCGGCGTTCTTCCCGATTCTGGTGAACACGGTGGGCGGCGTCCGCGCATTGGATCGGGATTTGCTGCGCGCGGCGAAAGCCTACTGCGCGTCCGACTGGCAGATTTTCAAGACCCTCGCGATTCCCGGATCGGTGCCGTTCATCCTCACCGGTATCCGGCAAGGCGTTGCCTTGGGATTGATCGGCATGGTGGTGGGCGAAATGGTGGGGAGCAGCCAGGGTGTCGGTTTCATGGTCGCCTACGGCGGACAAACGTTTAACACCGATACGCTCTTCGTGGGCATGATCGTCATCGCGTTTTCCGGGATCCTGCTGACGTGGCTCGCCGAGCGCCTGGAACGCCGCTTCTCGCGCTGGAGACCCGAGCGATAACTTATGAACCAATTTGTTGAGCGGCTCAGCCGCCTGGATTCCTGCGCCGTCTCCGATGCCCTGGATAAGCTCGGACTCAAGGGCTCGGTCACCGGGATCGAACGTTTTTCGACCGACCGCCGCATCACTGGACAAGTGCTGACGGTCAAGCTCGACCGCGCTGAAGGACGGACGAATACTCGCCATCTTTGTACGACGGCGATCGACGCGGCGAAGCCTGGCGACATCATCGTGGTCGAGCAGCGTACCGGCCTTGACGCGGCGTCCTGGGGCGGGAATCTGTCGATTGGCGCGCAAGTTCGCGGCGTGGCCGGCGTGATTGTCGAGGGCCCCGCGCGCGATATCGATGACAGCCGCAAGCTCGACTTCACGGTGTTCGCGCGCAGCCATACGGCGCGAACTGCGCGCGGCCGAATCGTCGAAGTCGCCACCAATGAGCCGATTACCGTGGGCGATGTCACCGTTTCTCCCGGCGACTACGTGATCGCCGATGCGAGCGCGGTGGTCTTCGTCGCGCAAAGTGAAATCGCGCGCGTGCTCGAAGCCGCCGAGAGCATCATGCAGCGGGAAGATGCTCTGGCTCAGGCGATTCGCTCCGGCACCCCCATCAGCCAGGTGATGGCCGGGAATTACGAGAACATGCTGAAGAAAGCTCAATAGAATGGCAGACGACAAGCCAAAGAACGACAAGAACGTAGAAAGAGCCGCCAAGCTCGATACCACCGCGATCAGCGACGCCATGGACCGGCTAGGTATCGCCGGACAGTGCCTCAATATCAAACCCCTTGACCCACGTTTCAGATTGACGGGTCGCGCGTTCACGATTCTCTACGGTCCCGCGGGAACGCCGCCCGGCACCGTGGGCGACTATATCGAAGATGTTCCGCCCGGAGGCGTCGTCGTGCTCGACAACGGCGGACGCGAGAATGCGACCGTGTGGGGCGATATTCTGACCTGGGTCGCAACGCGCCGCGGCGTGGCGGGTACCGTGATCGACGGGGCATGTCGCGATACACATTTAGCCCGCGAGCTCGGGTATCCCATTTATAGCCGCAGTTACTCCATGCGAACGGGCAAGGACCGCATTCAGGTGGAAGCGATGGGCGGACCCGTGAACATTGGCGATGCGCGCGTCCATCAGGGCGACATCCTGCGCGGCGACGCCGACGGAGTCGTCGCGATTCCCCAGGCGCATGAAGAGGCAATTCTGACCAACGCCGAGCAGATCGACGCCGCGGAATCGGAAATCCGCCGGCTGGTGACTGAGGGAAACACCTTAACCGAGGCCCGCGCCACGCTCGGATACCACAAGCTGCAAACCAAGCGATAGCGGCTGTTCCCTGTTCGAAATCCCCGGGTCCAACGATTTAAGCATGTATGGACCCAACGGTTGAGCTTGCCACGGACGGTTTCCCTCTCGACCCCGCCGATCCCGATATTCGGTTCCACCGCGAATTGAGCACGTGGCTGGAGCTCGAAAAGCCGGATCGGGGTCCCGTTGCGCTGCAGTTCGATCCTCCCGCGGAGCGCTCGCGCTGGCTTCGTCCGGCGTTGCGCCGATTCGCCTGGGTGCGATCGCACGGCGAGCTCATCGCGGGCAACCGGAGGCTGGATTCCCGAATCGCGCACCTGATCAGCCTCCTGGTGAACCGGATGTACCAGCCTGACACCGGAGTCGTCGAAGAAATCTTTTGCGAATTGGCGCTACAGGCCGCAGCTATCGAAGAAAGCGGAGCCGGCAGCATGTTTCGCGCCGATACCGCGCGGCTGCTTCTGGATCTCGTCAAAGCGGGCATTCGTTCCGCCACGCGCCAGAATCTGCACACGATGCTGCGCGCGCTGCCCCCCGACGACCGGCACGCACGCATGCCGGAACTGGCGTGGCATTTGTTTCTGGACTTCGAAGATCCCGATGATGGCGAGCCCTGCTTGAGCGCGCGAATCCGCCGCGAATTACGTGAGCTCAAACCGGCGAAACGGAAACCGTGGATCAGCCTGCTAAAGCTCGCGCCTATCCGCAACGCTCCGGATGCGAAGTGGGAGCAGAAAGTCAGGCAAGCCCTGGACCGGATCGGACGCGACGATTGGGAACACCGCGTTGCATCTTGGTCGGAACTCCTTCAATCGGCGGGGCCGTCTGCGTTGGAACGCCCGGGTCAGATTCTGCTGCGGCTCACCAGCGAAATTCGGCGCGTGGCGGAGTCGCCCGAACCGCAGCCACAGATACCTAACGCCCAGGAGATTCTCAAACTCCTGCGGGAAGGGAGCCACACGGGGTTTGAGCGGGCGGCGGAATACACCAAACAGCACGGGTATCAGATCGAGATCGTCGAGGCGGTCCGCCAGTATCACGATACGCTCCATGGATCGGTTACCGATCAGGCCCGCCGCCAGCATGTCGGCTGGTGGTTGTGGCTCGAGGACGTCACGCCCATCAAAACTGAAGAATGCTGGAGCAGCATCGTCCGAGCAGATTTGCGCAGCTTCACCGGCGAGCGCAGGAAAGCCTGGCTGGAGCTGATCGGCAACATGACGTTCGCCGTGGTCACCAAGCCTCCGGCAAAATGGACCAAGGTGGCTGAGGCCGCGCTGAAAGCTGTCGGGCCGGAGGATTTTCGGAATCAGATGCGGCGCTGGCTCAAGCCCATGGACGAAGACCAGCCGCTGCGCCTGAGCACCCCAGGCCGCGACGTGCTCCGTACTCTGATCTGGGATTGCGCCTTGTGCCCACCCGATCCGCAACTTGAATGACGCACTCTCCTGGATCGGCAAAGCTACTTGGAAAAACAAGGAATCGCGGGATCGCTTATCGAAAATAGCCGGACCGCTCAACGATGTCTTGTCGGCGTCCCACCCCGAAGGCGTTATGACGGTGGATAAGCCGGTCCCGAAGCCTTACGATCCGCAAGCCGCCATGGACAAGGCGATGTCTCAGGTGCTGAAATCCCAGCCCCTGGGCGACCGCATCGAGATTCATCCCGATCACATCTTCGTGCGCGGCGAGCGGGACCACTACCATATCGCCATGGATGGCGTCATCACCCGCCGCAGCGGCCGCCAGGTTCGCGTCAACATGGATGAGCTTCCGCCCTACATCACTCAGCTGGTGCGGCCCGCTATCGACGCCCTGGATCTGGAGCAGGGGATGTTCCAGCCGAATCCCATGCGGCTGTTTTCACTGGCCACGATCCTGGCCCACGACGCACAGTGGGAAAGCGCGATCGAGTAAGCTACTAGACACGCGTTATGCGTGTCGGAATCGCCATCCTGGGTCTCGTCTTAGGTATCGTGTTAGCGCTGCCACAGGGCGCTGCCGCGCACGATATTCCTAACGACGTCACCGTGCAAATGTTCCTGCACCCGTCGGCGAATAAGCTGGATCTTCTGGTTCGCGTGCCGCTGAAATCCATGCGGGATATCGATTTTCCGAAGCTCGGCCCCGGCTACCTGGATCTTTCGCGTGCCGAGCAGTTTTTCGGGGACGCGGCCACTGTGTGGCTGGTGCGCCCCATCGAAATATACGAAGGCGATGTGCGCCTGCCGGCCCCACGCCTCTTGACTGTGCGCCCCTCGCTCGAATCCGACAGGTCGTTTGCCTCATATGAGACCGCGATGGCCCACATCACCGGCCCGAAACTGTCCGAGAGCACCCAGGTGCCGTGGGATCAGACGATGCTCGACGCGTGGCTGGAATACCCAATTCGCTCCGATCGTTCCGAGTTTTCCATTCGCCCCAATGTCGATACGCTGGGCGTGCGCGTGATCACCGTGCTGCGCTTTCTTCCGGCGGACGGCGCGATTCGGGCGTTCGAATTCGAGGGCGACGAAGGACTGATTCGGCTCGATCCGAGCTGGTACCAGGCGTCCCTGCGATTCATCCGCGCCGGTTTCCTGCACATCCTGGATGGCACGGATCACCTGCTGTTCCTGCTGTGTCTGGTGATTCCGTTCCGGCAGATCCGGCAGTTGCTCCTGATCGTGACCTCGTTTACGGTGGCGCATTCTTTCACGCTGATCGCCTCGGCTTA
Source organism: Terriglobia bacterium (assembly GCA_963722845.1). Classification (GTDB taxonomy): domain Bacteria; phylum Acidobacteriota; class Terriglobia; order Bryobacterales; family Bryobacteraceae; genus Palsa-187. The sequence goes on along the minus strand of CAVROL010000005.1, from coordinate 277,112 downwards.
CGGCTTGGGACCCGACGCGCTGTGGTTCCCGCCGCTAATCGAGACCCTGATAGCGATGTCCATCCTTTACATGGCGCTTGAGAATATCGCCGGGGCCAGTAGCGTGGGCCGACGCTGGATGGTGACCTTCGCCTTCGGTCTGGTGCACGGGTTTGGCTTTTCCTTCGCCCTTCGCCAGACACTGCAGTTCGCCGGATCGCACCTGCTAACGTCGCTGGTGTCCTTCAACCTGGGCGTGGAACTGGGCCAGCTCCTGGTGCTGGCGGTCTCTATCCCAATGCTGAATCTGCTCTTCCGCTACGTGGTGGCCGAACGGATGGGGACCATCATCCTGTCGGCTTTGGTAGCCCACACGGCCTGGCACTGGATGATCGAACGCTGGACCGTTCTCCGAGAGTTTCCATTTTCGCTGTTTACACAGAATATGGCGTTCTGGGCGTCGGCCCTGCGCACGGCCATGGTTCTGGTTGCTCTGGCCGGATTGGTCTGGTTGGTTTCTTTGCTTCTCAAAAAAAGATCGTCCAAGCCCTCGCCGCTTGAAAATCGGCGCGGAGCTTAGAAAGCTGCCCCACACAAAACCAGGCCGCCAGACGCGCTATCCTGTTAGATTCGTCGAAACCCACCGCGCTGATCTTGCAGCATGATCCTGAAACTCAACCACCTAAAGGTGAAGGCCGCCGCCACCACGCAGGGCGTGATCGAGGCGGTCTACGCACTGGTGGAGGAAGGACGCATCGATCAGGGGGAGTTCGCGCGGCTCCAGGTGGAGCTGGATTGGATCCAGTACAAATCCAATTTTCGCGAAGCCGTCACCGCCACTCAGGGCTATAACGCGTTCGGCCAGTCTGCCCCGATCATGGACATTCACGTCGACACGCGCCAGGTGGTTCCCGCAACCTTGCGTGGCGATCTCCTACGCGCCATCCACTACGCGCAGGCTGGCGAAGAGGAAAATGCCTGCCGTCTCCCGCTCGAAGAGTTCCAGTCCCTGCGCTCGAGCATCGTCTGGAAGTTCAACAGATTCTTCTGGCGTCACCTGCTGGCCTGGGAAGCCGCGACCGGCCAGGGCTATGACAAAGCGCTCCCCGGCGGTTCTTCCGATGGCCACAATCCTCTTGCGATCGCCGAGGATGTCGCCGAATTCCTGGATCTGCTGTGCGCTCTCCGATCGAAGAATCAACTGCCCGCCGAGGTGAATCTGCTCGAAATCGGCGTCGGCAACGGATCGCGCTGCGCCCAGTGGCTGGATCAGTTTCACGAACTCGACCAGCAGCGCGGCACGGGCTTGTATCCCCATGTCTGTTTCTACATGGGCGACTATTCCGAGGACACCCTCAATAAAGCCCGGCTCACCGTCGCAAAGCACATCGATCAGTGCCGCTTCGTCCAGGTAGACGCGATCAATCCGATCAAGTCGCTGGCCCACTTGCGCCACAAGATCCTTCAGGTGCATCTAACGAATGTGTATGACAATCTGCCGGATGAGGAAGTCGTTCGCCGCGATGGCAAGTTGTATTTCGTGCAGGTGCGCGCGTACGTACCCGTCGCCGCGGTGAACAGCATCGGCGGAAAGTATGGCATCCCGCCGGAGCTTTTTCGGGACCGCGTCTATCACATGCTCGAAACCGGATTTGACAGCTTCGGCGGGCCGCAGCACGGGGTCCCCTTCTGGCAGGAGTTGTGGGCCGCCATGCGGCTGGAAGAACGGCTGGTGCAGCTCGAAGACCTGCCCGAGTTTCCATTTCCCGACGGCCTCGACGCCGGGAGGCTCGAAGACATCCTGCACGACGCCCCCACCGATTTTCGTTTCCACTTGAGTTCGGGCGCGCTCGAGAGCTTCATCCACACGCTGCCCCTGCTGCACCCGCGCGGTTACATGCAGGTTTTCGATATCTTCGTCACCGATCTGGCCCAATACCGCACCGGTTTCTTCGGTCCCGGGAAACTGGATGGTTCACTGCTCAACTGGGTCAACGGTGCTCTACTAAAAGAAGTGGCGCAGCGCGAGGGCTACGACGTGCATTTCCGGCCCTTTAAATACCGCGCGAATACGCATACTTCCATCCTGTACACGACGCGCAGGGAGTAACTAAATTTTGATGACTCTTCCCATTCTTCCCACAGCGATCGTCGGCAGCTACGCCATGCCTGGCTGGCTCGAGCGGCTGAAGACCGACTATTTCGCCCGCCGCATCTCGCGCCACGATCTCGACGAAATCTATGATGCCGCCGTCAAGGCCGCCATTAAGGATCAGGAAACCGCCGGCCTCGACGTGATCACCGACGGCGAGCTGCGCCGCGACAACATGGTCGATTACTTCGCGGAACGGCTCCCCGGGGTGCAGATCGACCGCACCTCGAAGAAGTTCTATTACGATTTCTATGACAGCGCGGTGGTCGGCAAGCTCCCCATGGCGTCCATGGGTCTCGTCCAGGACTTCACCTTCCTGAGCACTTTTACGGATCGAGTCCCGAAGTTCTGCGTCACCGGCCCGCATTGCCTCACCAAGCGCATCCGCAACCAGTTCTATCCCAGCGAAGAAGCTTTCGCCACCGACATCGCCCGGGTGATGAACATGGAGCTCAAAGCTCTAGTCAAAGCCGGCGCGACGTTCATCCAGATCGACGAGCCGTACTATTCCGGCTTCCCGGAAGACCTGGCCTGGGGCGTCAACGTCATCAACACGCTGGTGGAGGGCGTGGACGCCAGGATCGCCGTCCACATCTGTTATGGCAACCGCTACGGCAAGCCGTCCTGGGAAGGCAGCTATCGTTATCTCTTCCCCACGATTCTCAAAGCCAAGGTCCAGCAGTTGACGCTCGAATTCGCGCGCCGCGGCGGCGAGGATCTGGATCTCTTCAAGGAGTTCAACGCGCCTTTCGAACTGGGCCTGGGCGTCATCGACGTGAAAAATACCGATATCGAAACTCCCGACATGGTCGCCCAACATATTCGCAAGGCACTCGAAGCGATGCCTGCCGAACGAATCCATATCCTGACCGACTGCGGGTGTTTTCATCTGCCTCGCGACGTCACGTTTGCGAAAATGAAAGCGATGGTGGAGGGAACCAAGATCGTGCGCAAAGAGCTCGGAAAGTAGCAATGGCAGCAATCAATCCAATCCGGGAAGCGCTCACGTCGGGCCGCTTCAGTTATATGGTCGAGCTGGTGGCCGGCGCCAAGACCACGGAAGAGCAGCTGGTAGAAACCGCCGCGGCCTTTATGCAGGTTCCCGGCGTGTTAGCCGGCAGCGTCACCAGCTTTGCAGGTGGCTCGGCCGGGCACGATCCAGTCCGCATCGGCTCTATGATGCAGGCGCGCGGGCTGACTCCGAACATCCACCTTACCTGCGTCGGGCGCGACCGGCTGAATATAGCGCGAGCGCTCGAAGAGTTGCAGACTCTCGGCATCGAAAACGTCTTCGCGATTACCGGCGATTTTCCCAAGGGCAGTAAGGAAACGGCGGAAACGCTATACGATCTCGATTCCGTACAGCTGGTGGAATTCATCCACGAGGTTCGCCAACAGACGGGCTTTCCGTTCTATATTTCCGTGGCTGTCTCGCCGTTCAAGTACACCGAGCCCGATTGCGCGTATCAGTATCTCAAGCTCGAAAAGAAGATCGCCGCCGGAGCGGATTACGCGATTACCCAGCTGGGCTACGATTCGCGCAAGATGCGCGAGCTAAGACGATACATGGATGAGCGCGGGCTGCGTACGCCCGTGTTTGGGAACGTGTACGTCCTGCCGCTGGGTGCGGCCAAGAAATTCAATAAGGGCGAGCCTCCCGGATGCTTCGCATCCGATGAGCTGGTCGCGCAGATTCAAGCTGAAGTCGATGCGTCCACCGATAAGGGAATGGCCGCCCGGCTGGAACGCGCCGCGAAGATGGTTGCTATCCAGCGGGGCCTGGGATTTGCCGGGTCCTACATCGGCGGCGATCACAACGCGGACCGCATCCGCTGGATCATCGAGCGCTCGGAAGTTTTGGCGCCGCAGTGGGAGGAACTCGCGGCGGAACTGGAGTACGCTCCCAAGGGCGGATTCTATTTCTTCGAGACCTCCAAAAAAGCGCCCGAGCCGCGGACTTTCTGGAACCGCGTGGCGGACGTCATCGAGCCGGCCAACACGCCGCGTGTTCTCAAAGGTGTTATTACGGGCACTCTGCGCTTGATCGACAAGAGTCCCGCGGCCGCGCGTGCGCTGGAGAGTGTCGAACTGGCTTTCAAGCAGCCGGTGTTCGGATGCCAGGCGTGCGGCAACTGCGTCCTGGGCCTGATGGAATACGTCTGCCCCATGACCTGTCCCAAGAATCTGCGCAACGGCCCCTGCGGCGGCACCTTCAACGGCCAGTGCGAAGTGATCCCGGAACAGAAGTGTATCTGGGTGGAAGTGTACAACCGCGCGAAGGCGGCCGAGCGCGTGGACGAACTGAAGACGTACATTCCGCAGCGCGACCGGTCGCTCAAAGGGACCAGTTCCTACATCAACTACTTCCTCGATCGCGACAGCCGCCCGGAGCATCCCCAGCCGCTGATTCAAATCAGCGTGTCGGGGAAGCCTGCGGCCCCCGCCGAGGAACAGCTCATCAAGAGCAAGTAGAATTGTCTTACGCTTATGGCTCTCGCCACCGGGACTCGTTTGGGACCCTACGAGATCCTCGCCCTGATTGGCGCGGGCGGCATGGGCGAAGTGTACAAGGCTCGGGACACCCGCCTGGACCGCCTGGTCGCGGTCAAAGTGTCAAAAGAAGAGTTTTCCGAGCGTTTTGAGCGCGAGGCTCGCAGCGTTGCCGCCCTGAATCATCCAAATATCTGCACACTGCACGATGTCGGCGCGAATTACCTGGTCATGGAATTCGTGGAAGGCGAGACGCTTTCCGGGCCGCTCCCGCTAGACACTGCTCTGAACTACTCCCGTCAGATTGCCGAAGCCATTGAGGCCGCGCACGAAAAAGGCATCGTGCATCGCGATCTGAAGCCGGCCAATATCAAAGTCACTCCCGAAGGGTCCATCAAGGTACTGGACTTCGGATTGGCCAAGGCGCTCGACGCGGAACTGCCCGCGGCTCCGGCGCAGGACTCTCCGACGCTCTCGATGGCGATGACCCGCGCGGGCATGATTCTGGGCACCGCCGCGTACATGTCGCCCGAGCAGGCCAAAGGCAGGCCCGCCGACCGCCGTGCCGATATCTGGGCTTTCGGCGTGGTGCTGTACGAAATCCTGGTCGGCAAGCAGATCTTCACCGGCGATACCGCTGCCGAGACGCTGGCGTGCGTACTGAAGGAGCCAATTTCTCTCGATCGTCTGCCGAAAGAGACTCCGCCCGCGCTGCGGAACCTGCTCGCGCGCTGCCTGGAGCGCGATGTGCGCCGCCGGCTGCAGGCGATCGGCGAGGCGCGTATCATCCTGGAAGGTCCCCTAACCGCTCCCGAAGCTCCTGTACCCGGCCCTGCGCGTGAGAGCAGGGGCAGGACGCGCTGGATCCCCTGGGCGCTCTCGGCGGTGCTGTTCCTGGCTCTCGCCGCGGGAGCCGTCTGGCACTTCCAGCTGTCGCCTCCGCCGGCCATCACGCGGTTTCCCTTGCTCCTCGGCGAGGGCCAGGTGTTCACCACTACCGGCATCGGCAGTCTGGCGATTTCGCCGGATGGATCGCAGATGGCTTACGTCGCCAACCAGCGGCTGTACCTTCGCTCGATGGCGGAGCTGGAGGCGCGGCCGATTTCCGGGACTGATTTGTTCGGGGCCATCAGGAATCCGGTTTTTTCGCCGGACGGGAAGTCGCTGGCTTTTTACGCACTAGCAGACGGGACCATCAGGCGGGTGGCGGTCAGCGGCGGCGCCGCGGTGACGATTTGCACGTTGCCCAACACGACGCTCGGCATGAGTTGGAGCGAGGACGGAATCGTATTCATGCTCTGGGGTAAGGGCATCATGCGGGTTTCGCCCAATGGCGGCCAACCCGAGCCGCTGGTGATCGCCAAGAGCAATGAACAGATGGAAGGACCCCAGATGCTACCCGGCGGGCAAGCCGTCCTGTTTACGCTGACAACCGGCGATAACCCCACCAGGGCCGCGTGGGACAAGGGTCAAGTCGTCGTGCAGACCCTGAAATCCGGCGCGCGCAAGGTTGTTCTCGAAGGCGGCAGCGATGCCCGCTATCTGCCCACGGGCCACCTGGTTTATGCGCTGAACGGCGTCCTGTTCGCCGTGCCCTTCAACGTGAAGCGGCTGGAGACCACGGGAGGACCGGTGGGAATTGTGGAAGGAATCTCGCGGGGAGGCACCGGCGTCGCACAGTTCGCTTTTTCGAGCAGTGGATCGTTAATCTACATTCCGGGTCCCGTCTCCGGGGCGGGAGCGGGGCAGAACGTTCTTGGACTGGTGGATCGCAAAGGCGAAGTCGAAGCGCTGAAGGTTCCGCAGGCCACCTACGCGTTCCCCCGGGTTTCAAAAGACGGGAAACGAGTCGTGTATCAAGTGGACGACGTCAAGGAGTCGAGCATTTGGATTTACGAATTGTCCGGAGCCACCGCGCCGCGCCGGCTCACGCTTGCGGGAACAGGAGCGAATCGAGATCCGATATGGTCTTCCGATAATGAGCGGGTGGCGTTCCAATCGGATCGCGAGGGCGACCTGGGCATCTGGTGGCAGCGCGCCGACGGCAACGGAGTCGCCGAGCGCCTTACCAAAGCTGACAAGGGGGCTACGCACATCCCCGATTCCTGGTCTCCGGACGGCCAGGTGTTTTCGTTTACCGAGGAGAAGAATGGCACGTCCGCGGTATGGACGTATTCCCTGCGCGACAAGAAAGCCACGGTGTTTGCGGAGACTCCGGGCTCGCGTTTTGACCGGAGCGTGTTTTCGCCGGATGGGCACTGGGTCGCGTACCAATTGGATACCCAGCCCAGCAGCCGCATTTATGTGCGCCCGTTCCCGGCCACGGCCACGGTCTATGTGGCCCCGGAAGACGTCGATTCGCATCATCCGGTTTGGTCGCCGGACGGAAAAGAGCTGTTCTATGTCGCGGGAGCCAGCCTGTTTGGAAGCGTAAGCATTACCACGAAGCCCAGCGTGAGCTTCGGTGTTCCGGTACGCGCGCCGAAATCGGGATTCACGACCGCGGTGCCCAGCAGTGTCCGGACCTATGACATCCTTCCCGACGGCAAGCATTTCATCGGCGTGGTGGCCGCCGGACAGACACCGTCCGGGCCTGCGTCAGCGCCGCAGATTCAGGTGGTGCTCAACTGGTTCGAAGACTTGAAGCAGCGCGTCCCGGTGCGCTAGCCTTCTGCGGCAACAAGGTGCTATCTGCCAAGGACGATATCGATCCCCGAGAGAAGCAGTTCCAACTTGGCGCGCGGGATTTTCGCTACGCGCCCGGTGAGCAGTGCTTTGTCCAGCGCGACGATTTGCGATACGTTGGCGACTGAATCCTTGGGAAGCGCGGTCAGACCGACTGGGAGCAACAGGTTGCCCGGCGCATCGGCCCATTTCAGGTTGGTGGTTAGCGGGACGCAAACGACCGTGGCGATCCGGCTGCGGTTCAGGGCGTCGCCTTGGACCACGAGGACGGGCCGGCGAAAGCCCGGACCCGAACCGGTTGGAGTGGGAAGATCGGCCCACCAGATCTCGCCCTGGCCGATCACCACTCGGTTCGTTCCATAACGCCGCGGGCGGCCGAGGCTAGAAAGGGATCTTTCTGATCGCCCACTTCGTCACAGACGCGGTTCAGAGCCTCGGTTACTTCCTCGGCGGCGTGGCGCGCGACGTATTCCTTGACGGCCTCGCTATACAACTGACTTCGAGACTTTCTGGTCCGGCGAGCGAGCCGCTCCGCGCCACGAAACACCTCGTCGGGAATGGAGACCGCCGTCTTCATACTTTTAGTATAACCCGGCTTCCGCTGAATCCGGACGGGCGCATTTCGCCGCGTCTTGTATAATAGAAAACTTCGTCCCCAATGCCCCACAAATTATCGAACCTTCGCACGCCTGTCCCCAGCGACATTGATATCGCCCAGGCCGCTACGCCGCTGCCGATCGCTCAGATCGCAGCCGAGGCCGGCATCCTTCCCGACGAACTGGAGCTCTACGGCAAATCCAAAGCCAAGGTCCACTTGTCGGTTCGCGACCGCCTAAAGAGCGCGCCCAACGGCAAGTACATCGTGGTGACCGCGATCACGCCCACGCCCCTCGGCGAAGGCAAGACGACGACGACGGTCGGACTGAGCCAGGCGCTGGGAGCCTATCTCGGCAAGAAAGTCTTCACGAATATTCGCCAGCCCAGCCAGGGTCCGACGTTCGGAATCAAGGGCGGCGCGGCGGGCGGCGGCTACAGCCAGATCGTTCCCATGGAGGAGTTCAATCTCCATCTCACCGGCGATATCCACGCGATTGTCGCCGCGAATAATTTGCTCGCCGCGGCCATCGACGCACGCATGTTCCACGAATCGACCACCGATGACGCGTCGCTGTTCGACCGGCTCGTGCCCGCCAAGAAAGACGGCAGCCGTAAGTTTACGACCGTCATGCTGCGCCGTCTGAAGAAGCTCGGAATCAGTAAGACCGATCCTAACGAGCTGACTCCCGAAGAGCGCAGCCGCTGGGCGCGCCTGGATATCGACCCGGACACGATCACCTGGCGCCGCGTGGTCGATACCAACGATCGTTTTCTTCGCCAGATCACCGTCGGCCAGGGTCCGGAAGAAAAGGGCGCCACGCGCGTTACTGGCTTCGATATCGCCGTCGCCAGCGAGATCATGGCGGTCCTGGCGCTGACCACCAGCCTGGCCGATATGAAGGAGCGCTTTGGCCGCATGGTGATCGGGTCCAGCCGCAAGGGCGAGCCCGTTACCGCTGATGACATCGGCGTCACCGGGGCCCTGATGGTCCTGATGAAGGACGCCATCATGCCCACTCTGATGCAGACCATCGAAGGCACGCCGGCGTTCGTGCACGCGGGACCGTTCGCCAACATCGCCCACGGAAATTCGTCGATTGTGGCCGACCAGATCGCTCTTAAGCTCGCTGGGGCAGATGGCTACGTGCTCACCGAAGCCGGGTTCGGCGCGGACATGGGCATGGAGAAGTTTTTCAACATCAAGTGCCGCTACAGCGGGCTGACGCCGGATTGCGTGGTGCTGGTGGCGACCATTCGCGCGCTCAAGATGCATGGCGGCGGGCCCAAGGTGGTCGCGGGCAAGCCGCTCGCGCACGAGTACACGCAGGAAAATCTGGATCTGCTCGAAAAAGGTTGTTCGAACCTGATTCGCCACATCGGCAACGCCCGCAACTTCGGCATTCCGGTGGTCGTCGGCGTGAATCGCTTCAAGGACGATACGCCGGCGGAAATCGAGCTGGTTAAGAAGCTCGCCAAAGCAGCTGGAGCCGAAGATGCGGTGGTCAGCAATCACTGGGCGGAAGGCGGCGCGGGAGCCGTCGAGTTGGCGCACGCCGTGGTCGCCGCTTGCCAGAAGCCGAGCAAATTCAAATTCCTGTACTCGCTGGATCTGAGCATCAAGGAAAAGATCGAAATCATCGTGCGCGAGATGTACGGCGGATCCGGAGTTGAGTATTCGCCCGAAGCGGAGAAGAAGATCGAGGTCTACACGCGGCAGGGCTTCGATAAGCTCCCGATGTGCATGGCCAAGACGCACCTCTCGATCAGCCACGATCCGAACCTGAAGGGCGCGCCCAGCGGGTTCACGGTGCCGGTGCGCGATATCCGGGCCAGCGTCGGCGCGGGTTTCCTGTATCCGTTGCTGGGAACGATGGCGACAATGCCGGGCTTGTCGACGCGTCCCGGGTATTACGACATCGACGTGGATACGGAGACGGGCCGCATTATCGGGCTTTCGTAAAAGGCCGCTCCATAGCTGTCGCGGTTCAGTGAAGTTTCTTCGTGTACTCCGGATACATCGTCTCGGGACCACCGAGAGCCGCGTCCACCGGAATTCTCCATTTATTCGCGAATTCGTGAAGAATAGGATTCTCGCCGGGCATGAAGCTCGGGACGCGCGTGTTGTCGTGGCCGGGGACTATTTGCTGAACGACAACACCGGCGGCAACTGGCTGTGGCCCTGCGAGTACGTGGAGGAGCTGCCCGAGGGAGAAAATACTAATATGAAGAAAATTATCGTTCTCAGCTTTACCCTCGCGATCGTGGCGGCGGCGTTCGTCTGGGCCCAACAGACGAAAGGTCCGGTGGCCGCGCATCCGCAGTATGAAGTGCACGCGGTGTTCCCGCACGAGACGTCGCCTGCAATGTACGAGCAGGTATCCCAGCAGGAGATCCAGGCTCTTGCTTCGCAGGGCTGGGAGCTGGTAAGCGTGATGCCGTTCGTGTATCGCAACGAGGAACGCGGTCCAGCGCTGAACAACAAGCCGGCCGTGACGCAAGGCTATCCTGCGTACTTCTTTAAGCGAGTGAAACGTTAGGCGGGCCGGGCATGCCCGGCCCCTACGAGGCGGATCGGGTTGTAGGGGCGAGGCATGCCTCGCCCGCGACTTCGAACTGCAGCTCGAGCGTCGCCCCCGGCTCAACGGCCGACCATTGCTCGAACAGCTCGCTGCGCGTCTTTTTTACGCGTGCGATCTCATCCGCATTCAGCGCACGCGTTCCCACCATCGCTGCCGACTCGCGGAAATCCTCAACAGTCCAGATGACACCGCTGGCTCGCTCGGCTGAAAAGAGCCCGACGATCATCTCGGCTTCGCCCGCTTCCGGCGGCAGCGACCCACGGGAACCTTTGCCGGTGGTGTCCTCAATGTCCCAACCTTCAGCAATGAGCCCGAAAAACCCGCGGCGCAACCCGAGCGTGGTTTCCACCGCGAAATGACTCAAGTCGTGCAGCGCAAAGTACGCGGCGTGGCGATCCGTTTGCTTCTGCCAAGTCACCGAACCGTCATCGCGCACGCAGCGCAGCACGCCCGATCCGTCCGCCTTCTTGGTGATCTGAACACGCACTTTTCAATCCTGGGGATTGGTGGCGAACACGGTCAGCTCGGTGACGAATCCCCGGTCTTCCATTTCGAGGACCGCTTTCACCGCGTGCGCGATATCTTCCGGCCGGAGCTTGCTGGGGTTGTCCTTCTGCTCGAAACCCGCCGCCGTGCCGAAGCTGGTGACCACTTCGCTGGGGTTCACCAGAAATACGCGGATGTTGTTCTTGCGCAGCTCCTGGCGCCAGCATTCGGTCATCCCGCGCAGCGCGAACTTGCTGGCGTAGTACGCGGTGCCGTTGGGCGCGCCCCGATGCGACGCGGTGGACCCGATATTCACGATGTTCCCGCGATTGCGCGAAACAAAGTGCTTGGCCGCTTCCCGCGCCATCAGCATCGCGCCGGTGACGTTGGTGGCGAAGGTACGCTCGAAGCCTGCCAGGTCGACATCCACGAGCTTCTTGAAGGTGCCTGACCCGGCGTTGTTGACCAGAATGTCGAGATCGCCGAATTTTTCCAGGACCTCGCGCATGGTGCGCTGGACGTCGGCTTCCTTCGAGACGTCGGCGTGGATGGGATGCGCGCCCAACTGTTTGGCTGCCTTGTCGAGCTTGGCCTTGATCGCGGCCCGTGACGGCCACGCGCGCGCCGCTATCGATCAGGCTCTTGGCGATGCCGAGACCGATGCCGGAAGCTTCCTCCAGTGACGAGAGCTACTGCGTTTTTCAGATTCATTCTTGAAACAGTCTATCGCAGCAGGTGCGGGATACTGATCTCTTGAAGAAAAAGAGGCTCAGACGCATGGTTCAGTGCAGTCATGCTCTTTTTGATCGGACTGCATGTTCTGTGGGCGGGTGCACTGCTGGCGCTGCGGTTTGTCAATCCTCCCACCACCGGCGTCCAGATCCAGCGGCGCCTTGAGTCGTTCTTCGCGATGGGCGCCTACAAGAAACGCCAGACCTTCGTGCCGCTGCGGCGGATCTCGCTACAGCTCCAACATGCCGCGATCGCGGCAGAAGACGGCAACTTCTACCGGCACTACGGTGTCGACTGGGGCCAGGTACGCCAGGTCATCGAGGACAGCGCCGACGCGGGCGAAGTCACCCGGGGCGCGTCCACCATCCCCCAGCAGCTGGTCAAGAACTTATTCTTCACCACGCACGCGAACCCAGTCAGGAAGGCCTTCGAATTCACTCTGGCGCCCATGGCGGTGATGATCCTGGGGCGCAATCGCGTGCTGGAGCTGTATCTTAACGTGATCGAGTGGGGGCCGGGAGTCTTCGGGATCGAGGCTGCGGCCGAGTATCACTACCACACGACGGCGGCGGCGCTCAATCGCGAACAGTCTGCGCGTCTCGCGGCGATCCTGCCCTCGCCTCGCCGGCGCAAGCCGGAACGCATGAATCAATACAGCGCGATCATTCAGGATCGAATGCGGCTTTTAGGTTGGTAACGTGATGGGCTGGTAATGATATGCTGCCCCCCGGCCAGGGAGGATTGCGGCCTTGAGCCATCGGGAGATAAGGCGGGAAATCGCCGCCCATTCTTCACACCGTTTACGGCACTACCCGGATAGTGGTGGCCCGCTGGTTGGCTCGCGTGCCAAGCAGATATCCGCCAACTGACATCGCTCCTGCGATCACGAGGAAGACTGCGATCCCCGGGCCCGCATTGTCCTGGGTTGAGCCTGCTACATAGCCTCCTACCACCACCCCGCTCAATACTCCCAGCGTGGTGCCCAACGTCTTACCCCAGGCGCCCGACCGTTTTAGCTTCACCAGTTGAACGGAACCGCGTGGGACCGACGCGTTCCCTTTGGGATACGCCTTGGCATCGGACGTCTTCTTCACATCCAATACCATCCCGTCATCCCGGATCGCCGCCACGTCGCCGGTTACCCTGGTGCCTCCGGTGAGCGTCAGCTCTACTTGATGGCCCTGAATCGTGGGCGCAAGCTCACCCCACTTCAACTCCAGCGGCCTGGTCTCCGCATGAACGCTGGCCTGAACCAGGCAAAACAATACGGGTACCGCGACCGCGCATCTTAGTGTCAAATTGTGCCTCCCCTATCCCTCAGGTCACGGAGTTGTACTTTGACCCTTTTTGGGTTGCGCCCAGTATATAGCAAAGCCCTCCGCGTAGTGGTTCGTGGGTCACCGCCAGAGAAACGCGTCGGTGAAAATTATGATATTCTGACCCCCGGCCAGGGAGGAAAAAATCGGATGAGGCGGGAAATGGTATGGTTGCGGTATCTAGCGGCTGTGGTGGTGGGTTTGGGCGTTGGCTGGTTCGGACTTCCAAGTGCGGCACAGAGCGGTGATACCTACAAGACGCGGCTTTCCGCGCTGCCTGCCGACGCGAAAACCCGGCCCGACCTGGCGGGTACGGGTTCGGTGACCGCAACCCTCTCCGGCACAAAACTCACCGTGAACGGAACCTTCGAAGGGCTGAAGACCAACGCGGTCTCCGCCAAGCTGCAAAACGGGGTCGTGGCCGGCGTGCGCGGCCCGGACTTTGCCGACCTCACGATTACCAAAGCCATGAGCGGCACCATCACCGGATCGGCCGATCTGAATCCCGCACCAGCTGCAGCACCTGAAAAAGGGCGGGATCTACGTCCAGATCTATACTGAAAAACCCACGGATGGCACGCTGTGGGGCTGGCTGCAACATTAGGAAACGCCTCTCATGAAGAAAACTCTCGTTCTGGTATCGCTTTTCGCCGCTCTCTACGGAGTTCTCCAGCTTGTTTGGTCAGCAGGGGGCTCAACAAGGCACACTGGGACCCTTCACCGCCCAGCAGGCCGACGCCGGCCGCGCGGCTTATCAAGCAGAATTGCGCCGGCTGCCACGCGGCGGATCTTTCGGGAATCGGCAACGCATTGCCGCTGTCGGGACTTCCCGTTCACCGGCAGTTGGGGAAATCGCACCGTGGGCGATCTGGTGGGTTTCATGGAAGGCGCGATGCCTCCCAACAATCCCGGCGGGCTGGGCGAGCAGAATTACCTGAACATCACCGCGTTTATCCTGCAATCGAACGGCGCGCGAGCCGGGAATCAGGCGCTCGCCGGGAATTCGACCGTCGCCATTCGCAGCGTGACGGGCCAAGTGGTCGCGCAGGTTCAAGGCGGACAAGGGAAGCAGGGCAAGCAGGGCAAGGCCGCACCGGCTGCAGGCGGCCGTGGAGCCGCACCGGCCGCGCCCCGAGGGCTTGACGATTCCGGGCAACGTGAAGAACTACACGCCGGTGACCGACGCGATGATGCGCAATCCCGATCCCAGCGACTGGCTGATGATCCGGCACGATTATCACGCCAACAACTTCAGCACGCTGAACCAGATCACCGCCAACAACGTGCAGGATCTGCGCCTGGTGTGGACCTGGGCGATGAATGAGGGCACCAATCAGCCCGCTCCGGTGGTCCACAACGGGACCATGTTCATCAACAATCCCGGCAACATCGTGCAGGCGCTGGACGCCAAAACCGGCGAGCTGATCTGGGAGAACCGCATCGGCGAGACGCGCCACTGGAATTCGCAGCGCGGCCTGGCGATTTACGACGACAAGGTCTACGTGACCACCGGCGTCGGCGGACATCTTCGCGCTGGACGCGCGCACCGGCAAGAAGTGTGGCATACCGTGATCGGCGACCGCACCAACGGCACCTACAGCACCAGCAGCGGACCGATCATCGCGAAGGGCAAAGTCATCCAGGGTCTGGGCGGCGGGCTGTGCGATCAGTATCGCGAAGAGAAGTGCTTCATCAGCGCCTACGACGCGCAGACCGGAAAGCTGATCTGGAAGTTCTACACCATCGCCAAGACTGCCGATCCCGGCGGCGACTCCTGGGGCAAGCTGACGGATCTGTTCCGCGCGGGCGGCGATACCTGGATCACGGGCAGCTATCGATCCCGACTTGAACCTGACCTACTGGGGCATCGCGCAGGCCAAGCCCTGGATGCGCGCGACCCGCGGATCGGGCAACGGCGCGACGAATTACGCGAACTCCACCGTGGCGCTCGATGTCGACACCGGCAAGCTGAAATGGTGGTTTAACCACGCTCCCGGCGAAACGCTCGATCTGGATGAGGTGTTCGAGCGCGTCCTGGTCGACGACGGCGGACAGAAGCTACGTCTTCAGCGCCGGCAAGGACGGCGTTCTCTGGAAACTCGACCGCACCAACTGGCAAGTATCATCGGCCACAAGGAAACCGTGTTCCAGAACGTCTACGATTCGATTCGATCCGAAGACCGGCGAACCGCACTTCCGCAACGACATCGTCGAGAACCAGATCGGCGAGTGGGTGCAGAACTGCCCGACTTCCGAAGGCGGCCACAACTGGCACGCCATGAGCTATCAACCAGCCGACCAACCAGATCCTGATTCCGGTGGCGCAGAGCTGCCAGGAAATGAATCCGCAGAAGGTCGATTTCGTCGAGGGCGGCGGCAGCGGCGGCGGCGCGGCGCGGCGCTTCTTCGAGAGCCCGGGCAGCAACGGCAACGTCGGCAAATTCGCGGCGTACGATGTCCGGACGCTCAAGGAGAATTGGAAGCTCGAGCAGCGGTCGCCGTTCATGACCGCGATTCTCTCGACCGCCGGCGGCATCGCGTTTGTCGGCGACATGGATCGCTACTTCCGCGCGGTGGATGTGAAGACCGGCAAGGTTCTGTGGGAGACGCGCCTGGGCACATCCGTGCAAGGCTTCCCGCTGACGTTCAGCGTGGGCGGCAAGCAGTACATCGCCGTCTCGACGGGACTGGGCGGCGGCAGCCCGCGCATGGTGCCGGGCGTGCTGGCGCCTGAAGTGCATTATCCGTCCAACGGGAACGCGATGTACGTGTTCGCTCTACCCGATAGACGGTAGGCGCTCCGCGGGTTTACGCAATCAGAGGTTGGCCGAAAACCACCAGGTGGCGAATTTCGACCGCCGCACGGTTGCGGACAATCACTCTATCTTTCAATCACTTAGTGCATGGCATCAAACATGCAATAAGTGAATGGGAAGGTGAGTTATGTATCGACGTATCGCAGTCATATTTTCCGTTGCGAGCTTTGCCACGGCAGCATTCGCTCAAGACTCCGGAGGCTGGCGGAAATTCGGAACCTCTTCCGGCGATCAGAGCTACGCAGTGAACCAGGCGGTCCGCCGCAGATACCTCAGCAAAACAACGCCCGCCTACCGAATTATTCGCAGGCGCTGCTCCGGTGCCATCCCAGATCACGCTCCCCGCGGGAACGTTCGTGAGGGTGCGCATCAATGAGAAGCTTTCGAGCGACAAGAATCAGCCGGGCGACCTGTTCACCGCCACTCTGGCGCAGCCGCTGATCGCGAACGGCTTGGTCATCGCACAACCCGGGCAAAATATCGCCGGGCGAGTCTCGGAAGCCGTCAGAGCCAAGGATGGCAACGGCAGATCGCGCCTGGGCCTGGAGTTGACCGAGCTTAGCCTGGTCGACGGCCAGCAGGTGCCCATCCGCACCCAGCTGATTGAATACCGTCGCGCCGACCAATAACGGCCGCGACACCGGCGTGGTCGTTGGCACCACGGCTGCCGGAGCCGCGGTCGGAGCGGTCGCGGGCGGAGGCGTCGGCGCAGGTATCGGCGCGATAGCGGGGCTTGGCTGGCGCGATCGGTGTGGTCGCGACACGCGCGCACGCTACTGAGATTCATCCGGAAGCGATGCTGACGTTCCGCACCATAGGCCCGCTCACGATTTCGACGGATCAGTCCGGCGGCGCATTTCAACCGGTGCCGCCAGTACGATTACCAATCGCAGGATCAAGTGCAGCGCGGCAAAGCGCCGTTGCGCCGCCACGGCGCCTTATTACGGTTATCGGTATGGCTATCCCTACTATCCGTATTACTACTATCCGTACTTCATGGTCCAAGCGTCGGGTTCTTCTACGGCGGCGATTATGGCGGCTTTCGCGGCGGCTATCGCCGTGGATCGGAGGTTACGGCGGCGGAGGTTACCGAGGCGGTGGTGGCGGTTCCCATGGCGGCGGAGGTGGCCACGGCGGCGGGCACCGATAAGCATCGAAACCCTAGTTCTATAAGACCTTGGTTCGCAAGACCTCCACTCGCACGAGTACAATGTGCAGTGGAGGTCTTTCCTTTTGCGTTACACCACTGCACTGTTCGCTGTTCTCGCTGTTTCACTTATGACCGCTCCCGCCGTCTTTGGGGCCGAAGGAATCGGCAAAGTTTTCGACGACCAGGTGTCCACCGTGGAACGCGAAGTCCTGGGCCTGGCGCAGAAGATGCCGGCCGATAAGTACGACTTCGCGCCCACCAGCCCCGGTACCTTCACGGGCGTACGGACCTACGCCCTGCAAGTCCGGCACATCGCGACCTACATCTACCGGATCGCCGCGTCCGTATCGGGCGAAAAGGCTCCGGTCGAGATCGGACCCACCGATAATGGTCCCGATACGCTCAAGACCAAGGATCAGATCATCGACTATTTCAAGGGCGCGCTGGCCTTCGCTCACAAAGCCATGGGCACGCTCAACGAGAAGAACATGTTCGACCAGGTTCCCTCGCCGTTCGGACGCGGGACCATGACCCGCGTCGCCGCGGCGGCCTTCCTCGGCCAGCATAGCTACGATCACTATGGGCAGATGGTCGTGTATGCCCGCATGAACGGCGTGATTCCCGGCGGTGGACCGCCTGCTGCCGGTAAGGGGAAGGCGAAGTAGCGTTATATGCGTTACCCGGATTTACTGCTTCACCGCCCAGGCACCGAACTGTATGGGACCGATCAACTGGGACCCCAGAGCAACGGCTTCCTGTTCCATCCTGGCGGCCAGCGTCTCGACCTGGAGCTCAGCGGCCGTTGCCAAGCCGAATTGCTCGATTCGCGGTAACAGGCTGCGAATCGTATCGGCGACCCATCCATAGAGAACGGAGCCGGGCTCTCCTCCGATGGCTGCTTCGGCTTGGATCGTGGGCCAAGGTAACCCAGCATCCAGAAATGTGCGCGTCAGGCGCTTGCCGAAATCCGGCGGATTTCCTCCGCGCCGGAAACTTCGGCCAGGATGGTATAGGTCCTCATCCACAGCGGAGCTTCAGGCCACGGCGGGATCACCGCGCCGAAATCCATCTCGTGGAAGATCAAACGGCCGCCAGGCCGGACCAGCGATGCCACGTGCCGCAGCGTCGCGGCGGGATCGGACTTGATACAGCAGCACGAACCGTCCCACGACCGCATCGAACAGCTCGCTTCGGCCTGAAATTCTTCCACATTGATTTGCTCGAATTTCACGTATTCCGCGTATCCCTTCTCCGTGGCGCGTCGCGCGCGCGGGCCAGCGCCTGCGGATCCCGGTCGATGCCCAGAACGCTCCCCTGGGGACCCACAAGATCGGCGGCCAGCAGGGAAACATCCCCCATGCCGCAGCCGAGATCGAGAACGCGCATACCTGGCGCCAGTCCGCCTGCCCGGAAAAAGCGTTCGGTCCATGCTCTAGAATGGCCGCCTGCTTCAAGAGGCGCTGCTGTTCATGCTGGGAGTATCCGAGGACGTAATCAGGAGCGGACATTATCGGATCTCCTCATGGACGACTTTTCCGTCGACCACGGTCAGCACGGACTTCATCTTCTTGATGCCTTCGTCGGGCACCTTGGCCGGATCGAGATAATCGTCGCTCAGCACCGCGACGTCGGCGAGCTTGCCCGATCTCGATAGTTCCCAGCTTGTTCTCCTCATGCGTGTACCAGCCGTTTTCCGATGTATACAGCCGCAGGGCTTCGAGGCGCGTCAACTGCTGCCCGGGGTTGATCATTTCTCCAGCGGAATTCTTCCCGGTGACCATGTAGTAGATCTCGAGCCACGGATCGAACACCGACACCGCGGCCGCATCCGATCCGGCGCCGACGTGAATTCCGCTATCGACGATGGTGCGGAAGGGCGGGCCTCCGTTCTGCGGCGTGCCGCCCAGATACAGCCAGCCGTGCACGGCGACGCCCGCGCCGATGGCCTTCAGACGATCGAGCGTAGGCCGGTCGATCTTGGGGACGTGCCCGATCGACCAGTGCAGATCCTTGATCGGCGTCACGGCGTTGACCTTTTCGAAGGTCTCGGTGGTGAACTTGTCCTCATTGAGCGAAAGCGTGTGCTGCTGGAACGCCCAGCCGTACTTCGCGACCAATTGCAGTGCCGTCTCATAATTCGCCGGACCGCCCTGTGCGGTGACGCGCCACGCCGCCGCAAACTCGCCGATGCCCGAAGTCTTCAGCATGTCGTCGCCGAAATCGGGGAAGTTGTTCAGCAGGCGCTGCTTCAGGATCGGGACGTCGGGCCGCGTGTCCTGCGTCAGATAAAAGATACGCAGGCGATGCGTCATCTTGCCTTCGCGATGCAGGGCCATGAACGCGTCATACATGGTCCACGGATTCAGGCTCTCGACGCTCTCGGCCTCGCGCGGCGTCCTGCATGTCGGGCGTGCCGGGAATGGTGAACGCGCCCATATCGACGCTGGTCGTCAGGCCGAAGCCGGTCAGGTACGTCATCGCGTCCACTGTTCCGCGCTTCATGTCATCGAACGTCTGGATTGCCCGCAGCGCGTTCAGCGCGGCGTTGAATCCCGGCCCGGCGATCACGCCCGTGGGGCTCACCATGATGCCTTTCGATTCGAAAAACGCCTTGCCCCGGCTGTTGGTGACAGTTCCGCCGCCGTTCAGCAGATAGGGATGATCCGGCAGCGCCGCGTCCAGCTCGGCCAGCGTCGGCAGGCGCTTTTCAGTGACTGCTTGGCGTTGAAATCGCCCAGCGTAGTGATGAAGGATCCCGCCGGCACGGTCTTGGCCTTGGCTTTGAGCATGGCCTGGATGTCGGCGATCGACGCGGCGGTTTCGAGGCGAATGTCATAGCCTGGACGCATCCCCAGCAGCACGATGTGGTTGTGATTGTCGATCAGCCCTGGAACCACGGTCCGCCCGCGGAGATTAATAGTCCTGGTACACGGGCTGGTGCGCGTGTCGCCGGTCTTGCCGACCGCCGTGAACTTCCCGTCCTGGATGACGACGTCGGAAACGATCGTGTTCACTTTGTCCAGAGTGACGATCCTGCCGTTGGTCAGGTGCAGGTCGCGCGAACCGGCGCAAGTGTTCGGCTGGGCAGACGCACACCCGGCCGCCAAAAGCCCGACGAGGAGATATTTCATGATTCCCATATATTACGCCCAAAGCAGTAGAATCTCGCTATGGCTTCCTGGAACAAATCTGTCTTGCTCGCTGTGCTCGCGCTGCCGGTGTTTGCCCAACAGCCCTGCGAGCGTTTGAAATCCCTCAGCCTTCCCGGCGTCACGATCACGCTCGCGCAAACGGTCGCAGCGGGATCGTTCACTCCACCGGCGGCCCGCGCGGCGGTGAATGTTCCGGCGTTTTGCCGTGTGGCCGGCGTCATCACCCCGGAAGTGCATTTCGAACTGTGGATGCCCGCCTCGTGGAACAGGAAACTGTTGACCGCAGGCAACGGCGGACTGGCGGGCACCATCAACTACAACGCGATGCTCGACCCGCTGCGGCGCGGCTATGCATCGAGCAGCACCGATACAGGCCACGTCGCCGACACCGACGGGCATTGGGCGCAGGGGCGCATGGACCGCGTGATCGACTTCGCGCATCGCTCGGTGCACGTGACCACAGAAGCCGACAAGGCCATCATCCGGGCTTTCTATAGCACCGCCCCCGAGCATTCTTACTTCAACGGCTGCTCGCAAGGGGGCCTCGAAGCGCTGACGGAAGCCCAGCGCTACCCGCGCGATTACGATGGCATCATCGCCGGCGATCCCGCCAATTACTGGACGCACCTATACGCCGGCGGCCACCTGTGGATCGCCCACGCCACACTCATCAATCCGGCCAGCTACATTCCCGCCACGAAACTGCAAACCATCGGCGACGCGGTATATAGCGCCTGCGACGCCATCGACGGCATAAAAGACGGCATTCTCAACGATCCACGCCGCTGCCATTTCGATCCTTCGGTGCTGCTGTGCAAGAACGGCGATGCGCCCAATTGCCTGACCCAGCCGCAGGTGGACGCCGTGAAGAAAATCTATCAGGGCGCCAGAACCGCGGACGGCGAACAGATCTTTCCCGGCATTATGCCCGGCGGCGAGGCAGGGCAGGGCGGCTGGAGCACCTGGATCGCCGGGACCGATCCGGGCCGGGGAGCGCACTTCACTCTGGGGTTCCCGGCGCTCAAGAACATCGTTTTCGGGAATCCGGACTGGGACTTCCGCACGTTTCGCTTCGATCGCGGCCAGGGCTTCGATAGCGATGTCGATTTCCTGGACGACACCATGGGACCGATCATCAACAACATCAATCCGGACCTGCGCGCCTTCCAGGCCAACGGCGGCAAGCTGATCCAGTATCACGGCTGGGCCGATCCCGACATTTCGCCGGTCAACAGCATCAACTATTACCAGAGCGTGGTCCAGTTCATGGATCGCGACGGGCACGGCTTGAATGAGACCAAGAGGTTCTACCGCCTGTTCATGGTGCCCGGAATGTTCCACTGCAACGGCGGCCCCGGCCCCAATACTTTCGACGCCCTCGGAGCGCTGGAACAATGGAAAGAGAAGGGCGCGGCTCCGGATAAGATGATCGCGACACATGCGACGAACGGGAATGTGGACCGCACACGTCCCCTATGCCCGTACCCGCAGGAAGCGCAGTGGAAAGGCAGCGGCAGCACCGATCAGGCAGACAATTTCGCCTGCGCGCTGCCGAAATAGGGGGAAATAGGGGACTGCCTACCTGTTTCTGCTACGAAACAGGGTCAGCGGTCAACAGATCATTGGCGCGGAAACAGGCTGGCTGTCCCCGTACCCGCAAACTGGGACAGCCCGCGAAATTCCGCGTTCGGCGTAACCCGCGTACCGGCGCCGTGGTCGCGGAAATTCGTAGGCAGTCCCTAGTTTGCTCCCTCGCTACGGCAGAGCGTTATACAATCGCTCGTCGAACGGGCTCCCCAGCCCCATTTGAAGCTGGTCCCGAAAAGCCTTGCTGTGCGGAGCGGCGAGATGCGCGTCATACGCCTGCTTGCTTTGCCAGACTTCGACGATGGCGAAGTGATTCGCGCGCGCCACGTCGCGCAGGGCTTCGAAACGCACGAACCCCGCGTCTTTGCGATTGTCCGCCGCGAACTGCTGCAACAGCTTGGCCGTATTATCGGCGAAATTCGGATACACGTCGACATAGGTGACCACGTGCAGTTGCGGCTCGGCCTTCTGCTGCGCGAAGAGCGCACCTAGCAGGAACACACCCAGTAACAGCGCTGTGAGTTTCATAGATCTCCTCCTACGGCAAACCTGCCATCTCCGTTGCAAACAGCATCGCCATGGCGCCTCCGCGCGGATCCGGTCCCAGAATCGCCTCGCGATGCAGGTAATCCTCCAGAGTCTTCTGCTTGTTCGTCGACTCGCACACATCCACGAGCTGCCCGTTTTTGCCCACGCGCGCGAGGACCGCGCTGAACGCCCGATTGACCCGAGGCTGGTACGCCGCCGGATCCAGCCAGCCGTTGCGAATGCCGCGCTCCATGGCGAACCCGATCATCGCGGTAGCCGACGTTTCCGCGTACGATCCCGGCACGTCGATCACTTCGTGCCACATGCCGTCTTCGTCCTGAAATTTCGCCAGGACGAACATGTGCTGCTGGAACTCGGCCATCATGTGCGGATACGCGGGGTGATCCTTCGGAAAATCGGACAGCGCGAGCGCCAGGCCCAGCGCCGGGAAAGCGTTCCCGCGTCCCCAGGCCGCATCGGTGAGAGGCGAATGCCGATACAATCCGTCTGGCCGCAAGACCAGCTTCTGCATGAACGCGAAATGGCGCGCAGCCAGATCGAAATATTTCCGATCCCCTGTGAGCTTGCCTGCCTGGACCACGATGGGCGTCGCCATGAACACCGAATCCGACATCTCATCGTGAAAGGGCATGGACTCGAGCATTTCGCCGGTCTTGGAGAATCCCAGGTCGGCGGCCTTGCGGACTAGATCGGCGTAATCCTTGCTCCTGGTGCGTTCCGCCAATTCGGCGAATACCAGGTGCCCGGCCAGCGTCAGCGAATTCGCGCGATTCAGAATATTTCTCGATGTATCCAGATACGGCGAGGCCAGTTTCTCCACCTCCGGCAGATGCCCCAGCCGCATCTGCGCGATCAGGGCCATCCCGGGAATATAAGTGAGCTGGTTGAAATCGTGCCCGAAGTACTGCCCGAGTTCCTCGGCTAATTGCTGCGGCGAACGAGACCGGCGGCGGTTGATCTCGATATGCGCTTCCGAAAGCGGAATATCGCGCGGCAGCGACAGAAGCGTGGTCGGACGAGCCATGATGATCACTCGCGCCGGAATGCGTCCGACTCCCGCTACTGTATTGGTCGAGAGCGCCTGCGCCAGGCCCCAATCGCCTCCGCCCACGATCAGAACCAGATCCGGTGCCTGCAGCGCGACCCATCGCCACAGCACGTGCGATTCGGAGTTTTCCCGGTATGCGGCGCCTGTAGGCGGGAAGACCAGGGCACTCCTGTCAGGATTCGCCAGGGGAATCGCCAGCACATGGAAGCGGCGTCGGCTGGGGGGATTCGATTCCAAGTCCTGCACCTCGGCGGAAATCATTTTCCCGGACTCGGCATCGCCGTTCAGCCCGCCGATCAGCATCACCGTGGCCGCGGTTGGGGGCGCCGCCGCGACCACCAGCGCTTCGATGGGCTTTCCGCTGGCGCTCAGGCCGATAACCCTGCGCTCCGCCGCGACCGAGGGCATTGCCAGGGGAAGCGCGAGGAGAACCAGCGTCCATGCGAGTCGACTGTTCATCGGGCGGCTCAAGGCCTGAGGTAAATTGTACTGCGGTTGGGGGCTGAGTTCTAAAAAACGTCCAGTTTTCGGGATTTTGTCACGCGTAAAATCCCATGCAGCGGATATTCTCGACACGTGACTCTTGCATGCAAGGGCTCGAGTGTAAAGACTCGTTCCGGCCCCTCATTTTCAAGCCTTTCCGATTGACAAGGAACCCGACGTGAAGTAACATCACCGAGGGTAGGGGTCATCAGACCGCACTTATCGCTGGGGGGAATTTTCATGCGTTTTGCAGCTTTGTTGCTGTGTGTTCTTCTTTTGACGGGCGTGCTTTCGGCGCAAACCGGGAACGCTACCATCACCGGGGTGGTCACGGATCCGACTGGGGCCGTCGTGGCCAACGCTCCTATCGAAGTGAAAAACACGCAGACCGGAGTGGTCTTCCGGGCCGTCTCCACGGACACGGGAAACTTCACAGTTCTCCAGTTGCCCATCGGATCGTACGAACTGACGGCGACGGTTCAGGGGTTCAAAAAATATAACCGGCAAAATATTACGCTCGCTGCCGCGCAAGTATTGCGCCTCGACATCCCGCTGGAAATTGGTGCGAGCACGGAAGCCGTCACGGTCAGCGCGGAATCTTCGCTGCTGAAGACCGAGACCGGCGACGTGGCCCACAACATCACGCTGGAGCAGCTCCAAAACCTGCCCATCCTGGGTATCGGCGGAGCGAATGCGGGCAGCTCGGGCGTCCGCAATCCCTTTAACTCCACGGTGATGATTCCGGGAGTGGACTATGCGGCGAACTTCGTCATGATCGTCAATGGCGCGCCCAGCAACACGGCGGCGTATCGCGTCGAAGGTCTGGACAACACGAATCACACCGTGAATTACGCACTGCAGGAAAACCAGCAGAGCCCGGATGCGATCCAGGAAGTTGCGGTGCAGACTTCAAACTATGCCGCTGAGTTCGGCCAGGCCGGAGGCGGCCTCTTCAACATCACGATGAAGTCGGGCACCAACCAGTATCACGGAAGCGGATACGAGTATTTCGTAAACGAAGATCTGAATGCCGCGGTTCCGTTCACCAACGATGGAAATGGAAACAAGATCCGCCCGCGCAACCGCCGCAATGACTTCGGCGGCACCATCGGCGGCCCGATCTGGATTCCCAAGGTCTACGACGGTCACAACAAGACCTTCTTCTTTTTCAGCTTGGAAGAGTTCCGCGAATCCTCGGCTCTCAACTTCAGCGACACGGTTCCCACGGCTGCCTACCGCATCGGCGATTTCTCAGCGATTTCCCCCGCCGGTAGTAACTTTAATCCGAACCTGGGTGTGGTAAGTTCTCCGATCGGCACGGACGCCCTGGGGCGCAGCGTTTACGCGAATCAAATTTTCGATCCCAGGACCCGCACCACGGCTCCGAATGGAACCGCGGTGGCTGACCCGTTCCCGAACAACATGATTCCCGTCGGCCGATTCGATCCGGTCGCTGTCAATCTTCTGAAGCTGATGCCCTCACCGGCGTCCAGCACTCTGACCGGAAACTACCCCGGCTACAACCCTGGTCAGCGCGTGACCAAGCTCCCGTCGCTGAAACTCGACGACAGCATTGGCAACAAGGGCAAGCTGTCGTTCTACTGGTCCACCACCGGAACCGACTCGGCGTATTCGACACCGAACGGGAACGCCGACGGTTTACCGGAACTTCTGTCGACTGCCCGGGGAACCTGGATTCACTCGGCCACCGTGCGGCTGAACTACGATCACACCTTGACCCCGACCATCCTTGTGCATTTCGGCGGCGGGTATTCGCGCACCATCTTCGACGATGCTTCTCCGTTCACGACGAACGGGGGGAAGTTTGATTGCCTGACTGTGGGTATTCAAGGCTGCCAGGGGAGCTTTAACTTCCCCACCATCAGTTCCACGTTGGCGAGCACGTCCGGCTCTCAATCGAACACGGGCACGTTAGGCGGGATGCAGCAGATGGGCAATGCCCAAGCACACACCCACACCACCACGTTGCGCCCCTCTTTCAATTCGAACGCTACCTGGATCCATGGGAGCCATACCTTTAAGGCCGGCGGTGAAGTCTGGTTCCAGGGCAACATTACCCAGTCTCTCACCGGCATCACACTGACGGCCGCATCCGCACTCACCGGTAACGGCGCTAGCGCGCTTCCGGCGAGTCTTGCCACGAATGCCACTACGGGCTTTCCGTTCGCCAGCTTCCTGCTGGGCGGCGTGGTCACGGCCGCTCAGACGGCGCCGTCTGACGCCAGAATGGGCAAGCAGCAATGGGGGCTGTTCGTGGAGGATTCCTGGAAGGCTACGCGCAAGCTGACCCTCGATTACGGTTTGCGTTGGGATTACGCGACGGCCGCGCGTGAACAGTACGGCCGTTCCGGGAACCTGGGGATGATCCCAAATCCCGCTGCGGGAGGCCGCATTGGCGCGCCAATCTTTGAAGCCACTTGCGGTTGCACCTTCCTTTCGAATTACCCCTATGCCATCGGTCCGCGGTTCGGTTTCGCATATCAGCTCAATTCCAAGACCGTGCTGCGCGGCGGTTGGGGCTTCGCATACGGTTTCGCTCCCGATCTCGGTCAAAGCTCGGCGAATAATTTGTCCAGCAGTCCGTCCGGAACCAACAACTTCTTCCAGGCCAGCAGCCCGACCACATTACCGCAACCGGTGTGGCCCAATCTTGATCCAGGGCAGATTCCTCTTCCGGGCCAGATCACCGGGTTCGTTAACTCTCTCGATCGCAACGCTTCGCGCCCTCCGCGTCAGAATCAGTGGAGTATTGGCATCCAGCGTGAAATCAGCCGGGACTTCGTGCTCGAGGCCTCCTACGTGGGCAATCGCGGCGTGTGGTGGACCGGCCCGCTGGGGTATCTCAACCAGGTATCGCCCGCCCAATTTGCGGCGGTTGGCCTGAATCCCTACACCAACCCGTCTGACAACATCCTGCTCTCCAAGGCGATCTCCGACCCTGCTGTCATCGCGCGAGTCGGGAACCTCGTCCCCTACGCCGGGTACCGCACCAACAATACGTTGCTCAATGCGCTACGCACATATCCGCAGTTCTCGACGATCAACGTCACCAACTCTCCCACGGGTAATACCTGGTACGACTCCTTGCAGGTAAAGGGCACTAAGCGCCTTTCGCACGGCCTTCAGGTCAACGGCACATTTACCTGGGCCAAGGCGATGACGAGAATTAACGAGGACATCTTCAATCCCGCCGGTTCCCTTAAGTCGATCCAGGGGACAGACCAGCCCTACCTGTTCAACGCCAACATCGTGTACAACACGCCGAAAGCGTCCAACAACAAGGTGCTGGCGTGGGTCACCAGGGACTGGCAGGTCGGCGCATTCCTGCAGTACGGCAGCGGTCTGCCGCTTACGCCGCCCGCCGCGACGGTCGCCAACAACTTGACTGGCGGTGAGATGTTCCGCACGGGTCAGCCTTTGTTCAAGAAGGACTTGAACTGCGGCTGCATCAATCCTTACGTCGACCAAGTCCTCAATCCCGCTGCTTGGGCCAATCCAGTAGCGGGGACGTGGGGTCCCGGTCCTACGCCTGGCCTCGCGGCCGGTCTGTATTACAGCGATTTCCGCCAGGCACGCCGGCCCAGCGAGAATATCAATATCGGGCGCAACTTCCGGATCAAGGAACGCATGAATCTCCAGATTCGCGCCGAGTTCGCCAACGCCTTCAACCGGATGCAACTCGGAAATCCGGTGACCACATCGCCGTACAACGCGACCAACGCGCTCCAGAATCCGACGGTAGTAGGCGGCCGCTACACCGGCGGCTTCGGCGCTTACACGATCGGCAGCGTGGGAATCAACGGGCAGCCGAGCTTCACCGCCAACGGGAACGTCGGCCAGTTGTACGCCCAGCCGCGGCAGGGTACTCTGATCGCTCGCTTCACGTTCTAGGCGGTATTTAGAAGTTTCTTTCACGGCCTCGCTGCTCCGGCGGCGGGGCCGTTGCTTTTCTTGTATCGCGCACAACGCAGTGCGGCTGGATCTCTCCCTAATTTCTTGTGCCCGCCGCACGCTGTGCGCTCCGAGCAAACCGGCAGCGGGCGGTCTAGGGCATGGAGTTTCACGCGCCACGCGTATATAATCTATCGACGGTACAGACTGTACAGGAGACGGCATGAAGCGAACCTTGGTAGTTTGGCTTGCGGCGATATCGCCCCTGTTGGCGCAAACGGGAGCGAAAAACGGAGAATGGCCGACCTATGGCGGCGACCTGGGCAACACCCGCTACTCCGCTCTCGACCAGATCAACGCCGCGAATTTCGACAAGCTGGAAGTCGCCTGGCGCTTCAAGACCGATAATCTCGGGCCGCGTCCGGAAGCCAATCTGGAAGGCACGCCGCTGATGGTCAAAGGCATTCTCTACTCGACCGCCGGAACGCGCCGGTCGGTAGTGGCGCTCGACGCAGCCACGGGCGAGCTGTTGTGGGTCCACGGAGAAAATGAGGGCAAGCGCGGTGAAGCCGCGCCCCGCCAGCTTTCCGGCCGCGGCCTGTCCTACTGGACTGATGGACGCGAGGAACGCATTATCTACGTCACTCCCGGCTACCAGATGATCGCGCTGGACGCCAAGACCGGCAACCGTATCCCAGGGTTCGGCAAGAACGGCATCGTGGATCTCAAGGACGAAGACGATCAACAGATTGAGGCGCTCAATCCCGACATCGGATTGCATTCGGCGCCGGTGGTGTCCGGAAACACCGTGATCATCGGCGCAGCCCATAAACCCGGCGGCGTTCCGGCCAGCAAGACCAACGTGAAGGGCTACGTCCGCGGGTTCGACGTACGCACCGGCAAGCGGATGTGGATCTTCCACACGATACCCAAACCGGGTGAGTACGGATTCGACACCTGGCAGCAGGATTCCTGGTCTTATACCGGCAACACCGGCGCCTGGGGACAAATGGCGATTGATGAGCAGCTCGGCCTGGTTTATATCGGCGTCGAACTTCCCACCGGCGACTACTATGGCGGCCCTCGTCCGGGTGCGGGCTTGTTCGGCGAGAGCATCGTGGCGGTGGATCTGAAGACCGGCGCACGCAAGTGGCACTATCAGTACGTGCATCACGGCATCTGGGACATGGATAATCCCTGCCCGCCGATCCTCGCCGACATCACCGTCAACGGCCGCACGGTGAAAGCCGTGGCCCAGCCCACCAAGCAGGCGTTCATGTATGTGCTGAACCGCGAAACCGGCGAGCCCATCTGGCCCATCGTTGAAAAGCCCGTCGAGAAAGGCACTGTTCCGGGCGAGTGGTATTCGCCGACGCAACCTTTTCCGACGAAGCCTCCGGCCTTCGACCTCCAAGGTATTTCGATCAACGACCTGATCGACTTCACGCCGCAGCTTCGCGCCGAAGCGGTTCAGCTGGTTTCGAAATACAAGCTCGGCCCGATGTTTACGCCCGGCGTGGTGAGCAAATTCGAAGGTCCGCTGGCGACCCTCACCGCAGCGACCGCGGGCGGCGGATCGAACTGGCCGGGCGGGTCTTATGATCCTGAGACGCACATCGCCTACGTGTCCTCTCAAACCACCGTGACTGCTATCGGTCTGGTGCCGGGCGGAACCCGCTCCGACATCATGTACATCTCGGGTCAGGCGCGCGATCCGAACGCATCCGCAGCGGCTGGCGGACGCGGAGGGGCGGGAGGTGGTCTGACGGTCGAAGGCCTGCCGCTGCTCAAGCCTCCTTACGGGCGCATCACGGCCATCGATCTGAATAAGGGCGAAATCGCCTGGCAGGTGGCCCACGGCGACACCCCGGACAATATCCGCGATCATCCGGCCCTCAAGGGCATGAACATCCCGCGCACGGGACGTCCCGGCCAGGCCGGAACTCTGGTCACCAAGACCCTGCTGGTCGCCGGCGAAAAGGGCGTGGTCACGATGGCGGACGGGCGCCGCGGGGCGTATTTGCGGGCTTACAACAAAGCTACCGGCGCGGATGCCGGCAAGGTGTACATCCCGGCTCCGCAGAGCGGCTCGCCGATGACGTACATGCTCAACGGCAAGCAGTACATCGTGGTCGCCATCAGCGGCCAGGGATACAACGCCGAACTGGTCGCGTTCGCATTACCGGCCAGCAATTAAAATCGGGTCGGGCATGCCCGACCCCTACAATTTGTAGGGGCGAGGCACGCCTCGCCCTACGCCCACGAAAATCCGTGTTTCGCTAGCGGCAGCGACCGGATCCGTTTAGTCGTCGCGACGAAGATCGCGTTCGTCACCGCCGGCAGAATCGCGGGAACCGCGGGCTCGCCCAATCCCGATGGCGGATTGTCCGATTTCAGCCAGTACACTTCGATCTCCGGGGGCGCCTGTGTAATGCGCACCGGCGGATACTTGTCGAAGTTCGACTGCATCGCCCGGCCGCGCTCGAAGGTGATCTCCCAGGACATCACACTGCTCAGTGCCTCGATCACCGACCCCTGCACCTGATTCTGAGCATTGCTCGGGTTGATGATGTGACGGCCGATGTCGGCGGCCACCCACACTCTATGGACCTTCACCTTGCTGTTGGCGTCGACCGTCAAATCGACCACTTCGGCGAAATAGCCGCGGTGCGCGAATTGGAACGCCACGCCCATGGCCCGTCCCTTGGGCAGATTGCGCTTGCCCCAGCCCGATTTTTCGCGAACCAGTTCCAAAACGCCGCGCATGCGCGAGGCAACGAAATCCTGATCCGCGGCGAGTGCCGAGGCGGTCCTGTCCCACCAGGTCGATCCGGAATTGCAGCGGGTCTTTGCCGGCGGCATACGCCAGTTCGTCGACGAAGGACTGAAACACGAAGCAGAATCCGTTGCTGCGCGGCGCGCGCATCGCGCCCGTGGGGAAGCCCAGCGGCATCAGCGTCGATTGGAAAGAGAAGTTGGGTATGAACGTCGCCGGGAATTCGTTCTGGTTGATATTCGCCTGCGGCGCGAATCGCTGGCCGTCGCCGAAGCTCACATAGTGATTCCGCCAGGCGACCACTTTCCCCGAAGCATCCACGCCGCCCTTCAGGTAATGGAACCCCCCGGGACGATAGAAATCGTGCGCCATATCGTCTTCGCGCGTCCACAGCAGCTTCACCGGTACGCCGGCCTCTTTGGCGATCCAGGCGGCCTCGGCGATGTAGTCGTTGGTGAGCCTGCGGCCGAATCCGCCGCCGCCGCGCACCTGGTGGATCGTCACATCGCTCGCCTGCAATCCGAGCGTTTGCATGGCGACTTGCAGTCCCGCAGCCGGGGTCTGGCTGGGCGCCCAGATCTCGAGCTTGCCGTCTTTGAAGTGCGCGACGGTGTTCTCCGGCTCAAGCGGCGCGTGCGAGATGAACGGGTAAGTGTATGCGGCCTCGACCATCTTGGCCGCCCCCGCAAGTGCGGTATCGGCATTTCCGTCGTTCCTTAACGAGAAAAACGGCGGCTGTTTCGCCAGTTCATCGGCCTTTTGTGCGAACCCGGCAGTGGACTGAGCCGCGGTCGGACCCTCGTCCCAGACCACTTGCAGCTTCTTCCGTGCGGATTGCGCCTGCCACCACGTATCCGCGACGATGGCGACGCCAGAAAGCAAGCCGGTGAGCTGGGCACCACCTTCCACGAGGAACGCGTGGCGCACGCCGGGCATGGCTTTAATCGCGTCCAAATTGGCGGACTTGGCCTTGCCGCCGAACACCGGGCACTTCTCGAACACGGCAAACAGCATGCCGGGAACCGTGAAGTCGATGCTGAATATCGGTTTCCCGGTTACGATGTTCGCCACATCGTAGCCGACCAGCGGCTGGCCGATAATCTTGTAATCCTTGGCATCCTTCAGCTTCACCGACTTCGGATCGGGCAGCGGAAGAGTAGCAGCCTTCGCCGCCAGCGCTCCGTAACCTGCCGTGCGGTTTGTCGGCCGGTGCGTCACTTTGCCCGAACCCGTCGCACATTCCGATTCCGGCACGTTCCATGTCTGCGCTGCCGCCGTAAGCATCAGTTGACGCCCGGTAGCGCCCACCAGCCGCAGCGGATCCCAGTTGACGGGTGTCGAGTTGCTCCCGCCGGCCGACTGCGGACCGTACTTGGCCTGATCGAGGTCGGCCAGCTTAATCTTGACGTCCTTCCAATCGACATCGAGCTCATCCGCGATGATCATCGGCAGGTGGGTTTGGGAGCCCTGCCCGACTTCCGGATTCTTCGCCAGGATGGTGACGGACCCGTCGGCCGCAATATGGATGAACGCATCCGCCTTGAAGGCCGCCGCCGGGCCTTGCGCCTGAGCGAGGACTGGCTCATCAAAATACAGGCTCAGCAGCAGGCCCCCGCCCGCCACCGAACTTATCCGCAGAAACGACCGGCGATCCATACGGGTGGTCTTCATGACGCCTCCAACTCTCCCGACGTTATCACCGCCCGCCGACAGCGTCAAACGCCATCGAGGCCGCTTTTAGCGCGGCGGAGCGGTCCCGACGCCGAATCCCGACGGCGCTTCGAAAAATCCCGCAAGCGCGCTCACGGATTCAGGCGATCCCGTGAACAGGTCTGTGGGCGGCTGCCGAAAGCGCAGCATATCGCGATAGATCACATCGGCCAACTGCGAGTTGATGCCCCAGCCGGCCAGGTAGGAAAGCCTCAGGTTGCTGTCGCGATTAATCTCGGACCCGGCGGTCCATTGCCCGAGATCGGCCATGCGGCCGGTGTAGGTCGAAAACAGTGCAAGCGTCGACGGCACGCCGACTTCGCGCAACGATTCCGCGACGGGAGCATAATCCGGCCGCGCAAGCCGCTGCTGGACTTCGTCGAGATTGATCTTGAGCGGCTCGGCCTGGCCCATGAAGACCATGTCGTAGCCTTCGCCGTTACGGGTATTGGCCCACACAGTGGCGTTGGGGAAGGATTCAAAGAACGTCGCCAGTTCGCTTTTCACCGTGCGCAGGTCGCTTTCATAGAGCGGCACGTACAGCGAGAAATATCCGCCCGGATTCAGGTGCGCCTTCACGGCATCGAAGTATTCCTTCGAATAGAGAGCCGCCGTGCCTTTGGCGAATACATCCAGGGGATCGGACGCGATGATGTCGTACTTGTTGGTGGTGGTCATCACGTAATGCCGGGCATCGTCATACACAATGTGGGTCTTCGGATTGTTCATGACCTCGTAGTTCTGCTTGCCGAAGAAGCGCGTGGAGGTGGGCGGGATCACCGGCTCGATTTCGCAGATGGTGATGTGCTCGATGCCCGGATAACGCGTAAATGTTCCCGCGGAAACGCCCGCGCCAAAGCCGATTCCGAGAACCGATTTCGGGTTCGGATGCAGCAGGCCAGGCAGATGGCCCACCATGCGCTGGAGCTTCATGTCGTAAATCTCGGTAGTGGCTTCCACGTGACCGTTGACGTTGATATAAATCTCACCGCTGTTCCAGCGCGAAATCGCCACCGACGAATTGCGCCCCTCGGCGGTATAGAGAATCGTGGATTGCCCGACGTTGATCGGCATCCGCCGGCCGTAGGCGATCAATTCGCCAGGTATTGCCGGGAGACCGAACAGCAGAACCATCGCCAGCACCATCGACGCTGCCAGCAATCCGGAAATTCCCACCGACTTCTGGTCGCGCACGTAAGGCATGAGGGCGGTGAATGCACTGACAGCGGCAATCGCCAGCAGCACTCGCTGCGCCTGCTGGGTGCCGGCCATCGGCACTAGAATCAGGCTGACCCCCAGCGCTCCGACGATCGCACCCAGGGTGTTGGCAGCATACACCCGTCCCACCACTTTCGCCGGATCCTGACCGGGGCCGGCGACCGCCGCCAGCGCCAGCGGGAAACTCGCGCCCCACAGGATCGCCGGTGGCAGTATCGCCCACAGGCAGCGCGCCATATCGAGCTGGAAGGTGTACCAGGGGCTGCTTGAAAGCAGCGGATCGACGGGCCAATAAGGCAGCGAGACAGCGATCATGTACGCGGTCCAGGCGATGCCCAGGGTCAGCAGAATCTGGCACCATCCCAGCGCCAGCCGCGGCCGCACCGTCCGCGAAATCCATGCACCCACGGTGGAACCTATTGCCAGGCCGATCAAGAAGACGGCTAGAAGGATCGAAAACACGTACACCGTGGAGCCCAGCATCATCCCCATCAGGCGCGTCCACACGACTTCGGCGCCCAAGGCGCTGGCGCCGGAAAGCCCGATCGTCAAGTAGATGGAACCCCGGCCGCCTTCGTCTGGCGCAGTTTCGGCGGCGTCAGGAACGTGGTTCTGTGCCGGCGTGTGTGCCGCGAGCGCAAGGCTGATCGCCGCCACCACCAGGTTGATGCCGACGGCTGCCAGCGTTGCGGCTCCCACGCCATACATCCTGAGCAGATAGAAGCCTGCCAGAAGAGATCCGAATACCGCGCCGATGGTGTTGGTGCCGTAGAGCAATCCCCACCAGGAAACGCCGCTGCGCGTGGATTCGATCCAGCGGGCCGCCGCGGGCAATGACGCGCCCATCAGCGCGGTTGGCGGCAGCAGGCAGATCGCGGCCACCAGCGCCCGCAGCAGCATGTTGGGGAGTCCCATGCCGTTGGCGGCGATATACACGCGATCGACCAGCGGAATCCCCGCCCAGACCAATAGACCGAACACGGCGATTCCGGCCTCGATCAAGGCGTACATTTTCAACGGGTGCATCCGGGTTTTCAGGCGAGGCAGCCCGATACTGCCGATGCACAGGCCGCCCATGAACGCGGCCAACAGCACGCCCACCGAAATCGTGGTCGAACCGATGGCCAGTTCGAGCATCTGGTACCAGACCACCTCGTAGATCAGAGCCGCGCAGCCGCTGCCGAAGAACAAGACCAGCAGGACCGGCAGAAATGGCGACGAAGTCGAGTCTGGGGATGGATTTTCGGCGAGCGGGGCCGGGAGAGGTTGAGACATAAGGGAAACTCGTGCGGTTTACGAGTATCCCACACATCGTGGGCACTGGCAAAAAGGGGAGGAAACCCCTCCATAACTGTTGTCGCTTGGAAACACGCACAGAGCCGGGACAGTTACAGACGGGGCCGAATTGCGAATCGGCCAGCCGAACCGGCGAGGCCCCCCGCTACCGCGGCCCGAGCCCGTTCTTACCCAGGAACTCCCGGATCGTCAGGTAGATACGATCGCGCTCCGCTGGCGTGAAGCCGCCGTGCTTGCCGCCGGGGATCGTGACTAGTTGGTTGGGAACTTTGAACTTCTCGAGCGCTTTATGCAGCGCGACCGCCTCCGGGTAGGGCACCGTTGGGTCCGCATCGCCGTGCACGGTGAGGATAGGAGGAAGTCCGGCGCGCACGTAAGTCATCGGTGAGACGCGTTTGGCGACTTCGATGCGGTTCGGCATGCTCCCGAACCAGCGCTCCGCCGGGGGGCGTCGATTGGGCCCATCGATGACATCGGGGACGTCGCTGATGCCGAACCAGTTGAGCACCGCCGCGACCTTGGGCATCGGGGTGTTGGCGGCGCATTCCCGGTCGAACCCCTCGCTCTCTGGAATGATTCCCAATGCCAGCGCCAGGTGCCCGCCGGCCGATTCACCGGTGACCACGATGCGATTCACGTCGACGTTGTACATCATGGCTTGCTGGGCGACGTAGCGCAGCGCGCAGAAGCAATCCTCCAAGGCTCCGGGCGCGAGCGTGTTGGGACCCAGCCGGTATTCGACGTTGACCACGTTCCAGCCCATCTCCATCCACGGCAGCACGTTCAGGATGGCGGCTTCCTTGTTGCCCGCGACCCAGAATCCGCCGTGCATGTAGATGATGGTGGGCTGCGGAGTGGTCGCCGTGCGGCGGCGATAGATGTCCATCTTGAGCTGGGTATCGCCCATCGTCAGATACGTCACGTTGGGGTACATCTGATATTCGTTGGCGACGTGCGTGGCCCAGGCTGCTGTGGGCGAGAGTTGCTGGGCAAAACTGGGCGCAGCGAGTGCCAGGGGCAGAATAGCATGCAGGATCTTACGCATCAGCGCGAGTATACACCAGTGTTCTGCGCTCGGGCTTCGATCGCCTTGCGTTCCGCGAGCGCGTCGCGATGTTCCTCCTCACGGCCCTTTAAGTTTGCATCGATGCACATCAAAATGGCCCGCAATGCGCCGGCGATCAGGGCCTCCGCGGCCGCCCGGTCCACGGCGAGCGAAGGCTTCACCGCCGCGGAAGCTTTAGCACAGAGCTCTAAACCTTCGACGGCGGCCCGCGCAGCCTTCATGGGAGCCTCGATGGCCTGGCTCAGTGCGGCCGCATCGCGGGAATGCATTAACTCCATCACGGCGCCGATATCGTCGTCCGCGGCGCCGCGCAGGCGCGCTCTCTCGCTACGGGCGGCGGCTATCAGCTCGTCATGACCGCC
This sequence comes from Terriglobia bacterium, assembly GCA_963722845.1. Classification (GTDB taxonomy): domain Bacteria; phylum Acidobacteriota; class Terriglobia; order Bryobacterales; family Bryobacteraceae; genus Palsa-187. Next base: position 240,971 of record CAVROL010000005.1, on the reverse strand, counting down.
GGTGATGGACATCACCTTGATCATGAGACTCAACCCGAGCTCGGCGGTCACTGCGGCAGCGGTGACTCCGGCAGGAGCAGGCCGCGTCGCGGCCACCGCATCGGAAAACAATCCCAGCGATTCAGACCAGATAGAATGCGTCATTTCTTCTCCACGACACTTCACGAATGTACCGCGATCCTGACCGGGCTTGGCCCCAGGTATCCGTGGGATAATGACGGCTTCCATGGCAACGACCTCACCTTCACGACTCGATCGGATCACCACGCCCTACGACCGCGAACGTCTGGAAGACGTCGGGTTTATGACCTGCATGACGCTGGTGCTGTTGGGGAATTATTCCCAGACAGGACACTTCGGCGGACCGCTGGCATATACCCCTTACAACGTCGCGATCCATCTCGCCGGGCCGGAGCTCGGAGGGCTGCGCTACGATTATCGCCGTCCCAAGCATCCCTATTGCGATAAGTTCATGCTCGCCGGCGGGCACTGCATCCCCACGTGCTACGCGCTGTGGATGATCATGGGCCAAGCGCTTGCGCGGAAGTACGAAGCTACAGGCGATAAGCGCTACTTCGCCGATCCCCATGTCGCGATCCTGCCCATCGACGCGCTCGGGTTCCGCCGCGGCGCGGGCGCGATGAAGACGCTGCTTCAGGAAAATGGCCTGGCGGATCATCCGTTGTTCGCGCAGGCCAAAGCGCGTGGCATTAAGGCTCTGGCCGGCCATGCGGAAACCACCGACGTTACGAATGATGTGAACGGCGGCCCATCCGGCATCGGCATCGCTACGGCCGCAGGAAAGGCCGCGTTCTGGGACGTCGCCGGCGCGTCCATTGATGCGCCCAAAGTGATCGCCTTCGAGGGCGAGTTCGCCATGACCGAAGGCCACGCCCAGGAGCTCAAGACTCAGGCCCTGGCGCTCAAAGTCGGCAAGCGCCTGCGCGTGATGATCTCCGACAACAACGCCGGAATTGACGATTCGCTCCTCGGCGGAGTGGTGGACTCGAAGTTCGGAGCGTACAACCTGATCGATCAGTGGACCTCCTATGGGTGGAACGTGTTCGCTGTGGAGAACGGCAACGACTATGACCAGGTTATGGCCGCTCTCAAGACCATGGAGGACTGGGACGGCAAAGATCGCCGGCCTATTGTCGTGGTGGGTAAGACTGCGAAGGGCTATTGGCCCGCGGCCATGAACGGCCAGATCCCCGAGGCGGGGCAGCAACTGCTGGGCTTCCCCAGCCATCCTTACGCGTTCAAGATGAATTCGGAGTATTTCCTCGCCCTGGCCCAGACCTTCGAGAAGCGTTATGGCGTCACCTTCCAGGGGATTCGCGACGGCGCGACCAAGGACACTCGCGAGCGCCTGATCCAGTACAAGACCAACATCGATATCGCGATGTCGGTGCTCGACAAGAACGGCCTGGGAGATTGGCTGGCCGACAAGCTGGTCGAGATCGGCGACACGTTGAAAGATGATGTACCGCTTCGGATCGAAACTAAGCACGATCCGTTTCTCGATGAGCGCCTCCGCGTGGTGAATCTTCCCGAGGAGCCGCAGAAGGTCTCGGTCAAGAACGAAGTATCGGGCGCGGAGAAAAGCGTTAGCATCACGCTGTTCCGTAAGCCGGGCGAAGTGGCCGGCACGCGGCGCGGCATCTCGGAAATCGTCAAGTGGATGAACTACGTCACCGGGAACCGGTTCCTGACCATCGCGGCCGATCTTTCCGAATCCATCAACCTGGAGCACGGCAGCATGTGGGGGCACTACGATCCGGAAACCAACCCGCTGGGTACTCGCCTCAAGGCCGCGATTCAGGAAGCCGGCAACGTATCGACCGCCATCGGCCTGACGGGGCAGAACGCGTCGCTCGATCCCGATAAGTTCGCGGGCGTGTGGGCCATCAGCGGCACCTACGGCGCGTTTCACGCCGCTCATGTACACGCCGGCGCGCGTCTGGAGCCAGCAGAATCAGGACAGCAAGTTCCGCATGGGCGTGCTGCATATCTCTGGTGGCGCATTCCGGTCCCGAGACGGCCGCCGACGGGCGCACGCACTTCGGCATTTTCGCGCCGCAGGTCTGGAAGCTGTTCCCGCGCGGGCAGACCATTCACCTGAATTTCTGGGATTACAACGACGTGGCTCCCGCGTATTTCGCCGCGGCCGAGATCGCCGCGCGCGAAGCGAAAGTCGGAATTATCACGCTGGAAGTCGCGCGTCCGGATTTCCCGGTGGCCGATCGCAGCAAGTTTGCTGATACCGATCTGCGGGCCGCGGCCAAAGGCTTTTACGTGATCCGCGATTTCGCGCCCGATAAGCCGCGCCATGGATACGTCGTCACGCAGGGATCGAGCTCCACGGTGAACCTGGTGAGCACGCTGCCGAAGCTCGAAGAAGCCGGGATCAATGTGAAGGTGATCGCCGCGATCAGCGAGGAACTGTTCGATCGCCAATCTCAGTCCTATCGGGAAAGTGTCCTGCCGCCGGAAGCCTACTACGATCTGATGGTGGTCAGCACCGGAACCCGCCGCGTGTGGCCGTTGCGCGATGTCGGGCCCGCTGACGGACGAGTATTCGCTGACGTCGGACTGGGATAACCAATGGCTCACTGGCGGTCTCGAAGCCGAAGTAATCGCCGAGGCGCACCTGGACCCGAAGTCGATCTTCAACGGGATCCAGCGGTTCGCCACCGAGCGCGATCAGCGGATCAGCCGGCAGCGAAACGCGTTATCCGATTAACGCCTCCGCCGACATCGCCAGATTACCGGCTGCGTCTTTCGCCCACAGCGAAGCTGTATTCCCCTCCGGTCTTTCCGCATACGACGAAGGGTCCCGTATCGAACAGCGGACTCACCGCGCGGAAACTGAATCGCGCGACGTTCGCCGCTGGCTGATTCCGCCGCAGCAGATCCATCAAAAGTGTCGCGATCAAAGGCCCGTGGACCACTAAACCCGGATATCCTTCGACCTCGGTAGCATAGCGCCGGTCATAGTGGATCCGATGCCCGTTGAAGGTCAGCGCCGAGTAGCGGAACAGCAGCACGTCGTCGGGCTGAATACTCCGTTCCCAGGCTGCATCGGCCGGCGCCAGCTGCACAGGCGCTCCCGGCCCGTGATCCCGATAGACGATATCGTGCTCCTCGGTCACCGCTAGCCCCGCGCGTTCGAAATCTCGTGTCGCACGACGACGAACACCAGCGGTCCGCTGCGGCCCGACTTTTCCTTGATATCGATCACACGGGTTTCCCGTGTCATCTGATCCCCCACGCGCAATAGGATGATGAAATTCGAACCGGCTCCCGGCCCACATGCGCCGCGGCAGAGGAATAGGCGGCAGCAGTCCGCCGCGCCGCGCGTGACCATCGGGTCCCAGCTCCGAAGCCCGGTGGCGATCCAGGAAAAACAGCCAGTGCCACAGCGGCGGCAAGGGATCGCCCGGCTGCGGCTCCGGATCCTCGCGGTCGAGCGTCGCCGATAACGCGACTACCGGTCCCGCGGTCACGATATCCGACCGCGTTTCCGTTTTCCCGATCCAGTCCGACACTTTATACGATCATTAGGCTCATGCTAGACTGGCCGGGACCGTGATGAATCGCCCTGCTCCAGGTTGGCGCATGTGGGTGGCGCCGTCCACGATGATGTTGTGCACCCTGCTAGGGTACATCGACCGGCAGGTGCTAGCGGCGCTTTCGCCTACTATCCTCGCGGAAACCGGGATGACCGCGGCCGACTACGGCTGGGCGGTTTCGGCATTTTCGGTCACCTACATGATCATGAACCCGGTGTTCGGGTCGTTCCTCGATTACATCGGTTTGCGGCGCGGCATGGCGATCGCAGTGCTCATCTGGACCGTGGCCAGCGTGTCGCATGCCGGATTAAATGGATTGATCGGGTTCGCGCTGGCCCGCGCGCTGCTCGGTTTCGGCGAAGGCGCGGCGTTTCCTGGCGCTTTGCGGACCGCCGCCGAGGCGCTGCCGGTGAACAGGCAATCGCGCGGCATGGCTCTGGGCTACAGCGGAGCTTCGCTGGGCGCGCTGATCACTCCGCCGATCATCATTCCCCTCGCAGGCGCGATACGGATGGAGATTTGCATTTCTACTCACCGGTTTCCTGGGTGTGCTGTGGCTGATTCTGTGGTGGCGCGTCGCCCGCCCGCCGTTCCTGCCCGAACGCAGCAGAAGACCGCGGCCCTCTGAAAATTCAATGGCCCGATCTGCGCGAACGCCGCGTGTGGATCATCGTATCGAGCTTCGGATTGGGCGGACTCGCGCTGGGCGTCGCGGCCTACTTGAGCCCGCTGTATCTGAATCGCGCGCTGGGCCTCTCCCAGGCGCAACTTGGCCAACGTCTTGTGGATCCCCATGGTCGGCTGGGAAATCGGATACTTCTTCTGGGGCTGGGTGGCCGATCGTTTTGCAGCCAACCAGGACAGTCCCGTCCGCATCTTCGTCCTGCTGACGATTCTCTCCCTGCCCACGGCGTTCATGACGCTGACCAATTCCTGGATCATCGCGATCGCCCTGTTCACCTGGTCGACATTTATCGCCGACGGCTTCGTCGTCATGTCCCTGCGCGTCGGCTCGCGCATCTTTCCCGCGGATCGGATAGGAATGGTCGCGGGCATCGGATCCGGGTCCTGGGGAGCGGTTCAGGCCGTCATCCAGCCGGTCTACGGAGCGTGGTTCGATCGGCATTGGTACGCGGCGACGTTCATTTCGATGAGCCTGCTGCCTCTGGTCGGAACCCTGCTCTGGCTGTGGCTCAGCCGGCCCTCGGCCTGCTAACGCTTCCGCTGATACATCTTCAACTGCTCGAGCTGTCCGCGGATGACTCCGTTGTTCGGGTCGAGCTCGACCGCCTTTTCGTAGTAGGTGATGGCGTCAGGATCGTCGACTTACGGGTGTAGGCGAACGCGATCGCCGCATAAGTCTTGGCCGACTGCGGATAAAACTCCAGATTCAGGCTTCAGCAGCGCGATCGCGTCATCCGGCTTTCCGGCTGCCAGCGGCTGCGCGACGCCGATCAGTGTATCCTCGCCGAAGTCGTAAGCGGCTCGCCCGTAAAAGTGCTGTGCAGATCGCGATACTGCGCCGCTGCCGCAGCCACGCCCTTCTCGCGCAGCGTCTGCATGACGATCTCGGATAGCTGCTTCGGGAATCGGCACGCCGCGATGGCAGGTGACGCACTTGACTTGGGTCGCTTCCGGCGGCCGGTCTTCCCCGTCGCGGTCTGAACGCGGGTGTTCAGATCCCTCGTCATCGCGATCATCTGCCGCGCGATGTCTTTCTTAGGTTCCGGCTGCCCGCTGCCGCGCGGCGCCGAGTGGCAGTATTCGCACTGCACTCCCAGCCCCTGCACGATCTCCTGCATGAGCGGCATGATGTCCACCGGCGGCGTCTGCGCCGCTAAACTACCACTGCGCCCGTCAAGAAGATCCAAAGGGGCTTTGTCATTAGTCCTTAAGATTAATCGTACTCCGGCAGTTCTTCGACCCGCAGTGGCAGGGAGTGGTCTCCTCATTCTTGGAGAAATGGTAATCCACCGTCAGCTCCTCGCCCTTGCGGATCCTGCGCAGGCTCATGTAGAGGATGTGGCCCTTCATGATGCGCGAGATCAGATTGGGGCCGCAGCTATGGTTGATGTACTCGGCGCCGCTGCCGCCCACCGATCCATCCAGGACCCAATAACGGTCGAGAGAAAAATAGTAAGTGCAGTCTCCATGCCCGCGCTTCTCGCAGGCGATCGCGCTGATGCGCTCCCCGGTGTATTCGATAACTTTACGATTGGCGGGAATCGTTTGCAGCCGCGTAAACTCCACGGCCGTGGATGCCGGACTGGCGAACCTCCATGCGATAGACCACTGCAGAATTTGTTTTAGGATCGAGCGTAGTTACTTTATGTGTCACTTTCATTAGTCGGTTATGGGGTCCACGTCCAGACGCGCGACGATGCCTTCCAGGCCGGGTTTCGCCGCGGGGTAACGCGTTAAAACCAACGGATCGTGGCCCGGAATCACGTGCCGCGGCGATTCCGCCAGCCTGCGCACCGTGTTGAACCCTTCCAGCATTTCGCCGACGTTAAACAAAATCGGATATGGACGCCCTTGTTCCATATTCGCGTAAAAGTGGCTCGCATCGGAAGCGACCACCACCCATCCGCGGCGGGTTCGAACTCGCACCACCTGCAAGCCCATCGAGTGCCCTCCGATGTGGTGCAGCGTGACCCCCGGAGCCAGCTCGTCATCGCCATCGTGGAACGCGACGCGGCCTTCGAAGATCCGCTCGACCATGGAGGTCACGTCGGAAGCCTCGAACGGGAATCGTGTCACCCCGTGGCACATGTGGCGTCCGGTGCAGAAGGCCATTTCGCGATCCTGCACGTGGTAGCGCGCGGCCGGGAATTCATCCAGGCAGCCCGCGTGGTCGTAATGCATGTGGGTGACGATCACGTCCTTCACCTTGGCCGGGCTCGATGCCGATCATTTTGAGCCCTTCGGCAGGCGTGCGCAGCAGCTCGCGTTTTCGTTTGCGAGCCATCTCCGCATTGAATCCGGTATCGACTACGAAGGTACGTTTTTCACCGACAATCGCCCACACAAAGAAGTCGATGGGCATGGGTCCATCGTGCGGATCGCCGCCCAGAAAGTTCTCGCTGGCCCGCCTGGGATGATGCGCGTAACGAATCGCGTAGATCTCGTAAGTATCGGGTTCCATGACCTTCTGTCTATTGTATCTGACCTAATGGACAAAAATTGTTTGAAGCTGGACTGGAAGTACGCAAGGCGACGCTCGGCAAAGAGTTCGTCGAGAACGCCATCGCGAGCGCGGACGATTTCAACCGCCCTCTGCAGGAGTTCGTCACCGAATACTGCTGGGGAGCCTGCTGGACCCGTCCGGGGCTGCCGCGCAAAACGCGCAGCATGCTGAACCTGGCGATGCTGACCGCGCTCAATCGCCCGCACGAGCTCAAGATGCACATCAAGGGCGCGCTCACCAACGGCGTGACCCGCGACGAGATTCGCGAGATCCTTCTGCAAACCGGCGTGTACTGCGGCGTGCCGGCGGCAGTCGACGCGTTCCGCTCGGCCAAAGAAGTGTTCGCCGATTTGGATAAGAAAGAGTCGGACAAGAAGTAAATGGCGAAAGAACGACTTGGATTTATCGGGGTCGGCCGCATGGGCGACCCCATGGCCCGCAATCTGCTCACCGCGGGCTTCGAGCTGACGATTTACGACACCAGCGCGGCGGCCATCGAACCGCTGAAGGCGCTGGGCGCGCAGGTGGCGAAATCGCCCCTCGAAGTGGCCAACGCCGCCGAGGTGGTCATCGTCAGCCTGCCGACGCCGGCCATCGTTCAGAAGGTGGCGCTGGAAACCGTCAGGTCCTCTCCGGATCGCGGATGAAGATCTTCATCGATGTTTCGACCACTGGTCCGAAGGTCGCGGGAGAAGTGGCTGCGGCGCTCGCGGCGAAGGGTATCACGGCGGTCGACGCTCCCGTGAGCGGCGGCGTCGGCGGCGCGAAGAAGGGCACGCTGGCCGTGATGCTGGCCTGCCCGCGCGATCTGGTCGAGCGCGTGCGTCCCGTGCTCGAGCCTATCGGCAAGATTTTCTTTTTGGGTGAACATCCCGGATCCGGTCAGTTGATGAAGCTGGCGAATAATCATCCTATCGGCAGCGGCGCTGGCGGTGACTTCGGAAGTGATGGTCATGGGCGTGAAGGGCGGCCTGGATCCCCAGGTGATGCTGGACGTGATCAACTCGGGGACCGGGCGCAACAGCGCTTCGGTGGACAAGTTCCCCAAGGCGATCCTGCCGCGGACGTTCGATTTCGGCTTCGCCATCGGGCTGCTGCTGAAGGATGTGAAGCTGTGTACCGATGAGGCCGCGGGGCTGGGCGTCCCGATGATCTGCGGCAACGCGATCCGCGAGCTGCTGGCGATCACGGCGCTGGGCCAGGGCTCGGATGCCGACTTTACCACCATCGTCAAGACGGTGGAGGAATGGGCCGGCGTTCAGGTTGAAGGCGAGCGGGCTTAAGCCTCGCATTTTGACTGAGAGCGGTCTTGTTCTCCCGGCACTATTCAAGGTGAGAAAGCATCGCCGCCGTCTTCCGCACCTGGATATTCCGGGATCGCCCGTCTTTGTCACGTGGCGATTGTGGGGAAGCCTCCCGCAGGATCACGCTTTCTCGCGCGAGGAGGTTGCTTCGGGCGAGGCCTTCGCCGCTCTTGATCGGCTGCTGGACACGGCCCGCAGCGGCCCCGTCTATCTGCGCCGGCCGGAGATCGCGGACCTGGTATCGCAACAGCTGCGCGTAGCATGCGCAAAGGGTCTGTGTTCCCTTCATGCGTACGTCGTAATGCCGAATCACGTCCACGTCCTGTGGACGCCCGAGGTTTCTCTTCCCGTTCTGGTTCGTAGCGTGAAGGGGCCGACGGCACGCGCGGCAAATCAGCTCTTGGGGCGCGCTGGAAAACCCTTCTGGCAGGAAGAGTACTTCGACCGCATCGTCCGAACCGAGACGGAATTCTGTCAAATTCTGCGTTATATCGAGTGGAATCCTGTAAGAGCGGCGCTCGTTTCAGATCCGGAAGAATTTCCCTGGTCGAGCGCGTTCGGGGGGCTCAAGTCCCCCGCGGGCTCAAAAGCCCGCACTCCTGCGTATGTTACGGGCGCGCCGGACTCGAATTCGCCGCGTTACCGCGACGAACCGCCATAGCCTTATCCAAATCCACGTCCGGCGGGACTACCACGCCGACCCAGGCGAAGATCATCTCGTCCCAGCTCTGATCGCCCCACTTGATGGTCGCCTGGGGATCCGGATTCATGCGATTGTTCGCCGAATTATCCCAGTGCGCGTCGAGCTTGATCTTCGTGCCCTTGGGCAAGTGCAGGGGCTTGTCTTGGTAGTACACCAACTGCCAGTTGAAGTCGAAATGCGGGACGCTTACCAACATTTGCGACTCGCCGGTGGGATATTCCAGGTGAATATCCATATCCTTGCCGCGCAGATGCATGTGCGGCTGCGAATACACCAGTTCCACCGGCTGATCGAACTCCGCCTCGGCGTGGCCCGCGTGATTCGGATCGCCAGGCGGGATGGTGAAGCTCATGTCCGCCACCGGAACCGTCAGCAGCCGCTTCTCCGGAGCCCCTTTGGCCAGCACGAAGCCGACCTTGGTCTGGTCGATCCCGGCAGCCTTGCCGTTAGCCGTGTAATGCATCTCGAAAACCAGGTCGGATCCGGCCGGAATCAGCTTGGCCGCGCGATGATCCTTATCGAAATATTCGCCATGCACGCCCGGAACGTACCCCAACAACCACTCGTTGCTTTGGTTGCCGGCCGGCGGCGGTGCGCCCGGCGCGCTGTGCGGAGGAACGTAGGGCTCGCCCGGCTTGGCGTCCTTCATCCACTGCGATCCCGGAGGACGCACGTGAACGCTGGCGTGATGCACCACGCTGCGATTGCTGGGCCGCACCTCGCCGTCGATCACCCAGGTGTCCTTGGTGAATCCGCTGGGAACCACGAAGTAGGTGTACTCGATGGTCCCTGTAGCCGGTACGGTGTAGGGTTTCGGAATTTCGAACACCACGTCCGGCTGGATGTTCCAGCCTTCGTGCCACTGGACCGGAGCCGGCTTGTCCTTCGAGTCGCCTTCCGGGGCGCCCGCGTCGGCCCAGGCAGAAAGCATACTCACGTCCGCGTCGCTCAGGCGGCGGTCGTTGGCGAAATGGCCGTACTTGGGGATCGGCGAACCAGGGCGGCATCTTGCGCGTCACCACCGCCGTTTTGATGGCCTTGGCCCACGGGCGCGTGCTGTCGTAGGTGAGAAACGACGACGGCCCGATTTCGCCCGGCCGATGGCAGCTCTGGCAATTCTTCTGCAGGATGGGGAGGACGTCCTTGTTAAAGGTGACGTCCGCTGCCAGCGCGGCGCTCCCCGCCAAAATCCCGGCGACCAGGTATCGCAACATGCCCGCATCTTAGCACGCAAATCGTCGGAGAAAAATGCCCCATCCGGGCCACAAGATTGCGTGGAGCTACATCCCGCTTAACTTAACTAACTGAATGAAAATCGTAACGATAGAGGATTCGGATTTCTACCGCAAGCTATACCGAAGTCTTCTGGAGAAGGTGTATGGTCCCGAACTTGAGATTTTCGAGGAATCGGATGCTGCCGGCGGCCTGAGAACCTGCCGCGCGGTGCAGCCCGATTGTGTGCTGCTCGATTACAGTCTTCCGGATATGTCCGGCTTGCAGTTTCTGGCCCAGCTGAAGTCCGGCGGTTCTCCCGAACCCTCGTTCCCGGTGGTGCTGCTCACCGATACGAATAGCGACGAGCTGCACACCGAGGCGGCCAGATCCGGCACCCAGGAATATCTTCTCAAAGAGCGTCTCAACGGCCAGCGGCTGGCATTGGCGATTCTGAAGGCCACCCAGAAAGCCGGCTGCATTCGTGAGCTCAAAAAGGAAGTATTGCTCAAGGAGCTCCACCATCGCGTCAAGAATAATCTGCAGGTCATTGTCAGCTTGCTGCGTATGCAGGCCAAGTGCCTCCGCCGATGAGACCGTCACGGCTGTATTACGGGAATGCCAGCACCGCGTGGAAGCGATCGCCATGATCCACGACCAGCTGTGCCAATCGGCCGACCTCCACCATGTGTATCTGGCGCAACAGGCGAACCTTCTGATGGCGAATCTGTTCAGCGCCTTCGGCGTGGATCCGGCGTGCATCACCGGCGAGGTAACCGTCTGCCCGCGGCCCGATGGCACTCCGCTGGTTCTGGGCGTCGAGCGGGCCATTCCCGTCGGATTGATTCTCAACGAGCTGATTTCCAATTCGCTCAAGCACGCGTTTCCCAATGACCGCTCCGGCTCGATCCGCGTTGAGGCCCAAAGCCGGGATGGCACAGTAGAACTGGCGGTGATCGACGATGGCGTCGGCGTGCCGGAGGACCTGGCTGCCCGGAAGAGCAAGTCGCTGGGGCTGCAGATCGTCGAAATCCTGGTCCGGCAATTCGGTGGATCGTGGGAATTGAGCGCGGCAGGCGGGGACCGCGTTTCGTTTGTCCTTTCCCGAAAGGTAGGAGCATGCAGGCTGCGAACGCTTACAGAGTGCTGGTAGTTGAAGACGAGGGTCTGATTGCGCACGATATCGCCTCCCGCCTGGAAGCTCTCGGGCACCAGGTGGTGGGGACGGTTTCGACCGCCGAGGAAGCCCTGGAGCAAGCCGCGGGAGCCGACCTGGTCCTGATGGACATTCGCATCGACGGCCAGCGCGACGGCATCGCCGCGGCGCAGGAGGTTCGTGCGCGCCATCATGTGCCGGTGGTGTTCCTGACGGCGCACGCCGACCGGGCGACGCTCGAGCGAGCCAAGGCCGCCGACCCTTTCGGCTACATCACCAAGCCGCTGGGCCCGGCTTCGCTGCACACTTCCATCGAAATGGCGATTTACAAACATCGCATGGAACGCCAGCTCGAAGAGCAGGAAGCCTGGTATCGCACCACGCTCGCCTCGGTGGCGGAAGCCATTGTGGTGGCCGATCCACTGGGGCGGATCCGCACTCTCAACCGCGCAGCCGAGGCGTTCAGCGGGTGGTCGGCGGCAAACGCGATCGGCCAGCGCCTGGAAACCGTAATCCGGCTGGTGGAAGAAGAATCCGGCGACGAGCTCGGCGATCCCGCGCCCCTGGCGATACTGTGCGGAGGGGCCGTGCCGCTGGATCACGGATTGCGCCTCATGGCTCGCGGGGGACGCGAGATGGCCGTGGAGGGCACCGTAGCGCCGGTACGCTCCTCCGCGGAGAATCTGCTGGGCGTGGTGCTTACCTTGCGCGACGTGAGCGCGAGGCGCTGGGAAGAACGCCAGCTCCGGCAGGCTCAGCGGGTCGAAGCCGCGGGCCGCCTGGCAGCCCGGATCGCCGCCGAATACGCCAGCCTGGTTCAGATTATTCGCAGCCGGACCGGCCTGCTGGCCCGGCAGCTGGGGGATTATTCCCCGGCCCAGGCCGCGCTTGCGGAAATCCGCGAAGCCGCCCTGGCAGCCGAGCAGGTCACCGAGAAACTGGCGGGCTTAGGCGCGCGCCAGGTAGCGCAGCCGGAGATCGTCAGCCTCAACACCATCCTTCGTCGCATGGCGAAGACCATCGAAATGGCGGCTGGCGGGCGCGTCGTCACGGCCGTCCAGCCGGAGCCCGAGGCGGGGCGTATCAAGGCGGATCCGGCCCAGATCGAGCAGGTCATCATGAACCTGGTGGTACATGCATGCGCGATGATCCCGCCCGGCGGCCGCCTGTTGATTCAGACCGGACGTACGGAGGTGCCGCAGCACGGCGCCATGGCCAGTTTCGCCGCTTTCCGCATGAGCTACGCCGCCTTCGAGCCCGATCTGGACCGTTTGTTCGACCCCGCCGGCAGCGGACAGAATGGACTGGCTTTGTCGGTGGCTCATTCCATCGCCGCCGAGCATGGCGGCTATCTCACCGCGCGGGCGGTGACCGACGGCACCCGAATCGAACTCCTGTTGCCGCGCGTCAACGAAGAAGCGCTGCTCTCCGAAGCCGCGGCCGGCGCGGGACAAGCCCGTACCGTTCTGCTCGTGGACGGCCGGGATCGCGTTCGCGCGCAACTGCACAAATTCTTCGAATCCGCCGGCTACAATTTGCTCGAGGCATCTGATGGCGAAGAGGCGTTGGCCCTCGGCCAGGTTCACGAAGGACCTCTCGACGTGCTGATCGCCGAGACAGCCCACCGGGACGCAATCTTAAGCGCACTTCGTCCCAAGCACCCTGACCTGGACTGCCTGACCATGGTCGATCTTCCGGAGACGTCCCCTCTGGAAATCCGGCGGCCGTTTACACAGAAGGACCTTCTGGACCGCACCGCGGCGCTTTTCGCGCGCAAAGAAGCTTTGCGGATCCCGGCCGGGCCTCCGCTGGAGACAACCTAACGTCTATTTCCTGCGCGGCGGGTCGGGCTTGGCGTCGGGACCCGGAATCGCGAACAGGTTGTCCGCCAGTTCCTGGTTCACCGTGACCGATTCCGAAAAGATCTCATAGATCTTCTCACCATTGCGCTCCCGGTGTATCTGCTGGGGCCACTGAACTCCGCCCGCCATCCGATAACGGGAATAGCGCGTGACTTCTTCCTCCCGCTCCCTGGTTTGCGGATCGCGCCATACCCAGCTTTGCTGGACCGGAAGCTTGGTAGTCTGGTGGAAATACGCCCGCACCACGCGATTTTGCGAATCCGTAATATCGACGATATTCACCGGCTGGTTCTCGATCACATCGGACCCTTGCGATTCGAAGATGATCCCCGGCTCATGCAGCCGCTGGCGCAGAATATACAGCACATCGTTCAGAGTGGTGTCGCGGTTGCGCTGGATCCGGTCCTTTTCCAGATCCTTGGGTCCCCGAAAGGTAACTTCCCAGGCGCCCTCTTCGCGGAACAGCACATAGTAGTCTTCGTTCTTGCCGAAGGCTTCGCGCTCTTGAATGCCCAGGTCGATTCCCGTCCGGTCCGGCGCCACGTAGATGTAGCGCGTGTAGATCTTGGCGATGGCGAGCCCGCTGACCTGATCGTGAAAGAACGAATAGGCGCGGCCCTTCTCGATGCGGTCCTGCATGCTCAGAAATTTCTGCCCGCCCAGCGCCGCGATCGCATCGTCGATCACCTTCTTGCCGCGCGTTTCGGCATCCTCGGCATTTGCAATCGCGGCTGCCGCGATCAACACATATAAGATCTTTTTCATGGCCGTTTACTCAACGCCGCGGCGGTCAAGCCGCTGTTGATTTTGTATTCGGAAATGGCGACTTCCAACATCTTCATCCCGTTCTCCAGTTGGATCGCCTTATGCGGCAGCTTTATGCCGCCCACTTCGCGCCAGTCCGAATAGATCTCCGTGGTCTCCGCCGGAGCGCCGGTCGCACCAGCCTCCGTGTAAGTCTCCCGGGCGGGCAAACCGGTGGCGGGGTCGAACTCGATCTTCACCTTGAGGCTCCCATTGGCGGCCGCCACCTCGACGGTATTCTCCCCCACTGCGTTCACGATGCGCGCAGGATCGCGATCGGAAAGCAGCAGGGCGTACGGCTCGCGGAACAGCTCGCCTTGCGCCTGTTTCAGGGCCTCCGCCGGCATGGGCTGAACGCCTTGCGGTGTCGAGAGGAATCCCGATTTACCGTCCGAGTACTCGATGATCTTCGCGCCCGGAAGCTCCTGCTCCTGCCGCAGCTGATCGGGAGCCAGATAATAGTTCACCAGCTTCAGCCGGATCCCGCCCGCGGCAGCCTCCAGGGCGATGTCCGCCGTGTAGGTTGCGTCTTTGACGGCGGCGAGTTTCTCGGCTCCGCCCATCGCCTGCTGGGCCCGCTCGAGCAATTGCTTGCCGCGCGCCAGGCTTCCGGCGTCCGCCTTCGAAAGCTCCTGTTTCGGCTCGGGGATGGTCAGATCGAGCTCGGTGACTTTTCCCAGGGTCGTCAGCGGCTTGCCGAATTCCTTCGGATTTCCGACCGTAACGATGGCCAGCTCATCGGGATGAATGTGCTGTTTTGCCACTCGCAGCACGTCCGCGCGGGTCACCGCGGCGATCGCTTTCTGATACTGGAACAGGAAATCCTTGGGATAGCCGAAATACTCGTAGCGCATCACGCGATTGAGCGTCTTCGCCGGGCTGTCGAAGTTGAACACGAAGCTATTGAGCACCGCCTGCTTGGCTTCGTCCAGCTCCTTCTCGGTCACCTCCGTCGTCCGAAGTTTTTCGACTTCTTCCCGGATGGCCTGCACGGTCTCCACCGTGGTCATGGATTTCGTGCTGCCCCCGATGCGGAACGTACCTGGGAAGTTATAATTCGCCGCCCAGCTCGCTCCGATGCTGTAGGCATAGCCGAGCTGCGTCCGGATCCGCGAAACCAGGCGGCTGCTGAAGCCCTCACCCAGAATGTTGGTGGCGACTTCAAGCGCGGGATAATCCGGATCGCGCAGCGTTCCCCCCAGTTCGCCGATGGAGAAAAATGTCTGGGTCACGTCCTCTTTCGGCGCAAAGTAAATGCCCGGAGCCGGCTTGGCGGTGAGCGCCGGGAACGGCGGCGCCGCGGGCTGCTCCACTTTCCAGTCCGCGAACAGCTTTTCCAGCTTGTCTTTCATCTCCGCCGCGTTGAAATCGCCGTACACTGCCAGCATGATGTTCTTGGGGAAGTAGTAGCGCTGATAGAACGCCAGCAAATCTTCGCGATGAATACGAGCCAGGTCCGCATATTCAGGCTGCCAGCCGTAGGGGGTGTCCTTGCCGTACAGAATACGCGTCAGCTCGCGGCCGGGAATGTCGCTGGCGTCGTCATTGCGGCGGGCGATGGCGCTGCGGTACTGCGTGAGTGTCAAATCCAGTTTGTCCTGGCGGAACTCCGGATTCGTGAGCACGTCCTTAAAGACGGCCAGCACCCGATCGGTGGTTTCCTTCAACCCCGAGAAGCTCACGTTCGCGCTGGTTTCATCCATGCCGGCTTCCACCGTGCCCGCGATGTTCTCCAGCTCCTCGTCGATCTGATCGCCGGTCTTCGACTTGGTGCCGCCCGAGCGCAGCACGTCCGCCATCACCTGCGAAAGGCCGCGCTGATCGCTTGGATCGAGCAGGTTTCCGGTACGAACCAAAGCCAAACCCCGGATCAGCGGCAGCTCATGATCCTCCAGCATCAGCAGGCGCATGCCGTTGGAGAGAGTCGCTTCCACCGGCTCGGGGATCTTGACCTGGGGAAGGGGCGGGTACTTCAACGACTTGTAAGAGGGAGGACCATAGACCGGCTTAGGCGCCTCCTGGGCGACGACCATTCCGGCGGTGAGAATCGCAAGAAATAATGCGAGCCGTTTCATTTTGCGTCTCCCTTGGCGCCGTCTTTAGATGGAGTATAGGTGTAGACCACTGTGCGCGTGCTTTCCAGCAGGTACTTCTGCGCAACGCGCTGGACGTCGTCCGCGGTCACTTGGTTGTATTCATCGAGCTCGGTGAACAGCTTGCGCCAGTCGCCGTAGCCCGCCTGATAGGCACACAACTCAGCAGCCAGCCCCGAGTTGCTATCGAGCTTCTGGATCAGCGAAGCGCGCAGATTGATCTTCACGCGTTGCAGCGCCTCCGCGTCGGGCTTCTCCTTCTTGACGCGATCGACGATCTCATACACCGACTTCTCCATCTCATCGACCGTGTGGCCGCTGTTGGGAACCACGAAAAACAGGAACAGCGAAGGATACTTGCCGCCCGGATAGGTCGCGTAACTCGCGGCGCCCAGCGCGATCTTTTTGTCCCGCACCATTTCCTTGTAGATGATGCTGGTGCGTCCTCCGGAGAGAATCTGCTCCAGCACGTCCAGCGCGGCATTGTCTTTCGAGTACTGATCCGGCCGCTTATAAGCGATGACCAGGAAAGGCTGCGCCGGCGACGCCACCATCACGCGCTTTTCCCCGTTCTGCGGAGGCTCTACCGTATCCACCAGAGGCGGCGCGGGCCGGGCCGGAATCCGTCCGAAATACTTCTCGGCGAGCTTTTTCGCCTCGGCGGGATTCACGTCGCCGGCGATGCCGATGGTCAGATTCGACGGGCCGTAGTAGCGTTTATAAAACGCTTCGGCATCGGTCGCGCGAAGGCTTTCGATATCGCTGGCCCATCCCGCCGGGCTGTTCTTGTAAGGGTGCGCCGCGAACGCCGTCGAGTCCAGCGCCTCCACCAGCTGCCCCTGCGGGCTCGATTCGATTCGCATGCGCCGCTCTTCGCGCACCACGTCGCGTTCCTTGTAGAACTCGCGAAACACCGGATGCAGGAAGCGCTCCGATTCGAGCAGAAACCACAGCTCGATGCGGTTGGACGGAAAACTATAGAAGTACGTGGTCTCGTCTTCGGCCGTACCGGCGTTCATCCCCACGCCGCCGTTCGATTCCACGATCCGGTCATACTCGTTCGATTCGACGTAACTGTCGGCCTTGGCGATGGCGGCCTTCAGCTCGGCTTCGAGCGCCTCGATTTTCTTCGG
Source organism: Terriglobia bacterium (assembly GCA_963722845.1). GTDB lineage: Bacteria > Acidobacteriota > Terriglobia > Bryobacterales > Bryobacteraceae > Palsa-187. Next base: position 223,945 of record CAVROL010000005.1, on the reverse strand, counting down.
ATCGGCCCGGAAAGCCTTGTTGCGCTCTGCGTCCAGGCGATTGTAGACCGCCTCGATTGCGTCCAGAGCTTTTTTCTCCGAGGTCCAGTCCTTGCTGCCGATGTTCGGGGTGCCCTTGAAGGCCATGTGCTCGAACATATGCGCCAGGCCGGTGCGGCCCGTGGGATCGTCGACGGCCCCCACGTTGGCGTAGGTGTGGAACGACACCACCGGGGCGTCATGGCGTTCGATCACCAGGAACGTCATCCCGTTGGCGAGCGTGAATTGAGTGACTTTCTTTTCGAAATCCTGGAGGCTCTGGGCAGCCAACAGGCTGGGGAGCAAAGCGAAGAGGAGGACGCGAACCCGCATGCAGCGCATGCATCCAGGGTATCAAGGCGGCTGGGTTGCCCTCGATATACTGCCGGATTTGATGGAGAGCTTTTTCGGAACGGATGATATGCTCCCAATAGTTGCGCTGCCAAATGGCTTTTCCAAGTCGTTTGGACACGGCGGCCTTGAAGGAACCGATCACAACAGAGATGGGTCGGGCATGCCCGACCCCTACATCGTCAAGGATGAGAATGCCGTGGAGATGGTTCGGCATAACAACAAACGCATCGAGTCGTAACGTGCGGAAAATGCCGCGGGATCTCATTCCAATAGGCGGTCACAATGTCACTCACCTCGTTAAGAATGCAGCGACGACTCGCGGGTGCAGATGGTTACGAAGTACGCGCCTGGAGTTGAGTAGTCAAATCCCGGGAGGCGGATCGACCGGCGGCGGGGTTCCACATATTCTGGTTCACCCAAGCCGATGTTTCTCTCAGGGAATTTGGGTCGGGCATGCCTCGCCCTCGACCGTCTTCGACACCGCGTCCACGAATTTAGGTCGGGCATGCCCGACCCCTACAAACGTCAGAATTTGTCTGTAGGGGCGAGGCATGCCTCGCCCGCGATCGTTACTTCAATTCCAGAATTTCTTTCTCTTTGGTCTTCGACACCGCGTCCACTTTGCCGATGTAGACGTCGGTCATCTTCTGGGTTTCTTCCAAGGCCCGGCGCTCTTCGTCCTCGCTGATGGCTTTGTCCTTGAGCAGCTTCTTCAAGTGCTCGTTGGCGTCGCGGCGGACGTTGCGCAGCGCCACGCGATGCTCTTCGGCCACGTGATGCAGCCGCTTGACGATCTCTTTGCGCCGTTCCTCGGTTAACGGAGGAATCGGCACCCGGATCATCTTGCCGTCATTGGCCGGATTCAAGCCCAGGTCGGAAATCCGGATGGCCTTCTCGATGGCGCCGATCTGCGACACATCCCACGGCGTGATCGTGATCAGCGTGGGCTCGGGCACGTGCAGGTTGGCCACCTGGTTGAGCGGCGTCGGCGAGCCGTAGTAATCCACTCGAATGTTGTCGAAAACGCTCACCGAAGCGCGCCCCGTGCGGATGCCCGCAATGGTGTGCTGCATGTCGGCGATGGATTTGTCCATGCGCGCCTTGGCGCCCGCTTCCACGTCCTTGACGCTCTTGAAATTGTGCGCCGCCGCAGCGGCAGGTTGTTCAGCCATAAGATTTAATGAATGAGAGTGCCGATGGGTTCGCCCATCGCCATACGCATTATATTGCCTCGGACGTTCAAATTGAAAACCACAATCGGCATATGGTTGTCGCGGCACATGGCCACCGCCGACGCGTCCAGCACGCGCAGGTTTCGCGAAAGTACATCGGAATACTCGATTTCCGAAAAGCGCGAGGCGTCGGAGTGCTTCAAAGGGTCTTTATCGTAGACGCCGTCCACGCGCGTGGCCTTGGCCACCACCTCGGCATGGATTTCGAGCCCGCGCAGGGTGGCGGCCGTGTCGGTCGAAAAATACGGGTTCGAAGTGCCCGCGGCGAAGATCACCAGGCGGCCCTTTTCCAGATGCCGGATCGCCCGCCGCCGGATGTACGGCTCGGCTACCGAGTGCATCTGGATGGCGGTCATCACGCGCGTGGGAGCGCCGGCTTTTTCGAGAGCGTCCTGCAAGGCCAGGGCATTGATCACCGTGGCCAGCATCCCCATGTGATCGGCGGTCACCCGCTCCATCTTCTGCGCGGCCGCCGCCACGCCGCGAAAGAAATTTCCGCCGCCGACCACCAGGCCGATCTGAACGCCGGATTGCGCCACTTCCGCGACCTCCGCGGCCAGAGCTTTCACGCGCTCCGGGTCGATACCAAAAGAAGCTTCCCCGGCCAGGACTTCACCGCTCAGCTTGAGAAGGATGCGACCGTAGCGAGGCACAAGTTACTCGGCCGCGGGTGTTTCCGAGCCCGATAAATCGGCGGACACGTTATCGCCAACCTTGAATCGCACAAAGCGCGACACGGTGATGTTCTCGCCGAGCTTGGCGATTTTCGCCTTGATCACATCGGCGATTGACGTGGTGTTTTCCTTGATGAAGGGCTGCTCGTAGAGGCACACCTCTTCGTAGTACTTGTTCATGCGCCCCTCGACGATCTTGTCGACCATCTTCTCGGGCTTGCCCTCGCCCAGCGCCCGTCCGCGCTGGATATCTTTTTCCTTGTCGAGCGCCGCCTGCGTGACGTCCTCTTTGCGGATGAACTGCGGATCGGCCGCGGCCACCTGCATGGCCAGATCGTGGACCAGTTCCTGAAAATCGTCGGTGCGCGCCACGAAGTCCGACTCGCAGTTGACTTCGATCATCACGCCCAACTGCGCTCCCGGATGGATGTAGCTGGCGATCACGCCCTGTTTGGCGGAACGCCCGGATTTCTTGGCCGCCGAAGCGATCCCCTTCTTGCGCAGCACGACTTCGGCTTCGCCCAGGTCGCCCTTGGCTTCCTTCAGAGCGGCTTTGCACTCCATCATCCCGGCTCCGGTTCGCTCGCGGAGCTGCTTTACTAGCTGTGCACTGATCTCCATAGATTCCTTATTAACGCGCTAGGGCGAGGCATGCCTCGCCCCTACCAATCGTAGGGGTCGGGCACGCCCGACCCTGCCCCAATTATTTACGGATTGCCGCTGGACGCTTCGTCGGCCGCGGCTTCCGATCCCGGCCCCTTGCGCGGCAGCGATGTGGACGGCAGATCCTCGTCCGGCATGCTTTCCGACATGAGCTGCGCGGCGTACTTCGGATCGACATATTCCGAATACTCCGGCATCTCTTCCACCGGAGCTTCGTCTCCGCTCTCCGCGATCTTCTCGGGAACGAAATCGTGCTCGGTCGCCAATTGCCGGCCTTCGATCACCGCTTCCGAGATCTTATTCGTGAACAGCCGGATCGCGCGCAGCGCGTCGTCGTTGCCCGGAATCACGTAATCCACTTTATCCGGATCGCAGTTGGTATCGACCACGGCCACTACGGCGATGCCCAGCTTGCGGGCTTCTTCCACCGCGATCGCCTCTTTGTTGGAGTCGACCACGAACAGCAGATCCGGCAGGCCGTTCATGTCCTTGATGCCGGCCAGGTTCTGGTTGAGGTGCTTGCGCTCGCGCTCCATGCGCACGACTTCTTTCTTGGCGCGCCCGCCCCAATCGCCCGATTCGGCCATCGTGTCCAGTTCCTTCAATCGCTTGATGGATTTCTGAACCGTCAGCATGTTCGTCAGCAGTCCGCCCAGCCAGCGCTGGTTCACGTAGAACTGCGAGCAGCGGGTAGCTTCCTCGGCGATGGCTTCCTGCGCCTGGCGTTTAGTGCCCACGAAGAGAACCGTTTTGCCTTGCGCGGCCATTTCACCGACGTAGCGCATGGCGTCCTTGAACAGTTTCAGCGTTTTTTGCAGGTCAACGATGTAAATACCATTGCGTTCGCCAAAGATGTATTCTTTCATCTTTGGATTCCAGCGCTTGGTCTGGTGCCCGAAATGAACGCCTGCTTCGAGCAATTCCTTCATGCTAATAGACGGCAAATAACCTCCTTCTTCTCGTTTTAAGAGAACCCAGGCTCACGGTCCAAAGCGGGATTTGTGGACCCGGGGTTGCTGAACCAACTACCGGCCGCGAACAAACGCGAATGAACGCGATGAAGCTGCGTTCATGGGCGAAGATATGCGGCTAACACTAGCGTTTCGAGAACTGGAACCGCTTGCGGGCGCCCTTCTGCCCGTACTTTTTGCGCTCATGCTGGCGCGCATCGCGCGTGAGCATGCCCAGCTCTTTCAGTTTCCCGCGCAATTCCGAGTTGAACTCAATCAGTGCGCGAGCAATGCCCAGCTTGGCGGCTCCGGCTTGCCCGTTGGGGCCGCCGCCGGCTGTCGTAATCCAAATATCGAACTTTTCGGCCGTTTCGGTGGCCAAAAGAGGCTGCCGCACGATCGCGCGCGCCGCCTCGCTCGGGAAGTAGTGTTCGAAGGCGCGGCTGTTCACCGTGATCTCGCCCTTCCCGTCCCGCAAGAATACTCTGGCCACCGCTCTCTTGCGGCGGCCCGTTCCGAGGTGCTGTACAAATGCCAATGTCGTCAGATCTCCTTACGAAGCAGCCAGTGGGACTGGCTTCTGGGCATGGTGCGGATGCGTCGGACCGGCGTAGACTTGCAGCTTGCGGTACATTTGCTTCCCCAGCTTGCTCTTGGGGAGCATACCCTGCACTGCCTCTTCCACCATCCGCGTGGGACGCGCCGCCCGCACCTTGCGCGCTGAAGTTTCGGTTAAGCCGCCCGGATATCCCGAGTGCCGGCGATAAAGTTTCTGCTCTTCTTTGTTCCCGGTCAGCCGGACCTTGGCCGCGTTCACCACGATCACGTGGTCGCCGGTATCGAGGAACGGAGTATAGGTGGGCTTGTGCTTGCCCATGAGAATCTTGGCCGCCTTACTGGCGATCCGGCCCAGCACCGCTTCTTCGGCATCGATCACGTGCCATTCGCGCGTGAGGCCAGCGAGCGATGGAATTGAGGTTTTCATGAAGACAGACGTACTCCTGCGAGTTCTAGAACCTTATTGAGCTTAGCGAATCGCGGGAGGTGGTGTCAAACGCGCGGCCGGGTCGGGCATGCCCGACCCCTACAGTTTTCCGGGATCCGTTGGTTTTGTAGGGGCGAGGCCCTTTTCCCGGCGGTATAATCCGGATGATGAAGTTGGTCCTGGCCCTTTTGCTCCTGGCTTCCAGCGCTTTCGCTGGAATTGTCGACGATGTGCGAGCCTCCATCGAAAAGAACGACTTCGCCGGCGCCGACCGCCAGGTGGAGGCCTACCGTCGCGCCCACGGCGCCGATTCGGAGCTAGCCGCCGCGATCAGTTGGCAGGCGCGCGGAGCTTTGGCGGCCAAGAACCTCGATCGGGCGGCCGCGTATGCCGACAAGACCCGCCAGATGGCGCTCCCCAATCTCCGCGGACCTCGCGTGGCTCGCGAGCGGTGGCTCTACGCGATGGGGGCGTCGATCGAGGTCCAGGCGCAAGTGATGGCAGCCCGGGGCGAAGCTGGCGATGCCGTGCAGTTCCTGCGCGACGAATTGAAAACCTATGCCGGCACCACCATACAGGAGCGAATCCAGAAGAACATCAACCTGCTGAGCCTGGAAGGCAAGCCCGCGCCGGCACTCGAATCCACCGTGTGGTTCGGCCCCAAGCCTCCCTCCATCGCCAGCCTGCGCGGGAAGGCGATTCTGCTGTTCTTCTGGGCGCACTGGTGCCCCGATTGTAAGGCCGACGTCCCCATCATCGCCGGCCTGATGAAAAAATACGGTCCGCGAGGGCTGGCCCTGATCGGTCCCACCGAATACTACGGCTATGTGGCCGACGGCGCCGATGCGCCTCCCGCCGTCGAAAAACCGTATATCGAGCAGATCCGCCGCCAGTTCTATGCGCCCTTGGGCGACATGCCCGCGCCTCTGAGCAATGCGAATTTCGCGCGCTATGGTGCGAGCTCCACGCCGACACTGGTTCTGGTGGATCGAAAGGGAATCGTGAGCTGGTACCATCCGGGCGCGGCTACCGAGCGGGAACTGGCCGTGCAGATTGAGAAGGCTCTTCGATGACCCTTTGCAATAACGACGGCCGGCGATCGTATTTGCTCTGTTGGTGTGGGGCGCGCCCGCGTTCCAGGCTCCCGGCACGCATCCCGTTACCGGACGCAAGATCGCCGGCGTCATGGGGATGAGCGGCGCCGACTGGCTGACGCGGTCCGAGCGGGAATCCGAAGAGCAACCCGACAAAGCTCTGGATGCGCTCAACCTGAAGCCCGGGATGGTGGTGGCCGACATCGGCGCGGGAGTCGGCTACATGTCGCTGCGCATGGCCAAGCGCGTGGGTCCTTCGGGAAAGGTTTACGCTAACGATCTGCAGCCCGAGATGCTCGCCAAACTGCGCGACAATGCCGCCAAGGGCAAGATCAACAATGTCGTCACGGTGCTTGGCGATGTCGCCGATCCCAAACTGCCCCCGAACACCATGGACCTGGTGCTGCTGGTCGACGTCTATCACGAATTCTCGCAGCCCCAGCAGATGCTGCGGAAGATCCGCGAAACGCTGAAGCCGGATGGAAGATTAGTCCTGCTCGAATACCGCGCCGAGGATCCCAACGTCCCGATCAACCCCGAGCACAAGATGACCGTCGCACAGGTGAAGGCCGAGATCGAAGCGGAAGGGTTCGTGCTGCAGCCGGTGATCGAGACCCTTCCGCGTCAGCATATCTTGATCCTGACCAAAGCGGCCGCGAAGGCTGCAAATCAACGCTAGTGAGTATTAGCCGTTCATTCGGGCAACAACATATTTAGAACTCATTGGCCGGGAGAGCTGGGCCAATTTTTGAAGACAACGAATTCAACGACAAAGAAGATGGCGATTCCCGCGTAGATCCTCCACGAGCGCAATAGCGCGCGTCCTGGAGCGGGTCCGTCCATAACTGGATGTAGGATGACGCAGGCCGCGATCCCCAGAGGCAGCGTTATCCAGTTGTATCTTCGCCATTGGCCACTCCAGATCAGGCCGATTGCGCCTATACAGGCACCGAACAGACTGCCGCGCCACCACAAGCGCCGGGACATTCAGAACGGTTTCTTCGCGTTCATTCTCGTTTATTTGCGGCTACTTCAGCTGCTTCTCCGCCTCGAGCACCAGCTCGTGCAGCCCCCCGCCACCCTTGGCGACGTATTCATGCAGATGCTTCTTCATCCGCGGCTCCCAATACATCTTCAGATGAGTGGTCGTTTTGGCGACAGCGTCCGCATGCGGATAAGAAGCGAAATTCAGGGCGATCTGGTTCGCCCTGTGAACCATGTTGTTCGAATCCATGTCCTCGACGTCTTATTTCGCGATTTGGGTCGTGAGCTTGCGAGTCTCGCTATAGTGCTCCTGCCACGACGAGATCTTCTTCGTAAGCGCCACCTGCACCGCGGTCACTTTATATTCCGGACAGCCCGTGGCCCAGTCCTCGAACTCCGTGGTGACGACGTTGGCGCCGGTGAACATGTGATGGAACGTGGTGTACACCACGCCCGGCTGCATGCGCTCGGAGATGTGCGCCTTGAGGGTCGTATCGCCCGCGCGGCTGGTGAGCGATACCAGGTCGCCTTCATTGATGCCGCGATTCTCCGCATCCAGAGGATGAATCTCCAGGATGTCTTCCGGATGCCACACGTTATTCTCAGTGCGCGCGGTTTGCGCGCCCACGTTGTACTGCGTCAGAATCCGGCCCGTCGTCAGAATCAGCGGGAAGCGGCCCGTGGTGCGCTCGTCAGTAGGGATGAATTCGGTGATGACGAAGTTGCCCTTGCCGCGCACGAACCCGCCGATATGCATCACCGGCGTGCCTTCAGGAGCTTTCTCGTTGCAGGGCCACTGAATGCTGCCCAGCTCGTCAATTTTGTCGAAGCTGACCCCCGCGAAGGTCGGCGTCAGGCGCGCGATTTCATCCATGATCTCGGACGGATGGCTGTAGTTCATCGGGTAGCCCATCGCGTTCGAAAGCGCCTGGGTAATCTCCCAGTCGCCCATACCCGCCATCGGCGCGATTGCCTTGCGAACCCGGCTGATGCGGCGCTCGGCATTGGTGAACGTTCCGTCTTTTTCGAGGAAAGACGCGCCCGGCAGGAAGACGTGGGCATACATCGCCGTCTCATTCAGGAACAAATCCTGCACCACCACGCACTCCATCGCAGCCAGGCCGGCCGTAATGTGCTGGGTGTTCGGATCGGACTGGGCGATATCTTCGCCCTGGACGTAGATGCCCTTGAACGTGCCTTCCATGGCGGCATCGATCATGTTCGAAATACGCAGGCCCGGCTCGCTTTGCAGCGACACGCCCCAGGCTCCCTCAAACAGATGCCGGGTCGAATCGTCCGATACGTGGCGGTAACCCGAGTACTCGTGCGGGAACGATCCCATGTCGCACGATCCCTGCACGTTGTTCTGGCCGCGCAGCGGATTCACGCCGACGCCGACCTTTCCGATATTGCCAGTCGCCATAGCGAGATTCGCCATGCCCATGACCATGGTCGAGCCTTGGCTGTGCTCGGTAACGCCCAGTCCGTAATAGATCGCGCCATTGCCGCCGGTCGCATAGAGCCGCGCAGCGCCGCGAACATCCAGCGCCGGAACACCCGTGGCGGCTTCCGTCGCCTCCGGCGAGTTGCGTTCTTCCGATACGAACTTGCGCCACAGTTCGAACGCGGGCATGTCGCAGCGCTCTTTGATGTAGTCCTCGGCCAGCAATCCTTCGGTGACCACAACGTGCGCCAAAGCATTAATGAGGGCCACATTGGTGCCGGGCTTGAGCGGCAGATGGTACTGGGCCTGCACGTGCGGCGATTTCACCAGGTCAATCCGGCGCGGATCGGCGATGATCAGCTTCGCGCCATCGCGCAAGCGGCGTTTCATTTGCGAAGCGAACACCGGATGCGCGTCCGTGGGATTTGCGCCGATGATCATGATCACGTCGGCCTGCTCCACGGAATCGAAATCCTGCGTTCCGGCGGAGGTGCCGAACGTGGTCTTGAGGCCGTAGCCCGTGGGCGAGTGGCACACGCGCGCGCAGGTGTCGGTGTTGTTATTGCCGAATCCCGCGCGGATCAGTTTCTGCATCACATACGTTTCTTCGTTGGTGCATCGCGATGACGTGATGCCGCCGATCGAATCGCGGCCGTACTTGGCCTGGATGCGCTTGAACTCGCTAGCCGTGTGGCTGATAGCTTCTTCCCAGGTGACTTCGCGCCACGGATCGGTGATCTTGGCGCGGACCATCGGCTTCGTGATTCGATCCTTGTGCGTCGCGTAGCCCCAGGAGAAGCGGCCCTTCACGCAGGAGTGGCCGTGGTTCGCCTTGCCGTCCTTGAAGGGAACCATGCGGACCACTTCCGAACCTTGCATCTCGGCCTTGAACGAGCAGCCCACACCGCAATAGGCGCAGGTAGTGAGAACGGTGTGCTCGCCCTGCCCTTTCGCCAGAACGCTCTTTTCGATCAGCGTGGCCGTCGGACAAGCCTGCACGCACGCCCCGCACGATACGCATTCGGAATCCAGAAACGGCTTGCCGCCCGCGGATACTTTCGACTCGAACCCGCGGCCCTGAATGGTCAGCGCAAATGTACCCTGCACTTCTTCGCAGGCCCGCACGCAGCGCGAGCACACGATGCACTTGGAAGGCTCGAAGCTGAAATATGGATTCGAATTGTCCTTGGGCTCGGGATTCTTGAAATGATTCTCGCCTTCGTAGCCGTAGCGGACTTCGCGCAGGCCGACCACGCCCGCCATATCCTGAAGCTCGCAATTCCCGTTCGCGCCGCAGGTCAGGCAATCCAGCGGATGATCGGAGATGTACAGCTCCATCATTCCGCGGCGAAGCTTCGAAAGCTTTGGCGAAGACGTCCGGACCTTCATGCCGGGCTCGGCCAGAGTGGTGCACGACGCGGGCGTGCCGCGGCGGCCTTCCACTTCGACCAGGCACAGCCGGCAGGACCCGAACGCTTCGACGCTATCGGTCGCGCATAGCTTCGGGACCTGCACACCGGCTACTACTGCCGCGCGCATCACCGATGACCCAGCCGGCACGGTGACCGGCTTGCCGTCGATTTCCAGCGTGACTAACGTTTCCGCGACTCGCGAAGGTGTTCCGTAATCGGTTTCGTGTATTAGCGCCATGAGGGTGTCTCCTGACCTGGTTGGGTCATGGGGGTCGGCGGCATCGCCGCCGGTTTGTCAAAGTCTTCAGGGAAATGCTGGACCGCGCTCAGCACCGGGTAAGGCGTCAGCCCTCCCAGCGCGCAGAGCGATCCGTCCAGCATCAGTTCACAAAGATCGTCCAGGACTTGCAGATTCTTGGTGCGGTCCTGGTTGGCGATGATCCGGTCGATCACCTCCACACCGCGCGTCGACCCGATACGGCAGGGCGTACATTTGCCGCAGCTTTCGATCGCGCAGAATTCCATGGCGAAGCGGGCTTGCCGCGCGAGATCGACCGTATCGTCGAACACCACGATGCCGCCGTGACCGACTAACCCTTTTTTCGCCGCGAATGCTTCGTAGTCGAGCGGCGTATCGAGCAACGATTCCGGGAAGTACGCTCCCAGGGGTCCACCGACCTGCACCGCCCGGAACGGGCGCCCGGAAAATGTCCCGCCGCCGAAATCGTAGATGGCTTCGCGCAGCGTGATCCCGAAAGCTTTTTCAACGAGTCCGCCGTACTTGATGTTGCCCGCGAGCTGGATGGTCAGCGTGCCGCGCGATCGGCCCATGCCGAAATTCTTGATAGTAATCCGCGCCCTTGTCGAGAATGATCGGCACTGTCGCCAGCGAGATGACGTTGTTGACTACGGTCGGCTTGCCGAACAACCCTTCGATCGCCGGCAGAGGCGGCTTCGGACGAATCTGGCCGCGCTTGCCTTCCAGGCTCTCGAGCAGTGACGTTTCCTCGCCGCAAATGTAGGCGCCCGCGCCGAGGCGGACATCCAGATCGAATTTTTTGCCGCTGCCCGCGACATTCTCGCCCAGGTAGCCCTTTTCGTAGGCGATGGCGATAGCGCGCTTCAGCGTCTTGAACGCGTGGGGATATTCCGAGCGCAGATAAATGAAGCCGCTGGTCGCGCCCACCGCGAATCCGGCGATGGTCATGCCCTCGATCAGCACGAACGGATCGCCTTCCATGATCATGCGATCCGCGTAGGTGCCGCTGTCGCCTTCGTCGGCATTGCAGACGATGTATTTCTGATCGGCACCGGTCTTGAGAACGGTCTTCCACTTGATGCCGGTGGGGAAGCCTGCGCCGCCGCGACCGCGCAACCCTGAATTCGTGACTTCGTCTACCAGCGCCTCCGGAGTCATCGTAAGCGCGCGTTGCAGGCCCTTGTAACCGTCGCGGCTAACGTAATCGGACAGCGAAAGCGGATCGACAATGCCGCAGCGGGCGAAGGTCAGCCGTTCCTGCTTTTTGAGGTAGGGAATCTCTTCGGTGGGTCCCAGAGAGAGGGCGTGGCTTTTGCCTTCCAGCAAACCGGCGTCAAACAGTCCGGGCACGGCGTCAACCGTGACCGGTCCATACGCCACGCGACCCTTGGGGGTTTCCACTTCCACCAGCGGCTCCAGCCAGAACATGCCGCGCGATCCGTTACGAACCACGGTCACATCCAGGCGGCGTGCGGCTACTTGTTCGGCGATCGCACGGGCGACCGCGTCCGCTCCTACCGAGAGCGCCGCCATGTCACACGGGACATATACCTTTACGCTCATCCGCGTAATGCTCCTTCGCGTCGTTTAGCGTCATCGATGAGGAAGTCGGCCACCTGCGGCGAGAACCGGCCGTATGGCTTCCCATCCAGCATCACCGCCGGAGAAAGCGCGCAGTTACCCAAACAATAGACCGCATCCAGAGTGAAGCTGCCGTCGGCCGTGGTTTCACCCAGCTTGGCTCCCAGCTTCTTCTCAACGTGATCGATCACCCGGTCGCACCCCATGGACTGGCAAGACTCAGCCCGGCACATTTTGAGGACATGGCGGCCGGGCGGAGCATGCCGGAAATCGTGATAAAAACTGATCACGCCATGCACTTCGGCCTTGCGAAATATTGACCGCGTCGGCGATCAGGGGGACGGCAGCCTCGTCCACGTATCCGAACTCTTCCTGTAATGCATGCAAAATGGGCAGAACCGCGCCGGGAAGCTGCTGAAGTTCCTGGATGATGGAGGTAGCTCGGTCAGTATCCCAAGTGTGCATAGGGTTCCATCGTTTATTGTAACTCTTATGAGTTATCGATTCCTGGTGGACACCTACGAGACTGAACGGCTCAAAGTTCTGAGTGTATGGGGCATGTTTCGCGACCAGGACCTGCCGTTTCGCCCGCACCCTACCGATCTCCGGGGCCGCAGCTTCCTGGAGCAGATGCAACACCAATGCTTGAGCGAAAATGCCTGGTTTTGCAATATGTTGGGGATTGATGTCGGAGCTCCGCCGCTTCCCGTGGAAGAAACTAGGCTTGGGTTCGTTTTGCAGTACGGAACAGATTCTTCAAAACGTCTCGAGGTTTTGCGCGGCAAGGAAGACCTATGGTGGGAGGAAGAGGTCGCGTTCTTTGACGTACAACGCAGCCGCGCCTGGATCATGGTCCGGCGCATCGCCCACACTTCGCACCATCGCGGGCAGCAGATGGCCATGCTCCGGATGCTGGAACGGGACGTGTACAGCAACTATGGGCCGACCGCCGATACGGGGAAGCAGGTGATCTACGCTCCGGCGCCATCCGAGTGATACCGTAAAGCTATGTCCGCCCGGACGTTGATCTCCGTCGAAGACTACCTGGCTACCGCCTACGAGCCAGATTGCGACTTTGTGGATGGCCACATCGAGGAGCGTAACGTGGGCGAAGTCACACATGCCAGGCTGCAATTGAGAATCGGTGCATATCTTCTGGCTCGATATGAGAGCCAAGGAGTAGTTGTGATGACGGAAGTCCGGGTTCAGGTCCGGCCCTCGCGCTTTCGCGTCCCAGACGTTTGCGTGACGGTAGGCGAACCCGGCGAGGAAGTGCTCACCAAGCCCCCCTTCATCTGCATCGAGATCCTTTCGCCGGAAGACCGCATGAGCCGAATCGAAGTTCGCATCAACGATTACCTGGCGATGGGAGTGCCGTATGTCTGGGTGCTAGATCCAGAGACGAAACAGGCGTTTACCGCAACCGCCGCGACGGGCCTCCAGGAAGTGAAAAGCGGCGTGCTCAAAACGGAAGAGCCTGCGATCGAAGTTCCGCTCGGCGAAATCTTCCGCTAACGCTGCAGTTCCGGCAGCAGCCGGAGCGCATTGTCCCGTTCGATCGCGCGAAGATCCTTGGTGGCGAAGCGCTGCACGGTGAGCCCGCCGATCTCTTCCGCTGAAGTTCGGAATGGATAATCGGTTCCGAACAGGATCTGCGAAAGAGGCGCCACTTTCAGCAGGGCGGCCAGAGCCGGGGCGCTGTTGGCCTGGGCCGTATCGTAGTGGAACTTCTTCAGCTCATACATCAGGCCCTTGGGGAGGACCTGCTCTTTCCCCTTCATGGTCGCCTCCTGATACACGAACCGGCTCAGCAGGAACGGCATGGTCCCGCCGCCGTGAGAGAAGATCCAGCGGATGTCGGGATAGCGCGCCGCAGTGCCGCTGAACAGCAGGCTGGCGATGGTCCGCGTGGTATCCGTGGCCCATTCGATCATCACCGCCGGGACTTCGTTCTTCAGATTGCCGCAGCAGGCGGCGGTGGTCGGATGCGTGTAGATCACCGCCTTGCGCCGGTTCAGCTCGGTCCAGACGGGCGCGAAGGAGGCATCGCCCAGCCACTTATCGCCGTAGTCGGTGAGCAGGCCGATGCCGTCGGCTTTGAGTGTATCGAGCGCGTACTCGATCTCACGCAGGCTACCTTCGATATCCGGCAGCGGCAGCGCGGCGAATAGGCCGAAACGCCCGGGGTGATCCTTAGCCGTCATGGCTCCATAGTCGTTGACGATCCGCGCCAGGCGGCGGCCCTCCTCAACATCTCCGAACCAGACTCCCGGCGAGCTGACCGATAAAAGCGAGGTCGCGATTCCGCCCTTGTCCATTTCTTCGATCGACTGCGCCGGGGACCAGGCCGGCTGGCCGGCCGCGCGGTTGCCGATCGCAGTGCGGTAGGCGGGTGGGAACAGATGATGATGAACGTCGATGCGATGCGGCGCCGTAGCACCTTTCGCGAGGGTACATGCGATCCCGGCCAGGAATTCTCGGCGCAACATGACGGCTCCTTATCACATGCGATTCTACACCTACAATAGGCAAGAGGAATCTACACATGAAGCGAACCGCAGAAGCTAAATGGCAAGGCGACCTGAAGACCGGCATGGGCGAGATATCGATGGCGAGCGGCACGTTATCGCATGTGCCCTATTCGTTCCACAGCCGCTTTGAGCAGGGGAAGGGAACCAATCCAGAAGAGTTGTTGGCCGCGGCGCATGCGGGCTGCTTTACCATGGCGCTTTCGAATCAGCTGGCGCAGGCGGGATTCAAGGCCGAGAGCCTCGAGACCACTTGCACCATCACGCTGGACAAGAAGGACGACGGGTTCGGCATCACCGAAAGTCATCTGGAGCTGAAAGCGAAGGTTCCCGGTATCACCAAAGATGCGTTCGATAAGGCGACGGCGGGTGCGAAGTCGGGCTGCCCGGTATCGAAGTTGTACAACACCAACATCACCCTGAACGCGACGCTAGAAAACTGACGGGCGAGGCGTGCCTCGCCCCTACCATTTTGTAGGGGTCGGGAATGCCCGACCCTCGATCATTCGCACCGCAGCGCATCGATCGGACTCACGCGCGTCGCGCGCCTGGCAGGGAGCCACACCGCCAACAAGGCCACCGCGCTTAACAGCACCGGGATACCGACGAATACCAGCGGATCGCGCGCCTTCACCCCATACAGCAGGCTCGCGATCAGCTTGGTGAGTCCGAAGGCCGAGCCCACTCCGATCACCACCCCTATCAGCGCCAGGCGCATGCCCTGGAAGATGACCATGTTGCGCACCGACCCGGATTCCGCGCCCAGAGCCAGCCGGATTCCGATTTCCTGCGTGCGCTGTTCCACCGAGTACGCCATCAGACCGTAGATTCCGATCGCCGCAAGCAGCAGCGCCGTGCACGCGAAGATGGTGAGCACCAGCGTATTGAAATCGGTGTTGGCCGTGGAGCGCGACACCACCTCGTCCATGGTGCGGATGGGCGCCAATGCGAGTCCATCGCTCACATCGCCCAGCTCTTTTTGAATCGCCGGAATCAGCGTATGCGGCTCGACACGCGTTCGCACAATCCAGGCGAGCGGCGTAAGACGCGCGTTCAATGCGTTGATTCCATCGGGAAGCTGCGATTGGGGAATGTACATGGTGGGGCCCGGATTGTTGTTCAGCCCGTTGTCGCGAATGTCGCTGACCACGCCGACGATCTGTCGCGGGGGATCGTCGAACTCCGGCCCCACACCCTTCCCGATGATGATGCGATCGGCCAGCGGATCGCCTTCTTTCCAGAACTGCTTGGCCATGGCCTGATTGATGACCGCGACCGGAGGCGCGCCGATCCCGTCCTGATCGGTAAAGCCGCGTCCCCGGAGAACCGGAATCTTGAAGACATCGAAGTATTCGGGAGAGGCAATCATGTACTTTCCGCCACCGCTCGAAGCGCCTTCAAGCGGCCGCCCCACGATAATGAACGGAAGCCCATAGCCGCCTTCGAGCGGAACACAGCAGGTAGCGCCGGCGGTTTCAACGCCGGGCAGAGCCTTGAGGCGCTCGGTGCCCTGGCGCACCAGTTGATCCACTCCTGCCGTCTTCACGAAACGCGGCCCGCTGAGCGACATCCGCAGCGTCAGCACATTGTGCGAGTCGAAGCCCGGGTTGACCGCCCGGAGCGCAGTGAAGGTCCGCAACAACAGCGAGGCTCCGATCAGCAGGATCAGTGCCAGCGCGGTTTCGATGATCACCAGAAGAGAGCGGGCCTTGTTGTGGCGGAAACTGGTGCCCCCGCGGCCGGTGGATTCCTTGATGGTGCTGCTGAGATCGGCGCGCGAGGCTTGCAGAGCCGGAAAGAGACCGAACAGAATGCCGGTCGCCACGGATAGTCCGAGCGTGAACAGGACCACCCTCAGATCCATCGACACGGCATTGCCTTGCAGCCCCACGCGCGGAATGTTGCCGGGATTCAAACTCAGAATGCCGCGAATGCCGGCGAATCCCAGGATCAGCCCGAGCACTCCGCCGGCCATCGACAAGACTACGCTTTCCGTAAGCAGCTGACGAATGATTCGTCCGCGTCCGGCGCCGATGGCGGCGCGTATGGCGATTTCCCGCCTGCGGCCGGTAGCGCGCGCCAGCAGAAGATTAGCGACGTTGGCGCATGCAATCAGCAGCACGAAGCCGACAGCGCCGAGCAGAACCCAGAGCAGCGTGCGCACTCCGCTCACCAGCACTTCACCCAAGGGCTGCACCCCAAAGGTCCCCTTGGGGCCGAGGCTATTCGGGTAGTTCTTGCGAAAACCCTCGGTCGCGGCCTTCAGCTGCGCATCCGCGGCGGCCAGAGTAACGCCCGGCTTCAGCCGCCCCGCCACTTGAAAATAGTTCCCCTGATCGGTGCTGTACGGATCGAGCTTGAACGGGACGTATACGTCGGGAGGCTGATCGATCTCGATTTTCAGGCTGGGGCCCGCAATTCCGATGATCTCGTGCGGAGATCCGCTGAGCGTGATGGTCTTGCCGATCACGTTAGGATCCGCGCCAAAACGGCGCTGCCAGAATCCATACGCCAGCACGGCGGCATCGCGCCCGCCGGGAAGGTCTTCATCTTTGGTGAAGGGCCGGCCGTAAACCATGGTGGCCCCGAACAAGGTGAAGAAGTCCGCGCTGGCCTGGGTTTCCTGAATCTGCTCCGGCACGTCGCCGGCCTTGTAGTTCGCGACGCCGAATCGCCAGGCCGCCACGTCCTGGAAAGCCTGCGTCTGCGATCGCCAAAAGTTGAACTTCACCGGTGAAGAGCCGGGGCCCGAACCTTGCGGCGACACGTTCATGAACATGACAATCCGCTCGGGATCGGGAAAGTTAACGGGCTTGAGCAGAACCGTGTTGATGAGGGAAAAGATGGCGGTGTTGGCTCCGACGCCGAGCGCCAGCGCCAGGACGGCGGTGATGGTGAACGCCGGAGCCTGCAGGAACATCCGGATGGAATGCTTCAGGTCCTGAAGAAAAGATCCCATGCCCGCTCCTTCAGAAGGAATACGTTTCCCTGCGAAAAAGGTTTCCAAAAAAAGGAACGCCGGGAGAGGTTTCCCTCGCCCGGCGCCATTCTGACTTCTGTCTTCTGGCTTCTTGACTAAGCCTTCACCGACTTGTGCGGGTCGATGATGAACTTCTTGGCCGCGCCCTTGTCGAAGTCCTGATAGCCCTTGGGAGCTTCGTCGAGCGAAATGATGGTCGCATTGACCGCCTTGGCGGGATGCACCTTGTCGTACAGGATGGCCGTCATCAGCTGGCGGTTGTAGCGCAGCACCGGGCACTGGCCGGTGTGGAAGGAGCAGGACTTCGCCCATCCCAAGCCGATGCGGATGGAGAGCGCGCCGATCTTGGCGTTCTCGTCGATGCCACCCGGATCGCCGGTCACGTACAGGCCGGGGATACCGATGGAGCCGCCCGCGCGGACCAGTTCCTGCAGCGAGTTCAGCACGGTAGCGGGACGTTCGACGCCCGCATCCTTGCCCTGTCCATGCGCTTCGAAGCCGACGCAATCCACGGCGCAATCGACCAGCGGCTCGCCGAGGATCTGCTCGATCTGCTGGGCCAGCGTGGCGTCCTTACGGAGATCGACGACTTCGCAGCCGAAGCTCTTGGCCTGCGCCAGACGCTCGGGGATCATGTCGCCGACGATCACGACCGCTGCGCCGAGCAACTGGGCTCCCGCAGCCGCAGCCAGACCTACCGGGCCCGCGCCCGCGATGTAGACCGTGGTGCCGGGTCCAACGCCTGCTTGCACGCAGCCGTGGAAACCGGTGGGGAAGATGTCGGACAGGAGCGTCAGGTCCCGGATCTTCGCCATCGCCTTTTCTTTGTTGGGGAACTTGATCAGGTTGAAATCGGCGTAGGGAACCAGAACGTATTCCGCCTGCCCGCCGACCCAGCCGCCCATGTCCACATAGCCGTAGGCCGCGCCGGGACGAGCCGGATTCACGGTCAGGCAGATGCCGGTCTTGCCTTCGCGGCAATTGCGGCAGCGCCCGCAGGCGATGTTGAACGGCACGGTCACCAGGTCGCCGACGTTGAGCATTTCGACGTCGCTGCCCTTTTCGATGATTTCACCGGTGATCTCGTGACCCAGGATCAGGCCCTGAGGCGCCGTGGTGCGGCCCCGCACCATGTGCTGATCCGATCCGCAGATATTCGTCGTAACTACTTTCAGGATGACGCCATGAGGAGCGTCCTTGCCGCCGAACGGGTCCGTCTCGCTCTTGGGCATTTTCAGCTTGGGGTAGGGGATAGATTGAACTTCCACTACGCCCGGCTTGATATAAGCTACTCCACGATTCGTTGCCATACTTCCTGTCTCCTTTTACCTTTCTTCATCACTCCGCTTTTCGCGCACTCAAGTGCGCTAGAACGCTGCGGCGCCCGCCTCGGCTACCGCGTGGTCCTGATCTCCGGATCCGCCGCTGACGCCGATGGCGCCTTGGACCTTACCATCCTTCTTCAACGGGATGCCGCCCGCGAAAATCATAATCTTTCCGTCGTTGGACGCGTGGATGCCGAAAAACTGGCCCCCGGATTGCGAATGCGACGCAAGATCCTTAGTGGCGATATCGAAGGCCCGCGAGGTGTACGCCTTCTTCTGCGAAATATCGATACTTCCGATCCAGGCTCCGTCCATGCGCACGTGGGCAACGATGTTCCCGCCCCCATCGGCAATGGCAATATTCATCGGCTGGCCGATTTCGCCGGCCTTTTTCTCGGCTGCTGCGATCACTCTACGAGCGTCCGCTAAAGTCACCATGATTGCTCGTTCTCCTTGTGAAACATAACTTCGTGTGCTTGTTTTCCGCGCACGTGAGGCCTCGCGAACTTAATCCGGACGCTGGTCCCACGCTGGGCGCTCAAGAATTATACCCTAACTATCGCGACTCCAGAAGTAGTCTTGAGACGTGATGGCGAAGCGTTGCGTTACAAATGCGCGACGCGGATGAATAAGCCGGCCAAGCCGCCGCCGATCAGCCCGCCCAGAACCGGGACGCTGAAGCCGTAACTGAAATCCGAACCGCCTTTGCCGGGGATCGGAAGGAGCGCGTGCGCGATGCGCGGGCCGAGGTCGCGCGCGGGATTAATCGCGAATCCGGTAGTGCCGCCTAATCCAGACCCGATAGCCCACACCATCGCGCCGACCAGGAACGGGACTAATCCTGGGGCTGGAGACGTTTTGACGATGGAAGCAATGGTCAGCACCAGAAGAAACGTCCCGATGATTTCGCTGACGATGTTAGTCGCGATGTTCCGAATGGCAGGTCCCGTAGAGAAGCACGCGAGCTTCGATCCGGGATCCGGGGTTTCCGCCCAATGCGGCATGAAGTGGACCCACACCAGCATCCCCCCGAAGAATCCGCCCAGAACCTGAGCGATCAGGTAGGGGATGAATTTACTGAAGTCGCCGGAAGAAATGGCGAATCCAAGCGTGACTGCGGGATTGATATGGGCGTCAGTGCTGCCGCAGGCGATCGCCGTGAAAACCCCGGCCACGACTCCTAATCCATAGCCGAAAACAATGGTAAGCCACCCCGCGGCCGAACCCAGCGTCTTCTTCAAAACTACATTGGCGACAACACCGTTACCGATCAGCACGAGAACCAGAGTTCCCATGAATTCGCCGAACAAACGTGGGTCCATGCCGCTCCTTGGAGGCCTAGATTGGTAAGTCTGACTTCAGGTGTTACGCGAGCTTGCGCAGCTTCGTGACGCGGCCGATTTCGACCCACTCCACCACGAAGATGTTGCCGGTGCGATCGAAGCACGCGCCGTGCGGCTGCACGAACTGCCCCGGAATAAAGTCGGCGCGGTTCTCGGTGGTGCGCGGCGGATTGGGCATAGTGGGCTCGCCGAGATGAAGAATGATCTTGTTGTTCTTGTCGAGCAACGTCACACGAGCCTGCAAATCCGGCACCACGATGGTGTCTTTATGTGTGTAGAAGTGGCAGGGCGATTTCGTGCCCGCCACGACGTCGATGGGTTTATCGTCCAGCGTGTAGCGCAGGATGCGGTTGTTCCCGCGGTCGGCGATCAGCAGAATAGGATTGGCGGGATCGCGAAGATCGACCATGTTGCCGTGCGGGTTGTTAGTGGACTCGATGGGCACGTCCCTGGGAACGCCGGGTTGTCCCGGGGGCGGAAGCGCACCCCGACCGCCACCCTTCGCCTGATTGGGCGCGGGAGCGGGACCCTTTGCCTGATCCCCGCCAGCGAACGCGGGGCCTTTCGCCTGGTCGCCACCGGGGCCGCCCGGACCCTTGCCTTGTCCACGGCCGCCACCGCCGCCTGGACCGCGACCGCCGCCGGGAGCAGCCGCGCCGGCCGGAGGACCGCCGAACGTTCTGACCAGCTTGGGATACGAATTCCCCTTCTGGCTGTAGTGGAACATGTAATAAGATCCGTAGCCGTCACCCACCCAGAAATCGCCGTTAGGCGCGATCGCGAAGTTGGTAGGCCGGTAGTTCAGGCCCGCTGCGCCGCCGGGACCGGAGGAGCCGGGTCCCTTCTGGTAGACCGGGGAATCCTGCGGATAACCCATGGTCCAGACCTCTTCGCCCTTGAGAGTGCGCTTGGTGACGATGCCGTGCTTCTCGTCGCAGAAGTACAGGTATTCATCCTTGCCTTCCTTGTTCAGGAACAGGCCGTGTGCGCCGCCGCGGAACATGGGACCGAAGGAACGGACAAACTTACCCTTATCGTCGAAAACCACGACGCTGTCGCTGCTGGGGCTGTCCTTGTACACGGTGTGGTGCACGTAGATATGCCCCTGAGCATCCTCGACCACACTGTGGGTGTTGCCGTACTTGATGTTCGAAGGCAACTGGCCCCAATCGTGGATGCACTCATACTTGTGCTCGCCCTCGCCGAGGATGGGGTTTTTGGTCCCGGCTTTGTCTTCGGATTTCAAGATGTAGGGCGCTGCTACCACCGCTCCGGCAGCCAGAAAACCGCGTCGTGTGATGTCGTCCATATGCGTGCTCCTTTAAAGGTCTCAGGCCATTATACGCCACACGGTTTCGGGCGAGGCATGCTCGCCCCTACGGTTCGACCGGCGGCAGCATCTTCTCATTTCCGGTCATCAGGCACTTGGGATGGCCGAATCCGCCCGCGCTCTGGCCATTCGCGCCGATGTCGAAAATGATATTGTCGGGACGCATGGTATCGCCAGAAACGCCGCCCACGCCCGCCAGGTGGTCGAGACCCAGATTCTTGCGCAGGCGCCATGCGATGAAGTGATCGGCGCAGGACGTATCGCCGCTGACACCGAGTCCGCCCACCATTTTCTTGCCGGTGGTAAATAGAGCCAGCCCGCCGCCGAAAACGTTGACGCCTCCGATCTTGCTGCCCTTCATGGGATCGGCCGCCGTGCCGTAGGCCGAGGAGGGAATCTTGTAACCTGCATCTTCGTTTACAGGATTGCTGAACTGCAGGCCGTAGAGGCTTCCACCGGGCTGAACGGCGGAGAACAGGTTAGCCGTGGAAAGCGCCAGACCGTTGGCTTGGCCGGAGCCATCGCTGCTCGAACTGGAGTCGAGGCCAAAGGCGTTCGCGGTATTGGCCTTCTGTGCCGAGATCACACGGCTACCGGGCCACTGCGAGAAGCGGTCCTTGCCGGAGAACGCCACGGCGCAGACGACTCCGTCGCGATCCACGACGGTGGCCCACATGTGGTTATTCAACCCGCTGGTTTCGTCCTTGGTGGCCTGTACCAGCGCGGCCTTCAATTTGGCGTAACTCGGCAGGGCGGCGCAGCCTTGTGCGCTCGCAGTTTGGGCGCTGGCCGTCCCTACCGTGCTGCTCAAGGCCACGAGAAAGGCAGCGGGACCCATCAAAAAATTCCTGAACAAGTTCCTCAGCAACATGTCGTCTCCTTTTGAATCGTGTTGATGGTCGGACGTGGCGGGCGCGGTCGACTGCGGCCGTGCGTTGCCTGAAGGGGATTATACACCGGTTGGGAGGCGCTTTTACAAACAAAAACCGGGAGTTGAAGGCTTTTAAAACCTTCAACTCCCGGTTGTCGAAGAATGCGATCTGTATGCTTACGGTTTACCGAATTTCGCGGGGTCGATGGTGACGTTAGTCTTGATGCTGCTGATCTCCGCGGTCCATCTGCCGTCCAGCCACAGGAAGGTGTCTTTGAAGGGGAACTTAACTCCTCCCACATCACGGTAATCGTCGAAATCCACCTGTTGCGGCGCGCGGCCGATCGGCGACGACGTGTAGACGATCATCCTGCTTAGCAGGTTAGTTTTCGTGTCGAAGTACAGCGTCGCCAGCAAGCCTCGGGCGGTGCCTCCCTGGATGACGTTGAAATCCCGATCCCCTAGGGTCTCCATCTGCCCGACCCGCCAGTTCGTGAAGAGCGTCTTGATCTGTCCCGGGAAGGCCATCTGGGCGTCGAACCGGACGCCATCCAGACCCGTTCCAGTTACTTCATACTCGCCTAGCAATCCACGTGGCGTGGTAATCCAGCCGGTGCGGCCATTGAAGGCCCAGATGCTCTTGCCGCGATCCGGATGGTCCTTAAAACTAATCTCCGTGGTTTTCATATTGGGAGATTTGGCGTAGATGTTGAATTCGCCCTGGCCGCCCAACCCTTCGTACCCAACGCTCTTTCCAGTCGCGATAAAGCTGGTGATGCCGGCCAGACGCTGCGCGCCGCCCAGCGCCGCGATGTACTTGTCAAAAATCGCCGCTGCGGATTGTCCGGGAACTGCCGTGACCAGGTCATCCCGCTCCGAATTCGGAGTGCTGTAGACCGCATCCAGAGCAATCGTGGTCGCTGGCCTGTCGCGGCCGTGATGACATGTCCAGCAAGTCACCATCTGCACGCCGGCGAAATTGGTCTTATTGATTTGGCCCACCATTTCGATCATCTTGCGGGCGGTTTTCTTTTGCGGCGTATCGATCACCCAATCGACCTTGTCGGAGCCCGCGCCCGGATGGCAGTCCGCGCAGTCCAGTCCCAGGTTGTCGGCGACAAGTCCCATGGCCAGGATGAAGTCGTCCGGCGTCAGATCCTTGAGCGTGGGCGTGGTGACGTTCTTGAAGAACTCTCCGGCGGTGATTTTCGCGGGTCCGGCGGCCTTGGCGGGAGTCTCGGCCTTCCCCTGGGCTTTGCCTTGTGTGGCTGCTTTCCCTTGTGCGGGGGCTTGGCCGGACAGCCTGATCCCACTCAGCGCCAGCAGCGCGCCCGCTGCAAACGCAAGCGTTACTTTAGACCAATGCTTCATTTGTTTTTGTCCCTCCCTGGGAGTATGAGGCCGATTCTATCCCCAACGAAAGAATCGTTACGCAGGAAGAGCGGACGCAGGAAAGGTCCGCTCTTCTTGCTCGAGGTTGTATGAAATGTGACTGAACTACTACTGCTTGTTCTTGCCTTCGGTCTCCGAAGAGCCGGCGAACACCTGACGGCCATCCGCCAGTTTGACGGTGCGAGCATTGGCCAGCTTGGAGCCGTCCTTTGCCAGCGAACCGGTGATGCTGACGACGTCGCCCTTCTTCAGGGAGTTCCGCGTCCAGCCTTGGCGCATCAAGCCATTCGGGCTTCCGAGTTCAAGCTCCCAGTTGGCCACTTCGCCCTTCTCATCCTTCACGTCGATATAAAACCGGGCGTGCGGATTCATCCATTCTACGTTGGTGACCGTTCCGGTCAGCGTCACAGGCTTGGCCGAATCGTATTCGGCGGCAAACGAGTGGTGCGCCAGCATCGGAACACTGCACAGCAGGAGTCCTAGTCCCGCAACGATCACGGCAAGCAATTTAGCTTTCATTGGCAAACAACCTCCATCCACTTGGGTATATGAGTAGGTACAAGCCCCGCCCAACATGCTAGCATACACGCGGTGAACGAAAGGGTCAAGGGCCTCAATTGGTGGGCGATGCAACTTCGAGCGGGGTTACTGAGTCCAGAAAAATCCAGCACGGAATCGCCGCGGCATAGAGAAAAGCCGAGATGTAAAAGGCCACGTTCCAGTTGTTATTGGTCCAGGCGAGAACGTAGCCGATGACGGCAGGGGCCGCCGCCCCACCCAGGTTCCCCCAGCTATTCATCGCCCCGGAAAGCGTCCCGGCATAGCGCCCGCCCATGTCCATGGTCGCGGCCCAGGACGGTGGCATCGCCAAATCGTTGAAAAAGCTGGCTAAAGAGATCGAGATGATGGCCGCCCGCGCATCCTGCAGATGTGTGGTTATCAGCAGGAAACTACAGGCGCCGGCATATCCGAAACTTGCCAGGATACGGCGGGTGAGGTCGACGCTTTTGGTGCGGCGCAGGAGGCGTTCGCCCAGGAACACACTGACCGGATTTCCCATTCCGCCCAGGAATAGAGGCAGCACGCCGAACATGGCGGCCTGCGCCACGTCCATCCCGCGGGCTTCGCGAAGATACGTCGGCAGCCAGGTGATGTTGAAGTACCAGCCGTAGGACAGGAAGAAGTACTGCCAGCACAGCAGCCACACTCGTCCCGAGCTCAGCATTTTTCTCCAAGGCGCAGCCACGTGGCCGGAGGGCCGATACGAGTCCTTCAGAAGATCGCGCTCGGCCGCGTTGAGTTTAGGATTGTCCAGGGGATTGTCGCGATACCAGAGGAAGAACGCGAGCGCCCAGAGCAGCCCCAGTACTCCAAACAGCCCGAAGGCATGACGCCATCCTACCCACGTGATGACTACGGCCGCCAGCGGCGGCGTAAAAGCCCCACCCCAGCGGGCGCTCATCCACATCAGGCCCTGAGCGCGATTGCGTTCGCGATCCGGAAGCCACACGGTGAACATCTTGGTGAGATTCGGAAAACAGCCGGCCTCTCCCGCGCCGAAAAGAAACCGGGTTGTTACAAGGGACGCGAAGTTCCACGCCCAGCCGGTGGCTGCGGTGAAGAACGACCACCACATTACGATGCGGAGAATGACTCTGCGAGGTCCCATCCAATCGCCCAGAAAGCCGCCGGGGATTTCGAACAGCGAGTAAGCCAGCGCGAAGGCCGTCAGCACCCAGCCCTTCTGGATGGAGCTCAGGTCGAGTTCCTTGCCGATATACGGCAGGGCGAAGGAAATCGCTACGCGGTCGATGTAGGTGATCACCGCGAGGGTGACGGTGAACACCAGCACCCAGTAGCGGACTCGGGTGGGCCGCATTGTCGCGGGCGCAGACACAGGCTCGATCTTCTCACGTTGTGATAGCATTTGGGCCAATGAAGCTTCTTTGTATGCTGGCGGCGGCAGCCATCCTTCTTCCAGGTCAAACCCGAACCCTGGACATCTATTGGATCGACGTAGAGGGCGGCGCGTCCACGCTGATTGTGGCGCCATCGGGCGAATCGCTGCTGGTCGATACGGGTTTTCCCGGGAAACGACGACCGCGACGCGAAACGGATCCAGGCGGCTGCGAAGGCCGCGGGCTTGACCAGGATCGACAACCTGGTGATCACTCATTTCCATATCGATCATGCCGGCGGCGTTCCGGCGTTGTCCAAGCTGATGCCGATCGGAAAGATATGGGATCACGGCGAATCCATCGAATTGTCGCAACCCGGTGGCGCGAATCTATGGAAAGACTACCTCGCGGCGGCGGGGAACCGGCGGACCGTGGTGAAGCCCGGCGACAAGATTCCGTTGGCCGGCGTGGATATTACGGTCGTCAGCGCTAACGGCGAGGTACTTGCCGAGCCTTTGAAGAGAGGTTTCGCCAACAAGCTTTGCGACGGCGCGGAACGCAAGCCCACCGACAACACCGAGAACTCGCGCAGTACGGGTTTCCTGCTGACTTACGGGAAGTTCACTTTCCTCGACGTGGGCGATCTCACGTGGGATCGCGAAATGATGCTGGCTTGCCCGACCAACAAGATCGGCGAGGTTTCGCTGATGCAAGCGACGCATCACGGATTTTCGAACGGCCAGTCCGGCGCGCCGGCTCTGATCTGGTCGCTGAAGCCGCAGGTGGTGGTGGTGAACAACGGCGCTCGCAAGGGCTTCAGCAACGGCGGCTATGAGACGCTCGCCAAGATTCCGGGGATCGAAGGAATCTGGCAGGGCCACAAGGGCGCGATGAATGACGCCGACCACAACACGTCCGCAGACATGATCGCGAACCTGGACGAGGGCGCCGCGGATCAGGGCAACTGGATCAAAGCGTCGATTTCGAGCGACGGGAAGTTTACGGTGACGAATAATCGCAACAAGTTCAGTAAGACGTATACGGCGCGGTAGGCCGCTCGCTGGCGCTCGCGGTTCGGTGAAATCGGAGGCAGTCCCCGAACTTTGCGACACTAGCTTGTCGTGACTGCCTCTTCGTTCTACTCATTGGTTCGGCCTTCAGGATCGCGACGGATTCATCCACCGCTCCTGGATGAAGAACCAGGGCTTCCCACCCGATCTGTTCGATGGCCGGCCGGTCATCGGCATCTGCAATACCTTCTCCGAACTGACGCCGTGCAACGCGCATCTCCGCCAGGTGGCCGAACGCGTGAAGCGCGGCGTATATGAAGCCGGCGGATTTCCGCTGGAATTCCCGGTGATGTCGCTGGGGGAAACCAACATTCGCCCCACGGCGATGCTGTTCCGCAATCTGGCCAGCATGGATGTGGAGGAATCGATTCGCGGCAATCCTATCGATGGCGTGGTGCTGCTGTGCGGCTGCGACAAGACCACGCCGTCGCTGCTGATGGGCGCCGCGAGCTGCGATGTGCCGGCGATCGTCGTCTCGGGCGGGCCGATGCTGAATGGCAATTTCCACGGCCAGCCGATTGGTTCGGGCACCGTCGTCTGGCAGATGAGCGAGGACGTGCGCGCGGGCAAGATGAAGATCGCCGATTTCTTCGAAGCCGAGGCGTGCATGTCGCGGTCGGCCGGCCACTGCATGACCATGGGAACCGCATCGACCATGGCCAGCATGGTGGAAGCGCTTGGGATGGGGTTGCCGCATAACGCGGCGATTCCCGCTGTTGATTCCAGAAGGTACGTGTTAGCGCAGCAGGCCGGGCGGCGGATCGTCGAAATGGTTCACGAGGATCTGCGGATTTCCCGCATTCTCACGCGCGAGGCGTTCGAGAATGCGATCCGCGTCAATGCGGCCATCGGCGGATCGAGCAATTTCGTTCTGCACATGCTGGCGATCGCGGGGCGCGTAGGCGTGCCGCTGACCCTGGACGATTTCGACCGCGTGGGTCACGATCTTCCTTTGCTGGTAGACATCCAGCCATCGGGCAAATTCCTGATGGAGGATTTCTACTACGCGGGCGGCGTTCCGGCGGTGGTGCGCGAATTAGCGGATGTGATTCATCGCGACGCTATTACCGTGAACGGCAAGACCATCGGCGAGAATACCGCGGATGCGCCGTGCTGGAATCGCGAAGTCATTCACGAACTTTCGAAACCGATCCGGGAGCGCGCGGGGTTGGCTATCGTGCGCGGGAACCTGGCGCCGAACGGGGCTGTAATCAAACCTTCGGCGGCGACGCCGAGCTTACTCAAGCATCGCGGACGCGCGGTGGTGTTCGAAAGCATTGAGGATTTCAAGGCGCGCATCGACCGGCCGGATCTCGAGATCGACGAAACGTCGGTAATGGTGCTGAAGGGCGCCGGGCCAAAGGGGTATCCGGGGATGCCCGAGGTCGGGAACATGCCGCTGCCGCCGAAATTGCTGGCGCGCGGGATTACCGACCTGGTGCGGATCTCGGATGCTCGCATGAGCGGCACGGCCTACGGAACCGTGGTGCTGCACGTTTCGCCCGAATCGGCGGCAGGCGGGACGCTTGCGGTGGTCGAAAACGGCGATGAAATCGAGTTGGATATCGACACGCGCAAGCTGGAATTGCGAGTTTCCGATGACGAACTGAATCGCCGGAAAGCCGCATGGAAGCCCGAGCCCGACACGTGGAAAGGCGGCTATCAGCGGCTCTACATCGATCATGTACTGCAGGCGGACCAGGGCGCCGATCTGGATTTCCTGGTCGGATGCCGGGGAGCGGGGATCCCGCGCGAGAGCCATTAACCGGGCCGCCGTCGCGGTCTGATAGGATGACGCTGATGTCTGGCAAACTCTGTGTTTTTGCAATCGCGCTCGCCGCTACACTGGCCGGTCAGAGTAAGACGTGCGATCGAGCGTGCCTGGAGCCTTATGTCGATAAGTATCTGGATGCCATGGTCGCTCACGATCCCGCGAAGGCTCCGTTCGCGCGCGGCGTGAAGTTTACCGAGAACGGCCAGCGCCTGGAGCTGGGCGATGGCCTCTGGAACACCATGACCGGCAAGGGCACGTTCCGGCTCTTCGTCACCGACGTCGAGGCGCAGCAGGTCGCGTTTCTCGGCAGCATCACGGAGGCGAACGTGGGAGCGGTGATCGGTCTGCGCCTGAGGATCCGCGAGGGGAAGATCACCGAAGCCGAACAGTTTATTCAGCGCAGTCCGAACTCGGCTGCGGGTTTCGAGCGGATCGGCTACAAATGGACCGATGTGGTCCCGCCTGCCGACCGCATGCCGCGCGACGAGCTGGTCAAAACCGCCAATATGTATTTTTCGGGAATGCAGAAGAACGATGGGAAGGGCGATTATCCCTTTGCCGACGATTGCAACCGCATCGAGAACGGCGGACTCAGCACGAATCAACCGGTCGCGCAGGGCAAACAGAGGCCCGATCCGAAGACCGCCACCGGTTATTCCGGCAACTGGAGCTGCATGGAGCAGTTCAAGAGCGGACTGCTGCACTTCGTGACGCGTATTCGCGATCGGCGATATGTGGCCGTCGATCCGGAACGCGGACTGGTATTCGCATTCGGATTCTTCGATCATTCCGCGGGCGACACGCGCAACTTCGAAACGCCCGACGGCCGCAAGGTGTCGGCGGGTCCGCAGCAGCCCTGGACCTGGCAGATCGTCGAGCTGTTCCAGATTCAGAAAGGCAAACTCCATCAGATCCAGGCCATCATGGAGCGTTCTCCTTATGGAATGAACGCCGGCTGGAGCTCCTGGGAAGACGGACTGAGCGACCGCGGCCGCGACGTCGCCAAACAATAACGATATGACATCCGCAATTCTCGTACTTTCGCTGCTGGGTTTCCAGACGCCCTCCGCCGGGCCTGCTATCGACAATCAGCGTGTGCAGGTCCAGGAACTGCGCGGCGCGGCCGACTCGGTTCCTTACGATGCAGTGTGGGTTTCGCGCAAAGGACATGTAACTTTCTTGAACAAAGGTTCGGTGCACAAGGCCGACGGCATGGGCATTCTGATCAGCCTGAAGGATTTCAAGTCCGAACCGCTGGCCAACAAATCGGGTCACCCGCTGGCGTTTCCCCGGCCGGGAAGCAAGAAGCTTTTCGAAAACGCTCGCGTGATTGTTTGGGATTATACGTGGACTCCCGGCATCGCGACTCCGATGCACTTTCACGATAAGGATGTGGTCGTGTTTTATCTCGAAGACGGCGACCTCCAGTCGACCACGCCCGGTGGCGAGAAGACCGTGAATCCGTACAAACCGTTCATGATTCGCTTCAACCTGCGTGACCGGACGCATACGGAAACACTGATTCGCGGTAAACAGCGCGCCATCATCACGGAGCTGAAATAGCATGAGCATGAAGTTCGCCGCGGCCCTCGCATTCTTCTTGCAGGCGACTGGCTGGGCGCAGGGCGCTTGCGATCGCGGGTGTCTGGAAGGCTTCGTCGATCAATATATCGACGCGCTGATCGCGCATGATCCCAAGAAGCTGCCGATGACGGCGCGCGTCAAGAATACCGAAGACGGCGTGCGCCTGGAACCCGGCGACGGATTCTGGAGATCCGCGAATGGGAAAGGCTCCTACAGGCTCTTCGTCGCAGATCCGGAAGCGGGGCAGGTGGCGTTCCTGGGCACCATGCGCGAAGACCCCAACAATCCCGTGATCATTGGAATTCGTTTGAAGGTCGAGAACCGGCAGGTTTCTGAGATCGAGAACATGGTGGTGCGGGACGCGCTCGCCGCCACGAATCTCGAAAAACGGGGCCAGCCCAATTCGGTATTTGTTGAGACGATCCCCGCGGCTCAAAGGGCCTCGCGCGCCGAACTGGTGCGGGTCGGCAACATCTATCTGTCGGCGTTGGAGAAGAACGACGGAAAGATAGATGTTCCTTTCGCGCCCGGTTGTGAGCGCATTCAAAACGGCGTCCAGACGACCAATAATCCGGATGCGGTCGCGCAGTCGACTCCGCCTCCGGCTCCCGCGCGCGGAGGTCCCGGGAAACAGCCTCCACCCGCTCCCCCGAAGCCGCAAGGTCTGCAGATCAACATCACGGCGATGGGATGCGCCGAGCAATTCAAGCTGGGATACTTCAACTTCGCACGGCGTGTCCGCGACCGGCGCTTCGTGGCGGTCGACCGCGAACGCGGACTGGCTATGGTGATCGCCGAACTCGATGAACCTGCGGGCAAGTACGCGACTTACAAGCTGGCCGACGGCCGCGAAATCACAGCCGGTCCGGCTCGCCCGACGACCCTCGAGGTTTTCGAGGTGTACAAGATCGAAGGCGGAAAGATTCGTCGGGTGGAAGAAGCGCAGATCACGGTTCCGTACGGCATGCTGTCCGGCTGGTCGAGTTACGAAGACGGTATGTCCAGTAAAGCGAGGACGCAATAGTTATGGCTCTACATCCGCAGGCTAAAGCGTTTCTAGACATGCGGGCGTCGTCGGGTGCGCCGCCGGTCGAACAGCTTCCCCTGGCGGAAGCTCGCGCGGTTCGATCGGAGATGATCGAAGCCGGAGGTCCGGAACAACCCGTCGCGGAAGTGCAGAATCGCAGCGTTCCCGGTCCGGCGGGGCCGATCGGGGTACGAGTCTACCGGCCCGTGAAGAACGAAACACTGCCAGTACTGGTTTTCTTTCACGGAGGCGGATTCGTGATCTGCAATCTGGACACGCATGACCGGCTCTGCCGCAGCCTCGCCAACGCGTCAGGCTGCGCCGTTGTTTCGGTGGATTACAGGCTGGCGCCGGAGAACAAGTATCCGGCCGCGGTGAACGATGCGTACGCGGCCACGCAGTATGTCGCGGAGCACGCCGCGGAATTCGGGATCGATCCGAACCGGATCGCCGTCGGCGGGGACAGCGCAGGGGGGAATCTGGCCACGGTGGTTGCTCTCCTGTCGCGCGATCGAGGCGGCCCCCGGCTGAAGTTCCAGCTCCTGATCTATCCCCTAGTCGATTTCGAGGACAACAGTCCGTCCATGCGCCAATTCGGGCAGGGGGATTACTTCCTGACGATCGCGGGTATGGAGTGGTTCAAGACAAGCTATCTGGCCAGTGCAGACCAAGCGCGGGAGCCATCGGCTTCCCCGATCAACGCGACGGACTTTCGCGGGCTTCCTCCTGCCCTGGTGATCACGGCCGGCTATGACCCGTTGCGCGACCAGGGCGAAGCCTACGCGCGCAAGTTACAGGCTGCCGGGGTTCCGGTTGAACTGAAGCGGTACGAAGGCATGATCCATATATTCTTGACACTTGCCGCAATCATCGACACTGGTAAAACCGCCATCGCCGATGCCGCGGCAGCTTTACAAGGAGCATTGTCATGAAACATTGGTTGACGTTCGGGATTCTGTTCGCAGCCGCCGTCCTGATGGGCGCCGACACGGCCACCTACATCGGTCACGATAAAGTCGCGGCCGCACTCGCCAAGGGCGGTTCTCTGGCGGCCACCAAGGAGTACACCGTTTCGGGCGCGCACCGCACGGCAGCGGGCCAGGTGGAAATGCACGAAAAGGAAACCGACATCCTCTACGTGATGGACGGCGAAGCGACCTTCGTTACCGGCGGTACCATGGTCGGTGGAAAGATGAGCAAAGCCGGCCAGTGGCTCGGCACCGACATCACCGGCGGACAAACCCACCATTTGACCAAAGGCGACGTCGTCACGATCCCGGCCGGAATGCCGCACTGGTTTAAGGAAGTTCCGAAATCGGTCAGCTATTTCGTGGTGAAAGTTCTCAAGGAGTAAGTTATGTTCCGAAAGATTTTCGCGCCGATTCTGGGGTTGGCGCTATTCGCCGCATGCGCGCCGGCCGCCAATCTCGATTTCAATAATCCCACGGGCACGCAGGGCTTGATCATGATCGACAAGCTCGGCGGATTCGTGCGATTTTTCGATCCCGTGAGCTTGAAAGAACTGTCGAGCTTCGCAATCCCGGATGGACCTCCGCACGAACTGGCGATTTCTCCCGACCACAAGACCGCCTACATTCCGGTGTATGGCGACGGCGTGTATGGGCGGAATCCGCATCCCGGGCATGTCATCGCGGTCGTCGATCTGGCGTCGAAGAAGATGACGGGGACCATCGACGTTTCACCCTATATCGCTCCGCATGGGCTGCAAGTGGATTCGAAAGGAACGTTGTACGCAACTTGCGATCAGAGCCGCAAGTTCCTGGTGATCGATCCGAAGACTCGCAGCATCACCGCCGCGATCGATACCGAGGGCACCGGCCACTGGATCGCGGTGCTTCCGGACGGCAGCAAGGCATACGTCGCGAATAAGAACGACCGGCTGTTTGTGAGCGTGATCGACATTAAAGCTCGCAAGATGATTGGCAAGATCGACATGCCGAACGGCACGCAGGGCATCACCGTTTCGCCGGATGGGAAACGCGTGCTGGCGGTGGATTACAAAGATCCCAAGTTCATGGTGATCGACACGGCCACGGACAAGATCGTGGATACGGTGGCGGTGGAGCGGAACCAGACCGGTCCGTTCCGCGTGAAGTATTCCCCGGACGGGTCGAAACTGGTGAGCTGCGACAGTCAGGCGGGTCTCGCGAATATCATCAACACCTCGGATTTGCACGGCAAGCAGACCGTGCTCACGGTCGGCAAGACGCCGTTCGGGATCGCCTTCAGTGCGGATTCGAAGACGGCGCTGGTCTCAAACCACGGCGATGGGACGATTTCGGTGATCGACCTGACGGGCGCGAAGGTCGTGAACACGTTCAAGGCCGGCACGGGCATCGAGACGCTGGCGTACTACTAGCCTGTTCGCGCGCCGCGGCGGAAGCGGCTTTGTTCGGGAACAGCGGGACGGCGAGGCGCCTCCTGCACGCTCACGCCGGGAGAACCCTCATGGACGATCACCAGGCCTGAGTCGGTCACGGTGTGACCTTCCCGGCGGTTGGCCTCCGGATCCAGGCCAATCCCGGAGTGTTCCGGGATCTTCACATTGTGATCGACGATGCAGTTCCGGATACGGCTGTGCGCGCCCACCTGCACTCCGGAGAAAAGCAGGCAGTTTTCGACGGAAGCGTGGCAATCGACGCGCACGCCCGGCGAGAGAATGCTGCGCATCACACGGCCTCCGGAGATGATGCAGCCGTGCGAGACGATGGAATCGAGCGCCAATCCCATGCCGCGGCCCTCCGAGGCGAAAACAAACTTCGCGGGCGGCAAAGGCGGCATCGCCGTGCGGAGTGGCCAATCCTGATCGTACAGATTGAACACCGGATTCACCGCGACCAGATCCATATTGGCTTCGTAATAGGCCTCGAGGGTCCCCACGTCACGCCAGTAGATCATGTCTTTCTTGTTCTCATCCACGAAGTCGTAGGCCACCACAACGCGTCGGCCCATGAGCTTCGGCAGGACGTCATGTCCGAAATCGTGCGAGGATTTCTCGTCTTCGGCGTCTTCCTTAAGCGCTTCGAGAAGCACGGGTGTTGAAAATAAGTACACCCCCATGGACGCGCTGCACACATCCTGGCGGAAACGCGAACGGGCGGCACGGTCTTTCGGCGGCTTTTCTTCGAAGCCCTGGATCGCGTAATTCTCGTCCATGCTCACGATTCCGAATCTGCGGGAATCGGACGGGCTGATTTGCGTGGTGGCGACGGTCACATCCGCACCGCGCTCGACATGCCAGTTCAGCATGTGGGCGTAGTTCATCTTGTAAACGTGGTCCGCGGAAAGAATCAGCACGTAGGGCAGATGCTCGTCCACAATGCTCTGCATGTTCTGATAGACGGCGTCGGCGGTGCCCAGATACCAGGTGTCGCGCAGGCGTTGGGTCGGCGGTACCGCTTCGATGAATTGCCCGAGCTCCGGGGAAAGAATATTCCAGACCTGGCGGATGTGCCGGTTCAGGCTCAGCGCTTTGTACTGCGTCAGGACATAAATCTTGCTCAGTCCGGAGTTCAGACAATTGGAAAGCGTCAAATCAATCAGGCGGTAGATGCCGCCGAACGGCATCATCGGCTTGGGTTGATCGCGAGTAAGGGGTGCCAGACGCTCCCCGGCGCCCCCGGCTAACAAAATGGTGAGAATGCCTTCCACGGACCTCTTTCCCCGGATATTGCGATCCGGTTACACGCTGCTAGGTCCTGGAACGCGCCAGGATTTCCTGTTCGGCACGAAGCCAGTCTTCCTCAGGCGATCCGGCGCTTCCACTTCGCTGCTCCCAAAAGAGATAAGCGAGACGGGCTATTTCATCCTGGATATTCTGCTCAGAAGCTGCTGTTAGCGCAACCGATTCTGGACTAGCGGGCTGAACGGTCCGGCGACGCGTTGCCCTAGGTACTGCACTCCCGTTTTTCGGACTTCTGGTTCCCTGGGTCTCGCTTTTGGGATTTGTCCTCACGCTCTGTTCCTCCCTTGGCAACCTATCTTGGTCGGTTGAGCGCCCTGCTATCGAAGAGGGCAAAACGAGAGGTGGACATGCCTCTCTGCGGCCATTGTGCTCTGAATTGGTTCGGCTGTCAAGGAGGAATGTCCGTTAACCTTCCTCCGCCGCAGGTGCTGTCTGCGGCCGGAAGCGAACACCTTCTTCGCGAAACCGGCGATGAATCCGTTTGCGAAGCTCGTGTTGGACTAGATACTGATCCGCGAACTCTGCCACATGGCAGTCCAATGTAAAATCCATTGAGGTCTTGCCGAAACCGGGGATGAATTTCGCGGATGGCGCAGGATCCTTCAATAAGCCGGGAACCTGCCCAATGGCAGAGGAGCCGACTTCGGTCAACAGCCGTTCCACCTGGCTCGGATCGGAGTCGTAAGTTACAGGGACGGTGATCCCGATTCCGATCGGGCGTTGCGGAAGATTGTAATTGGTAACGATACTCTGCGCCAGCTTGTTGTTCGGAATGAAGATCAGGCTCCCGCCCAAATCCTTGAGCGTGGTGCTGCGCCAGCCAATATCCTGCACGTAGCCGCTCTGCCCAGCGTCGATTTTGACGAAATCGCCGATCCGGACCTGGCGGGCCACGCTTACATAGAAGCCGGCGAAGAGATTCGATAGGGTATCCTGCAGCGCCAGCGCCACAGCCAGGCCGCCCACGCCCAGAGCCGCAAGGATAGCCCGGATGTCGACGTCGAAAACCATCTGCAGCAACGTCAGGAGGCCGAGGACCCAGATGACGAGACTGGCCAGAACCTCGGTGAGGGTGGAAACCGGCAGGGCGCCTTCGAGTCTTGTCGAATACGAGCGCACCATTTGTCCGCTCAACCGCGATAGGACCAGCGTCAGGGATACGATCCACAGAGCCAGCAGCACTTTGGCCGACCAGTGCGTGACGCTGCGCGGCAGGTCCGAGTATTCCGCCGCCAGGTGAATCGCCAGGATCAGGATCCACAGCAGCAAGGGCCCGTGCAGCGACTCGATCAGCATGGGGTCGATCCGAGTCCCCTTGGATGCGGCCGGACGCCGAAGGCGGGCGTACACGAAGTGGCGCAACACCCAGCCGCTGGCAACCACGGCGGCAAAGAGAACCGCGGGCCATACCAGCTCCCTCCAGTTCTCCATGAGGTACTTCGCGATCTGCTCGATCATTTGTGAGTGCGTCTTCACCGGAGGATCGGGGCTACCCAGCGTGACGCATCATCTCAGGTTACGATGAAAAACGGAAGCAGGAGGACCTGTAAATGATACTTGTTCGAAATTGCTTTACCGCAAAGCCGGGAAATGCGAGCAAGCTTGCCGGCATGTTGAAAGAAGCCGCTGCGCCGGGGAATCCCAAGTTCCGCGTCCTGACCGATATGACCGGCGACTTCAACCGCGTGGTCCTCGAATGGGAAGCGGAAAACTTGACCGAGCTCGAGGCCCGGCTAAAGGACTATGCGACCAACTCGAAGTTCCGCGAAAAAATGGCGGGTTACACCGAGCTGTGGAACACCGGATACCGCGAAATTTTTCAGATCGCTTAAAGACCGGCGCGGATTCTATATCTCGCCTTTGCGCATCTGCTCGGCCATGTATTCCGAGGCGCGCATGGACAGCGACAGGATCGTCATGGTCGGATTCTGGCTGCCGCCCGTGACGAAACTGCTGCCATCCACCACGAACAGGTTCTTGATGTCCCAGCTCTGGTTCCACTTATTGAGGACGCTGGTCTTGGGACTGTCGCCCATCCGGCATGTGCCCAGTTCATGAATGCTGTACCCTGGCGGGAACATCTGGTCGTGGCGGCCGAGCACTTCCCATCCACAGGCGTGGCACAGTTCTTCGAGTGTCGCGATGGCGTCCTTGGCCATGTTGAACTCGTTGGCGGTGTAGCGCGTCTGGACGTGCAGTGCGGGAATGCCCCAGGCGTCATTCACACCTTTATTGATGCGCACCTGGCTATCGGCGCGCGGCAGGACTTCTCCCATTACCGTGCAACTGAAGCCTGCGCCCCGGCGAACTTTCCACCGCTTTCTGTAGCGCCTCGCCATACAGCGGGAAGTACTTGGCATCGGGGCTGCCGCCGGTGCTCCAATCCAGCGCGTAGCCGCGAAGGAAGTTTTTTTCCTTCGTTTTAAGGTTGCGGAATCGGGGCATGTAGCCGCCTCCCCCAATGAATCCGCTCGGAGCTTTACCGTCGCGCGCTTCCGGGATCACGGCCTGGACACTCTGGGTGATGTAGAACTGATCGTGCAGATAGTGCCCCAGAACTCCGCTGGAGTTGGCGATCCCGGAATTGAGCAGCAGGCGGGTGCTCTCGAGACACGATGCGCCGACCACCACCACGCGAGCGCTGGCATGCATCTCGCGGTGCGACTGGCGTTCGAGAAAGTTCACTCCGTTCGCTAAGCCGGTGTTCTTGTCGACCGTGATCTCGCGAACCACGGCATTCGGAACAATCGTCAGGTTCCCGGTGGCCAGGGCATCCGGCAGCAGAAGATTGAACGAGCTGGCGAACTGCCCGCGGCCCATGGAGGTCCGCATCTTGGTGTTGGGAATGCCTCGCTCCCTGGCCGCCGCGATAAAACGTTTGTTGCATTCGCTCTCGACGGAAGTGTCTTCGATAAAAACGCCGTCGGGAAGCTGCTGAATTCCATCGCGCCGACCCCGCACGCGGAAAATCGGCTCGACTTGATCGTAGTACGGGGCGAGATCAGAATAGCTGATCGGCCAGTTATCGCCGAAGCCGTCATGGTCTTTGGCCTTGAACTCGTAGTCGCTCAAGCGAAACGACATGCGCGCCCAGAACAGAGACTTGCCGCCGATCATCCGCACGCGCACCCAATTGTAGGGTTCCTTGGGATCGTGCGTGTAGGGAACCTGTGTCTCATCCACCCATTGGTTCGCGTTGAACTCGGTCGCCTGAAACACGTGCGACAGCTTGCCCGGCTTGCCGAAACCGCGGAAGGGCAGTTCGTGGGCCGCCTTGCTGACACGCTGGCGTTCGAAATCGATGGGCGGGCCCGCGTCCAGCATCAGGCACTTGATGCCCTTCTTCGTGAGCGTGTAGGCGGCCATGCCGCCGGAAGCACCGGAGCCGATGATCAGGACGTCATATTTCGTTTCCGCCATGCGTTCTTAATCGATCGGCAGCCAGTACAGCCCCGCGCCGCCACCGCGTGTTCGACCGGCCGCGGCGGCAAGGTTCCATTCGCGCGAGTTCAGGGTCGCGCGGCGAACGTCGTCCTTAGCGGCCCGGAGCATCGCCGCGACGGGATCGGAAGGCGTATCGTAGGTCCACGGTTCGCGGAGCGGTGAAAGAAGTATGCCGGCCTGGCTGGCGTCGATGTCCGCGAAAAGTTTGTTGAATCGCTTCTTAGCCTGGGCATTCAGTCCGTCCAACCCGCTGCGATATAACTGCTGGCGATCGGCGGAGGACTGGCTCAAGAGGAAGTCCAGAAACTCGGGCGCCTTGGCTTCGAGAGCTCCGGGCGCGCCGTTCATGGGCGGACTCAACATATCGCTCAACTTTCGCAGTGCCGCGAATTGCTGCGCGGTGAAGAAGTGCAGGACGGTTTCGGCCGCGGCATCCGGAACGGCATAGCGCAATGAGGCCTCGGCTGGCGGAGGTGCTTGCGGAGCCTGTTGAGATGGTTGAGCTTGCTGCGCGAGTAATGCCGGGGCTGCGGGCGTAGCGGCCAGAGCCTGGATAAATCGGCGCCGTTTCATACGAAACGGATCATATCACTTTGTCGATTGAAGAGCGGCCGTGACCGGCGGATCCTGCACGCGGGCCGTGAACCAGTGCGGATACAGCGCTGCCGGGGCCGTGATCTCATCGAGCTGCGACAGTTGTTCCGCGCCGAGCT
The DNA here is from genome assembly GCA_963722845.1 of Terriglobia bacterium. GTDB lineage: Bacteria > Acidobacteriota > Terriglobia > Bryobacterales > Bryobacteraceae > Palsa-187. Next base: position 185,310 of record CAVROL010000005.1, on the reverse strand, counting down.
GCAAATTCGCGGCGGCCAGGTTGTCCTCGAGTTGCGCCATTTTGTTCGCGCCGACCAGGATGGAAGTTACTCCCCGTTTGCGGAGCAGCCATGCCAGCGCCACCTGCGCTGGTGAGGAGCCGTGCGCTTTGCCGATCTCGCGCAGTTTATCGACGACCGTGTGGCCCTTTTCGCGATCGTAGGGAAGCATGTCGAAACCGGTGAGCCTTCCGCCGTCGCCTTGCGGATTCTCGCGCGTGTATTTGCCGGTCAGGAAGCCACCGGCCAGCGGACTCCACACCATCATGCCGATCCCGGCGTTTTCGAGAAATGGCACGATGTCATATTCCACGTCGCGGCCCACCAGCGAATAGTACATTTCCGCGGCGCGAAAGCGTGCGTAGTTGTGCTGCTTCTGAAGACCCACCGCGGTCGCCGCCATCCACGCGGGCCAATTCGAAAATCCTACGTAGCGGACTTTGCCCTGCTTGACGAGCGTGTCCAGTGCGTCCACGGTTTCTTCGACGGGCGTGTGCGGATCGACGCGATGCACCAGATAAACGTCGATGTAATCCGTGCCCAGGCGCTTGAGACTTCCTTCGGCCGAAGCCAGAATGTGCTGGCGCGACAAGCCCTGGTGTAATAAAGGCTCGCCGGAGCGAAATCCGCACTTGGTCGAAACCACCACGTCCTTGCGGCGTGCGCCGAGAGCCTTGCCGAGCATCTCCTCGGACTGTCCGCCGGTGTAGCCATCGGCCGTATTGAAGAAGTTGATGCCCGCGTCGAGCGTCTTGCCGATGATCTGATCGGCCAGCTCCGGGCCTACTTTCGAGACGGCGGCAAACGGTCCCTTGCCTGTCCCGAAGGTCATCGCGCCGAACGCCAGGCGCGAAACAATTAATCCGGTATCACCTAAACGTGAATATTGCATGCTCCCCAGTTTCGCATGCGCTCTATGGAAGTAACGTGCGGCTAGTGTCCTGGCAGGGTGAACGCGTACAGCGAATCGCCCGCCCCGACCACTACATATTGGCGGCCGTCCAATTCGAACGTAATCGGACCATTGCCCACCGACGTATGCAATCCCGCATGCCACAGAATCTTCCCATTGGCGGAATCCATGGCGAACACGTTGCTGGTGGGATCGCCGCCGAAGAGTAATCCGCCGGCAGTGCTCAAAAGTCCCGACTGGTTGCCGCCCTGATTTGGATAGCGGTGGCTCCAGACCACCTTGCCCGTTTTGTAATCGATCGCCTGCAAGAGATTCTGCGTCCAGATGGTCTGGTTGCGTCCTCCGTATCCTTCGGGCGTCTTCGAAAGATCGGTCTTCCAATCCAATCCGAACGATTCGGACGCGTGGGTGTAGAACAACCCCGTCAGCGGACTGAACGCGGGAGCAAACCAATTAGCCGCTCCGCCCTCGGTGGGCGAAACCAATGTTCCATCGGGCTTGGCTTCCTTGTCGGGATTAGGAATGGGCCGGCCGGCCGCATCCAGGCCCTTGGACCAATTCAGCTCTTCCACAAAAGGCGCTGTGAGCAGATTCTTGCCGTTGGTCCGGTCGAGCAACACGAAATAGCCGTTCCGGGCCGCCTGCGCCAGCATTTTGCGCGGTTGTCCGTTGAACTCGCCGTCGATCAGGACCGGCGTCTCGACATTGTCAAAGTCGTGACTGTCGTGCGGCGATACCTGGTAATACCAAGCCAGCTTCCCCGTATCCGGATTCAGCGCCACGATCGAGCAGGTATACAAGTTGTCGCCTGTGCGGCTCTGCGGTGCATACACCGGGTTCGGATTGCCGGTGCCGAAATAGTAAAGGTTAAGTTCCGGATCGTACGTTCCGGCATGCCAGGTCATACCGCCGCCGTGTTCCATCGACCCGCGCGACGGCCATGTTTCCGCGCCGGGTTCGCCGGGCCTGGGCGTCGTGTTCCAGCGCCACTGGAGCGCGCCGGTCTCCGGATCGTGCGCTTCCAGGTACCCCGGCACGTCCAACGAATCGCCGCCCACACCGGTGATGATGTGATTCTTGATCACCATCGGCGCAGGCCCGCAGAAATATTCCTGCTTCACGTCGGCGATCTGGTGATTCCATCGCATTTTCCCCGTCTTCGCATCGAGCGAAACCAGATAGCAATCGGGGGTCTCAAAATACAGCCAGTCGCCATACATGCCGAAGCCGCGATTGCCGACGTGGAGGCCGCCTGTGGTTTCCCATGTGTAGTGCCACAGCTCGCGCCCGCTGCGCGCATCCACGGCCCAGGCGTTATCCGGAGCCGCAAAATACAAAATGCCGTTGACTTCCAAAGGTGTCGCTTTGATCTGAATGCCGCCGCCGCCACCTCGACCTCCGCCGGCAGTGAAGCGGCGCGTCCACGCGAGATTTAGCGTGCTCACGTTCGCCTGATCGATCTGCTTGAGCGGGCTGAAGCGGCGGCCGGTGTAGTCGCCGTTATAGGTCGGCCATGAATCGGTGGGAGGCTGAAGAAGTTTGGCGGGATCGAGCGGCTGGGCAACTAACGTGCCCGCGCAAAGAAGTGCGCCGAGAAGCATCTGTTTCATTTCAGCGTCACCAGGTAGGCCAGAACGTCATGCATATTCTTGTCCGTGTATTGCTTGAGCAATTGCGCGTGTGCCGCCAGCGGATCCTGCATATCTACCTTGACGGCGTCGCGCGAGAACGAACGGTAGTAACCTTCGGCATCGCGCAGCCCGACCGTAAAGTCATCCATGAATTCGAGCGTGCCGGAAACAGCGGGTCCCGTGCGAGAAATCACCGTGACCGTGGTTGGCTTAGTCGGTGCGCCGCCGCGTCCCCCGCGCGGATACAGAAACCGGGTCTGCAATTGCGCCGGAGTAAAGCGGCTCGCAAGCCCGTTCAGATCGCCGGTGGCGGAATGGCAGGTATTGCAGCGGCCCGCCCCGTTGAAGTATGCCTCGCCAGCCTTGGCATCGCCCGTGAGCAGGTCTTGAAGCGGATACGCATTTCGATTGATGGCCGCCTGCGTGCGTTCGCGCAGGAACGCAGCCAGATCCTGGATCTGCGCGTCGGATAGATCGAACGCCGGCATGCCTTCGTTCGGAAACCCCTTGCGAAGCACCGGACCGATCAGACTGCCGCGCTCGTCATCGAGCACAATCACCGAGCGCACCAGATCCGGCCCGTTATCGTCGCCGCGGGCGTCCGAGCCGTGGCAGCCTCCGCACTGGATGACAAACTGCTTCTTGCCGCGCTCGACCGCATCCGCCGGCAGGAACCGGGCGGCTGATCAACTGTCCGTGCGCTAGAGACGCAGAGCACAGAACCGCGAGTGCCAACGAGCGGCCGATCGTTATGCCAGCGCTTCTTTGCAGTACTCGAAGCATTTTTTGACCTCGGTCACCGAATCGCTCGCGCCTTGATACTCATACTCGATCAGCGCCCGCATCGGATACTTCTCCTTCTTGAGGAGCTGGAGCACCTGTTTGATCGGCGTGTCGCCCTGGCCCCAGGGCGTGTTCGGGCCCTGATCGCGCTTGCGGTCCTTCAGATGCAGGATGAGAATGTGTTCGTGCTGGGCCTTGATATATTCCACCGGATCGTAATTCGCGGCGACGAAGTGCCCGATATCCAAGTTGATCGCGAATTTCCTGGACATCGCCAAAGCCTGCGCGAACGCTTCGGGCCTGGCGAACTGATTCGGATCCTTCACGTCGGAATGCCCGTGAAAAGCCACGATCATGTTATGTTTTTCCGCGAAGGGTGCGACGCGCTTGGCGGACGTCACGGTGGCCGAGGCAGTGATCATCGGGACACCCAGCGCTTTGGCCATATCGAATCCGCGATCGATCTCTTCATCCGTGAAACTGTCGTTGAAGCTCAGGTTGAGAGCGCAAAGATTAATTCCGGCGTCGTCGAATCTCTTCCGGATCGCCTTGATATCGTCGAGCGGCACGGTCAAGCGCCACTTGCGCAGATCGTCGCGCGACACGCCTTTGGGCTCGATGTGGGGAGAAAACAGCTCGCATTCGCCCAGCCCGATCTCGGTCATCGCCTGGATCACGCCGTCCAGCGGCTTTTCGCGGAAGCTGTAGCTCTGCGCTCCGATCAGGACGCCGGCGATGGTCGAGTTGATCTTCTTCTCGGCAAGCAGAGTCGAAGCCGGTATAGCGGCCAAAGCAACCTTGCCGAAGTCACGACGAGTGTACATGCGCGTCTCCTATCAGCCAGATTGTACATCGGAAGGACGCGCTAGTCGCTTCCGAACGCGAGCAGCACATTCCCCGGCGTGCCGTTCTGCCGCGAGTAACCGGAGTTGACGTACACCATTCCTCCGACCACCACCGCGCCAGGCCCGTCGATCGATCCGCCGCGGCCCTTCACGCCGTTGACCGTGGAGTACTCACGCGCCGTGTCGAAATCCCAGAGAATGGTTCCGTCCTCCGAAGAATACGCCCGCATGTGCCCGTCGACCGACCCGGAAAAGACGATGCCAGGCGTCGCGGTAACTGCCGCGGGTTGAGCCGGGCTGCAACCGGCTCGATTCTCAGGACAGGTATGCTCCGGCTCGGCATTCCACGTCTTGATGCCGTCGGCGATCCGGATCGCAAATAGACCGCCCCCGGCATTCGGATCCAGGTTCGAAGTGCGCAGATTCGCGGGATCGCTGCTCTTTACCGCCGCACGCGCCAGATCGGAGACGGCCGCATACACATTCCGCCCATCCGCAGCCATGCCCCACTGCACGCCGCCGTTGGTACTTCCCTTGCCGATGCGGATCTGCCAGAGAATTTCACCCTTACGCGCGGGGTCCAGCGCATACACCACTCCCGATTTCTGGCCGGCCAGCAGCAGGTCGCGATTTCCGGCCTGTGCATTTCCCAGGTGCACCAGAATTGCCGACGAACCGAAATCGAAATCCGGCCCGCACTCGGCTTTGCCGGCGCATTTGCCGCTGAAGATATCGGCCATGGTGAACTGCCGCGACCACGCGATCTTCCCAGTCTTCAATTCCAGCGCAATCACGGCATCGCTCGTCGCTGTTGCGGGGGGCGAATAGTTATCGCCGGTGGTCACGTAAAGCAGCCCGCGCGCGGTATCGAGCGTAGGCGTGGACCACACAGGGGCCCCGGAAGGTCCCCACGACGCGCCCGTCTGCTTGGGAACATCCACGGTGTACATGCGCCACACCTGTGCGCCGTCACGAACGCGCAGCGCGGCCACGCCGCCGCGAAATGTGCAACACGGATAATCGGCGGCATTCGCGCGGTTTTCTTCCCAGGAAGCTACGGGCACGAAGACTGTCCCGTCGTACTCCACAGGCGATCCCGTGAGGCGCGCAGCATCGTGCTCGTCGACCTTCTTCTTCCACAATTCCTTTCCCGTGGTTGCGTCCAGCGAATAGAACCACCCAATCTGATCGCCGAACAGCAGCGAATAGCCCTTTCCGTTGCGAACGCCGAGGATCGAGGAGCGCACCGGGCCGCGCGCATCGTAGGTCCAGCGGGTGCAGCCCGTTTTAGCGTCTAGAGCGTAGATCACGCCCCCCGCGCTTCCGGTGAACAGATTCCCGTCGAGGATCGTTGGCTGCGCGAACGCCGTGGTGTCGCCGTCATAGGCGAAAGCCCACTTCAGCTTCAGGCCCTGCACGCCGTCGATGGTGAGACCGGCATCCTGAGCGCTTTGGTAGCGTGCGTTGTTGGAAGAAGGGCTCCAGCCATTCCATTCCGGCTGCGATTTCTTAGAGTCCGCCGCAAAACGCACCGTTCGATCGGCACAGAAAGCTGCGGCCGGAACCGCCGTGGGCGCATCGTGCGTGCCCAGATAGGACGCGACGGCTTCCCGCTCGGCGATGGTCATGGTGTAGGCGACATTTCCCATCACGCCCCAGTTGAGCGTGCGCAGGATCTGTGCCGCGGGCATTCGATGCAGCACTTCTACTCGCGGGATACGGGGATTGTTCGCCTCGTGGCAGCCGGCGCAGCGCTGCTTGAAAACTTCTTCGCCGGAGGGCGCCGCAGCCACCATGAGCCGCGCCCCAAGGATGGCCGCAAGCAAATATACTCTGATCATGTATCGTTGCTTATTTATCGTAGCAGCCGGAGTCGGATTCGTTCACGCGCAAACGACGCAAGAAGCTCGCTGCGCGGGTTCCCGCGATCTGCACCTCACCAACGGCAAGATCATGACCATGGACCGGCAGAACACAGTCGTCTCCGAGGTCATCATCCAGGAAGGACGATTCACCGCGGTTGGCCGTAGCGGCGATACCCGCACCAGCCCGTGCACCCGGACCGTCAACCTGCGCGGGCGCACCGTTACGCCCGGGCTGATCGACAATCACAACCACATTGTGCTGCTGGGAATCCGTCCGGGACACGATACGCGCCTGGAAACGCGCTGCGTCGATTAAAGATGTCCAGGCGGCGATCGCGGCACGCGCGAAGTCGGTGCCGGCCGGCGAGTTCATCACCGCGATGGGTGGCTGGAACATCGCTCAGTTCGCGGAAAAACGCCTGCCGACGTCGGCCGAGCTCGATACTGCCGATCCAAATCACCCCGTGATCGTGTATCAGGCGTTCACCGGACCGGCCGCGGTCAATACGCGCGCGAAAGCATTTTTCGCCGGCAAAGGTGTCGCTGTAAGCGACACAGGAACGATTGCCGCGAATGCGCCTTCGGTCGCCGCACTGAATGCGCTTGCGCTCGGTGCAGACGTTCGATGACAAAAAGCGCGGGAACCGCCGATGCGATGGCGTACGCGGCCAGCGTCGGGTTGACCACCAACGTCGATATGGGGGCTTTCCTTCCTCCCGGGCTGCCCGACATCCAGGATTCGTTCACCTTCGACGGGCTGGCGACCGCCGATCCGTTTCGCATGTACGACGCGTTTCAAGCGCTGCACCAGCAGAACAAAATGACCACGCGCCTGCGCATCTTCTTCCTCAGCATGGATACGCGGCCGGATGTTCCCATGCTGAAGCAGCGCATGCTGAACATCTTCCCGGGTCTCGGCGATGACATGCTGAAGGTTTCGGGAATCGGCGAGTTCGCCACGCAGTGGCCGCTGTTTGGAACGGTCACCCCGCCAGCCAATTATGAAACCGCGCTGCAACTGGTCGCCAAGCAGGGCTGGGCATTTCAGCAGCACAGTCTTTCGCTCGCGGAGGACCAACTCACGGCCACGACCTTTGAAAAAGTAAACGCCGTCACGCCGATCAAGGATCTGCGCTGGTCCATCGCGCATGTGCCGCGGATCGATCAGGCGACGTTGAACCGCTTCAAAGCCGTGGGCGCCGCGATCGCGATACATCCGTTCGAGTATCTGGCGGGCGGCCCCGGAGCCGGCCCGCCGATCCGCATGATTCTCGATAGCGGCATTCACGCAGGCGCGGGATCGGACGCGGCGCAGATCTCGACGCTCGATCCGTGGCTCATGATCTACTACATGGTCACCGGCAAGAACTCTTCTGGCGTGCTGATCAACGATAAGCAGCAGATCACGCGTGCCGAAGCGCTGCGGCTGTACACGGCCGATAATGGCTGGTTCCTGCGCGAGGAAAATCAGCTCGGCTCGATCGAAGTCGGGAAGCTCGGCGACCTGGTGGCTCTCAGTGACGACTATTTCGATCCCGCCAAAGTTCCGGATGAAGCCATCAAGAAGCTGAAATCGGTGCTGACCGTGGTCGACGGCAAAGTCGTCTACGACGACCTGAAGTAATTCACGCGAACGTGATCACCGCGCCCAGTACAGTGCGATCCCCCACAGCTTGGATCGCTTCACGGGTCTGCTCAATCGGATAAGTTTTCGTGACCATCGACTGCATATCGATCACGCCCTTCTCGATCAGCTTCACGTAGCGCGGGATGTCGCGCAGCATATTCAGGCCGCCCTGCTGGCCGGAGTAGAAGGTCCGCCCGCGATTTGAGAACTGCGCGGCGTTGAAGCTTACGTTGCCGCGCCAGGCGACCCCCAGCATCACGATATGGCCGCCCGCGCGGGTGAAGTCGAAACACTGCTGCAGCGGCAGAATGGCCGTGGGATCGGGACCCACTTCGACTTTGGGCGGGAACCAATCGCTGCCCACGGCGTTGATGACGAAGTCGGCGCCATCGGGCACCGCATTGGTGGTAAGCCGCCCTCCCGCGTAGCGCCGGTCTGTTGTGGCCTTGCACAGAGAGCGAATCTTGGCGACCAGTCCGTTGCCTTCCGCGTTCGGATCGAGCGCAATCGTCCCGCCGACCTTCATGGCGATCTCGCGCCTGGTCTTAATCGGTTCGATGACGATCACCTGGCCGGCATTGGCCAGCCGCGCGGCTTGGATCGCGCCCATCCCTACGGGTCCGGCGCCTTGCACCACCACGTTCCAACCGGGCTCGATCTGCACCAGGTCCCGTCCGGCGGCAAGACCGGTGCCGACGGTGTCGCCGAGCAGCGTCAGTTGCTCCGCCGGAAGATCGGTGAACACCGGGCAGCAGTATTCCTCCGGCACCACCATGATCTCGCTTAACCCGCCCAGACCTGCCTGCTCGAAGATCTTCGTGCCGTCGGACATCTCGGCGAGTGGATGCGCCGGGGCGGTATCGAGGAACTGGCACCAGTCGGCGCGTCCGTGGAGGCACTGATAGCACACGCCACATTGCGGGGTGCCGGGAATCACCACGCGGTCGCCGATCTGCACGCGCTTCACCAGCGGCCCGACGGCTTCCACCACGCCCATGCCGGAATGATTGGGGATCGACGCCTGCTGGACCGGAGTGGTCGCCAGCGCGCCGCCGACGATGGTGTAGCAGACCGCCGACGCCTGCGTGCGAATCAGGACTTCGCGCGGCTGGATCGGGAGGAGCTTAAGTTCCTCGACCGATGCGCCCGTGCCGCGCCGGACAAAAGCCTTGAATCGCCGCCCCGCCTGGGTTCCCGTGAGTTGTGCGGGAGCCTGTCCGGCGACCACCTGGGGGACAAATGCCGCGCCTCCAGCCGCCGCGGCCTTCTTCAGCATTTTTCGACGCGAAAGAGCCATGGGAAGTCCCCTCCTGGCGAAGGATATCACCTATCCGTGCGGCTGAAAGAAATTAATGGGTCGGTTTGACGGTATCCACCCCAGTGATAGCTTGCCCGTTAAACGTCTGACCTGTTAGCGTCGCCTGCGTGTCGGTCGCACTGAGCTGCAATTCGTCGATGTTGACGCGAACGATTAAGTCCAGGAGACCATCGCCGTCGACATCCTGGACTGAGATCATTGGATCACCCTGTCCCTTCACCTTGACACTCGCGCCGGCCAGGGTAACGGTCAACGGGTCCACAGTCCTCGCGTCGAAGGACAGCGTACTCAGAATGGCGACGGATACAGTGCCGCCGGATTTCAGGTTGATGGTGTTGGGAAAAGCGCCGGGCTTGATATCAATACCAACGGAAATGACAGGGATCACGAACCTCGGCACCGGTAAGGTTAAGCTGGCGACATTGGCTGCGGGGCCGGAGTAAACAGGAGCGAAGCTTGTCGTCACCTGAAGGATTGTATTCGGAGGCGCGTTGAGGAGCGTGAAGGGAACATCGGCGGACTCAAAGGCATTGGGATTCGCGAAGAGAACTTCGTAGACGGCCAGCTTGCTGCTGGCCGTGAGTGTGCCGTTTGCGAGGGTGAATGGTCCGGCGCCGGCGGCGTCCGTGTTCGTTAAGACCAGGACGCCGGTGTTCGCTTGATTGATCACGTTGAAAAGCTTAACGACCTGAGGAACTTGAACCGACGCCCCAGGCGGAATGTTACCGAACCGGATCGCAATGCGAGTACCGGCATTTGGCACACCAGCGCTGGCGATTCCCGTATTGAACGACCCCACTGAATTCAGGGGATTACCTAGGTTCGATATGCTCCCTCCAAAGGGGGGATTTGGTGATGGAGGTCCATTGGGGTTGTTGTTCTGCCACTGGAAACCGCTCTCTGTGTCGTAGACCACCCCGACCACGTTCTGCGCGGCATCAAGAGGATACGCCGTTCCTGAGGTGTAAACGTAAACCGGGGACACGGCCCCATTCGCGAGGCTGACTGAAATATTCTTGGGTTTCCAATCGTCTTCATATCCCTCCAGCAGGTGGACCGTTGAAGCGCTAACCGTGGAAGTTAGTCCCTGCTGTATTCGAGCACCGACCGAATCTGGAATATCGACTGGCAGACCAGAGACCGGATTGACAATAAGATGTGCGTGAACCGGCAAAGCGCTGTTTCCCGACACCCCGAATGAAGCTGCATCGCCGCGAATGTTGGTGATGCGGAGGATACGGTGACACTGGCCGTTGACCGGAGCCGGGCATTGCGTTCCCGGAGGGTTGATCGGGATCCCCGGGAATACCACTTGATTTTGCTGTCCCGTGATCAACGAGAAAGAGCGCCCCTGGAAAACGTTCGGGTGACCGGCTGTGCCGTTGTAAGTCGTGGCAGCACCGTCCGATCCGCCGCCTACCATCGCACATACGCCCGTACCTGCCTGGGTATCGTCAGGCGCGCCGATGTTGCCGCAATTCAGAATGGGTACGGTCGGATTGATTACAGAGGCCGGCTCGTCCACGATGAGCAGCGCTTCGAGGAACTGAACCTGGTTGGACACTGCTGTAACCTTGCTCGACATGTTGGTGTCGAGTTCCACCGCGATATTCACCTGCGGGACCTGTTGGCCAGGCGGCGTGGGAATGCCGGCGACGCAATCGAGCACAATATCGCCCATCAATTCCGCGGTGCCTTCCGCGCGAACAATGGGGGCAGGGCCGCTGACGTTCGTGCATTGAAACGCCTGTGCGCCAGCCGGAATGGTGAGCACGGCCAGCAATATTCCATAGATAAACCAGTTGAGTGGCTTCGGAAAATGGGCGATTTCGCTTGGCATGGGATGACAGTATATGGGCTAAGCGCCTATGTGTCAATCAATTAACCAAGGTTTTGTACTAGTTAGAAACAATATTCTGAATGAAGCGGGGGAAATGTCTCAACCCTCGGTAGGCCGGTCCTCCAAGAACTGCTGCTGGATCCCAGTACCAATGACTGGCTGATGTAACAGCTGCACCTGCGATCCGCGGCGCTTCAGCCCGCTCAACCAAATCAACAAGCACAACGTCGGCCAGCCAGGCGCGGACCAAGATCATCGCCAGTTATCTGGACGTGGTGCTATCGCCACGTTGCGGTTCATGGTTTTTTCGTTTCTCAGCTGATTTTTGTGTTCCCCGTAACTCCCCTGGCTACGAGCCGCGACAGTAATGGAGGGGGCAACGCATGCGACCTTTTCGATGAACTCATTCGCGGAGATCGTCCATCCGAAATAGGTCTCCACGTTGAACAGCGTAGCCTCCTGCATCGCGGGCGAACCCGCCGCCATCACCGCGTCAGCGATCCGGATCGGCCAATAGTCCAGCACGAAAGCATGGCGAAGCGTGGTTTCGACGCACACGTTCGTTGCGATGCCAGTGAAGAGCAGATACTGTATCCCACCGGCCTTCAATTCCGTATCGAGCGCCGTGTTTGCGAAGCCGCTATACCGGCTCTTCACCACTACCAGATCCTCTGGTTGAGGCTTACGAACACCTAGTACCTTGGTCAGGCAAGTACCTAATTGTTCAGGATCGCGCCGGCCCGTATTCTGTGGCAAGGAGTCGCCTTTGCATCGTCACTTTCTAGTTTTCGGGCTCTTGGTGGGGTTCGCCGGTGTCGTTCGCGCCCAAGCCCCCACCATCGGAACTTGCACGGTACTTCCAGCGGACAACATCTGGAACACGCCGATTGACCAGTTACCGGTCTCGCCGAATTCCTCGACCTACGTGAACACCATCGGTGCGACTGCGGGAGTTCATGCCGATTTCGGGGCGGGTCTCTGGGACGGCGGACCCATCGGCATCCCATATATCACGGTGCCCGGTACTCAGACCAAGTATCCGGCGAGTTTCACCTATGCCGACGAGAGTGACCTCGGCCCCTACGCGGTTCCTCTGAACGCTCCGATCGAGGGCGGCAGCGCGAGCACCGGAGACCGGCACGCCATTTCCATCGACGCCGACAACTGCATCTTGTACGAGCTCTACGCCGCGTACCCTCAGGCCGCAAGCTGGCAGGCCGGCTCGGGAGCGATCTTTAACCTTCTGTCGAACAGCCTCCGAGTGGCCACATGGACCTCAGCCGATGCGGCCGGCCTGCCGATCTTCCCGGGGCTCGTACGCTACGACGAAATCGTTGCGGGCGAGATCCGCCATGCTCTTCGGTTCACTGTCCCCAAGACACAGAAGGCTTATGTGTGGCCGGCGCGACACTACGCGTCCAGCCTCACCGGCGCGCAATATCCTCCCATGGGCGTCCGCTTCCGGCTCCGCGCGGATTTCGATATGTCCGGCTTCTCGCCCACCAATCAGATCATCCTGCGCGCGCTCAAGAAATACGGCATGATGATCGCCGATAACGGCTCAGCCTGGTATCTTTCCGGCGCACCCGACTCGCGTTGGAACAATGACGACCTGCACAATCTGGGCGCAATCCACGGTTCGGATTTCGAAGTGGTGGACGTCGCTGGACTCATGGTCACGCCCGATTCCGGCCAGGCGCAGCAGTCCACCGTAACCCCGCCTCCGCCGCCGCCTCCTGCTCCGGTTAGCGTCACCATCTCGCCCATAAGTGCGGTAGTGCGCGCGAACCGGACCCAGATCTTTACCGCCACGGTGCAGAACACATCCAACACCGCCGTTACGTGGAAAGTCAACGGAATTACGGGCGGCAACTCAAAGATTGGTTTCATCAGCAATCTGGGAACTTACAGGGCTCCGTCCACCGCACCAGCCATTTTTTCGGTGACGGTCAGTGCGGTCAGCGTTGCCGATCCGACGAAATCCGCCAGCGCATCAGTTACGGTGCGCCGGCGATAAAGGGCCTCTGGAGGCTTCCCTGGGTACACCGAACAGCAGCCTGAAGCTGATCCGCGCCCGAATCGCCTCCTGATCCTCTTCGGCATGTTGACGCCGGATGGCGCACTGGGAAGACGCGGCGGTGACGAGTGCGCGGAACAGCCTTACCAGGTCGCGTTCGTCTTGGGATGAGAACTTGCGGCCCAGCCATCCCCCGCCGGAAGGCTCGCCGATAGTGAATTCCTCTCCCCCATGTCGGAACCTTAAGACCAGGCGTGACCCCGCCCTGGAATAAACCGGTTCCAGGATCACCTCCACGTCCTCAACCTGCGCCACGTACCCGCTCTGCCCCTCATCCTTCTCGCGCCAATGGATCTGCGCCGGAATTTCCGAGGTTCCGTCCAGCAGGTACTGAATAATATACGCGTCCGATATCGGCACGGCCACACTCCAGATTTTCGGGAATGAATGCGAGCGGCGACGAGGGAACTCAGCAAGATAATGCTACTGGCGGCTTGGTAAATCGTCAAATAGAAAAAATCGATCAGGTGTATCCTTGAGATCGAGGTGCGCATGTCGCGAAAGATTTTACTCATTCTGTTTGATGCTGGCGGCCGCTGGATTCGCATTCGCCCAGGGCAAGGGAGGGAAGGGCGGCGGCAATCAGGCTCAAGCCATTAAAGAAGTAAAGCCTGGACTGTATCTCGTCACCGGTGCGGGCGGGAATTCGAGCGTCCGCGTGACCAATGACGGAATCATTCTGGTGGATGGTAAGCTTCCCGCCGAGGGTAATTACGAAAAGTTAATGGAGCTGATTAAAAGTGTCTCCAACCAGCCCATTAAGTACATGTTCCTGACGCATCATCACCAGGACCACACCGGTAATGACGATAAATTCCTGGCGATGGGGATCCCCGTCATCGCGCATGAGAACCTCAAGAGCAATCTGGCGACGTACGCGGCCACGCCCAAGCCGGCGCCGCCCAGTGTGACCTACTCGAAGGATTACACCGTGAAACTCGGGGGCGTGACCGTGGAAGCGCATCACTTTGGCCGGGCCCATACCAGCGGCGATACCGTGGTTTATTTCCCCGATCTCAAAGTTGTCGCTCTCAGCGATGAGCTGGGGGTCGGTACTCCTCCGGGGAGCCGCGCTCCGCTGGCCGATTACGCTGGCGGCGGGAGCCTGGTCGAATGGCCGTCGGTGCTGGATGCCGTTTTGAAGCTGGATTGGGACCTGGCGATTCCGGGCAACGACGATCCCCAGCCCAGGTCGTACGTCCAGGCGTATCGCGACAACATCGCGAAGGTTGTCGATCGGGCCAAAGCCGCGGTGAAAATGGGTGTGCCGAAAGATCAGTTAATGGCCACGATCAAGACCGACGATCTGCCGTTCAAGCTCAACCTCCAGCCCGCTGCGCTGGATGGGTTCTACGACGAGCTTTCGAAAACCAAGTGACTGTCCGGGTACGATGAATGAGTGGAAGAGCACGAAGTTTATCCGGTTGTCGGCAGTGACGGATTTGAGCGGCTGGTGTCGGCGTTCTACCGGCAAGTCCCCGCCGACGACGTTTTGGGCCCGATGTATCCGCCGGAGGACCTTAAAGGCGCGGAACAGCGGCTTCGCGATTTTCTGATTTATCGATTTGGGGGACCGCCATCCTATATCGAGGAGCGCGGCCATCCTCGGCTCAGAATGCGCCACGCTCCTTTTCCGATTAATCAGGCATCCCGCGACCGCTGGATTCAGTTGATGAATCGAGCTCTTGACCAAGCGGCGTTTCCTCACGAAGTGCAGCAGCTCTTGCAGGACTTCTTCGGGGCGATGGCGACGTTCATGATCAATCGAAAAGACTAAAAGTGGACCATCATGAGCAGCAACGCCAGGGCTGCTCCCGCCATCACCACGGCACCGCATAGCGCGGTGCCGAGGACCAAAACCATTGAAAACCGGTCTGTTCCAGTATTATCTGGAGTCATGGAAGGATCTCCGACCCAATTAGACCGGGGTTCTTCGCGAGACGTGCATGATGAGGCTGACGACAAACAGCACCAGGAAAACGATGAACAGGATCTTTGCGATGCCGGCTGCCGCGAACGCCACAAAGCCGAAACCGAGCATTCCGGCAACCAGTGCAATCACAAGGAAAACCAATGCGTAATAGAGCATAGCGCCCCTTTCCGGCGGAAAACGTCAATCCCGCCGCATGCTGCTAGTGCAAGTTCGGGGCCGGACGATAAGGCATTGTGTTTTCAGCACGCAGCGCCGCCCGGGCGGAATTCGCTGTGCAAGAAGGGTCTGCGATTCTTACCGGAGCTTACTGTGCAGGTTCGATGCGCAGCACCGCGCCATCTTTTTCGTCGGTCAGGACGTAGAGCAGGCCATCCGGGCCTTGGCGAACGTCGCGGATACGCTGGCGCAGTTCCGTGAGAAGCGACTCGCGGCGCAGTTCCTGCATCTTCTCGTTGAACAGGATGCGCTCCAGGTGGCCGGTCCCGGGGATTTCGCCGGTGCGAAGCGAGCCGACAAAGACGTCGCCTTTCCATTTGGGCAATTTATCGCCGGTGTAGAAGGCCATGCCGGATACCGCGATCGCCGGGATCCACAGCACCACGGGCGCTTCGAAGCCGACGTGGCCAGGGACCTCGTTGTGCCACGGACCAGGGTAGTCGCGGCCGTAGCTCACGATCGGCCACCCGTAGTTGCGGCCGGGCTTCAGGATGTTGATCTCGTCGCCGCCGTTGGGCCCATTTTCGTTCTGCCACATGTCGCCCGTTCCCGGATGCATGGCCAGGCCGAGCGTGCCGCGGTGGCCGAGCGTGTAGATCTCGGATCTTTTGCCGGCCTGCCCGACGAACGGATTGTCCTTCGGAACGCTGCCATCGTCGTTCAGCCGGAGCACCTTGCCGCCCAGAGTGTTGGGATCCTGGGGATCGTTACCGGTCAGGCTCATGAAGAGTTTACCGTCGCGGCCGAACGCAAGGCGAGAGGCGCCGGCGATATCGGTCACGAAGATGTCCTTCATCCCGGCGATCGCATTTCCATCCCACTTCCCGCGGGCCAGCGCGACCACTCTCCGTTTTTCGTCGAGCGGCTTGGTGTAGGTGAGATACACGAATCCATTTTGGGCGAACTGGGGATGGAGAGCGATATCCATGTAGCCGTGGACCGCGCCCGGCAATCCGGATTCAACCGCCCAATAGGACGCCGGGGTTCCGGCGACGGGCTTGGGATCGAGCACACCATTGCGGATGATCCTGAGTTGACCCGTCCGCGTAGTCACCAACATGCTCCCGTCGGGAAGAAACGCCGCGCTGAAAGGAGACTCGAGACCACGGGCGACCGTGACCACGCGGATCCGCTGGCCTTCGCCGGTATCGAACTCCATGGGCAGCTTTGGCAAGGGTTTATGGGCGAGACCCTCCGGCGCCACAGGGATGCCGTTCGCGAAGGGGACCTTTTGCTGCGCGGATACAACCGTGGCGATAAAAAGAACGACGAGCGTGGTCTTCATAGGGATGCCTCTCTGACGAGTGTATACGGAATCAGCCGCCGAATCTCTCCGCAGCGCGGAGTTTAGCCTTTTGCGTTTCTTCTTCCCGATTCTTAGGCGGTGCGTTAGTTTCGAGTGAAGTGAGAAGCCGCGTCGAGATACTGGCGATTTGATCGACTGCGGCTTGAAACGCGTCCTCGTTAGCCTTGGACGGTTTATGGAAGCCGCTGATCTTTCGAACGAATTGAAGGGAAGCCGCTCGAACCTCTTCGCCGGTAACGGGAGGATCGAAGTTGAACAGCGTTCTGATGTTCCTGCACACGTCGCTATTTTCCCACGGAGTGCGTGGAGTCTCGCTCGTTATCGCAGACGTCCTCGATCATCTCGGTATCGGCAAGAAATTCAAACTTCATGGGAAACGACCAGGGTTTTGTATATGCCCCGGGATCGTCGATGGTGACTTCGATGTCCATGTGGCCGAAGTCCGTCCGGCGGAAGCGCTCGATGGTGTGCAGAGCCTCGGTGTGAGGACGACCGCTGTCATCGAGCCAACTCCTGTCGTTGAAGCCGCGGGTGTCGACCACGAACCAGTCGCCGTCCCACTTGCCGATGGAGTAGCCGAGCCAAGCGGGATTCGACACGGGAGGATGGAGGCGGCCATCGGTGAAGATCTGGCGGAATCGCGCGAACTCTTCGTACAAGATGAAAGTCACGCCCCGGTTCTGTACGATCTTCAATGGCACTCCTATGAGCATCTGGTCGGGAATGCCGTGGGGCAGGCAACGCGACGACGGCCGCTCGGCCATAAAATTCGACTGACGTTCTTTATACAGAGCCTCCGCGGCAGGAAGCATGGGCGGAATGGTTTCACCGGGCCGCATGAAGTCCGCCAGATTCGGCCCCATCGCCAGGCCCGCGCCACCGGTTCGCTGCCTCGCGGTTCCTCGCGCACGCTGCCATAGTCCCGAGAGATCCGGCGTGCCATCGGCAGCTTTCGGAACCGGAGCGGTGAGGTTCACTTTCCCGTTGGGAAGGCGGGGAATGTTGGGGGTGGGATAGTCGATCCACTGGGCCGCGGCGGAGAGGCTCCAGATCGACGCGGCCAGGCAAATTCGGAGAATCATCACGTCAGCTCCTCATTCTATATGCCCGCATACCATGAGTAACCATAAGCAGCGCCCACCGCGCCCGTGCCATCCTCGATGTCGTCGAGGCGATCCGTAACGTCGATTCGGCTCACGTATTTCAGACTCTTGTAGCCGAGCTGGCGTTCGACGCGAAGCCTCACCGGAGCGCCATGCGCCACCGGAAGCGCGCCGCCGTTCATGCCGTAGGCCAACAGAGTTTGCGGATGAAGCGCGTCGAACATATCGAGGCTATCCCACCATCCGTCGACGGTATGAAACACGACGTAGCGCGCCTGCGGCAGCATCCCGGCATGTTCCAAAACGTGTTGAAGTGTTACGCCGGTCCATTCGGCGATCGCGGACCAGCCTTGTTCGCAGTTGTGCTGGGTGACTTGCGTGCGTGATGGAAGCCGCTTCAAGGCTTCGAGCGACAACTCGGCGGGTTGCGAGACCAGTCCTGCGATGGGGAGCCGCCATTCGGCGAACCCTCCGGCAAGCAGATGCTGGTAGCGATCGTTCTTGGGATTCGTTTCATTGATCGCCGGGAAATTCTTCGTGATCCGGTCGCGGGCGAATTCGCGTACGAGAGGCTGGTTGCGAAGCAGGGCGCGATGCGCGGAGAACGTCAGGGAGTTGCTCAGATCGAACAATGTGCCATACGCAGGCGGCAGGGAATCCTTGCAGGCGCTCAGCAGCAGGCTTCCGGCGGCCGGAATGCCCGCGATCCATTTCCTGCGCGACATCATCTGGTTTCCACCATTCCGGCGATCATGGAGTTTACCAGCCCTTCGCGGATCGTCAGGATCACGTGAATCAGCAGGAACAGCACCAGCAGATCGGCGGCGAAAAAGTGGATTGTTCTCGCGGACTGTCTTCCGCCGAATATCGAAAACAGCACCGGATACGCCGCCGTGACGGCCGGCGAAATCGTGAGCCCGCTCAAGATCGTCACCGGCAATAAACCGAATACGACTCCCACGTATGCGAACCGCTGCAACGGCTTGTAGCCGCTGAACGAAAGTGCCGCGAAAACAAACCCCAGCCCAGGTAAATCAATCCATTGATCACGGCGATCCAGGCTGCCAGAAAATGCAGATCGCGGCCCCACCCGGTTTGCTCCAGATTCACACGCAAAGGAAGTTCGAACGCTGCGGGCGTGTCGAAGTAGCCGGATTCTCCCCAGTAAAAGCGGGGATGCGCCATCAGAATCGCGAAACCGCTCACGGCCAGCGCCACGAAGCTCAGGAAGTTGATCCAGTGAGTGGCCCGGACCAACCGCGGATGATACATATTACTTCAGTTCGTTCCTAACGATCTTTCCGCCCTTCATCACGAACTTGACGCGCTGCAGTTCGGTGATATCGGCGAGCGGATCGCCCGAGACCGCCACCAGATCCGCGAACTTGCCCTTGTCGATGGAGCCGATCTGATCCTGCCAGCCCAGCGCCTCGGCGTTAATCATGGTTCCGCCCTGAAGCGCGCGCACCGGCGTCAAGCCGCCGTGCTTCACCAGCATCTCGAAGTCGAGAGCCTGGGTGCCGTGCGCGTAAGTCGAGCCGTCGGCGCCGCTGCCGACCATGATCTTCATTCCCTTGGTGGCCGCGGCCATCGCCACGGCGTGCTCGAAGATCGGGATCATGCGATACTTGCCGCCGGTGTTCTTCGCGTCGTTATCGTCCATGTATGGCTCGATGTAGCGCTGCAGCGTGGGATCGTAGAAGAGGCCCTTGGCGACCATCATGTTGGCCTGTTCCTGATCCAAGCCGTAGGCGTGCTCGATGGTGTCGCAGCCGGCGACGATCGCGTTCTTCTGTCCCTCGCCTCCGAGCACGTGGCAGGCAGCTTTTTTGCCGAGGCGATGGGTTTCGTCGATCAGAGCCTGCAGGACCGGCATCGGATAGGTGACTACATACTGCGGGCGTCCGCTGTTATCAAACGAGTACGCGCCGGTGGGGAACAGCTTGATCCAATCCACGCCATGCTCCACGTGTTCGCGGACGGCGGCGCGTCCTTCCTCGGCCGAACGAATGACATTGCTCGCCAAAGGATTATCGGGAGCGGCTGGATTCGGCGGCGCGGCGCCCCAGACGATCCCACGGCCGGAAACCTGATATCGCGGGCCATCGATGCGACCCTGATTGATGGCATCGCGGATGGCGACATCGCCGTAGCCATTACCGTGCGAGCTCATATCGCGCGCCGTGGTGAAACCCGCGCGCAGGTCGGCTTGCGCGTTCTGGACGGCGATCAGCATGGAAGCTTCCGTGGTGCCCTTGGGCCCGCGCGTGTTGAACATGTGCGTGTGCGCGTCGATCAGGCCCGGCAGAACGGTCGCCTGGCTGAGGTCTATTATCTGAGCACCAGCGGGAATCTTAACTTGGCTCTCCGGTCCGACATCGGTGATCCGCTCGCCGGCAAGAACCACCACTTGCTTGGTCAGCATCTGGCCGGTCTTGCTGTTGAACAAGCGTCCGGCGCGGACGGCGATCACGCGCGCAGGCGGAGGGCATTGCAGGATCCCTCCGTCCGATCCGACGCAGGGTGTGGGCCCGGCGCCTCGCCAGGGAGCCGGCGGCGGCTGAACCTGCGCCATCACTGTGATCGCGCTCAGTATCGCGAATGCAAGTCGCATGGTCATGCTTTCTGCTGCGGAAACATCTTGAAAGTCTCGAAGTCGCCGTTCAGCAACTGATGCGTATCGTGGAGGCCCAGCCAGCCATCGATCATGGTCGCGTACACCCGGCGGAAATCGGTGGTGTGGATCAGATTGTCTCCCGGGTCGAGCTTCGTAAGGCTTGGTATCGCGCCATACTGGCCGCCCTTGACTTGTTTCCCGGCGACGAACATCAAGTTCGCTGCGCCGTGGTCGGTACCGAGATTGACGTTTTCCGGAACCCGGCGTCCGAATTCCGAAAAAATCATCACGACCACATCGTCGGCGCGTCCGATCCGTTCAAGATCCGCAAGGAACGCGGTCACGGCATCGGAAGCGTAAGTCAGCAGGCGCTTGTGCGTATCGCTCTGGTAAACATGTGTATCGAACGCGTTGTTGCGATAGGACGTGTAATAGAGGCGCGTGGGCATACCCGCCGCGATCAACGCTGCGACCTTGGGCAAGTCGAGACCGGTGATTCCATAGTCCACCGGCGAATGGTATTTCGCCCACGCTTCCCGAACCAGCACCGAGGCGTCTTTCGCGCTTTGAGCCGTTTCCAGCAGGAATCGCCGGGAGGGATTGTCGATCGGCGCGGCAGCGGGCTTGCTTGTGGAAGAAGTATCGAGGATCTCTTTCTCCTCGTAGAATTTCTCCTGTGTGAACTTGTTGGGATCGTCGAAAACGACCGGGACGTGGCGGCGGCTGCGCACAGCCAGCGATTGCCGCGCGGCGATGTTCACCAGGAAGTTCGGCGGCGCTTCGGGAGCCATCGCATCCGCCAGGCGGCCGACCCAGCCGTACTCTTCGCCGCTATTGGGAGCCGCGGTGTGCCAGTAGGCCATGGATGTGAAGTGCGAGAACGACGGATTCTCGTATCCGCAACCGTGGACGATGGCCAGCTTGCCATCCTTATATAGATGCTCGAATCCGGCCATGCCCCCGCTAAAGCCGAAGTGCTCGTCGATCAGACGGAGTTCCTTCTTGGCGACACCGATGTGCGGGCGGTGCTTATAGTAGGCGTCGTCGCCGTAGGGAACCAGCGTGTTCAATCCATCGTTCCCGCCGGAGAGCTCTAAGACCACCAGGATCTTCCCGTCGTGCTTACCTTGGGCGGCGAGGGTCGCGCCGGCTTGTGCGAACAAAGGCAGCGGAAGCGCCCCCGCGGTCACACCGACCCCGTACATGCCGGCTCGCAAAAGATCCCGGCGCGAAAGTTTCGAGAACGAAAAATGTTTCGACACACTTGCCATGGCGATGATCCTCAATCCAACTGGTATTCGGGCTGACTCATGATCAGGTGCAGGACTAGCCGCAGCGAGTCCTCCATATACGTTTTGGCGACGGAAATATCGTTGGTTCCCAGGTCGTTGGTCAGGAAGACGATCAGCTTCTGGCGAGCTTCGGCGCTGGGCGGCACGGTCATGAAGCGATGAATCAGGTAGTCGACCGCCTGCGAGGAGTTCGCGAGGTGCTGGTCGAGCACCATCTGCGCCAGATTGATTTGCGCCGTATCGCGCGGGATCGGCTTGACTCGCTGGATGGCCATCTGTGAGCCCCGGAAACTGCCATACCGTGTGTTGAAATCTTCATCGCGGTCGGCATTCTTATTCGATTCGGCGCGATCGCCGCTCTTGGTGTCATCCATGGTCGCGGTGGTGATGTCCATCCCTTGCCGGATACGTTCTGCGACCCTACGAACCTCTCCGCCACCGGTGTACCGGTCCGGCGGCAGGAAGCTGATATCGGGGAAAAGAATATCGCGGGCCAGGTTGCCGCGCTCGAGCAGCAATCCCGGCGTGATCCAGCTTTGGCCGCCGGCCCATCCGGCGACCGTCGGCGGCGAGAATAGCTGCTGCCCCAGCGCCGAGGTTGCCAGGTTGAAATCCGGGACGCCGGGAATATTCTTTTGACCCAGTTTCTTGTAGGTTTCTACGGTTAGCTGCACGGGGCTTTTGATCTGCGTGCCCACCGACGCGGGACTGTAGAAGTCGCGCGACAAGAAGATGGTTTCGAGCAGCGGGGTGATCTCGTAATGGTTCTGACGCAGGATCGCGCCCAGCTTCTTTTGCAGCTCGGGCGACAGGTCCTCGCGGACGAAGTAGCGATAGATTTTCCCGGCGATGTAGTCGGCGGTGGCCGGCTGCTGCATGATGACGTCGATCACTTCGACGCCGTCCAAGCGGCCGGTGTGACCCAGAAACGTCTTTTCGCCGTCGTCGTGCTGGTCTTTATTGATCACGAATTTCGTGTCGACATAATTCCACCCAGTGAAGGCGCGGGCGGCCTCGCGAATATCGGTTTCGGTGTAATGGCCTACGCCCATGGTGAAGATTTCCATGATTTCGCGGGCGAAATTCTCGTTGGAAGCGCCTTTCACGTTGACGCCGGCATCCAAAAACGAAAGCATGGCGGGGTCCTGGGCCACGGCGACCGTGAGATCGCGGAAATTGCCCATCCCCTGTTTCTGGAAAAGCTCCAATTGACCGAGGAGCTTGCGATAGTCGCGAACCTTGGCCTCGTTGGAGGCGAAATGACCGTGCCAGAACAAGCGCCATTTTTTCCTGAAGCGGCCGCGGGCTGGTCAACATCCGGTTGGCCCACCAATAGGACACGCGGTTGGTCTCAAGAACGCTGGCACGCAGCCAGTAGAAGAATTCGTCGACCACCGGTTGCAGGCGGCGGTTGCCGGTCGGCTTCACCTTGATTCCGAGAGCCTCGCCTTTCTCCTTGGCCAGGTCGGTCACAGCCGGCCGGGTGGGAGGAAACGGTTCGAGACCTGGATCGTGAATCCCGGAATGCTCAAAGGCAGGCAACTCGCGGGCATCCGCGCCTTCAAAGCGGACCATGCGGGCGATGGCTTGGGCCGGGGTTAGTTTCGCTAAAGCCTGAATTTCCTCGGGGGTGCCGCCGAATCCGGCGCGTTCGAGCAAGTGCGCGGCGAAATCGTAATTCCAATCCGCGGGGCCAATCGGGGCGAGGTCGTTCTGCCACGCCGCTGGGCCGGAGGTTTGCGCTACCCCTAAGGCCGTGCAAAAGAACGCAAGAAACAGCGGTCGTCGAAACATGCCGGAGCACCCTCCTGAGCTTCTCAGAAGATGTTCCCACGAACGCTGGACGAATGCACGGGGCTACTTTTTGAAGGGGATCTTGACGATCCGATCGCCCTGGAACGCTCCGATATAGATCGAGTTGCCGACCTGAAGCGCCTCGGAGACCCCCGAAATCAGCGCGCCCTTGCCCTCGGAATCGAAGACCGTCTTGGCTTGCATTTTCGCGGGGTCGATTTCGGCGATTCCGAACGCCTGGATGCAGGGAGTGCTGCTGCTGGCGGGGCAATTGCCGCGCGTGCCCTTCACCCCGGCGGCGAGCATGGTGCGCTTACTGGTCCAGGAGATGTTGTCGGGCATGAAATCCAGCTTGACTATGCCGGTTTCCTTGCCTTCCTTCAGGTCGTACTTATGGACTTCCTTGGCGGTCCATGCATTGAAGTACATCGTACGCCCGTCAGAGCTCACAAGCACACCATTGGGATAACCGGCGCGGGTACCGGGCAGTTCAGTTTCGCCCTTTCCTGGAATCCAGCGGGAAACATAGCCGCTGGCCTGGCCGCTGAAAAGGTCAAACGCGGGCGCGCCTTTTCCCTGAGCGCCTGGAACTGCTGGAGGCTGAAGCGCGGTCGGATGCGTCGCGATGAATCCGCCATCGGGCTGCGCGGCGACGTCGTTGAACGCCTCCTTCGAGACGACGCAGCCATGCCAAATCAGATCCGATGTTCTGCCGGATTGCTTCCACTCGAACATCTCGATGGATTCGCGGCCGCCATGGTTGACTACGAAGATTTGCACCGCGCCGTCCTTGCGCTTCAGCAACGAGATCCCATGCGGCCGGAGAGCATCGCCGATAGGGCCGGGACATGCGGGATCGCCCCAATCCTTGCGGGGATCCGCCGTGGGCGTCATCTTGATCAACGTTTTCTTCGCAATATCAAATGACATGAGACCGGCGACTCCCGCGCCTGCGGGACCGTTCACCATCTGGCTCACGATGAGCGATTTGCCGTCGGGCGCAAGCTCCAGATCTTCGGGCGAACGCGTGCCGCAGAGGATGTCGATATCGCCGTGGGTGCCGCACTCCATCAGAGGAGGCGCCGGTGGGCCGCCTTTCCCTTGAGCGACAGCGACAGGGGTAGTAAACGCGCTCATCGCGATCGCCATCATGATGATTCCGAAAGCTGTTTTCATTACTGCTTCTCCGTGAAGGGTTCGACGCGCATCAATGCGCCGTTGTTTTCCGCGGTCAACAGGTACGGGAAACCGTCGGGACCCTGCCGAACATCCCGGATGCGCTGCTGCAGCTCGCGAAGCGTTCCGTCCCATCGTCCCCGGGCGAGCGTGATGATCCCGGCGTTGTTACCAGGGGCTGCTGAAGCTCCGGCCGGTTTGTGATACGTGAAGTAGATCCACTGGTTCTCGCTGAAACGGGGATGCAACGCGAGATCCATCAGCCCGGACAAACCTTGCGCCTGTACTTGCGGCACGCCGGCGACGGGATTCGGATCGAGCACTCCATTGCGGACGATGCGCAAGATCCCGGGCGGCGCGGTGGGGGCTTTTCCCTTACCCTTCGCTGCCGCCGGCTGTTGCGCACGGCTGGCGACGGCTGCAAGAACCAGCATGGAACCGAGAGCGAGCGTCCAGATCGAACCACGCATGGTCATCGTTGGCAAGTATAGTCCAAAGTCGGCCAGCCGTGAAGCGCGACAATAAAAGCGCGAGAGATTCGTCATGACTCATTCAACATCACATACACGACGCAACTTCGTTTCCGGTCTCACTGCGGGGATGGGAATGCTGCTGGGAGGCTGCACCCGAAGCGGCCCCGAAACGGCCGCCACGCCAGATACTGGTAAGGCCGACGTTACCTTGCGGATCGGTCCGGTTCTGGTCGACATCGCCAAGGATCACACGATCAGCACCATCGGGTACAACGGCAGCGTTCCTGGCCCGCTGATCCGGATGCGTGAAGGCGTGCCGGTCACCGTGGATCTGTTCAACGATACGGACGCGCCCGAGCTGGTCCACTGGCACGGCCAGATCATTCCGGCCGACGTCGATGGCGCTGCCGAGGAAAAAAGCCTGGTGGTGCCGGCCAACGGGCATCTGCGGTATCGTTTGACTCCGCAACCCGCTGGAGCGCGCTGGGTGCATTCTCACGTCATGGCGATGTCGGACTTGAGCCGCGGGACGTACACCGGACAGTTCGGATTCGTGTACGTGGAGCCCAAGAGCCAGCCTGGCGCCTACGATCAGGAAATCTTCCTGGCGACGCACGAATGGGAGCCTTTCTACACGACCGCGGAAGAAGGTGAAGAGATGGACGCGGAGCAGAAAGCAAGGATGGCCGCCCAGAAGAAAGACGAAAAACCGAACGGCTGGGAGATCGGCTACCAGCGTTTCACCATCAACGGCAAGAGTCTCGGATTCGGCGAGCCTGTTCGCGTGAAAGAGGGACAACGCGTCCTGTTTCATTTCCTGAACGCGAGCGCCACGGAGAATATCCAGCTCGCACTTCCGGGCCACATGTTCCAGGTCGTAGCCTTGGATGGGAATCCCGTGGCGCACCCGCAGGCCGTGGAAGTGCTCGATCTGGGAACGGCCGAACGAATCGATGCCGTCGTGGAAATGAAGAATCCGGGCGTCTGGATTCTGGGAACTCCCAAAGATGACGATCGCCGGGACGGCATGGGGATCGTGGTCGAGTACGCCAACAAAGCCGGCCAGCCGCGCTGGATTAAGCCTGCCAAGCATGTTTGGGACTACACACTCTTCGGCGACAATCGTACGGCGCCGGCGCCCGACGAGGTCATCCCCATGGTTATCGGAAAAATCAACGGCGGCACCGGAGGGTTCAACCAGTGGACCGTCAATGGCAAAGTCTTCGACGAGAAAGCGGAGCCCAAGATGCTGCAAAAGGGAAAGCGATATCGTCTGGCCTTCGATAATCAGACGGACGACACGCATCCCGTTCATCTGCATCGGAATAGCTTTGAGCTGACGAATGTTCACGGCAAAGCCACCGGCGGCGTGGTGAAGGACGTCGTGACGCTGAAGGGGTTCAAGAAGATTGACGCGGACTTCACGCCCACCATGGAAGGACTAGTACTATTCCATTGCCATCAGCAACTCCACATGGATTATGGATTCAAATTGCTCTTCAATGTGACGTGAGAGGTGATATGATACTTGGTCACCAACCGGCTGGAGCGCGAAATGCTTGTGAGGTGCCTGCGAGCTTCGTTGTTGTTCGTCCTCCTGTTGTACCCTGCCTTAACATTCCAGTCTGAATTGAGCGGCCCGAACATCGTACCGATTCGTACTCGGAATAGCGCTCCGCGAGACAATCGGCCCGGTGATGCCGATGTTCCGGAGTCGACGCTTCGCATCGATTCGTCGTTGGTATTGATTCCGGCGCAAGTGACTACACGGGAGGGAGCGCCGATCCTGGATCTTAAGCGGAACGACTTCCGGATCTATGAGGATGGAGCGGAGCAGGAGATCAGCTATTTCGCGAAGGACGATGCCGCGGTTTCCATCGGCATCTTGCTGGATTCGAGCGGGAGCATGCGGAACAAGAAGCAGAAGTCGTCCGAAGCGGCAGCGGCGTTCTTCAAGACCGCCAACTCGGAAGACGAGTTCTTCCTGATCGAGTTCGATGAACGGCCCAAGCTGACGGTGCCCTTTACCAAGGATACGGACCTGCTATATCACGAAATCAGCCACGTGAAACCGTATGGGCGAACTTCTTTGTTCGACGCGATTCATATGGCGCTCGGTGCGATGAAGACCGCGCGCAATGAGCGGAAAGCGCTGGTGATCGTTTCCGATGGCGGCGACAATCGCAGCCGCCATACCTTCACGGCGATCAAGGGCGATGTCCTGGAAGCCGATGTTCAGCTTTACGCAATGGGTATTTACGATCCCGAAGGCGCTTCACAGAGTTCGCGCGAGGAAGCCGAAGGACCGCAGCTTCTCGATCAGCTCGCGGAATTGACCGGTGGCCGGCATTTCCCGGTTTTGAATATCGGTACTCTGGCCGACGTAAGCACGCGGATCGGTTTACTGCTGCGCAGCCGGTACCTGCTCGGGTACAATCCGCGGAACGCATCGCGCGATGGCCGCTATCGGGGAGTTAAGCTCGAACTTGCCTCGCCGGCAGATGCCGGAGTTCGCGTTCAGTATCGCAAGGGTTACTACGCGCCCCAGCAGTAACGCCGATTCTCTTAGCGTCCTTCTTGACCTTCAACGGGTGCGACGCCAGCGCCGCGTCCTGGTCCTGGACCGCGTCCGGCTGCCGGTGCGGCGCCCAGATTCACCCGCGCGCCTAACTGGATCAGGTTCGTCTCGCCCGGCGCCTGAAAGAACGTGAAGCCCGGACGTTCCGGGCGATCCTTCCAGGCCTGCGGGCCGCCCAGAGCGATGTGGTGGGCCAGGACCACGTCGTGAATCTTGGTGACCATGGCTTCGTATTCAGGCTGCCCCTGCCGGGTTCCGGAGAAGTTTCCAAGATCCGTGCTGGCCGCGAAGATCACGTCGATTCCCGGAACCGAGGCGATCTTTTCGGCATTGGCCACGCCGATGGGAGTCTCGATCATCACGACCACGACCATGTTGTCATTCGCAGTCTGGCGATAATCGTTGCCCCACAGAGCGCCATACTGGCCGTTCCCCTGGCTGCGGCGCCCTTGCGGAGGATACCGGGACCATTTGACGGCGGCTTCGGCTTTCTCCACCGTATCAACCGTCGGCACGATGATCCCCAGAGCGCCGATATCGGTGGCTTTCTGAATATCGCTTTCGGTTGCGTCCGGCACGCGGATAAACGGCATGGCGGATGCGCCGCGGCAGGCATAAATCATCTTCGAAACGTCCCCGTATGTGAGCGGGCTGTGCTGCATCTCGATCCAGGTGAAGTCGTACCCCGAGTTCGCGGCGGCGCAATATATGTTGGGATCGGGAGAAAAGATGGTGACGCCGACGAGCTGCTTGCCTTCCAGGAGTTTCTGTTTGGCGGTGTTGTATATCTTCGGCGAGCCGCCTTGCTTGCCTTTGCCCTGTCCCGGAGCTGGCGCTTGCGCCCAGAGGATGGCGCCCAGGCCCAGCGCGGCGAGGGTCAGTAAAAGTGTGGCGAATCGTTTCATGGATGTCTCCTCAAGGCAGTACTCTTCGTGGAGGTAGCTTACCGCATTTAAATGCGATCCGCACGAGGCGCTGCGATATAATGCCCGTCACCTGCTATGTATGAGTCCGCGAGCGCGGGTTTGACAGATACGGCTCCGGCGAGCGAACGAATCCATTCCCCGGAGAAAGAGTGGAAGCTGGCGACACGGATTATGTTCCGCTTCGCATGTGTGTACTGGCTCCTCTATAGCCTGCCTTCCACCGGACGCATATCGTTTTTCGGCGTCATCCCCGGCTCACAGATATACAAAAACATCTGGCAGACGATCGGACGCTGGGTAGCGATCCACGCATTTCATTTGAGCGGCCCGGTCACTGTGTACCGGTTCACCGGCAGCGGAGACACGACTCTGGATTACGTTCAAGACCTGTGCTTCCTGGTTCTGGCGTTTTCTGTCGCGATCATATGGTCCTTCGTCGACAGAAGCCGGAAGGACTACCGGACGCTGCACTCGTGGCTGCGATTGTTGGTCCGCTACACGCTCGCGATCACGCTGTTGTCGTACGGATTCTCGAAAGTGTTTCCGGTGCAGTTTCCATTCCCCGCATTGAGCCGCATGATCGAACCTTTCGGCAACTTCTCGCCCATGGGCGTCTTGTGGCAGTTCATGGGGTCGTCTCCCGCCTACACGATTTTTGCCGGCACGATGGAGGCGTTCGGCGGAGCGCTGCTGTTGTTCCGCCGCACGACCGCGCTGGGAGCGCTGGTATCCGCAGGCGTACTGCTCAACGTGGTGGTCCTCAACTTCTGTTACGACGTGCCGGTCAAGCTCTACTCTCTGAATCTGCTCCTCATGGCTGTGTTTCTAATAGCGCCCGACCTGGGCAAGCTGACGGGCTTCCTGGTGCTGAATCGCCCCGCCGCACCCCTGACGGCTTCCGGCCCGGTATTTGAGAAGCGCTGGATGAGAATCGGCGCGTTGTGCATCAAGATTCTCTTCGTCGCATTCTTCCCCCTGCAAAACGCGCTGCAGAACTACAGGTTCTATCAAAGTGCGGTACTGAATCCGGCTGACAGGCCGCCTCTTTACGGGCTCTACCAGGTGGAAAGCTTCACGCGGAATGGCAAGGAGGTTCCGCCGCTGATTACCGACGTAAGCCGCTGGAAGACGGTAGTGGTCCAGAACGCGGCGATCCTCCAGGTAAGAATGATGGATGACACCCTGCAAGGCTTCGCCGCGCAATACAATGCTTCGGCCAGCAGTTTGACGCTCACGGGGATATCCAAAATCATACTGACCTACTCGCGGCCGGATGCCGATCGCGTGGTGCTGACCGGCACGCTGGATAACAACCCGCTGGAGGTCCGGATGCGCAGGCGCGATCCGTCCGAGTTCTTGCTGGTGAACCGCGGATTTCATTGGATCAACGAACTGCCGTTTAACCGGTAGCCTTCTAGCTGCGCCGATCGCGGGACGTCATCAGCTCTTCGATGTTGATCAGCTCGGTAGGATAGTTGCCGGTGTAGCAGGCGTAGCAATAATCCTGATTATCGTCTTGGACGGCGTTTCGTAACGCGCCCAGCGAAAGGTAGCCCAGCGAATCGGCTTCGACAAAGCGGCGGATCTCTTCGACCGAATGATTCGCCGCGATGAGCTCGCCCAGGCTGGGCGTATCGACTCCATAGAAGCAAGGCGAAACCGTCGGCGGGCACGAAATCCGCATGTGGACTTCGCGAGCGCCGGCCCCGCGCACCATGCGGACAATTTTGCGCGAGGTGGTCCCGCGGACCAGGGAGTCATCCACCAGGATCACGCGCTTGCCTTCCAGCAGATGCCGCACCGGGTTGAGCTTGAGCTTGACGCCGAAGTCGCGGATCGCCTGCGAAGGCTCGATAAACGTACGGCCTACATAATGGTTGCGGATCAGCCCATGACGGAACGGTATGCCGGATTCCGAGGAGTAGCCGATCGCGGCGGCGACTCCCGAATCGGGGACCGGGACCACGACGTCGGCGTCAACCGCATGTTCCCGCGCGAGCAAACGTCCCAGCATCTCGCGCGATTGCTGCACGGGACGCCCGAAGACGATCGAATCGGGGCGCGAAAAATAGACGTGCTCGAAAACGCAGTGTGCGTGGTCGCGCACGGGAGCGTAGCGCTCGCGCGTCAGCCCTTCCGGACCCACGATCACCATTTCGCCGGGTTCCACATCGTTCAAATACACGGCATTGATCAGGTCGAACGCGCAGGTTTCCGATGCGAAGACGTTGCAGGTCCGGCCTCCGGACATTTCCATCTGGCCGATCGCCAGCGGCCGGAAGCCATGCGGATCGCGCGCGACCAGGATGCGGTCCTCCGCCAGAAACACGAGCGAAAAAGCCCCTTCCAGTTGCAGCAGTGCTTCGCGCAGCGCGGCGGGCAGAGTTTTTTCACGCGACCGCGCCACCAGATGCAGGATCACTTCGGTATCGCTGTTGGCCTGGAAGATCGATCCTTCGCGCTCCAGTTCGCGGCGCAGTTCGGCGGCGTTGGTGATGTTGCCGTTGTGAGCCACCGCGATGCGTCCCTTGTTGCAATTGACCGTGAAGGGCTGGGCGTTGAGCACTCCGCTATCGCCGGCGGTGGCGTAGCGCGTGTGGCCGATGGCCATTTCGCCGGGCAGCCTGCCTAACACTTCAGGAGTGAATAGATCCGCGACTTGTCCGATGCCGCGATGCGTGTGGATGACCCGGCCGTCGCTCGAGGCGATGCCGGCGCTTTCCTGGCCGCGATGCTGCAGGGCGTAGAGACCCAGATAGGCCAGATTCGCGGCCTCGGGATGCCCGTAGATCGCGAAGACTCCGCACTCTTCATGGAGTTCGTCGAACATGATCTCCTTACCCGACTGGAATCGGACTCAGCAGATTTTCAAGAGCGTTTTCCCAAACTTCGCGAAGGCGTTCCACGCGGCAATCGACCCACATTTCAGACGACGTCTCGGAACTGTTACGGATTTGTAACTTCTCTTTCATTGTAACGCCCAAACGAAGGCACTCGACATTGTTTTCGCGGGCGATCTTTTCCACGGCCTCAGGCGCGCTGGTGGACAGCAGGATTCGAGAGGGCCCTTCGTGAAACAGCGCGAACTCCGGGCGCATTCCGGTCTCGAGGGTAATCGCCGCGCCGAAGCCCTCCGCGCAGCACTCCGCCAGTGCCACCGCCAGTCCACCGTCGCCTACATCATGCGAAGATTCCGCCAGTCCCTGGGCGATCGTCTCGCGAATCGCGCTATGGACGCGCTTCTCGTAGTCCATGTCGAGCGCCGGAGGCAGCCCCCACATCTTATTGAGGACCACCTTGGCGTATTGCGTGCCGCCGAAACGCGTCGCGTCCACCGATCCGAGCCCGCCCAGCAGCATCACTGTTCGGCCTTCCTCTTTAAAAGGAATCGTCACCGGCGGCGCGGTTTTCAAGAGTCCCACGATGCCCATCACCGGTGTCGGCCAGATGGCTTCGCCCAGAGTTTCGTTATACAGGCTCACATTGCCGCCGGTGATCGGCGTCTCGAAATGTTTGCAAGCCTCGGAGATTCCCTCGATCGCTTCCACCAACTGCGCCATGATCTCCGGACGCTCCGGATTGCCGAAGTTCAGATTATTGGTCGCCGCCACCGGTGTCGCGCCCACCGCGGACAGATTTCGGCAGCATTCGGCGACCAGCAAGCGCGCACCTTCGCGCGGCGAAAGGGCGCAGTAGCGGCCGTTTCCGTCCACCGACATCGCCACGCTGGTTCCGGTTTCTTTAATGCGCACGATCGCCGCATCGCCACCCGGGCCCCT
The DNA here is from genome assembly GCA_963722845.1 of Terriglobia bacterium. Taxonomy (GTDB): domain Bacteria; phylum Acidobacteriota; class Terriglobia; order Bryobacterales; family Bryobacteraceae; genus Palsa-187. The sequence goes on along the minus strand of CAVROL010000005.1, from coordinate 153,200 downwards.
GGAGCGTGTTGGTGCGCACGGACGTATCGTACTGCTGCCAGATCCAGCGCTTGGAACACAGATCGCCCGAGGCCAGCAGGGTGAGCAGGTCGTCATGAAGGCCGCGGCTGCGGGGAATCTCGGGCGCCTCCATCGGCGCGGGACGATACGGTGCGATGCCGTGCGGCCGGTCATACAGAGGCGCTTCGTCGGCCAACTCGCGGTTGGGAATCTCCGCGACCACGTTTCCATGATCCTTCACGCGGAGTTTCCCATCGCCGGTCACTTCGCCGATGGTCACCGCATCCAGGCCCCACTTGCGGAAGACCGCGAAGACTTCTTCCTCGCGGCCCTTTTCCGCCACCAGCAGCATGCGCTCCTGGGATTCCGACAGCATGATCTCGTAGGGCGTCATGCCGGATTCGCGCTGCGGCACGCGCGCCAGATCGATTTCGACGCCGGTTTCCGCGCGGCTACCCATTTCGCACGTGGAGCAGGTCAGGCCCGCTGCGCCCATGTCCTGAATGCCGACCACGGCGCCGGTGTGCATTGCCTCGATGCACGCTTCGAGCAGGAGCTTCTCCATGAACGGATCGCCCACCTGCACGTTGGGACGCTTCTGTTTCGATTCCTCGGTAAATTCGGCCGAGGCCATGGACGCGCCGTGAATCCCGTCGCGGCCGGTCTTGGCGCCTACATAAATGACTGGATTGCCGAGTCCCGTGGCGCGTCCAAAAAAGATCTCGTCGTGACGAAAAACTCCCAGCGCAAAGACGTTGACCAGCGGATTGCCGTTGTAGCAGCGCTCGAAGACACACTCGCCGCCGATGGTCGGCACACCGAAGCAGTTGCCGTAATGCGCGATCCCTTCCACCACGCCTTCGAGGATCCGGCGGTTGCGATCGCCGCACTCGGGATCGTCTAACGGGCCGAATCGGATCGCGTCCAGTACAGCGATAGGCCGCGCGCCCATGGTGAAGATGTCGCGCAGAATGCCGCCGACTCCAGTGGCCGCACCCTGGAAGGGCTCGATAAAACTCGGGTGGTTGTGGGATTCGATCTTAAAAGCGATGGCCCACCCGTTGCCGATATCGATGATCCCGGCGTTCTCTCCGGGGCCGACCAGGACGCGATCGCTGCGGGTCGGCAGCTTCTTCAAGTGCAGGCGCGAGCTCTTGTAGGAGCAATGCTCGCTCCACATCACGGTGAAGATGCCGGTTTCGGTTTGATTCGGCTCGCGGCCGAGAATCTTGCGGACTTTCTCCAGCTCGGAGGGGGCCAAGTCGCTCATGCGTGTGCCGCAACCATCGACCGGATCATCGATTCGAGAACGACCCGCCCGTCGGTAGATCCCAGCAAGGGATCGGCGGCGCGCTCGGGATGCGGCATCATGCCCATCACATTGCGGCCTTCACTGCAGATGCCGGCGATATCGCGCAGCGAGCCGTTGGGGTTATCCATGTAGCGGAACACGACACGATCCTCGGCCTCAAGCACATCGAGCGTGCGTGGATCGGCAAAATAACATCCCTCACCATGGGCGACCGGGACTTTGATGAACTGTCCCTTCGTGGCGGCGCAGGTAAACGGCGTGCTGGTGGTTTCCACGCGAAGGGTGACCGGCCGGCATACAAAACGGAGATTCCGGTTACGCAGAAGCGCGCCGGGAAGCAGGCCGCTTTCGACCAGAATCTGGAATCCGTTGCAGATGCCCAGCACCAGCCCGCCCTCTTGCGCGAATTTTTTCACCGCGGCCATGACCGGCGAAAACTTCGCGATGGCGCCGCAGCGGAGGTAATCGCCGTAGGAGAAGCCTCCCGGCAGAATCACCGCGTCGGCGTTGCCCAGGGAATTGGAATCGTGCCAGACGAATTCGGCTTGGTGGCCCAAGTTCTGCGAGACCGCGTACCACGCGTCGTGATCGCAATTGCTTCCCGGAAACACGACGACGCCGAATCGCATAAGAAGTGGGGGAAACTTCAGTGTAACATGGACGAAATGGAAGCTCTCGATTGTGCTCGACAGTATTTCGACGCCTGGAACCGCCGCGACGCGGATGCCGTGCTGGCGATGTTCTCCGCGGACGGAACGTATTGCGATCCTGCAAGCGGCGGCCGCCTGCGCGGCGAAGCTTTAAAAGGATACATGAACGGTCTGTGGGCCGCGTTTCCCGATCTTTCGTTTGAGATCGCCAGCGCCGGGGCCGCGGGTCCGGATCTGGTAGCGGCGCAGTGGATCATGCGCGGAACGAACACCGGTTCCATGATGGGGCTGCCGCCTACCGGGAAGCCGGTAACAGTCGCGGGCGCCGATTTCATTCGCGTCACGGTGGACAAGAACGGCGGCAAGATTCAAACCGTGGACGGATATTTCGACTCGCGGGCAGTGCCGGAACAGCTCGGTCTGCAGGTCCTGGTGCAGCCGCAGGAGATCGGGCCGTTCGCGTTCGGCAATTCGACCAGAGTCTGGGGAGGTAAGAACGTCAAACCGGGCGCGTTCAGCATTACCGTCCTGGAGGCCCGGTCACCCGAGGATATTCAGGCCGTGGCGCAGCAGTCCCAAGGCATCGTGCAGGAGATGCTGGGGATGAGCGGCTTCCTGGGCTGGGTCGGCGCAACCGTAGGACAGCGGATGATGACGGTCACGGCCTGGGAGAACGCCAAGGATCCGCGGCAACTGCTGGCCGGCGGGGCGCACGCGGAGGCGATGAAGAAGTTCTTCGGCACGGAACTCGCCTCGGGCGGGTCCACCAGCGTGTGGGTGCCGGAGCGGATCAACACGCGCTGGGTTCGGTGTGACGCCTGCAATCGTATGACGGATCATGAGCGGAGCGCGGGCACGTGCTCCTGCGGGGCGAAGCTCTCCGAGCCGCTTCCATATTGGTGAGCGCGCGGAACCTGTGGTAAGTTCAAAGAGTCTCACCGCGCGCGCCCGTAGCTCAGTTGGATAGAGCGTCTGGCTACGAACCAGAAGGTCGCATGTTCGAGTCATGCCGGGCGCACCACTAAATACCAATAAAAGGCGGCTCTACCAAAATGCATACTTCGTAAGTCAACATTGCCGAAGTGTGCCCCGCGAAATCCCCGAAGAGGACCTTCTTTGGCGGGCAGGGCTCGGGCAATACGGGGGCTGGTCGGCGGACTCGAAGAAGTTTGCCTGGACCGAGTACGAGACGATTCCTGAACAGGCGAAGTGAACCCTCCGCCAGCTTGATGGCTTCCTACGACAAGGATCGGTGCCAGTGTCTCGATTTTGACATCGGCCTAAGCTAGGACTAGTTCGTCTGAATGGTCGGCAAACGCGGGTATTCTGCCCTTGGTTGCGCTGTTTCGGTTGGCGAATGATGGGTCATCCGAGAGGTGTGTTTCTGTGTCGAGGTTGCTGCGTATAGTGACCAAGCTCGCGGTCATCGCAGGAAGGGCGTCGTCCGGCTAGTCCCACAACCACATCTTGGGCTGGACTCCGTCAAACGCTGTCCGGGTTCCGTTGGAATTGCCAGTTCTAGGGCTTGGACATTTACGCGACCGTCTCCCTCGGAAAATTAATCGACTGTTTTCCTGAAGATCGGTTCACGAGGTTCGGGTTCCTGGGACGATCTCATCGCGAAATTGTGTATGGCATGCGAAATAGCAACTGATTCAAGGAATCAGCGCGCGGGGTTGCGCGTTGAGACCCAGCATAAACATTACTTGCATTTCGTTGGGATCAAATCTGAGCATGTCCCATCCCAGTCGGCCATCTGGCGCGAGGATCGTTAACTCGGCTGGAGGATACGCAACATTGAGACCGGTGCGTTCCTTGACCTTCTCCGCGCTCACGCCGGCGGTGCGAAGTGAGATGGCTGCCCAGGCCAAAGCGATTTCCTTAGAAATAGAGGACTCAGCAATCAAAGCGCTTGTACGCGATCCGATTTCGCCAAAGTTGGGCTTCGCGGGAAAGGGTTTTTGCTGGGCCGGTTTAGACTCCGAACCGGGATAAAGAGGGTATGGCGAGATCACGATCACATGGGTCAAACGAATCTCCGGAGATTGTGAGGCGATATCAAATAGGGCCTGGAATGGCGCTACCTCACTGATTCCCCCGTCTAAGTGTGGTTGAACGGTCTGAGTTCTGTTCGATTTCATGTATACAGGCGGGGTTATTAGTGGAGTACTAGCTGATGCCAAGACGCCATCCCGTATCCGCGCCAACCCGTGGGCAATCTCATCCGGAGCGTTTGAATAGAGCGCAGGCCGGCCACTTCCAAAATCAGTTGCCAGAACAACCACTCGCGTACCCGGCCACATTCCAGCGATTCGGAGAATCCTGTCGTCCGACAACCTATCTTTTAGCCGCCTACCTAATGGATCTGTGTTGTAAATCGAGGAGGACCACTTTGAAAACAGTGCAAAGGGAAGAACAACAGCAGCTCTTAGCCCGAAAATATCCCGCCGTTTGGTGTTTCGGTAGAGGTCTGCAATCTCTTTTACCCCGTCGGGACCCAACGCGACGAAAGGGCCGATTAGCGCTCCCGTGCTCGTTCCCGCGATCACCCTAACCGGAGGGGCTACGCCATGGTCGCTCACCCAGCGATTAAAAAATGCCTGTAAGGCTCCAGCCTCAAACGCGCCGAAAGATCCGCCGCCAGTGAAAACGATCCCTATGGCGACTGGGGTTTCTCCGGCTACCGTCTGAGCACGGGCTCCGAACAAGCTCAAGAAGCAGCAAACGGCAAGAATGATCTTCAGTTGAGAACCCCGGAGAATAGAACCATGATCCGGCCTTTCAGCATCGCTACTTCATCATACGATGCTGGAGCTTAGGTCACCCCACCTCATAAAGTTATCCTCTTAAGTCATGTAACGCGCGGCGTCAGGATCTTACCAGCAGGCTGACCGGTAATGCCCCGTATCAGGCGCATTCAGAGTCCGTTTCTGGCTACTCGTCGGTTGGTCCATGAAGTCGGCGACGGACTCGCCAATGGGCGGTCCGTGTCGCGGGTAGGCACGGAGTTTCAACTGAGTTGGATCGTTGGCATGAGCCGGTCATCAATTTCTCGGGCAATATACCAACCTAAGAGGTAGACACTAAGAGGTGTTCGAAACACTGCCTTCGCTCTAGATGAATCACCTAACAAGGAATGAGGCTCCTGATCCATAGGCGTTCCGCCAGTGGCCATGTCTACTAATAATATGGCCGTGGCACCTACCTTCGTACTGGCAATCATCGTGCTGCTTATACTTGGGGCTTGCCTTCGCAGCCTGCAGCAGCACAGAGCTAGGGAGATGCGTGCCAAAGCTCAACAGATGCATGCGAAAGCTCAGCAGCAAGCCATTGAGCGAGAAGCACACTTAGACGCAGCGGGTAACCATTTGGCGCTGGCCGTCCAGGGAACTCAAGATGGACTCTGGTACTGGGATCTCAAAGCCAACACTTTTCGATTCTCCTCCGGCTGGGAGACGCTGCTGGGATTCGCAAAAGGGGAGCTTTCGCAGGATCCTAATGAGTGGTTTAGCCGGGTTCATCCCGCCTATCGGGCGGAGCTGCACGCCAGGATAAAGGCGCATCTCCAGGGCGAAAGTGAACAGTTCCGCTACGAGCATCGCATGCGGCGCAACGATGGGTCCTATTTTTGGGTTTCGGCCCGAGCCACCGCGAATCGCAACGGTTCAGGAGAGGCACTGGGACTCGCTGGGTCCCACAGTGACATTACCACCCTCATTCCCGTGGAACGGGAACTGCTTGACGACGCGTTCCATGACAAACTCACTGGTTTGCCCAATCGTCATTTCTTCATGGGCCGCTTGGATACAGCTGTCGAGCAGAGGCGCCAGGAAGCCAACCGGAACCGGCTGTTTGCCGTCATGTTTCTGGATCTGGACCGCTTCAAGCACATCAACGACACTTTGGGGCACCAGGTTGGTGATCAACTTCTTGCTGCCGTCGCCCGACGGTTGCAGAATTGCGTGGGGTCCTCCGATATGGTCGCCCGTTTGGGCGGCGACGAGTTCGTAATTCTGTTGGATTGCGTGCGGGACGCGGAAGACGCATTACGTGTGGGGGCACGAATCAGCGACGCTTTTGCCTCGCCATTTGAGATCGACGGATCTGAAGTGATGAGCGGTGCAAGCATCGGTATTGCTCTCAGCCGCGAACGATTTGATGCGACTGAGGACCTTGTTAGCCTTGCCGACTTGGCCATGTATCACTCCAAGACCCAGCGGAAAGGCCGCCCGGAACTGTTCCACCAACGAATGAAGGAGCAGCCCACTAAGCTTGCCAGCCGCCAAAGCGAGCTTGCCCGCGCCCTAAAAGACAAGGAGTTCCTGCTCGAGTACCAGCCGTATTTCGACATGCAGACCGGCAGAATCCTGGGCGTCGAAGCCCTCATTCGCTGGCAGTCTCAGAACCTGGTCCTGAGTCCCAGCGACTTCATACCCCTGGCGGAGGAAACCGGGCTGATTCACGATATCGGCGAATGGGTCCTTCGCACGGCGTGTGCCCAGAGCATCGCTTGGCAGAGAGCTGGTATTCCGCCGGTTCAAATGGCCGTCAACGTCTCCGCCAAGCAGTTACATGAAGCAGACTTCGCTCAAAGAGTCGTCGCCGTTCTGGAAGAAACCAAGCTCGCTCCCCGATGGCTAAATCTGGAACTTACCGAATCCGCGCTGATGGACACATATGAGAAAGCGCCGGCAACTCTCGAACGGCTGGACACACTGGGAATTGGAACATCGATTGACGACTTCGGAACAGGCTATTCCTCCTTGAACTACTTGCGGCGGTTCAATTTCCAAACGTTGAAGATGGACCGTTGCTTTGTGTCAGACATGGCCACAAATAAGAAGGCTGCCGTCATCGTGAAGGGTCTCATTTCCATCGCCCATAATCTGGGTATCTCGGTGATTGCCGAGGGCGTCGAAAGACACGATCAACTTCGCTTGCTCGCCGCGGAGAACTGCGATCACGTTCAGGGATTTCTGACCGGCAGGCCGGTAGCTCCCGAGCAGATATTGAGATTACTTCGATCGGTCAATCTGCAAGAGCAAAACCCTGCGTACGGTGGGGCACGGACATTCTTTGATGACTGCTCAGAGACAATCCAGACCAATCAACTTCAAGCGATGGAGGAAGCCTGTCGTAGTCGAATCGATACCGCGGTGCAATCGAACCAAAACTCGACATCTATTCTGGTACGCTAAGCCCGCCGAAGTAGCGGATAATTCACGGCATCCAATTCTGGCCGATAATGAAGCTTAACGGTCGACTTCCCGCAAACCCCTTCTGATCGGTCAATCCTCCGACCCGTGCGTTTGGCAGCCGATGGCGCGCCATGATTGAGCGCGGAGTGTAAACCGTTACCAAATACACGGTTCGATGAAACTGGAGGTCGCATCTCGCCTGATGCCAGCGCGTATTCGTGTGGCGCGCAAAGTACACATACTTCCCGTCGGGCGACCAGGCGAAAGCCCCCGTGAACCGTTCCGGCTGTTTCAGGCGCACGAGTTCGCGCGGCGGTCCGCCGCTGGGAGGAACAAGTAGCAGAGAGTTACAACCCTTCGGGTAGCCGCGCACCGCCCGTGCGATCACGGACTCGTCGGGCGATGGGGTCGGGCTTCCTGGACCCGGGTCGCCCTCTGGGCGTGGCGGCCTGAAGACCGGCAAGGGCTTTCCGCCGCATTAAGGTGACATCGCCCGTGAAAGGGTCGACGCGCCAAGCGCCATTCGTGGTGCTATCCGTGCCTTGGACCTCAATCCAGCGGGAATCGGAACTCCAGCGAGCGCTTTGATAATAGTCGAGCTTCGGACGAAGCTCGCGCTCTTGCCCCGGGGCAAGCAACCGGATACGCCCGGTGACTGCAGCGATAATCTAGTTCAACGCGTCGCGCGAACGCAGGATTCCCCGCGGGTGAATTTCGATATCGGTGGCGCGAAACGCGGCAAGCTGACTTGACTGTATATAAGAAGGCATGGCCGTAGCCTGCGGTAATCCCGCCGGCCGCGTCATCCACGAAATCGTAGAATATATCCTGTCGCCAGACGCGCTGCGTATGCGGCTGTTGTACGGGGGGGCTTGACACCGCTGATGTTCTTGGTAAAATCCCCCTGATCTGGGCGCAGCAAGGCGGCGCCCAACAGTCTAGGTGAGGGGGCATATGTACAGGGGTAAACTGCTTTTGCTGTCGTTGCTAGGAATCGCGTCCGCTCTTGCTCAAGGCAATCGCGGAAGCATTACGGGAACCGTCACGGACCCGGTGGGCGCCGTGGTCGCCGGCGTCGCCGTGGAAGGGAAGAACCTTGAGTCCGGCGCGCTCTACAAAACCGTGACTACCAGCACCGGCAATTACACGCTGCCCGAATTGGTGCCGGGCGACTACGAAGTCACGTTTACCGCGCCCGGTTTCAAGAACTTTAAACGCGGGCCGCTGAACGTCGGGGCCCGCCAGATCCTTAGAATCGATGGGGCGCTGGAGGTCGGCACGGCCGCGGAATCCATCACCGTGACCGAGGCCGCTCCGCTGCTGATCACCGAGAGTTCCGAGGTGGGCTACAACGTCACCACCGACCGCTTGAACGATCTGCCGGTGGGTAACATGGGCAGCGTGCGCAACATCGTCCGCACCGCGGCCGTGCTGATGCCGGGCGTCTCCTTCTCGGAAGGCTTCTTCGGCGGCGTCAAGATCAACGGCACCCCCACCGACGGATACAATCTGCGCGTCGACGGTATGGATAACACTTATACTCTGGGCAATCTGCTGGTCACGCAGGTGCAGCCCAGCGTGGACGCAATCGAGCAGTATTCGATCCAGACCTCGAACTTCGCCGCCGAACTGGGGCAGGCCGGCGGCGCCATATTCAACGTCAATATGAAATCGGGGACCAACCAGTTTCACGGCAGCGCCTTCGATTACTGGGCGAACGACACCCTCTATGCGGCGCAACCTTACACCAAACTGAAGTCGCCCACCTCGAACTACGATTGGGGCTTTACCATTGGCGGACCGGTCGCGATCCCCAAGGTCTACAACGGCCACGACAAAACTTTCTTCTTCTTCAGCTACGAGACGCGCCCGCAAGAGTCCACGGTCCTGACCACCTTCAACACGGTGCCGACCGACGCGTATCGCCTGGGCGACCTCAGCGCGGCCTTGGCGGTGGGGCCGGGAGGGGGAACCAAGCAGTTAGGCACAGACCCCTCGGGCCGCCCCATTCTCCAGAATCAGGCTTACGACCCCGCCAGCAATTTCACCAACGCGGCCGGCCAGGTGCTCCGCAATCCCTTCGTCAACAACCAGATTCAGCCCGCGCAATTCGATCCGGTCTCGGCTAAGCTGCTGACCCTGGTTCCCAAAGCCAATCTGGCAGGTCTGATTCAGAACTACAACAACCCGTACTTATCCGCCACCAAGCAGTACCTGCCGTCCTTCAAGATCGACCACAACATCAACGCTTCCAACAAGCTGAACTTCTTCTTTTCGCGCACGACACAGCGCAGCCCGATCGATACCGGCGAAGGATTTCCCACCCTGATCTCCGCCGGCACGAACTCCGACTGGATCAACAAGAACTACCGGCTGAACTATGATCGGACGATCACGCCCACCATGCTGCTGCATCTGGGCGTGGGATATCAGGACGCCACCATCGGACAGTTGGCGTTTTCAGCCAATACCCCCTACGATGCGACCGCTGCGCTGGGGTTAAAGGGTCCGTTCTTTCACGGCGAGGGCTCCACGTTCCCGCACTTCGGCAGCAATAACCTGGCGCCCGGCACCGGCATGAGCAACGCGCAGGGCGGCTTGTCGGACCTCGGGAACGCCAGCTTCAACGGGACGACGTTGACCAAGAACCAGAGACCCACCGCGATCGCGAACTTGACTTGGGTGAAAAACAACCACACCTACAAGTTTGGCGGCGAGCTGCGCGTCGACGGATTCCCGGCTTATAACCTGGTGAACTTGAACGGCTACTTCGCGTTCAGTGCGAACGAGACGGCGCTGCCGTATCTGAACAGCGCCACGCTAGCCGGCAACACCCTGGGATTCCCGTTCGCGAGTTTCCTCCTGGGCCAGGTGGACCAAGGGAACACTTCGTCGCCGGCCAACGCGAAACTGGGCACCCATTCCATGGGATTCTTCGCGCAAGACACCTGGAAGGTCAGCCGGAAACTCACGCTGGACTACGGCTTGCGGTGGGACTACTCGACCTATCAGAAGGAACAATACGGCCGCTATCCCACGCTGGACCCGACGGCGCCCAACGCCTCGGCCGGCGGGCATCCGGGTGCAGTGACCTATGAAGCCACCTGCGGATGCAGATTTGCGCCGAATTATCCGTACGCCTGGGGCCCGCGGCTGGGCGCGGCATATCAGATCGACCGGAAAACGGTGATTCGCGGCGGTATCGGGCTGATGTATAACACCTCGGCTCGAATCGGCATCGCGGGGCGCTCGCTCGGATCCGTCAATCCGTTCACTTCTCCGTCGTTTGGAGAGCCCGCGATGGTGCTGGGAACCGGCGTGCCGCTGAGCTACCAGCAGATCGCCTGGCCCAACTTTAACCCCAACTACTACCCGGTGTTCGGCCGGAGCCCGGGCGCCGGCCCCGCGAACGTATTCGACCAGAACGCTGCGCGTCCGGCACGCCAGCTCCAGTTCTCGATTGGCCTGCAGCGCGAGATCTTCCGCGACCTGGTGATCGAAGCTTCCTACGTCGGCAATACCGGCGTGTGGTGGACGGCCAATGGGGCGGTGAACTACAACACCCTTCAGCCCTCTACTCTGAACTCCCTGGGGATCAACATCAACAATCCCGACGATGTCAAACTGTTGAACTCCCCAATATCGTCGTCGGCGGTAGTGGCTCGGGGCTTTGGCCTGCCGTTCACCGGCTTCCCATCGAATGCAACCTTGGCCCAGGCGCTGCGGCCCTATCCGCAATTCAGCAGCGGCCTAGGCCCCCAATTTGCGCCCCTGGGGACAACCTCGTACAACTCGCTGCAGGCCAAGGCGACCAAGCGGCTCTCGCACGGGATCGACTTCACTTACGCGTTTACCTACCAGAAGAGTCTGGTCTTCGGTTCGAATATCAACGACGTGTGGAACCGCGCTGCGAACAACCAGGTACTGGATGCCGCGGATCAGCCGCTCCAGAGCGTGATCGCCTTCACCTACAACGTGCCGCGTATGCATGGAGTCAATAAATTCCTCGCCTACGCTCTCTACGATTGGCAGGTTGGCGCGATTCTGAAGTACGCGAGCGGCTTCCCAATTCCTGTTCCGGGGGCCCAGAATAATCTCGGCACTGCTTTGTTCCAGAACACGTACGCCAACCGGGTGCCAGGGCAGCCGCTGTTCCTGGGCCGCACGGACCTGAACAGCAGTCCCATAGACCCACGGGCGGATTTCGTGCTGAATCCCGCGGCGTGGACCGATCCGGCTGCGGGCCAGTGGGGCGTATCGGCTCCCTTCTACAGCGACTACCGCTACCAGCGGCGGCCGAGCGAAGCGATGAACTTCGGCCGCAACTTCCAGGTTGGGGAGCGATTGACGTTCCAGGCTCGCGTGGAATTCACCAATGTCCTGAACCGGGCCCAAGCCGCCAATCCCACCGTGACGAACGCTAAGGCCACGCAAGTGCGGGGCTCCGGCGCTTCTCCGAATACCGGGTTCGGCTCGATCAACTACACGGCGACCGGTCAGGCTCCGCGCCAGGGGCAAATGGTCTTGCGTATGACGTTCTGATGCATCGCCTGAATCTCCCTTTGGGGGCTAGAAACGCCTCTGGCCGCATTTGAAAAGGGCGGCGCCGTGCCCATGTGAGCGTCCATTGACAGTACCGAACCGTCCGTCGCCGCTGCTTATCAGCCGCCGTTCGATTCCTGCGCGCCGATGGCGAGGAAGGTGGAGGGAGCGTTCTGATTGCTGTACTCGGTGGCGATCCAGCCTGCCGAGCGGGCAGTGGAGGAGATGCGAACTTCATCCACGCCTCCCTTAAACATGGTGACAAGATCGTTGCGGGACGCGATCTTGATGCTGTTGTTGGTGTCGGCCGCGGTGAAGTTGGTGAAGGCCGCGGCCCCGTTGGTTGCGCCGTTCAGATACTGCGTGAGCGTGACGCTCGCGAACGACCCCGAACTCACCACGACAATGTGGCTCCACGCTCCCGCAGCGGGAGCCGAAGTGCCGGTCAGACTGCCATAGTGCGAGCCGCCGTCCCCAAAGTAGAAGGTCGGCCTTCCAGTACCTGCGCTCAGGTACAGATCGAAAGGAGCAGGGAGGTTCGAGTTGGTCTTGCCGACGATTCCGTCGTAGTTGGCGAAGTCGGCGGGGTTGATCCAGGCCTCCAGTGTGAAGTTGTAGGGATCGGAATCGCAAAGTTGTTGATGTTGAGGTACTGAGAAGAACCGCTAAAGCTCCCAGCGCCATCTATTTTCCCCACGCCCGCGCCCGCGCCGATGATCGATCCGTTGTTGGCATTGGCCGTGGAATCGCTCGCGTTCAGAATCGTCCCGTTCGCCAGGTGCCAGATCCCCTTGTAGCTGCTGTCCCACACGCCCGGGGCGTTCTGCTGATTCGCCGCCGCGGCATTGCCGTAGTAAATGTACAGCGGCGTATCGGCGGTGTTCGACAGCGACGGGATCCGCACCCATGCAATGACTTCTCCGGTCAAAGGGTTATAGCGCTCCAGCTCGTGGTCCAGCCTGGTGGTCCCATCCCCGGCGGTAAACAGAATGTCCGTCCCGTCCAACTTGCCTACGCTGCCTCCGTTAGCTACCGTCTTCAGATTCGGATCCGTCGTCGAAAACAGCACCCCGAAGTTGGTTAAACTCGACCCGCCCGATACCTTGGTGTGATCGATGGTCACGGCCTTGCGGTTGGTCCAGGAGCTGTTATACCAGCCCGATCCGCCGCCGCCGGATATGGTGTAGGCGGCTGAGGCCACCAGGCTGTCGGTCATCCCGGCTTCGTAGGCGATGGCTCTCAGCGTCAGGCTGCTGCTGACCGCAACCGGCGTGAGGCTGTTGTAAAGTGTGCCCAACGTCTCACTCGGCGCGCTCCCGTCGGTGGTGTAGCGGATCGAGGCGCCTGACGTGGTCGTGCTGATGGTCACCGATTGCGTCCCGATGTAGGCTCCCGCCGGCGGAAGGAACGTTGGCGTGGCTACTACCTGTGAGCCGCCGTTCGATTCCTGCGCGCCGATGGCGAGGAAGGTGGAGGGAGCGTTCTGATTGCTGTACTCGGTGGCGATCCAGCCTGCCGAGCGGGCAGTGGAGGAGATGCGAACTTCATCCATGCCTCCCTTAAACATGGTGACCAGATCGTTGCGGGACGCGATCTTGATGCTGTTGTTGGTGTCGGCCGCGGTGAAGTTGGTGAAGGCCGCGGCCCCGTTGGTTGCGCCGTTCAGATACTGCGTGAGCGTGACGCTCGCGAACGACCCCGAACTCACCACGACAATGTGGTTCCACGCTCCCGCAGCGGGAGCCGAAGTGCCGGTCAGATTGCCATAGTGCGAGCCGCCGTCCCCAACGTAAAAGGTCGGCCTTCCAGTACCCGCGCTCAGATACAGATCGAACGGGGCAGGGAGGTTCGAGTTGGTCTTGCCAAGGATGCCATTGTAGTTGGCGAAGTCGGCGGGGTTGATCCAGGCCTCCAGTGTGAAGTTGTAAGGGTCGGCAATCGCAAAATTGTTGATGTTGATGTACTGGGAAGATCCGCTGAAGCTCCCCGCGCCGTCTATCTCCCCAGCGCGGGCGCCCGCGCCGATGATCGATCCGTTGTTGGCATTGGCCGTGGAATCGCTCGCGTTCAGAGTAGTCCCGTTCGCCAGGTGCCAGATCCCCTTGTAGCTGCTGTCCCACACGCCGGGGGGATTCTGCTGATTCGCCGCCGCGGCATTGCCGTAGTAAATGTACAGCGGCGTATCGGCGGTGTTCGACAGCGACGGGATCCGCACCCATGCAATGACCTCTCCGGTCGCAGGCGTTATAGCGCTCCAGCTCGTGGTCCAGCCTGGTGGTCCCATCCCCGGCGGTAAACAGAATGTCCGTCCCATCGGACTTGCCTACGCTGCCTCCGTTAGCTACCGTTTTCAGATTCGGGTCCGTCGTCGAGAACAGCACCCCGAAGTTGGTTAAACTCGACCCGCCCGATACCTTGGTGTGATCGATGGTCACGGCCTTGCGGTTGGTCCAGGAGCTGTTATACCAGCCCGATCCGCCGCCGCCGGTTATGGTGTAGGCGGCTGAGGCCACCAGGCTGTCGGTCATCCCGGCTTCGTAGGCAATGGCTCTCAGCGTCAGGCTGCTGCTGACCGAAACCGGGTGAGGCTGTTGTAAAGCGTGCCCAACGTCTCACTCGGCGCGCTCCCGTCGGTGGTGTAGCGGATCGAGGCGCCCGGCGTGGTCGTGCTGATCGTCACCGATTGCGTCCCGCTGTAGGCTCCCGCCGGCGGAAGGAACGTTGGCGCGGCTACTACCTGTGAACCGCCGTTCGATTCCTGCGCGCCGATGGCGAGGAAGGTGGAGGGAGCGTTCTGATTGCTGTACTCGGTGGCGATCCAGCCTGCCGAGCGGGCAGTGGAGGAGATGCGAACTTCATCCACGCCTCCCTTAAACATGGTGACCAGATCGTTGCGGGAAGCGATCTTGATGCTGTTGTTGGTGTCGGCCGCGGTGAAGTTGGTGAAGGCCGCGGCCCCGTTGGTTGCGCCGTTCAGATACTGCGTGAGCGTGACATTGGCGAACGACCCCGAACTCACCACGACAAGGTGGTTCCACGCTCCCGCAGCGGGAGCAGAAGTGCCGGTCAGATTGCCATAGTGCGAGCCCCCGTCCCCAACGTAAAAGGTCGGCCTTCCAGTACCCGCGCTCAGATACAGATCGAACGGGGCAGGGAGGTTCGAGTTGGTCTTGCCAAGGATGCCATTGTAGTTGGCGAAGTCGGCGGGGTTGATCCAGGCCTCCAGTGTGAAGTTGTAAGGGTCGGTAATCGCAAAGTTGTTGATGTTGATGTACTGGGAAGATCCGCTGAAGCTCCCCGCGCCGTCTATTTTCCCCAGCGCGGGCGCCCGCGCCGATGATCGATCCGTTGTTGGCATTGGCCGTAGAATCGCTCGCGTTCAGAACCGTCCCGTTCGGCAAGTGCCAGATCCCCTTGTAGCTGCTGTCCCACACGCCCGGGGCGTTCTGCTGATTCGCTGCCGCGGCATTGCCGTAGTAAATGTACAGCGGCGTATCGGCGGTGTTCGACAGCGACGGGATCCGCACCCATGCAATGACTTCTCCGGTCAAAGGGTTATAGCGCTCCAGCTCGTGGTCCAGCCTGGTGGTCCCATCCCCGGCGGTAAACAGAATGTCCGTCCCGTCCGCCTTGCCTACGCTGCCTCCGTTAGCTACCGTTTTCAGATTCGGGTCCGTCGTCGAGAACAGCACCCCGAAGTTGGTTAAACTCGACCCGCCCGATACCTTGGTGTGATCGATGGTCACGGCCTTGCGGTTGGTCCAGGAGGAGTTATACCAGCCCGATCCGCCGCCGCCGGTTATGGTGTAGGCGGCCGAAGCCACCAGGCTGTCGGTCATCCCGGCTTCGTAGGCGATGGCTTTCAGCGTCAGGCTGCTGCTCGACCGAAACCGGGCTGACATACACCGTCCCCACGCTCGAAGTGGGCGTCGATCCATCGGTGGTGTAGCGGATCGAGGCGCCCGACGTCGTCGTGCTGATGGTCACCGATTGCGTCCCGATCGTAGGCTCCTGCCGGCGGAAGGAACGTTGGCGTCGCCACAGTACCACCCGCGCCGCAGGAGGAGAACTTGAAAGACCCAATATGGGTTTTCCAGTTGAACGAGCCGTTCGATGACAGGTACTCGTTCGTGTACCAAAACGTACAATCATCGGCGGGATCAATTCGCATCGCAGTGTAGTCACCCCACCGGTTTAACCCGCCCGTCTGCGAGCCTGTCCCCGAAATGATGGTGGCTTCTGTCTCCAGGGTTCCCAACGGATCACCAGGTGTACGTCCTGTGTAACGAATACCGGGATTCATGCTGCTGCTGGATACGCTGTAGCCGAGCGCGAGGTCCCCGGCGCCGTCCATGGCGGCGCTGCCCATCCAGCGATAGGTAGAATCCGGCGAGAATGTGCCTTGCTGAAATACACTGAACGCCGCCGAGGCGGAAACAGGTGAGCGCAATTCATACCAGCGCTCCCCGACGGTCGATCCGCTGGTGACGGAATGATTCACGACCATTGCCTCATGGTCGCCGAAGTTTCGAAACGCCAACCGGTACATGAGACGGTCGCCCAAAGAATCGAGCTGCGTTGGCGTGCCCGATTGCGGAATGCAGATTCCACCACCACAAGCTTCTGAGAAAGCTGTCACGCTGAGATCGGGCGTGATGCCCGTCAGGGTGGACGCCGCGGGATTGGCGAAGTTAGGCGCCAGAGCATACAGGCGAAGGCTGCTAAGCGTTTCGAAAGTCGCGAAATAGCCGGGAGTTCCGTTTAAGGGCGGAGTGGAGCCGTCGAGATCGGAAGGCAGATAGCCTCCATCGCCGCTAATCGTGTAGCAAATGGCTTGCGCGCCGGGATCCCCCGCGAGCATTTTCGTGCGGTCATAGGCGCACAATTGGCCGCCGGTAAACGTGTTGCCGTTATTGGCGAACAGATTGTAGCTAGCGAGATACGCGCCATTCGTTGCCGTTGGCCAAACGCCGAACTTGGGGTAGTCGTTCAGAGTCGTTCCGTATGCGAATGAATAGAGATAATACGTGCTGGTGGGATCGGCGGTGGTGGAAATCGCAATGCATTCCGAGAACGGGGATGAGGTTCCTCCCAACTGCGTAACCATCCAGCGATCCGCGAGCTTATCGTACTGGGCGACCACGTCGCCGCCGTTATTCGTGGCACACCCATTGCCGCTTCCGAGCGGCGCCCAAAGCGAGCTCAGCGAGTTGGGGCCGACAACCAGAGCTCCGCTCTTGGTGTAAATCGCATAGCGGGAGTTGACGGTCTGGAGAATGTAGTTGTACGCCGGGTTCTGTCCCACCGCCATGTTCGTATCCGGGGGCGCGGAGCCATTCGCCCCTACGCCGTCAAAATGCGTCCCGGCGGAAGCATTTATGAAGGGACCGAGAGTGGTCTGCAAGGCTCCATCGGTTTGAGTCTTTGGGCCGCCTCTGTCTGGCAGGTTCCTGTGAATTTTGATCTTATCGTTATCCTTGCCTTTGTCCTTACCGCTCGAAAGGGGTTGCGAAATCGCAACTTGCGACGGAGACATGACGGTTAGCGTCGCGTCCTGCCCAAAGAGGCTCATCCATCCCGATAAAATGCAAATGAAGGGTGCGATACGTAGGTACAATCTGCCGGGCATACTACTCCTGAATCACGCTTACTGCGGTCCCCAGTTCACGCAGCCAAATTGAGACTAGAAACCCTATCCTATCCCAACCTTTTTGGATGTGGGCACCCCAAAGTACTAGATCTGGGTGCTGCACGCCAAGGAGTAGTTCTAGGATCGGCCTCGTGTAATCTTTGAAAGGAAAGTCCGCGAGGTGGGTTTACTGAATATCGTCGGGCTCGCCCGCGCCCTCGAAGTCCGGCCTGCCAAGCTTCTGGAGCCCATCCCGTGAGCGCTAGATCTGCAGGATGGTGCGCTCTAGGGACACGGTAAGGGGTGGTTGTCCCGGATTGCTCGAAACACAGTAGCTTCGATCAGTTCACGTAGAGGAAAATGTACCAGTTTCCTTTGAGTGCCTTGAAGACTGAGTAACCTCCAGTGCTTTTCTTATCCTCTGCGGAAATTTGGTACGCATCGAGACTGGTCTGTAAAGGGGACAATCCTTCCACACTATATTGATATCCCTTAGATGAATCTCCGTTTAGGAAGGAGGGCTCGTCTACAGTGAGTGTAACGCCCTTCCCACCTTGATTGACCTGAACTATGCCCAAACTATTCAATTGGCTCATATAACTACGCCAGCGTTCCGAGCTCAACCCGACGGCTTCAACGTCTGAAGCGCTTTTCACATTGAATACACTCCGGCCTGAATAGCGGACATCACGAATCGAGATCATTTCTAATTTGGAATCAGCTCGCACATCGGTGAGCAGGTCCTCGAATTCCTTCTCATGTTGCAGGAACATGCTCACTAGCGATGCATCGGCGCTATGATGGGCGCCTGCGCTGCACGAACACAACATTGCCATGACCAAGCAGAGAAACCCAGTCCCGCACGCTATTGTTCTGCAGTGACTAGTAAGCATGATACCCAATTGCTACTGGCATCCAGCCGCCTTGGCGGCTGCGTAATCAAAACCCTTCTTCACATCGATCGCATCCCCTTTTTGATCGCCATACGGATACTGAAGTCCCGGAATTCCCGCCCCGCATGAACCCCCGAAGGCGCAAATCGTAATTTGTGCGACTCCAGCAGCATTTTGGGAAAAGGTGTAGCTAAAACCGAGAGACTGCATGACGAAGCCGAAGTTATAGTTTCCAACAACACGTGCTTCACTTTGAGCGTCGGGTTGTGTCTGGGCGTCATATTGGCTTTTGTAATCCCATTGTCCTCCCGGAGCAAACCGGGATATAAGCCATCCCAGAAGGCCAGCGAACGCAGTATCAGGATTAGCCTTAAAAAGCTCATCGAACATTTGATTGGCCTGACTAGCGTTATTTTGAAGCAGATTAAAATCGAGTCCCGTCGGAAAAGTTGGGGAATAACTAACTTGACATACCATGCGTTTTAGTTCATACTGGGTTCATGGCAACCGAACCCAAGTCCCTCCAGGAAGCGATCGTATATTTCAACGACTTTGAGAACTGCAAAAAGTTCATGATCGAGCTTCGCTGGCCCACTGGTACGGTTGAAATGCCCTCGGTGCGGCGCTGAGAAAGTCACTTATCTTGAGAAGCGCCCGAGTGTGGAAGTGCTACGCCAAGCACGAGCGACCCACCTTCACTCTCAAAACCGGAACCATTTTCGAGGATTCACCTATCGCGCTTGAGAAGTGGCTTCCCGCAGTGTGGCTGATCGTGACCTGCAAGAACGGAATCAGCAGCTACGAGATCGCTCGCGATCTGGGTATCTCCCAGAAGTCCGCTTGGCACATGGCGCATCGCATCCGGTTCGCGCTGCATTCTGGATCGTTCGATAAGATGCTCTCTGGAGAAGTCGAGGTAGATGAGACCTTCATCGGCGGCAAGGCGCGAAACATGCACGTCGCCAAACGCGCCCGCCGAATCACCAGCCGTGGCGGTCATGACAAGGTTCCGGTCATCGGCATCTTGGAGCGCGGCGGAAAGATCCGTACTGCCGTTGTTCCGAACCGAAAGAAAAAAGCCTTGCAAGCGGAAGTCAGAAAGCACGTTGAGGCCGGTTCCGCGCTATACAGCGATGCGTTGCTCTCCTACGAAGGTCTGGCCGGAGATTACGCGCATCAGGTTGTAGACCATGCAATAGAGTACGTGGACGGATCCGTGCATACCAACGCGCTGGAGAACTTCTGGAGCCTACTCAAGCGGTCCATTGCGGGAACCTACGTAAGCGTCGAACCCTATCATCTGTTCCGGTATCTCGACGAGCAGGCGTATCGTTTTAACAACCGGAAGGACATGAACGATTTCGACCGCTTCAAGCTGGCGATGACTCAAGTAGTCGGCAAGCGGCTGACCTGGGACGCTCTCACGGGCAAGGGTCTGGATTTACAAACGCGGTGCGTTAACTGAGAAGGAAGCCGAACGACAGAAGCGCGGTAAGCGCAAATTTCGTGTGTCTAGCGGTTAACTGGCACGCCACTCGTTCCTGATATCGTAAGGCATGGAACAAGACATCGATATACATGAGCCGTTAAAGTCCGCGCTGAGGCCCGTTATTGAAAAGCTGAAGGATGCCGGGTGGAAGATATTCTTGAAGAGGCCAACTGTTTCTAATCCGGAAATGAAACGTGTATCGATTGAAGTGACCTCGCGGGACGAAACCTTACATGCGTTAGCCCGCTTTGACGAGGATGACTCCTTGCCTGCCAAAATCGAAGAACTAGTTGCGGCTCTTTCAGCGTGAAGAAATGCTCACTTCGCCTTGCGACTTGCGGCCCTTTTCTTCTTGGGGACCCACTTCTTAAAGGGGCTAGGTGGTAATGCACTTTTCGGCACGGTTAGAATCGCCTTCATCGCGCTCCTGAACCGCGTGAATGCTTCCGGGCCTTCAATCATTTCTGGCGTGTGCGCCTTCATTCGTTCTTATGATGCCACAATCGCTAATCTGGCGGAGCGTGCATTTTGTCTACCAAGGCGGCAAGTTTCTCCTCCGATGGAACTTTGATAAGGCAGTGGACTCGGCTTAGTAGCGCTTTCAGGGATGCCCTGAATCGCTTGTGGCCCTTATCGAGATCGCTATATATCTTACAAACTTCATATGCCACAAAATCCGCCGCCTGAATTCCAGTGACCGATTAATCATCCGCAAACGTCAGCGCCCCGATTTCCCGCACTTCTTCGGGGATCATCAGCGCATAATTGTAAGCGCGCTGAAAGTCTTTCCGCTTGGAATTGCCTCGATCAAAAACGTAGTCTACAGGAATGGACATCCCGCACCCATTGCTCCACCTCTGGGTGAGCAGAAGCGACATGAAGCTCGCGGCGGAATACTCGTTAGCGTAGAAACTTGAAATGGCTGCATCTTTAGCAATCGTCCCGCTGAAGGCGTTGCGGTCGATCACTATCCCAATGCAGGCCATACAGCGCCGGGAAATGATGTCTATCACTCTTTCAACAAATTGTCGCCTCTTGGCCTCATCGCCCTTCCAGTCCTTAAATTCCCCAGTGCTGTGGGCGAACTCCTTCATGTGTAATGCGCTGATTTTGTATTTATCGAGCATCCTGCGCCACTCTGACTCCAATCCCACCCAGCGGTCTACGGTGGAGGCTACCCCGGCTACCACGCAGGCCGACGGGCTATCACTCTCGTCGAAATATGCGGTTGCAATTGCCACGGGAATGCTCGTTTCCCTCAAGCGCGGGTGCAGCGACTTGGCTATGTGGCGAATGGCGGAATACATGAAACCCTATCCGATGCAGCGCCGTGATACACTACGGCTAACCTACCGGAAAGGGCGCGAACGCTACTCAGCCGCCAAGCATAAGCCAGCGTTCAGCCGCTCACCTAGAACATCTTACAAGTACTGCGTCTGGATTCAATGTTAGCAATTTGGGGGTTGAATGTGGACGCGCAATACCTTCACTTCATAGATGCGGATGATATTGCAGCGGCGCATTCTGGGTTTCCAGAATCGCACCGTTGACGAGCTTTACGAGTTTGGAACGCTCATGGTGAGCGAGACGCAACAGCGTTCGGCGCATCTAGATTCCAAGCTCATCGGGGTTCTGGGATGGGCCTCTGCCATTCTGGCGTTTCTATTGTTGACAACTCGGCCACGACATCGTCGATGAGCGCCATGGGTATTGCGGCTACCCTCCTAGCCCTGGTGTCCGCGGCGAATCTCCGCCATTACGCTGACAGACCACTACGTGGCTTTGCCAAGCGATCAGGCTCGGTTCAAGAGCGCTTCTACAATAACCCGGTCCACCTAAGCGCTACCACAAAATCTCCTTGCTGGATCTCATCAAAAGCAACAAGCTGGCGATCGTCGGTAAGCTAGATTGCTCCTAGGGCCGAAAAGTTCTTGGTCGCTGGCGCTTCAGTCGTCGCTGCGATCCTGCTTTGGCGGGCGATTGCGGGGTTGTCCCTCGCTCGCCCAATCTGGCTCTTGCGGTGGGAGCCTTTGAGGCTGTTGATCCGATGGAGGTGGATCGGGCGTTCGGTCTTGATCGTCATCCATCCCCAAAGTCTGATCACGTTTCGTACCTCAAGGTAATTTTGCCGAAAGTTGGAACTGATGGACACGGTGGCGGAGGCGCGTAGAATGGTGCAAAACCACCCACAAGTGAGCAATTCTGCCCAAACTCTGTGCAATTTGCTTCCCACCACGTGGACGGTATATCGTCCCCGCCGAATTGCGTCTGCCCTGGGTCGTCGAAGCCGCTTGCCGTTACGGTAGTGCAAACAAGATATGGACAGTCCTCGTCGTCAAGCCCGCCAGGATCCGCTCGGTTTACCGGATCGCCACGTGTGTAAGCATAGCGGTTCCAGCTACCTGGATCACTCGGCCCACCGCTCGCCTTGTACGGATCGGGCGTCATGAACCTTCCCATCCCCGGCTGGTGATAGCGGTTCTGGGCATAGTCGAGTCCGGTCTCGGAATCCCGAAAGTAGGTAGCGAACTTTTCCTTGCCATCCGTCGTAGCAGACGGACGTTCCTGGCCATAGGGGAAGTATTTGCCAATCGACCCGAGACGGTCCGGCGTCACATACCCCGTCCAGTTCTTGACGAGCTTGCCGCCGAAATAATAATTCGTACCTGTCTGGGTCGCGACCAACTGCGGCAGCGTGTAGTATCCTCCGGGCTGATACTGGCTCAGACTATAGGTCGCCAGCTTCTGTCCGTTGACGCTCCAGAAGGTCACTTCTTCATTAGATGGCAACGACCAATTATTTTCGTTCACAACGTAGTTCGTGCCCTTCCAGATGCGCTTGTTGCCGGGCCTATACGAATAGGCCACATCAGGAGTCACCGAAAACGACGCGCCTTTGCGGACGAAGCGGTTCTCGACATCGTAGGAATAGTAGCTGCCACAGAGGTTACCGTTGGCGTCCGCGCATTCGCCGGTCTGCCGGTTGGTGGCAGGGTCGTAGGTGACGTGCAGCGCCGGAGCCGTTCCAGAAGTGACGTTCTGATCAGTCAAGTTTCCGAACCCGTCGTAATTATAGCTCTGTCCCCAGCCGGAACCGGTCGCGCTGGCCAGACGGTTCAGTGAATCGTACATGTACGTAATCTGCTCGCCGGAGACGCTATCGTACTGAGAGCTGATCTTGCCGTTGTTCTGCGTCGCCGGGTAAGCGTATTGAATGTCCAAGCTGCCGGATTGCAGTCGCGTCATCTGGCCGATCGAGTTGTAAGTGCGCGTCTCGTTCGGAGCGCCAGATGCCCCTGTCATGGTCAGCAATTGCCCCGCCGCGCCGTAGGCCGCATTCGAGATGATGTCGCTCGACGCCGTGAGGTCGGTGAGCTTTTGCAGACGCCCGGTGCTGTCGAACGTATTCCCCAGGTTTGGCACGCCCGCAAGCTCCGGAGCGCCGTGGCTGCGTTCCTCAGACCGCGGCGCGCTGCCGGACCCGCGTAACGTTACGCTACGTGGTCTGCAAAAACGGTAGACAGGAAAGTTCACCGGCGCTAAACAATCCAGGTTTTGAGACCGGCTCCGCTTCGTCCTGGACAACCTCTAGTGGTGTGCAGAAGTGGAGAACCTGTGGCCGTTTCGTATCCCTTCCAGTGGTCGTGGTAGATGTGCGGCACGAGCATCATCGGGTTTCCAAGGAACGTTTGAACTAAGCCGCTGGCGCGGCGGACGCTACGCGTGGGGTGAGTCAGCGGTCGGCGCTGCGACGGCAGTATAGTGTGGGTCACAAGGAGGTTCCCTGTGACCCGTTTACGAAAGATGATGCTGGAGGAACTCCAGCGGCGTAATTATGCCGCAGACTACCGTAAAAGGCTACCTGCAGTCGTGCAGGACTTC
Source organism: Terriglobia bacterium (assembly GCA_963722845.1). Lineage (GTDB taxonomy): Bacteria > Acidobacteriota > Terriglobia > Bryobacterales > Bryobacteraceae > Palsa-187. The sequence continues at coordinate 129,605 of CAVROL010000005.1, read as the reverse complement.
GCGCAGTCACTTCGCAAGTCCGCCGGACCAGCTCGGGCCGAACAATCCGGCAGTACCAAGCCTACCTGCTCCAGGACCGGAAGCTACACGCGGGCACCGTCAAGCAGCGCGTGGCGGCGCTCGTTTCTTCTTCGTCAAGACGCTGAAGCGGCCGTACCTGCGGAGGATATTCCCTATCCCAAAGCACCACGGCGGCTGCCGACAGTCTGAGCCAGGAAGAAGTCGCCCGGCTGATCGATGCCGCGAGCAATCTGTTCATCGAGACCATGCTGATGACGCTGTACTGCACTGGCATGCGCCGCGCCGAGTTGGGCCACCTGAAAGTCAGCGACATCGATAGCCAGCGCATGATGATGCACGTTTGTCAGGGCAAGGGCGGCAAAGACCGCGATGTTCCTTTGAGCCCGAAACTGCTGGAAACCCTACGCGAGTACTGGCGCTGGAGGAAACCGAAACCTACCTGTTTCCCGGCACGGGTGTGCCAACCGACGATCGATGTGCGCCGCTGACGCGAAAGGCCGTGGGACGCATGCCGGAGGCCGCACGTGCAAGCAGGCATTCACCAAGCACGTCTCGCCGCACACCTTGCGCCACAGCTACGCCACTCATCTGCTGGAAGCTGGCACCGATCTGCGCACGATCCAGATTTTGCTCGGGCACGCCGATCTCGAAGCACACCGCGGTTACCTGCATCTGTCGCAACGTCACCTGCACGCCGTAGCAATCCGCTGGATGCGTCTAACGTCTCCGCTCCCGACATCATGAAGCGTTCACGGAAGAAGCAAGCAATGACCCGGCCACCCTTGAGGTGGCCGATATCATTCGCGTGCGCAGGCAATCGCTTCATCGGAAAGTACCGGTCCTGGCTTGACTGGCATCAGCTCAAAGTCCTTCACGCCATTGCAGCGCTGCCGCACCGCAACCCTCGGCGGCCATCGCGATCGCTGTCCCCGGTGTGGCTATCAGACCATCTCCTACAACTCCTGCCGCAACCGGCACTGTCCGAAGTGCCAGACGCAAGCGCGCGACAAGTGGCTGGCCGCCCGCAGCAAGAACTGCTGGCGACCAGCTACTTCCATGTCGTGTTCACCCTGCCCCACGAACTCTCGTCGCTGGCGCTTCAGAATAAGAAAGTCGTCTTACGATCTGCTGTTCCGCGCCAGCGCGGAAACCTTCTGGAAGTCGCCGCCGATCCGAAGCATCTCGGAGCGGAGATCGGCTTTCTCAGCGTCTTGCACACCTGGGGACAGAATCTTCTGCATCATCCGCACGTTCACTGCGTCATTCCAGCGGGTGGTCTCTCGCCGGATCACCAGCGCTGGGTCCACCCGCGCTACCGGCTTCTTCTTGCCGGTCAAGGTGCTCAGTCGTGTCTTTCGCGGCAAGTTCATCGCCGGTTTGAAGCGGCTGTTCCGATCACAGCAAGCTCAGTCTTCGCCGGCCACCTCAAGCCACTCGCCGAACGCAAGGCATTTTCGCAAATTCCTGCGACCTCTTTTTCGCAAGGACTGGGTGGTCTATGCCAAGCGCGCCTTTCGGCGGGCCGGATGCACGTGCTCCACTATCTGGCCCGCTACACGCATCGCGTGGCCATCTCCAATCATCGCCTGATGGCCTTGAGCAACGAGCAGGTCACCTTCCGCTGGAAGGATTACGCGCACGGCAGCAAGCAACGGCAAGATGACCGTGTCCGCCGACGAGTTCTTGCGGCGGTTCCTTCTGCATGTTCTGCCCCGCGGCTTCGTCCGCATCCGCTTCTTCGGCTTTCTGGCCAACCGACGCAGGGCTGACCTGCTGCCACTCTGCCGGCAACTGCTCGCCCAGCAGGCCACCGAGTCTGCCCAGTCCAACGCTTCTACCGAGCCGGCGTGTGGTCCTTGCCCAAAGTGCTCGATCCCCATGCTGCTGGTCGAACGCCTTTCCGTCACTGCGCTCGCGGCTTTGCACAGCCAGAGAAGTTACCTTGATACCTCATAGACCGAATCATTTCCTGGCCACACTTTTCCGTGCATCCGCTCGGCGAGGCGACGTGTGCCTGGCTGTTTTCGAACGGCGCCACTCTGCGATTCTCCCGCTCCAAACTACGTCGCTTCGGGCGTGTCGGTGTAATTCCTCGCGCTCCGGACTCATCCCTGACCGCGCTCTGCGGCTGGAAATTCCCTCATCCCCAACGAAAAACGCTATTGAAATCCCATAGGGGCTGCCGCGTCCGCCGCAAACGCCAGCGGCTCACTTCAAACGGCCCTATCGAAAGTGCCCGGCGATCCGCCTCTCTTCACACCCGGACTCTTTCGCGCCGGGCACTTCCGATAGAGTTCTACCGTATCCTGGGAGTTTCTGGAATACGCACTCGATCCGTGCATGGTCTGCTCCTGCGAACGCCGCGTTTCGAGCCTCAGGCACTTTCTTAACGCTGCTATCCTGAAACTGACAACGTTCCGGTTCGCCGCAGGAAGAACCGAACACAATTGATGCAGCATTTTTCCGAACTCAATCTTTGCTCCGCGTTGCGGAACAACCTCGATAAGAACGAATTCGTCACTCCAACGCCCGTCCAGGCGCAGGCCATTCCGCCACTCATGGAAGGCCGCGACGTCGTGGCGACCGCGCAGACTGGCACAGGCAAGACTCTGGCGTTCTCGATTCCGGTGATTGAAGCTCTCGCCGCCGTTCCCCGCACCAAAACAATAAAAGTCCTGATCCTCAGCCCCACACGCGAACTTGCCATTCAGATCGATGCGGCATTCCGGCAACTCGCCCACGGCATGCGCATCCGCACCGCCGTGGTTGTGGGCGGCATGAGCGAGACCAACCAGTTGCGCGATATCCAGGCCGGGGCCGAAGTGGTGATCGCGACGCCGGGCCGTCTCTGCGACTATCTGGAGCGGCGGCTGATCGATCTTTCCGGCACCGCCACTGTGGTTCTCGACGAGGCCGATCGGATGCTCGATATGGGCTTCCTGCCCTCTCTGCGCATCATCCTCGATAATCTTCCGGCGAAACGCCACACCATGCTTTTCTCAGCGACGATGGAGCAATCGGTGGCGGGTCTGGTCGCAAGTTACGTGCACAATCCGGTGCGAATCGCGGTGGAGGCGTGCGCGGAAACGGCCGGCCGGATCGATCTCTTCTGCTACGAAGTCGCTCAGGGCTCCAAGTTTGATCTCCTCGAGCATCTGCTGAAGAACGAGAAGGGTTCTTTCCTCGTCTTCGTGGCCACCAAAGAGGGCGCCGACAGGCTCGCGAAATTTCTGGAGCGCGGGGAACACAAGGTGGCCTCGATCCACGGCGATCGCTCGCAAAGCCAGCGGAACAAAGCGCTGCAGGGCTTCAAAGACGGTGCTTACCGTGTACTGGTCGCCACCGACGTGGCGGCGCGCGGGATTCATGTGGATGACATCGCGCATGTCGTGAACTACGATTTGCCGCAGGAGGCGGAAAACTTCATTCATCGCGTCGGACGCACGGGCCGCGCCGGCGCACGTGGCGCCTCCTGGACCTTTGTGACTCCGCTCGAACGCTCCGATGTGCGCAACTATGAGCGCGCACTAGGGATTCAAGTGCAATATCGCGAACTGCCGTCACTGCCGCGGCCCATCGGGCTCGTGACGGATGTGCAGGCGTTTCTGGCTTCGATGAGTACCAGCCAACCGTCGGGCAACGGGCCGAAGCCGACAACGACGACGAAGCTTCTCGGGCAGCCGCCGTCGTCGCTGAATTTGTTGTCCAGAAGCGGGGTTATGAGAAGTTGCCCGATAAGCGACATTATCGGAAGCTTCGTCATGAGGACGTTACCTCTGTGTGACGGGAACATCAACCAGAACAAAGAGTCTATTCCGGAAGAGTTGGCGGTTTATTGGTGTGCTAGCGTGCCCATCAGCTGGGCTCAATCGAGATTGTCATGTAACCCCTCGGTTGCATGACAGACTCTGGGCGATCCAGGCCAGGCAACTGCGCGCTGGTCACGTTTGTAGACGGAGATCCGCTCAGACAATCGCGATGAAAGTGAATGCTGTCTATGGAACCGCCGATACGGCACAAGCGAAGCTCGCCGCATCGTTCGGATCCCCCGTACCTTTGTAGCGCGCCACCTGCGGATATGGACACAGCGGCCGGGTCAGAACCTTACTTGTGTCTCCCACGACAGTCCCTGTCGCGATGATCTTATCCGGCGCGAAACCTGTCTCCACCCACCGATCTAACGCGCTGAAAACGTCATGATCGGCGTCCTTCTGCGGCGACGCGCCGTTTCCAAAGCTGTTCGCTCCCACTCCGCCGCCGCAGTGCCCCATACCGGGAACCATGAACAGGCGATAGAACTCCTGCGTGCTGCCGGACGCTTTCTGTCTCCCATCCGGAAATTTGTCTAGAAACGCGCGGACACTGTCGTAATAAGCAATCGAGCTCAGCGGCGAAATCGCGGGATCGCCCCAGCCGTGATACTGGATCAGTTTTCCCCCATTCGCGCGGAAGCTTCTCAGATCCGGATTCGTCGCATTCAATACTGGTCCCGCCTTCTGATCACCAAACGCGACGTCCGTGTCGAAGTTCAAGCTGCGATAGTCCCACTTTGGATCCTCAAAAACCGCTTGGCCGTAGTAGGAGCTTCCGAAACCATATTGAATCGACGACGTGATAGAAGCCGGCGCAATCCACGCCGACCATCCTGCCGGTCCTGCTTCCGTACCCCGAGCATACCCGGAGAAGATCGAAGCGCCCGTGCGGGGGTTCTTCGGACCGTCATAAATCTTCCGAAGAGTTTCCACCTGCGGCGCTGTGAGGCACTCGGGACCCTCCGCGCCTTTGCAAGTTAAAGCCGAAGGGTCGAAGCGGCATGCGCGCGGATCCTGCAGGAGGCCGTCTTTCACGCCGTCCAGAGCGTCGCACGCGGCTATAACTGCATTTTGAATCAGGGGGAGCTTCGCGGGTGGGATTGCGCTGCCCGGCGTCTCGGTCAACGCTCGCGCGTTCCAGACGAAGCCGGTGAAAAGGTGCGACCAGTCGCTCGCCGGGGCGCCGGCAATGATCCCGTCGAATTCTTCTGGATACCGTTGGGCTTCCATCAGCGCCTCACGTCCGCCATCGGAGCATCCGTTGAAATAGCTGCGCGACGGCGCACGTCCCAAAAGAGCCCGAATAATGGCCTTCGATTGCAAACTCGTCTCATGCACGGCCCGATACCCGAAATCGATCAGCTTTTCTGGGTGCCCGATGGCCCACGTCGCGCCGGCACCGCCCTGATGACCGTCGTCGGTCGCCGCGGCCGCGTATCCCCGACTTAGAGGCTCGGCCAACCCTGCCGCGTTGATTGTTCCGGCCCAGCCGCCGCTGCCAAGCTGCACATATTTCCCATTCCATCCGCTCACCGGAAGCCACAGCTCGAAATGAATTTCGGAGTCCTTCGTCGGCCTGATGATTCCCTGCACGGCGCAGTGTGCGACCGCTACGACGGGAGCCGCCCCGCCCCGCCCGCCGCCGGCCAGAGGTCCTTCCGGAACAGCCGTTGCGGAAGTAATGGTCGCGTGTTCAAGCGCCAGACTCGTGAGTCCTTGGCACGTCTGCTGCGCAAGGAGCGGCGCGACCGACACTCCTAAGAGGACAAGACTGGCAAGCGGAATACGAGGCATGAAATTCTCCTTAGCTCGGAACCAATCCTTGCGTGCAAGATTTGAACATACAATAGCTGGATGGCGATTCGCCAGCGCCTGGCCGTCCGCGGCTTGGTCACGGAGAAGCGATGCAGAGTTATACCCGAGGTCCAAAGGGAACCATCGTCCGGAAAACGATAGGAGAAGCTTTCCTCGAAACTGCGGATCGATTTGCCGAACGCATCGCTCTCATCAGCCGCCACCAGAACATCAGGCTCACTTGGGCCGAGTATGCGCACCAGGCGCAGCGTGTCGCGGCGGGCCTGCGGGCCCTTGGACTGCATGCCGGCGACCGCGTGGGTGTGTGGGCGACTAGCTGCGCCGAATGGCCGATAATTCAATTCGGCTGTGCGCTGGCCGGAGTTGTCCTGGTCAACGTAAACCCCGCCAATCGCACGCATGAGCTGTCCTTCGTGTTGCGGAAATCCCGCATGCGCGCGCTTTTCCTGCACGCTCAGGGCCGACACTCGAATTACAAATCTATCCTCGAAGAATCCCGCGCGGGACAGAGGCTGGGTCTTGAGCACGTTATCTATCTCGATACCGCAGAGTGGCAAGACTTCCTCTGCGATCCAGACGGGATCACCGCCAACCCAGATCCCGATGAGCCTGCGAACATTCAATACACCTCCGGCACGACCGGCCAATCCAAGGGCGTGCTGCTTACGCACGTGAACCTGGTGAACAACGCTCGTTTCTTCGCCGACTGCATGCGCCTCACCGAACAAGACCGCGTGTGCGTTCCCGTGCCTATGTTTCACTGCTTTGGGTCGGTTATCGGCACGATGACCGCGGGTGTTTCCGGCGCAGCCTGCATCTTCCCGGCTGCCACGTTCGATCCGCTCGCTACGCTTGACGCTATCGACGCCGAGCGGGCAACCGTTATCTACGGCGTCCCGGCGATGTTTATCGCCGAACTCCAGCATCCGGAGTTCGGGCGTTTTCAGTTGAACTCGCTGCGCACCGGAATTATGGCGGGCGCGCCCTGCCCGATCGAAATCATGCGCCGGGTAATCGACACGATGCATTGCCGCCATATGCTGGTGGTCTACGGTCAAACAGAAGCTTCGCCTGGCATCACGAGTTCCCACGTGGAAGACGACCTCGAAACGCGCTGCACCACAGTGGGATGCGCGCTGCCCGAAACCGAGGTTCGCATCGTATCTCCCGACGGGTGACACGATGCCTGCCGGTGAGCAGGGCGAGTTACTTGCCCGCGGCTACATGGTGATGAAGGGATACGATGACGAGCCCGAAGCGACCGCGCAGGCCGTGGATGCGGACGGGTGGCTTCATACGGGCGATCTCGCGTTGATGCGCCCCGACGGCTACTTCAAGATCACCGGCCGCGCGCGAGACATGATCATCCGCGGTGGAGAAAACGTATACCCGCGCGAAGTTGAAGAGTTTCTGTATACTCATCCCGCGATCGCCGACGCGCAAGTGGTCGGTATCCCGGACGAGCGCCTGGGCGAGATCGTAGTCGCGTGGATCCGGCTCAAAGCCGGCCAGACTGCAACGGAAGAGGAGATCCGTACGTTCTGCCGCGACCGGTTAGCGTACTACAAGGTCCCGGCGCACATTCGCTTCGTCGATTCCTACCCGATGACTCTCAGCGGCAAAGTTCAAAAGTTCAAAATGCGCGAGTTCGAAATCTCCACTCGGGGCCTTGAAGCCGTCGCGAACCGGCAAACCGCCTGAACGTGAGCACGGGCTTAGGCCGTGGCTAGTTGGAAGGCGAGCGAGCTTGTTCAGGCCGTCCACGTAAGCCTTGGCGCTCGCCTCGATAATATCGGTCGACGCGCCGCGGCCCACAACTCTAGAATCGCCCTGTTCGAGATGAACAGTTGCTTCGCCTAGCGCCTCCGTACCGCTCGTCACAGATCGAATCTCATACTTCTGAAGCTTCACCGAACTGTGAGTAATCGTGTCGAGCGCCTTGTACACGGCATCTATTGGTCCGTCTCCCGTGCTCGTCGCCTCGCGGGACTCGCCGTTTACCTTAAGTCTGACCGACGCTGTCGGCACGGAGGAAGTGCCGCCGCTGATGTGCAAATGTTCCAGCTGCCAATCTTCGGACGCGGGCTGCAACTCTTCGTGAAGCATCGCCATCAGGTCCTCATCGAATACTTCCTGTTTCTTGTCGGCGATTGACAGGAAACGCGTGTATGCCTGGTCCAGTTCCTCAGGCGATAGCGCAAAGCCGAGCTTTTCGAGTCTGTCGCGCAGCCCGGCGCGTCCGGTGCGGGCTGTTAACACCACGCGACTTTCGTGCAGACCGACGTCTTCGGGCCGCATAATCTCATACGTCTGCCTGTCCTTGAGAAAACCGTCGACATGTATTCCGGAACTATGGGAGAAAGCATTCGCGCCCACGATCGCCTTATTCGGAGGAACCGGGATTCCCAATAGCTCCGAAACTAAACGGCTGGTGCGACTGAATTCGCGCGTATCGATATCCGTCCGGAGATTGAAGTAGTCCGCGCGAGTGCGGATCGCCATGACGATCTCTTCGAGCGACGCGTTGCCCGCTCGTTCGCCGATTCCGTTTATCGTGGCCTCCACCTGCCGCGCGCCGTTTTGTATTCCCGCAAGCGCGTTCGCTACCGCCAGACCGAGATCATCGTGGCAATGAACGCTGATCACCACCCGGTCGGCTTCACGTACATTGGTGCGGATATCGCGGATCAGGGCGCCGTATTGCTCCGGAACCGTATAGCCAGTCGTGTCCGGAATGTTCAGCACCGTGGCGCCGGCGTCAATCACTGCTTCGAGCATCTCGAACAGATACGCCGGGTCCGACCGTCCAGAATCCTCAGCGTAAAACTCAACCTCATCAGCATAGTTCTTGGCGAGCTTTACTGCCTCAACAGCCATTCGTAAGATTGTGACCCTCTTTTCCGCGAGCGTCCGGCCGTATTTGTCATCGCGGAATTTGCCTAGGATGTGGATGTCGGATGCCCCGATCCCGGTATGGATCCGCGGGCGCTTGGCCTTTGCCAAGGCTTTTCCGCACGCGTGAATGTCGTCTGGCACCGCGCGTGAGAGAGCGCAAATCGTAACACCCTGGATCTCGCGCGCAATGTCCTCCACCGCGGAGAAGTCCTCAGGCGAGGAGTTCGGATATCCCGCCTCGATAATGTCCACCTTCAACTGCGACAGTTGCCTTGCGATGATTAGTTTCTCGCGCCTTCCCAGGCGAGTCCCGGCTGCTTGTTCGCCATCGCGCAAAGTCGTATCGAATACATACACCTTTTCAGGTTGCATAAACACTATCCCTTTTTTTGGAATTGGATTGGATCAGCGCCCAAGCGGTAACTGCGTTTTTGATTCGCCCCGTCAGTGACTGTCTCAAACTTGCGTTGAGAAAGCCTCTGAGGGGCCGCTAAGCGACAGAGAGAGTAGGAACGTGGCGATGCCTCCCGCGTGGTCCGATGTGCTGCTGGCCCTAGGCATCTGTTAATAAGGCTAAATCATTCAGGTGGATGATGCAATCGACCGACAAACGGATACCCAAGTTTCGTCTAACGCCCTCTCGAATGGAGTCACAACGGAGTCACGGCTGACCCCATTCTTGAGTGCGGGCTTCCATGTCTGGTTCATCTGTTTGAATCTGTCATGGAACCGTCCGGTTATATGATGGCGACGACAACGAAGCGCGCCGGATGGACGACCTTGTTACGGGTCACCCCCGCGAACGATAACCATCATTATCGGTAAGCGACTCCTCGGGTCGACTTCACACCAAAACGAAAGTAACTTCCGTGTGCGCCGTGATTCAGGACTTAACCACTAGAGATGACATCATGAGTCACTTCCGCGAGGATACCGATCTTTCATTCGGGTCACGTCCCAGAACCCGACTCTTGCTCGCGCCATACTAACCTCGCCGGTTTGCAACTTCGACATGGGCTGCGCGAGACATAGTTCACTGGATAATCCGAACGCTGTAGTACAATCCTGCAATGACAAGCGTACTTGCTCGCCGCGCATTCATGCGTTTCCTGGCCGCCAGTCCCCTCATGGGTAGCGCTTGGGCTCAGGACCGTTCGGGGACCACAAGCTTGAAGGACGTATTCAACGTAATGGATCTGGAGCCACTGGCACACAATGCGCTCCCCCCGGCGTACTGGGGCTATTTCGCCGGCGGCGTCGATGATGACTTGACGTTGCGAATGAACCGCGAAGCCTTCCAGCACTACCAACTGCGAGCCCGACGCCTAGTGGACGTCAGCAAGGCGGATCTCCGGACAGAAGTTTTCGGCTCTACCTGGGAGATGCCCATTACCTGACAGCCCTGTCCAGCCAGAAGGCGTTTCATCCGGAAGGAGAACTGGCGACTGCGCGCGCAGCCAAGGCCAAGAAGGCTGTGCAGATGCTATCGACAGTCACCTCCACGTCCGTCGAAGATGTCGCCAAGGCCCTGGGCACGCCACCCTGGTATCAGTTCTACATGCCTCTCACCTGGGAAGATTCCGAAAAGTTGGTGAGACGGGTGGAGGCCGCGGGTTGTCCCGTGTTGGTTTGGACGATTGATCTTCTGGCCGGTCGGAATGCGGAAACAATGATGCGCCTGGCGCGAACGGATACACGGGACTGCCTGAGCTGTCACACCAGTTCCCCCTTGGCGGGGGACGCTAAAATGTATCGGGGAAAGCCGATGTTCGCCGGACTGTCCGGCGAGATGAATCCACCTGAGGCCACCTGGGCCTATCTCGACAGGCTGAGGAAGATGACCAAACTGAAGCTGGTTCTGAAAGGGATCGATACCGCGGAGGATGCGAGACTCGCGCGGGAGCATGGTGTGGATGCCGTGGTCGTATCCAATCACGGTGGCCGCGCTACCGAAACCGGACGCGCTACCATCGACATTCTTCAGGTCAAGATCCGAGGCCACCGCGTAGAATTGGGCGAGATCGAGGCGGTGCTTGAGAACCACCGCAGCGTAAAAGAGGCCGTAGTGACAGTTAACAACGAACTCTTGATTGCGCAGGTCGTTCGTGAGCCTGGCGTGAACCTCACCGTGAGCGAACTACGCGCCTTCGTGCAGGAACAACTTCCGCAAGCGATGTACCCCGCCATGTATCTTTTCCTGCCGGGACTGCCACGTACAGCGGGCGGGAAGGTGGATCGGATGCGGCTTCCTCCTTACGACCCCGCCCGGCCCGAATTGGACACCCCCTTCGAAGCGCCCCACGATGGCACGGAAACGGGAGTAGCCGAGATTTGGGCTGAAGCCCTGAGAATCCGTCACATTGGAATCCACGACAACTTCCTCGATCTGGGCGGAGACTCCCTGGCTGCGATCCGGGTCATCGTCCAATTGGAGCAACGTTTCGGATTTCAGCTCGCAATAGACGTCCTCTTTGAACGGACCATCGCCAGTATCGCTAGCGAAATCGGAGGCTGGGGACCTCATTCCAGCACTATTTAGGGGCCAACCGGAGATGGGCCCAGAACCGGCGCTCCAATGGCTCGATAACTACTATTATCGGTAGTCATCGGCGGATCGATTCACTAACCGCCACACCTTCCGTTATTAGTAGATAATGGGCGACAATCTCCGCCTGCGGCAGGGCAGCGGGGCTATCGCATAAGGTGAGTCCGCGTCGCCGATTACAAAAAAAAGTGTAGCCGACCTCCGGACGCTATCCCGTCAACCCACCGCAAAATGGGCTTCTAAGGTCCGTCCTGGCTGCTATTTTGTCAGCCTGGTGTTGTCGTGAGCGTCCCATCGGACTTGGCCCGTAGGCCGATGACGTTGAAGCTCTGTCCCTGCGGCGCCGAAAACTCGACCATCCCTCTTTGCCTGCGGCAGCCTGAAGGAGGTCGGGCAGCAGAAAGGACTTATTATGGCCGTGCGACGGCAGGGTGATCGATTGCGGGTCTCCGATCTGCGACCCTGTATCGTCGCGAAACGTGGCAGTAACATTGACCTGCAACCCGAAAGTGCTCGCCAACGCCACTCTGGTCGTCAGACCATTCGTATCGTCGAATACCAGCACGATTGTCGGCGCATTGAGCGGGCTTCGACTCTACACGCTCGGCGCGCGCTGCGGGACTGTGCGCTAGGTTACCGGAAAGTTCCTCACCAAAAGTGCGACGCGAGAGCAGTGACAGATCCAGAAGAATTGCCATGAATCGTATTTTGCAGGACCACCTGAAAATTCTTGTTTTCCCAACCACGAGGAGCCGATTGGGCGAATTGGTCGAAGGAACCGCTTCGCGAAAGGAACTCGACACCGGCCTGCGTGCTCCGGACGTCCATGCCCGCCACGATCAGGACGACATAGCCGGATTCGGATTGTAGCAGGCGGGTGACCAGTGAATACCCCTCGTCGATCTGGGTAGATTGGTGCCGCCAGGGAATAACCCAATTTCGATCGGGCTGTTGGGAGTCGGTCAGCAACATCTGGTCCGCCACCCTTTGCAGCCGGAACCGAAGCGGTTTCGTCAACTCCTGGGTCCAACGTGTGGAGCCAATCAAGATTGCCGGCGAGTGCTTCAGGTCCGCGAAGGACATATCGTCGCCAAACTTCACCTCGAAGCGTTGACCGCGGGAGACAAGTTGCTCGCCGAACAGCGCCGCTCCCAGCGCGGCTCCAGTTCCGACAAGGCGCGATGTCATAACGTCCAGCTCAGAGGTCGGAATCGCGCCGCCGGGTTGAAGCGGCAGCCACTTATCCGCGTGTGACAGGGAGAGCATGGTTGGAGTGGCCAAGGAAATGAGGACGGGTCTGTCGTGCATCAGGAATGGCTGCCACAAGAGGTCGATGGAAGACGGTCGCTGGGCCACTCGCAGCAGCAGAACTAAGGAGACGGCGGCGCACACCAACGCAGACGCGACGAGCCATCGGGGGCTTAGGACTCGCCTCGCAAGCGGTTCGGTCGAGGGTATGGAAAGGGGTGCCTCGAGGGTTTCCTCCGCGGGAAGAAAGTGGAAGGCTGGTTGGTAACCGCCCAGAGGCAGCTCGATACGTAAATCCCGGCCCAATCCTCCTTCGTAGGCCTGCACCAAGCGCTTCCGGACTTCCGCGGCTGTGACCCGGACAATCGATGCCGTTTGCGCATCAAAATCGTTGCTGCGGCCGAAAACGTCAACCGCGATGTTTGTTTCCTTTATGGCCTGACCCCGTCCCTCCAGAGTTTCTTGAACGACATAGCGAAGAAATGCCTGCCTCCGGCGGCTGCCGGCAAAAGCTTGGCTTTCAAGCAACTCGTCAACGTGCGTGAGAATCCGGAGCCGCTCTTTCTCGGATAGCGGGATGTGAGCGTGCAGCACCGACATTGACCAACCCCCTGGGGACGAAGTATATAACATTCTGCCGGAAATTCGGCGCGGTTGAAATTCCGCTGCTCGATAGGTGCTCCCTGGCTCTCTTGACGTACGTTTCACGACCCTCGTTAAGCTGTTGATTTCTTGACGTAAAATCAGCCCAACCCGCGTTAACGTCGCAGGTAACGTCCTGAACGTAGACGGAATTGGTCTCACGAGCGCAGAATTGCTCCTTTGGTTCAGGGGTGCTCGAGCTCAATGGGGGATTCATGAGGCTATACTTCCGCGTAATACTCTTTCTGTCTGCTTTGCTGGCGTCACCTTCGTCGCTGCTGTTCGCACAGACCGGCCTGGCGACTCTTACCGGCACGGTCACGGATCAGACCGGCGCCGTGGTGCCCAACACTCCGGTAAAAGCACTCCACGTCGATACGGGAACGGTGCTGATTGGCACGACGTCCGCCACCGGGAACTACTCGATTCCACAGATGCCCATCGGGCGATACGACATCAGCGTGGAGGCCCCCGGCTTCAAAACGTTCCGTCGTGAAGGCGTGACGCTGGCCGCGGCGCAGACGCTGCGTCTGGACATGTCGATGGAAGTGGGTTCGGCGGCGGAGGCGATTACGGTGAACGGCGATGCGTCGCTGCTGAAGACCGAAAACGGCGAACTGGCCCAGAACATCACGGTGTCCCAGATGCAGAACCTGCCGCTGCTCCCGGTAAACGGTGCGACGGGCGCTCTTGCGGCATTCGGATTCCGCGATCCCTATGGCCTGGCGCAGTTGCTTCCGGGAGTGCAGTACACGGCTAACAATGTGATGGTCATTAACGGTATGGGTACCGCCACGGCGCAATACCGGATTGAAGGCCAGAACAGCGGGCTAACCGGGAACTTGAACGTCTTTACCCAATTCACGCAACCGAGCGTGGACGCGGTACAGGAAGTCGCTGTGCAGACCAGCAACTTTGCCGCGGAGTTCGGCACGGTGGGCGGTGGCATCTTCAACGTGACCATGAAGTCGGGCACCAACAGCTTCCATGGCAGCGCGTTCGACTACGCGGTGAATGAGGTGCTCAACGCACACCAACCCTTCACACACTTGCGCGATGCCGACCGCCGTCATGACTTCGGCTTCACGGTCGGCGGGCCGCTGAGCTTTCCCAAGCTCTACAACGGCAAGAACAGGACATTCTTCTTTTTCAGCTTTGAGCAGTTCCGCACTCGCCCGTTGGTGACTACGGTGTCAGCAACGGTTCCGACGCAGGCGTACCGCAACGGTGATTTCTCGGCCGTGATCACCGCCAGCGGCGTCAATGGCGTGCCCAGACTGCTGCTGGTAGGGAGCGGCGCCAGCCAGCGCTCCTACGTGGATCCCCTAGGCAACACTATCATCGCCGGCACCATCTTCGATCCGCACACTACGCGTTCCGTCACTTGCACCGCCAGCGTTAGCCCCGACTGTCCGGCCGGCAGCATCGTGACTTATCGTGATCCGTTCCCCGGCAACAAGATTCCGCAGACCGGCCCGTACCTCGATCCGGTCTTTCAGGCGGTCCAGAAGCTGATTCCACTACCCGTGGGGCCAAATGCGAATGCGGGCGCCCTGGGTAACAACTTCCAGAACCCGTTCCATGCGGATCGCACCTCCACGCTGCCTTCCTTCAAGGTGGACCACAACTTGACCCAACAGTCGCGCCTCTCGTTCTTCTGGTCGTTCGACGAAACCAATGCCCAGTTCACGCCGGGAACGGAGCATTCGAAGGTTTCCCCGCCACCATCACTGCGGCGCGCGGAACCTTTCATAACTCGACCACGACCCGCCTGAACTATGACCACACCTTGACGCCTACGCGCGTGCTTCACGTCGGCTTTGGCTTCGTGCGTTTCGACTTCAAGGATTTCTCGCCGACCTTGGACTTTAACGCCCAACAGACCCTGGGTTTGACGGGCGCCACGCTGAACCGTCTGTTCCCGAACTTCACCCCGGGATCTTCCGCGACCGTGGGTGGCATGAGCACAACCGGTGCGGCCGCGCAAAGCACCAACGGCAGCGAGCGGCGCCCATCCGCGACCCTCAATATGACCGAGGTACATGGCAACCATACCGTGAAGTATGGGGCCGAGTGGCGGGAGGATCAATACCCGGTTAGCGTCTTTACCAACACGGCGGGCAACTACTCGTTCACAGCGCCGCGGGGGTGCCGACCGGCAGCGGCGTAACTGCTCAAACCCGCGCTTCAGGTCTGTGACTCTCTCGCAGGGCAATACCGGCTTCGGATACGCCAACTTTATGTTGGGCGGCGTACAGGGAGTGACGATCGCCGTGCCGGCCGTGTACCGCAGCCACAAATATGAGACGGCTCTGTATTGCGCAGGACAGCTGGAAAGTCAGCCGCAAGCTGACTCTCGATTACGGCCTCCGCTGGGACTACGGCACATACAACCAGGAAGATTACGGCCGGATGGGCGACCTGAGCCTGAGCACTCCAAATCCCTCGGCTGGCGGACATCCGGGCGGTTTGATCTTTGAAGCGAACTGCAACTGCAACTTCGCGCACAACTATCCGTTTGCATTAGGCCCGCGTCTCGGCTTCGCGTATTCGGCCGATTCCAAGACGGTGGTGCGCGGTGGCATGGGCGTTGTCTACAACTCCACGCAGTATTTTGGCGCCGGTTTCAGCAATCAAGCCAACGGCGGTACTCCTGGCTTCGGCCAATCAGATCTTCCAGCTCCAAAACGGTATTCCGTCCAGCATCCATGCGCAGTGGCCCGTCTACGATCCCGCGGTCGGACAGCCTGCGAACACGGTAATCGCAGCCCCCGGGCTCATCGATCCAAATGCGGGCCGCCCCGCGCGGCAGGTCCAGTGGTCGATCGGCGTGCAGCGCGAAATTAACAAGGACTTCGTCGTCGAAGCGTCGTATGTGGGCAACCGGGGGAACTGGTGGCCCGCCGGCGGCTCTTTCGAGTTTCAATGATGTTAGCCAGGCATTGTTGGCTCAGTACGGCTTCAACGTTGGCAACACGGCCGATCGCGCGCTGCTCATCGACCCAGCTCGGCAATCTGAGCACCCTGCAGAAAACAACCTTGGCCGGGCGCGGCGTCGTGATTCCGTACGCCACCTACCCGACCACTCAAACCGTGCTTCAGTCGATCAGGCCGTTCCCGCAGTACAACACGTCGATCAACCCCGACCGTTGCTCCGCTCGGCAAAACCTGGTACGACGCGCTGCAGATCACGCTGACCAAGCGCTACTCACACGGGTTGACTTTCAACGGCAACTACACTTACTCGAAGACTCTGGATCTCATGAGTTCGCCCGACATTTTCAACCGCGCCTTGGGTAAGAATCTTTCCGCTCAACGACCTTCCGCAGCAGTTGCGCTTCTCGGCCGAGTATCAGACGCCGCGCCCGCATAAGGGGATGCCCGTGATCGGCAACCCGATCGTGTCCTACGTGCTCGGTGGCTGGGGCGTCGGCGTTTATATGCAATATCAGAGCGCTCCGCTGCTTGGGCGTCCCTTGCCGCGGGCGCCGCACAGCCGATCAGCGACTGGCTGGGACGCGGCCCGGGCGGCGCACAGTTAAGATTGGACCCGATGGCCAGCCCATGAGCCCATACGCAGTGAACTGGACCGATCTCAACGGCAACGTGCATCCCGAGCCTCTGGACATCAACTGCCACTGCTACGATCCCACCAAAACGCAGGTGTTGAACCCGCTCGCTTGGGTAGCGGTGCCCGACGGCCAGTGGGCCAACGATGAGTCGAGCATCCGCTACTTCCGTGGCATCCGCCGCCCGCAGGAAAACGCGAACTTGAGCCGCAACTTCCGGTTCAAAGAGCGCTATACCCTGCAGGTCCGTCTCGAGATGAACAACATCTTCAACCGCCTGGCCTTGCCGCAACCCAGCAGCGGCCTTACCAATTTCGGCGCCGTACCGACCTCCGCGGGCGGGCAGTTTACGGGCGGCTTCGGGACATTCGGCAACCTGCAAACCGGCGCCGCTGCGCCTGGTCCAGCACGTAGCGGTTTGTTCGTCGCGCGTTTTCAGTTCTAGCCTCGTTCGGTAAGAGGACCGACTGCGGTCGGTCCCCGCAGGCATAGCCGTTTCCCTTGGAGCAACCTGCCGCGCGGCAGGCTTAAACGATCACTTCACGCTTCAGCGTGTCGTCACTGGGCTCGTACCCCTCGCCCGCCTACACCGATCGGCGTATCGGTGAATAACCTCCATGAATCCGGGCCGGGGGCTCTGTGATGGGTTGTGCTCCCCGAAGGGGTCCTGAACTAGCCTTGGGAGCCGTTAGAAGCTTCCGATATTTGGCATTAACGGTAGCTACGTCATGTGAACATTACCTCCTGCTGGCGGGAACATCAACGGCAAAACGGAGATTTGTCGATTGCCGAACCAGCGCGGGGGCGCAGCGCCAGATACGGGCAGTGCAACTATTTTCTCGGCGCTGCCGGACCAACTCGGCTTGCGGCTCGAACCGCGGAAAGGCGCTGTCGATCTGCTGGTTATCGACAGCCTGCACAAGACGCCGACCGAGAATTGATAATCCATGAAAAAGCGGGTCGCTGGTGGACACGAGGGTCGGTTTGTACCGAGCTGTACGACGCTCGCGTATAGCTTCTCTGCGGATTCCTGAGCCCCTGAACTCAACGCTTTTCCGACGTTTCCGCGCGTGGGGTGCGATCACCGGCTAGCAGGCGGTGTTTTGAACATTTAGAATAAATAATGTTCCCGATACCCCGGTGAAGGCGTCTATGCCTTTGGGGGCAACAATGCTTACCAGAAAGACAATCAAGCTAGAGCGCGATACATTGGCAATTGGCACAATAGACCGTCAGCGCCGCGTTCTCACCATCCCCGTTGGGGAGATTGTCCACGTCTCCGCCCCTAATGAGGTCGACGGAATGGTGGACATCCTCTGGAAGGATAGACCGTTGACGATGTTTGAGGTAGACGTGTCCGAGCGCCGCACCGAGGTCCGAACATAATAAAACTAGGGGTATCCCTAGATCACCACCAGGCCAAACTGCATCCACTTAAGGCCAAGGGGGGAAAAAGGGGATGAGGCGCCCGTGTGTGAACAATGCGAACGGTTACAATCGATGGCCATCGAGGCCTCTAGGCCTTATCACAGTCTTGCAGCCGATCTGAAATGCTCGTACCTGAGTCATAATTCGGAAGAAGTATCCCTGCTTCTATCGAAGCGCCTGGAAAAAGCTTTTCGCGACCGTGAAGACGCACGAGCCGAGTTGCTTCTCCATGAGAGTAACCACGCCGGGGGAAAAATAACGGAACGTGAGCCGTTATCGGACAGCCCCGAAACTGCTTGAGGTCCGGAAGTGCAAGACTGTAGCGTGCATCGGGATCACTCATTCTTTGAAGTAGCTCACCAAGGATCGCCAGGAAGTAATTGACCCTCATCGCATCAAGGGACCCGCAGTCCTTCGCTTCGATGACCCATCGTTGCCCGTCGCGTTGAGCTTCGATATCGATTCCGCGGCCCCGGCCCCAAATTACCTGAACCTGCCAGCCCGAAGCTCCTAGCCAGGCTTCAACCTTCCGTTTTACGTCAGCCTCGGATAATTCGCTGTCGGGACCTTGATCGAGGTCAGGAATGCTGGAAATGGTCTCGCTTGCATCCAAGAGCACCTGCCCTCCGGGATAGTTGCCGATCTTTCGGTCCCTCCGCCATTGCATCTTGTTCGATTCACCGAGTTCATGATAGTCGCAAGACGAACCTACAAATGCCCGATCCATTTGGGTGCATGGCACGCTATACGTTGAAACGGCGCGTCAACGGAACTCGAGTCCGATTCCGGGCAAGTTGCCTGATATCGAGCATTAACGGTAGCGACTTCCCACAAGCGCGTTGATCGTTTCCTAATCCGTGGAATCTTCCCACAACCGGACCTCTGGGGCAGTGAGTATTCTCAAGCTTACCCGTCATCCAACCGGGATCTTGGTAGCATAGCGATGGATCATCGAGCGTCGCGTCATCACTCGTTCACGAGCAGCCGTGAAAAGGAACAATCTGCCACTCAGCGATGAAGAGATTTCAACCCAAGGGCGATCGCCGTTTAGGAAAGCAGGATCGGCGGCAGCTTCACGTGCTTTACGAAGACGATGCCGTTGTAGTCCTCAATAAGCGAGCCAAACTGCTCGCGGTGCCCGCGGATGACTCCGATACCCCATCTGCGCTTTCTATTCTTTCGGCAGAACTGAAATCGAAGAGGCAACGGGCCTTTGTCGTACATCGCATCGATCGTGACACGTCTGGGATTCTGCTCTTCGCAAAAACCTGGCCAGATCGAGAAGCACTCGTGCAACAGTTTATCCGACACACCCCGGTGCGGGAATATCTCGCGGCAGTTCGTGGTCATCTCCACATTAAAGAAGGGTCTCTCGTTCACTACTTTCGGCAAGAAGGAATGTTTCAAAAGGTGACCACAGAACGAGATCCAAAATCGGCTCGCGCTGAACTTCGCTATTCCGTGGAACATCGCCTTAGGGGCGCATCTCTCGTCCGCGTCTCGCTGGTGACAGGATTACAAAATCAAATCCGTGTTCAGCTTTCAGCGATCGGCCACCCGGTCATCGGCGACAGAAAGTACAATTCATTAGAAAAGCTGGAACGGCGAATTACTCGCGTCGCTCTCCACGCGGCGCGTCTTCAGTTCATTCATCCACGTTCGGGAGAGGGCGTCTGCGTTGACTGCGAACCTCCTCCGGACTTTCAGGCTCTTCTTCAGGCATTACGGTTCCCAATCCGCAGGGGTCGATGAAGCTCCCGCCATGCAATTCGCAGCTGCGCAGCCATTCCCGAACAGGACACGACTCCGCCTCTGGTGTCATAGGCGTCAAGGAATTGATCCGAAATTCTTTGACTCATGGTCCAGAAGCGGCGTTCCAGGAAGTTGGCTGGATCAGTCCCCGCAAGTCGGCTTGTGAAGTTACTTCAAGGACGCCGTTATGCAACATTATCGGTAGCTACTTCCCACAACATCGGTAGTTACTTCCCACAATGGTCGATGAGGGCTGATGGACGCGCCCAGACTCGAAGGGCGGAGGTATGCTTTACTGAGATCCATCCGATGTCGCGTTGTCCGACTTGTAACGCCGAGTTATCGCCAACCAGCCGCTTCTGTTCGAACTGCGGCGCGGCATTGCGCATTTCCAATCCGACAGAGATGGAAACCATGGCCATGGAAGCAAATGCCGTGGAAGGAGTGGCGATCGAAGTTAGGCGCTCGGCAAGCCTGCGTTCCGTGACCACGCAGCTTCCCCGCTCAGGAAGTCCCCAAATCCCCGCATATCGCTTCGAACCTGGAGCCCTCCTCGCCAGCCGATATCGCATCATCTCGCGCTTAGGCAAGGGCGGCATGGGCGAGGTTTTTCGCGCCGACGACATCATGTTGGGCCAGCCCGTGGCGCTCAAGTTTCTGTCCGAATCCGCCACCGGGAACCTCAACCTGTTGACACGCTTCTACGACGAAGTGCGCATCGCCCGCCAAATCACCCACGCGAACGTTTGTCGCGTTTACGATATTGGCGAAATTGAGGGCCAGCCGTATCTTTCGATGGAGTACATCGACGGCGAAGACCTTGGCAGTCTGTTGCGCCGCATCGGGCGTCTTCCCGCCGATAAAGCCACGGAATTTGCCCGCAAGATGTGCGCGGGACTCGCCGCCGCCCACAGGCAGGGAGTCTTGCATCGCGATCTTAAGCCCGCCAACATCATGATCGACGGCCGGGGCGAACTGCACATCATGGACTTCGGCCTTGCCGCCATCGCCACGCAGCTTGAGGGATTCGAGGCGCGCAACGGCACGCCGGCCTATATGGCGCCGGAACAATTGGAAGGCCGCGAGGTTTCGGCGCAAAGCGATATCTACGCGCTGGGTCTCATCTTCTATGAGATGTTCACCGGAAAGCCAGCCCACCGGGCCGACTCCATCGCGGAGATTCTGGAACTGCGCCGCGATTCCGACAGCGTCACCAATCCTTCCCAACTGGTGACGGAGATCGATCCTGCGGTGGAACGGGCAATCCTGCGATGTCTTCAAGCCGACCCGAAGCTCCGGCCCGCATCGGCGCTTGCATTGGCCGCTTCCTTGCCCGGGGGCGACCCCTTGGCCGCCGCGTTGGCTGCCGGCGAGACGCCTTCGCCGGAAGTTGTTGCCGCCTCCGGTTCCACCGAAGGTTTGTCGCCTAAGGTCGCCATCCTCGCTCTCGCGGGAGTCTTCGTGGGCTTGATCGCCGCTTGCGTCATCATGCCCAAGGTGCAGTTAGCTGCCTACGTTCCACTGGAGAATCCGCCGGAAGCGCTCACAGTCAAGGCTCGCGAAATCGTGCGGGGTTTGGGGTACACCGATGCGCCCGCCGACACGGACAGTGGTTTCTATTACAACGGCACACCCACGAGCGATGCCAAGGCCCAGGGACCCGCGGCCTGGCGTAAGCTTCTCGCGACGTTTCCGTCGCCACTTGTTTTCGGTTACCGGCAGAGTCCTTTGCCGATGGTTTCGAAGGAATTTAACAGCTCCGGCACGATCACAGGCGAGGACCCCGTCCCCAACGTCTCAGGCATGATCTTACTCTCGCTTGACACCAGCGGACGGCTTGTCGCCTTCGATGCCATCCCGCCGCAGATGGAAAAGCCGGGCTCCTATCCGGCGCCGAATTGGGCTCAGTTATTCGCCGCCGCAGGTTTCGATTTCGCCCAATTCAAGCCTGAGGATCCGCAGTGGACTCCTGTTGCGGCAACCGACGTGCGCGCGGCGTGGACCGGAAAATATCCCGGCAATCCGGAACTTCCCATCCGCGTGGAGGCTGCAGCCTTCCATGGCCGTCCCGTGCACTTCGAAATCGTGTGGCCCTCGACGAGACCTACACGCATGGCCGGGAGCTCGCAGCCCTCGTTAGCTCAGCGGGCGGCGGGTATCGCTGATGGTCTGATTTACACGCTGATCCTGGTGGTGGGAATTTGGCTTGCTCGCTACAACTCGAAGGCCGGGCGAGGCGATCTGCGCGGAGCCACGCGGCTGGCAATCTTCATGGCCTCAGTAGCGCTGGTGAAGTGGGTTCTCTCTGCGCACCAGGTGGCAGGACCGGAGGAGTTTGACCTTCTCAGAATGGCTCTTGCCAGCGCCGCCTTCTCCGGCATCCGTTATTGGATTCTCTATCTCGCGCTGGAGCCGTGGGTGCGCCGCTACTGGCCCCAGAATTTAGTGACCTGGGCCAGGCTGCTGGCCGGCCGATGGCGCGATCCGCTGGTAGGCCGTGATGTTCTCTTTGGCAGTCTCTTGGGCCTGGTGTACTTGCTGCTCTTTCAAGGCTACTTCTTCGCTAATCTTTACCACGGCGGCGGGCCGGAGTCGCTACTGGGCGCGAGCAATCTCAAGGGGGCTCGCTACTGGGCTTCTTCATTCGTCGATCACCTGGACAGCGCCGTTGGCGGCGCGCTATTCTTCTTCCTCCTCTTGTTCGTTCTTCGCGCCGTGCTCCGGAAGCAGTGGTTGGCCGGAGCGGTCTTCGTTCTGATCTTTGTCGGCTTGCGCTGGACGGGGGTGGGCCCTTGGTACACGCCGCTATTCTTGCTGGCGATCTGGACCACCTTGGTGGTGGTAATGCTGCGCTTCGGCCTGTTCGCGACCATGTGCTTGGCCTTCCTCATCGACACGCCGCTGCAAACGTTTTTGACTACGGATTTCACGGCCTGGTATGGCCAAAGTTCGTGGGTCTTCGTGGCGATCGTAACCGCTGCCGCCGTTTGGGGCTTCCGTACCTCGCTGGGTGGGCGGACGTTGATTGCGTCGCAGTCCTGACAAACCCAATGGCGACAAATCCCCTTCTCATCACGAATCCGAAATTGCCCGGTCTGGATAATGCGGGCGCTCTCGATAGTTACTCTTGATTGTCGGCTTCTTGGACGTTTCGGATCGGTTTGCTTCGGCATCTCGGTCAGGATACCGATCCGGTTACTGCCGCCGGGCGCTCCTAAGCACGGCGTTATCCACCATTAACGGAAGCTTCTCCGGAAGCGGCCAGGCTCCGCGAAACTACCCATAACGCCGTTTCGAGCCAATGTACGAGTGGCCGACCATACAGACATTCCTCCAGAGTGACGCATTGCTCGCCAGTCGAATTATGACAGGGTACCGGTTCGGCGGCGAAACCGAATAGAATGGGACGAACTATGCAACGCTTCTCACTCTTGGGAGTCGCACTTCTCTGTTCCATCACTGTCAGCGCAGCGGACTGCAACCGCGCCTGCCTGAAAGATACGATGACGAAATATCTCGCCGCGCTTGTCGCCCAGGATCCATCCAAAGCGCCGCTCGCGCCCGACCTCCGCTTTACGGAGGATTCCAAGGACCTCAAGGCCGGAGAAGGCCTCTGGAAATTGGCCACCAAACTCGGCGACTACCGTCAAGACTTCATCGATGTGAAGCAACAAGTCGTGCTCTCGCACGTCATCGTTGAAGAGAGCGGTAAGCCGGCGTTCTTCACAGCACGTCTCAAGATCTCAAAAGGCAAAATCACTGAGGCCGAAACCCTGGTCACCCATCCCACCGAACGAATGGCACCGCGTGCCGAGTTCATCACCCGTCCCGGCATGGAGCTGCCGCCCCCCGCCGGCAAACAAAACAAGCGGGAAGACCTGATTCGCATCGCGGACTACTACCCCCGCGGCCTCACCGTCGGCGGCTTTGACAAAGTGGACGCACCGTTCGCCCCCAACGCCTACCGCATCGAAAACGGCTCCGTCATGGCCGGAGAAGGCTGCGGACGCGGTACACCTAGCGGGCGGCCCACCACCCCTGCGCCGGGCGGCCAGCCTGCCGTCAGCCCCACCGCGCCGCAGGATATCGCCGGCTGCCGCAACATCAAAACCCAGCGCATCATCGAACACCCCGCCCTCACCAAAAGCCTCGCTGCCGTGGATGAAGAGCAAGGAACCGTCGTCTTCTGGATGAACTTCGGGGACACCGGCACCTACGGCCCCGGCAATGCCCTGGTCACCTTCGAAGCCTTCAAGGTCTTCGACAATCAATTGCAGGTCGTACAGGCCTTCTTAAAGGTAATGCCCAAGGAAACCCAACGTGGCTGGGGAACCACGCGCAAGGGCGCCGAGAAGTACTAGCAGAATCGGGCTACCATTGCGGGGCGTTGCAAACGCCCCTATATCAATGCGCTGGCACACACAGCACCGGCCTTGGAACTCACGTCGACGTTGCGGGGATACAACAAGATTTCACCTCCACCCTGCAAGGTCGGGGCACGTAGCTTTTCCGTGGCGAGTCGCCGACGTAGAACGATCAGCCTCGGGGCGTCCCCACGGCCGAATCACGTGCAGCTCGGAAGAAGGCCTCGCCCAAGCTGAGCGACGCCAGCATTCTACGTACTGCCGGCCATCCGGACAAAGCCATCACAAATTTCCTGGAACTACTTAGAGGCGGTACTCCCCAGGGAGAAGTCGATGATGAGGCGCGTCGATAAATACAGACGAGACTCGATCGATGAGATGACAATATACTCGTCCTCGTTCGAATGCGCACCATACATTCGTAAGCCCATGCCTTCCAGAATCGGCGCATCAGTCTTAAGAGCAGCAAATGCGGCATCCGTCCCCGCTCCGGGCGATTTTGTGGCTACGGCAAGCTTTCCTGCGTATTCGCCGTAGATCCCTGCGCATATTCGGCGATAGGCAAAGATTGTTTGCGAAGTGTCATCGGAGGATAAAGGCGTTCAAAGCGAACATCCACCGACGTATCCGGAATGAGGTGCTTGCGGATCTTTTAGCGGATTACGGCTTCCAGTCCAGCGAAGTCCGCTGCGTCGTCGGCCCGCATGTCCCCGATGGCTCGGGCATCCTCCGGAATCGCATTGAAGACACTGCCTGCACTGGCAACCGTCCAGTTCAATTTCAATCCCCGGTTTGGGTTAGAGAGGTCCTGCATCTGAAGCACTTGGTGGGACAACTCATAGAGTGCGTTCCGGCCTTGCTCGGGGGCAGCACCCGCATGCGACGCCCGCCCTTTCACCGTGAGCAGCGCCAGTTCCACACCCGTGGTGGCGAGCCGGATATCATCACTGGGCATACGCGATCCTTCATAGGAGAGAATCAGGCCGTGGTTCGACGCCAGATAGGTAATGAGATCTCGTTCGGCGTTGGAGCCGATTTCCTCGTCCGGACTCACCAAGACGGTGATTAAGCCGAATTGTTCAAATCCAAGGGTCTCGAGCACCGACACAACATGCGAGAGGGTCGCAACCCCGTGTTTGTCATCGCCGATTCCCAGCCCGTAAGCCCGATCCCCTTCTATGCGAAAGGGCTGCTTCTCCCGCTGAACCGCCATCCGGATAGCAGCCGGATCCTGGGCCCACATGGGGAAAACAACTACCAACGAGACGAGCAGGGCACTCAGCTTCATGGGTGATATTCTAGCCCGTGCCAGGTGACTCGGGAGCAGTCAGCGGCCATGCCGATCATTTCTTTGACGCGGCCGTCCAGTTCATAACCACCGTCAGGAGCGGTGCCGAGGTTACTCGCGTAGCGGAGGTGGCGGTGAGGAATCGTTTACCATCCGCGGCGACATCGTACGCGAAACCAGAACCGTTTAAACCCTCTGACAAGTGCACTTCAAACAAAGAGCGGGGAGTGCCTGGTTCGAAAGACGGCTTTGGGCCGGCCTTGACCGTCAGCGACACCGACATCAGCTTCCCGTCTAGAGCCACAAAGAACAGTTCCTTACCATCGCAGCACCAGCGGGGCTGTTCGCCGCCGGCGATGGATATCTTGATTTGGCCATCGCCGGTTGGGAAAGGCCGCACATACACCTCGCGCTGCCCCGACTCATCCGACGTGTAAGCCATCCAGTGGCTATCGGGGGAGAGCTGTCCAAAATCTTCGTTAAATTCGGAGTGTACAAACGCCGTCGATTTCCGATCCGGCGCTCCGTCGAGCGGAAGCACCCAAACGTCCAACCTGGTTTTTGGATCCAGCGCAGAGTAGATCAGGAACCGCCCATCGCGTGACCATTGGCTCGGTATCTTGTTATTGCCTGCCGCGAGCAACCCTTCATCCGGCCCTGTTCCGCTAGCGGCTTTTTGGTACAGGCTATAAGGAGCGCCTCCGCGGTTGGAAGCAAATGCAAGGCGGTCGCCTTTCGGTGACCAAACGGGCGCGCCGTTCACGGAGGCGTCCGTGGTAAGACGCTGGTCGGCACCACGATTCAGGTCCCGGAGCCAAATATCGTTCTGCCCGTTCGCAACCCGCCGGAAGGCAATCCACTTCCCATCCGGAGATATCGACGGATCGAGTCCCGGCCCGATCATCGGTCCAAGCGGCTTGCCCGCGCGATCATACCAAGCTATTTGGGCATTCTCGCCCTGGTTACCCCCGCTCTCGTACAACAGCATGCCGCTGTCAGAAACGGTGACTGGAGCGTAGTGATTGTTGGTTGTAAGGGAGACCCCCTCGGCTACTGGAACGACATCTCCGGAAGTCGTCGCGCTAGCGGGGTCGAAGGGCTGAGCCATCAGGGTGTTCTCGCGGATGAACAATAGGCGGCCGACTCCCCGCGCGGAGGGCGCAAATATGGCACCCGATACGTCGGCCAGAATACGACGGTTTTCCTTGCCGTCCAGCGAAGCGACGTAAATGCCGGTTTTTCCCGCGTCTGCGCGAGATATTAGATAAAGGAAGCGGTTTCCGTCGGGTAGGAACACAGGATGCTTGTAGGCGCCTGTAGTCCCGGTCACACTTGTAGAAGCGCCTCCGCCAGCCGGCACCTTTTGAATGTCGATCCCCGCCGGGCCCGGAGAAAAGACGATTACGTCGTCACGATTCCACGATCCGCCACGTCCGTCGGCAACATCACAGATGGTTTGCACTGTACCGCCGCTGGCAGCGATCTTCTTCAGTTTGCCCTGCGCAAAAAATCCGATGCGGCTGCTGTCAGGCGACCAGAACGGGAAAGCCGCGCCTTCGGTCGAAGGAATAGGCTCAGCTTTCAGGGAATCCAGAGCGCGCATCCAAAGCTGCCGCTTTCCCTCCACCACCGCCGCCACTACGACAGATCGCCCATCAGGGGAAACGGCGAAGCTGTGCAAGCCGGTCGAATGATCCGGTGCGGCGATGGTGTAGCGCAGAACGCCTTGATCGGGCGACTTTTGGCGCACATACAGAAAAGAGAGGCCGGCCAAGGCGAGCATCAGGGCGACGGCTAGCATCCAAACCGCAACGCTCCGACGGGGCTGGACGGCCGGGATCTCCTGAGTCGGGGTGTTTTCGACGAGGAATTGCGCTTCACCGATATCTCGCAGACGCAATTTTGGATCGCGCTCCAGGCACCGCTTCAGCAGTCGCCGCGCCTGGAACGGAACGCGGTTCAGATCCGGCTGCTTCGTCAACACTTGCGCGAGCGTGTCGGATATGTCCGCGCACTTAAATAACCGTTCTCCGCTCAGCAGCTCGTAGACGACCACTCCAAATGCCCAGATGTCGGCGCGCTTATCGACAGGTTTTCCTTTGGCCTGCTCCGGTGCCATGTAGGCGGCAGTGCCCAGCACCACGCCCGCGGCGGTGGCCGCCAGACTCATTGTCGGGGAATTTTCATCGGATACCTGCGGCGTTTCGTGCTGATTGCCGAACGCCTTCGCCAACCCGAAGTCGAGCAGCTTCACTACACCTTCGGGTGTAACCATCACGTTGGCGGGCTTCAGATCGCGATGGACTATCCCGTTATCGTGCGCGTATTCCAGCGCCGAGGCGATCTGGGACGCAATCTTCCAGGCCTCTTCGAAAGACATAGGACCTTTGGGCGGCTCACCCTCCACGAGTTCCATCACCAGAGCCGAGCCTTCCAGTCCGTAGATTTGGGCGATATTGGGGTGATTAAGCGCAGCCAGCATCTGGGCTTCGCGTTCGAAGCGGGCCATCCGCTCTGGATCCCGCGCGAAGGGTGTGGGCAGTACCTTGAGTGCTATTTCGCGCTTGAGCTTGGTGTCTCGAGCACGATAAACCTCGCCCATCCCCCCAGCACCGATGAGGGCGATTATTCCGTAGGATCCGACCTTATCGCCCGCAATCAGATGAGGCATCAATTTGCTCGATTCTATCGCAAACGATCTGCAATATTTGGGCTGACCGTCAGCTACCAAGAGTGTGAGTCTTCGAGCAGTGTCTCAGTCACGCTGCGCACAGAGCATTTCAATGTCGGACGCTGCGAAGAGGTGGATGGTGCCGGAATCTTGCCAGCTCGATGAGTACTATTATCGGGAGCTTCCCTGGCGGCGTGTGGAGGTTCTGTCCGGCTAGCGTTCTAACGTCGTCCAAGCGGAACCACGGATCGCTCTACACTGAGCGACTTTGGGGGAGCTCACAGTGGTGGAGGGTGATAGTCAAGAAGGCCGTGAGCCGTTTCCCCAAGAATCAGGGCGGGATATCATCTCCGATTCAAAAGTGCGAGCCATTCGCTGGCCATTTCACGGTTCCATACGGCAGGACTCGCCAAATACGAGGAAATCTTCAGCTTGGCCGCTTCGATCTCGCCACGACCAGCGAGGACGCGCCCGAGCAGAAGAGCTGCCTGGGGAAACAACGGTTCTGCTTGCGTCAATGCTGCTTGAGTTTCCGACGTGAACCTGTCTTCCATAGTGAGCGAGAGCCCGAGCACGAAGCGGGCCTCCGGGCTGTCGGCTATCTCGGTCATCTGGCGAGCAGTGAACTCAGCCTGGGAAAGCTCATTTACGGAGATGTAGGCAATCGCCAAATTGAAATACGCCAATCCCCAGTGCGGATCGTACTGAATAGCGGAGTTCAGAAGCGGAATTGCTTTCTCGATCCTGCCTGCCTTCCCGTAGGCTACTGCCAAATCAATGAGGGCGTAAGTCTACTCGGGATCGATAGCCACCGCCTCACCCAACGAAGTAATCGCTTCACTGAATCGTCCTTCCTCAAGAAAGTTTCGCCCCTTACTGAAAGCCTTACTGGCTTTCCCTGGCGGTGAATGTTTCAGCTGATGAACGGTGATGATGGGCGAGTTCTTCAATTGATAAAAGTAATACTTCAGGTTGCTTCGGGGTGGATCACGTGAGCCGGGATCTAGTTCTGCAATTGCGGCGCCCTCGTTTTGTTCCGACGGTGGGTCTGCAGGAGCTGCTGAAAGCTCGAACGTCATGCAGATAAGAATGAGAAATAGAATCCTGATCCGCACCATAACGCTGCTCCGCCTACTAACGATTTCGTTCTACGTCGTAAATGATTCGCGGATTCGCCTAGGGATTCTTTTTGTAGGAAATGCCGCCAAGAGAGGCGAGATGGTAGCGGTAAGCCCAACTCCGGGTTGCCCGGCCACGCGCTGGCTTGTGAGCGCGGGGGCAACCTGTTCCGCATTCCGCTGCCCCTGCTGGAGGCGATGCATTGCGCCAAACGAACGAGAAGGACGCACCTAAGGGGTGACATTTCTCTTTGGCTCTCTGGGCGCAGTCACAGCTACCGCCTATCCAAAGTCCTTGTTTGGGCTAACCGGAGATGTGTGTCGAACTGGCCGGACACAAACACGCAAAGAAGGTAACCGAAAAGGAATGCATCGCGAGGCTCTTCCGTCGAATCGGACGGAATGCATATGCCCACCGGCGATCCTGCACGAGCACATGCGCCCCCGCGGGGGGCGGCGGTTGCGGGTGTGATCTTCTCGGTGCTGATGGGGACCAGTCTGATAATCGTTCGTCTTGCGGCTCCCGCATATCAAATCGACCCAGGCGCCTGGCTGAACGACCCTACTCGGCGAACCGCAGTCCGGTTCGCCATCCAGTTGGTGCCGTTCGCTGGGATAGCGTTCCTTTGGTTCATTGGTGTCCTCCGCAATCGGGTTGGGATACTCGAAGATCAGTTCTTTGCAACCGTGTTCTTCGGCAGCGGGATGTTGTTCGTGGCCAGCCTCTTCGCCTCCGCCGCCTTCTCGGGAGTCCTCGTGGATGCCATAGTCAGTGGCCACGTTAAGGCGATGAATGACGAAACGTACTATGTGGCCCGGCAGTTGGGCAGCTCGTTTTTGAATGTCTTCGCCATCAAAATGGCCGGGGTGTTCATCGTGTCTACCAGTACGATCGTGCTTCGAACGTCCATCCTCCCACGGTGGATGGGCATTTCCGGATATGCCTGCGCGCTCGTACTGTTGCTGGTCATGACGAATTGGCCGTGGATCGCATTGCTGTTCCCCCTATGGATGCTGGTACTCAGCGCGTCCATCCTGCGGGCGGAGTTCCGTCCGGCGGCGAGGCATTCTTCGGACGGCTTCGCTGCTAGGTTGAACTCGTGAAGGAATCCATTAACACTGATCCGACCCGGTGTGCTTCAGGCGGCTCGTCAGTTGGAAGCGGTTTGATGGCTGGCGTCGGCTGAATTAGGGCGTGGCCGTCTTGGTCATGGGCCTTATGGCGCCCGAAGTTCGAGAGAAAGGCTCATCAGGTTTTGTGGGCTCACGCGAATTACACCGCCACGCGGACTATCCAGATCGGCTATGAGAAAAAATGATGTAGACACAACCACGGGCAGAATAAAGAACCGGGTAGTCTTGCCACTACAACGTCGCGAGGTATAGCCCAACAGCAGATTCGAGCAAATGGCAATCGCTCCCATCAGGCCCCATGCTGCGATCGGTATCCGGTTCCACCAGGCTGCCTGTGTGTATCCCTGCGAGTTCAATACATCGTTCATGCCCGAAGCGGTCAAGGCCACTACCGGTGTCGGTTGAGCCGCGGCGCGAGCTTGAATAACGGCCCAGAGGTCGGACTGCAGCCGAGCCGTGGAAGCGTTGATCTGATCGAGCTGGCGTGTGCTACGCGTGGTATAGAACAAGACACGCTGACTCACATAGTTCGTCAGCAGTTCACGCACTTTCGACGCATCAGCAGGGGGGAGCAGGCCTGCGCGAACATATTCCGTGCCGATCGCGTTAGCCTCCGCCTCCTCATAGTTCTTGCGCTGGTCGTATCTGCTGACTGCCATCGAGAAACTGAATCCAATGATGAGGCCAAGCAGCGTTAGTGTCGCGGCGAGGATAACGCCGAGATCTTCGTGCTCGGCCTCTTCCACATTGTGGCGTCTTCTGTGAAGGTGAACTCCGGCTTGGGCCGAGAACCACAGCGCCACGAGAGAGACCGCAAAAACAATGAGTGGGTAATCCATCGTTGTGGTCTACACGTCGCATTCTCGCGGTTTACTCTACTGGCGAATTGGAAGGCATTTGACCGCCGAGCACAGCCGCTTGCCAGATGTCAGCGATGGGTACCGGCATGGTTCATCTAAACTTTCTCCTTCTGACTCCCCGCCGACCTCTGCGGGCGAGCGGTTCCCTGCCCATGTGCTGATGACTAGCGGCGCTTGCTAGATGCACAAATTCACTGCGCCGGAGCGACTTCCTGAAAGTGGATATAGCCGGATTGTGGATGTATGGCCGGCCATGCTTCCATTAGTTTTATAAATCGTCGACTCGGGCTTACCTTATGGAATGGCCCGCTGGCCCTACAGCGGGCAGTAAGTCGTCGCCCGTTAATTCGTATTATCGGTAGGTGTTTTGCGCCTGGCCGGTAGTCCGGATGAGACGCTAGCCGCGCAATGTTAAGCGTGCCGGTGCTGGGTGCGCTCTCGGCCTAATTGAGATATTGGCTAGTGCGAATGGTGCGGCGGGCGCTGGCACAAGTGGCGAAGCTCTCGGCGGATTTTCCAGGCCCACCAGAAGCGATGCCACCATCCGTGATGTATCGCGTCCATTCCAAGGCCAGTATCACGACTGCGCTGCGGAGTGTCCATAGTCTGAACCTTTCGTTCTGATTAGTACGATTTGGCTGGAGGCGAAATTGATTCAATTCTTTGGGTAACACCTTCAGGATCAAGTTCCTCTCCCTCATGGGATGTGCTGCGCATCAATGAGTTCACCGCCGCCGTGGCGTCGTCTTCGCCGCTGGCCGGCGGCCGCGCGGAGACCATTCGATTCGGTCGCCAAGTGTCTGCGTTCCATCGGAGTCCCGGAAGACGATTTGCTATACCTTCGGCTCGTCGATCGGCATGGTCTGCTGTTCCAGGCGCTCTAATCGCCTGTAGAGCGTCCTGGTCATCGTGCACGCCTTTCGATGGGGAAGCTCTGAATGAAGCTTCCCAGGTCCTCTCTGTTCAATCCCTCGTCGGTGCCGTGCAGGTTCACCAGTTCAAACAGCTGCCCATTTGGCCATATAGTTCGCGTGCAGGTGGCCTTAGAGAGATCGAGCGTCTCGCCGGCATGGCTGACAACCATCCGCAATGGCTCCTTGAAGACTTGACGCTGTTGCCGTTCCAGCATTTTGAGTCTAGAGTTTAGCCGCATGCGTGCCCTAAAGCACGGTGAACCGAAATGAACATCGTGGTCAAACTCAATCCCGTGGTCAGCGGAAGTGGACCTGTACTAGAGTTCGGCCTTCGACACTCTTCCCATCGCGCATTGCAGGCTTGAAGCGCCACGCTCGCGCCACCTTGCGGACAGCGATGTCCAGATCAAATACCGTTGGCGCTGTGAACTGAACACCTTTAACCTTCCCGTACAGATCTACCGTCACGACGACGAAAACCTTCCCGCGAAATCCAGCGTAGCGGGCGGCAGGCGTATATTCCGCGGGATCCATACGCACTGCGCGTGGTCCAGTCTCTTCAATGGGTGTCCGACCGGTGGTTATCTGACGTTCGGCATTCATTTGCGATCTACCATTTTCCGGTGGCACGATTTCGCCGAGTCGGATTGGAGCGGCAAAGGAAACAGCAGCCGGCAGCGTCCCGAGCCACTGCACCCCTGGATTCCAAAGACGAACGGTCCCCCAAATACACACCAGTACGCTCAAGAACACAAGGACTCTGCGACGATTCTCAACAAAGGGGTCCGCGAGGAGGCTAACTTTACTCCGCAGCCGGCGGAGTTCCAAAGTGACACGCGATCGAATTTTGTGAGAATTCTTTTTCCCAAACTGTACTACTACGCCAATCGCCATCCTGAGACGGTTTGAGGCGCTTTCAAAGCGGGATGGGAGCGCGCGCGTAGCCTTTACCGCGAACTGTGCCATTTCGCCAAACTTGTTACCGAAACACCGTTGAATCGGTTCAAATCCCGATGCGGTGGACTCATCAGCGTTAAGTTTTGTAGGGTGCCCCTTCAGAGGAAGCAGCGGCGACGCGTCGGTGTCTGTGGGCAGAGGTGAGATTGGCGCACCGGGGTCATCCGATATATTGGCCGGACGTCCGTCAACCTGATTGAATCCGGCCGGCAACAAGCCAAGTCGCACCAAAAAAGCCGTGTCCAACCGCGTAGAGTCATCCTTTTCGACCCGTGCCTCTCTCGTCTTTTGTCCCCGATCCCACTCTAGGCGCAGGTCCGTGCTCACAGCGTCAAGCATGTCAAGTGTTGTTAGCTTGCTCCCGAGGGCAAATGCTGTTAGCAGCAAGTTGTCGCATATCGTGTTGATGACGCGGGTTATCCCCTGTGAACGCACGTGAATTTCGGCCAAGACGTTCGGGGGGAAAACGGTCTGCTCCGGCATCCCGGCCCACTTAAGACGCACGGAGATGTAGTTGTAGGTTTGCGCCTCGGTGAATGGGTGTAGGGAGCACCTACACGCAATCCGTTGTTTTAAAGGCCGCAATCCCGGCTTGTCCAGCTTGGCTTCAAACTCGGGCTGACCCGCAAGCACGATTTGCAACAGCTTGCCGCGCCGGTCCTCAAGGTTGCTGAGTAACCGGATCTCTTCGAACACATCCGGGCCGAGATTCTGAGCCTCGTCCAAGATTAGAACCGTGGTCCCACCATAGCGAGCAGTGTCAAGAAGCAATTCGCGGAGCTCGTGCAAAACCTCTATCTTCGACTTTGGCTCGCATCGCAGATATGGACTGGAGCCAATCAATTCCCAAAGCTGATCGGCGTCGATGCGCGAATTGGAAAGGAATAGGCAGTCCGTGCGCTGCGTTTGCAAGAAATCTCTCAGGCAGTTGAGCACAGTCGTCTTGCCCGTGCCGGGCTCTCCGGTGAGCGCAATCAACCCCTTTCGAGACTGCACACCATAGATCAGGCGCGCCAGTATTTCGTCATGTTGCCTGCTCTGACAGAGTAAAGCCGGATCGGGACCAAGACTGAAGGGTTCCTCCCGAAAGCCCCAGAAAGTCCTGTACATAAGATGAGCCGAAGCGAAAGAACTGGCCCGCTCTCCCCGCACCCGCGCAGCTGCGGATGTCGGAGTATCTCGACGAATCTTTCAGGTAACTGCAAGCCTTTAGCCAATCCGAGAGAACCTATTTGACTCTCGTCCGTCCATAGCTGCCACGTTGATAACATTCAGTCTGTGCGGGGGCGGAGATTTCGCGCCGCGAAAACGCATCGTCCCCCTGCCGCGCATATCTGTGCACGCCACTTCCACGTGAGAGAATCCGTCTTCTCTTTCCTGTCTCGTGAGTTCCTTTAAGCGTTGTATGCGGGTGGGGAAAGGGGCAATTGCGTCCGTTGCCTAACTGACTGATTAGTGGTCGGCGAACGCGGTCCTAAGGACTGCGCGACAACCACATGATTTCCGTGCAGCAAAAACGGCGGGAAGATTGAACTCCCGTTCGCCCGTCCCTTCGTAAGCGGGGCAGGAGTGGGAAACGGTCGGAGACGGCGAACATCAGGGCGAACTCCGCACCGTCAACCGATCCATCCACCAAGTTTCCCGCGATGATCATTTTCGTCTTCACTGTGGAATCTGAGGTGTCAGGCTCCTTTCTTAGGGGCCGACACAATCAAGCAAAATGGAAGCGAGGAGCCTTGATTCAATTTGAGGGCGTTGCTCGTCGCTGCACAAGAGAGCCATTCCTGCTCACCATAGATGCTGCGGGTCGGCCTACGCCGCTCTTTCTAACCCGCTCTTCTACTTCCGGCAGGGCTACTTGCGCCCTTGACCCCCGCCAGCTATCCTAAAAACCCTTGTTAACAGGCAGAGGGTTCAAGTTGGAGAATCCCACGCTTGCTCTCGACGTTGTCGATAGGAGGCGCGTAGCGATAACTCTGCCTAGAGGGGCAATTGTTAAGGTCGTGGCTGGGCCGACAGGCGACGGAGACCGGCTGGTAGACATCAATCTCGGAAGGTCGCGTTGTGACTATGTTCGCGTTTGACCCTGGGCAAGTCCTTTTGACGACCGCCCTCAGGCAATCAGATTGCGCAAACAGCGCAGGACTGCATTCAGCGTGCAGATCCAACCTGCGGAGGTCTCAATCCTCCCAGGAATGATCAAAGCGGTGCCCCCCCTTGGTGGTTAGGTTCCATTGCACCTCCTGATTGAACTTCGCCAGCCCCAAGTGCTGTTTATTGGCTTCCAATCTGGCTCCGAGCAAGTTCTCCTCCCGGAGGTGGCGTGTGTCAACGGGGTCGCACCGCACCACGCCGCCCGGCGGGCTAACGGTGGGCTTAAGTGGAATATGCCGTACTACGGCACTTTTGACAGTGCTCTCATCCCAAAAACCTGCCGATGCACACTATGAATCGCGGCGGCGCCCGGTCGCGCACCAAACCGGAAAGGAGACGAGATCAAATGAACAATCTGATTATGAGACTGAGGATCTGGAAGGATCAGCGCGGTCAGGACTTGATTGAGTACGCTCTCATGGCAGCCTTTGTTGCCGTTGCCGCGGGCGCAACCATGCCCAACGTGGTCGTCAGCATCAGCCAGATATTCTCGAAGATTGCATCGGTGATCAGTCAGGCGAACAACACCCCCTAAAAACAACTGGGCCGAGTGAGGAGAAACGCAAAGCCTGTCATCAAAAAAGGCGCTTCTCTCCCGGTTCATATGGGGGCCGACCGGCAGCATCGTTTTAACGATCCACCGGAAGGAGGACCTCTATAGCCCCTCGGTGAGAAGAGGCCACGAGGCATCGGCCCCCGACACTCAGATGTAGTCCGGTCATGGCCGTTACTGAATAGAAGCATCCATGGCCCGCATGGGCAGCCTTCACAACCGTGTGTCAAAGGCGGTAAATCTGCTGTCGCCGAGGCATCCAGGTTTTTCGATCCTCGGCCCATTCTTCAGCGAGACGAATTGATTCCCCGTGCAGAGGATATGGAACTCGGGGATCTCAGTCGGGGTGGTTGAGATCAGCTCATTTGAGCAACCGGGCGGACTACTAATCAGGTTATCAACCTAGGTGACCTCGTGCGTGCGGCGGTGGCGTTCATAAAGTGCCTCCGTTTCGGTAAAGATCTTCTCCGCCTCCTCCAATAGCTGTCGGGAAACACGTTCTTCTCCCAGAGAGCTGAAGCCCTTTCGCGCTTGCTTATCTCTTTCTCGATCTCAAGCTTCAGTGCGATGGGGCTGGTACTCTGTCTGCGGTAGTGCCCCCCCTTTGCCGCCGCCATTTCGTCCTCTAGAATCTCAGCAACCGTGTCTGGTACATGCGAAAGATGCTCTGTCCGCAATCCTAGGTCTTTAAGCAAGCCTCGAAAGGAAGAAGCCCACTCACCAAGAAATACTATCGCCGATCTGAGGCTAGTCAATCCCCAAAATACCCAAGACATAGGGGGGCTGCGCGGCAGGCCGAAAGTGCAGGCCGCCGATCCCCGCGAATCAAAACCGGAGAGCCCACGCTACGATGCCGCGCGTAGGTTTCGCGCGACCGAGAACTGGACTGCGGGCCGGCCTGGTGCCGGCTTTTAACCCGGCCGAGTGGTCGCATGCGAAATCGTTCCAGGAGGCGAGGGCAACTTGTAAGTTCTGCCGCGACAACGGCAGTGCGGTCGGAACCCAAAGAAAAGTGTTAGATCGGGCGCAGCGCCGGAGCATCTTTCGGACGAGTAACGGAAAAATCTGTGATGAAATCCAGCTCTTACTTGACCTTGATGCTCGCGGGCCTTGGAGCCTGGGCCCAAGAGTCCGCAACTGTTCCGGCGGCGGACGCGGCGCTAGCCAAGCTGATGGCGGGGAATCAGCGTTACGTTAAGCATCAAGAACTGCGCCCGAATCAGTCATTGGCTCGTCGCAAGGAACTCGGAGCGGGGCAGCATCCATTCGCGGTAATCCTTGGCTGCGCCGACTCCCGAGTTTCACCGGAACTATTGTTCGATCGAGGGCTGGGCGACCTGTTTGTCATCCGGGTGGCGGGGAACACCGTGAACGACGCGGTTCTGGGCAGCATCGAGTATGCCGTGGAGCACCTCGGCACCAAGCTCGTCATGGTCCTGGGCCACGAAAAGTGCGGCGCGGTTTCCGCTGCAGTCGAAGGCAGCATCGCGGACGGACATATTAAGGCGCTGGTGGCAGCCATTCAGCCCTCGGTCGAGGCATCCCGTAAGGAGCCCGGGGATAGGATCCACAATTGCGTGATTGCAAACGCGCGACGCGTGGCCAAACAGGTTCGCGAATCCGAACCGATACTGAAGGATGAGGTGGAGAAACACGGGGTCAAGGTCGTGGCGGCGGATTACGATCTGGATTCAGGAAAGGTCAATCTGCTCGACGCGGGCCGCCCGTAGGTTCCAATTGCCTGCGTGACCCACTATGAGCATGTGGCTCTGAACTCTGGCTTTCATCCGCGCGGGTGAACCCAGAGGGAAGACGGAGACCCTAATCCGTCGCGGGCGGCCGGTCCCAAACATTACGGCGCAGGGGGGAGCGATGGAAGCCTCACCCGACGGGCCAGGGCGGGTGACTCACGCTATCGTGCCTGGTGTCGGCCAACGATTCTCACTTGCTTATTGGCGACTTCCGAGGCAGTGGCCGAGCGGTTCATAAACGCTACGGCATCAGGTGGGATCTATCTTCTCAAGGAGGAACGGTCAAGGCATCTCATAAATCTTTTAGGCGTTGCCTGCTCCCTGGCAGCTTTTGTCCACCGCCGACCCGAGACCTCCGGACGTAGAGTCTCGGATGCATCATTAAACACTCTGGGATCGGCCGCATTTAGCTCCAGCATGTGCTGCGGATTGTATGCAGGACGATGCACGTTTTTATGCCCAGTCGATTTCCAGACGCCACTCGTCTTGCTGATGTTGGCCCCAGCGCCCTTCAGGCGCCCCACGCAGACTTCGATGTGCGTGAAGCCGCCTCACCGAACTGCGGCGGCTACCTGGTGCCGCGGGTCTAGCTCAGCTTTTCGCGCGATTGCTGGGTACAGCACGCCTCCGAGCACGGCTCCGGCGAGAGGTGCCAGCCAGAATAGCCAGAGCTGCTTCAAGGCCCAGCCACCTACAAACAAGGCGGGACCGGTGCTTCGGGCGGGATTCACCGAGAGGTTCGTTACTGGAATGCCGATCAGGTGAATCAGGGTAAGGCCGAGGCCGATTGCAATCGGCGCGAAGCCCTGCGGAGCGCGGTTATCGGTGGCCCCCAGGATGATGACCAGGAACATCATCGTCAGAACAACTTCCGCAACCATGCAGGCTATCAACGAATAGCCACCCGGGGAGTGACTATCATAGCCGTTGGATGCAAACCCGGCCGACAGATCAAAACCCGCCTGCCCGCTTGCGATGATATAGAGCACCGCCGCTCCGAGGATTCCCCCGGCCATCTGCGCTCCGATGTAGGCAGGAAGATCCGACGCGGGGAATCGTTTCGCCACCATCAGCCCAACTGAAACAGCGGGGTTCAAATGACACCCCGAAATGTGGCCGATCGCGTACGCCATAGTCAGCACCGTAAGCCCGAACGCGAGTGCCACGCCTAGCAGGCCGATGCCGACAGTAGGAAACGTAGCCGCCAGGACGGCGCTGCCACAACCGCCAAACACCAGCCAAAATGTCCCGATCAGTTCCGCAAATGCTCTCTTGCCCAAAGGCATAATGACCTTTCTTTCTCACCCGATCCGCTCGCGACGGCCAGTCGGTTCGGGCGCGGTATTAACAGACGGCGATTGGAAGATCCCTATTCTCAATTGCCTGCCTCTCAGCTTCCCGTTAGACCTGTTTCCGTATCTCCTGCCGCTTTGTCTCTCTCCGCGCTCGATCAATGAACTCACTCGGCTAAACGGCGTGGTTCGACAACTACGGAGAAGTGTTCTGGCGTCCCCGTATCAACCTCGGTGGTAGGCCTCTGCGACCAGCCAAGCAGCTTGCCTATGTGTTTGATGCGCAGCCTTAACCGCAGAGGTCGTGAATTTCGGTGGATGCCACGACCTGATCGGAAACAGCCATCGCTCCAAGTAGTTATCGCCATCGATCCGAACGCGACGCCCACGCAACCCTGATCCGTGGACCATACACGTACCTGAACCCTGTGATTGCTCTCGCCCTGGACGCGCCCGCATTCGTCACATTTAGTGGCCTGGAATTTCATCTAGACGCACCGGCAGCACTACGCAACGCTCTGATTAAGGCATCCTGCTCGATCGACGCTCCGATGCGCGAACCCGCATGTTTCGGCCCGCCGAGGGAACAATCCGAAGCCCAAGAGTTCCACGCCCATTAACACGAATGTTGCCGGCTCGGGAACGATGATTCGAGAGACGGGACTAATAGTCTGGTAAACGTCCAATCCAAAGGAGGCGATCGGATCTGTCGGAGATCTCGCACGCGAAGCCGTTTGCCGTGCCGTTCGCATTCATGTACACCCCCGCCAGCGCACCATCTGCGCAACTCGGGATGATCGCAGCGTGTGACAAAGCTGCTGCCCAGCCGTTAAAGCAAAAATGCAACTTGGTCGCATCTTCTTCCTCCATCAGGTGGGATCTGCAGTCTGACTTCCCAGCCTTGATTCGATAGTCACCGCGCAGATGCAAAATACTTAGGAAGCGCACGGGCCGGACATGTATCGCGACCCATAGGAGTCAGTGGAGGCCCTTGACTGCCGACACAAAAACCCGCTGCGACCAGCTCCGCGATGCTCGGCTGCGGAAGCTACGAAAGTTTTGATCCCGGGGTGATGGGCTTCGCATCTGGAGTGTACCGCGCAGAAAAGAATGACACGGACCGAACGGGTCGGGAATTGAGAGACGTAATGGTTGTACGGGCACCACGAAAGGAGGATAAACGTTGCGTCACCAGACCAAGGCGCGATCGTGAGAACTCATCCGCGACGAGCCCAGACCGCACAAATGTGATTTCCGTTTTTTGGACGCGGCGTGTTCGTTCCAGCTTCTTTGCCCCGTCCTGGGTTGGGTTGTTAGGTCTTGTTCTTATGACCGCGTGTGGCCGTGCCCCCCAAGTCGCAAAATCCGCTTCGTCCGGTCGTGAATGGCACGAATTTGAAGGAACCTGGACTGCTGTCGGCAGCCGCACCATCATGAAACTCACTGGAGACAGGCAGGCCGCTGTGTCGACCTTCAACGGGTCACTGGTCCTGGCTGGGCCCTCGCGACCCGCCGTCGGGTTCCGATCCGAAGCGATCGTGTTCAACGATAGTGTGACGGGTTTAATCGGGAGGGCGGTTTGGACCAGTGAGAACGGCGATGAGGCCTACAGTGAACTTCGAGGAGAAGGCACCGCCACCAACAACAAGATTGTAGGTACCTTTGTGGGCGGCACCGGGCGATACGCGGAGGTTACCGGCAACTACGAATTCTCCTGGCGCTTTATGCTCGAAAACGAAGATGGGACCGTCCAGGGACAATCCGTGGGACTGAAAGGACGAGTCCTCGTAAACAATCAGCAGGATGGATCAACTGCAGAACGGAATCAATGATGAGCAGCCCTGGAATTACGGCGAAAGCACCTGCTCGGGCCGTAACCAGTGTAAGTCTGATGCTGAAACGCGTGTTTCCCCTTGTTATGGCGACTACCATCTGGTTCTGGCCGGTGCCTGCCGGTCTGACACCGCAGTCATGGCACCTGTTCGCCATATTCGCCACGGCAATTGTATCCGTGCTGCTCAACCTGTACACGTTACTGACTTCAACCATGCTGGCAGCAGGAACAGTGGTCCTGACCAACACCATCTCGCCTGAGAAGGCGTTCGCAGGATTCGCCAATTCGAGTGTGCTGCTCGTAGTGGTTGCGTTTCTGGTCGCGCAGGCGGTGGTGAAATCCGGATTGGGGCAGCGTATCGCCTTGTTCATGGTGGGCCTCTTTGGCCGTTCGTCGCTCGGACTCGCATACAGCATCGTTCTCACCGACGCAGCAATCGCGCCGGCATTCCCAAGCAATACGGCGCGCGGTGGAGTCCTCTATCCAATCGTGCTTTCAGTCTCTAAAGGATCGGGATCGCTTCCGGACGATCCCGAAGGCCGTCGTTTGGGTGGTTATCTGATGTTTTGCGCGATGGCAAGCCTTGCTGTTTCCTCCGCGCTCTGGATGACTGCCACGTCTGCAAATCCGATAGCAATTCAAGTAGCGCACGAATATGGAGTAAGTGTCGACTTCGGGAAGTGGCTGATAGCCTCGTCGGTACCGGCTCTCATTTGCATCCTCGCATTGCCTTGGGTGGTGGCACGCATGTTTCCGCCGGGTGTAGGCTCGACACCGGAGGCGCCCGCAGCCGCTCGTAAAGCACTCAGCGAATTGGGACCGCTGTCACGCGATGAATGGCTCACGGCAATCGCCTTCGTGCTGATGGTGACCGGCTGGATATTAGCCGACAAGATACATCTCAGCGCGACCAGCATCGCGTTCGCCGGTCTGGGATTGTTGCTCATGACATCCGTGCTGACGGCTAACGACATTGCTACTCAGGGGGACACTCTGTCTACGTTTCTGTGGCTTGCCGTCCTGTTCGCGCTAAGCAGTCAGCTCAATGAACTCGGGTTTATGGGTTATGCGGGTCAGCGTCTCGCGGCCTACATGGGAGGACTGTCCTGGCCAGTAACCTACGTAGCTTTGCTCTTACTGTATGTGGCGATCCACTATATGTTCGTAAGCCAGTCGTCGCAGGTCCTTGCCCTGCTGGGTGTCTTTCTCGATGTCGGCATTCGCGGCGGCGTTCCAAGTTCTTTGATGGCCTTCTCGCTGTTCTTCGCGAGTAGTTACTTTTCGGTAATTACGCCACAAGGTGGAAGCCAGAACATCATCTTCGTCGGCAGCGGTTATCTCACGCAGCGCGAGCTGTATAGGCTTGGGCTGCTGACGACTCTGTTCTTCTTGGCTGTGTTCCTGACAATTGGGACCGGATGGCTGATGCTGATCACTCGATGACGACGCTCTTGTTTTGCCTCAGCGCGGATAACTAGAGAAGATGCCGCTCGCCCGCTTTCGGAGCACACACAGGCTATGCCCGCCATAGGAGGCCCTCCTGCACGGGGAAATGTCCGATACGGCGGAGACATCGTGCAGTCAGTCGAGATCGCAAACAAAAGAAAAAATGAGCTTTTGTGCTTGCGTACAGAATCGCTATCGTGCCTCCTAAGGGGGCGGACACTAGGCCAGGGAGATGCCGCATGACCGTTGAAGGTATTAGACTTGACGAGGCTCGGGAGCAGAAGGCCCCCTGGAAGAAGTGGGGCCCCTACCTCAGTGAACGGCAATGGGGAACCGTGCGCGAGGACTATAGCGAGGGAGGTGACGCCTGGAATTTCTTCACCCACGATCAGGCGCGCTCGCGTGCCTACCGCTGGGGCGAGGACGGCATCGCCGGCATTTCCGATGACAAACAGCGCCTGTGCTTCGCCCTAGCCCTGTGGAACGGCAAGGATCCGATTCTCAAAGAGCGGCTCTTTGGCTTGACCAACAGCGAGGGCAACCATGGCGAGGATGTCAAGGAGTATTACTTCTACCTCGACAGCACGCCGACCCACTCGTACATGAAGTATCTCTACAAGTACCCGCAGGCGGCCTATCCTTACGCCGACCTGGTGGAGACGAACCGCCGGCGTTCCCGAGACGAGTTTGAGTATGAATTGCTCGACACCGGTGTCTTTAATGACAACCGATACTTCGATGTCTTCGCCGAGTATGCCAAAGACGGTCCGGAAGACATTCTGGCGCGGATCACGGTGGTGAACCGCGGACCGGACGCGGCAGAACTGCATCTGTTGCCCACGCTGTGGTTCCGCAACGACTGGTCGGCGTGGATTGCCGAATCCAACCGGGCTGCCCAGAAACCAATCCTTAGGCAAGTCGAGGCCGCGGTGGGCACGAGCGCGGTCGCGGTAAGTCATCCCCTGCTCGGTAAATACATCCTTTCCTGCGAAGGCGATGTGCCGCTGCTCTTCACCGAGAACGAAACAAACCACGAGAGGCTTTTCTCCGGGCAAAAGAACGAAAACCGCCACGTCAAGGACGGCATCAACAACTGCGTGGTGCAGGGCAATCAGGGCGCCGTGAACGCCGACAGAGAGGGCACCAAGGTCGCGGCTCACTACAAGATCAATATAAGCGCTGGTCAGACCAAAACAGTTCGCCTCCGCCTCTCCAGCAGTTCTTCGGAGCCAAAGAGCAAGCCCTTTGGTAAGCATTTTGATGAAGTCTTCGCTGACCGGCTTCGTGAAGCTGATGAGTTTTACAAGTCCGTCACGCCGCCATCCGTGAGTGAAGACGCGGCCAAGGTGATGCGCCAGGCCATCGCCGGCATGCTCTGGAGCAAGCAGTTCTTCTTCTTCGACGGTGACAACTGGCTGGACGAGCACAATTCCAACCCGCTC
The DNA here is from genome assembly GCA_963722845.1 of Terriglobia bacterium. GTDB lineage: Bacteria > Acidobacteriota > Terriglobia > Bryobacterales > Bryobacteraceae > Palsa-187. The sequence goes on along the minus strand of CAVROL010000005.1, from coordinate 86,100 downwards.
CATACCGGATATCGACAGGCCCGGAACTCGGAGTGGTTCCATATGCTGAACGAGGACATCATCTCCATGCCCGACAAGTGGGAGTACCCCTGGTACGCGGCCTGGGACCTGGCCTTCCACACGCTGCCACTCTCGATCGTAGACCCCGACTTCGCCAAGCAGCAGATGGATCTGATGCTCCGCGGGGCCTACCTGCACCCCAACGGCCAGATGCCCGCCTATGAGTGGAACTTCAGCGACGTCAACCCACCGGTCCACGCTTGGGCTACCTTGTTCCTGCATCGCACCGAGCAGGCCCTGCGCGGCGAGACGGACCTGGATTTCCTCAAATCGACGTTCAACAAACTCTTGCTGAACTTTACCTGGTGGGTAAACCGCAAGGACCGCTTCGGCAAGAACGTGTTCGAAGGAGGCTTCCTCGGCCTCGACAACATCGGCATCTTCGACCGCAGTGCCCCGCTTCCCACCGGCGGCCACCTCGAGCAGGCCGATGGCACCGCATGGATGGCTCTGTTCAGCCAGAACATGCTGGAACTCGCGTTCGAGCTCACTGCCCACGACCCCTCCTACGAGGGCATGATCATGAAGTTTGTCGAGCACTTCTACTACATCGGTGCGGCCATGAACCGACCTGGTGAGGATGGCATGTGGGATGAAGAGGACGGCTTCTACTACGACTTGCTGCGGCTCCCAGACGGCAGCGCCCAGAGGCTTAAGGTTCGCTCCATGGTGGGACTCCTGCCCCTGTGCGCGACGACAGTTGTGGAGAAGTCGTCGCGGGAGCGTCTCCCGCGGACGATGGCTGCCGTGCAGGAACGCCTGCGCCGGATACCCGAGCTTATGAAGACCATACACCCCACGGGGCCTGGACATTTTGGGGTAGCCGAGCGCGGGATCATGGCTTTGGTCAACCCGGAGCGGCTCCGCCGGATCCTTACGAAGATGCTCGACGAAAACGAGTTCCTGAGCCCCTACGGCCTCCGCTCGCTTTCCAAGTTCCACGAGCAGCACCCGTACGTCTTCCATGCCGATGGTAACGAGTACCGCGTGGACTACCTGCCAGCCGAGTCAAACACCGGCATGTTCGGCGGCAATTCCAACTGGCGGGGACCGGTCTGGATGCCGGTAAACGTGCTCATCATCCGGGCTCTGCTGAACTTCTACCTCTATTACGGCGACAGCTTCAAGATCGAATGCCCAACGGGTTCAGGAAAGATGATGAACCTCTTCGAGGTGAGCAAAGAGATCGCCGACCGGCTCACCCGGATATTCACCCGCGACGAGCAAGGCCGGCGCCCCGTCAATGGCGGCAGTGAGAAGTTCCAGCGCGATCCCCACTGGCGCGATCACATCCTCTTTTACGAGTACTTCCACGGCGATAATGGTGCTGGCCTCGGTGCCAGCCATCAGACCGGCTGGACCGGGCTGGTGGCCAAATTGATCCAGCTTTACGGTTCCCTGGATGCCACGCGGACCCTGGAGGTGGGCCGGCAAGCCGCGTTCATCAATCCGTCGGCGGTCCATCCTCCCGAGCTAGTTCCTCGATAGACAGGGCAAGCGCGCAATCGACGCGGGGGCACCTCGTTCTTGACCTGTGGCACGTTCGGAGGCGTGTCCATGCGGGTGTCGATTCGAACGTTTTACTCAGGCCGATACCGCCCATGCAAGGCGCCCTGGTCGCGGCGCGCGCGTCTTGACTGCCTCACCACGATGGACCTCCTCAACCAGCCGCCGTCGCCAGAAGGCAGCAGGAACTCGAGAACGCGAGTCAGCAGGCTAATCGGAAGCTCTGAGTAACGGGTCTACGGCGCATGCGTCGGCACGATGATAGCCGAGCAATGGCTACCCGTAAACCAATCTGCCAAAGGGGGTTAACCCTTGCTAAGGAGTGATCCTGCTTAGCATGTCGGACTCGGGTTAAACTACTGCGGCTCGCCGTCGGAACAGGCCCGCAGACCCCTTTTGCCTGGATATGGCCCTGTAATCGCTTTCATCACGACAAAGTAGAGGCGTAGTCTCTGAATCGGGGCACGGGTCCTAAGCATCATCGATTAAATCAAGGTTTGCAATATGGAATATATCAATCCAGTTCTTGTGTTGGTCTTAGTTGCGGAGGTCTGCTTGGGGATATGCGCTTGGCACTCTCCCCGTTTTCTCCGACGAGTTGCCGCACACTTGCTGACTCGGGCCGACGTTGTCGATATTTTCCGACAGGAGAACATACGGCGGATGCAGTTCTGGACTGATAAATTCGAGCTGGAGGCCGATTCAGTGCGCGCTAAACAGCACGCAGTGCTAACCGATCTTCCCGGAATGAAGTGAACTGTCTTTAGTCTCGCCGAAACGGCAGGGCAGCTCGTAGGCAGGCCGAAAGCCGTACCACCGGGTCGTGGGGTACTCTGATCACTGACTGAAGCGGTTCACCATCAATCTGAAGGCTCGCACCTGCGTATCGGTTCACCCGTCGCAGGGGACCACTGGCACCTCGCGCATTTTCTCCTCAATGGCGCCTTTTTCGATGCGGAGCCTGGCGAAGGGAGTTGCTGGATCTTCCGCCGGCTGGCGAGCACGAGGCCAAGTAGCGCCTGCGTCAATCCCCTGTGTTGGCTATGAGTCTCTGTGTGTGAAAAGGTCACTTGCAATAGGCGGAACGGGATTGATTCCAAAGCAAACGACCGAGCGTCGCTTGATCGCTCCTTGTGGTCTCGCGAGAAGTCTGCCCGTCACTACGGGATGAGTTGGATCGCTTGCTCGGAGGCTGCCAGCAGTTGATTCTCCTGATCTGTGGTGAGCCTCGCGCCCACTGCGGCTCGCACTAGGTTCTCCAATGCCGAGAGCTGTTGTCGCGCCGCCTGGTTGTCTCCGCGCTGAAGCGAGGCGAGCGCTGCGCTCAGAATCGCATTCACGGAGTTCATCGTGCCCGCGGGCACACGAAAGGAACTCACCAGGCTGATCTCGGCAGAAACTAGATCTGCCGGAGACACCGGTGGATCCAGGCGAAAAGCGTGGGTCTCGCCGTGGATCACGCCGTACCCTGCGATCTGACCGAGATCGTTGATGGCGGTCGCAGCCTGAAGTGTCCATCCCGAATCCGCCTGAATTAGGTCGTTCAGATTATATAGAGTTCCGTTCTCGTATAACAGCGCGGACGTGCAGCAGTCCTGGCCGGCAGGGACCGAATATCCGCCCACAATCTGGTTGGCTTCATTGATTCCGAAGGTAAAGCAGGAGCATATTTGAGTCTCTACTCCATTAACCCAAAGGACGCCAATCAGCCCTTGTTGCGATAGCACGGCTCGGTTCTGATCGTTTATGTCGCCATCTATTCCAAAACCGCTAGGCACGTTCGTCACGTGGAACACTCCATCTTTGTATACAAAGCCCGCAAGATATCCCGGACCTACGTCCGTATACCTAATCTCACCAACGATATTGCCGGAACTATTAATCCGCATTCCCGAAGTGGGAACGATGGTGCCGAAGGTTCCGGGAAACGGGCTGAGGGGCGCGAGCAGGCCAACATCTACCGTGGAAGAGTCAATTGGACTGTTTGGAGCAGTCCGGAACGCGTGCGGGCGACCACCCAATCCGTTCGTTGTATCAGCACTGCCCGTGACCTGGCCAGCCTCATTGATTCCACTTGCTTGGCTGGACAGGCCGCCCAGTGTGCCGAGGTCATCCGTCGCCGGGTCGATCGGAGCATTGGGAGCCGTGCGAAATGCATGAAAGACTCCGGTTCCTAACATGCTTCGGCCAACCACCCGACCCGACGCGTTGATATCCCTGGCGTAAGTCGCCAGCCCGCCTAAGGCCCCAAGATCGTCTGTCAAGGCATTCATAGGACTGTTCGGCGCGGTGCGAAAACTGTGGCTTTCGCCACTTGCCGTCGCGCTGTAGCCGACGACCTGACCATAGCGATTGATTGCTGTCGCCTGACTAAGATTCCCGCCGAGTGTGCCGAGATCATGAACGGCATAACTCGGCTTCTGGGCTGCGGCAATCGTTGACGTAAACAAAGAAAGCAGCAAAATCGCGTCCCCTGGACGAAGAACGGGCAGGCGCATGGCATGACCCTCCGGGTGAGGCAGAGCACATCAGCGCCCGTAGAGAAGACTAAGAAGCCGTTAGGGGAGCTGCTCTAACTTGTTGATTGTGCTTTCGACTTCGGAAAGGCAGGGCTTTCCCACATTTAACTGGGCCTTCGAAATACCCTTTATACGGAATACTTATGCCACTGTTGGACACTCATGTCACTTCGCTTAGGATTCCACATGGCGGGAGGCAACCTTGAACCCTCTGGTCGCCGGCAGTCAAGTTGTCGGATAACGGCATGGTTAACGGACCTGCGCGGCATCAGTGTCTCCCGTTCCGCTGCCTCACACTAAGAGTGACATTGGCAGAAGCAGACGCCCCGGAAACGGGTTCAGAACCTAAAATGCTGAGATTGTAAGTGCCCACAGGCGTTGAGCTGGTTGTATCAATCGTCATCGTCGTGCTGCATGTAGGAGTGCAGCCGGAGGAAGAAAAGGAAGCCGTCGCACCCGCTGGCAACCCGGATACGCTGAACGATACCGGAGCCGTCGTCCCTGAAACCAGCGTTGCGGCGACGGCGTCGCTGACCGTAGAGCCCTGCTTCACTGAAAGCGTTGACGAGCCTGCCGAAAGTGAGAAACGGAACGGCGACGGGACGGCAGGCGCCGTAGTGAACGTGGAGTCGGAGGAGAATGTGGTTTGACCATTCGAATTCGTGGACGCCGAGCGGAAATGGTAGAGCGTGGATGCGGACAGACCGGAGAGGGCCACGGAGTGGATGGTTACCAGGGTCGGGTCGGTGGCAGTGGTGTTCGTATAGCTGGTCAGTCCGTACTGGACATAGGAGGTAGACGGTTGGTCTGTGGACCAGTTAATCACTGCGGAGTTCGTCGAAATCCCCGAGGTGAACATTCCGGAGATGACCGGCGCGCTCGACCCGGCGCCTATGTATTCGTAGGCGCCCACGTCCGTGCTGGAACCTTGCGGGCGAGTGGTGCCGGCGTAATCGTAAGGGACGGCGGAAAGAGGAACACCGGCGTCCACGCCAGCGCCCCCGGTCTGGGTATAGAAGTTGTAGGCCGAGGCATTGACGAACTGGGGGTTCGGGCCGGAGCCGGTCATGTTCGAGGTCACGCTGCACGGGAAGCTGCCGTTCATCACGTTGCTCACCGGGTACACGAGGTTGTGGTCGAAGACGCAGCCGCTGATGGTGGCGGCGTATTGGGTCATCGCGGAATTGTTGGGATTGTAGAAGATATTGTTACGGAAGGTCATGTTGGTGTTGTTGCCCCACCACATGACCTGACCGCTTTCTCCATCGCCGGTGTCCGCGAAGGCGAAGGTGTTGTTGGCGATCAGATAATTGTTGGCTCCATCGGCAAATTGAATCGACCAGCCCGCCTTCATGTTGTAGAAGACGTTGTTGATGATGGTCAGATTGTCCGCGTGGCTGTAAATGCCGTGATCAAAGTGCAGGGTGTTGCCGCCAAGGCGCCCGATGTCGTGCCAGACGTTACTATCGAAAGTGAAGTTGTACTCGCTGCTGTTGAGGTAAATGCCATCTCGGCCGATCTGATCGGTGATATTCCAGTTACCGATGTGGCGGATTTCGTTCTGTTTGATGACGATGTCGTGAGCGTAATCGTTGCTCTGAAAGCCGGAATCGCAGGCGTTCTGGATGACGAAACCCTGAATGACAATGAAGCTGGCGTTGTGCAGATTCCAGTACGAAGCGGCGCCGTTACAGGAGCTGCTCGACGTATTGCCGGAGTCCAGGATAGCCTTGCCCCGGTTTTGAGCCATGAAAGTGATCGGATGGCCGGAGGTGCCGGAATAGTACAGCGTGACGACGAAATTGGGCTCCCTGACGCCTTCGTTGTCGTAGGTGCCATCCATCACGATGACGGTGTCGCCGGGTTGCGTCGCAGCCGACGCCCCCTTGGAAAGGTGGCGAAAGGGCGTGGCTTGTGTGCCGGGATTTGAATCGTTCCCAGTCGTCGAGACGTAGTACGTTGCGCCACTGGCGCACGGGCCAAGAGCGGCCAGCACACAGGCCAGAACCATCGTCGATCTTAACTTCATGAATCTACCTCACGTTTTGAAATCTGTTGCCACGCCCGCCCAAACCCGGCCCGTTGGCCACACGCTTCCCGTTCGCTGTAAGGCAGGTACAGGATTCGCCGCCTAGAGACTGCGAGCTGGCTCCGGGTTCAACGAGCGCATCAACGCTTGCCAGCAGCGGACAACGCGTAGCACCGCAGAGAAGTGAGCCACCGAGGAAGTAGAAGTACGAGCTAAGACCAAATGCGGCAAGGACACGTGAACGCTTCTGACGTGCACACCCATAGTACGGGTATCGTTCACGAACGAACAGTGGGAAGCGACCCTATGGCGGGGGCCTAATTTACCCTACCAAGGGCAATCGCGGCTAAGAGAGCAATGGCCTGCGGCCGGGAATTATTCTGAGTCCGCCTGCCTGAAATCGCCATCGTCAGTTCATCTCTATGCGGTAGCACCAACACAACGGTGAGGAGGTTAAAAACGAAGATGATTCGATGCATGACAACGTTCGTACTGGCAACCGCTCTGGTAGTGCCCGCGATGGCCCAGAACGCGGCTACGACCAATATGGAGATCTTTCGCCAGAAAATTAAGGCGGACAAGAAACTGGTAGTGGCGCAAAACCTGAACCTCACCGACGCGGAAGGGGCCAAGTTCTGGCCGGTTTACGAGGCCTACCAGAAGGACCTGCAGCAGATTGACGAACGGCTCGCCACGGCGATCCTGGCGTACGCCGACGCGTATAACAGCGGACCAGTTACAAATGAAAAGGCGAAGAAGCTGCTGGACGAGTATCTCGCCATCGATGACGCCGAGGCGAAGCTGAAAAGCGCAACGACGCCAAAAATCCTGGCCGCACTCCCTGCCGTGAAGGCGGCACGTTACATCCAGATCGAGAACAAGATCCGAGCGGCAGTGCGCTATGAGCTGGCAGCAGCCATTCCGCTGGTCGAGTAGACGGGAGACAAATGAAGATGTTAAGCATCGTTCGAAAGAGAACCGTTTTTATCCTGCTTGCCGGATTCACTCTGAGCGCGGTTTCCGCTCAAGTCATGCCGAAAGCGCAGGTCGCCAACCTGATCGTAAAGGTCGAAAACGGCGTGGACGAGTTTCGGAAGTACCTGGAACGCCGCGGAGAGAGCTCCCGCGATGCAGCCGCGACGCCTGACGCGCAGTCGCGGCGCGGAAAGCGTGGACAGGCGACCGAATCGCAGAAGGCCACGGCTACCGCAAAGAAGGATGAGTTGGACGATGCCCTGGGCGAGCTGAACCGCTCCACGAACCGGCTGCGGCGCAAGTTCGACGCCACAGACAAGTGGATGGAGACAAAGAGTGAGGTCCAGCGGGTGGTCGACGACGGACGCAGAATCAATCAAGCGGTCACAAAGGGAAACTACGGAGCAGAAGCAGCCAAGCTTTGGGGCGTCCTAAGAACGGGGATCAATGACTTAGCGCGGGCGTATGGTGTCACGCCGCTCGGGATCTAACCCGAAACGGAGTCACACCTTTGCCTTCCCCGCACCCGCGGTATGGGTTGATCCGGCGCTGTTAGGCTCGACCCAAGCAAGAAACAGTTTGTAGCCCACTGACAACACGATTGCGCCGACGAACAGGCCGATGATCCCCATCGCCACGAATCCACCGATGGCACCGAGGAAGACCACGGCAGTTGGAACTGAGGAACCACGGCCCAGCAGCAAGGGCTTCAGTACGTTGTCCAAGAGACCCACGACGATACACCAAATCAGGAAGATGACCGCCTTGGTGGTAGTCGCGGTCGCAAAGACGAAAATGACTGCAGGAATGAGTACGAGAACCCCGACCTGCAGGACAGCAGCAACGAGAAAGATCACGGCCCACAAGCCCGCCCCCGGCAATCCCACGACTAGAAAGCCACCTGCAGCCAGCACGGTTTGAATGAGCGCCACCCCGAGAATGCCAGCGGTCACGCTGCGGATAGTGGAACCGACGAGGTTCTGGAACTCAGCGCCCCGCTCGCCAAACAGCCGGTTGCAAAACGCGCTCGCTACTGCTGCGGCGCTTTGGGTCTTCGCAAGCAGTGCTCCCGAAATGAGAATGGAAAAGAAAAATTGCAGGACCGTTAGGCCGATGCCGGCAGACGCGGACAGCAGGCCCGGCAGAATAGTCTTCAGCTGAGGTGCGAACATCTTCAGGGCCTCGGTGAAGTTGTTCGAGGCTATGCTCCAGATTCGGTTCAACGGAGCACCGATAAGAGGCCAACTTTCGATGTTAGGCGGGGGAGGCGGAACGACGAAGGTTCCTTCCTTCGTATGCTCAGCTAGGCTGCGGGCGCCCTCAACCGTACTCGTGGCCAGCAGAACAGCCGGAACGATAAGAATGGCCAGCAGAAGTACGGTCCAGATAGCGGCTGCCCAACCCCCGCGCCCCTGGAGAGCGCTCTGCAGCCTCTGGACAGTGGGATAAGAAGCCACGGCGATGATAATGCCCCAAGCAATGACGGGAACAAAGGGGGCCAGTATCAGGAGACACACGGCCGCCAATAAAGCAACCAGGCCGACGTTAATGGACACATCAACGGCTCGGCCGACATGGGTCTTTTCCGTTGCAAATCTTGTGATGGTCACGGTCTGAGTCCTCCCGAAGAATTTGATATCTTCAGCGTTCCCAGGCGCCCATCGGACAGGAGATCCCGAATCCGGAGACCATTGTCGTGGTCCCAGGAACGTTGGTTTCCGATCTTCAGTGAGCAGTCTTCCTCAAGAAGAGAATCCGTGAAGACTCGAACACTCAAAAACGGAGCGTTCTCGGATGGCAGTGGATTCTAAGCAAGAATGAGCCCGCCAAGTTAGCCCTCCGCGCAAAACTGGTGAAGTTCGAGCCGGGCACACCCAACCTACGGGACACCGCGTCCCGATGTAGGCCCGGACGTGTCCGGCCCGGTGTTCCATGGCCGACTAGGCGGCGATCCGTTTCTCCAGCCGATGGCGGATCAGCTGGCGCGTCCTTTCCACGAAAACCAGCTTGTCCGCCAGGCAGCTTTCCAGCAGCACGCCCACGCCATAGTGGCCCGTCAGGTCCGCCGCCGCGATCAGAACCTCGTACTCGGCGATGCGAAGATGCACCAGGCGATTGGCCTTGGCCAGGACGAAGAGACGACGGCCTTCCGGGGATTCAATCTCCGCCAGTTCCTTGCGGAAATCCTCCGCGAAGACTTCGTGCAGCCGCCCCTTGGTGTTCACCGGTTTCTGGCCGATGATCTTAAAGCACTCATCCAGCGTATTCATGATCTTATCGGAGATGAAGACCCGTGCATCCAAGGCTTCCTTGATGTCGGGATCCTGCGCGATTTGGGCGAGTTCCTGAAAAAGTTTGGTCGAGCGTTCCGCGCCCTGGCGGAGATCGCTGAGCATCCAAATAAAAAGTTCCTTCGCATCTTTGATTGGCATAACTGGATATCCGGTCCTTTCAAGTATTTGTGGTACGTCATCTCCCAGGCGAGTCCAACGCTGACCTTCAACCTGTCGTCGTTGGGCTGACTCCCCCAAACGATTTGAGATTCCTTTTCTTTTCCCGGACTGCGGCGTTTCAACCTACGCCCCCGCACGCTCGTCCGGCCATGGCGATCTGCGCCCACAAGGCAGGCGCAGCATGCCAACTGCTGATACCGGCCCGGCACTTGTGGAGGATGCAGCCGCGGAGAGTTCCCGCGAAAGAACGGGTAGACCTTAGCGAGCCCTTGGCAGAGTCTGGAACTCCCCTGGCAAGCAGCTCGGAACCTCTGCCTAGCGGCGAATGTTTTGAGCGCCTCCGTCACAGATATCGGGATTTGCCGGCGCTGGCTGCCCACGGACCTAAGAAACGAACGCAGATCGCGGCCGGGCGCGAAGGTGTGGTGGAAGAAAAAGGGTCTAGTGGGCACGTTCGCGCGTCCGGTGGTCACAGTGACTAGGAAAAAAGAAGACATCGGACGGGATTCGGAGGCATCGATCAGACAGTGGGGATTTTCCTCGCCAGTCCACCCACCAAATCAGCGGCGTCACGGGATGGAATCTTGCGACGCCGCCCTTGCCGCTGCCAAGTGGTGCGCGGAGCAGAATTTCAAACTGGGATCGTCCATTCCGCCCCCCCGAAACTATTCCGTTTCCTCCATCAGTTCCTCTTTGTCTCCACCACCGGTTTCAGTTTTGATGAGAAACGGACCGGTAAGGCGACCATCTCCGGGATGCTGTTCGGGAAAGCAATCTGGTTGCAGGAAGCGATTAAATAGAACCTCGTTCTCGCTCCTCTTGAGCTTCACAGGCTGGAGTATAGGCCTATCGGAGTGCACTGTACTGTGATGCCATTCTTATGACGATGATTGCATTTTTCGCTCAGCAACTTCCTTAGAATCTCTTGATATCCCACGGGCACGGAAACCCACCTCTCTAGATGAGAGGCGAAGTGCTCATCTCTGGTATGCGCTAAATCCGTGAAAGCGACCCAGCAGTCCAGCCTTTTTTCGCGACCGCCTCGGGCAGCGAACTTCAGCGCCACCGTTTGATTCAGCTTGGTGTCGGAAGCGCGGTAGACCTCACCATCCTCCGCGACCGATCAATGGCGATGATGCGGCAACGTTCTGCCAGCAACAACCCTGGCGCGAATCGCCCATCTTCCGTGGACCTACTCGAAGAAGACGGGGCTAAACCGCCGACGAGACCGATGATCAAAGTGTTATGTGGTTGCGACCTCGACAAGTTTGGCCGCGGGCGCGTTCTCCATCACCGAATCGATCCCTTCGTCGCGGGACTTCTCTGATTTGTACATCTGGCTATTGCCGATTACCTGGGAGTTGGCCGCCGTCAGGGTGAAGTAAAAACTGCCGTTTTGCGCCGTCAGTTTCGAATAACGCTCCGCCATCGGCGCGTTCTTCCTGACTGACTCGATTCCGTTTAAGGCACCCTCTTTGGCTTTGTACATCTCGCTGGCAAGAATGATTTGACCATTTGCGGCCTTCAAACGGAAGAATGTCTGACCGTCTTTTGCCTTCTGGATTTCGAATGTTCCAGGCATAGTACCTCCCGGCTGTGGATGGGGACATGACGCTTCTGAGATGCCATGTGGCCGCAAGCGGTTTAAAAAACTCACCCGCTCGTTTTGCGAATTGGATCCAGACCTCCCAGTCCAGACCCGGCTGACGGAAAGCGTTGTGTTTACAGGTCTCTCCTTCTACGGATCGCGATTAACTTTACGCCTTGAGCACGTTTGTTAGCGGCCGAGAAGGACGCGGGTATATCGCTTACTCGCTCTCGAGTGCCAACCTGGAGACTGCGTTTGAGTAACTTTGCAAACGCCGCGCCGATTACCCGACTAAGCCGCCCGGTACCGGCGCGTCCTCGCGGAATAAAAAAGAGCGCTCCATATTCGATTGGCATCTTTTCTTTGGTAGGGTGCCCGCGGGAGGGGGCCCTGAAGGAAAGGACTGCTCTCTAATGACATACAGCAATGCGCGCAAAATCGCCGACTTTGGGGTCATGTCGTTGCTCGCACTCCCATTCCTTAGCGGTCAACTGTTCGCTCAGGAAAAGCTTCAGGGAATGATCAAGGCGCGAAGCGCCGCCACGATCATCCTGGAGACCAAGGCGGCGCCATACGTAAACGTGCTCCTGGAAGACACCACAAAAGTGGCCCAGAATGAGGGGCTATTGAAGGTCCGCAAGGCGACGATGTCCATAGCCGCGCTCATCCCGGGTCTGCAGATTGAGGTTGAGGGCCACCGTGACGAAAATGGAATGTTCGTCGCGAAGTCCATAACGTTTGATGGCAACGACCTGGAGCGGGCTTACTCGATTCAGGCTGGTTTGTCCGAAACCGAGGCCAGATCGAAAGCGACTCAGCAACAAACGGCTAAACATACAGCCGAGTTGGAGAAGCAGAATGCAGCGTTGAAAGCACAGAATGCCGCGCTGCAGAAGCAGCAGGCGGAATTGGCAGAGCACGAAAAGAAGATCGCAGCCAACAAGGCGTTAATCGCCGCGAACACTGCGCGTTTCGGTCAGTTGGACGATTACTACATCTACGATGAAGTTACGATTCTCTTCGCTAACGGCAAGACTAATGTGGATTCGAAGTACATCTCGCCGCTGAAAGCTCTGGCAGAAAAGGCAACCACCGTGGAAGGCTATATGATCCAGGTGAAGGGCTACGCCTCCGCCCCTGGTAGCGCCGCGTTGAACCAGAAACTGAGCCAAGAGCGAGCTGCAGCCGTTTCCAACATCCTCCTTCAGCAAGGTCGTGTGCCTGTGTCACGAATGCTCGCCCCAGGTGCGATGGGCGAGCGTGAGGCGAAGGAGACGGCCCAGGCGGCTGATGAAGCAGAGGATCGCAAGGTTGTCGTCCGCGTCTTGCAAAACAAGGGTATTGCGGGAATTTAAGTGAAGTGATTCTCTCCCGCGTATGACATGTCCGCATGCTCGCTTTCGCACAGATCCCGGACCCCAGAATGACTGGGCGCGGACGTTCACTGTCGCGCCGCTCGGGGTCTCTAGTCCACCCATGAGGGTGCGCTGACAGTCGCGATGGGAACGTATGCCTGGCACTGCCGACGTCGGCGCAGCTTCCATCAGCAAGCTATCGTAACCCGGTTCTTGCCTGACCGCCTGGAGCGCGGCAGCACCCGCAAATTAAAAAGATTCGATGCCCTACAAGCATTCATCATCTCATTGCTGAACGTGTGCGGGCTCAAGGCATAGCCCGTGCGCTTCATTTAGTAGGCCCGGAACTTCAGCGCTTGGAGAAGAGATGAATCCGGCTGAAGAGCACAGCAAGCGTGGTGTCCGCGTCAGCGTAATCGCCGTTGGGGTCCTGATTGTCATCGCACTATCGGCCGGCTTAGCCGTTTCGTGTTTTGATTTTGGATCGAAGCTCTCCGTCGTCCCCTCTCTATTCGGCCAACAGGCCGGCGGTAAGGACACTGCGCGGGGTGCATCTAAGCAAAAAGCGTTTGGCGAATATTCAAGCCTCAGCCCGCAGCAGAAGCGTCTGGTGGACGACTGGTTCCAGCGGCTCAGCTCGACAATCAAAAAGACCGTTGACCCAGCGGAAGGATATGAAGAAATACCGCTGTCAGCTAAAACCACGTTTAACGCTGTGACCCACGCTTTAATGAAAACTGAGTTGACGGACGAATCTGGGAAGAAGGTCGCGGAATCGACTATCGACCTCGTGGACAAAGTAGACAGGGTCGCGGGTCAGATTCTGGGCGCCGACGGCGACGAGCAGTTCCGAATCTATGTCCAGATGAAGCCTGATGCTCTCCGCCTTCTCGATCAGAGCCGAGAGTTTAAGCGCGCCGCCGACAATACTACTTATCACAAGGGTTATCCCATCAGTTACCGAGGCAAGGGCGGTCCACCATCTATTCAGATATCGCTGACCCGTGATGCGGCGCGGGCTGATATAGATGTCGATTACCGCTCCTCGCGTTTCCCCGCTGGCCTTGTGAACGGCCACCTCAGTGCATCCAATTCCGATGTTCGTTCGGGGAACAACGTCGAGAGACACAACAAGCAATGGTCGGGCCTATCGAACTGGTGGCGAAATCTCCTGGGATTACCGCTCCTTGAAAATATCAACCTGCAGGGACAGGTCATAGCGCGGGAGCCGGTCCACAAGAATGCGAAACCCGCGGATGCAATATTCGATTTCCTCAATAGTTGGCTGGTGGAGCAAAAACCCAATGAGTCGATTGCGTACTTTGGCGAGGAGGCCTACGCGTGTATGAATCCCGCGGAGGGGACGAAACTCGATCTCGGCATGGCGAAATTCGCGATTTTCCAGAACATGCGGTCTGTGGACGAACGGATCGGAAGAATTTCGTCCCTACGCGAAGCGAGCGCCGGAGTCGCCCTTACGGGCACACGTATCAAGGCAATCGAACAGGCACATCGTCCTGAATTCGAGCTGTACGACGTGAGAGAGGACCTTGCTGAAGAGTTCAAATGCGCCAACGGGAAGGAGTCCGCGGAGATCTCCGTCAAGGAAATGAAGTCCCAGGCTTTCGGCAAGTATGTCGGCGCCGCATTCAGAATCAGTGCTAAAGGTGAGCAAGGACGCATCGTCGCCACACTGTGGCATCAGGATCACGGCTATTGGAAGATGGTCTCCTACGAAGTCGATCCCGAATTGGACCGTAGTGCGGTACCCAATGTCGGCGCAGGACCGGTGAAGGTAACCCCGTTGCCTGTCGTGGACGGCGATAAAGATATGATCAGGGCTGCTTCCGACTTCCTGAGGCTGTGGCTCGTGAAGAAGGATGTCGATGGCGCACTTCGATATCTCACTCCCGAGTGTTTCGAGTGTGCGAAGCTCTATCGTTCTGACGATTCGTCGCCTTCGTCCACGGCAGGCGAATTACTCACGGACGGGATGATGAGAACGGCCGCCACAGTCGGCCCGGTGAAGCGCCTTGATGAGGCTATTGTGGCCGCGCAACCCCATCACCAGGAGATGAAACTTGTGAAACATCCGGACGACAGAGCTTTCGTCATCGCCTCTATCCCGGAATCCATGGGCGATGCGGCAAAATGCGATCGACGTGACGCGGACGGGGAACCCATCTTCAGCCCGGCTCCGGCGACCGGGTACGGCACTTACTATGCCTCCGGTTTCAGTCTTAACGAGGGCCGAAATCACCCGGCGATCCTTTGGATCGTCTGGACCAAAGTGAACGGTTCATGGAAGGCATTGGCGTATACGCTGCTCACTCCGAACTAGCACTACGATCTGGCGGCCGTGTTCATCTGCTTCATCAGAGCAGATGCATCAGCTCAAGCAGACCCTTGTATCGCACGCCAATTGTCGCGGGAGCCCCGGGGTCGTCTTTCGCTTCCGATAATAGTACTTAACGGGTTCCTCCGAAACACACTCGTAAGATTCCGCTACCGATGTTTCTGGCGAGCTAGCGGGCGTAAGCCATGGAATTGGTGGTGCGGTGATCCTGCTTGCGGGCATCTTTGGATTTTCTCACGGTTTTTCTGTTCACGTATACGTCAGTGCTGGCGCGGACTCACGAAATCGGAATAAGCAAATCCGCGTTCAAGCCTCAGCCTTCCTGAGTTTCCTCGCGATGCAGAGACCTGACGGTAGCGAGGCGCTGCGGGATGCAATTCCGCTTTTCACCTCACAGTTTCCACGACAAGAACGATCTTATTCGAGAGAACGCGGTAAGATCTGTCGTGGTGCTGCGGCCAGAAGTTCCGCTGGAAGCACTACCGGCGCTACTCGCGCTCGCACGCTCCACCGACAACCCCAGAACTTTGGCGGTCGTAGCTCACGGACTCGCCCGCTGCATTGGAAGATCGCCCGATGCCCTTAAGGCATTGGAGGACCTACTCTCCGATTCCTCGGTTGCGAAGCGGCGAATAGCGACGCAGGCCGTCGGCAGCGCGAAGGTTGATCACGTGGCGATCGTCGAAAAACTCCGTGCGATGCTTGATGATCCTGACCGGAGCGTGGCGCTAGATGCGATTGGTTCATTGGGGATGATCGGTCCAGCCGCGATTGCCGCCAGATCGGTGCTGGAGCGTATTGCCAGTGCAAACGCCGATAAGCGAGATGTCTCAAGCGGCGCGCTTGGCGCTCTCGCGCATTGACGCTCGACCTATGCCACCAAGGTAGATAATGAACAGAGGATACCTGGGCTCCACAAGGCTCGTAGCGAAGCTACTCGCATGCGCTCCCAAATGGCGCTTCAAGATCGTGAGCATCGACGGTCTCCATCCATGCGTCGTGAAGGACATTGATCACGGCCTGCCCGTCTACAGACAGCGTCCGAAACCAACGCACTTGACCCGAATGGCAGGCTACATCGAATTCGACTAAGACCTTATCTTTGCCTGATGCTCGCAAATGCTCCTGCACTCCCGGAGCCTCAATGCCGATGTGGGTGTGCGGTGCCGCTACGAATGTCAAGCGAACAGCTCCGGTGGGCAAGGGACGATAGGGATAAGGTTTGGACCGGTCGGACCACGACATCTCTCGAGTGACCTTGTGCGTTTTTGTGCACGCTAGCGTTGATATTAGAAGTGTCGAAGCAGCCAAACAATAAAACCGGCGCAAATATCTCATACCGCTTTGCGGCTTACGGCGGATCGTGTGAAACTCGATCAGCCACGGGCAGCCCGCCTTGTGTTCATAGAGTAACCGTTTCGACACGCCATTTCCGGTTCGCCGATGAACGTAATCCAGTGCACCTCGGTTGTGCCGGACCACTCCGCTTCTTTCTCGAAATGTGCAAAAGTAAATCCTGTGCAGGCTTCTCTCCGGACGATCTTCGTAATCGCGATTGTCACAGCCATTCTGTTTCCTTGGCGAGCGTCTGCGATATATGCGCTTGGACCAACCTCCTTCTGCCAGGAGCTGCCAGACCGCGCCAGCAAGAATTCAGCGGTTTTCCTTGGCTTTGTGAGACAGGTGGTAATGCCGACGCGTACAGTTCCACCGCCTCCCTCTCAACCGAATCAGGTGCCTGACATCGCTAAGAAGGGACGCCTCCGCGTAGGTGATCCGGTGTCTGTGGCTGAACTGAAATACCCAACCATCCGATTTGAAATCCTGGAGAGCTTCGTCGGCGCTCAACCGGGGGAGTTCGAACTCCGCATGACTTCAGATCATTTCCTCGACGGCATTCCCCAGCAAGTTCCGGCCTTCGCCGAAGGTGACATTTGGCTGGTGGAAGCGTTTCGGGATTTGCGCGATTACCAATGGACTACCAGCTTTGGGCAGCGGAACAAACCGTTCGCGCAGGCACGGGAGGAGCTGCGGGTACTGCGAACATGGGTCAGCGGCCAGACGCTTCCGGCCCGATTTGACGGCGAGGTGTTCAAATCTGTGGAGAAAAAGTATGTCTCCGGAGTGAGGGTGGATCTCCGGCGCGAAGGACAGACTTTCTCGTCGACCACAGATAGTGGGAGCCACTTTGCTTTTGCAAACCTAACACCCGGAATCTACGAAGCTGCCGCAACGCTCCCGCAAGGAGGCGGCCTAATCAAAAACATTGATTTGACCCACGCGTGGTGCTCGCATGCGGCGTTTGTTGTGAAGTAGAACCTCTAGCAGGATCTCTACCGGCCCTCTGGCCCTCGGTTAGGCTGGCCCTTCATCCGGAACCGTGACCACTCCGGGCCTCCCGACTACCCTAAGTTAATTCTGAAAGTGGCGTCCCCCCCGCTTCCCTGGGGCCGCAATTCAATTAGACTGACACCATGCGGTCGCTCAGCAGATGGACGGACCGCGCTAAAACGAAGATGGAAGTTCGCGCGCGCTGTCACAAGGCCGGGTTCCGGGAATTTGCCGAAAGCATTACAGAGACCCGTCGAACAATCGACTGATTCTACGGCCCCATAACTGCTAGGCGGGAGCTGTGCGGAAACCACATGATTTCCGCGCAGCCAAATTGAACGGAAGTTCGCGCTGGGGCTTCACCATCTTCTCGTAAGCGTTGGCAGGAGTACTCGGGAAACGGCCCAAATCGGCGAAATGGGGCGAACTCCGCGCCATTAAACCGATCCATCCACCCAGTTTCCGCAACGATCGTCTTCGTTTTTACCGAGGAATCTGGGATGTCAGGTTCCTTTTTTAAGGGCCGACACAATCATCATTGATTTCAGGCAGACACAGGATTGGCCAGTGGGCCCACAACTATCTCAAAGATTCGAAAAGATGGAACCGTCTATTGGGGCTGTTCATTGGGATTTGATCCGCCTAGGAACAGACGTTTTCCGTCGGTGAAGGTGATGTTCGATCCGTTGGCACGATTCTCGCCGTTTTTGGCCTGGTAGCCCTCTACGATCACCACCGTCCCCTCTTCGAGCGACTGCTTCGAGAACCCGCGGCGAAGCAGGATGTTCGGGCTGCCGCCTTCCACCATCCAACTGGTCACCTTTCCGTCTGGACTCTTGACGTCAATGTGGATCCAGGCATGCGGGTTGATCCACTCCATCTTAGTGACGGTTCCCTGCAGCTTGACCGGCTTTTTAATATCAAACTCGGCTGCGAAGGCGTGATGCGCGCGGACGGGTCCGGTGCACAACAGCGCGCCGGCAAGAGTGGTGAGAATAGCGAATTTCATTGCGTCCCTTTTCTTTCTTCGGCGCGCGCTCCAGTGAGTGCGTTGTACATGTAGTAATTTCCCTCGTGGCAGGCGTACTCATATAGCCGATACTCTGTGTCGCGCTTCAGAGGAAATTCGAGGGACCACGGCTTCGTCCAGGTCTGCGGATCGTCGATGGTGACACGATAGGCCAGAGTGTCCGCGTCGGTTCGCGTGAACCGCTCAATGACGCGGGCGGCGCCGCTCACGGTCACATTGTTAATCTGCGTCTGCTCGTTGAAGTTGGTGGTTTCGACCACCAACGTATTTCCTTCCCAATGTCCCCGCGAATCGCCCATCCACGTGCGGATACCCGATCCGAGGTGCGGGCGTCCGTTCAGAGGAACAACACGGGTTTCGTGGATCATCTCGTTGCGAAGAACAACCACACCCGGGGCCTGCAGGATTTGATTTCCGTCGTTATAGGTGGAAGGGAGGATGGAGCCCAGCAATCCTCGTGTGATGCAGCGGTCCCATAAGCTCTCATCTTCCCAGGAATCATGGCAGCCGCCGGCGGTTTGGGCGCATGCGCGGGCGCGACGAGACGCCGCGCGATCCGCCGTAGATTTTTGCGCCGCGGGTGTCAGAGGAGGGATCCTCCCATCAGGCGGATCCACTATCAGCGAGGCCTGACGGTTCGGCTTGCCGCGATCGTCCCAATACAGCGGAGGCCCGATGCTGACGCCGTTCGAGCAAGTAGTCTGGGTGTTGCCCAAGCCGCCGCGAGTCGGATCACAGCGAGTGAGCTCTGTCACTGTCTCCTGAGAATCGATGTCGGACTGCCGTCTGGCGCGCTCGACCCTTTGGGCGTACTCCGCGTCGCTCAGTATGGCTCGCGTGCCTAAGCTAGGGTCGCGCTGCAGCGGCGTGCCGACCATTTCTGTGCCGGGCCAGACGCCCTGAAGATCGGGATCGCCCCAGGGTGTTCTGGGCGGCGTCCACGGCTTGGGATTGGACTTGGTATTGCTCGGCGCGGCCGAGGATTGGGCGCAACCCGGCGCAATCGGCAAGAGAGCTAGAACGGAAGAGACCAGAAACCGATAGATCATACTCAACAGCGCAATTCATCATACTCTCGGAGAATTGCGAATTCAACCAATCCAAAACAGTCGCGACGCTACGGCAGATCGTGCGCCATCGACGGCGATATCCCTCGGGCGTTGATTCCGATCGAGCGCTGGGATAGAATCTCATCCTGGTTGGGAGGCCTTCGGGATGAAGACAGCAGGAGTAGTCTTGGTGTGCGTTTTTAGCTGCGTTGATCTATGGGCGCAGTCCCAGAACACCGCTCAGATTCACGGAACGGTGCAAGATCCGACGGGCGCGGCTATCGCCGGCGCTGAGGTCAAGGCCACTCAGACGGCCACTGGCGCGGTCAGAGTTGCGACTTCCAGCGAGGATGGCGCTTTCGTGCTCGCAAATCTGCCTGTTGGGCCGTATCGCCTGGACGTCAGCAAACCGGGTTTCGCCACCTACGTACAGAACGGAATCGTTCTGCAGGTTGCTACCAGCCCGACCATTGATGTCGCTCTGAAGATCGGCAACGTGAGCGAACAGGTGCAGGTGGAATCTAATACGACTCTGGTCGAGACGCAGGCCACTGGCGTCGGGACCGTGATGGAAAACCAGCGCATTTTAGAATTGCCGCTGAACGGACGCGTGGCTACCGATCTGATTCAATATACGCCTGGAGTGATTCCCCAGGGCGTCGCAGGCAACGGCGGGTACCCCGGCACCGAACAGTTTGTGATCGCCGGCAGCCAGGCTTTCGGCGTCGCCTACTACTTGGATGGCAGCGTGTTCAACAACCCTTGGGATTTGGCGAACATGCCCTTCCCCTTTCCCGATGCGCTCCAGGAGTTCAAAGTCGAAACAAGCGCGCTCACGGCGTCCAACGGCATCCACGCCGGCGGCACGGTCACCGGACTCACCAAATCGGGCACCAACGGCTTTCATGGCGACTTGTTCGAATTTCTCCGCAACGGAGATATGAACGCGCGCAACTTCTTCGCGCCAACTCGCGATACGCTTAAACGGAATCAGTTTGGCGGCACCATCGGCGGTCCCGTCAAGAAGGACAAGTTGTTCTTCTTCTTTGGCTATCAGAACACCATCACCCGTCAGGACCCCGCCATAAACCCGGCCGCAACTTTCGTCCCGACAGCCGCGATGGTGGCGGGTGATTGGAGCGCCTGTCCCCAGAATCTGAACTCTCTCCCGGCTTCGGTCAAAAGCTTGTTCGTCAACAACCAAATTAGTCCCACGCAGTATGACCCGGCTGCGCTCAAACTGGCGGCGCTGCTGCCTAAGTCCAACGCCCCTTGCGGCAACACTTCCTTCGGTCTGACGACGCAGGTTAACGAGGGGTCGTATGTCGCTCGCGGCGATTACCAGACCAGCCAGAAGAACTCCCTATTCGGCCGTTATTACCGGATTCACTACTTCCGGCCCCCGGCAATGAACTTTACCCCGAACAACATTCTCACTAGCGCGCAAGGCGGCTTGGATGACGCCGATCAGTCCTGGGCCTTCGGCGATACTTATTTGTTCGGTCCGACGCTTGTGAATCAGCTCCGCGCGAGCGTGAACCGGATAGGCATTCATCGCTTTGCCCACGACTATGTCGACGCCTGCGATCTGGGCGCTAAGTTGGTTTATTGCGGATACACGCCCCACCAGAGCGGGTTCACCGTGACGGGCGCTTTCAATGTCGGCCCAGGCACCGGAGGGGAGGCGACTGCGCACTCCACGCCAATTCAGCTCGACGACGACGTAAGCTGGGTCAAGGGTAGCCATCAAATCAACTTCGGCGGCGGCGGAGCAGTGAGCAAGATGCTTTTCAACGGCAACGTCTACGCTCAGACCAACTGGACCTTCCCCAATCTGCCGCAATTCCTGCTCGGACAATTCAATACGAACTCGCTTTCTTTGCCCAACACTCTGGACCTGCAGAAATGGTTCGTGAATGCGTATGTGCAGGATACCTGGAAGGTAACTCCCCACCTTACCGTGAACCTCGGGCTACGCTGGGAACCGTTCCTCCCTACCTCGGAGCTCAGAGGCTACATCTACAATTTCAGCCTGGCGAATATGAACAACAACGTGAAGACCACGCAATATGTGAATGCGCCCCCCGGCCTCACGTTCCCGGGCGATCCTGGCTTTCAAGGCAAGCAAGGCATGAGCACCTACTGGCGTCTGATGGCGCCCCGCGTGGCGCTTGCCTGGGACCCCAAGGGCGATGGTAAAACGGTGGTCCGCGCGTCCTTTGGAATCGGCTATGAGTTCGTCTCCGGTGAGATGCTGGTCAACTCGGCGGATGCCCCACCTTTTGGCGGCACCGCGATCTGGGCGGGCCAGTTCAGCGATCCTTACGCCAGCAACCCCGGTGGAAACATTTTCCCCTACACGGTCGACAAGAATGCGCCCTTTGTTAAAGCCGGCACCTACATCTATCCGCACCCCGGACTAAAGCCCACCTCTGTGAATCAGTGGAACCTGGTAGTGCAGCGGCAATTGGGCCGGGACTGGCTGGTGTCCGCGAGCTATATCGGCAGCGAAAGCACGCACCTATGGGATTCCTACCAGGTGAATCCAGCGGTCTTCATTCCCGGAAACTGCGACGCGGGGCAGTATGGCCTCACAGCCGCCGGCCTCTGCTCACCGGCAGGCAATACCAACTCGGCGTTCCGGCGAACTTTCGCGCTGGCGGGGTCCCCTGGCAACCCGTACTACGGATATGTAGAATCCCTGGACTCCGGAGGGACGGGCAGCTATAACGGCTTGGTCCTGGCTGTCACGAAGCGTTTGAGCAAAGGCCTGCTCATCAGCGCCAACCACACTTGGTCACACTGCATCAGCGACCTGTCCATAGGCAACAGCACCGGCAACGCGGGAGCAGGCCGGCTCATTCCCAATAACCGGAGATACGATCGAAGCAACTGCCAGTCCAACGAAATCGGCGGAACATTCTCCTCTGATCGCAGGCACATATTTAATGCGACCTTGGTATATGAAATACCGAGGTTCTCCAATCAACACGTGAGCCTGTTAGCATCCCATTGGAAATTCGCCGAGATTTTCCGCGCCACTTCGGCGGCCTGGGTTTCAGCCGGCCTGGCGAGCGATGTATCCCTGACCACCGCGGCCCCCGGCATTCAGCGGCCGCTCCAGGTATTACCAGACGTGTTGTGTCCCAATCCTGGTCCGGCTCCGAGTTGCTGGATGAATCCGAAGGCCTTCACCAGCCCCGCATTGGGGTCTCTGAGCCCCATGGGCCGCATGAACATTCCTGGTCCCGGGTTTTGGCAGTTTGACACGGCCATCTCCAGGGAGTTTCGCCTCCGCGAGCGTGGAGCACTGGAGTTTCGCGCCGAAGCCTTTAACCTGACCAACAGCATGCGTCCCGGAGTCTCGCCGCCCAGCTTGCAGGCGGGGGCGTCGGGTCTTAACCTTGTCTTCGGTACGCCGACCTTCGGCACGGTCACCAGCGCCCTTGATCCGAGGATCTTACAGCTCGCGATCAAATTGTCCTTTTAGCATTGACGATCGATTTAGTATTGACGATCGATAATCCGGATTTTCTTACGCCTACCGAACTGTCCGCAATGTTTTTGCAACCTCCGGCCGTGGTGCGTGAGACTGACTGGCGCGGGCGGGATGGGCTGAACCGCGATAGGATTGCTCAAACTCATCCGTGACCTTCCGGAAGCAAGAAGACAATGCCACCACATCGCTGCAGCGATGAAGGACAATCGTTCGAACTGCGATGATGCGGGCATGGCGCGGAGGATTTTAGAAGACCTTGCCACTCGCGGTGAGCCAAGACCAAGCCCTCGCTTGATTTCTTCGGCACTATAAAAAGGAGGCATTGGCCGCATTTTTTCGAGACGTGACTCATTGCGATTCGAACGGCTCGCAAGATCCCGATGCCCATCTGGGCAGCAAGCTACGTCAAGTCAGTTCCATTTGCTTTCGAGCGAATTGCTCGCGGCGAAGCCCGCCACTCTTTAGCTGCACGGAAATCATGTGGTTTTCGCACAGTTTCTTCGGGCATAGACAGGACAATCAAATCAGTCGCTTCCCGAAGCAGTGCGAGCGCCCATTTTCGCACGTAGCTCGCCGGACGGCACTAAAGTAGTGGAAGGATTGCCGACCAACCGGGAGCTATTCTGCCAATCGCTGAAGTGAGTCGGTGATCGAGATTCGTGCCGCTACGCGAATGTGTCCACCCGATCGCTGATTCATTTGGCCATCGAAATCACGTCCACCTTGATCATGTTTGTGCTCATTTCACCTACCACATTGACTACATAAACGGACTTCTTGACAGTTCTTGATAGGAGTGCAATCACCTTTCCATTTCCGGTTGGACCCAAATTGAATATCAACCCATCTTGTTGCTTTGGATCCACGCTGGGGTTTGCGGGGAGCTGGTCGGGAGCGTTGGTTGACTCCAAATGCTAAGTGTCATCAAAAGTGCTCCTTTTCTGCTTCAGTTGCCCAACGTACTTCCGAGTATCTGCACCCGCTGCTGTGATGTCTGGAAGTTCACCTGGCGTGTGGAGAGCAGATGACCCCGGCAGTTGACTCGGTCTATTTGTTTGTGCTGGAGCGATGACCGCATCAGTTCGGCGCTTACGGAAGCTCCGGAGAAACAGTGTGCCCACAGTTTGAACCAAAAAGCCAGTTTCGCTGAGCACGAAACGGCTGAGTGCTGTCTCACGGCGCATCCTTCCCTTTTTCAAAGTCTCGGTTTGGCATAGAGTTTGAGGAGCCGCGATACAGTAGATGAAGGGTTCCGACCATAGATCCACTACCGACACGCCTCTCCTAGCAGCATTCCCTACAAAAAGAATCACCAGGCGAATCCGCGAATCGTTTACCGCGTAGACCGGAACTACTGGACTGGTAAGCGAGTAGCGTTAATGGTACGGATCAGGTTTCTCTTTCTCATTAGTCTTTGCATGACGTTCGAGCTTTCGGCAGCTGATTCAGACGGACCTGCGAAACAAAAGGATAACCCCGCAGTCGCAAAGCCAGATTCCGGCGCTCCTGATCCACTCCGAGGCAACCCGGCTTCGGACTTACAATTCAAGGACGTACCCATCGTCACTGTTCATCAACTGAAACATTCACCGCCAGGCGAAGCCCGTGAGGCTTTCAGGAAGGGACGACGCTTTCTTGAGAAACACCAGGTGGATGAAGCGATCACTTGGTTGGGAAAGGCAGTGGCGATCGATCCCGGGTACACCGATGCTTACAATGATTTGGCTGCGGTCTACATAAATACAGGCAGGGCTGACAAAGCAATTCCCCTTCTGAACTCCGCTATTGACATCGATCCGAATTGGGGATTGGCCCATTTCAATTTGGCGATTGCCTACCTCTCCGTGAATGAACTGTCCCAAGCTGAGCGAACTGCTCGCCGGATGGCTGAGATAGATGCTGGAAGCGCGCAAGCCGCCTTCCTGCTCGGGCTCTCGCTTTTAATGGAAAACAGGTTTACGTCGGAAACTCAAACAGCGTTGACGCAAGCCGAACTCATATTTCCCGAGGCAGGTCTTCTGCTTGGGCGCGTTCTCGCTGGCCGTGGCGAGATTCAAGCGGCCAAGCTAAAGATTCTCACGTACTTGGCGAGTCCTGCCGTGTGGGGCCGTGAAATAGCGAGCGAATGGCTCGCACTTCTAGACGGGAAACAATAGCAGATGCGCGGTCTCTGGGAATAGCTGCAATCAGGTTGCCGCTTGAAGCGCGGGCTACTTCGCCGCCCGCAGGATGTCTCCATCGCCCAGATCGCAGGCTACTGCACCTCGCCCATGCCAACCTTGCCGATCAGCGCAAGAATCTGTTAGGGCCCGAGCTTGTCGCCTGCCATCAGAGGCATATTACTGACCCACCTAAGTTTCAAGAAGTGGTTTGTGCCTGGTTACGGCGTATCCGTACACTACTTTGAGGTACGGCTCTGCCCAACTCCAGGCACGCGATTGGTGCCAGTGGTGCCAGCAGACGAGAAGCAATCGCCGAGTGAAAAACCGAGTTTGGACTCCATCTGGACTCCAGCAGGGCACTCTGAGGGCACAGAAATCGCGCTAAGTCTTTGAAAATACGTGGTGGCCAGGGACGGAATCGAACCGCCGACGCCAGCCTTTTCAGGGCTGCTTACCGACAATGCTAAGTGGTTCAGAATCAGTGCAGGTGTTAGTTGGAGAAGGAGTTACGAGAGAGTGTCCTTAGGACTGATTGGGATGATTTAGGCTGTTTTCGCCCCGCCGATGTTCCCGTATTGTTCCCGCGGCCGAGGCGCGTTGGGATTGTTAGAGCGTTTCTCAGGCACCTACGCGCGAGCTTTCCGCAGCGTGGAAGAACACCGCAGGCTATTCGTTCTGCTTCGGAGATTACCCTCGTCACCTTCCAGCGCCGCTCTCCTTCGGCCGTTGCCGCGACATCCCCTTTCGGTTGGACCGGCCAAGAGCAGATTCGAGGACGACTGTGATAGCCGGGGCGGTCCTGTCCCCGCGTGCGACTGCTTTCGAGCGGATCAAGGCTCTTGTACTCGACACGCTACCCTCACCCGAAAGCAAACGGGTATACAGGCAGGCGCTCGACGATTTCTTCCGCTGGTTTGAAGCTGCGGAAGTCAGCGAATTCACCAAGGCTGCCGTAAACGCCTACCGGGCAAGCCTCGAAGCCCGGAAGTTGTCATCCTCTACGATTAACCAGCGCCTCTCGGCCATTCGCAAGCTCGCCATGGAAGCGGCCGACAACGGACTGCTGCCACCCACGGTCGCAGCGGCGATTTCGCGGGTCAAAGGAGCGAAGCAAGCTGGTGTTCGCACCGGCCAATGGCTGACACGTGAACAAGCCGAGAACCTGATCTCGGCGCCGAACACGGCAACCGATAAAGGTAAGCGGGATCGAGCTTTACTCGCTGTTCTGGTCGGCTGTGGGCTCCGCCGCCGGGAAGCCGCGGCGCTCACGGTCGATCACATTCAGCTACGCGATGCCCGATGGGTGATCGTGGATCTGGTCGGCAAGGGCGGGAGAGTTCGAAGCGTGCCGATGCCAAGCTGGACGAAGAGTGCCATCGATTCGTGGACCGCCACGGCTGGGATCACGGACGGGCTAATATTCCGCGCGACTAAAAAAGGCGGACGGATTACCGGGAGCGGCATAACGCCTCGGGGGATCTTCCAGATGGTTCAACGTTTCGGTAGCGTGATTGGCGTGCCGCAGCTAGCTCCACACGATCTCCGGCGTACATTCGCGAAACTCGCGCACAAGGGGAGGTCAGGTCTAGAGCAAATTCAATTGAGTTTAGGACACGCTTCGATCACGACGACGGAACGCTATTTAGGCGTGAGACAGGATCTCACTGACGCGCCTTGCGACCACCTGGGGTTGACCGTTGAGGTGCCTCGATGATCGCTGCCAACGCAGCGGTGAAACGCAGGGTGGGGCGTCCCAACGTCACCATCAAGGCTGAACAGGTCGACGAGCTAAAGCGCCAGGACGTGAGCTGGCGCCGGATTGGGAGAGTGTTAGGGATTGGGACCGCGACTGCGATGCGTCTGTTCAAGTCGCTTGAAGGAGCTGGTCCCAATACTCAAGATGTACGTCCCAAAACTCCTGAGCAGGTCGAATAGTAGCTTGGACTCTCGCGCAAAGCGGGGACTGGGAGCAGCGGCTGCCCACGTGAACCTTTTGTGGTGGGTATTGGGCATTATCGTTAGCATGTCATGAGCACATTACCTCTCACCCGGCGGGAACATAAACCCCAATCTCTCGCGCGCAAATCTCAAACTCCGATCAGTTTCAGCGAGCCCAGCGGCCACACGACGAAAGGCACCTGCACGATATCCTTGCTTAAAGGTAAAATCTGGCATGATCTGCCGACCTTCGCTTGTGCTTCTGGCTCTCGCCGCGGTCGTTTGCGCCGACGATTTTCCCTATCAGCAGCCTCCTGAGGAAATCCGCAGCGTTTTGAACGCCCCGCCTACCCCCACCATTTCAGTCAGCCCCAATCACGACTACGCGATTCTTCTGCAAGGAGTGCGTTACCCTCCCATCGCCCAGGTTGCGCAGCCGTTTCTGCCACTGGCGGGCATCCGCGTCGATGCCAGTACGAACGGCGTGCACATGGCGAATTATTTCATCTCGTTCGCGATTAAACAGCTACCGGGAGGAGCGGACATCGCCATTGCGTTGCCAAGTGAGGGAAAATTCGGCGCTCCCGTCTGGAGCGCCGACGGCAAGCAGTTCGCCTTCACCAACACCCTGGCCAAGGGCATCGAGCTATGGATCGGGTCGCCCTCCACGGGTCAGGTGCGCCGGATACCCGGCCTCAGCGTCAACGGGGTACAAGTCGGCGGTCCGGCGATCCAGTGGCTGGGTGACAATCGTACGCTGATCGTCAGTACGGTTCCTGCCGCGCGTGGACCGGTTCCGCCGGAGTCTGCGGTTCCCAAAGGTCCGCATGTTCAGGAGAGCTTGGGGAACGCTGGTCCCGCAGCAACTTTCGAAGATCTGCTCAGCACGCCGCGCGACGAAGACCTGTTTGATTACTACGCCACGTCACAGCTGGTTTATCTTGACGCTTCCACCGGGAAACCGACGCCATTCGGCAAACCGGGAATCTACACATTGGTACGGCCGTCTCCCGATCAGACCCATCTTTTAGTCGGCTGGCTGCACAGGCCGTATTCCTACCAATTGACCGCGGGAGCGTTTCCGCAGGAAGTGGAAATCTGGGATCGCGCTGGGAGAGTCGAACACAAGATCGCCAGTCTTCCCTTGGCGGATCGCACTCCTCTGGCCGGCATTCGCACGGGTCCCCGCGCCTACCAATGGCTGCCGGATAAGCCTGCAACGCTGGTTTGGGTCGAAGCGCTCGACGGCGGTGATCCCAAGACCAAGGTCCCGTACCGAGACAGGATCGTACTGATGGGAGCCCCCTTCAGCGGTCAACCCAGTGAAGTCTTCAAGACGGAGGAGCGGTTCGCCGGCCTGCAGCCGCTCGCTAACGGTAAGGCGCTCGTGGAGGATCGCGAGCGCGTCAAGCGTACCGTGCGCACGTTCGAAATTAGTCTTGACCATCCGGACACTGGCGGTCGTCTCATCTTCAGCCTGAATGAGCGCGATGCCTATCGCGATCCCGGAGAGCCAGTTTTTAAGACCACACCCGACGGCCGCCGCCAAGTGATCCAATCCGGAGATGCAATCTATTTGTCGGGCGAAGGATCGTCGCCCACCGGCGACCACCCGTTCCTCGACCGTTTCAATCTCGCCACTGGCAAAGCAGAGCGGCTTTTTCAATCCGATAGCGGGGCCTACGAAAGCATCGTCGCCGTGTTGGATGATACCGGTACACGCCTGCTGACCCGCCGCGAAAGTCCGACCGATCCCCCGAATTACTACATCCGCGCCGGTTCTGACGTGAAGGCTCTGACGCGCCTTCCCAATCCCGCACCCCAAACGGCCGGAATCAAGAAGCAGTTGGTCACTTACAAACGCGCCGACGGAGTGCCTCTATCCTTCACGCTGTATCTTCCCGCCAACTATAAGCCCGGCGTGAAACTGCCCGCCCTTGTCTGGGCGTATCCCTATGAGTTCAGCGATGCGGATACGGCAGGTCAGGTGACCGGACACTCGGCACAGTCATTCAACCAGCTTAATTACCACCAGTTGTTCGTGATGCATGGCTATGCTCTGATCGACGATGCGGCCATGCCAATTATCGGTGACGCGGAAACGGTCAACAACACTTATGTAGACCAGCTGCTCATGGACGCCCAGGCCGCGGTGGATAAGGCCGCCGAGATGGGCGTTGTAGATCGCGATCGCGTAGGGATCTTCGGACACAGTTACGGCGCATTCATGACGGCAAATCTGCTTGCGCATTCCAAGCTGTTTCGCGCGGCAGTCGCCGAAAGCGGCGCGTACAACCGGACACTGACGCCCTTCGGCTTCCAGGCCGAGCGCCGCACGTTCTGGGAAGCTCCCGACGTTTACACTAAGATGTCGCCGTTCTGGTACGCCGATAAGATCAAGACTCCCATCCTTCTTATCCACGGTGAGGCCGACGACAACACCGGGACGTATCCCATCCAGTCTGAGCGAATGTACGCTGCCATCCGGGGCAACGGCGGCACGGTCCGCCTAGTCATGCTACCCGCAGAGGCGCACGGATACCGCGGTAAAGAGTCGATGGAGCACGTGCTTTACGAGGAAACGACTTGGTTTGATAAGTATCTGAAGTGACGCCACCTTCATCGGACACACACCGCGGACTGCAATTGACCTGGCGGGAGATCGTGAAATATCGACCCTCGACAAGTGGGAACCCCCCGTTACGCCCGGTCCGTTATCGAGCAATATCGGTATTCTGCCCTGTTGAATCCTAGGTCGGTACGCTCGGCCTGAGGTGGTGCGAACATAAAAGGGAGGCAGGAGAAGTGCTGGCATTGTAGTCACCGGCTCTCGAGTGGCCTGCCGAAACAGCTCCATGCCTCGGAGCCGATAAAGCTGAGAACACCATGTGAGCAACCACCCCGAGATCCGTCCAGTCATAGGTATCGACCTGGGCACCACCAATTGTGCACTCGCCTATTCGCAGGAGGGCGCAGTCGAGCTGTTTTCAATTCCGCAATTCGTCCATCCGAACGAAATCCGCGAAGAACCATTGCTGCCATCGTTTTTGTTCCTAGAAGACCCGCCAATTGTCGGGGTGCTGGCTCAGAGTAAGGGCCTGGACAATCCTGGGCGCCTCGTGTCCTCGGCGAAGTCTTGGCTTTCCTACGCCGGTGTTGATCGCAATGCTGCGATCCTTCCGGTTACAGCGCTGGAGGGAGTAAACAAGATCTCGCCCGTGGAGGCTTCATCGCAATACCTCAGATACCTGCGTGAAACATGGAACAAGAAGAGGCCAGACGCTCCTTTTGAAACACATCAGGTGCTGGTAACCGTACCAGCATCTTTTGACGCCGTGGCCCGCGATCTAACACTTAAGGCAGCTGAACAGGCAGGCTATGACAAGGTAGTCCTCCTCGAAGAGCCGCAGGCTGCGTTCTACGCATGGATTGCGCACAACCCGGACTGGCGAGAGCGGGTCGCTGTTGGTGATCTGATCCTGGTGATCGACATCGGCGGGGGCACTACTGATTTCGCGCTGATCTCGGTGGAAGAGGACGCGGGCCAGATCTCCCTTCGCCGCATTGCTGTCGGCGATCATATTTTGCTCGGGGGCGATAACATCGACGCTGCACTCGCGCACCATGTCGCAGAGAATCTTCCCAAGCTGGATGCGACCCAGTTTCACGCCCTCTATCAGCATTGCCGGCTAGCCAAGGAGCGTTTGTTAGCGGAGGACAATCGAGAAACCCAGCTACCCATAGTGATCCTCGGTCGGGGCACGAGTGTCGTAGGCAAATCGCTTAAGTCGACGCTGACGCGTTCAGACATTGTGCGCATTTTGATCGATGGGTTTTTGCCCGAGGTTCCAATCGATGAAGAACCGGACGAACAGCCAACGACCCTCACCGAATTTGGCCTTCCGTACGCATCTGACCCCGCCATTACGCGTCATCTGGCACACTTCCTCCGCCGTCAGTCTGCCACTCCGACACACGTGTTATTCAATGGAGGCGTATTCCGCGCACCATTCGTGCGTGACCGAATAGTGGAACTCCTGAATAATTGGTTTCCTCGGCCGATAACACCTCTGGTGAGCGGCGATCTTATGCGGTCCGTGGCACACGGCGCGGCCTACTATGGCTTGGCTAGGCAGGGGGAAGGGGTGCGAGTGCGGGGCGGCGTTCCCCATAGCTACTACATAGGCATCGAGGCTGTAGCGCTGGCTGTGCCCGGCAGACGCCCGCCGTTGAAAGCCCTCACTGTCGTGCCCTTCGGAATGGAGGAGGGTACTGGATATTCATTTACAGATCGCACGTCCGTTTTGAGTGTGGGTAAACGGGCGCAGTTCCGATTTTTCCAATCCAGCGAAAGAAAACAGGATGCGCCCGGTTCCCTCATCGAAGAGATCGATTCCACGATGGAGGAACTTTCGCCAATCGAGGCCCTGCTGTCGAACGATGTCAATGAGAATGTCCTAGTTACCCTGGAAAGCCTGGTTACAGAAACCGGCACGTTGGAGCTGTGGTTTGTCGCTCGCGATGGGCGGCGGTGGAAGCTAGAGTTCAATGTGCGGCCGAAGAAGGAACGCTTGCCCTCCCAACGGGCGTGAGCAATGTCGGCAGTTGCCCGATATGCAGCAATATCGGAAAGTATTCTGATCACAGGCTAGAAGCCACCGCCCGCCTAACTCTCACGAATCGTGTACTCGGGTCGAGGCGAAACTTTCAGATAAACGCCGCAATCCGCGAGGGTTGTCTTAGTAATCCCAATATCCCGCACATATAGCTTGACGATAATACTGCACCCATTGTCCGGCGGAAACCATCCGAAACCCTTCGCCCCCACCGATGGCGACAATCCTGTCTATCAGTCCAGGAATGTTGTCGATAGACCGCGAAGGCCGTCCCGGTACGCTTCAGTGTCCCGCTGGGCACACTTGAGCCCGGCCGGTACACCTGTCAGATCCTGGTGCTGAACCCGACGACGCAGAAGCTCGCGGTTCAGCGGTCCACGCTGATTCTACTGCCTTAAACCACTCGCGAGTATACGGGGCAGGAAGCCCAAATTCCCCTTTTGGGTAAATTTGTTCCATTCGCGCTGCTGCCGCCGGTCTGCGTCCTTCACAATCCCCAAACCGAAGAACGCTCTGTGGTTGGAACTCATCCTGCAGGTCATACCACAGGCGCAAGACCGCCCAAAGAAGTGTGACCCCTATGAAATCTCCCGGACTGCTCTCTCTCCTGCCGATACTCACGTGCCTCGGATTCGAGTTATCACAGCCCGCCTCCGCGCGGGACTTCGCATCTATCGATGTGCCCGGCTCCACTGGAACGGAGGCGCGTGCCATCAATTCAAACGGCGACATTGTCGGCATGTACCTTGATTCCGCGTTCAACGAACACGGGTTTCTGCTCCACGCTGGGGCGTTCACCCGGCTCGACTTTCCCGGCGCGGAACAGACTGAGGCACATGGCATCAACTCCCATGGCGACATTGTCGGCACGTACATCGATTCCCCCTTCAGCGAACACGGGTTTCTCTTCCACAATGGGACATTCATTTCCATAGATGTTCCCGGCTCCTCCTTCACATTTGCGAGCGGAATTAACGATCAAGGCGATATCGTGGGCAACAGCGGCGCTCCGTTCCCGCAAGGGGGCGGCTTCCTGCTGCACGCCGGGGTCTTCACCGATCTCAAATCGCCGTTTCCCGGGGACCGCCCCGATGGCCTTGCAACGACATTTCCCTGGGCGATCGGTCCACAAGGGGACATCGTGGGCTTCTATATCCCTCACCAGATCGGTACGGGGTTTCTCCTCAGTGGCGGCGTCTGGACCTCGATCAGTATTCCTGGAGAGAGTCAAACCCGAATCAGCGGGATTAACTTGCAGGGAGACATTGTCGGGTTCATCTTCGACGATGTCGGTTTTAATAGCCACGGTTTTCTGATACGGGGCGGCTTGAAGAGTGGCGTAGTGACGATGCTGGATTTTCCCGGGATAATTTCCGATGGCAGTTCTAGGGGTACGCAGGTCAGTGGAATTAACGATCGCGGCGACATTGTCGGGCACTACATGTCCTCCACACCTCCAAACCGCGCGCACGGTTTTATATCGCTCAACTCCCAGACGGTGTCCATTGTGATCAAACCTGGCGAAGGTCTGCCTACCATCAATAAGAATTCGAAGGGCACAATTCCGGTTGCGATCCTTTCCACCGCAAGCTTCGATGCCACCAGCGCTGTCGACCGCGGTTCGCTCTCGTTCGGACATTCCGGCGATGAGCACAGCCTGTCGTTCTGCAACGCTGGTGGCGGAGAAATCAATGGTGACAGCCTTCAGGATCTGGTGTGCCATTTCGAGACCGGCCTCACCGGGTTTCAGTCCGGAGACAGCGTGGGTTTGTTGAAGGGTAAAACAACCGACGGCACTTCAATCCAGGGGACTGCTTCGGTCCGGATTGTTCATTAAACGGCACCGCCCGTATTCCGGTGGACGGGTCCTCGTCTTTTCGGACTCCGCCAAACCCCGCTGAAGTTTTTGTTGCCGCCTGGAAGTGAAGTCGCGCGGCAAAGGGAGAACGATACGAGCTGAGAGAGTCGATTCTTGAGCCAGAATCGATCTCAGTCGGGGAGAGGTCTTTTGCAGAAACGACCGGGGGAGCGGGCTTCGATTCCTACTTCGGCCGGTGGGAGCTAGCTCCGACGGAAGGCTGCGTCGTTTCATCACCTGGATGCACCCGGACACTATCCACGCCGATGATCCGTCGCCGACTCGGGCAAAGAGGGGTTTGCGCTATGCTGCGTCAAAGGTCAGAATACATGCCGTACAGGAGACCAAGCCATGTTCGTCGTCCGCAATAGATTTGTCGCGAAACCGGGATGTGCTGGAAAACTTGCCGCTCAGCTGAAAGAAGCCGTCGCCGCATTCGAGACGCCCAATGCGCGCGTCCTCACGGACTTGACTGGCGACTTCAACCAGGTCGTCATGGAGTTCACTGCGGAAAATCTGGGGGAAATTGAAAAGCGGATGCAGGAAACGATGGGCAGCCCCAAGTACCGCGAGAAGATGGCGGGATAAACGGAACTGTAGATCACCGGAAGCCGCGAGATTTTGCGTGGATCGCTTGACCCGATATCCAGATCTAATCTGGCGCAGCGAAGGTTAACAGACCGTTTTTTGGGAGGACCGTTAACCATCATTATCGGAAGCTTCTGACTGGCCACAACGCCTTTTTGTGGCTAGCCTTAATTCGCTGTTCTAAGGCACGACGCGCAACGGTCCGATAGAACATCATGCGATGCTGGACTCGGATTTTGCCCGTTTGTCTTCTCGCGTCGTGTTCAGCGCTGCCTCCTGTGCTGGACGAGCGCCAAATCACCAGCCGAACTGGCAGCGCCTCGTCACCTGTTCTGTCACGCGATGGTACGACGATAGCGTTCTCAGCGGTCGCGACCGGCTACATCAATCCACAAATCTGGGTGGGCCGCTCGGACGGATCTGCGCCTCCACGTCCACTCACGATGGACGCGTCGCAGAATTACGACCCCGAATTCTCACCGAACGGCCGCACCATCTACTTCACTTCGTCACGTGAGCCGCAAGGGATCTATCGCGTGCCCTCGTCCGGTGGTTCCGCCGAGATGACTTTCCCCAACGGGTATTCAGCGAAAATCTCGCCCGACGGCAACACGATTCTCTACGGCAGTGGAGGCAAGATCGTTCGGCGGGCTCTGGCGGGCGGCACTCCAGAGCTGGTGCTCGCCGGCGTCGACAACTCCTATGCGCCAATCTGGTCACCCGACGGCGGGCGTATTCTGGTCACAACCTCAACCTCAGAGAATCGCGAGCCGGAATGGTGGGTCGCACCCGCCGCTGAAGGCGAGCCGCGCAAAACCTCGCTTGGCGCCGATCTGCGCGCCCAGGGCTTCAACTACATCGCCACGAATGCATGGCTTGCGGATGATTGGATTGTCTTCACCGGCCGTCAAGGCGAGACACAGACACTATGGAAGGTTCAGCTTGGTCCCGAGGGCAAGATCGTGGGCCAGGCCGTGCGTGCCACTAAAGACGCAGAAGGCGACTCTGGCGCTTCCTTCGCAGCGGGAAAACTGGTGTTCGCTCGCACGCAAGTCGACACGAATTTCTGGGCGCTTCCACTCGATCCGTCCGGCGAACATATCCAGGCGGCTCCTGAGCCACTCACCTCTACCCCGGCTCGTAAGGGCCAGCAGTCCGTCGCCGGCGCGAAGCTGCTCTATAGCGAGGAGAACGGAGATCGTTTCTCACTCTTTCTGAAGAACGGGGGAAAGGAAACCAACCTGCGCGATGGCTTCTATGCCGTGCTCGCTCGCGATGGATCGCGCTACGCTTACGGCGAAGGAACCAAGGAGCATCTGGACGTTTATCTGAGATCGCTACGCTGGTGGTCGTTCTGGTCCTCCACGCTGTGTCAGAACTGCGGAATGCCTCGCCAATTCTCCGAGGATGGAAAACAGCTGCTTCTCTGGACCGACTCGCCGCCGCTGCAGCACCTCGACCTGCTCGATCTCGTCACTCGGCAGGTTAGCCGGATCGTATCGGCCAATGAGGATTTGAAAGCCCCGCGCCTGTCCCCCGATGGCCGCTGGATCAGCTTCGTCGCCAAAGTTGGAACAAACCAGTGGCAGGCCTTCGTGACGCCGATATCCGAGGCAAAACCTCTCGGATCATCTGACTGGGTGCCCGTCACGCCCCCTTCAGACAAGTTCTTTTACGCGTTCTGGTCGGCGAAGGTTGATCTGATGTACACGTTGTCGTCTCATTCTGCGGGCGGAAATCTGCGATTCCTCGATGCCGTGCGGCTCGATCCCGAATCCAAACATCCCATCGGCGATGCACTACCTGTTTATGAGTTCGATGAAGCATTGGTGCCTGGCATGGACCCTGTATGGAATAACGTTTCCATGGACGGTGACCGAATCATCCTGGAGCTCGGTGGTTCGGGCACCGGTATCTGGATCAAGTGACCGTTAAGGGGTATTATCGGAAGCTGTCGGCTTGCCGGTTAACAACTACTTGAGCCTTCCGCACCGCCAGTGAATAGGTCAATCTTCCCTTTTGACATGGGCGACAAGCGACCTCTCTCCGAGATAAACGTCCGCCGTTCGTCGGCTTTGCGCGACGTCTCGCGCTGGTGGCGTCGTTTGACACGGACGTCACGCACTCCTATACTACATTCGTAATCGAATGGCGACAACGAAAACCGATCAGGAACTCATCGACGCTGACAGGGACTTGTACTCGGGACTTATCCGGCTTCACGTCATGCATCATGCGAGCGAGGAGCCCATCTTCGGGCTCGGCATGATGGAAGAACTTGGGCGGCACGGATATCGGATCAGCCCCGGAAGCTTGTACCCGTTACTGCACGGTCTCGAAAAAAAGGGCTATTTGACTTCTCGGGAAAAGCGAAACGGCAAGTCGCTGCGCAAGGAGTATCGGGCGACTCCGCGCGGGAAGAAGGCGCTGAGAGTAGCGCGAAGCAAAGTGCTGGAGCTGCTGAGGGAACTGATCGAGGGCGAATGATAAAGGTGGTAGTGGTCGCGATGGCTGCGTCGGGCCTGTGTGCGCAGGCTCCACTGACGATGTCGGATGCGGTGGACAGCGCGGTGCGCAACTATCCTTCGGTGCGCGTATCGCAAGAGCAGATCAATGCGGCCGCGGCGGGGATTCAACTGGCGCGAACGGCCTACCTACCGAGAGTGGACGTGATCGCGCAGGTGAATCGGGCGACCAGAAACAATGTATTCGGCATACTGCTGCCGCAGAGTGTGATCCCGTCTATGTCGGGTCCAGTGATTGGGTCGAACAATTTCGGGACAGCGTGGGGAAGCGCTATGGGAGTGTTGGTTACCTGGGAACCTTTCGATTTCGGCTTGAGGAAGGCGACTATGGATGCCAGCGCGGCGTCACGTGACGCAACGGAAACCGCCCTTAAGAAAACAGAGTTCGATGTATCGGTGGCGGCCGCCGATGCTTACGTCACGTTGGTGGCGGCGCAGGAGACGATGCGGGCCGCGCAAGCCGGAGTGGATCGAGCCGATGCAATTTCTCGAACGATTCATGCGCAAGTGAACGCGGAGTTGCGGCCCGGGGCGGACGCATCACGAGCGGATGCGGAGTCGGCAGCGGCACGGACGTTGATGATCCAGGCGCAGCAGGCGGTGGAAATCGCGCGGGTGAACGTATCGCAATTCGTGGGATTGCCGCCGGGACAGATCGCGGTGGCATCGGCGAAGTTGCTGCAGTTGCCGCCGGCGGGAGCAGTGACGCCGTTGGATCCGGCAGCCAATCCCGTGGCGGTGGAGCAGAAGGCCGTGGTCGAGCAGCTGAAAGCGCAATTGAAGATTCTGGAGCGGTCGTACTTTCCGCGTTTTTACGCGCAAGCCTCGACGTATGCGAGAGGGACTGGCGCTCAGGTGAACGGGAACAATCTGGGCGGGGTGAATGGTCTTGCGCCCACGATTCAGAATTCGGCGCTGGGATTTACCGTGCAGTTTTCGGCGTTCGACCGGCCTGCGATTCGCGCGAAGGAAGCCGGGCAATCGGCGGCGATCCGGGCGGAGACAGCTCGGTATCAGCAAATCGCGACGGATCTGACGGCCGCGTGGAATCGGGCGATCGCGACGTTGGCGGGCGCGAGGAATGTGGCTTCGAACACACCTATCCAAGTGGCGGCAGCGCGCGCGGCGACGGAGCAGGCGACGGCCCGGTATCAATCGGGGCTTGGCAATAT
Organism: Terriglobia bacterium; assembly: GCA_963722845.1. Classification (GTDB taxonomy): domain Bacteria; phylum Acidobacteriota; class Terriglobia; order Bryobacterales; family Bryobacteraceae; genus Palsa-187. The sequence goes on along the minus strand of CAVROL010000005.1, from coordinate 48,491 downwards.
CGACGAGGTCGCCGATGCACAGCGGCTGCTGACGCAATCGGAGATCGACGACGCGCTGGCGCGGCTGGGCGTGTGGCGCGGTCTGCTAGGAGTCGCGATGGCCGCGGGGGATATTGGGCCCTTTGTCGCGGAGGCGAGCCAGTGAGGAGGCATCGACGATGCGACTGGTATTAACCGCACTGAGCAGGCCGATCACGATTGTCGTCGCGCTGGTGGCGATTGCGCTGGGGGCAGTTCTTGCGCTGCAGCGGATGGCGGTCGATATCTTCCCGAAGGGCGGCGATCCGGCGATCTACGTCGCGCAGCCTTATGGCGGGATGGATCCCGCACAGATGGAAGGATACCTGACGTACTACTACGAGTATCATTTTCTCTACATCACGGGAATCGAACATGTCGAGAGCAAGAGCATTCAGGGCGCGGCCTTGATGAAACTGACGTTTTACGAAGGCACCGACATGAATCAGGCGATGGCGGAGACCATTGGCTACGTGAATCGCGCGCGCGCGTTCATGCCACCTGGAACGGTGCCTCCGTTTGTCACGCGATTTGACGCAGGAAGCGTGGCCGTTGGCCAACTGGTGTTCAGCAGCGAGGCGCATACGCAGGGCGAGTTGCAGGACTACGCGCTGAATCGGGTGCGGCCGCTGTTCGCGACGCTGCCGGGCGTATCCGCGCCACCGCCGTTCGGAGGGAACCAGCGGACCATTGTCATCATGCTGGATCCGGACAAGCTTCACCAGTATCAAATCTCGCCGGATGAAGCGATCGCGGCGGTCAGCAAAGGCAGCCTGGTGATGCCTTCGGGCAATATGTGGACGGGAACGATCAATCGGATCGCCAGGACCAACGCAGCGCTAGGAGGGAATCTGGCGGAGCTGCTGAACACGCCCATCCGGCCCAAAGCAGGTTCGACGGTCTATCTCCGTGATATCGGAACCATCGAGAATAGTACGGATCTGGTCACCGCGTATGCGCACGTCAATGGGAAGCGTACCGTTTACATTCCGGTGACCAAGCGGTCCGATTCGTCGACATTAGCGGTGATCAACGCGGTCAAGGACGCACTTCCAAAGTTCAGGAACGCCGTGCCTGCGGATGTGGATGTGAGTTTGCAATTTGACCAGTCGCCTACGGTAACTAGTTCGATCGACAATCTGGCAACGGAAGGAGTGTTAGGCGCGATTCTCACCGGGCTGATGGTGTTGATTTTTCTGCGTGACTGGCGGAGCGCCTTGGTCGTCGTCTTGAACATTCCGTTCGCTTTGCTCGCGGCCGTGATTCTCTTGTGGTTCACGGGTCAGACCATCAACATGATGACGCTGGGGGGACTGGCGCTGGCGGTCGGGATTCTGGTGGATGAGGCCACGGTGTCGATCGAGAATATTCACACTCAGATGCGGCCGGGGATCTCGAAAGCTCGGGCGGTTCTGGAAGCCTCGCGCCAGACTGCGGTCGCGCGTCTGCTGGCGATGCTGTGCGTTCTGGCGGTTTTCGTTCCCTCCTTCTTCATGACGGGAGTGAGCCGCCAACTGTTTATTCCGCTGTCGCTGGCGGTGGCTTTCTCGATGATTGCGTCCTACGTGCTTTCCAGCACACTGGTTCCGGTATTCTCGACATGGCTGCTGAAAGAAGCTCGTGGCGACCTCAAGGAAGGCGCGTTTGCTAGCCTGCGCGGGCTATATTCGCGTTATCTGGATTTCGTGCTGCGATTTCGATGGCCGGTGGCGCTGGTCTATCTGATCGCGTCTGTCGGATTTATCTACCTCCTGGGGCCACGCATGGGAACCGAGATTTTCCCGAAATCCAAAGCGTCGATTTTAAGATTACGGCTCCGTGCACCTTCGGGAACACGGGTTGAGGAAACCGAGCGAATTGTGCTGCGGGCGCTCAATGTGATCCAGCGCGAGGCTGGTGCGGATAAGGTTGAGATCACCAGCGATTTTGTGGGTGTGGTGCCGTCCAGCTATCCGGTGGACTTGATCCATTTGTTTACCAGCGGTCCGCAGGAGGCGATTATCCAGGTTGCGCTCAATTCCAAAGCCGCCAAGGATGAAATCAGGGGCGACCTGTTGCAGGAGCGATTGCGAAAGAGTCTGCCTGCCGAGCTGCCGGCTTGCCAGTTCTCCTTTGAGCCCGGCGACATCGTCGGGCAAGTGATGAGTTTCGGATCGGCCACTCCCGTTGAGATCGCCGTGCTGGCAAGCAGTTTGGCGGACGCCAGCGCATTCGCGCAGAAAATCCAGGCGCAACTTGCGCGGCTTCCCTTTTTGAGGGATTTGCAATTCGCCCAGGAGCTCAACTATCCCACGCTCGACATCAACATCAATCGCGACCGGGCCGGACAGTTCGGCTTGACCATGTCCGACGTAGTCCGGTCGGTGGTTCCGGCGACCTCGTCGTCACGATTCACGCAGCCGAACTATTGGCGCGATCCAAATTCCGGCAACGCATTCCAAATCCAGGTGGAACTGCCGCAGTCGCGGATGCAAGGCATCGACGAAGTGGGCGATCTTCCGGTGATGCAAGACGGCCGCTCCGAGCCTCGGCTAACTGACGTTGCGGTTCTGAGTCCCGGAACGATGCCGGGATTGATCGAACGCTATAACGGGCAGCGCGTGGTCAGCCTGACGGCGAACATTCATGGCATTACGCTCGGGGAAGCAGCGGACCAATTGAATGCAGCGGTCGCTAATGCGGGAACACCGCCGCGCGGGGTGACCGTGACTTTCCGAGGCCAGATCCCGCCGCTCGCGCAGACCATCGCTGGACTGAGAACTGGCCTACTTCTGGCAATTCTGGTGATCTTTCTTTTGCTGGCGGCAAACTTTCAATCGATCCGATTATCGCTGGCCATCATTCTGACGATTCCGGCGGCGCTCTGCGGCGTTCTGCTGATGCTGCGGTTGACGGGTACAACTTTGAATATTCAATCGTTCATGGGAGCGATTATGGCGATCGGAATTGCGGTCGCAAACTCCATTTTGCTGGTCTCGTTCGCGGAACGATCCCGGCATGAGGGCAGGCCACTTCTCGATGCAGCGCGGGAAGGCGCCACCAGCCGCTTGCGTGCGATTTTGATGACGGCGGCGGCCATGACTATTGGAATGGTGCCGATGGCGATCGGACTGGGCGAAGGCGTATCACCCTCGGAGCCGCTGGGCCGCGCGGTTATCGGCGGCTTGATTGTGTCGACCTTTGCTACGCTGACGATCCTGCCTTCGATTTACGCGATCCTGCAAACCAGAGCGTCGGTTGCTTCCGCATCGCTAAACCCACTGGATCCCGAGAGCCGCTACTATGAATCTAAATAATATCCGCTCAATTTCTGCGGCCGTGATGCTCGCCGTTGCGCCGCTGGCGTTTTCGCAGCCGCACGAGTTTGTTCCGGTCGTTTCAAAGCCGATATCTCGAGTGGTTGATTTGCCGGGCGAGTTTCTGCCGTTCCTGAGTGTTTCGCTGCATGCCAAGGTGCCGGGTTACGTCGAACGGATTTTGGTCGATCGAGGAAGCAGAGTCGATGGGGGGCAGTTTTTAGCAGAATTGAGCGCGCCGGAAATGGCCGCGCGGGTCGCGGAAGGCGAGTCCAAAGTGCAGGCGATTGAATCGGACCGGATTCAGGCTGAGGCGCAGCTTGCTGCTTCGCAAAGCACGTATGACCGGCTGAAGAAGGCTGCGGAGACGCCGGGAGCAATCGCCGGCAACGAACTTATTCAGATGGAAAAGCAAGTGGAAGCAGCGCAGGCTTTAGTCCATTCGCGCGAGCAAGCCAAACGCGCCGCCGAAGCGGCGGTCAAGACGGAAAAAGAGATGCAAGCCTATCTGCGGATTACTGCACCGTTTGACGGAGTCGTAACCGAACGCTTGGTCCATCCCGGCGCGCTAGTCGGTCCGGGCGCCGATCCAGTGTTAATGACCATCCAGCAAATCTCGCAATTGAGGCTTGTGGTCGCGGTGCCGGAAGAATATGTCGGCGGCATCACGGAAGGGGCGAAGTTGGCGTTTCAAGTCCCTGCTTATCCGGAGCGGACTTATTCAGGAACGCTCGCGCGGGTGTCCCATGCGCTGGATAAAGGAACCAGGACCATGGCGGCGGAGCTGGACGTTTCCAATCACGACGGCACGTTGGCGCCAGGAATGTATCCGAGCGTCAAATGGCCCGTCCGACGATCTCGCCCGGCGCTCTTTGTCCCGAAGACCAGCGTAGTGACAACCACGGAGCGGACGTTCGTCGTACGAAATCAGAAGGGGCGCGCGGAATGGGTTGACGTTCGAAAAGGTGCTGCTGAGGGCGATCTGATCGAGGTGCTTGGCGATCTGAAAGCGGGGGACTCCGTGGTACGTCTGGCAACCGACGAAATTCGAGAGGGATCCTCTATTCAGAGCAACGCCAAGTGAGTTAGCCGTTGCCGCAGTTGTAGCATGGCTTGCCAATAGAATCGAAACCCATAGGTATCTTCTAGAGTTCGATTACTTGGATACGTATGAGCTCAGCCTGCTACCCGATATTCGGTCCTCTGCCCCTGCCTACAGGCGGTAGACTGTCGCCCGATAATCTACATTATCGGAAGGCTTCCACAGGACCTGCGTGGGGATACTGTCCGGATACGCCGTCAATTCAGGAGCTATCCCTTCCACAGCAAAGTTGATTGGGATAGAATCAGTCAATCCTTATGCCCCTGTCCTCCGGCGAGCAACTTGGTCACTACAAGATCGTGTCGATGATCGGTAAGGGCGGCATGGGCGAGGTCTATCTCGGCACCGACACGCGGCTCGGCCGGTTCGTCGCGATCAAGGTTTCCTCGCGCGAGTTCAACGATCGTTTTGAGCGCGAGGCGCATGCCATCTCGACGCTCAATCATCCCAACATTTGCACGTTGCACGACGTCGGTCCGAATTACCTGGTAATGGAATATATCGAGGGCGAGACGCTCTCGAAGATCATCGAGCTGGGTCCGCTGCCGCTCGACAAGGCCTTGGCCTATGCCATACAGATCGTCGATGCGCTGGCCGCCGCCCATGCCAAAGGCGTGATCCACCGCGACCTCAAGCCCGGTAACATCATCATCACCAAGAACGGCGCCAAGGTTCTGGATTTTGGCCTCGCGAAACTCAGCACCGAGAAGGTCAGCCCCGAATCCGCCGCCAGTATCCAAACCATCACGGAGCCCATCACCCGCGCGGGCGCCATCCTTGGAACGCTGTACTACATGTCGCCCGAGCAGGTGGAAGGCAAGGAGAGCGACGAGCGGAGCGACATCTTCTCTTTCGGTGTCGTGTTGTACGAAATGATCACTGGCCAGCGTCCCTTTACCGGCGACACACAGGCCGCCGTGCTGGCTGCGCTGCTCAAAGATCAGCCGGCGCCGATGAGCCAGCGTCAACCAGCGACGCCGCGGGCCCTGGAGCGCGTGGTGAGGAAGTGCCTGGAGAAGAAGCCTGACGACCGTTGGCATTCCGCGCGGGATCTCAAGCCGACGCTGGAGTTGATCGATCTGGACGCTCCGCCCACGAGCATGTCCACCGCCAGTACCAGCGTGCCGATACCGGTTCAAACGCCGCGCAAGAAGTGGTTGTGGCCGGCAGTAGCGGCGACGGCGTTGGTCGTGCTAGCTGGGGGAGGCTACCAATGGTGGAGCATGCACCGCTTCACGGACCTGCCGCTGATCCGAACCGATGTGAACCTGGGTGACGACATCGCCCTGGCGGGTCCCACCAACTTCGTGACCAATTTCGCGATCTCGCCCGATGCAACGCGCATCGCCTACGTCGCCCGTCCCACGGCGGGCGGTCCGTTCAAGCTGTATACGCGCCGGCTGGATCAACCCAATGCCGTCGAACTGCCGGGCACCGAAAATCCACGCGGTCCGTTCTTTTCGCCCGACGGGCACTGGCTGGGGTTCGCGTCCTCATCCGCCCGGAAGCTGTACAAGGTCGCGGTGGACGGCGGAGCGGCGGTGCCGCTGATGGAGCTTACCGGCATCTTCGCGGGCGCCTCTTGGGGGGAGAATGGCAAGGGAGAAAACGTGATCGTAGTGGCACAGCTTGGCCTTCCCTTGGTCCAAATCCCCGACAACGGAGGGGGACAGCCGGCGTCCTTGGGCTCGCCTGGGCCAGGTCAGATCGTTCAAGTCTCACCTCGCCTCCTGCCCGGAGGTAAGACCGTGCTCTTTGTCGGTATCACCGGCAACGAAGGTGGTCCGGCCGATCCGGACCGGGCAAGTATTGAGGCGATCTCCTTAGCGGATCATCAGCGCAAGACGATTCTGAAAGGAGCCGCGACTCCCCGCTACGTGGCCTCGCGCGGTGGCGCCGGACACCTGCTCTACACCTTTAAGGGAGCGCTGTACGCGGTGCCCTTCGACCCGGACAAACTGCAAACACAAGGCTCGGCCGTTCCTATCCTCAGTGACGCGCAGATCTCGACGACTACTCGCGCCAAATATGACGTCTCGCTCACGGGCACGTTGATCTATCAGAAAGGCTCTGGGACGGCCGGCACAGGCGCGCTCAGCACGATTCAGTGGATCGACCCCTCCGGCAAGATGGAACCGCTTCTTGCGAAACCGGGCATCTACGGCAGCGTCCGCGTGTCCCCGGATGGGAAGCGCCTGGCAACGTCAGTGAGCGACGGAGCTAAGCGAGACATCCAGGTGCTGGAATGGCAGAGCGGGCGAACCACCAGCCTCACCTTCGGAACCGCTCCTTATGCCGATCCGCTTTGGACCCCCGATGGCCAATCTGTGATCTTCGACGCAAATGATGGGAACCTGTACTCGGCGAAAGCGGACGGCTCGGGCCAGCCCCAAGTTCTCCTGAAGGGCGACACGACTGGGCAGCGGATTCCTTGGTCCGTTTCCCCGGATGGCAAGCGGCTGGCGTTCATGCAACTGGTCGTCGGTGATTATCAACTGTGGACTATGCCCATCGGCCAAGAAGGCGGCGTGCTGCGCGCCGGCATGCCGGAACAATTCCTCAAGTCCACAGCCACTGAAGTAATGCCGCAGTTCTCTCTCGATGGGAAGTGGCTGGCGTACCGATCGAATGTATCGGGCACGGATCAAATCTACGTGCGGCCCGCTTCCGGACAAGGCGGCCAATGGATCGTCTCGACGCAAGCAGCGACTGCGCCGCTGTGGTCGCGGAACGGACAGGATATACTCTATACGACCACCGACGGCCAGGTGATGGCGGTGCACTACTCGGCAAAGGGCGACACCTTCGTGGCGGACAAGCCGCGGGTGTGGCTGGCGAAATATACAGGAGGCGACTACGACCTTTCCGCCGACGGCAAGCGGCTTGTCGCAATTGTGCCGGAGCATGCCGCAATGGCGCCGCAGGTGGAGCACGAGGTCGTGTTCCTGCAAAACTTCTTCGACGAGCTACGGCGCAAAGTACCCACGGGCAAGTAGCTGAAGTCTCAGATAACCGGCTCATTGGAAATGGGTTGGCCGGATAGCTCTCGTATGGTCGGCAATCCGTTCATTATTTTTCTTAATCGTCGGTGCCGGTCGACCTTATATCGGATGGGCTCGCTGCCGGACTGCACGCGGTGGTTTGTGGCCCGATAACTACTATTATCGGAAGGTATCGTGGTACTGAATCCATCCTCGAACGACCACCGTTAATAGTAGTTTAACGCGCGACAGATTAACGCAGGAGTGACTCGGACCTTCCATAAGGTAAGCCCGAAGCGACGATTACAAAAAGTTATGGAAGGGTGGCTGACAACCTAGGAGCTATTGGTGACCTTCGCCGTTTAACGGATGAAAACCTCTAAACTGGATGTGCCGTTTGAATGTTCTTCTCCAGATTCCTCGTTTTCGTTGGAGCACTAGCTCTCCAAGCCGTAGCATTTGGTGCGGAGCCTCGGCAGATCGCGGACGCCCGGTTCATCACACTTGGCGGCATCCAGCAATGGGTCACGATTCGCGGGAGTGATCGAACCAAACCTGTACTGCTCTTCTTGCATGGCGGGCCTGGAGACGCGCAATCCTCACTTACCTCCGTGTATAAGCCGTTTGAGAGGGATTTCGTTCTCGTTCAATGGGATCAACGGGGTGCCGGCAAGACCCTCGGCCATTCCGACGTGGAGCATCCGGAAATATCGTTGGACCGGCTGATTTCAGACGGAATTGAACTGGCAACATTCATCAGAGGACACCTGCACACGAACAAGGTGGTTCTTGTGGGCCACTCTTGGGGGTCGTTTTTGGCTGTCCAGATTGTGAAGCGTCGGCCAGATCTGTTCGCTGCATTCGTCGGCATCGGCCAGGTTGTCAGTTGGCGGGAGATGGTTGAAACTCAATATCGATACACGTTGACGCGAGCGCGAGCGGAGTCCAACCCGGTGGCGGTGAAGGAGCTGGAGGCGCTTGGAATCCCGGCCCTGGACAATTTTGATCAGTATATTGTTATGCGCAGACAGCTCAACCGATATCTGGCTGCATCTGATCTGCAATGGCTGTCACAGCAAGACTCGCTGATACGCGCGCAATTGAGCGCCGACGACTTTCGAGCGTACCAGAAGGGCTTCCAGACGATGACGGGATTGGCCTCGACGGTTTTTTCGATGGACGCCTCAGCGCTAGGATTCAACTTCAAGCTCCCCGTTTTTCTCGTACAAGGAACCGAAGATCACATCACAGACAGCTCCTCAGCGGCGCAATATTTTAAGGATATTCAGGCCCCCATTAAACATATGACGCCGATTGAACGGGCCGGGCACTTCGCGCCAACCACCCACACCGAGCAGGTCGTTGAGGCAATTCGCCAGGACATGCGCCTCGTGCCATCACTCAGAAAGTAATCAGTCGCGTAGTGTTTACCGATCCTAGGCGGAGCCTGAGCGGATTGCGCCTGTGTTACGGCGCATCCTTCCACTATCTGGGAAGTCACTTCAACCCTTAGAGCGTTACACGGCCAAGGAGCTTTACTCCTCAGGGATCTTGTTAAAGACAAGAACAGACGTGGAGGAAGAACCCAGAGGTCCGTTCCACCAGCGCCGCCGCCGAGCGTAGAATAGAGGAGGTATTTCCCATCCCTCGACCAGTCTTGCGGACAGGCCGTTGACTTGTTCTGGATCAGCACTTCCGGCTCGCCCGTTCCATTGGCAGCTTGTCTTTGAATCGTGGAATTGCCTCCACCGGAACAGTAGGCGATCTGGCTTCCATCGGGCGACCACACTGGATCGTCGTCAGACGAGGGATCGAAGGTCAGCCGGGTGTTGGAATTACGCGCCAGATCGAACACCCACACGTCTCGCTGTCCGGCCTCAATATGAGTCGCGGCGCGCGTGCCATCGTGAGACAGCGCGAGCTGGTCATAGAACGCGGCATCACCCACTTCATTGAGCCGTTTCCCCGTCCGGTCGAACCAGCTCAGCCGGCGAGTTTGCCCTTCCCCCGTCCGGTACGCCAGAGCGCCGCTTGCAGACGCCGTAAAGTAACCACCTGCGCCAGCGCTGCCGACTTTCTCCGCCACAGGAACCGGCTCCCCAACGAGCGCTAGTTTCTTCACGTCGAACGGTTGAGCCATCAGGGTCCCATCGCGTAAATAGAGGAGTCGCCCTCCCGCCGGTTCATCCGTTGCAACGAAGACCACTCCGAGGCTCGATGGGAGAATCCGCTGCGGCAGCGGATCCGGCGGCTTCATGTCGATGGAACCGGGATAAATTCCCGCGGTGTTTGGATCGTTGCCCGCGCGCAGGTAGATGAAATGCTGCCCATCCGGCATGAACACGGGGAAACTGTGGGAGGTCTCCTGATGAGCGTTATCGATATTGGACAACGGCAGCGCCGTTCCGCCAGAAGCCGGAACACGCCGAAGCCCACCGTTGGTTTGGCGGTTTCCGAAAACAATGACCCCGTCCGCGCTCCATGTGCCCATCCCGGCATTGCCCTGAACTTCGGTCAGCGTCACCGGAGGCGCCGCGCCGGCCGCGTCCACTTTCTTGAGCTTGCCCCCGTCCGAAAACCCGATCGTTCTGCTATCGGGAGACCAGAACGGGCTGGTCGCATTCTCCGTCCCTGGAAGCATGCGCGCTTCGAGTGTGTCCATCGAGCGCACCCACAGCCGATTTGTTCCATCGGGCTCGTTCGCCGTAACGATCAGTTTTCGTCCATCCGGCGAGAGCGCCAGGTACAACGACAACGCACTGGATTCTTGGGGAACGCTCATCTGAAATCGAATCGTATCCGCCGCAGGAGCCTTTTCGCGAAAATGCAAGAATGCGACCGCCAGGACGGCAAGCAGACAGAACCCCGCAACCGTCCATGCTAGCCCTGTTCGGGAGGGCGGGCTGACCGCGTTGACTACTACCTGACTCTTGTCACCGATGAGCAACTTCGCATCTGCGATATCGTGTAGTCGCTCCTTCGGATCCTTCTTCAAACAACTTTGCAGCAATCGCTGTAGGTGTGGCGAAACCTTCTTCCAGTCCGGCTCTCTCTCGATCACCGCGGCGAGGGTATCGGTCACCGTCTCACCCACGAAGAGCCGCTTCCCCACGAGAAGCTCATACACAACCACGCCGAATGCCCAAATATCGGCCCGCTTGTCCACCGGCTTGCCGCGAGCCTGCTCGGGAGCCATATACGCCGCAGTCCCAAGAATCACTCCAGCCTGCGTCGCCGCCATGCTGATTGTAGGTGAGTCCTCGGATTGTGCCCCTGCCGCCACATTCACCTTGGCCAGGCCGAAATCCAGCACTTTAACCGTGCCGTCGTTCTTGATCTTGATGTTGCCGGGCTTCAAATCGCGATGGACGATGCCCTTCTCATGCGCCGCTGCCAGAGCATCCGCGATTTGGCTTGCGATGCGTACGGTTTCGTCGAGTGGCAAGGGTCCTTTGGGACTCTCACCCTCCACGAGTTCCATCACCAGGTAATTCGGGCCGACATCGTAGAGCGCGCAGATATTGGGATGATTTAATGACGCGATTACGCGGGCTTCACGCTCGAATCGCTCGCTGAATAGTTCGGCAGAGACTTTGACGGCCACACTGCGCCCGAGGCGTGAGTCGCGGGCGCGGTACACCTCGCCCATGCCGCCGGCGCCGATTTGTTCCAGGATCTCGTACGGGCCAAGCTTATCACCAGCCGAAAGTGATATAGATGTCAAACGAGTTTATCGCAAGGGGACGACAGAGGTGCCAAAGTCGGGTTAACGGGCAAGCCTGAAGGGTGGGCTGACCGTCGTCAGTCGGTCGGAAAACGCCCCATTTGAAGCGCCTACTCAAGCTTCGAGTGGATTGTCGACTAACAGCCAGCTAGGTAATGGTCGGGCAACTCGCTACCGTTAATAGTACTTATCGGGCGCGGCCCAAATACGCAGCCCTGCGGCCGTCGTAACTCTCCGATGATCGCGGTCAGGTCGTTCCATCAATCGCAAAATTAGAGACGTGCCGTTCATGAAGAACGACATGAACGACTCTCTGCCGACGACCGGTAGATAAATTCCTGGGAAGGCCGATTCAGAAATGTTTGAGGACGGTGACGCAAGAGGCTTCTTCAACCGCCGCCCAATGCGAATTGGCTCCTCGCACGTCCGACTGCAGGGTGAATGTTTTGAGTCACATCCAGATGGAATAGCATCACACGCATGTCCGCAAACTGGCGAAGCCCGTCTTTGAAAAGTGCCACTGACGAGGGGGTAAAGATTTCGTGAGAGTCCTCTGCGCGTGCGTCGTATTTGGTTTGCTAGCCGGCTGCAGCACACCGAACCGGGAGTCCGCTAGTAACGCCATCGAACTCGGGCCGCCATTAACTGGTCCGGGAAGTCCATCGACGGACATTGGCGAAACGGTGCCGGCCGATCCGTCCAAGTTCTATAAAGAACCGGGCTACTCGCCGTATGCGGGCCGCAATTATCCTATGAGGCCTTATTTCGGCGACCAACATGTGCATACTGCATGGTCGGTCGATGCCGGCGCGAGTGGCGCTACGCTCACACCCGAGGACGCCGTAAGGTTCGCACGCGGAGACCAAGTTATGGCTACGAGCGGACAACCAGTCCGTTTGGGCCAGCCTCTCGATTGGGTCGTTATCTCTGACCATTCCGACGCCATGGGCGCCATCACCGAATTGAAGTCGGGCAACACGGAAATGATGAAAGACGCCACGCTCAAGCGGTGGCACGACATGATGAAGGCAGGCGGCGCTGAACCGACCAAGGCTGTCTTTGAGCTCGTCAGCGCGCAGTCCAAGAACCAATTGCCCCCGCTTTTAAAAGATCCGCGCTTCGCCAAGGCCGTGTGGGAAAAGAACACGGCAATCATGGAGAAGTACAACGAACCTGGACGGTTCACAGCGTTCATCGGGTACGAATGGACCTCCAATGCAGGCGGGGGCGATAACCTTCACCGAAACGTCATTTACCGTGATGGCAAAGATAAGGCCGATCAGGTCCTCCCGTTCACCACGTTCCAAAGCGAAAACCCAGAAGATCTGTGGAAATGGATGACGGAGTGGGAAAAGAAGACCGGCGGCAAGCTGCTGGCGATTCCACATAACGGCAATCTCTCGAACGGCAGGATGTTTCCGCTGGCCACATTCGCTGGAGACCCTCTAACGCGGGGATGGGCCGAAGAACGACAAAAGTGGGAGCCTCTGTTCGAAGTAATCCAAATGAAGGGACAAAGCGAGTCGCACCCCTCGCTTTCTACCAGCGATGAGTTCGCCAATTACGAGCTATGGGACAGGGGGAATCTGACTCAGACTCCTAAGAAGCCCGGCATGATCCAGTACGAATACCTTCGCGAAGCTCTAAAAAATGGGCTGAAGGTGGAACAGGATCTCGGCGTCAATCCCTTCAAGTACGGCATGGCGGCAGGGACGGACACGCACACAGGATTGGTCACAGCGGAAGAAGACAACTTCTTTGGCAAGCTCGTCGCCGGAGAGCCCGGGGCGGAGCGCTGGAAGGAAGATGCATTGAAATTCGGCCCGGACAGAATTGTTAAAGGCTGGGAAATGACGGCTGCCGGTTACACGGCTGTTTGGGCCACTGGCAACACCCGCGCAGAGATTTGGGACGCGATGAAACGTCGGGAAACCTATGCGACCAGCGGTCCACACATGGTGATTCGCTTCTTCGGCGGATACGATTTCACCAAGGCGGACATTTCACGGACCCCGGCCGCCGCTGGCTATGAAAAAGGTGTCGCAATGGGGAGCGATCTAAAGCCCGCGCCTGCGGGCAGGGCCCCAACGTTTCTGATAGCAGCGTTGAAGGACCCAAAGGGCGGAAATCTGGATCGCATTCAGATCATCAAGGGCTGGCTGGACAAATCCGGCAAGCCGCAAGAGAAGATTTACGACGTGGTTTGGGGCGACGCGGAACGGCGGCGCATTTCGAACGGAAAGCTGACGCCGGTCGGAAACACAGTGGATGTGGCACGCGCGACGTGGACGAATACCATCGGAGATCCCGAATTGATCACCGTTTGGAGGGATCCCGATTTCGACGCGACCACTCGGGGTTTCTATTATGCCCGCGTTTTGGAGATACCGACACCCCGGTGGACTGCATACGACGCAGCCTACTTCAAGATCAAAATCGACGATCCCAAGGTGCCGATGACAACGCAGGAGAGAGCCTGGACTTCTCCGATTTGGTACGTGCCGTGATCCGCCGTCTCATCCGCGAGCCTCTGCTGCACTTTGCGTTGCTGGGAGGGGCTATATTTGCGGCTTACTCGGCCTTCGCTCCCGTTAAACCGGAATCCTCTCGCATTTTCATCACCGAGAGTCAGATCGTTTCGATTGAGTCGCAGTTCCACAATACGTGGCAGCGTTCGCCTACCCGGAAAGAACTCACCGCGCTGATTGAGAATTGTGTTCGCGAGGAAGTGCTTTATCGAGAGGGAATTGCTTTGGGTCTGGACCGGGACGACCCGGTCATTCGGGGCCGCGTCAAACAAAAGGTCGAGATCTTAAGCGAAGACATGTTCAACAAAGAACCGACGGAGGCAGACTTGAAAGAGTACTTCGCGTCTCATCGAGAGCTTTTCGAAGAGCCTTCGGTGTTCACGTTTGAGCAGGTCTATTTCGATCCGGCGCGCCACGGCGCTGGGCTCAGCACCGAAATCTCCGCAGCGCTTGCCGGCCTCCGTGCCGGAAAACAGGCCGATGCCCTCGGCGACTCAACAATGCTCGCACCGCGGATGGAAAACGCCCAGCCGCATGTCGTCGCGGTTGTCTTTGGCGATGAATTTACCTCAGGGATTCGCAATCTCAAGGTGGGACAGTGGGAGGGCCCCGTTCGTTCCAGTTTCGGTTTGCACCTGGTTCGCGTTACAAGACAGCGCGCAGCGAGGACACCGTCATTCGCGGACGTGCGCGATCAGGTGGCGCGAGAATGGAACCGGACTCGTTCCGTCGAGGTGAAGAACGCGTTCTACCGGAATCTCAGGAAGCGATATTCGGTGGAGATTGAGCGAGGGGAATCGCGGCTTGTGAGTGCCCAGGTCGTGACCAAATGAGAATCGCCCGGCGCAAGCGCATCTGGCGCCGCGGTGGATCCATCATGGCGACTCTCGGTGCATTCGTTGTTTGCACGCCCTTGCTTGCGGACGTATTCCGCCCGGCGTATCTGGAACTTCAGCAGCGTGGGCCAGAAACGTTCGACGTTCTCTGGAAAGTCCCTGCACAGAGCGAATCCCTCCGTCTCGGGATTCATGTTGTGTTTCCGGAAGGGACGACGAACGTCACCGAACCTCGCGGCACTTTCACTTCAGACGCATTCGTCGAACGCTGGACCATTCAGCGGACGGGAGGCTTGGAAGGATTTGAGATTCGAATCGACGGCTTGCCGGCGAGCATCACGGATGTGCTTGCGCGCGTGGTGCGCACGAACGGAATCACCCAAGTCGCACGTCTGCTGCCGGGACGGCCGCAATTCGTGGTCGAATCGATCCGCGACGGTGCAGGACTGGTACGCACGTACCTAGTGCTAGGTATCGAGCATATTCTCACGGGATTCGATCATTTGTTGTTTTTGCTCGCGCTGGTCCTGATTGTCGACGATCGGCGCCGGCTGCTCTGGACGATCACGGCTTTCACCATCGCTCATAGCTTCACGTTGGCAGCAGCAACGCTCGGCTTTGTGCATGTGGCACAAGCTCCAGTGGAAGCAGCCATTGCGCTGAGCATTGTGTTCGTCGCGGCTGAACTCGTGCATGGTATGCAGGGTAGGCTCGGTGTCACCGCCCGCGCACCGTGGATTGTGGCCTTTTCGTTCGGCTTGCTGCATGGGCTAGGCTTCGCGGGCGCATTGGCTCAAGTAGGACTGCCGCCCAACTCGATTCCGCTCGCGCTGCTTTTCTTCAATGTTGGCGTTGAGCTGGGACAACTGGCCTTCGTAATTGCCGTCTGGGCTGCACTCGCAGCGCTTCTTCGACTGCGAATTCCGCAGCCATTTTGGGCAAGAGCTATGGCTCCTTACGCGATCGGCTCCGTTGCGATGTTCTGGATGATCCAACGGATCGACGCGTTTCTGGAATGAAGCATCTTCGACGCCCCAACGCCGTTTCGGCGTAAACATTAGCCGAGCCGATAGATCCCAAGCAGATTGCCGATAGAGGCCTGCGATCCGATGGTATGTCCTGGCTCACGGCAAAACACGGATTTGAGGAACCCGCTCAGGGAGATCTCTCTTGTTGACCGGCGGAGTGTTCAAGCTATCAGAGCGCACCCTAGCGATTGAGGTTGTCCAAAACCAACGAATAGTAGTCAGCATTCCGGTCGGAGCCTGCCGAGTGCCCGACGATAATGATAAATAACGGGATGCTTTGAAGACGTTCGAATTAGAAACCGGTTTCTCCGGACAACAAAATGCAGAATTGGACGAGTCGCTCTACTCCTCGCCGTTTTACGGGCTCTTTATGGTCGCCGGTGTCGCGTGGATGGGACTGCCCATGACCTCGTCGGCGGTCTGTTGATGTGTAGACTGGGACTATCCGCCCCGATACGCCTGATCCCAGAGATGCAACATAAGGGTGCCCGATGCATCGCTCTTAGTCCGCATGAACTTAACCGATGACGCCGTCTGGGCCAAGTTTATGCACTCTGGCCCAAGCACCTTCCCAACGCGTTTACGAGCGGAGTTGATCTGCATAAGCTTTCATGGAATCATTGTTGGCTATTAACTCAATACATCCAATGTCCGCCGCATCAGTTCAGACCTATGATGCTCCGACCCGGAGCCGCGCCCGCCGGTTCCTCGAGGGAACGGCAGCTATTGGCCTGTGGATGGTCCTCGGTCTGCTGTTACACCCGTCGCCTTACGGCTATCTGCTTTTGGGGATTCCTATCACTCTCGCTTTTCAGCGATACGTGCGTAAAGCCCCTGTGCGAGCCATGTGGGTACGCGACGCCCCGCCTTTTCAACTAGGCACAGCCGGCGTGGCGATTGCGATCGGCTTGATGATCGTCCCCCTAATCGATCTTATCAATTTGCTCCGCTCGCGCGCGAGTTGGGACCACGATGGCTGGAACGTCGCCGCGCTCGCCGGCGCTTGGGCAGCGGCCTACGCGCTACGCTACTTCCAGCAAAAGGCTCTTCGGGAGCTTTTGCTCTGCGTTGCGACCAGCGGGATCATCGGGATTCTGGCATGGATCCTCCAAGATGTCGCATCAAGTGGTTCCGCCCAACCGATCGGGGCAAGAGTTTGGTTTGGTCTGACATCGTTGCTGAAATTCGTCCCGGTTGTGTTTCTGCTGGAAGAGGTATGGTTCCGCGGCGTGTTTGACTCCCACCTGCACCACCCCGGCGAGAATCGGGGAGTCCTGTCGGCAATCTACGTTTCTGCGTTGTGGGGCATCTGGCATTATCCGATCATTCCAGGGCATCAATTACAAACCCTTGTGCCGACGCTTGCCACTGTGATTCCGTTTCACGTCCTTATCGGCGTGCCTCTGTCGTTGTTCTGGCGCAGAAGCGGGAATCTGTTTGTGCCCGCCAGCGTCCACAGCTTAATTGACGCAGTCCGCAACGGCCTGGTTGGCCCGCCGGTGTGATCTACTGCCGCATGTGCTTCTCCAGCATCGGCCAGCGCACTACGAGAGCAGCAGCCCCCTCACATGTCTCGTGCCTGAGCCCGAATTAACTTCCGATATTGCCCCATAACGGTCAACGTCCTAGAGGAGCGAGGGCGGCCATCTACGCGGTAAAGCCCGGCGGTGCATCCCACTTATCCCAACCGGTTATATGGATCGCAGGCATTGTGGAAAAGTTTTGCCGGCTAGTGTTTCGGGCTGACGAATCCCGGAGGAGGTCTGATCCCAACGGAAATTCCAGCCCAGGAAGTCGGACAAGTGGGATACTGGGGGGATTTTCGAGGCAAGCACACATTTTGAATGGTTTGCCTCCTAATACCTATTGCTGATGAACTCTCCTGACTCTACGCTGGGCAAGGCCAGACGAACAAACCGGCCGAAAATCACCAGGAGCAGGAGCATGGACCAACTGAATCGCCAGGAAGAAGCACCTCTTGAATCGTGGAAAGAAATCGCCGGGTATCTACAGAAGGACATCACTACGGCACGGCGCTGGGAACGCCGGGAAGGACTGCCCGTCCACCGGCATACCCACCAGAACCGAAGTAGCGTCTACGCTTTTTCCAGCGAGATCGACGCATGGCGGGCGGGGAGGAAGCTAGTACCGGAACCACCTCCCCGGCCGGTGTGGAAGATTCCAGCGTTCGCGCTGACGATGCTTTTATGTCTGGTGATGGTCGGCAATGGAGTCCGGCCCGTGGAGGCGCAAGGGGCCAAAGCCACCACGAAGCGGCTGCTCTGCTCTGGCGATTGTGCCGATACCGAGGCCAATCTGAGCGTCGACGGGCGCACGATGGTCCAGACGGACTGGGACACCGGCGATCTCGCCATCCGGAACGTCAAGACCGGGCAGCAGCGAAGGCTTATGGCCAGATCGGGTTCCTACGACGACAAGGGCGACTCGGGGGCTTATGGCGAAAAGCCTCTCTTCTCTCCGGACATGCGGCAGATCGCGTATTTCTGGGATGCCGGAAAGAGTAACGATCGTAAAGCTCAGTTGCGGGTCATGCTTAATGCGACGGGCGGCCAGAGCCGTGTCCTGGTAGCGAGTTCTGAGTACGATTACTTCGGGCCTGCGGGATGGTCTTCAGATGGAAAATCCGTCCTGGTGAATGTGCGCAAGCAGTCAGATCTGACGTGGCAATTCGCATGGGTTTCTGTCTCCGACGGCGCCATGAAGCCGTTCGTATCGCTGGATTGGCGCGACCAAGGGGCACCCAGTCTTTCTCCCGATGGGCGTTATATCGCCTACGCCGCGCTGGCCGTGAATCCGAAGACCGCCAATTCCAAAGAGAAGGCTGACGTTCACATCTATCTGATGGCTTCAGACGGATCGGGCATGACGGAGCTGGTAAAAACCGCGGGGATCAACACCAATCCGGTTTGGGCACCCGATGGGAAGCATGTGCTCTTCGTGAGCGACCGGTCCGGCAGCGTCGGGCTATGGTCAATCGGGGTACGCGACGGGAAGCCGCAGGGAGCGGCGGCTCTGGTTCGATCAGACCTGGGAGAAATCACAGGTATCGGTATACGAGGAGGAGCGTACTATTACGCGCAGAAGGTCCCGGATGTCGAATACGTCTCATTCGCTGGCATGACTCCCGCAGGGATGAAGAGTTCTGACCCGGCGCGGGAGGGCTTCGTCGGGATCCAACCCAAATGGTCGCCCGACGGCAAATCGATTTCGTTCAAGAGACACCACCAGGGAAGCACGGACGAGTTCGACCTGATCATTCATTCCGTGGAGACCGGCGATGAGAAAATTTACGCGGACAACGTTGCCGTGCAGAACAGACCTGAATGGCTATACGACGGCCGCAGCATTAAGGTGGCACTTCCCAAATCGGTATCCAGAGTCGACCTCCAGACGGGCGAAATAAAGCCTCTACCAGCGGGCGGGTTTCTCTCTCCGGCGGACCCGACTTTGTACCACCTGAAGGCTGGCGCTGATGGAAGGCTCAGTCAGATCGTCGGCGTGGATCTGAACACGGGCCAGGAGCGCGTGGTATGGACCTTGGCTAGAGCGAACGCGGCTTTCAGAAGCGGCACCGGGAGTTTAACCCGCGACGGAAAAACTGTCACCTTCATCGTCAGGGATCAGGAAGGAAATCACTTCGCCAGCGTGCATACCGATGGAACTGGCTATCGTGAAATTCCAGCTCCCCCCGCGACGGGCGGCGGGTATGGGTGGACCGCGGACAGCAAAAGCCTTCTGTTTATCGAAAAGCAAAACGAAAAGAGCAGGTTCATGCGGATTTCGGCGGAGGGCAGCCAGCCGGAGTTCACCGGTATCGAAGTAGCGGGCAACGTACAGTCCTGGGACGTTAACTCGGATGGCACGCTGGCCTACAACACCACCAAAAGGCTGTGGGAGCTTTGGGCAATCGACAATATCACCGCAGTCTTGAAGTGAGCGTTACATTTTTTTCAAAAAACGCCCTTTTGCCTTCAATTGGGTAGCCTCCTCTGCCTCAAGTGCAGTCAGGCCAGCTAATCCTGCTTCCGATAATGGTGGTTAACGGCATCCAGCGAAGGCTGGCCACGCAGCCGGGGACTTGTTTGGGCGCGATCCATTGATCTAGGCAAACGTCTCGAAACATCACAACAGCATGAGCTCTCTGGCCCGCGCGACGGCTTGAGTACGCGAACCGGCATCGAGCTTTCGCAGGATGCGCTGAACGTGCGTTTTGACAGTCGCCTCACTGACAAAAATGCGCTCGGCGATTTCGCGATTGCCGAGCCCTTCTGCCAGGATGCGCAAGACTTCGAGTTCTCGTCCAGAGAGTGGTTCTCCGCCCGAGGCCTTGAGCGCGTCTATCGGCGCGCCCAACAGCTCCAAAACGCGTTCGACATAAGCGCGGCGCATCTTCCGTTCGTGCGCGTGGCGCAGCAAGGGGATGATGACAGGATTCTCGCGAAGAAGCCAGCCGGTGCTGTTCGCCGTTTCGGCTTCGTCGAGGAACGGGCCGAAAACCTCCATCGCTTCGGCTGCCTGACCGCGGACCAATAGCGCGTGAGCCAGCATGACACGGGCGCTGGAGATGGCGCGGCTCACCTTAAAGTCGTCTTCCTCGCGCAGTGCTTCTCGGAAGGCATGCTCCGCCTGGGCGTAGTTGCGTTCCGCCATGCGGAGCATGCCGCGGATGAGAGGCCGGTACGGCCGTGCCGCGGGTGCTTCGAACGGGTTGGGCAGCAGGGAATCTTCGTAGGCGCCGCGCAACCCTTCGATGTTGGCGGAGTGCCAGCGCGCACGTGCCTGCAGGTATTGGTAATGAAGCCTCCAGTTGCGCGCGATCTGGCCATACTTGTCTACGTCCAAAGCATCCGTGGCCCAGAAGTCCATAACTGCCCACCGGCCCTGGGCCGCCGCAATGACTGCAAATGTGGTGCAGAGGGCGGCCGTGATCAGAACGATCTGGCCACAGTCGCGCCCTATGGCGAGCGCAAGTTCGGCTTCCCGTTCGGCCCCCGCCATGTCGCCGTGAATCAGCAAAACAGCTCCGGACAGCAGGTGGTAGGAGGCGTGCGTCAGGTTGGGCGGACCCGAAAGGCCCCGGCCTATGGCTGCGCACAACCTCTCGGTCTTCCGCGCGTAGCCCGGCACTCCCGCGGAAAATAACACCTGCATGATGGCCAAGGGATTCGAATTGCCAAAGCCGCTCTCCACCATCTCAAATACTTTGGTGAGATGCTGTTCGGCTTCGACCCAATCCTTGCGGTAAATGGCGTCCCACGTCGTAGCAGTATAGATCTGGACCCGGCTCTCGGCGGGAATGTCGAACGTGAGCGCCTGGCGGATCATCTCGCGCGATTCATCGAAGCGATTGTTCATCAACGCGCTATTGGCAAGGGCGACCAGCGCTTCCGCCTGGCCCGCCAAATCGTTGTTCTGAAGGAATCCTTCGAGCGCCTGCTCCAGGTAGGGCTGCGCTTGCGAAAACTCGCTTTGCGTCCAGATGGCGTGGCCCAGCAGATACAGCACCCGCGGATAGCGCAGGCGGACCGCGTCAGGGAATTCCGCGATCCAGCGTTGCAGGGTCACGACAAATCCACGGCGGGCATATTCGGGACCGATCGAGGCGATCTCGGACGCGGCCGCATCCCAGCTTTGGGCCGACAGCAAATGCAGCAGGCGCTGGTGCGGCGAGGTTTCGGCCTGAGCGGCTCGCTCGTGCAGAGCCGCCCAATCGTCCGGCCGTTCCCGGCGAAGACGCTCCCGGAGAAAGTCGGCGAACAGGTCATGATAGCGGAAACTGGTTTCTGCTTCATCGGCAGCGACGACGTACAAGTTTCGCCGGTACAGATCTTCCAGGATGCGGCCGGAATCGCGCCGGCCCGTCAGGGCGTCGCACACCTCGGGTCGAAGGGAGGAGAGAATCGACGTATCGAGCAGGAAATTGCGCAGGTCTTGCTCCTGACGGTCGAGTACCTCTTCGGCCAGAAAATCGAAAATACGGCGGCTGCCCTGCATTCCGCTGAGTAAGGTGGCCCGATTCGCGGGAAGCTGTGAGAGCGACGTGGCCAGCAGACGCACGCCGGCGGCCCAGCCTTCGGTTCGAGAATGCAACTGATGCACTTCCTGGTTGGTGAGATCGAGCCCCAGCTGATGGTTGACCAGAGCGCCTGTCTCATCCTCGGTGAAGCTGAGATCCTGCAAGCGAATTTCTCCCAGTTCGCCGCGCGCACGGCGGCGTGCCAATGACATAGGCGGATCCTGGCGGCCCGCCAGGACCATGCGCATACCGGCGGGAAGGTTGTCCGCCAAATAATCCAGCAGTTGGTGCACGGACGGTTCGGAGATCACATGCAGATCGTCGAGCACCATCGCCACTGGACGTTGCTTGTTCTGCCCGATTTGATTGATGATGGCGGTAACTACCGTACGGGCGTCACCGGGTCTGGCAACATCTTCCTTGATATCGATTCCCGCCGCCCCTAGGGACGCGACCAATGCGGCCGCGAAGCGCGAGGGATCGTTGTCTTCCGCGTCCAACAGCAGCCAGGCCCAGGTGGTTTCCGGAAACGCATGCGGCAGTTCCGCGAGCAGAGTAGTCTTTCCGGCTCCCGCCGGCGCCGAGATCAGGGACAGGCGCGCGTCGACCAGCGACTTCGCGAGGACGTCGATCAAGCGGGGACGCAGCAGCGCGTCATGGCGCCGCGCGGGAATGGAAAGTTTTGTGGCTGCCAGCCAAACGGAAGTTGCTTGCAATGCCATCCGTGAAACAGATTCTCCCACAACCGTCATCCGGATTCGAGCTTCGGAGAGACAACGATCCCGTGCTTTTCGAGCACCGACGCCAGCTTTTCGAAGAGCGGTTGTTGGCCTTGTACCACGGCTTTCACATCGTGAAGGAACAGGTCCAGTCCACCGGGATGCGCGAACACCAGAAGCCGTCCCTGGTCATCTTTGCTGCGAAACGCGTAAGCGGTCTGACGCGGAATGAAGAGCGAAACCCCTGGGCCTGCGTTGATCGCCTTCCCGGCAATCTGAAAGTCGAACTCGCCCTCGAGGATGTAGAAAAAGCCGTCCTCATAACTGTGGGCGTGCAGGGGCAGACCACTGCTGCCATCGGTTGCGACCTCGCAGATGGTAAACCGGCCTCCGGTGTCGTGGCTCGAAATCAGCACCTGCATCCTGGCGCCGGCGATATTCAATCCTTCGGTTGTGGCCACTTGGTCGGTCCTCGGGATTAGCGCGACAGGGGCGGACCGAGGGTAATGACGCCATACCGTTTCCTCGTTTCCAGGACAGCCGGTTCCAGAGTCTCGATCACCGATTCGGGAAAGTCTTTTTCAATGTCCGCCGGCGTGAAGACCTCGAGCGCCTCAGCTACTTCGCCAGTGAAATTCTGCCAGGTGTGCGGTACCCCGCGGGGCGCAAATACCGAAGTTCCGGGAGCGGCGATGAAGCACCGGTCGCCAACCTCGAAAGCAAACTCGCCTTTGAGAATGTAAAACCACTCGTCTTCCTGTGTGCGGAGGTGCAATGGCGGACCGGACATCGGCTCAGCCCGTAAGAGTCCGGCTGCGAAGCCGCCTCCGGTATCGCGCCCCGTGGCTTTCACCGCAAGCTGGCGGCCCAGCAGGTGGATGGAATGCGTCGCGCGGTCCTCGTTCGGACACACCACGACAGGCTCGAGAGCCCCGAGTTCGATTTCACGTGCCATGGTCCAGTTCCCCTTTCGTTACTGGTAGTTTGCAGCCGGTTCGGCCCTAAAACGACCCCCGAAAGGATGATTTGGAACGCCGCGCAGGATGATTCCACGCGATCTTGGCTTCCCTCAGCCCCCGGAAATTCGAGAATCATCCCTCGACCCGCGCGGAATCACCCTTATGGAGGACGCGAATTGGCGATTCTTAGCGCATTATTAGACCCATGTTGCCGCGGATTCCCGATGTCCTAATCGTGCTCGCCAGAGGATTTTCTTTCTGTCATGCATTTGTCATCCTTCCGACGGACCATTTGTCGCGGGGGCGATCGACTGAGGCCTGCCAGAATTGCTGAGAAGAAAGGACACAAATGAATGATCGTAGAGACAATCGCTCCTGAACAAACCGGTGCCTTATCCGCGTTTTCGTCAATCGTCCATGATCTGCGTAATCCGTTGGCCGCGATCCAGGGCAGTGCGGAGATGCTGGTCGGCACCCGCCTTTCGCAGCCGCAAGTAGACCGCATCGCCCGCACAGTGTACTGCGCCTCGGTTCGTATGCGCGAACTGCTGGAGGAATTCTTAGACCGGAGCAGAAGCGGGGAGAAGGAAATGGAATCATCCAATCTTCGTGAGTTGGTGGCGGGCGCCATAGCCAAAATTGCGACCAGTGCCGAATTTCAGTTCGTACGCATCGTGCAGGCGGTACCCGAGGGCCTGGAAACCGCTCTGGATCGGTACCGCATTCATCGTGTTCTGGTTAATTTACTGGTAAACGCGCTGGAGGCCATGCCCCACGGCGGAACCATCTACGTATCGGCAGCTTCCGACAGTGGCTCGGTGCTGATCCGCGTGCGCGATACAGGGCCGGGTATCAGTCCCGAGATTCGGGGGCGGCTCTTCCAGCCGTTCGCAACCGCGGGCAAGGCAAACGGCGTCGGTCTGGGCCTTGCCTTTTCACGGCAGGCTGTGATCGAGCACGGCGGCGACATGTGGGCGGAGTCATCCCGCCAAGGAGCCTGTTTTTCCTTCCGCCTGCCCGGAACCGTCCGATCGCTCGCCGTGCACGCTGAAAGCGCTCGGGCATGAATGCGCGTTTCACCTTTATAAGGCCGTTTTTGGAGCGAACCCGAGAAACTACCCATCGACGCTTCCGATAATGAAGCATAACGGTCAACTTTCCAGAACCGACTTGGGTCGGGAACGCCCCGTTACTGTAGATATCTTCACGGCAATGGGGATTTCGCAATAGCAATCGGATTTCTAAAGTCTAGCCCCGCCAGGCGAGAGTTATAGCGTCCGTTTCAGACGAAATTGGCCGGTCTCGCCGCTTACTGGCGGCTTCTGCGTAGGGATCGACGAACTGCGGCTCACCGCCCATGGCGTCGTTCGTGGCGTGGATTCGTCCCGATCAGCGGTCACGAAAGCGAGAACCGGGCGCGCAGATACTTACACGATGCACAGTGCGTGAGCTAACAGCCAGTCCCAATATTCGAAAGGCCGGCACGCGCTGAAATGTTGCAGCTCATCGACTTAATCGCGCCACTGCTCTTCTTGCGCGCCACGTGCGATGCGCGCCCGTCGGCCACATATAGCTTCGCCAGCTCCGGCGACAGCTCTTTCAGAATCTGGTCGGCCAGCGGCCGGATTGCCGGCAAAGGGATGATCCTACGGAATCCGTATCCGGGTGAACGTCTTTCAGCAAGCCCCCAAAGCTGTGGGTTCATGATTTAACCCAGCGGGTCCAGGACATGTCAGCCTGGAACGGTCGTCGTAATACTGCGAAGCCCTGCGCACGGGGTCGGCGTCCGGCCCCGATCCGTCGTCTCCCCCCGAGTGGGGGACCAGCAAATTAATGGCGGTCGCGATGACTGCGGCAGCTACGAGCTTGCCGATGAAGTCGGAATTCCAGGAAACGCCAGACCGCTGCCCGTTCTGCGATGGGCGAGGAGCGGGCCTGGGGATAACGGGAATCGCACCCAGCATGGAGACAGCCACGGGTTCGCGCGACGCGCCAACCCTGGCCTGATACTCGGAAATCTGCTGTTGTAGCATTGCAATATTTCCGCCCTGGCACGATTCGGCCTTTGCGTTCCAACTCTGCGCCTGGGCCTTGTCGGCGGGAACGCCCTTCCCGCTGGCATACAACTCTCCGATCGCCATCATCGCGACGCAATTGCCGCCGTCGGCGGCCTTCCTGAAACCTCCATCGCCTTCTGGTACCAATAGGGCGGATCGCCGCCGAGCTTTCCCGTGGCGTATTCAAAACCCAGAATCAGCCACCCTGTGGGGTCGCCCGCTTCGGCGGCTTTCGTCGCCCAATAGGTGGCGCGCTGAGCGCTCACGGGAGTTTTTTGCTCGGCGTAAGCATTGGATAGCAGCGGCATCGCCGGCACATAGTTGGCTTCGGCGGCCTTTTGCAGAAGCTGGAATGACTGCGCGGCGTCAGCGGCCACGCCCAGTCCCTCGCGGTAAAGGATTGCGAGTTCATAGGCCGCCTGAGCGTTCACCATGATCCGATGCCTGCTGATACCAGTAGGCGGCGCCGGCATAGTCATGTTGCACCGTTCCGTCCGGGCCCACGGCACCAGATTGATAGAGTCCCCCGAGCGCAAGTTGGGCCTTGACATCCCCCATGTCGGCTTTCGCGGTGAGGGCGCGTTTCAGTTGGTCGAACGCGCTTGGATTAGGACCCGGCTTGCCGAGCACCGGCTTGTTCAGCCCAGTCGGGGTTCCGTAAGTGAAGTTGGTCTTGCCCAACGCCGCGAGAGCCTTCGCTGCCAGTGCCTTCTCTTGCTCCAGGCCGATCTCGCTGGGGCCGATCATCAATCGCGTCGTGCCTCCGAGGAACACAAACAGCGTCACGTTATTGGGCGCTCCGATCCAGAAGGCCGCATCGCCCAGACCCGGGCAGATCCGTCGGATGGTCATAGGTGCGCGTATCTACTTGCTTCCGAGCCTCATCTACGGCGTGAGCGTTGGGCGTCGATGAGTATCGGACTTCGAGGCGGACATTAACTACCTTGGGAGGGTTGGGCCGATTGGGCACTGAAGTTGGTAAAAGATCGCAGCCCTGCTCAGGCGTGCCCGACGTGAAATCCGGGTCGAGAAGCGAGCGAAAGGGCGCGGACGGGCTTAGG
The DNA here is from genome assembly GCA_963722845.1 of Terriglobia bacterium. Lineage (GTDB taxonomy): Bacteria > Acidobacteriota > Terriglobia > Bryobacterales > Bryobacteraceae > Palsa-187. The sequence continues at coordinate 22,145 of CAVROL010000005.1, read as the reverse complement.
CGCCTGGAGCGTCACTCCAAGGATGGCTTCTGCGTCGGCTTTGGAGAGTAACTCGCATGCGGCTTTGTTTTGTGCGTAGGCGGGCAAGCCCGAAAAAACGGACAGACCAAACATGAGAACAAAACTGGTCACAAGATGTCTCATAGCGCGCATTATAACGACTCCGCACTCTGAACTCCATGCGCCATCTTCCTCTTTGGGCGTCCCTCGAAAGTAGCTCAACTACCCTCGCTTGATGGTGGCATGAGCGAATTTGCTGAATCATTCTACTGCCAGTACTTTATTTCCCATGTCCGATCTGATTTCGCTTTTCGACCAGCTTGGTCGCGGACGCGCACGAGCTTTACCTTCTGCCGTCGCCAGCGAGGACCTTGTCGAGCCTCTCTAGCTGATCCTGAAGTTCGCTCATCTTGGCCTGTTCGGCTCGAACTTGAATCTCAGCATCCACCTGATTTCCCTGGCAGTCTCTCGCCTCGCTGGCGAACATTTCAGCCGAGGACCTCAGGCGGACAAGTATTTCTTCCGCGGCCTGCCGATCGGACGCGCTCTGGGCGCTCCGCTTCGCCGATTCGGTCTGCTCGATTTGAGTCGTGAACTGTTTGCCCTGCATCTCGGCCCCTTTGCAAACGTCACGCGTCGTTTCAAGGCGTTGGGTGGCACGATCTAGTTGGTTTTCCTGAGCTTGGATGCGATACAAGACGATCTGCACTCGCTGTATAATCGCTGCCGTGGCCTGGAGATCTTGCCTCAACTGACGGATCTCCGAGAGTACGGCTTGCGTCATTTGTGAATCCGATGGCGCAGTCTCAGCGACAATGCTTGGAGCTCTGAGCAGCATTCCCGCGAAGCAGATCAGAATTCGCCGCATGGAATTGCCTCCGCGTGAATAGACACCATTGCCGTTTAGGTTGTTCCTTCCATAGGTGCGAACTCAATTGATCAATGTTTACCTCCCGTTCACGACATTTTGGCGGTGTGTGGGAATTGGCTACCGATAATACGTGATATCAGTCCGCGATTTCGGGAGTATCCTCACGTGCCTCGAGGCGGATCGAAGCCTACGTGGAGCACGGTTTTGTCGCGTGCGTTTAGGAGCAGTGCGTGCCTATCGCGGCTTCCGGTACATCTCGAGATAGCCGCTGCCGGTGAGCGCGCCCATGGCAACCCCGCGTCCGACGCATGGGCGTGTAATCCTTAGCGCGCCGTGAAATCGTTCCGTATCACCGTGCCGCCCTTCATCACAAAGTGCACGCGCTCCATTTCGGAGACATCTGCCAGCGGATTTCCCGAAACCGCGATGATGTCGGCGAACTTGCCTTTCTCGATGGTCCCGATGTCTTTTTCGATTCCGTAGTTCAGCATGTGGGCGGCGTTGAGATAAGTAGTTTGCAGCGCCTGTGTTGGCTTCAATCCCCATTTGGCGTAAAAAGCAAACTGATTGGCCTGCTTACCATGCGGGACAGCGTCCGAAGTAGCACCACTACCAAAGACGATAGGTACGCCCGCGGCGATTGCGCGTCTGATAGCTTGCTCGGCCAGCTTCATGCGGGAGTTCCGGCCGCCGGTCGCTTCCAGGTCGCCCTTTTCCAGCGCAATCAGATCATCCAGCGTGGCCACAAACGGCAGCTTTTTTTGCAACAGGACCTTGATCCCATCTTGATCGAGTTCGAGGAGGTGATTGGGAGCGTCCACGCCGGCGTTGATACAACTAGCCATGCCTTCGCCGCCATAAGTGTGGCACGCGACTTTCAGGCCCAGCCGGTGCGCTTCGTCCACCACGGCCTGCACTTCCTCGAACGTCAGAGAAGGCGAATTGATCAGCGTCGCGTCGGGAGTCCACATGTGCATCGTCCCAGCGAAATCCTGCGTGGTGTAGATTTTCACCCAGTCCACGCCGTGTAGCTTGGCTTCTCGCACTGCCGCGCGGGCGAGCCATGGACCGTTAACATTCTTATTTTCTATGAAACCTTCCTGGAAGCGGCCCGTTCGGATATCCGGATAATAATTCGTCGCGCGAGGATTGAGTGATTCGCCCGCCACTTGCAGACGCGGGCCCTGAACCCGTCCGGAATTGATCTCATCGCGGATATCCACCGTGTTGTAGCCGCCGCGCGAATCCATATCGAGGCCCGTGGTGAATCCCGCTGCGAGGTCAATCTGAGCATTGGCCAGTGCAATCAGCGTGCGCTGCGCTTCGGTCTCTCCTCCCGTGTTGATGTGGACATGTGCGTCGATCATGCCGGGCATGACGGTCGCATTCGAGAGGTCGATCACGCTCGCCCCCGAAGGAATGGCAGCGCCCGAGCCGACTTCCACAATGCGATCGCCTCGTACGATCACCACCTGATTGGTGAGCATCATGCCTGAACGAGCGTCGAACAGCCGCCCGGCGCGGATGGCGATTAACTGGTCACGCGGCGCGAGGTATTTTCCTGCCGTTTGAGCATGTCCTGACAGAGCTACGAATGCCGCAAAGACCAGAACAGAAACTTTCCGGTGCCCGTTCATGGAGTTTTCCTCCTGTCCCCCAGCGCAGTCGCTGGCAACGTAGGCAGTCTACACGAATTTCGATGACAGTGGCACAGTAGGACGACTATGCGGAGCCGCATCCTCCGACGATTGGATTTCAGAAGGCCGCGACAGGTTAAGCGTTGATTCAGTAATGCGCATCAACAAAGTCGCACACTCGCAGCGCTCAACGGTTGTGTCCAGTCGTTGATGTGTTCGACAAGTCGTGGGCCGCTCGTGGCCAATAATACGTCATAACGGACCGTTCAGTAACGGCTCTGATCGACTTCCTTCAAGTGAACTTCAGTTCTTCGCGGTATTTCGCGTAGGTGTGTGCTACGTTCAAACATTGATGAAGCTCACTCGACGCGAGGCATTGGTTTTGTGCGGCACTCCGCTGCTCGCGCAAACGCGGCCGAGAGTTGCCATCACGATGGATGATGTGCGTTGGCAGATCATCCCGGAGGATCGGCGGTCCGAAGCGGAAGGGCGCCTATTGACGCACCTCGGGAAAACACGCGCGTTTCTGTTTGCGATCGGCGAAAGCGTTGACAATCCCCACGGTTCAAGCATCCTCAAGAGCTGGAGCGCGGCCGGCCATCAAATCGGGAACCATACCTACAGCCATCAACCCTTATTTGGGAAGATCACGGCTGAGGAATTTGAGGCAGATATATTGCGCAATGAAGACGTACTACGCGTCTATAATAGCTTCCGAAAGTTCTTTCGTTTCCCAGCGCTCAAGGAGGGTCAGACACGCGAACTGCGCGATCGTTTCCGCTCCTTTTTGGCCAAGCATGGTTACCGCAATGGGGCCGTCACCATTGACGCATCGGACTGGTATTACAACCAACGCCTACTCGCTCGAATAAAGGCGGAACCTCGATTCGACGTGACGCTTTATCGGCAGCCGTACCTTGATCATATTTGGGATCGCGCACGGTTCTACGATCAACTCTCCCGGGACGTGCTGGGACGCAGTGCGGCGCACACGCTCTTGATCCACTACAATCTCCTAAATTCTCTTTTCCTAGGGGATCTGTTGGCAATGTTTCGTTCCAAGGGGTGGACCGTCATTGATGCGGAAGAAGCATTTTCGGATCCAGTGTTCGCTCGACAGCCGGACACCGCGCCCGCCGGGGAGAGTTTGATCTGGGCGTTGGCGAAGGAAACTGGCAAGTTCGAGGACCGACTCCGCTACCCCGGCGAAGACGATGTATACGAAAAGCCGATGCTCGACAGGCTAGGACTCTAGGAGTCTCTCGCGTTCGGATTCTGCGTTAGCTAGCGTTAATGCTCGATAACGGTCTCCAAGCTCGATTAGGAGTCGCCTCATCTATGGGGTGTGCGCGCGGCGCATTCAATGGAGACGGCCCCGCCGATCAACGAATAAATGGAATGTAGGCGCTCACTGAGTTCCGATACTCTCGAAACGCATCTCCGAACCGCAGTTCCAGCAGGCGGTCTTCTTCGCGGATTCGAGTCTCGGTGCCAATCATGAAGACGGCCCCCGCAACAATCACTATCTGCCAGATCGACACCAAAAGTCCCGTCGCTATCATCATGCCAAGCATCGCTGTGTAAATCGGGTGGCGGAGAAAACCGTAGGGGCCCGTTCGAACCAGCTTGTGATCCGAGTACAGCGCCGCCTGTATTTGCCACTGCCTTCCCAGATGCCGGACGGCTCTCCATGCAAGCCACGCTGAAAGAGGAGCCAGGATCATTGCAAACACGAGAAGCCCCGGCGGACGCAGGTCCTTGGGCCGTATTTGAACGAATGCGATGAAAAACGCCATCGACTGGACGACAATTCCAATCTTCGCCTTCGGAGCTTTTTTCACGACCTCGTGCGTTGACGCCTCGCCCTTCTTGGCTCGCAATCTTTGAATGAACGGAATCACACCGATGGGCCAGGATCCGTACACCACGATCATTGCCACGATTTCCAGCTTCGTCAATTAGTTCCCCGATGGTTTCGCGGCATGGTCGAAGTTCGACTCACCAGTTCATTATTTTGCACAAATTCGATAGAGAGTATATCTCGGTGCGCAAGGTTTGGTCAGTTCGCGCCTCAGTTCGAGTCATCTGGGAACGTCTCGCGGAGCGGTATTGTTGCGCTTGATGTCCTCGCTAAAGCGGAGGTAATATGCTCATGACATAACTACCGTTAATGCCCAATATCGGCTGCTGAAGCTCGGGCCTCAAGTGACAATGGTGAGTTTAATCGCGTCGTTGGGCGCGCGGACCAAATCCTGTTTGGTACCTAGATATCTTTCCGTGGTTTGGACCGACGCGTGACCGAGAAGCAGCTGGATCTGCTCAAGCTCCCCGCCCGCCGCCCTGCAGAGCTTGGCACAAGTGCGTCGCAGGTCATGGGGTGCGAGGCGAGGTACGCCAACAGCCTCTGCGTAATGCTGGAGCATCTGCCACACGACCTTTTCGCCCAAGCGTTCACGCTCCGTCCGGCCAGCGCGGGTCACCGGTCGGAAAACGTGGCCCTCCGCCAGCCCCGCCGCAGACGCCCAGGCATCGATGGCCACCTTGACCCACGTTGGCAGCGGGGCGGTGCGGACCCGACCATGCTTACCAACGAGGTCGACAATGCACCAGCGACCATCGCGCTGTTGGATATGAGAGAAAGCGAGTGCCGCGACCTCGGACCGCCGGAGGCCGCAACCCAGAAGAACGGCTAACATCGCGCGATCGCGCAGTCCTCGCAGGGTGGCGATGTCCGGCGCGCTCAGCAGATCCTGCGCCTGACGCAGCGACAGCCAGTTCCCCACCCGGACTCCTGCGGATTTCACGCCCTTCACGCGAATGATGCCAGTCGCTAACTCCGGCGCCAGCAGGCCGTTGTCGGCGGCTTCTGCCGCGAGCTTGCGAACGGCCGACATTCGAACGCTGATCGACGACGAGCTGAGGCCCCGGGCCTCCAGTGACACTCGCCAACTATTGACGGTCGCCTTGCTGAAGCCGGCGCGGGGTTCTTGCCGGAACCAAGTGAAAAATTCATCGAGCGCCATGTTGTAAACCCGACGCGTAATCGGAGAAGAGACACTGTCGAGCACGAGGGCCTTTAATCGCTGCCACTCCGGCGGCCTCTTCTACCAAACTCAAGTCGTTCATTTGGGTCTGCGACCTTGCAACCTGTCGGCTTATTGAAAACTGGCACGGTGCCTCCACAATGATTTCTGTTTGAGCAAATCCGAACGAGCCGATGGTTGCGTTTGGTTGCACTTAATCGCTGGTTTTCCAGCGACGGGAGCGCAACTGAGCTAATATTTGCAACCACTTAGCTCTGGCAGGTTGCAGCCCTGAAAAGGCTGGCGTCGGCGGTTCGATTCCGTCCCTGGCCACCACATTCTAAAGCACTTATTGATCGCCAGAAACATGGGTTTTTAAGCGCGGGAACAATACGGGAACATTCAAACCGTTCCCGAAGCTTGCTTCCGCAGGACTCCTTCCATCAGCTTCCACATCTCGCGTGCCGTGCTCCCCGTCCTGGCGATGTGACTCTTGGCCAGTTTGGCGTAGCGTTCGGTCATCTTGATGTTTGCATGGCCCAGGATCTTGGCCAGTTCGTACAGGTCGCCGCCGTTCATCATGTACCAGCTCGCGAACGTGTGCCGGAGATCGTGAAACCGAAACTCCTTGATCCCGGCCAGCTCCAGAATGGTGTCGAAACTCCGATCCACCCTCTGGCGATCGCGCTTGGCCCCCGGCACAGGAGGAAAAATACGCTCCTCCCCAAAAATGGCCGGGAACTTCCTGAACTCGGCAGCCAGTTCCGGCGGCATCGGAACATACCGGACCTTGCCGCCTTTCAGCTTGGCCCGGACCGCGATCAACTCCTCCCGGTAGTTCAGGTCACGCCATCTTAGACTGAAGACCTCGGCAATCCGCATCCCTGTGGTCAGCGCGGTCAGAACAATCAAGCGCAAACGGAAAAACGTCTGGTTGATGCCCTTCCCGCCCTTCCGGTACATCTTTTCGTCCAGGGCTGCTTTTAGCCTGCCGATCTCCTCAGCATCGAGATAACGCTCCCTCTGGTCATCCGGCCGCCGCAGTTCCACCGCATCCGCGGGATTGCGATCCATGCCGGTATCCTTCGACCAGACAGTCGTGGCCTTCGCCATCATGTGATGCATGACATTGAAGTGCCGCACGGCCGTGCCGGGGGAGAGCCCCTTTCCTTCGGTGAGACCTTGATACCACCCGTTGATGGCGGCACCGTCGATCTCCCTCACGAAACGGCTCCCGAACTCCTTCCGGATGTCCTCCAGGATGCTTTTCTCCCGATCCCAGGATTTCTTCTTCCTGCCATACTGCTCCCGGTATCGGTCAATCAGCGCTGTCATCCGAAAGTTGACCTCCTTCTTTACGTCCAGGTGGCGATTCTCATCCCGCGCCGATAGCTTCTTGCGCTGGATCTTGGTCGCCAGTTCATGCGAACCGTGTACGTTCAGACTGCGGTTCCTACCTCCTTCTCGCCAACGGATCTTATAGACTCCGTCTTCTACTTTGTGAATAGACACTTCTGCGTACTCCTTTCAGTCGATGGTTTCGATCGTGTGCTGTTCAATAAAGCGCTCTAACGCTTCAACATCGAACCGCAACGCCCGACCCACCTTGACCGAGGGAAGCTCCCGCAACCGGGCTTTCTTGTAGACGGTGTCCACTTCGAGACCCAGATAGCGGGCAGCCTCCTCGACCTTCAGGAGCCGCTTACCGACCTCTTTATTGGACACCATGGCCTGCGGGTCTGTCATGCTTCGCGTTCTAAGTCCCGTTTCGCCAAGAGCACCAACCTTGCCACGGCTCGTGAACCGCTCCACATGCCGGGACTTGGACTCTGCACGTTCCGCGGAGCCTTGCTCGACTCGCTTACGTGAGCCGCCTCCAGTTCCGTGATTGGCAACCAAGACCTGTTCACTTTCAGGAGCCCGGCATTCTGCCGTATACTTAGGACTTGTTCGCCAGTCATAGGCTGCGATGATCATCGCACCGTGTTACTCTGACCTCAACCAAATCGGTGTAACTTAGGCGGAATACATGCTCATAAGTACCAGATACTTCTGCATTTGGATTATCTGGCGAGCTGCCGTCCGTCAAAGACGAACAGAGACTGGCGACCCCGTCTTCCGGGGCAACTTCCAGCAGATTCAGCTTGCCAAGCCGGTTCAGGATGCTCTAGAAACGGATGAGCTATTCCGCGAACCGCTTTGCGATTGGCGCTCACATCTCCCGCGCGGGAATACTTTTCCTCAAGTATTGGCCCTTGCGCACGAAAAACTAGTGAGGGATGGGTATAGCGATTGGAAAGCAGCGTATCTGTTGCTCCAAGAAATCCTGCCGGCATGCCCTCTGCACGGGGCAGAGTGGTCTCGTTGGTCCCAGAAGCACAGGATTCCCTGGATGAATGCCAAGCTGACCGTCGGTGGTTCGAGGCGTGCTCGACGCACCAAGAAGAAACGCAAAGGTTACAGCCGTGCAGATCGGCTGGTAGAAAGGCTCCGCACAGCTGTGGCACGTTACAAGCGAAAACATCCGCACTTTGACCAGCAATTCGAAATCTGGCAAGGCATCTTTCGTTGGCAATTTGTTCGGGACAAGGCCCGGTATACCAGGACTGAGTTGAGCTATCGCGCCTGTCTCATGCAACGTGAGGCCACGCTCGGCCCAGGAAATTACATGGTCGCCGAAGCTGCTATCATCCTGGCTCGCCATTATCATGAGCAATCCAAATTCTCGGAGGGCGAAGCCCTCTATCGAAGGGCTTGGTCGGTTTTACTCAGCGAAACTACGCTAGCTCCGAGATTCCGGCAGCTGATGTTAAATCAATGCGCGATCGGGATCGGAACGTGCGCGAACACACTACCGATGTGCTCTGTACCCACATACGCCGGCCCAAGGATGGTCACAGCACTTCTGGGGTGACGCCAGAAATGTGGGTCGTGATCGGAGTTTGATGGGTTAGGCCAAGGTGCGCCTGGAGAGACTCCCCTTTCCGAAGCCGGAAACAACCCGGTTTCTGGGCAAATACTTACTAGACGCACCCAGTTTGGAGTAAACTGGTGTAGGTGTCTCAATCCATTTCTAATTCCAGGGTGCGTCCTCAACGCCCCAAATGGCCGTGGGGCCTCGCGGTGTTTATAATCGCCGAAGCCAGCCAGATTGGAGGAGTGAATAACTATAAGCTCGCTCGCGGACTTTTCGTAATTGCCGGTCTCTTGATGCTGTGGGATGCAAACTCCCGATTCGTGAGAGATCGGCAAACATCCAAGCAGCGGCTACTCGGGTTTTGCGGCATGGTTGTAGCCCTAACGGTAGGTATCTGGGCGTCGTGGACGTATCTAGCGCCGCAGCCTGTATCCGTAGCCGTCAAGAGCAGCAGTATCACAAGCGAGACTATTTTTTCAGTGGATCGTTCTTTCATACCAGCAATTGAGGTTGGTACGTCCGGTGTGATCTTCACCAAATCCAAACCCGGCGGTCCTCCTGACCCAATGTTTGAATGAGGATTCCGGCGAAGGCGAACGCTGATTCCGAAGGGAACGCGAACGGCATTCCGGGCCGAAGGCGAACAGTTCTCGGAGCGTAGCGACGCTGGCATTTCGATTGTGCAGGAAGTGTTCGGCTTCGTCAAGGAAAACCTGTCCGGAGCGCAGCGGAGGAAGAGCGCCGCTAGCGGAGAAAGGGGTGCGGGGAAAGGGGCGGCAGCCCTTGTCCCCGCCTCAGCACACAGTCACCCGGCGAGCGTCAGCTCGACGGCTGCGTGCCACGTTTCTTGCGCATGGAATCGCCGCGCATTTCGATGCGATGAGCGTTGTGAACCAGGCGGTCGAGGATGCCGTCGGCGGCGGTGGGATCGCCGATCTGTTCGTGCCAGCGCGCCACCGGCAGCTGCGAAGTCAGGATCGTCGAACGAGTTTGGTAGCGGTCCTCGCAGATCTCCCAGAAGTCGCGGCGTTCGGTTTCTGCAGCGGAGCCATGGCCCAGTCGTCGATCACCAGCACGTCGATGCGGCTGAGCCGCGCCAGCAAGATGCGTAGACTGCCATCGGCGCGAGCGATCGCCAGATCGCGAAACAGTGCGGCGGCGCGCGTGTAGAGCGCCGAGTATCCATCGCGGCATGCCTTCTGCGCCAGCGCGCAAGCCACGAAACTCTTGCCGACGCCGGTCGGCCCGAGCACGAAGATATTTTCGTGATTCTGCACCCAGGCCGACTTCTGCGCCAGCGCCCGGATGACGCTCTTGTCGAGTCCGCGCGAAGCGCGATAATCGATCTCTTCGACGCAGGCTCCATTCAGTTTGGCGGCTTGCAATCGCCGCGCCAATGCCTGATTCTCGCGCCACGTCCATTGCTGATCGACCAGCAGGCCGAGCCTTTCCAGGAAACTTAATTCGCGTGAGGCCGGATCTTGCTCCTGCGCCTTTAACGCGTCCACCATGCCGAGCAGCCGCATGGCCGTGAGTTTTTCCATCATCGGTTCCTGTAGCATGTGGGCTCCTTACTCGAAGTATTCGGCGCCGCGGATGTTGTCGTGCGGCGGTGTGGATGGCGGGCGGCGGTGACGATGGCGGCGCCTGGTCGAGCGAGTTTTTCAGAATCGATTCGACGCTTTTGTAGCGGCAAGCGCCGGTGAGCAACGCGCGCTCGGCAGCGGCTTCCACTCGTTGTGGCGAGTACTTTTCCGCCAGCCGGATGATTCCCAGGCAGCCGCGATATCCCATCTCCGGATGCGGCTTGTCGTTCATGATCCGCTCGAACAGTCGCGCCGTGTTCGGGCCGATCGTTTCGGCCCAATGGACCATGCGCGAAGGTGTCCATTCCAGATGCGCGCGATGGCTCTTCGGGCGATGTTCTTCGTTGGTGATGGCCTGCCCGCGGCCGCGATTGCGCAGGTGCGACGCTACTCGCGTGCCTTTGTGCAGGATCTCGACCGTGGTTGGCGTGGAGCGGATCTCGACCAGTTCGTGCACCAGGTTGTAGGGCACGCTGTAGAGATTGGAATCGAAGGCCACATGGTAATCGATGTTGACGCGGGCGCGCGACCACTCGCTCAGATCGAACGGCTCGATCGGCAGTGGCTTCAATGCCGGTTTATCGATCGCCTCAATACACTGCGCGCGGCTTCCGTCGCGTCTTGCGAAAGGCCGATTGTTCAGCTTGGTGAGCAGCTCGCGGATCGCCACGTTGAGCTCTTCCAGCGAGAAGAACTTGTGGTGACGTAACGCCGCCACGATCCAGCGCTGGGCGACCTGCACCGCGTTTTCGACCTTGGCTTTGTCTCTCGGCTTGTATGGCCGCGCGGGCACGATGCCGAATCCGCAATGCAGAGCGAAGTTGTAATAGGTCGGGTTCAGATCCGGATCGTAGCGATGCGCCCTGGTTACGCCGGTCTTGGTGTTGTCGGGAACGGCGAGCGCCGGGATGCCGCGAAAATGTTCGAAGGCGTGCACGTGACCCGCAGCCATGATTCCATCTGCTGATCGCGCGTGGCTTCGGCCCAAGTGTAGGAACTGGCGCCCAGCGTGGCGACGAACAGCGGCGCCTGCTGAGCTTCGCCAGTGTGCCGGTCGTAAATCGGAATCGTCGCGCCGGCCCAATCGACGAACATTTTCTCGCCGGCCTTGTGTTCGTGCCGCAGCACCACATCGAGCTTCGATCGCCAGCGCTGATAGAGATAACAAAATCTCGAGTATCGATAGCCATCTGGATTGGCTTGCCGGTATTCTTCCCACAGCAGTTGCAGGGTCACGTACTTGTTGCTGCGCAACTGCTCGTGGATCGCGGCGAAGTCCGGTGGCGTGCGCGCCGGCTTCTTCTCCGCGACCGGCGGCTCCCGCGCGTGGGAACACCGCGGCTTCCACCCGAGCTTCATCCCAATCTTCGGGCAACGGCCAGCCCAGGCCGGCCGCTTCGGCGCGCTTCAGGTACTTGTGAACGGTGCTCACCGCGATCGAGCAGCTTCGCCCGATCTGCTGGTAGCCCAGTTTCAGTTCGAATCGGCCGATTCGAACTCAAACTGGGCTACCAGCAGATCGGGCGAAGTTGCGCGATCGCGGTGAGCACCGTTCACAAGTACCTGAAGCGCGCCGAGGCCGCAGGCCTGAGTTGGCCGCTGCCCGAGGATTGGGATGAAGCTCGGGTAGAAGCCATGGTGTTCCCGCGCCGGGAAGCAACGATGGCGGAGAAGACGGCGGTGCGTACGCCACCCGACTTCGCCGCGATTCACGAGCAGTTGCGCAGCAGCAAGTACGTGACCCTGCAGTTGCTGTGGGAGGAGTACCGGCAGGCGAACCCGGAAGGCTATCGCTACTCGCGGTTCTGCGAGCTGTACCAGCGCTGGCGTTCGAAGCTCGACGTGGTGTTGCGCCAGGAGCACAAAGCCGGCGAGAAGATGTTCGTCGATTGGGCGGGTGCGACGATTCCGGTGCTATGACCGTCACACCGGCCAGGCTTGGCAGGCGCCGTTGTTCGTGGCCGCGCTCGGCGCCAGCAGCTACACCTTTGCCGAATTGCACGCGCGACCAGCAGATGGAATCGTGGCTGCGGATGCACGTGCACGCGTTCGAACACTTCGGCGGCATTCCGGCGCTCGCGGTTCCCGACAACACCAAGACCGGCGTGACCAAGGCGCATCGCTACGATCCGGATCTGAATCCGACCTATTACAACTTCGCGCTGCACTGCGGCTTCGGCATCGTGCCCGCGCGGCCGTACAAGCCGAGGGATAAAGCGAAAGTCGAAAATGCCGTGCAGGTGGCACAGCGCTGGATCGTGGCGGCGCTGCGTCACCATAAGTTCTTCTCGCTGGAAGAACTCAACCTGGCCATCCGGGAGTTGCTCACCAAGCTGAACAACCGGCCGTTTCGCAAGCGCGACGGAAGCCGCGCGTCGGTGTTTGCGGCCATCGATAAACCGGCTTTGAAGCCGCTCCCGTCGAGCCGTTCGATCTGAGCGAGTGGTCGCGCGCCCGCGTCAACATCGATTACCACGTGAGCTTCGATTCCAATCTCTACAGCGTGCCCTACAACCTGGTGCACGAGCTGGTCGAGATCCGCTCGACGCCGACCACGGTCGAGATCCTGCACAAAGGCACTCGCGTGGCTTCGCACCTGCGCATCGCGGACGCGGGCAGGCCGTCACCAACGAGGAGCATCGCCCCAAGAGCCATCGCGCGCATCTGGAATGGACGCCTTCGCGCATGGTGCACTGGGCCGAATCCATCGGCCCCAACACGGCGCGACTGTTCGAGCGGATCATGAACGACAAGCCGCACCCGGAGATGGGTTATCGCGGCTGCCTGGGCATCATCCGGCTGGCGGAAAAGTACTCGGCACAACGCGTGGAAGCGGCCTGCCGAACGCGCCTTGCTCACCGGCGCGTGCCGCTACAAAAGCGTCGAATCGATTCTGAAGAACTCGCTGGATCAGAGTGCCGCCATCGTCACCACCGCCCGCCATCACGCCGCCGCACGACAACATCCGCGGTTCCGAGTACTTCGAGTAAGGAGCCCACATGCTACAAGAACCGATGATGGAAAAACTGACGGCCATGCGGTTACTCGGCATGGTGGATGCGTTGAAGGCGCAAGAGCAAGATCCGGCCGCGCGCGAGCTGAGCTTCCTAGAAAGGCTCGGCCTGCTGGTCGATCAGCAGTGGACCTGGCGCGAGAATCAGGCACTGGCGCGGCGATTGCATGCCGCCAAACTGAAGGGAGCCTGCGTCGAAGAGATCGACTATCGCGCTTCTCGCGGGCTGGACAAGAGCGTGATCCGCGCGCTGGCGCAGAAGTCGGCCTGGGTTCAGCAATCACGAGAACATCTTCGTGCTCGGACCCACCGGCGTCGGCAAGAGTTTCGTGGCTTGCGCGCTGGCGCAGAAAGCGTGCCGCGATGGATACTCGGCGCTCTACACGCGCGCCGCCGCGCTGTTTCGCGATCTCGCGATCGCTCGCGCCGACGGCAGTTTGCGCAGTTTGCTGGCGCGGCTCAGCCGCATCGACGTGCTGGTGATCGATGACTGGGCCATGGCTCCGCTGGCCGAAACCGAGCGCCGCGACTTCTGGGAGATCTGCGAGGACCGCTATCAGACTCGCTCGACGATCCTGACTTCGCAACTTCCCGTGGCGCGCTGGCACGAACAGATCGGCGATCCCACCGCCGCCGACGGCATCCTCGACCGCCTGGTTCACAACGCTCATCGTATCGAGATGCGTGGCGATTCCATGCGCAAGAAACGCGGCCCGCAGCCGTCGAGCTAACGCTCGCCGGGGACTGTGTGCTGAGGCGGGGACAAGGGCTGCCGCCCCTTTCCCCGCACCCCTTTCTCCGCTAGCGGCGCTCTTCCTCCGCTGCGCTCCGGACAGGTTTTGCTTGACGAAGACGAACACTTGTTCCACAATCGAATGCCAGCGTCGCTACGCTCCGAGAACTGTTCGCCTTCGGCCCGGAATGCCGTTCGCGTTCCCTTCGGAATCAGTGTTCGTCTTCGCCGGAATCCTCATTTAAACATTCGGTAATGAGGACTTCGCCGGGTTTGGAGTTGGTGAAGATCACTCCGGACGTACCAACCTCAATAGCTGGTATGAAAGAATGAGCCAGTGAAAAAATAGTCTCGCTTGTCGACACTGCTGCTCTTGACGGCTACGATACGGCTGCGGCGCTAGATACGTCCACGACGCCCAGATACCTACCGTTAGGGCTACAACCATGCCGCAAAACCCGAGTAGCCGCTGCTTGGATGTTTGCCGATCTCTCACGAATCGGGAGTTTGCCGTCCCCGCACATCAAGAGACCGGCAATTACGAAAAGTCCTCGAGCGAGACTATACCTATTTAATTCTCCAATCAAGCTGGCTTCGGCGAATATAAACACCGCGAGGCTCTCACTTTGGGGCATTGAGGACGCACCCTGGAATTAGTAATGGATTGAGTTAGCTTACACTCAATCTACTCGAAACTTCGTGCGTCTAGCTAGGCCCAGAAACCGGGTTGTTTCCGGCTTCGGAAAGGGGAGTCTCTCCAGGCGCACCTTGGCCTAACCCATCAAACTCCGATCACGACCCACATTTCTGGCGTCACCCCAGAAGTGCTGTGACCATCCTTGGGCCGGCGTATGCGGGTACAGAGCACATCGGTAGTGTGTTCGCGCACGTTCCGATCCCGATCGCGCATTGATTTAACATCAGCTGCCGGAATCTCGGAGGTAGCGTAGTTTCGCTGAGTAAAACCGACCAAGCCCTTCGATAGAGGGCTTCGCCCTCCGAGAATTTGGATTGCTCATGATAATGGCGAGCCAGGATGATAGCAGCTTCGGCGACCATGTAATTGCCTGGGCCGAGCGTGGCCTCACGTTGCATGAGACAGGCGCGATAGCTCAACTCAGTCCTGGTATACCGGGCCTTGTCCCGAACAAATTGCCAACGAAAGATACCTTGCCAGATTTCGAACTGCTGGTCAAAGTGCGGATGTTTTCGCTTGTAACGTGCCACAGCTGTGCGGAGCCTTTCTACCAGCCGATCTGCACGGCTGTAACCTTTGCGTTTCTTCTTGGTGCGTCGAGCACGCCTCGAACCACCGACGGTCAGCTTGGCATTCATCCAGGGAATCCTGTGCTTCTGGGACCAACGAGACCACTCTGCCCCGTGCAGAGGGCATGCCGGCAGGATTTCTTGGAGCAACAGATACGCTGCTTTCCAATCGCTATACCCATCCCTCACTAGTTTTTCGTGCGCAAGGGCCAATACTTGAGGAAAAGTATTCCCGCGTGGGAGATGTGAGCGCCAATCGCAAAGCGGTTCGCGGAATAGCTCATCCGTTTCTAGAGCATCCTGAACCGGCTTGGCAAGCTGAATCTGCTGGAAGTTGCCCCGGAAGACGGGGTCGCCAGTCTCTGTTCGTCTTTGACGGACGGCAGCTCGCCAGATAATCCAAATGCAGAAGTATCTGGTACTTATGAGCATGTATTCCGCCTAAGTTACACCGATTTGGTTGAGGTCAGAGTAACACGGTGCGATGATCATCGCAGCCTATGACTGGCGAATAAGTCCTAAGTATACGGCAGAATGCCGGGCTCCTGAAAGTGAGCAGGTCTTGGTTGCCAATCACGGAACTGGAGGCGGCTCGCGTAAACGAGTCGAGCAAGGCTCCGCGGAACGTGCAGAGTCCAAGTCCCGGCATGTGGAGCGGTTCACGAGCCGTGGCAAGGTTGGTGCTCTTGGCGAAACGGGACTTAGAACGCGAAGCATGACAGGCCCACAGGCGATGGTGTCCAATAAAGAGGTCGGTAAGCGGCTCCTGAAGGTCGAGGAGGCTGCCCGCTATCTGGGTCTCGAAGTGGACACCGTCTACAAGAAAGCCCGGTTGCGGGAGCTTCCCTCGGTCAAGGTGGGTCGAGCGTTGCGGTTCGATGTGGAAGCGTTACAGCGCTTCATCGAACAGCACACGATCGAAACCATCGACTGAAAGGAGTACGAAGAAGTGTCTATTCACAAAGTAGAAGACGGAGTCTATAAGATCCGTTGGCGAGAGGGAGGTAGGAACCGCAGTCTGAACGTCCACGGTTCGCATGAACTGGCGACCAAGATCCTGCGCAAGAAGCTGTCCGCGCGGGATGAGAACCGGCACCTGGACGTGAAGAAGGAGGTCAACTTTCGGATGACAGCGCTGATTGACCGATACCGGGAGCAGTATGGCAGGAAGAAGAAATCCTGGGATCGGGAGAAAAGCATCCTGGAGGACATCCGGAAGGAGTTTGGGAGCCGTTTCGTGAGGGAGGCCGACGGTGCCACCATCAACCGGTGGTATCAGGGTCTCACCGAAGGAAAGGAGCTCTCCCCCGGTACGGCCGTGCGGCACTTCAATGTCATGCATCACATGATGGCGAAGGCCTCGACCGTCTGGTCCAAGGAGACCGGCATTGATCGCAACCCCGCGGATGCGGTGGAGCTGCGGCGGCCGGATGACCAGAGGGAGCGTTATCTCGATGCTGAGGAGATCGGCAGGCTAAAGGCAGCCCTGGACGAGAAGATGTACCGGAAGGGCGGGAAGGGCATCAACCAGACGTTTTTCCGTCTGCGGTTGATCGTTCTGACCGCGTTGACCACAGGGATGCGGATTGCCGAGGTCTTCAGTCTAAGATGGCGTGACCTTAACTACCGGGAGGAGTTGATCGCGGTTCGGGCCAAGCTCAAAGGCGGCAAGGTCCGCTACGTTCCAATGCCGCCGGAACTGGCTGCAGAGTTCAGGAAGTACCCGGCCATTTTTGGGGAGGAGCGTATTTTTCCTCCTGTGCCGGGGGCCAAGCGCGATCGCCAGAGGGTGGATCGGAGTTTTGAGACCATTCCGGAGCTGGCCGGGATCAAGGAGTTTCGGTTTCACGATCTCCGGCACACATTCGCGAGCTGGTACATGATGAACGGCGGTGACCTGTACGAACTGGCCAAGATCCTGGGCCATGCAAACATCAAGATGACCGAACGCTACGCCAAACTGGCCAAGAGTCACATCGCCAGGACGGGGAGCACGGCACGCGAGATGTGGAAGCTGATGCAAGGAGTTCTGCGGAAGCAAGCTTCGGGAACAGTTTGAATGTTCCCGTATTGTTCCCGCGCTTAGAAACCCATGTTTCTGGTGATCACTAAGTGATTTAGAATGTGGTGGCCAGGGACGGAATCGAACCGCCGACGCCAGCCTTTTCAGGGCTGCAACCTGCCAGAGCTAAGTGGTTGCAAATATTAGCTCAGTTGCGCTCCCGTCGCTGGAAAACCAGCGATTAAGTGCAACCAAACGCAACCATCGGCTCGTTCGGATTTGCTCAAACAGAAATCATTGTGGAGGCACCGTGCCAGTTTTCAATAAGCCGACAGGTTGCAAGGTCGCAGACCCAAATGAACGACTTGAGTTTGGTAGAAAGGCGCCGGAGTGGCAGCGATTAAAGGCCCTCGTGCTCGACAGTGTCTCTTCTCCGATTACGCGTCGGGTTTACAACATGGCGCTCGATGAATTTTTCACTTGGTTCCGGCAAGAACCCCGCGCCGGCTTCAGCAAGGCGACCGTCAATAGTTGGCGAGTGTCACTGGAGGCCCGGGGCCTCAGCTCGTCGTCGATCAGCGTTCGAATGTCGGCCGTTCGCAAGCTCGCGGCAGAAGCCGCCGACAACGGCCTGCTGGCGCCGGAGTTAGCGACTGGCATCATTCGCGTGAAAGGCGTGAAATCCGCAGGAGTCCGGGTGGGGAACTGGCTGTCGCTGCGTCAGGCGCAGGATCTGCTGAGCGCGCCGGACATCGCCACCCTGCGAGGACTGCGCGATCGCGCGATGTTAGCCGTTCTTCTGGGTTGCGGCCTCCGGCGGTCGAGGTCGCGGCACTCGCTTTCTCTCATATCCAACAGCGCGATGGTCGCTGGTGCATTGTCGACCTCGTTGGTAAGCATGGTCGGGTCCGCACCGCCCCGCTGCCAACGTGGGTCAAGGTGGCCATCGATGCCTGGGCGTCTGTGGCGGGCTGGCGGAGGGCCACGTTTTCCGACCGGTGACCCGCGCTGGCCGGACGGAGCGTGAACGCTTGGGCGAAAAGGTCGTGTGGCAGATGCTCCAGCATTACGCAGAGGCTGTTGGCGTACCTCGCCTCGCACCCCATGACCTGCGACGCACTTGCTGCCAAGCTCTGCAGGGCGGCGGGCGGGGAGCTGAGCAGATCCAGCTGCTTCTCGGTCACGCGTCGGTCCAAACCACGGAAAGATATCTAGGTACCAAACAGGATTTGGTCCGCGCGCCCAACGACGCGATTAAACTCACCATTTTCACTTGAGGCCCGAGCTTCAGCAGCCGTTATTGGGCATTAACGCTAGTTATGTCATCAGCATATTACCTCTGTGCAGGGAAACATCAACGGCAAACCGAGTTAGTAAAGCAGCAGTTCCCATGTGTTCCGAAAGATGTTCCTCCGATACCAGGTCTGACCCGGCCACGCTGGGCGTGGAATCAGCCCATTGATAAGCCGGTCTTGAGACTCTCTTCTGCAGGCAGCCCGGGCGACGGTCATTTCCGGGCTACCGGCCATTCAGGAGTTTAGAAACAGGGCGAGTACCATCCATGAGGGAAGGCGGTTCACTTCTAATGAGCCGGGTTATGATGTGTTGGTGACCGGCTCCCGTCTCGGCAAATACGAGATACTTGCCAAACTTGGCGAAGGTGGTATGGGCGAAGTCTGGCGGGCCCGCGATGAGCAGCTTCATCGTAACGTCGCCGTCAAAATCCTGCCGCCCGAGTTCGCCCGTGATCCATCCCGTCGAGCCCGTTTTAAACAGGAAGCCCGCGCGCTGGCCGCGCTAAAACCATCCCGAACATCGTCGCTGTCTACGAGTTCGGCGAGGAAAATGGCCCGAGTCTCCCTCGTCTCCGAGCTGGTCGAAGGCGAATCGGTGCGCCCAGTTGCTGGATCGCAGTCGTGTGACCACCCGCCGCGCCACCGAATCTCCGCGCAGATCGCCGACGCCATGGCCGGGAGCGCACGCCGCCGGCATCATCCACCGCGACCTGAAGGCCGAAACATCTTGCTCACCGCGAGCGCCGGAGCTTGTCAAGATGCTGGACTTCGGCATAGCCAAATTGACCCTGGCCCCCAACTCGATGCCACCATGAGGCTGGCGGTCTCCACGCAGCCCGGCACCGTAATGGGCACGGCCGGCTATATGTCGCCGGAGCAGGTTCGCGGTGCCAACACGGATCATCGCTCTGATATTTTCAGCTTCGGCGTGATCCTTTACGAGCTGCTGACAGGTGCCCGTGCCTTCCAAGCCGCATCCCAAGTGGAGACAACGAACGTGATTCTCCAGGCTGATCCGCCGGAGCCTGCTGATGCCGGTCATTTCTCCTGGGCTTCTGACCATCGCCCGCCGGTGCCTCGAAAAGAACCCGGAGCAGCGCTTTCAATCCGCCTCCGATCTGGCTTTCGCCTTGCGGTCCGTTTCTGGAAGCACCACCGTCTCCGGAGCTCAGGCGGCCATACCGGCTCAAGCTCCTCTGCAGCACCGCCACGGTTGGATCTGGGCCGCCGCCGCTTTGGTCGGCGCCGCGACGCTTTTCGCCGCCGGATTTTACCTCCGCGACCGCACTCTCCATAGCGAACCTCCGCAATTCCAGCGATTGACGTTTCGCAGAGGGCTGGTCCGCAACGCGCGATTTTCTCCCGACGGCCATAGCGTGGTCTACACCGCTTGGTGGGACGGCGCCAAGTCCCACACCTACCTCGCTATCCCCGGCGATCCCGAATCGCGCGATCTCAATCTGCCCGAAGAAAGCAAAGTGCTCGCAGTCTCCTCCAATAGCGAAGTCGCATTCCTCGAACCTCCCTTTTCACCGGATGACAACTCCGGCACGCTGGCCCGAGGCTCTCTCTCCGGCGGGCAGATGCGCCCGCAACTCGATGGCGTCACCGATGCGGATTGGTCGCCCGACGGTACGTCGCTCGCGGTCGAGCGCATTGTCGACGGAAAGGCGAGGCTGGAATATCCAATTGGCAAAGTCGTATACACCTCTGCCGGCAAGCGTCCCTGATTTCGCGATCCGCATCTCGCCCGACAACAAACGCATCGCCTATGCAACTTATGCCGGCGGCGGCTCTCAAGTCGGCATCGGAGTGATCGACCTTCCCGATGGCAAGCCGCGCATCCTCGGCGTTGTCTCCGGCCAAACCGTCGTCATCGACGCGGCGGCCCTTTCCTGGTCCCCCGACGGCGGTGAGATTTGGTTCCGCTCTTTCAACCCCGACGAATGGGGATCGATCTACGCCATCAACTTGAAGGGGCACAAGCGCCTGGTCCACCGGTTCCCAGGACATGCCAACATCTTCGATATCTCGCGTGACGGCAGCGTGCTGCTCCGCACCGATTCCACGGAACTCGGCATTCTTGCCAAAGGCCCCGGCGATAATGCGGAACGCGATGTCTCTATTCTTGAATCCGGCATCTTGGAAGGCATCTCCGACGACGGCAGCACGATCGCCGCCAGTGTCACCGGAGAAGCCGGCGGACAGAAAGGCAGCATCTACACGCGCAAGCTCGATGGTTCGGGGCCGGTTCGCGTTGGTGACGGGCACGCCTTTGTCCTTTCGCCCGATGGGCGATGGATCTCCGGCTACACCGTCGTCGATGGTGTCAATCGCCAGTTCCGCCTCCTTCCCACAGGTTCCGGGGAAGAACCGCGCCATGAACATTCCCGGGCTGGGCCTGGGAGTGCCGATGGGCTGGGTGGGTGACGAGAAATACATCGTCGTCGGCTTTGAAAAGGGCAGGATTCTTCTAAATTCTGGCGTTGCTTTTTCTGGGACGCCCGCAGCGGCGCGCTTCGGCCGGTCTGTCCCGAAGACATCCCTGACGAGATGATGTTCGTTTCGCCCGATCACAAATGGCTGCTAAGTCAGGTTCCCGGCGGCGGCCGCTTCGCCTTATACTCCATCGATGGCGGCGAGCCGAAGCCGGTCCCGGGCTTAGATCCGAAGAAGGAATACACGCCGGGTTGGCGATCCGACAGCCAGTCGATTTATGTGATGGCCAACACCGCTCCGCAGCCCGAGTTCATTGTCGACAGCCTCAACGTCTTCACTGGCAAGCGCGAGCGCCTCATGGAGGTCCACCCCTCCCGCCCGGTCGCCGAGGTTGAGTTCCTCCGCCTCACTCCTGACGGCCGCGCATACGCATACAACTACAACGTGCGCCTCTCCGATCTCTACGTCGCCTCGGGACTCAAGTAGGCATGAGTGTCCAGGCAGTCATATTTCGAAATTCGGACTGATGCATTGAGGCGATCCTCGGCCGCCCGTTATCGAACAATATCGGTAGGTATCCGTTGCCTATCGAATCGATAGGCTTGCTCGTCGCGATACCAAGGAGTATAGTCAGACCGTGTCACAACGGCATATTGATTCCGTCGTGTACGTCTCATCGATTCAGATTAGCCCAATCATCATTTTGACCGTGGCTGCCTCTCTCGTGCTTGCCGTTATTGCCGTTCTACGGCTAATGCGTTCTCAGGCGCTAGACTGAATCCAGATGCTCAAGCGGACGGCTCGCATCAAGAACGTCGCCGTGGACAAGGCCGCGTTCGATACATCATGCGGGCGCTGATCGGGTCGCCACCAATACACAAGGACGATCAGAGCCTAAACGTAGAACGCGGGCCGAAAGGAAGGTGGATTCCAAATGAACACTTTGACTGGCTGGTCATGAACGCAGGCAAAATAGTAGGCATCCTGCTATTCATCAGTATTATTGCGTTCCTGAAGGACAAACCCCAATCTCTTAGGGTTAAGGTCGCTGGGGCGCTCGGCTTAGTCTCCGTGATTTGCTTCGCGTTAGTCTATTTTTCTGAGGCTTTCGGCTCGTCGGACTTACCGGGTGCCTTGTATGGCGGCGCGTTCCCTATCGCCAGATTCATGATGATGAGAGCGAATAGGTCTTCGCACTGCGCTGGCTGAGTCAAGGGAAGCCTGGTCACGGACGCCCGACTGATTTCGTTCTCCGCGAGACCAAAGAGGATATAAAGAAAGTCGTGGATTGCGTTCGCGCTCGCGGGGCATGGAGGTGGCGGCTTGTGCGCCAGCGTGCCCGTTTGACCACGTATTATCGCCA
>CAVROL010000004.1:0-120215 GCA_963722845.1 Terriglobia bacterium | reverse complement strand
GTAAGCGGGAGTCCAGATGGAACCTGATACACTTGAGGCGTAAGCCGAGGCGTTTTTCCAAATGGATCGTCATACCCGCAAAGAACTGAAAACCGACAAGTTCGCTCAAGGCGTCGGGACTGGTTTCGAATTCCTTTCCGAACATCGCGGCCAAGCCGTCCGCTGGGGACTCATCGCTGTGGCGGTGGTCGTGATCGTCGGAGGTGTTTGGCTCTATCGCAGCCATCAAGCCACCCAGAGGACGGAACTGCTCGCTAAGGCCATGCAGATCGACGATGCGGCCGTGGGCCCACCCCAACCTCCCCGGCTGAGCTTCCCGACCGCGGAGGCCAAAGAAAAAGCCCGCGTCGCAGCCTACACCGATGTCGCCGTCAAGTATCCGGGTAGCTCGGAGGCCGCCATCGCTCAACTTGCGGTGGCCTCCGCTCAGTCGGACGAAGGCCGGATCGACGACGCTCTTAAGACGTTCAAGGAAATCATGGACACGGCGCCCGAGCCGTACAACTCGGTGGCGAAATCGTCGATCGCCCAGATCTATGTGTCGCAGGGCAAGACCGACGAGGCGGAAAAGCTGCTCCGGCAGCTCATCGACAATCCCACTGTGTTCGTTTCTAAGGAGCAGGCGACACTCGATCTCGCGCGGCTTCTGGCGAAAAAGAATCCCGCTGAGGCGCGCAAGCTGCTGGAGCCGCTGAGCGCCAGCAAGCGTTCCGTGGTGAGCCGCACCGCGGTGGCGGAGATGGGTAGCATCACGGACAGTCCGGCTCCGGCGAAATCCAACTGACTTGCTCGCGGGCTTGCTCACCCATTTGCGCTTCCCGGTGGAGGGCTCGCGCGGCCGCAGGTATCCCGAACTCGCACACGCCTACCGCAACGAATTCCGCCGCGACCGCGACCGCGTGGTTCACGCCCGGGCTTTTCGCAGGCTGGAGAATAAAACCCAGGTCTTCACTCCCGGGCTGTCCGACCACTTCCGCAACCGCCTCACCCACACCATCGAGGTATCGCAGATCGCCCGGACGGTTGCGTCGGTCCTGGACCTGAACGAGGATCTGACGGAAGCCTTGGCGCTGGCGCACGATATCGGCCATCCGCCTTTCGGCCATGCCGGCGAAGGCGAGCTCGATTCCATGATGCGCCGCTTCGGCGAGCGCTTCGATCACAACATTCATGCTCTGCGGATCGTCGAATCGTTCGAGAACCCGTATCCGAGGTTTCCCGGGCTGAACCTGACCTTCGAGGTGCGCGAGGGCATCGTGAAACACTCCCGCGATTTCGCGCCCGGAGAGATTCCGGAGCTGGACGAATATCTTCCGGGCTTGCGTCCGCCGCTCGAAGCGCAGTTAATCGATCTGTGCGACGAGATTGCCTACAATACGTCGGATCTCGACGATGGCTACATGGCCGGCCTGGTGGATATTGAGGAAGCCCGGACTGCGGTGGATCGCTTCGCCGAGCTATACGAAGTCACGGAGTATCAATTCCCGGGCCTATCGGACCGGGTGCGTCTGAAGGAAGTCGTGCGCGGGCTGATCGACGGCCTGGTTACCGGGCTGATGGAAGGAACCGTTTCGGCTTGCGCCGGCCTTACCAGCGTTGAGGGCGTCAGGCTGCATCCTGGAAGGGTCGCTCGCTTCACGCCGGAGGCTGCGAAGACCAGCGCGCAGCTCAAGAAGTTTCTGCGCGCGAGCGTGTACGAGTCGCCGGCGCTGGTTCAAGCGCGCAGCGAGTCGGTCTCGCAGATTGCGGGCTTGTTCGAGCTGCTGCTTGAGCATCCTGACCGGATGCCGGCAGCATATCTTGCAGAATCGGCCGGTCAGCCCCTGCACCGGCAAGTGTGCGATTACATCGCCGGGATGACGGACGGATTCTTCCTGCGCACCGCTACGCAACTAGGCATTTCCCCTTCCAGCTAACGATACAAATCCTTAAACTCGATCTTCTGGGCGAGCGAAAGACAAAATGCTCGCCCCCGTGGTTTCAATGACTTCTTGGGTTCGTTTTGTTCCTGTACAACTTTTGGCCATTTCCGGCGTTATTAGTAATAGGTATCCCATGAAGAAGTTCGGGTTCGCGCTTGCGCTGGTGGGAGCGGCCGCATTGGCTGCCTACAGCAGCGTCGACTACAGCAAGTTCGAAAAGCCCCTCAGCAAGGACCAGGAGATCCTACACGCGCTCAATCGTCTGACCTTCGGCCCGCGCCCGGGCGACGTCGAAGCCGTCCGGAAAATGGGCTTGAAGAAGTGGATCGATCAGCAGCTTCACCCTGAGCGCATCGCGGAAAATCCGGAATTGGCGCAGCGGCTACAGCCATTAGATTCGCTGCATATGAGCGCGGCGGAAATCGCCACGAACTATCCGCCGCGGGTAGTGGTCCAAGCCATGAGCAAGGGACTCCTGCCGCTTCCGCAAAATCCGGAAGCGAGGCAGAGAGTGCAACTTCAGGTCCAACGTCTGGAAGCCCAGCAGAAGGCCAACGGCCAGGGTAAGGGTGGCGATCCTTTAAAGCAAGCCATGCGGCAGCAAGTTCTGGACACCACCGATCCGGTGGAGCGCCGCAAACTCGTGGCCGACCGCGCGCCTCAGCAGGCGCTGGCTTACGATCTGAACGAAGCCAAACTGTATCGCGCGATTTACAGCAACCGGCAGCTCGAAGAGCAGATGGCCGATTTCTGGTTCAACCACTTCAACGTCTACATGGACAAGGGCGCCGACCGGATCCTGATCTCGACCTATGA
Source organism: Terriglobia bacterium (assembly GCA_963722845.1). Classification (GTDB taxonomy): domain Bacteria; phylum Acidobacteriota; class Terriglobia; order Bryobacterales; family Bryobacteraceae; genus Palsa-187. The sequence goes on along the minus strand of CAVROL010000004.1, from coordinate 117,477 downwards.
GCGCGATGCGCTTCGTCCGCATGTGTTCGGCAAGTTCCGAGATCTGCTGGAAGCGACGGCCGAAAGTCCCGCGATGCTCTTTTATCTCGACAACTGGCAGAGCGTTTCGCCGGATCGCGCCGCAAGCAAGACGATTCGCGCAAAGCCAAGCAGGCGCGCGGCCTGAATGAAAACTACGCGCGCGAGCTGATGGAGCTGCACACGCTGGGCGTCGATGGCGGATACACGCAAGAGGATATCGTCCAAGTTGCCCGCTGCTTTACCGGCTGGACCATCAGCCAGCCGAATCGCGGCGGCGAATTCAATTACAACGATCGCGTTCACGATAAGGGCGAGAAAACGGTGCTGGGCGTAAAGATTCCCGCCGGCGGCGGCAAGGACGATGCCGAGAAGGTGCTGGATATTCTGGCGCGGCATCCGTCGACGGCGCGCTTTATCTCCACCAAGCTCGCGAAAAAGTTTGTGGCCGACGATCCGCCCCCGGCGCTGATCGAGCGCATGGCGAAAACCTTTCACGATACCGATGGCGATATCCGCGCCGTGATGTCGACCATGCTCGAGTCGAAGGAATTCTTTTCCGAGGGCGCGTTTCGAGCCAAGGTCAAGACTCCGCTGGAGCTGATTGTGAGCGCCGTGCGCGCCACCGACGCGCAAGTGGACTTCGCCATTCCTCTGGCCACGCAGATTGCGCAACTCGGCCAACCCCTTTATCGCAAAATCGAGCCGACCGGATATTCCAGTGCGAATTCCGAATGGGTCAACTCCGCGGCGCTGCTCGCCCGCATGAATTTCGCGCTGGCGCTGACCGCTAATCGCGTTCCCGGCTCCAGCGTCAACACGGACGCGATTCGAGAACGATCCCGCCGCCGTGGCCCGCCAGGTTCTATTCCACGAGCCCGCGCAGCAGACACTCGATTCGATCGACAAGGCGCTGGCGCAGCAGCGCGCCGACGCCGGCGCTGGTCACGGCGGGCCTGGTGCTGGGATCGCCCGGACTTCCAGAGGAGATAGCTTTATGACCACCCGACGCACGTTTCTGAAGAGTTCCGCGGTGGCGATGTTTGGAGTGGGCGCCGCACCAGCGTGGCTATCGCGAGCCTTGTACGCGGCTGACGCGCCCAGCCCCCGCAAGAAGATCCTGGTCGCGATTTTTCAGCGTGGAGCGGTGGATGGACTCAACGTCGTCGTGCCGTTTGGCGAAAGGCGCTATTACGATCTGCGCCCGAACCTGGCGATCCCCAAGCCCGACGGCACGGAGAACTCGGCCATCGATCTCGATGGTTTCTTCGGGCTGCACCCCGCGCTGGCTCCTCTCAAGCCCATTTATGATGCCGGTCATCTGGCCATGGTGCATGCGGTAGGTTCGCCCGATCCGACGCGGTCGCATTTTGACGCGCAGGATTATATGGAATCCGGCACACCTGGCCGGAAAGCGACGGCGGACGGTTGGCTGAATCGCGCTCTGATCCAGGAAAAGAGTCCTTCGCCGGTGCGCGCTGTCAGCCTCGGCGCAACGCTCCCGCGTGCCATGCGCGGAAAGAACGAAGCGGTGGCGATCGCGAACCTGAACGACTTCCAGATCCGCGATACGCGCGGCGCGGGCACGTTCGAGAGCATGTATGAAAATTCCCTAGATCAGGTACTGAACGGCGCAGGCCGCGAAACTTTCGAGGCCGTAAAGCTGATGCAATCGATTCAGAAGCAGCCCTACGCTCCGGACAACTCGGTGCACTACCCGAACTCGGCGCTCGGCCAAAGCCTGATGCAGATCGCGCGGCTGATTAAATCGGACGTGGGACTCGAAGTGGCTTTCGCGGAGATGGGCGGCTGGGATACGCACGTCAACGAAGTGGGCGCGCGGCCTGCGGTGGGCCAGCTCGCCAACCTGCTGGGGCAATTCGGAAACGCGCTGGCTGCGTTTTATCAGGACCTGGGTGACCGGATGGCCGACGTCAGCGTCGTCACCATGAGCGAGTTCGGCCGCACGGCGCGCGAAAATGGTTCGCGCGGCACCGATCACGGCCATGCCAACGTGATGTTCGCCTTCGGAGGCGGCATCCGCGGGGGCAAAGTTTACGGCGCATGGCCGGGTCTCGAGCAGGAGCAGCTCTACGAACAGCGGGATCTTCAGATCACCACTGATTTTCGCGATGTCCTGGGGGAAATGGTGGTGCGGCACCTCGGAAATACCGGCGTAGCGAGTGTTTTTCCGGGTTACGAACAGCCCAATTTCCGCGGGATTGTGGTTGCTTGAAACGAATGACAGGCGACAAGATCGCCTGTCCCACTTAGCGTTTCGTCATGCGTTCGAGAATACGTTCGGCCACGCGATCGATCACCTGATTCTCCAGCGCACCCAGGTCGCGGCGGTCCCCGCGTTCCCAGCTTTCAAGAATTCGATCCGCCACTGCGTCGATGACCCGCTCGCGGATTTGGTCCAGCATGCCGGCGTCAGAGGCCACAAAGTATTCTCGCAGTTGCCGATCCAAGTCCTCGGGACTCTCCGCGCGCGGGACATTGAGGCGCGATTGGAGCCCTTGAAGGAGAGCGGTGGCTTTGTCGGCCGCTTCGGATAGCTTAGTTTCGGATTTCGTTTGGCGGGCCATGCGATGCCCGGAATTATTATACCCTTTGGGAGTAGACTCGCCTGTGCTACTATACCCTGTAGGTTAATTCCAGATAGCCCAATATATTGGGTGTAACATTATTAAAGGCAAATAGGGACGTGGATAATTCGGTCACGTTCGATCCCGGCCTGGATCACGGAGCCACATTTCGGTTCCCCGTGACGTGGTCGTACTTGAGCGGCGCACCCACTCAAGCCAGCGAGACGGTCAAGCCCGCGCGACCAATTCCGATGCCGTCGCCGGCAAGGATGGAGCCGCCGCCCGCTCCAAAACCCGCCGAGGTAATCGTGGCGACGATGGAAGTCGCCACCACGAAACCGAATCAGGCCTTGAAACCCGCGGGCCCGCAGCAGTCCGGATTGGACGCGAAGTGGGAAATGGTGATTCCCAAAATGGCGCGGCCCGCCCCAGCGCCCCGCCCCCGATCTCTCGAGAAGACGTCTTTTGAAAAAACCACCCGGCCATCGCCGCCCCCGCCCGCGTCGGCTACGGTACCGGCGGCCGCCGAGACCTCCCCTGAAGTCTCGTTCTACGCCGGCAGCGAGTCTTCCTTTGTGCCGCGGCGTTGGAAAATGCTCAGCCTGATCGCCGCGGCGGTGGTGGTAGGCAGCGTGATCGTGTTAGTACGTCCCTCCAACCAGGCGGTTTCGGGAAGCGAATCTGCTCCCGCGACGGCAGGCACTTGGAGCCGCAGAACCGCCTACTTGGTCGACGGCAAGGATCCGCGTGAGATTCTGATCTACAGCGGTTCCGAGGACGTGAAGAATTATCGCATCGAGTTTGCCTGGATTCCGGATACCCGCGGCGTGGGCTGGCTCTTTCGAGGAACCGATTCGGCCAATTATTACGCCGCCAGACTCCGCCTGATCCAGTCGGGAACAACTCCCACTCTTTCCGCGGAGCATTTCTCAGTGGTCAAAGGCGTGGAGGGCGCGCACGCCCGCAAAGTGATCACCCTCGGCCGGACTCCGGGCCAGGTTCTCGTGCGGATGGACGCGAACGGTCCTGCCTTCACGTTATATCTGCAGGGAAGCCCCACGGATTACTGGACCGACGACCGGTTTGAGACAGGCAGTCTCGGGTTTTACGCGGACCGCGGCGAAAGGCCTGTGCTGCAGTCCATTCGTTTCACGTTCTTCAAAAAGAGCGGCCTTCAGACGGTGGTGACTTCACTGCAGTGAGGTTTTCAAAATTATGACGGCACCCAACGGATTTCGAACCACCGGATTTGGCTCCGCCGCCGCCGCGGCTCCGGCCATGGGCGACCACCTCCAATCCGCAATCGCGTTTCGCTCCCAAGGCCGGTTTCAGGAAGCCCTGGACACCTTGTCCGGACTGGCGGATCCTCCGACCGACGCCTATGTATTGCGCGGGGACCTGCTGGTGGAACTGGGCCGGCTGGCGGACGCAGCCGGAAGCTACTACACGGCCACCGTGTCCGCGCCTGACAACCTGTACGCACGCACGCACCTGGGGTCCTGCCTGCGCCTTCTGGGACGCTGGGAGGAAGCCGCTGAAGCATTTCAGACGGTGTTGCGGGCCGATCCGCATCGCGACCCGATCCGCCTGGAGCTGGGGGATTGCCTGCTGCATTTGAACCGGGTGGAGCAAGCGCTGAACTGCTTTGACCAATGCTGGTCGGACGCGGCGCAGCGCCAGGCTCTGTTCGGCAAGGGCGTCGCGCTGCAAATGCTGCGGCGCTTCGATGAGGCGGAAATCGCCTACGAGCGCCTGCTCGCACTGGACGGCAAAGCCGAGGAAGCGCTGGCGAATCTGATCGCCATGAGTCTGGAAGTTTTCGACCTGGAGCGCGTGCAGCGCTATTCGCGCCGCCTGGTGGAGATCAACCCGCGCGCCGTTGCGGGCCTGCAGGGCCTGACTCTGGTGGCCGCGGAGCGGGGCGATATGGAAACCGCCGCGCGCCATTTTTCCGTGCTGGCGGGACATGCTCCAGAGTCGGTTCGTCCCGCGCGGGAAAGCTCCGAGGATATCATCGAGTACCGCTTGAATCGTAAGGCCATCGATCGCTTTAAAGATTTCACGCTCAGGCAAGGTGTGCCGTTGGCGGCACAACCTGTCGAGCGCCGCTATTGAGGAGATTCACATGTCGCGTTTGCGCGTTCGCATTGAGTTAAACCGCGGAGGAGTGGGAGTTCCGCTGAACAAGCTGGCCAGCGTGGTCCAGCAGGCGCAATCGTTCTTCCGCATGCTGGGAGACGATGTACACATCGACCAGAGCCAGGGCGACTGGCTGGGCTTCGATTTCGACCACGAGTCGCTGAATTTCACGGCGGAATTCGTGGGCGCCGTGACCCACGAACAAGTCGAGGCGTTTCACGCCGCTTTCGACGGCACCACGCCGTTGCGGCGCGCCACCATCGCCCAGTTTGCCCGCATCGCCGATGCCATTGAGGAAGACGAGGTGATCGGATTCGGACTGTATCTCAATGAGAGCGACGACCCGGCGGAGTGGCGCTGCCTGTCGCGGCGCGATGCGCTGCGAATCGCCGAAGAGATTCAGGTGTTGCTGGGCGCGGGCCAGGTAGGACAGGATTCGCACCTGCCCGCCGCCGGGGAGGTGAGCACCAGCGCGCGGTATATGTTCGGCCGCCGGGATCGCGCCGTGGAAGCGGCCAAGCTCACCGGCGTGGTTCGCGAAGTGGAGGCCAGCCTTTCCAAACGCATCAGCCGCCTGGAAGGCGAGGTGGCGGACCACTCCACCCACATTCACGATCTGCGCTCGAAATCGATCGAAGCCGAGCAGAGCATGGGCCGCCTGCTATCGGCCGTGGAAGGATTCTGCGAACAGGCTGCGATCCGGCTCGAAAGCGTAACGGCGGCTCCCGCTCTTACGGCAGCCGCTGCCGCGGGCGCGAGCCAGAGACCCAGCGAAGCTTTATCGAACGTGAGGGCCCTGTCGCATCTTGAAGCGCCCGCCGCAGTGGAGAACAAACCGGAAGCTCCGGCCAAAGTCGCTGCCGAATCCTCCCTGGAAGCTCGATCGCTGGCGGAAAAGCCCGCCCCAGCCCCCGCTGCTCCTGCCGCTCCTGCCGGTCCCGCCGCAGACGTAAAAGCGCCCACGCCCAGCCCGGTGGCTTCGATGCTCACCACGGCCGCCGCAGCGGCAGCCGCAGCGCCTCGCAGGGCCCCGGCGCCGGTCATGACCGCAGCGCCCTTTCAGGAGCGACCTCCCGTGATCTGGTGGCGGTCCCCCACGGTGATTCTAGTAGGCGTGGGTACGGTCGTGATTCTGCTGGGCATAGTGCTTTGGCCGACAGGCTCAAGTACCGGCGGCAGCCCCCAGGTGACTTCGGCTTCCGAACGGGCGCACCCAGCGCCGGTTCCGGCTTCGGCTCCTTCTACGCCCGCGCCCGTCTGTAAAAGCTCAACCGGCGCCGGCACCCGTCTCTAAGCCCGGCGGGCCCACCGAAGCCGGATCCACGCGAGTGGAACTGCTTGCCACGGAGCCCTCCTGGGTATCGATTCGCGCCAGCGACGGAACCACACTGCTCTCGGGTATGATCGAACCCGGTAAGACCCAGACCGTGGATATTCACCAGACAGCGCTTCTGCGCGCCGGCAATGCGGGCGGACTGACCATTCGCGGATACGGAAAGTCCCTGGGCCCGCTGGGTCCGCACGGCGCGGTTCGCGACGTGGAGTTCAAAAACGGGGATTTCAAGCTGCTTCCGGTCAAGTGAACACGTCCGATCCTGCTGTGCTAAGCTCATAGGAGTCCTTCAGCAGGAGTCCTTGTATATGGCGAAAGTGTGTGAAGTCTGTCAGCGCGGCCCGCGGTTCGGAAACCGTGTGAGCCACGCCCACAACCTGACCAAGCGTCGTTGGAATCTGAATCTGCAAACGGTACATGCGGTGGTTAAGGGCGCGCCCAAGCGCATTCGCGTCTGCACGGCCTGCATCAAGAGCGGAAAAGTTCAAAAAGCGGCCTAGTTTTAATCGCGCACAACGCAGCGAGGCTCGAGATCTTCGTTGATTTCTGGGTGCTCGCCTCGCGCTGTGCGCTCCGGAACCATTTATTCGCGCACAACGCAGCGAGGCTCGATTTCTCACTACTTTCTGGTTGTGCTCGCCTCGCGCTGTGCGCTCCAGAATCATTTATTCGCGCACAACGCAGCGAGGCTCGATTTCTCACTACTTTCTGGTTGTGCTCGCCTCGCGCTGTGCGCTCCAGTCCTTGCTATTCTAGTCGTTCCTAATGCCACATCTGGCGCCCTGGCAATGGCTGCTCGGGATTTTTTCCGCCTTCATGATCGGTGTAGCCAAGACTGGTGCGCCAGGAGTCGGCACCATGATCGCTCCGCTGATGGTCCTGACGGTCGGCGACGCACGCCTGGCGGCGGCCTGGACGCTGCCGGTATTATCCACCGCGGATGTTTTTGCCGTCGCCTACTGGCGCAGGCACGCCGAGACGCGGCAGCTCTTTTCCCTGATCCCGTGGGTGCTGGTGGGGATCGCGGGCGGCGCCGTGGCGCTCAGTCTGGATGAGCAGATCATTCGCCGGATCATCGGCGTCATCATTGTCGGCATGCTGGTGGTGTACCTGTGGCGGCGATTCAGGCCGGCGGGCCAGGTCGAAGGCAGGCCGGCGTTCTACGGAGTCTGCGCCGGATTCGCGACGACGCTGGCGAACGCGTCCGGGCCGGTGATGAATCTGTATCTGCTCACCAAGAAGCTGCCGAAGGAGAAATTCGTTGCCACCGGCGCATGGTTCTTCTTCGCCGTGAACCTGCTGAAGGCGCCGGTATATGCGTGGTATCACCTGTACAGCCGGGCATCGCTGCTGTTCGACCTGCTGATGGTGCCGGCCGTGCTCGCCGGGGCGCTGGCCGGACGGTGGCTGATCCGCCACACGCCGCAGAGTGTGTTCGAGGGGCTGGTGATCGCGCTCACCGCCGTTTCCTGCCTGTTCCTGTTTCGCTAGGGCGGCGGGGCTAATCGGCGAGCTGCGGACTTTCCTGAAAAACGCCCTTGCGCGAGGCCTCGCGGCGCGCCCTGCCGGCACTCCATCGGGCCGCAAGACGCCGGCCGACTTCGATGACAGGCTGTTCCAGCAATCGGTAAGCAGCCACCGGTACGATGACCATCAACAGCACCAGCGCGGCCCATCGCACCCCTACAGGAAAAGATTTGAGTTTGATGAACGAGAACCAAATCACTAGTTCGTGGCACAGGTAGATTCCGTAGGAGTATCGAGCCACGCTTCTACTGGCCCGCGTGATCCAGGATTCGTCCAGCTCCAGCACGTTCGGAATAACCAAACCGAGCAGCATGCATACGGTGTAGTCGGCGCGATAATCCGGCAGGATCGTCAAGTTCAGCACGAAGGCAAGGACCAGGAGTGCGAAGATCGCAGCGGGCCACACGGCGGACGGAAGCCGGAACACCTTTTGTTTACCCAGTTGGTAGGCGAGCACGCCTGCCAGGAAGCACGGAAAACAGGATAGCAGCGGCGCCGAAGGTACGGCCGCGAAAAACGCGAACCACAGAATCAATACGACCACGCTCGAAGAAATCCGTTTCAGGAGCAGATAGATGAACGGCAGCACCAGGTACATCTGGAATTCCCGGGGAAGCGTCCACAGCGGCATGATCATGTCAGGCTTGCGAAACAGGTTCTGAACCAGAAGGACGTTGGCGAGGATCTCGCGGCCATCCCATGGCACATACGTCAATTCTGGATCCTGTGGAACTTTTAGGACCAGGATGCCGATGATGCACGCCATGCACAGCGGGTAGATGCGGAAGACGCGGCGGATGTAGAAATTCAGAACCAGCCCCGCGGGATGAGTCCGGTCGAGAGAGAGCATGAGAACCAAGGCGGTATGGACAAAGAAATACAGAACACCGAGATGCCCCAGAATTTCTAGCAGAACACCCCAAATCTCTTGGTTCGCGACCGGGAGGTAGTCAAGCTTGATAAGGAACAGGGTCAGGTGGGCTAAAAAGACGCATAACACCGCGGTTGCGCGGAGCACATCAAGATTCCGGAACTCGGAACCCGCGGTATCGCTCGTGTTTGTACCCGTGAATGCCATCCGGACGGTCCTGGAAGATAATCCCGCGCTATCCCTGTAGGATCGGCAGAGCTACCGGGGCGACTTTAATGGCGCTTTCAATATGGGCGTGAAGCGGTTTTTTAGCCGTAGAAACGGAGATTCGAGGTATCGATAAGAAAACGCGGCGGCCGCAATGGTGAGCGGCAGGGCCAAGACCGGCGACGGAACCAGGCGGATAGCCGCGGCGTGAAATACGTACAATCCGTAGCTGATCTTGCCCAAATACGCCCCGGTTCGCAGCCGTGCGCCGAGCACACCCCCGATGATGGCGACCGAAGCGGCTGCCGCCAGGGGATAGGCGATCAATACGGGCCATCCGGCGTTGCTGCCGCCGGCCCCCGAAGCAATGAGCAGCACTGCGCCCGAGCCAATCCTCAAGAGGCGCGAGCGCGTGGAATACCTGGGCACCGATCCGTTCAGGAAACACGCGAGCAGCGCTCCGCCCGCAATGGGGTCGAGGCGCGCCAGAGTGTTGCACCAGATGCCCGGGTGCTGGACGTCGCGGATCGCCAGCACGACGCGGGTGAGGCTTGCGATCGCGAGCATTCCGTACGCGATCCGCCGCAGACAGGTGGCTCCGAAACGGACCAGCCAGGGCCAAACGAGATAGAATTGCTCCTCAATCGATACCGACCACAGCAAGGCAAACGAGCTCGATGGATAGCCCCAGGCCGCACAGGCCCAATTACCTCCAAAGACGCTGAAGGCGAGTGAATAGCTCCAGGGCAGGTGCTCTCCCGGCAGCATCGACATGGCCGGCGCCAGGATGAAAAGCGCGGCGTAGTAGAGCGGCCAGATGCGCAGGATGCGGCGGCTATAGAACGCGCGCACGTCGATGAAACCGCGTGACCGGCGCTCACGCAAGAGCAATTCGGTGATGAGATACGCGCTGAGTGCGAAGAATAAATCGACTCCCAGGGCACCGGCGCGCGCGATGCCCGCAAGGACCGATGCCGCGTGTTTCGGTATGCCGGCGGCGAGGTAGCCGGCTGCATCGTGAGGGAGGGCATGGTGGAGAAAAACGAGAAGAAACGCCCCGAACCGGAGAACGTCGAGCTCGGGCCGATAGAAGTCGGCACGCGAGTGCGTGACGGGGGCGGCAGCTTGTGCGGAACTCACCAACTAGATAGTGGGCGGGAATGGAGGCGGATTCTCAGCGCAAAGAGCGGACGATGATATACTACAAACGAGTTAGCAGTAGTATTTCCAACGGCCAGAAGCTCGACGCAATGGCCCCTACCGCTAAATAGCTGATTCGTCGGGGCGTGGCTCAGCCTGGTAGAGCGCCTGGTTCGGGACCAGGAGGCCGGTGGTTCGAATCCACTCGCCCCGACCATCTATCCTTCCCGTTTTCAAAAACCTGCAGCCGATTACGCGGCTCGTCTTGAATACCCTCACCCGAGGCGGTCGTCGCATCCAGATAGCGTTCTTCTTCGAGGCTAAGAACGCGATCGCGATACCTTTCACCGAGCTTCCCTTTCCGCGCGAAACTCGGAGAGGTTCCGCGCCGTGCAAATCGAGAAACTCCTGAACGAAACGCTCCGATTGCCGAGTGATAAACTCGGCCTATGCGTATCCTCACCTTCCTCTTAGCGACTGGTTTGGTTTACGCCCAGTCTGGCGACTGGCTGTTGACCACCACAGAGTTCGGCGCACCCCAGTACCAGCGTATTGACTTCAAATTCGACGGCGAAAAAGTCACCGGCCGCGCTGGGAACCTAACCTATGAGGGAACGCTGCGTGATGGCCGGGTCGCATTCGAATCCAAACGCGCCGACGGTTCCACGATCACCAAGTACTCGGGAACTTTCACCCCCGGTGAGATGCAGGGGCAGGGAACGCGCACCGATTCAGCCGTCACTTTCACCGCGCGCCGCTTCAAGGATAAACCGGCGACACCCCAGACTCACCCCTTCACGCCCACGGTGTTCCACAATTACTTCAGCTCGACCATCCCGCCGGTATTGTCGATTTTCCCTGGCGATACCGTCGAATCCTGGAGCGTCGATGCCGGTGGCGTGGACGCGCAAGGTAAGCGGCGCAGTCCGGGAGGCAACCCGCTCACCGGACCGTTTTATGTCGAAGGCGTCATGCCCGGCGATACTCTCGTCGTACACTTCACACGCATTCGCCTGTCTCGCGACTCCGCCCAGAGCGGCCAGCGCGTTACGCCTTCCGCGCTTAATCCCGGCTATTTCGCCCAGCAGCAGAACGTCCCGAACTTTGACAGCAACTGGGCGCTTGACCGCCAGGCCGGCTTCGCGCAGTTGAGCAAACCCACCGATAAGCTCAAAGGCTATCGCGTTCCGCTAAAACCCATGCTCGGCTGCGTCGGCGTCGCTCCGCCCCAGGCGCAATCCTACCGCTCCGGTTATCTCGGTACATACGGCGGCAACATGGATTACAACCAGTTGGTGGAAGGCACCACCGTCTACCTTCCGGTGTATCATCCCGGCGCGCTGCTGTTCGTGGGCGATGGTCACGCCGCACAGGGCGATGGCGAACTCACGGGTGACGCGCTGGAAACTTCCACGGAGTGGACCTTAACCGTCGACGTTCTCCGCAACCGCAACATCGCCAGCCCGCGACTCGAAAACGCCGAGTACTTCATGGCCTCCGGCATCTCCAACTCGCTGCCCGAGGCTCTCCAATCCGCGACCACGAATCTATCGACATGGCTCCAGGAAGAGTACAAGCTCAACCCCGCCGAAATCGGAGTGGTCCTCGGCACCGGCATGCGTTACGAAGTCGCCGAAGTCGTCGATCCGCAGGTTCACATCGTGGCTAAGATCGCCAAGAGCCTGCTCGCGCCGATTCCCAAGTAAGATAATTGCCGCGATCGGGGCGTGAGGACCAGGGCAAACGTTCCGATAATGATAATTATCGGGCGACAATCTAGCGCCTGAAAGTAGCGCTGCGGCGACTATTTCTGGCCCGCCGATTTCTGCTTGGCATCCAGGTCGCCCGCGTAGTGGATCGCGTCCCGATCCTCGCAGACCGACTCGAAGAGTTCCGTGTCGCGCATCAACTGCCACGTCACGCGGACAGTAAATGGTTCCGTATACGCCTTCGGATCCTCGATCGTGACGTCGATTTGCAGCGTGCCGAAGTTGAGGCGCGTGAAGCGTTCCACCAATTTTCCGCTGCTTGTCAGCGGACTGCCGTTCACATCCAGCCAGACGTCATCACGGAATCCCACGGTAGTGACCACTAGGGTGTCGCCTTCCCACTTGCCCACCGAGTAGCCATACCACCAAGGCGCGAGCTGCGGACCCACCTCCGGCAGGGTCTGGCCATTCGTAAGGATCTGGCGGACGTCATTGTTGGCGTTGTACATAATCACAATCGTCCCTGGCCCTTGCACGATCTTCTTCTCAAAAGGATGTGTGTGGAGCTGCATCAGCCCCAGCGGCTTGCAGTGGGCATCGGGGTTGTCCTTGCTGTTGTTCGCCTTGCGCTCGTCCCGCGTTTTCCGGCCCCACTCCGTAAAAGGAAGTCCTTTCTCAAAGCCCGCGCCCAGATCGCCAAACTGCGCTGGGGGCGGCTCGCCAGGCGCACGTGCCGGCGCGACGTTGCCCTTGCCCTTCCCTTTTAAGTTGCCGAAATTCAGGCGCATCGGCTGCCACAGACCCGATAGATCGGGATGTCCGTCCGGCGCTTTCGGCGCAGGCGCCTTCAAGTCGAGCTCACCGCTCTCAGTTCTGGGCCCGTCGGTGCGGTGTTCCGGCCACTGTGCAAGCAGCATGGTGGCGCCCGCAACCAGCGCCAACAAGGCCCCCGACGTTATGGGAATGCTGTTGTTGTATCTCATCTGCATCTTCGGCTCACCCAGCTCTCTTCTTTCCTGTCCCGCATTGAGCACTGATACTGGTGTGCTTCACATCATACGACGCCTTAGGTTGGGACGCCAGATCGCTACCGATATCGCCCCTTATCGGGCTTAGTAAACTGGTCTTTTTCTCCCCCGCGAAATATCTATTCTCGGCGTTCGGTTCGTTGCGGCAAGAGTTCCTTCGGGATACTGGTCACTGAGCGCCACTCGACCTGGAAGTGACCCTTATAGCCGAATAGGCGCCCCCATGTCCGATTCTTTACGATGACTTCGATTCGAAAGGACTGATTCGCGTCGTCGTACCATTCGCACACGTCGGCGACGCCGGAAAACAACATGGGAAAGGAGAATCCGACCGGCCCCTCATAAAAGCGCTGTGCACCCGATCGTAATGACAGGCCGCCATTGGACGCGACGTTAAGATCGATGTCCACTGCCAGGTGCTGATGAGTGCCGAGATAATCGACGATCCGTCCGCGCTGCTCGCTGAGGATCATGTACGCATCAAACCGTCTGGGACGCTTGGCGTGAAATGTCCGAACCCACGTCATGGTCTCTCGGCCGTAAGCATCGACTTAGGCATAATTGACAATTTGAAAGGGCACATTTCGACCGCTCTCCGGGAACATGACGTGACGCCAAGAGCCCACATATAGGAAGGGCAGCGTATAGGGCGGCCCGTGCCAAATTTCCTCCATCACGCCCGTGCCGATGGAGGCCACTCCGTCTCCGCTGGAAAACCCAAATCGTCGCTGGATCTCAGGGTGAAGTCGATTGAAGTCGGAGCCCAGCGCCTGTTCGTAAATCGACTTCATAAGGCCTTTTGGGGTGCGCTCCGAAGGCAGCGCGACGCTGAAGGTAGGTCCGCCGCGGAAATGTATCCGATGATCGAGAGAAGAACCATACCGACGTTAAGGGTAACCGGGTTGAACGCAGCCACAAGATAGGATGGCGATCTAAATGCGACCGCTAGAAGTGTTCCCAACATGGCCAGGACATTCAACAGAAAAAGCAGCCGCCACCGCCAAAAGCAAAGCGTAGCCGCGGCGAATACCAATTCGAGCACGCCGAACGCCGGCACAAATCCAAGCGGCAAACCGGCCGCCGCGATCATCGCCCGTTCGTCAACGCTTGTAAACATGAGCTTGGGCACAAGTCCTTGCCACAGCCAGGTAAAGGCAATTCCAAACCGTGCGAAGGCATGAATCAATGTCATTCGCATGCTTGTTTCGGGGGGTATCCCGCGATCAATCCAGAGCCGAAGCCGATCAAAGCTCCAGGCTGTAGCCCAGCCGATAAGCCGCCGAAACAGCAGGCGGTCGATCAGTCGTCCGACGTGACCAAAGCGGGTCCGGTAGTCGTACCACGTTAGAAATCGAACTCCGTCGATGGTTGGAACGTACTGCCAGTATCCTGAGCCCTCTTCGATCAATGACTTCGCGTCAGAGGACCAAAACTTAAGAGCGGACGTGCGTGGGCCGGTAGCGTTCTCGCGCGTTCCCGTGCTTTCGCCCCTCCCCTCAATATTTAGTCCAAACCCGATGCGCGTCGAATAAACGAATCGTTGCGGTTCGTCCTCCGAGCGTCTGGGAAGATATTCTATGGCGGTAAAGCGTAAATCCCAACGTTCGTGAAGATCGGGAATCTGAGTGCGGCGCCAGATTTCGTCCGCGTCTGCGCAGATTAGAATTTCGACGTATATTCCCGGGGTCGTCCGCCACCACCAGAAGATAGCATGTGGCTAACCCAAACGAATCCATCGCTCATGGCGCGACAACTTAGTGACTTAGTGACTTCGCGAGCCCTTGGAATAGGCGCGCGGCGACCGACCTCGGCGCGCCATCGATTTTCACGGCCATTCAGGAGCAGCTCGGCCTCAAATTGGAATCGACCAAGGGCGCGATCGAGACTTTCGTGATCGATCGAGTGGGAAAACCCTCAGAGAACTAATTGCATGCGCGATTCGGGTTCCGTAGTCGCTACCGATAATGCCGATAACGGGCATCTCCGACCACTCGGACACAATCGTTCAAAAATCGTTCCTCTATTTCCGCGGCTGAAACTTCCACAGAGTGGACCGCAGGCCGACTCGCAGTGCCAGAATCCGGCCGTCCGGCAGCCAGGCCATGGAGTGATAGTCGCTCACGTCATCGGAGGCGATTCGTGTGATGCGGCCGGTGGCCGTGTCGATGAGACCAATAGGACTGAACCAGGAGTCTAGCGGCTGGAGCGGAAACAAGAGCCGGCCATCCGCGCTCAGAGAGTTGGGAGACAACCACCAGGTACCCATCAGGGGCTGTGAGGGGTCCATCTTGATCTCTCTTTCAGCGCCGCCTTCCAGAGGGACACTGAATAGCCGGGTCTTCGAAGCTTCGTTTGCGTTGATCACCAGGTACCGCCCGGAAGGGTCTGCTGCCACGCTATCGCCCGCGCGGATCATGCGGGGCTCACTGCCGGAGGCGGAAACAGCCCAGATGACGCCGCCCGCCGCGGCATATAGTGTCTTCCCATCCAGAGAAGAGGCGAGGGAAACAATCTTTCCTTTGTTTAGGGAGATTCTCTGCTCAATGCGGCCGCTGGCCGTATCCGCCACGGCGAGGGCCTGATGGGGTTCGGTTCCTATAAGGAAAGCAATTCCATGCGGACCGGCAGCAGTCATGGGAGCCGACGTTTCCTCCGCCGTAGAAGTCAATGGAATCGGCTGCTTTCCTTTTTCGACCACCATCAGGCGAGTCCGGCCTGCGGTGCGCTCTGCCACAACCGCACGCCCATCGGGGAGCTCCACCAACATCGGCAAAGGGAGCAGCGAGTAACTGGCAATGTGCTCTGTCTGACCGTTCGCAAGCGAGCGGCGGACTAGTTCGGTGGGGCGGTCCATGAGGCTGATATACACGCTCCCGTCCGGGGCCGCATCCATATACCACGCCAGATTCGCCACCGTGAACAAAGTTTGCGGCGGTGTTTGTCCGTTCAATGCAATAGAGACGATCCGTATCAGGGAGTCCGCCCACATTGTCGCTATGACGGACTTACCGTCGCGGGTGACGGTGAAGGCTCTGGTCGCTACCGTCGAGATCGACCGCACTTTGGAGGAGTCAAGATCCACCAAGAGGAAGGCCGGAGGTTCGTTCTCTCGCCCCAATCGATACCCATAGATCACCGCCTCCTTTCCCCCGGGAACCGCCCGCACCGGATGTCCGGGGCTACTCGAGTCGAAGGCGATCACCGGCAGGTCTTGCAGACGGCCGCTATCGGGCCAGAATCGGAAGAGCTGGGTCTTGCGCTCCGCGTTGAATCGTATGACGAGCAGAGAACCGTCTGGGAGCGGCTCCGGATTCGATGCTTTTTCGAGAATCAGGCGTTCGTCACCACCCAACAAAGGGACACTATAGATGCCCTGGGGAACATCCGTCCGGCGGTCGTAATAGATCGATGCGCCATCGGGCGACCAGGCTATGGCGAAGGTAGTGCCGTGATCCCGATTGTGCGTAAGCAGAGACCAGTTGCCGGTTTCGGGTTTCATCACGGCCACCTGCGTCAAGGCCGTCGTCCATGGCCTGAAATGCGAGCAGGCTCCCGTCTGGAGAGACTCGCGGATCGAGGCTCATTTCCGGACCGCCGAGGATTCCACCCGACCAACCCGGAGCTTCGGGATCGTGCCAGAGCATCCGGCCGCCTGCCACGCCGGCAGCCACCAGAACCAGCGCCGCAGCAGCCGACACCGCTCGCTTGCGCCACGGCGACGGAGCTGCTGGTGCCGTGCCCGTCTGGATCCTCGATGCGCCGCTGCCTTGCGACATCGCCGATAACGCGAACGTTAGATCGCGCGCGGATTGAAAGCGGTTTTCGGGTTCCTTTTCCAGACAGTGGTGCGCCACCTGCCGTACCAATGCTGGTACGGAGTCGGGCAACTCCGGCGGGTCTTCCTTGAGAATCGCCCGCATGGTCTCGACCGCGGTATCGCGATGGAACGCCCGGTGTCCACTCAACAACTCGTAAAGAATCACCCCGAAACTGAAAATATCGGAGCGGTGGTCGGCCGCCAGTCCTTTCACCTGTTCCGGCGACATGTAGCCCACAGTTCCCATCACCACGCCGGGATCGGTTTTTAGGGGTAGCGTTTCCGTGTCACCAAATTCGGACTGGAAATCCGACTGGAAGCCAGCCTGGGGCACCGACATCTTGGCGAGACCGAAATCCAAAATCTTGATGCGACCGTCGCGCGCGAGCAGAATGTTGGCGGGTTTCAAGTCGCGATGCGCGATCAGAGCAGTGTGCGCGGCGGCTAACCCAGTAGCGATCTGCACAGCACAATCCAATGTTCGGCGCAGGTTGAGTTTAGTTGCGTTCAGCGTTTCGCCGTCCACCAGTTCCGTGACGATGTAGAGAACGCCATTCTGGCTGCCGATGTCGTAGATGGCGACGATGTTGGGATGATTCAGCGCAGCGACGGCGCGGGCTTCCTGCTCGAAGCGCTGGCGACGGACTGCATCGTGAGCCAACGCCTCGGGCAAAATCTTCAGGGCGACTTCGCGCTTGAGCCGCGTGTCTTGTGCCCGATAGACCTCGCCCATCCCGCCGGCGCCGATCGGCGCTAGAATCTCGTATGGGCCGAGTTTTTCGCCCACAGATAGAGGCATGTGAGTGATTCAGCTTAGTGTAGCCGAACAGAGGTGCGGATAGTGCCTGGATGACGGCGGATCCGGAAGTCCTTCTCAAGGCATGTCACGAGTGACTCGCATGGTCCTGGCCGCGGTCCCGGATCTTGAGAGCAAGATACCTACCGAGATTACGTGACAACGGGCCGCTGTACTCGGGAGCTATCGCACCAGCACTCTGTCGGACGCATCACGTTCTGAGATCGCTCAGTGTTAGCCGCACAGAGGGCGGCCAGGCAGATCAAGCAAGCTTTGAATCGTTGCAGCCCTTCACTTATCGGCAATCGGTGGCGTCATGCCCAGCACTTCGCCGTTAGGCCGCTGAGCAGACTGGAAGCTGCCGCCCTTGTCGCCATTCTTTAGCGGATGGAACGTAATGGAAAGCTTGTCGCCGGCTTTGATCGTGTTTCTGCTCCAGCCCCGGCGTTCCAGGTAATTGGGACTCATCCCCTCGATGCCCCAGGTCTCCACGACGCCCTGTTCGTTCGCCACATCGATCCAGATCCAGGTGTGGGGGTTGGTCCAGTCCATCTTCTTTATCGTTCCGGTGATGACCCTCGTTCCGGCCATCTCGAATGCCGAGTAGGAATGGTGCGCTAGGGCCAAACTTGTTCCGCCAACAACGAGACCTGCCATGATCATTGTCTGTCTGACGGTCGCCGTAATGTTTCTCATAGTCACCTTGGGTTGGGATGGATTCGACATTGCGCGATCTTATTTCGCGGAAGAAAGAGGATTGCTCAGCTTGACGCCTGAGTTTCCCTTGTCGTCGATGAAATTCCGGTTATTCTCCTCGCAGATATACTCAGCGATGGTCCAGGTGCGATGCCTAGCCAGAGTTCGGGTGCCCATCGAGTAGGGCGCCGTAAACGCCTCGGGATCGATCAGCGTCGTCTCAATGGTCATGGTGTCGGGACCGGTGAGTCGAAAGCGCTCGGCGACTTTCAGTTTGTCGCTATAGGGAAACGCGAGCCCGCGCGGAACCTGCGCCAGGCCGACCGTTTCCACTACCAGCGTGTCGTCTTCCCAATGGCCGACCGAAGTGCCATAAAAAAGCGGGTCGGGGTCTGCCGGCAACGGGCGCCCATCGGTGTAGATGTGACGCACCTGGCTGTATGCCTCGATGACGATGGTTACCTGGCCCGGAGTCAGCAGGAATTCCATCGGGTACGGCTGATTCATAATCGCAGGAAGTCCGGGGGGCAGACAGTTGGCCGCCTGAGCGTCCTCTGCTGGGTTGCTTGCCCGCGCCTGCGCTTTGGCCGCATAGGCCGGCGTCAGGGACGGTCCTCCGCCTCGACCAGCGCGTCCGGGGCCGGCAGCGGCTGGCGCGCGTCCACCTCCTTTGGCTGCAGCATCACCGCGTCCACCGGGGGCAGCGGCAGGAGCTGCCGCACGTCCTCCACCGCCACCGCCCAGGCCGACCTCCCAGACGCCGGTCAAGTCAGGAAGTTTCGCGAGCGAAGTCCAGTCGGCAGCGGTCGGCGCCTTTCTAGCGACGCTCTGGGCACCGCCCGTCGGACCGAAGATGAGCGAGGCCGTGACGATTCCGAAAAGAATACGAGTAGTCCGGTCCATAGGTTTATTTTAACTTCCTCACGAGCCGAGCCAGGAATTGTCGATTGATTCTATCCGAACCGCCGCACAACCACAACCGTCCTCGTGAACGCATTTCGTGAAGGCATTGACTCCATGGCGCCCAGGAAATATAATCCCATCCGGTCGCTTTGGAGTTTTGCAGACGCTCGTCGTGGGCCTGATTTGTGCTCGTATCCGGACATTGGTTTACGAAGGCTCGATTTCAAACACAGGGGAGAATACCTCAATGATGAGAAGAACACTCGGTCTTCGCAGTGCGGTTCTATCTCCGATCAAACTAATTGCATGTCTCATGGTCGTTGCATCAATGGCATTCGGCCAAGGGGGCAGCGGGACCATCACGGGTACCGTTGCCGATGCTGCTGGAGCGGTGGTGCCCGCGGCCACAGTGGAAGCCAGGAACACGGCAACCGGGGTGGTTTTTACCGTCGAATCGAGTAACACCGGGAATTACACCATCTCCCAGTTGCCTGTTGGCACCTACGTAGTCACGGTAAAAGTGCCGGGATTCAAAACCTACACCCACTCGAATCTCGCGATCGCGGCGACCCAGGTCATCCGGGAAGACATCGCTCTGGAAATAGGCAGCGCCGCCGAGACTGTGACCGTCACGGCCGAAGCGACTCTGCTGAAGACCGAAACCGGAGACTTCACGCACAACATCACTGTGGGGCAGATGAACAATCTTCCCCTGCTCGGAGTCGGGCTGGCGGGCAATGGTCCCACTGCCATCCGGAATCCATTTAACGTGGTGCAGTCGCTTCCAGGATCGTCGGGCTACAGCAATCCGAACACGGCGGGCTATAACATGGGCAATTTCAACGGCCAGACCACACAGGCATCCATTCGCATCGAAGGGCAGGACGCCACACCCCACGCCCTGGGGTATGAAGCGATGGCCCAGCCCGGCGTCGACGCGATTGAGGAGGTTGCGTTCCAGACCAGCAACTACGCCGCCGAATTCGGCACTACCGGATCGGTGCTGCTGAACTTCACCATGAAGTCCGGCACCAACCAGTATCACGGCACCGGCTACGACTACTTTGTCAACGAAGCCCTGAACGCCGGCAATCCATACTCGATCAACACCTCCGGCGCCGGTAAGGTCCGGCCGACAGCCCGACGCAACGATTTCGGCGGAACCCTGGGCGGCCCGGTCTATATTCCCAAAATCTACAACGGCCACAACAAGACGTTCTTCTTCTTCAACTACGAAGAGTACCTTGAGACCTCGCTGCTCACCAGAACCGATACCGTACCCACGGCCGACTATTTGAGAGGCGATTTCTCGAAACTTTCACCCAACGGGACTTGCAGTCTCTGTGCCGGCCTCGGGATTCCGACCACTGCGCTGGGCGGTACTCAGCTCGATCCGCTGGGGCGCCAGATGTTCGCGAACACGATCTACGATCCGGCTTCACGCGCCGTGGCTACCTCTGGAGCTCTGGCCGGCCAAGGCTACGCCAATCCGTTCCCCGGCAACATCATTGACCCGACGCGCTTCGACCCGACCACCAAGAAGTTCTTAAGCCTGCTCGATACGCTGGGCGTGAAGGCGCAGAACAATAATGTCACCGGGAATTACCTGGGCGTCGTCCCCAGCCAGCGATATTCGGTGATTCCGTCCGTGAAGATCGATCATAGTATCTCCAGCAAGGACAAGTTGTCCTTCTACTACCAGGAGACCAATCTGGAAAATGAGGTCTCCGAGGGCGGTCCGCAGGGCGCCGATGGCCTGCCGCTGATGATCGGCGGATACCGGTGTAATTGCATCGCCGGCTGGGTTGAACGGCTGAACTACGACCGCACCGTGACGCCGACTATCCTGTTGCACCTTGGCGTGGGCTACTACTACACCACTTTCAGCGACCGTGCGCCGTTCCTCGATTTCGACCCCGCGGCCTTCGGACTCACCGGCTTTGTGCAACACCGCCAGTTCCCCACCATCAGCGGCATGTCGAGCCCTCTCTACGGAGGCATGCAAACCATGGGGACCAACCTTCAAATCCAGAGTGTCTACCATGACAACAAACCCTCGTATAACGCCAACGCGACCTGGGTTCATGGCAAGCACACTTCCAAGCTTGGCGCCGAAGTCTACTACCAGGGGACCCCCATACAAAACTTCGCGGGCGTGACTCTGGCGAGCGGAATCAATGCGACTTCGGAGCCCTTCACTCCGGCGAATAGTTTCGCCGGGTTTAGCACCGGCTTCGGTTTCGCGAGCTGGCTGCTGGGCGACTACAACTCCACGAACCAGTCCGCGCCGAACGCCACCCGCCGGGGATACCAGCAGTGGGGACTATTCCTTCAAGACACCTGGAAAGTCAGCCGCAAGCTCACGATCGATTACGGCTTGCGATGGGATATGGCCACGCAAAACCACGAGCAGTACGGTCGCCTGGGCCGGTTCGATCCGAACGCCCCAAATGCCAGCGCCGGCGGACATCCCGGCGCTACATTGTTCGCCAGCACGTGCAACTGCGATTTCTATCAGCCGACCTATCCTTACGGGATTGGGCCGCGGATCGGCGTCGCTTATCAACTCGACTCCAAGACGGTGATTCGCGGCGGATGGGGCATAGTCTACACGGAAGTCTTCGGCGGGGGAGGCGCTCTGGTCAGCACCAACGGGACTTATCCTGTATCCGCCAACAGCCCCTCTTATGTCCCTGCCGGCGCGCAGTTCGTGAACATTCAGGTGCCGGGATCCATCGCAACACCGGTCTTCCCGGTTACCGATCCGAATCGTTATCCGGTTGCCGGCACGGTGGGCGGTGTTCCGGCAGGCTATATGGCCGATGCCAACCAAAACCGGCCGCCACGCGCAAACCAATTCAGTATCGGCATCCAGCGCGAGATTACGCCGAGTTTCGTGATGGAAGCGTCCTACGTGGCCAACCGCGTCGTCTGGTTGGCTCCGCCTGCGGGGAGCACCGGTCTAGGCTTCCTGAGCCAGACTTCTCCGCAACAATACGCGGCATTTGGCTTGTACCCCTACCCTGGAACCGGGCCCTGCAACACTTCTTCCCCCGGAGGCGGCGGAGTCTGCCCGAGCACGACTTACAACAACAACAACGACCGGGTTCTATTGGGTACGCCGATCAGCAGCACCAACGTCATTCAGAATGCTGCCGCGCACGGCATCACCAACCTTCTCCCGTATTCCGGCTTCCCCGCAAGCACGACGCTGCAGGGTGTCCTTTACCCCTTCCCACAATTCGGAAACCTGCTCCCCACGGGATCCGCGACCAGCAATACCAAGTACGACTCTTTACAAATGAAGGCTACCAAACGCTTCTCGCATGGCCTGCAAGCCAGCGGTGCGTTCACCTGGGCAAAGGGCTTCACTCGGGCCACCCGGCAGGACTTCTTCAATTCCGACAGCAGTGTTTGGGCATTGCAGAATATCCCGCCGCTGGCGTTAACCTTCAATTTCGTATACACGACGCCCAGGTCGGCGTTGCTGCACAAAATCGGGAACGCCATCCTTGCGGACTGGCAAATCGGAGGCTTTACCATCTACCAAAGCGGGCAATTTCTCACGCCTCCATCCAGCCCTACTCTGAATTTCCTGACCAGCGAGGACATTCGGCGTCCCGGCGTGTCGTTGTACAACGTCGACATCAACAACATCCACAGCTACAATCCGGGCTCGCAACAGGTGCTGAATCCGAACGCATGGGCGGCCTGCCCCACGAACTCGACGTGCGCAGCCCCAGGAACGCTCTACAGCGACTTCCGCGGCCCGCGCCGTCCGACGGAGAATGCGAACTTCGGCCGCAACTTCCGAATCAAGGAAAGAATGAACTTCCAGATTCGAGCCGAGTTCGTGAACATCTTCAATCGGAACCTGCTCCCGAACCCCATCAGTTCGGGGACGGGTGTGAACCCTGCGAACCCCGTGACCAAGACCGCGGGGATCAATTCAGGCGGATTTGGCGTTATCAACACCTTCGCCACGGCGGGTAGCATCCCCACCACGGCGGTGGCGCCTATACTCACGAGCCGTACGGGCACGCTGATCGCGCGATTCACGTTCTGAATTGTTTGATTCCCTGAGTCGCTGGAAGCAAGCGCGGCGCGGGCCAAGAGGCGATGAAGGGACATACCTACGTGACGAAATCGATCGCGGAAGCCATCTTCAGGTTGGGCCGGGATACTACCGCCGCACTGTCCATTGAAGAGCTGTGTACGAGGAACTCCTCGGGCTCACACAAATCCGTGATCTGCCCAACGGCAGCAAGGCAAACTTAGCCATCAGCACCACAGACGCCGAAACCCTAATTCGAGGCTGTCGTGGTTCGGGACCAGGAGGCCGGTGGTTCGAATCCACTCGCCCCGACCATTCCTTGGGAAAGCTAGCCGTCCACATTGATGCTTTCGACAAAACAACTCCGGAAGGCGCGTTCCAGCAGCTCTTCGGTAAGCTCCTTGGGGCGGCGTTCGAAATTGATGATGTAGATCGCGTGATTAATGATGTCCCGGGGATGGCAGCGCCGGAAGCCCTTCCCGGAGTTCTTATAGTGCTGGTCAACAAACTGCTCAATTAAGCCCGCGGGGCAGGTGAGCTGACGAGAGTCGCAGGTCTGCCGAAAGATTTGTAGAAACTCAGGGAGTGCGGGACTGCGCAAGAACATCTTGAACTGAATGCGCCGCAGGAATGCCTCATCCCCCAGTGCATCCGGCTGCAGGTTCGTTGAAAAAATTACGAAGGTTTCGAAGGGCACAGTGACCTTGCCGCCCGTTCGGAAGTTCAAGTAGTCGACATGCCTTTCGAGCGGGACAATCCAACGATTGAGAATTTCAGCGGGCGACGCTTTCTGCCGGCCGAAATCGTCGATCAGATAGATACCGTTGTTGGCCTTGAGCTGGAACGGCGCATCGTAGACCTTGGAGTGCTCGTTGAAACTCAGGTCGAGCATCGCCAGCGTCAATTCGCCCCCGGTGATGATAAAGGGGCGCTTGCTCTTGAACCAACGGCCGTCGTGCGGAGGATTGGAGGCAAGAGCGGTGACCAGCGAATTGGAGTCGTCAATCTTGGGATGGTAGATCGGATCGTAGATCTGAATGATATTGCCTTGGTACTCCAAGGCATAGGGAGTCAGGATAGGCTCCGTCTCCAGCCGGAAGAGGGCCTCAGCCAAGGCGGTCTTGCCATTCCCGGGTTGCCCGTAAATCAGGAACGATTCGCTGGCGCTCACGGCGGGTCCTAGTTGCGCCCGGATATCGTCTTCAACCACCAGGTGCCGAAGGGCTTGGTCGAGGAGTCCCAGGCTGAGCCAGTTTTCGGGCAGCTTCTGAAGCCGCACGACCCGGGCGTATTGATCGATCGGCACAGGAGCCGGGCCGGCATACTGGTTCTTGTCGAGGTATTCGCGTGCTAGACTGCGTCCCGATTCGGTAAGCGCAAAGACGGCTGAAATGCTGCCGAACCCGAGCGATTTCTTCACTGCCACGGAGTGCTGGTACTTGAGCTGTTCCAGGATTCCTTCGATCAGGCTGAATTGCAGCCCCATCAGGTTGGCGATTTCGCGGCCCGCGAGATCGCCACGGAAATACAGGTATTTCAGAACCAACTGTTCGAGAAGGGCAGCATCAAGCCCGGTACTCGCCATAGACTCCGGCACGGGTGCCACCGGAGGAGGATCCGCTGTCGTGCTCCTGACATAGTCGTGCAGGGCGCGTAGTGCCGGATCCCGATGGAGCGCGTATTCTCGAGTATTCAAGCACCTTTTGATCGGCAGTTCGCGGACGATTCTACAGTGGGGCGGGAAGCTGGGAGGTTTTCAAATTTTGCCGGGGGGCGGTTCCGATCCTGCTGGAAAAAGCTCCATCGAGACCGAATTCAGACAGTAGCGCTGGCGGTGGCTTCTTTCGGCTATAAGCCGCCACCAGCATAATTGACAATATTGGAAACGAAGCTTTTGTCCCGCACAAAGTAGATGTAGGGCGCCTCGGGATTTGCGACGCCTAAATCCATCATGCCGTGATACACCACACTCTCACTTCCGGCCGCGTCCGAGATATGAGTCTTCACCCACGAGGCCAAGGTCTTCTTATCAGGAGCCCGACAGATGATCTTGTAAGCGAGGGGTGAATCGGTTCGCTTGGTTCCAAACGCCACACCCTGATCGATCGCGATGCGAAATCCTTCCCTTTGACGTTTGCCTTTGGCCCAATCCTCCACGTTTGTACCGATCAATGCTGTAAACCCGCCGTAACTGTCAAAGAGTTTGGGAGCGCTTACGCTCTTGGCGCCGAAGAAGTTCCTGAATGCCTGCAGGCTATCCGAGTCTTGACCCATATCACACGACCGAAACGCCACGTGATCGAGCCCCAGGCCGCGGATTTGATTCATCTTACCCCGCAAGAGTTTCACTTTTTCTTCTGAAAGATGCGCCAGATCACCGACGTCCTTATCGCTTCTGACCGGGGCCTTGAGGCCGCCTTCGTTTTTCAGATTCCCATCGGCTGAGAGCGGGAAGATCTGTTGCTTTTGTGCGCCACCAGGGATCGTTCCTCCCCCCATCAACGGAAGCGCAAGCCCCTCGGACCAGCCGTGGCAGACGATGACAATCTCGGTCGCCTTCTTTTTTATCACCACATCTAACACGGCTTCAAAGGTCATGTCCTTAATCACTTCCGTCTCTTTGACCGTGATCGTGGATCCATTGCCAGTTGGCTCAACTGGATTCGATTTATACCAAGGAGGGGCGGAGGGGTGTCCTTTATCTCCACCTTGGATGATCGCAAGAGCATTCAGTCTTTGCCGCGCCTTGCCTTGAACGCGATACACCTTACCGTTCATCCAGGCATGGGCTGCCTCCCAAGCCTCGTCTTCAAGAGCGCGAACTGGATCGTTGCCGGGATTTGCTAACTGGACCAGGTGCGCCAGTTCGTGGAGAAGGATCAGGAACTGGTCGGAAGCACTTAGGCTGAACAGGGACGAGTGCAGGACAAGTGTGTTTGGGTTGATCGCTTGCGCGATCGCGCCCTCCTTGCTGAGGTAATCATCCTCAACAGGACCACAACGGATAGTTGCGGGCGTGCTCCAGCAGGAATCGCTCATAACCACTACGCGCAATTTAGACCAACAACGGCTTAGACCGAGGGCTGAAAACTCCGCCATCTGGCGAAGATGCACCCATTATAGTCCCGGGCTTTCGCCGGTGCGCCCGAATGCGGGCCTGTCTCCCGTAGGGTATCGATCGCTGCTGGCGATCCTAATGAAGCAATGCGGCAAAATCAGCGATTCCGGGGTATTCAGTGTGACAGTTCTTTCCGGTCCTAAAGAGCTTGGAAACCCGCCCAGGCTTTACTTTGTTGAACATTTCTGTGGCGAGCGACGTGCATCACAATTCAGAGGAGATCAATATTATGTCCCGCATTCTTAACGTGGTTCTGCTCAGCGCGACCCTTCTCACGCCGCTTACCTTCGCACCCTCGCGCGTACTCGCCGATGAGCGTAAGGCTGCTCGCTACCAGGACAAACAACACAATGACGAACACGAATGGAACAGTCATGAAGACAAAGCGTACCGGATGTGGGCGAAGGAAAATCATCGGAAGTACCGCACCTTCTCCAAGCTCCGCGATGAGGATCAGCGCGCCTACTGGAATTGGCGGCACGAACATTCCGACGCACAATTGAAAATAGACATCCACTAGGCTGTCGCGCTTTTCCTAGCGAGTAGCGTTCCGCGTTGGTCAACATCAACCGCGAACATGCTCACGATTTTGCCGTTCCAGAGGACTTTCACGAGAGCGTCATCGCGGCGATCTGTGGGTCCCGAGAGAACCTCGATTACGGCTTCTGTCGGGACGGTGTGCAGCTTGCGCTGGCCGTCAACCAACTCGATGGCCAGCGTAGCCTTCCCAAGCAGATATCTCCGCCCGGTAAACATCCGTAAAACTCCTAAACTGTGAACTGCCTGTGGAGGCATTATCACAGATTGTGGAACCCCGATCCAGCCCCAGTTGGCATAGTACGTACGTTCTTGCAAGACTCGATGCGGGAGATTTGGATACCGGTATTCAAGCACTTTTGATCGGCAGCTCGCGGAACGATTCTACAGGGGGGCGGGAAGCTGGGAAGGTTTTCAAACTTTGCCGGGGGGCGGTTCCGATCCCGCTGGAAAAAACTCCATCGAGACCGAGTTCAGGCAGTAACGCTGGCGGGTGGGCGGAGGTCCGTCGGAGAACACGTGCCCCAGGTGGCTATCGCAACGCTTGCAGCGAATCTCAGTGCGAACCATGCCGTAACTCGAGTCCTCAATGTAGCGGATATGGTCCGGATCGAAGGGTTCAAAGAAGCTCGGCCACCCGGTGCCGGATTCGAACTTGGCGCTGGATCGAAACAGGGGCAGGCCGCACAGCCGGCAGCAGTAGGTACCGTCGAGCTTGTTATCCAGGAGCCCGCCGCAAAAAGGCGGCTCGGTCCCATGATCCAGCAAAACCCGGCGTTCTTCGGCGCTGAGCCGCTTGGCCAGAACGTTGCGCTCCGTATCGCTCAGCGCGCCGAGTTTATAACCTGATTTCGAAAGCGCCGGCTGGGGTTGCATGGCATTCCTGGAAGACTGGTGGACGGCGTGGGACTTGAACCCACGACCCCCGCATTGCGAACGCGGTGCTCTCCCAACTGAGCTAGCCGCCCACTGGATCTACAGGCTCAGGATAACACGAGACTATTTCTGTACCGCCGTGTACAGAACTTGCTGTCCGCTGCTGGGACCTACCGAAAACGTCAACGGAACCGCATCGCCCGGAGCGGCCTCCGGCACCACTACGTTGAACTGATATAACCCGATCATTCCTGGAGCTAATCCGGCATAGCTCACGGCCGCGGGCATTCCTCCAATGAATACCTGGAAGGGAAAAACCAGGCTGTTGTCGTTCGCGACGATGTTGCCGGCGCCCGGGTCCGGGGTCACTGCACCAAATCCGATGCCGTAAAGGATGATCGTCTCGCCGGGACGGGCGGGCCGAGCCACGCCGCTGGGCATCGCACCCGCGGGGAGCGCGAAGGTGGCTCCATCCGGGAAGACGGCTTCGGTGTATTGTTTGCCCCCGATGTTGAGGGCGGCGGGAGCGAGCAGTCCTGGCTGAACCTGGTTCACGGTGATCGTTTGCGGATCGCTGGCTCCAGCCGCAGTGGTCACGCGGACCTGCTGGGGCCCGGGCGCCACGCCCGACGGAACCTGGGCGTCAATCTGATTGGGGCTGACGTAGGAGATAAACGCCGCCTGGCCGCCGATGGTGACTGCGGTCCCATCGAGCGCCGTGGGGGCCTGGGTGCCATGGAAATCCGCCACGGCCCACTCACGTGCGTCAGCAGCCAGGTTTGAGCCGTGGATCTCAATCCAGGTTCCAGGCGCGACCGCGGAAAATCCGCCGAACGATGAATCGCTCAAGACTCCGGAGGAAGCGATTTTGGGTGCCGTACTGGGTGTGGCCGAAACCAGCGGCAGAACCCGCGTCAGCAAGCGAATTGTGCTGTTTTCGTCATCCGCCACGTACACTTTTCCGGCGGAGTCTACGGCAACTCCCCAGGGAAATCTCAACGCGGCGCTGGTGGCAGGCCCGCCGTC
Organism: Terriglobia bacterium; assembly: GCA_963722845.1. GTDB lineage: Bacteria > Acidobacteriota > Terriglobia > Bryobacterales > Bryobacteraceae > Palsa-187. The sequence continues at coordinate 89,094 of CAVROL010000004.1, read as the reverse complement.
GCCGTAATAAGCGTACTGCCCGTTCCCCGCGGCGGTGTGAATATTCCCATCCGGAGTTACCACTCGAATGCGGCTGTTGAGCCAGTCCGCAATATAAAGGTTCCCGGACAAGGGGTCCACTGCGATGCCTTTGGGATAGTAAAGGCTGGCCGCGGTAGCCGGGCCCTCGTCTCCCTGAAAACCTCCGGTGCCGTTTCCGGCCACAGTGGTAATGGTGCCGTCAGGAGTGATTTTCCGGACGCGATGACTGGCTGTATCCGCGACGTAAATGTTACCGGCAATATCTATGGCGAGCCCCTCGGGGCTGTTCAAGGACGCGCTGGTGGCCGGTCCGCCGTCGCCGAAGCCAGCGGCAAGCCCATTGCCGGCGAAGGTGCTAATGTTGCCGTCCGTCCCCACTTTCCGGACGCGATGGTTATTCGTATCGGCGATATAAAGATTGCCCGCCGCGTCGAAGACCAGGGCTGTGGGCGTATCGAGCAGGGCGCCGGTGGCGCCGCCCCCGTCTCCTCCAAAACCTTGCATCGTGCCGGCGACAGTGCTCATGATGCCGCTGGAGGCGGCCACTTTCCGGATAGCGTCGTTGTAGGTGTCCGCGATGTACAGATTTCCGGCCTTGTCGAACGTCAGGGCATAGGGACGATTCAGGCCCGCTTTGGTCGCTACGTTGGCGTCTCCAAAGTCGCCGAAATCGCCCGTTCCGGCAAACGTCGTAATGACGCCGTTGGTGTCCACTTTGCGAACACGGCTGTTGGCGGTGTCCCCAATGTAGAGGTTTCCAGAACTGTCAAACGCGATCCCGGCGGGAAACGCGAGATTCGCGGCCGTCGCCGGCCCGCCGTCTCCGGCAAAACCGGACGCTCCAATTCCCGCCACGGAGCTGATGGTGAATTTCGGAGCCTGTCCAAAACCGACCGCCGGACCGAAACACGCGCCGGTCAAAAAGATGCTCGCAAACCCGGACAAAACACGACGTGACACTGTCATCTCCTAGATTGTCGCAAGACGCGGCCTGGGCCGTCTGCTGGTACAACGTTAACCGAACGTTAATTTAGGAGTCGCGCACTCTCAGGCGACTGCCATTTTTCACTTGCCCCCGGAACCAAATCAGTGGACACTGAAGTTTCATGTCCTCCTCCCCCAGATTCACGGACAGCCCCGTTCGCGAGCCCGCCGATCGGTGGACCACCGCGGAGGCAGCAGAACTCTACGACGTCGCCAGTTGGGGTAAGGGGTACTTCTCGGTCGGCAAAAACGGAAACCTGCTGGTCCACCCTGAGAAGGATACCAGCCGCGCCATCGATCTCAAGGAACTGGTGGACAATCTCCAGCTGCGGGGCATCTCCCTGCCCATCCTGATCCGTTTCGGCGAAATTCTCAAGCATCGCCTGGGCGAGATGCACCAGGCGTTTCAGAACGCCATCGCCGAGCACAGCTATAAGAACAGCTATTGCTGCGTTTACCCGATCAAGGTCAACCAGCAGCGCCAGGTGGTGGAAGAGGTCTTCGAGTACGGCCGGCCCTACAAATTCGGCCTGGAAGCCGGCTCGAAACCCGAGCTGCTGGCGGTGTTGGCCATCGCCGACAACCAGACTCCCATCATCTGCAACGGCTTCAAGGACGACGAGTACATCGAGATGGTCATGCTGGCCAAGAAGATCGGCCGCAACATCATTCCGGTGGTCGAGAAGTACACCGAACTCGACCTGATTCTGAAGCACTCGCAGCGTATGGGCGTGCGGCCGGTGATCGGCCTGCGCGTGAAACTCGCCAGCCGCGGCTCGGGACGCTGGAAATCCTCGGGCGGGTATCGCTCCAAGTTCGGTCTGACCATCACGGAAGCGCTGCGCGCTTTGGACCAGCTCAAAGCCGTCCATATGGAAGACTGCCTGCAGCTATTGCATTTCCACCTGGGGAGCCAGATCACCAACATCCGCCAGATCAAGGGCGCGGTGATGGAAGCGGCCCGCGTGTTCGTGGAACTGCACCGGGCGGGCGCCGGACTGTGCTACATGGACGTCGGCGGCGGGCTCGGGATCGACTACGACGGCTCGCAGACGGATTTCGAGTCGAGCGTCAATTACACGCTACAGGAATACGCCAACGACGTGGTGTATCACATCCAGAGCATCTGCGACGAAGCCGAGGTGCCGCATCCGGTCATCGTTTCAGAGAGCGGCCGAGCGGTTGTCGCGTATCACAGCATGCTGGTGTTCAACGTCCTGGGCGTCACCGGGTTCAGCGATAGCGACACGCTGCCCGAAATTCCCGAGGACGTCGAGCAGCCGCTGATCGATCTCAAGGAAACCCTGCGGGCGCTCTCGAATAAGAACCTGCTGGAAAGCTTTCACGATGCGCAGCAGGCCCTGGATTCCGCGCTGAACCTGTTCAGCCTGGGCTATCTGCCGCTGCAGCAGCGCAGCTGGGCGGAAAGCATCTATTGGCTGATCTGCCGGCGCATTCAGAAGCTCGCCAAGGAGCTGGCTTATTTTCCCGAAGAGCTGGAAGGCCTGGACGGCCTGCTCTCGGACACGTACTTCTGCAATTTTTCGCTGTTCCAGAGCATGCCCGATAGCTGGGCGGTGAAGCAATTGTTCCCCATCATGCCCATCCACCGTCTGGACGAGGAGCCGTCCCGCCCTGGCATTCTCGGCGATATTTCCTGCGACTCGGACGGTAAGGTGGATCAGTTCATCGATCGCCGCGATGTCAAGAAAACCCTGTTGATGCATCCGTTCAACAGCGGCGAGCAATATATTCTCGGTGCATTTCTGGTCGGCGCGTATCAGGAAATCCTGGGCGATCTGCACAACCTGTTCGGCGACACCAACGCCGTGCACGTCGGTCTGGATCAGGACGGCAAAGTGATCCTCGAAGCCGTGATCCAGGGCGACACCGTGCGGGAAGTGCTGGATTACGTGCAGTTCCAGTCGAAGACCTTGGTCGAGCAGTTCCGGCGCGCCGTGGAAGCCGCCGTTCGCGACGGCAAAATCTCCTACGAGGAATCCGGCACGCTGTTGCGATTCTACGAGGACGGCCTGAACGGCTACACGTATCTGGAGCAGTAGTGCGCCGAGCCGTGGCGTGCTGGGCGCTGCTGGCAGGCTCGCTCTTCAGCCAGTCGTTTTATCTTTCGAACGATGTAATCCCGCGGAAAGAAACCGTCGAACTCACGATTGACCCGGCTCGCGAAACCTTTGAAGGCTCGGTGTTGATCGACGTCGAATTGCGAGGGATCGATTCTACCGTCTGGCTAAACGCTAAGAATCTAACCATCGGGTCGGTATTCCTTGTCGCGGGGAGACACGATAACGTCCGACCGAGGTCATTCGAAGTTCCGACTGAGCGAATCGGAATCTATGTCGGGGATTTGACGGGTCCGGTAGCTATCCAAATCGAATACCAGGGCCGTTTGGACGACAAAGCCCTTACGGGACCTTATCGCCGCAAGGTCGAAGGTGAGTGGTACGCCTACTCCACTTTCGCCGCTATCGAAGCTCGTCGCGCGTTTCCGTGCTTCGATGAGCCGCGTTTCAAAACTCCTTGGGATATTTCCATTCGTGTCAAACGCGAGCACAAGGCCTTTTCGAACGGGCGGGAGATTTCGGAAACCGAAGAGCCCAACGGCTGGAAGCTGGTGAAGTTCGCCACCACCGAACCGCTGCCCGCCGAGATGGTCGCCTTCGCCGTCGGGCCTTTTGAACTTTATGATGGCGGAATCGCGGGCCATGGAACTCCGGTGCGCGTGATCACCGCCAAGGGTCACGCCGAGGAAGGCCACGCCGCCGCGCAAGCGACCGCCGCGATCCTGCCGCGCCTGGAAGCGTACACCGGAATTCCGTACGCTTTCGGGAAACTCGATCATCTTGCGCTGCCCGCGGGAGCCTTCGGAGCGGTGGAGAATCCCGGATTGATCACCTATCGCACGCGGAATCTGCTGGTTCCTCCGAATCAGGAGACGGCCGCCTTTACGCGCGCGCTTCGCGCCCTGCAGGCTCATGAGATCGGTCATCAATGGTTCGGCAACCTGGTCACGCAGGCCTCCTGGGACGACGTCTGGCTGAGCGAAGGCTTCGCCACCTGGATCTCCGCGCAAGATGATGGACCAGGAGGAGCCGCCTGAGCGCGCGCATCTCGCCGCGATCGCCGCACGCGAACGCATCATGGCGGTGGACAATCCAGCGCGCTCGCGCCCGGTACGGATCGCGATCAACAGCCGGGAAACGGCGCGCGACGTGTACAATCGCGTGGTCTACGATAAGGGCGCGGCGATTCTGCTGATGCTCGAAGGCTGGCTGGGCGAAGACCATTTTCGCGACGGCCTGCGTGCTTATCTGAACGAACATCGTTTCGGCAATGCGACTACGGATGACTTAGTGGCTGCCTTGCGCGCAGCCTCCGGCAATGACACCTCGCGCGTGCTGAACACGTTTCTGAACACCACTGGCGTCCCCGAGCTGCGCGGTCAGCTGCTGTGCGATCGTGACGCTGCGCCCCGATTACGAGTCACCAAATCGAGCCCTGGCTCGGTACCGGTGTGCTGGCGCGCCGACCGGGTGGCGTCGTCGTGCACCGTGCTCGAAGGATCGTCCACGGAAATCTCGCTGCCCACGGGAACTGCCTGCCCGGCATGGTTCTATCTGAATTCGGGCGGGACCGGGTATTACCGGACGCATTGGACTCAAGCTCCCTTGCGAGCGCTACGGGAGCTTACGGATGCGGAGAAGCTAACGCTGGTGTACGATCTTCGCGCGAGCAAGAATGCTTCCGCGCAGGCGGCCTTGTCGCGTCTCGAATCGGATGCGGATCCGGAAATCTCTAACGCGGCGCGGGAGGCAATAAAATAGCGATCCGGCCGTTTATTCCCACCGCGAATCCGTCGATCGCATTGTAGCCTTCCATGCCGAACGCTTTCCAGCTCTTCCCACCATCGGCGGAGTAATCGGAGCCAGAAGTTCCGGTGGCGACACAAACGCTCGAATCGCGACACCAGACCGCCGATCGATAGCCTGGCAGCGTGCCCGCACTCCACGTCTTCCCGCTGTCGTCCGTGATCGCGAGAGTGCCCGCGGATTCGTCAGGCTTCATGAAGTCGCCGCCCACGGCGATCCCGTGCTGGGCGTCGGAAAATGCCAGCGAGAAGATCCCGGCGTTCGCGGAATCGTGACGAATCGGCGTCTTCGCAATCGACCAGGTTTGCCCGCCGTCCTCGGAGTGAAACACGCGGCCTCCGCCGATACCTCCCGTTCCGAACCAGGCTTCCCGTGTGCCGCGCGTAAATACGCAAGTTCCACTTGCAGCGAATGCACCCTCGTCTTTGTTCGCAGACGGACCCTTGACCTTCTGCCAGGTTGCGCCGTCGCTGGTGGTCATGATGGTGAACCTGCCGTCCACTGGATCGCCGACAATAATCCCGTGGGTTGCGTCCCAGAAACTCATGCAGTCCCAGAAACCTTTCGGTTCGAGGTTGGTGGTGAGCAGCAACCAGGTTCCGCCGGCGTCGGTGGTCTTGTAAATCCTCGAGTTCGGACCCTGACCGGAGCTCATCAGGAAAACTGTGCGGTCGTCTATCATTTCGATGTCGCGGAAATCTACATCCGCCGTGCCGCGGGGAGCCACATCGCGCCAGGTCATCCCGCCGTCGGTAGTCTTACGAACCGTACCTTTGTCGCCGCTGACCCAGACGGTTTGCCCCTTCGCGCTCACGTCCCCGTAGATTGGCCATTGTTCCGCTGTCGACGGGCGTCCAGGATTGCGCGGCTGCCGACAAACTGATTACGAAAAATAATCTCCACACGACCATCATTGTAGTCAACACTAGAGTGATGGACAGCCCTCCGGTAGCAAAGATCGTGCCCGTTTCGACCACTCTGTTCGGCGACACCCGCACGGATCCCTACGCCTGGCTGCGCGATCGCGACGATCCCGACACGATCAAATACCTGGAAGCTGAGAACGCCCACACTAAGGCGATGATGAAATCGACCGAGGAGCTGCAGTCGAAGCTCTACGCCGAAATGCTCGGCCGGATCAAGCAGACCGACCTCAGCGTGCCGGTCAAGCGCGAAGAATACTTTTACTACACGCGCACCGAAGAAGGGAAGCAGTACGGGATCTACTGCCGCAAGAAGGGGTCTCTCGAATCGCCTGAGGAAATTCTGCTGGATGGAAACATACTTGGCGAAGGAAAGAAATACTATCGCATCGGCAACTTCGCGGTGAGTCCGAATCACCGGCTGCTGGCTTATTCGGTGGATTTCGAAGGCGACGAGATGTACACCATCCGCGTGATGGACCTGGAAACGCGCGCTCTGCTGGCCGATGAGATTCCCAACACCTACTACACGCTGGAATGGGCCAACGACAACCGGACGTTCTTTTACACCACGCTCGACGCGGCCAAGCGCCCTTACCAGGTCTACCGGCACACGCTGGGCGCTGCGGACAATCCCCTCATTTATCAGGAGAATGACCAGCGGTTCACGCTGCAGGTTGAGAAAACCTCCAGCCGGAAATTTATCCTGATAAACGTGGACAGCTCGCTGACATCCGAAGTCCGCTACGTCAGCGCTGACCGCCCGTATGAGCCCTTCCAAATCGTTCTGCCGCGGGTCCAAGGCGTGGAATACGATCTCACACACCACGCGGGACAAGACAACGATTCGTTCTACATCCGCACCAACGACAACGCCAGGACGTTTCGCGTGGTGCGTGCTCCGGTCGGCGATTCCTCGCGCCCGAACTGGCAGGATTTTTTGCCCAAGCGCGACCGCGTCACCGTGGAAAGCGTAAATGCGTTCCGCGACCACCTCGTCATCGAGGAGCGCGACCGGGGTCTCAGTCAGATCCGCATCCACCATTTCCCCAGCGGCGAGACACATACCATCGAGTTCCCCGAGCCGGTCTACACGGCCAGCCTCGGACCCAATGCGGAATTCGATACACATGTCCTGCGCTTCCACTACACGTCACTGGTAACCCCTGCCTGCGTTTTCGACTATGACATGCAAACCCGCCAGCGGGAGCTCAAGAAGCAGCAGGAAGTGATGGGCGGATACGATCCGGCTCAATATCAATCCGAGCGCGTGTACGCCAAGGCTTCGGACGACACGGAAATTCCGATTTCTATCGTCTACAAAAAGGGTTTCCAACGCGATGGCTCCGCGCCCATGCTGCTTTACGGCTACGGCTCCTACGGCATCAGCATGGACCCGACGTTCAATTCCGACCGGCTCAGCCTGCTCGATCGCGGCATGACGTACGCCATCGCCCACATTCGCGGCGGGGCGGATCTTGGCAAGCCGTGGCATGAAGACGGACGCTTGCTGGTCAAGATGAATACCTTCACCGACTTCATCGCGTGCGCGGAATATTTGATCGCCGAAAAATACACGTCGTCGGGACGTCTGGCGATCCAGGGCGGCAGCGCCGGCGGCCTGCTGATGGGCGCGGTCGCCAATCTTAGGCCCGATCTTTTTGACGTGATCGTCGCCAATGTTCCTTTTGTCGACGCGCTAAACACCGAGCTCGACGCCACGCTTCCCTTGACGGTCGGCGAATGGGAGGAGTGGGGGAACCCCGCCGAGAAACAGTACTACGACTACATCAAGTCCTATGCGCCCTATGAGAACGTCGAGGCCAAGGCGTATCCACAGGTCCTGGTCACGGCCGGGTTAAACGATCCCCGCGTGTCCTACTGGGAGCCGGCGAAGTGGGTGGCTAAACTGCGCGCGTTAAAGACGGATCATCGTCTGCTGCTGTTGAAGACCGAGATGGGTAGCGGGCACTTCGGAGCCTCCGGCCGGTATGAGCGATGGAAGGAAATCGCCTTCAATTACGCCTTTATCCTTCACGCACTCGGTTTGGACAAACCGCGCTCAAGTAGTTCATTCTAAGGTAAAGCCCAGTTGGAACGCTGCCGATCCTATCTCGAAGGAGAACTCATGCGCTCGCTTGCACTCGCTTCCTGTTTTCTTATCGGGTCCGCCTTTGCACAGGTTCCGGTTACCCAGGCACAAACCCAGGACTGGAGATTCGCGCATCCTGGAGCAACCATGGTCGGGGGTTTTCACGTGAAGGCGGTGCTGGATTCTCCGCTGGTGAACACTTTGATCGCGCAAGCCGCAGCGAAGGATCCTTCTTCCAGCGCCATCGTGGGGATGATGCGTGGCGCGCTCGGCCAGGTACAGGAAGTTCGCTTTTCGATCCGCGATATGGGCAAGGGGAAGAATCCCGACGTTCTGGCGCTGGTGTCCGGTGTGATGGACGATGCCACCGCGGGGGCGCTCACGCAGGGTAAGACCAACGTGCGCCGCATCAATGCCAACACGTTCCTGGTGGGAGAAGGCCAGTCGCTCGAAGACGCCATGGCTCGACTGAGTAAGCCGCCTACCGGGCTTCAGGCGCGCGCGATCGATCGCAGCAAAACTCTGGGAACTTACGACCTGTGGATCGCGGGCACGCTTCCGGAGCTTCCCATGACGATTCCGGTGCTCGCTTCCATGCATGGAGTCGCCCTGGGGATCAGCATGCAAAGCGACCTCCGTATGGAGTTGGCCCTGGACATGGAAAGCGCGAAAATGGCGGAAGACCTGGTCAGTTCGGCACGCCGCTCGCAGGTGAAACAGCCGGGTCTCGGCGCGGCGCTCCTGAGCGAAGTGGACGGTTCCACGGCCCGCTTCCAGATCACGTTGCCGGGGGATCAGGTGATCCAAGCCGTGCAGCAGGGCATCGCTAACGGCACGGCACAATCTCCGCTGGCAGGCCTTCTGGGCGCGTCGTTGGGATCTACCGGGGTGCCGGCGTTCACGTCCACCACGCCTGCGCCGGCCGCGCCGCCCGAACCGATGCGGGGCACCGTCAGGATCTACGGATTGGAAGAAGGTACAAAGGAAGTTAAAGTCGAACCGCAGCAGTAGGAAAGCGATTGTTCAACCCCGCAGGTAGCTGGGATAGTATGCTGAGAACGCATGAACCCACAACCCGCACCTGCGAAAATCCATCTGTCCAACACGCCCGATTATCGGGAAGCCTACGCCAACAGCGTCCAGGTGCGCGTCAGCCTGTGGGATTTCTTCCTGCTGTTCGGCACCATCAATCAGAACACGCCGGATAGCGTCACCATACACAATCACCAGGGTATTTTTCTGAGTCCGCAGCAGGCCAAGGCGCTGGCGAATGTGCTTAATCAGAACATCAGCCAGTACGAGGCCACGTTCGGCGAAATCCGCCTCGAGCCGAAGCCTCCCGCCTCCTCCGTTCAGTAGGCTGGAGTGTGGTTTCCCGTCGCGCCTCCCACCTGATCTTCTTTTTTGCGTTCGCGGCGATCCTTGTCGCGATGCACGGGCCGCTGCTCACGCTGCCTTTCCATTGGGACGAACTGGGGCAGTTCGTTCCGGCCGCGCTCGACCTCTATCGCGACGGGGCCTGGGTCCCGCACTCGACGACCCCCAACGTTCATCCGCCTGGGGTCATGCTGCTTCTGGCGCTGGTCTGGAAAATCTTCGGGTTTTCGATTCTGTCATCGCGCCTCACCATGCTGGCGATCGCCGCGGTGGGGGTCTATCTCTCCTTCCTGCTGGCGATCCGGCTGTCGCGTAAGTCGCCCGACGCGCCGGCCATCGCTGCGGTGGTGTTTCTGATCGCTGCGCCGCTGTTCTACACGCAGTCCATGATGGTGCTGCTCGACATGCCTGCCATGACGCTGACGGTTCTGGCGCTGCTGCTGTTCTTCGACGAGCGTTACGCGGCTTGCGCGCTGGCGACGACGGCGCTGGTCCTGGTGAAGGAAACCGCCATCAGCACTCCCATGGTTTTCGCTGGCTCTGGTTGTGGTTTCGCGAGAAACGTGTTCGCGAGGCGCTTTACTTCCTGGCGCCCGCCGTAGCGCTGGGCTTGTGGCTGGTGGAACTGCACCACGCGACCGGCCACTGGCTGGGCAACGACGAGTTCGCCCGATTCAACGTGAGCCAGTCGCTGGGCTTCAGCCACATCGTGTACGCGATTGGCCGCCGTGTCTACGCTCTCTTTCTGAGTGACGGACATTTTCTTGGCGCCGCAGCCCTGATTGCCGGATGGCGTCTCCTGCGCGGCAGGGAGTGGGCCATCGCGGGGCTCGTAGCGATCGCCCAAACGGCGGTGGTCACGCTGCTGGGAGGCGCTGTTCTCGATCGCTACATGCTGCCCGTCTTGCCGATCCTGTACGCAGCGTTCGCGGTGGCCGCGTCAGCCTGGCCGCCGAGGGTGCGGCTGCCGGTGCAGGCTGCGATGGTGACTCTGTTTCTTGTGGGATGGTTCTGGAATCCGCCGGTGCCGTTCCCGTACGAGAATAATCTCGCCATGGTGGATTTCGTCCGTCTTCAGCAGACAGCGGCTGAGTATTTAGAGGATCACGCGGCCAATGAGCGCATCGCCACTGCATGGCCGCTCAGCGACGCCCTCACCCATCCCGAGTTCGGATACGTCCGGCAGCCCGTCAACCTGACCGTCGTCACGGGCGGCGTGCGCCTCGCGAACCTGGCCCGCTTGAATCCCAAGGATTTTGACGTGCTGGTGATGTACTCGGCGGAATGGTCGGGGAAAGGGAGGATCCTGGATATTCATCCGATCCGTTCGCTGGTGCACGCGTTCCTGGATCCGAATATCAACGCGACAGCGGACGAAATTCGCGCCACGTTGGGTTTCGTTCCCGTGCTGCGTTGGACCCGAGGCGGCCAGTGGATCGAAATTTACCTGCCCGAGCCGCGCTAGATGCTGCTGAAAAAGGGGACACCTCCTGGTGTTCGTTCCGCCACTGGCTTTGCTGAAGTTAGGAGGTGTCCCCTTTTTCCCAAGAGCGCCGATTAGAAATCGGCGCGCAGGTTGAAAAACCTGCCCCACAGACGGGTTATTCCAATGCCGCCCGCACTCTCTCGAGCAGCGCGCCGAGTGTGAACGGTTTCGCCAGGAAGCGCGCACCGGCTGGGACCTTTTCTTCTCCCGTAAACCCGGAAATGAACAGCGTCTTCAGACGCGGCGCGGCCTGCTGCATCCGGCGCGCCAGCTCCGGCCCGTGGATTCCCGGCAGCATAATGTCGGTGATCAGCAGATCGATCGATTGCCCTTGCGCCATCGTCAAGGCCTGCTCCGCGCTCCCGGCCTCCAGAACGCGATAACCCTCGCGCAGCAGAATCTTGCGGATCAGCTCGCGAATCCCGGTTTCGTCCTCGACGATCAGAATGGCGGCGGTCTCGGCGGCGCGCGTTTCCCTGGGCGCAGCCGTGGGCCTCACCATTGCCGCGCCTTCCGGCTCGACATACGGCAGATAAATCGTGAATATCGAGCCCTGGCCCGGCTCGCCGCCGAAAGCGATGTCGCCTCCCCATTCATGAACCAAGCCATAGGCGCGCGCCAAAGCAAGTGCGGACGCCGCCGACGCCGGATCGCCGGTTTTGCTCAGCACTGGATCGAAAACGCTCGCGGCTTGCTCGGCATCCAGGCCATGCCCATTGTCGCGAACCGTGATACGGGCGTACCTGCCGGCGGCCAGAGCAGTGGGCGACAAACGTTCCGCCACGGTTTCGACGTCCCACGCAATGACCACACGGGTGCGTTCGCGAGGCGTACTCTTGCCCGCTCCCGCAATCACCGCAGTGAGCACCTCGCCCAATTGAGCCGGGTTCGCCATGGCCCACACGGGTTCCGGCTTCACCGTCAGCTCCACGGCTACGCGTGCTCCGGCCGCAGCGGCGATTTTCGGCCGCAGATTGGCGATCGCGTCCCCGATATTCACTTTCGACGCGGGTTTGCCCTGCCGCCGGGCGAACTCGGTCAGTTGCGCGGCAATGCCACCGATACGGCGCGCCGCCCCTAAAATCTCGCCGGCTTCCTGGCGCAGAGGATCGCTGGGCTTGAGTGCCTGCATCAGCTCTTCGGTATACCCGGTCACGATCATCAGCGGGTTGTTCAGATCGTGCGCCAGCCGTCCGGCGAACCCGTACAACGCCTCAAAGCGCCCGCCGGAGAGCAGTTGCCGTTCCAACTGCTTCCGCGAGGTGATGTTGGTGATCACGCCGGCGACCGACAAACCGGTCGCCCGAATCGTTTCCCGGCACCATACCGTTTCGCCCGAGGCCGATGTCGCGCGGTACTCGGCGCTAGCTTCTCCACCCGTGTTCAGCACCTCACGATACAGCGCCATGGTGGCCGCGCGGTCATCGGGATGGATACGCTCTTCGAAGAATTCCGGGTGGCTGAGCCAGTGCGATGCGGGAAATCCTAGAATCGTTTCCGCGGCGCCTTCGACCGATCGGAATTCGAGCGTAGCGGCGTCGGCTTGCCAGACGATCGCCGGCAGATCGCTGGGAACTCCTGCGCCCGGAAGCGCCGAAACCGGTTGCCGCGGCTCCTGAACAAGCAGCGTCTCCATCTCTTCCGCGTCGTGCCATGCGTGCACCGGGATTTCCGTGAATCCACGGTCCGGCACTCTGGTTCCGAAGCGCTTCCGGAACGCGGCGTTGGCCCACAGGAGCGTGCGATCCTTCGCAAGTACCGCCATCGGAACGGGCAGCACCGCTGCGATTTCGCGATAGTAGCCCAGCTGGGCTTCGAGCAACGCCAGCAGACGTGCGACATCCTTGGCAGACCAGTGGCCAATGTCCGCGCGCTCGATCACATCTTAAGTTTGATGTCTCAACGTGGAAACGTACAGTGTTCGAGCGGCGATCCGGTTATAGTACTGGCCTCTGAAGAATCCGGAAGCGGGTACTAGTACAACCTCACGCCGCGATTTCCGGGCTCCCGGAACATGTGGACGGTATCGATGAACCGCACCTGCCGTGAGGCATAGGTCATGGCCAGCGTGTGTGTGCGGCAACCGTCGCCGAAGAACCGCACGCCGTGAAGCAACGCGCCATCGGTGACGCCGCACGCCGCGAAAATGATTTGATCGCCGGGGGCCAGGTCGCGGGCCGTGTAGATGCGCTTCGGATCGCGGATGCCCATCCGTTCCACGCGCTCTTCGAGTTCCTTGGTGTTGATCACCAGCCGGGCGACCATTTCGCCCGAAAGGCAACGCAGCGCCGCCGCCGTCAGCACGCCCTCCGGTGCGCCACCCGTCCCCATGACCGCATGGACGCCGGCTCCGCGCACGGCCGCGGCAATACCCGCGGACAGATCGCCGTCCGGAATGAGGCGAATCCGCGCGCCGGCCGCACGGATCTGACCGATCAGCTCCTCGTGCCGCGGCCGGTCGAGCACCATGATCACCAGGTCCTTGACCTGACGGTCCAGGCAATGGGCGATGGCTTTCAGGTTGTACTTCACAGGCGCATCGATATCCAGCGCATCGCGGCACGCCGGACCGGCGATGATCTTCTGCATGTAGCAATCCGGCGCATGCAGCAAACCGCCGGGCTCCGACGCGGCCAGCACGCAAATCGAATTGGGTGTCCCCTGGGCGCACAGATTGGTGCCTTCGAGCGGGTCCACCGCGATATCCACCCGCGGGAACTGAACGCCTTCGGGAGGTTTCGCGCCCACCGGCTCACCGATGTAGAGCATGGGAGCCTTGTCGCGTTCCCCCTCGCCGATCACGATGTTGCCCGCCATGTGAATCGCTTCGAAGGCGTTCCGCATGGCGTGTACCGCGGCTTGGTCGGCGGCCTTGGCATCGCCCTGGCCCATGGTGCGCGTGGAGGCGATGGCGGCCTCCTCCACCACGTGGACAAAATCGCCCAGCAGGTCTCGCTCAATACTGACGGGTGTGGCGGCGTAGGTCGGAGCGCTCATAGGTGGCGGTGCCCATCTTACCAGAAATCAGGCCAAATACCAGGCATTTGCGCGTGTACTCAGCGGTCGGGACTGGGAATCTCGGCGACGCTCCCCCCCATCTGGGCATAGGTATCGCGTACACGAATCACTTTATGGCTCGCGAATGTCACGAAGGTCACACGGCCCGGGGGCTCGCCGAACTGCCAGGTTTCTTGCTCGACGTCGTCCTTGGTCTCGCGGGTCTTGCGCAAGGGCCGCCCTAGCGCCAGGCTGACGGCATCCTCATCCATCCCCTCGATCGCTTTCTTCTCCTTGATGGCCTGCTTGGTCTCGGGCGGCAAGGTATCGATGTAATTCTCGGTGGCGCTATGCTTTTCGAAGTCCAATACCGGGGCCAGCATTTTTTTCACCTGCGCCGAAGTGACGTCGCCGATGGAATCCTTGAACTTCACCACGATCGCAGTCCCTTTGTCAGGCTCCGCCGAGGCTTTTCCGGATAGTCTGGCCCTACGGTTGTTGCGCCGCCCATGCTGATCTGCACCTTGTCGCGCCAGGATCCTTTCTTTTTCATCCCGTCGTTGAACTGGAGCGTGATGGCGTCATCGTCGACATCGACCTTGGTCACCTGGACCATGTCACCCGCGCGCACGGCTGGACCGTCTTTGCGAACCGCAGCCTCCCACAGTTTTTTGTCCCAAGTCCCGTTCTCCTCAAACGGCAAGGGTTTGCGGGAGCGGGGCAGAATGATCTTCGCGGTAGCGTACTCCGCGGAGAGTCCGCGCACGAGCTCCAGGCGCTGATCCTGGCTGAGTTTCTTGATATCGCTGTGCAGCGTGGTTACGGCAAGAAATGCCACGAACGCCGCAAACACTCGCGGAGATATGCGCGCAACAGCCATTTCGACTCTCAAGAACGTTCCGTCGGTTCCGAATCCCCCAGCAGCTTGCGCAGCGCAAAAAACAGAGCCACCACGATCGCTGTGGTGAGCACGCTTCCTTCCACGCCGTAGCCGCCGCCGCTCCAGAGCACGCCCACGTTCCACTCCAGGGTGTACCCGGTCACCCCCATTGTAAACCCGCTCAGGTTAGTTCCGAGCAGGGGAAGAGCCACGTTCCACCCAAAATGCAGTCCTATCGAAAGCCACAGGGCTCCCGTACGCCACGCCGCGTACCCCAATAGGAATCCCCACGCGATGGTGTTCACGATTCCCAGGAAACTGACATTCAGATTCGTGGAATGCATCAGCCCGAAGATCACGCTGACAGGCAGGATGGTCGCAAACGGGCCTACCGCGCGGATCAATAACTGGAACGGATATCCATGGAACAGCAGCTCTTCCCCCATCGCCCCGAAGAAAAGCGCCAGGCCGCCAAAGGCAAACGACGCCCACGGATGCTCCACCACGGCAGGGGCTCGGTCGAATCTTGCCATTCGCAGCGCCACCGGCACCAGCTACAACACACACCGCGGCCCCAGATGCCCGACGCGAGCGCCGGTCAGAAACTCTCGCCCGAGGACGGGCTTCCAGCCAAGCCGACATCCGCCAGCCGGCCACGTTCGTAAATGCGGACCACTACTGCATTGGCCACCGCCGCCGACGCGAATGCGGAAAGGGCCGAGGCCACCAGGATTCCCCCCAACGGAAACAGAAGGGCCGGAAAAACCAGCTGGCCCATCCAGGCCAGTAAGATGTACAGGCCTATGCGGAGGATCAGTCCCTGCTTGTCGGGCAGAGCTCCATCGTTCACGTTTTTTGGCTCCCTGAAGCCAGCGTCGTCCGGAGCCCCACCGAAAGAAGGATGGAGGTGAGCAGTGCGAAACCGGCCCCGCGCAGCGCCACCGCAGGAAGCCACCCGGAACGGAAGTAGAATGCCGCCAGCAAGACCAGGAACACCAGCCGGATCACAGTTTTGGCGGTCTGAGGCGAAGTCCGGAGCGAAATCCATACGGCGGCCGTGCTAACCGCCCAGGAAAGCATCAGGCCTAACACCGCACATTCGGCCAGCGAGCGTAAATCCGGCCCCACCACGATCCTGCCGCCGCGCGAAACGTAGACGGTCGTTATCCCCAGCATCAACATCGCGGCCGCTAACAGCTCACCGTAGAGTACTGATATCACGACACGCGCGAGAGCTGTCTGGACAGTAGGGACCTTCTCGAACTCCGGCGCAGCCGCGGGAGCGGCGAAGACTACGCCGAGGCAGGCATATGCTCCGAGGATTACCGAATCCAGGAAATCCCTGCCCTTCTGCCAAGGCAGGAATACACCGAAAATGCCGATCACAAGCACGTAGACCGGCAAAACCCGCATCCAGCCGGTGTCTTGGAATCCCAGCCGGGTGCGCAGATTAGATGCTTCTTCCGCCAGTTCTGCCGTCATTTGCCAAATCCCGTCCAGACATGGTACCAATCGACAAGACTGGTAGGGATCGCCTTAAGGCGTGTTAGGGTGATTTTCCCAGCGAGGAAGCTAATCGACCATCCCTGGCTGTCCGATAACAACAATAGACTATGTTGGATCGCCGAATTGAAACCAGGATGCTATGCGCGGACCTGGTGGACATTGAGTGGAAAGACCCGAATGGACGCAACCGCCGCGGCGTCGCCAATCTGGAAGACATTTCGCTTTCGGGCGCTTGTTTACAGGTGGACCGGCCGGTTCCCCTGGGAACCGCCCTGCACATCTCCTATCCCAACGGTGAATTGACTGGCAAGGTCAAGTACTGCGTTTTTCGGGAGATCGGGTATTTCCTGGGGATCGAATTTAACGATGGCTGCCGCTGGTCTCAACGCAGCTTCCGTCCGCAGCATTTGCTGGACCCACGCCGTCTGGTCACCCGAACCGTGAATCGGATCAAAGCTGAAAACGAAACCTCTCCTCCCTCAGTTCACTAACCGAAACTGGCTTCCGCCCATGTACCATTCATCTGAGTAATGGTACCGACGAGGCGTGTCTTCGGCCTTTTCCACGCGGTATGCTGTAACTGAGTTCATATGGCCACCCTTGCCGATAAGTTAACCGGGCAGGTCCCTGCAAAAGTCCGGACCATATCCTGGCCTGCGGTAGCGTGGTTCGGTGTCCTGCTGATCGCCGTTTACTTTCCGATTCTGAGCAAGCTGGTCGCGCAGTGGAGCACGGATGACGATGTAAGTCACGGATTTTTTGTTCCCGTGGTGGCAGGCTACATCGCCTGGCAAAGGCGCGAAAAACTCCTCAGCATTGAATGGAAGACCGGCCTGGTGGGGCATTGCCATCCTGGTTTGGGCCGGATTGCAAGCCTACCTTGGAATGCTAGGCGCGGAACTATTCCTGCAGCGCACGGCTTTCTTGCTTTCCCTGGTGGCCACGCTTGCTGATTCTGGGCGGGACCGCACTGGTTCGGGAGCTTGCATTTCCGCTGCTGCTGCTGCCGTTCATGATTCCGCTGCCGACGGTGGTTTACAACCAGATCACTTTCCCGCTCCAGCTATTTGCCAGCATGGTCGCGGAAAAGTCTTTGGAAGTACTGAACATCCCGGTGTTGCGCGACGGCAATATCCTGGAACTGGCAAGTCAAAAACTCTCGGTAGCCGAGGCTTGCAGCGGCATTCGCAGCCTGCTGTCGCTTTCCTTCCTTTCGCTGGTCTATGCCTATTTTTTCGATCGCAAGATTTGGATGCGCTGGGTTCTGCTGATTGCCACCATCCCGATCGCGATCATCGCCAACTCAGCCCGCGTGACGCTCACCGGCGTGTTCAGCGAAATCGATCCGTCGCTGGCGGCAGGGATTTTTTCATGAGGCGGAGGGATGGGTGATCTTCCTGGTGGCCCTCGTCATCTTAGTGGTGGTGCATCAGTTGATTAACTGGGTGTACCGCCGCTTGCGCCCCCAGACGACTGCCTCCAAG
This sequence comes from Terriglobia bacterium, assembly GCA_963722845.1. GTDB lineage: Bacteria > Acidobacteriota > Terriglobia > Bryobacterales > Bryobacteraceae > Palsa-187. The sequence continues at coordinate 71,457 of CAVROL010000004.1, read as the reverse complement.
GAGCAAGGTCTTGCTTAAATTTCTAAATTCCCGAGCCGCCCGCATCGTCACCGTCATCCTGGTGCTCCAGGCGGCGCTGTTATATAGCGCTGTCCGTCCCGAATTCGTTCCCCCCAGCCGGCCCGCTGGCATCCATGCCGACTACCCTGGGATCCTGGCAGCTGGTCCAGACCGGCGTCATCGAGCAGGAAGTCCTGGATGTTCTCAAGGCAGACGATATTCTGAACGGCGTGTACTGCAGTTCCGCTTTCCCGGATTGCCCCAAGACCGGCCAGAGCGCCGCTAACTTGTTCGTGGCAGCCTTTCGCACGCAGCGCAACGGCAAAACGCCCCACTCACCCAAGAATTGCCTGCCGGGTTCCGGATGGGAGAGAATTTCCGCGGGAGAAATGACCATCGACGTGGGCCGGGCGGCCCCCATTACCGTCAATCGCTACGTGGTGGCGTACGGGAGCCAGCGGGATCTGGTCCTGTATTGGTATCAATCCCGCGACCGGGTGGTCGCCGACGAGTACAAGGCTAAGTTCTGGGTGATGGCGGATGCTATTCGCCTCAACCGTACCGACACTGCGCTGGTGCGGGTGATCGTCCCGCTCGCAAATAAGGACGAAGCCAAGGCTCAGGCGACGGCTACCGATTTCGTAAAATCGTTCTACTCGACCTTGCTCGATTACCTGCCTAGCTAGACTAGCGATCCGCTTTGCACGACTGCGATTATTGTTGGGCCGGCGCGCCGCTGCGTGCCATCGCGGCCTGCGCGCGTTTCTTCTGCCGTTCGAACCGCAGCAGTTCCCGGCGACGCCGCAGCTTGACACCCTCATCCACTTTGCGCCAGAACTTCCCGAAATAAGCCGCGGCGGAAACAAAGCCGAAGATCACCACGGCCCACATCGCCAGCTGTCCGTATTCCGCCAGTTGCGGCCAGCGGATGCCGCCGATCACCAGAGCGATCGCGGCCACCTGCGTCACCATCTTGGTTTTCCCCAAATCGCTTGCACGGATGGTGTAGCCGGAGGAGGCCGCGATGGACCGCAGCCCGGTCACGGCGAACTCCCGGCCGATGATCAGAATCACCATCCATGCCGGAACCAGCCGGATCTCCACCAGCGATATCAGGGCGGCCGAGATCAAAAGCTTATCCGCAATCGGATCGAGCAGGGTGCCGACCGTGGTGACCTGCTTCCAGCGCCGGGCGAGGTAGCCATCGATGAGATCCGTCGCCGCCGCGGTCAAAAAGATCCCCAGAGCGAACAGTTCCCGCGATACCGGGACAAACCGCTGCCATAAGCCCGAGCCGTCGGCCAGCAAAGCACCCACCAGCAGCGGGACGAAAAAGATCCGCAGCAGCGTCAGTAAGTTCGGCAGGTTCATCCGATGTTAACGATAATACCCTCTAGCGCAGGGCCAGCGCATACCTCTTCAGTTTCCGGCGGAGGGATGCCGGGGCCACTGCGTCCACGTAACAATACTGATCATCGTAACGTGTCGCGAGGACGCGGGCGTGCTCATGCAGCAAATGCAGCGGTCCGCCTTCACCTACAGGGAAGCGGAACGCGCACTCCGCCAGCGGATCCACCGACAAAGTCTGGTCGATCTTCTGGAGCAGTTCTTCAAATCCCCGGCCGGTTGCCGCGGAAATGGCGACTGCCGCCGCCGGCTGACGTTCCGGATCGCCCAGAATTCTGCGCGCGAGCGCCGCCGAGTCGGGATCGCCCGGGACACCTTCCATGGGAATCAGGTCGACCTTGTTGAGCACCAGAATCTGGGGCGTCTCTCCCGCGCCGATTTCGTTCAGAGTGGCGAGAACATGCGCCGTCTGCTCCTCGGCCGAAGGGGAACTTGCGTCCACCACGTGCAGCAGCAGTTCGGATTCGACCACTTCTTCGAGGGTCGCGCGAAACGCCCGGATCAGCGTGGTCGGCAGATTGCGAATGAACCCGACGGTATCGCTCACCAGCACGTGGCGCTTCGAAGGCAGCACGATATGCCGCACCGTCGGATCGAGCGTGGCGAACATTTTGGCGTCGGCCAGAACGCCCGCTCCGGTCAGCCGGTTGAACAGGGTCGATTTGCCTGCGTTGGTGTAACCCACCAGTGCCAGCGTCGCCAGTGGGACCGCCTGCCTCTGTTGCCGCTGCGTGGTGCGGCCGCCGCGCACGCGCTCCAGGCCGCGCTCGATGGCCTGTATGCGCTGATGAATCCGCCGCCGGTCGGTTTCGAGTTTGGTTTCGCCGGGTCCACGCGTGCCGATTCCGCCGCCCAGCCGGGACATCGCCGCGCCGTGGCCGGTCAAGCGGGGCAGCAGATAATTCAACTGCGCCAGCTCGACTTGCAACTTTCCTTCGCGGGTTCGTGCGCGTCTCGCAAAGATGTCCAGAATAAGCTGGGTCCGGTCGAGGACCTTCACGTCCAGTGCTTTTTCTAAATTGCGCTGCTGGGTGGGAGTCAGCTCCTGGTCGAAGATCACTACCGACGCGTCATGGAAGTGGACCTGCGTTTTGAGGTCGTCGACTTTGCCGGAGCCGATCAGAGTGGCCGCATTGGCGCGTGCCAGCGTTTGGATGGATCGATCCGCCACACTCGCGCCTGCGGTGGCTGCCAGGACTGCCAGTTCTTCCAGGGATTCTTCGGCGCTGATTAGGGAGGCCGCCGAACGTGCTTTGCGCCCGCTCACCTTCAGACCGACGAGTAGCGCGATTTCCGTGGACAAACGCCTGTTTCCTGCTGTCCTGGTTCCGGATGTTAACTGGCCGGCTCGACCGGAGGTCCGGGAGCCGCATGCGAGCCAACCGCGGCGCTCGAATGCGCTCCGGGGGCTCCGGCATGGAACGGCCGCGACACCACCACAGTCGAAATCGCGTGCTTAAAGATGAGCTGCTCCTGGTTGTTGGTTTCGAGCACAACCGAGTACTTATCGAAGCTCTTGATCTTGCCCGAGAGCTTCACGCCGCTCATCAGATAGATGGTGAGGAAGGTCTTGTCTTTGCGCGCGTTGTTTAAGAATGATTCTTGTATGTTTTGCGCTTGCTTTTCCATGGGAAGCTCCTAAAAAAGCCCACGGGGCACAATCAGCTCGCCCCGCCGGGCGGAATTTCATGGCCGCTCCCATCATAACCCTACGCGCCTGCGAGATTGCGCGTACGATCACCTCGTGGCGCGAACGTAAGTACTGGCGACAACAAGATTTCCGGCCAGGTATTTCCAGGACGAAGGAAAAATCCATTTCGAAACCGGCACGTCGAAGCGGCGGCGCACGGTTTCGCTTTGCTCAACGTCGAACGTCTCGCCGACCTGGGCGACGAACGCGGGAGCGGTCCAGTGATGCGGATGCAGCCGGTCGACCCAAAAGAAGGGCCGGGCCCACTTCGGGAAGCTGTGGATCATCAGCAGCAACGTTCCTCCCGGACGCAAAACCCGCCTGATTTCGGCGAGCGCCGCAGCCGGGTCCTGCATGTGATCGAGCGCGTTGAAACAAATCGCGACGTCGACCGAATCGGACGCGAGCGGCAGCGATTCCCCTAACCCGGCCAGCGACAATTGCGGGCCCTCCAGCGTCATTCTGGATTCGTATTGAAGCAAGAGAGGGTCGATGCGGATTCGCCCGGCGGCGTTGTCGAGAAAATGGATCAAGCCAATCGGACCGCAGCCGATATCGAGCACGCGCTTGCCGGTGAAAAGATCCCGCGAGCAGCCGAAGCGCGGCAGTTCCTCGGACCAATACTTCGGCACGTCGAGATTCTGGTACGGTGCGGCCTTGGTCCAGGTCTTCCAGAAGTGGAGCTCCAGCCGTTGCGAGGCGCTCCAGCGATCCCGGGTCACTCCATTCATTCCGAGACCATCTTCTCACGTGTCCGATGAACATGAGTCCCCTTCTCCGTGCAGTGAGCCGTGCGACTCTATACATAAGCTACTGGAATGAACGTTGCCATTACCGGAGCCTCGGGATTCATCGGACGCGCCGTCGCCGAAAATCTGCAAAGTTCGGGGCACATCGTGCGCGCTGTTTCCCTGCGCGACGCCCTCAAGCCCGATGCGCTCGCAGGCGTGAATGCCGTGGTCCACCTGGCGGGAGAGCCGGTGGCTCAGCGCTGGACCGCGCACGCGCGCGACAGAATCCTGCGCAGCCGCGTGGAGGGCACGCGGGCCTTGGTGGCAGCCATGCGCGGGAATCCGCCTCAGGTACTGATCAGCGCGTCAGCAGTGGGATACTACGGTTCGCGCGGCGACGAAATCCTGATGGAATCGGCGCCTGCCGCGGATGATTTCCTGGGGCGGGTCGCCGCGGCCTGGGAAGAAGAAGCGCAAGCGGCCGAGCCCTTGGGTGTACGCGTGGCGAGAGTACGGATCGGCATGGTGCTGGGAAAAAATGGAGGCGCACTGGCGCGGATGCTCCCGCCTTTCCGGATGGGTGTAGGCGGACGGCTCGGCAACGGGCGCCAGTGGATGTCGTGGATCCACATCGACGACCTGATCGCCCTGATCGCCTTTCTGATGAAGGAATCCACAGTGCGTGGAGTGTTCAACGCCACCTCGCCTTACCCTGTGACCAATCGCGAGTTCACGCGCGCTTTGGCCGAGGCCGTGCATCGCCCGGCGATCCTGCCGGTTCCCGCGTTTGCCCTGAGAGTCGTGTTCGGAGAAATGGCGAGCGTCCTGCTTGCCAGCCAGCGCGCTGTTCCGGACGCCGCACAACGCGCCGGCTTCGTCTTCGATCACCCGGACATCTTCGCGGCGCTGGCTCAAATTGTCGGCGAAGAGTAGGCGCTCGCTAGTCTTTCTGCCCAGACGCGGCGCGGTTGGGTTCCCACAGCACTTCAGGAACGCCCATCACGTGGCTCGCCCAGCGGCTCCATACGAAGAGCGCGTCGCTCAACCGATTCAGGTACTTACGGCCTCGGCAGGCGTTTCTTCCGTGCGGGCCAGCGCGACGGTCAATCGCTCGGCGCGGCGGCAGATGGTTCGCGCGGCGTGCAGCTCGGCGTTCAGCCTGGTCCCTCCCGGCAGCACGAAACTGCGCAGCGCCGGAAGCTCCGCATTCATCTCATCGATCTCCCGCTCGAGTTGTTCGATCTCGGCGGGGGTAATCCGAGCCTGTTTGGGATGCAGATCCTTGGGCAGCGTGGAAAGCTGCGAACCGAGATTGAACAGCTCATGCTGCACCCGGCGAAGAATATCGACCAGCCTGCCGAGACGCAAGGCGCGCGCGGTTTCGTCACCGCAGGTCACGCAAGCCAGCCCGATGAAGGCGTTCAGCTCGTCCACGGTGCCGTAGGCTTCGATGCGCGCGGAATCTTTGGGGACTCGCTGCCCGCCCGCCAAACGCGGTTTCGCCCTTATCGCCGCCCTTGGTATAGATCCGGTTGAGCGCGATGCGCGGGTCACTGAAAGTTTTCTCAGGGAACGTTTTGTCCGGCACGCCTCCATATTAACGAAACGCCTCCATATTAACTAAGTGCCTCCGTGTTCACTCTGCGTTAGGATGGGGAATTCTGAATCCCGCCTCGCCTTTTTCCTGGATCATCCTGCTGGCCGCGGCTACCGCTGCCGGGTGTCGCCAATGCTTTGGCCGGCGGCGGGACGTTTATCATTTTTCCGGCGCTGGTATTCGCGGGAGTCGATCCCATCATGGCGAACGCCACTTCGTCGGTTATTACCCTTCCGGGCGGGATCGCGTCCGCCCTGGTATATCGGAGCGGAATGACCGTCTCCGCGCAAACTGTTTTGGATCCTGGTGCTGATCAGCGTCGTGGGAGGCGTCGCCGGCAGCCAGTTGCTGCTGCACACGCCCAGTGAGCAATTCGCCAGGATCGTACCGTACCTGATGATCGGCGCGTCGCTGGTGTTCAGTTTTTCAAACCAGCTGCGAAGCTTCGCCGGCACGCACACTTCGAAACGGAGCCACACCGGATTGTTGTATGCCGGCACGCTGGCGATCGCCGATCTACGGGGGCTACTTCGGGGCGGGGATGGGCGTGCTGATGATCGTGCTGTTTCTGATCACCGCGAATATCGGCGTGCAGCAATCGGCCGGGCTGCGCATGTGGTGCGCCACCGGGGTCAACACTCTTGCGGTAGCCGCTTTTATCGCAAAAGGCATCGTGGCCTGGCGCGTGGCGATTCCCATGCTGATCTGCACGCTGATCGGCGGTTACTGGGGCGCGCACGCGGTGCAACAGCTCGACTGCGGAGACGGCGCGGCGCGCGGTTCTGGTGTTCGCCTGGACCATGAGCCTGTGGCTGCTGGTGCGGTCATGGCACTAAACTTCGCGCTAAGCTTCACTCCACCACTTCACTCCACACCGGGAATCCGCCTGGAACTTCTGATAGTCGCGATAGGTCACGTCCAGCTCCTCGCGGAAATTATGCAAGTAAAACAAGCGGGCGCCGGCCCGGACGCTGATGTGCGCCGGGAGCCAGACCTCCTCGTTTACGCGGACCTGGTCGAAATTCAAGATGGCTTCCGGAGGCAAGCTTTACCAAGCCCAGTCCGAATGAAATGGGATCGATCACTTCCACCTCGGCCTTGACCCATTGATAGTCGGCCTGATCTACCCAGATCTTGCCGCGCAGGTGAGTGAGGATCTCCGCGCGTTTCAATTTCGGCTTATAGCCGGATTTAGGCTGCGCTCCGATGATCCACACGGGACGGCCGCCGATTTGGTCCGTTCCCTGCACGGTCAGATGGAACGCTTCGGGAACTTCACGCAAATAGCTGCGCTCCTCGGCGCGATCCTTATCTTCCCTGGCTTTGTCGGAAGCAGACTCGCGCTGCCGCCTGGCCGACTCCTTGTCCACCTTTTCCTGTTCCTTGCGGGCTTCCTTGGCGGGCAGCGGCTGATCGTCGCGCTCCACCAGCTTGCCGTAGGGGCGGCCACCCAGGACCATGAACTCGGACGTCTGGATTTCCTTGGAGTCTAATTTCCCGTTTCGGCCGTAGCGGCGGTCCTCGACGCGTTCCAGGAACGTATAGTTCTTGAAGCGCTCGAAGTTGGTCGCATCGCGATCCACAGAGTGCCGGATGATTTCGGCCGCATCCGGCGCGCCATCCTGCGCGCTTAAGATCCACGCGACGTTCAGCGCGAGCAGAACCGCTCTGGTCACGCTTCAATTATGACGCGCGGGCGGGAATGGCCTGAGGTTTGGACGGCAGAACGATGGTGAACTCGGCGCCCTGTGCGTCGCGGCGATTGGCGGCGCGCACGTAGCCGCCATGCTGTTTCACGATGGTCTCCACGATGTGCAGGCCCAGGCCCCTCGAACCGCCGCTCGAACCGGTGGTGACGTGCGGCAGGAACAGATGCTCCAGCAAACCCGGGGCGATTCCCGAGCCATCGTCGCGCACCACGATTTCGATCTGTCCGTCTGCGCTGCGGGCGAGCACTTCGATGGTTCCGCCCGCGGGCATGGCGTGCATGGCGTTCAGAAACAGGTTGATCAGCACCCGTTCCCAGGCCCAGTGCCCGCCCAGTTCGATTCCAGGTTCCACATCGCATGCGAAAGCCGATCTGCGGACCGCGGCCCGCGGCCACCGAATCCTCGACGAACGCGATCGCATTGGCCAGAATCTGCTCGAAAGGCGTGTGCTCGCCGCTGCCGGCCTGGATTCCGGCGGCGATGTTCTTGCCGCGCTCGACGCTGCGCAGGATCGCGGCGGACAGCTTGGCGTAGCGCGGGTCGCCCGCCAGCAGGTCGGCCGCGTCCACCAGCGTCTGGAACACGTTGTTGAGGTCGTGCACCAGGCCGGAGAGCGTCAGGTCTTCGCGAGTCTTCATGTACGGACGATCTGTCGCAGTGTACCGAAAAACTCGGGAAAAGACACGTTCGCCGATTCCGCGCCTTCGATGACGCACGGTCCGTCGGCTGCCAGCGCTGCTACCGCGAAGGCCATGGCGATGCGATGGTCGCCGGCCGAATCGATCTCGGCGGCATGAAAACTCTGGCGGCCGGGAACGTGAAAGCCTTCCGGATTGGTCTCGATGTTCACGCCCATTTGCCGGAATCCGGCCTCGATCGTGGCGATCCGGTCGGTTTCCTTGACGCGCAGTTCGCCGGCATCGCGGACCGTCAAACCGCTGCTGCTCGCCGCGCCCAGCACCGCCAGGGCCGGGATTTCGTCGATCAGAGCCGCGGTCATTGCGCCCTCGATGACGCCGCCGGTCACCGCCGAAGCCTGCACGCGAAGGTCGCCGATTAACTCACCTCCTACTTGTTGCACGTCGAGGACCATGATCTTCGCGCCCATCGAAACCAGAAAATCGAGCAGCGCGGAGCGCGTCGGATTCAAGCCGACGCCGTGGATCACCAGATTCGACTCCTTGAGCAGCAGTGCGGCGACCAGGAAGAAGCACGCCGAGGAGAGATCGCCGGGCGCGACCAATTCCCGCCCGCTCAGGCGCGCGCCGGCACGCAGGCGGATCACCCGCTTTTCGATGTCGATTTCCGCGCCGAACTCCTTGAGCGCAATTTCGGTGTGGTCGCGCGTGCGGACCGGTTCGCGGACGATCGTATCGCCCTGGGCGAACAGCCCGGCCAGAAGAACGCAGCTCTTGACCTGCGCGCTGGCCATGGGGAGCTGGTAATCGATGCCATGCAGCGGGCGGCCATGAATCGTGAGCGGCGGAAATTTCCCGTCCCGGGCTTCGATCCGGCGCGCCCATCTCCGTGAGCGGACCGATGATGCGCCCCATGGGCCGGCGGGAAAGCGATTCGTCGCCGCCGATCCGCGAGGTAAACTCCTGTGCCGCCAGGATTCCGGAGAGCATGCGGATGGTGGAGCCCGAGTTGCCCGCATCGAGCATCGCATTGGGCAGCCCGGCAGGCTCCTGAAGCGCGCCGCCTTCGATGACCACCGAACCGTCCTTCCGCTCGATCTTCGCCCCCAGCGCGGCCATACAGGCCAGCGTCGATTGGCAGTCGGCGCCAGTGGAGTAATTGGCGATGGTGCTGCGGCCCGAGGCGATGGAAGCGAGCATTCCATAGCGGTGAGAAATGGATTTGTCGCCGGGTAGAGTGATCACGCCTTCGATGGCTCGCGCCGGGGAAATGGTTTCACGCATGAAGTACTAGTGTAGATTGACGATACGGGTCAGCGCCGGGCAGAGACTGCTTTCCCGGCCTGCGGTGAACACCTTAGTCCCAAATCCATTTTTCATCCTAATTGTTTGTTACAAGTCCGTCGATGGATCTGCAAGCAAGAGGAGATCGTGTCGGCGCAGACGAAAGTTGAAGTCAGCACGTTACCGCTGCGGCAGAAGCCGCGGCTGCCGCGATTTGAAGGCGCGCCGCCGGACCCCTCCTACGTTCCTACGGTCCTGATCGTGGACGATATCGATCTGAACCGCCGGCTTCTGCGGGGAATTCTGAAAGCAACTCCTTATCGGATTCTGGAAGCCAAGCGGCCATCCGTGGCCTTCTCCGTGCTCGATATGGAAAAGGTGGACCTGATCGTTGTCGATCTGGTGCTGCCGGAGATGAGCGGGATGGAATTCTGCCAGATGGTCAAGGCCGAACGCCGCACTCAGTTGATCCCGATCCTGATGTTGACCAGCATCCAGGGCATCGAGAATGAGGTGGCGGGTCTGGAGTCCGGCGCCGACGATTTTTTGCTGAAGCCTCTGCGGCCCGCCTTGGTGCGCACGCGCGTAGGCACCATGCTGCGCCACAAAGCGCTGGTGGATTCGCTGGAAGAAGCCGAAACCATCCTCTTCGCGCTGGCGCAATCGGTGGAACATCGCGATCGATATACCGGCTTGCATTGCGAGCGGCTGGCCAGTTACAGCATCGAGCTGGCGCATGCCCTGGGTCTCTCCAAACAGGAGCAGCTGGCGCTGTTTCGCGGCGGCTACCTGCACGACATCGGAAAGATCAGCATCCCCGATTCCATCCTGTTCAAGCGCGGATTGCTCACCGAAGAAGAATGGCAGATCATGCGGCAGCATACCATCCGCGGCGAACAAATCTGCAGCCCGATGAAAACGCTGGCGCCCGTTTTGCCGATCATCCGCAGCCACCACGAACGCTGGGACGGAAGCGGTTATCCCGACGGCCTGGCGGGCGAAGATATTCCGCTGGTTGCGCGGATCCTGCAAGTTGCCGATATCTACGACGCCCTGACCACGGCGCGGCCCTACAAACCGGCTTTTTCGCACGATCGCGCCGTAGCGATCATGCTCGAGGAAGTGCGGCGGGGATGGCGCGATCCGGAGCTGGTTCCGTTGTTTGCCGAAGTCGTCCAGCGGCATGAAGACGGCCAGATGGACCGTCAGAGCATGCAACAGTCGCTCGAAGCAATGCGCCGCGAACTGTCGGAATAGCCAAGCCTTACGGCACCAATACCGCGGCTCCGTCGATCGCGTCGTTCTTCAGCGCCAGAAGCGCCTCGTTCGCCTGATCCAGACGGAACACGGTGATCTTGGGCCGCAGGCCGATCTCGCTCGCCAGTTGAAGAAAATCGCGCGCGTCGGCGCGGGTCACGTTGGCGACGCTGCGGATCTGCCGCTCGCCCCACAGCAGGCTGTCGTAATCGAACTCCGGGATGCGATCCAGGTGAATCGCGTTGATCGCCACCACGCCGCCCTTGCGGAGGCTCGCGAGCGCGGCGACCACGACATCGCCGCTGGGAGCGAAGGTTATCGCCCGGTCGAGGCGGGCGGGAGGACGGTCGCTGTTCGGATCCGACCCAATCGGCGCCTAACGACTCAGCCAGCTTGCGATGGGTCGCGCCCCGCGTCGACACGGAGACGTGGCAGCCCCATGCCCGCAGCACGGGCAGAGCCAGGTGCGCCGATGCGCCGAAGCCGAACAGCCCCACGCGTTCGCCGCGCTGGACACCAGCCACGCGCAAGCTGCGGAATCCGATGACGCCGGCGCACAGCAGGGGAGCGATTTCGAGATCGCTCAGTCCGGGGGGCAGGGGAATCGCGAAATCTTCGCGCGCCACGGCGTACTCGGCGTATCCGCCGTCGACGGTGTACCCGGTGAAGGCCGCCGAGTCGCACAGATTTTCCTCGCCCCGAAGGCAGTACTGGCAGGTTCCATCGATGCCGGCCATCCACGTTACGCCAAAGCGATGCCCCCCGGCTTCGCCTACGATCTGATGGCCCGGAATCACGCGATCGCGAAGCGGCTTCAGCTCGCCTTCGACGATGTGCAAGTCGGTGCGGCACACGCCGCAGGCGCGGACCCGCAGCAGGACCTGGCCCGGCGCCGGCGAGGGAATCGGAATATCGAGGATTTCGAGGGGGTGCGACGCGATGCGCGCCGGACTCGTCAAAACCGCCGCCTTCATCACGGGATCAGGGCTTTCTTTTGAGCTCGGTCATGACGCTCGATACCAGTTCCTTGGCGTCGGTAATGCACTTATCGATCATCTGGATGTCCATGGCGGGTTTGCCCGGCTGCCGCGCGCTCTGGCAGTAAACGCCATGCTGCCCGACCAGCACCAGGGCATCGGTGAGCAGATCGAGCGTGACCGCCAGGCGGCCCCGCTCCCTCCCCATCTGGAATTCGTGCTCTTCGAGGGCGTTCTTGCGGTCGTCGAAGACGGACATGCTTTATAGTACGCGCTTCAGGGTAGTGCTTTTTCGGAGATGTCCCGGAGGCAAAACGCACTAGCAAGCAGTGAGGAGACTGCACAGCATCCTGCGAAAATTGCGCCTGATCGCGGCATCGGATCTGGCGGGCGTTGACCAGCTTCGGTACGTGATGAGCTACTTTGGCCGCCTCCTGCCGGTCGCGGTTCGGAAGGCCCCACCGAACCACGAGCGTCAGCGAGTGGCCCCGGACGTTCTGACGTACCGCTTGCGGGGCGGCGCATCCGTCGCACTTCGCAAGGGAACCACGGATTTCGAAGTTTTCGATGAAATCTTCGTGGAGCGCGTCTACGCGCCGTGCGTCGCTGGGCTTCCCGATCACCTGGGACCGGTCACGCTGATCGACCTGGGAGCGAATATCGGATTAAGCGCCCTGTTCTTCGTCACGGGCGCTTGAAGTGACCGAGATCATCGCCGTGGAACCCGACCCCGGCAATTTCCGCATGTTGTCGGAGAACCTGCGCCGCGCGGGTTTAGCGAATCGCTCTACTGCCCTGTGTGCCTTCGCCGGAGCCGATCGCGCCTTCGCGGAGATGCACGATTCGGGAAACGGCGCCTGGGGAATGCGCATGGGACCGCTCTCAGACACGGGAACTTGCGTGCTTCCGCTGGCCGAGATCGCAGCCGCGGCCCGGAGTGGCCCGCCCCTGGTGCTCAAATGCGACATTGAGGGCGGCGAGCGGCAGCTTTTTCTGCGTATCCGCGACTGGGATCGCCTGATCCAGTATGTATTTCTCGAGCTGCACACCGAGTTCCTGCCGGTTGACGAGTTGTTAGCCTGTCTGCGATCGTCCGAATTTCGATGGGCCGTTCATGGGAGCCCGCGCAACGGGGCGAGTATTGCGCTCCTGCTGCTCGAGCGCCTTCCTTAAGGCACGGTCCACGTCCCGCGCGCGACCCATCCGGAGCTGGTATTCGGTTCCTGGGCCTGCAAGTAGACGGTTTTGACGCCGCTGAAGGCCGGCGACTTAAAGACCACATTGACGGTGAAGGAGACGGAGTTGCCAGAGGTGACCATGACCGTAAAGCCGACCGCGCACTGGCTGTTTTGCAGGTTGTCCGCGGATCCGATGCCTTTGGTGCTGAGCGTCGCGCCGGCGTCGTCATAGAGTCCGATCGTCGAATTGACGCGGTTATATAGCAGGGAGCAGGCGTTGGCCAAATTGGTCGGGGCGCCGGCGGTGATCAGCATGCCGATCGCGGAGATATTCTCCTGGGCCGAGGAGTCGGATACGGAGAAGGTAAAGTTCGGCGACGAGCCTGACCCCGAGGCGGGGATCACGGAGTCGGCCGTGGGCGCTCCGCCGGTTACGGTCCAGCCTCCCACGGTGACCCAGCCGGAATTCGATGCGGACTCCGCGGCATAGAGGTAAGCGTTCTTGGCGCCGAAGAAATTCGCGTTGAAGAAGATGTCGACAGTGACCTCCAGCGACGTGGTCCCCGCGACGACCGTCGAGTTGGCGCCCCGCAGCGAGCATTGGTGGTTGGCGATTACCGCGGACGATCCCGGAACCAGTATCGACGCGCCGTTGGCTGGATTGTCGAACGCCAGAGAAATCGTATTGCGGGTGCGGTCGTAAACCAGGCTGCACGCATTGTTGGTATCGAGGGTCGCGGAAAACAGCATCGCGACCGCGACAATGAATCCGTTCCCGCCTTGATCGGAGACGATGAAGCTGAAGCGTTGGCCGGGTCCGGAGCCGGCCGATGGGATCACGGAGTTCGCGAACGGGATTCCTCCGGCGGCCACCAGATAGGTGCCCCGCAGGACAAAGCCCGTATTTACGGCTCCCTCCGACGCAAATGCGTAGATGTTCTTGAGCCCGCTAAAAGCCGCTTTGAACGTTATGGTCACAGTCACGATTTGCGACAGGCCCGCCGTGCTCACCGAAACCGCGCCCAGGGCGCACTGGCTGTTCTGCAGAACCGTAGTGGAAGCCACCAGCTTGGAACCGGACCCCTGAACATCGTCGGTAAAGAGCCGGATCGATCCCGCCACGGGATCGTAAACGATGTAACAGGAATTGGAAAGGCTCCCCGAGGCGCTGAAGAGCATGGCCGTGTTGGTCAGGTTCGAGGCGTTTTGTGTATCGGAGAAGATGAACGTGAAAGTCTGGATAGCACCGGTACTGGCGTTGGGAGAAACGGAATCCGCCGTGGGAACGGGCAGCGGATTCGTTACGGTCCAGGTCCCTTTCGCCAGGAAGCCGGTGTTGGTGACGAAATCGTCCGCGAGCAGATAGACCGTCTTGAGGCCCGCAAATCCCGGCTGGAAGATCAGCGCAACCGTCAGCGTAAGATTATTGCCCACGAGGGTAGCGGAACTCCCCGCACCGCTCAGCACGCACTGGCTGTTCGCCCCGTTTCCGCCGCCCGGAGTTACGGTAATACTGCCGGTGGAACTGCTGTCGTTTGCCAGGTGGAACAAACCCGCGACCGGATCGTAGGTGACGGAGCAGGCGAAGTCGGCCGACGCCGTGGTGTTGACCAGTAACGCCACCTTTTTCAGGCTGGTGGCGCCCTGCGAATCCGAGTACTGAGCCGTGAACGTTACCACGTTGCCGCTTCCCGAGGAAGGCGAGACCGAGCTGGCGGCGGGGAACTGCGGAGCGGCGTTGGTCACTCCGAATCGCGCCACAAATCCGGTGCTGCCGCCCAGGTTAGAGGACTGAATCGCACCCTGCAGCGGGAGATCCAACGAGTTGGTCTGGCCGCCGATGAACATATTTCCAAGCCCGTCCACGGCGATGGCGTTGGCCTGCTCGGCGCCGGTACCGCCGTACATCGTGGAGAAAATAAGCCCGTTGCCGACGGGATTGAGCTCGGAGACAAACACGTCGTAGAACCCGCTGAAACCGGACTGAAGTTGATTGACCACCGGAAATGACGCCGACGACGTATATCCGGTCACATATGCGTTTCCGGAGCTATCCACGGCGATGCCGCTGGCCCAATCGAAACTGGAGCTACCCAGATATGTACTGTACAGTTTGACGCTCCCGTTCGTGTTCAGCTTGATGACGAAGGCGTCCTGGGTGGCATTCAATACGGTCTGGAAGGCTCCCACGGTCACCGGAAAATTGATCGAGTTGGTGACGCCCGCGATGTAGGCCGCCCCGGCCGCGTCGACAGCGATCGCGTTGGCCTGCTCGGGCGAGCCGACTTGTCCACCTGAGCCTCCCAGATAAGTGCTGTAGAGCAGCGCCGCGGGACTGGTCGCGATCTTGGCGGCGAAGGCGTCCTGGCTGCCGCCGCTGATGGCCTGCAGAGGCGCGGCTAACGGGAAATTCAACGATAGCGTGCCGCCGGCTACATAGATGTTTCCCGAGGTATCCACGGCCACGCCGCCAACATGCTCGTCATTGTTTCCGCCTAAATAAGTGCTGAAGGAAATCGCGCCCGCCGGCGTCAGCTTGGTGATGAACGCGTCCATCTTACCGCCCAGGACTGCCTGTACCGGAGTGGCCAACGGGAAATCCGTGGACTGGGTGTCGCCGGCGATGAATGCGTTGCCGGCAGTATTCACGGCGATCGCGGTGGCCGCATCATAGCCCGACCCGCCCAGGTAAGTGCTATAGATCAGGACGTTTCCCAGAGCCGTCAGCTTTACGACGAAGGCGTCCCGGGTTCCGCCCAGCGTCGCTCGACTAGGTGCTGCCAGCGGAAAGTTCGTGGAGGCTGTGGAACCGGCAATATAAATCTGGCCGGAAGAATCGACCGCGATGCCGGAGGCGCGATCGTCGCCCCGTCCGCCAAAATAAGTTGCCTCGAGCAGCGTGCTTCCAGCGGCGTTCAGCTTGAACATGAACGCATCCACGCCGCCGCGATTTGCGGTTTGAATCGCGTTCAAAACCGGAAAATCGACGGCTTCGGTCCATCCGGCCGCGTACAGATTGCCGGCGGAATCGGTGGCGACCGCGGTCACAGCGCTTTGTGCGGTTCCGCCGAAGTAGGTGGAGTACGATATCACCGGATCGATGAGCAGCGGTAGTGCCTGGTCATAGCCGCCCACGTCGAACGCGACTTGATTGCCGGGAAGGATGCGGTAGTCCGCGCGAACAGGATGACGCAGACCCGCCGCGTCCTGATATGCCGTGGGCGCCTGCTCACGCAGTTCGGCATCGCCGGATCGCACCATCAGGTCGCCGTTGGCATCCAGGGACAGTCGAGCGAGGCCTGAATATTCCAGAACAATCCGCGCAGGATCGGCGCCGGGAGAGACCAGGAATTCCGATTTTAGCTTGGGGCCGCTGCCCGCGTAGCGCATATCGATGCCGGGGTACAAATTGCGATAGACAATCCCGCGATAGGTCGGGAGGTTGGCGTGCCAGTCTCGGGGATCGTCGCCGAGCAGAAAATTGGCGCGCGCGTCCATGGCCTCCAGGCCGTCGATGGGAACGTCCGGATTGGCGCCCGCGAAACGCACCCGGAGTTGTGTCCCGTGAACTTGGAACACCGCCGTGTCACGCGCGAAGCCGGCGCGCAACTCCGGGGTTTGCGCGACGTAGCGAATCGCGGGATCGGTCTGGCCGGCGTTCGGGACGAAGAATATGGGCAGGGACCGTGGCGGGTTCGCTGCGAAGATTGCAAATCCTGGCGCGACGGCGAGAAAAAGCAAAGATGTTGTGGGCCGCATTCAAAGAAGCATTCGGCGAAACCCTGACGATCGTGCATATCCCGCGTTTTTCCAGGAAATACCTCCTCTTGACATGCAGACTGGTTTGCAATATAGACTAGTATGCGAAAGGAGTCGCTATGGAACCACCTGTGGACATCGATGGCGTAACGCTGAGCGCACAGCGGCACTGGATAGAGGACGGGTTGTCAGAAATCATGCTGGGTCTGCTGTTCGTCGTTATGGGCGGCGGGCTGCTGGTGAAACTTGTGCTCCCACGCTGGATTACCTTGGATCTTCTGATTTCGGCGCTGACCATCGTTGGCGTCTTGGGGCTCACCCAGGGATTCAAGAAGTTGAAGGAGCGGATCACGTTCCCAAGGAGCGGCTATGTGGCGCTTCCGGAGCCAACCAGGAGGCGCCGGATCTTTGCATTCGCGACGGTTGTCGCGCTCGGGGCGGCCTTTACGTTGGTTTTGTCCGCTCATGTTTTGGTTGTGCCGATCTTCGCTGCGGTTTTCGCCGCGATTTTCCTATGGGGCGGTGTGCAGTATAAACAGACAAGCATGTTGTGGGAAGCGCTCCTGATACTGATATTTGCTGTCATCTCGACGTGGTTCACGAGCCTGAATGGAGCGGCAGGAGTCCTGGCGTTGATGGTCATGATCGGAACCTCCATGGCGATCGTAGGCGCATTCCGGCTACGAGGTTTTCTAAAGACCAACCCACGACGTCAAGAGAACGAAGCATGAGCGAACTAGATCGCGTAATTCACGAGCCCGCCCGGTTGACGATCATCGCGCTGCTATCGAGCGTCAAGGAAGCCGATTTTCTGTACCTTTTGCGCGAAACCGGACTCACCAAGGGGAATCTTTCCACTCACCTGGTCAGACTGGAGGAAGCTGGATACGTAGAGATCGAGAAGACCTTCCGTGGAAAGATCCCGCTCACGCTTGTGCGGCTCAGTTCAGAAGGCAAGGCGGCGTTTCACGGTTACCGCAAGTCGATGAAGGGCCTTCTGGCACCCTCTAAAATGAGGCGTGTTCCGGTTTACATCCCGACGTAGCGTGCGTAGAGGCTGCGCGCGACCGCCGGATCGGTAGTGCCTTTGATGATGGCGCGGCCATCGGGGAAAACGGTGAGCTCGTATGGATCGATGCTGGCGCGGACCGCAAAATCATTGGCGCGGACCGTCGCCAGCGGCGCCAGACGGCGGGCCAGATCGGCTAAATCCACGGGACGAAAACGTTCATGAATCTGGACCGCGTTGCGGCCGCACAAGCTGATCGGCGCGCGGCGCTGCCCGGTCAGATGCACGAAATCGCGTTGCGCGCAGCAGGGGCAATCGGGATCGCGGGCGGGCGCGGACAGTCTGGCGGATTTCGCCCGACCAGGTGTCTACGGTGGTCAGCCGCGTTGCGACCGAATCGGCGCCGCGCCCCAAAATTTTCAGTGCGTCACCGCACGCCAGGGATGCGATGGCGGCAGTCACGGAAGCCAGCACGCCTTCCGTCTCGCAGGTGGGCTGGACGCCCTGGGGAGGCTCGGGATAGACGCAGCGCAGGCACGCGGTGCGCCCCGGCACGATCGCCAGCTTCAATCCGTAGCTGCCGACCGCCGCCGCGTAGATCCACGGGATGCCGCGGCTCACGGCGTAGTCATTGATCAGAAAACGAACCTCGAAATTGTCGGAGCCGTCTAAAATAAGCCCGGCGCCTTCGAGGAGATCCTCGATATTCGCGGGTGTGAGATCGGCGACCACCGGCTCGATCGTCACCTGGGAGTTCACCCGGGTCAGTCGCCGAGCCGCGGCTATGGCTTTCGGCAGACCCTCGGCGGCGTCGGATTCCTCGAACAGAAACTGGCGCTGGAGGTTGCTGTACTCCACGAAATCGCGGTCGATGACCCGAAGGCGGCCCACGCCCGCCCGCACCAGGATCTCGGCTTCCACCGTGCCCAGGGCGCCGCAACCGACGACAGCCACGGACCCCGCCCGAATTCGCTCCTGGCCTTCTGCCCCTAAAGGCGCGAAGCGGCTCTGGCGTGAGTAACGGGACTCCATGGGATGCGTCATTGAGATACAGGCCGGCGGTCCTCTCCCCGCGCGCCCGCGTCCTCTTCGACCCTCATGATAACAACGGTGCCTGCGTTATCACATGCGTTATCATTGAAAAACGTGCGCTTGCGGATGCTTGTGGCGCTGCTCGCCGGCCTGGCTCTCGCGTTCGCCCCCGCGTTCGGCCAGGACACGCCTGAGTCCCGCTGGGAAGGGCGGCCGATCTCGCGCATTGAATACGACCCGGTGCAGCAGCCTTTGCCGCTGGAGGAGCTGAACCGTCTCCTGCCGCTGAGGGTGGGAATTTCGCTCCGCATGGAGGACCTGCGGGATGCGATTCAGAAGCTCTATTCTACCGGCCGGTTTTCCGACGTGTCCATTGATGCGAATGCGGATGATGCGAATGCGGATGGACCGGGCGTAGCGCTGCGTATCTCCACCGAATTCAATTACTTCATCGGCGGCGTGAACATCGCGGGGGAAAGCGATCCTCCCAACCGCAACCAGCTGATTTCCGCCTCGAAACTCGAGTTGGGAGCGCTGTTCGTGGAATCGGATCTGGATAAGGCGATCGACAACATGCAGGAAAAACTGCGTGTGAATGGCCTGTACAATGCGACGATACAACGGCGCGTGGACAAGCGTCCGGATACGGAAGAGGCGAATGTGTATTTCGATCTGGATACGGGCGGCCGGGCCCATTTCGACGGCGTCGAACTGGCGGGACAGCTCGACCGCTCCAAGGAATCCGCGATCGGCACTACAGGCTGGCATCGTGGATTCGGTCCGATCCGTATTCCGGGATGGAGAGAGGTGACCGAAAGCCGGGTCCAAAGCGGCCTGGAACGCCTGCGGAAGGATCTCCAAAAGGGCGACCGGCTGGAAGCGAAAGTTACTTTAGACAAACTCGACTATCATCCCGCCACGAACACGGCTACCCCGTATCTGACCATCGATAGCGGTCCCATTGTCGAGGTGCGCACCGCGGGAGCAAAGGTTTCTTCAAGCCAGCTGCGCGACCTGATCCCGGTTTATCAGGAGCGGACGGTAGACCGGAGCCTGCTGGTGGAGGGACAGAGAAATCTGGCGGAATATTTCCGCTCCAAGGGCTATTTCGACGCGCAGGTCGATTTCATGCAGCTCGTCCCGGCGCCGAACCGCACGCTGATCGAGTACAACGTCACTGCCGGGGAGCGCCATAAGCTGAAACACATCGAGATCACCGGGAATCGTTATTTTGATGCCGCTACCTTGCGCGAACGAATGTACGTGCAGACCGCCAATTGGCTGCGGCGGCGGTATGGGCTCTTTTCGGAACGGCTGTTGCAGCAGGATGAGCAAAACATCGCCGATCTTTATCGAGCCAACGGATTTCGGGATGTCATGGTGATGCATCCGCAGATCCAGGACAACTACGCTGGCCAGAGCGGCAATCTGGCGGTAGAGATTCAGGTTAACGAGGGTCCGCAATGGCTGGTGAACCAGCTCGTGACCGAAGGAGTGTCCTCCGAGGACGAAACCTACCTGCGGTCGATTGTGCGATCCACGGAGGGGCAACCCTACAGCGACGCCAACATCGCCGCCGACCGGGACGCGGTGCTGGGCTATTACTACAACACGGGCTATCCCGACGCGCAATTTGAAAGCAGCGTGGATCCCACGTCCGCGCCTTACCGTGTGAATCTCCGCTACCGCGTGAATCCTGGCACGCGCCAGTTCGTTCGGGGCACCCTGGTGCGCGGCCTGGAGACGACCAGACCATCGCTGGTAGCCAGCCGGATTTTGGTGATGCCCGGCGATCCGCTTTCCCAAACCCGCATTGCTCAGAGCCAGCAGAAACTGTATGACCTGGGCATTTTCGCGAAAGCGGAGACGGCACTTCAGAATCCCGACGGCACAGAGGAAAGTAAATACGTCCTGTTCCATCTGGACGAAGCCCGCAAGTACTCCTACAACTTCGGCCTGGGCGCGGAACTGGCGCGCATCGGAGGAAGCGCCAACTCGCTGGATTACCCGGCTGGAGCCGCCGGCTTTAGCCCCCGCGTGTCGGCGGGCGTCAGCCGGATTAACTTTTTGGGATTGGGCCATACGGTGAGCCTGCAGACTCAGGTTTCGACGCTCCGCCAGCGGGCGCTGGCCAGTTATTCCGCGCCGCAATTCGAAGGGCATGAAAACCTGTCGCTGACTTTTTCGGCGCTGTTTGACGATTCGAACGATGTACGAACGTTCTCGGCGAGACGCTGGGAGGGCACCGTGCAGCTCGCCCAGAAGGTCTCCCGCGCCAACACGTTTCAATACCGCTACACGTTTCGCCGTGTCTCGCTCGACCCGAATTCGCTGAAGATCGCGCCCCAGGCGGTCGGCTTGCTGAACCAGCCGGTTCGAGTGGGGCTGATTGGGAGTTCTTTCATCCAGGATCGCCGGGATGATCCGGTAAATTCGCACCGGGGAGTTCTGAACACCGTTGATTTGTCATATGCCTACAAAGGGTTCGGGTCGGAGACGGACTTTACCCGGCTGCTGGTGCGAAATGCGACCTATTATCCGATCGGGCGCGAGATTGTGCTGGCCCGCTCATTGCAGGTGGGCTACATCCAGCGCTGGGGCGGACTCTCCGAAATCCCGCTCTCCGAGCGATTCTACTCCGGCGGTGCTTCGACAAATCGCGCATTTCCGGACAATCAGGCCGGTCCGCGCGATCTGGTAACCGGGTTCCCCATTGGCGGCAGCGCTCTGCTGTTTCATTCCACCGAACTGCGGTTCCCGCTGATCGGAGATAACATCGGCGGGGTACTCTTCCATGACATGGGCAACGTCTACACAGATGTAAACTCGATCAGTTTTCGTTTCCATCAGCGAAATCTGCAAGACTTTGACTATATGGTGCATAGCGTCGGTTTCGGAATCCGGGTCCGGACCCCGGTGGGTCCCATCCGCGCCGATTTCAGCTATAGCCCGAACGCGCCGCGATTTTTCGGATTTAACGGCACGTTCAACGATCTGCTGAATATACCCGCGTCGGAACCGCTTTGTTCGCTGCAGACTCCGTCGCCGAGATGTTCGAATCAGCACATCAACTCCTTTCAGTTCCATTTTTCTCTGGGGCAGACGTTTTGAATATGTTGGCCGGTCCAATACTCGTGATCGCGTTGGGCACGATGATTTCGCCGGGCTCAGCCGAGACGCTGGACCGGGTCGCGGTCAGCGTGGGGCGAGAGGTGATTACGGAGAGTCGGATCATTCTGGATCTTCGCGTCGACGCATTTCTGGACCGGACACCCGCTAGATTTGAGCAGCGCGGCCAAGCGCAAATCGGCGGAACGATTGGTGGACCAGCTTCTGATCCTGCGGGAGGCCGTGGATAGCCACGTCACCTTGCCCTCTACCGAGGCGGCCGCCGGCCTGGTGGCGCCCTATGCAGCCGAGAGCAGCTACCAGGCGGATCTGAAGCGCTATGGGATCACGGAACCCGACCTGGCGGCGCACCTGCTGGCGGGTCTGCGTACCTTGACTTTCACCGACCTGCGGTTCCGTCCGGACGTCCAGGTTTCGGCTGAAGATGTTCGAAGCTACTACGACCAGCTGCCGCATTCGGAGGCGGCGCCCTTGCCGTCGTTTGAAGACAGCCGCGATCAAATCGAGAAACTGCTGGTAGAACAGCGGGTCCTCGACGCTCTCGATCAGTGGCTGGCGATGGCCCGGAGCATGGCGAACATCCGGTATCACGAGAAGGCCTTCGAATGAACGGGGTTTGAATGCGGAAGCTCAGACGCATCGTGCTTTGGACGCTGGCGGCGGTGGCCGCGCTGCTGGTTCTGGCAACCGTCGCCGGTGTGATCGTCGTCCGCAGCGACCGCTTTTACCAATACATCCGGCGGAGCATCGTGGAACAGATCGAACGCGCAACCGGCGGCCGCGTGGAGCTGGCAAGTTATTCGCTCGACTGGCATAACCTGACCGCCCAGATCCAAGGGCTGGTCATCCACGGCAAAGAATCGCCGGCGGAGCCGCCGCTGTTGTCGGTCGGCTCGGCGACTCTGGGCATGCGGATCATATCGGTGCTGGAGAAGAAGATCGATCTCGCGTCCTTGCGCATCGAGCGGCCGCAGGCGTATTTCGTGGTCTACGAGGATGGTTCCACCAATTTTCCAGGACCGCCCGCCCGCTCCGACAAGCTGTGGACGGAAGAATTGCTGAACCTGAAGATCGGCAGCTACGAAATCGTCGACGGCGTGATGGAGTACGACGGCCAGCGGATCCCGCTCCATCTGAAAGGCGAGCATTTGCGGGCCCGGATGAGTTACGAAGCGCAGACCCCGTCTTATCGCGGCGACCTATCCACGGACAGCGTGCTGGTGACCGCGGAGGGATACGGACCGATCCCTGCCAGCCTGAGCGCCACGTTCGCCATCGAAAAATCGCGTTTCCTATTGCCGCGAGTGCGCGTGGCGACCAAAGAATCTTCCGCCGACCTGAGCGGCAGCCTGGACGATCCGCGTGCCCCGCACGGAACCTTCGCGATGCGAGGCGAACGTCGCCGTGCGTGAGGCCGTAAGGATTTTCCGCCTGCCTGTCGAGCCGGCCGGAAATGCCTCCTTCGACGGCCAGGTTACGGTTAGCTTTGCCGATCCCTACGCGTCGAGTCTGCGCGGCAAGGTGATCGCGCGGGGCTTGGGTTATACGCAAGATCGCCTGAAGATCCGCGACGCGGACGTACGGGGGGACCTTCAACTGGACCGCGACCGG
This sequence comes from Terriglobia bacterium, assembly GCA_963722845.1. Lineage (GTDB taxonomy): Bacteria > Acidobacteriota > Terriglobia > Bryobacterales > Bryobacteraceae > Palsa-187. The sequence goes on along the minus strand of CAVROL010000004.1, from coordinate 48,449 downwards.
CTGACTTTGCGGCAGATGACCGCAACGGCCTTCGGAGCGAACATCGCCGGCCAGGCGAACCTGGAGCACGGCCGGCAGTTTCACGTGGAAGGAACCATCGACAGTCTGGATATGCGCCGGGCTGCCGCGATCCTCACCGACCGCCAGGTGCCCTGGGGCGGCGTCATGGCGGGAACTTTTTCCGCGGACACCACTATCGGACAGCCGGACACGAAGGCTCGCGCCAATCTCAGCATCACTCCGCTTGGCGATGGCGCCGCGCCGGTGAATGGTCAACTGGATGTCGCCTACGATCAGGCGTCCGGAACCGTAGCGCTGGGGTCTTCGTCCTTCGCCACGCTGGCCACGCGGGTGGATGTCTCCGGCACGCTGGGCAAGATGCTGCAAGTGCGGTTGCGGTCGACGGACCTGGACGATCTGCTGCCGGCGCTCGCTTTGGTGGAGGACAATCCACCGTCCGAGATTCCGCTGAAGCTACGCAACGGCAGCGCGACGGCCGAGGGAGCGGTGACCGGACCGCTCGACGATCCGCATTTCACGGGCCAGGTCATGGTCGCCAACGGAATGATCCAAGGCCACGGATTCGACCGGTTCACGGGCGAGATTGACGCCACCCGCCAGGAAATCAAGGGGGCACGGCTGGCGGTTTCCCGCGGCGCGATGACCGCTTCCGGAGCGGCCAGTCTAAAAGCCCGCCAGGGCAGTTTTGACGATCCCGGCGTGGCGGCACAACTGGACCTGAAGAACCTGCCGCTGGGGGACCTGGCTCGCGAAGCAGGCGGCACGGTGGAGATCACGGGGACGGGCTCCGCCAGCGTGCATGTGGCGGGAACACTCCAGCGGCCGGAAGCGGAGTTAACGCTCGATATCCAGAAGCCCGCGGCATTCGGCGAGCAAGCCGACCGTGTGCGCGCCGACGCACGGTACAGGGCCGGCGAGATCGATATCGCCAATGGGATCGCCAACGACGGGATGTCCGAAGTGCGCTTCAGCGGGAACTACCGCCATCCGGAGAACGATCTGAAATCCGGCGCGGTCAGCTTCGATGTAAGCACGCAGAACCTCACCGCTTCACGGATCCAGCATGTCGCCAGACTATCGCCTCCGGTGGACGGCCGGCTAACCGGGCGGCTCAGCGGAACTGCACGGGTCACCAACGGCCGTTTCGAGCTGACAGGCGCGACCGTCGACGTCACCGGGAAGGGGATCACGGTGGATGGGGATTCCATTGGCGATCTCACGCTCATGGCCGAAACCAGCGGGACTGAAATGAGCGTGCGGGCGAACGGGAATGTCCGGGATTCGATGGTGGAGGCGACCGGCAAGTGGCGCTTGGAAGGCGATGCGCCCGGCGAAGCCACCGTGAAGTTCTCGCGCATGAGTATCGATTCGGTGCAGGATCTGGTGATGCTGGGACGCAAGGAGGATCGTCCCGCCGCCCCGCCCGCGGAAGGATTCATTCAGGGTGGCGCTACGGTCACATTGCCGCTGCAAAAGCCGGAAGCCTTTCACGCAAAGTTGACTCTGGATACCGTGCAGCTCAATCCGCGGCCAAATCAGGTTTTGCGGATGGGCGTTCAGCAGCAAGACCTGATCTTTAAGAACAGTCAACCGTTGGTGGTGGATGTCACGCGCGATCGCGCCCAAGTCAGCCCGGCCCAATTCACCGGCCGAAATACGAACGTCTCGGTGGAAGGCGCGATTCCGTTCCAGGGAACCGCGGGCGCCGATTTGTCCGTGCGCGGGAACATCGATCTCGTGATCCTTCAGTTGATCAATGCGGATCTGGCGGCTCAAGGGGTAGCGAACCTGCAAGTATCGATCCGCGGAAACTTGCAGAATCCCAATGTGAACGGCCGCCTGCAGTTCAGCAAGGCGTCATTGTCCTATAACGATCTGCCCTATGTGGTGGAGAATGCCGAAGGGTCGATCGCATTTGACCGGAACCGCGCGACCATCGAAAAGCTGACGGCGGAGGCAAACGGCGGAACGATCGCGTTCACGGGCAGCCTGGATTTCGGCGCGGCGCTTGAATCGGGAACTGCCCTGGTCTATCGCCTGCAGGCCGAAGTGCGCCGGGTGCGTTTGCGTTTGCCGCAGGATCTGAGCACCACGGTGGATGCGAGTTTGCGGCTGAGCGGGGCCTCCGACGCCAGCACGCTTTCCGGCTCGGTGACGCTCGACCGGGCTTCTCTTACGCTGCGTAGCGACCTGTTTCAGTTATTGGCTCAATCCTCCCAGCCGGCTCCGGTCCCCACCGTGCCCAACCAATATCTGCAAGGCATGCGATTCGACGTGCGCATCGAAAGCGCCTCGAACTTCCAGGTGGAAACGTCGCTCACACGCGACGTGGAGGCCGAGGTGGATTTGCGGCTGCGCGGCACGGCCGCACGGCCCGTATTGCAAGGCACGATTTCCATCAACCAGGGCGAGGTGCAATTTTCCGGAGCTCGCTACACCATCAATCGCGGCGATATCCGCTTCGTGAATCCGGTGAAAATCGAGCCGACCTTCGACATGGATCTGGAGACCAAGGCCAGAGGCGTAACCGTGGACGTGAGTTTCACCGGCACCCCCAGCAATGTCAAGCTGAATTGGAGTTCCGACCCGCCGTTGCAGCAGTCCGAGATCATCGCCTTGCTGGCGACCGGGCGGGACCCGAACGCGCCGCTGAACCAGACGGCTCCGGGCGTCATCGGCGGCGGTGGAACGGATTTTGCGGCGGCCGGCACAGGTCTGGTGGGGCAGGCGATCAGTTCGCAGCTCAACAGCCGGTTTACACGGTTCTTCGGAGCCACGCGCGTCAAAATCGATCCGACACTGATCGGCGTCGACAACCTTCCACAAGCGCGCCTGACGTGGGAGCAGCAGGTGTCGAAGGACGTGACGCTGACCTACATTACGAACCTGAACCGCACACAGGAGCAACTTATTCAGGTGCAGTGGGATCTGAACAAGAGCTGGTCGGCGATCGCGGTGCGGGATCCAAATGGCGTGTTTGGAATCGATTTTCAGTTCCGCAAGCGAGTACGGTAGTCCGCTATTTACGGTCTGGGTTATTTATGGCCAAGTGCAGAGCTACCGCGCCGCCGGTCATGCGCTCGAATTCGACTTGCGAAAAGCCGGCCCGGCGCATCTCCTGGGCAAGTTGCTCGGCCCCGGGAAATTTACGGATGGATTCGGGCAGGTACGAATAGGCATCCGGCGAGCCCGAGATAAGGCCTCCGACCCGGGGCAGTACGCTGGTTGAGAAGAAACCATAGAACGCGCGGAAGGCAGGATTCGGCGGTTGAGAAAATTCGAGAATGGCGGCCACTCCGCCCGGTTTCAGCACGCGCAACATCTCTTCCAGGCCGTGCTGGTAATTCGCGAGGTTGCGAAACCCGAAGGCCACCGTGATCAGATCGAGGGAAGCAGTCTGCCAGGGGAAGCGAGAGCGCGTCCGCTTCGAATACGGGCGAGCGGAAACCACGGCCGCCGATTTTGCGGCGAGCCTCGACCAACATCGGATGGCAGAAGTCACTTGCCAGCACGGGCTTTGCCCGTGAACATTTTTGCGCTGGCGCTCGAGCGCCAGCAGAACATCGCCGGTTCCGCAGCATAGGTCGAGCACGCGTGCATCCGGACGATCCAGAATCTCCGCCACGCGCGCGACGGTGCGGGCGCGCCAGCGCTTGTCGAGATTGAACGAGAGCAGGTGGTTCAGCAGATCATAGCGGGGAGCGATCCGGCCGAACATCCCGCGGACCCACTGGGCGGCGGCTTGTTCGCTGGCGGCTCCGCGTGGAGTGGTTCCTGTCATCAGAGCGCCGCTTGAATCGATTCGAGCACCAGGCGATCGTCGACGCCGGAAACGATGGCGACGTCGCCGATCTTCACCGGCAGCACGAAATGAATCTGACCCTGGACCGTTTTCTTATCGCTGCGGAGGCGCGCGGCTAAATGTGTGGGCTCGATCCCGTCGAGCCCGGGAATAGGCCCGTACTTGGCGATGACGTTATGGATGGAAGCGGCTTCGGAAGCGCCCAGCCGTCCGGTTTTTTCGGCGAGGATGGTCGCGGCGCGCATCCCCCACGCGACGGCTTCGCCATGCAGGAAACGCTCGTAATGCGTCTCGGCCTCGAGCGCATGGCCGAAGGTGTGGCCAAAGTTGAGAATGCGGCGAAGATCGCCCTCGCGCTCGTCAGCGGTAACTACTTCGGCCTTGATGCGCACGGCCGCGGCGATAATGCGCTCGAGCGTGGCGGGCTCCTGGGCCAGCACGGCCGGTGCACACTGGTCCATCACATGGAACAGCTCGGCATCGCGGATCACGCCGGCCTTGACGATCTCATACAGCCCCGCCCGGTACTCGCGCGGGGGCAGCGTCCGGAGAACCTCGGGATCGATGAGCACCGCCAGGGGCTGATGGAAACTTCCCAGCAGGTTCTTGCCGGAGACCAGATTCACTCCGGTTTTGCCGCCGACGGCTGCGTCCACTTGGGCCAGCAAGGTGGTGGGGACCTGAATCACGGGAATGCCGCGCATGAAGACCGCCGCCAGGAATCCGGCGACGTCGCCGACAATGCCTCCGCCGAAAGCGATGATGACGCTCGACCGGTCGCCGCCGCCTTGGATCATCTGCTCGGCCAGCGCTTCCAGTTGGGAGAGCCGCTTGTTCGGCTCGCCGCCGGGAAAAAAGAGAACCTTGTGCTTGTGATCGGCGATGGCCTGGTGAAGTGTCTTGCCGTGCAGCTTGAACACGTCCGCCGTGGTAACGACAAACACCATGCCGGACCGCGGCGGCAAAAATTCACCCACGCGGGCGAGCGAGCCGCGCTCGACGATCGCGTCATAGGCTCGCTGTGGCGTTTCCACGCGAAAGCTGGGCATATACGTTCGTTGTACCATGGGCCTGTTGACTCCACGGAAACCCCCTTCGTTTTTCTTGTTACTCCTGCTGGTTGTGCCTCTGGCTGAGGTGCGGCCCTCCACGGTGCTGTGGGCGGGGCCGGCGATCCTGCTATCCGCGATCGCCATCGCCTGGGCGGCCGAATCGGCGCAGTTCTTCATCGCGCAAGGGTTCGCGCTGGCCATTCTGGCGTGGCTGCAAACGCTGCCGGAGTTCGCGGTGGAAGCCGTGCTTGCCTGGCATCAGCAGGTCCAGTTTTTGCTGGCCAATCTCACCGGCGCATTACGGCTCCTGACCGGCTTCGGATGGCCGGTGATCTACTTCACCGCCGCGATGTTCCAGCGCCGCCGTGGAGGCGCGCCGCTCAAGGTGATCCGTCTGGACGAACATCATGCCGTGGAGGTAATGGGTCTGGCCGCGCCGCTGCTTTACATCGGCGTGATCGCCTGGAAGGGATCGCTCACGATCTATGACGGGGCCGGACTCATCCTGCTCTATACGGCGTACCTGCTGATTCTGAGCCGCATGCCGCCCGAGGATCCCGAGACCATCGAAGATCTGGAAGCGATCCCGCGCAAGATCGTCACCTCGCCGCGCATGGTGCGGATCGCGATCATCAGCGGATTGTTTCTGTTCGGCGGAATCCTGATCTACGTGGCGGCGGAGCCGTTTCTGGCCAGTTTACTGGCGCTTTCGGCGGCCGTCGGGATTCCGGCGTTCGTATTCATCCAGTGGGTCGCGCCCGTGGTCTCCGAATTTCCCGAAATGGCGTCGACGTTTTACTGGGCGCGCTCCGTCGACCGGGCGCCGATGGCGCTGATGAACATGGTCTCGAGCAACATCAACCAGTGGACCCTGCTCACGGCCATGCTGCCGATCGTGCTCTCGTTTAGCGTGGGCGCCGTGACGCCGATCGTATTCGACCCGGAGCAGCGGGTCGAGCTGCTGCTGACCCTGGGGCAGGCGGTAGTCGGCATGACCTTCCTGATGAACATGCAGCTGCCTGGTATGAGGCCGCAGTCATGTTCGTGTTCTTCTGGATCCCGTTCGTGCATTCTTCCTGGGCGAAGCCGGTCACCGTGCTGTATTTTGCGCTGGGCCGGCGTGGAATTGGTGCGCATGCTCGTGGGACATCGGCAGGTGCTCGCGCCGGGGCTATTTGTGCGCGTCTGGAACGAGCACATCCGGCGCTAGCCCTTCCTCTGCCCCGGTCCCGGGCCGCGGCGATGGATCCTAAACTCCCGCTCGCTTAAACCAGGCCAGCATCTTCTTCCAGGCGTCCTGCGCGTCGTCCTGCTTGTAACTAGGTCGGTAATCGGCGTTGAAGCCGTGCTGGGCTTCCGGATAAACGTTGATCTCCGACTCGTCATCGAGCACCTTGAGAGCCCCACGCATGCGCTCGATGGATTCCAGGGGAATGCCCGTATCCTTGCCGCCGTAGAAGCCGATCACCGGCGCTTTCAGAACGCCAACGTAATCGATGGGGTTCTTCGGGGTCATGGCGTTGCGATCGCCTTCCAGACGGCCGTACCAGGCCGCGCCAGCCTGGAGTTTGGGATTGTGCGCGGCGTACAGCCACACGATGCGCCCGCCCCAGCAGAAACCGGTGATCGCGAGCCGGTCCGCGCTTCCGCCGTTCTTGGCGGCCCAGGCGGCGGTAGAATCCAGATCGCTCATCACCTGGCTGTCGGGAACCTTGGAAACCACGGTGTTGACGATTTCCTGAACGTTGTCGATTTTCGATACGTCTCCCTGCCGCGCGAACATCTCGGTGGCCACCGCCATGTAGCCGGATTTGGCCAGCCGCCGGCAAAGATCCTTAATGTGTTCGTGAACTCCGAAGATCTCCTGCACCACCAGGACCGTGGGGACACGGCCGGTGACGTTTGGGCGGGCCCGGTAGGCGGGAACTATTTTCTTGTCGGCCATGGGAATCTGGACCTCGCCGGCGATAAGGCCCTTGGTATCCGTGGTGATGGTCTGCGCGCCAATCGGATGCACCGCCAGAGCGAAGCCCACGGCGAGCTTGGTGACCAGGAATTCGCGGCGGTTCTCCGGGGGATCGTCGGGGAGAAGGCTCTGGAGATCGGAGGTAGCCATGGCGTTATTGTACGTTAGCTGGAACGCTACAGACCGCACGGTATCATGGATATTTGGGAGAGTCGCAGTCTAAAAGAACCCGTTGGGCCGTTCTTGTCCTGATCAACCTGGCATCGCTCGGATGCCTGGTTTGGGCCCTTCACGACGTAAGTTTTGGCGATCTGAAGGACGATCTCGCCACCATCAACTACGGTTGGGTCGCCCTGGCTGGCGCTTTCGAGCTGAGCGTATACCTGTCTCAAGCCTTGCGCTGGCGCCTGGTGTTGCGGCCGGTGGCCTCCTTGAGTTTCCGGCAGGCGGCTCGCGCGATCTATGTCGGGCTCTTCACCAGTGAGGTGCTGCCTTTCCGGGGCGGCGAAGCCATTCGTTGCTTCCTGGTGAGCCGTTGGACCCAATTGCCCTTTTCGGTCTCCGTGGCGAGCGTGCTCATTGAACGGGTGTTTGATGGACTGTGGCTGTGGCTGGGGCTATGGCTGTCTTTGAAGTACGTGGAACTGCCGAAGCAGTTGGGATACGTGAACGACGGCCTGGGCGTATTCGTGCTCGGGGGAGCCGTGCTGCTGGGTATGGCGCTGTTTCGTCCCCGCCCCGCGCGATCCGCCCTCCGGGGGCAAGGCTGGCGGCACCATCTGATGGTGCTGATGGACGATCTGGCCCTGATCGGCCATTCGCGCTATCTTTACTTCGCGCTGTTCCAGAGCGTGCCGTATCTGTTACTGCAGGTGATCCCGATCTGGGCCGCGTTCCAGGCGTATGGTTTCGACCTTGGACTTGGCGCAGCCTTCGCGCTGATGTTGATCCTGCGGCTGTCGAGCATCGTTCCCCAGGCTCCGGCGAACCTGGGACTCTTCCAGATTCTGACTAAGGAATTTCTGGAGCGGGCGTACGATGTCGATCCCTCGGAAGCAGCCCGCTTCTCGCTGGTTTTGTGGGGCGTGATTAAGATCATGCCGCTGATTGCGGGATTCATCGCCCTGGGGATCACGGGCGCGAAAATCGGCGAACTAAAGAAAGCTGCCGCGGCGGCGGAAGATCAATCCGGACGGAGCCGTGCCGGTCAGTTCGCGGTAGACCTCCCAGGTTCTTGCCGACGGCCGACTCCCAGGAAAACTGCACAGCGCGCTCGCGCCCGCGCCGGGCCAGGTCGTCGCACAGGTCTTGGTCCGATGCCAGACGCACCAATGCGCGCGGCGATCTCTTCCGGGTCATTCGGATTCACTAACAGCGCTGCGTCCCCGGCGACCTCCGGCAGGGCCGACCGGTTGGAGGTAATCACCGGAACGGAGTTCGCCATCGCCTCCAACACCGGCATCCCAAAGCCTTCATCGAGCGATGGGAAGGCGAAGATGCGAGCCCGCCGGTAGAGCGCCTCGAGTTCCGCCCGAGTGACATACCCCAGCACGTCGATGTCATTCCTGCGCGGGCTGCTCTCCACTGCCCGGAGCTCCTTCGCGGCGCCGAAGCCGTCCGCTGCTCCAGCCAGCGCCAGGCGCCACGAGGCCGGCATGCGTTCGAACGCCCGAACCAGGGTCTGAACGTTCTTGCGGCGCTGGATCGCGCCCACGAACAGCACCATGTTGTTGCGCGCCGCGTTCATCTTGCCTTCCGGAGGCACGCGAACGCCATGCGGGATCACGCGGATGCGCGATGCTGCCACGCCCAGCAAGTCTTCCACCTGACCGGCGGTGAAGCGCGAGACGGCAATGATCAGGTCGCTGCGCCGGGCGGCTTGCCGGGCTTGTTCGGTGAAGCGCGCTCGAAATTCAGGCGTAGAGTATTCACCGGTAATAACGAACAGATCGTGAAACGTGGTGACCGTCCGGCGGGCAGGTGCGTCCACGCGCTGGTTCAGGGCATGAAAAACGTCGGCGTTCGGCACGCCGCGCAGAAGCCGGCGCGCGGCATTCCTCGGCAAGGGGTCGCGAAAGGAGCGCAAAAAGCGGTGAGGGCGGTAGCAGAAAAGGAATTGGTCCTTAGGATGCGAGCGCGCCAGACCAAAAAGGATTTCGCGCGAATATACTCCGACGCCGGACAGATTCCGGCCCAGGCTATAAGTAGCGTCGAGGGCGACGTGCACTATCTGTCATGATCGCAGGTCTTCTTTATGCGCCAACGTTATTGGCTTTAGAATGGAGGCCTTGAGCGGCATGCTCCAGCAGAACATCCAACGAAACCGGCTGCTGCGGGTCGAACACGGCAGCCCCGAACGCGAGCTTGCCATCCGCTCCGGCGGCCTGGAGACGCGCGCGGACTTCTTCCACCGACTCGGCTAAGGTATCGAGCGCCGCCAAGCCGAAGCGGGAGTGACTCAGCCGGGCCACCAGGGCGGCGGGACCTGCCAAGCGCGCTGAGATCGTCGGCAGTTTCGACCAGCGCCAGATCGCGGCCCTGTTCTCCATAAAGGTGCAAGGCACTCTCGTCCCGAGCGTCTGGCTCAACTCGTTCGACCACCAGGATCATCATTTTCCGGCCGATCCGTTCGGCGAGAAGACGATCGCGCTCGGCCAAAGTCACGAAAGCGGGCCGGTCAGCAGGCCGGTGAGTGGATCCGTCATGGAGGTCGCGCGCGCGGCATCCAGCAGCCGATGCCGCTCCAGCGCATTCCGGATGGCTCGCGCCAGTGGAGCACAGTCCACTTCGTTCTTAAGCAGGAAATCCTGGGCCCCGTCGCGGACCATGCGTTCGGCCAGGGATGTCGCGGCCGGCTCAATCAACAGGATGACCGGAACATGCGGAGCAGCCGCCTGAGCCCGCCGGAATGTTTCGGCGCCCTGGCTGTCCCGGAGGTCCGGATCGAGCAGGAGGACATCCACGGTCTCGGTCGCCAGGATGGCCGCCGTGTCGGCCCAGGTAATTGCGTGGGACGCCTCCAGATGTACCCAATCGCTCCAGCAGCGGGCACCGTCGAGTTCGGTGAGAACTTCACGCAGGAAAACAGTGTCTTCGGTTCCGGATTCGGCCAGCAGAACGCGTAAGGTCACGCGAAGAGATAGTGCGTGGAGCGGCGCAACTGTCTCAGGAAGTTTCCAGCTGATACTCTTTCAGCTTCCGGTAAAGGGTGGTGCGCCCGATGCCTAGCAGATGCGCGGCCACCGACCGGTCTCCCTTGGTGTATTCGAGAGCGTTGACAATGGCACGGCGTTCGAGCTCCAGCAGCGGGACCACCACGGGAGTATTCTGAACGGCAGGCGGAACCGCCGGGTCACGCAGCCGAAGAGCCGTCGGAGGCGGGACCAGCCGCCGCTCCATCCGATCTGAGGGGAACGGCAAACTGAGTTCCGGCGGCTGCCATGAGGTACTGCGCCTTCTTCTCCGTAAGGTAGTTGCGAAGGTTCGAAGGCAGATCCCCCAGGTGCAGCAGCGGACCGGAATTGATCGCCGCCATATGCTGCATGCAGTTTTCGAGCTCGCGCACGTTGCCCGGCCAATCGTAGGAGAGCAGAACCTCCATCGCCTCGGCGGTGATGTTGTTGTTCCCGCCGACGCGGGCTAGAAAATGGTTGATCAGGGCGGGGATGTCTTCCTTGCGTTCGCGCAGCGGGGCCAAACGAATATTAATGACGTTCAGTCGGAAGTATAGGTCGCGGCGAAAAGTGCCCTTCTCGACTTCCTTGGCCAGATCGCGATTGGTGGCCGCGATGATGCGGAAATCCGAACGCCTGGTGATGAGCGACCCCACCGGGCGGAATTCCTTCTCCTGCAGAACCCTGAGCAGCTTGGCCTGCAGGTCCATGGGCAGCTCGCCGATTTCGTCAAAAAACGCCGTACCGCCATTCGCCGCTTCGATCAAGCCGATCTTGGCATTGGCCGCACCGGTGAACGCCCCCTTGACGTGTCCGAACAGCTCGCTTTCCATGAGAGGGCCAACCATGGAGGAGCAGTCGATGGTTACAAAGGGCTCCTTGGCCGCGGTCATGGCATGGATGGCGCGCGCGACCACTTCCTTGCCGGTTCCGGTTTCGCCCAGTAACAGCGCCGGCCAGCGGCATTTGCCGAGTTTGTCGATCAGCCGGAGAACCTGGCGTGTCCGCGGGCGACTGTCCCACCAGTACGTGACGGGTTTCATCTAGCTTGAGCGTGGGTCATTGCTCCCGATACTGCTCCCGATGTTGCTCCAGGCAAGTTTTGACTCCTCGAGCGGCGGCCGTTCAATATGTAGTGCGCGATCCACAGCTAAACTCTACAGCCGAATTGAAACGTTCTCTAGACCCCCATAAAGAGGATCGGGGTAGGTATGAGGGGGGTAAGGTAGGACCCCCAGTGGGGGGTAGCGAGCGGCGTAAACTATCCTATTCTTTAGCGTCTTCCCGCACGACGATCGCCGCACCGGTCGCCTTTTCGACCTCGGCAGCCAGGGCGGTGGCTGCTTGAAGGGTGAGGGCATGTCCGACCAACACTCGCCAGAGAGGCGGGTCTGCCCTGTCGATCTCCAGGCGGCTCGACCACTCTCGCATCGGAGTAGGGCAGGGTTGCGCGCAAGGCTTCGGCGCGCGAGGGATCGGAGAAAGCGCCCGCCTGAACGGCATACGTCGCCGGCTCTCGCAGGAGCTGTGCTAAGGCTTTCACCGGAGGTGCAGGTACGGGAGGAGCGTGCCGGAGTCACTGCGGTCGCCGCGGGATTCGTAACCGGAGCGTCGATCACTTTTAAGCGGACGCGCGCTGTTCCGGCGCGAACCATGTCGATCTGCCGGGCGGCGGCCATGGACAAATCGATGATGCGGCCGCGGACGAAAGGCCCGCGATCGGTGATGCGCACATCCACTTGTTTCCCGTTAGACAGGTTGGTGATCTCGACCCAAGTCTCGAAAGGCAACGCGCGATGCGCGGCAGTCAGCTTTTCCATATCGAAGATTTCGCCCGAGGCGGCCGGGCGGCCGTCATAGGGCACGCCGTACCAACTGGCGATCCCGGTTTCGGTGGAACCGATCTTTGCCGGGACCGGAGCAGGCAGCCGTGCGGCGCTGCGGCGAGCGCAGCCGGCCGCAACAACATCAGCGCGAGCGCACCCGCGAGACATCCGAGCGCGATGCGCGCGCGACCAATAAAAATGCGCCTTCGGAAGCACTAAAACAATTCTACTCGACCTCGTTTTATCGATTCCAGGCCTCTTGAGAGGAGCGCGGATGTCCGGCTCCGCAGCGCCGCCCCGCGGTTCATTTTTTTCTTGACTTTCCATGGATTCCACCTTATAAAGGGGACACGACCGCGCTCTCTTGGAAGAGTAGCGCTTAATCTGATGTAAAGGGAGAATCACTCGATGAAGAACGCAACGAAGAAGAAAGCGGCTGCGAAGAAAAAGGCTGCTCCGAAGAAAAAGAAGTAGCCAACGCTGCTAGCTAGTTCGAGTTTCAACCAATCGGCCCCGAGAAATCGGGGCCGGTTTTGTTTTTAGAGCAGCCATTCGCTGACCGTTCAAATGCCGCCCGCTACCGTTCAACCTCGCTCTACCGCACTTCGGAGTGGCGCGGAAAAACAGCACGCCCGCTTATAGCTGCAGCGATTTCAGGTAGCGCGGAAAGGCTCTCCCAGGTCGTGGCGCTTCAGCGCGAATTCCACGGTGGCCTTCAGGAAGCCGAGCTTGTCGCCCGCGTCATAGCGCGTGCCTTCGAAACGATAACCGTAGATCGGGCGGCTGCGAAGGGTGTGCTTCAGGCCGTCGGTGAGTTGCAATTCTCCGCCGCTGCCCGGCTCGATGGTCTCGAGCGAATGAAATACTTCCGGCGTGAGCACATAGCGTCCGATGATGGCCAGATTCGAAGGAGCGTCCTGGGGCTTGGGCTTTTCCACCAGGTTGCGAATCCGGTACAGCCGGTCTCCGCCGCCATGCGTGGCTCACCGGCTCGGCATCCACCACACCGTAAGCCGAAATACTATCCTTCGGAACTTCCATGAGGGCGAGCACCGGAGCGCCGTAGAACTCGTACACATCCAACAGCTGCCGCAAGGCGGGAACGTCGGCGTCGATCACATCGTCGGAAAGAATTACCGCGAACGGTTCGTCGCCGACGAGTTCGCGCGCCCGCAGCACGGCGTGCCCCAGGCCCAGCGCTTCCTTCTGCCGCACATAGGAGACATTGATCATGTCCGAGACGGCGCGTACGGTGGCCAGCAGATCCTTCTTGTTGCGCGTTTCGAGCAAGTGCTCCAGCTCGAAGCTCACATCGAAATGATCTTCGATCGCGGTCTTGCCGCGGCCGGTGACGATGATGATGTTCTGGACTCCGGAATGAATTGCTTCCTCCACTCCGTACTGGATCAGAGGCTTATCCACCAGCGGGAGCATTTCCTTAGGCTGGGCCTTGGTGGCGGGGAGGAAACGGGTGCCAAGCCCCGCGGCAGGAAAGACGGCCTTGCGAACCTTTGCGTTCATCAGCTTACTTATTCTACCGATTGCAGCGCCGGAGTCCGTCGCTACGGCGCATTGAGTGCATAGAAATTTTTGATTGGATCGCGGGCTGCCGGGGTCTTACGCTCGTACTATGCGCCCGGAGGACAGCCCACCCGGCAACACAGATGTCTCGCTGCTCCGGCGCGTAAGCCGGATTGTCAACTCCGACCTTTCGGTGGACGAATTGCTGGGTCAGATCGTGATGCTGACGGCGCAAGTGTGTTCCTGCGACGCCTGCATCGTATATCTTCTGGAATCGGCCACCGGCGATTTTGTGCTGCGCGCCTCGCAGGTCCCGCACCCGCGCATCGGAAATCTGCGGATGCAGTTAGGCGAAGGAGTTACGGGATGGGTGGCCCAGAATCAATCGCCCGTCGCGCTGACCTCGAAAGCCGCGGGAGATTCCCGCTTCAAGCCGGTGGCAGGCCTGGTGGAGGATACGTACCAGGCGTTCCTCTCGGTTCCCGTCGTGACCCGCGGCAAGGCCATCGGCGTCATCAACGTGCACCACCGCGATCCGCACGAGCACAGCGCCGACGAGATCGCCGCGGTAACTCTCATCGGTGAGCAGACCGCCAGCGCGCTGGGGAAGATCCTGCTCGAAGACGAAAATGCCCGTTGGCGGAACGCGATCAGGAGTTGGAGCGGCGGCGGGTGCACCTGGAGGCCGAGGTGGCTCGCAGGACCGCTGAGCTCCAGGCAGCCAACGAGAAATTGCAGGCCGCCAAAGAGAAGGCCGAAGAAGTCTGCCCGGCTGAAAGGCGAGTTCCTCGCCAACATGAGTCATGAGCTGCGCACTCCGCTGAACGGCATCATCGGCATGACCGAGGCGGTTCTGGGCACCGAGCTGAACCCGGAGCAACGGGAGTTCCTGACCATCGCGAAGGGCTCCGCCGATGACCTCCTTAAAATCATCGATGACGTGCTGGACTTCTCCAGGCTGGACGCCCGAAAAGTTGCCCTGAATTGGATCGGGTTTAATCCCCGGCAGGCGCTGGCGGACACCGTCAAGTCTTTGTCGTTCGTTGGCCGGTCAAAAAGGACTCGATCTGCGCTGGCAGGCCGAGCCGAACGTGCCGGCCGAGCTGGTGGGGGATCCCCGGGCTTTTAGCCGGGTGCTCATGAACCTCATTGCCAACGCGATCAAGTTCACGGATCAAGGTGGCGTGACGGTGAACGTTCGTAAGGAACTAGAGGAAGGGTCGCAGGTTTTGTTGCACGTTTGTGTCGCCGACACCGGCGTCGGAATCCCCGCGGACAAACACGCCAGCGTCTTCGACGCGTTCGTACAAGTCGATGGGTCCAGCACCAGGCGTCATGGAGGCACGGGCCTGGGGCTGGCCATTTGCGCGAACCTGGTCAAGCTCATGGGCGGCCGGATCTGGGTAGAAAGCCAGCCCGGAGAGGGTAGCCGGTTCCACTTCACCGCCGGATTCGGGAGCGTTGTGGCGGTGCAGTCCTAGAATCTATTTCAACAGCTCGGCGATTTCCAGCAACTCTTTGCGCACCGTTTCGAGGACCGGCGACGGAACGTCAAAAAAACCCGTTTGGATCGGCTGGCTGGGTGGCGCTTGCTTCGCGGGAGATCTCTTCGACACGCCCGCCGAAACAGGAGCGATTGCGGGGTCGCCGTTCTTCGGCCGGGAATCCAGAAACTTGCGGGCGCCCTCGATGGTGTAGCGCTTTTCGTAAAGCAGGCGCTTGATCTCGAGCACCAGCTGCACTTCCTTGCGGCGATAGAGGCGGTGTCCGGTTCCCGATTTTTTAGGATCGAGCGCAGGAAACTCCGTCTCCCAGAAACGCAGCACGTACGGCTTGATGCCCGCCAGGCGCGCCACCTCTCCGATTCGAAAATACAATTTGTCCGGAATCTCTTCCGGGGTGATAGTCATCGGCGCGATCTTGGGCTCGCTCATGAGAGTACCCTTATTCTAATGTCCCCGCTCGCAGGAATCCATCCCGTCCGGGAGGCACTTCGGGCCGGACTTGCGCTGGACCGAGTGCTCGTCGCCAAGGGCGCCGCAGGTCCGCGTCTTCAGGAGCTGATCGAGCTGTGCCGCGAGCGCGGAATCCCGGTGCGCTTCGAGCCGCGCCCGCAATTGGACCGCGCAGCGGGCAGCGCGGCGCACCAGGGAGTGGTCGCGTTTCCTGTCCGCGGAGACTTACGCGTCGCTCGAAAAGACCACCGCTGGCCGCGGGCTGCATGTGGTCCTCGATGGCGTCGAAGATCCGCACAACCTGGGAGCGATCGTGCGTACGGCGCATGCCGCCGGCGCCGCGGCCATCGTGATCCCGGAACGGCGCGCCGCCGGGCTGACGGAAACCGTCGCCCGCACCTCGGCCGGCGCGGTGGCCTATCTTCCGGTGGTGCGCGTCACCAACATCAGCCGCGCGCTCGAAGAACTGAAAGAGCGCGGCTATTGGATCTACGGTCTCGACGAGCGCGGCGACCAAGCTACGATCGCGTCGAATTCAACGCACCGACCGCGATCGTTCTGGGGGGCGAGGGACGGGGGCTGCACCAGACCGTGGCGCGGCATTGCGATGCCCTGGTTTCGATTCCCATGGCGGCGGGTCCTTCGGGCGGAGTCGCCTCGCTTGAACGTGAGCGTGGCCGCGGGCGTGGTGCTGTTTGAATGGCGCCGGCGGCAAACATCATTGACCTAACTCGCGCAAGATTGTATCGCTGCGCGAACGGTTTGTGCTCGCGCACGTCGCCGATTAGAAATCGGCGCGCAGGTTGAAAAACCTGCCCCGGACGGCTCAGCCCGGCGTGGCCCTATGCGGCTGTTATATACTCATCGCAGCTACCATGGATGCCCGTTTAGGCGACGTTATCGACGATTTTTGCGTCAAATGCCGGCGCCTGACTAACCACTCCGTTGTGTCTCTGTTGAATGGCGCCGCCGCCAAGGTGCGCTGCCGCACCTGTTACAGCGATCACGATTACCGCAACGAGCAGGCCCCGCCTTCCAAGAAGGATCTGAAGAAGGCCGAGCTGTTTAATGCCGTGCTATCGGGCGTCGCGCCGCCCCCGCCCGATCCGGAGCAGTCAGACGGCGGTGCCGGATCGAAAAAATCGCTAAGAAGCCGGGCAAGCAAGCCGAAGCTTAGCTGAAACCGCGCAAAACGGAACGCGGCGCGATCCTGCTGTAGCTCTATATGGTGCGCGCCGCGTCCTTTGCGCTCCCTTAATTTTTCCGCAGTTCTTTTTCCAGATCCCGCAGAACTTTCGCGCGCTCTTCGCCACACAGATCCTGCTGCAGACGGCGAAGCGCCACGCCGATCACGTCGCGATGGTGCAGCTTCGCGCCAATGTGATCGCTTGCGCTCAGTTCCAGCCACAGGTCGTGCAGACGGTCCAGATCCTCCGGCCACAGACGCGGCGGATGCGGGCCCAGGTTCACGAAAGCGGATTCGCGATCCGGGCTGATCACTTCGAGTGAAAACGGATGGCGCGGGGGCGGCAATTGTTCCCAGGCCCGCCCGATCCGATGCGCCAGCTCCTCGGAACTCATACGCGCGCTGACGCCGGTGACCAGCCGCGACGCCTGCAGGCTGCTGGCCGTCTGGACCAAT
The DNA here is from genome assembly GCA_963722845.1 of Terriglobia bacterium. Lineage (GTDB taxonomy): Bacteria > Acidobacteriota > Terriglobia > Bryobacterales > Bryobacteraceae > Palsa-187. Next base: position 31,491 of record CAVROL010000004.1, on the reverse strand, counting down.
GCCTCGAAAGGATCGACTGCCGGAACCACCAGCAGCTCCACGTGCTTGCCTTCTTTTTCGGCCAGCTCCACCACGTGGCTGAACAGTTCTTTTTCGTAGTCGCTGAAGATCTGGCTTTCGGTGAGTTCGTATTCGCCGGCGCCCGTGGAAAGCGTCCGTACGCTCATGACGACGATATCGTGGCGCCGCAAGTTGGTCTTGCCCAGCACCTGGCGCAAGTGTTCCATCCGCCGGTAATCGCGAACGGCGACCAGCACGCAGCCCGGCCGCGCTTCCAGATGCGAGGAAGTAACCTCCTGCTGGTGATCCAGGTTGAACTGTTCCAGGCCCTTCTTTTCCTGTTTCGACCGGCGATGGTTGATCTTTTCGGAGATGGTGAAGGTCAGGAACAGGGTCAGCGTAAAGGCGATGCCGTACTTGGTCGCCATCTGTTTGGTGAACAGGTTGGCGATCGCCACGCATCCCAGGATGCCGGTGGTGATGATCAGGCCGATGGGGATCTCCCAGCCGCCGACGCGCAGGTTGAGCGGCGTCTTGTATTCCTGATCGTGGCGCTGGAAGCGTAGCGCGGTCACTCCCAGGGCCTTGAAGAAGAAGCTCCACACCACGCCGAACGCGTAGGCTTCCGCCAGAATCGTCATATCGCCGCGGCTATACACGATGGTGGCGAGCTGCAGAATCGTGATCAGGTTGATGATGTGGTGGGTGGTGCCGTATTTGTGCTGCGGATGGCGAAACCAGGGCACCAGGACGCCGTCCTCGGCCACGCGGTTGAGCACGCCGTTGGCTCCGATGATGGACGTGTTGATCGCGCCCGACAGAATCAGTCCGCCCACGAACACCACGAAGATGTGGAACGCCAGCCGCATGGCATAGGGGCCGCTCAAATTCATCGCCAGACCGCCGATCAGGTTGGCGAAATACTTGGGCCGTTCGCCGTCGGGAATAATCATGGTGGCGAACAGCGTGATGATTCCGGTGCCCACCAGGGCGTAGACGCACACGATGTTGGCCGCGATCTTGAGGTTCTTCAGCTTGGGAGATGCGATTTCCCGGTAGACCTGCGCCAGCGTCTCGAACCCGCTCATGGAAAGCAGCGAGTGCCCGAAAGCGATGATGATCATCACCACCGGTATTTGCAGCCAGAAGGTCCCCTTGAGCCAGCCCTGGGCGTCGTCGGAGAAGTTTATGTTGGAGGGAATCGGAGCCGGCGGAAGCTTCCACTTGTTCTGCAGCACCATGGTGATCGGACACCAGATCAGCAGGATCACCACCATCACGGTGGTGATCTGCATGATCCGCAGCGCCTTGCCGCTGGATTCATGCACGCCCTTGATGTTCATCCACCAGAAATAGACGGTCGCCAGCACGGCGACTCCGGCCGAGAACAAATTGACATTGACGTGATAGGTGGTGCAGCTCGTTGATCAGAGCGCCCAGGTATTGCCCGGCGCTGACGCCGCTGATGGGCCCGGTCAGGATGTAGTCGAACACCAGCGCGGATACCGACAGCTTGGCCATCACCGGACCCATGCTGTCGCGCACCACCACGTACACGCCGCCGCGCACGTACATGCTGCAGCTTTCGAGGTAAACGCTGCGCACCGCGAAGCTGAACAGCATCACGCCCAGCACGAACCACGGGGCCGCCTTGCCGATGGCCTGTTCGGCCGCGCCGCCGGCATAAAAAGCGGACGAAGCCAAGTCGCTCAGGACAATAGAAGCTCCGCGCCAGAAACTAATGAAGGAGAGCGCGACCGTCGTCGCGACAACTACCTTCGACGACGTTGCCGACGGTAGCTTACCGTTGGTAGGGGACATCCGGGATCTATTTTCTACTCCGCTCTATTCTAACCAAAGCCAGGCGCGGCCTATATCGAAATTTTGAATGGATGCGATTTCCTGTTGCGGGTCACAGTGTTACCGGCGGTAGGCCCTAGCTCTTTGCGTTATCCCATGGCAGATCGCCCTGCCGCGGTTATGCTGGGCGGAACGCTGGTGTTTATCGCGGGACTGCCGATCGGCAGCTCGTAGGGCGAGCCATGGCTCGCCGCTACACTCCTTCAAACAGCCGTCTGGCCAGCGATTCGGGCAATTCCGCTTGCAGGATCTTGGCCGCCGCCTTGCCGATATCGTAGGGCACGCGCCTGAATTCGACCGTGCGGTCTTCGGGAGAATACAGCGCATAGCCGGCGCGCGGATCCCCGTCGCGCGGCTGACCCACGGATCCCGGATTGATCAGGTAGTAATAGTCCGGTTCCAGTTGCAATACCCGATCCGGCGGTAATGCGCTTCATCGCCCCGCGGAGCCAGCAGAAAGCCGCCCTGCAAGTGCGTATGGCCGAAGAATGTGAGCTTGGTTTCCAGGTATTCGCTGAGGAACTGAACATCCTCCACGCCCATCAGATATTCGTCCTCATCCAGCGGCGAGCCATGCACCAGATCGAAACCGCCATCGCCGTTGTGTGTCACATGCAGCGGTCCGCGCGCCAGGTGCTCCAGATATCCGCGATTGCCGGGCGTGAGCGCGCCGCGCGTCCACAGCGCCGAGGCTCGCGCAGAAGGATTGAAGTATTCGAGTAGATCCGTGCCGGTGCAGGCCCGGTCGTGATTGCCGCGGACGATCGAGGCCACGTTCGACTTGGCCCACTCGGCTACCCGGTTGGGATCCGCGCCATAGCCGACCAGATCGCCCAGGCACAGGATTCGATCGTAGCGGCCGCGGGCATCCTCGAGTACGGCTTCGAGAGCCTCGTAATTGCCGTGAATGTCGCTGAGGATCAGGTACGGGGCCATCATGTACGACACAAGCGTAAGAGGTTCACTTCCGGCGGGCGCCGAGCCGCGCGGGCAGGCCGATGGTTCCAATGCCTCGCGAGACGAACATCGGCGGCATTGTCCGCGCCGGTACAGCCCGTCGACATAGGGCGTGAAAAATCGCGCGAAATTCAAATCCTGGCGCAGAATTTCTACCCGCACCTGCCCGCCATGGGTGTGGCCCGCGATGGTGAGCCGGTATCCTTGCCGCGCGGCCACCGGAAACACATCCGGGTTATGCGAGAGCAGGACGTTGAATGCATCCGGCGCGACCATGCGCTCGGCACCCACCAGGTACGGCTTGCGGCTCGACCTGATAATCGACGCCCGCCAGATTCAAGGTCGCTTGGCCGAACTTCAAGGACTCGGCCCGCTGCCGCAGGTAGCGATGGCCCATACGAGCGCCCTGCTGTTCGACGTAATCCTCGGCGTTCGCGTAGATTTCGTGGTTGCCCATGCATCCGAAAATTCCGGCGTCGGCCCGCAGGCGCGATAGCTGATGCAAGCACGTATCCAGTGGATCGCGCCCGGTGCTGATCAGATCCCCGGTCACCAGTGCCAGATGCGCGTGCGTCTCGTTCGCCATGTCGACGGCGCGAGCCAGTTCGCGTTCGCTCAGAAAGGGGCTGAGATGGATGTCGCTCAACTGAACCAGTCGCAGGCCATCGAGATCCTTGGGAAGGTCCGGAAACATCAAATCCTGTTCCCTCAGAGTAAGATCGACCCGTTCGATGAAAACGGCGTAGCCGGTGACCAGCGCGGGAGCGCACAGCAGTGCCGCCTGGGTTGTGTGCAGAAAGGCCCTGCGAGCCGGGCTGTGTCCGGATTGCACCTGCAGCCACCAGCGCGAGATCAGGATCGCCGCGACCAAAAGAACCGAAAGGAAGGCCCAGGCGAAGATCAGTCCGCGCCCCCATCCCGCCCACCAAGGAGGGAACAGGCGGACCACGCGGGCAAAACGGAGCAGGAAACCAGCCATCAGCACTGCCAGCGGAGATCGGTGTGCCCGCGATGACCGCCCATCGCAGACGCGATAAGCGCACGCCAGCTGGGCCCCAAAGGAGCAGTCCCGCGCCGGCGACCTGCACCAGGATTACCGCGGAGAGCAAAATCAGATCCGGCAGGTTCCGGATGTCCAGCAGGCGAAGGAGCACGTACCTCCATCTTATCGGCAGGTCCAAAGCTTCGCTATAAGCGATCCTTCGCTGCAAGTGGCGCTACAATCAAAAAATGTCTTTGATCGTTGTAGGGTCCGTGGCCTATGACGGCGTCGAAACGCCGCATGGCAAAGTGGACCGCATGTTAGGAGGGGCGGCCACCTATATTTCCCTGGCCGCGAGCTATTTCACCAAGGTCGGCGTTGTCGCCGTCGTGGGAGACGATTTCGCCAAGGAAGACACCGATCTGCTGGCCGGCCACGGCGTGGATCTGGAGGGTCTGGAACGCGTTCCGGGCAAGACTTTCTTCTGGGCCGGCAAATACACGCCGGATATGAACGATCGCGAAACGCTGCAAACCGACTTAAACGTTTTCGCCGACTTCAACCCCAAACTCCCCGCGAGCTATCTGAACGCGCCGTATTTGCTGATGGGCAACATCCAGCCGCGCTTGCAGGCCGGTGTGCGCTCCCAAATGAAACAGGTTCGCCTGGCCGGCGGCGACACCATGAATTTCTGGATCAAGGATTTCCGGGAAGAGCTCCTGGCCACCATCCGGGACTGGGATTTCCTGCTGATTAACGACGGGGAAGCGCGCATGCTCTCCGGGCATGACAATTTGCGAAAAGCCGCCAGCACCATTCTGGGCATGGGCCCGCACACGCTTGGTGATCAAGCGCGGCGAGTACGGCGCGATGCTGTTCCGGCAGAACTCCTATTTCACTGTGCCCGGGTATCTGCTCGAGACCGTCTTCGATCCGACCGGAGCGGGCGATTGCTTCGCGGGCGGCTTCATCGGTTACCTCGCGCAGCAGGGTTTCGACCTGGAAAAGGACCACATCAGCCGGGGCGAGCTGAGCCGCGCGGTGATCTACGGTTCGGTCATGGGAAGCTTCTGCTGCGAGAAGTTCGGGGTCGAACGCTTCCGCACGCTCAAGCGGGCGGAGATCGATGCGCGGTTCGAAGAGTTCCGCAGCTTCACCTCGTTCTAGCGCAGCGGGCGTTGCCGTTGCCCTGGCCGCACTGCTAAGCGTGATCGGCATAGGCGCGGCGATGGTGGTGCTTCGCCCACGGCTACACGCTGTACTATGGCGACGCCGAGGCGCATCTCAACATCGCCCGCCGCATTCTCGATTCGCGCACGCCCGGGCCCGACCAGATCGGCACGGTGTGGCTCCTGCTGCCGCACCTCCTGCTGATTCCGTTCGTTATGCGCGATGCCTGGTGGCACAGCGGGCTGGCGGGCGTTATCCCTTCGGTGGCCTGTTTCGTGATCGCCGGAACATTTCTGTTCAGCGCGGCGCGGCGGGTATACGGCGGTACCGGAGCCGCGCTGGCCGTCGCTCTGCTGTTCGCCCTCAACCCGAACGTCCTCTACCTGCAAGCCACGCCCATGACCGAGCTGCCCTTCCTGGCTGCGCTCGCGGTCCTGCTGTGGGCGACGCTCTGGTTCCGCGATTCGCAATCGGTGTGGGCGGTGCTGATCGCCGCGGCTGCGTCGAATGCTGCTTCGCTGACGCGCTATGAAGGCTGGTTCCTGATCCCGTTCGTATGCGGCTATCTTCTAGCTGCCGCAAAGCGCAAGCCGCACGCGATTCTATTCGCGGTGCTGGCGGCCCTGGGACCGCTGGCATGGCTCGCGCACAATCAGTATTACTACAGCAATGCGCTGGAGTTTTACAACGGACCCTATTCCGCGGCGGCGATCTATCAGCGCCAGATCGCGCAGGGAGGATTTCGCTATCCCGGCGATCACGATTGGCTCACGGCCGCGCATTATTACTTCGCCGCTTCGCGCTGGGTGGCCGGATGGCCGCTGCTGGTTCTGGGGATCGCAGGCACGTTAGCCGCGGTTATCAAACGTGTCTGGTGGCCGATGTTTTTCCTGCTGCTTCCGCCGCTGTTCTATGTCTGGAGCATGCATTCCTCGGGTACGCCCATCTTTGTCCCGGATTTGCCGCCCTACGGCTGGTACAACACGCGTTACGCGATCGCAGCCGTCCCATTTGCGGCTTTCGCGGCCGGAGCCCTGGTGACATTGGTACCGGGACATTTCCGATTGAGAACCAGTATTGTGCTGGCCCTCGCAATCGCCGGAGCCTGGGTATTCAAAGCGTCATCTCCGATATCATGGAAGGAATCGGAGGTCAATTCCGAAGCCCGGCGAGTTTGGACCGCGCAGGCGGCAAGCTTCCTGGCGCAGGAATACCGGCCCGGGTTCGGGAATCATTTTTCCCTTCGGCGACCTGACTGGCGTCCTGCGCGAGGCCGGCATCCCGTTGCGGGAAGGATTGCATGAGGGCAATGGGGCCGCGTTCGACGCAGCCATGGCTCGTCCGAATCCTCTGCTCCAAGAGGCAGGATTAGTGGAGTGGGGGCTTGCTTTTTCAGGCGACCCGGTGGATATCGCGCTGCAGAAAGCTGGATACGTCCTGCGGAAGCAAATTGTGGTGAAAGGAGCGCCGGTGGTGGAAATTTACCATCGCGAATAGTGCAGATCCCGTTTACCAAGGCGCACGGCGCCCTCAACGACTTCCTGCTCACCTGGCGCGACCAGTTGCCCATGCAAGCGGGCGATCCGGCATCGCTCGCGCGAGCGATCTGTCACCGCCATACCGGTCCCGGCGCTGACGGCTGGATTTTGGTCACGAATGCCACTAAGGACGAGCCTGCGGCCATTGAGCTGTGGAATTCGGACGGAAGCCGTAGTGAGATTTCCGGTAATGGAACACGCTGCGCAGCGGCCTTGCTGGTGGAATCCGGACAGGCCGAGGAAGATGTCCGGATCGCTACCGGCGCGGGCGTCAAAAGTCTCCGCTTGCTGGATCGCCACGGGCATCGCTATATCTTCGAAATGAACATGGGGCGCGCGGTCATCGAAGACTTGCACGCAACCCTGGTCCCGGGTCATGAGTGCGTCATTCTGAACGTCGGGAATCCGCAGTGCGCCGTATTTGTGGACAATTTCGAATTCGACGGGCGCGCTTTTGATTGGAAAAAGCTGGGAGCGGAGCTGGAACGGCACCCGCGTTTCCCCCATCGCACCAACGTATCCTTTATTCGAGTGGTGGACGATCATACGCTGGATGTCCGGTTTTTCGAGCGAGGCGCAGGGGAGACCATGAGTTCCGGAACGGGATCGACTGGCGCGGCTGCCGCCGCTCTCGCGCGGAGTTTGGTGCGCAACCCGATCCACGTCGATACCCCCGCTGGCACGCTGGAGGTAAGGGTGGAAAATGGCGATATACACCTGGAAGGACCCGCCGAGATCGTCGCCGAGGGCCAGTTTCATTACGAGAGAGGACTAGACTGATTTCTAGACTTACTGAACATGACGAATCATTTCGAAGAGCTGCGGCGGAAGATCGAGACGCACAGTGCCCACGTAGGCGTGGTCGGATTGGGATACGTGGGTCTTCCTTTGGTTGTGGAATTCGCGCACGCCGGATTCTGCGTTACGGGAATAGACGTACAGCAATCCAAAGTCGACGCCATCAACCGCGGCGAGTCTTACATTCAGGACATTCCCACATCGGCGCTCGAACCTTACGTGAAGGCCGGTAAGGTCCGCGCCACCACCGACTTCAGCGTGGTCAAGGACCTGGACACCATCAACATCTGCGTGCCGACGCCGCTGCGAAAGACCAAAGATCCGGACATGAGTTTTATCGTCAACGCCTGCCAGGAGATCGCGAAACACTTTCATCCCGGCACGCTGGTGATCCTGGAATCGACCACTTATCCGGGCACGACGGATGAACTGATGCTGCCGATGTTCGAAGCAGCCGGGCTCAAGGTGGGCCAGGATTTCTTCATGTGTTTTTCGCCCGAGCGTGTGGACCCCGGCAACCCCAAATATCAGACCAAGAATATTCCCAAAGTGGTGGGCGGCATCACGCCCGCTTGCACCGAAATCGGTGCGCTGTTTTACAAGCAGGCGCTCGATACCGTGGTCCCGGTGGGTTCCACCAGCGTGGCGGAAATGGTAAAGCTGCTCGAAAACACCTTCCGCATGATTAACATCGGCCTGGTCAACGAGCTCGCGCTGATGTGCGACCGCATGGGGATCAATGTGTGGGAAGTGATCGATGCGGCCGGCACCAAGCCGTTCGGCTACATGCCGTTTTATCCCGGCCCCGGATTGGGCGGCCACTGCATTCCCATCGATCCGTTCTATCTATCGTGGAAAACCAAGCAGGCCGGTATCGAGGCGCGATTCATCGAGCTGGCGGGCTACATCAACGGCCAGATGCCGCACTTCGTCGTGGACAAGATTCAGAACGCGCTCAATGACCATACCAAGCCGCTCAAGGGTTCGAAAGTACACGTGATGGGCGTGGCCTATAAGCGCGATATCGACGATGTGCGCGAATCTCCGGCTCTGGACATCATCCATCTGCTCGGCAAGCGCGGCGCCGTGGTCAGCTACAGCGATCCGTTCGTGCCCCACATTAATGCCGATGGAGCCGAAATGAAGGCGATCGACGTGGACGCCGGCGTGAGCAAGGCGGACTGCGTGGTGATTGTGACCGATCACAAGAAGTTCGATTACCCGGCTCTGGTAAAGAACGCGAAGCTCATCGTCGACACTCGAAATGCCCTCAAAGGCATTGAGTCGGACAAAATCGTCCGGCTGTAGTGGAGATTGCTGAAAAAGGCTACGGACTTCGCCCGACGGGAAAAAGGGGACACCTCCTAACCTCAGCAAAGCCAGTAGCGGAGCGAACACCAGGAGGTGTCCCCTTTTTCCCAGTGAGCGGCCCCTAAGCGATACTGGGCTCTATGCCCGCCAAGGCCGCGCTGCGCGTCCGCAACCTCCGGAAGACCTACAAAGACGTGGTCGCTGTGAATGGGATCGACCTCGAAATTCTTTCCGGCGAATGCTTCGGGCTGCTCGGTCCCAATGGGGCCGGTAAGACTACCACCATCGAAATCTGCGAAGGCCTGACCGAAGCCGACTCGGGCGAGGTCCACGTGCTGGGCTTGCGGTGGAGCTCGGATGCCGCAACGCTGCGTCAAAAACTTGGCATTCAGCTTCAGGAGACGCAGCTGGCCGAAAAACTAACGGTGTTGGAAACGCTGAGCCTGTTTCGCAGCTTTTTCCGTCAGGGTCCGGGCGCCGAGGAAGCGCTGCGGATGGTCCAATTGGAAGAAAAACGAAACGCGCGTGTGGGCGCGCTCTCGGGCGGACAGAAGCAGCGGCTGGCGTTAGCGTGCGCGTTGGTGGGCGATCCGGAATTACTGTTTTTGGACGAGCCGACAACCGGTCTCGATCCGCAGGCCCGGCGTCAACTATGGGACCTGATTGAGGAGTTTAAGGCAGCCGGCCGCACCATCCTGCTGACCACCCATTACATGGAGGAAGCCGAACGGCTGTGCGGACGGGTCGCCATCATGGATCATGGCAAGATCATCGCGCAGGGCACGCCGCGCGAGCTGATCGCGTCCATCGGCGTGGAGCACGTGGTGGAATTTTCGGCCGGCGGCACGGTGCCCGATTTGGCCGGCATCGGCGCCATGGCCGGCGTTCGCGACGTCCGTACCGAAAACGGCAGCGTGCTGCTTCAGGTCACGGAACTGCACACAGCGGTGCCGGGACTTCTCGATGAGCTGGGGCGGCAAGGTATCCCCCTCACCGAGCTGCGCACGCATTCCGCGACGCTGGAAGATGTCTTCGTTCACCTGACGGGACGGCATTTACGCGATGAGTAATCATCCCCTGGTCCAACTGACACTGATGCGGATGCGCGAGTTTATCCGCGAGCCCGAAGCGCTGTTCTGGTCCATGATCTTTCCGATCGCCCTGGCGGCGGGCCTGGGGATTGCCTTTCGCAACCGGCCTCCAGAGGTCCTCAAGGTCGCGGCCGTCACCCCGCGCCTGGCGGAAGCGTTGCGGCAGGAAAAGCTGCTGGACGTAACGCAATTGCCGCCGGAGCTCGCCGAGCAGTTCGTTCGAACCGGCAAGGTCGCTCTGGTGGCCGAACCGGCCGCCGATGGGAGCGTTACGTATCGCTATGACGACACCAACCCGGAGGGCCGCCAGGCGCGAATGCTCGCCGACCAGGCGATCCAGCGGGCTTCCGGCCGGAAAGACGCGATTTCGGGAAGCGACCAGATCATGCGCGAACCCGGGTCTCGTTACATCGACTTCTTAATTCCCGGCCTGATCGGAATGGGGATCATGGGCAACTCCATCTGGGGACCCGGATTTTCCATTGTCGATGCGCGGCGCAAGAAACTGTTGAAGCGAATCGTGGCAACTCCCATGCCGAAACATGACTACTTGCTGTCGTTCCTGCTTTGGCGGATGATCCTTCTGCCGGTGGACGTCGGAATTCCGCTTGCGTTCGGCGCCTGGGTTTTCGGCGTCCCCATGCGAGGGTCCTTCGCGGCACTGGTGGGAACGTGCGTGCTGGCCACGCTCGCCTTCAGCGCCGGGGGACTTCTGATCGCATCGCGGGTTCGAACCATCGAAGCAGCATCCGGCTTGATGAACCTCACTATGGTGCCCATGTGGATCCTTTCGGGCGTGTTCTTTTCCTCACAGCGATTTCCGGACCTGGTGCAGCCGGTGATTAAAGCGCTGCCGCTTACCGCGGTGATAGACGCGCTGCGAGCCAACATGCTGCAGGGAGCCGGTTTCGCGCAGATGGCTCCGCAAGCGGCCGTGCTGGGAGCGTGGCTGGTGGTTTGCTTCGGCCTCGCGCTGCGTTTATTTCGCTGGCGGTAAATCGGCCGGTTTGCCGAAATAGGCGTCGTTGTAAACCACGGTCGTCTTCGCCTTCAGACCTTCGATCGCCTTCTGGCCCATCTCCGGACGGATCTTCTGTTCGATCTCGCCTTTGCGCATCCTCGAAGGACTTGGACTTGCGCTCTTCGACCAGGATCAGGTGATAGCCGTAGGCTGTTTTGATGGGTTCGGTAACCTGCCCGACGGGAGCTTTGAACACGACTTCATCGAACTCCGGCACCATCTGGCCCGCGCCGAAAGTGCCCAGATCGCCGCCATTCTCGCCCGATCCGGTGTCGTCGGATTCGATTTTCGCCTGATCCTCGAACTTGGCGCCGCCCACGATCTTGGCGCGGACTTCCTTGGCCTTGGCGAGCGCTTCGGCGTCCGTCAGCTCTTTGTGCCCGTCGCGAAGCGGGACGCGCGATCCCTGCATCCGGATCAGGATATGCCGGGCCTTGACCTCGTCCCAGTCCTGCTTGTGTGCGGCGTAGTAGGCCCGCAAGGCGGCGTCATCCGGATCGCCGGCGGTCAATTGCTGATACACGGCGTTCGCCAGGATCTGATCGGATTGCAGCGCCAGCTTCGCCTTTACCGCGGCGGACTGATCTAGTTTGCGTGTCCGGGCTTCCTGCGCCATCACCTTGAGCTCGGCCACCTGCTCCGCCAGGCTGCGGCGCGCTTCGGGCGAAGTGAGCTGTGCCTGCTGCTGCGCCGGAAGGCTGGAGATGATCTCCTGGAACATGGATTCGGTGATCTTCTCCGAACCGACGGTCAAAACCACCGGATCGGCGGCACCGGGAGCGGCTGGTTGTCCCCACAGCGCAACCGCACTCAGCAGAACACTCAGCAGAAAGGGAAGGGATTTCATAAACTCAAGCATATCGAACAATGTCTACCCCCTTTGGAGGCTCGTTCCTGCTGGACTCGCCGGCGGACATTTTCACGCCCGAAGACTTCACCGCCGAGCACCGCGCCATCGCCAAAGCCACCCAGGATTTCTGGACGCGCGAAGTAGATCCCAATCTGGAGGCAATCCAGCATCAGGACTTCGATGTCCTGAAGCGCACCCTGCGCAAATCGGCCGAACTGGGCCTCGTCGGCGTCCTGGTACCCGAGCGTTATGGCGGCATGGAACTGGATCTGGTTTCGTCGATGATCGTGGCCGAAGGCATGGGCGGCGATGGTTCCTACGCGGTCTGCCATGGTGCGCAGGCGGGCATCGGCGCGCTGCCGATAGCGATGTACGGGACAGAAGAGCAGAAGCAGAAGTACCTTCCCAGGCTGGCCTCGGCTGAGCTGATCGCGGCGTACTGTCTTACCGAGGCGCAGGCTGGATCGGACGCCCTGGCCGTGCGAACCCGCGCCGATCTCTCGCCGGACGGAACGCATTACGTCCTGAACGGCCAGAAGATGTGGATCAGCAATGGGGGCATCGCGGACCTGTACACGGTCTTCGCCAAGGTCGGCGGCGAGAAGTTCACGGCGTTCCTGGTGGAACGCGCCTGGCCTGGCGTCTCGCCCGGCGCCGAAGAAAAGAAGATGGGATTGAAGGGCAGCTCCACCACCGCGGTCTACTTCGATAACGTCAGGATCCCGGTGGAAAATGTCCTGGGCGAGATCGGACGCGGCCACATCATCGCGTTCAACATCCTGAATATCGGGCGCCTGTCGCTGGCCGTTTCGGCTCACGGCAAATGCCGGTATACGCTTGCGGGCGCGATCCGCTATGCTCAGGAACGCCGGGCGTTCGGAAAATCCATCTCCGAATTCGGCCTGATTCAGCATAAGCTGGCCGAAATGGCGATCCGGATGTATCGCGAATGAGAGCATGGCGTATCGCCTGATCGGATGCATTCAGGATTCAGGACCATCTCTGATGAAAGCCGGCGAAGAGTTTGCCGCCGAGTGTTCCTTCCTCAAGATCTTCGGTTCAGAGACTTTGGATTATGTTGTGGACGAAGCTCTGCAGATCCACGGCGGCTACGGTTACCATCAGGATTATCCCGTGGAGCGAGCGTATCGCGATGCCCGCATCAATCGTATCTTCGAAGGCACCAACGAGATCAACCGGTTGCTCTCCACCGGCATGCTCCTGCGCCGCATCAAGAAGGGAACTTTGAAGTTAGACGGTGGTTCGACCACGGCAAACGCGAACAAGCTCGGCCTGTTTCTGCTGAACGTCGCGTCTAAGAAGTTTGGAGACTCGATAGAAGAGCAGCAGGAAGTCGTCGCCGGCATCACCGATGTCCTGATGAACGCGTTCGCATTGGAATCGGCCACGCTGCGTGCGAAAAAGATCAAGAAAGAAAACGCCGCCGACATGACGGCCGTATTCGCCGATGAGATCATGGAAAGCATCCGGGCGTCGGCCAAAACCGTGCTGGCCGCCTGCTCAGAGGGCGAGACTCTGCGGACCAATTTGGACTTGCTACGCGGCATGACCGGCGTATGAGCCCGTGAATTCGATCGCCCTGCGCCGCAAGATCGCGGGGCGGTTGCTGCACAGCCGGGAAGGTACGTGCGTACATGATTCGGATCGCCAATGGCCAGGGTTTCTGGGGCGATTCGCTCGAAGCCCCCGTCGAACAAATCCGCCGCGGGCCCATCGATTACCTCACCCTCGACTATCTGGCCGAGGTCACCATGTCCATCCTGCAAAAGCAGCGGACGCGCGATCCTCAGGCCGGCTATGCCCGCGATTTCGTCGACCTGATCGCCCGCGTGCTCCCCGATCTCAAGGATCGCCGCGTGCGCGTGATCGCCAATGCCGGCGGCATCAATCCCATGGGTTGCCGCGATGCGGTGCTCGATCAGCGCTGCGACAGAACATACCGCTGAAGGTCGCCACCGTCACCGGCGACGACATCACCGATCGCCTGGACCAGTTCATCAAGCGCGGAATCGAGCTCAAAAACATGGACACGGGCGAGCCGCTCAGTGCCATCCGCGCGCAAGTCGAGCGCGCCAACGTGTACTTCGGGGCTTTCCCCGTGGCCGAGGCGCTCGGTCTCGGCGCGGAAATCGTGATCACCGGGCGCGTGGCCGATGCGGCGCTCACGCTCGCTCCCATGATCCATGAATTTGGATGGAAGGAGACCGAATGGGACAAGCTCACGGCAGGCATCGTCGCGGGGCATGCGATCGAATGCGGCGCGCAGGTCACCGGAGGCAACTGTCAGGCGGATTGGGAGACGATTCCGGATCTCGCCGACATCGGCTACCCGATCGTGGAAGCGGAGCCGGACGGGACTTTTTCCGTCACCAAGCACGCAGGCACGGGCGGACGCGTGACCGTGGCTTCGGTCAAAGAACAGCTCCTCTACGAAATCGGCGACCCTACCCAGTACATCACTCCCGACTGCGTGGCCGATTTCACCACGGTTCATCTGGATCAGGCCGGGCCCGATCGAGTGCGCTTCAGCGGGATCGCCGGACGTCCCGCTACGAATTATTACAAGGTCTCGATCAGTTACACCGCTGGATACAAAGCCATGGGATCGCTGGTCTACACCTGGCCCGATGCGTACAAGAAAGCCCGCGCGGCCGATCAGATTCTGCGCCAGCGCCTGACCCGGCTGGGCCTGCGGTTCGACGAAATACGAACGGAGTTCCTGGGCGCGAACGCCTGCCACGGCATCCCGTCCGCGGAACCATCGCCCGAAATCGAGCCGCACTTGCCCGAAGTTGTGCTGCGAGTCGGCGTTCGTTCCGAGAATCGCGCGGCGGTGGATCGATTCACGCGTGAAATCGCTCCGCTGGTGTTGAACGGACCGCCGGGCGTGTCCGGCTTGGGCCTGGGCCGGCCGCGCGTGGAGGAAATCGTAGCGTTTTGGCCCGCGTTGATCCCGAAATCCGAAGTCCGTCCGGAGGTGGCGATATGGCCAAGCGCGAGTTGACAAAGCGAAGGTTGATCGAGATCGCGCACGCCCGCTCCGGCGATAAGGGCGATCTGGTCAACATCGGCTTGATCGCCCGCAAACCCGAGGATTATCCGATCCTGGTTCGCGAAGTCACCGCCGAGCGCGTAAAGCAACACTTTGCCGGCGTATGCAAGGGCAGAGTCGAGCGATTCGAGCTGCCGAACCTCGGTGCGCTCAATTTCCTGCTGCACGAAGCTTTAGACGGCGGAGGGACCATGGCTCTTAAGGCCGATCCGCAGGGCAAGACGTACAGCACCGCGCTGCTGCGCATGGAGATCGAGGTTGATTGAACTTGTCGATTGAATACGCCGCGGCGGGCGGCGTAGCCCGCATCACGCTGAACCGGCCCGACAAGCGCAACGCGATTACCAGTGAGATGATGTCCGCGCTGCGCGACGCCCTGCACACGCGCAGGTGACGACACCAACGTTCGCGTGCTGCTCATCCGCGGCGCGGGAAAAGATTTTTGCGCGGGTCTCGATTTGAGCGAGGTGCTGAAAAGCGCCGAAGACGAGCCTTCGTCCATCGCTTCCGCACGGCGGCTGGGCGACCTGTACATCGCGATGCGCCGCCATCCCAAGCCCATCATTGCTGCAGTACAGGGTCGAGCACTCGGCGGGGGCGCGGGAATCGCCACGGCATCCGATTTGATTATCGCTGCCGAATCGGCCCAATTCGGATATCCGGAAGTGAAGCTTGGCTTCATCCCGGCGATCGTCGCCACCATGCTGCGTCGGGCCGTGAATGAACGGCAGGCGATGGAGTTGGCGCTGACCGGCGAACCTTTGAGCGCATCCCGCGCGCACGCGATCGGACTGATCAACCGGGTCTATCCAGACGCGGAGTTCGACGATAGCGTGGAGCGATACGTTGCGGCACTTGCGGAACACCCCGCCACCGCCATGAGCCTGAGCAAACGTTTACTTTACGATACTGACGGAATGTCCTTTGAAGCGTCCATCGAAGCCGGGGTCCAAGCCAACGTCCAGGCGCGCAGGACGGACGATTTCAAGCGCGGCGTCGAGCGATTCCTGAAAAAGCGTTAGGTCGCGCATCATGTCCTGAATGGACAATGCCACCAAAGCCATGGTCAGGCCGATCATCAGCGCCACTGAGGTCCAGGCAACGAAGTTGTAGAAGCGCGAATTGGTCCACTCGTGCATCAGTTTCTTCTTGTTAATCAGCAGGATCATGAAGATCAGAATGAACGGGAGCAGCACGCCGTTGATCACCTGCGAAAGCAGGATCATCTTCACCAGGTCGAATCCGGGGATGAGGATCACCGCCGCTCCGACGACGATGAGGAACGTGTACAGCCAGTAGAAGACCGGCGCCTCGTTGAAGCGCTTGTCGACGCCGGATTCGAACCCCAGCCCCTCGCATACCGTGTAAACGGTGGAGAGCGGCAAGATGCACGCCGCAAAAAAAGATGCGTTGAACAGGCCGGCGCTGAACAGGAAAAACGCATACTGTCCGAACGGCTTCAGTCCCACGGCTGCGTCCGCGGCATCCTTGATATCGCGCGGACCGTGACGCCCAGATCGCTCCGGCGCAGGCCACGATAATGAAAAACGCAACTACGTCCGTGAGGATGCAGCCGAAAATCACTTCCACTCTGCGATTGCACATATTCCTTGGCGGTAATTCCTTTCTCCACCACCGCCGCTTGCAGATAGAACTGCATCCAGGGTGCGATGGACGTGCCCACCATGGCCACCAGCATGGAGATGTAGCTCGGCTCCAGCATGAGCACTGGCTTCACGCTGTAGACCACGGCCTGTTCCCAATCCGGCTTGACCAGAATTCCTGAGATGATGTAGGTCACATAGATACTGCACGAGACCAAAAAGATCTTTTCTACGCTGCGGTACGTTCCTTTGACAACCAATAACCAGACTGCGATTGCGCACACCGGAACCGAGACGTACCGGCTGATGCCGAAGAGCTCCAGGCTGCTGGCAATTCCTGCGAATTCGGACACGATGTTGTCCGTAGTTCACAAGTACGAGCGCAGTCATTACCAAGAATGTGGTGCGCAGGCCAAATTCTTCGCGGATGAGATCGGAGAGGCCCTTGCCTGTCACTGCACCCATGCGCGAGCACATTTCCTGCGTCACGATCAAGAGGAGTGTGATCGGAATCAGCGTCCAGAGCGGCAGATAGCCCCATTTGGCGCCTGCCTGGGAATAGGTAAAAATTCCGCCTGCGTCGTTATCGACGTTGGCGGTAATGAGACCCTGGCCCCAGGACCGCGAAGAAGATCGCGATTTGATACCGAAATCGTTTCCACACGTTCGGGGGGCTCCATATTTACTTTTCCCGCAGGACCGAGATGATATCGTCAGCGGTGATGACGCCGGCCAGCTTGCGCTCCTCGTCCACCACCGGAAGCGCCAGCAGGTTGTACTTGTCGAACAGTTCCGTGATGCGGTCCTGCTGCTCCGTTACGGGCGCATCGATCAGCGTTTCCACGGCGAGCGAGCGGAGCGGCGTCGCGCCATCGTGCAGGAACAGCCGTGCCAGCGGAACCGCGCCTGTCAGATGATCGCTCGAATCCACCAGGAATAGCGTATTCAGCGTTTCCATCAGCTCTTCGTTGCTCTTGAGGGCCTGAATGGCGTCCTCGACGGTGGCCGTTTCCGGGAGCGCCACGTACTCGGTGTTCATCATGCCGCCGGCCGAGTCTTCTTTGAACTCCAGCAGTTCGCGGACCTCCTGCTTGGGCTCATGTTCCATCTCTTCCAGGATCTCATCGCTGGTCTCTTGTTCCAGCTCGGCCAGCACGTCCGCAGCCTCGTCCGGGGCCATCTCTTCCACGATCTCGGCCGCCTTCTCCGGTTTCGAGCGATTCCAGAATGCTCGCCTGGATATTCGGGTCGACTTCCGACAGCGCTTCGGCCGCCACTTCGCTGTCGATGTTCTCGAAGATCGCTTCGCGATGCTCGGGCGTCAGGTCCTCGACGATGTCGGCCAAGTCGGCCGGATGCATGTCTTCCAGCAGCCGGTTCGAAATGTTGAGCCGCAGGCGCCGCTGCGGATCGGGCTCCAGAATGTTGCAGAACTCCCAGCGAATGGAGTGGGGCGGGATGCCGCCCTGCAGCCGCCGGATCCAGCGCGGAGGCAGCACTCCCTGCACCAGGCGCCGGAAAATCGCCCGCAGCCCGATATCCACGTCCAGCACCCACAGGACTTCGCCGCCGTCTTCCTGGATGGATCTCGAAGGTGACGTCGGTTACGCGCACCACCTTGCGGCCCTGCGCATCGATGATCTGCTGATCCAGAAGGTCGCGGACCACGCGCAGCATATATTCGTCGGAATGATACGGAGTCAGGATTTCGTCCCGCAGATGAATGCCGTCGAGCGATATGGAGCGGACCTGATCGTGGCGGACCGTGAGCCAGGCCGCGCCGCTGCCGATCAGGATAGCGATCGACGCGGACCGGGTCCAGAAGGGGCACGATGGCGGCATCTTTGACCACACCGAGAGTGCGCCCCTTAAGGTCAAAGACCTTGAGGCCAAGCAGTTCGGTGAAGAACAGCCTTGGATCGGCCCTTTGTTCTGACATTGCCGGCCTAAGCCCATACTTTTCTGGCGCGCCCGAGCCCGTGCGTTTGCGAACGGCGCGCTATTTTCACTATGCCCCATGAAGGTCCATGGCGCAAGTATTTTTGCCAGAAAATGTTAGCCTTGTGATCGTGGCAATTCCGCAAATCGGCGCCCAATCCCAACCTTCCCTGTACACCGGCGCCAGCGCCCTGATCGAGGCCCTGGTGGACGCCGGAATTTCTTATTTATTCGTCAATCTCGGCAGCGACCATCCAGGAATCGTCGAGGCTCTGGCACAGGCCAGGGCCACCGGGAAAGCCCGTCCCTAAGGTCATCACCTGTCCCAATGAAATGGTGGCGCTCACCTGCGCCCAGGGGTTCGTGCAGATCACCGGACGCGCCCAGGCCGTGCTGGTCCACGTCGATTGCGGCACGCAGGCGCATGGCCGGGGCGATCCACAACGTCGCCAAGTGCCGCGTGCCGGTGCTGATTTTTGCCGGAGCATCGCCTTACACGCAGGAAGGCGAACTCAGGGGAAGCCGCAACGAGTTCATCCATTGGCTCCAGGACGTGCCCGACCAGAGGGGCATCCTGCGCGGCTACATGAAGTACGAAAATGAGCTGCGCACCGGCCGCAACATCAAGCAGATGATCCACCGCGCGCTCCAGATCGCTTCGAGCGATCCCCAGGGTCCCGCGTATCTGATGGCGGCGCGCGAGGTGTTCGAGGAAGAAATCCCGCCGGTGTCGATTGATGCCTCGCGCTGGCAGCCGATCGCACCGCAGCCCTTGCCCGAAAGCGGGCTGACCGAGCTGGTCGACAGCCTCCTGGCCGCCAAACGCCCGCTGGTGGTCACCAGTTATCTGGGCCGCAATCCGGACGCCGTAGCCGAGCTGGTTCGTTTGGCGGATCGCCTGGGAATCGGGGTCCTGGAGTCCATGCCCGAGTTACCTGAATTTCCCGGCCGATCACCCCTGCTACGTCGGGCAGCAGGGGAATGAGCACATGCAGAACCCGTCACTGGCGGAAGCCGACCTGGTCCTGGTGCTCGATAGCGACGTCCCGTGGATTCCGGCGTTCAACAAGCCTGCCGAGGGAGCCAAGATCTGCCATATCGATATCGATCCGCTGAAGGAGCGCACGCCGCTTTGGTACATTTCCGCAACGCAGGTATTTCGTGCCGACTGCGCGCACCGCACTGCGGCAGATCAATGAGCGCCTAACCGGAGAGCCGAAGACTCCCTACCGGGAGAAGCATGATGCATGGGTCGCCGATCTGACCCGCCGCGAGCAAAAGCCCGCCGAAGTCATCACAGCCGAATATCTTGACCGCCTGCGTGCGCCGCCAGATCGATCGGGATACCGTGATCGTGAACGAAGGCATCACGAATTTCTCGGCGATCAACAATCACATCGGCTGCACCAAACCCGGTACGCGCTTCACCAGCGGGGCGAGCTCCCTCGGCTGGAACGGCGGCGCGTCGATCGGCATGAAGCTGGCCTGTCCGGACAAAACCGTCGTGTGCCTCACCGGCGACGGATCCTACATGTTCTCGGTGCCCTCCACGGTGCATTGGATGGCGCGCAAGTACCAGACCCCGTTTTTAACGGTCGTCTATAACAATCGCGGATGGCGCGCGCCCAAGTTTTCGATGCTGGCTGTGCATCCGGATGGGTATGCCAGCAAAGCGCAGGATATCGATGTCGCGTTCGATCCGCCGCCCGATTATTCGGGAATCGCGGCCGCCGCGGGCGGGGCTTTTGCCAGAATCGTCAAAGCCGTCGATGATGTGGAGCCGGCCGTGGCCGAAGCGCTGAAAGTCGTGCGCGAGGAAAAGCGCTGCGCCGTTCTGGATGTCTGGCTAGCGCACCTCTAGCGCTGGGCCGCTCACTCGCGTTCGCGGTTCGGTGGTCAGCACAGAACCACGAGCGCCAGCGAGAGGCCATCAGCTCTTCCAGCGCCGCATGCTCGCCGAGACCGCTGCCACCGCGCCCACCACGACGATGGTTGCGGCTCCGCCAAATACCACCGACGGGACCGTGCCCATTAGGGCCGCAGCGACACCCGATTCCACCGCTCCCCATTGATTCGAGGCCGAGATGAACAGCCCGTTGACCGCCGACACGCGTCCCCGCAGTGCATCCGGTGTGCGCGATTGCACCAGCGAGATTCGCAGCACCACGCTGACGCTGTCGAAGGCTCCGGTCAGGAACAGCATCCCGAAGGAAAGCCACGCGGAGGTGGAAACCGCGAAGCCGATGGTGGCCAGGCCGAACGCCGCAACGGAGGCCAGCAGGACCATTCCCGCGTTCCGGAACGCCGGGCGATGCGCGATCCAGATGGCCGTCAAACCCGCGCCGATGGCCGGTGCAGCCCGCAGCCAGCCCAGCCCGGTCGCACCCGTGCGCAGGATGTCTTCGGCATAGATCGGCAGCAGGGCTACGGCTCCGCCGAAGAATACGGCGAGAAGGTCGAGGCTCATCGCCGAGAGAATCAGTTTCTCTTTCCAGACGAAGCGCACGCCTTCCGCCACCGCCTTGAGGCCGATTTCCGGCCGCTCATGCGCGGCGCGGTCCGGGACCCGCATCAGTCCGAAGCAGATGGCGGAAAGCACGCAGAACACGGCTTGGACGATGTACACCGCCTCGCTGCTGAAAGCCGCGATCAGGGCGCCCGCGGCGGCTGGTCCGCCCATGTTGGCCATCTCACGAGCCGACCCGCTCCAGGAGATCGCCTGCGTCAGGTTTTCGAGGGGCACCGTTTGCGGAAGCAGGGCCGAGGTCGCCGGCCATTGGAAAGCCCGCGCGGTGGCTGTCAGAAACAGGCAGGCGTAGATCAAGGCCACGCCTCGGCCGCTTCCGGCGGCGGCCAGCGCAAAGGCGACCAGGGCTTGCGCCACCTGCGTCACCATCGCCGTGCGGCTGCGATTGTAGCGGTCGGCTACGTGTCCGGCCACGAACGTAAACAGCAGAACCGGAATAATTTGAACCAGCCCCACGTTTCCCAGGACCACGGGCGAGCGCGTGGCGAGATACAGATCCCACCCCACCACGGTCGCCAGCATCTGCTGGCTGAACATCGAAAGAGTGGAGGCGATCAGTTGGAATCGGAAAGCCCGCGAGGAGAACGCGGCATAGGCAGCAGTCACTTCATATAAGCGTACAGCGCGGGCCGCACTTCATGTCCCCCAGGGCAGGGCGCCGTACGACAAAACGAACCCAACGCGGCCGTGAGAGCATCTCATGAGACATCGAAGAACCTACGCTACCCTAGTACAAACAGACAAATGAGAGCACTGAAGTGGGTTATCGGAGTCTTAGTGTTGGCAGGATTGGTATTCGCAGGCTATACGGTCTGGGAGCGCCTTTCGCGCGTCGAGACTACCGATGACGCCCAGATCGACGGGTCGATTTTCCCCTTGAGTCCCCGGGTAGCCGGCCACGTGATCCAGGTGATGGTGCACGATCAAGCCGCCGTCAAAGCGGATGAGGTTCTGGTGCAACTGGATCCGCGCGATTTCGAAATCGCCGTGGCGAAAGCCCGCGCCGAGCTGGCCGACGCGGAAGCAACGCTGGCCAGCGTTCGCAGCGATATTCCGGTGCTGTCGGTGTCCACGGCTAGCGCGCTCAGCGGAGCTCGCTCTTCCCGGCAGGATGCGACCGCGCAGGTGAGCGGGGCCGAGCAGGCTCTAGGCGCCGCCAAAGCGCGGCTGAAGTCCGCCGAGGCCAATGTTCGTGTGGCCGAAGCCAACGCCGACCAAGGCTGCTCAGGACGTGGAGCGCTACAAGGTCCTGGTGGCCCGCGACGACATTTCGCGGCAACAGTACGAGAAAGCCGTGACGGACGCGGAAGCCGCGCGCGCCTCCGTCGACGCCCAGAAGGCTGCCGTAACAGAAGCGCAACAAAACGTGCTCGCCGCGGAACAGAGTGTCGATCAGGCTCGCGCCCGCGTGGGCCAGGCCGATGCGACGGTGGAAGGCGCCATGACCGGCCCGCAGCAGGTGAAGTCGTCTGAGGCCCGCGCCCTGGCGGCCGAAGCCAAGGTCGCTCAAAAACGCGCCGAAGTGGAACAGGCCGAGCTGAACCTGAAATACACCACCATTGCAGCGCCCGCCACCGGCATCGTCGCGCGCCGCGCCGTCGAAGTCGGACAGTACGTGGAGCCGGGACAACTGCTGATGGCGGTGGTCGATCTGAGCCACGTTTGGGTGGTGGCTAACTTCAAAGAGACGCAGCTCAAGGACATGAAGGTCGGCCAGAGTGCGGACATCGCGGTGGATGCCAACGGCCGCACCTATAGCGGGCATATCGAAAGCCTCGCGGGAGCCAGCGGCGCGCGTTTCAGCCTGCTTCCCCCCGAGAACGCCACCGGCAATTACGTCAAGGTGGTGCAGCGAATTCCGGTGATTATCGGTTTCGACGCCGGCCAGAACAAGGACCTGTCCCTGCGCCCCGGCATGTCCGTAACCCCCACCGTACACATTCATTAACAGATAGTCCGCGGCTTAAAGTCAGCTGGAATGAGTCGATAAAGAGTTTTGATTGGACTCGCGGCAGGTTCCAGGTTAATCTGCTGTTGTAGAGCAGCGAAAGCGTTGCTGGCCCTTCGTTATCCAGCGCGCTAACCGGCAGGCAGACCGGTATCCCCCCGTTCGGCATCCCCACCTCGAGTGGATGATTTCACCAGGCAGCAGGCACATTCGGAGGAAAAGTGTCACTATTTTTACGTTTATTAATATTTTCAAGCTTCGCGATTACTTTGTCGGCGCAACCGGGCAGCGAGGTGGTATCGGTGGAGGAATTGCGCAACCCTCTCACGGGCAAATCCTTGCGGGCGATTGTCGCGGCACGGGAACACTTGAGATCCGGGCAGCGCGAACGCGGGATGCAGGAATTGCGTGACGCCGTGCGTGATCCGGTGGCGATGCCTTACGCGATGAGCATGTTGGGCGCGGAGCATCTGAAGACCGGGCAACTGGACACGGCGTTGGGCGAATTGGAGGAGGCCAGCCGGCTGCTGCCGCGGCCGGAAAACCTATCCAACCTGGCGTACGCGTTTTATCTCAAAGGCGAATCTGCGCGCGGATTGTACGAAGTGCGCAAGGCGCTTCAATTGGACGGAGGCAAACCGAAAACCCGCCTGGTCCTGGGGATGCTTCTGCTCCAGCAAGGTTCTCACGAGGCCGAGGCGATCCAGCAACTCCAGGCAGCGGCTCCAGAAAATCCCAGCGCCCACCTGGTGCTCGCCCGCCACTACGATCGGGCTGGAAATACGCCGGAAGCAGAAAAAGAACGGCGCGCATATGCGATTGTCAGCATGGGCCTTCTGGCAGCCAAGTAATCGCGTTAATGGAAGAACCGATCCTTCACATCCGGCCAGAACTCGAAAAATGTGTTCGACGTCATGCGGCCCAGGAATCCGTAGCCGATTCGAAGCAGGGTGTGATCGGCGGTCGTGTCGCTATCGGGCCGCCACGCGTTCGAGAGGACATTGCTGCCCCCGATAGCTGCGTAGCGCGCGTACGCAGGCACGATCCGTCCGTTCCGGTGAGGCGCCATGAACGTCATCTTAACCACGTGCCGGATCCTATGACCGAAGGGCTGGCCGGCGTCGCGCTGATAACGCGGATCCTCACCCCAGATAGCGCCCAGGCCTGACTCCATGGTGTTACTGGTCGCCACCCCTGTAAGCCGCATCCCGAAACGCTTTCCGAAGCCTTTCAAGGTTACGCCGTACTCGGTGGGCTGATTTCGATACGTGCCCCATCCGGAGCTGAACAGGCCCGCCCCAAAGCTCGGCAGGTTGATTGTGTTCATAATCGCCCACTCAAACCGGCCGCCTCCGGTGATCGGTTGGGTGGTGGATGGAGCCGGTTGCGCCGCCAGAAGAGCGGCTGTGGCGAGCGACAAAACAGTACCCCGCAAAATCCCCATGTTCTTGCCCATTCTAACTGTAGGATTACGCCGCCCGGAAGACGTAACAGATCTTCAGGAAACGCCCCATGCTATGATGCCCATGGGAGGGCTTACGACCATGTTCGGTACACTCGGCATGCAAGAGATGATCGTCATCTTCTTCTTAGCCCTCGTTCTGTTTGGGCCCAAAAAGCTTCCAGAACTGGGGCGGACGATCGGAAAAGCGATCACCGAATTCCGTCGCGCTTCGAACGATTTGAAAGCTTCGTTCGAGCGCGAAATGCAAACTCTGGAGCGGGAAAGTCAGTCCATAAGCCAGGTCGCGAACATAACGGCAGGAGATATCTTCAATCGGGCTATCAACTATAATCCCGAGCCGGAGAGTCGCAGTCTGCCGCCGGCGGAAACCGCATGGAATCCGCTGGAGCCTCAGCCACACGCAGAGGAGCAAACCTCGGCTTCCACACCCACCGCTACCGATCCAACCACCGTAGGCGCTTCCGCAACTTCAGGCGCCGAATCCAGTGAGACTGTCGCCGAAGCCGTGCCATCTCCGGAACCTGTTCCGGCCATTGAAGGCACTGTGCCTCGCTCTGAACAGAGTAGTGCTCAGCCTCAGCATAGCTAAAGTAGTTAAAACGTAATCGCGCATGGATGACCAGCACAACGGCGGAGGAGTGCCTCCTGACGAGACTCCGCACGTAGTGTATCCGGACGATCCGGCAAGCGCTTTGCACCCGGATATCGACCCGCCCATGCCGCGCGCGCTGGCTTCGGGTGGCGGGACCAGAACCCCGCCGCCTCCACCACCTCCGGATGACGAGGATGACGAAGAATCGGGCATGCTCCGGATGTCGTTCATGGAGCACCTGGAGGAGCTCCGCTCGCGCATCATTCGAGCAATAGCAGGATTCGGAGTCGCGTTCCTGGCTTGCCTCTTTCTTGCCGAGTATCTCTGGGATTGGGTCCAGGCGCCGGGCCTGGCCGCGTTCAAGACCATCGGGAGGGGCGGATTTATCGCCATCGATCCGATGGAGCAGTTCTCCATCATCTGGATGTGGACGCCGCTGGTCGCGTCTCTTTTTATCGCATCGCCCTGGGTTATTTATCAGGTTTGGGCCTTTATCTCTCCCGGACTGTTCCCCGGGAGCGGCGCTGGGCCGTGCCGTTTGTCCTGTGCACCGCGGGATTGTTCATCACCGGCGGCCTGTTCGCCTATTTCATCGCTTTCCGCTTCGCGCTGACGTTTCTGTTCAATATCGGCGGACCCATGGGCGTACTGCCCCTGATCTCCATCGACAAGTATTTCGACCTGTTCGTCAACGTGATGCTGGGGATCTCGCTGGTGTTCGAATTGCCGGTGCTGATCTTTTTCCTGACGCTGATCCGCGTGGCGTCGCCCAGCTTCCTGCTACGGCATTCGCGCTACGCAATTCTGGTGATCGTGATTCTGGCGGCGATCATCACGCCCACCCCTGACGTCTTCAATCTGACGCTGTTCGCCGTGCCCATGATCCTGCTGTACTTCATGGGAGTGTTCGCCAGCTATTTGCTGGTCATGCGTCGCGAAAACCGCCGCTTCCCGTGGAGAGTTTTCCTGTGGTGGCTGCTGGCAATGTTCGCCGTAGCGGTCCTCTGTGTCGTCGTGGCGATCACCATGTACCACTATCATTTCGCGTTGCGCTGGCCGTTTCTCGTGAAGTAGCTGCATAACCCGTAGGCGCTTCCGCAGCTCCAGGCGCCGAATCAAACAACCTGCGAGGTTCCTATGAACCAACTGGAGCTGCAAGATCCGCTGTCGGATCCGGATGACGACGGCATGCTGCGCATGTCGATCCTCGAGCACCTGGAAGAGCTGCGCACCCGAATCATTCGCGCCCTAATCGGTTTCGGTGTGGCGTATCTGGCCTGTCTGGTTTTCGCCAGTCAGCTATGGAAATTCGTCCGAGCGCCTGGCGACGCCGCCTTCAAGGCTATCGGAAGTGGCGGATTTATCGCGATTGGGGTGATGGAGAGGTTCTCCATCATCTACGTCTGGACGCCCTTGGTGGCGGCGATCTTTGTGGCGTTTCCGTGGGTGATTTATCAGGTTTGGGCGTTCATCGCACCGGGTCTGTACCCGCGGGAGCGGAAGTGGGCCGTGCCGTTTATCGTGTGTACCGGCGGATTGTTCCTGTGCGGCGGCCTGTTCGCTTACTTCGTCGCGCTTCGCTACGCCTTGGTTTTTCTCCTGGGCATCGGCGAAGACGCCAATGTAACGTCCTTGATCTCGATCGACGACTACTTCACCAATTTCGTAAACGTCATGTTGGGAGTATCGGTGATCTTTGAGCTCCCGGTCTCTGATCTTCTTCCTGACCCTGATCCGCGTGGCCTCGCCGAGCTTTCTCATCCGGCATTCCCGCTATGCCATTCTGGCGATCGTGATCCTGGCAGCAGTGGTGACGCCAACGCCGGACGCATTCACCATGACGCTGTTCGCCGTGCCCATGGTCCTGTTGTACTTCCTGGGCGTGTTCGCGAGTTACTTGCTGGTGCTCCGCCGCGAAGTCCGGAGTTTTCCGTGGAAGATCTTCCTTATCTGGCTGGTTGCGGTAGTGGCTGCAACTGGCATTGCGCTCGTGTATACAGGCTACTGGCGTTACCTGATAAGGTAGCCCGCGAGCATTTTGAGAATGACCCGGCCGGCTGCGAAGCCGAGCTTCATGCGCGTGAACAGCGGGAGTTTGCGATTCGCCTCGCAGTTTTCGCGGAGCCGTTTCAAAGAGTCTTCGCTTCCCGCGATGGCCAGATTCGCTTCGTGGATCAGCGCGTTCGACTCCCGCGAATCGGGTGGCAAAATGCAGCGGATAATCCGCTCGGCGGCGTCCAGGCGTCCCCACATCAGATCGTTCTCACGCCACTCGCGGTTCAGGAACGCGCCGAAGTGAAATAACGCCGTGCCCGCCAGTTTTCGGCGTGTTTCGGTATTCTCGTTCACAACACTGGTGGCGTCCCGAGGACTGATGCGGAACACCTCGCACAGTTCGGCTTCGCCCACCGACGCCTCATAGAAAATCGGGAATGCGACTTGATCGTAATATTCGAATTGATCGAAGATGCGCCGTGAGTCCGCATCGAGACAGGCCTCGGCATCCGCCGCTGCGCGGATGAACCTATCGCGGAAGCGGTCCGCGATTGCCTCCGCTGCGACATCCGGGCGATGCAGGCGCTTCAGTGTTGCGGCAATCTTGTTGAGTTCTCGCTTCGCGACGGGATCGCCCAGCGTACGCAGCAGGAACTGAATGCGCCGTTCCCGGTATCCCAGGTCATACTCCAACAGGAAAGCGCTTTCGCTCCGCTCCGGATCCTGTTCGGAATAATGTTCTCGCCGCCAGGCGTCCACGACACAAGCAGGCTGGCCCAGCATCACGGCCAGATCGTCGGTCACCGCACGCACTTTCAGCCGATGGTATCCGGCATATCCCGGGCCGCGATCGCGAATCTCGTCCGCCAGAGTCCGGCGCTGATATTCGGCTCCTCCCACGCGCCCGATGAACTCCGTGACGTCTTCGTCCACATGTGAGGTGATCTCCTGAACGCGTTCGATCAGCCGGTTCCGATCGATCACGCGCTGCAGATCTTCCCGAATGGTCTCCTCGCGGGGCAGCGTGATTAACGCGTCCAAGCTGTTGCGGAGGAAATTCGGGGGCGCGGCGGGATGGTTGCTGGCCGGCTCGTCTGGCGATGGCTCGACGTACATCAGCTTTCGCGTGACCGGCAAATCGGAGCTGCGCTGTGAGAGTGCCTGAATCGCGTGCGTGAAGGGCTTGTTGTCCAGGTACCCGCCGTCGCCGAACGAACGCTCCGCATATTCGCTCCCATAGTCGGGGAAAAACTCCCGGTACGCACCGTCGTCGGCCAGGCTTGCTGGCTCGAACGCAAAGGGAAATGCCGACGTGGCGCGCGCTGCAAACGCCAGGAACGGATCGTTCTCGCGCGCAAAGTGATTCTCGCCGTCCCCGAAGCGGAGATGAAACACATTCTTGTGGCGCTTTTCGAGCACCGTTCTGTCCGCGAGCTGGATGGGCAACTCGAGTCCCTGTATGTCAGTCGCCGTGATGAACACGTCAATCTCCGGTTGCAGGGAGTCGCGTTTCGCTCCGTTACGCTCCATGCCGCTCAGGGCATCCAGGAGCTTCGAATACATTGTCTGGCTGCTGAGCAGGCTGCGCGGAAGTTTGTCGCGATTGAACAGGTCCTGGGCATCGGCCTGATCGAGCCACAAGCGGCTCACCTGATCGAGCGTCTGGCCGTTCGCGAGGGCTTTTCCCAGAAATATCGCATTGATGCCGCCGGCCGAGGTTCCCGACGCGATGTCCACCAGGAACCGGGTACACACGGTCCCATCGAGCGAAGTCGCGAGCTTCCGGTAAACGCGCTCGGTTCCGCCGAGTTCCGCATCGCTGACGATCAGCTTTCCTTCCGCGTCGACTGCCGTGGATCGAACCAGGTGGAAGAATTCCTGCGTGACGCCGTGGATATAGATCGCGAGCGATGCCCCGCCGTACAACACTAGGGCAAAGCGGACTTCGTTTTCGAACATCTACTCGCACTAGAGCAGACGTTCGCGGATTCGTAGCTGTGAGGATCGCCTAAGTAGGCGGCAACAAACGCTACTTACGATTTGCCCGCCGCGAACTTCAATTCCGCCAGCGGCACCTTGCGCGTCGCCGGATTCGGAAGATGAATCGGGATGATGCGGTCGACATCCAGATGCAGCCGTTCGATATTGGCCAGCAGGTTGACCTGATACTGGTTCGGAGTGGCTACCGGCGCCGTCGGGACCGGATTCAGCACGTTGAATTCGTCGGCCTCGATCAAGACCTTCTGCTTCGGCAGGTACGCCATCAGCATGGCGCTGTTATGCGTGCTGTTCATCACTTTGTAGAGATCGATTTCGTGTTCGCCGTCGGTAATCTTCTTCATATCGCCGACGTATTCCACTTTGATCTTGGGCTTCGCGTTCTTCTTCTGCAAATTGTCCGGAACCAGCGTGTGAGGATTGGCCAGCACCTTTTCGAAGTAGCCCTTGTTGCCCTGATTCGTAATGATGGTCGCGCCCTCGGCCACGAAGTCGCGCAGCCCTTGCGAATGATCGAAATGCGCGTGCGTGTTGATCACGTACTTGATCGGCTTGTTGGGAACCAGCCGGTGCGCCTCGGAGATGATCTGGTCCGCGCGCATATCGCCCGACGGGCCTTCGATCACGATGATGTAGTCTTTGAAGTTCGCGACCACGGCGCCGTAGCCGCCGGTGACCAGCCAGAAGCCGCCGCCCAGATCCTCGCTTTCGATCGCTGCCGCTGCGCCGCGTCCACCACCGAGACCTCCCGGTTGACCCTTCGCGGCTCCCGGACCAGCGGGACCACCTTTGCCTTTTCCATCGCCGCCCGCGAATTCCGGCGGAGCGCCCTTGCCTTTACCGTCGCCGCCCTTGGCAGCGCCCGGGCCTCCGGGACCACCCCGGCCGCCACGGCCAGCGGGAGGCGTCATATCCACGGGCTGGTTGACTTTCACATCGGCAACCGTCATTTCCCAGATTTTCGGACCCCCCTGGCGCTGCACGATGGTGGTCGGGACTTTCACCCCGCCGAAGTCTTTATAGTTGCTGAACGTCGCTTCCCACTTGGTGTCACCGAGCATGCCGGTATCGATCGTGGTTTCGACTCTCTCCACCAGACCCTGATCGTTGATATAGCCCTTGACGTTGGTCTTGTAAGCCGTGCCGCTCTCCATCGGGAAGGTCAACACGGTGAATTTCTTCTCTTTCGAAACCGTGGCGTTCTTTTCGAGAGCCATCTTCAGGAAACCGAGCGGCAGCATGGCGAACTGAATTTGATTATTGAAGTTATTCGCCGTCGCGACGGCCACTGCGGCGTTCTGCGAGGGCGCCGGGCACGTGGTTCCCGCACCGCCGCACTGGTTGGCAGGTTCGCCTTCCGAGCGATCCCGAACATCGCGCCAACCCTTGGCGTCGAAATCGACCGACCTGGTCCAGTTCTTGTTTGCGGTCCATCGCCAGCGGTCCGACTGGGGGCTGTAGGCCTGCCCGACGGAGCCGTCCCCGCCCTCGCCGGTCAAGGTCAGCGTTTTCACATTTTCGACGCCCATGGCCTTCATGGACTTGTCGACCACGGACTTCAGATCGCTCTGCGCGGAGAGCACCCAGACCAACACGGTCGCGAGTCCGGCAGCAATGAGAACCTTCTTGAACATACTCGCCTCCACCAGGGGGAAATCCTCCGGGGCGCATCATGGCCTCCGGGTCAGCGGTCAGTATAACACCAGGGACTCGGGACTCCCGCCCGCTTCAGAAGCCGCTCGCACGAATCCAGAAGCTCTCGCTCCATTTGCCTCCCGGCGGGATCACCTGAAGGTCCGGGTACTTGCCTTCGTGAGCTAAATTCACGGCGTTGGTAATGCCGCTCATCGGCTCGAAGCAGATGAATGGCTGGGGTTGTCCGTTCGGAGTATTGGGCTCCCAGACCACGGCTGCCGGATACTTCGGTCCGAACATGGCCTCGACCTTTTTACCGCCCGACTCAATGGAAAACACCGCACGGCCGTCGGCATCGCGCTGGAGATCGATGAAGCCATCGTCCAGCGTTCGGCCTTGCAGCGGGAAGTTGTCGGGAATGTCCATGGCGCGATATTCGCCGGTGGGAATCAGGCGATTATCGGCCACCACCCGCTGACGCGCCGGAATATGCCCAGTCCATTGATCGCGCGGCACATCCGGGATGCGGTAATAGGGATGAAACCCGATCGCCACGGGCATCGGATCTTTGCTTAAATTGGTGACGGTCACCCGCACTTCGAGGACCCCGTCCTTCAGCGTGTAGGTCATCTCGTATTCGTGCGCGAAGGGCCATTGCGCCATCAAATCCGGATATCGCCAGAACTCCAGGCGGCTGGTCGTGCGGGCCGACCGCTTGTCCGCTGCAACGCTGATCACCTGCCAGTAGGGCGAGCTGGCCAAGAGGCCGTGGATCGGATTATCGCCGCGCACGTTGCCCAGGTTCATATCGAAGGCGTACTTCTTGCCGTTCGCCCAGAAGTCCTGTTCATTAAGCCGGTTGGCCCAGGGCGCCAAGAAGGGGATGCCGCTTAGCTGCGGGCTTTTTTGAAACTCGGCGACATCGGCATAGGGGAAGTACAGGATGTTCTTCCCATGCACGTTCATCTCATAAGCCGTATTGCCCACCGAAGGCACAATGGCGACTTCGACCCCGTTGGCAGGGTCCGCCAGGCGAACCACCGGGATGCCGTGGTCAGTGGTTCGCTGGGCAGTGTAATCTTGGGCGAGGGCGCCTAAGGAGAACGCCAGCAACAGAACAACTTTCAGCATAACTTAG
>CAVROL010000003.1:0-474873 GCA_963722845.1 Terriglobia bacterium | reverse complement strand
GTTCACGATGCTCGTCCGATCCATTCCCATTTGCCACGCTCGACACAACGCTTCCCGCCCTGATCGGCGCAAGGCACGTGCAGCTTCTTCGCTCTGGTGCTCCGGGTTTTCGATGCCAACCGATGACGGTTTGAAGATGGCGCGCCTCGCGCTGTACCGTACATAGACGAGGCCACCGAGCGATGATATCGTTGTTGCAGCTCAAGTCATGCCGCCGACGTCTTAACATCGCCTTTGGGCGTCGGCCTTTTGCGTGGTGCAGTCTGCGCTTCTTCGGCTGCTGCATCATCCACTAGATCAAAATGAAAGGGGCAGTTTTCGCGATCCATTTCATCCCGCACTTCGTCGTATTTGCATTCGCAGACTGCGGGCCAATCCGGCTCGAGAAAGCTATAGCTCACGATGCTCCTTCTCGCACATCCGATTGCTCCCGTGCCCGGCGGTTGGCATTTAGATCCTTCCTCTCAAAAGAGTTTTCGGCGATTTCAGCAATCATGAAAGCGATCTAGAGAGCAAGACGGTCTTCTCCACACACGGCCCGCAGATTTCGGAGAGCAGGAGCGACTCCATTTTGTGCTTTTCCGAGCCTATATTGGCAGCCTTCTAGATGTGCCACGAACTCACCGTTTTGAATGCGCACAATTGGCTTGAGGTTCAAGCGCCGCACGATCGCCGCGAGATCCAGATTGTGTATCTCGTTGAACTTTCGCGGTCCCAGCCGATGGTAGCTGTCCTTTCCGGTTCGGTGGTGCCTGGCGCAAAGAGGCACGGCTGACGAATCCGGTGATTTCTGCCCTAGGCCGTGCGGGCCGGTGTGGGCAGCCTCGATCCATCGAGTAGATCCGCAAACCAGACACGGCTGGGTTCGAATCCAGGCCAGGTATTTGGGATTGCGTACGGGCTTCATGTTTCCGGAACCAAACCGCCCCATCGCTGTTCGCAGTGGCGCCAGTAAGCACAATGGCGACGGCTGCAGAGCATCGACTGGCGGTTGGGTAGATGAACGTCACCACGCATAAGGGCTTGGGCTTCGGGGTAGATGGTATGGATGGCTCGCAGTTCCTGCTCAGTGATCGAGAACGTCTGTTGAATCAGTTGAGGAGATTTCGTTTTCACCAGCGTGTCGATCCGGCCGGTGCCCGCGTGCCAAATCGGTGAGGTATCGGTAGGTAGCGACCTGGAATCGATGCATCGGATTAATGCCGCCCGGACGCACTTTCGCGGTCTTGATGTCGATGACGCAGCCGTCGACGTCCAACAGGTCGATATAACCCGTCACCCTGACGCCGGCAATCACGCCCGCGACACGCATCTCAACGGCCGCCGGTTCTATCCGGGGTGCGGCTTCTTCCATGTATTTGGCAACCAGCGCCTCGCCGATCTTGCCCAGCTCGTCGGGATCCTCAGCGTCGTGGAACTCCGTTTCCTCGCTGAATGCCATCCAAGCCTCGCGATACACTGCCAGCACGCCCACGACAGGAAGATCGACTTTGGAATCACACTTTTGCTCGAAGTTGGCCGCCAGAGCAGCATGAACGGCCCGGCCCAAGACTTGCTGAGAGGTCGGCGGCTCGGGCATTTTCAGAACGTATTTTGCGTGCCAGCGGTAGGCGCAGTCCATGATGCAGCTGACCTGAGAGGGCGAAAGAATATCACCGGGAACTGCCGGTGTTTCGACTGGCAGACGACGCTCGATTCCGAGGGCCTGAATCATCGCGGTATTCTCTGCTGCATCCCGATCAGGACCGTGATCCCCATGCTCCGGATATCGTCGGTGGTGAAACGAATGTTGTAATCGAGAGTCTTGGCAAACGTTTCAGCATCGACTGCGGCGGAAATCGCGGTTTTGAGCGCGTGGGCCAACTGGGTGCCGGGTAACGCTGGAGTGCTATTGTTTTTAGGGGACGGGTGGGCCGGGACTTGCCCTGAACCGTTGCCGTCGGGATTCGCGTTCGGTGTTCCAGGGTTGACCTGCGATGAATCAAGCTCGTAGAAAGTATTCGGCGGAGGTTCAGGCGGCATGGGTGCTGTTGGCGCTTCGGGATCGGCGAGTGTCGGCGATGTCGCGACCCGTGGTGCTCTGGCTCTGTTGAGCGATTCGATTAGATCCTCTTCGAGCTGAGATCCAGCGTCGCCGTCACGCCGCACTAGCCAATAGATAGTTTTCCGGTTGCCCTTTTTCGCCTGGCACTTACAGACCTGGAAAAGTTCTCCCGGCTGGACGTCCAGCTCTTTGATGCGTTCAGCCACGAACGGATCGACGTACATCGTCCGCTCGTCCGTGAGCGTGTACTTGACGCGATCGCCGTATCGCCCTTCTACTCGTACGCCATCGGTGCACTGTAAAGCGATCTCTACAGGCAGGTTGGGTGTGAACCTCACCATCTTCCGGCTGCTGATCGGTACTGTTCGGTTTGGGTTTGGTATCGGTTCCGTCATGTTTGAGTTCCTTTTTCTTTGCCCGGCCGGCAGGCTCTAAAGTGTTGCCGCCCTCAATAACCGCATGTCCATGAACGCTCTTTGCGGGCCTCAAAGCAAGCGAAAAATGCTGGCAATCCAGGCCCCGAGAAGGGCGATTCATGGGGCAGGATTAGGCCTTATTGCATACCGCCGCTCGCCTGATTCTGCCTTCCAGGAAGTTACTTTCAAGCCCATCTTCGCCGTCACGGTTCCGCTGAGAAACCCGCGCACCGAATGCGGCTGCCAACCTGTAGCTTTCAGTAGATCTTTGAGACTGGCTCCCTGTGGTCTTTTGAGTAGGGCCAGGATCTTAGCCGATTTGGTACCTCGCTTGAAAACAACAACCGCAGATCTTGGTTGGGCCTTGGACTTTGTCGTGGCCGGTGATCCTTTCGACTTCGGTATAACTCGGGCCCCCCTGATCGAAGGTCGTTTTGGTTTCTCGCCCGGTGACCTACTTATGAGACTGGCTTGGGTGGCTGTAGGTGTTTCAATGGCCGGAGCTTTCATGTGGTCCTCCTGTAAATCCCTGTTTCTACTGGGCGCTCACATGAATCCCTCAATGCGACCGTGAAAGCAAGTTCCTCAGCTCATCGTTCAAAAGGATGCACTCGTGTGAGACGTTAGTCCGGCAGACAATAGGGCGGGTGAAGGTCCCCCAGACGCGCTCGAGGCGCGATTGGCTGATCCGGGAGCGCGCAACCGCGACCAATCTAAAATGGAAGTTCCCAGGGGTAACCCTTAACGCTACGTTCCCCGGTAGGCAGCTCGAGTTGGGCCGGTCTTAAGTATTTCGGAAATGGAGCAAGCTGAATTGCGCCCAGAACGCGAACATAAAGCCAGTCAGGATTTTGAATGGCAAGGGCAACGTTGGCAACTGGTGACCTTTTTGTGGAAGAAGCAGAGAAGGTACAGGTGTCCCCATTGCGAATATGATCATTACATCCCTGCGACCGTGCTGAAGCACCTGGCCTTGGAACACGTGCATACTGTCTATCGGCTAGGACAGCAGTTCGACCTTCACGTGTTTTTTCGAGGCGGTGCCAGGATCTACAAGTGTCCCGATTGCGCCTTCGAAGCTGAGAGATCAGCAGCAGTTGCCGAACACTGCAGCACAACGCATCGCAGGCTTGCTCCATCGAGGAGCGGGTCCGTTTTGGAACCGATTGCTGAAGGGTCTGGAAATGCGGCCAAATCCAGTTCTCCTAATCATGAATCTCAGAGCCTCTCACCGAAGGAGTTGAAGGTATTCGGCATCGTGGGAGAGGAGAATTTCAAGACTTTGACTAACGCTGAGATCATGAAGGACCCAACATTACGGCGCCGGTTATCCGCGGAATGTCAACTTAAGCGAGGGGATGCCGCCAAATCATGTCTCGATCGGATACGGAGGAATAAGGACTACCCTCTGTCACGTCAAATCAGAAAAAAACGGTCAAGTACCTCCTGAAGCAACGGTCGAAAGCGGTCAATCGTGACTGCGATTCCCCTATTCTCTTCAACTCGTTACAAATATCCCAACGGTCAAGATGGGTCGGTCTCGATCCCATTCAAACGCCGTAGCCAAGAGAGGCTGCTGGAGTTACTGGGCACACCTGCACTGACCCTTTTCCTCCCCCTGAAACTGTTTTTAGAAACATTTTCAAGGGAGGACCAACATGATCTCAAACGAGATGGCCCAACGAATCGAATTCTGGCCGCCTGATCGACTGGTACCCTACGCCAGGAACGCCCGAACCCATTCAGAACATCAAATTGATCAAATCGCCGCGAGCATCGCTGAGTTCGGCTTCAACAATCCAATCTTGGTAGATACCAACGACGGCATCATCGCTGGGCATGGCCGCCTACTAGCCGCACTTAAGTTGCAACTCCCGGAAGTACCCGTAATTGTGCTGACTCACCTCAGTGAGGCGCAAAAGCGTGCCTACATCATCGCGGACAATCAACTCGCCGCGACTGCCGGTTGGGATGAGACGCTTCTTCAGGCCGAACTCGCCAGCCTGCAAAAGGAGGAAATCAATCTAGGTCTGCTCGGATTCGAAGATGAGGAATTGGTGCGGCTGCTGACCCAAGACCAAGCTGTGGGTTTCACAGATGAAGATGCAGTTCCGGAGCTCCCGGAAACGCCAGTGTCGGTTTCAGGGGATCTTTGGATTTTGGGAAGTCACAGGTTGCTGGTGGGTGACGCGACCCATTCAGCCGCTGTCGACAGGTTGATGGCGGGCGAGAAAGCCAATCTAATTTTTACCGATCCCCCATACAACGTCGACTACGAAGGGCATACCGAGGACCACCTCAAAATTCAAGGTGACCGAATGTCGCAGCAGGAGTTTACCTTCTTCCTGGAAGCTGCGTTTCGCTCTCTTCGCTCAATCGCGAAGCCCAAATGCGCTCTTTACATCTGCCATGCATCGTCTTGGCAACGGGAGTTTCAGAACGCACTTGAGGCCGCTGGCTTTGAGGTGCGATGCCAAATTATTTGGGCCAAGAATACCTTTGCATGGGGTTTTGGTCGGTACAAATACCAGCACGAACCTATGTTTTATGGCCACATCGCCGGACAAACGGATCCCTGGTATGGCGATAAGTCGCAGTGCACCGTGTGGGCGGTCCCGAAGCCTGCAGCGAACCGCATCCATCCAACGTCGAAACCAGTCGAGCTTATCGAACTCGCACTTTGCAATAGCAGTAAGCCAGGTGACGTTGTAGGCGATCTTTTCGCCGGATCCGGCTCGACCCTCGTCGCCTGTGAGCGACTTGGCCGAAGCGCGCGGCTGATGGAGATCGATCCTAAGTACGCGGACTGCATCGTTCAAAGATGGCAGGACTATTCTGGCAACAAAGCGCTGCTTGAGAACGGAGGAAGCTTTGAAGAAATGGGACGGCAACGTCGTCGCGAAGGAGGTGTTTGATGGTGCTCCGCTTCCCGCCAAACATTACCAGAACCGCACGCCATTGAGGAAACCCCCAGGAAGTAAACGATGAGTCCAAGTCAGCTGCTCAGGCGTATTCGGCGACTCGAGGCGATCGTCGGGCAACGACGATCCGATCCTTTCGATCTAGCCGGAGCATTTGAGAGACGGCTAAACAGACTTTCACCTTCGGACCGAAGTCTTATTGACGAAGCTCAGAGCCGGATGGGTGATTCCGACTGTCCGGAACATCTGAGGGCGGTTTGGCAGCGATGGGAAACCGCTTGCGCGCAGGAGAATGAGGAAAACCCCTCAATCCTTAACCACCCGAGCGATTGGTGGCTATAGCGAACGAAGTGTATAGAAAGGAGCCTCGGTCGACCAAAAGGGCATAAAGCAGCATCGCTTCTTATATCCGGCGGCCAAGTATCAGTGACTTCCGTGGTGGCTGACACCATTTGCAATCGAGAGTGGTTCGGTGAGTGTTCGTGTTCGAGAAACCGCCATTCACATTCGCATACCCGAGTTGTATAGACAGCGATGCACTGATCACGAAGGAGAAAAACACAATGAAGGGTCACGGATCAAAATTCAACCGAAAGATGGAGCAGGCGATCGCAGCATTACTTGCGCATAGGACAGTGGAAGAGGCCGCCCGCGCAGCTGGCATTGGTCACAATACGCTACTAAGGTGGATGAAGCGACCGGAGTTCAAGGCAGCTTATCGGGAAGCCAGGCGGGCTGGAGTCTCCCAGGCGATTGCTCGAGTGCAGCTGGCGTGTATGCCGGCGGCCACAACCATCATGAAACTTATGGCTGACCCCAAGGAGTCCGGGACAGTTCGCCTACGCGCTGCCATTTGTTTGTTGCAGATTGCGAACACCATCGATTTGGAGGATATGGAAGCTCGATTGGTAGAGCTGGAGCGGTCCATGAACATCTCACACCCCGACTTTTCGTAGCGGCTACTACTAACCGAGCTCCGGCTCCCTCGCGGTTGACTTGTTTGCTGTCAGAGTGACGTGACCCCTTAAACCGTCCAAGATGGAGTACGTTTTCGGACGAACGAAAAGGGAAAGCGGATGAGCAAGAGCAAGCACAGCGAGGCGCAGATAATTGGGGCACTGAGGCAGGTGGAGGCGGGGCGAGCGGTGGAGGATCTGGCTCGCGAGTACGGTGTGTCCAAGCACACGATCTACGCCTGGAAGTCGAAGTATGGGGGCATGGAAGTGAGCGAGGCGCAGGAGGTCAAGCAGCTCCGCGAAGAGAATACGCGATTGAAGAAGCTGGGGGCGGATCTAAGCCTCGACAAGGATATGCTGCAATCGGTGATTCGAAAAAACTCCCTGGGCTCGTAGAGAAGAGAGCGGAAGTGCGGCGCCTGGTCGACGAGTTTCGTGCGAAGCGCCGCGTCCAAGTCACCGCTGCGCTCGACTTCATGATGTCCAGGTCGGACAGCGAGTTTTTGGTGCGCTATATCAAGTGGAGAATGGCTAACCCAATCGCAAAGTAGCCCCTGATCTGCGCTTCAACTGGGAAGCAGGGCGTTCAGGCCAAGCAGCCACCTAGCTTTTGCCAGCAGCCGCTGACCGACTGCCGGAATGGCGGTGTATCCGGGGGGACCCAAAACAATAGAAACGCCGTAAGCACTTCTCGCACCGATGGGGATAGAGAAAGCAGGTACGCGCAAACATGTCCAACGGATCATGGTGAGAGTGCGCCCGGCGAACGCTTTGGAATCCACAGTTCCGGCAGACCGGCAGGCTCAGGGTGCGTAGCACCAGCACGGTGATCGCGGCCAGCAGGCACAGCGTTACGATGCTGGCAAGCAGCACGCCTTCGCGGACTAGCGTATCAAAGCCCATTTATCCGTGCAAACCAGCATAGATGCAATAGCAGTCATCGCCGTTTCATGGGGCGGCCTCACCTGGGCAAGTCCTTTTGACGACCGCCCTCAGGCAATCAGATTGCGCAAACAGCGCCGGACTGCATTCAGCGTGCAGATCCAACCTGCGGAGGTCTCAATCCTCCCAGGAATGATCAAAGCGGTGCCGCCCCCTTGGTGGTCAGGTTCCATTGCACCTCCTGATTGAACTTCGCCAGCCCCAAGTGCTGTTTATTGGCTTCCAATCTGGCTCCGAGCAAATTCTCCTCCCGGAGGTGGCGTGTGTCAACGGGGTCGCACCGCACCACGCCGCCCGGCGGGCTAACGGTGGGCTTAAGTGGAATATGCCGTACTACGGCATTTTTGCCAGTGCTCTCGCCCCAAAAACCTGCCGATGCACACTATGAATCGCGGCGGCGCCCGGTCGCGCACCAAACCGGAAAGGAGACGAGATCAAATGAACAATCTGATTATGCGACTGAGGATCTGGAAGGATCAGCGCGGTCAGGACTTGATTGAGTATGCTCTGATGGCAGCCTTTGTTGCCGTTGCCGCGGGCGCAACCATGCCCAACGTGGTCGACAGCATCAGCCAGATATTCTCGAAGGTTGCATCGGTGATCAGCCAGGCGAACAACACCCCCTAATAAGAACTGGGCCGCGTGGGGGAACGCAAAGCGTGTCTTCAAAGGCGCTTCGTCAGCACGGTTTCTATGCAACTTGTGAGGATTTTTCTGCTGGTTGCCTTTCGCTTGGCCTTTACCGCAACTACTGACAGTCACTGCCGCCCTTTACCTTCGTGTAGCAAGCGTACCAGTCGCCAGTTAGGATCTCTTGGCCGCGCTTGAGCGTCAGGGACGCATGCGCCTTTGTGCCACGGCTCACATAGCCAGCGATGTTGAAGCAGATTGCGTTGCGGATATAGCCTTCGACTACATCCTTTTGCCGGGCACCCACAACTTTGCCATCAATGGTGGTGAAATATGGCTCCGGCCAGAGGTTGCGTGGATCTCGTGGATTGCCACCGTTCTCCAGAGAGATGAGGTGGTCTTCTTCGTAGCACGCGACGCTGTCGGAGTGGAACATGCAGGTCTTGTTTGGGTCGCTGACAGTGTCACCGTACTCCACCATCTGCGATGCTTTCAGCGAGTTGGTGTAACTGGTGGGAGGCCGGAGCGGCGGCCCAGTCCTGAAGCTCGGGTTGCAGATTGTGTCGGCAAGGTTTTCTTGCGTCACATCGGGGTTAGTGAAGCCCGGCGTTCTTGTCGCATCTGGATAAATCTCTGCGGGACCAATGAACGCCGACGGCGGCGCTGGCGCGCTGCTCACCGTGGCATTCTTTGACCAGACCCAGCCCTCTTGGTTAGAGGCAGTCCTCACATGATAGTACCCGCCCTGCTTCGTGCTTTCGAGCAAAGTGAGAACTGCAGGCGCCATGAGCAAGGTCAACGGAGGATTGTTCGTGGAAGGGTCTGCTCGCAAATTAACATTGCGCTGGACTGTGGCGGTTTGAGCAAGCGCAATTGTGGCGAGCGCCACCATGAGGATGAGTAGTTTCATACGCTACCTTTGGAAACAGTCTACCGCCGACATGCGGTGGGAGAACGTTTAAGTCACGCGTGACACGGAAGATACTGCGCACACTTTGTCCGCACCTGGCGCCGAGACCCATCGTCAAGATCACTGCTATGCCCTAATCCAAGTCAGCACCTCACCCTAGTAGCATCGTTTGCCGCTTCCAATCCTATTGCATCAAAGGAAGATATGAGGCTGCAGGGCGTAATGCAACCTGGAACATTAACAAACGTGATGATTTCCCCTTGAGGGGCGTCTAACAGGTGGAAAGGAGATCACAAGATGAGTACTACAAAGCCCGTATCCGATAAACAACAAGGGCAGAATAATCAGCAGATGAATGACCCAAAGCGGATGGGCAACAATCCGGCCGAGTCTCAGAAAAACGACCGGAATACTCAGCAAAATCAGCAGAGCCAAAAGGACCAGCACAATAGCCAGCGGTCGAATCAGCCCACTCGCTAGGCCCCTTTAGGTCTGCCCTTCGTTTCTCCTTGTCCCTCCTGTCGGCAACGGCGGGAGGGATCTTTTATTTCTCGGAGCGAACTGAGTCAGCCTGGGAATCCTCTTCCAACGCACTCTTACACTTGGATTGCAGGGGCTAAGTTGAAACGCCCATTTCAGTTGGCCGTAGGTGTTCTTTTCGACGTGAGTCACAGTTCCATCGGAGCAACCGGGCGGACTACTAAGCAGGCAAACTAGGTGACCTCATGCGTGCGGCGGTGGCGTTCATAAAGTGCCTCCGTTTCGGTAAAGACCTTTTGCGCCTCATCCAATAGCTGTCGGGACACACTTTCTTCTCCCGGAGAGCGGAAGCCCTTTTCGCGTTTGCTTATCTGGTCCTCGATCTCTGCCTTCAGGTCTCGGAGCCACTGTTCGAGGACAGCGCAACTTCCGCAGGTATCAGGCACATCTCCAACTCCGCCTCACATTCTAGAGCGCGAAATTACGGCTGGAAAGGGGCTCGGTATCCGCCTCGTAAAGATTGCGAAGCCGTTGCTTCTCTTCGCACGGCGGGCAGATGCGCTTTGGGGTGCACGGCCACGTCCTACAGTACGCCCAGCGTCCGGGCAGGAAACTGCATCGAGTTTGCGTCACACGTGCCCTTATCGGTGGTGACGGCTAAGCGTCAGGACCAGAATCAGGGTGAGCATCATCATGAAAAAGATCAGTGGAGGCAGCATACAAACGCGCCCTTAGGGGCCAGCATACTCCATTGAAGCGGAGAGCGCCGCTGGGGATTTTCCCAGTTCACGAAGGGGGCCGATCCGGCAGCATCGTTGGGCACGATCCACCGGAAGGAGGACCTCTAGCCCCTCGGTGAGAAGGGGCCACGAGGCATCGGCCCCCAACACTCAGATGTAGTCCGATCAGGGCCGTTACTGAATAGAGGCATTCAGGCCCGGATGCTCGGCCCTTCACAAGCGCGTGTCAAAGGCGGCAGCGCCACGGCCATTCTTGGCTTGGGATCTGCGTTCCCACCATCAAGTTGCGCGAAATGCGCGGCACGGTTTTCACATGCCATATCCGGGTGACGTAGATCCCCCAATCCTTCCGTGGAAGGGCTCAGCGCTGCCGCCCCGTTTCACTGTCCGGTGGGTCCATTCAGCGCACCTCCTGATGAACATCCCCGGTCCAATTGGCCGGGCATTGGCTTCCAATCTGGCTCCGAGCAAATTCTCCTCCTGGAGGTCGCGTATGTCAATGGGTCTCCTCCCAGTTTGCGAAACACCCTCTCTGTGGGGCGCATCAACCCACCATGAAGTCTCAACGCCAAACCAGCGAGACCAGAGACATGCCGTTCTTGAAGAACGACATGAATGACGCTCCTCCCACGACCGGCAAGCCGCTAGATGCGGCGGATGCACCGGGGAAAGCAGATTCTGAGATGTTTGAGGCTGATGAGATAGTATCGACTTCAAGCAAGTGAAGACGCGATCAACACCCGGGATTCGCTAGTCTGGCGGTGGCAGCGCCATGCCACACTAGTAACATCCAAGAACATCCTCCAAATGCTCTCCGAACTTCACGCTGAGCGCGCACAAATTGAAGAAGCGATTTTGGTCCTGCAGCGAGTAGCCACCGGAGATGGCGGCAAGCGCAGAGGCCGCCCACCGAAGTGGATGACTCAGGCCGCTTCGGGCGACGCTTCATCTATTGCCGTGCCGTCCAGGACGCGCAAGCCCTTCAGTGCCGCGACGCGCAAGCGCATGGCTGAGGCGCAGCGGAAGAGGGGGGGCGGCGAGGAAGGCGAAAGCTGCGTAAGTGAGGTAGACCGCCAATGGCGCTGAAAGCGATTATTGAGCGACAGCTTCCGTCGCCGCCGGAACTACAGGGGCAGCGGCCGTCTTCCTCGCCGCTCTCTTTTTCGCATTTCTCTTGATCGGATTATTTTTCTTCGCACTCTGTGCTCTTGGGACGTTTACTGCCACCTTCTTAACGGCGGCCTTTTTCTGGGAGGATGTGGCTTTCTTTGCCG
Source organism: Terriglobia bacterium (assembly GCA_963722845.1). Classification (GTDB taxonomy): domain Bacteria; phylum Acidobacteriota; class Terriglobia; order Bryobacterales; family Bryobacteraceae; genus Palsa-187. The sequence goes on along the minus strand of CAVROL010000003.1, from coordinate 463,560 downwards.
CTCGGTGTGCCGTCGTCGCCTTAGTCCCAGAGGATGCCTGCAAACTCACAGCCTGCTTCGCCCGAGCGATAGCGTCCTTCGCATCTTGCAGCACTTCTCGTAGGTGGGGCGTACTTGCTGAATATCGCTCGGTGACGACCGACATCGATGATTCAATCTTGGCTAGTCGCCTGAGGGCCTTATTCGCTTTCATGAGTTTGGCACCTTTCGACTACCAGACTACTCTATGACTGCGAGCCAAGAAACGCTGTTCCCCACTCTCGTCTCTCACCACTAGCCATGTCTAAGAAACCAATCCCGCCAGAAGATGTCATCCGTGAAGAGTCAGAGCCGCCGATCACAGAGACGGAAGAACCAACAACAAAAATCCCCAACCCGTTAATATCGATATTGATGAAGCGCAGATCGAGGAGCCGAAGGATGATGCGTTCCGAAAGTCTCCTCAGCCGGTGAGGCCCCAAAGCGGCGCAAGAAGGCGTGAGCCTGTCGGAATTGACGAGAGCGCGGCGCGAAGAAGGACCGATTTTCGAACTATAAATCCGCTTGGAGCGGAACCCCGTGCCAACAGCCGTGCTCGGCTTGATGGGCTTTGATTTTGTGCTCCAGTTCCTCGACCCGTTTGGTTGTTTCTAAGACTGCTGGACACTGCGAGTTCACGGGGTCGTTGGCGCGGGCCACCAGCCAATCATGAAGTGCGACCCTGTACTCCTCCAGAAGTGCCAAATGTTCTTCGCACGTTCCGGCTATTGCGTTCACAGTCATTAGATGTCTGGAAACCAGCCGCTGTTCCGCTACGTACTTTCAGCGCCGTAAGAAGCACATACGATTGAGGAAGCAACTTAAGACTGACGGGAGTAAGATCGGTCGGATGAGTCGAGTTGTTCTTTGGCTGATCGTCGCCGCGGTCCTGTCGGTTGGCATCGCGCTCTACCGCTCCCGGCAGAGAGATCGTCTGAATGTCACGCCGGACGCCGCGCGGGAAATTGAGAAGGCGAAGCGGCGCTGATGGGGAGGAGACTTAGAGCGCTGTCACTCTTGAGTCTGCTTCGATCACGCTAGGCAACTACGCGGTAGAAATCACAACTGGTCTCCAAGCCAGGTGATTGTGAAGACTTCACTTATGCCGGTAGGTGATTCGGCCTCTGGTTAGGTCGTAGGGCGAGAGTTCCAGTGAGACTCGATCCCCGTTCATGATTTTGATCCGATTGCGACGAAGCCTCCCGGCCATAGTGGCAAGGACCGTCCTGCCTGCTTCCAGTTCGATGGAAAACATCCCAGCTTTGAACTTCTCGACGACCATTCCCAATACTTCAATTGAATCTTCTTTAGGCAAACTTCCCCCACATTGCGGTTTGATTTGGATAGCTTCGGCGTTTAGTAACGGCGTTGGCCGCCAGATCCGCCCCGGCCACCATAACCACCGCTGCCTGAGGCACGATCTGCTTTCGGACGAGCTTCGTTAACGGTCATGGCCCGCCCATTGAGATCCCGGCCATTAAGCGACTCGATGGCACGAGATGCCTCAGCATCGACACCCATTTCGACAAAGGCAAAGCCCTTCTGCTCCCCCGTATCCCGATCGGTGATGATATTGACACGTTCAACTACACCGTACTCCTCGAATAGGGCCCGCACGGCGTTCTCAGACACGTTGTAGCTGAGATTGCCCACGAAGATACTCTTCATCTTTAGATTCCTTCTGCTTTGGCAGAACGGCAAATTGGGCAGGATCGAGTAAGGGCAGTTGCCGGACTATCGACGGAGCCGAAACTGGCGGGCTGTCAAATGCAACTCAAGTCTAACATGGAGGCCACCCACGCGATTGGTGCCAGAGTGCAGCTGGCGTGTATGCCGGCGGCGACAACCATCATGAAACTTATGGCCGACCCCAAGGAGTCCGGGACAGTTCGCCTACGCGCTGCCATTTGTTTGTTGCAGATTGCGAACACCATCGATTTGGAGGATATGGAAGCTCGATTGGTAGAGCTGGAGCGGTCCATGAACATCTCACACCCCGGCTTTTCGTAGCGGCTACTACTACCCGAGCTCCGGCTCTCTCGCGGTTGACTTGTTTGCTGTCAGAGAGCCATTGTTTCAGGTGCGGAGCCTCAAGTGGAGTTGGAAGCGAGGCTCCGTGCTTGACCATAGCTTCGGTATGAAATTCAGATTCGTATTGCTGAATCCAGACGACGACCCCGAGGGACGCCTGCCAACGCAGGAGATAAGCTCCGTTAGAAAACACACTCCGCCGTCGGGGATCCGGTATGAGCAGAGCGGCGTGGGAATTAACGGGATCAAATCACTGAAAAGTGGGCGGTCAAAGTCATGGGACGTCACCAACTTTGGTGCTCGCATCGTGCGGGACCTCATCCTTGACGATGGTGTGGACCACGGTCGGAAGTTCGAGGTAGAGGTAACGCTGAACGAGAAGACGCTTACCGCTGTGCTGTCTACAGCAGAATTCACCCGCATGAACTGGGTTCTGAATAAGTTAGGACCTGAGGCGATCGTCTATCCCGGACAACAACAACATGCTCGCGCCGCCATCCAGTCTTTATCTGGCGCCGTAAGGCAAGAGCGCGTTTTTTCGCACCTGGGCTGGAGAAAGTGCGGAGCTCAATGGGTGTACCTCCATGCCGGCGGCGCCGTAGGTCCAGAGGGATACGTTGGCGGTCTGAACGTAACCTTGCCCGCCGCCCTCCAGTCGTACCGATTTCTGCCAGCCGAAGATTCCTCAGCGACTGCACGAGCGGTCCGTTCAAGCTTCGATCTTCTTGGTCTGGCTCCCGACAGAATCAGTATTCCATTGTTGGCCGGTGTCTATCGTGCGGCCTTAGGTTCAGTGGATTTCAGCATGTTCGTTGTAGGTAAGACGGGTGTCTTTAAGACCGCACTGGCGGCCCTCTGCCAACAGCACTTTGGTGCAACCATGGATGCGCATCATCTGCCCTCAAGCTTCGCATCGACAGCTTCGGCTTTGGAAGAACCTGCTTTCTGCGCCAAAGACGCAGTATTAGTGGTCGATGACTTTGCTCCGACCGGAAGGTACAGAGATTCCGAGTTGCAGAACGTAGCCGAACGCTTGTTCCGCGCCGTAGGGAACGGTCAGGGTCGCACTCGGATGGGAAGCAACACTCGACCAGGCGCATCCAAGCCACCTCGTGCCCTAGTAATGGCAACGGGAGAACAAGTGCCGGAAGGGCACAGCATTCGCGCCCGACTGTTAATCGTAGACGTAGGTCCAGGGGATATCAGTCGGCCAATCCTCAGCGAATGTCAACGCTACGGTCAACAAGGGCTATTGGCTACATCCATGTCTTCATTTCTCCAATGGGTGGCCAGACGTTACGATGAGCTCCAATGCCGACTGCGGACGCGGACACTTGAGATTCGCGGCCAGATGAACCCGAACTCAGCACATGCTCGTCTACCCGGGGCTCTTGCGGAATTGCAGGCCGGTTGGGAGATTTTTACTGAGTTCGCATTGGAAGTTGGCGCGATCGACTGCAATGCGGAAAGACGACTGCAGGAACGATGCAGAGGGGCACTTCGCACATTAGGGGTCTTTCAGGCCAAGTATCAAGACGATAACGACCCGGCACTGCGTTTTATCTCCCTGCTGCAGACCGCCCTGGCCTGTGAACGAGCTCATGTTGCCGACCGCTATGGGAGATCACCTAACGACGCTTCCATCTGGGGATGGCACCGACTCACTTCGGGCCGCAAATGGACACCACGGGGTACCAGGATCGGATGGCTATCGGGAACCGAACTGTTCTTAGATCCTGCGACCAGCTACCGCGTTGCGCGAGAGTCGTGCGGAACCGAACGATTCACGGAAAGTGAACAAGCGCTGCGCCACCAGTTGAGGGAGCGCGGTCTTCTCGCTAGCGTCGATCAAGGCCGGGGGATGGTTCAGGTACGCCGGACGTTGGAGGGCATTGCGAGACAGGTGCTCCATTTGAAAGCGCGGGACTTGGTGCGCCCCGAGCCGATTAATAAATTCCCCTAGTTACGTTGTCGGATTTGTCGGGTCGTCCCAAACACGTCGGCTTTAAAGTGAAGATAGCCCCAAACTTTGCGGCGACCACCATCTGCCACCTATCTGGGGCAGTAGCCTTGGACTACCAAGCCACTCGCTAGCGATGTCGGGCGGGTTACGTGCTCGCTTCGATGGACAGCCGCTAGCGCTTCTCCGCCAGCGCGAACACGTAGATCGCGTTGTAGCCTTTGATCACCATCGTCGAACGAAACGGCAACTGCCTTTATCTCCGTCATCTCGAGCATTTTAAGCTGAATACGTCCTACAAGGAAGTAGCCGACAGAATTCAGCAGCTTCACATTATGATGATGGCCCACGGCCCGGTCACTCTGTTGATGGACGCGACGGGCGTCGGTTTGGGCGTACTCGATGACTTGGAGTCGCGCGGGCTCAAGCCGATTGGAATCACCATAACTAGCGGCCGTGCCATCTCTACGACTGGCAAACTGAGCCGAGTTCCAAAGCGCGACCTGGTTGTAAGGCTCCTCACGGACCTAAAGTCCGGACGACTAGAGATCGCGAGCGGTATCCCAGACTTTGAGAAATTGATCGATCAGCTTCTTGGGTTTAGGGTGCAAATCAATCGGCGAACCGGTCAAGAGAGCTTCGGCGCGGAGTCATCGAAGCATGATGATTTCGTACTTGCGCTGGCGTTGGCGTGCTGGGGCGCGCAGCGCGGAGGTTACCTGCTCACCGAGTCTGGTAGATTACTCGGTCGCGGCCCAGAACATCGAGTCCCCCAACCGAGCGCATCACGAATACAGTAGCGCGCCGCTGCATACCTCTTCGAGTTAGTCTGCCGGAAGGCGAGCGAGTAGTAAGAGAATAGCGTGGCTCATTGCGTTCGTAGCATCCAGGAACTAATTTTCTCTTGGCATCCGCTTCCTCCGCCTCGCCGAGAGCATCGACGCCCGGACGGAAAGCCCGATGTCGCGCTTGTGCTGCACTTGTTCGCGGCCTTCGCTGAGAAGAGCGCGAAATCTCATCCGTCAGCGTGTCCAGGCCGGCGTCCGCAGCGCCAAAGCCAAAGGAATTCCATTCGGACGCCCGGAGCGCGTATTCCGGCGCGACCAGGCGCAACGTTTGCGCGCGCAGGGGGCAAGCTGGCGCGCGACAGGACTTTCGGTTCCGATCACTAATCCACCAACGAAAAATCCGGGTCAATCACCTGATGGTTGCCGTTCGGCGCAATGATAAATACTCTTCCCTCCCATTTGCCGAAATCGATGGGAGTCGTGGCCCCGTAGCTATACACCTGATCACTGTCGCTGCCCACCACGTAGCAGTTAGCGTAATGCGCGATCTGCTGAAACAGCATCATGCCACTCTGCCCGCGCGCCACGTCACGGTCCACGGGTTTGCAGGCGTAAAGAACTATGACCTTAACCGCATCACGCAATTGCAAAAAGTAATGGCGCGTCTCCCATGTAATGCCTTCGGAGCCGAGCTGAAGCCCGTAACCACCGCGATGCGAGTCGGCGGAGACAAAGCCGTGGCACATGATTATCAGCCGCCGCAATCCGCCCGGAGTTCCGTGAGCGACCCCGCCGGCCCAGCCTAGAATGTGCTGCACCGGCACCGTGCCATCCACCCCATAAATGTTTTGAGCCATCGCCGGGGTTGACCCTATTAAGCGTTTGTCGTGAATCAGCATGTCGATCATATGGTCTCCTCAGAACGGACTAGCGCCCGCCATAGCATTACGCGCAAACCGGGTGGAAATGGCTCAAGTAGAACTTCGGGCTGGTTGGCTACCCACATGGCCGTCGCGATTTCCGGGACCGTGTCGCCCGTCACTGGACCCACTTACGCGCACGCGGCAGTCTATCCAGTTCCCGGTTGACTCCCGCAAGATCGAACGCCTCGGGGTCAAACTCGCCGCCGATCCATTCGAGCATGGCCCGGTGCTCCGCGTGACGCGGATTGCGGATGGCGTCGAGGAAGTCATGATAGCCGCGTGGCCCACCGCAATCCTCTGGCGGCCTATGCCTCCTACCTGCGATACAGAGCGGTCGATCACGACCCGAATCGCCGCCAAGGTTTTTCTCGATTAGAACCTCATGCTCCCAGTTGTCGCCGAAGTCATTCAGCCCGAACATGCTGGAACTCGCGTTCGAGCTCACTGCCCATGACCCCTCCTACGAGGGCATGATCATGAAGTTCGCAGAGCACCTCTACTACATCGGTGCGGCCATGAACCGACCTGGTGAGGATGGCATGTGGGATGAAGAGGACGGCTTCTACTACGACTTGCTGCGGCTCCCAGACGGCAGCGCCCAGAGGCTTAAGGTTCGCTCCATGGTGGGGCTCCTGCCCCTGTGCGCCACGACAATTGTGGAGAAGTCGTCGCGGGAGCGTATCCCGCGGACGATGGCTGCTGTGCAGGAACGCCTGCGCCGGATACCCGGAACATTTCTTAGAGGCCAAGCGGGATAAGCGCTGGCCCAAAACCGATCGTCCCACCAGTCAGGGAAGGCGAATTCGTTTTTCTGGCCAGATCGATGGCTGGAATCAGCATGGGAATCAATATTCGTACCGCTCAGGATCTGCTGGCGAAAAAGGAAAAAGAGAAGTTGGAAGCGATTTATCGCCCGGTTTGCATTTGCGGCCATCGTGAGCGTGATCACAAAGATAGAACCAACTGTAAATACTGTAGTTGCATGACGTATAAGTATTCCGGTGGGAGCGAGATCGAACGGCCAGCGCGCTCGGAGCCTGAAACATTCGCCAGATGATGCTACCGGCTCCCTGCCATCGAAATCGCGCACGAATGAAAAGCGCCTTTCGGCACACCAAGTGTGAACAGAAAAGTTTTTTGGGACTGGCAAAGTGAAACGGAAAAGCGAATCACAACAAAACGAAAAAGCGTGCGCTACAGGTTTGGGAGTGTGGAACTCCAATCGACGGTCCTAGCTTTGCGCGCAGAGTCGGAATCCGCCCAGTCCGGCGAGTATACGCATATTTGGACCATCTTGCGGTTTTGGGTCTGGTGGCTCGAAGAGCAGATTTCGGGAGCAAACTGCATTTTGAAATTACCGAGCGCGGTTTGGAGCGATTGAGGTGGCTGCGCGCGCAGGGCAAGTCGTCTGCTTTAGAGGAGCTGCTCTTTCCGATACTTCGGAGTGGCGGAATGACGAAGGACAGTTAGGTCGACAGCGCACCGGGGGGATCCAAGAGCTAGCCAATCTGATTAGGATCCAGTTCGCTACCGGTTAACTGTCGCGGTCAGGTCAATCAGTCAATGATCTCGCTCGTCTTCATCGTCCCTCTTCCTCACTCCGCACTTTACTACTTTATGGCCAACGCGTTCGTTGCCTGGGCCGATCAGTTCACCAAGGATTAAAGTCCGGAGACGTCCCCACCAATAGCCAAAGGCATGGGCCGCCATTTTTGGACAGGTCTGATCCTTTACGTGCTCGCGGTGTTGTCCGCGGCCTGGGCGCTGATGCCTGATTCTTCGCTCCTCAATCGCCGGTGGTGAATTGAAGCGCGCCTCGTGCGAGCAGCAGAACAGCATATCATGCCGCCTGGGGGCGACATCCGCCGGAGATGTGGACGTGTTAATGAACTCCGCTAGGGCTTTCTGCTCCTTAAGAGCAAGGCCTTCACCCTAGCGCACTTCTAAAGATTCGATTCCACGATGCCGAATTCTGGAGTTGGGGATGATATATGCCAACGGTTCTAATAACAGGAGCGCATGGGCTCATCGGTTCTGAGTCTGTCGCTGAATTCTCCAGGCTGGGGTACGATGTGGTCGGCATTGATAACGACCTGCGCGCCCACTTCTTCGGGCCGGAGGCTTCCACCAAGTGGCAAGCGGCGCGGCTGAGCGAAGCGTTTCCGAAGTATCGCAGCGTAGACATTGACATTCGGTCCTACCACGAACTAGAGCGCATTTTCCAGGATTACTCGTCTTCTATAGAATTGGTGATCCACACGGCGGCGCAGCCGTCACACGATTGGGCCTCCCGCGAGCCGCACACCGATTTCACTGTCAACGCGAACGGCACGCTGAACCTTCTGGAGTGCACCAGGAAACATGCCTCTAAAGCAGTGTTCATCTTCACGTCGACCAACAAGGTCTATGGCGACCACCCCAATGAACTGCCCCTGATCGAGCAAGACATGCGCTGGGAAATCGTACCTTCCCATCCCCACCGGGCAGGCATCGACGAAACCATGAGCATCGATCAGACTACGCATTCCCTGTTCGGAGTCTCGAAGGTCGCGGCTGACGTCCTGGTGCAGGAGTACGGACGATATTTCGGAATGAATACCGGCATCTTTCGTGGCGGCTGCCTGACCGGACCTGCACATTGCGGCGCGCAACTGCACGGGTTCCTGGCGTACCTAGTCAAATGCGCAGTAAATCGGACGCCTTACCAGGTTTACGGATATCGCGGCAAACAAGTCCGGGACAATATTCACAGTCACGATCTGGTCAGCGCATTTGGGCATTTCTTCCGGAATCCCAGAGCGGGCGAAGTGTACAACATCGGGGGCAGTCGCCACAGTAACTGTTCGATGCTGGAGGCGATTTCGCTATGCGAAGAGATCGGCGGCCATAGGTTGGAGTGGACCTACTCGGATCAGCATCGGAAGGGCGACCACATTTGGTGGATCAGCGATGTGCGAAAGTTCCGGTCGCACTACCCGGAGTGGGAATATCGATTTACCCTGCGCGACATCGTGGAGCAGATGTTTGACGCTCACACCGCGCGGCTGCGCGATGCGGAGGTCTTCGCGTAATGCTGCTGTCCGTGGTCATCCCGGCTCGGAATGAGGCGGCTTGCATCGTTTCCACAGTCGGCGAGATAGCCAGCACGCTTCGCGGCCAGCACATCCCTCACGAGATCATCGTGGTCGACGATGGGAGCTCGGATGGCACCGCGGAAGCAGTCAGAGGCCTGGCGCGTTCCCATCCGGAGATTCGACTGGTCATAAATCCGGGACCGCATGGATTCGGTTACGCGGTGCGGGCCGGATTGCGATCGTTCCAGGGAGATGCGGTCGTCGTCATGATGGCGGACAATTCGGATTCCCCTCAAGACTTGGTCACCTACTACGAGTGCCTGGAGCTGGGCGCGGAATGCGTCTTCGGATCGCGCTTCATCAAAGGCGGCACGACGATCGACTACCCCATCCACAAACTGATCCTCAACCGTCTGGCAAACCTGTTCATCTCCATGTTGTTCGGCCTGAGCCTGAACGATACAACCAACGCTTTCAAATGTTACCGGCGCAGTGTGATCGAAGGGCTGCAACCGCTGATTTCTCCTCACTTCAATCTGACCGTGGAGATGCCCTTGAAGGCAATTGCGCGAGGGTATGGCTATGTTGTGGTCCCCATCTCGTGGCGAAACAGAGCTACCGGGGTTTCCAAATTGAAGCTGAAGGAAATGGGCAGCCGGTATCTTTTCGTGGTGCTGAACATCTGGCTGGAAAAATACCTCACCCAAGGCGACTATCACCGCCGGTCACAGGTCAGCCGCAGCGCGCAGGGCCAGCAGACCGATGTAGAAGCTCCCGTGGAATTGCTCCGAAATGTCTGACCGGATCCTGGTTACGGGCGGCGCGGGATTCGTTGGATCGGCCATCTCGTTCGAACTGAAGCGGCTATTTCCCGGCGCCGACATCGTCGCTTTTGACAACCTACGCCGTCGCGGTAGTGAATTGAATATTCCGCGACTCAGCGCCGCGGGTATACGGTTTGTGCATGGCGATGTCCGCCAGCCCTCCGACCTGGAAGCCGTGCCAGCGGATCTGATCGTCGAATGCTCTGCGGAACCCTCGGCCCAGGCCGGGTATGCGGGTTCGCCCGATTATGTCGTGCAGACGAATCTATTGGGCTGCTACAACTGCCTTCGCCTGGCATCCCACACGAAGGCGGATTTTGTTTTCCTTTCCACCAGCCGCGTGTATCCCGCGGCGACGCTGAACAGTTTGTGCTTTCGCGAGACCAGCACCCGATTCGAGTGGCTGGATCAACAACACGTTCCCGGCGCGTGCGCGCTCGGGATCGGGGAGACGCTTCCCACCGCGGGTGCCCGCTCCATCTACGGGATGACCAAGCTTGCTGCGGAGCTCATGATCGAGGAGTTTGCCGATGTTTTCGGCTTGCGTTACGCGATTAACCGGTGTGGGCTGATCGCCGGTCCATGGCAGATGGGAAAGGTCGACCAGGGCGTGGTCACCCTGTGGCTGGCAGCCCACTACTTCGGCCGTCCCCTGCGATATGTGGGCTTCGGCGGAGAAGGCAAGCAAGTGCGAGATATCTTGCACGTAAGCGACTTGGCCGAGCTTGTGGGGGTCCAAGCCGAGCGTATGGAGCAGTTTAATGGACTCACTCTCAACGTAGGAGGAGGGCTGGACTTCAGCCTGTCGCTGCGTGAGATGACCTGCGCTTGCGAAGAGTTGACGGGTAAGAAGATTGAAATCGGATCCGAAGCCGCGGAGCGGCGCTCGGACCTCCGGATCTACGTCACCGACCATCGCAAGATCGAATCGCTTTGCGGTTGGAAGCCGGCACGTAGTCCCAAAGCGGTCTTCGAGGATACGTTGAAGTGGATCCGGGAGAACCAAGAGCAAGTAGGTCCTGCGCTGTTCGCGCCAGCGAGCTGACGCAATGAACGCAGCCCCCGAGATCGTCTCGTTCGTCGCCACTGACGCATGTGGCGCACACGGCGCTGTTCCTGTGAGCTGTCTTGGTCGCTTGTCCCGTGCGATATTGGCCCATCGATGACACCATCGACAATACCTGGGTCTTTGCGCTGAACTATGCGGCCGCCCACGGACTTGCGATCGGCAGGGACGTAGTCTGGACCACCGGCCCCCTGGGCTACCTGGTATTTCCACAAGACATCGGCGCGAACCTCGCGCATGCGCTAGGGGTCCTTCAGGCCAAGTATCAAGACGATAACGACCCGGCACTGCGTTTTATCTACCTACTGCAGACCGCGTTGGCCTGTGAACGAGCTCATATTGCCGACTGCTATGGAAGTTCACCTAACGACGCTTCCATCTGGGGATGGCAACGACCCCTTTCGGGCCGCAAATGGACACCGCGCGGCACCAGGATTGGATGGCTATCGGGAACCGAACTATTTTTAGATCCTGCGACCAGCTACCGCGTTGCGCGAGAGTTATGCGGAACCGAACGATTCACAGAAAGTGAACAGGCGCTCCGCCGGCGGTTGAGGGAGCGCGGTCTTCTGGCTAGCGTCGATGAAGGCCGGGGGATGGTTCAGGTACGCCGGACGTTGGAGGGCAGGGCGAGACAGGTGCTCCATCTGAAAGCGCGGGACTTGATGGCCCCGGAGACGACTAATAAGTCCCCTAGCTAGGCTACATTTGTCGGATTTGTCGGGTCGTCCAAACACGTCGGCTTTAAAGTAAAGATAGCCCCAAACTTTGCGGCGACCACCATCTGCCACCATCTGCACCTATCTGCGGCTACTACCAGCGCATTTTTCTAGGCTACTCGGGCGGAATGCGCGAGTCTGTGCAATTTGACAGCTGTGCGCTAGCGCTTATCCGCCAGCGCGAACACGTAGATCGCGTTGTAGCCTTTGATCACCTTTAGATCCGGCGTCATGGCGGTCAGTGTGCCGGTCAGCGCGCCGTCTCCCGTCATCACCGCGACGTACTGCTTTCCGTTCACGGCGTAGGTAATCGTGCTGACCGAAACCGATCCGCCCAGAATCGTGTCCCACAAAACTTTGCCGGACTCGGAGTCGAGCGCCATGAACCGGCGATTCAGATCGCCCCAGAACACCACGTCGCCGGCGGTCGCCACCACCGATCCGTTGGTCAGCGCGTGGCCCAGATAGAACGGCTGGATCTCGCCGGTCGACATGTTGATCTTCGCGACGCCCGCCATCTTGTTCGGCCCGTTGGTCATCCCGGATTTCGGACCGGACACAGGAGTCCGCCCCCGGCTCACGCCCATGTCCAGGCAGTTGTCGTTATACGGCACATACAGCGAGTTGGTCTTCGGGCTGTACGCAGTCGGCCAGTAGCTCCTGGTGTTGTAGAAACAGATGGTGTGGTTCTTTTCGCCCTTGTCCTTGAACACCAGGTCCCAGTTGATTTCGGTTTTCCCGGTCTTCACGTCGATATTCTTGATCAGGAAATTCGGCGTGTCGTAAGGAAACGGCGTCGCCCATAGAAACTTTCCGTCGTTCCGATCCATCGCGAACACACCGCCGCCTTCGCCGACCATCACCGCGATGTCGCGCTGCTGGCCCTTAGGGATGTCGGGATTCGCCCACTTCACGAATTTCGGATCGGGGCTCACCGCGGTGCGGATCAGAGTGCGTTCATGGGTATAATCTTCGTCCCAGTCGTCGCCCGGCAGATGCTGGTAATACCACTTGAGCTTGCCGGTTTCGGGATCGAGCGCCACGGTTGAATTGCTATAGAGATCCGACGGCGCGATACGCGGGATCGCATCGATGTTTCCGGCGTGCCGGTCCAGGCGTGTGTTGGGCGTCGGATTCGCGATGCCCCAGTAGATCACCTTGCGAACGGGATCGTAAGTTCCCGGCAACCCCCAGGTAGACGCCGTTCGCTTGTCCGCCGGCGCGCCGCCCCAGGTGTCGGGATTCACGTCATTGGCTCCCTGGGCTGTATAGAACTTCCAAAGTTCCTTGCCGGTCTCCGCATCGTGCGCCGCGATGTAGCAACTGGATTGCAACCCGCCGCTGCATGCGCCCCCGGAAATAAACTTGCCATCCATGGCAATGGATCCGGACGAATGCCCTCGTGTATCCGGCACTTTCCATTTCGCCACACCCGTGCGCGCATCGATCCCGACGATGAAGTTATCGGGCGCCATGTAGAGAATCACGTCTCCGTAAATGGAGATGGCCTTGGATCGGCCCGCTGCTCCCCGGGCATCGTCGGGACGATGCTTGTACTCCCAGATCACTTCGCCATTGGTGGCGTCCAGCGCCAGGACGGAGGCGGGAGGCGCGATCACGTACATCACACCGTCGTGCACCAGGGGGATGCTCTCCATCGTGCCGTTGGCCAGGCCCCGGGTCCACGCGAGGCCCAACTGGTTGACGTTCTGCCTGTTGATCTGGTTGAGCGGGCTGTAACGCTGCGCATCGTAGGTGCGGCTGAACATCAGCCAGTCGTTGGGACTGGGGTTGGTGAGCATTTCCTGCGTGACAGGTTTATAGTTCTGGACTTGTGCCCGCGCCGCGGGCGTCAGCATTCCCGCCCCTATCGTGACGACGAATGCAATCGAGAGTAATTTTCTGGTCATGTCGCCCTCCTCATGTCTACTGGAAAAGCCCACCGACAGCGTAGTTTACCGCACTCTATCGCTGCCACGCCGGGTGGATTTGCTTAGGCGGCATCGGGTGAACCCCTAATGGACAGGCGTCCGGAATGGCCTTTAGACTGGGGATACCTGGTTTTCCGGGTGCTTATGCAACGCTGCAAACAGTGCGAATCCCCGGTGGCCAAGGGCGACGTCAATTGCGTCAACTGCGGAGATCTGGTCAACAGCCCGGTGGAATCCAAGCCCAACTTCCGCCAGCACTTTGGCAAGATCGTCACGGGCCTGTTCATACTCTCGGCCGCGCTGACGATCGTGGCGCTGTTCACGAACTACGTGGGATCGTTTATAACCCTTCTGGCGACCACCATCGTGCTTCTGATGGTCAAGAAATCGGCTGACGAGATGTCGTCGTCGCAACAGTAAGAGTAGCCAGGCCCCGCCCTGCCAGCCCGAATCCGAATCCGACGCGGAACTCTTCAGGAAACGCGCTGTTCCACAACGGCCTCGCCGTTATCGGGAACACCCCGCCTTGACCCCTGCGGTTTTGCGCTATACATCCTGCGGTCTGCCTCGGCCAGCAGGACTTCGGCATCCGACCCGTCGAGGGGATAAATGGCCGCACCGACGCTCATCGAAATGCACTGCTCGCTGCACACGTTCCAGCCGGCTGCGTGCGCTACACCCTGCAGACGCTCGACATAGGACCAGCGGAGGTCTTCCCGCAGGCCTGGGACTACGATGACAAACTCGTCGCCTCCCATGCGCGCAACGTAATCGGATTTCCGGCAGACATCCTGCAATCCTTTGGCGACTGCTTGCAGGACTTCGTTCCCCTTCATATGGCCAAACCGGTCGTTGACCTGCTTAAACCCGTTCAAATCGCAGACCAGAACTCCGATGGTGGCGTTATCCCGCTGAGCTCGCGCAAGCTCGCGATGCAAATGCAGTTCGAGCGAGCGTGCGTTCGGTACGCCGGTGAGGTGGTCGGTCACGGCCAGCTTTTCCGTGTCGTGGTAGCGCAGCGCACTTTCGACCGCCGGGGCCACCTGCTGACTGACGGCTTCCAGCAACCGCAGGTGATCGCGGTTAAAAGCCTGGCGGTCGGCATGATAGAGGGTCAGCACACCGGCCATGCCCTTGGGGCCGGTCAGCGGCACTGCCAGGGCCGACTGCAGTCTATAAACCACCACCGAATCGCTCTGGAAGCCAAATTCCATGCACGGATCGCCGTTCAGGATCGAAGTGCCGTGTTGAATCACGCGGCCCGAGAGTCCTTTCGCGATCGGGAACGCGTCCCGCCCAAACATGTAACTGCTGTCACCCACGATCTCGATGGGCTCCAACGCATTTCCGCGGCTGACGTATATCGCAAGCGTATCGTGCTCGATCATCTGCTTCACGGCGCCCTGGATCGCGGAGGTCACCTCGCTGGCGCCCAGCGAATGGGTCAAGGCGTTGGCCAACGTCTGAAGCAGTTGGGTTTCCTGGCGCGCGGATACAATCGGATCCAGGATCGAGTGCGCGCCGGCCTGGGAATCGGCATTCAAGGTAGCGGCCAGTTTTCCAAGATCTTCTCGCGGCGTTCCGGCTGCGTCCGACGGGGCCTGATTCATCACTTCGCCCCACGCTCTGCGTTCCAGTTCCACATAGCGGCGTTGCAGAACGGAAACCACCATCGGATCGTAACTTCGTCCTTCTTCCTTCGCGACCCTAGCCATCGCCATATCGATGGGCAGAGCGCCGCGGTAGGGCCGGTCCGATGCCAGCGCGTCCAGGCAGTCCACCGCGGAAAGGATCCGCGAGCCGATTGGAATCTGGTCCCCTTTAATGCCTCGCGGATAGCCCGTGCCATCCCATTTTTCATGGTGGGTGGCTACGATTTGCAGCACCGGCTCCGGGAAGTTCATGCGCGAGAGCATCTCCGCGCCGCTCACCGGGTGGGTCTTCATCTTTTCCCACTCTTCCGGCGATAACGGACCGGGTTTGAGCAGGATGTGGTCTGGAATCGCCAGCTTGCCGATATCGTGCAGTAAGGCCGCTACATTCAGATGTTCCAGTTGCTCCTCGCTTAGCTTCAACTCTTGTCCCACCGCCCGGACATAGAACTGCACCCGCCGCAGATGCATATGCGTGGTGTGGTCCCGGCCGTCGATGGCCACGGCCAGTGTTTCCAGCGTTCTCTGGTGCAGTGCGGCCAATTTTTCAAGGCTTCGCTTTTGCAATGCGGCCAGTTCTTCCCGGTGTTTCTCCTTGGTATCGAACCAGGCGCGAAACGCGGCGTCCAGCGCGAACAGAATGGGCAGCGTCACCAAGCCCGCGTTCATCCCGTTCAGAGTGGCGGTGTTGCGGACCAGGGATGCCAAATACGCGAGTCCCACAAACCACGGCAGCAATGGGCGGAATTCCTGGCGGAGCACCTCGACGATGGAGAAGGGGCCTTCCTTGACCAGGGCCCGAGTCAAATTCAAGTTCACCAGCAGGAACACGGAACTGGCAACCAATGGCGCGGGAAACAGAGCATTGTACTTCAGGGCCACCAGGGCATCGTGGATCGTTTTGGCGGCGGCGATACCGATATTTGCGCTCGCGAGGGAAAGAATCACAGCCGAGACCCGCGGCCGAGTGCCTCCATGATCACGAATTTGTCCCAGGGCCGAAACTACCAAGGCGATGAAGATCAGCTCCGGGAGACTCAGGTCCTGGATGGCCAACAACATCACCAGGAAACTCACAGGAATTGTATTGCGATGCGTGCTCCGCAATCCTACGGCGGCTATGGCCCCGCACACCAGGTAATACAGAAAATCTTGGTGCGGGTTTATGCCGGTTCGGGCAAAGCTCACCACGCTTACTGCGGCCCCTGCCAGGCAGTAGACTACCGTCAACGCGGATCGGTGGCTGTATGAAAGTTTCACTTGGGATCCGATTCGTGCACGTAGTACTCCATCGTGAGCGACTGCAGGCAGCCGTCGAGGCTCTTTGGAAGTAAGGAGATAGAACGGCCGGAGCCGCCTCCCCATGCGAGAAAAACGAGAGCGTGCGACACTTCGTCGCGCAGGGCTCGGCCAGAATGTCTCAAACGCGGCATGCGGGCGTGAGTTCGGAGGAAGCTCGAAGAAAGCATGATGCGATACAGTGGTCGAGAACAGAATCGACATGCTTGTTGGCAAACTTCACGTACTAAGCAGGATCACGGAGTCCGGCCTAGTGGCAATTGTCCGTACGGACGACTCGAGCCACGCTACCCGCATCGTCGATGCCTGTGCCGAAGGTGGCGCTAGCGCCATCGAAATCACCTTCACCGTGCCGGCCGCTGCGGGAATTATCGAAGATCTTGCGAAGCGCTATCCGGCGGAGCAGATCGCATTGGGGGCAGGAACCGTACTCGATCCGGAAACGGCTCGTATCGCGATTCTGGCGGGTGCACGATTCGTGGTGAGCCCCTCGCTGAACACCGCCACGGCGCGGTTGTGCAATCGGTATCAGATCCCGTACTTGCCGGGCGCGGGTACTATTCGCGAGATCGTGGAAGCGATGGAAACCGGCGCCGACATCATCAAAATTTTTCCCGGCGAGACGCTGGGACCGGCGTTCGTGAAGGCGGCCAAAGCTCCCCTCCCGCAAGCTTCGCTCATGCCTACTGGCGGCGTCAGCATCGACAATGCGGCGGAGTGGATCCAGGCGGGCAGCGTGGCTCTGGGCGTCGGCGGGAACCTCACGGCGGGCGCCAAGACCGGCGACTTCAATTCCATCACGGATTTGACGCGACGCTTTATTGCCGCGATCGCCGAAGCCCGGGACAAGTCGAGCCGATGAAGGTCGTCACCTTCGGCGAGATTATGCTGCGGCTCGCTCCGCCGGGCTTCGAGCGATTTCTTCAGAGTCCCCAATTCGCGGCCACCTTCGGGGGCGCGGAGGCCAACGTAGCGGTGGCGCTTGCTTCATTCGGAGTGCCTGCCGCGTTCGTCACGGTGCTGCCCGCCAACGCGATCGCGGATGCAGCCCTGGCCGAACTGCGGCGCTTCGGCGTCGACACGTCACAGATTCATTCGCGCGAACTGGACGGTTGGGCGTGTACTATCTCGAAGCGGGCGCCAACCAACGCCCCTCCAGGATCGTCTATGATCGCGACCACAGCGCGATGGCGCTGGCCAAGCCTGGCGACATTTCCTGGCAGGCCGTGTTCGAAGGCGCCAACTGGTTTCACATCAGCGGAATTACGCCCGCGCTGAGTTCTTCGGCTGCGGATCTGGCTCTGGAATCGGCGCGCACGGCGCACGATGCGGGACTCACGGTATCGTGCGATCTCAACTACCGCAAGAATCTCTGGAAGTGGGGCAAGGCGGCGCGCGAGGTGACGCCGGAATTGGTGAAACTCACCGATTTCTTAATCGCCAACGAAGAGGATGTCCAAGCAGCGCTCGGCTTGGAAACCGAAGTGGACGTCCAATCCGGAAAGCTCGATCGCGGGCAATTCGAAAAGCTCGCGGGCCGTGTGCTCTCCGCATATCCGAACCTGCGGGCGATTGCGATCACTTTGCGCGAATCTCTGAGTGCATCCAGCAATGGCTGGTCGGCTTGTCTTCACGACGGCAAGCAGTTCTTGACCAGCCGGCGTTATGAGATCACCCATATTGTGGATCGAGTCGGTGCGGGCGATTGTTTCGCGGCCGGTTTGATTTACGGCACGCTTACGGGGCTCGCCGGCCAGGAGACGCTCGAGTTCGCGGTGGCGGCGAGTTGCCTGAAGCATTCGATTCCAGGGGACTTCAGCCGGGTGAGCGTGGCTGAGGCGAACGCGCTCCTGAAAGAAGGCGGCTCGGGCCGCGTGCAGCGCTAGAAAGTAGGGCAGGCGTCCACGCCTGCGCGGGGCTTTCTAGTCCCGCTCGGGTTTTGGCGGACTTGGAAGTCCGCCGCGGGTCTGGAGACCCACCCCACTGCTAACTAATGTGCGCGCCGGTCGCGCCCACGTACACCGTGTAGAGCGACTGGCTCGCGCACATGAACAGCCGGTTGCGCTTGGTGCCGCCGAAACACACGTTCGCGCAGTTCTCAGGCAAACGGATCACGCCGATAGGCTCGCCGCTGGGCGCGACGATCTGAACTCCGGGAGGCGCTCCCGCCCACAGATTTCCGTCGACATCGCAACGCATGCCGTCCGCCGCTCCGTTCGCGAACTGGACGAAGCGCTTCCCGTTCTTCAACTTGTTTCCGTCCAGATCGAACACTTTGGTCTCGCGGCCGGATCCGGTGTCGGCGATGTAGACCTTCTTATAGTCCGGCGAGAAGCAGATGCCGTTGGGCTGGTCGAGTTCATCCGTGATTTTCTCGATCTGCGCCGTCTTGGGATCTACCCTATACACCGCCTGCTTAATTTCGGGTGTGGCCTGAAATCCCTCGTAGAAACCCTGGATGCCGTAGGTGGGATCCGTGAACCAGATGCCGCCATCCGGGTGAACTACGATGTCATTCGGTGAGTTGAGCCGCTTCCCTCCGAATTTGTCGGCGATCACGGTGACCGTTCCGTTGTATTCATAGCGCGCTACGCGACGGTTTCCGTGCTCGCAGGCCAGCTGCCGACCTTCGAAATCGAAGGTGTTGCCGTTGCTGTAGCCGGAAGGATTGCGGAACACTGTGACGCGCCCGTCCTCTTCTGTCCAGCGCATCTGGACGTTATTGGGAATATCGCTCCACACCAGGAAGCGGCCGACTCCGTTCCACGCCGGACCCTCGGACCATAGCGTGCCCGTATAAACCCGCTTGATCGTCGTGTTGCCGACCACATACTTCCGGAAACGATTGTCCATGGCGATCACATCGGGGTCGGGATAACGTATGGGCGTTTGCCCGGACCAATCGCGCGGCGCGGAGGGTCCAGCAGGCGGCTGTTGCCCGCGTAGTTGAAGAGCTGCCGCAGTGCCCAGCGCGGCGGTCAGGAAAGTCCGGCGGTCGCATGTCGTCATAGCGTCAGCGATTATATCAGGTAAGCCTTTTGTTATCTGCGGTCACTGACCGTCCTGGGCAGTCAGTGACTCCCACTTGACCCCTGTGGGGATCGGATTTCAGTTCCTTCATGTTAGGGTGAAGCTCGACTTTCGCATCTCGCCCATGTCAATCACCCTATTCGCTTCCAGAAGATTTCGCTCGTTCTTCGCCACACTATTTTTTTGCATTCCGCTCGCGCAGGCTGCCGTCACGGGACGTATCGCCGGCAGCGTAAAGGACGCAAGCGGTGGAGCGATTCCTGGCGCCACGATAACCGCCACCAATACGGAACAGAACACCCAGACCAAAACAACCACGGATGCCAAGGGCGACTATGCGTTCCCCAGCCTGCCGGTCGGGAACTATGAAGTGCAATGCGAATCCAAGGGCTTCCGCGCCGAGAAGCGCATTGGTCTGGTCATCGATGCGAACGCGGCCATTCAATTGGACATGACACTGGAATTGGCCCAACGGACCGAGGAAGTGACCGTCTCAGAGACCACCGAGCAGGTGCATGTCGAGACCGTGAGCACCCAATTGGGTGACGTCGTGACGGGCAAACAGATGACCACCGTGGCCCTGAACGGCCGCAGTTTCACCGATCTGCTCGCTCTCCAGCCGGGCATCGTGCCAACGACCACCCAGGAACCTGAGTCCATCGTCATGGCGGGAGCCTCGGTGGCGATTCAGCCGTCCGGCACGCTGAATCCAGGCAACCAGTCGATCAGCGGCCAGCGCGAGGATTCGAACGGATTCCTGGTCAATGGAGGCGACGTTAAAGAACTGATGAACGGCGGCACATCGGTGGTCCCCAATCTGGATTCGATCGCCGAGTTCCGCATTCTCACCAACAACTTCGATGCCGAATATGGCAATTACGCCGGCGGTGTGGTCAACGTAATCACCAAGTCCGGATCGAATAACCTCCACGGAAGCGGATTTGAGTTCCTGAGAAACACCGCGCTCGACGCGCGCAACTTTTTTTCTCCTGAGCGCAGCTTCTACCGGCAGAATCAGTTTGGTGGGACTATCGGTGGACCCATCAAGGAGAATAAGCTGTTCTTTTTCGGCGACTACCAGGGGACGCGGCAAAGCCAGGGAATCGACACCGGGCTGATCTCCGTTCCGTCGCTGGATGAGCGCAGCGGCAAGTTCAACGATCTCACCGGGGAAGTAAGCGGTCCGTACCTTGCGGACCTACTCAGCCAGAAACTGGGTCGCCCCGTTTCCGTCAATGAGCCATATTCCCAGGTCTTCCCGAACGGAGTCATTCCTCAAAGCGTCTGGTCGGAACCCGCCAAGCACCTGCTACCGTACATCCCCACCCCGAACGTCGGTGCGGCCAGTTTCTCTACCGGCGCCGACGGAAAGATTCTGCACGATAACAAAGGCAGCGGCCGTGTTGACGTCAACAGCGACCGGTGGGGAGCGTTGTCGGCTTATTACTATCTCGACAACTACAACTTGAACAATCCGTATCCCACGGGCCAAGGCGGCGCCAATGTCCCGGGATTCTCGGCGATCAACGCGGGCCGCTCCCAACTCATCAACCTTTCTCAGACCAAAACCTTCGGGGCGACTGCCGTGAACGAGGTTCGCCTGAGCTTTATGCGGAGTTTCAATAATGTCGGCAAGCCCGTGGGTGGCGTGGGTCCTAGCTTGGCTTCGCAGGGCTTCGTCACCGGTCCAGGAACATCGGGGATCGTCCCATTGGCGCCGGATATTGAGGGAATCGAGAACATAACCCTGAACGCGATCACCTTCGGAACACCGATCACAAATCTAACCCAGGCCAACAATACTTACTCGGCCATAGACAACTTTTCCAAGGTGCTTGGCGCCCACACGATGAAAGCGGGCTTTCAGTTGAGCCTGGAGCAGGTGAACGTCAATCCGAATCCGACGTTTAACGGGGCCTTCGCGTTCTACGGAACAGAAACCGGTTCGGATCTCGCCGACTTCCTGCTCGGAGTTTCTACCTTCTATAACCAGGCGGATTCGCAGACGTATTATGCGCGCCACAAGTACGCCTCGGCGTTTTACCAGGACAGTTGGCGAGCGACTTCGAGCCTGACGGTGAACTTCGGAGTTCGATGGGATCTCATGCAGTATTGGTCGGAGAAGTACAACCAGATCCCGACCTTCAACCTGGGTCAACAGTCGAAGGTCTTTCCCGACGCACCCACGGGTTTGGTATACCCGACCGACGCGGGCGTTCCGAATACTCTGGTCCCTCAAGGTAATAAGTTTGCCCCGCGATTCGGAATCGCGTACTCACCATCGAAATCGGGCGGGCTCCTGGGCAAGATTATCGGGGGTCCTGGGAAGACCAGCGTTCGCGCGGGCTATGGGATGTTCTATACCGTGATACAGGGCAACACCATCGCGATCGACGAGCCTCAGCCGCCGTATGGTCTGAGTTACACCGGCAACGGCACGCTCTTCGCGACCCCGTTTATCAGTGCCGCGGACGGCTCGGTCCACCCCCAGCCGTTCCCCATGAAGTTCCCCCCTTTAAACACCACGGCGTCGAATCCCACCACGGGCATCGATTTTTCGCCCTTCCTTCCGCAAGCTGGAATGACGACGCCCTATCGCGGCAATACTTATCCCTATAACGAGAACTACTTCTTTTCGATCGAACGCCAGCTGGGGATGAACACGCTGGCCAGTGTGAGTTACGTCGGATCCCAGGCTCATCACTTGCTGCTGATTTACTCGGCGAACCCGGGCAATCCCGCGCTGTGCGCGGCGCTGAGCAAACCGAGCGCGGTTGCTCCCGGCACGTCGACATGCGGACCGGGAGGCGAAGACAACACCTACATCACGGCGGCCGGCCAGGAAATCAATGGCACGCGCGGACCGTTCGGGCCGAATTTCAGCAATAACGATTTCGAAGGCAGCTTCGGAAATTCCAACTACAATTCCTTGCAGGCGAGTATTCGTCATTCCGCTAAGGGGCTGGACCTCGTGGTTGCTTACACCTACAGCAAATCCATCGATCAGGCGTCGAGCATTTCCGATATCGTCGATCCATTCAACTATGGCCGTACGCGCGGGCTTTCGGCCTGGGATCTGACGCACAACCTGGTGGCAACGTACTCCTATCAGTTCCCCTTCGATCGGTTTTCGAGCCACCTGAAATCGGTGACGCGCGGATGGCAGGTTTCCGGGATCACCCGCGTCAGCTCCGGTTTCCCGGTGACCATATCCAGCGATACCGATACGTCTCTTCAGGGGAGCTCGCCCAACGGCGTGAATAACCACCTTATCGATTTGCCGGATTACACACCCGGAAATCTCAACATCAACGGCAATCCGCGGAACGGACTCCCGTATTTCAACACCAGCCTCTTCACGACCGCGGCTTTGGGGACTCCCGGCTCAGCTTCCCGGCGAACGATTCACGGCCCGGGGATGATGAACTTCGACATGTCACTGATGAAATTGTTCAAGTTCACGGAGACAAAGACGCTGCAACTCCGGTGGGAGACGTTCAATACGTTCAACCACGCGCAATTTTTCGGTCCTTCGGCGGTCACCGGGGACTTCGATAACAATCTGTTCGGTCAGGTGGTAAAGGCAGCGGCTCCGCGGCTGATGCAGCTCGCGGCCAAGTTCACGTTCTAGGTGGCTCTGCGGAGTAATATAGAAGCCGTGCGCGGGTTCTTCCTGGGGATCTTATTCGTGTTTGTTGTGGCCATCGTCACCGGCTTGGCCCTCATCCGGCAGTCCCGGGGATTCAGCACTCGCGAGCAGGCGACGCCGATGGAGCGCTGGGTAGCCCGTAAAGCGCGGGATATGGCTATGCCGGCGGAAGCGAAATCCAGAATGAATCCCATTGGTAACAGCCCGGAGGTCCTGGAAGCTGCGCGGGCTCACTGGGCGGATCATTGCGCCTCCTGTCACGCCAACGATGGCAGCGGGGAGACCATCGTCGGAAAGAATCTGTATCCGCCCGCGCCCGACATGCGCCTGCCCGCGACCCAGCAGCTCACCGATGGAGAGCTGTTCTACATCATTCAGAACGGGATTCGTCTCACCGGGATGCCCGCATGGGGAACCGGGACTTCGTCTAATGGCTTGGGTCACGACGAAGAGGACTCCTGGAAGCTGGTACACTTCATCCGTCATCTTCCGCAGGTTACCTTGGAAGAGAAGAAGGCCATGGAGAAGTTGAATCCCGAAGAGCCCGGACGATCTTCGCGAAGAAGAGGAAGAAGAACGATTTCTACGAGGAGAGGATGCTCATGAAACAACACCCGAACATCATCATCACTAGTTTGCTGACGCTATTGCTGGCCTGCGCCGCCCAGGTATTCGCGCACGGCGGATTCGACCACGTCACGGGAACCGTGGTGAAACTCGAGAACAGCGTTTTAACCGTAAAGACCGCCAAGGGCGACGTTCCGGTCACTCTGGACGCAAAGACTGAGATTACCCGCGGCGATCATCCCGCCCAAGCGGCCGACCTCAAAGCCGGCGTCCGCGTAGTGGTCGACGTTCCTGAAGGCAGCAAAACCAACGTGGCGCATTCCGTCAAGATCGGCGCGGCGGCCAAAGCGGAACGGCTACCGCAACCGATCACAGCGGTCACAAATAGCGGACCAGGTCAGCCGGTGTGCGCGGTAACGCCGGCGTGTTTCGATGCCGAATCGCGGTAGGCCTTGAGCACTTCCGACACACTTCCTTGCTTGACGACCCGGCCGTGATCCAGCCATAAGCCGCGGTCGCACATGCGCTCCAGAGTATCCAGGGCATGCGAAACGCATAGGATGGATTTGCCCGCGTGGCGGAACTCCATAATCTTGTCGACGCACTTGTTAAAGAAGTTTTGATCCCCGACGCCCAGGACCTCGTCGATGATCAACAGATCCGGATCCACGTTGATCGCCACTGAAAAGGCTAGCCTCATCCACATGCCGGAGGAATAAGTTCGGAGCGGCTCGTCGATAAACGAGCCCAGCTCGGAGAACTCCACGATCTGGTCGAATCGTTCCCGTACCTGCCGCCGGGTGAGCCCCAGCAGGCTGGCCTTGATGCGAAGATTTTCGGCGCCCGTTAGATCGGGATGGAACCCGGACCCCAGCTCCAGCAACGCCTCCACGCGGCCGCCGATGGTGACGTGTCCGGCACTCGGATCGCACAAGCTGGTAGCGATGTTGAGCAGGGTGCTCTTGCCTGCGCCGTTCGAGCCGACCACCGCCATACTTTCGCCGTGATCGAGTGTGAACGACACGCCGGTGAGCGCATAAAAGCGTTCCCGCGACTCAGGCCGCAACAGGTGCGCCAGCCGGTCGCGCAGAAGCATCTGCCCGCCATGCCGGTAGAAGTACTTGGATACGTTTTTGAACTCTAAAACAGGTACCGGTGTCGCCATCAGCCCCTAAAATCCGGCCTTTCCAAGCCTTCATTGTAAGCGATCCGTCTTCATTTGACTTCGCTGTTCTAGCGCGGTACGATACCGGCGATGCAATCCTTATAAGGGGGACGTGCGCTTTTATGAAAAAAGGATATCTGGGTGTGGCGCTGGCCTGCGTGGGGGCATTGTTTATCGCGACGCCAAGTTGGGCCCACCATTCCTTCGCAGCCGAATACGATTCGAGCCAGGAGATCACGCTTACGGGCAAGATCACGAAAGTGGAGTGGACCAATCCCCACATCTACATTCATATCGATGTTGCGGATGGTGGCAAAGTCACTTCCTGGGCGCTCGAAGGGTATCCGCCGAATACGCTCAAGCGTACGGGGTTCTCGCGTAATCTGCTGAAGGAAGGCGACACCATCACGATCACGGCTTACAAAGCGAAAGATGCCACCAATACCGGCGCCGGACGCCAGGTGACGTTCCCGGATGGCACTAAGAAGTTCGCAGGGCCGCTCGGAAACTGACCCTGCTCCCAGCCGAGGTTCCCCATGACAAAACGGTTCGTTAGTTCGCTCACGATTGCAGCTTCGGTCGCCGTCGCGTTGCTAACCCTTGCTGCTCCCGGGCAAGGCCAAGGCAAGGGCAAGGGCGGAGCTCCCAAAGGGCCGACGGGTCCGGTGACGCACAAGCCCATTCCGCGCACTCCCGACGGCAAGCCGGATCTTAGCGGCACCTGGCAGGGCGGCGGCGTCAGTATCAATGGTGAAGCCGGCGCTCCGCCGCTGAATCCTCTGCCGCCGATCGACGCTCATCCCGTCAATCGCCAGCCTCTGACCTATAAGCCGGAATTCGACGCCGCCCGCAAGGCCAAGAACTACACCACGGTGGACGATCCGACGCTGTATTGCCTGCTTCCTGGCATCCCGCGCATCGTCGGAATGCCGATGCCCATGGAATTCGTCCAGACTCCCAAGCTGCTTGCGATCCTGTATGAATCTTTCCGCGCGTGGCGCAGGATCCCGATCGGCAACGACCTGAAGCACTCCGACGACGTTACGCCCACCTGGATGGGCGATTCCGTCGGCAAGTGGGAAGGCGACACTCTGGTCGTCGACACCATCGGTTTCAACGACAAGACCTGGATTTCCGGTACCGGGACCACGCACACCGAGCAGATGCACGTGGTGGAGCGCTACACGCTCAACGATGACGGCAGCATGAGCTGGGAAGCTACCGTGGACGATCCGGGCGCGCTGGCCAAGCCCTATGTCACCGGAGGCGTTTTGCGGGCTCCCATCGGTGTACATGTCGAGGAGTACGAGTGCATCGAGAATAATCCCGATCCAACCCACATGAAAAAAGCGGCGGAGCTGGGTTCGAAGGGCTCGG
The DNA here is from genome assembly GCA_963722845.1 of Terriglobia bacterium. Classification (GTDB taxonomy): domain Bacteria; phylum Acidobacteriota; class Terriglobia; order Bryobacterales; family Bryobacteraceae; genus Palsa-187. The sequence continues at coordinate 437,487 of CAVROL010000003.1, read as the reverse complement.
GCAAACAGTAATCCGCGCCACCTAAGCTCTGCGTCCTTCGAGCTACTTTTTGTGCCCGTCGGAGTCCCACTCCTCGATCGGGCCGAACTTGGACAACACGTCGCGAATCTTGGCCGCATCGCCCACCACGACGATCTGGACATTGTCGACCGGTACGTACTTCCGCGCCACGCGTTGAACGTCCTCCGCGGTCACGGCTGAGATCTTCTCCGGGTAGGTGTCCCAATAATCGGCGGGGAAGCCGTAGTCTTTGATGGTGATCGCGTTGCGCAGTGCGGTGGATGCGCTTTCCGTGCTCAAGGCGAAACTGGCGACCAGCGCCCGCTTGGCGTTCGTGAGTTCCTCGGCGGGGACCAGCCGGTCGCGAATATCTCGGAATTCCTTGAGCGTCTCCTCGAGCGCCGGACCGGTCACCTCGGTGCGCACCGAGGTTTGCACCGCGAAATGATTGAAGTAGTGAGTGGCGGCAAAACCGCTGCTGATCCCGTAGGTATAGCCCTTGTCTTCGCGAATATTTCGAAACAGCCGGGACGCGGGACCGCCGCCCAGGATCCGGTTCATGACGGTCACGGCGTAGAAATCCGGGCTGAGCCGGTCGATGGCGTGGTTGCCCATATAGAACGTCGTCTGCACGGAGTTGTCGCGGTGGATCAGATAGATCTTCTTCTCGGGGATAGCGCCGGGCATCGGCAGCTCGGGCGCCTTGGACGCGGAGCCTTTCCAGTTGCCGATCGCCTTATCCAGTTTTGCGGCGATCTGGCGCGTGTTGATGTCCCCCACCACGGCCACATAGCCGCCATCGGGTCGAAAGTTCTTGCTGTAGTAGTCAACCAATAAATCCCGCGTGATCTTTTTAATGGAATCGGAGGTGGGCACCACGAACGAACGCTGATCGCCGGGATACAGGACCGCCGCGAATCGCTCGGCCGCCAGAAAGCCAGGCTGTGCGCGAATCTGCTGCAGCGAGCTTAGCTGCTGGTTCTTCCATTTGTCCACCTCGTCCTGCGGGAACGAAGGATTCAACAGGATATCGGCGGCCAGGTCGAGAACTGCGATCCAGGTTTTCGGTCAGCGTGGAGAAGCGCAGGGAAAAGTTGCGATCCCCCGCGCCGGCGCTGATGTTCGCGCCCAGTTCGGCCAGCGTTTCGGCGATCTGCTTGGAATCTTTGGTCTTGGTCCCTAAACGCATGATGGACGCGGTGGCCTCGCCGATGCCTTCGAGCGCCGGAGGGTCGTTCAGGGTGGAACCGGGCATGTAGATCTCCACATCAACGGTTGGCGAGCGATGGTCCTCGAGCACCATCAGCTCCATGCCGTTCTTCAGTTTGCTCTCCACCGGCTTGGGGAATTTCACCTTCAAGACTTCGTTCGAAATCGGCGCGCGATTTTTGAGCGTGACGCCCTTGAAGTCGGTCGCCTGCTGAGCTTGCGGTGAGTCCTGCGCCAGAAGCAAGGGGACCGCCAGGAAAATGAGAGAAGTTAGAAGCACTTTTCGTCGCATGACAATTCTCCTGGACGTTACTGCGCCTTCGGCTTCGCCGCGTCCGGCGGCGTCGGACCGGCAGCAGCTGCCGGAAGCGTGTACATCACCACCCGATTGTCGTTGCGGAGATACGCTTTGGTCACGCGCTCCACATCCGCGGCGGTCACGGCCGTCATTTTATCGGTCAGGGTGTTGATCCGGTTGGGATCGTTGTAATTGGCGGCATTGTCGGCGAGCGACATGGCGCGGCTCAGCGCGCTTTCCCGAACCGCGACGGCGGAACGGCGCGCGGAAGTTCGTACGCGCTTCAGTTCTTTGTCGGTCACGGGCGCGGAATGGAGCTTGGCGATCTCTTCGGAAATCAGCGATTCGGCCTCTTCGATCTTCTGTCCTGGCCGAACCGTGCAGGTGATCCGGAACAGCCCGGCTCCCATCCGTGAGGCGGCCCCCGAGCCGATGGAGGAGCACAGTTGCTTCTCCTTTACCAGCTTTTGATACAGCCGCGAACTTTCACCGCCACCCAGAATCTGGCCAAGTGCGGAAAGCGGCTGCGCATCGGCGCTGGTAGCAGGCGGGATCTTGAATGCGATCGTCAATTGCGCCAGGCGCGCGAGCTTGTCGTCCACCGTCTCACGACGCTCCCCTTTCATTTCCGGCTCCGTCAGATCTACTCTCTGCGGCGCTTCCTGTTTTGGAATATTGCTGAAATACTTCTCCACCTTGGCGAGCGTAGCCTTCGTATCCAGATCTCCCACCAGCGCGAGGACCGCGTTATTAGGGGCGTAATAAGTGCGGAAGAACGCCTGCACATCGCTGACCGAGGCCGCATCGAGGTCGGTCATCGATCCAATCACCGAATGATGATAGGCGAAGTTATCGAACGCCAGCTCGTCGAAACGTTCCTGCGCCTTGCCGTAGGGCTGGTCGTCCAGGCGCAGGCGGCGCTCTTCCTGCACCGCGTTCCGCTGGTTATCCAGGTTGTCCTTGGTGATCGCCAGGGAACGCATACGATCGGATTCGAGGAACAGCCCGAGATCGAGCTGGTTCTTCGGAAGCACCTCGTAATACACCGTTCGATCCGTGTTGGTGGTTCCGTTCATGTTGCCGCCGTAATTGAAGATGAGGAAGAAATGCTCGCCGGATCCCACGTTCTCCGAGCCTTTGAACATCATGTGCTCGAACAGGTGCGCAAAGCCGGTCCGCCCCGCGCGCTCGTCCTTGGAGCCGACCTCATAGCTGACGGCGATGGCAAAAACCGGCGCGTAATGATCCTCGGCGATGATCACGCGCAGGCCGTTGCTCAGGCGCGTATCGCTGAACTTCACCGGCGGAATTTTAGTTTGGGCGGAAGCTGAATTGCTCCAGAGTCCGGCCAGGAGGAGTGGCACGAGGCAGCGAGCGAGCTGAGTCATCGGAACCTCCCAGGGGTGCAGGTATTTCTTTTGGCCTACGACAGGGCCATGCTATCAGAATTCCCCGCGGCATTTCGTCAGGGCATTTAGGAAAACAATAAGTCTCTTTATAACAGCGGTTTACGTCCCTGTCAGAGCACGGATCGGCGAAATGCGTTAAGCTGGAAACGTGGCTCGCGGTTGGGAAAGTAAGTCGGTCCAAGAGCAGATAGCAGCGGCTCGGGTCCGCGAAAGCGACGCGAAGCCCCGGCCCACCCCTGAACAGCTCGCAGTCGCTAAAAAATGCGACTCCCTGTTGCTCCATCGCACGCGCGTGATGCGCGACCTTGAGAATTGCCGCGATGAGCGCTATCGCAAGACCCTATCGGACGGGTTGGCATACCTCGAGGCCGAATTGAGCACGCTCGGCTGGACCGCGTCGTAGGTCGCATCCCCTGCCCTGACGGACAGGGCTGTATCTGTACCCGCGTTTCAGCCCCAGCCCCGCCGGTCACGTCGGGGGATAAGCCTCGCTAGTGGCTTTTTACTCCGAACAGCGACAAATCGATCGACTCCGCCATGGCCCTGTACCCGGCATCGTTGGGATGCAGGTTGTCGCGGATATTAAATCCCGGACGAAACTTCCCGGGATGCTCCGGATCGCGCGTCACCAGATCGAAATCCACCACGCCGTCGAGCATGCCCGTGGTGCGGATCCACTGATTCACCGCGGTGCGGATCCCCTCTCCTGGTTCGCTATAGTAAGCCGCGCCCTCGTAAGGCGTGAGCGTGGCGCCGATCACCTTGATGCCGCGCATGTGGGCCCGCGCGATCATCTGCTTGTATATCGCGATAATTTCTTCGGCTGTAACCGGAGTCGCGCCGGCGCGCGAAGCTCCTCCGATGTCGTTGATGGCCTCCATGAAAACCAGATACTTGATTCCGGGTTGCGCCAGCACATCCCGTTCGAAGCGGGCCAGCACGCTGACACCGGCTCCGTCGCCCAGCACGCGGTTGCCGGAGATGCCTTCATTGATCACTGCCAGATTGGTGACGCCGGCGTCATGCAACCTGCTGGCGAGGACGCTGGGCCAGGAAGCATCGGCGTCGTTGGTGGACGTAGCGCCGTCGGTGATGGAGTCTCCGAAGGCCACGATGACTCCCGTATCCGCGGGCGCAAGCACCTGGACGCCCGACAGGAAATACCAGGAGTTGCTGGTGCGGGCGGCCGTAAGATCGGGAACGCCCGTGAAGTCGCCTTCAGACGAGATATAGGTCGTGTGCAGTCCCGTGGCGTGCTGCGTGGGAGGGCCGGAGTCGCCGGGAAGGTAGACGCTGACCACCAGGTCGCCGACGGCGGGCACGGACAAGTCGACGGGATCGCTGATCATCGACGCGCCGGGAGGAATGGTCGCCGAGGCCAGGCCGCTGAAAGTGAGCTTGCGATCCGAGGCGGGGATGATCGCGGAACCGTGATCCCTGAGGGCGATGTGAGCCGAGCCAATCTTGAGCCGCTCCCCGCCGAACGTGTTGGCCAGCTCCACGCGCACGCTGCGTCCGCCGACGCTGGTGTTCACCACCATCCGGATGGTCTGGTTATTGAAGCTTCTCAGCGGTGCTGGTCCCGGTTTCGCGGGCGCGGCCGCCGGAGCTCCGGCCGCAACAGGTTTCGCGGGAGCCGCGGGGATATTCGTGGCGATAGGAGAAGCCGCCCAGGTGGCCACCCAGTGCTCTTGAGCAAACACTGAGGAACTGAGTAACAAAGAAGTGACTGCCCAAATCCGCAGCATACGTGTGTTCATAAGTCCTCTCGAATACTAACTCGTTTCACGGGCCAGACGGCTTCCACCTGCTCGCCGCGGCAAGCATAGATTCTATCGTAAAGATTGGTGGTGGGATCGCAATGCGGCGGGATAAATTCCAGGCGACTGCCGAGCTTGGGTAGTCCGTCGGGCCGGTCCACATAGCCGAATTCGTCGCCGCCCCAGCGGTACGTGGAACCGGACAAGTCCAGCGCTTCAGGGCCGTAGCCGCGGTCCGTGGCGAAGGCTTTAAAACCGGCATCGACGGTGACGAACCCGGGATGATTCGCGCTGACGACCGTCGCGAGTACCGTAAGCGCGTTCGCGAAGTCGAGACCCTCGCGGCGATACGCCAGATCCATGAGCACGTAGGATCCGGCTTGAAGCTCTGTAAGATCCGCCACCGCCGTATCGATTTCCCACGTTCCCGTGCTGCCCCCGGTGACGATCTCGGTCGAAAGACCGCGCCGCAGCATGATTCCGAGCGCCCGCGAGGCCAGCTGAAACGATTCCCTTGAGACGCGCTTGCGCTCGTCAAGTCCACCTGCGTGCGATCCGAGCACAGAATAAGCCTGGAGGCCGCGCAGCTCCAGGTTCGCGGCTTGATCCACGGCTTCGGCGATCTCGGCGGCATCTTCCGGGGAGCGCGCCCCGGTACGATGATCGCCGACATCCAAGTCCACCAGGACGTCTAGTTTCTTCCTGGCTGCGGCGGCGGCTTGGTCGTACCATGCAACTTGCTGGGAGTGGTCGACGACCACCATCGCGCCGGTTTTGACGATCCTCGCCATTTTCAGTGGATCGGCAACGGGCGATGTCAGCAGCAACCCGGGAATCCCTGCGGCGGCCATAAGCTCAGCCTCGGCGACCGTGGCCACGCACACGCCGATCGCACCCGCCGCAACCTGGCGTTTGGCGATTTCCACGCACTTATGGGCCTTCGCGTGCGGCCGCAAAGCTTTACCGGATTCCTTAATGCGGGCGGCCATGCGCGCGAGGTTGGCCTCGAACTTGTCCAGGTCCAGGAGAAGCGCGGGCGTAGGTAACTGCTGCTTGGTGAGCACCAGCCCATTATGCAAAATGCTATTCTCGATTCGTTGAAACTTGTGCAGTTAGAGGCCCCGTCACAGCCGGCTCGGTCAGAGACGCCTGACGCTGCGGCACTTCAGAAAGAACTCGAACGCCAGATCCAGGGCGAAGTCCGCTTCGACACGATCACCCGTGCGCTCTATTCCACCGACGCTAGCGTCTACCTGATCCGGCCTCTGGGTGTGGTGATTCCCAAGAACCGCGAAGATGTCATCCGCATCGTCCAGATCTGCGGTCGCATGCGATGTCCCCTGACCATGCGCGGAGGCGGTACGTCGCAGGCCGGGCAGGCGATCGGCGAAGGGCTGCAGGTCGATATTTCGAAGTACTTCAATCGCGTACTCGAGGTGAACGCGGAAGAGCGCTGGGCGCGCGTCGAACCGGGTGTAGTTCTGGATGAGCTGAACGCCCAGCTGGCTCCGCTGGGCCTGCGTTTCGCGCCCGATATTTCGACAGCCAGCCGCGCCACCATCGGCGGCATGATGGCGAACAACTCGGCCGGCGCACGCAGCGTGCTGTACGGCAAGACCATCGACCACGTGCTGGAGCAGACCGTGGTGCTCGCCGACGGAAGCATCGCCGAGTTTCGCGAGATGCCGCGCGATGACGTCCCCCAAGGGGATGCCAACCTGGAAGCTCGCTGCTACCAGACCGTGCTGCGTCTTGCGGCCGAGCATGCCGATGAGATCGATCGCCGCTATCCCAAGGTTCTGCGCCGCGTCGGCGGCTACAACCTGAATGAATTTGTGGATCCGGCGAAACCGGTCAACTTGGCCAAGATGTTGGTCGGCTCCGAAGGCACGCTGGGCGTGGTCCTCGAAGCGAAGCTGCGCCTGGTCCCTTTGCCGAAGGCCAAGGCCGTAATGGTGATCGAGTTCGCGGACCTTCTCGAGGCGCTAAGTGCCGCACCGGTGATCGTCAGCCATGGGCCGTCGGCGGTCGAGGTGATGGACAAGTCGATTCTGGATAATACGCGCCAGAACGCGAATCTCGACCGCATTCGGGCATCGTTCATTGAGGGCGATCCGGCCGCGACCCTGTGCGTCGAGTTCTACGGTGACAAGAAAGAAGATCTGCCGCCGCGGCTCGCCGCACTGGAACAAGATCTGCGCGAGCGTAAGCTGGGCTATCGCTATCACACCGATACCGATCCGATCACCCAGGCGCGTATCTGGAGCCTTCGCGAAGCTGCGCTGGGACTTTCGATGGCGATGAAGGAAGACGCCAAGTCGATCTCCTTCGTCGAGGACACCGCCGTCGCGCCCGAAAAACTCAGCGAATATATCGGCCGGTTTTTGCAGATCGTTCACGACCACGGGACTACGGCCGGCGTCTACGCACATGCTTCCGTGGGATGTCTCCACGTCCGGCCCGTGGTCAACATGAAGACCGAGGAAGGCGTCGCTAAGTTCGAAAGCCTGGCCAAGGCCGTGGCGAATCTGGTGCTCGAATTCGGCGGGGCTCTCTCGGGCGAGCATGGCGACGGCCTGGTGCGCGGCCCCTTCATGCGCCAGATGTTCGGCGACACGCTGTACGAAGCCTTCCGCGAGATCAAGCAGACATTCGACCCGCACGGAATCTTCAATCCCGGCAAGATTGTCGACTCGCCGCCGCTGACATCGAACTTACGATTTGGCGCGGGTTACCAGACGCCAAAACCTGTCACGTTCTTCGACTATTCAGACTTCGGCGGATTCGGCGGAGCGGTCGAGATGTGCAGCGGCGTGGGCGCATGCCGCAAGAAACTTTCCGGAACCATGTGCCCGTCCTACATGGCGACGCGCGACGAGAAAGACTCCACGCGCGGACGCGCCAATACGCTGCGCCTTGCCATGGCTGGGAGGCTGGGAGAATCCGGGCTGGGCGATCAGGGCGTTTATGATGTTCTCGACTTGTGCCTGGAATGCCGCGCCTGTAAAGCCGAGTGTCCCGTCGGCGTGGACGTGGCGCGATTCAAGAGCGAATTCCTGGCGGATTATTGGTCTCGTCATGGCACGCCGCTGCGGGCTCGCGCTTTAGGTGGAATCGCGGATGCGTCCGTTTGGGGATCGCGCCTTGCGCCCGTGTCGAACTGGGTCGCGCGCGCGGTCTCAGGTATCATCGGCATCGACCCGCGGCGCAAGCTGCCCGCATGGAAGCGCCAGACGTTTGCGCGATCGCGCGCTGGACGCAATAACGCCGCTTCAGCCCCGCAAGTCACCCTCTTTAACGACACCTTCACTAACCACTACGATCCCGAAATCGGCATCGCCGCCGTGGAAGTTCTGGAGCGCGGCGGATGCTCGGTGGACGTGGTTCGCCCCGGATGCTGCGGACGTCCGCTCATCTCGCAGGGGCTGCTCGAAGGGGCTCGCGCGCAAGCCGCAAAACTGGTGGACGGTCTATGGCCCATCGCTAACCGCGGCGGCAAGATTCTGTTCCTGGAGCCGAGCTGCCTCTCCTCTGTGAAAGAAGATGTTCCATCGCTTCTGCGCGGTGAGCAGCAGACGCGTGCCCGCGCGGTCGCCGGCGCATGCGTGCTGTTTGAAGAATTCGCGAGCGGCCTCGATCTTCAACTACGCTCCGGTCCGCAGCGCGTTCTGCTGCACGGCCACTGCCATCAGAAATCGATGGGATTGCTGGATGCGTCGAAATCCTTGCTGGCGAAGATCCCCGGCGCGACCGTCGTCGATCTCGACGCCGGCTGCTGCGGGATGGCGGGCTCGTTCGGCTACACGCGCGAGCATTATGATGTTTCGCTGGCGATCGCCAATCGCAAGCTGCTTCCGGCGGTGAAGGCGATGCGGCCCGGCGATGTCCTCGCGGCGCCCGGCACGTCGTGCCGTCACCAGGTCGCGGACCTGAGTAGCGCCGAGGCGCAGCATCCGGCCGTTCTTATACGCGGATTGATGGAGTAGAATGGCTCAACCCGTGCAAGCCTCGTCAAGCTCCCGTCCCACGCATGTACGCCACGTTGTCCTGGGGCTGACGGTCGCGGCTTACATGATCACTTATATGGATCGCCAGGTTCTGGCGACCACCCGCCCCGCGATCATGGAGGAATTGGGAATTTCGCTGGTGGCCATGGGCTGGGTGACGTTCGCTTTTCGGATGGCGTATGCCTTATTTCAAATTCCCGGAGGATGGCTGGGAGACACCATTGGAGCACGACGTGCGCTGACGATGGTGGTGAGCTGGTGGAGCGCATTCACCGCGCTGACTGCGGTCGCCTGGAGCGCCGCGTCGATGATCGTGATTCAGGTTTTTTTCGGCCTGGGCGAAGCCGGCGCGTTCCCCATCGCCACACGCTCGCTTTCGCGCTGGATGCGGCCCACTGAACGCGGCTTCGCGCAAGGCATTACTCACGCGGGATCGCGCCTGGGCGGAGCCATCACGCCTCCCATCGTGGCCCTCGCGATCGTGCCTTTCTTCGGATGGCGCGCCGCATTCTATGCGTTCGGTGTTTTAGGCGTGGTGTGGTCGGGCGTCTGGTTCTATTACTATCGCGATACCCCCGAAGAACATGCCGGGACCAACGACGCCGAACGTGAGCTGATCGCCGGCGGCATCAAGCGTAAGAGCATGGGCAAGGTCCCATGGAGGCAGATTCTTTCGCACGGGAATTTGTGGGTCTTGTCGGTGATGTATTTCTTCTACAACTACAACCTGAACGTGTATCAGGACTGGTTTCCGACCTACCTGCGCCAATCCAAGGGCATGACGCTAGCGCAAATGGGAATCTACGCGAGCCTTCCCCTGATGGCCGGCGTCATCGGCGATCTGGCGGGAGGATGGTTTTCCGATATCGTGCTGCGCCGCACAGGCAACGTAAATCTGGCGCGGCGCTGGGTGGCCATCGCGGGCTTCGTGCTGTCGGCGGCCGCGACGATTCCAGCCGTGTTGGCGCACGATCCCAAAGTATCGGTAGCGTGCTACTGCGTGGCTTTTTTTGGATTGGAATGGACGGTTGGAATTTCCTGGGCGGTGACGCTCGATATCGGCGGCGATTATGCCGGGTCGGTTTCCGCTGTCATGAATATGCTCGGTAACATCGGCGGCGCGGTCGCGGCGACTGTTGTCACCTATACCGCCGCTCGTTACGGTTGGAATGTTCCGTTTCTGATGACCGCCGGACTGTGCCTGATCGCTGCGGTTCTGTATCTGAAGATCGACGCCAGCCGCAAGGTGTTCGCCTAGACGTCTTTGCTCGGCGACGGGGATTGATTACTTCGGAAGCAGAGCCGCGACTTCAACCTCAGCGCGCCCGGGGTACTCGCGGATGATTCGCGGGTAATCGATAGAGTGTAAAATCGCCGAACGGAGATCACCACAGTGTGGTTCAGGACGAAAAGGAAAGCGGCGACTGCAACCGAAGGAAGAATCCATCGTGACCCCAGACGCGAGCCTTCCCTCATCACTCACAAATCGACCGATTTCAGCGGTGGCTTTAGGATCGGCGGGGGGATCCCGGTTCACGACGCGCCGAACGGGAGCTAGGATCCTCCTGCGAAGCAGCGTCGCGCCGTGCGGATAGAGGACGAACATGGCAAGCCTTCCCCTGCTCGGCCGCGAGCAATTCGCGCTTCCGCTTCAAACCCCAGCGGTACCCGCCCAGCTCGCCCGTGCCTCGAATCACGCGATGACAGGGGATCACCAGCGCGACACGGTTCGATGCGCAGGCCGATGCTACGGCGCGTGCGGCCGCCGGCTGGCCGATGCCTTCCGCGACGCTCCTGTACGACCTGGTCTCTCCGTAAGGGATCGACTGCAGATATCGCCAGACCCGCATCTGGAACGCTGTTGCACGGATATCCAGCGGCAGATCGAGGTTAGGCCGCGCGCCTTCAAGATACTGTTCAAGCGCCCCGACCCACTGGCTAAGAGCCTCCGGCCAGGGCTTGCGGACCGCCGACAGCTGCGCCGATGGATACTCGCGCCGCAGGGCGCCAGTCAATTGGTCTTCCGATGCTCCGAACTCGACGAAGCACAAACCCCGGTCGGTGGCTCCGATCATCAGGAGTCCGAGCCGGGTGCGAATAGCCGCATGTGTGATCCCGACACGCGCTCCGCCGGCGCGATATTCCGAAGGCGTCATGCCCAGGCGCGTCCTCACACGTTCGTAAACACGGCTGGGAGACCCGAATCCGGCTGCGAAGATGGCCTGCAAAACGTCTTCGCCGGCGCGCAGTTCCTGCTTGAGAGCCCGCAGACGGCAAGCTTCCTGAAACTGTCTGGGAGTCACACCGACCAGGGCTTTGAAGGATCGCTGAAAGTGGAAGGGACTCAGTCCCGTTTCTTTACTAAGCAGGCTGAGCGGCAGCTCACGCTGCCAGTTCGCCTGAATGTATTCTGCCGCCTGCCGGATCGCCGTACTGCTCATACATCCACCTTAAGCCCGCCCGCGGAATCGCGCCATCCGGATCTTGCGCTGTTATTCGTGCCGCAAGGCCACCGTCGGGTCGACCGAAACCGCACGGCGCGTGGGAGAGAAGGATTCGTTACTGCTCATTCTTGGGATTTGTTGGCCCGGGTCCGGGCAATGGCAACTTTACAGAGCCGGCGGCGCCGGTGGCGCGATCTTCGACCGCGACCCGGAGATCGCCCGTCCGGTTTCCTGCGAACACCAAATGCTGAATAGTGTAGCCTTTGGCCAGCGATTCGCGCAGACGTTGCTCGGTCAGGGTGATTTTGATGGATTCCTCTGTTCCGTTGGGTTTTGCGGCCTTCGGGAAAAAGGTCGCGATCCGGATCAGTCCGACCCATTTGTCTTTCTCCCTTTCCAGATGCAACTCCTGGAGGTTGAAGGCAATGGTCAGCTGGTATATCCCGGCTTGGTGCGGGAAAGGATCCAAGCGGGCCATCATCCCGAGGCTGGTGGCCTCCAGAGGAGTCGCGAAGATATCCAGGAGCGACTGCTGGTTTTGCTTTTCGGTGGCTTGCTTCAGATCCGTGGCGAAGTACCCCTTGCGATGGCGAAGATCCATCCCCGGGCGCGCAACTTTCACCGAAAGCGAATGGTAGCTGCCGTCGAGCTTGATATCCCCGGGATAAAAACCGAGCGCATAGGTGACCTCGCTGTCGTCCACCGCCGTCTTGACGGCTGCGGCGAGATCGTTGATCACATAAAACGCACGCCCGCCGGTGCCCCCGGCGAACAAGTTCATGGCGTCGATGCCCGGTCGCAGAAAAGCTACCGCGTCAATCGGTTTGGGATCGATGGGATAGACGGCCACATTCGCATCGTTGAGCGTGCGCACGGCCGCATTGATTTCGTTGCCGAACTCTTTGTGCTCAATTGTGTCGTGGCCGTTATGCGAACGTATGTCGGTGGTCTGCGCGGCGAAGCTCGACGAGATCCAGATCAGCTTCTTTCGTCCGGGGAGTCCCTGCAGATGGCGTGCAATGAGCTCCATGGCCTTGGTGGTGATCACTGCGCGGTTGATCTGCGCCATGTCCTGCATGGTCATGATGGAGTTTTGCTGCATCGCGTTCGCGATGGGGTCGCCCAGATCGGGCGCGGAAGCCAGTAGGTCCGCCGCCAAATCGTCGGCGGTTTGATCCGCCGAGGCCTCGGGGCCTATATGCTGCGCGGCTTTGATCAAACGGTCAGGATCGTCGGTAAAGTCCTGGATCACGCCCAGGGTCTTCCCCAGCGAATACAGCGCGAAATGATCTCCCTTCTGGAGCGTGCCAAGATACTCGAACAGCGCCTGGCGCGCCCAGGACTGATCCTCCGGGGCGGTGTTCAGCATGTCGTATAGAACGACGGTGGTGCCGGCGGGCTCCTGGCCGCCGATATTCAGCCGGTTTGAGACCGTGCCTGGCGGGAGCGGGACGGACGGGCTGGCGGTTGTCCGGGACGAAATAACATTAAAGGCTGCAATTTTTCGCGGCTTGCCGCTATCGAAAACCGTGAAATCGTCCTGATTCAGATCCGCGACGGCCTCGCCTTTATGGTGGACAATCACGTCCACTTCAACCATGCGGGTGTTGACGCGCACAACCGGTGTGTCCTGTGCCGCGACGATTCCGGCAAAGGAACACAGACCAATCCATTTGACGATTCCCACCATGCGGAGTAACAACATGGTATCGCGGGCGACGGTAGTGGGGTCAGGCTTTCGAGCCTGCCGCCGGCTTTCCAGCCGGCGCCCTAACGACCAAGGCCGGGCGGAAGCCCGGCTGCGGCCTTGAAAGGCCGACCCCACGCTACGCCGTCTTCATCATGTCGTAATGGATGCGGTACGCGCCGAACGTCGAGGTGATCGCGATCAGCATCCCGACCGCCCCGATCGCGACCGTAATTGCGAGCGAATATCCCACCATGTTGGGATTGTGGAATAAATAATCGTTAAATACGCCCGGCAGCAGCGGACCCAGGCTGCCGCCGCCCAGATTCAAGAGGAACAGGTAGAGCGCCGATACCTGCCCGCGGACTTGATTCGGAAAGATATGCTGCAGCGCCGCGGTCGAAGTGCCCATCGCCAGCGCATCGAAGAACAGCGCCGGCGCGAGCAGTGCCAGGGTCCATGCCGGATTCGATACCAGCGTGGCAGCCGGCATCAGCAGTAACGTTCCGATCGCGCTGATGACCGCGACCTTGAGCGGCCCTTCCGGCACCCCGCGCTTCTGCCAGTGATCGCTCAGCCTGCCGCCGAAGTACATTCCCGCGCAACCGAAGGTCAACAGAATCGCTGCTAACGCGCGTCCGGATTGGCCGGGGGACCAATGGTGTACACGCTGGAAAAACGTGGGGATCCAGGCGAGCAGGCCATAGGTGATCATGCCCTGGCAGACCATGGCCAGCGAGATACCTGCCACGGATTGCCACCGCATCCGAATCTGCGCCACAGCCTCGCCGAAGCTGAGCTGCACGGGACGTCCGTCGGCCGAGGCCAGCAGGTTGCGGCGAACCGGCTCCCGGATGGTCCACGCCAGGGCCGCGAACAGAACGCCGGGCAAGCCCACAATGACGAAGGTCAGCCGCCAGGACGCCATGGTCCCCAGTATCGGCACGGTGATGAACGGCGTGCGAGCCAGCATGTCGATAGTAGTTCCACCCACCAGTTGCGCCAGGGCCGATCCGATGAACACGCCCATGTAGAACACGCTGATCGCGGCTCCCAGTTTTTGCTTGGGGAAATAATCCGACAGCATCGAATACCCGGCGGGGGAAAGGCTGGCTTCGCCCACGCCCACGCCGATGCGCGTCAGGAACAGCAGCACGAAACTCTTCGCCACGCTGCTCATGGTGGTGAAGAAGCTCCAGACCAGGATTCCCGCGACGATCAGGTTGCGGCGGTTGCTGCGATCCGCGATGCGTCCGATCGGCAGCCCCATCAGGGTGTAGAACAGCGAGAACGCCAAGCCTTGCAGCAAACCGATCTGCGTATCGCTCACGCCCAGATCGCGCTTGATGGACGGGACCAGCAGGCTTAGAATCGTGCGGTCGATAAAGGAGAGGGTGTAGACCGCCGTCAGCGCGATCGCCACCCACCAGGCGTAACCAAGGTTAGACTTGGGGCCGGGTTGTCCCTCGCTGGATGGGCTCACCGGCCGGCCGTCTGCTGTGCGGGGTATCATCAGAAATTGCGGTTGCTTCCGCGCCGTATGAAAGCGTAACAGATTTTTGATGACTCAGCCTGTAACCCTCTCCACCCGTGACGGCGTAGCGATCATTACTGTCGACAACCCGCCCGTCAACGCCCTCAGCCCAGGAGTGCCTGAAGGCATCCTGACGGCCCTCGAAGCAGCCGGGCGCGACGCCTCTATTCGCGCCATTGTGCTGATCTGCGCCGGGCGGACATTTATATCCGGGGCCGATATCAAGGAACTGGAAGAAGCCGCCCGGAATCCCGCTTCCGGCGGCCCGGATCTGCATCCTTTGCTGACCCGGATCGAGGATTGCGCCAAGCCCGTGATCATGGCGATCCACGGCATGGCTTTGGGCGGAGGTCTCGAGCTCGCGATGGCTGGACACTATCGGGTGGCCGTCGCGGACGCCTCGCTGGGTGCGCCCGAGGTGAATCTCGGCATTATCCCAGGCGCCGAGGGAACCCAGCGCCTGCCGAGGCTGGTGGGCGTGGCCGCGGCGGTGGATATGTGCGTGTCCGGCAGGCCGATCAAAGCTCCGCAAGCGTTGCAGATGGGTTTGCTCGATCGCGTGATCGAGGGCGAATTGCTATCCGGCGCGGAAACGTTCGCGCGCGAAGTTGCGGGTCTGCCTGTAAGAAAGACCCGCGAAAGGAACGTGTCGGGATCGGCGTCGGAAAACGCGGCCATCTTCGCCGCGGGCCGAGCCCAGGCAGGCAAGATCCGTCGGAATCAGACCGCGCCGTTGGCGGCGCTCGAAGCGCTGGAAGCCGCGACCACGCTTCCCTTCGACCAAGGTTGCAAGAAGGAGCGCGAGATCGTTCGCCGGGTTCTGGCGAGCGACCAGGCCGGGGCGATGATCCACATCTTCTTCGCCGAGCGCGCGGTGGCTCGTGTGCCGGGAATCCCCAAGGAAACCGCGACGTACCCGATTGCGAACGTCGGGATCATCGGCGCCGGGACCATGGGCGGCGGCATCGCGATGGCTTGCGCCAACGCAGGAATTTCCGTATTGCTCAAGGAAACCGAGCAGGCGGCGCTCGACCGCGGCATGGCTGCGATTCGCAAGAACTACGAAAGCTCGGTCAAGAAGGGCCGGTTTTCGCAGGCCGTGATGGATCAGCGGATGGCGCTGATTCATCCGCAGCTCACCTATGACGGATTTGAGAAAGCGGACCTCATCATCGAAGCGGTGTTCGAGAGCATGCCGCTGAAAAAGCAGATTTTCGGCGAGATCGACAAGATCGCGAAGCCGGACTGCGTGCTGGCTTCGAATACGTCGACGCTCGATATCGACGAGATCGCCGCCGCGACTTCGCGGCCGCAGATGGTGATCGGCCTACACTTCTTCAGCCCGGCGCATGTGATGCGGCTGGTGGAGATCGTGCGCGGCAAGCACCCGAGCAATGAAGTGGTCGCGACGTCGCTGGCCATCGCCAAGAAGCTGGGCAAGATCGGCGTGGTGGTGGGAAACTGCCGCGGCTTCGTCGGCAATCGCATGATGCTGCCGTATATGCGCGAGGCGCAATTTCTGGTGGAGGAAGGTTCCACGCCGGAGCAGGTGGACAAGGCTCTCACCGATTTCGGCATGGCCATGGGGATCTTCGCCGTGGACGATATGGGCGGGATCGATCTGGCGTATCGAGTGAAGCAGGAGTACGCGCACCTGCGGAAGCCCGGCGAGCGCGTGCCGCTGGTGCTGGACAAGCTTTACGATATGGGCCGCTTGGGCCAGAAGCGCGGCAGGGGCTGGTATCGGTATGACGAGGGCCGCGCGCCCATTCCCGATCCCGAAGTGGATGCTCTGATCGAGAAGACCGCGAATGAAGCTGGAATCGCCCGCCACGCGGTGACTCCCCAAGAAATTATCGAGCGCTGCGTCTACATCATGATCAATGAAGGCGCACGCATACTGGAAGAAGGACACGCGCAGCGCGCAGCCGATATCGACGTGATCTACTGCACCGGCTATGGATTTCCCGGGTATCGCGGCGGCCCGATGTGGTACGCCGATACGGTGGGGCTGAAGAGCGTCTACGCTCGCGTGCACGAGTTTCACAAGCAGTACGGCCATCTATGGGAGCCCGCGCCGCTGCTTAAGAAACTGGCTGAGGAAGGAAAAACTTTCGCAGACTGGGACCTAACCAAAGGATGACAACGACGCAGCGTGACGTGCGTTTCGGACCCCGCGAGGTCACGATGACTCGTGACGAGCATGGTGCGATCTACGTGCGTCCCGTGCATCCGCTCGGAAAGTATCCGGCCAGACTCACGGACAAGCTGGATTATTGGGCGCAGAACACTCCGGATCGCGTGTTCATGGGCCAACGCGACGATTCCGGCAACTGGCGCACGCTGACCTACGCGCAATTTCGCTCGGCGGCCCGCAATGTCGCGCAGGCGCTGCTCCATCGCAATCTTTCCTCGGAGCGTCCCATCGCGATCCTCTCGGGGAACGATCTGGAGCACGCGGTGCTCGGCTTTGCTGCGTATTACGCGGGCATCCCCTATGCGCCGATTTCGACGGCGTACTCGCTGGTTTCTTCCGATTTCGGAAAGCTGCGGTATATCTTCGATCTGCTGACGCCGGGGTTGATCTTTGTAAACGAAGCCGCGCCTTTTCACAAAGCGCTTGAGACAGTCAAACCTCCCGACGCAGAACTCGTCACTTCGTTTTCAGCCCTCGCGGCGACCACAGCCACAGCCGACGTCGATCGCGCGCATGATCTGGTCACGCCGGACACGGTCGCGAAAATTCTGTTCACCTCGGGTTCCACCGGTACGCCCAAGGGCGTCGAGAATACGCAGCGCATGCTCACCAGCAACCAGGAAATCGTCCGCAGCGTGCTGGCGTGGGTGGACGATGAACCGCCGGTGATCTGCGATTGGCTCCCGTGGAACCACACCTTCGGCGGCAATCACGACGTTGGGTTCGTTTTGTACAACGGCGGGTCGTTTTATATCGACGAGGGCCGGCCGACGCCCGCGGGGATGGCGGCTTCCGTGCGGAACTTGCACGACGTCTGCCCGAACGTCTACCTGAATGTGCCCAAGGGTTTCGAAGCGCTGATTCCGTTCCTGCGCGAGCGCCGCGACTTCCGGGAGCGCTTCTTCAGCCGTTTGAAGATGTTCTACTACGCGGGCGCCGGTTTGCTGCAGCCAGTGTGGGACGAGCTCGACCAGCTGGCGATCGAAACCTGCGGCGAACGCATCATGATGTTCACCGGCCTCGGGTCGACGGAAACCGGTCCCGCGGCGCTGTTTCCGGGCAAAGATCTCCGCCGCGCCGGAGAAGTCGGCCTGCCCGCGCCGGGCGTCGAGCTGAAACTGGTGCCGGTCGGCGACAAGCTGGAAGCCCGGCTGCGCAGTCCCAGCGTCACTCCCGGCTACTGGCGTCAGCCCGATCTCACTCGCCTGGCGTTCGACGACGAAGGGTTCTACCGCATCGGCGACGCGCTGCGGTTTGTCGATCCCCAGGACATCATGCGCGGATTCATCTTCGACGGCCGCATGGTGGAGGATTTCAAGCTGTCCACCGGAACTTTTGTCAGCGCCGGGCCGATGCGTGGAAAATTCCTGAGCCACTGCGCCCCCTATGCGCACGACGCGGTGATCGCGGGCCACGATCGTGATTTCGTGACGGCGCTGGTGTTCCCGGCGCTCGACGCTTGCCGAGAATTGGCGGAGCTCCCCGCGACAGCATCCGCGGCCGAGACCGTCGCGCATCCGGCCGTCCATGCTAAATTTCAAGCGTTGCTCAATGAGCTCGCGGCCGATGCGACCGGCAGTTCCAACCGCATCGCTCGTGCGATCCTCATGCCTGAGCCCCCCGCGATCGACGCCCACGAGGTGACTGACAAGGGGTCCATTAACCAGGGCGCGGTACTGAAAAATCGTGCGGCGTTGGTGGTAGATCTATACTCTCCGCGTCCGTCCGCACGAGTCATCTCCATACAGAAAGGTGTCTAGTGAAAACTCAGAATCTGATCGCCATCGATACGCACGTGCACGTGGAATCCGAAGTGCCTGATAACGCGGCGGGCGAAGCCGCCCGCAAATACTTCGGCAACAGCGGAGTCTCTTACAGCCGCAAGGATCTGGCCGAGTACTACCGCTCCCGCAACATCGGATGCGTGGTGTTTTCGGTGGATGAGAAACTTACCGGTCGTCCGCCCGTGCCCAACGAAGAAGTGGCGGCTTTCGCCGCGGAGAACAGCGACTTCATGATCGCCTTCGCCAGCGTGAATCCGATGCGCGGAAAAGACGCCGTGGATGAAGCGCGGCGTCTGATCAAGGCAGGCGGAATTCGCGGGTTCAAGCTGCATCCGCCGCTGCAGGAGTTCCACGCGAACGACAAAGCGGCGTATCCGTTTTACGAAGTGGTGAACGAGGCCAAGCTGCCGGTGATCTTTCATACCGGACACAGCGGGATCGGCACCAACATGCCCGGCGGCGGCGGAGTTCGCCTGAAGTACGGCAATCCGATGGACATGGACGACGTGGCGGTGGATTTTCCGGACATGCCGATCATCCTGGCGCACCCGTCGTTCCCCTGGCAGGATGAAGCGATCTCGGTTTGCCTGCACAAGCCGCAGGTGTATATCGATCTTTCGGGATGGTCGCCGAAATATTTCTCGCCCATACTGATTCAGTACGCCAATACCCTGCTCAAGAAGAAAATGCTGTTCGGCTCGGATTATCCGCTGATTACTCCGGACCGCTGGCTGGCGGATTTCGCGGCGATCAATATTAAGGACGAGGTCCGGCCGCTGATTTTGAAGGAAAACGCGATGCGGCTGTTCGGATTTTCGTAATGGCGGGCCGTCCTGTCATGATAGTTGCAGGGTGCAGCGCAGAATCCTGACCACGGCCGGGTTGTTCCGCGAGGCCTTCGAACGCTGCTTTAAGCACAACACCTCGCTTCTCTCGGCCGCTCTGGCGTTTTACGCGCTGCTGTCCCTGGCTCCGGCGATCTATTTCGTGGTGGCCGCGGCGGGAGTGGTCATAGGGCGGCGCGCCGCACGCGGCGAGGTGATCGCCTGGGCTATCCAGATGCTCGGCTCTAACGGAGCCAGCCTGATCGGAGAAGTTCTGGATCGCGGCCGCGGTGGTTCCTTCGCGACCATCGCCGGGATCGTCTCGCTCGCCTACGGCGCCACCGTGGTCTTTGGAGCGCTGCAGGATGCCTTGAACCTGGTTTGGGAAGTTCCACCGCCGGATCGCGGCTACATCAAACAGTTCTTCTTCAAACGGCTGGTGTCGTTTGTCGCGGTGATGATTGTGGGCGTGCTGCTCCTGATCTCCCTCCTGACGGACGCCGTCATTTCGGCTGCCGGAAAATTCATGCCGCAAGCTTTGCCCGCGACGGAGTTCCTGTTGCAAGCCACGAATTTCACGGTTTCATTCGCCTTGGTCACGGTGTTGTTCGCTTTGCTCTATCGCGTGCTGCCGGATTCCTGGGTCGCCTGGCGGGATGTGTGGACGGGAGCCGCTATCACCGCACTTCTCTTTTCGATTGGAAAAGCCCTGATCGGCCTGTATCTGGGACACACCACCACGGGTTCTCCGTTCGGAGCAGCCGGATCCGTGGTCATCTTCCTGCTCTGGGTGTATTACTCCGCGCAGATCTTCCTGTTCGGCGCGGAGTTCACCGAGGTTTACGCGGTGGCCCGAAGAGCCCGCGCCGCTACTCCACCCAAAACCACTGAGTAGAACGGCCCGCACAGGGCCGGCGCTGCAATGCATTGTTCGCAATCCCGAATATATCCGCCGCGCCATGCTCCGTTGTGCGGGCCTGCATAGAATAGGAAATACATGCCCACTGCCTACATTTGCCAAGGTGTCCGCACGCCCATCGGCCGCTACGGAGGAGCGCTGGCGACGGTCCGCACCGACGATCTGGCCGCGCATCCTCTTATCACTCTGAAGCGCCGGTTCGCGAACAGCGATTGGGAGTCCATTGACGAGGTTTACTACGGCTGCGTTACGCAGGCGGGCGAGGACAATCGCAACGTCGCGCGCATGGCGTTGCTGCTGGCCGATCTTCCGATGAGTGTGCCGGGCGTCACCGTGAACCGGCTGTGCGCATCCAGCATGGAGGCGGTCGCGGCGGCGGCGCGCGGTATCGGCATGGGCGAAATGTCACTGGCGATTGCCGGGGGCGTCGAAAGCATGAGCCGTTCGCCCTGGGTGATGCCCAAGCCCTCCGCGGCATTCCCGCGCGATCCGCAGATCTTCGATACCACGCTGGGCTGGCGCTTCGTCAATCCGCGGATGGAAGAGAAGTACGGCACCATCTCGATGGCCGAGACCGCGGAAAACGTCGCCGAGAAGTACAACGTCGACCGCGCATCGCAGGATCGATTCGCGCTGGCCTCGCAACAAAAGGCCGCGAAAGCCAAAGCTGCGGGCGTATTCGCCGAAGAGATCGAGCCGGTGACCATCCTCAGCAAAAAAGGGTCGGCCGCCCCGGCGGCCGTGATACGTGATGATGAGCATCCTCGCGCCGACACCACGCTGGAGGGTCTTGCCAAGCTTCCCACGCCGTTTCGCAAAGGCGGCACGGTGACGGCGGGCAACGCATCGGGAATTAACGATGGCGCGGTGGCGATGTTCGTGGCCTCCGAGCAAGCTGCCGCGAAATTCGGGCTGACGCCGATCGCGCGATTCGTGGGCGCGGCGGCCGCCGGCGTCGATCCAAATTATATGGGGATCGGACCGATTCCTGCGGTCCAAAAGCTGCTGGCGCGACTCAACCTGAAGATGGACGACGTTGATTATCTGGAGCTGAACGAAGCCTTCGCCGCGCAGGCGCTGGCATGTACCCGCGCGTTCGGCCTGGCGGACGACAGCGAAAAGGTAAATCCCAACGGCGGCGCCATCGCGCTCGGACACCCGCTAGGAATGAGTGGCGCTCGCCTGGTGCTTACTTCCGCGATGCACCTGAAGCGGACCGGTGCCAGCCGGGCGATCGCCGCCATGTGCGTGGGCGTGGGTCAGGGAATGGCCGTTGTTGTTAGAGAAGGTATAGGCGGAACAAACCGGCCGCCATCATGGCCAAACCTGCGACGCGCGACCAAGAGCGAGTTGCCAGGCTATCGGCAATCGGCGTAGGTTCCGCGAACAAATCGCCCAGGATCGTGTTGGCCTCGATCCGATGAGCTTCCGCCATGAATTTGTTTACTTTGCGTATGGAGCTTGCGGGATCGGTAAGCGTGTACAATCCTGCAAAGATAAACGGAATCAGGATGCACAACGGCAGCACAACTTCGGGATTCATGTTCAGAAGTTGCCATAGTATCACGCTCGCGAAAATTCTTGAAGTACTGGAACCCAGAAAAAAACCTTAGTGCTGGGCCGGATCGCACCGACGCGCAAAGGGCGAACTATCAATAGAGCCGTCTTGCCGGTCAGACCCGCGCCTCGGGGATTCGCGCTTGCAGGAAGGTTCTCGCTTCCGCCAGTTCCAAATTGCTGACGATGTGCGGCCGCGATGGATAGATGCGCATTTCCACATCCGGCTCCCAGGCGCTTGAGAACCTCGGCGGTCTGACGCGTGCGGTCCTCCGGAATCCATTCGTCCATATCGCTGCCGGTGAGGAACACCCTGAGACCCCGCAGCGTTTTGCCATTTGCCGGGCGCCAGTCCGTGCCCGCAGGACCCATCAGGCAGCCGCTGAAGACCACAATCGTCCCACAGGCATCCGGATGACGAAGAGCATACTCGACCGCGATGCAGGCTCCCTGCGAAAAGCCCACGATGAAAAGCTGCTGCGGATCCAGGCGGCCGCCATCGCTGGCGTCCACTACAAGCCGGTGGCACCGCTCGACTGAACGCGTCAGGAATGGCTCGTTGGATTCCAGCGGCTCCATGAACCGCCCTGGATACCACAGGCCCTGATCCGCATAGGGTGCGATCCAGCGGGTGCCGCCGATCTCCAGACCTGTGGCCAGGTCCAACATTTCCTGTTTCGTGCGCGAGCGGCCGTGCAGCAGAATCCCGGCGCGCCTCGCCAAACCCCGCGGCTGGCCCGCTTCGCGCAGGCGAACCACGGGGGTGTTGATGGGCACCTGCTTACTTGGACTTCTCGCCGCCGATGAATTCGGCCTTACGGCGAGAAACACCCGCCGCGCTGGTATCGACCGGCCCCGGATCGGGCAGGGTAGCCGCGGCGACCTTCTTGGCGTCCTTTGGAATATTGCCTTCCGGAACGCGGATCGGATCGAGCATCGCCATGATTTCGGCGCGTTTTTCTTCGAACCATGGCGGCAGCAGCATGTGCGTCCCCAGTTCCGATTCGGCCTCATCGCGGGCGAAGGCGCCCTGGGCCGTGGCCGCGCACTCCACCAGAATCCCGCCGGGGCAGCGGCAGTAGATCGAGTGGAAATAGTTGCGGTCCTTGATTTCCGAGCAATCGGTGTAGCCCAGCTCTTCGTAGATGCCCTTCTGCTCGGCCAGCTTTTCGTCACTCTCCAGGTCCATGGCGACGTGGTGCGCCGTGCCGGCCCCGAAGATCCAGCTACCCGAGGGACGGTCGGGCTCGTGCACCAGGGTGACCGTTTTGGCAGCGCCGCCGCCGGCAACTTCGAAGCGATGAAAATCGCCGTCGGTGCCGGTCTTCTTGAAACCCAGAGCGTCGACAAAGAAGCGTTCTGTCTCGCCGACTTCCCGAACCGAGAGCACCGGTCCATGGAATCCGCGCATGGTCACGTCACTGCTGACCTGATCGGTGGTCCAACCCTTGCGCTGGTCGGAATCCTCTTCCATTACTTCGATCTGTAATCCGGATGGATGGCTAAAGCGCAGATACTTCTTCCCGAAGCGCTCCTTGACACCCTCATTGGGCACCTTGTGGCGCTTCACGTGGTCTTCCCAGAACTTAACGGATCCCTTGGGCACGCTGTAGGCTGTGGATTGGATTTGTCCCGAGCCGGGACGGCCCTTCACGCGGTTAAACGGGAAGGTAGTGTAGACCGAGCCAGGCTCGCAGTCCGCGTTCGCGTAATACAGATGATAGTGAGCGAAACGTCCGTCGAACAGCACGGTCTGCTTGATCAGACGCTGCCCGCAGACCTGGGTCATAAAATCGATGTCTTCCTGGGCGCCGGCGGCGCACACGGTGATGTGATGTAATCCTCGAACTAAGGACATGGCCGTCCCTCCGGCGCGATTATAGCAAACCATTTTGATCCCGCATGCACAACGGAACCTGCGGTCCTGTGCGTGCGCGTTGATCCCGCACGCACAACGGAACCTGCGGTCCTGTACGTGCGCGAGATCTCCCGATGCCGGTTCCTGCCCCGCGATCCGGCGTGGCAAAATAGAAGCTCTGGCTCACATACGTTCACTCTCAGAGGCGATCCGCGAAACGGTTCGCGACGGCGACACGGTGGCCCTGGAAGGGTTCACTCACTTGATCCCCTTCGCCGCCGGACACGAGATTATCCGGCAGGGCAAGCGCGATCTCACCGTGATCCGCATGACTCCGGACCTGATCTACGATCAGCTCATCGGCGCCGGATGCGTCAAGAAGATTATTTTTTCCTGGGGCGGCAATCCCGGCGTCGGATCGCTGCACCGCCTTCGGGATGCGGTCGAAAACGGCTGGCCCCAGCCCATCGAGATCGAGGAGCACGCGCACGCCGGAATGGCCGCGGCCTATAGCGCCGGCGCCTCCAATCTGCCATTCGGGATGCTGCGCGGCTACGTCGGAACCGACCTGGTGAAGTACAACCAGCGCATCAAATTTATAGACTGCCCGTTTACCGGAGCGAAGCTAGCCGCGATCCCTGCGCATCGGCCGGATGTGACGGTCATTCATGCGCAGAAGGCCGACCGAAAAGGCAACGTGCTGATGTGGGGCGTGGTGGGCGTGCAGAAGGAAGCCGTGCTGGCCGCCAAGCGCGCCATCGTCACCGTGGAAGAGATCGTCGACGAGCTTCACGCCCCGCCCAATTCGGTGGTGTTGCCGTCGTGGGTCCTGAGCGCCGTGTGCGAAGTGAAAGGCGGGGCGTTTCCCTCCTACGCGCAGGGTTACTATCAGCGCGACAACGCATTTTACAAAGCCTGGGACGTTATCGCCCGGGATCGGGCGACGTTTCAAACATGGATCGACCGCCACGTGCTCGGCACCAAGGATTTCGCCGAGTACAAACGCAGTCTGGAAGGGGCGCATGCCTGACGCAGCCTATACATCCGATGAGATGATGACCATCCAGGCAGCGCGCATGATCCGCAACGGCGTGACGCTGTTTGTCGGCATCGGCCTGCCGAGCGCGGCCGCCAACCTGGCCCGCCTGACGCATGCTCCCGATACCGTGTTGATCTACGAGTCGGGGACCATCGGGGCGAAGCCCACGGTGCTGCCGCTCTCGATCGGCGACGGCGAGCTTTCCGAAACAGCCGACGCCGTGGTCTCGATCCCCGAGATATTTTCCTACTGGCTGCAAGGCGGCCGGATCGGCCTCGGATTCCTGGGCGCGGCGCAGATCGACAAGTACGCCAACATCAACAGCACCGTCATCGGCGATTACAACAAGCCCAAGGTGCGGCTGCCCGGATCGGGCGGCGCGCAGGAAATCGCCGGCTTCTGCGGCGAGGTGCTGATCACGCTGCGCCAGAACAATCGGGCGTTCGTGAAGAAACTGGACTTTCTTACGTCGGGTGGCTATTTCGAGGGCGGCGACAGCCGGCAGAAGCTCGGATTGCCGGGGAAGGGCCCCACCAATGTAATCACCGACCTGGGCATTCTCACTCCCGATCCCGAAACCAAGGAGCTCACGTTAACCAGCCTGCATCCGGGCATTACCGTGGAGCAGGTGGTCGCCGCCACGGGATGGCCGCTGAAGGTTGCGCCGAATCTGGAGACTACCGCGGCTCCCACGGCCGCTGAGCTTCGAGTTCTGAGAGATTTGAACGAACGCACTGCACGGGCCCACGCCGGCCAGGCATAAACTCAACAACAGGGGGTCCGATGCTCACCCGCAGAACGGCTTGTCTGGCTCTGGTCGCGGCAGGAGTTGCGTCGAAGTCTACTTTCGCGCAACCTCCCCGGACCATTGATGATTTCTTCCGCGAGTTCACCGATGAATGGATCCGCATTAATCCCAACCTGGCGACTTCGCTGCGTTACTTCACCGGCGAGGAGCAAGACCGGCTGGAGCGGCAGCTCACACCGCTGACGATCGCGTCGGCTCGCCAGCGGCTCCAGCTTGCTCGTAAGGGCCTGGCGGAACTCCGTAAGTTCGATCGGGCCGGAATGACGGATACCCAACGCATTTCGGCTGAAGTCATGGCCTGGCAACTGGAGATGGTGGTCGCCGAAGAGCCGTACTGGGACTACAGCTTTCCGCTGGAGCAGATGAATGGCTGGAACGTCGCCTCGGTAGAACGATTCACGGTGGCGCGTCCGCTATCGAAGCCCAGGGACGCCGAGAACTACGTCGCCGCGCTGGGGCAGGTGAGCGCGCGGATGGAAGAAGCCATCGCCGAATCGCGCCGGCTGGCCGCGAAGAACGTGATTCCTCCGCGTTTTATTCTGGAGGCCACCATCAAGCAGATCCAGAGCTTCGTGGATCCGTCGCCGGGCCAGAATCCGTTCGTCACGGCGTTTGCGGACAAGATGGCCGCAGTGCCGGCGATTCCCGCCGGGCAGCGCGAGCAGCTTCGGGCGGAAGCCGAGAAGGTCGTGGGCACGCAGATTTATCCGGCGTGGAAGAAGGCGGCTGCCACGCTGCAGGCCCAGCTTCCGCGTTCGACCAATGACGCGGGCCTGTGGCGGCTGAAGGGCGGTCCCGAAGCGTATGCGTTTTTTCTCAAGCGTTATACCACCACGAACCTCACGGCGGACCAGATTCACGAGATCGGATTAGAGCAGGTTGCGCGCATCGAAGCGCAGATGGATGGTCTTTTGCGGCAGTTGGGGCGCACCGCGGGGCCGGTGAAAGAACGCATCGCGAAGCTCAAGCTCGATTTGCAATATCCCAATCCGACCTCTGACGAGAGCCGCGCGCAGATCATGCGCGACATCGACGCGATCATTCGCGACGCCGAAAAACGCGCTGCGCTGTTGTTCGATCTCCGCCCGAAGGCGCCGGTGGTTGCACAGCCGTTCCCGCGCTTCCGCGAAGCCAACGCCGCGGCGAACTACAATGCTCCGGCGCCTGACGGGTCGCGGCCCGGCACGTTCCAGTTTCCGCGCCGCATCGAGTGGATGACCAGGTTCGGGCTGCGCAGCGTGGTGTATCACGAAACGGTTCCCGGGCATCATTTTCATATCGCTCTGCAAGTGGAGAATCACGACCTGCCGCGATTCATGCAGGTCCGCGCGCTGGGTGGCATTTCGGCGATCACCGAAGGCTGGGGGCTGTACGCCGAGCGCCTGGCCGCGGAATCCGGCTGGTATGGCGACGATATCGAAGGCCAACTGGGGCAACTGGATTACGAGCTGATGCGCGCGCGGCGGCTGGTGATCGATACCGGCTTGCACGCCAAGCGCTGGACCCGGCAGCAGGCCATCGACTACGGGATCGAAGCGAGCGAAGTGGAACGCTACACCGTGTATCCGGGCCAAGCGTGCTCTTACATGATCGGCGAGCTGAAGATTTTGGAACTCCGCGACAAAGCCCAAAAGGCGCTGGGCAATCGCTTCGCGCTGCGCGAATTCCACAACGTCGTGCTGCGCGCGGGCAGCGTCCCGCTTGCAAGTCCTCGAAAACCAGGTCGAACGCCTACGTCGCCGCAAAAACAATGTTCCCGCCCTTCGTCTATGAAGCGCTTCCATCCCGCGTGGTGTTTGGCGCGGGATCGCTCCAAAAACTTCCCGAAGAAATCGACAAATTAGGCGCGACACGAGCGCTGGTGCTGTGCACTCCTGAACAGCGTGCTATCGGCGCCGATATCGTTGTCATGCTCGGCGCTCGATCCGCGGGCGTGTTCGACGGCGCGGCGATGCATGTTCCCGTCGCGGTCGCGGAAGAGGCGCGCGATAAGGCGCGCCGCCTACATGTGGACTGCTGCGTGGCGATCGGCGGCGGCTCGACCACGGGGCTCGCCAAAGCCATCGCGCTCACATCGCGACTGCCGATTCTCGCGATCCCGACCACCTATGCCGGATCGGAGATGACGCCCATTTGGGGGATCACCGAAGGCGGCGTGAAGAAGACCGGGCGCGACGTTCTGCGTCCTGCCCAAAACAGTGATCTACGATCCGGCGCTGACGACGTCGCTGCCTGTAGCGCTGTCGGTCACCAGCGGCATCAATGCCATCGCGCACTGCGTCGAGGCGCTGTATTCGACGCGACGCCAATCCGATCATTTCGCTGATCGCCGAGGAAGGAATTCGGGCACTCGCCGACGGTCTGCGGGAGGTTGCGAAGCAGCCGGAGAGTATCGACGCGCGCTCCCGAGCGCTTTACGGAGCATGGCTGGGAGGCGTCTCCCTGGGCGCGGTCGGCATGGCGCTGCATCACAAGTTGTGCCACACGCTGGGCGGATCCTTCAATCTGCCGCACGCGGAAACGCATACGGTGGTGCTGCCGCACGCCGTCGCGTATAACGCTACAGCGGCGCCTGAAGCGATGGAACGCATCGCACGCGCTATCGGCGCTCGCTTCGGCCGCGCAAGGGCTATATGACCTGGCTGTATCCCTCGGCGCGCCCGTCTCGCTCGAATCTTTGGGGATGCGGCGTCAAGCAACTGGATCAGGCCGCCGATCTCGCCGTCCAGAATCCCTACTACAATCCGCGCCCGGTCACGCGCAGCGGAGTTCGCCAGTTGCTTGAGAATGCTTTCCAAGGCCGCTTGAACTAGTCTGGAACTGGCCGAAGCTATGAAGTTACGAGGCTCCTGCGTAAAAGGACCCACCTCGCCTGCGCTCTCTCGCACATAAACGGGTCAACCTCGCGATCCACGCCCTTTAATCGCGTTTTCCAGTCCGGCACTTCCCGTGCATGAAGGGATGGCTAGAGAGACCCCAATGACAACGTCAACGTTAAGCGCAATCTCCGGGATTCTGGACGGCCATGCCATGAAGTTCCTGGCCGGATGCCAGGGTCCATGTATCACCATCGTCGTTCCGGCTCATCATCCGGGCGCGCAGGAAGGTTCGCGCAAGGCTCTGGTTCATGCGCTGGTCCGAACCGCCGGCGAACACCTGACGCACGGCAAGCGGGCGGGCACTGTCCAGGTTGACGAACTGCTGGCGCCGCTGGAAGAGATGGCTCGGGAATCGGGAGCCGAGGCGGGCGGAGATGGATTCGCCATCTTCCGTTCCCCTGAGTACACTGCGCGCTATTATCTGCCCAACACACCTGGAAATAACCCGGTTGAGAAACTGGTAATCGCCGGCCACTTCCATCTGACTCCGTTCGTCGCCGACGCTTATGCGCCCCATGAATTCTTCGTGCTCGGGCTGAGCACCAAGCAATTGCGGTTGTTCCACTATTTGAATGGCGAGTGCCGGGAACTGGCACTGCCGGCTGGGGTGCCTGCGGGCCTGGATGCCGCGGGCGGTTTCGACAAACCCGACCATACTTTGGAGACGCGATCCGCCAGTGGACCCTCCACCGGCGCCATGCGTGGCATCCGCGTGGGAACCTTGTCGGATCGCGAAAAATTTCCCGAGTATCTGCATCATTTCTTTGAGACCGTCGACCGCGAACTGAAGCATGCATTGGACGGCAAGCCTTTATTGCTCATGGGAGTTCACGAAGAAGTGACTGCTTACCGGCGAGCTGCGAAGTACGCCCATATTATGACGGTCGATTGTCTGGGCAGTATCGATGTTCTGACGCTGCCCGATGTCGCAGCTCGCGCCGCCACAGCACGTGAGGAGCATCATCAACGGATCGGGGAGCGGGTTCTCGCCGAATATCGCGAGATGCCTGACCGCGCTCGCACGCTGGCCGATGTTTCGGCCGTGGCACGGGCCGCGGGAGAAGGCCGAGTGCATCGTCTGTGCGTGCGCGCAGGTGCGGAGGTCGCAGGTCCGGACGGCGAAGATCTGATCAATGCCGCGGTCGTCGAGACACTGCGTGCCGGAGGCGAGGTCTTCATGCTGCCGCAGGACAAAATGGCGCCGGCTGATCCGCTGGCCGCTATCCTGCGCTACTAGGCATGTGTTGACCGAAGCGTCGGGAGCCAGTCGCCATGAAGCTGACAAAGATTCTACTGCCGGTGGATTTCTCCGAACAAGGAGAAGGGGCCGCTCAACAGGCGGCGGCTCTGGCCCGGCATTTTAGCGCCGGGTTGATTCTGCTGCACGTGAATCCGATCCAAGTTCCCGCGCTGATTTCGCCCCGCGAGTTTAGCGGGCCGATCGATACCGGGTGGATCACCGCACTGGAAGCCCAGGGGCGTAAGGAATTGGACGTTTATCACCAGGCCGATCTCGCTGGAGTCGACGTAAGGAAGATCGTCGTGACGGGCGATCCGGCGGCCAGCATTGTCGAAGTTGCCCACATCGAAAGACCCAGCCTGATTGTGATGCCGACCCACGGATACGGGCCTTTTCGGAAATTCCTGCTGGGCTCGGTTGCCGCCAAGGTTTTGCATGATGTCGACGCTCCGGTGTGGACCGGGGCGCATTTGCATAAGGGTTGGCAGCCCCTGTGGAAGCGAATCGGCAGGGTGATCTGTGCGATCGATCTTCCCGCGGCTGAAGCGGCCCTGCTGTGGGCGCGCGACTTCGCGGCTGAATTCCAATCGGAGCTTATCGTGGTGCACGCTGTTCGCGAGCTGGAGCCTCGGAATCCCTCGGACATGAGCGCCACTCGGGCGAACGAGTACATCCTGTGCCTGCAGCGGAAGCTTTCGGTGCAGGGTGAAATTCTGATCGAAGAGGGAAATCCCTCCCAGGTCGTGCAAGCCGCGGCCACCCGAAGGAACGCCGATCTGGTCGTGATCGGCCGCAGCCGGCGCGAAGGAGTGTTGGGGCGCTTGCGGCCAAACGCCTATTCAATTGTGCGTGATGCTCCGTGTCCTGTAGTCAGTGTTTGAACCCCGCATGGACGCTGGGTGCAGAGATTGGGAAAAATGTCATGTGTATCAGTGCAGTCCCGGTATTAGGTAGCTTGCTGCTGTTGGGAGGAATTCTCCTGGCGAGCGACTATGACAAACGGACAGAGGTTACATTCAATGAACCGGTCATGATCGCCGGTGTTCCCGTGGTGGAGAACGTCCTCGTCGTGTTGGGCCATCGCGATACATTTTTCCGCCCGCTGCGCGGCATCGCACAGGGTGACCCGATTCGGGTGAAAACGCGGAGTGGTTCGTTTCAATATACAGTCGACTCCATCCAGGTTGTTCCGCCGGATGAGTCGCTCTCTTTTGAGCAATATATATCCGCCAAGTCGCTCACTCTGATCACCTGCTTTCCGTTCGACTATATCGGGCCAGCCCCGCGGCGCTTTGTCGTCCGAGCTCGAATGGCGTCAAAACCGGCTCCACCCGGATTGGACCCACCCGTGCAAGCTACCTCTGCAGAGACCGGTCCGCTGGAGAAGTTGCAATGAAAGTCCTGATGGCCACTGACGGATCGAAGAATGCAGGTCACGCGTTGACCAGCGCCTGCCGGATTCTTTCACCCCAAGATCGCGAAATCGATTTGCTGTGCGTAGCGCCGGTCGTTGGCGCGAAGCATCACGCTCATCGAGCGAAGCTGTGCCGCCGCGCCAAGCGCATTCTGGAGGCCGCTGCTGCTGCTTTGAGGGAGGAGGGCATCAGTGCGAAGCCGATCGTTCAGCCCGGCTCGGCAGCACGGGCCCTGGTTGCGGCATCACTTAACTATGACGTCACCGTGGTCGGAGCTAAGAGTCATAAGAACCGAACTCCTGCCGGGCTGGGACCTGTCACGAGCCGCGTGGTCGAGCATGCCAACAGCGCCGTTTTGATTGGCCGTGAGCTGCACAGCGATGCAGGCCTTAAGATTCTGGTGCCTGTGGATGGCTCGGAGGGGTCCGTGCTGGCGCTGGATACAATCGCGGCGTCGGTAGATCTGTCTGCTGCCGAGATAACCCTGGTCCACGTCGTGGAAACGCCGTGGCTGCACGCCGGCTCCGATCAGGAGTGGATCGGCTACGAAGAGGAGAAGGAAGAAGAAATCGACGCGCAGGCGCAGTTCGAGCGGGAATTCGAGCGGGAAGGCGACGAGATTCTCGAAAGCGCCCGCCAAAGACTGCCCGCTCGAACCGCGACGAACACGCTCATCTATCGTGGAATTCCGGCGGAAGAAATCCTGGGTGAAGCGGAAACCGGCGATTACGACCTGGTGGTCATGGGCGCTAGCGGCGCGCTCGATCTGAAGCACCAGATGCTAGGGAGTGTATCGACCAAGGTCGCCTGGAACGCCCCCTGTTCCGTGTTGCTGGTGCGAGCGTCGGGCTGAACGCCTACACCGAAACAGTCTGCGCCGTGGTCACTACCACTTCCAGAGCGGGACCCGTTATAAGCGTGTTGTGAATGAGACAGGTTTTGACCGCACGCAGGAGGCCCTGTTGATGGCGTTCGTCGATTCCCGGAACATTCACCTCGACTCGGAATGTGGCAAGTCGCGCAGGGTTTGTGCCTTTTGCCGCAGAAACGCGAATTTCGAGCTCCGCCGCAGACAAGGACCGGGCATGCAGATACTCGACCGCATAGTGACCGGCACAGGCTCCCAGCGAGGCTAGCAGCAGCTCGGGAGGCGAAGCTCCCGCGTCTGCACCACCTCCCGAGACTGGCTGGTCCGTAATGATCCTGTGCCTGCCGACGGTGGTCTCAAACTTCTTTCCATTCAGATATCGAGTGTGGCTTTCCATTTGCCATTCACAGAGCAGTGCGAGTTCCAAACAGGCGCCTTCCTCCTGGCGTCGCGATTGCATGTGGTTTGATTGAGCATGGCCGTAGTTTCATCGACATCCATACCGGAGCGCCGCGCGTCGCTGGACGTTTTCTTCCGGCCCCGCAATGTGGCGGTCATCGGCGCTACGGAGGATTTGGCGGGCGTAGGGCGCTCGCTGGTATCGAACCTCAAGCAAACGTCATTTGGCGGGACGATTTATCCGGTAAATCCCAAACACTCGGAGGTCCTGGGCCTGGCCTGCTACCCGAGTATTCGTGAGATTCCGGAACACGTCGACTTAGCTGTAATCGCGACGCCCGCGCGCACGGTTCCTGGAGTCGTCCGCGAGTGCGCGGCCGCGGGCGTGGAGGGTGCGATCGTCATCTCTGCCGGTTTCAAGGAAATCGGCGAGCGAGGCGCTGCCCTCGAACGGGAAATTCTCGCCGAAGCGCGGACAAGCAAGATCCGGATTGTCGGGCCGAACTGCCTGGGCATCATGAGCCCGCACAGCGGTCTGAACGCGACGTTTGCCAGCTCGATGGCCCGTCCCGGGCACCTCGGTTTCATCAGCCAGAGCGGCGCATTGTGCACGGCCATCCTCGATTGGAGCCAGCGTGAAATGGTCGGATTCAGCGCGTTTGTCTCGGTGGGCTCCATGCTCGACGTGGGATGGGCGGATCTGATCCAGTACCTCGGGGACGATCCGAAAACCCGGAGCATCGTGATCTACATGGAGTCCGTAGGGGACGCGCGCGCGTTCCTATCCGCGGCGCGCGAGGTCGCGTTATCGAAGCCCATCATCGTGATCAAGCCGGGCCGAACCGCTGCCGCCGCGAAAGTCGCCGCCTCGCACACCGGCGCGCTCACCGGCCAGGACGACGTTCTCGACGCGGCCTTCCGGCGCTGCGGCGTGGTTCGCGTGAATACGATTGCCGAACTTTTCTATCTCTCCGAAGCGCTGGACAAGCAACCGCGGCCAAAGCGGGCCTCGTCTGACCATCGTCACCAATGCCGGCGGACCCGCGGTCCTGGCCACCGACGCTTTGTTGGGCGACGGCGGTCAACTGGCGGAGCTTGCTCCGGGCACGATCGAGCAGTTGAACGGATTCCTGCCCCGCCACTGGAGCCATCAGAATCCCATCGATATCATCGGAGATGCCAACGCGGAACGCTACGCAAAAACCGTGGACCTTGCGGTCAAAGATCCCGCCACGGACGGGCTTCTGGTCATCCTGGCGCCCACCGGCCTGGCGGATCCCGCGGCCATTGCGCAGGAGTTGTCGCGCTACGCCAAGCTTCCCGGCAAGCCGGTGATTGCGAGTTGGATGGGCGGCCGCGACGTCGCGAAAGCGGATGCGATTCTCAATCAGGCGGGCATTCCCACCTACGGCTATCCGGATGCGGCAGCGCGCGTGTTCCAGTTGATGTGGAGCTACAGCGCCAATCTCAAGGCGCTCTACGAAACGCCGGAAGCGTTCGAACCGGAGGAGACCGGGTCGCGCACCCAAGCCGCCGAACTGATCGATAGCGTCCGCGCCAAAGGGCGCACGCTTTTGACCGAGGCCGAATCCAAGAGTCTGCTTGCCCTTTATGGCATTCCGACGGTAACGACGGAAATCGCGGCCACGGCGGATCAAGCCGTGGATGCGGCCGGCCGCATGGGCTATCCGGTCGTTCTCAAACTTCATTCCGAAACCATTACGCACAAGACCGATGTCGGCGGCGTCCAACTGAATCTCTCGAGCGAAGCCGCGGTTCGAGCGGCCTATACGAGCATCCAGGAATCGGTTACGCGAGCGGCCGGCGCGGAACATTTTCTGGGGGTGACAGTCCAGCCCATGGTGCGGCCCGAAGGTTACGAGCTGATCCTCGGGTCGAGCATCGATTCTCAGTTCGGGCCGGTCTTACTCTTCGGGAGTGGAGGCCAGTTGGTCGAGGTTTACAAGGACCGTGCGATCGGCTTGCCTCCATTGAACACTACGCTGGCGCGTTTGCTCATGGAGCGGACCAGGATCTTTTCGGCGCTCGGGGGAGTTCGTGGACGCAAGCCCGTGAACCTGGTGGAACTCGAGAAGCTGCTGGTGCGATTCAGTTATCTGGCTACCGAACAAAAGTGGATCAAGGAAATCGATATTAACCCGTTGCTGGCGTCGGCCGAAGGACTGCTGGCGCTGGATGCCCGCGTGGTCCTCTATTCGAAAGATGTCCTCGATCCTCCTTTGCCGGCTATCCGGCCGTACCCCGTGCAGTATGTCAAACCCTGGCGTTTTGAGGATGGCACCGAAGTGATGATTCGCCCCATTCGTCCGGAAGACGAGGGCTTGATTGCCCGGTTCCACGCCAGACTTTCCGAACGCAGCATCTATCAGCGATATTTTCACTTGCTCTCGCTGGACCAGCGGGTATCGCACGACCGGCTGCTGAGAGTTTGCTTTGGCGATTACAACCGCGAAATCGCTTTAGTGGCCGAATTCCGGGAACCAGTCACGCGCCAGCCTGAGATTCTCGCCGTGGGGCGGCTCAGCAAGGCGCATCTGGAGAACGAGGCAGAGCTGGCGGTCTTGATTACGGATGAAAATCAGGGCCGCGGATTGGGAACCGAACTCTCGCGGCGCCTGATCGAGATCGCGCGGGACGAAAAGCTGGACCGCGTGACGGTCGAGATCCTGGGCGGGAACCGTCAAATGCTCGAAGTGTGCCGCCTCCTTGGATTCGATTTGAATCCCATCCAGGACGGCGTCGTTCACGGAGTGTTTACGCTTTGACGGATGCTTCCCAGCGGGTTACCCACCTGTCCCAGACCCTGTCCCAGGCTTGGATCGCTGTGCTTTCTACCGCGTCGATTCTGACCCACCTGGGCCTGCGCTACCTGGTCCACGCTCCGGCTCACGTTTCGGAGATCCCGTTATATATCGCTGTCGCAGTGGGCGGACTGCCGCTGCTTTGGGGACTCGGGCGGCGCTTGATTCATTTGGAATTCGGCTCGGACCTTCTCGCCGGGCTATCCATCGTGGCGGCGGCGATCACGGGCCAGTTTCTGGTGGGCGCGATTATCGTGCTGATGCTTTCCGGCGGCGGCGCGCTGGAATCATACGCCACCGAGCGGGCTAACTCGGTCCTGGCCGCCCTTCATAAACGAACGCCCAGAGTCGCGCACCGCAGGACCCAATCGGGGCATGAGGATGTCGACCTCGACGCGGTGAGAATCGGCGATGCAGTCGTCATTCTGCCGCACGAGATTGTTCCTGTGGATGGAACGGTGATCGAAGGCCACGGCCGCATGGACGAATCCTATCTGACCGGCGAGCCCTTCGAGATCTCCAAGGCTCCCGGATCTGCCGTGCTGTCTGGAGCCATCAACAAAGAACAAATGTTGGTGATTGAGGCATCCAAGTTGCCGGCCGATTCCCGGCACGCCCAGATCGTCCGGCTGTTGCAGGAAACCGAAGCCAATCGTCCCCGAATGCGGCGGCTCGGCGATAAGCTGGCAGCGTGGTACACCCCGATCGCGGTGGCCATCGCCGCAGGTGCGTGGCTGTGGAGCGGTGATTCACTCCGATTTCTGGCAGTTGTCGTGATTGCGACCCCCTGCCCGCTGCTGATCGCAATTCCCGTGGCGATTATCGGCGCGATTTCGCTGGCCGCCAGGCGCGGCATTATTCTCAAGAATCCCGCGGCTCTGGAGCAAATCGATAACTGCCGCACCCTGATCTTCGATAAGACCGGTACGTTGACTTACGGCAAGCCCGTGCTGACCGATGTCTTATGTGCCGAGGGGGTCTCACGCGAGGATGTCTTGTCCAAGGCAGCGAGCGTGGAGCAGTACTCCAAGCATCCGCTAGCTGCCGCAGTGTTGAATGCCGCGCGTGCGGCGGGCCAGTCCCTCGCGCAGGCGAGTTCGATAAGTGAGAAGCCCGGCGCCGGGTTGGAAGGGATCGTCGACGGTGTTCCTATACGAATCACCGGGCGCTCCCAGTTGCCGGGAATTGTACTGCCGGAAGCCACCACCGGTCTGGAGTGTGTCGTCCTGTTCGATGAACGCCTTGCCGCGGTTCTCCGTTTTCGCGATACGCCACGCGAAGACAGTCGACCGTTCATCGCGCATTTGAAGGCCAGACACGGTGCCCGGCGGGTGGTCTTGCTTTCCGGCGATCGCGAGGAAGAAGTCCGCTATTTGGCGGGACAGGTGGGAATCAGCGAGGCGCTCTTCAGTAAGAGTCCCGAGGAAAAAGTTGCTTTCGTCGCGGAAGCCACGAAGCTGGAAAAGACGCTTTTTGTTGGCGACGGAATCAACGACGCGCCCGCCATGCTGATGGCGACCGTAGGCGTCGCTCTGGGATCGAATAGCGACATCACATCGGAGGCCGCGGATGCCGTTGTGCTCGATTCTTCACTTGAAAAGACCGATGAGCTGATCCACATCAGCCGCCGGATGCGCCGGATCGCTCTCGAAAGCGCGGTGGGAGGCATGGTATTGAGCACGGTTGGCATGGGGATCGCCGCCGCTGGGTGGTTATCGCCGGTGGCCGGGGCAATCGCCCAGGAGGCGATCGACGTCGCTGCTGTGCTGAACGCGCTGCGCGTTGCCTTTTACTATCGGCGGCTAGCCGATTTCTAGGCTCGTCGCCGCTGCGTTCCAGGTTGGTCTTTCGCGTGCTAGATAAAGGGCATGGAAAACGTACGCACCATCGATCCAGAGCGAGGCGAACGCGACACCATTTGCGCGCGCTGCGGCGCGCCCGCGGAATGGATTTTCACCGACAGCGAGCATACCCGGGTCGAAGTGACCTGTCCGGATTGCGGCAAGTTTGAGATGCTGCGGACCGAATTCGATCAAGCCGAGTCGGAGATCGTCGATCCGGGCGAGTGACGGCCAACCATCAGGTCGCTCCAAGCGGCCGCCAACGAAATGCGCGTGAAAGCTCGCAGAACCCTGTTAAACTAGGAGAACCGCCCGATTAAAACACAGAGGTACACGTTTTGCGTATTTTCGTTGTTGCCCTGCTGGCGATTCTTCCCCTGGTTGCAGTATCCGGTACCGCCCCCGCGATTCAAGACGGCCATCTACGGCTCTACCATACCCATACCGGGGAACATTTGGATATCGTCTATCGTCACGGCGATACATACGTTCCCGAGGCCCTGGCGAAGCTCGACCATTTCCTCCGCGACTCCCGCACCGGAGAAGTGCATCACTACGATCCGCGGGTTTTCGATGTTGTGGCGGATGCAGCCCGTGCCGTCGGCCGCCCCGATGCGGAGATTTCCATCATCTGCGGATATCGCACGCCGAAGAGTAACGAGTACCTTCGCACGCACACCGTCGGCGTGGCGAAGAACAGTCTTCATATGCAGGCGGAGGCGATCGATATTCGCCTTCCCGGCACGCCGACCTTAAAGTTTCGGAACGCGGCGCTGGCCCTGGGTCGCGGCGGCGTGGGCTATTACCCCGCGTCGGATTTCATTCACGTGGACGTGGGGCGGGTTCGGCACTGGTAGCCTGAGCCTCTGCCGAGGCTGAATCCAGTTCCTTCTCGAGGATGGCGTCCTGACCGTAGATGTCCTCGAAGAATCGAACCTCACCGTTCTCCAGCACCACGGCAGTAACGTAGACTGTCGCCACCGGAATGGCGTGCTTTAGTTTTACAGAAAAGGTTTCTGTCCCTTGCATCGCTGCCTCGATCCGCTCCCTGGGCCACCCGGACTCTTGGCGTAGCACCCACTCCGCCAAATCCGTAGCTTTTTCCAGACGAATGCAGCCGTGGCTAAAGTCGCGGCGCGCCCGGGCAAATAACGATTTTGCGGGGGTATCGTGCATGTAGACGTTGTACTCGTTGGGAAACACGAACTTCACCAGCCCCAGCGCGTTCTTGGGCCCGGGGCGCTGGCGCAAGTGGAGTTTGCCGGAGCGAAGTTGTGCGAGTAATGTGTCCGCAACCGTGTCCTGCGCGACCACGGCATCCCGCGGAGTCACCAGCTCGAAATCGTTCTTGGAGATATAGGAAGGGTCGCGCTTGATGTCGCCGATCAGTTCATTGCGTTGAATGCTGATTGGCACGTTCCAATATGGCCGGAAGATGACTGTATCGACCTCCGACGTTAAGAGCGGAGTCTTGAGCTTGCGGCGCCCGATCACGATCTTCATTTCGAGCGCAGGCTGGTGGCCGGTATCGAAGGCCCGCAATCGGAATTCGGGAAGGTTCAATACGATCGACGGACGCGAAGGATCGTAGGGCATCCGACGCCAGCGTTCCAAAGCGAGCTCCAGCTGGCGAACGCGGAAGCTCAGTGGCGTGTTCAGTTGCGCGAGGGTCTCTTTGCCCAAGCGCCCATCGGGTTCGAGCCCATGACGGACTTGAAAGCGTCTGACGGCGGTCACCAGCGAGCCCGTATACAAGTCCGAATCCGCCGAAGGACTTTCGGTGACAAGATCGCCGACCCGTGACAGCAAGCGAGTCAAACGCGGGACGCCGGCATAGCGTTCGCCCGGTTCGACGGGTTTCTTGGCCGCCGGCAGGATTTCGCCGTCGTCTTCAGACGCCAGAATCCGGTAGCGCTCCAGCGCACCCAGCGTGCGCCGATATTCTTCTGATGTCGAGCCATCGACTAGCTGCGCGGGCAGCGGGACAGTGCTGCCCATCGTGACCATACTCAGCACCAGCCGGCCTAGATGCTGCGAGGTCACGCCAAGAGAAGAGCACGGTGCGGGCCGCTATCGGCAGCGTAGATTCGTCATCGCAGGCAATTTCTGCGTCGTTTGCCCCAGCCCATTGACCATCGCGGCGCGTTTCCGCGCTGAAGCGCCAATTCTTGAAGGCCGACGCGGTTTGGCAGTTTGCGTGCTCTTAAGGCTTCAGCTTCAGAACGGAGTGACTATGAATACGAACACGAAAATTACCAGCATCGACTCAGGAATCAGACGGCGCAAGGCGACGCTCGAAGCCCAGCTTGAAGATTTGCTCAGGTCCGGTGGAGGCCGGGAAGGTCTCGAGATCGAACAACTGGCGGATCCGCTGGATCAAGTCCGTTCGAGCACCGACCGGGACATGGCCGTCGAAACCCTGAACCAGCGGGCGCGTTCGATTCACGATATTCAGTCCGCCTTGGCCCGCATCGAGGATGGCAGCTATGGCTTGTGCGAACGCTGTGAAGAGCAGATTCCGGCGAAGCGCCTGGATGCGGTACCCTGGGCCCGCTTGTGCGTGCACTGCCAGTCGGCGATGGAAGCGGAGACGCACGCGAGCGGGACGCTCTTCGATACGGCTGCTTAAGCGAACTCCCTGCCGCCGAGTTCGCTACGCTTAGCTCTGGAGGAGCTTCCATGAGCGAGCCGCGACGGCATGTCCTGATCTGGGTGTCGCCCGAGTTTCTAAAATCCTCGGGGATGATTCAACTCTTCACGGAAGCCTCCATTTTTGTTCCTCCCGAGAACGATCTGGATGAATACATCCGATCCGCGGAAGAGGCCGGCGGCTTTGCCATGACGGGTCGGCTTGCGGAGGCCAATCACGGCGCCGGGATCTGGATTTCTCCGGTCACCGTTCCGGGGCTGGAGTTGATGATCCCCTGGCAGCTCGTCAAAAGCGTGGTGACGGCCGAGAGTACGGGGTCTTCCAAGGCCTTCGGGCTGATGAGCGACCTGGCTCAAAATGGTCCGTCCGCCAACAAAATGCACCGCCAGCGGAGCAGCGTCCGCGATGATGTAGAGTAGTGGACCCTCTCTCAAAACTCCCGAATGGCCACCTATCAGATAGATACCCAGCACACCGGCGCGCATTTCAAAGTCCGGCACATGATGATCTCAAACGTCAAGGGCGAGTTCAGCCGCATCAAGGGATCGGCCGAGTTCGATCCTGCGAATCTCGCCGCCTCGCACGTGGAAGCCACCATCGAATCCGCCAGTGTCAACACGCGCGAACCCCAGCGTGACAGCCACCTCAAGAGTTCTGATTTCCTGGACGTTCTCAGATACCCATTCATCACGTTCCATTCCACCGGGATCGCCGCGACCGGACGGGACAGCTATAAACTGATCGGCGACCTGACCATCCGCGGCGTCACCCGCGAGGTAACGCTGCATGTGGACTCAGTCACACCTGAAATTAAGGATCCGGATGGACTGCTGCGCCTGGGCGCCAGCGCAACGACGCGGATCGCGCGCAAAGATTTCGGACTCACTTGGAACGCCGTGCTCGAGAGCGGCGGGTTTGTGGTGGGCGACGAAGTCGATATCACCATCGACGTCGAACTAGTCCGCAAGCCGGAGTGATCGGCATGCCGGAATTAGGGCGGGAAACGATGGAGCGGTACCTCACCGAAGTATTCCGAGCTCCTGTCTCCGTCATCCGCATGGTGCCGCTCGGCGAGAATGCCAGGACCGATTCGATCAAGACCTACGGCTACGGCAATCCGGTACGGATCGATTACCTGATCGCCGGCGGAAACAGCGGCAGCGTGGTGTTTCATACCATGAGCCCGAGCCCATTCGGGCATGAGCATATGTCGGACCGCGCCCAAAATCTTCTGTGGGCACATCGTGCTTTCAATTCCTTGCCCGGCCACGCTCGATCCCTGGATGTAGGAGCCTTCCAATCCGATGCGACCCTCATCTCTCTGGGCAAAGTCGACGAATTCTGCCTGTTGACCGAATATGCGGAGGGCCGCGGTTACCATCTGGACCTTGAGCGGATTCGCGATACCGGTACGCTCTCCGATCTGGATGTGGCTCGCGCTGACGCGCTCTGCGACTACCTGGTGCGGATTCACCGCACCACAGGCGGCGATCCGGGGCTGTACACGCGACGCATCCGCGAACTCATCGGGCACGGCGAGTGCATCATGGGCCTGACCGATTCGTATCCGCCGCATCCGCTGATTCCCGCGAGCCTGCTCGAAGAAATCGAACAGCGCTGCGTCAAATGGCGTTGGAAGCTCAAACCCCTGAGCCATCGTCTTCGGCAGGTTCACGGAGATTTTCACCCCTGGAACATCTTGTTCGGGCCGGGAACCGATTTCCGGGTGCTGGATCGTTCGCGAGGCGAGTGGGGCGACCCGGCGGACGACGTCGTCTGTATTACCGCGAACTATTTGTTTTTCTCGCTGCAGCGAAGCGGACGTTTGGAAGGCGCTTTTGAGGTGCTGTTTCGCCGGTTCTGGGAGCGCTATTTGAGCGCCAGTCAAGACCGGGAAATGTTGGAAGTGGCGGCGCCCTACTTCGCCTTCCGGGGACTGGTGATGGCGAGCCCTGTCTGGTATCCCCAGCTTCAGGACCAGGTTCGTCAGCGTCTGCTCACGTTTATTCTGACCGTGCTCGATAGGGAAAGGTTCGATCCGCAAGAGGTCAACGCATATTGTGGAGAATAGCCCGCACGCATTCGCGATATGGGTGACGGGCCTTCCGGCGTCCGGAAAATCCACGATTGTCAGGGCTCTATCCGGCATGCTCGCAGCTCGGGGAGTGGATGTCGCGGTGTTGGAATCCGACGTCTTGCGGACGGTTTTCACGCCCCGCCCGCG
This sequence comes from Terriglobia bacterium, assembly GCA_963722845.1. Classification (GTDB taxonomy): domain Bacteria; phylum Acidobacteriota; class Terriglobia; order Bryobacterales; family Bryobacteraceae; genus Palsa-187. The sequence continues at coordinate 395,815 of CAVROL010000003.1, read as the reverse complement.
CTACGACGAGGAAGAGCGAAATACGTTCTACCGGCAACTGGTCTATGTAGGCGCTTTGCTGACCAAACACGGCGTGCCGGTGATCTTCGACGCCACCGCCAATCTGCGCAAGTATCGGGACGCCGCGCGCCAACAGATTCCGCAATTTCTGGAGATCTATGTTGACTGCCCTTTGGAGGTCTGCATGAGCCGGGATCCGAAAGGAATCTACCGGGCGGGTCGTGAGGGAGCGGCGAAGCTCGTGCCCGGTCTTCAGGACCCTTACGAACCTCCCCTGAACCCTGACGTGCTCGTGCGCGGAGACACGGAAGCGCCGGAAGCCGCGGCCCGGCGGATTCTGTCGAAGCTGATCGAAAGAGGCTTGATCGGGCTCTAAGCTACAATGGTGGTCACGGAGAGGTGGCAGAGTGGTCGATTGCGGCGGTCTCGAAAACCGTTGAACCTTTACGGGTTCCGGGAGTTCGAATCTCCCCCTCTCCGCCATACCGGCTTCCACGCCCGGCGATTTTTCCAGTACAGTTGAAGGCATGGCTTTTTGCGCTAGTTGCGGGGCGGAAGTTCAAGGGAAATTTTGCGCGAAGTGTGGGGCGCCGTCCGGGGCTGCGGCCGCCGGTACTGCGGGTCCTCCACCGCCGGGACCGGCATACACGCCGGGACCCACAGCGTCCGCGGGCGCATCGGCAGGCGCATCCTCGGGAATTGAGGAGAACGTCGCGGCGGCGCTGTGTTACCTGCTCGGAGTGCTCACGGGCATTCTGTTCCTGGTCATCGAGCCCTACAGCCGCAACCGGGTGATCCGTTTCCACGCCTTCCAGTCGATATTCGCCTGGATCGCGGCGATCGTCATCGGAATGGTGTTGTCCATGATCTCCTACGTCTTCGTGGCGATCCCCTTCATCGGCTGGCTGATTTACATCCTGTTGTGGACGGTCTTTTCGCTGGGAGTCCTGGGGCTGTGGTTGTTCTTAATGTACAAGGCGTACAACAAGGAGCGATTCGTTCTACCCGTCATCGGCGCGTTGGCTGAAAAACAAGCGCAATCGTAAGCGCCCCCGCGCGTCTACCAAGTATGCAATGTCGCCGCACGCTTCCGATTTTCCTTTTTCTGGCTGTCACGGCAATCGACGCGCAGGACCTGAAGATCGACGTTCTCGATTTCTACGGTCTTCGCAAAGTCTCCGAATCTCAAATCCGCAAAGCCCTGGGCGTCCGCGAGGGCGACCGGATGCCGCCCTCCAAGGGCGACGCCGAGACGAAACTGGACCAGATCCCGGGCGTGGTCGAATCGCATCTGGAAGCCGTATGTTGCGATAGCGGCCAGACCATCCTCTATGTCGGGATCGAGGAGCGCGGCGCTCCGCATTTCGATCTGCGCGAGCCGCCGGAGGGTGACGTCACCCTTCCCGATGAGATCGTCAGCGCCTACAACCGGTTTCTGGAGGCCGCCGAGGCCGCTTCCCGCCGCGGTTCCACCGACGAGGACCTGACCCACGGCCATCCCCTGATGGCGGACGGTTCCGCGCGCGCGATACAGGAGATGTTCCCGGCGCTGGCGGACAAAGATCTGTCTCAGCTCCGCGAGGTGCTGCGCAACTCCAGCGACGAATCGCAGCGCGCCATCGCGGCCTATGTTCTGGTCTATGCCACCCGCAAGAGCGGCGTTGTCAACGATCTTCAGAATGCGCTCAAGGATGCCGATGCCGGTGTTCGCAACAATGCTGGGCGGAGCCTGGTCGCGTTGAGTGTGCTCGCCAAGCTCGACCCGTCGTCGGAAATCAGCGTTTCACCGACGTGGTTCATAGAAATGCTGAATTCGCTGTCCTGGTCGGACCGCCATCGCGCGCTGTGGGCCCTCCAGACGCTGACGGATAGCCGGGAACCTCTGGTTCTGGATCAGTTGCGCACCCGCGCGCTCGATGCGTTGATCGACATGGCGCGCTGGAAAACGCTCAGCCATGCCCTGCCGGCTTTCATCCTGCTCGGCCGCGTCGCCGGGATGCCCGAACCGGACATCCAGTCCGCCTGGACGCGCGGGGATCGCGACTCGGTGATCGCAGCGGCAAAAAAGAAACGCTAGGGCGTGCTGAAAAAGCGGGAAAAGGGGACAGGCTACTCTGTCCCCTCCCGTAAGTTCATGAGCTCGCGTGCCAGAGTGGCAGTGGACAGAGCGGCCTGTCCCCTTTTTCTTCAGTCCTGCGTCCGCCGCTGCTCGCACTGGCAGCAGTCGCTGCACCGCTGGCATTTTGCGCAGCGATGATTCTCGCAGGTGTCTTTGGTGCAGTACACGCAGATCTCGGTGGAAGGCTCTCCACAGATGCTGCACGCGAAGGTGATCGTCTCACTCACAGTTCTAGTCTCCTACTTCGACTTGGTAGTTTTCTTGGGCGCAGCCGCCGGCGGACGCGACGCGTTCTGCTCTTCGCGGCAGCGCTGGGCTTCTTTATCCATCACCGCCAGCTCCTGCTCCTTCTGCGCGGCCAAATCGGCGATGTACTGGCGCAGCTGATCGCGCTGGGTGGCATGTACGCCCACGGCTTCTGCAATCTGATCGCCGGCCGCTGCACTCTGATACTTCCGCGCGCCTTCGGAAAGCGATTGCAGCCGCCACTCGACCCCCTGGATCCGGAAATACAAGTCCAGCGCCACGGTCATTTTCTCCGGCTGCTTCTCCAGGGCGCGAGCGGTCTGAGCCAGATAATCGAGCTCCTGCTGTGCGCTCTGCCACTGCGCGACGTACGCCGACGGAGCGCCTTGTTCCACCCAGGCCTGCGGTGTCAATTGCGCCAGAACCGGTTTGAGCTTCGCCACTTGTGCGGCCAGATCGCTGACGCTCTTAGAGACATCCCAAGGGGCGGGAACGCTGGGCGCCGCTTGCCCCCACAAAGAAACCGAAACCAGCGGAAAGCATAGTAGGAGCGACTTCATAAGCCTACACGCTAGTGTCGCATGCAGGGAAAGCCTCCAAATCGTGGCGGGAAAATCGAGTACCTAAGGAAGCGAAGGCAGCGCTGTTGGCGGTGGAGGAGGCGGTGGCGGTGGAGCCGGCGGAGGCGCAGTCTTGCCGCCGGTATCGCCCACGGAACCGGTGCCGCCGCCCGGCAGAGTGATCCTGCCTCCGCTCGAACGGCCCACGATCGCGATCACGTTGACCACAATTCGCAGCGCCTGCCGCGCCGCGTTACCTTTATCCATCCGTTGCGCGATCGGCTCATCGCGATAGATCCGGAAGACCTCGCCGGCGTTGAGGACAGCCGTGTTCCCGCTGAGGAGAGCGTGCCGCACTTCCACCGTGCCGTCTTCCACTTCTACTATGGTGCTCTCGTCGTCGTCGTTCACCGTGACATCGAAGGTGGTGCCGCGCACGGAGATGACCGCGACCGGAGTCAATACTCGATTCGGATTGGGAGTTGTTCCCAGATGTTCGATGTGCACCCGCACCTTGCCGAGAAACACATCGATCAGATCCCGCCAATTGCCCGGATTCTGCCGGAACACGAACGTGGAATTGGGATAGACCTCGATGGTGCTGCCGTCCGACACCTGTAGTAACGCGTGTCCGTCCGGACCGGTCACGATCCTCTGGGTCACCTGGATGCTATCGCCCGCCGAAAGCGCCCAAGGCTGGAAATCCTTCATAACCGAAACCTGTCCGGTTAGCGTGACCACCCTTGCGGCGTAAGTTCCTGCATCGGAGGGAAGGAACTGGCCCAGACACACGACGGCCGTCAGCCCCATCAGAAGCGACAACCTCGCCGTCGTGGATCTCAGGACCCTCGTCATCTTAAAAAACAGCTAAAAAAGCACCGGCTAAAAAAGCATCGGCAAAAAACGAATAAACCCCACCCTTCAACCTGGAATGCCAGGCTCGGGTATGGAGTTAGTCTAACATCAAAAATGCACTTGCAAGTGCGGCTCCGGAACGATTTGTGTCGTTCTGGGATCACTGGAATCAGCAGGTTCGGGCCGCTTCTGCCGATAGGTTAAGGGTACAATGGACACGATCCATGGGTAGCAAAGCCACACTGGGCCTCGGGCTCCTCGCGCTCGCGCTGGCGGCGTCCGCTCAGGGCCAGGGCAGTGCCCAAACAGGCGTACAGCAAACGCCCGATTGGAGGCGTGTCGGCAATGCCGCCATGGATTTGGAGTTGGCAGGGCTGGCCACGGGACCTGTCGAACGGGTGTGGTATTCGCCGGCGGGCGACCAGATGTCGATACGATCCTGGTCCGGTAAGTTATTTGTAACCAGCGACTTCGATAGATGGTCCGCGGCTCCGCCCGGCACCCTGATGCCACCGGTACCGGAAAGCAGGTCGGTCCCTCTCCCCGAAAATGGCGCGCAGGTTCGCAATCCGGTTGCCGGAAGTCCGCGGGTTTATGCGTTTGGCCGATTCGTGTACCGCTCCGACGATGGCGGAAAGCACTGGGAGAATCTGACGGCGTTTCACGGCCTGTCCATTGTCGGCGAGTACATCCGCGATCTGGCGATTTCGCCCTCCAATGAAGATGAAATTGCCGTGGCCGGATCGGCTGGAGTCTTTCGTTCGCTGGATGGAGGCCGGTCCTGGAGCAGCATCAATGAGAACCTTCCGAATCTGCCCCCGGCTCGCATCCGAAGCCTTCCTGAAGGCCCGCAAGGTACCCAGGTCGAGCTGCCCGGCGCATTGATGGTCGAATGGCAGCCAGGCGAACGACAGGCCTGGCGGCCCGCGTACAACACCGCAGCGGCGAATGACCTGTTGTATCGCCAGTCGTTAGGTCAGACCCGCGGCGCAGCCGTTACGGCGATAGACATCGTCCAGCCGTACGTGTACTCCGGGATGGCGGACGGCCGCATCATCGTCTCGGCCGATAACGGAGTCAACTGGCAGCCCGAGAGGAGCATCGGACAGAGCGGCGCCGTGACCGCCTTCTGGGTGAATCCCACCGATCCGCGGGTGGCTCTCGCGGTGCTTGCCTCCCGCACCCACGGACCGGAAGGAATTCCGCCGCGCGTGCTGCACACCATCGATGGCGGCCTCTCGTGGGACGATATTTCCGCGAATCTACCGGACGTCACGGTTCACGGGGTCACCGCCGATCCGGCCGGAAACGCGATCTACATCGCCACCGATCAGGGCGTCTTCTTCGCGCAGACAAATCTCACCGTCTTGAGCGTTGTGCCTCCATCCTGGACGGCGCTGCCGGGCTTGTTGACGACACCCGCCACCGACGTGAGGCTCGATTCGAGTGCGATTCAGTTGTGGGTTGCTCTCGAAGGCTACGGACTGTACCAAACCATGGCGCCGCATCGCGCGGGCGATCCCCGGCTGATCACTTCCGCCGGTCTAATAGCCCGTGCGGCCGCTCCAGGAACATTGTTCAGTGTCGAAGGCGCCCGTGTGAATTCCGCCAATGCCGGCGGACTTCCGGTTCCGGTGTTATTCGCGACGGACCAGGGATCCCAGGTTCAAATCCCGTTCGAAGTACGCGGCGATTCGCTGGCGCTGGCTATCGATGGTCCGGCTGGAGCGCGCATGCTGCCGCCGGTGCCGCTGGTTTCGGCCGCGCCCGCCATTCAACTGGATCCAAGCGACGGTGCGCCGCTTCTGCTCGATGCCGATAATGGCGTGCTGCTGGATGCCATGCATCCGGCGCATTCGCACGCGCGCATTCAGATCCTGGCCACCGGTCTCGGCCAGGTGCAGCCGAGCTGGCCGACTGGCCTGCCGGCTCCGGCCGACGTTCCCCACACAGTGGCCGCTCCCGTTCGTGTACTGCTTGACCGGTCTCCCGTGAATGTCACGCGCGCGATGCTGGATCCGGGTTTCGTAGGCATGTATCTGGTGGAAATCGAAATCCCGAACATCGTCAATTACGGGCCCGCGGAATTGTATCTCGAAGTGGATGGCCAGCCGAGCAATCGCGTCCGGGTATATATTGAACCTTAATGCGTGTTGCCCTCGTCCTTATAATTCTTCTCATCTCCTGCCTGATTCTACTTCCCGGACAGCAGCCTAAAGACGATCAGCTCGCGCCGTACTATCCCACTCCCCAGATTGTCGTCGACAAGATGCTGCAGTTGGGCGGCCTGAAAGCCGGCGAGAAGATGTTCGACCTGGGTTCGGGCGACGGGCGCATCGTGATCATGGCGGCTCAGAAATACAAGGCAGACGCTACCGGTGTAGAGCTGAACGCGTCGCTGGTCCGCCAAAGCCTGGACCGCATTAAGACCTTGGGCTTGGCGTCCACCGCGCACGTCATCGAAGGTGACCTGCTCAAGCAGGACTACTCCTCCGCCGATCTTCTTACTGTGTACTTGCTGCCGGTGGGGAATGAACTGGTGACGCCGATTCTCGAAAAGCAGCTTAAGAAGGGCGCGCGCATCGTGGCGCACGATTTCGAGTTCGCCGCGTGGACGCCGGTTCAGAGCCTGAGCATCGAAGACGACGGCGAGGGACGCAGCCACCATCTGTATCTGTACCGGCGTTGAGATGATTCCAGCCAAGATGGTCTAAATCAAGATGGTCTAAGTCAAAATGGTTCCGTATCATGGGCGGCTGGCTCTCCGCATCGCGCGCCTGGTGCTGGCAGTGGCGTGCGCGGCGGCCTACGTTCGAACCGCGGGGTTCGGGCAAAACTGGGTCACAGCGCTCATCGCGGCCTATACGGTTTATTCGCTGGGCGCGGTGTTCGCCGTGCGCTACGAAACACCGGTGCGCGCGGCCACCGCAATCATAGCCGACGCCACCAACTTCGCGATCTGGACCTGGCAGGCTCCGGGCGACTGGCAGCCGGCACTGGCCTGCGGGTATCTGCTGGGGTCCACCGTGCTGCTGCACGATCTGGCGCGGGCCGCGATTACTTTCGTGGCGGCCGTTTTCATCGCGCTGATTCTTCCGCCCGGGCGCAACGGAAACCTGCTGTGGACCGTGCTGGCCACGGGAGGCGCCGCGGCGGCGGTGGGCCTGTATAAGCGGTATCTCGAGGAACGCATGTCCACCACGCTCCGCCATAACGTCATGATCCGGTCGCAGTCGCAGCTGGCCCGGGAAGCCGAGCGCCAGCGCATCGCCGCGGATTTTCACGACGGTCCCCTGCAAAGCTTCATCAGCTTTCAGATGCGCCTGGAGATCATCCGCAAATTGATGCAGCGCGATCCGGAGGCGGGCGTGCGGGAGCTGCATCAGCTGCAGGAACTGTGCCAGTCGCAGGTGGCCGATCTTCGCAGCTTCGTGCGCAGCATGCGGCCTGCCGACGAGGGTATGGGACTGGCGGCATCGCTCAGCCGCATGGCCGAATTGTTTCAGCGCGACTCGAGTATCGCGACCACGTTTTCGGGGGGCGAACTGCACGATCCCGCCGATACCCAGGTTTCGCTCGAAGTGCTGCAGATTGTCCGTGAGGCGCTGAACAACATCCTGAAGCATTCCGGGGCAACCCGCGTGGCGATCACGGCTGCGCGCGTCGATCAGAATCTGCAAATCTCGGTGGAGGATAACGGGGAAGGATTCCCTTTTACGGGATCGTTTTCTCTGGAAGAACTGGAGCTGCTGCGCCTGGGTCCCACCAGCATCAAGCGCCGCGTAAAGGTGCTCGAGGGCGACTTGTCGCTCGAATCCGGGCCGGGCCGCGGCTCCAAGCTGGCTATCCGCGTGCCTCTCTAGTGGGGACAGCCTGCATGTTTCCATATTCTTCCGAGCAAAAAACCAGGAAACATGCAGGCTGTCCCCATATTCTGTTGCTCCTGTTCCTCACAGGCTGCGGACGGTATGCCGATTTCACCCTGCCGGCTCCCGAAACCACCGGCCCTCGCGCGCCGTTCACGTGGGAGGCGAAGCCGGAACCGGTCATCGCTCGCGGCGATTCTTCCGATGTCCTGAACCCTTCGGTCGTCCGCTTTCAGGGCGCCTACTGGAACTTCTATTCCGAGTACGATGGGCACAGCTGGCACACCGCCGCCGCGACTTCTTCCGATGGACTCGCGTGGACGAAACTCGGCCGCGTGCTTTCCCCCGATGCCTCGTCTTCCATTGCCGCGAACGGCTCCGCGCTCACTGTGGGAGACGAGATTCTCTACTGGTATGAAACTGGCGATCCGCTACGCATCGCGCTGGCCCGCTCGCGCGACGGTAAGAATTGGACGCGGCAGGGCGAATCCGTCGTCCCGGCCGGGCCCCGCGGCAGTTTCGATGAGCGGGCGGTTGCCGATCCGTACGTCATCCGCGCGGGTGGGAACTTCTATATGTTCTATCTGGGCCAGGACCGCGCCCGCCGCCAAAGCCTGGGCATCGCGCGTTCCACCGACGGCGTCGTGTGGGAGAAACTGCGCACCAATCCGATTCTCGAACCAGGCGCTCCCGGGGAGTTCGACCAGAACGGCCTGGGCGAGCCCGCCGTATGGACCTCAGGCGGCCAGTGGTGGATGCTCTACACCGGCCGCGACAAGCAGGAACAGCGCCGCATGGGCCTGGCGCATTCCGCCGACGGTGTCCGCTGGGAACGTCTTCCCAATGTCGTCCTAGCCGGATCGAATAAATGGGATAGCCAGGTGATTTGCGATCCCAGCGTGGAGCAGATGCCCGACGGCACGATTCGGGTCTGGTTCGGCGGAGGCGACGTCGCGCGGCCCGATCAAGGTCTTCACGGCCAGATCGGCTTAGGGGTGCTTCGCGGGCGATAGACGGTGTTTTCAATCCCATAACGGCACGACTAAGCGTACTTAACGGCTTAGACACCGGAAATTTTTGTGCCTGGCTCGAACCCTTTGGGTATGGATTACGTCTAATAATTATGCCCGTGTCGGTGAGAACGATCTCTGATTATCGAAGTGCGTTTGCCGAGTTTGCCAGGAGGACTCGGGAAGCCCGAGCATTATTGGCGGTTTCCAATGCCGACTGGCAGGCTATCGATCAGTCCCTTTTGGAACTGGAGAGGGCGCGCGTAAACTACAACGATCAGCGCGACAAGCTCGCCCAGGAACTGCTACGTTCCTCGCAGCGGCCGGCGATCCGGTTTCCCGCTTCCGATTCGGACCGCGTGAGAGCGGTCGCCGAATTGCGCTGGGAACTTGCCGGAAAGCCCGAAGGCACGGACGATGAAAATTGGTACCGTGCCGAGGATATCGTCCGCCGTGCCACGGCAGCCTGACTCACCGCGCTACTTTTTCTTACCCGGCGCGCTGATCTTGGATACAGTGATGCTGTCGCCCTTCATGTCGCCGGTGACTTCGACCATTTGACCTGCGCGTTGCTGGAGCGCGGGCAGCGATTGATTTTCAATCTGGTACACTTTCCCATCGCTCACCAGAACGTATTTGCTTCCGGCCTTCACGCAGGCCAAGGTGCAATCCTTGTCGGTTTTCACGTCCTTATGCTCGGCCATCATTTTGGCGTGACTGGTCCCGCATGCGCTATCGGAAATTTCCCCGGTCCAACTGGCGCCGTACATGGAAGCCGAACCAAGAGCTATCAGCACAAAAGTTTTCATCATGGAAGAAAGTCTCCTCGACCGGAGATACCTGCTGAAAGAGAATGTTTCGCGCTATTCGCGTTTGGCGACCTGGAGCTGGCTGAGCGAGTCCGCGTAGGCGGCGATACCCTTATACAGCGCCTCGGCGATCTTCTGCCGGTGCTCCGTTTTGCGCATCAGCGCTTCATCGGTGGCGTTCGTCAGAAACCCGATTTCCGCCAAAACGCTCGGCATCTGCGCGCCGATCAGCACCACGAAGGGAGCTTTCTTGATGCCGCGATTTTTGGCCGGCGTGGTCGACTTGGTCAAGGTAAATAACGACGTTTGCAGGCGCGAAGCGAACTCGCGCGATTCATCGATCTTGTCTTTTAAGGCGATCTTTTCCAGCACGTCCTTCAAGTCGAAAATAGAACTCTCGGCTGTCGCGTTCTCGCGCGCCGCCAGGTCCAGCGCGCCTCGGGATGTCGTGAAGTTCAGATAGTAGGTTTCGACGCCGGTTACCGATTTCACGGGCGAAGAGTTAGCGTGAATCGAAAGGAACAGATCCGCCTTGGCATCGTTGGCGATTTTGGTCCGGCCCTCGAGCGGAACGTAGGTGTCGTCAGCGCGGGTGAGCAAGACCTCGGTACCTAACCGGTCCTCAAGGAGGGCCGCCAGCCGCTGCGACACGTCCAGCACCAGATCCTTTTCATACAGACCGGAAGGCCCATGCGTGCCGACGTCGTGGCCGCCGTGCCCGGGGTCGAGCACGACGCGTCCCAACTTCAAGCCCAACGCGCGCGTCAGGGACCGGTCCCCGTTGGAATTACGGGCTGCAGGCTTCGGCTCCGGCAGATCGGGCTTTCGGGGAGCCGTCACCGCCGGTGGTCCTGCGACCGGACGGCTTACCGGGGTGAGCAGCGCCGGAGTGGGCAAAGTCTTCGCGGCGACGGAAACCTCCGCAGGAGCCTTGGGGGTTTGTGGTGGATCCGCGACGGCTGGCTGCGTCGAAGCCGCGGCCTTCGTGCCCTTGGCGTGCAGCTCCACCATGAGCCGCTCGGGATTGGACAGTTGGGAAGCGGTGAAATCGGCCGCCTGCTCGAGATCGAGCACGATCCGCGTGGTCCCCGGCTGAGTCTCCGCTATGCGGATCTGCTTGAGCAGGTGGTCGCCCACGGCGATGGTCTTTTGCGCCATGGATGGGCGGGACCCTTGCACGTCAAAGAACAGACGCGGCGGAGTCTCCAGGTTGTCGAACTTGTATTTGAATTCGCCGGAAACCTCCACAGCGATGCGCGTGGAGTCTCCAGTGGACCAGAAGCGGACCGCGGTGACCTTGTTCGGGGCTTGCCCCAAACACACCACGGGCGCGACCGCCAGAACGATAAAAAGGATCGCGCGCAACCGGTTACTGCTGCGTGGTCCTGAGATGCAACCTGCCTTCGGCATCGACAAACGGCTCCAGTTTTGGGCGTGTTTCCTCCGTCACCCCAACTGGCGGAGCGGCAGGCTCCGCCAAGTGCTGCGCGGCTGCCTTTTTCGCTGCTCCGTACTGCTCGCCGACCCGGTTTACGTAATCCTGTGTCTCCGGATACGGCGGAATCCATTTGTACTTCTGCACAGCGCCCGGCCCGGCGTTATAAGCCGCCAGTGCCAGGCGATCGTCCTTGTACAGGTCCTGTAAATACTTAAGATAGCGTACTCCGGCCTCGATGTTCTGGCGCGGATCGAAACTGTCGCTCACGCCCAGGTCGCGCGCCGTGGGCGGCATCAGCTGCATCAGGCCCTGCGCGCCCTTGGGCGAAACAGCGTAGGGGTTATAGTTGCTCTCCACCCGAATGATGGAATGCACCAGAAGGGGATCGACGTTGTTATCGCGCGCGGCCTTCTCTACCATTCCGGAAATATCGATCGCCGGTTCCTGGCGGGTTGTGAGTGCGTCCGTGGCGGGTCCCTTCACCGGAACCACGCTGCGTACCAGTTTTCCAGTGCGGCGGTCGGCGCGAACGATCAAGGCCTTCTGCGATGTCGAATCCGCAGCGGCCAGCTTGTAGGGGGAGGCGGCCAGCATGGCAAGCACCGATATGAAACAAATATACACCTTTTTGTTTGTCAACATGCTAGCTGCGATTGCTACCATCATCTCATGGCAAGCCCCAGGCGCGGCACCAGAGCCGGTTTTGTGCTGGCCGGCGGCCGCAGCTCCCGGATGGGACAGGATAAAGCGCTGTTGCCCTGGAACGGGTCCACTCTGATTCAATCGGTCGCCGGCGAGGTTTTCAACGCGGCCGGGAACGTGACCTTGATCGGATCGCCGCAGAGATACGGACAGCTCGGGTTCCCCGTAATTCCCGACAAAATCGAGGGTTGCGGACCTTTGGGAGGCCTGCATGCGGCACTGAGCGCCACCTCCGCCGAGTGGAACGTCCTGGTCGCCTGCGACATGCCTGCGATTACCAGCAAGTTGATCGAGCAATTGCTGGAGGCCGCCGAAGGGTCCGGTTGTGACGCGCTGGTCCCTGAAACCGCCGGCGGACTGGAACCATTGTGCGCCGTGTATCACGCCCGGCTGCTGCCGGCTGTCGAATCCGCGATTCATTCCAAGCTCCTCAAAATGCATGACTTCGTCTCCATCATTCAAACCCGCCTGTGGCCCGCCCCGGACCCGGAGGTCTTCCGCAACCTCAACACTCCACAGGAGCTTTCGGAAACACGATGAGCGAGACCTCTTCGCATTACATCGAGTTCGTCGACGTCTATAAGACGTTCGATAAGCCGGTTTTAGTCGATGTGACCTTTCATGTGGATGCCGGTGAGACGCTCGCTATTATCGGGCGGAGCGGCGTCGGTAAGTCGGTGAGCCTGGGGCACATAATGGGTTTTTTGAAGCCGGATCAGGGCCGCGTGTTCGTTTCCTATGCCGACATCACGGATATGCCCGAATCCGAACTTCGGCGGATACGCAAGAAAGTCACCATGGTGTTTCAATCCGGGGCGCTGTTCGATTCGCTTACGGTGGGGGAGAACATCCTGTTTTCTCTAGAGACTCGGGACGATTACAACGAGCAAAACAAGGAAGATGTGGTGCGGGGCCTGCTGAACTTAGTGGACCTGGGAGACGCCGAGAACATCTACCCGACCGACCTTTCCACCGGGCACAAACGCGCTGTCGCGATCGCCAGAGCGCTCGCCGCGCAGCCGGAATGTATCCTCTACGACGAGCCCACCACGATGGTGGATCCGATCATGAGCGACCACCTGATCGGCTTGATGCTCCGTCTGAAGAATCAGCTTCGGCTGACGGCGGTTGTGGTCACTCACGATCTGGATCTGATGCGGCGGGTCGCGGACAAGGTGGTGGTGCTGTTTGAAGGCCGGGCGATTTTCTTCGGACCGGTGGCGGAGCTGGAGAAATCCGAACATCCGCACATCAAGGAGTTTCTGGCGATGGACCAGGTGGCCTGAGTACGATAAAATCAGTCTTTGCCATCCAGCGTTGTCGCTATCTATCCCGGGTCGTTTGACCCCATCACCAATGGGCACCTGGATTTAATTGCCCGGGGCAGCCGCATGGCGGAAAGTTTAATTGTCGCGGTGCTTCGCAACCAGGCCAAGCATCCATTGTTTAGCGTGGATGAACGCCTGGAAATGATCGCGGAGGTTGTGAAGCCGTACCCGAACGTGGAGATCGCGGCATTCGAGGGACTGCTGGTGGATTTTGCAGCATCGCGCGGGGCCACCATGATCGTGCGCGGCATGCGGGCTGTCTCCGACTACGAACTGGAATGGGAGATGGCATTGATGAACCGGCGGCTGAAGCCGGAGATCGAGACCGTGTTCCTGATGGCGGGCGAAGAGTATTCCTTCATCAGCTCGCACCTGGTGAAGGAAGTGGCGGCGCTGGGAGGGAATGTGAGCGATGTGGTGCCGCCGCTGGTAGAACAGCGACTGACAAAGAGAATTGCAGCTGGAAAGTAGGGGACAGCCAGCCGATTTCGGCGAGACAGTTCGGACCAGTCTGAATTCGTTCATCGAAATCGGAGGCAGTCCCCGAGAATGTGGAGTGGAGGAGTGATGCCGACAGTGCAGGAACTAGCCGAAAGAATTTCGTGGATCAGTGAGTCGTCCACCATGAAGGTGGCTGCCGAGGCGGATCGCCAGCGGCGCGAGGGTGTGGACGTCGTCGATTTCAGCGCGGGCGAGCCGGATTTCCCGACCCCCGACAACATCAAGAACGCGGCCATCGACGCGCTGAATAAGAACTTCACCAAGTACACGCCGGTAAGCGGCACCGTCGAGCTCAAACAGGCTATCTGCGATCATCACAAGCGCAGTTACGGCACGTCGTATTCACCGAAAGAGTGCATCGGCTGCATCGGCGGCAAGCACGCGATCTTCAACCTGGTGCAGGCGCTGATCGATCCGGGCGATGAAGTGATCATCCCGGTCCCTTACTGGGTGACCTACAAGGATGTGGTCAATTTCGCCGCGGGCAAGTGCGTTTTCGTGGACACGGACGAGCAGGAAGGCTTCGTTCTCTCCGCCGCGCAGGTGGAGCGTCATTTAACGCCCAAGACGCGGATGATCATCCTCAATTCGCCCTGCAATCCCAGCGGCGCGGTGTATGAACGGTCGGAGATGGAGAAGATTTTCCGGATCGCCAAAGATCGCGGCATCTGGATCATGACCGACGAGTGCTACGAACGGTTCCTCTACGACAGCGAACTGTTCTCGCTGGCTTCTTTGCCGGATGCCAAAGAGACGGTGGTCGTGGCCGGATCGCTCTCGAAGACGTATGCGATGACCGGCTGGCGCATGGGATTCGTGCTGGGTCCCGCGGCAGGTAGTGGCGGGCATCAACAAACTGCAGAGCCATACGACATCGAATCCAACTTCGATCACGCAGAAAGCGGCGATCGAAGCGCTGAACGGACCGCAGGAATCGGTGGGCATCATGCTGGCCGAGTATCGGCGGCGCCGGGACTACGTGATTGACCGGCTGCGCAAGATACCGGGCGTGAAGGCGCAGGAGCCTCGCGGCGCATTTTACGCATATCCCAATGTAAGCGCGGCGTTCCGCAACGGCATTACGGACTCCCTGGGCTTTTCCGAAAAGCTGCTGGCGGAAGAGCACGTGGCGGTTGTTCCGGGCGAAGCGTTCGGGACGGCCGAACATATTCGCCTGTCTTACGCGACTTCGATGAAGGAACTGGAGCGCGGGCTGGATCGTATCGAGCGGTTCATTAAGGCCCGTGTATAAGTCTGCGTCGACAAGCCGTGGCGCGTTAAGCGTAGGGGCGAGGCATGCCTCGCCCGCGATTCGATGCTGACGCGGCTGACTCCGCGCTTCGTACCCAAGGTCTGGGGCTCGAAACGTTTGGAGCCCTTGTTCGCGAATAGCGAGGAAAAGATCGGCGAAGTGTGGTTCGAGGGGCTGCCGGATCTCCCGCTGCTCATCAAGTTTCTGTTCACCACAGAACCTTTGTCAGTGCAGGTGCATCCCGAAGGCAAGACGGAGATGTGGCACATCCTGGCGGCCGAGCCGGGGGCGAAAATCGCTGCTGGCTTTCGCGAACCGATCTCCGAGGAACAGTTACGAGCCTCGGCGCTGTCGGGGGAAATCGAAGAGTTACTGCAATGGTTTGAAGCCCGCCCCGGCGACACGTTCTTTATTCCCGCTGGAACGGTGCATGCTATCGGCGCGGGGCTGACCCTGTGCGAAATCCAGCAGTGGTCCGACGTGACGTACCGGCTGTTCGACTACGGCCGCCCGCGCGAGCTGCATCTCGACGAGGGCGCGCGCGTGAGCCGGCTCGGTCCGCATCCCGCGCGGCAAAGCGCTCGCGAAGGCGTGCTGGTTTCTTGTCCATTCTTCACAACGGAGAAACTTCTCTTGAATGGAAAGGTATCGTGCAAGGCCAGCATGATCGTAGTGCTCGAAGGAGACTCTGAAAATCGACGGCCAGCGGGCCAATGCGGGCGAGACCTGGCACGCGGAGGGGGGCCGCCGTGAACTGCAAGGGCGAGGCGTCGTCTTACTTACGCGTTAAGAGAAGAAAACCCGCAGAGTAGTGAACGTGAGGGCGTGGGTCACCATCGAAGCGCGGATACTGCTGGCCTGGCGAAACGCCAAACCATAGAAGATCCCGGCCACCGCCGCGAGCAGCGCGAAACGCCAGTTGGGGAACAATTGATACGGCAGGTGCACCGCTCCAAATAGCAGCGAGGTGACGATCAGGCCGGCCCATTCGTTGCGCAGCCAACCGGTCATCCACTGTTGCAGCAATCCGCGGAAGAAGAACTCCTCGCCCAGCGACAGAACCCACATCCCGCCGAAAAAATAGAACACGGCGATCACCGGGGTTTTGATCCAGGACGTCGTCGGCGGGTGGAACTTGCCCCATCCGATCCACCAGGCCAGCGCGGCCACCACCGGCAGCATCATCAGGAAAAAAAGCGCGCCGATCTTCCATTCGCGAGCCGAAGGCCAGAATCCAAAGCCGACGCCTTGCACGCGGCGGACGCTCAGCAGGGCGAAAGCGCCGGTACGGATCCACATGGCCTGTCCCAGGGCCTCGAGCGGCAGGCGGGGGTCGGGACGGACGTATAGGGTCGCGAACACCTTGGCCAGGACCACCGCCGCCATCAGCGCGAGCAGCAGCAGGTCCGCAGCAGGCTTTTGCGGGCAGCACGACGTACCAGAAAGAGACCAGCCCGGACAGCAGGGCGATCCCCGCCAGGGATTGCCACCGAAACGATCCGAAGGCTAGCGACGCAGCGCAGTAGGGGGCAATCGCCGCCAAAACCAGGAGCGCGGCCACGCCCGCGGGCCGCAGTTTCTCAAGCTTCTTCCGCCAGGTTTCGACCCCCAGGGTCAGGAACAGCGTCGCTTCCAGCAGAAATGCCGGAAGAGCGGCCAGCACCACGGAATTGGGGATGCCCCGTTGCAGGCCATAGAAATATCCCGCCGTCGCGCAGGCCAGCCAGAATAGCGGCAGAGCCCAGAAAATCATGCTTGTCGGTTAATAGTAGCAAGTACCTTTTGTGACGCGTAACCTTTCCCGGCGTCGCGAGTATTCTCGTATGTAAACGTGAACACACTTGTGAACACAAGGGACAGCGTAGTGATGGCCCAGGTGAGCGGGGGCCAGGTGGCTCGGCTCGCCATCCTGTTCGAGCGCTACCACCGGGCGTTATTCCGCTACTTCGTTTCGATGAACGGCGACCGGGAGCAGGCCGAGGATCTGGTGCAGGAAGTCTTCTTCCGCATGCTGCGCTACCGGACCAGTTACGATCCGGCGCAATCGTTCACGGCGTGGATGTATCAGATCGCGCGAAACGCGGGAGTGGATCAGGCGAGGAAGCGAGGCTCGGCACAGGTGGTGGATATCGATACGTTTGTAGATCGGCGCGCGGAGCTGGTGTCATCGTCGCCGGGGCCGGAAGAAAGCGCTTCGCGCGGCCAGGATCTGGCGCTGTTGCGCCGCGCCATGGGGCAGCTGCCCGAAGACAAGCGCGAAATCCTGGTGCTGAGCCGGTTCCAGGGAATGAAGCATGAAGATATCGCGGAAGTGCTGGGCTGCGAAGTAGGAACCGTGAAAGTGCGCGTGTATCGGGCGATCCGCGCCCTGGAGCAAATTTATTTCGCTCTGGAGAGGGAAAAAGTGTCATGACCTGCGAACAAGCGAGGGTCCAAATGCTCGGATGAGGGCGAGAGCCAGGATTTAACGGCGCATCTCGCTTCCTGCGAGACGTGCCGGAGCGAATTATCCCGCATCGGCGCGCTGTGGCAGAGTCTGGATCTGTTGCCGTTGGAGGAGCCGAGCGGCAAAGTTCGCGAGCGGTTTTACGAAATGCTGGGGGCCTATCGGCACGGGCTGGCGTCGGCCGGGAGCCCGGAAATCCGCGCATTTGCTGCCGATACGGTGGCAAATAGCGGCTGCGGCCGCGTTGTTGGCGGTGGGACTAGGGATCGGATACGGAGTGCGCGACGACAGATCGCGCCCTGAGTTGGTGCAGCTCAGGGAGGAGGTAGCGAGTATGCGGCAGTTGGTGGCGTTGTCATTGTTGCAGCAGCAATCGGCGAGCGACCGGTTGAGAGGCGTGAGCTGGTCGTATCAGGTGGAGCCTTCGGACGAAGAGGTTCATGAACGCGCTGGTGACCACGGTCAATCACGATCCGAACGTGAACGTGCGGCTGGCGGCGGTGGATGCGCTGCGTCCCTTTACGGGGAGCCCGGCGACGCATCTGATGGCGAGAAACGCGGTGGTCCAGGCGCTGCCGAGGCAAACCACTCCGATTGTGCAGGTCGCGCTGATCGATTTTCTGGCGGAATTGAAAGAAAGAAATGCGGCGCCGGAGTTGCGCCGGCTGGTTTCCGATCCCGACATCGATTCGGGGGTTCGGAAGCGCGCCGAATGGGCTCTGGAAAGGATGCAATGAACATGATTCGCAGATTGCTGATGGGGATGGGGCTTGCCGCGCTCGCTGCAGCGCAGCTCGGCGCGCAAGAAGGACGGCAGCAGATCACCATGCCGTTCCGCGACCCGTCCATGCCGCGGAAACTGGTGGTTGAGGGCGGGACCGGGAGCGTAACCATCCGCGGCTACGAGGGACAGGACGCACTCATCGAATACACCGGCCGGGAAATTCCGGGTGCCAATAACCGGGGCCGGAGCGGGCGTAATGAGCCGCCGGACGGCATGCATCGCATCGGCGGATCGCGCGGGCTGGATATCACGGAAGAAAGCAACACCGTTCGGGTGAACAGCCAGGGTATTTTCGGCGGTACCGCGCGCGATATGGTCATCCAGGTGCCGGCGCAGACCTCTGTGAATGTGAAGACCATGTTCGGCGGGAACATGACCATCGAGAACATCGCGGGCGACATCGAAGCCGAGAATTTTAACGGTCAGGTGACCATTACCAATGCCTCGGGTTCGGTTGTGGCGCACTCCATGAACGGAAAAATCACGGTGTCGTTGAATAGGGTGCCTCCGGACAAGAGCATGAGCTTTTCCACCTTCAATGGAGATGTAGACGTGACGCTGCCCGCCGATACCAAGGCTCGTTTCAAGATGCGGACCGATTTCGGCGATATCTTTACGGACTTCGACGTGAAGATGGAAGCGAACGCCCCGCCGGTTGTCGAGGAAGCAAAGGATAACAAGGGCAGGCCCAGACGCCGCGTCCGAGTAGACGGGACGCAGACCGGCACCATCAACGGCGGCGGGCCGGAGATGCAGTTCACGACGTTCAACGGGCGAATCCTGATCCACAAAAAGTAGCTGTCAGCAGGCAGAGTCACACGCCGGGGTAAAATGAGCCTGCTATGGCCCGTTTCCCCGGCGTCGACTATTTGCGGATCGATTCGCTGTTCAGTGAGCAGGAACTGCTGGTGCGCGAGACCGCGCGGCGGTTCGTCGACGAGCGGGTGATTCCGCTGATTCGCGACTGTTTTCGCGACGCCCGGTTTCCCAAAGAACTGATCCCCGAAATGGCGAGCCTGGGATTCCTGGGCGCCAACCTCGAAGGCTACGGCTGCGCCGGCATGAGCAACGTCGAGTACGGGCTGATCATGCAGGAGCTGGAGCGCGGCGATTCCGGCCTGCGCAGCTTCGTCAGCGTGCAAGGCGCGCTGGTGATGTATCCGATCCTCACCTTCGGCAGCGAGGAGCAGAAGCAGCGCTGGCTGCCGCGATTGCAATCCGGCGCCGCGATCGGCTGCTTCGGGCTGACCGAGCCGGGGTTCGGATCGAATCCCGCGGGGATGCTGACGCGGGCCAAGCGCGACGGCGGCGATTGGATTCTCTCGGGCGAGAAGACCTGGATCACAAATGGCTCGGTGGCGGATGTGGCGGTGGTCTGGGCCCGCGCCGAGGACGGCATCCGCGGTTTCCTGGTGGAGCGCGGCACACCAGGATTCAGCGCGTCAGAAATCCATGGAAAGTTATCGATGCGGGCGTCGGTGACCGCGAGCCTGAAGCTGGACGACTGCCGCCTGCCAGCGACTGCCATGCTGCCGGAAGCAAAGGGGCTAAAAGTCGGCACTCAGCTGCCTGACGCAGGCGCGCTACGGGATTGGATGGGGCGTGATCGGCGCGGCCATGGATTGTTATGAAACCGCGCGAGCCTATTCCGTGTCGCGCAAGCAGTTCGACGGGCGGCCGATCGCTTCACACCAACTGGTGCAGGCGAAACTGGCGGACATGATCACCGAGATCACCAAGGCGCAATTACTGGCTTTGCACGTGGGTAGGCTGAAAGATCAGGGGCAGGCGGATGCGGCGCATGTCTCGATGCTCAAGCGGAACAATGCGGCCATGGCCCTCGATTGCGCTCGCGAGTCTCGCGATCTGCTGGGGGCCAACGGAATCATGGACGAGTATCCGATCATGCGGCACATGTGCAACTTAGAGACGGTCAAAACCTATGAGGGTACCGACCATATCCACGCGCTGGTGATCGGGGAGCGCGTGACCGGCATTGCCGGCGTATAAATAAGGCGCGTGGTAACATGATGAGAGCTCCTCTCGGGTAGCCGTATGTTCATTTTTGTAACCGTCCTTCATATCATTGTGTGCCTGATCCTGGTGGTCGTGGTGCTGCTGCAAAGCGGCAAGGCCGCCGATCTGGCCGGAGCGTTTGGCGGCATGGGATCGCAAACCGTTTTCGGGCCGCGCGGATCGGCGACGGTACTTTCGAAAGCGACTACGATTTCGGCGATCGCGTTCATGTTCACCTCGCTTACGCTTTCGATCATGGCAACCCGCGCGGGAAGCTCGACGCCGAATATCCTCAAGAAAACCATCCCGGCCGCGGGACAGACGGCTCCGGCCCCGGCCCAATCGCAAGCGCCTGCACCCGGTAGTACGGTTCCGATCACGGTGCAGGGTGGCCCTGCAGGCGGTCAGCAGGGCGCGCCGGTGACGATCCCCGTGCCTGTGACGCCGGCACCGGCTCCTCAGCCGCAACAGAAGTAGGTCCG
Organism: Terriglobia bacterium; assembly: GCA_963722845.1. Lineage (GTDB taxonomy): Bacteria > Acidobacteriota > Terriglobia > Bryobacterales > Bryobacteraceae > Palsa-187. Next base: position 375,401 of record CAVROL010000003.1, on the reverse strand, counting down.
ATTTTGCAGTGCCACTTCCAGCCGATCTGCTGACGGTTGGATTTTAAGATGTGCGGTCGTGGCGGAATTGGCAGACGCACTAGCTTGAGGTGCTAGCGGGCGCAAGCTCGTGGAGGTTCAAGTCCTCTCGACCGCACCAAACTTAAAACAAGGGAGTTAGGTTGCTCCTGGATGAAAATTCAGGCCTCTTGATTCTGCGGACTGTAACCGTTCTTGTAGCCATCACGCTCCCGGCCCAAAACACGCCCGGCGGTTTTTCGAGGGGAATGCGGTTCCTTCACCGACCTGAACACGCGCGCCTTTCCCCCGACGCCCATCTCGACACCGATCGTTGGATTTCCAGTGCTCATATCATTGCTCTTTTTTTTGCGCGGCAAGGTAGCTGACTATAAACCGCAAGATGGTTCATGGGACGATGAAGCGGAGTCTCTGCGCTTTACCTGTTCTGACCAAGCGGACTTTATAGCGGACATTATGAAAGACTATAGGGCGGTTGACATACGTATAAGTTGCTGTTATATAGTGTTTTGTGGATTCATATGTAGGGGACATAGAAGAGGACATCACAAAGGCGGAGGATCGGGGCGAAGCCGTCACGATGATGGAGCCGCTGCTGATCGGCGAAAGCTCGCGTCATCGCAGCGTCTTGACCGATCTCGCTCTCGACCTCGCCCAGAAATCCTCCGGATTCCGCCGCAGCCTGCCGGCCAGTTTGCTGGCTTCGCTCGCCGATCTCGTGCGGGCGATGAACTGCTACTACAGCAATCTTATTGAAGGACACGATACCCACCCGGTCGACATCGAACGCGCCCTCAAAAACGACTACAGCAAGGATGCCGCCAAGCGCGACCTTCAGCTTGAGGCGAAAGCGCATATCGCCGTTCAGAAATGGATCGATGATGGCGGCCTGAAAGGCCGCACAGTCACGGCCGAAAGCATCTGCGAAATCCATCGCCGCTTTTGCGAGCTACTCCCCGAAGAGCTGTTGTTGATCGAAGACCCGAAGACGAAGAAACGCATCCGTGTGGCTCCGGGGCAGATGCGCCATCGCGATGTCGCCGTCGGCCAGCATCTGGCGATCAGTCCCGGCGCGGTCCCGCGCTTCATGCAGCGGTTCGGCGAATTCTATGGCAGCTTGGGCAAGACGGATGTGATTATCTCCGCCGCCGCCGCCCACCACCGTCTGGTCTGGATTCACCCGTTTCTCGACGGCAACGGGCGCGTGGCCCGGCTCATGTCGCACGCAACCATGCTGGAAACCCTTGATACCGGCGCGGTCTGGTCTGTAGCCCGTGGCTTTGCCCGCAATGTCCAGGCTTACAAAGGCCACCTGGCCGCGTGCGATGTGACGCGCCGCAATGATCTCGACGGACGGGGGAGCTTGAGCGAAGAGGCCCTCGCGGAGTTCACGCGGTTTTTCCTCACCACCTGCATCGATCAGGTCACTTTCATGGAAGGCCTCATGCAGCCGGATCGCCTGCGCACGCGCATCCTGCTCTGGGCTGAAGAGGAAATCCGGCTCAATGAGCTTCCCTCCAATTCCGGCAGCATACTTGAAGCCATCCTCTATCGCGGAGAATTGCCGAGGGGCGAGGCCGCCGGCGTCGTCGGCGTCGGCGACCGTCAGGCCCGACGCATCGTATCCGCCCTGATTGAAAAAGGCGTCCTCACCTCGGAAAGCCCGCGCTCTCCCGTGCGCCTGGCTTTCCCGGCCGCGCTCGCTTCGCGCTGGATGCCGGGATTGTTTCCGGAGAAAGTAGGCTAAGCATGCGTTCGATCCGCCGGGAGATACAACAGCCAGATCAGCAATGCTGCAGGATGTCACCGTGGTCGCCCGGCATTTCGATATCGCCACCGCGAACGGATTCGGCTTCGGCGTGGCTCAGGTGACGATCGCGACCGTCAATGGCGGCTACGGCCTCACTCAGCTTCACGTCCAGCGGTACGTCCGGGAGCGCTACTTCTGTCAACATGCCCGCTCATGCCAACGATACGGTCACGCTCTGGGGAACCGGAGGCGGCGCCGACCCGGCCAATGACAATGGAGGCTCTTCCGGCGACCAGTCCGGCAAGTTCAAGATCATCCTGGCCGGTCAAACGATTACGCCGAGTTACGCTGCCGCTGTCGCAGGCTATCCCGGACTCTGGCTGATCAATTTCACCCGTACCCGCCAACGCAACACCGGATTGTTCACCACGGTTCAAGTGAGCACAGACGGGGAACTGAGCAACGCCGTGACCGTCCCAATTGCGGCGGCCGGCCAGAACGCCTGCACCGACTCCTTCCTCACCCAGGCTCAACTGGCGAGGCTGGACGCCGGCGGCGATATCGTGGGCGGAGGCATTTCGGTCTCCAAGGTCACCGGCACTTCTGTGACCTCAATCCTTGGCCAGACCATCACCCAGACGGCGACAACGGAAAACGTAGCCGGGGGATTTGGCCGCTACAACGCGGCTGACTATGTGGGAAGATACGGCCGGCGCAGCATGCCGCCCTGCTTCGCTTATGACGTCACCGGAAACCCTTCATTGCACGCCAACACCGGCCTGCCGCACACGTATCTGAACGCGGGCGCATCGCTTCCCGTCGCTGGTTCCGGAATTTCCCCCGCCGCCGCGATGCTCCCCGTGAGCGGGCCAGTCTTCACCGTCTACAATCTCGACTTGCTCCCCGGGACGCTCACTGCCGGAACATACACGGTCACTGGAAACGGCGGTCCCGAGGTGGGTCCCTGAAAACCGCCCAAACGCCGGTCGGGCAGCCCGGTCAGCATCTCGCTTGAAATGCTGGGGGACCGCTGGTCCCTGCTGATCGTTCGGGATCTGATGGTCCGCGGGTACCGGTCGTTCAAGGACTTTCAGGGCTCCTCGGAAGGGATCGCCACGAACATTCTGGCGGACCGGCTGCGGAAGCTTGAAACCGCGGGGGTCATCGCCGCGGAGGCCGAGCAGGCAGATGGACGGCGGGTGAATTACCGCTTGACGGAGAAGGGGATCGATCTTGCTCCTCTCGACCGCACCAAACAAAATAAAGCGCTTACTGAGAGGTGAGCGCCCATCCTTGAACGGCCCCAAATAGCCCATGTGTGCCAATAGCGTGCCAATGTTCAAAGTTGGTAGTGCCTGAATAGTGCGTTGATGGAAACTTAGTCAGCCCAAAGCCAACTGAGAACGCTGTTAGACGCATCGGGGCAGCGTCCCGCTGCCCAGCCGGGGTCCGGGGAGCCAAAACGTCCCACACCGCACCCGGTGATCTGGCTTCCAGGCACGCGGCTGTTGCCGGGGGACACGGCATCCCACGCCCTAGCTTTCACGGATTTGAGGAAACGAAAGTCAGATAAAAGGACCTCCTTCTAGGATGGTTCTTTCTCGGCCTGGAGCTCAACGATGAAAATGCTTATGCGCGGAGTACTCATCATGTTCGTAGCGGGACTTGCATGCAGCGCTCAGGGCGGAATAATTACGTCCGGCGGTTTTTACTTTGCCGTACCCAGTTTGCTGTCAGCAACCGTTTCGGGCGATAATTTCACCGCCACGGTAAGGGCCAATGACGCAGGTCCGTACATTATTGGTTTCACTCCTCCTTTCGCGGCCCCCCCGTTTAACTCCGACTTTAGCTGGTCTGGGCAACCCTCTTCAGGTGTCCTGTACAACGGGGTTTTTTATCCTGTTAATGATGGTATTTGTTTTCACTGTGCATTCTCATTTGTTAACTTCACCGAAAACCTGATATCGCCGAAACCGATAGTTACCGGACCAGGCACTTACAGTCTGGACCTATTTTCCGTCTCATTGCACTTTAGCCTGTTTGATTCGTCCAACACGATGTTCTATAGCGAAACAGACACGGGATTCGCTACTGGTTCAATCACCTACTTCACCCTCTTCCCTAACAACCCATTTGTTAACTCCCTTGGCTTCGACGCGACGATCATCCCAGAACCCATCCCAGAACCCTCAACATGGTCCTTTATGGCGTTTGCAGCTTGCTGCCTAGGTGCTTTCGCGGGGATCAGGCTTCGTCGTCAATCACCTGGACACAGATTTTAGGGGCAACTAACCAAAAAGTTTACGGCCAGCCGCATTATACTTTTGCTTCCGCCAACGCATCGCGCAAGCCGGCGATGCAGTCGGGGTAACGCGGATGTGGTTCCTTCATCTGCATCCCGCATCGCGGGATTGATTCTCCGGCGCTGCGTCTTCATCACGGGGTTCTTCGGATCGGGAAAAGACGGCGGCAGCGGAGGCAGCCTTGGCTTTCAATCGGGGATAGCGGACCGGCTGGGCTAAGCTACCACATCCCCTCCTTGCTTTTCTTCCACCCCACGGGTTTTGTCGATCGAAAAGGATCGCACAAATAACTTGCAATCTGCAAGTGATCGTTGTAATCTGTCCCAGTGCCCCGAAAACCGCCCAAACGCCGGTCGGGCTGCCCGGTCAGCATCTCGCTCGAAATGCTGGGGGACCGCTGGTCGCTGCTGATCGTTCGGGATCTGATGGTCCGCGGGTACCGGTCGTTCAAGGACTTTCAGGGCTCCTCGGAAGGGATCGCCACGAACATTCTGGCGGACCGGCTGCGGAAGCTCGAAACCGCGGGGATCATCGCCGCGGAGGCCGAGCAGGCAGATGGACGTCGGGTGAATTACCGCTTGACGGAGAAGGGGATCGATCTTGCGCCGGTGCTCCTCGATTTGCTTATCTGGGGAGCGCGGCATGAGGAAACGGGGGCGCCCTGCTCTGTCATCGATAACATGGAGAAAAATCGAGAAACGGTCCTGTATGAAACTCGGCGAAGATGGCAAGAACGGGACTTGACTCCATTGCTCCCTGAATTTAAGAACAAAAAAAAGGAGACCGGAAGGAAAACCGGAAGGAGAAAACGATGAGCAAGGTACGGGTATTGGTCGGTACGCGCAAAGGCGCATTCGTTCTGGAGTCGGATGGAAAACGGCAGAAGTGGGACGTCAGCGGTCCACATTTTGCGGGCTGGGAGCTGTACCACGTGAAGGGATCGCCCGCCGATCCGAACCGGCTGTACGCATCTCAGTGCAGCGGCTGGTTCGGGCAGTTGATCCAGCGCTCGAACGACGGCGGCAAGACCTGGGAGCCGGTGGATAACAAGTTCGTCTACGACGGCGTCCCCGGCACGCACAAATGGTACGACGGCACGCCGCACCCATGGGAATTCAAGCGCGTCTGGCACCTCGAGCCCGCGCTTACCGATCCGGATACGGTCTACGCGGGCGTGGAGGATGCCGCGCTCTTCCGAACCACGGATGGCGGCAAATCCTGGCAGGAGCTCCCGGGAATGCGCGGCCACGGTACCGGATCCGGTTGGCAGCCGGGAGCGGGCGGGCTGGGCTTGCACACCATCATCCTCGACCCGAAAGACCCGAAGCGGATCTTCATCGCCATCTCGGCCGCGGGCGCCTTCCGCTCAGAGGACGCAGGCGCCACGTGGAAGGCCATCAACCGCGGGCTGCGGTCGGAATACATCCCTGACCCGGATGCCGAGGTGGGCCATTGCGTACATCACATGGCGATGCACCCTTCGCGTCCAGGCGTGCTGTTCATGCAGAAACACTGGGACGTCCTGCGCAGCGACAATGCCGGGGACTTGTGGAAGGAAGTCAACGGCAACCTGCCCGACGACGCGGGCAAACGCGGATTCGGCTTCGTGATCGACGTTCACGCGCACGAGCCGGAAACCATTTACGTGGTCCCGATCAAGAGTGACTCGCAGCATTTTCCTCATGAGGGAAAGCTGCGCGTATTTCGCAGCCGTACGGGCGGAAACGACTGGGAGCCGCTCACCAAGGGACTTCCGCAGAGCGACTGTTACGTGAACGTGCTGCGCGACGCGATGGCGGTCGATTCGCTCGATTCGTGCGGCGTGTACTTCGGCACTACGGGCGGGCAAGTGTACGCGTCGGCCGACGCCGGCGACAGTTGGAATCCGATCGTGCGGGATCTTCCGGCGGTGCTGTCCGTGGAGGTCCAGACGTTGGCATGAGCGGGCGGATCATCCGCGTCGTCCTTCCGGCACATCTGCGAACGCTGGCGAAAGTCAGCGGCGAGGTGCAACTCACAGTCGACGGTCCGGTCACGCAGCGATCGGTCCTTGACGCACTGGAGGCGCGGTATCCGACGCTCCAGGGCACGATCCGCGATCACGTCACCAAAGAGCGCCGGGCATTTGTGCGCTTCTTTGCATGCGAAGAGGATCTATCGCACGAACCGCTGGACGCTCCGCTGCCGGATGCGGTCGCCTCGGGGGCGGAGCCGTATCTGGTTGTCGGAGCGATCGCCGGCGGTTAGAAAACTTCCAGTCCGGAGAATAAACATGAAAGAGATTGTCACGTATCTGAATTTTGACGGCACCTGCCGTCAGGCCATGGAGTTTTATAAGAAGTGCCTGGGCGGAGAGCTCTTCATCATGGCGTTTTCAGAAGTTCCGGGAGCTTTGCCGGAAGGCCACGAAGCCAAAGACCGCATCATGCATGCGACGGTCAGCAAGGGAGGGCATAGAATCATGGCGTCGGACAGCTTGCCTGGTATGCCCTTTCATCCGGGCAACAACTTTTCGGTGAGCATTCATTGCGACAGCGTCGAAGAAGCCCAGGCTTTGTTTGCGGCGTTCGGTGAAAAGGGCAAAGTCGTCATGCCGCTCCAGGAAACGTTCTGGGCCGCCCGTTACGGAATGCTCGTGGACCAGTTCGGCATCCAATGGATGTTTAATCTCGAACATCCTCCCAAGGCTTGATCCGAACGCAACCCCTGGAAATGGGGGGCTAATCGTTGTACAACTGTATCTGGCCAACGGGGCTTTGGCCGGAGGCAGAATGCGCTATCGCTATCTCGTTTCTCTCGGTGCGCTTGCATGCACCATCGCACTTGTGTCGGCACCCATGGCGGGGCAGTCGGCTGCGAAAGCCAAGCAAATCAAGACGGGCAAGGCCTACACTCCTCCCAAGACTCCGTGGGGCGATCCCGATCTGGAGGGTGTCTGGCCGGGCAATATGGGCGTGCCCATGCAGCGTCCGGCCAACCTCGGCGAACGGGCGACACTGAACGATGCAGAGTTCGCGGCCAAAGAAGCTGCGGCTAAGAAGCAAGCGCAGGCCGACAACGAATCGGTGGCCACCAGCGACACACGGGTCGGCATCGGACCGCCGTCGTATTGGACTGAGCGAGGCAAGCCGAGCCGCCAGACCTCTTTGATCGTCGACCCGCCTAACGGCCGGCTGCCGGATCTGACGGCGGAAGCGGTGAAGTATCGCAAAGAAGCTCGCGGCGGGAAAGGAATGCCGGGCGAATGGAAGGGCGAAGCGGACAGCTACGACGATCTGAACATCTACTATCGCTGCATTTCGCGCGGTCTGCTGGGATCGGTGATTCCGGTGGTGTACAACAACGGCAACCAGATCGTGCAAGGTCCGGGATACGTGGCGTTTCGCAACGAAATGATCCATGAAAGCCGGGTGATCCCATTGGATGGACGTCCGCACGTCAGCCCCACGATCAAGATGGTGATGGGAGACTCGCGCGGCCACTGGGAAGGGAACGATCTGGTGGTGGAGACCACGAACTTCACCGACAAGGACGCCATCGGCTCGAACGGCGCGGGATATCCCGGCGATCCCGGATATCACAGCGACCAGCTAAAAGTGATCGAGCGCTTCACGCGGACCAGCGACAAGACGATGGACTACCGGATCACGGTGATCGACGAGAAGACCTGGGTGAAGCCCTGGACCATCTTGATCCAGCTCGAACGCAACGACGATTATCAGATGGCTGAATACGCCTGCCACGAAGGAAATTATGCGATGAGCGATATCCTCAGCGGTGCTCGCGCGGACGACAAGGTCCAAAAGTGAAACGCCTGCTCCTGTTCGCTGCCGCCGTGGGCGCGTTTGCGGCGGCCAACGATATCGTCAAACTGGATACCGGACAGGTTGCCGGCATCGCCGGGGCAACGCCGGAAATGCGCATTTACAAAGGAATTCCGTTCGCTGCGCCCCCAGTCGAAAACCTGCGCTGGCGTGTTCCGCAACCCGCGGCCCACTGGGATGGCGTTCGTCAGGCTGACGCGTTCGGTCCGGTGTGTATGCAGAATCGCGAGGCGGCGGCGGTCAGAAGGTGAGCGAGGATTGCCTTTACCTGAACGTCTGGACGGCGGCCAAGTCCGCCGGTGAAAAGCGTCCCGTGATGGTGTGGATCTACGGCGGCGGTTACAATACCGGATCGGGTTCGCAGCCTGATTATGACGGCGAAGCGCTCGCCAAGAAGGGCGCAGTCGTCGTCACCATAAATTATCAGCTTGGGGGTGTTTGGTTTCTTCTCCTATCCGGAGCTGACGCGCGAGTCTGATCGCCGAGGTGCGGGAAATTTCGGTCTGCTCGACTCAATCGCCGCGCTCCAGTGGGTGCAGAAGAATATCGCGGCCTTCGGCGGCGATCCGAAGCGCGTGACGATTTTCGGCGAATCGGCGGGCGCGGGCCTTGTCGCCAACCTGATGGTCTCGCCGCAAGCCAAAGGACTGTTTCATCGCGCGATCGGAGAGAGCAGCTCCTGGACCACGGCGACCATCGGACGCTTGAACACTCTAGCAGACGCCGAACAGGCCGGCGTGAAATATGCGGATGGTCTGGGCGCCAAATCGCTCGCGGAGTTGCGCGCGAAACCGGCCGATCAGATACTCAAAGCCGGCCGCGGCGCGGGACCGATTGTCGACGGATGGTCGATCCCGGAAGATCCCGGGACGGTGTTCGCGCAGGGCAAGCAGAATGACGTGCCGGTGCTGGTGGGATCGAATCGCGACGAATCCTTCGGCGCGACGCCTGCCAATGCCGCGCAGTACGCAGAGCAGTCCCGCAAGCGCTACGGCGATCTCGCGGACTCCTTCATGAAGGTGTATCCCGGCGGGTCCGACGAGCAGGCCAAGGATTCCGCATTCTTCGCGGGCCGCGATGAGATGGCGTTCGTCATGCGCAACTGGGCTCGCATGGAGACCAAGACCGGAAAGTCGAAGGCCTACGTCTTCTTCTTCACGCATCAGCCGCCGGTGCTGCCGAACGCCAAGGCCGGGAAATTCGGGCCCGGGCCGCATGGCAGCGCGGTTCACACGTCGGAGCTTCCGTACGTGTTCAACAACCTGCGCGGCCCCCGCGCCTGGACCGATGTGGATCGCCAGGTGGCGGACACCATGTCGTCCTATTGGGTGAACTTCGCCGCGACCGGAGATCCGAACGGCAAGGGTCTTCCGAAGTGGATCGCCTACGACGCGACAAGAACAAGAGCGCGATGGAGTTCGGCGATAAGGCCGGAATGGGTCCCGCGCCGGACGAGGCGAAGCTCGCGGTGTTTCAGGCTTACTACGATAAGCTGTACGCTCACTAGTGGGGTCAGGCTTTCAAGCCTGCCGCCGGCTTTCCAGCCGGCGCTCCACCTGAACACGATAAGCCGGGCGGAAGCCCGGTTGCAGCCTCGAAAGGCTGACCCCACGTTCTGATAGGAGACTTGAATCCATGCGAGGGTCCTTAGCGCTTCTTACGGCGATTCTTGCCCAGGGTCTCGTCGGACAATCCAAAACGCCCGCGGCCGACTGGCCGATGTTCAATCGCGACCTGGCGAGCACGCGCTATTCGCCGTTGACGCAGATCACCACCGCGAATGTCGCCAAGCTCACGCAGGTCTGGTCGTATCGCCTGCAGCCGTCGAATTTCCGCTTTGCGACGGCGGGCGGCGCGGCCGAAGTTGTCCCGATTGTCGTCAACGGCGTGATGTATATCTCCACGCAGACGCGCGTGGCCGCGCTGAATCCGGAAACCGGGAAAGAAGTTTGGAGCTACGAAGTAGCGGGTGGACAAGCTTCGCCGCGCGGCGTTGCCTATTGGCCGGGCGATAAGCAGAATCCGGCGCGCGTGATGTTTACCGCTGGGCGCAATCTGATCGCGTTGAACGCGGGCAGCGGCAAGCTCGATCCCGGATTCGGGAAAGAGGGCATCCTCGACATGGTGGTGCCGTACAACGGCGTCCCGACGATTTTCAAGAACCTTGTACTGGTGGGCGCGAGCACCGGAGAGAAAGAAAACGGTCCGCCGGGGAATTCGCGCGCGTACGATGCCCGCACTGGGGCGAAGCTATGGGAGTTTCAATCGATTCCCGGACCCGGTCAAGTCGGCCACGAAAGCTGGCTAAGTGACGGCTGGAAAGATCGCTCCGGCGCGAACATCTGGGGCTGGTACATGACCGCCGACGAAGAGCGAGGCATCCTCTACATGCCTTTCGGCGCGGCGGCGGCGAATTACTATGGCGGCGACCGGCCGGGCGCGAACCTGTTCGGCAATTCGGTTGTCGCTGTCGACGCGAACACCGGAAAGTACAAGTGGCATTTCCAGGTGGTGCATCACGATCTGTGGGATTACGATATGCCGCCCGCGCCTGGACTGGTCGATATCGTCAAAGATGGCAAGAAGATTCCCGCGTTGGCGGCGATGGGGAAATCGGGCTGGATGTTTATTCTCGATCGCGTCACCGGCAAGCCCGTCTTCGGTGTCGAAGAGCGTGCCGTCCCCAAAGGGGACGTTCCAGGAGAGTGGTATTCGCCAACGCAGCCGTTTCCTTTGAAGCCGCCCGCGCTGGCAAGAACAAGTCTCAAGCGCGAGGACCTGGTCACCGCGGATGACACTACTCCCGAGCACGCCAAGGCATGCTTGGAACTATGGGAGAAAAATCTCTTTTACAACAACGGTCCGTTCACGCCGTGGCTTTTCCACGAAGAGGGCGCTCCTCCGCGCGTGACGATTTCGTTTCCGGGAGCCACCGGAGGCGCGAGCTGGGGCGGCATGGCATCCGATCCGAAGTCGGGCTACATTTTCGTGCAGACCAAGGACAGTCCGCTGACCGGCTGGATCGAGAAGAAGAAGGAAGGCACGCGGTATGAGAACGCGAATCTCCCTTACGATCGCGTGAACGGGACCGTGGGCGCATTCGCCGTCGGCGGCCTGCCGTGTTACAAGCCGCCATGGAGCCGCATCCTCGCGGTGAACGCCAACACGGGCGACATCGCATGGCAGACAACGCTGGGGACCAATCAGTCGCTTCCGGAAGGCAAGAGGAATGTGGGTGGATCGGGCAGTGCGGGGCCGATGGTCACTGCGGGCGGCCTGGTGTTTATCGGCGCGGCTACTGACAACCGTTTCCGGGCGTTCGATTCGAAAACCGGCAAAGAGTTGTGGTCCGGCCAGCTCGACCGGCAGGGCAACGCGGTGCCGATGACGTATTTAGGTAAGAGCGGGAAGCAATACGTCGCGATCACGGCCTCTGATACTGTGGTCGTGTTCGCGCTGCCTTAGGGTTGACAGGCGACAAGATCGCCTGTCCTACTTGCCGACCAGGTGCGGCCCGCTGCGATCGTTTTCCGTGCAGATAAACTCGATCAAATCGGTGTCGGGCAGAAGGCGATGGGTCACCCGCACCGTAAATGGCTTGGTGTAGGCTTTCGGATCCTCGATGGTCACGTCGGTTTGCAGCGTTCCGTAATTTAATCGCTTCATCCGCTCGGTCATCTTGCCGGATTCGGTGAGCGGGCTGCCGTCGATATCCAGCCAGACGTCATCGCGGAAGCCAGTCGTTTCGACCACCAGCGTATCGTCTTCCCAATGTCCGACCGAGTAACCGTACCACCAGGGCTCGACGTCCTTCGGCAAAGGCCGGCCATCGGTGAAGATCTGACGGATGCCTCCCTGGGCTTCATAGAGCATGACGATCAGACCTGGAGTCTGGATAATCTTCCGAGGCTGTGGATGCATGTGGAGCTGCATCAGGCCCAGCGGCAGACAATGTGCGTCGGGGTTGTCCTTGCTGTTTTCCGACCGCCGCTTCTGCAACAGATCCGCGGCCCACGACGTCAGCGGCAGACCTTCCTTAAATCCGGAACCTATGTTCTTGAATGTGGCGTTGGGAGGAGTCCCAGGGGGCAGCTCCGGAGCTTTACCCTTTGCCGCACCGGGTCCGCCCCGGCCACCGGGTCCGCCGCGACCGCCGGTACCGCGAAGATCCCAGACGCCGGAGAGATCCGGATGGCCATCGGGCGCCTTAGGCGCGGGCGCGTCGAGTTTCACCTTGCCGTCAGGCTCGCGGGGAACTCCCTTCGTGGCGTAATCCGGCCACTGAGCGATACTCCGGATCGCAACTGACCGGCAGAACAGCCAGCACGATCGCCGCGGCGAACGGATTCAACAAACTCTTCATGGGAAGTCCCTCTCCGCAATATTTTAGCGTCCCGCCGGCGGGGCCGGCGCGGCGGGCGGTGCAGGCAGAGTTGCCTTTCCATCCAGCGCGTAGACCAGCAATCTCGAAGGTTGTGGGGGAGTAGGAACTGCGTCAGCTGCCGGCGCCGCACCCCGACCGCGTCCGCCGCCTGTTTGCGGCGGTCCACCGGCGATCGCGACGTACTGTTTGCCGTCCAGCAGGAACGTCATCGGCGGACCCATCTGCGAGAGTCCCGTGGTGATGTCCATGAGCTGATCGCCATTATCGGCGCGATAAATAATCAGCCGCGTGTTCACGCTCGCGAACACCAGATTCCCCGCAGTCGAAAGCGTGCCGCCCTGGTTAAAGCCGGCGGACAATCCTCGCCAGCGTTCCTTTCCCGCGATGGGGTCCCAGGCGACCAGAATGTTACCGCGCCCCTCGGGTCCGATCGAAGGAGGCGACGGAGGAGGCGGGCCAGCCGGACCACGTCCACCAGGTCCACCACCGGGTCCACCCGCGGGAGGTGCTCCCGCTCCACGGCCGGCTCCGCCCGCTGCTGCGACCGCTGCTGCATCCAATCCCGGAGCCAGGCCCGGTGCCGCACCGCGTCCCGCTCCCGCACCACCTGCACCGGCAGCCGCGCCACCGCGACCTCCGCCGGCGCGTCCTGTACCCATGTTCATCTGCCCGCGCCCTTCCGGACCGATATCGGTCGGCAGCGGCACGAAATCCGGATTCGCCTGGAACGTGTAGCCGCCGCCGATCGTGCTGGGGATATAGACCAATCCGGTATTCGGGTTGAAGGACCAGGGCGGCCACACGTGACCGCCGCCGGGACCAGGAGTGATGCTGACGGAGTCTGTTCCATAGCGAGCCTCCGGATTCACTCTGGGCCGGCCCGTCTTTAAATCGACCCCAGAAGCCCAGTTCACAGTCACCCATGGATCGGCGGAAAGAAGTTCTCCAGTCCTGCGATCCAGAACGTAAAAGAATCCGTTCTTGGGCGCGTGCATGACCACCTGGCGTTGACGTCCATTGATGTTCAGATCGGCCAGCATGATGTCGGCGATGGAATCGAAATCCCAATCGTCGCCGGGAGTGGTCTGGTAGTGCCAGATATATTTGCCGGTGGCGCCGCGAACCGCGATGATGCAATCGGTACAAAGGTTGTCGCCCTTGCCGCGGGACACTTCGGTCCAGGGGCCGGGCTGGCCGGTACCCACATAAAGAATGTCGGAGTCCGGATCGTAAGCCATGCCGTTCCAGACCGGCCCGCCGCCGCCGATCTTCCACCATTCGCCGGACCAGGTCTTGGCCCAATCGGCCAGCTCGGGCTGCTCGAAGGGTTTCGAAGGATCTCCGGGAACCGTATAGAAGCGCCATGCGCGCTTGCCGGTTTCCACGTCGTAGGCGTCGAAGAATCCGCGCACTCCATACTCGCCGCCGCTCACGCCGATGATGACCTTGCCGCCCTTGATGACGCGCGGGGCCATGGTGATCGTGTAGGCCATGTTTGCGGGCGAAACTCGCGATTCCCAAACCAGCTTGCCGGTGGCGGCGTCGAGTGCGCGCAGCCTTCCGTCGACTACCGGCGCGATGATCTTATCCTCATACATCGCGATGCCGCGATTCACCACGCCGCAGCAGATTCGCGACTGCCAGACTTGCTGGTTGACGTCCGGATCCGAATGCCAGGCCTCTTTGCCGGTGCGCGCGTCGACGGCGTACACCACGCTCCACGGCGCGATGCTATAGATCATGCCGTTTGAGACCAACGGAGTGCCTTCCTGACGGGTTTGCGGATTGCCGCGCGCGGAGGGGATGTCGGTGTACCAGGCGAGGCCCAGCCGGTTCGCGTTCTGCGAAGTGATCTGGTTCAGCTGGCTGAAGCGCTGCTCGGACCAGCCCAGGTTGTAGCTGATCCACTCTTCGCCGGTCCGGTTTGCGTCGCGGAGAGCCGCGTCATCCACCTTGCGGGGTTGCTGGGCTACAGCGGTCCACGCCGCCGCGAATCCAAAAAACAGCGCACAAAATCCTGCCTTCCGAACGCGAGACCCACGCAACATTGTGTTTCCCCTCAGCTTCTATCCGCACTGCGCCGGGCAGATTTTTGCCAGTCGTTCCTTGGCACGGAGCCCCCTGGCTAGCGTTTGCTCATAGTATGCTATCACGGGCGCGTTGACGTGCCCCGGGAAGCATCGGAAACGACTGGCCGGGGACTATAAAATCTGTAATCGCCGATCGTCTTGGTCTCCTGATATGCGCGCTCAATGGCAGCGGCCACTGCCGGTGAGTAGCGTTCTCGTGAAGAAAGGTCGTACGCCACAATTAAGGAAAAACTCCGTTCCTGGATCAGTCGCAGGAAAGGGCGTTCGTCCCACATGCCTGCGACCGCCAGGCACTGGATCATTACCGGGTCAGCGGGAATCTCTTTTCCGGCTTGGTTCAGCAGATTCATGTCTTCCGAGAAGACCCGTCCCGGCGCCGCCTTGACCGCAGCCAGCGCCCGGTCAAAGACGTCCCGGCGTTGCTGATCCGCGGCGGAAACCGGGCCGAAGACGCGCAGCCATCCGGTGCGAGCCTGATCGAAGCCTGCATTGAGCAGCAATAACGGTATCGCCAGGGCTGCCAGCCGTGGCGGCCGCAAATGCGCGAGGTCGCGTGCGCCTGGCGCCGCGCGAAATAGCAAAACCCCCGCCAGCGGCACTAACGATACGTTCCACTCGAGAAAATAGTTGATATCGGCGCCTTCTTTCCCGAAGGCCAGCGCACTCAAACCCGCAAGCATACTGTACAGGGCCAGCAGGAAGATTCCGCGCCGGTAACGGTTCACGCGCAAGTTCGCGGCCAGCAAGTCCCACCGGCGTTGATGCATCGACGCCGAAGCGCCGTTCAGGACGGTCCAGGACGCGCCCGCCGCCAGCACGAGAAGACCAGCCACATAGCGCGCGTTCATCAGCAGTCCCATCGCCGCTCGCTGGATCGAAAAAGGATTCTGGTTGTAGCGGAATAGATGGAGTAGCGCTTGGCCGTGCGACCACCAGGTGAGGAAGGCCAATGCGCCGCCTCCCAGGATGAACATCGTCAGCAGCATGCGCAGCGCGATCTTGCGATCGATGAGCCAGGAAACCAGCAGGCAGGCGAGCGGAGCCGCCAGAACCGTCTGACGGGTAAAGAGCCCCGCGGTCATGAAAACGGCAGCCAGAATCTGCGCTGGAACCGAAGTGACTCGAGTCGCCAGCAGGACTACGCCGCTGAACGCGAGCAGGATCGCCAGCGTGTCGACTCTCGCCAGCCAGGTCCAGCTGAAATTGTAGAGCGAGGTGGGGAGCGCCGCTGCAAACGTCGCCGCGAACAGGCGCATTTGCCAACTCGACCGGCGCGGCAAAATCTGGAAAACGGCCCAGCCGGCAACCAGACAGATGAGCGCGGCGGAGAGCACGGATACCGCTCGAGCGGGCATGAGCAAATCGCCGGGTGACGAATCCCACGGCCGTCCGGATCGCGCGAGCCGCCAGGTGAAACAGCGGAGGATATTGGAACGCCACGAACGGGTATCGATCGAACGGTGCAAACGCTCGCGCCGGATTGGTGATGTTGGCGGCCTGCCAGGCAACCAGGCCTTCGCCATAGTTGATCTGATACGGCTGGGCGATCAGGAAGAGTCCATTGGAGAATACGCCTCCGACGGTCACCAGGACAAGACTAAGCAGTGCCGCTAAGTAGACTCGACGGGCAGTGGTTCTGTTGAACATCTGGCGGCGTCGCAGCTGCTACTGCTTCAACTCTGCGATCAGGGCGTCCACCTGCGCTATCGCCAGGCCTCCCACGGGCCAGCCGAAATCCTTGATCAGCGTCTGCGAAACTTCGTCTTTGCTCTTGCCCTGGCGAACCATGCCTTGGATCCGGTTGCGCATAGTCTCGAAATCGGCGCGCCATTTCAGTAAGCCGGCGCGGTCGGAGAGCGGACCGTGTCCCGGAATGATGGTGTCGAAATCGAGCTTCAGGACCTCATCCAGCGCCTTGGTCCACTCGATGGCGCTGCCGCCGTTGGCGTAATCGATATAAGGCTGCGTGGGCCGAGTGAGAAACAGGTCGCCGGTGTGGATCACCTTCTGCTCGGGGAAATAGATGACGGCGTCGCCCCCGGTATGGCCGCGTCCGTAGTGCCGGGTGCGGACTTCCTGACCGCCCAGGTGCACGTCCATCTCTTGGTCGAAGGTGATGCGGGGCGCCCCGGGCTGCTTCAGCGCGATCATGTTAATGCGCGCGTTGCGGTGCGCGATCACTTCCACCGACGCTGCCAGCATCTGGGCGTTGCCGCCGGAATGATCGTCATGCTGGTGGGTGTTGAGCACGTACCGGATCGGCTTGCCGCTGAGCATTTTCACCTGGCCCATGACGGCGGCATAGTTGCGATCGTACATGTCGTCGACCAGGATCAGCCCTTCGTCAGTGACCAGCGCGGCGACGTTCCCGCCTTCGCCCGAGATCATGTAGAGGCCGTCTTTGACCTTTTGGGTCGTCGCGGGGCGCGGTGCGGTTTGAGTCTGCGTGTAAGCCGCCCAAGCTCCGAGCAGCGCCAGCACGGCGGCGGCGCTGCGGACGCGAATTGCACGAGTCATGCGGGGCATGCCGGGGAGGATAACAAAATTCGCATATTCAAGCAAAAAGGCTGAACAGAACCTCCGACAATGGGATTAACGTATATGCCTCGCTCTCGCAAGAACTTCAGGCGCCAGGTGTGTCTGTTCTTGTGCGTCACGGCGCTCGTATTCGGCCAATCCCAGACGGGTGAACTCCGGATTCAGGTTCAGGATACCTCGGGTCTCGCCATGGAGGCCTCGGGCAAGCTGGAGAGCCCCGCCGGCAAAACAGATCTCAGCTTTAAGACCGATTCTCAGGGCACGTACACTTTTTCGAACCTTTCTCCGGGCCGATACCGTCTGGAAATATCGAAAGCCGGATTCGCCACCCAGTCTGTCTTGATCGACGTGGAAGCGGGGACGCCGGTCTCGCGCACAGTGATGATGGCGCTCGCGGCGCAGGCTTCCAGGATCGACGTGGTCGCGGCGACTCCGCTTCCCGGAACCGACCTGCCGATAGACGAGATCGCCGCACCGGTTCAGACGGCCAGCGCGCGCGATCTGGAGCAGAGCGGAGCGCTCGATTTGTCCGACCTGCTGAACACGCGGCTGGGCGGCGTCCACATCAACCAGAATCAGGAGAATCCGTACCAGCCCGACGTCAGCTATCGGGGCTATACGGCGTCGCCCTTGCTCGGCACTCCGGAAGGGATCTCGGTATACATGGATGGCGTCCGGCAGAACCAGCCTTTTGGCGATATCGTTGCCTGGGATCTGATTCCGAAGATCGCGATCTCCGAGCTCGCGCTGATGCCGGGATCGAATCCTCTGTTCGGGCTCAACACGCTGGGCGGAGCGATCTCGATCGACACCAAGACCGGCTTGAGCCAGCCCGGCACCACGATGCAGATCAGCGGCGGCAGTTTCGGGCGCAGGGCGGGGGAATTCGAGCATGGCGGATCGAATCGCAAAGGCCTGAGCTGGTATGTCGCCGGCAACTTGTTCCGGGAGGACGGCTGGCGCCAATTCTCGCCTTCGGAGGTTCGCCAGTCATTTGCCAAGGTCGGATGGCAGCACCGCAAGACTTCTATTTATCTCAGCGGGGCCTATGCCGACAATTGGCTGACCGGCAACGGCCTTCAGGACACGCGCTTTCTGGCTCAGCATTATTCCAGCGTGTACAGCGTTCCCGACATCACCTGGAATCGATCGCCGTCGTTGAACCTAAGCCTGCGGCACGATGCGAGCGGCAATCTCACGTTCACAGGCAATGCCTACTTTCGCTATATTCGCGCGGACACAACCAACGGCGATATCAATTCGAACTCGTTCGACCAATCGCTGTACAATCTGAGCCCTGCAGACATCGCCGCCCTGACGGCCGCCGGATATACGGGCTTCCCGACTACCGGGAGCGCGGCCACCCAGCCGTTCCCGTTCTGGCGCTGCATTGCGCAGGGTCTCGAACAGAGCGAGCCGGTGGCGAATTGCACGGGCTTGATCACGAATACGTTCAACAAGCAGCACAACTACGGTCTGTCGGGGCAAATGAGCTGGCTGGTCGCGCACAATCGTGTCACGGCGGGCGCGGCCTGGGACCGGAGCAGCACGATTTTCCAGCAGGGATCGCAATTCGGCTACTTGAGCGCCGACCATCTCACGATCACGCCGATCAACGCATTTGCGGACGGCAGCACAACGCAGGATGGCGTGCCCGTCGATACGCGCGTGGATCTTCGCGGGCTGATCAACACCTTCAGCCTGTATGCTTCCGATACGCTTTCGATGGGCAAATCGCTCGCGCTCACCGCTTCGGGCCGCTACAACCGGACGACGCTCGACAATACCGACCGTCTGCCGGCTGTGACGGACGGATCGCGCGGTTCCCTCGATGGGCACGATGTTTTCGGCCGCTTCAATCCGGCGGTGGGATTCACCTACATCGCTTCGCGCTTCGCCACCGCGTATTTCAGCTACAGCGAATCGAGCCGCGCGCCGACCTCTATCGAGCTGGGTTGCGCCGATCCCAACGAGCCCTGCAATTTCCCCAACGCCCTGGTCAGCGATCCGCCGCTTCAGCAGGTGGTCACCCGGACTCTCGAAGCGGGCGTGCGCGGGATCATGGAGAACAACGTTCGCTGGAGCGCCGGCTGGTTCCGGGGAGAAAACTACAACGACCTTCTGTTCGTCGCATCCCAGCAGACCGGTTTCGGCTACTTCACCAACTTCGGCCAGACCCGCCGTCAGGGACTGGAAATCAACGTCAGTGGCCGGATCAAGCGGTTCACCATCGGAGGCAATTACACCTTTCTGGACACCACCTATCAAAGTTCCCAGACGGTTGACGGCGGCAGGAATAGCGCCAATGATGGAGGTTTGGGATTGGATGGCAACATCACCGTGCAGCCGGGCGACCGCATCCCGCAGGTCCCGCGGAATATTTTCAAGGCGTACGTCGAGTACCAGCCCACATCGAAAATCTCGGCGGATCTCGATTTCGACGCGGTCGGGCGGTCCTTCGCGCGCGGCAACGAGAACAATCTGCATCAGCCGGACGGCATCTATTATCTCGGTCAGGGATTTTCCCCGGGATACGCGGTGGTGAATCTGGGGGCGCACTACCAGGTGCAGAAGCGGACCCAGTTCTTCATCCAGATCGACAATTTGCTCAATAAACGCTACTACACGGCCGCACAACTCGGCCCCACCCCGTACGACAGCAATCAGAACTTCATCGCCCGGCCGTTTCCCGCCGATGCGAACGGAAACTTCCCGATTCGCACCTCGACTTTTTTCGCGCCCGGCGCGCCAATCGGCGCTTGGGGAGGCATCAGGTTCAGTTTCTAGTCCCTTTTCTCAGAATGTTCGACGACGACTCCATTACCGATCTCGCGGCTCGCATTTCCCCGGCTGAAGGGACTGCGCTCAAGCCGACGCCGCTCGAGGAAGAGGTGGTGGCGCTGTTCGACCAGATGCAAGACCGGCTGCTGCGATACCTGCTGAGCAGCGGAGTTCCCGTTCACGATGGAGAAGAGATTGTCCAGGAAGTATTTCTGGCTCTGTTCCAACATTTGCAGCGCGGCAAATCGAGGCGAAACCTTCGCGCCTGGCTGTTCCAGGTGGCTCACAACCTGTCTGTGAAACGCTATCTCGCGAATCGACGAGACCGTCAGAACCTGGTGGACTTGGGGGAAGCGCCGGCGGAGGATTCTTTCATCGATCGCAATCCGAATCCGGAAGATCAGCTGGCAAGCAATCAAAGTCAGGCGCGCCTGCAAAGCGTCCTGCGAGCTTTGCCGGAACAAGACCGCCGATGCCTTTCGCTGCGCGCGGAGGGCCTCACCTATCGCGAGATCGGAAAGGTCCTGGATATGTCGCTGGGCGCAGTCGCTCTTTCGTTAGGGAGATCCCTCGCGCGCTTCGCCCGCGTGGAAGAACGGTGATATGTATGTCGACTAAAGATTCTCATTTGTCCGATCAAGAACTCCTGCTGGCGGCCGACGGAGAATTGGCGCCTGGCCGGGCCGCGGAAGCTGCGTCGCATTTAGCGGAGTGCTGGACCTGCCGGGTCCGCAAAGGCGAGATCGAAGAATCGATCCGCGATTTTGTCCACACCTATCGCGGGAATCTCGATGCGTTGCTGCCGCCGCCTGCGGGTCCCCGGGCCTTACTCAAAGCGCAAATCGCGGAGATGACGGCGGAGATGGCGTCTGCGCCGCAAGGCTGGCGCGCCCAATGGTCTCGGGTCGCGACGCTCCGATACGCCGGGGCGGCTCTGTTCGTGGCGCTTCTCGGGCTGCTGGTATATTTTCGTCCTGCCTTCCCATCGCGGCAGGGTCTTCACGTCGTGCCGGTGTCCTTCCCGGAGCCGAGTCTCACGCCGGGAATGGCAGCCGCGGTGAGCCGCGATCAACTCTGCCGGTCGACGCATCCCAAGAATCGCATCGTGCCGGCGTCCCTGCAGCGCAGGGTTTTCGAAGAATACGGCATCTCGGGCGCAGAGCCCCGCGCCTACGAAGTGGACTATTTAATCACTCCGGCCTTAGGCGGCGCCGACGACATCCGAAATCTGTGGCCGCAGTCGAATTCGTCGGCGGTGTGGAATGCTCGCGTGAAAGATGCGCTGGAGGATCGCCTGCACGATCTGGTTTGCGACGGCCGGCTGGATCTTGCCACGGCGCAGCGGGACATCTCGTCGGACTGGATCGCTGCCTATAAGAAGTACTTCGAAACCGACGAGCCGCTACCGTAGGACTTGGGCGATTACTTCTTGGCCAGCTCGTCGTAAAGCGAGCCGTAAAACGCTGCGTTGAACGTCCAGCCGAGATCGTCGGTCTTCACCTGCATGGCGAGCGTGTCCCTGGTGGCGCCCGCCTTAATCGCATCCGATGCGCGACTGAGCAAAGTGGCGAACTTGTCCCGAAACGCCTGAACCTCGGCCCTGGTCTTAGGCTCGCCGCGTCCGGGAATCGCCATATCGAAATCCAGCTTCAGAACGCCGTCAAGACTCCGGTTCCACTCGACCGCGCTTCCGCCGTTGGCGAAATCGACAATGGGATTGGCGTCGGTCATCTGGTCGCTGACCATGACCACCTTAAGATCGGGAAAATACACCATGGTGTCGTCGCCCGTGTGACCGCGCCCGTAAGAATGCGCGTCGACTTCCGCGCCGCCGAATTTCAGGACATAGTCCTTCGCGAAGGTCTGGGTCGGACGGCCGGGAATATCCTTTGTCCGGGCATCGCTGGCCATGTCGGTTTTCAGAGCTTCGAGTGCGATGACCGTGGCCCCCGCATCGATAAACTTCTGATTGGTACCCACGTGATCGGGATGATGATGCGTATTCAGGACGTATTTTACCGGGAGGTCCGAGACCGACTTGATCTCCTCCATCACACGATTGTAGTTGTCGTCGCCGGGATTCTTGGTGTCGACCAGGATCAATCCTTCGGGTGTGACGCGAACCAGCGTGTTCGCGCCGCCGCCAGTGATCATATAGAGGTTAGGCTTCAGAAGCCGGATCTTTTCGACGGTGGCGCCAGCTTTCGGAGCACCTTTCCCACCGCCTCGCCCGCCGCCCGGAGGGGCCTGCGCTAACAGGCCAGCGGTCATGACACCCAGCGCAATTGTCGCAGCCAGCCCCAAGAACTCTTTCTTTCGCATGCGTTCTCCTCTAGTCAATCCAGGACGGAACTATTATCGCCGAAACCAGTCGGCCTAAAAACATACGGGACTCCTCGAATCGAGGAGTCCCGCCAATCCAGTTGAAAGAGTGCCGCGCGAGCCTTAGTAGTTGATGGTCGGAGCTGTGCCCGGAAGAACGTAGCGCAGATTGAACCAGACCGCGTGCTCGTGAGCGTTGTTGGGAGTGCCCGTGGGGACGAAGTTGTAAGGACTCCGGGTGAAGTAAGCGTACTGGAACATCCACTGCAGCGCGCCGTACTTGCCATCTTTCCACAGCGTATGGATCCAGCCGAAGGTGCCTTCCTGGATGGTGCGGTTCTGGGCATTAGAAACGCCGTCGTAGCCCCATCCTATCGGTTTGCCGTTGGCATCGAGAGCCGTGTTTCTGCCCACTAGGATGCCGCCATAGTAGGCATAGAGCAGGAAATTTCCCTTTTGCGCCTCAACGCCCTGGATCATCGACCCGCTGTGCACCGGCGAGGGGCTTCCATCGGCGCGCACGATCACATCCGGCGCCTGACCAAAGAGGTATCGGCCGCCACCATCGCTCCAGAAATTATTCGAGACTAAGCGGAAGTTCTTGACCACCTCCCAGTTCAGGTTGAGGGAGCCGCCACCACCGACGGCGGAGTAATGCTGCTGATTGCTGGGATTGTAAGTCTTAAAGGTTCGTTCGATGCCCGCCAATTCGATATGAAAACGAGATGAGGGCTCGAATGCAATCTTGGCGATAATATCCGGAGCCAGGTTGGGCACGCTGGTGTTGGTGTTTCCGTTGTTGAACTGATTGTTGAAGTTGTTGCCCGCGAAGGCCGCCGGCAAGGTCGACGTGCTGGCTCCGCCCGATCCGCCGATGTATTGTTCGGAATTCTCCAGCGAAATACCCCAAGTGACTTTATTATTGGGATGGCCGATCACCCGGTAGCCGGGAATGCGGCCCCACGTCAAACCGTTGAGGTAGTTCACGTCGAACTCTTGTCCGTAGAAGAGATCTCCCGGCAGCGCCGAAAGGCCCTTGCGGTTCGGCACCAGCAAGCTCCAGGACTGGCCGGCCTGGACCTCCCACTTGCCTTTGCGGACGTTGATCCAGTAGAGCCTGAGGCGGTAGGTCATGCTGTTGCTCGTCACCTGAGAATTGGGGGGAGCAAAGCCCACAAAGTCACCCTCGTAGTAGCCCAGTACGTGAGCGCCTTTCACGGTGGCATCGACGCGAAGTCCCAGCCGCGAGTTTTGCGCGCTCATGCGATTCTCCGTGAGGTTGCCGGTAGGGGTGTTGCTGTACGGGAAGTTTCCAAAATTCGTTGCCAGGCTGGCGCCCGAATTGGTGCTCCGCCAGGTGTTCGTCATATCCATGAAGCCGACCGGGGTGATGGTGGCATCGCCAACGCGGATCTGCAATGGTGATGACGGCACTTGGTCTGCCGCGGCAGCCTGCGGAATCGGGAGCGGAGTGCCCAGGGTAGTTGCTGCCGGCAAGGGCGGCAGAATGGGTGCTGTTGAGGCAACTTCTCCGACGCCGCGCGAGGGAGCCGCGGCGGCGGAAGCATCAGGTTTGGCCGCCACCGTGGAATCCTGGGCCTTCTTATCAGCCGTCGCGCGCTTCAGCTCATCGATCTGACGTTGTTGCTCCAGGATCATCCGGCGGAGCTGTTCGATTTCAGGGCTTGACGCGGGCGCTTCAGCAGCCGGCTTCGGGGGCGAACCCGCGTCCGGTGCCACCGGGGTTTCGCCCGCCGCCAACAGCGCCGCAAAAGGCGCCGCGAAACTTAGGGCGCAAATGATGAACGGCTTGATCCCGCGCCGTCCGATTGTTCTCATGAACATCAAGTCACTCCTGTTCGTAATTTCCCGTGCCTAGGCATGCTTGCTGCGTATCCTCCGCGACACGCAGAGCAACCATCGAGCACGGAAGTCTTAGCCTACGGGGTGCCCGTGGCGTTGTAATGAATGGCGCGTTACAGTTCGATGACGCGCGGTGCAATCCCATTTCCGAGGAAAGCTTTATCCTTAATCTGTGCCCTCCGAGTTTGATCTGGACGCCTATCTTGCGCGTATCGGTTATGCTGGGCCGCGGACTCCCACCCTCGACACTTTGGAGGCCGTGCACGCTCTCCACCCCGCGGCTATTCCCTTCGAGAACTTAAATCCCCTGCTGGGATGGCCGGTATCGCTGGATGTCGAGGCCCTGCAAGCAAAACTCGTCGCCGGCGGCCGCGGCGGATGGTGCTTTGAGCACAACACTCTCTTCCGCCACGCCCTGGAGGCGCTGGGATTTTCAGTCGCCAGCCTGGCGGCTCGTGTCCTCTGGAACGCGCCTGCCAATAGTCCGATTGGTGCGCGGAGTCACATGCTGTTGCTGGTGGATTTCGCCGGCACACCATACATCGCCGACGTTGGATTCGGCGGAAATGTTCTGACCGCTCCGCTTCGTCTGCAACCGCACATCGCGCAGCCCACGCCTCACGAGCCGCACCGTCTGCTGCCGCTCGACAGCGGCTACGTGCTGGAAGCTTCCCTGGGCGGCGAATGGAAGCCTTTCTATCGATTCACGCTGGAGCCCCAGTATCCGGCCGATTACGAAGTCTCCAACTGGTATTTGTGCACCCACCCGCGCTCCATGTTCCGCCAGCATTTAATCGGTGCACGGGCGACCGCGGAAGGCCGCTATGCGCTACGCAATAATGCGCTCGCAGTTCATCGCAACAACACAACTGAAAAACGCACCTTGGCGGATCCCGCTGCCTTGCGCTCGTCGTTGGAAATCGATTTCGGCCTTCAGTTGCCGGAGTCGCCCGAGCTGGCCGCGATGCTGGAGCGGGTCAGCCAAATGCCGTCCGAGCCCGGCTCCCAGACTGAAACCGCGTGAGCCGGTCATATATTATAGTTTCTGCTTCGCTATCTGAACCTCGAAGGAAGAATCACGATGAAACGCTCCGCCTTGATTTTTGCTTGCACCGTGTTGGGATCGCTCGGGGCGCTCTCCGCGCAGGACCTTACGATCATCAACGCACGTATCGTTGACGCGAACAGGGTCGCCAATGGAGGCGTGATCGAACGCGGATCGATCGTGATGCGCGCGGGGAAAATCGTTTCCGTGCAGGCCGGCACTCCCTCTGGAACTGCCGGCAAGACGATCGACGCGAAAGGCATGACCGCCATGCCCGGATTCATCGACGCGCACCGCCACATCAACACAGGGCCCAACGAGAAGGCTCAGATGCAAGCGCTTCTCGAAGCCGGCTACACGACGATTCTGTCCGGCGGCGGTCCCGCGGAGGGCAATATCACGCTCAGGGATCACATCGACAAGGGCGTTATCAATGGACCTCGCATCATCCCGTCGGGCGCCGTGCGGCTGAACATCACCGCGGACGCGGCTCGCGCGGAAATAAAGAAAATGGCCGGGATGGGCGTCAAGTTTACCGGCGAAATACTCCTGACTCCCATCCCTGGACCCAGCGAAAAAGAGATCGAAGTTCTCAAGGCCATCGTAGACGAGGCGAAAAAAGCCGGCGTGATGGTGCAGGTGCACGCTGTGAGTTCGAAGGCGATGGTTGCGGCTGTCGACGCCGGGGTTCCCCTGCTGGTGCACCTCCCCAATAAAGACTGGGTGAGCAAAGAGGACGCGAAAAAGGTGGCCGCTGCGGGCGTGAAGGTGTTGGGGACGGTCGGATTCGGATCACCCGTGTTCGGCGTGTTCGCCAATGACAACAAGGCGCGTTTCCGGGATGGCAAAGCGTGGCCCGAAGGAATCATCGACGGGGTCAGGCTGGGCGAGGAAGCCGGATATATGCCGGTGAACGCGCGCACCATCTGGGATGCGGGCGCCATCCTGGGCTACTGCACCGACACAAATTACGACCCCACGGCCGGGCTGGATCATGAACTGAAGATTCTCAACGTGATGTTCTCGACCCAGGACCTCATTAAGATGATGGGGCCGAACACGGCGTCCTACATCCAGATGGGCGATCAGCTGGGCACGCTGGACGCGGGCAAGCTGGCCGACGTCATTCTTCTCGATGGCGATCCACGGGAGGGCTACTGGAACTGGCTGAAGACGAGGCTGGTGGTCAAGGGCGGCGCGGTGGTGGTGGACAAGCGCGATAAACGCTAGTTTCCATGTTACTTGCGATAGCCCATTTGTCGTCTCAATATCTTGCGAGTCGGCAGCTGATATGTTACTATTCCGACGGTCTGGTAAGGCCGAATCGACGGCGTGGGCTCAATGATGTCAATAGGATGGAGTGAACCGTGAAGCGAATTTTCACAAACGGAAGTATACGTTGGACCTTAGCCGCCGCTCTGGCATGGGCGGTTTGTGGATCGTTCTCCAGCCGGGCCGCCGAACCGGAAAGCGGCGGGCTCGATGTCGTGAAGGTTCGCAAGAACTTTTACATGATCGCCGGGGCTGGGGGCAATATCGGCGTCCAGATCGGCTCCGATGGGGTCGTGGTGGTGAACTCGGGAACCGTGGCGGCAACCGGGCAGGTCCTGGAAGCGATTAAGAAACTGACCGAGCTGCCGATCCGTTACGTCATCAACACCGACGCGGGCGCGGATTTCGTGGGCGGCAACGAGAAACTCTCCAAAGCCGGATTCACCATTTTCACGAATGCTCTCGGTAACAACGGGGTCGCCGGCACGTTTACCAATGGCGGCGCGGCGGCGATTCTTGGCGCATGAAAGCGTCCTGCGCCGCATGAGCGCCCGGAATGCGAAGGAGACGTTTCCCGCGGATGCCTGGCCCACGGAAGCATTCCTCCATCCGCGCCACGCGATCCGCATGAACGACGAAGGAATCGAGATTCTGTATCAGCCGGCCGCTCACAGCGATGCCGATAGTTTCGCTTTGTTCCGGGCCTCGGATGTGGTGGTTACCGGAGACGTCATGGACACCACCCGCTTCCCCGTGATCGACCTGGCGAATGGCGGAAGCATTCAGGGAGAGATCGATGCACTGAACAAGTTGATCGAGCTGACCATCGCGCCGATTCCGTACATCTACAAGGACGTGGGGACCTACGTGATTCCCGGTCACGGCAGAATATGCGAACAGATGGACGTGGTGGACTATCGCGATATGGTGGTGACCGTCCGCGACGGGGTCGACGATTTGATCAAGCAAGGGAAAACGCTCGATCAGATCAAGGCGACCCGCCCGGCCTTGGCCTATGAGACGCGCTACGGCACGCAACCGGGCGTCACCAATTCGTTTATCGACTCGATCTACAAGAGTCTGACCGCGAAAAAATAGGAACGCATGAGATATCAAACTCTGATCATTGCTGGATTGCTCATCGCGCCCAGCGGACTTTTTGCGCAGGGACGGGGCGGGCGAGGGGGCGGTGCGGCGCAGCCACAGAATGCCAAGGCCGCCGCGCCTTTCGACCTGACGGGATATTGGGTATCGGTGGTCACCGAGGATTGGCGCTACCGCATGGTCACGCCGTCGCTCGGCGATTACCAGGGTGTGCCGATGACTCCCGAGGCGATGAAGATCGCGAATGCCTGGGATCCAGAGAAGGAGCAGGCATCCGGCGATGTGTGCAAATCCTACGGAGCGCCGGCGCTATTGCGCGTCGCCGGGACGGCATTCACATTACCTGGCTGGACGATGACACCATGAAGCTGGAAATGGACGCCGGTAAACAAACCCGCCTGTTCCATTTCGGCAGTTGGAAAGCTCCCGCAGGGCCGCCCACGCTCCAGGGCGATTCGACCGCTGAGTGGGTGCGCGGCGGCGGACGCGGCGCAACCGACGGATCGTTGAAGGTCACGACCTCCAATCTGAAGGGCGGTTTTCTCCGCAAGAACGGCGTTCCGTATAGCGACAAAACCAGCCTCCTGGAGTACTTCGATTTGATTAAGGAGCCGGATGGGACGCCGTTAATCGTGGTCACAGTCTCCACGACCGACCCAACCTATCTGCGGCAGCCCTTTGTGATCACTTCCCAGTTCAAGAAGGAGTCGAGCGACGCCGGATGGAAACCCAGCGACATGCTCGGCGAAATGGTAAAGCGAGGACATTAGCATGACCCTTCACAAAATGAGTCTCGGTTTGGCGACGATATTGTGCCTCGGCTTCCCCGCGATGGCGGAGATCGATCTATCCGGATCCTGGGCGGCCATCAATCACGAGGATTCGTTAGAGCGCGGCGGCGGACCGTATCCCGCCGATTGGGCCGGGATTCCCTTCAACGAAGCCGGTCGCGCGAAGGCTTTGAGCTTCTCGCAATCGACCATTTCGATGCCGGAGCGCATCTGCTGGTTTCAGACCCAGTGGCATATCGCGGCCGGGCCGTTCAGCCTCAGGATGTGGGCGGTCCCCGATCCCATCACCGGCAAGGTCCAGGCGTGGATGATCGGGGCGTGGGAAACGCGCGCGCCCATGACCATTTGGATGGACGGGCGTCCGCATCCCGGAAAGAACGCTCCGCACGATCAGACGGGCTTCACCACTGGCGTGTGGAACGGCAATGAGCTGATCGCCACCACGACGCATATCAAGACCGGGTACATTCGCCGCAACGGAGCGGCCAGCAGCGATCAGGCCACCATCACGACGCATTTCCTCCGTCACGGAGATCTGCTGACGGTGGCGCTGTTCATGGAAGATCCGGTGTATTTGACGGAGCCGTATATCCTGACGCGCTCCTACAATTTATCGACGAACCCGGTGGCCATCGGCGGCCCGCCCTGCATCGTCGGCGATGAAGGCGTGGAGCCGGGCCGGGTTCCGCACTATCTCCCCGGGAAGAACCCGTACACCGATGAAATGACCAAGCGCTACGGGATTCCCGAGGAAGCCGAGATGGGCGGAGCGCAGACCATGTACCCGGAGTATCGCGACAAGATCAAAGATAAGTTCAAACTTCCGGCCAAGTGCACGCTGAACTGCGGGAACAACGCCGGAGGGAACTAGGGCCGGCCGGACCGGGCCGGGTTGATACGCAAGGCTCAGTAGGATATACTTTTCGTCACGCAGGGAGGCATCTTGAAGACTAAATTACTCGTTCTAACCTTCGCGGGAGTGAGCATTCTGGGCGTTCGCGCCTACGCGCATCACTCGTTCGCGTCCACCTATCTTGAGGACCAGAAAGTTACGGTCGAGGCGGACGTGGTGCAGTTCTTATACCGGAATCCTCATTCGTTCTTGCAGTTAGAATCCAAGGACGACAAAGGCAAGTCGATCACGTGGGCCGTGGAGTGGGGCGCCGGCGGTCAATTGGGCAGCCAGGGCGTTCAGCGCGACACACTGAGAATCGGCGACCACGTCATCGTGCAGGGCCAGCCGGGCAGGGATCCCGAAGCTCATCGCCTTCGCATGATCAACATTAAGCGCCCGTCCGATGGCTGGACGTGGAAGGGCAACTTCGACTAGAGCGGGTCAAACGACACCTTCACAAGCGGCTGCCGGACGAATGTAGCCCGGCGGCGGCTCCCATGGCGTATGTGTATGTTACGCAGTAGCTGGCCCTTAAACGCAAAGGGCTCTGGAAATCCATTCCACCAGGAAACATTTTGAAAAAGAAACTACTAGTCCTGTTCACGGCGGGGACAACTCTCGCTTTGCTTGGCGATCTGAACGACAAACCCTGGGCCGCCTTCGCGCAGGCTCCGGCTAAGGGCGCGCAGCAGGGGCAGATGTCCGAATCGGCCTTCAAGAACATCCAGGTTCTCAAAGGTATCCCGGTGGACGAGTTCATGGGAACCATGGGCCTGTTTTCCGCCGCCCTGAGTTTCTGCTGCAAGGACTGCCACACGGGAGCCGGCACCTCCAACCCGAAATGGGAAGCCGATCCGCCGCGGAAAATCATCGCGCGCCGCATGATTCAGATGGTGAGCAACCTGAACCGGGACAACTTCAACGGTCGCCAGATGGTGACCTGCTGGACCTGCCATCGCGGCGGCCAAAGCCCCTCGGTCACCCCTCCCATCGATACGATTTACGGCACACCGGCCTTCACGCCGAACGACATTTTGCCGGCGGCTCCCGCAGCCGATGCCGGTACACCTCCGGCCGATCAGATTCTCGACAAATATATCCAGGCCCTCGGCGGAGCTGCCCGGCTCGCCCAGCTCACCAGCTATACCGCCAAGGGGACCAGCCATTTATTCGGCGAGGTCCAGGAAGATCCGGCGGAGATTTCCGCCAAAGCCCCGAATCAGCTCGCCACGCTGGTCCACCAGCAGGAAGGCGATCTGGCCCGGACCTTTGACGGCCGCGAGGCCTGGGTCATGCTCCCGCTTACCGTTGTCGGGGAATATCCGCTCAATGCGAGCGCGCTCGAAGGGGCCAAGCTGGATGCGCAGCTGGCGTTTCCAGGCGGCCTGAAGCAATTCTTCAGCTCCTGGCGCGTCAGTTATCCCACGACTCTGGACGGCAAGGGCGTCTACGTGGTTCAAGGAACCGGCGCCAATGGCCTGATTGCAACGTTTTACTTCGACAAGCAGACCGGACTCCTGACGCGGATGGTCCGCTATGCGGCCTCGACCGTCGGCCGTGTTCCGACGCAAATCGACCTCTCGGACTACCGGCCCGTGAACGGCGTCATGATGCCGTTCAAATGGACTTACGGCTGGGTCAGCGGTCAGGAGGAATATACGCTGACCGACGTGCAGCCGAACGTCCCGGTCGCGGCAGCGAAGTTCGCCAAGCCGGTTCAGCGAGTCCGGTAGAAGCAACCTGGCGCGCGGTTGATCCTTGCGCGTTCTCCTGCGGTCCGTCCAACATGACACCCGACCAGCTTTTCAATGAAGAGCAGCGCGCGCGCTGGAATGGGATCGACGGCGAATACTGGACCAGCCACCAGGATCGTCTCGACCGCACGCTCGCTCCTGTAACCGGGCCTCTGCTCGCATTTGCCGCGCCGCGCGCCGGATCAACGGTGATCGACGTTGGCTGCGGGTGCGGCGCTACGACCCTTGAACTCGCGCGCGCCGTTGGTCCTTCGGGACGCGTCGTCGGACTGGATGTGTCGGGACCCATGCTGGCACTCGCGGCCGAACGTCTGCGGGCCTTCGCGAACACGACCTGTATGCTCGGCGACGCCGCGGAACTGCCCCTGCGGGATCTGGGCGCCGACCTGATTGTTTCGCGTTTCGGGGTGATGTTCTTTGGCGATCCCGAGGCCGCGTTTGCAAACCTGCGGACCGGTCTGGCCGCAGGCGGCCGACTTCGTTTCGCCTGCTGGCGACCGATCAAGGAGAATCCCTGGCTCCAGATTCCGCTGCACGCAGTTTATGAGCATGCGCCGCGTTTGCCGAAGCCGGAGCCGGAAGAGCCCGGTCCTTTCGCGTTCGGCGATCCGGCGCGCGTTACGCGGATCCTGACTGCGGCCGGCTTCACGGCGCCCTCCTTCACTCCCCTGGATATTCAAATCGATATTTCAGCCGGGGGAACGCTTGAAGACGCGGTGATCCAATCGTCGGCAATGGGGCCGGCCAAGCGGGCGCTGGCGGACCAGCCGGATGAGGTTCGGGCGGCCGCCCTTGAATCGATCCGGCGCGCCCTCACGCCGCACGCCTCGGCGGCAGGAGTGAAATTACCGGGTGCTATCTGGCTGGTGGCCGCCGACCGGTCTGCGTAAACGGCTTACTGCGCGGCGGCGGGCGCTTCCGGATTCGGGGGCACTTCCTTGATCGTGATGCCTCCGAAACCGATGCGCAGGTAGATCCGGCGTGACGATGGCGGATTCGCACCGGCGAACGCTTCGCCCAGAAGTTTCTTTCTGTGTGCGGTACCCGCGAAATCGGACGAAACACCTCCGAAGGTGCTTTTCGCATCGATCGCGTACGGACCAGGATCGGGAAGCATCAGCACGATGTCGCCGCTGCGGCTGGACGCTTCGATATCGGCGCTCATCCGGCTCACCATGAGGTAGCCTGCGCCGTGCCGGATCACCAGCCGCGAATCCCCCGGCGCGTTCACGTGCTGCTCGACCCTCGCGCCACAAGTGAGACCGAACAAACGCGCGAAAAAGTTGCTGGGCGGAAGGGTGGTCGTAATCGCCAATTCGGTGGCGGAGGGATGTGTCGTGGCAACGCGTATATCGTCCAGGCATTGTGCGCGCCGGCTCGACTTGATCGTTCTTATCTCAACCTCGGGCCGGTCCCAGGCTTCCACGAACAAGTTGCTGGATGCGGTGGTCAAATGAATGACACCGCCGGGCGCGAAATCCACGCGCTCTGTGCTAGTGACTTCAGTAGGCCGCTTATCTCCGGTCTGCGCGAACAATTGCAGCCCGAAAACGAGAGCGGTAATTATTGTCGTTTTCATACTTTCAGAACATCATCCTCTCGCGCCACCAAAGAGTAAAGAATCGGCGACAGAAAGATCGACAAAAGCAGCCGCGAAGCCAGGCCGCCCACGATCACGATCGCGAAGGGTTTTTGCGAATCGCTGCCGATGCCGGTGGACATCGCGGCCGGCAAGAGCCCCAGGCAAGCCACCAAGGCGGTCATCGCGATGGGCCGAAGCCGCATCACCGAGGCCTGGTAAATCGCATCCGCCGTGCTCATGCCTTCCAGACGCAGCTTGTTAATGAAGGAATAGAGAATGACGCTGGTCAGCACTGCCACGCCCATCAACGCCACGAAACCCAGGCCCGAGGAAACGCTGAACGTGGTTCCGGTCCACCATAGGGCCAGTAATCCGCCCACCGGCTGCGTCACCAGCACGCCGAAAAGAATGATGAGAGGGAATTTCAAATTTCCGTACAGGACGAACAGGATCAGAAGAATCAACACCACAGTCAGCGGAGCGATAATCTTCATCTGATCGCGCGCCGCCGTGTAGTCTTTGTATTCGCCGCCCCAGTCGAAGGTGTACCCGGTGGGGAGTTTCATCTGCCGATCCACCTCGCGCCGGGCCTCCTCCACCGCGCCGGCCAGATCGCGATTCCGCACGCTGAACTGGACTCCGATAAAGCGCGAATTCGACTCGCGATAGATGAAGGACGCGCTGTTCTGGATCTGTATGTCCGCGAACTGGCTGAGCGGAAGATGCTGGCCGTCGGGCGTGGCGATCAGCAGGTTCTTGATGGATTCCATGTCCTTCCGGTAGTCTTCCTGCATGCGGACAAGGAGGTCGAATTGACGCTCGCCCTGAATGACCTGGGAAGCCGCCTTACCGCCGATGGCCGTCTCCACGATGGTATTAACGTCGTCCACATTGAGCCCATACTGGGCGATCTTCTCCCGGTTCGGGACGATGGTCAGACTGGGCTGGCCCAATTCGCGCACCACGGTGATATCGGTGATCCCCGGAACCTGCGAGATGATGCGTTTCACCTTCTTGGCGTTGTCTTCGAGTGTCGCCAGGTCGCCGCCGAAGATCTTGACCGCCAGCGAGCTCTTCAATCCCGTTTCCGCCTCATCCACCGCGTCCTCGGCGGGCTGCGTGTAGTTGAAGATGATTCCAGGAAACGCCGCCATCTTGGTCTTGATGGCGTCAATCAATTGACTCTTGGCGCGGATGTCCCCTTGCCAGGCCGAATCGTTGTAGGGCTTCAGTCCAATGAAGAACTCGTTGTTAAAGAAGCCCGTTGGATCGGTCCCGTCGTCCGGCCGCCCGAGTTCGTTGGCCACCGTGGTCACTTGCGGAAAGCTCCGGAGAATATCCCGGATTTGCGGTGAGAGCCTGGAGGCCTCATCAAAGGAAATCGTGTAGGGAGCCGTGGCGCGCATCCACAGCGCGCCCTCATCCAAATGCGGCATAAACTCTGCGCCGATGAGCGGGATCAGCAAGAGAGACGCAGCAAATATCGAAAGCAGAATCACCAGCGATACAGTACGATGCCGGAGGCGACCACCGGAGCAGGACAGCGTAACCACGCCGGATAGGATCGAAAAGATCGAACCTCGGCTCCCGAATCCTGCCGCGCAGCAAGAAGGAGCACAGAACGGGCAGGATCACCAGCGCGCAAATGACCGATCCTATCAGCGCGAACGACATGGTGTCCGCCATCGGCTGAAACAGGCGTCCCGAGGGTCCCGCCAGCGCGTAGATGGGAAGATACCCCGCGATGATGACTGCTACCGCATAGAAGATGGGCCGCTCGACGTCGCGCGCGGCGCTGCGGATCACGTCGATCAGGTTGTAATCCGGGGCATGGTCGCCTTCGTTGCGCAAGGCCAGCTCGCGAAACACGTTTTCCACCATGACCACGGCGCCGTCCACCAGAATGCCGAAGTCAATCGCGCCGATGGAAAGCAAATTGGCTGGGATGTGCCGCCAGTCCAGGCAGATGAACGCGAACATCAGGGCGAAGGGAATGGTAAGCGCCACGATGATGGCGGTGCGCACGTTGAATAGAAACAGTCCCAGAATCAGGAGGACCAGAAGCATCCCGCGCAGCAGGTTCCGTTGCACGGTTTGCCTGGTCTCCTCCACCAGCGTGCTGCGGTCGTAAAACGGGACGATCTTCACGTCCGGCGGCAGCACATGCTGATTCAGGTCTTTCGTCAAATCCTCGACGCGCTTCAGCACCACCTGGGCCTGCTCGCCCACGCGCATCAGGATCACGCCCTCCACGGCGTCGTCCTGTTTCATATACCCGAATTGACCTAACCGGACGGCACTCCCGATCTGAACCTTGGCGACATCCTTGACGTAGGTCGGGATGCCATCTTTGGTCGCCAGCACGATGTTGCCGATATCCTCGGTCGTCTTCACCATTCCCAGCCCGCGGACATAATAGAACTGGCCGCCTTGGGAATAGAAACCGCCGCCGGCATTGGAGTTATTTACGCTCAATTGCTGGACCACTTGAGGAACCGTGATCCCATGAGCGAACAACCGGTTCGGATCGAGCAATACCTGATACTGCATGGTGGTGCCGCCCAGACTGGAATCGTCGGCGACTCCCGGAGACCGCGCGATAGCGGCGTTCCAGGACCCAATCCTCGATGGTCTTCAGTTCCTGCGGCGTGCGATCCGGGCTGACCAGCACGTACCGGTAAACCAATCCGCTGGGGCTGAAGAGCGGGGAGACACCGGCGGCGACTCCCGCCGGTAACGTCACGTTCGCCAGCCGTTCAAAGGCTTGTTCTCTGGCAAAGTACGGATCGATGTCGTATTCGAAATTCATCTCGATCGATGAGAGTCCGTACAGGGAAATGGAACGCAGCGCTTCGATTTTCGGAATGCCGTTCATCTCCACTTCGAGGGGGATGGAAATGAGGCGCTCGATTTCCTCGGCCGCGTGGCCCGGCCATTGCGTGATGATCTCCACGTGCGGAGGGGACAGATCGGGATACGCATCGATGGGCAGCCGGCTATAGGAGATGACACCCCAGACGATCACGGCCAGGGCGGCCATCAGGATCACGAACCGCTGCGCGAGGGCAAAAGAAACGATCCGGGAAATCATCAGATATCTCTAACGCGTGCTATTGGCAAACTGGAGAAAGACGACTGCCTTCCGCGACAATCTTTTCTCCCTCCTGGGCTCCGCTCGTAATCTCCGTCTCGTCGCCTTGCTGAGCGCCCAGGTTCACCAGCCTCTGCGCGAACTGTCCCGGCGCGGCCTGCACATAGACGAAAGGCAGGTTCTCATCGTTGCGGAGAATGGCCGAAGTCGGAACCGAGAGAACGCTCCTTCCGGATCGGGTGTGGATCACGGCGTCCACGAACATGTCTTTCTTGAGCATCCCTTCCGGATTTCGGGTCACGATCCGAACGGAAGTAGTACGCGTGGCCGGATCCACCATGGCTCCGATGTAGGAAACCGTACCGCGAAATGTTTGCTTAGACGAGGAATTCGTTTCCTCCACGGCGTCGCCGACGCGAATAGACTCCAGATCGCGGTCGTAAATGTGTCCCTGCACCCAAACCGTGGACACGTCGCTGATGGTGAAGCAGGCGGTCATGCCGGCTTGAATCACCAGGCCGGGCGAAACAAGTTTCTGCACGACGACTCCGGCAATCGGCGAACGCACCGCCAGTTGCGGGTTGATCGCCACGCCTTGGCGCTGGGCGTCGTCCACCTCCTGCTGCGTCACGCCGAAAATCCTGAGAGCCTGCAGGCTGTTCTCAACGTCGGAACCGGCGTCGTTGTAATCCTGCTGGGCGGTTTCAAAATCCTTCTGGGCAATCACCTTGTGATCCAGAAGATCCTGGTTACGATCCAAAGCCCGTTTGGCATAGTCCAGATGATTCCGCGCCTTCCTGTATGTAGAAATGGCGTTGGCGACATCCGGACTGGAAACGTACAGCAGCGGCTTGATCGGCTTTCACCGGAGTTCCCAGGTCCACCAGCAGGCGCGAAATGGGTCCGCTGACCTGCGTAATCGCCTGCGTGGTGTGGTCCGCATCCCAATCCACGGTCCCGGTGGTGTGTACGGTGGAAGACCACGCGGCCTTGCGGACCTCGACAATCTTGAGGTGCGCCATCTGGTCCGGCGGAACTTGAAACAGTGTGGCTTCGCCGGCTTGCGCCGCGGTTTGAGCTTCGGGGGCAGGAGCCGGTTTGGATGCGCTGCAGGAATACGTGGAGAATGCCGCCGAGAGCGCCACGGCCAGGCAACACCGGCTCTTCATCGAACTCCTCATTTGATCACCTGGGTTCCCACCACGAGATTGACTTGCTCCGCGGCGATCATCTGCGCGGCCAGCGCTTGCCGGTAAGCCAGTTGGGTTGCCCGGTAACTGCGCTCGGCATCCAGCACATCCAGGATCGAGGCCGCGCCCCGCTGATACGCGTACGTGCTCAGGTCGCGCGACTGCGTGGCTTGATTCAGGTAGCCGCCTTCAAAAAGATCCACCACCTGGTCGCTGGTCTGAAACCCGTAATACGCATTGACGACATCGGTCAGAACCCCTACCTGAGCGGAGGATTCGGTCTCCTGCGCCTGTTTTACGGCCGCCTGGCTGCGGGCGATCTCGCCTTGATTCCGATCGTGAAACGGCAGCTCGAAGGAGAGCGAAACGCCCACACCGTTGATTCCGAAATTCTGATTGGTGTAATCCGTGCCCCAGGTCCAATCCCGCACCTTGTTGCCAAATGCCAGGGCCACCGTGTCGCTCGCCACTCTTACTCCGCTATGCGCGGCTTGCAGGTCCGGCCGGTTCACCAGTGCCTGCTTTTCCAGATCATCCAACTGGACGGCGTGCTGGATGCGGGCCAGCATTCCGGTCACGTCGTAGTTATCCGCGACCGATTGATATCCGAGCTTGCTGCCGCAGACTCGCCTTGGACTGAACCAGGCCCAACTGGGCCGCCGAAACGATCCTGCTCGAACTGGAGCTTCTGCAAAGACAGCTTGATGTAATCCGCTTCCGCCAGATCGCCCGCGGTCAGGCGCGCCTTGTTCAGGTCCAGCTGCTGGGAATAATTGGCCAGGTTGTCTTGGGCCAGCAGGAGAACGGACTTTGCCAGCAGAACGTTAATAAATGCCTGGACCACCTGAAAGCGCAACTGGCGTTCATTGTCGGCTACCGTTTTCGCGGCGACATCCGTGTTGCCTTTTGCCACCGCCACCCGCTTCTCACGTTTCCCGCCGCGCTCCACCGTGTAGCTCAGGGTCTCCTCGTAGATTTGCGTCTGAAGCCGGATCGTCTGCGGCGAGAAGATTGGAATCGTGTCGACCAGGTTGCCCAGAACAGGGTTCGGCTTGAGCGCAGCGGTAATCTCCCCGGCTTTCGACTGATCGATATTAAGACGCTGCGCCCGCAGAGCCTGGTTGTACTGAAGGGCGATCCGGACCGCGTCTTCCATCGAGATCAAGCTGGGCGCGCTCGCGGGGGGCGGAACTTGCACCTGCGCCACGGCTGGCGGCTGCAAGAGGATCGACGCTGGCCATAAACACAGCGCAAGAACGACGGCACGAGTTCGCCACACCCCAAAGCACCTCCAAAGTACTCCAGCCTCAGTATGTGGAGATCCTTTGGCAACGGCTATCTAATACTGGTGAGCGGGCCGATATCGCCGGTGGGCGGGCAAAACCGTTCGACAGGCGGGAAACTCTACGGAAACTATGGCTATCTGAAATACGCTTCTATTGTGATAAGCTGGGCGAAGTTTGGTCGAGGACCGTGCCCATCGGGCCGGAAATTAAGGAGCTTAATTACCGTGTTTCACAGAAGCAAGTTATTGCTTGTGACGTTTGTGTCTGTTGGGGCGGCTGCGCTGGCGCAAAGCGCACCAAACGTTTCACAGGTCGTCATGTGGTCTACCCTGACAACCAGATCTATCGTCCCGGTTACGACGCCGGGAGGGACGTTCACGCCGACGGTTAACGGGAACCCGGTCACGGGCACGCTGCCGCTTTCGTTGTTGAGCGTGTATACCGAGAAAGCGGTGAACGGCTTCAGCCTGGATATTATCAACACGCCCAATAATTACGGCATCGCGAATGCAGCCGCCCTGAGCAGCGCCATCAGCACGAATATCGCGCTGGCGCTCTCGGTGACTCCGGTGGAATCTCCCACATCCGGCGTGATTCTAAAAACCGATCCAGCCACGGGCGCTGCGTTACCGGTCAGTTCCACCCTCGGTCCGATCTTTACCAAGCGCGCCGAGACCATCGGCAAGGGAAAATTCTACATCGGGTTCACGCATCAGGATTATCACTTCAACTCCTTCAATGGCCAGAGTCTCAACGGCCTCAGCCTCCTGTACCCCGGCGGCGATCCATCCGGAATCCCGGGCGCGAACGGAACGGCTCCGGCCACGGTGAACCTGGGCCTGGATGTCAGCGTCGCTCAGGACGTCACATTCCTGACTTACGGCGTGACCAACCGTTTCGATGTCTCCGTCGGTCTTCCGGCCGTGCATGCGTCGGTGGCGTCCAGGGCATACAACGGCATCATTTACAGCGGAACCGGCCTGGGCACGAGTCCGGCGGACAAGTGTTGGTGCGTGAATACCTTCACTCCGGGATCGTTCGCCTTGACCGCACCGGTGATCGGCCAGTCGAGCATGAGCGCGTCGGGCTTTGGCGACCTGGTTGTTCGTCTTAAGGGCAGTGTGATCGAGCGGCCTCACTTTGTCGTCGCCACCGGTCTCGATTTGCGGTTTCCCACAGGAGACGCGAGCAATTATTTAGGCACCGGCACCACCTCCATCAAGCCTTTCGTCGCCGTCTCCCTGTTCAGCAAACCCATCAAAGGCTTTGTTCTGGCGCCGCACATGGAAGCCGGATGGCAATACAGCGGCAAGAGCGAACTGGCCGGCGCGCTCAATGGCACGCCTCAGTCGTATGTGCTTTCGGGCGCGTCGATCCCGTATGCCGCAGCGCCGTTCACCACCAGCAAGGGCTACCTCCCCAGCGTGTTTTCGTGGGCAGTGGGAACTGAAGTCGCTTTGAACCGGCGTAACACCGCCCTGATCGATATTCTGGGCAACCAGATCGGCTGGGGACACGGCATCCAGACCCTGGTCACCCAGTCCGTGCCGGGAGTTTTGCCCGCCAGTCCCGGTTTCAATGGGGGAACAGTAAGCGCTACCGGTCTGGCAGCGGCCACGGGGCGCACCTCTTTCGGACAATATAGCGGCGCATTCGGATACAAGTTCCGGGTGGTGAACAACCTGGTCGCCACGGTGCAGGTGCTCACTCGCTTTGACCACAACGGCCTGCGAGCCGATTTGACGCCCCTGTTCGGTGTGGGCTACAGCTATTGATTGGACCCGGCGCTGGCCGCCGGCTAGCGAATCGCGGTGATCACCCACTTGCCTGCCTTTTTTTCTAGAAGGACAGTCTTGGCGCTGGGAGTGGGGTTGTCAATACCGCCGCCGCGCTTGTAAGCGAAATTAGCCGTCAGGCGCACGCTGACCTGCGCGCGATCTCCCTGGATCTCGGGCTGCGCCTGAGGCTCCAGGGTGTATTGCTTCACCTCGTAGTTGTTATCCGAAAAAGACTTTCGGTAATCGCGAAGATTGGGCATGGTTGGCCACAAACTGGATACCGTATTGAAGTCCTTGCGCTTAAACGCCGCGCCGAACTCGGCCAGAACCTGTTGGATTGCGGGAGCCTCAGAAGGCGGCGGCTGCGACTTGGAGACGGCGGGTTGAGAGGTGGCTGGAGCAGCGGGGGCCGGCGACGGAATTGCGGGGGCTGGAGTATTGATGGCGGGCGGGGGCGCTGCGGGCGGAAGCTGTGGAGGTAAAACCGCGACCGTTGTCTCGCCTTTGTCGGCATTCTGCCGCGGCTGCTCCGGCGCCGATTTGGGAGGCTCGAACGATTTTGGCTCCTGGCGGACCGGCTGGGAAGCGGCCGCGGGAGCTGGATTTGCCGCAGCTCTGGGTGACTCCTTCGGTGGCGTCTGAGGCGCCGGTGTCTCAGCCGCCGGCTGCGCGGCCGGAGTTTCTTTCGCCGTCGAAGAGGGCGTAGCTGCTGGTGCGGGCTGCGTCGAGGTCACTGCCTGAGGTTCTACCGGCGTCTGAGTACTTGCCGATTCGGGAAGCGGTCCGGGGTCCGGCACCTCGATTCGCGATACTCCACACGCCCAAGACGATGAGGGCCACTGCTGTTACGCTCAGCGGCCAGCCAAATGGGCTTTCGACTCCTCGGGACGATCCTCTGCGACGGGACCGGTTTTCGTGCTGGTTTTCGCGCTCGCGGCTTGTTCGATGCGATCCAGGAGCGCTTGCAACTCCGCATCGGATCCGAAACGGGCGACGGCTTCCTTGTGGCGGGCGCGCGCTTTGGAAAATTTGCTCTTCGCAAAAAGCTCTTCGATGTCCGCGATCGCCGTGGCGCGTTCGGCCTGGAGGATGGCCGCCCGGCTGGATTGGATCTCCGGTTCGACCTCGGGCCGATTCCTCAAAGGCGGCGGCAGATTTTCGAGCAGCCGCAGTGCGCCGCGAGGATCGCGATCTCGTAACTGGCGGGCGGACTGGATCGCGTCGGCGAGCCGACGGCTCAGCGCTTCCTCGCGGCGCGATTTCACGCGATCCATAGCGGCGGCCAGCTCGCCCTCGGAATCCGCCGGGACCTCCGTCAGCTTCGCGAGGGCCGCATCGAATTCCTCCCGCCCGCAAAGGATCTCGGCGTTCGCGATTCGTTCGCGCCGGTTTTGCTTGGCGACCGCGCTATGCGCCTCGGCGAGCAAAGCGGAAACCTCGCTGCGGTCCGGGAATCGCCGCGATAGCGCTTCCAAGAGCGTCGCAGCGGCGGCCGGATTTGGAGCCAGCGCTTCACGGGCCTGGGCCAATGTGTCGCGGATCTCCTGCTCGGCGCGCTCGGCCAGCCAAAGCTTCTGGCGCGTTTCCACTTCCCGCCGCAGCCGCTGAAACACTTCGTCGTCGGGGCTTCCGACCAGGACAGAGGAGACCGCCAATTCGGCATCTGCGTAGCGGTGCTGCTCCAGAAGGTCGCGAACCTGGGTCAACGTGGATTGGCGCAGCGCTTCGCGGCGCTGCTGTTCAATGGCTTCGTTAACTTCCGCGAGGGCGCGTTCGATCTCCACATTTCCAGGAAAACGGTCCAGGCCTTCTTCGAGGATGCGCAAAGCTTCCTCAAGTTCTGCTTTCGCGGCTAATGTGCGGGCCTTCCCGACCAGTTCCTGCGCCTCCTGCCGGGCACGTTTCTCCTGTTCCGCCTTGGCGGCGGCCAGGCCCGCTTCTCGAACTGCGGGATGTTCGCGGAGAGCGCCGGGAGCGCTGTTCAATATCGCCGTTGCGCCGGCTGGATCCCTGGCGATCAGCGAAGTGGCACGCGCCGCCAAATCGGACGCGGCCCGGTCGGCCTCTTGCCGCGCGCGTTCGAGCGCTTGTCTCGCTTCTTCGATCCGGGGATCGTCGCCGTAACGATTCCGAAAGGCGCTGAGACTTCCGAGAGCCTGAGTAACTTTACCTTGTTGCCCGAGTTGCGCCGCCGTGGAGAGCGCTTCCTCGATGGCCGCCTGGCGTTCGTCGCGAGCCCGGCGTTCCACGTCCGCAGCGTTCAGTAACCGGGTGATTTCCGGATGTCCGCGGAAGTGCTCGGGAGGAGCTTGCAGCAGTGTTGCGGCGGCCTCGGGCTGGCCCTGAGCGAGGAGATCACTCGCCCGATGGATGAAGTCGCGAAGTTCGGCCGTGCGCCGCGCGGCCTCCTGATCGTTCAAAATGGCATCGCGCAGCTCGCCGATCGACGGATCGGCGCCATGCACGTCAACGAATCCGTCAAGTGAAGCGAGCGCCTCGTCAAACTTGCGCCCGGTCCGCAGCTTTCCCGCTTCCGAGAGGGCTAGCGCTAACGCCGTTCGCCGGGCGGTCTCTTTCTGCTCGGCCAGAATAGCGCGCAGCTCATGCTGCAGCCCGGCATCGGAGGGAAATTCAGAGAGAGCCTTCTCGATCAGCTTCCTGGCGGCTTCAAAATCGTGCTGCAGAGCCGACGCCCGGGCCTGTTCGATGCTCCGCTCTACCGTCTCGCGATGGCGTTTCTCCTCCAGTTCCGATTGCACGAAACGGAGCAGGCTGTGGACGTCTTTGGATTCGGCAAACCGGGCGCCCAACTGCTCGAGCGCGGCCAGAGCCGACGCGAGGTCTCCCTGCTGGATATGTCTTCGGGCTTCCGACAATCCGGCGGACAATTCCCGTTCGCGTTCGTCGTGCAGTCTGCCGGCGCGCACTTCCTCCGAAAATGCGGCGACTTCCGGAATCCCCGGGAAATCCAGAGCCAAGCCGGAAAGCAGTGTAGAGGCCTCGTCCCACGACCGGATTCCGATGAGACGCCGGGCACGGGAAAGCGCCTCGGACAGCCGGACCTTCCGCTGCTCTTCCGCCAGCGCTGCCTCGGCGCGATCCAGAATCTGCTGGGCTACGCGATCTTCCGGAGACCTCGTCAGGGCCTGCCGCGCCAGGCGCGCCGCAGCGGTGAAGTCTCCCCTGCCTGCGTTGTTCTCTGCCTCCGCGATGAGTCTGGCCGTTTCGCGTGCCCGCTCGACTGCCGCGCGCGCTTCCTGAAGCAGCGACAGCGACTGCGCCGAAACAGGATCGAGCCGTATGGCGGACTCAAACTGCTCCACGGCTTCGGCGGGATTTCCGGATGCCAGCGCCTCGCGTCCCTTTTGAAGCAGGTTCTCCACGCGCGGACGAACCGCCTGGCGCCGCAATTCGGCTTGCAGCTCTTCGCGGAGCTGGCGGGCCTGCTCGTACCCCGGCGCCAGCTCGAGCGCCTCGCGGACCAGCGCCTGGGCGGATTCAACCTGGTTCTGTGCCTTGGCGATCGAGGCTTGTTCCACCAATTCGCGGGCTCTGGCGGTCCGCAAACCCAGCAGAGCCGGCTGCATGTCGAACAGAACGTCGTCCAGGCTCTGGTAACGCATGTCGGGATCCTTCATCAGGACCCGCATCACCACATCCTGGAGCTCGCGAGGAATGTCCGGGCAAACCTCTCCAATCGAAACAGGCTCGATGCTGAGGATGTTGTACATCAGCGCCGCTGCATCCACGGCATGGAACGGATGAACCCCCGCCAGCAATTCGTAAAAAATCAGACCGTATGAGAAGATATCGCTGCGCGCGTTCGGCTCGGCCCCTTTGAACTGTTCGGGGGCCATGTAACGAAACGTCCCGATCATGGCGCCGCGCGGGGTGACGCGCGATTGCGTCCCCTGCGTAACCAGCGCGATTCCAAAATCCATGATTTTCACGCTGCCGTCGTTGAGCAGCATGATGTTGGCGGGTTTCACGTCCCGGTGGATAATTCCGCTGGCGTGCGCGTGGCCCAGGCCGGCCGCGATCTGGGTCATGATCTGGATCTTCTGCAGCAGGGACAGAGGCAGCTTGGCGGGCTCCTCGATCGCATGTTGCAGATCCCGGCCCTCGAGCAGTTCCATGACGATGTAGGGAACGCCTTCGTGCTCGCCGAAATCGTAAATGGTAACGATGTTGGGGTGCCGGAGGCGTCCAGAGGCGGCCGCCTCGTTTCGGAACCGCGTAAGCATCCCGGCGTCGCCGTCGGCGATCAAAGTCTTGATGGCGACCTGGCGCCCTACGGTCGGGTCGAGGCCGCGAAAGACGCGTCCGAAACCGCCGTGCCCAAGCTCGGCCAAGACTTCGTATCTGCCGATGCGCTTCGTCATGTGTAGCGGGCTACCTATGATAATACCCGCCGGGGACGACAGGTGCCGCGGAACTGTCCGCTAAGGCTCCAGGCCGATGCAGGTTGTGGCTAAAGTAACTCGGGGGCCAGGCTGCCAGCAAAAAACCTTAGGAGAACTAAGGCCGACAACTGATCGACCCATCTGGCTCCAGGCCATACGATAAAGGAGCGTCCAGCTTGCGGCCGGAGGCTTACGGCATGTCAATACAACCAGGACAACGAGTCGGGGATTATGAAATTTTGGATCTCCTGGAGAACACCAAGGAAGGCGTGGCTTACAAGGTCCGCAATGTGCTCCTCCAGCGCTTGGAAGTTCTGCGGGTTCTGCCGAAAACGCTGCAGGATGATCAGGATGCGGTGACCCGCTTTCTGCGCGAGGCGCAAGTCCACGCCCGCATGAGCCATCCCAATATCGTTACTTTCTACCACGCCACGCAGCTGAACGGCCATCTCATCATGACCACCGAACTGGTGGAGGGAACCACCCTGGCCGCGCGGCGGGAATTAGGCCCGTTGCCCGTGGCCGACGCGCTCCGTTTCCTGAGCCAGGTATTGTCCGCACTCGGCTACGCCCACGGGCTTGGCATCGTGCACCGCGACGTAACACCCTACAACATCATTCTGGCCTCCGATGGCAGCGTCAAGCTCACCGGCTTCGGTCTGGCCAAGGCGGCCCAGGATAACCAGTTGACCCAGCCCGGCACCGTCATGGGATCTTTGAACTACATCTCGCCGGAGCAGATCAAGGGCTCCGCGAAACTGGACGGACGCACCGACATTTATTCGGCGGGCGTGGTTCTCTATGAAGCC
This sequence comes from Terriglobia bacterium, assembly GCA_963722845.1. Classification (GTDB taxonomy): domain Bacteria; phylum Acidobacteriota; class Terriglobia; order Bryobacterales; family Bryobacteraceae; genus Palsa-187. Next base: position 330,528 of record CAVROL010000003.1, on the reverse strand, counting down.
TTGACCGGGCAGCGGCCGTTTCACCGCAAAAGCCAGTTTGAGTTGATGCTGGCGCATATGAACGACCTTCCTCAAGCCCCCAGTAACATCAACCCCGATGTGCCCGCCAAGATCAGCGAGATCGTATTGACCGCCATGGCCAAGGATCCCTCGGCGCGTTTTCAAACGGCGGAAGAGTTTCGCCAGAGCCTCGATCCATCGCGCGATCAGCGCCCCGCTGCGGTTGCGGCTGCTGCGGAAACCGCTCGCCCCTACGGTGTTCCCAGCCAGGCGGTGCCGCGACCACCAGCTGCGCTGTGGAGTTCCCGGCGCCTGCTGCTGGCCGGTTGTGTCACTTTTCTGGTCGCGATATTGACGTTCATCGCCGTCCTGAAGCATTTCTAAGTGCGCCAACGCGGAACCCAGCAGCGGCCGGGATAGGAACCGATGAGCTTTTCGATCGGCGACACTGTCGGCGACTACCGAATCCTGGAAGAGCTCGGCCGTGGAGGCATGGGCCGGGTCTTCAAGGTCGAACACACCATCACTCACCGCGTGGAAGCGATGAAGGTTTTGGCGGGAAGCCGTCCCGACGCACCCCAGCAAGCCGCGCGCTCCCTACGCGAGATCCAACTGCAAGCCAGCCTGGATCATCCCAACATTGCAGCCGTTCACAACGCGTTCTGGTCGGGAGAGGATCTCGTCCTGGTGATGGAATTGATCCAGGGTCATTCTTTGCGCCGCGAGCTGGAACAGGGACGCGTGCCTCTGGCGATCACGATGGGCTATGCCGGCCAGGCGCTCGCGGCGCTGAGCTATGCGCACGCCCACGGAGTCATTCACCGCGACATCTCTCCTGGCAACATGATGATCGGCCCGAACGGCGTACTCAAGTTGACCGACTTCGGGCTGGCGAAAGGTCCGGGTGACGCACGGCTCTCGCAAACGGGTGCGCCCCTCGGGTCACTCTGGTACATGCCGCCGGAGCAAGTGCGAGGATCCTCTTCAGACGCCCGCAGCGATATATATTCTCTGGGCGCGGTACTGTACGAGCTCGCCTCAGGCAAGAAGCCCTTCGACGGTGAGAGTGCTTTCGCGATCATGGCGGATCAGGTCGGGAAGGCGCCTACGCCGCCCATCGAAATCGACCCGGAGGTGCCGCCTGCTCTGAGCGCCGCGCTCATGCGCGCCCTGGAAAAGGACCCGGATCGGCGCTTCCAGACCGCTGAGGAATTCCAGCAGGCTGCATCGCAAAACGCACAGGACGCCCCGGCGGCATCATCCCGATCCTGGCTCGCGCGGTCCCGGGCGTTGCGGGTTGCGGCCGTCTGTGTTTGTCTGGCTCTCGCCGCCGTTGGGATCTTTGCGTTCCGCTGGCTGCACGCGCCCATAAATAAGCCCGCAGTCGCGAACGTCGATTCGCGCGCGACTGTAGCCAATACCACCGAAGCGGAACCACCGAAATCAGTATCCAGCCAGCACCCTAACGGGGCTAAACCGGCTCGCCACAAGCCCGCCAAATCCGGGCCCAATATTTTCAGGAAGGCTCTAACGCCGATTTGGCCGTTGTCCAAACGCAGCAAAGGCGCATCTGAGAGCCCGCAAACTTTGCGCGATTCCGCCGATCGATAATGGCATTCCGGAATGACGTCCGGGGTGATCCCTAGTCGCGCCAACCAGCCATCTCATTTTTCGATCATTTTTCGATTGACCTTCGCGCGCAGGTGGGATAGACTATCTCAGTTTCTTTTGTCTGGGATTTGGGTGATCGAGGGGATTAATTAGGGTGATCAAGCGTTCTTTTCTTATATAGCGGCTTCTTAGATTTTTTATCTGGAGGTCGCCCTGTGCGTTCCCTGCTGATCGCAGTTTGCATTATTGCATCTGTTTTTGTCGCTTCGGCTCAGACCGATCGCGGCACGATTACCGGCACGGTTTCGGACCCGGCAGGCGCTGTAATTCCTGCCGCGGCAATCGAAGCCAAGAGTGTCGCAACCGGCGCCGTTTACCAAACGGCCAGCTCCACGACAGGCAATTACACCATTGCTCAATTGCCCGCCGGGACTTACCAGATGTCGATTACGGTGCCGGGGTTCAAGAAGTTTATCCGCACCGGTCTGGTGGTGGAGGTGGCTGGAACGCTGCGCATCGACGCCTCTCTGGAAGTCGGCGCCGCTTCCGAAAGCGTCACGGTCACGGAGGTCGCAGCCCAGTTGAAGACCGAGGGCGGCGAGGTGAGCCACAACGTCTCCACCGACACCCTGAACAGCCTTCCCATCCTCACATTGGTCGGCGCGGCGGCCGGTATCGGATCTGCCAACACGCTGGGCAATATCCGGAATCCGCTGTCCGCGGTCCAACTGCTGCCGGGCGCGCGTATCACCACGGATACCATCATGCGCATCAATGGGATGCCGTCTAACTCCCAATCCATCAACATTGAGGGACAGGACGCCACCAATGGTTTCTTTAAACAGCAGAACCAGATTAATCAGGCGGGCGTGGAAGCGATCCAGGAGGTGGCCATCCAAACCAGCAATTTCGACGCTGAGTATGGCCAGGCGGGAGGTGGGTACTTCAACTACACCATGAAATCCGGAACGAATCAGATCCACGGGAGCGGATTCGACTATTTCGTGAACGAAGCCCTCAATGCCGGCCTGCCTTTCACGGACCGGGCCACCACCAACGCCGCCAAGGCGGGGCAGCACATCCGGAATCCTCTCCGGCAGAACGATTATGGCTTCACATTAGGCGGGCCGATCGATATTCCCAAGATCTACAATGGTCACGACAAGAGTTTCTTTTTCTTTAGCTTCGAGCAGTTTCGTCAAAGCGCCAATATCACGAATACTTTCGGTGTCGTACCTTCCGCGGCATATCGCAGCGGGGATTTCAGTGCGGCTCTGAATGGCGTCTGCAACGGCCCCGATACCCTCCAGCAGAAGGTTTGCGTCAATGAGATCTTCGATCCGACCACCAACCAGGTGGTGAATGGCTCCGTCGTGCGGACCCCGTTTCCGGGGAACAAGATTCCGCTAACTTCGATAGATCCCACCGCGAAGATCATTCAGGGCATGATTCCCGCGGCAACCGGGCTCGGCCTGCTCAACTACAACGCACCGGCCTACTCGAATTTCCGGCACACCACGATTCCTTCCGTAAAGATCGATCAAAATCTCAGCGCCAGGATGAAGTTGTCCGGATACTATTCGGCCACCAAGACCTTCTCGCCCCAGAACAACGGGTTTACCCAACCCTACACCGCCCTGCAGCCGCAGAATGCATTAGCGCAGACGATACGGCTCAACCTGGACACGACACTCACACCGACTCTGCTATTGCATTTCGGCGCGGGCTATCTGCACACGTCCAACCCTCAGACGGCCCCCACGTTTGACCAGAAGACACTGTTTCCGCAGGGAGTGCCCTTCACCGCGGGCAACTTTTTCCCCTATATGGCGGGCATGTTCGGCAATATAGGGGGCGGGTGGAACGGCGGCACCGGATTCCCCGGAACCAATACGGGCGTGGCCTTCACTCTCACGCCAATAGCCAACGATTATAAGCCCACGTTCAACACCAACTTGACCTGGGTCAAAGGTAACCATACGTTCAAGCTGGGAGCAACAGCGCTGTTTGAGGGTATCCAGAGCGTGAACGACAGCCGCGCGGACGGACAATTTGGATTCTCACAAATACAAACCAGCGATCCCTGGCAAAACGGCCAGCCTTTCTCAAACTTCCAGAGCAGCGGATTCGGGTATGCCAGCTTCTTTCTCGGCGCCACCAGCAGTGTGTCGACCGCCGCGCCCGCAGACGTGCGGCTAGGCACCCATTCTTACGGGATCTACGTCCAGGACAGTTGGAAAGTCACGCGTAAATTGACCTTCGACTACGGTCTGCGCTGGGATTACGCCACCCTGTGGAAGGAGCAGTATGGCCGCATGCAAAACGCGGCCTTCGACCTGCCCAACTCGTTAATCGGCGGACGGCTTGGCACCGTGAGATACGAGGCCACCTGCAATTGCCAATTCGCCAACGCTTATCCGTATGCCTTAGGACCCCACATTGGAGTCGCCTATCAGATCGACTCTAAGACCGTGTTCCGGGGAGGCGGCGCCATCTCTTATGCGTCGGTCTCGGATCAAGCCGGGCTCAACAGCAGCGCCGGGGACTTTTACCTCATACCCTCCGCGGCATATGGCGCCTCCGCGGGAAGTCTTTTCTATGGAGACCCCCTTGGACCAGGCAACCATTCAGGAAATCCGGTGGTCCACTGGCCGAATTTCAGTCCTCAATTCCCGGTCCCCGCGGCCCCTGGCGTGATCCCACCCTCCTCGCCGTTCGTCTCGATCGCGCCCAACACAGGCCGGCTGCCGCGCACGTTCCAGTGGAGCCTGGGGTTCCAGCGGGAGCTTACGCGCAACCTGGTGGTGGAGGCGGCCTACGTGGGCAATCGCGGCGCCTGGTGGGTGTCGCCCCTGCTGGCCGGCTTAAATTACAATGCACTCACGCCGGAGGGGTTGAAATCGCAGTACGGACTCGACGTGACCAATCGAGCGGACACCACCCTCCTCAACACGCAAATCAATTCACCCAACGTGATCAATAAATTCCCGCAGTTCGCCAATCCCAATGTGGTCTACCCGGGATTCCCGAGCACTTCAACCTTGCTTCAGGCGTTGCGGCCATACCCGCAATGGAACGGCATTCCGCCATTCCTCGGGCCTCCAGATGGAAATACCTGGTACGACTCGCTGCAAATCAAGGGGACCCAGCGCTTGCAGCATGGCCTGAGCATGCAGGTCGCCTACACCTGGCAGAAGGAACTGACCAACGGCACGAACTCCAACACATCCTACGTGACGCCCTCGCCGCCGCTCATCAACGACGTATTCAACAAAGACCTGGATAAGCAGATTTCCGGCTTCAGCGTTCCACAGTTGCTGATCATTTCGTTCAACTATCAAACGCCTTCGTTTCATGGCGCTTCGACCGGAATGAAAGCCCTGTCCTGGGTGGCACGCGACTGGACCTACAGCGGAGTTCTCCGTTACTCGAGCGGCCAGTTGCTCCAAACTCCGCCTTCGGCGAACAATCTGCTTACGAACCTGGGCCGGGGACCGCAGAACAATCCCGCCATCTGGGGCGGCGGCTACACGTTCTTCAACCGGGTGCCCGGCCAGCCTCTGCTCCTGGTGGATCCGAACTCCAAGTTCGATCCAACCACGCAACTGGCGCTCAATCCGAACGCTTGGGTGGAACCGCCCTATGGCACCTTCGGGGCTTCCGCGGCTTATTTTAACGACTTTCGCTGGCAGCGGCAGCCCTCCGAGAGCATGGCCTTCGGCCGGATCTTCCACTTCAAAGAAAGAAGCTCGTTCGAGATCCGGGCGGAATTCCTGAATATCTTCAACCGCCTGTTCTATTCCACGCCTAGCGATGGCGGAGGTTTTGGCGGGGCTACCACAATCGGCTCCATCACCGGCCACGGCAATAGCTACCTTAACACCACGGGACTCTTGTCCTCTGGCTACGGCTATGTGAACTGGGTAAATGGCGGTTCGGCTCTACCGCGAAGCGGTCAAATCGTGGCGCGGTTTTCGTTCTGATGTTTGCGGGGCAGGATGTACGGCCTGGATGACATCCTGCCCTGCACGCTAAGCTAATGAGGAAATGTCCAGGCGCGCCTCAGTAGTCCGCGGTGCCCCGGCGGCATCTCCGTTGGAAGCCAAAACAGGTCAAGTCGACGCGGGGACGGTATCGGCGGGATCTCCTGAACTCCTCCTCTTGTTAGTGCTGTTCGCTGGAAGCGGGTGCGCGGCGCTCATCTATGAGATCGTCTGGTTCCAGTTACTCCAGTTCGTAGTTGGATCGTCCGCGGTGTCGCTGGGGCTCCTGCTGGCAGCCTACATGGGCGGTTTATGCCTGGGTAGCGCCGCTCTGCCCAGGCTGTTTTCCGCGCAGCGGACCACCCTCTGGACGCCGATGCGGGTGTACGCGCTGCTGGAACTGGGGATCGGAGCCTTCGGAATCGTCGCCCTGTTTGGCGTTCCGCTGATCGGACGGATCTACCTCGCGGGCGCGGGCACGGGAATGCCTGGCGTGGTCTTGCGAGGGATCGTCGCGGCTGTGTGCCTGCTGCCCCCCACCGTATTGATGGGAGCCTCCCTGCCTGCCATCTCGCGCAGCTTGGAGACGACGCCCGCCGGAATTTCACGACTCGGTCTGCTGTATAGCGCGAATATCGCAGGCGCCGTCGTGGGCTGCCTGGCGACCGGCTTCTATCTGCTCCGCGTGTACGATATGGCGGTCGCGACGTATCTGGCGGCCGGTATTAACGCGGCCGTGGCGCTGCTCGCATGGATGTTTACCGCACGCGGCCAGCGCAAGCCTGCGATCGAAATCGAAACCCGCGCTCTAGTCCAACGGTCCGCGGGCGCGCCGCTTGTTTATGTGGCGATCGGACTCTCAGGGCTCACCGCGCTGGGCGCTGAAGTGGTGTGGACCCGGCTGCTCTCGCTGTTGCTGGGCGCAACGGTTTACACGTTCTCGATCATCCTGGCGATCTTTCTGCTCGGACTGTGGGCGGGGAGTTGGGCGGGCTCCTATCTGGCGCGCCGCGTCCTGACGATTCCTGGCCGGCCGCGCCTGGCGCTGGCCGCCTGCCAGATGCTGCTCGCGGTAGCCATCGCCTGGACCGCTTTCACCCTCGCGTATATCCTCCCCTATTGGCCAGTCGATCCTTGGCTTTCGACAAGTCCCTGGTTTAATTTCGATCTGGATGTTATGCGCTGTCTGCGGGCCATTTTCCCGGCGACACTCCTTTGGGGTGCGAGCTTCCCGCTGGCTTTGGCTAGTGCCGCGCGGCAGGGCGAGGATCCCGCACGCCTCTCCGGGGAGGTCTACGCCGCCAATACGGCCGGATCGATTGTGGGCGCGCTCCTGTTCACACTGGCGCTGATTCCCGCCATCGGAACGCGGGGCTCCCAGCAGGCACTCATCTGGCTGGCTGCGGCGAGCGCCGTGGTGGCCCTGGTGTCCGCCCTCGCCACATCAGGTGTCGTCACGGATGGATTGGTCATCATGCGAAGCCCTAGGGTCACCATCGCCGCGGGTCTTGCCGGCGCGCTGGTGCTTGCGTGGACCCTCACGGCTGCCGTCGGTGACGTTCCCTGGCAGGTCATTGCTTACGGACGACGCATCGCGCCCGTTCTGCGAGGCCTGGCGACCGCGATGGATTCCCAGGCGCGGACTCTATTCGTGGGCGAGGGAATGAACTCCTCCGTGGTGATCACCCAGCGTGGAGACCAGCGATTTTTTTACGTGAGCGGTAAGTCGGAGGCTTCCTCCGTTGCCGTGGATATGCGCCTCCAGCGCATGATGGGGCACCTTCCGGCGCTGATTCACCCCGGGCCGCGCTCGGTACTGGTGGTCGGATTCGGCGCGGGAGTCACCGCCGGATCCTTCGTTCCGTACCCGGAGGTGCGGCGCCTGGTCGTCTGCGAACTGGAACGGATGATCCCGCCGGCTTCCGGTGCGTTTTTCGAAAAAGAGAATTACAACGTACTGCACGACCCGCGCTTGCAGATCGTCTACGACGATGCCCGGCATTACGTCTTCACGGCCCCCGAGAAATTCGACGTGATCACGACCGACCCGATCCATCCGTGGGTAAAAGGCACTTCCACGCTCTACTCGAAGGAGTATTTCGAGCTGGTGAAAGCCCGCCTCAATCCGGGGGGCGTTGTGGCGCAGTGGCTGCCGCTTTACGACAGCGATGAAGAGACCGTCAGGACGGAGCTGGCGACTTTCTTCAGCGTTTTTCCGAACGGAAGTGTTTGGAGCAACTTCTCCCGGGACGACGGATACGACATGGTTCTACTGGGCCGCTTGGACCAATCTCCCATCCAGGTCGACGGCATGGAGAAACGGTTGAGTCAGCCCAGTTACGCGGCCGTATCCGCTTCGCTGGCCGAAACCGGTTTCCATTCCGGCGTGGATTTGCTGGCAACGTACGCGGGAAGGGCCTCGGATTTGGAGCCGATGCTGGTGGGCGTGCGCGCTCAATGAGGATCTCAATCTGCACCTGCAATACTTAGCGGGATTGGGACTGAACTCGGTTTCGGCGCCGAAGATTTATCGCGATATTCTGGCCTACCGCAAGTTTCCCGATGGTCTGCTCGCCGGTAGCGATGAGCGGATGAATCCGCTGCGCGCAGAATTAGGGAGGTCGCATCGGACGTTTTAATCCAGGCCGATGGTTGCTGGCAGCGGCGCTCCTGATGCCGGTGAAGGCGGAAATATTGTGCGCGCTGGGGCCGGGGGCCTCTTCCTACAAGCCCGCCGAGGATCAGCGCCCCGCCGGCGACGCGATGCTGCTGGCGAACAGATTGAACGCCGCCGTGAAGACGCTATGTGGGTCTCAGTGTCCCACCATGGCCATCCTGCGGAACCCCACGGCGCCGAATGTCATCTTGATGGCCGATTCCGGCCAGGGGAAACTGGTCTACTCGCCGCAGTTCTTCGGGGCGGCATACGACAGCTTCGGCGATGACGGGATCGTGGCCGTCATGGCGCATGAGGTTGGTCATGCCCTGGACGCGACCATGGGAGCTGCGTGGATGAAGAAGAGCTGGACGCCGGAACTGCGCGCCGATGCATGGGCAGGTTGCCTCCTGGCAAGACTCAATCCGGCTCCAGGCAGCCTTCAGCCAAGTCTGGCGGCCCTGGCGAAGTATCCTTCGCCTTCTCATCCGGGTTGGAGCCTGCGCCTGCCCGCTCTGCGTACCGGCTACGCGCAATGTGGCGGAGCCAGTTCCAAATTCGACTCAAAGAAGTGAGGGCGCGTCACGACGCCTTTACTTCATCCCGGCAAAGCTGGCGAATACGCCCCTTCTGTTCCGTGTTCTGCGGATCGGCCTCCAAACCGAGTTCATCCAGCCAGACCTTCATCCGCCGCTCGCTTTCCTGCCGGGAAACGTCCACCACGTCGGCTCTTGTCAGCACATGCGCGGCCACCCGCCGGAGGAAACGGGGGGAATGCCAGGCGCATATGCCAAGGCAGACTTCTGAGACTAACATCAACAAAAGAATGGGATTTAGATACTCCATGGTGAAAACCTCTTGTGCAGCAGGTGCTTTTTAGCCCTCTGCTGATTCAAAGTCTATCGTCTGCGCTCGGAATAGGAATCCTCCGGAGGTCCCGGGGAGGGAGAACGAAGGTCACAGTACTAATCTCCTGAGTGAGTTCGGCCGATTTACAGGCCATGGACGATTTCGACCTGCGCACTTTCGGCCGGAGAATGCTGCTGTTTGTGGCGATTCTCTCCGTTCTGGTGATGGGGGAAATGATCCTCGTATCCGCCGAAGAACCGGCCGGCCCGGTCCAGCAGCAAACCGCGTATTCGGCGCCTCGACAATAACTAAGGCCGCCGGTACGCTCCTCTCGACGGACCAAGCGAGGCCCGCGGGCCTCGCCCTCCTGAATCGAACACCTAATCCAGAATCTAGTACCCGGAATCCGAGCTGCTGGCCGGCTTTGTGCCGGTCGCAATCCATTTTCCCGCCGGAACCCGGATCAGAAACACCGGATTGTTACATACCACCGGAACGGTGAGCTTGAAGGAAAGCTCGGCATTGCCATCGGCGCTGAGATTCGTGACCGCCGTATCGATGGCCGTCTCAGCGCCCCCCCGGTGTTGCCAGGGTTACACACCAACGTGCCGACGACCGACTTCACCCCGCCGGGAGTGCCGCTCGATGTTCCACCGTTCAGAACCAGGCCTTCCACTTCGAAGGAGCCTTCTCCGCTATTAAGGTTGATCCGGGCGCTGCCGGCTTTGGTTGTCCATGGCCCCGCGCCGCTGTGTACTTGACCAACCGGGTTGTCGACGCCCGGGGCAGTGATCACTCCTTCGATCCCGCGCCAGTGCACCACCGTGTCCGACTGGGCAAATGCTCCCGCGCACAGAGTCAGCAACAACACACTAACTTTCTTCATTCGAATTTTCATCCTTTTCTATTTTTTATTTGAATGCCGGTACCGATGGAGCGACCGGCGCAACCGAATTGCCTGACGCTTCTTTTGATCGAGGAAATGCGAAAGTCGCTGTAAGAAGATTGTGAATTATTCGTGAAGACGATCCGCCCGCCTCACGGTGGTATGCTTTCCAACATGATCCGCCGAAACACGAATATTCTTTTTGCCGCCGCCGCACTGATCGGTCTGGCAGGCTGGCCCAACGCCCAGGCGCAAACGCGTAAACCCGCGCCGCCGAAGTCGCTGCGGCTCTATGTCCTCGATTGCGGAAAGATCACGGTGGCGAACGGAGACTCGATGGGGTTCAAGCCGGGCGAGCTGGCCACGTCTAATATGGTCACCCCGTGCTTTCTGATCGTCCACCCGCGCGGAACTTTGATGTGGGACACCGGCGAGATCCCCGATAGCGCATTCAAGAGCGGAGTCGCGCCGCAGACGGCGGGTGCCTTCACGGTGGATCGTCCGCTGCTGCCTCAGCTCGCCGCCATTGGCTACACGCCGGCGGACATCACCTATCTGGCGCTTTCGCACTATCATGGCGACCATGTGGCGAATGCCAACCTGTTCGCTGGGTCTACCTGGATTGTGCAGAAAGGCGATCGCGATGCCATCTTCGCGCCTCGCGCGGACACCAAGGGGAAATTGGGAGGCGTCGGCGACCCGGCCTACTTCACTGGTCTGGAAAAGAGCAAGACCATGCTGCTCAAGGGCGAGGATCACGACGTGTTCGGCGACGGCACGGTGGTGATCAAGTTCACTCCCGGCCACACCCCCGGCCACCAGTCGCTATTCCTGAAACTCGCGAAAACTGGTCCGGTGTTGCTGTCGGGCGATCTGTATCACTATCCCGAGGAGATCACCTACAAGCGCATCCCATCCTTCGATTCCGACAAGGAACAGACCGCCAAGAGCCGAGCCATGATCGAGGAGTTCGTTAAGAAGAACCACGCCCAGTTATGGATTCAGCACGATTACACCGCTGGCATCAAACGCAAGATCGCGCCGGAGTTTTACGAATAGGCCGGCTTAGGCGCGCATGGCCAAAGTATTTCGCGGAGAACGGCTGATCCGTTACATCGACTCCCTCCGCGCCGATGCCGTCTTCGGCTGGCGTCAGCTCAACAAACACAAGGCGACCTCCGCGGCCGCGATCCTATCGCTCGGCTTGGCCATCGGAGCCTGCACCGCCGCGTTCCGGCTGATGGACGCGCTGTTCCTGCGGCCCCTGCCTATCTCCGATCCGCAGCGTCTCTACGTGGTCTCCAGGGCGGGAGCCGGAGACGGCTGGGAGCACCTGCGCTTTCGGAAAATGCGCGCAGCCATGAAGGATCAAGCCGATCTGATTGCTGTCTCTTTCCCGGAACAGACGGATTTGACCTACGTGTCCGATCCGCGGCCCGACCAAGAGATGGAGAAAGCCTACGTGCAATACGTCTCAGGATGGATGTTCGGCTCCTTCGGACTCCGGCCCGCGTTGGGGCGTTTGCTCACCGAAGACGACGATCTCGAGCCGGGCGCGAACCCGGTCGCCGTCCTCTCCTACGATTACTGGATGCGCCGCTTCGGGGGCGATCCGAAAGTCCTCGGAAGCACGGTCGCCATCGCGCGCAAGTACGGCGTAGGCAGCGACCTTTTCGACATCGTCGGCGTGGCTGGCGAAGGCTTTCACCGGAACCGAGCCCGGCACGGAAACAGAGGTCTTCGTTCCGGCCATGATGCATCCCCTGGTCAACCTCTCCGTCGCGTCTCTGTTCCGCGTCTTCGTGCGCTTGCCGGCGGGTGTTGCACCGGGAGCGGTCCACGACCATCTGGACGCGGTTCTTCATGCGCTCAATCAACAAGATGGAAAAACATTCTCCTACCGGCAGAATCAGGCGCTCTTGATGGAGCCCGCCGCCTCGGGCGTCTCCGGAATGCAGAAGAACTACGGCCAGGCGCTCACTGCGCTTGGGGTGTTGGTCGTGTTGGTGCTCTTAATCGCCTGCGCCAATGTTGCGAACCTGCTGTCGGCGCAAGCGGCGACGCGAGCGCGCGAGATGGCGCTGCGCGTTTCGATCGGCGCAGGCCGGGCGCGGTTGATGCAGTTGGTTTTGGTCGAGAGCGCGATCCTTGCGTTCATGGCCGGCGCGGTAGGGTTGATGGTCGCGTGGCAGTCCGCCCCATTCGTTCTTGCCCGGATCAATCCTCCGGACAATCCCGCTCGTTTGTCTCTGGCGGCCGATTGGCGTGTTCTGGGATTCGGTTTGGCTTTGACGTTCGCCGTGACGCTTGTCTTCGGTCTGGCGCCTGCTCTGTGCGCTTCCGCCGTCCGGCCGGCCAGCGCGCTCCGTGGGGGAGAGAATCCACGTTCGCGCGGCCGTTTGATGCACGTCCTGATCGCCGTGCAAGCCGGCTTCTGTTTTCTTGTACTCTTTGTCTCCGGACTCTTCGTCGCCACTTTCGACCGTCTTACTCATCAGCCCGTCGGCTTTCCCGTGGATGGACTTCTTGCTCTTTATACCGTCACGCCGCAAGACCAGCCGCCGTCCGCGTGGGAGCAAGTGGCCGAACATCTACAATCCGTGCCGGGCGTCGAAAGCGCCGCTGTATCCGACTGGCCCTTGCTCGACGGGAACGGCTATCGGCTTAACAGTGTTTCCATCCAGGGCGGTCCTCCCACAGACGAAGCGGTCAGGTTCTTGATCGTCTCTCCCGGATGGATCGAGACGATGAAGATTCCCCTGATCGAGGGCAGAGACTTACGCGTCAATGAGACGGAAGCGGCGATCGTGAATCAAGAATTCGTCCGGGAATACTTCCATGGAGAGGACCCCGTTGGCAAATGGTTCGAGGCAGAGCCGGGCGGCAGTGGGGACACCGCTTTCAGATCGTGGGAGTGGCTGGCGACACGCGTTACCGGACGGTCCGTGACCCGATTCTTCCGTTGGCCTTTATCCCGTATCAACTCCCGTGGCACGTGGAGAGTCTTATCGTGCGCTTGTCACCTTCTAACAAGTCCGGTAGCGTGTTGGCGCTCGCGTCTATGCTGAGGCAGGAAGTTTCGCGAGCGAGACCAGGTTTCCGCGTCACCGCAGTTCGCTCGCAAGAAGGAATGCTTCAGGCGCAAACGGTGCGCGAGCGGCTGCTTGCCACGCTGGGCCTGTTCTTCGCGGTTGTCGCGCTGCTGCTCGCCGGAGTCGGCATCTATGGGGTGCTTGACTATTCCGTCGTCCAACGACGCCGTGAAATCGGCATCCGCATGGCGCTCGGAGCGAAAGCCGGGGATATTGCCCGTCGAGTCACCTTCGACATCATCGTCTGGGTCTTCGCCGGATCGCTCGCCGGTCTCGTCCTCGTCATTGGCCTCGCGCGCTATGTCGAATCGCTGCTGTACCAAGTGAAGGCCACCGACTTGAGCGCCCTGGCTGCTCCAGCGTTCGCCCTGATCGCCGCAGCCATCCTCGCGGCTTTGCCGCCCGTGATCCGCGCCGTTCATATTGACCCGGCAAGAGTGCTGCGATCCCAATAGACCGGTGTGTTGTCGGGCGATCTGTATCACTATCCCGAGGAGATCACCTACAAGCGCATCCCATCCTTCGATTCCGACAAGGAACAGACCGCCAAGAGCCCGAACTCGCCGTTAGGAAACCCGAGCGGCTTCCGCGGCCTTCTTACGGTTGATATCGATCCGCGAATTCACCAGCGCCACGATTTCGTCGATCACCGGATGACTCAAGCCTTTCTGCCTGGCAATCATCTGCACCAGCATATCGGGACGCTCGATATAGCTCGCTCCGTTGCTGAGGGCGCGCGCCGCCGAGGCCGGACGTATGAGGGATTGCGCGGCCGCGGCGTATTTCTCGAAGGGCACAAGATCGCCGGGGTTAGCGCCCAGCTTCACGCACAAGCCGTTGACGAATTCGTAGACCGAGCGCGAAGTCTCCAGGTCGCTGTGCACGGCTTCCTGCGCCGTGCGGATGCCGTCTTTGGTGATGCAGCGATAGTTGCCGGCCAGCAGCATGGCCCACTTCGCCAGCGGCACGAAGATGGAATCGTGCACCTTCAGCTTCACCGGTAGCTCGATCTTGCCTTCCGGCGTGTCCAAGCGCGCGCCTTCGATGTCTTTCTCAAGCTGCCGGAGAATCGCGGTGGATTTTTCGTCGTCGAACCGGGCGACTTTGAAGTTGGTGGGCAGCGTCACCATCAGGACGTTAACCTGCTCGTCCGGCGGGCGGATGGCCTGCGGGTCCGGGCTGTTGAGCGTCATGCATTTGGGATCGAAATTTTCCCACACCGTCGGATCGCTATAAGCGGGCTTCAGGGCGTCGTGGTCCAGGCCCGGGATGCGCCGGACATAAGGCAGCGGCGGCATATTCATGATCGACATGCACGGCACGCGCGACTTCGCCACGGCGTCGAGCAATTCGCGCACGCCGGACGACCGGTATTGCGGCTCCTGCATGCACAGGCCGACCAGGTCATAGTCCTTCGGATTGACTCCGGCCGCCGGTCCGGCCGTCACCTTGCCGGGCAGCTTGCGCGAATCGAGCACCACCGGATCCTTGCGCCCCCGTATTGGCAAGCGCACGCGAAAGCCTTCGGCATTGATCAGGTCGGCCTCGGCCGGCAGGCAGACCAGGTGAATCGTGTGGCCCCCAAAGAGCATTTTGGAGGCGAGGAGCGAGCCGTAAGACGCGCCCATGAGCAGGATGTTGTATGGCATGACCTTCTCAAGACTAACGCGCCTGTCATGTCGATGCAATCTTCAGCCAGCGACTATACTGGACTGATCCTTGCCGGACTGAAACATGGGCCTGCTCGCTTCGATTCTTGTTTCCGATATCCTGCCGATCTTCGCCATCGCCAGCGCGGGTTTTCTGCTGGCGCGCTATGCCGGGATCGACGTGAAGATGCTGTCGCGGGTGGTCTTTTATTCTCTTTTGCCGTGCCTGGCGTTTCGGCTGCTGGTCGATTCCAGTGCCTCGGGGCCGAACGTCGCCCGTCTCATGCTGGTGGCCGTTCTGATCATGGGCGCCATGGGCCTGGTCGGCTACATCGCCGCGAAGGCGCTGGGCCTGGATGGCAAATACCTGCGCGCTTTCCTGATGGTGGTGATGTTCTCGAACGGCGGGAACTACGGTCTGCCTGTGGTGAAGTTTGCCTTTGGCCCCGAGGCCCTCACCTACGCGACGATCTTCTTTCTCACCGGATCCGTGACGACCTACGTGGCCGGGTCGTTTTTCGCGGGCAGCCATCGCAGCAAAATTGCCGGCGCGCTGGAAAAGATTTGGAAAATGCCGTCGCTCTATGGCCTCGCGCTGGCCCTGATGGTGCGAGCCGTGGGCCGGCCCGTACCGGAAGCGATCATGAGGCCCGTGGATCTATTGAGCGACGCGGCGCTTCCCGTCATGATTCTGGTTCTGGGAATGCAGCTCGAGCGCGCGGTGTGGCCTGCCCGGCCGGGAATCGTGATTCTGGCGGTGGGGATCTCGCTGGTGGTGGCGCCGCTGGTCGCGTTGGGTCTCACCAGTCTTTTGGGTATCACCGGAGCAGCCAGGCAATCCGCGGTGATCCTTTCTTCCATGCCGGTGGCGGTGATCACCACGATTCTCGCGCTGGAGTTCGAACTGGCTCCGGAATTCGTCACCAGCGCAGTGTTCCTTTCGACGATCGCCAGCCCCCTCACGCTCGCGCCCCTGATCGCCTACCTGCGTTGATCGCGGCTCTAATCGCGAATCTCCGCATAGAGCCGGTTCACGAACCCGGTCATCGAATTCACGTTGGGCCAATCGGCGTTCGCGGCCCAGTCCGGATAATTCGTCTTGAACACATCGGTCAATCGGGTGGCGGCGTCGGCCGCGGAAACACCGGACCGTTTCAGCGCCGCCGCGCGGGCCTGCATGTCCCGTATGAACGCCGCCTCGGACGCGATCAGCGACGCATCGCCCACCTTGCTGTGCGTCGGTATGACCACCCGGGGCCGCAGCGGAACAAGCTTGTCCAACACCGTCAACCAGCTGGCAAAGCTCCCTCCCGATGACGCGACGGACGGGCACCACCTTATTCTGGACGATATCTCCCGTGATCAGGGCCCGGTCCGGCTCGACGAAAATCAATTCATCGCTGGCGGTATGTCCCGCGCCCAAAAACATCAGCCGCGCCGTTACCCCGCCGCCCAGCTCCAACTTCGCCTCCGTGTCGAATGTCATATCCGGAGGCCGCAACGGTCCTAAGCCTTGCAAGGACGG
Source organism: Terriglobia bacterium (assembly GCA_963722845.1). GTDB lineage: Bacteria > Acidobacteriota > Terriglobia > Bryobacterales > Bryobacteraceae > Palsa-187. The sequence goes on along the minus strand of CAVROL010000003.1, from coordinate 314,277 downwards.
CCCGAACTGCGGTGAATTGCGAAAAAACGTCATGGTCTGCTCGCCCTCCTTTTCCAGCTCCTGCTGCTGTACGGAAGGGCGAATGAGCACTGTCTCCGGCGGAAATCCACCGATTCCGGCCGCGTGTTCGGGATGATAGTGGGTCGTGGTGAGGAACAGCTTCGGGCCTTTCGAGAGTCGTTTAGCAATACGCGCCACTAACTGACCGTTCTTGTTGCCGAGCCCGGTATCCACAACCAGCGTTGCGTTATCGCCCACTACATAAACGACGTTGGGGAAGCCAGGGGTGATCCAGATGTGCTCGGAAATTTTGGTCGTCACGTCGGTGAGCGTGGGCGAGGGAAACTGGCCAAAGGCCGCCGCGGCAACCAGGAACATAATGACTGGTGGCATAGCCGCTGGATATCGCATAGTCAGAAGGATCTCATAAGTTTTCGAGGCTAGTCCCTTTGCTCGGCTGATGATAGACTGAAGCGAAAATCGGTAGCGCCGATTTAAGGAGTCCTTTATGGCCATGATTGTCGTGAACGGCGTCCGGCGCGAGGTTCAAGCGCCCACGGACACCCCTCTCCTTTACGTCTTACGAAACGACCTCGAGCTGACCGGACCGCAGTTCGGCTGCGGGCTCGCGCAGTGCGGGTCTTGTTCCGTGCTGCTCGATGGCAAGGAAATCCGCTCCTGCATCACGGCTCTTTCGGCCGCCGTGGGCAAGGAAGTCACGACACTCGAAGGCCTTCCGGCAAGGTGGGCGCAACAGAAGGGGCTCCCGCAAGCCGAGGCGGAAAAGACGCTTCATCCGGTCCAACAGGCATGGATCGAAGAGCAGACGCCGCTGTGCGGGTTCTGCCAGAACGGCATGATGATCAAGGCCACCGAACTGCTGGAGCGCGTCGCGACGCCTAGCGTCGCCGAGATCAAAGAGGCATTTACGACCTCGGGTCCTTCCGCGCATCTCTGCCGCTGCGGAAGCTACACCGCGATCATCCAGGCTGTTCAGCGCGCGGCAATGGTCATGGGAGGCAGCCGATGAACCCGAAGAAAAACCACGTAGATGTGTTCGGCGCTGCCCTCACGCGCCGTAATTTTGTTAGAGGTGGCGGAGCGCTGATGGTCGGCTTCGGCTTGGTGGGCGTCGACGGTCTGAAGAATTCCGCCCAGGCCGCGACCACTAAAAACTCGCTGGATGCGACGCTGCCCGAGTCGTGGATCGAAATTCATCCCGATAACACCATCCTGATTCGCACCGGCAAAAGCGATTTCGGCCAGAGCACGACATTCACTGCCTATCGCCAGATTGTGGCCGAAGAACTGAGCGCTCCGTTTGAAGCCATCACCACGGTGGTCATGGGCGATACGGATCGCACGCCGGACGGCAGCGGCGCGTTCGATTTCCTCGGCAGCGGAACGCCGAACATCCGCAAAGCAGCGGCCTACACTTATCAAGCCCTGCTGGATCTGGCTTCGCAAAGGCTCGGCGTGCCGAAGAATCAACTTTCCGTGAAGGACGGCGTGGTTTCCGGCGGCGGCAAAAGCATGTCCTACGGCGACCTGGTCAAGGGCCAGCAGTTGAAGCTGACGATCCCGGTCAAGGGCGACCTGACCAGCATCATGGGATTGTCGGTGGACGGCAATCCTCCCATGAAGCCGGTCAGCCAATATACGGTCGTCGGCAAGCCTTTCCGTAATTCCGTCACCGCGTCGAAGGTCGCCGCGAAGGAAACCTGGGCGACCGACGTGCGGCTGCCGGAGATGCTGCATGCGCGCATGGTGCATCCGAAGAGCCTGGGCTCGACGCTTGTTTCCGTGGGTGCTCTCGACAAGACCAAGTTCCCCAACGCGCAGGTCATCGTGAAGGGCAATCTGGTGGGAGTGGTTGCGCCCACGGAGTGGGAAGCCATCCGCGCGGCTCAGCAGGTGGCCGGCGCGACGAAGTGGAAGGACTGGAAAGGACTGCCCGGTCGCGCGCGCCTGTTCGATTACCTGAAAAGAGACGCAGACTGGAAAACCACGAAGGTTACCAAGAGCGATAAATCCAAAGGCGACGTAACGCCCGCGATCGCCGGCGCCGCGAAGAAGATCAATGCGACCTACCAGCTTCCTTATATGAAGCATGCTCCCATCGGACCGACCGTGGCGCTGGCCGATGCTCGCAAGGACGGGACCGTTTACATTTACACGCATAACCAGAACCCTCAGGCGCTTCGCGGCGAGATCGCGCAGATGCTTTCCACCACGCCCGATAACGTTGTGGTGCGCACGTTCGCGGGTCCCGGCCACTATGGGCGGTCGAACGGAGGGAACGCCGGCGCCGAAGACGAAGCCGTGATCCTCTCGAAAGCCGTGGGCAAGCCGGTTCGCGTCCAGTGGATGCGCCCGGAGGATTTCCAGTGGTCGACACAATCCCCCGCGGCGATGTCGGATGTCGAAATCGGCCTGGATGCGAGCGGCAAGATGGTGGCGTACCAGATCGACCACTACATGCCCGCGATGCAGGATGACAGGCCGATCGGTGCGGTGCTCGCCGGTTTGCCGACGATGCCGGCTCCGAGCGAGAAAGGGGTGTTCGTCGGCTCGACCGTCAACGACATCTCCGACCCATGGATCTACGACGGCGTTGCGACCTTGATGGAACGGGGTCACGGCACATTCCAGGTCGGGCAGAAAGCTTCGCCGCTCACGGTCGGACTCCGCGATCACAGCATGCGAACGCCGGGACAGTTTCAGCAGAATTTCCCGCGCGAGCTGGCGGTCAGCGAGGCGGCCGCGCTGGCGGGAGCGGATGCCATTCAGTTCCGTTTGGATCACGCGAAGGAAGAGCGGGTGATCGGCGTGCTGAAGGCGGTCCGCGAAGCGTCGGGCTGGGAGACACGTTCGTCGCGCGTCAATAATGCCGGCGCCAGCGGCGCGCCGCTGCGGGGACAGGGCGTCTCGGTGATGTTCCGTTCAGGGACGTATTGGGCGTGTGTGAGCCACATCGCGGTCACGCCGTCGACGGGCGCGATCAAGGTCGAGAAGGTCACGGTCGCGGTAGACCCCGGGATCGTCGTGAACCCGCTGCAACTCAAGCGGCAGGTGGAAGGCGGAACGGTGATGGGCGTCAGCATCGCGCTGCTGGAGGAGTTGCAGTTCGACGAGAGCGGGATCACCAGCCGCGACTGGCTAACCTATCCGATCCTCAAAATGGCCGATGTTCCCGAAATCAATGTCGTGCTGCTGAATCGGCCGGAGGTCGGAAGCTACGGAGGCGGATCGGAGGCGGCCAATGCGCTCGCTGCGCCCGCGATCGCCGCGGCACTTTTCGATGCGACCGGGAAGATCGCGCGGCGGCTTCCGTTGAAAGCCGAGTACGTTCAGGCTCTTCTAAAAGTTTGAATGCCGAAGTGATCGAGGGGCGTCAATATCCCAGGCGCAGCATGCCTTCCTGCTTGCCCTGCACGGTGCCCTTCGTCAGCCACTCGAGCGAAGCATTGAACAACAGGAGATGGTTCTTCTCCCACATGGCGTTGTGCGACGAGCACGCCAGGTCGACGAATACCTTCTTCGGCGATCCCAGGTCGGTGTAGAGTTCGCGCACGCGGTCGGGATTAACCTGCTTATCGTGCGCGCCGGAAACCATCAGCGTGGGGATCTGCGTTTTCGCCACCACTGCCGTGGTCCATCCCCACGTGGTCACCTGCGGAGCGCGGCGCACACCCGTCCCCCAAGTGGCTCCCACGGGATCGGACGCGATCATCTCCGACCACACGGAATTGAGAGCGCCGGGTTCGTATTGCTCGGGACAGCCCACCTGGCGATCCCAGTTGGCGATGAATTCCTCTCGCGATTGCGTGTTGAACGCCGCGCCATTGGCGGGAACTTGTTCCGGCGCATCCGCCTTGGCCGCACGATTGTAGGCGGGAGCCAGCAACACTAATTTCGACGACTTTGTCCGGATGCTGCGCCGCATAGCCGCCCGATCGCGGCCCGCCCAGGGACCACGCCAGAAGATTCAGCTTGTCCACGTGCCGCAGCGCGCGAACGTGATCGACCACCGCGTCGATATCGTGCCAGTCGGAGGCGATGGTCGTCATCTGGTGCGGATAGCTGGCGTCGCACGGCACTGAGGCAACGGATGAATGAATAATGGCCTCTGTTCTTTCGTGAGATTGCACGGATCGTTCATGGCCGCGGGACGCGTGGAACGGCCATAGCCGGTCATATCCATGGAAAAAACATCGAAGCCGGCGTGGGCGAGATACGCCATCCAACTGTAGTCCTGATAAGGAACGTCAAACGACACTTCCGCCGGCGTACCCGCGCCGTGGATGAACAGCGCCACGCGGTCGACGGCTGGTCCCCGCGCGATCGTTCCGGCTTCCGCCACCTCACGAACGTAGATCTCGGTGAGCTGTCCGGCGATGGCCGGGACCGTGGAGTGAACCTGAACGTAGTGGTCGAGGCGCAACAGGCGGTCGCCATCGTCCGCGAAACTATGGATGCGAGCGTCAGGCTTAGAAGTGCGGCACATGTCAATTTCATCGTTCATTAGTATACGTCGTATGTTAAATAGATAGTTCATGGTGGAAACCATTCAGTGGACCGATGCCGGCGTGGTCATGATCGATCAGACCCGCCTGCCGCGCGAGCAGAAGTTCGTCACCTGCCGCACGTATCTCGAAGTCGCCGACGCCATTAAGACCATGGTGATCCGCGGCGCACCGGCCATCGGAGTCGCCGCCGCGATGGGCGTCGCGCTGGGCGTCCAGGAAGGCGCCGATTTCGAGACGGTCTGCAAGACGCTCGCGGCCACGCGGCCCACTGCGGTGAACCTGTTCTGGGGCATAGAGCGGATGAGGCGTCTGTACGCTTCGCTCCGAGGCGCGCCGCGGGAGGAACTCGTGCAGCGCATGATCAAGGAAGCCAAACAGATCCGCCTCGAAGACATCGCCATCTGCCAGGCCATCGGCCGTCACGGCGAGCCGCTGGTGCCCGACGGCAAAACGGTACTGACGCACTGCAACGCAGGGGCGCTCGCCACGGCGGGATATGGCACGGCGCTGGGCGTGATCCGCGCGGCTGTCAGCGCTGGCAAAAAGATCGACGTGTTCGCCGATGAAACGCGGCCCTTTCTTCAAGGCGCGCGCCTGACCGCGTGGGAACTCCAGCAGGACGGGATCGCCACCACCGTCATCACCGACAACATGGCGGGACATTTTCTGCACTCGGGAAGAATTGGCTGCGTGGTGGTCGGCGCCGACCGGATCGCCGCCAATGGCGACGTCGCCAACAAGATCGGCACCTATTCGGTTGCGGTGCTCGCCAAGGAAAACGGGATTCCTTTCTATGTGGCAGCGCCGGTTTCCACCTTCGATCTGACGCTCGCCTCGGGCGACTTGATTCCCATCGAAGAACGTTCCTCTGAGGAAGTCACGCACTTCCGCGGCGTGCCCGTGGCTCCAGAAGCCATCCAGGCGAAGCATCCGGCGTTTGACGTGACGCCATCGCGCTATGTCACCGCGATCATTTGCGAGCACGGCGTCGCCCGCGCGCCCTACGAAGAATCGCTGCGGAAGTTAGCGCAGGCATGTTAGGGTGAGGTTTATGTCTGCAGTGCGCATCGCAATTTTCCTCGCTACTAGTGTTCTCTTCACGGCGATTCTTTCAGCCCAGGGGCTTACCAACCGCCGCGCCCCGAGTTTTTCGCTGCCGGACTCGGCTCATGCAGGCAGCACGACATCCTGGACTACCGCGGAAGCTGGCTGCTGCTGGATTTCATGGAGGACTGACTGCCAGATGTGCAAGGAGCTTTCAATGAAGCTCGAATCGATAAAGGAAGTATGGACCGAAAGTCGCGGTCCTCTCGATCGTGATCTCACCGCCGGAGACCCAGGCGACCGTCGCCAAGTATGCTTGCCGAGACGAAAATCACTACGCCCATCTGTTCGATTCCGGCCAGGTGGCGATCGCCTACTTCAAGGCCACCCCGCAAAAGCCGGCCTTTGACACGCCCCATCTGTTTGCCATCAACCCCAGCGGGATGATCGTAAAAGAGTGGTGCGCAGAGCGGCGATCCAGAGCTCCCGGGTTCATGGCCGAGCTGGATCAGCTGATCGCGGGTTCGACGGCGAAGAAATAACCTCCGCACCATCAGTACTAAAGAGAAGACCCTAGCCGGCCGATTTAACTTTGTGCAGACTGCACAGGTTTCGCCCGAGCTCGCCGATGCCGCGGACGTATTGAGCGACCAGCTTCGATTTCATCTTCAGGAGCTTGCCCGGTTTCTGGAGCCTCAGGCCGATAAGATCGACCGCCTTTTTCTAACCCGCTTGCGGGAAATGGGTTTCGAGCCGCAGCAGCGCGTTGCGCTGACGGCGATCACGCCGGGAGCCGCCGCGCGGGTACTGGCGCGCGACCTCCCTCCGCTCAAGTTCATCGAGCAGGTGGAGTACAACGGCCGCAGGCTGGCCAAGCTGAATCTGCCGCCCAGCGCGATTCTGGAAGCCTTGCAGGAGTACGATCGCCTGCTGGCGCCAGTCCTGGAAGGCCTGATTGCCGACGAGCACGCCAATTTTCAGTGGGTGCGCGATCAGCTCCATTTCTGCGTCATTCTGACGCTGAACAACGCCTACTATCAGGTGCGCGAGGCCGAAACCCAGGCGTTCTATGAGCTGTTTCGCGTCGAGCTCGAGTCGCGCAATCTGGAAGAACTGCTGCGGCGGTTTCTCGAAACCCTGGTCCACGTATGCCGCGCCGACGCCGGCCGGCTGTACATGTTGAATGAAGATTCCAGCCAGTGGGTGCTGCGCGCCGGCTGTCCCGATCCGCAATTCCTGTCGGTTCCCAATCGCCGGGGGCTGGTAAAGAAGCTCTCGAAACCGCGTTACCTCAATGGCGATCCCCGCGCCGCCGACGTGCTGCTGGAAGAAAGCTGGCACACGCGGTTCCCGTCCTGCTGGTCGATTCCGCTGGCGGCTGACGGCCGCACCGCCGGAGTCATGCAGTTCGGTTTCGCGAAACCGTATGAGTGGCTGCCGCGCGAACAGGAATTGCTCGCCGCGGCCGCCGAGCGTTGCCTGATGGCTGCGGAAAAAGCCCGCCTGGTTGAGGATTTGGCCCAGCGCGAAGAGCAGGTACGCCGCCTGGCCGAACATATGCTCCACGTCGAGGAAATGGAGCGGCGCCGTATCAGCCGTGAGCTGCACGACGAAGCCGGCCAAAGCCTGCTGTGCATCCGCCTGCAGATGGAGTTGCTGGAGCAAGCCCTGCCCGATAGCGAAGGGGAATGGAAGGCGAAGCTGCGCGATGCCCGCGATCTGACCGAGCGAACCATCCTCGAAATGCGCCGCCTGATATCGGCGTTGAGCCCCGCGGTTCTCGAGCAGTTGGGCCTGGGCGCGGCGCTCCGGCAACTGGTAAATCGTTTTCAAAGGCTCCATCCCACCTGCCAGATAAAGCTGCACCTGGCCAAGATGGGGGTGCTGCCACAGCAAGTAGAGGTAATCTCCTATCGCCTGCTGCAGGAATGCTTTAACAACATCGGAAAGCACTCGGGTGCGACCCACGTAAATATTTCCCTGGTATCCGCCGATGGAAAACTAAGGCTGGTGGTGGACGATAACGGCGTCGGCTTCAATATCGACGAGGCTTTAGCCAAGCGGGAATCCTTTGGCCTGTCTGGAATGCGCGAACGGGTTGCCCTTTTGGGCGGCGAATTCCACGTAGAAAGCCGTACGGAAGGGACTAAGAAGGGTACAAAGATTTCCATAGAACTGCCGATAGCCAAATAGCGGCTCACTGTAGGAAGGATTACGTAAGGCAAAGGTCTCAACTATGGCCAAGATTCGAATCATGCTGGCGGACGATCATACGCTGTTCCGCCAAGGAATCCGCACGCTGATCTCAGCGGAAGCTGACATGGAAGTGGTCGGCGAAGCCTCCAACGGCGGCGATGCGGTGGACAAAGCCAATGAAGCACGGCCGGACGTGGTCCTGATGGACATCGGGATGCCCGGTCTGAGCAGCTTCGAAGCAACCCGGCAGATCAAAAAGAACCGGCCCGAGACGAAGGTCCTGTTCCTGACCATGTATGACGATGAGGATTACCTGGTCGAGGGCATGGAAGTCGGGGCCAGCGGTTATGTTCTGAAAGACAGCCCCAGCCAGCAGCTGGTGGCGGCGGTTCGCGATATTTGCCGCGGCGGCAGCTATCTGAGCCCGCGCATGCTATCCCAACTGGTGGACGATTTCCGCAGCCGCATCAAGTCGGCTAACCGTCTGCCGCGTTTCGCCACTCTCACCACCCGCGAGCGGGAAGTGCTCAAGATGCTGGCGGAAGGCAACTCGGTGAAGGAAATCGCCTGCGACCTGAATCTCAGCGTGAAGACCGTGGAAGCGCACAAGTTCAACCTGATGCGCAAGCTCGACATTCACAATAAGGCGCAGCTGGTGCAGTACGCCATCCAGAAGAAGATCATCAAGATTCCCAATCTCGTGTAACGTATCCTCCTAGAGAGTTGTGAACCTAACGAGCCGCGGGCAACCGCGGCTCCTTTTTTTGAATCGCGCACAACGATTCTTTTGTCGCGCACAACGCAGCGCGGCGTCATCTTTACTCGAATCTTTTGGTGTACGCCGCGCGCTGTGCGCTCCGGACCCGCACGCGCGCATAATGCTCAGGAGCTACACTGATATTGGCGTTCATGCGCGTTCATTTGCGGCCTTTTAAATTGACGCGCGGCAAAGGCTGACCTATGAAAAAATTCTTCCTCGGGTTCGTCATCGGCATTGTGTTCGTCGGTTTGATCGGGGTGATTCTGGTGTTCGCGGCCATCCGCATGGCCTCGACATTCGGCGGCGAGCGGCCGGTCACGGTGTCGGACAATTCCGCGCTGATGCTCAATCTCGAAGGCGCGGTTCCGGAGCAGGCGCCCGTCGATGTGGCGATCCCTTTCCTGCAGCAGCAGACGCCGCTCACCGTGCTCGATACCTGGAAGCTGCTCCATCGGGCGGCCGGTGACACGCGCGTGAAGGCGCTGGTGCTGGAGCCCCGGGGCCTCGACGCCGGCTGGGCCAAGCTCGAAGAGCTGCGCGCGGAGATCCTGTCATTTAAGCAATCCGGTAAACCTGTTTACGCCTACCTGCGCAACGCGACCATGCGCGAGTACTACCTCGCCACCGCGGCCGACAAAATCTACATGGCGCCCGAAGACGAGCTCGATGTAAAGGGCCTGCGTGCCGAATTGATGTACTTCAAGGGAACGCTCGACAAGGTGGGCGTGACTCATGGAATTCGAGCACGTCGGCAAGTACAAGGACGCGCCCGATCAGTTCACCAAAACGTCAGCGAGTCCGGAAACCCTGGAAGTCACCAACCAGATTCTGGATCAATATTACGGAAACATGGTGCAGGTCATCGCCGAAGGCCGCAAACTGCCTCCGGGCGCGGTGCGCGGGGTCATCGATCAGGGGCCGTTCATCGGCAAAAGTGCGCTCGACAGCGGCCTGGTGGATGCGCTGATTTTCGAGGATGACATGTTGTCGCAGCTCAACACCAGCCTCAAAACCAGCCTGACGAAGATCGGCGCGCGCAGTTATTCCAAGGCCGCGGGGGCAGAACCATCCGGCCGCCCTCGCATCGCCTACGTTACCGGCGACGGCGAAATCACGCGCGGCGATCCGGGCGAGGACGTTTCCGACAGCGGCATCACCGCTTTCAGCATGGTGAAGCAATTGCGGCAGGTGGCCGACGATTCCAGCATCAAGGGCGCGATCGTGCGCGTGGATTCGCCCGGCGGCGACGGCATCGCCTCCGACGACATCCTGCACGAGATGAAGCTGCTGAGCAAGAAAAAGCCCGTGCTGATCTCGATGTCCGACCTGGCGGCGTCCGGCGGATACTTCATCGCCATGACCGGCGATCCGGTGCTGGCTTATTCGAATACGCTCACCGGATCCATCGGCGTGTTCTTCGGCAAGGTGAATTTGAGCGGACTGTACGACAAACTCGGCATCAAGACGCAACTGTTAACGCGCGGACGGTTCGCCGACATCGATTCCGAGACCAAGCCCCTCACACAAGAGGAAAAGGACAAGGTTCAGAAAGAGATCCAGGTGTTTTACCGCGGCTTTGTCGAGCGCGTCGCGGAAGCCCGCAAGCGCCCCTACGATCAAGTGGAACCGCTTGCCCAGGGGCGCGTTTGGCTGGGAGCGCAGGCGAAGATGAACGGACTGGTGGATGAGATCGGCGGTCTGGATCGCGCGGTGGAGATGATCAAGCAGCGCACCAATATTCCCGCGTCCGAGCAGGTCACATTGGTCACCTATCCGCCGCGCCGCACGCTGCTGGAGCTGCTGCTCAAGAGCTCCACCGACAATAATTCGGAGCTGGAATCGGCCATCCACGCCGTCGCCGGGCAGCTGCCCTGGAAGTCGCTGGCCCACGGCGGCGTTCAGCGGCTGATGCCGTATTCATTAGTAGTCAAGTGAAGGGCCTGGCGATGTGGTCCATTTACGGGCTTGATCGAGTGTGGTAGGATGATATTGCTTCCTGGAAGACCTCCGGAAGCCAAACCCCCTCTCACGGAGATAGAGACAATTACGGAATGAGTTTTACCGTCTTCTTGGGCAATTTGCCCACCTGGGTCACTGCGGACGATATCAAGGGATGGCTCACAGCCGAAAACCTGGTCGCGGACGCAATTAAAGTTATCCGCAACCCCGAAACGCAGGAGTCCAAGGGCTTCGCGTTTATCGAAGCGCCCAACACCGAGGAGATGAATTCCATCATCCGCCGGTTCGACCGCGCCCCGCTGGAGGATCGTTTGCTTCGGGCCAATCCCGCGCAACCGGCCCGGCCGAAGGGGCAGCAAAGCCGGCCAATGGGTGGTCCCGGAGGGCCTGGGCCGTCTCAGGGAGCTCCCTCGGGGCACAGTGCCGAGCGGGGCAATGAGCGCTGGACCGCGTGCAAGCCATGCAGAAGGGCATAGCGCAGCTCCTCAGGGCGCTGAACATCGCACCCCTCCCCCGCCGCGACGCGCCAAAAAGACCTTCACCAAGCGCAGCGAAAGCCGCGGCCCGCAGAGTTCCTTCGCCGAAGAGCTCGCGAAAGCCCTCTAAATCCTTCCTCCCACGCCCGCAAACCGCCTTCAAAAGGCGGTTGAAAGGGTGATATACTCGATCCCTAAGTAATCTTAATGTTCCGTGTCCGCGGCGGAGGGGGATTTTTGAGCCTATGGGCGATCTGCTGATCATCAGGCTTCTTTTTATCGCGGTACTGGCGTTTGCCGCCTATTTTCTCCATCCCTTCAATCTGGAGGGCCCGATCGCCGCTGGTGTGGGCGTGGTCGCCGGAATCGCGGTGGTGGTCTTTGAGATCCGCATCAAGCAGGTCAGTATGCGGCGTTTGATCGGGGCGGCATTCGGTAGCGTACTGGGGATACTGGGCGCATACCTGATCTCGCTGGTGCTGGAAAAGGCTATGCCCGATAGCGATAACACGGTCCCTTTTCTGGAAATTTTGGTCCTGGCGCTGATGACCTACTGTGGCCTCGTGGTAGGCGCCGCAAAGGGTGAAATGCTGAACCTGGGAGCCTTGGGCGGATTGTTCGGCGGGGAAAAAACCACCAAGACCTCCTTCAAAATCCTGGATACCAGCGTCATCATTGATGGCCGGATCGCGGATATCGCCGAGACCGGGTTCATCGACGGCTCGCTGGTGATTCCGCAGTTCGTTCTGCGTGAGTTGCAGCAGGTGGCGGATTCCTCGGATGGGATGAAGCGCAATCGCGGCCGCCGCGGGCTGGACGTGCTGCAGCGGATCCAGAAAATGCCGCAGTTGAACATCCAGATTCTGGAAGACGATTTTCCCAACGTCCGCGAAGTGGACATGAAGCTGATCGAGTTGGCCAAGCTGTACACCTGTAAGATTGTCACCAACGATTTCAATCTGAACAAGGTCGCGCAACTGCATGGCGTCGAAGTGCTGAACATCAATGAACTGGCCAACGCGCTGAAGCCGGTGGTGCTGCCGGGCGAGACCATCCGCGTGTTCATTCTCAAGGAAGGCAAGGAGTACGGCCAGGGCGTGGCGTACCTGGACGACGGCACCATGGTGGTGGTGGATAACGCGCGCAAGCTGATCTCGAAGACCATCGACGTCGCGGTGACCAGCGTGCTGCAGACCACCGCGGGCAAGATGATCTTCGGCCGCTTCGATGAGCGCGCGCACACCATCTACGACAAGGAACGCGAGCGTCCCCAGCGGGAAGCGGCCGGCGGCGGCGGGTAGAACGTGGGGTCAGCCTTTCCAGGCTGCAGCCGGGCTTCTGCCCGGCCTCACGTACTCATATCTTTGAAAGCCGGCTGGAAAGCCGGCGGCAGGCTCGAAAGCCTGACCCCACTTATTCAACTTCGTGAGAATTCAACGATTCGATAAACTCTCTCGGCGAACCAGGTCAAACAGGATTTCGAGCCGCTGTTGGGGCGTAAGGCTGAGGTAGCAGGCACGGTCGGCGGCCTCGGATGATACGCTCCACGGCACTATTTTAGCCGCTTCCCCAGCAGACTGTTGCCGAATTCACTACAATCAGTAGTTCGCTGGTAAAAGAGCAACACATGAAAGTCTCAGTCATCCTTCCCGCCGCCGGTCTCGGCACCCGCATGGGACGCGAAAAGTCCGGCACCAGCCGCAAGCAATTCATGCTGCTCGAAGGCGCGCCGATCCTGATCCACACCATCCGCAAATTTCTGCGAAGTCCCTCCGTCAACGAAATCGTAGTCGCGTTGCGCGCTGAGGATATGGACTGGGCCCGCGGGCTGATCCATCAGGAACATCCGGTCAAGCCAGTGCACATCGTGGAAGGCGGGGAAAGCCGCCAGGAGTCAGTCGAAAACGCGCTCGCGACGCTGGCGCCGGATACCGAGCTGGTCGCGGTGCATGACGCGGTTCGCCCGTTCATCGATTCCGAACTGGTGGAGAACGTGATCGCCGAAGCGGGCAAGCATGGCGCGGCGATTGTCGGGATCGTCCCCGTGGACACCGTGAAGCAGGTGCACAAGAACAAGATTCGCGCGACGCTTTCGCGCGAGCACCTGGTGATGGCGCAGACTCCGCAGGTGTTCCGGTTCGAGCTGCTGAAGCGCGCGTTCGATAGGGCCCGCAAGGACGGCTTCACCGGCACCGACGAATCGAGCTTAGTGGAGCGCCTGGAAGAGATCGACGTCCACGTGGTGCAGGGCAGCGACCGCAACATCAAGATCACCAAGCCCACCGACATGGAACTGGCTCGCCTGTTCCTCTCCGAAGAAGTGGGCGAAACGGCATCGTGACCGAGGTCCGCACAGGAATTGGGTGGGACGTACACCGTCTTGCCCTCGGGCGGCCGCTGATTCTAGGGGGCGTGACCGTGCCCAGCGAACTCGGCCTGGAGGGCCACTCGGACGCCGACATTCTTTCGCACGCCATCACCGACGCATTGCTGGGCGCGGCGGCGCTGGGCGATATCGGGATGCACTTTCCGGATACCGATCCGCGCTGGAAAGGCGCCGACAGCCTCCGGTTTCTGGCGCACGCCGCGGGATTGGTGCGCGATCGCGGATTCACCATCGTCAACGTGGATTCGACGGTGATCCTGGAACGTCCGAAGCTGAAGGATTTCCGCCAGCCGATCCGCGATTCGCTCGCGCGTACGCTGGCAATCGAGGTAGACCGCGTGTCGGTAAAGTTCAAGACCGCCGAACGCGTGGGACCGGTCGGCGAAGGACGCTCGGCCGAAGCGCAGGCTATCGTGACTCTGTCGCGCTAGAGGCGGCCAATCAGCCAGCCTTCAACAGCAGCTTGCCGGTAGTCTTGCGGCCTTCGAGATCGCGCTGCGCCTGTGCGGCTTCCGCCAGCGGATAGATTTTGTCGATGTTGATTTTGAGCTTTCCCTCGCCGATCCAGCGGAACAGGTCGGACGTGCGCCACTCCAGATCCTCACGGCTGGCGATGTAGGTGAACAGCGTGGGCCGCGTGACGTAGAGCGATCCCTTTTGACTGAGCATCAGCACATCGATAGGGGCCGCGGGGCCGCTCGATTGGCCGAAGGCTACCATCATGCCGCGCGGCTTCAGGCAATCGAAACCTTTGTGCAGCGTGGCCTGGCCGACGCCGTCATAGATCACTTCCACGCCCTTGCCATCGGTCAGCCGTTTGACCTCTGCAACGAAGTCCTGGCTGTTGTAAAGAATCGCGTCGGATGCGCCGTCGCCCAAAGTCAGTTTGGCCTTGGCCTCGGAGCCGACGGTCGCAATCACGCGCGCGCCGATCATGGCGGCCATCTGGACGATCAGCCTTCCGGTGCCTCCGGCCGCGGCGTGAACCAGCGCTGTCTGGCCCTTCTTCAGCGGAAACGTGGAATGCGTGAGATAGTGCGCGGTGCAGCCCTGCAGCATGGAAGCGGCGGCGGCTGCGTCGTCCACGTTATCGGGAATCTTCACCAGTTGCGCGGCGGGAACCGCGTGGATATTCGGCATACGAGCCGCGAGCGAGCGTGTAAGCCACGCGGTCGCCGGGCTTGAATCCGCTGACGCCTTCGCCGAGCTTCTCCACTTTCCCGGAGGCTTCCGATCCGATCACGGCGGGCAACGGAAGCTTGTACAAGCCGCTACGGTGATAGGTATCGATAAAGTTCACGCCGGAGTAGGCGAGCTTGACGAGAACCTCGCCCGGTCCGGGCTGGGGCGTGGGGAAATCGCCATATTTCATGGCCTCGATTCCGCCCGGTTGTTCGATAAAGACAGCTTTCATAAGAGTCTGATCCTCCGCCGCAGGTGTACCGTGCCAGCGTACAACAACAGATAGGCGAGCGTCAGCGGAAAAAACACCAGCCGCACCAGCGAGGGCGCCGCAGCCGATCCGCTGATGCCCATCCGGTGTGTTGCGAAGCGCCGCAATTGGCCGAGGTGCGCGCGATCCAGCCAGAAATAGTCGGCGTTTTCGTTGATGATGAAAATCTTCGCGGGCGCCTTGAAAGCGAGCCACCATTTCCACTTGGTCATGATGGGCACGGCCGCACAGACGACGCCGGCCACGGAGTAATTCCGCTTGGCGAGATCGGCCCACAAGGCATCGCGCCCGGCTGCGCCGCCGTAATCGTTCACATTGTAGACGCGGCCGCGAAATCCGGCCGGCTCACCGGCGTAACAAGTGAGCAGATCCATCTCCACGTCGTCGCCAAACAGGTCCCTGAGATGCGGGATCACCTTCTCGATCACCTGCCGCGGTCCGCTTTCGATCAGCAGAATTCGCGAGCAGTCCGGGATGTGGGTTCGGAGAAATTGCCGCAAACCGCTATTGTACGCTGGAAGTCTTGTCTGGACTCGCTATAATCCCCCTGAGTGCAACTCACTTTCGCCGACTGGGCCGTGGTCGGGCTCTACTTCCTGTTCAATCTCGCCGTCGGCTTCTATTACAAGTCGCGCGCGCAGTCGAGCGTCGACGAATTCTTCCTTTCCGGCCGCAACGTTCCCTGGTGGCTGGCCGGGACCTCCATGGTCGCGACTACCTTCGCCGCCGATACGCCGCTGGCGGTCACCGGGATGGTGGCGGCTAACGGGATCGCCGGAAACTGGCTGTGGTGGTGCTTCGTTTCGAGCGGCATGCTGACGGTCTTTTTCTACGCGCGCCTGTGGCGGCGTTCGGGCGTCACCACCGACGTCGAATTCGCCGAGATCCGCTACTCCGGAAAGCCCGCGGCGTTCCTGCGCGGATTCCGGGCGCTCTACCTGGGCATCCCGATCAACTGCATCATCCTGGGTTGGGTGAACAAGGCGATGGTGGACATCCTGATGCTGATCTTGGGTGTAACCAAGCTCCAAGCTTTGGCGATTGTGATTGGGCTGATCGCGCTCACGTCGTTCATCTCGACGCTCTCCGGACTTTGGGGCGTGCTGGTCACCGATATTTTCCAGTTCGCGGTCAAGATGGGCATGGTGATCGTGCTGGCAGTGTTCGCCGTGCGCGCCGTCGGCGGCATGGCGGCGATGAAACAGAAACTACTACTGTTGGATGCGACGCGCACGGGAGGCGGTTCAGTGCTCAATTTCGTGCCCGATCTGCACTCGGCCTGGATGCCGCTGCTCACGTTTCTGGTATACATTTCGCTGAACTGGTGGGCGACCTGGTATCCGGGCGCGGAGCCGGGCGGCGGAGGCTACATCGCGCAGCGCATGCTCAGCGCGAAGGACGAAAAAAATTCGCTTCTCGCTACGCTGTGGTTCAATGTCGCGCATTATGCGGTGCGTCCATGGCCCTGGATTCTGGTAGCGCTGGCGTCGCTAATTTTGTTCCCGGGACTTGAGAAACCTGAAACCGGCTACATCCGGGTGATGATCCTGACGCTACCGCCGTCGCTGCGGGGCCTGATGGTAGCTGCGTTCGCCGCCGCCTACATGTCGACCATCGCCACGCAGCTCAACTGGGGCGCGAGCTACCTGGTGAACGATTTCTACCGCCGCTTCTGGAAACCGGGCAAGAGCCAGCAGCACTACGTGACGATCTCCCAGATCGCCACGGTCTTTCTGACCCTGGTATCGGCTGTGGTGACGTTCTATCTGGAATCGATCGCGGGGGCATGGAAGCTGCTGCTCGTGACCGGCGCGGGAACGGGGGGCGTGCTGTTGCTGCGCTGGTACTGGTGGCGGATCAACGCCTGGAGCGAAGTTTCGGCGATGCTGACGGCGTTCGTCGTGTCCGTGGGATTGCAAGTCGGATTTGGGCTCGATAGCGACAAGCCGCTGGACTTCGCCTGGCTGATGATCACCACCGTGGCGATCACCACAGCGGTGTGGCTCGCCGTAACGTTTCTCACAGCGCCGGAGAAAACCGACGTTCTCGTCGCTTTCTATCGTCGCACTCGCCCGTCTAAGACAGGGTGGGGCCCGATCGCCGCGCTCGCACCGGAAGTAAAGCCTTCGCGCGATGGGCTCTCGAATCTCCTGTGCTGGGGGGGGGCTGTATGCTGATCTATGGCGCTCTTTTCGGCGTCGGAAAACTTCTCCTGCATGAGACGAGCACCGGACTGGAGCTGTTGGCGATGGGGGCGATTGGTTTCGCCGTCATCTATCGCAATCTTTCGCGAAGAGGCTGGAGTGCGGTGGTGGACTAGAAGGGACAGCCTACATGTTTCCGTCGCCACTCATCGATCGTTGCCTGAGAGTTGCTGCGGCGGAATCATGCGGGCTGTCCCCGTGCTGTGCTTTCTTCTCGCAACGATTACCGCGCGCGCCGCCAGCCCAGTCGATTTCGGCAATGCGGAGCTGGATGCCGCGCTGGCGGAGCGCAAGATCAAGCTGCATGTGGATACCGAGCTGAGCCTGAATCCTCCGGAGACCTTCAGTATCACGCTGTACAAGGCCGGCCTCGCCCGGATCACGGGCGGCGATTTGCGGGGGCTGATGTACGGGCTCATTGAAGCGTCGGAGCAGATCCGTGCGACCGGGAAACTCAAAGCAGCCACCGGAAAGCCGGCCACGGCGATTCGCGGAGTCCGCATGACGCTGCGGACCTACGACCTGACTCAGCCCTGGTTCACCTCCGACGAGCAGTGGCGCACGTATTTTCAGACGCTTGCGCGCGCCCGTTTAAATCGGATCAGTCTGATGATGTCTTTGACCGATGCCGATAGGGAACGCCTGCGGATGCTCTCGGAAACGGCTGCGGAGTACGGCGTCGATTTCGTGCTGGGCATCCGGCACCTGGAGGGAGATCCACAACAAGTCTATGCCCGGCTGCGCGGGATCCTGGACGCTTGTCCCTTGATCCGCGGATTGCAGATCGAGGCCGGCGACGAGTCGGTTCAGATGTATCAACTTGGGGTCTTTAAAGCGCTGCGCGAGTCGGGCCGGCGCGTCACGCTGGACTTGCGCAATGTGGAAGACCGGCCCGATCTGGCGCGGGCGGCTGCCACATCTGGAACTCCGCTCAGCGCAACCGGATTCGAGATGGACGCGCCGGGCCCCGATTTTCTGGGCGATCATCGCCAGCTTTACTGGAATAATGGCCGGACCAGCTACGACGCCGCATTCCAGATTGCGAAATAGTTCTCAACGAACGAGCCGCCAAGGGCGTATCTCTACATGCAAGCCATGCAAGCAGCGGCGGGAGAGATTGGTCTGGGGATCGAACCGGCGGTGAGCAGGCACAGCTTTGACGATCTTGTCGCGCGACACCAGCAGAAGGTCCTGCGGACGGCCTACCGGCTGCTCGGCCGCCGGGAAGACGCACAGGATGCCGCGCAGGAAGTGTTTCTGCGGCTGTTGAAGAATCTGCATAAGATCGACGGCGATCCGCAGGCCTGGCTGTACCGTGTGACAGTGAACGTTTGTAACGATCATCACCGCCGCAAGCCGTTGGCGATGGAGATCGCTGCCGATTTCAGGGATTCGGCGCCCAGTCCGGAACGCGTTCTGGAACTCGAGGAACGTAAGCGGCTGCTCGTCGACGGATTGCAGACGCTGCCGGAGCGGGAACGCGCGGCCGTCGTGCTGCGGGATATCGAAGGTTTATCGACACGCGAAGTCGCGGCGATTCTGAACGTCGAAGAAGTCACCATTCGCAGCCAGATTTCGATGGCGCGGGTCAAGCTGGCGAAATATGTCAGGAGAAGGAAATGAAGTGCGAGGAATGCGAGCTGCTGCTCGCACAGAATGAAGTCGAAGTCGATCATGCGGTCGAGGCGCATGTAAACGGGTGCCCGAATTGCCGATCGCTAAGGGCGGAGTTGCAGGCGAACGTCCCGCGCTGCGCGGGCTGGCTGAGGAAGTGATGCCTCCTCTGACGGCGCCGGAGCGCGGATTCCCCTGGTGGAAATGGACCTCGGCCGCGGCCGCTCTGATCATCACGCTTACGGCTGCGTGGTTTGCTTCGCGGCCGGTCAAGCCGCCCCATATTGTCTCCATCGACGTGAACGTGACTGGCATCGTTCCGAAAGCGGCGACCGCACCGTATGTGAAAGCGGAAATTCCGACCACGCTGACGCCGGCGGCGATTCCGACGGTTCCGGTAGCCGGTACGGAACCGCTGCGGGTGAAGATGCTGACGCCGGATCCGGATGTCGTGATTTATTGGCTGATCGATCAGAAAGGGGAATGAGACATGAAGCGAATGCTTTCGATTCTCGCCGTCACGGCCGCGCTCGCCTGCGCGCAGGGGAAGCAACCCGCCAACCAAAATGTTGAGCTGACGGTGTTTTTGCTTTCGGGATCCACGCAGGGTACGGCTGACGATGTACCGTCAGATCTCGCTTCAACAGTTACTCAGCTGCATTCTGTATTTGCTTACAAGAGTTACAGGCTGACCGAGTCTTTCATGTTGCGCGGGCGGCTGGGCGTCGGCGCCAAGGCCGAAGGGATCTTGCCGGGCGGAGCGGGGATACGATACGAATTCCGATACTCGGACGTACAGGTCTCATCGGAGACACCTCCTGTGTTCCGGATTTACGGATTGCGCATTATTCTGACGAACGGCGCCTACTACCGAAAGGGCGCGGATGGAAAAACAGTGCCCGACACCCTGGCCAGTATCGCTACCGATCTGGACATCCGCGAAGGGCAGAAGACCGTAGTCGGCAAATCGAGCATCAACGCCAGCGGGGACGCGCTGATCCTCGTGATCGTGCCGAAGATCGTCGACTAACTACTTCGTCACCGGCTGTAGCGACCGGCTCTCGATGATGTGATCGATGATGCCGTATTCGAGCGCCTGCACGGGTTCCAGAATGTAGTCGCGATCCACGTCGCGCGCGATCTTCTCAACAGGCTGGCCGGTGGCTTTCGCGAGGATATCGTTCAGGGTCTCGCGCATCCGGAGGATTTCGCGGGCGTAGATGTCGATGTCCGTCGCTTGCCCGCCCAGGCCGCTCATCGACGGCTGGTGAATCAGGATGCGCGCGTGCGGCAGGCTGTGCCGCTTGCCTTTGGTTCCGCAGGCGAGCAGGACCGCCGCCATGGAGGCCGCCTGTCCCACGCAGTAGGTGATGATATCGGGCTGCACCAGCCGCATGGTATCGAGGATCGCCAGACCGGCCGTGATCGATCCGCCGGGAGAGTTGATGTAGAGGGAAATATCCTTCTCCGGGTCCTCCGCGGCAAGGAACAGGATCTGGGCGATGATCAGGTTCGCTACGTTGTCGTCGATGGGGGTCCCCAGGAAAATAATGTTTTCCTTGAGCAGGCGCGAGTAGATGTCGAAGGCTCGCTCGCCTCGCGAAGTTTGCTCGACGACCATCGGAACCAGAACGGAATTCTGCATGCAATCTCTCCTCAACTCCGGGCCCGGGAGGCCCGTAAACTCCATGATACGCGAGTGGATAGCAGCCGCGCGCGTGAATCGCCCAGGGAATCGTGAAACCTGCCGATATATGCTAGGGGTGGGGTGAACTGGAGCCCCCTCAACGACAGTATGCGCATCCTGATTGCTGACGATAGCGTCGTCTCCCGGCATCTGCTGGAGGCCACTCTGCGGAAGTGGGGGTACGAAGTCGTGGTCGCCACGGACGGCGTGGAAGCGTGGGATGTGCTGCAGGGCGAAAACCCTCCACGGCTGGCGATTCTCGACTGGGTGATGCCCGGGCTCACCGGTCCGGAAGTTTGCAGCCGGGTGCGCGAGACATCCAAGAACAAGGATCTGGACTATACCTACATCGTTCTGCTCAGCTCGAAGAGCCAGCGCGAGGACCTGATCGAGGGGCTGGAGGCGGGCGCGGACGATTATCTGACCAAGCCCTTTGACCAACATGAATTGAAAGTCCGGCTGCGTGCCGGAACGCGCATCATCGATCTGCAGCGCGAACTGGTATCCGCGCGCGAGGAACTGCGCGAGCAGGCCACCAAAGACTTCCTGACGCGCATCTGGAACCGCTCCTCGATTTTGGATGTGCTGACGCGCGAGCTGGCGCGGGCTTCGCGGGAGCAGCGCTCGGTGGGCGTGCTGCTGGCGGACCTCGACCGCTTCAAATCGGTCAACGATACCTACGGACATTTCGCTGGAGACGCCGTGCTGCGCGAGTTCACCCGGCGCATGACGGCGGCCATGCGGCCGTACGATTCCATCGGCCGCTACGGCGGTGAAGAGTTCCTGATCATCCTTCCGGGCTGCGACGAGCGCTGCACCGGCAACCAGGCCGAGCGTCATGCGCGCCGCGCTGGCCAACGAACCGATGATGATCGGAGACGTGGCGCATGTGGTCACGTGCAGTTTCGGCGCCACCAGCTGGCGGCCGGACGCGGAATCGACCGCCGATGAACTGATCCACCTGGCGGACGATGCCCTGTACATGGCCAAGAACCAGGGACGCAATTGCGTGGCGGTACTGGCTCCTCCCTCGGCGGAAGCGGCCGCGCAGCAGAAGCAAACTTAGCCGGCTGAGACGGTCGGCTGCGAGGCGCGGTTCGCGGCGACTTTCCGTTTACGCTCGCGCATCCAGACGATCGCGCGATATCCCAGCAGCACGGCCACGATGGCCGCATACATCAGCGGCAGGCGGATATCGGACTTGACCAGCCACCAATAGTGGATCACCGCGGCCACGGCCGTCAGATAGATCAGCTTGTGCAGCTTCTTCCAGCGCTTGAATCCGAGCCTGCGCACCCAGCCGGCCGTGGACGTGATCGCCAAGGGCAGCATGGCCAGCAGCGCCAGCATGCCGACGGTGATGTAGCGGCGCTTGACGATGTCCTCCCATATGGCGGAGATCGTGTTCTGGCGGGGTCCAGGAACAACCAGACCGAGAAATGGACGCACCCATAGAAAAACGCGAATAGCCCCAGCATGCGGCGGAAGCGCGTGATCTGCGGACGATTGAGCAGCATCCGCAGCGGCGTGATGCACAGCGTGAAGCAGATGAAGCGGATGGTCCAGTCGCCGGTGTAGTGGGTGATGTACTCGATCGGGATTGGCGGTGACGTACTCGGTCGGATCGGCGCTCTGGTAGGCCTGCCAGACCAACCACAGCAGCACCCCCAGAGGCGCCAGGGAGAGGACAAACACCGCTGCCTTAGTCCAGGGACTGGAGAGGAATCGATTCATGCTTACGATACTGCTGGCCGGGCCACCGCGCGGCTAATGGAATTTCACCAGGTCCATGCCGCTGTACAGGCTGGCGACCTGATCGCCGTAGCCGTTGAACTTGACCGTCGCCATGCGCGTGCCTTGCCCCAGGAAATCCGCTGCCGAGCCGCTGTTCTTCCTTCTGGCTCCAACGCGGGTGGTCGACTTCCGGATTCACATTCGAATAAAAGCCATACTCACGGGAGGAGTACAAATTCCAGTCCGTGGGTGGTTCTTTTTCGACGAAGCGGATGCGCGCGATCGACTTGATGCTCTTGTATCCGTATTTCCACGGGATCACGAGCCGGATGGGCGCGCCGTTCTGATTCGGCATGGTCTCGCCGTACATCCCGAACGACAGCATCGCGAGCGGATGCATGGCCTCGTCCAGGCGCAGGCCCTCCACGTAGGGGAAGGGGATGCCGGCTTCGCGCGGCGATAGCATGGCTTTCGGATCGTAGTAGGTCTCGAACGCCACGTACTTGGCTTTGCCGGTGGGCTGGACCTGCTTCAGCAGAGTGCTCAGAGAAAAGCCGATCCACGGCACTACGATCGACCAGCGCTCCACGCAGCGATGCCGGTAGATGCGCTCCTCCGGCGGCGCGAGCTTCATCACCTGGTCCAGGCTGAGCGTCTTGGGCTGCATGACCTCGCCCTCAATGCGGATGGGCCATTCCGCCGGCACCTTCCATTTCGGGGCGTTCTGGGAAGGATCTTCCTTGCCGGTGCCGAATTCATAGAAGTTGTTGTACCCGGTGACGGCCGCCTTGGGCGAGGGCTTTTCGTTCCCTAAGTCGTGGTAGGACCGGTTTTGACCAGACCATTGATCGTGGTCGTCGCCCGCGCCGCGGACGGCAGGGCCAAGCTTCCCAATGCGCCCGCTCCCAGCGTCGCAGCTCCCGCGCCGATAAAGCGGCGGCGGTTCAGGTAGACCTCTTTCGGCGTGACATCAGAATAACGGAGGTCGGCAGGTTTCCGGATCAGCATGGCTCACAGTCTCCCATCCCATGGTAACTCCATAGCGGGGAACCCGCAGGAGCTAGTAGAAAAAGGGGACACCCCCTAACTTCCGCAAAGCCAGCAGCGGAGCGAACACCAGGAGGTGTCCCCTTTTTCCCCGGCATTTTCATTTTTCAGTAGTTCCGATCGAGGTCCAGGCCCGCATACAGCTTCGCAACCTGGTCGCCGTAGCCGTTGAACATCTGGGTATCGATGACCTTGGGCTTCAGCGGCGTCCCCTCGCCCAGTCTCTCCTCATCCCTCTGGCTAAAGCGGGGATGCTCGTGGTTGGGATTGACGTTGGAGTAGAAACCGTACGCCGCGGGCCAGCTCAGGTTCCAGGTGGTGGGCGGCTGCCGCTCCAACAGGCGAATCCGCACGATCGATTTGATGCTCTTAAAACCGTATTTCCAGGGGATCACCAGGCGGAGGGGCGCGCCGTTCTGGTTGAGCAGCGTCTCGCCGTACATGCCGGCGGTCAGCAGAGTGAGGGGATGCAGGGCCTCGTCCAGCCGCAGCCCTTCGACGTACGGGAACTGGATGCCTGCTTTCCTGGACGAGAGCATTATATTGGGGTCGTAAACGCTTTCGAAGGCGACGAACTTGGCCTTGCCGGTTGGCTGGACCTGCTTCAGCAGCGCGCTGAGCGGGAATCCGATCCACGGCACCACGATCGACCAGCCTTCCACGCAGCGATGGCGGTAGATCCGCTCCTCCAGCGGCGCGAGCTTCAGAATCTGGTCCAGGTCCAGAGTCTTGGGCTGCGCCACTTCGCCTTCGATGCGAACCGTCCACGGCGAAGCGGGCTTCCACTGGGGAGCGTTCTTGGCAGGCTCGTCCTTGCCCGTGCCGAATTCGTAGAAATTGTTGTAGGTCGTGACGATTTTCTGGGGCGTGATCTTCTCGCCACCCGCGTTGAACGCGGTCTTCGCGGCGGTAAGCGTCGCGGCGGCGGCGGGGATCGGCAAAGTCAACGCTGCGGCCAGGAATCGCCGGCGGTTCAGGTAAACGTGCTTGGGAGTCACGGCGGAATATGCGGGCATAATGAGCCTCCTAAAATTATCTGCCTTTGCGGCGTTGGTCAAGCTGCTCGCGGACACGAGCCAGATCGAGATTGGCTCTGGCTCGCTCCATTTCCAATTCTTGGAGCCGCATTGCGGCTTCGGCTTGATCCATGGTCGAGGCGGCGCCAATGCGGACCTTCGCGTCGGTATTCTGAGATTCTTTGCGAGCCAGTTCGATCTTCGGAGCCAGCGCCTTTTCGCGCTGATCGGCCTCCGCTTCCAGAACGCGCAGCTCTGCTGTGGCCGCATCGATCTTGCGTGCGAGGAACTGCTGACGAATTTCCAGTTTCTTGCGGAACGCTTCCACTCCGGCGTCGACCTCAGAGACTCGCGACCTGGCCTCCCCCGCTTCTAAAGGAGACCCAGCTCCGACGGAAAAGGATCGTTCCAGATTCCGCAGCCGGAGCCGTTCGAACTCCAGCACAGCTTGGGGTACCGCCATCTGAATTTGCAGACGCTCGCTGACGAAATCGCGCCCCTTCACGATCGGGGCCGAGATTTCATTGGATGACTCGCGCCCCGTTATGCGAACCTCTTCGATCTGCGATTCGAGTGATTTGACCTGCGCCTCTGCTGCGGCGACTTTTTCGCGAGCCTCCAGCACATCGTTTTGGTTCCCCTGGCCCAGCGATAATCGCCGTTCTGTGTTCGTCTGTGTATCTGTGGCGAACTTCAATACCTGGCGTGCGACTTCGGCCCGTTGCTCCAGTCCCGAAATCAGGTCACCCCGCCGCTGGCTGGTTTGAACCTGATACGCAGCAGCGACTCCCGCGGCGCCGAACGCCATCGATACGAGCACAATGCCAGTGAGTGCCAAAGCCGCCATTTTTCCCGATTGCGGCATCCAGGGCGGTACCCTGGCATGGCGGTTCCGCCTGCGCACTTCACCTCCGATCTCCCCTTCGAGTCTGTCGATGAATTCTTTACTGGGCTCGTGTTGGTCGTACATTTTGAGTCTCTCCTTCCCCGGCGCGGAAGGCCGTCGGACTGAGTCTTTTCTTTAACTTTTTTTTCAGCTTTTCGCGAGCGCGGTGCAGCCGCCCTTCCACCGCCCGCTCTGAAATCGAGCGCTCGTCCGCGATTTCGCGAACCGATTTTTCGTCGAAATAGAAAGCCTCCAAGATATCGGAGTGACTCCGCCGCAATTGCGCCATTCCCCACCCGATCGCGGCTGCGGTTTCCGGCGTCGAGGGCGCAAGCCTTGGGTCTTCGACCGTAAGATCAATCACAGCCGGATCCAACTGCTGCGGCCGGATGCGGCGGAAATGGCTCACAAGAATGTTCCGAGAGACGCGGACAAGCCAGGCGAGAGGTTCGTCAGGCACGCCCTTGGCGGACCAATCGTCCAGCGCTCGCATCCATGCTTCCTGGACCAAATCCTCCGCCAGGCTTCGATCCCCACCGACCCTCCGCGAAACATAGGCGTATAACGGCCGAATGGTTTCGCGATACATCAGGTCCACTTCGTCTTCGGGCAGCGGCCGGATCACCTGTTATTGATCACCTGTATGGTTGACGCATGAGGCGCCGATACCCCACGTTTTTAGTTCAGTTCGCTTTCGCTGCCCGCGTTGAACGCGGTTTTCGCGGCGGCGGGGATCGGCAAAGTCAACGCCGGCGGTTCAGGTATACTGCCTGCGGCGTGACCCGCGAGTAAAGCATGGGGCGTCTCCGCCAACATACTACACCAGATACGGTACGCTCAGACTTTCCATGCCGGATATCCGCAGACCGTACCCCTGGCTCATTCTCTGCCTGATCGTCCAGGCGGTGCTGATGACCAATCGGCTGGATCTGCTCCCGATGTGGAACGATGAGCTGTTCACCGTGCGGGCCGCGCGGCTGCCTATAAGCGCGATGCTCCAGATGGTCCGCGGCGATGTGCATCCGCCGCTGTATTTTCTGCTGGCGCACTATTGGATCCGGATCGCACCCGGCGGCGAATCCCTGGCGCAATTGCGGCTGCTGTCGGTGGTGTTCGCGCTGCTGGCCACCATCGCGCTCGACCGCCTGTGGCTGAAGGCGAGCCCTCCTCGCCTGCATGTATGGTGTCTGGCGCTGTGGATCTTATCGGCCTGCCTGCTGCTGTACTCCTGCATGGCGCGATCCTACAGCCTGCAGGTCCTGGGATTCATCGTCGTGTGCTGGGCGTCGTGGCGATGGAATGAGGAGTTCGCATCGTGGAAACGGCTGCTGATATGGGCCGGTTCGCTGACGGTGTTGCTGTACACGCACTACGTTCCGGGAATCGCTGCGTGGGCCGGCGCGAACCTGCTGCTGTTGAGGCCAGGGCGTGAGCGTCCCGGCCGCCTGCTGGCGGGGAACCTGATCGTTTTGGCGGCTTATACTCCCTGGCTCATGACGCTCGCATCGGTGCTGGCAGTGTGGCGCGCGAAGCCCGGGCTGCTGCTGCTCACCGGCAACAGCGTGCTCGAATCGGGCGTCAAGCTGGCTTACTGGGTTTTCTCTTTTTTCTTTGGCGAAGCGATTCCGGTGTGGATGCTCCCTGTGACCGCGCTGCTGGCGATCCCGGTCGCATGGCTGGTATGGATAGGAGCACGCTCCGCGCGCTCCGGGATGTTTCCGGCGGCCGCTGCGACTGCCTTGATCGGATTCGCGGGCGTGGCGGGCTGGGTATCCTATGCGTTCGTACCGGCGCGGCTGTTGTTTTTATTGCCGCTCGCCCTGCTCGCGATCGCAAAAGGAGCGCAATCCAGTCCGCGTGCCGGAACCCTCATCGCGGGAGCGCTTCTGGCCGCGAATCTGGTCGGCATCGGAAGCTATTTCCAGGCGCGGGATCTGCTGGATATCGGCTATCTCGCTCCCATGGACCGCATCGGACGGGATATCGCCGCCAGCTCCTTCCCGGCCGACACGATCGTGTTGGTGGACGGACCGAATCTGAGCGGTGCTGTGCTGGAATACTACCTGCCGGGTTTTTCCACGCGGCAGATTTTTACCGAGCAGGACGCCGAGGATGCGCGCCGGGCAATCGCCAGTCCCGCGATCCGGCATATTTGGTTTTTGCGCAATCCTCGCGATGTCACCCCGGGCCATGTGCTGGAGCGGCTGGAAACCGAACTGCGCGCATCCGATGCGCAGGGCAAGCTCCATCCTTACGTTTCTTTTTCCCCGACCCACAAGGTGCTGATGCGCCTGATGCATGTCCAGGTTGCGTCGGACTTGATGTACGGGGCCTGGGAATTTCGAAAACCCAACTGACCATGGTTCGCTACTCTAGAGAGTAGTGTCCGAACGTCACGTAAATCCCTGGATCGTTGCCTTCTCGGTCATGCTCTGCACCTTCCTGGAGGTGCTGGATACCACCGTCGTCAACGTGTCGCTGCCCCACATCGCTGGAAACCTTTCGGCGACGATCGAGGAAGCCACGTGGGTGCTGACTTCCTATCTGGTAGCCAATGCCATCGTCCTGCCGATGACGGGGTGGCTGGCGAACTACTTCGGCCGCAAGCGCCTGCTGATGGCGAGTGTGGTGGGGTTCACGGCGGCCTCTTTTCTTTGCGGCGCAGCGCCCAGCCTGCCCTTTCTGGTCATCTTTCGCGTGCTTCAGGGGCTATGCGGGGGCGCGCTGCAGCCCCTTTCGCAAGCCGTCCTGCTCGAAGCTTTCCCGCCCGAAGGCCGCGGCAAGGCCATGGGTTTCTGGGGCCTGGGAATTGTCGTAGCGCCGGTATTGGGTCCGGTGCTGGGCGGCTGGCTCACCGATAGCTATAGCTGGCGCTGGGTTTTCTACATCAACCTGCCGGTCGGCATCCTGTCGATTCTGATGGTGTCCTGGTTCGTGTTCGATCCGTCGTATATCAAGCGCGATGAGACGGCCCGCATCGATTATTGGGGCATCGGCATGCTGGCCGTGTGGATCGCGGCGCTGCAGATCGCCTTCGATAAAGGGCAGCAGCTGGATTGGTTCAGTTCGCCGTTTATAGTGGGCCTGCTGGCCATCGCCGGCGTATTTCTGATCGGCTTCCTGGTGCGCGAACTGATGGCCGAACACCCGGTGGTGAACCTCAGCATCTTCAAAGTGGGAAGCTACAGCACAGGCGTCTTTTTGATGGCCGTGCTGGGATTCGTGTTGTATGGCAGCATCGTGATTCTGCCCATCTGGCTGCAGACGCTGATGGGATATCCGGCCATGCGAGCCGGGATGACCATGGCGCCGCGCGGCATCGGATCGATGATCGCCATGCCGCTGGTCGGCGTGATCCTGCCGCGTTTCGACCCGCGCAAGCTGCTGGCAGCCGGGCTGCTGATGGGCGCGTTTTCCACCTGGCAGTTCGGGCAGATGAATCTGAACGCCGGCTACTGGGACCTCTTCTGGCCGCAGTTCATCCAGGGCTTCGGGCTGGGACTGATCTTCGTGCCTCTTACTACGATTTCGATGGGAAGAGTCCCGCGCGAGAGCATGGGGAACGCGACCAGCCTGTTCAATCTGATGCGCAATCTCGGCGGCGCGGTGGGAATCGCGGTGATCGCCATGCTCAATACGCGCTATCAGCAAAAGTACATCAACATTCTGGGCTCGCATGTGGTGCAGGGCGATCCGGCGACGGGACAATGGGTGGGCTCGCTCCGATCCATGTTCCTGGGAAACGGTGCGGGGCCGGGACTCGCCGACCAGCGCGCCTACGCGGCCGTGTTCGGGCTGGTGGAGCAGCAAGCCGCGATGCGCGCGTTCCTGGATATCTTCAAGCTGGTGACGGTGGTGTTCCTGTTGATGATCCCGCTGCTGCTGTTGATGCGCAAGCCGAAGAAGGACTGAATGCCGGCTTCTGCGGAGGCGGGCCTCGCGCGCTATCACGTACGAGCCTTACGACGTTCGGCTTATCATGGAGATGCCATGAGACCGCGATTCCAGCTTCGGTTGTTCGCGCTCTTATTGCTGGCGTTCTTTCCCGTCGCGAAGGCCTCCGCGCAGGTGCTGGAGTTTGAATCCGGAGGCTTGAAGTATAAGGCACTGACGCGGGGCGGAGTGACCATCATGTTCGCCCCGCTTCCCACGAAAGTACTGGGCTACACGATTCTCCAGGTAGCCATCTCCAATGGATCGCCGGTGTCCTGGAGCTTCAAGCCGGAAGACTTCCGGTTCGAGCGGGAAGACGGCCAGCGGATCCAAGCCGTGTCGGCCGGAACCGTGGTCAAGCAGCTTCTGGATCACGCCAGCCGCGGGGACGTCGGACGGCTGATCGCGGCTTATGAAATGGCGCTCTTCGGCAACGCCCACGTGCGCTCCACCAACGGGTATGAATCGCGGCGGCAGGACTATCTGGCGCTGGGCTCCACCAGGCTGAAAGCCGCTTCGGCCGCGTCGGCGATCGCGCTGGTGACCACTAAGCTCGCGCCGGGCCAGTCTACCGACGGGGCGGTGTTTTATCCCAGCAAGGGCAAGCCGCTGGGCGCGGGAAAGCTGATGGTCGATGCGGCGGCGGAGACCTTCGAGTTCCCGGTGGAAGCCGAGATCCTACCGCGAGCTTCCCGATAGCTCTTCCCTAAACCACGCGGGCGGAGACGCCGTCCAGCGTGACTCTTGTTCCAGGATCGGCGAACTGTGTGCGCACATACGCCAGCGCGACGGTCATACCCAGCGCGGGCGAAAAAACGGCGCTGGCGATTTCGGCCGCGTCCCCATCGCCGGACTTGAGCTTGGTCCCCGCGGCGGGAGGCTCGGTGGTATCGATTTCCAGACGCCGCAGCACCCGATGGATCTGCGCGCGGCTGCGGACGCGCTCCACGATCTCCTGGCCCAGATAACAGCCCTTGCCGAAGTTCACCGCCTGTAACTGGCCGGTTTCCTGGACCAGATAGCGTTCGGTAATCTCTTCGCCATAACGCGGCCGGCCGCTTTCGATGCGCACGGTGCGGGCGTCTTCCGCGGTCGCGCCGGCAACCCCGGCTTGGGTCAGTTGTGCTGTCAGGGCGTCCTTGTCCTCTACGGGAATCAGCAGGAAAAAGCCGCCTCTCCCGGTTGTATCCAGGCGGGCAACGGTTCCGAACTTCCAGGATGCCGTTGAATAGGGCGCCATGGGTTCGGGCGCGCCCAGTTCCGCCAGCGCGGCGGCCGCCTGCGGTCCTTCAATGGAGACGGTCGCAACCTGATCGGTCTGATCCTCCAGAGTAACGTCGTCGGCGATGATATAGCGATCCAGGTGTTCGTAAATCTTGGTCCGCGTCTCGGGCTCCGTGTCGAGCAGGAAATGATCCTCGAAGCAGAGCAGGTTTACGTCCGCCAGGATGCGCCCCTGAGCGTTCAGGAAGAAGGCGTAACAACCTTCGCCGGGCTTGAGCCCTTCCACCTGGTTGGTGGTCATCGCGTGCAGCAGCCGCGCGCGATCTTCCCCGGAAGCGCGAATCTTGCCGCGGCCCGACAAATCGAGCCAGGCGGCATTCTCGCGCAAAGCGGTATAACCGGTCATCCTGGTGGTCACTTCAAGAGCATCCATCACATTCGAAGCCATGCACAATAGTGCGCCGGGTGGGCCGACGCGCTCACAACTTTTTCTATTCTGGCAACAAGGATTGCCCCGAATGGTTTATAGACCATAGGGTTATACCCCGAGTATACAATCGTGGGTGTGATTCACGAGATTTTGCCGGTTGGGATGCTGCAATGCAACTGCTCGATTTTCGGCGACGAGCAGTCCCGCGAGGCCATCGTCGTCGATCCAGGCGATGATATCGCGAACATCACCGAAGTCTTGGACCGGCACGGGCTTGACCGTGAAGGCCATCGTGATCACCCACGCTCATATCGACCACATTGGCGGCGCGGCCAAGCTGAAGGCGCTCACCGGCGCGCCCGTTTACATGAACCAGAACGACGCCGAACTATACGCCCACCTGGATACCCAGGCTTCCTGGCTCGGAATCAAGCCCCCGTCGCGGACCGAGATCGACAGCGAAGCGCGCGAGGGTGACACGCTCGCGCTTGGAAACGCCGAGTTTCACATCCTGCACACGCCGGGCCACACCCAGGGCAGTATCTCGATCTGGATACCGGCCGAGAATAAGCTGGTCGCGGGCGACACGCTGTTTCGCGACAGTATCGGCCGGACGGACCTGCCCGGCGGCGATGGGCGCCAGATTCTGCGCTCGATTCACGAAAAGCTCCTGGCGCTTCCGGAAACCGCGGTGGTGATTCCGGGTCACGGGCCGAACACCACCATCGGGCGCGAGAAAGCGCGCAATCCCTTCCTGCGCGGTCTCTGATCGGCGGGACTACCGGCCCGCGCCCGGCACTACAGCGGCTTTGCGGAGCTTCGAAAGCTCGCGCCGCGCGATGCTCGACCAGTGGCTGGATGGATCCAGCTTCAGGTATTCGGTCCAGTGCCGCAGGGCCTTCATCCCCTGGTTCGACCCCTGATAGAGCAGCGCAAGGTTGTAGTGCGCGTCGGCGTAGCTGGGCGAAATTTCGAGCGCAGCCTGGTAGTGCTGCTGAGCCTGGGCGCGGTCGCCGCGCTCGTCATAGAGATTGGCCAGATCGAAGTGCGCCAGCGCGTATTGCGGATCGGCTTTGAGTGCCTCGAGGTAATACCGCTCGGCTTCCTTCCAGTTGCGCGCGTTGAACTGGATGGTGCCCAGGTTCACCAGCGCTCCCGCCGAAGTCGGATCCAGCTCCACCGCTTTCTGATAGGCTTCGATCACCTCCGCGATGGGCGCGCCAGTCTGCTCCAGCTCCAGACCGCGCTGGAACCAGTGCTCGGCGGCCGCGCGCTGAATCTGGTCCGCGTTGAGCGCCGCCGGTTTGCGGAATTCCAGCAGTCGCTTCAGCTCCAGCGCGTCGAAATTCAGCAGCAACTGGCCGGATTCGGCCTCCATGGCGCGGCCGTCGATTTCCACGCGAATGCGTTTCCCGTCGGCGTAGATCTTCAGTTGGCTCAGAGGATCGTGGATATCGCGAAGCTTTTCCCGAAGCGCGGTCAGTGCGCGCCGGATCTGCGGCGAGGCCAGGCGGCTGGCGCGCAGCTTCAGAATCGTTCGCAGCGCCAGCAGTTCCCTGAATCCGTACGTCTCGGAAGCCGGGAGGAGTTTCTGGTGTTCCCAGCTTTTGAGTTGGCGCTCCGTTATTTTGAGTAGCCGGCGCGTCTCCGCTCGCGAATATGCTTGCTTAGCCGCAGCTGCTGTCACGAATTGGATTTTACCAACTCCTGGAAGATGGTTATTCCCGCGATTCCCGCTGCACCCGCGGAAATACACGCAGCGGAGTTCTCTCGCGTCACTCCCCCGAGGGCAAGCACCGGAATTCGGACCGCCGATGTTGCCTGCCTCAAGCCGTCCAGCCCGAGCGGCACCGCGCGAACGGTTTTCGAGCGAGGCGGAAACACGGGACCAAAAACGACGTAGTCAGCGCCCTCGGTTTCGGCGTTGCGGACGTCGTCCACGGAGTGACAGGAAACGCCGACCAGGAAGCCGGGCTGGCGCCAGAATCTCGCTGGGGGCGATCCCGAGGGTAAATGAACGCCTGCCGCTCCCACGGCGATCGCCACGTCGGCGCGCGTGTTCACGATGAACTTCGAGCCATGTGGATTCGGCAGCTTGAGTGCCGCCTCGACCAGCTCAAACAATGCTCGCGCGCTCAGATCCTTTTCGCGAATCTGAATCCACTCAATACCTGCCGCCAGATTCCGTGCGATCGCGTCCAGTAACGATCCCGCAGAGCGTTCGCCGATCCGTAATATAGCAGCGGATCACCGTGACGCCGCGCTTTCTCTCAGCCTTTCGCACGCGCGCTTCGTCCATGCCGAAGTAATGCGCGATCTCGTGCCACACGGTGTCCGCGACCATCTGTTCCAGTTCCTCCGGATTCCGCGCCGATCTTTCATGGGGGCCCTGGTAGATGGTGATCTTGTCAGGCATGGTGAAGCTGTTGCCCACGCTGCGGGTGGTGAGCGGATGTCCCTGATACAAGCCCAGCAGCCCGGGGCGCGGCGGCTCGCGTTCCACGATGATGGCGACATTTTCAAGACGCTTGCGAAATCGCGGCGGGATGCGGCGCAGCGCGCGCGTGACTAAGGCGTCGAATTCGTTTTCAGGGAGCACGCGTACGCCTCTCAGTTTACGCCCGCTGTATTATATGAGGCTGCGCAGGAAGCATGGAAGAAAAAGATTTCTACAAAGAGTCGAAGACCACCAAGCCGGCCACGCTCAACTGCCCCTTTTGCCGGACCGCGGACACCTATGAGCTGAACTGGCTGGTGCGCAAGAAACTTGACCGCTTGCCGGGCCGCGCCGACGAGCGCGATCGCGCCAAGTTCGCCAAATGGATGAGCTATATGGTCCTGCTCGACGACAAAGCCATGTGCAAGAATATGCGCTGCCGCAAGCGCTTCGACGTGTCGGGCATCAAAACGACCGCGTTTATTTAGCCGCCAGCGAAAAGGGGACAGGTCCCCCTGTCCGGACTCTTGAACGGGCATTCAGAACTAGGACCTGTCCCCTTTTCACGGACGCAGAACCACGAGCGGCTAGCGAGTGGCCTAGCTTCTTGAAACTCGATCCAGCCCTCCGCGGGTAATGTCATCGGCGGGAGCCCGTCCCTGGTCACCACGACACGAAAGCGGTCGCCCTGGCGTGGAGCTTCCATTTCCACGATCCGCCCCATGACCACTTGCGCCGCCGCGGCGCCATCCTCGAACTCGATGCCGAAACTTCCTTTACCCGCCGCATCCAGCCGCACGAACAGCTCCGTGCCGTTGCTTCCGTAGAACATCTCGCGCGCCACGGCGCCGCCTCCGTGCATCGCGCCCGAGCGGGAATCCGGCCGGTAATGCCCCGCGCCCATCCATTCGAATGCCGAGGTCACTTCGCCGTCCAGTGTCACGTGGATCGTATTCGACGGAGGCTCATGCATCTCGCCTTCCTGCGTTTTGAGTATCGGGTGCGATAGCTGCGCGGGCGGATCCAGGCCCAGAGCGCGATACACGTTGGACAGGTGATCGCGGTACAGCTGGTCGAATTCCGGACGATTGTCCGAGCCGTGTTCCGGCCCGTACCACCAGCACCAGTCGCTTCCCTCGGCGATCAGAAGCTCTTCATACGCCAGCAGCCGCGCGATTTCCATGGTCTGGGCAGCGTACTCGTCGTACACGCGCCGGGCGTCCAGGAGCAGATCCCAAGCCTGATTATCTTCCTCCGCTCCGATCCAGATGTCGAAATTCGCGTTGATCCAGGATCCTGGAACCACGTGCGTCAGGGGCCGCGTTTCGTAGCGCTCCAAGGCCTGGGAGACAGTGGTCGCTTCCAAACGTGGATCGCCGGAAATGCGCTGATACAAGGCGCGCAAAAAGGGACGTCCGTTCGCCTCATACCATTCCCAAGCATTTTCGCCATCCAGGATGATCGGCACCAGTACGTCGTGGTCGCGCGTATTTTCGCGGATGCGTGCCAGAAAATGCTCCGCCGCCTCTTCCGCGCCCATGCGCGAATACTCGAACCCGATCAGGTCGCTGAGGTAGTGATCGCGGAACAGCAGGCGCATTTCGCGATCGTCTTGTCGCCATAGATATTGCTGATAGGTCTCGTCGATGCCCGCCGCCTGGCCCAGCGTCCGGGAGAGCACGCCGTTATCGCTGGCCGCCCACTTGAACCCGCAGCCCGCCGCCATGGCCAGCGCTTCATCGGAAATCGATCCTTCCGAAGGCCACAGGCCGGTGGGCATCACGCCCAACATATCTTGCATGTACGTTCGCGCGCGTTCCAGTTGCGTGAGCGCGTCCTGGGGATACTGGAATCGCGGCGGGAGCGTCACGCCCGGATGCGAAACCGCGGCGATGTCGGAATCGCACAGCAGAGGCAGAATCGGATGGTAAAAGGGCGTAGTCGCGATCTCGATCTGGCCGCGCGCCGCGAAGTCGCGGTACACCGGCAGCACCGCGGCGAGTGCTTCACGCTGCTTGCGGATCATCAACTCCTGATCGGCACGAGAAAAATCGCGGCCTTTGCGGACCAACTCCTTGAGCTCTTCATCTTTTGCCAGCAGGTCTTCATCGAACCAGGCGATCTGGCTGAGGATCTGCAAGTCGCGCAGATCCTGGACCGACATGGGACCGCGCCTGCGGTCATACAGTTCGATATACCGCGGATAGCGGCGAATGATTTTGTCGACGTTGGCCTGAAAGAAGTAGCGCAACACGAAGGTCTGCTGCGCCTCCGTCAGCGCCTCCGCGGGCATGGCCGCGCATTCGAAGAACGGATCCGAAGCCGTCCCGGCGGCGTATTCCGCGATCTGGGACACCATGGATGGAACCAGGTTGAACGTTTGCCGCACGTCCGGAAATTCACCCAGCACCCGGACCATGCCGGCATAATCTTTCAAGGCGTGCAGACGGGTCCAGGGCAGCTTATACTGCCCGGTCCACAGATCCTTGTAGAACGGCTGGTGCATGTGCCATATGAAACAAAGTGAGGTCACTAGTTGGAGGGCTCCAGGGAATAGGCAGCGTTGTTCGGCGTGGAAACGAACGCAGCCGCCAGCGAGCGGGCGGAAAAATCGAAGATCGTCATAGGCCGGAGATTCAGGATCAGCTCGATGGTGCGCAGCACGGAAGCCTGGTCGTAAGGGGTCGCATCCGCGGCTCCGCGGCGCGTGTAAGGAGACAGCGCCAGCAGCATGGGAGCCGGCGCGGAAGGGTTCATCACGAAGATCGCAGTCTGCGGCCAGAATTTGCTTTTCGAGACGGCCTCCACGATGCGCCCGAGTGCCGCGTCGCTGGTGGTCCGCAGGACCGTCAGGTTCGGCAGCATCCCGGCCGGCGATTCGAATTGTTTCAGGTCGTCGAGAAACGCTTGCGGATCGGCGTCGCGATATTTCATGTTCGTGACGCCCAAAAGCGATGGATCCTTGACCCGGCCTCCCTGCACTGCGTTATCGACGAACACCCCGTAGTTGCGCACCGTCAAGCCCGCCGACAAAGCGTTGCTCCAAAGATACCCCGCGGCAGGCAGGTTGGCCGGCTCCCCGCCTTCGAAACCGTTGTAACGCAAACGTCCCGCCGCAAAGCTCGGGCTCAATCTCTCGGTGAAGTCCGGGGCGATGGCCGCGATCGCCCAGTGGAGTGCCGCCGCGGGCGTGTCGCCGGCAGGGCGGAAATTGTCGAGCCGCACGAACTCGCGCGCGAGCTTAGTCGCGTTCGGACCACTGGATGCTCCGTCCATCAGAATGTAGATCACATGCTCGATCGACGAGCGCTGCTCGGGCAGGGAATCTGAAAACGATTCACGATAGGGCGTAGCCGCGGTCGCCTTCGTCGTATACTCCGGCAGCATCTCGTCCGTGGGGGCATCGATCACAGACAAACTGCTGCTGTGGCCGTTCAACACCGCGAGCCGCCCTCCGGTCAACATGCGCACGGCCGTGGGATAGGCGCCCGCTGGAATGAATCCTGCCACGCGGCTGCGAGTCTCCGATACATCCGCCACCGCCACCGCGTTCACATCGGAGCAGGCGATGTAGAGGCGCGTCTGATCGGCGCTCAGCGCCAGGCTGCTGGGAGTCATCCCCGCGGGCGCCACCGCGCTGAACCCGGTGTTCATCGTTTCGAGCACGTTCAGTTCCTTGCCTTCGCTCACGCCCACAACGAACACGTCATTGGTGTTCGCCGCCGCCACGAAGAGCCGGTATTGCCACGAGTTCTGTTCGCCGGGAATTTGGCGATTGCTCAAAACCAGGTCCGTGGGATGCGCGCCTATCCGCGCGCGCGCCATCTCGTTGCCCGACGGAAGGCTATATTCGTACACCGAAGCGTCGGCCCAGCTGGAAACGAAGTACGATTGCCCATCGGGATGAAACAGAATCCGGTAGGGCCGCCGTCCCGACTTGAGCGCTCCGGTAGCCTGCCCGGATTGCGCGTTGATGACCAGCACGCGGTCGTGAAAGAGATCGCCCGCCAGGATCGTGCGGCCGTCCGGTGAAACAGCCACGTCGCCGATGAAATTCATGGTGGCTGGCTGTCCAGCAGAGATTTCGCGCGAGACTTTCAGCTCTCCTGCGGGGGAGAATGCGAACTCGAATACAACATTTCGCGAGCCGCCGCCCGCATACACGCGCCGCCCGTCGGGCGAAAACGCTAATCCGAGCCCGGCGTCGGCGATCGCCACGCGGGAGGTTTCCTTCATCGCGCCCGTCTCGATCACGCTGATCGAAGGATGGTTGCCCGCATTTAGCGCCAGCAGAAATTTGCCATCGGGCGAAACCGCCGCGCTCAGGGGCAGCGAATCGAGCGCCACTTGCTTTCCTGCCGGCTGGACACGCCAGTTTACCGGCAGCGTTTGCGCGCAGGTGAAGACAGCCAGCAGAACGAATGAGGACAACACGCGCATGAATTCCTCATTGTACCGGGTGGGACAGGCGATCTTGTCGCCTGTCGGCATTTACCGGATCGGTTCCGGCACCGCCGACCCATCCGCCCTTGGATCCGATGCGCCGTACTTCGTCTTCGTGGTCGAGTTGTACAGGATCGCCTGTCCGCGGCCGGTGACGGCGGAATCGTACTCGCGAACGACCTGCACCTGATGACCCCGCCCGTTCAGCGCGCGGATCACTGCGGCCGGCACTCGCCCTTCGATTCGAACGTCGCATCCCGGCGCGCCATTTTTGCGGAATCGCGCCGCTTCCATCGCCTGCTGGACGTTCATGCCGTAGTCGACCACGTTCGAGACAAATTGCGCATGCGCCATCGCCTGATTGGACCCGCCCATGATGCCGAACCCGATATGCTGATCGCCCTTTTCCATGAAGCCCGGAATGATGGTGTGCGAAGGACGCTTGCCGCCGGCCAACAGGTTCGGACTCCCCGGCGTGAGCGAGAAATTCTGGCCGCGGTCATGCAGCAGGAATCCCATGCCCTCCACCGTCACGTCCGAGCCGAAGTAATCGTACAGACTCTGGATCCAGCTGGCGATGTTGCCGTCTTTATCCACGGTTGTCAGGTAGGTCGTCTCGCCGAATACCGGCGTGCCCGCAGCCACCGCGCAATTTGCCTTCGCCGGGTCGATCGCCGCCGCCCGCTTGCGCGCGTAGTCTTTCGACAGCAGTCCGCGCACTGGGATGTCCGCAAAGCGCGGGTCGCCGTTGTAGCGCAGATCCGAATACGCCAGCTTCATGGCTTCGATGCGGCGATGCAGTTCGTCGGCTGTGTAGGGGCTGCCCTTGCCCGCGGGAACGGCTTCCATGATGTTCAGCATCTCGAGCGCGGCGATTCCCTGGCCGTTGGGAGGCAGCTCGTAAACACGCCATCCGCGATAGTCCGTACGAAATCGGCTCGACCCACTCGGCGGAAAAAGCGGAAAGATCCTCGGCCGTCATCGTGCCGCCCAGACTCTTCGAAGTCTTGAGAATCGCGGATGCGATTTCGCCTTTGTAAAATGCGTCGCGGCCCTGGTCCGCCAGAATTCGCAGCGCCCGGCCCATTGCGGGGTTCTTGAAGACGTCGCCCACGCGCGGCGCACGGCCTCCCGGCAGATACACGCGAGCGGTTTCCGGCTGGGATCGTAACGACGCAGCGGATCCGGCCCAGTAACGCTGGGCATCTTCCGTCACCGGGAAACCTTCCTCGGCGTACGCGATCGCCGACTGGAATAGATCTTTCCATGGCAGTTTGCCGAAGCGCTCGTGCATCTTGGCCCAACCGTCGACGGCTCCCGGCACCGTGACGCTGTGGATGCCTTCGGGTATCGACTGGAATCCCTGCTTCGTCGAGAAAATCCGCGCTCAGCCCGCGGGGCGCCGGTCCCGACGCATTCAGGCCCGTCAGCTTCCCCGACTTCGCGTCCCAATAGATGACGAACAAATCGCCGCCGATGCCGTTCATCATCGGTTCCACCACGCCCAGCACGGCGTTCGCGGCGATGGCCGCATCCACGGCCGAACCCCCTTTTGCGAGGATTTGCGCGCCGGCCTGCGAAGCCAGCGTCTGGCTGGTGGCCGCCATTCCCTGCTGCGTGATCACCATCGACCGGCCGTAATCGCGCGCTTGTCCGAACAGGCACAGGCCGCTAAAAGTCAATAGAGACGCTGTTCGCAGGACCATCCCCATGACAGTATCACGCCGGGATGATATTGTAATCGGGGATACAATTATGCGCCTGCTCAAGCAATTCGCGATTCTGGCGATCGTGGCCCTCGGCATATTTTCGGGTCTACGCGCCCAACAAAAGGAAACCTTCGCCTGGGCTCCGCTGCCTGTGCAGCCGAACACCTGGGTCGCACCGAACCAGCCTATCTGGAGGCTCTCCGAGCTTCTCGCCAAGCACAAAGGACAGGCGAACTGGAGCCAGACCGTGGTTGACGACGCCACGCTTCACGCTGATTATGTGTCTATGGCGCCGGGCGCGAAAACGCCGCGGCAGTTCCATCCCGATACGCGCGCGTGGTGGATCGTGCAGGACGGCCAGATTCGCTTTACCATCGAAGGCCAGGAACCGTTCGTCGCCTCCAAGGGCTATATGGTGCAGGTGCCGTATCGCAATGTTTTCAGCATGGAAACGGTCGGCGATAAGCCGTCGCTAAGGCTCGAGGTCAACATCGCGGGCGCGAAGACCATGTATCCCGCCGGTGTAAATGATGAAAAGCCTCCGGCCGTCAACGGGTTCAATTTCGTCAAAGTGCGGATCAGCGGAAAAGGCAAGTACGATCAGGGCAACAAGCCGTACATCGACTTCAATCAAGTGGTTGCGGGAACCGAAAAGCAGCGGCGCTTCATCGCCGACGACCGCGCCGTGGCGAACATCATCATTGGCGATCCCACCAAGCAGAGGCCCGCGCCCGACACCGACTGGGGCCATTTCCACCTGGAGTCTTCCGAGTTCTGGTTCATCCTGTTAGGCAAGATGGAGTACAAGATCGGATCGCTGCCCATCTTCATCGCGGATCAGGGCGATATCGTGTACACGCCCCGGGAAACCTGGCATCGCGCGCGATTCGCAGGCACCGAGATGGCCTGCCGCCTGGCGATGAACGGCTATCAGGACTTGCTGCACAACTACCAGCCGCCTGATTAAACGCGGGTCGGGCATGCCCGACCCCTACAAGCCCGACGCGTCAATGCGAAATATCGCGCCGTGCGAACAATACATACGCGGCCGCGAATCCTGCTACCGCGATCGCACCCAGCACCGCCACGTTCCTGAGCGGCAGCGGATTCCCGGTGATGAGATCGAACGGATTGTAGTATCGGAAGGGCGAAATCCACGCGATTTTCTCGGCGGGTTGCCACAGCCGCGCGACATAGTCCAGCAGGAACGCCGCGAACGCCAGCAGTCCGGCAGCGCCGCCCGCCACGCTGCGACGCCTCGACGCCGCGCCGATCGCCATCGCCACTCCGCCCCAGCACAGTGTCAGCATCCCCAAGTTGATCGCCAGTGAAATGATGAGCGTCGCCGGCGGCCATGCGACGCCTTTGGGAGCGAACAACCGCAGCCCGGTCCACGTCCCCGCCACCATCACTGCCAGCATGGCGGCCGACACCAAGGTCGTCAATGCGATAGTGCGGGTGATGATCCAGTGCCGGGCGAGGGGACGTGCCAGGATCAGATCCATGAATCCGGTCTCCACTTCGGACGCCGGAGTAGTGGCGAGTGTGACCGCTAATGCGATCAAGGCTCCCATGACGGCAAGTTCGAAGTATCCCAGGCACACGATTCCGCTGAACGACATGATGATGGTCACGGACGGGCCTAAAAGCTCGCGCGCAAACGGCGGAATAAGCGCGCTGAGCTGATCGAATGCACCGGTGGTGTGCAGCGCTCCCGCGACAAAAATCAGAACCAGCTGCAAGGCCGCCAGCAGAAGCCCGGTGGCGATCGCCAGGGTTCGCACACGTTTGAGCGAATACGCGAACAGGAGTGCAGCGCTTCTCACTTTGCGCCGTCCCGATAATACTTGAGAATCACGTCTTCCAGCCTGGCCTCTTCGATCTCGATATCCTGCACTGGCAATCCGGCGATCGTCCCCAGCAGCGGGCCGAGCGGCCCTTCGACTTTGAGGTTCCATGACCGCGGTCCGGGTACGTCTTCGGAAAACAGCACCCGCACCGATCGTGGGGCCAGCTTCCGAAGTTCCTCCACGGTCGAGAGCAGCACCAGTTCGCCCTTCCGCACCAGCGCAATCCGATCGCACACCCGTTCGACCTCCGAGAGTACATGCGACGACATGAATACAGTTCGGCCGCGCCGTTTTACATCCACCAGAAGCTTGTAGAACGACTCCTGCATCAGCGGATCGAGCCCTTCGGTCGGCTCATCCAGAATCAGGAGCTGAGGATCGGACTGAAAGGCCTGGATCAAGCCCAGTTTGCGCTTCATCCCGGTGCTGTATTCACGCAGGCGGCGGCGCAGATCGCTATCCGGGAATTCCAGGCGCTCCTGCAACTCGCTTGCGCTGCGACATATTCATTACGTGACCGTTAAGGCCCGCAAGCAGATCCAAGACTTCGCGCCCGGTGAGATCGGAATAGATGCCCATCTCACCCGGCAGGTATCCGATGTTCAACCGGGCCCGGAGTCCGTCCGACTGGCAATCGTGCCCCAGGATCGACGCATTCCGCTGCTGGGACGCAGCAGATCGAGCAGGATGCGAATGGTGGTGGTCTTGCCCGCGCCGTTCAGCCCGAGAAATCCGAGGATCTCCCCTTGGATCGCGTCGAGGCTCAGGTTGTTCACGGCCAGAACACTTCCGTACCGCTTTGTCAGACCGCGGATGGAGACGGGCGCCAACCCACATTCTAAGGGTATAATCCGACCGATGAAATCATCGCGACGAAAGTTCCTGGGCGCCAGCGCCGGGGCCGCGGCAATCGCGGCCGGGCCAGGCACCCTTTTGGTCTCGGGCCAGGACATTGCGCCCGAGCCGACGCTGGTGCTTACCAACGGCCGGATCCACACCATGGACGCAGCCAACACCATCGCCACGTCCGTGACGATCCGAAACGGCCGGTTTGTCTCGGTGAACGCCGCACCGGCCGCGGGACCGGGCGTCCGCATCATCGATCTCGGCGGACGCACCGTGGTGCCGGGATTGGTCGAGCCGCACATTCACATCGTGAGTCTGGCGAACCGTCCCGGCTATCACACGATTTTCGAGAACACCGTCTCGATTCGCGAAGTCCAGGAAGCGCTGGCCGCGCGGCGCAAGGATGTTCCACAAGGGGCCCCTAATACAACCTGGATTACATCGATGGGCGGCTGGCATCCCAACCAGTGGGCCGAACATCGTCATCCGACGCTTGCCGAGCTCGACCAGGCGGTTCCCGATCGTCCCGTGCTGCTATACGAGCGCTTCACCGGTCCCTGCGCGACCAACAGCCTGGGCAAAGCGTTTTTCGACGCCGCCGATGCCGCGCCGCCGGTTCATCCGGACATCAAGAAAATAAACGTCTCAGCCACTGGTGCGATCGCCGGCGCCGGTCCGGCAGGCAATCCGTCGGCGTCCGCGCTGTTCCTCCTGCGCCGGATGCAGACCTTCGCCGACCGCAAACGAAGCACGCTGGATGCGATGAACTATTCGGCCAGCGTCGGGCTGACCGCGCATCTCGATCAGGTATTGTTCCCCACGCCGGGGCCGCTTCACCCCAGCCAGATCCTGTCGAATCTCGATCAGTACAAGATGTACGATCCGTGGCTCGATCTCCACCGCGAGGGAAAGACCATCGTCCGCCTGCAGATGAACTTCCTGCAGAACCAGAGCGATCCAAATCTGCCCGAGCTGAAGGAGCGCCTGCGCAATCAATTCCAGTTTTTTGGCGACGACATGATGCAGACCGGTGCGATCGGCGAGTGGGCCGCGCCCCTCGGCAGCGGCGCAGTTTGGAGCGACGCCCAACATCTGGTCGCCGAAGCCGGGTGGCGCAACGAAAACGCCGTCCAGAACCTCGCAGGGCTGACGCAAGTGGTCGAGGCGTATGAAGCTGTGAACAAGGAATTCGATATCACGCAGAAGCGCTGGGTGGTTCACCATGTTCCGCAAGTCAACGCCGACCTGCTCAACCGGCTCAAGGCGCTGGGCTGCGGCGTCGAGATGGGCGCGTTCCGCTGGGTGACGTCTTCGGATCCGAAGATGGTCGCGGGCCCGCCGTTCCGGACCATTGTCGATCACGGCATCCAGGTGGGCATTCATGGAGACGGCGTCCACATCGCGCCGTTGAATCCCTGGCTGCACATCTATTACGCGACCACCGGCGTCAACTCATTTGGCGACAGGGTCAATGGCGACCAGCAGCTCACGCGCGCCGAAGCGCTTCGCCTGTTCACGCGCAACAATAGCTGGTTCCTGCGGATGGAAGAAAAGATCGGCTCCATCGAGCGCGGCAAGCTGGCGGATCTGGCAGTACTCGATCGCGATTATTTCACGGTC
The DNA here is from genome assembly GCA_963722845.1 of Terriglobia bacterium. Classification (GTDB taxonomy): domain Bacteria; phylum Acidobacteriota; class Terriglobia; order Bryobacterales; family Bryobacteraceae; genus Palsa-187. The sequence continues at coordinate 270,794 of CAVROL010000003.1, read as the reverse complement.
CCGGATGCCGAGATCAGGAAGATCCGTTCCGTGTTGACCATCGTGGACGGCAAAATCGTCCACGATGCCGGTGCGCTTTAGAAGCGGGGGCTGCGTTTTACGAGTTCTAGTTGACGCGCACTGAGGCCGATGCCGACTTGGTGGCGGTCCCGTCGGTGCCGGTTACAGTCACCGTGCGAGTACCCTTCTTGGCGCTCGATGTTACCGTGACCGTCAGCGTTGCGGTTCCGTTTCCTCCGGCAAATGAGGTTGTCGGACCCACCGCCACCGAGATGCCTGTGGTGGCGCCGCTCGCGGACAGATTCACCGTGCCGCTATACCCGGTGCTGGGCGTGACCACTACGGAGAAGGTTGCCGAGGTGCTGCCGCTTGTCGGCCGCTTCACTGTTTGTGAATTCGACGGGATGCTGATGCTGAAGGTTGGAGCTGCCGGCGCGGAAACCGCGAGCGTGGCCGATGTCGTATGCGTCAGGGAGCCATCGGTCCCGGAAATCGTGAAATTGTAGCTGCCGCCGGGCGTGGCGCTGGTCGTGCTGACCGTGATCACATTCCCGCTGACGCATGGCGGAGGCTCCGCTTGGCAATCCTCCCGTCACCGAGTACGTCACGGTGTTCGACCACCCGTTCAGTGGTGACGCCGTTACGGTGTATCCGCCGGATGTTTGGCCGGGTGTGACCGTCTGCGAGGCAGGCGACACCGACAAGCTGAAGTCCGGCGTTCCCACGTACGACAGGCCGCAATACCCGCCGCCCGCATTTACCCAGTTCTGCTGGATCAAGTAATTCATCGAGCCGATCTTCATGTTGGCCTGCGCGCCGTTCGCCGGGTAAGTAGCTCCGAACGTCCAGGCGCATTTGTCGGCGTTCTCGGCGCCGGAAGAATCGTACCAGGCGCTCAACTCGGGATCCGTCGCGGCTTCTTCCAGCTCATGCGCAATCACCGACACCATGGCATCCGCGGCTGCGTCGCCGTTCGGGCTGGTGGACTGGACCGAGCACGACCCCAGTGAGGCCGCCGCATTGCCCACGAACGCGTACTTGATGGTGGTGCTTCCAAAATAATTGGCAGAGTGCCAACCGCAGTACTGGGACAGGAAGCCGGAAGTCTCCGCCACATACGGAGCAGTCAAAACAAAATACACGCCATTCGGATCGGCGGGAAGAGTTTTCAGAGCGTTGGTCACCAGCGTCCAGATGCTGCTATCGCTGAGAGAGGTTCCCAGAGAACCCGAGTCGTTGACCGCGCTCGCGTATTTTACCGTGCTGGGCGTGTTGGGGACGTTCCCGCTGGTGTCTCCGTAGGTGGTGTTGATATTGAAATACGGCGAACCGCCGACGTTCTGAGCATAGTTCGTAAGGATCGCATTGGCAGTGGGATCCTTCGACCAATCCCCGTACCAGATGTAGTAGATATTGACGCCATTCCGCATCACCGGGCCGTTGTGGTAACTAATGCCATTCCCTTGCACCACGGACCCGCCCGACCCCGACTGTCCCCGCGGAGGCAACTGCCGGACCAAGTCCCCGCGGCCATCGGCGCGCGTGTCAAGTCCTGGCCCGTGCTGGATTTCGTTCTGGCCCCAGGCGGCAATGGGTACTAAGAAGCGCCCAATATCAATGACTTCATGGTGATGGTCCGAGTGTTCGCCCGCATCTGTTGGCCTGTCCTTTCCGAATCCCTGCTGAAGCATTACATTTATGGTCCCTTCGTACCATCGGCGATCGTCTTACTTTTTGTCCGAAATTTCGCCTACGCCTGTTCGATGGGATGGTGGTAAGAAACCGCTCCCATACGATTATCGGCCAAGTCCTGGCATTCAGTTCTCACATGTGCTAATTTTTTGAGGTTGGTTACTCGCCAGGGGGTCTTACTGATGAACCGTGCACTTATTCTTATCGCTGCCGCTGGAGCAGTTGCGTTCGCGCAGACGCCGTGCGAGCAGTTGCAATCGCTCAAACTGCCTGACACGACCATCACCATGGTCACGGCCGTCCCCGCCGGGGCGTTCAAGAATCCCGCGCCGCCGCCGGCGCCGCAGCCGGATGCGATCGATCCGCCTCCGCCGGCCCCTCCGGCGAACGCGACGCCCCAAATACTCCCAGCCTATTGCCGCGTGTTTGCGACCCTCAAACCTTCGCCCGATTCCGACATCAAGATCGAAGTCTGGCTGCCCATCGGCGCCGCGTGGAATGGAAAATATGAGGCGGTCGGCGGCGGCGGTTGGGCTGGAGTGATCAGCTACCCGGCGTTGGCTAGTGCGGTGCAGGAAGGCTATGCGACATCATCTACCGACACCGGTCACGAAGGCGGCAATGCGAAATTCGCGGTGGGGCATCCCGAAAAGATCGTCGATTTCTCGTATCGCGCCGTCCATGAAATGACGGTGAAGGCTAAAGCGGTGATCACCGCGTTTTACGGCCGAGGCCCGCGCTTGTCGTACTGGAATGGATGCTCCACCGGCGGGCGTCAGGGATTGATGGAAGCGCAGCGCTACCCGGAAGATTTCGACGGCATCGTGGCCGGAGCACCCGCCAATTTCCAGACCCATCTGCACGCCTTCGATATCGTATTGCAAAGCGCGGTACGGCAGCCCGGCGCGGCGGTTCCGCCCGCCAAAGTGGCCTTGCTGGGGAAATCCGTACTCGATGCCTGCGATGCAGCCGACGGGGTCAAGGACGGCTTTCTGAACAATCCGCGCAAATGCAACTTCGATTACAACTCGCTCCTGTGTAAAGGCGCCGACACGAAGGACTGCCTCACGGCGGCGCAAGTCGATTCGGCAAAGAGAGCGCATGGTCCGCTGATGAATTCCAAGGGCGCATTAGTCTATCCCGGATACGCAAAGGGCAGCGAAGGGACCTGGCGCTTGTTGTCCGCAGCCAATGGTCCCGCACCCACGGCGCTATCCTTGGGAACCTATCGCGAACTCCTGCATCAGGATCCCAACTGGGACTGGAAGACGTTCGATGTCGACAAGGACGTTCCCGCGGTGGACGAGAAGTACGGCTACATCAACGCCGTGAATCCGGATCTTTCCGCGTTCAAGGCGCGCGGCGGCAAGCTCATCACCTATCACGGCTGGAACGATGTGGGGATTTCACCCGAGAACAGCATCAACTATCGCGAGAGCGTCCTCGCCAAGATGGGCCCCAAGCAGGACAACTGGTACCGGCTGTTCATGGTGCCCGGCATGGGGCACTGCCAGGGCGGCCCCGGTCCCAACCAGTTCAATTTGATGGGTGCGATGGAACGGTGGCGGGAATCCGGCGTGGCTCCCGAATCCATCGTGGCGGAGCACGTCGCCAACAATAAGGTGGAAATGACTCGTCCGCTGTGCCCGTATCCGCAGGTGGCGACGTACAAGGGAGTCGGCAGCACGAATGACGCTGCCAACTTTGCTTGTAAGGTTCAGTAAGCGAAAAGGGGACAGGTCCTAGCGTAGAATACTGTGGATCGGTTCCCTACGTTTGGACCTGTCCCCTTTTCGGACTAGTTAGAGCTTTATTTCGGTGGTCCCGCCGGACCCTGCAGGTGTTGAGCGTCCTGCTGATTCTCCTGGCAGATGTACTCCATCAATTCTTCGCCCGGCCGGAGAGTGGCCGTGAACTTGATCTTGAACGGCTTGGTGTAGGCCACGGGGTCGATGATCTGCGTTTCGATATCCAGCCCGCCCAGATCCGGCCGGGTGATGCGTTCGATGGTGTGAAGCTGCTCGGAATGCGGGTGCCCACTGAAATCGAACCAGAATTTGTCGTTGTATCCGATGGTGTCGACCACCAGCGTATCGCCATCCCAGGTTCCGATGGAATCGCCATACCAGGTGGGATCCGGATCCTTAAGATGTGGCCGGCCGTCGATAAAGATTTGCCGGAAGCTGTGGATGTTGCCCTCAAATAAGTAGAAGATGTGGGTCTGCGACTGCAGGATCCGCCAAGGGTACGGAGCGATGCGCGGTACGCCGGTGGGCAGGCAATTCGCTTCCGGATCGTCCTTCGTCAGCCGCGTGTCCATGATCTTCTTGGACCAGGGAGTGAGGGAAATCTCTTCTCCCGGCATCAACCCCTGGGCGATATCGCCGACAGGTCCACCGCCGTTCCAGATTCCCGTGAAGTCCGGCTTCCCGTCGGCCGTGCGAGGCGTGGGACCGGTGGGGCGCGCTTTGCCTTTGCCCTTACCCTTCGCGCCGCCTTTGGCTGGAGCCTTCGCGTCGCCCGCTGGAGCTTGCGAATCGGCGGGTCCCTGTATCAGCAGCACCGCGGCCGTCAACGCCACGACGGTCATGGCCGCGCTAGCAAAATGCTTTTTCACGGCTAATTTCCGTCCGCCGTGTTAGATCCGGCGAAAAGGCGCTTGCCGTCCGAGATAACGGTTTGCGCATGTCCCAAGCTCGTCCCATCCTTAGCGGCCGTCCCGATCACGGTGACCTTATCGCCCTCTTTCAGAGTGTTCTTGGTCCAGCCGTTGCGCTTCAGCACATTCGGGCTCGCGAGTTCGAAATTCCAGTTGGTAATTTTTCCGTTGGCATCCTTCACGTCCACGTAGAAACGCGCGTGCGGATTGGTCCACTCCAGTTTCGTCACCGTGACGTTCTCGAACTTCAGCGGTTTCTTCTCGTCGTACTCCGACCCGAACGAGTGATGCGCCAGCATCGGAACGGTCATGAGAACGCTCAGCGACGCGGCGAGAATGAGAGCTTTGGCTGCCATCGAATAACCTCCAGTTTCGTATTTTGTCACAGAAACAGCCGCGGCGCATGAACCCGCGGTGCCGAAAAGTGAAGGCCGCATTAAGCCCCGCAACCCAATTCCCTTCGGCACCGGTCTAACTAGTAGGGAGATCGCGTATGAAGCGAACACTGGGATTGGCAGTAATCCTCGGAGGACTTTCATTGGTCGGAGGACTTTCACTGGTAGGATGCGCGGGCGGATACGGCGGGTATTACGCATCCGTACCCCCGCCGGCGGTGCGATACGAGCAGCGCGGCATAGCGCCGGGCGCTGGATATGCCTGGATCGACGGCTACTGGGGCTATAACGGCGGACGCTATAACTGGGTCGCTGGCCGATGGGATCGTCCCCCGCGCGGGCGATCCAGATGGGAAGGCGGGCGCTGGGAATCACGCCATGGCCGATATCATTATCGGGAAGGCCGCTGGCGCTGAAGACTGTTGACTAAGCGGACGCGGGAGGCGCGCCATTGCCCCCGGCTGGGCCGCCCTGGGGCTTGGGCTTTTCTTTTTCCTTTTCCTTCGGCGCGTGGGGCTTCTCGACCTTCACCGGGCTGATCAGAACATGCGCGTTACGGCCTTCCAGGCGCGGCTGCGATTCCATGCTGCCGTACTGGGATAGATCCGTGGCGAAGCGCAGCAGGAGCTTTCTGCCCAGATCCGTGTGCGCGATTTCGCGGCCGCGGAATTGGACCACCGCCTTCACGCGATTGCCTTCGGTCAGGAATCGAATGGCGTGGTTCTTCTTGAAGTCGTAATCGTGATCATCGGTGTTGGGGCGAAACTTCAATTCCTTCACCTGGATGATGTGCTGCTTGCGCTTGGCCTCATGCTGCTTCTTTTTGTTCTCGTACTGCCATTGCCCGTAATCCATGGCCTTGGCGACGGGCGGCTCGGCCGTGGGAGCGATCAGAATGAGGTCGAGTCCCAGGTCCTGCGCCTTGCGGATGGCCTGGGGAGTGGGCAGCACCTCTACGGTGCCGTCAGGAAATACAGCGCGAACTTCGCGTGCGCGGATCGCCTCGTTGACGTTCTCACGAATTCTGGGACGGCGGGGTGGGAATCCTCTTGGGATCATCGGCACTTCGGCCTGGAGACGGCAGGCGACACTATCATGACCTGATGGTATCAGATTCACTACCCGGCTTAGGCTGCCATACCGCCGCTCATCGGGCTTGGAAGTCAACGGAGACCACACGTGTAGAATGATGTTCGTGGACCGGATTCTCAAAGGCCTGTCGCGATTCCAGAAGCGCGTCTATCCCAAGCACCGCGACCTCTTCCAGAAGCTCGCCCTGGGGCAGCGGCCGGAAGCGCTGTTCATCACCTGTGCCGATTCCCGGATCGACCCTTGCATGCTGACGCAGACCAAACCGGGCGAGCTGTTCATCTGCCGGGTCATCGGCAACGTTGTTCCGCCCTACCCGGATGCCATCGGCGGCGTTTCGGCGACCATCGAATACGCCGTGGGCGTTCTGGGCGTGCCGGACGTGATCGTTTGCGGGCACACGGACTGCGGCGTGATGAAGGGCGTATTGAATCCCGAGCCTCTGGAGCCTCTGACCAGCGTAAGCGCGTGGCTGAATTATGCGCAGCCGGCGCGCCAAGCGGTGACACAGCACGAAGAACCTCACGACGGCCCCGAGTTCCTGCTTGCACTGACGGAACGCAATGTGGTCGAGCAGCTCGCCAATCTGCGCACACACCCATCGGTTATCGCGCGGCTGGAGCAGGGCGATCTGCGGCTGCATGGCTGGTTGTACGATTTGGGGGAGGGAATCGTCACGGCGTACGATCCGGACCAGGCGGCCTTCCTGCCCCTGGAGTCGCCCAAGCCCAAGCTCCGGGCCGCGCGTCGCCCCTGACCTGCTCGGCCTGATAGGATAGGTGATTCTTATGAGCACCCCAGTCGCTGCGCACCCCCCCGTAAACGTCTCCGGTCCCACCGCTGCCAAATGGATTTGGTTAGCGGTAGCGATCGTCGTTGGGCTGGTGCTGGCGTTTGCTCCCACTCCTCAGGGTCTGACGCGAATGGGGCAACTGGTGCTGGCGATCACCGCGGGAACGGTGATCTTGTGGGCCACCGAGGTGATGAACAACGGCGTCGCATCGGTGCTGATGATGGCCCTGCTGATCGCGGTGAAAGTGCCGCCGCCGCGCGCGTTGAGCGGTTTCGCCGATCCTGCCTTCTGGACGCTGCTCGCGGTTCTCTACTACGGCTTCGCCATGCGGAAAACGGGTCTGGCGGAACGGCTCTCTTACTATATTCTGACCCTCTTCCCAGGAAGCTACGCCGGAATCCTGACTGCGTTCTTCGTCATCGGCTTCGTGCTCGCGCTGGGCATTCCTTCGATGACGGTCCGCACCGCGATCATGGCGCCAATCGCCTGGGCTATGGTGCAGTCGCTGGGGCTCGCTCCGCGCAGCAAAGGGTCGGCGCTGATTATGCTCACGGTGGTCGAAATGGCGGTGGTGCCCGGGCTGGCGTTCGAGCTGGGGTCGTTGAACGGCCCGGTGGTTCTAAAGATGTTTGCCGACAAGCACCTTCCCATCACCTGGGGCGGCTATGCGCAAGTGATGGCATTGCCGACACTGATCTTCTGCGGGCTCATCCTGGGCCTCAACATGCTTCTGCTGAAACCGGAAGCCCCGCTGCGCGCTTCCACCGATTTTGCGCGAACCAAACTCGCTGCGCTCGGGTCGATCAAGCGCCAGGAGATGATCACGGCGCTGGTGGTCGGGGTCTCGATTTTTCTCTGGGCTACCAACGGCACGCTCCATTCGCTTCCGACCTTCGCGGTGGGGATGTTCGCAATGGCCGTTTTCGCGCTTTCCGGGATTCTCGGCGACGCCGACATCGCCACCGGCGTCTCCTGGACGCTGCTGCTGTTCCTGGGCGGCATCTTCGGGCTGGGAAACGTGATCGTGGACACCAAGGTCACCGACTGGATGGCCGGACTCATGCTGCCGCACGTCACCGGCCTGGTTGGCAGCCCGATCCTGCTGCTGGTGGTGGTGCTGCTGGCCATGCTTGCTCTGCGATTCCTGGATCCGACGGCGTTCATCGCCATGCCGCTGATCTTCCTGCCGCTCGAGGAACCCTTGGCCAAGGCGGGAATCCCGCCGTTGATTCTGACCGCGCCGCTGCTGCTGGCATCCGCCCCGTTCTGGCTCCTCTATATGAACTTCTGGATGGCGCTGGGCGATAGCGTCACGCAAAAGCAGGGCTTTACGAGAATGCAGATGTTCAACATCGCGAACATCTATGCGGTGTCGGCGATCCTGGCGTGCATCGCCGGCGTGTTCTACTGGCGGATGATCGGAGTGTTCTAAGGTCGGGCGAGGCCCGCTTTCGGGCGAGGCATGCCTCGCCCCTACATCGTTGTAGGGGCCGGACATGTCCGGCCCGTCATATTATTACCGGCGCCAGCTCAGATCGAAGCGTTCCCGGCCCTCCGCCGACATCGAAATAGCCGTCACGCGATCCGGCCCGTTTCGCTGGATTTCCATCGAGCCGCGGACGCCTCTACCGGACATATCGGCTACCACCCTCTCGCGGTCGAAGCGTGTAAGCTGTCCGGTAAATGTCATGGATGGGCGGCGGCCGTTTTGGAACGTGACGGTAACAACCCCGCGCCGGTCTATCGAGACAACGCAATCGCGCAGGACCTCATCGGGGCCGCGGAAATTCTTGAAATAGCCGTCGCCGCGCCCGGTAAAGCGGATTTCGTCGTTCCAGCGGGGGCCATCATCGCGAGGCCGGCCGCCGCCGTCGCCGCGATCGAACCCGCCGCCGGCGCCGGCCCATTCGATGTCAAACGTGTAGCCCTCGTGCCCGCCCTGGGGATCCTCGATGCGGATGACGGCTACGCCGCGGTTACTGGACGGGTCGCGCAAAAGAGTCTGCCGGCCGCGCCCATCGACGCCGCTGAAACGAAAGTCCACCGGGTTCGGTGGGAGCGGCTGGTTGCACTCCATGCGGCGCCAGCCAGCGGGATTTCCGGACAACGTCCGCATCCGTCCCTGATCGCCTTGAATCTCGACCTCCGCGACGCCATCCACGTCCACCTCGATGGTGCATTTCCCATGGTCGCCGCCGCCCCTCATCTGGGCGCGAAACGTCGCAATCTGCTGTGCGAATACCGGCGCCGTCAACATCAGTCCGGCAGCCAAGCCTGTCCAAAGTGTCTTATTGTTAGCTTTCAGCACTTCCCCTCCGTCCGGTTGCCCAATTATATCCATCCAAGTCATCGGCTGTTATCCTGAAGAGATTGATGCTTCGAGTCCGCTTCGCCCCTTCGCCCACGGGGTATCTCCACATCGGCAGCGCCAGGACGTTCATTTTTAACTGGCTATACGCCCGCCGCAACGGCGGCACGATGATCCTGCGCATCGATGACACCGACGTAGAGCGCAATACCCAGGAATCGCTCGATTCGATCTATGAGGGTTTGCGGTGGCTGGATCTGAGCTGGGATGAATTCTACCGGCAATCCGAGCGCGGCGAGCTGCATCAGAAAGCCGCAAAAGCCATTTTGGACCAGGGCCTGGCATATCGGGACTTCGTGGAAATGGGCTCTCCTGTTCCCGAGGAGGCGGACGTGGATCCGTCCCTTCACCCCAAATTCGATCCGCGGATGCGCGAAATGTCGAAAGAGGAAAGCGACCTCCGGGCAAACGGAGGCGAGCCGTTCGTGTTGCGCTTCAAGGTGCCCCGGGAATCGCGCCAAGCCGTTACCTTCGACGATCTGGTTTATGGCCCGCAGTCGAAAGCCACAGAGGATATCGAGGACTTTGCTCTCCTGCGGAGCAACGGCACGCCCACGTATCACATGGCTTCCTGCGCCGATGACGCCGATCTCAAGATCAGCCACGTCATCCGCGGCCAGGATCATCTGACGAATACCTTCAAGCACGTGCTGATCTTCGAGGCTCTGGGCGCGACGCCGCCCAACTTCGCGCATCTGCCGCTGCTGATCGCGCCGGATGGGTCCAAGCTTTCCAAGCGCAAGCACGGGCCGGTGGTGAGCGTGACGACGTATCGCGATGCCGGATTCCTGCCGCAGGCGTTCGTCAACTTCGTGTGCCTGCTGGGCTGGTCGCCCAAGGATGATCGCGAAGTGATGTCGCGCCAGGAGCTGATCGACGTATTTTCACTGGAAGGGGTGAATCGCAGCAACGCGACCGTCAACTTCACGGAGCAGGATCCGTTCGATCCGAAGGCCGTCTGGCTGAATGCCGGGCATATCCGTACCATGCCGCCGGAACAACTGGCCAATCAGTTGCTGCCGTTTATGCCGGGTGCGGATGCCGCGAAGATGCGTCAGGTGGTCCCGCTGATCCAGGAGCGCATACGGTTGCTGAGTGACGTGAAAACCGCCGCCGACTTCTTCTTCAAGGAAAATCAATACGACAGCGCTCTGCTGATTCCGCAAAAGGGCGACGCAGCCATGGCCGCGCGCGCATTGGAGGAGGCCGAAACGGTTCTCCGGGATGTCAAGGATTTCAATCACGCGGGCTTGGATCCGGCCCTCCGGGCGGGTGCGGAGCGTTTGCATATCAAAGCCGGCCAGATGTTCCAGCCCATTCGCGTGGCGGTCTGCGGGCGCAAAGACGCACCGCCCTTGTTCGAGACGCTAGAAGTTCTGGGCCGGGAAACGACACTCGAAAGAATCGGCCACGCGCTGCAAATGCTGAGGAATAGCCAATAGATGACTACGCCAAAAGACGATCCGGCAGCGGGCGCGCCCGTTCAGTCCCACTTCATCCGGGACATCATCCTCGACGATCTGAAGACCAAAAAGTATGAGGGCCGCGTGCACACGCGTTTCCCTCCCGAGCCGAACGGATATCTGCATGTCGGCCACGCCAAGTCGATTACGATCAACTTCGGCCTGGCGCGCGAGTTCGGCGGCAAATGCAACCTGCGCTTCGACGATACCAATCCGTCCAAGGAAGAAACCGAGTACGTCGATTCGATCATTGAAGACGTCCGCTGGCTGGGCGGCGATTTCGAAGACCGCCTGTTTTACGCTTCCGATTATTTCGATCAGCTCTACGCATGGGCCGTACAGCTCATTCAAAAAGGCAAAGCCTTCGTGTGCGACCTCACGGCGGATCAAGTCCGCCAGCAGCGCGGCACTCTGACCGAGCCGGGCCAGGACAGCCCTTATCGTAGCCGCTCGATCGAAGAAAACCTCGACCTGTTCGACCGCATGCGCCAGGGTGAGTTTCCCGACGGCTCGCAAGACCTTGCGCGCCAAGATCGACATGGCCTCGCCCAATCTCAACATGCGCGATCCGGTGCTGTACCGGATTCTGCACATGGACCATCACCGTACCGGCGACAAGTGGTGCATCTATCCGATGTACGACTTCACCCACGGGCAATCGGATTCGATCGAGCGCATCACGCATTCCATCTGCACGCTGGAATTTGAGGATCATCGGCCGCTGTACGACTGGTTTATCGATCAGCTCGGCATCTACCATCCGCAGCAGATCGAGTTCGACCGCCTGAACCTCACCTACACTCTGCTGAGCAAGCGCAAACTCCTTGCCCTGGTCCAGAACAAACTCGTCAGCGGTTGGGACGATCCGCGCATGCCAACGATCTCAGGAATGCGCCGCCGCGGCTACACCCCCGAGGCCTTGCAGGCCTTCTGCGGCCGGATCGGCGTCTCGAAAACCAACGGTACGACCGAGCTTTCGCTGCTCGAATACTTCGTGCGCGACGATCTGAACCGCCGTGCGGCGCGCGTGATGGCGGTGCTGCGGCCTCTGCGTGTGGTGATCGACAACTATCCGGAAGGCCAGACCGAGCAGATGGAGGCGGTCAACAATCCTGAAGACGCGGCCATGGGCACTCGACAGGTCCCGTTCTCCAAGGTGATCTACATCGAGCAGGACGATTTCCGCGAAGATCCTCCCAAGCAGTATTTCCGTCTGGCGCCGGGGCGCGAGATCCGGCTGCGGTACGCCTACTTCATCACCTGTACCGGTGTGGTCAAGGATGCCGGAGGGAATGTGGTCGAGCTGCACTGCACCTACGATCCCGCCACCAAGGGCGGCAACGCTCCCGACGGCCGCAAGGTCAAGTCGACCATCCACTGGGTTTCGGCCGAGCACGCCGTGGACGCGGAGGTTCGCATCTACGAAACGCTGTTCAATCGCGAAGATCCCAACGTGGTTCCCGAGGGACAGGATTTCACGGTCAACTTAAATCCGAACTCGCTTGAGATCGTTCCTGGCGCCAAGGTCGAACCCAGCCTGCGCGACGCTGCCCCAGGTGACCGCTACCAGTTCGAGCGGCTGGGCTACTTCGCCGTGGATCCTGACAGCTCGCGCGAGAACGCTGGTGTTCAACCGCACCGTCGCGCTGCGCGACTCCTGGGCCAAAATCGAGGCTAAATCCGCCCCCAGAGGGGGTGTCAAATAAGCCGATGGTGATTCTGGGATTGGGTGGTCTGTTAGGGGACGCGGCCTGCGCCGTGCTGAAAGACGGCGAGCTAAAGGCCGCCATCGAAGAGAACAAGCTCGATCATGTGTGGCGGCCCGGCGGGCTGCCGCAGGCGTCGATTGCCGAGTGCCTGCGCCTGGCCGGCGCCACTCGCGACAAGGTGGAGTGCGTGGCCGTGGTGCGGCCGTTTGCGCGTACGCCCGAGTCGCAGATGCACAGCACTTTGCGCGATCAGTTCCCCAAGGCGGAGATTGCGGTGGTGGAGCATCATCAGGCTCACGCCGCCTCGGCGTTTTTCGCATCGCCGTTTGAGGAAGCCACCGTGCTTACGCTCGATCACGATGGCGATTTCCGCTGCGGCACGCGCTGGCACGCCCAGGACACGCAGATTCAGGCGGAGCGCGAGTGGTATTATCCCGATTCGCTGGGCCGTCTGTACGGCGCCGTGACGCAGTTGCTGGGGTATCGCGCGGGCGCCGAGGAGCACAAGGTCCAATGGATCTCGGCCTCCGGCGACGAGCGTTACGCGCCCCTGTTCCGTGAGGTGGTGACGGCGTCCGCGCGCCTCGATCCTTCCTTTTTTGACGGACATCGGCAATCGGAAGGCGGCTTCAGCCTGAAATTCTTTGAGCGCCTGGGTTTCGAGGAAGGCTCTCGGATTCCCGCGGCTGTCGTGCCCGCGGTCGCGCGCGGGTTGCAGAAAACCGTCGAGGACACGGTACTCGGCATGGCCGGCGAGGGCGAGAACCTGTGCCTGGCTGGCGGGCTATTCCTGAACGTGATGCTGGTGGAGTTTCTGGAACGCTGCGGCCGTTGGAAAAATGTCTTCGTGCAACCCGCCGCGGGGAATGCCGGGACGGCCCTGGGCGCTGTTTATCACGTCTGGCATCAGGTCCGGCGCCACAAACGCCGCGGCGGCATGCAGTCCTTGTTCCTTGGACCTGGTTACGGGGCGGAAGAGATCAAGCAGGTGCTCGAGAACTGCAAATTGCGTTTCCAGTATCTGCGTTCCACCGACAACATGCTTGACCTTGCGGTGAGGATGCTGGGGGAGCACAAGATTCTGGCGTGGATGCAGGGGCGGATGGAGTTCGGGCCGCGCGCGCTGGGCAACCGCAGCATCCTGGCTTCGCCGCTCGATCCATACTCCACGGAGAATCTCAACGCGTTTATCAAGCATCGCGAACCGTTCCGCAAATTCGCCGCGTCCGTGCCGGCGGAAGATGCCGGGGAATATTTCGAAGCCGGTCCGAACGCGCGTTATCTGGCGACCGTCGGACGCGTCCGCCCCAAGCATCGCAAGACTTTTGAGGCGGCCATTTTGGGCCAAGAACAGGGCCAGGCCATGATCCGCGCGCACGTGGTCGAGGAGAAGGATAATCCGCTGTATCACCGCTTGCTGCGGGCAGCCGGGAAGGCGACGGGTCTGCCGGTGCTCTACAACACCAGCTTCAACCTGTTTGGCGATCCCCTGGTCTCGGCTCCACGCGACGCAGTGCGGAGCTTCTACTCGTCGGGCATCGATGCGATGTTCGTAGGGAATTTTCTGCTGGAGAAATGATCGTAGGGGCGAGGCACGCCTCGCCCAGTCTATTTGCTGGAATCTTTCGGTCCGTCCGGCAGGATGAAGGTGGTCTCACCCGGCTTCAGGAGCTTTAACTGCTTGCGGATCTCCATCTCCTGCTCGCTGGGGCTGTCTTCCAGGCGGCGGATGCGGTCGCGGCGATGCTCGATCTCGCGGTTCAGAGTCGCGTTCTGCTCCTGCAGCTCGCGGATCTCGTGGCGTTTCTCCATGAGGGCTTCGAGACCCTGCGGCCCGCTCACGGCGATCCATGCGTATGCAATCACGATCGCCAGCAGAACGATCGCTCCCTTTTTTCCCATCACGGTGTTGCGGAATTTTTCGAACAAAGGACGCCCTACTTGTTTATAAACCGAATCGCAAAAAAAGGCCAGCATCATGTTATGCTCACCGTTGATGCGGACCGCTGAAGGACCCAGCCGTCACCAAGCGCCGGAAGAAGAGCGGCCCAGTTGTCCCAAATGCGGATCCCCCGACGTTCGCCGTTCCAAAGGCGAGGGCATCCAGTCGACGATTCTCAGGATTCTCGGTCGATGGCCGTTTCGATGCCGCAGTTGCCGCGCGCGTTTTTACCGCGCGGATCCGCCCACCGAAGAAGCCTGAGCTATTTCGCCGCGGTTTTGTCCACCAGTTTGCGGATCTCGGCCGGTAAAGCAAACGTCTCGGGCGGAATCGCCGGATTCACTTCCACCCGCTCGATCGTCATGCTGAACTCCTGCGGGCCGGCCTTCTGGATCACTTTGGCGGGCTCCAGAATGCCTCCGAAATTTTTGTAATCGGAGGCGATCATCTCCACGGGTATATCGCCCAACTGGCTGCTGGCGACGGTGGTCAGCTTCACTTGCAGGCCCGATTTCTTCTGGAAGTAACCGATCACCGGCTGGCCTTCGGACGGAGTCATGACCACTTTGAAGCACTCTTCCCCATCGATCGTTTCGATCCCCTGATTTTCCACTTTGGGATACAGCTTGCGCCAGTTCAGGGTCGCGCTCAGGCTGCCTTCGCGGATCGCCTCGGCCCGCTCCACGCCGGTTTTCAGGCGCGGCCCCAGGATCGCGCTGTTTTCCCATGCGATCGGACCGTTGATGCCGGTCTCCATTTTGCCGATCGCCTCGATCTCCACGGTGTAGTAATACTTGTCCGGCTCGGCCGCGTAGCGGGTCATGGTTCCCTTGATGCCGAGCGCGGGGAACTCCACGGTTCCGTGGGCAATTTCGGTCCGGCGCTTTTCGTAGGCCTGCTTGCCGCCGGTAACCTGAACGTAGCGGTCCAGAATGGATTCGGCGGAAGGCAGGGGATCGGCCGCTAATCCCGTTCCCGCAGCCATCAGCAACAGAAAGGCAACTCGACGGTTCATGGCTTCTTCTGCCTCCTGATCCAGTTTAGAGCGGCGTCGACCACCGGATCGTGCCCGGCCAGCAGCGCGGCAGGCGTGAGCTCGACAACCACATCGGGAGTCACGCCCAATCCTTCCAGAGGCTGGCCTCCTTCGGAAATGTAGTTCGCCAACGCGTATTGGAATCCGTCGCCGTTCGGAAGCCGTTCGAAGGCGGAAGGGAGCGCGGCGGCGGCTGTAGGGGTGCCGAATACCCGGGCGCGTCCCAGATCCTTCAGACCGCCCGCGAAAATCTCCGAGGTCGATGCCGAACAGCCGTCCACCAAAACTGCCACCGGCCCGGGAAAAACGTCCGCCCGGGGATTGACCACGAAATTCAGCGTACTGTCTCGCAGGTACATCGTGCCGAGGCGCTGGTTGGGCTTGTCCACCAGGAAACCGGCCATGCCCATGGCCATCCCGCCGATTCCGCCGGGATTCCCGCGCAGGTCGATAATCAGCCCATCGCAGGCCTGACAACCTTCCACGGTCCGCTGGAAGCCGGCCATTACCCTGGGCAGATCCAGGAACATGTTGAACCGGAAGTAGCCGGTCGAGCCAAGCTTCTGGCTTTCGAACCAGACATGCTGCGGAGGCAGATTCCCGAAACCGGAGGGCTGCCCGCGGGGCGCAGTCAGATCCAGGGTCACATTGACTTTACTGCCTGACGAGTTCAGGAACGTTGCATCCAAGGTACCGCCGATCGGTCCGCTCAAGCGCGCCAGCACGGCGCGCGTCAATTGCAGCTCGTGAATCGCCGGATTGGAGCGAGCCTGCCTGATAAGGGGCTCCAGATCTATTCCATGTGTCCGCTCAATCTGCCAGCCTGGCCGGACGCCCTGCTTTTCCGCCGGCGATCCAGGGTCGACGCTGGTCACCACGGCGTGTCCCTCCAGAACCCGCGCGTCGATACCGGCCGTACCCGGGCCTTCGCCTTCGTCGTCGATCGCCGAATACACCATCCCGGGAATAATCGCGAAGTGGCTCTCTTTCAGACGGCCGAGCATCTCTTGCATAACGGCGCGCGCTGCATCATGGCTCGCGGCGTTTTCGACCCTGGGGCGGTATTCATCGTGGATGGCCTGCCAGTCCAGGCCGGCCGGCTTGACCTGCCAATGCTTGTCGCGGATGGTGGTCCAGACTTTCTCGAAAGAGTCCAGATCGAGCTGCGTTCGCGAGCTTGGAGAGGCCGCCTGTGCAAACGCGGACGATGCTGCGGCGAATCAGTAGAATCAGACGGCGCGCCAGCATCTAGTGAACGACTGCCAGCGCCTGCGGGAAGCGTACCGGAAGCGAGCGCTCCAGCAGCTTCTGAGCGATCGTGATAGCGCTCACGCCGTCGCGATTGGCCAGGACGACGACGCCGGTGTGAAACTCGGGCGCCATGAGGATCGCCGCAGCGAAACCCGGAGCCGTGCTGGTCTGGCGGATCAAGCGGATCCCGCGCGACGCATCGGCGTCCAGCCCGTAGCCGCTATCGCTCGAAAGGGCCGCGATGACCGTGTGCGGCAGCACCTGCCGTTGGTCCAGGATGTCGCCTACCTTCCCGTCATTCAGGAAGACGGCCAGGAAACGGCCCAGATCGCTGGCGGAGGTAAAGATGCCGCCCACTTCCATGGGCCTGCGGACCTGGCCGTCGGCGGTATGGCCCATCGCCAGCGGATACGTCATCGCAACGCTGGGAGAGAAGGTGGTGTGGGTCATCCCCAGGGGCGAAAAGATCATCTCTTCGAGCACCGCCGGCGCCGGCCGGGCGCGAATATTCTCGATCAGGCGCACCGCCACGGCTTCTTCTCCGGATTCCGAGGGCGGGCTCAGCAACGCTTCCGCGGAGAGCCGGGCTTGCTTGTCATCCAGGCCGAACAGATAATCGCCCGCGGGTGCGGCCAATTGCACACGGCCCTGGCTGGATAATTCCGAGATCGCCGCGGCCAGGAATACCCGCGCCGATCCCAGCCGGAACAGCGTATCCGGGGTGACCGGAAGCTTGGATTCGAGGCTCGCCACGCCCAGTCCGGCGTCCCACACGACGTGGTCGTCCTTTACGACGGCAGCCGCGAAACCGGGAATCTTCTGGCGGGACAATTCTGAGGCCGCGATCTGGTCGAGCGCCGCGGGCAGGTCGGCTTGCGCGGCGGCCAGCCCCGATACAAGGCACAAAAGAAATAAAGCGCGCATGCTTCCACCCTACAGCAATCGGCGGCGTTTGACAGTACTAGGGCCTCTGGCCCTCTTGGCAGATCGGGAGGTTTGTGTTCGCCGGATGAGGCGCTCTTCACGACGCCGCAGCGCGGGAGAGTCTTCGTGATTCACACCAATATGGCCGAGTGCGGCGCGGGTGGTCTCGAGCGCCCTCACGAGATCTTTTTGGCGATGCTCGTAATGCTTGGCCAGTTCCTCGAGGGCCGGGATGCGGAATGGATTCCTGACCGCGGCGAGATCGTTCCAGATGTCGACCGCCTGCGTTTCGGCGTCCAGTTTGTGCTCCAGCGCCGCCAGATCCCACAGCGTGCGGAACGTCAGATCGTCCGGCATACCAGCGCCGATGGCTTTTCGAAACAATGTACGGGCTTGCTCCAGGTCGCCCGCTTCCCGCAGCCAGCGCGCGATCCCGGCGATTTCCGCGCCGTGCTGGAACGGCAGATTCTCGGGGTCCTTAAATGCCAGGGGGACAATTCCCGTCAGGCAGGCCAGCGTGAGGATATCGGTCGCGTTGTGGTGGAACACCGGCAAGCAGCCGCGCGGCCCGGCCGGTACGCAGATATTCGAAGTACAGATACGGAATCAACGCGCCGGGGACATCGCCGTTGCGCTCGAAACCGAGCACCTGGGTTTCCAGATCCACCAGGCGACACGACTCGTAGCGCAATTTCCACAAGCGGCGCGCGCCATACAGCAGATCCAGATGCTCCAGTTTCCCGAAGGGCGGACGGCTGCGATTCAGGCGATAGCGGGTTTCGAGCAGCGGCTGATCGAAGCTGCGGCCGTTGTAGGTGATCAGAACGCGGAAGGGAGCCAGATGCCGTGCCACGGCGTCCAGGAGGCTGGCCTCCTCGCAATAATCGCGCATGAAGAACTGGCGCACGCGAAAGCCCTCCGGCGTGATTCTGCCGATGCCCACCAGAAACGCGCAGGTTCCGGATCCACCCGCCAGCCCGGTGGTTTCGGTATCGAGAAAGGCCCACTCGGCCGGTGGAGCGAGAGGCGCCGCGCCGCCGGAAATCGCCGCGAGCAGATCCTCCGGCAGTTCCGCCAGTGAACCGATGTCGGCGCTGCCGTGCCGCCGGTGCTTTTCGTAGAGCTTCTCTGTCTCGAAATGCCGGCCGTGCGCGGTCTCGATGGTTTCTCCTCCGAGCCACGCTTCCACGGCGACCTGCGCGCGTTCCGCGGTCTGGTCCTGCGAAATTTCATACTCCACCGGCTGTTCTTCCCACGACATCTGCTCGTGTTGCGATGGGCCGCTTTGTGCGGAAAACAGGGCTCCGGATGCAGAATCGTATTTGGCGTCACAGTGTTTGGCGACGCGCGCCACGCGTGCGCGCAGATCGGCCAGTTGCTGCTGTAAGTCGCTCATTCGCCTTTTGTTTGCTGGCCCAAAAGCCAGCATAACATGGGTCGCGCGGAAGCCCGCCCAGATTTTTTCCACTGCTCCAAAATTTTTGCGGGCGTGATGGTGCTCAAAAAAAACGCGGAAAACCTGGGGTTTCTTGATAGTTTTTCCTTTACACCGCGCGAACGATCCCGTATGATTCGTATGAGCGTCCGCAGGAAAAACTACTTTAGCGGAAGCTTGTACACGGGAAAGAATCGGACAAGTTCAGACAAGTTCAAAGGAGAGACATGGCAAAGTTGACCCAATCGCAGTTCATGAAGGAGCTGGCGGCGGCGACCGACGTACCCAACAAGACCGCGAAAGCCCTGGTGACGGCCTACGCAGACCTGGCGGTGAAGGAGACCAAGAAGAGCGGTATGTGCGTCCTGCCCGGCATCGGCCGGCTGGTGCGCGTGGATCGCAAGGCCCGCATGGGGCGTAATCCGGCGACCGGCGAAGCGATCAAGATTCCGGCCAAGAAAGTGGTGAAGTTCCGCGTCGCCAAGGCCGTGAAGGACGCGATCGTCCCAAAAAAAAAGTAACGGCGGGTTAGAAGATAAAGCAAAACCCCGGACCGCTGTGGCGGGCCGGGGTTTGTTATTTTAACGTTAGTAAAACCGATTGAGGCTGCGCCTGTACTGCTGGCACGCCAGGAAGCCTTACGCCTGCTTCTTTTCGTCGGGGCGCGGTGCGGGCGGTTGGTCTTCGGGACCCTTTAAGGAATCCTTAAAGTTCCGAATCCCTTCGCCTAAACCCTTTGCCAGCTCCGGAATCTTCTTGCCGCCGAACAGGAGGAGGGCGACCAGGAGGATAACCAGTAACTCCATCGGGCCTATTTGTCTCAACATACGGCCTCCTTGCAACCTGAGTGTACCATGAAGCGCAAGCCTGCCAGCTCAATCCAAAAGGGTTTTAATCAGAAGCCCAAGGGCTTTGATCAGAAGAAAGACGTTCGCGCGATCGCCCGCGAGCGGGTCGGCCCGGTGAAGCCATCCCGTACCATCCTGCCCCCCACCGCCCGAAAAAAGCCCAAGCACAAACGGCCGCCCGGCGAAGCGGAAGAGTAAACGGTAGACAATAGGTTGATGGCTTTCGTGAGAGTCGGTTCGCTATCCAAGTTGCCCCCTGGATCGGTCATGGAAGCCCTGGTGGGAGACGGAACCTATGCCATTTGCAACGCGGGTGGCGAGATCTATGCTCTGGACGGGATCTGCCCCCATTCCGGTGGTCCCCTGGGGCAGGGCGCCTTGCATGGCACTACGCTGGTCTGCCCGTGGCATGCCTGGGAATTCGACTGCCGGGATAACGAAATGGACGGCGGGTTAGCCCCCGCCAAGTTTCCGGTGAAAATCGAGGGCGATGACATCCTTATCGACGTTCCTTAATGCCGGAACTGCCAGAAGTTGAAACCGTCGTTCGCTCGGTCGCTGCGCACCTGGCCGGCCGCCGCATCGTGAGTACGACCTTCACCTCTCGTTTCGTGACTCCCGGGAATCGTGCCAAGTTGACCCAGCGCCTCGCCGGCCGCCGCATCGAATCGGTGACGCGCCGCGGCAAATTCATCCTCATCGCTCTCGATCAGGGCACGCTTACCGTGCACCTGGGCATGACCGGGAAACTTTTGGTTGAAGGCGAAGCCGGCGAACACACGCACGGCGTCTTCCACCTGGATGACGGGACTGCTGCTCTATCACGACCCCCGCCAGTTCGGCCGCATCGAATTCAGCGAGGGCGCGCCGCCGCGTGTGGCTCGACTGGGTCCGGAGCCGCTCGAAATCGGCTTCGAGGAGTTTCGGGCAAGGCTCAAGCGCAAGACGCGCATGAAAGCGCTGCTGCTGAATCAGACGTTCCTGGCGGGTCTGGGAAACATCTACGCCGACGAAAGCCTGTTCGCCGCGGGAATCCATCCCCTGGCGATCGCAGAGCGGCTGAGCAAAGCGCGGGCTGAGAAACTATACCAGGCCATCCGCGGCATTCTCGCCCACGCGATCCAAATGGGCGGGTCGTCGATCTCAGACTACGTCAACGCCCGCGGCGAGCGCGGCTGGTTCCAGATGGAACACCGCGTCTATGGCCGCGAAGGCGAGCCGTGCGCGAATTGCGGCCGCCCGATCCGCAAGATCCTGGTGGCGCAGCGGGGAACGCATTACTGCCCGCATTGCCAGAAGAAGTAACCCTTCCCAAGCCTTTAGGCCTGATAACGCAGGATCTCGTCGACTACTTCCACCACCGGCCTCATGGCCTTTACGTCGTGAACCCGCACCAGGTGCGACCCGTTCAGCACGCATGCCGCGACGGCCGCCGCAGTCGCGAACTCCGTGCCTTCCTGCGATTCCTTTGCCAGGAAATGCTTGCGCGAAGGGCCGGTCATGATGGGCATCTCCAAACGCGCTAGCAGGTCCAGCTGCGCCAGGATCTCGGCGTTCTGCTCCTTGCGTTTTCCGAAGCCCAGGCCCGGATCGATGACGATCTGCTTCCGGTCGAGACCGGCGCGCAGCGCGCGATGCATGGAAGCGTCGAGCTCTTTCACGATAGTCTGCATCACATCCTTGAGCGGCGGCAGCTTGGTCCAGGTTTCGGGCGACCCGCGCATGTGGTTCAGGATCAGGCCGGCATTGACCTGCGCGACGGTGCGCGCCAGATCCGGGTCGATGGTGAGCGCGCTGGGGTCGTTAATGATGTCCGCGCCCAACTCCAAAGCTTTCTCCGCGATGGCCGCCTTGTAGGTATCCACCGACAGGGGGATGGTGAGCTTGTCGCGCAGGCGCTTGAGCACCGGGACCAGGCGGCGCAGCTCCTCGGCTTCGGAAATCCGCACGGCGCCCGGACGCGTGGATTCCGCACCGATGTCGATGATATCGGCGCCCGCCTCTTCCAATTCAACGGCGTGCGCAAAGGCCCGGTCGGGGTCGAGGAATTTCCCGCCGTCTGAAAACGAGTCCGGCGTGACGTTCAGAACGCCGACCAGCAGGGTCCGCTCGCCCAGTTGCAGAGTCTTATTGCGGAACTTCCATTCAAATCGCTTCCGAAGCATGCAGAGTTAAGGGTAGCAGTACGTTCGCTCCCTTTAGCCGCTACTGGCCCAGCAAACTCTTCATCTGCGTCATGATCAGCAACACGGCGGGTCCCAGGGTCACCAGGATCACCGACGGGAAGATCAGGAAGAACACCGGGAAAATCAGTTTGACGCTGACCTTGCGCGCCCGTTCCTGGGCGCTTTGCCGGAAGCGCGTACGCAGGTAGCGCGCATGCACTCGCAGCGCCGGTCCCAGGCTGGTGCCGAAGCGGTCGGTGTCGATCAGCAGCGCGGCAAATTTCCGGATCTCTGAATCGTGCGTTCGCCGGGCGAAATTGCGCAAAGCCTCTTCGCGGGAGGTATTCGCCCGCAACTCCAGATGCAGCTGGGTAAACTCGGCGGCCAGGTCGGGATAGCTGATGCGCAGGCCATGGCTGGTATCCAGAATCGAAGCATCCAGCCCCTGGCCGGCTTCGACGGCCAGCACCATCAGATCGAGCGCCGCTGGCAACCCGCGCCGCAGCGATGCGGATCGGCGGCTCGCCAGGCGCGTGAGTATACGATCCGGGATCATGTAGCCGAACCCTAGCCCGCAGGCGGCAGGCAGCAACGCACTGGAAGCCTGGTCGCCGAACGTGACCGCCGCCCATGCGCCCACGGCTGCAAGCATCAGAGCGTTGGCGCACTTGATCCCCAGCAGCACCGATACGGCTGACGGCCAGCGATACCCGGCTGCGGCAAGTTCGCTCCGCAATTCCGAGGTCCGCGCGGCCCAGGAGGGCAGGGCTTCCCCCATCATCCGGAACACGTCCACGGCCGCGGCTTGCGCCGCCGGCAGATCGGGTTGATCGAATACCAGCGGGAGAGCAGCTCTCCCACCCTCGCCCTGCGACCTGGAAGGTTTCAACACGAAGGCGTAGCCCGCCGCGCTCACCCCCGCCAGTGTGACCAGGAAGAACGCGACCAGTAGCGTAGAGGGTGTCATAGGCCGTGTCTCATATCTTGATATCCACGATTTTGCGAATCACCAACTGTGCCAGAACCAGGCATCCGATGGCTCCGGCAATCAGAGTCTTGCCCCAGGGGTGGAAATAGAGGGTCTGCATGTAGCCGGGGCTGAAGATGGTCATCATAATCGCGATCACCAGGGGAAGCGCCGTCAGAATGGCGCCGGTCAGCTTGCCGTGCGCCGCCAGGGCCCGCACCTCGCCTTGCAGGGAGATGGCTTCCCGCATATTCTCGGCCACGCCCAGGAGCACTTCGCCGAGCTTTCCGCCGGTGCGAGCATGCAACACCACCGCCGAGATGAAAACGTTCACTTCGAGAACCGGGACGCGCCGGGCCAGATTCTCCAGCGCGCGGTCCCAGCCCATGCCCAGGTTGGCCTCGGCCGCGGTCTTCTTCAGTTCCGTGGCGATGGGCTCCGGGGACTCGGCTGCCACCATGTCCACCGCGGCCGGCAGCGCATATCCGGCGCGCAGCGCCCGCGCCATGGAATCGAGCACATCCGGAAAAGGCTCGCGGAACGCGCGGAATCTTTTTTCCCGCGCCCGCAGAATGTATCCGTAGGGCAGGAACGCGATGGCGATTGCGCCGGCGAAGGCGCCCCAGGCCGGCAAGATCCGCAACAGCAGGAATCCTCCGACCGCGCCGCACAGCAGCATCAGCGCGGTGACGCGTCCCACCGACCATTCGAGATCGGCCTGCGCCATGCGGGCTTTTAGAATTTCGATGAAGTCGAACCGCGCCAGCAGGCTGTCCCAGAAGCTAACGCTGCTCAGACGGTCATTGCGGAACAGCGCCGAATCCCCGGCGGCCATTTCCCCGTCCTGGGCGGCTTCCGCTTCGCCCGTTTGCTTCACGAATCCCATCCAGGCCACGGCCACGGTGATGGCGGCGAGCAGGAAAATCGCGGCGAAGAAAGCGAGAATTGACAGGATCAGCATGCCACGCCCCCGTATGCCTAGCGATCCTTCGATGGCGCACCACCCGGGCGCAAGATCGTGTCCAGGTTTAACGAGACCCGCGGACGCGTGGCGTTATCCAGAGGATTCCGCAGCGCCAAACGAACGCGCGCTCCGGAATCGGCCAGCGCCAGAACGTCGGCATCGGCGGGGTTCGTCAACAGCGTCACTGCCGGGAGGTTCGACCCCTGCGAACTCGCCTCGGGCTGCGGGTTCACGGAAAGCACCGGCACACCTTCGAGGATGGTGCGGAGTTCGGGACCCGTGGTCGTGCTCTTGCGGGTGATCAATACCTGCACGTCCACTCTTTGTCCGGGGCCCAACTGCGCGAGCACGCCATTGGAATCGGACACATGCACCGAAACCGCGCGCATTCCGGCAGGCACGCCGGATCCGCCGCTGCCCTTTTCCGTGGAAGCCAGGCGCGACGCCAGCACCGGCTCGCCCTGCGCCAGAGGCACGATAGCAGTACGCCCGGCTACTTGCGGCACGGCATCAAAGGCTCCCGTGGGTGTTCCGTCGACCGGCCAGGGAATGGATTGTACGTCCGTTGCGGCCAGCACGGTTCCTACCGGAATCGGCTTAGCGGCGACCACCACCATCTTGCCACTGCCCGTGCTGCTGCTCAGTTTGTTCACAAACAAGCCGTAAAAGACGCCGGTGGCGATGATGGCAACCACCAGGGCAATGCCCAAGAGCTTCGCTAAGTTATTCTGTTTCATCCTGTTAAGCCTTTGATTCGTTGAGTCGGGCGGAATGCGTGGCGCTCCCTCATCTTGAAGAATCGGCGCATCCGGTGTTCTTCGTTAGGGCAGCTATAAAAAGCCAGATCTACAATAGACCTATGGATACGTTGACCATCGCGGGCCGCACGTTCCGTTCGCGGCTGTTTGTAGGGACGGGGAAGTACCGCAGCTTTCAGGAAATGGCTCGCTGCCACGAAGCCTCGGGAGCGGAAGTGGTCACGGTGGCGGTTCGGCGCGTGAATCTCGACCGGTCCCAAGAATCTTTGCTCGACTACATCGATACGTCGAAGCATTTTCTCTTGCCAAATACGGCGGCCTGTTACACGGCCGATGAAGCGATCCGCACGGCGCGGCTGGGTCGCGAGGCGGGCATGTCGAACTGGGTGAAGCTCGAAGTGATCGGCGACGAGCACACGCTGTTTCCCGACAATGCGGGTCTGCTCGAAGCCACGCGCACGCTGGCCAAAGAAGGTTTCGTTGTGCTGCCGTACACCAACGACGATCTGGTGAACGCGCGGCGGCTGATCGACGCGGGGGCGGCCGCGGTGATGCCGCTGGGGGCGCCCATCGGCAGCGGCCTGGGGATCCAGAATCTGACGAATTTGCGCATCCTGCGTGAGATGATCCACGAGGTCCCGCTGATTGTCGATGCGGGTGTCGGGACGGCGTCCGACGCCGCGATCGCTATGGAGTTGGGCTATGACGGTGTCCTGATGAACACCGCCATCGCCGCGGCCGAGGACTCGGTCGCCATGGCCACGGCGATGAAGCTCGGTGTCGAGGCGGGCCGCTACGCGTATCTCGCGGGCCGGATGCAGAAAAAGCTGTACGCGGCGGCGAGCAGTCCCATGGCGGGAGTCGTCCGGTAGGTGGAGCAGGCTTCAGCCTGCAACGGGTGCTTCAGCACCCGCCGTCAAATCGGCGGCTCAAGCCGCCGTTGCAGGCTGAAGCCTGCTCTACTAAATATTCTCGCCCAGCAGTTCCTTCAGCCGCGTATATCCCGACCGGCTCACCGGCAGCTGCGAGCCATCCTGTAACACCGCCACGCGGCTGTCCTTCGTGTAAGGCTCGATGCGCGCGATGCGTTCCAGATTCACGATATAGGACCGGTGCACGCGGGCGAAGCGCGCCGGATCGAGCTGCGCCTCGATGCTCGAGATGGTCTGCTGCTTCAGATATTGCTTCTTCTCGCTATGCAGTGCGATGTAGTCGTCCTGCGCCTCCACGTAATCCAGCTTGGCGATCGGGATGATGTGCACTTTCGTGCCGTCCTTCACGACGACTCTCTCCAGGGCTTGCCCAGGTGGGCGCGCCGCGGCGGCCAAATCCGACGCTTGCAGCGCGCGCGGCTGAGGGTCGCTCAACAACGCGCGGGCGCGCTCCAGAGCTTTCGCCAGCCTGCCGGTCGAAAAAGGCTTCAGCAGATAATCCACCGCGGCCGCATCGAACGCCTTCAGCGCGTACTGGTCATACGCCGTGACGAAGATCACGGCCACAGGGGGGTCGATCAGCTCCAGCACCTCAAATCCATCCAGCTTGGGCATCTGGATATCCAGGAACAGCACGTCGGGACGCTGCTCCCCCACTGCCTTGACGGCTTCAAAACCGTTGGCGCATTCGGCCACGATCTCCACCTCTCCGGCCTTATCCAGATACTCCCGCAGGATCTGGCGAGCCAGCTCTTCATCGTCCACGATAACGGCGCGTAGTTTCATGTGGTGCCCTTGTTGCAGGGAAAAACCATTTCCGCGCGGAAGCGGTCATGCTCGGCCGCCAGGTGCAGATGCGCGGCGTCGCCGAAGCGCGTTTGCAGGCGGCTCCGGACATTGCGAAGCCCCAGGCCGTGGCGGCGCGGCGAGGGCGCCTCGGGATCGAAGCTGTTCTCGACGCGCACCGCCAGATTGCCGTTCTCCACGTGCCCCTCCAGGCGCACTATGCCGCCGTCCACCATGGTCGCAATACCGTGCTTGATGGCGTTTTCGATCAGCGGCTGGAGCACCAGCGGCGGCACCTCGCAATCGGCGCAGGCGTCGTCGACTTTCATCTCCACTTGCAGGCGCGCGCCAAAGCGAACCTGTTCGACCTCTAAATACGTGCGCGCCAGTTCGAGCTCTTCGCGCCAGGTGATGCTTTCGCGCTCGCCCAGGCCCAGCGTCTTGCGCAGGAAATCCGACAGGAGCACGCACATATCGCGGGCGCGGGCAGGGTCTGTGCTGGTCAGCGCACTGATGGAGTTCAGGCAGTTGAACAGGAAGTGCGGATTGATCTGGGACTTGAGAGCGCGCAATTCCGCATCGCGCGTCTGGAGCGCCGCTTCGCGCGAAGCCTCCACCGCGAGCACTGCGTAGTGCAGCGCGATAGACGTTAGATACAGCAATAAGCCGACCACTAATAACTGCGGAATGGCGGGATTCAGGCGCTGACCCAAATCCATCGCAAAGGCTAGCAACTGCGCAACCCCGATCCACAGCGCACATGCTAAGACCGCCGCCGCAAGTTGATTGACGATCAGTCGCGTCACCCGCTGCGCTCCCGGCGGGAATGCGCGGCAGAGGTACCACGGCGTCAGGCAAACAAAAGCGTAGAACATACACAGCGGTACCGCGACGGATAGGGATTGGCTCCAGCTCAGACTGGTCGGAACGCGTATCAATGCTCCCAGCACGGCAGCAAGCAGCGTCCATAGTCCCATGTAGGCGCCCAACCTGATGGTGTTCCGGAAGATGGGATGCATCAGTTTTTAATGACGACGCCGCCAAAAACCGCAGCGCCCGTAACCACCAGACGAGGCGCTTTGCCGGACGCGCCCGGAGCCGCCGGGAAGGTTTTGTCTTCGAATCCGCCAAACACAGCTGAGCCTCGCACAATGGTCTGCCAGTGAGAGGGAACCCAGATCTCGATTCCGCCAAACACGGCTTCCGCCTTGATCGAGATTTCTTCCCGATTCGTCGCAACGCCTCGCAGATCGATTTCTGCCCCTCCGAACACCGTAGTGACCTTGCCACCGAGAAAATCTTGGGTTTCTAATCTCTGCCGGGTGCCGCTGAATATGCATTCCACGTGCAAGTAATTCGCGCCCGAGGTTGAAGCGGTGTATCCGGAGCCAGGTGCGAACGAGCTACTCGTCCCCGGCGGAGGAGGTCCGGACGAAGCTCCGAACGGAGCAGTTCCAGGCGGAGGAGATTCCGGAGGAGGCCCCGGGTTCCAGCTCTGGTCGCGCCCTTCCAGGTGCTTCACCAGGATGGAAAGACCCACTGCGATCAGAATGCCGGGCCAGAGATACTGCCAGATGTTGCCGTAAATGTAGCCGAGATTCCGCAACAGGAAGACAGTGCCGATGCCGCCCAGGATCAGCCCGGAGGTGACCTGCGAGGCGCTGTGCGTGTTGGCCAGCTTCGAGATTCCGATCACGATGAGGACCGCCGGCCAGTACTGCCAGATATCGTCGAAGTATAGGATTCCGACGTTCCGGAGCAGGAAGAGGACGCCCACGGCGATGACGCAGAGCCCGATAATCAGGCCGCCCGTGGCGTTCGGCCCGCCGTACGAGCCCCGTTGCTCCCAGCGTGCCTGGCGGCGCTCCATGCGGAGGCGTTGCCGCTCCATCCGTTCCCGATTTCTTTGTTCCCAGCGCTCCGTGTCCATCTTCCCGTAAGCGATCCTAGCAAGACCGGCGGGGCATATCGTGCCGAATTCGGCCAACGGCGTCTGGGTATCGGCGAACGGCGAATACCGCTGCTACTGGGTCTGGCCGTCGTGCTTCTGGGTGTAGATTTCCTTGCTGACGCGGTTCTGCTGCCGGTTGACCTGAGCCTTTTCCTTGTTGGTCAGGTTCCCGCCATTTGCCTTGCGATCCTGGCGCACTTCCCGGTTGATCTTGGACTCGTTGTGCTCGATGCGCGCGGTCTCGTGCGGAGTCAGTTCACCGCTCTTGACGCCCTGCGCGATGCGCTTCTGCTGGTTCTGCTTGCGGTCCTTTATCTTGCCTTCTTTGGGCGGGTCTTGGGCGAAAGACATGGTAGCCGCCCCAGTCAAAAGCGCGCCGCTCAGAATGCCGATGATGATCCGTTTCATTTTCTCCAGGCCTCCTTGCCTCTGCATATGCAAACAACCGTGTGGATCGGGAGTTTCGCGGCCGAACGTTAAAACCTGTTCAAAACCAGGGGCGCGATGGTACTCCCGATACAATGAAACGATGTCTCATACAGTTACCTTGATCCCGGGCGATGGTATCGGACCCGAGGTCGCCGCGGCGGCCCGCCGCGCGGTGGATGCGACCGGGGTCCGCATCGATTGGGAAGTGGCGGAGTTGAACGCCGACCTGATTGTGAAAGCGGGGGTATCGCTGCCGCCGCACGTGCTCGAGAGCCTGGAGCGGACCCACGTGGGATTAAAAGGGCCGGTGACGACGCCGGTCGGCGGCGGATATACCAGCGTCAACGTGGCGCTGCGCAAGAAACTGGACCTGTTCGCGAACGTCCGGCCGGTGCGCTCCATGCCGGGGCTCGGGACCCGTTTCGACGATGTGAAGATCGACATGGTGATCTTCCGCGAGAACACCGAAGACCTGTACTCGGGCCTGGAGCATGAAGTCGTCAAGGATGTGGTGACCAGCCTGAAGGTCATCACGCGGGTCGCATCGATCAATATCGCCGAGTATGCCTTCGCATACGCCGAGAAAATGGGCCGTAAGAAAGTCGTGGCCATTCATAAAGCCAACATCATGAAGTTGGCGGACGGATTGTTCCTGCGCTGCTGCCGCGAAGTTGCCGCCCGGCATCCGCACATCGAGTACAAGGAACTGATTGTCGATAACGCGGCCATGCAGCTGGTGGTGCGGCCCGAGACGTTCGATATTCTCCTGCTGCCGAATCTCTACGGCGATATCGTGTCGGATCTTGCGGCGGGCCTGGTCGGCGGGTTAGGAATGGTCCCGGGCGCGAACATGGGTGAGAAGGATGCTGTGTTCGAGGCCGTGCACGGGTCGGCTCCCGATATTGCCGGGAAGGGAATCGCGAATCCGACGGCCATGATGCTGTCGTCGGCTCTGATGCTGTTCCATTTGAATGAGCCGGAAGCTGCCGCGCGCTTGCAGCGCGCGGTCGAAAAGGTCTACGCCGGCGGGAAGCACACGACGCCCGACGTGGGCGGAAAAGCGGGCACTGCCGAGTTCACCGACGCCGTGATCGCGGCCATGCGGTAGAGGCCACTCCCCGGCGGTCGTGGTTCTGTGCTGCGCCGAACCGCGCGCGCCAGCAAGCGGCCTAATCGACCGCTACCGGGCGCCATGAACGATCAGCTCCACGAAGAACGTGCGTCCAGGTTGCTGCATGACGTCGACCGTCGGATTGAGCGCGATCGGATCGTAGTAAGTCGAGTTGAAAGCGTTTCTCAGGCCGGCGCGGACATCGAAATTGGCCAGCAGGCGGTGGGACGAAACGGTGAAATCGGCCAGGTAAGCCGGTTTAAGCGACGCCTCGACGAGGGTCTGTCGCGAACTGATGTACTGCATACCGCTACTCAGGTCGAATTTGCGTCCTAAGGGAACGGCGAAGTGCAGTTTGGCCAGGTGTAGTGGAGAGTTCGGCAGGTCCGCCGCGTCGGTGTCCGCCGACTGAATCGAGTAGCTGGCCGTAGCCTCCAGCCACGTCGCTGGCCGGGCCTGCAACTCCACTTCGAAGCCTTTGGCGTGAATCGTGCCGGCGTTTTGCGTCTGGCCCAGCCCGCTGGGCGTGTATACCGTCGCTAGAAAATCACTCAGCCGGTATCCGTACCCAGCGGTTACCAGGTTCAATCGTTTGCCGATTTTGCGCTCCACGTCGACTTCAAAT
Source organism: Terriglobia bacterium (assembly GCA_963722845.1). Classification (GTDB taxonomy): domain Bacteria; phylum Acidobacteriota; class Terriglobia; order Bryobacterales; family Bryobacteraceae; genus Palsa-187. Next base: position 240,502 of record CAVROL010000003.1, on the reverse strand, counting down.
GTGTCCACCTTCTCCGGCCGGGCATTCGGATTGGCCACGGCCGACAGCCCATCCTGGTAGAACAGATCGAAAACACTGGGATTCCGGAAGGACCGCCCGTACAGGAATTTGTAGGTCCAGTTAATGGATGGCTGATAAATCAGGGCCGCGCGAGGCGACACGAAACTGTGGCGATAGGCGGAGCCGTCCAGCCGCACACCCAGATCCAGCGTCCAGTCCTTGGCGAGGCTTCGCTCGTCCTGAAGGAACATCGCATACATCTTGTCCCCTTGATCGATGCTCACCAGATCGAGGGGCACGGGAGCAACATCCATGGAGGTCTGCAACGTCCGCAGATCGAATTGAGCTTCGGTTCCCGCGGTCAGCGTGCCCAGGTGAGCGACATCGAAGCGATAGGTCAGTTGCGTCCCGATCCAGTCGCTATCCGATGCCGTTCGATTGTCCTCGACAACCAGGCCGGAGTCGCCATTACCGAGCGGGTAGTCGAAGCGCCCGCGCAGGCGATCCTGGTTGTAGTAGATACGCCACTGCAAAGTGCCCTTCGCGAAATCGTGGGTGTACAGGGCGTCCAGGTAGTTTGCCGTTTCATCGACGTGCGTTCCGCGATCGTTGAAGACCGTATCGCCCCAGGAAACGGGCTGGATCTGGTCGCGATTGGACATGACTGCCGTGATGTTCCAGCCGCGCCACGTCAGGTTAGCGAAGAAGTGATAGCCTTTCTGGCCATCCATGTCGATGGCCTGGCCGTGATTGTTTTCCGGAGTGTCCAGCCCTGGGAAGTATAGGGGACTCTCTCCGCTGTCGTTGAACACCGTGCCGGAGAGCAGCAGTTTGGCGGTCTTGCCAGCCGGCACTTCGGCCATCATCTGGGCCTTCTTTTCGCCAAAGCTGCCCAGCTCAGTAGATAAGCTCGGCGGGCCGGCCTCGTCCGGCGATTTCGTGACGATATTGACGGTGGCGAATTCTCCATTGCTTCCGTAAAGCGCCGAGGATGGGCCCCGGATGATCTCAATCTGCTTGACCAGGTGCATGTCGATGGGAAAATCGTCTCCGAACCACAGCATCGAATCGAACACGTGATCGGCCATGTTGTGGCCGTTGACCATCACCAGAATGCGGCTGCCATAGTCCCACGGCAAGTTGAAACCTCGCACGCCCACCGATCGATAGGTGCGGTTGTCATTCAGCGCGAAGCCGCGAACCGACGCCATGGCTTCGCCCAGCGTGCGGTAGCCGTACTTGTAGATATCGTCGGCGGTGATGACGGTAACGCTGGCGGGAGCATCCCGCAAGGTCTGCGGATGGAGCGCGGCGCCTTCCACGTGGAGGTTCAACAGTTGCTCCAGCGTGAGGGAGGTTAAATCCTGCGGCGCGGCTCCAGGGTTATCGTCATGATCAGCCCAAGCAGGAAAAGTCCGCAAGTAATATTAGCCCGCACAGGAGATAACCGCGATGGTCCATCATTGACCATCGACTGGCCGCGGCACAGACTCACGGAGGATATTCCCTACTACCGATCTGCCGTGGTGCTACAACCCCTTTTTCGCGAGATACGAAACCAGGTCGACGCAGCGCATCGAATAGCCCCACTCGTTGTCGTACCAGGAGACCACCTTCACCAGGTTTCCGCCCAGCACCTTGGTCAGATCGGAATCGACGATCGAGCTATTGGGGTTGTGCATCATGTCGGTCGAGACCACGGGATCCGACGTATACGCGAGGATGCCTTTGAGCGGCCCTTCCGCGGCTGCCTTCAGCGCGGCGTTGACCTCTTCGGTGGTGGTCGACTTGGTGGTCACGGCCACCAGATCCACCACGCTGACGTTCGGGGTCGGGACGCGCATGGCGTAGCCGTCGAGTTTGCCTTTGAGCTCGGGCATCACCAGGCCGATCGCCTTGGCTGCGCCCGTCGTGGTGGGGATCATGTTGATCGCCGCGGCGCGCGCCCGGCGCAGGTCCTTGTGCGGAAAATCGAGGACGTTCTGGTCGTTGGTGTAACTGTGGATGGTGGTCATCGAGCCCTTCTCGATGCCGAACTTCTCGTGCAGCACCTTCACGACGGGTCCCAGGCAATTCGTGGTGCAGGACGCGTTCGAAATGATGTTGTGCTTGGCAGGATCGTAGGAGGTCTCGTTCACGCCCAGCACGATGGTGATGTCTTCACCCTTGGCGGGCGCGGAAATGATGACCTTCTTGACCGATCCGCGGAGATGTTTCGCGGCATCCTTGGCTTCGGTGAACCTGCCGGTGGATTCGATCACGACCTCTACGCCGAACTTGGACCAATCGATTTCCGCGGGGTCTTTGATCGCGTAAACGTGGAGGCGTTTCCCGTTGACCAGAATCCCGTCAGCATCGGCTTTCACATCGGCATGGATGGGCCCCAGGATGGAATCGTACTTCAGTAAGTGGGTCAGGGTCTTGGTATCGGTAAGATCGTTGGTGGCGACGATCTCCACGTCCGGGTTGTTCAACGCAGCCCGGAACACGTTTCTGCCGATGCGGCCGAAGCCGTTGATGCCGATTTTGGTGGTAGCCATGTTTAGTTTAGCGAGAAGATCCCTTCTCATGCACCCGGATCGACATACGCCGCCCGGCTGCTTGGTTGGGGTTCCCGCCCGGGGGGATCTGGGTTTGCCGGGGGGATATTCCGGCCGTCGGAACCACTTAATCCGTGATAGTATAGCCGCCATGCGTTGGCTATTACTACCTGTTTCGCTTCTCGCGGCTGTGGCCGCATTCTTTGCGCAGACTGCTCCTCCGAACCCGACGGGCATCTCTTTCGGACACATTCATATCGTGACCGCGGATCCCGCGGCATACCAGAAGACCATCGTCAGCGTCCTGGGGGGAACTCCCGTAAACGCCGGACCTCTCACCATGGTGAAGCTTCCCGGCATTTTCTTCATCATGACCCAGGCGAAGGGAGCCGGTCCGAGTGGAGGATCCAAGGGATCGACGGCGGACCACATGGGTTTCTCGGTCAAGAGTTTCGCCGCGCTCAAAGCGAAAGCCGAGGCTGCCGGTCTGAAAGTGCAGGAGCTCACGCCTAATGTCCAGGCGTTCGTGACCTTTCCGAATGACGTGATTATCGAAGTGCAGGAAGATACGGCCCTGCCTACGGACACGGCCTTCAGCCACTTCCACCTTTCGGTGCCCGATCCGAATGCCGCTCGCGAGTGGTATATCAAGACCTTCGGCGCCACCGAAGGCGAGCGCCGCCCGAAACAAAAGGGCGCCGTGATCCCCAACGGTTTCGTCGACTTCCTGAGTTCAGCGGGCCGGGGCGGCGGCAGGGGCAAGGACGGCGCTCCACCGCCTCCTCCCCCTGCTCCTCCGGCGGCCACCGCGGGCCGCTTTCTCGATCACATTGGATTTGAGGTCAAGGATCTGGACGCCTTCGTCAAAAAGCTCCAGGCCGACGGCATCAAACTGGATTCAGGCCCGACCGACATGACCAAGCAGTTCGGTCTGAAGATCGCGTTCCTCACCGACCCCAATGGCACGCGCATCGAACTGACCGAGGGATTGTCGAAGCAATAGAGTCACCCGTTTACTAGATCGAGCACGCCTACCAACTCGGTGGGACATTTTCTACCGGATCTGGAGTAGTGCAATTTATCGACGCGAGTTTTAACATATACGCTGGGATTTTATTTGTAAAAGCCTTTTAGAATCTAAGCTTTTATTCTGTAAGGCAGTCGCGGTCGGTATCTATTACCGGTAGACTTTACTGTCCCTTTGATCCAGCTTCAGCAGCTCAATTCGGTTTGTGGCAGAAGTTGTCGCTGTAAACGGGCTTGTTTTTAGGGGCTGACTTTTGGTCTCATAATTGGTCCGGGAATTGCTCAGCTCCCGCAGACACAATTTTCCTCGGAACTTAAATGCTCGCCGGGGACGGCTGTGTCCACACCAAAAAGGAGAAATATTTAGCGTGAAAAAGCTAATGAGCGTGATGTTGGGCCTGTCGTTGGTCATGGGATCTGCAGCCCTCGTTTTCGGACAGGACAAGCAGGCTCCCCCGACCAAAGAAGACAGCAAGGATAAGGGAGACAAGAAAGGCAAGGCCGATAAAGGCAAGGACGGGAAGGACGAAAAGGGTAAGGACGAAAAAGGCAAGGCCGATAAAGGCAAGAACTAATCGGATCGCCCGCTCCAATTCTGACGCAGGCCTCACCCGCCTGCGTCAGGAGCGGATTCTGCCCGCCCGATCGAGTGCTAGCAAATGCCCGCGCCAGATCACCGTTCTACCGAATAACCCCACGCCCCACACTGCGGCTCCATACAAATCACGCAGGGGAATCAACAGCCACAGCCGCAGCACGTCCGGACTCTTCAGCACGAACCAACCGGCAGCCGTCGCCATCAGCATCCGGACCGCGAGTAGCGTCAGCGACAGGCCGAAATGTCCCATCCCAGCGGCCACCGCGGCCCACACGGTCCCGAACGTTACGGGAAGTCCCAAGTACCCCCAGAATTTCGATACGCGAACCGTGCGCGCCCAGCGGACCTGGTGACGCCAGACGTCCGGCCATGTTCCGCTCAGGCGCGTGGTTACGATCGCATCGCTCAGGACGCACTTCAGTCCGAGCGCATGAATGCGATGGCCGAGCTGATAATCGTCGGCTAGATAATCCGCAATCGCCTCAAAGCCTCCCATGCGGTCCAGATCCGTTCGCCGAAACGCCATGGTCGATCCCAAGGCGAACTCGTCGACGCCGACCAGCCGCGCTACTAACGTGGATGGCGCAAAATCAGTGGACACGCCGAGCCCTTCGAAGCGCGCGGCGAAGGTGTCGCCCTCGGGACGGTAGAGGCACGTGACCAGACCTACCTTCGGATCGGCCAGCGGCGGGACTACGCGTGAGAGATAGTCTGGTTCGACGCGAATATCGGCATCGTTGACGATGAGGATCGGATAGCGCGCCGCGCGAGCCAGATCGATCAGCGATCCCACCTTGCCATTGGGAGTTTCCGTGGTGCAGTGGACTAACTTGACGCCCGGAAACTCGGCGATCAGACCGGCCGCGGGATCGCCGGCCCGCACGCCGCACAGCAATTCATATTCGCCTTCGAGCACGTGTGTGCGACCGAATGGCTTCTCGCAGCGCGGCATCGGCACCATGAATGGGTTTCAAGATACTGGCCCCCGGCCCCTGGCCCCTGGCCTTTTCCTCCTGGCCCCTGGCGCCTGGCCCCTGGCCCCTCCGGAACGCGAGACATGCGATAGTGGCGAGGATCTGATAGCCGCCGGAAGCTGCGGCCAGGATCTCGACGATCACAATGCCAGCAACCATACGCCGCAGGCGACCAGCGCCGCGCCGAGCCATCGGCGCACATCCACTCGTTCCTTCAGGATGACCCGCGCCAGGATCGTCTCAAAAACCAAGGTCGCGGCCGAGACTGGCACGGCGAAGCTCAGATCGGCCGTCTCCAGCAGGGTCATGAAGGCAAAGAAGGAAACCGCCATGAAGAAGATGGCCAGAATCAGGAATTTCTTCCGCGCAAGCGTCGCCAGCAGCCGGCCCAGGCCGCGCGGACCGAAGTCGCGAATTTCGCCGTGGCGCTTCATCTCGAAACTTTGCAGGAGGTCGCCGATAACCGTCGATCCGACCATCACGCCGACCAGAATCCAGACCTTCACGATTCGCTCCCGGAGTGGGGAGTCCCCAGGCCCACCAGAATCGTTCCGGCGACGATAAACAGCGTGCCGGCCCAGCGACGCGCTGTTACTTGTTCATTCAGCAGGAAGTGCCCCACCGCGGCGGTGATGACATATCCAAGAGAGGTGACCGGGAGGACGTAGCTTAGGTCCGCCCAGCTCAGCAGCGCCATTCGCGCGACAAGCCACAGAATCAGGACCAGAATGCCCAGCATCACCCAGGGGCTGAAGATGGCCTCCAGGTAGTCGACAGGCGAGGCAGTCGTCCGGCCGCGCATGCCCCTGTCGAGCCAATAGCCGCCGAGAGGATTGCTAAGGATTACGATAAGGGCAAAGATCCGAGTTTTCCAGCGCAGGCTTGCGGCGCGATCCATCCGAAAGCTAGGCGCGCTCGTCCGCTTGACTCAGGACGCTGGCTTTCTCATCGGCGACGTATTGCTTGCGCTTGGAGCGAAGGCTCATGTAAGACTTGGCCTCTTTGTACAATCGCTTGCGTTCGGCGTTGTTGAAAATGGATTTGCGAACGATGCGCCAGGCAGCCTTGGGACGGAAATAGTATTCGTCGTAGAACCGGTCGACCCATTCCATCATCTCGCCCTTTTCCAAGATGCCGGGATACACTACTTGGGGAAGCTGGTGGCCCTGGTCGTCGGACATCTTGAGTTGCACCAGGCCGTTCTCTTTAGCGAAGTCGTAGAACTCGGTCCCGGGATAGGCGTGGGCGATAGAGACCTGAATGGTCTCGGTATCCAGATCCTTCGCGAAATCGATGGTGCGCCGGATGCTCTCGCGCGAGTCTCCCGGAAGGCCCACGATGAAATCGCCGTGGATCACCAGGCCCAGATTGTGGGCGTCTTTGGTGAAACGGCGGGCGCCTTCGATCGTCGCGCCCTTCTTGATATTCCTGAGGATCTGCTCGTCGCCGGATTCGTAGCCCACGATCAGCAGCCGGCAGCCGGCGTCTTTCATGGCCTTGAGCGTCTCGTAGTCGGTGGTGACGCGCGAGGTGCAGCTCCAGGTGAAGTTCAAGCGGCTTCAGCTTGGCGCACAATTCCAGCGTGCGGGCTTTCTTATAGTTGAAGGTGTCGTCGTCGAAGAAGATTTCCTTCAGGCCGGGGAAGTTTTCGAGGACGTAGCGGCATTCGTTGGCCACGTCATCGGTCGAGCGCAAGCGCCAGCGATGGCCGGAGTGCGTCTGCGGCCACAGGCAGAAGGTACACATCGCCGGGCAGCCGCGCGAAGTGTAAAACGACATAAACGGATTTAACAGGAACGGAACGTTATAGCGCTTGAAATCCAGGTCGCGCTTGTAGACTTTCGAAACCCAGGGCAGCTCGTCCAGATTCTCGATCACCGGGCCTTCCGGGGTGTGGACGATCTCGCCATTTTTCCGGTAGCTCACGCCGGGCAGCTCCGAAAGCGGCGTGCCCTTGGCATAGCCGGCGATCTGATGGTCGAACTCGCGGCGCACCACGAAATCGATCGCTTTGGTCGCGTTCAGGGACTTTTCCGGCTCGATGGTTACGGGAGGCCCGACGAAGGCCACCTGCATCTTCGGGTTCGCGTCCTTCATCATCTCGGCGATCTTTACGTCCACGTGAAAGCCGGGCGACGAGGTGTACAGCACCATCAGCTCGAAATCCTTCGCCATGGCGACGGTCTGCTCGATGGAGACGCCGTGAGGCGGCGCGTCCAGCACTTTGCTGTCCTCGAGCATCCCGGCCGGATAGCACAGCCATACCGGATACCAAAAAGACGCGACCTCGCGGGTGGAGGGCCAACGCGATCCGGCCCCGCCGTCGAAGCCTTCGAAAGAAGGCGGATTCAAAAAAAGCGTTCTCATGGTATGGAAGCGGATCTCCTTGGTTATGGGACGCTGGCCGTCTGATCGTCCTCTTGCCACGTCGGGTTGCTGTAATTGGCGCTCAACTCGGCTTTACCGACGACGCGCACATCCACGGTGCTCTGCAGATGCTTCAAAACCGATATGCCGTCGCGCATTTCGTAGTCGCGCACAAAACGGACACTCTTGAGCCAGGCGGAGCCGGTCTTGACCAGCTGACCGGACTCCTTGAGGGGCATGCCGGTGTCGCCGTCCAGCCACAACTCGCCCTTGAAGAGCCCGATGGCCTTACGTTTAGGGGTTAGTTTGAAGATGTAGACCTGCCGGTCGTCCTGAGTGATAATCGCGTTGATCTGGAACTTGTAGTTGGCGGGGGTGATCGCGATGGAACCCTTCTCACGCTCATTCTGTTCGAGTTCCAGGTACTTCGTGATGAACTGGTTCTTCACGATCGGATCGCCGATGAAATCGCCTAGCTTATCGAAGGAGATTTTGCCGAACTTGGAAATCACGCGCAGGACCCTGAGCGTCCCCTTTTTTTCGAGGCTGGGGAGCTGGGCGTCGATATCAACTTCCATACGAGCCCCCCGGAGGGCCTCCTGCTGGGCCTGCTGGGCTGAAATATAGCGGTTGATGACATCCTTCAGGTTATCCGGCGTCGCGTAGTTTTTAGGGAGATCCGCGGCACAGACAACCGTGGCGAATACCGCGGACGCGAATAAAAAGTTAGGTAGACGCACTAACGGAAAGCCTCTGCGAACGCGAGAATACACACCTTCGAGGCTATTGTATCAGATGTAGCGGAAAACGCAGGGGTTGCGGATTTTGTCGCCACGCCTGTAGGTCGAAGAAAACGCTGTGTCCATCGGTCCGGGCAGTCACTAATCCGTCCAGGTCCGTCCGCAGAATGGCCGTGTGCCGCGCCGCAAGCCTTCCGACGACATCCGGATGGGGATGGCCGAAGGAATTCTCATATCCCGCAGAGATGAGGGCGACCGAGGGCGAGACGGCGTCGAGAAACGCCTGGGTACTGGAGGTCCGGGACCCGTGGTGGCCGACCTTGAGAACGTCCGCGTGGAGGTCGGCACCCGAGGCCAGGAGCCTGGTCTCGATAGGGCGCTCCATGTCGCCGGTCAGAAGAAAGGAGCGCGATCCGTAAGAGATCCGGAGCACCAGGGAGTCGTTGTTGCCTGCCGTTTTGGCGACGTAGTCGTCCGCGGGCGCCAGGACTTCCAGAACCGCGCCGGAAAGCTCGAGCGGGCCGGTGGGGTGCTTTTCAGAAGACGGGATTCCCAGGCGGCGGGCGAGCGCCTGGAGTTCCGCCGGCGGATTGGCTCCCGTCCATAACTCTTTCGGCCTGAAGTTGGACATGATCGAAGCCAGGCCGCCGATGTGGTCCTGATGGGAATGGGTGGCGACCATGATGTCGATGCGCCGGATGCCGCGGCTCCACAGATAGGGAGACACGACGTCCTCTCCGATATCGAGATTCGACTTTCGCTGGCGGCCGTACACCAGCCGTCCGCCGCCGTCGATCAGCATGGTTTCGCCACGCGGCAGGACCACTAGAAGACTATCGCCCTGCCCGACGTCGATCGCCGTCAGTTCGAGCATGCCCGTCTGCCGGGGATGCAGCCAGGGCTGCCAAAGCAGCAGCGCGAACAACCCCAGAACCGCGCCAACTGCAATTCGGCGAAGCCGCTGTTTACGAAAGAGCACGGCGCAGGCCACCAACGCCGCCGCGAAAGCCAGCATGAACCATAGCGGCGGGTCGGGAACTCGCCAGGCCGGCTCGAGGTTCGCGTGCCAGGCGGCAATGCGCTCCGAAAATCGCAGCAGCGCCCCGGCCAGCGATGCGGTCCAACGCCAGCCGGTGAAGATCGCCAGAAAGCCGAGCGGAACCACCGCATTCATCGCGGGCACAATCAGCAGGTTGGCGCTCAAACCGGTGAACGAGACGCGGTGAAAATATTCGGCCATGGGAAGCGCCAGGCCGATCTGCATGGTCGCGGAGATCAGCACCATTTCGAAGGCGAAGAAGAGGGCGCGAAACGACAGGGATACCAACTCCTGCGCCCAGCGGAGCGGCCAGCGGAAAAGAACGACAGTCCACATCCACAGCGTTTCCGCCGCCAAGCGAATCTCTACGCGAAACTGCGCCACGCGAGATTCCAGATGCGGGTCCAGGTCCGCATTGGAAATGCCGCGCAGGCCTCGCGCATAGGGAACTGTAGTGGATTCGAGCAAGGGCGCAGCCAGCACTCCGATGGCCGCCACGGCTAGGAATGATAACTGGAAGCTCGCTTCGAACATCTGAGCCGGGTCCCATGCGAGATACACCAGAGCCACGGCCGCTAGAAGATTCATCACGCGCGCGCGGCGAAAGCAGGCCCGCGCAAGTGTGTAGAGCGTGAACCCGCCCGCTGCCCGGACCACGGGAGCGGAGAATCCGGAGACCAGAGCGTAGAGCCAGGCTGCCGCGGCGGTCAACGCCAGCGCGCTGAGTTCGGAAATCGGGACCAGGCGCAGAAGGAACAGAAGCACCATCGCGAGGACCGTCACATGGACCCCCGAAATCACCAGCGCGTGAAACGTGCCGGTTCTGCGGAAATCGTCGGTCCAGACGCGCTCGAGTTTGACCGTCTCGCCGATCAGCACGGCCTGCATCATCCCAGAGTTGTATCCCATCATCCCTGCTCCGTAGTCATTGTTGGGATAGAGCCGGTCTATGCGATCGAGAGCGGCGGTGCGCAGCGCGAAGATAGCACCCATGAAACGCCATCCGCAGCGCCCCGGCAAAACGATCGCGGAGGTGTTGCGGGACATGGTAGCGGTCCAGAAGATGTTGCGGCGGGCAAGATACGCAGCGTAATCGAACGAGCCGGGATTATTGAAATTGTGCGGGCGGCGCACCCGCGCGACGATCTCGATACGTTGGCCATAGGACAACCTGGCTGGTACAGGATCTCCCTCATCCCATGGAACCAGCACCTGCGCGCGGGCTCCGGGCTCGAGCTCCAGCGTGAACTGCGCGCGGTCTTCGCCAAATACCGTGGGATCCACCACGCAGCCGCTGAGGATCACGATTTCGCGGGAGGTCGCGTCGATTTCAGGCGCTGGCCCGGGCCGGTGCCAGGCGCTGATGAAGGCTCCCGCAAAAAGCATCGCCAGGAGGGCTGCGGTGTGTTTGATCCAGGGCGACGCCGGCAGAAGCGTCAGGACTGCAAGCGCCGCAGCCGCCAGCGCCGCCTCGCGATTCGAAAACGCAACCGCCTGGTCCACCAGGATTCCCGCGGCGAACGCGACAAGCGGAAGAATCAACGGTTCACGCACCGGAATATTAGTTTCGCGGGGCAGTAAAAACTCTCCGCGCTATCATGGTTTTTTGCGCCTGATCGCGACTATTTTCTTGTGCTGGGTGCCGCTGTGCGCGCAGCCGGGCTCCCTGCCGACGGATTTGTTAAATCGGGACCTTCCACGCTGGATCGGTTTCTCCGGTGACGAGCGCATGCGTCTGGAAGGATTTTCGGGCGGCGGATTTCGGCCCGGCAATGACGATGTCTACCTGCTAAACCGCTTTCGGTTCTCGATGACGCTAGCAGCCCGCGCCCTGGTGGAAAATCGTCACGCAGACGCAGGACGCTCGCGACGTGGCGACAACCAGACGCCGCACGGGCCGCCCCGCCAGGACACCTGGGATCTCCGCCAGGCCTATGCCGAGTTGGGCGATCCGGACAAGAACCCCGTGGCTCTTCGGGTCGGCCGCCAGGAAATCAGCCTGGGCGGGGAGCGTCTGGTCGGCGTCAGCCAGTGGCAGAATGTGGGTCGATCTTTCGATGCCGCGCGCCTGCTGCTGCATTACCGCAAATTGAAACTCACGGCATTCGCCGCGAGCGTGGTGGTGTTGCGCGACGGTCAGGTGGGCAGCGCGGATGCGGGGAACAATCTTCACGGCTTGTACGGTTCGATCGGCGATTGGATTCCGAACTCGACCCTGGAGCCGTATTTTATGTGGCGCCTGCAGCCGAATGTCCGATCCGAGCTCGGTCCGCTCGGCCACCTCGACATGAAAGTGAGCGGAGCGCGCTGGCTGGGGAAGGTCCGCGCATTCGATTACAACACCAGCATCGTCCTCGAACAGGGCAGCGTGGCTGCGGACCGGGTGGATGCTTGGGCCGGCCACTGGCTGATGGCGTATTCGTTTCCCAATGTGGCGGGATCGCCCAGGCTGGTGGCCGAATATAACTATGCGACCGGCGATGGCAATCCGCACGACGGCCAGGTGAACACGTTCCAGCTGCTGTATCCCACCGCGCACGACCGGCACGGCCTTACCGATCAGGTCGGCTGGAGAAATATCCACCACCTGCGCGGCTCAATCGAGATCAAGCCGCGCCCCAAGTGGACCCTGACGCCGAGCTACAACGCCTTCTGGCTGGCGGATGCGCGTGACGCGCTGTACAACTCGCAAGGCAACGTGGTGGTCGCGCGAGTGGCGGATGGTTCGGCGGGCCGCTGGGTGGGGCAGGAACTGGACGTCACTGCGGCGTACTCGATTACATCCGTCACGCAATTAGGCGCGGGTTTCGGACACTTATTCCCGGGCACGTTTCTTCGCCGTGCGACGCCGGGACACGGGTATAGCTACCCGTATTTGCAGATCACCACGAAATTCTGAATGGCCGCTCCCTGCTGGTCGCGGTTCTGTAGCACCGAACCACGAGCGCCAGCGAGTGGCTTCTAACGCGGGACGGACTTGGCGTAGACTTCGATCTTCGCGACGTCAGCCCATCCGCCCGGGCCGTGGCCGCTGCTGGGCATCAGGTCGGCGAATCCGATCTCATCCACCTTGCTGAGATCCGGATCTTTCACCCAGGTGCCGGTGGTCACCATGCGCGTGGGATCGACGCGCAACCATTTAACGTCGCTCACCGCGAACTCGCTCTCGATCCAGTCGGAGAGCGATCCGTCGGCGCGATCGCCCACCAGCCAGATGCCATCCGCCGTTTTGATGAGCGGATGGACCATATGGAGACCGGACATCTTCGATACCAGCCGGATGCGGGCGAGACCCGTCAGGTCCGCGTAGCTATTCTTGTGCTTCAGCGTGAAGGCGCAGGGCGTGGTGCACATGCCGGTCCACAGATGGATGGGATTGGTCTCATCGGTCGCCGCGCCGGTCATCAGCATCTCTTTTCCCGTGGGTCCCAGCAGGTTCAAGGTCAGATCCGGGTTGGCCACGGAGTCCGCCGGAACCACCTGATGTTCGCCACCCGCGGGAGTCTGTTTCCATTCTTCGCGGAAGAACAGCGGCGGACGCGCCGCACCCTTGCCCTTCCCGCCGCCGCCCTTGGGAGCACCTTCTTTAGCGGGCTGCTGGCCATTGGCCGTAAAAGCGGCCGTGCAAACCACGCCCAGAACCAGCGAGCAATTGAGAATCGTGAGTGCGACCACGCGTCGTGACATAGGTGAAAGTCTCCTGTGAACCGGCTGTCAGTATAACAAAGGAAGCCGCTTGCCATAAAATCCCATAAAATCAAGATGGTGCTTCGGAACGCGCTCATCGCGGTTTTGCTCGCGTCCTCGGTCTTCGCCGCGGACTGGACCGAGTACCGCATGGGACCGTTCCGCGTCATCAGCAATGCCGGCGACCGCGCGGCGCGCGAACGCCTGACCCAGATGGAGCAGACCCGCCACGTTCTGGCGGGCATGCTGGGGAAAGCCGATCTGCCCACCGTCTGGCCGATCGTTTTGGTGCTGTTTCCGAACCAGAAGGAATACGGACCGCACGCGCTGCCGCAGCCCTTCGTGCCGGGCGGATCGTCGGACCTGAGCGCCTGGACGGCCGATACTCCCCAGCCCCTGGACTGGAGAAGAGAGATTGTGCGGCGCTTGATCGCCGATAATGCCGGATTGCTTCCCGGCGTCACGGTCACGGCGTTGGAGGATCTCTTCTCTACCATCGAAGTAAATGCCACGCGCGTGAAGCTGGGAGCGCGGCCCATGTCTTTACCAGCGGACCGCGAGCGGGCATGGGCCAAGATTCAGCTCCTGGCGACGAATCCCGAATATGCCGGGCGTTTCCGTGTGTACCTGAGCAATCTCCAGCAGGGAAATGAAGAAAGTGTCGCCGCGCGCAATGGATTCGACTTGACGCTGGCAGAGCTGAACCGCCGTGCCGAGGCATATTTCCGTGCAGGCATGTTTGAAGCGTCTCCGGTTTTCGGCGAAGCCCTGAATCCGAATCGCGATTTCATCGAGAAGCGCCTTCCCCCATCGGACGTGGACGACTGGCTCGCGGAACTGAAAGCCGCCGGCAAAACGTTTCCTCCAGGCAGCCCCCGGGGCCTGTTCGCAGACGGCACTGCGGTCTCACTCGAGCAAGCCGCAAAGGCCAATCCACGCTGGGCCGAGCCGCACGTTCGCCTGGCGGAACTGGAGACCAACGCGTTGGTCAAGGTCAGCCGGCTCAAGGAAGCGACCGCGCTTGAACCCCAGACTTCGGCTTACTGGCAGGCGCTCGCCCAGGCGCAGACCGCTGCCGGCCAGCCGGTGGACGCGGCGAAATCCTGGATCTCAGCGGAGCGCACCGCCCGCACCGATGCCGACCGCGGGCGCATCCATGAAATCCGCATGCAAGCCGAACAGCGCCGGATCGACGTCGAAATCGCCGACACGCAGCGCGCAGCCGATGAGCGTGCGGCCGATCTCCAGCGCGTCAAGGACTCGGCCGCCGCTGAGATTCGCGCGGCGGAGGCCAAAGCCAACCGCGAGCAAGGCGGTCTGAAATCCGGTGCGACGCCGGTGCCGTTTCGCGCAAATCTACGGCGGGGCAACCGTAACCGGGACGCTGATACAGGTCGATTGCCTGAACGGCCCGCGACAGGCTGACGATCCAGAACGCGAAGAGCACGGTGCAAGTCCTGGTGCGCGGCACGGAAGGCTTGAATCCCGCCGATTTCACGTGCGGCGTGCAGAAACCCGCACGCCAGGTGATGGTGATCCACGATTCGAAACCCGACGCGAAGTTGGGCACCGTCGGGAACGTTACCACTTACGAGCTGCGCTGAATGTGGGGTATGTCACGTGGGGTCCCGCTGCGCTGGGTCACTTTGAGATGGATCGCCGTGGGCGTGTTCGTTCTGTCTTCCTCGCTGAATTACTTGGATCGCCAGCTCCTGGCCGCGCTTGCTCCCACCGTGCGCGGCGAATTCCAGTTGACCAATGAGCAGTATGGACTGGTCATCTCGTCCTTTGCGATCGTCTACGCCGTGGTCGCCCCCGCGGCAGGATGGTTCATCGATCGCGTGGGTCTGAATCTCGGCGCAGGAATTGCGGTAGCTTTGTGGTCCATAGCGGGTTCGGCCACGGCGTGGACTCGAAGTTTCTCCGGATTGCTCGCGTGCCGGACCGTACTGGGCGCAGCGGAAGCCGCTGGCATTCCCGCCGCCGGCAAAGCCAACGCGACGTATCTCGAGCCGCGCGAGCTGGCGCTGGGAACGGCGTTCAATCAAGTCGGTATTACACTGGGATCCGTCGCCGCGCCGCTGATTGTGGTGCTGATGCAGCCTCGCTACGGATGGCGATCCACGTTCGCGTTATGCGGAGCGCTGGGGTTCTTATGGATTCCGCTGTGGCTGTTCACGTCGAAACGCGTTCCCGCGCGGTCAGTCGATAAAAGCCCCGTCCGTCAGGACGGAGGCTCTCTCCTCCGCGATCCCCGATTCTGGGGACTCGCGCTGGCCAATGCCTTCGTCATGACGCTGTACGCGCTATGGAGCAACTGGACCACGCTGTACTTCGTTCAGGAACGGCACATGACGCAGGATGAAGCGAACCGCCAATTCGCCTGGATCCCGGCGGTGTTCGCCACCGCGGGCGGATTCTTCGGAGGCGTGATGTCCTACCGCTGGATCCGGTCCGGCATGCAGGTGCTCCGGGCGCGCATGCGCATCTGCTGGATCTCGGCTGTGATTCTGCTGGCGACGGCCGCCGTTCCGCTGATGCCGCATCCCGGGCTGGCCGCGGCCGCCATCAGTCTGAGTTTCTTCTGGACGCTGGCCATCAGCACCAACGTGTACGCGCTGCCCATCGATCTCTTTGGTCCGGCTCACGCCGGCTTGGGAGTAGCGGCACTCACCTCATCCTTCGGATTGATGACCGCGTTTCTGTCTCCCTGGATCGGCAGCGTGGTGGACCGCGTGGGATTTTCGCCGGTATGTGCAACACTCGCAGTGATGCCGCTATTGGGGGTTGCCATTCTCCAATGGACCATAACCGCCAACTGACGATTCGCCCCGCGCGCTTTACGGATCTGGCCGCGATCGACGCGATCCAGGCTGCATCGCCCGAAGCCGCCCAGTGGAATCCGGTCGACTACCTGAAGCACGATTGCCGGGTAGCGGACGTAGAAAGTTGCGTGGCAGGATTTTTAGCCGTCCGCGAACTGGTGCCCGGGCGAGCGCGAAATCCTGAATTTGGCGGTCGATCCAGCGGAGCGGCGCAAAGGCCTTGCGCGGGGCCTCCTGCGGGACGCCCTGGGGCGCACGAAAGGGGCCTGGTTCCTGGAGGTTCGCGCGTCCAATGCGGCCGCGATCCAGCTGTATGAGTCCGCTGGATTTCATCGCGCCGGACGGCGTCCGGACTACTATGACAATCCTGCCGAAGACGCTATTGTCATGAGGTTCTTTTCATGATATTGTCATGGTGCGTGGCGGGTGTCCGATGCCCGCTGTAGTGATTGAATGACAGTCGTTTTCGCAAGACCCACCGAGCCCAATAATCCATTTCCAAGCGGCTCGGCGTGGCCCTCACGCGCCCTAAACGGCGGCGCTTCCAAACATAGAAAAAAGGAGAGGTGTCACTGATGGAGCAATATAACGAAGAGCTGAAAGCGCATCTGATGGCGACCGATCAGCAATTTCGTGCCTTGGCGGAAGAGCATGCCCAGTTCCATAAACAACTGGAAGCTGATTGAAGCCAAGGAACACTTGACCTTGGACGACGAGGCCGAGGAGATTCGCCTGAAGAAGCAGAAGCTGCGTTTGAAGGATGAGATGAACGCCATTATGGCCCGCTATCGGGCGCAAACAGTGGCCTAGCTCGACTGAAGACAAGCTGTCAGGTGCGCTGAAAACCTGATTGAGGGCCGGATTGCGGAGAACGCGATCCGGCCTTCGTGTTTTAGTTCCGCAAAGCCTCCCCGGCAGGTCCTTATAGAAGCGCTATAATTCATGCCATAGCAGGGAGGCGCCCTATGCGAATCTTGCAGGCGCGTTTTGTTGGACCGGTTTTGACGCTCGCCGCCGCGATGTTCCTGGGAGTTTCTCCTGGAATTGCCCAGAAGGGAGGTTCCACGGGATCGAGTGGAGGCGCCACTGCCCCGAGTCCCGGAAAAGGCACGCCAACTCCGACTCCCAGTCCAGGCAATATCCCTAACAGCCAGAGCCAGACGCCCAGCAATGCGCCACAGGCACCCCGCCCGATTTGGATCTCGGGCAAAGTCTTGATGTACGACGGAGGTCCGCCGCCTGAATCGGTAACCATCGAACTCCTCTGTTCAACGAACTCCGTTAAGCCCCAGGGATACACCGATTCCACGGGTGGGTTCAGTTTCAATCTCGGACAAAACAACGGTGTGTTCGCCGATGCCAGTACCGACATTTTCAACGATTCCGGTCAGCCGGGCGGGTTTGGCCAGAACGGGCCTGGCCAAGGCGGTTTCGGGCAGGGTATCGCCAACGGCATGCCCACCGGCGGGAACGGTGCGAGCCGCGACTCGGCCTATTGGGACTGCGAGATTCGCGCCCGCCTGCCTGGATATCGGTCCGATAGCGTTTCGCTGGCTGGAAGACGCATGATGGATTCGCCGGACATCGGGGTGATCTTGCTGTATCCCATCGCCAAGATCCAGGGGTTCACCGCCAGTGCCACTTCCGGCCAGGCGCCCAAGGACGCACGCAAGGCGTACGAAAAAGGGCTCAACGCAATGAAGAAGAGCAAGGCGGATCAAGCCGAGCAGCAATTCCGCAAGGCAGCGCAGACTTATCCCAAATACGCCGAGGCCTGGTATGAACTCGGAAAGATGCTGGAGAGCAGAGAGCACTATCCGGAAGCTCGCAGGCATACATGAGCGCCCTGGCGGCGGATTCGAAGTATGTGTATCCCTACCAGCAGCTTTACCAGCTTGCTCTGCGCGAGCAAAACTGGAAGGATCTGGTGGACAAAACCGATCAGTTGCTGCACTTGGATCCCTACGAGTTCCCTGCCGCCTATTACTTCAACGCGTTAGGGCATCTTGAATTGCGGGAATTCGACGCTGCTGAAAAGAGCGCGCAGCAGGCCGTGGATGCGGACCGGAAACACACCAATCCAAAGACACACTATCTGCTGGGGGCGATTCAGATCGAGAAGCGGAACTGGACCGGAGCCGCGGAGAGCTTCCGTGCCTACCTGAAGGCCGCGCCCAACGCAACCGACAAGGCGCAAGTCGAAAAGACACTCAGCCAGCTGGATCAGCAGATCAGCCGGGTGCAAACCGCGACTCAGGATTCCGCCGCACAACAATAAGCGGCTGAATTGTTTTATTCGGCGCGCTATAATTAAGGTTCCCCCGAGATCGAGAGGAACCCTCAATGGACGACAAAGAACGCGCGCGGGCCCTGGGCGCGACCCTGGGTCAGATCGAAAAACAATTCGGCAAAGGCTCCGTGATCCGGCTGGGCGCGCAAGCCGTGCAGGCTGTTCCCACTATTTCCACGGGATCCATCTCGATCGATGTCGCACTGGGAATCGGCGGATTCCCGCGGGGGCGCATCTCCGAAATCTTCGGCCCGGAGTCTTCGGGCAAAACCACGGTGGCCCTGCAAGTGGCCGCCGAGGCGCAGAAGGTGGGCGGCATGGCTGCCTATATCGATGTCGAACACGCGCTCGATCCGGTCTATGCGCGCAAGCTCGGCGTGGATGTCGACAACCTGCTGGTCTCGCAGCCCGACTACGGCGAGCAGGCGCTCGAGATCACCAACGCACTGATCAGCTCCGGGTCGATCGACGTGCTGGTGGTGGATTCGGTGGCGGCCCTGGTGCCCAAGGCCGAGCTGGATGGCGAAATGGGCGATAGCTTCATGGGCGTGCACGCGCGCCTGATGTCGCAGGCCATGCGCAAGCTCACCGGTATCGTTTCCAAATCCAATACCTGCCTGATCTTCATCAACCAGATCCGCGAGAAGATCGGCGTGATGTTCGGGAATCCGGAAACCACCACGGGCGGCCGCGCCCTCAAGTTCTACTCGAGCGTCCGTGCCGACATCCGCCGGATCGCCGCGATCAAGGACGGCGAAACGGTCACCGGCAACCGGACCAAGATCAAGATCGTGAAGAACAAAATGGCTCCGCCGTTCCGCGAAGCCGAGTTCGATATTATTTACGGCGAAGGCATCTCCAAGGAAGGCGACCTGGTCGACCTGGGCGTGCAGCACAACCTGATCGAGAAGAGCGGCGCATGGTACAGCTACAAGGGCGAGCGCATCGGCCAGGGCCGTGAAAACGCCAAGCAGTTTCTGCGCGAGAACTCCGACGTGTACAAGAAGGTGGATACGGAGTTGCGCAAGCAACTCGGCTTGGTGCGCGCCGAGCAGCCGGCCGCAGCGCCTCCTCCTGCGCCTGCGCCTCAGGTAGCCGCCGCAACCCGCGCACGCGGATAACCGCGCCACAACTCTTTCGGTTTCAACTCGAAATCCGGCCTGCAACCGGACCTCCACTCTTCGCGTCCAAAGGAGTGAGGATTTAAATCATGAGAGTTGGGAAACTGGGTAGTTTTCTGGCAGTAGCGGCCCTGTCGGCCGCTTCGTTTGCCTATGCTTCGGGGCCGGCCCCGGCGCCAAAAACGCTGGAAGCAAAAGTTCTTCATGAGATCAACATGCTTCCCTATTACGGCGTGTTCGATTCGCTTTCGTTCCGCGTGGATGGCAGCAAGGTCACACTATTAGGGCAGGTCTGGCAGCCCGTGGCTGAAGGATCAGGCGGAAAGCGCTGTGAAACACATCGAAGGCGTAGCGCAAGTGGACGATCAAATTGAAGTTCTGCCGCTATCGAACTTCGATGACCAGATTCGCTGGCAAAGCGTCCGCGCGATTTACGGATATCCCGCGCTACAGCGTTATGCGCAAGGCACTCACCCGCCCATCCATATCCTGGTGAAGAACGGCCAGGTGACGCTTGAAGGCGCCGTAGCGAACACCATGGATCGGGAACTGGCATATGTGCGGGCGAATGGAGTTCCGGGAGTCTTCTCGGTCACCAATGAGCTGCAGGTGAACCCGTAATGCAATGACCTCGGATCACCCGGACGCAGTCACCCCCCATGCTCGCGGGGGTTTCCGGGATCGATCCACGGCGGCCCAATCGCCTCCTGATCGGGCCGCCGCTTCTATCTTTCTTTGTATCGCGCACAACGCACCGCGACACGAATAAATCTATCTTGAAGGTGCGTGTCGCGTGCTGTGCGCTCCGGACGCAATCGCGAACAACGCAGCCCGGTGCGACGCTACAGATGTAGGGCAGGCGTCCACGCCTGCGCGGGGCTTTCAAGCCCCGCCTGGGCGGGTTTGTAAACCCGCCGCAGGTCTGGAGACCTGCCCTACGCCAGTGCCTGTTCGAAATCGTCCAGCAGATCCCGCCAGTCTTCGATCCCCACCGACACCCGCACCATGCCATCGGTGACACCCGCCTCGGCGAATTGCGATTCCGTGAATCCGGAATGAGTGGTGGTCTTGGGATGGCACACCAGCGTCTCGACACCACCTAACGATACGGCGTTATATGCGAGGTGGAGCCTCCGCAGAAAATCGAACGCCGCCGGCTTGCCGCCGTGCAGCTCGAGCGAAAACATCGCGCCGGGGAAATCGCACTGCGCCGCGTGAATGCGGAGCTGGCCGGGATCGTCAAACAGAGTGGGATAGTGCACCTTGCGTACCTTCGGGTGCGACGCCAGCCGTTCGGCGATGCGCTGCGCATTCTTGCTCTGGCGGTTCATGCGCAGACGCACGGTGGGCAGCCTCGATGCCAGCATCCAGCACTCGTCGGGCTGCAGGATGTTGCCGAACAGATTGCGCTTCAGGCGCATCTTGCGAATTAGTTCTGGATCGCTTGCTAGAGCGACACCCCCGATCAGATCGCTGAATCCGGAAAGGTACTTGGTCGCGGAGTACAAAACCAGATGTGCGCCGCGGTCGAGCGGATGTTGAAAAGTCGGACCGAGCAGCGTGTTGTCCACCATGAGCAGGGGCGGCTCGCCGGAGCGCGCGGAGCCGGCTTTAGCCGCGCTGAGGATGTCGGTCATGGTCAGCGTGGGATTGGCGGGCGTCTCGATCAGGATCACGCGCAAGTTGGGGGTTGTCCGGATCGCCTCCTCGATCGCAGCGGTACTGCCGGCCTGCACCGCGATCCCGGTGATTCCCCAGGCTTCGAGAAAATTCTCAATGAGCGATTGCGTGCCGCCGTAAATCGGCACCGTATAGAGGATCGCGTCGCCAGGCTTGAGAAACGTGAACAGGGCGGTGGTAATCGCGGCCATGCCGGAGTTGAAGACCAATGCCGCGCGCGCGCCGTGCTCGAGCGGGACAATCTGGCTCTCGAAAATCTCCGCATTGGGATGATTGAAGCGGGAATAAATCAGGTCGGGCTGCTCGCCGGGTTGCGGCTTGGCGCGGCCGGCCACCAGATCGAAAGCGCGTTCGGCGGCCTCCGGACTGGAAAACACGTAGGTAGAACTGCGAAATACGGCTGGACGGGCCGAGCCGACAGATAAGCGGGGATCGAATCCTCGCGTGAGTACTTCCGTGGAAGATCGCAAGCCGGTTTTTTCGTCTGCCATCACTTTGAAGTGTAACTCCCGTTGAAATGGGCACCCCTTAGTACGTTCGTACGTCAGGCGATACCGGGGGTTAAATAAGGACAATTGCTAATTGGGCGCTCTGCCCAGCCCTTTTACAATGCAACTATGAGCGTGCAGATTGGCAGCAGACCCGGAAAGGGGCAGTACTCGGAAGCCGAGGCGGCCGAGCAGCTGGGTGTTTCGGTCCTGCAGCTTCGCAGCATGATTCGCAGCCATGTGGTGGATCGCGATGAGGATCTGAACAACGTCCCCGTCCACACCTTCCAACCATCCGACCTGCTGATCCTGAGGTTACTCGCGGGAAAGCATTCCGGTTCCGATACGCAGTAGCGTCTCCTCCTCGAATTGCTAGAGACATATTGCTAAGATCGTAGCTTCCTCGAAAATCTTCAGGAGGCTTCATCCTTGGCACAACTCGGTTTTCTCGGGCTCGGCATCATGGGGTATCGCATGGCCGGCCATCTTCTCAAGGCCGGTCACGATGTCGCGCTGTGGTCGCACACCGGCAGCAAGGCGCAGCAGCTGGCGAAAGCGGGCAAAGGCACCGCTCGTCGCGACGCCGCGTGAAGTCGCGGAGCGCGCCGATTACATCTTCTATTGCGTCGGCGATACCGCCATGGCGCGCCAGATCACGCTCGGATCGGGCGGGTTGATCGAAACCGTTCGCAAGGACGCGATCGTCTGCGATTGCAGTTCCATCGCTCCCGCGGCCAGCATCGAGCTGAACAAAGCCTTCGCGGCCAAGGGCGCCCACTTCTTGGATTCGCCCGTCACCGGATCGACAGGCGGCGCCGAGAAGGCCACGCTGACGTTCATGATCGGCGGCGATAAGGCCGTTTTCGAGCGCGCCAAGCCCTACATGGAGATCATGGGCAAGCTGTTCTACTATTGCGGCCCGGCGGGCCAGGGACTAAAGGCCAAGGTCACGCAGAACCTGGTCGGCGCGAGCATCATGCAATCCTTCGCCGAAGGACTCGTCCTGGCAGCGAAAGCCGGCATCGCGCCGGAGCTGATGATCGAGATCCTGGAAAACAGCGCAGCCAAGAGCGGCATCGCGTCTTATAAGGCTCCCTTCATCCTGAACCGCGATTTCGTCACCAATTTCTCCGCGAAGTGGATGCATAAGGATGTGGGATTCGCCTTGGATCTGGCAAAGTCATTGGACTTACCGCTTCCCACCAGCGCCGTCACCCACCAGATGCTCCAGGCCACCATCGCCAAAGGCTGGGGGGACGACGATTTCTGCTCCTGCATCCGTGTTTTGGAAGATTGGGCCAGGCTTGTGGTCAAGAAATCCCAGGGCTAGTACTATTTGCGCATCGTTCTCTGGACGCTATTGCTTTTGTTAACAATAGATTACAAATATTCATTAAGGTCCATACAAAAAACTGTTGCGTTTCTAGGGGAACTATACTATTATTGGAATCAAGCCGGGGAGGGTAACTCCCACCAAAGCGAGACTAACCTCATTAAAGACCCCTGAAGCAACCTCCCCGGCGCCCCTAAAAAAGAAACTCCCCAAAAGAAAACCGAGCCAGTAAGCAGCCGGAAGCCGTAACGAAGAGGCCGGATGGTATCATCGGAGCGAGTGACTCTCCTGACGCTTCTGGGATCCACGGGATCCATCGGCACCAGCACTCTGGATGTGGTTCGCATGTGGCCGGAGCGTTTCGGCATCTATGCCCTGGCGGCCGGAAAGAACGTCGAGCTGCTGGCCCGCCAGATCGCTGAATTCAAACCCAAAGTGGCTATCGTGGCGGATGAAACCTCCCTCAGGGAGTTACGTTCCATTCTCCAGGCGCAGGGGATTTCGATCCCCGAGTTAGCCGCGGGCCCTCGTGCGCGCGTTGACGCCGCGATCGCCCCGGAAGCCGGTTTCGTGATGTCCGCCATCGTCGGCGTGGATGGCCTGGAGGCCACCTACGAAGCGGTTCGCCGGAAAAAACGCGTCGGGCTGGCAAATAAAGAAGTCCTGGTTGCGGGCGGCGAACTGGTGATGGAGGCGCGCCGCGCATCGGGCGCCGAGCTCATCCCCGTCGACAGCGAGCATAACGGCGCACACCAATGCCTGCGTGCCGGGCTGCGCCAGGAAGTTTCCAAGCTGATTCTGACGGCTTCCGGAGGGCCTTTCCGCAAGACTCCTCGGGACCAGATGGCTGGAGTGACGCCGGAGCAGGCCCTGAATCATCCCACATGGAAGATGGGCAAACGCATCACCATCGACTCGGCCACATTGATGAATAAGGGGTTTGAGGTGATCGAAGCCTGCTGGCTGTTCGATTTTCCGCCGAAGGATGTGGAGGTTGTGGTGCATCCGGAATCCAAGGTTCACGCGCTGGTGGAATACCTGGATGGCAGCGTGATCGCCCAGGTGTGCGCCACCGACATGCGCATGCCGATTCAATACGCCATGACCTACCCGGAGAGGGCCGCCGCCCCGGTGCCGCGCCTGGACTGGGCCAAAGCAGCGCAGTGGAGTTTCGAACCGCCGGATTATCAGAAGTTTCCGCTGCTGGGGATGGCTTACGAAGCGATTTCCGCGGGCGGGTCGGCCCCCGCAACGCTCAACGCGGCCGATGAGGTCGCGGTGGAGGCATTCCTGGCCGGAAATATTCCGTTTCCCGGTATCGCGGCGACGGTAGCCGAATGTCTGGCGCAGGTTCCCGTTCGGAAACTGACCTCGGTGGCGGAGTTATTGGAGACTGGACCGCGGAGTCGCGCCGCGTGGCTCGGCAAGTCATCGGAGCACGCTGGGGCGAAAAAGTTCCAACCGGAGTGGCGGCGCGAACGTAAAGTATAGTAGGTAGAGTAACGGGCAAAATGGTTTCTGTACTGCAAGATTTCTGGTGGTTCCTGGTTCTGATCGGGGTGATGATCCTGCTCCACGAGCTGGGTCACTATCTGGTCGGCGCGCTTCTTCGACGTCAAGATCGACGCCTTCAGCATCGGCTTCGGTCCGCGTCTGTTCGGATTCCACCGCGGCGAGACGGACTTCAAAGTCTGCCTGATCCTTTTTGGCGGATACGTGAAGTTCGCGGGCGAACAGCCGGGCGACGAGCAGGCCAACGATCCGCGTGCTCTTCCTTCCAAACCGCGCTGGCAGCGCCTCTGTATCACCTTCGCGGGCCCGGCCACGAACGTCGTTCTGGCGATTGCGCTGCTGACCGGCCTGTACATGGTTCAGTATCCGAAGCTCCCCATGCCGCCGTCGCCGACGGTCGGGTATGTTGCACCCGATGGAGCCGCGGCCAAAGCCGGCATTCGTGAAGGCGACAAGGTGGTTCAGATCGACGGCGTGATGGATCCCAACTGGGAGACCATTGCGCTGCGCGAGATCGCCAGCGCCAAGCGGCCCATGGATGTTTGGGTGGTGCGGGACGGCCAGAGGCTCAATTTCACCGTGACGCCCGTCTATGACGATAAGCAGCACGTCGGAGTCGCCGGCTGGATGCAGGCGAACGCGGTCCAGGTGAGCGGCTACTGCTGCAATATCGAGGTCGCCAAGCAGGCTGGTCTCAAGAAAGGCGATTTGTTCGTCAGCATCGACGGCAAGCCCATTCGCACCTCGATGCGGCTGCTGGATTTGATCGCGGAGACCAAAGGTTCGCCCGCGGATCTGGTGTACTTGCGCGACGGCAAGGAATATCACACCACGGTCACACCGGTCTGGAGCGACTATCAGGGAAGCAAAGCCTGGCGCATCGGCGCGGGCCTGGAATCGCCGGTGGAGATCGTCAAGCTGCCGTTCCGCGACGCCCTGGCCGAATCCTGGCGCCAGAATGTGCAGAGCACCAAGCTGATCTACCAGTTCCTGCAGGGAATCGCCGAACGGCGCATGTCGGCGAAGGGGCTATCGGGTCCCATCGGGATTGCCCAGCTTTCCGGACAAGCCGCCCGCGAAGGCGCGGGAGTTTATATAGGACTGATGGCGGCGGTCAGCCTGAACCTGGCGATTTTCAATCTCCTGCCGATTCCGATCCTGGACGGTGGCGTGATGCTCATGCTGCTGGTGGAAATGCTGCTGCGGCGCGACCTGAGCCTGCGGATCAAGGAAGCCATCGTGAGGGTGGGGTTCGTGTTCCTGATGATGGTGGTGGTGTTCGTGCTGTACAACGACATCGCCAAGATGCTTCCGCAGGGATAAAGCGTGGGGTCAGGCTTTCCAGCCTGCCGCCGGCTTTCCAGCCGGCGCTATACCCAAAGCCGGGCAGAAGCCCGGCCGCGGCCTCGAAAGGCCGACCCCACATTTTAGTCTGTGACACAATAGCAAGGATCCGGTTTTTCTTGCATGCCCCAACCCAACCTACCTGATTCGCCCGAGGCGTCTTCCCTCTCCACGGGGGCTGACACCTCCTTCGGCGACATACTGACTCAATTCGAACAAACCCACCATGCCGGTGGTGAGCGACTGGAAGGCACGGTCGTGTCGGTGACGCCTGACGGCGTCTTCGTCGACATCGGCCGGAAAATGGACGGCATGCTGCCGCCTGCCCCCGAGCTGAAGCCGGGAACCAAGGTCGTGGTCTCCATCCGCGGACGCGACGAGTCGGGCACCTATCTTCTTTCGACCATCAAAGTCGAGACGCCCAAGGATTGGACTGGCCTCGAAGCGGCCTTCGCGGAGAAGCGCACCATCGGCGGCACGGTCCTCGAGATCGTCAAGGGCGGCTTGCGCGTGGACGTGGGCGTGCGGGCCTTTATGCCGGCGTCGCGCAGCGGTGCGCGAGAACAGGCCGATCTCGAGAAGCTGGTGGGCCAGCAGATCGAGTGCCGCATCACCAAGATCAACGCCGCCGAGGAAGATGTCGTCGTCGACCGGCGCGTGATTCTGGAAGAACGGGAGCGCCAGGCCAAGGAAGAAGCCTTTGGGAAATTGCAGGAAGGCGATATCATCCGCGCCACGGTGCGCTCGCTCACCGATTTCGGCGCGTTTGTGGATCTGGGCGGCGTGGACGGGCTGCTGCATGTGTCCGACATGAGCTACTCGCGCAACGTGAAGCCCGGCGAAGTGGTCAAGGCGGGCGAGGAACTCGACGTCAAGATTCTCAAAATCAACCGCGACACCCGCAAGATTTCGCTGGGGCTGAAGCAGCTCTCGCCCGATCCGTGGACTCTGGCGATTTCGAAATATACTCAAGGCGAACGCATCCGCGGGAAAGTTTCGCGGGTGCTGGATTTCGGCGCGTTCGTCGAGCTGGAACCCGGCGTCGAAGGACTGATTCACGTATCCGAGATGTCCTGGAGCAAAAAGAACGTCCGCGCGGTGGATGTTCTCAAGCCCGGGGAAGTGGTGGATGTGGTGGTGCTGGGCGTCAGCCCGGCTGAGAAGCGCATCGCCCTGGGACTGAAGCAGGCGCTGGGCGATCCCTGGGAAGACGCATTGAAGAAGTATCCGGTGGGTACGGCCGTCGAAGCGCCGGTCACCAGCCTGGCCAAGTTCGGAGCGTTCGTCGAGCTCGGCGAAGGCATCGAAGGCATGATCCACATCGCCGATATCACCGGCGAGAAGCGCTTGAACCATCCCAACGAAGTCCTGAAGCAGGGGCAGACCGTCAAGGCTGTGGTGCTCGAGGCCGATAAGGAACGCCGGCGTTTCCGCCTGGGGATGAAGCAGCTGGAGCCGACCAGCATCGACGAGTACCTGGCCGAGCACAAGGCCGGCGAAGTAGTGAGCGGCCGGGTTGTCGATGTTTCAGGAAAACGCATGAAAGTGGAATTGGGCGAAGGCGTGACGGCGTTCGCACCGGTTCCGGAGCAGCGCAAGGAAGCCGCCGCGGGGGCGCAGAAAGCCGATCTCTCGTCGCTTACCAGCATGCTGGCCCAGAAATGGAAATCCGGGGGCGGAGCGGCGGAATCCGGCGAGGATATCCGGTCCGGCCAGATCCGGAGCTTCAAGATCGTCCAGATCGACGCCGGAGAAGAAGCGTATCGACTTGGAGTTGCAGCCCTAAGTCATTTGCCGCGGTTAGGATCGATCCCGCGCTCCGTGGTGGATGTGCAGGATTTCAACGGCGTCTCCGCTCACGCGGTAGGCGACGATGTAGGGCAGGGGTGCAAGCACCACGGCCGCGATTGGGCATCCGCTTCAGGGAGAGGATCGCGGCGTATAGTTCTAGCATTGTGGGTTGCGCCAGATCAGGATGGTGCTCGATAAGGTAGTCCTTGATTTGGTCAAGGTCGGCGGCGGCTGCGGGGGTCCAGCGAATCCGCATCAAGACGGAAACATTCGCTTGATGCGGGCGTCCATTTCATCTTCCTCGATGAACTCGCCACGGTCAGCCTGCTCCAGACCACGACGAACCGCCGCGCGGAAGTGTTCGTCGTCCTGCAACAGTCTATGGGCGGCATCCTTAACCAACTTCTCGGTGTCCACACCTTCCTGAGCGGCGATCAGGGCAAGTTGCGCAATCTGGTCAGGACTGAAATGTACTTCCATGCGGTCAGTTTATGGGCCGCGAGCCACTCTGTCAACTGCTTGCCGGAAGCTGTTTCCCGGAAGGCAAACCTACGATTCAGGAGTGATTCCGAGCTTGAAGTGAATATCTGAATTTCGATACATCGGAAAAGCGTCCGTGATCAGGCAGGCGGTTTCCTTAGGAAGCACGTCGATCTGGAAAATACAGCCCTAAGCCGCTGATATAGGGTTAGTTGTCTTCTCCGCCGTTACCTTTCCGGCCCCCCGCCGTCCAATATACTGTGTAGTGCTGACGTGACTCACGGAGCCGCCTCTTTGGCCCAGAAAACGGGCTTGCAGACAGACGAGAAGGCGCTCATACGGGCAGCTCAGGCAGGCGATCAGGACGCCTTCGGCCAGCTCGTGCGCGCTTACGACCAAAGTGTGCTTCGGCTCGCCATGAACCTGCTGCGGTCGCCTGAGGACGCGCAGGATGTTTACCAGGAAGCGTTTCTGCGGGTCTACCGCAACCTGAACAGCTTCCGGTTCGATTGCAGTTTTCACACCTGGCTGTATCGGATCGTGACGAACTTGTGCCTGGATCACATGCGGAAGCGCAAGGTGCGGAAGGAAGAATCGTCGCAGGTCGAAGGATCGGATGGGCCGGTAGACCGCATGGACACCCTGCAGGAATCCCGGGCGGAAGGCGATCCGGCACGGAGCCTGCTCACCGGCGAACTGAGGCAGCGTATCGATAAGGCTTTGAGCGAACTCTCCGCGCGTGAGCGGATGGTGTTCGAGCTTCGGCATTATCAAGGGCTGAGGCTGCGGAACATCGGCGAGATCCTGGGGACCACCGAGGAAGCCGCCAAGAATTGCTTGTTTCGGGCGACGCAGAAGATGCGAGTCGCCCTCGGAGATTTCGTATGAACACGTGTGAAAAAGTCCGGATGCAGCTAAGTATGTTGCTCTACGGCGAGCTGTCGTTTGACGAAGAAGAGGTGGTCGACTCGCACCTGGAGAGTTGTGCGGAGTGCCGCACTGCGCTCGAGCGGGAACGCGAGCTGCACGCGGCTCTCGATCAGGCGGAAATCGAGTCGCCGGCGTCGGTGCTGTGGGAATCCCGGCAAAAACTGCAGCGGCAGATCGCGGCGGAACATGTGCCGGCGCATGCTTTTATTGGGCGAGCCAGCTGGTGGGATCGACTTCTGGACGCAAGGTGGCTGCAATCGGCGGGCGCTCTGGCGCTGTTAAGTATCGGCTTTTTCGGCGCGCGTCTGGCTCCGAACCTGGGCTTGGGAATTACGGGGATGTCCCTGGTGGATCCGGGTGCGCAGCGCGTGCGGTCGGTGGAGCCGGGACCCAATGGCGGCGTTCAGATTGTCCTCGATGAAACTCGCCAACGTACGGTATCGGGTGGTTTAGACGACCAGAACATCCGCGTGCTGCTGCTTTCGGCCGCCAAGGATCCGTCCGATCCCGGTTTGCGTTATGAGACGGTGGGGATTCTGAACGATCGCGCCCAGGCTGCCGAAGTGCGGGACACGCTGATTTACGCCCTGGAGCACGATGAGAACGCGGGCGTGCGCCTGAAGGCCATGGACGGGTTGAGACCTTTTGTGCAGCAGCCCGAAGTTCGCAAGGCGCTGTCGGGAGTTCTGCTCTCGGACGGCAACCCTGGAATGCGCACGCAAGCCATCGATCTGCTAACGAAGGGAGTGGGCGAATCGTCCAATGGCCTGGACCGGGATGTCATCGGGACTTTGCAGGAACTCATGAATCGGGAAAATAACGCTTACGTGCGGCAGCGCGGGGAACGCGTGCTGCAGTTGGTCAACGCCTCGCAGGAAACGTACTAGATGAACTTGCGAATCGCCAATCTGGTGATGGCGGCGGCGGTTGTCGTTGTCGTGCAAAAAGCCGCCGCGCAGGAACCGTCCGTGGTGCGCGAAGGCGCCTATTGGGTGGGGAACGTCGGCGATTCCTTCGGGATTGCGGCGCAAGCGCGCCTGCAGGTGAATACGCGCGGTAATGTGACCGTGCACCGGGAAGCCGGCGATCAGGTCACCTATCGCGTCCGGCAGCGGGTGAGGGCCGCGAACGAGGATCAGGCGCGCGCCCTGCTGGGCGGCGGAGTGAAGCAGGTCAGTTCGCTTCACGGGCGCGTGGTGCTGCAGCTGCAACCGATTTCGGCCGGGATCGTCAAGACCGATATCGAGATTGGCGTGCCCGCGCAGGTATCCACGGTTATCATTCAGACCGAACTGGGCGGAATCAATGTGGCCGATTTCGAGGGCGCCGTTCAGTTGAGCACCGGCGGCGGCGATATCCAGCTGGGTAAGATCGGCGGAAGCGTGCAGTGTTTTTCGGGCGCCGGCGAAGTGATCATCGAACGAGCGGCGGGCGCCATCAATTGCACGACGGTGGGCGGCAACATGGCCGTTCGCGATGCCGGCGGGCTGGTGGCTCTCTCCAATCAAATGGGCGGAAATATTCGCGTCGACAAGGCCGCGGGCGACGTGCGGGCGCACTCGGCGCAAGGCATGATCGAGATTGGCCAGGCGGGCGGCGCGGTATTCGCGGATACGCAAGGCGGGTTTATCCAGGTGGGCTCGGCGCGCGGCGTTCAGGCGGAATCGATGGCCGGTACGGTGCGGGTGAAGAATGACGCGGGTCCGATGAACCTGGCCGCCATGGCCGGAAACATTCTGGCCGAGCTGCTGAACGGGGCGCGCATGCAGGATTCCTCGCTGGTGGCGGGCACGGGTGACATTACGGTGCTGATTCCGTCCAATCTGGCGGTGTCGGTGATGGCGAGGAATAGCACGGGCGGAACCCCGCGGATTGTGTCCGACTTTCCGGAGATTCGGGTTACGCCGTCTAAATTCTTCCAGGCGCCGATGGTCGGCCAGGGCGCGATCAACGGCGGAGGGCCGGTACTGAATCTGAACGTTTCGAGCGGCGTGATTTATCTGCGAAGGAAGTAGGCCGCTCACTGTCGGTCGCGGTTCGGAATTCACAGAACCACGAGCGGTAGCGAGTGGCCCATTCGTGGGAGTGTAGAAATTATGTTGAATAAAGTCATTCTTGCCGCATGCATGACCGCGGGTCTTGCGATGAGCCAAGGACTCGGCAGCTTTTTGGGCGTGGGAATCCAGGAAATCGACAGCACTCGCGCGAAAGAGCTGAAGCTCCCCGACGAATCCGGCGTGGAAGTCACTCGCATCGCCCCGGACAGTCCCGCGGAAAAGGCCGGAATTAAAATCGGCGACGTCATCACGCAATACAACGGCCAGCGCGTGGATGGGATGGATCAGTTCTCCCGCATGGTGCGCGAGACTCCGGCCGGCCGCGACGCGAAGATCGGGATCCTGCGGAACGGCGCGCCGCAGACCATCACCGCCAGGATCGTTTCCCGGCCGGCGATCAGCGGCCAGCTGGTTCCGGCCCCGGTTCAAAATCCGTTCGAATTGCACTTCCCGGATATGCCGCAAAACCGCATGACTTGGCGAAGCGCCATGCTGGGAATCGAGGCCGAAGGGCTGGATGGGCAGCTCGCCGAGTTCTTCGGCGTGAAGGAAGGCGTTTTGGTCCGCACGGTGGCCAGCGGCTCCGCCGCGGAAAAGGCCGGCATTAAGGCCGGGGATGTGATCGTGCGCGTGGACGACGTCAGGGTGGCGACGCCCGCCGACATCTCGGTGCACATGCGGGCTTCACGCGGCCGTTCCGTGTCCGTCACGGTTGTGCGCGACCGTAAGGAAGTCAACGTGACGCTGACTGCGTCAGCGCGACCCGAACGGAGCGTCGGGGAGATCTGGCAAGGCCGATTGCCTACGCTGCCTGGGTTCGGTATCCAGTAGCGGGCCACAGTTTTTTCATCGAAACCCGCAGCCGCAGGATGGCTTGCGCCCTGAGTTGGGAAATGCGCGACTCGTGCAGGCCGACGATCATAGCGATTTCCCGCAGCGTCAGCTCGTCATGGTAATGCATGCTCAACACGTTTTTTTCCATGGCCGGAATCTCGGAGATTGCGAATGCCAAGGTAACTTGCAGCTCCTTGCGCTCGAGCAGGGCTGACGGCCACTCGTGAGCATCGCCCGAAAGCACCCGCAGCAGATCGCGATTTCCGGAATCGTCGCATGCGTTCGATTCCAGCCTGCCGAGGTTCACGCCCCGGGTATCGATCTGCCACTGATGATAGCCGTCGACCGTCAGATTGAGCTCGGTGGCGATCTCTTGTTCCGTGGGCGACCGGTGCAGGCACTGGGTGGTGGAAGCGATCGCGGCATCGATTTGCTTGGCATGCTTGCGTTGCTGGCGGGGCGCCCAATCCAGGCGGCGCAGACTGTCCAGAATAGCTCCCGCGATCCTGTGCTCGGCGTAGGTCTTCAGGCGGACGTGGCGCGTCGGGTCGAAATGGTCGATGGCCGAAATGAGACCCAGGATGCCCGTCGAAACCAGATCGTCGAAGCTTACATTATCAGGCACGCGGCCATGAATTTTCCGGGCAAGCATACGGACCTGAGGCAGGTGCTCCAGTATCAGGCGCTCGCGCTCCTCCGAGGAAAGGTTCTCACTGTGACTGGCAAACTCAAGAGGCTCGGCGGCGGCGTTCATGATATGACTCCAGGCACTGATAGGGCAATTCCGCACCCACATTTCCACCGGGTTTCGGACGCGAGTCAAGTATCTTCGATACAGGAGATTGGACTCGATTCCCGGTTTCAACGCAGGCAAACTTCCGCGGAATACGGCGGTCCTCGAGCGCCATATTGTTGGCAGCGGCACTTTCGTGGCGGTACCCCCAAACTTGCCGCGCTTGTAAGGGAAGTCCGGCCGGGTTGTCAGTACCAACCCTAGTTCGGGTAAGCGATTTATGGGAGCTTGAGCAACAAGTATTTGCCTTAATATAGGAATATATGCGCGCTTTTTTTGTGCTGTGTTTGACAGCGGCGGCGGTTTATGCCCAGCAGGCCCCGGGATTCGATGTGGGGGCGCTGAATCGCAATGTGGACCCTTGCGCGAACTTTTATCAGTACGCCTGCGGTGGCTGGATGACAGCCAATCCCTTGCCCGGCGATGCCTCGCGGTGGGGCCGCTTCGATGTCTTGCAGGACCGCAATCGCATGCTGCTTAAGGATGTCCTGGAGGCGGCCGCGGTCGAGCGTCCCAACCGCAGCGCCACGGATCAAAAAATCGGCGATTTCTACGCTGCCTGCATGGATGAGAAAAGCATCGATGCGCGAGGCTTGGAAGCGATTCAGCGGGATCTGAACCGCATCGCGGTGATCCAGGACCGCAAGGAGCTTGCCGAAGTGATGGTCTACATGTTCCGAATCGGCAGCTGGCCGTTCTTTCGCTTCGGCTCCGAACAGGACGCGAAAGATTCCTCGCGGATGATCGCCGTGGTGGATCAGGCCGGCCTGGGGCTGCCGGATCGGGACTACTACCTCAAGACCGATGAGAAGTCCGTGGAGCTGCGAAACAAGTACCTGGCTCATGTCCAGGCCGTCTTCGAACTTCTGGGCGTGCCGCGGGCCGAGGCGCAGAAGAAGGCCGCAGCCGTGCTCACCATCGAAACCGGCCTGGCCAAAGGTTCGCTCGATCGCGTGTCGCGCCGCGATCCGGAGAAGGTCTATCACAAGCTGACGGTGGCCGAGTTATCCACGCTGGCCCCTTCCGTCGACTGGGCGAAGTTCTTCCAGAGCCTGGGCACTCCACCGGTCCAGACCCTCAACGTCGCGGTTCCGGATTTCGCCCGCGCCCTGAACACGGTGCTTGAGCAGCAGCCTTTGGAGGATCTGAAGACTTATCTCACCTGGAACCTGGTTCGCGACAACTCGATGTTTCTTCCCGCGCCTTTTGAACAGGCCAGCTTCGATTTTTACGAGAAGACTCTGAAGGGAGCCAAGGAGATGCGGGCGCGCTGGAAGCGCTGCGTGGACTTGACCGATCAGCAGCTGCCGGATGCCTTAGGCAAGACGTTCGTGGAGAAGACACTGGGAGAAACCGGCAAGAAGCGCACCCAGGAGATGGTAGAGGCGATCGAGAAGGCGATGCAGAAAGATATCCGCGCGCTGGATTGGATGACGCCCAAGACCAAGGACCAGGCTCTGGTCAAGCTGCACGGGATCGCCAACAAGATCGGGAATAAGAACAAGTGGCTGGATTATTCCGGCGTCCAGATCGTGCGCAACGATCCGTATGCGAACACCGCCCGCACCAGCACGTTCGAGCTGGCCCGCCAGCTTGCCAAGATCGGCAAACCGGTGGACAAGACCGATTGGGACATGAGCCAGCCCACGGTCAATGCCTACTACGATCCGCAGCACAATGACATCAACTTTCCGGCCGGCATTTTGCAGCCGCCTTTTTACGACAACAAAATGGACGACGCGGTGAATTACGGCGGCATCGGCGCGGTGATCGGCCATGAGCTGACGCACGCCTTCGACGACGAGGGCCGGCAATTCGATGCCAAAGGCAACCTGCGCGACTGGTGGACGGGAGAAGACGCCAAGGCGTTCGACCAGCGCGCCGACTGCGTGGTGAACCAGTACAGCTCGTATAGCCCGGTGCCGGGAGTCAATCTGAACGGCAAGCTCACGCTGGGCGAGAATACGGCTGACAACGGCGGCCTGCGTATCGCCTATATGGCGTTGATGGATACGCTCGGCGGCAAGCAGCCTGCGAAGATCGATGGATTCAGCGCGGAGCAGCGATTCTTTCTCGGTTGGGCGCAGGTGTGGTGCAACAACGTGACCGAAGAAGCGTCCCGCTTACGGACGCAGACGGATCCGCATTCTCCTGGCGAATTCCGGGTGAACGGAGTCGTGTCGAACATGCCGGAATTTCAGAAGGCTTTCGCCTGCCGGGTGAATCAGCCCATGGTGCGCGGGCCAGCCTGCAGGGTCTGGTAAATAAATCATACTGGTACCGTGCCCGATTACCCGGACGAACTGGCGCAGATTGTCGCCGAGCTGAACCGCGCGGCACACGTCGATACAGTCCCCAAGCCTCGGGCGACTACCTCCGCACCGGTCAATCTGGGTTCGCTCGACGAGCTGCTGACGCATGCCGTTCGGCGCGCGGCGTCGGATCTGCTGCTGATCGCCGGCGCTCCGGTGACGCTGAGGATCACGGGACAGTTGACGGCTGCCGGTCCACCGTTGGGAGCGGAGGAACCCCGCAATCTTTTATTACCCTTGTTGTCGCAAGCCCAGAGCCGCGAACTGGAGCGCTCCCGGTCCGTGGACCTGTGTTTCAGCCGCGAAGGCATCGGGCGTTTTCGCGCGAATATCCATCATCAGCGTGGAACCGTGGCCGGAAGCATCCGCCTGCTTCCCGAAAAAGTCCCGACGCTCGAATCGCTGCACCTGCCGCCGGCGCTGCGCCGATTCGCCGAAGCCCGCCAGGGACTGGTGCTGATCACCGGACCCACAGGCTGCGGCAAAAGCTCGACCCTGGCAGCGCTGATCGACCTGATCAACACCAACCGCCGCGACCATGTGGTCACCATCGAAGATCCCATCGAATTCGTGCATGGCAACCGGCAGTCGGTGATTGAGCAGATCGAGATCGGCCAGGACGCGCCGGACTTCGCGGGGTCGCTCCGCAGCATCTTAAGGCAGAATCCGGACGTGATCCTGGTGGGCGAAATGCGCGATCCCGAGACCATCGCGACGGTTCTGACGGCAGCCGAGACGGGTCACCTGGTGCTCTCGACGCTCCATACCAACGATACGTCGCAGGCGGTTTCCCGCGTCCTCGATTCATTTCCTTCCGGCAACCAGCCGCAGATCCGGCAGCAGTTATCGCTGGCATTGCTGGCGGTGGTGGCGCAGCAACTGGTGCCCGCTTCGAGTGGCGGGCGATATCCGGCCGTGGAAATCCTGACGGCCTCGACAGGAGTTCGCAATCTGATCCGCAAGGGCGAGGATCATCAGCTTTATACCGCCCTTTCCACGGGACGCGCCGAAGGCATGATCACCATGGAACAATCGCTGGCGGAGCTGGCCCGCAGCGGCCGCATTACGCGGGAGACGGCTCTGGCGCACGGTTTCCGGCCGGAAGCCCTGTCACGTTATCTGGAGCTGTAAGACAGTTCGATCGGCGAATCGCCAGAGAGATCCACGATCAGCCCTAGTTCTCTTCTGTCCCGATCCGTGGGGCGATGGCGCGGTCCAGCTCGAATTCACGTCACCACTCCGGCGTCCGCTGGCGGCATCGTGCCGATATATTCGTGTTCGCCAGGCATGGAGTAGATCCCTGGAGCGAGCGGCGTGCCGTTCACGCGCACGCGAGAGTCAAATCGGAGTTTGCGCGAAACGACTTCCGGCAGTTGGAACGCGAAGCGCAGCGTGCCCGGTTGGAGGGGTGCGGACGTGTCCAATCTATCGAAAAGACTCGTTCTGTCCAGCGCCAATGTTGTCTTCGAGTGATGCCAGCCCTGCCGCAGACGAAAACCGCGCTGCGGCCCGGCCACGCGGCTCTTCGCCAGGATATAGCCCGCGCGTCACCCTCTGCGCTCACAGGGTCCGCCGTCGCCGCGGAGCCGAACGTTTGTAATGGATCACGTCCCATCCGGCTGCGCCTCAGACTCGCTGCAGCGCTTTCTCCGAGAAAATCCAGTAATTGTTCGTCGTTGTTGAGCTCGTCTTCTTCCACCAGTAGGCCAGCGGCAAGCCCCGAAATTGGTTTTGCGGTCGGGGCTGAGCGGGCGATGCGGTGCTCAGAAAAATATAGCGGGAGCACGCGCCAGAGCTTCCAGCACCAGGAATGGATTTTTCAAGTGTACAGACGCCCAGCATCACGGTGAATCCGTATGGGACGGCAGAGGGGGCGCGCATCCAGGTCGACCTCTGATCGGACCGAGGAGCCGAGTTTCTTCTTCAGCGCGTGACGCCTAGCAGGCTTGTTTTGGTGGCGCGTATCCACGCGTCGACCTGCATCCCCAGACTTTCCAGAAAAGCGATGTCGCCGTCGCCGCACCCACGTCGAGCACCGGATCGCGGCCGATCATGTTCTCAGGCATCGCTATCGCTCTGGAGAACGTTCAGCACTCCTATCTGGCTCAAGGTTCCCACGGATACCAGACACACGCGGGATTCAGCGGGTCTGCCCTTCACGGCAGCTAGGTTCCTGAACTGGTAGGCCTGCTCTCGCAGGTCGAGATTTTAGCGCAGGCAAGTTTTCATCATAATATCCCCCCGCTCTCCAACCTCCTCCGCCCTTTCACGGGCGCGCCGAAGGCATGATCACCATGGAACAATCGCTGGCGGAGCTGGCCCGCAGCGGCCGCATTACGCGGGAGACGGCTCTGGCGCACGGTTTCCGGCCGGAAGCCCTGTCACGATATCTGGAAGCTTGAGACGGAGCAGCAGACTCCGCTCACTTCACCATGGGCGACTTGCGCCGGCGGGGCGGCGTCATTACGAACACCACGCTTCCAGCCACCAAAAGAAGCGTGATCGCCAGCACGATGATGTAGGGCATAATGCGCTCCATTTCTTGCGTTCCAGCCGCGTCAGCAGCGGGAAACTTTAATGCCGGTTAGGATCATACCGCACACTGCATAGCCCTGCGGGTGCGAGCGATCCGGTTGTGAAGAGTACGCGCGCTGATTCCCAGCATCGCGGCTGCTTTCGTTCGGTTCTGGTTGGCGGCGGCGAGCGTGAGTTGGGTGAAGGCCGCTTCGACCTCATCCAGCCGCTGACCGGGATGAACGGTTAGAGAATGGGCGTCCTGCGGCGGGGCTGCGGGCGGTCCAGAGGACATCCAGGAGACATCGGAGGCAAGATGATGCGGCAGGATTGCGCCCACGCTGGCGACGATTCCAGCCCGCGCAATGACGTTGCTCAGTTGTCTGACGTTCCCTGGCCAGTAGTGCTTATGAAAGAGGTCCAAGACCTCTGAATGAATCGACGTGATCCGGGTCCGGTGTTTGGCGTTCAGTGCCGGGACAAGCACTTCGGCGATGACCGGAATATCTTCCTTGCGCTCCCGAAGGGGCGGCAGCACGATCTGGAACAGGCTCAAACGGAAGTACACGTCCTCCCGCAGGGATTCCCGTGGAACCCTGCTGGTGGCAGCGAGCACCCGCACATCCACGGGGATTTCGCTCTGCCCGCCCAAGCGCCGTATCCGCAGATCTTCCAGAACGCGCAGGAGTTTCGCCTGAGCGGACGGCGCCATCTCGCCAACCTCATCGAGAAACAGCGTCCCACCGTTGGCCTGCTCAAAGCATCCCTCGTGGCGCTGGGCTGCTCCGGTAAAGGCATTCTTCTCGTGCCCGAATAACTCGCTTTCGATTAAACCGTCGGAGAACGCAGCCGCATTGATCGCGATGAACGGACCGTTACAGCGGCGGCTCAACCGGTGGATCTCGCGCGCGACCAGCTCTTTCCCGGTGCCGCTTTCGCCTCCGATCAAAACCGGCGCACTGGTGGGGGCAAGGAGCCGGATGGTATTGAAGATGTCATGCATGGCCGGGCTAATTCCCGCCAGACCACCCAGCTCGCGCAGATCTGAACGGGGCACACCGTGAATGCCAAACGATGAGGATCTTATTTCTGCGGTCGAACTGTGGCTATCGAGCCTGCTAGCTGTGCATTCCATATGTGCGCCCATCCGAGATGACTACGGAGAGCATGTCAGGGGCCACCGGCGAAATGCGGCATCCAGAAGGGATAACGCGTAATCAACGGTGGAATCGACGCCGCCTGACCACAGGCGGTCAGGTTGATGTAGCCTTATGCCATGCGCTCGCGGCGCGGAATACCTCACCAGAGAGCCGGCACCAGCCTGTACTTCACGCTGCTCGCATACTCGGCATAACCCTCCAACTCAATACGCAGGGTACGGTCTTCCAGGACCGTTCGCAGCACGGTTACGGCGGCCGTCGCCACGGCGGGTACAAAGGCCCATCGCGAGTTTAAGATCAAGGGCGTAGCGAGCGTGAACGCCGACATGCCGGTATAGCCCGGATGCCGCACGAAACGGTAAGGCCCGCCCGTGACGACGGAGTGCCCGCGATCTTTCTGAATCCGAACCACCGAGGAGAAGAACTTGTTGCAACGCATCGCCCACGCGATCAGAATGGCGGCGAGCACCGCTACGATCACACCCGCCAGGAACGCTCCGCGCGGCATGCTGTCCGACCAGTGAAACCTGGTGTCCAGGCCAGCCGTGATCCAGGTGGCCGCGGGGCCCAGCAGAACCGCGAAGGGGACGATCACCTTATCCCAGCTCTTGCCGGCTTGGATATTGCTACGCTCGGCGAGCAGCCCGGTATGACGCCACAACAGAGCTGTGGTCGCAACGCTAGCGGCAAAGTTGAGTCCCAGGAGAACCCAGGCATTGGGCCAATCCAAGCGTCCCACCGATCCAAAGAGACACACCGATGTTATGGCGAGGCTGAAGACGACCGGGACGAACCGCCTCAGAATCGGAATGTGGATCGCCTCGCCCAAGACCATATTTTAGTTCCATCCCGGCGTGCATTTTCTGCTTTGCCCGGTCGAACCACCGAGTAAGAAGGTTCGGCGAACACGACTCCTCGCAACTCGCGGTAAACTCGGCAGAAGGGCCCTTAGCTCAGTCGGTTAGAGCAGCGGACTCATAATCCGTTGGTCGATGGTTCGAGTCCATCAGGGCCCACCAATAAAATGACGCTTTTGTGCTGTTGCCGTCGGCCACTGTGACCAATACTGTAACCAAAAGTCTCCAGGCCATTCACTGAACCCTTTCGGCCTGGTCTAGGAATTGTATCCGCAGTCTTGATTGAGGTGATGAGCGGACGGATGGCGGGCAATTCCACAGCATTGCCGTGCTCAGTCGCCGCGTTCTGCGGAGCGAAAAAGTGTAACCCATGTCTCCGGAACGTTCTGTTACTATATCTCGGGACGGTCAACACTCAGCGGCAGTTCCAGATGCTGTCCTGTTAACAGGGGGGATGTCATGAAACCGAATTCCATACGTCAGGCGACCGCGTTGGGTCTGTTCTGCATCGCACTGGCAAGCGCACCGGCTGCGCGTGCGGAAGACAAGATGACTGCGCAGTCATTGATTGACCGCCAGCTGATCCTGGATCAGATCACGCGTTACTACTACAACTTCGGCAAAGTGGATCGTCAGAGCGAAGAGAGCTTTTATGCCGAGGACGGCGAGTTGATTCTCGGCACGCGGCACTACAAGGGCAAGGAAGGCATCAAGCAGGCATACAACCGTGCCCCCGCGACGCCTCCAGCTGGCGCCGCGGCCCCTGCTGTCGCCCCGGCGCCCCCGCGCGAGAGGACCGCTTTCAACGTGGCGATCGAGAATCCGCTGATCGTCGTGCACGGCGACACGGCCACCTCGCAGGTCATTTTCACCGAGTACCGGCAGGAGAAGGTGGGCGATCCGATGAAATTTACGACTCAGGGGAAGGAGTACGCCACGTGGGTCAAGGTGAATGGCCAGTGGCTCTACAAGACCCGCCAGATCGCGAGCGGCAGTAACCCGCCGGAAGGCTGGAAGGAATAAGCACGCGGCGCGTTGGATGTTCTGGCGTCCGAACCGCTGTGCCCAGATCCCTTCAGCCCCCGATTTCCCCCCTAGGGAGTCGGTGGCTGGAGCCTTGCGCGCCTCTCTGGAAGTTGATATCGTGGAGCAGCTTAATTGATAGTGGTTCAGATCGAGGGTCGAGGTTTAACGATGCGAAAACATAATTTCTTGTTCCTTTCGTTGCTGGTTCCAGCGTTTCTAGTTCTCGGCGGATACGCCGTCGTTAAGGCCCAGCAAAAAGCTTCTACGCCAACCAGTGGAAAGCGCTGGTCTGATGCGGCCACCTGGCCTGACAAAAAAGTGCCCGGAAAAGACGCCCTTGTCACCATCGGGAGGGACATGGACGTCGTCCTTGATGTCACGCCGCCGGCGCTGCACGGTTTGACGATCAACGGCAAACTGAGCTTCGCGGACAACAAAGATCTCGAACTGACCACCGAGTGGATCATGGTGCACGGGGAGTTGGAGATTGGCACGGAAGCCAAACCCCACACGCACCAGGCGACCATTACCCTCACCGACAACATCAAAGACGAGGATTTTGGTGGAATGGGTGGAAATGACCGCAGTGACCGCGGGATCATGCTTATGGGCGGAACCCTGAACCTGCACGGCACGGAGAAGAACTCCTGGACCAAGCTGACGCAGACGGCCGCCGCGGGCAGCAACACCATCCAAGTCTTGACTCCCGGTGACTGGAAGAAGGGCGAGACGATTGTCCTCGCATCCACGGATTACGATCCCCACCAGGCAGAGGAGCGAACCGTTACTGCCATCAGCGGCAATACGATCACGCTCGACAAGAAACTGGACTACATGCACTTCGGCAAGATCACCTTCGACGTGGATGAACGCGGCGAAGTCGGCATGCTTTCGCGCAATATCGTCGTCCAGGCTTCGCCGGACGCAGACCAGACGCTATTTGGCGGCCACATCATGGCCATGATCGGGAGCAAGATGTATGTCGATGGCGTCGAGCTCAATCGCATGGGTCAGAACATGCATCTGGCGCGGTATCCGATCCACTGGCATCTGATCGGCGATGGGGGGCAGGGGCAGTACATCAAGAACTCGGCGATTCACAACACCTACAGCCGCTGCGTGACGGTGCATGGCACAAATTACCTGGACGTTGAGAACAACGTGACCTACAACAACATTGGTCACTGCTTCTTCCTGGAAGACGGTGTGGAGCACGGCAACCAGTTCGTGCACAACCTGGCAATACTGACCAAGTGCCATCCGGACGCGCCGTGCGTCCCGACAAACCTCGCCCCGTTCGGATCGACGGGCGGCGGAAATTTCGATTCGGCCGGCCAGAACGCCAAGGATATCCTGATCCCTTCCGACAACACGGCGTCGACTTTCTGGATCACTAATCCGGACAATGTTTACCGCGACAACGTGGCCGCGGGGTCCGACGCGACCGGTTTCTGGTTCGCCTTTCCGGAGCATCCGACGGGCAAGTTCGAAGGCACCGAGCTCAGCGCGAAGACCTGGCCGCGCCGAACCAAAGTGCGCGAGTTCAAGGGCAACACCGCCCATTCGAACTTTGACAGTTTCATGGGGGACCGCGCCCCCAGGGCCGATG
Organism: Terriglobia bacterium; assembly: GCA_963722845.1. GTDB lineage: Bacteria > Acidobacteriota > Terriglobia > Bryobacterales > Bryobacteraceae > Palsa-187. The sequence continues at coordinate 198,575 of CAVROL010000003.1, read as the reverse complement.
GCCATTTCGCCGTCGGCGGGTATGTTGCCCAGGCCAATCCCGCTGACGCGAACAGCCCTCAAGTGGAGTCGGTCATCGAGGATTTCACCAGCTACAAGAACCGCAATAACGGCATCTGGGCCCGCGGTGAAATGCATCTGTACAAGAATCTGAAGATGGCCGACAACGCCATTGGCTTCACGCATGCGTCCGGCAACGCCGGTCGTGCCCCGTATACGTCGCGGGTGGTGGACTCGCTGTTCGTGGGCGAAACCGAGAACGTCGGCAACCCCAGGACGCCGGCGGAAATGGCTTACGGCCGCAGCTTGCCGGAGCCCGCTGTCGCGGATTTCCCGATCCGCGCCTACGAGTTCTACGACTACCATCATGAACTGGACAATGACACCTTCGTGAATTACCAGGACAACGCCACCCGCAAGACGGGAGCGATCTCTTACCTGCTGTATACCAGCTTCGGAATGAGCTCCAACAACACCGTCCAGCACGCGAAGTTCATCAACGCCAAGCCGGTGTATTTCCCGCCGATGGAGTATAAGTGGAGCAACGATGATTATGGCAATGGGAGCTATCAGTCCTCGGTGTTCCATGACAAGGACGGCTCGGTCAGCGGCGTTCCCAATTCCTACATTGTCATTAACGGCGGGATCGCTAGCGACGAAGGCTGCGAGGTGAAGCCCACCTGGAACGCCGCGGTGTGTAAGGGCGACATCGGGCGGATGACGATTGGCGCCGCCGCCGCGGGCGGTGGTGGCGGTCGTGGCGCAGGTCGTGGCGGACCGGCTGGTCGCGGCGGTGCGCCCGGTGCCGCTCCCGCAGGAGGCCGAGGTGCCGCTCCCGCAGGAGGCCGAGGCGCCGGCCCTGGCATCGTTGTGGGTGCAAGGCTGGGTCGCCTCGGAAGCGCGCCTGCGCAGCCGCTGGCCGTTCTCAGCCGCAACGGCAAGGAATTCCCGGTCGCTGGTGCAACCAACGTACAAGCGGGCACCGAGTACAAGGTAACCACCGAAAGGCCGTCCCTGAACCTCAGCGTGTCGGAACTGGATGCCGGTTCGTGGGTGATGTTCGAGCTGCCCGGATTCACCACCGCAGCCTCGGGTACGGCGCAGGACAGCCTGGATGCGCTTCGCAAGGCCAGTGCCACCTCGTACTACAAAGGCGACGGTTCGCTTTGGGTCAAGCTTGTCTCCACCGGTGACGTCCTTGGCAGCGGCCCTGACAGCGGCCCTAGTGGCGGAGCCAGCCTCAGTGTCAGCAGGGATGCTGCCGCTGTTGCTGCTCGGTAGGCAAGTTACCCGCTTGGTAAGGAAGAGCCCCCGGCGCGAGCCGGGGGCTTTTTTGTCCCGAGTGCTTCGGGAAAGCCCCCGTCCGTGTCCGCCAAGTCCCTTGCGGACAATGCTTTGAATGTGCCATACTGCCACTGCGGAAAGACATCGCAGTCTGTCCGCGATGTCTCGACCACGGAGGTCTATCGATGCGAAAACGCTCTCTCTTGTTCCTTTCGTTGCTGGTTCCAGCGTTTCTGGTTCTAGGCGGATACACCGTCGTTAAGGCCCAAAAGGCTTCTTCCACGGCTGGCGCGAAGCGCTGGTCTGATGCAGCCACCTGGCCCGACAAAAAAGTGCCCGGCAAAGACGCCCTTGTCACCATCGGGAGGGACATGGACGTCGTCCTCGATGTCACTCCGCCGGCGCTGCACGGTTTGACGATCAACGGCAAACTGAGCTTCGCCGATAACAAAGATCTCGAACTGACCACCGAGTGGATCATGGTGCACGGGGAGTTGGAGATTGGCACGGAAGCCAAACCCCACACGCACCAGGCGACCATTACCCTCACCGACAACATCAAAGACGAGGATTTTGGTGGAATGGGTGGAAATGACCGCAGTGACCGCGGGATCATGCTCATGGGCGGAACCCTGAACCTGCACGGTACGGAGAAGAACTCCTGGACCAAGCTGGCGCAAACGGCCGCCGCGGGCAGCAACACCATCCAAGTCTTGACTCCCGGTGACTGGAAGAAGGGCGAGACGATTGTCCTCGCATCCACGGATTACGATCCCCACCAGGCAGAGGAGCGAACCGTTACTGCCATCAGCGGCAATACGATCACGCTCGACAAGAAACTGGACTACATGCACTTCGGCAAGATCACCTTCGACGTGGATGAACGCGGCGAAGTCGGCATGCTCTCGCGCAATATCGTCGTCCAGGCTTCGCCGGACGCAGACCAGACGCTATTTGGCGGCCACATCATGGCGATGATCGGGAGCAAGATGTACGTCGATGGCGTCGAGCTCAATCGCATGGGTCAGAACATGCATCTGGCGCGGTATCCGATCCATTGGCATCTGATCGGCGATGGGGGGCAGGGGCAGTACATCAAGAACTCCGCCATTCACAACACCTATAGCCGCTGCGTGACCGTGCATGGCACAAATTACCTGGACGTTGAGAACAACGTGACCTACAACAACATTGGTCACTGCTTCTTCCTGGAGGACGGCGTGGAGCACGGCAACCAGTTCGTGCACAACCTGGGGATCCTGACCAAGTGCCATCCGGACGCGCCCTGCGTCCCGACAAACCTCGCTGCAGCCGGAGAGAAACGAGCGACAGGGAATGGCCAGCAGGCCAAGGACGTCCTGCTTCCCTCGGACAACACGGCGGCGACTTTCTGGATCACCAATCCGGACAACACGTATCGCGACAATGTGGCGGCGGGGTCCGACTCGAACGGGTTCTGGATGTCCTTGCCGGAGCATCCGAACGGTAAGTTCGCGGACACCGAGCTCAGTGCGAAGACCTGGCCGCGCCGGACGCCGTTCAAGGAGTTCAAGGGCAACGTCTCGCACTCCAACTACGACGCGTTCATGTTCGACCGAAACATTGCGGCCAATAACACTTTCGGTGTGACGGGCAGCTCGCATACCGGCCTGGAAAATCCAGCGGACCCGAACAGCAAGGCGCTGGTATCGGTCTTCGAAAATCTCACGGCCTACAAGAACCGCAATGGCGGTATCTGGGGCCGCGGTGAGATGCACGAATTCAAGAACGTGAAGCTGGCCGACAATGCTATGGGCTTTACGCACGCGTCCGGCGCATTCGGCCGTTACGAGTTTACTTCAAAGGTCATTGACTCGCTGTTCGTGGGCGAAACCGAGAACGTCGGCAACCCCAGGACGGACGCGGAAAAGGCTTACGGCCGCAGCTTCCCGAAGGTCGATCTGCCGGATTACCCGATCCACGGCTACGAGTACTACGATTACCGCCATGACGTGGTGAATACCACCTTCGTGAATTACCAGGACAACGCCCAGCGCAAGTCGGGAGCGATCACTGTCCTGTTTTATGCCAGCTTCGGGGTCAGCTCCAATAACGCCGTCGATCACGTGAAATTCGTCAACGCCAAGCCGGTGTATTTCCCGCCGATGGAGCGTAAGTGGGCCAACGATAACGGAGGCAGCACGGCCTATAAGACCGCAGCGATCCGCGACCACGACGGCTCGTTCGGCGGCGGTCCGGAATCCTACGTTCTGATCAATGACGGCCCCAACGACAGCATCGCAGTCGACGCAGAAGCCTGTGAGATCAAGCCCACCTGGAACGCTGCTGTGTGCAAGGGCGATGTTGGGCGAATGAACGTCGGCGCCGCCGTCGGCGGCGGTCGTGGCGCAGGCCCAGGATTTGGCGGACCTGGCGGTCGAGGCGCAGGCGCTGGTCCTGGAGGTCCGGGCGGACCTGCTGTCGCGGGCGGCCCTGGAGCTGCCGGAGGTCGTGGTGGACCCGGTGGTCCTGGCGGACCTGGCGGTCCTGGTGGTCGAGGCCCAGGTGCTGGACCTGGCGGACCTGGTGGTCGAGGCGCGGCTGCTGGACCTGCTCAGCCGCCAATCGTTCTCAGCCGCAATGGCAAGGACTACACCGTGACGAGCGGCACCGTACGAGCTGGTACCGAAATCAAGGTGACCACCGAAAGGCCGACCGTGGCCCTCTCCGTGACGGAAATGGAGAAAGGCTCGTGGGTGATCTTTGATCTGCCGGGATTCACCGCCGCAGCGTCGGGTACGCAGCAGAACAGCCTGGATGCACTGCGCAAGGCCAGTGAAACCTCGTACTTCAAGGACAAGGGTGAACTCTGGGTCAAGGTTGTCTCCCCCGGTGACCCCGGCAACGGCGCTCCTGGTGGTGGAGCCAGCGTCAGTGTCAGCAGGGATGCTGCCGCTGTTACTACTGCTGCTCGATAGGCAAGTTGCCCAGCTGTCTGAGGAAGAGCCCCCGGCGCAGGCCGGGGGTGCAAGGTCGTAATATGCTCACGGCTCGCAGCCAGGCAGCTCGAATGGCGTGACAACTAGGGGAGTCTGAGAGCTGACGGCTCCTCCAACCGCGACCGCATACGACTCTGATCTCCAGGTGCACCTGGCAAGTATGCCGAGGGAGAAAGCGCTTGCAATGGCCGTGCGGAAAATTCGGGCGGCAAGATTCTCGCGTCCCGTATACGTAAGTTTCGAAATCGACGAGATCGTGATTTGACTCTGACCCGGGGCGTGCAACTGCGTATTGGAAGTCTTCACAATGCGTAGGGATAGTGACGTCGGCTTGATTTCTTCAACGATGACGGTAGCAGCTGATTGATCGGCGAACGTGATTGATGTGCGTCGGTGTACAATCTCTTTTCGTAATTGTTCCAGCGATTTCTCCCCGCCAAGGAGCAACGGAGCTCCAGCGATCAGCCAAAGAATGAAAGCACGTCTCATAGCCCTAAAGGCAACGCTGCGGGCCGAAACGATGAGCATCGCGGCAATAACAAACGGAAGGACAACTCTTGGGCCATCTGAAATTTCATACGGTGATTCTAGCGTCGGTCTGCTTGACGAGGTGGCAGGATGGTGACACTTTCGAAACTGTCACATCCCGCTTGGAGTGCGGTCCTGAAGAAAACCGCGGCGGCGGTTGAGCACCTCTCCACTTTCGCGCGCACGGCAGGCGCGGACTTCTGGTCTCCTAACATTAAACATGAGCGCTCATGCAGAATTTCGTCAGGATGAAATGCGTCACGCTTTCTGCGACGAATCGGCAGCGCGCGGTTTGCGGCAGGGAATGGTGGAAATGCCTGGTTACGACCTACTCACCGAAAACCGTTTGCGAAAAGCCTCGGGCCACCTTGACCTGTGGACACTCGCCACGATTCTCGGGCGCAAAGCCGAGACTGAACTCTCGCAGGAAGTATAATACGAAGGTTCCGTTGTCAGTTTTTCAGTTGTTGCATGGTAAAAGCTCGGCCTTAGATTTCTCGATCACGGAGATTTAACGATGCGAAAACGCTCTCTCTTGTTCCTTTCGTTGCTGGTTCCAGCGTTCTTAGTCCTCGGCGGATATACCGTCGTTAAGGCTCAGCAAAAGACTTCTTCGACGGCCAGCGGGAAGCGCTGGTCTGATGCAGCCACCTGGCCTGACAAGAAGGTGCCCGGCAAAGACGACGTTGTCACCATTGAAAAGGACATGGACGTTGTCCTCGATGTCAGTCCGCCGCCGCTGCACGGTATAAGACTCAACGGCACACTGAGCTTCGCAGACAACAAAGATCTTGAACTGACCACCGAGTGGATCATGGTGCACGGGACGTTGGAGATTGGTACGGAAGCCAAGCCCCATACGCGGAATGCGACCATTACCCTGACCAATAACGTCCCGGGTGAAGACATTGACGCAATGGGTGACCGCGGGATCATGCTCATGGGCGGAACCCTGAGCCTGCACGGTACGGAGAAGAACTCCTGGACCAGGCTGGCAAAAACAGCCGCCGCGGGGAGCAACACCATCGACGTCTTGAATCCCGGCGACTGGAAAAAAGGCGAGCAGATTGTGGTCGCGTCAACGGATTTCGATCCCCACCAGGCCGAGGAACGAACCATCGCCGGCGTCTCTGGAAAAACGATTACGCTGGATCAGAAACTGCAGTACATGCACTACGGTCAAGTCACCTTCGGCGTGGATGAGCGTGCTGAAGTCGGCATGCTCACACGCAATATCCGTATCCAGGCTTCCGCCGACTCGGAAGCCTCCTTCAGCGGCGGGCATGTGATGGCGATGGTTGGGTCAACCATGAAAGTCTCCGGTGTCGAGTTCTTTCGAATGGGTCAGCACGAGAACCTCGCGCGCTATCCGATCCACTGGCATCTGGTTGGCGATGCGCCCGGGCAATACATCGAGAACTCCGCGATTCACCACACTTTCAGCCGCTGTGTGACGGTACATGGCACGAACGATGTGCGGGTTGAGAACAATGTGGCGTACGACAACGTCGGTCACTGCTACTTCCTCGAAGATGGCGTGGAACACGGTAACCAGTATCTTTCCAACCTGGGGATGCTGACCAAATGTAACCCCACCCGGCCCTGTGATTCGACAAGTGCGCTTAACGGCTCCGGGGCCGGTCAAAATGCCACCGATCAGTTGATTCCTTCCGACAACACGGCATCCACCTTCTGGATCACGAACCCCGACAATACGTACCGCGGGAATGTGTCCGCAGGTTCTGAGGCAACAGGCTTCTGGATGGCTTTCCCGGAACATCCAACGGGTAAGTTTGAAGGCACGGAGGTCAGTAAGGCTACGTGGCCCCGCCGGATGCAACTGAAGGAGTTTTCGGGCAACGTCTCCCACTCCGACGTCGACGGGCTGATGTTCGATCGCGGCCCCAGCGCACAGGGTAAATTTAACCTTGGCGGGAACACGCATCTGCCCTATACGGATCCCAGTGACACCAACAGCGCGAGGCTGGAATCGGTGATCAAAGACTTCACCAGCTACAAGAACAGTGGCGCTGCCATCTGGGCCCGGGGCGAGAATCATGTGTTCCAGGGCCTGAAACTGGCCGACAGCGGTATCGGCTACACACATGCGTACCCTGGTGTGGCCCCGTACCACGGCGACTTTACCTCGAAAGTCGAGGACTCCCTGTTCGTGGGCGAAACCGATAATAAAGGCACCCCCAAAACCGAAGCGGAAATCGCGTATGGTCGAACCATGCCTCGCAAGGACGCGGATTACCCGATCCGCGGCTACGAGTACTACGACTTCACGCACCATGTGATCAATACCAAGTTCGTCAATTTTGTGGACAATGCCACTCGCAAAACCGGAGCCATCTCTTACCTGCTGTACACCAGCTTTCCGATCAGCACCAACAACGATGTCGAAGGCCTGAAATTCGAAAATGCCAAGCCGGTGTATTTCCCGCCGCAGCAGGATCGCCGCTGGTCCTTCTCCGGTGAATTCGGAAGATTTTCAGGCTGGAATGGCGCGGTGATCCACGATAAAGACGGCTCGATCGCCGGTGTGCCCGATTCCTACATCGTGATTGACAACGGGATCGCGGACGATCCTGAACACTGTCAAATCAAGCCGGACTGGAACGCTGCCGTGTGTAAGGGCGATATGGGGCGCATGCAGATTGGCGCCGGCGGCGCCGGAGGTCGTGGCGGGCCAGGCGGTCCTGGTGCGGCTGGAGGTCGTGGCGGGCCCGGCGCCCGGCAGCTCCCGGCGCACCTGGCGGTCCCGCTGCAGCTGGAGGTCGTGGCGGAGCTGGCGGCAGAGGTGCCGCTGCTCCACAGATCACTCTCAGCCGCAATGGTAGGAAGTTCAACGTCAGCGGAGACACCACGGTACTCGCCGGTACCGAGATCCGGGCGGAAAGCGAAGCGCCCTCCCTGAACATTAGCCTGAGGGAGATGGACAACGGTTCATGGGTTATCTTCGAATTACCGGGATACTCCAGCGCAGCCACGGGCACGGCACAAACCAGCATGGATGCACTGCGCAGCGCCAGCAGCACCTCGTACTACCGCGGCGAAGGCACACTTTGGGTAAAGCTTGTCGCTAACGGTGGCGGCGCTCTTCCCGGCGCTGCCGGTCGTGGCGGCGTACCTCCAAGCAGTATCCAAGTCAGCAGGCAAGCGCTGAGCGAACGCTGAACGTAGACTTGAGCATGAGTTCGAGGCTTATCTCAGCCGCCGTGCTATTCGCTGTGGCAGGCTCGATTGCAGCTTCGGCCCAGACCGCACCGGCAACCTCCCGTCCCGCCTCCGCGAACGGGATCGACGGGGACGTCTTTGAAGTCGCGTCTATACATCCAGTCGATATCCAGAGGCTCCCTGGCGTTTTGCAGACGAATGTGCCCTGTAGCGGAGTGATCGAGCAGACTGCCGGCCGCATCACCATCGCTGCCGCCACGGTTCACCGCTTGGTCACCTTGGCATATGGGATGTCGTGCGGTGCGGCGAGTAACCTGGAGCTCATCTCAGGTGGTCCAGATTGGCTGCGAAAGGAAGCATTTAGCATTCAGGCAACTCTGCCCCAGGGAACTCCTCTCTACACTTTCCAGCAATTGCAAAACGGCGAAGCTCCGAAGATTCAAGCCATGCTCCGGAACCTCCTGACCGATCGGTTTCAATTGGTCCTGCATCGCACACCAAAGGACACTCCCATCTTCAACGTCTATTTTGTGAAAGAAGGCAAAGTCAAGCTATCCGCAGACCAAACAAAACCAGGTCAAGCTCCCAACCCGATGGCTTCCCCTTTTCAATTGGGGAACGATCCTGTGGCTGGGATTGTCCGGGTCCGCGGCGATGCGGTTCCTATCCGAACGGTGATTATGGCGGGCCAGGTACGAGAAGGCCGCTTCGTTATCGACAAGACAGGTTTAACGGGCCTTTATGATGTCGAACCGAGCGCCATTGATGTCGGCCCTGCCGTATTTCAAGCCGGCTTCTCTGCGTGGCCCCAGGTGATGAGTTACTTGGGATTCAAGCTGGAATCGACGCACGGACCGGTCGACTCGATTGTGATCGACCGACTGGAGAGGCCGACTGAAAACTGAAGCCGCAGGCACTCCCGTTTCCCGTGAGGCTTCGAGTTCCTGGCTGGCGACAGTCGCCCGCATTAAACCGCCCTAGTTTCGGGCTGCCGATCTCGTCTCGAGATATTCAGGAGATTCGGCCCGCAGAATTCATGTCATCGTTGTCGCAAGGGACAGGAGGACCCCATGCAGGCCAAACGCACTTACATCGCCTTTTCGTCATTGCTGACGTGCTGCCTGGCGCTCTCTTTGGCGAGCTGCCAGAATTCCTCCTGGCATCTGGCGGCCAGCAAAAAGGGCGGCACCGTCGAGCTTTGCCTGTCGAACGGAGACGAATGCCCACAGGCCGGCGGCGTATCCCCCAGCTCGATTTCCGTTTATCGCTGGGACAACATGCACGACAACGAGCTCGTATGGGACGCAGAGCCGAAAAATCCGATTACCGCTGGCAATATAAGCGGCGTGGTCATCTACGGGGTGGCGCCTAAAGACTGGATCAACAAGCTGACGCCGCCCGCCCTGATTTGCGGAAAGGCATACCTCGTTAATCCGGGAGCCCATTACTTCGCGCTGAAATGCGACGGGACCGTCGTCGTATTTAATGATCCGCATCTGGAAGAGTTTTTCAGGGAAACAACACCCGCAGAGCCGGAGAAATAAAATCCAAGGGCCTGGAGACAAGACGCACCACCCACTAGCGAGACGTTGGCAAAACTGTTGGCTTGAATCCGAAACAACTCTGGGCTTTAAACAGCCCGCCCCCCAGCGAAATGCTCGCCGTTCTCCGAGCGGCCGACAATCTGGACGAGGTGATAAGATTCGTAAGAACTTGTTTTCGGAGCGCATAGGCCACAAGTGGGATGAATCGTGGATAACTTTCTGAGGTTGGAGAACCGCCATAACGGAGAAATCTTGCGGATGCACCGCAGGCATGACGCGGAGGGACGAATCGTCCTATTCCTCGATGGCACGCTGCCTCCCAAAGCGGACGGCCCGCCTTTGCACGTGCACTTTCGTGAACGGGAAGAGGGCATTGTGAAAGCGGGAACTCTCGGCGCTCAAGTCGGAGGGGAAAAGATCGTCGTGCCAACTGGGGGCACTGCCGTCTTGCCCGCAGGCGTTCCTCATCGCTGGTGGAACGCGGGCGACGATCTGTTGGAGTTTAGCGGCCACGTAGTTCCAGCGGTAGACCTGGATCGCTACCTCCAGGCAGTGTTTGCCGTTCTCAACGCCAGCTCCAACGGTCGGCCACCGATCTTCTATCTCGCGCACGTGCTCTGGCGCCATCGGGACACACAGTTGCTTGCGGTCCCGCCCCCAGCCATTCAGCGGATCGTTTTCCCCGTCGTTCTCTTTATAGGGCGCATCTTAGGAAAATACCGTGGCTCGAATTGGCCCGGTTCGCCCGAGTCGTGCCCTGGTGCGCCGCTTGTGGACACGAACGCCTAGGGCCGCACTGCTCATGGCGCTACTTTCAACCCAAAATCATTTTGAGGTGGGTTGCTGATCTAGGGATGATCAGCCTTTCGGAAGTTTGCCATAAACGGCCTTGCGTAGTCCTGCTTGCGGCAGCCGTTCACGACGGGCATGGCCTCCCCTGGATTCACCGGAAACCCCGTGGTCGACATGTCTCGAATCCAGGTCATGGTTGCCGGTCACAGCTGGAAGTCTCCCTGCACTGCTCTTCTGCGCGAGCAATTCCAGCTGAGACCACGCGTACTGCGGAACCAGGTGCTACGCTGTAGACGGCGCCTTGTGGGACTCATAATCCGTTGGCCGATGGTTCGAGCCCATCAGGGCCCACCACGTAATCAATAGCTTGCGGCGCTACAATATTCACCGTGATGAAAACGCAACGCCGTGAATTGAAGAGACGGGAATTCCTCCGTGGACTTGCGGCCGGCGCAGCAGTCTTGAGTCTGCCTCGGGGCGCCTTCGGTCAGGCGAGCCTCACTATAACGAAGCTTACCGATACACTAACGCTGATTTCGGGGGCGGGGAACAACATCGTCGCACTGGCGGGCAGCGGCGGGAGTCTCCTGGTAGATTGCGGCGACGCCGCACACGCGCAGGATGTCCTCAAGATTACCGGTCGCGTCAATACGGTGATCAACACCCATTGGCACCTCGAATCGACCGGAGCGAACGACGCCATGGCGAAGGCCGGCGCGAAGCTCGTCTCGCACGTGAACACCGAGCTTTGGATGACCCAGGAGATCATCCACGATTGGGAAAAAAAAGTTTTCCCGCCGCGCGCCAAGGAAGCTCTGCCTACCGAGACCTTCTACACGACCGGCAAGACTAACTTCCGGCGCCGAGCCGGTCGAATACGGTCTCATGCCGATGGCTCACACCGACGGCGATATCTATGTGCACTTCCGGCCTCGAATGTTCTCGCGGTGGGCGACGTGATCCAGCCCGGCCGGCTTCCCATCCTCGATTACCCGACAGGCGGCTGGATCGGCGGCATGCAGGAGGCGCACCGCACGGTGCTTCGTCTGGCGAACGACACCACTAAGATCGTTCCCGCCACGGGGCCGGTGATGACCAAGGCCCAGGTGCAGGCAAGCCTCGATATCCTGACCAAAGTGCGTGACCAGCTGGTGAAGCTCATGAAGCAAGGCAAAGGCGCCAAGGATATGATCGATGCGAAAGCCGTGCAGGAATTCCAGGGCCGAGCTGGCCGGCGATCCCGATCCGTTCATCTTTACCGCCTACCGCGGGCTTTGGGCGCATGTCCGCGAACTGGGCGGAATTGTGTAACATTCGGATAAGATGGTTGCGGCTGGAACTCTTTCACAATGCGTAACTTACTCCTCCTCACGTTCCTAGTTGCGTTGGTCGCGGGCACCCAGATGGGCGCGCCTCCTCAGGAAAGCAAACCAGTTCCGGCTACGGCGGATCCGAACAGAGCGCTCGTCAATCGCTACTGCGTCAGTTGCCATAATCAACGGCTCAAAACCGCGAAATTGGAGCTCGATGTTCTCGATCTTACGCATCCGGAAAAGGACGCGCTGACGTGGGAGCGGGCTATTCGCAAGCTGCGCGGAGGTATGATGCCGCCGCCCGGAGCGCCCAGGCCGTCTGTAATTGAGGTTAATGCGCTGGCCACCTATCTGGAGGACTCGCTGGACAAGGCGAGCGCCGCGAATCTCAATCCTGGCAGCGTCCGTATCCACCGGCTGAATCGCGCCGAGTACGCGAACGCCATGCGCGACCTGTTCGGCATCGATGTGGATGCGGCCGCGCTGCTTCCCACCGACGATATCAGCGATGGTTTCGACAACATCGCGGCAGCCTTGAAGGCATCGCCGTCGTTCCTGGATCAATACATCATGGCGGCGCGCGCGGTGGTCAAGCAGGCGATCGGAACCCCGCTCACGGCCAAAGAAGTGAAGACGACGCTGCGCGGGATCGATGCGAGCGTGCCGCTGCCTCCGGGAGCTCGCAGCGGCGTCACCGCGCAATACCTGGCCCCGTATGAAGGCGACTACGAACTTCGCGCGACCGGCAATCCGGCGGTCTTCACGGTGGATGGCGCGCCCGTCGACACCAAGGGCCGCACGCATTTGAAGGCGGGGCTTCATACTGTTGTCGCGGCGACTGCCGGAGCGCAGTTTCGTGGAGAGTGAAGGCGAGCTGTTCGGATTCGTTCCAGGCGCGGCGGGAACCGGATATGCCAGCACGGGCACGGGCGTGGGCGGCGTGATGGCGGATGGCAGCGCGGACGCGGCGGGCCCGGAGGCGCGGGCGTCACGGTCAATGGTCCGTTCAACCCCACCGGCGATCCGATCGATACGCCCAGCCGGACGCGTATCTTCGTGTGCCGCGCTCCCGATCCGAAGGAAGAGACGGCGTGCGCGTCGCGCATTCTTTCGAACCTTGCGCAGAAAGGCTTTCCGGCGTCCGGTGACCGAGAAGGACCTCGCGCCTCTGATGCAGTTTTACAGCGAGGGCCGAAAGGCCGGCACGTTTGAAGGCGGCATCGAGAACGCGATGGTCGCGATGCTGGCGAGCGCCAAGTTCCTCTATCGCGCGGAGCCGCCGCCGGCGAACGCGAAGCCGGGCAGCATCTACCGGCTCAGCGGCACGGAGCTGGCGTCGCGCCTGTCGTTCTTCCTGTGGAGCAGCATCCCCGACGAGGAACTGCTCACCGTGGCCGAGCAAGGCAAGCTGAGCGATCCCAAGGTCCTGGAGCAGCAGGTCCGCCGCATGCTGGCCGACCCGCGCGCCAAGACGCTGACCACCAACTTCGCGTTCGAGTGGCTGAAAGTTCGCGACATGGATGCGCTGGAGCCCGACCCGTTCACTTATCCCGGCCTTCGATCGCTCGCTGCAGAGCGGCGTTGCGCCGCGAGATGGAGCTGTTCGTCGACAGCGTCTTCCACGAAGACCGCAGCGTGGTGGATCTTCTGAGCGCCAACTACACCTTCGTCAATGAGCGGCTGGCCGCGCACTACGGCATCGAGAACGTCCGGGGCGATCAGTTCCGCCGCGTGACGCTGACCGATCCGAACCGCTTCGGGCTGCTGGGCAAGGGCGCGGTGCTGATGGTGACCGCGTATCCGAACCGCACCTCGCCGGTGCTGCGCGGCTCCTACATTCTGGAGAACATCACGGGCACGCCGCCCTCTCCGCCGCCGCCGAACGTCGAGGCGTTCAAGGAGAACAAAGAAGGCGAAAAGCCCAAGACCATTCGCGAGATCATGGAAGCGCACCGCGCGAATCCGACCTGCAACGCCTGCCACGGCGTGATGGATCCGCTGGGATTCTCGCTGGAGAATTTCGACACCATCGGCGCGTACCGGTCCATGGACCGCTTCACGCGCACCAAGATCGATACCAGCGGCAAGCTGGTGGACGGAACCGCGGTGAACGGGCCCAGCGATCTGCGCAATGCGCTGCTGCAGCACCCCGAGCAGTTCGCGCAAACGTTCACGGAAAAAATGATGACGTATGCGCTGGGCCGCGGGAGTCGAGTATTTCGACATGCCCAGTGTCCGCAAGATCGTGAAGGATGCCAAGCGCGACAATTACAAGTTCTCATCGATCGTGATGGGGATCGTGACCGCGCCGGCGTTCCAGTCGAGCGTGGTGGAACGCGCTGAGCCGTCGGCGCCGGCGCAGGTGGCAGCCAAGTAGAGGAGCATCGAACATGTTTATCACCAAGAAGCACCTGACGCGGCGCACGGTCCTGCGGGGCGCGGGAACCGCTCTGGCGCTGCCGCTGCTCGATGCCATGATTCCGGCGCGCACCGCATTGGCGCAGACCGCGGCGAAGGCGACGCCGCACATGGGATTCATCTACTTCCCGCATGGCGCGGTGATGAACCGCTGGACGCCCACGGGCACGGGCGCAGATCGGCGAGTTCGGCGACATCCTGAAGCCGCTGGACAAGTACAAGGCGATGACCACGGTGTTCAGCAACATCGACAATCAGGCGCCGGTCGGCCCGGTGCACGCGCTTTCGCCCGGAACGTGGCTCTCCTGCGTTCACCCGGCGATCAGCCAGGACGCGCACGGCGGAACCACGGCGGACCAGATCGCCGCGCAGCACATCGGCCAGGATACGCCGCTGCCTTCGCTCGAAGTCGCGACGGACAATCAGCGGCGGCGGCGGCTTCTGCGACCGCGACTACGGCTGCTCCTACGCGGGAACGATTTCGTTCCGCACGCCGACCACGCCGCTGCCGATGGAGACCGATCCGCGCAAGCTGTTCATCCGCTTGTTCGGCCAGGGCGACAACGCCGCCGAACGCGCGCGGCTGTCCAAGCAGTATGTGTCGCTGCTCGACATGGTGGGCGAACGAAACCAAGGACCTGCAGCGAGTACTCGGGCCGTCCGACAACGCCATGCTGTCCGATTATCTGGAAAGCGTCCGCGAGATCGAGCGCCGCATTCAGAAGATGGAAGCGCGCGATCTCTCGCATGTCGACATCCCCGAACGCCCCCGCCGCCGGGCCGATCGCGTTCGACCAGCACCTCAACCTGATGTTCGATCTGGTGGCGCTGGCGTACCAGGCCAACATGACGCGCGTGTTCTCCTTCATGATGGCGGCGGAAGTCAGCGGCCAGACCTACAACCACATCGGCGTGCCCGATGCCTTCCATCCGCTCTCGCATCACAACAACGAGCCGGCCAAGATGGACCGCCTGGCGAAGGTGCAGACCTATCACACGCAGGTGTTCGCGAAGTTCCTGGATAAGCTGGCCAAGATGCCGGATGGCGACGGCACCATGCTCGACCATTCGCTGTTCCTCTACGGCAGCAACATGAGCAACAGCAACGCGCACAATCACTATCCGCTGCCGACCTCGATCGTGGGCGGCTGGAAGACGGTGAAGGGCGGCCAGCATCTGATGCCGCCGGAGCACACGCCGCTCGCGAATGTGCTGCTGACCATGCTGGACCGGGCCGGCGTCACGCAGGACAAGATCGGCGACAGCACCGGAAAGCTCCTGGAGGTTTAAGACGAGATGAGGATTCTGCTTCTTGCCGCGCTGGCTGCCGTCCGCGGTTCTGGCCGCTGATGCTCCAGCTGGCGGAGGCTCCGCTGGCGGACGCGATCAAGGCGGGCCAGCGCGCCGCTGCGATCGAGATGATCGCGAAGAAGTCGGCCGATGTGAATGCGGCGGAAGCCGATGGCACGACGGCTCTGTCTGTGGGCCGCCAACGGCAACGATGCGGATCTGGTCGTCGCGGCTGTTGAAGGCGGGCGCGAATCCAAATGTCCGCAATCAGCTCGGATCCACGCCGCTGGCGGAAGCCGCCTTCAATGCGAACACCGAGATGATCAAGGCGCTGCTCGATGCGGGCGCGGATCCCAATGCCGCCGGAGCCGACGGCCAGACGCCGCTCATGCTGATCGCGCGGACGGCGAACGTCGCCGCCGCGAAGCTTCTGCTCGACAAGGGCGCCAATCCCAACGTGAAAGAAGCGCAGCGGGAGCAGACCGCGCTGATGTGGGCGGCCGCGTCCAGCCAGGGTCCCATGATGCGCGAGCTGCTCGCCCACGGCGCGGAAGTCGACGCGAAGTCCGCCACCGATCTGATGACGCCGCTGGTCAGCGGGGAGCCGCGTGCGCAGCCTCGTCCGCCGGGGGGAATGACGGCGATGCTGTTCGCGGTCCGCGAAGGCTGCATGGATTGCGTCAAGGCGCTGGTGGAGAAAGGCGCGAAGATCGACCTGCCGGATCCCGAGGGTGTGACGCCGCTGATCTCGGCGATCTTCAACGCGCATTTCGACGTCGCGAAGTACCTGATCGAGCAAGGGCGCGAACGTCAACCGGTGGGACTGGTGGGGACGCACTCCTCTGTATCTCGCCGTCGACTACAACACGCTGCCTCATGGCGGACGCCCGGATCAGCCGTCGCTCGATGAAACGCTGCCGATCGACATCGTGCGAATCCTGCTCGAAAAGGGCGCGAATCCCAACCTGCAGTTGAAGCTCTTTCCGCCGTTATCGCGCCACGGGCGAACGATCGCGGTCTGGATGGCATGCTCACCGTCGGCACGACGCCGCTGTTGCGCGCCGCGAAAGCGCTGGACGCACCGGCGATCAAGCTGCTGCTGGAACACGGCGCCATCGTCGATCTGCCGAATAGCCAGGGCATGACGCCGACGGTGGCGGCTTCCGGCATGGGCTCGACGGACGCCGATACGCGCGGCTACTTCACCACCTCGGATGTCCAGGACCGCTCCATTGCGTCGCTCGGATCTGCTGCTCGCGCACGGCGGCGAATTGAATGGACGGGCGGGCCGCCTGCAACAGGCGCCTCTGCACGGAGCCGCGTTCTGGGGCTGGAATAAGCGTGGTCGAGTACCTCCTGAAGAAGGGCGCCGACATCAACCTCACAGATTCACGCGGCTTCACGGCCGTCGATTACGCGATGGGCCGCGCAGGCGGCAATAGCCGCGGCGGCCAGCGCATCGATGTCCACAAGGACACAGCCGACCTGCTCGCTTCGAAAGGCGGAATCGCGGGAACTCCCGTACCGCAGGCCGGCGGCCGCAGCGGCCCTGCCAGACGTTAGCGCTCCCAGGCTATTGCCGGAGCGCCCACACGAACAGCGAATTGCCCGCGTCGACGGCTACATACTGGCGGCCGTTGACCGTATAGGTCATGGGTCCGGAGCGGACCGGGCCGCCCACGGAAGCCTTCCATAGCAGTTTGCCGTCGCGAGCATCCAGCGCAAAGAAGTAGCCTTCGCGACCTCCGGTGAACAAGAGGTCGGAGGCGGTGGTCAGGATGCCGGCGTCGGTGACGTCGGCCATCTTAAATTCCCACTTCTTCTCACCGGTCTTGGGATCGATGGCGCGCACCGCGCCGTAGATGTCGTCGTCGCTTCGGAAATTGAAGCCGCCGACAGCCGGCGCTGATGTGGTCGGCCGGGGACCACCGCCGCCGAAGGTTCGCCCTTCGACGAAATCCTGATCCTGTTTGACGTACAGCGACGAATAGTTATCCCACGCAGGAATGTAGAACAGGCCGGTTCGCGGGCTGTAAGAAGGATTGTAATAGTTCGTCCCGCCCTGATTGCCCGGCAGGATGAGCGTGCCTTCCTTGCTCGATGCGGCGCTGGCGAGCTTCATCGGCCGGCCGCGCTCGTCGAATCCGTTCATCCAGTTCACTTTTACGAACGGCTTGCCCATCAGGAACTGGCCGTTGACGCGGTCCAGCACGTAGAAAAGTCCGTTGCGGTTGGCCCACATCATCAGCTTGCGCGGGCGGCCCTGCCATACTGTATCCACCAGCACGGGGACCTGGACGGAATCGTAATCGAACTCGTCGTGCGGCGAGAACTGGTAATACCACTTGAGCTTGCCGGTGTCGGCGTCCAGCGCGACCACCGAATCGCTGTACAGGTTGTCGCCGGCGCGCTTGTCGCCATTCCAATCGGGACCGGGATTGCCGATGCCCCAGAAGGTCAGGTTGGTATCGGGATCGTAGGACCCCGTCACCCACACCGAAGCGCCGCCGGTCTTCCAGGAATCGCCCGCCCAGCTTTCATGGCCCGGCTCGCCCGGCCCGGGGATGGTGTAAAAGCGCCAGGCTTCCTTACCCGTCTTGGCGTCGAGCGCGAGGATGTAGCCGCGGATGCCATATTCGCCGCCCGCCATGCCGACGATCACCTTGTCTTTGACGATCTGCGGCGCGTGCGTGATCGCGTAACCGGATGCTGCCTTGCCCACCTCGACGTCCCAGATTGCCTTGCCGGTTTTGGCGTCGAGAGCCACGACGTGCGCGTCGATGGTGCCGATGTACAGCGTCTCGCCGAGGATCGCCACGCCGCGGCTCAAACGTCCGCAGCAGGGCCGCGCGTCGGGCGAGACGGGATACGAGTACGTCCAGAACACCCGTCCGGTGGCGGCATCAAGCGCGACCACGTCGTCGGGATTCTGGACGGTGTACATTACTCCGTCCACCACCAGCGGGGTCGATTCGTATTTCTCGAGCGACCGCGACTGGAAGACCCACTGGAGCTCGAGGTTCTTCACATTGTCGGGAGTGATCTGGGTGAGCAGGCTATAACGCTGGCTGCGCGTGGTTCCGGAATAGCTCAACCAGTTTTGAGGCTCTTTATCGGCGTTCAGAATACGGTCGAACGTGACGGGGCTTTGAGCCGAAAGCGCGCCTGCCAGCGATAGCAGCGCGAGCGTACACCTCTTCATGGTTTCAACGATCCTTTCAGCGATGCTCCTTTTAAGGAGACCAGATACGCGATCACGTCGGCCCGCTCCTGCGAACTGAGGCGATCTTTGTAGGACGGCATGGAAGTAGTGGTCACCACGCTATGCTGCCGCAGATCGGCCATGGCGAAGGATCGCAGGCGGTCTTGTGAGTCGATCATTTGCAGGGTAAACGTGTCCTGATTCATCAGGCGTCCAATGATCGTGGTCCCGTCCTTGGTGACCACCTTCACGAAACGGTTTTG
Organism: Terriglobia bacterium; assembly: GCA_963722845.1. Lineage (GTDB taxonomy): Bacteria > Acidobacteriota > Terriglobia > Bryobacterales > Bryobacteraceae > Palsa-187. The sequence goes on along the minus strand of CAVROL010000003.1, from coordinate 179,784 downwards.
AGGCAGGATCACTGCGCCGGGATCGATCAGCGATTGTTCCAGATCCACGGCCCGATGGAGCGCCCCTGCATCGCTCAAGTCCGGCCCGATGTGCGAGCCGACGCCAGCCGCGCGGTGGCAAGCGGTGCAGGCACCCTTACCCTCGAAGATGGTTTTCCCTCGCGCGGCATTTCCGCCGGCAACTGTGCTCGCCGGGACGGATGCCGATGAGCGTAAATACGCCACGATGGTGCGGGCATTCCCTTCGTTCATGTTCTGCGCGGGCATGCCGGTGCCGGGAATCCCTTCCCGAATCGTGCGCGCGATGTCATCGTCCGAAAGCGTACGCCGGAACTTGCCCTGCAGCAGGTTGATGCCGGGGATCTGATCGCCCTCCGGACCGTGGCAGTAGACGCAGTTATTGGTATACAGCCGCGCTCCGTTTTCGACGTCGAGCGGGGCGTATTCGTGCTGCGCCAGGAGCGCGCTGCCGGAAGCCAGAAGGAAAACGCCAGCTAAAGATAGTTTCATCGGAGACCGAGTCATGATACTGCGGAAGATCGGGAGAATCAATCCCAGGCTATGCCCCAGGCCATGCCAACCGCTTCCGCATATGTGAGACATAATGTACGACATGGCATTCTTCCCGCGGTTCGTGATTGTTGGCTGCTTGGCGGCTGCTTCCGCGCCCACTTGGGCACAGTCGGCGTTTGCGGGGAATCCCCCCAAACCTAAACCGGCGTTCCCCAGGCAAACCGACGCGCCCAAGCCGGCGAAGCCTTCGCCGGCGCTCAACGTGGAAACCATCGCCAGCGGCCTCAACTCGCCGTTCTCGCTCGCGTTTCTTCCGGACGGCACCTTCCTGGTTACGGAAAGCGCCGGCGCGATGCGCATCGTGCGCCGGGACGGCGTAGTCTTCGCCCCTTTGGGCGGGGTGCCCGGCGTGAAGTCCGTCGGCGCGCAGGGACTGCACGATGTGGTTCTCGATCCCGATTTTGCCCGCAACCGTACTCTGTACTTTAACTATTTCGCGCCCCCTCCCGGCGAAACTCCCGGGAGCTGGCCGATTGAGTTCTTCTACGATAACGTCTGGAAGCAATCCATAGCCGAACGCAGAACGGCGTCAATCGGCATGGAACAAGCCGCGAGCGCGAAGCTGAGCGCCGACGGCCGCCGCCTGGAAGACGTCAAGACACTGGCCGAGGGAGCCGAGCGCCGGATCGTGATTGCGCCTGACGGCAAGTTGCTGATCACCGGATCCGACCGTTTCTTTTACTACGAGAAGGATTACGACGGCGATGAGCAGGATTTTACCGCTGATCCGGATCTGCGCCGCAATTTTTCGGGCCGCGTGCTACGCATCAATCGCGACGGCTCGATTCCGCCTGACAATCCCTGGCTGGGCCGCGCGACGGTTCCTGCCACAACCTTTGCGTTCGGCCTCCGCGATCCTGAAGGAGCCGCGATTAATCCGGCGACGGGCGAGCTATGGGTCACCGATCACGGCCCGCAAGGCGGCGATGAGATCAACATCATCCGCTCGGGCAAGGACTACGGCTGGCCCAACGTCTCCTATGGCACGCAGTATGATGTGCGCCGCACCGATGGCCGGAAGAACGTGCCGGTAGGCAGCGGGAAAACGTCCCTGCCCGGCGTCGAGGAACCGGTGTATTGGTGGATCCCGGATATCGCCCCATCCGGCATGATGTTCTACACGGGCGATTTATTTCCGGAATGGCGCGGCAATCTGTTCGTCGGCGGGCTGGAAGCGCGATGCCTGGTCCGGCTGGTGCTCGATAAGAATGAAGTGGTGGCCGAAGAACGTTTGCTTCTGGACAGGAAGGAAAGTATCCGCGATATCCGCCAGGGTTCTGACGGCGCGGTTTATCTTCTTACACGGAGCGGAAGGCTTCTGCGCGTTACGCCCAAGCCGTGAAGCAGGGGGGGATCATCATCATGAAAAACATTTGCCTGTGCGTGGCGCTGATGGGTCTCGGGGCGGCACTGGGATGGTCGCAAACCACGCAAGACCTGGTGAACGACGGTAAGAACACGGAAAACGTCACCACTCAGAGCATGGGCTACGACCGCAAGAGCTACAGCCCGCTCAAGCAAATCAACAAATCCAACGTCAAGCGGCTGGCGCCCATCTGGAGCACGAGCCTGATGAACGATCAGGGCGAACTGGCGGCGCCGACGATTTACAACGGCGTGATGTACGCGATCAACGGGAAATGGACCTTCGCCATCGACGTCGAAACCGGCCGGCAGATCTGGCGCACGCCGGTAGAGCTCGAACCCGGAATCCAGCGGGCCGCCATCAACCGAGGCGCGCCGGCGATCTATAACGGCAAGCTTTTTCGCGTGACGGTCGACAACCACGTGCTGGCGCTCGATATGGCGACCGGCAAGGAGATTTGGAACCAGAAATTCGCGGACGCCAAGGACGGCTACTACTCCACCAGTGCGCCGATTGTCGCGAACGGCGTGCTGATCTCCGGCGTAGCCGGCGGCGAATCCACGACGCGCGGATTCCTGGACGGATGGGATCCGGACACCGGAAAGAAATTGTGGCGCAGATACACGATTCCGGCGCCGGGCGAGCCCGGTTCCGAGACGTGGCCGAAGAACAGCGACGCATGGTCTCAGGGCGGAGGTCCCACATGGCGCTCCGGTTCCTACGATCCTCAGCTCGACCTGGTCTATTGGGGCACGGGCAATGCGGAGCCTTACGATCCCAGAACTCGCGACGGCTTGGACAGCTTGTACACCAACAGCGTGCTCGCCATCCGGCCGAAGACCGGTGAGATTGCCTGTTATTTTCAATACACGCCCAACGACGTGTACGACGTGGATGCCACGGACGAGCAAGTGCTCGCCGATATTCAGGTTGGCGGCCAGCTTCGGAAGGTGATGATTCAGGCCAACAAGAACGGCTTCCTGTATGTGCTCGATCGCACCAACTGCAAGCTGATCGCCGCGCATCCCCTGGTGAAAGTCAATTGGGCCACGGAAATCGACCTGAAGACCGGCCGGCCGGCGCTGACGGACGTATACAAGCGCTTCGCCGCCGGTGAAGAAGTCGAAGTCTGGCCGTCGCGCGGCACCAACGCAGTGCCCATCGCGTTCAATCCTGCCACGGGCCTGATCTATGCGAGCACCTGGAACATTCCCCGCATCCAGAAGATCGCGCCGCCGCGGCCGGTAGTTCCCGGCAAAGACTCGACGGGCGTCGTCTCCAGGATTCCGGAAACCAAACCCGGCGACGTGGTGGGCCACTTCACGGCGATCAATCCGCTGACCGGCGAGAAGAAATGGGAGGTCCCTCTGACGGATCTGCCGAGCTCGGCTGGCATGCTGGCCACGGGCGGCGGGCTGGTGTTCACCGGCAGATTGACGGGTGAGTTTCTGGCGCTCGACCAGGACACCGGAAAAACGCTGTGGCAATTCAAGACCGGCTCGAGCGTCAATTCGACAGCGATTACTTACACCCACAAAGGCCGCCAATATGTGACCGTCGCATCCGGGCTCGGCGGCATTGTCGCCACTCGTTATGCGTCGCACGCGGTGCCCACGGGCGGCTCGGTCTGGACATTCGCGTTGATGCCGGAATAAAGGAGAACCACATGCGTCTTCAAATCCTGTGCGCCGTGACGATCGCCGCCGCAGCAATAGCCAGCGCTCAAGCGCCTTCAAAACAGGCCAAGCAAGCTCCCGATCCGCACAGCCTGGTTCTGGTGGGCGACCGGTTCAAGCCGCTCAAGTATGACCAGATGACGCCCGAGCAGAAGATCATGATCGATCACCTGCTGGCGGGAGAGCGTGGAGGCGTGCGGGGACCCTTCAATGTCCTGCTGCGCAGCCCCGAGGTGGGCGATCTGGGCGCTGAATTCGGCGGCGCCATGCGTTTCCGCACTGGCCTGCCGGGGAATGTCCGGGAGGTCATCATCATCATGACGGGACGCTACTGGATGGCGCAATATGAGTGGAACTCGCACAAGGCCGCGGCGCTCCAAAACGGCGTGAGCCCGGCGATTGTGGACGCCATCGCCACAGGCAAGCGTCCTACGGGGATGCCTCCGGAGATGGAATTGGCCTACAACCTCATCGACGAGCTCCTGACCACGCACCAGGTGACCGACGCGACCTTCAAGGCCGCCAAGGACAAATATGGCGAGCGCGGCGTCGTCGACATGATCGGGCTGAGCGGATGGTACGGCCTGGTTTCGATGCTGCTCAATGTGGACCGTTATCCCATGCCCGAAGGCGTTCCGCCCGGACTGAAGCCTCTGGAGAATCCACTGCCGGTGGTGGGAATGGGATTTGCCACGCCGGTTCCGGGAGCGGTCTCGCCGGCCGAGGTGAAGTCGGCAGCGCAACGGCAAGGAATTCACCATGCGCGGCGACCGCTTCAAGCCGCTGACCTACGAGCAAATGACCCCTGAGCAAAGGAAGATGACGGATATTGCAGTGGCCCAGCGGGGCACGGGCGGCAGCTTCAATATCAACGTCCGCGATCCCGACGGGGGCCAACTGCTGTTCGACATGGGGGACCGCGTGCGTTTCCATATGTCGGTTCCGGACAAGCTCAAGGAATTGGCGATCATTCTTACGGCGCGCTACTGGGGAGCGCAATTCGAATGGCTGGCTCATCATCGCGCCGCGGTGCAGGCCGGGTTGAGCGAGGAAAAAGTGAAGGCCATCGCTGAAGGCAGGCGCCCGGCGGGGATGTCGCCCGATGAAGAGGCCGTCTACAACTTCATTACCGAGCTGTACAAAACCAGACAGTCGAGCGACGCGACCTTCGCGGCGGTCAAGAACATAGTGGGCGAGCGCGGTGTGGTGGATTTGATCGTCAGCGCGGGCTACTATCAGATGGTTTCGATGCTCATGAATGCCGATCGTCTGCCCGTGGGGGCCAATCAGCAGCCGGAGCTGAAATACATGGCCAAGCCGCTTCCCTGAACATCGTCACGCGACGTTGCGTGAGGCTTGCTGAAACAGCTCCGCCGCGCGATTGAGTTGTTCCTCGGTGTGGGCCGCACACACCTGTGTGCGAATGCGAGCCTTGCCCATGGGCACCACCGGATAGGAGAAGCCGATCACGTAAATTCCGCGTTCGAGCAGATACTCGGCCATGCGCCCGGTTTTAGCCGCGTCGCCGAGCATCACCGGAACAATGGGATGCTCGCCCGGCAGAATGTCGAGGCCGAGTTCGGTCATGTGGCGGCGAAAAAACGCTGCGTTGCTCATCAGACGGCGCGGCAAATCCTGCGACGATCGCAAGATCTTCAACGTCTCAATCGACGCCGCGACGATAGCCGGCGCCAGCGAATTCGAAAACAAATACGGCCGCGACCGTTGCCGCAATAGATCGACGATAGGCTTGGCTGCCGCGATGTAGCCGCCGCTGGCTCCGCCGAGCGCTTTGCCCAAAGTGCCGGTGAGAATATCGATGCGGCCCATGACTCCGGCGTGCTCGTGCGTCCCGCGGCCGTTTGCGCCCATGAAGCCCACGGCGTGCGAATCGTCCACCATGACCAGGGCGTTGTATTTCTCGGCAAGGTCGCAAATTCCTGCCAGAGGCGCAATGTATCCGTCCATGGAGAAGACTCCATCGGTGGCGATCAAGCGGAACCGGGCGCTTTGCGCGGCTTGCAGCTGCTTTTCCAGATCCGCCAGGTCGCAGTTTTTGTAGCGGAAGCGCTGGGCCTTCGATAATCGCACGCCGTCGATGATGGAGGCGTGGTTGAGCTCGTCGGAGATGACAGCATCTTCGGCTCCCAGCAGCGTTTCGAAGAGTCCTCCATTCGCGTCGAAGCAGGACGAGTACAGAATGCTGTCGTCCATGCCAAGGAAGCCGGCGATCTCGTGTTCCAGCTCCTTGTGCTGCTCCTGCGTTCCGCAGATGAAGCGCACCGAGGCCATGCCGTAGCCCCAGCGGTCGAGCGCCGCGCGCGCGGCCGCGATCACGCGAGGATCGTCGGCCAGGCCGAGGTAATTATTGGCGCACAGGACCACCACATCCTGCCCGCCATGCAGCCGCGCTTCGGGGCGCTGCGGCGAGTCGAGAATACGTTCGGGCTTCCACAATCCCGCGCCGCGGATTTCCTGGAGTTGCGATTCGACGTGCTTCTGATACGCGCCCAGCATTTTACTGAAGCTCCTCCCAATTCAGAATGACCTTGCCGCTGTTGCCCGAGCGCATCACTTGAAAGGCTTGCTCGTAATCCTTGTAGCTGAGCCGATGCGTAATCACCGGCATGATGTCGAGACCGGATTGCAGCAGCACGGTCATCTTATACCAGGTCTCATACATCTCCCGGCCGTAGATGCCTTTGATATGGAGCATGTTGAAAATCACATCGCGCCAGTTGATGGACATCTCCTGCGTTGGAATGCCCAGCATGGCGATGCGCCCGCCGTGCGCCATATTGGAGATCATCTCGCGGAAAGCCGAAGGGTTGCCCGACATTTCGAGGCCCACGTCGAAGCCCTCGGTCATGCCCAGGGTTTTCTGCGCGCCGGCGACGGCCTCGTGTTTCACGTCGTTTTTAACGTTGAGAGCCAGGTCCACTTTCACCTTGCGGGCCAGATCCAGGCGGTAATCGTTGACGTCCGTGATCACCACGTAGCGCGCACCCGCGTGGCGGACCACGGCCGCGGCCATGATGCCGATGGGACCCGCGCCGGTGATCAGGACATCCTCGCCCAGCACGTTAAACGAAAGCGCGGTATGCACGGCGTTGCCGAAGGGATCGAAGATGGCGGCGGCGTCGCGGTCCACGCGCGGATCGTGACGCCAGACGTTGGTCATGGGCAAAGCGATGTACTCCGCAAAGCAGCCGGGCCGGTTCACGCCGACGCCGGAGGTATGCGCGCACAGATGACGGTCCCCGGCCATACAGTTGCGGCAGCGCCCGCACACGACGTGGCCTTCGCCCGAGACCAGCTCGCCGGGATGAAAATCGATCACATTGGAACCGACGGCTGCGATCTCTCCGACGAATTCGTGACCGATCGCCATGGGAACTGGAATGGTCTGCTGGGCCCAGGAATCCCAGTCGTAGATGTGCACGTCGGTGCCGCAGATTCCGGTGCGGAGGACGCGAATCAGAACGTCATTGATGCCGATTGCGGGCTCGGGAATGTCTTCGAGCCACAGTCCGGGCTCGGCGTGCGCTTTGACAAGTGCTTTCACGGGATCTCCAGACTGCTATCTTAGCGACCAATCGGGGACTGAATGTTGCTCAGGTCCTCAACTGACATACAATCGGGGATGGCAAAAGGAGCTGAGATGAAACGACTTGCCCGGGCGGTCTCCGGTGTAATGCTGCTTACTGTCCTGCTTACGCGCACCTCTACCGCGCAGGACAAGCCAAAACCGCCGAAATCCCCTCGTCTTTACGTGTTCGATTGCGGGCTCCTGACCATGAGCGATCCAGCCACGTTCGGGTTCACGAAAGAAGAGATCGGCGAGAAACAGCCTTTCGCCGTGCCCTGCTATCTGGTGGTGCATCCCAAAGGCACCTTGATGTGGGACGTAGGCGTGATCCCGGACAACCAGGTCAATGGCGCTGCTCAGGGAATCTCAACGGTCACCAGAACTCTGAAGTCGCAGTTGGCGGAGGTTGGTTACTCGGCGGCCGATATCAAATACCTGGCTCTCTCCCATCTGCATTCCGATCACACCGCGAACGCGAACGATTTCGCGGGCTCCACCTGGCTGGTTCACCAGAACGAGCGCGATGCTATGTTCGCTCCAGCGCCGGCAGGAGGCCGGGGCGGGCGTGGAGGCCCAGTCGCGTCGGCCAGTTTCATCAAGCTGAAGGACAGCAAGACGACGATTCTCACGGACAAGGATTACGACGTCTTCGGAGACGGTACCGTGGTGATCCAATATGCTCCCGGCCACACTCCCGGTCATCAGATTCTGTTTCTGAGGCTGAAGCAGTCCGGACCGATTCTGATCGCGGGCGATCTTTATCACCTGCCTCAGGAGATCACCATGCACCGCTTCCCGACCTTCGAATTCGACAAGGAACAATCGGATGTTTCGCGCGCGAAGGTCGAAGCCTTTGTGCAGCAGACGGGCGCCCGATTGTGGATCGAACACGATCTCCCGACTTTCAAGATGTTGAAGAAGGCGCCGGCATTCTACGAGTAGTGAAAACACCCACTTGCGCCGACGCGCGCATGCCTTCTTCGATCCACGCCCAGCTAAGTCCTTGCTCTCCAGGAACTGACGGGAAGGATGGAGCGGCTGTCGGATTGCCCGATGTAGTACGAAGAGGAGAACCCACCTATGGAATCGGGTGCTTTTTGGGCGTTGGTGCTGGGCCTCATGGCAACGATATTTGGCGGCTTCGCACTCTGCTACGGCCTCGTCAAGCTGGTCGAAATCGTCGTGCATCGATTCAAGGCGACGCGTGTAGTGTTACCGTCCGCGCCGCCCGTCCGGCACGCCGCGTAAGGAAGTCGGGTAGGTCTGAACCGGCAGACCGCAGCTGACAGTCTGGGTCAGGTACTTCCGCGGACGAGCACCGTGGCGGAAGTAATATGAAGAGGGCCATGTCCAGACTGTTTGCTGCCTTCCTGCTCGCCGGCGTTCTGAGCGCACAGACACCGGATGCTGAAACGAAGGATTCGCTCGGCCGCACGACACCTGAAGAGTCTGTCTTCCAGTTTCTCGAAGCTTGCCACGCCCGCGATTATTCCAAGGCGCTCTACTATCTGGATTTGCGGCAAATGTCTCCGGCGGCGCGGGCCAAAGATGGTCCGGAACTCGCGATGCAACTGGAAGACTTGCTGGATGATACGCCCTTTGACATCACGACGCTAAGCCGCGACCCGGAGGGGGACCAGTCCGACGATGTTTCGCCGTCGTTAGAGCATCTGGCTACGTTCCAGGTCGATGGCCAGAGCGTGGAGCTGAAATTGGAGCGAGTTGAGCTGCGGCCGCGATTTCGCGTCTGGCTGGTCTCGGCGAGCAGCGTCGCATTGATCCCCAAGGCGCACCAGGCTGTGGCCGAGACTCCGTTTGAAAAGAAGCTGCCGCAACGGCTCGTGACCTTTGAAATCCTGGATACGCCGGTATGGCGGTGGATCGCTCTCATTGCCGCTGCGGTGGTGCTTTGGTTCGTGGGCGGTTTTCTGTCCTGGGCGTTGGTGGCAGCGATACGGCCGCTGACAGATGCGCCGGGATTTCGCGGTCCTATACGTATCGCGTTAGTCGTCGCGGGACTTCGGGCTACGATGGAGTTCGCGCCGCCGGCCACCCTCTCCCGGACATTCGTGGAACATGCCCTGGCGATGAGTTTTTTTCTCGCCGTAGCGTGGGCCGGCGCCGTGGTGGTGGACCTGGTGACGGAACGCTGGCGTTCACGGCTCGACCCGCGAATGCAGGCTGTCAGTTATTCGGTGCTGCCCCTGGGGCGGCAAATCCTGAAACTTTCCTTCTTCCTGATCGCGATCTTGAGCGTACTGAGCGTTTGGGGTTACAACACCACGACCATTCTGGCGGGCCTCGGCGTCGGCGGGTTGGCTGTGGCGCTGGCGGCGCAGAAGACCATCGAGAACCTGTTCGGCGGAATCTCGGTGATCGGCGATCGTCCGGTGTTGGTGGGCGATGTTTGCCGATTCGGTGATCGCGTGGGCACGGTGATGCACATCGGCCTGCGGTCGACCCGCATTCGCACGCCCGACCGCACAATCATTAGCGTGCCGAATGCCCAATTTTCATCCATGGAGCTGGAAAACATTTCGGGGCGGGATAAAATCTGGTTTCACCCGACCCTGAATCTGCGCCGGGACACCAATTCCGAGCAGCTTTTAGAAGTGCTTTCCTCATTCAGAAAGATTTTGGCGGACCAGCCCAAAGTGGAAACCGGGAAATTGCCCGTGCGCTTCATCGGCGTGGGGCGCTATTCTCTCGACGTAGAGATCGATGCTTACGTGAAAACGTCCGACTACGATGAATTTCTTGCGCTGCAGCAGGAACTGCTGCTGAAGATGCTGCAAGCGGTGGAACGTTCCGGAACTGCGCTGGCCGTACCCCTGCAGGAAAGCTTCGAATCGCAACGTGCTCCGCAGCGATAGGTCCCAGCGATAGGTCTATGATGGATGAGATGTGCCAGGGGAGAGTTCGATGAAAAGATTCTATACAACCGCGATCATCCTATGCGCCGCGCTGCTGCTTGCGAATTCCGCACACGCCCAGGTGACGCTGAACTCGGTGCGAGTCGGCGCGAAAGATACCGTGGCGTTGGCGAAGTTCTATCAGACGGCGTTCGGCATGCAGGAAGTCAATCGAATCGCTTCAGCCGCGGGACCCGAGGTCTTCGTGAACTTCGGTGCGACCGTCGAGAGCGCCAAGGCTAACAAGAGCGAGCCGATCGTGATCATGCATCGCGATTCCGACGACATCAAGGACCCGATTGCGCACGTGATCCTCAACGTGAAGGACATGGCCGCGACCGTCGCCTCCATTAAGGCTGCCGGCGGCTCGATGACTGGCGATCCTCGTCCTTTCGGAAACACCGGCGTGGTCATAGGTATTGCGATCGATCCGGCCGGCAATCGCATTGAGATGATTCAACGGCCCTGAGAGACGAAGGGAGGAAGCGCATATGAGTTCGATGGCTGTTCCGGTGCGGGAAACCGCGCCGAAGCCTTGGATGCTGTGGACCGGCCGCGTCCTTTCGCTTTGGCCGGTGTTTGTTGTAGGGATGAGCGCGACCTGGAAGCTGACGCGGAACCCGTGGTACGTCGGGGAGTTTGCAAGAATCGGTTGGCCCGCGAGCGACTTGCCGCTGCTCGCCTTCCTGCAGCTTGGCTCGCTCCTGTTGTACGTCATTCCGCGGACGGCGGTGCTGGGCGCGGTCCTGCTCACCGGCTACCTGGGCGGCGCGATCGCCACCTACGTCCGCATAGGAGAGCCTTATCCGGTGCTGGTGCCACTGTCGACAAGCATGATTGCCTGGGCGGGAATCTACTTGCGCGACGAGCGCCTGCGATCGCTTCTCCCGCTGCGCAGGCGGGTTCCGTAGTTCCCTATTCAGTTACGCAGGGCCCTTGACATGGCGACGTGAGCTGCGATAAAAAGGCTTTCGAATGGGTGTGTCCAAGGGGCCGCACCGGGTCTTATCAGAAATCGCACTAGGCCGATTTAACCGGAAGGGGAACTGAGGTTATGAACCGGATCACGACAACACTACTGGTACGGATTATTTTGTGTTTGGCGTTAGGCTTTGGACTGCACGCGCAGTCCGTGTCCCAGATCTCGGGGACCGTCCGGGATCCCACCGGGGCGGCGGTTCCCGGAGCCGCAGTGACTGCCACGCAGACAGAAACCGGATTGGTCCGCACTGCGGAAACCGATCAAAACGGGTCTTACTTGCTACCGAGCCTGCCCATCGGGCCCTACCGGATCGAGATCAAAAAGCAAGGCTTCAGCACTTATATTCAGTCCGGCATCGTATTGCAGGTCGCGACGGTTCCTACGATAGACGCGGTTTTGAACGTGGGCGCGGTGAGTGAATCGGTCCAGGTGGAAGCCGCCGCCACGATGGTGGAGACTCACTCTACCGGTGTCGGTCAGGTGGTGAATCAGCAGCAGGTGGTCGAGCTGCCGCTGAACGGACGTCAGATAACGCAGCTCATCACGCTGGCGGGCGGCGCGAACACGGTGCAATCCGGCTTCGGCCAAGCGCCTTCCTCGGGCAATCTTATGTCCAGCAAAAACTACCCCAATGAGGCGCTGGTGAGCGTCGCCGGAGGCATGCTCAACGGAACCACGTACCTGCTGGATGGCGGGACGCACAACGACGTCTTCAACAACCTGAATCTGCCTTTGCCGTTCCCGGATGCCATTCAGGAATTCAAAGTGGAGACCAGCGCCTTGCCAGCCGAGTATGGACAACATTCCGCGGGGGCGGTGAACGTCGTCAGCAAGTCCGGCAGCAACGAGGTCCACGGCGACGCGTTCGAATTCGTGCGCAACGGTTATTTCAACGCTCGCGACTACTTTGCTCCAGTGAATGACAACCTGAAGCGAAATCAGTTCGGCGGTACCTTGGGAGGCCCCATTAAGAAAAACAAGCTGTTTTTCTTTGCGGGATACCAGGGCACTCTGATCCGATCGGCTCCGGCAGCCACACCTGCCGTTGTTCCCACGGCTTCGATGCTGGCGGGCGACTTTCGCGACTACGAGTCGCAGTGCTTCTCCAGTCCGCAAACCTTGAAAGCGCCGTTTGTGGGCAATGTATTGCCGGGCTCGGCGATCAGCCCGCAGGCGATCGCCATGGCCTCGCATTTTCCGGTTGGGCCCGGACCGTGCGGCAACGTTACCTACACGCAAATCGCGAATCAAAACGAGCACATGGGGCTGGCGAAAATCGATTACCAGATCAGCGCAAAACAATCGTTCTTCGCCCGTTACTATGGGACCCACAGTTTCACTCCGTCCAGCTTCACCGGCACGGAACTGTCGGTCCAGAACGCCGCTACGGACGACGAGGTAAACTCGCTGGTCCTCGGTCACACGTATATATTGAGTCCGTCGGCTCTCAACTCCTTCCGCGCGACGCTGGATCGAGTCGGGATTACGAAGTCCCAGATACCGATCATCAGTCCCTCCGACATCGGCGTCCAGAACATCTATGAGCCTCTCGCCAACTATTCCAATATCAATATCGCCGGTGATTTTCAGAGCGCCGGCGGATTCGCCACGCCGGGCCTGGTGAACACGACCACCTACCAGTTCAACGACGATTTCAGCCTTATTAAGGGGTCGCATGAGATGCAATTCGGAGCGAACTATATCCGCCCCATGCAGGCGACCACGTTTTGCGTCTATTGCAACGGCCTGTTTACTTTCAATGGGCAGCTCACCGGAAATGCGATGGCCGATTTCATCTCCGGCTCGCTGGACTCGTTCACCCAGATAAACGTCTCTCATGACAATGAGAAGTGGAACTACATCGGGCTCTACGCGCAAGACACCTGGAAAGTAAATTCGCACCTGACTCTGAATTACGGCCTTCGCTGGGAGCCCTATCTCAATGGCCGGCTGCTGAATGGTCAAGTCAGCCATTTCGACATGTCGAATTTCCTGGCCAATGTTCATTCGAGCGTGTTCCCCAACGCGCCGGCCGGAACCTTGTACCCGGGCGACCCCGGCTTCGATACCGGCGGGCGGCCGAACAAGACCAGCTGGTCGAATTTCGCGCCGCGTCTCGGCCTGGCGTGGGACCCCAAAGGCGACGGCAAGACGCTCATTCGGGCGTCGTGGGGAATGTTCTACGACATGCCGCACACGCTCTTCTATTACAACTACGCGACGGAACCGCTGTGGGGATCGTCGATCACCAGCATCAATCCGCCCGGCGGTTTTGCCAATCCCTGGCTGGGGTATCCGGGAGGGAATCCGTTCCCGACCACCCAGAACAAGAACACGCCTTATCCAACGGCCGGATATTATGAGTCCGTTCCGCTAAACGTCAAAAATACTTACGTGGAACAGTGGAATCTGACGATTCAGAAGCAGTTGGCGTCCAGTTGGCTGTTGAAGGCCAGCTATATCGGGAACAACAGCGTTCACCTGTGGACCGACCAGGAACTGAACCCGGCCCTCTACATCCCCGGGCCCTGCACCGCGGGGCAGTATGGCCTGAAGGCGGCGGGGGCGTGCTCCCAGGTTGGCAATACTCAGGCCCGGCGTTTTCTGACGCAATTGAATCCGGCACAAGGGCCGTACTATGGCCAGCTCGAATACCTGGACGACGGCGGGACGGCCAGCTACAACGCGCTGATGCTCTCGATCGAGCGCCGGCTATCGAATCACTTGTCCATGCTGGCGAATTACACCTTTTCGCACTGCATCGGCGATCTCCAGACGACCGAGCTGTCCGGCCCCATTTACACGAATCCCGCCAACCGGCGGATGGATCGCGGCAACTGCACCGCCGTGGACGTCCGCCACAACTTCAATCTTTCCGCCGTGGCTCAATCGCCGCACTATTCGTCGCGTCCGCTCCAGTGGATTGCGGGGGATTGGCAGCTCGCGCCCATCGTCGGGTTTCACACCGGCAGTTACTTTAACATCACCAGCGGTGTGGATAGCGCGCTCAACGGAATCGGGGGGCAGCGTCCGAACCAGACGCTGGCGAACCCGTACTGCGTGAATCGCGACTACAACTGCTGGCTAAACGGAAATGCGTTTGGCAAACCGGCTGACGGCACTTTCGGCTCCCTCGGCATCAACAACCTGGTGGGCCCGAATTACTTCGACACGGATCTCGCCCTGACGAGACGTTTTTCAGTGAAGGAACACCAGTTCATCGAAATTCGTTTCGAAGCGTTCAATATTCAGAATCGCGTCAACTTCCTGAGTCCTTCCAACCCGGGGCTGGTGGGCAATGCTTCCGGGTCGGCGTTGAACAGCAGCAATTTCGGCAAGATCCTGTCGGACGTCAGCCCGAGGATCATGCAGTTTGCCGTCAAATACGCTTTCTGAGCGGGAACGCTCAGTCCTTCAGCAACGGAAGCCGCCACGAAGGTTCTGGCGCGGGGAAGGATTGGATGTAGGCGAACAAGTCCGCTATTTCCTGGTCCGTGAGCACCGGGGCCCGATAAGGCGGCATGTTGCTCGGCGGCGGATTGCGAAGGATGTTGCGGAATGCCGGCAGGGTCAGCTTGGTTTGCGCGAGTCGCGCGCCAGCCAGACCGCCTTGTCCCCGCCATCCATGGCACTCATAACACGCCTTGGCTTCGAAGAGCTTCTTACCGTTAGCCGAATTTCCCGCATTAGGATTCTGCGCCCAAAGGGCGGTTCCGGCGAGCAGTGCAATCAATATTGTGCGCGGCATCATCACCTCGGCTGCGTGACCACATCCAGCAATACCGGCTCGCCCTTTTTCACGCGCTCGATCGCGCGTTTGATCGCGGGGCCCAAATCGACCGGATTCTCGATCGGTCCTTCGGAATAAAGTCCGAACCCCTTGGCCACCGACGCGTAGTCGATGTTGGGTCCCTTCAGAGCCGTGCCGATATCGCTCTTCTCCGGGCTGCGATCGTATTTCGCGCCGAGCAGGGCAATGTACATCCGCTCCTCGTGATACGCCCGGTTGTTATGCATGATGTTGAGCAGAGGAATCTGGTGATGCGCGGCCGTCCACAGCACGCCCGGCGCGTAACACAGATCGCCATCGGGCTGGATGTTAATCGTCAGCCGCCCATGTTTCCTGTTGGCCAGCGCCGCGCCCACCGCTGCCGGGAGCCCGTATCCCATTCCCGAGCCTCCATGCGTGCCGATGAACTGGTAGTATTTCGAAAAGTTCCACAGCCTGGTCGGCCAGGAGCTCATCATGCGGTCCCAGGAGACCAGCGACCAGTCCTCGTTTTTCACCTGCGCCCAAATCTCGGCGGAGAGCCGCGCCGTGCTGATCGGGCTCGCATCCCAGGCCAGCGCCGCCAGCTCCCGATTCTGCTTTCGCGCTTGCTCGTTCGCCTCGGCCACCTTCTTGCCGCGATCCTCAATGGCTCGCCTGCGATCGACCGTCAGTGCTCGCTTCACTTCTTCGATCAGCGCCGGCAGAGTGGCTTCGGCGTCGCCGGTGATCGCGAGGTCGGCCTCGACAGTAGCGCCCGAAATCCTGGTCGTTCGACTTGTGATTGAGCTCGATAGCCGACACCGTGATGATTTTGGTTCCGGGCTTCATCACCGATTGCGACTCCATGCCGAACCGGTTCAAGGGCGTCATCTTGTGGGTGAAGTTCCAGAGATCCTGCGCTTCCAGCGCGAGCAGCACGTCGGCATCGCTGACGTTGGGGTTCAGCGGCAACACGCCGGGATTGCCATACAGCGGGTGCGACGTGGGGAAGTTCATGCGAAGGCGCTGATCGTGCACGCGCGCCTGCAGTAGCTCGGCGAGCTCCAACAGTAATTCAATGCCATGCTGCGACCGTGCCGCGCGTCCCGCCACGATCACCGGATTCTCGGCCGCGACTAACATCCGCGCGGCTTCCTTCACTGCGCCCGTATCGCCTTGCGGCGGGGCGGTCATGACCAACTTCGGAATGCGCAGATTCTTTTCGTCATCTCTCCCGATGGGCTCTTCCTGCAACTTGCCGTCGGCCACCAGCAACACCGGCTCATACGGCGGCGTCATGGACACCTTGTAAGCTCGCATCGCGGATTCGGCAAAGTGCGTGAGAGACACCGGGTTGTCATCCCATTTGATGAAGTCCCGCACCATCGCCGCCATATCCTGCACGCTGTGTACCCATTCCGCATTGCCGCGGCGATAGTTCACGTCCAATATGTTGCCCGCCACGATGAAGATGGGCACGCGGTCGCAGTAGGCGTTGAAGATCGCCATGGAAGCGTGCTGGAGGCCCACATTGCCATGCACCATGATCATCATCGGTTTGCCTTCGATCTTGGCGTAGCCATGCGCCATCGCAGCCGACGATTCCTCGTGCAGGCAGGTCAGCAGTTCCGGATTCTTGTTGCCCCCGTGGTTCAGAATCGATTCGTGCAGGCCGCGAAAGCTCGAGCCGGGATTGGCCGCGCAATATTCAATCCCCAGGGATTGAATCACTTCCAGCATGAAATCCGACCCGGGCCTGACGGGTCCGGTGACTTCCACCGGACCGGCGGTCTGAGCCACCCCTTGGGGCGCCATCGCCAGCCCGGCAGCGGCTCCGACCCCGGCACGCTTCAAGAATCGCCGCCGTCCCACTTGAGTCTTCGTCAAGAAAACCACCTCACAGTCAGCCATCGTACTAGCCGTCCGGCGCCGATGCAATCTCATCGCGCTCATCGGCTTCGATCGGGTCGGCAAACAGACTATACTTGTTGCCGGTAAGCGTCGCCAACGCAATGTTCAAATTTCTCTGTCCTGACTACCGCCGGAGGAATGCCAGATTTCTGGTGGCCCTTGTTGCTATGTGCGCCACGGTTGGCGCGCAGCAACAGTCTCCAGCCAAGTTTCATCTGCAGGAGGCAGGCATTGCCGATATTCAACGGGCGATCCTGGCCAAAAAGATCACCAGTGTGGGTCTGGTCGAGCTGTACCTGAAGCGGATCAAGACTTACAACAACACGTGCGTGAGCCAGCCGATGGGGATTCTCGGACCGATCACGACGATTCCGCACGCCGGCCAGATCAACGCGCTCTCGACGCTGAACCTGCGGCCGTCCGCGCGCAAGACCTGGGGCTTCGACGAACGCAAGGCGCGCAGCATGACGGACATGGATGATAACAATCCGAACATGCCCGACGCGCTGGAGGTCGCGGCTGCTCAGGATCGGCAATTCAAGCAGACCGGGAAGCTGGTTGGGCCGCTGCACGGGGTCGTCATGGCGATCAAGGACCAGTACGACACCTTCGACATGCGCACGACCTCTGGCGCCGACGTGCAGTACGCCAACGACCGCCCTCCGGAGGACGCCACGTTCGTCAAGCGGCTGCGGGATGCCGGAGCGATCATTCTGGCGAAGGCGAACCTGGCCGAATATGCCGACGGACGGCGCGCGTAGTTCCTTTGGCGGGACCTTCTGTAATCCATACGACACGGAGCGCGAGCCAGGCATGTCCAGCGCAGGCTCGGCGGCATCGGTAGCCGCAAACCTGGTGACCTGCGCGATCGGCGAAGAAACGGTCGTATCGATCCGATGGCCGGCATCCGTCAACAGCCTGGTCGGGCTGGCGCCGACGGAGGAACTCGTCAGCCGGAAAGGAATGATGGGCGCGGGCCTGAGCATGCGGACAGGACCGATTTGCCGCAACGTGCAGGATGCGGCCAGGATACTCGACGTAATCGCCGGCTACGATCCGAAGGACGAGTTGACGGCGTTCAGCGTCGGACGGAAGCCGCCAGCCGTACCTGCAGCTCCGCTGCGGCGCAGCGTCTCGACGGCGTCCGGATCGGCGTGATTCGTGAGTACATGGCGAAGAAGCTCTTCTCCAAGGCCGACGAGGAAAGTATCGACATCGTCGAACGCGCCATCGACGACCTTCGCAAACTGGGTGCGACGATCGTGGATCCGGGTCCGGAAGGCGCATTGTTCCAGGGCTGTATCGCGCGATATGCGCCCGTACTCTTGAACAGCGTGCAGTATCGCGATCTAATCCCGGGAGCGGTTCTTTCGCTCCGCAGCTCTGAATACACCGGCTGTTCCGGGCGAAGGCAAATACATGATGGACAGGTATCTCAAGAACGTGGAGACGCCAACATCAAAACCGGCGCGGACCTGATCTCGAAGGCAAGGTTTTATGAGGACCCCAACTTCCCTGATCGCAAACAGGCCAGGCAAGCCGCGGAGCGCGCCACCGTGCTGGACACATCGGCGCGGCTGCAGACCCGCTTCGCCCTTCAAAATCTATTGCTGCAGTGCATGGCGGAACAGCGGCTCGACGCGCTGGTCTCCCCGATGTCCACTGTCCCGCCACGAAAGCTGACGGCGCCGCGCGAACCCAACGCGAATGGCCGTTCTCCGATTGGCTGGTCGCTCATCGGGCAGCAAGGCTTTCCCGCGATCACCGTACCTGCGGGCTTTACGACCGAGATCTGGGATCGCGTGCGCGATGGCGATGGTACCCGCCTGGTCGGCCCGTCTGAAAGCGAACTTGCCGGTAGGCGTTGACTTTATTGCGCGTCCGTTCGACGAAGCGATGCTATTCCGCATCGCGTCGGCTTTCGAGGGGGCAACCCGGCATCGAAAGCCCCCGCCGGACTTCGGGCCCGTGCCCGGCGAACCGTAGCCGTTCGTTAGCCCGGCGGCGAAGGCTCACACCGATGCGGACGCGTGTATACTGGTTCGGATTTGGAGGAGAACGATCATGTCCCGGGCGATCGCGTTCTTTGCCGTATTGAGTTTGGTCGTATTTTTCCGCCCGCAGGAAGCGCTCGCTCATCACGGCGGGGCCGAGTACGACCTGGGGAAGACCGTCGAGTTTAAGGCCAAGCTCACCAAGGTCGATTTGATCAACCCTCACGCGTGGCTGTATTTCGACGTCACCGAGAATGACGGTAAAGTCAGCCACCATCGGTGTGAGATGAGGTCCGTGCACGTGCTGCGGCGCTCCGGCTGGACGAAGGAGTTGTTTCCGGTTGGCCAGCAGATCACCATCGAAGCTTCGCCGAACCGTACCGATCCCGCTTCGTGCTACCTGCAAACGATTCTGACCGCGGACGGAACGCGCATGGACCGGTATGGGCAGTACGTCAAGGCGCCACAAGGCGGTGTCCAGGAAGTCAGGGGCCCCATCGCGACGCCGAAAACCAGCCGGCCGCTGCGGCGGTCAACGGGCGAGCCGAACATCGCGGGCGACTGGGCGCCGGTGCAGCAGGTGATGGTCAACGCGCGTGGCACCGGCGGAGGATTGGTGGCGCTCAACACGCTGGATCAATACAAATCGGCCGAACGGCCGGCCAACGGGGGTGCGGGCAAGGGGAAAGGCGGCGCTCCTAAGGGTCCCCGGCTTTATGGCGGGACGGAACTGACCGAGGCCGGCGAAAAGGCGGCCGCGGATTTCAAGCGCGAGGACACTCCGCGTTTCAAATGCGAGACCACCAGCATCCTGTTTGACTGGACTTTCGATGGACCGGTCGACCGGATCACGCAGAACAAAGATACGATCGTGCTGGAGTACGGGCAGTTCGGATTGAAGCGCACGATTTACATGGGCCAGAAAGACCACGCGGCCAACATCAAGCCGAGCCGCGCGGGGCATTCGATCGGACACTGGGAAGGGGACACCCTGGTGGTCGATACAGTGGGATTCCTGCCAGGGTTCCTCAACACGCCGGTGCGAAACAGCGACAAGCTGCATGTCGTCGAGCGGTTTTCTCTGGATCCGGGGAAAATGGCGCTGACCCGAAACTATGTCGCCGAAGATCCCGTGTACCTGAAGGGCAAGTACACCGGCTCGGACACGATCTTTGTCGCCGATGCTCCGTATAATCCGGGCAAGTGCCGCGAGCTGAACTTCATCGACTACTCGAAGCAGCAGAAACAGTGAAGCAGAATTTGCGTCTACGCTTTCGCCGAGATTAGCGTTTGGGGCGTAGGCACAAGCGGCTGCTGCTGGCTGCCGCTAAAACCAGCTTCGCTCAGCATCCCGCTAAATTCACGAAACGTGTAGGCGTCGCCCGAGGCGGTGCCCCCCAACATCTGGAGGCTGAAGGCCGCTGCCATCGGCGGTGAGATGCGATCCTCATTGGGGACGAACTCCACGATCGCCAACGCCGCGGCCGGCTTCATCGCGGCGCGTAGCTTCCGCAGGAACCTGACGCAAGTAGGCGGGTCGAAGTGATGCAGGAAGTTGGGCACCAGCACCAGGTCATAACCCGAGCCGAGATCGGAGTCGAACGCGCTCCCCGGAATCGTGTGGAAGCGCTCCGTGAGCCCGAACTTGGCCGCATTCTCGCGCGCTACTTCTAATACATTGGCCCAGTCCGACGCGTAAATTTGCGCCGCGGGGTTCGCCTTGGCCACCATGAGTCCGTACAAACCATGCCCCGCCGAAATATCCAGCACCTTCTGGGCTGCTCCGGGCAGCGCCACGATCTTCGCCACGGCTTCAGCCGTCATCGTCATGAAGGGCGCCATGGAGCGCGCGAACTCCACCCATACCGGATCCTCCGGCGCAAGGGTTCCCTGCGACACAGTGCCGCCTTTGCGCACCGAACCCGCCATGTCGTGGAAACATTCCATGAGCCGCGGATCCGCCAGGAACGTGGCCATCGAGCCGATATATGCGGGCGAGCGCTGGTTCAAGAACACTTCCGCCGTGGGGGAATTGGAGTAATGGCCGTCGGTTTTGCCGAGGAACCCCTGAATTGTCAGGTAGTCGCACAGGATGCGAATCCCGCGCTCCGACGCCCGGGCCCGCCCGGCAATCTCGGCGACGCTCGCAGCGCCTTCGGCAATGTGGGTGAAAATATCGAGCTCGATGGCGCCTTTCAAGGCCTCGGTTTGCTGGAAAGCACAGAGCGTCTCAAAGATGCGGCCAGGATTCGGAGCTTCGGTTGGATGAGGGGACATGAATGTATTCTAACGGGATCACAAGGCGAATCGACGCGGCCATCAAACAGAATTTGTTCCTTTTCGAGGCGCCCGCAGAGGTATGCTGCAAGGCACGAACGGACAACCTGACTCCGCCGGCGCTCCGTGCTAAACTCGCACTTGCCTGTGGAGTCTCTATGCGTTATCTGCTTGCAATTTCCCTGTCTTTGAGTTTATTCGGACAAGCTAGGCGTGTCGACGATGCGCTGCTCAAGAACGCCGCGAAATCGGCGTCGGACGGCGATTGGCTGAGCTACGGCCTCACACCCGGCGAGACCCGTTTTAGTCCGCTCACGCAGATCGACGCGTCCAACGTGAAGCGGCTCGGTCTGCTGTGGTCCTACGAAGTCGGCGACGGCGGAGGCGACCAGGAAGCCACACCGCTGGTCTGGAATAACACGATTTTCAGCGTCACGAACTGGAGCATCGTGTTCGCCGTGGACGCGCGCACCGGCCAGCAGAAGTGGCGCTGGGATCCCGAAGTCAATCGCAAGGCGACCGGCGACAAATTGTGCTGCGGCGTAGTGAATCGCGGGGTGGCGCTGTATCACAACAAGGTTTATGTTCCCGTGAACGATGGGCGGCTGGTCGCGCTTGATGCGGACACCGGTAAGCCCGTTTGGGAAACTCGCGTCTCTTATGTCCAGGACGAGCAGACACTGACCATCGCACCGCGCATCGCCAAAGGAAAAGTGATTGTCGGCACGGCGGGCGGCGACCGTCCCACGCGCGGCTTTTTCGCCGCCTACGATGCGGACACGGGGCGTCAAGTCTGGAAGTTTTACACGGTTCCCGGCGATCCCGCCAAGGGCTTCGAGTCGGAAGCGATGCGCAAGGCCGCCGCGACCTGGGAAGGCCAGTGGTGGAAGCTCGGGGGCGGCGGATCGGTATGGGACGGGATATCCTACGACCCCGAGAGTGAACTGGTGTACGTCGGCACAGGCAATGCCGAGCCTTGGCCCTCGGCGCTGCGCACCAAGGACACCAGCACCGGCCGCGACAATCTGTACGTGGCCTCCATCGTGGCCGTGAACGTGGATACGGGCGTGCTCAAGTGGCACTACCAGATGGTCCCCGGCGACGAGTGGGATTACGACAGTGTGCAGCAGATGATTCTTGCGGACCTGAACATCAATGGCAAAACGCGCAAGGTTATCATGCAGGCCAACAAGAACGGCTTCTTCTATGTGCTCGACCGCATTACCGGCGAGTTCATCTCCGGGCAACCGTTCTCCCGCGTCACCTGGGCGAAAGGGATCGATCCAAAGACGGGACGGCCCATCATTAACACCGAAGTGAAATACGGCAAGGATCCGACGCCGGTATCGCCCGGCGGCGGCGGCGCGCACAGCTGGTCGCCCATGTCCTACAATCCTCAAACCGGCCTGGTATATGTTCCGAGCCGGGGTTGGGACACGTTCACCTACGCGGCGGATTACGATTTCAAGCCGGACGCCTCGCGCGTGGGCGGAGCCGCGCAAACGGGTCTGAAGCAGAACACGCAAGGAATGACCCGGAAGCCGGCGGGACCGGCGATTGGTCCGGAGCCGCTTCCAGGCGGAAATGTCAGCACGCTGGTCGCTTATGACCCGGCGAAACAGGAGATCCGCTGGCGCGTGCCGGTGGGCAACAGCAGGTTCGGCGGCACGCTGAGCACCGCCAGCAATCTGCTGTTCCAAGTCGCGCCGGATGGCCGCTTGATCGCGTACTCGGCGGACAAGGGCGAAGTGATCTTCGAGCTGCCTACCGGGCTGCACAACGGCATGGGCCCGCCCATCACCTTCGCCATTGACGGGAAACAGTACATCGCGCTCATGGGCGGCTCGGGTGGTACACAGAGTCCCGGCGTGACCAACCCTGGAGCGATCACCACACGGTCCAAACCCCAGTTGCTGGTATTCGGTCTCGACGGCAAGGCGGTGTTGCCCGAACCCGGGGCCGCTCCCGTACCGGCTTCCGCGGATCCGCACCAGTAGTGGCGAAAATAGCAGATCGTAAGGAGCACGCTATGGCATCAACGCAGACGACACGCAGCCGGAAAGCGCGTTTCGCCCTGATCTCCGCGAGCATCTGGGCGAGCGCAGCCGTCCTGATCACTGCCGGTGCGGTCCCAGCCCGCGCCCAGGCTTTCGCGGACCTCAAGAGCGCGCTGGTGGACTATTCGAAAGCCGACCTGGCGCCTCGCAAGACCTGCGAAGCATTGGCCAGTTTCAAGTCGAAGGAGATCGTGCAGAGCAAGGCGGTCATGATGCCGGCCGATGCCGCGGCGCCGGCCCACTGCCGCGTCACGGGTCTGCTCGCGCCGGAGATCGCGTTCGAGGTGAGCCTGCCCTCCCAGTGGAATGGCCGCTTTTACATGATCGGCAACGGCGGCCTGGCAGGCGAATCGTTGGACGATGCCGGCCGCGTGGCGCAGCGTAATGGGGCCTTGCGGCTCGGCTTCGCCTTCGCGCAGACCAACACCGGCCATGACGCGCGCAAAGAACCGGGCGGCACCTTTGTGCTGAACAACCCGGAGAAGGCCATCGACTATGCCTACCGCGCGGTGCACCTCACCGCAGTCACGGCCAAGGCCATTACCAAGGATTATTACGGCAAGGCAGACTTCCGCTCCTACTGGAACTCCTGCTCCAACGGCGGGCGCCAGGGTTCGCTCGAGGCACAGCGGTTCCCGGAGGATTTCGACGGCATCGTCGCCAATGCGCCGTGGGTGGATCAGACCGGCTTCACCATCGGCGCGATGTGGAATCAGAAGGCGCTTGAGCCAAGCGCCGGTTACGGCGGCCAAACTGGCCATGGTCGCCGATAAGGTGATGGCGAAGTGCGACGCGATCGACGGTCTGAAGGACGGGCTGATCGATGACCCGCGCAAGTGCAGCTTCAATCCCGCGGTGGACGTTCCCGCCTGTAGCGCCGGGGCGGATGGCGCGAACTGCCTGACGGCCGCCCAGGCGGAGGCGATCGCCAAGATTTACAGCGGGCCGGTGAGCAACGGCAAGCCTTTTTTCACGGGCTATATGCCGGGCAGCGAGGCCGTAGCGCCGGGGGGATTCGGAGGCAACGGCGCCCCTGCCAGCGGCTGGATGAACGTGATCGTCGCGGCGCAGCCGGCCGCCAAACCCGCGGACTTCAATCTGGCGGAAAATACCATGCAGTACCTGGTCCCCAGGCCACCTAAGCCCGATTATGACTACAAGACCTTCGATTTCGATCGCGACATTCACCTGCTGGATTACTGGAGCAAGCAGGCGGACGCAAAAAATCCGGACCTTTCAAAGTTCCGCAAGCACGGCGGCAAGCTGCTCATGACGCATGGCTGGGCGGACCCGATCCTGCAGCCGATGATGAGCGTGAAGTACTACGAGCAGGCCGTCGCCAAGAACGGTCCTGATGACGGCGGACTTCTTCCGCCTGTTCATGGTGCCCGGCATGGCCCACTGCGGTGGCGGGATCGGTCCGGATCTCCACGACCCGATGACGGTGATCATCGATTGGGTGGAAAAGGGCAAGGCGCCGGCTTCGATCGTTGCCAGCAAGGTGGTCAACAACCAGGTGGTGCGCACGCGACCGTTGTGCGCGTACCCGCAAGTGGCGCGCTATTCGGGCCAGGGCAGCATCGACGATGCGGCCAATTTCCGTTGCGTAGCTCCCTGACAAAACACCGGCTGACAAAACACCGGCTGGCAAAGTCGCGCGCGTCTCATCCTTTGAGTGCGGCTTCCTCTCCGGGGGCCTCCAGCGAGGAGTGTGTCCGTTTGCGCCCTGGTTTCCTAAGTCCTCGGAACTGCTCCATATAGGTGTAGAACACCGGCGTGATGAAGAGTGTCAGTAGTTGCGAAACCAGCAAGCCGCCCACCACGGCGAGTCCCATGGGACGGCGAGCCTCGCCGCCTGCGCCCAGGCCGAGCGCGATCGGCAACGTGCCGGCCAGCGCCGCCAGCGTGGTCATCATGATCGGACGGAACCGGATCAGGCAGGCTTCGTAAATCGCATCGCCGGGCAGGGCGCCCTGGATCCGTTGGGCTTCGAGAGCGAAGTCGATCATCATGATGGCGTTCTTTTTTACGATTCCGATCAGCATGATGACGCCGACGAAGGAGTAGATGTTCAGCTCGTCGTGGAAGATCAGCAGCGTCGCCAGCGCCCCCAGTCCCGCGGAAGGAAGTCCGGACAAGATCGTGATGGGGTGGATGAAGCTCTCATATAGAATGCCCAGCACCATATAGATCACCAGAATCGCCAGGGCGATCAGGAGTCCCATGCCTTCGAGCGAGGACTGAAACGCCGCGGCGGCGCCCTGAAAGCTGGTGCTCACGGAATCCTTGAGGACTTCTTTGGCCAGCTCCTGCACCCGGTCGACGGCATCTCCCAGCGATACGCCGGGCTGAAGGTTGAACGATATCGTGGTAGCGGGCAGTTGCCCCAGGTGCGAAATGGAAAGCGGACCCGTGCCGGCACTCAACTTCACGACTTCATTCAAGGGCACCAGCATCCCACTGGAAGATCGGACGTAGAGCAGCCCCAGAGCTTTGGGATCCCGCTGAAATTCCGGCTTCACCTCCAGAATCACGTAGTAGCTGTCGACTGAGGTATAAATCGTCGATACCTGGCGCTGTCCGTACGCGTCATAGAGCGCGTTCTCGATCTGCTCCTCGGTGACCCCCAGGGACGACGCACGGTCGCGGTCGATATCCACGTTCAGCATGGGACTGGAGATCTGGAGATCGCTATTGACGTCGGAAAGGCCGGGCAGCATCCGCATCCGTTTTTCGAATTCCGCGGTTCCGCTGTAGAGCGCGTCGAGGTCGGGCGATTGCAATGTGAACTGGTATAGGCTGCGGCTATTGTTGCCCCCGACGCGTATCAGCGGCGGATTGGTGAGGTAGGTGCGCATGCCGGCCACCGCGTCCAGCTTGGGCCGCAGTTCCTCAATGATTTGTTCCGGCGATCAGTTTTCGCTCGGTGCGAGCCTTTAAGCGGATAAAGAAACGTCCCTGGTTGACGGACGCCTGCTGGTTGCCGGTGCCCATGAAGGAGATGAAAGCCTCGATATTGGGATCGGCGGCTATCGCGGATGCCGTCTGCTGCTGGAGCCGCGCCATGGAGTCGAAGGAGATATCCTGGCGGGCCTCGGTATTCCCCGAAAGCTGACGGATATCCTGGCTGGGGATGAAACCCTTGGGCACCACGGCGGCCAGATAAACGGTGGCGGCCAGAGTTGCGACCAAACTTAACAGCGTGACGAAGCGGTGCCGCATGACGCCGCGCAGCGCCCACGCATACGCGGAAAGCATGCCGTCGAGCACCTTTTCCGATGCGCGAAACATAGCGTTGTGCCGCGCATTGTGCTGGGGCCGCAGGAACCGGCTGCACAGCATAGGCGTGAGGCTGATGGACACGAAGCCCGAAATCAGAATCGCCACCATGATGGTCACGGCAAATTCGTGGAACAGCCGCCCCATGATGCCGCTCATGAACAGCACCGGAATGAATACGGCGGTGAGCGAGAGCGTCATGGAGAGAACCGTGAAACCGATCTCCCGCGCGCCCTCGATGGCGGCCAGCATACGGCTCTGACCCATCTCCAGGTGCCGCACGATGTTCTCCAGAACCACGATGGCGTCATCCACCACGAATCCCACCGAGAGCGTGAGCGCCATCAGCGACAGGTTGTCGAGCGTGTATCCCAGAAGATTCATGGCGGCGAACGTGCCGATGATGGAGATCGGCAGCGCCAGGCTCGGAATCAGGGTGGCGGAGACGTTGCGCAGGAACAGGAAGATGACCAGCACCACCATCGCCACGGACAGCCCCAGCGTGTATTTCACGTCGTTGAAGGAATCGAGGATGGGCTCGGAACGGTCCACCAGAGTGGTGACCTTTACCGACGGCGGGATTTGTTCACGAAACGCAGGCAGCAGTTCCTTGATCCGCCGCACCACCTCCACAGTGTTTGTACCCGGCTGGCGCGAGATGGATAGCCCGATGGCGCGCTCGCTGGAAGCCCCAGTCACCAGCCAGACGGCGCTCTTGTCGTTCTGCACGCCGTCGACGACTTGTCCCAGTTCGGCCAAGCGCACGGGCGAACCGTTCCGGTAGGCGACGATCATCTGGCCGAACGCGGGCGCCGTCAGGAGCTGGCCGGTGGCCTTGAGCGTCATGGCCTGTTCGTTCCCCCACAGAGTGCCTACCGGGAGATTGACGTTGTGCTGGGCGAGCGCTTGTTCCACCTCGTCGATTCCGATGTGGCGAGCCGCCAGCGCGCCGGGGTCGAGCTGGGCGTGGACGGCCCACTTTTGCGCGCCGAAGACATTCACCTGGGCGACGCCGGCGAGCGAGGAAATGCGCTGCGCCATCAGGTTCTCGGCATACTCATCCACGGCCGAGAGCGCCAAGGTCTGCGAAGACAGCGTCATGAACAAGACCGGCTGGTCGGCGGGATTCACCTTCTGAATGGATGGCGGCGTGGGCATGCCCGGCGGAAGTTTCCGGAGCGCTGCGGCGATCGCGTTCTGCACGTCCTGCGCCGCGGCGTCGATCGAGCGATCCAGGGTGAACTGAATGGTGATGGCGGTGGAACCGATCCCGCTGCTGGAGGTCATGGAATCGATACCGGCGATGGTGGCGAACTGACGCTCGAGCGTGGTCGCCACGGACGTCGCCATGGTTTCGGGACTGGCGCCGGGAAGCGCAGCCGAGACCTGAATGGTCGGGAAATCGACGTTCGGCAAATCGCTTACGGGTAACGCACGGTACCCGGCGACGCCGAAAAGGACGATCCCGATCATCAGCAGCGCGGTCATAACCGGCCGCGTGATGAAAATCTCAGTTAAGTTCATCTCTCACGAGGGCCCTCTATGGCTTGTCCTGCGTGGCCAACGGGCGCCTGTCACCCAGTTTAGCTGGTACATCGGGATCTCAGCGGCCGGGCCGGCATAATCCACCTCCGGGCGTTCCCATAACCTTATGCTGTATGATCGCGTGTGCTACTCACACGTTCACAACTTGAGGAGACCTCGAATGTTCTGTCAGCATTGCGGCACCCAGGTCGGCTCCGACGTTCGATTCTGTCCAAATTGCGGGCAGTCTCTCGATCCCGTACCCGGATTCGGGGGCGCTCAAAATCCTCAACCGTGGATTGCTCCGGCAGGAGTACACGCCAGCGGCGGCAGGTGGATCGGCGAAGGATGGGCGCTAGTCAAAGCGGACCTGGGGAATTATATCGTGATCTCTCTGCTGTTCGTCCTGCTGAGCGGCGTTCCCTTGATCCAGGGCCCCCTGATTGCCGGTTTCCATATGTTCACGATGAAGAAGTTAATGGGCCGCAATGCCGAGTTTGGGGACCTTTTCAAGGGATTCAATCTTTTTGTTCCCACGCTGGTGGCGTCCCTGCTGATCGGGCTATTCACTTTCGCGGGAACACTGTTGTGTATCATTCCTGGACTCGTTGTCGCCGCCATGTACAAGTTCACTTACTTGTTCATCGTGGACAAGCGGATGGATTTCTGGCCCGCGATGCAGGCTAGTCACGCGGT
Organism: Terriglobia bacterium; assembly: GCA_963722845.1. Lineage (GTDB taxonomy): Bacteria > Acidobacteriota > Terriglobia > Bryobacterales > Bryobacteraceae > Palsa-187. Next base: position 151,197 of record CAVROL010000003.1, on the reverse strand, counting down.
CGTGAAGAATGATTATTTCGGCTTCACCATGTTTCTGATACTGGCGTTTCTGGTAAATGTTGTCGGCGCACTGTGCTGTTTTGTCGGGTTGCTGGTGACGATACCCCTCACCTTTGCAGCCATCACTGTGGCGTATAAGGAGATCGTCGGCTTCGAACCGCGGACAGTGGATTCCCTGTAATGACCCTGCGAACCACGGGTCCCCGAATCGCCGCGGCTCTTGGCGTACTTGCCGTGCTGTGGTGCTTCACGCCGCCGCCGGAGCCCAGCGTCCGGCTGTGCGGATTCCACTGGCTCACCGGCAGGGACTGCCCGTTGTGCGGACTCACGCGCGGTCTGTTCGCTCTCGCGAAGGGACGCTGGAGTCAGGCGATCCACTTCAATGCCCTCAGCCCGCTCGGTTTTACGATGCTATTCGCGCTTATCCTCGACGCGGGCTGGCTGACGCGCCTGTGGAAGGCCGGCATCGCTGCGTTTGCGATCTATGGAATCGCCCGCCTGATTATGTTCTAAGGCCTGCTGGAACCATGCCAGAAACCAAAGGAAGCTTGATGACCGGACTCATGATGGATTATCCGCTGACGCTCACGCACATCCTCGAGCGCTCCGCCAGGATCTATCCGCGCAAGGAAATCGCCAGTCGCGTGCCGGACGGTTCGATGCACCGCTATACCTATAGCGATTTCCACCAGCGTGTTCATCGTCTCGCGCACGCGCTCGGAGCCTGGGAGTCGAAGCGGGCGATCGCATCGGGACGCTGTGCTGGAACAGTTCGCGCCATCTGGAGTTGTATTTTGCAGTTCCATGCGCCGGCTGCGTGCTGCATACTCTGAACCTGCGCCTCGCCTCCGACCAGCTGGCGTATATCATCAACCACGCAGAGGACCGCATCATCTTCATCGACGCATCTTTGCTCCCCGTTCTCGAACCGATTCGAGGCGAGCTGAAATCGGTGAAGTTGATCGTTGTGCTGAATGATTCATAAGCGAACCGGGCAGCGCTCTCGATTACGAAACGTTGCTGGCGGCAGCGCCCGTTGAACCCTATTCGTGGCCCACGCTCGATGAAAACGCGGCGGCCGCCATGTGCTACACGTCCGCGACCACGGGCGATCCGAAAGGTGTCGTCTACAGCCATCGCGCTTTGTTTTTGCATAGCTACGCGACCTGCATGGCAGACTCCTTCGCGTTGAGCGAGCGCGACACGATTCTTCAGCTGATTCCCATGTTCCACGCGAACGGCTGGGGGATCCCTTACGCCGGCATCATGACCGGTTCGCGGCTGGTGTTCTGCGGCCGGCATCTTCAGCCCGCCGACATCGCCCTGCTCATCGAGCAGGAGCGCATCACCTTCAGCGCCGGCGTGCCGACGCTGTGGATGACTCTCTACAGTCACCTGGAATCGCACCCGCACGACATCTCGAGCCTTCGCAAGGTGGTGGTGGCGGGCGCCGCTCTGCCGGGCAAATTCGTCGAGCTTTACGAAAGGAAATACGGAGTCCATATCATGCTGGCCTGGGGAATGACGGAGATTGACTCCGATCGGCACGGTCACTTCGCTCAAGAGTCACCTTACATCGCTGCCGGACGACGAGCGGTTTCGATCTGATGGCGCGGCACGGACTTCCGCTGGCAGGAGTGGATATTCGAATCGTGGATGCGGAGCGCAAGGAAGCTGCCTTGGGACGGAATCTGCCATGGGCGAACTGCAAGCTCGTGGACCGTGGGTCGCCGCGGAGTACTACAACGACCCGCGAAGCCCTCAATCCTTCATGGATGGCTGGCTCCGGACCGGCGACGTGGCCACCATCGACCCGGAAGGTTACATCCAGATCATGGACCGCACCAAGGATCTGGTGAAGAGCGGCGGCGAGTGGATCTCCAGTGTCGATCTTGAAAACGCCATCATGGCGCATCCGAAGGTGGCGGAAGCCGCCATTGTGGGCGTGTTTCATCCTAAGTGGCAGGAGCGCCCGTTGGCCTGCGTCGCGCCTCGGCCCGAGTTCAGGGACCAGATCACGAAGCAGGAGATCCTGGATTTCCTCGCGCAGCGCGTGGCCAAGTGGTGGCTGCCCGATGACGTTGTGTTCATCGAAGCGGTTCCCAAGACCAGTGTCGGCAAATTCAACAAGCGTGCCCTGCGTGAGCAGTTTAAGGATTACCAACTTCCCGGCGACCCCCTTGACACGGGTGCGAGTTCGCCATAGCCTCGACGGGAAGGCCATGAGACTCAGGGGCGTCCTCCCGTTGGCGATGTTGGGGATCTGGCTGTCGATTCCGGCGATGGCACTCACGGTGTGCGCGGACCCGGATTACCTGCCGTATTCCAATCGCTCCGGCGAAGGGTTCGAGAACAAAATCGCCATGGCGGTGGGGGCCGCTCTCGGCGAAACAGTGCAATACACCTGGGCGAGCCATCGGGGCCACGGCGGATTCACGCAATTCCTGTCCTCGACGCTGGACGCCCAAAAATGCGATGTCGTGATGAGTATTCCCTACGGAAGCCGCGAGGAACTGACCACGCGGCCGTACTATATTTCGTCCTATGTGTTCGTCTTCCCCAAAAGCAAGAAGTACGACATCACCAGCATGGATTCGCCGGTGCTTAAGCGGTTGAAGGTCGGCTTCGAACGAGAGACGCCCGCCGAGGATGCGTTGAAGATGCGCGGCTTGATTCCAGGAATTGCCGTTCCGTTCGACGTGTCAGACGAAGGCACTGAGTCACCCGCCATCATGCTTACTGCGCTGAAGGACGGGAAGATCGACGTCTCGATCACCTGGCAGCCTGCAATCGGCGCGTTCCTCAAAGCCTATCCCGACCTGGAAGTGGCAGTCGTCCCCAACACGCGCGCTCTGGGAGCGCCCGAGCAGTATTCGTTCCCGATGTCGATGGGTGTCCGCGAGGGCAACGATGCATTGAAGAAGAGGCTCGACGATGTGATCGAGAAGCACCAGGCGGAACTCACATCCATATTGAGAGAGAGCGGGGTGTTGGTGAGCTTTCCATGAGAGCGGCGATCTTGGCGGCATTCGCGATCGCAGCGCTGGGACAGGATGCCCAAAGACTGATCCAGGCAAGCGACTGCTCCTCCTGTCACGCGGTGGATCATCCGGTGGTCGGACCGGCCTACAGCGACATCGCCAGGCGTTATGCCGGCCAATCGGATGCTACGGATAAACTCACTGCGAAAATCCGGGATGGCGGTGGTGGGATGCCGGCTCATCCCGACATGCCCGAGGCGCAGCGGGCAGAGATCGCGAAGTGGATCCTGTCGCAAACGGCGTCCGGCGCCACGCAGACAACGCAAACTTACACCTACACGCTAAAAGACGGCACCACGGTTCCGCTGGACTTCCCGCTGTTTATCGACGCCAAGGGTCCCAAGGTTACCAAAGACGTCTTTCACGGTTATCAGCTCTACAACTCGTACTGTTATCGCTGCCATGGAACCGACGCGACGGGTGGCCAGTTAGGGCCGGATCTGCGGCGTTCGCGTCGCGAACATGAAGCCATCGGACTTTCTATCGGTAGCAATGACTGGACGCAAAGAACAGGGCATGCCGGCATGGGCCGGGTTCCTTAGTGAAAAAGATGTAGTCGATGTTTACAAGTACGTAAAGGGACGAAGCCTCGATCTGGTGCCTTCGGGCAGGCCCGCGTCTGAACAAGACTAAGACACAAGATTGGATAAAGGAGAACCGCATGAAATGGGTGATCGCCGGAATCGTAGTCTGCAGCGCAATCGTAGGAATCTCGCGCGCCGATGAAGCCCTGGAGAAAGATGCCAAGGATCCGAATCAGTGGGTTCTGCCACTGGGAAGCTACAGCGGGATCCGCCACAGCACGCTGACCCAGATCAACGCCAAGAACGCCGAGAAGCTGCATGTCGCCTGGACCATGTCGACCGGCACGCTCCGGGGGCAGGAAGGGCAACCGCTGGTGGTCGGCAACATGATGTATTTCGAAAGCTCCTATCCGAACTTTGTCTACGCGATCAACCTCGACAACGTGGGACAGATCGTCTGGAAATTCGCTCCGGAACAAGACAAGTTTTCGCCTTCGGTGGCCTGCTGCGATCTGGTGAACAAGGGCGTCGCCTACGCCGACGGGAAAATCCTGGTGACCACGCTGGACACGCACGTCTACGCGCTGGACGCGAAGACCGGCAAGGTGGTTTGGATGCGCTTCGAACGGCGATCCGCAACTGGGCCAGACCATGACCATGGCTCCGCTGGTGGTTCACGACAAAGTGATCGTGGGTATCTCGGGCGGCGAGTATGGCGTCCGCGGCTATCTCAGTGCGTTCGATCTCAAGACCGGCAAGCTGGTGTGGCGCGCCAACAGCGTCGGCCCGGACGCGGACATTTTGTTCGATCCCGCCAAGACCCTCGATGGAGCCACTGGACAGCCCGTAGGCAAGGATTCGAGCCTCAAGACCTGGAACCAGGACGAGTGGAAACTCGGCGGCGGGACCACCTGGGGCTGGTACACCTACGATCCGCAGCTCAACCTCGTGTACTACGGAAGCGGAAATCCGGGGACGTGGAATCCCTCGCAGCGGTCGGGCGATAACAAGTGGTCGACGACCCTGCTGGCTCGGAATCCCGATACGGGAGTGGCCGCCTGGGCCTACCAGATGACTCCTCATGACGCCTGGGATTACGACGGCATCAACGAGAGCGTGCTGACCGAGAGCGTCGTCGATGGACAAACCATTCCGACGCTCACGCATTTCGATCGCAACGGCTTTTCCTACCTGCTCGACCGGCGCAACGGCAAACTTCTGCGAGCGCATAAATTCGATTCCACCACGAACTGGGCCAAAGAGATCGATTTGAAGACGGGCCGCCCGGTCCTCAACCCGGACAAGATGACCAAGGAAGACGTCAATGTCAAAGACATCTGTCCCGCGGCGCAGGGCGCCAAGAATCATCAGCCTGCGTCTTACGATCCCAAGACCAAGTTGTTCTACGTCGGCACGAATCACATCTGCATGGACTACCAGGCCTTCAGCGTGAAATACCGCGGCGGGTTCCCCTACGTGGGCGCGACGCTGAGCATGTTCCCCGCCGATCATGGCAACATTCGCGGCCGGCTGATCGCGTTTGATTCGGTCACGGGGCAGACCAAGTGGGCCGTCCCTGAAATGTTCCAGGTCTACAGCGGTCCCCTGACCACCGATGCCGGCGTCTTGTTTTATGGAACGCTGGACGGCTGGTTCAAGGCCGCCGATCAAGCCACGGGAAAGATCCTGTACCAGTTCAAAGCTCCCTCGGGCATCATCGGGAATCCGATGACCTACATGCACAAGGGGAAACAGTACATCGCGGTTCTCACCGGAGTAGGTGGATGGGCGGCGATCGGCCTGGCGGAAGGGCTTACGAAAGGGACCGAAGGATTGGGGGCGGTCGGCTTGACCACGTCGCTCGCCGACTACACGAACCTGGGAGGAACGCTGCTCGTTTTCAGTCTCGACTAGCAGTCCAGGAGCGGTCGCGCGGCTTCTCGCTATTTGATGGCGACCGCGTTGGGTGGCGTGGCTATTCCGCCTTCCAAAACCATGGGCGCAGACACCACCATGAATTCGTAGCGCCGGTCGCGCGCGCAATCTTCGGCCAGCGGCGCCAGGACAAACAATTCGCCCAAGGGCAGCCCCAGCAAGGGCAGGGCACGGTAATGCAGAATCCCCGGATCGGAGAAATCGGCGGGCAGCGGCTCCACGCCCGGGCTATCGGTTCCGATCGCGGCGACGCGCTGATCCCATAGCCATGCGGCCATTTCCCGCGTGGCCTCAATCCCCACGGCCTTTACGTTTTCAAACGACGTCAGCGGACGTTTCTGTTCCGGGGTGCACTGTTCGTAGCTTTCCATCCATCCCGTGTGGACCAGAAGAATCGTGCCGGGCTTGATGGTTGTTCCCTGATGCTCCAGCGCGCCTTTCAGATCGGCGAGCGTGATGACGTCCCGCTCCAGTGGACGGAGGTCGCGGCCCTTGGCTCTTGCGGAACTCAAACGCGTCGATCAGAACGCCCCGTCCCACGAATCTCGCCGCCCATTGATGGATGCTGAGCTTCCCGCCCGGACCAATTTCGCTGGATTGGACGCCGTTGTAATAGCGCTCCACCCACCGATGGCCCACGTGCGCCAGTCCATCCCACTGGCTCCCTTCCTGGGTGTTGAAATTATCCACCACGTCGTCATTGGCGAACGGGGCCAACGGCACCACCTTATGGGCGACGGTTGCGCGCCCGAACAGCGTCGGCTTGGCGAAACCGATTTTGGCGTCCAAGCGGAAGACTTTGCCATCCTGCACCAGGCGTGCAGCGTCGATTACGCCCTGCGGGGTCAGGAAGTTCAGACAACCGAGCTGATCGTCGTCGCCAAATACACCCCAGGACGATTCCGGCGGGGCGCCCTGCTTGACCGGCAGTTGATCAAAGCTGGGAATCTTGTTCCAGTCGAGATTTTTCATTTTTATAACGATACCTTATCGGAGCGCACCACATATTTGGCGCAATCTCCACGGTGGTATACGATAGATAACGGCGCCCCGGATCGCCCAGGGTAGAGCCCTTAATAAGGAGAAATGACGATGAAATTGGCGAAACCGGTATTGTTTCTTACCCTGGCATCGGCGGCGGCCTGGGCCCAGGTGAATGCGGGCGAACAGAAGCCCGAAGCCAGCGTGCCCTTTAACATGACCACGACGACCACCTTCGAGCTGCCCTGGCGGATCGCTTTCCTCCCGGATGGCCAGATGCTGATCACCGAAAAGATCGGACCGATTTGGCTGGTGTCCGCAAAGGGAGAGAAGGTCGCGCCGGTAACTGGAACGCCCGCCGTTTATTGGCAGGGCCAAAGCGGCATGCTGGGCGTCTACGTCTCTCCCACCTACGTCACCGATCAAACCGTCTATTTTACGTATTCCGAACCGGGTGAATACGGCGGAGGACTGGCGCTGGCGCGTGCCAAGCTGACCGTCACCGGCCCCGGCGGCAGAGGCGGCCCCGGTGCGCGACTGAGTTGCGTGACCGGTGACCGGTGTCCTCCTCAAACCGGCTACGCCGTGCTGTGGCACCAGATGCCCAAGGGCAAGGGCGGCCAGGAGGGCGGAGCCGTCGCCTTCGCGCCGGACGGCCAGTCTCTGTTCCTCTCGGTTGGCGACCGCCAGCGCTTCACCCCGGCGCAGGATCCGAACCAGCCTGTAGGCAAGATCCTGCACCTGACGCTGGACGGTAAACCCGCCCCCGACAATCCTAACGCCGGCAAGACCGGCGCTCGCACGATCTCCCTGATCGATCCGCCCAGTGATACCGAAACCGCCAAGACTGCGAAGGTAGTCAGCACCTATACCTTCCCGGCCGAGAACCTGACGCCGGCGGAAACCTGGACCATGGGTCATCGCACGCCCTACGGCCTGGCGTTTTCTCCCACCGGCGAACTATGGGAGGTGGAGCATGGCCCGCGCGGCGGCGATGAGCTGAACCTGATCGAAAAGGGCAAGAATTATGGCTGGCCGCTGGTCGACGAAGCCGCCGAACTATAACGGCGTCCCCGTTCCCAGCCCTGACACGCGCCCCGACCTCGCGAAGCCGGCGATCTATTGGGTGCCGGTAGTTGCGCCGGGCAATCTGATGTTCTACCGCGGCACGCAGACCTTCCCGCAATGGAATGGAAACGCCTTCGTCAGCGGCATGGGGACCCAGTCGCTCAATCGCGTCATCATGGACGGCAAAGGCGGCGCTAAGATGGCCGAGCGCTGGGGTATGGGCAAACGCATCCGCGATGTGGCAGAAGCCCCCGATGGCTCGCTGTGGCTGCTTGAAGACGCCAATCCCGGCGCCCTGATCCACGTGACGCCGAAATAATCACTTCGCATTACGCGAACCAGCAACAAAAGGGCCGGAGCGATCCGGTCCTTTTTGCTTTTGAACGGTCGCCGTCGCGCGTTTGCCCAGCCCAGGAAGTAGAATGAACGGAGGAGAAAATACGAATGACCCTTTCCCCATTCTCGGCGCGGTGGGCTGTGATTCTGCTGGCAGCCTCGGCAGCCTTCATCGCCTATGCTCAAACCAAACTCCCTGCCGACCTCGATCCGCAATCGCGAGCCCGGCTGCCGTATCTGAAGAGTTCCGAGGTGGACGCCAAGGGAAAGAAGGTCGTCGACATGTTCGGCAAGGGTGGAACGGTGACCGGGCCGCTTGCCTTCGCCACCTATAACCCGGCCGTGGGACAAGTCTTGCTGGATCTCCACGACGCGGCGGTCACGGGCGGAACGCTCGATGCGCACACGCGTGAGCTCGCAATTCTGGTCGCCTGCCGCGAAACCAACTATAACCTGGAGTGGAACGGGCACGAGGCCAGCGCTCTAAAGGCTGGAATCGATGCCAAGTTGATCGATGTGGTTCGGAAACGCGGCCCGCTCACCGGTCTGAATGAAAAGGACGCCACCGTCATTCGTTTCGGCCGCCAGATATTCACGGACAAGAAGGTCGATTCCGCCACCTTCGCCAAGGCTGTCGAATTGTGGGGCCAGCGCGGCACGATGGACATGGTGGCCGTCATGAGCACTTACGCGGTGAGCGGCTTCTTTGCCATCGCCGTCGATGAGCACTCTCCCGAAGGCAAGCCGGAACTTCCGGCGGTAAAGTAGATCCATTCGACAATAGGAAATGGCGACGGCCAGGATGGGTTTTGAGAGCATCGGCAGGATTCTCCCACCTCAGCCGGGCGACGGTTTCGATATAATCCCGACATGCGTACAGCGTGTCTGCTCGCGACGATGGCGACAATTGCGGTAGCCGCGAGGGCCCAGGATCCGGATCAATTCTACTCCGCGATTCGGGAAAACAATTTGCCGCAATTGAAAGCCTTGCTCAGCCAGAAGTCCGACGCCGCCGTTGCCGACAGCCGCGGGATCACTCCCCTTATGTACGCCGCCGAGATCGGCTCGCTCGACGCCATGCGGATGCTGATCGATGGCGGAGCCGACGTCAACGCCCAAAATGCATTCGGCTCCACGGCGTTAATGTGGTCCGTTTCGGATCCAGCCAAGGTCCGCCTCCTGCTCGATCGTGGCGCGCAGGTGAATACGGCAGCCAAGAGCGGCCGGACGGCGCTGATCATCGCCGCATTCACGAATCCATCCGCTGAAGTTGTGCGGCTCCTGCTCGCCAAGGGCGCGAAGGCGGATGTCATGGACCAGCGGCACGTTACGCCTCTCAACGCCGCGACGTTCGGGAACGACACCGTTACGGTTCGTCTCCTGCTCGAAGCCAAAGCCGACATGGACACGCCCGACACCTTCATCGGACTGACACCTCTGATGAACGCCGCCGGAAACCGGAATGTCGAGGCGGTGAAGTTGCTCATCGCAAAAGGCGCGAAGATAAACGCCGTCTCGAAAACGGAGGGCCTGCCGAAGATTCAGACGGGAACGGTTGAATTCGGCGGATGGACTCCCCTCCTGATGGCCGCTGCATTCGGACCGCCCGAAGCGGCCAAGGCGCTGCTGGACGCCGGCGCGAAAATCGACGCTCAGGATTACCGCGGCTTCACGCCGTTGATGCTGGCGGTGGGCACGGACCGGTACGACCGCCGCATGGTGAACCTGGTTTTGTCCCACGGCGCCGACCTTCGCCCCACCAATCACGACGGCGAGACCGCGCTCGACTGGGCCTACAAATTCGCCGACCCCGAAGTCATCCGATCCTTGAAAGGAACCCCGAAAGATCTCGCCAAGCCCGTCCGCGTATCGGACGAGCTGCAGGATACGCGCACAGCCGTCGCGCGCAGCATTCAGTTGCTGGACAGCACCAGCGATCGATTCTTCAAAAAGAGCGGGTGCTTCGCCTGTCATGAGCAGCCTCCGGCGGAGTTTGCCGCGGCCGCCGCACGCGCCAAAGGCATTCCGGTGGATGAAAACGCGTCGCACGAACGTATTCGGCAAATCGCTTCCACCATTAATCCGGTCGCCCTGGAGGGCGCAGCCGCATTAGGCGGCGCGGATAACAACCTGTACGCGGTCGAAGCGTTGGTGCGCGCGCGGTTATGCGCCCAATCGCATCACGGATTATCTCGCGGCGAACCTGGCGGCATCGCAGGGCGGCGACGGCGGATGGCACCTGCCCGGTTATTCGCGATCCCCTTTACAGGACAGCGACTTTTCACGAACGGCCATGGCCATGCGAGCTTTGAAAACCTACGGCACTCCCGGTCGCGCCGAGGAAATGAAGCAGCGCATGGAACGCGGTAAACAATGGCTGCTGCATGCCGAGCCGGTGATCCTCGAGGATATGGACATGCGCCTGGTGGGAGCCGCCGCCGCGGGTTCGAGCGAGGCCGAGCTGCGCAAACTCGCCGAGACCCATTCTCGCACTGCAACGCTCCGACGGCGGTTGGGCACAGCGCCAGGCGTTTCCGAGCGACGCGTATGCCACCGGCATGACCGTGTGGGCCCTGAACGAAGCCGGCGTGATGCGGCCGGATGCCAGAGCTGTGAAGTTCCTGCTCGGCACCCAAAGTACGGATGGCTCCTGGCATGTCGCTAGCCGCGCGACGAAGTTCCAACAGTATTTTGAGAGCGGCTTCCCGTACGAACACGATCAGTGGATCTCCACGATGGCCACCGGCTGGGCAGCGAATGCCTTAGCTTTGTCGCTGGGCCACTAGAGCCTACTTGCCAAGCGTCTCTATTTGGAGAGGTGCGGAACGTCCTTCTCGTTATCCGTGCACACGAAGTCCAGCAAGTCGGTATCGAGCTTGAGGCTCTGAGTCAGCTTCACCGTCCACGGCTTGGTATACGCCTTCGGATCGTCCACGGTAATCTCAATTTCCAGAGTTCCGAAGTTGGGGCGCTGGAAACGTTCCGTTATCTTCGCAGCATCCGTCATAGGGTTGCCGGTTGCATCCAGCCACATGCCGTCGCGAAAACCGTTCGTGTGCACCACCAGCGTGTCGCCTTCCCACTTGCCGCTGGAGTAGCCGTTCCACGATGGATTCGGATCGGCCGGCAACGGTCGTCCATCGGTAAAGATTTGGCGGTAGCCGGTTTCGAATTCGCTCATGAAGACGAGTAATCCTGGGATCTGCACGACTTTCCTCGGCCCATTCCAGGTGTGCAGACGAACCGGCCCCATCGGAAGGCAGTTCGATATCGGATCGTTCACGCGCTGTTCGGTAGCGCCGGGCCTTCACCAGATCCGCGGCCCACGTCTGATACGGCAAACCTTCCTTCAGGCTCGCGGCGATGTTGACGAACTCGTCGGAAACCGGCTCGCAACCCGGAAAGTTGGGGTTGCCTTCGCGCTTGGATGCGATGATCCACAGGCCCGAAAAATCCGGCTTGCCGTCAGCCGTGCGCGGGCACGCTGCGGCGAGATCCGGTTTCCCATCCCGCGTGCGAGGAACCCCTGCCGTGGGATACTTCACCCACTGAGCATTCACCGGGCAAAGCAAAAGCCCGAAAGCCAGAGTTTGTAAGGACACGACCCGCAGCTGCATCGCGCCACCTCCGTAACGCAGTATACCTGCGAAACCCCCCAGCCCCTTAACTCTAGCGGAAGCTGTATGCGATGCCGATGCTGGCGACGCGGCGCGAATAAGGATTCCGGTCTGCCGTGACGCGATCCAGGGAAGAGGTAGTCCGGACGACCTCGATCAGCGCGCGGAAGTTAGCGGTTGGGTGCCATGCAATGTTACCGGAAACTTGAATGGGATTCTCTAACGGTGTCCCCGGTTCCATTTGCCAGCCGCCGCCCACTTCGACCCAATATTCAAGCGGGCGGGCAAGCCGTCCGGACACCTGAGCAACCGCAAGATGCGACTGGAATGTGGTTGGACTGTAAAAGTCCAAGGTCGTACCGTCATGCCACATCAGGTTCGAGCGCCAACCCATCCGCAGCTTCCATCTGGCCTGCGAATGAATCTGGAACAGGGCTTCCAGGTCCACCCGGTCCCGTGTCACGCCGTCGGAGAAATTGTAACGCGCATAGCGTGCCTGCAACTGGGCGAACGTGGTGGGCGCGAGTGTCAGGTCCCCCGATGCGAAGGTCGCCGTCACGTGATTTTGGGCCGCCTGGAACGCATCCATCATGATCGTCCCTCCGCCGGCCGTGATCCGGGCGGAATCGCTGAGGACGACGGCTAGTCCGCCATCGCCGATGATCCTGTGCGTGGACCCGATCCCGTAATTCACATCGCTTGCGGAGGCGTAGGTACGAATCCGCCGGCTCAGCACGCCGGTCCAGCCCAGGTCATACCGCCGCCAGAACAAGGATTGGCCTTGCGACAGCTCTCGATAAAGATAACCGGTGTGCAGCTCGTTGGCCGGGTTGAGATGAACGGCGGCCTCGGCGCTCCAGGTTTTGTCGACCAGCCCGTCGCTATCGGAAATGTAACGGAATCCGGGCGCGATCGATGCGCCGTATTCGAGATCGATCTGATTGACGAGCTCCTTCGTCGCAGGGTTCGCCGGGAAATCGGCACTCAAGCGCCGCGCCGTGCTGGCGGCCGTGTCCGGATCGCCGCCCCAGCGGGCCGCATAGATCCGGTCTTCCAGAATCTCACGGTCATTTTCGAGCGAAACAGGAAGTCCGTCCAGTACCTGTTGCGCTTCCAGGTGACGGCTCATCCAATTCAAGACTTTGATTTTCGCCTTGAGAAGGTCCGGATCGTTCGGCAGATCGCGGAGGCTTGCTTCCGCTGTCCGCAGAGCCTCGGAAAGCTTGTTCTGGTCTCCCAGACAGTAAACGATGCCTGCCCGAGCCCCTCCCGATGCGGGATAGTGATCCCGCGCTACTTCGTATGCGGTCTGCGCTTCCTTGGGTTGGCCCAGCCAGCGCAAGGCCAGTCCGCGGCGCAGCAAGACCGGTTCGGATGTGTCCCCGCGGCTCACCAGGAGGTTCAGCATCTTGAGCGCGGCCTGAGTATCGCCCCCAAAAAGGTAGCTGCGCGCATATTCACGCAGGGCCCAGTCGGGTTGTTCCGGTTCGAGCGCCGCGATTTGGCGAATGATCTTCGCGGCCTCGCTATAGTGTTCTCCCCAGCCCAGGATCACCGCGTAATCCCGCAGAATCGGCACGTTGTCCGGCGCGAGCGGGACCGCCCGCCGGAACAGTGCGAGTGCATCTTCCGTCTTTCCGGCCCGCGCCTGCTGCACGGCTTCTTCCGCCAGGGCGGCTGCCTGCCGCGTCGAATCGGCGGTACCGGACGACTCCTGCGCATGCAGAAGACTTCCGCTACCGATTACGACCAACGCGCAGCAGGCGGAGCGCCTGAACCGGCTACAGATTTTTCGCATGGCTGTGTTGGATGTGCCACCGTGTCGGCGCCATCAGGTTGATGCGCTTCAAGAGGCCCCGGGTGGTGTAGACGAAGGCAGTGGTTGCCAGCAGGACCCAATAAAAGCTGGGATACAGGATGCTGGCCGGGAAATGCCGCTTAATTCCAGAGTCATATTTCGAGTCGATCCAGGTGCCGCATGCCAGCTGAAGCAAGCAGAATGTGAACAAGAGCATGCCCCAGAGATTGGGGACCGGCGATCCGCCCTTGGGAGGATATCCGAGCGAATAACAGACGATCCAGAAGACCGTAACCGAGAGAAACGTCAGCGACCACACGTACGACAATGCGCTTTCCACAAACAAAGGGAACATGCGCCGGAGGCGCCAGTCGAGGAAGATCGACGCGTGCCGGCGGAGCACCTGACCGAGCCCCAGCGCCCAGCGCTTACGCTGACTCCACCAGAGGCTCACCGTGTCGGGCACGATCATCCACACCAGAGCCCGGCCTTCATAACGGACATCGTAAAAACGCCGCTGCAGCTTCCAGGTCAGGTCGATATCTTCAGTGGCCATGCCCGGCGTGTACAGGCCGACATCGATCATGGCGGATTTCCGGAACATCCCGACCACACCCGAGATGCACATCACACGGCCCCAGATACGCTGAGCCCTCCGCATCAGACCGATGACAGAGCTGAATTCCACGGCCTGCAAGCGGGTCAGCAGGTTCGTAATATTGGCGACCCGGGGGTTCCCAGCCACGGCCCCCACGCGGGGGTAGCGGAAGTGCGGCACCATCATGCGCAGTAGCTGAGGGTCCGGAACCGCGTCCGCATCCATGATCAGCAGTAGCTCGCCTTTGGTGCAGGGGATGGCATCGTTCAGCGCCATGGCCTTGCCTTCGTTGGTGATCTTATTCAATAAACGTACGCGCGGATCGCTCAGAAACGGCCGTACTTTCGCGGCGGTCCCATCGGGAGAACCGTCGTTGATCACGATCACTTCAAAGTTCGGATAATCGAGCTTCAGCAGGCCCTCGATAGAGTGGCTGATGACCTCTTCTTCGCAATACGCCGGCAGCAGTACCGACACCATCGGTAGCTGGTCATCGGGGACCATTGCCTCCGGTTCCCTCAAATCGCGGCGGACATAGTAGACGAACGCCGTAGCCATCCAGATCAGACTGGTGATTACGGGATACAATCCGTAAAATCCAATGGCGATCAGATAGACGGTCCAGTGGTTGATGGCGTCGAGAAAGGGATGGAGCTGGGCGAGCTCGTTCATCGTGGAGCTCCTGGTTTGGATACGAGGTCGCCGGCTTCCTGGCCAGCCCCGCGCCCGACCGCAACGGCCACTTCGAGACGCAGCAGCTCGGCCGACTTATCCTGTGTCAGATACTGCTTGACACCGTTCACAATCCTGATTTCGATCTCCTGTTCCGTTATCAGGTTGGAGCGTATTTCTACCGGCAAGCCCAGATAATCGTGCGACGGGAAGATGGTGATCTCTGCGCTAGCTCGACGACGGTTCTTTCTTCGCGCCAGGGAAATATTGTGACTAACCCAGATCGCCACGGTTACGCCGTAGAGGCCCCCCAGTCCAAGCAGCAGACCTAGGGAGGCGCCCACGTCCTTTAGCTGGGTTTGTTGAAACACACGAGCCCACAGGCCCATGAAGGCGAGCCAGAGCAGAATCAGGATTACATTTGAGCCGGTATGGCGTCGTTGACTGGTCAAGGATCCCCCGACTTGTATTTCGACCGGTCTAAGGTGGTTCTTTAGGGCTATATCCCTAATTGACAAGCCATGGCACAATGCTCACAGAATGATCCCCGGGAACCGGTTTGCCGCGATTTGTTACGGAATTCTATTTGCCGCTGGCGGCGCCACGGCCGCCGGACTGGACCTCATGCCTGTCCCGGCATCTGTGACGGTCCGCCCCGGAGGTCTATCGATCGATCCCTCTTTTGGGGTTGCCCTGCGCGGCCCCTCAGACCGGCGGGTCCAGGCCGCGGTCGGGCGTTTTCTAAATCGGCTCAGCCGAACGGCCGGAGTCGCGTGGAGCCGCGACTCCAGAGCCGCGGTAGACGACGCCGGTGCTCGCCTTCTTGATCGAGTGGCAGGAAAGCGCACCTGCCGTGCCGCGCGTGATGGAAGATGAGTCCTACACGCTGGAGATCGATTCCGTCCAGGCTCGTTTGAACGCACCCACTTCAACTGGGATCCTGCGCGGGCTCGAGACGCTTCTTCAGAGCGTGCGGACCGAGCCGGGCCAAGCCAGGTTTCCCGCGGTCCTGATCCGCGACCAGCCTCGATTTGTGTGGCGCGGGCTGTTACTCGATTGCTCCCGTCACTTCCTTCCAGTGCAGGCTATCAAGCGCACCCTGGATGGAATGGCCGCGTTCAAGTACAACGTGCTTCACTGGCATCTCAGCGACGACCAAGGGTTTCGGATGGAATCCGAGGCGTTTCCCAAGCTGCATGAAATGGGCTCGGATGGTTTGTTTTATACCCAGGACGAAATTCGCGACATTGTCTCGTTTGCGGCCGATCGCGGCATCCGCGTAATTCCCGAGTTTGATATTCCCGGTCACGCGACCAGTTGGTTTGTGGGCTATCCAGAACTGGCTTCTGGACCGGGTCCGTACAAAATCCAGCATCAGGCAGGGCTATTCGAGCCGCTGATGGACCCTTCCCGTCCCGAGGTGTACGCATTTTTGGACAGCTTCATCGGTGAGATCGCGGGATTGTTCCCCGACCCCGATATTCACATCGGCGGCGACGAAGTGGATCCGGCCCAATGGACGCGCAACGCTGCGGTTCAGGCTTTCATGAAGGCCGAAGGCATCGGCAACGCGCAACAGTTGCAGGAATATTTTAACCGGCGGGTTCAGCAAATACTCGCCCGGCACGGCAGGAAAATGATCGGATGGGATGAGATTTTGGGAGCGGGGCTGCCCCCGGACGCCATCGTGCAATCCTGGCGAAGCCTCAGTTCCCTCGCGCAGACGGTCCGTTCCGGCCATCCGGCTATTCTTTCCTTCGGTTACTACCTCGACCAATTGCAGCCTGCGGCCGAGCACTACCTGGTGGATCCCTTCGACGGCGAATCGGCGCGCGTCTCACCGGCGGAACGAGCGCAAATTTTGGGCGGCGAGGCTTGCCTTTGGACCGAGCACATCTCCGCTGACAATCTCGACCTGCGTTTGTGGCCGAGGGCCGCGGCGATCGCCGAGCGTCTCTGGTCGCCCCAGCAGGTTCGCGACGTGACTTCCATGTATTCCCGGCTGGAGACAGCTGGACGCCATCTGAAGTCTGTCGATATCGACGTGGATCTGAGCCGGCGTCAGTTGCTGGAGCGGATGGCGGACTCATCCTCAGTTGAACCAATCGCAGTACTCCTCGAAAGTCTTAAGCCGGTTCGCGCCGCGAATCGCTCTGACACGAACGAAATTCGTGCCGCCACGTTGGACCGGCTGGTGGATGCGGCGGATCCTGATAGCAGAGCTTCCCGGCAGTTGACGCTGTCGCTCTCTCAATGGCGCGTACATCTTCCGGAGATCCGGGCGCAACTCATCCGCTGGCGTGACAACTCCGTGGTTGCGGAATCGATCCTGGCGCGTTATCCGGATCTGCGGGAGGCAGTTCCACTGGCTAAGGATGTGCGGGATTTGTCGGCCGCTGCGTTGGAGGCTTTGGACTGTCTCGATCGTGGTCAAAAACCTTCCCGGGCTTGGGTGACGCGGCAGGGGCAGTTGCTGGAGCGCGAGGGTGTTCCGCAGGCGGACCTCACGGTGACGCTGGTGGATACACTGCGAACGCTCATCGGAATGGCAGCTGCCAGCCGATGATCAAGGCACCGGCAGGATCAAGGCGAACCCGTGGGGCTCCTCAGATTACAGTTCGCGTCTGGTGTGAATCTCAACCACGTTTCTTGTTTTGGCCGCTTTGGCAGTCGACGACCTCGGCCTTCCTTTAGGCCGGTTCTCCCGTGCGATCAATTCAAGAGCTTGAATTGCTTCGTTGACAGCCTGCAGGTCAGCTCGGGACCTGAGAAGCAGTTGGTGAATATTTACGTCGAGATCCAGCGTTGCGAGGCGCATTTGAGCCAGTGGCACAACATTGGAAACCTCCGGCGCGGCTTCGTGGGGTGTACCGGTTAGCGGCAGCATGGCGATTAGTGACGCCAAGCCCGTATTCGTTTCACGAGTTTTTCCACGCCGGTACCCGCACAGCCCTTTTTTCGGTTTTGCCGAGGTTGCCGGGACTCTGCGAAAATAGGGCCTATTCCCTGGAAATGACTGATCCGTCTAGCGAGGAAAGGCCGCCGTCAAAAATAGGCCCGAAGGTTGCGGTCGACCGCGACCTGCCGTTTCACGAAAGCCTGGTCCACATGCTATGGCATGCGGTTGAACGCAGGCCGGAGAGCACGGCGGTGATCTATCAGGACCGGTCCATCACGTATCGGGACTTCGGCCGCGCGAGCAATGGGCTGGCGGCGCTGCTTAACTCGCTCGGGCTAGAACCTGGGCCGATCGTCCTCATGATGGCTAACTCCATTGAGATGGACGTGGCGCTCATGGCAGTGATGAGTGTGGGCGCACAGGTCGCGCCGGTCAACCCCTTTCTTACTGTGGCCGAGGCCGGCAAGGTGCTCGAAGGCTTCGGCGCCCAAGCCATCGTCTGCGATCCGGGCATACGGGACAAGGCGAATTCCGTCGCGGAAAAGATTGGGGTCGCTCATGTCGTCGGGCTCGGTGAGGGCGGCGAACCCTTATCGCAATGGACTCACGGGGTGGGCAACCCCCGTCTCGACGCGCGGCCGGCGAAGATGCCGCAGGCCGACGATCTCGCGTTGTCGATTTTCACCGGCGGCACCACCGGCGTCCCCAAGGGCGTCGACCATACGCATCGCGGCCTCATGTGGGGTCTGATTCAGCATGTCAGCGTCTGGCCGATCGCCTTCGGCGAAGGCGTTTTTCTGAACGTCGCACCGATGTTTCATATCTGGGGTCTGACGTATGCGGCCTGGGTGCCGATCTTCACGGCCGGAACCCTGGTCATGATCCCGAAGTACGATCCCGACGAGGTGGTGAAAGGACTCGCCCAGCATCGCGTGAGTATCTTTGCCGGTGGACCGGCGCCGATTTACACGGGGCTGCTGAGGAGCCCGTTGTTCGATAAGGTCGATCTTTCTGGGCTGAAATACTGTCCTTCCGGCGGCGCGCCTTGTCCCGCGGACCTGCATCGCGAATGGCTGGAACGAACCGGCTGCCCGTTGCTCGAGGGCTGGGGCATGTCCGAGGGCGCTCCATTCTGTCTCAATCGCTACGACGGCGAACGCAAGCTCTTGTCGGTGGGCAATCCGGTACCCGAGACGGAAGTTGAGGTCGTCGATCTTGAAACTGGAATGCGCGTTTTGCCGTTAGGAGAAGCCGGCGAAGTGCGGGTGCGAGGGCCGCAAATGATGATCGGGTATCACAATAAGCCCGAGGAGACTGCGTATGCGCTCCGCGACGGCTACATGTATACCGGCGATATCGGATACGTCGATCGGGACGGATTTCTGTTTCTGGTCGACCGCAAGAAGGAGATGATCATCGTCGGCGGCTACAATGTCTATCCCCGCGAGGTCGACGAGGTGCTGTTCAACCACCCGGCGATCCACGAAGCGGCCACGGTCGGCAAGCGCGACGATCGCCTGGGCGAGGTCGTCGTCGCATTTGTTGCGGTGAAGAGCGGAGCTGAGCTGGACGAGAGAGGCTTCTTTGCCTACTGCAAGGAAAACCTCGTCAAGTACAAGCGGCCGGTCGAAGTCACGTTCGTGGACGCATTGCCGCGCACCCGCACCAACAAGATCGACCGCCTGACGCTGAGAGCGATGGCAGCCGAGGGAAGCGATGGAGCGCAAGCGTAGTCATTGGCTCGGCGACTCGACCTTTTCCCACGGTCGCGATCAAGAATCTGCCGTCGCGGGCCGGATCACCCGCGTGTTCTCGCGAAACACCCAATCGTAGAGTACGGGTAGAAGAAAAAGAGTCAGCAGGGTAGAGCTAAACAAGCCTCCAATCACGACGCTGGCCAGCGGACGCTGCACCTCTGCTCCCGTAGAGGTTGCGATCGCCATCGGTATGAATCCGAAGCTGGCGACGAAAGCGGTCATCAGGACCGGCCGCAATCTGCGACGAGCACCACCCAACACCGCTTCCCGCGAGGCGAAACCGGCCTTCGATAGTTGGTTTATCGAACTGATCAGCACCACTCCGTTGAGCATGGCGACTCCGAACAGTGCAAGGAATCCGATAGAAGCCGACAGGTTCAAATTCATTCCGCGAATCCATAGCGCCGCGACGCCGCCCACCAGGGCAAACGGCACATTGCCGACCACCAGCATCGCGAGCTTCGCCGAAGAAAACGTCAGATACAGCAGCACCGAAATGAGAGCGATCGCGATAGGAACGATCAGCATCAAACGCCTGGTCGCGCGATCCTGATTTTCGAATTGCCCGCCGTATTCGATAAAGTATCCAGTGGGAAGCGCAACATCGTGGTCGATTTTCGACCGCACCTCCGCGACGAAGCTGCCCAGGTCGCGCGAGCGAACATTCGACATGACGACAATGCGCCGCTGGCCTTCCTCCCGATTCACGACCTCAGGTCCCCGGTTTAGCCCGACCCGGGCAACCTGGTCCAGTGTGACCTGCTCTCCTCCCGGCGCGCGCAATGCGATCTTGCGCAAAGCATCGAGATCGGTTCGATATCGTTCGGGAACTCGCAGCGCCACGGTGTACCGCTTCTGCCCGTCGATCACTTCCGAGATTAGATCGCCGGATCCGCCGCTCGATACCGCCTCCTCGACATCGGTGACGTTCAGGCCGTAGCGCGCCAGCGCCGATCGATCCACGCGAACCGATAACTCCGCGACACCCGAGGTGACTTCCATCTGGGTGTCTGCCGCGCCCCGCACGGAGGAAACAGCCCGCAGTACTTGCTCGCCCAGAGCGTCCAGCTGACGGAAATCGTCTCCGAACACCTTGATGGCGAGGTCCGCCTTGACGCCCGAAATCGTTTCATCGATCCGCATCGCCATCGGTTGAGTGAAGCTGTACGCGACGCCAGGAATCTGATCCAGCTCCTTCGCGACCGCTTCAATCAGTTGTTCCTTGGTATGGAATCGCGTCCACGTTTCCACCGGACGAAGAAGCAGGTAGGTGTCGCCTTCGTTGATTCCCATCGCCTCGGTCGCGAAGTCCGGCCGCCCGATCTTGATGACCACGTCGGCGATCTCGGGCACCTTCCGCAGCCTCTGCTCAATAATCTTGCTGACGGCTATCGATTCCTTCAAGGAGATGCCCGGCAGCTTGCGCGTCTCGACCAGGATCGAACCCTCATCGAGCTTGGGCATAAACTCGGTGCCGATAAAGTACAGCGATCCCAGCGCTACGGCCAAGGCCGTGATGGCAGCCAGGGTGGTCAGGAACCGGTGGTTCATTGCGCCGGTCAACATCCGGACGTAAGCCCGGCTGACGGGTCCAAACCATCCTTGCTCGCCCGCGGGTTGCCGATCCACGGAATGCTTCCCATGGGCGATGCCTTTGCGAAAGCTGAACGACGCGAGCGCCGGCACGATGGTCAACGCCAGCAGCAAGGAGCCCACCAGAGCCATACACACCGTGATCGCCATGGGCCGGAACATGCGCCCTTCGAGGCCCTGCAGAAAAAGGATCGGCAGATAAACAGCGATGATGATGATCACCGCGAATGCCATGGGGCGGGCCACTTCCTTGGCGGCGTGCCGGACCGACTCCAGAGGCGGCTCCTGACCGTTTTGCTCTACCAGCCGGTGGACCGAATTCTCCATCATCACCACCGCTCCGTCCACGATCATGCCGAAATCAATCGCTCCGAGACTCATCAGGTTCGCGCTGACACCAAACAAGCGCATGCCGAGAAAGCTGATGAGCATCGAACAGGGAATCACCGCCGCCGTGATCAATGCAGCGCGTAGATTGCCGAGAAAAACAAGCAGGACGATCGTCACCAGTACAAAGCCTTCAAACAGGTTCTTCTCGACGGTGTGAATCGTACCGTCGATCACGTAGGACTGATCGTAGAAGGGCGTAATCTTGACTCCCTCCGGTAAGCGAAGGCTCGCGATCCGCTCTTTGACTCTCTCGATGAGCTGCTTGCCGTTTTCGCCCTTGAGCATGATGACCATGCCCGAAACCGTCTCGCCATTGCGCAGTGTTGCGCCCTCGGGTGGGGACGAGCCGATGCGAATTTCCGCAACGTCCCGCAACAAAGTAGGCGTACCTTTGTTCGATGCAAGCACGATGTTGCCGAAATCGCTGATGCTGACCGCGCGCCCTGTTCCCAGGAGCGTATACTGCTCCGAAGCGTGCTCGATGTAGCCTCCGCCGAAGTTGGTGTTGTTATCCTCCACCCGCTTGGCAACGTCGTGGAGCGTCAACCCGTACTGCTCCAGCAATGCCGGATCGGCCACGATCTGAAACTGCTTGGTCTGGCCTCCCCACGCATTGATCTCGCTAACGCCGGGAAGCGTGCGCAACTGTGGCTTGATCACCCACTCATGCAGATCCTTGAGATCCATCGGACTCAAAGGCCCGGAGAGCGTGTATTGATACAACTCGCCAAAGGCAGTCGCGGGCAAGCCCAGTGACGGCTGGATCCCGCGTGGCAGGGACGACGAAATCTGCTGCAGCCGCTCCGCCACCAGTTGCCGGGCGAAGTACATCGAAACCGAGTCGTCGAAGACGATGGTGACCATCGATAAACCAAGTTTCGATAGCGACCGGACCTGTTCCTTGTTCGGCAAGCCGAGCATGGCCCGCTCGATCGGATAGGTGACAAGCTGCTCGACCTCGGTCGGAGGTAACGACGGTGCGTCCGTCACCACCACAACTTGATTGGGCGTGAGATCCGGGAACGCCTCAACGGGAATCGTGTACAAGGCGTAACCGCCTATTCCCAGCAAGGCTAGAGTTCCCGCCAGAAAGAGCCAGCGGTGCGCGAGTGTGAGATCGATGATTCGATTCAGCATGGCTATTCCTCCAGGCTCGCTTTGAGAAGTTGCGATTTGAGAATGAAGCTGCCGCGCACCACGATCGAGTCGCCCGCCTGGATTCCCTGCACGATCGTCGTCTTGCCGCCGGACGTTTCCCCGACGGTCACGGGACGCACGGCGAAGCGATCGGGAGCCGTCCTGACGAAAACCACATCCTGACCATCGACCTGCTGAACGGCATCGGAGCCAATCATGAGCGCAGCCTTGGCTCTGCCCACCGGGATCTCGGCGTCGGCCAGCATCTCCGGCCGAAGAGCGCCGTTTGGATTGCCGATCTCGATGCGCACCTGCATCACGCGCGTGGCCGGATCGAACTGCTGCCCCAGATTCGCGATCTTTCCTTGCAGGCGAGGGCCCTGTCCAACCGTCACGTATGCCGTCTGCCCGGCTCGGAGCTTCGCCAGGTCTTCCTGGCGCACCGAAGCGAGCATCCAGACTCTCGAAAGATCGCCGATCACAAAAGTTACGGAATCAGGCTCGACCGTGCGCCCGGGAGTAACGTTTTTTTCCAGGATGAAGCCGTCGGCGGGCGAGACGATGGGAACCTCGTCCTCCGTTTCGTCCTCACGATTCGGGGATGGTGCGGCAGGAACCTTCAGATCGTCTTCCAGAAGATCGCGCGTCCGATCCACTTCGATATCAGCCTTTCTGACCGCGGCCTGTGCTGTTGCCAGATCCTGCTGGGCTTGCTCGACCTGCTGCACGGAGCCCGCTTTCAATTCCAGCAGCCGCTTGGCTCGATCCAGACTGCGCTGAGCCTGTGCGGTGGCGGCCATGGCCCGATCGCGTTCCGACCCCGCCGCCCGATACATCGCTCGAGAATCGCGCACCTCATCGGCGTGATAGCGCGCCAGGATCTGTCCCTTGGTCACGTGATCTCCTAAACCCGCGTACACCTTTGTGACCGAGCCCTGGGTTCGGACGCCCAGCCGCCAGGTTCGGTTATCGTCGATCGCGAGGTGGCCCTTGACGCGCAGTAGATCCGGCTCGTTGGAAAGCGCGGCAGTCTGCGTTTGGATCATCGCCGCCGCTTGTTGATCGGGCGGAATGACGACCTCATTCTTAGCGGCTTTGGCCTCCGCCGCAGGAGTGGCCTCGGGTGCGGATTGGGACGCGGATTCACGCCGGTTGCATCCCGGCAATCCCGCCAAAGAAACGATCAGTATGGCGACAAAGTATTTCACTGTCCGACTCCTTCGGCGGCTTCGAGTCTCGCGACGCTCTGCCAGTAATCCGCCATGCCCCGCGCCCATGCCAGGTCCGCATCCAAACGTGCGCGTTCTGCGTCCAGCAACCGAAGCAGATCGACACCGCCCTCGGCATACGCCGCCCCCGCGATCTGCGCGATGTTTGCGGCATGCTCCCGAAGAGGTTGGAATGCGTTCCGCACCTCCGCGCGCCGCAGCTCGAGCTCTTGCAGCGCCCCGTTGTATTCGATGCGCACCTCGTTCTCCACGGCGGCGACTAATTCCTGCCGCCGGCGAACCTCCGCCTGGGCAGCAACGCGATTACCCTGATTCTTGTCGCTGGCGGGCAAAGTAACGCGCAGCGAGACGATTGCCGTATTCACGCCGGTCAACGCGTCCGGCAGTTGCGTCCGTTTGTATCCGGCGGTGAGGTTGAGATCCGGGCGGGCTGCCACATCTTGCAGCTTCGCGCTGGCCTCGGCTTCTTCCAGAGCCGCACGGGCAGCCTTGATCTCGAACCTCTGGGCGAGGGTCTGCTCCAGGCCAATCGGCTGAATTGTGCGCTCCAGCGTTAGCGGCTCCGTCAATCGAATCTCGCTAAAATCGGCCCGGCCCATTTCCTTGAGCAGCTCGACACGGGCGCGATTTGCATCAATGACAGCCAGGTTGGCCGAGATTCCCAGCCGTTCTTGTTCCACGCGTACCCGCAGCAAGTCTTGCTCGGCGATCGCGCCTACACTCAACTGCGCAGCGTGATAGTCGACGATCTTTTGAAAGTCGTCAGCAGTGATTCTCAGGATCTCGCGCACTTCTTGCGATCCACGGGCCGCCCAGTAAGCCAGCCTCACTCGCCGCACGATGTCCTGTCGCGATAAATCGTAATCCGCCCGCGCTCGGGCCACGTTCTTGTCGGCGACCGCCATGCGCTGACCCCGTTTCCCTACCAGGTCGAGCGGTTGGCTGATCATCGCCAAAGTGTCCACGTCGCGACTGTAGGTCTGGCCCGGACGCAGGTTCTCGTTTTGAAATTGAACCTCCGGGTTCGGACGAAGCCCGGCCTGCTTCCGCATTCCCTCGGCCACCGAGATACGCTCGGAGTCGGCCCGAAGAGACGCGCGGGACTCAAGGGCTTGGGAGATCGCTTGATCCAAGCTGAGCGCCGCCTGTCCACGGCTCAAACTCGGGCACAAGCTGGCGCCGAGCAAGGTCCAATACACACACTTTCTGTTCACAGGAATCACCTTCCAAAGGAAATTGAAATCGAGATCAATTGCGGACACACCACGGGAGTGTCCTATGGAAGGTTAGGCAGGCGGGCCGCGCGAGATGGAGAGATCGGCGTCAGGCGGATCGTGCGCGCACGCCTCGACGATATCGATGGGTTCGGGAGCGGCCAGGGAAACAGGCTCAAGAACCGGACCCCTTGGCATAACGAAGGGCGCGACGCGAGGAGCGAAGGCGAGCGTAAATGTGTTCAGCGATGTAACGCTGGCGTGATCGTCCACATCGTCGATCTGCGCGCCATGTGAATGTTCATGCGCGCGGACCTGCGCATAAGGATGCGCGTGGACCAGGACGCCGTGATCGTGATCCTCATGAACGTGCTGGAATGGCGCCAGGCAAAGAGCCAGCACCAGGGAAACGCACGTTTGTAGGGCTGCGGCCCGACGCATTGGTATCCAGTTTACCCGAAAGCTGCCGCATGGATTCACTCAGGGCCGAGGCGCCGGCACGAAAATCGCCGATATAGGTGACCTTATTCGGTCATATGACCTCGCACGGTCAATTCTTTGGTTCCAGCCCCTGGCTGTGATTGCCGATCGGCTCCTTAGCCTATATATTGGCGGCTTCAGGCCGATGGACCCCAGAATGCTCCTGCAACCGCTGGAGGAGAGAAAGAATGACATTTTTCAAAGCAGTATCGACCGTGTTTTGCGTGTCCCTTTTGAGCGCCACGTTTTCGCCCAATGTCAAAGCGGACGATCACGACAAAAAGACCACGGTTACATTTAGCGGACCAGTGGAGATTCCGCCGGTGTATATCACCGGGATGAGGGTGTTGCCGGCCGGAACGTACGTGTTCAAGTTGATGAACTCATCGTCCAATCGCCACATCGTCCAGATCTTCAATAAGGAACAGACCAAGATCTTACGCCACCGTCCTGGCGATTCCAAACTATCGCCTGGTGCCGAAGAACAAGACCGTGATCACCTTTAACGAGGGTGTAAAAGGCCAGCCGGAGCCGATCCGGGCCTGGTTCTACCCGGGAGCCAACTGGGGCGAGGAATTCGTCTATCCCAAAGCCAAGGCTGTAGAGATCGCCAAGGTCACCAAGACACCCGTTCTGGCCCTGCAGGCCGATGTTCCGGTGGAAGTCGAGAAACCCGAGGAACCGGTGGTCGTCACCCAGCTGCAACAGGCGCCGCTCATCGCGGTTAGGCCGACTGGCGAAGAAGTGGAAGTCGCCCAGGTCGTGCAAAGTGAACCCCGGGAGACCGTCGCCGCCGCGCCCGTACAGGTAGCAGACAACACGCTTCCGGCTACGGCGAGTTCCCTGCCGCTGATAGCTCTTTGCGGACTGCTCGCGTTAGGCGGCGCCTTTAGCGTTCGCGCGATGCGAAAAGCTGTCCGCTAGTCTGATTCGTCGCCGGGCGCGCTCCTCGGATGCGCGCCCTAGGAAAGATGCGAGCCCAGGGAAAGACGCGCGCCTCAGGAAAAATCCGCGCCCAAGGAAAAGCAGGCAGCAATGAGCACCGCCCCACCGTTAAAAGTATCCTCGGGATCAAGGAGTCAGAGCATGCGACAGAGAGTGGTCCCGTTGTTGGTGCCGCCGCTTCGGAAGGGGCGTCCGGACGCGGTGGGTTGTTATGAAACCAAAGCGCGGGGGATGGCGGTCCTCACCACTCCGCTTTTAAACAAGGGTACGGCATTCACAGCGGAGGAACGTGAGGCATTGGGCCTCACCGGCTTGCTGCCGGACCTCATCAGCTCGCTGGAAGCTCAAACCACTGCCGCGTTCGCCCAATACCAGTTGCTGCCGGATTCCGTGAGCAAGAATATCTACCTGACCGCGCTCCACGACCGCAACGAAGTCTTATTCTTCCGCGTGCTCTCCGAGCACTTGCGCGAGATGATCCCGATTGTCAACCATCGGACGGTGGGCCTGGCGATGGAGCAGTATCACCACGAGACCCGGCGCCCCAGAGGCGTGTATCTTTCGATCGATCATCCGGATGCGATCGAGAAAGCGTTCGCAAATCTGGGGACCGGCGCCGACGAAATCGATTTGATCATGGCAACCGATGCCGAGCAAATCTTCGGCGTCGGCGATTGGGGGGTCGGCGGAATCGAAATCGCGATCGGCAAACTGGCGATCTACACCGCTGCGGGCGGGATTGACCCGACCCGCGTGATTCCGGTCATGCTCGATGTGGGCACCAATCGGGACAGCCTGCTGGCCGATCCGATGTACCCCGGGAACCGCCATGCTCGTGTCCGCGGAGAACGCTACGACGCGTTCATCGACGCCTACGTCAGGGCCGCCTCGAAGTTCTTTCCCAACGCTCTGTTGCAGTGGGAGGACTTTGGGCCCGGCCCCGCACGCCGCCTGCTCGAAAAATATCGCGGCCTGCTCCGCACCTTCAATGACAACCTGCAGGGCACCGGCGCGGTCACGCTCGCAGCCGCCGTCTCCGCGATGCGTATCTGTGGAACGCTGCTGCGGAATCAACGCATCCTCATTTTCGGCATGGGCCTCGCCGGCACCGGCATTGCGGACCTGATTCGCGATGTGATGATCAGTGAGGGTTTGTCCGCCGAGGATGCGACCCGCCGGTTGTGGTGCGTGGACGTACACGGGCTGCTCACCAGTGACATGGGCGACCGGCTGCATGACCATCAGGCGACCTTCGCGCGCCCGGCCGCCGAAGTCAGGACCTGGAGAGCGGACCGGAACACCATCGGCCTGGCCGAAGTGATTCGCCAGGTGCGGCCCACCATGCTGATCGGCACGTCGGGAATTGCGAGCGCCTTCACGGAGGCGATTGTCAGAGATATGGCTCGGCATACCGACCGGCCCATGATCTTCCCACTTTCCAGCCCGCCTGCGTTCGCCGAGGCCACTCCAGCCGATTTGATCGCCTGGACGGATGGCCGGGCCTTGATCGCCACCGGTAGCCCGTTCACCCCCGTCACTCACAAGGGAATCACCCACGTGATCGGCCAGGCAGAGAATGCCATGCTGTATCCCGGTCTGGGCCTGGGCACGATTGTCTCCCGAGCCCGCCTGGTCAGCGTCGGCATGCTGGCGGCAGCGGTAAACGCATTGTCCAGTTTGGTCGCCGTCCGCCTTCCCGGCGCGTCCCTGCTGCCCTATGTCGAGGATTTGCGAAGCGTAACAGTCACGGTCGCGGTAGCGGTGGCGGAGGCCGCCGTGGCGGAGGGCTTGGCGGAAGTTAAGCTGGCCGATATCGTCCAGCAGGTACAGGATGCAATGTGGCAGCCCGAGTATCGCCGGATCCAGGCATCCTGAGGATGAAGGTCTTGATCAAAACGGCGCCCCCGAAGCGGATCTTGCGGTGGATCTTGCAGTGGATCCACGTGGCGCTCTTCGCCGCCGGGATTCTGATGCTCGGCTATTGCGCGTTCGTTGTGGCCGACACTTGGATTTTTCAGAAACAGGAAGCTGCCGCCCTCGAGAGTTTCGCTCCCCAGGCGCTGGTTCCGTCACCAGCGGTCGTCGGACCGGCGGGGCTCGATCGGCCGGTTGCAAGTCGAGCGGTTGGGCGTGTCCGCAATGGTCATGGAAGGGATCAGCGGTAAGACCCTCCGGCGCGCGGTCGGCCATATTGCCGGCACCGCTCTGCCGGGCGAGTCCGGCAATGTCGGTATCGCCGGGCATCGCGATACCTTCTTCCGGCCATTGCGAAACATCCGGGCAGACGACATCATCACGTTGACTACCCTGGGTGGCGAGTATCGCTATCGTGTGATATCTACGAAGGTCGTGAGTCCGGACAATGTCGCGGTTTTAGACTCGGACAGCCACGAAATCCTGACCCTGGTTACCTGCTATCCCTTCTACTTCATCGGTTCGGCGCCCGAGCGATTTATCGTCCGGGCAGAACGCGTCACTTAACCAGAGTTGGCTCCAGCCGCGGATGGACATCGGATGCGGAAGAAACAATCTGGTCGATCAAGCCGTACTCCAGTGCCTGCGCCGGATCCAGGATGTAATCGCGATCCACGTCGCGCTCGACGCGGTCGAGAGGCTGGCCGGTGGCCTGGGCCAGAATGTTGTTCAGCGTATCGCGCATGCGCAGAATTTCCCGCGCATAAATCTCGATATCGGTGGCCTGCCCGGCCAGCCCGCTCATAGACGGCTGATGAATCAGGATGCGCGAATGCGGCAGGCTGTATCGCTTGCCCTTGGCGCCGCAGGCCAGCAGTACGGCAGCCATCGAAGCGGCCTGGCCGATGCAATACGTGACGATATCGGGTTGCACCACGCGCATCGTGTCTAAAATCGCCAGGCCGGCGGTGATCGAACCGCCCGGCGAGTTGATGTAGATGGAAATGTCCTTCTCCGGATTCTCGGCTGTTAAGAACAACAACTGGGCGATGACCAGATTGGCCACGTCGTCGTCGATGGGCTGCCCCAGGAATACAATGTTCTCCTGGAGCAAGCGCGAGTAAATATCGGAGGCGCGCTCGCCCCGCGACGTTTGCTCGACGACCATCGGCACCATGTAGGATTGCAGCACAGCCAGATCTCCGTCGGGCGAGGCATGCCTCGCCCCTACGATTTTCGTTCCCTGTAAGGGGTCGGGCATGCCCGGCCCGCTCTCTTAGTACTCCATGCCGCGATCCGCGGCCGCCCTGACCTGCACCCGCGGCGGATTCGTCCGAAATCTCGCAGATCATCGCCTCGGTCGTCAGCATCAGAGCGCTGATCGAGGCGGCGTTCTGGAGAGCCGAACGAGTCACCTTGGTCGGGTCGATGACGCCGGATTTCACCAGGTCCTCATACTCGCCGGTAGCGGCGTTGAAGCCGTAGTTCTGGTCTTTGTTGGCCAGAATCTTCTCGATGAGGATCGCGCCCTCGTACCCGGCGTTGCCCGTGATCTGGCGGATCGGCTCCTCGCAGGCGCGCTTAATAATCTTCACGCCCGTCAGTTCGTCGCCTTCCCGTTTCGTGGAGCTTAAGGCCGTAGCCGCGCGCAGCAACGCGATTCCGCCGCCCGGCACGATCCCTTCTTCGACAGCGGCGCGCGTCGCATGCAGCGCGTCTTCGACTCGCGCCTTTTTCTCCTTCATCTCGGTCTCGGTGGCCGCGCCGACCTTGATGATCGCCACGCCGCCGGCCAGCTTCGCCAGCCGTTCCTGGAGCTTCTCGCGGTCGTAATCGGAAGTAGTGTCCTCCACCTGCGTGCGAAGCTGCTTGATGCGGCCTTCGATATCCTTCTGCTTCCCGCCGCCGTCAATGATCGTAGTGTTTTCCTTGGTGATGGTGACACGTTTGGCGCGCCCCAGATCTTCAAGAGTCACGCCTTCGAGCCGGATACCCGTTTCTTCAAAGATCGCCTTGCCGCCGGTGAGAACTCCGATGTCTTCGAGCATGGCTTTGCGGCGATCGCCGAAACCCGGAGCCTTCACGGCACAAGCGTTCAGAGTGCCGCGGAGTTTGTTCACCACCATGGTGGCCAGCGCTTCGCCTTCCACTTCCTCGGCGATCACCAGCAGTGGCTTGCCGCCCCGCACGATCTGTTCGAGCAGAGGAAGCAGATCTTTCATGTTGGAGATCTTCTTCTCGTGGATCAGAATGTAGGGATCCTCGAGGACGCACTCCATGCGCTCCGGATCGCTCACGAAGTAGGGCGAAAGGTAGCCGCGGTCGAACTGCATGCCGTCCACGGTTTCAAGCTCGGTCACCATCGTCTTCGATTCTTCTACCGTGATGACGCCGTCCTTGCCGACCTTCTTCATCGCCTCGGCGATGATGTTCCCGATGGTCGCGTCGCCGTTGGCGGAGATCGTGCCGATCTGGGCGATCATGTCGCCGGTCACCGGTTTCGAGAATTTCTTCACTTCCTCGACGACCGATCTCGACCGCCGCCTCGATACCGCGCTTGAGCGCCATCGGGTTGGCGCCGGCCGCTACGCTCTTTACGCCTTCGCGAAAGATCGCCTGGGCCAGGATCGTAGCCGTGGTGGTGCCATCGCCCGCGACATCCGAGGTTTTCGATGCAACTTCGCGCACCATCTGTGCGCCCATGTTTTCGAGCGGATCTTTCAGCTCGATCTCTTTGGCGACGGTGACGCCGTCCTTGGTGATGGTCGGTCCGCCGAACTTCTTCTCGAGGACCACGTTGCGGCCCTTCGGGCCCAAGGTGATCTTCACCGTGTCTGCCAATTGGTTGACGCCGCGCAGGATCGCCTGCCGGGAATTCTCGCTGTATACGATTTGTTTTGCCATAGAATTAAACCCTTACGATGCTTTCGCCAGTTTCGCGGCGCCTTCGATAACGCCGAGCACTTCGTCTTCGCGGATGATCAGGAGATCCTGATTGTCCACCTTGATCTCGTTGCCCGAGTATTTGCCGATGAGGACGCGGTCTCCCACTTTCACGTCCAGGGGCACGATCTTGCCATCGTCCAGGCGCTTGCCTTTTCCGACAGCCGTCACCAGAGCCTCCTGGGGCTTCTCTTGCGCCGAGTCCGGGATGTGCAGGCCGCCCTGCATCTGTTGCTTCTCTTCTGTCCGTTTGACCACGATACGGTCATAGAGCGGTTGAATTGTCATGGTTGTCTCCTTAAAGTCGTTACGGAATCTTGGTCA
Source organism: Terriglobia bacterium (assembly GCA_963722845.1). Lineage (GTDB taxonomy): Bacteria > Acidobacteriota > Terriglobia > Bryobacterales > Bryobacteraceae > Palsa-187. The sequence goes on along the minus strand of CAVROL010000003.1, from coordinate 119,802 downwards.
CGCCCGCGGCGTTTTCGAGCGCGCGCGTCAGGCTCGAGAACATGTCGATCGGCAGCGGGAACACCACGGTGGTGTTCTTTTCGGCGCCGATCTCGACCAGCGTCTGCAAGTAGCGGAGCTGGATCGCGGCAGGCTGCCTCTGAATCTGTTCGGCCGCCATCGCGAGCTTCTCGGATGCCTCGAATTCGCCCTGGGCGTGAATAATCTTGGCGCGTTTCTCGCGCTCGGCCTCCGCTTGCCGGGCGATGGCGCGGATCATCTGCTCCGGCAGGTCCACTTGCTTCACCTCGACCATGGTCACCTTGACGCCCCATGGCCCGGTTTGCTGATCGAGTACGGTCTGCAGACGTAGATTGATCTTTTCCCTCTGGCTCAACAATGAATCGAGGTCGACCTCGCCCAGAACGCTGCGTAAGCTGGTCTGCGAGAGCTGGGAGGTCGCGTACAGGAAGTTCGCCACTTCGATCACCGCCTTGGTCGGATCGATCACGCGGAAATAAACCACCGCATTGACCTTAACGGTCACGTTATCGCGAGTGATCACGTCCTGCGCAGGCACTTCCATCGCTTCAATCCGCAGTGATATCCGCACGATCCGGTCGATAGGCGCGAAAACCAGCACGACACCCGGGCCCTTCGGCTGAGATAGAACGCGCCCCAGGCGAAAAACCACGCCGCGTTCGTATTCGCGCAGAATCTTGATGGAAGACAGCAGGTAGATGATGACGATCGCTACGGGGACCATCCAGAGTTCTGGCATGAGGGCTCATTAGAATGGCAGCACTTCAAGGCCCACCAGAGATGCCCGTGGGCACGCACTTTCGCGGCGGAATACTGACCGCGCGTGGTCAGCTGACCAAATAAGGTCAGTCGCCGATCAGGTTCTCGAGGCGCTTCTTGATGTCGGCCTGCGTGGTTTTGTCCGCGATATAGCCCGCCGATTCCTTGGCCTCCTGCAGGCTCGATCTGTACTCACCGGGCATCGCTCCGAGAAGACTGCTTCGCGCTGCTCGCAGATGCTCAATCAGCAAGCCGTTCGGACTTTTACTCTGCTTCCCGGCTTCGCCCTCACCACCGGCATCGAGAATCAACCGATCAAGACTCTTCAGACTCGCAGTATCCGCCACTATAGGACCGGCTTTGTACGCTGAACGGATTTATCGAGGCCCGCGGCCCGGTGACTCTTCGCCGCTCGTTCGTGGTGATAAGCCGCGCTGATATGTGCATCTCTGGGCATTTGGAGCTCCTCTTTCCATTCCTCTACTGCACGGAGATGCCCAACCGCGCTGGCTCGGGCGGCCGGGAAGTTCAAGCGGCTTACAAGGTCACAGAATGAATGGTGGCGGAGGAGGGACTTGAACCCTCACTCCCCTTGCGGGAAAACGGATTTTCTTACCACTATGGCTTTCGCCACCAGCCAGAGCTGTTTGTGGTCTGGACTATGCCTTCATCCGTACTGGATGGTTGCCGTCTAGTCTCTACACGTTCCTGCTGGTGCAGGCTTCGCTCGGCGTTGCCATTCTCAAGGGTTCGCCGAATTTGACAACATTCAGCCAGGGAATCCCTTCCCTGCTGCTCACTGCGTAAGTCCGTTGCGTCTGCCAGTTTCGCCACTCCGCCACAACGTCAACTCTAGCATGCTCACCGCGCTTTCATTGCATGCCATCTTTGGATCGCTCTTGGGAATCTTTCGGCTTCCTCGGCGCGCCGCTCGTCCTGGCTTATGCGCGATAAATCCTGACATCCAAGAGCGGCAAGTAACCTGAAACCGACACTCGCTAAAGAAGTGCGATCAACGTAGTCCGGTACCCAATGCTCCGGCCCGGTCGCGGATCCCTTGATAATTTCCGGTTTTATTGATACTTTTCGACGACGACGAAAGTGATGTCATCGGTTTGCGGCGTACCTTGAGTGAATTCCTCGATGGCTTTCAAGAGCTTCTGCTCAAGTACCTGGCTTCCCGGGGGCGCTTCTTTCGAAATAAGGTCTAGCAATCTCTTCTCTCCGAACATTTCGTCCTGCCGATTCCGCGCGTCCGTGAGGCCGTCGGAATACACCACCAGAATATCGCCATGGCAGAGATGCAGTGGACTCGTTTGGTAAGTCGCGGAGTCGAACATCCCCAGGACAAAATGGTCGGAGACCAGATGTTCTATCTTTCCCGTCGCCGAACGGAACAAGTAGGCTGGATTGTGTCCGGCGCTGATGAATTGCCCATTGCCATCCGGGCCGAGGAGGAAAAGAAAGAGCGTGACGAACTGGTAGGGAAGAGATTTTTCGCAGAGCAGCCGGTTGACCCGGTTCAGAACCTCCTGCGGGGGCGTTCCTGAGTGGAACTCCATGCTCAGCGCTCCCAGCACCATCGAACTCAACAGGGCCGCGGACATCCCCTTGCCGGAGACATCCGCCAGAACGCCCATCCATTCGCCCGAACCCAGCTGCAGGAAATCGTAGAAATCTCCTCCCACATAGCGCGTCGGCTGGTTGAAAGCGTGGATGTGAAAATTCTCGAACTGGGGCAGGCAGCGGGGCAGCAGACTCTCCTGGGTTTCCTGCGCCAGCGCTAATTCCTGCTCGCTCTTCTTCCGCTCCTCCAGGGTTTTAAGCCGAATCACCTCGCGGCTGGCTTCCAGCTCCCGTACGGTCTCCTCCAGCACTTGATTGTGGTTCGTTCGCCCGCAGGTGCAACAGGCGCACTTCCAGAATGTTGTGAACGCGTGCCCGAAGTTCCGCCAGATCGAACGGTTTGCTGACGAAATCCTTAGCGCCGGCTTCGAGTGCGCGCAGCTTATGCGCCGGCTGTGCGGTGATCACCAGGACCGGAAGATAACCGTCCCCTTCGATTTCCTTCAGACCTTCCATCACCTGGAATCCATCCATGCCGGGCATTTGGAGATCGAGCAGGATCAGGTTGTAGCGGTTCTTGCGGTAAAGTTCACAGACTACACTCGGATCCGTCGTGGATTCGACGGACGTATAGCCGGCGACGCGCAGCATGCCCTCGATCAGCCGGACATTGGCTTCCTTGTCGTCGACGACCAGGATGGAGGCGTTCAGAATATCGGCTGCACTGACCATGGACTTATGTGCTCGGAACGGCCTCTTGTGCCGCGAATTCCAGAGCGACTTCTAATGTGTCCATGAACTCATTGACCTTGATCGGCTTGGTCAGATACCGGAAGAATCCCGCCTGCAGGCCCTTCTCGATGTCGCGAGGCATCGCGTTTGCGCTGAGGGCCACCACGGGGATGTGCGCCGTTACCGGGTCTTCGCGAAGGATTTTCAGGGCTTCGATACCACTGATGCCGGGAAGATTGATGTCCATCAGGATCACCTCCGGCTGGTGGGCGCGCGCGAGCTCGATTCCCGTATTTCCGTCTCGCGCACTCAGCAGACGCATATCCGGCCGCCGCGCGATGAGTTGCTCCACCAGCTTCAAATTGGCCGGGTTGTCCTCCACATAGAGCAGCGTCCGCAGTGGCGCTCCCGGCGGAATCCGCGCCGGTGCCATCGCCGCGGGGTGTTCCGTATCCGCTCCGAGTTGCGGCTCAGCAGTCGAGTTCAGCTCGAACCAGAACACGCTTCCCGAAACCGACCGTGCTTTCCACGCCGATCACGCCTCCCATCAATTCCACCAACCGCTTGCTCATCACCAGGCCGATGCCTGTGCCTTCCTCCGTGCTCCGTTCCTGTCCCAGACGGTTGAACGGCTGAAAGAGCTGCTGCAGCATGTCTGGAGGCAATCCGGCGCCCGTATCCCGAACGCTGATTCGAATGCGTGTCCGGCGCCGTTATGGTGCAGTCCACCGCCACCGTCCCGTTCGGCCGGTTGTACTTGATCGCGTTGGAAAGGAGGTTGATGAGAACCTGCTTCAGGCGAGTCCGGTCGGCATCCACAAAGTAAGGGCAGCCGGAAGCGGGAAAGGTCATTCTGATGCCCTTCTTTTGCCCCTGCGGCTCGATCATCGCCTGGCATTCGAGCAGGACTTCGGCCAGCGAGGTCGGTTCCCTGGACAGCGCCAGTTTGCCGGACTCGATCTGCGCCAGATCCAGGATTTCGTTGATCAGCTGCAGCAGATACCACCCCGCGTGGAGAATCTGGTCGATGCTGGCCGCCTGGGCGGGCGTGGGCGGAGGAGTATCGGAGTTGATGAGTTGGGCGAAACCAAGGATCGCGTTGAGCGGCGAGCGGAGCTCATGGCTCATGCTCGAAAGGAAGTCCGATTTGGCGAGGTTGGCTTTTTCCGCAGCTGCCCTGGCTCTCTCCAATTCGATATTGTTCTCCTGCAATGTGCGCTCAAAGCGTTTACGCTCCGTGACGTCGCGTGCCGCGGCGAATACGCCTTGCAGCTTCCGGTCGCGATCGTGGAAGGTAGTCGCGTTATACGAGACCACGGTTTCCTTGCCATCCCGCGCGCGCGCAGTGAGCTCATAGTCGGTGACCTTGTTTCCGCTCAGCACCCGCTTGATGCCCGCTTCTGCCAGGTCCGGATCCGTGAAGTAATTCTTGAACGGCGCGCCGATCAGCTCATCGCGCGTGCAACCGGTGAGCGCCTCCATCTGCTTGTTGACGTCGGTGATGATGCCGGCGCGGATCCGTGGTCATCAGCGCGTCGATGTTGGATTCGATGAGAGAGCGCGTGTAGAACTGCTGATCGCGCAGGCGCTGATCGAGCAGCTTCTGTTCGGCTTCCACCTGCTTGCGAGCCGTATTGTCGGTGCCGATCAACAGATAGCCGATGATGCCGCCCAGGTCATCGCGCAGCGCCGTGACCGACACGACCGCCGGGAAGCGGCTGCCGTCCTTGCGGATGTAGGTCAGCTCGTATATGTCCTCGATACCGCGCGAGGCTTTGAAAGCCAGTGCGTCGAAGCCCGGGGTGATGGTGGTGGCGAGCTCATGGCTCAGCGCTTTGGCGCGCACAATCACTTCCTGTGGATCGGAAATGTCGGCGGGAGTGATCTTGTCGACCACCTCGATGGCCGTGTAGCCCAGCATGTGCTCGGCGCCGACGTTGAATAGCTGAATGACGCCCTTCTCGTCGGTGGCGATGCTCGAAAAGTTTTCACTGTTAAAAATCGCGCTTTGCAGCGCGCCGGCTTTGAGCAGCGCCTCTTCCGCCTGTTTGCGCGCGGTATTGTCGGTGCCGATCAGCAGATAACCGATGATGCCGCCCAGATCGTCGCGCAGCGCCGTAACCGACACGACCGCCGGGAACCGGCTACCGTCTTTGCGGATGTAAGTCAGCTCGTAGATATCTTCGATGCCGCGCGACGCCTTGAAGACCAGCGCCTCGAAGCCCGGCGTAATCCGCGTCGCCAGCTCCAGACTCAGGGCTTTGGCGCGCGCGATGACCTCCTGGGGGTCGGAGATATCCGCGGGCGTGATCTTGTCCACCACCTCGAGCGCCGTGTACCCCAGCATGCGCTCGGCGCCGACGTTGAAGAGCTGAATCACGCCCTTTTCGTCGGTGGCGATGCTCGAGAAGTTCGCGCTGTTGAAAATCGCGTTCTGCAGCGCTCCTGTTTTGAGCAGGGCGGCTTCACGCCGGACCTCGGTAACGACGTCCACAATTCCAGGGGTATCCTCAGAAACGGCGCGTTGTTGATCTGTCGCAGACATGGTTCAACCCCTCAGTTTTCGATAAGGCAATCCAGGGCCCGTTGCAACCGTGAGAAAACATTGTGATTCTCAGAAACCTGACCGGCAATGGACGGTCAAGTGCTACAGTCCAGACATATGCCCCCAACAAAAACCAAGCTCCGGCGCGCGTTTGATTCAGGCCTGGCAGCATATCTGGAAGCTCTCGAGGCAACGAAAACCGCGCTACTGGCGGTGACGAATGACCCTTCCAAGGCGACCAAAACGCAGTACAAGAACGCGTCTCGGCAAGAGAAGGAGGCACGCCGGACGTATCGCAAGGCAACCAAAAAGTTGCATGCGCTTGCCCTGAATGGCTAGTAAGTGGCGATCTGCGACCGAAAGTAACGCGGCTTATGGACTGGTAGCCTGGGCTGCCATGGGTCGATGGATCACACCTGAATCGACCGTCGCGCCAGTCCGTGAGATAGCCTGAAAATACAGGTCGTCTCCGCTTATCTCGATCGACAGGAACGAGCGATCCTTGTCGTAGCCAACAGCCGTTAACACTGTATTCCGGAGGTTGCCCGCACGAAGCTCACCCGAGGCGCCTTCCGTGAAGTAATAGATCCCTTTCTGAGGCTTGACCCGTTCGTACACGTGCTCGTGTCCGGCAAACACGACGTGAACGCCGTATTTCACAAACAACGGCTCCAGCACCGCACGCAGCTCCGTCGAAGACCCGTGGAACGCTCCGGATGAGTACAGGGGATGATGAAAATAGCAGATCTTCCAATCCGTGGTCCCGGCGTTGGCAAGTTCTTTCTCGAGCCACATTAATTGCTTGGGATCCAGGTAGTTGCTATCGAGAGCGAAGAAGTGAACATTGCCCTTCTTGAACGAATAGTATTGCTGCCCGTTCATGTTGAAGAACTTGTAGAATCGCTCATTCGAATCGTCATGGTTACCCAGGACCGCGTAGAACTGCACGCCCGCATCCAGCAGCGGTTTATAAGGGATCTCGAACTTCTTCTGTAATTCGGCGGGACTCTTACCTCCGTAAACGTTGTCCCCCAGCGCGATCACAAAGGTAAACGGAAACTGCTGGTGAAGCTGCAGCATGCGTTGCGCGACCTCGTATTGTGCGGCTCCTCCTGTCCCCATGTCCCCGATGGCCGCGAAGCGAACCGAGCCAGGCTTGACCGGCAGGGTGAGATCCTGCGCCCGCAGCGACAGGGTGTACCGGCTCAGATATGCAGCCAGAAGGAAAGCCCGGCGCCGCATTAGTCGCATATGGTTCTCCGCTCGTGAAACTAAGGAAGCGCTCCCGGAATGAAATCGACAACGACTCTGGCTTCGATATCCTGCAAAACCAAATCGTGACCAATGATGCGGTAGGCGAGTTCCGGCGGCAGTTGGGGAAGGCGGAGCAGCAGCGTTGGAGGAACCGTGGTCACCGGCAGACGCTCGGGGTAATCGCTATTTACGGTCACGTGCCAGCCCGGAACGGGTTCTCCCTGGCGTATCGTTTTGCGGACGTTGGCCCCGCCGGGACCTTGAAGTATGCTCCGAATCACGCGCCGAAACTCCTCGCTGGCGGCAGGAGTGAAGATGTCGCCCGGCTGAGCGTTGGAGCGGATCTCCCGGATCTTCTGCGCGAGCGCACGCCGGCGTTCGACGATTTCTTCGCGCTTCTTGGTCGTCCGCAGCCGCGGCACAGCTTTTTGCAGTTTTACGTACTCTTGCGCTCGCTGCCTGAATTCGCGAAACGCCGGCGATTCCGGGCTCGCGGGCGGGACCGGTGGAGGGCCGGCTCCCATAGGGATCCGCAGCGCCCCAATCAGCACGATTGCCACAACACTGGTTCGCAAGAACATCCCTCAGCGGGTCGCTTGGACCATTTCCTTGACCGCTTCCCTAATCGCTGTTTTGGCGGCGTGTTTGACGGTCGACTTCAACTGGCTATTAGCCGCCGCTTCCTTGCCGGCTTTTGCCACCGCCTCCTTAATCGCCTTCTTGAAAGTCGTTTTTAGCGGCGGCATTTCTTTAGCCAGAGCTCTGGTAGCCTTTGCCGTCGGTTCCGGCTGCTCAGCGGCCGCGCTTTTTTTCGCCGCGTCGTGAGCTTCGTCGAATCCGGTAGATTCCCAGTCTTTCTCGAACGTAGCGACCAACGCTTTTACTACTTTCTGATCTCGAACGATGATGCCGATTTCGCGCCGCAGATCCAGCTCCGGTTGTCGAAGGCTCTGGCTACCCACGAAAGCCTGGCTGCCGTCCCGGATGATGGTCCGGGTATGCAACCGCATGCTGGTGAGCGGCGCGACCGGCAGATTTGCGTTCTTGGCCGCGGTGCTTCCGATGATCTTTACGTCGATGCCTGCCTTGGCGTGGTCCGCGAGGAGACGCAGAAGCTGCCGGTCGGCGATCTTAGGGTCATAAATCAACAGTTGTTTACGGGCCTGCTTGATAAACGCAGTGAGTTGCTTGCGGGCGTTGGTGGGACTCACGACCAAGGTGTTGAGGCCTGCCTTATAAGTCTTCCGGTTGAGATCCGCCTCGAATAACTTCAGCGCTTCCTGGACGACCTTGCCGCTCTTGGTGACGATTCCGAAACCGCGGCTGTGCTCGATATCCATGTGGACAAAATTGAACGAGAGAAGCAATAACGTGCGGCGATCGATGATCATCATCTTGCCGTGGTACCGGATCAGATCATCCGCCGTGCGCCCCACTGTGATGCCCGCTTCGAGAAAACGCGTCTCCAGATTGCGCAGCCTCGATTCGCCACCCCGGTTGGTGTGAGCAATCAGCGCACGTACGGCAACGCCCTGGCCCGAGGCGACCTTCAAAGCCGTCTCCAGCTCTTTCCAGTCCATGCGAAAAATGAGAATGTCGATGTTCTTCTTGGCGCTCTTGATCGCCGAAAGAAGAGGTGCGACGCCATCGTGCGGCTGGACCAGTAGTTTCAAGCGAGATCCCTTCGCGGCTCAGAAAGCACGTGGCGGGCCAGTCATCGGAATCTCGGTGTGCAAATTTCGCCTTTGCGCGTCTGCCCAGATCATCGGCGTGATTCAAATGGCACGCTGATGGGTGACCATCCCCGGTCATGTGACCGCATGAGGTCGAACAAGATGGACGCGATTGCCGGCAAACCTTGCACTCTGGATCTGGCATGTCTTTCAAACGGGCACGGACGTGCTTCCACTCCATCCAGGACCGGCTCTGTAAACCCAATGAAAAACCAACGATTTCTCGCTTTTTGTATTCTGGGCGCTCTCGCTCTTTCCATGTCCGCCAGCGCGTATCCGGCGGATGACGCCAAAGCTTCCGGGTCCGTGGTTTTGTGGCGCGACCGGGGCGATGTGGCGTCCCTGAACCTCCTCTATGGAGCCGGAGGCAAAGAACACCAGCCAGCAGGGAAGTTCACCTTCGTCCAGGAAGATAAGCAAGGCTCCGCCCCGAAGTTCGACGTCGTAGACGAGCAGGGCGTCACGTGGAAAGTCAAACTCGGCGAGGAAACCAAGTCCGAGACGGCTGCGAGCCGCCTGGTGTGGGCGGCGGGTTATTTTACCGATGAGGACTATTACCTGCCGGAGTTGCGGGTGGAAAAGATGGCCAAACTCGCTCGCGGCCAGGAACTGGTGTCGGAGGGCGGCGTCATCCACGGCGCCAGGCTGGAGCGCAAGGTCAACGGCCAAAAGAAAGCCGGCAACTGGAGCTGGTTCAAGAATCCCTTCGTTGGAACAAAAGAAATGAACGGACTGCGAGTCATGATGGCCCTTATCAACAATTGGGATTTGAAAGAGGTCAACAACGCTATCTATGAGCAAAAGGGAGGCGGCTCCCGCTATGTTGTCAGCGATCTTGGCGCGACCTTTGGAGAAACGGGAAATACTGTCATCCGTTCCAAGAGCAATCCTGACGACTACAGCGAATCGAAGTTCATCCAAAAGGTGACGGCAAAGCATGTGGATTTTGTCTTGAGCAGCCGCCCCTTGTTTATCACGGCTTTCGACGTTCCCAACTATGTCCACGCGCACGCACATGCAAGACATCGTCAAGGACATTCCGGTGGCGGACGCCAAATGGCTCGGCAAGTTGCTCGCGCCGCTCTCGGATGAGCAGATCCGCGATTGTTTTCGCGCCGCCGGGTATTCGCCCGAGGACGTGGAGAGCAATGCCGCGATGGTCAAGGAACGAATCCGGGCGTTGAATGTGTTCTAGCAGCAAACAACGGGTGTATGCCTGTGGTCTGGTGATCGCCCTTGCGTTGTCTATTCCCGGCTGCGCGAATCGTCCAACCCAAGTGCAGCCTGCCAGTGAAGCGCCGGCCAGCGCGCCGGATCGGTCCGGGGGCTTGCGGCGCGATCGGGGGAACATTCGGTCGCTTAACCTCTTGTATGGCCCCGGCGGAAAAGCGCATCTGCCGGCCGGAAAGTTTACGTTCGTCAAAGAGGACCAAGAAGGCACTGCTCCGAAGTTTGAAATCGTGGATGAGCAAGGCGTCCACTGGAAAGCGAAACTTGGGGAGGAGACCAGGTCTGAAACCGCCGCCACTCGCCTGGTGTGGGCGGCGGGTTACTTTACCGATGAAGACTACTACCTGCCCGAGCTGCGCGTAGAAAAGCTGCCCAAGCTCAACCGAGGCCGGCAGTATGTGTCGAAGGGCGGGGTGGTCCGTGGCGTCCGGCTGGAGCGCAAGGTGGAAGGCCAGAAGAAGACCGGAAACTGGAGCTGGTTCAAGAACCCCTACGTGGGGACCAAAGAGCTGGACGGTTTGAAGATCATGATGGCGCTGATGAACAATTGGGACCTGAAGGAGGTCAACAACGCCATCTACCAGGAACAAGGTGAACAGCCTCGCTACGTAGTCAGCGATCTGGGGGCGACCTTTGGCCGGACCGGCAATCCCCTGGTCCGCTCCAAGAACAACCTGCGGGACTATCGCCGGACAAAGTTCATTCAAAAAGTGAAGCCGGAAGAAGTGGACTTCTTCCTCAGCAGCCGTCCTTTCTTTCTAACCGCAATCGACGTCCCCAATTATGTCACCCGGACCAAAATGCAAAGCATCGCCAAACACATTTCCCGGACCCACGCCAAATGGCTGGGTCAGTTGCTCGGGCAGCTCTCGACGGAGCAGATTCGGGATTGTTTTCGCGCTGCCGGGTACTCAACGGGGGAAGTGGCCGGGTTTGCCCAGGTGGTCCAGGGACGCATCAAGGATTTGAATCGGCTGTAATTACAGGCGGCTGATTGTCGTCCGATGGTGGTGCTGCCTGAATTCTATAGAGTTCGGAATACAGGCCGCCGGCCGCCAGCAGTTCCGAATGGGTCCCGTGTTCGGCCAGTTGAAAATCCTTGACCACGAAAATGACGCTGGCTTTCTGGATGGTTGCCAAATGGTGGGCAATAACGATACAAGTTTTGTCTTTCATCAAGCGGTCCAGCGCCTCGAAGACCGCTAGTTCGGATTCTGCGTCGAGCCCCGAGGTCGGTTCATCCAGCAGGAGAATCGGGGTGTTGCGGATGACGGCCCGCGCAATCGCGATACGCTGACGCTGGCCGCCCGAAAGCGATACTCCCCGTTCCCCCACCATCGTGTCATAGCCTTCCGGCATCTTCTCGATGAATTCGTGAGCATTGGCCAGCTCCGCCGCACGGATGATCTCCGCGCGTTGGGCTTCGGGCTTGCCATAGGCGATGTTCTGCCAAATTGGCACGTGGAACAGCACGGTATCCTGCAGCACAAAGCTCATCTGCTCGCGAAGAGACTGAAGTGTGTACTGGCGAACGTCGGAACCGTCGATTTTGACTTGTCCGCCAGTGGGGTCGTAAAAGCGAGGAATCAGGCTGATGATGGTCGATTTGCCCGCGCCGCTGGGACCGACGAATGCAGCCACCTGGCCCGGCTCAATCTGGAAATTCAGGTCTTTCAATATCGGGTCGATCGGGACTGTAACTGAACGACACTCCCTCGAATTCGATTTTGCCTTTGAACGGTTTGGCGCGCCGCGCCCGGGGAGAATCGCGCACGCGGCTGGTGGTATTCAGTATGTCCTGGATGCGTTCGTAGCTTACCGTCGCCTTGGAAACCGTGTCCCCCATCTTGGAGAGATCCCGCATCGGCTTGTACATCTTGTTCAGATAGGCCAGGAAGATGATCAGATCGCCCACGCTCAGTTGGCCAGCCAGCGCCAGGCGGGCGCCGTATCCCAGGACCAAGCAGGTGCCCACTGCCGCCAGCACCTCCACCAACGGAGACAGTTTGGCCTTGATGGACCGGGCCTGCAGCGCGGTGTCCACGTTTTCCAGGCTCTGCTTTTCGAAGCGGTCTTGTTCGTAGTCCTCACGCGCGAACGCCTTGACCACGCGGATGGAGGTGAAAACCTCCTGGACGATGTTCGCCAGCTCGCCTTCCTTCTGCCGCATGGCGCGCGAGGCTTTCTTGATCCGCTTGGTAAAGATCCACACCACCAGAAACAGCGCCGGGGCGATGGAGAGCGCGATTAAGGCAAATCGCCAGTTGTAATAGAACATCACGGCGACCATGCCTGCCAGCGTGAGTGCGTTCACCAGCATGCCCAGCATCGCCGAGGTGATGAAATCCTGAACAGCCTCGATGTCGCTGGTGACCCGGCTGATCAGGTCTCCGGTCCTTTTTTCATCGTGTTCCGCCAGGGATAGATGGTGAATATGCTGGTACAGCGTGCGCCGCAGATCGTGCATCACCCATTGGCCGACGCTGGTCGTCAGATATTTTTCCAAGTAAGAGCTGATCGCTCCTACAATGGCGATGATCGCGATGGCCAGTACGGCGAAGTTCAATACCGCCAGCTTATTCTGGCCGAGGTGGCTGACGATCCCCGCCAGCCACGGCGGCAAAGGTTTCGACTGGAGCAGGTTGTCGACGATGATTTTCAGCGGCCACGGATCCAGCAGATCGGTGACGGTTTCGCCGAGCACGGCCACCAAAGCCAGGCTCATGGCCTTCCAGTGCGGCTGTAAGAGCTGGGCCATCTGCCGCCAGTTGGATCGTGCGGGCAGGTTTGGCGAGGCGGAAGTTTCTGGCATCACCGGCGCTGGTTAGGTTTCGCCGGCAAAGTGCTCAACCGCCGAAGGAGTCGTAGCATGCGGCCAGAGGATGCACGGCGGCCAGGTCCTTGTCCGCGTACATAGCCTCGGTCCCGAACATCCGCGACAATGCAGTCATCATCACGCCCCAAAGTCCGTCTTTGAGTAGGCGATCTTCGGCGAAACGAACCACTTCTTCCCCCCACTACGGAGATTACCTCATTCGGCGCGCGGCCGGAGCGAGAGGGTAGTGTCCAGTGTCTCGCATAGAACTCACCGAACTCGTGTCGGCCTCCTTGAAGAAGGGGGATAACCGGTTTCAGCCGGGCGCCGCTCGCATGATTCTGCTGGCCGCGCCCGGATAGTGCTCCCAATCCCAGTTACCTCGACGCGATCGGCACGCTGATCGCCTGACCGATAATTTCTCCGGAGATCACCAGTTCCACGCGCCGATTCTGTTGCCGGCCCGACGCGGTTTCATTCGAGGCCACCGGCTGGGTTTTCCCAAAGCCCTTTGACGAAACCGAGGTGCCGGCGATTCCCTGCTGGACGAGGTAGTCGCGCACAGATTGGCCGCGGTCTTCCGACAGCTGCTGATTGTAGTCGTCGCCGCCCACGCTGTCCGTGTGACCTTCCACGGCCAGCCGCAATCCGGGGTGCCCCGCGACAATCCCAGCCACTTTGGCCAGCTTCTCGCGAGCTTCCGGTCTCAGTGTGAACTTCGCGGTGTCGAAAAGCACATCCGACATATTCACGATCAAGCCGCGAGCCGTATCACGAGTCTGGAGAATCGTGTTGAACTGCAGTAGCAGCTGGGCTCGCAGTTCCGACTTGTCGGTCTCTAACTGCCCCTTCTCTCTCGCCAGGCGGTCCAGGTCGGCTTGGGCAGCAGACTTCTGCGCGTCGTTTTCGCGTCTCAAGCCATCGGCTTCCGTCTGGGCGGCGGCCAGCTTGGCATCGTTGTCCTGTTTCAGGCGGTCAGCCGTGGACTGCGCGTTGGCGGCCCGCAGGTCATTCTCCCGCTTGAGGCGATCCGCTTCCGCCAATGCAGCCCCGGTCTTCGCATCGTTATCGCGTTTCAGGCGATCCGCTTCCGCCAGGGCGGCCCCGGTCTTTGCATCGTTATCGCGTTTCAGGCGTTCGGCTTCAGCCTCGGCACTTAGGCGCGCGCTTGCTGCCTGTCGCGCTACACGCGCTGTTTCCGATTGTGCGTCGGTGGTGGCATTTTCGGCACGAATCGTCGCGTCCTGGGCACTCGCTTCCCGAGCCGCGCCGGCTTGGCGCTCGGCGGCCAGCAGGTCGTCGTCCTGACGCTTCACCGCGATCGCGCGTGAATCCTCGGCGATTTGCACGGCCTGGCGTGCCGTCATGGTCACTGGCTTCGATCCCGCGTTGCGCGCCTTATAGGCCTCCGCTTGCTTCAGGTTGCTTTCGGCCTTTTGAAAGGTGTCTGTGGCAAAACGGTCCGCGCCGCTCTTGCGCGCGATATTGACCGCATTGCGAGCTTCGTAGAGCTCCAGTGGCGTTTTGCTGTTGACCTTCAGGTCGAGCACGTTCGCCAGGTGCTCATATTGGCCTCTTTTTAGCAGTTCATACTTGGCGTCGATGGGCTCGATTTTCCCGGCGGTATCCGCGCGGAACACGTTTTCCATCACCACCACGTCGCTCGGACGGGATACCGCGAAGTACGGTTCCGCCGTCACCAGCAGTCCGAACACCTGCAGTTCGGTGGTCACGTCCAACTTGCCGCTGGTTCCATCGCCGCGGAGGATTTCGCCCAGGTTGGACGTACGGCCCTCCGGGGTGATGGCCCACAGGACATAGGTGAGATACTCGGCGCCGAATTGCGTGGCTTCCGTCATATCGCGGAACTCCACTTCGATTTCGATGTACCCCTTCTTGCTCTCGACTTTCGCCTGACCGTGGGCCTTCGGCATAAGCGCGGTGCCCTCGAAGTCGATCTTGGTGGCGCCGCTGCGGTGCTGGTAGCTGATCGCCTTCGCGGTGCGCTCCGTCACCGTGACGCGATAGATAGGCGCCTGCCCTTGCGCCGCGCGGTTCGCATTCTCCTTTTTTTCTTGGGCCGTCTGGGCCGAGAGAGCAACGCCTCCTATCAGAAGAGCGATCGCGATCTTTTTCATATGTGTTCCCTTAGTGTTCTTCTTCATGGCTTACTGGCCCGATCCGCTTTTTTCTTCGCGGGCTGAATACTTGTTCAATAGATTTACGAGCTTCGCGGCGGCTGCGGGCACCCGGCGTTTCTGCATAACGATGGCGCGATTCTCCAGCTTCTTCCCGTAGATGGCTGCGTTATCGTCCAGGTCCTGCCGCAGGGTGGCTCCTTCCAGCGCGACTCCTGCGAACAAGCCCTGCGAGCGCGACCACGAAAGAACCTCCGCGTGCAGCTGCGCATCCGTCTGAGCCGTCGCAGTGCGCCCCACCGGGCCGGCCGCGACCGATCCTTCGGCGCCTAGAGTGAACTTGCTCGAAAGCAGTTTGTCCGCTCCGCGTTCGTTCATCACCAGCATGATCAGATCCGTCGATGAGCCGCCGATCTGAAAGCCGAAACTGCCGCCTTCAATACGCACGGTTCCCGGCGCGGACCAGCCTGGTCCTACTTTGTTCCGGCAGGAAAGGACTCCCTTACCGTATTTCCCGCCGACGATGAAGGCTCCCGTCTTGAGATCCGGCACGATCACGATACAGTGGGCGTGCTCTAGCATCTCCTGAGGAATGCCCTTGTCCGGCGTTCCCATGATTTCGGAGAATACGGCCGCGGCCGACTCCAGGCGCTTTGCAGGCTCGTTATCTTTTGCCATGAGCGGCGCGATCGCCACGATTGCGGTTGCTGCTAGAATCAGTTTCATTTTGCTCACCTCTTTCGCCGTAAGCGTGCTCACGACTTCCTTCACCTAAGGCACGCGCGTCACCGACTCCATGAAGTGGTGAATACAATCACCCTTTGACGGTGATTCGCAGGAGGCTGGCTGGAACAGGGTTGAAGATGACTCTCGAAAGTAACCGTATATGGTCACTTGACGCTGTGCGGTCGTTTACCGGACGACCCGCGACCGCCGCTTACAGATCGTCGCGAGAAATACCCAGCTTCTTCATCATCGCGTTCAAGGTGGTTCGCGGCATCCCCAGACGAGTCGCCGCCGCGCTCACAACACCGCTGGTTTCCCGGAAAACGCGTAGGATATGAACCCGCTCCACTTCCTCCAGAGTGGAATCCTGGGAGGATTCCTGGGCATCCGAACGCAGTTCCGACAAGGGCGCGCGCAGGTTGGGCCCCCGCGAAAGAATCACCGAACGCTCGATGAAGTTCTCCAGCTCCCGCACATTCCCGGGCCAGGACCAGTTCACCAACGCCTTCATCGTTTCCGCGGGAATCTTGTCGATCACCCGATCCATCTTGGCCGCGTACTTCTTGGTGAAGTGCCGAGCCAGGCTGGGAATGTCCTCGGCGTGGTCGCGCAGCGGCGGCGTGATGATCGGGAAAACCTTCAGCCGGTAGTAGAGGTCGCTGCGGAAGAGCTTGTCTCCCATCATCTGCGTCAGATTCCGGTTGGTGGCCGCCACCAGCCGCACGTCGATGGGGATGGTGCGCGTGCCTCCCAGTCTCTCGAAAGACTTTTCCTGGAGAGCGCGCAGCAGCTTGGGTTGCAGGTCCAGAGGAATATCGCCCACTTCATCCAGAAACAGGGTCCCGCGATGCGCCATCTCGAAGCGCCCGATCTTCTGCCCCAAGGCGCCGGTGAACGCGCCTCGCTCGTACCCGAACAGCTCGCTTTCGAGCAGGCCCGTGGGAATCGCCGCGCAGTTCAGGCTGATGAACGGAAGATTCCGCCGCGGGCTCATCCGGTGGATGGCGCGGGCGATCAGCTCCTTGCCCGTCCCGGTTTCCCCCAGGATCAATACCGTCGCATCGGTGGGCGCCACCACTTCCACCTGGCCCATAACCCGCTTCATGGCCCCGCTGGTCCCGATGATTTCCTCAAAGTTGTTGGATCCCTCGGCGGCTTCCTGCTCGATATTCTCCATCCGGTCGCGCCCGCGGAGATCCTGAACGAAGGTGATCCAGCGGAACGGAGAAAGCTTCAGGACGGCGGTGGCCACCAGAACCGGAACCCGGCTTCCATCCTTGCGGATCAACTCCTTCTCGAAGGGCGTGCATGCGCCGAACCGCAGCCCTTCCTCGTGAGCGATCTCGTCCAGAGCCAGGTACTCGGGAGGCGTCAGATCGGGCCAGTGCAGCCGGCCCGCATGCAAATCTTCGCGGCTGTATCCCACCAGGTCGAGAAACGCATCGTTGGCCTCCGGGATTCGGTCAAACTCGCCCGAAACAATGCCCGCAATGGTCGATTCCACGGGGATCGGCCGGAGACGGGCGCGGCTGCGCCGCAACTTTTCGTCTCTCTCGTGACGGTCGCTAAAGTCGCGAACCACGCGGGCGAAGCCCTGTAGCTCGCCGTTCTCATCCCTCAGAGCCATGGTCACGACGTTGGCCCAGAATCGCGATCCGTCCTTTTTACAATGCCAGCCTTCCGTGCCGGCGTGCCCCTCCGCGGCGGCCCGCTTCAACTCCTCCTCCAGCCGGGCGCGAAGTGTATCTTCGTCCGGATAGAAGATCGCCAGGTTCTTGCCGATGACTTCCGCGCTCTTATAGCCGTAGATTCGTTCCGCTCCCGCATACCAGGCAGCCACCCGTCCCTCGGCATCGAGCAGCAGCAGCGCGTAGTCCTGCATCCACCCGGGAACGTTGGCCTTGTCATGCAGAACCAGCAGATGGCGCACCGGCAGCACATTGCCTTTGGCGGTGTACTCGACTTCCCGCCGACCTCCGTCCGGACCCACCAGCTTCAGCGTTCCTTCCTGCTCGCCAGTTTCGAGAAAAGCCCGCCAGCGCTCCGAAATCTCGGGCTTCACCTCGGGCGCCACAAAATCGTCCAGACTGCGGCCGATGATCTTCTCGCGCGGCACACCCAGGAGCTTGCTCGCGCCCACGCTGGCGTCCCGATAGCGGCGTTCGTCATCGGCCAGCAGAATGGGCGTGGAAGGATGGAACACGATCGCCCGGAACAACATCTCCAGTTCTTTCGGGCCGTTGTCGGCGAGCCAGTTGGCAACCTGCGGCTGAGAAGCCATTGCTCTTTCCTCCTTTGCCCCGTCGATCCTGGAGGCCGGCGGCCTGGAGAACGCGCCGAGCGCGTCCAGCAAACAGAGGCAAGCCGAGAAATGGCGGTGACTCAACCCTAACACGTTCCTCTTGACCATATGTGGTCACTTGGCCACATGGAATGAGAAGGCCGGTCAATTCTCCCGATTCATCCGGAGCGTTCTGAAGGAGACACGGTCGCGGAGACTGGACGGTGAATTGCGAGCGGAAGTCTGAGGCGCCAATGCAAAAAACCGACGATCCCCAAATGGTGCCCGTTCATCCCGTGCCTGCAAACGATCACTGTCCAAAATGTGGTGCTCAAATGGAGCCTATCGAAGTAGCAGTCGAAGAGCTGCCGATCCAGGAATTGCATCTCTGTCCGAGCTGCTACCTGGTGACCTGGAGCGATCGGGACGGGCTTCATTTCCGGCAAGGTGTGCCGATGAACGCCACCGCTGGACCTGGCTGGGAAGCCAGCTTGCCAGTGGGTGAGCCGGAGGAATGCTGAGCTGCGTCACGCAACTTTGATGGAAGGCGATTCCACCTGCAACAAGGCTCTCGCTTTGCGCAGCAGGTCATCCCCGCGAAAGGGCTTCGCCAGAAAATCGCGTTTGCCCGCTTGCAGGTCTGCCTGCAACTCTTCGTCCGGGCGAGAACCGGAAACGTACAGCACCCTCAATCCGTGAAAGAGACGCGAGCACTCGCGAGCCAGCTCCAAGCCGGACATTTCCGGCATGTTGTAATCCGTTACCAGAAGATCGACGGGACGGGCGGACTGGCGAAAGATAGTTAATCCATCCGGACCATTGCTGGCTGCCAATACCTCATAGCCGGCGCTCTCCAGGAGCGCGTACAGAGAGTCGCGCACGGAGCTTTCATCATCCACAAGCAGTATTCTTGGCGGCATATCGCGGGACCTCAGTTTGCAGCGGCGAGTAGCTCTTCACCCGCGTTCCAGTGTTGTCCTGGCATGCTGTCCGCAGCCTGCTGGCAAAGAATACAGGAAGCCGTCCACGGAACTGCCGTGAGCCGTTTCATGCTAATGTTCTCCTGGCAATCGGAGCAGATCCCGTATGTTCCCGTGTTCAGGCGGATAACCGCGGCGCGCACTTGACGCAAGAGTTTGGAGTCCCGGTCCAGTGCGCCCATGGCTAGATCGCGTTCCTGGCCGTGCTGAATGCGGTCCAGCTCGTCGGGACTCGTCTCAATAGCGATCGCTCCACGGTTGCGGTTTCCATTTTCCAAGTCCGCCAGCTTGTTCTTCAAGGAAAGATGGAATCGGGTCAGCTCATTCTTCGTCATGGTTGGTTCAGATTATGCACGAGACGGACCGATATCCCGGCTTGTCCACAATCAGCCATGTTTCCCATGACTTCAGTCGGATGTTCGATGGGGAGACGCCAGCTTCACGCTTGACGATCCACGGTCAACTGACCAAATGCGGTCTCATCGAGGAGAGCAACTCTTGCTTCGTGAAGCGAGCCAAGGTTTCCATAACGTGGAACCCTACGTGCCCGACATATCTCCGAGGAATAAGTAAAATGCCTTTGATAAATCTCGTCTTCGCGCTGATCGTGGTCGGTGTGGGGTTGTGGCTGATCAACCGTTATATCCCCATGGCGTCCAGCATCAAAACGATTCTGAACATCGTCGTGGTGGTGGCCGTAGGGGTGTGGGTACTTCAGGTGACGGGACTGTGGGGCCCGATTTCCAGCTATCGTGTTTCGCGGTGAGAACCTCGCGGCCACGGCCAAGCCGCTAGCAGCCAGGCCGCGCACCGCAAATGAGTCCTCCGGCTCTACTTTCTTCCAGGGCGAGGTAGCAGGAGGCCCAAGACCGCTCCCGCCGCGAAGCCCATCGCCAGCGACCGGAACGGGTGCCGCTTTATCGTATGGGCGGCTTCTTCCAGCCTGTTCTCGATAGTGTGCCGGCTTCTCTTCAACAATCGCCGGGCCGCAACCACTCCATCGTCCAGCTTTTCGGCTACCGCATCCTTGGCGTCGTTCACGCTTCTTTCGATCCGCTGTGCGGCTTCTTTGACCTCTTTCCCGATGCCCGCGCATACGGCGGGAGTTCTAGTGGCCCTCAGTTCTTCAAAAGCGCTCTTCATGGGACTCCTTTCCTGTCGTCAAATCCAGCAAGAAGAGGGCCAAACCTTGCGGCCACGCAAGTGCATTCGCATTGTAGCGAAGGACTTAGGAATGAACATGATAACGGCGTTTCCGCGGGAAACTCTGACCCCGTATCGTCTGTTCAAGACGTCGCTTTGGAAGCATCTATAGAGTTCCTAAGGCCGGGTTGGAGGCCGGGATTTATCCCGCGCGGAGCTTCAGGATAGATAGTGTCGGGAATTCGCTGGTTCCGTCGGAAATCCGCCCTCTGCCGAATGGGAGCCTACCTCCATAGTTTCAATGGTTTGCAATGTGGAAAAGCGGCGGCCAAATTGCCCACGAAATGAAGCATGGGTTTTATAAATTCTCTTTCCAGCAACTATCTACAGTCGATTCTCGCCAATGCAGTCCAGAGTTCCGGCTTGACCCCCAACACCACCGCAAACAGCTCGAGTGCCAGTGGGCCGTCTTCCATCGCACCGGCCGACAACCAGCAGCTTTCTCCGTTCGCGCAAATGCTAGGCTCGCTGCAACAGCTCCAGCAGTCGGACCCGACCAAGTACCAGCAGGTTACCCAACAGATCGCCACCAACCTGCAGAGCGCCGCGCAAACCGCCCAGGCCGACGGCAATTCCATCGCGGCGACCCAGCTCAACCAGCTCTCGACGGACTTTTCGAACGCCTCGACCAGCGGCCAACTTCCCAACATCCAGGATCTGGCCCAGGCCACCGCGGGTCATCACCATCATGGCGGTGGTCACCATCACATGCATGCAGCGTCGTCTGATCCTGATAGCAGCTCCACAGATCCTTCGACTACCGGCACATTGAACCAGACGCTGAGCCAGCTCCTGTCGAACTTGCAGGCCAATGGGACCGCCAACGGCTCGCTGGATCCGATGGCGATCATTCTCAACACGCTGTCCGGGGCAGGCGTCACCGGCTCCAACAGTTAGCCCCACACGTTGCGCGCAGTCTCGGCGACCAACTCGAGCTTGCGCCATTGTTCATCCACGGAAAGAAGATTTCCCGCCGCGGTCGAAGCGAAGCCGCATTGCGGGCTGATGGCCAGCCGTTCCAGGGGCACATAGCGGGCTGCCTCATCGATGCGCCGCCGCAAGTCATCCTGCGATTCGAGCTTCGCGTCCTTGGTCGTGACCAGACCCAGCACCACTGTCTTGCCGGCCGGCACCCACCGTAGCGGCTCGAAACCGCCGGAACGCTCGTCATCGAACTCGAGCAGAAACCGGTCGACGTTCAGCGAGCCGAACAGGCGCTCGGCGATCACGTCATAGCCGCCTTCGGTGAACCAGCGGCTGCGGCTGTTGCCGCGGCAGACGTGCATGGCCAGCATGACGCGATCGCGGGGAACGTCCGCCAGCGCGGCATTGTCACCCGCGATCCCTTCCGCCAGTTCCCGATCCGGATCGCGGCCTTCCGCCTGCATCCGCGCGCGATGCTGCGGATCCAGATAGTGAGTATAGTAAGGCGCGTCAAACTGGATGTAGGTCACGCCCTGCGAAACCAGCCACCGCACTTCCTCGCGAAGGATGGCGACGAGATCGTGCAACAGATCCGCGCGCGTGGGATAGAACTTCTCGCTGATTCCTGGCCGATAGCTGCACACCACGAAGTTCGAGGGCGCGGGCAGCGTCACCTTGAACGGCCTGTTCGAGGAAGCCAGCAGAAACGGAACTTCGTGCGCCGTCAAATGACGGGTTTTGCGCAGCTTCGCGCCCACCGCATTGGCGCTGCTCACTTCCGGGCCGCCGCCCGGCCCTTTCCAATCGAGCACCACACGATCGCGAACAAACCCCTCCACCGCCTCCGCCATGTCGGTTAGCCACGATCCTCGCCGGAATTCCCCGTCCGTGGCCCGGTCGAGCCCTATTGCGCCCTGTTTATAGAGCGCCTCCAGGATCACCCGGTCCTCGATTTCGCGAAGCTGATTCAGATTCAGGCGCCTCTCCGCAAAATCCGCACGCGCCCGCTGGAGTTCCGGAGGACGAAGCAGGCTACCGACGTGTTCGGCTCGATCGCGAGACTTCATTCGAAGTCAGTATAGTACCCGCAACCTGATTACCGGAACATGGCTCCCGTCATGGTCCACTCGGCCGCGAAGCGCTCAATGAGAAGTGCCTGATCCAACGGGAATCCTTCGAATGCGATCGGCGGGATCTCATTGCCCTGGGGTGGCGTGGGCAGCAGGGACATGCCCGCGGCATTTACCACCGCATCCACCTTCGAAAGAGCCAGGGCCAGCGAAACTTTTCCGGACGGAGCCGGCGCCTGCTCCGGCTCGTGGTGATACGCGGCCGCCGCGCGGATCGGCTCACCCAGCCCCCAGTAATCCACCGCCAGGGCCGACAATTCCGCATGATCCGTGTGGAGCACCCGGCGCTCACTTTCGAGGATCGTTTCGCAGGTCACCGCCGAGGCCGTGAGGATGGTTTCATATTCCTCCGGCATCGCCACCGCAATCACCAGCTTGCCGACGTCGTGAAACAGGCCGGCGAGAAAAGCGTCTTCCGCGTCCTCCAGCGGCACAAGCTCCGCCAGCAGCTCCATGAACATGCCCGTCGCTACCGAGTGCAGGTTGAACCGCGTCACGGAAAAGCTGGGCGCGATTTTTCGCTTCCCGAACAGATTGGAAATCGACCGGGCCAGGGCGAACTTCCGTATCGTTCCGATGACCGATCATCATGATCGCGTGCTGGATGGAGCTGATCGGATGGGAACGGCCGAATGCGGCCGAGTTGGCGATGGTCAGGATCTGCACCGAGAGCAGCGGATCGCGTTCGATCAAAATCGCCAGTTCGCGGACCTCGCAGTTGCGCCGCGCCAGCCGGCCCAGGAGCTGGGCGGCTGTCGGCGATAGCGCCGGCACACGGGCCAGGCTCAGAAACGCCTGTCTCCGCGCGTTGCTCCGCCGATCCCGTTGGTCCAAATTAGCCGAGGTCATTCCCGCTTCTTCATATCGCAAAAGGACTTCGGCATTCGAGCGTAATTTCTGGAGAGTCCCGCTGCCCTGCCGCCACTATCTTGTACCCCGACACGGGCTAAGTATGGCTAAGCCTCTCCTCGGATTGATCTTGATCGGTTTAGTGGCGCTGGGTCAGGCCGCCGATCCGGCATATGCGCCGCTCGACCGGGCCTATGCTGCGCTTCGGGCGAAGAATTACGAAGAAGCGATTCATGGGTTTGAGCAGGCGGCCAAGCTCGATCCCGCACGGGCATCGATACGCAAAGACTTGGCGTATACGCTATTGAAGATCGGCGAAACCGAAGCCGCCCGGGATCAATTCGCCGAAGCCATGCGCCTGGATCCCGCGGATGCCCCGGCGGACGATCAAGTGGCGCTCGAATACGCATTCCTGTGTTACGAGACCAAGCAGCCGATAACCGCGCGGCGCGTGTTCGACCGGCTGCGTAAGTCCGGAAACCCGGTCGCGACACAGGCTTTTGAGAACGTCGACCGTCCCTTGCGCGAAGGCATCGCGCGCTGGAAGCAGGCGCTCGAGCTTTCACCCGGTAATTTCAGCGCGCACGAAGAACTCGCCCGGCTGGCCGAGCAGCGCGACGAAGTTGACCTGGCCGCGGAACACTATCGCGCCGCCTGGAATCTGCGCCCCGCGCGCCGCGACCTGCTTGATCGATCTCGGGCAGGATCTGGCAGGAGCTGGGTCGAACCGAGGACGCCCACGCCGCGCTGCTGGCAGCATCCCGTGGAGCCGAACCGCGCGTCGCCGAACAAGCCCGGGATCTGTTGCCGCAGCGCTATCCCTACGTCTACGAATTCGAGAACGCGCTGGCCCTCGATCCCTCCAACGACGCCCTTCGCCGGGAGCTCGCGTATTTGCATCTCGAAATGGGCAACAAGTCCGCCGCCGAGCAGCAGCTTCAGTCCTTGCCGCCTGCGTCCGAGCCGCCTCCCTCACCTCGCGAAAATACTCCAGCGCAGGAAACACCGCCTAACAGCAAGCTGCTCGGTGAACAAAGTCTGGACAAGGGATACCTGAGTGACGCGCTCAGGTATCTCCACGCGGCTCACGAGAACGATCCCATGGATTTCGAGGTGATGCTCAAGCTCGGCTGGGCGTACAACATCCTTAAGGACGATCGCGAGGCCGTGCGCTGGTTCAGTCTGGCGCGCTCCAGTCCGGACGCGGGAACCGCTGCGGAGGCATCGAAGGCCTACGGGAATCTGAATCCCTCCCTGCGACTTTTGAGAACCACGGTCTGGGTGTTTCCCACTATTTCCACGCGCTGGCAGGATACCTTCGTTTACGCGCAAGCCAAGACCGAGCTGCGGACCACGTTTCCCATCCACCCGTACCTGAGCCTGCGATTCATCGGCGACGCGCGTGGCGCGGTGCAATTAGGCGCCAACATTTCGCCCCAAAATCTTTCCGAACGCAGCGTGATCGTGGGTGCGGGGCTGGCCAGCACCCCCTGGCGCGGCCTGATGGCCTGGTTCGAAGCCGGCGAGGCGCTGCGTTACCAGATCCCGCGCGGCCAGACCGGCACAGCCTTGCCGGATTACCGCGGGGGAATTTCCTACACAGAGGCCCTGCGCGCGCCGCACCGCCTGTTCGCGGAAACCAACGACGACGGCGTGTTCATCAGCCGTTTCGGGAACGACAGCCTGCTGTATTCGCAGAACCGCACCGGCCGGACTTTCGGCGAAAACGTCCAGGTCTACTGGAACTGGAACGCCACGGTCGACGCTACGGGCGAGTATTGGGCCAACACCGTCGAGACCGGCCCCGGCGTGCGTTTTCGTCTGAACCCACTGCAGTTCACGGTAAATTTTCTGCGCGGGGCGTACCTGGTGAACCAGTCCAATCCGTACCGTCCCAACTTTAACGATGTGCGAATCGGGGTGTGGTATGCGTTCACTCATTAGCTGGCTATTACTGTGTGTTTCGTGCTCCGCCGCGACTCTGACCTTCCACGTCGCCGGCGACGATCCGGGCGGCTGGCCTGCGATTCTGTCTTCGATCGGCTTGCAGAACGCCAGCTCGCGGCGACGTCGAAGTGATCCCGGCCGGCGCCGCATCAACGGAAACGCCGCGGCTACAGAGAAAGACTGGACCCAGCGCGTCGAGCGCGGCACGATTCTCGTCATCGAAGGCGCTTCGCCACTGGCGGCTTCGTTCGGCTTCCGCGCCTACAACGCAACATGTCGCCGTTCAAAGCGTCGAGGATTTGCGCTCCCCTCAGTTGCGCATCATCTGGGAACAAGCGGCCGACGTGCCGGTTTTTGAACTCCCCGGCGACGCTCGCATCTTCACCCGCGAACGGCATGAAAAGGCTCCTCTGGTGGCCGGCTTCCGCCGCGGATCGGGCGCGGTCCTGTGGGTCGCCGCGCCGCCCGGGCCCGCACGGCTATGATCGGTTCCCGTATCTGCCGCAGGCGCTGGCCGATCTCGGCTTGACCGCTCCCTTTCGATCCGCAAACCTGTGGGCCTTCTTCGATTCCTCCTATCGCTCCCGCGTCGACCTGGATTACTTCGCGCCCCGCTGGCGTCGAGCGGGCATCGCCGCGCTCCACGTAGCCGCATGGCATTACTGGGAACCCGATCCCCAGGCCGACGAATACCTGCGCCGTCTGATCGATGCGTGCCATCGCAACTCGATCCAGGTGTATGCCTGGGTCGAGCTGCCGCACGTGAGCGAACGCTTCTGGGACCAGCATCCGGAGTGGCGCGAAAAAACCGCGTTGCTCCAGGACGCTCAGCTCGACTGGCGCAAGCTCATGAACCTCACCAATCGCGCGGCCTTCGCGGAAGTTTCGCGCGGCCTCCGTGGACTCATCGATCGGTTCGATTGGGACGGCGTAAATCTGGCCGAGCTGTATTTCGAATCGCTCGAAGGCCACGACAATCCCGCGCGCTTCACCCCGATGAACAGCGACGTGCGCGCCGAATTTCAAGCGGCATCGGGAATCGACCCGATCGATCTGTTCAAGCCCAATGCCAGTGCGACGTCCATGGCGCAATTCTTGGAGTTCCGTGCGGACCTCGCCCGCCGCCAGCAGGCCGAATGGATCGCCCAGGTCGAAGACATCCGCAAAACTAAATCCTGGCTCGACCTGACGCTCACCCATGTCGACGATCGCTTCGACACCACCATGCGGGAAAAGATCGGAGCCGATACGTCCAAGACGCTGCCGCTGCTGGCGCAGCACGATTTCACGTTCCTGATCGAAGATCCCGCCACCGTCTGGAACCTCGGGCCTCAGCGCTATCCTCAGATCGCCGCGCGCTATCAGGCGCTGACGACCCATAAGGATAAGCTCGCCATCGACATCAACATCGTCGAGCGCTATCAGGATGTCTATCCCACCAAGCAGCAAACCGGCTCGGAGCTGTTCGCGCTGCTGCACGTCGCCGCGGCGGCGTTCCCACGGATCGCCGTATATTTCGAAAACTCGATCCTGGCGCCGGATCTGCCGCTGCTTCCGTCCGCTGCTGCTTCCGTCCAGCGCGCCGAACGCTCCTCCGGCGAGAAAAACGACAAGCTGGTCGTCGAATCACGCGCGGGCGTGGGTGCGATCTGGAGCGGTCCCGCGCTGGTCGACGGACGCCCCTGGCCGGTGGCGTCGGATAGTGTCGTCTGGCTCGCGCCCGGCTCACATTCCATTCAGCCGGCTGCTGTCAAACCGGTGCTGCGGCTGCTCGATCTGAATGCGGAGCTGCACTCCGCTGCGGCCATCGCCGGGGGCATCGAGTTCGCCTATCGCAGCAGCGCCCGCGCCCTGGCCTATTTCGATACCCCGCCCGCGAGTTTCCAGATCGACGGCGTCGAAGCGCATCCCATCATGCTCGGCAACGTGGCGATCCTGCCGCGCGGCCAGCACGTCGTTACCGCGCAAGTAGAGGCGAGGCATGCCTCGCCCGATGCCGGCCACTAGCTTCTATCCTTTCTATCCTTCGGCCAGTTCTCGTGCATGCTCGAAAATTCCCCGCAGCATGGCCGCAGTCAGCTTCCCGGTCGACGTGTTCTGCTGGCTCGGATGATACGACGCGATGCAGCACCGGCAGCCCTGCCGCCGGACTGGATACACACGTTGTGCCCGAACGGAAACGCCGCCAGGCTTTTAATCGCGCCGCGATCGCGCAGGATGCCCAGATAGGTCCGGAGCGCCACGCCTCCCAGCGCCACCACCACCCGTACATGTTTCAGCAGATCCAGCTCGCGCTCCAGATACGGACGGCATTTCGCGAGTTCTTTCGGCGACGGTTTGTTGTCCGGAGGCGCGCAGCGTCGCGGCGGCGGCGATGTAGGCGCCATGCAGCTCGAGCCCATCCGCGCGCGAACGGCTCTCGGCCTGAGATGCGAATCCGGTTTCATACAGCGCCCGATACAGAAAATCGCCGGAGCTGTCTCCGGTAAACATCCGTCCAGTACGATTGGACCCGTGCGCCCCCGGCGCCAGGCCGATCAACAGCACCCGCGCGTGCGGATCGCCGAAACCCGGAACCGGCTTGCCCCAGTAGTCCCAATCGAGATAGGCCCGCCGCTTCACGCGCGCCACTTCGCGGCCGTAGGTCCGCAGCCGCGGGCACAGCTCGCAGGCGACGATTTCCCGATTCAATATCTGGAATGGATCAGCCAAAAGCCTTTGTACCGCATAATAAAAAGCGAATGGAAGCCAAGGGGTTTCGCTCGCCCGAAGTGGTGCTCATGGTGGTGGCCGGCGTCGCAGTCGCGATCCTGGGGCCCTACGCGCTGTATCAGCTTTCGCCGCACGCTCCACGCGTCTCGACGGCGGAAACCAAATCCGGCTCGCCTGGAATCGACCTGGACATCACCGAACTGGACACGCTCCCCGATTCGCTTCGGGAGGGTGCGATGTTGCTGCTGACCACGGAAACTCCCGAGCCTCCCCAGGCGATCGCGAATCTCCCTGTGGCCGGCGGAGAGAATGTTCTGCGGCCGGTATCGGAGGCGGTGGAAGAGACCCAGCCCGTTCTGTATTGGTCGGCCGCGTTTGGCGAACCGCCGTACACAGTATCCATCGCCGACGAGCACGGCCAGGTCATCGCCCGGGCCCAGGGGATTCAGAATACGTCCTGGATGGTGCTGAACCCGCTGCACCGCGGCGGCGAATACACCTGGCAGGTCACCGTTGCCGGGCGCCACCGAGCAGGCGTCCTTTCGCGTGCTGGATGACGGTCAAGCCATGCTCTGGCGGGCCATGCTGGCGGAGCATCGAGGATTCCCACCTGGTCGTCGGATTGGTCGCGCAACAGCTGGGGATGCTGGCGATCGCCGAGCGCGAGTATACCGAGCTCACCAAATCCTTCCCGGATTCGAACACTGCCGCGCTGCTGCTCAACAACGTGAGCGATCTCCGCAGCCGCTAATAGGTGGCTGCGTCTTGGACGTGTGAGGAAGAGGTGTAGGATTATGCCGTAGCTACAGGTGCGACTTTTTTGCGCGTGCTCCGCCGCTTTTCCACCGGCGGTGTGCGGTCGCTCTTCTTCAGGTTCGGGAGGACGATGGATAGAACGAACTTCTTCTCCCCGTGGTCGTCCCACTTGATCACGATATATTCCTCGTTACAGGACAGCACGCTTCCCAGGCCGAACTTGGCGTGTTCTACTTGGGCGCCTTGCGCGAAGGCTGGTTTAGTGGCCATTTTTCCTCTACAACTATCATAACAAATGCGGGAAATAGCTATGCTATTTGGCCGACGTCCCTGATGGCTGCCTGGTCTTCGCCAGGGGACGCGCCCGTTTAACGCTCATTTGGGTGGATATCGCGGCAGAGGAGCCCCCAGCGGGCGCGACGTTCATAGCCGACCTGCACGGTCGCCAGGGCCCTGCCGTTCGCCTGGATCACGATGGCCTGGGAATAATTCGACCCGCCGTCGATGTGGATCTTGAAGATGCCCGACGGCAACTGCGACTTAACAATATTCGATAGCAGATCGCCGTAGGTGCCATATTCCGCAATCGCAGGCGTTGTGCCCGTCCCGACCAGGGTTCCCGTGCTGTCGTAGACCCGGACCGTGTAGATCGTGGCCACCGTCGATTGCGCGTTGGGCCCCGGCAAATTGTAAATCACCAGGGACACCCGGTGTGCACCGCCGTCGTCGATGCCCGTCGCCGACCACTGGGTCCATTGCTGGCCGTCCCAAGAGAGCGGCACGCTCAGGGAAATAGTAGGCGGCGCTGAATAGATTAACTGAGGCGCCACGGCCTGGCAGGTGATGTAATCGGGACAGAAGAAGACGGCGTATACTGAGCCGCTCACCAGGGTGGAGTAGCTCGGGCCGTTGCCCGGAACACCCAATAAATCCACCTCCGCCGGCTGATTCGCTTTCAAGACGAAGTTCACGTCACTGCTGGAGGCCGCGCCGTTGGGAGACGTGTTGTCCAAACTCATGCTGTTTCCGCTGGTGTCGTAGAAAGAATAATCGACGCCTACCGCGGACGGCTGGCCCGCCGCATCCGCCTGGGGTACAGGTACCCGGATGGAAGTGGTGTAACCCGCGCCTGCGGCGAGCCAGATAAAGTTCCCGGATACCTCGCAAACATAGCCGGTTCCCCCCGACGGGAGCTGTATCGTATAGTTACTCCCAGGGCTCGTGCCCGTGCCGGAGCAATCCAGGTTCGGATTGGTGGACCAGAACTGGGCGCCGGTGGCTGGCGGTACAGTCTGACCATGCAGGACTGCCGCGGCCACTGCCATCCATCCGACAAAACAAAGTGGTTTCATACGCACAAAGCGTTCCTCCAAGACTCGCAATTCCGTTTTTCGCGACCGGATTCTCTGCATTTCCCCTGCCAATACTTTAGTACTCTAGACGACCACTCTAAACGACGCCGCCCCGCACGAACCTGGGTACAGGCACCTTTCATAATATGAAATCAGCGGCTTAGAAGGGCCGGGAACTTATCGCTCCGGCCGGGTGTCTATTGGGTTGACGGGAAGCAGTAGAATTGGACTGGGTGAGTAATGGCTGACTCCACCGTGGGGTTCCAATTCGAATGTAGGACTGAGGTGTTTTCCCCGGCCGCGGCGCATGAAGAAGACGCGTCGCTGATCGCGGGATTACGCGCGGGGGATGAGTGTGCTTATGAGATCCTCATTCACCGGTTCGAACAGCCTGTCTATAACCTCGTCAGCCGCCTGGTGGACGATCCCGGGGATGCCGCCGACGTGACCCAGGAAGTCTTTTTAAAGGTGTTTCGCAAAGTGGGCGGTTTTCGCTCCGAGAGTTCCCTGAAGACCTGGATTTACAGGATCGCGGTGAATGAAGCCCGCAACCAGCGCCGGTGGTTTATCCGCCATCGGGGAAAAGAGATCGGGCTCGAATCCGAATCCGACGCGCAGGGACCCCAGGACTGGCTTTCCGATCCCGGCCGCAGCCCTTATCAAACGGCTGTGGACCGGGAAACCCACGCCCTGATTGAATCGTCATTGCAGAAGGTGAGTCCGAACTATCGAGCGGCCTTGGTGCTGCGGGAAGTCGAGGGTTTGAGTTACGAAGAGATCTCCGAAGTTCTGGAGGTTTCGCTGGGAACAGTGAAGTCCCGGATCCTGCGGGGCCGGGAAGCGCTGCGGAACCATCTGCTGGACCGGCTGCAGGCGACTCCGGCTGTGGAGTTGCCGTTAGCACTCGGGGCCGGAGCCCAAGGGTCGGGGCCGGCGCACAGGGGATCGGGGCGGGAGCACAAGGGGCCGGGGCCGGGGCCGGAACACAAGGGAGTGATGCGGTATGAAACGTGAAGTTCACGAAGAACACGTGAGCCAGGAAAAGCTGATCATGACGCTGCGGAACCTGCCGCGCCGTGTGCCGCCCGCGGGCCTGACCACGTCGTTGCGCGTGATCGCTTCGCGGGAACGCCAGCGGCTGGTCGAAAGCAGCAGTCCGGGCCAGGTTTTGGCCTCGTGGTTCCACCGGACGCGTTTCATGCTCCAGGACATTCTGCGTCCGTTGATGTTGCCGGCGACGGGCGGCGTGTTTTCGGCCGTGGTTCTGTTCAGCATGTGGGTGGTGCCCACGTATCCATTGCGGGCCAAAATGGCCGCGGATATTCCAACTCAGTTAACCATTGGCGTGCAAGTTCAACGCTCCGTCACTGCCGCATTGAGCGATAGCGTGCTGGTGGACGTGGACGTCGACGATCAGGGCCATTTGCTCGGTTATCAGATCGTGAGCGGGGCGGAAGTGGTCGCGGATCCCCTGATGCGGCGCAGGATGGAAACGGCGCTGTGGTTTACTACTTTTTCCCCTGCCACCGCCTTCGGCATGCCGATGGCCGGCAAGACGCGGGTATTGCTCCTGCCCGGACCCGATATCTATTACGTCAAGGGCTGAACCCCGAATCCATGTAATCTGGATGTAAGTGGGTCGCAGGCTCGGCCAGCATTTCCTAACCCGTAAATCGACGCTCGACCGGATTGCAGATTCCGCATGCGGTGAGCGAGCCCCTTTAGTCATCGAAATCGGCGCGGGCCGCGGCGCGCTCACCGAATCGCTGCTGGAGCACGCCGAAAAAGTGGTCGCCATCGAAGTCGATCCAGTCCTGGTTCACTATCTCCGCCAGAAGTTTCGCGATGCTCTCGATGCCGGCCGCCTGATTCTGGTCGAACGCGACATTCTGAAGGCAGATCTGAGCCAATGGGGACCGGCCGTCATCGCCGGGAACCTTCCTTATTACATCACCTCACCCATTTTGGAGCGTATCTTCGCGGCTCGTGCGAGCTGGAAGCTCGCTGTCATCTTAGTCCAGGCCGAAGTCGCCGCCCGCATCGTCGCCGAGCCCGGCTCCCGCGACTATGGATACCTGAGCGTCCTGGTCCAGGTCCAGGCCCGGGCCGAACGGCTGTTCGAGGTTCCCAGGGCGTCGTTTCGCCCGCCTCCCAAAGTCGATAGCGCCGTCGTGCGCCTGGAGCCAAGCGATCCAGCCAGGGACCTTGGGATAGATGATCTCCCGTCGTTTCTTAAGTTTGCGGGGAACTGCTTCCGGTATAAGCGAAAAACCCTCCGCAACAACCTGGCAGGGCTCTATGATAGGTCGGCGGTCGAATCCTTGGTCAGGTCCCAAAGACCGCGCGGAGGCGCTTGGTATCCCCGAACTCGCCAGGCTGTTTCAGGCGTTGACAAGGCACCGCGCTGTTGTATATCCTACTTAGAGTATTTGTTTGGGTTGATCTTCTGCTCCTGTGCTACCACTCTTCTGATGGAGAGTCCGGCTAGGGGCCGGCCCCGAGGCTTCGCGGGATTCTACGCTCGCGTGAGTATGGGCTAGTCCGAAGTCTACTACCCTCGCAGTAAATTTGGGATCGGTTCTGGTGCTTCCAGTTTGCTGGTTCCCGGGTGGTTTTTCACCAGTTTGACGTGCTCATTCCGCACGCGCGCGTTCGATATGCGAGATATGCGAGATACGCCGCACGGAGTGGGCTTGTGGAGATAAAGAGTTTTGCCGACTTTTATTCAGCTCGTGCGCAAGGGCCGCCGCCCTACGCGCTATAAGACTGCCAGTCCGGCGTTGCAGGCTTGCCCGCAGCGTCGCGGCGTGTGCACTCGCGTGTATACCACCACGCCCAAGAAGCCGAATTCTGCGTTGCGCAAAGTCGCGCGCGTCCGGCTGACGAACGGGATCGAGGTCACCACCTACATTCCAGGCGTCGGGCACAATCTGCAGGAGCACTCCATCGTGCTGATCCGCGGAGGCCGCGTGAAGGATCTTCCCGGCGTGCGCTATCACGTGGTGCGCGGCACGCTCGATACCGCGGGCGTGACCGATCGCAAGCAGAGCCGGTCGAAATACGGCGCCAAGCGTCCCAAGGGCGCCGCAAAGTAGAGCCAGGAGAAACGCATGCCACGCCGACGCAGACCTGAAACCCGCGAAATCATTGCCGATCCGGTGTACAACTCGACCCTGGCCGAGAAGTTCGTCAACTCCATGATGTGGGACGGCAAGAAGGCCGTCTCGCAGCGGATCTTCTATGACGCCATGAACAAGATCAAGGAGCGCACGCAGGACGATCCGCTCAAGCTCTTCAAGAAAGCCGTCGAGAACGCCAAGCCGCTGCTCGAAGTGAAGACGCGGCGCGTAGGCGGCGCCAACTATCAGGTGCCGGTGGAAGTTCCCAATAACCGCCGCACGAGCCTGGCCATCCGCTGGATCCTGCAAAACGCGCGCACGCGGCCGGAAAAGAGCATGCCGGAAAAGCTGGCCAACGAATTGAACGACGCGGCTAACTCGCGCGGCGGCGCCATCAAGAAGAAGGATGACGTTCATCGCATGGCGGAAGCGAATAAAGCTTTCGCGCACTATCGCTGGTAAAGGAGAATACTGGTCCCTGTCGCCCCGGTAACTGAAGTATGGCAAGAACTGTTTCACTCGAGAAAATGCGCAATATCGGCATCATGGCGCACATTGATGCCGGCAAAACCACCACTACGGAGCGCGTTCTCTATTACACCGGCAAGACGTACAAGATCGGCGAAGTGCATGAAGGCACGGCCGTCATGGACTGGATGGAGCAGGAACAGGAGCGCGGCATCACCATCACCTCCGCCGCCACCACCTGCGAATGGCAGGATTGCACCATCAACATCATCGATACCCCGGGTCACGTGGATTTCACCGCCGAAGTCGAGCGCAGCTTGCGCGTGCTGGACGGAGCCGTGGCGGTATTCGACGCGGTAGCCGGTGTTCAGCCGCAATCGGAAACCGTGTGGCGCCAGGCCGATAAATACCGGGTTCCGCGCATTTGCTTCATCAATAAAATGGACCGCGTGGGCGCCGATTTCTATCGCGCCGTGGATACCATCGTCGACCGGCTCAAGTGCCGCCCGGTCGCAATACAGCTTCCGATCGGCAGTGAGGATCAGTTCAAGGGCATCGTCGATCTGGTCAGTATGACCGCGCGCATCTGGCGCGACGAGACGCTGGGCGCAAAGTTCGATGACGTCGAAATCCCTGAAGATTTGAAGGAGCAAGCCAAGCTCTATCACGATCAGCTGGTCGAGGCCGTGTCGGAATCCGACGATCACTTGTTCACCAAGTTCGTCGAGGGTCAGGCCATCACCGTCGACGAACTTGCGCGCCGGCATTCGCAAGGCGACCATCGCGCAGAAGATTTTCCCGGTGATCTGCGGATCGGCCTTCAAAAACAAGGGTGTTCAGAACCTGCTCGACGCCGTGGTCGATTACCTGCCTTCGCCGCTCGAAGTCCCGGCGGTCCAGGGCACCGAAGTAGACGATACAGAAAAGATCGTCGAGCGCAAAGCGGACGATAAAGAGCCCTTCGCCGCGCTGGTGTTCAAGATCATGACCGACCCGTTTGTCGGTCAATTGGCGTTCATTCGCGTGTATTCGGGCCGGTTGGGTGCGGGCGATTCGGTCTATAACGTGGCCAAGGGCCGCAAAGAACGCATCGGGCGCCTGGTCAAGATGCACGCCAACAAGCGCGAAGAGATCACGGAAGTTTTGGCGGGCGATATCTGCGCGGCGGTGGGGCTGAAGTCGGTTTCGACCGGCGACACCGATCTGCGATGAGAAGGCTCCGGTCATTCTGGAAAATATCGATTTCCCGGCGCCGGTCATTCAGCTCGCCGTCGAGCCGAAGACCAAAGCCGACCAGGAACAGCTGGGCATGGCCATCGCCAAGCTGGTGCAGGAAGATCCCACGCTGCACGTTTCGACCGACCCCGACACCGGCCAGACCATTTTGGCCGGAATGGGCGAGTTGCATCTGGAAATCATCGTCGACCGCATGCAGCGCGAGTTCAACGTGGGCGCGAACGTCGGCAAGCCGCAGGTGGCCTATCGCGAAACCATTCGCAATATCGCGGAAGCCGACTACACGCACAAGAAGCAGACCGGCGGCAGCGGCCAATATGCGCGCGTGAAGCTGCGCGTCGAGCCGCTCGAGAGCGGTGAGTACGAATTCGTCAACGAAATTCGCGGCGGATCGATTCCCAAAGAATTCATCTCCGCGGTGGAAAAGGGCGCGGTGGAAGCGCTGGAGCACGGCGTGCTCGCGGGCTATCCCATGTCCAACATCAAGATCGCCGTCTATGACGGCGATTATCATGACGTCGATTCGTCGGAAATGGCATTCAAGATTTGCTCGTCCATCTGCTTCAAGGAAGCGGCGCGGAAAGCCAAGCCGGTTCTGCTCGAGCCGGTGATGCGCGTCGAAGTCGTGGTCCCGGACGAGTACATGGGCTCGGTGAACGGCGACTTGATCTCGCGGCGCGGACGCCTCGAGGGCACGGAGATTCTGGGCTCGACGCACATCATCAAGTCGATGGTTCCGCTTTCGGAGATGTTCGGTTACGCCACGGAGCTGCGCTCGCGCACGCAAGGGCGCGGGGCGTTCACCATGCACTTCGGGCGGTACGAGGAAGTTCCCAAGAGCGTGGCGGAAGAGATTACCAGCAGGGCGCAGGGCAAGGCAGTTTCGTAGTAGGGGCGAGGCATGCCTCGCCCGGCACTGATACGGAGACAGGGAGAGAAACATGGCGAAGGAAAAATTTGATCGCAGCAAGCCGCACTGCAACGTGGGAACGATCGGACACATCGATCACGGCAAGACCACGCTGACGGCGGCGATCACGCAGACGCTGGCCAAGCACAATCCCAAGGTGAAGTTCCGGAGCTTCGATTCGATCGACAACGCGCCGGAAGAAAAAGCCCGCGGCATCACGATCGCGGTGGCGCACGTGGAGTATGAGACCGCCAAGCGGCACTACGCGCACGTCGATTGCCCCGGTCACGCCGATTACATCAAGAACATGATCACTGGCGCGGCGCAGATGGACGGGGCGATCCTCGTCGTCGCCGCCACCGACGGCCCCATGCCGCAGACCCGCGAGCATATTCTTCTCGCCCGCCAGGTCGGTGTGCCCTACATCGTGGTCGCGCTGAACAAGGTCGACATGGTGGACGATCCGGAGCTGCTCGAGCTG
Source organism: Terriglobia bacterium (assembly GCA_963722845.1). Lineage (GTDB taxonomy): Bacteria > Acidobacteriota > Terriglobia > Bryobacterales > Bryobacteraceae > Palsa-187. The sequence goes on along the minus strand of CAVROL010000003.1, from coordinate 83,935 downwards.
GTCGAGCTTGAAGTCCGCGAGCTGCTCACCAGCTACGGATATCCGGGCAACGATCTGCCCGTTGTCAAAGTTAGTGCGTTGGGTGCACTGAACAAAGAAGACAAGTGGGAAAAGACGGTCGACGAGCTGATGGAAGCGGTCGACACCTACATCCCGCAGCCGGCTCGCGAAAAAGAGAAACCGTTCCTGATGCCGATCGAAGATATTTTCTCGATCCAGGGGCGCGGCACAGTGGTGACGGGCCGTATCGAGACTGGGCGTTTGTAAGATCGGCGAGGAAATGGAAATCGTCGGCTTCCGCGACACCCGCAAGACGGTCGTCACCGGCGTTGAGATGTTCAAGAAGCTGCTCGACTCGGGCGAAGCGGGCGATAACGTCGGGCTGCTGCTGCGCGGCATTGAAAAGGACGACGTGGAGCGCGGGCAGGTCATCGCGAAGCCCGGATCGATCAAGCCGCACAAGAAGTTCAAGGGCGAAGTCTACGTGTTGAGCAAAGACGAAGGCGGGCGCCACACGCCGTTCTTCAAGGGATATCGTCCGCAGTTTTATTTCCGGACCACCGACGTGACGGGAGTCGCGCAGTTGCCGGCGGGGATGGAGATGGTGATGCCGGGCGACAACGTGGACGCTGGAAGTGGAGCTGATCACTCCGGTGGCCATGGACAAAGGGTTGCGCTTCGCGATTCGCGAGGGCGGCCGCACGGTGGGCGCCGGAACGGTAGCGGAAATTCTGGAATAGGGGGCGGATTATCCGCCCCTCTAAACTATGGCAAGTCTAAAAGAACGCATTCGCATTCGCCTCAAGGCGTACGATCACCGGGTCCTGGACCAGTCGACGACGGAAATCGTCGATACGGCCAAGCGCACCGGCGCGACGGTGGCGGGTCCCATTCCGCTGCCCACGGTCCGGAATCTGTACACCGTGCTGCGTTCGCCGCACGTGGATAAGAAGAGCCGGGAGCAGTTTGAGATCCGGACCCACAAGCGCCTGCTCGATATTCTCGAGCCGACGCAGGACACGGTGGACGCGCTGATGAAGCTCGATCTGCCGGCGGGCGTGGATGTGGAGATCAAGGCATTCGGCAGAGGCAAAGTAGGGGCGGGACATGTCCCGCCCGGAGTTGGAAATGAGCCCAGGAATTCTAGGTAAAAAAATCGGGATGACGCAGGTGTTCCGTGCGGATGGCCAGGTAGTGCCGGTGACGGTGCTCAAAGCCGGTCCGTGCGTGGTGGTGCAGCGCAAGACGCCGGCCATCGACGGATACGACGCCGTGCAGTTGGGCCTGATGGAATACGTCAAGAAGTCGCGCATCAATAAGCCGGACGCGGGCCACTTGAAAAAGTCGTCCGCCGAGGGCGTGAAGTTCCTGCGCGAGTTCCGGCTGGGTGACGGATCGAATGGCGATTTGAAGCCGGGCGATCGCGTGCTTGCCGACGAATTCAAGCCCAACGAAAAAGTCGACGTGATCGGCATCAGCAAAGGCCGGGGTTTCGCCGGCGTGGTCAAGCGCCATCATTTCCGCGGCAGCGATGCGACCCACGGTTCCATGTTCCACCGTGCTCCTGGATCGATCGGCGCGTCGAGTTTTCCCTCCCGTGTTTTCCCTGGTATGCGGATGGGTGGGCGCATGGGAACGGATCGGGTCACGGTGCGGAACCTCGAAATTGTCCAGGTGGACGTCGAGGATAACGTGATCCTGGTAAAGGGCGCCGTCCCGGGACCGAACGGCGGATACGTCATCCTGCGGAGGTCGAAACAGTAGCCATGCCCAGCGTAGACATCATCGATCTCAGCAATAAAAAAGTCGGCACCGTGGACCTGTCCGATGCGGTGTTCGCCGCTCCGGTCAATGAGGCGCTGTTGTACGAAGCCGTCCGGCATTATCTGGCCGGCACGCGGCGGGGAACGGCCAAGACCAAGACCCGGCACGAAGTGGCCGGATCGGGCAAGAAGCTATGGAAGCAGAAGGGCACCGGACGGGCGCGCATGGGTTCGATCCGCAGTCCACTGTGGCGGCACGGCGGCACCACGCACGGTCCGCAACCGCGCGACTACTCTTATAAACTGCCCAGGAAGATGCAATTGGGCGCGCTGCGCAGCGCATTATCCGCCAAGCTCCGCGATGGCGAGCTGCGCGTGGTGAGCGAATTCGCGCTGAGCGAGGCCAAGACCAAGCTGATGCGCAAGACCCTCGATGCTCTGGAAATCGCCCGCACGGTTTTGCTGGTCGATAACGCGGAAAATCGCAACCTCGAACTGTCCAGCCGGAATCTCGAAGGCGTGAAGCTGGTCGCCAGCCGTGATGTCAACGTTTACGATCTGCTGGGGCACCAGCAGGTCCTGATCACCGAAGCCGCGGCCAGGAAACTTTCGGAGGGCCTGCAATGAATTCGATCATGGATGTGATCCGTCGGCCCATCGTGACGGAAAAAGGCGTGACCAAGAAGGATTCCGAGCGCACGCTGTGTTTCGAAGTCGACGTCAACGCCAATAAGACCCAGATCCGGCAGGCGGTCCAGACCTTGTTCAAGGTCAAGGTCGCCGAAGTGCGGACCACGACCACCGCGGGCAAGCTGCGGCGGCGCGGCCGGTTCGCCGGATATCGCTCCGACTGGAAAAAAGCCTACGTGAAGCTGAAGCCCGGCGAGAAGACGCCGGAGTACGCGGAGATTTAGCAAATGCCGGTCAAAACATACAGGCCCACCACCCCGACACGCCGTTTCCAGACGGTAGTCTCGCGCGAGGACATCACCAAGCAGAAGCCCGAAAAAAGCCTGGTCAAAGGCAAGCAGGGCACCGGCGGACGCAGCAGCACGGGCCGCGTGTCGTCCCGCTTCCGCGGCGGCGGCCACAAGAAGGCGTATCGCGAAATCGATTTCAAGCGCGACAAGAAGGGAATCGCCGCGGTGGTGGCGTCGATCGAGTACGATCCCAACCGCAGCGCGCGCATCGCCCTGCTGCACTACGTCGACGGCGAGAAGCGCTACATCCTGGCGCCGGCCGGCCTCGAAGTCGGACGCAAAATTTTATCCGGACCCGATGCCGACATTCTGATCGGCAATTCGCTGGCGCTCAAAAATATTCCCGCCGGTACCGTGGTCCACAACATCGAGCTGAAGCCCGGAAAGGGCGGGCAGATGGCGCGCTCGGCCGGCGCGCAAGCCCAGTTGGTTTCCAAGGAAGGCGAGTACGCGCTGTTGAAGCTGCCCTCCGGCGAAATTCGCAGAGTTCTGGTGGATTGCGCCGCGACCATCGGCCAGGTGGGCAACGTCGAGCACGAAAACGTCAGCCTGGGCAAAGCCGGCCGCAAGCGCTGGATGGGCAAGATGCCGCACAATCGCGGCGTTTCGATGAATCCCGTGGATCACCCGCACGGCGGCGGCGAGGGCAAAACCAGCGGCGGCCGCCATCCGGTGACCCCCTGGGGCCAGCCCACGCGCGGCTTCAAGACGCGCAACAACAAGCGCACCAACAAGTTCATCGTGACGCGGAAGGCCAAAAAGAGATAATTCATGGGACGCTCACTTCATAAAGGTCCGTTCGTGGACGACCACCTGGCCGTCAAGGTGGCAGCCCTAAACGACAAGAACGAGAAAAAAGTGATTCGGACGTGGTCGCGGCGCTCGACCATCGTGCCCGAGTTCATCGGCCACACGCTGGCGGTCCACAACGGCAAGAAATTCATTCCCGTGTACATCACCGAGAACATGGTGGGCCACAAGCTGGGCGAATTTTCGCCGACCCGGGTGTTCAAGGGCCACGGCGCCAAAGCGGCAGCGACAGGTCCGGGCGGGGCTCCTGGCGGAGCGCCTGCGGGATCCGCGGAGAAGACGGCGAAGCCGTCGTAGGAGTTAAAAGAATGCAAGCCAGAGCCGAAGCCCGATACCTCCGAACCTCGCCGCAGAAAGCGCGCCTGGTGATCGACCTGATCCGCGGCCAGAAAGCCGGAGAGGCGATCCATATTCTGCGCGCGGTCAACAAGCGCATCGCGCCGTCCATCGAAAAAGTCCTGCGCTCGGCCATCGCCAACGCCGAGAATCGCAATAATGACGTTGACGTGGATACGCTGATCGTCACCGAAGCTTACGTGAACGAAGGCCCGCGCATGAAGCGCATCCGCGCGGCTCCCATGGGGCGCGCCTACCGCTATCAGCGAAGAATGGCGCATATTGTGGTCCAGGTCGGGGACAAGAAACTCGACGCGAGCATGAAGGAGATGGCATGAGCGCACAGCCTGTTCGTGGCGTTGTGCGCGGTTAAGGAAAATTATGGGCCAGAAAGTACATCCCTACGGATTCCGGCTGGGGTTCACCAAGACCTGGCGGTCGCGGTGGTTCGCCAAGCAGGATTACGCCAAGCTCCTGCGCGAGGATCTCGAGCTCAAGAACTCGCTGCGCGACCGGCTGAAGGCGGCCGGCGTCAGCTCGATCGAAGTCGACCGGCCCGGCAACAAGCTGCGCATCACGATTCATACCTCTCGTCCCGGAATTATCATCGGGCGCAAGGGCGCGGAAATCGAGAAGCTCAAGCAGGATCTGGCCAAGAAAACCAAGCGCGAGGTTTTCATCGATATTCAGGAAGTTCACAAGCCGGAGCTTGACGCGCAGCTGGTTTCCGAATCCATTGCATTGCAGCTCGAAAAGCGCGTAGCGTTCCGCAGAGCCATGCGCAAGGCCGTCGACTCCGCGCTGCGCTTCGGATGCAAGGGCATCAAGGTTCGCGTTTCCGGACGGCTGAACGGCGCGGAAATCGCGCGCACGGAATGGTATCTGCAAGGCCAGCTTCCGCTGCACACATTGCGCGCGGATATCGATTTCGGATTCAGCCAGGCGTATACGACCTATGGCGTGATCGGCATCAAGTGCTGGGTATACAAGGGCGAAATTCTGCCGGGCGCGCAAGGGCGCGGATTGCGCAATGAACCCGAGCCTCGCCGGGCGCCGCGTCCGGATCGCGACCGCGATCGTGACCGGGATCGGCGAGACCGGCCGCCCCGCCAATCGTTTGCGCCGGAAGCTGCCGGCGGAGCGGTCCAGCAGGCGCCGGGCGAAATGGCACGGCAGGCGATTCTGCCGCCCATGGCCGCACCCGTGCAGCCCACCTGGAAGCAGGAGAACAAACCCGAAGCTGCTGAGCCCTCTGGTACAACCCCAGCAACGCCTCCCGCGACAACGCCGGAAGGCGAGAAGAGCGAATAGGAATTTAGCGCGTTTTTAGGAACGAACCTATATGTTGATGCCGAAGAAGGTGAAGTTTCGCAAGCAGCAGCGCGGGCGCATGGCCGGGAAAGCCTGGCGCGGCTCGTCGCTGGCGTTTGGCGATTTCGGATTGAAGGCGCTCGAATGCGGTTGGATTACGGCTCGGCAGATCGAAGCGGCGCGTGTCGCGATGACCCGTTCGATCAAGCGCGGCGGCAAAGTCTGGATCCGGCTGTTCCCGGACAAGCCCATTACCAAGAAGCCGGCTGAAACCCGTATGGGTAAAGGCAAGGGCGCCCCGGAAGAGTGGGTATGCGTCATTCGCCCGGGCAAGATTTTATTTGAGATGGAAGGTGTCGACCTGGCCATCGCCAAGGAAGCGATGCGCCTGGCCGCCGCGAAAATCGGGATACCGACCAAGCTCGTGACGCGCGAAGGCATGGATTTAGGCGGATAGGGACTTAGCGAGGAGCACATGAAGGAGAACGCGGAAAAATTCCGGGCGCTGGATCCGGCCGAGCTCGATAAGCAGTTGCGCGAAGGCGCCGAGCAGATGTTCCGGCTGCGGTTCCAGTTGTCGATGGGCCAGATGGACGGCGTGAAGAAGCTCCGCTCGCTGCGCAAGGAGCGGGCGCGCATTCTGACCGTGCTGCAGCAGAAGGGCGTAGCGCCCTCGGCGGCAGCCGCCGCGCCGGTTCCGCTGGTGACCAAGACCAGACCGAAGGCCGCCGCGAAAAAAGCTGCTCCCAAGACCGCCGCTCCGAAGAAGGCGGCTCCCAAGGCAGCCGCTAAGCCAGCAGCAAAGAGCAAGAAAGGCGCATAACAGCCGATGGCGGAAACTACTCACAGCTTCAAGAACGAAAAGGTGGGCTCGGTCGTGTCCTCCAAGATGGCCAAGACCATTGTGGTCGAAGTCATCCGGCGCGTGCCCCACCCGCTGTATAAGCGCATCATCAGTAAGCGCCGGAAGTTTTACGCGCACGATGAGAAGGGCGAGGCCAATGTGGGCGACGTGGTGCGCATCATCGAGTGCCGCCCGCTCAGCAAATTGAAGCGCTGGGAATTGAAAGAGATCCTGCGTAAGGCCGTGCAGGTGACCACCGATCTGAGCGCCATCGGCATTCAGGCGACGCCCGAAAAGCGGCCGTCGAAAAAGAAACGTTAGAGCAGTAGTGAGGAGCCAGGAGACAAGATCATGATCGGGATGCGGACTATTCTCGAGGTGGCCGATAACAGCGGCGCCCGCAGGCTTGCCTGCATTTTGCCGCGCGGCGGCGACCTGGGGTTGCGCGCCGGCTTGGGCGACGTCGTCACCGCCAGCGTGAAGGAAGCTGCGCCCGATTCGCAGGTGAAGAAGGGCAAAGTGGTCCGCTGCGTGATCGTGCGCATGCGCAAGGAAACCCGGCGCAAGGATGGAACCTACATCCGCTTCGATTCGAACGCCGCCGTGCTGATCAATGAGCTCGGCGAGCCGGTGGGTACGCGCGTATTCGGTCCGGTAGCCCGCGAGTTGCGCGAAAAACGGTTCATGAAGATCGTGTCCCTCGCCCCGGAGGTGATTTAGCCATGGCTCGCAAGATTGCCCAGCGCCATCAGAATAATCCGCAGGCTCCGGTGAAGATCAAGATCCGGAAGGAAGATACCGTCAAGGTCATCGCCGGACGGGATAAAGGCAAGACCGGCCGTGTGCTGGATGTCGATCGCGTCCGCGGCCGCGTTCTTATCGAAGGCGTAGGGATGGTGAAACGCCATACGCGCCCGAACCCCCAGCGCCAGATCAAGGGCGGCATCGCGGAGCGGGAAAGCTCCATCGCGATCTCGAACGTGATGCTGCTGACTTCCGGCGGCGTGCCCACCCGGGTTGGTTATCGCATGGAAGGCACGGGTGCTTCGTCCCGGCGCGTTCGCTACGCGCGCAAGGGCGGCGAGATCCTGGACAAGAAGGCATGACCCAGAAGGCGTAACATATGGCAGCCAGACTTAAAGAACGATACCAGAAAACAGTAGTTCCGGCCTTGACCAAGGAATTCGGTTACCAGAACCTCATGGCTGTGCCGAAGCTGCAGAAAATTTCGCTCAACATCGGGCTCGGCGAGGCCACCCAGAACGGCAAGCTGATGGACGGGGCGGTGAACGAATTGGGCCAGATCGCGGGCCAGAAGCCGGTGATCACCAAGGCGCGCAAGTCGATCGCCGCGTTCAAGCTGCGCGAAGGCAACCCGATCGGCTGCATGGTCACGCTGCGCGGCGACCGCATGTACGAATTTCTCGACCGGCTGGTCAACGTGTCGCTGCCGCGCGTGCGCGATTTCCGCGGCGTTTCCGCCAAGTCCTTCGACGGCCGCGGCAATTACACGCTGGGCATTCACGATCAGCTAATTTTCCCGGAGATCGATTACAACAAGGTCGACAAAGCCAAGGGAATGAATATTTGCATCACCACCAGCGCCAAGACCGACGCGGAGGGTCTGGCGCTGCTGAAGCATCTGGGAATGCCGTTCCGCGCGCAGTAGGAATATCGGGAGAAGGATATGGCCACAACCGCCAAAATTGCAAGAGACGAAAAGCTCGCCGTCGCGAAAGCCGCGCACAAGCCCAAGCTGAGCTGCCGGCATCGCAACCGCTGCTTCCGTTGCGGGCGTCCCCGCGGGTTCCTCAGAAAATTCAAGCTGTGCCGCATCTGCTTCCGCCAGCTGGCCCTGGCCGGGGAAGTCCCCGGGGTGATTAAAGCCTCGTGGTGAAAAGCCTCATGGTGACGAGCTTCATGGAGATGCGAGGGAGTGTGAACGAATGACGACAACCGATCCGATCGCCGACATGCTGACGCGTATTCGCAATGGCCTGGAAGCGCGTCACCCGAAAGTGGACGTGCCGGCGTCGCGGCTGAAAGGCGACATCGCCAAGATCCTCAAGGATGAGGGCTACATCGCCAATTACAAGCTCACCGAGGACGGGACCAAGAAGTCCATCCGCATCTATCTCAAGTACACGCCCGGCAACATGCCGGTCATTTCGCGGATCGAGCGTGTTTCGCGGCCGGGATGCCGGGTTTACGTCGGTTCGAAAGAGGTGCCCCGCGTACTGGGCGGCCTGGGTATCAATATCCTGACCACGCCGCGCGGCGTGATGACCGGCAGCTCCGCCCGCAAGGAAGGCGTCGGCGGCGAAGTTCTGTGTCACGTTTGGTAAAGTAACGGAGTTTCTATATGTCACGAGTCGGAAAAAAGCCAATCCCGGTGCCCAAGGGCGTGAAGCTCACCATCGGCAACGAGCTGACGGTGGAAGGGCCCAAGGGCAAGCAGACGGTTCCGATCCCGGCTGGAATCGCCCTCAAGCAGACTGACGGGATTCTCGAAATCCTCCGCGACAACGACAAGCAGGCGGCGCTGCACGGCTTGACGCGCGCTCTGGCCTCGAACGCCGTCGTCGGAGTCTCCACCGGATTCACGCGGGAACTCCAATTATTCGGTGTCGGATACAAGGCCGACGTCAAGGGACGCATCGCGACCTTCACTCTGGGTTACTCGCATCCCATCGAGTTCTATCTTCCGGATGGAATCGATATGAAAGTCGACAAACCGGCGAACAACCTGACGCCGCTGATCCTCACCGGCGGCGACCGGCAACTGCTGGGCCAGGTGGCGGCCAACATGCGCGCCCTGCGTCCGCCGGATCCATACAAGAACAAGGGAATCCGTTACGCCAACGAACCCCTGCGCAAGAAGGCCGGCAAGACCGGTGCGACCGGAGCGAAGTAAACCATGGCTCACGAATCAAAAGCGATCATCCGCAAGCGCGTGCATAAACGCATCCGCCGGAAAGTGGCGGGGAGCACGGAACGGCCGCGTCTGGCCGTCTTCCGCAGCGTCAAGCACATCTATGCGCAAGTCATCGACGACGCGGTCGGCCATACCCTGGCGGCGGCTTCTTCCAATGAGAAAAGCGATGCCAAGAGTGGAATTAAGTCCGGCGGCAACGTCGCCGGCGCCAAGGCAGTCGGAAAATTGTTAGCCGAGCGCGCCAAGGAAAAGGGCGTCAAGACAGTGGTGTTCGACCGGGGCGGCTATTTGTATCACGGCCGGGTAAAGGCTCTGGCCGAGGCGGCTCGTGAAGGCGGGCTCGTATTTTAGCCCGAGAGGATTTTAAAAACGAAATGTCAACAACGCCTACAAAGCGCATCGAATCCGCGAACCTGAACCTCAAGGAACAGGTGGTCTCGATCAACCGCGTCACGAAAGTGGTCAAGGGCGGCAAGAATCTGAGCTTCTCGGCTCTGGTCGTCGTCGGCGATCCCGGCGCGCGCATCGTCGGGTTCGGAACCGGCAAAGCCAAGGAAGTTCCTGCTGCGATCAAAAAAGGCATCGAAGCGGCCAAGAAGAATCTGCGCAAGGTCAACGTTCTCGCCACCACGATCCAGCACACGGTGCTGGGCAAGTTCGGCAGCGGGATGGTCCTGCTGAAGCCCGCGCCCGAAGGAACCGGCGTGATCGCCGGCGGTCCCGTTCGCGCCGTCATCACCGCCGTGGGGATTCCCAACGTGCTGACCAAATCTATCGGCTCGCACAACCCTCATAACGTAGTCAAAGCGACCATCGACGCGCTGGAGCAATTGCGCGATAAAAAGGAAGTCGCCGAGCTCCGCGGCCTCGAAGCCGGGAAGGTGGGATAATCTTATGCCGGGGATGATCAAGATCAAGCTGATCCGGAGCGTCATCTGCACGCCCGAAAAGCACAAAGTTATTGTTCGGGCGCTGGGACTCAAAAAGATGAACCGCATCGTGGAACGCCCGGATACGCCGGCCTTTCGGGGCATGGTGAAGAAGATCCCGCACCTGCTGGCGATTGTAGAATAGGGCCCTCTGGAATAATCATATGAACCTCAGTCAACTCAAACCTCCCAAGGGCCAAAAGCACAAGAACCAGCGTATCGGCCAAGGCATGGGCTCCGGCCGGGGAAAGTTTTCCGGCCGCGGCGCCAAGGGCGCCAAGTCCATCTCCGGATATTCGCGGATGCGCGGATTTGAAGGCGGCCAGATGCCGCTCCACCGGCGTCTGCCCAAGCGCGGATTCACCAATATCTTCCGCAAGGAATTTGCCATCGTCAATCTGGGCAGTCTCGACCAGATCCAGGGCGATTCCTTCGATCCCGGCAAGCTGCTTGAGCTGGGCCTGATCACCAAGATCAAGGACGGCCTGAAGATTCTGGGTTCGGGCGAGTTGAAGCGTGCCATCCATATCAAGGCGCACCTGTTCTCCCAGTCGGCTCTCGAAAAAATTAAAGCCGCCGGCGGCACGGCCGAAGTGATCCCCGGGGTGAAGCGCGCCGAGACCAAGGCCCCGCCTCCCGTAAGAATCAGGACTCCCAAGCCGGCTGTCCAGGCCGACGCTCCCGAGGCGCCGGTGAGTAAAGAAGACAAGAAGCCCAAGAAGAGCGCGGCGGAGAAGGCGGAAAAAACCAGCAAGCCCAAGCAGGCGAAGCCGAGCAATAAAGAAGAGAAGTAGCCATGAAATTCCTCGAAGCCTTTGCGAACGTCTTTCGGATCCCGGATCTTCGGAAGCGTGTTTTGTTCACGCTGGCGATGCTGGCGGTGTACCGTCTCGGCGGCCACCTGCCGATTCCCGGTGTCGACGCGCAGCGCTTCCAGGATTTCATCCAGGCCAACCAGGGCACCGTTTTCGGCTTCTTCGATCTGTTCAGCGGCGGGACGTTTAGAAGGTTAACGATCTTTGCTCTGGGCATCATGCCCTACATCACCTCGTCCATCATTCTGCAGCTCTTAACGGTCGTGGTCCCCACGCTCGAAAAGCTCCAGAAGGAAGGCGAACTCGGCCGCCGCAAGATCACCCAGTGGACCCGCTATCTCACCGTGATCCTGGCCATCGTGCAGTCCTTCGGTATCGCCAGCCTGCTGCAGGGCTCGCAGCAGGGTTTCGTAACTACCCCCGGCGTCGGCTTCGTCCTGATGACCATCCTGACCCTGACCACCGGGACCGCGTTCATCATGTGGCTGGGCGAGCAGATTACCGAGCGCGGCATCGGCAACGGCATGAGCCTGATTATCTTCACCGGAATCGTGGTGAACCTGCCTTCCGCAATCGTTGAAATCGTGCGGAAAGTTCAGACCGGTGACTGGCCGCTGATCCAGGTCGCGATCATCGTGATCATGATGGTCGCGGTGGTGGGCTTCATCGTATTAGTGGAGCGCGGCGAGCGCCGCATCCCGGTGCAGTACGCCAAGCGCGTGATCGGACGGAAAATGCTGGGCGGGCAGTCCACGCATATGCCCCTCAAGGTCAATGCCGGCGGCGTCATCCCGGTGATCTTTGCCAGCTCCCTGCTGGCCTTCCCGCTCACCGCGCTGCAGATCGACTTCGTCAAGAACAGCCCGACGCTTTCGAATATGCTGACCGCGATCAGTGGAGCGTCGCCTTTGTACTACCTGCTGTACACGCTGCTGATCATTTTCTTCTGCTTCTTTTACGTCTCCATCATCTTCAACCCCAACGAAGCCGCGGATAACATGCGGAAGTACGGCGGGTTCATTCCGGGCATCCGGCCGGGCAAGAATACGGCCGATTACATGAACAAGATCCTGACCCGGATCACCGTGGTCGGCGGGCTGTACCTGTCGATCCTGTCGCTGCTGCCGCAGATCATGATTCAGGGCATCAAGCTGCAGCGGCTGCCCCTGGTCGGGAACTGGATCGATGCGACTTTCCCGCGCTGGCTGCTGGACGGCCTGGGCGTGACCTTTTTCTTCGGCGGCACTTCGCTGCTGATTGTCGTTGGCGTGGCCATGGACACCGTCAACCAAATCGAAGCTCAACTGATCATGCGGCATTACGAAGGATTTACGCCGCGAGCAGGGCGGATACGGGGCCGCCGCAGCAGCGTCTGACGCTTCTCTACTGAATGGCTAGGCTCTGCCTCATCTTGTTTGGCTCCCCGGGTTCGGGAAAAGGCACCCAGGCCAAGCTCCTCAAGGAATCCTTGAATATCGCCCACATTTCGACCGGCGATATGCTCCGGGAGCGGGTGGCTTCGGGGGACGAAATCGGCCGTTCTGTAGCTTCGCTGATGCAGGCGGGCGAGCTGGTTCCCGATGCGACCGTGAATCGCCTGGTGGAAGAGCGGATCGAGCAGGCGGACTGCGAGAACGGCTTTATTCTCGACGGGTATCCGCGGACCGTTCAGCAGGCTCAGCTCCTGGCGGAGCTCCTGGTCCTCCGGCCGATCCGGACCATCGTGGTCCATTTGGTAGTGGATTATAATGTTATTATTGCGCGTATCTCCGGCCGCCGGCAGTGTCCTGCCTGCGGATCGGTGTATGGAATTAACTCCATCGCGCCTAACAGCTGTGGGGTTTGCGACAAGGACGGGGCGAAACTTGCGGTTCGCGACGACGATCGCGAAGAAGTGGTGCGGGAAAGATTGCGAGCCTACGAACAACAAACCTCCCCGGTGCTCGCATTTTTTAAGAAATCCGGAATCCCTTGCTGGGATGTGCCGGCGGCGGGCAGTCCCTCCGCAGGTGATCGCGAAAGGAATTGAGGCGCTGATCCGGAAAGAGCGCGGCGAAGCAGCATGATCGTGCGCAAGAACATGGCGGAGCTGGAGAAGATGCGCTGCTCCGGGTTGCTGGTCTGGAAGATTCTGGATGAGCTTCGCAAAATGGTGGGCGAGGGAGTATCGACGCTCGATTTGGAAGTTACGGCGGAGAAGATGATGCTCGACGCCGGCGCACGGCCGGCTTTCAAGGGCTATTCGACGCCCGCCGCGGGAACCAAGTTCCCGTTTGTGCTGTGTACTTCGGTGAATGACGAGATCGTCCACGGAATGCCGTCGCAGAAGAAGGTTTTGAAGAGTGGGGATATTATCTCCATCGATACGGGTGTGCAGTTGAACGGATATTACGGCGACTCGGCGATCACCGTTCCGGTGGGCGAGGTTTCTCCGGAAGCCCGCCGCCTGATGGACGTGACCCGCGAATCGCTGGAGATGGCTATTGAGAAAGCCCGGCCGGGAAACCGGCTGTTCGATATTTGCGGCACGGTGGAGCGGCACGTGACCGCCAGTGGTTTTTCGATTGTCCGCGAGTTCGTGGGGCACGGGATCGGCACGCAGATGCACGAAGAGCCGCAGATCCCGAATTATGTCGATCGGCGCAGCGAGAATCCGCGCTTGAAAGAAGGCATGGTCCTGGCGATCGAGCCCATGGTGAATGCCGGGAAGCCCGGCAGCCGGGTGAAGCCGGACAAGTGGACGGCCGTGACCGAGGATGGAAAATACTCGGCGCACTTCGAGCATACGGTGGCCATCACCGCGGAGGGCCCGTGGGTACTGACCAGGCCGTGAGTCAGAAGGCTGAGGTAGTGGAATTGTTGCCGAGCGCAGCATACCGGCTTGCGGCTTGAGAATGAGGATACCGTGGTGGCGCACGCCGCCGGGTCCGAGGTGAAGAATTTTGTGCGATTGCGCCCCGGCGATCGGGTGCGCGTCGAGCTTTCGGCCCGGGATAAAACCCGCGGCAGAATTGTGGAGAAGCTATGAAGGTTAGAGCATCGGTCAAGAAGATGTGCGATAAGTGCAAACTCGTGCACCGCAACGGTGTGGTGCGCGTGATTTGTTCGAATCCCAAGCACAAGCAGCGGCAAGGTTGAGGAGAGCGCACAGGGTGCGGCCGCATTTGCCGCGCTCCGTTGTGCGCGGTGGAAAAGGTTAGAAGAGGAAACGGAATATGGCTCGTCTAGCAGGTGTCGATTTACCGGTCAAGAAGCGTACCGAAATCGGGCTGACCTACATTTACGGAATCGGGCGGACGCGCAGCAAATCGCTGTGCCATCGCGCCGGCGTCGATCCCGATAAGAAGGTCGGGGACCTGACCGAAGACGAGGTCAACAAAATCCGCCAGATCCTCGAAGCCGAGGGCGCCGTCGAAGGAGATCTCCGCAAGGAGCTTTCCATGAACATCAAGCGCCTGATCGAGATGGGTTCCTATCGCGGGTTGCGCCATCGCCGTGGCCTGCCGGTGCGCGGCCAGCGGACGCACACCAACGCCCGCACCCGCAAGGGACCGCGGCGCGGCACCGTGGCCAACAAGAAGAAGGCGAGCGCGAAGACCTAGTCAGGCTAAGACCAGTCAGGATCGATACACATGGCAAAAGCACCGGCAAAAGCAGGAAAAAAGAAATCCTTCAAAAAGAAGGAAAAGAAGAACGTACCCGCGGGCATCGTGCACGTGCAGGCGTCCTTCAACAACACCATCATCACCATCACCGATACGGTGGGGAACGTTCTGTCGTGGTCCAGTTCCGGATCGCTCGGATTCCGGGGATCGCGCAAAGGGACTCCCTTTGCCGCCCAGCAGGCGTCGCTCACCGCGGCCAATAAGGCCAAGGAATCGGGAGTGCGCAGTGTGAACGTAAATGTCAGCGGGCCGGGCGCGGGCCGCGAATCGGCCGTGCGCGCGCTATCCACTGCTGGTCTCGAGGTTCGTTCCATACGGGATCGCACGCCGATTCCGCACAACGGCTGCCGGCCGCCCAAAAAGCGCCGGGTTTGATTTTGTTGTAGGGGTCGGGCATGGCCGACCCGATGTCAGGACGTAAGCAGGACGAAGGCTGATTGATCGCCCGTAAACTGCACCTACTGAAACGTAGTACCAGGGAGGTTTGATTTGGCACGATATATTGGTCCCGTCTGCCGGCAGTGCCGGCGCGAGGGGATGAAGCTGTTTCTGAAGGGCGAGCGCTGCCACACCGAAAAGTGCGCCATCGAGAAGCGCAATTTCCCGCCCGGCCAGCACGGCCAGGCTCGCAAACCCAAGATCGTCGGTTACGGTCTTCAACTCCGGGAAAAACAGAAAGCCCGGCGCTATTATCAATTGCTCGAAAACCAGTTTCGCAACCTGTTCGAAAAGGCCAGCGGCATGAAGGGCATCACCGGCGCAGAACATGCTCGCGCTGCTCGAACGGCGGCTGGATAACACGGTGCTTCGGATGGGCTTCGGAACCTCCCGGGCGCAGGCGCGCCAGTTGGTTCGTCACGGGCACGTCAATGTGAATGGCCGGCGCGTGGATATTCCTTCCTTCACGGTGAAAGCCAACGACGTGATCGAAGTGCGCGACAACAGCAAGAACAACCCCACCATTCTGCACGCGCGCGATGCCACGGCCCACGCCCCCAGCCCCAACTGGCTGGAAGTGGACCGGGAAAACTTGAAGGCGAGAGTGCTCGGATCTCCCAAGCGCGAGGATCTCGTCCAGATCCAATTGAATGAGCAGCTGATCGTCGAATTGTATTCGAAGTAAGAGGCCATCATTCTATGTTTAAAGGATTCCAGAAACCAAAGCGGTTGGTCGCCAACACGGAAACGCTCACGGACCGGTACGGGATGTTTACCGCCCAGCCCTTCGAGCGCGGATTTGGATCTACCATCGGAACGGGCTTGCGGCGCGTGCTGCTCAGCTCGATTGAAGGCGCCGCGATCACCGCGGTGCGGATTGAAGGCGTGGCTCACGAATTCAGTCCCATTCCCGGCGTCGTCGAAGACGCCACCGACATCATCCTCAACCTGAAACAGATCCCCTTCAAGATGCTCAGCGAGGGGATGCGCACCGTCCGCCTCAAAGTCGACTCGCCCGGCGAAGTTCTGAGCGGGCAGATCGAAACCGATTCCGAAATCGAAGTGCTTGATCGCAACATGCACGTCGCCACCATCGGCGAAGGCGGCAAGCTCTCGATCGAGATGCGGATCAAATCCGGCCGCGGCTACGTGGGCGCGGATCGCAATAACGACGAGGATCTTCCGCTCGGCTACATCCCCATCGACTCGGTCCACTCGCCCGTGCGCAAAGTGAATTACTCGGTCGAATCCGCCCGCCTGGGCCAGATGACCGATTACGATAAGCTGACCATCGAAGTCTGGACCAACGGAGCGATCTCGCCGGCCGACGCCATCGGCCAGGCGTCCAAGCTCCTGAAGGACCACATGGCCATCTTCATCAACTTCGAGGAGCTGCCGGAGACCGCCGAAGAGCCGGCCGAGCGCGCCATGAGCCAGATGAACGAAGTGCTCAGCCGCTCTGTCGAAGAGCTCGAATTGAGCGTGCGTTCCTACAACTGCCTCAAGAACGCCAATATCCAGACCATCGGCGACCTGGTCCAGAAGACCGAAGCGGAAATGCTGCGCACCAAGAATTTCGGGCGCAAGTCACTGAACGAAATCAAGGAAATTCTGTCCAGCCTGGGCCTGGGCTTCGGCATGAAGTTCGATTCCCAGGGCCGCCTGATCGCTCCTTCCGGGACGCCGGCCATGCTGGGCGCGGGCGATGCAGACATTGCCGACGATCGAAGAGGAAGACGTCGGAAGAGCAGGAGAACGAGGCGCCCCTCGCGGAATAAGCACGCGGAATAACAAGCCATGCGACATAAAAGATCCGGATTTAAACTTAAACGCGACGCCGGCTCGCGTAACTCGCTATTGAAGAACCTGGTGACCAGCGTCATCGAACATGAGCGCATCGTCACCACGGTTCCCAAGGCCAAGGCGGCCCGGCCGCTGGTGGAGAAGATGATCACGCTGGCCAAGCGCGATACTCTTCACACCCGCCGCCAGGCCGCGGCATTTCTGGAAACACCGGCCGCGGTGAAGAAACTGTTCGATAAGCTGGGAACCCGGTTCGGCCAGCGCAACGGCGGCTATACCCGCGTCGTCCGCCTAGGCTGGCGCAAGGGCGACGGCGCCGAGCAGGCCATGCTGGAACTGGTCGGTTCCGAACTGGTCAAGCGCGCCGCCGAACGCGCCAAGCGCCGCGAAGAACGTCTCAAAGCGATCCAGTCCGGCAAGCACGAAGAGGGCGAAGAACCCGCCGAATAAACAGGCCCTTACAACCATGTGGGGCAGGATTGTATCCTGCGCGCGGGTTTTCAACCCGCGCCCCGGGGCCGTCCGCAGCCGCACCACTTCGCCGATCACGAACACCGCCGGCGGCTCGACCTCTACCTCGCCTCGCGCGACCTGTTCCAGCGTCGATTCCGTCACGCACTCCCGTTCCGTCGACGCAAATTGCAGGAACGCGACCGGATCGCGCTGCCGGCCGCCCGCCGTTGATCAGGCATCTCGCGATCTCCGCGCGATGGTCCACGCCCATCAGGACCACCAGGGTCCCTCCATGCCGGTAGGCCGGCCAATCCACGTCTTTCACCGCTTGCCGATGCCCCGGCAGTACCGTCACCGCTGCCGAGACGCCCCCCAGCGGAATGCCCGCTAACGACGGCGCCGCCGTTAACGCCGATACGCCCGGTACCACCTCTACGTCGAAACCGTGCTGGGTCAGGAACTCCAGTTCCTCGCCTCCGCGTCCGAATACCAAACGGGTCGCCGCTCTTGAGCCGCACCACCGGGCCCGTCGCGTCGCGCAGCCGCAAATACCAGGCATGGATCTCGGCCTCAAACTCCTCCTGTTGTCCGCGCTCCTTGCGCGCGGGAATAAACGTCGCCTGGGGATTCGCCAGCGCCAGAATCTCCGGGCTCACGAATTTGTCATAAATCACGGCTTCGGCTTGCGCCAGGATCCGCGCCCCTTTTAGTGTCAGCAGGTCGGGATCGCCTGGACCGGCCCCCACCAGATACACTTTCGCCCTATCCGCCGCCATGGCTGCTCTCCTTAGAGAAATACTGACAAGCAGGGTGGCTCCTCCGAAGGAGCGACCAGGTGGGTTGCCAGACGAGGCTGCCCGAAGCCCTAGGGAATCCCCTCGGCCCTCAGGCTAGCTAACGGCAGTATAAACAGGACTCAATGTAATTGGAAGTAGTTCGTGCGAAGAAGTTTCTTATGGACTCAATAACGGAAATCACCATTTAAGACCGGAAAACATGACGATATCCGCATCAGCGCCTAGACCGGACCGGCTGACCACCAACCCTTCCGTCGGTGCTGACGTCCGGCGATTCGTACGACAACTCGCCGAATGTAAGTTGCGATGGCGTGCGACCCTCTTTGCGCGGAATGTACCACAGCTCCCCCCGACTCGACGAACTGATAATCAGCCCCGAGTTATCCGGAGCCCACGCGAATCCCTGAACGGGTAAGATCCGATGCTCGGAACAGGCTTCCCGCCCGCAGCGCTGACGACCATTACCTTCATGTCCTCCAAGAA
Source organism: Terriglobia bacterium (assembly GCA_963722845.1). Classification (GTDB taxonomy): domain Bacteria; phylum Acidobacteriota; class Terriglobia; order Bryobacterales; family Bryobacteraceae; genus Palsa-187. Next base: position 65,573 of record CAVROL010000003.1, on the reverse strand, counting down.
CGCGATCGTCTTGTCGTCCGGCGACCATCGCAAATTCGTATAAGTGCCGCCGCCGGTTAACATGGCTGCTGGCTGACTCCGTCCGCCACCAACTCGACAGCGTCTCCTGTGCGCCGGAAAAACGCGAGTTTGCCATCGTGACTCAGATCGCCCGGAGCCATCGCGTCGACCAACCGCCGAGCCTCGCCGCCCTCCGCCGCGATCTCCCAAATCGCGTCCTTCGCGAAATAGATCAGGCTCTTCGAATCCGGCGACCACCGCGGACCGAAATGATCTGCGTCGTCGTTGGTGATCGCTGCCTCCCTACCCAGATCTGCCGCTTGCCACCGACCGGCGCCACAAATGCCACCTTCATGCCATCCGGCGAGATCGCCGGCGACTCTTCCGCGCCCGGCATATCCGTCAGCCGCTTCACCGTAACGACCTGTTTGGGGATGCGGTTGACTCGCGCCGCGTGAATCACATACCCGGCAAGCCCCGAGCACAAGCCGACGATCACGGCCAGCGCCCAGGGAACGCGCGAGCGCGGCGATGTTTCCGGGAGTCCCACGTGAACTCCAATTATCGCCGGATTTTGATACACTGCCCTCACCATGCGTCTGCACAAACTGTTTCTTTGTCTGCTATTCGTCGCCGTCACCGCTTCGGCTCAGACGAAACAAGCCGAGCAGGAGAAGAGCGCACAGGCCGCACGTGCCGTTGTGCGCGGACAAACTAAGACCGACTGGAACGCGCCCTTCCCGCCACACAAGGTGATCGGCAACATCTACTTCGTCGGCTCCGCCGAACTCGCGAGCTTCCTCATCACCACTCCCCAAGGCGACATCCTCATCAACAGCGACTTCGAGACCACCGTTCCCGTCATCCGCGCCTCGGTCGAAAAGCTGGGATTCAAGTTCACCGATATCAAGATTCTGCTCGGCAGCCACGCCCATGGCGATCACATGGAAGGCGACGCCCTGGTTAAGGAACTCTCCGGCGCTCGCGTCATGGCCATGGAGCAGGACGTTCCCTGGCTGCGTAAAATGACGCCCGGCAACAAACCGCATCCCATCGATAAAATCTTGAAGGACGGAGAGAACGTCACCCTCGGCGGCACCACGCTGACGGCCCATCTCACCGCCGGCCACACCCCCGGCTGCACGACATGGACTACCAAAGTTGAAGAGAATGGGAAATCATACAACGTCCTGATCGTGTGCAGCGTGGGCGTCAACCCCGGCACGATTCTGGTCAATAACAAGGACTACCCGTCCATCGCCGACGACTACGCCCGCAGCTTCAAGGTTCTGCGCACCATGCCCGTCGACGTTTTTCTGGGCGCTCACGGATCGTTCTACGGCTTGCAGGCGAAATACGCAAAACTTCAAGCGGGCGGTGCGAATCCCTTCATCGATCCCGCTGGCTTCAAAGCCTACCTGGACGACAAGGAAAAAGCGTTCAACACGGAGCTCGCAGCCCAAAAATCAAAACAATAATCATCTTATGATCACTCAGGAAGAAATCGCGCAATTCCGCGCCCAGCTTCGTGGAGAATTAATCGAACCCGGCAGCGCCGCCTACGAGACGCCCGCAAAGTCTACAACGGGATGATCGATAAGAAGCCGCGCCTCATCGCCAAGTGTGTCGACGTGGCGGACGTGATCGCCGCTGTTACCTTCGGACGAACCAGCGGATTGAAAGTCTCCATCCGCGGCGGCGGGCACAACGCCGGCGGCCTCGGAATCGCCGACGACGCCCTGACCATCGACCTTTCCGGCATCAGGTACGTGCACGTCGATCCCACGGCGAACACCGTGCGCGTCGGCGGCGGATGCGTCTGGGGCGATGTCGATCACGCCACGCATGCCTTCGGTCTGGCGGTCCCCACCGGGATTATTTCCAGTACCGGCGTCGGCGGTCTGACGCTCGGCGGCGGCATCGGACATCTCACCCGCAGTCTCGGCCTCACCATCGACAATCTGCTGAGCGCCGATGTGGTCCTGGCCGATGGACGCTTTGTGGTCGCGAATGCCAAGGAGAACAGCGATCTGTTCTGGGCCCTGCGCGGCGGCGGCGGGAACTTCGGCGTCGTCACATCCTTCCTGTTCAAGGCGCATCCCGTCGATACCGTGATCGCCGGCCCCATGTTCTGGGATCTCAAAGACGCCGCCGATGTCATGAAGTTCTATCGCGAATTCATCGTCAAGGCGCCGGATACCGTGGGTGGCTGGTTCGCTTTTCTGGCGGTTCCCCCTGCGCCCTTCTTTCCCGCGGAGCTGCACGGGAAGAACGTCGCCGCGATCATCTGGTGCCTGCCGGTGCCGCTCGACGAGGCCAATAAGCTGCTGGAGCCGGTCCGGAAATTTCGCGCACCCTTGCTCGACGGCGTCGGCCCCGTGCCCTTGCCCGCACTGAACAGCCTGTTCGATCCACTGTTTCCTTCCGGCATGCAGTGGTATTGGAAAGCCGATTTCTTCAAAGAGATTTCAGACGCGGCCGTCGCCGAGCACGTCAAATGGGGCGGCCAGCTTCCGACCGGTGCCTCCACCATGCACCTGTATCCGGTGAACGGCGCGGCGCATCGCGTGGGCGCCAACGATACCGCCTGGAGTTATCGCGACGCTGTCTGGAGCCAGGTGATCGTGGGCGTCGATCCCGATCCCGCCAATAAAGAAAAAATCACCGACTGGGCGCGCGGCTATTATGACGCGCTGCATCCCTACGGCGCAGGCGGCGCATACGTGAACTTCATGATGGAAGAAGGCGACGATCGCGTCCGCGCCAGCTATCGCGATAACTACGCTCGTCTGGCCAAGGTCAAAGCCAAATACGACCCGGAAAACTTCTTCCGCGTAAACCAAAACATCAAACCCGCCTCTGCGTAGGGCGGGTCTCCAGACCTGCGGCGGACTTTTCGTCCGCTCTCCTGAGTGACTTGGCGACTTACCCTCACGTTTGCGCGTCGCAACCCTATCTTACCGTCTAGTCAAGGAGTTCAAGGGCTCTGTCGTTGGAGGCCTGGACCCACCCGGAAACAGCATCCTAGGAAAGGCTGTGGAGGGTGTGTGCGCAACGAATCCCTTTCTTGTCGGGGTTAACGATAGGATCGAGGCGCCTCTAAATAATCCGTCATCTTGCTACAATCCGAACGAATGAGCACCCCGTCGGTTTATCCGCCCAGTGATGAGTTCGTCCGCAAAGCCCATGTTCAGGGCATGAAAGGTTATCTCGATCTCTACCGCCGCGCGGAACAGGATCCGGAGGAATTCTGGGGTGAAATCGCCGAACGCGAGATCCATTGGTTCGAAAAATGGTCCAAAGTGCTCGACTGGAACCCGCCCTTCGCGCGCTGGTTCGCCGATGCGAAACTCAACGTCTCCTACAACTGCCTCGACCGTCACCTGACCACGTCCCGCAAAAACAAAGTCGCGATTCTGTGGGAAGGCGAGCCCATGCAGGGCAATAAATGTGAGCAGCGATTCATCACCTATCAGGAACTGCATCGACTCGTAGTCCGTTTCGCCAGCGTCCTTCAATCCCGCGGTTACAAAGCCGGCGACCGCGCCATCATTTACATGCCGATGATTCCCGAGCTGCCCATCGCCATGCTGGCATGTACGCGTCTCGGAATCATCCATAGCGTGGTGTTCGGCGGCTTCTCGGCGGAAGCGTTGAAAGCCCGCATCCAGGACCTCGGCGCGACCCTCGTGATCACCGCCGATGGCGGTTTCCGCCGCGGTAAAGAGATCAAGCTCAAGCCCGCCGTCGACGAAGCGCTCGAAGAATGTCCCGGCGTGCGCGATTCGATCGTCTACCGCCGCACGGGCTCGGACACTCCGATGAAACAGGGCCGTGATCTCTGGTGGCACGAGCTCGACGAACACGCCACTGAAGATTGTCCCGCGGTACCGCTCGATAGCGAGCATCCCCTGTTCGTCCTCTATACCTCCGGCACGACCGGCAAGCCCAAAGGGATTCTGCACACCACCGGCGGCTATCTCACCCACGTTACCGCGACCATGAAGTGGGTCTTCGATCTCAAGGAAGAAGACACCTACTGGTGCTCGGCCGATATCGGTTGGGTCACCGGCCACAGCTACATCGTGTACGGCCCGCTCGCGGCCGGCGCGACCAGCGTGATGTACGAAGGCGCCCCCGATTATCCGCAGTTCGACCGCTGGTGGCGCATCATCGAGAAGTACCGCATCAGCATTCTTTACACTTCGCCCACCGCGATTCGCGCGCTGATTCGTCAGGGCGACCACTGGCCCAACGCGCACGATCTTTCGAGCCTGCGCCTCCTCGGTTCCGTCGGCGAGCCGATCAATCCCGCCGCTTGGGAATGGTACAACCGCGTCATCGGCAAAGGCCGCTGTCCCATCGTCGATACCTGGTGGCAGACCGAAACGGGCGGCATCCTGATCGCGCCGATGCCCGGTGCTGTCCCCGCCAAGCCCGGATCCGGCACGCTGCCGATGCCCGGTATCATTCCCGACATCGTCGATCTCAAAGGCTTCGAGGTCGGTACCGACCAGGAAGGATTTCTGATTCTGCGGCGACCATGGCCCGGCATGATCCGCGGCATATGGGGCGATCCCGAGCGTTATAAGGAGCAATACTGGACCCGCGTTCCCGGCGCTTATTTCACCGGCGACGCCGCCCGCCGCGATGCCGACGGTTATTACTGGGTGCTCGGCCGCGTCGATGATGTGATGAACGTCAGCGGCCATCGTCTCAGCACTATGGAAGTCGAATCCGCGCTGGTTCGCCATCCCGCGGTCGCCGAGGCTGCCGTGGTCGGCAAGCCGCACGAGATCACCGGCCAGGCCGTTTGCTGCTTCGTCACTCTGAAGAAAGGTGACTATAGCCACGAGCAGTTAGGCAAAGAATTGCGCCAATGGGTCGCCCACGAAATCGGCGCCTTCGCGCGGCCTGAAGAGATCCGCTTCACCGACGCCCTTCCCAAAACCCGCAGCGGCAAAATCATGCGCCGCCTGCTGCGCGAAATTGTTACCAACAATACCGTCGCTGGCGACGTCACTACTCTCGAAGACATGAACGTAATTACCAAGCTCGCAGCGCAACAAGACGAGGACTAGGTGTGCATCGCGCCGTCATCATCGGCGGGGGTTTCGGCGGGCTCTACGCCGCACGGGCCCTGCGGCACGAAAATCTCTCCGTCACGCTGGTCGACCGCCGGAACTTTCACCTCTTCCAACCCTTGCTGTACCAAGTCGCCACGGGTGCGCTGTCGCCAGGCGAAATCGCGTCGCCGCTGCGGGTCTTGCTGCGCAAGCAGAAAAACGCACAGGTTCTGCTCGCCGATGCCGTCGATCTCGATCCCGCCGGGCGCAGCGTCATCCTCGATAAGGGCGCGGTTCCCTACGACACGCTGGTCGTCTCCGCGGGCGCGCGTCACTTCTACTTCGGTCACGACTCGTGGGAAGCCGTCGCGCCCGGTCTCAAGTCCCTCGAAGACGCCACTCGCATCCGCCACAAAATCCTCTACGCATTCGAGGCCGCCGAGCGTGAGCCCGATCCCGACGCTCGCCGCCGCTGGCTGACGTTCGTCCTCGTCGGCGCGGGTCCTACCGGTGTAGAACTCGCGGGCGCGCTAGCCGAAATCGCCAACGATTCACTGCGTCACGATTTTCGTTCCATCCATCCCGAAGAGTCCCGCATCCTGCTGCTCGATACTTCGCCTCGTGTGCTGACTGCTTTCCCGGAGAGTCTGTCCGCGGCTGCGGAGCGGCAGCTCATCCATCTGGGCGTTCGGGTCATACCGTCGGTCCGCGTGACCGACATCGCTCCCGACGGCGTTACTTATTCCACGTCTACCGGTGGCGCGGAGCGCATCGAGACTCACACCGTCCTGTGGGCTGCCGGCGTCAAGCCGTCGCCATGGGGCGAGATTCTTTCGCGACGCGTCGGAGCCGAACTCGATCGCAGTCGGTCGTGTAAAAGTGAACGCCGATCTCACCATCCCCGGCCATCCGGAACTCTTCGTCATCGGCGATCTGGCGTATCTCGAGCAGAAGGGCCTGGCCTTGCCGGGCATCGCTCCGGTGGCCATGCAGGAAGGGCGCTACGCGGCTTCGGTGATTCTCAACCGGCTTGCTGGCCGAACGTCAAAACCGTTCAGCTATTTCGATAAAGGCTACCTGGCCGTCGTCGGCCGAAACTCCGGCGTCGGTGTCATTGGCGGCGTCAAGCTGCACGGCTTTATCGCCTGGTTTATCTGGCTCTTTGTTCACTTGATGTATCTGGCTCAGGCCCTCAATCGCGTCGTGGTGTTCGTGCGCTGGGGGTATCAGTATTTGACGTTTTATCGAGGCGCGCGACTGATCACGGGCGATGACGATCCCGCGGAACGTTAAGATAGTGGGTTGCCGGGCTATTTCGTAAAAACGTTCGGATGCCGAGCCTCGCAGGCCGATGGAGCTGCGCTCGAAGCCGGACTCGCCGCGAGCGGACTCGACGCCGCCCGCGAAATTGCTAACGCCGACCTCGTCGTCTTGAACACTTGTACCGTCACCTCCACCGCCGATGACGAGCTTCGCCAAACCGTTCGCCGCATCCATCGCAGCGCAACCTGACGCCCGTATCGTGGTCACCGGCTGCTACGCGCAGCGTGCGCCCGAGGAAATCGCGGCTATTCCCGGAGTGACTTGGGTCGTCGGCAACTCGCACAAGAATTCGATCCCTGATTTAGTCGCCGACGGCGCGCACTATCACGGCGAAATCCGCATCGGCGATATTTTCGAGCAGCGCGATTTTCTTTCGGCGCCCGTGGAAGACGCCCTGGGCGATCGCACTCGTCCGAATCTCAAGATTCAGGACGGCTGCAACAATCGCTGCTCGTTCTGCATTATTCCCTATGTGCGCGGCCGCAGCCGGAGCGCGCAGCCGGATTCGGTCGTCGATCAAGTGCGCCATCTCGCGTCGAAATACCGCGAAGTGGTTCTCAGCGGGATCAATCTGGGCCGCTGGGGCCGCGATCTCGAGGGCGGCAGCCGTCTTGTCGATCTCGTTCAGCGTCTGCTCGACGAGACTTCCGTGGAGCGATTACGACTCAGCTCGGTCGAGCCGATGGATTGGTCCGATGCTCTGCTGGAGCTTGTCGCGACGTCGCCGCGTATCGCCAAGCACGTGCATGCTCCACTGCAATCGGGTTCCGATAAGGTGCTTCGCCGCATGCACCGCAAATATCGCCCGCGTCATTATGCCGATCGGATTCTCAAGGCTCGCGCGCTGATGCCGGATTGTGCCGTCGGCGCCGACGTGATGACTGGGTTTCCCGGCGAGACTGAGCAGGAATTCGAAGAATCCCGCGCGTTCATCGAGGGCCTGCCGTTCACGTACCTGCACGTGTTCACGTACTCGGCTCGACCCGGCACGCCCGCCGCCGATGTCGCGGATCAGGTTCCCATGGAAGTCCGCAAGCACCGCACGCACGTACTTCGCGATCTCGCGCAGCGCAAGAATCTGGAATTCCGCAAAGTCATGATCGGCCGCACGCTCTCGGTCGTGACTATCGAAGATGGTGCTCTTAGCGACAACTATCTGAAGATCGCGCTCGCCCGCCCCCGCGAAACCAACCGCATCGAGGATATTCTCATCGGCGGCGTAACCAGCGACGGGCTCTGTGAAGCGGGCAGCCCGCTACATCTCCCGCCGATTCTCCAGTGACTTCAGCATCGTCACTTCGTCGGCGAACTCCAGATCGCTGCCCACCGGAATCCCCATGGCGATGCGGGTCACTTTGATCCCCAGCGGCTTCAGCAATCGCGATAAGTAAACCGCGGTCGCCTCGCCTTCCACCGTGGGATTGTTCGCCAGGATGATCTCCTTCACGTCTCCCTTGCCGATCCGGTCGAGCAGGCCCTTGATCTTCAGCTGCTCCGGACCGATGCCGCGCAGCGGGGAAATCGCACCGTGCAGCACGTGATACACGCCGTTGAAAGAGCGAGTGGTCTCCACCGGAAGAATGTTGTGCGGCTCTTCCACCACGCAGATCTGCAGAATGGTCGCGATTGGGATCGCGGCAATAAGGGCAGAGCTCGCCGTCGCTGATGTTGTTGCATTCGGCGCAAATGCCCAGGTTGTCTTTGACGTCGGTCAGCGCCGCGGCCAGCGCGGCCGCCTGATCGCGCGGCGAGCGCAGCACATAAAACGCGAGCCGCTGCGCCGATTTCTGCCCGATGCCCGGGCAAACGGCGGAACTCGTCGATCAAGCGCTGCAGCGGCGCGGCAAAATCCGGCATTCGAGAGTTAAAGCAATCCGGGAGGCAGGCCCATTCCGCCCAGCATGCCGCTCATCTTCTTCTGCGTCTCGTCTTCCACTTTCTTGTGCGCTTCATTGCACGCCGCCATCATCAGGTCCTGCAGCATCTCGACGTCGCCGGCGACTTCCGGGTCGATCTTCACGCTGGTGACCTTCTTCTGGCCGTCCATGCCCACGGTCACCATGCCGCCGCCCGCCGAGGCTTCCACGCGGATCAGCGCGACCTCCTCCTGCATCTTCTGCTGCATCTTCTGGGCCTGCTGCATCATGGCCTGCATGTTTCCAGGCATCTTCATGTTTCGCTCTCCTTCAAGTTCCGCACTTGGCGCACCTGGCTTTCCGGGAACAGTTCCTGAATGCGCTTCACTTCCGGATGCGCCAGCGCGCGTTCGGCTGCTTCATCTGTCTTTGCCGGCGGCTCTCACGGCCGGTGCAGGCCGCCGCGGCTTCGCCCAACTTTCAGCGTGATCCTGACCGTTCGTCCCGCCACGCGTCGCACGGCGGCTTCGAATTCCTGGCCCTTCAGGTACATCTGGTACATCTTGGGCGCCGTGAACGTGATCTCGGCCGGACTCTCGGCGACTTCCGAGTGCCCCACCGCATCGGCCACGTGCGTGAGTTTGGATTCTTGTAGCGCTGCGTAGCAATCGCGTCCGAAAATCACCACTAACCTCGGGGACTGCCTCCGGTTTCCGAGCAGGTTCGCGCGGGCTGGACGCTGAGCTTCGGGCGGAAACCGGCTGGCTGTCCGCCTGTTTTCCGCGGTACCGACCCCGATCCACCGAGTGCCGCGATCGCTTCTTCGATCGGCTGCAAGCGGCCCGCATGAATCAGCCGCAGCAGGCCCATTTCCAGATGCAAGCGCGGCTGCAGCGAGCTTTGCAAATCGCGAAACAGATCCAGCGCGAGCTTCAGGTAGCGCGTCAGATCCTCCTCAGAGAACTGCCCGGCGGCCTCGAGCATGCGCTCCTGCTCCGGCGGCGATGCGGCGACCAAACGCGTCGGCTTTCCCTCGATCCGCACCACCAGAAGATTGCGGAAATAGCGAGCCAGCTCGCGCGCGAAGTGCTGCAGGCTGCGGCCGTTCGCTTCGAGATCGGCGACCACGTCCAGCATCTTCCTGGCATCGCCTTCGGCGAGCGCCTGCGTCACCGTGCCCAGCGATTCGAGCGAGAACATCCCCAGCAGCTCGCGCACCTGCTTGCCTTCGAGCTTGCTGCCGCAGCAGGCGATGGCCTGATCCAGCGCCGATAAGCGAATCGCGCACGCTGCCTTCGCCGGCCTGTGCCAGCACGCTCAGCACTTCGGTATCGGCGGTGATGCCTTCCTGCTGGATGATCCACTCCATGCGCGCGACCAACTCCGCGAAATCCACCGAGCGAAAACTGAACTGCTGGCAGCGCGACGCGATGGTCGAGGGAATCTTGTGCGTCTCGGTGGTGCACAGCATGAACACCACCCACTCGGGCGGCTCCTCCAGAGTCTTGAGCAGCGCGTTGAAAGCTTCGCTGGTGATCTGGTGCGCTTCGTCGATGATGAAGACCTTGTAGCGGTCGCGCGCCGGGCGGAAGCGGACGTTCTCGCGCAGCTCGCGCATTTCGTTGATGCCGCGATTGGACGCCGCGTCGATCTCGATCACGTCCATGCCCGATCCGGCGGCGATTTCGGTGCAGCTCGCGCACACGCCGCAGGGGGTGATGGTCGGGCCCTTTTCGCAGTTGAGGCAGCGCGCCATGATCCGCGCGACGGTGGTCTTTCCCGTCCCGCGCTGGCCCGAAAAAATGTAGCCGTGGGCGATGCGGTTTTGCGAGATCGCGTTTTCGAGCGTGGTGCGGACGTGCTCCTGGCTGATCAGCTCGGCGAACGTCTGCGGCCGGTATTTGCGGGCGATGACCTGGTACATGCGGCGGGAAAGTCGTGAAAATATGCCAGACCCCGGGTGATCCGCGGCACACGGGTTAAACCGCTACCGTTGCTTCCTTCCGGACCTGGCGGGGTTTGCAGCCGCCCGTTGCACGAAGCCCGGAGCCTGACAACTTCCTATGCTACCAGCTTCGTTTTTGTGGGGCGGGTCTCACAGACGCCGCCGGTCGGCGCCCACAAGCTTCGCGCAATGCGGACGGGCCGATTTGTAAAGTCCGGCCGCAGGTACGCGGAGACCTGCCCCAATTCCAGATGCCACATGCCATAATCAAAATCCAGAGGAACCTATGTCCGCTTCATCCAACCCCGCCGTCCGTCCCGACCGCATCATGGAAATGATCTGGGGCTACGCGCCGCCTTTGATTCTGGCTACCGCCGTTCACGCTAAAGTTTTCGACTCGCTCGACGCCGGACCCAAGACCGTAGAGGAGCTGGCGCAAAGCACCGGCAACTCCGTCCGGGGATTGCGCGCGATCATGAACGCGCTGGTCGGATTCAATTTCCTCGCCAAAGATTCCGGCGGCCGCTATGCGCTGACGCCGGAAAGCGCGGCGTTCCTGGTGAGCTCGAAACCGGGATACATGGGTAAGTTCGTCGAGTTCAGCGGCCTGAAGTCGATGCAAACCTGGCTTCCGCTCCCCGAGATCGTGCGGACCGGGAAACCCAACGATGCGATAACCAGCAGGATGCCGGAGAGTCTTTCTTTCAAGACCTGGTCGAGCCGATTTTCGCCATGAGCTATCCGGCCACCCAGGTTGCCGGGCAGGCGCTGGGTTTGGCGACCGCCAAAAGCCCGATCAAGGTCCTCGATATCGGAGCAGGCTCGGGCGTGTGGGGAATCGGTTTGGCGCAGCAATCGCCGCAGGTCAATGTCACTGCCCAGGACATGCAGGGCGTGCTGGATGTGACCAAACGCATGGTCGACCGGTTCAAGTTGGCCGACCGTTTCCAGTACCTGGCCGGCGATTTTCACACCTTGGACTTCGGAACCGGCTACAATCTGGTCACTCTGGGTCATATCCTGCACATGCTCGGCGTCGACCAATGCCGGCAGCTTCTGAAAAAGGCGGCGAGTGCGCTCGCGTCCAAAGGGACCATCGTAATCAGCGAGTTCCTGGTAAAGGACGACCGCTCGGGCCCCCCTATGCCCCTGATTTTCGCGGTCAACATGCTGGCGCACACAGAGCAGGGCGACACCTACTCGTTCGAGCAAATCAGCGGCTGGCTCCAGGAGACAGGCCTCGTAAATACCCGAAAAATGGAACCTGGCGGGCCGGTCGGCCTGGTTATGGCGGACAAGCCCTAGATTGTAGTAACCTAGGGTTTCCAGCCAACAATTTTAAGAGGACCCGTATGTACGCAGTGATTGAAACCGGTGGTAAACAGTATCGCGTCGCGCCAGGCGAGTCGATCGAAGTCGAGACTCTGACCGGCGACATCGGCGCAGCAGTTGAATTCAACCGCGTGATCGCCGTGTTGGATGGCGACGCGGTCAAGGCCGGCTCCACCGTCAGCGCCGCGCGGGTAACGGGCACCATCACCGCGCAAGGCCGCGGCGAGAAGACCATCGTCTTCAAGTTCAAGCGCAAGAAGCAGTACAAGCGCACCATCGGGCATCGCCAGAATTTCACGCGCGTGCAGGTGAATGAGATCGTAGCGTAGGCATTAGTCATGGCACATAAAAAAGGTTTAGGCAGTTCCAAAAACGGCCGCGATTCGAATGCGCAGCGGCTGGGCGTGAAGGCTTTCGGCGGCCAGTTGGTGACCGGCGGGACCATCATCGTCCGGCAGCGCGGCACCCGCATCAAGCCGGGCGTCAACGTCGGCCTGGGCAAAGACGACACGCTGTTCGCCAAGATCCCGGGTATCATCGAATTCCGCGATCGCGGACGGGCGGGCAAGTTCGTCAGCATCAAAGCCGCCGAGTAAGCAGGGGCCAGGCGCCAGCCGCCAGGGGCCAGTCACCGAAGCAATCCGTTGTTTATAGACGAAGTAATCATTTCGGTTAAAGCCGGCGACGGCGGTAACGGCTGTCTTGCGTTCCGGCGCGAGAAATTCGTTCCGCGCGGCGGTCCCAGCGGCGGCGATGGTGGCCGCGGCGGCGATGTGACCCTGGTCGCCAGCCAGCACTACAACACGCTGCTTCATCTACGTTTCAATCCCGAACATAAAGCCGAGCGCGGGCGTCATGGCGAAGGCAGCAATCGCAAGGGCCGCGAAGGCGAGTCGGTCGATGTTGCGGTCCCGGTAGGCACCGTGGTCTACGACTGGGAAACCGGCGAGGTGCTGCACGATTTCACCGAGCCCGGCGATCGTTTTGTTGTCGCGCGCGGCGGTCGCGGCGGCAAAGGCAATGCGCGTTTCGCTACTTCCACGCATCAGGCGCCCACCGAGCATGAAGACGGCAGTCCCGGGCGAAGAACACAAGCTTCGGCTGGAGTTGAAGCTGCTGGCGGATGTCGGACTGGTGGGCTTTCCCAACGCCGGCAAGTCGACGCTGATCTCGCGCATTTCGGCCGCGAAACCCAAGATCGCCGATTACCCCTTCACCACGCTCGAACCGCACTTGGGCGTCGTCACCATCGATGACGGCGATCACCGCACGTTCGTCGTCGCCGACATTCCCGGATTGATCGAGGGCGCGCATACCGGCCACGGCCTGGGCATCCAGTTCCTGCGGCACGTCGAGCGCACGCGGCTGCTGGCCCACCTGGTGGATGTTTCCGAAGCCACCGGCCGCGATCCGGTGCACGATTTTGAAATCGTGATGGCCGAGCTCGCGAGTTTCTCGGACGAGCTGGCGCATAAGCCGATGATGGTGGTCGCGACCAAGATCGACGCGGCTCAGGATCCGGCGCGCGTCGAGTCGCTCGAGAAGCTGGCCCGCGAGCGCGGTCTCCCGTTCTACAAAATTTCGAGCGTGACCGGCGAAGGGCTGCCGGTGCTCAAGCGCGCCATGGCGGATGCGGTGCTTGCGCCTGCTAGCGAGATCAACGCTTCCCACTTCCGCGTAATTTCCTCGATCACGTCCTGCGGGCGAGTCGTGTACAGCCAAAACACTTGCACCGCATGAGCCCCGCGAACCTGCATCTTCAATCCGCCGCTGACGGGCATGAATTTCAGATGCTCGGGCCCTGACCGGATCGGCGTGATCACGCCTAAGCCGATCTTGGTGACGTGCGGTGCAATCCCTGGCGGCTTCGACGGCGACGATCGCGCTCGGGATGACGGTCGAATGCCGCCCGTTGAACTTCGGCCCCTTCAGCAATCCGCGGATGTGCGCCATACGTGTGATATTGTTGCACCGATGAGTCTGTCCAATAGCATTTCCAAGTTCGAGCCGTACCTGCGCTCGCTGCTCCGGATTGTCGTCGGCTTCACCTTTTCGCTGCACGGCTATCAGAAATTTTTCGGCGCCTTCGGAGGGCTCGGCGGTCAGAAGGCCGAGCTGGTTTCCATGATGGGCGCGGCCGGCGTGCTCGAAACCTTCGGCGGAGCCTTGATTATCCTGGGCCTCTTCACCCGGCCCGTGGCGTTTATCCTGTGCGGGCAGATGGCGGTGGCGTACTTCCGGGTGCACATCTGGATTAACTTCTGGCCTTTATTGAATCAAGGCGAAATCACGGTCCTGTATTGCTTCACCTATCTGTGGATGAGTGCCGCGGGCGCCGGTCCCATCAGCCTTGACCGGGTCATCGGCTGGAAGCACTGAGGAGGGGCCCTGGTAACCAAAGGTGCCCATTCAGCAGTCTTTCTTATGCTAGATTTGAATGCGGGAGGTCTCCTGATGAAATTGAAATTTGCTGCCGCTGCCATGGGTGCGCTACTTCTCGCCTCAGTACCGATGCTGGCCCATCACTCGTTCTCCGCGGAATACGACCAGTCCAAGCCGCTGACCCTGAAGGGCAAGTTCACCAAGCTCGATTGGGTGAATCCCCATTCCTGGGTCCACTTTGACGTGGTCGGTCCGGACGGGAAAGTGACCAACTGGGCTGCCGAAACTCCTCCCCCCAATGGCTTGTATCGGAATGGCTGGCGCAAGGATATGTTCAAGGAAGGCGAAGAGATCGAGGTCACCGGCGTGGCCGCCAAAGACGGGACGCCGCACATGTGGTCGAACGGTGTAACCATCGTTTCCACCGGCGTCAAGTTCACCATGGGCTCCCGGCCGCCCAACGAAGGGCCGTCCGACGCCAAGGGTAAGTAGTTCAGGTTTCTTTTGGATAGCTCGCAGACGCGCTCCGTCATGATCGAACGGCGGGGCGCGTCTAGCATTGTTTGCCCGCGCTCAGGCGCTTAGGAGTGCAACCATCAAGATGAAAAGTTCATTTGCAGGTGTTTCCTATGCCGGTCTGGTAGCGGCTGCCGGAATTGCAGTTGCCGCCCTCTGGCTCGCACCGGTGCCGGTCGCCGGCCAGGGTAAAGGCGGGGGCAAAGGCCCTGCGAAAGAAAGCCCCAAGGGAGCCTACACCGCGCCTCGCGCCGGAGACGGCCACGCCGATCTCCAGGGAATCTGGCAGGCCTGGAATACGGCTGCCTACGGCCTGGAGGCGCACAATGCCGCGACCGGAATCCACGCGGGCAAGAGCTTCGTGGTCGATCCAGCGGACGGGATGATTCCCTATCTTCCGGCGGCCCGCAAGAAGCAGCAGGAAAACTTCGAGAAGCGCGAGCAGCTGGATACCATGAACCATTGCTACATGACGGGCGTTCCGCGCTCGACGTATATCCATTTCCCCTTCCAGATTTTCCAGACACCCAAGTACATCGAGTTCATTTCCGAGTACGCCCACATGGTCCGCAACATTTACATGGATAAGCAGACCCATTTCGGCGATCTCGAATTCTGGAACGGCGACTCGCGCGGGCACTGGGAAGGCGACACGCTGGTGGTCGACGTCGCCGATTTCAACGATCAGACCTGGTTCGACGCTTCGGGCGATCACCATAGCACCGCGCTGAAGGTGGTGGAGCGCTACACCCGCACCGGGCCCGACGTGATGCAGTACGAGGCCACCATGACCGATCCGCAGACATTTTCCCGGCCTTGGACCATCCGCATGGACCTGCATCGGGACACCGATCAGTATCCGACCTTGCTCGAATACGAATGCCATTCCTACTTTGAGGATGACGCCGCCCGGCTCGGTAGCCGCTAAGTCAACGGAGGCTGCAAATGAAGAAGAACGGATTCCGCAGTTCAGCAGTGAGTTCCGTGATGGCTCTGGCCGCCGCGGCAGCCGTTGCGACGGTCTTCATCATCGCGCCGGTCTCCGTGACCGGTCAGGACGCCCCGGCCCCGGGTGGTAAAGGCGGCGGCGGGTTCGGCGGCAAGGGCGGCGGCAAGCAAGCTGTCCCGGCGGGTCCCGTACCTCGCACGGCTGACGGCAAACCCGATCTGTCCGGCTTCTGGGGTGGCGTACAGCCCGGTGGCGTGACCAGTATCGAGCCGGCAGCGCCCCGAGGCGGTGGCGGAGGCGGCCGAGGGAAGGGTGGACCTCCCGGAGGCGGTGGACCCGGAGCTGGTCCTGGCGGGCCCCCTGGAGCCGGTCCCGCAGTTGCGGGCGGCCCGGGCGGTCCTGGTGGCGGCAGAGGTCCCGGCGGTGGTGGTCCAGGCGGGCCGGGAGGCTTTGGCGGCGGCGGCCGCGCGAACTCGATCGTCGATCCCGCGGATGGCAAAGTTCCCTACACAGCGGCCGCTCGCGCGAAATCCGACGACCTGATCGCCAACGGCATGTACCACGAGCCGGAGCTGCATTGCTTTATGTCCGGTGTGCCTCACAACATGTGGGTCCAGTTCGGCCAGCAGACCATCCAGACCAAGGACTATGTGGTCTTCACCTGGGAATTCATGCACAGCCGCCGGATCATTCCGCTGGACAATCGCCCGCATCAGATCACCAATCCAAATGTGAAGCTCTTCCAGGGCGAATCGGTCGGCCATTGGGAAGGCGACACGCTGGTCGTCGACACCACCAACCAGAACGACAAAACCTGGTTCGATACTTCGGGTCACTATAAGCCTGAGGATGTGCACGTGGTCGAGCGCTTCACCATGACGGACTCGAACACCATCGACTACGAGGCGAATGTCACCTCAGCCGAGTTCACGCAGCCGATGGTGGTCAAGGGCCGACAGACCCGCGCCAACGCCAACGATCCGAATTACGAACAGATGGAGTTCGCCTGTATCGAAGGAAATCAGGACGTCCAGCACTACACCGAGGATAAAGGCGGGAAAGCCAAAAACGTCGGAGCGCGGACGCAGTAAGAAGAATTCAGAAGTCAGGAGACAGGAGTCAGAATGAGAACGTACCTGTCCGTTTGTGCAGGTTTCATCGCGGCGGCGACACTAGCCGCTGGCCAGACCGCCTATAAAGCCCCGCGAACTTCCGAGGGCAAGCCCGATCTTTCAGGAATCTGGTTTACACAAGCCTTCGCGGCGGCATGGGATATCGAGGAACATCCCACGGTTCCCAATATTGTCGGCGGGCCGAGCATCATCATCGATCCTCCGGACAAGAAGATTCCCTATCAGGCATGGGGTCCCGCCAAGCGCAAGGACCTGATCGAGAATCACGCCTTCGACGATCCGCAGGCGCATTGTTATCCTTCCGGAATTCCGCGCGTAGCCTACGCGCCGTTCGGTTTTGAGATCACGCAGGCTCCCGGAGTCGTCGTGATGATGCCGGAGAACTTCCACATGTACCGGATCATTCCGACCAACGATAACAGCCCGCGCATGCCCGCCAGCATGAAGCTGTTCAATGGCGAATCGCGCGGCCACTGGGAAGGCGAGACCCTGGTGGTGGACGTCACCAATCAAAACGGCCGGACCTGGCTGGACATGGCCGCGAACTTCACTACCGATACGCTTCACGTGGTCGAGAAGTACACGCGCATCGCCGACGGGACGCTGCACTACGAGGCGACGCTCGACGATCCCGCGTTATATACCCGCCCCTGGACCATGGCGTTCAACATACGGCGCGAAACCAAGCCGGGCTACGAGATCCTCGAATTCGCCTGCTGGGAAGGCGAGCGCGACCTGGCGCATTACACCAAAGAGGACGGGGGCCCGCGGAAGAACACGGGAGGCAAGCAGTAATGAATCGGCGAAGGTTTATTGTCCAGGGAACTGCCGCGGCCGGTTTTTTCGCCGGCGATCTGGCGAAATCTTTCGGCGCTGAGCCCAAATCGGGTGCAACCGTCGAGACATCGGCTGGGAAGATCCGCGGCCTGGTGATCGACCGCGTCAACGCATTCAAAGGCATTCCCTACGGCGCATCCACGGCCGGCGACCGTCGCTTTCTGCCGCCCGTCAAACCCGAAGGATGGACCGGAGTGAAAGACACGCTCACGTGGGGCCCGGAAGCTCCGCAGGTCAGCCCGCATACCGAAATCCCCGAGGTGCGGGCGACGATCCCCGCGACGGGAATGAGCGAAGACTGTCTGCTCCTGAACATTTGGTCGCGCGAGTTGGGCGCCGGCCGGCGCCTTCCAGTAATGGTGTGGCTGCACGGCGGCGGATTCACCAGCGGCAATGGCAGCTACACGATCTACGACGGCGCGAATCTAGCCCGCAAGCGTGACGTAGTCACCGTAACCATCAACCACCGGCTGAATTCGTTCGGCTTCCTGCACCTGGCCTCGATCGGCGGCGACCGATTCGCGCAGGCTTCGAACACCGGAATGCTGGATATCGATCGCCGCGCTCCAGTGGGTCCACGATAATATTTCGAATTTCGGCGGCGATCCGAACAACGTCACCATTTACGGGCAATCCGGCGGCGCGGGGAAGGTCAGCACGCTTCTGGCGATGCCCGGAGCCAAGGGCCTGTTCCATCGGGCGATCATCCAGAGCGGGTCGAATGTGAAAGCCGTTTCTGTGGAGGATGCCGTCAAATCCGCTCAGACCCTGATGGCCAAGCTGAATGTGAAGACCGTGGACGATCTTCAAAAGGTTCCCATGGAGCAGTTGATCCAAGCTACGAACAGCACGCAGGGTTTGCGGCTGGCGCCCGTGCTCGACGGCTGGAGCCTGCCGCGCGATCCGTTCTCGCCGAATGCTCCGCCGTTCTCGGCCGAGGTTCCGGTGCTGCTGGGCACCACGGAAACTGAAGTCACGTTCTTCCCTGGCACGGGGATGGAACCCATTGAAGACGCCGCGCTGCTGGCGCGGGTCAAACAGGCCGCGCGCGCCGATGACGACGCAGGCCAAGCACTTGATCGATCTGTATCGTCAGGGCCGGCCGGGTGTCTCGAATATCGATATCGCGTTGATCGTCGAATCGGACACGCGGGTTCGCGCGGGTGTGGTTACCGAAGCGGAATTGAAAGCCGTCAAGCCGGCTCCGGTGTACCTGTACTACTTCACTTGGCGGTCTCCGGTTCGCGATGGAAAGTTGAAAGCGTTCCACACGCTGGAGATTCCGTTCGTCACCGAGAACGTGGATAACGCCACGTCGATGACCGGCATGGGACAGGATCGTTACGCGCTTGCGGACAAGATGAGCGCGGCCTGGACTGCGTTTGCGCGCAGCGGCAATCCCAACCACAAGGGTTTGCCCAACTGGCCGAAGTTCGACGCTACGCAGCGCGCCACCATGATCTTCAACAATGAGTGCAAGGTGGTCAACGATCCGAACGGCGCGGAGCGGAAGGCTCTGGCGGCTCTCCGAGGGGCGTAGCCATCAGCTTACGGCCGTCCGGAAACTCGACCGTAAAACACTTCTGGGCGAACACGGCCGGGTCCTTGGCGCGCGCACCGATGCAACTGATTTTGTCGCCGGCTTTCAGGCTGTCCTTGGTCCAGCCGTAGCGGCGGAGCAGGTTTACGGCCTCGATCTCCAGGCGCCAATCGTCGCCATTCACATCCAGATTGATATACGAGTGTGGGTTCGCCCAGACGAATTTGGTAACGACGCCCGAGATCGGTGAAGGGGCGCGTCATGTCGTAGGGGGCGGTGGAGTGATGCGCCAGCAAAGGCGCGATCGAGCACACAATCAGAATGGCCAGCGGCTTCACTGTCAATATTCTATCGGCAGCCGGATCATGGTCTGCTTGTGGAACAGGCAGCCGCCCTGTCCGATGATGAGCAGGCTCATCAACGCCGCAGGGCGGGACCGCCGTGGCCGGTGACCAGGCCCAGCTCGCGGACCTTGCCGGGCACATGAAAACGCCGCAGGGCCGCGACCGATTCGCCGGGCTGCAGGAGAACATCCAGCGGCACTTCTCCGGGATCCTCAAAGGGCTCGTAATGGCGGTCATTTTCATCGCGCAGATAGATCCAGGCGCCGTTGGCACGCTGGGCGACGCGCTTCGCCTCACTTGAAAGCAACAGGTCCACGCTGTAGTTCGTGTCGGCATGCTGGACTTTCGTTACGGTGAGGCACCAGTCATCGAAGCACCAGGGTGTACCGATCGCGATGACCCGCTGGGGAGCCGCATAGGCAACCGCCAGTGAGGTCGCCAGGTACAGGACGGCGCAGGCCAGCCACACACCCAGGATCCAGAAGGCGCGGGAGAGGCGTCCCCGGATCGCGGCATAGGCGGCCATGAACAGAACGATCAGGGACACCAAAAAAGACGCCAGAAACAGCACATCGAAGATGGTCATCGTAAACTCTGCGTCATAGAGTACTTCATGCTAACAAGAGGTGTCAAGCTTCCTGCTAAACTCGGCATTGATAGGCACGTTGCATCGTTTGAGCGACGTTCACTATACTTGATGATTGCGCGGAGCACGATGGCACGTTCCGCGCGCACAGCTCCAATGAGGAGGAGTTCCATGAAGAGTTCCCGTTCCAGGGTAATGAGCGCCTTTCTGTCTGCCGGCGTGATTTGCCTGATCGTTCTATTCTCGACTTACTCAACCAGCGCCCAGCAGACCAAAGGCAAAGGCAAGGCCGACGCGAAAGTAACCGCGAATCCGCGGATCAGCTATCCCGGCTACATCAGCGGCACGGTCACCAGCGAAAAAGGCCCCGAGGCGGGCGTATGGGTGATCGCCGAGACCAACGATCTTCA
This sequence comes from Terriglobia bacterium, assembly GCA_963722845.1. Classification (GTDB taxonomy): domain Bacteria; phylum Acidobacteriota; class Terriglobia; order Bryobacterales; family Bryobacteraceae; genus Palsa-187. The sequence continues at coordinate 45,354 of CAVROL010000003.1, read as the reverse complement.
GACCAAAATGATCAAGACCGTCGTGACCGACGATCAAGGGCGCTACATGCTGCCCGATCTTCCGGCGGTCAATTACAAAGTGTGGACCCGCGGGTATGGAATCGTGGATTCCACGCCGGTCGATTCGAAGCCGACGACCACTCCGCTGGCTTTGAAGACGACCACTGCGAAAACTCCTCAAGAAGCGGCGAAAGTTTATCCCGGCGATTACTGGTTGTCGATGCTGGCGCCGCCGCCGAAGAACCTGTTCCCTGGAACGGGTGAAAAATCCGAGACCAACCCCAACGGCAACGGCCTGAACCCCGCCATGCTCAGCCAGGACGAATGGATCAACCGCCTGAAGTCCGGGTGCAACTTTTGCCATCAGCTCGGCAATCCTCTGAGCCGGGACGTACAGCACGTGTTCGCGGCCAAGCCTGACCTTCCCAAGACTCATCAGGATGCGTGGGAATGGCGCCTGGGTGTGGGCGTTCGCGGAACCAACATGTACGGCACGCTGACCGGCATGGGCAAGACCGAAACCGTGAAGGTGCTGGCAGACTGGACCGAAGCCATCGAAAAGGGCGCAGTGCCCCCGACACCGCCCCGCCCCTCGGGAATCGAGCGCAACGTTGTCTCCACCCAATGGGACGTAGGCGACGACCACTCCTTCATGCACGATCAGATTTCGACCGACAAGAATCATCCGGATCTGAACGGCGGCGGGCCGAATTACGCGGTCAACGCCGGCCACGGCAGTCTCGTGATTCTGGATCAGGCGGATAACAGCACGTACTCGATCGACATTCCGACGCGCGAATCCAAGGACAAAGTTCCTTCGCGTTTCCCGGCGCCGAACCGTCCGTCGTTCTTCTGGGGCAATGAACATTTGTGGTCCAACCCGCCCTACGATCCGGCCGATCCGCACAATCCGATGATGGACAGCAAGGGCCGTGTGTGGCTGACCTCGAAGATTCGCGGGAATACGGCGCCGGCCTGGTGCTCCGATCCGAGCAACAAGTATGCCGAGTGGTATCCGAAACGCGGCGGCGCACGGCAGGCCTCCATTTACGATCCCAAGACCAAGCAGTTCCAGTTGATCGAAACCTGCTACTCCACGCACCACGTGGTGATCGACAACGATCCGGATGAGACCGTGTATTTCAACGAACTCAGCGGTCCCACGTTCGGCTGGATCGATTCCAAGGTTTACGACCAGACCTTCGCGGCAACCCACGACGAGAGCAAAGCCGAGCAGGCTGCTGTCGGCTGGTGCGATCAGACCGTGGACACCAACGGGGACGGGAAGATCACGAAACCCTGGAACGACGTTCGCCGCATCGCGGATCTCGCGGCTCTGTACGGAACGGACACGGCTGCAGCGACTCCCATTGGCGGGGGCGGCGGCCGCGCAGGCAAAGGCGGGAAAGGCGAGCCTCAGGCGCCCTACGATCCGAAGCTCGACACGATGGTCCATTTCAACCTGTACTCGACCATGTCGAGCCCGGTGGACGATTCGGTGTGGGGTGTCGCGGAAGATTTCCCCGGCTACCTGATCCGGTTGCAGCGCGGAAACAATCCGCCGGTTACCTGCAAGACTCAGGTCTTCAAAGTGCCCTCGCCGGGCTACGATCCTCGCGGAATCGACGTCGACAGCAATGGCGTGGTCTGGACGGGCCTCGCAGCGACCAGCCACCTGGCCGCCTTCGACGTTCGCAAGTGCAAGAACCTGACCGGCAAGATGAAGGTCGATGGCAGCGATTGTCCGGAAGGCTGGACGCTGTACCAAACCCCCGGTCCGAAGCTCGCGGGCACGAACGTTCCGGCCGACTTCCACTACTTCAACTGGACCGATTCGCACAACATCATGCAGCTCGGACAAAATACGCCGTTCCTGACGGGTTCGGACTCCGACTCATTGATCGCGCTCGATCCGGCGACCAAAAAGTGGACCTATTTCACCATCCCGTATCCGCTGGGCTTCTACGCGCGCGGCATGGACGGGCGTATCGACGATGCCAATGCGGGCTGGAAGGGTCGTGCGCTGTACTCCAATTACGGCACGCACTTCGTGTGGCAGATTGAAGGCGGGAAGGGCACGAAAGGTAAGCTGGTGAAGTTCCAGCTTCGTCCCAATCCGCTGGCTCGATAGTTGTAAATCTTTAGGACAAGAGGCAGGTCATCCTGACGGGTGGCCTGCCTTTTTGTATTTGTGGAGCACGCTTCAGCGTGCAACGGGTGCTTCAGCACCCGAATCGAATCGGGGGCTAAAGCCTCCGTTGCAGGCGCCTGCTCCACGTTATTCTGAAATGCAGCGGAAGCCGATGTTGTAATCGATATCGGTTTTTTCGAAGTGCCTGCGGTACGACACGCGGATTAATTTCGCTTCGTCCCACCACCCGCCGCCTCGCAGCTCCACGTATTCCGCGGTGCTGGGGCCGGTGGGATTGATGTTTTCCTGGTTGTGCTGGACCCAGTAGAACGTGTGGGTCCACTCCACCACGTTGCCGAGCATGTCATACAGGCCGAACGCGTTGGGTTTCTTCTGTCCTACGGGATGCGTGGAAAGTCCGGCGTTTCCGTAGTACCAGGCGATCTCATCCAGATTGCCGTACCGGCTGCCGGTGGTTCCCGCTCTCGCGGAGTATTCCCATTCCGCTTCGCTGGGCAGTCTTCCTCCGATCGCGCTGCAATAGGCGTCGGCCTCCTCCCAGGAGACGTATTCGACGGGCAGACTCGGCACCCTGGAAGACGCTGGGATTGTAGCCCATGATATGTTCGAAGGCCGCCTGGGTGACTTCGGTGCGACTCAGCCAGAATCCCTTGGTCAGAGTCGTCTTGCGGTTGGGTGTCTCGTCCGGAAAGCATTCTTTATCGTTGGGCGAGCATCCGCCGACATAGCTACCGGGAGGAATCCACAGATAGGTGAGCCCGTCCTTGGGGTTCTTCTTCGAATCGCCCAGTTTAGGAGAGGCCGCTTTCGCGGCGGGTTTCTGAAAAGCAATCACTGGCACGGCAGCGAGGATGACGAAGGCCAATACTAGGTTGATGCGCACATGCCTCCCAAAACTGCCAATTTAGCACATGCGGGCGGATTGCCCAGTACCTTTCGAGCTGTATTTATCGCGAGGGCTAGCGGTGACCGGAGGGGCCGGATCGGGCACCCGCCGAGGCGGCGCCCATGCCTGAAGAGGGGCTGGGAGAGGAGCCCATGCCCGAGCTGCCGGCCGAAGAACGAGTTGCCATCGTAGATTCCCGGGTGGAGGTATTCCCCACGCTGGAAGTGCTGGCCGAAGTGTTTCCGGCGGGGCCTCCGCCATTTCCGCCATATCCGCCATAGTTGCCCGGCTGGCTCACGATCCAGACGGAAGCAGGGCTGTACCAATACATTCCGAACGGACTGTAAACGTAGCCGGCGCTGGGAAGGAAGGTGAACATGCCGTAGCCGGGGTTCCAGCTCCACAGGCTCGCGGAAAGGCCCTTGGAATTGTGGGTTCGGGCGCTCGCGATGTTGGCGCGCTCCAGCAGGTAGTCGCGCTGCGCGCTCCAGGCGTACAGCTCGTCTTTCGATTTGTTCTTGTTGAACTTATCGGCCGTCAGCGCGGATCCCACCAGCAACGTGCGGCCGCCCTTGAGCTCGGTGGAATTGGAACCGGCGGATACCTGGGCTTTCCCGGCGAAGGTGCGAATCTGGCCGGCTTCCGCATTGAAGTGGTACAGTCCGGTTTTGACGAGCAAGGTGTCCGAATCGCCCAGCTTTACGGCGATGCGGTTGTCTTTCAGCATCTCGTCGGCTTCCACCATAGCCGATCCGCGGAGGATTTCCACCTGCGTGTCGGTCAATTTATCGGAGACCATCCGGAAGGACGTATTTTTGTCCAGCCGGAGAAAGACGCCGGGAGTCAGGAGAACTTCCGCGTGTCCCATGCGCGTCGAAAGCGTCTGGCCGACCTTGACGTTGGGGAAAATCGCGCCATCGAGCTTTACCGGCTGCCCTTCGAGTTGAACGTCGCCGGCGACGAAATTCACCAGGCCGGAGCGGGCGGAAATCACCGCCTGCGCCCAGCAAGCGGGCACGGCGAGCGAAAGCAGGATGACAGCGGCACGCACGGCAGCTTTAAACCCCTGCTCCATTAGGTTCTTTTTTCATCCGGTTGTCAAGGCGGGGGGCCGCCAGGTTGCGGCTATTTCAAGGCTCCGTCCAGGATCCATAGGTCCGCCTGATTGCTGGCAGTGCCGACTGCCACGCTTTTCCCGTCCGGGGCCATGCTGATACGGATGTTGCCGGTGTAACCGGTCTCGATTAAGGGCAAGGGCTGGAATCCCAGGTGGTATTCGGCCAGCGACCGGACCGCGCCGGTGGCGACATCCAGAGCCTTGAGGGCAGGGGGATCGGTGGCGTAAGAGAGGGCATAGATCGTCTTGCTGTCCTTGGACCAGGCCAGAGCCGAGGTGCTCAGTCCGGGGATAGTGCGGGTCTCCTTCCCGTCCGGTGAGGCCAAAGCTACTCCCATGGAGGTGGAGACCGCGATCCACTTGCCCGATGGCGACCACTCGGGTGCGTTCACGCCCCGCGGAAGATCGACTTCATGAGGCGTTCGATCCGAGCCTATCGAGACCGTCGCTATCGGTAACGAGCCGTCGGGTTTGATCCACATGAACGCGATCTGTTGGCCGTCCGGAGACCAACTGGGAGTGTAACCATCCGCGATGACGGTGGGCGCTCCGCCGCCCACTGGGGAAATGGCCACGCTCCGGCGCCGGTCGCTGCCGGCGAGGATCGCTGTATACGCGATGCGCGAGCCGTCCGGCGAGAAGACCGGAGTGAGCAAAGCCTCGAGCGTGGGAAACTCTTTGGCCGTGACCACCGGCCGGTCCCAATTTCCCTGCGTGCTGCGCACCCACAGCTCGTCGCCGCCGTTGCGCCGCGTGACGTAGGCGAACTGATCGCCCGCAGGCGACCACGTCGGTGCGAATTCCGGCAGGCTGGTCGCCAGCAAGGTCCGCGGCGCCGAGCCATCCAGCGGCAGTTCGACGATATCGCGATCCGCGGCGATTTTGCTGAACAGCAGGCGTTTGCCGTCGGGCGAGACGGAGGGAGTGGTTTGGCCGCCATCGGGATCCGCCAGCAGCCGGCTTAAGGATTCACTCTGCGTATCGGCAAGCCACAGAGTGGCTCCCGTGGCCGGAGCGGGATTGCCTGCGAGCACCATGCGCCGGCTATCGGGCATCCAGGAAGCTGATACGGGACGGTTCCAGGGCACCTTCTCGAAGATGCGCCGCGGCTTCCCGCTTCCGGCCGGGAATGGCAGCAGCCACATTTCAGCGCCCGCGTCGGTGTACATCGACAGATACAGCGATTTAGCGTCGGGTGAAAATCGGAGGTACACCGGAGTAAACGGCGTCCGCACGGAGGGGCCATCCGGGTACTCCACCGGTTTGGTCCCGGGAGGCGAAGAGATCCACACGGAATAGCGGAATCCATCGCCGTCTTTCACCCGCGTCGGTGTCCACAGCGCGAGATTCTTTCCATCGCGCGAGACGTGAAATGCGGTGGCATTGCCCACGATCCGTTCCGGCTGGCCTCCGGCGCGGCTCACGGCGAAAACCCCGCCCCCTCCCGGTCCCAGATAGTAGATCCGATTTCCGTCGGACGACCAAACCGGCTGCGGCTGTCCAGCGGTATCGGCAAGCTGCGCCGGCGCCACGGCATCCAGCGACTGCACCATCAGATGGGTCCCCCGCGGGGATTGCCGGACGAACGCAATGCTCTCGCCGTCGGGCGACCAGACACCCGAGAATTCCTGATCTTCGGTGAAGGCGAAGGGATGGAACTGATAGGTGGAGATGTCCGGAAGCGGGGCCGGGTGAAGCCATAGAAACGCGAAAACGATCGCCGCAGCGACGCTGAGTCCGGCGCCCACGGGCCAAAGCCAGCGATTCCGCGGCGGTGCGGCAGCCACGGCGGCTTTCGCAGACGCGCTCAGTCCGGCAAAGGAACGCAGGGCGAAGGCCAGATCGCGAGCCGATTGAAACCGCTGCGCGGGCTTCTTCTCGATGCAGCGTTTGACGATCCGCCGCAAACCGTCGGGCACGCTCTGGGGCAGCTCCGGTGGTTCCTCGGCCACGATGGCGTGCATCACTTCCACGGCGGATTCGCCCTGGAACGCGGGCTTCCCGGCCAGCAGCTCATAGAGCATCAGGCCCAGGCTGAAAATATCCGACCGGTAATCGGATTCCTGGCCGCGCACTTGCTCCGGCGACATGTAGCCGGGCGTCCCGGTGGGCACGCCGGGATTGGTCAGAGTGCTGCGGTCTTGCGGGTTTTCAGCGGCCGAGGCGGGGGTGACCACCTTGGCCAGGCCGAAATCCAGAATCTTCGTGCGGCCGTCGGGTGTAAGCAGCACGTTTTCGGGCTTCAGATCGCGATGGCTGATGCCGGTTTCGTGAGCCGCCGCCAGGGCTTCGGCGATCTGGGCTCCTATATCGACCATCTGGAGCAGGGTAAGTTCGCCGTTCTGAAGCGCGGCGCGGAGCGTCTCGCCCTCTACCAGTTCGGTGACCATCCAGCCGTCGCCGACGTCGTAGATGCTGACGATTCCGGGGTGGTTGAGGGCGGCGATGGCGCGGGCCTCCTGCTCGAAGCGCTGCTTGCGCATGGGATCGGCGCTATATTCGGGAGGAAGCAGTTTGACCGCGACTTCGCGGTTCAGGCGGGGATCGCGAGCACGAAAAACCTGTCCCATTCCGCCGGAGCCAAGGGGACCGATGATCTCGTATGGGCCGACCTTCTGGGGCGGCGTCGGGGACATGAAGGTCTGATTGTACCTCTATCAGATCAGGCGTTCCGGAGTCGCCAAAAGATACAGCGGCGATGTGGCGGCTTTAGCGGTTGGATGTCTGGAGCCCGGCTGCATCGCGGGGAAGGGAAGCATCGGGAAGCCAGGCTCGTAGCACGCGAGCCAGGTCTTCCATCGATACCGGCTTGGTGATGTAGTCGTCCATGCCGGCCTGGAGGCAGCGATCGCGGTATCCATCCAGGGCCTCGGCGGTCATGGCGACGACCGGAACACGCCGATTGGGACCGTCCAGCCGGCGTACTTCAGAGGTGGCATCGTAGCCGTTCATTTCCGGCATCTGGCAATCCATGAACACCAGGTCGTAAGGCAGCTTGCGCAGCACCTCCACTGCCTCGCGCCCGTCGGCCGCGATATCGGCTTGAATTCCGAGCTTGGCAAGCTGCATCACGGCAACCTTCTGGTTTACGGCATTGTCCTCGACCACCAAAATCTTCGGGCCATGAGCGTTCGATGGGCGCAGGGCCGAAATCGACCGGCGCAGGGACTCCAACTGGGAAGGTTCGTCTGCCGTTTCGGGCTGGAGTTTCCTGGCCCGCAGCGCAAGGAGAGTGTTCACCAGCTTGGCGTGACGCAGAGGTTTGACCAGGCAAGCGTCCACGCCGGAGAGCTCGCCGGGATTTTCGCGCTCCTGGCCAACCGAAGTGAGCAGAATAAACGCGTGCGCACCGCCGCGATCCGGTATTTTGCAATCGGCGATTACGAAGTCAAAGGGGTCGCCGGCATCGCGGGCGGCGCGAATGGCGCTCAGCCCTTCTTCAGCCGCCGAACAGCTTACGGTGCGCATTCCGCAGCTCAATACGCGCTCCTGGAGCGCGCTACGGCTGACTTCCTTGCTCTCGACGATCAAGACCTTCGAATCTTTCAAGTCGCGAGCCGGGTCCGCCTCCATCGCGGTCTCCGTTCCCAACGGTAGCGAGAACCAGAACGTGGAGCCTTGGTCGACGGCGCTCTCGACGTGGATCGATCCCCCCATCAAATCGACCAGTTTCCTCGAAATGGCCAGTCCCAGGCCGGTGCCGCCGTACCTTCGAGTGGTGGATGTGTCGGCCTGCGTGAAGGCGTCAAACAACACCTCGAATTTTTCCGCCGGGATCCCAATTCCGGTGTCCGTGACCGAGACTTTTACCTGCGCGCCGCCGGAGTCGACAGCGAGGCACTCCGCGGCGATCAAGACGTGACCGGCGTGCGTGAACTTTACGGCGTTCCCCACCAGGTTGATGACCACCTGTCGGATGCGGTCCGCGTCACCGGCGAATCGAGCCGGGACATCAGCCGGGTAACGCACGACTAAATCCAGACCCTTGGCGTGAGCGGCCGGGGCCAGCATCTCGCTGACCTCCTCGAGCAACCCTCGCAGGTCGAACGGACAAGTCTCGATCACCAGCTTGCCGGCCTCGACCTTCGAGAAGTCGAGGATGTCATTGATGATGGTCATCAAAGCGTCGCCGGAGATACGGATGGTTTCGGCGTAGTCCTTCTGTTCGGGCGTCAAGCCGGTGCTGAGCAGCAGATCCGTCATGCCGATCACGCCGTTCATGGGAGTCCGAATCTCGTGGCTCATGTTGGCTACGAAGTCGCTCTTGGCCTGAGCGGCCGCTTCGGCTTTCACGCGGGCTTGCTGGAGGGACGTCAAAATCTCCTTCTCGCGAGTGACGTCCATGGTGGCTCCGATAATCCGTACCGGGCGATCTCCCTCAAACTCTGGGCGGCCCAGGATTCGCTGGTGTACCACGGAGCCATCCGCAGACGTCGATTGTGTTTCGAGGTGGAACGGCGTCCGGCTTACGATGGCCGCCTGGCTCGCCGTCATCACCGCTCCGATCTGGTCAGGGTCGGTTAGCTTGCCGAACTCCTCCAGTGTGTAGCGCAGGGGCGATCCTTTCGGAAAGCCAGTCAAAGGCAGCATGCCTTCCGAGAGGGTCATCGTATACTGCCGCAGATCCACTTCCCAGATCCCAAACCCGGCAACTTCTTCGGCCAGGCGCAAGCGTTCCACGCTTTCCCGAAGCTTGTCCGTGATCGTCCGTTCCCTGGTGATATCGATGGACGCGCCGATCAAGCGTGGACTTTTGCCGCTCTCCTCGCGCACTCGCACGTGATCGCGCTGCCACCGCTTGGTACCGTCCGGACGCATGACCCGAAATTCGAATTGAGCTTCGCCGTGGGAATAAGCTTGCCTCACCGCTTCCGTCACGGCCTGGCGGTCCTGGGGATGCATGAGCTGAATGGTTTCCCGCTTGTCGACCGAGGTCGTTCCTTCCGGGAGTCCGACAAGGGCTGCCCACCCTGGGGAGCAAATCAGCCGCTCGCCCGTGGAGTCCAGTTCGTAAATCCCAAAGCCTGCTACGTTCTCGGCGAGTTCCATCCGATCGGCGCTCTCACGGAGCTTTTCGATCATCATCTTTTCGTCATGGATCTCGATGATCGTTCCGATGGTCCGCGCGGGGCGGCCGTCGATATTTCTCACGCGCCCCTGGATACGGCGCCAGCGGTAGGAACCATCCTGCAAGCGGACTCGAAACTCAGTCTGGAAGCTCTCCCCTTTTTCCATCGCCGTCTCGGTGATCTCGCGGGCATGAGCCCGGTCGCCGGGATGGATTTTATCCTGCAATTCGGGAACGGTCGCGCGTTTCGTGCCCGGCGGCAAGCCGCTGAGCTGCGCGGCTCCGGCGGAAAGAATGACGTAGTCGCTGGAGGCATCCTGTTCCCAAATGCCAAAGGCCGCGGATTCCTCGGCGAGCTCCAGGCGCTCAGCGCTCTCGCGGAGTTCTTCGAACATCGCCTTTTCCCTGGTGATGTCGATGAGGGCGCCAATCATTCGCACGGGTCGCCCGCGCTCGAATTGCATGCGTCCATGGCTCCGGCACCAGCGCACCGCGCCGTCCGGGAACGTCACGCAGAACTCAATCGCCTGATCGTCGCCCTGCTCGATCGCACGCCGCGTGGCAGCCTCCATTTCGGCGCGGTCCACAGGACGAGTCCGATTTCTCAGTTCAGCGCCGGCAACCTGCGTGGCGCCGCCGGGAAGTCGCATCAGTGCGGCTGCGCCTTCCGAGAGCGTCACCAGATCGGTCTCGATGTCCCATTCCCAGACCCCGAATCCAGCAGCTTGCTCGGCGAGCCGCAGCCGGTCGGAACGTTTCGCCACCTGCAAGTCCCTGGCCGCATGGCGCAACTCGAGTTGAGCCATTACCTGCCTGGCCAGGATTCTGAGCGTATCGATTTCGTCAGGCTCCAGGACTCTAGGCTGGTAGTCCATGACGCAGAGGGCGCCGAGACGGAGACCGGACGGCGCAATCAACGGCGCGCCCGCGAAAAATCGGATACCGGGTTCGGAAGCGACCAGCGCGTGGTTCGCGAAACCGGGGTTGGCGGACGCATCGGGGACCACCATGACTTCATCGCTCAGGATGGCGCGGGCGCAAAATGATCCTTCGCGGGGCGTCTCCGGAATCGTGAAGCCGACCGTAGATTTGGACCACTGGCGGTCCCGGTCGACAAAGCCGATCAGGGCAATCGGACACCTGAGCAGCCGCGAAGCCAGCGTGGTCAGATCGTCGAATGCCTGTTCAGGTGCTGTATCCAGAACAGCGTAATCCCGCAGAGCTTCCAGGCGGGCCGTCTCTTGATCTGGATGTAGGAGCATTTCCTAACGGTTCCATCGGATACAGCACCCGAATGTTGAATCAGGTACATACCTTAGAAGAAGCCGCAAGTTTGAGGGCGCGCGGAGGTAAGCCGGCTGGGTCCGCCCGCGATTCGTTGCGAGCGAAGGCTAGTGCTTGATCACGATGAACCACGCAGCGACGATCGGACCCTGCGGGCCGCGGCCCTTGGCGGGCGGCGCACCGGGGGCCGCCGCCGGAGCGGGACCTCGCTCGGGCTGGAACAGATAGGCGTTGTGCGTCTTGGGATCCACGGCGATGGTTTTCGCGCCGGCGAATGTGTTGACAGTGGCGACCGTCGAATATTTGTCAGGCGAATCCTGGTGGACCACGGTGACGTTTCCCTCGCCCCCATTGGGAATGTACATCAGCTTTTTCGACGGATCCCATCCCAGGGCATCCACGCGCGTGCCGTTCATGATGGTGGCAACGACTTTGCCGGTGTTCGGATCAACCACGACCGAGGTATTATTGCAACCCGAGAAAATACGGTTGGATGCTTTGTCGTACGCGATGCCGGTCGGCCCCTCGCACGGCGCGAGCGGCCATGAAGCCGTAGCCTTCCAGGTCTTCACGTCGATCACCTGCATGGTGTTCTTACGCTCGTTATTAACGAAGATGTGTCCTTTGCCATCGGCCGCGGCTCCTTCGGGCGAATTATCTTCGAGCTCGGCGGTGCCGACGATGTCGCCGGTCTTGGGATCGATGGCGATGAGAGTACCGATCGGGCGGCTGTGATTGGTCAGAATGATCTTGTCGTCGGGCTCATCGTACATGATGCCGTCGAGGCCGCCCTGCATCACCGGAATCTGCTTGATGACGGCCAGGGTCTTCAGATCGAACATGGTGACGGTGGAGTCGCCGCCGTTGGTGGTAAAACCATGACCGGCCTTGGTGGCGATCCCCGCGCCATGCACGTTGAGCGGAGTTGGAATATCGCCGAGCACTTTACCCGTCGGGCCATCGACCACCATCATGTGGTTGCCGCGGGAAACGAACACGCGTCCGGTGGCGGCTTCGGCGGCGACATAGTCCGTGCCTCCTTCGCCCTTGATATCGAACTTTTCGACCTTGAACGCCTGCGCGCGCCCTATGTTGGGCATCGCAAGGCTGCTCGCGAAGAGAATCCCGGCTGCGGTCAGTAAGCGTACGGTCATGAGGCCTCCATTGGCGGCTGCGGCTGGTGAGTAGTATACAGCAATCGCCACAAGGCGCGACCTGCCCTTACGTCTCGCCCTTGAGATGATCCACGCCCGTCATCGAATAATGGCGCGCGACGATGGGGTTGGAGGGCTCGATGAGCCTCCAGGCTTCGCGTTTTTTGACATCGCTGCGCGCTCGCACGGCCAGGAAGCCGGCGCCTCGCGATGCCAGCTTGAAATCGTGGTCGGCGTAGACCTCTTCGGTTTCGAACATCCGGGAGAGTCCCTGCATTACCAGAGTCCCTACGCCGCTGTGGCTGGCTTCTTCGTTCACCAGCCTGACGACGTCCTCCCCGGGCACGGCGATAACCTCGCCGGGAGGGAAACCGGCATCGAGCAGGCTCCTTTCGGCCTTGGTCGCGATGCTCAGATCCGGAAACAGGGCGACCAGATAGCCGCGAGGGGCGAAAACCCCCATCTGCGTCTCGGAACCTTTGAAGAACTCGGCAAGAACGCTCATCCGGACGCCTCCCTGCTATTGGATGCGGTGTCGCCGGTTCCGTTTCCACTACGAGCAACATGATATCCTCATACGTTGCGCCGGCCGACGTCGCGCAACATCCACAAGGAGATAACCCCAAATGAAGTTGAGCACCGATCGCATTCTCACCACCCACGTCGGCAGCCTGCCGCGCCCGCAGGATGTGGTCGATCTGATCTTCGCGCAGGACCGCGGCGAGCCTATCGATCAGGCGAAATTCGACGCTACGGTGCAGCGCGCCGTGGACGATGTCATTAAGAAACAGGTCGAAGTGGGCGTCGATATTCCGAGCGACGGCGAGCAGAGCAAGATCAGCTACGCCACTTATATCCGCCACCGGCTGACGGGTTTCGAAGGCGACTCCTCGCGGCCGACGCCGCAGGATCTGGACGATTTTCCGGACTATCGCGACAAGCTGGTGAAGGAAGGGCACTCGGCGACGTATAAGCGGCCGGTGTGCAAGGGCGAGATCAAGGTGAAGTCGCTCGAGCCGGTGAGAGAGGATATCGCCCGCATGAAGGCCGCGCTGGCCAAGGCCGGCGTCACCGAAGGCTTCATGAACTCGGTATCGCCCGGTACGGTGGCGGTGTTCCAGCCCAACGAATACTATCCGTCGCATCAAGCCTACATGACCGCCGTCTCGGAAGGGATGCGCGCGGAGTATGAGGAGATCGTGAAATCGGGACTGCTGTTGCAGCTGGATTGTCCGGATCTGGCGATGGGCCGGCACTCGCGCTTCAAGGATCTGGATGAGGCAGGGTTCCTCAGGAACGCCGAGATCCAGGTGGAGGCGCTGAATCACGCGCTGGCCAACGTTCCCGCGGACCGCGTGCGCATGCACGTGTGCTGGGGAAATTACGAAGGCCCGCACACGCACGATATCGCGCTGACGAAGATCCTTCCGATCATCATGAAAGCCAAGCCGATGGCGTTCTTATTGGAAGGCGCGAATCCGCGGCACGCGCATGAGTGGGAAGTATGGAAAACGTACAAGCTGCCGGCCGATAAGGTGCTGGTGCCGGGCGTAGTGGAGACCACCAGCAACTTCGTGGAGCATCCGGAAGTGGTCGCGCAGCGGATCGTGCGTTATGCCGAGGTCATCGGGCGCGAACGGATCCTCGCCGGGAGCGATTGCGGGTTCGGGACCTTCGCCGGCTTCGGCCCGGTGCATCCTTCGGTGGGCTGGATGAAGCTGAAGTCGCTGGCCGAGGGCGCGGCGATCGCGAGTAAGAAGCTGTGGGGTAAGGCCGGCTCGGCGAATTAAAACGTGGGGTCAGCCTTTCAAGGCTGCAGCCGGGCTTCCGCCCGGCCCCATCGTCCGACTGAATCGCGCCGGCTGGAAAGCCGGCGGCAGGCTTGAAAGCCTGACCCCACATTAAAGATTCCCCAGGGCCGCGTCGACATCCGCATCGAGCGACGTGATGCGGTCCATGTGCACCACCTCGAACGCTTTGGCCACCGTGCCGTGGGCGCCGGCCACGCGCATCTTGCCGCCGGCCCGATCCATCTGGCCATTGCACCCGACCAGCATGCCGATTCCAGCGCTATCGATGTAGTCGAGCCTGGTCACATCGAACACCAGCTTGCGGGCGCCATCGTCGATCAGGCGCTTGACCGCGTTCTCGAGGCTCATGAGTTCGTTGCCGAGATTCAGGTGGCCCGTCAATTCGACTACGGTCACGTTTGGTTCTACCTGGCGGATCTTCGATCCTGGCATGGGAACGATTGTATAATGCGAGGCTGAGATGATGCTATGAGCAAGGCCATGCTGCTGGTGTTGGCGACGCTGTTGGGCATGTTGCCGGTCGCGCCGGTGTTCGCGCAAGTCGACTTCTCGGGCGAATGGGCGCCTCTGTATCATGAGGACGCGCCTGAGCGCCTGCCTGGTCCCGAGCTGGGCGATTACACCGAGCTTCCGATTAATGACGCAGCCCGCCTGCGGGCCGATAGCTGGGACGCCGACCGGATCTCGGTGGTGGAGCAATACCAGTGCCGTCCGCACGGATCCGATTATTCGATGCGCGGCTTGGGCAATATGCGGGTGTGGCGGGATATCGATGTCGCAACGCAGCGTTTGGTAGCGTTCCGCACGCACATGCTGGCGTGGGACAGCGAACGCACCATATATATGGATGGCCGGCCGCATCCGCCGGAGTACGCCAATCACACCTGGCAGGGATTTTCGACGGCGGTGTGGGAAGGCAACATGCTGACCATCACCACCACGCATCTGAAGGAGAATTACATGCGGCGCAACGGCGTGCCGCGCAGCGATCAGGCTACCGTGACGGAACACTGGATGCGCCACGGGGACTATCTGACCGTGGTCACGGTGATCGACGATCCGGTGTTTTTGACCGAGCCGCTGGTGCGCAGCGACAACTGGTATCTGGATCCCGGCCAGCACATCGGCATCTTCGGCTGCGAGCATGCTCCGGAATTGCCGAAAGCCGAGGGCGCGGTTCCGAATCATCTGCCGGGGACGAATCCGTTCCTGCGGGAAGTATCGGAATGGTATGGATTGCCGTATGAAGCGACTCGCGGCGGCGCGGAGACGCTGTATCCCGAATACCGACAGAAGCTGAACAGTTATAAAGCTCCGCCCAAGTGCGATCGCTACTGCACTTGTACGACGCTGTTCGATTGCAATTTGAGATGAGATTATTAGCGTTCGCAATTTTGCTGTCCGGAATCGTTTGGGCTCAGGAAGTGCACGTGTTCCCGGTCCAGGGAAACGTGTCCATGATCGTGGGGCCCGGCGGCAACACCACGGTCCAGGTCGGAAAAGAAGGCATCGTCGTTGTGGATACGCAGACCGCCGCGGCCGCGCCGCAAGTGATGGCGGCACTTCGAACAATTTCAGCGGCCCCGATCGTCTGGGTGATCAACACCAGCGTGGATGCGGATCACATGGGCGGAAACGAAGCCCTGATCCGGCTGGGCGGATCGACTGACGCGAGCGAGCGTGCTCGCGTGGTGACGCATGAGAACGTGTTAAATCGCCTGGTTGCGCCTGGAGTTGCGCAGGCACGCCTGGCGGACGCCGCGAGCATCAACGACACCTATTTCCGATCGCCCAAGGATTTCCTGTTCAACGGCGAGCCTGTCATGGTGTATCACATGCCTGCCGCGCACACCGATGGCGATAGCATCGTGCTGTTTCGCAGGTCGGATGTGCTCAGCGTCGGCGATCTGTTCACGCCGGATCGATACCCGGTGATCGATCTCGCAAACGGCGGAAGCGTGCAGGGGTTGCTGGACGCGCTGAATAAGATTCTCGAAATGGCGGTGGCGGGGAAGTATCAGGAAGGCGGCACGTTCGTGATTCCGGGTCACGGACGCCTGTGCGATGAAGCCGATGTCGTGGAGTTTCGCGATATGGTGACGATCATTCGCGACCGGGTGCAGGACATGATCAAGAAAGGCATGACGCTCGATCAGGTGAAGGCGGGCAAGCCGAGCCGGGATTACGACACGCAATACAAAGGATCGCCGGACGTGTTCGTGGAGGCCATTTATAAAAGCCTCGTCACATCTGGAAAGCGATGAGGAAGGCGCCATGAGATATCTGCTGGCTTTGGTCGCGATAGCGACTGCATATGCCCAGCTCGGGCCTGCTCCGGCCAAGCCTAAACCGCCGCGCAACGCGAGAGAAGGGGCTCCTGTCGATTTCACGGGCTACTGGGTATCGGTGGTCACCGAGGACTGGCGCTGGCGGATGGTGACACCGGCGGTGGGCGATTTCGCGGGCATCCCGCTAACGGCCGAGGGACGCAGGATCGGCAACGCGTGGGATCCTGCCAAGGACGAAGCCGCGGGCGAGCAGTGCAGAGCTTACGGCGCGCCCGCGGTGATGCGAATCCCGGGGCGGGTTCATATTACTTGGGCGGACGATAACACGCTCCAGATCGACACGGACCAGGGGACGCAGACACGGCTGCTGCATTTCAGCGGAAAGCCGGCGGCGGGCGCCGCACCCACGTGGCAGGGATACTCCGTTGCCCAATGGGAACCGCCGGTGCGCGGGTCGGGATCGCCACAGCAGGGGCTGGGGGCAACGCGGGAAGGGAATCGGGGACGCTCGCTCGAAGTGGTCACCACGGGGCTTCGGCCGGGATACTTGAGGAAGAACGGCCCGCCCTACAGCGGCAACACGGTTTTGAAGGAGTTTTTCGATCTTTCGGTCGAGCGAAACGGGGATCCATGGTTCGTCGTGACCACGATCGTGGAGGATCCGCAGAATCTGTCCGAGCCTTTCGTCACCAGCACGAACTTCAAGAAACAGAAGGACGCCGCAGGGTTTAGTCCGATGGCCTGTTCGGCGCGGTAAGCCGGGCAAGTGCCGGTACCGCGGGTACTGGCGTTTGGTTGCGAAACGAACGCTTAGTGCGGTATTGTAGCCAAAAGGCAGTCCCCGTTCTCGGGACCGCTCTCTCTCGTGTACCCAATTGGAGGGGTTTCCTGGATGTTCATGACCTCGTTGTCTGCCCTACGAGCGCGCATTAAGCCGCTGTATTTACTGGTTTTGCTGGCTCTCGCGGGCGGCTCTCCCCTGCTGGCTCAAGGCGAAGCCGAGCTCAAACTCCCCGACCTCAGCACTGCGCTCTTTCAGGGCATCAATGGCAGAGCCATCCTGATGGGCGGCCTGGTGGTGGCCGTGCTCGGACTGGTCTTCGGACTCCTGATGTACAAGCACCTGCGCAATCTGCCGGTGCACGAGTCGATGCTCGAAATCTCCGAGCTGATCTACGAAACCTGTAAGACGTATCTGCTTACGCAAGGTAAATTCCTGCTGATTCTTGGAAATATTCATCGGCGCGATTATCGTGCTGTATTTCGGTGTGATCAGCGGCATGGCATCGCTCCAGGTCGCCATCATTCTTGGGTTTAGTCTGGTCGGAATCGCCGGCAGCTATGGCGTGGCGTGGTTCGGCATCCGCGTGAACACGTTCGCCAACTCGCGCACGGCGTTCGCCAGCCTTCGCGGCAAACCGTTTCCCGTGTTATGCGATTCCGCTTAAGGCCGGCATGAGCATCGGCATGATGCTGATCAGTGTGGAATTGCTGATCATGCTGTGCATTCTTCTCTTCATCCCAGGCGATTACGCAGGACCCTGCTTCATCGGATTCGCGATCGGCGAATCGCTGGGCGCGGCGGCATTGCGCGTGGCGGGCGGTATCTTCACCAAGATCGCCGATATCGGCGCGGATCTGATGAAGATCGTATTCAAGATTAAAGAAGACGACGCGCGCAATCCGGGCGTGATCGCGGATTGTACCGGCGACAACGCGGGCGATTCGGTGGGACCCTCGGCCGACGGTTTCGAAACCTACGGCGTCACCGGCGTGGCGCTGATCAACTTCATCATCCTGGCCGTCACCAACGACATCACCAAAGTGCAGCTGCTGGTGTGGATCTTCGCCATGCGCGTGATGATGATCATCGCCAGCGCGCTCTCTTACTTCGTGAATGAGGCAGTGGCCAAAGCCAAGTACCAGAACGTGGACAAAATGAATTACGAGCACCCGCTGACGTCCCTGGTGTGGCTGACGTCGTTTGTTTCGATCGGCGCGACCTATGCTCTGTCCTACGTGATGATCCCCGACCTGGGCGGCGATCCTTCGATGTGGTGGAAGCTTTCGACCATCATCACCTGCGGAACTCTGGCTGGCGCGATTATTCCCGAGCTAGTGAAAGTATTCACATCGGTGGAGTCTTCGCACGTCAAAGAAGTCGTAACCTCTTCGCGGGAAGGTGGAGCGTCGCTGAACATTTTGTCGGGACTCGTCGCGGGCAATTTCAGTGCGTTCTGGCTGGGGATGACGATGATGGCGCTGATGTCCATCGCCTACTACGTAAGCGGATTCGGTATGGCGGCGCTGATGCTGGCTCCCGCGGTGTTCGCATTCGGTTTGGTGGCGTTCGGATTCCTGGGCATGGGCCCGGTCACGATCGCGGTGGATTCGTATGGTCCTGTGACGGACAACGCGCAGTCCGTATATGAGCTGAGCCAGATCGAGGAAATTCCCAACATTAAGGCCAGCCTCAAAACGAAGTATGGCTTCGACGTGGATTTCGAGAAGGCCAAGCATCACCTGGAAGAGAATGACGGCGCGGGCAATACCTTCAAGGCGACTGCGAAGCCGGTGCTGATCGGCACGGCCGTGGTGGGATCGACCACCATGATTTTCTCCATCATTATCTTGCTGACCAACCATTTGCAGCCGGAGTTGCTGGCGAACCTGTCGATTCTGTACGCACCGTTCCTGCTGGGTCTGCTCACCGGCGGCGCGGTGATCTACTGGTTCACGGGCGCGTCGATGCAGGCGGTCACCACCGGCGCCTACCGCGCGGTCGAGTTCATCAAAGCCAACATCAAGCTGGAAGGCGTCACCAAGGCGTCGGTTACGGATTCGAAGAAAGTGGTCGAGATCTGCACGCAGTACGCGCAGAAAGGCATGTTCAACATCTTCCTGACGGTGTTCTTCGCCACGCTGGCGTTCGCGTTCTTCGAGCCGTACTTCTTCATCGGCTACCTGATTTCGATCGCGCTCTTCGGGTTGTACCAGGCGATCTTCATGGCCAATGCGGGCGGCGCTTGGGATAACGCGAAGAAGATCGTCGAGGTCACGTTGAAGGCCAAGGGCACACCGCTGCACGATGCTACAGTGGTCGGCGATACCGTGGGCGATCCGTTCAAGGATACGTCGTCGGTGGCGCTGAATCCGATTATCAAGTTCACCACGCTGTTCGGCTTGCTGGCGGTGGAACTCGCGGTTTCCTGGACCAAGGATCGCGGCGCAGGCTTCACGACGGGGCTCGGCGCGGCGTTCTTGGCGGTGGCTCTGTTCTTCGTGTGGCGCTCCTTCTACGGGATGCGTATCGAGGGCAGCAAGAGTTAAGGGCAGGAGACAGAAGTCAGGAGTCAGAATTCAGAAGACGTATCCTGGGGGCATGCGTGGTTTTTCAAAAACGCTTGCCCCCTTTCTCTTTTGCGTGACGCTGATGGCTGCTATCCCGGACCTCGCTGAGTTGAATCGCATGATCGCGCGGTTCGCTCCGGTGGAGCTGCACGCGGACGCGTCCAAGCTATCCGCCGGCGATCAGAAGGCTCTGGCGAAGCTGCTGGACGCGGCGCGCGTCATCGACGATATTTTCCTGAATCAAGTATGGAGCGGGAACGCCGCGCTGCGCGCGAAGCTGGTGGCGGACACGTCGCCGTTGGGCAAAGCCCGGCTGCATTATTTCGATTTGAACAAGGGACCGTGGTCGGAGCTGGATGATCACGCGGCGTTTATTCCTGGCGTTCCCGACAAGCAACTTCCGGGTGCGAACTTCTATCCCACCGACATGACGAAGCAGGAGTTTGAAGGGTCGGGCCGAACGAGGCCGCGACGCGGGTTCTTCACAGTCGTCAGGCGAGGCGCGGATAAGAAGCTTCAGGCGGTTCCGTACAGCGTCGCCTACAAAGACGATTTGACTCGCGCCGCGAAGCTCCTGGAAGAAGCCGCCGCGCTCACGCCCAACAAATCGCTGCAGGACTTCCTGCGCCTGCGAGCGAAAGCGTTCCTGAGCGACGACTACTACGATAGCGACGTCGCCTGGATGAAACTCGACGCGCCCATCGACATCACCATCGGGCCGTACGAGACCTACATGGACGAGATCTTCGGGTACAAGGCGGCGTTTGAAGCCTACGTCACTCTGCGCGACGACGAAGAGACCGCCAAGCTCAAGATGTTCGCCGATCATTTGCAGGAGATCGAGAATAATCTTGCCTCTGGATGCGAAGTATCGCAATCCGAAAATCGGCGCGCTGGCGCCGATTCGCGTGGTGAATCAGGTTCTCGCCACGGGCGATGGCGCGCATGGCGTCCGCACGGCGGCGTTCAATCTGCCCAATGACGAACGCATCGTGCAAAAGATGGGATCGAAGCGCGTGATGCTTAAGAACGTCCAGGAGGCAAAGTTTTCGAAAACCCTGGAGCCGATTGCAGCGCGCGTGCTTGCGCCCGCCGACCGGGGCGATCTGAGCTTCAATGCGTTCTTCACGCACATCCTGGCGCATGAGATGACGCACGGCATCGGACCGCAAAATAACGTAAGGCAATCGCTCAAAGAGCTGCATTCGGCGATCGAAGAAGCCAAAGCCGATGCCACCGGGCTGTTCATGATGCAGTATCTGTTCGATCACAAGCTGCTGCCGGCGGCGGAGAAGTCGCTGTACACGACGTTTCTGGCGTCGTCGTTCCGCACGCTGCGTTTCGGAGTGCATGAGGCGCACGGCAAGGGCATGGCGCTGCAATTCAACTACCTGATGGACAAGGGCGCGTTCGTCGCGCGGCCGGATGGAACCTTCGCGGTGGATTTCGTCAAGATCCAGCCCGCAGTGCGCGACCTGGTGCACGATTTGCTGACCATCGAGGCGACGGGCGATTACGCCGGCGCCAAAAAGATGCTGGACGAACTCGGTGTGCTGCGTCCGGTGCTACAGCAGGCGCTCGCGAAACTCACGGATATCCCGACCGACATCGCACCTATCTAATGTGGGGTCAGGCTTTCGAGCCTGCCGCCGGCTTTCCGGCCGGCGTTCTGTTACTCAGGCCGGGCAGAAGCCCGGCTGCGGCCTTGAAAGGCCGACCCCACTGACAGACACCGAGCCTATTTAAGCCGCGTAACCTTCGTGGGCGGTGTGTGTTCGCAAGCCACGGTTTCGGTTACGCCAAAGGCGATTTCCCCGCAGGCGTTGGTGGTGGCCGTTTGCTGCGCGAATTCTTCGCTCACCGCCGAAGCTGTCTTGCAATTGGTGCGGCCGTTAAACGTGATGCAGACTTCCAAGCGATGCTTGGCGAGGTTAAAACTCGAGTACACGATCACGCCCAGCACGATCAGCACGAAAATGATGCCACACAGGACGGGTTTCTTCATGATTTCGTGAAGAGCGCGCCCATGCGCCGGAATTTCTCGTAACGGTCGTCAATGAGTCTGCTTGGGATCCTGCCCGCACAGCTCGGCGAGCGCGCCGCGCAGCGTTGAGCGCAGCGAT
Source organism: Terriglobia bacterium (assembly GCA_963722845.1). GTDB lineage: Bacteria > Acidobacteriota > Terriglobia > Bryobacterales > Bryobacteraceae > Palsa-187. The sequence goes on along the minus strand of CAVROL010000003.1, from coordinate 24,120 downwards.
TCTGCGGCCTGCTCCGGATCGATCTGTGCGCCGCCGCCCGGTTCCGGCACGATCCCATCGATCACGCCGAATTCGAGCAGATCTTTCGCGGTCATCTTCAACGCGGCTGCCGCCCGAGGGGCTTTGCTGGAATCGCGATAGAGAATCGCCGCGCAGCTTTCCGGCGTGATCACGCTGTAGATGGCGTTTTCGAGCATGTAGATGCGATTGCCGACGCCCAGCGCCAGAGCGCCTCCGCTGCCGCCTTCCCCGATCACCACGCAAATCACCGGGACCGGCAGACGCGACATTTCGCGCAGGTTCTGGGCAATGGCCTCGGCCTGGCCACGCTCCTCGGCGTCGATGCCGGGATACGCTCCCATGGTGTCGAGGAAGGTGATCACCGGGCGCGAGAATTTCGCCGCCATGTGCATCAGGCGCAGCGATTTCCGGTAGCCTTCGGGCTTGGGCATCCCGAAGTTGCGATACAGCTTCTGCTTGGTGTCGCGGCCCTTTTGCTGGCCGATGATCATCACCGGGCGCTCGTCAAACCACGCGGGACCGGCGACGATGGCATGATCGTCGCCATAAGCGCGATCGCCGTGCAGTTCTTCGAAATTCGTGAACAGCCGCTGGATGTAATCGAGTGCGTGCGGACGCTTGGGATGGCGGGCGAGCTGCACGCGTTCCCAGCTCGGATTGGTTTCAGTAGGAGCGAGGGGCGCACTCATTCGTTATCTCATTCGTTCGCGAGAACTTCCAGCGCTTCCGGTCCGCAGATACGCGCCAGCTCGGCGCAGAATTCCTTGTCCGGACGGACTTTGGCCGGTACGTCCAGGATAACCGAGAAGTCGCGCCGTTTTTCGATCCGCAGGCGAACTTCCGTCTTGCCAGGCTTGCGGGCGAACAATTGGGAAAGAGCCTCGGCCCGGCCGGCGTCGGTGACGCCGTTCACCACAGCTCCGTTCACAGGAACCCGGACGGAGATCAGCGAGGGAAGCCGCACGCGGGCATTTTCGAGCAAGACGATGTCCTGCACCGAGATTTTGGGCGGGGCGTTTTCCTCGGGCAACACCAACCCGCGCACCAGCACGGCCTGATCTTCGTTGAGCACCGGCAGCAGGCGATCGTACTGCGTGGAGAACACCATCGCTTCGAGGCTGCCTTCCTTATCCTCGATTTGCAGCGCCGCCCACAGCTTGCCTTCCTTGTTGCGCTTGCGCTGGATGCCGGTGAGGATCCCGCACAGGGCGACTTCGGTATTCTTCTGCAAGCTCTCCAGACCCGAAGTGAAGTGCGTGGCGAGCTCCCCCACTTTATCCATGAACTGGTCAAGTGGATGGCCGGTGATGTAGAACCCGAGCATCTCCTTTTCGCCGGTGAGCTTTTCTTTCGGAGTCCAATCGGGAACGTGTAGGCAGCGGATGGGCGGCCGCAGGCTCGTGCGCGGCGAGATCGGCGAACAGGCCGGATTGGCCGCTGGCTCGATCCTTCTGCGCCCGCGTGCCGATTTCCATGGCGCCATCGATCACGGCGAACATCTGCGCGCGCGCGGCGCCCAGTGAATCGAGCGCGCCGGCTTTGATGAAGCTTTCGATCATCCGCCGGTTGACCGCGGAGAGATCCACGCGCTCGCAGAAATCGTACAGGGAGGTGAAATTGCCGCCTTCGGTGCGCGCTTTCATGATGGATTCGACGGCGTTCGCCCCGACGTTCTTGATGGCGCCCAGGCCGAAGCGAATCGCGTCAGGGGCGGGCGTGAACGTGAACTCCGAGAAATTCACATCGGGAGCCAGTACCTGGATGCCCATTTCGCGGCACTCATTGATGTACTTGACGACCTTGGCGGTGTTGCCCGCTTCCGAGGTCAGCAGCGCGGACATGAATTCCAGCGGATAGTGCGCCTTCAGATAGCCCGTGACGAGCGCCAGAAACGCGTACGCCGCCGAGTGCGACTTATTGAATCCGTAGCCGGCGAATTTTTCCATCAGGTCGAATACTTTTTCGACCTTGCGCGCCGGGTGGTTGTTCTTGGCCGCGCCTTCGACGAATCGCGCGCGCTGCTTGGCCATCTCCTCGGCCTTCTTCTTGCCCATGGCGCGGCGCAGCAGGTCGGCTTCCCCGAGCGAGTAGCCGGCCACCTTGTTGGCGATCTGCATCACCTGTTCCTGGTAGACCATCACGCCGAAGGTCTCTTCCAGGATTTCCTTCATCACCGCGAGATCGTAGACCACTTCCTTGCGGCCGTGCTTGCGATCGATGAAGTCGTCGATCATGCCCATCGGGCCGGGCCGGTAGAGCGCGTTCAGCGCGATCAGATCCTCGATGCGGTCCGGCTGGTAGCGCCGCAAAATGTCGCGCATGCCCGCCGATTCGAACTGGAACACGCCGCTAGTGAGGCCTTTGCTGAAGATCGTTTCGTAGGTTTTCGGATCATCGACCGGCAGATCCTCGATGCGGAGCGTCACGTTCTGATGGCGCTTGATCAGCTCCAGTGCGTCTTCGATGATGGTCAGGGTCGTGAGACCCAGGAAGTCCATCTTGAGCAGGCCGAGTTTTTCGAGGCCCACCATGTCGTACTGCGTGACAATTTCGTCTTTGTTGGTCTTGTAGAGCGGAACCAGTTCGCGGAGCGGCTGCGGCGCGATGACCACGCCCGCCGCGTGCACGCTGGCATTGCGCGCGACGCCTTCCAGACGCAGCGCGACGTCCAGAACTTCCTGCATGCGCGGTTCCTTGCGAGCCAGCTCGTCGATCTGCGGCTCCATCTTGCGCGCCTCGGCGAGCTTGATGTTCAGCGGCATGGTCGGGATCAGCTTGGTGATGCGTTCGACGTCGGCATAGCTGACGTCGAGCACGCGGCCGACGTCTTTGATCGCGGCGCGCGCGCCGAGCGTTCCGAAAGTGATGATCTGGGCGACCTGCTCGCGGCCATATTTCTCGGTCACGTACTGAATCACTTCGCCGCGCCCGCGCGTGCAGAAATCGATGTCGATATCGGGCATGGAGATGCGCTCGGGATTGAGGAAGCGCTCGAACAGCAGCCCGTAGGCCAGCGGATCGATATCGGTGATCTCCATCGCGTAACTGACGAGGCTGCCTGCGGCGGATCCGCGGCCGGGACCCACGGGAATGCCCTTCTGTTTGGCGAAGCGGATGAAATCCCACACGATCAGGAAGTATCCGGAAAACTTCATCTGCTGGATGATCTTGATTTCCGTGTCCAGGCGCTCGGCGTATTCCGCGAGATCGTTCTTCAGGAGGCCCTGAGCCTGCAGAGCTTCCAGGCGGCCGCGGCGCTTCTCGAATCCCTGGCGCGCGACGTATTCGAAATAAGTATCGGCGCTGTGGTTCTCAGGAATCGGGAATTTCGGGAACGGCTCGGCGATGGGGTCGAGCTTGATCTGGCAGCGCTGGGCGATATCCCAGGTGCGGTCCAGCGCCTCGGGAACCTCGCCGAAGAGCTGCAGCATTTCCTCGCGCGTCTTGAGGTGGAACTGCGGCGTCGTGAAGCGCATCCGGTTGGGATCCGACATGGTCTTGCCGGTCTGGATGCACAGCAGGATTTCGTGCGCGCGGGCGTCGTCCTGGCGGAGATAATGCGAATCGTTGGTGGCGATGAGCGGGATCCCGGTATCGCCCGCCAGTCGGTGGATCAGCGGGAGAACTTTCTCATCCGGATCCAGGCCGTGATCCTGCAGCTCCAGGAAGAAATTCTTCTTGCCGAAGAGGTCGCTGTATTCGTAGGCGATGCGCTTGGCCTCGTCGTACTTGTCGGCGAGCAGAGTTTCGTTGATATCGCCGCGCAGGCACGCTGAAAGCGCGATCAGGCCTTCGGAATGGCGCGAGAGCAGGTCTTTATCGATGCGCGGCTTGTAATAGAAACCGTCCAGGTAGCCGGAGGAGACCAGCTTGATCAGGTTGCGGTAACCGGTCTGGTTCTCGCACAGCAGCACCAGATGGTTGTAGCGGTTGGTATCGCTCTTGACGGTCTGGCCCTGCTGCGCGACGTACACTTCGCAGCCGATCACCGGATGGACGCCGTGCTTCTTGGCCTCGTTGTAGAACTCCACCGCGCCGAACAAATTGCCGTGGTCGGTCATGGCGACGGAAGGCATCTTCTGCTCTTCCACCTGCTGCATCAACTGCGAGATCTCGCAGGCTCCATCGAGCAGCGAGTAGTCGGTGTGACAATGCAGATGAACAAAGGGCGCGGGCATAGAATCGTTCCGATCCCGGGGGAGACTACTATTATAGCGAGCGTTGGAAAACATCATCTATGGAAAATATTCGAATCGTGCCCGCGACGGAGCGCGACGTGCCGCAAATTCTGGAGCTGATCCAGGGCCTGGCGGAGTATGAGCGACTGTCGCACATGGTGGAAGCCGATGAGAATCGTCTGCGGCGGACGCTCTTTGGCGATCGCCCGGCGGCCGAGGTTTGGATGGCGTATCACATGGAAAACGACGAAGACGAGTGCGCGGGATTCGCGCTATTCTTCACCAACTATTCGACGTTCTTGGCCAAGCCGGGCCTGTATCTGGAAGATGTGTTCGTGAAGCCGCATCTGCGGCGCAAAGGGATTGGCCTGGCGCTGCTCAAGAAGCTGGCGGCGATCGCGCGCGAGCGGGACTATGGCCGGATGGAGTGGAGCGTGCTGGATTGGAACGAGCCCGCCATCCAGTTCTATAAGAAGCTCGGGGCGGCGCCGCTGGAGGAGTGGACCATGTTCCGCCTGACGGGCGAGGCCCTCGCCAAATTTGCTCGGGAATGAAAAAGGGGCCAGCTCTGTCCGGAGTCTACAGGCCCGCCGCCGAAGGAGCCTCGCGGCCGTAACGGCGGGCCTGTTACACTAACGTTTTCTATGGCCATCAGTAAAGAGTTGCTGGAAATCCTGGTCTGTCCGCTGTGCAAGGCTCCGGTGGAGCTGAAACAGGACCAGAGCGGCCTGAAATGCGTCGAGTGCAAGCGGGTGTATCCGATTCGCGACGACATCCCGGTGATGCTGGTCGACGAGGCACGAATCGAAGAATAAAAGCGCGTGGCCTATTTGCTGGAGCGGCTGCCGTCGGGCTCGCGGATCGCCGTGATCCGTCTGCGCTCCCTGGGCGACTGCGTGCTGACGACTCCGGCGCTGGCGCTGCTCAAGACCCATCGTCCGGATCTGCGGATCGGGGTGGTGGTGGAGGACCGGTTTCGTGCGGTGTTCGAAGGCAATCCGGATATCGACGATATTCTGCCTCCGGCGGCGGGCACGGTAGCGAAGTGGCGTCCCAAGATGGCCTTGAATTTCCATGGTGGATCGCGCAGCATGTGGCTCACAGCCGCGTCCGGCGCGGAAATTCGGGCCGGGTTCGCGCATCACGCCTACAGCTTCTTGTACAACGCGAAAATTCCTCGCGCGCAGGAGATTTTAGGGGAAGACCGCCGCGTGCATACGGCCGAGCATCTCGCCTCCGCGATGTTCTGGATGGGCGTGCCGCGCACCGAAATTCCGCGAGCCCGGTTGGTCCTGACAACCGCCGCCGGACCAACATTACTCCCCGGCGCATACGCGGTTCTTCACCCGTTCGCTTCCGGACCCGGAAAAGACATGGCCGGCCGAGCGCTTTATCGAAGTCGCCGAACACTTGCGGAACAAAGCCGGCCTGGAGCCGGTATTCCTGGCCGGGCCGGACGACAATGCGGGCCCGTTCGCAGGCTTTCGCGTGGTGCGCGACGCTCCGCTGGCTGAGGTGAAACGCGTGATGGCGGGCGCACAGCTTTTTATCGGCAACGACAGCGGCCCGGCGCACATTGCGGCGGCGTTCGGCAGTGCCGGTGGTGGTGCTGTTCGGCCCCAGCGATCCGCTGAATTGGGCGCCGTGGCGCACGGAAGGACACGTGCTGACGAATCCCCATGGCATCGATCGGATCGGGTCCGGAGAAGTGATCGCGGCCGCGGATGCGTTGAGGGTGCGCGCGTGAGCGAACTCGGACGGCTGCTGCGCTATTCGCGGAAGTACACGGCGCATCTGCTGTTTTCGGTGGTCCTGATGGCGTGTGTGGGCGCGATGCAGGCGCTCACGGTCATACTGATTCGCCCGGTGTTCGACCGCGTTCTGAATCCAGCTTCCGCCGACACGCCGGTGCTGCTGTTTACGATTCCGGTGCTGAAGTATCCGGTCTTTCTGGATAGTTTCATGCCTGCCTCGGTCCATAATGTCTGGACCATGGTGGCGGTTGGAATCCTGGCCGTGTTCACGATCAAAGGACTGTGCGACTACGCCGGCAATTATCTGGTGAACTATGTGGGCCTGTCCGCAGTCACTGATTTAAGACAAGACGTTTTCGATCGCGTGGTTCACCAGGACGCGCATTTTTTCGAATCCAACTCGACGGCGCGGGTGATGTCGTCCATCATGAACGATCTCGAAAAGATCCAGGTGGCGATGTCCCACATACTGGCCGACCTGCTGCGGCAAAGCTTCACCGCCGCTGCGCTGCTGCTGGTGGTTCTGCAAACCGACTGGAAACTGGCGCTGGGAAGCCTGACCCTGCTGCCCTTTGTGTTGCTGCCCACGGTGCGCCTGGGCCGGCGCATCCGCCGCACGACGCGCAGCGCACAGGATAATGCCGCGGAACTCAATCAGGTGCTGCAGGAAACGCTGAGCGGACATCAGGTGGTGAAATCCTTCGGCGCTGAGGACATCGAGTCCAACCGTTTCCGCGACCGCTCGGAACGCCTGCGCAGCAGCAACCTGCGCTACGTGGCGCAGCAGGCCGTGGCATCGCCACTGATCGAATTTTTCGCGGCGATTACCATCGTCGGATTGCTCACCTACGCCCGCACCCAGATCAAAGCCGGCATGATGAGCACCGGCGAATTCACCAGCTTCGTGATCGCGCTGCTGGTGCTGTATGAGCCCGTGAAGCGGCTCACGGGCATCCACAATATCTTCCAGCAGGCCCTGGGCGCATCGCAAAAAGTGTTCGAGTACCTGGATCGCGAGCTGCAGGTCAAGGAAGAACCGGGTGCGGCCAGACTGGCTCGTTTCGAGAAAGCGATCGTCTTCGAGAACGTGAATTTCCGCTATCCCACGTCCGCTGACGGCCTGGTGCTGGACGGGATTCGACCTCGAGGTGAAGGCCGGGGAAGTGGTGGCTCTGGTGGGTCCCAGCGGCGCGGGGAAGACTACACTGGCGAACCTGGTGCCGCGCTTTTACGATGTGACCGGCGGGGCCATCCGGATCGATGGTAAGGACCTCCGCGAACTCAAGCTCGCATCCTTGCGCGACAAGATCAGCATCGTGGCGCAGGACACCTTTCTGTTTAACGATACGGTGGGCGCCAATATCGGATACGGATTGCGGCACGCTTTGCCTGAACAGGTATACCAGGCTGCTCGCGATGCACTCGCGGAAGAATTCATCCAGCGGATGCCGGAAGGGTACGGCACCATCATTGGCGAGCGCGGCGTCAAGCTGAGCGGCGGCCAACGGCAGCGCCTGGCGATCGCCCGCGCGTTGCTCAAGAACGCGCCGATCTTGATACTCGACGAGGCCACTTCGCATCTGGATACAGAATCGGAAGTGCTGGTGCAGAGGGCGCTGCAAACTCTGATGGCGAACCGTACCGTCATTGTGATTGCGCACCGGCTATCTACCGTGCGCCGCGCCGACCGGATCGTGGTGCTGGATCGCGGACGTATCGCGGAAACCGGACGGCACGACGAGCTGGTGAGCCAGGGCGGGCTGTACCAGCGGCTATACGAACTCCAATTTGTCACATCGGATATAGACCCTGCGGACGTGAATCGTTAACATGGCTAATCTTCCCCTGCGCAGCATGACCGGATTCGCCCGCGCCCACCGTCCCTTGGGCGATGGCGAACTGGTGGTGAGCGTGAAGACCCTGAATCATCGTTCGCTGGATGTGCATGTGCACGCTCCTTCCGCGGCCGATCCGTTCGAGAACGTCGTGCGATCTCTGGTGAAGGCCCGCTTAACGCGCGGGCATGTGGAGGTGCGCGTGGTTCTCCCACCGGGCGCCGTGAACGGAAGCGCGGCGGCGCTCAACCGCGCCCTGCTGGAGGAGTATCTGAGCGCTTTTAATCGGGCCGCCGCCGAGCATGGTCTGGATACGCGGCCGGACCTGAACGCGGCATTGCAGATTCCGGGGATGTTCGGCAGAGGCTGCCGAACGTTCGGAGCTACCCTCGGGAGCCGAGGCCGCGATCCTCGATGCCCTGGGAGCCGCATTGGACGAGCTCAATGAGTTTCGCGCGCGCGAAGGCGCCGAGATCGCCAGGGAAATGCGCGGACACAACACCCGGCTCAGCGAGCTGGCTGAAGAAATGGAAAATATCCGGGCCAACGCGCAGGAGGTTTTCCAGAACCGCCTCGCGGAGCGCCTCAAGGACCTGCTCCAGGGTGTGGCGCTCGATCCGCAAAGGCTCGCCCAGGAGGCGGCGCTGTTGGCGGATCGCAGCGATATCGGGGAAGAACTGGCCCGCCTGAAGATCCACGCCGGGCAATTGGCGGCGCTGCTCGAGGCGGGCGGCGAAAGCGGCAAGAAGATCGATTTCCTGCTGCAGGAGATGAATCGGGAGACCAATACGATACTGTCCAAAACCAGCGGGGCGGGCGAAATCGGCCTTAAGATGACCGAACTGGGGCTGGCCGCCAAGGCGGCGATCGAGAAGATCCGGGAGCAGTCGCTAAACCTTGAGTAACGACGCTCGCATGACCACGGTCTTCATCATTTCCGCGCCCTCGGGCTCCGGCAAATCGACGCTGGTCGGCGAGCTGATGAAGCGCATCCCGGACCTGTGTTTCTCGGTTTCCTACACTACGCGACCGCCGCGGGGCCAGGAAAGCGACGGCAACGAGTACCATTTCATCACCCGGGCCGAATTCGAGCAGCGGCTGGCCAACGACGAGTTTCTGGAATCGGCCGAAGTATTCGGCAACTACTACGGGACGCATCGGAGCGAGCTGGATCGAGCCAAAGCGCGGGGGGCCGACCTGGTCCTCGACATTGATGTCCAGGGTGCGCGACAATTAAAAGGGCGAATCTCCGAGGCGGTTTCGATTTTCATTCTTCCCCCGAGCCGGCAAGTTCTGGAAGAGCGTTTGCGAACCCGGTCTCAGGACTCCGAAGCGGTGATTGAGCGGAGACTGAAAGAGGCCGCGGAGGAGATTCGGAAGTATTCGCAGTACGACTACCTGCTGGTGAATCGGGAGGTGCAAGCTTCCACGGATACCCTGGTATCGATTGTACGGTCCGTGCGCAGCCGCCGCGACCGGATGGAGCAGCAGATTCGCCCGATTCTGGAGACTTTTGAAGATGGCCGATACAAATCTTAAGCAGATCGCACAGAGCGTGATTCCCGACGATCCGGAGGCGAGCGCCTACCGGTTCATCATCGTCGCGGCCAAGCGCGCGCGGCAGTTGCAGAACGGGGCGCGCAGCTTCCTGCCCACCACGTCCAAGAAACCCACCGTGATGGCCATGGAAGAAGTCCGGCGCGGCCTGGTCCAGTATGAGGACATCGCGATCCAGCACCTGTTCGAGCAGCCGGTTCCCGAAGAATAAACTTCGCCTATGCCGGTGACGACTAACGTTGCCCTGGGAGTGGGCGGAGGCATCGCCGCGTACAAGGCGGCGGAACTGGCCCGCGCCCTGATGGAGCGTGGTTTCTCCGTGCAGGTGGTGATGACGCGCTCGGCCGAAGAGTTCGTCCGCCCCCTGACATTCGCGGCTCTCACGGGCCGCAAAGTGCTTACCAGCCTGTTCAGCGCGGCCAGCGCCGAAGACACGTTATCCAGCGCGATCGAGCACATCCGCGTGGCGCAGGAGAACCAGATTCTGGTGATCGCCCCGGCCACCGCGGACTTGCTCGCCAAGCTGGCTCACGGGTTGGCCGACGATCTCCTCACCACCACTTACCTCGCGTTTACCGGGCCCGTGGTGCTCGCGCCGGCGATGAACACCAACATGTGGAATCACCCCGCGACGCAGGAGAATATTGGTGTTCTGCGGGCGCGCGGTCATATCATCGTCGAGCCTGACGAAGGGATTCTGGCCTGCGGCATGGTGGGGCCGGGGCGGCTGGCCGAGCCCGAGGTTATCGCGCAAGCGGTCGCCAGCGTTACCGTGGCCGGCTCGAAACGAGACCTGGAAGGCGAAACGGTTCTGATCACGGCTGGGCCGACGCAGGAGCCGCTCGATCCCGTTCGCTATCTCAGCAACCGGTCGAGCGGAAAAATGGGTTATGCGCTGGCCCAGGCCGCCGCGGAACGGGGAGCACGAGTGATCCTGGTTTCCGGACCGGTTGCGCTCGCGGCGCCAGCGCGTGTCGAGCTGATTCCGGTGCGGACGGCCGTCGAAATGCGCCAGGCGGTGATGGATCACCTGGAGCAGGCCACCATGGTCATCAAGGCTGCGGCTGTGGCCGATTATCATCGGGCGAATCCGCCGCGGCAGAAAGTCAAAAAGACCGCCGCCCGGCTGTCGCTCGAACTGGATCCGACGCCGGATATCCTGGCCGAAGTGGGGCGCAAGAAGGGCGACCGGCTGCTGGTCGGTTTCGCGGCCGAGACCGAGAACCTGATCGAGGAAGCCCGCCGCAAGATGCAATCCAAGAACTGCGACATGGTGGTGGCGAATCTCGTATCCAAGCCGGAGATCGGGTTTGAATCGGATCAGAATGAAGTCACGCTGGTGCTGCGCACCGGCGAAACCATTCCCGTCGAGCGCGCTTCGAAGATCGCCATCGCGCACCGGATCTTCGACGAGACGATGAAGCTGCGTTTGGCCCTGCATAGCGCTCCAATGACCAAGGATCAGCTCCGGAACGTCTTGAACCTTCTACCGCGACCTGGGCATCGACGAAGTCTTTCTCCGTGAAAATGTGGGACAGGCGATCTTGTCGCCTGTCGTTCCAAGTTTGATTACCGAAGGAGTTACCGTGGCTTCTGCGTTACCCTCTCTTGCGCCCGAAGGCGACACGCTCCTCAAGATTCGCCAGGATATCGGCGACGATTGCCGCCGCTGCCGCCTGTGCGAAGGCCGCGCGAAGATCGTCTTCGGGTCGGGCAATGAGCAGTCCGGTCTGGTATTTGTCGGCGAAGGTCCGGGAGCCGATGAAGACGCTCAGGGGCTTCCCTTTGTCGGCCGCGCAGGGCAGTTGCTGACGCAGATGATCGAGAACACCGCGACCAAAGAGGGCATTCCGATCCGGCGGCCGGACGTTTACATCTGCAATGTGGTCAAGTGCAGGCCGCCGGAGAATCGCACGCCGCAGCCGGATGAGATGGAAATCTGCGGGCAGTTTCTGTTCCGCCAGCTCATGGCGATTCGTCCCAAGGCGATTTGCGCCATGGGTTCCACCGCGGCTAAAGCATTGTTGGGCACCAAAGACGGGGTCACCAAGCTGCGCGGCAAGTGGCACAAGTGGCGCGACCTTCCGGTGATGGTGACGTATCATCCTTCGTATTTGCTGCGGCCGTACAATCAGGACGCGAAACGCGAAGCGTGGGAAGACTTGAAGAAGGTCCTGCACTTTGTGTACGACTGATTTGGGGGCCACTCGCTGTCGCTCATGGTTCTGTGCTCTAAATCTCTAAACCGAACCGCGACCGTAAGGGAGCGGCCAGGAACAGCACAATGAGTGCGCGCGGCCGGTTGATTACATTTGAAGGCCCGGAAGGCAGCGGCAAATCCACGCAGCTCCACCTGCTCGGCGATCGTCTACGCAAGAGCGGGATGGACGTACTCGAAACCCAGGAGCCGGGCGGCACGCCGATCGGTCTGCAGATCCGCCATGTGCTTCTCGACGCGAAGAATCGCGAGCTGTGCCCCACCGCCGAGCTGCTGCTGATGTTTGCGAGTCGCGCACAAAATGTGGACCAGTGGATCCTGCCCGCATTATCGGCGGGCCGTACCGTTCTCTCGGATCGCTTTACCGATTCCACGCTGGTCTATCAGGGTGTGGGCCGCGGCCTGGGCGCAGACGTGGTCTACGATCTCGACCGGATCGCCTGCCGGGGGTTGGTGCCGGATCTTACCCTGCTGATCGACATCGATACGGAAACCGGACTGGCTCGCGCCCGCCAGACCCGAATGGAAAAACAAGGCGTCGATTTTCACCGCCGTGTTCGCGACGCGTATCGCCAGCTAGCCGCCGACGAACCTGCCCGCGTCAAGCTGATCGACGGGAGTCAGACTCGGGAAGCCGTGGCGGAACAAGTATGGGACACAGTAAAGCTAGCGATAGCGCCCGGCTAACTGGTGCCATCGAACCATGGCGAGGTCCCAGAACGCGCGCGCTCCATTCAGCGCGCTGACCTTGGTCCCTTCGACGTTATCCCAGCGCACCGGGACCTCGACCACTTTGAATCCGTGGATGCGGGCGATCAGCAGATCCTCCACATCGAAACCGAATCCGTCCAACTCGTTGACGGGGGAAAATAACGCGCGCCGCGTCCTTTCGAAACAGCTTGAATCCGCACTGCGTATCGCGAAATGGCAGGCCGGTCGCCGTGCGCATCACCAGGTTGAACAAGCGCCCGCTGGCCTCCCGGAACGCATCCTGATGAACGCCGACCAGCGAGCGGTCCAGCGCCCGCGACCCGATCGCAGCAGCCGCATTTTCCTTCTCCACCGCGCACAGCAGCTTGTCCACTTCCTCTAAAGGACTGGAAAGATCGGCGTCCGTCGAGAGAATCCAATCGCCCTGGGACTCCTGCATTCCGTGGCGGACCGAATATCCCTTGCCGCGATTACCGGGATTCTGGAGCAAACGTGCAAACGGATGCTGAGCGGCGAATGCCTGGACCACGGCAGCGGTGGAGTCCCGGGAACCGTCATCCACAATGAGAACCTCAACCGATCCATGCCGCTCGCAGAATTGCGCCATCTTCGGAAGAGTCAGGGGAAGACGGGCAGCCTCATTGTAGGCCGGGACCACGATCGAAAGCCGGGGCAAAATCCATTGTATTGCAGCCGGATTGGAGGCGGCTATGGCACGATAGTCCTATGCCCGATTCCAGCCGCCGCCAGCGCCTCCGGAAACTAGTCCAGGAAATCGCCGGAAAGCCTGCCCCTGAAGACGATCAGGAATCCCTGTTTGAAAGCGGGCTGCTGGATTCCTTTGCGCTTCCCGATTTAGTGAGCGCCATCGAGAAGGAATTCGCTCTGAAGGTTCCGGATTCCGATCTGAACCCGCGAAAATTCGATTCCATCGCCCGGATGGACGCTTATCTGGCCGATCACGCGTGATGGCTGCCTACTTGCAGGCCTTCGGTTCATATTTGCCGGAGAGAGTAGTGGCGAACGCGGAACTGGCCGAACGCGTGGGCCGGGACAGTGAATGGATCGAAAGCGTATCCGGAATCCAGGAGCGGCGATGGGCGGCTCCGGAGACAACGGTCGCCGACATGGGATTCGCGGCGGCCGAGGATTGTCTTCGCAAGGCAGGCGTTGCGGCGAGCACGCTCGGTATGTTGATCGTCTCGAGCGGCAGCGGTGCGCGCGGGTTCCCTGGTCCCGCGGCGGAAGTCGCCGCGCGCCTGGGGCTGGATGCGACGCCCGCGATCGATCTGCCGATCGCCAGCGCGGGCAGTTTGTTCGGGCTGGCTCTGGCGATGCGACTGGCCGGAACGCAGGGCGACATTCTCGTGGTTGCGGCCGAGAAAATGTCAGCCTTAATTGAAAACGACCCGAACACCGCGATCCTGTTTGGCGATGGAGCCGGGGCGGCCCTGGTGACCGCGCGGCCGGGCCGGTGGCGCATGCTGGACGTTGTGCTTCACACCGACGGTCAATATCGCGAGGCTTTGGCGTTCGACGGGACGGGCCCGCTGCGGATGAACGGATTGACGGTGATCCTGCAAGCCGCCCGCAAGATTCCCTCGTCGATCACGGAAGTGCTGGAACGCCAGAATCTTTCGGCTCAGCAGGTCGCCGTGTTTCTGCTGCACCAGGCCAATCTCAACCTGCTCACTCGCGTTGCCAAGTCTCTCGGTGTCGGCCCGGAGAAAATGTTTGCCAACGTGCAGCGCTACGGGAACACTTCCTCCGCTTCGATGTTGATCGCCGCGTCAGAATGGTCGGAAACGAATCCCCAGCCAGGACCCGTCGTGTTCTCCGCCTTCGGCGCAGGCTTTCACTGGGGAGCAATCGTGGCCGACTCCGGCTTCTGACTCCTGACTTCTGACTCCTGAGTCCCTCTGGTTCCCGCCACCAGATTCGCCGCGTGCAACAGGGATTCGAAGGTGCCGGCATCGGTCCACCATCCATCCAGGAACGAATAGCTCATGGTGCCTTCTTTGATATAGGCGTTGTTGACGTCGGTAATCTCCAGCTCATTGCGGCGGCTGGGCACCAGCTTGCGCACCTTCTCGAACACCGTACCGTCGTACAAGTAGATCCCGATCACCGCGTAGGGGGATTTCGGGTTCGCCGGCTTTTCCTCGATGCCCAGGATGCGGTCGCCAGACAGTTCGGCCACACCGAATCGCTCGGCATCGTGGACTTCCTTGAGCAGAATGCGCGCGCCGCGCTCCTGCTTTTCGAATGCCTGGACCGCCGGAGCGATGGAACCCTGAATGATGTTATCCCCCAGGATCACGCATATCTTCTCACCGTCGGCGAAGTGCTCGGCCAGGGCCAGGGCATCGGCAATGCCGCCCTCGCCTTCCTGATAGGTGTAGTTCAGGTGAGCGAGCCCGAACTTCTTGCCATTGGCGAGCAGTCGCAGAAAGTCGCCTGAGTTTTGCCCGCCGGTGACCAGCAGGATATCGCGGATACCGGCATCCACCAGGGCCTGGATCGGGTAGAAGATCATGGGCTTGTCGTAGATGGGAAGCAGGTGTTTGTTGGTGATCTTGGTCAGAGGGAACAGACGGCTTCCGGTTCCTCCGGCGAGCACAATACCTTTCACGTAGGCTCCTTGGGCCGCGGGTGCGGCACCTATTCATCTAAACACAGTGCGAGAAACATCCGGCTGGGGCCACTTACTATACATGGCCCTGTTTCGGACCCGATCGGCCGCGGTGTATGGCATCGATGCGTATCTGGTGGACGTCGAAGTGGATATGTACCCCGGCACCAGCGGCAATTTCATCACCGTGGGGATGCCGGACACGGCGGTGCGGGAGAGCCGGGAGCGGATTAAGTCGGCGCTGCTCAATTCGGGATTTGGGTATCCCAATAAGAGCGTAACGATCAACCTGGCGCCGGCCAACGTCCGCAAAGAGGGCGCCGGATTCGACCTGCCGATGGCCCTGGGAATTTTGGGTGCGATGGGAACGGTGGGTCCCAGCGACGAGCATCTCTTTGTAGGCGAGTTGTCGCTGGACGGCGCCATCCGGCCGGTGCGGGGAGCGCTGTCGATCGCGGCCTGCGCCCGCCGGCAAAAGATCGCGAACCTGCTGGTGCCCGCCGACAACGCATCCGAGGCCGCCGTGGCCGACGATCTGCGGGTGTTCGGGATGCGGCATTTGAGTGAAGTGGTCGCGTTCCTGAACAACCCGGATCGGTTCACGCCGCACGTTCGGGAGACGCGCAGCGGCCCCGGTGTCAAGTGCTTTGGCGCTCGACTTCGGCGACGTACGCGGCCAGACCACATCCAAGCGAGCCCTCGAAGTCGCGGCCGCGGGCGGGCACAACGTGTTGCTGGTGGGTCCGCCCGGATCGGGCAAGACGATGCTCGCCAAGCGCCTGGCGGGCATCCTGCCGCCGCTGACGTATTCCGAAGCCCTCGAGACTACCCAGGTCCACAGCGTCGCCGGATTGCTGCCCAAAGGGATCGGCCTGCTCGCCGAGCGGCCATTCCGATCGCCGCATCACTCGGTCTCGGATGCGGGCTTGATCGGCGGAGGGTCGGGTATGCCGCGGCCCGGAGAAGTGAGCCTGGCGCACAACGGCGTGTTGTTTCTGGACGAGCTGCCCGAGTTCCCGCGCAACGTGCTCGAGCAGTTGCGCCAGCCGCTCGAAGAGGGCAGCGTCACGCTGGCACGCGCCCAGATGACCCTTTCGTTTCCGTCGAATTTCATGCTGATCGCGGCGATGAATCCATGCCCATTCACATAACAAATGAGCGCACGTTAAAGAACGAGCGCCGCCCACGATCTGCGCACCCAGCCTTGTTGGAATACGAGTTTTGGTTCGACGCTGGGTCGAGCAGCTGCAGACTAGGCGGTCCGGGCGCCGACCAGCGACGACGTTCCCTCGGTAGTGCCCAGGAAACGCAGCACACGCGTCGCAAACGCGCCCGTTGGCTCTCGCTCCCCGCGTTCCCAACGGGCCAGCGTAGAAGCGTCCACGCCGATTCGGCGTGCGGATTCCTTTTGCGAAATCCCGAGGACGGTCCGGCACCGGACCAGACGATCTGGCCACCCATCCGCGGGCGGCAGCGGATTGTAGCCGAGAAACCGGATGATCGCCGGCATGTACTCCAGGCCGGGCTTCGTTCGGTTCGTCTCCCAGTTGTAAATGCTTGTCTTATCGACGCCGAGTTGTTCCGCGACCTGCCGTTGCAACAGCTTCAGCGTGAGCCGTCGCCGCAGCAGATGATCGCCCAGCGTGTTCAATTGTTCGGGCGGGCGATTGCGGTTGGCCAGGCGGTGAGAGCGCGGCAGCACGAGCGCCGCGGGCTCGTTCGGCTGGCTGAATCGGTAGGTGATGATGATCTCGCTCTGTTGGACTCCCCACCGCTCCACGGTGTTGGCCTCAATCTTCTCCACCAGAATCTCCACGATTCGACGCTTGAGTTCGGCGGGAACCGGGCCATCGAGCCGCTTGCGCAGGGTTGCTAGCAGTTCCTCCGCGGACCGAAGCTGCGCAGTCCGGTCGCCGGCAGCCAGAGCGCGGGTCGCCGCTTCGATTTCGGCGTGAAGGCGAAATGCTTCTGTGTTGATCTGGTCGAGTTGCTGATCGAGCGTCGCATCGTCGATCCGGCCTCGCCGGAACAGTCCCAAGACCCGGTCCCGCTCGCCAGCCTTCTGCTGCAGCCGATCCGTGAGGTCGTCCAGCTCCTTCTGCCGGCGCTGGCGCTCGCCGTCCTGCATGGAAACGCGCTCTCGCAGCCGCTCCAGAATCTCACCAGGGTTGCGCAGGAACGATTCGATGTCCGCCCAGACCAGCCGCTCGACGTAATCGCCGTTCAGACTCTTGGCCGGGACACTTCTTGCCGGAGAGCCCATATAGCCCGCGGGCCTGCTGGCGCCCGTTGCAGCGGTAGTAGTGGTCCTTCTGGGCGCTTTGATCGTGATCCCGGAGAACGTCAACCCGCAGAGACCGCATTTGATCAGGCCGCGCAGCAGATACGTCCGCCGCGTGTTCCGGCTGCAGTGATCCGGTTGGCGCGGAGAACCTGCTGGGCAGCCTGCCACAGTTCTTCTGAAACGATCGGCTGGTACGGCGCGGACGATCATCTTGCGGTTCGGTTCTTGCTCCGCTTGCCGTACTAGGTGCTCGCCCATGTATGTCTGGCTCACGATCATGTTCCGAACGTGGGACGGACGCCAGATCGGGGCTGTTCGCCGGGTGCGCTTTCCCGATTCTGATCCGCGCGCATTCTCCGCCGAGCCACAAGGGATGCCAGTTGCGATTTAGGTGGTCCGCGATCTTCTGGCAGGACTTCTTCTCGGTTCCGCACATCCGGTAGATCGTGCGGACGACCTCCGCTTCGCTCATCTCGAAGCCGGGAATCGGCTCGTCGCTGACCACGAGACGGCTCTGCGCCGCGCTCCCCTTGCTTGCGGTAGCCGTACGGAACGATCCCGCCCAGCCAGGCGCCTGCCTCAGCCAGCCGTTTCGTACCCTCCACGGACCGCTCCCGGATCAATTCCCGCTCGTGGGCGGCGAAGCCGGAAAGCATCGTGAGCATCAGCCGGCCGGTCGCGGTGGCGGTGTCGAACTCCTCGGTCATGCTGCGGACGCGGACGCCGTGCTTTTCCAGCTCCGCGACGGCGTTCAGGATCAGGCGGGTGTCGCGGCCGAGCCGGTCCAGCTTGTAAACGAGGAGCTGATCGAACTTGCGCTGGCGGGCGTCTTCCAGGAGCCGAATCCCGCCCGGGCGCGACTCTAGCGGAACGGTCCCGGAGACGCCATCGTCGGCGTAGGTTTCGTGGACGGGCAGCTCGTGCAGATCGCAATACCGCGCTCCGAACTCACGCTGCGTGACGATGGATTGCCGCTCTCGCTGCTCCTCGGTCGAAACTCGGACGTAGATGCCAACGGCCATTCAACACATTCCTCACTCGGGGGCGCCGGAAAAGCAAGTCGGCTCCGGTGGCTCCGGTGCGGCTTCCGGTTCGCCGGATGGCGCATCCACGAGGAGCGTGTATAGAGCGTCTACCAGCTCGTCCGAGGCCGCGTCGTTGGGGCTGAAACTGCCGTTGAACGACTAGCAGCGGAACCCTGCTGCCGGGATGCTCGTGAAATTCGGTTTCCCGGATGGCGTTTTGGTCGTAAGACTCGCTGGGAAACCCAAAGTCGTTTGAAATCAGTAGGGGAAGGAGCAGTTTCCCGGTTTCCCATTCCCTGGGCGACGGGAAACCGGGAAACCGACCGTTTCGGCGCCTCAAGTGTCATCCTCCCGGATCGGGCTCAACTGGCTCGGGAGGCTGTAAAGATTCGAATTGTTCGGGCCGTCTTACTCTGATGCCAATGGCCGGTCTTCAGGCTGATCGTTCAATTTGCCGCTTGCTGCATCCCCGGTCTCGCACCCCAACGGACAATCATCTTTTTGATTGCTGCGCGGATGCGCTTCGAGAATCCCTTCGATGACCCCTTCGACCGTCTTCACGGGCTTGGGACATCGCAGGCGACGAATCCCTCGCCTTGCCGGAACTCCAACCCGAAGTTCTGCCCGGGGCGCAACGCGTCCCTTGAAAGCACTTCAGCGACAACTTGCCGAGCCGATTGGATTCCTTGTCGACACTTTCCAGGGATATGCGGTATCGACGGCCGCCTTGATGTCGGAAGATCCCACGGTAGATTTTCGCTGTTTCCGCTTTGCCGCTGTGGTGAAGAACAATCACGGTCGCGCCAAGATTCGCCAGGGCGCGGAAATACCGCATGAAGGCGCGGGTCTCGGTCGAAGATTGTTCCGATCCGGGATGAAATTCGATCAGGGAGTCGAAGATGATCAGCCCTTTGTGCTGGCGGGCGAAGTCGATGACCAGTTCGCTTTGTGGGCCCTGCGGCGGCGATGGGCTCCAGCCACCCCAGACTTTCAAGTCATCGGTTTCCGTGAATGCCCAAGTCGCGCAAGCCGTTGTTTAACGGTGTAGAGCGGGTTCTCCCCATCGAGGTAAAGGACCTTTAGTCGCTGAACCTGGCGCACCGAGCGACCGGCAAGCCGTGCGCGACGCAGCCGGCGATGTAGTACGCCAAGCCATGTCTTCCCAGTTCCGCTCTCAGAGCAAATTAACGTGACGCTGCCCGCGGCGATCATTCCTTCAACGCACCAGTCCAGAGTGGCCTCCAACGTCCAAACGCTGGCCAACTGTGACAGATCGGTAATTCCGATCGGCGTCTCGACGCTGGTGTCTGGCTGTTGCCCTGAGTCGTGCGAGCAAGCGACGACGTCTCCGGATCGATGGGTCAGGCTCCGGAACGCCTTCCAATCGTTTCCATCGCAGCTTTTGTGCAGGCACTTGATAGACTAATGCACCGCTCAGCAGTTCTATGACGACGGGCTTCACATGCTCGGGTTGAAGGGGCAATTCCGCAGCGTCCACCGGCGGCCGCCATCCGTAAGCTTCCGGGCCCTTGATGATGTCAAGACCTCTCTGCGCCGAGCCATTGGTCGATATCAAAACTGCCGTGGGTTGGTAGTCTCCCGGTTCTCGCCCGCGTTGGCTGAGGCGCCGCTGCAGCTTCGGAAGCTAAGGCTTCGAGAGCATCCAATGGAACCGGCTCGATGCACTCCGGCACCTCGAGCAAGGCAGATCGCCGGTGTGGCCGCTCGGGAGTTGAGTCACCCTTCCGCGCCATGGTGCCATACAGTTTGCATAGTCGAGCGGCGTTGGCCGTCGATTCATCGACCTTTACCGCTCGTCCGAAAAGCGTGCGGACAAAGCCTTAAGGCAGCGCTTCACGAGATCGGCGGCGTGTTCCAGATCCAAGTGCGGCAGACGGTACAGCAAGTGGCCGCCGTTACCAGAATCACCATGGATCGGCTCGGGCCACCCCGTTCCGCGAGATGTTCCCGGATCGCCACAGTGCGCTGGAGGGCAGCTTCATGTTCCGCGTCGGTGGCCGAAATCCCGGATGGCCGGATCGCATCGGCATCGATGTATAACCAGCGCCACTCGATGATGTCCGCATCGCTGGTGGTGTGCTTTGGCCTGGCCTTGAGTCGATTATTCGACCGTGCCAGCAAATCCGGATTGAAACGGTTGAGTATGACGTAGACTCCCTCGGCTTTGCCGTCCACTGATCGTATGGCAGTGGTTATTGCGTCGCTGTTCTCGAAGTTGAAGTAGCCGGCGTGTGTGCTACCGGCACGTGTCTGAAGTTCTCCCCACTCCAGCGCTCGGATCTCGATCACGTCGCCCGGCTCGAATATTGCACCGATAGCGCGTAACGCTTCTTGCGTGCGCACGGCCGCCTGGTTCCAGGGGCGCTCAACGTGTCACCTCCGGGTCAATTCCGACGGCACGTGCAATAGCGAAGGTCAACGCCCGCGCCTGTGACGACTCGCGAGCTTCTCCTGTGACCCCGGCGATGCGGACCTTGGCCCAGAAGTCGCCATCCGTGGAGGCGCCCACGGCATATTCCTGGGGGACCGCTCGCTCCAGCAGGCGGAAGGCGTCCTCGACCCGCTCAAGCGGCTGAAAACGCCACCGAGGCAACCAGCGCCGACCGTCCATCATGAAACGGTCTGGTCCTACAGCCCATCCCATGACGCGCTCAGCGAGCACGGTGGTTAGACCTTCGGCGATCATCGATAGCCTCTCGTGGTCCGCTGGCCATCCGCAGGACCGGTCTGCGCGTGCATCCATGTGCGAAGATCCGACTCGGCGTACTTGATTTTCTTTCCGATTTTGTACCAGCGCGGGCCGTAGCCTTTGCGGCGCCAAGCGCCCAACGTATCTACTTCAACGCCGAGAAGCCGCGCCACCCTGCCTGGATCCAATAACGGTTCCAAACAATCCATGCTTCAAGTACACCAAGCGAAACTGGGGTAAATACGGGTACGGATGGGTACGGTTAAGAGGGTAAAGATGGGTACAGTTCGGATGAACAGCTACGGGGTGGCGTTGGCTTTGGCTTTGCGAAGTTTCCGTCGGTCCTTTTTCAAGGTCTCGCGGCTGGTCAACCCGAATTTCGCCAACACGAGGTTCTCCGCATACGCTTTCGGAACGAAAGCTTCGCCGTTCACAAGCTCTCTTAGTTGGGAGTGCTCAATGACTGTCCACAGGTTGAAGTCCGGATACTTCCCCTTTAAACCCTCGACGCTGCAATATTTCCTCGTTTCCTGTTTGACTAACGCCAACTCACGCGCCAATGTCTCTACGAGCGCCAAACGTGCGCGACTGGACTGGATGTCGGGGGTGCGCCGTGGGCGTGCCACATTACGAGCGTTGGCGGAAGAATCTATGCTGACCGGTTTTGGATCAATTGTTAAGCTGGTGGGTGCATCCACCGTTTGGTTGCTGAATGGTTCAACCTCGCGCACTGCTTCCTGCAACTGCTCAACGACGTTCGTTAGGCTGTTGCTGTCAACGTCATTCAAGGATGTCTCCAAGGCACTTTGGAGGGACCGATTAGCGTCTAAGGCGACGCTGTCGTCCATGCCCTCTGTCAATCGGGTGAAATCGTCCTGAATCGTACGCAGTATTTCTTGGATCTGATTTCGGTCCATGCCTCCCGTGATCACATCCTGGACCTCGCGCGGAGAGTCAGAAATGGATTTGCTCGCTGGTTCAAACGACGACCGCAATACGTCACTCCTTGGAGGATTCTCTAAATCTGAGGCCGGATCGCGAGCGGTCGTTACAATCCCGGGAACGGGCCGATTGAAGCTTTCTCCGGCAGTCGGAGTAACGGCATGCTCTTGGTTTTCGGCTGGTGTCGGCGACATGCACGCATTGCTGGGGACTTCAGCGGCCTGCGAATCTGTGACTTCTGGCAAGAGTGGCCGGCATTCTTTCCATTCGGCATAATGCCCTCTTGCGTTCGGTAAATCCTCTCGAACGTCCTCAATCGCATGCGTTCTCTCGGTCGTTTGCGAGGATAAGCTAGGGGTCGGGGCATCGAGGTTCAGCCTGCTGAGCAACTCTTGCGCCGACTCGATGGTGTTCTTTCCGCGTTCAAGAGTGAGCGCGAAAGCTGGATCGCCATCAGAAGCTAACAGAGACGCCAGACTGATGTGCGGGGATTCAAGGTGTTGGATTTCGAGTCGGCGCGTGCGGGATTTCGCCACTTTAGCGAGCCCCCGTAGATGGTCATCGAGCCTTCCGCGGCAATGCTCGAACAACTCAACCAACGAATCCCGTGTCATCCAAAGCGGTGCAATCTCCGAGATGACATTGGCTTGGATCTCGGCAAGCCACTCGACGAAAGTCTTGGATCGCGCGTCTTCCGTTGACGCCCACAAGCGAAGGTGCTCGTCAGCGATCTGTTGGAATCGAGTCTCAGCTAAAGAGATCGTCGTCTTGAGAAGATGCTCCCTTATCGTCACTTCATAGCTCGTCCTCAGATGCCCAGTGCGTATTTCCGCCCTAACTAATTGTGTCGCATAGAGATCCAGATAGAAGATGTGGCTTTCGCGTAGCTCTTCCCATTGCAACTCAAGTTTGCGTTGGGCGGGTTCCGACAATGTTGGCAATTCCGCCATCGCTCCCTTTCTGCGATGCCTCTAACTCCCAAAGGGAGAGCCGCCAGTTGGTAAGGGTCCCTGCGTGTCGCCTGGCCGTGCTAGGCGGCTACAAACATTTTACGCCCTAAGCGTTTTTAGCGGTAACAACTGCGAGACATCGCGCCGAAGCTCAGCCCAGCTTAGGAAACAGGAGCGAGCGTACCAACGGTGTATCTAATCCGAATCGATAACCACCTTTGCGCTGACCGTTGCCGAGCTGAGACGGGACACGGTACAACGGTTGCTGTGGGCGATGAAACCAGATTCAGAGAACTGATCAGCCAGACGAGTGGTTATACCGACGAGCAGGTCATTGAACTGCGATCGCTCGCGAGCCAAATTGGCAATCTCGGAACGGACTGGCGTGACAAGGCTCAGTTCAGAGCTGCGATTGAGACGATCGGCGCGATAAGAAAATTCGACAAGGCGAGTGGCGATATGGTCAGGCGGGGCAATCTCATCAATTCGTTCGTTTTGGCATTTGCCATCCTTGCGGCGATTCTTGGTGGCGTCGCTTGCTGGATTGCATGGCTATCGTACCGCCTCGCGCTTTCTCGGTGAGAGTTTTGCGGGAGACGATAATACGGATTAACGGGCGCTCGCCGGACAGTGCGAGTTCAGGTTGGCCTGCCAGTCACCCCTTCCGGCAGGAATGGACTGACAGAATGCATCTGAGGCACATCGCTTCCGTTAGAATTGCTGTTACCAATACAGGTTTCGACCCTACAGCCTGAGTGGGACACCGGGAGATTCGATATCGATGCTACCTCCGAATGCGGAACAGCGAACTGTCGAGATTCTAGCTGCTGAAAAAATCATTGCCGACATTAGTTCAGGAGTTTACCGTTCTCCGGCGGCAGCGCTGAAAGAACTCGTGTCCAACGCGTATGATGCCGATGCCACTCACGTCACGATCACAACAGACCCTCCACATTGCAGAACACTTACGATCGCTGACGATGGCAGTGGGATGACCGCAGAAACATTCATCAGGGTAATCACTCACATCGGCGGAAGCACAAAACGGATGGCAGGCGACACTAGCCCCCAGTTCAAACGCCCACTCATTGGGCGAATAGGCATTGGCCTGCTAGCCGTCGCCCAACTAGGAAGCAAATTCTATGTCAGTTCAGCAAAGCTCGGCACCGGCAAGAAGTTTGTTGCCGAAGTCAATCTAGAACCTTTTCACCGTGACGACGCCGCGCTTCGAACGCTGGGGAAACTCCGCGATGAAGGGCAGGTCCATATTGGAGCGGTCACCTTTGTTGACGATTTACCGGAG
>CAVROL010000002.1:0-110592 GCA_963722845.1 Terriglobia bacterium | reverse complement strand
GATCAGCATCGTGGTGGGCTGGAATGTAGATCCTCGGTTTATAGACGGTGAGGTACTCCAAAGCTCGTTTAATCGTCAGGGCTGGCAATACGTCCGCCGCCACTGCGGCCAGAGCCAGATCCACGTTCCCTACCTTCTGCAGCATCCACCCGCTTCTTTCGTAATCCGTGAGAGCGCGTTGGCCATCGCGGTAAATGATCCGGTAGCCGTCATCAAGGGTAATTAAATACGTAATGGTTCCTTCGGCGGTGATGCGCGGATCGGGTCTGTGGCCCGGTCTTCGATGTTGGCCAATTCGGCCATTTGGGTTGCCGTATACGGCTGGGTTACCGATTTCGCTGCTTGATCGAACGCCGCGGTCACGTTCGGCGGAGGCTCTCCATGGCGACCCAGAATGGGCTCTACCTGAAATCCGGGGAACTTCAGTAGTTCTCCTCCGCCGGTCACGGTCCTGATGAGCTTTGAATCCAGCCCCTGAGAGCGTAAGCTATCTTCGGTAAGTGACTGGTGCGCCAACGACGATCGCACCGGTACTGGCGCTGACTGACGCGGCGTCCGACATATGATCGAAGTGCGCATGGCCAATCAAGATTACATCTGCCTTCTTGATATCAGCGGCCTTGAATCCTGAGTGGAGTAGACGTGCTCCCGCTATTAAGCAGGCGTTCAGCAAAATGATATGCCCCTTATAGGTCAACGAACCGATATCCTGGTCCATCTGATTACCAGCGTGTGCGGATTGTGTGGGACTGGCCCGCCCGTCGAGACTAAGATTGGAACTTCGCAGCCCGGTTGTAGCGGCAACGATCTTGGCGACGAAAATGCCAAGCATCAGCATCGTCGCGAGCCTATTTTGAAACGTCATCAGAGAATTGTAAACCTTTCAATTGCGATGAAACTGCCCGGTCCCAGCGTAGTCTGGTTTAGATGCGGCGTGCGGCATATAGTCCAGCGTTACGCGCAAACCGGAAGTTACACATTCGGCTTCCCCCGGTTCTTGCGCATCGAATCGCCACGCATCTCGATCCGATGAGCGTTGTGAACCAGCCGGTCGAGGATGCCGTCGGCCAAGCGTCGGATCGCCGATCTGCTCGTGCCAGCGCGAGACCGGCAGTTGCGAGGTCAGGATCGTCGAGCGCACTTGGTAGCGGTCTTCGCAGATCTCCCAGAAGTCGCGGCGCTCGGGTTCTGACAGCGGAGCCATGGCCCAGTCGTCGATCACCAGGACATCGATGCGGCTGAGCCGCGCCAGCAGACTGCGCAAACTGCCGTCGGCTCGCGCCATCGCGAGATCACGAAACAGCGACTGGGCGCGAGTGTAGAGCGCCGAGTAACCATCGCGGCATGCCTTCTGCGCCAGAGCGCACGCCACAAAGCTCTTGCCCACGCCCGTTGGCCCAAGGACGAAGATGTTCTCGTGCGTGCCGACCCAGGCGGACTGTTGCGTCAGGGAACGGATCACGCTCTTATCGAGTCCGCGAGCAGTGCGATAGTCGATCTCTTCAACGCAAGCGTTCGGCGTGCGCAGCTTGGCATTCTTCAGGCGTCGTGAGAGCGCCTGGTTCTCCCGCCAGTTCCACTGTTGATCCACCAACAGGCCGAACCGTTCCAGGAAGCTCAGCTCGCGAGCCGACGGATCTTGCTCCTGCGCCTTCAACGCCTCGACCATTCCGAGAAGACGCATTGCCGCCAGTTTTTCGATCATTGGTTGTTTCAGCATCGCCGTCTCCTCACTCGAAGTACTCTGCGCCGCGGATGTTGTCGTGCGGTGGTGGTGGCGACGACGGCGGCGGAGCGCTCGGGCGGAATCGCGTCGAGCGAGTTCTTCAGGATCGACTTGACGCTCTGATAACGACACGCTCCGGTAAGCAGTGCCCGTTCCGCCGCGGCTTCCACACGAGCCGGTGAGTACTGATCGGCGAGCCGAATGATGCCCAGGCAAGATCGGTAGCCCATCTCCGGGTGCGGCTTGTCGGCGAGAATGCGTTCAAACAGCCGAGCAGTATGTGGGCCTATGGTCTGAGCCCAATGCACCATCCGCGACGGTGTCCATTCCAGATGCGCCTGGTGGGAACGCGGACGGTGCTCGGCAATCGTGACGGCGTGCCCATGGCCGTGTGCGCGTAGGTGTGACGCCACGCGTTGACTCTTGTGGAAGATCTCGATGGTCGTCGGCGTCGAGCGTACTTCCACCAGTTCTTGAACCAGGTTGTAAGGCACGCTGTAGTAGTTCGTGTCGAAGGCGATGTGATAGTCGATGTTGACTCGGGCACGAGACCATTCGCTCAGGTCGAAGCGCTCCGCGGGGAGCGGACCCATCGCAGGCTTGTCCACTGCCGCAAACTGCGTCGCTCTGGAGCCCTCGCGCTTACGGAACGGTCGCTGGTTGATTCGGTCGCGAAGCTCCCGGATCGCTTGGTTCAACTCTTCAATCGAGAAGAACTTCCGATTCCGCAACGCGGCGATGATCCAACGCTCGGCCAACTGCACACCCGATTCGACTTTGGCCTTGTCGCGAGGCTTGTATGGCCGCGCCGGAACCACTCCGACGCCGTAATGCATGGCCATCTCCTGATAGGTCGGATTCAGATCGGGATCGTAGCGGCAGGCTTTGGTCACGCCGGTCTTGGTGTTGTCCGGCACCACCAGTTTCGGCACGCCCTGATAGAACTCGAAGGCCCGCACGTGAGCGCCGATCCAGCTTGCCAACTGCTCGTCGGCAGTGGCTTCGGCGTAGGTGTAGGAACTGGCCCCCAGCACGGCGACGAATAGATGCGCCTGCTGCACCGGACCACCACGCGGATCATGGATCGGTATCGTTGTTCCTGCCCAATCCACGAACAGCTTCTCGCCGGCCTTGTGCTCCTGCCGCAGCACCACATCCTGTTTCCGCCGCCACCGCTGGTACAGCTCGCAGAAGCGGCTGTACTGGTAGCCGTCCGGGTTTGCCTGCCGGTACTCCTCCCAAAGCAACTGTTGCGTCACGTGTGAATGTTGCTGCCGCTGCCGATGAAGATCGGCGAAGTCGGGCATCGCCAGCACCGTCGGGCGGCTGCGCGGCGGCCCGCCGAACAACGCGGCCTCAAGCCGGTCATCGTCCCACTCCGGTCCAAGCGGCCACGTGATCTTGGCAGCTTCGGCCCGCTGCAAATACTCGTGTGCGGTGCCGAGGCCAATCGAGCAACTGCGGGCGATCTGCCGCAGCCCCAGGCCCACATCAAACTTCAATCGAAGAACTTCTTTGATCTTGCGCACGGACAATCTCCTAGCTGGCAAGCTGATCCTCCCTTTCGAGGGGAGGCTGCCTGCCATTGTGTTGTCCAGCGCCGCTAGCTGCCTGTGGAAATCATTCCGGCGAAGCCGAACGCGGTTCCGGGATCGGCCTGAAACTGTTCGGCTTCATCCCGGAACCGGTGTTCACCTTCATCCCGGAATCCTGTTCGGGATCATCCCGGAACACCGTTCGGAATCATCCCGGAATCGCGTTCATCTTGCCCCGGATTCCCCAGTCTGAGCTGGGCACCCAGTATTCGCCGGTGGCCGTCTGCCAAAGCGTCAGCGGACCCTCGCGTCGCACGAGGCGGTCTTCGCTTTGGAAATGAGCCACGGATTGCTTGTTCCGCATCTCTAAATCCCCGGCGGGGACGGCCTGCCAGGTCGAGCAATACGGACTTCTAGACTTGAGGCCGGGACGGACCAACAGGACTAAGCCAGGGTGCCAATGTAAGACGGCGAGGGCTCCGAAAGAAGCCAAGACGATTACCCCAATACTGATCGCAACGGTCTTCATCCAGCGGTACTGGTTCGCCATAGTGTCCTCGATTAGAAACTGGTTGGAATAGATAAGGGGCACCAGCGAAGTATGTGCTTACCTTCCTCGCAGGGTAGCATTTGCGCCCGGTTAAATTCTCCCCCTCGGCTGCAGAGTCAAAAGTGTCTCTGTCGTAGCGAAGGGTGAGTCCGTCTAGGCTGGATCCCTCAAAGAACCAATGGCCTTCAGGCTTTCCATCAGGGAGTTCCAACTCGCGGCTATTAGGGACGCCAAACCGTGGTTGGATAACTGAAGTACCGGGCTCTAAGCCAAGTACCATGGAGATTACCGTTTCGCGATAGATTCATTTAAGTACTCTCAACTGCGGGTGGTCATCTCAAGCAGCATCACTTTGCGCGGTAATCGCCGCGGCTAAAGTATTTCTCCAGCCAGCAATAGAGGGCGATGAACAGGTAGCGGCTGCCCATCTCCTTGATCTTGAGTTTCGACTCGCCGGCGCGCCGGTTACGCCAGGTGATGGGAATCACCGTCCAGGAATATCCCCGCACGATGGTCTTCAACGGCAGCTCCACGGTGAGGTTGAAGTGCGGCGAAAGGAAAGGACGGCAGCCCTCGATCACGGTTCTCCGATAAGCCTTGAAGGCGTTCGTGAAGTCGTTAAGCTTGACGCCGAACAGCAGACGCAGGAACAGGTTCGCCATGCGGTTGAGCAGCAGTTTGTGGCGGGGATAGTCGATCACACCTCCTCCGCGCACAAAGCGGGAGCCGAAAACGGCATCCCAGCCCTGGCCCAGGATCTGCCAGTAGCGGACGACATCGCGGCAGTCGTCGGATTCATCCGCCATCATGACCACTACGGCATCTCCGGTCACGTGGTTGAAGCCGTACGTAATGGCGCGGCCGAAGCCGTGGTCGCCGGGATTTTGTACCGGCCTGCATTCGGGGATGCGGGTGCGGATCTCCTGGAGCAGGCTCCAGGTGGAGTCCGTGCTGCCATCGTCCACCACCACGATTTCGTGAGCAATCTGCTGCAAACGCAGTTCGACATGGAGGTGCTCAACCGTGGCGGCGATGCAGCCTTCTTCGTTTTGGGCCGGAATCACCACCGATAGCAACCGCAGCGGTTCGCGGGCGCCGGGCGGCGGCGGATTCATGCGTGGCTCACTTCCAGCCAGTCCGGATGGCGCCTGGCATGTTGGGCGATCTCCTCGAGAATGGCGGGAAGCGGAATCTCGAGTTGCCAGCCGAAATCGGCGGCAGCCCGGGTGTTATCCATCACCATCCACGGGATGTCATACATGCGTGGTTCGGGATCGACGGCCGGAACATGGCGCCCAAAGTTTTCGTCGCACCAGGCTGTGAGTTGCGCGAGCGACATGGTGTTGGCGGGACCGCCTCCCGCGGTATATACGCGTTGTCCATCCGCGCGGGCCGTGCGCATTTGCGCGATCATCAGGGCCGCGAGGTCGCGAGGGTGAAATGCGTCCCGCGCCTGGCAGCCGGTACCGTTGAATCCGATGTAGCGGATCGGACGGTGCCGCAGATGCGCGTTCACCCAAAAGGCGAAAATACCCTGCGAAGGGGTGCCGAACTGTCCTGCGCCGGCGAGCACGCCGCAACGTGTGATCCATACCGGGAAATCAAACGCGGCCCCATATTCCAAGGCCATGGTTTCCGAGACCAGCTTCGTGGCTCCATACAGAGAAACTGGCGCGGCGGTGGAAAAATCCACGCCGATGCCGTTCACCGTTAGCCCCCGCGGCAGCGGAGCTGCTGAGTCCAACGCGAAGGTCTGGTCTTGTACGCGCAGCGGGATGGCGGCGAGCGCGGGAATAGAGTAGACGCGGCTGCTGCTCAGCAGTAGCAGCCCGGCTTTGTACTCCCTGCAGTATTCGAGTACGTTGCCGAATGCGGCCAAGTTGTGTTCGAAGAGCCGGCGGCTGCTTCCAGCGCCGGAAAGGCCGGCCAATACGCTGGGATTCGCGGCCGCGTCGATCACCCAATCGCAGGGAGGCAGACCGGCGATGTCGCTCGCGGATCTCAGGTCCCCGTGAATGAATTCGACGCCTAGCCTTTCCATCCGCATTCGGTTCGTTTCCGCGCCCGGACGAATCAGGTTGTCTATTCCCGCCACGCGGATGCCTTCCACCCGCTCGATCAGGCATTCAGCGAGCGCACTGCCCACGAATCCGCACACCCCGGTAATGAGGATTTTCATCAAGCATCGGCCGGCAAGCGTTGTTTCCAGCTAGCGGCGATCTCCTCAAAGATCATCGGCAGTGTCTTGACCATTCTCCAGTCGGGGTAGTGTGCCTTCATCTTCCGCAAATCGCTGTAGTAGCAGATGTGGTCGCCGATTCGATTTTCATCGAGGTAGCGCCAATTCATCTTCTTACCGGTAGCATCCTCGGCCATGCGGAACGCTTCGAGAATGGAGCAGGAATTGGATTTGCCACCGCCAAGATTGTAGACCTCGGCGACGCGGGGGGACTTCCAGAACTCATACATGAAGCTGGCCACATCCTCGGAATGAATGTTGTCGCGAACCTGTTTACCCTGGTATCCGAAGACCTTGTACTCGCGCCCTTCGACGTTGCATTTTAATAGGTAGCTGAGGAATCCGTGCAGCTCAACGCCGGCGTGATTCGGGCCCGTAAGGCATCCGCCGCGCAGGCAGCAGGTGGGCATCCCGAAATAACGGCCATACTCCTGCACCATAATGTCGCCCGCAACCTTGGATGCGCCGAAGATGGAGTGCTTACTCTGGTCGATCGAAAAATCCTCGGCGATGCCGTTCTCAAAGGCGGGGTCCGCATATTCCCAGCGGGTCTCGAGTTCGGTCAGCGCCAGTGAGTTGGGCCGGTCGCCGTACACCTTGTTCGTCGACATGTGAATGAAAGGCGATTCGGGACAAGACCGGCGCGCTGCTTCGAGCAGGTGAAGCGTTCCCAAAGCATTCACCTCGAAATCGAGGAACGGGATCGCCGCGGCGCGATCGTGCGACGGCTGGGCTGCGGTGTGAATGATCAGGTTGGGCTTCAGTTCCTCCATGAGATTCAGGACAGCTTCGCGATCGCGGATATCGATCGCCGCGTGGCGGTAGTCCGGAATCTCGGATTGCAGTTGCCCGAGTACCCAGCTTGTGTCGCCCTCGGGTCCGAAGAATGTGGCTCGATGGTTGCTGTCAATTCCCGTGATGCAGAATCCCAGCCGGGCGAACCAGCGCGTCACTTCCGAGCCGATTAATCCGCAGGAGCCAGTCACAAGAAGTGTTCGTGCTTTTCTCATCAGGGGCAGCCTTTCCGCATCATCGTTCTACGATGTAAAGTGAACTCCAAGTATCCCTTGAGAGTAGCCTCATGTGGAATTTCTGCTCGAGAGCATACTCAGTGAACCAATCGAAATTCCCGTCCGAGCGCAAGACGAACTTCCGGTGCGCAGCTTGAAACGCCGCGCGATCTTCGACGTGCAATGGAATGTACTGGGACAGAAGGCGATTCGTTCTATCGGCGGTATCTGCATGTACCAAGCGCGCCGCGGTGTCCTCATCGACAACGTCAACGATTCGATCGCGCAGTTCCGGAGGCGCATATTCGGCCGCTTCCAGGTATACGATCGGACTGCCAATTACGACTGGGATTCCTGGTTCGCTGCGGCTGAGTTCCGCCAGACTAGTCCAACGTTCATCGATTGTGCTCGAACGCGCTCTGGATAGTTTACGGACGTCACTAACACCTTGATAGGCGAAGGCGATCATCAAGGCCATGAGGACGTAGATGGAAGTGGGCTTGCGCCAAACGGTTCGAGCCAAATAGACTGTTCCCCAAACCAGGCCGAGGATTGCCGGCCATCCGTATCGAGGTGTATAGCCGGAGTGCAGCAGTTTTGTCAGCACAATCAATAATGCGGGAAAACACAGAAACACGCTGAAAAGAATGATTTCGGCTGGAGTGAAATTCTTCTCAGCGGGTGACGCTTCCCTGGGCGTGTGCCAAACCGCTAAGAGGCCCTCATCCACAATTAGCCATAAAAAAGCGATTAGGACAAAAGTAAGTAAGAGAACAGCCCACTTGGGGTCAAGCCCCACGTAGAATCCATAGGTCGAGATGAGCATGCCCCAATTCGATTGCGACCAGAAGTTCTTGCCGAACAGGTCCTTGTAATGCTGAATGATCGGAAGACTCATGAAAAAAGGAGCCGTCGCCAATACACAGGCGGCCCAAACTTTCCAGCGGATTCGGCGCGACCAGAGGGTCCAGATAAGTTCAGCGATGCCGAAAGGCGCAAGTGCGACTACGGCAAGATAATGAAAAACAACAGCCAGGGTTAGGAACAGGGCGAACAGCGGTGTCATGAACCGTTTCTCGTCGATTCTCTGCCAGAGAACAGCGGCTATCGCGAGAGAACCGACGAGCAAAGCGTAAGATCGCGCCTCGATGGCATAGGCTCGGAACGGGGACAGCGTTGTCAAAAAAACAGCTGCCAAACCGGCAAATGCTGGCAGTCTTTTTCGCACGAACCAATAAACCCCCACCAGGGTCATCAGATACCCAAGAATGGAAGGCAGCCGGAGCGTGACCAGCGGATCACCAGGAAGCATCCTCACGAGCCGAATGAGCAGGTAGTAGCCGAGAGGCATCCCGTCTGCACCCGCCTTGAGTGCGCTCCAAAAAACGGAAAATGGCTGAAGTCCTGAAACATGAAATGTAAGGAGCTCGTCATACCAAAAGAGCCTTTTACCCGCCTCGAAAAGCAGGTCGCCGAATTCCCAGACGAGGATCGCTGCAAGTAGAACCGGGGCGAATTGCGGAGACTGTATCAGCCGGGCACAGGCGTCTCGCGCGCGATCCGCTAGGGCCGAACGCTCCGGGCTCGCTTTCACCGCTTCCATCGTTTTGCTCGATAATATCATCCCATGATTCCTGGACTCAAAGGTGGGATGTAACTTCAAGCAGCAGGAGGATATGTTCGTTTGTCATGTGATAACCCAGGCGCCCAACCAGTGAGTAAATCCCCGGCCCTGCGGATTCTTTCTTTACTTAAATGAGCTACGGCGATCAAGGGCCACCCGTACGGATCCGAAAGAGCTCGACTCCGTTTTGGGAGAATATTCGCTCCAGGCCCGGGTCAGAGCGCATTGCGGCCGCGAACTGCTTCGCTCGGTTGTCGGTACGTCCCAGCGCACTCCGTCCCACGGCTCAAGCAGAACGTAACCCGCTCCAAACTGGCGTGCCACGTCCTTGTAGCTCATGAAAAACTCGATCTCTGCATCGAGCGTTTGAGGTAAAAGTACTCCATGGGCGCCGGCATCCCCAAGGCCTGCCGGCCTGTGAACAGCCAAACCCGCTCGTCTCCAAGAATCACGGCATCCGGTGGAAGCTCCGTCTTGATGAAAGAGTAGACGGGAGGAAAGCCGCGTGTCCCGCTGACTGCGTAACTCAGCGCAAGACTCTGCAATGCCATAAATATCCGCGCCCGCCACGATGACTAGGGCGAAGATCCGAAGAATCGCCGGCCGCGAGCTGAGCATCGCGACGCCCGCGCCCAGAAACGCCGGAGCCACGGGCAGGAAAAAACGTACATTCGGCGGCCAATTCCAGAAAAGCTGAAGCGCCGCCGTTGCCAGCGCGACCGCTGTAATCGGCTCCGCCCCCCCATTCCGCAAGGACGGCGCATCCGAGGGCGAAGAGAATGATGTACCAACGAACTGAAGCAGTACACTGTTTCTTTCGACGGGGATCAGCCATTCTCCCAGCGACTTTATACCGAATATGATGTTCGTTCACAGGATCGGATCTCAATCCCGTCTGGCGCACGGTCTGAAGCCAGCGCCCTCCGTAATTGAAATAATATTCGGCCACCGGACCATGATCCGGCGGCAAATGCGCGTGAGACCAAAGCATCCAGATTGCCGGAAGGATGCTGGCGGAAACGCCGAACCAGAACTGCCGTTTTGAGACTCCTCCGCCAAAGCAGCCACGCGACCAGACCACCTATTGCGACAATACCCGCGCTCCGGATCAGGCATGCGATCCCCATCAGCAGCCCGGCCAGCGCCGCGTTCCAGATCGCAGCCTTATCGAGCCGCAGTACCAGCCCCAGGACCAGAAAAAGCACGGCGCAATAGGGGGTATCGGCCATTGCGAAGATCGCCGCGTTAGCGCCGGCGGGATTCGCCGCCCACAGGGCGCCCACAATGGCAGCTTGCACGGGGGTGAGACCCGTTTGCCGCATGGCCCAGGCGAGCGCGAACGAAGCCGCCGCCATCCAAACCCAGGAGTGCGCAATGATCCAGAAGTTTAGAGCGGCGGGATTCCATTTCAGAATCGCCGCCAGCATCAACGGATAGCCGGGAGGGTATTTCGTCTGCCACGGATCGCCGGGAAGGGCGGTTTCGCGGTAAGTTCCATCATGCGCCAGCGATCTGTGCCGCTCCGATGTACATGACATCGTCCCCGGACAAACCGAGCTGCGGCGTGTCGCGCAGCTCATAAAGCAGCCAGGCCGAGGGCAGCAGGCCCGACCAGCAGGATGAGAACCGGCAGGAAGCGCTTTCCGGCAAGCGCGGCGAGTGCCGCTTCCATGCGCCCCGCCAGCGAACCAAACCCGGCTCGGCGCAGTTGTAGTGGTTGATGTCATGGAGCAGATGGTGGCGCGCCGAACGGCTGAAACGTGGTCGGCAGAGTAAAGCCGCAGGTAGCATCCCCTGCCTTCATTTTTTGAAGCCGCAGACGATGTTCTGAATCCGGCCCGGGGCAGATCGAATACAAGGGAGCCTCGTCGGGGGCGACGATGTGGTGGCCGTACTCGATTTCCTGCGCGATGGCTATGGTCGGCGCCACTACCTGGTTTCGCCGGAGAACGCGAATTCTGAATTGTCCGGTGCCCGGTTCATAGTTGGCGTAATCGAAACATCGCCCGATGCAAGCCCAATCCAGGACATGCACCAGGCTGTTTAGACCGGTCGAGTCCTGGAGCGAAGCGACCACTCTCTGTCCAGGAGCGAGTCCCGATACCAGAGAAGTAATCTCCGCATCCACAGCGTTGACCGCGCGCACGTCGATGAACACAAAAGTGAAAAAAACGATCGCCACCAGCGATGAGAGACGCGTCATAGCGCGTCCATAACTGCCTCCGCCAATCACGGCGCAGAACAGAATCGCAATGAACAGGGAAATCCGCTCAGAAATGAAAAGCAGCCCGAACTGATACTGCGGAAACTTGATGGACGATGGTATCAGCACCAACGCCGCGATGTTCAACAGCCACACATGCACCAGCGGATCCGAGATCAACTTCCCACGATCCACGCGCTCCAGAAACAGATAAAACCATAGGAGTAGCATGCCCGCCGCGATCAGCAGGTACTTTGAGCCATACAGGCAAAATTGCAAGGCGCCTGTCGCGCCCAGTACGCCCTCCAGCCGCAGCGCCTGGCTTAAGGACCACATCGCTCGGGAACCTGCTCAGGAGCACTGTCTGAATCAGAATCAACGCGGCCGGCGCCGCCAGCAGGAGAAGCACCTGTGCCCCCGCCGTCCGGAGGCGGCGCGCTACCTGGACGTAGGCCAGAACACAGACTGCCCAGGCCAGTGGAAGAGGGTGGGCAAGCAAAGCGAGCATCGCGAGCGGAATCGATTGCAGAAACGCAAGCCGGCTGGGGTTCCAAAGCAGCGCTAGAATCCACAGGGAACAGCCGGTGGAGATATAGAAATTCAGAAATCCGAAATGAAAAATCATGCCGTAGGCCAGCATGCCCAGGCTCGGCGCCAAAATCCATGGTTTTCGCCGGTTCGCCGCGCTGATGAAGAAAAATGCGCCCCAGAAGAATGTCTCCACCGCTGCCGCGCATACCAGGCGCGCCGTCCAGGTTGGTCCGAGCGGGCCGATGAGCGCCGCCATGATCCCGTCCGACAGAACATTGGTCAGCGGATGGGCTACGGTCAGGCCTGCAATCGTGCCGTTCTGTATCTGACCGGCGAGCCAGGCGTTATAGAGGTGACTTGCCAGGTCGCCCGCCTCGATGTGTTCCTGCCAGACGCAGGGTATCAGCAACGCGATCGCGATGGCGAGGGTCAGCAACACCTCCATCCGCCGGGACATCCGCGGAGCCGCGTGCGCTGCCGATGCGATTTGAACTGGTACTTCCCGCAAAGAAAATTCCTCCGAAACTTTCTAAGCTAAAACTCCTCAAGGCCTTAACGAACCGGCGTTCCCGATGGTCAGGGGCTACGCTTAAACAGAAAAACTCTCACACAGCGGATGGGTTTGGGAAATTCGAGCGGGCGGATCGTCATCATGACTTACTCTCTCCGCCCGACAGGCGCAATCGTTCCAACTCGGGCAGCACGGCGAAGCGGGTAGCCACGCTGTGAAGAGGTTCTCCGATTTGCGGGACCAGATCCTCCGTCAATCTCTCCCTCCCGGCGGCCAGTTGCAAGTAGCCGATCCGCTGCGGGTCCAGCCCCATGATCCGGCAACAGGTGGCATCCACGGCCACCGGATCGGCGCCCGCGACCACGACCCCCGTGGGATGGGGCGTCCCCTGAATCGGTCCATTGCCTTCCATCCCCACGATCCCGTCGACAATCGAAAAAGCGCGCGGGAAAAGCGTGTGCAGATCGGCGATGGTCTCGTTGATCCCCGCCCAGTGCAACACGTTCTTGGGCCAGCCGTAGACGCCCCCGGGCACCACTCCAAACAAATTCTTCATGCTCAGCGTGGCTCCGGCCCAGTGATGGACCTTGAGCTTAGGAAGCGAAACCAGCAGATCGCAGTTCAGCACCGTGTTGGGAAGGTAGAGAGAGCGGAGTTTGGATTGCGGCCGTACCATCTGGACCAGCGTCAGTTCGTCCAGGTTCAAATCCGTGAACGCCGATTCAAAGCCGGGGATGGTGGAGAAATAGCCCGCGGCATCCGCAAGATCCAAGGTGAGACGGCGGTGGCCGGGACCTTCGGCGATGCGAACATCCGCGGCTCCCGCGGCCCGGAAGCCTTCGAGCGCGGCATGGACCAGCTTGGGGTTGGTGTTGATCACCGTCCGCTCATCGAACTCGACCATATTGGGCTTCAGCACCACGCGCTTTCCGCGAACATCCAGTCTATGTTCGGCGATCAGGCGGCGGATGAGATCGTACAAGTTCTCGGAATATTCAGCGGCGCGGTAGATGGATACTGGCGCCCACTTCGCGGGCGGCTGCGAACAGCCCGAGAGAGCCAGTGTCGCCCCCGCGGCGGCCATAAATTGCCGGCGAGTGGGCTGGGCGCGACTGTGACGATATTCCTGCATGTTCAATCCAGAAACAAATTTCTGCCTTGCTGAGCTGCGTCGGCAAGCGTGCCCAGCGCGATCTCCATGGTCTGTCCGCGCCGCGTCAAGGGCGGCGCCTGGAGCTGACGGCCGTGGGCCAACAGGCCCAATCGAAGCCAGCTCGCCGCCTGATAGGATTCGCAGGCCGCCAGATGCTCTTCCGCCCGCGCCACGGCGGGCGCAATCTCCGGGCCAGTCCACCCATGCAACGCGAGCAATCCGACACCGGTCGTCTCCGGATAGGAATCGGAATCGTAGCCCAGCGACTTGGTGGACCCGTGATTCCATCCTCCGTCGCGGCAGCGGCGCGCGAGCAAAAAACTTCGGCCTTGCGCGATTCGCTTGCTCAGCTCAGCATCCGTGTTCTGGCGCTCGCGCTTCTCGAGAGCCAGGAGCGAAAGCGCCGTGGGAGTGGTCCAGGCGGCGGCCCCCGGAAACCAGGGCCAGCCGTCAAAGCTTAAGGACACATCCGTGCTCACGCCCGACAGAAACAGCCGGAGTTTATAAACCCAGCCGGACTCGCGCCCGGTCTGTGTCAACACCCATGCAGCCGCCCGATTTCGATCCAGGCCTTCGGCGGCCTCTGGTGGAAGCAAGAGACCTAACGCGGTCAGCCAGGTACTCTCCGCGACCGATTCGCGAGGCGCCAAGCCTCCATCCGCGCGCTGCCGGTGAGCCAGCCACTGGGCGCCCGCGCGCGCTGAGGAAGATTGTCCAAGACCCGACGCCGCCAGCGCCAGCAGGGCGTAGCAAGTTGGCTCGGTCCACGACGCGCCACGGCCCTGGTAGGGCCATCCCCCATCGCGATTCTGGAGACCTTGGATTTCTTCTGAATCGGGCATGTGGATGGCCGTTTTCGTTCCAGAGCCTTGCGTTGGCTACGCGCGGGCTCTACCTAGCGGGCCCGTTTCCGGCGGCTCCGGCGCATCAAATAAAGCACCAGGACAAGGGCAGCGGCGATCCACAAAATTGCGGCGATAACGTTTTGACTCATTTTTCAATTATGCTCCTTCATTCAGATTCTAGCTTCGAGTTCAACCGTGCAGCACTGAGCTACTACGTATAGCGTACAACTCAACCCCCCACGCCTCTAAAGCTCTTCATCATGGGGATCAGAGACTTGAAAATTTGCAGCAGGCCTGGGCCCGCGGCCACGACTAACATGGAGGGCAGAATCAGAAAGAAAATGGGGAAGACCAGCTTCACGCCCACTTTATTCGCGCGTTCTTCCGCTTCCTGCCGGCGGCGGGTTCTCATAAAATCTGAATGGGTTCGTAAGGAATCCGCGATGCTGGTTCCGAAGCGGTCGGTTTGCACCATGATCGCCACCAGCTTCTTCAGTTCCGGCTCGCCCGTTCGCGCGGCGAGATTACGAAGCGCATCGATGCGGCGCAGGCCGCCGCGAATCTCCAGATTCACCAGCTCCAGTTCGTCGCTCACGTCCGGGTGGACCGTAATCAACTCGCGCGACACGTGCTGGATGGCTTGATCCAGGCCCAGTCCAGCTTCCACGGAGACAACCAAAAGATCCAGAGCGTCCGGAAGTCCCCAGCGGATGCGCTCCTGGCGGGCTCCAATCAGATAATCCAGCACGAAGGAGGGGCCGAAATACCCCAGAAATCCGGCGCCGGCGGGAATCACAACCGAAAGAACGGGATTGGAGGTAAGCACGGGCCTGAACACCAGCGCCAGTATGACAAACACGGCGCATGTCAGTACGCGGATCCCGATATAAGTCGGGAGCGCTGTATCCGAACGGTAACCGGCGGCGATCAGATCGCGCCGAAGAGCCGTGGCATCCGCTGGATCGATCGGAATTTTCTCGCCGATCTGTTCGATAACCGTGACCAGCAATCCGGGTTCCGATTCGTTGAGCCGGTCATGTTCGGGCATCTGGAAGGATGCTTGTCCGCCGAGTTGTTCATAGACTTGTCCTGGACGCGCGTAAAACCGGTATCCGGCATATACAATCGTCACCAGGAGGACCAAGAAAAGACCGACAGTGATTAGAATGGCCATGATTACACCTTGATATCGATGATGCGCCGCATGATGAAGTACGCCAGGATCTGGCCGACGATCGCACCGGCGATCATCCACTTTCCGTCCGGATCCTTGGCCAAACTCTTGCAAATACCCCGGTGCGATCACCAGAAGTCCGGCCACCAGAAATAACGGGAGCAGACTCAGAATAATGCTGGTCAAGCGGCCATGGGCGCTGGCCGCGCGGACTTGCCCCCGGAGGCGGAAGCGCTCGCGGATGATGTAGCCCAGCCGCGTCAGAACCTCACTCAGGTTTCCGCCTGTCTGTCTTTGCAGCAGCACGGTTGAAACGAAGAGGCGCACATCCAGAAGAGGAACGCGCTTCCCGAAGTTTCCGAGAGCCACCTCCAGCGGGGCGCCCAGGTT
Source organism: Terriglobia bacterium (assembly GCA_963722845.1). Lineage (GTDB taxonomy): Bacteria > Acidobacteriota > Terriglobia > Bryobacterales > Bryobacteraceae > Palsa-187. Next base: position 95,101 of record CAVROL010000002.1, on the reverse strand, counting down.
CTGCTCATTGAACAGCGTGCGGAATTCCTGGCCAATAGGGTCCGGGGATTCCGATCCTAGCATTTCCAGGCTGATGGAGAAGGCATGCCCGGCGCGCATCGAACGAGCAAGAAAATCCAGAGCTTCAGGCAGTTGCGCCTCGAACTCCGCCATACGTTTCGTGCGCTTGTGTTTGAGATAGAAGTACGGCGCTCCGCCCAGCACGAAAGCGAGGGCGAGAGCGCTCAGGAGCTGAAATCCGAGCGGCTGAATCACCCACCCTAGCGTGGCGCCGATAATCCCGCCGATGAGCATCAAAATCACCAGGTGCGTCACCGTCCAGGACAATCCCGCCTGCTGGATTACACCGGAAATCTTCTCCGGCAGCTGCGACTGCGCCAGCAAGACCTTGAGCGGATCCTCCTTGGCCGAGTCGATCAGGATCGACGTCTCCGCCTTCTCCTCGGTCGCGCCCGAGGCGGCGTGCAGCATCGCTTCCACCCGCTTCTTACTCTGCGTCTCGACGAAACGGTGGCCGAGGCTGATGGCCACCAGAACGATCGCGAACAGAATCAGGAAAATAATTCCGATAAACCAGGGATTCATAACTAGGCTGGCTTTCCTATCTCCACCACGGTCTGGAAAATCGAAGTGGGAAATTGTATGCCGGACATGCGAAGCTGTTCGTAGAATTTCGGGCGGACGCCGGTGGCGCGAAATCTTCCCGTCACCCGCCCGCCTTCGGCTAGTCCGGTCTTTTCGAAAACAAAAATATCCTGCATGGTGATCAGCTCGCCTTCCATCCCCACGCATTCGGAAATGCCGATCACGCGCCGGGTTCCGTCGCTGAAGCGGGCGATCTGCACCACGACATCGATGGCCGAACTGATCTGCTGCCGCATCGACCGCACGCCCATGTTCGCGTTGGCCATACCCACCATCACTTCCAGGCGAGCCAGAGCGTCGCGTCCGGAGTTCGCGTGAATGGTCGTAATCGAGCCATCATGACCCGTGTTCATGGCCTGCAGCATATCCAAAGCCTCTTCGCCACGCACCTCGCCAACGATGATGCGATCGGGGCGCATGCGGAGAGCGTTGATGACCAGTTGGCGGATTCGGATCGCTCCCGTGCCTTCGATATTGGGCGGCCGCGTCTCCATGCGGGCCACGTGTTCCTGCTGCAGTTTCAATTCGGCCGCGTCTTCGATGGTGACAATCCGCTCGTCTTCCGGGATGAAGTTGGAGAGCACGTTGAGCAGCGTCGTTTTCCCGGCGCCAGTCCCGCCGGAAATCAGAAGATTCAGGCGCGAGTGCACGCAGGCCTCGAGAAGCAACATCATATTATCGGTCACCGTGAGAGTGCGCACCAGATCCTGGGCCTTCAGACGCTCGCGTCCGAAACGGCGGATCGACAGCAGCGGACCATCCACAGCAACCGGCGGAATCGCGGCGTTTACGCGCGATCCGTCGGGCAGGCGGGCATCCACCAAAGGCGACGATTCATCCACGCGCCGGCCGACGCGAGCAACTACTTTCTCAATGATGCGCATCAAATGCGCGTTGTCCTTGAACTGTACCGGTGTTTTGTATAACTTGCCGGCGCGCTCAATGTGAACCAGCTTCGGCGTGGTGACCAGGATGTCCGAGATAGTCGAGTCCGCCAGCAGAGGTTCCAGCGGCCCCAGTCCGAACACTTCATCCAACACTTCTCCGATGATGCGGTCCTTCTCCACCAGGCTAAGGGGGGTTTTCTCTTCTTCCACCAACTTGGCCACAGCACCTCGTACTTCGCTGCGGATACGCTCGCTCGCAACACTCGAAAGCAACTCCAGATTGATACGGTCCAGAAGCTTCCGATGCAGGATAAACTTCAACTCCTGGTACTGCGGGCTGATCTCCTGGTTGGTGAATAGCCGGTTCACCCATCCTGGCTCTTGAAGCGCGACCGACGTATTGGCGGACATAGGAAATCTCCTCTTCTACCCAAACAACGAGAATTTCTTTTTCTTGACCTCGACCCCTGCGATCTTGGCCGCGAGCCTGGCAAAATCGCGGCCCAGGTGGGTGGAACCGTCCAGCAGACGTCCCTCCGTAAAGGCTTCCTGCAGCGCCTGATAATCGTTCGCGAGCGTCATGTAGATCGGAAGGCCCAGCATCGTTTCCAGTTCTTCCAGAGTGATATCGGAGCGCTTCGGCAAGCGGTTCAGAATCAACCGGAGCTGCGAGCGGCCGTAGCCCGACTCTAAGAGAATTTGAATCAGCTTTTTGGCTTGGTGCAGCGCCGGAATCTCATGCGTCGTCACCAGATAAGTCTCATCGACCCTGTCGAGCATGGTCAGCGTCGCATTATTTGCCTGGCGCCCCAGATCGAGAACCGTCCAATCATACTGAGTGCGCATGAAGGCAATCGTTTGCTTCAATTGCACGGCCGGCAGTTGCTTACTCGTCGGAGTGGATGGGGCTGTGATGATTTCCAGGTTTGGAATCCCGTTCGAAACCAGGGCCCGCCAATAGCTCTGATCCAGCCGCTGGAGATTATTCACTGCGTCCGCTACCGAATACTCGGATTTGGCCTTGGTCAGAAAGCCAACCAGCCCGGCCTGCAAGTCCAAATCTGCCAGCAAGACCTTCCCATTGACAACGCGAGCTAGTTCCATCGCGACGTGGCAGGCGATGGTGCTCGCGCCACACCCGCCTTTCACCGAGAGGAACCCGATGGTCTTGCCTCCACGCGCGAGCTTTTCCTGGGATCCCTCGTGGCTTTTCGCGAGTCGTTCCAGGGCCGCTTTCAGTTGGCTCTGGATGGGCGGAAATAGAATATTCGCTCGCACCGGCCCGCAGCGCGTTCAAGATCGTCTCGGGCTCCGCGGCAGTGTGTAACGCGAATACCGCGGGGCGCGAGGAGGCCGATCGGAGCTGCGCGATGACCTCATCCATCGGTTCGGCAAGCCGCTTGATATCCAGCAAAACCACATCCGGCTTGACCCGATCGAGGCGCTCCAGGAAATTGGGCCAGTCCGTTGGAATCTCGGGCAAGTCGAGAACTGTGGGGATCGCAAGCGCCTCCAGCGCGAGCAGCAGCTCCTTCCTGATCTCCCCGGATTCCACGACTACTGCAACTGCGATAGGATACATTCAACTCGCTCCGTCTACCTGGCCTGCGGATTCTGATTCGGGGCGGGTGCAGCCGGCGCGGGCGCAGCGGGGGCCTGGTTCTGTGGCACGGGCTGCCCCTGGGGAGCCGGAGTGATCGTCACCGGCACGAACTCGAACGGCTGCGCAGCCTGCGGGGCTGCCGCGGGGGCCGTCATGCTCTTCACCAGGTCTTCCACGGGAATTGGCTCCGGAGTCGAGCGAGAGCGGAACCAGCTCCGGTTACTTCCGGGCCGGGCGTCTGCGGGGGAGTACTCGACGTATTTGGGGGAAGGAATTTGCCCGGCCGGTTGAGCTCCGGAGTCGCCTGCCCCCGCGGTATGGGCCGGACCAGTTCCGGCGTCACCATCACCAGTAATTCCGAATTACTTCTTGTTGATCTGGCGGGACCGGAAGAGCTTTCCGAAGAAGGGAATATCTCCCAAACCTGGAATGCGATTAAACGTTTCGGTGTCGCGGTTGTCGAGCAAACCGCCGATCGCGAACGTCTGGCCTTCCTCGAGCTCGATCTCGGTTTGCACGCGTCGCGTGCTCAAGCCTGGAATCGTGAACCCTTGAAACACCAAGCCGTTGGCGTAATCGAGAGAACTCACTTCCGGCGTCACCGAAAGGCGGATCGTTCCACGCGGTGTAATCACTGGCGTGAAATTGATGCGCACGCCGAATTCGCGGAACGCAATCGTCACGGCCCCCAATCCCGCGCCGCCGCCCTGAAGGGTCGGATATGGAAACTCTCCGCCCGCCAAAAAGCTGGCATTATGACCGTTAATGGCAAGTACGTTCGGCTCCGCCAGAATCTGGAGAAGATTCCTGCTCTGCAGCGCCGCAATGGTCGCGCCCAGATTCAGATCCGGCCGGAACAGGAAAACGTTCAGTGCCTGGGTCAGCGTGACTGTGGTGCTTCCTCCTGTTGGTACCTCAACGCGCGGCGGCGAGAATTGGCCGGTGCTCACTGTGCCCGGTGTATTACCGGCGCCCGTGCTGAAGAAGTTAATTCCCAACTGCTCGGCAGTGGACCGGTCCACATCCGCGAACTTCACTTTCAGCAGGATCTGCGCATCCGTCTCCGGCACCGCAACCCGTAATAGGTTTACTGGTTTGCCGAGCGTTGAGGCGATCTCGATGGCGCGGCTGGCGCTGGTCAGGTTCTTCACCGTTCCGCGCACGAACACCGTGGTGTCCTGGAGTTCGATGGTGACATCCTCATTGCCAAGCTCCTGTGCGATCGCGCGCCGTACTGCATCCACGCGCGCTTCATTGCGCTGGACGGTGAGATCGAAAAACAACCGGTTTCCGCCCTGCTGCCAGACGATGAGGCTAGTCTCCCCCGCGGCCTTCCCATTAACCAGGACTTCGTGCGGCGTAATGGCGACCGCCTCCGCCAAATCCCCGTTGGCCACCGAGACGCGCTCGATATTAGGGACCGAATCCACCAGCACGGACTTTCCGACCGTAACCGCAAGGTCTCTCGAAGCCGTGGCTTGGGATGGAGCGGGAGCCTGGCCGAAGGCCGCCACCGAAATCGTCAGGAGAATACTCGTGCGTAAGATCATTGATTATTGCTTCGCCTCCGAAGCTTTGCCGTCCGTCTCAGGCGCGAACTTCGCGTCTGCTCTCCTCGAACCATGGATCACTTCCACGATGACCGGGGGAACCACTTTCGGCGGCTCGGGTTTAGCTGCCGGAGGCGGTGGCGGCGGTTTCGGCGCTGCACGCTTCACGGCCACTTGTTTGGGAGCCGTCTTCGGACCGGGCATTCCGTCGACGCCGTTGAACAAATACTCGACCGCGGTACCCCGGGTCTTGGAGTCTTCTTTATCTGTGGGGTTGCGCAGGATCATCTGGATACGCGCCTCGTTGCTCGCCAGGCTCATCACTTCGGCCTGCTCCGGAGTGACCAGCAGATTGACGATCGGAACGCTGACCGGTTTACCCTCGTTGTCCTTTTGAATATTCTGGCCGGCCGAAAGCACCTCGACATTCTGGAGCAGCGTCTTGGTCTGCGTGCCGAGGTTGTTGGACCTCTCGCTGGGCGGATTTCCCGCCAGGAGAATATCGACGCGCATTCCGGGAGTCACGAAACCCGCGACGCCCGCCACGTCGTTGACCCGCACCGCCACCGCCCGCATTCCCGGCGGGATGATCGCCGCCAGCCCGGCTCCGGCGCCCCTGGGGGCGATCCGGCTCTCGACGATAGGTTCGCCCATGTAAATGGGTTCGATGACGCCGCGCCCGATCGCGTCTTCCGGCTTCATGATGGCCCCTGGAGGAACGGCTTCCGCCCCAATCGGCGACCTTGATGTCTCCGTCCTTGATGAGATCCCCTCGTTCCAGATTTCGCGCCGCCATCAATACCCGATTGCCGGGCTTGGCATTCGCAGTCATTTGCGAATTGACCAGGCGGTAGATCAGAACGCTCGCGGCCCCAGCGACCACCAGCGCGAAAATAAGGACAGTGATAAGTCTTTGCTTCACGGAATTTGCTCCTAACTTGTACTGGTTAGCCGCCGCCAGGCGGCTGTTCACAATGCTCCAGATAGAGGTCGTGCTGGTGGCCATGCCGATATACATCGCTGCTCCCGCCAGGCATACAAACGCGAGCAGAAGCGAGTACTCCACCAGGTCCTGGCCTTCCTCGCCCTCCAGAATGATCTTTTAGACTGCCGCATTCTTCCTCCACGTCTCCGAGGCTCCACGCCTTAATTTGCCGCGGCCGACGCCGCTTGCGACAAACTGACGCTGGTGATGCTAAAAATGCTGGCGATGGTCCTGCCCGTCGGGATGAACAAAGCCGCCGCGGCCAGGCAAACAAACGCCAGCAGCAGGGTATATTCGATCAGGTCTTGCCCTTGCTCCTCGCGAAATAAACGAACGACATAGATTTTTCATTGGCTTGCTTTCTTCCCCCCGCATCGCCTTCCAGCCCGCTCGAAGTTGAGACGAACGGGCCAGCGATGAAACCGGCCCGCCCAATCCCGTCACTCTCGTCTAGCTTTGCGCGGCCACTGCGGCCGAAGCGGCTTCCGAGGTTACCCCGCTGGTTGCGCACCAGATCGCCGCCGAGACCCTGCCCTTCCGGGATGAAAATCGCAGCGGCTGCCAAACAAACGAACGCGAGCAGAAGGGTGTACTCGATCAAATCTTGCCCTTGCTCCTCGCGCAAAAAACGGACCATAAGGTTCTTCATTTAATTCAATGCTCCTTTGCTGTGTAATACGTGATCCTCCGGATGCACGTTTGGGGATGCCGCAATCGCGAGACCACGCTCCCCTCCACCGATACCGCTGGTGGAAACTTGTTCGGCGCCCGCGCCCGTTTTCCGGAACACGATGGCCCGGGTGTCGTCGTACACCACCCGCCAGTTGCGCGATTCCTTGAGGGCGCCGGTCAGGGGCGAATCCACCGGCATCAGAATCGTGTTGACTCCGTAGCGTGCCAGCGTCTGCTCCCAGCCGTATTTGACGTTCAGAACGTCGATGTAAGCCTGTCCGAATTCCGGCCCGTAAAAGTCGCTGCGGCCATCCACGAATACCTTCACGCCCTTGGGCCACAGATTGTAGAGCAGATAATCGCCCCACTCGTCATGCGTGAAAATCCGCTGGCCAGGCTGCTGCAGCAGAGCCAGAGCCGCGGCAGGGATACCGCTCCGGATCGTACTCCGGCTTGAGCTTCTTTCCCGGGTTCGGCGACTGCATAGCGACAGCCAGCAGCACCATGATCACCGCCGGAATCGCGTGCGTGCGCCACGGCCGCTCCATGCGGCGCGATCTCTTCGCCGATGGTTTCCGGCGCCGCGAAGATTCGCCGCATCCAGCCCGCGATGGGCGCGCCGCTCAGCGCCTTCAGCCACTCCACCAGGGGAAGCGCCACCACCGGCGCCGCCGCGATCATGAAGATGGGCATGTTGCGGACGATAATCAGCGCCAGATGGCCCCAGCCCACGATGGTCAGCACTTCCGTAAACTGCTTGCGTACGCCGTACCACACCGCTGCGCCCAGACCCAGAACCAGCATTACTTCCAGGCTCGCCGGCCCCGCCCATCCGGAAATTGGTGCTTTGAAACTCGATGATGTAGGTGGACTGGAACGGGTCGTTCAGGTACTTCAGGATGTGCTGGTGCAAGTGATAGGTGTACGGATTTACCAGCGTCGCCAGGGCGCAGCCGGCCACCGTATAGATATAGGGCAGGGACGCTTTCGCGGCCGTCACCCGCATCCGCGCGGTTATTCGCGAAAAGCGCGCCCAGCAGCTCGCCGCCGGCGTAAGTTCCCACCAGAATAATGCCGATAAAGAAGCCGCCGTGGAGGTTGGTCCACGGGATCATGATCGCCGGAAGCAGCCACAGCAGCCGTTTGCGGCCTGCGTGCACGCGATCGAGGATCGCCAGGAAAATCACCATGAACAACGCGGTGAACAGGTGCGGCCGGGCCAGCCAGTGAATGGAGGAGCCCGCCGCCGCCAGCGCGGTCAAGCTCACCGCGACCAGCGGATTTCCGCAGCGCCGCAGCACCAGCCGGTAGAGCAGCGCGAAGGTCAGGCATACGATGACCATGTTGACCGCCACCACGCTCCCCAGGCCGCCATGCGCGTGAACCCACGCGAACGTCACGTCCCACAGCCATTCCCAGGCAAACCACGGCTGGCCGGGCATGGTGAAGGAGAAGATGTCCTCATGCGGGATGCGGTGGTTGGCCAGGATCCATTGGCCGGTCAGGATATGCCAGCCGGTGTCGCCGTCGCCCAGCATGGTCCGCACGCCGTCGAGCCTGGAGAACAGGAACAGCAGCGGGATCACGAAGGCCACGTCGGTCAGCGAGGGCATCCAGTGGAACAGCGCGCGAGCGGCCGCGGAAGGAGAGACCTCCGCCGTGCTCGACGAGGCGCGTTCGCTCAAGACCGGATTGGGGCTGGTGTCGATCATGTTCACTGGATGAGGGCAGCCTTGTATCGGATGAGGGGAGTGTCGGACCGGCAAGTAACAAGCCGGTAGTGCCGTTGTCTAAAACCAGCGCTCCGGTAACCACCTCAAGTGGGCATTGCTGTGTAACGCCGCCCACTTTGCACGCGAATGAGGAATTTCCAGCGTTGATGTACATCCACGCGCCGCGCGGCTGATAGATCACCCCCTGCAGTCCAACACGACTGTTTCCGGGAGCAATCCCTATCTGGGGGATGTGGCTGTGACATGGTTTCCGGATGTCGCTGGGACGCTCTGATTGATTAGGGCGGGCGGCGGTGCGCCGTCAGCGCACCCCATGTTGCAATAGATGACTGAGCCGTCGTCTCCGGTGCAGGCAGCACCACAACCCTGGGAGTTTGCGGCCAGGTTGTACCCTACCGTCGAGTTTCGCCGATCCTGCCACCAGACGATTCCGGAGCAAGTCATCCAAAGCCGCCGGCAGCGCGCTCGAGTTGTTGTTGGAACCCACCACACCGTATAGGTCGACGGTGGCGTCCTTAAACGCAGCGTCCCTGTTTTGCGTACGCTGCCCACCGCGCCTTGAAGCAGGATGGGCATGATGTTCGCGAAGTTGGGTATCGTACTGGTCTGCGTAGATAGCCCCGGATAGTTACCGTCCGTGAAAACGAACATGGTTCCGGTGGTCTGGTTGCCAGTCACGGTCTGTGACGCATTGAAGACCAGCTGTTGGGTTGAAGACAGTTGCTCCAGCGGCTGCTAGTGCCTGCCATGACATATTGTCCCGGCCCGAAGTTGGCGACGTGACTCTTTCCGCCGTCGAGATTCAGCCCGCCCCAAAAAATGTATGCCGGGAAAGCGCTGCTTTGGCCTGTCCCGCTTCCGCTAGCCGCGCCGCCAGTGGGTAAACGGCACCGCTTCCAGGGCATGCCGAGTGGCGGAGGGCGAAAATGTCACTGGTCCAGTCGCTGTGATCTGTGTTTCCGTCGGGAATTATTCTGGCCGTTGACGACGGTGGTAGGAGTAATACTGATAGGGACCAAGCGTGACATTTGACGGAAGCATTCCGCTTGGATAGCCGCACGACCCGATGGCGCTGATGAAGGCACCTGCAGCGGCGGTTGCGGTATGTTAGCGTACTGATCCTGAAAGAGCGGCCCATCAGGTGCCCACGTCGGGTTGGTCGGCGTGAAGGTGTTCGCTTTCACCGTGCCCCCTTGCATCATCGTGACGAGAACTGCCCATTGCCCCGGCGTTGCCGCCGTCGCCCCCGTACTGAAAACTGCATCCGCCAACCGCGGTAGGACTGCAGTCCGAGGCCAGAATGATTCCGGCAGGAGCGCAGACGTCGGCTTTCGTGTTTTGGTTGCCACACTGCAGATTTATCCCGTTGCCTGGGGATCCTTGGATGTCCACCCCGCAGTTGTATGTGGTTATCGCGCCCTTATTCCCTGGTGCCGTCAAGCAGTCTCCCTGGCGGTTCATTCCGTAGAACGACCCGGGCTGCAACCGCGCCGACAATACCCGCAGTCCCGATGGCGGAGACCGTTCCCAGCGTGTTCCCGAGCACGGCTGAAAATAACTGGGGAATGGTCTGGACCGTTCGGACCGTCACCCAGTAGCCGATGTTATTGACGCCAGGAGCCGTGGGCGGCAGGTCGAATGATCATTGGATTGAATCGTTACGTTCTGCCGCGAACTGGCGGTGGTGTAATCGAATCCGTTCGCCTTGGCATAGAGGCAGCCATTTTGAAGATTTGAGAGAACTGATACCGACTGCAGGAAACCGGTGTCGTCTGGCAGTGACCTGCTAACCGTCCCGCAAGTGAATGCCGTGACGGCGCGATTCCCTTGGCTCTGATATAGCAAGAATCGCCTCTTGCACTGCCGCGAGCGCCGCCCCGTCGGCGGCCGCCTGCGCTTCCTTTTGCACGAAATACGACCAGCCCAGGTCCACCGCCAGGCCCATGAGGCCCGCCATAGCCATCAAAGCCAGAGTCACCATCACCAGCGCCTGGCCGCCCGAATTTTTGTGCCGTTTGCTCTCCATATGCAGCCTCAAAATTGAACGTAGTCCTGGGAAGTCGCTCCCAGATCCGCCTCAGCGAAGGAGACCGTGTGGGCTCCGGGAAACACCATCGCAATTGCCGAACGGAAACGAGTTCGGATATCGATCCTGATTAGCTTGCCCACCTGGTTTTCACTCGTCGCCGTTGGGGGGCCACGGAGTGGTCAGGCTCTGACATCCCACGCCCGTCCCGAGTATCGTGGTTACATTGGATGCGCTTGAACTGCCCATGTAACACGGCACGGGAGCGCTGGTGGCGTTCTGAACGTCAGCAGCGTTGTGGCCGGGTCAAGACCAACAGCGGCGTGCCGAATCTACCTTTGCAATATCGGAGATGCTTTTCGGACAGTTGTTGGTCACGCCCGGCGGATTGTTGATGCAGTTCTGGCCGTGGACGCTCGCTAAACGTACGCCCGCTTTTACCGAGTAAGCCAGGGTGTGATAGATCCACATCCCGCGCGACATCTCGAAAATCGAGATCAGCGTGAAAATGATCGGAATCCCCACCAGGGCCATCTCGATGGTGGATGAACCGCGCTGTCGCTTCCGCGTCATTCGATGAATCCTCATCTGAGAAGTTCTGGTCAGCGTCATCCGCCCCATCAGAACACCCGGAATCGGAAGCAGCGGGATGGTCTGATAGGTCACCGAGGACTGAACGCAAAACGGATGTACTCGCATAGAGAAGCCCGGAAGGTGTGGCGTTATCCGGGCAAGCCGATCCGTTCAGCTTCGAGGCCGTGACCTGCCACGGGCAGTGCGCTACAGGTCCCGCCGTTCACGTTGGGCAGCATGCTCAGTTCCCCCAGCGCGACAGTGCACTTGATCGAAGGAATGCCGTCCTGCGCATACGACAGCGCCACGGCCCGCGCCGCGTTCTGGGTGCAGATCGCCGCGTAGCAATAGAACCCCATATCGAACACGCCCACGAACAGGAAGAAGATCCAGGGCGCCATCAGCGCCACTTCCACTACCGCGTTTCCTCTTTGATTGCGCCGCCTCACATCCGTACTCCCGAGGTGGACGATTTGGCGGCCTTGGGCGGCTTGGGATCCATCCGATCCGCAAATCTGGTTTTCCACAACTTGAACCGCAGTTTCCAGAAGCCGCCGGTTTCCTCCATGTTGATCAGCCGCGCACGCACGTTGAGAAATTTCGAATTGAGCCGTTTGGGGTCTTTCGGCAGAGCCACTTCCAGGCGAACCCGATCCTCCAGACCCAGGTCCTTGGGGGCCGCCGCCAGTTCCAGCACGAGATTCCCCGTGTCGATACTGGTGACGGTTCCAGAAACCGCCGCTCCCGACTCGTAGAACAGTTTGCATGGCAACTCTACTTCAGCGGAAAAAAGCTGATCGCTTATCTTCATTCGCCCTTTGGAAAACTCGGTCAGATGATTAAAGTTAGGCCAAACGGCAAGGTATAACAAGACTGCGGATGGTGGTAGACGGACTACCTACTTTGGTGGGTATTCATGGTCCCAGGGACCATTTAGAACCAAAGTCGTCCTAATTTTGGTACTTCCGGGTCTGTCGGAATTTGGGGGGCATCCTTAAACTGGTACCGTTAGTACCGGAGTGTGAAAATGTCGTGGAAAGCTATTGCAAGTGACCTTAGATTTCCCGTACTCTATAGGGACCAAAGTTCTCCACGTAAGTACGAACATTGGCCATGCCATCGGAGGGCAATTTGCGTACAGCAAGGCCATGCAGGGTAACTGTCTTGGCTTCTATAGGTGAGCCTGTAGTCCAACTGGGCTTAAAGGCGATCCTGGCGGACGATCCCGAGTTTGATCTGGTCGGCTTAGTGAATAACGACGCAGACCTGACCCGGCTCGCGTCCGAACATCAGCCGAACGTGATCCTATACAGCTTGAATCTCGAATTGGGCCAGAGCGTGGTTCAGGAGCTTCGCCGCGTGGCTCCCCAGTCCGCCATTGTGCTCTGGGGGCACGCATTTTCCACGGACTTGGCGTATCAGGCGATGGACATGAAGGTCCAGGGGATGCTCAGCACGACATCCTTGCCGGAGACCCTCAAGGAATGCCTGAAAGTCGCCGGCGAGGGCCAGAGATGGATGGAGCAGTCTCTATCGACTGCATTGCTCAACGCCGACCGCGTCACCCTGAGCAGGCGGCAAAAGCAGATCCTGGCCTTATTGGTCCAGGGGCTGAAGAACAAGGAAATCGCCACGAATCTCGGGATTTCGGAGGGAACCGTCAAGTGCTATCTCACGAAATTATTCGAGAAAGTGGGAGCCAAGGACCGGTTTGAGCTGGCTTTGTTCGGCCTGAGAAACCTGCGCGGACTGCTGGATTCAGGTTCCCCGAGGCCGGCACACGCATTCCATCCGGCTCAGCGCGCCGCACTTCCACCGAGACGCGTAGTGGCTTAATCGTGCGGGAGCGAACTCCAGGTCGCAGCGGCGTGCGCCCGGAGGAGAAGGTGTTTCAGCAGCTCCATCGCAGCTCCCCGCCGTTTCGCGGCCTGGTCCTTTCGATTTGTGTGCATGCGCTGGCGATATTTAGCCTGGCAAAGGTGTCTTTTCCCGAGAAGAAACCTCCTCAGACCGCCGCTGCGGACCACTTCCCCACGCAGATCCGTATCGGAGACCGCCTTTTCTTCGTTTCGCAGATCGCCCCGCCGGATGCGGAAGTAAAACCTCGCGACACAAAATCGGGCGAAACCAAACCCCGCGAAACCAAATCTGCTCCGGCTCGCCGGCCGGAGACTCCCAAGTCGCTGGCGCTGCCCGCCGATCTGATCAAGGCTGCCGAGGAGGCCCAGGCTTCCAAACCTGCGCCGCGCGTTTTCGTTCCTCCGGAAGTGAAGAAGAACCTCATTTCGGAATCGACGCTGATCCAGCCCGCGTCCCCGCCCGATCTGATCCCGCCGGTGACGCCGCTGCCCTCCTTCCGGGTGTGGACGGCTCCGATCCTGCGCAGGCCGCCCAAGCAGTTCATCGTGCCGGGGCGCCCCAAACCACCGGAGCCCCAGCAGACCGCCGCGCTTCCCTTGCCGGATTTCGATCTGGTACACGCCGATCCTGTGGTGTCGATCGCCAAGGCCACACTGGTCTTGCCGCCCACCCCGCCGCCGGTCGAGATAAAGCCTCCCGTGGCATCCCCGACGGCGACGCCGGCTACGCCCGCGGGGAATCCCGTCAATATTGTTTCCATCAGCGACCGCCCGGTGGCCCCCAAGGAGAACGTGGTGGTGCCCGCCGGGAATATCGTGGGGAAAACCGGCTCTGGCGCGGGAAATGGAGCCGTGCCGCCGGTCGCGGGCGATTCCGTCTCCGAGCGGAATGGCCGCGCAGCGGGAGGAAGCGCCGCAGCGGGAGGAGCCGCCGCAGCGGGACCGAATGACGCGGGACCGAAGGCAAACGCCAGTATGCCGGTCTCCGGGGCGGGCGCGTTGGCGGGTGCGCCCGGCCGCGTGATCCTCCGGCCGGCAACCGGGAGCTTCGATGTTGTGGTCACTCAATCTTCAACCCTGGATCAGTTTCCGGAAGGCAAGGGACTACTGACCGGGCGTCCCATCTATTCCGTTTACGTGCCGGTGGACAGTTCGAAAGACTGGACGCTCTTCTTCTGTGTGCCGGGAGAGAAAGCCGCGTCGTCCAAGCCGGGGACGGAGGTGGTGGATTTATCGGAAACCACTCCGCCGATCCGGGCGCCGTATCCTACGCGCATCGTGCGGCCCAGCATTACGGTTCCTGCGTTTTACAAATACATCCTGGTCCATGGATATGTAAGCCAAACAGGCCGGGTCGAGCGTCTGCGTATTGTCCGGCCCGTTACGCCCGCTATCGACCAGGCCATTCTCGCGTCGCTGGCTGGCTGGGAGTTCCGTAGCGCGACCCGGGACGGAGTCCAAATCGCGGTCGAGTTTCTGCTTTCCATTCCTATAAGCGGACTCTGATTGATTTTCGGAGCCACCTGTCGAGATCGAACCGGCGATCTGCGGAGGGAGAGCGAACCAGCAGGTCGACCTAAAGCATCCGTGCGGAAAAACCACCGACACCGGATGCGGCACCCATGGCGGGGGGCGTGCCAAGAGCAATTGCATTTCCAGATTCATCAAACTGAAACTTCGGAACAAGCTTGGCTGGACGGCCTTTACGGGAGAGAGGACGGTTGCCTATGGCAGTGCCATCTGGGGGCATGCGTGACTTTGTACACAAGCTCCACAGAGACATCTCGCGACCAGAGGAATTCGATTGCCGGCGGTTGTCATGTCACGGCTTGGTTGGATGACGGGATTCGCATCTAGCAGGACCGCCACGCTGCAGCTTCCATCCGCCGGTAGGCGTTAGGGTGGCGCAATCTATTGCCAGCGGCAGGCATCCATAAGGTAAGCCGGCATCGTTGCTCAGAAAGGTTTCGCACGCTGGTGATACACTCGACCTGTTGCGCTTCGTATACGCCCTGCTGCTTGCGATTACGTTCGGCGCCGACGGGGCCGAATCCGTAGGGAGCCAGGCCTGCGCCTCCTGTCACGCCGCCATCTATCGCAGCTTCATGCGAACGCAGATGGCTCATAGCAGCGGACGCGCGGGATCAGCCGAGGCCAAGGAGCAGTTCGACCGGACGGAGTTTCGCGACTCCTCAGGCAAGTATGCCTACCAGGTAGGGCGCGATGGCGGAAAATACTATTTCGATTTCCGGCAGCAGGGCGCCCAGCAGCCAATTCAGGGTCGCCGGCAATTGGACTACTTCGTGGGCAGCGGAACCGCCGCGCGCAGCTATCTGCTGAACGTCGACGGATTTCTGTATGAAGCGCCCGTGTCTTACTACAGCCGGTCAGCCTCGTGGGACTCCGCACCCGGGGTCGCTCAGATTGAGTACCCGTATCTGACGCGGCCCATCCTGCCGGGATGCCTTCAGTGTCACGCCAGTGGGATCCGGCGGATCGCGGGTACGCAAAACGGGTATGCGTCGCCGCCCTTTTCAGAGGGAGGCGTAGCTTGCGAGCGATGCCATGGTCCGGGAAGCGATCACATCGCCACCGGCAAGCCGATGATAAATCCGGCGAAGCTCGGTCCGGCCGCGCGCGATAGTATCTGTGAGCAATGCCATCTCTCGGGCGAAATCCGCGTTCCGAAGGCGGGAAAAGACGAGCCGGTGTTGAACCCCGGCGACAGTCTCGCCGACGCTCTTACCGTGTTCGTGCGCGCCGGATCCGAAGCGCAGCTGCGCGTGACCAGCCACGCCGAAAACCTCGCCCAGAGCGTCTGCAAGCGAATGAGCGGAGAGAAGCTGTGGTGCGGCACCTGCCACGATCCTCATTCCGTTCCCGCCCCGGCCGAAAAGGCCGCGTACTTTCGCGGCAAGTGCCTGACCTGCCATCAGACGTCCTCCTGCGGCGCTTCACAATCATTGAGGCAGTCCAATGGCGATAACTGCGTCGCGTGCCATATGCCGCGCAATCCTACCAGCGACGTGGATCATGTTGTGTTCACGAATCACGCCATCCCGCGGCGGCCCACGTCGGGCAATGCATTGCCGTCCGTGAATGCGGATCTTGTGCCGTTCGGCGGCGGGAAAACCAGCGCCCGTGATCTGGGATTAGCGTACGCCATGGTAGCGCTGCGCGAGGGGAACGCTGTGTACCGCGAGCGCGCATTTCGTCTGCTGCAGGACGCAGTCACTCAAGGCGTCCGCGATCCGCAGACGCTCCTCTACCTGGCCCAGCTGTACCGTGATCGCTCGGACGACGCGCATGCGCGCCCGCTATATGAAGAGGTCTGGCGAATGGACCCGGAACAGTATGCCGCCGGAGCGGCTCTGGGGGCATACCAGATGCAAGCCGGGAATCTCGAAGAAGCCATCCGCTTGTGGAAACAGACGCTCGCCATCAGCCCCGCGCTGGTTCTGGTCCGCCAGAACCTGGCCACCGCACTCTTGCGCACAGGGCGCCCCGATCAAGCGCAGGAGACGCTGAGAAAGTCGCTCGAATTCAATCCGTCCTTTCAACCGGCCAAGGATCTCCTGAACCAGCTCATGAAAGATCAGATCGTGAAATGATATAACGTGTGAGTTTCTCGAAGCTGCAGGTAACCGTTGCGGCGGGGGTTGTCGTGGTGTGTCTGACCGCCGCCTGGATCTACACCGGGAGGCCACAGAATCCTTTCTCCAATCCAGGAACATCCAATCCGCAAAATGCATACGTAGACGCCGCGGTTTGCGCGGACTGTCACGAGGACAAAACGGAGGGCTACAAAAAGACGGGCATGGGCCGGTCGTTCGCCCGCGTGCTTCCCGAAAACACCCCCCAGCTCGGCAAGCCTTTCTATCACAAAGTGTCGCAAAGTTACTTCGCCATGATCGCGCGCGATGGCAAGCTGTACCAGCGGCGGTGGCAGATCGGATTCGACGGGAAGGAAACTAACGTCGACGAAAAACAAGCGGATTTCCTCGTGGGCTCGGGAAATCATTCCAAGACGTATCTTCATCTCACCAGCCGCGGCGCGCTTCAGGTCCTGCCCTTGAGCTGGTACTCGGAAAAGGGCGGGTATTGGGACATGAGTCCCGGGTACGATCAACCGGACTATCCGGGCTCGGTTCGCCCGGTGCACTACGAATGCGTGTCCTGTCACAACGCCTATCCGAAGATTCCCCAGCCGCTTGAATCCATTGCGAACGCGGAAATGATCTTCGCCCAGCCCCTTCCGCAGGGCATCGATTGCCAGCGATGCCACGGGCCAGGACAGCGGCATGTGGATCTCGCGTCGGCGGGCGGCAAGCCGGAGCAAATCCGGGCCGCCATCGTCAACCCGAAGCGGTTGGATCCGGACCGGGAATTGGAGGTTTGCCTGCAATGCCACATGGAGACAACCAGTCTGAGTCTGCCGCACTCGATCCGCCGGTTCGACAGAGCGCCATTCTCGTACGTCCCAGGGCAGCCTTTGGGCGACTTCAGCGTGGAGTTCGACCGGGCCGGAGGAATGCAGGATCGCTTTGAAATCGCGCACGCCGCGTACCGGCTGCGGGAATCGCAGTGTTATCTTCAGAGCGCGGGCAAGCTGCGCTGCACCACGTGCCACGACCCGCACGACATACCGCGGGGACCGGCGGCAACCGTTCGCTATAACGGAGTTTGCGCAACGTGCCATGCGGATATGCTGCAGCGCGCGGCGGCTTCCGGCCCACATGCCGCCGGAGCGGATTGCATCGCCTGCCACATGCCGAAGCGCAGAACCGATGACGTGGTGCACGCGGCGATGACCGATCATTTGATTCAGCGGCACAAGCCGGCGGGAGATCTTTTGGCCGCGAAGGCGGAAGTCATTGAGCCTGCGGCCGAATATCAAACCGCGGTGGTCCCTTATTATCCGGCGCCGCTCGCCGATACCCCGGAGAACTCCCTTTACACCGCCGTTGCCCAGGTTCGCGATCGGCGGAATCTCACGGAAGGCCTACCGCGGCTGGCGGGCCTGTTGGAGCGATACCATCCCGCGCAAGCCGGTTTCTATGCGGAACTGGGCCAAGGCTACCGCGCGGCGAGCGATTTGCCGAAGGCAATCCCGTATTTCGAGGAGGCGGCCCGCCGGGAGCCGACCGCGTTCCGCCTGGTCCAGCTCGGCAACGCGCTCATGGAAAACCGGCAGTTCCCAGAGGCGGAAGCGGTCCTGCGGCGCGCGATTGGTCTGGCTCCCGACGAGCCGTCGGGGTGGGGCACGCTGGGCTGGGTCCTGTGGCAAGAGGACAAGGGCGCCGACGCGCGAACAGCCTTAGAGCGAGCTGTCGCGCTGGATCCGGACGTGCCCGAGGTGCACAACAATCTCGCCAATGTCGCGTGGGGCACGGGGGATCAGGCTGCCGCCGAGCAGCAGTTTCGAGAGGCGCTGCGCATCCAGCCCGGCATCGCCGATTGGCGTCTGAATCTGGCGCGGGTGCTGGCCACTCGCGGCGAGATCCCCGAAGCACGTTTTCAATTCGAGCAGGCGATTCGACTGAAACCGGATTCCGCGGAAGCCCGGCTGGATTATGGCCGGCTCCTGGCGGATCACAGTGAATTCGCCGCGGCCATCCGGCAGTTGGAAACCGCTGTCCGGTTAAAGCCCGACCTCTGGCGCGCGCACTTCGAGCTCGGGATGGCCTTGGGCCGCAGCGGCAATCCAACGGCCGCGACCGAACAAATGAGGATTGCGGCCAACGGCTCTGACCCGCAGGTACGCGCCGAGGCGGCCGATGTGCTGCAACGGCTGAGGTAGGCTTTCAAAGGCTCAGACGCCAAACAAAAAAGGCCGGTCCCCCTTGTCACTAGGGAGAACCGGCCAATTTTTCAGACCTGCGGTTACTAGAAGGTCAACCGAAGGACCACTTGTCCGGACCGCGGTTGGGACCCCGCGCCCTCAATGGTATTGATGTAGCCATAGCCGGCGGTGTACACGCCGGTAGAATCTGTTGTCGGAGCCGTTGAAATGGTTGCCGGCGCTTGTCCGAAGGCGAGCCCCTGGTTGCCAGTCTGGGGCGCCGAGAGGAACAGCCGGTTGAAGATGTTCTGGAACTCGGCCCGGAACTGCACGTTGAAGCGATTTTCCTTGCCAAAGGGGAAGTTGCGCGCGAAACTCATTGACTCGGCGGGCTGTCTTTGCCAGCGGTAACCGTTGGTGAACGGAGCGGCCGTTCCCCACTGCCCCGACGCCGGCTCGCTCCAGGCTTTGGGATTGAGAACCAGCGTGGTCTGCGGATTGAAACATCCGCAGTTCGGATCGACTGCCAGCGGATTCACGCCGGCAACGCGGTTATCCAGATTAAGCGGAGTGCCGTTGAAACCTCCCTGCCGCAACAACTGGTTCATGAGCTGATTGGAAGATGACGGGGCCGAAATCAGGGCACCGTTCTGATAGCGCAGCAGCATGCCAAGCTGCCAATCCCGCGCGATCTGGGAAACGACGCGAGCTCCCAGACTGTCCCCTGGCGTTCTAGGCGTCGTGTAAGACCCGGAAATGACCAGCGAAACGGGTGGGACCAACTGGTTGAGCTGCTTGGCGAGCCCCTGGTTGAAGACGTCGCTGATGACCGGGTTGTACGAAAGGAAGATCGGCGCTTCCGATCCCGCACCGAGGTCGGTGGCGTGGGCCCAAACGAACGAGGCTTGTCCTGAGAGGCCATGCGAGAAGCGCTTGGTCACCTTGGTCTGGAGCGAGTCATACCAGGTCTTCCCGGATGGAGGCCCTAGAAATGAGCTCGGACCGCCAGACGCCCACTGCGGAAACGGGCGGATTTGCTGGTTGACCGTTGTATTCGGAGGCATCCCTGGGTAAGCCGGGGTGAATCCGCGTTGGATGGCCTGTGGAGAGCTGATCAGACTTGTGAGTAAATCGAGATCCGCCTGGTTGGTGCGGCTGAGCCCGTAACGCGCCAGAATCTGGTCATTCAGACAATTACATTGGTACGTATCGAGGCCTTGCGCAGACCACCACACTCCCCGATTGGCTACGTACGAAACATCCAGGACCAAGTCCCTTCGCAGTTCGCGTTGAACACCCGCGCTCCACTGCAGGGTCCGCGGCGGCCGGGCGGACGGATTGAAGATCGTGTTCGGCGACGACGGTGGCAACTGGCCGGCCGTCAGTATCGGCTGTTTGCCCGGATCAAAGTTCGGCCAAGTTACATTGGGGTACGGGTTGTTTTCGAAAGCACCCGTGGCCGGAGCGACCCCATAACCGACGGAGTTGAAAGTATAGTAATCCGCTAGGCTGTATTGCAGGCCGTTCGGGGTCTGCACCACGCCATACGTGACGCCCGCGCCGGCTCGCAGCACTGTCTTCGTGTCGATCTGGTATGCGGCTCCGATACGCGGACCGAGGGCCCAGGGGTAATTGTGGGAGAATTCGCACTTGCAGCTGGCCCCGTAGAGGACGGCGCCTAAACGGCCTTGTACAGTCGGATTCGGCGTGGAGAAAGAAGCAATCGGCATGCGGCCATACTGCTCCGTCAAATAAGTCTGGAAATCGTACCGCAGGCCATAGTCCAGTGTCAGCTTCCGTGTGACCTTCCACGTGTCTTGGAAGAACAGCCCGAAGCTGTGTTGCCCCGTCTTCGTCTGCGTGTTCGGACTGATCTGAATATCGTCCGGCAAGCCCAGCATAAAGCTGGCATAACTGAAGCCGGTGGGAACAGCGAAGTTGAAAGGCTGAAGATTCTGCCAGGGGTCGGAAGTTTCGGCGTTGTTAATTCCGAAGGCCCCGTTGGCTCGCCATCCGCTTCTCTCGGGATATCCGTCTATCGTAAGATCACCGCCGTACTTGAAAGAGTGGTTCCCCTTGACCCAGGTCAAACTGATATTGGCCGTCGACTTCTCCTCCCAGAGGAAGGCAACGAAGGCCGGACCTAATCCGCCGACGTTCGGGCCGCCATAACCGCCGCTGATGAAGTTCTGCAGGCCGGCGGCGATGTTGGTCCCGGACGGGTTGGCGCCGTCGAAGAATCCGCCGATGGAGGGGAAGCGGTTGGGCTGGAAATAGCCGTTCATACCAAGAGAACTTTGGTCGAAACTCGGATAGTCCGTCGGCTGATACTGCTGGATGTAACCGACGCCTATGTGCAGAAGCAGGGTTGGCCTAAGCGTCTGATCGTAATTGACCCGCGTCGTAATGTTCCGGATGGCGGTAGGGTTGGGGGCATTGTACGGATCCGTGACGCTGTTGGCATTGGGCGAATTCGAAAGCAGCCGCGAGAAATACCAGCCGAGCTTGATGGTCGGGCTGATGGAGTGATCGAGTTTGTAAGACCAGTTGGTATCGTGCTTCCAGTTTTGGTACGCGGGCGCAAGGTAGTTGTTGATGAGGCCGGGTTGGTTCGGAAGCGGGAAGAAATTCTGAATCTTGGCTGCTACCGGATCGTATCTCGTGAGGGGAATCTGTTGGCCGGGGAAGGGGGTTCGGACCTGCGCTCCGTTCACGGTCCTGGTTGTGTTGGGATCGAAGATCTCCCCAAAGCTCAGCGTCTGGCCGGCCGGATCGACCGCCGGTGCGCCAGTTACGGTGTTAATGATAGGCACGGTGGCCACGCAGCCGGGACCCGGGACGTAAGCAAAACAACCGGATGTGGAAAAATCGCCAGCCCGGTAGGCAGCCGTAGGCACCGTCTGAATGCTGTTGCCAGTTGTCCTGGTCTCCCGGAACTGCTCGAAATTGAAGAAGAAGAAGGTCTTGTCGTGGCCGTCGTAAACTTTCGGAATGGCGATCGGTCCGCCTACCGTGAATCCATAATCGTTCCGGCGCACGGCGTTGCGGATGTGCTGGCCCGCTTTATCCGGGCTTTGCGTACCGGCATCGGTGAATGGCAAGCCGGCGTTTAGCGCTTCGTTCACGAAATAGTCGTAGGCGCTGCCGTGCAACTGGTTGGTGCCCGACTTCATGGTGTAGTTGATTGCGCCCCCGCCAACCTGGCCGTACTCCGCGGCAAAATTACTGGTCTGGACATTTACCTCCTGGATGGCATCCACGCCGCCGCCCAGACTTAACGACTGCATCGCTTTCCAGATATTTCCGGTAGCCTCCTGGCCTTCGATGCGGATGGCTTCGCTGTTGCTCGGCAACCCGTTCACCACAATCGCGTTGTCAGTGGAAAAATTCACGCCGGGCAGTAGTTGCATGGACTGCAGCGGGTTCCGGATTGCGCCCATCTGGCCGGCGCCGAGCATGCTGCTGTAGTTTGTGTTGAGCACGGGAAGGTCATTCAGGTCTTTTACCTCGACCAGATGGCTCACCTCCGCGCTCTCCGTCTTGAGTAAGGGCGCTGTATCCTGGACGGTAACCACCTCCGTGGCGGAGCCGACCTCCAGCTTCACGTCTCTGCGCGTGTCCGCGGCGGCGACTATCTGCACGTTCTGCTGCACGAACTTCTTAAATCCCGTCACCGTCACCGTGAGCTCGTAATTTCCTAACGGTGCGGAAACTACGTAATTTCCCGTTTCGGACGTGCCGCCGCGATAGACAACTCCCGTATCGGTATTTTTGATTTCAATTTGGGCCGTCGGAACGACCGCGCCCGCGGGATCGGAAATAGTTCCGGTAATCCGGCCCTGGTTGGATTGCGCAAACAAAGCGGCAGCCGCTAGAAACAAAAGCGCTGCAAATTTCCTCGACATCCTAGGTTCCAATATAAAGGCGATATGCATTGACATCTCCTGTCTTGTGGCGGGTTCCGCGCTCACCCGTAGTCCCGCTCAACAAAGTTCTCAGGAGCATACTCCCTTAGAATGAGGGCGTCAATGGTCTTCGGGATGATAGTTGATATCACTATCGTTGATGCACAAATACGAATATCGGACTAGTCGGGTGATCACAAGACCACCGGCCACGCGTCAAACTTCGCCCGCGTGAGCCTCGGCGACAAAACCCTCGATCTCGAGATCGCCCAGCACGTCTTTCTTCGTGAACATGCGGACTTGAGATAAGCGGCCATCGCGCACCTTATTCACCCATTCCGGATCGCCGATGAGGCTGCGCCCCACCGAAATCAAATCGAACTCGCGGTTGTTGAAGCGCCGAAGCAATTCGCTGAGTCCCGCTTCGCCGGTTGACTTGGCTTCTTTGCCGAAGAAGTTGTCCATCACATCCGTATCCAGGCCCACGCTTCCGACGGCAATCACTGGGGCCTCGGTCATAGACTTAGTCCACCCGGCGATGCCAAGATCCGACTCCGGCCATTCGGGAACCCAGAAGTAGCGTGCGGAGGCGTGAAATACGTCGACGCCTGCGGCGCGCAGAATCGTCAGCATGGTCTGAAGATCCTGCGGCGTTGGTGTAATGCGCGCGTTGTAATTCACCTCTTTCCATTGTGAGAAGCGGAACGATATCGGAAATTGCTCACCCACGGCCTGACGTATCGCCTGGACAATCTCTGCGGGAAACCGTACCCGGGCACGCATATCCTCGCCGCCATAGCCATCGGTGCGCCGGTTCGTTTCCGCCCAAAGGAACTGGTCGAGAAGATAGCCGTGACAAGCGTGAACTTCCACCCCCGCCGCACCAATCTCTTTGGCGGCCAACGCTCCGCGGACGAAGGCTTCGCGAATCGCATCCAGGTCTTCCCTCGTGGCGGCACGTCCGTTGGGTTTCCCCTGGTGAACCAACCCGGAAGGGCTTAAGGTGGGGAATTGGGAGTAGGGACCGTCGCCGCCCTCTTTCCGAACCGCTCCCTCATGCCACAGTTGCAGGAACATGCGGCCCCCGGCGCGGTTTACCGCCTCGAAGCAACGCTCCCACGCGCTCATCGTCGCATCGTTAATTCGACAGAAGATGGGCACCTGCGTGGCTGAAGGGTGATCGACAGCACACGATTCGGTAATAATCAGTCCTACGCCCCCCTCTACTCGCTGCCGGTAGTATTCAGCCATGCGCGGCTGCGGGACGCCGTCGTCACACCACTGGCGCTGCATTCCCGGCATGACGAAGCGGTTCGGCAAGGTGATGCCTTTGATCACAAACGGAGTGAACAGAGGTTCCAGATTTAAGTGAGCCATGGCCTGTTTCGAACGCTCGGGCACGCCCTGCGCAACAGATATCTTATCAACGCGGGCTTCGGCGGATTTATCAGCGAGGCGTGGAGTGTAGACGAAATAAGAGCCTCCATGGGTGTTCTCTGGATCAACGTCGCCCTTGAGTTCAGCAATGAATCCACTCTCCGGTTAACCCAATTTTCATTACTCTCGGGAAACGTTGACGTGCCAAGGATTCTGGCACAGCGCGCTGACCCTACTCCCGTGGTTCCAATGTCACCACGAGCGCTGTTGTGCGCTTGGACCCGTGTCTCCGGTAGCCATGCGACACAGTGGAATCGAAATAGATGGAATCGCCTTCCGATAGCTCGTGTTTGCAAGCTCCGACGCGCAGTTCCAGCCTCCCCGACAGAACGTACAAGAATTCGATCCCGGGGTGTTCGTGGAGCCGGATTTTCTCTTCGTCGACCGGTTCGAATTCGGCCAGGTAGGAATTCAGTGCGCGGTTGGGCACCGGAAAGTCCAGGCTCTCGAAGTAGTAGGTGGTTTTACGGTTATCCGGTGAATCCGGAAAGCGCAGACGGTCCTTCTTGCGGACAATCTCCAGCACCGGCTTGGGTTCCGGATTAAAGAAATACTCGAGGCCGACGCTGAACACCATGGCGATCCGCAGCAGTGTGGGCAACGTGGGATGCATCACATCCCGCTCCAGTTTTGAGAGCAGCGCCGGTGAAAGACCGGTGTGTTTGCCTAACTCCACCAGGCCCATGCTCTTGCGCAAGCGCAACTGCCTCAGCTTGCTCCCGATCGCGTAGTTCCTGAGTCCCGTGGTAATGGTGTCGGACGCCATGGCGAAGATCGTTTTCCTCTCAGTACCTGTTTCCGGTGGAGTTTTTCCGTTCAGGAAAGTCAGCTTGCGGTTATTCTTTACAGTAAAACATGTTTTCCTTAAGATCAAACTAGAGCCGAAAGAAAATCGGCGTTCGAGAAGTGGAAAGGAAGCGTTCCAAGCATGAAAAAACTTGACGTACTGGCAGCCGCCCTGGTCATCATCGGGGCCCTGAACTGGGGATTGGCCGGAGCGTTCCATCTGGACCTGGTCGCCGCTGTGTTCGGGATGAAATTTGGCGAAACCTCCGCACTCAGCACGGTGGTGTACAGTCTGGTGGGTCTGGCGGGGCTGTATCAGGCCCTGACATGGAAATCGATCCAGCGCCGCTGGCATGGCGATCTCGCGAGTGCGCGGGCGTAATGGCACTCATTGTTTCCGTCCTCTTGCCGAAATGAGAGGTAGGGCAAGCTCATGCATCTGCTGACCGGCGCAACTGGATACATCGGGGGACGCCTCTTAAGGCGCCTCGAGAGAGACGGTTCGGCAGTCAGATGTTTGTGCCGCAACCCGGAGGCGCTTGGTTGGCGCGTGGCTCCCGGCACCGAAGTGGTGCGCGGGGACCTACTGCAGCCGGCGTCTCTGGGTAACGCGTTCTCCGGTGTGGACACGGCGTTTTACCTGGTCCATTCCATGAACAGCGGAGAAGAATTTGAGGCCGAGGAGCGCAGGGCGGCTCACAACTTCGCCGTGGCCGCGCGCCAAGCCTGCGTGCGGAGGATCATCTACCTGGGTGGGCTGGCGCATGGCGCGGAGCTTTCGGCTCATATGCGCAGCCGGGTCGAGACAGGAAACATTCTCCGGGCGAGCGGCGTTCCAGTGATCGAGTTTCAGGCGTCGATCGTGATCGGCTCCGGCAGCGCCTCTTTTGAAATGATCCGCGCTCTGGTCGAGCGCCTCCCGGTAATGATCACTCCTCGCTGGGTGAATACGGCTGCGCAACCCATCGCCATCGAAGATGTGATCGATTATCTGGCGGCTTCCGCCCGGCTGCCGGCGACGGGTAACCTTACCTTCGAGATCGGCGGCGCGGACATCACGTCCTATATGGGCATCATGCGCGAGTACGCCCGGCAGCGGAGCTTGCGCCGCTGGATCGTGCGCGTGCCGTTCCTCAGCTTGTCGTTGTCGAGCCGCTGGCTGACGCTGATCACACCGGTCTATGCGGCCATTGGGCGATCGCTTATCGCCAGCGTCAGGAATCCGAGTGTCGTGCTGGACCACGCGGCTCTCGATGCCTTCGATATTCGCCCCATGGGGATTACGCGAGCGATCGAGCGGGCGTTAGCGAACGAGGATCGCAGTATTGCGGAGACCCGCTGGTCCGACGCGCGCACGCCGGCTGCACTCGTGAGTGCGCTTCCTAAGCCGGATGCTCATCTCTTCGTCAACACACAAACCACGCGCGTACCAGTGGACCCCCTCCAGGCATTCGCACCGATTCGCCGCATTGGAGGACGCACCGGTTGGTACTTCGGCAATGTGCTGTGGAGGATTCGCGGCCTGGTCGATCTGATGATGGGGGGCGTCGGCATGCGGAGAGGCCGGCCTGATCCCGAGACTCCTTTCGCCGGAAGCACCTTGGATTTTTGGCGTGTGGAATCCTACGAGCCCGGCCGGCGGCTTCGACTATTTGCCGAGATGAAGGTTCCGGGGCGAGCCTGGCTCGAGTTCCGCGCCGAGCCTCGACGGCGCGTCGACGGTGATTACGCAGCTGGCCGAATTCGAGCCGCGCGGTTTGTTCGGGATCCTGTACTGGTATCTACTTGGCTCCCATCCACGAAGTGATGTTCCGGGGAATGCTGCGGCGCATCGCCGCCGCGGCTCGTCATCCCGGAGACAAATGTTGAACCGTTGAAGTTGAAAGAGGTCATTCGATGACCATGTGGATTCTAGCGATACTCGGGGTGGCCCTAACGGTGTCACCCGCCGCACCTGTAGCCGAACTGGCCGTTGGGGACCAGTTACCACCGCTTAAGGGAGAATTTTTGACCGGCCGAACCGCGGTTCTTCCGCAAGCTGCATCCGGACGCGTGGCGTTGTTGATGCTCGGCTTCACTTACGACTCGCGGTTTCAGGTGGAAGCCTGGGCGAAGCGGTTTCGTCAGGACTTCGGAACCAAACCTGGCGTCACATTTTTCGAGATCCCCATGATTGGCGGCATGGCGAGGATGGGCAAGTGGTTCATCGATAGCGGCATGAGACGGGGCACGCCCAAGGCGGATCACGAAAATGTCATCACCGTCTACGGCGGAACGGATGCGTGGAAGCAGCGGGTGGGCTTAAACGACCCGAAGGCGGCATATCTCATCTTGATCGATCAGCACGGCCGCGTCGCCTGGCGCAGTGCGGGAAGTCTCGACGAGCAGCGTTACAGTGCGCTCTCATCGGAGGTGTCGAGACTTCTGTCTGCGAATTGAGCCCGATGCGACTATGGTCCCTTCATCCGTCGTTATTAGACCGAGCAGGACTGGTTGCCTTGTGGCGCGAGGCACTCCTCGCCCAAAAGGTTTTGGCCGGAACCACCAGGGGCTACCGCCATCACCCACAACTCGATCGATTTCGACAAACCCGCAACCCAGCCCGCGCCATCGCAATCTATCTTTGGAGTGTGGCCGACGAAGCGAAAGTACGCGGCTACCATTTCGACATCTCGAAAATCGCGATGCCACGGGGAACGGTCTCTATCCCGGTCGCCCAGGGACAGCTTGCCTACGAACTCACGCATCTCAAACAGAAACTTGTTCAGCGTGACCCTAAGCAATTGCAATCGATCGGTAAACGCGGACCAGTCAAGGTCAATCCAACATTCAAAGTGGTGGAAGGGCCAATAGCACCTTGGGAGCGGACAGCGGCGGTCAAACTCCCCGGGTGACGGCGCATTTCCCCTTACTTATTCAAATTCCCGGTTGGGCGTAGACGCGAGGCCCCGCGAGACAGTAGTGTAAGGGTGCGGGCAACGCGATTCATCGGGAAGGTTGCAAGCAGCAGGAGGCTCATGAGCGATCGCAGGGACTTCGAAATTGTATGTCCGAACAATCACGACCAGACAGTGACATTCACTCAGGATGAATTCGAAGAAGTGTTGAAATCCGATACGTTGGTGTTCCACTGTAATACATGCGACACCAACTGGCCTCCGTCCCATGAAGACATTGTCAGATTTCGAAAGCAGTTCGCGAAGAATTCCAGCTAGCGCTGGCGGCGCTGAATTGCGACTCCGAAAGGATCGGTCTGCGGATGCCAGAGCACCGGGATGCGATCGTTTTACCCCTTGGCTTTGTCTGATACGGCGGGATTTTGCTTCCGCATACCGGTTGAGATGCCAGCCACGCTGAATTGAACTGTTCAGGTGCCCCCCTTGAAACGAAAGGTGCGGATTTGTTCTAGTACCGGCCGAGAAGCCGCACAAAGAGAGCACATCGAAGATCGGATTCGATCCTTCATTTCGACCTACGACTTGGCATCCAAGAGCGCTGTTGACGTAGGGTCAGGGCGCGGATACCTGCAGGAGATGGTTAACAATTACACCGGCCTCGACATCTCTACTTCCGCCGCGCGCTTCTATCACAAAAAGTTTGTCCTTGGATCAGCCACATCGATGCCGTTCGCATCCAACAGCTTTGATTCGGTGGTCGATATGGGTTCTGGAGCACATTCCTAATCCTGAGCAGGCCCTTGAGGAGATCCGCCGGGTCGCGAAGGACGGAGCTATGCTTTCTTTACTACCCGCGTGGGACTGCAAGCCCTATCTGTCCACCGGCTACGGCGTTCGCCCCTATGGCGATTTCGGGCTCACGGGAAAGCTCACAAAGTTCTTGATTCCCAAGCGTGATTTTTCATACCTTGCCGCGAGACGACTTATCTATCCGCTACGCGACGCATCCTGGAAACTGTCAAGCCAACCAACCCGGCTTCGCTGCCATCGCCTTGATCCAACTACAAGACCTATTGGGAGCCAGACTCCGACGCGGTCAATTCCCTCGATCCGCACGAGATGGGGCTCTGGTTTCGCCGTCGCGGCGATGAGTGCCTGAACTGCACGGACGAGCCATTTACCCCCATCCGGCCCGAAGGAGAGGGGCTTATCGTAAGAATCCACAAGTGATGCCTTTAGGGCGTCAAACCCAAGCCGAACTTAAGCGCGGTGATGTCCAGGGCAATGCTACCAGCTGAATTGTGGAAGCTAAATCCGATCTTTGTGGTTGTGAAGAGTGATGTGTTCGACTCGGTACGCTGCATGACGGGTACTCGGACATTACGTTTAAAATGAGCGTTGGGACAATTGCGTAATCGTTGCCACAACGAGGCTGTAGCCAATTTGGCCCTCTCTACGAGCAAGCGCAGCTTCGCCCAGGCGATCCGGGGATGCGTGCGACCTCCGAGACCAATTCGCTCCGGCGATCACATTTCTTTGCCGTGTTTATAGACTTACGGAGGGGTTTGAAGCTGAAAGCTACGGCTGAAAACGCATGAGACGGAATCCTCATGCTGACAGAACTGCTAACAAAAGTAATGATGGTTCCGTGCGGCGCAGCGTGGCTGTTGCTGTTCCAGCTGTAGCTGATGAAAATCGTAATTTGGCCGAGTCACCCGAGTTCAGAATTCGTAGCGCAGGGCGAACTGCATGGAGCGTGGCGGCAGAGTGCCCTGGAATTCTCCGAACGTCAGAGGCGCTTGCAGGTTTAAGCTGGG
Source organism: Terriglobia bacterium (assembly GCA_963722845.1). Taxonomy (GTDB): domain Bacteria; phylum Acidobacteriota; class Terriglobia; order Bryobacterales; family Bryobacteraceae; genus Palsa-187. The sequence goes on along the minus strand of CAVROL010000002.1, from coordinate 65,944 downwards.
ATTCGTGAAGTTTGGATGGTTCAGCATGTTGAACGCTTCCGCCCGGAACTGCATGCGCTGGTTCTCCCAAGGCAGGAGAAACGCTTTCGCCAGCGCCATATCCACGTTGAAGATCGGTGCTAGCCGGACGGCAGCGCGTGTACCCGTACCCTCCGGTGGCTGATCCCTAAAATTGGCCGATGCGGCCGAGGCGCTGGCGAAGATACTCGGGATCCCATTGTCGTCAATGTGAACCTGGCCGGAACTGACCGGGGCTGTCATAACGGCCAAGGAACTGAGCCAGTAGTTCGTGTTGTACGCCAGATCCCCCGCCACCGCGCTTGGCAACGGCGTACTGTAGCGCCAGATGTTTGAAATCTGCCAGCCTCCGACCACCTGATTCAGCCAGCCATGAGCTGTCGGCAGGAGCGCCTTGCCCTTCCCGAATGGGAGCTCGAACATGAAATTGGCATTGAAATTGTGCCGGATGTCGAAATCCGAGGAGCCCCGAAACGCGCTCGGGTTAAAGACGTTTTGAATAGAGGCACCCTGTTCGCCGGCTCCAGCTTCTGGAGCGGAACCGTTGTCGATAGAGTGAGACAAGGTGTAGTTGAAATCGAACTGGAAGCCATTCGAAAAACGCCGGCGTAGCAAGAGCGTGAGGCCGTGGAAGTTCGCCGCGCCCGCGTTCATCCACATCGGCAACGAACTGCCCTGCTGCGGGAAGAATGTGTAGCATCCCGTGACGCTTAAGCATCCGGTGGTGCTGTAACTCGGGTAATTGCCAGCGATCCTGTCAGCCGCGTGAAGGCTATCGAGGAAGCTGCCGCCGAACACACCGTAGACGCTGTAGAAATAGTTCGCTGACGCGCTGCCCGGGAAATAAGCATTCTCGTAGCCCGGCCAGATGTCATTGACAAAAGGCAGGTTCGGTACCAGACTCGGGTTCTTGACGACCGCGTCCGGGGTTACTCCCGATTCATAGAAGAGGTTGTAGACTTTTTGGGCGTTCTGTTGCCAGGTAACGCCCGATTTCGGATCCTTATAATTTTCCAGCGGCGTATATACGTCGCCCTGCATCAGAAGGCGCCGCGAGAAGCGTCCCATGTAACCGACCTCTAGAGTCAGCTTGCCCGGTAGTTCGCGGGAAAAGCTCGCGTTCAGGACGATTGAGTAAGGTGTGTGGAGATCAGGCGAGATCCCGAGAAAGTCCCCGCTGATGGCCGCGATCGGTGGAGGGGTGAACGGGAAGCCGCCTTGAGCAGGAGCCGGGAGATCCGGAAAAGTGCCCGCAAATCGAGGAGAGGTCGTAAAGCTGTAGGAATCCGGAAAGTTGGTCTTGGTTGCCAGGCCGACCGAGCCAAACTGATCATACTGAACCACCAGATCGTTTCCAAACTGGTCGTAAGCCAGAGCGCCGCCGATCCGGAAAGCACCGCTCTTACCGAAGACCTTTCCCAACCAGCCGCTGTGATCCGCGGGAGCATACGCTAGAGAAAAGCGCGGGGCGAAATCCATGTTGTTGGGGCTCCACCAGGACGCCTTGCCGTTCACCGGTCCGTTCAGGTCGTACTTCAAAGTGAAGTTGGGCATCTGGTTCGCGGGCACGCCGAGTGCTTGCAAGGAGTTGCGTTCAGCGAAGTACTGATTGAGTGGGACAGTAGTCGCCACCTGGTTTCCATTGGCCTCATATAGAGGGCGGAAGTTTTCGTAGCGGACTCCGAGATTGAGCGTAAGCTCGCGTGTCACTCGAAATGCATCGCCTACATACCCGGAATAAGAGTGCGCGATAAAGGAACGCTGCTGTGGTGTGCCCTGAGGTAATACCGAACCTTTTTTGTTGTACTGATAGGTCACAAACACATCGTTCAATATGCCCAGAAGAGCCGCTGAAGCGTTGGTTACGGCGGTGGCGCTTGCCAACTGGACGTCGGGATTGCCGAGCTTCTGCGCCAGATAGTCTGTGACGGCGGTATCAATGTCCTCCCCCAACCCAATGAGTTCAGTGGCGCCGTACTTGTAGAGGGGGAACGAACTGGTGAAGAACGAAAGGTCGTTCTGGCTGAGACGGAAATTAAAGCCGGCGGTGATGGTGTGTTTGCCTTTCATCCACGTCAGGTCGTCCGAAAAATTGTGAAGCGGATTGACGCGTCCTTTCGCGCGGGCATCCCAGTTCTGGAGCGGGTCGATGGCCGTCAGCGCAAAACCTGTGCCGCCGGCGCCGGTAAACTGCTGGCCGAGCCGCGTGAGTCCATAGGTGAATGAGTTGATCAGGGTGGGAGTCAGAATGGCCGTATAGCGGGCCGATAATCCTTTACTGTTGTCGCGTTCGGTGGAGGCCGGGCTCTGACCCGGGAACTGTGCGAGGACTTGGTCCTGCGTATTGCGTGCCAGCGTACCGCGCAAGCTGATGGTATGCTTCCCAGCGGAATCGACCTTAAAATCGAACTTCGCCACCCACGCCATGTCGTCCAGGCGGGAGGGTGCGTTGAACCGGTACCCACTGAAATTGAGGCCACCGTCTTGACCGAAAGCTGGAGCATTGCCCACGGGATACTGGTTCAAGATCTTCTGGTAACCGGCATTGACGCCGATGCCGAGGGGGTCAAGCTGCGCGATCTCTTGAGGAGTGAGGGTCTGAACGCTTCCGTCTGTCAATTGAACGTTCAGTAAGCCCTGCTTGAGCGATTCCGAAGGTACAGCCCGCACTTGAGACACGCTGCTCCGGTCGATTCGCTGCTCCCAATTCACAAAATAGAACGCGCGATCCTTCTTGATCGGGCCGCCGACTGAGGCGCCGAACTGGTTGCGAACCAGTTGCTGCACCGGAACGCCGGACTGATTGTTGAACCATGTGTTCGCCGCCGTCGCCGTGTTGCGATTGTATTCGTAGAGCGATCCGTGAAGCTGATTCGTTCCACTCTTTGTGATGAGAACCACTTGGCCGCCCGAAGAGCGGCCTTGATCGACACCCTCTCCTCCAACCGTTACTCGAAATTCCTGGACCGAATCGAGCGGAATGGGTAACACGGCATTGAAGCCAGCATTCACATTCGCGTTGTTTCCGTTCACTCCTTGGTATGAAACGCCGGTGGTTGCGTTTTGGGTAACTAAGCCCGCATTTTGGTTATCGTTCACGTCGACGCCGTCAAGCGTAATGTTGTTCTGGTCGCGCCGGGCGCCGAGAACTTCTCCATTCGCCGTCACGCCGGGTTGGAGGCTCAGTAGCTCAACCACGTTCCGCGTTTGCAGCGGCAACTGGCGAACCTGAAGCTCCGAAAACGTGTTCCCTACCGACGCGTCCACGGTGTTCACTACCGACGCCTCGGCCGTTACGTTGACTACGTCTTCCGTTTTTCCCAGTTCCATGTGCATGTCCAGCGTCGAGGGCGTGTTGACCAGGAGCGTCACGTTATCGCGGGTCGCCACGGAGAATCCGGGCTTTTCGACCACGACTTTATAGGTTCCGGGCACCACCTGCAGAAGCTGATACTCGCCGCTTCCGTTGGAAACGACCTGCCGCCTGAGGCCGGTCTCCGAGTTGGTTAAGGTAACTCGCGCATCCGCAATGTAGGCGCCTGTAGGATCGAGAATCGCCCCGCGCAAAAGAGTGGTGGATTGAGCAAAACACGAGCTGGCAAGGGAAGACAGTGCCAACAAAGCAAGGCGCTGATACGCAAATCTATTCCTGGGCATGGCAACCTCTCCTTCAAAGGACTTGGGATATTTGCAAGTAACGGCTCGCGGAGTGCGTTGCGTGACGCAGGACCAGGATCTTCGGGGTGGAAGCTCGATCGAGGAGCGCCGTGATAGGGCAGAGATCGCGACCAATGATGGTACACGCCAACCCCGCCAGCAATGATTATCAGAGTGGCGACTTTTTATGTCAATACGATTCTCCCAATGCGGCTGATAAGAATTGTTGATGAATGACGTTTCGAGCGGGTTCGCTCGGCGTGGATCGCTTAACTGCGGACCGATTCTTCTAGGACGACAAGCTATCGGCCGCCGGATTCATCGGAAACATCCGGCGGATCGAAGCTGGCAGCCGAGGCCGGTCTGGCCTGGAACTTCGCCACCGTAGCGTGGTTGAAGTTGAATTGATCGGCCAGGATGTCGCGCGTTGTAAAGGACGGCTTGGCCACGCCATCTTCGTCGTGTCCGGGCTCATTCGAGAGGATGTGATACAACTCGTGCGCGACAACGCGACCCATCGCCCGGCCGTACAAAAATTCGCGGCGCGTGCCGGGTTGAACCACAATAACAGGCGTTAAGAACTGAGTCAGGGTCTTGCAGTTGACCCAGCTAAAGGGAAGAATGCGGCCGTCCGTAACTGCCGTACTCGCGAGCTGCGCGCCCGGTAATACGGAAGGTACAGCCGAATGATCGGGCGTCTCGCAGGCTCCGCGCAGTTCCACAACCGTCAGAAATCCATCGGTTTCGGTTGAGTTCCCACGCTCGCGCCACTCAATTGTGTAGCCGGCTTCTGCGAGGAGCGATGCCGCTTCCCGTTTCATTGCTCCCACGGGACCAGTGGACTGGGAGGCATCGGTCTGCAGGTACACGACAACCTTCCGATTCGGGAGCGTAACGGGCTCCGACCGGCATGTAACGATGCCGAAACCGCCTAGGCAGACAAGTGCCAGTAATCGCGCAAACACGGCGCAAACCCACTGGCATTATACACATAATAGGCGGCTGGATATTTGGGGATGGGTTAACGGGCCTGCCGGCCGGGTCGAACCGAGATCGTGAAATCCGGCAGCGCGATCGATTCAGCTCCTTCCTTTCTACGGGCGAAAGCATCGTCTAATTCGAGAACATGAGCGCGGCTCAACTCCAGACTGTGTTCTTCGGGCTGGTAGGTAGTTCCGCGCGGATAATCCACATAAGCCGTCCGCGACTGCTCAATGTGCGTCCCCAGGACGTGCGCAATCGGATGCGCGCGGGCAAACTCCGCTAGGCGGCGGGCGCTCGCGGCATACACCGGCAGGTTCGATTCGTTGACGTACAACCGGCCAGGATAAAGGCTATCCCCGGTCAGCAGCAGTCCGGTGCGGCGATCATAGATCGCGATGCTCGCGGCATCATGCCCGGGAATCGCGAGGACGTCGAGGATCCGGCCGCCGAGGTCGATCAGGCCAGGAGTCTCGGGCCATTCTGAAATCCCGGCGGCTTCCTGAATGGCGGCGACCGTGGGTGGAATCAATTCGACTCCCGGCAGGTCCTTCAGTTCCTGGTCACCGGCCACATGGTCTCCATGCGAGTGCGAGTGAACAACCAGGAGATCCGGCGGCTTGCGGTTCTTTTTCTTGGCCCATTTAGACACCAGGTCCTGCACCAAGGCGGCGGTATGAACCGTGCCCGCACCGGTGTCTTCCAGAAGAACCTTCCGCTCGCCAAAGATCAGATAGAGAAACGGCTTTTCATAATTGATGCAGCCGGACTCTCGCAGGATGTAAAAGTCGTCGTTGTAAGCGTGAACCTGCCAGTCGGGAACCGTAGCGCAATCGGGACCGCCGGTGATCCAGGACGTGGGGAGTGTTCCCGGCGCAAGAGCGTCGGCAGCCCACATCGGGGCGCTGGCCAGGATCAGGAGCATGGCACGGATCATCGTTCAATCCTCCTTTTCCGGGGATGGCTTCGTTCCGAAGCCGCCATGCCGCTGCAAGTCTTCCGAGAGTATGAGCGCCTCCGCGAGTTCTTTCATGGGGCGATGCAGTTTACGGCTCTGATTTCTGAGAGTGAGATAGGCTTCTTCTTCGGACAGGCCGGTCCTTTGCTGCAGGATCCCTTTGGCCCTTTCGATAACCTTTCGCGTCTCAAGCTCGCGGCGGGCTTCGATGGTCTCTTCCAGCAGCTTGGCTTTCTCGGCTTCGAGAACCGACCTGGCTACAGCCCCGCCGAGCTGCTGTCCAATAAATATCAGAGTGCTCACTTCATACGGAGTGTGGTGATGCGGAGCGCGATGGTGCACATTGATCACACCCACCAGATCGCCGGCGCTGACGAGCGGCACCGACAGGAATGCTTCGTAGGTGTCTTCCACCAGCCCGGCGAAGCGCTGGAACCGCGCGTCCGCACTCGCGTTGCTCGAAAGAGCGACCACGGACTGGTGCTCCGCGACCCAGCCCGTGATGCCCTCGCCGACTTTCATTCGAAGGTTTCCCAGCGCAGCCGCATGCGGCACCTGCGACGCGCGCAGAACCACCTCATTCGCCGCCTGATCGAGCAGATACACCAAACACGCTTCGCACGCAGCGGCTTGAATCGTCAGCCCCACCACTTCTCCCAGCATCTCGTCGAGAGACAGCCTGGAACTGACGATTCCACTTATGCGATGGAAAATCGACGTACCTGCTTCAACCGCGATCATTGCCTCCTTCTTGAGCCTCTGCCGTCTAGAAGTCGAAACGAAGAGCCAGCTGCAGGACCCGCGCTGCGGTCGAAGCGTTGGTCTTAGTGATCTCGCCGAAGGTGGTCGGGATCGCAGTGCTCACGGTTGGATTCGCAAAGTTCTCGTGGTTGAGCGCATTGTAAGCCTCTCCGCGGAGTTGCAGCCGGTATCCCTCCTTGGGCAGCTTGAAGAACTTGCTGATCGCGAGATCGTCGTTCCACATGTGAGGGCCCCGGAGAACTCCGCGGTTTCCCACGACGCCGGGGTAGCTGGCGACAAAAGCGTTGCTGGCGTTGGTATTAGCGAAGATGTTCGGAATCCCGTTCTGATCGAACGCGAATCCACTCGCGGGCAGTTGCGCGCCCGGCCCAAGGATGCAGTAGGACGAGCTCAGATAGTTCACGTTGTAAACGCCGTTGACGGTGCAGTTGATGGGCGTGCCGGTGCTGAACGAATACAACGTGCTTACCTGCCAGCCCCCCACGGCTTCATCGAGCCACGTAGGAATTCCGCCCAGAAGTCTCTTGCCCTTCCCGAACGGCAGTTCCACCACCGCGTTCGCCGAGACGGAGTGGCGTGCGTCGAAATCCGAAGGGCCGCGGAACGCGTTGGGATTGAAAGCATCCTGCAAAGTTGCGCCCCCGCTGGTCTCCGATGCGGATCCGTTGTCTATGCCGTGCGACCAGGTGTAGTTGAAGTCATAGCCCCAACCATTGCTGATGGCCCTGCGCAACACGACGGTCATGGCGTGATACGAAGACTTGCCGGCGTTCGCGAATGAGGTCAGACCGGAGTTCTGGAGCGGAAAGAACGTGTTGCAGCCCAAGGAGGAAATGCAGGATCCGTTGGACTGACGGACACGATCCATATCGTTCAACCCGTCCAGGAAGCTGCCGGAATAGTTGCCGAACACATCATAGAAGAAATTAGCGCTGGCACTGCCCGGGATGTATAGATTCTTCGCATTGGTAAAGATGTTGTCGAAGAACGGCTGGTTCGGGACCAGGCTTGGATTCGCCTTCACCTGGGCTGGCGTGACTCCGGAGTTGTAGAGCTGCGAGAGGACCGTGCCCGCCTGGCTAAACGTCTGGCCCGACGTGGCATCCTTGAACTGCGAGAGGGGTTGGCCGAAGTCCTGCCGGAGAATGCCCTGATGGCCCAGGCGACCCGCGTAACCGACCTCTATACTCATGTGATGAGCAAGAGGCTTGGCATAGTTCGCGTTAAGCACATACTCGTAGGGCGCCTGCAAGTCGCTCGAAACGCCGCTGAACGTGGTGAATCCGCCTTTGACCAGCGGCGGCGTGTAGGGAAATGCACCGCCGTTCGGGGCAACCAGAGCCGGCAGCGAACTTCCGGCGTAGCGGAATCCGGAGGTGAAGTTGGTGTTTACCGGCTGGGCGACGGAACTCGCCAAACCGGGCGAGCCGCCGGTAGAGAACGACTGAGCCATCGCGTTGCCATAGTTGTCATAGACGATGCCCGCGCCTGCGCGCAGGACAATTCCCTTGCCCAGGATTTTCTCCAGCACCGATCCTGAGCCGGGAGTGTAAGCAATCCCGAGCCTCGGAGCGAAATTGTTGTAGTCGGTCGGATAGTAACCTGGGCCGTTGTTGACGGGGCCACCCACTTGATACGTGATCATCGACGTGGGCAAGAGGGAGTTAGGAATTCCGTTCGCTTGTGCTGCAATCCGATCCGAGAAGTACTGACTCAGCGGAGTGACCGGGACAACCTCGACTCCGTTGCCTTCATACGGAACGCCAAAGATCGAGTAGCGGAGCCCGGCGGTTATCGTGAGGTTCGGACGCATCTTGAAGCTATCTTGGATGTAGAACTCGGGCGACTTGGAGATATAGTCGCGTGCGATCGAGTTCCCGAACGGAATGGCTTGACCGTTAATTCCGTAGTTGTAGGTAGCGCTGTATTGATTGATCAAGCCAAAGAGCGCGCCGAAGGCGTTGGTAACGTTGGTGGGCGAGGCAAGCGCCGCGCTTGGGCCGTAGACTCCCTGCAGATAGCTGGTGACATTCGCGGTAATATCCGCGCCCAGGCCAAGCAGTGTGTTGCGGCTAAAGCTGTAACTCGGCTCATTGTTCCCCGCCAGCCGGAGGTTGTCCATATACCGGAAAGCGAAGCCTCCCTGAATCGTGTGGCGTCCGGATATCCACGTGAGATCGTCCGTGATGCTGTGGGTGGGTGCGATCCGCGAGGAGGGGCGGGTCAGCGCCGACAGCGCCGTAAAGCCGAAGGTCGGCAGGACCGTCTGGGTTCCCGTCGAAGCGATACCCAGCCGCGTATAGCCGTAATTCAGGACGTTGACCAAGGTAGGCGACAATACCGCCGTATAAGTCACAGCCAGCCCGCGGGAATTATCCAAGGTCGTTTGAGAAGGAGACTGCCCGGGGAAAATAGCAAGCCCGGCGGTCGGCGTCGAAGACGCGCCATTCAGCGTGCCGCGAACCATGATGGTGTGCTTGCCGGCGGAATCGATGTTGTAATCCATACGCGCTACCTGCGCGTGATTGTTGAGAACGTTCGGCGTATTGAACAGGAGCTGATTGAAGTTGAGTCCCCTGTCGGAAGCGCCCAGAGGATTGTTGCCAGGCATATACTGGCTCATCAGGTTGAGCATGTACGGATTGGCGCCGATGTGCTGAGGATCGATCTGCGCGATGGCCTCGGGACCCAGGGCTACGGTCTGTCCACTCTTCAGCAGAACATTGATGGTGCCGTTCTTTAGGTTGTCGGTAGGAACGGTCGCGGTATTGGAAGCAGCGCTGCGATCTTTGCGGCCTTCCCAGTTATAGAAGAAGAACAGCTTGTTCTTCACTATCGGACCGCCGAGGGAACCGCCATATTGATTTCGGATCAGCGCCGGACGCGCGACGCCGGCACGATTGTTGAACCAATCGTTGGCTTCAAACAGAGTATTCCGGTTGTACTCATAGAGGGTCCCGTGGAATGAGTTCGACCCGCTCTTGGTGACGATGGATACCTGGCCGCCCGCGGAGTGGCCCATGTCCGCGCCTTGACCGGCGATGGTTGTGCGGAATTCCTGCACGGAGTCCAGCGGAATCGGCAGAACGGCGTTGAAGCCGTTGGCTCCCTGGCTATCGTTCACGTCCGCGCCGTCCAGCAGGACGTTATTTTGATCGGGTCGCGCGCCCAGGACTTGGCCTGTCGAACTTACGCCCGGCTGGATGCCCAACAGCGCCACAACGTTGCGGGTCTGCAGCGGGATTTCCTTTACTTGAGTTTCGGTGAAAGGATTCCCGATCGTCGCGGTCTCCGTATTGACGACCGAAGCTTCCGCGACAACGTTGATGGTCTGGCTCGCTTGCCCCAGTTCAAGCCGAACGTTCAGGGTGGCCGGTGTGTCGATTTGCAGGTGGACTTCGGTCTGGTACGTCGCAAATCCTGGCTTTAGCACCTCGAGCTTATATGCGCCCGGAGGCATTTGCAAAAGGCTGTATTTTCCCGTTTCATCCGCGAGCACACTGCGCGAAGCCGTGGTGTCAACATTCGTCGCGGTCACGTTCGCGCCGGGTATGATTCCGCCCTGAGCGTCGCTTACAACGCCCTGAACGGAACTGGTCTGTGCGACTACTGGAAGCAGCGCAAGTAAGAATGAAAGGGATAGCCGTTTCATTTGGTCGAACTCCTTTTGACTGACGTCGGCAAGACGGCAGATTTCTTGAGATTTCAGATTGAGACGAATCTCTCGACCAGGAGAACGACGAAGGGCGACACATACCGGAGCCGCCTGAGGAACCCCAACAAAGGGCGTGTTCTGATCTCTTAGTCTAGAGCGAACGCCGCGAGCGCGTCCAATAGAAATGCATGATGCGGCGCATAACCAAGACCCATGGAATACAAACTGGATCCGCTTAAACAAAACGGCTCCCCAACGACCGGAGTCTTGCAGACACGGAGGACCGCAAGCTCCACTCGCAAAGGAGCCGTGAATTGTTTCGCTTTCCTAAAGCAGCCGCGATTACGCGACTAAGTCGTGCAGCACGTTGCCTGCGACGTCGGTGAGCCGGAAATCGCGTCCGCTATACCGGTACGTTAGTTTTGTGTGATCGATCCCGAGCAGATAGAGAATGGTGGCATGAATGTCGTGCACATGCACGGGCTTCTCCACCGCCTTGAAACCGAAATCGTCGGTGGCGCCGTAGATGGTTCCACCCTTGACCGCTCCGCCGGCCAGCCACATGGTGAACCCAAACGGATTGTGATCGCGGCCGCGCTTGACGCCACCGCCGCCGCTCCCGCCCACTTCCCGGACGGGCGTGCGCCCAAACTCGGATCCGCATACGACCAGCGTGTCGTTCCATAGCCCGCGGGCCTTGAGGTCTTTAATCACCGCGGCAAAGGCCTGGTCGGAGTTCTTCGCGTTGGTCTTGTGCGCGAAAATATCGGTGTGCGCATCCCACGGATCGCCCTTCGAATAGTACACCTGGGACATCCGTACGCCCTTCTCGGCCAGACGCACCGCCATCAGGCAGCCGCGGGCAACGGGACCGGGACCATACAGATCCAAGGTGGCTTGCGGCTCCTTGCGGACGTCGAATACGTCCGGCGCTTCGGTCTGCATGCGGTAGGCGGTTTCCATTGACTTCATCACGGCTTCAACCTGCGCGTCCTTGCCGGTTTCGACTTCGCGCAGACCTTCGAGCTTCTGCAGCAGATCCAGTTCGCGGCGCTGCTCGGTCAGGCTGAATTTCGGGTTGTTCACGTAGTTGACCATCTTCTTCGGGTCGAACTGACGCTCGATCACAATCTTTTTCGGCTTCTCCTTGCCGTCTTTATCCTTCTCCATCGTCTCGGCGGGCATCGGCTCTTCGGCCATGTCGTCGGACTCGCCGTTTTGCGGTCCCGTTTGCACAGCGTTCGAAATGTAGGTCCCCTGGTTGATTGCGGGAAGGAAGCCGTTGCTCCATAACGGTGGGCCGACGGTCGTCGGAATGTCCGGGCAAAGCACCATATAGCCGGGAAGATTCTGGTTCTCGGTTCCCAACCCGTAGGTCAACCACGCTCCCATGGAGGGTCTGCCGGCTTGATTGGCGCCAGTGTTCACCATCAGACAAGCGGGCTCATGGTTCGGAATCTCAGTGTAAACGGAGCGTACCCAGCAGATGTCGTCCACCACTTCGCCAAGATGAGGCCACAGTTCGCTGAGTTCCATGCCGCACTGTCCGTACTTGGTGTACTTAAACGGCGACTTCATCAACTCACCGGTGCGGCGTTCGGTCTTCACGGATCCGCCCGGCATGGGCTGCCCGTCGTATTTCTCCAGGGCCGGCTTAGGATCGAAGCTGTCGATGCTCGAGCAACCGCCGTTCATGAAGAGGAAAATGACTCGCTTCACTCGCTGGGGATAGTCGAGCCTCATGCTCGCCACGCTACCATCCGGACTGGCTATGGCATCCGCTCGCAGGATCGATTGATTTACCAGGCTGGCAAACGCCATCATGCCAAACCCGTTTCCGATGCGCCGCAACGCCTCCCGGCGAGTGGCTGGCGGTTTTTCTGTAGGATGCATCATGATTATCTTCGCTTTCCTCAGTTAATGAAAAGAAACTCAGAAGAGCTCAGCAGGATCTTGGCATAGCGTCCCCGAGCCGTCGGTTCGTACTTCGGCGCCGGAGGGGCCCCGTTACCCGCACCGCGACGTGCGCCTGGACCGCCCATGCCGGGAACACCATCCATCAGTCCCGCGGCGTTCTCGGTTGGGGCCGCGCCACTATCGCCTTCCGCTGCGGGAGTCTCAGGAGAGGCTGTAGCGGCGTCCGGCTTGGTTTCAGCCTGAGCTTCCGGCTTGGTTTCGGCCTTAGCTTCCGGCTTGGACCCGCTTCCTTCGGCCACAGCGGTATCCGCGGCAGCGGCGGAGCCTTCGGGCTTTGCGGCTAAAGTGCCGCCGGCCTTGTTCTCGATATCCGTTTTGCCAGTCACTTGACCGCCGCCGTCCGGACCCTTCCGTTGCCCACCACGCCGTCCTTTTGTGTCGGCCGGCTTATTCTTCTCTTCTTCGTACTCCTTCATCGGTTCGGTACGAAGGTAGTCGAGACCGACCTTGATTTCCGATTCACTGGGCGCGCGATTGAAGGCCAATTGGTAGAGCTTCTTTATTCGAGCTGTGTTGTCCGGTTCGCTCGAGACCCGATTGGCCAGTTCTTCCGCCTCCAGTTGCATGAAGTCGCTGTTCATCAGGAACAGGCGTTGCAGCGGAACTGTGGTCACGAATCTCTTCTCCGCGCTGATATTCGGAGGCGGGAAATCAAAAGTCTGCAAATAGGTGTCGAGCTTGTAGCGGCTGACTTTGCCGTAGACGGTTCGCCGCATGAAAGTCGGGGTTAAAGCCTCCGACGGTCCACCCGCGGAGTCGTCCAGGTTCCCAGACACCATCAGGACGGAGTCGCGAAGCTGTTCGGCATCCATGCGATGGCGATTAAAGCGCCAGTACATCCGGTTGCCGGAGTCCTTGGCGAAATCGACGTCGTCATTATCGGAGCCAAGCTGGTACACCGTGCTCAGCATGATTTCGCGCTGCAGTTTCTTGATGGACATCCCGTTCTTGACGAAATTCGCCGCAAGATACTCCAGCAACTCCGGATTGCTGGGACGCTCGCCGGCGGTGCCGAAATTGCTCGGCGTATCGACCAGACCCGTGTCGAAATGTCCCTTCCAAATGCGGTTCACGATCACGCGCATGGCGATCGGCTGCTGGATGATATCTTGCGCCAGCTCCAGACGTCCGCTGCCCTGGGTGAACGGCTTCGGATCGCCGGGAGACAGCATGCTCAGGAAATGCCGTGGGACTTCGTCCCCGAGAATTTCCGGATTCCCGCGAACCGCCAGTTTGATGTTCTCCGGAGTTTCGGAGTCTTTGACGCCATGCAGGAAGGGATAGTGCGGATCGAGCTTCTTGCGAGCCGCATCGACATCGTCCTGCATCGCCTTGATGCGGGCCTGAGATGCTGGACCGATCCGGGTCTGCAGGCCCCACCCGCGGAACATCAGGACGCCGGGATTGCCTTGCCGCGCGCCAGCGGCCATCATCGCGTTCGGATCTTCGTCGTCGCGCAATTCGCGCTGGAAGATTTCCGTGTAGAAATTGGTCTGCTGGTCCGGCAAGCTCAGCAGCCGCAGCCACGAGCCGGGGTTGAAGTCCCGATTCGTTACGAAATTGCTGGGCTTATCCGTGCGCTTCTTCGGCTTCGTGCCTTCCACATCTTTGTCGGTAATGATTCGATTCTGGGAGTCGATATCGTTCTTTGCCAGCATCACCTCGACAACTTCTTCCTGGAATTTATCGGCCAGCTTCTTGGCTTCGGCGGGCGTGCCGCCCTTTTTGATCATGGCCTGCCACTCGACTTTGTTCTTGTACTTGTCGGTGGGCTTCGCCATGTACTTGACCCACCGGTCGAGTAGTTCGAAGTCGAGCTTGCGCTGTTCCACCACTTGCGCGATGTCGCGTTTCCGGCTCGTCACATCGTAGACACCCTCAAGGTAGTTGGCCGTCTGGAACGCGAGGGACCGAGACAACTCGTTGGTGAGGCTTTGATTTGCTTCCTGGAGGATCTTCTGCTTCTCATCCAGGTCATTTTCCAGCTTGGTATATTCGTCGACAACTTTCTGGGGAGCGTTCGGATACTCCTCGTAGATGGTGTTGTAGAAAACACCGGCCAGGGCGTAATAGTCGGTCTGCGGAATGGGATCGTACTTGTGGTTGTGACACCGCGCACACTGGACCGTTAGCCCCAGAAAACCACGGGTCACTGCATCCACCCGGTCGTGCCGCTCATCGGCGCGAGTGACCTCCGCGGATCCGTTGTCGTAATACCACGGCCCGAGTCCGATGAACCCAGTCGCGGGGAGCATTTTGTAACGGACCGATTTATCCATCAAATCACCGGCCAGTTGGGCCAGCACAAACTGGTCATACGGCAGGTCGTCGTTGAAGGCCTGAATCACCCAATCGCGATACTTGTAGGCGTTCGGATAAGGACGGTACCCTTTCGGATTCGGGTTGAGACTGCGATAGTCGTCTTCGCCGTAGCGCGCGACATCCAGCCAGATGCGGCCCCAACGTTCCCCATAATGCGGAGACGCAAGCAACCGGTCCACCACCTGCGCAAAGGCATCCGGCGAGGTATCTTTCTCAAAAGCGGTGGTCTCTTCCGTGGTGGGTGGCAGGCCGGTTAGATCCAGAGTGGCGCGGCGGATGAGATCGTGCTTGTTTGCCAGCTTCACCGGCTTCAGTGAGTTCTTTTCCAGGTTGGCGAGCACGAAACGGTCAATGTCTGTTTTCGCCCACTTGGCATCGGAGACTTTTGGCACAGGGGGAGCTGCGAGCGGCTGGATGGACCAGAACTTCCGGCGTTCCGGCGTGATCACGTACTTCTCACCGGCTGAGGCGGAAACGGCAGCGATGGCGCTCTTCGGCCAGATCGCGCCGGCTTTCACCCAAGCGGTAAGCGCGCTAATTTCGCTGTCCTCCAAACGGCCGCCCAGGGGCATCTTCAAATTCGGATCGCTTTGGCGAACCGCCTGGATGACAAGGCTCTTGTCGGGATCGCCGGGGACGACGGCAGGCCCTCGCTTCCCGCCCTTGACCATCGCCTCCAGGCTGTCCAGGCGCAGGCCGCCGAGCTGGGACTCCGCGTGACAGCCGTAGCAAGTGGACGCAAGGATGGGGCGAATCTTCGTCTCGAAAAAGTCCGGAGACGCAGCATCGGGTTGAGCTTGTCCCTTTGACACGCCCGCGATCAGAAACGTTAGGGTAATTAGAAGAACGGTATTTTGGAAAAGCCTTCGCATGTGGGACTCTGTTCTGAAACGTATCTGCTTCGTACAACCGCTGTGAGGAAATCTACGCGGACGCCCAGAACTTGTGGGCCAAAGTGCGACAGGAACAGAAGTCGTTCGGGAGGCTTGCTTCGCCGGAAGGGACCTTACGGGAGGTCAGACAAAAGCTCGAAACTCGGAGCTTGCGTCGGAGAAACGGTCCAGACCGTCTCAGTGATATTTATACTCCTGTTGCGCAACGCTTGTCAATCCGCTTGTTAAGCCGTATACTGTGGTTCCACGCTGAGTAGCGTTTCCCCCGTCCTTTCAAAACCCACGCCGGTAAGGGCTTCGTAGCTTTCCTGACTTAATCCCACAGAGAAGGGTTGCCCCATGAGATCATCGATAAGCCTGCTTTCCGGCCTGGTTTTTTGCGCGATTCTGGCGGCCGGCGAGCCGGCGAACTCGGCTAAGTCGAAAGCCAGCGCTACTCCCGCCGCACCGGCAGCGCCCAAGAGCGGCATTAAGACTCCGGGCATCCAAATCCCGTTTTCGAGCCTCAAATCCGAGGCCGAGTTGCCGGTAGACGGCGCCGCCTGGATGACCATTACCGGCGCTGCCATCCTGGTCCCCAGCAAGCCTCAAGATACCTTGGTGCGCATCGACCCGAAGGGCAACAAGACGATGGATCCGGTCACCGGATTGAACAAGCCCTGCGCCGGAGCTGTCGTTGCGTTCGGAAGCATCTGGACGCCAAACTGCGGATCGAATTCGCTGGTCCGCGCGGATGCGAAGACCGCCAAGATCATCGCGACTCTCGCGGTGGGAGCAAGCGATGTTCCCATCGGGATCGCCGCAACCACCGATAGCGTGTGGATGCTGACCAACGATAAGACGACGCTTTCGCGCATCGATCCCGACCAGAATGCGGTAGCGGGCGAGATCCGTCTGCCTTCCGACTGCAATTCTCTGGTCTTCGCCGAGGCGTCGCTGTGGGTGACTTGTCCTGTTGAAGGTCGGGTCCTGCGGATTAATCCGGTGACGAATCTGGTTGAGAAGCACATCGAAGTTTCCGCCGCGCCGCGTGCGCTGGCATCGGGAGGCGGCTCGCTATGGGTGCTCTGTGAGAAGGAAGGCAAAATCGACCGCATCGACCCCAAGAGCAACAAGGTCATCAAGACGATCGACCTTCTGACCCCCGGTGCTGGCGGCAACCTTGCTTTCGGCGAAGGCTTTTTGTGGGTGACGCAGAGCGGCTTCCCGCTGACGCGGATCGATCCAGAAAGCGAAAAGGAAAAAGTCGTCCAGCAGTTTTGGGGCGAAGGAGGCGGGTTCATCTCCGTGTCTACTGGCGCTGTGTGGCTGTCGAACGGAGCCCAAGGCAAAGTTACACGCTTCGACCCGAAGCGAATCTACTCGACGCTCGCGGAATAGGGACCTATGAAGACTTTCGCCAGAACAATCGTTGCCTTCGCTGTCATCGGCGTAGCAGGCTTGCTGATCTTCGCGCAGGAGCCCCAGAGCGCAGCGCCCGGAGGAGACTCCGCGAAGAAGAAGGGTAGTGGTAAACGTCCGAACCGGCCAGGTGTCCCGACGCCTGGAGTGCGGCGCGAGATGGCTTCGATCACTCCGCTCGCGGTGTTCCCGGCGGAAGGAACTCCCGACTGGCAGGTGCTGACGGACGACGCCGTTTGGGTGACCAATGGACCGAAGAACACGGTCCATCGCCTGGATGTGAAGACCAATACGGTGGCCGCCGTGATCCCCGTGGGAAAGCGTCCTTGCTCGGGATTGGCCGCGGGCTTCGGCAGCGTGTGGGTTCCGAACTGTGTCGATAAAACCGTTTCGCGGATCGACATCCAGACGAATCAGGTCGTCGCGACGATTCCCGCTGCTCCAGCGGCAAGTGAAGGCGGCATCGCGGCGAGCCCCGAGGGCGTTTGGCTGGTGACGGATGCCAAGGGGATTTTGTCCAAGATCGATCCAGCTACCAACACGGTGACGGCGGAAATTGAGATCGCGCCCGGCTCGGCGGGAGTTACGTACGGTGAAGGACTCGTGTGGGTGACCTCGCCGGAGAAGAACACTCTGACGGGCGTGGATCCCAAGACCGCCAAGGTCGTGTATGCCACCGAAGTTGGGCCCGGGCCTCGCTTCGTGACTACCGGCGCAGGCTCAGCGTGGACCTTGAATCAAGGCGACGGAACGTTGTCGCGGGTCGATGCCAAAACCGGCAAACTGTCTGCGAACATCGAACTGGGCATCCCGGGCTCGGGGGGCGAACTCGCGTTCGGCGAAGGGCACGTGTGGGCCACCGTGTTCACCGTCCCGATCACGGAAGTGGATCCCGCTACGAATACGGTTGTGAAGCAGTGGTTCGGCAACGGTGGAGACTCCATTCGTGTGGGCCACGGATCCGTGTTTCTTTCGAATCTGCGGGATGGAAACGTGTGGCGGATCAGCCTCGAACAACCCTAGCCGGCAGCCTCCGCGAGCATCGCGTACAACGGTTCTCCTTATAGACGTCATCGAATCTTTTGTCTTGAGCCCGCGGGCGTTCCGATCCATACTTAGCCTGTGAGCCTTCAGTGCCATGTGAGGAATTCGCGCAGCCGGATCTCGCTGGGCGTGTTTCTCCGTTTGACGCTCATGGATGTTTGCTGTGGCCCGCCCGCTCAGCCTCTGAACCTCCACTAGCTCAGTTTGTCCAGCGAAAGAAAGACGGAGGCAGTGTGTCTATTCCTACAGCACATGCGCTCTGGGAGGAAACCATCCAACCAGGCGCGACATGGTCCCATGTTCTAAAACGCGGCACGGCGTTGCGCATGACCGACACGGAAGGCGGCGCCAATGCCGGAACAATTCTTTACAATTTCGAGTGTCCGGTGGAACGCTTCAACATGCCGGACACCCTCAAGGCCCAGCACACTGCCCGGCTTACAACGGGTCACGTACTCTACTCCGATATGGGGCGGATCCTGTGCTCGATCATAGACGACTCGGTGGGCTGGCACGATCCGCTCGGCGGATCCTCCAACGCGGAGCTGGTGAAGGCCCGCTGGGGCGTCGCACGCTATCAGGAGCATCACAACAAGTGCCACCAGAGCGCCCACGACAGCTTCTTAATCGAGCTGGCCAAATGGGGCTTGGGCCCGCGCGACCTCACGGCAACTGTGAACTTCTTCAGCCGCGTCGACATCGCCGCGGATGGCGCAATGACCTTTCATCGCGGCAACTCCGCTCCCGGCTCGTTTGTCGAGCTGCGGGCGGAGATGAACGTTCTCATCATCGTCAACACCTGCCAGCATCCGCTGGATGACTCGCCGTCCTACCAGCCCAAACCCGTGCGTCTCACTCTCAAGCGCATTCCTCCGCCCGGCGTGGACGATCCATGCCGGATCTCGTGCCCGGAAAACGGGCGGGGCTTCACCCTGACGGAGCGCTATTTCCTATGAGCCTTACTGCCAGCCGCCTCGATCCGTCTCACGCGGTGTACAGCGCCGAGGTTCCCGCGGGGGAACCGTGGACACACGAAATCCGCAAAGGGCAGTACTTCCGCATTGTCGACCTGCATGGGAACCAGGCGGCCGACACGCTCTTCTACAACGCGCACGATTACTCCGACCGCTACAGCGCGCAAGATACGATCCGGGCGCAAGGCAATCTGTATCTGACCACCGGCTCGCGGCTGATGTCCTCGGCGGGGCACGTGCTTCTCACCATCGTGGCCGACACCTGCGGCCGTCATGACACGCTCGGCGGCGCGTGCGCCAACGAAAGCAATATGGTGCGCTATGACATTTCCAAACGCTCGATGCACTCCTGCCGCGCCAGTTTCCTGAAGGCCGTGACGGAGCGGGGTCGCGGAATGAACAAGCGCGATATCGCGCACAACATCAACTTTTTCATGAACGTCCCGGTGACGCCGCAAGGCGGGCTCACATTCGAGGACGGCATTTCAGAGTCCGGCAAGTACGTCGAGATGCGCGCCGAGATGGATGTGCTCGCGATGATCAGCAATTGCCCGCAGCTGAACAATCCGTGCAACGCGTACAATCCCACCCCGATTCAGGTGCTGATTTGGGAGCCGCCGGGAGAATGACCGGCGATGTTTCGTAAAGTTCTGATCGCGAATCGCGGCGTGATCGCCTGCCGCATCATCCGGACGCTGCGCCGGATGGGGATCGCGTCCGTCGCGGTGTATTCGGAAGCGGATCGCGGGTCGTTGCATGTTGAGCAAGCTGACGAGGCGGTTTTGATCGGCCCCCCGCAGGCCGCGCGTAGTTATCTGTCCGTACCGGCGATCCTCGACGCCGCACGTGCCACCGGCGCGGAGGCGATCCACCCGGGATACGGATTCCTCAGCGAGAATGCGGCTTTCGCCGAGGCCTGTCAAGCCGAGGGTTTCACGTTCATCGGACCCACTCCGGATCAGATGCGTTCCTTCGGGCTAAAGCACACCTCGCGGAGCATCGCCGCGGAATCACAGTTGCCTCTCCTGCCCGGAACCGGATTGCTCGCCGACGCGGGTGCTGCCATGAACGCCGCGGAAAAGATCGGCTACCCGGTCATGCTCAAGAGCACTGCGGGCGGAGGCGGCATCGGCATGCGCCTGTGCCGGACGCCGGAAGAGCTGGCAAGTTCTTTTGAGGTGGTCGCAAGGCTCGGCCGCGCCAACTTCGGCGATGCAGGCGTATTTCTGGAACGGGCCGTCACGCGGGCCCGGCACATTGAGGTACAGATTTTCGGCGATGGAAGAGGCGGCGTGGTCGCGCTGGGCGAGCGCGATTGCTCCGCTCAGCGCCGCAATCAGAAGGTGATCGAAGAAACTCCCGCGCCGGGCATCACTGCGGAAGTGAGAAAGCGGCTGGGAGATGCCGCGGTACGGCTCGGGCAGTCCGTGCAGTATCGCTCCGCCGGAACCGTGGAGTTCCTCTACGACGACTCCACGGGCGAGTTCTATTTCCTGGAAGTGAATACTCGCCTCCAGGTCGAACACGGCGTCACAGAGGAGGTGACCGGTCTCGATTTGGTCGAGTGCATGATCCGGATCGCGAGCGGCGAGACGTGCGCTGCCGCGGGTTCAGCCGCAAGGCGCCTCGATCCAAGTGCGCCTCTATGCCGAAGATCCGGCGCACGACTTTCAGCCTTGCGCGGGACGGATCACGGAGATTGTATGGCCGGCCGGCGCGCGCATCGAAACGTGGATCGAAGCCGGGTCGGAGGTGTCGCCGTATTACGATCCCATGCTCGCCAAGATCATCGTGAGAGGCGAAAACCGGGCCGAGGCCGTCCAGAAACTTCGTGACGCGCTCGCCACAACGCGCTGCGCCGGCATCGAAACGAACCTGGGCTATCTGCGCCAGGTCATCGGCGATGAGACGTTTCGCCGCGGGCAAGATCACCACGGCGTTCCTGGGGAGCTTTGCGTATCAGCGGCATGCGATCGACGTCGTCGCGCCCGGCACGCAAACCACAGTGCAGGACTACCCGGGCCGCCTGGGGTTATGGCATGTGGGCGTGCCACCCTCGGGGCCCATGGATGCGCTCGCATTCCGCCTCGCGAATCGTCTGGCGGGAAATCCGGAAGGCTCGGCAGCTCTTGAGATAGCGGTTACGGGACCGGCGTTGCGGTTCAACTGCGAAGCGACCATCGCGGTTACGGGCGCGGATTTTTCGGCAAAGCTCGACGGCGCGCCGCTGGAACGATGGAAGTCGCATCGCGTCCCGGCCGGTTCGTGTGCTCGAGTTTGGATCGGCGCAGGCTACCGGCAGCCGGGCTTACCTGGCGGTCGCCGGAGGCATCGATGTGCCGGAGTATCTGGGCAGCCGCAGCACATTCATCCTGGGGAAGTTCGGAGGCCACGCGGGCCGCACCCTGCGCGCAGGCGACGTGCTGCACATCGACGTCCTGCACATTCAGGCGGCAAAACCGGATGTCCCGCGCGAGCTGAAGACATTCCCTCAGTACGGCAACCGATGGGAGATTGGCGTGCTGTACGGACCTCACGGCGCGCCCGACTTCTTTACGGACCAGGACATCGACACTTTCTTCTCGCTTCGACTGGAAAGTTCACTACAATTCCGATCGAACCGGTGTCCGGCTCATCGGTCCCAAGCCACAGTGGGCACGCAAGGACGGCGGCGAGGCCGGCCTCCACCCATCGAACATCCACGACAACGCCTACGCGGTCGGCACAGTCGACTTCACGGGC
Source organism: Terriglobia bacterium (assembly GCA_963722845.1). Taxonomy (GTDB): domain Bacteria; phylum Acidobacteriota; class Terriglobia; order Bryobacterales; family Bryobacteraceae; genus Palsa-187. The sequence goes on along the minus strand of CAVROL010000002.1, from coordinate 44,560 downwards.
GATATGCCGGTGATTCTCGGACCCGACGGTCCCAGTCTGGGCGGGTTCGTCTGCCCTGCGACCATCGTGCAGGCCGAACTGTGGAAGATCGGCCAGGTAAAACCTGGCGACCTGGTCCGCTTCGTCCCGATGACGCAGCACGACGCGGAGCGGATGGAACGGGAAATGGACCGCGCCATCGACGACCTGACCAGCCCTCTCCCCGTTTTGCCAGAACCGCAGCGCGATCCTGCCGTACTTCAAAGCGCGCCCGCGCTTGCGATCCGCGCCGACGGCGACAGGTACCTGTTGGTCGAGTACGGCGCGAATGTTTTGGATCTGAACCTGCGCTTTCGCGTGCATGCGCTGGAGAACCAGCTGCGTACGGCCGGGCTTCGGGGCATCCTCGACATCACACCCGGCGTGCGATCCCTGCACATCCACTACGACACGCGCCGCCTGTCTCGCGCGGCGCTGCTCGAAGCTCTGGATGCATGCGAGCGCCGCATCCCCAACCTCGATGACATCTCCGCGCCCTCCCGGGTGGTGCATTTACCGCTGTCCTGGGACGACCCACAGACGCAGCTTGCCATTCGCAAATACATGCAATCGGTCCGGCCCGATGCGCCCTGGTGCCCGAGCAACATCGAGTTCATTCGGCGTATCAATGGTCTCGGCTCGATTGACGACGTCTACCGCATGGTTTTCGATGCGAGCTACCTGGTGCTGGGGTTGGGAGACGTCTACCTGGGGGCTCCCGTGGCGACGCCGGTTGATCCGCGCCATCGTCTGGTCACCACCAAGTACAACCCGGCGCGCACGTGGACTCCGGAGAACGCCGTCGGCATCGGCGGCGCCTATCTTTGCGTTTACGGCATGGAAGGGCCCGGAGGATATCAGTTCGTCGGCCGAACGTTGCAGATGTGGAACAGCTGGAAGTCCACCGATGCCTTCGAGCCTGGCACGCCGTGGCTGCTGCGCTTCTTCGATCGAATTCGGTTTTACCCGGTGAGCGCGGAGGAGCTGCTCGATATTCGTGCGGCGTTTCCTCTGGGGCGATACCCCGTGAGGATGGAACCCGGCGAGTTCCGGCTCTCCGAGTATCACGCGTCGCTCAAATCGATCGAGGCCGAATCCGCGTGGTTCAAGCAACGCCAGCAGGCTGCGTTCGATGAGGAGCGGGAGCGCTGGGCCGCAGCCGGACTGAGCACTGCTGTGTCCGATGCGGATCGGGGCGGCGAGGCGCCCGTTGCCGACGACGCCCTGCCCGAAGGCTGCCACGCTGTGCCGTCTCCCATCACGGCCAGCGTGTGGAATGTCACGGTCGAGCCCGGTCAGCGCGTGGAGGCGGGTCAGACGTTGATCGTGCTGGAGGCGATGAAGATGGAAATAGCCGTTGTGGCGCCCGGCGCCGGTACTGTAGAGAAGTTGTATTGCTCCTCCGGAACGCTCGTATCCGCGGGCCAGTCCCTGGTGGCCCTGCGGCAGGAGGCGGCGGCATGAACCTCACGTCTTTGCACCAGCAGTACGCTTCGGGGCACAAACCCTCCCAAGTCATCTCCGCGATCTACGACCGCATCGAAGCCGAGCCGCTTCAGCCGGTCTGGATCTCCATCGTTCCGCGTAAGCTCGCGCTGGAGCGCGCGCGGGCACTCGAACGCCGCCCAGCGGCACTGGCACTCCCGCTCTATGGCGTGCCGTTTGCCGTCAAAGATAATTTCGACGTGGAAGGCATGGCGACCACCGCCGGATGCCCCGCGTTCAGCTACTCGCCCGCGAGCGACGGCCACAACGGTAGCGAGGCTCCAGGATGCCGGCGCGATCCTCATCGGCAAAACTAACATGGACCAGTTCGCCACCGGATTGGTGGGTGTGCGCACCCCGTACGGGGCCTGTTCGAGCATCTTCGACGAGCGCTACATTTCCGGCGGCTCCAGCTCCGGTTCGGCGATAGCCGTCGCCCGGGATCTGGTGGCGTTTTCGCTCGGCACCGATACAGCAGGGTCGGGGCGTGTTCCTGCGGCTTTCAACAATCTGGTCGGCTTGAAGCCGACTCGTGGCGTACTGAGCGCCAGCGGCGTGGTTCCCGCCTGCCGCACGCTCGATTGTGTTTCGATCTTCGCGCACTCCTGCGGCGATGCCCACGCGGCGTGGTCGGCGGCGCGGGGCTTCGATCCGGCTGATCCCTATTCGCGAGAGCCGCGGACCAGCGAGGACGCCGTGCCCTGGAGTGGGATCGCGTTCCGCTTCGGCGTACCTCCCCAGGAACAACTGGAGTTCTTCGGCGACGAAGAGGCCGCGAGGCTGTACAGTGCAGCCATCGAACGTTTGAAAAAACTGGGCGGCCAGAAGGTCGAGATAGACTTTTCCATCTTTCGGGCCGCCGCTGAGTTGCTCTACGCCGGTCCGTGGGTGGCCGAGCGCGCCGCCGCCCTGGATGGCTTCCTGGACACAAACGCCGACGGAATTGATCCCGTGGTTGCGCGGCATTATTTCAGGCGCTTCTCGCTACACCGCGGTCGATTATTTCCAGGCGGAGTACAAGCTTCGCGAGCTCTGCCGGGCCGCCGAAAAAGAGTGGCTGCGCATGGATGTATTGTTCCTTCCCACCGCGCCCACCATCTATACCATCGAGGCTGTCGCCCTCGATCCGGTGAAGCTGAACAGTAACCTCGGCTACTACACCAACTTCGTCAATCTGATGGATCTGGCGGCGGTGGCTGTGCCTGCGGGGCTCGACCGGAACGGCCTGCCGTTCGGCGTGTCCGTGATCGGTCCGGCCTTTACTGAAGAAGCCCTGCTAGGCCTGGCAGACCGGTTCCATCGAGCTTCTTCCCACCAGCCGGAACTGGCGGCACAACCCGCGATGGAGCGGGACGCTTGCCCGCCTGGATGTGTGGAAATCGCCGTGGTCGGCGCGCACCTTTCCGGGCAGCCGCTGAACAAACAACTCACGGAACGCGGCGCCCGGTTGCGGCGAGCCACGCGCACGTCGGCCAACTATCGTCTTTATGCACTGGAAGGCACGGTGCCGCCCAAACCGGGCCTAGTGCGCGATGACGAAAACCTCGGCCCGGGAATCGAAGTCGAAATCTGGGCTATGCCGGAGGACCAGTTCGGAGGCTTTGTAAAAGAGGTCCCACCACCCCTCACCATCGGGACCGTGGAGCTGAAAAATGGCGGCCCGGTGAAGTGCTTTCTGTGCGAATCCGCAGCCTTGCGCGGGGCGCGCGACATCACGCGCTACGCCGGCTGGCGCGGCTATCTGGCTCAAGCCAAAGCACATTCGTCCTTCGGGAAATAGGCCGTTGTCTTTCCCCCAAAAAAATCAATGGAGGCCATAAAAAATGCCGAAGGGCGAGGACCGGCATGCATGATAGACTGAGGACGACACGCCAGTCGGCCTTGTCCTGCCACTGACATTTTTGCGCTCCCGTCAGCAGCTCACTCAGCAGGACAACTATGCGCCGAATCATCGTTAGCCTCGTTCTAACCTCATTCTTCTCGTTCTCCGCATTGGCCGATAAGCCGACGTTCACCGTGGGATGGTCGATTTATGCGGGATGGACGCCGTATTACTACATGGCGAAATCCGGACTCATGCGCAAGTGGGCCGACAAGTATGGCGTGACCATCAAGGTCCAGCGCTTCGACTATGCGCCGTCCCTCGACGCCTTTGTCGCGAAGAACATCGACGCCTGCACCATGACCAACATGGAGGCGCTGGATATGCCCTCGGCGTCGGGCGTCCCTACCACCAGCATCATCGTCGGCGACTACTCCAACGGCAACGACGCTCTGCTGGTGCGCAACGGGCTCACCCTGAAAGACCTCGCCGGCAAGAAGACGTTGCTGGTGCAGAAGACCGTATCCGAGTATTTGCTCGACCGCGCGATGACCATCAACGGCTTGCGTGACGAGCTGAAGAAGATGCAGCTGGTCAACACCTCGGATTCCGATATTGCGACCGCATTCCTTAGCGAAAAAACTCCCTTGGGCGTGGTCACCTGGAAACCGATGGTCTCGCAGCTTCTGAAGCAGAAGGGGGTCTCGTCGCTCTTCAATTCGTCCCAGATCCCGGGCGAAATCATGGATCTGACCGTGGTGCGGACAGATGTGCTGGAGCGGCCGGATGGTTCGGGCCAGCGTTTCGCCAAGGCGCTTGCGGGAGCCTGGTACGAAATGATGGCGGAGATGTCCGCCAGCGGGCCCGCCGCCGACAAGACGCTCGCCTCGATTGCCGAAGGCTCGCAGGACACACTCGTCTCCTATCGGGAACAGCTCAGCACCACGAAGATGTTCTTCACGCCGAAGTCGGCAGTCGATTTCAGCACGGCCCCCGATTTCAAGACCAAGATGGCGCTGGTGCGCGATTTCTGTTTCCAGCACGGCCTGCTGGGTTCGAACACAAAGTCGCCAGACGAGGTTGCCATCCGCTATCCCGATGGAACCATTCTGGGCAAGCCCGACCGGGTCCGCTTGCGCTTCGATCTCACCTATATGCAACTTGCCGCGCAGGGCAAGCTCTAAGGCGCGCGATGTCCGCCGGTTTCCTGCTCATCCACGCAAAACCATCGCGCAGCGCGGTGCTGGCCCTCTCCTGGTTTCTGTTCGCCGCCGGCATCCTCGCCTATCTGTACACCGCCAGCGCGCGTCACCGCGACAATCCGGAAGATCGAGTGACACCCACCATCGCCCAGATGGCCCAGGGCATGTATGATGCAGCCTTGAAGCCGGCCGAGGAGGACGAAGCTGGCGAAGAAGCGACAACGCTGCCCAGGCGGTTCTTGAGCAGCATGCTGTGGAAGGACACGAAGGCCAGTGCGTGGCGCTTCGGTATCAGCATGGCACTGCTGTTCCCCGCTGTGATCATCGGGCTGCACATGGGATTGTTTCCGTATGTGGGCGCGTTCTTCCTGCGTTTCGTGCTCTTCTTCGACAAGATCGTGGCGCTGTCGCTTCTGCCGATTCTGTTCATCGCCTTCGGCATCGATGAGCTATCGAAGATCATGCTGATCGTCGTCGGCGTAGCCCCCACGATCCTCCTCGATACCTTCAACCTGACTCGGGGCGTTCCACCGGAGCAGGTTGTGAAAGCGTTCACGCTCGGGGCGAGCGACTTCGATGTAGCCTACCGCGTGGTTTTAAAACAGATCTTTCCCCGGGTACTCAATAGCATTCGTCTGAACCTGAAGGCCGTGGTGCTTTTCCTGTTCGCCGGCGAGATGATCGCCTCCACCGACGGCCTGGCGTATCGCATCGCCCTGCTGCGGCGGCACATGGGGATGGACGTGATCATCCCCTACGTTCTGTGGGTCGCCCTGCTGCTGTTTCTGGTGGACCTGAGCATGCGCCGCATCAACCGGTGGCTGCATCCGTGGTTCCGGGAGGCATGATGGTTTCCCTGATTCGGATTCAGCAGCTTTCGGTCTCTTACGGAACTCCTCCGCGGCCCGTGTTGAGCGACATCGATCTCAGTATCGAAGACGGCGAATTCGTCTGCCTGTTAGGTCAAACCGGCTGCGGGAAGTCCACATTGCTGCGCCTCGTTTTGGGCTCGGAGCGCCCCACCCAAGGCCGCGTCCTGATTGACGGCGTCGAACACCACCAGCCGGATCGGACTCGCGGGTACGTGCCGCAGAAGTACTCGCTGTTCCCCGACAAGACCGTTCTCGACAACATCACGTTTGGGCCGGAGGTCAGTGGCTTCGGATTGTGGAGCCACTTGTCGCCGCAATTCTACCGCCGCCGCCGTGAGTTCCGGGAGAAGGCGTACGACTACCTGCACCGCATTGGACTTCACAAGACGGACGCCCACAAGTATCCGGATCAGCTATCGGGCGGGATGCAGCAGCGGGTCGCGATCGCCCAGGCGCTCATGACGGAACCGCGCATTTTGCTGATGGATGAAGCTTTCAGTGCGCTCGACCCCGGCACGCGCAAGGAAATGCAGCGTTTGATCCGCGGCCTGTCTCAGGATCTCGGGATCACGGTGCTGTTCGTGACCCACAGTATCCAGGAAGCGATTCAAATCGGCTCTCGCGTCGTCGTATTGGCGCGAGAGTCGGCATCCAACGGGTCCAGCGTAGTTCTCGACTGCGATCCCCGAAGTGGCGATTCGAGCCTGCTCGCCCGCCAGCTCCTGGACATCATGGAATGCTCGAAGGATACTCCGAGTCCTGCCCTGCCAGCGGTCGAGATGGAAGACACGCGTGAGCAGGCTTTTGAGTTTTAGCGCGGCAGCAAACTCCTATTCGTAACGCAAGGCAACCGCCGGATCCACACGCAGGGCGCGACGCGCGGGAACCGCGCTGGCCAGAGCGGCCACAGCCAGAACGAAGCACACCAGGCTGGCGAAGGTGACCGGATCGTAGAAGGGAACACCGTAGAGGAAGTCCATCGACCCGGGAAAAACCAGGGTCTGGTGCAGCAACGCAGAGAGGCCTGCTGCCGCGGCGACTCCCAGCAGCATTCCGGCCAAGACCGGCTGCAAGCCCTGAAATAGCACGCCCTTCCACACCGCCGCAATATTTGCTCCGAGCGCCATACGGACTCCGATCTCCCTGGTTCGCTGGCTGACCAGGTACGCGATCACTCCGTAGATCCCGACGCCGGCCAGCGCCACGGCGAGGATCGCAAGAATCGCGGCCATGGTGGCGAAGATCTGGGAGAGGGCTCGCTGGAGGCGGACCACTCCATCGTCCAGATTGGACAGGCGCAAACCTGGAAGCAGAGCCTGATCGGACGCCGCCACGGTCGTTTCGATGGCGGCCATAGCGCGCTGACGATCGATCTGGGCGCGCACCAGGAGGTCCACAAAGGATCCTTTTTCAGTCGCGCCTGCGGGCAAATAGACGTGCGCCGGATCCAGACGCGTGAGGTTGGCGAAGCGGATATCCTTCACGATGCCGATGACTTCGAACTGCTCAAGTTTCCCGCGGAAGTCCATGTCCAACGCGAAGTTTTTCCCGAGTGCGTCTTCATTGGGCCAGAAGTGGCGCGCGGTGGACTCGCTGATGATGGCGGCGTGGGCGCTGCCCTGGGCATCCTGCGCTGTAAAGAGCCGGCCGCGCAGCAAAGGGATCTCCAGCGTCTCGAAATAACCGTCTGAAGCGTAGCTGGCCAGCGTCCGCCCCCGGAAGTTTCCGGCGATCAGGGGAGGAGTCCAGGTGCCGCTGAAAGGACCACTGCCTAGGGCTACGGCGGCGAATTCCGGCCGCTCCCGCAGCTTTTCCAACAGATGCTTCTGGCGGGCGATAGCTTGGACAGGATCGCCACCCAGGCCGGCAAAATCGCCTACGACGGTGAAGACGCTGTGCGTTTCAAAACCCGGCTCGGCTGCCTGCGATCGGATCAGGCCGCGAGCGAGGAGCCCCGCGATTGCCAGCAGCAAAACCGAGACGGCAACTTGCGCGGCGATCAGAAAACTCCGCAGTTTCGATCCGGATAGCTTCCCTAAGGCTGCGTTATTGTCCTTCATCGCGGCGGTAAGGTCGCGCCGGGTAAACTGCAGCGCGGGGGAGAGCCCGAAGAAGATTCCCGAGGCGAGAGAGACGGCGATCACATACGCCAATACACGCCCATCGGGGGCCAGGTTTACGGCGGAAAAATCGCCCCCGATCAACATCGCGTTGCGCTGAAGAGCCAGGCCGAGGAGCTTGGTAGTCCAAAGGGAAAGCAACAGTCCCGCGCATCCACCCAGAAGCGCAAGTAAGATGCTCTCGGAAAGCAGTTGACGCACCACCCGCAGGCGCCCGGCTCCCAGCGCCAGCCGCGTGCTGATCTCCCGCTGCCGCGCCGCGCTCCGCGCCAGCAGCATGTTGCCGACATTCGCGCACGCCACCAGGAGCACTAAGCCCACCATCAGCATCACCGCCGCCACCAGAGCCCGGAAGCGAATGTCGTCCGTATTGGGAAAGTATGTGGTGCGTTGCAGCGTGACGGCCACAGTCCGGTCTCGCTCTGTGTAGGTAGCCGCGAATTGACGCACCAGGAGATCTGCCTGAGCCTGGGCCGTGGTGCGATCCGCTGACGGCTTCAAGCGCGCGAAGATTTGAAGATGCTGTTGCTCGGGGCGGTGCAGCCAGTCGTCTCCAGGGACAAGCTGAGCCTGCATAGACACCGGAGCCCAGAAATCGGGAACGACAACGTCCACAGTGGTTCCTGTGAAGTCTTCGGGAGTGACGCCGATGACGGTGAAGGCCGTGCCGTTCAATTTAATGGCGCGTCCCAGAACCCCCGGATCGCCGCTTAAATCCCGCTGCCAGAAGCGGTAACCGATCACCACTACGGGATTCCCGCCGGCGGTCCGGTCCTCCTGCGGAAGAAAGCCACGACCCATCCGGAGGGGAATCCCGAGATCCTGAAAGTAGTTCGCCGTGACAAGCTGGCCTGTCCGCTGTTCCGCGGCGTTGGAGCCGGACACAGAAGCCGACGAGATAATGCCCCAGCTTGCGGCTACCAGGCTCGCAAACTGGTCGCTATGATCGCGGCAGTAGACGTATTCGGGATAGGAAAACGCGTATTGGAAATTGCCCAGGCCGCGGCTCTCCACCCAACGCTCGAATCTCACCACGTGGTCCGGGTCAGCGACCGGGAGCGGCTTCAACGCCACAGCGTTATAGGTGCTGAACAGCGTGGTGTTCACGCCGATCCCCAGGGCCAGCGCGATTACGGCCAAGAGAGTGAATCCCGGACTCCTGGCCAATCCGCGGCCAGCGTGCCGAAGATCCTGCCAGAGCTGTTCCAGCCACACGATGGAAAGCACATCGCGGCAATATTCTTTTACGGCGCCGGTGTCCGCGCCGAATTGGATCCGGGCGTTCCGGCGGGCTTGCTCGGAATCCATACCCAGCGCGCGATTCTTGCGAGTCTGCATTTCGATGTGGAAGTCGAGCTCTTCATCGAGCTCTTGCTCGACCCGGTTCCGGAAAACGAGCGCACGCGCGCGCAGGAAGAGCTTTCTCATGCTTGTTTCAGGATTTTGCCGATGGCGCCGGTTAGGCGGCTCCAGTCGGCGGTCTCCACTTCCAGCTGCTTGCGGCCGGAAGCGGTCAGGTGGTAGAAGCGGGCGCGGCGCCCCAATTCGGAGACGCCCCATTCGGCCTTGATCCAGCCCCGCTGTTCCAAACGGTGTAAGGCAGGATAGAGCGACCCCTGGTTGACTTGCAGAACCTCTTCGGAGATCTGTTGGATGCGTTCGGAAATGGCCCAGCCGTGCTGGGGGCCGGCTTGCAGCGTCCGAAGAACCAGGAGATCGAGAGTGCCTTGAAGCAAATTCATGGTGTCGACTGTCGACAACTAGCATGAGCCAGTTGGTGTCGAATGTCAACAATAGAGTTCGGCCGCCAGCGTCAGGGCCGGATTGACAGCGTTCGTCCCTCGATAAGCTCTATCATCAGGCGTCAGGTCAAGGGACGGTACATCCGGCTTACGAGTCGTCACCGACCTTCCGGCAGACCCTGGGATGCCGCCTCGTTAACCTTTGTCAGTTGGAATCGCTCGGCGAGAGGATCCCTTGGACGAGGATTCGGATCCAAGCGGCTCACGAAACGGTTCCACTGAAATGCGCTCGTAACGCACTTCCAGGACGTCCAGGGATTCTGTTCCGCCCGGCGCTTGGAGCACGACACTATCGCCCGGTGCCGACTTCAGCAACGCGCGCCCCAGAGGCGACACCCAACTGATGTGGTTGCGGTCGAGATCGACTTCGTCGGCGCCCACGATGCTCACCACTCGCTCCACTCCCGCGGCGTTGGCATAGCGGACGGTCGCGCCGAAGAACGCTCTGGTGGCCGCTTGCCCTATTCGCGGAGTTTCCGGGTCCACCACTTCCGCAGCTTCGATTCGCTTCCGGAGAAAGCGAATCCGCCCATCGATCTGGCGCAGCCGCCGCTTGCCGTACTGATAGTCGGCGTTTTCACTGCGGTCGCCGTTACTGGCAGCCCACGTCACCACCGCGGTCACGGCCGGGCGTTCGCGGCGAAGCAGGAAGTGGAACTCATCTTTGAGGCGCTGCAGCCCGCCCGGCGTGATGTAGTTCTTGCCTTGCGTTGCGGGCTCGTCCGCCTTTGGTTTTCTCGTGTCCCCTTTTCGCATCGTAGTCCTTCCAGCGCAAATCCAGTATGTGCCAACACGCTCTCAGGAAATGGACAGTGTCATGGTTTGTTCGTTGTCGGACCGATTCTGCCTTGAAGTTGGTAAACGCACTAAAGAGCTTGCCGATGGCACGGTATCGCTATCCATATGTTCCCATTCCGGAAGTTGGTTCCGATGATCTGAACCCGGAATGATTCCGAACACCATCGGAGCGTAGCGACGCTGGCAACTCGATTGTGCAAGAAGTGTTCGGCTCCGTCAAGAGAAACGTGTCCGGAGCGCAGTGAAGGATGGATGTTACTAGTACCCGCCTTAGCACTGAAACAGCCCGAGCGCGAAGCGCTCCGATAGATCCGCCCACACTAGGGCGTTTTTCGGGAGCTATCAATGGAAGGGGTATGACGAGGCCAACAATTCCGCTAAAATGCAACACGTGGCTCAGATCGCCCGTGACTCGGCGTGAGGAAGAAGGAGTCGAAATTGCCTGCGACCGAACGCTCCCTGAATCTCCGGAATCCTGTCTTCTGGTCCGCCATCCTTTGCTTGGTGCCTTCCCTTCAGGCATACCAGCCCCGTTTCACCGTGGAAGTTTCCGCACAAGCTTCCGCAGTCTATACGCTCGCCTGCCTCAGCCATCAAATTCCGTGTACGCGGATGAAGTTTCAAGGGCGTGAAAGCCAACCTGCGGTTGCCGAATGGAAAGCAGCGTTTGCGGCGATGCCTCCTATCGAGAGTGACACCTATAGTTATTCCTTCCTGCCCAACACACCCGCGCTCTTTCCGGAGCAGCGCCGCCAACAGCACATTCTTGAAGCGCTCTTCGATTCGCGGTCCGCAGGAGAGCTTGCTCGCCAAGCACGCCTGGACCCAGCCCTGGCACGCAAGCTTTGGAATGCACTACTCTCCATGCGCAGCACAATGCCCCGTGCACCGTCGTCGCTGCTCACCATGCGCAATGCGTCGCAGAAGCTGCTCCGAGACAAGAGGGTTTCCCAACTCACACAAGACATCGGCACCCTGCTAAATCCATCCGACGCCAACGAATCAATCATCCTGCATTTGATCCCTTCCCCCGATCCGACTACCGACGATGCTAACGGAACCATGATCGGCCGGCATGTATTTGTCGAGATTACGAATTTCGCTAAGGCCGAATTTGGTCCCTCCATTGCAATGCACGAAACCATTCACTATCTTTACGACTCGGTTTCACCTGAAACACACCGCGAGCGCATGCAGATGTTTCTGGCCCGCTCCTATCCAAGAGCATCCTCGTTCTATACCCTGTTCAACGAAGCCCTCGCCATTGCTAGCCAGCGTCTGCTGGACATTCGCATGGGCGAGAATCCGGATTCCGAGGGCGATACCTATACCTACCGCGATGCTTACATTCCCCGCGCCGGCGACGTGCTCGGCCCGATCCTCGAACAGTGGGTCTCCCAGCGCGGCCGCTTCGATGAGCGATTCGTGCAGGCCTACCTGGACGGGTGCGCGAAGGAATTTGCACCGGATCTCGACAGTCCCCGTTTCTTACTGGTTTCCGGGGTCTTCGTCGCTTCGGCATCGGCCGAGGCCGACTTGGATCAGTTGTTGAGCGATCTTCAGTCTCATAGTAATGTCAGACTGAAGCCCGAGGATGCCTCCTGGAGCCGGTTCACGCACGCTCCCTTGGTTTTGTTAGGCACGTCGGCCGAGTTGCGGCCTTTTTGGACACGATATCCTGCGATCGAACGTTTTGCCGCCGAGGGCCCTTTCATCTTTACAACCATGGACCGCGATGCAGGTATTGCGCGACCGGTTATTGTCCTCGGAGGTAGCGGCGTCGACACGATTCGAGCTGCGGCGAAAGAGTTGTTGAGTCGAACTGTCTGGGATGCATCGGCGTCGCATTGACCAAACGGGCCGGCGCCGCCCTGATTTGATTCCCGCCCTAAACCTACTGATCCAATGAGAATCCGGACGGCAAAGCCGCCTCAAGATTGATTTGTTCTCCGGTGATGGGGTGGTGGAATTTCAGATATTGGGCGTGCAGAAAATATCCTCCATCGCCGGGGAGGCCGGGCAGATTCTCTAGAGGCTGGCCGGTTAAGCCGTACAGAGGATCGCCTACCAGGGGATGTCCGATGGATGCCAGATGGATTCGGATTTGATGAGGGCGGCCCGAATTCAGGCTTACCTCAAATGTTGTGTTGCCAGTGCCAGTGGATCTAATGCCGCGTGAGATCACCCTTGCCAATGACTTTGACGGTTTGCCATTTGGGTTGGCGGCCCACACGGAACCGATGAGCGGGTGCGGTACTAGGCCGATGGGTGTGCGAATTTCGTAGGCGTCGTGCTGTGCAATGTTTTGAGCCAGCGCCCGGTAGATCTTTTGAATTTTGGGTGTGTTCCAGTTTGCGAATAGATTAGACGCCGCCTGCGGTGTTTTGGCGAAGAGGACGATGCCGGTGGTGGCTCGGCCCAACCGGTGGACAGGGTTTGCGTTGGGGGTTTGCTTTTGCACCAGGCGCAGAAGGGTATTTTCCAGGAAGCCGCCGCCCGGGAGGGTGGGCAGACCGCTGGGTTTGTTGACGGCCAACAGATGAGAGTCTTCGAACAATATTTCAAAATGTCGAGGGGAGTCCGGTTCGATCCAGGGTGGACGGTTCCATACAAGGGTTTGGCCTAAAATGACCGATTCGCTGCCGGTGGCGGTGACACCATTGAGGGTGACTTCGCCGTTATTCAGTTTTTCTTGCCAGACTTGTGGGGTTGAGTGGAGGTAAAGGCTTGCCAAGTGGGATAGCAGGGTTTGTCCATGGTATTTGCTGCTGATGATTGTGGTGTAGGCATGGCCCCGGTTGAGCATGTAGTTTGAGTGTAAGCTTTGGCATCAGCGGTGCGGCGGCCAGAAGGGTCTTTGCGATCCAATCGCTGCGAGGGAGCCCAGACCGGCCGAGAGCTTTGATTTGCCCTTCGATGTCATATTCGACGCGGCGAATATCCCAAACGAGTCCCTTCAGAGAGCCCTGTCGTTTGAACGATCTTGATTTACCGCTGCTAGCCCGGCCAATGATGCTCACTTGCCGGTTTCGCGACGATACTGGATTTGGCCGGGCTGCTTTAGCAAGCCAAAGGGGAAACCTGGTTTATACTTGATTTCGCTACGCCACTAGAGGGGACAGAATGATTCGACTTTCGCCATTATTGCTCGTGGGCTGCATTGTGGGCGCGCTTCTCGCGCAGCAGACTCCGCAATCGGGCGAAGCTTTGTTCTTTGGGAAAGCCGCCTGTGCATCATGCCATGAGGTGAACGGTCGTGGCGGTATCGTCGGTCCCGATCTGTCGACGGCAGGCAGATTGTCAGCGGACGCGCTACGTCAGAAAATCGTAGATCCCAGCGCCAATCCGAATCCTGGCGGCCGCGGTGGGCCGAGCACCATGGTCGCGCGAACCAAGGATGGTAAGGAGATCCGCGGCATCCGGCGCGCGGAAGATACGTTTTCGCTGCTTATCACCGACACCAGTGGCAAACTGTTGCGACTCGATAAGCGGGACCTTGCGAGCGCGAACGTCGAGCAGAAATCGCTCATGCCCGCCGATTTCGCACAGCGGCTCTCCGAGTCTGAAATCCAAAGCTTGGTGGCGTATCTCCGAACGCAGACCGCTCGCGATCTCAGTGCCGACATTCCCGGCGGCGTCACCCCCGGAGGCGTGACCTTCGATCGCCTTCGCAACGCCGCCGCCGAGCCGCAGAATTGGCTCACCTATTGGGGCGATTACCAGGGGCGGCACTACTCGGCGCTGAAGCAGATCGACACCACCAACGTCCGCGAGCTGCAAGCCCGCTGGGCCGTGCAACTGCCGAACAACTCGCTGCTCGAAGCCACGCCGATCGTGGTCGACGGCATCCTGTACACATCCGGCGCTCCCGGACAGGTGTTCGCGCTCGACGCCAAGACGGGCCTGCAGCTCTGGCGTTACCAGCGTCAACAGAAGGTCGTCAACCCGAGCGAGATCAATCGCTACAGCCGAGGCGTGTCGGTGCTGGGGAACCGCCTGTTTCTAGGGACGCTCGACGCCGCGCTGGTGGCGCTCGACGCACGCACCGGGCAACTGCTGTGGGAAACGCAGGTCGCCGATACGATGCTCGGCTACAGCATCACGTCGCCGCCGCTGGCGCTCAAGGACAAGATCGTCACCGGCGTCACCGGAGGCGAGTTCGGCGCGAACGGGTTCATCGACGCCTACGATCCCGCGACCGGCAAGCGGCTGTGGCGCTTCAACACGATTCCCGCCGCCGGCGAATTCGGACACGATACGTGGAAGGGCGAGAGCTGGCAGCACGGCGGCGGCCCGGCGTGGCTCACCGGCAGTTACGATGCCGATTCCGACACGCTGTATTGGACCGTCGGCAATCCCGGACCCGACTGGGACGCGAATGTGCGCGCGGGCGATAACCTGTTCACCTGTTCGGTGATTGCGCTCGATCCGAACACGGGCCTCCGCAAGTGGCATTACCAGTTCACTCCCAACGATAGCCACGATTGGGATTCCACCGAAGACGTGATCCTGGTGGACCGCGTGTTCCAAGGCCAGCCGCGCAAACTGCTGCTGCACGCCGACCGCAACGGAATGTTCTACGCGCTCGATCGGACCGACGGCAAGCTTCTTCTGGGCAAGCCGTTCGTGCGCCAGACCTGGAACACGGGTTTCGACGCGAACGGCCGGCCGAAGATCGTACCGAACTCCGATTCGCAGCCCGAGGGCAGCATTCCCGTGTATCCATCGGCGGGCGGGGGGACCAATTTCCAGGCGCCGTCATACAGTCCGGACACGGGCTGGCTGTATCTGATGACGGGCGATTCCGGCCAGCGCTACATCCGCACGCCGTCCGAATATCGGGCTGGGAAGCAATACGCGAGCGGCGGTCCGCGCGGATTGGGCGAGCCCACCATCGCCGCGATCAAAGCGATCGATCCCGAGACCGGCGATGTGAAGTGGACGTACCCGGTCAGCCGCGGATCGCTCGCGGCCGGAGTGCTCGCGACGGGTGGCGGAGTCGTGTTCGCCGCGACGCCCGAAGGCAACCTGATCGCCCTGAACGCCCGCACCGGAGCCGCGCTATGGCACTTCCAAACCGGAGCAACCATCGCCGCATCGCCAATGAGTTACGCAGTGGACGGCAAACAATTCATCGCAATCTCGGCAGGGGGAGTGCTCTACAGTTTCGCGCTGCCCGACTGAACCGTGACTGGGGGACGACCGTCATCTCCGGGTTAAAAGCTCATTCGGCTGAGATCACCCGGGCCATTGTGAATGGGGACCCTCTCGCCACCGGTGACGGGGAATGGGAACTTGGTGCCGTTAGGGCTCATTTCCCACTCGACACCATGCGGCGTCGTGAACAGCGGCTCGGCAACGCTCGCTTGCGCGGCCACGCAATTCCCAGATTCTACTTTCGCGCCGGCGTTAATTCCCCAGCGTGAGCGCCGCCAGCTCCGCACCCTCGGTACGATTCGTCGTCGCGATCACGATGTACTGCTTGCCCTTCCACAGGTACGTCATCGGCGTGCCCGACGTGACGCCGTTCAGCTTCAGCTCGTGCAGGATCTTGCCGGTCTTTTTGTCGATCGCCCGGAACGCCGGACCACCGCCATTCGGAGCACCATTTAACAAGCCCGAACCTTCGCCGGCGAACAGCAGCGTCCTGGTCACCAGCAGCATCGCCGGCGCCGGATTCCCCGCTTCGCTCAAATCGATTCCTTTCACCGCCGGATTATTGCGATACACATCGGGCGCGGGCCCATTGCCCTTCTGCCACAGGAACTCGCCCTTGTTCATGTCGATCGCCGTGATCCGTCCCCATGGTGGACGTACCAGCGGCAATCCCAACGGACGATCCGGACGCCCACCCGCGCGCCCGCCGATATACCGCATGTCTGACCGGTCGCCGGCGGGTTGCATGGCCAACACCCACGGGTCCGTTACCGAACCCACGTACAGCACGCCGGTCTCGGGATCCACTGCCGCGCCCTCCCAATCCGCCCCGCCGTTCACCGAAGGCAACATCAGCACGCCGGTCTTCCCGCCTGTATCCTGCACCATCGGCGGTGTGAATAGCGGACCCAGCCGGTAGCGCGATGCAATCTTCTCCGACTCGGCCTTCAGCGCCGGCGTCAGGTCATTCAAGATATCGAGCGACGTCCCCTGCGTCTCGAACGCCGGAGGCTTCGACGGGAACGGCTGCGTCGCGGACGTCTTTTCGCCCGGAATATCCGACTGCGGGACCGGCCGTTCTCCAATCGGCCACACCGGCTGACCGGTTACGCGATCGAACGTGTAGACGAAGCCCTGCTTGGTTACCTGCGCGACGGCCTTGATCTTCTTGCCATCGACGGTAATGTCCAGCAGATTCGGCGCGGCAGGAAGATCCCAATCCCACAGCCCGTGATGAATGAACTGGAAGTGCCATACGCGCTTGCCCGTCTTGGCATCCAGGCATACCAGGCTCTCGCCGAACAACCCATCGCCGGGCCGCTCGCCACCATAAAAGTCGCCCGTTGGCGATTCCACAGGCAGATACACGTAGCCGAGTTCGTCATCGGCGCTCATCGGCGCCCAAACCCCCGTGTTGCCCGTGTACTCCCACGACCCGTCCTTCCAGGTCTCATTGCCGAACTCGCCGGCGCGCGGAATCGTATGGAACGTCCACAGGCGCTTGCCCGTGCGGACATCGTAGCCGCGAATATCGGCCGGAACATTCGTCTTGGACGCCGGCGAGGTGCCGTTCTTGAGCGCCGCACCGACGATGATCACGTCCTTAACGATGATCGGCGGCGATGTTGCGCCAATCTCGCCCGGTTTTGCGCGCTCCAGCCCGTCATACAGATCGACGATGCCTTTCGCGCCGAATGAGGGCACCGGCACGCCGGTCTTGGCATCGAGAGCTACAAGGTTGTAGCCAGCGGTCACCGCGAAAATGCGCTCGGCATCGTTCGAATCGGCGTTCGCGTCCTTCCAGTACGTGACCCCGCGATTGTACGGCCGCGGGAACAAACTCGCGCGATCGCCCTCTTCCAGCCGGTACATCCACAACGTCTCCCCCGTCTCCGCATCCGCGGCGATCACCACCCGCCGTTGCCCCGCCGTGAAGTACAAACGGCCGCCGATCATCAACGGAGTCGTCTCCATGTTGCCTTCATTGCGCGGCCCAAAGTTGTTCGACTTCCATCGCCACGCCACGCGCAACTTGCTCACGTTATCCGCGTTGATCTGATCCAGCGGCGAATACTTCGTGCTGAACGAATCCGCCGCATAGCTGCGCCATTCCGCACCCGCGGGTAACGCGCCGTTGCCGGATTGTGCCGCAGTGTATGTCACCACCCCGCATCCCAGCAGCAATCCTCCCGCTACCACGGTTTGTCTCATGATTTGTTTCATGGCTAGTCCCCGCCATTATAGGAATCCGCCCTAGGCTCGCGCCAGTTGCTCGCCGCGACGTCCACGCGAGATGATCTCGTAAGGTCCCGAAATGAGCGAGCGTCTAATTAGAATAAGTTTTGGATGGGCAACGAAGAACGCAAAAGCCGTATCTCTATGAAAATGATGGAGCCACCCGCCGGGATCGAACCGGCGACCTGCTGATTACGAATCAGCCGCTCTACCAACTGAGCTAGGGTGGCCCGAGGCGGGCGGGACCGGCAAATCTTCTTCGAGCCCCTCCCTCGGAGGATATCATAGCGTTCCGCCAAACTGCCGATAGACTCACAGCAACCTTTCTCATGAGCGAACAATTACAGGAACACGTCTTGGATCGCGCCACTGCGCTTTCCCGGGTCGGCGGAGATCTCGAACTGCTCAAGGAAATCGCCGCCCTTTTCCTTGACGAATATCCGCGTGAGCTGGCCGAGATGCGCAAAGCCCTGGCCATCGGCGACGCCCAAACACTCGAGCGCTCGGCACACGGGCTAAAGGGTTCCGTCGCGAACTTCGGCGCGCGTGCCGCCGTCGATGCCGCTTTTCAGTTGGAGCAGTTCGGCAAGGCAGGCAAGCTGGATCAGGCTCCGCCAGCTTTGGCCGAACTGGAACGAGCCCTCGGCTGTCTGCACAACGAACTTTCTTCCATCCAGTAGCAACACAGTATTCACCCAAGCTGGCCCGTCGCACCTCCCAGCTTGTTATCATGGGAGTTGAATCAACCCATGCTTACCGCCGTCACCGAGATCGTGTGCGCACACAGCCCGGATTCCGATGACGCCTACATGTTTTATGCCCTTGCCACCCGGAAGGTCCGGAGCCCCCTGCTCACATTCCGGCACGTGCTCGAGGATATTCAGACCCTGAATCAGAAAGCTCGAGTGGGCGAATACGAGCTGAGCGCCATCTCCTATCACGCTTATCCCTATGTCGCGGATAAGTACGTCCTGCTCGCCGCCGGCTCGAGCGTCGGCGATGGATACGGTCCCATGGTGGTGGCGCCGCATCCCATGACGCCCGCGGATCTGAAGGGCAAACGCATCGCGATCCCGGGCCTGCTCACTACCGCTTATCTGACGCTGCGCCTGATGCAGCCCGATTTCGTGCCCGTCGTCGTCCCCTTCGATCGGATCCTGGAAGCGATTCAAAATGAGACAGCCGACGCCGGCCTGGTGATTCACGAAGCCCAGCTCACTTACGGCCGCAGCGGCTATCACAACGTGGTCGACCTCGGCCGCTGGTGGAAAGATACCTATAATCTTCCTCTGCCGCTGGGCGCCAATATCTTACGGCGGGATCTGCACCCGGAAGTCGCCCGGGAAGCGTGCCGCCTGATGCGCGAGAGTATCCAGTACGCTCTGGATCATCGCGAGGAAGCTCTGAATTACGCCATGCAGTTTGCCCGCGACCTGGAGCCGTCCCTGGCCGAAAAGTTCGTGGGCATGTACGTCAACCACTACACCGTGGATTGCGGAGAGCTCGTGCCGAAGGCTGCGCAGAAACTGCTCGACATGGGGCACGAGGCCGGGCTCATCCCGCACCGCGTCGTATTAGAGTTTGTACGGTGAAACTTCTAACACTTTTTCTTATTTCAGCAGTCCTGACGTTCGCTCAAAATCCACCCGCTTCGCAGCCGAACCAAGGCGACACCCGCCAGCGCGTCCGTGCGGTGCGGGAGCTGGCGAATAAGGGCCAGGACGCCGTTCCCCAGATCGCTCCGTATCTAAAGGACATCGATATTTCCGTCCGCCTGGAAACCGTCAAGGCGTTGGACGATATCGGCGGGCCCAAGACGGTGGACGCTCTGGTGGAGGCCGCGCGGGACAACGATCCCGAGATGCAGATCCGCGCCGCCGATGGTTTGGTCAACGTTTATCTCCCGGGCTACCTGAAATCCGGTCTCAGCGGCAGCCTGAAGCGCGCCGGCACGTTCGATCCGGGCGAAATTCACCGATACGAATGACCAGATCATCGATCCGTACGTGGAAGTTCTCCCTTCGGTGATTGAGGTCCTCGGCCGGCAGACCCGCGGCGGATCGAGTGTCGAGAGCCGGGCGAACGCGGCCCGCGCCCTGGGCATCCTGCGCGGCAAGGCTGCCGTTCCGGATCTCCTCCAGGCGCTCAATTCGAAGGATGACCGCCTGATGTATGAAGCGCTGATCGCACTGGAGAAAATCCGCGATCCCGCCGCCGGGCCCGGCCTGGCTTTTCTGCTCCGCGATCTGGATGAAAAAGTTCAGATCGCCGCGCTGCAGGCGACTGGCATTCTTCGCAACCAGAGCGCCGCCCCGGATGTGCGCGACGTGCTCGATCACGCCCGAACTGCCAAAGTACGGCGCGAGGCGCTGACGACGCTGGCGATGATCGCCGATCCCGCCGACCACGGCATCTTTCTCCGCTATTTGACTGACAAGGATGACGGACTCCGCGCCGCCGGCGCCGAAGGTCTGGCCCGGCTCAAGAATCCCGCCGACCGGCCGGTTCTCGAGAAAGCCTTCGAAGCCGAGCGCAGCAACAATCCGCGCCTATCCATGGCGTTCGGCGTGGTTTCTTTGGGCAGCCGCCAGATGAGCGAGTTCAGCCCGCTGCAGTACCTGATCAACACGCTGAATTCGAAAGCCTACAGAGACGTAGCCATCGCATTTCTGACCGAGCTGACGCGCGATCCGGAAGTCCGGCAAGCGATCTACCCGATTCTGACTAACGCCACGCGCGATGAGAAAACCGGGATCAGCATCGTGCTGGCGCGTTCCGGAGATCGGGACAGCGAACCATATCTTGAGGCGCTCGAAAAGGATTCAGACTCCGAGGTGATGCAAGAGGGCACCCGCAGCCTGCGGACACTTCGAAACCGGATTCCGTAAAAGCGCCTATTTCGCTTTCTTCTGCTTCTGCTGTCCGACGCGGATCTTGAACTGCTTCGCCTGGGCTTCCTGGTACGCCTTCCAGTCGAAGCGCTGGCTGGCCTCGGAGAGGTACTTGGTGACGTCGATGTCCTTCGGCAGAACCGCCATCAGAGAAGCAGTCATGGAGCCGTCCGGGCTGGTAATCTTGTAGCGTTTGACGTTCGGAATCGACATAACACCCTTAGAATACCACGAATTTCCGGGCGGTTCAGCGCACCACGATCGAAGCCGCCGGGGACGTTCGGCCTCCGATCGAAACCGTAACCGGATAAGTGCCCGGAGCCAAAGATGGCGGCACCACCGCGTTGATCACATATAGCGTGCCGGACCCCGGCGTCAGTCCGCTGAACAGAACGTTCGCCGGCTGTGTGCCGATGGTCACCACCGGAGTGGGCGTTTCCGCATACGGACCGCTCGGAGCGGGATCGCCGCTGGCGGGCTGATTCGAGACCGGGCCCAGCCCGTTCGCATACAGCTCAATGGTCTCGCCTGCGTGCGCTGGATGTCCGGCATTGATGGCCTGGTAATTCAAATCTCGCGCCCACACGTTTCCGTCTGCCATCAGGAAGAACGCCGGCGCCACGGGCGCGAGCGAAATGGTAAAGACGTTGCTCGGAGAGAAATTGACATTGACCTTCACCTGAGCCGTAGTCTGACCCTCCAGCTCCCAGGGAACCTGAACATTGATCCACGTCGAACTGGCGTAGATCAGATGGCCCGGCGCGCTGATATGGGCCGAGGGCACGTCGAAACTCACACTCACGGAGTCGATCGCCAGCGGATGCGGCGCGACCAGGTGAGCGTCGGTTAAGTCACTCAGCCCGGATCCGACGATGGAAATGTAAGAGCCAGGCGCAAACGTGCCCGGCTGAAGGCTGGCGCCGTCGACAATGCCCGAGATGATCGGTTGCGGCCGCGCGAACCCGGTGAAGGTGTGGCTCATTCCGCCCGCGCCCCCCGCGGTCACCTTATAGGAATATGCGCCCGGATTTGGCCCCAGAATCGGATCCGCTGTGGCCACGCCAAATGCATCGGTCACAGCAGCCGCGTTGGTGACGGATGCGCCCGCGTCAGGGGTCCAGGCGACGTGTACTCCGGAGACCGGCAGGCCATAGGAATCCACCAGTTTTATAGCGAGCGAGCTCTCGGAGCTGCCGCCCCGCACCACTCCATCGAAGAAATCGCCGCTCAGCGGGATGAGATTGGCCGCGGTCCCACTCGGACCGAAGAAAAGATAGGGGATGCGCAAGGAATTCGGCCCGCCCTGCACCGTGATCGTTCCCGAGTACGCTCCCGCGGCGGGAACGGATCCGGAAACCGTCGCCACGGCGATCACCGAAGTTCCCGGACCCAACGTGACGCTGGGCGGAGCGATGGTCACCGATGCCGCGGCGCTGGCCACCGCGGTCGTCACCCCCAAGGTTAGACTCACGCTCGCGCTGCCCGAGTTCCTGATGGTGAATGTCCGCGTGATCGGCAGCAGCGCGCCCGGCCGGATCGAACCGAATGAAATCGTCGCTGGGTCCGAGGTTACCGTGGCCGCGACGGCCGCATCGGCGGCGAGCAGGCCGCCGCCCAGCCAGCGCACATCCACGGAGTCTCCCGAGTCGTCGTGCGTGACCGCCGAGGAGGACGCCATATTGACCACAGCCGATTTCACCTGCGCCGCCGAGAACCCGGGATGTTTTTGCTTCACCAACGCCGCCGCCCCGGCTACCAGCGGCGTCGAGAAGCTGGTGCCGTCGGCGTTTGCATATCCATCGGCGCTGTACAGGTCGCCCAGAGGATCGTACTTTTGCGCCGCCATATAGATGCTGCCGCTGTTGTTCCAGTTGCCCCCCACTGCCACCACATCCGGCTTCAAGCCGGCATCCGCCGACGGTCCGATGGATGAGAATCCGACCACCAGATTCGGAGTATCTTCAACCTCCAGGCCGTGCGCGTTGATGTCGACCAGCGGGGGCCAGACACTCGCAGCGTAGTCCGCAAGGGACTGCCCATCGGCTTGCGAGATCATCGCCACCGGAATCCCAACCGAGGATGCCCCGGTGAAGGACAAGGGCGGAGAAGCATCGGCCATATACAGGATCACGCCCACAGCTCCCGCATCCCAGGCGTTCTGGGCCTTGTCCGAGAAGTTGCATGTGCCGCGTTTGATCAGTGCGATCATCCCGTCCAGTGAATAGGCCGGAAAAGCCGAGCAGCCCAAGGGACCTCCTCCAAACACCGAGACGTCCACCAGCGGAGCGCGCACCACCCCGGGCGGTATCAGGGAATCGCCTGGATTCGTGTTCAGGTTATGTAAATCCGGCCGACCCGGCACGTCCACGGTTTCGGCGAAAGTGTGCGAGTTGGTGGTGGCGCCCACGGCGATAACCGAGGGCGCGTCTCCAGGAGAAGAGATCGAGTTGAAGGTGGGGTAGTTGTCGCCGTCGCTGCCTTCGTTTCCAGCCGCGACCACGATCACCATCCCGGCTTTGACCGCATTCTCGAACGCCAGCGCGGCTAAATCGCACGGCTGGCCCGCAGGCGCGCCGCAAGCCGCGCCGGTATCGAGCGCTCCGGTAAACGCCGGACCGCCGCTTGAAAACGACACGATGTCCATGCCGTCGTTCATGGCGTCTTCCAGGGCCTGAATGATCACGTCGTCGGTGGTGAAGTCGTTGACTTCGGGCGAACCATAAATTTTGTAGTTCCCCAGGTACGCCGCGGGCGCGACACCCGAAATCGTAACCAGGCCCGTGTTGGTGTGACCCGCCGCCGCGGATGCGACCGCCGTCCCGTGACCCACACGATCGCGCGGAGAGTAGTCGTCAGGCCGCGAATCGGCAGCCGGATTCTGGGCAGAAGTACCCGCAGCCAGTTGCTGCACGTAACTCCGCGCGACGATCACCTTGTTGTTCGTGAAGGCGCAATCGCCGCCGTTGCAGCGCGGATAACCAGCCGGCATAGGCAGGGAAGGATCCTGAAACGCCGGATGCTGCTGATCGATGCCTGTGTCGAGGATCGCGATCTTGACGCCCGCTCCGGCATTGTTCACTCCGCCCACTGCGCTCCACGCTGCGGGAGCGTTCACCAGCGTCGTAGCGCGGTTCAGTTTTCGATGATAGATGCGAATCGGCACGACGCTTTTCACGCCCGGAATGCTCTGCAAATCGGCGACGCTGTCCGCCGGCGCCATGACGAAAATCGCGTTCAGCAGCGCCGTCGTCGAGCCCGTCGGGACAATTCCCCGCCGCGCCAGTTCCGTTCGGACCGACTGTTGCCGCTGTTGCAAAGAGCGCCTGTAGTTCGCAGCTTCGGCTTGCGCCATGGATTCCTTGGAATATTGGGCCCCGACCGGAGAGTCCTCCAGAATCAGTGCATACCGGTTGCGGGTTGCCTGCGCCGGCAGCCAGGACGCGCTCATCAGGACGATCGCGAAAATCGAAACCTTACGAAACACCTTACGAAACACCTTTCGAAACCGGGACGCCATTTACTTTCCTACTTCTGAGGCTCCGCGTTGGGGCGCGCGCCAGACACTACCATGATGCGGACTGCTTCGAATGCGCCATCCAGGGAACTCTTCATATCGATATCGAGGGTCTGGCCGGCCTGCAGTGAAGAAGTCTTAATTTCTTTCACGACGTTCTTGCCTTGGCCATCTTTGCTCTGCATGTAGCTCTTAGTAGAGTGCGTAATCCGGAACTTCATCTCGTGTTCATCGTCCACTTCCATTAACAATTGCGATCCGGAAATCGACTTGAGAACTCCATGTGAAGTTGGATAAATCCCTACCGGTGCATTCAGATCCGCGGGAGCCGCCGAGCCGCCATGGCGAGACTTTTTGGGAGGCGGTTGTCCCGAAGTCCCTCCCTGCGCAAAACATAGCCAGCGGCAGACACAATCCTGCTAACACGAAAACAATCGGTCCGGCTCTATAAATGCCCTGAAGCACGACGATACTCCTGGTGAGACGCTGCCCGCACGACCTTGGGTTTCGACGAAACCTCGCGTCAAGCACGGCTGGTCTCTGAGTCTACCCGCAGGATGCGGCTCCTGAACACTTCTTCGTCCATCACCATGGGACGGGCAGCGGCCAGAATCGCGTCGCGCTCAGCCGGTGGATAGATCAGTTGCGTATTGATTCGCCGTTTAATGTCTTTGGCGCGCTCGCCCGTGGCTTCCACGGTTCGATCCCAGCCTTTCGTGAGAACTGCGCCCGATTCCCCCAGGTCCAGGCACGTGGTGTAGAGTGGCTGTCGATAGGCTTCGAGAGGCAAGCCCGCCAAATCGGCCGCCGCGTTGTATCCGGCGAATCGTCCGGTCACTTGCGCATGCTGGCAGGATTGCAGAATCGCGTGCCCCTCGTCGGCCGCCGCGTGCGCCACGTCGCCAGCAGCGAACACTGTCGATCGATTCCCGCCACCCGCAGTTCGGGAGTCACCGCAATCCGCCCTATGGCATCCGTGCGCGTCGAGATCCCCGCCGCCAGGCGACTCGCCCGCATCCCCGTGGTCCAGACCAGCGTCCGGCACGCGATGCGTTCTCCGGTGGATAACGTTACGCCCTCCGGATCGGCGCCGATGATGGTAACACCCGTGCGCGTTTCAACTCCCGCCGCTGCCAGGGCATCTTGAATCGCGGAATGGGGCCCGTCGCCGAGGCTTTGTCCGATGCGATCGGCTCTCTCCACCACGATCACGCGAATCGGCGCGGAGGCCCCGGCGATGGCCCGCAGACGTTCCGGCAGCGCGGTCGCCAGTTCGATTCCGGTGAAGCCTCCGCCGGCGATCACCACGGTCCAGCGGCCTTCGCTTGCACCCCGCGCGGCAAGCTCGTGCAAATGCCGGTCGAGAGCCGACGCCGACGCCAGCGTGTCGATATCGAATCCGTGCTCGCCCAGCGCCCCCGGCGGTCGATCCAACTGGCTTCCCGTGGCCAGGACCAGCCTGTCGTAAGAAATCGGGGAGCCCTCCTTAAGACGGATAGCCCTTCGCGCGGCATTCGATGGAATCGATCTCGCCCCGCTCAAACCCGACTCCGATCGCGTCCAGCCGGGGAATTAAGGGGACCGCCAGACCCGACGGATCGGGCTCATACAAACGCGGCCGGATCACCAGTTGGTCGTCGCGCGAAATCAGAAGAATTTCGAGCGAGGCAAGCGCCGGAACGTCGCGCCGCAGTCGAGCCGCTGCCGCCGCCGCCCAGAAACCCGCAAATCCACCACCGGCGATAACCAGCCGCGTCACGAACCCAACTCACGATCCAGCCACGCGAGATAGCTTTCCGAGCCGTCCACCACCGGGACCGCCAGCAGTTCCGGAACTTCGTAGGAATGGATCTTGCCGATCGCGGCTCGCAGTTGCTCCATCAAATCGCGGCGGGACTTGATGATGAGCATCCATTCGGCCGTATCCTCAATCTCGCCCTTCCAGCGGTAAATGCTCCGGGCCCCCGGCACGATATTGACGCATGCAGCCAGCCGCTGTTCCACCAGCGCGCGCGCCACCAGACCGGCCTGCTCTTCGGAATCGCAGGTGGAGAACACCACGATCTTATCGGTCATTTTTTAGTAGCGGTCTGGGCTTTGGCGCGCGGGCCACTTGTCCATCTTCTTGCGGATGGCGTCTTTTTCCTTGGGATCCTCGGCGAGCTCGATGAACTTCAAATACGCGTCGCGCGCAGCGCCGTAATCATGCAGCTTTTCGCGAGCCTCGCCGAGCTTCCGGAAACCCTCCGCCGAACCGGGATCCCAGCGGGTGGCTTCCAGATAACGTTTCGCCGCCGCGCTGTAGTTGGGCTTCTTGAAATAGTAGTCTCCGGCCACGATCTCTTTCTTGGCCTGCACCGGATTGAGCGCGTAGACCTTAGGCGCCAGCGATTCGTCTTCTTCCGGAGGTTCCGGAGGCGTGGGCGCGGGCTTCTGGGCGCTCAGGATACAGGCAAATAAAGCAGCCGTGAAAAATGCGCGTGCCACAATTTAAGTATAAGACCGTACTCCGAGTTGCGCGCCCGTGCCGCCGAACTTCCCACATCGCCGGGAGTGTATCTATACAAGGACGCCCATGGCGCAGTGATTTACGTCGGAAAGGCCAAGAACCTGCGTGCCCGGGTCCGCAACTATTTCCTGGATGAGCGGCTCGCCGACGTCAAAACCGGCACGCTGATCCACGATGCGCGGCAGATCGACTTCATCCAGGTCGATAACGAAAAGGAAGCTCTGGCGCTTGAGAACAACCTCATCAAGCAGTGGAAGCCGCGCTACAACATTCTCCTGCGCGACGACAAGACTTATCCGTATATCAAGCTCACGGCCGAGCGGTATCCGCGAGTCTACGTGACGCGCCGCCTCAAAAAGGATGGATCGACCTACTATGGTCCGTATTTCCCCGGAAATCTGGCGCATCGTCTGGTGCACTTCATCCATCGCCACTTCAAGGTGCCCTCCTGCAATGTCGATTTGACGCGCAAGCATACGCATCCGTGCCTGGAATATCACATCCATCGATGCCATGGACCCTGCGTCGAAGGCCTGGTGACCGATGAGCGCTACGCCCAGTCGGTCCGCGACGTGCGCCTGTTCCTCGAAGGCCGCCACAAGGATCTCGAGCAGGAGTTGCAAGGGCGCATCGAATCCGCCAGTCAGGCCACGCGCTATGAGGAGGCCGCGGCCCTGCACGATCTGCTGCACACGGTGGAGGAGGTCGCCGAAAAACAGAAGATGGCCGCCGCCGAAGGCGACGACACGGATATCTTCGCCTACTATGCCGAGCCTCCCCTGGTCGCTGTCAACCTGTTCCATTTGCGGCGCGGGCACATTGTCGACCGGCGGGAATTCTTCTGGGAAGACCAGCGGCAATTCGATCCGCCCGAATTTTTCGCCTCTCTTCTGAAGCAGGTATATCTTAACGA
This sequence comes from Terriglobia bacterium, assembly GCA_963722845.1. Classification (GTDB taxonomy): domain Bacteria; phylum Acidobacteriota; class Terriglobia; order Bryobacterales; family Bryobacteraceae; genus Palsa-187. Next base: position 17,222 of record CAVROL010000002.1, on the reverse strand, counting down.
CCCCTACGTCCCGGCGTTCATTCACGTGCCGGTGGAGTTCGAGGACGCACCCGTCCTCGAGGAGTACCTGACCGAAAAACGCGGCCGTAAAGTGGAAATTCACACGCCGCAGCGCGGGCAGAAGAAAGCCATGCTGGCTTTGGTCGAATCCAACGCGCGCCACAGCTTCGAGCAGCGCTTCCGTGTGCTGAAACCGTCCTCAACCGCGATTGGGGCGGCCCTCCGCGATGCTCTCAGTCTGGAACATGTCCCGCGCCGGATCGAGTGCTTCGATATTTCGCACATTCAGGGCACCGACAAAGTCGCCAGCATGGTGGTCTGGGAAGACGGCCGGATGAAGAAATCGGACTATCGCAAGTTCATCATCCGTACCGTGGAAGGCAACGACGATTTCGCGTCCATGCGGGAAGTCATCACGCGCCGCTATGGCCGCCTGCAGCAAGAAAGCTTGAGAAGGAAGGCCGTCCGGCCTGGTCTGGTTCTGGTCGACGGCGGCATCGGCCAGTTGCACGCCGCGGCAGCCGCACTCGAATCTCTGGGAATTACCGATCAGCCTCTGGCGTCGATCGCGAAACGCGAAGAGTGGATCTACGTCTACGGGCAGGAAGACGAGCCGATCGTGCTCGACAAGTTCTCACCGGTGCTGCACCTGGTTCAATTGGTGCGCGACGAGGCCCATCGCTTCGCCGTGACGTTTCATCGGACCCGGCGCAATGCGGACCGCTTGCGCGGCGAGCTAGCGCGGATTCCCGGTATCGGAGAAAAAACGGCGGCGAAACTTTTGCGGCACTTCGGGAGCCTGGACAGAGTTCGCGAAGCGCCGGCGGAAGAGCTTGAGAAGGTTATCGGAAAAGCCGCGGTGCGCAAGCTGCGCGCGGCGCTGCCTGCTTCCGTGCCCGCGCCCGAGAGCGCGGCACAACTGAGGATCCTAGAATAGTTCGCCGATCTGCTTGGCGGTGTCGCGCGCTTCCAGGTGAATCAGACCCGCGTTCCCGCCTTGCGGGCTCAGCACCACCAGCACGGCTTTCGCGCCCGCTGAGTAAACAAACAGCGCGCCTTCCTCAGCTTGCACCGAGACTTCCCCCAGGGTGCCCGCGTTCATCGTTTCACTCACCTTGCGTCCCAGGGTGGTGGCGGCGGCGGCCATAGCCGCAACACGATTGGGATCGGCGCCGTTGGTCAAAGAATGCGCAATCGGCAATCCTTCGCTGGACGCCAGCAGCACACCTTTCAATTCCGGAATAGCGTTCCGTAACGCCTCTAAATGGTTCTTCAGGGCTTCCACTTTGGCCATGCTTCAACCTCCCTATGCTCCCGCTAAATTCAACGAATCGGTGCTAGATTGATCGTCAAGTAGGAAAAGAACTTTAGGCCATGTGCCTGGTGAAATACGTATGGCCGCTAAGGGCTTCGGCGTAACTCACCGCGATTGTCCCTGGACCGTCGGTACTCGTACCAGGTTCGCTCCGCGCACGGGCGTTTCCCCTAACCGGCTCTAAGGTGTATCCCCGAAAAGCTCTAAATAAGTGCTTTACCGCAGAGAAAGGTCTAAGACTCCCCTTTTGCATCGGGCTCAAGGTGACGATCTAAACTCGCATGCAGTGTCTTTTCTGTGGGAAGGAGCTGGCCCTCCTCAAGCGTCTGAGGGGCGGGGGCGAGTTCTGCTCCGAGGCTCACCGCAAAGAGTATCAGGATCAGTACGAACAACTGGCGCTCGCCCGGCTGATGCAGGCCAAGCCCCCGGCTGAGTCTCTGTCGCCAGGCGTGCCGCTCGCGCGGCCCTCGGCCGGCCCGGCCAATACCGCGGATGCCCGCCCGCAAGGTCCTTACGCCGGTGCTCCCGCCGCTCCATCCGTCGCCACGATAGAAGCTCCCGCGCCCCTGACCGCGCAAGCCTCTGCGCGGCACTCCGCCGACGAGCGCGTCCCAAAACCCAACGATCAGCCCGCCGGGGAATCCACCGCCGCACCGCTCGCGGGATTCGTGACGGATCCGGTTGTACCGGCCGTTACGACGTTCCAGCAGGCTGGCCTCGGCCAATTCGAGCACACCTGGGAGCGTGTCACCGCCGGTCCCAGCATTGCCGCAGTGGCGGCCTTTGCGGAGTCAGAAGTCCCGGCTCCTTCGCGCTCGCCTGAAGGCCTGCCCCCGGCCCCGCGTGTCGAGCTCGCTCTTTCTCTACAGGCTCTGGATCACCATACCCGAGCCAGCGACCGCGGAATGGAACTGCGCGAGTTCACCGGCCCGGCTCCTGTCATGCAATTGCAGCTACACCCCGAAAACGGCAGCGAACCGGCCGGAGCCGACGATGTCATGGAGATTCTCATGTCGCCTCATCCTCCCCAGAAAGCCAAGCCTTGGCTGGGCCCCCCGCGCGTCTTTCCGTCCGCCCCGGCCGAGCTCGGCGATCTGGCGCGCCTGGATTTCGCTACCACCGGTTTTGCCTATTCGGATAGTCCCGCGCCCGTGCAGCAAGCGGTCGTGCCACAAGCTGTTCAGTTCGCCCCCGAGCCTCCGCCAGCCGAGCTGGAACCGGAAGTCATCGCTGCGCCTGCCGAACCTGTAGCGCCTGCGGAGCCCGTGGCCGCTGAACCGCCGCCTCCCGAGCTGGTCACTACAGCTCTACCGGTTACCCTTCACGGCTTGGCCGCCGGCCGTGCGAAATTGTCCCAGGCATTTCCTGGCGCGATCTCTGCCGCATCCGACGTACAGATTCCCCCCTCGGCAACTTTGCCGCTGCGCCCGGTCATTGTTTTTGGTCCGCCTCCGGCCCCCGCGCGCGCTCCCGAAACCGCGCCCCCGCAAACGCAGCCAGAACCAGCTCCCGCCAAACAAGTTCAACCCCAACAAGTTCAACCCCAACAAGTTCAACCCGAGCGAGTTCAACCCGAACCAAGCCGGCGCAACGTCCCCAGGCGTCAGTTGTACCCGCACCCCAGCCGGTGCAGGCCAAGCGACCAGCCGCTGCGGAAGCTCCAGCGGCAGAGCGTCGTGTGACCCCGAGCATGGAACCGCGTCAGGAATCAGCCGCGCGCCAATCCCAGGAAGCCGCGCACGCGGCCGCGATCCCCTCCTTGCACCTCGAGGCCACGGAAAGCGCTTGGGCCAAGCTCTCCACCGGACTCAAGATAGGTGTCGCCGCAGCGGTGATCGTGGGGCTTTCAGGAATCGCCTACCTGGTCACGCGAGGCAACGGCAAACCTGCTCCCGAAGCCCCTGTCGCCGTCACGACAGCCCCGGCAGCCGCCACGGGCGTCGCCATCTCCGGCGGCTGGATCGACGACTGGGCCAACTCCGCCAGAACCAAGCGGCACATTTCCATGCTCAGCGGCTCCGTCAAGCTGAGCGACTATCGCCTGGAGTTTCAGGCCCAGATTCAAAGCAAGGCCATCGGCTGGATCTTCCGCGGACTGAATCCGAGGAACTACTATGTGACTAAGCTCGAGGTGGTCACCCCCGGCCTGCAGCCGACCATCGCGCTGGTGCGCTTCGCCGTGGTCGATGGACAGGATGAGAACCGCGTGGTGGTTCCGCTGCCTCTGAAGGTGCGCATCGATACCACCTACAAGATCCGCTTCGATGCCATCGGCAATCGTTTCACCACCTGGGTGCAGGACCAGAAGATCGACGAATGGACCGACAGCCGTTTTGGTTCGGGCGGCGTAGGGTTTTTCTCCGAACGGGATGAGCAAGCGGCCATGCAGGGACCGGTCAACGTAGTGCCGCTCGTGCCGAAGAATTAGGAAGGTTTAGAGCGCATAGCGCGGGCCACGCTCCATTGGATTTAGAGGAACGATGGTGGCCCGCTGCGTTGTGCGCGGTTAGAGGAGTAACATATGTCGCAGAATGACGAACAAGCTTTTTTTGTTGATGACGAACTGGTAGAACGGCTGATGCGGGGGGATTCCCCCGCCGCTAAGCCCAAGACGCAGCGCCCCGCCGAAACCAGCGCTCTGGGGAATGCGATCAAGCTCGCCGCTGCGGGCCGCCTCGACGATGCCATCAAGGAGTTGGAAGGCGCGGCAGCACGCGGCGAAAAACCCGCCGAAGTCTACTCCGGCCTGGGCCATTTGCGCTTTGAACAGCAAAAGTGGGGCGAGGCAGCCGCCTGCTACTCCAAGGTAATCGCAGCCGAGGCCAACAACGCCATGGCGCACTATAACCTGGGGCTCGCTCTGGAACGCCAGGGCCAGTTCGACCAGGCTGGCCGCTCTTTTGAAACGGCCATTTCTCTGGATCAGCGCCTGTGGCAGGCCCACACCGGCCGGGGTCTATGCCTGTTACATCTGGGTCAGCCCGAACAGGCCCTGCCGCATTTCGATCAAGCCCTCAAATCGAGCCCCGGTCAGGACCGGACGATGTTCGGAAAAGCCGTGGCGCTGCATCAGATCGGCAAACTGGATGAAGCCGCGGAGCTTTACCGCAAGCTGCTCCCGAGCAACGCCAGTTCGGCCGAACTGCTGGTCAATCTGATCTCGCTTTCGATGGCGCGCAAGGACGACGCCAAGACGAAAGAGTATTCCGACCGCATGCTTAAGATTCGGCCGCAATCGCGCCAGGGACTGGAAGGTCTTACCGCGGTTGCGCTTTCTCGCGGCGACTATAGCGGCGCCGTGCAGCACTGCTCCGCCCTGGTCAAGATCGCCGCCGATTCCTATGAGGCCTGGTTCAACCTGGGTCTCGCGTACCAGAAAACCGGCCGTACGGATCAGGCCGGGAACGCGTACCGCGAGGCCGCCAAGCGTCGTCCGGAAGCCCCGGAAGCGAACGCGCACCTGGGTGTCCTGCTGGAAGAACGGGGCGACCTCCATGGCGCCCGCCGCGCTTGTGAAGCAGCTCTGGCCTCGGCCCCCGATTCGCCGGGTCTGCTGTGGAATCTGGCCCTGCTCAATGAACGCGAGGGGCGCGCGGATGAGGCCGAAAAGCTCTTCGCCAAATTGGTCGGCATGCAGCCGGATTGGGAAGATGCCGCTTTCCGTCTGGGTTTCCTCCAGATCCAGAGGGGCGATTTCGCAGCCGCCGTGGATTGCTTCGAGTTGTGCATCAAGCAGCGCGCCGATTGGGTGGAAGCCCTGGTCAATCTAGGCCTGGCCTATTGGAAATTCCAGGATCTGGACGGCGCCACGCAAACCTTCGAGCGAATCCTTTCGCTCCAGGCGCAGAATACCGACGCGCTGCGGGCTCTGACAGCTATCGCCATCGAGCGCAAAGACCACCATCGCGCCTGGGACCTGCACCAGAAGCTGGCTGCGCTGGGTGAGCGGTCTCTGGAGTTGTCCTACAACCTGGGGCTGTTGCTGCAGTCCGCCGGCGAGCCCGACAAAGCCGCCCAGTGCTATCAGTTGGCGTCGGAAGTGCAGCCCGATTTCCCGCCCGCGCTGACCAACCTCGGCCATGCCCTCAAGGCATCCGGCAAGGACGAAGAAGCTCGCGCCGCCTGGAGTAAAGCCGTAGAAGTAGACCCCGATCTGGCAGCTAAATACTTCCAGTAGAAGCGTAACCGGCCAAATCCTAGATCCGAGATCCGGCGATCCCTCCGATGGATGTTCGGAGGCATATACTTGAAACCCGAGGCGCTTCGAGCCCTCCAGATTGGAGCGGATCGCGTCGAGCTGCCCTCAGACTGGCAGGTCGATCGCGCTCCCACGCTCGCCGAGGGCGTCGATCGCCTGGCCAACGTCGACTACGACGTCGCCATCGTGGTCCCACCGGTACCCGACTTCACGCCCGACTTCACGCTGGAGGACCTGCTCGACCGGCTCCTATCCCTGCGCCGTTCCGTTCCGGTAGTGATTTGCGATCGTCGCGCCCGCCTTACCGACGCCGTGCGTTACATGCAGCTTGGCGCGTACGATGTCGCAGGTCCGGAAGACGATGCCGTCGCCAAAATACAGGCTGCCGCTGACGCTTGCCGGAGCCGGCCCACCGAAGCTGCCGAGCCCTGGCGCGAAATGCTGGTGGGGACGAGTCCTGCGATCCGGCGAACCGCGGATGTGATCCGGCTGGTGGCCCATCGCCGTTCCACGGTTCTGATCAGCGGAGAGACCGGCACCGGGAAAGAAGTGGTCGCCCGGGCTTTGCACCTTGCGAGCCCGCGCGGCAAGTTCCCGATGATCGCCGTGAACATCGCGGGCCTTCCCGAGACGCTGCTCGAGGCCGAGCTGTTCGGCCATGTCAAAGGCGCCTTCACCGGAGCGTCGCAACAGCGCATTGGCCGCTGCGAGCAGGCCCACCGGTCGACTTTGTTCCTCGATGAGATCGGCGATCTGCCCCTGGATGTCCAGACCAAACTGCTGCGCTTCTTGCAGGAGAGGGAATTTCAGCGCGTGGGCAGTTCGGAAACAATTCGCGTGGACGTTCGCCTGATCGTGGCCGCCAACGTGAATCTGCTGGACCTCGTCCGGCAAGGGACGTTCCGCGAAGATCTGTACTACCGCTTGAGCGTAATTCCGATCACCGTACCTCCCTTGCGCGAGCGGCCCGACGACATCCCCCTGCTGGCGAATCACTTCATCGCGAAAGTCTGCGGGCAGGAGAAAATCGCATTTCGGCGTCTGGCCCCGCGGTCGCTCTCCAAATTGCGCGGGTTTGCCTGGCCCGGCAATGTCCGGCAACTGGAGAACGCGATCGAGACGGCCATTGCCCTCAGCGGAAATCGTGAGCTGCTGATCCCATCCGACTTCGCGTTGGGCGGCCGTGCTCTGCCGGCCAGCCCGGTTCAGTCCATCGCGGTCTCGGAAAATGGGCTGAATTTCGAACAGACCGTAGGGCGGATCGAGCGGCAGATCATTGAGGAAGCGCTGCGGAAGGCCCACGGCAACAAAACCATCGCGGCAGGAATGCTGGGGTTGAAGCGAACGACGCTCTCCGCCAAGCTCCGCAGCCTGGCGGCCTCGGCCGGGTGACGTCCTTACCTGCAAGGTCAGACATCGGCCCGCGACCGTTCTGTGCCGAAATCAAAATCCTTCTGGCACACGGTGGCCGGCGCCTTCCGCATTCGCCCTTATTCCGCTGAGCAAGCAACGGCTTTGTTATAACTACTATAATTTGGAGAATCACGCGCGGCCATGAACCCCGACCGCTGGCAGCAAATCGAGGCGCTGTATCGTGCCGCGCGCGAGCCCCAGAAGCGCGCGGCGGTACTCGCCGGCGCGGATCCCGAACTTCGCCGCGAAGTCGAGGCGCTGCTCGCCCGGGAAGCCACTGGATCGACGCAAACCATCGTTGGCACGGGCGTGGGAACCCAGCTGGGGCCATATAAGATCGAGGCTCCCATCGGTGCGGGCGGCATGGGCGAGGTCTTCCGTGCCACCGATACACGCCTGCATCGCACGGTCGCGATTAAGATCCTGCCCCGCGATAAAGTCGCTGACCCGGACCGCAAGAAACGATTCCTCCAGGAAGCCCGTGCTGCTTCCGCCCTGAACCATCCCAATATCGTCACCTTGTACGACATCGCCAGCAGCAACGGCATCGACTACCTGGTGATGGAGTACGTGCCGGGCAAATCGCTCGACAAGCTGATCGCTCCCAAAGGACTCCCTCTCGCAGAAGCGCTCAATTACGCCCAGCAGATCGCGAACGGACTCGCGGCGGCGCATGCGGCTGGCATCGTCCATCGCGATATGAAGCCCGGCAACGTGATGGTGACTGCCGAGTCGCAGACCAAGATTCTCGATTTCGGCCTGGCGAAGCTGACGGAGCACGCGCCTGGCGCCGAAGGCGAAACCCGGACCCAGGAATCGGCGCTCACGGAAGCCGGAACGGTGATGGGCACGGTGGCCTACATGTCGCCGGAGCAGGCCAGCGCGCGCCCTTTGGACCATCGAACCGACATTTTCTCCCTGGGCGTGATGCTGTACGAGATGCTCGCGGGCACGCGGCCCTTCCGCGGCAAATCGCACGTGGAAACGATGCACGCGATCATCCATGATCCGGCTCCGCCGCTCTCATCGGTCCCGCCGCGCCTTCAAGAGATTCTCGAAAAGGCTCTGGAGAAAGATCCCAAGGATCGCTACCAGCATGCCGGGGATCTGGCGCTCGATTTGCGCCGCGTCGAACGAAGTCCCGGAGCAACTTCCGCGGCACGCGTTGGCCCGGCCCCGCCAACCGGCTCAGGCACACGATTACCTGCCTGGATTCCCTGGACGATCGCGGGCCTTGCGGTTGCGGCCCTGGTGGCGGTCCTGGCCTGGCCTCGACCTCGCACGTCCGGCCGCGAGCCTGTCAAGTTCGCCTTCGGGCCGCCGCGGGATCTGGCGCTGGCTGGATTGATACAGGATTCAGCGTTGTCTCCCGACGGCAGGCGCATCGCGGTTGTGCTGAAGGATGAGACGGGGGCAAGCGCGATCTGGGTGCGGTCGTTGGACTCCCAGGAACCACGAAGAATGGATGGGACAGACGACTCTAGCTTTGTATTCTGGTCGCCGGACGGTCAATTCCTTGGTTTTTTCGCGCAAGGGAAGTTAAAAAAGATCGCTCTGGCGGGCGGGCCGCCGCAGAATATCTGCACCACGACCCCGGGTCTCGGCGCTACATGGAGCCCCGCGGGAGAAATTGTGTTTAATCCGATCAATCGTGCGCCGCTGATGCGTGTTTCCGCGGCGGGAGGCACGCCGCAGCCGCTCACGACTCTCGATTCAAGCCGCCAGGAGAATTCTCACCGCTGGCCCAGCTTCTTGCCGGATGGACGCCATTTTCTGTTCACCGCACGCAGCAGCCAGAAAGAAAATACCGCGATCTATGCCGGCTCTCTGGACTCCAAGGAGATCAAGCGGATTCTAACGGAGCAATCCAACGGGGTCTACGTCCCGCCCGGATATATCCTTTTTGCCCGGGACGGTTCGCTCATGGCACAGCGGTTCGACGCCGAGCGCCTGGAATTATCAGGTGAGGCGTTTCCGGTGACCGGCAACGTGGACCATAGGACGGCCAGCGCCAATGCGTTTTTTAGTGCGTCGGCCGACGGCACCGTGATCGCCTATTCCGAGGGCAGCGCCATCAGTCAACTCACCTGGTTTGACCACGACGGCACGAATCGCGGGACCCTCGGTGCCAAAGGGAGCTATACGGATCCACGTTTTTCGCTCGACGGGAAGCTACTGGCCCTGACGATTCCCGATCCGGAGAGCGGGAATCGAGATATCTGGATCCTGGAGGTTGCATCGGGATCCCTCACGAGGTTTACGACGAATCCGGCCAACGACTGGCAACCGGTATGGTCCCCAGACGGCAAGTATTTGGCCTTCGCCTCCGACCGCACACCGCACTCGAGCATTTACCGGAAAGCCGTGAACGGCAATGGCGAGGAAGAACTGTTAGTGCTGGGCGGGAGCACCGGAGGAGCCTTCACGACGGACTGGTCTCACGATGGCCGGTTGCTGGCATATGAGTTGGATACTCTCGATGCTAAAGAGGACATGTGGCTCCTGCCTCTCTTCGGAGACCGGAAGCCCCAGCCATTCCTGACGACGAGATTCACGGAAAACTTCGTGAAGTTCTCACCGGACAGCAAAACTGCCGCCTATGTTTCGAATGAGTCCGGGGTTATGGAAGTTTACGTAGCGGGCATCGACAAACCCGGAAAGCAGCGGGTTTCCTCCGGCGGCGGTGTTTGGCCGGTTTGGCGCCCGGACGGGAAAGAATTGTACTTTCGCTCACAGGGCATCCTCAGCGCCGTCGAGATCAAGCAGGACGGCGGATCGGTAAGTTTCGGCGCTCCCCGAGCATTGTTCCCAACCTGCGATACAGACGCATCACGCTACGATATTTCGCCCGACGGCAAGCGATTCCTGTTCTCCTGCCCGGCCGAAGACACCAGGAAGCGTTCCATTACCGTCGCGATCGGATGGCTGGACATGTTGAAAAACCCGGGCCAACAGACCGGGCGCTAGTCTCTGATCGGGTGCATCGAGCGTATGCTGGAGGCATGCGATCCGCGCTTCGCTCCCTGCGCCGCAGACCGGCGTTCGCCCTGGCCGCGATTTTAACGGTCGCGCTCGCGATCGGCGCGAATACGGCCCTGTTCGGCATCATCTATTCGGTACTCATTCAACCGTTGCCGTTTCGCGATCCGAACAGGCTGGTCCAGATTTGGGAAACGCATCCAACGCTGCCGCAGTTGCAGGTCGCGGCTCCGGACTTCGACGACTGGCGAAACCAAACCCATAGTTTCGATCAGATCGCCGCGCATACACTCTCGTCCATGAATAGCATCCCGCTCCTTGGGCAGGGGGAGCCGGACATCGTACATGCAACCATGGCGACCAGCAATCTATTCCCGGCGATGGGAATTCAGCCGTTGATTGGCCGCGTTTCACCGATGAAGAAGAACGCACGAAACAGCGGATGGCGCTGCTCAGTGAGAATCTTTGGCGCCGCAAGTTTGGCGAAGACCGGAGCATCCTCGGCAAAACCATTCGCCTCGGGACCGAATCTTTTACCGTGCTGGGCGTTGTGCCTCAGCGGCAGGCATTCCCCGAATGGGCCGATTTGTGGATGCCACTCTCCCTAATGGAGCCCGAGCTTCAAAACAGAAGGAAGTATCATCCGCTGGAAGTGATTGCTCGCCTGAGGCCAGGGGTAACGCCGCAACACGCCGAAGAAGAAATTCAAACGATCGCTCGACAGACGGCGCAAGCTTTTCCGGATACCAACGGAACCATTGGCGCCTACCTGATCCCGTTGGCGCACGAGGCGACCGGTAGCGTGCGGCCATCGCTGCTGCTGGCCTGGGGAGCGGTCGGGCTGGTATTGCTGATCGCCTGCGCCAATCTCGCTCATCTTTTCATGGCCCGCATGCTGGAGCGCCGTCAGGAGATGGCTATACGGGAGGCGCTTGGGGCTGGGACTTGGCAGTTACTGAAACAGGTCATGGCGAGAAAGCCTGCTGATCGCATTTGCCGGCGGTGCCGCGGGTTCGGCGTTGGCGGCATGGGCGAATCCCTTCGTGAGCGGGCTCGCGGCGAACCAGATCCCGCGGATCGGACCGGGCGGCGTTCCAGGCGCCGGTCTGGCTATTTGCCCTGGGGATCTCACTCATTTTTGGGGTTCTTGTTCGGATTGCCGGCCAGTTGGCAGGCGATGCGTCCACGATCCAGACTTACAAGCCCCGGCAGGTCCATTACCCACGCGCGATCGCACCTCGGTTCTGCCTTGATCGCCGGAGAAGTGGCTCTGGCTCTTTTGGTTCTTACGGGCGTCGCCCTGCTGGCCAGGAGCTTCGCGGGATTGCTCAGCGAGGACCCAGGCTTTCGAACGGAACGAGTGTTGACGATCCCCAATCTTCCGCTGCGGGATGGCGATTGGAACAAATCCGCCGAGTTTCTTGGGACTCAGTTGATGCCGGCCCTGCGAGGAATCCCAGGCGTAGAGGATATTGCGGCGGTGAATTCGGCTCCGATGAGTCTGGGGCCGACCGAGCATAGCCGGTTTGCGACGCGATTCGGCATCGAGGGAAGGACCTTCGACCCGGGCAGCTACCCGGTGGCGCAAAGCCGATGGATCACGCCCGAGTATTTTCGAGTACTCGGAATTCCGCTGAAGCGCGGGCGATTGCTGACCGAGAACGACCGCGGTGAATCCCGAATTCTGGTGAATGAAACCCTGGCGCACCTCTATTTTCCGGATCAGGAAGCGGTTGGCAAACGGCTCGCCCTCGGCGTCATGGATACGAAGCAGGCCTTGAATGAGATCGTGGGTGTCGTCGGCGACGTCCGCGACCTGGGGTTGGACCAGGAAATGGAGCCCACTCTCTACGACCTCGCCACAGGGCCGAGTATGACTCTGCTCCTGAAGACCGCGGCTAATCCCGATCAATTTGCGACGGCCATCCGCGATGCCATCCATCAGGCCGATCCCGACATTCCGGTCACGAAGATCCAGCCTTTGGCGCAGAATGTCTCTGACTCGATCGCGAGACGGCGTTTCGTCCTGATGCTACTCGCGATTTTGGGGAGCATGGCCGCGTTCCTCACAGCGGCAGGAGTATACGGGCTGCTGGCCCATTCGGTGAGTGCGCGGATGCGGGAGTTCGGCGTGCGCTCGGCGGTGGGCGCCACATCCGGTGAACTGACGGCGATGATCCTGCGCGAAGCGGCTGCGCTCGCGCTACCCGGGTTAATCCTTGGCTCGATCTTTTTCCTCGGGTTTTCCAAAGTGATGACGAGCTTTGTATACCAGCTCTCGCCAGTGGATCCGCTCTCGATTTTGAGTGCGGGAATCTTGGTCGGGCTGCTCACGTTGCTGGCGGCATGGCTACCCGCCAGACGCGCCGCGGCGGTAGACCCGGCGATCGCGCTAAGAACCGACTAGAACTACCCGCCGTCCAGCAGGTGCCCCATCTTCTCGCGCTTGGTGCGCAGGTAATCCGCGCTGGATGCGACCGGGTCGGTGATCGCCGAAACCCGCTCCGCCACCCGCACGCCGGCCCTCTCGAGAGCCCGGATCTTCTCCGGATTGTTGGACATCAGCCGCACCGCGGCCAGGCCGAAGTAGCCCACCACGGCCGCCGGCGCTTCGTAGCCGCGCAAATCCGCCTCGAAGCCCAGCTTTTCGTTGGCCTCCACGGTGTCCGCGCCATGATCCTGCAACTCATAGGCGCGCAGCTTGTTCAGCAGCCCGATGCCGCGGCCTTCCTGATTCTCGTACACCAGCAGGCCGCGGCCTTCCCGCGCGATGGTTTCGAGCGCCAGCTCCAGTTGTGCCCGGCAGTCGCATCGCAGGCTGTGGAACACATCCCCGGTGAGGCATTGCGAATGAATTCGCACCAGGGGAGGACCGCCGTGCTCCAGGTCGCCCATCTTGAGCGCGACCACCTCTTCGATTTCGCTGCCTAGGGTGTAGGCAAACCCAAGAATCCGGAAGTGTCCGAAACGGCTGGGGAAATCGGCCTCGGCGACCTTTCGAAGCTCGGATGTAGGGGACATTTTTACTGACGAACCGATACGGGTGAGGTAACTCCATTATAATGTCCGCAGGGTAGCTCCCGTAGGCGCTGCCCGGCCTTACATGCCTGCACAGCATTTGCTGATTCTGCTGGTGAAGCTGGCCGTGGCGGCTTCGCTGGCGAGCATTCTCACCCGTTCCTCCGGCTTCCAGCGAATGCTCATGCGCGACCAGCGCACGCTAGCCCAGCGCGTCAAGATGGCCCTGGTCTGCGCGGTGATCTACGGCGCGGGCGTCGCCGTGCGGGTCGGGGCGCCCCCCGGCGCATATCAGGCCGTCGACCTGGGGATGGAAGGCAGCATCGTCATGGGAATGCTCGGGGGCTATGTCACCGGCTTGGTGGCGGGTGTCTTCATTGCGATCCCCGCCCTCTTCGAGCACAGGCCCCTCACCATGCTGCTGTTCGCCGCCGCCGGCGTGATGGGCGGGCTGCTTCGCGACCTCGCTCCGGACAAGGAATTCATCTGGAAGTTCACCCCCGATCCCACCCTGGCCTCCGTCCGTCTGCTGCGCCGCGGCGACTTGCGGCTGGCCGGTTTCAGCATCGCCTGCGTCGGCATGATCGTGCTGGCCGAAGTGCTTCGGCAGACGCTGGCCTCCGTATTCCCCAACGGCGGGGTCTTCGCCCTGCAACAATCCTGGACCGACTCCGGGCCGTGGTTACTGGTGGCCGTCTATGCCACCACTCTGTTCTGCGTGGCCCTGCCCATCAAGATCTGGAACAGCAACCTCAATGAGAAGCGGCTGGAACAGCAACAGGCTCGCCTCAACGAAGCCCGCCTGGCGGCCCTCAGCAGCCAGATCAATCCACATTTTCTGTTTAACACGCTGAACTCGGTGGCTTCGCTGATCCGCCTGGATCCGGACCAGGCGCGGCAGGTGGTCTACAAGCTCTCGAAGATTCTTCGCCGCCTGCTGCGCCAGCAGGATAACCTCACCACGCTCGGCGAAGAACTGAGCTTCATCGACGATTACCTGGCGATCGAGATGGTCCGGTTCGGCGACAAGCTGCGCTTCGTGAAGGAAGTCGATCCCGATACCTTGGACCTGCTGGTCCCCAGCATGCTGCTCCAGCCGCTGGTCGAGAACAGCATTCGCCACGGTCTTGCGAGCAAAGTGGAGGGCGGAACCATCCGGGTACGCGGCCGCCGCCTCGGGAACCAGCTCCAGATTGTGGTCGAAGACGACGGAGTGGGAATTCCGGAATCCCGCCTCGCGCGGATGTTCGAGCAGGGCGGAATCGGCGTCAACAATGTGAACGAACGGCTGAAAGTGCTCTACGGCGACAGTTATCGCATGTGGATCGACAGCCGCCCGGGCGAAGGCACCAGCACGGGGATCGAAATTCCGGAGCAAGTCAGTGGTACCGTAGTGGGAGTTGAATCCTTAGTGGGGAGCGGGTAGCCCACTGGCGACAGCGATATCGGGAGCATGTCGGAGCCATTTTGAGCAACCTTAACTATTCCATCCTTCTTCCCCGCGAAGATCGGATGCCGCGCACCATCGCCGCACGGACTCGTCGCGTGTACGACATGGTCTCTTCGGTTTATCCGGTCAGCACTTTTTTCTTTCATTCCAAAGCACACGATTGCGCGTTGAAGCATTCCGGCATTCGAAATGGGATGCGGGTTCTGGAAGTGGCGACCGGCAGCGGGGAAATGTTCCGGCGCTTAGTGAAGGCGAATCCCGATGGACAAACCTTCGGCCTGGATCTGTCTCCGAACATGGCCGCCCATACGCTCCGAACTGCCCGTAAGGCCTGCCCGCAAGCCGAGGCGCATTGCGGCGCCGTGGACGTCCGCAGCCTCCCCTTCCGCTCCGCCAGCTTCGACGCCGTGATGTGCTGCTACCTGCTGGAACTGTTGTCTCAGGACGATATCCAGCGCACGCTCCGCGAGATCCGCCGCGTGCTGCGCCCCGGCGGGAATTTTTCCCTGGTGGTGATCGGCCAGAACGTGAAAATGTTCAACCACCTGTACACGGTGGGTGGCAGTCTGGTGCCGGCTTTCTGGGGCCGCCAGGTGGAAAGCGGCGTGCCCGAACTGATCCGCGAAGCTGGAATGCGCGTGGTCACTGACCGCTTCGTGCGCCAGGGATTCTACCCCTCGCGAGTGCTCGTCGCGGAAAATACGGCTGTCCAGAACCGGGTCGCGCACGGCCGGGCCGCGCGCACCAGGCGCTAGCTAAGTAAGAAGAAGACAGCCTGCATGCTGGCCTTGCTCGCATCCGGTGGTGAGCAGGGACGCTCGTTGCGCCGGATCTTCAACATCTTCGGCGACAATCGTGAGACCGAAACCGTGCCTTTGAAGTTCCGAAGATGTAGAGGCTCGAGCCAGAATAGGTCATTCTTCTGCGGAACGGGCGCTAGTAAGGCTGGGTAACACTTCCGGAGTTCCGGTACTCATACCAGGGAGCGCTCCCGAGAGCGCAAAACGGCAGGTAAAAACTATGAAACGAACGCTACTCTCCGGACTCGTGACGCTGGCGCTAACGGGCGCGGCCTTCAGCCAGACCAAGACTCAGGATCCAAAGTCTAAGGACGACACCAACTTTCAAAAGGGCAACACCGATCCAACGGATCCAACCAAAGATAAAAAAGACGATCAAAAGAAAAAGGGGAAGGACAAGACCGGGAAAAACCAGAAGGGCCCGATAGATCCCCTGCCTGGCGATCCAAATGCGCCCAAGGGCAACGGCCCCACCGTGCCTGCCCCCACCCCCACCACGCCGCCGCCCGCGCGCTAATAGAACAGGTACTTGCGCCACTGATCGTCGCTCTTGCCGAGCAGACGCATCAAATGCCGGCTGGTATGCAGGCTGAACGGCCGCGGCGCGCGCGCCAAACGCATCCCGGCTTCTTCCGGCGTGCGGCTGCCCTTGCGATTATTGCAGTGATGGCAGCAGGCCACCAGATTCTCCCAGGTGGTCTCACCCTTGCGCGAACGCGGCATCACATGGTCCAGCGTGAGATCGCCCGAGCTCATGGTCTTCAGGCAGTATTGGCAGGTGTAGCGGTCGCGCATCAGGATATTCTTGCGCGATAAAGCGCGCGTCTGGTGCGGAATGCGTCGGTATTCGAGAAGCCGGATCACGCTGGGAACTTTGATCGCCGAGCGGGCCGAGTGAACGTGCCCCGTGGAATGTTCCTCGGCCGCGGCGACTCCCTTGAGCACCAGCACTAAAGCGCGCCGCGCCGCGCAAACATTGATCGGCTCGAAGCTCGAGTTCAGCACCAGCACCGGCCGGTGCAGACGTTCCTGCTGCGTATTTCCGTGCGTATAAATATGGGCGGCGCTCATGATCATCCTCTCCCGGCGGTAGTAAACGAAAGTTCCACGGCTTGGCGGCGATCCGTGCGCGCCAGTGCCAGTAAAGCGACATGCGCGGCTCCCGCGCGTTTCAAAACCCGGGCGCAAGCGCTGGCCGTCGCCCCGGTGGTAACCACATCGTCCACCAGCAGCACTCGCATTCCGGCCAGGGAGCGCCCGCGGGGAATTCGAAACGCCCCGCTCATATTCAGGCGGCGTTTCGCGTTAGTAAGTCCGGCCTGCGGACGCGTGGCCTTCTTCCGGCGAATCACGTTTCGCACCGGCACGTTCCACTTCTTCCCGATTTCCCGGGCGAGAATATCCGCTTGATTAAATCCGCGCTGCCACTTCTTGAACCAGTGGAGCGGCATAGGAACTATGACGTCAAAGCTCGTCTCACGCGGTAATGCTTGGTCCAGAAACCTTCCAAACGTCCGTCCCAGGGGTCGCACGCCGTTGTACTTGAACAAATGAACAAGCTCCCGAAGGGAGCCTTCATACGATCCGTACGAATACACCGCGTCGAAGCCTTGCAGCCCCAGCCGGCACAGCGCGCAGCGGCCGGTTTCATCCAGCGGGAAGCGGTTGACGAACGGCATTCTGCACGCCACGCAGAAGTATTCCGCGATCAGCGGCTCGGGTTCCGCGAGACACTTGCCGCAAACGGGAACTCTTGAAAACTCTCGCAGGGGTTCGCCGCAGACACGGCAATCATCTGGAAAGACTAGGCGGGAAACAACATTGAGGAGACCGCAGGATACCCTTTTTGCGACGCGACAGACGCCATTCGCCGAAATAAGGTGGCTCCGACTAGGGAGCAGGCTACTCGAGAAAACTCACCTCCGAGCCCCAACCTAAATCCCAGTGTACACCTCTTGCGTGAAAAGGGGACAGCTCCTAGTTCTGAAGGCCCGTTCAAGAGTCCGTACAGCGGGAGCTGTCCCCTTTTCATGCCGGCTAGATCGACAT
>CAVROL010000001.1:0-1198567 GCA_963722845.1 Terriglobia bacterium | reverse complement strand
TACCGAACGTTGCTATCGTCGAACAGGGTAAGCGTGGCCGGATCTCCGCGGCGAATTCGGGATCATGCTGATGGGAAAACCAGGCCGAGGGATCGCCCGGCGTCATCTGGAAATCGCCGCCGGACCGAGCCGCCAGATCACATTGCCGGTACCCGCGCCGTTCTGGTAGTCGATCTTGAACACCCAATCCTGGTGACGGCTGGAATACAGCAGGTTTCCGTCGGCCAGGAATTGCAGCGAGTTCCCATGCACCCAGTCATTCGCCTTCTTGGCGAGGTACAGCGGCGGGCATCCAGAACCGGGACAAGCTTCGCCCAGTGTCGCCTGGCGATGGGTATCGAGGTGATCGAAGGCATCCCAGACCCACTTCACTTGCAGGTCCCGGTCGAGAACCAGGATCATGTCGCCGATGACGTCCACCGGACCCGAACCCTGCACGTTGGTCAGGATCTGCTCCGTGGTCGCCAGCAGCGCCACGGTGCCATCGGGGAGGGCGCGCGCGTCGTGGTGCAAGGCTCCGATGCGCTTTCCCAGCGGTGCAAGCTGCTCATTCAGGCGCGCGGCGTTGGTTTCGCGCAGCGTGGTTCCGGCGAGGTCAAATTCACGCAAGACCTCGTTCACGGGGTCGTAGGCTTGCGAGGAAACAAAAGTTGGAGAAATCAGCCCGAGGAATTGCCCTCCCGGTTCCACCTGGGTCAGAAACGCGATCGGCGTTGAGTAGAACCAGACGAGATTGCCGGTGAGATCGGTTGCGGAACGATGGTCCATAGAAATTGCTGTGCAGTAAGAATCGAGGATGCCCGTTAGTTCGTAGAAAGTAAGCGACTCTCAAACTGGCGGCATAATAGGCCGACTGGGTGGTTTTTTCTGCCAAGAAAAAGGAGAGAGTCGCTATGAAGAGACAATACCAGATCGAACAGCAACGAGCCGTGCAGCAGTTCCGCCGGATCGCCACCGAACAAAATCCAGACATCCAGATGATCCTTCCGCTGGCCGACATCGTCGGCATGTTGCAGGAGGGCGTGGGCAACTTGCTGCGGGAAACGGGGCTGGCGCTGATGCAAACGGTGATGGAAGAGGAAGTCCGGCACCTGGCCGGCGAACGCCACCAGCAGCACGAAGGACGGCGCGCGCATCGCTGGGGCAAAGAGGACGGCTACTGCGTGGTGGATGGCCAGAAGGTGCCGATCCAGAAGACGCGGCTGCGAACGCCCGACAAACGCGAACAACGCTTGGGCAGCTACGAGCTGTTCCAGCGCAGTGGTCCGTTGCAAGCCGGCGTGTGGGACAAGATGATGCGCGGGCTTTCGACGCGCAACTACGGCGCGGTGGTGAAGGACTTCCACAACGCCTATGGGGTCGAAAAGTCGGCGGTGAGCGAGAACTTCATCGAGGCCAGCCGCGAGAAAGTGAAGCAGTTGATGGAGCGTCCGCTGGGCGAGTTGCGGTTGTGCGCGGTGCTGATCGACGGCACTCCGTTCAAGGACCGGCAGATGATTGCAGCCCTTGGGATTGGCTGCGATGGAACCAAAACGGTGCTGGGCATTCGCGAGGGCGCGACGGAAAACACGGCGGTGGTGAGCGCTCTGTTGAGTGAGTTGGTGGAGCGCGGATTGGACTTCTCGACGCCGCGGCTGTATGTGCTGGATGGCGGCAAAGCGCTGGCTGCCGCAGTGCGGAAGCACGCGGGCGAAGCGGCTTTCATCCAGCGTTGCCAGGTTCACAAGAAACGCAACGTCGTCGATCACTTGCCGGACGAACACAAAGCCGACGTACGCAGGAAAATGCAGAACGCCTATGCGATGGCCGACTATGCCGACGCCAAACGCGCCTTGGAACAACTGCACCGCGAGCTGATGGATCTGAATCCGAGCGCGGCGCGCAGCCTGGAAGAGGGCATGGAAGAAACGCTCACCGTTCACAAGTTGCGCGTGCCGGACCAGCTCCGCCGTACCCTGTGCTGCACGAACGTGATCGAGTCGGCCTTTTCCATCGTCGAAACCGTTTGCCGAAACGTCAAACGCTGGCGCGACGGCGATCACATCGAGCGTTGGGTCGGCTCGGGATTGCTGGTTGCCGAGCGCCAGTTCCGCAAAGTCATCGGCCATCGCCAGATTCCGTTGTTGCTGTCCTCGATGGCCACCGCTGTTTCCAAGAAGCCGATTGCGAAAGGAGCCGCTGCCGCGTAATCTATGAGGGTCGAGAGTCGCTAACTTTCAACGACGATCCGGGCAATCTCTAAGAATCCGCCCGGTGAGGGAGGCGATTGCTGCACCGTCATCTTCGGCAGGCTCAACGAGACGGCCGGCGTGGTCAAGGTGAGCGCCGGCCCATACCGGATTACGGTTCCCCGAAACCGTACATAACTTGCGACAACGTGCTGCACGGAATAAACACTGTTTGGGCGGAGTCCTGCAAGATAGAAATTCATGGTCAAAGTGGGACCGCAAGGCTCCAGGGAACGACGAACGGCAGAAGACCCGCGGGCGACGGCAGTGGTCGCCGGGCAGGGTGGCTGGCAGGATTGGTAGGGCGTCGATTGGACCACTCCATCAGCCGACCGGAACTCGACTCGCATCGAATCGCTCGCCAGACATGGCGGCGCGCTGTAAAGAAACACCAGAGGATTAGCCGTCGGACTAATGACCGGCGAATCGCCGGTGACCACGGGATTTATCTGATAGTTGACCGACCCCACCGCCGTTTCGCCCGTCGAGTTGTTGCGAGCGGAAACCTCGATGTCATAGACCCCCTCGTGTTGGCTGGCGGTCCAATCCAGGCTGTTCAGCGGGCTGTAATCGCGAATCACGTGGAGATCCGATCCGGCGCGCGCCGCTCGGAACCGGTACCAAATGGAGGCCGTCGCATCCGAGGGGTGCGCGCTCCACGTCACCACCGTGCCGACGGGAGCTGGCGCGGGGATGGAAGGCGTCAGCACAACCGATAAGGCGGCGCATTTCAGTCCGGAAAGACTAGCAAGTAGAAACAGAGACCGACAACAATTTCCCATCGTATTGCGGCAATTCACCGACCGGGCTTGTTACCCATTGCGGATATTGGAGTGAAACGGACCGGGTCCAGCGCCAGGTTCTGCGGGCTCCGGACTCTCGATATCCAGGTTCACCACGATCGGTTCCTGGCCGCTGCGAACGATCACGGCTTCCACGGGCTCGTCGGGACGCGCGTTCATCTCCTGATGCGGCACGAAGGGCGGCACGTAGATAAAATCGCCCGGCCCGGCTTCATCCACGAATTCCAGACGATCGCCCCAGCGGAAGCGTGCGCGTCCGCGAACGATGTAGAGGACCGTCTCGAGCTCGCCATGATGATGCGCTCCGGTGCGGGCCGCGGGCTGCACCGTGACGGTTCCGGCCCATAGCTTATTCGCGCCCGTGCGCGCGTGCGTGATCGCCGCGGCGCGGGTCATTCCGGGAGTTTGCGGAGTGTTGGAATCCAGTTCTCCCGCCCGGACGATGCGAATTCCATCTTTCACTTCTTGGCTGCTTTCGCCTTGGCTTCCTGCTCGGCCTTGATCAGCGTGTCCAAGTGCCTGGAGTCCTTCTCGTTCTCGGTGCAGATGTACTCCCACAGATCGCTGTCGGTGATGAGCGGAGTCCACTGCGTCAGCTTCCAGGGGCGAGTGAAGTACACGGGATCCTCGATGGTGATCTCGTCTTTGAGGTTGCCGAAGTCCGGACGCGAATAACGTTCGATCACGTGGAGCTTATCCGACGTGCCGTGGCCCGCCAGATCGAGCCAGGTGAGCCCGTTGAAGCCGATGGTATCCACCACCAGCTCGTCGCCTTCCCATTTTCCGACCGAATCTCCCCACCAGGTGGGATTCAGGTCCTTGGGATGATCGCGATTCAGAAAGATCTGGCGGAAGCTATGCAGATTGCCTTCGTACAGGATCACGACCAGATTGGGTAACTGGAGAATCTTCGAAGGGTAGGGATCTCTCCGCGGTACGCCGGTAGGCAGGCAGCGGGCTTCGGGATCTTCGGTGCCCTCATTCGCCTGGCGCTCTTTGAACAGCTTCTCGCCGAACGGAGTCATCGGCAGCTCGCCCACGTCGTAATCCTTGGCGATGTCGGAGGTGTAGCCGGCATAACCCCACACGCCCGACAGATCGACGTGTCCGTCGGAGGTGCGAGGAGTCGGCCCGGGAGGTCCCTTTTTTACGCGGCCATTCCCTTTGCGCTTGGACTTCGGTATGGTGCTCTCCGCTGGAAATTGCCCTTGGAGGAAGGGGACAGCCGTCAGCACGAAGGCGGATGCCGTCAGGATCGCAATCAGGGTCTGCTTACTCACGATGAATCGCCTCTCAGCGATTATAACTGGAGGCGGTTTGGTATGCTCATACACTTATGAGCCTCTTCGCCGTCAAACCGCTGGAGGCGCTCCTCAAGGACGCCGGACACGAGACCCTTCGCCGGACGCTTGGGCCGACCCAACTGGTGGCGCTCGGGATCGGAGCGATCATCGGCGCGGGGCTATTTTCGTTAACCGGCATCGCTGCGTCGGTCAATGCCGGACCCGCGGTGGTTC
This sequence comes from Terriglobia bacterium, assembly GCA_963722845.1. Taxonomy (GTDB): domain Bacteria; phylum Acidobacteriota; class Terriglobia; order Bryobacterales; family Bryobacteraceae; genus Palsa-187. The sequence goes on along the minus strand of CAVROL010000001.1, from coordinate 1,194,019 downwards.
TCAGCTTCGTGCTCGCCTCCGTCGGCTGCGCGTTCGCGGGGTTGTGCTACAGCGAGTTCTCGACCATGATTCCCATCGCGGGCAGCGCCTACACTTACGCTTACGCCACCATGGGCGAGCTGATGGCCTGGCTGATCGGCTGGGACCTGGTGCTCGAATATGCCGTAGGCGCGTCCACCGTGGCGGTGAGCTGGTCGCGCTATGTGTTGAGCTTTTTCCAGGATTTCGGCATTCATTTTCCCGGGCAACTGGCGGCGTCTCCCTTCGAGCCGGTGACGCTGCCGGACAGCGGCACCGTGATTCAAGGCGTGATCAACCTGCCGGCGATGTTCATCGTGATGGCGATCTCGCTGTTGCTGATCGTCGGGATTCAGGAGTCGGCGCGAATCAACGCAGTTATCGTGGTGATCAAGGTGACGGTGGTGATCGTGTTTATCGCGCTGGGCTGGGCGTATATCAATCCCGCCAATTTCACGCCGTTCATTCCGCCCAACACCGGCGAAACGGGAGCGTTTGGATGGAGCGGAATTTTGCGCGGCGCGGGACTGGTGTTTTTCGCCTTCATCGGATTTGACGCTGTCTCCACCGCGGCGCAGGAAGCCAAGCGGCCCCAAAAAGACATGCCGATCGGGATCATCGGATCTCTGGCCGTGTGTACGATTCTCTACGTTCTGTTCGCGCACGTGCTGACCGGAATCGTCAACTATACCGAGCTCAACAGCGCCGCTCCGGTGGCGGTCGCGATCGACCGCACGGACTACATGTGGCTGCGGCCGGCCGTCAAGCTGGCCATCGTCGCCGGATACACGTCGGTGATTCTGGTGATGCTGCTGGGGCAGAGCCGCGTATTTTTCTCCATGTCGCGCGACGGCCTGCTGCCGAAGCTGTTCTGCGACATCCATCCGCGCTTCCGGACGCCCTGGCGGTCCAATCTGCTCTTCATGGTGGCGACCGGGCTGTTGGCAGGTGTGGCCCCGATACGGATTTTGGGAGAAGCCACCAGCATCGGAACATTGTTCGCATTCGTGCTGGTCTGCGGCGGGATTATCATCATGCGCCGCACGCATCCGGAACTTCCGCGGCCCTTCAAAACGCCGTTTGTTCCCGTGGTGCCGATCCTGGGAATCGGGTTCAACCTGGTGATGATCTACGGACTCGGCTGGACCAATTGGGCGCGGCTATTCGGATGGATGGCGATCGGCCTGATCGTTTATTTCACCTACAGCCGCAAGCACAGTATCACGCACAATTCATAGGTCGGGCGAGGCATGCCTCGCCCCTACCGGCTGTAGGGGCCGGGCATGCCCGGCCCTGGTTCACCGAAGCAGCATTCGCGCGAACCAGCCTATTCCTGCGATCAGCAGCACTCCTCCGGCTGGTCGCCGCCAGGTTTTCGGCATCCTGCGCGCGGCGAGCCACAGTCCCGAGAGCAGGATCGTCTGGACGATACAGGCAGCCGCCAGGTAGGACGCGGGCAATGCCGCGAAGGGCAGCCCGTGCGCGATTCCAAGTATCGGCGCCACCGCCCAGCGCGCCTCGCTATCGGGCAGAAACACGATTTCCGCGGCGAGATAAGCCACCGTCAACGCCAGCAGGGCTTCCAGGAACTCCGGACTTAAGGACATCGGAATGCGCGGTGAAATCGGTCGCGCGAGAAATTCCCCTGCCAGGAATGCGATCGTCAGGATTCCCATTTCCCGAGTGTTCCGCGCCGCCATCGCCAGCACCGCCAGGAATAACAGACCGGATACCGATTTGAACAGGCCGGCGATACCCGCCGCGGCTGCCTTGGCGATGACCTCGGCGCGCGAAGGCGGATGAAATCGCACCTCGGCCTGGCGGACGCTCTGATCGAAAACCTCCTGATCGCTGTTCGGTCCCTGGACGGCGTAGAGCAGATGCACGTGATTCGGCACGGTCACCTGGAACAGTGTGCACTCGACTTCGATCTTGTCGGGCACCGGCCGGTCGAATTCGTAATCGGCACGGCATATGTACGTCTCCTTCTGCTCCTGGCACGTTGAGGATGTCCGGCGTGCGCCTTCGAACTGTATTTGGTCCAGCAGCGTTGTTTCAGGATGGGTCACGTGGGTCAGCTCGTACACTGGGATCCGCAGCTCGTAGGTTGCCGTACGCCCTTCGACGTGAAGTTCGCCGCTGCTCATGCTGACAACATGGGCGTACGCGCAGGCGCAAATCAAGAAGGGGATCAGCAGCCTAGGCATGTACTTGTTGCCGGCGCACGCGCACGACAAGGATACGGAGCGCCGCGATCACCGGGACCGAAAAGAACATGCCCGGGATGCCGGCCACCTGTTCGCCGGCGAGAACGCCGAACAGCACCAGCAGCGGGTGAATTTCGATACTGGAGCTGAGCAGATAGGGACTGAGCACGTAGTCCTGAAACAGCCGGTAGACGATCAGGAAGATCAGGATCCACAGTAAGTGCGCATAGCCGCTGAGGGCTGCGACCAGGATCACGACGACGCCCGCGGTCAGCGGACCGACGAACGGGATCAATTCCAGTATGCCCGCGACGCCGGCCAGCAGCACGGAGTAGGGAACGCCCAATGCCGAGAGAAAGATGGAGTAAGCTGCGAACGTCGAAATGGCCAGCAGCACCAGCGCGCGGATGTATTGCGCGACCAGCAGATGCAGATCGTCCAGGATCTCTTGGGCGAGCGATTGCCGGCCCGTTGGGACGCTTTCGACGATGGCGTTCCTCATGGCCCGCCCGTCCTTGAGAAAGAAAAAACTCAGGATGGGAATCAGCACCGCCGCCACCACGTTTCCGAGTCCCTCAAGGATTCCGGGGCCGACTTTTCTGAGCAGCGGCAAGGCCGTATCTCCGAGCCCAACGGTCTGTTCCGCCAGGAACACGGTGATCTGCGCCCGCCATGCTTCCAGCCACCCGGGTAAAGGAATGCGGCTCAGGTAATCGGACTTCATTGCATCCGGCAGGCGCGCAGCCAGTGCGGAAGCCTGATCGCCAATCTTGGCCCCAACCGGGACCAGGACCGCGAATGCGATCCCCAGCAAAATCAGATACACGATCGCGAGAGACAAAGTGCGGGAAATTCTTCGCGGTGTGTGCCGCTCCACGCGATCGACCAGCGGGGCGATCAGATGGGCCAGAAAAATCGCCAGCGTGAAAATTGCGATGGTGCCGCGGGCGAGGTAGACCAGCGCGACCGCCAGCACGAAGAGAAACCCCGTCCATACCGCGCGCAGCACGCGCACGTCGAGTCCGAGCATGGCTACTAGAATAGCGGGCTGGTGGGTGCGCGAGGATCATCCGTCCCGGCGCGGTTGATGATGATCGACATTCGAGCCGATGCCGTTGACAGGTCGGACGCCCAGGCCGGAGGACGGGGCCAGGCACTTCCGGCCCTTGTTCCATCGTCGAGAATCGACTGTTTTACCTGTTGGCGACCGGCCAGAATACCTCGGTCTTCCAATCTTTGGGATCGGGAAAATCGGACGGGTCATTCAAGTACGACTCCCAGGGCGCGCCCGCGGCGACCAGTCCTTCGGCTTCCATCCATTGCTCGATCGCGGCGTAAGCGTCGGTGAGTTTATCGTAAGGCCCTGCGTGGACGGTGGTCGCGACCAATCCGCCCGGCAACGTATCCGCGACAATCTCGCCCTGGCCGGCGGCGCCCGGCGAGACCACGCGCATTCCGGGCTCCATGGTGATCAATCCGGGTCCCATTTCCACGTAGCGCGTGAACGGCAGCCCGGCCAACGCGATTCCGTGCTGTTGCGCGTAAACGAAAATGCCGGGCAGCGCCTCCCCAATCGCCGCCGCAATCTCCGAACGCTTCACCCGGCGCCGCACGATGAGCACGGGCTGTGGTGCGAGCTCTTTCTTCGTAATGGAATATGCCATTTCGTTTTCTCGCGATCTCCTGTCTTCGCTGATATGAAAAAGCCCGATGCAGGGCCCGGCTGCGTGGACCATCTCGGCATGAGTCCTCGCCTGCGCCCGATCCACATTGCTCGCAAAACCACGCTTGCGATAAGCGGTGGGAGTCCTTCCAAAGCGTCTGCGAAACGCCCGGCTGAACGCCTCGTGGCTCTGAAAACCGCAGGAAAGCGCGATGTCGAGCACGGAATCATCGCGGGTAAGGAGCATGGCCGCCGCGCGCCCGAGCCGAAGCCGCAAGGTGAACTGTTTCGGCGTTTCACCGGCGGCCGCGGAGAACACGCGATGCAGATGGAAGGGCGAAAGACCCGCCTGTTCCGCGAGCGTACGCAACGACACGTCTTCGTCCAGTCGTTCCGCGGCGAACGCCAGGACCGACTGTCCTGTTTGAACCACAGCGCCATGAACCTAGAATCTAGCGCAGAAACTTGGTTCGAAGCATGCCTCCGCACCAGGCTGCTGGCACCGTCAAGGCTATACCCACAATCCAGTTTCGCAACGGCGCCTGATCCGGAATCGATAACATTGCCCAGACGGTCAGCACCATCTGGATCCCGCCCATGATCACGGCGTGCAGCGTCTGCGATCGGCGCGCCAGCCATGCCGTAACGTAGCCTCCCGCCGCACGCACAAGGACGTGTAGGTGAAAAGGAACAAGGTTGCCGGAAGATTATGGTTGATGGCGGACTGGTTTGGGAAAGCACTCGGAAACATCCGCATCATCTGGGATGAAGTACGTCGGTAGCGTAAGACGGCGATTCCTCAAGCACCGCCAAAATCTGCGACATCGTCCAGTCTAGTGGAACCTGGCGCACGTCTTGACATTTCTTGCGCTCCGATCCCGCCGCACGCTGATGATATCCGGACACTGGCGTAAAGTGTCCCACAGTGAGGCGATCTTGCTCGCCGCCAATATTTTGCAAGGCTTCCTGGACCTGTTCTTCGGGAGCAATACTGCAAAAGATCATCGAAGATCTGAACTTCAGCGTCAGGATGCCCGAGAATCTGTCTGATCGACCGCCCCTCCACTAGATTCACCAGGCGGCTGCACTCCCGCAGCCGGGGTCCAAGGATCGGGTGCTTCAAGTACTCTTCGGCTTCTTCTCGCGAAGCGATTCCGAATTTGACGGCCATCTGGCTGTGCCCTAAGCCTCGAAGCTGCGGGAAGATAAACCACATCCAATGGCTCTCCTTCCGCCCGTTGCGTAATTCGCCGCATACTTCGTCGTAGACAGGGTCCTGGGCTTGGATGAAACGTTGCAGGTCGTAAGGATCCTTTGCCGATGCCACTGCCCACATTCTCTCTAACTGCAACTGATTAACATATAGTGGTGCCCACTCCGGCCGACCGCATGCGCGGGCTCGTGAGCGGTTCGGAACGCCAATAAGCTCGCGGGCGCGAAAAAGATCGAGCACCGCGAGGCAAGCTGACCGCCCGCGAGCGCGTGGCCCATTTGATCGATCCGGTTCGTTATTCCTGGAGGTCGGCCTGCTGGTCGCCTACGACCGCTATGACGGCCAGGCTCCCGCGGCGGGCGTGATCACCGGTCTGGCCCACATCGAAAAGCGGCCCTGCGTGATCGTCGCGAACGATGCCACGGTGAAGGCCGGTGCGTGGTGGCCGGAAACCATCCACAAGATTCTGCGGGCGCAGGAAATCGCCATGCGCAACCGGCTGCCGATCGTCTACCTGGTGGATTCGGCCGGGGTGAACCTGCCGTATCAGGACGGAATCTTTCCGGGGCAATATGGCGCGGCGCGGATCTTCTATTACAACTCGCTGATGCGCCGGAGGCTGAAGGTCCCGCAGATCGCAGCGGTGATGGGCATGTGCATCGCGGGCGGAGCGTATCTGCCGGCGCTCTCCGACGTGATCATCATGGTCGAGAAGACCAGCTTCATGGGATTGGGCGGTCCGAACCTGGTGAAGGGCGCCGTGGGACAGGTGGTGGACGCCGAGTCGCTGGGCGGCGCGTCGCTGCATACGCGGATCAGCGGGGTCGCGCACTATTCCGCGAAAGACGATCGCGCGTGCCTGGCCCTGATTCGAGAAAAAATCCGCGAGCTTCCCGAGCCTGCGTCGCCTCAAAAGGGAACGGCTCCGGCGAAGCCCGCCGAGGGTCTGTACGATCTGCTGCCGGCCGATCATCGTCTGCCCTACGACATGGAAGCGGTGATCGCCTGTATCGTGGATGCGGATGACTATCTGGAATTCCAGCCCGAGCACGCTCCGGAGATGCTCTGCGCGCACGCCCGGCTGCATGGGCGGCCGATCGGTCTGATGGCGAATCGCCGCGGATTTTTGAAGACCCCGGAGGGTCCGCGGATCGGCGGGATCGTATACGCCGAATCGGCACGCAAGGCGGCTTATTTCGTCGAGACCGTCGAACGCCAGGGATTGCCGCTGGTGTATTTGCAGGACGTGTCGGGATTCATGGTGGGAGTCGAGTCCGAAAGCGCGGGCATCATTCGCGCGGGCGCCGAAATGGTGGAAGCCATGGCCTGCGCGACGGTGCCGAAAATTATCGTGACGTTGAATCATGCCTCGGGTGCCGGATACTACGCGATGGCCGGACAGGGGTTCGATCCGAATTTCACCTTCGCCTGGCCCACCGCGCGCATCGGCGTGATGGAAGGCGACGCCGCGGTGCAGGCCGTGCATGGCCCCGAACTGGAGAGATTCAAGGCAGGCGGGCCAGCCGGTTCCTCCCGAGCTCGAGGCGCGCATCGCACAGACCCGTGCGGACTACGAAAAGTGGCTCGACGCGCGTTATGCGGCGGCACGCGGTCACGTGGATGCCATCATCGATCCGCTGGAAACACGACGCGTGCTGGAGTTCGCGCTTGAGGCTTCCACCGCCGGGCGGCATCGCGAACATCTTCCCGTGGAGCTTCTGCGATGAGCTTGTTGATATGAACCTGCGCATCGAGCAAGACGGCCGTGTTCGCCGGCTGACGCTGGCGGCTCCCGCGCGTCGAAACATCCTGGACGCCGCGCTCGCACAGCACTTGTTGAATGAACTTCGAGATGCTGAGGCGCACGCGGACACCGGAGCCATCCTGGTGGACGCCGAAGGACCGGTCTTCTGCGGAGGACTGGATTTGGCCGAACCGCTTCCGGAGGGGATCTTCACGTTCGGTCTGCATGCCACCAAACCGATCGTGATGGCTATGCAGGGCGTGGCGGTTTCCGGCGGAGTCGCCCTGATTGCGAATGCCCATGTAGCCGTGGCGGCCCAGGGGTCGAGCTTCGGTCTGACCGATATTCGAGTAGGCCGCTGCCACCCAGGGATCCTGGGCGCGGTAGCGTCTGCGATCGGCGTCCGGCGTGCGCGGGAATTGTCGTTGACCGGACGCGTCTTCACGGCTCCCGAGGCGCTGGCGTGGGGACTCGTGCATGCCCTTGCTCCGCCGTTCGAACTCGACGACCGGGCGAGCGCGATTGCCGCCGCTCTCGCGAATGCGGATGCCGGCGCGATTTCCGCGATACTGGCGTTTCACAAAATTCAGGCCGATTAGTTTCAAAAGCGCGGAACTTTCCACTGGCGGGCGCGTCTTAACAGGAAGCATGCTGCTGCGTTCGCGCTGCACTTTCCTAATGCTGGGTTTCGTCGCCGGCGCATTCGCTCAGCCGTCGCAGCCACTCCAGAGCGGACGGAATCTGCACATTACCCGGGTTTCAACCCCGCCCGTGCTGGACGATTACATCAGCGGCGCTCCCCCCGATGGAGCCATGCCCGTTACCGGCTTCATTCAGCGCAATCCCGACGATGGCAAGCCCGCCAGCAGCGAAACCGACGCATGGCTGGCCTACGACACGGAAAACCTGTACGTCATCTTCGTGTGCAAATCGCCTGCCAGCGAACTGCGCGCGCGTTACACCAAGCGTGACGATATTTTCGCCGACGATTTTGTCGGCGTGCTGCTCGATACCTTTCATGACCGCCAGCACGCGTTCGAATTCTTCGTCAATCCATTCGGTATTCAACTGGACGGCATCAACACCGAAGGGCAGGGCGATGCCTGGAATTTCGATACCTACTGGAAATCGGAAGGCCGGCTCACCAAGGATGGATACGCCGCAAAAATGACGATCCCCTTCAAGAGCCTGCGGTTCACCAGCATGGATATGCAGACGTGGGGCTTCGCGTTTTTCCGGAATATCCCGGCGCGCAACGAGAATTCCTTCTGGCCTGCCGGTCACCAACCGAATCAATTCGTTCGTTCCACAATTCGGCGACCTCGATGGCTTCAATAGCATCTCACCGGGCCGCAACATACGGCTGATTCCCTATATCGCAGGGTCCAGCGCTCATCTGCTGGATCAGCCGCCCGGCTTGCCGCCGCTGTTCCGCACCAATCGCGACGTCCGCGTCGGCATGGACGCCAAGCTGGTGCTGCGCGAATCGCTTACGCTCGATGCGACCATTAACCCGGACTTCAGCCAGGTGGAGTCGGACGATCCTCAGGTCACCGTCAACCAGCGCTTCGAAGTGTTCTTTCCGGAAAAGCGGCCGTTCTTTTTGGAGAACGCGAGCTATTTTCAAACTCCCGAGAATTTATTTTTCTCGCGGCGCATCGCCGACCCGCTGGGCGGTGTCCGTCTTACGGGACGAATCGGACGCTGGTCCATCGGCTTGCTGGCGGGCGCCGATCGCGGGCCCGGCAAGACAGTTCCAACCGGCGATCCTCGCTATGGCAGTTACGCGCCCGGCGGTGTCGTGCGCATCCAGCGCAACATCGGCGACGAATCCACGATAGGCGTGTTTCTGTCGGATTACAATTTCGGAGCCAGCCACAACCGCGTCGGCTCCATTGACGCCCGCTGGAAAATTGCCAAGAACTGGGTCGCCGTGGGCCAGGCCATCGCCAGCGCCACGCGCTATCTGGACGGCACGCGATCCGCGGGTCCCGCATACGTGGCGAATCTGAACCGCAACGGGCTGCACTTCAATTATTTCGCCAACTATTTGGACCGCAATCCGGGATTTCATACCGACCTGGGATTCGTGCCCCGCACGGACATCCGCATGACCCAGCAAAATATCAACTATGCCTGGAGGCCCAAAGCGACGCCGGTGGCCGATTTCGGATTCACCAGCTTTTCCAATGGCGACTGGGACCGGCAGAAGCGTTTTCAGGATGGCTTTACGGGCGGGACCTTCTTCCTGAACTTCCGCCGGGCCACCGGCTTCAATATTGATCACATCTGGTCGTACGAGTTGTATCAGGGCATCGGATTCCACAAAAGCGCGACGGAGATGTTCTTCTACTCGGACCGCTTCAAGCGAGTCGGCATCAACGCGTTTTTCGGCGACGGCACGGGTGTGAATTATTCGCCGGCTGTGGGTGTCCTGGCCTCACTCGCCAGCAATCAATACGGGAACACGACCATCACAGTGCGTCCCAACACGCGCCTGCGGATCCAGCAGACCTATTTCTACACCCGCCTGGCGCACGTGTTCACGAATCACATTTTTCGCAACACGGTGAACTATCAGTTCAGTCCGGCATTTTCGCTGCGCGCCATTGTCGATTACAATGCCGTGCTTTCCAATCCCTTCATGGCGGACTACGATACGTCCAAGAAGTTCACCGGAGACTTGCTGCTCGCTTACCTGCCTTACCCGGGAACGGCCGTCTACCTGGGCTACACCAACGGCCGCGAGAACCTGGCGCTGTTTGGCGATCCCGCCACGCTGCTGCGCACCAGGAACCCGGATTTGCAGACCACGGCCCAGGTATTCGTCAAGGTGAGTTATCTATTCCGGTTCTAGCGCCGGGCGTCCAGAAACTCCAGCGACCTGATTTTCGCCAGGTCGAGTTTGCCTGTGGGAGTTGACACGTAGAGCACGCGGAAATCGGCGACCAAAGCCAGCCGCCGCTGGTCGCCGTTCTTCATGACAAACAAGGCGTCGCTCGCGGTCGCATCTTTGATCGACGCAATCGAATCCAGCCAGGTCTGCACGGGGGCTCCGCTTTCGTCCGTGCTCCGGATGAAGACTCGGGAACACATGCTTTCCGTGCATCCCACACCTTCGAGTTTCACCGTTCGAGTCGTTCCGTCGGCGGAGACGACCCTGGCCATCATTCCCGATCGATGCCCGTCCACCTGCGAAGGCAGGCTGGCTCCTCCGCTCCGGAAAGCGGGAATCACCAGCGCCGCGGCTATGCAACTAATCCGAAGTACTCTCATGATCTTGTCCTTTCATGTCTTGTCCTTTCATTGTCGTTCATTGAGCACTGCTTGAATATCCGCCTCGTATTCGTTCTTCCCGCAGATCCCTACATGCGTCGCGGCGATGCGGCCGGACCTGTCGATGATGAACGTCGCCGGAAGCGCAACGGCGCCGTACAGTTGAGCTATGTCGTCGTTGCCCAACATCACCGGATAGTTGACCTTGCGTGCGGCGATATACGGCTTCACGGCGTTCCATCCGTCTTCATCCAGCGAAACGCCCAGCGCGGTGAAACCTGCCTCCTGGCGCGTCGTCTGAAATTCCATGAACCAGGGGATCTCCAGCCCGCAGGGAGCGCACCAGGTTGCCCAGAAGTTCAGCAGAACCACCTTGCCACGAAAATCCGAAAGTCTGACCGCCTTGCCGGAGGCGTCGTCCAGCACGAAATCAGGCGCCATCCGGCGATTCTCCGCCTTCACGAACACCGAGCTTGGTGCGGCGCCATACAAGTTACCCGCCAGCAGATCGTGTACCCAGTTGGACCGGCCAACGCAGGCCGAAACGCAGCGCTGAGCGAACGCGCGCGTCGTGGGGAACGCCATCAGCGGAAGCCCTGCTGCGACCGTCCCCGCGGCCACCCAACGCCATCGCCGCCCGCGCGTCCGATTTGTTTGACGCCGCTCCCGAAACCGCGCGAGTCCCCGCGACACATTCGCGTTGCCACTCGTCATCGGGACGGAGCGCCGCTAAACGATCTTCCACCCACCGGTCGTTATTCGTGTCCATATCGTTTGATGTATTCCTTTCGAAACGCTTGTTCCGCGCGGCTGAGAAACGTTCCAATCGACGCCGGTTTCAGATCGAGCGCCGAGGCCAGTTCGTCATAGCTGAGGCCATTGCTGCGAAGGACAAGCAGTTCCGCCTGCCTGGGTTTGATCACCGCCAGCACAGCGCGAACTCTTTCCTGGTCCTCGGCCGCGGAGCCCGGATCTCCTCGGGAGTCGGCGAAGGTAGAAGAACCGTACCACGCGCTCGCGCCGCGCGCGGCGGGATTCGCGCCGCAGTTCGTCGAGGCCCGTGCGTACCGCCGCACGATACAGCCAGGCTTGCGCATTCTCGCCTTGCGCCCCAGGATTTCGCGACCATTTCAGAAACACCTCCACCGCGAGTTCCTCCGCCCGCGACGGATCCCGCAGCACGCGCGCAATCACCCGGGCGATGCGCTCATAGTGAGCCTGAAAGACCGTCTCGATATCCGGCCGTCCCTCGCCGGCATTCATCTCGATGACTGCTTCGCGTAATCCATCCACACCTTTACAACGCCGCTCGACGACGATTTGTGACAGGTTTCTTTCGAGATTCTTAACCAGGCGATAGGGGATTGATCCAGCGAAGATCCGGAAACCGGCTAAAGTCGCGGTCGGTGGAGGCGAGCGTCGCTCCGTGTTCGATGGCGAGCGCCGCCAGAACCGCGTCGGTGAATCGTGGCCCCGAAATCCTGTAGTCGATCACAAGTCGCTCGAGGATTTCCGCGTGCCGTGCGCCGGGTTCGATCAGCATCACTTGAGGTTGCGCTAAGAGAGTCCGAACAACGTCGAAAGCATCAGCGGCCGGCTTCGGTGTGGGACTAAGCCGTGGATTGGTGACAACGCGGATGAAAGCCCACAGCGCTAACCACGAGACTCCGATCCGCTCAGCACCGGAAAAGAGCTCCGACAGCCACTGGTGCATACGCGCGTGCTCCGGTGCATCGGCGTTATAGCCGTAGATAAAGACGTTCGCGTCGAGCAGGATCACCGGTGGTAGGGGCCTTCAGCCAACTCGAGCAGCTCCCCCGTGCAGTCATAGTTCACGCCTGGCATTTTGCCCAGGTGGAACGGCTTAATCTTGAAAGGCTTCTTGGGCCGGGGAGCGGCTTCGGCGACTAAGCCTTGACGCACTAACTCATTGAGCGCCTGACGGAACGGAATTCCCCGCTTCTTGCTGAAATCCCTGGCGCGGTCGTACACGTCCTGGTCGAGCGTCACCGTCGTCCTGATGCTCATGATGCTTCTAATATAGCATCACGGATGTATTCGCTTCGGACCGGCCGGCGTTTGCTAAACTCGCTTTGAATGCCTCAAATCCTGGACGGTATCGCCGTCCGCAACGAAATCCTCGAGCGGCTGAAGCCGCGCATCGCGAAACTCAAGCGCAAACCCGGCCTGGCGGTGGTCCTGGTGGGCCACAATCCGGCCTCCGAAGTCTACGTCCGCAGCAAGATCAAGACCTGCGGCGAAATCGGTATCTTCAGCGACAAACTCACTCCTCCGGAAACCGTCACCACCGATGAACTGCTGGCGGTGATCGCCGACCTCAACCGCCGTCCCGATATCGACGGGATTCTGGTGCAGATGCCTTTACCCAAGCATGTAGACACCCGGAGGGTGTTGGAAAGTGTCGCGCCGGATAAGGACGCCGACGGGTTTCATCCCGTGAACGTCGGCCATCTGGTGGCTGGCCGGCCCGCGCCGCGCGCGTGCACTCCGGCCGGCATCATGGAATTGCTCAAGTACTACAAGATTCCCGTCGAAGGACGCCGCGCCGTGGTTCTGGGACGCAGCGATATCGTCGGCAAGCCGATGGCGCTGATGTTGCTCCATGAAAACGCCACCGTGACCATCTGCCACTCGCGCACCGCAGAGCTCGCCGACGAATGCCACCGCGCCGATATTCTCGTCGCCGCGATCGGCAGGGCCGGAATGGTGACCAGCGAATTCCTGGCTCCCGGCGCCACGGTGATCGATGTCGGCATGAATCGCGTTACCGATCGCGCGGAAGCGGAGCGCCTGGGCAAGGCCGAGGAGTTCGATCGCAAGGGCTCCGTTCTGGTGGGCGACGTTCATCCGGTCGAAGTGGCTCGCGTGGCTTCGGCCTACACGCCCGTACCGGGCGGCGTGGGCCCGCTGACCATCGCCATGCTGATGGCGAACACCGTGGCGCTGGCCGAGCAGCATCAGGCGGCTGCCGCATCTCACTAAGCAATGCTTAGAGTCGGCCTCACCGGCGGTTTGGCCAGCGGCAAGAGCTTCGTGGGCCGCGCTCTCGCCGACCTGGGCTGTCTGCTGATCCAGGCTGACGTGCTGGGTCGCCAGGTGCTCGAACAGGGCGGGGAAACCTACGACGCCGTAGTCGCCGCCTTCGGCAACCAGATCCTGGACCCGGACGGCAAGATCAACCGGCGGCGGCTCGCGCAATCGTCTTCGCCGATCCCGGACGCCGAGCAGCTCGCCAAGCTCAACGCCCTGGTCCATCCCCCGGTAAAGCTGCGCGAGCGCGATCTGGCGGACGAATTCGCCCGCGAGCCATCCCGATGGCATCGCCGTCACCGAAGCTGCGATACTGGTCGAGACGGGGAGTTATAAGGATTACGACCGTTTAATCGTCGCCGTCTGCCGCCCCGAGCAGCAAATCGAGCGGTCGATGGAGCGGGACGGAGTCAGCCGCGAGGAAGTTCTCAACCGGCTGCGCCGCCAAATGCCGCTGGAAGAAAAGGTGAAGCATGCCGACTTCATCATCGACACCTCCGGAAGCAAGGAAGATACCCTTCAGCAAGTCCGGACCGTGTATGAAGCGTTGCGGAGAGCTCGAATCCATGAGGCTACGAACATTCTTAATCGCCGCGGCGCTGGTGGGCGTGTTTGTGTATCTCACCAGCCGCCAGAATTCGCCGGTGCGCACCTTCCTGGCCGGCTACGCGGGCCGGTGTGGAGCGGGCCCATCCGTGGCGCACTCCGCCGGCCTCAGCCCCGACGAGACCAACAACATCGAAATCTATAAGGCCTCCAAGGAAAGCGTGGTGTACATCACCAGCACCACCTACCAGCGCGATTTTTTCTTCGGCGTGCAGGCGGTGCAAGGGCTTGGGCTCGGGATTCATGATCAATGCCGACGGCCAGATTCTCACCAATTATCACGTGATCAGCGGCAGCTCCGACGTGGAGGTGACCATGCCCCCGGATCAAAGCCGCTACAAGGCCAGGATTCTGATGCGCGATCCAGGGCCACGATCTTGCGCTGATCCAGATCGATCCCAAGAAGAAGCTGACCTCGTTTCTCAAGCTGGGCGATTCCGACAGCCTTGCAAGTGGGGCAGAAGGTGCTGGCGATCGGCAATCCGTTCGGCCTGGCGGGAACCCTGACCACCGGCATCGTGAGCTCGCTGCACCGTAAAATCCAAAGCGAGGAACGCGGCGATCTGGAAGACATGATCCAGACCGACGCGGCCATCAATTCGGGCAACAGCGGCGGCCCGCTGCTCGATTCGCAAGGCAACGTGATCGGAATCAACACCGCCATTTACGGCCCCAACGGCGGGAGCGTCGGCATTGGTTTCGCCATGCCCATCAACCGCGCCAAGGCGATGCTGGGCGATTTCAAGTCCGGAAAGCGGCCGGCCTCGAGCACCATCGGCGTTTCGACCTACTTGATCTCGGGCGATTGGGCGGAGGCGCTGAAACTGCCCGCGAACCGGCGGCCTGCTGATCGGACAGGTGGCTCGGGGAACTCCCGCGAGCGCTGCCGGATTGCGCGGCGGCACTCAGGTGGTCCGCATCGGCAACGGACTGCTGCGCGTAGGCGGCGATCTGATCACTGCCGTCGACGGAAAGAAAGTGGAAGAAGAGAACGCCATCACCCGGGCCGTCTCCCTGAAACACGCGGGCGACACCCTGGATCTGACCGTCTGGCGCGATGGCCGCACCATCGACGTGAAAGTAACCCTTGCCGAGCAGGGCGACGGAGTCCTCTAGCGATGCAGGTGACCCGCAGGGTTGACTGATGCAGGTTCGCTTTCCCGAACCGGCGACGACGCCTCCCGCAACGGGAGATCCGCTTGGATCCTCCAGCGCCCGCCGCGCCCTGGCCGGATTCTTCGTATCCGGCGTGCTGCTGTCGTTCCTCGGCGCGATCCTGTTTTCCTGGCAGCATCACCTCACATCGCAGTACGGCATCGTCGGATTGTATTACGCGGGGCTCATAGCGGGACTCGTCGGATCGGCGCGGCTTTCGCCCGCGCTGCTGCGCCGCAAAGGGATCGGCTGGACGCTGGCCCTGGCGTGCCTGCTGGCAGGATCGGCTTTCCTCTACCTGGCATTTGTCTCCCCGCCGTTTTCGCCGTGGTGGCGCGTCGCCGGGATGGCGATCGTGGGATTCGCCGCGGGCCTGCTGCACACCGCGATCTTTCATGCCATCTCGCCCATGTATCGCCACGATCCCGCGGCCACCGTGAACCTGGCCGGAATCCTGTTCGGCGCGGGATGCTTCACGCTGGCGATCCTGATTTCGGGGACGTTTTATCTCTACACGGCAGCCGCCGTTCAGGTCTGGATCGCGGTGATCCCGGCGCTGTTCGGCTGGATGTATCGCCGAACGCAGTTCTTCGCGGATCCGGTTCCGAATGTGCCCGCGGCCCGCGAGACGCTTTCCGAGCTGCGCAGCACGGGAGCGGTGCTGTTGAGCCTGCTGCTCTTTTTCCAGTTGGGGAACGAATGGGCTCTGGCCGGCTGGCTCGCGCTCTTCCTAAGCCAGAGGCTCGGAATCAGCCCGCCGTCGGCGCTCGGCATGCTCGCGCTTTACTGGCTGGCGTTGACCATAGGTCGAGCGGCATCCCAATGGATCCTGCCGCGCGCGCGCCATGGAAGATTGCTGCTGGCCACCGTCACCGCGGCCATGTTCGGCTGCATCATCCTGGGCGCCACCGACAACCGCTTTGGAGCGATCGCCGGCGTCCTGCTGGTGGGGGGCGCTTTTGCGCCTATATACCCGCTGTTAGTGGAAATGATCGGCCACCGGTTCCCGTCGTATCACCCCGGCTTTTACAACGGGATCTTTTCTCTGGCGATGGCCGGAGGACTTCTTACTCCTGGACTGATGGGCTACATCGCGTCCGTCTACGGCGTCCGCATGATCATGCTGGTGCCCCTGATCGGGTCGGTGGTCGTGTTTGTTCTGCTGCTGCTGATCTGGCTGGAGTCGCGGCTGAGGGCTTATAACTCGCCGCCGGCATCCTCGGCGCACTCGGCGTAAGTGAAGAGAACGACTACGCGGCAACTTCTACGTAATCGACGGACGTATGTGGTTCAGGGATTGAGCCACCAACCTCACGCATAGCCTCGAAGTGCGCGATCAGGGCATCTTGAAAGTTTCGGCGAGTTTCTTCCTCAGTATCGCCAGCGGCGGCACATCCTTCAACATCCGGCGAATAGGCGGAATAGCCGGTTCCTGTTGGCTCGATGACCACTGGATAACGCTTCGTTCTCATTTCAGTCCTGCCCTCTTGAGTATACCTTTCAGTGTGCCTGGCGCGAGTTCGGTGCCTTCATTACCGGGTACCGTGATCACCAGAGGCTGGTTGGGATGCTTGAATTGCCGATGACTTCCCCTCGACCGCATCTTCACCCATCCGTGCTTCTCAAGCAACCGAATCACCTCGCGCACCTTCATCGGTATCAGAAGCAAGTGCCGCCAGGCGATTTCAAATCTCCAATTCGTTTTTCGCCCCGCGGGGCGCTCACAAAACTAGGGCTTACCCCTGACGAATTCCCGTCCGCGCCTCTCCGGTCCCAGCCCCACTGTCACCGCCGCCAGGACCAGAACCAGCGCCGCCATGACCCCCATCGCCGTTGAGTAGCTGAAGGCCGCGGCGAAGCGAGCTTCGATATACGCCGAACCCGACGCCACCAGCACGCCGATCTGGTAGCCGAAGCCGGGGAAGAAGCCTCGGGCTTCGGGTGGCGAAAGTTCGTTGATATGCGCGGGAATAGCTCCCCACGCCCCCTGCACCGCCACCTGCATCAGAAATGCCCCCAGCATCAGCAGCGGCTTGGTGGGCGCCAGAATCCATAGCGGAATCACCAGCACGCCGCATAGCGTCACGGTGGAGATCATGCGCCTGCGGCCCCAGGTATTCGACAAGTGCCCCAACGTGATCCCGCCGACGATCGCGCCCAGCACGCCAATGAAGGTCACGATCGAGGTGTCCTGCGGGCTGAACCCGCGCTGGCTCTGGAGAAACGTCGGATACATGTCCTGCGTGCCGTGCGAGATGAAGTTCATGGCGGACATGATCAGGCACAGGTACAGGAACAGCTTCCAGTTGGAGAACAGAATCGCGCGGTAGCTGGCCGCGTCCGTCTTCGATTCCTTCCATGCGCGGGATTCCTCGACGCTCACGCACAGCAGGATCGTGATCAGCGCCGGGATCGCGCCGACGAAGAACATCGCGCGCCAGCCGTAGTACGGAAAGATGGTGAAGTATGCGACGGCTGCCAGGCCGTTGCCCACGGCGTAGCCTTCCTGCAGGATCCCGGAAGCGATCCCGCGCCATTTGATGGACACCGATTCGAGCGCCAGCGAGGCTCCCACGCCCCAATTGCCGCCCATGCCGACGCCGTACAGGAGACGGAGCAGGAAAAAAGCCGTGTAGCTGGGAGCGAGGCCGGACAGCACTTCCATCAGCGTGTAGAACGCGATGTTGGCGATCAGAATGGGGCGGCGTCCAAAGCGATCGGCGAGCAGGCCGAAGATGAATGCGCCTATCGGACGCGTCATCAGGCTGGCGGTGATGGTGAGCGCGACGTCGGGCACGGAACGGCCGAAGTCTTTCGCGATGGCGGAGACGCAGAAGACCAGGACGAAGAAGTCGAAGGCGTCGATGGTCCAGCCGAGGAAACCGGCGGCGACCGCCTTGCGCATGTTTCGGTTTTCGGCAATGCCGGTCCCGGCAGTCATCTGGACTTGTGTAACACATCCAGCCGGGTGAGCGCTCTTCGGGAACTGACTTCACTCGCAGCGCAGGGCTTCGATGGGGTCGATCCGGCTTGCCCGGAGCGCGGGTGCCCACACCGCAAGCAGCGCAACCGCGCTGAGCAGAATGGGCGCCAGGACGAACACCATCGGGTCCCAGGCTTTGACGCCGAACAGAAACCCGGCGAGGAAGCGCGTCAGGCCCGCGGCAGCCGCGATGCCGACAGCGATTCCGGTCACGGCCAAACGCATGCCCTGGCCCACCACCATGTTCCGCAGCGCGCCCGATTCGGCTCCCAGCGCCAGTCGGATCCCGATCTCCTGCGTGCGTTGGCGAACGGAATACGACATCAGGCCGTAGATGCCGATCGCCGCCAGCAGCAGGGCCGCGCCTCCGAAAATGCTCATGAGCAGCATATTGAAGTCGTCGCGCGCCGTCGATCGGACCGAGATTTCATCCATGGTTCGAATCTCCGCCACAGGCAGACCACCGCTTGCCTGCCGAAGTTCCTTTTCGATGTTGGAGCTGAGAGAGTGAGGTTCCATTCGGGTACGAACGGCCCACGCAAGCGGAATCACGCGCGTGGCCAAGGCTGAGATGCCAGGGGGGATCTGCGCCATCGGGATATACATCATGGGGCCGGGCGCGCGATTGAGTCCTTCGTCGTGAATGTCACTGGCGATTCCCACAATCTGGCGTGCCGGCTCATCGAATCCAGGGGCGTAGTCCTTGGCGATGATGATGCGATCGCCCACCGGATCTGCATCGGGCCAAAACCTGCGCGCCATGGCCTGGTTGATCATGACAACGCCTGCCGACGCGCCGTCGTCGCGATCGGTAAACGCGCGGCCCCGCACAATGGGAATCTTGAACACATCAAAATAGCCCGATGAGACCTGTGTATAGCCGACTCGTACCGCGCCGCCCGCAAGCGGATGGCTCACGATGTCGAACGGAAGACCGGAACCGACTTCGAGCGGTAAAGCATAAGAAGAGCCGGCTACCTCCACTCCAGGCAGTGCGTCGATGCGTTGAACGGCGTCCCGGATCAGGCCATCCACCGCGGATGTGTTCACGAAGCGCGTACCAGCCAGGGACATTCGCAGAGTCAACACGTTGTGTGGATCGAAGCCAGGATTGACGGCACGCAAGGCGATGAAGCTCCGTATCAGCAAGGCCGATCCGATCAACAACACCAACGCCAGCGCCATCTCGCTGACCACCAGGATGGAGCGAACCTTGTTTTGACGAGAGCCCGTTCCGGAACGGCTGCTGCTTTCCTTCAGCGGCGCATTTAAATCGCCTCGGGAGGCTTGAAGCGCCGGTATCAGGCCAAAAAGGACGCCGGTAGCGAGTGACACGACCAGAGCGAAAGTTGCCACGCGCCAGTCCACGGTAACCGCGGAACCGTGCGCTCCGATGCGAGGAATATTGCCCGGGTTCACGGCCAGGAGAGCACGTACGCCCGCTAGACCGAGCCCTAAGCCGAGTGCGCCTCCGGCCATGGAGAGCACCACACTCTCAGTCAGCAGCTGGCGAACAATACGGCCGCGCCCGGCGCCGACGGCGGCTCTAATCGCTATCTCGCGCCTCCTTCCGCTCGCGCGGACTAACAGCAGATTGGCGACGTTCGCACAGGCGATCAGCAGAACCAGGCCGACCGCGCCCGACAGAACCAGGAGTGCGGGACGTACATCGCTCACGAAACGATCCTGCAGACGCTCGACGCTGAAACCATTACCCACGCCTGCGTAATTTGGATACTTGCGGCGGAATTGAGCGTACGCAATTTGAAGCTGGGCATTCGCCATGGCGAGCGTCACGCCCGGCTTGAGTCGGCCCGCGACCGAGAAATAATGGGCTTGATCGTCGCTGTTAGGGTCGATTTGAAATGGAATGAATACATCGGGCGGAGGGTCGCTATCGAAGTCGAACCCCGGCCCCAGGATTCCAATCACCGTGTAGGGCTCGCCTCCAAGCGAGATCGTTTTCCCAACCACGTGCGGGTCGCCCGCGAAGCGGCGTTGCCACAGGGCATTGCTGAGAACCACGACGCGAGCGCCGCCAGGGAGGTCTTCCTCCGCTGTGAAGGTACGTCCCTGGACCACCGGCGCGCCAAACAGGTGGAAACCAGTGGCGCTGGCCTGCGACACCGTGAGCTGCTCAGGATCGGACCCGCCCGTCAGGTCAATCGTGCCGAGCCGATAGGCAGACACGTCGTCAAATACGCTGGTCTGCTGACGCCAGATATTTAGCTCCGCCGCGGAACCTCCGACCGCCGGTCCGCCAGGCGTGCCCAGCATGAACTGCACAATGCGGTCCGGATCGGGATAGTTCAGAGGTTTCAGCAATACCGTGTTGACCACGGAAAAAATCGCTGTGTTCGTCCCGATACCCAGTGCCAACGCCGCTACGGCCGTCGCCGTAAATCCGGGCGACTTAAGAAACATTCTGATGGCGAGCCGCAGATCCTGGAAAAGTGTTTCCAGCAGCGGGAGGCTTTGGCTCTCGTATCGTTCCTGTTTCACGCGAGTGAACCCTCCGAACTGGCGGCGAGCCGCGTAGGAAGCTTCCTCGCGAGTCATCCCTTCATGGACGAACTTCTCCACGAGCAGGGACAGGTGAGTCTCCAGTTCTTCATTGAACTTCCGATTGCGACGGCCACGAAGGAACAGAGCGAAGATTCGTGACATCCAAACACGTAGCTTGGTCCTCATTCGGTCACCCCTGGCCCTCGAGCCGCAGTACTCGAGCGACGACGCCGGAGATTCGCTGCCAGTTCTTCACCTGACTGACAAGTTGCTTGCGGCCGGATTTCGTGATCGAGTAGAACCTGGCCTTGCGGTTGTTCTCCGATGCGCCCCATTCAGCCGAGATCCATCCTCGCTGTCCGAGTCGCAGTAAGGCGGCATAGACTGTCCCTTCGTTCAGTTTCAGAACATCTTGGCTCAGTTGTTCAAGCCGCCGTGCGATCCCGTAGCCGTGAAGCGGACCCATCGCATCCAGCGCCTTCAGCACCAGGAGATCGAGTGTGCCCTGGAGAATCTCGGATCGAGCCTGTTGCATGGTCTCCTTTGGTCTTACCAAAGGACAGAGTAGCATAAGGCGTGCGAGCGTCGACGATCCCGGTCTCCACAATCCTTTGTCACTGCGTTTTTCGCGCACGAATGTGCGATTCTCGGAGCATGGGACGACCGCGCGCCCTATTCCTCGCCGTGCCGCTGTGGGCCGCCGCGCAATGTGCCGCCGCGGACTTACCGCACGCCATCGACGCCCTCATGGAGGCGAGCCCATCCGTCCGAGCCTCGGTCGGCATTCACGTCGTCGACCTCAAGACCGGCAATGTGCTCTACACTCGAAACGCCGACCGGCTTTACCTGCCAGCGTCCAACATGAAGCTGTTCACGGCGGCGCTCGCGCTGGAGCGCCTGGGACCCGACTACAGAATGACCACGCGCCTGGTGCGCGCTCCGTCCGGCGATCTGATTCTGGTGGGCGGCGGCGATCCGTCGCTGTCGGGCCGCGTCTACCCGTACCAGAAAGACGCGCCCGCACCCAACCCACTGCGTGCGATCGAGGAACTTGCAGACCAGGCCGTCGCGGCTGGCATCACGCGCGTCGACGGCGATATCGTGGGCGACGATCAGTTGTACCCCTGGTCGCCCTATCCACCAAGCTGGACCGAAGAGGACATGATCGGGGAGGACGGCGCCCCGGTAAGCGCGCTCACGGTCAACGACAACGTGGTCGCACTGTCGATTCGGCCGGCAGCCCGGGCGGGCGATCTTGCGGCGATATCGTTTCAACCCGCGATGGAGTATTACGCGGTCGACAATCGCGTGCTCACCGTAGCCGGTGAAAAGGAAGCCCGCATCCGGTTGAGCCGCATGCCGGGTTCGCGGCAGCTTCTGCTGTGGGGCAGCGTTCCATTAGGCGGATCGGCCACCCGCGAAATCGTCGCCGTGGACGATCCGGCAATGTTTGCGGCGTGCGCTCTGTACGACGCTCTGGCGCGGCGCGGCGTGGCCATCCGGGGTCGTCCGGTCGCCCGGCACCGCGCGGTTTCCGAGGACCCTTGGCCGGTGGACGGCGAAGTCATCGCGACGCGCATGTCTCCGCCGATGGCCGAAATGCTCCAGGTGATCGAAAAGGTCAGCCAGAACCTGCATGCGGAACTGATGCTGCGGGAAGTGGCTCGTGTTACCCGCGCCACAGGCACGCGCGAGTCGGGCTTACAGGAACTCGCCGCATGGCTCGCCAGTATCGGAATCAAGGCCGAGGAATGGCGCGCGGAAGACGGATCGGGATTGTCGCGGAATGACCAGGTGTCCCCGCGGGCGGTGACTCGCCTGTTGAGCCACATGGCCGCCTCGAAGAACGCATCCGCATGGGTATCGCTGCTTCCCGTGGGCGGAGAAGACGGAACCCTGGCGAACCGCCTGTGCTGTGTCTCGGACGCAACCGCCGCCCGGCAGGTGCGCGCCAAGACCGGGAGCCTGACGCGGGCGGTCGCGCTTTCGGGCTATGCGGACAGCCGCACCCGAGGAAGACTCGCCTTTTCGATCCTGGTGAACAACTTTTCCGTGCCCCAGGCCGAGGTGCGCGCCTGGGTTGATAAAATAGCATTGACGCTCGTGGAATAAGATCAGTGGAGTGACTTATGCCGATTTTTGAATATCTGTGTGAAGACTGCGGAAGCAAGTTTGAGAAGCTGGTGCGCCGCTCCGCATCGGAAAATGGCGCCAACGGCGTGCACTGCCCGTCCTGCGGCCAGGAGCATCTCAAGCAGCAGTTCTCGACCTTCTCGGCCCGCGCCAACGGCGCTTCGCATACGTCACAGGACGCGATGCCTTCGTGCCCATCCGGAATGTGCCGCACACCGGACCTGTGCGGACGGAATTAGGCCGCTCCTTTTAGAGCCTTCTCGACCGCATCCGCCAGCATCTGCGGCAGGAACGGTTTTTGCACAAATTGGACTCCAGGGGCTCGCGGCACGTAGGGATATCCACTGGTTATGATCGCGGGAAGGCCGGGCCGGATCTGGCGTATCCGCTCGATCAGTTCTTCTCCGTTTAGCGAGGGAAGCGACAGATCGGTAACGATCAGGGAGAAGCGGCCGGACCCCGCTTCAAACAGTGCGAGCGCTTGGGTGGCATCGCTGCACCCTTCGACTTCGTACCCCAGACGTCCCAGGTAGCGCCGAAGGAGATCCAGGAGCTGCGGCTCGTCGTCGACAATCAGCAACATCCCGTGCCCTCGTGGGAATCAGTGAAAGGAAAGTGGGACGTCCGACGGGCTGAAAGACAACCCGATCGTGGCGCGATAGCTGTCCTGGATATAGACACCGTTGACGATCTCCTGATGGCGCGCATCGTAACGCACAAAAGCCTGGATCGGGCGGGCGATCGCGTAAGAGGCTCCCCCGCTGCCCGTGAGCTGGGAATAGGGCTGGAGACCCTGGCCGATTCCCTCTAATCGAGCATAGCCTCCGTAGGCAGAAAAACTCCACTTACGGCTGGCGGTGTAGCTGAAGTTCGCGGTGGCAGTAGTCTGGCGAGAGGTCAGATAAACGCCATTTCCGCCGGTGGCTCCGTTTTGGTAATCAAACGATAAAGAGGCTCGGTGAAACTGCCGCGTGAGGGACGCATCCCATTGCGGATATACACTCTTTTGGTAGAACGTTTGTTGCGTAACAGAGGTGCCGAGCAGCGCGGCGATCTCGGGGTTTACGGCGACTTGCTGAAGCCCCTGGACCTCCACGAGGTAAGCTCCTCCCGATAGGCTAACGGTCCAGGACCGGCCCAGCTGGGAGGCGAGAACTCCGGTGAGCGAATCGATATCGGATTGGCCGTAGGCCTTCGGAAAATCGAAATGCGTGTGAATGTACGTGGCCCCCAGCGAAGTCCGCGGGGTGATGCGGTGTTTAATTTCGCCGCGGAGCATGTAGCCCTGCATTCCGATCAAGCCGGTCGCCTTCCGCCAAAGGCCGAACCAATCGCCTCCAAGGGTTAACGTTGTGTGCGCCGACAGGAGATAATTTGCGTCCACAGTAGACTGCAGATACTCCATACGGTTATCGAACAGGAGCGAAGAGGGCGTCACGATGGAGCCCGTGACGGTGGGAAGAATGCCTCCGAAGGGCGTTCCCAGCGAGACGATTCCGCCCGTCTGGCGCATATCCAAAATCAGGCGCCGCGACTGCTGATAGGTGTATCCGAGCGCCAGCGTTTGATCGGTACCGTCATAGAAAGAACCGCTGGGGTAATGCCGGTAGTCTCCTTGATAATCTATCCCCAGGCGCGAGTGGCGCCCCTTGTGCACGCCGTACGCTCCGAAACCGATTTCGGTGCCGTACAATGCGCCCGGGGTTACCAATTTACCGTTGCCGTCCACAGAGAAAGGCAGCAGGCCGGTATCATAAACTCCCGTGGCGCTTACGAAATAACGCAGATCCACGTCCTGACCCGACCGCGTGCCGATGTCTCCGGCACCGCGGCTGAGGACGCCCGGCCCGAGATAATCGGCGATCTGCGCGGTCCCCGTCGAACACAAGGCCAGAAGTATAGCGATCAGTCGGGTTTTCAATAGGGTTCCTCCGGTTCGATCGGTTGGTAGACTCAAGGCAGCGACTACTACCGAGTCTGACGCCGTCCAAACGGCTGTGTCAACTTATAGAGCTAACTGCAAGGATCGGCCCTTACGCGGCATTTCCTTAGCGAAAGGATCTCCTCGATGCGAAAACTCCTTCTTTTGGTTCAGATAGCTCTAGTCGTGCCGGTCTTCGCGGCGGATTTGCCGATTCGGGAAGTCATTCTCTATAAGCACGGCGTGGGTTACTTCGAGCGCGCGGGCGAATTGCGCGCAGGCGAGACGGCGCGGCTCGATTTCAAGGCCTCCGACATGAATGATGTGCTGAAATCGCTAACCGTTTCGGACCGGAATGGCGGCGTGATCGGGGGCGTCCGCTATGACGCCGCGGAACCCCTGGAGAATCGCTTGCAGGACTTTCCGTTCACGCTGGACCGGCAGGCGTCCCTGGCGGCGTTTCTGGACCAGATGAAGGGCGCGCGCCTGGAACTGCGGCTGGGCTCGGACACCATCGCGGGTACGATTATGAGTGCGCGTACGTCCAAGCCGGACGAAAAGACCGCGGAGCGCGAGACGGTGGTTCTGCTTACCGATACCGGCGAGATCCGGACATTCGATCTGGGCGCGGCCAGCTCGGTCAAGCTGGCGGATCCGAAGCTCCAGGGTTTACTGAGGGATTTCCTGACGGTGCTGAGCGGTGCGCGCTCGAAGGATCGCCGCAGCGTGTACATCGACGCACCGGGAACGGGGACGCGCCAGCTAGCCGCGAGTTACATGACGCCCTCGGCGGTGTGGAAATCGAGCTACCGGTTGATCTTCGGGCCGCAGGCGGAAGCCACGCTCGAAGGCTGGGCAATTATCGACAACACCTCGGGCGACGACTGGACCAATGTGAAGTTGTCGGTGGTATCCGGCCGGCCGATTTCCTTCATCACGCAGTTGTACGAACCGAAGTATGTCCAGCGGCCCACGGCCGAGCTGGCGGAGAATCAGCCGGTGGCTCCTGTCGTGTTGCAGGGGGCGATTGATGAAGCGCGAGCGAAAAATCCGCTGCGGGCATTCGCGCCAGCTCCCGCGGCGGCCCGCGAGGCTCTGGCGGACAATCTGCTGAAGACCGAGTCGGGCCAGGCGTCGTCGATCGCGCCCACAACCGACACCCGCGATCTGGGCGAGCTGTTCGAATACAGCTTCTCCTCGCCGGTTACGGTGAAGCAGGGCGAATCGGCCATGCTGCCATTTCTCCAACAGAAGATCGGCGCGAAGAAGCTCCTGATCTACATGGAGAGCTTCGGACTGCATCCGATGACTGCCGCGGAGATCGCCAATTCCACGGGCAAAACGCTCGACGGCGGACCGATCACGGTTTACGACGCCAACACCTACGCGGGCGAGGCATTGGTAGAAACCCTCAAGGCCGGCGACAAGCGCCTGATCACTTACGGGGTCGATCTGGGGGCGCGTGTAACCACAGCCTTCGATTCGTCGAAGGCAAACGTGCGCGAGATTCACTTCGCGCGCGGAGTTCTGACAACCCGCAACGCGATCCAGGAAACCAAGACCTATACCATCAAGAACGTCGATCCGGGGCGCAAGACCGTGATCATCGAGCACAAGCAGCGCCCGGGCTATAAGCTGCTGGGCGACGTCAAGCCTTCGGAGACCACCGCCGACGCGTATCGCTTCGAAGTGAACGTGGGAGGCAATGCCACCGAGGCATTCGCGGTGCGCGAAGAGCGGGTCTACGATCAGACCACGAGCATTTCGAGCATCACGCCGGATATGATCGCCACCTACCTGCAGAACAAGGCGCTGAGCGACGCAGGGCAGCCGCCAACTGGACCAGATCGCGCAAAAGAAGCGCGAGATCGCGACCAATGACGGACAGCTTCGGCAGGCGCAGGCCGATCTCAACAGCCTGACTCAAGATGAAGAGCGGCAGCGCAGGAACATCGAGAGCCTGCGGAACGTCGCCGGCCAGCAGAATCTGGTCCAACAGTACGCGGGTCAGCTGGCCGCGGCGGAAGTGAAGCTCGCCGCGCTGCGGGATCAGCAAAGCGAACTGCAGCGGAAGAAGACGACGCTCGAAGGCGAGCTGAACGGATTAATCGAGAAGGCGGAATTCTGACGCCTCCGGGGACAGCCAGCCGATTTCGGGGAAATGCTGCGGATATGGGCCCGGTAGTTCATCGAAATCGGTAGGCAGTCCCCGAGTTTCGTTGGTTAGCGGAATCCGAGGCCAGTGATCACGACGCCGAGGTTGCGGCGGTCGCCCGGCGCGGTGAAGGTCTTATCGACAGCGACGGTCACGGTGGCGGTGGGGTTCGAAGTCTGAAACGGAGCCGAAAGCTTATAGGCGCCGGGACCGTTGAACGTATCCTCCGCGACCAGTTGGCCATCGACGAGCAACTGCACATGACGCGCGGGCGCCTGCTGCGGAATATAGAGCACCACCTCTACCGCGGTGGATTTCGGTATGAGCAAGACAGAGGCCCGCTCGCTCATCCACCCGTCCGGAAACAGGCCGGATAGGATGTGGGCAGGCGCCTCAGAATCCTCAGGTTTGAGGTAGCTCAGGACCGGTTTGCGGTCGACGACCGTATCGGCGCGCACGCGATCCACCGGTCCGGTCGAGATTTCGAAGGGCAGCAGACCGCCGGCAGCGCTTGAGTAAGCCGAGCGGCGGCTCAGCGAGATCAGGCGCAGCGGAATGCTCGGGACGATCTCCACGGAACTCAGTTGCGCGACGGGTGCGTTTATGGTGACCGAATGAGCCAGCGCGCTGGAGACCACGGTATCGCCGGGCTGAATCACTTGATCGCGCGAGAGAGGCAGCGCGCCTTCCGACTCCAGGTAATAGCGCAGGCCCCATTCGGCGTCGACCCAGACGCGCCTCTGCGAGGCGTCCGGAGCGAGGGTCTTCGCAAATTGCCGATAGCCGTCCCAATGCTGATAGTTGGCGGTCGCCAGGGCCAGCGATAGGATCATCTGCAGCGCGAAGCCAACGGCAAGCCATCGCGGCGCGGCGGTGCGGGCGGTTAGGATTGCGACGGGTGCAGCGATGGGCAAAAGGTAGCGGGCAGAGCCGGCGAAGAAAATGACGAGCGCCCCGGCGAAGAAGATCGCCGCCCACAGGGCCAGGAAATCGCTGTGCACGGCCTCGGCCGCCAACCAAGTCAGAATAAGAACGCCGCAACCGACGGAGAGCCAGAAGAGCGGGTTCACGTCGTAAATCGCGGCTGCGAGCATGGCTGCTGCCGCGAGTAATATGCGCCACCTTTGCTTGGGCCAAAATGCCGCGATCACCAGCAAAGGTGAGACGATCCAGCCCGAATGCACCACTAGTGCGACGGCGCTGCGAAGCGTGTTCGACGACTTGTTGAACGAGTAGCTGCGCATGTAGCCCATCAACACTGCGGCCGGGAGCGCGCCGCGCGTGTGCCACTCAAAGAACTGCCAGGCCGCGATCGCAAAAGGTGCGGCGAGGATCACGGTCCATGCCACATACCAGGTACGCCTTCTCTGGAAGAGATACACGGCAAGAACCGGCGTGAGCAGTACCGCCTGATATGCAGTCAGTCCGGCGAATGCACCTGCGATCGCGGAACACGTCAAAGCCGCGATGGAGTGTTTATCCACCGCGTGTACAAACAATGCGGTAGACGCCATCCAGAATGCGAGGAAGGGGAGGTCGGCTTCAAACGAGTTTCCGTTCACCACAAATGCGGGAACCGCGATGAACAGGAGTGTCGCCGCGAACGGCCGCTCACAGAATCGGCGCGCGAGGGACCAGGTCGCGAGGGCGGCGATGATCGCAAACAGCGTATAGGCGAGGTGAAACGGAACTTCTCGTACGTCTCCCATGGCGGCGAGCAGAATCGCCAGGATCCATGGATTTGCCGGGCCATGCGAGTGGCCGCGCATATCGACCATGTCGCCCTGGAACATGTAGCGGGTGTTCAGGGGATGCAGAGGATCGATCTGGGCGTGTTCGGCGCCGTAGAGGTAATCGACGTCGTCGCCCTGGATGGGCTGATTCAGAAATGGCAGCCGTAGCAGGATGACCAGCGCGAGGATCGCGAGCGTCGGCTTTACCACGTAACAGGTACACCGGGTTGCAACGTCCAGACGTCGGTACCGGGAAGATCCCGCAGCAATTCGACAAGTTGCTCGGGGCGGCCGGTGAGCGCTGGAAATGTCCCGAAGTGCAGCGGGATGACGCGGCGCACATTCAGCATCCGGCAGGCGAGCGCCGCTTCGCGCGGGCTCATGGTGTAGAGATCGCCGATGGGCAGAAAGGCGAGTTCGGGATGATACAGGCGCTCGATGAGCTGCATGTCGGTGAAGACGTTGGTATCGCCCGCGCAGTAAACGGCGCGGCGGTCGGGTAGGCGCATCACGTAGCCGGCTGCTTCGCCGCCGTAGACGATCTGATCGCCATCCAGAATGCCGCAGCTATGAATGGCGTGCGTCATGGTGACGGAAATCGGCCCGACCACGGCCGTGCCTCCCTTATTCATGCCGAGCGTGTTCTTGGCTCCCTTTTTTTCGAGCCAGTGAGCGGTCTCATAGATGGCCACGATCTGCGGGGAAAACTTCTCGGCCAGCGGCAGCACGTCATGAATGTGATCGAAATGGCCGTGCGAAACCAGGATGACGTCCACGCGATCGATAGAGTGCCCTTTGGGGTACGCGGGATTGCCTTCGATCCACGGGTCGACCAAAATAATCTCGCCGGTGGTCAGGCGGAACTGGTAGGTTCCGTGACCGAGCCAAGTGATCTCAACCATCTTTCGATTTTAGCTAGTCGAATTGTTTTGCGGAGTCCAGCGGCATGGGAATGAGACCGAGTCGCTGAACTAGCCGTTTTCGACGCGAGCTTTTATGTCCGAGTACGCCGTTTCGATGAGCCTGCTTAGCGCTGCGGCGTTTATGGCCGTTCCCGGTCTCAGCTTCACATGGCGCATGAACTTGCCGGCGCCTTGCAACAAGCGGGCCGGATCCGGCAGCGCTGCGCCGTGAAAGAACCCCACGTTCACGTGCGAACGGAATACATTGACGTAGCCGAAGGGCGCGTCACCCAGGCATGCAACCGGACAGCCGTCATGCAAGAGCTCCCGGACTTCGTCGCCGCATTTTCGCATCACCGCAAACCACTGATGCGCGATGGCCCCCAATTCACCAGCATGCTCTTTCATCCACGCATCGATGGCGGGATCCCGCTCGACAGCGCCGTTGAATCGCAGCAAATCCGTTCTCATCGTGGCTCCACGTTCTGCTTTCGTTCGACAAATTATTTTCCGGAACAAAACCTGAACATACTACGTCATAATGGGAAGCAATTACGACCTAAGGAGGGCAGCGGGCCAATGGCAACCTGGCGGCAGGATCTCCTCTTCGGCTTTCGGATGCTTCTCAGAAAGCCAACGTTCACCATCATAGCCGCGCTGTCCCTGGCGCTGGGTATCGGGGCGAACACCGTGATTTTCAGCCTCATCAACACCACGCTGCTGCGGCCCCTACCGTACCCCGAGGCCAACCGGCTGGTGATGATCTGGTCGGTTCCGCTTGACCATCGCGACCAGACCAACGGAGTCACGGCGTATAACTACCTGACATTCCAGGAAAAAGCAAAGTCCTTCGAGTCGGTCGGAATCATTCGGAACAATGTCTGTAACATCGGCTCAGATGAACACGGGCAGCCGCCGGAGAGAGTGGACTGCGAAAACTTCTCGCCATCGCTTTTTAAGACACTCGGTGTAAAGCCGGTTTTAGGGCGCGTTTTAGCGGACGATGAGAATCCCGTGGATGACCAGGCGCCCGTGTTCCTGATCAGCCATCGCTTCTGGCAGCGCCGTTTCAATGGCAATTCTAATGTGCTGGGGCAAATCCTGCGCGTGGACGGAGTCGACAGGACCATTATCGGCGTAATGCCGCCGAACTTTTACCTTTTCGATGAAGATGCAGATTTCTGGATGCCGATGAATTGGACTCGCACGGAGATGCAGAGCACGCAATATACCTCCGGGGTGGCGGCCAGGCTGAAACCGGGAGTCGACCTACGGCAGGCGCAGGCCGAGATGGACGGCCTGACGGCGCAATTGGCAGCCGCGGATCCCCGCAACAAAAATACCGGCGCGGTGGTGCAGACCATGACCGAGTCGCTGTACGGCGAGATTGCGATCCCCGCTGCTGTTGCTCCAGGGGGCGGTCGGGATCGTGCTGCTGATCGGTTGCGCGAATGTGGCCGGACTCCTGCTGGCTCGCGCGGCCTCGCGCCGCACGGAGATTGCCGTCCGCACGGCGATTGGAGCGGGCCGGGGAAGGATCGTTCGCCAACTGGTGACTGAGAATGTGCCGCTCGCTCTGCTCGGCGGAATCGTGGGGATTCTGCTGGCTTGGGGCGGGCTGCGGCTCTTTGTCGCGGCCGCGCCTCCGAATTTCCCGAGGTTGAATGAGCTCGCGCTGGATCTGCCTGTTCTGGGATTTACGCTGACGATTTCCGTGTTAGCCGCCGTACTGTTTGGAATCGCTCCCGCGATTCAGGCTTCGAAGACGGATTTGGCCGGATCGCTGAAGGAAGTCACTCGAAGCGGCACTGAGGGAGTCGTCCGGCAGCGCGTGCGCAGCGGCCTGGTGATTCTCCAGATCGCCATGGCATTGGTGCTGCTGATCGGCGCGGGGCTGATGATCAACAGCTTCGTGCGAATTCAAAGCAACAGTCTCGGCGCGGATCCTAAAGATCTGCTCACGTTCGATTTCCGGTTCTCGCGCGATGAGGCCATCAAGCCCTACGCAAGATACCGGAACGCGGGTCTGTGGGACGTGTTGCCGGTCACCACGCTGACCTTCAACCGGGTGTATGACCGGCTGAAGAGCGTTCCCGGGGTTGTGTCCGCCGCCGGCTCCAGTGCGCCGCCATTGTCTGGAGCGCTGAACATGGGTTTCCTGATCCTGGGACGTCCCGCGCCGGCGCCGGATGCAAACGGACAGCCCTCGCAGACTGCCAATTACATCGCGGTCACTCCGGATTACTTCGCTACGTTGCGAAGCCCGATTGTACAAGGACGCGAGTTCAACGATCGGGACACAGCCAGCGCGCCGTATGTCGTGGTGATCAACCAGACGATGGCAAAACGGTATTGGCCCGACGAAAGCCCCATCGGCAAGCAGATCCGGCTCGACTACGTGCCGGATGAGCCGCTGCGGGAGATCGTCGGGGTGGCCACCGATATACGCATGAACCGGCAACAGCGGCAGCTGAGGCCCGCGCTTTATGTGCCGTACCTGCAGCAAACTCCCCGCTGGATGGGCGCAGGATACGGATCGCGAGCGGGAATGTTCTTCGTGCTGCGCACCAAGGGCAAGCCACTGAGCCTGGTTCCCAGCGTGCGCGAGGCCGTGGGCGAAGTGGATCACGTCCATCCGGTGGCGAATGTTCGCACGGTAGAAGATTATCTCGATCAGCAGGTTCGCTATGTCCGGCTGTATGTCCTGCTGCTGGGAATATTCGGCGCGATCGCGGCGGTGCTGGCGGCGGTGGGGATTTACGGGGTGATGGCGTATTCGGTCGCGGAACGGACGCGGGAGATCGGAATCCGGATGGCCTTGGGCGCCAGGGCAGGCGATGTTTTCAGGCTCGTCGCCCTGCGGTCGCTGATTCTGTTTTTGGCCGGCCTGGCTCTGGGAATCGCGGCCTCTTTGGCGCTCACGCGATATCTGACGTCCGCGCTGTACGAAGTCACAGCGACCGATCCGCTAACCTACGCCGCGGTTTCCGCGATGCTGGGCGCCGTGGCGTTGATCGCCTGCCTGGTGCCGACGCGCCGGGCGGTAACGGTGAACCCGACGGTCGCGCTGCGCTACGAATAGCGCGAATCAGAATAGCTCAGCGCTTCAGCATGCTCTTCGCGGAGGGCTGGGCATGCCCGAGGATGGGATGCGGACGATAAGGTTTCTCTAAGGACGCAATCTCCTCCGCGGTGAGCTTGAGATCGACCGCGCCGATTACGTCCTTGAGATGCGCGGCCTTGGTCGCGCCGATGATGGGAGCGGTGACGCCGGGAGCCTGTAAGATCCAGGCGCAGGCGATCTGGGCGGGCGAAACGCCGCGCTTTTTGGCCACGTTGATAACAGCGTCCGCCACCAGGAAGTCGTCTTCTGAGTGGTACATGTCTTTCGCGAACGTGTCGACGGTGGCGCGAGTGGTCGCATCGCCTTCGCGCTTGCGGTTGCCGGTGAGGAATCCGCGCGCCAGAGGGCTCCAGGGAATGATGGCGAGGCCCTGATCGACGCATAGCGGAATCGTCTCGCGTTCTTCTTCGCGATAGACCAGGTTGTAATGGTTCTGCATGGAGACGAACCGGTGCCAGCCGTTCTCCTTGGCCGTATACAGGGCTTTCGAGAGCTGCCACGCCGCCATACTGCTGGCGCCCAGATAGCGAACTTTGCCCGCGCGCACCAGCGAATCGAGAGCTTCGAGCGTCTCCTCGATAGGCGTCTTGGGATCCCAGCGGTGGATCTGGTATAGATCCACGTAATCCATCTGCAAGCGCCGGAGGGAATTGTCGCAGGCTTCGATAATGTGCTTGCGGCTGAGACCGCGCTGGTTGGGACTCGGACCCATCACGCCGTGGACCTTGGTCGCGACCACGATGTGATCGCGCACGGCCATCTCTCTGAGGTGCGCCCCGGTGATCTCTTCGCTGAGACCGATGGAGTACACGTCGGCGGTATCGAAGAAATTGATCCCGGCGTCGAGCGCGATGCGGAAGTGCTCGCGCGCGTCCTCTTTATTAACGTGCCAGCCCTTGGTGCCAAGCGCCCAGTCCGGCAGATCGCCGCCGCCGTAGCTCATGCATCCCAGGCACAGGCGGGACACGGTGATTCCGGTATTTCCGAAGTTGGTGAATTGCATATTTTTTAAATGATTTTAGCGGGATCGGGCGGGCAACTGGATGCCATCGCCGAGCTTGGCGAATCCTGGAATGCTTACGGGCGTGTGTCCGGTAATGGGGATCTCTCCGAACAGAGCTTTCACAGCGGCGATTTCCGAAGGCAGCGACGAGCTGAAGGTAGTGAGAAACGCCGTGGCATTGGGAACGCTAGTCAGGAGGTAAGGATTCTCGAACGCCAGCAGGACCACGGGAGCCGGCCCCTGGGTGAGATCGAGGAGAAACGGCTTCACGTCTTTCAGGTCGGCGGACACGGAGGCAAAGGAGGCGGCTATGATCGACGAACACGTGGTCATGTCGCCGGCGGTGGCTTGGAGCGCGGCGAGGGGCAGCCCTGTATCGACCGAAACCACTCGTCCGTTCGGCGCACGGCGGCGAAATTCCTGGATGGCGCGCTGGCCGAATTGCGAGATGCGCAGCTCGGTGACGACGATCAGGCAAGGGCGGCTGGACGCGGCTAGTGGAAGTACGTCGCGATCATTGCGGATGAGCGTCACAGCGCGATCGGCGACGGCTTGAGCTTTTTCGGCAGGCTTC
This sequence comes from Terriglobia bacterium, assembly GCA_963722845.1. Lineage (GTDB taxonomy): Bacteria > Acidobacteriota > Terriglobia > Bryobacterales > Bryobacteraceae > Palsa-187. The sequence continues at coordinate 1,160,053 of CAVROL010000001.1, read as the reverse complement.
GGGCGAGTCCAGGGTGTCGGAAATCGCATCCAGGTTCACCAGCTTCTTCTTATTGCTCAGCCCGAGCGAAAGCTTCGCGGCCAGCACTCGCGCGACGCTCTGATCGAGGCGCTGGCGCGAGATGCGGCCATCCTCCACCGCGCCCACGACCGCGCGAATGGCTTTGTCCGGATCGGGCGGCATCAGCAGCACGTCGGCGCCGGCGACGATCGACCGCACCGAGCCTTCGCCGCTATCGAACAGCATCGCCAAACCTTGCATGGTCATGGCGTCGGTGACGATCAGGCCCTTGAACTTGAGTTCGTCACGAAGCAGCGCGGTGAGCACATTGTGGGACACGGTGGCGGGCATGCCGGAAGGTTCGAGCGCAGGCACGGCCATGTGCGCGGTCATCACCGAATCGACGCCGTGAGCGATGGCGGCCTGGAACGGCTTCAACTCCATGGCGTCGAGACGCTCGCGTGACACTTCTAAACGCGGCAGGCCCAGGTGGCTATCGACATCGGTATCGCCATGCCCGGGAAAATGTTTGGCGGTGACCAGGACGCGGTTCGCCGGGATCGGAATGCGCGCCTTCGATATACGCTGCGACGTAGCGCGAGACCTGCTCGGGATCTTCGCCATAGGACCGCAGGTTGATGATCGGGTTCAGAGGATTATTATTGACGTCGGCCACGGGCGCGAAAATCCAGTGAATGCCCAGAGCGCGGGCTTCGCGCGCAGCGGTGAGACCTTCAAACTTCGTGGCAGCGAGATCGCCCGCCGCTGCGAACGCCATGCTATGAGGGAATCGAGTGCCGCCGGTGACGCGCATGGAAGCGGCGCGTTCGAAATCCGAGGCGACCAGCAGGGGCGTCCGTGCCAGCCTCTGCATTTGGTTCAGGAATACGGCCAGAGCATGAGGCTCGGCATTGCGGACGAGGCCGTATTGCGAGGCATTGTTGATGATGATGCCGCCGACGTGCAGATCGGCAACCCAGTGCCGGTATCTTCCAAACTCGGGAGACGTGCTGCTGTAAACGTCGCCATTGGCGGTAACAATGACCAGTTGGGCGACCTTATCGCGCAGGCTCATCGACTTCATTTGCGCCTGAACGGCGCGTTGTTCGGCGGTGAGCGGCGGGGCTTTCGGTTTGGGCGGCTTAGGCGTTGCGGCTACGGCTGCGACGGCGAGAAGGAGAGAGATCAACAGCCGCCGGGGACGCATGCTCCTAGCATCTCACTGTTGCTGGGGAAGCGAGGCGGCCACGATCTGGGCGATGTCCAGTAACTTCGGCGGAGCCGGGGAGACTACGTTCAGGGCGTCGCGAAACATGGTGTTGCAGAACGGGCAAGCGGCCGCGACGGTTCCCGCTCCCGTTGCCACCAGCTCACGCGCGCGATTGTGACTGACGCGATCGCCTTGTTCTTCGCCCAGGAACGCGAGGCCGCCGCCGGCGCCGCAACAGAAGCTGCGTTCGCGGGCACGCGGCGGGTCGATGACTTGTCCGGACCGCGAAAGCACTGTCACGCGGCTCGTCATAGACGTTGCGATAGCGGCCCAGGTAGCAGGGATCGTGATAGACGATATCTTGTCGCCGCTTGGACTTCGGCAGCCGGTCGAGATGGCGAGCCATAAATTCGCTGTGATGCTCGATAGGCTGGAGCTTGGCCGTGCTCCAGGTAGTCGGTGGAGATGGTGCGGACGCAATGCGGACAGATGGATACGATCTTCGTGGCCTTGCTTTGCTTCAGGTTTTCGAGATTGGATTCGGCGAGCTGCTGGAACACCAGATCGTTGCCGAGCCGGCGGGCAGGATCGCCAGTGCACTTTTCTTTTTGCAGAACGCCGAACGTCGTTCCCAGGTGCTGCATCACGCTGGCGAACGCGGCGATAATCTCGCGGCCCTGCGGATCGTAAGCGCCCATGCAGCCGAGCCACAGGCAGTACTCCTGGGTCCCATCGAAAATCGGCAACTGTTCTTTGGCGATGAATTTATCGCGTTCCGCGGAGCTGAATCCGAGCGCGTTACCGTTGCGTTCGAGCGCGAGAAACAGCTTGGTGCCGTAGTTATCCTCCCATTTGCCGGTGTTCACCGCGCCGCGGCGAAGTCCCACGATGATGGGAAGGTGTTCGACGCCCACCGGGCACTGGTATTCGCACGCGCCGCAGGTGGTGCATTGGAACGCGGCTTCCTGCGAAAGATGCTTGCCGAAGAGCGGCTCTTCGGAGGCGGGGCCGAAATCGTTCAAGTAGCCGCGCACGCCCAGCGCGATCTGCTTGGGGTCGAGAATCTTGCCGGTGTTGTTGGCGGGACAATGTTCGGTGCAACGGCCGCACTCGACGCAGGAGTACGCCTGCAGCGCGACGATCTGCGTCAGATCCTTGCCGGTGTCGAGGCCGAAATCTTCATCGCCGGCGAGCGGTGGAATTTTGGCGAAGCTGCCGCGCGAGAAAAATATCGAAAACGGGCTCAGCACCAGATGCAGATGCTTGGTGTGCGGAATCAACGGAAGAAAAATAAGGAGCGCCGCGGTGTGCGACCACCACAGCAGTTTCGAATCGCCGATCCAGAACGCGGCAAGGTAGGTGGCCATCAGCACGAAAATCAGCAGCGCGATCACGCCGGATTCATAGGACACGTCCCCCAGCCACTTCGGACGCACGACAAACCGGCGAACGAAGAGTCCTGCGATCGAGACCGCCACCAGCACCGCGAACACCGCCGCGAGTTGGAAATAGAAACCGCCGGGAGTCAGAAAGTGCGTTCCGAATCCGATGGCGATGTGATTCAGCGTGACCAGCGCGAAAGCGCAGAACCCCCAGAACACGAAGGCGTGGGCGATGCCGGGGAGAGGCCGCTCGCGGATGACCTTGGCCTGGAGCATCACCTCCCAAACCAGTTCGCGGAAGCGCCGGCCGACTGGAAACAGAGAGAAATCCGCATCCGGCTTGGCCGCGCGGATCCTGCGGAGCACCGCGCCGAAGCGCCACCAGAATCCCGCGAGGGAGGCGGCTAACAAACCGGCGAGCAGCAGCTCTTCAAACATGGTTACCCAAAAATGTAGCATGCGGAGTCAACCGGGTAGAATGTTAGAGCATGCGTCATCTGGTTTCCGGGGCCGCGGGATTCATTGGCTCACATTTATGCGAACGTCTGCTGGCCGATGGCGGCGAAGTGGTGGGCCTCGACAACCTGATCACCGGCGCGCGCCGCAATATCGAGCATCTGGAGGGCCGTCCGAAGTTCACGTTTCGCGAATTCGACGTCACGAAACCCGTCGAAGAGAGCGGCCAGTTCGACCACGTCTGGCACCTGGCGTCGCTGGCGAGCCCCAAGTTTTATCTGGCGTATCCCATTGAAACGCTCGAATCGGGGTCGACCGGCACGCGCAATATGCTGGAGGTCGCCCGGCGCGATGCCGCGCGTTTCCTGATCACCTCGACTTCGGAATGTTACGGCGATCCGCTGGAGCATCCCCAGGTGGAAACGTACTGGGGCAATGTGAATCCGGTGGGGCTTCGCTCGTGCTATGACGAGAGCAAACGCTACGCGGAAGCACTCACCATGGCGTACCATCGGACGCACGGCGTGCGTACGAACATCGCGCGGATCTTCAATACCTATGGCCCACGCATGGCGCTGGACGACGGCCGCGTGGTGCCGGCGTTTATGGATCAGGCGCTGCGCGGCGAGGCGCTTACGATTTTTGGCGACGGCTCGCAGACGCGCAGTTTTTGCTACGTGAGCGATATGGTCGAGGGGCTGGTCCGGCTGGCGAATTCGGAGGAGCGTTTTCCGGTGAACCTGGGGAATCCGGTGGAGCTGACGATCCTGGAGTTTGCCGAGCGCATTCAGCGGCTGATGGGGATCAAGGCTCCGATTGTGCACCAGCCTCTGCCTTCCGACGATCCCAAGCGACGCCAGCCGAATATCGCAAGGCGAAAAAGGTGCTCGGTTGGGAGCCGAAGGTGAACCTGGAAGACGGCCTGCGGGAAACCGTTGAGTATTTTAGATCGCGACTTAGCTGACTGCGTGATCGCAGCGCACAGACCGCCAGCACCACCCACGCGGCGATAAAGGAAACTCCGCCGAACGGAGTGACTGCGCCGAGGGTTCGCACTCCGGTGATCGCGAGCGCGTACAGGCTGCCGGAAAACAGCACGATTCCGACGAGCAGCAGCCAGCCGGTCCAATTACCCGCCGATTGCGAGATCAAACCCGCGCGGACGAGCAACGGCACCGCCAGCATTCCCAGCGCGTGAAAGAAATGATAAATCACGCCTTTCTCGTAGACGCCCAGCGAGTAGGTATCCAGGCGGCCCTGCAATCCGTGGGCGCCGAATGCGCCGATGCAGACCGCGAGCGCAAGCATGATCGCAGCTACGGCTGTCCAGTTCATCAACCTTAAGCTTAGCCTGCCGCTACCCAGACCTTCGCGGCTGCGGCGCCGCCGAGCTGCACCGGCTTGCGATCCACACGAAGGGTCATGGTCTGATCGTAATTCTTGCCGACCACTTTTAGCTGCGCTCCCGGACGGATGCCGAGGCCGTGCAGGTACTCGAGCAATTTCCGGTCGCGCTCGAACACGCTCATGACGCGAACGGCACCGCCACTGGATGCCTCATCGAGAGGAATCCAGCCGCGCTGGCGGCGGTCGCGGGGCGGTCCATGCCGACCCGTTCCCGTGCGGGCAGGCCCCGCCCTGGCCCAGCTTGTCCAGAAGCTTGCGCTCGAAATCGGAGGAGACGGCGTGCTCGAGCTGCTCGGCTTCGTCATGCACCTTGTACCATTCCATGCCGAAAATCTCGGTCAGCATCCGCTCGATCAGATGATGCCGGTTCAGCACGCGGTTGGCGATCTCGCGTCCCTCGCGCGTCAGGCTAAGCTCGCCCGATGCGGCGACACGAATCAGCCCGTCGCGCTTCAAGCGGCGGATCGCCATGGTGACGGCGGGCGCGGAAACTTCCAGCCAGCGTGCCAGGGTCGCGGCGATGACGGTTTCGCCTTCGCTTTCGGCTTCGGCGATGGCCTTGAGGTAGTTCTCCTTGGATATGGTGATCTGCACGCTATCCGAAATTGTAATATGGACTCCAAGAGGTAATCATGACCAATACACGCTGCCTCCCGATCCTAGCCTGCCTGGTTGCTTTCGCGGCTGATGCCGATTGCCGCGGAAGAACGTGTCGACCTGACCGCGATCCACAAGATTCGGGAAGAGGCTTTACAAAATTCCAAGGTGATGGACCACGTCTTCCAGCTCACCGATGTCTATGGCCCGCGCCTGACCAACTCGCCCGGCTTTTTCGCGGCGGCGGATTGGGTGGTGAAGCAGCTGAAGGAGTGGGGCATCGAAGGGCACGAGGAAAAATGGGGTCCGTTCGGCCGGGGCTGGACCTACACGCATTTCTCTGCGAACCTGATCGAGCCGCAATACGCGCCGCTGATCGGCTTTCCGCTGGCCTATTCTCCGGGGACCAACGGCACGGTGACGGGCGAAGCCATGGTCGCCAACATCGCCGCGGAGATCCGATTTCGACAAGTACAAGGGCAAGCTGAAAGGCAAGATCGTGTTCCTGGGCGTGGGCCGCGAGCTGACCATGATCACGACGTCGCAGGGCCAGCGCTATACCGATGATGAACTGGCGAAGCTGAGTCTCGCCGCGGACGGCGGTGGCCGCGGCGGCGCGCCTGGGACGGCCGCGCTGGGCGACGGGCGGGGTGGCCGCGGCGGACGCGGGGGACAGGGCGCGCCGTCACCGGACGGCCTCACGCCGCAGCAGCGGTTCCAGAACCAGCTCAACAAGTTTCTGAAGGACGAGGGAGCGGCTGTGGTCGTGCGCCTGGGCGGCGGCCAAAGCAGCGGCGGCACCGTTTTCGGCCAGGCTGCCGGAACACGCGATATCAAAGATCCCGTTCCGCCTCCCACCGTCGCGCTGACGCCGGAGCACTACAACCGCGTGCTGCGTCTGCTCGACAACAAAATTCCCGTGAAGCTGGAATTCGAAATTCAGGCGAAATTCCTGGACGACCGCACCGATTCGGTGAACGTGATCGGCGAGATTCCGGGCGGCCGCAAGCGCGATGAGATCGTGATGATCGGCGCGCATCTGGATAGCTGGCAGGGCGGCACCGGCGCCACCGACAATGCAGCCGGCTGCGCCGTGATGATCGAGGCGATGCGCATTCTGAAAACGCTGATCTGCCGATGGATCGCACGGTTCGCATGGCTCTGTGGAGCGGCGAAGAGGAGGGCCTCCTGGGGTCGCGCGCCTACGTCACCGAACATTTCGCGGATCGCGCGCGACATGAAGCTGAAGCCCGAGCATGCCAAGCTGGCGGGCTATTTCAACGTCGACAACGGGAGCGGAAAGATTCGCGGCGTGTATCTGCAAGGCAATGACGCGATGCGTCCGGTATTTGAGGCGTGGTTCAAGCCGTTCCAGGATCTGGGCGCCGGGACCATCAGCATCCGCAATACCACCGGCACGGATCACCAGAGCTTTGATGCGGTCGGCTTGCCGGGATTCCAGTTCATACAGGACGGCCTCGAATACAATTCGCGAACGCACCATTCCAACATGGACGTTTACGATCGGGTCCAGCGCGCCGATATGGCGCAGATGGCGGCGATTGTGGCGTCCTTTGTCTATCAGGCGGCGAATCGCGACGAAATGCTGCCGCGCAAACCGCTGCCGAAGCCGCAGCCTCCGCAGAACGGACGCGCGGGGACAAACGGCGCTTCTTCTAACTGAAGCCGCTCAACTCGGCTTCTTTTCTGAAGAGCCGGCCTTTAGAGCGGCGCGGAAACTCATGTTGGCGCTTCGCAGGCAGTTGTGGATCTCCGTGCTGTCCACGAGCTTGGTCTCGTCGATCTGGTTTAGTGAGGCCTGGATAGACTGAATTTTCAGCATGCTATCCGTTATAACTTCGCGTTCGAGCTTGGTTAAGTGCATTAAAGTCTGAGCAGCCGTGCATTTCCACATGGCGGAGATAGGCATACTTGGCGGATTGCTTCTTCTCATTGGCCATATGGATTAGAACGTCGAAACGGCAACAATCTTCGTCAATATCGAGAGTCGCCAGCCACTGTTCTTCGTGGAGCTCCAAGAGCTCCCGAACGGCCTCGCCGAAGTCCTCTAACAGCCGTTTGTGCTCTCGACACCCGCTGCGCTCCGGGCCTGACGCTGGATTCAGTCTGTGTTGCGAATTTTCGACGTACATCGCTCGGCTTCCCGCCTCCGCTGGATTTGGAGCAATTGCTTAGCCACAGTATGACGGACTGAAAAGCTAGTTATATCAATGGGTTGGATGCTCAATCTCCGCTCATGAAAGGAGGTAAAAAGAACTGCTCGTGCAGTAGGTGCCTAGCTGTGGAACCCCATTCCCGCGAAACTGACCACGCTGTGGGGATCGATATTCCACTGCTGGTAGTGCAGCAGGCTGCCGCGAATATCCGGCATGGCGCGTAGGAATGTGTAGATGGGCGACGAGCCGCACCATTTCAGATCATCGTATCTTTGTCGCGATTTTCACGAACATGTTCCCAGAAGCCGGCTGCGTCGCCCTGCTCCATGCGCTCGATGCGCACGCGGTCGCGGCGGGCGACCTCGGCCATTTCACCGCGATCGGCGGCCGCCTCGAAGCTGTCTCCGTAGCGTTGTCCCATGTGCGCCATGTCGACGCCCAACACCCACAGCAGCCGGTCGCCTTCGCGCGCGGCGATGTCACCGAGCGCTCCGATGGTTCTGCGTACGGCTTCGTCGTCATCGGGCTGTGCGTTGGCCTGCATGCCGCGGGAGAAAGCTCCGCATAGTATCGGCAGCACGCGCACGCCGGGCCCGAACAGGTGCTGCAGAAACACAACCTGAAACTCGATGGAGTGTTCGATGGCATGGCAGTAGTCCTCCATCAGCACGCCGTCTCCGGCAGCGCCGCGCGATCTCATCGACCAGAGCGAGGTTGGTGGCGGTTTCGCCGAACGGAGTGACGAAGGCTTTGCGCGTGAGGCCGAAGCGGTCGGGTTGTCCGTAGTGCGAGGTGCCCAGGACCACGAACGTCTTCTCGGCGTCAGCCGGCGTGAGCGAGGCATAGGCAGCGCGATAGGAATCGATACCGCCGAAGGGGCTGACGTGGGGAGCGGCGATGGCGCGTATCTTGCCTGGCGAGGGCGCCGAGGTGCTGCCATTCAAGTACCCGTTCAGTGTGGACGCGAGCTCGGCGGGATTTTCGGGATAGCCTGTTCCGGCGTGCACGGATTGCCCGGCGGGCGCGCCGGCGAACGTTCGTTCGGCATCCTCTTTGCGGCGAAAAAACGCCTCGTCTTCGAGGAAACCCGGCGCCGCTGAGGGTGTCGATGAGATGCTGCTCCAGGCCGCGAGACATCCAGATCGCCGGTCAGGCGAACCAGATGCTCCCGCAGGTCGAGCGAGCTGTGCGCGCCGTCAAAATAGGTCAGGCTTTCCACCAGCACCGGCGGAATGATCAGCGTCGCATCGGAAAAATAGAATGGATCGCGGATCAGAAGCCCGGGTTTATCCGGAACCGGCGACGGCATGAAATCGAGCGTCGGGCGCAGGCGAGCCAGCATCGGGAACCACCAGATCCCAAGCATACCGCGGCATTGTGGACTCAGAATGAGTACCTTAAAGACTTGGATCCTCTTAACGAATACCGGCACCGGCTAGACCGCTGGCGGAGCGAACACGCCAGAAACGAACGGCTGCATCGGCGGCTGGGCAATGCGCGCCTTGCCAGCGGAATCCTGTTGGTCGCGATCGCCGCCATCTCGCTGGGGGCCGGACGACTCTCGCCCTGGTGGCTGCTGCTGCCGGTCGCCGCGCTGATCGTATTGGTGGTGGTTCACGACCGCGTGGATCGCGACCTGCGCCGGGCGGGACGTGGAATCGGCGTACTACGAGCGCGCGTTGGCGCGTCTCGAAAACAGGTGGATCGGCACGGGCAACCAGGGCGAGCGCTTTCGCGACCCCGGCCATATTTTCTCCGACGATCTGGATCTGTTCGGACGCGGATCGTTGTTTGAGCTGCTCTCGACCGCGCGGACACGGATGGGAGAACGCGTGCTCGCAGGCTGGCTGCTCGCGCCGGGCGAGCCCAAGGAAGTCGCCGCCCGCCAGGAATCGGTCCAGGAGCTGCGGCCGGGCGTGGATCTGCGGGAAGAGATCGCGCTGATGGGCGAGGATCTTCGCGCCGCGCTGGACGATCGAAGGCTGGGCGTGTGGGGGACCGAGCCGCCGGTGGTATTTTTCCCGGGCGCGCGCTGGATCGCGCTCCTCCTGGCCATCGCGGCGGTCACGACGCTGGTCACGGCTCTGTCCGACTGGACCAGCTTCCGCGGGTTCCTGTTCGTCGTCCTGGCCGAACTGATATTCATGATGGCGACGAACAAACCTACGGGCCAGGTGGCCGGGAGCGTGGGCACTCCGGCGCATGAATTGCGGCTGATCGCTTTGCTGCTGGAGCGCCTGGAGCGGGAACCATTTTCTTCGCCCGCGCTGGCGGGTCTGCGCGGCAGGTTGTTGATCGAGGGAGCGCCGGCGACCCGTCAGATCCGGCGCCTGGTGAATTTAGTCGACCGGCTGGATTGGGCGCGCAATCTTTTCTTCCGTCTGCCCGCGGCCGGGCTGCTATGGATGCCGCAGTTCGCCATGGCCATCGAAAAGTGGCGCATCCGCTATGGCCCGCACGTCGCCGGATGGGTGGCGGCGATCGGCGAATTCGAGGCGATGAGCTCGCTGGCCTGCTTCGCCTATGAGCGGCCCGATGCGGTATTTCCAGAGCTCGTGGATTCCCCGGAACGCGACACTTCTCTTAAGAGCTTCTATGACTCTCAGGGACTGACGCATCCGCTGATTCCTGCCGCGGAGGCGATCGCGAATGATGTGAAGATTGGAGGCGACACACGGCTGTGGATTATCAGCGGATCGAACATGTCAGGCAAAAGTACGCTGCTACGCGCCGTGGGCGTGAGTGTAGTGCTGGCCTGGGCGGGGGCGCCTGTTACGGCCAGCCGGCTCAGGCTTTCACGGCTGCGCCTGGGCGCGTCCATGCGCACCAGCGATTCGGTGACCGACCATCGCTCGCGCTTCTACGCCGAGATCAGCCGTTTGAAGGACGTGGTCGACCTGGCGCGTTCCGGCCAGCCTTTGCTGTTCCTGCTCGACGAACTGCTCAGCGGAACCAATTCCCATGACCGCAGGCTCGGCGCGCAGGGCGCTGTTAGCTGGGTTTGGTCGAGCACGACGCGATCGGCTCTGGCCACCACGCATGATCTGGCGCTGGCAGAGATCGCCGAGCAACTCAACGGGCGCGCTATCAATGTTCATTTCGAAGATCACCTGGAAGGCGGCGAGATCCGCTTCGATTACCACCTGCGTCCGGGCGTCGTGACCAGGGGGAACGCCCTGGAGCTGATGCGCGCGGTGGGTTTAGATGTCTGATAAAGTCGGATCAAGTGGCAAAACTCACCGATACGCAGATTTCCGCGGGCCTAACCAAGCTGCCGGGCTGGAAGGTCGAGCACGGCAAGCTCCACCGGGAATATAAGTTCGCCGATTTCGCGCACGCCATCGGCTTCATGGTCATCGCTGCGCCGACGATCGAAAAGAACGACCATCATCCCGAGTGGGCCAACGTCTATAACAAAGTGACTGTCGATCTGGCGACCCACAGCGCCGGCGGCATCACGCAAAAGGACCTCGACCTGGCGATGCTGCTCGAGGGCATCGCAAAACAATTGTCATGAAAGTCTTGCTGGCGGTGTGCCTGGGGCCTTGCGCGTTCGCGCAGACTTTTGGCGGCTCCGCCGCACTCGATGCCGCAACCGAACAGGCGATCCACGACGGCCTGATTCCCGGCGCGGTCATCATCGTCGGGCACGACGGAAAGATCGTCCATCGCAAGGCGTATGGCGCGCGTGCGCTGGTTCCCGCGCGCGAAACGGCGACCGTCGACACCATTTATGACATCGCGTCGCTTACGAAAGTTGTCGCGACGACGCCCGCGATCATGAAGCTCTACGAGCAGGGCAAGATCAAGATCGACGATCCGGTGACCGCGTACCTGCCCGAGTTCCAGGGCGGCAAGAGCAACATCACCATTCGTAATCTGATGACGCACTACTCAGGACTGCGCCCGGATCTCGATATCGACCCTGCATGGAGCGGGTACGAGACCGGCATCCGCAAGGCGTTGATCGACAAGCCCGCGGGTCCGCCCGGCGAGAAGTTCGTGTATAGCGATATTAACTTTGAACTCCTTGGCGAGATCGTGCGCAGGGTGAGCGGCAATCCGCTCGATCAGTTCGCGCGCGAGCAGATATTCGAGCCGCTGGGAATGCGGGACACCTCATTTAATCCCGCGGCCTCGCTCGTCGCTCGGATCGCGCCGACGGAGGTCGATGCCTCGACCGGCAAGCCTTTGCGCGGAGTGGTGCACGATCCCACGGCGCGATATATGGGCGGTGTGGCGGGGCACGCGGGTGTATTTTCGACCGCCGACGATCTCGCGCGGTATGCCCAAGCAATGCTCGACAGACGATTCTTCCAGTCAGCTACCGTCGAGCTGTTCACTTCGCCTGCATCGCCGCCCGATCATCCGATCCTGCGGGGCCTGGGGTGGGATATCGATTCGCCGTACTCCTCGAATCGCGGCGATATTTTCCCGCGCGGGACATCCTACGGACATACGGGATTTACCGGGCCGTCGGTGTGGATCGATCCGGGCAGTAGATCGTTCGTGGTGATCATGACCAACCGCGTCCATCCCAAAGGCGGGCGCAGTATAAACGAATGGCGCAGAGGCATCGCGACGATAGCTGCAAGCGGCCTGGGTCTCGGTGCAGCGAATCACGCGACGCTTACCGGTCTGGATGTTCTGGAACAGGAAGAATTCGCTGCGCTGAAGGGCAAGCGCGTTGGTCTGCTGACGAATCAGACGGGTGTCGATCGCCAGGGCCGCCGAAATGTGGACGTGATGCTAGCCGGCGGCTTGAAGGTGACGGCTCTGTTCGGCCCCGAGCACGGGATCGCCGGTACCCAGGACCAGCCCACCATCGCGGATTCGCGGGATCAAGCCACGGGTCTGCCGGTCTTCAGCCTGTACGCCAACAGCCGTTTTCGCCTGACGCCGGAAATGCTGAAAGGCGTCGACACCCTGGTGTTCGATATTCAGGACGTCGGCGTGCGTTTCTTTACGTACAACTGCACCATGCTCTTCGCGCTGGAGGCTGCCGCCAAAGCGAATCTTCCGTTCTACGTGCTCGACCGCCCGGATCCGATCACTGGAACGCACGTCGAGGGTCCCATGCTCGATCCAGATTTGCAGGGCATCACCGGTTGTTTCAGCCTGCCCGTGCGGCACGGGCTCACGCCGGGCGAGCTCGCGACCATGGGCAACGCCGAACGCGGTTTTCACGCAGATCTTCACGTCGTCAAGATGCAGAACTGGGCGCGCGGCGACTGGTTCGATTCGACCGGCCTGCCGTGGATCGACCCGTCACCCAATATGCGAAGCCTCAACGCGGCGACGCTGTATCCGGGTCTGGCGCTGATCGAATCGTCGAAGAATTATTCGGTGGGGCGGGGCACCGATGCTCCTTTCGAGCAGATCGGCGCGGAGTGGGTTCGCGGCGTGGAGCTGGCCGAGTTTCTGAACGCCCGATACATTCCCGGTGTGCGCGTGTATCCCACGCATCTGAAACCAACGACGGAAGGCGTGCGATTCGTCATCACCGATCGCGATCAATTTGACTCGATCCGCCTGGGTCTGGAGGTCGCCTACGCGCTTCACAAGCTCTATCCCGGCAAGATCGACTTCGAGCTATCGAAGCAGCTCATCGGCAATCGCAAGGTGATCGACGCGCTGAAGGCGGGCGACGATCCGCGGGTGATCGAGCAGGGCCTGATGGAGGATATCGCCGCGTTCATGAATCGCCGCCGTCCGTTTCTGTTGTACTGAGCCTGTGCTGATATAATCCCCCGGGGGACTTCAGAAGTGTCAGGCGACATGCGAACCTTCACCTTAACCACTCTGCTTGTGGCCGCCAGTGCGGTCACTGCTCTTACGATGTGGGCGCAAGCACCCGCGTCGCAGAACATCACTATCAACTATCCCGCAAAGGCGCCCGCCAATTGGCCGCTGTTCCTCGCGAAAGAAGGCGGTTACTACCAGAAGTACGGCGTGAACGCGACCATGGTGTTCGGCGTCCATCCGGCCGGTATCGCGATGATCGTGAGCGGCGAAGCGCAAGCCACCAATTACCCGATGGAGCAGGCCATGCAGGCGGCTTCGCTCGACGGGTCGCTGGTGATCATGGGGAGTCCCATGAATCGCGGCCTGTTCGCGATGATGACCAAGAACGACGTCAAGAGCGTCAAGGATCTGAAGGGCAAGCGCTTCGGCGTCAGCCAGCTCGGCGATCCGCCGTATAACTTCGCGCTGGCGATTCTCGCCAAGAACGGGCTGAACTCGCGCGACGTGCAATGGATTCCTCTGGGCACCGACGGCAATGGCCGTGTCGCCGCCCTGGTCAGCGGCCGCGTCGACGCCACCATGCTGCCTCCTCCCGCTTATTTCAAGCTCGAATCGCAAGGCTTCAAGGAAATCGCCAATCTGGCCGACTATCAGGATCTCTACGCGCCTATGGCGTATGTATTCAAGAAGAGCACCATCGCGGCCAATCCCAAGCTGCCCGAGCTGCTGATCAAGGCGCAAGCCGAAGGCATCAAGCGCTACTACGACGATCGAGCCATGGCCGTGAAGGCGTACGCGGTGTACGATCCGCAAACGCAGGCCGATGTGGAGCGGCTGTACGACCACGACCGCAAGGCCGAGTCCTACGAGCGCGTTCCTTATGTGCTGGCTCCCGCAGTGCGGTACATCGTGGAGCATCAGGCCGACCCGCAGGTCGGCGCGCGGCTCAAGGCTTACGACTTCCACAAGGTGATCGACAACAGCGTGGTGGATCGCCTGGTGCGCGAACATTTCTTCGAAAATCTGTTCGGCCCTCGATCAAAGCGGAAGAAGACGCCAGGGCCAAACTCGCGTTCAAGTAGTACACTCAAGATTCATATATGGCTGAAATCGTACTGGGTATTGGATCGTCTCACGGGCCTCTGTTGTCGACGCCCCCCGAGCAATGGGATCTGCGCGCGAAAGCCGATCGCGAAAACAAGAAGCATTGGTTCCGCGGCAAGACTTACGACTTCGAAACGCTACTGAAAGAACGCGCTCCGGGATTTGCCGACCAGGTCACCGTGGAAGTCCGCCGCGAGCGTTTCCAGCAGTGCCGCCGCGCGATGGAAGTGCTGGGCAAGAAGTTCAAGGAGACCGCGCCGGATGCCGTCGTCATTTTGGGCAACGATCAGCGCGAGTTCTTCGATGAAGGACTGACGCCTTCGATCACCGTTTATCGCGGCGCGCAGATCAAGAACGTCCAGCACCTGCATGAGGACGCACCGGGCCTGAATATCGCCGAGCCTGGCAACTCGCCGGAAGAAGGCGCGACGTACCCAGGCGCGTCGGAACTCGCGGATCACATCCTGGATTCCCTGGAAGCCGAGAACTTCGACTTGGCGCAATCCGATATCACTCCCAAGGCAGCGCCGCGCGGCGGGATCCCGCACGCCTACGGGTTCCTGTATCACTCGATCCTGGGTGACACGCCGCCGCCCAGCGTGCCGATCATCCTGAACGTCCATTTCCCGCATAACGTTCCTAAGAACGCCCGGTGCCTCCAGTTCGGCCACGCGCTGTATCGCGCGATCAAGAATTTCAAGGGCTACGGCCGAGTCGCGCTGATGGCTTCAGGCGGCCTGACGCACTTCGTGATCGACGAGGAACTCGACAAGACGATTCTCGACGCCATGGAAAAGGGCGACGAGGCCGCGCTCGAAAGAATCCCCGAGAACGTCTTCAAGGTCGGGACTGCGGAGACCAAGAACTGGTACCCCGTGATCGCCGCGATGAACGCGGCGGGCCGGAAGTATCACAAGGTCGATTATGTGCCTTGCTATCGCTCGGAAGCGGGAACAGGCAACGCGATGGCGTTCGTGTATTGGGACTAGGGTCGGGCATGCCCGACCCCTACCTTATTTCTTCGGGGCGTCGACCTGCCGCACGAAGTTATTGTTATCGACCTTCGTGTTCGCGCCTTCCTTCTCCAATGTGCGAGCGCCGGTGAGCGCGTCGACCATCATGTAATTGCCTTCGTGGCAGGCGTACTCGTAGATGGTGTAGCTCGGATCCTCTTTGTACGGCATGTGGATCGTAAAAGGAGCTGTCCAGGTCTTCGGATCGTTGACCGTCAGGTCATAGCTCAGCTCGTCCTTGGCGATGCGGCGAAACTTCTCGGTCAGCACCGCTGCGTCGCTGAAGAAGCCGCCGCCAGTGCCGGTTTTGTTGTTCAAGTTCGTGGTCTCCACCACCAGCGTGTCGCCCTCCCAATGGCCGCGTGAATCGCCCATGTAGGTGCTGCAGGCTCTTGCCCGACGTGCGGACGCCCATCGAGCGGAATCACCCGCGTCTCATGGATCATCTCATTGCGAATCACCACGACTCCCGGAGCCTGTACGATCTCATTGCCGAAGTTGTAGAGCGTCGGCAGCATGCTGCTCACCAGGCCGCGCGTGATGCAGCGGCTGTAGAAATCGAAATCCTCCCACGTGTCGACCTTCTCCGGGAAATGGCTGCCCGGCCCGAGCCCGTTGCGCAGGCTCTTCGCGTAAGCCTGGCCTGCCGGAGTCAGAGCCGGAATCCGGCCGTTCGGCGGATCGACCACCAGCGACGCCTGGGCGTTGGGCTTGCCGTGCTCCACCCAGTATCCCGGCGGATTGATGTTCACGGTGTCTTTGGAAGATACGAACTCCTCGCTGTCGCCTTCCGCCGTGCGCGCCGCCTGGGCTTCGCGCTCCTTCAGCTCTTCAGGGGTGAGCGTCGCCCGCTCGCCGAGATTCGCCGGACGCTGCATGGGGATGTTGGCCGTGGCGGGCCATTGCCCCTGCAAATCCGGATCGCCCCACGGCGTTTTCGGCGCGGTATACGCCTTAGAGGTTTTCGCAACTGGCTTTGCCGTCTGTGCCGCCAACGGCACCACGATCAGAACGAGCGCAAGAAATCGGCTCATGGGGACCCTCCTATTGCTGCTTACCGTTATTCGGATCGTCCGGGTTCGAACCGCCGACGAATAGTTTCTTCCCGTCCGCGAACGTCACGCTGCTGCCGTTGGCCCGCATGCTGCCGTTCTTGGCCTGATATCCCTGCACGGAGATATCGGTGCCCACTTCGAGCGAGCGCTTGGTGAATCCGCGACGCAGCATGATGTTGGGGCTGCCGCATTCCACCATCCAGTTGGTCACCGTGCCGTCGGGATTCTTCACGTCGATGTGGATCCAGGCGTGCGGGTTGATCCACTCCATGTCGGTAACTTTGCCTTCCAGCTTGATCGGCTTGCGCTGGTCAAACTCCGCCTGAAACGCGTGGTGCGCCCATGCCGGCGCCGAAGCGGCCAACAGCAGCCCGGTGCAGATACTCACGGCCCACAATGCTTTTTTCATTCGCAACGCTCCTTACTTGGCAGGTTGTTTCTTAAACTGTCCGTACAGCAACTCTTCGGCGAACTCCACGCACTTAAACTCCAGCAGTTGTGCGTTCTTCTCCATTCTCTTGTAGAGCGGCAGGCTGATCTTCCAGGGTCGCGAGAAGACCGAAGGATCTTCGATGGTGGCCTCGTAGTTGAGGTGATACGGATCGGGACGCGTGAAGCGCTCCACCACGTGGAGCTTGCTGCTGGCGAAATCGCCCGCCCGGTCGAACCACGCCAGTCCGTTCAGGCCGGTGACGTCGACCACCAGGGTATCGCCCTCCCAATGGCCGTTATTGGTCCCCATCCAGGTATCCGATCCCGGCTTCCTGGGGCTTGCCCATGTTGACCATGCGATTGGCGGTGGAGTACTCGTAGACGAACAAGATTCCGCGCGGCGACTGCACGATCTGAAACGGATACGGCATGTAATTCGCGCGTGGAATGCCCGGAAGATAACACTTCGCTTCCGGATCCAGCGTGCGGCGGTTCTCGAAATTCTGTTTCTTTTTCGCCGCGGCCGCGGGCAGATAAGGAATTTCCCCGCCGCCTTCGACGACGCTCTGGCCCGGCCGGCACCGCGCCGATGGCTCCGGTCTGCCACATCGGACCAGGCTCGGCCGGATGATCCTGGAGATCCCAGTTGGCCGTGCCCATGTACTCCCAGATTCCGCCCAGATCGGGATGCCCGTCGGCGGCTTTTGTGGCCTTCGTAGCCTGAGCCCGGCCCGCGGACGGAGTCATGACCAGCATCGCTAAAACCGCCGCGGCGGTCACCAGGAGAATCCAGTTTCGCACGGCTAAGATGTTACTGCACAAGAGTTTCGGAGTCAAGGCAATCGCTTCTCGCGCATTACTTCAAAGATCTCAAATAGCTGACCAAATCCGTGATTTCGTCCGCGCTGAGCTTCCCTTTGTACGACGGCATCAGACCCTTGTTCACGATAGTCACGTTGCTCAGCTCGGACTTCGGAAACAGTTTGGTGTTTCCCTGGCCATCCACGAGCTCTACCGTGAACATGTCCCGGTTGAGCAGCCTGCCGGTGACGACGGTGCCGTCTTTCTTCAGCGTCACGCGAACGCCGCGATTCGCCAATTTCACATCGGCGTCGGGATCGAGCAGCGCGCGTTCGAGATAGGCGGGTGTGGCGCGGCGCTCTTTGCCGATCGACGTGAGCTCGGGGCCGGACCGCGAGCCAGTCACTTTTACGCGATGGCAGCTCAGGCAATCGCCCTTGCCTTCGAAAATCGCTTTGCCCCTGGCGGGGTCGCCCCGCTGCGATGTTTCCTGGGCGAACAGCATTCCGCCCGCGAAGATCCAGACAGCAAATTTGCTCACTTTAGATGCGGGACGTCCTTCTCGTTTTCGTTGCAGATGTACTCGGCGATTTCTTCATCCGGAGTCAGATCCCAGGCATCGCGGATCTTCCAGGGCTTCCTGAAATGCGCCCGGATCCTCGATGGTGATCTCCTTTTCCAGGTGCCCCAAGTCCGGCCGCCGGATGCGCTGGATGACGTGCAGCATCTCCGTATGCGGGAACACTCGCAGCCAGCTGCGGTCGTTAAACCCGACCGTATCCACCACCAGCGTATCGCCTTCCCAGCGGCCCACGGAGTGTCCCATCCAGCTCGGATCGAGATTCTTCGGATGCGCGCGCCCATCGAGAAAAATCTGTACGATGCCCGGGACGTTGCCTTCCCACAGAATCGCGATCACTGCGGGCGTCTGAATGATCTTGTAAATGAACGGCGAGACGAGCAGATTGTCGCCCGGAAGGCAAGACTCTCCGGGGTTTCCTGTTCCTCGCGCGCGGCGCTGGTTGGTGATCTCCTGCGCCCAGGGCAGCATCTCAGGAGCGTCCACGTCCGGGGCGTTGCCGGTCCAGACACCCGATAAATCGGGCTTGCCGTTCCGCATGCGCGGCGCGGGACCGGCGGGAGAGGGCTTGGTTCGAGTGATGAGCGAGAAATCGTCGCCGGGTGTGCCCAGGTTTCCGCCCCACACCAGGTGGATCTCCAGGCGAGCTGTCTTCGCGGCCTGAACGGCGACGCTTTTTTGTTCGTACTTGGGAAAAGTGAACCCTAGCGGCGGCACGGTGATGTCGTAAGTGCCGGCAGGAAGTTTCGCGAGCGTGTAATCGCCTCCGCTTGCAGTGGCCGTCTTGTAGACCCTTCCGGTGGCTGTGTTTCTGGCCTGTATGGCGGCGCTGAAAACTCCCTGGCCATCGGGATCGGTCACCTTGCCGGAGAGCGTGCCGGTTTGCGCCGAAGCGAACCTCGCGATGAGAAGCAGCACAGCTACGAAACGCATACTTTATGGTAATGGAGTGTTAGAATCGACGGTGCCATGCGCACTTATGTCGTCCTGGGCTTGTTCTTTTCCACGCTCGCGCTGCAAGCGGCGAACCGTGACGACCGCCGGAGAATTCATCGCCGAGCGTCCCACACTTGTTTCCCTGGGTTTTGAATGGCACATCGATGGCGACGATAATCATAACGCCGCGGTTTCGGTTTTCTATCGCAAGAAGGGCGAGCAGGCGTGGAAAGAGGGGCTGCCTCTGCTCCGCCTGGATCACGAACGGATCAACGAAAACGCGCTGCAATATATCGTTCCGAATATGTTCGCGGGGAGCATCTTCGATCTCGAGCCTGGAACGGATTACGAATGCCGCCTGGTGCTGGCGGATCCGGATGGCGTAGACGGCAAGGCCGAGAATATTGTCACCGTCCACACCCGTCCCGAGCCCAAGCCCGCCGCCGGAGGCAAGACGTATCACGTGTATCCGCCCGGCTTCAACGGCCAGAAACAGGAGCCGGCCTTTACCGGTCTCCAAGCCGCGTACTACATGGGGAGCAACGGCGCGGATTACTTCAATAGCTTCCCGGCTCGGGTCCAGCCAGGCGACGTGATTCTGGTGCACGCGGGAGTGTACAAGGACGACCGCTACAAATACGGCGGCCAGCTCGGCACACTTTCGAGTGGCACGTATTTCCTGACCCAGAGCGGCACTGCGGACAAACCCATCGTCATCAAAGGCGCGGGCGACGGCGAGGCTATTTTCGACGGAGACGGCGCGTTCAACCTGTTCAACTTGATGGCCGCGAATTACAACTACTTTGAGGGCCTGACGATTCGCAATACGGAGCTCGCATTCTGGGCGGGATACAAAAATATCACCGGCGCGAGCGGCATCACCATCAAGAACTGCAAGCTCGAAAATATCGGACGCGGCGTCTATTCGGATTGGTCCGGATCGAAGGATTTCTACATCGCCGATAACACTTTTATCGGCAAGTTCCGGCCGGATATTCTCATGGGCTTCACCGGGCGCGAGTGGCAGGCGTATCCCGAGTTCGGCGCCAAGCTGGTATCGGAATACGCGGTGAAGCTTTACGGCCAGGGACACGTGGTGGCTTATAACTCCATCCAGCAATTCCATGACGGCATCGATATTGCCACTTATGGAAATCCGGATGGCGCTCCTAATGTGATTCAGGACCGGCTCCCGGTTTCGATCGATTTCTATAACAACGACGTCAGCAACGTCGAGGACAACTGCATCGAAACCGACGGCGGCGCGCACAATATCCGGGTGTTTCGCAATCGCTGCTTCAATAATGGGAATCGAGCGCTCAGCGTGCAGCCGATGTTCGGCGGTCCGGTGTACTTCATCCGCAACATCGTGTACGATTCGCCCGAAGGCGGGGCAATAAAGCTAACCGCGTCAGGCGCCGGAATCGTGGTCTATCACAATACGTTCCTGGCGCCGGTCGAGCCCATGCTGCTCGCGACGTCCAATCTTCACTTCCGAAATAATCTGATCCTGGGGAAGAGCCAGAACCCCGGGATTTTTTCCATCGAATCCAATACGAACTATTCGAGCTCGGACTACAACGGCTTCCGTCCCAACGAAGGCGCGGAATATTCCTTCGAGTGGAGCACTCCGCCGTTTTCGGTCCGCGCGCTGTTTCCCGGAGAAATGGGCGCGTTGGCGATGCAGCAGCAGAACCAGCTCGAAGCCAAATCGCGGGAGCGGAGACGCTTCAAGACGCTCAAGGAGTACAGCGAGGCCACCGGCCAGGACCGGCACAGCGTGATCGTCGATTACGACGTCTTCCAGAAGGTAACGCCGCCGGGCCCCGATCTGCGCACGCTCTATAAGCCTGCGGATTTCGATTTCGAGCTTCGTCCGGGATCGGCGGCGGTGGACGCGGCGGTTCGGTTGACGGGAGTGAACGACGATTTCACCGGCCGCGCCCCGGATCTGGGGGCTCTGGAGGTCGGGCGTCCGGTCCCGCACTACGGTCCGAGATAATTGAGATTTCCTGCTCTCCACGCGCACCTATTGTGCTGTGGGCGATTCTTCCCTGTCACGCGTGTTGCGGGGCGGCTCTGACGCAAATATTCGATTTAGCGATCTGCGTGGCGCCCTTCTGCGGATCGGATTCGTCGAGCGCGTAAGAGGAAGCCATCACATCTTCACCTGCGACGGCGTCGACGAGATCCTCAACCTCCAGCCGCGAGGATCCCTTGCCAAACCGTATCAGGTCAAGCAGGTTCGCAAGGTGCTCATTCGATATAGACTGGTTGACATAGACTAAGATCAGGAGTCGAATGACCAAGTACGAAATCATTCTCTACTGGAGCGACGAGGACCAAGCCTTCATTGCTGAAGTACCCGAGCTGGCGGGCTGTGCGGCCGACGGTTCCACTCGCCAGGAGGCTCTTGCGAACGCGGAAACAGTGATCGCGGAATGGATCGAAACCGCCAAGGAGCTTGGGCGCCCGATTCCGGAACCCAAAAGCCGGCTGCTCTCAGCGTGACGAGACGGACGGTCCCTTCAACGTGGCGAGATAAGCCACCACGTCCGCTACTTCCTGCGCGCTGAGGCGATCCTTATACGAAGGCATCAGGCCTTTGGTCAGCACGGTCGATTCTTTCAGGTCCGCCTTCACGTACGAATGCAGTTTCCCCTGCGGATCGATGAACTGCACGGTGAAGTTATCGTGATTGAGCAGCTTCCCGGTGACGCTCTTGCCGTCTTTAGTGACGATGCGAACCAGGCGATTCGAGAGTGCCACATCGGCATCCGGATCGACGATCGAAGTTCCAGCGCCGTGAGGTTCACCGCAGCAGGCGCGGCTTGCTTCCCGGCCGCGCGTGGGACACCGATCTCGCTCAAGTCCGGACCCAGCCGCCCGCCGACGCCATTGATGCGATGGCAACTCGCGCAATCGCCCTTACCTTCGTAGATGGCCTTGCCGCGCACCGCATCGCCCGCCGGTCCTTGCGCCAGCAATAAAATTCCCAATGAGCCACAGGCGAGAGCCGCGACGCCGAATCGGATCGTATTCATGTGAGGTCTACCGCTGCCCGTGATGATCGTCGTTCCGCAGCCGATGCGCGTCGTCTTCGATGCAGCGCGGCGATTCTTCCAGAGGTTCGGTGGTCGGTTTCACCACGCGGGGCGTCACCGTCCACGGCTGCGCCAGGACTTTGGGATCGTCCACCATCGCCTGCCACACCAGACTGCCATTGCCATCCAGCCACAGCCGCTCGATCACGTGCATGGCGTCGGTGTGGAAATAGCCGCCCTCGCCGAACCACGTCGTATCGTCAAAGTTCGTCACGTCGATGACCAGGGTGTCGCCGTCCCAGTGCCCGATGGAGTCGCCATAGGCGCCCGGATTCGCGTCCTCGCGATGCTTGCGGCCGTCGGTCGGAATCACGCGATACGTGTCGCCCGACATGTCTTCATACAGGAAGATCATTTCGTTCGGAAGCTGCACGATCTTGCGCGGCGGGCCGATGCGCGGCACGCCTGGCCTGCCACAGTAAAATACAGGGTCGGTGCGGCTTTCATGGTCGATCAGGTCCTTCACCTTGGCCTGGAACTCGGGCTTGTAAGCCGGAGCCGACGTAAATGGCAGCGCGCCCTTCACCTCGCCTTTCGGCGCGCGGCGATTGCTCAGGTCCGCCTGCTTGACGATGACCTTGCCATCGGCCTGGCGCTTGATCCCGCCCGATGGCAGGTCCACCGCATACGCCCACAGTCCGCTGAGATCCGGATGCCCGTCGGCGGTGCGTTTGATCTTCGCAGTTTCTTGCGCAGTCACGAGTCCCACCAGGAGAAATCCCGCCGAAAACGTACTTAAGAGTCGTAACTTCATGGCTTGGTTCTCCTTACTTCTCGGGAATCTGTCCTGCCGACACAGTTTCGAGTGAGCTTCCGTCCGCGAACGTAATCTTTTGCAGATAGCCGTACAGCGTACCGTCCTTGGCCCGGACGCCGTCTACCGTGATCATCTGGCCCTGGTACTTAGCGATGTCGTTCTTGTTCACGCCCACCCTGCGGAACCAGGCCGGCGGGCTGCCTTCGAAGTGCCAGGCGTCGATCCCATGTTCGCCCTTGGCGTCGACATAAATTGAGATGTGCGGGTTGATCCACTCGACTCTGTTCAGCGTTCCGGTCACCTGAATCTTCTTCCCCATGTCGAAGACAGCGGTGGTGGAATGGTGCGCCCACAGCGAGCCCGCCGCGATCAGCACCATGAAAGCTACGCGAATCCGGTATTTCAAAGGACTTCTCCCTCGATACAGCATCGGCTGTGGACATGCCGGTGTCAAGGGTCGAAGGTCCCGATGTGATCACCGTTATTTTGCTGCCGTGGTGCGGAATCCCACCGGCGGCAGATAGTCGCCATGCGGCTCGCGATGCCACCAGGCACCGGTTTGCCGGTGCTCTTCCCAAGTGGAGAAATGATAGTCGTAGGTCACCGCCCGGATGTAGCGCGGCGGGCGATCCGGAAACGGATTCTTCGCGAGCAGGCTAACCACGTCGGGTGAGCCTTCAAGCAACCGCTCGACGAACGCCACAAACCAGGAATTCGACCGGTAGTCGCTCAGCGCGGCGAACCACATCTGCCAGTCGAGTCTTGGCTGATAGGGCGCAGCCCAGCGTGGTGAGCGATTCACATCTCCGGGCTTGTACGGAAACTCATAAGCGAGCCATTGCTGGCCGTCGTTCGATCCTTCGACCACGATCTCCTGCCTCTCCGTGGTCATCACCGCGAACAAGCCATAGGAATTGACCACCTGAAATGGCGACGTATAGCGAGCCAGCAACTCGACCGGCGCGGGTAGCCCTTGCGCCACGTTCTCGAAAATCCGTGCGAGACCTAGCGGCAGAATCAGAAGCGTCAGCGCCGCCGCCGCGACGCGTCCGGCCCGGCCAGTTCGCGCCGGCTCCGACATCACCCATTCCCGAATCCTCCGAGGAGCCCACACGATGCCGCGCACGGCCTGGTCGTCGAACAGAAATACTGTAATCGCGGCCGCCAGCAGGTTGAAGAACGTGTAATTCCCGGTGAGAAAGATCAAGGCTTCCAGGCCGAGAAGCAATCCGGCGCCAAACAGGCGGATCCGCCGGGGCATGAAGATCAGGAACGGCGCGCCGAGTTCGATCGCCAGCACCATAAAAGTAGAAGCATGCTGGAACCCGCGCGGCAGCTTGTCGGCGTACCAGGCGACGATGGTCGGGAGCGGCTGCGTCCAGTAATGGAAATCGAGCGCGCTCAGGCCGCGCCAGTTCGGATCGCCGCTGGCCAGCTTCACAAAGCCGGATAGAAAATACAGGCGGAACGCCAGCCAGCGAAACAGCCAGGCGATGGTTCTTTGGGTAACGCGGGAATGGCCGAAGAAGATCGCCAGAAACCCGGCCTCGAGCAGCAGAGCATCCCACTGGAAGGACAGGAACTCCTGCCCGGCCAAGCTGAAGGAGAGATACAGGACATACAGCAGCACCAGCGCCAGGCGCTCCAGGCGGCCGATGAACAGGATCGCGCCCAGACCCACGCCCATCCACGCCGCGCCCATCAGAACCTTGTCGGACGAGTTCAGCCAGAACACGCTCGGCGCCGCCCAGAAGCGCATCCATCCGAGATCGGTCCCCACACGGCCGAAGAAATCGTGTACCGGCGAGATGCCGTTCTCGCCCAGCAGTCCGGTGACCTGCACCGCCAGCGACGCGAACGCCACGATGTAAATCGCGGCCAGCAGGCGCAGGAAGAGCCACTGTGTGAGGGCGAATCGAGCTGGTTCGATGCGCTTCCCGAAGGTCAGCCGGGTCACCCAGTAGAAGAAATTCCGGTGACGCGCGATGAACCGGTAAGCGGCTTCCGAGGACGCCGCGACAAATCGTGAGGACTCGTAAATGCCCTCGCGGTCCAGCGTTTCAAAAACTGCGCGCGCGCCGCTCGAGACCGAGCCGTCCGGCCGGACGAGTTGGACCGACTGGGCGAATGCCTCCGGAGGAATCTGCGGATACAAGTTCGCAACATCCTGCGAGGGCGCGAACTCGATCCGGTCGCCAGTCAACCGCTTCCAATAGTCGATCCAGATGCGGCAGAAACCGCACCGGCCGTCGAATATGAGAAGTGGCTGCAAGCCACCTCAATCTTAGCTAAGCCGTCGTCTCAGAGATGGAAATTTTCTAACACCCAGATCGTAGCCAACCCGATCAGCAGCAGGCCCGATAGCACGCCCAGCCACACAGCGAACTTGTTCACATACGAAATGCGCGTTTGCAGAACCTTCTGATCGCGCGCGAGGTGTTCTTCGCCGGATGCGAGGAACAACTGATCTTCTTCCCGCATCCCGATCAGTGCGCGGTAAATCAGCAGGCCGACCAGGATCACGGTGACGGACGCCCATGATACGGTTAGAACGTTCAACATAGAACCTCCCCAAACTAGACACCTACCTTTATTCCATTCGGAGCAGGAATGCAAGGGTCGGCCGGCTCCGCGGAGAGCTTCGCGGCACGGAGTACGCCTCGGAGGACTTCCGAAAGTCATATTCCCGCGCGCAACCTTTGAGTCCCCGAGACATTTTAAGGGGGTTCCCGGGGCTAAGGCGATTCTATAAAGAGGATGACATTCCGGCTGTATCTACTAGAAATCGTATGGAGATACTCAAAGTTTTTTTCCTTGACATTTATTAACCTAGCGATGTAATATCACCCACATATACGCCTTTCGTTGGGATTAAAGACTTGCTCGTTTAGAGGGGGGCCCATGAGATTTTTCTCTGTAACTCTAGCTTTATGTCTGTGCGCGCTCGCTGCCTTTGGGCAGACTGACCGCGGCACCATTACCGGAGCAGTTTCGGATCCGGCGGGCGCCGTAGTCGCCAACGCTCCGATCGAAGTGAAAAACACGCAGACTGGAGCCGTTTATGCGGCTGCCAGCAGCGAAACCGGCAATTACACCCTGCCGCAGATGCCCGTGGGGCTGTATGAACTGACCGTTGCGGTTCCCGGATTTAAGAAATTCGTTCGCCAGAACATCACAGTGCAGGCGACGCAGACGGTTCGCGTCGATGTGACGCTGGAGGTCGGCTCCGCCACCGAGTCCGTCACGGTCAGCGCGGAAACTTCACTGCTTAAGACGGAGAGCAGCGACGTCAGCGTGAACGTCACCGGAGACCGGCTGGTTAATCTGGGCGTGCTGCCGATCGGAAACGGTTTTTCGAGCTCGCACGGCGTCCGCAACCCGATGGCGGTGTCCACCCTCTCTCCGGGAACGTATTTCGATCCGAACCTCAACATCCGCGTCAACGGCGCTCCCAGCAATACCGAGTCGGTGCGCGTGGAAGGCCAGGACGTGACCAACGGAGTCGTGACATTCTCCCAGGCGCAGACACAGCCAAGCGTGGAGGCTCTCCAGGAGCTCACGGTTCAGTCCAGCAACTTCGCCGCGGAATTCGGGCAGGCCGGCGCGGGCGTGTTCAACTATACGGTTAAATCCGGGACTAACAATTTCCACGGATCGCTGTTCGATTACGACTCGAATGAAGCCTACAACGCGGGCCAAGCCTACACTCACAACCGGCCGAAGACGCGCCGTGACGATTTTGGGGGAACTATTGGTGGTCCGGTCTGGATTCCCAAGGTCTACAACGGCCGCGATAAAACATTCTTCTTCTTTAGCTACGAACGGTTCCGGGAAGTGGGCATCATCTCCAATCAGAACCCCACGGTACCGACGGATGCCTATCGCGCGGGCAACTTTGCCCAAGCCATGCTGACAGGCCCCGGTGGTTCGCTGAAGCCGCTGAACAATTCCATCAAGGACGTCACCGGCCAGATCGCCTACGACGGCCAGATCTTCGACCCTGCTACCCAGTTCATCGCCTCCGACGGACGTCGCGTGCGTCTGCCGTTCGCCAATAATGCGATTCAGCCAGCACAGTTCGATCCGTCCGCGGTAAAGGTTCTTGCCCTGATTCCCCACGCCACATCTGGGGCTTCGGTCTTCAACTATAACCAGCCTTACAACACCGATCGCAGGACTCCCATTCCGGCTCTCAAGATCGACCATTCGCTCAGCTCAAAAATGAAAGTGTCCTACTATTGGTCGACCACTGAGACCGCTGTGCAATATTGCACGCCCCTGTGCGGATCGGATGGCTTGCCCGATCCGATCACAGCTACTCGCGGAACCTTTATCGAGTCGTATACCCAGCGCCTGAATTTTGACTACACGTTGACGCCTACAATGTTGT
Source organism: Terriglobia bacterium (assembly GCA_963722845.1). GTDB lineage: Bacteria > Acidobacteriota > Terriglobia > Bryobacterales > Bryobacteraceae > Palsa-187. Next base: position 1,132,907 of record CAVROL010000001.1, on the reverse strand, counting down.
TGCACCTGGGCGCGGGCCTCGCCCATAACGACTTTAAAGACACGGCTCCCACCACCAATTTCGACGTGGCGGGCACGCTGGGCATCGCGGGCGCGCCGGTCGGAACCAACGGCGGACGCTTCCCGGTGTTCGCCGCGATGACGGGCCAAAACAGCTCGGGCGGCATGAATACCATGGGTCCCGGCGCGGGTCAGGTTCGCGCCGTTGAAATCAAACCGACCTTCAACGCCAGCGTTTCCTGGGTCAAGAGCAACCACACCTTTAAGTTCGGCGGCGATAGCCGCGTGGAAGGCTTCATCGATTACACCTTCTCCAACACCACCGGAAATTTTGCTATCGGCGCGGATCAGACCGCCAATCCCTGGTTCTCCGACAACGGCACCGTGCTGTCGGGCGGCGCTTCGGGCTTCCCCTTCGCCAGCTTCCTCCTGGGCCGCGTCACCAGCTACCAGTTGTCGCCTCTCTCGGCGTTCCGCGGCGGCCGGCTCTATCTGAGCTTCTTCGGGCAGGATACCTGGAAGGTGACTCGCAAGCTGACTCTGGACTACGGCTTGCGATACGACTACTCCACCTACGCGAAAGAGCAATACGGCCGCGCCCCGGGATTTTCGGCGACCACGCCTAATCCTACGGCCGGCGGTCATCCGGGAGCATCGATCTTCGAAGGCGACGGACCGGGCCACTGCGGATGCAACCTGGCCAACAATTACGCCCTAGGCTTCGGGCCGCGGCTGGGTGTGGCTTATCAGATCGATCCGAAAACCGTGTTCCGGGCCGGTTTTGGCGTGACCTACGCGCCCTACACCGGTGGCCGCTACGCCGGCGCTCCCGGTGCGAACCAGACGATTAACGCTCCGGGAGTATCTGATCCCGCCATGATCCTTAGCGGCGGATTCACCAACACCGTCAACGGCGTCACCACTCCCTTCCGGCCCATTTGGCCCGACATCCGTCCGGGCCTGTTCCCGGCTCCCGGAACGATTTCCGGAAATCCGCTCGTATTCGACCAGAACAGCGGCCGCCCCGCCCGTCAGATGCAGTGGAGCATCGGCCTCCAGCGTGAAATCTTCCGGGATTTGGTGGTTGACGTATCCTACGTCGGGAATCGCGGCGCATGGTGGCGGACCAATGCGCTTACCAATCTCAATGTTTATTCGCAGGACTTCCTGTTCTCGCAGTACGGCCTGGACGTGAACAAGGCCACTGACCGGGCTATTCTGTCGGCCCAGGTGCGCTCTCCGGCTGCCCAGCAGTTCCAGAACAAAATCCCGTACGCCGGATTCTCGACCTCCAACAGCGTGGCTCAGTCGCTGCGTCCGTTCCCACAGTTCGGCAACCTGGGTGGACCCGGAACTACCACGGGCGCGGGACCCTTGGGCGATACCTGGTACGACTCGCTCCAGGCGAAGGCGACCAAGCGCTTCTCCCACGGTCTGGATGCCAGCTATGCATTCACCTGGGCCAAGGAACTCCAATTGGGCGCCGATACCGATGGCGGCGGCGGCGTGGTCAATGACATCCTCAACCGGAGCAGCAACAAGCAGCTCTCCAGCTTCTCGCGGCCGTTCGTGAGCATTCTTGCTTTGAACTATACCCTTCCGAAGTGGGGACCGAACAAGTGGGTCCAGTACGCAGTCGCCGATTGGATTCTCGCTGGTTCCTTCCAGTACGCCAGCGGCCTTCCGATCCAAGTCCCGACCACTGCCGTGGCCACCAGCAACCTATCCACGGCATTCCTCCGCGGAACTTATGCCGAGCGCGTCCCCGGAGTGCCTCTGTTCCTGCAGGATTTGAACTGCCATTGCTTCGATCCAGCCCAGCAGCAAGTGCTGAATCCGGCGGCTTGGAAGGATCCGACGGCCGGAACCTTTAGCCCGTCGGCCGCTTACTACAACGATTACCGTTACCGTCGCATTCCCCGTGAAAGCTTCAGCTTTGGCCGCACGTTCCGGATCAAGGAAAACATCACCTTCACGGCTCGCGCCGAGTTCACCAATCCCTTCAATCGCGTGCAGGTTCCGAACCCCTTCAACGGGACGGGCGGGTTGACGGGCGTCACGTACAACTCGCAGCCCACCGCCGCCACTGGGATCGTCAACGGCGTTCCCGGCGGATTGCGCGTCAATAGCTCCGGATTTGGCGTGATCCAGACGCTCGGAAATAATGCTGTGATCGGCGAACGCTCCGGATTGCTGGTCGGGCGGCTCCAGTTCTGATCTGATCCGGCAGCTGTAAAAATCTAGCCTCGCCGCTCCCCAGGCGGCGGGGCTTTTCAGTCTAAATCCGGCCCTCGATTAGGGCCCCGAGCGCCTTGACTTGGCTTTCCTTGTTGCGCTATCCTTACTTTTCGTTCATCTTCCTGTAATCCGCCTGTTGTAGGTTCTCCGGTTGGCAGTCCTAGTCCGGGCACGTGCCCGGGAGCAGTACCGAACGTATAATTAACGGGAGAGTGATGAAGCAGCATTATTTCGTCGTCGTCCTGGCCCATTCCCTTCACGGACGCCTGCGACGCATCCACATCCCGCATCAAGCCTTGTACGTCCTTCTAGGGCTTGCACTTCTTGGCTCTTTCTCGCTGTTCGGCATGGTTTCCAGCTACCTTCGGATGACCTGGAAAGTAGCCAATTACAATACTCTGCGTACGGAAGTGGATACGCTCCGGCACCAGTACAAGGCCCTGCGGCAGGAGAACGACCAGAAGGACGCGCAGCTCGCGGAGCTGCAACTACTGGCGAGTGAAGTCACTCTGGCGTTCGGATTGAAGAAGGGTCTGGATAACTCCAGCGACTTCGTGGATGAGGGCCTGCTGGTGCCCACTTACCGCGAATCGATCGACGAGTATAACTTCCTGAAGTCGGCCAGTTTTTCGCGCATCCAGCGCACGTTATCCGCGAGTCTGGCAGAAGAACACCATGCCGGCCATCTGGCCGGTGAACGGCAGGATCATGAGCCATTTCGGCGATCGCCAGGACCCGTTTTCCGGCGACGGGGCCTTTCATACCGGCGTGGACATTTCCGCCTCGCAGGGAACTCCGGTGCGTGCCACCGCGGATGGCGTGGTAGAGCATGCAGAGTGGGCCTCGGGCGGCTATGGGAAGCTCGTAGTGATCGATCATGGCAACGGTATCCAGACCTGGTACGCGCATCTCTCGGGCTTCGAGGTCGTCCCTGGGCAGGAGATTCGCCGCGGGGAGATCCTGGGTTATTCGGGTGCAACCGGCCGCGCAACTGCTCCCCATTTGCATTTTGAAGTGCGCCGCCAGGGCAATCGCCGTGAACCCGTATCCCTATCTGGCGAAGTCGACGCTGGTTGAGCCCGCGCCTCCAGATCTCCCGTTCTAAAGCTACTATCAAGAGATGTATTCGCGGCGGTTCTTTCTCGCTGCAATCCCTGGCGTCTGTTACGCCGCGACCACTGGCAAGGGCAGTGTACTGCCGTCGTCGGTTTCCCGCTACGCCGATCCCACCACCGAGTTTCCGGTCTTCCGGCTCACCGATCCCGAACACACCAGTGCTTTGCCCCCGCACTATGCCCGAGCCGTATCGCGCAAGGGCAACTTTCTTCTCTATGCTTCCGACGAATCCGGGAGCACGCAGGCCTACCGGCTGGATCTCAAGACCGGCCAGTCGCGCCTGCTGACGGACGCCGAGAGTTTCAATCCCGCCTGTTTTTCGCTGCTGGCCGATGATCGAAGCTTTTGTTACGCGGACGGCGGCCGCGTGTATCTGAGCAGTCTGACGTCGCTGCGGCCCCGCCAGGTGTATCAGACGCAGGAAGGGTATCAGCCCTCCGGCCTGAGCATTACCGATGACGGACTATCGGCTGCACTGGTGGAGCGGAAGGGTTCCCGCATTACCGCCTGCAATGGATCCGGATGATCGACGGCATGGCCGCCACGCTGGCGGAAGGCGACGAGGAAGATGAGCGATCCTGCGCCGCGCCCGCGCCGCGCGTCGGTGCTGTATCGCCGGGCCGGAGGCGTGTGGCTCGCGAATATCGGACGGCAAACAGAACTATAGGCTCAAGACGGCCGACGGCCAGGCCGCCAGCGCTACCTGGACTCCCGATGGCCGAACGTGTTCTGTACCTCAACATCCCGGCCGATCCGCACCGGCTGCGCAACATCCGCGAGTTCACTCCCGACACCAACGAAGATAAAGCGCTTTCCGATACCACTCAATATGCCTGCTTCGAGCGGAATGCGGATGGGAGCGTGTTTGTGGGCGCCAGCGGGAGCAAAGCCTCGCCGCTACGTGCTGCTATTGGTGCGCGCCGTGCAGCCGCGAATTCACGCTCTGCGAGCATCGCGCCAGCGATCCCGCCAAAGTCTCGCCGATTTTTTCACCCAACAGCCAGAACGTCTTCTTCTCGAGCGATCAGCACGGCAAGCCCGCCATTTACCGTATCGCGGTGGACAAACAGGTGGAGTCGACGGAAGAAACTCCCGCCACAAATGAACGTAAATAGCCTCTATGAGAATTTGAGCGCCGGTGGCCGGGAAAGCGTTTGATAGACCACGCAGTAACGCTCGGTAAGGCTGAGTAGCCTGGCTACCTGATCGGCCGAAGCCTGCGTGTCGAGGTCAAAGCGCAAACGGATCTCCTTGAATCCGACCGGTTGATCCTTGGCCACGCCCAGAGTGCCGCGAAAGTCGAGATCGCCCTCGACCTGCACGGTTCCGCTGCGGATCGGAATCTCGAGGGCCGTGGCCACGGCGCGCAACGTGACGCCGGCGCAGGCCGCCAAGGCTTCCAGAAGCATATCGCCTGAGCACGCCGCGAGGCCGTCTCCGCCGGTGGCCGGGTGCAATCCGGCTTCGACCAGCGCCCGGCCCGTTTCTACTTTGCAGACGACCGCGCTGTCATCCAGACGGGCGCGCGCCCGCAGCGTCACCATCGCTTCCTCGGGATGCTCGCGATAACGAGCTTTCAGGGGCGCCTGGAGGGCGCGCAGACCGGCGGAGTCCATGCCTCCATTGTTTCAGAATGCCTGTTTCAGAACGTGATCCCGAGCATGAAATCGCCCTGGTTCTTGTTGGTGCGCAGCAGGTTGGCGACGGGATCGCGAAAATTTTCCGATCCCCAGCGTGTGTATCGGAATTCCGGACTGATGCGGAGCCAGCCCGCCTTGAATTCGACACCCGCGCCAAACGTCGCGCCGATATCGGTGTCTTTGTTAAACTCGGGCACCGAACTCACCGATGACGCCCACCGCGTTTCCGGCGCGCCTAATCTGGTCCACTCCGGATATGTGCCGGAAGTTCGCGCCGAAATCGATGAACGGACGCACAGGCCCTGGCAGCACAGCCCATTTCCCGAGCACCGGGAATTCCCAGGAGTTGGCCGTGGTGCTGGTGAACGTCGGACTTCCGGGACCGCCAAACTGGTTGTAATCGAAGCCCAGCCTTCGGTAGAGGGCGTCAACCTCTATCGCAAATCGAAAGGGAAGATTAACTTGCACCGTGCCGCCGACGACATAGCGGTGAGTGTTGGTCGCATACGCGGCCTGATTTCCCTGGAACGTATCGAAGGCGTCGGTAATCGGGACGCCCCCTTTCACTCCGAACGAAACGGGCTGGGCCGCCATTGTAACCACGGTCGCACACACCAAGAGCATTATTTTCATGCCCTGGAGGTAGCACGTTGTCTGCCAAATACTATCGCAATGATTCGTTTGAGTGTTTACAACCAGGCAGGTGCAAGATCTGCACGCTGGTATTAGCTGATCAGCTTGGCGATCAGGTAGGCGGCGCCGGCCGCTAAACCGCCTATAGCCGTCGTCCGCAGCGAACTGCGGATCTTGGGCGCGCCGGTGAAGTGTCCCTTCACATAGCCGAAAACAGCCAGCGCGACCAGCGTGGCGCCTACCGAGTAGAGCAGGGCCGTGTGCGAATCCGGCGTGATCATATACGGCGCCAGGGGGATTAATCCGCCCGCGATATAGGAACCCGCGATGGTCAGCGCGCTGGTGATGGCGCGCTTCGGATCGGGTTCTTCCAGTCCCAGCTCGAATCGCATCATCCAATCCACCCACACCTTCGGCCGCGCTTCGAACGCCGCCAGAATGGGCGTGGTCTGCTCATGCGTCAGGCCGTACGATTCCAGAATCTCGATCACCTCGTGGCGCTCGTCATCGGTGCGTTCGACGATCTCCATCTCCTCGCGCCGGCGTTCGCTCGCGTAATGCTCGGCGTCGCCTTTGGCCGCGAGATATCCGCCCAGCCCCATGGCGATCGAGCCTGCGGCGATTTCCGCCAGCCCCGCCACGATGATCACCGTCGACGCGTCCACCGCGCCGGTGAGGCCCGCGGCCAGCGCGAACGGCACCGTGAGGCCGTCGGCCATTCCGATCACCACATCGCGCACCACTTGCGACGACTCGAAGTGTTTTTCAACGTGCTGAGTTTGTGGCATGGGTGTGTCAGTGTTGTGCCGCGTTCATCTCGGCTTTCAGGTATCTGCCAGTATAAGATTCCGCGACCTCGGCGATCTGCTCCGGCGTTCCCTCGGCCACGATCCGGCCGCCGCCGTCGCCGCCCTCCGGCCCCAGATCGATCACCCAGTCCGCGCGCCGGATCACTTCCAGATTGTGCTCGATGATCAGGATGCTCGCGCCGGTGCGCAATAGTCTCTCAAACGCATCCAGGAGTTTGGCGATATCGTCGAAATGCAGGCCGGTGGTTGGCTCGTCGAAGATATACAGCGTCCCCGCGCTGGTGGCCTGCGACAGGTGCGCGGCGAGTTTCACGCGCTGCGCTTCTCCGCCGGAAAGCGTTGTGGCCGATTGCCCCAGGCGCAGATATCCCAGGCCCACATCGGCCAGCACTTCCAGCTTCTGCGCCAGGCGCGGCGTGGCCGAGAAGAACGAGATCGCTTCCTTCACGGTAAGCCCCAGCACCTCGTGGATGTTCAGGCCGTGATAGAGAACTTCCAGAACGCCGGGCTTGAAGCGCGTGCCCTTGCAGTCGTCGCAGATCAGTTCGACGTCCGCCAGGAACTGCATCTCGACGGTCACGGTGCCGTCGCCCTGGCAGGTTTCGCAGCGCCCTCCCGGAATGTTGAATGAAAAATGCCCCGCCGTGTATCCCCGGCGATCGGCTTCGGTGGTGGACGCAAACAGCTCGCGGATCATGTCGAACGCCTTGATATAGGTGATCGGATTCGAGCGCGGCGTCCGGCCGATCGGCGACTGGTCCACCAGCACCACCTGCTTCAACAGCTCCGCTTTTTCCACCTTGCGGCAGGTGAGCTTTTCCGGCGGCACGCCCCAGTCTTCGGGCGACGTGCCCGTCAACAGCGTCGATTTGCCTTCTTCGTGGCTCAGGCGCTTTTCCAACGTCTGATAGATCACGTCATGCACCAGCGTCGATTTGCCCGACCCCGAAACGCCCGTGATCGCGACCATCACGTTGAGCGGAATCGCCACGTCGATGCCTTTGAGGTTGTGCGCCTGCGCTCCCAGGAATCGCACCACGCGCTTGGGGTTCGGCGTTCGGCGGCCGCTGATGTAGGAGGTCTGCAAATCGCCGCGCAGATACTTGGCCGTGAGCGAAGTGCCCTCTGCAATGAGCTTCTTATAGTCGCCCTCGAACACGATGTTGCCGCCGTTCTCGCCCGCGCCCGGCCCCAGATCGACAATGTGATCGGCCGAGCGCATCACGTCGGGGTCGTGCTCCACCACCAGGATCGTGTTGCCGATATCGCGCAGTTCTTCGAGAATGCCGATCAGCCGGGCGGTATCGCGGCTGTGCAGACCTATGGACGGTTCATCGAGAACGTAGCACGCCCCACCAGCCGCGAACCGAAGCAGGTCGCCAATTGGATGCGCTGCGCTTCGCCGCCGGAAAGCGTCGCGGAAAGCCGATCGAGGGTCAGTATTCCAATCCCACGTCGTTCAGGAACTTCAGCCTCTGCCGGATTTCGATCAGGACTTTGTCGGCGATCGCCATCTCCTCCGGCGCAAGCTGGAGCGAGAGGAAGAATTGCTGGGCCTGCGCGATGTTCATGCGCGTGACCTCGGCCATATTCATTCCGCCCACCCTGAATCCACAGCGCCTCGGCCCGCAAGCGCGAGCCGCCGCAATCCGGACACAGCGTATAGCCGCGATACCGGCTCAAAAACACGCGCACGTGGACTTTGTATTTCTTCTTCTCCACTTCCTTGAAAAAATCGCGAATGTGCTCGTGGAGGATAGCCAGTCTCGTCCTTGCGCAGATCGAACACCGGCACGTTGAGCCGAACTTTACCCTTGGCGTCTTTCCTGAAATCGACCCCGAACCCGGAATACTGCGGCTTGGTCCACGGATCCACCGCGCCTTGCTGGATCGACAGCGCCCGGTTCGGAATCACCAGATCCAGATCGTAGTCGATGGTGTTCCCGAACCCCTGGCAGCGTTTGCACGCGCCAAACGGGCTGTTGAAGCTAAATAAGCTGGGCTCCGGTTCGGTGAAGGTTTTGCCGCACAGCTTGCATGAGAATTGCTCGTTAAACCGAAGTGTCGGCCCGCCAGCGGCGGGCTCAAAGAGTATCTCGCCCGCTTCGCGATAGCCGATCTCGACGGAATCCACCAGGCGCTGCCGAATGTCCGGCGTGATCGCCAGGCGGTCCACCAGGATGAAGACGGGCTTCGAGAAATCGACGTCCAGCAGCGACTCGGGCGTCGAGAATTCGAATACCTTGCCGCCCTGATACAGCCGGTTAAAGCCGCGCTTGCGCAGGTCGAACAGCTTTTCGCGCAAAGCATCGGTGGTTTTTTCTCGCCGGCGTTCTCTCGTTCACAAGCGGAAACAGCACGTACCAGCGCGATCCATCGGTCTGGGCCTGCATGCGCGCGGCTACCTGATCCACCGAATCGCGTTCTACGTAAACACCGCAGTTCGGACAATAGGTCCGGCCCGCCCGAGCCCACAGCAAGCGCAGGAAATCGTAAAGCTCGGTGGACGTGGCCACCGTCGAACGCGGATTGCGCGTGGTGTTCTTCTGCCGGATCGCCACCGGCGGCGCGATGCCGTCGATCTCGTCCACATCCGGCTTTTCCATGCGCTCCAGAAACTGCCGCGCATACGCCGAAAGCGATTCCACATAGCGGCGCTGCCCCTCGGCGTAAATCGTGTCGAACGCCAGCGACGATTTCCCGGATCCGGACACACCCGTGAGCACGGTCAGGCGATCGTGCGGGATCGCCAGCGAAATGCCCTTCAAGTTATGCACCCGGGCGCCACGAATACGGATGGAGTCGTTCAAGGGAGGGTTACCTACTAGTATAGAGAATGTCCGCACAGGGCGCGGCCGGCTTTTGCCGAGCTCCGTTGTGCGACTAGGAAGAAAGTGGACCAAACGGCCATCCGGCAGAAACTCGTGCGCTGGTACGGGCGGCATAAACGCGACCTCCCCTGGCGTCGCTCGCGCGATCCCTACGCCATCTGGGTTTCCGAGATCATGCTGCAGCAAACGCGCGTGGCTGCGGTCGATTCCCTACTACGAACGCTTCCTGAAGCGCTTCCCGAGGGTCGAGAATCTCGCGCAGGTGTCCGAGACCGAGCTTCTCTCGATCTGGAGCGGCCTCGGATATTATTCGCGCGCGCGCAACATGCAGAAGGCCGCCCGCCAGATCGTCGAGGCCGGCGGATTTCCCGGCGATCACGAGTCCATACGGGCGCTGGCCGGCGTAGGCGATTATACGGCCGCCGCCGTGGCGAGCATCGCCTTCGGCCTGCCGCACGCCGCGATCGATGGAAACGTCCGGCGTGTGGTCATGCGCCTCGCCGGCGATCCCTCCGCCGATGTTGGAGCGATCGCGACGCAATTAATGCCCCGGCGCGACCCAGGGCGCTGGAATCAGGCTGTGATGGAACTGGGGGCCACCGTGTGCCTCCCGCGCGAACCGCTATGTTCCGCGTGCCCTGTGGCGTTCGCGTGCGCGGCTAAACAAGGCGCAATGCAACATGCCCTGCCGCCTCCCAAGAAGAAACCGGCGACGGTGCGCAAGCAGCGGACCCTTCTGGTCATCCGGCGCAATGGCCGCATCCTGCTGACGCCGAGCACGCGGGTGTCCGGATTCTGGGACCTTCCCGAAGTTTCAGCCGGAGTTCGACTGGGGCCGGTGCTCGGTACGTTCCGCCATGCCATCACCAACAGCCGGTATCTCTTTGAGGTTCGCGAGGCGCGGCTTGCGACCCGCCTGCGTGAGTCCCGGTGGTGTGAGGAACGGCAACTGGCCGGCATTCCTCTAAGCACCGTCGCCAAGAAGGCGCTGCGTTATCTAGGAGACTAGTGGGCTGTCCTTGAGACTCCGCGAGCGTGGAAGTGGCATCGGGTGGAGCGGGCTTCAGCCTGCAACGGTGGCTTTAGCCACCGCGGGGCGGAACGATCTAAAGCTCGGGGACTGAAGTCCCCGTAGCAGGCTGAAGCCCGCTCCACCACATCTGCCAGCGATTTCTCCGGGACAGCGCACTAGCTGCGCGGCAATTCGGCTCGAACGATCTTCGCGCCGTCGGCCATGGCCTTCATCTTGCCGAACGCGACTGCGCGAGGCAGGTATTTCAGGCCGCAGTCGGGAGCGATGATCAGGCGGTCCGGGCTGATGAACGGCAGCGCCCGGCGAATGCGATCCGCGACGATCTCAGGCGTTTCGATATCGTGCGTGGACAGATCGAGCACGCCCAGGAGCACCGTCTTCGAGGGCAGTTTTTGCAGCACCGAACAATCCAGCTTGGATTGCGCGGTTTCGATCGAGACCTGGTTTACAGGAGTTTGCTCCAGCTCGGGAAGAAACGAATATCCCTCCGGGCGGCCGGCCACCAGCGCGGCATAGCCGAAACAGATATGGACCACCGTGGTCCCGCGAACGCCATCCGAGCGCGCGATTGAGCGCGGCGACGCCGTATTCGCGGGCTTTGTCCGGCGAAGCCTGCATCCAGGGCTCGTCGATCTGAACGTAATCCGCGCCGGCGGCGAACAGGTCCTTGATTTCTTCGTTCACCGCGGCTGCGTAGTCCAGCGCGACGGCTTTCTCGTCTTTGTAGAACTCGTCCACCGCCTGCTGGGTCATGGTGAACGGACCGGGCACGGTGATCTTGATCTTCCGGTCCGTGTTAGCCCGCAGGAACTGGATATCGCGCACCTGTACCGCGTGCTTTCGCCGGATCTTGCCCTGGATGCGCGGGACCAGAACCTCATGCCCGCTGCGGCTGGTGATCTTGCCGGGATTATCCAGGTCGAGCCCTTCGAGCGCCGTCGCGAAGCGGTTGGAATAGCTCTCGCGTCGCATTTCGCCGTCGGTGAGGATGTCCAGGCCGGCGCGCTCCTGGTCGCGGATCGCGAGCAGCGTGGCGTCATCCTGGGCCTGTTCCAGCCATTCCAGCGGCACGCGCCACAGATCGGCGGCGCGGACGCGCGGGGGCATCTGTTTGCCGAGCTTGTCGCGATTAATCAGCCAGTCGGGTTGTGCGTAAGATCCCACCAGCGTGGTGGGGAGCAGAGTTATAGATGAGGGCAACTAAATTAGGATTTTATCATGCGGCCGTCGTTCAGCTTGACCAGCGAGCTGAGCATCGCTGGAGCGCCGCTCTTGGCGGCTCCGCCGGTGCAGGTGATCATGTCGCCTTCTTTAACGGTATCGCGGGTCCAGCCGTACGACTTCAGATGATTGAGGCTCATCATTTCTACTTCCCACTCTACGACTTTGCCGTCATCGCCTTTGACTTCGAGGTAGATGTAGGCATGCGGATTGGTCCACTCGAAGCGCTTTACTGTTCCGGTGACGGTGGAAGGACTTCGCCATGTTGTACATGGTGGTCGAGTGGTGCGCGGAAAGCGGAGTGGTGGTTACCAGCACACCCAATCCGACGAGTACGGCCAACAGTCGAGATTTCATTCGATCCATCCTCCTCAAGTCTCTTCTTCCGATGTTCAAATATATAGTATCAAGCCGCTCACTGCTTGGCGGGGCCGGGCGTGGCAGCCGTCTGCTGGCCGCGCTCGGTCATCGTAAGGCCGTCCGCGAAAGTAACCGAAACGAACTGGCCGCCGATATCGCCATTCACCATGGGGTGGACCCCGAAACGTCGCTTTGTCGCCGGGCTTGAGCATGGTCGATTTCCATCCCGCGCGCACCAGAATGCCGGGGGCGGTCATCTCCAGGTTCCAGGTTTCGGCGGCGCCTTTGTCGTTGACGACTTCCACTTCGATCCAGGAATGGGGATTGGCCCACTTGAATTGCTTGACGGTGCCGGTGATGGTGATCGTTTTCGCGCGATCGAAGCCGTTCATCGAGTGATGGGCGTAGGCCGAAGCGGCCAGCCCCATGCCGATACAAACAGGCCGATCAGAAAAATAGCTCTTCTCAGTAAATCTCTCTCCTTTCCCTCCTAGCGGCCGCTGTGTTCCGGCCTTGACGCTCGGCATATGCTCGTTCAGATCCGGCAGGCACGACGCCTCGGTGATGTCGGTGTCGTCCATGCGCCGGAAACGCTTGGTCCATTTCCATTCGCCCACCCAGTTCTTGGGATCGGTAGCCGTATACTCGACTTCCATGTGTGGCGCCCTTGTCGATCAAACGGATGCGCTCGATCATGTGAAATTGTCCGTGAGCGGGATTCCGCCATCCAGCCAGTGGTGATCGTCGACGAAGTAGCGTGTATCCACCACCAGAGCGTCGTTTTCCCAATGCCCGATGGATTCGCCGTTGAAGCTGGGCACCACGATGTCCGGATCGGTGTGCGGCCGGCCATCCAGGTAGATGATGCGGATGCTGTTCATGAAGCCGCTGATCATGTAGATCGCCGTAGGTACCTGGACCATGGCGATCGGCCACACGCGCGTCATGATCACCGGCAATCCGGCGGGCCAGCACTTGCCGATGTCGTCCTGGTAGACCTTGCCCTGCGGCGGTCGCTTTGCGCGACGGCATCGTAATGCGCCTGCGCCGAGGGTGTCAGCTTAAATCCCGTCGGGCGGAGAAAACCGGAAGTGTTGTTCTGGCCGCCCGCCATGTTGCCAGGTTCCCGTGAGATCGAACGGCGGCTTAGGCCGGTTCTTGGCGATGTTGGCGGGAGCCAGCGCACCCAACTGCGGCGGCGGCGGCGTTTGAGCAAATAGGCCGGATGCAGCCACACAAGCGCAAGCGACGAGAAGCGGAACGCTGGAATCGCATCATCATTTATCCTTTATCTTCATGCGGACCACGCCCTTTTCGTCGACGTATTCACGATTGTTGTCGCAGACGAACTCGACCATCTCATAGTCCGGCATGCGCCTGTACGCCAGCGTGTAGACCATCGGCTTTTCGAGCACCACCGGGTCCTCAATCGTGATCTGGTCGTGCAGTACGTCAGGCGTGACCAGCTTGATTCGCTCGGTGATGTGCATCTGTTCGCTGTGCGGCATCCCGCGATAGCCGTTCACCGTGGGTTTGATGCCGATGGTGTCCACGACTAGTGTTTCGCCGTCCCAATGGCCCACGGAGCGGCCGTAATAGCCCGGCGCGACATCGTCGAATCGGAGCCTGCGGCCGGTCCAGATACACCCGGCGCACTTCGCTGAAGGCTTCCGAGATGATCGTCACCTGCTTGGCGGTTTGAATGATCTCCACCGGATACACCGCCACGGCCATCATCGTCGGCACGCCGTAGGGGATGCACTGGGCGCCGGCCGTTGGCCAGTTGTTCGCCGCGCTTGGCGGCCTCGGCTTCGGCGGCGCGACGGGCTTCGTAGGGCTTGGCGTACTCCGGTTTCAGCACCAGTTGCCCGGCAGGAGGCGGCGCGAGTCTTGGGATCTCCGCCGCGTCCGCCCGAGAACGGCGCCCAGGCGCCGGTGAAGTCCGGAGTTTTCGCGGGCTGCGCCGGAAGCAGGGCCGTAACGGCGAATACGCTGCACAAAATCGCTTTCATGAGTCGGCCTCGATTATTTCGCAGGTCCGCGGCCGGGCCCGTTTCCTAATACTTTCCCGGTCGGGCAAAGTGGCCGTGTTCAGAAATCCGCCCGCCAGGCCAGTCTTCAGCGGGTTGATGACCAGCGTGGTCTTATCGCCCTTTTTCAGGCTGCTGAATTTCCAGCCGCTCTGCTGGAGGATGCTGGGGCTGCCCATCTCGATGCTCCAATGTTTGACCGCGCCAGCTTCGTCCGCGACATCGATCTCGATATAGGAGTGCGGATTCGTCCATTCAAACGACGTCACCGTGCCGGTGATCGTGATTTGCTTGGTGGTGTCAAACATGGTGAATGAGTGATGCGCCAGGACAGGAATCGCCAAGGCGATGGCGGCTGCTAAGACGTTGAGCAGTCTGGGTTTCATGGCCGACAATGGTATCACAGCGGCTACCTGTATGCAATGCCTCGCGAGGCCAGGATGACTCCCGCCCAGAGCGCCAGCGAGAGCCCCAGGGCCCAGCGCGCGTACCGGCCGGGGAGCAGCGCCGCCAGGCCAATCGCGATCAGCAGGATCATCTTGACGCGAAAAAATTGGCTGTAGTACAAGCGCAGCGGTTCCGACCAGAACAGCAGGGCTCCTGTGAAAAGCAAGACCGAAAGCCCGATCCAACGGAGGCGCCGGAGTCCGGGATCGCGGACCAGCACGGTCCCGCCGAACCAGGCGATCGCCAGCACGTGAATCGCTCCAATGATCGGCACGGCCCAGGTGGACTGGCTGAGGTCGAGGCGCAGGGACGTGTCCTGAAGCCAGCGCGCGAGGGCTAGGAGCGGATTAAACATCGAAGTCGCTAAACATCAAAATCGATGATCGCGCGGGCGGCCAGGACCACGCAGCTCCAGAGCACCAGGGAAAAGACGGCGGTGAATCGCGTGCCGCGGCGGTGAAGCGTGAAATGCGCCGCAAGCGCCATCACCAGTAGTGTCAGCTTCACGTGAAACGCGGGATTGTGCAGGTAGCGCGTGGCATCGGAGAGAAACATCGCCGCGCCGGTGATGAGCATCACGGCGAGACCGGCATGGGTCCAGAGTTTGAGCTGGCGCGTATCGGGGATTTTCAGACCGAGCGTGCGCAGATCGTCGAGGATGATCGTACCCACGAAAGCCGCCAGGCCGATGACGTGGATCGACTCGATGACCGGGAAGATCCAGGAGTTCTCTAAGGACATCCTTCACCACGCCACGCCACGAATCCATCTGGCCGGATGAGCACCGCTTCCCTTGAGGTGATGCCATAGGCGCTCAGGAATGCCGGTTCATTGAGCCTGTGAATCTGCAGTTTCGTCGTACCGTTCCAGTCCGGACCTGCGAGCAGCACATAATCGCGGCCAAACAGGTCGAGTGTCGAGCAACCTTCGCTCAGCCACAGATGCGGCGCGCGCGTTCCGGGCCGGCCTTTCGACTCATTCGGATGTTCGTGCAGCCGCCCGTCATGACCATCGCTGTCGTAACAATATCCCAGCTCGACGTTCATGTCGTGCGCGACCGGCTGAAATCCTTTGGATGCGAGATAGGGAGCCGTGCGCGTGACGTAGCGCGAATACGCCTGCTCGACGGTGAATTCACCCACGGGACGGCGCTCCTGCTCATAAGTATCCAGCAATTCCGGCGAAGCCTTGCCGTTGAAGCACCCAGGCGAGTTTCCAGGCGAGATTTTGCGCGTCCTGCACGCCGGTGTTGCCGCCGAAGCCGCCGTAGGGCGGCATCACGTGAGCGGAGTCGCCCGCCAGGAAGATGTTCCCTTCGCGAAAACGCTCGGCCGTATTCGCCTCGGATTGCCAGCGCATCACGTCTTCAATCTTAATGGGAATATCGTCGACCCCCAGTGCGGCGTGAAGCAGATCGAGACACCCTTGATCGGTGAGTCCGGTGGATACATCGGTGTTGGGATGCGCGGGATCGCCCAATGCGATCACCGCCAGGAACCCGGAGGTGAAGGGAATCTCGATGCGGAAGAACCCGCGCAGCACGGGATTGATCACGTAAATCACACTGAGACTCCGGCCGCGCAAAAGCGGTCCCACGTCGCCGCGGAAATAAATGGTGACGCTGTTCGAGAACACCCCACGCCCGCGCATGGGGATCCCCAGGCGTTCCCGAACACGGCTATGCGCGCCATCGGCGGCGATCATGTAGCGCGCACGAACGGTAGCGGTCTCGCCGGTATCGCGATGCTTGATGTGCGCGGTGACGCCCGTGGCATCCTGCTCGAACGAGATCATCTCCGTGGCGAATCGCAGTTCGGCGCCCAATTCTTCGGCGCGCTGCTTGAGCAGAGGCTCCAGCAGGCTCTGCGATATGAACACGCGTTCGCAGGGACTCAGGTCGCGAATTCCGTCGTTGAGGTTCGCGATGTAGTAGGCGATTTCCTTGCCGGCCAGCGATTCCACGCCCATGATCGCGCCGTCCTGCACGAACTGCTCGGCCGATTTCTGGCAAACGATCTGCTCGACGCCGACGGTGCGGAAGATTTCCATGGTGCGCTGCGTGATCTGCGCGGCGCGTGGATGGATCGCCGTGCCGCGATGATGCTCGACAACGAACGAGCGAACACCATAGTGGCCCAGCAGCATCGCGCTGGACATGCCAACCAGGCTGCCACCGACGACGAGGACGGGGACTTCGATCGTATTCGGCACCCGACTGCTATGGCTTGACGAACAGCTTGCTGTAGTCCTTATTGTTCTCGCACACGAACTCGTCGATCTTGTTCAAGTCCGGGCGAAGCGGGAACGTCCGGCTGACCGTCCAGGGCCGCACGAAAACGTTGGGATCCTCGAGCGTGGCGTCGTACTGGAGCGTATCGAAATCGGGACGGCTGAAGCGTTCGACAATATGCAGCCCTTCGCTGTGCTTGAAGCCGCTCAGCTCCGTTTTCGTGTTGAAGCCGACCATGTCGACGACCAGCGTGTCGCCTTCCCAATGCCCCACCGCATCACCCATCCAGGTTGGATCGGGATCGACGGGATGCGTCGCGCCGTTGGTTGGGACGATTCGAAAAACTCCGGGGTATTCGTGCATGATCACCGCGTAGCTGGGTGTCTGCAGGATCTGGAATTGATAGGGAACGCTGTAGGCGGCAGGCCCTGCGATGGGCATGCAGTCGGAAAGCGCGCCGGCGTCGTTGGGTCCGCGAACCACGCGATATTTTTCCATGCCGGGTTTCAGTTCGGGTCCCGCCGGAGCAGCGGCTCGTCCGCCTCCGGGAGCAGCCCCTCTCCCACCACCGCCGCCTCCGAAGCTGTAAACGCCGGACAGGTCGGGTTTGCCGTTCGCCAGCCGCGGCACTTCTCGTTTGGCCTCGGTCGTTGCGGCCGCTGCGCTGTTCACGGGGGTGGTGCCTGGCACGGTCACCGTGACTTCTTTCGTCAGCACCGAGTTGTTCGGTCCGGTGACGGTCAATGTATAAGTGGTGGTGGCCTTTGGATTCACCTGCCGGCTGCCGCGCGGCGTTACTTTGCCGAGGTCCGGGCTGATGGTCACGGAATTCGGGTTTTCCGTCGCCCAGACTAGAATTGCGCCCTGGCCGGGTTGAACGGTGCCGGGTTGCGTCTGGAATTCCGTGATCCGGGCCGGGGGCTGCACGCGTGCCGGTCTAGGTGCGGCGGGTGCAGCGGCGGGTGGAGGCGCTTGCGCCATCGCGAAAGAAGCACCTATCAGTATGATCAGCGTGAAGCGCATCGGTAATCTCCTACTTTTTCTCGAAGAACTTACTATAGTCGTGATTGTTTTCGCAGATGAACTCATCCACCTTGGTGAGATCCGGACGCAGCGGGAAGCCGCGCACGATGGTCCAGGGCTTGGTGAACACGTTGGGATCTTCCACGGTAGCCTCGTAGTCCAGGTTATTGAAGTCGGTGCGATGGAAACGTTCGACCACATGCAGCGCTTCGGTGTGTTTGAATCCGCCGGGAAGCTCAGTCTTATCGTTGAACCCGATCGTGTCCACCACCAGCGTGTCTCCATCCCAATGCCCGACGGAATCGCCCATCCAGGTCGGATCGGGATCGGCGGGATGAGGCGTGCCGTCGATGGGAATCACGCGGAACAGGTGAGGGTATTCGTAAACGATCACCACGCGGTCGCGGCCCTGCACGATTTCCCACTGATAGGGCACGAAGTATGCTCCCGGCACGCCGGTGGGGCTGCAAGTGGAATATTGCCCGGGATCGTCAGGTCCTCGGTCGACCTTGAACTTTTCCGCTCCCGGCTTGAGCGTAGCCGTGACGGGGTTGTTCTGGCCGCGCACGGCGACGCCGCCGAAGTTGAACGAGCTGGAATTGTAGACGCCTGAGAGATCGGGCTTGCCGTCGGCCATGCGAGGCGTGGGTTTAGGTGCGGCAGTTGCGGGCGCGGTCGCGACGGCGCGCTCGGTAGTTCCGGCGACCGTAATTTTCAGCGATCGCGTCACATCGCCGTTCGGGCCGCGCACGGTGAGCGTGTAGGTGGTGGTCGCCGCGGGTTTGACTTGCTTACTGCCACGGGTGGTCACGGCGCCGAGATCGGGTTCGATGGTTACCGAATTCGGGTTCTCGGTGGACCACACCAGCATCGCGGCCTGACCGGGCTGGATGGACGCCGGGGTCGCCTTGAAATCGACAATGCGCGCGGGTAGCCGGGCGGCCTGCTGATAGGCGCCAGAGGGCCCCTGCTTGGCTTGATCCTGCTTGCCTTGACCGGCCAACAAGGAAGCCAGAGCTACCGAAATGGTCGCGCAACGGAGTGCTCCCATCGCTACCCTCCTCAACCTGCTCAGTATATGCTAACCCTCGCGGCTTACTTCCGCGCCGCCCGTGCTTTGCCCTGGGCGGACATGCGATGTTCCTTGCCGCGGGTCAGGGTCTTGATGAACTCCACGCGGCGGAAGCGCACGGCGGAAAAATCCTCGTCGATCGCGACCATCCGTACCGGCTCGAATCCCGCGTCGCCCAGAACTTTCCAGCCGCTGTCCCGGTTGATCTCGGACTTGTAATTCTTCGAACTCCCTTTCGGGTATGCGAACCAGACCACGGCGTCGCCTTCAGCTTTCTTGGCGATCGCCTTGCCGAGCGTATCCACTTCTTTCTGGGTCGTGACGAAGGCCAGGGAAAACTCAATCGGACGAGCGCTTTTCAGATCGCGCTGAACGGTAATCCCGCGTAGCGCTTTAAGTTCCGGCTCGAAACTCTCCGGCGCGTTGAGCACCAGAATCTGCTTCTGGTCTTTTAGATTGAGTTTCTGGAACGTCGTCATGACTTAGAGCTTCACTGTGACGGACTTCACCTGCTGGTAGCAGAGTAGCGCTTCAATGCCTTTCTCGCGCCCGTAGCCGCTCATTTTATAACCGCCGAACGGCGTCTCGATCATCGCGCCGGTTTGATACTCGTTGACGTAAACCTGTCCGGCCTCCAGCAGCGCGGCGACGCGAAGCGCGCGGCTCACGTCGCGGGTCCAAAGGCCGGCTGCCAGACCGTATTCTGAGTCGTTGGCGATGCGGATGGCGTCGGCCTCGTCCTTAAAGCGGATCACGCCCATCACCGGGCCGAAAATTTCCTCACGCGCGATGCGCATGTCATTATGGACGCCGGTGTAGACCGTCGGCGAGACGAACCAGCCTTTCTTCAGTCTCTCGTCGCGCGGAAGCTCGCCGCCGATGGCCGCTTTCGCGCCTTCCTGTTTGGCGAGCTGGTAATAGCTCTGGACCTTTTCGTACTGCGCCTTCGTCGCCAGAGGGCCGACCGAGTCGTCCGCCTCGGGGCCAACACTGATGTTCTGGACCTCTTTCACCAGCTTTTCGACGAACGCATCGTGGATGCTGTCCTGAACCAGCAAGCGCGTCCCTGAGGAGCAGATCTGGCCGCAGACCCGCGTGAAAATATTCGCGGCGTTGGCGGCGGCTTTGTCCAGGTCGGCATCCTCGAAGACGATGTGCGGCGACTTCCCGCCGAGTTCGAGGGTTAGTGGGAGGATTCGATCGGCCGCGATGTGCCCGATTTCCTTGCCGGCCCGCAGGCTGCCGGTGAACGCTACCTTGCGCACCAATGGATGAGATACCAGCGCCGAGCCTGTGGTGCGGCCCGCGCCCAGCACCACATTGAAGACACCCGGAGGCAACCCGCACTCTTCGGCGACGATGCGCGCAAACTCGACTGTGGTCGCCGAGGTTTCCTCGGAGGGTTTCACCACCACGGTATTCCCCGCGGCCAGCGCCGGCGCCGAGGCTCGCGCGGCCTGATTCAGGGGAACGTTCCAGGGCGTGATGATGCCGACGACGCCGAAGGGTTCGCGGCGGGTATAAGCGTGATATCCCGCGCCGACGTTGAGCGTCTCGCCATGATTCGTGTTGACGAGCCCCGCATAAAACTCAAAATATCGAGCCGCGGTTTCGAGCCCGGCCGGTGTCTGCGAAGCGGGTGTTCCGTTTTCGCGCGATTCAATTTCCGCCAGCAGCTTCACGTGCTTGCGGATGGCGCGCGCCATTTCGAGCATCACCTTGGCTCGGTCCATGGGACGGCGGTCGCGCCACTCGGGAAACGCAGCCGCGGCGGCCCGGACGGCCGCATCCACGTCGGCTTCGTTGCCGTTGGCGACGCGCGCGATGCGCTCGCCCGAACGCGGATCGAGCTTGTCGAGATAGTCGCCAGAACCGGGCGTGACGCTCTTGCCGGCGATGAAGTGATTCAGTACGTAGGGAGTGATTTCGGTTTCAACAGCGGCTGCCATACAGGCATTCTAGGTGGAGCAGGCTTTAGCCTGCAACGGGTGCTTCAGCGCCCGCGCCGCATTCGGAGGCTAAAGCCTCCGTCGCAGACTGAAGTCCGCTCCACGACTTTCAAAATCCCCCCCGGGGACGATACCCTGGACGCGCCTGCACGCGATACTTCTTGCCTGCGTCCGACACCACTTCGACGCTGATTTTGCGGAATCCTTCATTGGGATTGGTCTGCGGATAATACGTGACGGTGTAGGAATTGCCCAGATCCTCGCGGATGGCCTCGAAAGCTTCCACCTGCTTCTGCCAGTTGGTTGCGAAATACGATTTGCCGCCCGTGCGGGTGGAAATGCGCTTGAATACGTTGGCGGAGATCGGATCCTTGCTGATCTCGTTGGTCGAAATCACGTAAATCGGAATCCCTTCGTCCTCGGCCACCGCGCGGACGTCGTCCGGCGCAACCATGCTGGCGTTGTCGGGTCCGTTCGAGAACACGATCACCACCTTGCGTCCCGGAACTTTGGCCGCGTCGCGAATGGTCAGCAGCAGGGCGTTGTACAGCGCCGAATCGTCGCCCGCCACCGCGTTCCGCAGGCCGCCGATGGCGACGTTGCGCTCCTTGCCCAGCTCCGCCGCGCGGGTCAAATTGCGCGAATACGTGTAGACCGCCACGGAATCGGCGCGGTCCAGCCCGCGGATGAAATCGGCGATCGCATCCGAGGCGTAGACGAAGCCGCGATACATGTAGTTGCTGGTGTCGAACAGCACGAAGACGTTCGTTCCGACGAAGGCGTCCGAGCGCGTCTCCGTAGCGGCGGTGGTCCCGACGGAAGCTGCAGGTAATTCCACGACGATCGGTCTCGTCGTTCCGTCCGCGGCGACCTCCACCGGCGGCTTGTTCCCTTCGGAAAACGTCGTGAGTTTTTGCGGGATCCCGTCCTCGCTAATCCTGAAATCCGAGGGCTTCAGGCCGTTGACGTAGTGCCCCTTGTTGTCGGTGATGGTGAAGCTGAGCACCACCAGGTCGACCTTGATGCGAAACGTGGGGCGGTCCTGCGCCGCTGCCAGAGCCACCACCAGCAGAATGAAACCAAGTCTGCGTATCACCGCGCGATCACCTCCGAATTACTTGCCTGCGTCTGCCTGCGCGCCTTTTCCCGGACATCGTCGCCCACCAGCCGCAGCGAGCGCAATAGCGCCGGCCAATCTTCCAGGTGCGTGGCGAAAATATGCTCCACGGTCTGCTGGGTCCAGGACGGCACCAGAACGTTCATCTGCGCGGGCTGCGCGTGGATCTGGTCCGCCAGCGCCGCGTAGTACAACAGGTTCGATTCCCAGCTTTCGGCGAGTATCCGGCTGGAGTATCCCATCAAGGTCGGGAAGGTGCGGAGATTCAGCAGTTCCAAGCCATAGGTATTCGCGAGCGTCGGCTTGGGAGTGCCGAACGCCTGCGAGATCGCCTCGGGGCTAAGCTCGGCGGGCGATTCCGCCAGCAATCTCCGGATCTCCTGCGCCAAGGGCGATTCGCGGTCCTGCGCGGCCTGCGAGCGCGCCAACAGGTACATTTCCGACGGCAGTACGTTCTCCACGGCGATCCGCGGTTGTCCGGACTGGAGAAGATCCTCGATTTTCCGCAGGCGTCCCGGCGCCAGATACGGATCGAGAGCCGCGATCACCTGCCGCCGGCGCTCCGCATTCAATGCCGCCAGGCCCAAGAGCGACTCCCCATAAGCCATGTGGACTCCCACCCAGTGGGTCTGCACGGGGGAGACATTCCACCAGCGCGGAACAATCGCGGTAAGCATGATCTGCGGAACCAGATCGCCCCAGATCAGGGCCTGCTCGCGCGAGGGGATCAGGAAATTCTGCTCGGCTTCCGCCAGAGCGTAGGGCAGAGACGCCAGCGAGCCGGCCAGACGCCCGCCGGCGTTCGAGGGCCATCCCGAGCCCGGCACATAAGTGGCGCCCCAGGTCTGGTTGGTTCCCTGGACACCGATAAAGTCGTGGCTGCGGATGAACAGCGGATTGGTCCGCAAGATCTGGCGCTCCGGGAGGCGCGTAGTGCATATAGGTGAACCCCACCAGCGTGTCCCGCAGGAATCCGGACAGCTCGCCGCGCAGGTCGCTCAGCTTCTGGGGATCCTTGGCGGCCTTGTCGATGGCGGCGCGCAGGTTCAGCTTTCTCTGGTCGTCAATGTGCTGCTCGGTCCAGTAGCCGATAGGAAAGCGTCGATCGTTCGGGACTGCTCAAGGTACTGCGGGGAAGCTGGACTTCGGAAATGCGCGTAGCCAGGCGGCCGGTCAGCGACGGTGTTCAGCGCCTGACCCTTGCTGACGCTGTCCAGGTTATCGGCCAGATCGAAGATGGTATTCAGCGAGACCAGACGCTGCGCTTCGAAGATCCGGATCATGTCCTCCACCATCTGCTGATGCGTGTCGGAAACGCCTTCGGGAACTCCGCCGGCCAGCAGGTCCAGCATGCGATCCTGCGCCGAAACGCCCGCGGGAGATTTGCTCGCCTGCAGCAGACTCCGGACCCCGGCGCGGCCCGCGTCGAAAACATCCTTGTCAGCGTGGATTTGCGCGAACGGCTCCAGAAGCTTCGCCAGTTCCGGATCCGCTGCATCGCGCGGGATACTCTGCTGCCGGACGAAGATCTGCCACAGCCCGATCAAGGCTTGCGCGGTGCCCGCCGCGTCGGCGCGCAGTCCCTGGTTGCGAATGCCGTCGATGGCGCGGGTGGTGTCCAGATACGCCAGGATCGTGGAATCCTTCAGCGTGGGAACTTCGGCGAACACGGCGTACTGCGCGGCCAGCGTCCGGTAGTTGCGCGCCAGCCGGTCCATGGTGGCCGGCTCCAGCGGCTTGGCGCGCCGCCGGTCGATGTCGGTCAGCGCCATGAAAATCTTCAGGGGCTCGTTTTCAGCCGACTTCCGGCTCAGGCCGAAGAGCGCTTCGAGCACGTCGTCGGCGTCTTTCCACTGAGGGGCCGCCCGGGTGAGCTTGGCGTCGTATTTGCCCTCGGGATGCTCGGCGAAAAGGCGTTTCCAGACGTCCAGGCCTCCGGGAAGATGCGGCTTACCGTCCGGATCCAGGCGCAGCCGCGTAGTCAGCAGCAGCATGTCGGTATTGGACCGGAACACGGGCCGCGCGGGACCCGGGCTGGTCACTTTGCCGCGAATGGCCGCGTAGAACCGCTTCAGGCGGTCGGGCTCCGTCAGGTAATCCTTTACGGGGCCCTCGATGCGGGCCAGCGAATCGAAGTAGCTGGCGAGCCACCCGTCGTCCCGCGTAATCAGCCGTTCGATGAAGGCCGTCCCCTTATCCGGGGAGACGCCGCCGTTCAGATCGGCCCACGCCTTCTCGCTGCGCGCTCCGCCTGGAACCACGGCTTTCCCGTCGCGAATCTGGAACATGCCGCCAAAGAAATCGAGGACATGCGCGTAAATTTTGAGCCGCGCCAGGGGGAATGCCTGGCGTAGTTGCTCGGCGGTTTCCGTATCCAGCTTGGATAGCGCGACGTACAGCCGGCACACCGATGGATCGCCCAGGAAGTAATCGATAAACTCGCCCTGGCTCTGGGTCTTGTCTTTTGCCGGTACCGGCGGCTGCCAGTAATCGGACGAATACAGGATCGGAACACGGGTAGGCTGATAATCGAGCGTAAATGGCCGGTTGGTGCGCAGCGCCTGCTCCAGGTCGGCCAAGGGGAATCCCGAATCGGTGGTCAGAAATGCCCGCGAGGCATTCACGGTTTCCAGCACCAAGTCCGACCCGCACCCGCCGCGCATCCGGTAGCCGATAACCCGCAGCAGATCGGCGGTAGCGGGCGATTCGCACATGTCGATTCGAAGGGTCTTGCTCGTCCCGGCAAGCTTTTCCAATTCACGGGCTTGCGAGAGATAGCGAATCACCAGCTTGAGGTATTCGGTTTGCTCCAGAGCCTCATTCGCGGTGGTGGCGCGATAGCCGGTGGTGATGATGTTGCGCGCCAAAGCCGGCAACAGATCGGCCGGGCTGACGTCCGGCGAAAGAGCCGCCATGCGCGCGAAGGAACGGAGTGGTCCGGGTATTTCGATGTAATTGGGCGATGTTGCGGTGCGCAGCGGCGGGAGCGCTAAATCCTTGCCACCGGCAGCGGAATAGGCTTCGAGATCGCGCGCCGAGGCATCCCGGTCGCCGGCCAGAAGATCCAGTACCGCCAGGTGTTGCGCCACCGCGGCCCGCTGCTCGGCCGAAGCGTTGGTTCGCTGCAGAAGCTGACTGAGCCGGGAATATGCCTCGCGGGCGGTGGGATCGTGATGCCGCTCCAGGAACTCGGCGTAGGCGCGCAGCGTGGCAGGATCGTTAGGGGCAGCTGTCGCAGCCTGCCGCAGGCTGGCCAGCGCCTGTTCGCCATCGCCGCCGCTTTCCAGGCGCCAAGCCTGGGTTGCCGCATCCTGGCCGGCGGCCCAGGCAGCCGAAAAGACGAGACCTACGGCCAACCATCGACAACGCTTCCTCCGGCAAGTCCAGAGCATCACTTCTCCTTCGCCCCCCGTTCAGTGTTTGGATTCTATCACTCAACCGCCTTGGATGGGCTAACTGTTTTTCTACGGAACATACCGGGATTTGGATGTTAGACCCGCCACATCCAGAAAATGGAACGCGAAAGTTATGAAAGGTGGAAGAGGCGCAGTGCGAATGGCCAGAGAAGTACTAGGAACGAAGCCAGCCGGGAATGACCATCGACGCGACATTCTTGAAACTTTTCCTTGGTAAACTGAATCAGCGATTGTAGGGTTATGATTGTCAAGATCCGTTTTCCGGAGGGCCGCCGGCTGCAGGCTCGGAGGGGCACTAATCGGGAGCTGTGCGCGGCTTTCGGCGCTCTGCTGGTGCCGGCATCGCTGATGGCCTACTCGCTCGGATTCTGGCGGCTGGCTTCGGATTTGGGAGCTGGCCGGGCAGTTCGATATCGCGGGTACTTTTTCTCACTGGCAGGTTTGGATCGGACTGGGTGTCATCCTGCACGCGTCTTCGATCGTACTCAGCCGGTATGGGCGCGGCGGCGAGTTGGAATTGCCGCATGTGTTGACCGCGTCGCTGGGGCGTCCGGACAGCGAAGAGCTCGAAGCGCACGTCCACGCCGCCAACAAGAACTAAGTCAGTTCGCGGACTTCCCGATCGCTCAACGCGCGATACTTTCCAATCTGCAAGTCGCCGATCCGAATGGCGCCGATCGCGGTCCGGACCAGCTTCAGGACTTTGGCGCCCAGCGTTTCCACCATCCGGCGGACCTGCCGATTGCGGCCTTCGGTAATCGTGATCTCGAAGAACGTGTAGCGGCCGGAATCGCGGATCCGCTTCACCTCAGCCGGCCGTGTGGGACCGTCGGCGAGAACCACGCCGCGCCGCAACTGGTCCAGTTGATCGTCACTGAGCAGCATCGAAGCCTTGACCAGATAGGTCTTGGCTATGTGCGATTCCGGGCTGGTGATGCGATCGGCGAACTCCCCGTCATTCGTGAAAATCAGCAGGCCGGTGGTGTCCAGGTCGAGACGGCCCGCGGAAAACACCTTTTCCGGGACGTCCTTGAGCAGATCGTAAACGGTCGGACGGCCGTCGGGATCTTTATATGTGGTCACGTAGCCCTTGGGTTTGTACAGCAGCAGGTAAATCTTCCGGGCGGCGCGCAGGGGCTTGCCGTCGAGCGTGACGCGCTGATGTTGCGGGTCCACCCAGGCGTCCGGCGTCTGGATCTTCTTGCCGTCCACGGCCACGCGGCCCGCGCCGATCCATTGGCGGGCTTCTTTGCGCGAACCAATGCCTGCCTGTGACAGAACACGGTCTAGTGTCTTCTTGCGTCCGGGCGTCGGCACTCCTTATGATCGTACGGTGCTCGAATGCGTTCCGAATTTCTCCGAGGGCCGCGATGAGGCCGTTGTACAGGCGATTGCGGATGCGATCGCGAAGACCCCGGGCGTTCTGATGCTCGGCTGGGAATCGGACACCGATCATAACCGCAGTGTGATGACGTTCGCCGGGTCGCCGGATGCCGTCGTCGAAGCGGCCGTGCGCGGGGCGGGGAAGGCGGCGGAGCTGATCGATCTCTCCGCGCACCAGGGCGTCCATCCCCGGGTGGGCGCGGCCGACGTGATTCCGTTCGTCCCGTTGGACGGCTCGACGATGGACGACGCTGTGGCCGCGGCGCATCGCGCGGGCGAAGAGATCTGGCGCCGCTACGGCGTGCCGGTCTATTTTTACGAACGCTCCGCGCGGACTCCGGAGCGTAAGCGACTGGAACGTGTACGACGCAAGGAGTTTGATGGAGCCCCGCCGGATATCGGCAGTATCGCGGCCCATCCCAAGGCCGGAGCGTCGATGGTCGGTGCGCGCGGATTTCTGGTCGCCTATAACGTCGATCTGGCGACCCGCGACGCCGCCGTCGCCCAAGCCATTGCCAGGAAGATCCGCGCGTCGGGCGGCGGATTTCCGTACGTGAAGGCCATGGGGATCTACCTGGCTTCGCGCGATTGCGCCCAGGTCTCGATGAACCTGACGAACTTCGCCGAGACTCCGCTCGATCGCGTTTACGAGACTATCGCCGCCCTTGCTCGCGAGCATGGGACCGAGGCCGTGGCGGGCGAGATTATCGGGTTCATCCCGCGGCGCGCCTATGAAATGGCTCCCGAGTTCTTCCGGCACGCGAAAAACTTCTCGGAATCGCGGATTTTGGAGACCAGAATCGCCGAGTTGTTACGATAAGAGTACGTGCTGGTAACGATCGAACCTAAGAGGGCAGCGCCCGGCTCCTCAAAGACCAAGCTGGCTGCGCGCGCCGGCTCCCGTGGGCGACAACTATCGCCAGCTCAAACAGCTAGTCGAAGACCTCCAGCTCCACACGGTGTGCGAGAGCGCGGCTTGCCCGAATATCGGCGATTGCTGGAACCGGCGCACCGCCACCTTCATGATTCTGGGCAACGTCTGCACCCGCCGCTGCGGATTCTGCGCGGTGCAGAAAGGCGGCCCGCTGCCGGTGGATTATGACGAGCCTCGCCGGGTGGCTGAGGCATGCGCGGCTCTCGGTTTGAAATTCGCCGTGATCACCAGCGTGAATCGCGACGATCGGAAAGACGGCGGCGCGGAGCTGTTCGCGCTGACCATCCGCGCCATCCGAGATCGAGTGCAAGGCTGCGGTGTCGAAGTTCTGGTCCCGGATTTTCAAGGCTCGCACGCGGCCATGGACATCGTGCTCGAAGCGGCGCCCGATATTCTCAACCACAATACGGAAACGGTCCCGCGCCTGTATCGCCAGGTTCGCCTGGGCGCGCGCTATGAGCGGTCGCTCGACATGCTGGCGTACGTGAAACAGGCTTCGCACCGAGCACGCCGACCAAGTCCGGGCTTGATGCTCGGGCTGGGCGAGACGCTCGACGAAGTCGCCGCGGTCATGCGCGATCTGCGGGCGGCCAATGTCGATATCCTCACGCTGGGGCAATACTTGCGGCCGTCGGCCAAGCACCTGCCGATCATCCGGTACGTCCCGGTGGAGGAGTTCGCCGAGCTGAAGCGCCTGGGATACGAGATGGGCTTCCGGCACGTCGAAAGCGGTCCGCTGGTCCGCAGTTCCTACCACGCGGCGGACGCCGTCCAGTAACGCATTTCGGGAACTTTTTTCGCCAGGCTGCGTACTGAGGAATAAGATGTTCACTTTTCTGCTGTGGTGCATCCTGTTCGTGCTGTGCTGGCCTCTGGCGCTGGTGGCGCTGGTCCTTTACCCGATCGTCTGGCTGATTCTGCTGCCGTTCCGGATCGTCGGAATCGCGGTTGGCGGAGCGCTGCATCTGGTCTGGGCGATCGTAACGCTGCCATTCACCATCGTCCGCCGGCTCGCTTAAACTAGTCGGGTGCCGCGACTGCGCTCCTCCGAATGGCTCCTGCTCGCCTATTTCACCTACGTCGCGCTCATCTCAGCTTTCTTCATTTCCCCCTGGAGGCCGTGGCTGGTTGCCGCTGCCGTAACTGTGCTGGTGATCAGGCTGGCGCGTTCGGAATCCTGGTATCGCGATCTTGCGCCACTCCTGCTCATGCTGATTGCGTTCCGGGAAATGGATTGGTTTACGCCGCCGATTCGCGATCGGCACCTGGAGCAATCCTGGATCGTTTGGGACCGGATGCTGCTCGACCACCATGGACTGCGCGCGATGATCGAGAGCGCGGGCCCATTGCTCCCTGTGTTCTTCGAGCTGTGCTACGTGCTGGTCTACACCGTCGGATTCGTGGCGGTTTGGGCTCTGCTGGCGCATGGCCGGAGAAGCCGCCTGGACACGTTCTGGCTGATTTATCTGGGCGGAACTCTCGGCGCGTACGCGCTCTTTCCGTATTTCCCATCCGAACCGCCGCGCATCGTGTTTGCCGGCGCCGACCTCCCCGGCATCGTCACGGACTTGCGGCGATTCAATTTATGGATCCTCGGAAACTTCAGCATCCATTCCAGCGTGTTCCCCAGCGCGCATGTTTCCTCCGCGCTTTCCGCCGCGTGGGGATTATTCGCAACCCTGCCCGAGCGGCGTTGGATCGGATGGGCGATGGCGCTGTACGGAGTGTGTGTCGCGATCGCCACCGTATACGGGCGCTATCACTACGCGGTTGACGTGCTCGCAGGCGCGGCGCTGAGTTTTCTCGGGCTGCTACTGGCCTACCTGAAAAGCCGAGGCGCGTAGTCCACCAGATAGTCGCGCCAGTTCCACCACACATGCGCGCCTTCGGTTTCCGTGAAGACGTGCTTCACCTGATGCTGTTCGAGCAAGTGGTGGAAGCTGACGTTGGACATATACAGAGTGTCTTCCTTGCCGATGTAAATGTTGAAGACCTTCAGCTTCTTGTTCGAGCCTGCTGGATCACTGAGGAGACTTTTGAAATCTTCATCGGCGTTCGCGTTCATGATCACCGGGCTGAACGCGCCTACGTAGTGAAACAAATCCAGGTGGTTTAAGCCAATGATCAGCGTCTGGTTGCCGCCCATCGACAGGCCGGCGATGGCGCGATTATCGGCTCCCGGCGCGATCCGGTAATTCTTCTCGGCGAACTCGATGACGTCGGGCACCACGTCGTTCGGAAACGTGAGGTTCTTCTGATCGGCCGGCACGACCACCGGAGCCGGACCGAACGTGGTCGACTGGCCCGCACGCCCGTAAGGCATCACGATGATCATGGGCTTGGCGCGGCCTTCGGCGATCAGGTTGTCGAGGATGATGTTCGCGCGTCCTCCCGTGATCCAGCTCGATTCACTCCCGCCCGCGCCGTGCATCAGGTAGAGCGCAGGGTAGCGCGCGGTCGATGTTTCGTAACCGGGTGGAGTATAGACGTAGATATTGCGCGTCGCGTTCATGGTCTTCGATACGTAGGTGTTGATGTGAATGTTGCCGTGCGGTACGGGTTGGACGGTCCATGGCGACGGCTTGTCGTCCTTAACCTCGAGCAGTGACGAACCATTGCCGCGGTCGGCCGTGACGAACATCGGATTGTTCGGATCGCTGGTGGCGACGCCGTTTACGGTGAACCGGTAGTTGTAGATGGCTGCGCGCAGGGGAGCCGTCGTGAAGGTCCACACGCCGTCCTGACCCTTTGTCATCGTCTGCGCACCGGTGGCGAAATCGCCCGCTACGGTCACCGTGGCCGCTTCGGGAGCGCGCAGCCGGAAAGTGACTTTGCGGTCGGGGCTGACCTGGTATCCCGGTTCGGCGGGCGCGCCGCGACCGCCCTAGCGCTCCCTTGGCACTCTCTTGAAGCCGGCGGCGCTTGTGCCAGCACCAGCTGATCGCGATCGAGAGAGCTAAAACGAGGATCTTTCGCATGGGGACGATTGTAGGTGAGTGGGGTCAGGCTTTCAAGCCTGCCGCCGGCTTTCCAGCCGGCGTGTTCATAAAACGATGAAGCCGGGCGGAAGCCCGGCTGCGGCCTCGAAAGGCCGACCCCACGTATTACTTGCTCTTACCCTTTCCGTTCGTCACCGGACTCTTCAGATACGCCTGCGACGCGGCCTCATCTTTCAACGGCAGAACTTTGTCCGGATCGATCCGCACCATCACGTAGCGGATGTGGTCGTCGATCTTGGTGAACCAGTGGCCGGTGCCCGCGGGGATCACGATCACATCGCCCGCCTTGAGATGATGCTCCACGCCGTTGCGAATCGTCGAGCCGCCATTGCCGGGACCGTTGAACTCGCGAACGGTTTGCAGATCGGCCGGCCGCCGCTTCATGTCGGCGATATCGGGACCGGTGACCAGCGTGGCGGAGCCGTCGATCACGTGATACACCTCGCTCACCAGATCGTGCTCGGCGACGGAATCGGGCGCAGGTTTGTCGAGCTTGCCGCGATAGACCACGCCGATCCCGATGTTGGCCTTTCCGATGCTCACCGCGCGAGTCTGTTGATCGGTGAGGTTGTTGTCCTGAGCGCGCTTCAGATACGACTGGATCTCCTCACTGCTCACGTAGGTCGCATTGCACTTGTTACAGGTCGGCTGCTGCGCCGACAGGATGAAGAGTCCAACCACCATCCCCAACATTAGTTTCTTGCCCATAGTCTCTCCTATTTCTTGGGCCACACCACGCCCTGATTTTCTTTCGCAACGGCCGCGAGGCCCTTGTATACGAACTTCTGCACGCGCTGGCCGCGATACGTTTCGGTGGTGTAGATGTTGCCCTTGGAATCCGCCGCGATGCTGTGGACGCCGTAGAACTCGCCCGGCTGCCGCCCGCCATCGCCGAAGCTGGTCAGTACTTGCAGCGATTGCCGATCCAGAATATGCACCTGGTCGTTCTCGCCATCGGCCAGATAGATGTACTTCTGTTCGGCGTCCTTGGAGAACGCGATATCCCAGACCGATCCCGGATCCCAGCGTGTTCTTCTCGATGAACATTTCCTTGACGAAGGTGCCGTCCGGTTTGAACACCTGAATGCGATCGTTCACGCGGTCGCAGACGTACAACAGGCGATCGACCGAGATCTCGGCGCAGTGCACAGGATTGCGGAACTGCTGTGGCGGCGGATCGTTCGGCTTATACGGCCCCAGATCGACGTCGTCGGGCCGCTTGCCGTAGGCTCCCCAGTGGCGTTTGTACTTGCCGGTCTCGGCATCGAACACGATCACGCGGTGATTGCCGTACCCATCGGCGACGAACAATTCGTTCGTCTGGGGATCGACGTAGGTCTTGGCCGGCAGCCGCAGGTTCTCGGTATCGTTACTGCCCTTGCTCCTGCCGGGCTTGCCGATCTGCATCAGAAACTTTCCGGCTTTGGTGAACTTCAGGACCATGTTGTCGTTGAACGGCTGGACGCCGGCGACCTGGCTTTCGTCGAGCTTGAACTCCTGCTTGGCCTGTTTGCCCTTGCCGTCCTTGGTGGCCGCTTGCGCCGTGCCGCGTCCGTTGCCGCCGATCCAGACGTTGCCTTTGTAATCGACGGTGATGCCGTGATTCGAATCCGGCCAGTCATAGCCGTTTCCCGGCCCGCCCCAGGAGTTGACCAGATTGCCCGCGGGATCGAATTCCAGAATGGGAGGCGCGGGCGCGCAGCACTTTGCAGTAGGCGGGTTGGTTGTAGCATGGACCTCGCCGGCTTCGAGCGATCCGGCACGGTGGATGATCCAGACGTGATCCTGCGCGTCCACCGAAACGCCGATGGTCTGGCCCAGGATCCAATGGTTCGGCAGAGGCTTGGGCCACATGGGATCGACTTCGAACCGAGGGGCCATTGTGGTGGCGGCGGCGGCCCGTTTGGCGAGCACTTCCGATCCGATCCACAGCCCGCCGAGTGTTCCCAGGAATGCCAAGCCTACATACAGATTGCGTTTCATGCTGTAACCCCTTTCGTCGATCGTGATGCTTGGGCGCGAGAGCCAGTATACATCCCCTCTTGTGATCTTGGGCCAGGACAATTTACCGGATGCCGTAATCGGCCCATTCGACGATCTTGCCGTCTTTCACCAGGAACACGCCCGTCAGATGATAGGCGACCTTCCCTTCGGGGCGAATAAAGGTATCTACTCGTTCATTCACAACCACCGAGCCGCGAACCCAGCTATCGAGGATCTTGAACTCGACCGATGTGGAGCGGTCCACGTAGGCCCGGATGCGCGCCAACGCTTCCGCGCCCTTGACCGCCGGAGCGGTGTCCGTGATGCGATAGACGAGGTCCGGCGAGAGGAATGCGCTGATCTTCTCCATATCGCGCGTCGCGAAGCTCTCGCAAAATCGGGTTACCAGGTCTAAACTGGCTTTCTCCGCCGCGGTAGGCTCGGCGGCATGCGCCGCGAGCGGCACAAAAGCGAATACAGGAATCAGACTGCGCACAAACATTCTGCGATTCATAGAATCCTCCCTGTCGCGACCTTCTTATGCAGATTAGCGGATCTTGGGGAGCACCCTTGACTCTCAGCGAACCGGGGCGGATGATTCTGGCGGGAGGTTCGTTATGCAATCCGCCCCCGCCCTGCAAGAACATGCGGCCCGCTTCGATGAACCGGTCCGCTCCCTGCTTCGTATGAAAGGCAGAAACCCGGTTTGGTCCGTGACTCCGGATGAAACCGTTTACCACGCCATCGAGATGATGTCGGAACGCCAGATTGGCTGCCTGGTGGTTCTGATCGGAGGACAGCTCGCCGGCATTGTTTCGGAACGCGACTACGCCCGCAAGGTCATTCTCAAGGGACGCAGCTCGCAGGAGACCCGCGTCCGGGAAATCATGACTACGCCGGCGCTGTTTGTCACGCCTGAAAAAACGGTGGCCGATGCGATGCGGATCATGACCAATCGCCGTGTTCGCCATCTGCCGGTGCTCGAAGGCGACAAGGTTGTGGGGATGCTTTCGATCGGCGATCTGGTGAACTGGGTGATCGATTCGCAGCAGCGCACGATCAAGCATCTGCACAACTATATCGCCGGAGATTATCCGGCCTGAGCCGCTTAAAACACGCTTGACATCGGGCGAACAAAAGGCGAATATGGGTGAGTGTCGCATCAGGAAAAAAAGCTGATCGGCATCGCCCGCATGGCGGCTGAAGCGCCGTGCCTCGAACCCAAGCGCCGCGTCGAGTATTTCGAGCTGGCCGCCCGCTCTTATCTGGCCCGTTGCGACAGCACGCGTGTGCCTTTCCGCTGGACCATCAACCCTTATCGGGGCTGCGAGTTCGGCTGCAAGTATTGCTACGCGCGCTACACGCACGAGTTCATGGAGATGCGCGATCCGGGGCAGTTCGAGCGCAAGATCTACGCCAAGGCGTTCGACGCGGGACATTTTCGTAGCGAGCTACGCTCGCTTCCACTCGGGGAAACCATTGCGCTGGGGACCGCGACCGATCCTTATCAACCCGCCGAACGGCGCTACGGCGTGACGCGCAAGATGCTCGAAGTGTTTGCGGGTATGTCGGGCTTGCACCTGGGAATCACGACCAAGTCCGACTTGGTTGCCCGCGACGTGGATCTGTTGAAAGAAATTTCCCGCCGCCACTATCTGCGGGTTTCGATGACCGTGACCACCGTGGACGGGGAGCTCGCGCGGCTGCTGGAGCCGATGGCGCCGCGTCCCGATCTTCGTCTTGCCGCAGTACGCAGTTTAGCCGACGCCGGACTTCGGGTGGTGGTCGGCTGCGCGCCGGTGATGCCGCTGATCAACGATAGTGAGTCGAGCCTGGACGCTTTGGCGCGTCAAGCGGCGGCGGCGGGGGCGTCAACATTATGGGCGAACGTCCTGTTCCTGAAGCCTTGCGCCTACCAGGTGTTCCTGCCGTTTCTCGAGGAGCGGTTCCCGCAGCTGGTGCGCAAGTATCGCGAACAGTATGATCGTGCCGCATACCTGCGCGGTGCGTATCCGGAGATGATCCAGGAGCGCGTCGAGATGGTTCGGAAACGCCACGGTCTGGATCGAAAATGGGAGTCGCCGGAGCCTGAATTCTGGCCGCGCGATCCTCAGATGCCTCTATTTGAGGCTTAGCGTTCGTATAATCGTTACTTATGACGCAACCGTCTCAATCTCCTCCGCCGCACGCGGCATTGCTGCAAATGATTCTGGGGAAATGGGTTTCGAACGCGATTTCCGCGGCCGCGCATTTCGGCATTGCCGATCATCTGGAGTCCGGCCCCAAAAGCCCTAAGGAGCTGGCTTCGCTCACCGGCACGCAGGAGCAGTCCGTTATACCGCTTGCTGCGCGCCAATGCGAGCGTGGGAGTGTTCAAGGAATTGGAGGATGGCCGTTTCGATCAGACGCCGCTGTCCGAGCCGCTGCGGTCGAACGCCAAGCCCTGCGTGCGCAACATGGCCATGATGCTGACAGACGACTGGCACATTCGCTCGTGGGAGCAGCTGCCGTGGTGCGTCGAAACGGGCAAGCCGGCGTCGTACAAGCTAAACGGGATGCCGATGTTCGACTGGATGGCCCAGCATCCGGAGAAGACCGTGAACTTCAATAACGCGATGACGGATATGTCCCAGGGGGATGCCGGCGCGGTAGTGCAAAGCTACGATTTCTCACGCTTTGAGCACATCGTGGACGTGGCCGGGGGCCATGGAACGCTGCTGGCGGCCATTCTCGACCAGGCTGTCCGAGTCCCGCGGAACGTTGTTCGATATGCCGCACGTGATCGAAGGTGCCAAGAAGGCGGGTATCCTGACGCGCTTCGCGGACTCGAAGCATGCTGCAGGCAGGAAGCTTCTTTGAATCGGTTCCGCCGGACGCTGATGCCTACATCATGAAGTACATCATTCACGACTGGTACGATCCGGAGTGCATCAAGATTCTCAGCAATTGCCGCAAGGCGATTCGTCCCGGCGGCCGCCTGCTGGTAGTGGATCAGGTGGTTCCACCGCGCAATGAGCCCGGCTTGGTCAAATTTATGGATCTGGAGATGCTCGTGCTTCCCGGCGGCATGGAACGGACCGAGCAGGAATTCCGCGAGTTACTCGCGGCGTCCGGTTTCCGGCTGGAGCGCATTATTCCGACGCCCGGGTTGCACTGCATCGTGGAAGGCGTCCCGGTCTAACTTGTCGGACGAAGATTTTCTTCGGGAAGCGCTGGAATTGGCGCGAGTCGCCGAACGCGGGGGGGAGGTCCCGGTCGGCGCTGTAGTCGTCCTTGACGGCCGCGTGATCGGACGCGGGCGAAATTCCCCCATAGAGCGCAACGACCCGACCGCGCATGCTGAAATCCTGGCCTTGCGCGAGGCGGCCGCCGCGACCGGCAATTACCGGCTGGAAGGCGCCACAATGTACGCGACGCTGGAGCCCTGCGTGATGTGCGCAGGGGCCCTGGTTGCGGCGCGCGTATCCCGCCTGGTGTTCGGTGCGCGCGATCTCCGCTTCGGCGGAGTTCGCAGCAAGTTTCGACTTGCGGATGCCGACGTCCTGAATCACCGCGTCGAGGTCGTGGAGGGTGTTCTGGGCGCGGAGTGCGCCGAGCTACTGCAGCGCTTCTTTACTTCACGCCGCTAGAGTTCGTAGCGGCTAGACTTCACGCCGTCTTGCCGATGGGCGGTAAGCGTGGCTGCAGTGGCGTGTCGCGATGCGGCTCCGGGCTGAAGGCAGGAGCCATACGCGACGGTCCGTGGAAATAATCGTCCAGCGGAAATAGCGGATAGGGCTCCAGTTCCCGGAACGTGCGCCCCAGCTTTTGTTCGATTCGATAGACGCTATGGAAAAAGTTCCCGCGGTCTATGCACAATTTGCGCGTGCACAACTTCCAGTCGGCTCCCAACAGGAAGTGATACCGGAAGAGCCGGTATTCATCTTCACTCAAAACCCTGCGCGCAATCAGGGAAAAGTCTGCAATAAACTCCTCGTCTTTTCGGCCCCAGGTGTTGGGCCGCTGGCGTCCCGCATGGGGCTCCAGCGATATGCGGCTTACATGCCGCTCCTGAGTCACACATTTTACAAACCGGTCATAACAGATCCGGAAAATACAGCGCAACACGCAGTTGCAGGGCGTCAACGCGCCCTTTCTCGCAAGGCGCAATCCCGATCCACGGCATTGCGTGCACTGAGGCATGGCCAGAGTGAGTGTCTCTGACCGCGTCCACTCCATAAACTAGACTTCCTTTCCACGAAAGTATATCCCTCTCGTCCTCACCGGTGTACGGCAATAGTAAGTCCAGTACTCAAAGAAGTCAAACAATATTTTCTAAAAATGGAACGTTATTTTCTCGATGTTATCTCGTGATAGACATCGAGCACGGAACGCGCGGTGTCATCCCAATCGAACCTTTGCGCGCGCGCGCGCCCGTTATTAGATAACTCGCGCCGGCGATTTTCATCGAGCAGCAGGGCGCGCAATCCGCGGGCGACATCGAAGAGATTGTCGGGAGTGACCAGCTCAGCCGCATCGCCCACGGCTTCCACCAACGCAGGAACATCCGAAGCGACCACGGGGGTCCCGCACGCCATGGCTTCGAGCGGGGCGAGGCCGAAGCCTTCGTGCAGGGAGGGAAACGCGAAAATCGTGGCGGCGCGATAAAAAACCTTCAGCGTGTCCAGCGGGACGAACCCAAGAAAGCGGACGAAAGGTTCGACGCGAGTGGCCACCACCGCGCGCCGCACGGCAGGGTAACGCGAGAGCTCATCGCCAATGATCACAAGCTTAAGCTGGCTGAAAAGTGGATGGTTTTCAAGCTCGGAGCGAATCACGGCGAACGCTTCCACCAGGCGTGGGACATTCTTTTGAGGGCGGATGGTTCCGGCGTAGAGGATGAAGGGGGGCTGGATCGAATAGCGCTGCAGAATCTTCTGGTCCTCGGCGGGGTCCTGCGGATCGCGCGCAAAGGTCGGATCGGGAGCGCTGTAGATGGTTCGAATACGTTCGGTGGGAATCCGCATGAAGCTTTCGATGTCGCGGCGCGTGGAATGGGAGACGGCGATGATACGTTCGGCGCGAGCCGCCCCCCGGCGGTAACGTTCCTGATGCATGGCTCCGCGGACATCGCCGCGAGCGGGATAGAGGAGGCTGCTCATGTCGTGGATGGTGACGACGTAAGGCCGTTGAAGCCAATATGGAACAGAATTAAGTGGAATATGTACTAAATCCGGACTAAGCCGGCGGAGGAAATAGGGGAAGGCGGCATTTTGCAGGACATCGGTATCGGGGCGGGAATACTCCGCGGTGTGGAAATTAGGTCCTAAGTCGGCTAGCTCCTCCGGGCGCTTGTTGGGCTCGGCGCCTTTGGGAAACGTAACCAGCGTGTAGCGGTTGTCTTTGTCCAGGCGCGCAAGCGATTGAACCAGATTGCGGATGTAGGTCCCGATGCCGAAGTCGCCCAAGCGGCGGACGTCGATGACGATGTGCCGCGGCATCGGCGCCCTTATCGAAACGCCGCGGGGGTGAGCTTCCAGGCGTACAGAGGGAAACGGTCGGTCAGTACGCGCACCGCGCGGCGAACTTCAGCAATCACTTCCTCGCTCTGGATGTTGTCCAGAACGCGGGCAATGAGCCGCGCGACCTCGCGAATTTCAGGCTCGCGGAATCCGCGGGTGGTGACGGCGGGACTGCCGAAACGCATCCCGCTGGGATTGAAAGGAGGATTCTGATCGAACGGGATCGCGTTGCGATTCGCAGTGATATTGGCGCGCTCCAGTGCGGATTGCGCGTCCTTCCCGCGAATACCTTTGGCGAATACGTCCGCCAGCAGCAGATGTGTGTCGGTGCCGCCGGAGACGATCCGGAATCCGGCTTCCTGGAGACCTTCCGCCAGCGTCCTCGCGTTGGCGAGCACCTGACGCGAGTAAGCGACAAATTCAGCCGTCGCGGCTTCGTGAAAGCAGACCGCCTTGGCGGCGATGACGTGCACCAGCGGTCCTCCCTGCACGCCGGGGAACAGGGACTTGTCGATGGCGGCGGCGTATTTCTCCTTCGCGAGAATCAGGCCGCTGCGGGGCC
This sequence comes from Terriglobia bacterium, assembly GCA_963722845.1. Taxonomy (GTDB): domain Bacteria; phylum Acidobacteriota; class Terriglobia; order Bryobacterales; family Bryobacteraceae; genus Palsa-187. The sequence goes on along the minus strand of CAVROL010000001.1, from coordinate 1,094,381 downwards.
CGCGCAAGGTCTTGTGGGTGGTGGATGTGACGATATCGGCCCACTGGGTGGGATTAGGGTGCAGGCCCGCGGCTACCAGTCCCGAAAAGTGCGCCATGTCGCACAGGAACAATGCGCCTACGCTATCGGCGATCTGGCGGAAACGCGGGAAATCGAGCGTGCGTGGGTAGGCGCTGCCGCCCGCGATGATCATCTTGGGCTTGTGCTCCTCCGCGAGCCGCGCGAGTTCGTCGTAATCGATGCGTTCGTCGTCGCGGCTGACGCCGTAGGGCACGATCTTGTACGTCTTGCCGGAAAAATTCAGCGGATTCCCGTGCGTCAGATGCCCGCCGTGCGCCAGATTCAGCCCCAGAACAGTATCGCCGGGGTTCAACACGGCGGCGTAGGCAGCTTCGTTGGCTTGCGAGCCGGAGTGCGGCTGGACGTTGGCGTACTCGGCGTGGAAGAGTTTCTTGGCGCGCTCGCGAGCCAGATTCTCGACGATATCGGTGAACTCGCAGCCGCCGTAGTAGCGCTTACCGGGGTAACCCTCGGCGTATTTATTAGTGAAGACGCTGCCGGTGGCTTCCAGGATCGCCTGGGAGGTGAAGTTCTCGCTGGCGATCAACTCCAGATGCGAATTCTGACGCTCGGTCTCATGCTGGATGGCTTCCGAGATCTCCGGATCGACTTCCGACGAGCGGCCTCGCCATGCGTTCCTGTTCTGTCATGCTTCGTCTTCCATTTGGGTTATTTTCGCGACGCGGCGCGCGTGGCGGCCGCCGTCGTTATCGCTATCTTCGAAGGGCACTTCCAGGAACGTTCGCACGAGTTCCCGGGCCTTGGCCGGTTCGGTGAACCGCGCGCCCAGAGTAAGGATGTTCAAGTTGTTGTGGGCGCGCGTGAGGCGCACTTCTTCGAGAGATACGCCCAGCGCCGCGCGGACGCCCCGAACTTTGTTCGCGGCGATCGACATGCCGACGCCGCTGCCGCAGACCAGCACGCCGCGTTCGGCGGTCCCGGCCGCGACGGCCTTGGCGACTCGAACCGCATAGTCGGGATAATCGGTGGACTCGGCAGAATTGGTCCCGAAGTCGCACACCTCATGGCCAGCTCTGGCGCAAGACATCCCCCAGCTGATTCTTGAGTTCGAAGCCGGCATGATCTGCGCCGATGGCGATTTTCATGGGGAAACCCAATTCTAACAGGCTCAAGAGCCTGCCCCCACCACTTCGAGGAACGCCTGCGCTGCGTGGCTGAGGGCCCGGCGAGCCGGGTACACCAGCCGGATCTTCCGCTCGACCACCAGTTGCTTCACCTTGATCTCCCTGAGCAAACCGTGGCGGATCTCCTGCTCGACGCACATACGCGGCAGGAACGCGACGCCCTCATTCCGCTCGACCATCTTGCGGATCGATTCGATGGTGGGCATCTCCACATCCATATTGAGCGGCACTTTGTGGCGCTGGAATTCGCGAATCACCACGCCGCGGTAAGGCGACACGACGTTGTGGGCGATGAACGTCTCCCCTCCCAGTTCCTTGATCGTTACGTGGTCTCGATCGGCCAGCTTGTGCTTGGGCGACACGATGAACGAAAGGTGGTCGGTGTAGATCACTTGGGAGATGAGACGTTCGTCTTCCGGATCGTACGTGAGAAGCGCCAGTTCGAGTTCGCCATCTACGAGTTGCGACGGGATCTTGCTCGACTGGCTGCGGCGGACTTGCACCTTGATCTTCGGAAACTTCGCACGATAGCGCTCGATGTGGTCCAGTAAATACAAAGTGGACGATTCGTTCGCCCCGATGGTCAGCCGCCCAGAGGATTTGTCGCGGAGTTCGGCCATGGCGTTCTCGAGATCGCCCTGCAGGTGCTCGAAGCGTCGTGCGTAATCGAGGACAATCTGGCCGGCGTCGGTCAGAAGCAGGTCTTTGGCGGAGCGGTCGATCAGCTTCTCGCCCATCTCGCCTTCAAGTCGTCTGAATCGCAAGGGAAATAGCAGGCTGGGTCCGCAGCAGCTTTTCCGCCGCCCGGGAGAAACTGCGCTCCGTGGCCACGGTCAGGAACACGCGCAGCGGGTGCAGATCCATAAAACGATATTATACTACCTTCGAATCTTATTGATTTGCCAAATCCATCATCGAGCCTTGATAATGTGGAAGCAGGGCTTTCTTGGAGGCATTTTAGGATGGCCGATCGAGTATATATCTTCGACACCACGTTACGTGACGGGGAGCAATCGCCGGGTTGCAGCATGACCGTGGCGGAAAAACTCCGCATGGCAGCCAAGCTGGTGGAGCTGGGCGTGGATATTCTCGAAGCGGGATTTCCCATCGCTTCGCAGGGCGATTCGGAAGCCGTGGACGCGGTGGCGCGCGAATTCCCCTGGGTGAGCGTAGCGGCCTTGGCCCGGTCGAACCGCGGCGACATCCTGGCGGCAGCCACTTCACTCAAGAACGCCAAACGCCCGCGCATCCATACTTTTATCGCCACCAGCGACATTCATCTCAAGTACAAGCTAAAGAAATCGCGCCAGCAGGTTCTGGATGAGGCCGTAGCCGCGGTACGGCTGGCCCGCGAATACTGCGACGACGTGGAGTTCTCAGCGGAAGATGCCACGCGCACCGATCCGGATTACCTGGAGCAAGTTGCGCGAGCGGTGGTCGCGGCCGGCGCCCGAACGGTGAATCTTCCCGACACTGTGGGATTCTCGATTCCCGAGGAATATCGCGACCTGATCGCGCGGATCGTGAAGGCTTTGGGAGATTCGGCCGTGGTCAGCGTACATTGCCATGACGATCTGGGGCTGGCGGTCGCGAATTCGCTGGCGGCGATTGAGGGCGGAGCGCGTCAGATCGAATGCACCATCAACGGCATCGGCGAGCGTGCGGGGAATGCCGCGCTGGAAGAAGTGGTCATGGCGCTGAACACCCGCCGCGACCGCCTTCCGTTTGAAACGCGCATCGTGACGGAACATCTTTTCCCGTGCAGCCAGCTGCTCACGTCGATCATCACCTTCGGGCCGCAGCCCAACAAAGCGATCGTCGGCGAGAACGCGTTCGCGCATGAAGCCGGCATTCATCAGGACGGATTCCTCAAAGAGCGGACGACGTACGAAATTATGGATCCGAAGTCGGTGGGCGTGCCGGAGTCGAAGCTGGTGCTGGGCAAGCACAGCGGCCGTCACGCGCTGGCTAAGCGCTGCGAGGATCTGGGCCTTCCGCTCACGAAAGAGCAGCTGGATACGGTGTACCATCGTTTTACGGAGCTGGCCGATCGCAAGAAAGGCCTGCGCAACGAAGAAATTATCGGGCTCGCGCGCGAAGTGGTTGAAGAAACCAAGCAAACAGGCGTCAGCGCGAGCTAGTCTCAAAAAATGAATCTCAAAATATTGATTTTGCCCGGTGACGGGATCGGCACCGAGGTCACTGGTGCGGCAGTAGATGTTCTGAAGACCGTTTGCAAGAAGTTCGGTCACACTTTGGAGCTGTCCGAGGGACTTCTCGGCGGTATCGCCATACATAAGACCGGCACGCCATTTCCCAAGGAAACAGAAGAGCTTGCTACGAAAGCCGATGCGACCCTGATGGGCGCGGTGGGATTGCCGGAGTTCGATGCGGCTCCGCCCAGCCAGCGTCCGGAAGCCGGCCTGCTGGGCCTTCGCAAGGTGCTCGATGTGTTCGCGAATCTGCGGCCCGTGCGCACGTGGCCGGCTCTGGTGGAATCGTCGCCGCTCAAGAATCACGTGGTCGAGGGCACGGACATGATCATCGTCCGCGAGCTGACCGGCGGTTTGTATTACGGCCAGCCGCGCGGGATCGATAACGATCGCGGCTTCAACACGATGTCCTACACGCGCAAAGAAGTGGAGCGCGTCACGCATACGGCGTTCAAGCTGGCGGGAAACCGTCGCAAGAAAGTCTGCAGCGTCGATAAGTCGAATGTGCTGGAGGTTTCGCAGTTCTGGCGCAAGGTGGTGATCGACGTCGCCAAGAATTATCCCGGTATTCAGCTCGAGCACATGTTGGTGGACAACGCCGCGATGCAGATGGTGCTGAATCCCCGCCAATTCGACGTGATGCTGACCGAAAATACCTTCGGCGATATCCTGAGTGATGTAGGGGGCATTCTGGCCGGGTCGATCGGCATGCTGCCGTCGGCTTCGCTGGGCGAGAAGAAAGGGCTGTACGAGCCGGTGCATGGGTCTGCGCCGGACATCGCGGGCCAGAATAAGGCCAATCCGCTGGGAGCCATCGGCAGCGTCGCGGCGATGCTCGAATACACGTTCGGGCTGATGAAGGAAGCCGAGGCTGTGAACAATGCGATCGGCAAAGTCCTGGAGTCGGGACGGGTCACCGCGGATCTGAGACCGAAGGGCAAGCCCGCGACCACGAAGGAAGTCGGACAAGCCGTGAGCGAAGCAATTTAAGAGTGGGGTCAGGCTTTCGAGCCTGCCGCCGGCTTTCTAGCCGGCGTTTGAGAGTGAAGACGACCAGGCCGGGCGGAAGCCCGGCTGCAGCCTTGAAAGGCTGACCCCACGAAATAAGGAAGAGGTTTTATGAAACCGCGTACGATCGTAGAAAAAATCTGGGATAGCCATGTTGTTGCGGAAAAACCGGGAGCGCCCGCGCTCCTCTATATCGACCTGCATCTGACTCACGAAGTGACTTCGCCGCAGGCATTTTCGACACTGCGCGAGCGCGGTCTCAAAGTGCGCCGGCCGGATCTGACCATTGCGACCATGGATCACAGCACGCCCACCACGTCGCGCGATCTGCCGATGCTCGATACCGTCGGCAAGGCGCAGCTGGATCAAATGGAAAAGAACTGCAAGGATTTCGGGATCCGCCTGTACGATCTGAAAACCACCAAGCAGGGCATCGTGCACGTGATCGGGCCGGAGCAGGGACTCACGCAGCCCGGCATGACCATCGTCTGCGGCGACAGCCACACGGCGACCCACGGAGCATTTGGTGCACTGGCGTTCGGCATCGGAACCAGTCAGGTTGGCCACGTGTTCGCCACGCAGTGCCTGCTGCAGACGCCGTCGCAATCCTACGCGATTCGCGTGGAGGGCGCGCTGAAACCGGGCGTGTCGGCCAAGGACATTATTCTGGCGGTAATCGCGAAGATCGGCATCGGCGGCGGCACTGGAACCGTGTTCGAGTATCAGGGATCCACCATTCGCTCGCTCTCGATGGAAGAGCGCATGACGATCTGCAACATGTCGATCGAGGGCGGCGCGCGCGCGGGCCTGGTCGCACCGGACGACACCACATATCAATACATCTACGGCCGCGAGTTCGCACCCAAGGGCGCCGATTGGGATGCGGCAGTCGCGCGCTGGAAGCAGCTTCCCACGGACCAGGGCGCGCAATACGCGAAAGAGCTGACGCTGGACGCCGCCACGCTTGAACCGATGGTCACGTTCGGCACGAATCCCGGCATGGGGATCCCCATCTCCGGCGCCATTCCCGATCCCGCTTCGGTGTCCGACCCCATAGAGAAGTCGGATCTGATTAAAGCCCTGAAGTACATGGATCTGGAGCCCGGCAAGCAGCTCAAGGGGCACAAGATCGACGTGGTATTCGTGGGGAGCTGCACCAACTCCCGCATTTCCGATCTGCGCGCGGCGGCCAGTGTGATGAAAGGGCCGCAAGGTGAATCCCAGCGTTCGCATGCTGGTGGTTCCGGGTTCCATGCAGGTGAAGAAGCAAGCTGAGGCTGAAGGTCTGGACAAGATCTTTCGCGACGCCGGCGCCGATTTCCGCGAGGCCGGCTGCTCCATGTGCCTGGCGATGAACGGCGATCAGCTCGAGCCCGGCGAGTACAGCGTGTCGACCAGCAATCGCAACTTCGAAGGCCGGCAGGGCAAAGGCGGCAGAACGTTTTTGGCGAGCCCGCTGACCGCGGCGGCATCGGCAGTTACCGGCGTCGTGACCGACGTGCGGACATTACTATAGGACGAACATGAAACTCGAAAAGATCGAAAGCAAGATTGCCGTTCTGCCGGTGGACAATATCGATACGGATCAGATCATCCCGGCTCGCTATCTCAAATCAATTTCGAAAGAGGGCCTGGGGGAGGGATTGTTCCGCGACTGGCGCCTGAACGCCGACGGGACACCTAAACCGGACTTCGTCCTCAATAAACCGGAAGCCAAGGGCGTCGCGATCCTGGTGACCGGCGACAACTTCGGATGCGGCAGCTCGCGCGAGCATGCGCCCTGGGCGCTGGTGCAGAACGGAATTCATGCCGTGATCAGCACGTCGTTCGCGGATATTTTCAAGGGCAACGCTCTCAAGAACCAGCTGCTCCCCGTGGTGGTTCCCGCCGATGCGCATGCCGAGCTGCTGAAATCGCCGTGGGCGACGGTGAAGATCGACCTGGTTGCCCAGAAGGTCACACTTCCCAGCGGGCGGGTGGTCGAATTTCCCATCGATGCTTTCGCCAAGACGTGTCTGGTGGAAGGCGTCGACGAGCTGGGCTATATGATCCAGCAGGAGCCGGCCATTGCGGCGTTCGAAGCCAAGCGTGTTGGTTCCGTGAACACTCTGCGGTAACATCGCAAGATGCGAATGTTACTGAGAGCAGTTCTTCCGAATGAACCCGCGAACACCATGGTCCGGAACGGAACTTTGGGATCTACGATCCAGAAGATCCTTGCGGACCTGAAACCCGAAGCCGCCTATTTCGTCGCCACCGATAGCGGCGAGCGTTGCGGGGTCATCGTCTTCGACATGAAAGAGTCCTCCGAGCTTCCGAAGGTCGCGGAACCGTGGTTCCTGGCGTTCAACGCCCACGTCACGGTCAGACCGACGATGACTCCGCAGGATCTCGCTGCGGCCGGACCGGGATTTGAACGCGCCGTGAAAGAGTTCGGCAAGCAGTAAACGCTCCGCGCATCACGAGGCGACTCAGCACGATAATTAAAATAGGGATTTAGACCATGTGGATCGTCAGGTTAGCGCTGCGTCGTCCCTATACGTTCGTCGTGATGGCGGTGCTGATCGCGATCCTGGGCGGGGTCGCGATCGCCACCATGCCGGTGGACATCTTTCCCGTACATCGACATCCCCATCGTCAGCATCGTGTGGCAGTACAACGGCCTTACGCCGGAAGAGATGGAGAGCCGCATCGTTACGAATTTCGAGCGCGCGCTGACGTCCAACGTCATCGATATCGAACACATCGAATCCCAGTCCTATCAGACAGTGGCGGTCGTCCGGGTTTATTTTCACCAGAACGCCCAGGTGGATCTGGCGCTGGCCCAGATCGTCACGCAGTGCCAGGTGCAGGTGCGCAACATGCCGCCCGGAACGTTTCCGCCACAGGTGCTGAAATACGACGCCGCCAGCGTTCCGATCCTGCAGCTCGGGCTGAGCAGCAAGACGCTGACCGAGCAGGAAATCTTCGACCTAGGCAAACAATTTCATACGTACTCCGCTGGGCACGGTTCAGGGCGCAAATGTCTCCTATCCCTTTGGCGGCAAGAACCGCCAGATCATGGTGGATCTGAATCTGGAAGAGCTGTACGCGAAGCAGCTGTCGCCCATTGATGTTTCGAACGCGCTGAACCTGCAAAACCTGATCCTGCCCGCGGGCACCGCGAAGTTCGCGCAAACCGAGTATCCGATTCGTCTGAACAGCAGCCCGTCGCTGGTATCGGAGTTCAACGACCTCCCGATCAAGACGGTCAACGGCGCGACCATCTATATGAAGGACGTGGCGACCGTTCATGACGGCTTTACTCCGCAGCAGAACATCGTCCGCACGAACGGCTCGCGCGGTGTTCTGCTGACCGTAACGCGCAATGGCAGGGCTTCGACGCTCGCCATCGTCGACGCGGTGAAGGACACGCTTCCCAAGATCCTGGCCACCATTCCTCCGGACCTGAAACTGTCCGTATTCGGCGATCAATCGCTGTTCGTGCGTTCGGCGATTGGCGGCGTGCTTCGAGAGACGCTGATCGCCGCATTTCTCACCGGTTCGGTGATCCTGCTGTTTCTGGGGAGCTGGCGCAGCACGATGATCGTGTGGATCTCCATTCCGCTTTCGATCCTGACGTCGATCTGCATCCTGAGCCTGCTGGGACAGACCATCAACGTGATGACGCTGGGAGGCCTGGCGCTGGCGGTCGGCATCCTGGTGGACGACGCGACGGTAGAGATCGAGAACACGCATCGCAATCTCGGGATGCGCAAGCCGCTGGTGCGGGCGGTTCTGGATGGAGCTTCGCAGATCGCGGTGCCGACGCTGGTTTCGACGCTGTCCATCTGCATCGTGTTCGTGCCGGTGCTGCTGCTGATCGGGAACGGCCCGGTACCTGTTCACGCCGCTGGCGATGGCGGTGGTGTTCGCGATGCTGGCGTCCTACCTGCTATCGCGAACGCTGGTTCCGACCATGGTTCACCATCTGCTCCGAACGGAAGCGGCGGTGTATCAGGCCGGAGGGCACGGGGGCAAGGGGATTCTCTGGAGCATCCATCGCGGGGCCAACTCGATGTTCGAACGCCTTCGCTACCGCTATATCGGCCTGCTGGATTTCTCGCTGCGGCATCGCGGGCCGGTCTTGCTCGCGTTTCTGGCGTTGTCCTTCGGATCCTTCTGGCTGGTGCGGATGGTGGGGCGCGATTTCTTCCCCAGCGTGGACGCCGGCCAGCTGCGGCTGCATGCGCGCACCGCGCCGGGCACCCGAATCGAACAGACCGAGTTCCGCTTCGCCGATGTGGAGCAGGAAATCCGCAATGCGCTTCCGCCGAGGGAAATCGATACGATCATCGATAACATCGGAATCCCGAACGCCTGGGGGAGTATCGCGCAGGGCGACGTGCCGAACATCGCGGCCACCGACGGAGAGATTCTGATTTCCCTGAATCGCGAAAAACACGGGCCGGTGCGGGACTACGAAGTGCTGCTTCGCAAGCGCCTCAACCAGAGATTCCCCGACATGGTGTTCTTCTTCGAGCCCGCCAACATCACCAATCAGATTCTGAATTTCGGCTTGCCCGCGCCGATCGACCTGCAGGTGGTGGGCCGGGACGCTCCGAATAACTACAAGATCGCGCAACGGCTGCGGGACCGGATCGCGCGCATCCCGGGCGCGGCCGACGTGCACATCCATCAGGTTTTCAGCCAGCCGCAGTTGAATCTGAACGTGGATCGCGTTAAAGCCGGGCAGACTGGGACTGACGCAGCGCGACGTCACGAGCAGCATGCTGATTTCGCTCAGCGGCAACAATCAGGTGGCTCCGAACTTCTGGCTGAACCCGGCCAACGGCGTGACCTACAACGTAGGCGTGCAGACGTCGCAGTATCGTATCGATTCGCTGGATGAGTTGCTGCGCACACCGATCACCGCGGCCACCAGCGTGGTGAACACGACCACGGCCGGCTCGCTGGCGGGCGTGGCGGCAAGCGGGAACGCCTCGGTAAGCTCCTCGCCGAGCGGCGCCTCGCAAGCCTACGGAAATCCGGGAGCCATTCCCAGCGGAACGCCAGCTACTTTCGAATTTAGTGGACGTCCAGCGCAGTTACAGTCCCGTGATCATCAACCACTACAATGTGGCCCCGGTCTTCGATGTATATGCCAACGTCGATCGCCGCGATTTGGGCAGCGTCGGCAGTGAAGTCGAGAAAATCATGCGGGAAGAAGAGACGCACCTGCCGCGCGGCACGTCGTTTAGCCTGCGGGGCGAGTACGAGACCATGCAGACTTCCTTCGTGCGGCTCGGCATTGGGGATGATCTTCGCGGTGGTGCTGGTGTATCTGCTGATGGCGGTTAATTTCCAGTCCTGGCTCGATCCGTTCATCATCCTGACCGCGCTGCCGGGAGCGATCGCGGGAATCCTGTGGATGCTTTTCGTCACCGGCACCACGCTGAGCGTGCCGTCGCTGATGGGCTCCATCATGTGTGTCGGCGTCGCGACGGCCAACAGTATTCTGATGGTTACGTTTGCCAATGACCAGCGCGCTGCCATCGCTTCGGCTCGCGATGCCATGCTCTCCGCCGGCTATGCGCGTCTGCGCCCGGTTCTGATGACGGCTTCCGCCATGATTCTGGGCATGCTTCCGATGGCTCTCGGGCTGGGCGAAGGCGGGGAGCAAAATGCGCCGCTCGGCCGCGCCGTGATCGGCGGACTCATGGGCGCAACCATCACCACGCTGTTCGTCGTTCCGATCTTCTATACTTACCTGCGCACCAAGCCTCCCGTGGATCAAACGCAGCGTCTGGAAGATGAAGAGCGCACCGAAGCGGTGGATTCGGAATGGGACATGTTGGAAAGAGCCTAGTGCACACACAAGATGAAATATAGCGATCCTCACCAGGCGGGCTCCGAAGCCGAGCAGCAGCTGCGGCGGCAGGTGGACGACTTAAAACGCCAGCTTCGCGAACATCAGGAAGGGCAGTCCGGACCGCCTGCGAAACGTTGGAAGCCGTCCGCGATCACCATCGCGGCGATCCTGCTGGGATTAATCGTCGTCCTCGCCGGAGCTTTTGTCGCCGGGTACATTCCTCTGCAACGGCGCGAGGCTTTGGTCCAGACGGAAGCCGACGAGCGCGGGAAAGATCTGCCGCATATGGAAGTGATGCAGATTGGCCGGTCCTCTCTCCAGAGCGATCTGAACCTTCCGGGCACTTTGCAGGCGGTGACGGAAGCTCCGATTCTGGCCCGTGCGGACGGCTACCTCAAAAAGCGTTATGTGGACCTCGGCGATAAAGTGCAGGCGGGCCAGCCGCTGGCGGAGATCGAGGCGCCCGAGCTTGACCAGCAAATCCTCCAGGCTGAGGCCGCCGTCGCCCAGGCCCAGGCATCGCTTGAGCAGGCGCAAGCCAGCCTGGAACAAGGCAAGTCGAACCGGGAACTGGCTCGCGTTACGGCCGAACGATGGAAGACCCTGGCGGCGGAGGGGGTCGTGTCGCAGCAGGAAAACGACCAGAATCAGGCGCAGCTTACTTCGCTGAACGCCAATGTGCAAGCGCTGGAGAAAGCGATCACCGCGCAGCGCAGCAACGTGGCCGCCGCCCAAGCCAATCTCGCGCGCCTTCAGGATGTGCAGGGCTACCGGATCGTCAAAGCGCCGTTCGAGGGAGTGATTACGGTCCGCAACGTGGACGTCGGCGCGCTGGTCAGCACCGGCAGCACTCTGCTCTATCGAATCGCGCAAACCGGAACGCTTCGTACCTACGTGAATGTCCCGCAGGTGAACGCCAGCGCGATCCACACCGGCCAGGCGGCCCGCTTGACGCTATCCAATTTTCCCGGTCGCCATTTCCCCGGCTCGGTCGCGCGCACGGCGAACGCTTTGGACCCGGCCACCCGCACCATGCTGGTCGAAATCGCCGTGCCGAATGCCGACGGCGCTCTGTTTCCCGGCATGTATGCAGAAGTGGATTTGAGCACCGCACGCGCGAATCCTCCGCTGCTGATTCCGGCCCAGGCTTTGCTCAGCCGTTCGGATGGTGCGCAGGTCGCCGTGGTGCAAAAAGACGGCGTCGTGCATCTGCAAAAGGTCTCGATCGGGCGGGACTTCGGGGATCGCGTCGAGATCGTTCAAGGTGTCGCCGAGGGGACGACCATTCTGGTCGCTCCAGGCGATGCCGCCGAGGGCGCTAAAATCGTTCCCGTAAGCAGCGGAGCCGCGCAGCCGTAGGGTTGTTCCCTCACATCGGCTTCCAGGTCATCTCCACGCGCACCGGGATCTCGTTCTTGATCGCGATTCCCAAAAGCTTCGGCGGGTCGATCTTGAAATCGGATACCGTGGCGGGGATGGTTCCTGAGATCTGGATCTCGGTTCCTTTGGTTACGACCTGGAAGGGGACCTGCTTGTACTGAACCTTCTGGCCCGCGAATTCGACCTCCAGATCGGCCTGAATGGACGACGATCCGCGGACGGTTTCGGGCAGCCGTGTGCGCACGGTGACGATCGGAAATTGCGCGCCGCGCATAACCTGAAGCATGTGCAGATCGCGGTTGCTGTCGCCGGAATCGAACGACTTCACGGGTACGGCGATCAGGAAGTCGCATTGTCCCGCCTGGCAAACGCCCTTGCCGCGCGCCGCATGGCTGACTCCGTCCAGTTGATGTAGCGCGTGAGATACGTGATAGGTCAAAGTGGATTGGTCCAGAACCCATTGACCGTCCGCCGAGACCAGTCTCAGAGGCGCGAGGAGCAAAAGGATCGTCAGGATGTTCGTCTTCATAGAACCTGCTTAGAACTTGAGGGTCACGGACAGAATGGCGGCCCCATATGCGATGGCCGTCACGCCGGCCACGGCGGAATGCGCCTTGGCGATCCCATGGACTTTTTCGCCGCGGTTTTCCTGTGCATATGCCATTGCACCCAGAACTGGGGTCAGAATCATGCCGGGTCCATGGATCCAGGCAAGCGTCTTGTGCAGCCGAATCTGGCCGCGCGTCGAGGTGCCGGGGACCCGAGGCGCCCAAATGGCATAGTAGGCGCTCGTGAAGTACAGACCTGTGGTCGCGATCCCCAGGGCCCCGTGTATGTCTCGACCGGTGGTGGTGCTGTGCCTGCCGCCCGCGCTGCCGGAAGCGATCAGCGTGGCCGCCAAAGGGATGGTCGCGATCAGCCCGTAGCGCTGGTGCATCTGAAGCATGTGGGACCGCCGATCGAGCCGGGCCTGATCTTGCGCGTTCCCCTGGGTCTGATTCACCGGGAAGCCCAGATCACCGAGATCGGGCGCAGCGCCGCCGCCGGACGAAACCGCCAGGGTCTGGTTCATGGTCTGCCGTGCGCCCGCCGCGAGCGTCACATCGGCAACTTTAGTGCTGAATCCGTCGGCCAGAATGGAAACCTCGTAGTTTCCGGGCGGGAGGTTCGTGACGTTATACGTCCCGGCAGAATCGGTTTGCGTCTCCGTCGTTTGCCCGGTGGCCACATTCTTGACCGAGATTTTGGCGTTCGGAATGACGGCCCCCGCGGAGCCAGTGATGGTCCCCGAAACTGTGGCTCCGGCGACCTGTGCATGGGAGGGACCGGCGGTGGACAAGACAAGCAGCAGTATCCCATTGAGGAACAACTTTGACGGATTCGGCATGGAGTACCTTTGCTTGGGACGCCGCGTACAGTGCTCTCGTTTCAGTGTATTCCAGATCGGGTAGAGTGGAAGGGAATCCTAATGTCAAGGAAGACCGCGCATGCGGCGATGCTGGCGCTTGCGGTTGCTGCACGTTTGCGCGGCCAAGTCCCCGATCCGCCTGCTGGAGATCCGCCGACGGACCCGGGCCGGGCCGTCTCCTGGACCAAACTCGTACCGAACCTCGCCAGCGATCAGAAGCAGATCTGGACGTTTCCCACGAAGCTCGGGAAACGGAAGTATTGGGTTCCGGCGGCGGCGATCGTCGGTGTCACGGCAGGTCTGGTGGCCCTGGATCCCAAGACGGCCGCTTATTTTCGCCGCAGTTCATCATTCGATGGATTCAACCATGTATTGACGGGCCACGCCACGGATATGGGGATCATCGTGGCTCCCCTGTCGCTTTACGCCGCGGGATTGATTCGAAAAGATTCGAAGATGCAATCCACGGCGCTGCTGGCCGGTGAGGCGATCGCCAACGCCGAAATTCTTACGACCGCGATGAAAGACGTCGACCGGCGCTTGCGCCCGGCCGACATAGCGCCGCACGGGGATTTCTCCGACTCCTGGTTCCAGGACAACAAACGATACTTGCGCTCGAACGGAAGTTTCCCATCCGGCCACACCATTGCCGCGTTCTCAATCGCTACGGTTGTCGCGCGCCGCTATGGAAGACAGCATCGCTGGATCCCGTACGTGGCTTACGGGACTGCCGCCGCGGTCGGATTCTCCCGGATGACTCTGTCGTCTCACTTCCCGTCCGATGTATTCATGGGAGCCGCCCTCGGGTATTCGATCAGCCGCTTCACCGTGCTGCGCGAATAGGAGTGCGGCTACTTGGCCAATATCCGCTCAATGCGGCGATCCGGAATCAGCCACGCGAGCGCCACGGCCGTGTAGATCGCGGTGGCGATCCACGGGCTCACGAACGCCAGCGGGATCGCAATCAGATAGGCCAGCGGTGAGAGTTTCCCTTTCCAGTCGCGGCCGATGGCCGTGGCGAGCAGCGAATTGGTTCCCTGGTCGACGATGATGAGATATTGCAGGATATAGTACGCCACGCCCGCCATGAGCAGAACGAACCCGTAGGCCGCGGTGGGCAGGGAAGCCAAGTGGTTCTCGCCGATCCATCCCGTCGAGAACGGAAACAGAGACAGCCAGAACAGCAGGTGCAGATTCGCCCACAAGATGCCGCCGCTCACCCGCTTCGTCGCCTGGAACATGTGGTGATGATTGTTCCAGTAGATGCCGACGTATATGAAACTCAGAACATAGCTCAAAAAGACCGGAAGCAGCGCCTCGAGCGCTTGGATATCTGCGCCGTGCGGCACCTTCAGTTCCAAAACCATGATGGTGATGATGATCGCCAGCACGCCATCGCTGAAGGCCTCAAGCCGGTTCTTTTCCATCGTCACTGGGCCTTGCGAGTAGCCCTTCGATCCACGCCGCCGCCATGGTAGACGAATCCCGTGGCCGTGCCTTGAGCGTCCCGGCTGAATTCGATCCAGTTGCCTTCCGTGCGCGAGACGAAGATGGTCTCCGATTTCGGCACCAGCGGCAGCCGCAACGGATTCGCGCCTTCCTGCAGGAACAGCAGATCGCCTTCGAAGGAGATCACCGCCGGCCGTCCGGGTGAGTACTCATAGGTGCCCACGTACCGCGAGAGAGTCGCAGGCGCGAGCTTCGTGACTTCCGTGCCGCCCAGCATGTGCGGAACGGAGCGGTCATTCTCGCAGATGCTCTCGAGAAGATCGGTGTCGGGCACCAGCGTCTTGTCCATCCGGAACGAAAACGGCCGCGTGAACGTTTTCGGATCGTCGATGGTCATTTCCAGGTCCATGTGTCCGAAGTCGCGGCGGCGGAATCGTTCGGTAATGTGCAGAGCTTCGGTGTGAGGATGTCCTTCGATATCGAGCCAGCCTCGGTCGTTGAACCCCGCGGTATCGACCACCAGCGTGTCTTTGTCCCAGTGGCCGATCGAGTATCCCATCCAGGTGGGATTCGGATCCTTGGGAAGCGGGCGGCCGTCGGTAAAGATCGTTCGATGGACGCTATTGGTGGTGCCCTGATACAGGATCACGATCACGCCGGGAGTCTGAACGAACCGGGCCAGATCGACCATATGGTAGTAGGGGAACGGGTCGGGCAGGCAATTCGCGCGCGGAGCGTCTTTGCCCATATCGCGGACGCGCTGTTGATAGATCGCCTCGGCCCACGGCTGAATATCGCCGGGCTTCAGGTCGCGCGCGACGTTCCGGTCATAGCTGCCCGCGCCCGGTCCTTTCCAGACGCCTGAAATGTCCGGTTTGCCGTCCGATGTGCGCGGCGTGGGTGCGGAGAGATTCGCTTTACCATCCGGCAGGCGCGGAATTCCAGGCGTGGGATAGTCGAGCCATTGGGCCGGGAGCCGTCGTCGACAACCAGAAAGTAAACGCGCTGACAAGCCAGGTCGTTCTCGTAATCGCATCCGCTGGTCATAAGTCGCATCCCCTTTTTGAGAGTGTAGCGCCGCGGGCGGTTGGACCCAACTGCGATATACTCGGTTGCTGTTGGAGGTTCGCGTGAGATCTTGCAATCAAGACCTGGTTCGTCGTTACGATTTCGATCGCGCTAGCCGGAGTGATCAAGGCGCAGGTTCCGCCTGAAATCGCCAAACAACTGGTGAATATCGGGCGCGGGGTTTGTGTCGCGGAGACCGCTCAAATCTACCAGCCCTTACATCCGAAACCGCCTTATCCGGATGTTCTGATTGGACGCGACAACGTCTTCGGACCCGACCCCGCGAACGTTGTCGACGTTTTCGCTCCCAAGCTGGGCAAGGGAGGCCGTCCCGTTCTGATTTACGTCTCGGGCGGCGCCGGTAACAGGCAGCAGGGCGGCCCCGATGGCGAACCCTTCTACGACAACGTCATGCTGTGGGCCGTGAAGAATGGCATGGTCGGGGTGAATATGCAGCGCCGTCCCGGCCAGACCTGGGACGATCCTGCCAAGGACGTCGCCATGGCCGTTTTCTGGCTGAGCAAGAACATCGCTAAATTCAAGGGAAATCCCAATCGCATGTTCATCTGGGCGCAGTCCGCCGGGAACGTGCCGGTGAGCACGTACATTGGGCATCCTGAATACTATGGTCCCCAGGGAGTCGGCGTCAAAGGCGTGGTGTTCATGTCGCCTCCCGCGTTCAATATTCTCCCGGCCACTCCTCCTCCTGTTCAGGGTGGATTCGGGGCGTGCGGACGACCCGACGGGCAGCCTGCGGCGGCCAAAGGTGGTCCCGGCGGCGGCAAGGGTAAAGGCGACGGGAAAGGCAGAGGCGCTCCGCCGGATGCCGCGACCCAACTGGCTCGATCGAACCTGCCTGGCCTGGTGAAATCCAAGGTGCCGTTCATGGTCTCGGTGGCCGAGCTCGATCCGCCGAACATCATCGGATTTGCCGAAACCTTGAAGAGTGAACTGTGCAAAGCAGGCGATTGCCCAACTTACATGGTCTATAAGGATCACAGCCACATTTCGGAAGTGATGTCGCCCGATACCGCCGACACCAGCGTTACCGGTCCGATTCTTAAATGGATAAAGAGCGTTAAGTAAAAGGAGACACAAAATGGCGAACGATACAAACGATCTCAAGAACCGGCGCGACTTTGTAGCGCTCGGCGTGGCCGCTGGCATTGCCGCGACCGCTGGTACTGCCGTAGCCGCCGGCCTCGAAGTTGTCGAAACCGACGTCAACATCAAGACTCCTGACGGAACCTGCGATGCCGCGTTCATTCACCCGAAGACCGGTTCGCATGCGGGCGTGCTGTTGTGGCCGGACGCGTTCGGCCTGCGTCCCTGGACCCGCGAAATGGGCAAACGCCTGGCCGCCGAGGGATACTCGGTCCTGGTGCCGAATCCGTTTTATCGCGTTTCCAAAGCTCCGTTCACGGATGCTTCCAATTTCAACTTCAACAATCCGACCGACAGGGCGAAGCTCAATCCGCTGATGGCCTCGGTGAATGCCGACGGCGCGGCCGAGAAAGACGCCGTCGCGTATATCGCTTTTCTGGACGCGCAAAAGGAAGTGAACAAGTCGAAAAAAATCGGCACGCAGGGTTACTGCATGGGCGGGCCGCTGATTATGAAGACCGCGGCGACGGTGCCCAACCGTGTCGGCGCCGCTGCGTCGTTCCATGGCGGCGGTTTGGTGACGAATATGCCGAACAGCCCGCATCTGCTCGCGCCGAAGATCAAAGCTCGCATGTATATCGGTATCGCGGCCAGCGACGACATGACCCAGCCGGACGCCAAGGACAAGCTCAAGGCAGCGTTCGCGGCGGCCAAGGTTCCCGCGGAAATCGAAGTCTATACGGGAACGTTTCATGGCTGGTGCATGAAGGATATGCCCAAGCAGGCGGATGGCCAGGCCACCTACAACATGGCGGATGCTGAAAAGGCCTGGGGTAAGCTCCTGGCTCTCTACAAGGCCGCCCTCGCCTAAAGAGCTCGCTGAAAAAGGGGACAGCCTACTCTGTGCCCTTTTTCTTTCCGCCCCTTATTTCGACCTCGCTGTAAACCCGCACGGGTCCGAATCGGTCTATACGTGCGGATGGAGAGAGGTCTCATGCCCGAATCGTCGCCGGTGGCCGATGAGCCGTTGGCTGGAATCGACGACTTCGAGTCGATCGTCAGAGAGCATCGGCCGCGAGTCTTCCGGTTTCTTTTAGCCTCCCTGCGGGATAAAGAATCCGCGGAAAATCTTACCCAGGATTGCTTCGTCCGGGCGTTCAAGGCGCGCGATCAGTTTCGCGGCGATTCGAAGCCCGGAACCTGGCTGATGCACATCGCGGCGAACCTGGTTCGCGATCACGAGGCCAATAGCCGCTTGAAATTCTGGAGGCGCAAGCTGCGGTCCGACGTCGATCCGAACGATCTTAGCGACTGGATTCCCGACCAGCAACGGTCGCCTGAAGCGGTCGCGCTGGCAAAAGAACAAGTGGAGGCCATATGGAGAGCTGCGTCAACTTTATCGGAGCGACAGCGGACTGTTTTTTTGCTCCGCTTCGTGGAAGACATGGATCTGTTGGAGATCGCCGCCGTAACGGGCATGAAGGAAGGGACGGTCAAGACCCACCTTTTTCGCGCAGTGCAGTCCGTAAGACTTGGCCTGGAGGAAGGAAAATGAATCAACACCTTTCGAAAGACCAGATTTCCAAGTGCCTGATCGGCGATGCGACGCCCGAAGAAACGCAGCATGCCTGGGACTGCGCGGACTGCAGGGCTGAACTGACGCGCGTGGAATCCGCCTTCTCGGATTTCCGAAGTTCGGCACAGCACTGGAGCCAGCGGGCGGCCGCCACGGACGCCGCGATCCCATGGAACGTGAGGATCGAGGTCGCGACGTTGAAGGGTCTTTACGGCGGTCATGAAACTATAGCCGGGATCGGCTCGCTGCTCATTCATGTGGGCGCGGTAGGGCTGCTTCTGTTTGCCGGCACGCTTCCTCCGGTGCAGAAGGCGATGAAAGATTTTGTCCCTCTGTTCGCTCCGGATCTGAAGCCCCTTCAGCCTAAACCCAAAACCGAACAGTCCAAGGGCGGTGGCGGGAGCCCGCAGAAGACAGCCGAAACCAAGGGAGAGCTTCCCAAGGTTGCGGCGAGGTCGTTTGTTCCGCCGATTCGCCCGCAGGACGATCCTAAACTCGCTCTGAATCCGACCATCGTCGCGCCCGACATGCCGAATATCAATGCTCCGAATTACGGTAATCCGCTCGCGGGGATCGGCATCCCATCGGCGGGTAATGGGATCGGCACAGGCATCGGCGCGGGAAAAGGTCCCGGTGTCGGTCCTGGCAATGGAGGTGGATTCGGCGGCGCAGTTTACAAAATTGGTGGAGGCGTCAGCGCGCCGGTTCCCATCTACAAGCCCGAGCCCGAATATTCCGAAGAAGCCCGCAAAGCCAAGTGGCAGGGGGCTGTGTTGCTGGCGATCGTGGTCGACGAAAACGGCGTGCCTCAGGATGTGAAGGTCGTGCGCTCGCTGGGCCTGGGCCTGGATCAGAAAGCAATCGAGGCGGTGCAGAAATGGCGCTTCAAGCCTGGCCAGAAGGACGGCAAGGCAGTTCCGGTTTCCGCCAACATCGAGGTCAACTTCCGGCTACTGTGATTCCAAATTGGAGGGCGGGATTCATACCGCGCGGAGCTTCAGCTCCGCAAATTGAATCGGGGAAGCGGGGCTAAAAAGCCCCGCGCGGACTGACTGAAGTCCGCCCTCCGCAGCCGCCGGAATTATTCAACGGACTTCGGACTCAGGGCCTGGTCCGGTCGCAGGAGAGCTTTTGGTGATCGATCACGTGGAGATGCCGTCCGGGAACTGACCTTGTGAGGTCATGTGACCCCAGAGGGTCACTCAGTCACCTTATTGCTTCTGGAAGACGAGGGTGAGCGGCTTGTGGTCCGGCCTTTCGACGTCGACCCGCATGGTGCCATCCGCGGCCAGGGTGTAACTTTCGACAGTAACCGCGCCCGAAAGCGTGGTCTTCACCTTCAGGGCGTCGTGCTCCCACTTGGTCTTGGTTTTGAGGTCTTTGCCGGAGTGAATCGTAGGGCTGTACCGGCTGTTGGCGGTGCTATCGCTGTAGAAGAAGGTCTCAGCGGCGCCTTCATATACGAAACTGCGGGAGATGACGGTGACACCCGTGTGATCGCTGATCGTCACAGTACCAGTTTGAACCACGGGCTGGCCTTGAAAATCGCTCTTGGCAGGTACTAAGGTCCAGGTGCCGTTCAGTGAGCTGCGCTCGCTCGCAAAGGCGAAGGTCGCGAAAAGCAGTGTAGTTACGACGTATTTCTTCATGCGAGTGTGAAAGCACTTGCAGGACCACTTCGGTGCCTCTTGTATAAAACACAGCCGCCGCGACGAGTAAAGTTACTCGTCGCGGCGGCTGCGTTCAAACGTCTAGATCGTCTTAGGACTCGCCGAGAGCGAGGACACTCCGTGGCTGCCGGCTGGCTCCGGCGACATCCCGCCCGGCCGTCCGATCGACGCGATCACGTACTCGGGATAAGCCGAGATACCGTGCTCGTGCAGATCCAGGCCGTGCTGCTCGCCTTCCGGCGAAATGCGCAACAGGCCCATCGCGTTGATGGTCAACATCACCACCATGGCGACCGCGAAGGTCGATACGGTGATCAGCGCGCTACCGACCATCTGAGCTTTCAGGACGGTCATGCCGCCGCCGTAGAACAGCCCGGTGAGCGGCGCCGAATTGTCCGGCGCGAACGGCCCCGTCGAGCCATATTGTCCGGCTGCGAACAGTCCGAGCGACAAGGTCCCCCAGATTCCGCAGATTCCATGCACCGGAACCGCGCCGATGGGATCGTCAATTCGCAGATATTCGAGCACCTCCACCGCGACCACGACAATCACACCGGCGACCCCGCCCAGGGCAATTGCGCCCGTCGGGCTGACCCAGTAGCACGGGCACGTAATCGCGACCAGGCCTGCGAGGAACCCATTGACGGTGAAGCTGACGTCCCAGATTTTGCTGCGCATGTACGCGTAGATCATGGCGGTCAGACCCGCGGCGCAGGCCGCCAGTGTGGTGTTCGCCGCAACCCGGCCGATGCCGATGAAATCCATGGCGGAGAGTGTGCTGCCCGGGTTGAATCCGTACCAGCCGAACCAGAGCAGCAAGCCGCCGGAGGCGGCGATCGTCAGATCGTGGGGCATCATCGGTCCGCCGCCATCGCGTTTGAACCTGCGGCCCATGCGTGGACCGAGAACCAGCGCGCCGGCGAGCGCAATGAACCCGCCGATCGTATGGACCACGGTGGATCCGGCGAAGTCGTGGAAACTGGTTCCCACCCAGGGCAGGAAGTAGCCGGGCTGTCCCATCACGGCCAGGAAGCCGTCCGGGCCCCAGGCCCAGTGGCCGATGATCGGATAGATGAAGCCCGACACCGCGAAGCTATAGAGCAGGTCGCCGATCCAGGCCGTGCGCCCGATCATCGCGCCCGAGGTGATGGTCGAGCAAGTATCGGCAAAGGCGAACTGGAAGAGCCAGACCGCCAGAAACGCGATGCCTGTGCCTTCATACGTCGCCGGAGCGCCTTTCAGGAAGAACCAGTTCATGCCGATGAATCCGTTGCCGTGGCTGAACATGAAGGCGAAGCCCCATGCGTAGAAGAGCAGACCGCAGAGGCACGTATCGACGACGCACTCCATGAGCACGTTGACGGTTTCGCGCGAGCGGCAGAATCCGGCCTCGAGCATGGTGAAGCCGACCTGCATTCCGAAAACCAGGAACGCAGCCACCAGCACCCACATCGTGTTGACCGGGTTGACGATGTCATTGCCCTTGAGTTCCGGGTCGGGCGTCGGCATGAGCCCCCATCCCCATCATTTCCGGGTGCATGAAGAGCGCCAGCATGAAGACCAGCGCGATGCCCACGAACTTGCCCATCAGCAAGATTTGCCCGTACTTACGCCATTCGGGTGTCCGCAAGCGGTCTCGCAATCGAGAAAACTTTCCGGCCATGGATAGAGTATTTGTCATAAATAGAATGCTCCCTTATGGATGGCTCGCATCCAGATCTTGTTTGAACTCGATGAGTACTCCGGTTCTTCAATTCAACCGGCGCGGGACGGGGCGACGAAGGCTTCGCAAGCGTGGCGAAACACAAGTCTAAGGTCGCTGTAAGTTGCTGTCCAATAGATTATTTAGATGTCTTTGAAGGATAGATTTTGAGGCCATCTGGAGATAGGTTCCAATGGATCGAAAGAGCTGCGATCGAGGGCGCTCGCGTGGCGAAATCCTCGATCTGAGAGCTCGATTTCACGGGACTCGTTATCAGCTCAATCAAAATAATCAATTGGACGCTGATACGCGACGAGCCGTACGATAGGTTTCACCTGATCGATCAGTTTGCTCGCAACGTTGCCAGCAGAGTGAATCGAACGGTCTCTGCCCCCGGTTTGCAACCACGTTGCCGTCGCCGCTGGGGACGACAAGATCAGTCCAGAAGGGTCTGGTTTCTCATCGTCCTTTTTGGGAGCGATCTTCAAATTCACCAAGCAGAAAGGGAGGCCCGAAAGGGTACAAAAATGGGCGCGAATTCAACACAGGGCGCGGGAGTAGCAGTATTCCTGACGGGTTTCACTTTGATCTCGGCAGGGATCGCAAACAGCATGATTTTGCTGGAGTTGGTGGGCGCGGCGGTCGTGCTCGCCTCTTTGGCGTTGTTCCGCAAGGCTAAGCCGTGGGAAGAGGCTGAATAGGGAGGACATATGGGAATCGCAGGATTAATCGTTACGTTTCTAGGCTTCATTATCGCGGTGGCCAGCGTTGGAATGAGTTCATCGACGGGCGGCCGCATGGTGATCGTCCTCGTCGGGCTGGTGGTCAGCCTGGTGGGGATTATCGGACTTATCAACCCGGCGTTTCAAAAGAAGGCCGCCTGGAGAAAGTGAGCGGAGAGCTGACGAGAGGATCATGAACATGACAAGACGCATTGCATTTTTGTTAAGCGTGACGCTCTTAGTGGCGTCACTCGCATGGGCCCAAGCGCCCGCCCGCCGGCTCCCGCACCGGAAGCACCCGCGGCGGCAGCTCCTGCGGCAGGTGCGGCTCCTGCGGCACCCGCCCCACCGCCGGTGATGATCACCGACCAGGACATCAAGAACACTCCGACCCCGAGTGCCGATGCTCGCGCCAAGGGCGATCCGGACGGTTCTCTTACGGGTAACGTTTCCGATATCGTGGTTGCCGACAGCAAAAAAGGCCTCACGGTCCAGGATGCGCTGAATCAGATCGGGCAGGACCGCGTCGCTATCAACTTTGTATGGACCCTGGTCACGGGATTCCTGGTCATGTTCATGCAGGCAGGTTTCGCCATCGTGGAAACCGGCCTGTGCCGCGCCAAGAACGCTAACCACACCATGATGATGAACTTCATGGTGTACGGCGTCGGCATGTTGGCCTACTGGCTGATCGGCTTCGCCATTCAAATGGGCGGCGTCGGCGCGCTGGGAACGTTGGGCAGCACCCCGGTGCTGGGAGGCGAGTACGGCATCACCCTGTTCGGGAAGACCTTTGGATTATGGGGTCAAAACGGCATCTTCCTGATGCACAAGGGCACCTATGACGTCGCTG
Organism: Terriglobia bacterium; assembly: GCA_963722845.1. Classification (GTDB taxonomy): domain Bacteria; phylum Acidobacteriota; class Terriglobia; order Bryobacterales; family Bryobacteraceae; genus Palsa-187. Next base: position 1,071,172 of record CAVROL010000001.1, on the reverse strand, counting down.
TGATGGTGATCTTCCTGTTCCAGATGGTGTTCATGGATACGGCCTTGACGATCGTAACTGGTACGGTGGCGGAACGCTGGAAGTACGTTGCCTTCATGGTTTCCTCGTTTATCATGGGAGGTTTTACTTATCCTCTGTTCGCCAACTGGGCTTGGGGCGGCGGCTGGCTCGCCAACCTGGGTGGCAACTTCAATCTCGGGCATGGCTACGCGGATTTCGCGGGATCGGGAGTAGTGCACGCGGTGGGAGGAATCACCGCCTTGGCGATGGGCATCCTGCTTGGTCCTCGCCTGGGTAAATACAATCGGGATGGCAAGGCCAACGTCATTCTGGGTCACGACATCGTGCTGGTGCTGTTGGGCTGCTTCATTCTGGCGTTCGGCTGGTTCGGGTTTAACCCTGGATCGACGCTGGCGGCATCCGGAAACGGCGCGCTGCGCATCGGATCGATCGCTGTCAACACGATGCTCGCGGGCATGGCCGGCAGCTTCGGCGCGATGCTCTATATGTGGATGCGCTACGGTAAGCCGGATGCCTCGATGAGCGGCAACGGTCTGCTGGCGGGTCTGGTGGCAATCACCGCGCCGTCAGGATTCGTAAATCCCGTGGGTTCGGTGATCATCGGATTGATCGCGGGCGTGCTGGTGTGCGTATCGGTCGAATTCGTCGATCGCGTCATGAAGGTAGACGATCCGGTGGGCGCGATTTCGGTCCACGGAACCAACGGCCTGTGGGGCGTTATCTCGGTAGGACTCTTCGCCGACGGCAAGAGCAACTACGGCGGATCGTGGAACGGCGTCAACGGAAACGTTACGGGTCTGTTCTACGGCGACGCGGGCCAGTTGGTGGCGCAGCTCATCGGGGTCTGCACACTGGTTGGGTTCGTGTTCACGTTCAGCTTCGTGGCGAACTGGGTCATCGACGCCGTGGTTGGTCAGCGCGTTGCCGCCAAGGCCGAACTGGAAGGTCTGGATATGCCCGAAATGGGCGCTCTGGGCTATCCGGAGTTTGAGCTGAAGGCCAGCGCCGCGAGGATGTAGGCAGCACTAAAAGGAATAGGAGGACCATCACCATGGCAACAGCAGCCACCGCGTTCGAACTAATACCGGCCGGGCAAACAGCACTTCAGACCCCGGCAGGCCCGGTGCGGGTCCTCCCGATTCCATGGCGCGACCCCCATACGGTCAAGCCCGAGCAGTTAGCGCAGTACATCACCATGCTCGAACGGGCCTGTGTGGAACACCCGCACAACGCGGATTTCCGCACCTGCCTGGGCATGGCGCACGCGATGAATTTCGACGTTTACAAGTCCATGGACGCGCTCGAAGAAGCCCGCCGGATCGAGCCGGACAACTTTTTCGCGCAACTTAAATACTCGGAGCTTTACTACCGGTTGCGGGCTCTGTTACGCGCCGAGGAGGAGACGCTCAAGGCCGTGAATCTCGCGGGGAACGCGTGGGAATTGTCCCTGGCCCGCAAGCAGCTTGCCGAGATCCGCCGCCTGAAGCGCGAAGGCACGCAGAAGCCGGCCTGGACCAAACCCTTGAACGTGCCGGTGGTGATGCTGGTGCTGATGACAGTGATCAGCGGCATCCTGATAGCCTGGAAGTGAAGGACGAAACAGCATGAAAAACTGGGGTTATTTTTTCGCGGCCGCATTTTTCGCATCGTACTTGATGGTTTCCAACGGTGTGCCCTTGCTTCCTGTGCTCGCGGGGGTTGCGGTCGCGGCTTTTTCTATGTGGATCAGAATGGCGTCGGCGCGAAAGCCCTCAAGCGGATCCGTAGGACACTGAAGTCCACCCGTTTCCCGTCTGTGTTTAGTACGGTGCCTCCATGCCGGCTCACGAGTTTCCTCTCCCAGTCGCGCTCCTGATCGTGTTTGGCTCGGCCAAGCTGATGGGAGAGATCTTCGTCAAGCTTCGCCAGCCCTCTTTAGTAGGCGAAATCGTCGCGGGGGCCATCATCGGACCCAGTGTCTTCGGCTGGATCGCCCCCAATGACACGCTCAAAGCGCTCTCCGATCTGGGCGTGATGTTCCTGCTGTTCGACGTGGGGTTGCAGGTGAAAGCCCGCGAGTTGCTGAAGGTGGGGGGTACCGCCACCCTGGTGGCTACGGTCGGCGTCATCGTTCCATTTATCGCCGGCTGGGCGATCCTGCGGGCTTGGGGAGCTCCCCAGACTGAGGCTGTGTTCGTGGGAGCTTCGTTGGTCGCTACCAGTGTGGGCATTACCGCGTCAGCGCTTTCCGCTCGCGGATTGCTGCACGAAGTTGCCAGCCAGATCATTCTAGCCGCGGCTGTGATTGACGACGTGCTGGGCCTGATCGTTCTTGCCGCTGTCAGCAGTTTCGCGACCGGGCACGTGAATGTCATGGGGATCGCGCTCACGGCTAGCCTCGCCACCGCGTTCACAGTGATTTTGGCCAAGTGGGGAACCACGGCCGTCAACCACGTGCTGCCGCATTTCCATTCCAAGGCGGAGGCCGAGGAAGCCCAGTTTCACATATCCCTGGTTCTGCTGTTCGCCTTGTCGGCGCTCGCCATGTACACGGGCGTGGCCGCGATCGTCGGTGCGTTTCTTGCCGGCCTGGCTCTTTCCGAAAACGCGGACGCCCGCGTGCGGGACCTCACGCGCGGAGTGAACGAATTCCTGGTGCCGTTCTTCCTGGTCGGCATCGGATTGCATCTGGACCTGTCGCTGTTCCGCACCCGGTCGACACTTATTCTGGCGCTGGTGATCCTGGCGGCTGCGATCGTGACCAAGCTGATCGGCTGCGGCCTCGGCGCGGCCGGGATGGGCTGGACAAATGTCGTGAAGATCGGCATGGGGATGGTGCCGAGAGGCGAAGTCGGGATGGTCGTCGCCCAAATGGGCCTCAGCATGGCGGTGATCAGCACCGAAGTGTACGGAGTCGTTGTGTTCATGGCGGTGGCCACCACTCTGGTCACTCCTTTGCTGCTGAAGATAGCGTTTCGCGCTCCCGTACTGGCGCACGTCGAGGTGTAGGATGACGCCTGCCTACTCGATCGAGCGCCTGGGACAACGAATACTCGACATGCGGCAGCTGCACACCTTCCGCGTGGTCGCGATCACGAGGAACTTTACGCGCGCGGCGGTAGAGCTGGGTTGCTGCCAATCCACCGTTACCGTGCATATCCGTGCCCTGGAGCGCGAGCTCGGCATTTCCCTTTTCGAGCGAAATCGTTCTTCCAAAAGAGTGGTTCTCACCGATGAGGGCCGGCGCGTACTGGATTATGCGCAACGGCTCCTGGCGCTTGCGAATGAGGTTCAGACAGTGATCTCCCCGAGCGCGAGCGCCGAATGAGTTCGCCGCGACCTTGAAATTCCCGGTGATCGCAAGCCACTGACGGCTACTCCTGTGATCGTTCTATGCTGAACAGTAAAGCCATGTGCAAACCGCACCTTCGAGCCAGGCGGCTATGATTGCCCTCCTGCTGCGGGCCGGGAAAATCAAGATCCTGGCCACGACCGCGATCCTGGTGGCGCTGACGGCCTTGATCGATTGGGCGGTGGGCCGCAACGTGTCGCTGGCGGCCTTGTACATCGTGCCGATGATGCTGGGCGCAGTGGTGCTCGGCCCGGCCCAGATCGCCTTCCTCGCGGTGGTGTGCTCCTACCTGCGGTCGCTTTTCGACACTTCGGGCTCGGCCGCGGAGCTGATACTCCGGTTTGTATTCGCCGTGGCGGCATATTTCGTTTCCGGATTGTTCGTTTCCGGATGGGTGCGAAATCACGAGTTGGTGAGAAACCATCTCATCCGCATGCAAGTAGAACAGAACCTGCGCCATGAGGCCGAGGAGCAACTGAAGGTCATGGCGGAGAGTAGTCCCGCGGCGATCCTGACGGTGGACGGTGACGGCACGGTGCTGGCAGCGAATGCCGCTGCCAACGGTCTGTTCATGATTCCATCCGGCGAAACGGTTCAGGGCCGGAAGATCCGGCACTACCTGCCGGTTTTGGCCGATGCGTTGAAGGCGGAGGTCACTCCCGGCCTTCGCACCGCGGCCCAATGCCAGGGATCCCGCGAAAATGGCGAGGTCTTCCTGGCCCACATGTGGTTTTCACTCTACGATACAACCGAAGGGCGCCGGCTGGCCGCCATCGTGGTGGATTCCTCGGAGGAGATGCGGGCGCGGGAAGAAGAGGGCCTGCGCCAGCTCCTGACCGGCAACCGGATTATGGCCACCGCCCTTTCGCATGAAGTCCGTAACTTTTGCGGCGTGCTGGGGCGCCTGTGCGAGAGTCTCAGCCGCACACACAATCTGGCTCAGGACCGGGACCTTCAGCAGATCGTGAACCTGATCGAGGGGCTCGAATCGATGGCGTCCCTGAAGCTGCAAACCAAGTCCCAAGCGGTGCTGGAGCCGGTTCCGTTGAAGGAAGTGCTGGACAACCTCAGAATCGTGATCGAGGCGGACTGGCGCGAAATCGGCGGAAAAGTGCAGTGGCGCCTGCCGGCCGAAATCCCGCAGGTTCTGGCGGAACCGCACGGACTTCTCCAGGCGTTCCTCAACCTGGTTCAGAACAGCCATCGAGCCGTGCAATTGGAACCCCTCCGCGTGTTAACCGTCACTGTGGCTAGGGAGTTGAAGAAAGTGATCGTACGATTTGAAGATTCCGGTCCGGGAATTCCGGCCCCCGAGACCCTTTTCCAGCCTTTTCAGACGGGAGCATCGGGAAGCGGCCTGGGACTCTATGTATCGCGGTCCATTGTGAGAAGCTACGGAGGAGACCTGAAATTCGAGCCTCGGCCGCAAGGCTGCACGTTTGCCGTAGAGCTGGAAGCGGTGTAGAAACGAATGAACGCGACTTCCGATCGGGTGATCAAAGTTTTGCTGGTGGACGATCACGCCATGTTCCGGGAAGGCCTGGCGCGAATGCTCGCGACCGAGCCGGATCTGGAAGTGATCGGCGAAGTATCCTCGGTGACCGAGGCGCTGTCCCGTCTGAACGATGCGACGGACGTGGTGCTTCTCGACGTGGACCTGGGCCGGGAACGCGCGCTCGAGTTCGTGGAGCGCGTCAAGTCGACGTCTTTTCCGGGAAGGATTCTCATCGTCACCGCCGGCATCAGCGGACGCGAAGCGGTGCAGCTGGTGCAAGCCGGCGTGGCTGGGATTCTTCACAAGAACCATCCCACCAAGGTACTTTGCGGCGCGATCCGCAAGGTGATGGCGGGAGAAGCCTGCATCGAAGACGAATACCTCACTGCGCTGTTCCAGTCTGTCGATCGCGCCAGTACGGGACTGCATCCCAAATTCACCGAGCGCGACCGCGTTGTTGTCCAGCATGTCCTGCAAGGGCTGACGAATCGGGAGATCGCGGCGCTGCTGGACATTTCAGAAGCCGCCGTCAAGGCGTCGCTGCGGCAGTTATTTGAGAAGCTGGGCGTGCATACCCGGGCTCAGCTGGTGAAGGTCGCGCTGGAACAGTATAACGGCCGCTTGTGACCTTGCGCTGACGCCTATCGCGAATCACTCGCCGATGCGGCGGTTGTCACGCGAGCTGCCGCACGCGTTTGTCGCCGGCCGCTTTCGTTTCCACGGCAAGCCCCAGCTTGGCAGTGAACTGGAAGGAGCTGCCCTTACCGGGTTCGCTTTCCACCCAGATTCGGCCGCCCAGCAACTCGGCTAACCGGCGGGAAATGGTGAGTCCCAGGCCCGTGCCTCCGTAGTTTCGGGTGGTCGAACTGTCGGCTTGGGTGAAGGCGGAGAAAATCTCCTTCTGCCGTTCCGGCGGAATGCCGATCCCGCTGTCCTTCACCGTGAACCGCAGCACCATGCCGTCATCGTCTCGGGACTCTCTCTGAACCGAAAGCGTCACTCCGCCCACGCTGGTGAACTTGATCGCGTTCCCTACCAGATTCACGATGATCTGACGCAAGCGAACCGGATCGCCCGCGACCAGGTCGACCACTTGCGGATCGACGTGCAGATTGAGTTCCAGGCCCTTCTGCTGCGCCCGCAGCGTAAACGCCTTCAGCGTCTGGGCCAGGCTTTCTCGCAGACTGAAATTTACGCTCTCAAGGTTGAGCTTACCGGCCTCGATTTTCGAGAAATCCAGGACGTCATTGATGACCGTCAGCAGCGTCTCCGCCGAGTCTTTCGCCGTGTCCAGATACTCCCGCTGTTCAGCATCGAGCGTGGTGTCCAGAGACAGCGCCAGCATGCCCAGAATCCCGTTCATCGGAGTGCGAATCTCATGGCTCATGTTCGCCAGGAACTCGCTCTTGGCGCGATTCGCCGCCTGCGCGGCCTCCTCCGCTTGCTTGCGTTCCACCATCTCTTCTTCCAGCAGACGATTCACGGTCCGCAAGGCCTCGCGTTGCAGGTTCGCCTTCAAAGCAAGGTGAAGCACCACTCCGAAAAGGACCGCGCTCAGGAGCCCGCCCAGCAGCGTGAGGTTGGAGAGCAAGCCTACCTTAATTTGCTCGTTGGCCGTAAACGCCTGCCACAATCCGATGCGGGTCGTGGCCACCAGGCAACTCGCGCCGATGGGAACCCATGCCGGTTCGCGCAAATTGGGCCGGGTCAGGTCCCAGGCAACGGCAGTAGCGCCGATTCCCATCAGCAGCAAGCCGATCGCCGTCGGGAAAGACACGCGAGTCAGGTCCCCCCAGGAGAATGCGTCACTCGTGCCGGACACCAACGCGATGAAGCAGGCTGCTCCTACGGCGGTTACCATCAGCCCTGGAACCCCTAGCCCGGCCGATCTGCGGTTGCGCGGTCCTGCTTGGGCCAGGGCGAAGCCGATCGCGAGCGCCAGGAAACAGAGCGCGGTGGCCGGCGACATGCGGCCGGGGTTCGAAGTGTGTGTCGTAATGTAGGCGGGGCCCAGAAGTTCGTCGATGCCCAAGTTGGCGGGCAACAGGTACTCGATGAGAGTTGCCGTGGCGCAGAGGGCCGTGATCGCCGCGCCCGCGAACGAGAGTCGTGGCTTGCTCCACACAATGCCCAGGAGAGCCAGCCCGGCCAGGACAAAACTGACCGCGGTATTGCGCTGCATGGGGGCCAGATCCGGCGCAACTTGAATCAGGAGCGCGGAGTGGACCGCCCAACCTGCCAGAACCAGCACTCCAAGCAGGATCGCCAATATGCCGCAAAGCGCTCCGGTGATCCCGGGCCAAGACATGCCCGGAGAACTGGCTCGGGATCGCATGAACTGTACCACCTGTTCTATCGACCTATTTACGACTAAGCTTTAATGCGTATCACGCGCCTGCGGGATCCAAGTCACACACAATTCACGCACAAACTCTTTGACCGCGAAACCATTCGTGATAAAATTTGATTTGAAGATCCCCGCCACGGTTCTGCTCCGTTAATCCCACGCCTCTGTAGCCGAAGATCTTGGAGAAGTATTCCCAGCGGAGATCCTCATCAGAGCAGTCATCGAAACATGGAGGAGTGTATTCATAATGTTGTCTAAGAAGTTGTTGATCGGGTTCGCCGCGCTCGCGATGGGTATCGCCAGCGCCGCGGATTACAAGCTGGAGCTGGCCCAAACGACCCAGGTGGGCGGAACTCAGCTGAAGGCTGGAGCGTATAAGGTTGAGGTGCAAGGCGACAAGGCTGTATTCAAGTCGGGTAAGGATGTAGTCGCGCAATCGCCCGCGAAGGTGGAAAACGGCAAACAAAAGTATTCCGTCACGGCGGTGTCCACAAACGCCTCGAAGCTTGAGTCGATCTCCATTGGCGGTACGACCATGAAGATCGTGTTGGCGCAGTAGCATCCGCGTACGGTCATCAGGGGGGGCCGTGGAGGCGGTCCCACCTTGCTAAATTTCCACTCGCAGTAGGGTTGGTCTCCAGGCCGGCCGCTTAGTGCGACCAATTATGGTCGCTAAGCCGGCCGCGGGATCTCGACAGAACCCGCGAAGCTGGATGGCGGCGGGATCTCGATTCCTTCATCGCGCATTCCTTCCAGATGGAATTGAATGGCCTCGGCGATCAGCTGTTCCACTTCTTCTCGAGAGTCTCCGACCGAGATGACGCCTGGAAGGTCGGGAACGTAAGCGCCCCACGAAGTTGATCCTTTTTCGTAAATCACCGTGTAGGTCATAACTTCTGTTCTCCTTCGAGGCCTGCGCTTTTCAAGATTGCCTTCAGCGTTCCGACGGGCACATCTTTTCCAAACTGCCCAGGCACAGTAACCACCATGCCCTTTTCTGGATGCCTGAATTGCCGGTGGCTACCTTTGGTCGCCCTCAGCCGCCAGCCATGGGATTCCAGCATCCTAATCAAATCCCGAACCTTCACCTATTGATTCTAACGCCGCGGTGAACAACTGTGAGCCGACTCGTTTGCATCCCCACCCCGTCGCGGTCCGTGTCTAAATGCCGTGATCTGAAACTGCTATACAAACGTCCGAGCAGGTATTATTTGCTTCGTAACGCATGAAATTATCAATCGTCCAAAGTACTGCTGGAAGTGGACACTTGTGATGGAGGCGAGACGTGCGACATGCGGATCGATCGTAAGCCGACACAGCACGAAATGCTGGCGCTCTCGCCCCCAAACCATTAGCGATACAATATGGTTTGGACATCTCGTCTATCTACGCGGCCGGGCTCGCAAGAGCTCTCACCCACTCCCGGGCCCTTCGATTCGCCCGCGTAAAGGTGGCCGAGATCCAGCTGTATCACGCTTCCCAGGTCAAAACCGGCCGCGCGGCCCGCGATTTGTACGGCGTGCTTCGCCCCCACATTGACGCGGCCCGGGGAGCTTTCCGTGAAAACTTCCTGCTACCCTTAGGTGGGGTTCCCGATTACCTCCACCAGGAGCTGGTGAAGACCTTAGCGAAAGAAGATGCGGTACTGCTCGGTCCTTCCTATCCCGGCCCGCTGGCGTAACGCGGCTCTGTTTGCCGTGGCAATTATCGCCCTCGGCGGAACAGTGCTTGCGCTACGCGCGGCCTCCGATCCACTCATCGACCTCAAAACCGGCGCCGATGCTTTGGACGACGGCCGTTATCCTGCAGCCATCGCCGCGCTCAAAGGTCTGCCCCAGCGCCTGCCGAAGTTGGCCGATTACGCGGCATGGTTTCTGGGCTCCGCTCAATTTGCCTTAAAGGACTACGCCGCGGTCCCCGCGACGCTCGATACGGTCTTCAAGCAATCTCCATCGTCGCCGCTGGTTCCTCGATCGGTTTTGCTCGCCGCGGGTGCGCTCACGCAGAACAACGATCCGGCCCGCGCGCTGGACCTGCTGCGCAAGTATTATTCGGTGCTCTCGCAGCCCAAGGGCGACCTCGCCATGGCCGCGGCATTCGCGGGCTCGGGCGATAACGTTAGCGCCGCCATTTACTATCAGCGCGTCTACTATGGATATCCGCTATCGGCCGAATCGGCACAGGCCGCGACGGAAATAGAAAGGCTCAAGACCAGCCTCGACGACAAGTATCCGCCCGCGCTGCCCACTGCGATGCTCGGACGTGCGATCAAGCTGCTCGATGGCGGCCAGGCCGTACGCGCTCGCAAGGAACTGGAAGCTCTGGTCCCGCAACTCGGCGGCGCCGAGCGGGATTTGGCGCGGGTCCGCATTGGCGTGGCTCACTACACCGCCGAAGAGAACGCGGTCGCCTACAAGTACCTGTCGGTGCTCGAGGTCGCTTCGCCCGAAGCGGATGCGGAGCGCCTCTTCTACGTCATGCAGAGCGCGCGCCGCTTGAACAATCTGGATGAGATGGACGCGGTGGCCGACAAGCTCGGCCGTCTCCATCCCAACTCGCCGTTCCGCTTGCAGGCCGTCCTCGCCGCCGCGAATCGCTACCTCACCGAGAACAAACCCGATCAGTATGAGCCGCTGTATCGGGCCTGCTATGAATCGTTCCCGCAGGATAAGCAGGCCGCCGGCTGTCACTGGAAAGTCGCCTGGGTGCATTACCTGCGGCGCGAATCGGATGCGGCGGAGCTGCTGCGGGCGCATTTGCACTTGTTCCCGGCGTCGGAGAATGCTTCCGCCGCTTTATATTTCCTGGGGCGGTTGGCCGAGCAATCGCGCGATCGAGCCGCGGCCCGCGCCTACTATGATGAGATCGCACGCGAATATCCGAACCAGTATTATGCGATGCTGGCCCGGGATCGCCTGACGCCTGTGGCCGGCGCAGAACCATCTCCCGCTGCGGCCGAGTTTCTGAAAACCGTCGGCTTTCCGCAGCGTGCGCGAACCACTGTGTTCGACGCGAGCGCTGCCTCACGGGCTCGCATCGACCGGGCCAAGATGCTGGTTGCCGCGGGATTGAAAGACTGGGCGGAAATCGAGCTGCGCTACGGCGCCCAGAACGGCGACCAGCCGCATCTGCTGGCCATGGAACTCGCCGCGCTGATCGGCGACGGCCAGCCCGCGCAGGCCATCCGCTACATCAAGAGCTATGCGGGAAATTATTTGTTCCTGCCGATCGATTCCGCGCCGCTGAATTTCTGGAAGCTGGCCTTTCCGCTGCCGTATCGCTCGGATCTGGAGCGCTTCTCCAAGCAGAACAACCTGGATCCGTATCTGATGGCTGCATTAATCCGGCAGGAATCCGAGTTTGACGCGAAAGTAACTTCCCGCGCTAACGCGCGCGGTCTGACGCAGATCGAACCGGCCACCGGCCGCGAGCTGAGCCGCAAGCTGAAAATCCCGGCGTACACCACGGCCAAGCTGTTCCAGCCGTCGCTGAATCTGCAATTCGGGACGTATTATCTGCGGCTGGTGACGGATCAGCTCGGCGGTCACACGGAAGCGGCGCTGGCCGCATACAATGCGGGGATGACGCGCGCGAAATCGTGGCTGACCTGGGGCGACTTCCAGGAGCCCGCCGAATTCGTCGAGACGGTGCCGTTCACGCAGACGCGCGGCTATATCCAGGCCGTGCTGCGCAATGCTGACGCCTACCGCCGCATCTACGGCCCCTCCGCCCAACAATAGCCACAGTGACCCGCTTTCGCGCGAATCGCACACTCGGCATCACCGAAAGCGTCATCCGCGAGATGACTCGCCTGGCCTTAAGGCATAACGCCGTGAATCTGGCGCAGGGGTTTCCCGATTTCCCGGCGCCGCAGATCGTGAAGGACGCGGCGTGCCAGGCGATCTGCGACGACGTTAATCAGTACGCGATCACGTGGGGTGCGAAGCGCTTTCGCGATCAGATAGCGGCGAAATACCGGCGAACCTACGGCCTCGAAATCGATCCTGAACGCGAGATCACGGTGTGCTGCGGATCCACGGAAGGCATGATCGCCTCGCTGCTGGCGGTGTCGAACCCCGGCGACGAAGTCGTCATCTTTGAGCCGTTTTACGAAAATTTCGGCCCCGACACGCTGCTGTGCGACGCGCATCGCAAGTTCGTGAAGCTGCGGCCTCCAGATTGGACGTTCGATCCCGACGAGCTTCGCCGGGCATTCTCCCCGCGCACCAAAGCCATCATCATCAACTCGCCCGGCAACCCGACCGGTCAAGTGTTTGATCGCGAACAGCTTCAGATCATCGCCGATTTGTGCCAGGAGTTCGATGCGCTGGCGATCACCGACGAGATCTACGAGCACATCGTCTACGATGGCGCCCGGCACATTCCCATGATGACGATCCCCGGCATGCGGGAACGGACCATACTCATCAACAGCATGAGCAAAACGTATGCCGTGACAGGCTGGCGCGTGGGTTGGGTGCTGGCGAATCCGGACATCACCGAATCCGTTCGCAAGGTCCACGACTTTCTCACGGTGGGCGCTGCGGCCCCTTTGCAGGAGGCTGGCGTGGTCGCGCTGGGACTGCCGGAGAGTTACTACGCGGAACTCGCGCAGCACTACACCGAACGGCGCGATCTGATGCTCCAGATGCTGGAACGCGCCGGGTTTCGCTGCTCCGTCCCGCGTGGAGCGTACTACGTCATGGCAGATTTCTCCGCCTTGAGCAAAATGGACGACGTGAGCTTCGCGCGACACCTGATTGAAACCGTGGGCATCGCCGCGGTGCCCGGATCGAGCTTCTTTGCAAATCCTCAGGACGGAGCCCGCTGGATACGCTTTTGCTTTCCGAAAAAGTATGACACCCTGAAGGAGGCCCAAGCGCGTCTAAAGAAGTTGGCCTGAATGCTGTCGCAATTCTTGCTGCCGGAGACGGTTGCCCGTCAAGATGGAGTGGGCGCGGAGGTCGAGTGCGACAGCAAGATTCTCCACCTGACGCTGGGCATCACGCGGATCATCGCGCAGGAGCACCTGGAAGTTTCGGTGTGGGGCTCCGCGGACGGCCAACACTGGCGCCTTCTGGCGGCGTTCCCGCAAAAGTTCTATTGCGGCGTCTATTCGCTCGCACTCGACCTGAACAGGCACCCGGATGTGCGCTATCTGCGGGCGCAATGGAAAATGGAACGCTGGGGACGTGGTTCAAATCACGATGAACGCGCTCCGATGTTTGGATTCTACCTGAGGGCGGAATCGGGCCGGCGGAAGCGTGGCGCCGGCGCAGCGTAGGCGTAACCGTGTTGACTACTGTGGTGAAGCCGAAAGCTGGGCAAGATTAAGCCGGATGCGATCGGACAGAGGGCCATCGGGACGCAGCGCAAGAACGTCCTCCAGTTCCTTGATTGCCGCCGTACGATTTCCCCGGCGCGCGTAAATATCCGCCAGGAAGACCTGCGGCTGCGTAAAGTGCGCGGGATCCAGACGTTTGGCCGCAAGCAGATATTGCTCCGCCTGGTCGAGCTGATCCAGTTTGAAGTAGTTCATACCCAGCTGCGCATTCGCCAGGGCGTCCTCGGGCCGGTCCTGTACGGCACGCTGGTTGAAGGGGAGCGCCTCCGCGGCGGCCCTATTTTTGATCAGGACACCGCCCAAGTTGACCAAAGGCTCGAAAGCTCCAGGCTCAGCGGCGAGCGCTTCGCGGAACAAGGATTCGGCGCGGTTGTCGTCGCCGGTCTGAAAAGCGATGACTCCGAGGGCGTTCCAGGCGGCGGAAAAATCCGGCGCAAGGGCGACCGCCTCTTCGAGAATACGGACCGCGCCCCGCGGGTCGTGCAGGGCCAGTCTCTTCTGCGCGTCTGTGTACTTCGCTGCTGCGTTCGCGGGAATAGAAAGCTGGTGAACGGACACCACGCCGCTGTTGGGAGTGGCGGCAGCTTCGGCCGAGCTGTAGGGAATGGCCGCGTGGATCACTCCGGCCGGGCCGGCCAGGGCGGGGCTCACCACCACCGTACGGCGAACTTCGCCCAGGCCGTTGCGGATCACAGCCACGGTGTAATCGCCGGGAGCCAGAGAGCGGAAGTGAAACTCACCTCGGGGATTTACCTCGACGGAGTCTACGTAGGGCGTTTCGACGCCGAACAACTTTACACGCAGCGAGCGTTTGGCGCCCTCGCCAGTGATCTTTCCCTGCAACTCCAGATTTGTGACAGGCGCGGGAGTTCGATCCGCCGCGGATAACAGGACGGAACCGAGGGACACGGCGAGCACCGTTCGAAACACCAGACCAGACTACAATTTATTCCAGCGATTTCAAGTACCGGTACACCTGGGACAAAGGCAGTCCGATGACGTTGAAGTAACAGCCTTCGATGCGCTCCACGAACTTGGAGGCGAGTCCCTGAATCGCGTAAGCGCCGGCTTTGTCCATGGGTTCGCCGCTCGCGACATAGGCATCGATCTCGGCGTCGGTGAGTTGCGTAAAACATACACGGGTAGCGGTGCTGTCGATTGCGACGCCGCCGGGATGACGCAGGCAGATGCCGGTGATGACGAGGTGCTCGCGTCCGGCCAGGCGCGCCAGCATGGCACGCGCATCCGCCGCGTCGCGGGGCTTTTCGAGGACCTCTTGGCCTAGTACGGCGCCTAGTACAACAATGGTGTCGGCGCCCAGTACAATTTCATCGCGGCCTTCCCAGGCAGCCTCGGCTTTAGCGCATGCCAGACGGCGAACGTATGCCTCGGGCGCTTCACCGGGAGCACGAACCTCCTCGACCTCGCGGGCGCGGACTGTGAAAGGAATTCCGGCCGTCGCGAGAAGCTCGCGCCGGCGAGGCGATTGCGAGGCAAGAATGAGCGGGAGCGGCACAGGACAGGTATAACATGCCAGCCCGGCGTCAATTTCTCCGCGATTGGCGGTGCGCGCCGCCGCCCAGTCCACCCAGATCGATGATCACGGCGATCAGAAGCCACAAGAGATTAATTCCCGCCGTCGGCATGCCGCTGTTTAGCTCCCAGGCATACACGATCGTGGTTAGCGGCAGAAAAATGAATCCGAGCAGCGGCAGCAGCAGCCCGCCGTGGAAGGCGCGCTGCAGGTAAGTGGAAAAGAGCCACAACAAGACCAGCGCGACGCGGGGAAATCCCAAGACAACGATCAGGAGTAAGCAGGGCACTGTCGGTCTCTGACGAAACTTATTTGGCGGACTTTTTGGCCGCGTTGGCTTCAGCGGCGCGGGCTCCGCTCAAGGTATTCGCGAGCCCGTAATTGCCCTCGTGGCACCCGAATTCGTAGATTGGACCGTTGGTCTTGGTCATGGCCAGTTCCGCGGTCCAGGGCTGGTCCCACGTAGCCGGATCTTCCACCGTGAATCGATACAGGATGGTGTCCGCGTCCACGCGGGTGAAGCGTTCGACCACGTGCAGCTTGTCGCTCGATCCGCGGAAAGGATTTCGATCGTTGAAATTGGTGACATCCACCACCAGCGTGTCGCCATCCCAATGGCCGCGCGAATCTCCGCGGTACAGGCCGATACTGGGGGCCGGGTGCAGTGACGAGTCCGTGGGAATGATCCGGGCCGAGTGGTTCATCTCATGCAGAATGGTCACGATTCCCGTGCTCTGTACAATCTGCAGATTGTTGTTATAGCCGGCGGGAAGCATCGGCACGGCGTCATAGCCCATGATGATGCAGCGCGCGCTGAGCGGCCGATTCTCCGGGCCGTCGAATTCATGGCCCCGATTCTTGGCGGCGATGTCGGCGTTTCTCTTCCGCGCCTCCGGCAACTGCGGAGGAATCGTGCCCGTGGCTCCCACGATCAGGGACGTTCGTTTGTCCCACACCATGTTGGCCTGAGACTTGTCCAATCCGAACTGGGCGAAATCGTAATGCACGTCGTCGGCGGTCCCCTGTTCTGTGGGGCGGCCTTCCGCTACGTTCAACGCCAGGCGCTGCTGTTCCTTCTTCTGCGCGTCGGTTATTTCCTGATCGGTGTAAAACTCTTTTGCTCCGAGACCCTTGGGCCGTTCCAAAGGCGTCAGCGTATTGTTGGTCCAATAGCCTTGAAAGTCGGGAACGCCATCGGGAGTTCGAGACGCCTTCCAGGCCTTCGCGTCCTTCGCCTTTGCGGGAGCTTGCGTTTTAGCGGGAGACTGACCGGCGACGACTAAACTCGCCCATGACGCAACCGCGATGAGAGCAAGACATCGATTTCTCATGGAAACCTCCCCTGCCTGGCCGTTTCTGTACCTGCCAAATCATATCGCAACCGGCGGCCAAAGGCCATCCCAACCCCCTACCAGTCGGTCGGCCGGTAGTCTTTCAGGAACAGTCCCCACACATGTTCGCCGGTGTTAAATCCGCTGATGATGGGATCGAGGATTCGCGCCGCGCCGTCCACGATGTCCAGGGGCGGATGAAACTTCTGCTCTACCGTCTTGCGCGCGGCGATCTCGACCGGATCTTCGTCGGTCACCCAGCCGGTGTCGACGCTATTCATGTGGATGCCGTCGCCATAATAGTCCGTCGCCGAGGTGCGCGTCATCATGTTGAGCGCGGCCTTCGCCATATTGGTATGCGGATGTCGAGTGGTCTTCCAGTTCCGGTAAAACTGCCCCTCGACGGCTGACACGTTGACGATATGTTTGTCGCGCTCGGGCGTGCGCATCATCAGGGACTTGAGGCGTGCGTTGATGATGAAGGGCGCGATCGCGTTGATCAACTGCACCTCCAGCAACTCAATCGATGAGACTTCCGCCATCAGCAGCCGCCATGAGTTTCGCCCGCGCAAATCCATTTGCTGAAGATCCTGGTCGAGCCGGCCCTCGGGGAAGAGATGCTTCGCCACTTCCAAATCCTCCGCTAGCAGCGGGATTTGAGACAGCTCAGCCGAAGGAGGCAGTGCTTCGCGAAGCAGCAGCGCCGGAGTTTCACCCAGCGCCGCTCTTTCGCCCTCCATCATGTGTTTATAGAACTCCGGCGGACGGCGAACCGTCTGGCAGGCGTTGTTGATGATGAAATCGAGCCGGGGGAGAGTCGCCAGCAAGTGCGTGCACAGCGCTTCGACGCTGGGGGTGTGACGCATGTCCAGTCCGAAGATCTCGAGCCGATCCGACCACTGGCCGAAATCCGGTTCCCGCGCATAGCGCTGCGCCGAATCGCGGGGAAAGCGCGTGGTCACGATCAGTCTTGCTCCCGCGCGTAGCAACTTGAGACCGGCCTGATAACCGATTTTCACTCGTCCACCGGTGAGCAGTGCGACTCGCCCGCGCAGATCGGCCAACTCGGTACGCTTCTTGAAATTGAACTCCGCGCACGCCGGGCACATCTGATCGTAGAAATGATGGATCACCGAGTAGTGCTGTTTGCACACATAGCAATGCGGCGAATCGGACACCTCAGTGCTCTGCGGCTCGGCGTCGGGGGGTGGAAAGACATTGGGAGTCGTGAAGACTGGTTTCCGGCGCAGCGTGCGTATCCCGGTTTCGTTGAGTACGGCGCCGGTGCGTGCTGTCCGCTCCCGCCCGGCGGCTTTCAGCATTTCGCGCCGCGCGAGTTTGTCGGGATTGTACAGCTCCGCCACTGCCCGCAGCAGGCGCGCCCGATCCTCCGCGGGCAGCTGATTCAAAAGATCGCGGTCCGCCGCGAGCTGTTCGAGCAGGTCAGACGCGGAGCGCAGGCGCTCCAGCAGTGCAGGCTCGATCGCGAAATCAGTATTCATGTTTGCTCGTGTGTCTACCATTATCCCTGCCTTTCGCGGAGCCGCCGGGTTGGATAGAATCAGTTGGAACTCCATGGCGCTTAGCGCAGGCGACAAACTCGGGCCGTACGAGATCATTGCGCTCATTGGCAAGGGTGGGATGGGCGAGGTCTACCGCGCCAAAGACACTCGCCTGGGCCGCGACGTCGCCGTGAAGATTTCCCAGGAGCAATTCAACGAGCGGTTTGACCGCGAAGCGCGTGCCGTCGCCTCGTTGAACCATCCCAACATCTGTTCGCTTTACGATGTGGGACCGAACTACCTCGTCATGGAATATGTCGAGGGCGAGTCTCCGGCCGGCCCGATGCCCGTCGAGGAAGCGCTGGAGATCGGGCGGCAAATCGCCGAAGCGCTGGGCGAAGCGCACGACAAAGGAGTGGTCCATCGCGACCTCAAGCCCGCCAACATCAAGATCAAGCCTGACGGAACGGTCAAGGTGCTGGATTTCGGCCTGGCAAAGATCGGCGGCGGCCCGGTGGCTTCCTCCTCTGAAGATTCGCCCACCATCAGCATGGCCGCGACGCAGGCCGGGGTGATCCTGGGAACGGCCGCCTATATGGCTCCCGAGCAAGCTCGCGGGAAGCGGGTGGATGCGCGGGCCGATATCTGGGCCTTCGGTGTGGTGCTGTATGAGCTGATCACCGGGCAGCGGCTCTTTAAAGGCGAGGATCTCACGGACACCTTGGCGAGCGTGGTGAAGGAGAATCCAGACCTGAGTGCGGTTCCGCAGCGCGTTCGCAGACTGCTCGAAGAATGCCTGCGGAAGGATCCGAAGAAGCGCTTGCAGGCGATCGGCGATATGCGGCTGGTGCTGGAAGCTGCTGAGCCCCCGCCATCACCGGCGGGGCTGGGTCGACTCGGATGGTTGGTGGCGGGAGTTGCGGTGCTCCTGGCTGCCGGACTTGGGTTCGTGCATTTCCGCGAGGCGCCCGCAGCCGAACGGTCACTGAGACTGTCGATTTCGCTGCCGGAAAACAGCCAGACAGGGTTTCTAGAAATCTCCCCCGATGGGAAGCGCGTGGTGCTCTCATTGGTGCGCGACGGCACTCCCCAGCTCTACCTTCGGTCGCTCGATTCCGGGGAACTCCAGCCGCTGTCCGGCACTAATGGCGCCCGGATGCCGTTCTGGTCTCCGGACAGCAGGTTTATCGGATTCTTTGCCGAGTCCAAGCTCAAAGTGATTCCCGCGGCGGGCGGGCCTCCACAGGTCCTGTGCGGCGAGACTGGGCTGGGAAGGGGAGGCACCTGGAATCGCGAAGGGGTCATTCTTTTTGGGATTGAAAGCGGGCACCTCCGTCGCGTGGATGCGAACAAAGGAGGGCAGTGCACCGCCGTTGGCAAGGATGATCCTAACGACCGTGCGAGATTTCCTGTATTTCTGCCCGACGGAAATCATTTTTTCTACGTGCGTCAAACGATCGACCAAGCTTCCCAGGGCATCTACCTGGCCACGTTGGCCGACCCCATTGGCCGCAAGGTTCTGTCGGACAATTCCAGCGTCGTTTATTCGCCGCCGGGCTTTTCCGGCGCGTCCGCGGGCGGGCATGCGCACCTTCTGTTTCTGCGCGAGAACACGCTCATGGCGCAACCCTTCGATGAAGGGAGCCTTCAGCCGGTGGGTGATCCAATCTCTGTGGTCACTCGTTCGTCCTCCTCGTCGAGTCCTCCACAAGTGGCAGCTTCGGCTGCCGCGGATGGGACGCTGGTGTATCTGGCTGGACGTTCCCGTGAAACCCAGCTCACGTGGTTTGACCGGGCCGGCAAGGAACTGGGCAAAGTGGGTCCGCGGTCGGAGCAACAAGGAGTGGTACTTTCGCCAGATGGGAATACTGTAGCGACCCAGCGCCGGGACGAGGGTGGCTCCGGGGCTGTGTGGCTGCATGATTTGGTGCGCGAATCGGAGAGCCGTTTGACGCCTCCCGGGTCGCAAGGTGGCGCCGCTTTGTGGTCGCCGGACAGCAGTCTGGTCTGGTTTGGCATGACAGGGCCGGAGGGGCCAGGCACCTATCAAAGGGACCTGAAGGGAGGCCAGCTCCAAATCGTGCAGAAGAGAGATCCCGCCGCCCCGGCAAGGACTCCGTCGGACTGGTCCCGCGACGGACGATTCGTTATTTATACCGAGAACAATCCAAAAACGCGGGCGGACATTTGGTACGCTCCCGTGGAATCCGGAAAACTGGATGAGAAAGCGGCGGTGAAGCTGTTGGGCACCGACGCGGTCGAGAGTCAGGGGCAGCTTTCACCGGACGGGAAGTGGCTCGCCTACTATTCGGACGAGTCGGGAAAAGGCGAGGTCTATATCAGGCCATTCCCGACTGGATCGCAAGTGTGGAAGGTTTCCGCGGACGGTGGCCGCGAGCCGCGCTGGCGCTCGGATGGAAAGGAACTCTTCTTCACGGGTCCCCCGGCTACGGCGCGTGCGACGGTGATGGCGGCAACCATCGATGCAAATGGACGCGGTGGATTGCGCATCGGGCCGCCTCAGAAACTGTTCGAGTTTCGTGGTTATGTCATCGTTCCGCAGAGTAATGTTTTCACCTACAGTCCCCATCCGGACCGGCAGCGGTTTCTAGTGAATGAGCTGGTGGAGACGGGCGAGCCGACCGTCAACGTGATCACGAACTGGCAAAAGTCGGTGAGTGGGGCTAAGTAGCGGCTGGGCTGGAACCCTGCCCTCTTCGCAGCTCTTTGAAATTATTATCCGGGTAATATTGACATCTTATTTATATCCGGGTATATTTATTCCATGAGCTGCACGGTCTTCAAGGGGTTTAACAGAATCGCGAGTGGGACCCTGCCGCAAGTGGCTGTAATTATTAAGGATATCTCGCAAGGGGGCGGTCTTCTCATCTTTGATAACCAGAGCGGCCATCAAATCGACCTCGATACGCGCGGAACTCCCGAGGAGATTTCGGTCAGGTATGGCGACCAAACGGCGCCGGAACCGCGCGGCCGTGGGCGCCCTCGGTTGGGAGTAATCGCCAGAGAGGTCACGCTTTTGCCGCGCCATTGGGACTGGCTTGGCTTACAGCCAGGCGGCGCTTCGGTTGCTCTACGCAAGCTCGTGGAAGAGGCTCGCCGGGCCAGTGGCGACCGGGATCGCGTCCGCGCAGCGCAGGACGCAGCATATCGTTTCATGGCGGCCATCGCCGGAAACCTGCCCGGATTTGAAGAGGCCACGCGCGCTCTGTTCGCCTACGACCGGCGCCGCTTCTGCGATCTAATCGCCAGTTGGCCGGAGGACGTCCGCGACTACGCCGTCGAGCTCGCGTTCGCCGATCAGGACCCCAGCGCCGGCTAAAGCAGTCTCTCGGATAAATGAAACGAATGGAGAACCACAGGATACGTGTGTCTATTTTCAAGGAGGCAACAAAATGAATCGAATCTACAAATCCCCTGAAGGAGAACGGCTGGTTCGTGAACGCTATCTCGCGTTTCTCAAGCACTGGCCCGTAGCCCATCAACAGATCCGCATACCGACGAGTCAAGGAGAGACATTCGTGATTGCCTCCGGTGCCGATGACGCTCCACCGCTTTTACTGCTCCACGGCGGCGCGGGGAACTCCGCCATGTGGCTGCCCGACGTGCGCGCATTCGCCGGCCACTTCCGCGTCTATACCCTCGATATGATCGGCGAAGCCGGCCTGAGTGCGCCTTCCCGGCCCCCACTTTCGTCCGACGTTTATAGTTTATGGCTCGATGAAGTCCTGCGCGGCCTCTCCGTCGATCGCACATCGATCGCAGGAGTCTCGCGGGGCGGCTGGCTCGCTCTGGCTTACGCGATACGGCGTCCCGAACGAGTGGAAAGAGTTGCGGTGCTTTGCCCGGGAGGGATCGGACGCCAGAAAGTTGGCATCGTGTTCGCGGTGATCGCACTGCGGGTGTGCGGTGCCTGGGGGAGGCGTAAACTTTTGGGGCTCATTCTAGGGCGCCCACCGGCCGATCCGACGCCGCCAGTAAGGGCATTTATGAACTTCGTATCCCTCATCCACGAACATTTTCGACAGCGCCGCGTGAAGCTCCCAGTGTTCTCCGACGACGCTCTGCGGCGGCTTGACATGCCATTGCTGGCGATTGTAGGCGCGCGGGACGTGCTCCTCGATTCCGCGGGAACCAAGAGCCGCCTGGAGCGCCATGCGCCCAAAGCCGAGGTCGTCTTTTTGCCGGAAGCTGGACACTTCGTCCCCGGACAGACCGGGAGAGTCCTCGCATTCTTAAGCCAAGAATCCTCATAGAATCTACTCGGCCCGCAGCGCGTCCAAAGGATCGACCCGGGTGGCCCGGCGCGCGGGAACATAGCTGGCCAGCGCCGCCGCCGCGATCAGGATCGCCGCAACACCCGCGTAGGTCAGCGGATCGAGAGCCGCGACTCCGAATAGCAGGGAAGCCATCAGTCGAGTCAGCCCCGCGGCGGCGCCCAATCCGATGATCGCGCCGATCCCCGCCAGCAGCAGCCCTTGGCGCACGAACATTTGCCGCAGTCCCGGTGCCTGCGCTCCCAGCGCCATGCGAATGCCGATCTCACGCGTCCGCTGCGTGACCGCGTAAGCGATCACGCCGTAAATCCCCACGATGCCGAGGATCAGCGCCATGGCTCCCGCGATCGCCAGCAGCACCAGCGTGAAGGACGTGCGCGCCATGGACTGGTTGTAGAGATCCTGCACCGTCCTTAACGCGAAAACCGGCAAGTTGGAATTGACCGACCAGATCGCCTGCCGGGCCTCGGTCAGAAAGCTATCGGTAGCCGCACGCCTGGTGCGGACGGCGAATACGGCGAAGCGCTGGACGCTAACACCCTCAGGGCCGTAGACGGACTCCCGCATGGCTGGCCAGTAGGCGAATGACGGCGGCTTTTTTTGAGCGCCGTCGTCGTAGACGTCGCCGGCCACCCCTACGATCTCGAGCCATGGATCGGCAGTACCTTCGCGGATCCGTTTGCCCAGCGCGGCACGCGGGTCGTCCCACATTTCGCGAGCCAGATTTTCAGAAACCATCGCTACGTGGCGTTTTTCGTAGAGATCGGTCCACGTGAAGTCGCGTCCGGCGACCAGAGGGGTGCCGGTGGTTTTGAAAAATCCCGGGGCGACCGCCCGAATCCGGCGGACGGGAGGGATCTGCCCAACGGTATAAGTCTTGTCTTCAGCGAACAGAACATCGTTGTTGGAGAATCCTTCCAGCGGAGCATCGCCTGCCAAGGCGACCGATGTCACTCCCGGAATCGCCGCCAGCTTATCCAGCATGGCCTTCTGCATGCGCATCACCTGTTCGGGTTCTTTTACCTGCCCTTCGGAAATCCAAACGCGCATCAGTTGGAGTTCTTCGGGATGCGTGAATCCGGGCTGAACGTTCCGCAGAGCCTGAAATGTCCGAATCATCAGGCCGGAACCGATCAACAGCACCAGCGCCAATGCCACCTGTACGACCACGAGCGTATTGCGCGCGCGATGCCGCTCCCGGCTCGAGCTTAGGGAACGCCCGCCCGCGCGCAGCGCAGTTGCCAAATGCGGTCCCGCGTATTTCAGCACCGGAATGATTCCGAACAGCAGGCCGGCGAACAGCGAAACTCCTAGCGTAAAAACGAGGACCAGGGGATCGATTCCGATTTCGGTTAAACGCGGTAAAGTGGCAGGACCTTTGGCTACCAGGATTCGTACCGCAGCGTAGGCGAGACCCAAGCCCAGCACGCCGCCCATGATCCCCAGGGTCAGGCTCTCGAACAGCATTTCACGCGCGATTCTTCCCCAGCCGGCCCCGAGCGCGGCGCGGATAGCCAGTTCCTGCTGGCGGCCCTCGGCGCGCACCAGCAGCAGATTCGCGACGTTCGCGCAGGCGATCAACAGCACCAGCCCGATGGTTCCCATCAGCACCCACAGCACTGTCCCGATGTCTCCGACCACTTGCTCTTTCAGGGGCTTGACGTCAGGAGCGAGGCGCGCATTCTCAAACAGAGCCCGTTCGAATCCGGGCGGAGCGGGCCAGGCTTTGAGCCACATACCCAGCATGCGCCCGACGTCGGTATTGGCCCGCTGCAGCGTCACTCCGGGCTTCAGGCGTGCGATGCCCTGGTAGCTGAACTCCCCCAGAAAGACCTTATTGCGGTCGAATTGTTGCGGCAGCAGCAACTCGGCGTCGTTGTTCAGAAACTGGAAGTCCTGCGGCATGATCCCGATCACTGTGCGCGGCTTCGAATCGATATTGAGGGCGCGTCCGACCACGGACTTGTCTCCTCCAAAGGCCCGCTGCCAATACCCATAAGTCAGCATCACGGTATCGGGCGCGCCGGGGGTATCGTCGGCGCGGGAGAACCAACGCCCGACGGCCGGCTGGACACCCACGGCTTCCAACACGCCGTCGGTTACCATGATGGCCCGAAGCTCTTCCGGATCACCCACGCCGGTGATCGTCCCTCCTCGGATCGACCAGAGCCCAAAGTCCTGAAAGGTCTGGTTCTCGTCTCGATAGGTGAAGTACATGGAGGGCGAGCAGTTCAGGGTTCCGCCGATGGATGGGATTCCAGGAGCCAGGTGCCGAACCTCCACTAAATCCTGGGATTGCGGATAAGGTAGAGGCTTTATCAGCACGCCATTGATAACGCTGAAGATGGCCGTATTCGAGCCGATGCCCAGCGCCAGCGTCACCAGCGCGATCACGGTAAACGCCGGGGCCATCCCAAACCGCCGAAACACGTGTTTCAGGACGTTCATGGATAATATTACGATGCAGATCGTCTGGAGTGTGCAAAAATCTTTCGCCGGACGCTGCGCAGCGCAAGTGGTAGAATCGGATTCTCCCCCGTACGATCTGGAACCAATTATGGAACGTGCCGGGAGTCTCATCGGAAAACTGAAGCTATCGGCGGACGTGGCCGATCCGGAAACTCGCGCGCGAGCGGCATGGGCGCTGGCGGCCGGGAAAAAGATCGCGCGGCACACGCTGGCCGCGGCGCTGGTGCGCGGCACACTGGTGGTGGAAGTGGAAGACTTCGTGTGGCAGAAGCAGCTCAACGTCTTGCGGCATTTCCTGCTGCGCAACCTGAAAGAAGTCCTGGGAGCGGATGTGGTGAAGGAGATCGATTTCCGGCCGATGCCTCCGCGTCGAAAACCGCAGCGCGCGGAATCGGCTCGTCGTCCCGATTCCAACGGAATTCAAGATCCGGTGATGGCGATGTTGTACCGTCAATCAAAGAAGCAGGGGACGGGGTGAGAAAATTGGGAAAATGGGGACTGCCTCCGATTTCGAAGAACGATTCCTGCGCTGTGTTGTATAGGCCGCCGAAATCGGCTGGCTGTCCCCTTTTTTGATTCTAGGAGAGTGATGAAAATCACCGAACAGGAAGTGCGGCGTGTCGCCGAGCTTGCGAACTTGGCGCTTACCGAGGAAGAAATCGTCCGCATGACCCAGGACATGGACGGCATTCTCACCCACATCGACAAGTTGAGTGAGCTGGATACGTCGAACGTGGAGCCGATGTCGCAGGTGCTTTACGATTCTGAGGAAACAGCGACGTTGCGGGCCGATGTCGAACGCAAGCCGCTAGGGAACGCCGACGCGGTGGCGAATGCGCCGCTGGCCGGCCAGGGTTACTTCAAAGTGCCGCGGGTCATCGAAAAATGACGGTCGATTCTATTCGCGCGGACCTCCTCGACAAGAAAACGAGCGCGGAGGAGATCGCGCGCGAGGCGCTCAAATTCGCCGAGGCGGAGAATCCCAAGACGAATGCGTATCTGACGTTTGCGCCCGAAAGGGCGCTGGCAGCAGCGCGCGACGTAGATCGTAAGATCGCCGCGGGTGAGGATCCCGGTCCGCTGGCGGGTGTTCCCATCGCCATTAAGGACGTCATTCTCACGCGCGGGCTGCGCACCACTTGCGCCTCGCGAATGCTCGAGAACTATATTCCTCCCTACGACGCCACGGCGGTGATCCGTATCGAGCAGGCCGGCGGCGTGATCATCGGCAAGACCAATTGCGACGAGTTCGCCATGGGATCGTCGAACGAAAATTCGGCGTTTGGGCCGGTGCGCAATCCGGTGGCGCTGGACCGTGTGCCGGGCGGATCGTCCGGCGGATCGGCGGCAGTGGTCGCGCAGGGAACCGCGGTGTTGTCGCTGGGATCGGATACCGGCGGATCGATCCGCCAGCCGGCGTCGTTCTGCGGCGTAACCGGTGTCACGCCTACTTATGGACGTGTGTCGCGCTACGGGCTTACGGCCTTCGCCAGCTCGCTCGACCACATCGGGCCGTTTTCGCGAACGGTGCGGGATTCCGCGCGCCTGCTGCAAGTGATGGCCGGCCGCGACGAGATGGATTCCACGTCGGCCTTCGCGCCGGTTCCGGATTACGTGGCGGCTCTCGACGGGAATATACGCGGCATGAAGATCGGCATTCCGAAGGAGTTCTTCGACGGCCTGGCGAGCGACACGGGCGACGTGATTCAGGCTGCGATTCAAACGCTCCAGAAGCTGGGATGCGAGATCCGCGAGGTTACGTTGCCTCACACCGCGTATGCGGTGGGGTGCTACTACATCATCTGCACGGCCGAAGCCAGCTCGAACCTGGCGCGTTATGACGGCGTGCGTTACACGCGCCGGTCCGAGTCCGCCGGCACTTTACAAGAGATGTATCGCCAGACGCGCGACGAGGGTTTCGGCGCGGAGTGCAAGCGCCGGATCATGCTCGGAACTTACGTGCTGAGCTCGGGCTACTACGACGCGTATTATCTGAAGGCGCAAAAAGTGCGGGCTCTGGTGGCGCGCGATTACGCGCAGGCTTTCGAGCAGGTGGACGCGATCGCCGGTCCGGTGTCGCCGTTCCCGGCATTCAAGCTGGGGGAGAAGGTCGACGATCCGACGGCCATGTATCTCTCCGATATTTACACGGTGACGGGCGACCTGGCCGGAATCCCGTGCATGAGCGTGCCGGCGGGCAAAACCCCGGATGGATTGCCGGTAGGGTTGCAGGTCATCGCCAACCACTTCAATGAAACAGCGATGTTTCGTGTAGCGGATGCCTTCGAGCGGGCATCTATTTCTTAAACGCGCACAACGGCGCGCGCCTGTGCGCTTCAACTTGAGCGAGAATCAAATCATGCCCTTTACACTACCTGCATTGCCCTACGCTCCGGATGCACTGGAGCCGCATATCGACAAGATGACCATGGAGATTCATCACGGCAAGCACCATAACGCCTATGTGACGAATCTCAACAAGGCTTTGGAATCGGCGCCGGCGCTGGCGTCCAAGAGTATCGAAGAGCTGCTGGCCAACAATTGCGCCATCGTGCCGGAAAACATCCGCACCGCGGTGCGCAACAACGGCGGCGGGCATTGGAATCACAGCATGTTCTGGGAGATCATGGGACCCGGCAAGGGCGGTGCGCCGGCCGGCAACCTGGCTTCGGCGATTAACGCGGCGTTCGGATCGTTCGACACGTTGAAAGAGAAGCTTTCGGCTGCGGGCGCTGCGCGATTCGGCTCCGGCTGGGCCTGGCTGATTAAGACCGGATCGGGCCTCGAGATCATGTCCACTCCCAATCAGGACAACCCGCTGATGGAAGGCAAGCATGCGGTGATCGGCGTCGATGTGTGGGAACACGCCTACTACTTGAAGTATCAGAATCGCCGTCCGGATTATCTCGCCGCGTGGTGGAACGTCGTCAACTGGCAGGAAGCCGAGAAGCGGTTTAACGCGGGGAAATAACGGCAGCCAGCGGGGACAGCCAGCCGATTTCGGGCGCTGTTGTGGACTCAACGGGGCTGGTTCATCGAAATCGGAGGCAGTCCCCTTGTTGTATACTGCACGATCATGCGCATGCGCTTATACGCTGCGGCCGTGATCGCCGCAGCGCTGGTTTTGATCGCCGCAGCCGCAGACGACAACGCCCCCAACTTCACCACCTGGGACGCCAATGGCGGAGGCGCGGACCATTCGCAATACTCCTCGCTCAAGCAGATCAACAAGAACAACGTCAAGCAGCTCCAGGCCGCCTGGATGTATGAGTCCGGTAACAATCCTACATTCAACCCGGTGGTCGTCGACGGGACCATGTATGTGGGGGCGCAAAATGCCGTCGTGGCGCTGGACGCAGCCACCGGCAAGGAGATCTGGAAGCATCAGGGCGCCGGCGCGGCCCGCGGAATCACTTATTGGGAAAGTAAGGACCGCAAGGATCGTCGTCTGTTGTTCGCGAACGCGGGAGCCCTCACTGCGATCGACGCTCGCACCGGCGACACCATCATGTCGTTTGGCGATAACGGCCGTGCGGATCTCAAGAACGGGCTCGACCGCGACATTCCCCGGGCATCCGCCAGCGATCCTGGCCATGTTTTCGAAAACACCATTTTCATGTCGCTGATGCCCGTGAATCAGGGCGACAATTACGTGGCCACGCCCGGCGACGTCCATGCGTACGACGTGATCACGGGCAAGCTCAAGTGGGTGTTCCACAGCGTTCCGCATCCTGGCGAGTTCGGCTATGAAACCTGGCCCGCGGACGCATGGAAGACCTCGGGCGGCGTGCATAACTGGAATGAGATGAGCGTCGACGAGAAACGCGGGATCGTGTTCATTCCCTTCGGTACCGCGCGCTACGATTTCTACGGGCCCGATCGCCACGGGCAGGATCTTTTCGGCAACAGCATCGTGGCTCTGGACGCTCGGACTGGAAAGCGGCTGTGGCATTTCCAGATGGTCCATCATGACCTGTGGGATTATGACACGCCCACGGCTCCGAAGCTTCTCACCGTGAAGCACGACGGCAAGAATGTGGATGTGGTCGCGCAGCCCACCAAGCAGGGTTTCCTGTTCGTCTTCGAGCGCGAGACCGGCAAGCCGCTATGGCCCATCGAGGAGCGTCCGGTTCCCAAATCCGACGTGCCGGGCGAGGAAGCCTGGCCGACGCAACCCTTTCCTACCAAGCCTCCGGCTTTCGCCAGACAGTCTTTCACCGAGAAGGACATCAATCCGTACATCTCGGATGACGAGAAAGCCAAAGTTCGCGAGGAGCTCCACACCTGGCGTAACGAGGGTTTGTTCACTCCGCCCAGCCTCAAGGGCACTGTGGAAATGCCGGGCAATAACGGTGGCGCGAACTGGGGCAGCTCCGGCATCGATCCGAGCAAGGGGATGATCTACATCGTGTCGAAAGAATTGCCGATGGGTCTCACGCTTCGCCTTCCAGGGCCTCCCCGTGCTGGACGCGGGGCCAAAGGTGCTCCCGATGGTAAGCCGTTGCCGCCGCCTCCTCCTCCGCAGCACGAGTTCACGCCATACGATGCTCCGTAC
Source organism: Terriglobia bacterium (assembly GCA_963722845.1). GTDB lineage: Bacteria > Acidobacteriota > Terriglobia > Bryobacterales > Bryobacteraceae > Palsa-187. The sequence continues at coordinate 1,042,948 of CAVROL010000001.1, read as the reverse complement.
GATTTCATGATGCAGGCGAGCAACGGCCTTTCGGCGATCGGACCACCGTGGTCGCAGCTGACCGCCATCGACCTGAACACGGGCACGATCAAGTGGCAGGTGCCGAACGGCGGGGTGGTCGGAGTGCCCCAAGACCCTCCGACCGGGGCACACTTCCCGCGCGGAGGCGTCGTCGTGACCGGTGGCGGCGTGATCTTCGTGGCGACTTCGTCGGACCGCAAGTTCCGCGCCTACGATCAGGACAACGGCAAAGTGATCTGGGAATATAACTTGCCGGCGGGTTCCGACGGCGTGCCCGCGGTTTATGAAATCGGCGGCCGCGAGTATGTGGTGATTCCGGTGGGCGGGGCGGGGCAGACTCCTCCGCGCGCCGCGAGCGCTAAAGAGCTGCCGCCGGGTCCGGGCGGATATCTGGCGTTCGCGCTGCCGAAGAAGTAGACCGCTCCATCACTGTCGCGGTTCGGAAACTTGGGGACTGCCTCCGATTTCGAAGGACGAGCGTGGCCAGCATCCGCAATGGCATGCCGAAATCGGCTGGCTGTCCCCGATTTTCAGGGGAGCGCCGCGTTTACTTTCCGTCGATGGAAAATGCGAGCAGTACGTTGCCGGACATGCCGCCGGCGGTGGGATATCCCGAGTTTACGAACAGCATTCCGTCGGCGACCGCGGGTCCCGGCCCGTCGAGCGAACCGCCGTGTCCCGGAACTCCATTCACCGTTTCGTAGTTTTGCGCGGTGTCGAAATCCCAGATGACCTTGCCGTCGGCCGATGAGTACGCCCGCAGATGGCCGTCCACCGATCCGGAAAATGCCACGCCGGGGATTGCCGTCACCGCGGCCGATTGCGCAGGACTGCATCGCGGCTGCTCACCACACGGCCTTGGAGCTGTATACCAAACGTTTTCCCCATTGTCGAGGCGGAGAGCGAACATGCCGCCGCCCCGTTTGGGATCGGCATCGGTGGCCGAGGTGTACGTCAGCATGATGCGCCCGATATCGGACACGGCGACGTACACGTTGTTCTGGTCCGCCGCCGAGCCCCATTGGACGCCGCCCGCCGTGCCGCCCCGCGCAACTCGCGTCTGCCATAACACTTCGCCCTGATTGTCGGGATCGACCGCATGCACCACGCCCGACTTCTGACCCGCGATCAGCGCGCGCCTCCCGTTCGCCAAAGTTACAAGAATCGGCGATGACCCAAAATCGAAATCCGGGCCGTTCGATTCGGCGCAATTGGTTTTGTCGGGCAACCTGCACGCCGCCGTGTAGGCATCCTTGGCGGTCATCTGTCGCGACCACAGGATCTTACCGGAGTTCAGGTCCATCGCGACGAAAGCATCACTCAGGCGCGTGGTGGGATCCGTGTAGTTGTTGCCGGTGGTGACGTAGAGCGCATTGCGCCGGGCGTCGATGGCGGGCGTGCTCCACACGGCGACACCCGATGGCGCCCAGAGCTGCGCACCGGCTTTGTTCTTGGTCGTGCGCTTGGGCTCGTCGACCAGGTATGTTTTCCAAATCTGCTTACCGGTGAGTGCGTCGAGCGCGACCACGCTTCCGCGGAACCGGCAGCACTCGTACTTGGGATCCGCGCCGGATGCTTCTTCACCGCTGCGGATGCCGATGTAGATCCGCCCGTTGTAGAACACCGGAGAGCCGGTAATGCCCGCGACCGGGAACGCATCGGCTTTGGTCTTCCAAATCTGCTTGCCGCTAGCCGCGTCGACACCGTAGACGTTAGCTTTTGCGTCGCCGAAGAAGGCGACATTGCTGGTTCCGACGCGCGCGAGAGTGACCGCGCTGCGCACTCCCGCTTCGGCATCGAAAAACCAGTGGACACAACCGGACTTCGCGTCGAGCGAATATACTTTGCCGCCCGGGCTGCCGACCAACACGCGTCCTCCAGCGATGGTCGGTTGCGAATAGGCCTGGATATCGCCGGGAAACGCGAAAGCCCATTTCACCCTGAGCCGCGGCACCTCCGAGGCGCTGATCCCGGCATTATTCTGGAATCGCGTATTGCTGCTGTTCCCACCCCATGACGTCCACTCGGAACCATCGAGCGTGACGAGGTCTCGCGCGCACATCGCCCTCGCTGGAGGCGTGGTCACCAGCGGCTGCCCGATCGGTTTGCCGCTGATGAATTCCGCAAGAGCGCGGCGATCCGCCGTCGTGAGACGGACCGCCATGCTGATCATCGGTCCGGTTTCCATGGCCGCCAAAACGCGATCGGCGGACATGGAACGAAGCGCATCGCGGCTGGGCGCACGATCGTTGCCGCCGTCATGGCACGACGCGCAGGTGCGATCGTACAACGACGATCCGTCCTGGCCGGTCAACGCAAAGCAGCACAGAACCGCGAGCACCAGCGGGCGGCCCAGCATTTAGTTAATCGCGAAACAGTACAGCTTGCCGGCCCCGCCCGTCGCGACCAGGTTCTGCTGGCTGCATCCCTGGCTCGGATGAACCGAGTTCCAGGAGGCGTTCCCGCCGCCCATGCGATCGAAGTGGCCGAGCTGCGCCGTCCCCATCCCGCTGCTGGTCCAGTTTCCGCAGGTATGGTCCGCGGCGTCCGTGTACGCGCGCCCGTCGGGCTGCGATCCGGTGAGGATATCGTGCTCGTTCGGCGTATCGCCGACGCCGTTCATAACCTCGCCTTTTTCGTTGAGCGCCGAAGTCTTGGTGATCCGGTTCCCCATGCGGGCGATCTCCAGAGTGTCGCCATGCAGCTCAGCGACATTGGCCGCGATCACCTGGTTCTTGGCGTTCGCCCATGGGCCGTTGCCGATGCGATCGCGCGCGTTGACCGCGCCAGCACCCTGCGTGCTGAGATAGGCGTGCCAGGTGCTGCTGCCCCGGCCGGCCGCCGCCGCGAGCGTCTGGCAGTGCATGTCTGCTCCCGCCAGGCCGCCCAGATCGGCGCCTTTCCCCGCGCCCACGCTGGTGACGAAGAAGCTCATCGGCGGAGGAGCCGCCTTGGCCTTGCCGTCGCCTTTGCCCTTACCGTCTTTCGCCTGTCCAAAAGCCGCGGACGCGCCCAGTAACAGCATCGCCGCGCTCAGAATGAATCGAGTGTTACGCATAGTGGTTCTCCTTATTCAAGTGAAAATGCCAATAAGACGTTGCCGACATTGCCTCCGCTGACTGCGTACCCGGAGCCTATGAATAACATCCCGTTCACGATGGTGGGACCGATCGAATTAATAGCGCCGCCGTGCGCGGCAACCTTGTTGACTGTATCGAAATCCCGAGCCGTATTATATTCCCAAATAATTTTCCCGTCGGTGGTGGAAAGAGCGTGCAGCACGCCGTCCGATCCCGCCACGAATGCGACCCCGGGGATCGCGCTGACGGCCGCGGCGTTGTTCACACGCGGCGTATCTTTCGCCAGGGGCGTGTACCAGACTTTTTCACCCGTGGTGAGCTTCAGAGCCGACATGCCGCCGGAGCTGAGCCCGTAATAAACGTTGCGATCGTCGGCCGCGCCGCCCCACACGATGCCGCCCAAGCGCGCGAATCCCGTCGCTCCGGGAGGAGGCGGAGGAGCCGCATTGGTCATCCACAGAAGCGCACCCTTCTTATCCGGATCGAGCGCGAACACGCGGCCGTCCTTGGCTGCCGTGAGCAGAATCCGCTTGCCATCCGGCATGGTCTTCAGGATCGGGGAATTGCCGATGTCCAGATCCGGGCCAGGATTCTTCGGGCAGTTGTCGGACTTGTTCGCGCCGCCGCCGCAGCCGCCCATGAAAGCGTCATTCTCCTGGATCTGGTAGTGCCACAGCTCCTTGCCGGTCTTCAGATCCAGCGCCATGACGGCATCGCTGGTTTTCGCCGCAGGCTCGGTTTCCGCGTCGCCCGTGCCGAAATAAATCGCGTTGAGCTTGGTATCGATGGTCGGAGAATTCCACACCGACCCGCCCGCCGGCGCGTAAAGCTGCACACCCTTCGAGTTTTTACGAACTGGCTTGGGCTCGTCCATTACATACGTCTTCCACAGCCGCTCGCCATTGCTGGCGTCGAACGCGAGCACGCTGCCGCGCGATGTGCAGCAGGCATAATCCGGATTGCCAGCCTGAAATTCTTCCGACGACGACACCGGAACATACACTTTGCCGTCATGGAAGATGGGAGCCGCGGTAATGCGCGCGATGAAGTGATCGTCCGCCCGGCTCGACCAGATCTGCTGGCCGGTCTGCGCGTCGAGCCCATATACATAGGTGCGGAAATCGCCGAAGAAGACGCCGTACTTGGTCGAGCCCTTGCCCTTCACTGGTCCCACGCTGAGCGCGCCGCGAACTGCGGCTTTGGTCTGAAACGACCAGTAGACGCAGCCGGTCTTGGCGTCCAGCGAATAGACGTAGCCGGTATCGGTGCCGAGAAACACGCGCCCGGAAACGATCGGTCGGCTGGTTGTATTGCGATAAACCTGTTGGAACGCCGAAGGCCCACTTGAGCTTCAGATTGGGAACCTGAGCGGCAGTCAATCCGGCATTCTTCGCCGACTGAAAACGAGCGTTGCTCGTGTCCACGCCCCATCCGTTCCACGCAGGTCCCGCTGCCGGATCGGTCATTGGAGGATTCGCCGAACAGTGATTCGGCATGCTCTGCGCCGATCCTGCGTCGAGGCTTCCGAGCGGACGAGCGGACATAAACGCGGCGAGCATGCGGCGCTGATCTTCGCTCAACGCGTCGCCCTGAGTCTTCATCGACCCGGTGGTCAGCGCTGCGTATATGCGTTCCGGTGGCATTTGCCGGATCTGCTCGGGCGATTGTGCGGCCGGAACCGCCGCGTTGCCGTGACAGCCCATGCAGCGTGTCTGGAACGCGGCCCATCCGGATTCGGTTCCAGCGGTTCCGCCTTGCTTGCCCTGCTGCTTGCCTTTGGCTTGCGGATTCGCGGGCGGCGCCTGCGCTAATGTCGACCCGGTCCCGGCGAAATAAGCCGCGCCGGCGGACGTGAGCAGAGCTGCAACGTGGAGAATGCGTTTCATATTTCGAGGTCGTCCTTGCGATTATTTTACAGCCGCCAAGCCTTCGCTCATCTCGATATAGGTGCCCCACGGATCGGTGATCAGGCACACCGCCAGGTCCATGTTCTTGGCCTTGTTGTAACCCTTGCCGTCGAGCTTGATGCCCGCGCCGTCGAGCCGCTTGCATTGATCTTCGAGGTTCTTCACTTCGAGTCCGATACGGTCGAACGCCCGCCCCTTGGTGGGTTCCACCGGGCCCTTGGTTTCGACGAACAAGATGCGGTGGCCGGGGATGTCCGCGTACGTTTCCTTGCCTTCCTTCACCAGCTTGGCTCCGAACCACTTCTGATACCAGGCCTGCGCATCGGCGACGTTCGAGACGTCCATCTGGATCATGTCGGCGGCCACCGGCGTGGCGATCGAGCGGTCTTCGACCAGACGAACCTTGATCGCATCCGGGGTGAGCAGGAACGCCCGGGTCTTAGTGGCGCCGGGCATCGGCTTGAAGCCCGCGGCGTCCATCTTGGCCAGGGTTTCCTTGAGGTTCTTGACCTTGTAGCCCACGTACTCGACCGACGATCCTTCGGTGCCGCCCTTGTTATCGCCCTTCCGCATCAGATAGAGGACGCCGGGGAGCTTGGTCAGCTTCAAGGTGCCGAGCTGCGCGGGCTGGCCGCCCAGCGCATCCCAGAACTTATTGGCGCCGTCCAGATCCTTCACGATCATGATGTCGTGGCCCGCCGAGACGCCAGCGGCGTTGGGCGTGGGAAGCTGAGCGAGCATCAGCAGCGCGCCGCAGCCCAAACCAAGGCACAGAAGGTGAGTTTTCATGCTCTCGCAAGCATATCATTCCCACTTGGCCCGCGCGTCTTCAACTGCTCGCGGCATCGATCCACTTGGCGCTGCCGGTTTTGAGGCCTTCAGCGAACTGGACGCCCTTGAGAGTGATCGTGTGATGGGCGCTGTCGGTGCGCAGCAGGTATCCACATTCCTTCAGATACCAGAGACTGAACTCGAGATCGCTCCTGGGGGTGCTGAGCAGCGCTTCGAGGTCGCGCAGGTTGAGGCTCGGCTGCTGCGGATGCGAGAACCTGCGGCTATAGAGCAGGCTCAGGATCTTCTCCCTCCTCTGCATTTCGTCCATCACGGGCGGCCCGGCCGGAGGAGAAGCGGGCACACCGATGGCCTCCCGTCGCCGGGCTTCGCGATGATCGCGGTCATAAGCCGCTCGCCGGTGTGGATCGATCAACACCTCGTACGCGTCTGAAATCTTGCGGAAGGCTTCCGCGTTTCCACTGTCCAGGTTGTCGGGATGAAAGCGCTGCGCTTGCAGGCGATAGACGCGGCGAATCGTCTCGGCATCCGCGTTGGGGCTGATCTGAAGAACCTCGTAGTGGTCGACGAACATTTCGATACCTTCTTAATCGGCCGAATCGCCGAACGTTTTTAGGGTGGCGTCTTTGGGAGCCGTGCAGCGGTATGCTTGGACGGAAGCGTGATGGCGACACAGCCCAGCCTTGTCCCCAGCGCGACGCCCGTCAGGACGTCGCAAGTCCGCCGAGTGGTCCGCGTAGCGGCCGGGAACGCCCTGGAAATGTATGACTTCCAGATCTTCGCCTACTACGCGTCCGCGATCGCCTTCACCTTCTTCCCCAGCGGCAACGAGTACGCTTCGCTGATGCTCTCGCTCGCCACCTTCGGCGCGGGATTCCTCATGCGGCCTCTGGGAGCCATTATTCTCGGCGCTTATATCGACCATCACGGCCGCCGCAAGGGTCTTCTTGTAACGCTGGCGCTGATGGCGGTAGGGACGTTGTCGATCGCGCTGTTGCCGGGCTACGTCGCCATAGGTCTGGCGGCGCCGTTATTGGTGCTGGCCGGGCGGCTCCTGCAAGGTTTCTCGGCGGGCGTCGAGCTGGGCGGAGTGTCGGTGTATCTCTCCGAAATCGCCACCGTGGGGCGCAAAGGATTTTACGTCGCATGGCAATCCGCGAGCCAGCAGGTAGCGGTAATGTTCGCCGCCGTGATCGGACTGGTGCTGACGTTGACGCTCTCCACCGGACAGATCCAGCAGTGGGGCTGGCGGATTCCGTTCCTGGCGGGCTGCACGCTGCTGCCGTTCCTGTTTATGCTGCGCCGGTCGCTCGAAGAGACGGAAGAGTTCCTGAAGCGTGCGCGCGCCCCGCGGCCGGCCGAGATCGCCCGATCGGTCGCCGCCAACTGGAGGCTGGTACTGCTCGGCATGATGATGGCGACCATGACCACCGTGAGCTTCTACTTCGTCACGGCCTACACGCCCACGTTCGGCGCGAACGTCCTGCATCTGGCGGCGTCGGGGAACCTGGTGGTCACGCTGTGCGTGGGCGCCTGCAATCTTCTCGTCCTGCCGCTGTCGGGCGCGTTGTCCGACCGGATCGGCCGCCGTCCGATTCTGATCGCGTGCACGATCGCGGCGCTCGCGACCGCCTATCCCACGCTGAGCTGGCTGGTGAGCGCGCCGTCGTTTTCGAGGCTCCTGATGGTCGAGCTGTGGCTGGCATTTATCTATGCGGCTTACAACGGCGCGATGGCGGTGTACCTGACCGAGATCATGCCGGTGGAGGTGCGCACCTCCGGATTCTCGGTAGCCTATAGCCTGGCGACCGCGGTGTTCGGCGGCTTTACGCCCGCGATTTGCACCTATCTGATTCACGTCACCGGAAACCCCGCGATGCCGGGAGTGTGGCTAACACTTGCTGCCGCGTGCGGTCTCTCCGCGGCACTTATACTTTCTGCTCAACGCGCGCGAAGACTAAACTCGCCTTTATAAGACCGCACCCGCACTTCCGGGCCGCCCCCATTCACCTGTGAGCGATGGGTACGATCGCGCAAGTTCGATGTCCGGACGTAGCGTGCGAAATCGCTATCCGGATCGCCGCGCCGGCGTCCCAGGTCGGTCGACAGATCGAAGCGGCTGTCGCGCGGCATCCGCAGCTCGACATCGCCTTTATAAGTGTCGATCCGGACGGGCGCGGAAACTGCGGCGAACTCGGCGCGGATATCGCCTTTGTAGGTGTTCACCAGCAGCCCGCCGGAATGATTCCTCAACTGGAGCGAGCCTTTGTACGTTTCGACCTGCAATTCGGCCGAGAGATCGCTGACCTCGCTCTCGGATTTGTAGTCCTTGATCCGCAGGCTCGCCGTTCGCGGCATGTGAATCGTGTAGCGATACAAGGGCGCGACGCCGTCCAGGAAGAATGTCCATTGATTGTCGCTGGTCATTCTGATATCGGATCCGCGACGCGTCAAAGCGGACGTCGGCGTGGGTCACGCTCTGGGCGAATACGTCGCCGTCTTCTTCAATCCGGACGGCGACGTCGACCTCATTCCGGTCCCACGTGGAGACGTGGATGGATCCCTTGTAGGTGTCGATGGTTACGTGCCCCCGGCTGTCCAGCGGAAACGTACGGTGGATATCCTTCGAGTCGGCGGCACTCAGGATGCCGGCGGCGGTTGCGATGAAAACCAAGCAGCGGAAGAGCATGTCTAACGATACTCGCGGCGCGGCTGGAGGTTACCGGATTTTCGACCAACGGCCATTCCCGACCGGTGAGCGGCGAATTACCAGACTCCGGGAATCAGGGCTTTGACTTCGCGGCGATACTGCTCGTACTCCGGCCCAAACTGCTCAATCGGACGGTATTCTTCGAGCCGGCGAGATCTTCAAGATCCGCGGCGGCAAGATTCACAAGATCGAGGCGATGGGCGTGAGCCTGCCGCACGGAACCAAGAGCCCTTGGGAGTGAGGTATTGGCTCAGGTTGGGAGTGTCCTGTGTCTAAAATCCATCGATAACTCAGAGCCGGGGTTGGAGGGCGGGATTCATCCCGCGCGAAGCTTCAGCTTCGCAAATCGAATCGAGGACGCGAGGCTAAAAGCCCCGCGCGGACTGAAGTCCGCCCTCCTCTTCATGCACTTGTGACTCCTTGAGGCACGATCGTACAGTGCCGAGCTGGGTCAGGATTACACAGAACCGATAGACTGGTGGAACGTGCGCATCTTCATCTCCGCCGGCGAAGCTTCCGGGGATTTGTACGCCTCCAGGCTGGTGGAGGTCCTGAAAACCCGCCATCCCGAGGCCGAGTTCTTCGGATGCGCCGGACCCCGCATGCAGGCCGCCGGAGTGCGGCCCGTAGTCGACCAGCGGTCGCTGGCGGTGGTCGGCATCATTGAAGTGATCCCGCACATCCCGCGCATCTTACTTGAATTGAAGAAGCTCGTCCGGGCATGCGCGACCGAGCCGCCCGACGTGGCGATCCTCACCGATTCGCCCAGCTTTCATCTTCCCCTCGCACGAAAACTGAAGCGGCAGGGAGTGACCATCGTCTATCTCGTCGCCCCGCAGGCCTGGGCGTGGAAGCAGGGCAGGGTCAAAACCATGCGCGCGACGCTCACCCGTCTTCTCTGTATCTTCCCCTTCGAGGAGGAGTTTTTCCAGAAGCACGGCGTTCCAACCACCTATATCGGGCATCCTTTGTCGCGTCTGGCGAAGCCCAAACTCACCCGCGCCGAGTTCTGTTCGAAGCTGGGTGTCCCGGAAGTCTCACGAGACAATGCTTCAAAGATCATCGCCTTATTACCGGGAAGCCGGCACGGCGAGTTGGCGCGGCACCTGCCCATATTGCTCGAAGCCGTCAAGCTCATACGCCAGAGGCATTCCGTGACGTTCGTGCTCCCGCTTCCCGCCGGTTTCGGCCTTGAAAATACAAGATTTTGGAAACCCGTTCAGGCCGAATCCATCAAAGTAATCGAGGGACATACCTGGGATGCGCTGGCCCAAGCAGAGTTGGCGCTGGCGGCGAGCGGGACCGTGACCATTGAGGGCGCCATGTTGGGGACCCCGATGGTGACCTTTTACCGGGTAAACGCGTTAAGTTGGTACTTGCAGAGATGGCGCGTGCGAACGCCTTTTTTGACCATGGTAAACCTGGTAGCAGGGCGGCTGGTGGTTCCCGAGTTGATCCAGGACCAGATGACCGCCGATCGAATCGCGGCCGAGGCTTTGAAGCTGCTAGAGGACGCGAACGCGATGCAGAGTATGCGTGCAGGTTTAGCGGAAGTCGCAGAGAAGCTGGGGAGCGAACGGGATCCGATGGAAATCGCGGCCGACTGGGTGGAGAAGGTCGTAAGCGGAGATAGAGTTCATGCTGTGTAGGTTTTTTTGTTCGGTGGCGTTAACCTCGGTGATCGTGTTCGGACAAGGGCTGGCGCAGAGCCCGTCGCAACGTCCACGCCTGGACGTGGACAACTACACGATTGACGCGCAGGTGGATCCGGCGGGACAGACCATTCGCGCCACGGCCAAAGTACGATTCACGCCCCTCGACGATCTCACCAGCGTTTCTTTCGAACTGAACAACGCCCTGACTCTGGATAGCGTCACCGACGATGCCGGCCGGCAGGTGCCTGCGTCGCGCGTGGCGCAGGATATGACCGTCCGGCTGAGCCTGGCGGAGCCGATGACGAAGGGCAAGCCGGCTACTCTCACGTTTGTTTATGGCGGCAAGCTCACGGGGGCGGAAGAATCGCCCGTCTGGGGCATTAAGTTCGCCGCGATTCATCCGGACGTGGCGTACTTCATGTATCCGGCCCGATGGTTCCCGGTGAACGATTACACGGCGGACCGATTCACCGCCGATCTGAAGGTCACCGTGCCCTCGGGCTTCAAGGTTATCGGCAGCGGGGTCGAGACGGCCGATCTGGCCGCGGATGGCAAGACTGCCGTGCGGTTCCAGCTAACGACGCCGTCCTTCCCGGGCAGTTTCGCGATCGTCAAGGGCGATCCCACCATCATCGCGTCCGGCGGGATCAATACCACGCTGTACTTCCGGGAGCGGAAGGACATGGCCGGCGCCTACGGGCAGGAGATCGGACGCGCGATGGAATTCCTGAGCGGCGTGTACGGCCCGCTGCCCAACCGCAACCTGATGGTGATTGAAACCGAAGCGGGCACGCCCAACGGCTACGCCGCGCCGGGAATCCTGTTCCTGTCGCCGCGGGGAATCGGCTCGGAAGTGAACACCAAGCTGCTGGCGAACCAGATATCCCAACAATGGTGGGGAGTGCAGGTTTCGCCCGCCACGCGCAATCACATGTGGATCCAGAACGGAATGGCGCGCTATTCCGAGCTGCTGTACACCGAAAACATCAGCGGCGCGGGAGCCTTGGAAGACCAGGTTCACGATACTTTTGTCGAAGCGCTGACGGTGGAGCAGCCTCCTCTGATGCAATCGGCGCGGCTGGAGGATTATTCCCCGGAGTTCTGGGCGGCTACCGCGGGCAAAGGCGCGGCGGTGCTGCACATGCTGCGCTCGCTCATAGGCGATGAGAATTTCTTTAAGGTGCTGAAGACCGTGCAGGAGCGCTACGCGGGCAAATCGATCAACACCGCGGATTTCCAGAAGGTGGTTGAAGAAGTCTCCGGGCAGAGCCTCAACTACTTCTTCCTGCAATGGATCGAATCGAGCGGCGCGCCGGAATTCAAGATGGAATGGACCATGTTCCGGGTCGGCTCCAAGGGATTCCGCGTGAACGGCAAGATCTCGCAGGACCTCGACACGTTCCGCATGCCGGTGACGCTGCGCATCGATACCGAAGGCAATCCCGAGGAAAAGAAAATCGAAGTGGCAGGAACATCCACCGATTTCGCCGTGGAGACGTTCGGTAAGCCCAAAAACGTGGTCCTGGATCCCAAGGGCCAGCTCCTGCGCTATGACAACGACATGCGCGTGGCGGTCGCCATCAAGCGCGGTGAGCAGTTCATGGAGGTCGCCGAGTATGTCGAGGCCCTCAACGAGTACAAGAAGGCGCTGGACGTCAAGCGCAACAGCTCCCTGGCGCATTACCGCACCGCCGATGCCTACTTCGTGCAGGGCAACTATCAGGCCGCGGCCAACGAGTATCGCGAGGCTCTTTCGGGCGACGTGCAGCCCAAGTGGACCGAGGTGTGGGCGCACATCAATCTGGGCAAGATCTACGACATCACCGACCAGCGGGAGCGCGCGGTGAACGAATACAAGCTCGCGCAGCGCACCAAGGACAACACGCAGGGCGCGCTTGAAGAAGCCCAGAAGTACATCAACGCGAAGTTCGAGCGTCCGCGGAATACCAATAACTAGAGTTTAGTGGGGTCAGGCTTTCAAGCCTGCCGCCGGCTTTCCAGCCGGCGCTCTGCGAAGGGCGATGAGGCCGGGCAGAAGCCCGGCTGCGGCCTTGAAAGGCCGACCCCACGACCTGATTAACTCGGTGTCATCCGGGCGATGGCGCGATCGTGGATGCGCGGCATCAGCAGGAATGCGCTGATCGCGCCGATTCCCGCCATGCACATGTCTTCCTGCGTATCCCACGGATCGCCCTGGGTGCCCAGGAACGCGTCGGCGGAGGAGCCGAGCGATACCGCGGTGACCCACTCGAACAATTCATAAAGCGCGCTGACTCCCAGACATCCGAAGATCACAATCGCGACCAGCCATGGTCCGGGCCGCACAATCTTCCTGCGCAGGAAAACTTCCCGGGCGGCGATCGCCGGCACGAATCCCTGGAAAAAGTGACCGATGCGATCGTAGTGGTTCCGGGTGAAGTGAAAGGTTTGCTCCATCCAGAATCCCAGGGGAACGCGCGCATAGGTGTAATGCCCGCCGGCCATCAGGATGAGCGAGTGAACAAAGATCAGGCCATAAAGCAGATTCGTCAGCGGGAGGCGGTGGTATGTGATGGCCAGGACTGCGACGCCGATCACCGCCGGAAATACTTCGAGTACCCAGGTGAACGGATCGTACGCGTGGTAAGCGGAAATCGCCAGAGCGATTGCCCACAGGATCAATAAAACGAGATGAGCAGGATCAATGCCCTTGGGCTTCAAGGAACCGCTCCGCTTCGATGGCGGCCATGCAGCCCGCGCCGGACGCGGTGATGGCCTGGCGATAGACTCGATCCTGAACGTCGCCGGCATGGAACACGCCGGGAATGTTGGTGCGCGCGCCTCCGTGGGACACGATGTAACCGTCGGCATCCAGGTCGATCTGGCCGACGAACGGCTTGGTGTTGGGGATGTGTCCGATCGCGACAAAGAAGCCGCTGACATCCTGCTCCCAGATCTTGCCCGTCTTCAGGTCGTGCAGTTTGACGCTGGTGACGGTGTTCTTGCTGACGTCGTTTATATCCTCGACTACGGTGTTGGGCAGCCACTTGATCTTGGGATTCGCGCGGGCGCGATCCAGCATGATTTTCGAGGCGCGAAATTCTTCACGGCGGTGGACCACGGTGATCTCCGCGCCAAAGCGAGTCAGGAAGTTGGCCTCTTCCATGGCGGAATCGCCGCCGCCGACGACCATGATCTTTCCGTCGCGGTGAAACGCCCCGTCGCAAGTGGCACACGAAGAGACGCCGTGGCCGATCAGCTTCTGCTCATTCGGCAGGCCCAGCCAGCGGGCCGAAGCGCCCGAGGCGATGATCAACGAGCGCGCCTCAAGCCACGCGCCATCCACGTTGATCCTGAACGGCCTCGTGGAAACATCGGCTTCCGCGACGGTGCCCCACATGTACTCGGCTCCAAATCGCTCAGCCTGCTTCTTCATGTTCTCCACCAGGTCGGGGCCTTGAATACCTTCGGGAAAGCCCGGAAAATTCTCGACCTCGGTGGTCACCGAAAGCTGGCCGCCCGGCTCGTGGCCGATGACGACCAGAGGCTTCAGGCCGGCTCGGGCAGTATAGATCGCGGCCGTATTTCCGGCGCAGCCGGAGCCCAGGATAATTACGTTGTGCATTTGGATTTATGGTAACAAGCGGTGTGTCCGCTTTATGTTAGATGTTCCGGGCGCCCAAAGGACTCACGGTGGCCTGGTCGGGCTGCTCCTGTTTGGAGGGCAAGGGCATTTTCCGCAGTGCGAAGGCGATGAAGGCGGAGATCAACGCCAGCACCGCGCTTCCATAAAAAACCGCATTCCATGATCCGGTGCGTTCGAAAAGCAGCGCGGCGATCCCGCCCCCGATGATGGAGGCGACCCCTTTCGTGCTGTACATGAAGCTGTAGTTCGAACTCGCGTTCTTCGCGCCGAAGAAATCGGCGGTGACGGAAGGGAAGATCGAGTACACCTCGCCCCAGGTGAAGAACACCAGCGCCAGTGAAATGATGAACAGCGGCCCGGAAAGTTTCCCGACGGTCAGCACGCTCGCCAGAAACAGCGATTGCAGCAGAAACGCGATGATCATAGTTCGTTCGCGGCCCAGATGGTCGGAGACCCAGCCCCAGAAGAAACGTCCGGCTCCGTTCGCAACCGCGTTAAGCGACAGGGCCGTGGTGATGAATGCGCTACCGATCCCAAGACTCTTCCCGACGGCGGACGCGTTCGCCGTAACCATCAGTCCGCCTACGCCCATCATCAACATGGCCAGATAGAGAACGTAGAACTGGGGCGTCTGGAGCATTTCGAGGGAGTTGAAATTGTGGCCGTGGCTGCGAGCTTTGGGTTTCGCCACCGTCGCGGCCACCGCGGGTGGAATTCCCGCTCCGCCTACCACCTGAGCCGCCACAATAATCAGCACTCCCTGAACGATTCCGGTGTACAGAAAAGCCGCGCGGTAATCCTGCACCCGGATGATGTAGGACATCACCGGAATGAACAGGCTGGCGCCCGCGCCGAATCCCGCGGCGATGGTGCCCGCGGCCAAGCCGCGCTTATCGGGAAACCACTTGAGGGCCACGCCCATGCTGCCGCAGTAGACCATAGCCGCGCCGAGTCCGGCGAGTGCATAGGACGCGTACAGCATGGTCAGCGTCGGAGCCATCCCCAAACCGGCCCAGCCCACGCCACAGAAAACTCCTGCGATGGTCATGAGGAGGCGCGGACCGCGCTTATCGATCATCCATCCGCACAGCGACATGGCCCAGGTCTCGAGCGCGATGAAGAGCGTCCAGCCCCACTGGACTTCGGAAAGCTTCCAGCCGGTGGCTTTGGTCAGCGGACCCGTGAACAGCGTCCAGCCATACTGCAGATTGGCGATCATGATCATCGCGGTGACGGCCGCGCCCAGTCGGATCCAGCGGTTCACGGTCTTGCTCTCCTAGCTTTCGACAACGTTGTCTTTACAAGCTCTGTACAAGGATACACTGCGCCGCGGCGGCTGATGCGAGGACGCGAACGCATCGGATCGCCCAAGACTCCGGTTCAACAGTTGAACTGTTAGAATGAGATAGCCCTATGCAACTTGTGACCGTCAAGACCAAATACCAGATCGTGATTCCGCGTGCCATTCGCGAACAAGCGGGAGTGGGCATCGGCGATCTCCTCGAGGCTAAGGTCGAGAAGGGCAAAATCACATTCGCGCCGAAGAGCGTGCTCGATCGCCATTTGACCGAAGGTCTGGAAGACTTGAAGAAGGGTAGGACCCACGGTCCCTACAAGACCGCCAAGGACGCGATCGCGGCGCTGGAAGCTCGCGCGAAGAAGCTCGCAAAACGCCGGTGACATACTGATCGATGACTGTTCGCTTCACGGAAAGAGCGGACAAGGACTACGCCGCGCTTTCGGTGAACGTCCGCAAGGCATTCGGGAAACAGCTAGCCTTCCTTATGGAGAATCCGCGGCACCCGTCATTGCGGGCGAAGAAGCTGGAAGGCCACGATGAACTCTGGCAGGCTCGCGTAAACCGGGGTTGGCGGCTTTACTTCAAGATCGAGGACGATGAGTACGCCATCATCGGCATCGTGCCGCATCCCAAGTAGAGGAGGCGGGATTCAGTTACCGAGCAGGCTGCCCGCCGCAAGGCCGCCGGATTGCGCCAGTTCGCCGCCGGTGACCTTCTTGCCGTCCTCGAACTTCGCCCTGTAGCACTTCGATCGTGCCGCCCTGAGCCGTGACCTTGAAGCTTTGAGCCGTGATGTCGGTGACCTCGCCGATCTTCCCGGGCACGTCGGCAAAACGACGGAAAAGCGTCTTGCGGGCGTCGAAGATTTGAAGCTTCTTGCCGTTGAACGTGGTCCACGCCCCCGGCGCCGGATTGCATCCGCGAATCAGGTTGTAGACGTGGTCGATGGGTTTGGCCCAGTCGATCTTTGCTTCCGCCGTGCGGCACCAGCCCTCGTAGCTCGCACGCGATTCGTCCTGCACGGTCTCGGTGTGCTTCCCGGCCAGCACCAGGTCCGCGGCTTCGAGCATCGCCTGTACGCCCATCGGGAACAGGCGGTCGAAATAGACTGTTCCGAGAGTGTCATCGGGACTTATGGGGGTCTTCTTTTGGAGAACCACCGCGCCTTCGTCCAGCCCATCCGACGGACGGAAGATGGTCAGACCCGGTTTCTGTATCGCCCTTGATGATCGGCCAGTTGATGGAACTCGGGCCGCGATATTTCGGCAGCAGCGACGGATGATACTGAATCGTGCCGTGCTTGGGAATCTTCACGAATTCCTGCGGCGCGAACTGCAACACGAACGCCATGATTCCGATATCGGCGCCTGCGTCCTGCATGGCTTTGCGCGGCTTCCGGATCCCGCAGCGACTTGAACTGGTGGACCTTCAGGCCCTTTTCCTGTGCGGCGGCCCGCAGCGCGTCCGGCCTGGCGCCTTCTTTTTCAGGGGCGCAGAAGACCGCTCCTACTTCATCGCCGCGAGAGAGAAACGCTTCGAGTACCGCCTTGCCGAAATCCTGCTGCCCGATAATGGCGATCTTCATTTCGCTTGTGTCTTGGGCGGCAGCGTAAACGCGCCCGCTGCTTTTTTCGCCGCGATGTCGGCGTCGCTAAACCCGAGAACTTCTTTCAAGATCTCGTCGGTATGCTCGCCCAGCGTCGGCGACCGCTCGATCTTCGCGGGCGATGCCGAAAGCTTGATCGGCATGCCGACGTTGAACCACTTGCCGCGCTGCGGATGGTCGAGCTCGACATACATCTCGCGCCCCTTCACGTGCACGTCGTTCGCCAGATCCTCGGTGGACATGATCGGGCCGCAGGGCACGTCGAGATCGTTCAGGATCACCATGAACTCCTGCTTGGTGTACTTCGAAGCGAACTGTTCCAGCAGCCTCCACACCTCGTTCTGATTCTTGCGGCGATCGCCGATCTTGAGATAGCGCGGATCGGTCGCCAGTTCGGGTTGACCGACATCGGGTCCGATGCGCTTCGCGAGTCCGTCCCACACCGCTTCCTGCACCACCACGTAGATATAGTCGTTGGGGCCGCCGGGCTTGCACTTGATCGCGTTGCCGAGTTGGCCGCCGCCGGAATCGTTCCCGGCGCGAGGCGTGGCCTTCAAGTCCTTGGTCGGCACGGAGTACTCCGACAATTCCTGCCGCGTCAGCCGCTGGTGATCGCGCCACTTCACGCGGCACAGGTTCATCACGCCGTCCATCATCGCGACTTCGACGTATTGGCCTTCGCCGGTGCGATCGCGCTGGTGCAGCGCGGCCAAAAGTCCGATCGCAAGATGCAGGCCAGTGCCCGAATCGCCGATCTGCGCGCCGGTGACGTACGGCGGCCCATCCGGAATTCCGGTGGTGCTCATCGCGCCGCCCATGGCCTGCGCGACGTTTTCATACGCCTTGAAGTCGGCATACGGGCCCGATGAGCCGAATCCCTTGATCGAACCCATCACCACGCGCGGATTGATTTCGTGGATTTTCTCCCACGGGAATCCGAGCCGGTCGAGCACGCCGGGGCCGAAATTCTCCATGATGATGTCGCTCTTCTTCAGCAGCTCGACGAATACCGCCTTGCCGTCGGGCGACTTCATGTTGACCGTGATCGAGCGCTTGTTGCAGTTCAGCATCGTGAAATACAGGCTGTCCGCATTGGGCACGTCGCGCAACTGGCCGCGCGTCGCATCGCCGGCGGGCGATTCCAACTTGATCACGTCCGCTCCCATCCACGCCAGCAGTTGCGAGCAGGTCGGCCCCGCCTGCACGTGTGTCATGTCGAGGATGCGGACTCCCTTTAATGCTTCCATCTATCTTTTTGTTCTCCCTATTTGTACATGGTCTGATTCGATGTGCCCGACGAATAGACGTCGCGGTTGATCACCACGTCCACCAGCGCCGGCAAGCCCGAATCGCGAGCCTTCTCGAGCGCGGGACGAATCTCTTCCGGCTTGGTCACGCGGATGCCGAAGCCGCCCATCGCCTGAGCGAGATGATCGAAACGCACGTCGCCGACGACGTTGCCGATATCGCCGCGGCCCGGATACTTGCGCTCCTGCCCGAAGCGGATCTGGTTCCACGACGAGTTGTTGCCGATCACGCCCACAAACGGCAGCTTGCGATGCACCATGGTGATGAAATCGAAACCGGTCAGCGTGAAAGAGCAATCGCCGTACAGCACCACGACATCGCGCTTCGGCTGCGCGAGCTTCGAAGCCATCGCAAATCCGGTGCCGACGCCCAGCGTGCCGAGCGGGCCTGGGTCCATCCACCCGCCTGGCTTGTGCGGCCGCACGATCGAGCCTGAGAACGTGACGATGTCGCCGCCGTCGCCGATGTAAACCGTGTCTTCCTGCAGGAACTCGTTGATCTCGTGGCACAGGCGCACCGGATGAATCGGCACTTCGCCGGCCGCGATGATCTTGTCGTTCTTACCCTGCGCCTTGGCCTCGTCCTCGCGCAGCATCTTGAGGAACGGATCGTGCTTGCGCGCGGTATCGCCGGGAGACGCTTCGCACATGGCATTTACGATAGTGCGCAGATTCCCGACCAACCCGAAGTCGAAATCGCGATTGTTGCCGACGTTCTTGTAATCCATGTCCATGATGACGATCTTGGCTTTTGGATTGAGGCGGCGGCCGTAGCCCATGCGGAAATCGAGCGGCGTGCCCGCCAGCAGGATCACGTCGGCATTATCGAACGCGGTCTTGCGCGACGGCATGAACGCGTGCGAATGGTTGCGCGGCAGCGTCCCGCGAGCCGACCCGTTCACGTAAATCGGAATGTTGAAATGCTTCGAGAACCGGTCGATCGCATCGTGCGCGCGGCAGGTGCGGGCCTGCGTGCCGAACAGCGCCACGGGACGCTCGGCTTTGGCCAGCAAGTCCGCCACTTGCTCCACGATCTTCGGATCGCCGATGAAATCGGGCGCTCCGCCGTCGGAGCCTTTCACGCGATAGTTCTTGGGATAGCGAACCTTGGACGCCTCTACTTTTCCGTCCATGACATCGTGCGGGATTTCGAGGAAGCCCGGTCCGGGCGCGCCGTTGTACATCTCGCGAAACGCGATCCCCATCATCTCCGCGGTGCGCTCGGTGGTCATCACCAGCGACGCGAACTTGCTGATGGGCGTCATCATTTCGGTGTGGCGCAACTCCTGCAATCCGCCCATGCGATATTGCTTCAGGGGCGAATTGCCGCCGATCAGCAGCATCGGGCTTTCGGCGCGATAGGCGTTCGCCATGCCGGTTACGGCGTCGGTAGTGCCAGGACCGGCGGTAACCACGGCACATCCCAGTCCGGTGATGCGCGCGTAGGCATCGGCGGCGTGCGCGGCGACTTGCTCGTGACGAACGTCGACGATCTCGATGCCTTCATCGATGCAGCCGTTATAAATATCGACGATGTGCCCGCCGGAAATGGTGAAGATGTGCTCGATGCCTTCCTGCTTGAGCATCTTGGCGACGATCTGGCCGGCCGAGATCATCTCCGGGGCGGCTTCGGTTTTCACATCCGTGACGGGTTTAGTTGCGGTTTCCATAAAATCTCCTGAGTGTTGGGGGCAACTGACGATGTTAACAAATTCCTGGAAACCGCCGCGTGTTCGAGCGCTAAACCACCGATAAACCCTCGCGAAAGCGAGGTTTATGGTTATGCGCGGCTCGCGTTGGCCAGTTCCCGATACCGATACGCGGCGGTGCTCGCGCTCTCCGCTACTTCGGATTCGCTCAGGTAGCGAAGCGGCGCCGAAGGACCAATACGTTGGACTACCTGTGCTAACCCGCTGAGCATCGCGATTTCCGCCGGCGTCATGCCTTTGCTGATCACGACTCCCAAATCTTTGACCATCAGAAACGGCCGGCCGGCGTAATCCGGCAGACCGCGCATCACGTCCGCGGCGGGCACGGCGTGGAATAATTCGGGGGTACGCGCGTCTGAAAACATCGCCTGGCAAGGATAGAGAAAGCCGCCTTTCAGGAGCTTCCTCGATACCGGATCTGTTGCCAGCGCGTGAATGGCGTCGTCGTCGGGCAGGTCCCAATCCGAATCGGCCGTCAGCTCCGCAAGCAAAGCGTAGTCCGCGGGATGCGCTTCGCGCGCCGGAATTGCCAGCCGCTGCTCGATTTCAGCCAGGAGTTGCCGGGTGGACGGGCAGTCTTCGCCGCCCAACACCAGCCCATGGTTTCCCAGCACCAGCACGTCCGTTTCCGGGCGCGCTGAAAGCGCTTTTTCAATTTGGCGGGCTAGCGGCAGACCCGAGGTCACATAGGGAATCCACTGCCATCGCAGGCCGTCTAAGCGTGGTTCCAGCTGAGCGATCGCGTCCTCCCGAACCGCCCACGCGATGGTGTTGACGGAATGCACGTGCAGAACCACACGATGCGGCAGCGTGACGTGCATGGCCGTCTCGATGGACGCGTTCGGATACAGTTCCGCCGGATCGAGATTCTGCCGGATGCTCGCGTGTGCGCCCGCCAGATCCAGCGGGATCAGGATCTTCCCGCCGGTTGCGTCGGCCATCCATTTGCCCGATGCCTTGATCCATAACGCGCCATCGAGCTTCATCGAAATGTTTCCGGTGCTGGCCTGCGTGAGCAGCGGATTGCGGCCCACCCGGCCCGCCAATTCCAGCAGCGCGCCCAGGTCCTGGTCCACCGCAACGTTCTTGATCATGCCCTGATCCATAGTGACGCTTTTACGACAGCCGCTTAAGGCAACACCCGCAGCCTTTCCGAAATCGGCGGCGGATCCTGAGTCCGCTTGGCCCGCATCTGCCCGATTTTCACCGATGTCTTGAAGATCGCCCCCACCGGAATGAATCCTACCAGTTTATGCGCAGCCACGGCTGCAAGACCCATGGAGGCGATACACCCGCAGGAGGCACAATCCGGCTTGCCGCCGAACTGGCAGGGAACGATCTTGGTTTCGAGGTCGGCCGAGAGCGTCTGCGTGGTGAGCGCGAACACGCAGTCCTCGGGACTATGGGGCGGGGCGGCGAACTGCCGGATCAGGCCCTCCGGCATGTCCAATTTGGGGAATTGTTTCCGCAGTTCGAGCATGTCCGCGATGGCCTGCCGACGCTCCCCCGCCGCGAGCATTTCGGGGAGCTGATCGCCCACCTGCGGCGTGAACAGGCTGAACCAGACTTTGTGGATTTCCTCGCGCGGATGCCAGAACTCCAGGAACTCGCGCAAGTAACCCGGCCGCTTCATCATCTGGCCGGTAACCGTGCAATGGATGGTGATCTTTTGGCCCGCGATATTCTTCAGGATCCGATCATACGTCGCGGGAGCGCGCCGGACGTCGTGTTCGGGTTGCAGGCCGTCGATTGAAACCACGATATTCATGTGCGGGAAAGTGGCCCAGGCCGGCGCCATCGGCCGGAAGGCGCTGGTCACCACCTGAACATGAATGCCCCGATCCAACAATAGCGGAACCATCGTTTCCAGCTCGCGATAACGCACCAACGGATCCCCGCCTACGATCGACAGATGCAAGGGCCTGAGGCGATCGACCACTTCCAATACGCCATCAATCAGTTCCTGGCCCTTGCGGTCGCGCAGACCGCGCAGCGTGATCCCGCCGCCGCCGAGATGCCCGTCCTCGTAGGCGTAGCAGCCCGGGACAGCGCAGCGGACACTCGCGGGTGATTTCGATGGACAGGGAGGGCCGCTCCCCTTTCAAAATCCTGCCCCAGGCCTTTACAATCTCCGAAGTCTTCACGCGGATCCTTTTCCTGTCTTTTGGGAGTTCGGTCCCTGCCACGGTCGCTTATGGCGAGGACTGCTGCCCAGACTTAGTGGTTTCAAATACTTCAGTTGCCCCGGCCGGCGTGCTGAGGATCGACTGCGGCTACTACTCGTAGCGTAGCGCTTCGATGGGATTGATGCGCGAGGCCTTCACTGCCGGGTATACGCCGAACAACACCCCAACGGCGACCGATACCCCGAACGCCACCACCACGGACACCGTGGTCACAATGGTCTTCCACTCGGCCGTGCGCGCGATCAGCCACGCCAGGAAGAAGCCGAACCCGATCCCCAGCAGGCCTCCGCCCGCGGAAATCAGAACCGACTCGGTCAGGAACTGGCGCACGATATCGAGCCTTCTGGCGCCGACGGAGCGCCGGATGCCGATCTCGCGCGTTCGCTCGAGCACGGTCGCCAGAACGATGTTCATGATCCCGATGCCGCCCACCAGAAGCGAAATGGCCGCGATCGCCACCATCACGTAGGTAAATATTTTCTGCGTGCGCTGCTGCTGGGCGAGCAGCGCGGCCGGAATGGTCACGATGAAATCCTGGGTATCGTGATGCGTGGAGTTCAGCACCGCCGTGACCACCTTGGCCACTTCGATACTGTCCGCTTCCGGACGCATGCGCAGCTCGATGCCATCCAGCTCGTCGCGCATATTGGCGCTGCGATCCCAGAAACGGTACTGGAAGGTGTTGATGGGAATGTAAATGATGTTGTTGACGTCCTGCATCGAGCCGCCGCTGCTCTGCGATCCGGCCATGAGCTGTTCCTTCAGGACGCCCACCACTTCGAGCCATGTGTCGTTGACCTTCACGAACTTCCCGATGGCTGGATCGTAGCCCAGCATGTTGACTTTGGCGGTCTCTCCCAGCACGCACACCAGGGCGCTGCGGTCGTCGTCGGAATCGTCGAAAAACCGGCCCTCGGCGAATTGCAGGCTATGGATGGCGCTGTAGGACGGCCGGACTCCATAGAGCTCGGGCACATCTTTGGACGGCTTCGGCAGAGCCGCGGAGGGATGCAGAGTGCGGCGCGCCGACAACAGCTCAATCGCGTCGATATTGGCGCGGAGAATCCGCACATCGCGTTCCGATAATCCCGGCGACGATCGCCGCCGCTGCTGCAGCTCTTCCTGGCTCATGGCCTGGCGCGAATCGATCAGGATATTGCGCACGCCTAGCTGTTCGATGAAGCGCAGGGATTCCTCGCGCGCTCCCGCGCCGATCGCCATCATGCCGATCACCGAGCCCACGCCGAACACGATCCCGACGGCGGTGAGGAACGTGCGCGTCTTCTGAGCCCGCAGATTTCCGAACGCCTGGCCCAGGTCCGATAGCAGGATCATTTGGCCAGCGCTTTCATCACGCCGCCCGTATCGCCGGCTTTGGCCGCCTTATTCTGATCGGGATTGGACAGCGCCACCGGATCGCCCTCGGCCAGCCCCGCGATCACGGCCTGGCTTTCGCTGCGGCGTATGAGCTTCACGTCGCGTGAAACGAAGCCTTGGGGTGTTTGCAGGTATACGAACGCGCGCCCGTCGGTCTCAAACAATGCCTGCGAAGGGATCCACAGCGCGTCCTCCAGCGATTCCACGGTGATCTGGATGTTGGAGGTCATGCCGGGCCGCAGTTCCGGACCGGTGTCGTCCAGAGCGATGCGGCATTCGAATCGCCGGTCCCATGCCGAACCGGAGGTGCCGCCCAGGCTTTTGACGTGGCCGCGGAACTCGCGCCCCGGAATCGCCGCCGCCCGGATGGTGACTTTCTGCCCCGCGTCCAGATGGCCGCGGTCGAGCTCGGGAATGCTCGCGCTCACCTCCCAATTGCTCATATCGGGGATCTGCGCCACGGCCTGGCCGCCCCGGGCTGCATCGCCCACCTGAAATTCGGGCAGCTGCTGGCCGTAATACAGCGTGTTCTGATTGCTGTTCAGCTGGATGGCGACGTAACCCGCGCTCTTGGCCTTCAGCACCATCGTGTCGATCTGCCGCTGGGCCTGCTCCGCCAGCACGCGCGATTTTTCGACGGCGGCTTTCTGGATGGCGATACCCGCCTCTGCGGTCGCCTTTTTGTTGGCATAGTCCTTGTCCGCCTGGAGTTTTTTGTTTTTGGCCGCTTCCAGCGCGATTTCGTTCTGCCGGGCCGGTACGGCGGCCAGGATCGGATTCTTGCGCACTTCCAGTTCCGCCGTCTTGACGTCCGCGGCCGTGGAAAGAGTTTGGTAATGCGCTTCTTCGAGCGATGCTTGCGCGTCGGCCTGGGCTTTGATCACCTGCTGCTCCGCTTCCGCCAGATCGGCCTGGGCTTCGCGCAGATTGTATTCCTGTGCGGTGGTGTCGAACTCCACCACCACGTCTCCCGGCTTGACCAGTTCGCCCGGCTCGCGTAGCGACGTGATCGGCAGATCGCCGCCCACCATGGGAGCCGTGAGCACCTCGGAGTTGCCGCCCTGCAGCTCTCCGCGCGCCGAAACGGAGATGGTGACTTTGCCTTTTCGTACACGCGTGGTCGGAATCTCATTGCGATCTTCGGGAGCCGTCAGTTGGATGACGCGCATGCCGCCCCACGCCAGCGCCGCCACCACCACGATCACCACTCCGGCAATCAGAATCGCCTTCTTCATTTCCCGATGCTCACTTATGCGCTTCTTTCTTTTCCGGATCCGATAGCACGACCACCGCTCTGGCCGGGATGCCCGAAACCGCTACCTCATCCGGGTTGCGCGCCAGCAACTGGACCGCCGCCTGGCGATACGTCCCGCGCTCGGCCAGGAACACCACCGGTTTCCCGTCCCGCGTGAACACTGCTTTGGCCGGAATGCTGATCGCCTTCGGAAGACGGTCGATCACGATGTCCATGCCGCCGTTCATTCCCGGCCGCAGCCGCGAGTCGGGATTCGGGAGCGCCGCGTAGGCGCGAAAACTTCGCGTGGGAGGATAGTCGGTGCTCAGCTCCGCCAGGGGCGAAATCTGGGTGATTCTGGCGGGAATTTCCAGCTCCGGCAGGGCATCCACGCGCACTCGCACGTCCTTCCCCACGCCGATGCGGCCCGCGGTCGATTTCCTCCACCTTGGCGTCCATCGCCAGCGAGCTCATGTCGGGGATTTCGGCCAGATTCATTCCGGAATAAACATTGTCCCCGACTTTGAACGGTTTCGCGTTCAGCGGCCCCTGGTTGTAGTTGGATACGAACACCACCACGCCGCCGAGAGGCGCATCGACTTCCATCTGGGACATGCGCGTCTTGGTCAAGTCCACGTCTGCCTTGGCCTGGTCGCGCTGGCGCGTCAGCGACGCCATCCTGGATGCATTGGAAGCGGCGTGCGACGCCATGGCGGCTTCCTGGACCTTGAGCTTCTGCTCCGCCACGCTAAGGTCGATACGAGCCTGCTCGGCCTGGATGCGCCCCACGAATTCGTTGGCGGCGGTGCCCAGGCGGGCCTTTTCCACGTTGTAGCGTGCGTCCACCAGCTCGCTTTGATCGCGGTCGGCGTCGATGCGGACCTGGGCCACCTCCTGATCGAGCGACGCCTGCGACTGTTTGAGCTGGGCTTCTTTCTGAACCAGTTGCTGCTCTACCGTGGTCGAATCGAAGCGGATCACCGGCGCGCCTTTCTCCACCGCTTCGCCGCTGCCGGCCATCCAGGCGATGCGCAGATTCGGCACCACCGGCGCGTAGATCTGTGCCGATCGTCCGGCTCTCAATTCGCCCCGGCAACGGATAATGGCCAGGAACTCGCCCTCGCGGGCCTCGGCCACCGGCAGTTCGCCCGTTCCCTGCGATCCCCGGTATTTGTTGACCCCCACCCAGCCGGCCGCGCTGAGCCCTGCCAGGCCGCCCAGCCACAGCAGTGTGCGGACGCTTCGGCCGAGCGTGCTCACTTGGCGGCTCCCGTGCGGGGTTCGAGAACTATCGCTGCCGAAAGGTCCGGCATCAGCCGCGGATCCGTCTTATCCAGCTTGAACACCGCCGAGAACGTCTTGACCGGGCTGCCCAGCGCCGACGACGCCATGGGGCTGGCGGATTCGAAATGCGCCGGCAAAGCCAGATCGGGATAGGCGTCAAAGTACACCTTCGCCCGCGTCCCGGGCGTCAGCGCCGCGCCGTCGGGTTCCCCCACCGAACAGCGCACCAGCATCGAAGAGGGATCGAAGATGCTCACCAGCGCCTGGCCGCGATACAGTTGATCCCCTTCCTGCGCATGGCCCATCGAGTTTCCGCGGTACACGTTCTGGTGCGCCACCATGCCCGCGATCGGCGCGCGTACTTCCATACGGTCGATGTTGGTCTGAGCCCGGTCCAGGGCCACCTTCTGCCGGTCGCGCTGCAATTCCAGGGTGCGCAGCGCGGCGGCGTCGGACTGATCGTGATACGCGTTGGACTTGGTCAGGCTCTCGACATGCTTCCGGGCCGTGTCCGCCTTGATTTCGTTTTCGAGCTTGGCGATCTCCGCGAGGATGGGCGCTTTTTGCAGATCCAGTTCCGCCTTGCCCAGGTCGCCCTTCGCCTGGGTGAAATCGG
The DNA here is from genome assembly GCA_963722845.1 of Terriglobia bacterium. Lineage (GTDB taxonomy): Bacteria > Acidobacteriota > Terriglobia > Bryobacterales > Bryobacteraceae > Palsa-187. The sequence continues at coordinate 1,016,539 of CAVROL010000001.1, read as the reverse complement.
AAATTCGCTTTTCCTGATCCGCGTGGTTCTGCGCGACTTTTTGCTCTACCTGGTGGCCGAGGTCTTCATACTTGCCTTTGGCCGCCAGGCCGTTGTCGATCTGCTGGGTCGGATCGAACTCGGCGATCAAATCGCCCTGGTTGACGTGTGAGCCATTGGGAATCAGGTGCGTCAGCGTCAGTTGTCCGCCCTGGCCTAAGGTCTGGGGGACGATGACTTTGGAGGATCGGATCGCTTCCACCGTTCCGGTCAGCCGGATCTCGCGCTGGGCGTGCGAGGGCTCCGCAGCCGAGGCCACGATCGTGGACGCGGCCGGCGATCCAGTGCTATTGGGCATGGCGCGCTCGCAGGATGCTATCGCCACCGCCGACACCGCTGCCGTCACCAGGAGCGCGAGTTTTCGCACAAAGCCACCTCTTTGAGGGCCTTGGCAATTAGACGCCTGACTTTGGAATTTAGTTGATAGATTTTCACAGAATCCTGAGCGGCCATCCCGGAAATCCTTGCATGCAAGTTTAGGGACTCCGCGATGAATGTGGTAAACCACACAAAAGAAAGCCGTATGGGATTTTGAAAATCTGTGGAAATTCCGGAATACGCGGTAACCGCCTGTGGTTTAAGCGGAACACCTTATCGTATTGGGGCGATCCGGATGCCGATAACTCTACAGATGCCTGGGAGTATCCTCAACGCAACCCTTGCGGGATTGCTGACGCTGGCTGGTCTTGTTTCAGGGGCGGACATTCGCGGCACCGTTACCATCGAGCGAAAGCTCACGCCGCGTAACGTCACGCCCGCCGCCGGACTGTACCAGCGGGGTGCGCCGGTCGCTCTTGAGTCCGACGTGCACCAGAACGCCCTGGACTACGAGCGTTCTCACGTGATCGTGTATGTGGAAGGCGGTCGCGCAGGAATCCGCCGCGCCGATCACCGCGCAAATGGAACAGCAGAACCGCCGGTTCGCGCCCGACCTGGTGGTGATTCCCGCGGGATCGTCGGTCTCTTTCCCCAACTTCGATCCCATCTTTCACAACGTGTTCTCGCTCTCCAAGGCCAAAAGCTTCGACCTCGGCAATTACTCCAAGGGCCAGACCCGGCTGGTGACCTTTCCCAAGCCGGGGATCGTCGCGGTCTACTGCCACCTGCATCCGAACATGACCGGGACCATCATGGTGACACCCAACCAGTGGGGAGTTCGCGTGGACGCCGCGGGCCAGTACACACTGGCCAACCTGCCGCCCGGAAAATATACCGTCGTCGCGTGGCACAAGACCGGGGGAACGTTCCGAAAGACCATCGAAGTCGTCGCCGGAAAAGATTCGGTTGCCGATTTCTTCGTGCCTCTGGCGGAACTCACGGGCGCGGAAGCCGATCTTCACGCCGAACATCACGCGGGTCACTGAATGCGGGGCATGGAATGAGATTCGCCACGCGAGCGTTTCTGTGGTCGTTCCTGCCTTTCGCGGCGCTGCTCGCGGGCAGCTTCTGGGCTGTGCGAGCGGCAGCACTTTCCGCGGTAAGAGAAGCCTTGCGAACATCGGTGCGCGATAACCAGGTCACCCTGGTGCGGGAGCGCGAGCAGAGTGAGTCTCGTAACGCCCGTATTCTTCGCGTGGCCGCGGAAAACCCCGCCCTGAAAGCCGGGTTGCAGTTGCTGGCCACCGAACGCAGCGCCAGAGACGCCGCCCGCCGGACCGTGGAAGACCAGCTCAGCGAGATTTGCGACACCATGGGATTCGATTTCCTGGCCGTATCCGATCCCGCCAGGCAGCCTCTCGCCGGAGTCATTCGGAGAAAAGAAGGATTCGCCCCCCTGGATCCCGGATCGCTGCGCCTTCCGGCGAAGGGCTTCTTCTCGACCCAAGGCGGCATCTTCCGGGTAACCTCGGTGAGCATCTCGCAAGGGCAGGAGGATGTCGGCACGCTAGCGGTGGGCGAGCGGTTCGACCTGGCCGGCGTCGCGATGCCGGCGGTGCTGCTGCACGGCGGCAGGGTTGTCGGGATAACCGCGGCGGGTTCGAATCCGTCAGCAGCCGAAGCCGCGCTGCGGACCTGCTTGCCCCAGGCCGAGTGCGAAGTGCGCATCGGCGGAGAAACATATTTGTCCGTGCCCTTGGAGGATGCTCCCGCCCAGGGATCCGGCGACGGATTCACGCTGAGAAGCCTGCGCAGTCTGGATGCCGCCGCGGCGCCCGTCCAGGTTGTGCTTCAGCGCGTGTTCCTGAGCGCCGGGCTGATCACCTTGCTGGTCGCGATCGCGCTGGGCGCGTTCTCCTCCAGGTCCATCGTCCAGCCGCTTGCGGCGGTTGTGACCCGTTTGCGCGAAAGCGGCAAAACCGGAGTTCTGCCCGAGTTTTCGACCGATGCGCCCGGCGTTCGCGAAATACGGGAGCTGACCGGCAGCTTCAATCACGCCGCTGCATCTATTCGCGCCGGACAAGACCGTCTGGTGCAGGCTTACGTCGAATTTGTGAGCTCGCTCGCCAGTGCTCTCGATGCGCGCGATCCTTACACGGCGGGCCACAGCCTGCGCGTGAGCGAATACTCGTGCGCCATCGCCCGGGCGATGAACGTCCCGCCGCAGGAGCACGAGCTCATTCGCGTGGGCGCGCTGCTGCACGATATCGGCAAAATCGGCATCTCCGACGTGGTGTTGCAGAAACAAGCGCGGCTCACGCCTGAGGAAGAGGCGCTCATCCAGCAGCACCCGGTGATCGGCCGGAAGATCCTCGAATGTGTGCATGGATTCGAGGCGTACCTTCCGGTAGTGGAACTGCATCACGAAAACTGGGACGGCTCCGGTTACCCCAAGGGGCTGAAGGGCGAGGAGACGCCGCGCACCGCCCGCATCGTGAAAGTCGCCGACGCGTATGATGCCATGACGTCGGATCGTCCGTATCGCCGCGGCATGCGGCATGAGGACGCCATCCGCATTATCGAGAAGCACGCCGGGACGCAGTTCGACGTTGCCGCCGTCGAGGCCTTCCTTACGCTGGGCGATATCCTCCAGCGCCCGGTTGGCGATGAACCGGTCCGAGATTCCCTGCAGCATCTGGCAGCGGCCATGCGGATGGGATCCGAGTCTTCCGCGCCGGCCGCGGCGGAGGAGAGCCGGGCATGATCCTCAGACTTGGATTGTTATGCGGACTGGCCGCGGCCGGCCTGGCGCAGGAAGCCGAATCGGGATTCGAGCTGCGGTCTACGGTCAGCGCTCAGTCCATGTACTCGCACGATCTGACCGAAAACCCGCGCGGCGGCGCGCCCATGACCGGCGGATTCCAGGCCCTGCTCTATCCCACCTGGAAGCTGGACTCGCACTGGGCGATCTCGGGCGCCATCGAGGTGCATTCGCGGCCCTTCTTCCCGGAGGAATTCACGACCCAGGGCTACGGCGTCAAGGCAGACATTCTGAACGCCAACATCAGCTACTCGCAGTTCTGGGGAAACGGCTCGATCGTGGTTCGCGCCGGACAGCTTACGTCGGCCTTCGGTTCCTTCCTGCTGCGTTACGATCCGTCGAGCAACCCGCTCACAGGCGTGCCCGCTGGCTACGGCTATTACACCGGCGGGGTGACGATTGCAGGACTGGCCGGCGCGCAAGTGGACGCGACTCTCGGACCTGTCGATATGCGCGTCCAGCTTACCAGCTCCTCGCCGGCGAACCCGCGCAGTGTCTTCGACAAGGACCAGTATGCGAATTGGACTGGTGGCCTGGGCTATACCATTCGCCAAGGTTTTCGCGTGGGTGCGTCGGCCTATCGCGGTCCGTATCTGGACCGGCAATTCAAATTCTATTTTCCGGGCGAGGCTCCGCCGCGCGAATTGCCCGCCACGGGTTACGGTCTGGACGCTCAGTGGGGACGAGGGCCGTGGAACGTGTACGGAGAACTCGCGCACTTTCAGATGACCTATAAGGCGATTCCCACTTACAACGTGCAAACCGGATACGCCGAAGTTCGCCGCGTACTGAATCCCCGCTGGTATGCCGCGGCACGAGCCGGGTACAGCCACCCGCTCCGGTTCCAAAACTCCGAATCCTACGAAACGGCGGTTGGATTTCGTCCCGCCGCGAACCAGCTGCTGAAGTTCGGGTACACGGTCGGACACTATTCAGGCGCTTCTGTCGAGCACATGGCCGTGATTCAGTTCGTGACCAACTTCCGGGCGTTCGGGTTTGCCGGACGCTAAAGCCGCGCGCTACGCTCGCGGTTCGGTGCAGCGGTTTTGCCCTTCCGAACCGCGACTGACAAGGAGCGGTCATTAAATTCCTCCCGCTTCATCCAATTTCTTCCACGCCATCGGCCAGGTGAATCGCTCGCGGTAAAGAGCCCACCCCGCGTTGCCCAATCGCGCACGTAACGACGCATCATTCCACAGCTGCAGCACGGCATCGGCGAATGCGACGGGATCGTCGGCCAGCAGCAGGTGCTCGCCGTCCACTGCGCCGAGCCCTTCGGCGCCGAGCGTGGTCGATACCACCGCGCGTCCCGCGGCCCAGGCTTCCAGAATCTTGAAGCGGGTTCCGCTGCCGGAAAGCAGCGGCGCGAGGCACACTTTGGCTTCCGCCAGATGCCGCCACGGCGTCATCCACCGGTCCCACGATACGGATGCGTGGGTCGCCTCCGGTGAACGCGGCGACCGCCTGGGGATTCGAGCCCAGCAGGCGCCATTCGATCTCCGGGGCCCGCTCCCGGATGCGCGGCCAAATGCGCGTGCGGAACCAGCGCACGGCTTCGACATTGGGATGATATTCGAGGTTTCCGCTGAAGACGATCGCGTCCGCTTCCACAACGCTGGGACGCGGCATCTCGGGCAGGGCATTGGGAAACACCCGCACGTCCGGGTTCATATTCGCGTGTTTCACGCGGCGAGCATCGTCTTCCGACGCTGTCAGGATCACATCGAACCGCGGCAGCCATTCGCGCTCCAGCCGCTGGTAGGATTTCGCAAATCGTTGTGACGCCCAGGAGGCCGGCCAGCGAGCGGCGCGGGCGTGTGTGCGCGCCAATTCGCTCTCGATATTGTGCAGATCGAGGACCAGCTGGCCACAACAACTTCTTAGCAACGGTGCGTATGCCGCGCACCAGAAGTGCTCCACCACGCCCACGGCATAGGGACCGCGCAAAGCTGCCGCGATCTGATTCTCGTAGCCCGAAAAACGGTCGAACAAAGGCGGACGTCCTTTCGCCAGCCGGATCGTATTCCGCCAGATGCGCGCGCCTGCACTCTTCGAATGCGGTTGCAGCGAGAAGGTCACCGTCTGGACGTCGTACGTGTTCTGCAAATAGGCCAGCAGCGACGCCGATCGCAGCCCACCGCCGCCCGAGCCGGTCTTCGGCTCCTCAGGAGTGAGAAAAAGCGCGCGTGGCCGCTGCATACACCTGTTTCGTCAGACGAGCCGTGTTGCGCCAACTGAACTGCGCTGCCCGCGCAAGGGCTCTTTGGCGAATATCGTCGAAGCCTTCGGAATTCGCGGCGACTGCCCGCATGGCCTCCGCCAGAGCGGCTGTGTCTTCGGCCTGCACGTGTATCGCGGCATCCGCGGTCACTTCGAGAATTGCCGGATCGCGCGATGTAATCACCAGCGCGCCGCATTGCATGGCCTCGAGCACCGGCAGACCGAAGCCTTCGTACAAAGACGGATGCACGCACGCGAGCGCAGCGGAATAGAGCGCGGGAAGATCGGTATCGGGAACCTCGCCGAGCACTCGAAGGCCGTGTTCCTCTGCGGGAACGTGGTTTCTTCCCACCAGAACCAGGTCGACGGCGACGGTCTTCCGCACTTCGCGCCACGCGTCGATCAAGCGAGCGAAATTCTTCCGCGGTTCGCGTGTCCCGACGAATAGGAAATACGGATTTCCACGCCGCTCCCCGGCCACCAGAGGCGGCCTAAAGAGATCGCTTGCGGCTAGCGGAATCGCCACCACGCGATTCGGCGCCAGCCGGAATTTTTCGATCGCCGCGCGGCGGACCGTCTCCGTGGGAGTTATGACCATGGTCGCCAGACCCATCCGCAGCAGCCGCGGAGTCCTTCTTCTCACGCGAGACGCATCGGGCTGCCACGCCGGATCGAGCCATGGGCTCAGATCGTGCAATGTCATCACGCTCGGCCGCAGAGGAACGTAAGGTACGGAATAATCGGTTCCGTGAAAGAGCTCGACACCGTGACGACGCATTTCGCGATCCAGTCCCCAGGCCCACCATTTGCGCTCGGCGGGGTTTCGAGGCCCGCTCGCCGGCGTGCAGATTCGGCGGAATATTGCGCGGCGACGGAAACGGTTGATCCGAGAGGAGCCAGTAGTGATCCTCCGGGTACTCGCATGCGAGAGCCCGGGCCAGTTCCAGCGTGTAGCGGCCGACGCCTCCGGTGGATACCGTGAGGGGAGTCGCGTCGAGGGCGATAGTCACGGCGCTAGTGTAGGATAGCATCGTGGGCTCTGAAAACCTCAAAGCTCTTGAGGAAATCAAGGCACTCGGCCGCCAGGTGGAATTGGCCGGGGAAGCCGACATAGAACCGATTCGCAGGCGCCTGAATATGGTCGCCGGTCTCTTTCCGGACGATTCCGAGGTGCAAGCAGCCGCCGAGCAGACCAGACGGCTGATCATGAGCCGGGCGAACAGCCTGCGGTGGCCGGCGTCCGCAGCGCCTCCAGACACCTCGCCTACGGGACCCGCCGCCGGCCCGCCAAGCATTCAGTCCACGCCGCCGACCATTCCGCAGGGCGTCCTCTCGGCCTCGCAGGTTCCGCCGCCGGTACCTCCTCCGGTTGCGCCTCCCGCTACTCCTCCTGACGCGCCTCCAGTCGCCCCCCCAGTCCCATGGAAGAAAGCTCTCTGGACCGGTATAGGCGTGGGCGTCGCACTTTCTTTGTTGGTGATCGTGGTGCTGGTGAATGTCGCGCGCAAACGCAATATGAATATCCCGGACTTGTCCGCGGCGAACTCCGCCGGGGTCTCCGTGCGGATTGCGACCGTGCCTTCGGGGGCGTCTATTCGCGTGAATGGCGAAGCCAAGTGTACTTCGGACTGCAGTCTGGCGCTTCCGCCCGGAACCTATCAGATCACGGCGTTCCTCGACGGTTACGAGCCTGCGGCCAGCGGCGTCACCGTGGCGCCGGGTAAATCTGAAACGCTGAATCTTCCTTTGGAGGCGCGCTCGCAGACGGTGCGAATCCTTGCCGACCTGGCGCAGGGCAAGGCTGCGCTCGATGGACAACCTCCGGTCGATTTGCAGGACGGTCAATACGTTTTCGAAAAGGTCGCGCCGGGGATGCACACGATGTCCGTCACCGGCCCGAACGCGCAGGCCTCCTTCAGTTTCGAACTGGCTCCGGCCCGGCTGCCCGCGATAACCGGAACCGTGAACGCGAAAAATATGCTCGCGATGGTCGTGGCGAGCTTCGCTGGACACGGCCGCCTGGTCACCAGTTCCGGTCCCTGGAAGCTGACGGTCAACGGCCAACCGGAGGATGACGCCGGTCCCGCGGGCGTCGACCTGAAAAATTTTCAGGCCGGGCTGGACGAAATGGCCATCTCGCAAGATAAGGACCAGCGCGCGTTCAAGGAAGACTTCGGTCCGGGGCCGGTGTTGACGGTGTTCCTCAAGACCGACCGCAACGTGGGCACGCTGATCGTATCCACCGGGGAAAACTTCGCGCGCGTGTTCGTGAATAATAAGGAAAATCCACGCCGCACCCAGAACGGCCAGTTGCGGATCCAGGCCATTGGGCCGGTGGAGGTGCGGGTCGCGAAAGCCGGCTTCCTGGATTCTCCGGCGCAGACCGCCGTGGTGAAAAAAGGCAGCGAAGTTCGCCTGGAGTTCAAGATGAAGCCGGTACCCACCTCGGCCACTTTGCGCATCGAGGGGGCCACCCCGGGGGCCGAGGTTCTCATCGACCAGCGCGCAGCCGGTACGGTCGCCGGCGACGGAAGTTTTCAGGCGGATTCGGTCGCGCCCGGAGACCACGTGGTGGGGCTGCGGCACGATAAGTTCACGCCCAAACAATTTTCTCGAAAATTTGTGGCGGGTCAGACGGTAACGGTCGCGGCCCCCGATTCCGTGCTCGCGGCCGAGCGTCCGCCGGCTCCGCCTCCGCCTCCAGCGCCGAAACCCGAACCTGTGGCTCCCAAGCCTCCTCCCGTGCGGATCACTTCCATGGAGGGATTTGAAAGTCAGGAGGGCTGGATGCCGCAGGATAACGGCGTGTGGCGCCACAAAGGCGGCGGATTCCTGACCTATAAACTGCCCTCCAACGGCGTGTTTACCTTCGCGCTGTATCTGGTCAAGGGCGGGAACCTGTTCCGCGGCGGCCGCGTGCGCTGGGTGATGGACTACATCGATTCCAAGAACTACGTCTCATCGGAGCTTGACGATAACAACCTGACGATCCGCGATGTGGTCAACGGCAAAACCACCGAGCACGGCAAAGTGAAGCACAACGTCGAAAGCAAGGATAAGGCGTGGGCCATCCAGATCGAGATTTCTCCGGAGCACTTGATTCAGCGGATCCAGAAGGACCAGAAGTGGATCACGCTGGACACCTGGACCAGTCCGGAGCACAAATTCGCCGACGGGAAATTCGGATTCTGGGTGCAGGGCAGCGACGAAATCGGCGTTTCCGACTTCAAGTTCACGCCGGCCCGATAGACGGCGTCTGTGAAGTCAGGCATTCATCCTGCCGCCGCGCTTCAGCCACTCGCTGGCGCTCGTGGTTCTGTATGCTGACCGCACTTCGCGCCCCGCGTGTGCCACCGTATGCTACAGCACAGAACCGGGGGTAATGGGGACAGACGGCATTTTCCGAACCGCGAACGTTAGTGAGCGGCCCAGCCCACGTTAGACGGGTCATGTGGGGTCAGGCATTCATGCCTGCCGCCGCGCTTCCGCGCGGCGCGTAGAAAGACAGCACGCCATCGCCGGGCAGAAGCCCGGCGGCAGCCTGGAAAGGCTGACCCCACGTCCAACCCATTATCATGATGAGGATGGATAGCGGGTTGCTCGGCGTAACCTCGGGTGTGGCGGCGGCCGCCGCTTTCATGGGATACGCCGTCCGCGGACGTTCCTCCCGCATTTTCGGCGAGTCTTACTATCATGGCGATCGCACGCAGACGGCGCTGGCGCTCACCTTCGATGACGGCCCCAGCGAATCCACGCCGAAACTGCTCGAAACGCTCGGCAAGTATCGCGTGCCGGCCACGTTTTTCATGTGCGGGGAAAATGTCCGGCGCTGTCCGGATGTCGCTCGCGAAGTGGCCGCGCGCGGTCACGAGCTCGGCAACCATACCGATTCGCATCCTCGCCTGGACTTCAAGTCTCCGCGCTTCATCTACGGCGAGATGGCGCGAGCGCAGGAGATGATTCTGGAAACTACCGGCGTCAAGGCCCATTGGTTCCGCGCACCCTATGGTGTTCGCTGGTTTGGCGTGGCGCAAGCGCAGGAACTCCTGGGGCTGCGCGGCGTCATGTGGACCGTGATCGGCCGCGACTGGCGCTGGCCCGCGTCCCGTGTGTCGGAATTGTTGCTGCAGCGTGTTGCGAACGGCGCCATTGTCTGCCTGCATGACGGCCGCGGTGTCCGGCCCACGCCGGATATATCGGCGACGATCGAGGCGGTCGAGTACACGGTCCCACGGCTTCAGGAACGCGGTTTCCAATTTCTGACCCTCACCCAACTCCTATGTCCTCAGAACTGAAGTCAGAAGACGTGATTTCCCGCGTCACAGGCGTGATCGCCAAGACCCAGAAGATTCCACCCGAGACCGTGACCATCGATAAAAGCTTCGAGGAATTGAAAATCGATTCGCTGGACGGGATCAACATCCTGTTCGCGCTCGAGGGCGAGTTCGATGTGGACATTCCCGACGACGCGGCACGCAAAATCCATACGATTCGCGAGATGGTAGAGGGAATCGAAAAGCTCCTCGCCGCCAAAGCGCAGGCCGCGCAAGAATGACGCATCGCGTCGCGGTCACCGGCATCGGCGCGATTTCCGCTTTCGGCCAAACTTACGCGGACCTGTGGAACGGCCTGTCCGCGGGCCGCAGCGCCATTCGGCCTTTGACTCTGATCCCGCCAGGCGCGGTGCGATTCCCCAACGCGGCCGAGGTCCCGGATTACGATCCCTCGCGCTACTTCGAGGAAAAAGAGGCGCTGCTTCTCGACCGGTTCGCGCAGTTCGCCGCAGTGGCCGCGCGCGAAGCCGTGCACGCCTCGGGAATCGGGTTTTCGCCGGAGTTAGGCGAGCGAACGGCGATTGTCCTGGGCTGCTCGGGCGGCGGAAAATCCACCGAGGACGACGGGTTCCACCATCTCTATGGGCTCAAGGAGCCCCGCGTGTCTCCTCTGACCATCGCGCGGGCGATGACCAATGCCGGCGCCAGCCGGGTTTCCTTCGAGTACGGAATCACCGGACCTGTGTACGCCGTGTCGACAGCGTGTTCCTCGGCCAATCACGCCATCGGGCAGGCGTTTCGAATGGTGCGATCCGGGGAAGTGGACGTGGCACTGACCGGAGGCAGTGAGGCGCCGCTATCCATGGGATTCCTGAAGGCTTGGGAAGCCATGCGCGTGGTCGCCCCCGATACGTGCCGTCCCTTTTCGCGCGACCGAAGGGGGCTGATCCTGGGAGAGGGCGCGGCCGTCCTGGTTCTGGAGCCGTTCGACCATGCCCGCGCGCGCGGCGCGACCATACTTGGCGAGATCGCCGGGTTCGGGATGTCGTCCGACGCACACCACATCACGCAGCCGTCCGCTTTAGGCGCAGCCCGGGCTATTCGCGCCGCGTTGCTGGACGCCGCGATAAGCCCTGAGGCAGTCGGTTATGTGAACGCCCACGGCACGGGCACGCTGGCCAACGACGCCACCGAGACCGAAGCGATCCACAGCGTTTTCGGCGAACACGCCAGGAAACTGCTGGTCAGCTCCACAAAATCCATGCACGGACACGCCCTGGGGGCAGCTGGAGCCCTGGAAGCAGCCGCGACGCTGGGCGCCCTTCGATGCGGCTTAATCCCGCCCACGGCGAACTTTACCGCAGCCGATCCGGCCTGCGACCTCGACGTGGTTCCCAACACGCCCCGGCCCGCCCAAATCGAGTGGGCCCTTTCGAACTCCTTCGCGTTTGGGGGGCTCAACGCCGTGGTACTGTTTCGCAAGTCGTTCTAAGACATACCACTTATATTTGAGTGCTAGGGTCTTTTCTGGTTGGATTTCTCAGAGGATTTCTGGCACTCTCGAACTACGGCGATATAGCGCCCAGCGCGTTTGAGGGGGGGCCGCACCTTTCGGAGGCCGGTCTCCCGACGCGCACCGCTAAACGATGTCGCTAAACGACATCGCTAAACGACAGCGGCCTTGGCCTGTTCCAGCACGCCTTCCACCTCCGCCCGATACTTCTGCAGCCAGTCCGCATTCTCCGCTTCGAAGCGCATCACCAGAACCGGTTGGGTGTTCGAGGCGCGCACCAGTCCCCAGCCATGCTCGAAAAGCACGCGCGCCCCATCGACGTCGATGACCTTGTGAGTCTTCTTGAAGCGCTGCGCTGCCTGCGCCACCACCTGAAACTTCACTTCGTCCGGGCAGTCGACGCGGATTTCCGGGGTAGAGACCAGTTTCGGGAGTCCCGCGAGCTGAGCCGAAAGCGGCTTCCCGCTAGCGGCCACAATCTCTATCAGGCGACAAGCGGCGTAAAGAGCGTCGTCGTATCCGAAATAGCGGTCGGCGAAGAACATGTGCCCGGACATCTCCCCCGCCAGCTCGGCATGCTCCTGTTTCATTTTCGCTTTGATGAGGGAATGGCCGGTTTTATACATGATGGCGTTTCCGCCCAGCCGGTTGAGCTCGTCATAGAGGAGCTGCGAGCATTTGACTTCGCCGATGATGGTCGCGCCGGGCTTGCGGCTGAGGATTTCGCGGCCGAAGATCAACAGGAGCATGTCGCCGTAGATCACCTCGCCATTTTCGTCCACGGCTCCGATGCGATCCGCGTCGCCGTCGTAGGCGATCCCCAGGTCGGCGTGCTGCGCCTGGACAGCGTCCCGCAAGTGCTTCAGATTGGCGGGCACGGTGGGATCGGGATGGTGATTCGGGAACCGGCCGTCCATGTCGAAGAACAGTTCGGTGACTTCGCAGTTCAGCCGCTCGAATAAACGATGCACCACGGGGCCGGCGGTGCCGTTGCCCGCATCCAGGACCACCTTCGCGCGCCGTCCGTAGTCGAACTGCGGAGCGACTTCGTCCAGATACGCGGGAATCACGTCCATGTTGGCGTGGCTGCCGCGGGCATGCAGGAAATCGCGCCCTTCGATGATATGGCGAACCTCCTGGATGGTTTCGCCATGCAGCGTGCCCGAGCCGCACACGGTTTTAAACCCGTTGAACTCGCTGGGATTGTGGCTGCCGGTGATCATGACGGCGCCGTCGGCCTGGAGATGCACGGCCGAAAAATAGAGCAGAGGCGTGGGCACCACGCCGATATCGGTGACCTCGCAACCGGAATCGACCAGCCCCTCAAGAAGAGCGTCGCGAAGGCGTGGCGAACTCAAGCGGCAGTCGCGCCCGAGGGTGATCGACTTCCCGCTTTTGCGCTGCAATAACGTTCCCAGGCCGCGGCCCAGGTCCACCACGTCGGAGCTGAGCAGCTCTGTCTCCGCGACGCCACGGATGTCATACTCGCGAAAGATCGTTGGCTTCAACATGCTCTTTCATTATCTGCTTACGAACCGGTTGTCTTCGATGAAGAAGCGCAGCGGCCAATCGGCGCAGTGCTTGATTCCGATGCGTGGGGAAACGCCAATACTGATTTTTGCGCTGCCGGCAGGGGGGCGGATGGTAAGGAGCCCCTTCGTAAAATCGGCTCCGTTGTGACGGCGGCCGATCCCCAGCGCCAGCGTCAGCTTTCCGGGACCGTTGGCCAGATCTTCGATGCCGCGTGCGCCAGGCCTGCGCCGCCGCATCCGCGGGATGCCTTCGAGCGGCTCGAGCGCGCGGATCAGAACGCAGCCCGGGCTGCCCTCCGGCTCGGCGACCACGTTCAGGCATTCGTACATGCCGTAGATCAGGTACACGTAGGCGTGGCCGGGTTCGCCGAACATCACGCGAGTGCGGGGGGTGATGCCGCGCCAGGAATGCGCCGCTCTATCCTGCAACCCCAGGTACGCTTCGGTTTCAACGATGCGGCCGGAAGTTGTCCCGTGCACCAGGACTGTTCCCAGCAGCGCTCGCGCGACTTCGATCGCAGGCCGGTTGTAGAACGCGCGCGGAAGCGCAGGCAAGCTACATCTCAACTTTGCCGTTGAACACCATATCCTTAAATTTGAACTTACGTTTTATCGTGCTGGTTCCGAACTTGCTGGAGAATTCCACTTCCTTGTCCTCCACGGTGAAGGTCGTGGTCTTGGGGAACAGAAAACTCACAGTCGAAGCGCCGCGCCCGCCGCTGACCTGGACGTCGGCCGCTTTCAGCGGAGGCTTGCCGCTTACAGTAAGCATGGTTGAGTCGAGCAACGCCGCTTTCTTATCGCCCTGTGCCGAAGCGAGGGCAGACCCGGGCACGCCGAGCATGGTGAGCACATAGACCTGCTCGACTCGATCCAGCTTGGCTTTGGCTTCCGGCGATGTGCCGGCTTCGGCTCCATACTGCCGTTTGATGAGGGCCTGCTTCACCGGCGCCGCGGTTTGCCAAAAGAGAGTTACCGTGACTCCGCTGGGGCCACCGCCGCCCAGGTCGCCGCCACCGCCTCCGGCAACGCCGGGATCGGAATTAGCGGCATCGCCCTGAGGACCACTGCTGCGCCCGCCGCCGCGCCCGCCTCCACCTCGACCTCCGCCCCCACCTCCGCCCGATTCGGGGACCGAAAGGCCAAGGCCGGCGGACATCGTCACCTTTCCGGCCCAGGGAGAATCGCTGATGATCTTCTGTACTTCCTTATCGCTCCAATCGGTGAACGGTTTCGTAATCCAGAAGTCGGCTGCCCACGCGCACACGGCGCACAGCAGCACCAGCATAGAAGATTTCTTTAACATGGCTAACCCTCGGGTCTTTCAGTTTACAACGGGAAGTGCATTCCGCCCAATTTGATCTAGGCGTTCACTTTTCGCACTTCGTTACGTCGATTGCGCCTTTTCCCCAGGACGTCTGGCGGCCGACGCCGGTCCAGTGCGCGGCGCGCAGATACGGAACGAATTCTGAAAGGTCGCCTGCATACTCCGCCTCGCCGACAAAGCCGCCCAGCGAATGAATCTGTCCGGTGCGGCCGCTGCGGCGGGACGTTTCCACAGGTCGAATGTCGCAGCGCGTCATCTGGATTCGCGCAGCGCGCTCGCCGAATTCGCGAAAGTCGATGGCTAAGGGACCGTCGTCATAGAGTTCGCGCAACGTGCTGATCCGGTCGCGCACTCGCGCGAAGAGCACTCCGAAGTCCGGTTGCCCGGTTGCATGGCCGGCGGCCTTGAGCTCCGTAGGAGTTTCGAAGCGGATGGTCAGGCGATGTATGCGATCATCCTTGGGATCGAGACACAATTGGAGCGGAGCATCCGCCCCGCGTACGCCCACCAGTTCGGCTTGCTGAGTAAGCTCCCCGAACGCGCGGATCGCGAGATCGAGCGATTTGCCGCGCATATCGAACCAGTGAAAATCGAAATGAAATGTTTCTCCTAGGCGCGACCACGGTTCCATCCAAATGGCTGGCGCGGAAGACGAATGGGCGGGGCTGGTCGGCCAGTCCGCTGGGACCAGCTGGGGATGACGGCGCAAACACCGGCGCGTGCCCCAGTTTATGAAGGATCGCTCCGAACATGCCGCGCAGCCGGTTACCGGCGGCGCCTGGCGGAAACGAGACGGTTTCGCGTGCCCGGTAGGTGAGGCGGAGGGGATACAGGCGGAAATTCAAGATCCCATTCTACGCCCCGAATCACCCAAAATGGCGCTATCCGGCTCTGTCTATAGAACTTGCCCCTTTCAGCCGATGTAAAAACTTCAGTCCTAAGTAGGCATCCGAAATAGTGGGAAGGGGCTTGGCGGGATGTTTCCGATTATAGGTATTTTGGTCGTCCTGGGTTGCATTGCAGGCGGCTACCTGATGGAAAAAGGCAACATGCTGGTGCTGATGCAGCCAGCAGAGCTGCTGATCATCGGCGGAGCGGCCATTGGAACCGTGCTGATCGGCAATCCTCCGCATGTCTTGAAGGCCATCGTCGGGGGTCTGTTGGGCGTATTCAAGGGCAGTCGCTATACCTC
This sequence comes from Terriglobia bacterium, assembly GCA_963722845.1. Classification (GTDB taxonomy): domain Bacteria; phylum Acidobacteriota; class Terriglobia; order Bryobacterales; family Bryobacteraceae; genus Palsa-187. Next base: position 1,001,303 of record CAVROL010000001.1, on the reverse strand, counting down.
TGGCATCTATCTCGACACGCTTAAATTCTTGAACGACTTCTTCAACACGGCCCGCAAGAACGGTGTGACGTCTCTCGAAGAAGATCTGGATGCGCCGGACAAGAGCGCTCTGTTCAAACGGCATCCCAATTTCAGCAAGGACCATGAGGCGATGCTGTTCTTCTGCGACACCATGCGAACCCTGGTCGCGGGCGGCGTGGAAGTTCACGATCTGGACGGCATCATGGAGCTCGATCTGGAGATCATCCACAAGCAGGCCAGCCTGCCGGTCAGCGCCTTGTCCACCATGGCCGATAGTCTTCCGGGACTGGGAATCGTCGCGGCCGTGCTGGGCGTCGTGATCACGATGAGCGCGCTCGGAGGTCCCCCGGAAGAGATCGGCCACAAAGTCGCGGCCGCTCTGGTGGGAACGTTTCTGGGTATTTTGCTGTGCTACGGATTCCTGGGTCCGATGGCGGCGAATCTTAAGAAACAGAGCGACGCGGAAAGCGAATATCTCTCGGCTCTGCGCATGGGTCTGCTGGCGTACATGAAGGGCATGTCCCCGATCCTGGCATTGGAAGCGTGCCGCCGCGCCATTCCTCCGCATGTCCGGCCGACGTTCAAGCAGATGGACGATGCGTGCCGTAAATCTGCCAGCGCCGCGCCCGCCGAGGTGGCGGCGTGAGCGCCAAGCCAGGTTCGCCGACCATCATCATCGTCAAGAAGAAAAGCCACGGACATGACGATGCCCACGGCGGGGCTTGGAAAGTCGCCTATGCCGATTTCGTGACCGCGATGATGGCTCTGTTCATCGTGCTCTGGCTGCTGAGCGCGAGCGAAAAGGTTCAGAAAGCCGTCGGCGGGTATTTTCAGGATCCTACCGGGCAGGGCCGCCAGACCGGCACGACCAACGCGGGCATCGGTGAAACGCTCACGGTCAATCGCAAGGATCTGGAGAGCCTGAAAGACAAGCTGGAACAGGCGCATGAAGCAGATTCCCGAGCTCCAGCATCTGGAAAACCAGGTCCGGATGACCATCACGGCGGAAGGGCTGCGTATCGATCTGCTGGAAACCGAACGCGGACTTTTCTTTGAGAAGGGGAATCCCAAGCCGAGCGAGGCCGGCACGGAGCTGATTCAGGTCCTGGCGGCTGAGTTGGTGAAACTTCCCAACAAGGTAGCGATTGAAGGACACACCGACGCCACTCCATACGGCGGCGCGGAATACTCGAACTGGGAATTGTCTTCGGATCGAGCGAACGCGGCGCGCAGGATCCTGGTCAAGAACGGATTGGACCAGGACCGGATCAGCCAGGTTCGCGGATTCGCCGATCAACGGCTGCTGATGAAGAACGACCCGAAGAATCCGTCCAATCGCCGGATTTCGATCATCGTGAGGAATCAGGGTTTGGATCTGCAGGAAGAGAAGTCGGCGCAAACGCCGGTCGCCGATGAGGGGAAACCAGCTGCTGGCGCACAGTCAAAAGCCGGCGAGGTCCCCGCGAAGCCGGAAGCCGAACCTGCCAAGTCGGAACACTAGGGCGGTTGCCCGTTCAGTTTTCTGGCGGATTCCAATCGGCTCGAAGCACATTGTTGTCATCGAAGGGCCAATCGGGGTAACCCGCAAGTTGAATCTTCATACCCTTTTTCGTAATCCAGAAAAACGCGTTCTCGACGTCCGGCTCATCTGGCGACCCAATTTCTCCAGCGGGAGGCATTCCATCGATTCCTTTGACTCCATTTGACAAGCGATACGCTTTCGCTAACCCCAGCTGCGACGAGATCCGCCAGCGCCTGCAAGATCTCATGGACCGATATGGTCATTCCGCAGACACTCGTTCTGCGGACCTGCTTCGTGATCTCGTGAAGATTTTCGTAATCGTCGGAGATCTCGTTCAAAACGATCCTCAGAACTAGCTCGCGGCGACGCGTCATTGTCAGGGCTCCAACGGGAAGACACTATTTCAACGGCCCAACTTCTGCCGTACACTAGTGGGTCTTGCGACTTTTCACCGCCATCGACATTCCTCCCGACGTGAAGGCTGCCCTGGCGACCCTGCTCGACCGGCTGCGGCCGTTAGCGAAGCTGCACTGGATCCCGTAGAGAAACTCCACATCACGACCAAATTCATCGGCGAGTGGCCAGACAAGCCGGAAGCCCGGCTGGACGAGTTGAAGCGCGCCCTGAGCGCGGTCCGCAGTTCCGGGCCGGTGGAAATCGCGATTCGAAGGATCGGCTGGCTGCCGAATCCGCGCAGCGCACGCATGCTGTATGCGGGAGTCGAATCCACCGATACCCTTACAGCCCTGGCAGCCGCCACCGAGCAGGCCGTTGCCGGCATCGGCGTACCGGTCGAAGATCGCATCTTTCGGCCCCATGTGACGCTGGCAAGAACTCGCAAGCGTGTGCCGCTGGACGCGCTGAAGCAAGCGCTCGCTGAAATCGAGCTATCCGCGATTGGATCCTACCGCGCTTCGTCTTTTGCGCTATATTTGTCCGCTGCCGGCAAGTACACTAAGCTTCAGGAATTTCCTCTCAACCCATGACCGCACTTGTGACTGGACTACTCGCAATCGTGATCGCCTACGTGCTGGGCGCCATTCCCTTCGGCTATCTGCTGACCCGGTTCACCACCGGCAAGGACGTCCGCAGCGAAGGGAGCGGGAATATCGGCGCGACCAATGTCCTGCGCGCGGCGGGTCGTGGCGCGGCGGTAGCCACATTGTTTCTGGACATGGCAAAGGGTTTCGGGGCCGTGTGGATCGCGGGATGGCTCACCGACGGCTCGCCGGGATGGATGGCGGACGCCGCACTGGCGGTGATGGCCGGTCACGCGTTCCCGATTTTCCTGGGCTTCAAGGGCGGCAAAGCGGTCGCCACGTTCACGGGCGCGTTCTTATATCTGACGCCGATTCCAGCGCTAGCCGGGATCATCGTGTTTGTGATCACGGTGGTGGTCACGCGCTACATCTCGGCTGGATCCATCCTGGCGGCGGCGACGTTTCCGATCGGCGTTTGGCTGATCGATCATGCGAGCTTGAATGTGATGCTGGCGGCGGTGATCGCGGCGGCGATCGTGGTGTATCGGCACAAAGACAACATGAAACGCATGCGCAGCGGCAAGGAGTCGGTGTTCCGCTGGGGAAAATGACGAAGCTGGCGATCATCGGAGGCGGGAGCTGGGGCACGGCGCTGGCGATCGTGCTCGCTCCACGCTCGGAATCGGTCACGTTGTGGGTGTATGAAGCCGATCTCGCGGAGCGCATGGCGCGGTCGCGGGAGAACGATATTTTTCTCCCCGGATATCAACTTCCCGATAGCGTGCAGATAACCACCGAACTGCACACGGCGCTTGACAGCGCCGAGATTGTACTCGGCGTGATGCCGTCGCACCACGCGCGGGGATCTACACCGCGATGCTGCCGGACCTGAACGCCTTCGATGATCCTGGTGAGCGCCACCAAGGGTCTGGAGCAGGCGAGCCTGCTGCGGATGTCGGAAGTGATCGGACAAGTTGTCCCGACGTCTCGCGTGGCGGTCCTCTCCGGTCCCACGTTCGCGCGCGAGGTGGCGGCGGGCAACCCGACCGCGGTGGTCGTGGCCTCGTCGGCTCCGGAGGTCGCACGGTGCGTCCAGGAGGCGTTCTCGGGGCCCACGTTTCGCTTGTACACCAATGCCGACCCCGTAGGGGTCGAAGTCGGAGCCGCGCTCAAGAACGTGATCGCCATCGGCGCGGGGATCTGCGAAGGCTTGGGCCTGGGGCACAATCCGACGGCCGCCCTGATCACCCGGGGCTTGGCCGAGATTACCCGGCTGGCGATCGCCATGGGGGGCCAGGCGAAAACCCTCGCGGGTTTGGCGGGGTTAGGAGATTTGGTTTTAACCTGTAGTGGAGATTTATCCCGTAATCGATACGTAGGCAAGGAGTTGGGCGCAGGAAGGCCGCTGGCTGAAATACTGGGCTCCATGCGCATGGTCGCGGAGGGCGTCGAGACGTGCGCGTCGGCGGTGGCATTGGGCCAGAAGTTGGGCGTGGATCTGCCGATTATTCAACAGATGCACGCGGTAATGAGCGGCGGAAAGTCGCCGCGCGAAGCCGTGCGGGATCTCATGGACCGCTCTCTAAAAGGCGAGTAGGTACGCAACCTTCTCCCCGCAGTGGGGTTCATGAAGATATGGAGGCTGTTGTCGCTCTGGAACGAGACGCCCAGTTAATGCTGCGTGTCCGCGAAGGGGATGACACCAGCTTCGCCTTGTTGCTGGAACGGCACAGGGGACCTGTGGTGCACTTCCTCTACCGGATGGTGCAGAATCAGGCGGTATCGGAGGAGCTGGCTCAAGAGGTTTTCCTGCGGGTCTACCGGAGCCGGGAGACGTACGAACCGACCGCGAAATTTACAACCTGGCTGTTCCGCATCGCCACACATGTGGCTCTTAACTCGATACGCGACCGGAAAAAAGAAAAAGGCCACGAGAGCCTGAATGATAGTAGTGACGAGATGCCCGGCGGGGTGGAACGCCAGGTGGCGGACCGGCAACCGACGATCGAGCAAGAGATGGTCCATGAGGTCAGGCTGCGCGAGGTGAGGCAGGCGATTGAAGCTCTGCCCGCCAAGCAGCGAGCGGCCGTACTGATGCATAAGTACGAGGGTCTGGATTACGCGCAGATCGCGGGAGTGTTAAGCTGTTCGGAATCCGCGATCAAGTCGCTGCTGTTCCGGGCTTACGAAGCGCTGCGCGATCGGCTGGCTCACATGGCCTGATGATCTAAAGTTAGAACTTGATCTTTTGAGGGAACTTATGATTTGTCCGAATGAGCATGGGCCGAATAAACATGGACCGGACGCCGAGTGCGCGGATTGCCGCGGCTTTGCGGCCGTATGGGAACGGCTGGATGAATTCGCGGCTCCCGACGTCTCACCGGGATTCGACGCGCGGCTGTACGCGCGGATCGCGGCAGAAGAGGCGCGTAGACCCTGGTGGTATCGGCTGTTGTGGCCTCCCATCGCCCCAGTGGTCGCGATCGCGGTGGCGGCGTTGATCATGTTCGTGCACGTGCCGGCGGGTCCGGATGGGACCAAGCAGGTGAACAAGACCGACATCGAGCAAGTGGCGCAGGCCGTGGACGATCTGGATCTGCTGACTCCCATCGACAAGTAAATGCGGTTTCTGCTCACGACTGCGGTTTTAATGGTGACGCTGTCAGGATCGGTTTCGACCGCGTCGGCGCAAGCCAAGGACAACATCGTTCAGCAGAAACAACTGCGGCAGCAGAGGCTTAAGCAGCAGAGACAGCAACAGCAGAAGATGGTGCCGCTGCCCGCGCCCGCCGTCGAGCGCTTTCTGCAAATGTCGCCCGAGGATCGGGAGCGCGCGCTTTCGCAGCTCGCTCCGGAACGCCGACAGCAGGTGGAACAACAGCTCAACCGGCTGCAGCAGCTTTCTCCGGAACAGATGCAACGGCTCCAGGACTTGTACCCGGCTTTCGTCAGTCTCCGTCCGGCTCGCCGTTTGGCGGTGCGTGCCGAGATCCAGGAGTTGCGCCAGTTGAGGCCGGTGGAACGGAAAGATCGTCTGAACAGCGACGCAGGAAATTTCTCGCTGGAAGAAATGAGTATCCTGCGCCAGGTCACCGGCATCCCGGACTAGTGGAGCAGACTTCAGTCTGCAACGGGTGCTTTCAGCATCCGTTGAGTCCGTTTCAGTGCGGCGCGGAGGCTGAAGCCTCCGTTGCAAGCTTAAGCTTGCTCCACCCGGCCCAAGCACTCGACCAGCGATAGTCCTCTGCTTGTGTCGTCAAGCCCGAAGTAACCGGATTGTTCTCGATATATCGGGTGATCCTGCTCATCTCCTCGTCATTCCGGATCCAGTGGTCATACGATTCGGCTTGCCAGAACGGCTCCCCGGTCCGGCACAACATCAAATTTGCCTCGCGTGCGGAACGGCCTTTGATTCTTCGCAACGCCTCGCTAAATTTAATGAGGGGACGAACTAACAAGTGAACGTGGTTGGCCATCACGACCCAGGCGCACAATTCGTACAGACGTTCTTCCGCGCCCCGGCGAATGTGAGCACTGACGAGGTCGGCAACCTCCGGCCGCCCCAACCACAGGGGACCTGCGCGGGCCGTGTCGAGATAACGGTCCATCCAAACGAAGGCCTTGCCTGCCGACGGATGCCCAGATGGAGGATAGCGGCATTTCGGGAGACTGCCGTGAAGGTGCCAGGTGACAAAGATGGTGCGCGCCTCGGGATGCCAGTGCGGCAAGCGTCGTCGAGCGATTTCCACCCTAATCAGTGGCGCGAGACGGCGAAAATTCTCAGGGGCTGAAGCCCCTGTTGCAGGCTAAAAAGCCTGCTCCACTATTTCGCTTTTTTGACTTCTTCCACCAGCGCCGGGACAACTTCGAAAAGATCGCCCACGATTCCGTAGTGCGCCACTTCGAAGATGGGGGCGTCCGGGTCTTTGTTGATCGCGACCACGGTTTTCGCGCCCTTCATGCCGACCAGGTGCTGGATCGCGCCGGAGATTCCGACGGCGATGTAGACCTTCGGAGAAACCGTTTGGCCCGAGCTGCCGACCTGGCGGTCCATGGGCAGCCAGCCCGCGTCGCAGATGGGCCGGGATGCGGCGAGTTCGGCGCCGAGCGCCTGGGCCAGCGCCTCGACCACCGGAATATTTTCCTTTTCCTTGATCCCGCGGCCGACCGAGACGATGATATCGGCGGAGGTAAGATCAACAGCCCGCGCGGCCTCTCGGAACGGTGGCTCCGCCACTTGTCGCGATGTCGTGGAAGCCGGAGTGAACGGTTCTGCTGCGGGCGAACCTTCCGCTCGCCAGGCTCCGGCCTGGATCGAGACGAAGTGCGGGCCCTCACCCACCAGGCGCACATCCGCGTTGAATTTGCCCTGGAACATCTGCCGGACGAAAACGGGCGGCTTGCCGGCGATAACGTCGCCGATCAGGACGCGTCCGAAGCGTGCCGCGACCTTGGGAGCATAATCGCGCGTCTGGTAGGTGTGCCCGAAGACTACGAGCTCCGGATTCTCTTTGCGGATCAGCTCTTCGACAGCCGCGGTGTAGGCATCGGCGGTGTAGGGGAGATCGATCGAGTATGCTTTGACTTCCGGTCCGAACTCGCTGGGCGGCGGCTAGAACCTCGCCCGCCATACGCTGCTCGACGATGGCTAGAACGCTCATAGGACGCGGGCTTCGAAGCGCAATTTTTCGACCAGCTTCGCCGCGGCGGCCTTCGGATCGCCGTCAAAGATCTGCCCTTGCTTGTTCTTCTCCGGGGCGTAGAGTTTTTCGATGACCGCTGAAGCCTGCGGAACCTCAGCCGCTCCGTCCAAGGTGATGACCTTGATCTCCTTGGTCTTGGCTTTCTTGATGCCCATCAATGTGGCGTAGCGCAGCTTGTTCAGCCCGCTCTGGATCGTCAATACGGCGGGCAACGGCATCTCGATGTGCTGGAACCAGCCGTCTTCTAGCTCGCGTTTCACGCGCACCTTGCCCGGCTGAATCTCGACCTGCATGATGATGGTCGAGCTCGGCAGCCCGAGCAGTTCGGCCAGGACGACGCCGGTTTGCCCGTAGCCGAGATCGTCGGACTGGAGACCGGTGAGGATCAGATCCGGCGCCTCTGCTTTGAGAGCCGCGGCCAGCAAATTAGCTACGCGCAGAGTATCCATGCTTGGACGGCATTCAATGTGAATCCCGCGATCGGCGCCCTTGGCCAGGGCTTCGCGGATGGTTTGCGCAACGCGCGCCGGACCGGCGCTGATCGACGATCACCTCGCCGCCATGCTTCTCGCGCAATTGCAGGGCTTCTTCGAGAGCGTAAGCGTCCGGCTCGTTGATCTCGAAGCCCAGATTGATCTTCGTCGATCCAGGTCCCGGCGGCGTTGACGCGCAGAGGAGAGTCGCGGAGGGGAACCTGCTTAATCGCAACGGCGATTTTCATCAACAGACGATTAGAGTCTTCTTAAAAATCAGGCAGCCGTTGGTGCCGCCGAAGCCGAACGAATTCGAGAGCGCGTAGTCGATCTTCATCGGGCGGGCGTGATTCGGGACGTAGTCCAGATCGCACTCGGGATCGGGACACTCGTAGTTGATGGTCGGCGGAGCGATCTGGTCGCGGATCGCCATGATGGTGATGCCGGCCTCGAGCCCGCCGGCGCCGCCCAGCAGATGACCGGTCATGGACTTGGTGGAGCTGATCGCAACCTTGCTCGCATGCTCTCCGAACAGGCGCTTCATGGCGGTGGTTTCGATGCGGTCTCCCACGGGCGTCGATGTGCCGTGCGCGTTGACGTACTCGATCTGATGCGGCTGGAGCCCGGCGTCTTTGAGCGCGTTGCGCATCACGCGGAAGCCTCCGTCGCCGTCTTCCGAAGGCGAGGTGATGTGATACGCGTCGCCGCTCATGCCATAGCCCACCATTTCGGCTAACATCGGCGCGCCGCGCTGCACGGCGTGCTCGTACTCTTCGAGGATCAGGATGCCCGAGCCTTCGCCGGCCACGAATCCGTCGCGGTCGCGATCCCAGGGACGCGAAGCGCGCTCAGGCTCGTCGTTGCGCTGCGAAAGAGCGCGCATGGCGGCGAATCCGCCGATGCTCATGGGCGTAATGGCGGCTTCGGCTCCGCCGCAGATCATTACATCGGCATCGCCGCGCTGGATCAGCCGGAAGGAATCGCCGATCGCGTGCGCGCCGCTGGTGCAAGCCGTCGCGGTGGCGGAATTGGGGCCTTTGGCGCCGGTCCGGATGGAGACGCAGCCGGAGGCCAGGTTGATGATAGTCGCCGGAATGAAAAACGGGGAGATGCGGCCGGGTCCTTTTTCGAGCAGGTTCTTGTGTTCCCGCTCGATCACTTCGAATCCGCCGATACCGCTGCCGATATAAACGCCGGTGCGCTCGGCTTCTTCTCCATCGGGAACCTTGAATCCCGAACTCTGCATGCGCGAAATCCGCCGCCGCGATGGCCAGATGGATGAACCGCCCCATTTTCTTGATTTCTTTTTTCTCGATGTGGTTGGCGGGGTCGAATCCCTTGACCTCGCCGGCGATACGGCAGTTGAAACCGGTGGCGTCGAAGGCGGTGATGGGACCGATACCGCTCTGCCCGCTGCGGATGGCCTGCCAGACCGGCTCCGTGCCGATTCCAACCGAAGTCAGCATCCCGACTCCGGTGACTACAACTCTGCGCTGCAAGAGGGCTCCGTGAAACTCGCCTTCGGCCTACTTCTTTTTGGACTCAATGTAGGTGATCGCGTCTTTCACGGTAGCGATCTTCTCGGCGTCTTCGTCGGGGATATCGAGGTCGAACGCCTCCTCGAACGCCATCACCAGCTCGACGATATCCAGCGAATCGGCGCCGAGGTCATCGACGAAACTGGCGGTGGGATCGACTTGCGCCTCATCCACGCCGAGCTGCTCGACGATGATCTGCTTGACCTTTTGCTCAACCGACATGCACCCTCCCTCAATCGCTTCTTAAACTCATTGATTCTACCGGGTGAAGGCGGAGTGCCGCAAGTTTCGTCCTGCGGCCGGGCGAAGAAAGTTGTTGAAAAAGAAGGATTGCGGTCGTCAGCCCAGGAGGCCGCCATGCCCCAGGCCGGCGACCTCCCATCCGGAAATCCGGTAACGCGCCAGCATCGGGGGCAGCACCAGATCGAGAATATTCGCCTTGGTGGACCGGAAGCAGCCGGGGGCGGAGACGATGGGGATCTCATTCTTGTAGGCCAGCAGGAAAAGATTGCCCGGTTCCACCGGGGCGAGGAAACGTTCGAGGTGGCAGCCGATGCGGGTCATGGCTCGGCCGACGACGTCATCGGGGCCCGCCGGCGCGGACGTGGAGGCGACCAGAACGGTCGGTGGGCCGGGCGCGCAGCAGATGTTCCAGGGCCCGCGCCACGGAGCCTTCGTCTTCGGTCGGGGCCAGCGCATAGCTCGGGGCGATGCCGAAACTGCTCCAGACGCTGCCGCACGACCGGCTCGAAGAGCTGGCGAGCCCGGTCGCCGTTGAGCGGATCGGTATAGAGCACCGCCACGGCCGCGGAGCGAATGCGGCCGGGCCTGCAGAATGGGACCGCGTTCCCGCAGGATGCCGATCACGGCTTCGAGTTGCGGCCGCGCCACCGCGAAGGGAGCGCTCTTGACGGTGGCGACGCGTTGTTCCTGGCGAGCGTGGCTGAAATTCGGGCTGGTGGCGATGACGATGCTGGCAGTGCAGTTGATCTGCCGGAGCAGCTCTTCGTCTACCAGCACGCAGCAGTCTTCCGTGGCGAACAAATTCGCCCGGCCTCCCGCTGCCAGACGGATTTCGAGGCACCCGCAACCGGTCTCGGTAGCGACCTGAGCCACGGCGTCGTCTTCCCCTACTTCCCCATCTTCGAGCTCCGTGACCCACACTTCGCCCAGCCCCTCAGTCTCCAGCAGCCGTACATCGTCGTCGCTGAGGATGTGACCCTTCGCAAGAAGTTTCCGTCCGCTCTGACGAAAAATGGTGCAGCAGAGAATCTGTCCGGCTGACTCGCGGACGCCTACCGTCTTAGCTTTCAAGACCTACCTCCGTGTTTTCAAAGACCCGCGCGTACCGGCAGGGTGTTGCGCGCCTACAACGCCACGCGGCGCCATTGTAGGGACGTGCTACGAAGTGTAGTGTGAACTCAGCCGGATAAATCTCAAAGAAATTTGCACGGGAATAGCGGATCTAGGCACGAACGAAATGATTGCCAGAACGGAATATGTGCTGTTAAGGAACGAGGCAGGTGCCCGCAGTCTCGCCCGCGAGAAGCCTGCCCACGATACCCGCTTCTGCACCTGGCGCGATCAGGACCTGCCGTACGCCTTTGTCGAGCGCGTCCATAGCGGCTTCGAGCTTGGCTTGCATACCGCCCGTGGCGACGCCTTCCAGGATCAGCTGTCTGGACTGAGCGCACGTCAGGATGGGACAAACGGCTCCGTCTTTATCGCGAACGCCTTCAACATCCGTCAGAAAGAGAAGGGAATCGGCTGCGAAGGACGCCGCGCAGGCCGCCGCCATCTGATCCGCATTCACGTTGTATACAGCGCCGCTCGCATCGCCGGCGACGCATGCGACCACGGGCAAATATGCTGCCCCCGTTAGCAGATCCAAGATGCGAGCGTCCGAACGGACGGGCTTGCCGACCTGTCCCAAATCAGGATTGAGCAATTCGGCATCAACGAGTCCTGCGTCCAAGCCGCTCAACCCCACTGGTCGTGCTCCAGCCGCCCGGAATGCAGCGACCAACTCCGCGTTGACACTGCCGGCGAACACTTTGAGGACCGCGTCTATTATTTCCGGCGTAGTCACGCGCAGCCCGTTCACGAACCGGCTCTCGACGCCGCGCTCGGCCAGGAAACGGGTCATTTGCTTGCCGCCGCCATGGACGACAACAATTCGAATATTTGTTTCCGCCGCCGCCTGCCCGATTTCACGGGCGAGGCGTTGGCGGGAATCGGGCGCGTCCAGCAGGGTACCGCCCAGTTTGATCAGCAGCTTACGAGGATTCACGTATTTGTTTTAGAGAAGCCCCGCGGTTTCCGGGCATCCCAGGGCGAGGTTCATATTCTGGATGGCCTGGCCGGCCGCGCCTTTGACCAGATTATCGATCACGGAAACGACCACGGCACGTCGTGTTTTCGGGTCGTACCTGAAGCCGATATCGCAGAAGTTGGTGTGCGCGACTGCATGCAGATCCGGGACCTGGCCGCTTGCATACAGCCGGACGAACGGCTCCGAGGCATAACGCCCGCGATAGATTGCGAGCAGATCTTCGGCCGAGGCGATCTTTTCGGTGGCTCGGAAGTAGATCGTTTCCAGAATTCCCCGGTGAATAGGAATCAGCTGCGCTGTGAAGCTGAACTCGGCTTCATCGAGGCCGGAGGTGCGCAGAACTTCCGGCACATGACGATGATCGAGAATCGAATAGGCGGAAAAATTCTCGGTGACCTCGCAGAAGCTGGTTTTGAGGGAGGCTTTGCGACCGGCGCCGCTGACGCCGCTTTTGGCGTCGCACACGATTCCGGATTCGCGATCGATCGCGCCGGCTTCGATCAGCGGCTTGATGGCGAGATTCGCGGCCGTAGGATAGCAGCCCGGATTTGAGATCAATCGCGCGGCCGCCACGCGGCCACGGCAGAATTCGGGCAGTCCGTAGACCGCCTCTTTGAGCAGTTCCGGCTGCGTGTGAGGCTCTTTGTACCAGTGCTGATAATTTTCCACGGTGCCCAGGCGGAAAGCCCCGCTCAGGTCGATCACCTTGGCTCCGGCGTCGAGCATGGGTCCGGCGAGTTCCATGGAAACTTCCGGGGGTGTGGCGAAAAAGACCGCAGCCAGACCGGCGGAGCGAACGGAATCCGCCGAGCAGGGAAGCCGGCGGGGCCCGTCATGACCTAAAGGCCGGGGGCCATCGCCGCCCTCACGGTGCTCGAGCAGAACCGGCTCGACGTGCGGGTGCCTGGACAGCAGCGAAACCAGTTCGGCGCCGCTGTAGCCGCTGAAGCCGACAATTCCGACGGGGGTCCGGGACATTGGATGTTTTCAGTATGCCACGTGGGGCAGGATTACATCCTGCTCGCGGGTTTGTAACCCGCGTTCGGCGCCGATTAGAAATCGGCTTGCAGGTTGAAACCTGCCCCACATTTACGGGCGCTGTTCGCTGACCGACCGGGCCGCCAGGTCGCCGATGACCGGGAGGTGGTAATCCTGGTCATGGCTGACCTTGATCAGCATGAAGATCCAGGCTCCGACGATCACCAGATGCAGGATTTGAGAGATGCTCCGGTAAATCGGAAATGCGCTATTGGAGACCGGGAACGCGAGCATGGGCGTGAACACCCACTCGACCATGAGCCAGGCCGCAAAAAGATACAGGCCCTGGAACGCGTGAAAGCGCAGCCGCTTCTCCGCGCGGAAGCGGTCGCTGGCGAGCACGGCGATGGCGGCGATCCAGCCCACCCAGGGGATGTAGCACAGCAGGGCGGCGTTGCGATGCGAGATATTGGTCCAGAAATCGTGCACCCGGCCCGGGTGGGAAGACGTCCTCGACGCCCCGGACTGCGGCGTGCCGCACTTGGCGCAGAACTGGTCCGAGCTGCCGACCGTCTGTCCGCACTGTACGCAGTAAGGCATCTCTTAACCTAGCTACGATAACGGTATGCGGCGAGTTCCCACAACCTGGCTGTTTCTCGTGCTCACGGCGTGCGCGGGCGCGGCGCAGGCGGCCAAGACGCTCGATCTCTACTTCATCGATACGGAAGGCGGGCAGGCGACTTTGGTGGTGGCGCCTTCGGGCCAGTCCCTGTTGATCGATACGGGCTACACCGGTTTCGGCGGACGCGATACTCTGCGCATCGCAGCCGCGGCGAAAGACGCCGGGGTCAAGAAGATCGACATTTTACTGATCACTCATTTTCACGACGATCACGTGGGCGGCGTGGCGAATCTGCTGGACCGCTTTCCGGTGACCACGTTCCTGGATCATGGCCCAAGCATCGAGACGCATGAGTATCCCGCTCCTTATGCCGCGGCGTTCGCTAAGGGGCAACACCGGGTGGTGGCCGCGGGCGACAAGATCCCGATCAAGGATCTGGATGTGACGGTGGTGGCAGCGGCGGGCAAAGTGATTGGCGGGAAGGGCGAACCGAATCCGAATTGTGCCGGCATTCGCGAATCGCCAGTCCGATCTGACGAGGCCGGCGAAAATTCGCAGTCGCTGGCCGTGGTGATCCAATTCGGCAAGTTCCGATTCGCCGATTTAGGCGACCTAACGTGGAACCAGGAACTCGCGCTGCTGTGCCCGGAGAACAAGGCCGGCAAGATCGACCTGTATCTGACGACGCATCACGGCGGAGAATCGCCGAAGGCGATTTGGGGCATGGCGCCGCGGGTGGCGATCATGAACAACGGTCCCAGCAAGGGCGGGGATCCGGCGGGGTGGAAGAACGTGATGGCGTCGCCGGGTTTAGAAGATTTGTGGCAACTGCATTTCGCGCTGGCCGGCGGCAAGGAGACCAATGTCCCCGACACCTTTATCGCGAATGTGGACGCGAACGATCAGGGCAGGCACCTGAAGGTGTCGGCGCTGGCGGACGGATCGTTCACCGTGACCAATCCTCGCAATAAGTTCAGCAAGACCTACGCGGCGAAGTGACAGGCGAACCGACAGGCGACAAGATCGCCTGTCCCACTTTTCTCCCCATTGTGAAAATTGCAGCGGAATCCGTATCCTAGTACTTGCTGCTTTCCACCTCGACCTACTTCGTATTCCTGGTCGGTATTTTCTTTCTCTATTGGTCTGTATCGCGGATCAGGGCGCTCGGGCTAACCCTAGGGTTGGGCGTGCTTCTCTTCGCCAATTATTTCTTTTACGCGCGCTGGGATTTGCGTTACCTGGCGATTATTCCCCTGGCTTCGACGTGCGATTATTTCATCGGACTGGGCCTCCAGGCGACTCCCAACAGGGTCGCTGCGGCGGCTGCTGGTGACGGCCAGTATCGCGCTGAATATCGGACTGATCGCGCTGTCGCCGCAACTGGAAGCTTTCGATCACGCTTTCTTTCTATGCGTTCCAGGCGCTGACCTACACCATCGACCTGTACCGGCGCGACATCAAGGCTACCCAGAGCTATCTGGCGCATCTGGCGGCGGTTTCGTTCTTCCCGACCATCCTGGCCGGACCGATCACGCGCGTCTCGGTCCTGCTGGATCAATTGGAAAAGCGCAAGCCGCTGGAAGCGGCCGAGGTGGACGCGCCCTGTTTCTCATCGGGCTCGGGCTGATCAAGAAGCTGATGATCGCCGATTATCTGGCTGGGAACCTGGTCAATCGTGTGTTCGATTTTCCCAATCTTTACACCGGAGCGGAGAACCTGATCGCGGTGTACGCCTACACCTTGCAACTGTTCTACGATTTTTCCGGCTATACCGATATCGCAATCGGGTCGGCGTTGCTGCTCGGCATCAAGCTGCCCGCGAATTTCAACATGCCCTACGCAGCGCATAACATCGCCGATTTCTGGCGGCGCTGGCACATCACACTGTCCAACTGGCTGCGCGATTACCTGTACTTTTCGCTGCCGGGGCTGCGGTCCAAGTGGAAGATCTTCACCTACACGAATCTGCTGATCACCATGGTTCTCGGCGGGCTGTGGCACGGGCAGAGCTGGAATTTCGCGATCTGGGGCGCGCTGCACGGGATCGGGCTGGTGATCGTCCGGCTGTGGCAGACCCGCACAGGGACGAAGCCCGCGGTGGGTTTTTGGCGCATCGCCAGCATCGTGCTCACGGTGCACTACGTCGCGTTCGCCTGGATCTTTTTCCGCGCGCCGAATCTCGAAACGGCCCTGTCAATCCTAGCGCGAATTGGCTCCGGGACGATTTCTTTCGCGAACGTTTCAACAGGTCTGTGGGTGACGATGGCGATCGCCGTTGTGGCGCATTACTTGCCGAAAAAGTGGTACGAGTTCAGCGTCGATTTGTATGTTCGCGCGCCGTTTTACGCCCAGGCGGCGGCGATGGCGGCCCTGGTCATCGGGATCCAATACGTCGCGCAGACGGGCGCCGCGCCGTTCGTCTATCAGAGATTCTAAATGCGGAAGACGATACTGGCGGTGGCTCACGTTCGCGGCGCTGATCTTATTGCCACGCGCGGTTCCCGCGCTGAAGAACTATGTGTCGCTCGATCCGCGCGATATTCCGCTGGTCTGGGATCTTCCGGTTCCCAAACCAAAAGAACTGGAAACGGACGCTGTCCGGGCGCGCCTGCTCATCCCCAAACCGCCGAACCTGCTCGATCCGCATAAGACTCTGGATCACTTTTTTCACGCGCTGCTGGAGGGCGGTCCGGTGCGCGTGCTGCATTACGGCGATTCGCCCACTACAGGCGACCTGATCACCTCCGACGCGCGCGCTCTCTTTCAGAAGCAGTTTGGCGACGCCGGCGCAGGTTTTGTCCTGATCGCAAAACCGTGGGCCTGGTATTTTCATCGCGGCGTGGATATGGACTCGTCGCAGTGGAGCATCGACGTGGCCGGCGATACGCCGATCAAAGACGGCCTCCACGGGTTAGGCGGCGCGAGCTTTCAAGGCGTGCCCGGGGCGGTGGCGAACTTCTCGGTGAAAGACCCGCAGCGCACGGCGGAAGTCGCGTTCCTGGAGCAGCCCGACGGCGGCGCGTTTTCCTTTGAAGCCGACGGCAAGGAGATCGGAAAGGTCGAGACAGCGGCCGAGGAGCGCCATCCGGCCTGGGCGTCGTTCGAGCTGCCGGAAGGCTCCAAGAAGTTCACCGTACGTGTCGAGAGCGGCCGGGTCCGGTTGTACGGCGTAGAATTCAGCAAGGGCAGGCCGGGGTGCTCTACAGCAGCCTGGGCGTCAACGGCGCGAACATCACGCTGCTCAGCCAGCGCTTCAACGGAGCGCACTGGGCGGCTCAGTTGCATCACTACAAGCCCGACCTGGTAGTGCTGGCGTACGGCACCAACGAAAGCGGCTTCCCCAAGTTCGTCGACTCCACCTGGGCCGCCGAAATGAAGAATGCCGTGAAACGGGTCCAGGCCGCTCTACCCGATGCGTCGATTCTGCTGATGAGCCCCATGGACCGGGGCGAGCGCAACGAGCGCGGGGAGATCGAGACGATCGCGGCCATGCCCCGGCTGGTAAAGATCGAGGCGAAGGTAGCCGAAGAAACAGGTGTGGCGTTTTTCAACACCTTCCAGGCGATGGGCGGGGAAGGCACCATGGCGCGCTGGTACGCCGCAGAACCGCGGCTGGTGGGCGCCGATTATATCCATCCCATGCCGGCCGGGGCCAAGATCGTGGGGGAGCTGTTGTACGGAGCCCTGCGCGATGGCTATAACGAATATAAGCTGCGACAATTAAAGAGCAGAGAAGGCGGAGCGAAAGCGCTGGAGGGCAGCACCACGAAGTGAAGAGCTTTTTCCAAATTTTGGTCGCGCTAATGGTCGCCGCGGGCCTGGCGATGGCTGTACAGCCAAAGAAAACCGCTCCCAAGACTTCAAAGACGACCGCGAAAAAGAAGTACGTTTCGAGTGTCCCTAAGAAGAAGTCCCGCGGCAGCAAGGCAAAAACCGTCGCGAAAAAGATCGTGACAGCGCCCAAAACATTGGTGACCGCGAAAGCCCGGGCGGCCGCTCATGACTATGTCTATGAGAACGTGGCCGAGGGGGCGAACCTTCCGGTTGAGAATTCCGCGGCGCTGATTCCTTTCTTTGAGCAGCTCTATCGGCATCAGCGCGGCGAAGAAGTGGGCCCGGTGCGCATCCTGCACTATGGCGATTCGCACACCGCGGCGGATGAATGGACCGGGGACCTGCGCACGCGCTTTCAGGAAAAATTCGGCGACGGCGGCAGCGGATTCTCGCTGGCCGGGCGGCCCTACAACAGCTATCGCCGCATGGATGTGCGTTCGGGATCGACGCGCGGCTGGCATACCGATGGCCTGGTGGGCCGGGCGGGCGACGGCGTCTACGGTCTGGGCGGCGTCAGTATGAGCACGACCAGCGCGCACGAAGCCATTTATCTGGACGCGAACGCAGCCCAATTCGAATTGTTCTACTACCAGCAGCCGGGCGGCGGCACGCTGCAGATCTACGACAACGGCACGCCGATGGAGCAGATTTCGACCGACGGAGAAGCCGGTCCGGCTTACTATCGCCTGGAGGCGATTCCGGGCATGCACCGCGTGGAAGCGGAAACGCTGGATCGTGGTCCGGTCCGCTTGTTCGGCTGGGTCGCCGAGAACACCACCGGCGTGACTTATGAGGAACTGGGGATCAACGGCGCCGAAGCGTCCATCGTTTTGGGCTGGAATGAAGAAACGCTGCGCTCCAATATCGAGCGCCGCAATCCCGCGCTGATCGTCCTGGCTTACGGGACCAACGAGGCGGGCCGCAAGGATTGGACGCTCGAGAGCTATCGCGAGATGTATTCGCGGCTGATTCAACGATTAAGGATGGATGCCCCCACCGCGACGATTCTGGTGGTGGGACCGCCGGATCGCACGCAGAAAGTCCGCAAAGTCGGCTGGCAGACGCTGGAGAAGGTCGACGTGATCGCCGAGGCGCAGAGAGAAGCGGCGCTGGCCAATGGCTGCGCGTTCTGGGATCTGCGGGCGAAGATGGGCGGCAAAGGTTCGATGCTCAAATGGGTGGCCGCGGGCATGGCCCAGGCCGATCATGTTCACTTCACGGGTCCGGGGTACCGGATGCTGGGCGATGCGGTGTTCCGCGACGTGATGAGCCAGTACGATATCTTCCTGCAAGCGCGCGCCGCGATCGTCGCGAACGCGACTTCACCTCCTTCCAATGCTGCGCCTGCTGGAAACCAATGACCGGGGATGCGCCCGAAACGCCGGGCACGAAGGTGGGCGGAGATTTGTATTGTCCCCGCTGTCAGAAGGAAGTGAAGGATCCACTGATCTGCGGCGATTGTCTTTCGACGATCTGCCGCCAGTGCGGCACCCCGCTCGAATTCGTGGACGATCTGGGTATCGGCTAGCGCTCCTCGTTGCTGCGTCACTGCTGCTGATTTCGTGCAAGTCTTCCGGTTCAAACGCCCCGGCTAAATCGCAGACCCCTGCCGTGGGGATCGCGTACACGGGCCCGACCGCCGTCAACATTCGCGAAGATCTGGGGCCCCGGGCCAACGTCGTGACCACCCTGCAGCATGGCGAGCGGCTGGAGGTGCTGGAAACGCGCCGCAGGTTCGTTCGCGTGCGTACCGCAAAAGGCCTGGAAGGCTGGACCGACGTGAATTACCTGCTCAGCCAGCAGCAGGTCGGCGATCTGGATAAGCTCGCGGAATTCGCGGCCAACCTGCCTTCGCAAGGCAAGGGCACGACCTACGATGCTCTGAACGTACACACCGCGCCGAGCCGGCAAGCCCCCAGTTTCACGCAGATTCCGGAAGCAGGCGCAGCCGATGTGCTGCTGCATCGCGTATCGCCGCGGAATGCCGTGATGCCACCTGCGGCCGCGCCGGTCAAGTCAAAAGCAAAGAATGCAAAACCCGCTTCGCCTAAATCGGCCAAGCCGGATAAGGAGACTCCGCCGCCTCCTCCACCGCCGGCCCCTGCGCCGCCCGCCAATTGGGTGGAGCTTTCGCGTCCGCGCGCCGCGGACCTGGGAGGCGAACAGGTGGAGGCTGCGCCGGTTAAGCCGTTGCCCATCGACGATTGGTATCTGGTGCGCACGCACGACGGAAAAGCCGGCTGGGTACTGGCGCGGCAGATCTCGATGTCGATCCCCGACGAAGTGGCGCAATACGCCGAAGGGCACGTCATCACCGGGTATTTGTCACTGGGGAAGATGGGTTCAGGCGACAAAGACAACTGGCTGTGGACGACGACGTCGGTGGGTTCGCAAGGCTTGGACTTCGACAGTTTTCGCGTGTTTGTGTGGAGCGTCAAACGAAGCCGCTACGAGACGGCGTATATCGAGCGCAACGTGAAGGGACACTATCCGATCGCCGCGCAGCCCGGATCCGGCGAAGATGCCGCGTTTTCCGTGGTGGTCGAAGACAAGGACGGACAGGTTTACAAGAAAACGTACGCGTTCAGCGGATATCGCGTGAAGCTGGTTTCGAAGGAACCGCGTCCGGCGCCTCCCGCAGTGCCCGAAGTTCGTACCACCGGCACCTTTGAAGAGACTCAGGTGGCGCAGAAGGTGAGCTGGGCGGACCAGCTGCGCGGCATGCGGAAGCGCTGGTTCGGCCGATAGCGTTTAGTCGAACGTGAACAGCCCCATCGCGCGCTTTACTTTCGTAAGCGTGCTCTTCGCGATTTCCCCGGCGCGTTCCGAACCCAGGCGGAAGGCTTCCGTGATCTGGTCGGGTGTGATCTCGCGATAGCGCTGCTGGATGGGTTCCAGCCCCGCGACCACGGCCTCAGCGACGGTTTTCTTCAAATCGCCATAGCGCATGCCGGCGAAACGCGCGCGCATATCGTCGTTGGTCACATCCGTGAACGCCTGGTAGATCGAGAGCAGATTGCGTACGCCCGCGCCAAGATCCGTCGCGTCGAAATCGACCGCGGGTGCGGAATCGGTGGTCGCCCGCATGATCTTTTTGCGGATCACGGCAGGTTCGTCCAACAAGCCGATGGCGTGGCCTGCGCCGGGCTCCGACTTGCTCATCTTCTTTTCAGGATCGTCCAGGCCCATGACGCGCGCGCCGACCGTGGGCAGATGCGTCGCAGGCATAGTGAACGTCTCTCCGTTCTCGGGATAGAGCGAGTTGAAGCGCTGGGCGATGTCGCGGGTCAATTCCACGTGCTGCTTCTGATCGTCGCCGACGGGGACGACGTCTGCCTGGTAGAGGAGAATGTCGGCGGCCATGAGCACCGGATACTGCAAGAGGCCGTCGCTGATGGTTTCCTGGTTCATTCCTTGTGTCTGGGATTTCGCCTTGTACTGCGTCATTCGCTCCAGCCAGCCGACCGGGGTCACGCAAGTAAGCAGCCAGGCAAGCTCGGCATGCTCGGGGACTCTGGATTGCAGCACCAGCGATTTCTTATCGATTCCGATCGCCAGCAGAATCCCGGCCAGTTGCTGAATCTTGTCGTTCAGCTCCTTGGGATCCTGATAAACGGTGATCGCGTGCAGGTCGACGATGCAGTAGATGCTATCGTAGTCATACTGAATCTTGGCCCAGTTCTTCAGCGCGCCCAGATAATTCCCGATGTGTGGACTGCCTGTAGGCTGGATGCCGGATAGAACTCTCTTCATGTGTAGTTAGGGGAAATTCTTATCGTAAACGATGTGATTGTCGACAAGTGGGTGTACGGCGGCGAAGGGCTGGCCCGCATCGAAGGTCGAGTTGTGCTCGTGCCCAACGTGCTGCCCGGGGAATCCGCAAGGATCGATTCCGGCAAGGACGTTCATGCATCTTTGATCGAAGTGCTCACTCCGGCGGCGGAACGGGTAATGCCAGCGTGTCCGCTGTTCACCACCTGCGGCGGCTGCCACTACCAGCACGCGCCTTACGAATATCAGCTCGCCCGCAAAGTCGAGATCCTGCGCGAGCAGTTGCAGCGCGTCGGCAAGATCAATTTCGAAGGCGAGATCGCGGTGATCAGCGGACCGCCGCTGGGGTATCGCAATCGGGCGCAGTTTCACATTGCGTCTGGAAAGATCGGATACCTTGCGGCGCGCTCGCATGAGCTGGTTCCGGTGGAAGGCGAATGCCCGGTTTCGTCACCGCGTTTGAACCAGGCCCTCGCGGAAATGCGCGAAAGGCTGAGCGACCCGCGTTTCCCGCGCTTCGTGCAAGCGCTGGAACTCTTCACCAATGAGACTGACGTTCAGATCAACGTGATCGAATCCGATCGCGCCGTTGCGCGTAGGTTCTACGAGTGGTGCGAATCGAAACAGGCGATCGACTACACCACCGCATTCGGCACATTCCGCGTCAGTTCGCGATCGTTTTTCCAGGTGAACCGGTTTCTGGTCGAGAAACTGGTGGAGGCCGCTTTACCCGAACAGGGTGGGGAATCGGCGCTGGATCTGTACGCGGGCGTGGGACTATTCGCCTTGCCCATGGCCCGGCGATTCGGCTCGGTGACCGCGGTCGAGACCGGATCGAGCGCGGCGCACGATTTGGAATTCAATGCGTCGCGCGCCCAACTGGCCGTTAAGGTGGAACAAGCCCGGGTGGAAGACTATCTCGAACGTCTGCAAGTTGACGCCCGAATTCGTCCTGGCCGATCCGCCTCGCGCTGGCTTAGGCAAGGACGTCGTGGGGCACCTGCAACGGCTCGCGCCACCGCGGATGACGATTGTTTCCTGCGATCCGGCGACGCTGGCTCGCGATCTGGCGGGGCTCTCCTCCTATCAAATAGAGTCGTTGACCATGGTGGACCTGTTCCCGCAAACCTATCATCTGGAAACGATCGCGCGGCTGCGTCGCCGCTAACGCTTCTTGTATTTCCAGCAGCCTTCCACGTGGTCGTCCACCATGCCGACGGCTTGCATGAAGGCATAACAGATCGTCGAGCCGACAAACTTGAAGCCGCGCCGGACGAGTTCCTTCGACATCTGGTCCGACTCCGGCGTCTTGGCGACGATTTGTTCGCGGGTCAAACCCGCGGGTTTTCGCAGAGTCTTGCCGCCCGTGAACTGCCAGAGGAAGCGGTCGAACGATCCAAATTCCTCTTGCGCCGCAAGAAACGCCCGGGCGTTTAGCACCGATCCTTCGATCTTGAGCCGGTTGCGGACGATTCCTGCGTCCTGCATTAATCGCTCCAGATCGCGCTTCTTGAACTTAACGATGACTTCCGGGTCGAACTCGCGGAACGCCTTGCGGAAGTTCTCGCGCTTGCGCAGAATCGTGATCCAGCTCAGGCCGGCCTGAAATCCTTCGAGCAGCAGCATCTCGAACAAGTTGCGGTCGTCGTGGAGTGGAACTCCCCATTCTTCATCGTGATAGGCGGCGTAGAGCGGATCATCGCCGTTCGCCCACCAGCACCGAATCTTCGTCCGCGGCATGTTTCGCAGGTTAACAGGTTGAGAAACTACCGCTCGGGGCGCTATCCTGAAATTTCCTGAAGTATTCCCGGAGACAGAATGTCCTCGATTGACGTTCCGCTAAAAGGCGGCAGCTTCGGCACCGCCAAGTTTGGTCAAACACAGAGAAAAGATAAATGGTGGGTGGAGCCGCTCCTGGTTTTCCTGGGCTATGCGCTGTTTATCGTCTATGCGAATTACGCGATCATCAACTACAACTGCGGCGGCCGCCCGTGCTATGAAGTTCCCGGCACAGGCTATCTGTCGCCGATGTTCTCGCCGCTGCTGACCAGGGAAGCTCCCGTCTGGTGGCCCTCCTTCGCGCCGTTCTTCGGGACGATGCTGATTTTGTGGGCGCCGCTGGGATTCCGCTTCACCTGCTACTACTATCGCGGCGCATACTACAAAGCCTGGTGGGCCGATCCCATCTCCTGCGCCGTAGGCGAGCCGCGTAAGACCTATTGGGGCGAACGCAAGTGGCCGCTCTTGTTTCAGAACATACACCGCTATTTTCTGTACTTCGCGATCCTGTTCATTTTCATCCTGGCCTACGACGCATGGAAGGGACTCTGGTTCGACGGTCCGGACGGGCCCGGCACGCAGTTCGGTATCGGCGTCGGTTCGCTGATCATGATTCTGAATCCGATCTTCCTGGGACTTTACACATTTGGCTGCCATTCGTTTCGACACCTCATCGGCGGGCGCAAGGACGTGCTGTCCACGAGTCCGGTACGCAAATCTTGTTACGACTGCGTATCCGGCCTCAATCGCAAACACATGCTGTGGGCCTGGATCAGCATGTTCTACGTGGGCTTTGTGGATCTGTACATCCGCCTGTGCGCGATGGGCGTCTGGACGGATTGGAGGATCCTCTAAGTGGCGGACTATCCGGTTCACGAATTCGACGTCCTGGTGATCGGCGCGGGCGGCGCGGGATTGCGCGCGGCGATTGAATCGTCAGCCGCGGGCGCGAAGACGGCTGTGGTGACCAAATCGCTGCTCGGCAAAGCCCACACAGTGATGGCGGAAGGCGGCATGGCAGCGGCCATGGGGAATGTGGATGATCGCGACAACTGGATGGTGCACTTCGCCGATACGATGCGCGGTAGCCAGTACCTGAGCAATTGCCGCATGGCGGAGATCCACGCCAAGGAAGCTCCGGCGCGGGTCCAGGAGCTGGAAGCGTGGGGCGCGATTTTCGACCGCACCAAGGACGGCCGGATCAACCAGCGCAACTTCGGCGGCCACAGGTATCCGCGGCTGGCGCACGTGGGCGACCGTACCGGGTCTCGAGATGATCCGCACCCTTCAGGATCACGGGATTCATCAAGGGATCGACGTGTTTGCGGAAACCACGGTGATCAATCTTCTGCAAGACGGCGGGCGGTGCGTGGGCGCGTTTGCGTATGATCGCGAAAAGGGCCGGTTCATGGTGTTTCACGCCAAGGCGGTGGTGCTGGCAACGGGCGGCATCGGGCGATCCTTCCGCGTGACCAGCAATAGCTGGGAATACACGGCCGACGGGCAGGCCCTGGCGTATCAGGCCGGCGCAGATCTTCTCGACATGGAGTTCGTGCAGTTCCATCCCACGGGGATGGTCTGGCCTCCGTCCGTAAAAGGCATTCTGGTGACCGAAGGTGTGCGCGGCGAGGGCGGCGTTCTGAAGAACAAGGACGGCAAACGGTTCATGTTCGACGATATTCCGGAGAACTATCGCCCGCAAACGGCCGACACTCCCGACGAGGGCTGGCGCTATACCCAAGGCGACAAGAGCGCGCGGCGGCCGCCGGAGCTGCTCACGCGCGACCACGTGGCGCGCTGCATCAATCGCGAAGTGAAGGCGGGGCGGGGCAGCCCCCATGGCGGCGTGTTCCTGGATATCGCCTGGATCAAAGAGAAGCTTCCGAATTCGGTGGAGCACATCAAGAAAAAGCTGCCCAGCATGTATCACCAGTTCAAACAGCTCGCCGACCTCGACATCACGCAGGAGCCGATGGAGGTCGGGCCGACCACGCATTACATGATGGGCGGCATTCAGGTGGATGCCGAATCGCAGATGTCGTCGGTGCCGGGATTGTTCGCCGCCGGTGAATGCGCGGCGGGATTGCACGGAGCGAACCGGCTGGGCGGCAACTCGCTTTCCGACCTGCTGGTTTTCGGCAAGCGCGCCGGCGAGTATGCCGCGAAATTCGCGAAATCAAACGCAGCGGGCCGGGTGAATCCCGCGGATATCGAGGCCGCGGCGAAAGCGGCTCTGGCGCCGTTCGAACGTGGAGCGGCGGGCGAGAATCCTTTCACGGTGCAGAGCGAGCTCCAGGACATCATGCAGAACCTGGTGGGAATCGTGCGCACGGAAAGCGAAATGCAAGAGGCGCTGGGCAAGATCGCAGCGCTGCGCGCGCGCGCGGCTAAGGCCGGTATTACGGGCAATATTGAATACAACACGGGATGGCATACGGCGCTCGACCTCGATAACATGCTGTCGATTTCCGAGATGATCGCCATCGCCGCCCTGGAACGGAAAGAAAGCCGCGGCGGTCATTTTCGCGACGATTATCCCGAGAAAGATGCCGAATGGGGCAAGTACAACCTCAAAATTGCGCGCGGCTCTGACGGCCGGCCCAAGGTGGAGCGTGTCCCGGTTTGCCCGCTGACCGATGAGATGAAGAAGTGCATCGAAGATCAAAAGTAAAGAGGAGAGCAAAGTAAATGAGCACGGCAACTTTCCAAATCTGGCGCGGGGAACGGGGCAACGGAAAGTTCGTCGATTACACCACGGAGTACGAGACCGGCATGGTGGTGCTCGATGTGGTCCATAAAATCCAGGCGGCGCAGGCCAACGACATGGCTGTGCGCTGGAACTGCAAGGCGGGGAAGTGCGGATCGTGCTCGGCTGAGATTAACGGGAAGCCTCGCCTGATGTGCATGACGCGCCTGAATCAGCTCGACCTGACGCAAGCCGTCACAGTGGAGCCGATGAAGACGTTCCCGCACGTCAAGGATCTGGTGACCGACGTCTCCTGGAACTACGAAGTAAAGAAAAAGATCCAGAAGTTCACGCCGCGCAAGCCCGACGCTCCGGATGGGACTTGGCGGGTGCAGCAGGCCGACGTCGATCGTCCTCAGGAGTTCCGCAAGTGCATCGAATGCTTCCTGTGCCAGGACGTGTGCCACGTGTTGCGCGACCACAGGCTGCATGACGAGTTCATCGGCCCGCGATTCCTGATCCACACGGCGCAACTGGAGATGAATCCTCTGGATACGGGGAACCGGTTGAAGGCGCTGAAGGACGATTACAACATCGGGTACTGCAATATCACCAAATGCTGCACCAAGGTGTGTCCGGAAGAGATCAAGATCACCGACAACGCGATCATTCCGCTCAAAGAGCGCGTCGTCGACGAGTTCTACGATCCGCTGGGCGGGCTGTTCAAGATGTTTAAGTAATTGCCGCTTGCTGGCGCGCGCGGTTCGGTGCACGTGTTCGCTCGCGCACGTATGCAGCACAGAACCGCGACCGCTCAGGGAGCCTGCGCCTTATTTAACTGCCAGCCAGACCAGGAACATGCCGTCGGGTTCCACATCTTCCCAATAGGAAAGCGGGCGGCTGGTAACTTCGCGGCAGTGGCGCGCTAACAGCTTCTCCAGTTCCTTGCGACCGAACCATTGCTCCCACTCGGGCGTCTTGAGGCGTCCCCAGGCCTCGGCGTTCTTGTCGATGATCACGATTCGCCCGCCGGGCTTGACGATTCGCGCCAGCTCCGCCACCGCCGCGGGAATGTCCACGGCGTGTTCCAGCGATTCGGTGGCGTAGGCGCCGTCGAAGGCTTCGGTGGCCAGCGGCAGCGCGGTCATGCTGGCTGCGACTCGCTCTATATCAGGAGGAATGCCCCGCAGCATGGCTTCCGCCAGATCCAGCGCGACCACCGATGCGCCGGGATTGCGCTCCTTCACGATCCGCGCGAAGCGGCCCTTGCCGCAGCCCACGTCGGCGACACGTTTGCCGTTGAGATCGCCCAGATGTTCCAGAACGACCTTTACGTGCAGGATGCGCGGATCGATGGTCGAAGGATAGTGCTCCTCGTCCGCGGCTGCTTCGTTGAAGAAGGCGCGGATGGTCGCGGGATCGGCGGTGCGAACGGGAGGGCGGCGCGGCCACAAGCGTTCCAGGATGCTCATATTATGCGCGCGTCAGGAAAATCGGCAGCCCGAGCTTGTTGGCGTAGTTCGGCCGGTAACGATCCGTATTGTACATGGTCGCAATGTCCACCTTGCGGGGACCGAGCGCGGGATCGGGAATCGGCGCCAGCGCATAGGCGCCCTCCACCAGCGCGGCCATCACGCCGCTCTTGCCCGCCAGCACGGCGTCCATCGCGAGGTTTCCGAAATTCGCGGCGATGAGTTTATCGACGAAATCCGGATCGCCGCTCCGCAGATCGTAGGTAAGGTCGCTGACGATGCTCTCTTCGCCCGTCCGGCGGCTGATCTCGGTACTGAGCGCTTCGGCGATGCTGGCTTTCTTGCGATGTCCGAACGCGTCCGGCTCGCCATATTCCTGCACCGTGTAGCCTTCCCATTTCGCGCCTTCGGAAAGAACCACGAGAACGTAATTGCTATCGGTATTGCGCTTCTCGACCATCAGCAGATCGATCAGCTTGTCCAGATTGACGTCGTATTCGGGAATGCAGCAGCGGATGGACGTGACGTAGGCCGTGTACAGAGACGTGTAGCCCGCATCGCGGCCGAAGACCCGAAAGATCCCGACGCGCTCATGCGATCCCACGGTGGTCCGCTGGCGCTGGATGGCGTCCATCGCGCGCGTGATCGCGGTCGAAAAGCCGATGCAGTACTCGGTGTTCCGAACGTCGTTGTCCATGGTTTTGGGAATCGCGATGACCTTCACGCCCGCCTTGTCGAGCGCGGACGCGTAGCTGAGCGTGTCGTCGCCCCCGATTGCGATCAGGTAATCCAGCTTGAGGCATTCGATGTTCTTCAGCACGTGCTGTGTAAGATCCCAACGGCCGTTCTTCTGCGGGAAGTTTTCCGGAGATAAGAACGGCGGCAGAGCTTTCATCTTCGCGGGGTTTGTCCGGCTGGAATGCAGCATGGTGCCGCCGAACCGGTCGATGGTGCGGGTGTTGGCACGATTCAGGGGCATGATGTAGTGCTTCTTGGTGGCAGGATCGTCGGGGTTCAGGTGCGTGAGGCCTTCCCAGCCCCGGCGGATGCCCACGATCTCCCAGCGGTTCTCCGTGCCCCGGTAAACCACTTCTTTGATGACGGAATTAAGACCGGGAACGTCGCCGCCTCCCGTGAGAATGCCAATTCGGTGTCCCATGTCCTATTGTGTCGCAACCCAGGGGCCAGGGGCCAGCGATGAGCCGCTTTGGCGAGCATTCGCGCGGATTCTATTGGAGGGCGAGAGCACTAAGGTAAACCCCTCATCCCGCGTTCCTTCCTGGCGGGCGATGATAGTAAGAGGCGTCAGTCTATGAAACATATATTGGTCCTCACGATTTTGGCGGCCTCCATGGGATCGCTTCACGCCCAGGAGCCGAGCCTCAAGGCGCGTGAGCTGTTCTACACTCCTCCGCCTGACGCCGCGAAGCCGTCGGCCACGCCCGCGCCAAAAGCGCCAGAGGCAAAAGCCCCCGAGGCCAAAGCTGCGGCCAAGACGGTGGCGAAATCCACGACCAAGTCCGCAACCCACACGCTCAGTGCATCCGTCCCCCTGGGATTGCGCTACGCCGTCATGAAGCGCGATGCGAGCGGTCAATACGCCGAGGTCGATCCCGACACCAGCTTCCAATCCGGCGATCGCATCCGGCTCAAGGTAGACGCGAACACTTCCGGATATCTGTACGTGGTGATGCAGGGATCGAGCGGCACCTGGAAACTTCTATTTCCGTCGACCGAAGTCGCGGGCGGAAGCAATCACGTCAGCAAGGGCGAATCCCGGCAGATTCCTTCCGGCGAGCGCGGGCAGTTCGTATTTGACGAGCAGGCCGGCAATGAGAAGCTGTTCATCGTGCTCACCCGGCAGCCGGAGCCGGATCTGGACAAGCTGATTTACTCCATGGGCGGCAAGCCCGGATCGCTCATTTCTCAAACGATGGTCGCAGACGACGTAGTGTCCAAGTTGCGCGCGCAAGTATCATCGCGCGATCTGGTGTTCGAAAAAGCAGACTCGAATGAGAACGCTGCCTACGTGGTGAATCCCAGCACGGCCCCGGATGCGCGGCTGGTGGTCGATATCGCACTCAAGCATAAATGATGCTGGCGAGAACCAGTTTCGCGCTGTTCGCATTGGCCTCAGCCTGTCTGGCCGCCGACCCGCAGCGCGTGCGCGTCACGGTAGAACGCGAAGACGGCGTGGGCTGGAAGGCCATGAATCCGGCGACCGTGTTCGCACCCAACGAGCGGCTGCGTTTCCGCCTGACCACGAACTTCTCAGGATTCCTCTACGTGATGAATCACGGAACGGCGGATACGTACGAGCTGCTGTTCCCGCGGACGGACACCGGCAGCGATAATCGCATCGAAGCAGGCAAGGAATACGTGGTGCCGGCCAACCAAGGTTGGTTTCGCATCGCCGGTCCCGCGGGCCAGGATCTCATGTACTGGCTGGTAAGCCCGGTGGAGCTTCCGCGCGGCTATCAGCGTCTGCCGCCGCCGCCGGCGCACGACCCGACTCTGCCGTCCTCCATGCACCCGAGGTGCGATGATCAAGTCTTGAAGGCTCGCGGCGAGTGCATCGACAATTCGGCGGGAGTGCGGCCGGTGGAGCCGGGAGAGAAATTGCCGTCGAATCTGAGCGGCGTGGCGGGGGCCACACCCCGTGAGTTGCTCTTTCTCGAAGAGAAAGGCGATACCGTGCTCTCCTCGAAACAGCCGTTAACAGGACCGGTGATTTATGAGCTTCGCCTGGCGCACCGCTAGCTTTGTTTTAGTGGCGCTGATCGCGTCCGCACAAACCAAAACGCAGCAGTCCAAATCGCGCGACCTGAAATATGAAGAAGATCGCCCGGCCGCTGCTCCTACGACGATTCCACGCGGCTATGCGCTGATTGTCGGCGTCGCCGGCTACAAAAATCTTCCCGCGACATCGCAACTGGATTATTCGGAGCGCGACGCAGACGCTATCTATTCGATTTTGATCAGCCCGGAGGGCGGCAATTTCCGCGCCGAGAATGTGCACAGGTTGACCGGCGCAAAAGCCACGCTCGCGAACCTGAAGCTGGAGCTGGAGAGTCTGGCTGCCGTCGGTCGCCAAGGAAGACGACCGCGTCTTTATTTACTTTGCCGGTCATGGATTCATCCAGGGCGGGCGCGCGTATCTGGCTCCGTACGATCTGGATCCGAAGAACATTCCCGGCACCGGGTATCCCATGGACACGCTCGGCAGCGTGGCCGGATCGAAAATCAAGGCGAAATGGAAGGTCCTGGTGACCGACTCCTGCCATAGCGGGGCCATTACTCCGGACGCCGACGCGGTGCAGTACAACAAGAGCCTGCTGGATCTTTCGCGCTCGATGTTTTCGCTGACCGCGAGCCGCGACCGCGAACGATCCTTCGAAAGCAAGGACTGGGGCGGCGGGCACGGCATCTTCACGTATTACGTCGTCAAGGGCCTGGAAGGCGAGGCGGACGAAGACGGCGACGGCATCGTCACCGCGGACGAACTGGCCGACTACACTCGCCGCAACGTTCGCGAAGCCACCAAGGGCATGCAGAACCCCACCAGCGATCGCGGCAGTTTCGATCCGAAGATGGGCTTGTCGTACATCCCCGCGAGCCTGCGGTCGTCGAACGCGCCTCCGCCCAAGAACGGCACGCTGATTTTCGAAACCAACATGGACGGCGTCGAGCTGTTCGTCGATGGGGTGTCGCAAGGGGTTATCAATAAAAGCGCTCCGCTGCGGCTGCCGGGTTTGAAGCCGGGCAATCACACGATACAAGGCGTCAAGCAGGGCTACGAACCGGACGGCCCGCGAGACGAGATGGTCTATCCCGGCCGCGATTCCACCGTGTCGCTCAAGATTCTGATCGTGCGCCGCCGCAACAAAGCGGCCGTCGATGAGCTGGACGAGGGACTGAAGCTCTACAACAAGGGCGGCGCGGATAATTACAAGAAGGCCGTCGACGCGCTTCGAGAAGGCCTCTGCAGATCGACGGGACCTATAGCCAGGCCGCGCTGTATCTGGGCCGCGCCTACAATTCCCTGTTTGATGAAAAGAACTCCGAGGCGGCGTTTCGCAAGGCCATCGCGATCGATCCCGATTATATGGAAGCGCGCACGAGCCTCGCCGGGATGCTGCTCGACATCGGCGGCGTGGATGAGGCGATCCGCCAGTTGAACATCGTCACGCAGCGCGAAAAAACCAATGCGGCCGCGCTGTACATGCAAGCCCAGGCGTACCGGATGAAGCAGCTCTATCCGCAGTCGATTGATTCGGCGCGGGCCGCGATCAAGATCGCTCCGACGGTCGCCGAGCCGCACATGTGGCTGGCCGAAAGCCTTCGTCTCAGCGGAAACTATCCGGATGCTTCCGGCGAATACGTCCAGTATCTGAAGTTGAGCGACTTCGACAGCAAGCTCGCCGGTCAGATGAACTATTACGTGGTCGGGTTCCTGGTGGGGCTGGGTAAGAAGAAGCGCGCTGCGCAGACCGATACCTGGCGCGATCTGCGCAGTCTGGCGTATTTTGGGCTGTGCGATTCGGAGCGCAATCAGGCGCATTTTGAACTGGCGGTCGGGTATTGCCAGAAATCGCTGGCGTACGATCCGAACGATCCTTACGCGCACTATGCATTGGCGCTGTGCTACGCGCGACTGGCGCAGGCCAACGGGAGCCTGGAGACGCTGTCAGCCGCGGCCAAGCATTTTCGCGCGATGCTCGACTTGAATGGCGATATCGAAGAGGCTCAGTACGCTCGTGCGAATCTGAAGAGCATCGAACCGCTATTAGCCGCGAAGTAGTGCATCACATCAGCTGATTTTCGTGCTCTTAAATACTGTTACCGGAGATCCCTGGGCTAAAAAAGCCGAGTCTGGCTCGCGCCTCATGATTTGCGCGATCTCGGCTCCATAGAGTCCCGCGGCGTTTCCAGAGAAGCCAGCCCGCTTCGCATTCCACACACGCCATGGCGCATGCTGCACTTCGTATTCGAGACTACCGCCGCCCTTTTGCGTCGTGTATCCCCAGTAGTGCTCCGTGATGAACTGACTCAAAGAGCCTTCCGGCGGGACAAAGGCCTCTCCCTCCGTTTCGATCTTCATCGCGCACGGTTCTGATCCCAGCTTCCACGAGTATTCGACCGTCCCGTCCTCGACGCGATGCGACATCGGCACGCATGAATAGTTTTCGTTAAACGCAAATCGCGCGATCACGGCGACCGCGTATCTCGGCACCAGCTCGCGAATGAATACTACACCGCGCTTCGACCCGCGTCTGACATAAAACCGAAGATTCACCTCCTCGAAGTTCTGGTGAAACGGCACGGCGAATCCCATTACGCGCGTGCGATTGAACTCGAAGCCGACCAGGCTGAGGTATGTTTTTCCTTCGAACGCATCGAGCTCCGTACCCGCGGGAACAAAGGGTTCGAGCAAGGATGCATCGACCGCGTAGTTGAGCATTAACAGGTTCTTCCACTCGGCGGTCAAAAACCTGTTGTTTTCCGGCATGCTCTACGCGTTAGGATAAATCATGGAGACCAGCGCGGAACCCGCATGGGTTTCGCTGAAGGATGAGGAAATGCTCGCGCTGCGGATCTGCGATTTAGGCGTCCGCCTGCAGGGCAGCGAGCTCGAACCGCGCGTCAACCAGCTATTCGAAGACCTGGCTGCGCGCGGCGTGACCCTTCGTCCCGATTGCTACCTGGGCGATGAATGGTTCTCGCCCACGGGCGTTCCCGCGATCGCCATCCCCTTTTACCTGGCGCATCACCGCCTGAAGACGCTCGAGATGCACCTCATGATGGAAGTCGAGGGAGGGACGCCGGAGTGGTGCCAGATGCTGCTGCGCCATGAATGCGGCCATGCGGTCGACCACGCCTATAAGCTTTCGGCCCGCAAGGATTGGCAGCAAGTCTTTGGCAGCCCTGAGGCCGAATACACTCCGGAAACTTACACGCCGCGTCCCTATAGCAGGAGCTTCGTCCAGCACCTGCCCAACTGGTACGCACAGGCTCATCCGGAAGAGGATTTTTCGGAAACGTTCGCAGTGTGGCTGGGCAGCCCGCCGGAAGATTGGCGCCGGAAATATCACGGGTGGAAGGCGCTGGAGAAACTCGAATACATTCACTCGGTGATGCAGGAGGTCGCCGGCAGTACGCCTCTGGTGACGAAAGGCCGCCGCTCCTATGAGGCGAGTAAGCTCCGGAGCACGCTGGCGAAATACTACGCCGCCCGCCGCAAGATGTACGCCGAAGATTTTCCGGATTTCTACGATGCCGATCTGCGCGCTATCTTCTCCAACGGCGAACCTGGCGGAGAATCCGCCGCCAAGTTGATGCGCAAGCATCGCGCCGCCCTGATCGCTTCCATCGTGCAATGGACCGGGCAGCGAAAATACACCGTGAGCATGCTGGTGCGCCGCCTGATCCAGCGCTGCCAGGACTTGAAGCTGAGCGCCCCGCGCGATCCCGTGCGGCTCCAGTTCGAACTTGCGGCGTATCTCGCGACTCTAGTGACCAACCATCTTGTACACCGGCAGATTCAAGAGGTCCGTATAGCCATGAAGATTCTGGTTCTGTTCGACGTCGCCCAGCGAACCGATCCGGAAGAGAAGTTTACTCCCGAGTCGTTGCGGGAATATCAGAAGCCCACGGAGGCGAGCGTTCTCGATAGTCTTCAGCGCCTGGGCCATCAAGTGGAAACGCTGGCGGTTTTCGACAACGTCACCACGATCGTCGAGAAGCTCAAGGCGTGTGCGCCGGATATCGTCTTCAACCTGACAGAATCGTTCCACCATGACCGTTCGCATGAGCCCAACATCCCGGCGCTATTGGAATTGATGAAAGTGCGCTACACGGGCGCAGGACCCGAAGGTCTGCTGCTGTGCAAGGACAAAGCGCTAGCGAAGAAAGTCTTGGCGTATCATCGCGTGAGGCTGCCGCGATTCGTGGTCTCGCATCAGGCTCGGCCCGTACGCGGGTTGCAGCGCTTCAAGTACCCGGCATTCGTGAAGCCGGTGGGCGAAGAATCCTCCGACGGCATCGCGAAAGCCTCTTTCGTTCGCACCGCGGACGAAGCCATGGAGCGCGTTCGCTACATCCATCAGAAATTCGAGTGCGACGTGCTGATCGAAGAGTATATCGAGGGCCGCGAGCTGTACCTGAGCGTCCTGGGAAATCGCCGGTTGACGGTATTTCCGCCGCGCGAAATCTTTTTCGAGCAGGTTCCCGAAGATGTGCCTAAGTTCGCCACGTCCCACGCCAAGTGGAACGAAAAATATCGCGAAAAGTGGGGCATCAAGAACGGTCCCGCCAAGGAATTGCCCGCGGGCGTCGAAGATCACCTGAAGCAGCTCGCGCGCAAAGTGTATCGCGTGCTCAAAATCGAAGGATTCGGCCGCGTGGACGTGCGGCTGACTCCTCAGGGCGATGTGTTCGTGATCGAAGCGAATCCCAATCCGTCGCTGGCGCAGGACGAGGATTTCGCCCAGGCCGCGCTGAGCGCCGGCGTGGACTACGACTCGCTGATCACCGAAATCCTGAACGCGGCCCAGATTTAATACACTGGTACCCATGAAATCCACGTTGATCGTTTTCGCCCTAGCGGCTTGCGGAAGTCTGTTTGGCCAGGCGGTTCCCGTTACCGGTGCCGTCGATCCCACGCCTCTGTTCAAGGATAAAGACAAGACGCTGAACGCCAACAAGCAGGCGGCCATGCATATCGTGATCGATCTGCTGGCGTATGGCCACTGGGACGACGCGCCCAAGTACCTGACCGAAAAATACATTCAGCACAACCCGGCCTTCGGTTCCGGCCGTGAAGTCGTCATGAAAGCGTTTTCCAAGGCCGCGCCTCAGCCCATTCCCGCCGACCCCAAGGACTGGAAGACCAAGATCGTCGCGGTGACCACTCAGGGCAAAGACATTGTCTGCGTGGCCTCGGTCAGCACCCGGCCCGATCCGCGCAATCCCGGCCAGACCTATACCACCACGCATTTCGACATGTGGCGCTTTGTCGACGGCAAGGCCGACGAGCACTGGGATGAAGGCGGGATCAACGCTCCGGGCGGCGGACAGGGCAAGGGGAAACAGTAACCTGTTATTCCCACTCGATGGTAGCGGGCGGCTTGTTCGTGAGATCGTAGAACACGCCCGCCACGCCGGGGATCGCGCTCAGCTCCTGCGCAATTTGGGCGAGTAGTTCCTGGGGCATCCTGACGACGCTGGCGGTCATGCCGTCCACCGAATCGATGGGACGCAGCACCACGGAGTCGGGGCGCTCTTCGGTTCCGAACGGAATCAGAACCACGGGGAACTGCCAGATCTCGCGATCGAACCCGGAGGCGTGGGTCCAGCCTGCGGACGATCGCGTCGGCGCGCCGCAGCCGGGCGAGCCTTTCCGCCGTCAGAAAACCGGGGACAGCCTGCATGTTTCCCAGTTTCCCGGCCGTCCAAACCCGAGCCACCACCCGATTAATCTGTTCCATGCGATTGATCAGGCTGGCCGCTTCCTCCTCGGATGCAGGAAAATCGTCGATCGCCAGTGTCGATCGATAGGTTCTGGAATCTCCCTGCACGCCCACGCTGCGAACCGGCAGGAGCCAGCCTTCGGGCAATTTTTCGACCTTCGCCGTCAGACGTCGTGCATAAGCATCGTATCGCGAGCCCCGGCCCCGGGAATGGATGCCGATCGAGCAGCGCGGGCGCGATGCCCAGTTGCTTGCCGATCGCGCGCACCTCGTCTTTATAGAACGATGCGAGCGGCTCGATGATGCGGCCCTCGTCGATCAGCTTCTGAATCCCGGCGACGCGGTTGTGATGCGTCTTGATCAGATCGGCTTTGGCAGTACCGCCGGATTCGATGGTGTCGGGATAAATCGTGCCCTGGCCGAGAATCCAGCTGCCCGTCCAGGAAGTGCTCGGACTCAAGAATCCGCTGCTGCACGCGCACGAACTCTTCGCCGATGATGTGGCGCTTGTGCTCTGGGTTAACAGCAGTTGCAAGAGCGCTTAAGAACTGCTGCGGCGGCATCCTCCACCGCAAACGCGCGAGCGCCCAGCGCGGCAAAGTTCGCCGCGTACGAATTCGGTCTCGCCTTCGCGCATCAGGCCGGTGTCGACGTAGGTTCCATGAACGCGCTCCGGCCCCAGCGCCCGCAGGCACAGGGTATAGGCGACGGTCGAATCCACGCCGCCGCTGACGAAAAAGAAAATATTGCGATCCTTGGCGACCGCGCGAATCTGATCTTCGACGGCCTGCACCTGGCCGGCCGGATCCCAGTCCTTCACGCATCCGCAGGCGCCGAATACGAAATTCGACAGGATTTGCGTGCCGCAGGGAGTGTGCGCCACCTCCGGATGAAACTGGACGGCGTAGAGCCCGCGTTCGGGCGATGCCATGGCCGCGACGGTACACGTAGACGTGCTGCCCAGGACGTCGAAACCCGGCGGAGGATCCTGCACCGGCGTCGCGGTGGGACATCCAGACCTGCTGGCGGCCTTCGATGCCTTGAAACAATGTGTCGCCTGGAACAGACCGTCTGCTAGCGAAGGTCGAGCTGGGCGAATCCGTACTCGCCACGGTCGCCCTTTTCCGACGCGGCCGCCCAGGATGTGCGCCATCAACTGCTGCCCGTAGCAGATGCCGAGCACGGGAATGCCCGCGTGAAGCAAGCGCTGGATCGATGGTGGGGCTTCCGGGATCGTAAACGCTGGAAGGACCGCCGGAAATGATGATGCCTTTGCGGCCGGCCAGTTCCGCGGCAGGCGTTTCACTGGGAACGACTTCCGCGTAGACGCCCAGATCGCGGACCTTGCGCGCGATCAGGTGGCAGTACTGCCCGCCCGCATCGAGAACGGTAATCTGTGGACGCAAATTCGTTGTGTGGCGAGCGGCCGGTTTAGCGGACCGCGCCGCGAGTGTCCTGCTGCAGTGCGCTGCACCAGCAGCTTCTTGGCGGTATCGACCAGCGCCTTGGCCTTGGGCATGGAGTCGATGGCCTGCCAGGACCTCCGGATCCTGCTCGATGGCCACGCGCTGCGATTCATCCTGAGCTGAACGCGGTGATGTACATCTCGCGCTTCAGTTCCTTCTTGACCCAGTCCCGGTTGGCCGCGAAATCCGCCGGGGTGAAGGTGGCCTTCTGGCTTCCAGGAACGCGCGGAACTCGTTGACGACGTCGTCGTCCGGCTCCCAGCCCTTGGGCAGCTTCGCATCGCGGTTGCCGAAGTACTTGGCCGAGAAATTGAAGAACGCGTACTTGCGGAGAACTTCAATCTGAAACGCGTTGTACTTGGGCAGCTCGTATTTCTCGTCCGGGCGTGATTCCGCCGCCGCCGTATACCGTGCGGCCGCTGTCGGTCATCTTCACGTCCGCCATGTTCTTCTGCTCGAGATTCGTATGCGTGTAGTAATCCAGGAACGAAATGTTGGAATAGTCGCGCTGGATCAGGCGGCCGCTGGGCGTATAGTAATGCGCCGTGGTCAGCGCCAGGCCGGTGTTATCGTTCAGCGGGAACACCGTCTGGACCAAGCCCTTGCCGAAAGTGGTTTCACCCAGAATCCAGCCGCGGTCATGATCCTGCAGTGCGCCGCTGACGATCTCAGCGGCCGATGCAGTGTAGCGATTGACCAGCACGACAATCGGATAGTCCTTGCCCGGGCCGTCGGCACGCGCCGCATAGTTCTTGTTCGGCGAGCTGCGGCCGTGATGGCTGACCACCAGATCGCCCTTCTTCAGGAAGTGGCTGGCAACGTCGACGCCTTCATTCAGCAGACCGCCCGGATTCTCGCGCAGGTCCAGAACCAGGCCCTTCATGTCTTTTTCGCCCAGCTTCTTCAGCTTCTCGTCCAGCTCCTTGCCGGTATTCTCGTTGAACTGGCTGACCTTCACATAGCCGATGCCCGGCTTCACGTAGAACGCGTCCGGCACGCTGAAGCGGGGGATTTCGTCGCGGATGATGTTGAACACCAGCGGCTGGTCGACGCCTTCGCGGCCGATCTTCACCTGCACCTTGGTCCCGCGCGGCCCCTTGAGCAGGTCGGCGACTTCGGTGGTATTCAGGTTATCGGTCTTCTTATCGTTGACTTCCAGGATCACGTCGCCCGGCCGCAGGCCGGCCTTGTAGGCCGGGGAGCCAGAGAACGGCGCCATGACGATGGTCTTGCCGTTGCGCGCCTGCACCGACATGCCGACGCCGTAGTAGCGGCCGCGCTGGTCTTCCCGCAGTGCCGCATAATCGCGCGGATCGAAGAAATTGGAGTGCGGGTCGAGGGTTCGCAGCATGCCCGGAATCGCGCCCTTGTAGACGCCCTTTTCGGGCTTCACCTCGTCGGCGAAGTTCTGCTCGACGGTGCTGTAAACCTTAGTGAAAGCCTTCAGGCTCTGATCGGCGTCATCCGCCGGCGAAGCCGCCGAAACTCCCTTGCTTCCCATGATTCCCGCCACGACGGAGCACAGGACAATGAAGGACGGAACCAGGAAGTAGCTACGGCGACGAGACTTAGGCATGCTTAAGGCCTCCAGCGGTTTCAGTATAGCAGCTTTGGAAATGGATCCGGCCGGAACGCCGCTGGCGCCAGTCCCAGGAAGTCGGATGAAATGGGACTAGCCCATTCGGGCTGCCCGCCGGGCGGCGGCGCCGGCTTCCATGCGAGCCGGTTTGCGGTCGGATTCGCCCAGGCGGCGAGCCTGATCGCTCACGCACACCAGGAACATGGGCTGGCGGGCGTTCTTGAGGATGTCGATGATGCGCTCCTGGTGATCCTCCAGGTAAATCGATTTCCCGTCGGTGACCAGGTGCAGGTCGGCGTTGGCTTGCAGGACTTCGGCCAGCCGGCGGCCCATCTCGCGCTGCAGGAAGCGCAGCACGCGGCGGATCTTCTGGAGCGAAAATCCCTTGCGGCGCAGTTCGGCGATTACGGTGATCTCGATCACCTCGGCCGGATCGTACACGCGGCGGTGCCCTTCGTGCCGCGGAGAGACCACCTTGCGCTCATCCCACCACTGCAATTGCCGCAAACTGACTCCGGCGACGTCAGCTACCTCGCTCGATGAATAGGTCCTCTCGGGGACCGGTGCTTCGGGACGGCTTTTGCGGGATTTAAACATGAAGTCGGCGGTCCGTTCTGTATGAAGTTCCTTGGATCTTACCGATTGTACTCGACTGGAGGGGCAAGTCAATAGGGCCATCCGCGTCCGAGTTTTGGAACTAGCCTCCGCCGACGAACCACACGATCTCCAGGCGGTCTCCGGCTTCGACGCGAGTCGCCGGCCAATCGGTCTTCCGTGCGATCGCCAGATTGCGTTCCACGGCCACGCGCGAAGGATCGATCTCCAGCCAGACCAGCAGGCGATCGAGAAAAAGTCCCTCCGGGACGCGCCGCGGCTCGCCGTTTACAACAACTTCAATCGTCTTTGTTTCAGCACTTTCCATATGGCGCGTTTGACACCCCGTTTCGCCGGTCATTATATTCAATATTATTCACCTGGACCGGCGGCCCAGGGCGGACTCGGGCTCAACGATGCCATCAAATTATCCCGAAATCTACTTCCCAGTCCTGATTCAGGTACTCATTGCGGCGGGCTTGGCCTCCGTGCTGATCCTGGCTTCCACGCTACTGGGCAAGCGTGCGCGGTCGCCGCTCAAGGACACGCCGTACGAATCCGGCATGGCGCCGGTCGGTTCGGCGCGCGAACGGTTCAGCGTCAAGTTCTACCTGGTGGGGATGATCTTCATCCTGTTCGATATCGAAGCCGTGTTTCTGTATCCCTGGGTCGTGGTGTACCGCGACCTGAAGATGTTCGGCTTCTTCGAAATGCTGATCTTCGTGGCGCTGGTGCTGGTGGGTTTCTTCTACGTGTGGAAGAAGGGCGCGCTGGATTGGGCGATCCTGAAAAAGGGAGACGGCAAGTGAACCATCCCGCAGTGCTCGAAACCAAGGAAGCCTTCGGCGAGACGACGCTGATCGTAGACCCCGCGCGGATCGTGGATCTGTGCCGGCATCTCAAGGATTCCGAGAAGTACGTTCGTCTGAGCGGCATCACCGCCGTGGATATGCATCCGGCCGAGCCGCGCTTCGAAGTGATCTATCATCTGCATTCGATCGAAAAGAATCACCGGCTGCGATTGAAGTGTTTGGTGAGTGGAGTGAATCCGGAGATCGATTCGGCAACCGGCGTGTGGCGCGCGGCGAACTGGTATGAGCGCGAAGTGTTCGACATGTTCGGCATCGGGTTCCGGAATCATCCGAACCTGGTGCGTATCCTGATGCCCACGGACTGGGAAGGGTATCCGCTGCGCAAAGATTATCCGGTGCATGGTTACAAGTACAGCTACCCGAGTGAGTAACCGCGAGTGAATCCATGAGCAACAAGCACTCCTTCGAAGACCACACATCGACGATTCCGGCGACTCAGGAAATTCCCGCGACTCCGGCAGCGCCGCGG
Source organism: Terriglobia bacterium (assembly GCA_963722845.1). GTDB lineage: Bacteria > Acidobacteriota > Terriglobia > Bryobacterales > Bryobacteraceae > Palsa-187. Next base: position 961,144 of record CAVROL010000001.1, on the reverse strand, counting down.
CGCATGACCCTGAACATGGGTCCGCAGCATCCCTCGACGCATGGCGTGCTGCGTATCGTGCTGGAGCTTGAAGGCGAGACCATCGTCAGCGCCGCTCCCGACATCGGCTTCCTGCACACCGGCATCGAGAAAGAATTCGAGCAGAAGAACTGGCAGCAGGGGGTGACGCTCACCGACCGCGTCGATTATCTGGCCAATCTTTCGAACAACCTGGTGTACGCGCTGGCGGTCGAAAAGCTCCTGCAAATCGAAATTCCGGCGCGCGCGCAGTGGACCCGCGTCATGATGACCGAATTCTCGCGGCTGAACAGCCATCTGGTCTGGCTGGGAACGCACGCGCTGGATATCGGCGCGATGACCATGTTCTTCTACTGCTTCCGGGAGCGCGAAGACATCCTGCGGATCTTCGAAATGTTCTCGGGGCAGCGCATGATGACCAGTTATATCCGCCCGGGTGGCCTCGCTCTCGAGCCGCCGCGCGGCTGGCAGCAGGTGGTCGGCAAATTCATCCGGGCGTTCCCCAGCAAAGTGGACGAGTACGAAGAGCTGCTGAACGCCAATCCTATCTGGATACAGCGGACGCAAGGCGTAGGCTTTATTTCGCTCGAAGACATGCTGGACCTGGGCATCACCGGCCCGATGCTGCGGGGCGCGGGCTTGAACTGGGACATTCGCAAATCCGAGCCGTATTCGAGCTACGACAAGTTCGATTTCAAGGTGCCGGTGGAGACCAGCAACGACGTGTGGTCGCGGTATCGCGTGCGCATCCAGGAAATGCGCGAGAGCGCCAAGATCATCACCCAGGCGCTGGAAGGAATGCCGGAGGGCGCCTGGCAGGCCGACGCGCCGCACGTGGTTCTTCCGGACCGCGAAAAGATGAAGACCCAGATGGAGTCGCTCATCTATCATTTCAAGATCGTGACCGAGGGTTACCGTGTTCCTGCGGGCGAGGCGTATCAGTGCATCGAGGCTCCGCGCGGGGAGATCGGCTACTATGTTGTGAGCGACGGCACATCCAAGCCCTATCGCGTCCACATGCGTACCCCCAGCTTCGGAAACCTGCAAGGCCTGCCTAAGATGCTGGAAGGCATTATGATCGCCGATTCGATCGCGGCGCTGGGAAGCATGGATTTCGTGCTGGGTGACACCGACCGATGACTTTTTCACCGCAACTTGAAGAGCGATTCGCCAAGATGCTCACCGCTTATCCGGAGGGCCGGAAGCGGTCGGCCGTGGTTCCGATGCTGATTTACGCGCAGGACGAGGTCGGCGCAGTAACCCCCGAATTGATTGACGAAGTCGCGCGCCGCTGCGAAGTGACGCCGCTCCAGGTGGACGAAGTGGTGGGCTATTATTCGATGCTCCACCGCAAGCCCATGGGCAAGTATCACGTCCAGGTCTGCACCAACATCAGTTGCCTTCTCGTGGGCGGCATGGAGCTGTACGAGCACGCCTGCAAGAAGCTCGGCATCGGGCACAAACAGGTTACGGCGGACGGGCAGATTTCTCTTGAAGAAGTCGAGTGCATGGGAGCCTGTTCCTGGGCGCCGGCGGTCGAGATCAACTACGATTTCCATCACCACGTGACGCCCGAAAAGCTGGACCAGCTGATCGACGGCCTCAGGAAGGCGCAATAGAGGATGCCGAAGAAGCTCTACAACGAACCCAGCCCGCTGGAAACGCGGGTCCTGAGCAAGCGCTTCGGGCTGGAGAATTCGGAATTGCTGGCTACGTACGTGGCCAATGACGGATTCAAGGCGTTCCGCAAAGCCCGCGAGATGAAGCCGGAGGAGATCATCGAAGAGGTGAAGACCTCGGCTCTGCGCGGCCGCGGCGGCGCTGGATTCCCCACAGGACTGAAGTGGAGTTTCGTCCCGCGCAGCTCGCCCAAGCCCAAGTACATCGTCATCAATGCCGACGAAAGCGAGCCGGGAACCTGCAAAGACCGGCTGCTGATGGAGTATGACCCGCACCAGATGATCGAGGGCATCCTGATCGCCGGCCTGGCGCTCGATGCGCACAAAGGCTACCTGTACATTCGCGGCGAGTATCGCTACCTGATCGATCACATGGATCGCGCGATCGCGGAAGCGTATTCGCAGGGCTATCTGGGCAAGAACATCCTCGGCACGGGATTTCGATTTCGATCTCTACACGCATTCGGGCGCGGGCGCTTATGAGTGCGGCGAAGAAACTGCGCTGCTCGATTCGCTCGAAGGCAAGCGCGGGATTCCGCGCATGAAGCCTCCGTTTCCGGCCGTGGCCGGCGCGTGGGCGAGTCCGACGCTGCTCAATAATGTCGAAACCTTCAGTGCGATTCCGGCGATTATCCGCGATGGCGGCGCGGCGTTCGCGGCGCTCGGCACGCCCAAGAACGGCGGGACGCGGCTGCTGTGCGTCTCCGGGCACGTGAATAAGCCGGGTGTGTACGAAGTCCCGCTGGGTTATCCCATGATGAAGTTCATCACAGATATCGCGGGCGGCATTCCGGGCGGCAAGAAACTGAAGGCCGTGATCCCCGGTGGATCGTCCTGCCCGATCCTCAAGGCCGACGAGTGCGATATCCCGATGGACTACGACTCGCTGGCGAAGATCGGCAGCATGCTCGGGTCGGGCGGCATGGTGGTGATGGACGAGACCACGGACATGGTGAAGGTCGCGCTGCGGATCATGCGATTCTACGCGCACGAAAGCTGCGGCTGGTGCATTCCGTGCCGCGAAGGCACCACCTGGCTGCGCAAGATCCTGCAGCGGTTCGACGACGGCGGCGGCCGGCACGAAGATGTCGCGCTGCTGGGCGAGCTTTCGAAGAACATGCTGGGCCGGACGTTCTGCGCGCTGGGCGATGCGGCGGCCATGCCGACCATCTCCATCGTCGACAAATTCGCGGAGGATTTCGAGAAGCGGCTGGCGCGGGATCGGCAAATGGTGGCGGTTTAAACATGGCGGAACTGGTAAATCTGACGATCAACGGGCAGGCCATCCAGGCCGAAAAAGGCACGCTGCTGATCGAGGTCGCGCGCCAGAACGGCATCGAAATCCCGGCGTTCTGCTATTACGAAGGGCTGACGCTGCAGGCTGCCTGCCGCATGTGCCTGGTCGAAGTCGAGAAGACCCCCAAGCTGCAAGTGGGCTGCACGCTGCCGGTGGCCGACGGCATGGTGGTGCACACGGAATCGGACATGGTCCGGCAAGGCGCGCAAGGGCACGCTCGAATTCCTGCTGACCAACCATCCTCTGGATTGCCCGGTGTGCGACAAGGGCGGCGAGTGCGAACTGCAGGACATGGTGTTCCGCTACGGCGCGGGCGAGAGCCGCTTCACCGAGCGAAAGCAGCACGTCGATGAGCAGCAATGGTCGCCGGTGGTGTATTTCGACGCTCCGCGCTGCATTCTGTGTTATCGCTGCGTGCGCGTTTGCAATGAAGGGATGGGCGTCGGCGCTCTGGGCGTCTCCAACCGCGGCGTGATCTCCGAGATCGTGCCCAATCGTCACGATTATCTGGAGTGCGACGAATGCGGCGCGTGTATCGACATCTGTCCGGTGGGTGCGCTGACCAGCGGCAGCTATCGCTATCAGACGCGGCCGTGGGAGATGGAGCACGTCGGGACGATTTGCACGCATTGCGGCGACGGCTGCCGAACGACTCTGGGCGTTCGCGACGACAAGATCATGCGCGGGAACAATCGCGATTCGAGCGGCATCAACGGCGAGTTCCTGTGCGTCAAGGGCCGCTACGCGTTCGATTTCGTGGAGCATCCCGAGCGTCTGCAATCGCCGATGCTGCGAAATGCCCAGGGCGAGTTTGAGCCGATCTCCTGGTCCAAAGCGTTCGCGACCATCGCGGAAAACTTCACGGCGGTCAATGCGCGCGGCGGGAAGTTCGGCGTCATCGGATCGAATCACACCACCAACGAAGAGAATTACTTCCTGCAAAAGTTCGCGCGGCAGGGACTGGGGACCAAGAACATCGATCACCATCGCACGGGCGATCTGGCGACGTTCTTCGACGCGCTTATCGGGAAAGAATGCCGCGCTCGCTACGGCGGGCGATCTGTACACGGCCAAGGCTGTGCTGGTCGTGGGCGCCGATCTTGCGCAGCAGCATCCCTTCCTCTCCTATCAGGCGCGGGCGAATTTCCGGCATCACAACGCGCACATCTATGCGGTCACAACGGGTCCGGTTCGCGAAGACAACCAAGCGTTCGCGAGCGTTCGCGTTGCTGCGGGCGGGGAACTCGGCGGCGTCGAGTCCTTGCGCGACAAGCTGAAAGCGGAAGGCGACCTGGTCATCGTCTTTGGCGATTCGGTCCAGGGCGACGGTGTACGCAAGCTGGTCGCGTTCGGCGATTCGCTGGGGATTCCGGTGAAATACGTTTGCCTGGTGGACTACTCGAATTCGCGCGGCGCGTTCGACATGGGGCTGATTCCTCGCGACGGGGGAATGAGTGTGGAACAGATGCTAGCTGCGACTGACCTGGACGTGCTCTGGGTGGTTGGGCGCGAATCCGCTGAAAAGCGCCGCATTGGGTTCGCCCAACGCGTTCGTCGTGGTGCAAGATCTGTTCATGACCGAAACCGCCAAGCGAGCCGATCTGGTGCTGCCGGCGGCGTCGGCGTACGAGAAGAACGGAACCGTGACCAACGTCTGCGGCGAGGTGCAGAAGCTCAAGCAGGCGGTCAAGGTGATGGGCACCAAGACGGATCTGGAAATCATGGGTTCCATCGCCAAGGAGATGAAGCTGAACCTGGGCATCTGGCTGCCCGACAAAGTTTTCGCCGAGATCCGCAAGACCGTGCACGGGTACGATGTGCCTCTGCCGGTGGTCGATACAGGCGGCGCGGCTCCGACTATGCCGTTGAACGGCCGCGTTCCGGCGCTTCCGGGTGCGATTCAGTCTGCCGGCGACACCTTATTTACGTCGGGTTCCATGTCCCGCTACTCCAAAATTCTCAATGCCGTAATCGAATCGCCCGGCGGACTCTACCGACGATGAACTTTTACCTTCTTAGTCTCATCAAGACCGCGATCGTGGTGGGCATTTTCATGCACGTCCTGGCCTACCTGCAATGGATCGAGCGCAAGGTGATCGCGCACGTGCAGCTTCGCGTGGGTCCCCGGCGCGTCGGACCACATGGATTACTCCAGCCGCTGGCGGACGTCATCAAGCTGGTGACCAAGGAAGACATTCTTCCGTCGCACGTGAACAAAGTTTTCTACTTCATGGCGCCGTTCATCGCCGTCACGTTCGCGCTGATCTCGATTGCCATCATCCCGTTCGGACCCGAAATCACCGTGGCCGGCGTCCGCACCAACATGGGGCTTACCGATCTGAACATCGGCGTGCTGTTCATCCTGGGGATCTCCGGACTGGGCGTGTATGGCGTGGCATTAGCGGGCTGGGCGTCGAACAACAAGTACGCGCTGATGGGCGGACTGCGCAGCTCGGCGCAGATGATCAGCTACGAGCTGCCGATGGCGCTGGCTCTTGCGGCGCCGTTGCTCATTCTCAACACGCTCAGCTTGCGCGAGATCGCGAACGGCCAGGCGGGCTACTACCTCGGATTCATTCCGCGGTGGAGCATCTTCCAGATGCCGTTCCCGCAGATCTTCAGCTTCATTCTGTTCCTGATCGCGGGATTCGCCGAAACCAACCGCGTTCCGTTCGATCTGCCGGAAGCCGAAAATGAGCTGGTGGCCGGGTTCCACGTCGAGTACGCCAGCATGAAGTTCGCGTCCTTCTTCATGGCCGAATACGCCAACATGGTGACGGTCTCCTGCATCGCGACGCTTCTGTTCCTGGGCGGCTGGCATCCGATCTTCCCCGAGAAATACGGCTCGGGCTTGATTCCGGTGGTGATTTTCGTCGCGAGCGCGGCGCTGTGCTTCTTCCACGCGGCGAATCCGGCGCGGCCTTTCGACAAGATCACGCTGCCGGTGTTCGGTGTGCTGTTCCTGGGACTCGCGGGACTGTTCCTGCTGCCTCCGGTGCAGTTCATTCTTTTGCCGCTGTTCTGGTTTTCGGCGAAGGTCCTCATCATCCTGTTCGTGTTCATCTGGGTCCGCGCGACGCTGCCGCGGTTCCGCTACGATCAGTTGATGCGCTTCGCCTGGACCTTCATGTTCCCCGTGGCGCTGATCAATCTATTCATCACGGCCCTACTGGTGGCCCTTTTCCCCTGATATGGACGCTCTCCTGTTCATGATTTTCGCCGCGATCGCCGTGATCTGCGGCATCAACCTGGTGGTGCAGACGCACCCGATCTCGAGCGCCCTGTCGCTGGTGGGCGTGATGGGTGCGCTGGCGGCTCTGTATCTGCTGCTGGGCGGAGAATTTATCGCCGCCGCGCAACTGGTGGTTTACGCGGGCGCCATCATGGTGCTGTTCGTGTTCGTCATCATGCTGTTGAACGCCGGAACAGAAAAAAAGATGACCGTCCGGCCGCTCGGCAAATACCTGGGCGCGCCGTTCCTGCTGCTGTTCTTCGGAATGATCGCTTACATGATCCAGCGCATCCTGCCGTCGTCGTCTCCGGTGGTGTTCGGAGCATTTCAGGGCGGCACTGCTTTGGAAATCGGACGCAGCCTGTTCACGGTGTACCTGCTGCCGTTCGAAGTCACCAGCGTTCTGATCCTGATCGCCATTCTGGGTGCGATCGTGCTGGCGCGTAAGGAGGTGGACTAAATGCCGCTCGGACCGCTGCCCGCAGCCGTGCCGCCTTCCTGGTACCTGACGCTGAGCGCGATCCTGTTCGCGCTGGGCGTGCTGGGATTCCTGCTGCGCCGCAACATAATTACCGTGTTCATGTCCATCGAGCTGATGCTGAACGCGGTGAACCTCAGCTTCATAACCTTTTCCTATGTGCTGAAGCGCAATGACGGCCATATCTTCAGCTTCTTCGTGATGGTGGTGGCGGCAGCCGAAGCCGCCGTTGGCCTGGCGATCATTCTTACCGTGTTCAAGAACCGGCAAACGCTGGAGATCGACGAGGTCAGTTCTCTTAAGAATTAGGCCCCTCAATAAAACATGCAGCAACTTTGGCTCATTCCTATTCTTCCGCTGCTCGGCTTCCTGCTCAATGGGATTTTCGGCAAGCGGCTTGCGAAGCCCGTGATCAACGCGATCGCGGTCGGCTCGGTGCTGCTCTCGTTCCTGTGGGTGGTGAAGACGCTCAGCGGTCTGGGTGCATTCAGCGGCGGCCTGGATCAAACCTATAAAGAGCATTACTACACCTGGATCCAATCGGGCGCGCTGAACATCAGCGTCGATTTCGCAATCGACCGGCTGACCGCAGTGATGCTGATGGTGGTCACCGGCGTCGGCGCGCTGATCCATATTTACGCAGTCGGCTACATGGCCCATGAGGGCGGCTACTATCGCTTCTTTGCCTACCTGAATCTGTTCATGTTCTTCATGCTGATTCTGGTGCTGGGGGCGAACTTCCTCCTGTTGTTTGTTGGATGGGAAGGCGTGGGGCTGTGCAGCTACCTGCTGATCGGCTTCTACTTCCTGGAGAAGTTCGCCACCGATGCCGGGAACAAGGCGTTCATCGTCAATCGCATCGGCGATTTCGGATTCGCGCTGGCGATCTTCCTGGTCGGGTTTCACTTCAACACGCTGGATTTCGCCACGGTGATGACCACAGGTGAAGGGCATGCCCATCGAGGCCAGCGCCGGAATCTTCACCGCGATTTCGCTGCTGCTGCTGGTGGGCGCCACCGGTAAATCGGCGCAGATTCCGCTGTACGTCTGGCTCCCCGACGCCATGGCCGGACCGACGCCGGTCAGCGCGCTGATCCACGCCGCGACCATGGTGACCGCGGGCGTGTACATGATCGCGCGAACCTCGCAGATCTACCTGCATTCGCTCTGGGCGCTGGATATCGTCGCGATCGTCGGGCTGACAACGGCCTTCGTTGCGGCAACCATAGGGCTCGCGCAGAACGACATCAAGAAAGTGTTCGCCTACTCGACCGTTTCGCAGCTCGGCTACATGTTTGTGGGTTTGGGCGTGGGGGCGTTTTCAGCCGGAATCTTCCACCTGATGACGCATGCGTTCTTCAAGGCGCTGCTGTTCCTCGGAGCGGGCAGCGTGATCCATGCATGTTCCGGCGAACAGGATATGCGCCATATGGGCGGCCTGCGAAAATACACACCCATCACGATGGTGACCCTGCTGTGCGGCAGCCTGGCTATCGCTGGTTTTCCGTATCTCTCCGGCGCGGCTAGCAAGGATTTAATTTTGGAAGCGGCTTACGAACACGCGCCCTGGATGTACTGGGTGGGAGTGTTCACGGCAGGGATGACCGCGTTCTATGTCTTCCGCGCGTTCTTCATGACCTTCTTCGGCGAGTATAAGGGTAAGCCGGCTTCCGGTCATGGTCACGACGATCACGGTCATGGGACACATGGGTCAACCCCGCACGAATCGCCTGCTGTGATGTGGATTCCGCTGGCTATCCTGGCGGTGTTGAGCCTCGGCGGCGGATTCATCAACATCCCACGCTTCCTCGAACCCATCTTCCCGCTCCAAGAGGGCGAACCGGCGCGATGGTTGGAATATGTCGCCACAGCCGCGGGTCTTGGCGGGATCGCTCTCGCGTATCTGTTCTATGTGGTTTCGCCGAGTCTTCCGGAATCGATTGCGAGCACGTTCAAAGGCGTCCACACACTGATCTACAACAAATACTTTGTGGACGAGTTCTACGATTCCACGGTAGTCGAACCGATTGTTGGCGGGTCGCGGCAGCTTCTCTGGCGCGTCGGCGATGTGCGGCTGATCGACGGCATCGCCAATGGAATCGGGAGTACGGCGCGCGGCGTCGGCGGCATCCTGCGGCGAGCGCAGTCTGGTTATATCCGCAGTTACGCGGCGTGGGTGATCGCAGGCACGGTCCTGGCGATCGCCTATATCGGCTTCATGGGAGCATCGCGATGACACTGCTGGATGTCGTGCTGTTCCTGCCACTGGTTGGGTTCTTTTTGCTTCTGATCTTACCGAAGCAGTCCAGCCGCATGGCTGCGATGGTGATCTCCTCGGCGATCTTCATCGTGTCGCTGGGACTTCTGATGCCGTACTGGTTTCAGTCCCCATCGGGTCACACCTTCTCGACCGACATTCAGTGGATCAGCTATCCGCCGATCCGCTATCACGTGGCGCTCGACGGTCTGAGCCTGTGGCTGGTGCTGCTGTCGACCTTGCTGACACCCATCGCCGCGCTGGTTTCGTGGAACTACATCGATAAGCGCGTCAAGGAATATTACGCCTTCCTGCTGCTGCTCGAATTCGGCGTGATCGGCGTATTCATATCGATGGACCTGTTCCTGTTCTACGTGTTCTGGGAAGTCTCGCTGGTCCCGATGTATTTTCTGATCGGCATCTGGGGGCACGAGCGGCGCATCTACGCGGCCGTCAAGTTTTTCCTGTTCACCATGGCCGGATCGGTGCTGATGCTGGGCGCGATCATCTTCCTGTACAACCGCACCGGCACGTTCGATTACGGCCAGATCCAGGGCATGATCCAGACCGGAAGCCTGGTGTTCGACCAGCGCACGGAACTGATCTTGTTCCTGGCTTTCTTCCTCGCGTTCGCGATCAAGGTTCCGATCTTCCCGCTGCACACCTGGCTGCCCGATGCGCACGTGGAAGCGCCCACCGCCGGATCCCTGATGCTGGCCTCCGTAATGCTGAAGATGGGCACCTACGGACTGCTGCGATTCTGCGTGACGCTGTTCCCGGATGCGGCGCACCGCTGCGCTCCCTGGATCGTGGGACTGGCGATCGTCGGCATCATCTACGGCGCGCTGGTCGCCCTGGTCCAGCCAAACATGAAAAAGCTGGTGGCGTACTCGTCGGTGAGCCATCTGGGATTCGTCGTTCTGGGAATTTTCACATTCACCCAGCAGGGACTGGACGGCGCCGTCTACCAGATGCTGAACCACGGCATCTCGACCGGAGCGCTCTTCATCCTGGTGGGCTACTTATATGAGCGGCGTCATTCGCTCGAAATATCGGCCTATGGAGGGGTGGCAACGCCCGCGCCGAACCTGGCGATCATTTTCTTAATAACGACGCTCGCCTCCATCGGGCTTCCGACCCTGAACAATTTCGTGGGCGAGTATCTGGTCTTGCAGGGCACGGCCAGCGCGAATTTCGGATGGGCCGTTTTCGCCTCGATGGGAGTGATCTTCTCGGCGTGCTACATGCTGTGGCTGTACCAGCGGACTTTCTTCGGAAGAGCGTCCGAATCGCTCTCACACCATATGCCAGATTTGACGACGCGCGAGTGGGCGGCCATCCTTCCGTTAGTGCTGCTGATGGTTTGGATGGGCTCCTTTGCGCAGACCTTCCTGCCATCGATCAGCGTGCAGAACGCAGCGATACTGGAACAGACCAAAAAGTTACGAACAGAGCGGGTGGCGATACCGGCTCCGCAATTTGTGGAGGCTTCCCGTGCCAATCGCTAATTTCCTGCCGACCAACGTCGACTACGCGCGCTTCCTGCCGGAGTTGATCCTGACTGTGGCCGGAGTGCTGATCATGTTCCTGGAGGCGCTGCGGCCCGAAGGCCGGAAAACCGGCGCCGGAGTCTGGGCGATCCTCGCGCTGGTGCTGGCGCTGCCGGCCGCGCTCCTGTCGTCCAGCGGGCCGGCCTTTCAGGGGATGCTGGTGATCGACGGCATGGCGACCTTCTTCCGCACTCTGGTCATCGTGGTGGGCTTGCTGGTGGTGTTCAGCTCCACCGATTACCTGCGCCGTGAAAATCAGGAGAGCGGCGAATATTACGCGCTGATTCTTTTCAGCATTGTGGGCCAGTGCGTGATGGTCTCGGCCAATGAGTTGGTCATGATCTTCATCGGCCTCGAAATCTCGTCGATTGCGTCTTACATCTTGGCCGGATATCTGCGCGACGATGCCCGCAACAATGAGGCGGCGCTGAAATACTTCCTGCTCGGCTCGTTCGCCACGGCGTTTCTGCTGTACGGCGTGGCGTGGATGTATGGCGCCACGGGATCGACCAACTTGACGGAGATCCGCAGAGCGCTGATCTCGGGCGCCGCGCCGCCGGAGGCGCTGATCGGTGTGGCGGCTGCGCTCATCTTCGTGGGACTGGCCTTCAAGATTTCGGCCGCTCCGTTCCAGGGCTGGGCCCCGGACGTCTATCAGGGCGCGCCTGCGCCGGTGTCCGCGTTTCTAACGGTGGGACCGAAAGCCGCCGCCTTTGCCGTCTTGCTGCGGATTTTCCTCGGGAGCCTGGAGCCGATCGCCTCGCGCTGGGCGCCCGCAATATGGGTGTGTGCTCTGGCGACCATGGTGGTCGGCAACTTCGCCGCCATCATGCAGTCGAATATCAAGCGGCTGCTGGCTTACAGCTCCATCGCGCACGCGGGTTATGTGCTGGTTGCGGTAGCAGCCAACTCGGGAACGGGATCGGCGGCCGCCATGTTCTACCTGGCCGCGTACGCATTCACCAATGTTGGAGCGTTCGCGGTGGTTACTTACTTTTCCCGCAAAGGCGAGCGATACGTCGGCATCGACGATTTCGCGGGTCTCGCCCAGCGCCAGCCGGGCATGGCCGCGATGCTGACTATTTTCCTGCTGAGCCTGATCGGCGTGCCGCTCACCGGCGGATTCTTCGGAAAGTTCTATATCTTCAAGGCTGCGCTCGACTCCAAGCTGATATGGCTTACCGTGCTGGGGCTCCTGAACAGCGCCGTGGCCGCGTATTACTACCTGCGGATTCTGGTGGTCATGTACTTTCGCGAACCCGGCGAGAGCGTCGAGACACTGCCTCCGGCGGGCGCACTGCTCCAGATCGCGGTGTATGGCTCCGCGGTGGGAACATTGCTGCTCGGAATCTTTCCTTCGCTGATTCTGGATTTCGCCAATCGCGCGGCGATACGCTAGGCCGCTTCCTGCCGGTCGCGGTTCGGTGCTGACCGGCGCGCATCACATGCAGGCACCTCGGTGCACAGAACCACGAGCGTCAGCGAGCGGCCAGGGCTGCCGAAGTTTGTGGCTTATCCGCATACATCGCGGCATCGGCGCGGCTGAGAATATCGCGCATGGACTCACCTGGGTTCAACTGAGCCGCACCAACGGCGGCAGTCACTTTCACCTTTGGAGCGTTCGGATTCCCTTTCACGGCGTAAATTCCGTTGACCCAGTGGCGGATCCGTTCCAGTTGGGAGCTCGCCATCGAAAGATCGCCATCCACCAGCACGATAAACTCATCGCCGCCCACGCGCCCGACGATGTCATACGGCCGGAAGACGGTCCGCAGCTCGGTCGCGAATTGTTTCAGCAGATCGTCCCCGGCGGCGTGCCCGTAGGTGTCGTTCAGCTTCTTGAAGCCGTTCAGGTCCAGGCTGATCACACTGAATACCTGCCCGGTCCGGATCCGCGTCTCGATGTGGCGCTCCACCTTGCGGCGGTTGGACAGCCCAGTGAGGGGATCCTCCGAGGCAATGTGCTCCATTTCCTCGAGCTTCGCTTCGTAGTGCGTGATCTGGCTGCGCAGGTGCGCGATCGTTTCATCGCTTTCTTTCACCATTTGAGCGACATAACTCTTGAGATCCGCGGTGTGCTGGCCGAGCGTGTGCCGGATAGCGGTCACATCCGTGAGCTTGGAAGTCGTGTTGAGGCGTTCGGTGAATTCCGTGAACCGTTTGGTGTAGCGCTTGTCGCGCGCCCCCACCTGTTCGGCGGCCACGCCAGCCATCAGGAGCACGTCCTGCATCTCGCTGGCGCTTTGGTGGAACAGCCCGGACGCATGTTCGGCCCAGGATTGCAGTTCCTTCTGGATGGCCTGCGTCGTCTCCGCAATTTCGGCTTCGGAGGCGGGCTTGGCCAGGGCAACGCTCAGCTTCCCGATCGCGGCCTGCAGGCTCTTTCCCGCCGGAGGACAGGCCAGCGCAGCGGCCTCTCCCACGCTATTCAAAGCAGCATGATACGAATGCAGTGCGGTACGAAGCAGATGCTCCGTGTCCTCTTCTATGGACTGCTTCAGCGAGATCACGATCTACAATCGTCCAGACGACTGGAGTCTTGCATAAGCGGATTCCCTAGGCTGACCGTTCAGCAGGGGCCGCCAAGCACCGCCATTGCCTCCTGAAAGACCTTAGGACGAGCGCAGCGGCCTTACTAGTAGAGTGAGCAGAAAGCCCACCGCCAGCAATCCCGCGAGAACCTGAAGCGGTCCGTCATAAATGTGCACATGGCTTGCGCCCGGGGCTAACGCCAACTTCGCGCGATTCGACAGCTCGGTGATGATCACCGGTCCGGCGATGGCGGCCGCGCTCCACGCAGTGAGCACCACGCCGTGAATCGCGCCGACGTTATCCGGTCCGAAGATGTCGGCTAGAAACGCGGGAATGGTGGCGAATCCTCCGCCGTACATGCTGACCACGATGAACAAACAGACTTGGAAGAGAAGCCACCCTCCACGGCCCGCGATGCCGGGAATCAGGAGAAACAGGCCCACCTGCGCGGCAAAGAAGAGCGTGTAGGTGTTCCGCCGCCCGATGTAGTCGGAGCTGGACGCCCAGAAGAATCGTCCGATCAGGTTGAAGATGCTGAGAAGCAAAACGAAAGTGGCCGCTTCCACCGGAGTTTTCTGGAAAATATCCTGCACGATAGGCGACGCCTGCGCCAGGATTCCGATACCCGCCGTCACGTTGATAAACAGGATGGCCCACAGCAGATAGAACTGCGGGGTTCGCAGGGCGGCATTGCGGGTGACGCTCTTCTGGTGAGAAATCTTCTCGGGTGGATCCCAGCCATCGGGCTTCCAGCCTTCGGGCGGCCGCCTCAGAATGCGCGCGCCGATCATCATCAGGACGAAGTAAATAGCGGCCAGCGTCATCACGGCTGTGGGGACCCCGAGGGAATTCATAAAGCGGACGTTCAACGGACTGGCCAGCGCCGCTCCTCCGCCGAATCCCATGATGGCCATGCCGGTCGCCATGCCGCGCCGGTCGGGGAACCACTTGACCAGCGTGCTCACGGGCGCGATGTAGCCGAGTCCGCAGCCCATTCCGCCGATCACGCCCATTCCGAGGAACACCAGGATCGATTGGCGGAGCGCCAGGCCGATCCCGCCGATCAGCAGTCCGCAGCCGAACAGGAATGCCGCGGCAGTCGCGGCAGCGCGCGGTCCGCGCCGCTCCACCCAGGGTCCGCCGAACGCCGCGCTCAGTCCCAACAGCACCAGCGCGGTCGAGTAGGTAGTGTAGGGCGGGCTGAACCATCCCGGGGCGTTCGGCAGCAGCGCCTGGAAGGGACGGTTGAAGGTGCTCCACGCGTAGACCGATCCGATGCAGATGTGCACGGCGACGGCCCCGACGGGGATCAGCCAGCGGTTCACCGTATGTGTCGCCGGCCAAGGCGCGGCATCGACTCGGGAAGCCATCTCAAGATTCTACATGGTAAGGCAGGCGACGAGATCGCCTGCCCCACTGCCTACTGCGTCTGTTTGAGCAGGCGCGTAGCTTCTTCCACTTGTGCTGCCGCCGCGCGGAAGGTTTCGGCCAACTTGCGGGCCTGCTGGTTGGCCTCATCCCACTGCCGGCTCTCCACGGCCTCACGCAGGCCGGGAAGGGTCTTGGCCGAATAGCCGGTGAGCATTCCCGGCGCATAGATCTGGCTCCGATACCACTCCCGGCGCGGAAGCCCGTCGGTGGACAGCAGCACGCGTTCGGTCTTTCGAAGGGATTCGTCGACCTTGACGGGTCTTTCCGGACTGCCGCGTTTCGCCCATGCCGATAATTCTTCCTCGTAAGCCTTGCCCGCCGCCGTTAACCGCGTGAGTTGCACGGACACGGGACGCAGATCGAGCCTGGTGTTTCCGTGCGGCACTTGTTTGCGAATCTCCTCCACCCATCTGCTCGCGCTGGCCGAGAGCGAACCGAAGTCGAAGGGCAGCACCGGGGCGTCGGCAAGCCGCAGGATCGCGAGGCTCATCACCTGGGTGAGCGCCTTGCTGTACGCACGATCGCCGTCGGAAAACTGCTGATACCAGGCCGGAGTATCGTAGATCGAATGATAGACCCCGTCGCCCGCGGCGAATCCGAGGTTCAGGCTGGCGATGCCCGCGTGATCCAGAAACGGCACGTAATCGGAGCCCGATCCTAACGGATCCAGGCGAAATGGCCGCTCCCGCGGTTCGGTTGGCGCCGGCGGCGGCGCACCGGCGAACGCCACCACAGGTGTCTTACGATCGCGCGCTGTATCCAGCAGGCTCTTGGATGTCGCCGGATCCGCGACGTCCCGCAGCACCTCGGCGATAAACGGCTCAAGCGACGCAGATCCACCCGCAGTCAGCGGACCGCGGCCGCTGGAATCGGAGTTGATGTAAACCGCCGCGTTGCGATCCAGTTCGTCCATGTGTTTCTCGACCCATTCGGTGGAACCGAGGAGGCCGTACTCCTCGCCATCCCACAGTGCCAGCATGATCGTTCGCTTGGGTTGCCAGCCTTGTTTACGCAGAACCGAGAGTGTGCGGGCCGTTTCGAGCAGCACGGCGTCGCCGCTCACCGGATCGCTGGCGCCATTGACCCAGGCGTCGTGATGGTTTCCGTAGATGACCCACTGGTCTTTGCGTACGGCACCGGGTATGGTCGCGATCACGTTGTACAGCGGCCGCGTCGCCCAGTCGAAATCCACTTGCAGATGTACCGTGGCTGGGCCGGGTCCGGCGTGATAGGTGAGCGGAAGAGCCCCGCGCCAGGATTCCGGAACCAGCGGGCCAGTCAGCTGTTGCAGCAGCGGCGCCGCATCCGCCCAGGAGATCGGCAGGACGGGAATCCTGATCAGCGTCTTGGCTTCCTCGCGAGGCAGGCGTTTGGAGCCGGGCTCGGACGCCCATCCAGGAGACAAAGGATCGCCGGGATACAGCGCCATATCCATGACGCTGCCGCGCTGCACGCCGTCCGATGGACGCATGGGCCCGGACGGATAAACATCATTCTGGAAGAACCCATCCTCGCGCGGATCCGAATAAATCAGACATCCGACGGCGCCATTATCCTGCGCCAGCTTGGGCTTCAGCCCGCGCCAACTGCGTCCATAGCGCACGATGGCGATCTTGCCCTTGACGTCGACGCCCAGTTTCTTGAGGTACTCGAAATCCTCCGGCTGCCCGTAATTGACGTAGACCAGCGGCGCCGTCACGTCGCCGGATGCCGCATAGGCGTTAAACGTCGGGAGCTGGTTTTCCTGGGAGGTGGCCGGATCCTCCGGAATCGGCGGCTCGGCAAGCTTAGCTCGAAAACGGACCGGCGACGTCATTTCCACCGTGCGTGTAGTCGGATAGGGAATCAGCGACTGGAAGGTTTCAATGCGTGTGTCGAATCCCCACTCGGTGAGCAGAGCGACCAGGTAATCGGCGACGGCCTTCGATCCAGGCGAACCGGCGTGATGCGGTTTGGCCGCCATCCGATCCATGTAAACGCGAAGCCGCTCCGCCTGCGGGACTGCTTTGGCCTGTTCCTCGAGGTCGTGCTGCATTTTCCATTGGTCGGGAAGGAAGCCGCGCAGGGGCGCGATCGCGGGAGCCTGGGCAGAGGCTGCCAGCGCCGCAATGGGAAGAAGGGAAGTAAGGGTGCGGAGCCTCATGCTTTGGAGCGTGTTTTCAGAAATGCCAGAAACTCCTGGGTGTCGCGCGTATATCCGCTGGTGGCCAGCACTTTCTCATTGCCGTCGAGCAGAACGAACAAAGGCGTGGATACGCTCGAGAATTTGGTGTCCTCCAGTTTGGCGTTCTCTTCCGATGCCGCATCCGAGCCGTCCGTGTATAGTTCCACCAGCACCAGGTCCTTGGCGATGTCGGCGATCTCCGGCCGCGGGAACATGTTGGCCTTCATCCAGTGGCAGTTGGTGCAGGCGTATCCGGTGAAGGTCACCAGAACCAGCTTGTTTTCCTGGCGTCCGCGGTCGAGGGCTGCGCGATAATCGTTCTTCATCCACTGAAGGCCGCCGGCCGTGGTGCTGTTTCCGCTGAGCCCGCCGGTGGCTGCGGGAACGTACGCATCCAGCTCTCCGAGCGGCGCGCCGAACATTCCCGGCAGCAGGCTGACGGCGAAAATCAGGAATAAGGCGGCGAACGAGAGCCGTCCGATTCCGAGCTTATCCTCGGCTTCGATCCCCTCCAGGCGCAACACACCTAATAGGTACAATCCTGCCATTGAGAAGAGCACGAACCATGCCGCCAGGAATCGCTCCCGCGTCAGAAGATTCGCCTGCAATACCTGATCGATGTTGCTCAGGTACTTGAGCATCACGGCGAGCAGAACGAAACCCATGACCACCTTCACCCGCGCCATCCATCCGCCGCTTTTCGGTAGTTTCTTCAAGTACGAGGGAAACGCCGCGAGAAAGAAGAAGGGCGAGGCAAGCCCGGTGGCGAAGGCCGCCATCCCAACCACCGGCTGGGCTCCTTGCGCCTGCACCGACGATGCCAGCAGCGGTCCCACGAACGGTCCTACGCAGGCGAACGAGGTGAGGGAAAACGTTAGCCCCATGAGGAGCGTGCCGAAGTAGCCGCCGCGCCGCGAAGCGCTGTCGAGCTTGGTCAGCATGCTCGAGGGCAGAGTAATTTCGAAGGCGCCCAGCAAGCTGAGCGCGAAGATGCAAAACACGAGCGCGATAAAGCCGTTCACCCAGGGATTGCCGCCGAGCTGAGAGATCCCGACCGGTCCGGCCAGCGCGGTCACGCCCAATCCCAGAGCGCAGAACAGCACCACGATGCCCAGCGAAAACACCAGCGCCTGGACGATCCCTCCGCGCTGGTTCAGGAAAAACGAGACCGTGATGGGGATCATCGGGAACACGCACGGAGTAAAGATCGCCGCCAGGCCAAACCCGAACGCGGTCAGCGCAAACCCAACCAGCCCCTGCTGTGAGGCAGGGGGCGATACGGGCGGCTGATTGCCGGTCTGAACTACGTCCGTTGACTGACCCGGTTTCACTTCGATATATCCCGCCGGAGCCTTAAACTCCTCGATCGCCGGCGCAAACGCGGCCGCCGTCAGCTTGAACGCAGCGGTCTTGGTTCTGGGATTCAGGCATTGCTTGTCGTCGCAGGCCCGATAGCGGACCTGCGCGGTCAGTCTCAACCGGACCTGCGGCATCTTGCTTAAGCGTCGCCGGGATCCAGAACTCGGCCTGATTCGAGTAGGTCTCAACCACTTCCTTGAAGTTGGGATCCATCGCACGCACGCCCGCCGGCTGATAGACCGTGTACGAATCGACGGCAGGATTATCCGTCAGCGTGATTTTGGTCGGTAACAGATTCTTGGGAATCGTCAGCGAATAGAGATGCCAGCCGGGTTCGATCTTCGCGGTGAGGTGCAGCGGAACCGTGGCGCCGGGTTTCGCGACTTCCGCGGTTGAAGTCATGGACCACTGGACCGGATCCAAACGCGGTTGTCCGAAAGCAAACGTCGACAGACACGCAGCCAGAGCGGCGATTCGAAACGTGTTCATTGCGCTGCTACTTTAGACGAAGCAGTACGGTCTAATTCTTCCTCTATTTTCTCATTTACGCGGCCCTGGGCGAATTCGGCCGTCACGCGGATGGCGTTCTTGACGGCGTTGGCGTTGGAACGCCCGTGGGAAATGGCGCAAACGCCCTTCACGCCCAGCAGCGGCGCGCCGCCATATTCCGAATAATCCAGGCGCTTCTTGAACTCGCTGTAAGCCTCGCGCGAAAGCATCGAGCCGATCTTACGGGTCATCGTCTTGCTGAGCGAGTCGCGCAGCATGCTGACGAACATATCCACCAGCCCCTCGCTGACTTTGAGGGCGACATTTCCGATGAACCCGTCGCATACCACCACGTCCGCGATGCCGTTGAAGATGTCGCGTCCCTCGACGTTCCCAATGAAGTTGATGGGGAGAGCCTTCAGCAGCGGCAGCGCAGTGCGGGTGAGATCGTTACCCTTGTGCTCTTCTTCGCCGATGGAAAGCAGCCCAACGCGCGGACGACTGTTGTGAAAAATAGTCCGCGAATAAATCTCGCCCATCACCGCGAACTGCGCCAGCATCTCCGGCTTGCAATCCACGTTGGCGCCGACGTCCAGCAGCACCACGGGCGATCCCGTCAACGAGGGAAAGGCTCCTGCCAGCGCCGGCCGAGTCACGCCGCGGATCACGCCCTGGACGATCTTCGAGGTCGCCATCACCGCGCCGGTATTGCCCGCGGAAACTACGCCGTCGGCGATGCCATCCCGCACCAGGCGGCAGGCGACGCGTATGGAGGAATCCTTCTTCAGCCGGACGGCTTTCGCCGCCGAGTCCTCCATGGTGATGAACTCGCTGGCGTGATGGACTTCGATCGGCAATCCGGCGGCTTGCGGATGCAGAGCCAGTTCGGCGCGGATCACATCCTCGAGACCGACCAGAATCACGCCGATCTGAAGCTCTTCGGCCGCCCGAACGGCCCCTTCTACTTCGCGTTTGGGAGCGTGATCGCCCCCCATGGCGTCGACTGCGATCGTCAGCATGGACGCGCTCGCCGGCTACTCCTCGGCGACTTCGATAACTTCGCGGCCCTTATATTTTCCGCAGTGCGGGCAAACGCGATGCGGCAGCTTGGGTTCATGGCAGTTGGGGCACTGGGCCATCACAGTGCGGCGCAGGGAATCGTGCGTCCGCCGGGCGGAGGTCCGCCGCTTGGAATGTCGTCGTTTAGGATTCGGCATTTTTTCTTATCTCCTTGAGCGCTGCCCAGCGGTCGTCACCCGCCGCAGTCTGGCAGCTGCATTCTTTCTGATTGCGATTCTGCCCGCATACCGGACAGATCCCTTTGCAATTCTCGTCGCACAACTTCTGCATGGGGAGGGCTAACAATACGAACTCCCGCAGCACATCGTTCAACTCCAGGCCGTCGCCTTCGTAGAAGCCCATTTCGGCTTCTCCGGCATCCAGGGCCTTTTCCTCGCCGTAACCATCCGCTACCGGACGATAGTACAGCTCGAAGCTGGAATCTATCGGAAATCCAGCCGGCTCCAGGCAGCGGTCGCACTCCGCCTGCAAACGAACCTTAACCTGGCCCGTCACCCGGATTTCCCCGAGCGAACCCATCACCAGCTCCGCCTTGCCGGACGCTTGCAGCGGTTCCGACTGCTTCAGCTTCGGATCCAGAAATTCGATGGTTCCGGGGGGAAGCTCCACGTCAAAACGGACGGGCTTTAGCTCCAGGTCTCGAACGTGGAAAAACACAGAGGTACTCCCTACCCGGATCGGGCAAAAGCTTAGTATACCAGGACTTGCTTAGGAAAACAGTTCCGGGAGTGCCAGGGTAAACCCGGGCAGCAATGCCGAAGTTATTGAATCCGTGGAAGTAAGTTCTGATTCCGGAAGTGCAGGCCCGGTCCAGATCTCGGTCGTGCGGTCCTCCGGATCGACCAGCCAGACTTCCTTGACCCCAGCCGCGAAATACTGCTTCAGCTTGCGATGAATGGCGCGAGGCGTTTCGCTGGGCGAAAGAACTTCAACCGCGATGTCAGGGATGATGTGGATGACCTTGGCATCGCGCAATTCCGCCTGGTGATCGCCCAGAATTACGGCGACGTCTGGCGACCGGCGTGTAGAGGGCGAAAGCGCATACAGGTTCTCCGAGATCAGCGCTTCGCCGATCGGATTCTCCTCAAAATACCGCACCAGCTTCACGAGAAGCTTCTGAAGTACGCGATTGTGTTTGTACGCCGGCCTGGTCATTTCGATCAACTCCCCCTCGTCGAGTTCGTAGCGCTTATCTTCCTCGAACGGGTAGTTGTCGAATTCCTCCGCTGACAGGAGGATTCTCCGGCGCGCATAGGTCCAGTCTAGCTCTATATCGAGCGTGCCCACGCGGCTCCGGCCTGGGAAGCCAAGCTGTGGAGTTTCCTATCCAGAGTCCACAAAGGCGTCCGAGTCAGCAGGGCGGAAGTGAGCAAATGGGCGTCAATCCACCCGATCCCTCGTCCCGACCATTTTCGCAGGTCGATCGCGTATAAAACCGCCGAGTCGTCGGCCTGCGCGATGCGGGGCAGCGCGGCCAGCAGGCTCAAAGTGTGAGTGCGGTCAGGCAGATGGCCACAAGCCAGCTCGCCGTACACGAACGGATGTATGACGATTTCGCCTTCCTCCAGCAGTTTCCGCAGGCCGGCATGCCCCCGCCGGAAGTGCTCGACCCAGACCGAGGTGTCCGCGAGGGTCATCGGGCAAGCTTGGGCCGGCGTCGTCTGATTTTACTCATGCGGGGAGCCGCGCCTCCCAGATTCGCGAGCTGGCGGGCGCTCTCTCGGGCGATCAGCAGCTCCAGGCTCTGGTGAACCAGCGCGGTCTTCTCTTTGATTCCCGTCAGCTTGCGCGCTCGATCGATGAGTCCGTCGTCCAAAATAATCGTCGTCCTCATGCATATCATTATGGCTATACTATATGCTCGACGCAAGGGCTTCGGCCCGGGGGCTGTAGGAGGTCTTTAGGAATTTCTGCCGATTGTATTTTGGATGGTCTCTGCTAAAGTGGGAGCTAATGATCGTTGAAATCGAAGGAGTTGCGCTGCATCTGGCGCATCCGGACGAGCTTATCCGTCAACTGGGTAGGTCAGGACGAGGTCATGCGCCAATTGCTGGCTGCCTGGCTGGTGATCGATCCCCAAGATCTGCCCATGAACCCGCGCCTGCTGGGCAAGCCCGGAGTCGGGAAAACCACGCTGGCTTATGCCGCCGCCAAACGCCTGGCCCGCGAAGTGTACATCATGCAGGCGACCGTCGATACGCGCCCCGAGGACTTGCTGGTCACCCCGGTCATCGAGGGCGAAGCCAAGCTGCGCTACGTGGCTTCCCCTTTGGTTACTGCGATGCTAAGGGGCGGAATCGTCATTCTGGACGAAGGCAACCGCATGAGCGAGAAAAGCTGGGCGAGTCTGGCTCCTCTGCTGGACACGCGCCGCTATGTGGAATCGATCGTCGCCGGAATCAAGATCAAGGCGCACCCGCTGTTCCGGCTGGTGGCGACTATGAATGACGACGCCAGCACGTTCGATCTGCCGGAGTATATCCACTCCCGCCTCCAGCCCCAGATCCTGATCGATTTTCCGGAGCGCGATGAGGAATTGGCCATCCTGCATGAGAATCTTCCTTTCGCGGACAGTCAGATCCTCACTTACGTCACCGATTTCCTGCAGCGGGCGCACGCTGTCGGACGAACGCTATACGGCTCGCGACGGCATCAATATCGCGCGCTTCGCCATGAAGCTTGCCCACGGATCGAACAGCGGGACCATGCGGGCGGACACGGACCTGATGCGTATCGCCATCGTGCAGACTCTTGGAGAAGAGGCCCTGCGCTATGTCACTCGAAACTGACATCAAGCTCGGAAGCCTGGAACGGGGGAAGGTCCGTTACTTCCCTGTGGTGCCGGGACGGGTAGAGTTCGCCGCCGCGCTGCGCCGCCTTCTGCTCGCCGAAAAACCTCAGATCGTGGCCGTGGAGCTGCCCGGATTCCTCGAACCTGCCTACAAGCGCGCTCTACAGCGGCTTCCGGAAATGTCGGTGATCTTGTGCACGACTTCCTCTAGCGAGTCCGATGACGATCGGCCCGTCTACGTTCCCGTGGAACCGGCCGATCCGTTCACCGAGGCTTTGCGCACCGCGGAAGAAATAGGCGCGGAGGTTATTTTCCTGGAGCCCGATACCCAGGAACGCCCGCACTTGCACGATACGTGTCCGGATACATATGCGGTCCAGCGGATTGGATTGGAGCGTTACATCGAAAGCTATCGGGTGTGGCCGCAGCAACGGACGGAGGAAGTGTCCGCGCACGCTGCCGCCATGGCGTGGAAGCTGCAAGGGGCCAATCCTGATTTACATACGCTGGTAGTAGTTTCCTTGAACTTGCTCGATCCGCTGCTCGACGCCATGGAGACGCCGCAGGAAGCGCCGTCGCGCCGGCTGTTGCGGCCTGAGACACAGTTGCTCAATCCGCATCCGGAAAGCCTGGCCGAGATCACCATCGAGTATCCGTACCTGCAGGAACGCTACGAATTCTTCCGGCTGGATCTGGAGGGCGAAGCTCGTCTGGACAAACCTCGAGTGCAGCTGGAGTCTGCTGCGCGAGGCGGCGACTAAGTACACCGAATCCACTGGCGAAAAGCTGACGCATTGGCAGAGGCGGACGATCTCACGCTATACCCGCAACCTGGCGCACATCAGCGGCGATCTGGTGTCCAACGCCTACGATCTGGCGGTCGCCGCCCGCTCGGTGGTCGACGATAACTACGGCTGGGAAGTGTGGCAGATGGCCAATCGCTATCTGGCGCAGCAGGAAGTCTCGCCGCTTGAGACGGTTCGGCTCACGGCGGGCGAGATCTGGCTGAACACCAAGCGCCTGCGCATCCGGCGGCGCCTGCCGCGTCCCAAGCAGCGCATGAAGCCTGTGGGCCTCAAGCCCCGCAAGAAAGAAAAAGTTCCCGGCGAGTGGGCCAAGCAGACCACCGGTGAGGCGATCTGCTCGTATCCGCCGGAAGACCTGGTGATCGAGGACTACGGGCGGTTTCTCAAGAAGAAGGCCAAGGCGCTTTTGTCCGAGGAACGCGTGCGCGTGGAACCGTTCACGACGTCGATTCTGGACGGCATCGATATCCGTGAAACCATCCGCAACTGGCACCTGCGCAAGATCTACGTTCGCCAGGCGGACCGCCTGGCGGGCGAAGTCGGATCGGTGGTGGTGGTGTTCGACGAGGATCGAGACGACCGCTATAAGTACCTGACCACCTGGCTCGGCGAGCACCAGAACGAGTCGGATATGGCGTTTTATTCTACGCACCCGTTCGATAATATCGTGGGTCCGGGAATCGGCCGTGCGGAATACGGCGGCCTGCTGATGACGCTGCCGCCGCGGCGGCTATTCGATGTGTGGTCGGATACCGATTATGATTTCGCGGAGACGAAGCCCGAGCGCTTGTTGCTCGCGGCGCTGGATTATTCGACGGAACGATTCGTGGTCTACGTGGCGCCGAAACCTCCACGCTCCGTATTTCGCTCCATCGCGGCGCATTTGAATCGCAAGATTCTGTACGTGCCGATCGGCCAGCTTTCGCCAACCAAGCTGAAGAAGCTGCGCGTCGTGCACGTGCTCGATAGCTACGAGCGTCGCGAAGAAGCCAAAGATTACCTGTGGTAATCGCGATTGCGAGCGAAAAGGGGATAGGTCCTAGTTCTGAATGCCGGTGCAAGCGTCCGGACAGGGGGACCTGTCCCCTTTTAATGCGCCTATACCGCCGCCATGGCCGCCGTGGGTGAGGCCGGTGCGCCTTGCGGCGCGTCGTGACTAACGGGATCGAACCGGACGCTCACCAGCGAAGACAATCCCGGCTCCTGCATCGTGACGCCGTAGAGCGCCTGCGCGGCTTCCATGGTTCGCTTGGCGTGCGTGATCACGATGAACTGCGTCTCCGACGACATCTCTTTCAACAGGCGCGTCAGCCGCTGGATGTTGGGCTCGTCGAGCGGCGCGTCCACCTCGTCCAGGATGCAGAACGGGCTGGGCGTGTAGCGGAAAATCGCCATCAGCAGCGCCATCGCGGTCAGCGATTTCTCGCCGCCCGAAAGCAGCGCGATGTTCTGCAGCTTCTTTCCCGGAGGCGACGCCATGATGTCGATCCCGCTATCGGCGAGATTGGTTTCATCGGTCAGCCGCATTTCGCCCTGGCCGCCGCCGAATAACGTCCGGAACATGCCGCGAAAGTTCTCGTTGATCAGGTCGAAGGCTTCCTTGAAGCGTTTGCGCGATTCGACGTCCAGCTCCTGAACTGCCTTCTCGGTATCGCGAATCGAATCGAGCAGGTCCTGCCGTTGCGTGTTCAGGAAGTCGTAGCGCTGCTGCGCTTCCTGGAATTCTTCGAGCGCCTGCGGATTCACCGGACCCAGCGCCTCGATGCGCGCCCGGATTTCCTGGGAACGCGTCTCGACTTCGGCCACGCCCGCTTCGTCGAGCGTCGTTTCTTCCGTCGCCGCCAGCTCCGCGGCGGACATGTTCAGTTCCTTACGGCTGGTCTCGTCGAGATAACGCAGATCCCCTTGCTTGCGGACCAGTTCCACTTCGATCGCCGAGCGGCGCTCCTGGGAGGCTTGCGCGTCGGCCCGTAAAGCCTTGAGCGATTCATCGAGCGCTGCCAGCGAAGCGCGACCCGCCGTCTCCGCCGCCGCCAGATTTTCGACCCACGCTACGGCCGATGCCGTCTCGCCGGCTAATTGCCCGGCTCTCTGGTCCAGCTCGATGTTGTCGGCCAGCAGTCGTGCGCGCTCCACACCCATGCGCTCCAGCTCGCGCTCGAGCTCCTGGCGACGGGCGATCATTTGCTGGATGTGCGCTTCGATTCTTCCCGCGGCGGTCTTTTCCGCCCGCAGGCGCTCGTCGAGGCCGGCCAATTCGGCTCGAACATGGGCGTGCTCCTCGCCAATCGAATGAGCCCGAGCCTGCAAGCCCTCGTACTCGCCCCGCGCGAGTTCCAGAGCCTTCTCCTGATCGAAGCGTTCCTGCTCGCGCTGCGCGACCGCGGCCTGGCTCTGCTCGCGCTGCTGGCGGGACCGCTGGTCTTCTCGTGTCAGCCGTTCCAGCTCCAGACGAGCCACCGAAAGGCGCTGCCCGGAACGCGCCGTATTCCTCGGCCAATTGGCGCTGTTCGTGATCCAGAGCCAGCGCGCCCTTTTCCTGCTGCTGCTGCTGCGCGCGCACGTGCTCCAGTTCTTCGGCCAGTTGCGCGGAATTCCTTTCGAGCTCCTCCAGCTTGGCCGTCAGCGCGTCGGCTTCACGTTCCCGAGTTTCCACCTGGGAAGCGAGCTCGCGCAGCTCGCGCTTCAGCGCCAGCGGGCCCCCGCTCGACTTGCGGCCGCCGCTCACGGCATGGCCGTGATAGCTGACGCCATCCGGAAGCAGGAAGTAATAATCCGGATGTTCGGAAGCCAGTCGCTGGGCCGCGGCGTGCTCCCTGACCAGGAAACATTTCGCGAGACGCGGCAGATAGTGAGCCTGGCTCAGGCGGAGCGCATCGCTCAAACGACCCGCGATCTCCGAGCCGATTAAGGTTGCCGGCCGCGTGCGGCTGTGCGGCGCCAGTCGTTGACCAGGAACGTCACGCGGCCGTCGGATTCGGCGCGCATCAACTCCACGCCGCGCTCCGCCTCGGCCCAATCCGCGACAACCACGTACTCCAGTTCCTCATGCAGGAACGTCTCGCACGCCTTTTCCCAGGCCGGATCGATGACTTCGACGAAATCCGCCAGCACGCCGGTGGGCTTGAAGCCCGCGACTTGCCCGTGCTCGATGGCCGTGAACAGTCGCTTTACCGACTCGGTGGTATACGCGCGATGCGAAAGAATCTCTTCCAGCGAATCGCGGCGGGCTTTTTGGCGCGATAACGTGGTGCGAACTTCTTCCAGGCTCTGCCGGGAGGCCGCGACCGCGGCCTGCCTGGTCTTCAGATCCTCTTCCACGCGATGGCGGCGGTCGGCCAGCGATTCGAGCTCCAGCTGCTGCGCCGAAAGCTTGGTGGATAGGTCCGCCTTCACCTGATCCAGCCGCGCCAGATCGCCCGACGCGATCTCTTCTTCCTTGCGCGCGCGAGCCGAATCGCGCTCGATCGCCGCCAGGTATTCGTCGATCTGCACCACTTGATTGCGCAACGTCGAGACTTCGCCCAGCAGTTGCAGCACGCGCATGCGGGCCGACTCGAGTCCGCGCTCGCGATCCCGCAGATCGTTCTGAAGAGCGTCCCGCTCGGTGGTTTTCGCCAGCAACCGCTCGCGCAGGGAAACGCTTTCGGCTTCCAGGCGCGCGATATTTTGCCCGTGAACATCCAGCTCGGACTGTTGCTGCTGCCGGCGAGTCTCCAGATCCTGCGTTTCCGTTTCGTTCGCCGCGAGGCGCTCGCCGATCGCGCCGATCTGCTTGGCTTGCAGCTCCAGTCTGCCGCGCGTGCGCTCGCTGTCCAGATTCAGTTCGGCCACGCGGGCGCGCGCCGCGGTTAGCTCCGCTTCGGTGCGATAACAGGTTTCCTGGATGCGGGCGTGTTCGCCTTCCTTCTCTTGTAACTGCTCGGAGATTTGGGTGAATAATCCCTGGGCCTGGCTCAAATCGAGCGCCATGCGGGCGGCATCCCCTTCGAGCATCCGGAATCGCCCGGCGACAGCCTGGCGGAGGAACGTCACCATCTCCGTGCGCAATTCCTCGTAGCGGCGAGCTTTGGATGCCTGCCGTTTGAGCGAATTCACCTGCCGCCCGACTTCTTCCAGAATGTCGAACACGCGCGACAGATTCTGCTTGGCGCTTTCGAGCTTCGCCTCGGCCAGCCGCTTGCGCGTCTTATATTTGCCGATGCCCGCGGCTTCTTCGATGATTGCGCGGCGGTCGGCCGGCTTGTTCGAAAGAATCTGGCCGATGCGGCCCTGCTCGATGATGGCGTAGCTTTCCGGACCCAGGCCCGTGCCGCTAAAGAGATCCTGGATATCGCGAAGACGCGCGGTCTTCCCGTTAATCAGGTATTCGCTTTCACCCGACCGGTACAGCCGGCGCGTGATCGTGATGTCCTCCGGATCGCGGGGCGTGACCGTTGCCGTTGCCATTCCCGTTCCCATTCGCCGAAGCTTCGTGTCCGCCCGGCGACCAGTGCTGGCCCAGCGGATCCACCATGCTCAAGGTGACCTGCGCCATCCCTAACGGCTTGCGCTCGCGGGTGCCCGCGAAGATCACGTCCTCCATGCGGGTGCCGCGCAGACTCTTGGCGCTTTGCTCGCCCAGAACCCAACTGATCGCGTCACTAATGTTGGATTTTCCACAGCCGTTCGGCCCCACGACGGCCGTAATGCCGGATCCGTGGAACTTCATGTCCGTGCGCTCGTAGAATGATTTGAAACCGTGGATATCGACGCGCTTAAGCTTGAGCAATGCGGGCCCCTTCCATAAAAGACATTCTCAAGGGGGAGGTTTGAAACCATCCTAAACCCATCGGAAGTGAAAGTAAAGCGGGTGAACTACCGAATCTAGGGGTCTTCCTGGACGTACCACTAGATATTGGGGTACGGGCGCGGTAATAAACAACGTCCGCCTCCTGTCTTAGCGGGTAGAAGGTCTTACCAGGCAGGAAGGCGAGGCTAGTGGAAACGCTCATAACAACAAAACACGAGGTTCCCGTTCCTATTATCCCCAATGCGCTGGACTTGAGCTTGCCGCCATGTACCGCGAGCACCATATTATGGTGTTCCGGACGGCCTACCGGATCACCGGCAACGCCGCGGACGCCGAAGATGTCCTCCAGACGGTGTTCCTCAGCATGGTCGCGCAGGGATGACTCGGCGGATGCCATCGAGCGTCCCGAAAATTACCTCCGGAGGGCGGCCGTTCACGCGGCCCTCGATCTGGTCCGCGCCAGGCGTTCGAGCGCGGACGTCGATTTAGAACGGCTCCCCGCCACCGGCGGCTCCAGGCCCGACGATGGCGATCTTCGGGAGCTTCTTCGCCAGGCTCTGTCCGAACTCCCGGAGCGCTCGGCCGAAATCTTTACCTTGCGATTTTTCGAAGGGTTGACCAACCCCGAGATCGCCGAGGCTCTCGGAGTATCTTCGATCACGGTGGCGGTTACGTTGCACAGGACACGGCGCGAATTGCAAAAGAAGTTGAGGACATCCTAATGACCAACCCGATGAACAACCCGGATTTCGATCGTTTGGTGAATTCGATCCGCGATGACGCGCCGGATGCGGATGTCGAGCGGGCCGCGGCGGATCGCGTTAGAGAACGGCTGAGCGCCCCTGTGAGCGCCACGGTGAGCGAACACTGCGCGCAGTTTCGCGCCGACTTCGAAGCGTATCGCGCAGGCGATTGCCGGAAGGCCGAAGGATGCTGATCGAGGATCATCTGCATTCCTGCGTGGCCTGCCGCCGCGAATACTCGGGCGCGAAGAATGTGACGGTGATGCCGGCACGATCCCGGCCGGTTACCAGACGGCTAGGATGGGCCGCGGCAGCAGCCGTGATCGTCGGAGCGATCGCGATCGCCGGGTACGCGCTCGCTCCCCGAATCGACCGTGCGATGGCGCCTTCGGGCGCGCGCGGAACGGTCGCCAGCGTGGCCGGGACGCTGGTGCTGGTCTCCGAAGCCTCGACCATGCCGCTGGCGGCCGGAGCGGAGATCGCCGAGGGCCAGGAAATCCGCACAGGGAAGGGCTCGCGCGCCGTCATCCGCCTGCGCGACGGCTCGCGCGTCGAGATGGACGAACGCAGCGATGTGCAGCTCAACGAACGCTGGTCTGGAAAGACCATTCGCCTGGAGCGCGGAAGCGTCCTGGTGGAAGCCGCCAAGCAGCGCCGCGGCCGATTGGAAGTAGCCACGCCGGATTCGCTCGTATCGGTCAAAGGCACGATTTTCGCCGTGTCCTGGGGCCTGAAGGGATCGCGCGTCTCGGTGGTCCAGGGCGAAGTCAAAGTGGACCATAGCGGCCTCTCGAAACTCCTGCACCGCGGCGAACAGTCGGCCACCGATCGGAGTATGGCGCTGACCACCGTTGCGTCGGACATCTCCTGGAGCCAGAACGCCGCGCAATACCTGGCCATGCTGGGCGATCTTGCGGCGATCCAGGCGCAGGTCGATCAGATCCCGGCTCCGGGACTGCGCTATACGTCGAGACTGCTGGATCGAGTGCCGCCTGCATCCGCGGTGGTAGCCTCCATTCCCAATCTCAGCCAGACGCTCGCCCAAGCCACGCAAATCTTCGACGATCGTGCCGCGCAAAGCGCATCGTTTGCGGCGTGGTGGACCGGAACCCAGGGGCAGGCCATCCGCCAGGCATTGGACCGCGTGCGTGCGGTGAGCGATTACCTGGGCGACGAAGTCATCCTGGCCGCACCGGTCAACGGTCCTCCGATCGTACTGGCCGAGGTCCGGCGCGACGGGCTGGATGCGTACCTTACCCAGATCGGATTCACGGGCCCGCGTGCGTTCGACGGCAATGTTGTGGTGCTCGGCGCCACCGCGGTTCCTGCCGTTGGGCAATTTCCCGCAAGTCCGCTGGGAGCGCAGTTGCTCGCCAGCTATCAAAATGGCGCGGGGCTTCTGTTAGCCGCGAACATGGAACAAATCATTTCGACGAACGTATCTACTACTAACGTGCCGAATCCAGCAGTCATCACCGGCGTCGACAATCTCCGCTTCGTGATCGCGGAAAGCAAAACCAGCGCGGCCTCGCCGTCGAATACGGCTTCCTTTACGTTTTCGAGCGCGCGCCACGGCCTGGCGAGCTGGCTGGCCGCTCCCGGACCCATGGGATCGCTCGATTTCGTGTCGCCGCAGGCGAGTTTCGCGACGGCTTTTGTGACCCGCGATCCGCGCCAACTGCTTTCCGAACTATTGGCCGCCGTCGGACCCCAAGCCGCGGCTGCATTGAGCGCCATTCAACTAACTGCCGGTTTCAGCCCTCTGGACGACGTGGCCGGATCGCTGGGCGGCGAGGCGACCATCGCCATCGACGGTCCGCTGCTGCCGATTCCGAGCTGGAAGGTTGCCGTCGAGGTGGATAATCCATCGCGACTGGAATGGGCCATCGAACAGGCGGTTGCTTCGATTCAACGCACTGCGCCGCAAACCGGCGTCATGCTTGCCGACGAAACGGTGAACGGGCGGACGTTTTACACCCTCACGCTCGGCAAGATGCCGGTCCAGTACGTTTTTGTGGACGGCTACCTGCTGCTCGCGCCCAACCGCGGCCTCCTGAACTTTGCCATTGACGGCCGGGCTGCGGGACAAACACTGCCGGCGTCCACCACATTCCGCGCGCAGTTGCCGCTCGATACCCATACCAATTTCTCCGCGGTCGCTTATTACAACCTGGGCAGTGCCGTCGGACCCATTGTCGATCAGCTCAATGCGACCGGACTATTGACGCCGGAGCAGCAGAAGCAGATCTCGGCGCTTACTGCGAATCGCGCGCCGACTCTGGTGTACGCCTACGGCTCGACCGATCAAATCCTGGTGGGCAGCCGCAACAGCATCGCAGGCATGGGATTGGACGCCCTTTCCAGCCTGGGATTGGGTTCGGCCATCGGTCCCCTGGTGCGGACCCTGTCGCTGGCTCCACAATAGTAAAGCATGGACCCCGTTATCGAACTGGCCGGCTTGAGCGTCCGTTACGGTAACCGGGAAATCCTCCATAACCTGCGCGTCTCTTTATCCGGCCGGACCATCGGCCTGCTGGGTCCGAACGGGGCAGGGAAGTCCACGCTGATCCAGACCCTGCTCGGTTTCGTTCCTCCCAGCGCCGGGTCCGCCAACATCTTCGGGCACGACATCCGGCGGCAGACTCGCGAGCATAAGACCCGGATCGGCTACATGCCGGAGAACGATTCGTTCATCGCCAACCTGACCGCCGTCTCGTTTGTCCGCATGATGGGCGAACTGGCTGGGCTTCCGCACGATGCCGCGCTCGAGCGCGCGCATGAAGTCCTGTTCTACGTCGGACTGGGCGAGGCCCGCTACCGGCTTCTGGGAACCTATTCGCTGGGCATGAAGCAGCTCGCGAAGCTGGCGCAAGCCATCGTCCACGGGCCGCGGCTGCTGATCCTCGACGAGCCCACCAACGGCCTCGATCCGCCGGCGCGCCTGCGCATGATCCGCCTGATCAAGGAGATGAGACAGACCGGAAGCATGCACATCGTGGTCTGCTCGCATCTGCTGCGCGACGTGGAAGAAACCTGCGAGGAGGTGCTGATCCTGAAGCAGGGCCGCATCGTCCATTATTCGAATCTCGAGGAAGAGCGCCGCGCGAACAAGCGCTTCGTGGAGGTGGAAACAGTTGGCGACGAGAAGGATTTCGCGGGCGCGCTGACGGCCCTGGGCTGCGAATGCGTGGGAGCGGGCCTGGGCAAGCTCAAGATGGTCCTGCCGGCCGATTTCGAACTGCGGGAAATTTATCGCCTGGCCGCGGACCGCGACCTGCAGCTCCGCCGCCTTAATTATCGCCGCGATACGCTCGAAGACATCTTCCTGAAAGCGATGGAGGCCTAGCGAAAGCGATGGAGAAGAAGCTTGGCTGTATATAAACGCACCTACTCCGCCTACGAAGGTTCTTTCACGCCCGCCTGGTCGCGATTCCTGATCCTGCCGCGCTACAGTTTCGCGCGCATCTGGCAATCGCGATTCCTGGTGATGTTCTTCATGGCGTGCTTCTTCTACCCGGCGGGCTGCATCGGCTACATCTATCTGGCGAACAATCTTTCCGTCCTGAGCTCGTTCGGAATTCCCGCTCCGGCCGGTCAATTCCTGAAAGTTCAGCCCAGCCTGTTCCTATACTTCTGCTACGTGCAGGCCGCGTTCACCTACCTGCTTACGGCGTTCGTCGGTCCGAGCCTGATATCGCCCGACCTGGTCAACGGAGCGATGCCTCTATATTTAAGCCGGCCATTCTCGCGCGCTGAATATATCGCCGGAAAGATGAGCGTTCTGGTGTACCTGCTTTCGATGGTCACCTGGGTGCCGGGACTGATCCTATTCGTGATTCAGGCCAGTCTGGCGGGATGGGAATGGACCAAGGAAAACTATTGGATCGCCGGATCGCTGTTCATAGGATTTCTCGTCTGGATCCTGGTGCTCTCGCTGCTGGCGCTGGCGCTCTCTGCCTGGATCAAGTGGAAGATCGCGGCCGGCGGCCTGGTGCTCGGTGTTTTCTTTGCGGGCGCGGGATTCGGCACCGCGCTGAACAGCGTGATGCGCACCAGTTACGGTAGCCTCCTCAACCTGACCGAGGTCATGTTCACGATTTGGTCCAAGCTCTTCCGCTGGCCGTCGGATACCGGAATCTCGGTCGAAGCGTCGTGGATCTGCGTGGGAGTGGTGTGCGCCATCTGTCTTTGGCTGCTGGTTCGCCGCGTGCGCGCGTTTGAGGTCGTTAAATAAGTGAACGATCGAATCACCCTCGATAACGTCTCGCGCTTCTATGGCGAAGTGCTGGGCGTGAACCGCGTGACGCTGTCCGTTCCGCCCGGCATCACCAGCCTGGTAGGTCCCAACGGCTCCGGCAAGACGACCCTGATGAACCTGATCACCGGACTGGTCCGCCCGACACGTGGGGCAATCCGGGTTCTGGGTATTTCGCCGTCCGATCCCGAAAAACTCTTCCGCGTGTGCAGCTATGCTACCCAGTTCGATTCGTTTCCGCGCGGCATGACCGGCTTTCAGTTCGTCTACTCGTATCTGCGCCTCTCCGGCAAGCCGCACGACGAGTGCCAGCGCACCACCGCATTCGCCATCGGCCGCGTGAATCTGGGCGAAGCCGCGCATCGCAAGATCGCCGGCTACAGCAAGGGCATGCGGCAGCGCATCAAACTGGCGCAGGCGATCGCGCACGATCCCCGCGTGCTGGTGCTGGACGAACCGCTCAACGGCCTCGATCCCCTGGTGCGCGCCGAAACCATCGCCCTGTTCCGCGAATTCGCCGCCGAAGGGCGCCATGTGATCGTCTCCAGCCACATCCTGCACGAAGTGGATACCATTTCCGATCAGGTGATTCTGCTCAGCAACGGTTACGTCGTCGCCGAGGGGAAGATCCATGGCGTCCGCGAGGAGATGTCGCGAGCACCCCATGCAGGTGATCATCCGCTGCAGCCGGGCGAATGTGCTGGCATCGCGCGTGTTCGAGCAGGATCACGTGGTCGAAGTGCGGCTCCATGCGGACGGAGGCGGCCTGCTGGTGAAAACCCGCGACGCGGACCGCTTCTACAAGGCGCTGAATCATCTCGCCCTCGACGGTGTGGGCATCGAAAGCGTCGCGCCGGCCGACGATAACGTCAACTCCCTGTACGAATACCTGATCGGCGGAGAGGAGAGCACGCGATGATGGGGCACTGGCTCTCTCAAATTGGACTAGTGATTCGCCTGGAGATGCGCAAGACCTTTTTCTCGCGGCGCGGGCTTTGGGTGTACCTTCTGGCGCTGGCTCCGGTGCTGATCTTCCTGGGACACTCGCTTTCGGAAATCAGCAATCGCAAGGAGCGTCAGGCGATGAACGCCGCGCATCCCATATCGAACGCCGCGCTGCGGTCGATCACGCGAAGGCATGACGATCGAGGAAGTCGTCGAGAAAGTGGGCGAACCCTTTGCGAAGATCGAATTTCACCGGCCCAATGCGAGTTTCGATTCCTACCAGTACACCGATGGCGACAACGTCTTTGTCTTCGGGTTCCGCAACAGCCGGCTGTTCAGCGTCAATGAACGCGACCGGGACACCATTCCCAAGGACTCGGTGATCTTTGCCGGCGTGTTCCAGTTTTTCTATCTGCGCCTCGCGATCTTCTTCGGCTGTGTGGGCGTCTTCACCAATCTGTTTCGCGGCGAGATGCTCGACAAGAGCCTGCATTTCTATCTGCTCACGCCCATTCGCCGCGAGATACTGGCGATCGGGAAGTACCTGGCTGGCCTGATCGCCACGGTGGTGATCTTCTGCACCAGCACCTTCCTGCAACTGGCTGCGCTGTCGCTGCACTTCACGGGGAGCGAAATTTCCGAATACCTGGCGGGCCCCGGATGGGAACACGTCGCGTCCTATCTGGGCGTGACCGCGGCGGCTTGCGTTGGATACGGCAGTATATTTCTCGCGGCGGGACTGCTCTTCAAAAACCCCATCGTTCCCGCGGCCATCGTTCTGGTTTGGGAAGGCATGAACATGTTCCTGCCGGCGGCGTTAAAGAAGGTGAGCGTGATTTTCTATCTGCAATCGTTAAGCCCGGTGGTCGCGCCTCCCGACGCCAAGATGCCTGCGCTGCAGAAGCTATTTGTCACCGCAGCCGAGCCCGTTCCGGCGGCCTGGGCTCTCCTCGGGCTCCTGACACTGACGATCCTGGTTCTGGCGGTGGCGGCGCGCAAAGCCCGCACGCTCGAAATAAATTACAGCACCGATTAGAGAGTGGGACGGGCGATCTTGTCGCCTGTCGGCTAACCTCTAAATAGCCGTCGTCGAAACCGCCATGTTATCCTGACCATTGCAAGCCGCCATTGCAACATCGCTTCTCCCGGGCTCGTAGCTCAGTTGGTTAGAGCGCCTGCTTGACACGCAGGAGGTCACAGATTCGAGTTCTGTCGAGCCCACCACTTTCCTTTCTATAACTTAGAGGCGTAACAAGCCGAGTCGAGTTAGGGTTTTGATACGGTGACCTCCCGCTTCTGATGTCGATTCTCGCACTCCGTAGCAAAACTCCGGAATCAGATCTGACGGGTCGGGGTGTAAAACAGGAGCGATGGCCACCGTTGAGGTCCCCAGGACGAACCAGACGCCCACCGAGCATCCGCACTTTCCCGCGGCGGTGGAGCGAGTGAAGGCGGCGGTTCGTGAACTCCAGCAGGGAGGGATTATCGACCATCAGGGCCCACGAATCCCTCAAGACCTGCCCCCTGACATGCAAGAGAGTGTGGACCACGATTTCGGCGGCCGATGCAGCCCAAGATGATTGTCGTTCCAGTCCTCCCGTCAGCGGCAAATCCACCGCATTTCCTGTCGTTAGTTTCGGCGTAGCCTTCTTTACGCCGATGATCGTGCGGCTGCCCTCAATCGCGGAACGTACGCATGCATCTCAAGGCACATTCGCGAGCAGGTCAACCGGGAGTATGCAGACTTCGTAATCGAATGTATCGAACGGCGCGAGAGCTTTGCGATCGAGACTACTCTCCGGAGCCCTGTCACCTTCGAACAAGCCCAACTTGCGAGGCGGCGGGATTCACACTCGAAATGCGCTATCTGGTCTTGAGGGCTTCGCGTTCATCTCGAGCGAGTTAAGGCGCGAACCGACTCCGATAGGCATAGCGCTTCTGATGCGACCCTGCGCCGCATTCACGACGCTAGCTTAGGCAATCTACGGCGGGCAATCGAATACATGGACGAACTGTGGGTCTATGACAACAGCAAAGTCGGTGGACCGCCGCAAATGGTCATGGAAGCAAAGCTGGCGGAATCGTCTTTCTGAAAGATCCTCCGCCTACCTGGCTCGCGGCCACGTTCGGCTGGTAAAGAGCCTCACACGTGTTGCCAACGCTAATTGTCGACCGGAGACGGGAGGTCAGAATCAGCAATTCTGAATCGCCTGTACGTACGCGCGTGTGGTCGATGCAACGGGTTGGCGCATGGAATCTATTCGTTAGTAACGCAACCTTCGCTCGCGCTTCTCACGAGGCGAAGGTACTTGGCCAGCGTGCCGCGTGTCGCCTTGGGCGGCGACATCCGCCAAGCCTCTCTTCGAGCAAGCCCTCGCTGACCGGAAAGCGATTCAAGCTAGAACGCGCCACTCTCGCGGTTGATTCCTTCAGGCGAAGCGCTAAGCCGTCACTGTTCCAGCGGCCGAGATCATCAGGTGTCTTTCGGCCGTCTAACGGCGATGGACTAGCGGACGTGCTCTGGCAGTGGCCGAACTCTTGCCATGTGCAGCGCACGTTCACATCAATGAAACTTATATAGATGGTGCTCAGACGTGGAGCACCCCTAGCAATTCATTTCGTGGACTTCTGCCTACCCGACTTGTCCGGCGGCATTGTCATCACATTGCAGAGCGTCATGTCACCTTCGTGACCGGTAGCCATGATTTGATCTCCCACTTTCACCATCTTCAGCACGTCAGGCTTGTCGACCGCATAGGTCATTTTCATGGCATCCATCCAGCCCGCCACCTTTTCGCCGTCAACCGTCAATCCCTTGTCAGTGATCGCCTCAACCTTGCCGTGGAACGTGTACGATTTTTCTTTTGCTTTCGCTTTGTCCTGGGCGAAGCTGCTTACCGCGAACAGCGACGCGAGTGCCACTACTGCTGTAAGAATGCCTTTCCGAGTGTTCATCAGTTTTCACCTTTCTTAAGATTCAGATTTCAGTCTGTCTACCGTTCCTTACCGCGAATTCATACCGTCAGTGATTCATTTCGCGCTCATTTCGATGTTGTAAACCCTGTTCCATGCAAGCTCGTACGCTCCCGTCCGGAAGCTCTGATTTCAGTTCGACAATGTAGGTCTCCCGGTTGGTCGTTACGCGGAAGCGGAATGAATCCGGTTTTCCGATGGTCTCGATGTCACGATAGAGCCAGGTTCGAGAATCAGCCCGCTTGCCGCTGACGAACCGGATGGAGTCTTGGCCGATCTCCAGCGTTCCATCGGCGCCTCCGAGCGTCCTCCTGTGGTAGGCGGCAACCTCGAAATTGGGAGCCACGCCAGTAGTGCCCCACAACTGGACGATGTAACACGGGCCGCCAGGAATTGCGCCAGATCCTCGACCGGCGCATCGGGTTTCGCGCGGAACGTATATTCGCGCCGCTCGATCGGCTCTCCATTTCTGAACTTCGTATGTTTGGAATCGGAGCGCATGCGGGTCCGCTACATCTGCTTCGCGCAGGTCTTTCATCGGAATCGTGACGGACGTCTTGCCGTCGCTTGATCGAAACGTGACACCTTCCGCGTCGATGTGAAGATCCCCTGCCTGATTCCGGAGCATCCGGACGCGCTCGACTTTGAGGTCGAAGACGTCCCTTTCCGGTGCTGCCGAGCCGCTAGCCCCGCGGCTAGCCAGTTAAGACAGTTAAAGCTGGTACGAGCGTCATTCCGCCTCCCTGGCCAGCCTTCGGATTTCAAAGCCCTTCCATATTTCGTAAATCGCTGGGTAAACCAACAGTTCCAACAAGAACGAAGTGAAGATGCCGCCGATCATTGGAGCAGCGATGCGGCGCATGACGTCCGAGCCCGCGCCGTGCGACCACATGATCGGTACGAGCCCCAGGAACATCACTGCTACCGTCATCACCTTGGGCCGGAGACGCTTCACAGCGCCGTCCTCAATGGCCGCGCGCAGGTCGTCCATGCTTCGCATCTGGCCGGATCGCTTACGCTCCTCGTACGCGAGTTCGAGGTACAGCAGCATGAACACACCGGTTTCGGCATCCACGCCGAGCAGCGCAATCAATCCGACCCAAACTGCCACGCTCATGTTGTAGCCAAGCAGATATAACAGCCAGATCGCGCCGACGGCCGAGAATGGGACCGCCAGCAGGATGATCAGCGTCTTCGCGAACGATCCGGTATTGAAGTACAAGAGCAGGAGGACAATCAGCAGCGTTATTGGAACCACGACCCGCAGCCGCTCGGCGGCCCGTTGAAGATATTCATATTGGCCGCTCCAGACGAGCTGATAGCCAGGCGGCAGATGAACGCTCTGCGCAACCGTCGCTGAGCAGCTCGCTACATAGGTGCCCAAGTCCACGCCAGCCGTATCCACATACACGAACCCGGCGAGAAACCCTTCTTCGTTCTTGATCATCGGAGCGCCTGTGCGCACGGTCAGAGTCAGCCAACTGGGAGATCGGAATCTGGGCGCCGTCCGGCGTGGGAATCAGGACGCGGCTCAATTTGGATAAGATTGTCGCGGAGGCCACGCGCGTATCGTACATTCACCGGATACCGCTCGCGGCCCTCAACTGTCGTGGTGACTGTCCTCGCCCCCGATGGCAGCTTCGATGATCTTATTGACTTGAGCAACGCTCAGGTTGTAGCGTGCGGCCTCCTCGCGTTTGACCTGGTAATCGATGTAGTAACCACCAGTGACGCGCTCGAAGAACGCAGCTTCGTGTTCCCTGGACGCCCTGCAGGCCTTCTCCACTTGCAATCCGATTTCCTCGATCGTTTCGAGCTTCGGGCCCATCACTTTTACGCCAACCGGCGTGCGAATGCCCGTCGTGATCATGTCGATTCGCGTGCGGATCGGAAAGAGCCACGCGTTCGCGAACGACGGGATCTGAACCGCACGATCAAGCTGCTCGATCAGCGCTTCCCAGGTGATCGGTTGCTCTTCCGGCCACCATCTCGCAAGCCGCGGTTTGATCCACTGAAGGCGCCCATCGTCGAATACCAGCGCGTCTTGTGCTCCGTTCGCCATTGGTTTTCCGGCTTCAGGACGACTGTCGTTTCCACCATGCTGATGGGGCGCGGGATCGGTTGCGGTTTCCGATTTGCCGATCTTTCCGTACACGCTTTGGATCTCCGGGAACTGGCGCAGGAGCTTGTCCTGAATCTGCAGATACTTGCAAGCCTCCGTGACTCCGATCCCGGGCAATGTTATCGGCATGTAAAGAATCGAGCCCTCATTCAGTGGCGGCATGAACTCCGATCCCAGCCGCTGGTAAACCGGAATGGTGATCACCACGACCGCGACGGCCGCGATCACTAACCAGCCAGCGCAGTTTCAGCGCGACACGAACCACGGGATGGTAGAGCCGCATCAGAGGCCGGCTGATCGGATGATTTTCCTCACTGTGGATCGTTCCCACGAGCACAGCGTTGGTGATCCGGGAGACCCACTTCGGACGGAACTCGAAATTTCGCGTGTCCGCATAAACAGAAGCCGAATCGCCGGGTCGAGGGTGATTGCCAACACGGCCGCAATCATCATCGAGAAGTTCTTTGTGAAGGCAAGAGGCTTGAACAGGCGGCCTTCCTGATATTGCAATGCGAAGATCGGCATGAAGGCAACAGCGATCACCAGCAGCGAGAAGAAACTCGGGCCCTCCAACTTCTTTCACTGCTTCGATGATCACTTGCTGTCGCCGAACCTTGCCGGCCTTCCGCCTCCCAATGCTCCAGCTTCTTGTGCGTTTGCTCGACGACGACAATGGCGGCGTCTACCATCGCTCCGATGGCGATGGCGATGCCGCCGAGCGACATGATGTTCGCGGTCAAGCCCATCGCCTGCATCGGAATGAAAGAAAGAATGACGGCGATCGGGATGGTCAGAATCGGGATGATGGCGCTGGGCAGGTGCCAGAGAAAGATCAGAATGACGATGCTGACGATCACCAGTTCTTCTATGAGCGTGTGCCGCAAAGTATCAATCGAACGATCGATCAGATCCGAACGGTCGTATGTGGTCACTACTTCGACGCCGGGCGGAAAACTGGATTTCAATTCGCTCAGCTTGGCTTTCACGCGCTCGATCACATCGCGGACATTTTGGCCGTACCGGACGATAACCGTTCCGCCCGTCACCTCGCCTTCGCCGTTCAGCTCCGCAACGCCGCGGCGCATTTCAGGCCCGAGCTCGACGCGCGCCACATCCCGCACCCGGATCGGCGTACCGTTGTTGCCGACCGCAACCGCGAGGTTCTGGATATCGGCGACGGACTGGATATAGCCGCGGCCGCGGACTACGTATTCCTTGCCGGTCATCTCCAGGCTGCGTGCGCCCACTTCGTTGTTGCCGTTGCGCACGGCGTCCATCACCTGCGTCAGAGGAACTTTGTAGGCCAGCAGACGATTGGGATCGACGTTGACCTGGTACTGCTTCACAAAGCCGCCGATCGTCGCAACCTCCGCCACACCCGGTACGCTCGACAGCCAGTAGCGCAGATACCAATCGTTGAAAGAACGCATTTGTTGAAGGTTGTTCTGCCCTGTTTTGTCAACGAGTGCGTATTGGAAGGCCCAACCGACGCCGGTTGCGTCCGGTCCAAGTTTGGGCGTGATGCCCTCGGGAAGCTGGCCGCTGATCTTGCTCATGTATTCGAGCACGCGCGTGCGGCCCCAGTAGATGTCGGTGCCTTCGTCGAAAACCACGTAGACATACGAGAAGCCGTAGTCCGAGCTGCCCCTTACCATGCTCACGTGGGGAGCGGCCAGCATCGCGGAGATGATCGGATAAGTGATCTGGTCTTCGATCAGATCCGGACTTCGCCCCGGCCACTCCGTGTAGATGATCACCTGCGGGTCCGAGAGATCCGGAATCGCGTCGAGCGGAATGTTGCGCATCGACCAGATGCCGTAGAGCGTCAGGCAGATCGTCAGCACGACGATCAGCCCTCGATTGCGCGCGGAGAACTCGATGATGTCGGTTGATCATCTGTTTATCCTTAACGCGCCGTGATGTTCGTTTGGGACGACGCCGATCGACGTTTCCGTTCTTCCGTACGGTCACCGTGGTCTGCCACGTCCAGGCCATCAGGAACTTCGATTTGGCCGGCGTAAACGCCGTTTCCGGATTCCGCCAAGGTTGCCTTGGAGCTCATGGGCGCCATGGCTGCCCATCTGCGGCATAAACAAGCCGACATCCACCTGCGCGCCCGTAATTGGATTGCCGTTCGCGTCCTTCACAAGCAGCCGGATCGCATTCATTCCGGTCTTCGCGGTCTTCGGTTCAAGCACCTCAACTGAAATGGTCTGCTTCGCCCCCGTGCTAGCCTGCGCCTGCCGGCGCTTGCGAAGGCGATCCCATTCCCGCAAATGCTCCCTTCAGACGGCTTTCCGAATCCACGATGAAATTGGCCCCGGTTACAACCCGCTCGCCGGGTTTCAAACCCTGTTCGATGCCCACTTTTTCGCCCGCTTCGGCGCTGACCTTTACCTGTCCGCGGTTGGACGTAACCGTCTCCTTTGTCGATGAACACATACTGTTCGGTACCGGTATCCATCACGGCGTCCTGCGGAATCGAGCACTTGCCGCCCAACAGAAACCGCCATGGTGATATTCGTGAACATCTCCGGCTTCAGCGAAAGATTCGGATTCGCGAAATTCCATTCGGACCTGAACCGTCCGGCTCTTCGGATCGAGAAACGGATAGATGAAATCGACTCGCCCGCTGAAGTTTCGTCCGCCGCCCGAGTACGGCAGCTCGATTTCGAGCCGCTTGTCCCGACTCGGACGAAGGGCAGATCGGTTTCATAGACTTCGCCCAAGCACCCAAACCCGCGAAAGATCGACGATCGTAAACAAGGTCTTTTGTGGGATCGACAAACGTGCCGTGGTGATAGGCAGCGCGCTCCATCACGATCCCCGTCACCGGGGAGTAGACGGCAATCGCGCGCTTCATCTTTCCTTCTGTTTCGAGCCTCTGAATCTCCTGATCCGTGACATCCCACAAGCGGAGCCGCTCCCTCGCGGCGGCGATCAGGTTTTCCGAGCCCTGGGCCGCGGATGCGACAGTGCTCGTCCGCAAAAGCTCTCGCGACTTCAGCGCGAGCAGAAAATCCTGCTCGGTGGCCACCAGGTCCGGGCTGTAGATCGTGAACAAGAGGATCGCCGGCACGAACCGGCTTGCCGACGGAATCGGCAAAGACCTCTTCGATGTAACCGGAGACCTTGCTATGGATGTGCGTCAGGCGGGTTTCGTCGTAGCTCACCTTCCCGACAATTCGGATGTCCTTCGTGAGCGTTCCCATTTCCGCAGGGACAGAGCGCATTCCGATAAGTTGTTGCTTCTCTGGAGGCACGAAGATCGCGTTGTCCTGCGCCGGTCGCGCTCGGAACCGGCTGATGCCGGAGTGAGTCAGCCGGCATGCGAATCGGGACTTGGCCATTTCAGGCAGTAGGAGTCCTGCGGCCATGTACAGTCTTCGCATCGAGCTGGCTGTTGCCGGATGAAGCCGAAGTAAGTGAATGCCCCGACAGCAGTTGCCAGATAGAACCAGCGAGCGATATCGTGCGAATGCGATCGGTTCATTTGCTTACCTCTCCAAAAGGAACCAGTTCCTTGCCTACGATCGGCTCCAGGCGGGCGATGGCTTCTTCGTGCCGGGCCACCTCGTCGTAGTACTGGCGGTCCAAGCTGATCAGATTCGTCAGATTCGTCACTAGGCTGAGGAAAGTCGATGCTTCCAACCTCATACGCTGATGCGGACGAGTCCACGGTCAACTGACGCCTGCGGAATTAGCGTCGTCCTGTGCTTTTTCAGAATGCGCTCGCTGCTCTGAATGGCGAGCTACTGGTCC
The DNA here is from genome assembly GCA_963722845.1 of Terriglobia bacterium. Lineage (GTDB taxonomy): Bacteria > Acidobacteriota > Terriglobia > Bryobacterales > Bryobacteraceae > Palsa-187. Next base: position 918,389 of record CAVROL010000001.1, on the reverse strand, counting down.
TTCACCTGTAGATGGCTTGCTGCTGGGCGGCCCGGTAGTTCTGCTTCGCCTCGTTGAGGCGGGAATAGGATTCTTCGAGCGCGTAACGCTGCTTGCGGGCGTAGTAAATCGGAATCTTCACTTCGACGGTCGCCATGTAATAGTCGGGGAAGTTTCGCGCCGGTGTGCTGCCACTGGAGGTTCACGCCGAAGTCCGGCGGAAATCCTTCAGGCTGCGATTAATGCCGACGGCTCGCGCGTCGACCATCTTTTGTTCCGCTTTGACTCGCGGCGAATCGGTTGGTGGCCTTGAGCAATTCGTCGAGCGACATAGAAAATGAGCTTGGTTGGATTTCGCCAGGAGCGCTGCATGAGCGACGTTGGGCATAGCCAGCAGCGAGGCGATCTCCGCTTCGGCCCGCTGGCGCTTTTCGTCCAGCATGGCGAGTTGCTGTTCCAGAGTGGAGACTTCGAGCTGAGCCTTCAGCACATCCTGCTGAAGACCCTTTCCAACCGTATAGCGGTTTCGTGCGATCTCCTCGAAGCGGCTGAGCAGATCGCCGTTCTTGCGCGTCAATCTCGATCGCCTTGTTGGACCGCGAGCCACTCGTAATAAGCAACCTTCAGGCGAGCAGTCACATCGAGGACAACCGCGCGATAGTTCTGCTGGACGGCATCTGCCTCGCGCTTCGCCTCCTCCGAAGCAAGCCCAAGCTTTCCCGGAAATGGAAACTCCTGTGAGATGCCGAAGCCTTGATAGGCGAATTCGCTCGCGTTCAGGCCGCGACAACGGATGACCCACACCAAGGTTCGTGTAGCTCGCCTTCGGCTCGGGCAGAGTGCCGGCTTGCGACGGCCGCTTCGTGGCCGCCTCAAAGCGGAAACGCGCTGCCTGAATCTCCGGGTTGTTTTCCATCAGGCTACTGAGCAAATCCTGTGGCCCCATTGGCTTTTCTTCCGCATGAAGGCTCATCAACGCGACGAGAAGCATGCAGAAGCCAATCCTGCGTGTATTCGCAGGCATAATGACCTCCAATCTTGATTTCCGGAAACAGGAAGGTGGTGGCGACGTGCCAAGAAGGGCACGCGCACGTCGGAAATCAGATCAGTAGAGGGAGGTTGAGGCGGGAATAAGGTGGCGAACCAGGAGGTGACGGGACGATCAAAATCGAATCAACGCTGAATAATTCGGAACTCAGGCCGGGTTCATTGGCATTCGCGAGCATCGCTACGGGAACGGAATGATCCTGGGCCTTGGACCCTACAAACTGGCCGGCACCGGAGACCGTGGCTTTGCAGCAGTCATCTGCGTTCGCCGAGGACGCGCACTTGCCCTTCTTACAGCAGTCGGAGGATTCACGTGTGGGTGCCGGGTTCGCGAAACAGTCAAACGGCCGAAGGAGCACGAGAATTGCCACAAGGCTCGTCGCAATGTAAAAGCCGCGCCGCATCTAGAGTCAGGGTATCAGATTGATCGACGCGGGAAAACGGCGAAGGTACCGGAGCGACCGAAGTCCCTTTGGGCAAATCACTGGCGATGGCGCGTAGTATTCCGACTTGACCCATAGTCAACTACGGGTTCTAGACTGAAGTAGGAAGGCTGATGGCATGTGGCCACTACGGATCGGTGATCGAAAACCTCTGAGACCTTCATCAGGCCCTCTGATTGTGCCGCGAAATACTTGAATAAGCCATTCGAACAAAAGCTTCACCGTTCATCGCCTTGCCCCATCGGTCGTCCAGATCCCTCGTTGGGCGGGCCGTGATCGCTTCATCAAGACTTCTGCCCTGTTTGCGAAGCGCCCTCAGACGATCGTGAACCAAATGGAGCATATCGCGGCTTGCCTTCATATCGTCTTTGGTGGCAAGCGGGCCATGGCCAGGAATGATTTTCGTTCTGCATCACAACTAAGCAAGGTGTCCAATGCGGAAGCCATGCCCCCGATCCAACCGCCCGTCGATACCCACGAAGTCGTGCAAAACCTCAATGTCCCATGAAGATCGTACGCAAATCCGATTCTTTAGCGCCAACTGATCGATCACAGTCACCGGGGCTTCAGTTTATCTACGGACGTCGATCAGGGGAACTTGAGGGAAGAGACCAGACTCTGAAACCGGGGATCAGAGCGAATCTCATCAAATAGCGGGTCGACATTCAAAAGTAGGGCAGCCGGAGAACGTTCCACTAAACTGGTTTCGAGGCATTCGAGGGCAGCGTCGGAGTTACCGAGCGCAACGTGAACGAGCGCGCTCGCCAGCGGATCCACATACTCAACTGAGGACATCGCCGCCAGACGTTCGACAGTAGACCAGGCGCCAGCCTCGTCTCCATTGCGCTTCAGCGCTACTCCCAAGATACCCAAAGCGAGCGCGCTCGGCGGATCCTTTTGACATTTCAGCGCCTCATTCAGCGCAGCATCGTATCTGTGCTGCTGAAGATAGAGCCTAGCCAATAAATAGTGAGATTCCGTGGAATCAGGTTCGAGGGCGATGGCTGCTTCCAACCACCTTTCAGCTTCACTCGCGCGGCCTCGGAGATAACAGAGACTTCCCATGGTGCGATTCATGCGGAACGACAGAGGGTCCAAACGCACAGCTGGTTCGAGACATGCTCGAGCCTCCTCGAAACGTCCCAAGAAGAACAAGCAGGTTCCATAAATATGAAGGCCGTCCAAGTAGCTGGGCTGAAGCTCAAGCGCCGCATTTGAGAGACGCAAGCTCTCCTGCCAATCCCAATCAAAGAAGAACTTCGCCGCTGCTAGAGACGAATGCGCCTGTGCCGACGCTGGGTCCAACCGTAAGGCCTCCAGAGCCGCGTGCTTGCCTTTCGGCAAGGCCTCCCTGGGACGCATCATCCCCCATAGCGCGAGCCACGTGTGGGCATCCGCGAGTCCAGCATACGGGGCGGCATAATCGGGATATAGCGAAATCGCGTAGTTGAACTGCTCGATGGCGGATTGATAGCCCTTCAGGCTCAGTTGGTTCCACGCTTGCCTGCCCTTCAGGTAGAGGACATACGCTTCGGTGCTCGGGGCCTTTTGGATCCATTCCGGCTGCCACACGGCCCGCAGAGCGTGGGCTATGGAGCTAGCGATCTCGTTTTCGATCGAGAACACATCGCTCGCCTTACGGTCGAACACGTGCGACCACTTCACGCGCCGGGTCCCGGAGTCGATAATCCGGGCCGAAACTCGGAGAAGTTCCCCTGCTTTGCGTACCGTCCCCTCGATAATGGTACCCGCCCCCAAGCGTATGCCAATTTCGTGCGGGTCTTCGATCCGCTTTAGGGCGAACAGGCTCGTCCGGCCGATCACTTGTAACTTCGGAATGGATGAGACCGCGTTGATGATGTCCTCGGTTATCCCGTCGCAGAAATACTCCTGCTCCGGTTCGGGGCTGAGATTCGAAAACGGAAGCACGGCCACGGTGCGAGGATTCGGCCGCACCAAAGTCACCACGCGCTCTGGCTCTGCGGCTACCAGGGCCGGCTCCGGATGAACTACTCGTGCAAAAGCCGGTACGTAGCTGCCCGATTGGAAGGTAATAAGGATTGGATCCTGGCAACCGTGAGTCTGGTAGTATTCTCGAAGCTTTCTTCGTAATCGTTGTGCCTCAACCCGAACGATTGAGTCCACACCGGGGTCATAGTCAGCTCCGCGGTCGAAGACTTCTCGACCGACTATATACTCCTTCATCTGGTCGATTTCACCGGCAAGAGTGCGCTCCACGGCCAATCGCAGAAAGCGCTGAAGACGCGCAGAGCGGCGGAACTCAGGACTAGCGAGGATGCGGTTCACTTGGTCCTGAACTTCGGCAGCCGGAATCGAAACGGAGGAGGCGTCCTTTGAATCGCGCGAGCCAGCCGGGGACATCTTCATGCGGACCTTACCGGTACCCAGGTCTTCGCTCCTCGCTGGACCAAGCCCAGCCGGCATCCGAGCCGGTGCCTGGGTCCGCCGGGCATGAAGAGTTCCGGGATTGGCTCATCAGCTTTCATCACGCTCCTGGCGTTGCCTCGGGCTGCCTTGGTTGAGCACCACCGGCAGTACCGTAGCCGAGAGTGCTGGTATCAACACCCAGTTGATGTTTCCGTTAGACCTGTTCGCAGGCTCTCTCCAGGAATTGCTTGAACTCCGGGCCCGTCATGCTTGACAGCCCATCTGCCGATTCCTCTTTTCCTAAACCGATGTCTGGATTTCCGTAGACATGATGAAAAAACGCTGGCGGTTGGCTCAGAATGTTTGACTCGCACCGGGCCGGGCTTGATCCGCCAGGACACCCTGATCCGAGCGGATTCGCATGGAGCTCGGAAGGCTGTAGCTCCTTATCGAACAAAGAGTTGCTGATGTCTAGACAACGATAGGACGGGCAGCCATTGCCGATTTGTCTGGTTCACGAGAACACCCATGCTCCCAGAACAGTAGACGAAGTGCGGTTTAGCCGGCGAAAAAGATGCATCGGAGCGATATTCTTCGATATCTGTCAGATGGCTGACGGCAGACTTATCCTCCGAGAAGCTGCTGTCACTCTCTGGGATTGAGTTGGCGGACTTGCTGGACGCAGGGCCGCCGCCCAGTCCCAGGTTACGTCCCTGCCGGATGGCTGCCGCGCTGAGCAGCCTGGGCCGGAATTAATAAGTCAAGAGCTCCCAGGATAGAATCTTGGCCGTTGGTGTGATCACTTGATTCAATCGCACTTCGCCAGCGGTCAAACCATCTCTCGCTACCGTGTCCTCGAAGAACTGGGGAGCGGTGGTATGGGCGTGGTGTACAAAGCCCAGGACACTGAGCTCGGCCGGTTTGTCGCTTTAAAATTCCTGCCCGAAAACGCAGCCCGGGACCCACACGCCCTGGAACGTTTTCGGGGCGAAGCACGACGTGCTTCAGCGCTCAACCACCCCAACATCTGCACTATCTACGAAATTGGGAGCCACGAAGACTTGGCGTTCATCGCCATGGAGTACCTGGATGGCGCGACCCTGAAATCGCTGATAGCCGCGGGCACACTGGATACGGAACGCATTGTCGCGATCGCAATCGAAGTCGCCGATGCTCTCGATGCGGCTCATAGCGAAGGCATCATTCATCGCGACATCAAGCCCGCCAACATTTTCATCACCAAGCGGGGGCACGCCAAGATCCTCGACTTCGGCCTGGCAAAGAGCATTGCTCCGAAGAGCAGGATCGATTCACAGCCTACGCAGTCTCTGTCGTATGCTCCCGAAGAACACCTTACCAGCGCGGGTACAGCTCTGGGAACCGTGGCTTACATGTCTCCGGAGCAGGTACGGGCGAAGGAGTTGGATGGTCGCACGGATCTATTCTCCCTCGGGATCGTTCTGTATGAGATGGCGACAGGCGAGCTGCCATTTCAAGGAGCCAGTTTGGGTCTCATCATGGAAGCCATTCTCAACCGCAATCCGGTAGCTCCTATGCGGGTCAATCCTGCTGTCTCGCCGGTACTGCAAGAGGTGATCTACAGAGCCTTAGAGAAGGACAGTACCTTACGTTATCAGCACGCCGCCGACATGCGGGTTGAACTGCAGCGTTTCAAGCGAGACTCTGAGTCGGGCCTGAGAGCCGCACAAAAAGAAACGGCATCGGTTGTTCCACCAAGTGCAGGTCGATTGTCCTCGAGCAGCAGGCGGAGGGCACTGACTTCCTCCGAGGAAACGGCCGGTCTCCGCCCACAGCGGGTTTCCAAGATCCTTGACTCTCTCGCGGTCTTGCCCTTCGGCAACGCTAGTGGCGATCCCGAACACGAATACCTCAGTGACGGGATCACGGGAAGCCTCATCACTATCCTGGCGAAGATACCGAAACTGCGAGTAATGGCGCAGAGCACGGTATCTCGGTATAAGGGTCGGGACATCGATCCTCAAGCCATCGGTCGCGAGCTTAATGTGCGCGCCGTGCTCACCGGAAGAATGATGCAGAGTGGCGGCTCTTTGCGCATTGGAACCGAATTGGTCGATGTGGCGACAGGCTCTCAACTGTGGGGTGCGCAATACGATCGCAAGCCCGGCGACATCTTTGTAATCCAAGATGAGATCTCCGGCGAGATATCGGGGAAATTGCGGCCACAGTTGACCCGCGCGGAAAAGAAGCGGCTAACGAGGCACCACACGGAGAACGCCGAGGCGTACGGCCTTTACCTAAAGGGCCGTCATCACTGGAACAGGTGGACCGAAGAAGGGTTCTACAAGGCAATCGATTACTTTCAGCAGGCGATCGAGAAGGACCCCGGCTACGCCCTCGCCTATACCGGTGTGGCCGATTCCTACGTGCTCCTGGGATGGAACAGCTATCTGCCGCCGAAGGATGCGTTCCCTAAAGGGAAAGCTGCAGCGATGACCGCCCTGCGGCTCGACCCGGACCTCGCCGAAGCCCATACACCCTTCGCGGCCCTCTTGTGGCTTTACGATTGGCACTGGGACGAGGCTGAGACGGAATTCCAACGCAGCCTCGAACTAAGTCCCACTTACCCAACCGCCAACCACTGGTATGCCGAGTATGTGATGACCATGGGCGGACATGGCGAGGCTTTGGCCAGGGTCAAGCACGGTCAGGAGCTCGATCCGCTATCGCTCATCATCAATGTTGCAGTCGGATGGGCTTGCTACAATGCCCGCCGCTACGACGAAGCTATCGAACAACTCTTGCGAACGGTGGAATTGGATCCGAACTATCCCGTCACATACTGGATACTAGGCCTGTTGCACAGGAAAATGGGTCGCTATGAGCTGGCCATCACTGACGGTGAGAAGAGTGTGAACCTGTCGGGCGGGAGTCCTCTCATGCGCGCGGCACTGGCCCACACTTACGCAGCGGCCGGCAGGATTAAGGAGGCAGTTCAGATGCTCGATGGGCTGACCAGCCTCGCAGAACAGACGTATGTTGCACCTTACTTTTTCGCCGGAATCCACATTGGCTTGGGAGAACCGGGGCGCGCGCTCGATTATTTGGAGAAAGCCTATGAAGAGCACTCCCACTGGCTTATCTATCTCCATATAGACCCGAGCATGGACGATCTGCGGGACCACTCGCGTTTCCGTGACTTGATGCAACGAGTCGCCCTGCCGCGCTCGACCTGACCGCGTGCGCCAAGCTGTTGTGCAAACGATGGATGCGCAAAGAATTGAATCACTGCCGTGGGGCTGCGAATCCTTGTTCTGCGCGGTCGAAGGGTCCCTAGAAGTCGCCACTACGACCCGGAGGACGCCACTGCTTATGAGAACTCCCTTTCGGATCCTGTGGTTGATGCTGCTGGCTTCAGCTTGTCTGATGCCGCCACTCCGGGCCGCGAAAGTAAAGACCCAAGGCGGGAAGGATTTGGCCCAGTACAAGAGCTATCAGTGGTTTCCGCCACGCGTGCTGACGAAATTGGGACTTGAAGAGAATCACGTTGCGAATCCAGTCCTGAAGGAGGTTCTTGGACGGCAGCTATCGGAAAGAGGCTTGACGGAGCTTGCCGACGGCGCGGATCTTCAGATTCAAGTCTGGATATTCACCGAATCGGTGCCCCAAGTTGAGGCGCTAATCTATACCATTGATCCGAACATGCTCTACGGAGCTCCGATCACCACGGTCGGCCGGTACAATCGACAAGGCACACTTTTCCTCAATCTTATCGATCGCCGGACGAAGAAATCCGCGTGGATCGGTATGGTGACCGAGAGCTTGCCCACTGGGATCCTCGATCCCGATCAGATTCGGGCACAGCTTGAAAAGGCCACGAACAACCTTTTCAAGAAATATCCTGTTAAGAAAAAGTAGCAGAGCTGCCCTGATATTGAAGCGTCGAAAGCACTCTGTAGATCCCACGGACTAACCCAAAGTACGACCTGGCGGTGGATGGAATCGTTCTGAGTTCCCTGACGAAGAGATCCCTGGCTCTGCGGTCATTGCAGGAGCTCGCAAGTCCTAAAGGCCTACTGAATCGGCCCTCGTTCCAGTGCGTACTTCGTCAATTCGGGAGTAGTCCTCAACCCCAACTTTCTCTTGATGTTCCCCCGATGAAACGCGACCGTCTTAATGGAGATATTCATGGCTCGGGCAATTTCCTCGGCGGTCCGGCCCTCAGCGATCAGCTGCAGAGCCTCGAGCTCCCGCTTGCTGAGATAGGCAGTGGCGGCGGCAGCAGGATGCTGGAACCGCTCCAGCTGTTCGGTCGAAAGACCGGGGCTGACATAGATGCGGCCTCTCAGGACGCTCCGAACAGCATCCAGAAGCTCTTCACGCGCGGCGGATTTCAGCACATATCCAGTCCCACCCGCCTCAAGCGCGGCTCGCACATACGCGGAGCTCGAATGCATCGTGACGAATAGCAGTTTAATCCCGGGCAGACTCGTCTTAATCTGGCGTGCAGCGAGGATGCCGCTCAAATGCGGCATCGTGATGTCCATGACAATCAGGTCCGGTTTCAAGCGTAGAGCCGCTTCCACCAGGGCCCGCCCGTCCGCCACGGAACCAGCTATCTCGTAATGTGGTGCAAGACCTGCCCGGATGCTTTCGAGCGTCGGTGCGTGGTCGTCAGCCAATAAGATCCGAGGGCGTTTCATAACATGCTATCAGGCAAGAGAACTGATTGGACCCATACCACCTTCAAAGGGAACTAACGTTGGCTAACAGCCCTTTTACGCGCATGGTCCCTTGGACGAATCATGAGCGGGCGATCTCGTACTGCCATCGGCGGAAACGTTCAAGGACCGTAATGGAGGGGCCGGGCATTCCACTAGCAAGTAAGGCATGGCAATGGCCGAAGACCAAATGGCCTGGGATCAGGTAGATACCTGGTTTTGGCGCGATATTCGCGCGGTGCAAACGCACCAGGCCGGTGCTTTTGGGCCGCGGCAGGATTACAAGTCGGACAACTAGGATCCGAGGGCGTTCATTGAATCGCCGGCCTGCAAGGGAATTTCCAGGGTAATTTGCGTGCCGTGACCCTGTTGTGCCAGGATCGTCAGCTTTCCATTTACCGAATACGCGCGTTCCTTCATACTGATCAGTCCGAGCCCGCCGTAGCCCTTGACCGCCTCCGGGTCGAAACCAGCGCCGTCGTCCTGGATTGTTAACACGACGGCTTCCGTCTTAAAACTGAGACGGACCGAGACGCGTTTGGCGCGGGAGTGCTTGGCTATATTCTCCAGACTTTCCTCTGTGATCCGATAGAGACAGGATGCCGCTTCACTGGGAATTGAGGCCGGCGGACCACTGTCTTCGAAGTCCAACGCGATATCTGGATAGTGTTCGGAAAACTGGCGGCACAAGTCTTTCAGCGAAGCAATCAAGCCTAAATCGTCGAGAATAGCAGTGTGCATCTGGTACGCGATATCGTGGGTCTCTCGCGACGTCTTCACCAAGCGCGCCCGGATCGCCTCAAGCTGGGCTCGCGCGTTCTTGGGAGGAGGCAGGGGGTCGACGGTAAGCTTGCCAAGGTCGATGGCGAGGGAAGCAAGCTGGTGGCAGATGTGATCATGCAGCTCCCGAGATACTCTGCGGCGCTCGTCTTCCTGAGCCTTCATGAGACTGGCCGCCAAGGCCCGTATTTCGTCGCGGCTATGCTCCAAGTCCGATGCGAGCCGACTTTCGATTTCCTGGGCGCGCTTCTTCTCGGTGATGTTGTGAGCCGATCCAACCAGATGGGTACAAGCGCCTGTGTCGTTAACGACAGGTGCAACGCTGATCTCCCCGGTCATCCGCCCGGCAGGGTAATCTGATGTTTCTTCCCAGTGCACAACGGTCTGTTCTTCGACCGCCTGTCGATATTTTCGCAGAACCATCGTCAGGGACGGCTCTGGAATGACCTCGTTCACGGTTTTGCCGACCACCATTTCTTGGCTCAGTCCGGTGACCCTCAGAAAAGCAGCGTTGACAGAAACGAAGCGGAATTGCCCTTCGGGCTCGATAGCCAGATGAAAGATGACATCTTCAACAGTGTTGTAGATCGAGACCAAACGCCGCTGGCTTTCCCGTAGCCTGGCGATGATCTGTCCCACCGGGATGGCGTTGATCAGGACGGCCTGAACGATTACGAACCAGGTTCCCAGTGGCGTTGCCTGATGCTGGAACGGAAGCCTCGTATGCGTCATCTCCAGAACCGCAAATACCAGCGCGCCGAGCAGGCACCAACCCCCTGTCCTTATGGCGGCTTTGTATCCGAGGAGCCAAGCCGCCGAGGCTGGCAAGGACACGTAGAGCAGCGCTCCCGAGCCGTGTACACCGCCAAAGGAAAAGGAGATGAGCGACGCCCAGATCCATGTGCCTGCGAGGTATGCCAGGCTTGCGCGCCGGAAGTGGCCAAGCCGTAGCAGCACGAGCGCAGTGACGTAACTCGCTTCCTGGACGAGCGGATTGAAATACCGCGGGATGCTTTTTACAGCGAACGGTATCGTGGCGATCCACCCGGCTGCCATCCACACGGCGAGAGCCGCGAGGAGAACGTGCAGAATTCTCGCCGGCTGATCGTCGGCAAGCGGACCTCGAAGTTCGATAAACGGTGTGACGCGATGGGCAATACGCGAAATGTAAGATTTAGAGCTCACAAGTTGCTCCCTTGGCCTCGCGTCAACGCATTTGATGATACACAATTCCGCACACTTCGATAACGGTATAACCCAAGTTGTCGCTGCGACGATGTCGTCACCAGTGCAAGCACCAGAATCGCGACCCACGTGCGCCCGTCGTTTGCGATCGGGGCATTCCCGATCAAGGCTCGCGACAATCCGGAAACAATCACGCCAGCACCCGGTCACTTCAACAAATCGCGCGCTATATGGCCAAGTGTTTCTCAACTTCCGCGAAAGGCGTTTGCCGGTATTTATCCGCTAGAACGATCGAATCCTAAGGAGTCGACCCGGTCCGGCGAAGCTGTAGCGCCGGTAATCTGCCGCTCCCAGCAACATCTTGAACGCCTAGCGGACTACTTTCGGCCGACCAGAGACAAACTCCTTGAGTGCAGTCGATAGCCCTTGTGGACTTCCGGCGGACACCCGTCAACTATTTTCAATCGGAACTCTTTCAACAGCATCCACGAAACAGACGAGATAAAGGAGGCTTCATGCCAAGGTTCATCCATCGATTTGTCGCGTTGAGCATCGTGTGCGCGGCTTGCGCGTTCGGTCAGCAGGGCAGCTTCGCTCAGATTGCGTATGGCGGTAGTTGGCAGACCACGCTCACTTTGATAGACGAGAGCGATACGTTACCGGCCAACGTCACTCTTTCTTTCTTTGGGGATGACGGCTCGCCGCTCAGTGCTCCCGTCCTGGGAGCCGGGAATACTTCTGTCTACACATTTACGATCCCGGCAGGCGGACTTCAGAGCGTTGTACTCTTCAGTTCGGCTTCCATCACGTCGCAGGGCTGGGCCAGTATGAACGTGGCGAGCGGAATCCCCGTACGAGGGTTAGGTTCATTCCGCTTCCTACTACCGAGCAAGACGATTTCCGAAGCCGTGGTCCCGCTCAGTATCTCCGGCTCGGCAGTGTGCATCGTTCCGTCCCCTTCCGTACCGGGCGCTCCGAGCGTGATTCTGATTCCGTTTGATAACACAACAGGCCAATATGTTACTTCGGTGGCGCTCGCCAACACGACAAGCGGGTTTTTATCCGTTCCAATCGAATTCGATGACGAGTCGAATCATCTGCTGGTAAAGGATACGCTCATCCTGAGTGCACGGCAACACGTGGCGGTCGTAACCCCACAAGCCTATCCCGTGTTGGCTGGGAAAAAGGGTGTTCTTCGGATCCATCAGAGCACTGAGTTTGTCACCGTGCTGGGATTGCTCTCCAACAATACGAATGCGATTACGACGATCATTCCAATTACCAACTAACGAACTGGGAGCTTTCCTTTGTGGCTGACCCGATCGCTGGGGCGGTTGGAAGGCGCGCCCTTGCGAAGGTGGACTGGATAGTGATGCGAACAGACCGATGAAGTTACTCCGTCTGATTCTACCGTTGTGGCTGCTGGCAAATGCCGGTTTCGCACAACAGGTCTGGCATAAGTACTACCCTAACGCGAACTTTTCCAAGTACAAGACGTATAAGTGGCTTCCAACAGAAAACACCACTCAGATCGATGCGCTGACGGACCAACAACTTAAAGCTGCCATTGATGCCGAGCTGGCCAAGAAAGGCTTGGTTAAGACTGAGGGAGCGGAGGCTGATCTCCTTATTGGCTACCAGGTGGCCTTTAGGAAGGCGATGGAATGGAGCGCCTCCACCGAAATGCCGGGACCCGGGGTTTACGTGTTGGAAGGGAGACGGTGGGATTACGATCCTACCACCCACCCAATCGGGACAACGACGACAACCGAGACCCTCCAGATCGGTGACTTTGGATTGGACATGTATGATGCCGCCCAGCGACAGTTGGTCTGGCGCGGCGACGCGGCCAAGACAATTGAAGCCGATGTGACGCCAGATAAGAGGAAGAAGAACATCGAGAAGGGCGTCGCAAAGCTCCTGAAGGATTATCCGCCCAAAAATACGAAGTAACGAGCGTGTTTTGACGATTTCAACGGCGTCGGTGTTTTGCCACGACATGAACTCGCCCCCTCGCTTTACGACGTTACGGCTCGCGTCGTTCCGCGATGAGAAGATGCTGCGGCAACGGGCAAGGGCAGTCCCCTTGGTTCGGGGTGGTTCTGCTGGGGACACCTCTGGCTCCTTCCTTTCTCCTTGCAAGATTCGCCGCCTCTGTCGCCATCCTTCCATCCGCATTGTGGGATTGCAGGGTCCCAGGCAAATCCTTCTAGGGGTGAGGGCAGAGTGGGTTCAGTGTGTAGCGCCGCGGGCGAAAGGGCGTCCGCAAACAAAAAAGCACCGTACCACGCAGCCCTGCATCAACGAACCAGGAACGAACGTCAACGACGTTTTGTCCTTAGGGGGATAGGGAACCCCGAGTTGTGAAAAAGGAGCGGCAGCTATGCACCCAAGAACGAATGTAATCAGTCTGATGACGTTGTTTTCCCTGGCATCGATGTTTGCTCTTGGCGAGAATGTCAAGGGCATGATCAGTAGCCGTACCGGAGAAACGTTGACGGTAACGTCCAACAGGGGAAACATTGTCGTTCTCCTAACCGATAGTACGACTACGAAAGATGACACGGGACTCTTTGGTTTGGGCACCGACAAGATGGCCTCGGTGGTGCTTATACCCGGCCTCAAGGTGGACGTCGACGGAGCGTCCAACGAACAGGGCCAGTTTGTCGCGAAGACCATCACAGTCGATGGCGACGACCTGGAAGCGAGCGAGATGATCCAGGCCGGCGTGAATCCCACAGCAAAGCAAGTCGAGGCCAACATTGAGGCTATCGATGTCAACAGGCGGAATATCGAAGCTAACAGGCAGAGTTCCTCCGCCAGCGCGGCGCAGATCGCGGCCCTCAAGGCCGAGATCGAAGCTCTAAAGGCGGGGGTCGCGGAACACCAGAAGAACAGCGCGAATCACGAACAGAAGATTAGCGAGACCATCAACGTCGTGCACCAGACCACGGAGCGGTTTTTGTCGTTGGCAGATTATGATGTGAAAACGGAAGCCACCGTTAAATTCGGATTCGGCAGTTCGAGTATCTCGCAGGAGTCCGAAGACGCACTCAAGACGCTGGCGCAAACCGCCACGGGCCTGAAGGGATACATCGTTGAGGTAACAGGCCATGCCGACTCGACCGGCCATGATGCCATTAACACCAAACTGAGTGAGGACCGCGCTAAGGCGGTGATCACTTACTTGATGCAGCAGGGTGGAGTGCCGGCGCGGCATATCGTTGCACCGGGCGCGATGGGCGAATACGCACCAGTGTCGTCGAACGAGACGGAGGCCGGACGGGCCGAGAACCGTCGGGTTGACATTAAAGTCCTCGTCCACAAGGGCGTGGCCGCCAATTAGGGATACCCTTGCCAGATGTGGGGAGGTTGCACACTCTAAGTGCTGCTTTCTCCCCCCATCCGGGCTGGGGCTAGCCGAGCGCATCGTGTATACGTTCCGTTCGTTTGGGTTAGCTCATCCCCAAACGAGTAACTCCTGAATGCGGCGGGTCCTTCCATCTATACCCTTTCTTCGGGGCAGCGCCGGGAGATCCAAAAAAGTCGTGGAAGTGTGGCCGACCTGGAAACAATCTATCCGCTTCTGGCGCTGCTCGCATAGGTATCGAGGCCGCAGCGGCACGCCAAACATTTGCCGGCCAAAAACTTGTTGGTGCGACTTGTCGCCACAGGCTCGGGATGATGCACGAGCCGAGCGAGCCGCGACTCCACGATTCACTTGAATGAAAGTCGGCATCTCGTCGAAGTGAACCGAGCCGACTTCCGCCCCGAATCGATTGGGGTACGTGTAAATCCGTCCGAGCATCGCACCCTTTAGTTTCCGGTTTACGCGGCCCGTCTTCGAAGCAGGCCCAAACCCAATAGGGTCAAGCCGATCAAACCAAAGGACGACGGCTCAGAGACTGAAGTATCGGCCTGAATGTACCCGAGTTCGAAGCTTGACAGTCCCGGGTTTGCGTCCCCAACACCGCCCGTTCCGGTTAACGTCGATGTGGTCGTCAAGGTTGTCGTCGGAGCGATGAATGCTGGACTGCCCGTATCATTGCCTGGAATCAAGTCATAGGTCGGACCCGGGCTGTTGGCGACGTCGAGTAACCCGGAAGAGTTCCGCGCGAACGAAAAGTCCGACTGGTCCTTCACGCCGACAATCTGGTAGACCGCCGGAAGAGGATTGGGCGGAACACCAGGGACCGCGGCAATTGTGTCGGTGAACGTGAAGTTAGTGAAAAACCCAGCCCCCGTAATGGGCGCCAAAATGAGCCGGAACTCAGCGCCGTTATCGGCCATCTGGAAATCGACATTAATATCCGACGGATCAACGTTGCCGGTATAGCTGAAGTTACCGAACACCTTGTCGCCTAGTGCGCATGGATTGCCAATAAGGCTGGCCAAAGTGGCTGGAGCACAGGCACCAATCGTGCCAGCGAAAGCCGATGTAGAGAGAACCGCAGGCAGAAACAGAAGTCCCTTCACAACAAACACCCTCCTCGCGACTAGAGCCTCATTCGGAAAGAAAGATTTACTTTATGTTCTGAAAACGTATTAACTAAAAACGATCAACCCCAAAAAGAACAGTCGGGCGGATTCGTCCGATGACCGGTTTCGCATCGTGAAGAAGCGACGCATTCACACCGTCTCTTTGGAAGTGTATTTATGAATCGTCGTCAATTCGTCACATAACAATCCCGGATCCCAAGTTCGACCGGGAGCATCATTGCCCAGCAGGGCTGAGGTTGTGCATCGTCATGAAGTCGAAACTATCCTCAGGAGATGGAACGGCGAGAGTTGCCGGCGCAAGGAGAGTAAGCGACGGCGCCTCCTGGGCCTTTTAGGAGCGGCGACGCTGCAACTGGCCCTCGTCGATGTACTCTCGGCGACGTGTAGCACGCTGCTCCAGTCGCACGCGAACCGCACGCCGAGCCCGTAGGAGTCGAAGACGGATTGCGGTTCTAGTGACACCGGTTACCTGCGCAATCTCTTCGACGGTTGCTCCGATCAGTTGATGCTCAAGCAGAGCGCGCTCACCCGGGCGGCAAGAGTTCAAGACCCGAACGGCGTCAATCGCCGCGATGTCCATCCGAAAGCTGCTCTGAGTCTCGACGAGCGGCTGCATGTACTTTTCCCGTCGCAGCTCATTTCGGAACAAATTCAGGGCAATGGCATTGACCCAGGTGCCCACGGCACTATCTCCGCGGAGCTGATGTAGACATTCCCATCCGCGAACCCAGGCGGCCTGGGCCAATTCCTCAGCATGGCCCGGAGATGCCCCGCGACTCAGTAGAAAACGAGCAGTTCGCTCGAATCCCTGAGTGTATGCGTCTCCATATCCGTCCCTCAGCCCAATGCCGCATCCTTGGCGGAGTGCATCGCGATGGGGTGCGTTGTGGGCCACGGCCATCGCGGGTAATCCTTCAGTTTCGTGCCAACATATGTCCACATTCGGAGTCTTAAGGTCGTATGATGAGCCCTTCATGGTGGTCCGTTCTAATCCTGCCGAGAGAAGCGCGGCAATGGAAAAGTCAGTCAGATCCGGGGCGGCCGGTAAGTGCCCACATTCGTTAAGGTTCGTCGCGCCACGCTGGTATAAATAGGCGGCCCGTTTTCAGCTGATCCGTTCAAGAGATGCAATAAGCTGCGTGGCCGGTATATTTAATTCCGTCAAACGCAAACATCTACGACATGAATCGCCACACCGGTATCGTCCAACATTGACTGGCGGCGCAACGCCGAAGGCCACGTTTGCAACCATGGCCGCCCCGCGACAATCACCTTGGCCAAGCCGGAAAGTTCGCCGTGCCAAAGATCGCCCCTCCCACCCAGCCGGCGAACCGCGCCGAGAGCGGATTCGGGATGAGGCCAAAAAAGTATTGGATCGCAAGTTTGGCAAAGTAGATCTCCTAGGAGACCCATTTGGGTCTGGAGGACTACCAAATGAGAAAGAGTATCGATGCAGTTCCTACTCGCCTCGGTCGCACTCGCCGGCGCGAGAAACTTGACCGCTGCGGTTGTAATATGCCCAACCATGACCGATATCGGTACGCTGCTATCGTTCAATTCCGTTGCAAACGCATGCTATAGCCAAGACAGCATGTTTTGGAACTTCACTTACGCACCCGGGCCCAAGACGATCATCCGGTCGAATGGCGCTGAAGTTGCACCCACCAACGGTTCCCCTGGGCCGCTTCCAGGTAACGGAAAGATCGGCCTGGGTGCAGGCACAAGTGGACCCAAGGGCGGGATTACTCAGAGGTCGCTGCGCTTTTATGAGACGGAGCCGCTCCGCACCCGGTGGAGTCAGTTTCGGAATCGACAACTGCCGGCATGATGCTTCGGGGGCATTGGGTTGATTGCAGTGGGATTGTACATGCGACCCGAAGCACAACGCCAGAGGGGCGATTCGCCGACTTCAGGAGTCCGATCTCAACATCTATCCTGACAGCCTTCTCAAGCTAGTCTGACCCAGATTAAGGGGCGAGCTTACAGTAATCAGCCTGAATCCAAATGATTCAACTTGCTGCGGACGGTACCCTGGCTCATGAAGCCGTAGGCCTCGCCATTCTCGCGGGCGTTTTGCTGCTCGGTGCGCTTGTCATGCTAGTGCTGCGCACCCGTAGGCTTCCGGCCTGCTGGAACTGCGGATTTCGCAGCGTCCGGCGGTCACACTCTCGCCACCATCCGTTGGACACCGTTGCACGGATCTGCTTTCTATATCCACGTCGGTGTCGCAGATGTCTGCGACGTTTCTATTGCTTCCAGTTCCATGGCGTAGTTCGACGCCCCAGTCGTCATCCAATGGCTAATGGCAAGAGCTAGTACGCGTTTCTTGAGAACCCAGTTCCCATGCATACGCGATAACGGACCGTCAGGAATTGCACGATTCCGTGCAGATGTGTGCTCGTACCCGGGTGCGTCCGCTCACGTCTTGTCCTGATCGCTCTGCGACTTGTACACTAGCTTTTCAAGCGGCGGTTCCGGTTGTGGCTTGATCTTCAGTAGATCCGGTATTACTTCCCCCGCTGGCAGGTTCGCCCCCCAAAAAAACTGCACCGGATCCAACTCACGCGACATCACTTGCCTGCGCAGATCGTGCCAGGCGAGCGTTTCGCGGTTGCGCGCAGAATGATCGCAGGAGGGAACGATGAGAATGAAAACATTGCCAGCTCTAGTCCTGCTGCTCCCCGCCGGACTCCTGGCGGCAGAAGTCTCTGTTTTCCGTGCCTATGTGGATTCGGACCTGTGCGCGCGTCTTATGCTCGGACCGATTACGGCCTCCAGGATCGAGTGCAGTCGGAGCACCGTCAAAGACGGCTCCGAGCCAGTAGTGGTTCATCTGCACAACAACCTGGTCCTTACCGTGAATAAGCAGAAAATGATTCGCCCCCTGGCGGGCCAATTAGTGGAAGTCTCCGGTGAGATCAAGGCCAACAATGGCACCGTAAAACTCCAGTCGATTAACGTCACTACGGCCGAATCCATACCGCAGGGCGACCCGGCGCGGAGACTGCTGGACGTCCAGACGCACCGGACCGACAAAAACGCCCAGCTTCACGAGAAAGTCCGGCACGAACTGGCGATGATGCCGTACATCAGCGAGTTCGATTTCATTTCGTTCACCCAATCTGGTGGCGACGTCATTCTTACGGGTTGGACCGTCCGCACCACAAACCGGAGCACCGCCTACAATGTTGTCAAAGATATTGACGGCGTGGAAACCGTTATCAACAACATCGAAGTCTTGCCTCTGGGCAGTCTCGATATGCAAATCCGCGCCGCGGCGAGGGCAGCCCTCCAGCGGCAGTTGTCGAGGTACTTCTGGGGTAACGGCTCCGACATCAAGATCATCGTCAAAGACGGACAGATCATCCTGCTGGGCACGGTAGCGACCAAGGCCGATTCCGACGTCGCCTTCATTCAGTGCAACTCCGTGTCCGGAGCATTCAAAGTCTTCAACATGCTGCGCGTTCAGGGCTCGGAGAAGAAGGGAGCCTAGGCGCATCACCAGACCCCGCTAGCGGAAAGGAGCAGAAATGTGGCATATGAAGACGAGGCTTTCGTGTTTGGCCGCAGCGTTGGCGACGGTTTTGTCGTGCTCACGCCCAGCGAGCGCACCTGACGTGAGGAGGATGCCGGCAGGCCAGGAATTCTCGGGATTCTTGAGTGCCTACGCGAACTTGAAGCCGAACCCAGAATTTGAAAGCACCGTTTCCTTCGTGTCGCGGGATCCCCTCAAGAACGTTCACAGGTACGTGGCCGTAATTATCGAGCCCCCGGTCGTATATCTTGCGACAGACGCTGATGCGAAGGCCCTCCCGGATCGCGGCCGGACCGCGTTGACGGAATACTTCCAGCACGCCATAACAGCGGCCGTGGAGGATGCCTTTCCGGTGGTGCAAGCGAGCGGGCCGCTGGTCCTGAGGCTTCGCTCGGCGATTGTCGGGGTCGATGTTGGACCGTCGGCGCCGGCGGATCAGAAGAAAGAGGAATCCCTGGACCGCGCTATCAATATCGGGAAAGTCGGCATCGAAATTGAGCTCGTGGATTCGGAAACGGGTCAACAAATCGCGGCTGCCGTGGACCGGCAGAGTCTTGGTGAAGGCGCAATGGTTGGCTCGGCCGACTTTTTCCGGGAAGAGAAGTTCCGGGCCGCCACACAGGCATTCGACGGCTGGGCCAAAAGGCTCCGGGAGTTCCTTGATTCGGCGCAGCAGCTATCGGAAGACGACGTGGCGCGAGCTGAGAGGACGAACTTCCCGTACGCGTCCGAACCTGTTCCTAAGTAGCGCACCTACAGAAAAGGATCCGCACCGACTCCAACACACGCGTCATCACTAGCCTGCAGGCGCCACCCGCACCTTTCGCGGTTGCCCGAAGCTGAGCGCTCTTGCGGCACTGATAGGCAAAAGCCCCGCTGTATCGGCCAGGCATCTCACCTCTCGAAGGAAGCGCGGGAACTCGCTCACGCA
The DNA here is from genome assembly GCA_963722845.1 of Terriglobia bacterium. Taxonomy (GTDB): domain Bacteria; phylum Acidobacteriota; class Terriglobia; order Bryobacterales; family Bryobacteraceae; genus Palsa-187. The sequence goes on along the minus strand of CAVROL010000001.1, from coordinate 898,901 downwards.
AGGTCTCCTGCGGTTTGGCGTCCGGGCGTCTCTCCAGCGACTCTCCGCACCGGCTTGGCACGAAAATAGAGCCTCAAAAACTTTAAATCCGTCGATGGCAACTTGCATCGTAAGTGTTCAGGCGGTCCACAAATGCGCTGCGATATTCGATGCGCGTTAGATTCCGCATCTTGGAACCTCGAAGGCCCACCGAGGTTTCTCCAGGAGCCAACGGCTGCTGGCTATCGAACCGTGGGCCAAGAAAGAGAACGTTTATGATTCGTAACAATCCTAGTCAGATGCATTTGTTCGCGATGCCGCTTATTTTGGCATTAGCGACGGCCGGTTGCGCCACAAGAGGTTATGCCCGCAGGCAGGTAGCTCCGGTCAGCCAGAAAGTCGACACGCTGTCCGCGGTAACCGATACGAAGTTCGTGGCGACCAATGAAAAGATAGAGCTCGTAGCGGGCATCCACCAAAAAGATGTCTCGCAGATCAACGAGCGAATCTCTACGGCCGAGATTAAGCTGGGCGTGGCCAGTTCCGCGGCTCAACAAGCCGGAACGGATGCTCAACGGGCCCAAGCGGATGCTCAACGGGCCCAAACCGCCGCTTCGAGTGCGATGAGCGAATCTCAGGAGAACGCACGTAGGCTCGCAGCCAATTCCCAGGCGGCGGCAGCGGCGGGCGCGACCGATGTCAACTACAAACTCCTCGAGAGCGCTGATGTGACGTTCGGTTTTAACAAGTTCTCACTCACGCCGGAAGCAAAGACCGAGCTCGATCAACTCGCGAGCAAGGTGCAGTCTATGCCGCGCGTCCTGGTGGAACTGGTCGGTTTCACCGATGCGACCGGTCCGCAAGACTACAACCTCAATCTGAGCCGAGAGCGTGCGGACACTGTCCAACGCTACCTCGTGACGCAGAAAGTGCCGTTGCACGTCATCCATACGGTAGGACTGGGCGCAGAAGCTCCGCCCTCGGGATTGGAGACCGAAGCCAGTTCGAGTCCCAGCAAAAGTGAAGCATCGCGGCGCGTTCTCATTCGCATCTTCGGGCCCGCAGAGGTTGTGGCGCAAGCTAGCGCCGGAGGCGGCGGACAGAACTAAAAGTGTCCAAACGGCCGGGCCACCGTAGAGCCTCTGAGGGAGCGCGTCCTGATTAAGGCGTCTGCGCGGTCAGCTACTTGGAGTAGGAGACCTCGCCTCCAATGTAACCGGGGCGGGTCTCCACACGTAGGGGGCCCTGTTTCAGGTCCTTAGCCGTCAGCCGAACGCTGTGATATTGCCCATCGTTGAGGCCGCTGAAGCCAATTGTGTATTGTTTTCGTATATTGTCGGCAATGCTGACGCAAGCCTTGGTCACATCTGCAAGCTCCGCTGGGAAGAAGGCTTCGCCACCGGTTTGCTGAGCGATTTTCGATAGCACTTGTGGATTCCGGTCGCGATCGTCTTCGCTGAAGATTCCGATCGGATAAACGACGATCCCCGCTTTCATCGCTCCATTCAGTGCCTCGTTCAACGTCGCGTGACTCGAGTTGTCTCCGCCATCCGTAATCGTCAGTAGGACCTTTCGGGCATATCCGGCGGAACGCAACTGAGACTGCGCCGTCAGCAACGCGTCGTAAAACGCAGTGGTTCCCCCGAGATTGAACGCTGCAATGGCAGATTCGAGGTCGGGGATGCGTCCGGTAAATGGCGTGCCGGAGGGCAGTCCGAACCGGGCGTGATCGTTGAAGTGCAGCACGAACATCTCGTCCTTCGGATTACTGGCGCGGGCGAACGCCTGCGCTGCCGCGATCACTTGCTGCTGTTTGGGAGCCATGCTGGCGCTGTTGTCCACTACGATCCCGGCAGTCACCGGCGCATCCTCTCCTTGAAAAACGCTGATCGGCTGCGGGACGTTGTCCACGAACAGCTGAAACGCGTCCTTGTCCAATCCGAGGACGGCGCGGCCCTTGCTGTCTGTAACTCTCGCGTGCAATTGGACCAATGTCACGTCTGTGCGAAGGGCGAACTCCTGGTCGGCTTCGAGCGACAACACAAGCGTCGTGACGAGCCCACAGAACAAGGCTTGTTGAATTCTAATGTGCATAAATGTAACTTTCTACTTTCCTAAAAGACTTCGGGGCGGGCAAAAGGAACATCCAATCGAGGGTCAACCCCGACGGTCGCTGCTTTCGTAAGGGTAACCCTAAGTGACCGAGAATAGCAGACGCCGGGAACGCCGCAAGCAGCGCTGGCGCGAACCTGTCGGGGTGTTCGAGACGGTCGCCAAGAGGCATGAAATGCCGCCCGTTCATGCGTGGCGGTTTTAGCGGGCTCCTGCGTTGCGCGTTTCAGGAGACTCGTCTTTTCTGCTGACACTGGTTTATCATGGACGCCGGTAAGCCAGCACGTTCAGAGCACGCTTCCCGGGAGAGAAACTGAAACCAAGCCCTGCGTCACAGAGATCTCTTTCGCCGGCTTGTAGCTTTTGCTTTGTTCTTGCTGCCGGGCGGCCGCCCTCTGCGTTTTAGGTCGCTCATCCAGGCTGGCGGCCGGCCACGCCGCCGCCCACGACCAAGAGCCAAACGTTCCAGAGTGAGTATGGCTTCACCAAGTTGGTCACGTTTCCGACGTAGTTCCGCCAGCATCTTAATCAGGTCCATGTAGTCACTCCAAATCTCCCCGGGTGCAACCCCCTTGTTGAATGAAACCCGCACCCCACGGCGATGGAACAGGAGGGATCCATCGTTGCGCGAGCATCGTCATGTTTGTGGCTTTCCATCCATGAACCGGTCCGAAAGAGTCTGCTTACAACGGTCACAGGCAGTGCGAGGCGAGTCCATGGGTTCCGGTCGGCGCAACATGGTTCAGGATTCTGGATCTTTCCGGGGAATTGTCAGGACTGAGGCTCGCTCGGCGGGAGATCAAAAACGGCTGTGACCTCGACCCCGATTGCGAACTTGTCGGCATGCGCCACGCAGTAGCGTACTTCGGCGAGTACAAACCGTTTCTGGGATCGAACCTGTATGACGGATCCGGGTTCCAGGGGCTGCGGCACCAACAGTTTCATTCCGTCCTCAGAGGCATTCAGAAGGTGCCCCTGGACCTGGACCACTGTCGGACGAAGCACCCGGATAGAAAGCGTCTCGTTCTCTGGAAAACGACGATCATCAAAGTCCAGGCTTTATCCTTTCGTTCGACTGGCTTGGCCCCGCGTATAACTTGCCGTAGCAGCGGGACTGAAGTACTTGGGTCGTAGCTTGTAGGTCATGCACCGAATTGACCTGACCAGCATGAATCCTCACCCCCAGGATGAGGCTCGCCACATCGCAGAGGAAGTTAGCAACAGTTAGCTAACTGTTAGTTGTGGAAAATGAGCCGCTTACCGGCTTCCGTCATCTTCTTGTGGGAGAACAGAATTTCATGTCCTCATCCGAAAGCGAGGCCAAGAGACCTGAAGGACCCAGCCTAGGCGGGGTAGCCTCTGAGGAAATCCTTCAGGAAGTCGATCGGATCAACGCGAGCGAGTGCTTTCGGAACTCGCAACGGCTGCAACGTTTCATAACCTTCGCGGTTCGATCGGCCGTTCATGGATCGCTCGATCAGCTCAAGGAATACGTTTTGGGCCGGGAGGTTTTCGATCGTGATTCTGACTACGATCCGCGACTGGATTCGATCGTGAGAGTGGAGGCTCAACGCTTACGAAGAAAGCTTCGGGAGTACTATGAAACCGAGGGCACCACAGATCCTGTTCAGATCACCTTCCAAGCTGGCAGCTACGTGCCAGGCTTTGCTTACCGCGAGAGCCTACCCCCGTCCAGGACAAGAGAGCAGCTCGACCCCCGCACCGTGGCGGTGCTCCCGTTCCTGAACCTTAGCCCCGAGCCTGACCAAGAGTATTTCTGTGATGGAATCACGGAGGATGTGATTTATATGCTCAGCCGGAGTCCGGAGTTGAATGTCATTGGTCGCGCGAGCACTTTCGCTTTCAAGAGCACCAATTGTGATTTGAAGGAGATTGGTGTCAGGCTTCACGCGGGCACTTTGCTCGAGGGCAGTGTACGGAAGTCCGGAAACCAGCTTCGAATTTCAGCCGCAATGCTCGACTCAGAATCTGGGCACGTCCACTGGGCGGACTCCTTCTACGTTACATTGGGCGACGTATTCGCCATCCAAGAAGAAATCTCACGGGCGATCGCTACTGCTCTGAGGGTGAGGGTTACTGCTGGGGCTCGAAAGAGACTGGCGCGAGGCGCCCCGGATATAGAGGCGTACCTTCTCTACCTTAAGGGAAGGCAGACATGGAATGAAATGAACGTTTCCGCCTACCGAGCCTCGATTGGCCACTTTGAGCGGGCTATTTCCCTCTACCCGGAATACGCATCGCCTTATGCCGGCCTTGCCGACGCCTACTGCTATTTGGCGTTGTGGAGCGGCATGCGGCCTCGCGATGCGCTTCCGAAGGCTCAAGACGCGGCTCTTAAGGCAATACAACTGGACGAGGATCTGGCGCATGCCTATACCGCAGCGGCGGCGGCCAGGCTGTTTTACGAATGGGATTTCAACGGAGCTCTTGCGATGGCCAAGAACTCGACGGTTCGCGAACGCTGCTACGGCTTCGGCTGGCATGTGTATGGGTCGTGTTTATTAGCCGGGGGGAAGAGCGAGGAGGCTCTTGTTTGCTTTCAGAGGGCCGTGGAGCTAGATCCTCTCTCTCTGCGGGCCAATCGGTCGCTGGGTTGGGTTCTATACCTGCAACGCCGCTATGAAGATTCCGAAAGGTATCTAATGGCTGCAGTGACGCTCGCTCCGGACTCTGCGGAGACGCGGTGTCTGCTCGCGCATCTCTTTGTCCAGCAGGGTTGCATACCGGACGCTCTCGATCAGGCACGCCAGTGTCAGGATACTCATCCCAATCCGGTGACGTTGGGCGCTCTGGGAGTCTGCCTCGCTCGCTCCGGCCGGAGCGACCAGGCCACGCAAGTGACCGATCAGCTATTAGAAATGTCCAAAGCGGAGTACGTCGATCCGTATACCATTGCGCAAATGTACCTGGCGCTCGCAGATGTGAGCAAAGCGTTGGAATTCACCCAGAAAATGCTCGAAGAACGAACTCCCCATGCCGTATTCCTCGATATCGATCCTGCGTTCGATCTGATCCGGACCAATCCCGGTTTTGGCGACTTAGTTTCCCAGATCAAAGGCTCGAACGAGCGACCATAGTTTCCTGAGCGCCCGTTTTATCAAAAGGAATGTAGCCGTCCGCCTTCATCGCCGGGGAGTATCGCCAGGATTTCAGGCACAGTCGCGGTTTTCAGTTTTCGTCTCGGCGAAACTTTGATTAAAGCGGAGAACAGCAGGCGAAATCGAAGGTTCCGAGGCTCATCAGTGAACAGAATCTCTTTCTGGGAGACAGCTGCGGAGTTGTTTCAATCCGCAAACGATCTGAACTGAAATAATCCGCCTTGGCCGCGGTCAGCCGGAGGAGTCGACATTGAGGACAAGAGCACAACCGTTTAGCCACTCGCCTGGGCTACTTGCAAGCCTTCGTCTTTCTTTTCGCGTGCACTGTGCATTGCCGTTACTTCTTTGGGGACTTCGGTCGTGGCTTGACCTTCAGTAGGTCCGCGTTTCCCTCGGTTACGGCTCAATCGAAAGCATGACGTACGGCTTAACAAACGCGAGGGGTGCTGGTTTGTCAACACGTCTTGCTCTTGGGGGCTTGTTTTTGATGACATTGGGAAATCCCAGACTTTGTTTAGGGGAGGACGAGATTTCCCGATTGACGGCAACTATTGGCGCCGGCGTCAATACCCCGATCGGTCAAACCGCCGATTTTACACATTCGGGGGGGGCACTTGCCGCCGGCCTGGGCTATCGTTGGAGTACAAATCAAACTGTACTGCTGCAGTATTACTTTTCCACGATGCCCTTTAATGGTGCGATCATCGATCAATTGGGATTTCTCAAACCGAGTTCCAACCTATACTCGGTTACGATCAACTACAAACGTGAGTTTCGCTACTCAAGCTCTACGCGGCCATATTTGATTGGCGGGGCCGGGTGGTATCACCGCGTAGCGACCATAACGAGGCCTTCCGCAGTCGGCGAGATTCTGTGCTCGTCCGGGCTTGCCTTTTGGGATGTCGCATGCCTAGAAGGAACTGTGCCATTGGACAAAGTGGTGGCTGGCTCGACATCCAACGCGCCGGGGTTCAACGCCGGCGGAGGCTTGTCACGCAGGATCGGAAGGACCCCGGCCCGCTGGTACGTGGAAGTCCGATATCACTATGCCCCCTATCAGGGTGTGGCGACGGCCGCCGTTCCCGTCATGATCGGGCTGACTTGGTAGATGAGAAGTGGGATCCGACGGGCAGTCGGTTTCAGGGGTGAGCGTCGGCGGTGATTCCGAATTCAAAGCCGAGAAAGATCCAGCGCGAGCCTTGTTCGAAGCCGGTCGCGAGGGTGTACACTCCGGCTGGCAGACTTTCGCGCGGCCTGAGTCGAACAACGTCTAGAGTCAGCGGCTCCACGTCGAAAGGAATCGTATCGATAAAATGCGCCCACTCCCGGTCATCGCGCCTCAGATCCATCCGCAGCTTGCGATAGTTGTGCTGTTGGATTTCCCGCACCAGATAGATTCCCACCCCCGGTGAAATGCCTCGAAGGTACAACGTCGGTGTGAGCGTGGAAAGGCGCATTTCCGGATAAGGGCCCCTGACCTCCGCGATCGTCGTGCTCGGCTCAAGCGTCCAACCCCTTTCGCTAGAGGAGGGAATGACTATAGTAAAGGGAAGAGATGTCCAGCCCGAAGGCGATTGATAATAGACGCCACGCCCCATCGGCAGAGTGGCGATCTCTCCGGAGGGTTGCTCTTGCGCCCTCGTCAACATCGCCAGCAAGCAAACCGCCGGCACAGCGACCCACGCTGTCTTAATCATCAGTCTTCCCTCCTTGTTCTACGTGCATATTCCTCTCCCCCGGTGACCACCGGGGGAGGGGGGCCGCGCCGTGCCTCTGGTCGACGACACGGCAGAACCAGCGTTGGGAGCCTTCCTGTTATAAGGGATGACGGGCGTGATGTGAAGAGCTAAAACTTGTGAAAGGCCAAATCTTCGACTTCCGAAGGCCGGACTGGTACAGGGGCGGAGATTCGTCAGCGTGGGACCTGCCCCCCGCTTGGACACGACGGTCACGGACAACGGTTCGGCCGTGTCGCGCCATTGTGACCTGCAAACGCCGAATACGGTCCTCTAATAGCGCAGTCGGAATCGAAATCGGCCCCGCGATCAATGACACACAGCGACATCCTCGAATTGGCCACTCCCGGCCATCGACGCTAGACCACGTGCGCAGTTCAAGAGTTGTTGGTCTAAAGGATCGTTTTCCAACGAGTCCGGAGCAATGTAGGTGAGGCTCTTTCTCAGCGCAAGATATTTGTCGCTGAGCATTTGCATCTTGCTGAACTCGTTGCTGAGCAATGTAAACCCACTTCGATCCGAGTCTGTAGTGACTGCCGCGGACGCTAACGAGAGCTTGCTCTCAGCCGTCCTTCGATAGCCAGCCACCCAATCGTCTGTCACGGGAAAGTTGCTCTGGACAGCATTGACGATCGCAATCCTCCACTCCCTGATCGCCGTCATCTCCTCAACGCCTGCCCTCAGAAAATCTTTCGAAAAGCCTGACGGTACCGGCTGGTTTGTCTCCGCAGCCTTTGTATTCGCTTCTGAAGGAGAAAACGTTACAATGATCTGCTTATCCCGAAAGCTGATCGAGCTACTTGTGAGGCGAGCTAATGAATCGACCTCCACGTAGGATCTGCCATTGATATCGATGACAGGAACCTGCCCAGGATGGCCGGTCACACTCAACGTTCCACTCTGTTTGGGAACTTGTGACAAGGCGAGCCGGGGGATAAGCAGGCAAGCAGCAAGCAAAAGTATTTTGCGGAATGATGTATCTCGCATAGTGTCATCCTCCATCTAAGCCATAGTGTAGGTGCCTGGGCTCCCTGCGGCGGAGACGCGGGGAAGGCCGCCGCGTCCATTCTCCGAGATTCTTTTGGAAGTACACTACGGCTCCTCAATGCGAGAGGGTAGTTCTGAGCTACGGCCGATGACTCGTAACGCCTTCCAATCCGCTCCGCGAACGATAAACGCGTGATCCCATACCGAAAGGAACGTGCCACTGGGAGCTAGTAGTCTGTAAGTGTATTGAAATTCCTCACGGCCCTGCTCAATTGCTCGCTGCATCCGTGTAACGGTGGCATCGCGGTCATCGGGGTGAATGCGCTCAATCCACGATGAATATGTCTCCCTTGAGGGAAGCGCGATGGATATCCTATCTTGCCAGCTTGGCGTGCGGGTAATTTCACCCGTGTCGAGTTCCCACTCCCAAACTGTATCCCTAGAGACCGCACGAAGCGCGGCGTTATTCACCTCCTTGTGAAGGGTTGCTGCAACATAGGTCCGCGCTCGTACCGAAACGGTCGCGGCGAAGTGTTTCAGGCTCGCATGGGAGGCTCCCAACACCGCGAGCACCAAGCCTTCTGCTACGAACAGACCGACTCGGATCGTTTCGGCTTGATTGGCTACGGACAACGAATAGGCCGGCTCAAGGAATAGATATTTCGTTATGCCGGCCAATAAGGCGATGGCCGCGATGCCGGGCACCAATCCCCCGATCCAAGCGCAGGCGCAAACAGCAGCGTAGTCGAATGCGAACGGCAGCTCCCGGGCGAGATCCGGGAAAACCAGCTTGGGAACCGTGGCAGCACTCACAGCAAACGGAATCGCCAGATACCTCTGCAAGCCAACGCTCGGAGGAGTCGATTTATGATATTTGCGGATGACGTGCGCCATCAGATTCAGCAGAACCGCTTCTACGATGAACACGACGAGACGTTCCGTTGCGCCTGGGGCAGCAACCCTTATCGAGAACTGTGGCGACAAGGCGAAGTAGGAGCTGCTCAGCGCGGCGAGTGCGGTAGCAACCAGTCCGGGCCCAAAGCCTCCGTACAATGCGCTGATGAGGACAGCTACCATCAGAGCAAAGTAGTGGCCATCCTGATCTGATCCGCCCGGCCATGACAGGAGGTTGACCAGAGTGGCGACTGTTACCAACCCTACAGCCACGCCGAAACTGACTGCGCGGGCGCCCTCATTGATTTGCCGGACCCAGCTGCGCAATGTCTTGAGGATCCTCATTTCCATCTGGCCGGATTGTGCTCCGTCACAAACGATGCGTGAACAATGGTCCGCGCTTCCAGTAAACGAAGCCGCAGCGCTGACCGATGGAATGATGCGAATATACTCCAGGCGACTTTTTTCCTGCATCAAAGGCAGTTGCTGGAGCCGTCGGGCCGTGGCTTACTTACCCCCTCCCATGTTGGTCCGAAGTTCAATCAAGGCCTCGTCGAACCGGTCTACGCGTATGAATCCGACCCGTGGATAATCCAAATCAAGAATGACGAAAACGGTAAGGGACAATATGAGGGCAAACAGAATCGACGGCATCCAGACGCGCCGGGTAAGAGGGGCTGATTCGACACCCGCCAGGAACGCGCAAAGCAGCGGCGAAAGCACGAGCAGGGCCCGGATGAGCACCGGCAGGTGGGTTTTTGCCAACATCGTTCCAGTAGTGGTGAGGTCGATCATGGTGTTGAGAGCCGGTAGCATCAGGGTGGTCGCCGCTACAGATGAAGTCTCGCCGCATGCGGTCACGGCCCGGGACCAGATTTCGCCTTGCAGGGTATTCGTGCGGGCAAGGTCATGCGTGGCGGTGTCCACATTGGCCATGTCTCTAAAGAATGCAAGACGAGTATCCACGTATTGCACAAAGTGTTGACGCATGTCGCTCTGTCTGGCCTCGGGAAGCAGGGCGATGCGCAGCCACGCGGTCCCGATGGCGTTTGTCTCATCAACGATCATTTGCCGCCTGGCCTCGAGGCGGGATGCCGAAGCGGAGAACGTAAACGCAATCAGCAATCCCATAAGCCCGAACACCCCGCCTTCCAGTACGGCGAACGATCCGCCTGATTCGACCGTGTTCTTCCGAATACGTATCCTTCCGATCCACCGGCCTAGCTCAGTAAGGCATAGCATTCCGGTGAACAAGCCAAGTGCAGTCAGTGCTATTTCGAAAGCAGTCACGAAGGTCTCCCGCACGCCTACCAGCACTCGGGCGCTGCATCTCATCAGCGCGCCTGACAAGTGGCAGCTCCTAATATGGCCACTTCCAGCCGACGACCTCCGGATCGTCGATGCCGTGCTTGTATGCATAATTGCGGCAACCGATCTGAAGGTCGCGGTATCTTTCCTTCGCGTGAGCTCCAATCTTCTGGAGCTTGGATGTTCGGTCGATTGCGTCAATCGCGAGGCTGAAGCGATCGATCTCGTTGTTGATGGCAAGTTCCATCGGCGTATTGATATTGCCCTTTTCCTTGTATCCGCGCACGTGCATGTTGCAGTGGTTGGTGCGACGGTACGCCAACCGGTGAATCAGCCAAGGATACCCATGGAAATTGAAAATGATCGGCTTGTCGACGGTGAACAAAGAATCAAAATCGCGATCCGTCAATCCGTGAGGATGCTCCGCGGCGGGTTGCAGCTTGAACAGATCCACGACATTGATGTAGCGGATCTTAAGTCCCGGAAACTCCTCGCGGAGCAAGGCGGTCGCGGCCAAGGCTTCTTGCGTGGGAATGTCTCCGGCCGACGCCATCACCAGATCGGGCTCTTCACCTTGATCGTTGCTCGCCCAATCCCAAATGCCGATGCCCTTGGTGCAGTGCTTGATAGCGGCGTCCATGCTCATGTACTGCAAGTGCATTTGCTTGTCTGAGACGATTACGTTGATGTAGTTCTCGCTCCGCAAGCAATGATCGGCTACCGACAGGAGGCAGTTAACGTCGGGCGGCAGATAGATGCGCGTCACTTCCGCACTTTTGTTTACCACCACGTCGAGGAATCCAGGGTCCTGATGCGTGAAGCCGTTGTGGTCCTGGCGCCAGACTGTGGAGGTGATGAGCAGGTTCAGGGAAGCGATCTCTTCGCGCCAGGATAAGTTGTTGCAGATCGACAGCCATTTTGCATGCTGATTGTACATCGAGTCGATCACGTGAACGAACGCTTCATACGTGGAAAAGAAGCCGTGCCGCCCCGTTAGGAGATAGCCTTCGAGCATCCCTTCCATGGTGTGCTCGCTGAGCATCTCCATAACCCGTCCGTCCGTCGCCAGTTCGCCCCCATCGGCGTCTTCCGGGAAGTATTCTGCAATCCAGAATTTCTTGCTGACCTCGTAGATGTCCTGCAACTTGTTGGACGTATTCTCGTCCGGACCAAAGACGCGGAAGCGGTCCATGTTGGACTTCATCACGTCACGAAGAAAGGCGCCCAGGGGACGGGTATTTTCCGCTTCGATCTGCCCTGGTTTGTCCACCTTCGTGCTGTACCGTCTGAAATCAGGCATGCGCAAAGGCTTCTTAATAAGCCCTCCATTGGCGTGGGGATTCGCGCTCATTCTTCGCATGCCGCCCGGCGCCAGCTCTTTGAGCTCAGGAATCAACCTGCCATCTCTATCGAACAGCTCCTCCGGCTTTTGTGCGCGCATCCACTTTTCGAGAATCGCGAGTTGTTCAGGTTTCTTCTTCACGTCTGCCATGGGAACCTGGTGTGCCCGCCAGGAACCCTCCAGGCGGTGGGCGGCAACCTCCGTAGGTGCGCTCCAGCCCTTTGGCGTGCGAAGCACAATCATCGGCCAGCGGGGACGGGCGGCAATTCCGGAACTCCGGGCTTCGCGCTGGGAGGTCCTGATGTCTGCGATGCATCGCTCAACGGTTGCCGCCATCGCCTGGTGCATGCTGTTGTAGTCTGAACCTTCCACGAAGTACGGCGTCCATCCGTAACCGCGGAATAGGTTTTCCACTTCTTCGTGGCTGATGCGAGCGAGCAACGTCGGGTTGTTGATCTTGTATCCGTTGAGGTGCAAAATCGGGAGTACCGCACCATCGCGAATTGGATTTAGGAACTTGCTGATGTGCCAGGAGGTCGCCAGGGGACCCGTTTCTGCTTCCCCGTCTCCGACTACCGCCGCGACGATGAGGTTGGGGTTGTCGAATGCGGCGCCGCAGGCGTGAGAAAGGACGTACCCGAGCTCGCCTCCTTCATGGATAGAGCCCGGTGTTTCGGGAGTACAATGACTGCCGATACCACCCGGGAAGGAGAATTGTCTGAAGAATTCCTTCAACCCGGCCGCGTCCTCGCTCTTATCCGTGTAGATCTCGGAGTAAGTGCCCTCCAGGTATGCCGGTCCCAGCACTCCGGGCGCGCCGTGCCCCGGACCCGCCATGAAGATCATGTCCAGGTCGAACATCTTGATCAATCGGTTCAAGTGAATGTATGCGAAGGACAGGCCGGGGCTTGCTCCCCAGTGTCCAAGCAGCCGGTTCTTGATGTGTTCGGGTTTGAGGGGCTCCCGGAGCAGGGGATTATCTTGCAGATAGATCATGCCAAGGCTGAGATAATTACAGGCCCGCCAGTAGGCGTGGGTCTTGCGCAAGGCCTCGGCGTTCAGCGGTGCTCCTTGAACCGTTGATCTAGCTTTTCCGTACGCGCTCAGCGACGCGCTTTCCGCGACTAGTGTCACGATGGATCGAGCGACATTCTCTTTCATCTCCGCCGTCTTAGTTGCCATTTCTATTTCTCCTTTGATTGCCTTGAAACTGGAATTTGTGCGAACTCAGTGGCTATCTAGTCCTCACGCTTTAAGCCCCCGATCAGGACCACCACAGAGCGTGGGCCAGCTGAGTAGGTGCGCCCAGAGACTGGGGGCGCCGCCAGCCACTCGACGATTTCAAGCGGCGGATCCAGCGCAGTATCGATCCATCGGCGCCAGGTGTCCCCGTGTTCGCTCAAAAGCGGTAGCTCGAAATCGAGCGGTTCCCAAAATGCGTTCAGAATCATGTGCAGTCGCAGGCCTTCCTGACGCAGTTCGGCGCCCAATGCCACACAGTGCGAATTGGGGCGCCAGTCCGGCTGCCCCAGTTTGACGCCGTGCCAGGCGTGGGTTGAGTTGGACAAGAACTCGTTCAGGCTTGTGCGCTGTTGCTCGTGCTTCACGCTCCGTAATAGCCGGCGCGCCATCAGCAGTTTTGCGAACCGGTGCACGTCCGCGTGCTTGGCGAGCAGCGTCCAGTCGAACCAACTGGTCTCATTGTCCAGACAATAGGCGTTGTTGTTGCCGTGCTGCGAGCGCCGCACTTCATCGCCCATGACGATCATCGGTACGCCCAGAGACAGCATCGTGGTTGTCAAGAAGTTCTTCACTTGCCGGTTACGCAGCTGCTCAATCGCCGGATCGCCGGATGGACCTTCTACGCCGCAGTTCCAGCTTCGGTTATCGCTCGCCCCATCGCGATTGTCCTCGCCGTTTTCTTGGTTGTGCTTCTCGTTGTAGGAAACCAGGTCGTTAAGGGTGAAGCCGTCGTGGCAGGTGACGAAGTTGACGCTTTGCTCGGCCTCACGTCCTTTGTGACTGTAGATCTCCGGGCTACCGATGAGCCTGTCCGCAAGGCGGGTCACCGAGTCCTCCGCGCCGCGGAAGAAGTCGCGGACGTCGTCGCGAAACCGTCCGTTCCATTCCCTCCAACTGTCTCCGACGAAGCTGCCCACTTGGTACAGGCCGGCGGCATCCCAGGCCTCCGCAATCATCTTTGTGCCCGCGAGCACGGGATCGGATTCGATGTCCCACAGCACCGGCGGAGTCGCCATGACGTGGCCGGACGAATCACGCGAGAGGATGGAAGCGAGGTCAAACCGGAAGCCATCGACGTGCATTTCCCCGACCCAGTAACGGAGACTGTCCACGATCATGCGCCGCACGATCGGGTGATTGGTGTTGAGCGTATTCCCCGTGCCGCTATAGTTGGCGTACCGGGAGCGATCGGGTTCGAGGATATAGTATGCGCTATTGTCCAGTCCGCGAAAGCTCAAGGTGGGGCCGCGATGGTCGCCCTCCGCGGTGTGATTGAACACGACATCCAAAATGACCTCAATCCCGGCCTGGTGAAGCGCTTTGACCATGTCACGAAACTCGTCCACGGGGCCCAGGGGATCTTTGCGCGAGCTGAACGCTGGATGTGGCGCGAAGAACGAAACCGGTGCGTAGCCCCAGTAGTTAACTCGTCCCGGAGGACAATCCTGGACGTCAAAATGGAACACCGGCAGCAGCTCAACCGCGGTGATGCCGAGTTGCTGAAGATACGGAATCTTGTCAATCAGGCCGGCGTACGTGCCCCGCTTCATTTCGGAGACACCGGAGCTGCTATGGGCGGTAAAACCGCGCACATGCATTTCATAAACGATGGTTCGCGAGGACGGAAGCCTTAGTGGCGTATCTCCTTGCCAATCGTGCGCGCGTGAATCCACGATCACGCTCTTCATCGCGGCGGCGGTGTTATCGCCATCCTTAGCGGCGTCGATGCGATTGTAGGTTTTCGGAACCACGACGCCGCGGCCGTACGGATCCAGGAGGAGCTTGGTGGGATCGAAGCGGAGACCACGCTCTGGATCGAAAGGTCCGTGAACTCGGAAGCCGTAGATCTGGCCCGGTGTCAAGCCGGGAACGAACACATGCCAGTAATGATAAGTGCGGTTAGTGACCGGATCGAGGCGGATCACGCTCGTCGGGCGCCCCTCATCTTCGCGATCGAAGAGGAGCAACTCTACAACCTTAGCGTCTCGGGAGTAGATGCTAAAGTTGACACCGCCGGAAACAACCGTCGCGCCGAGAGGATGACTCTGGCCGGCGCTTTCAACGAGTGTCGCTTTGGCGGACGGCTTCTTTTCCCGTAGCTCCGTGTTCAATAACGCTCATGACTCAAACTCTGTTAAGCAATTCCTTCGCGATCGAGACTACTCGGTCCGGCTCGAAGCCAAACTTCTTTTGGAGCGCTTTGAGCGGGGCCGAAGCGCCAAACGTCTCCATGCCGATGATTCGTCCCGCTGCGCCTACGTAGCGTTCCCATCCAAAGGTTGAGCCTTGTTCAATCGCGACACGCGCGCTGACACTCGGGGGCAACACTGCATTCCGGTACTTCCGGGTCTGGTTTTCGAAGATGTCCCAGGACGGCATGGAAACCACCCGCGAGCGAATTCCCTCGGCAGTTAGCTGCTCATGAGCCTGGACCGCGAGAATGAGCTCACTGCCGGAAGCAATCAGAATGACCTCAGGGCTTCCTTCCGGCGGGTCCGCGAGTATATACGCGCCATGGGCCACGCCGGATGCCGGCGCGTACTTGCTCCGATCCAGCGTCGGAAGAGGCTGCCGGGACAGCGCCAGCACCGCAGGCTCATGACGGAGCCGCATGATATACCGGTAAGCTTCGACCACTTCGTTGGCGTCACCGGGGCGCAAGGTAACCAGCCCGGGGATGGCGCGAAGAGAAGCGAGATGCTCTACCGGCTGATGCGTTGGTCCATCTTCCCCATCGCCCATGGCGTCGTGACTGAAGATGTAGATGGCGGGCAACTCCATCAGGGCTGAAAGGCGCATCGCGGGACGCGCGTAGTCGCAAAAGATGAAGAAGCTCGCTCCGTAAGCCCGGAGTTTAGACAGTGAGAGCCCATTCACGATTGCTGCCATCGCATGTTCGCGGATTCCGAAATGCAGATTCCTGCCACCCGGGCTGTTGGCTTGGAAATCGCCTGCGCCGGTCAAGATTGTTTTGTTCGACGGCCCGAGATCCGCCGAACCGCCCAGCAACCAGGGGATGTTCTGCGCCAGCGCATTGAGCACTATGCCCGAAGCCTCGCGTCCAGCGATGCCTTTCGGATCAGATGGGAAGACTGGGAGGTTCCGATCCCAGTGAGTTGGAAGTTCGCGCCGTTGCATTAGGTCGATCTCACTGGCAAGCTCGGGATATTTGGCGCGATACGCACCAAAGGTCCTGATCCAATCGCGTCGTGCATCTGCACCACGTGTCCCCACTCCTTCAGCGAAGTGGTCGTAAACGCCTTCCGGAACCAGAAACTGCGCGTCTTCGGGCCAGCCGTAATAGCGCTTGGCGAGTCGAGTCTCTTCCGCGCCAAGAGGCTCGCCATGGGCGGCTGCGGTACCTTGCTTGCTTGGGGATCCGTACCCAATATGGCTGTCCAGAACGATCAACGTTGGGCGGTCCTTGGTTTGCCGGAAAACCTGCAGAGCATGTTCGATATGATCGATGTCGTTGGCGTCGCCGACGCGCAGGACGTTCCACTGATACGCCAGGAAACGTGCCGCGACGTCTTCCGTAAAGGTGATGTTTGTGTTCCCTTCGATGGTGATGTGGTTGTTGTCGAAAATCCAGCAGAGGTTGTCAAGTTGCAGGTGACCCGCCAAGGAAGCCGCTTCCGATGAGATCCCCTCCATCAGGCACCCATCTCCACAGACGGCATAGATTCTGTAATCGAAGATTTCGAAGCCGGGCCGGTTATAACGGTCGGCCAGCCACTTCTCGGCGATGGCCATTCCCACGCTCGTGGCGACGCCCTGGCCGAGCGGGCCTGTGGTGGTTTCGACGCCGGAGACCCAATGGTACTCAGGGTGCCCGGGTGCGCGGCTGTCGAGTTGGCGGAAGTGGCGGATATCGTCGAGCGTGACCGCGGGCTGCCCCAGTCGTTCGTATTCAGCATTTACAGCCCGGGTCTTGGTGAGGTGGAGCAGGGACCACAGAAGCATAGAGGCGTGGCCGTTGGAGAGGATGAACCGGTCGCGGTTGGGCCAAATCGGGTCCTGGGGATCGAACCGCATCACGCGATTCCAGAGCGTGTAGGCCAGGGGCGCCAGCGCCATGGGTGTTCCGGGATGTCCGGACTTGGCCTGTTCCACCGCGTCAATCGAAAGAGTGCGGATGGTATTGATCGCCAGTCGGTCCAGCTCGGTAGTGGATGCCGGCTCAGCGACTTGCACGATGCTCACGTCCCAACTCCTTGATGTTCGAGCAAAGCGATTTTTTCTAGCCGCCGCAGGTGCCGTGGTGCCTGACTGAACTCGGCCATCAGGAACGTCCGGACCAGGTCCCAGGCCACGGACGGACCGACCGTTCGGCCGCCCACACAAATGACGTTGAGGTGATCGTCTTCAACCCCCTGCCGGGCAGAGAATGTGTCGTTGATTAGCGCGGCCCGAACTCCCGGAATCTTGTTGGCGCAAACCGATACGCCGACGCCGCTGCCGCAAATCGCGATGCCGCGATCCACTTGCCCTCCGGCCACTGCTTGAGCCAGGGGGATCACGAAATCCGGATAGTCGTCGTCTGGATTTTGAGCGCAAGCTCCGAAATCGTGAACCTGGTACCCCGCACCTTTGAGATGCGCGACTAAATCCTCCTTTAGGGGGAAGCCGCCATGATCGGTTGCGATTCCAACGAGCATTCGATCCTCCCTACCGGAAACAGCACTATCGTCATGCAGCGGCATACGCCCTTTTCTCGAAAATCTCTGCGAATTTACGGTAGCGTTCGGCGACTTCGGCTACGGCTCCTTCTCGAGTGATCGTCTTCTTCTGAAACTTTACAAGCGGTTCCCAGAAGACCGTCCTGCCTACGGCGAAGCCAATAAAACCGGGCACTCTGGCTGCCGTTGTCAGCCACTCGCGAACCTTGGAATCATCCTCGCCTCGGCCCAGAATAATGCAGCCGACTCTACTCCGCCCGCCCCGGCGAGCAGCCGCGACCACCTTGGCGCAGTCCTCAATCCGGTCCAGTCCTTCGATTTTCCATACGTCCGGCTCAACCTGCGCGTTCTGGAGTTGTTTTATTGCAGACACCATCAGTTGCGGGCGGAGCTCTCGGTCGTAAGCCCCTCTATCTCCCTTGAGCTGCTGGAGTTGCACCGGCGTGGGCGGCACCAGCAACTCGAACATGAACATGCTCTTACTGGTGCCATGCAGGTAGTCGGACAGCCGCTTCAGGCGAGCCGCCTGCCGTTGATTCAGGGCTTTGTCGCCTTCCGGGTTGTATCGTACGAGAACCTTGGAAAAGGTCAGGCGAAACGCTTGGATGTGTGCAGCGAAGTCTTCACCGTGCTCAAAGTCGAACTCGTCCTGGCCACTCTTCTCAGCGGGACAGGATGTGGAGTATCCCTCCGCTGCAGCATCGCGGAGGATGGCGGCGCCGAACTGCTCGTCTACCAGAATCCCGGCTTTATCCTTCGGAACTCCCGCGGCAATCGCGGCCTTGAAACCGTCGTAGATCACGCGCTTCGCGGATGCGATCTCCGCGGTCTGCTCGGCCGTGATGGTGCCTTTCCAGCCGAACATCTGAGTCTGAAACGATCCACGATGGTCGAAGGGAAGAATGTAGAGGGGCTTGTCAAAGCCGATACTCGTCATAAGATCTCCTTGTATTTCCGGAAGCGTCGGACGAGGGCGTTGGTAGAACTATCGTGGGTGAGGTTGGGCTCTACCTGGCTCTCCAGTTCGGGAATGATGCACTGAGCCAGGGCTTTGCCAAGCTCCACTCCCCATTGGTCGAATGGATTAATCTGCCAGATCGAGCCCTGTGTAAAGACGGAGTGCTCGTACAAAGCCACGAGTGTGCCGAGTGTTTCGGGGGTCAGACGGTCTGCGAGGATGATATTCGAAGGCCGGTTTCCTTCGAACACCCTGTGAGGCAATAGCCAGTCCGGAGTTCCCTCGGCCTTGACTTGCTTGGGTGTTTTGCCGAAGGCTAGCGCTTCCGCCTGGGCCAAGACATTGGCAATAAGTATGTCGTGATGACGGCCCATCGGATTGAGTGACCCACCGAACGCGATGAAGTCGCAGGGAACGAGCCGGGTCCCTTGATGGATCAACTGGTAGAACGAGTGCTGGCCGTTGGTCCCAGGCTCGCCGAAGTAGATCGGACTAGTATCGCAGGGCGCGCGGCTCCCATCGAGCATCACATGCTTACCGAGGCTTTCCATTGTCAACTGCTGCAAATAGGCCGGAAACCTCTTCAGGTACTGCTCGTAAGGCAGTACCGCGACTGTCGGTGCATGGAAGAAGTCGGCATACCAGACGCATAGGAGTCCCATGAGCACCGGCAGGTTACGATCAAACGGAGCCGTGCGAAAGTGCTCGTCCATTTGATGGCAGCCATTCAATAAGGCACGGAAGTTCGCCGGGCCGATCGCCAGCATCGTCGAGAGACCGATTGCCGACGTCATCGAGTAACGCCCGCCGACCCAGTCCCAGAACTGAAACATGTTGGCTGGATCGATACCGAACTCCGCAACCTGTGCGGCATTTGTCGAGACAGCTACAAAGTGCCGGGCGACAGCTCTCGTGTCGGGACCCAGGCCCGCCAGTAACCAATCGCGCGCCGTGCGGGCGTTTGTCATCGTCTCCATCGTTGTGAACGTTTTTGAAGAGACGATGAAAAGCGTTTCCGCGGGATCCAGATCGCGGACGGCTTCGACGAAATCGGTGCTATCGACATTCGAAACGAACCGGAACGTCATGGCGCGATCGCTGTAATGCTTGAGGGCCTCGTAGGCCATCACCGGTCCCAGATCTGAGCCTCCGATGCCGATGTTGACGACGTTGCGAATGCATTTTCCGGTGTGCCCCTTCCACGCACCGCTCCGGACCCGGTTGCAGAAATCGGTCATCCCGTCGAGTACGGCGTGAACTTGAAGCACGACGTTCTGCCCGTCTACCACGATGGACACCCCTCGCGGAGCACGGAGAGCGACGTGCAAAACCGCCCGATCTTCCGTCGTATTGATCTTTTTACCTTGAAACATGGCATCGATCCGCGTCCGCAGACCGGACTCTTCAGCCAGCTGGACAAGGAGCCTGAGCGTTTCGTCCGTGATGCGATTCTTCGAATAATCGAGGTGAACGCCTACGGCTTCCACAGTGAGACGCTCACCGCGGTGGGGATCGTTCGCGAACAAATCACGAAGGTGCAGTCTCTTGAGATGCTGGAAGTGTGCTTCGAGCGCTTTCCAGGCCCGACGTTCCGTGACTGGGGCGAGGGACCGTTGTTCTAGGAGTGTCGACATGCTTCTCAGCTCGCCTTCTTAAGAACGGCGCTCTTGGATGAGATCACGGCCATCAGTTCGTTCCAGGACTTGACGAACGACCTTGCTCCCTCTTCCTGGAGTTGGTTAGCCAGCGCATCGATGTCGATGCCCGCTTTGGCGAACTGTGCCAAGACATCTTCACAGTTGCCGCCGTCGGCGGGTAGAATCGAGCCCAGCTGATCGTTCTTGGAAAGCGCGATCAGAGTCGCCTCAGGCATGGTGTTTACGGTGTAAGGAGCTGCCAGCGCCTTGACGTACAGGATTTCCGAAGCCGAGGCGTCCTTGGTTCCGGTGCTGGCCCACAAGGGACGCTGTGGGCGGGCTCCCGCGTTGTAGACCCGGTGCCACCGCGGCGACGTAAGCAGATCGCGTGCGGCTTTGTACGTTCGCATGGCGATCGCGATGCCAAGTTGGTTTCGCAGTTCCTCTGGTACGTGATTCTTAACCGCGGCGTCCCACCGGCTAACGAACACGGACGCCACCGAGCCGATATTCGGATTGAGCCCGGCGTTCAATCGCCGCTCGATACCTCGCAGGAACGCAGCGGCCGCATCTAGGTATTGTTCGCGGGAGAACAGGAGCGTGACGTTGACCGGTATACCTTCGGCGATCGCTTCCTCTATTGCTGGTAGCCCTTCCTTGGTGCCAGGGATCTTGATGAACAGGTTTGGGCGTTTGGCCCGGGCAAACAGGTCTTTCGCAGCGCGTATTGTGCTGCGGGTATCGTAAGCGAGCAGTGGCGACACTTCCAGCGAAACCCACCCATCCACACCGTTAGTGCGGTTGTAGATCGGCCGGAACAGATCTGCCGCCCGAATGATGTCTTCCAATGCCAAATCGAAGAAGAGGTCTTCGCCGGATTTGCCGCTCGCAAGCATCTTGCGAATCGGAGCATCGTATGCCGAGCTGTTTTTGATGGCATTTTCGAAGATTGTGGGATTCGACGTGAGCCCCGTTACCGACAACTCGTCTATATAACGTTGGAGTGTGCCGGTGTCGAGCAGGTCGCGCGTGATGTTGTCGAGCCAAATACTCTGGCCCATGTTGTAGAGTAGCTGTGTCGCTTTCATTTGTTACCTCAATTCAGCGGCGCCCGCCGTTAACGTCATGACGCGAACTCCATAGCAGCCACGGGCTG
This sequence comes from Terriglobia bacterium, assembly GCA_963722845.1. Classification (GTDB taxonomy): domain Bacteria; phylum Acidobacteriota; class Terriglobia; order Bryobacterales; family Bryobacteraceae; genus Palsa-187. The sequence goes on along the minus strand of CAVROL010000001.1, from coordinate 877,752 downwards.
AGCCCGATTTAATATCTGCGTCACCTCTTTCAACCATTCGAAGTTGTGGGGAGACAACATATGACGGGTTGCGCGCCAACGCCAGTTTCCTTTAGCGACTCCAGGTATGTTCATCCGGCCCTCGCGTCCTAAATTAAGAACGTCCTGGAGTGGAGCTATCGCAAGGGCCGCAGGGGAAGACCAGGCTAACCGGATCAACTCCGGCGCGGCGTCGCGAATCTCGCCGTCGGGCCTCCCCACCAGGTTCCAAAGACGTTGCCGCTCGCGCTCAGCCAGTCCTTCGAACCATTCGCGAGTTGGAGCATTATCGTGCGTACCGGTGTACACCACGGTGTTGGGGGAGTAATTCTTTGGAAGGTGGACGTTCCTAGTGTCGCCGTCGAAGGCGAATTGCAGGACGCGCGTTCCGGGGACTTGGAACTGATCGCGAAGGGCGGCTACGTCCGGGGTAATCAAGCCCAAGTCCTCGGCGATGAACGGCAGACTGCCCAGACTATTCAGCACAGCGGTGAAGAACTCGGCGCCGGGACCCGGCACCCACGCGCCGGTTTCTGCAGTAGGCGCACACGCGGGTACGTGCCACGCAGCCGCGAAGCCGCGGAAATGATCCAGCCGGATCACGTCCACATGAGCCAACAGCGCGGCGATCCGGTCGAGGCACCAACGATAGCCGGTCCGGCGAAGGGTTTCCCAATCGTAAACAGGATTGCCCCAGAGTTGACCCGTGGCGCTGAAATAATCGGGTGGCACTCCTGCCACGAAGCGCGGCCGCAGTTGCTCGTCCAGCAAGAACAACTCCGGGTTGGCCCACACATCGCTGGAATCGAGAGACACGAAGAACGGTAAATCTCCGATCAACCGGACGCCTCTGGCGTGGGCATATTCTTTCAGGCGCCTACCCTGCCGGTTCAGAAGGAACTGCGCCACTCGGACCTGATCGATCTCGCTAGCGAGGTCCCCTCGAGCTCGCGCAAGTGCGGAGGGCTCGCGCCGGGCCAACTCTGGCGGCCACTCGATGTGGGAAGCGCTCTTAAACTTGGTTCTCAGCGCCCGGTATAGCGCGTAGTCTTCCAGCCAACTGGCCCGGCTCCTGCAGAACCCCTCGAAGGCCGGCAGCAGATCTTTGCGTACACCGGCTCGGAACCTCCTCCAGGCCATCGTGAGCAAACGGTGCTTGAAGGGGATCACGACATCGTAATCGATTGCGACCGGAGAAAATGTGCCCCTGCACTCGTCCGCGCGTAACAGCCCATCTTCGATCAATAACTCGGGGCTGATTAACAACCCGTTGCCGGCGAGCGAAGACAGGCATGAGTACGGAGAGTCGCCGTATCCAGTAGGTCCGAGGGGTAACGCCTGCCACCATCCTTGGCCCGCCGTATGGAGGCGGTCCACCCACGCGAACGAACCAGGCCCCACATCGCCAATGCCGTACGGCGACGGCAGCGAGGTAACGTGAAGGAGCAGGCCTGAGGCGCGGTATCCGGGCGGAAACGGGGGTATGTTTACTGCGGGATTACGATCGTCCATTCCATTTCCTTCAGGACGCGAGCGCGCGATTCACCATTTCCTGCGCTTCGTCGACGATGGCATCCAGGTGGGCTTGATCCCGGAAGCTCTCGGCGTAGACCTTGTAGAGGTTCTCCGTACCGGAAGGCCGGGCGGCAAACCAGCCGTTCGCGGCCACCACCTTGAGCCCGCCTATGGGGGCATCATTGCCCGGGGCGCGAGTCAGCTTGGCAATAATTGGCTCCCCTGCCAGGCTTGACTCTCTGACTGCGCTGGGTGAAAGTCTCTCCAGTCTTGCCTTATGCTCGGGTGCGGCAGGAGCGTCGATCCGAGTGTAGTATGGAGTACCGAACTCCGCCGTTAACTCCCGGAAGTGCTCGCCGGGGTCACTGCCGGTACGCGCCGTAATCTCGGCCGCAAGCAGGCACATGATCAGACCGTCTTTGTCGGTAGTCCACACGGTCCCATCCCGGCGCAGGAAACTCGCCCCTGCACTTTCTTCACCGCCGAAACAGCAGGAGCCGTCGACGAGTCCTGGGGCGAACCACTTGAAGCCTACCGGTACTTCGTAAAGCTGCCGGCCCAATTTATGCACAACCCGGTCGATCATGCTGCTGCTCACCAGTGTCTTGCCGACCATCGCCTGCGGCGGCCAGTGCGGACGATTGGTGAGCAGATAACGGATGGCGACCGCCAGATAGTGGTTGGGGTTTAGCAATCCCGCGGAGGGCGTGACGATCCCGTGCCGGTCGGCGTCCGGGTCGTTGGCGAATGCCAACCGGTACCGGTCCTTGAGGCTCACCAGCCGGGCCATCGCATATGGGCTCGAGCAATCCATACGGATGCGACCGTCATGATCCACCGTCATGAACGAGAAAGCCGGATCGACGTGCCGGTTGACTACGGTGATGTCCAGTCCGTAGATCGAGTTAATCGCCTCCCAGTACGGCAACGCGGCGCCACCCAACGGATCGACTGCCAGCTTGAGGCCGGCGCACCGGATGGTTTCCATGTCAATGACGTTCGCCAGGTCGCGCACGTACGGCGGAACGAAGTCTTCCTCGCGCGTCGTCCGCGCCGTCATCGCCTTGTCAAAAGAGACGCGCTTCACGCTGGCGTTGCTGTTTCGAAGCAACTCGTTGGCTCGATTTTCGATCCAGCGGGTGACATCAGTGTCGGCTGGACCACCGTTCGAGGGGTTATATTTAAATCCGCCATCCTCGGGTGGGTTGTGTGAGGGTGTAATGACGATGCCGTCTGCCAGGTGTTTCTTGCGGTAGTGGTTATAGACGAGGATGGCCCGCGAAATCACCGGAGTGGGAGTGACCCCGTCGTTCTGCTGGATTACGGTCTGCACACGGTTGCCCGCCAGCACCTCGAGGGCGGTACGTTGGGCCGGTCCGGACAGCGCGTGCGTATCCTTGCCCATGAACAGCGGACCTTCGGTTTCGTGGGCGCGGCGGTAGTCGCAAATTGCCTGGGTAATCGCCAGGATATGGCGCTCCGTGAACGAGCCGCGCAGTGGCGAGCCGCGGTGTCCGCTGGTACCAAAGCTGACCAACTGCGTGGGGTCATCTAGGTCGGGCCTGCGGAAATAGTATTCCCGGTCGAGCCGGGCCACGTCCACCAGCATTTCCTTGGGAGCTGGGCGGCCCGCTAGAGCTGATATTGCGGGGATCTGTGCTACGGCACTGGGCATGGTTTCACGTTCCAGATATCCGCTGCGTATTCGGAAATCGTGCGGTCGCTCGAGAACTTGCCGGAGCTGGCGACATTTAGGATGGCTTTGTGCGCCCACGCGTCCTGGTCGGCATACAATGCTCCCAGCTTTTCGTGGGCCTGGACGTACGACGTCAGATCAGCCAAGTGCATGTAAAAGTCGCCGTTAGTCAGGAGCATCTCGCGCAAAGGAGAGAAGACTCCGGGCTCGTTTCGGCTGAAGTGGTCGGAGAAGATCAGATCCAACGCTGCTCGCGTCTCCGGCTCGTTTTCGTAATGGAATTGCGGGTTGTACCAGCCGCGTCCCGCAGCCACTTGTTCCGCCGTCAGGCCAAACAGGAAGAGGTTCTCCTCTCCCGCTTCTTCTGCCATCTCGATGGTGGCACCATCGCGAGTTCCGACCGTTAAGGCGCCATTCATCATGAATTTCATGTTGCTGGTCCCACTGGCTTCATAGCCCGCGGTCGAGATCTGATTCGAGACGTCGCTAGCCGGGATCAGTCGCTCCGCAAGGGAAACGCAGTACTCCGGAAGGAATACCACCTTGAGCCGGCCGCGCACAGCGGGGTCGCCGTCAATGGTGCCGGCGAGGTTGTTGACGAACTTAATCATCAGCTTGGCCAGGTGATACGCGGGAGCAGCCTTGCCGCCAAAGAAAAATGTGCGAGGGAACATCTCGAGGTCGGGATTCGCACGTAGGCGGTTATACAACACGACGATTCGCAGGGCCATCAGCATTTGCCGCTTATATTCGTGGAAACGTTTCACGTGGCAGTCGAAAATCGTGTCGGGGTCTATAGTTTGCCCAGCGGACAGGCGAAGCCAGTCGGCAAATTGCGATTTCGCGTCGCGCTTGGCCTTACGGAAAGCGTCGCGGAAGCTCTTGTCGGCGGCCAGCGGCTTTAACCTGCTCAGTTGGTTTAGGTCGGTGATCCATTTGTCGCCTATAGCGACGGTGATGACTCGGGAGAGTGCGGGATTTGCCAGTAGCAGCCAGCGCCGCGGCGTGACCCCATTTGTCTTGTTGTTGAAACGCTCCGGATATATCTCGGCCAGATCCTTGACCGTGGTCGTGCGGAGTAATCCGGAGTGAATCGCCGCCACACCGTTGGTGCTGTGAGAACCTACGATCGCCAGGTTAGCCATGCGGATCTTGCGCCCGGCCCCCTCTTCGATCAGGCTCACGCGCTCAACGCGTCCTTCATCTCCGGGGAAGCGGCTTCGCGCCTCATCCAGCAGGCGCCGATTAATCTCGCAGATCATTTCGAGGTGCCGAGGTAGCATGATTTCGAACCACGCAAGCGGCCATTTCTCCAGAGCTTCCGGTAACAGCGTATGGTTGGTATAGCCGAGCGTCCCCTTGGTGATTTCCCATGCTTCATCCCATCCGAGATGGGCCTCGTCCAGCAGAATGCGTAAGAGCTCGGGGACGGCCATCGCCGGGTGCGTGTCGTTAAGCTGGATAGCGGCTTTTTCGGAAAACTTACTCCAGTCGGGGTTGCCACGCTGGAAACGCCGCACCAGATCGGCCAGTGAGCAGGCGACCAGAAAGTACTCCTGCACAAACCGCAATCCCTGGCCCATACTGGTCGTGTCGTCGGGGTACAGGACGCGCGTGAGGGATTCAGCCGAAAGCGTCTGAGCCAACGCGCCCACGAAATCGCCACCGCTGAATTCCTGAAAGTTAAAGAAATCGGGTGCAGCCGCCGCCCAGAGACGAAGGGTGTTGATCGTGGCGCCGCCGTAACCTACAACAGGACGATCGAATGGGATGCCAATCAGACTGGAGGGCCGCCCCGGGACCGCCCGCAAGCTGCCGCCGCTAATTTCGAAGGAGCAATTCAGGCGGACCTCGACCTTCTCACCGCGCCGCATCACTTCCCAGGGGTCCTCGGCGCGGAGCCAGTTATCCGGTTGCTCATATTGCCAGCCGTCTCGAATGCCTTGCTTGAAAAGGCCGTAATCGTATCGCAGGCCGTAGCCCATAGCCGGAAGATGCAGGGTCGCCGCAGATTCTATGAAGCAGGCCGCCAGGCGCCCCAGCCCGCCGTTACCCAGCGCGGCATCGGGTTCCTGCTCCAACAGGTCGATCCAATCGAGGTGCTTGTGCTGAATAGCATCCTTTGCTGCCTCCATAAGAAGAAGATTGCTGACGTTGTTCGCCAGCGATCGTCCGATGAGGAATTCCATCGAAAGGTAATAAAGACGTTTCGGATTTTTGAGCTCGTAGGTTTTTTCTGTGAGAACCCATCGTTGCGAAAGGATGTCCCGTACGGACCGGGCGAAGGCCTCAAATCGATCGCGGGACGTTGCCGCGCCGATGTCGATCGCATTGTCGAAGAGGAGATGACGTTCGTACAATGCGTTGTCAGTCCCCTCGATGCGAACTGGCCCGCATCCGTATTGTTGAAGCAGCTTCGAAACGCTGGGGGATCCCGCCGATACCGAGGGGGCAAAGACCGTCTTCGTGCCCATTTCACGTACCTTTCTGAGTCAGGACTCGGATGACGTTTTCGCCGGAGTTATGTCGACGAGCACAGCTCATACCGCCGCGAGGTCGTCTACGTCACGTACCGTCAGTACGATGCCCGGCGCGTCGGGCGAGGTCCTTTTTATTTAGGCACCAGGTCTATTCAGGACCCCGTGTTCCGGACCACCATTTGAAATGACATGTTGGGTGTCGTTCCACAGCCGGATCACCGGCCGGGAGAGGTCATTTTCATAGCCCAATGCGCTCAAGCTGGCAGTGCTCAGCATGAAGGATCTAGCGCTGACCGCGGGCTGGATGCCGATCCAGCGGGCGGCCAACACTCGAATGAAATGTCCGCTTGAGAACAACAAGACGTCGCCCTGCACCGCGCGCACGCGATTCACCACTCGATCCGCCCGGGCGGCCACCTTTCTGGGAGACTCACCTCCCGGGCAACCATCCTGGAAGAGCTGCCAGTCTGGACGCGCCGCGCGAATTTGAGCGGTGGTGAGGCCCTCATACTCGCCATAGTCCCACTCGACCAAATCAACATCGACCTCGGCGACCGATCCAAATCCCGCGAGTTCACAGGTTCGAAAAGCACGTTGCAAGGGGCTCGTAAACACCTTGGCGAAGGTTAGTCCCTCGAGCCGTTCCGCGAGTCTGCGAGCGTTACGCTCACCGGCTTCCGTCAGTGGAAGATCCGTGCGGCCGGTATGCTGGCCGGTCACGGTCCACGCCGTCTCACCGTGCCTGGCCAGATAAATGATCGGAAGCTGGGAATTGAGCGGGGCACCTTTCGCAACGGTTGACTCCAACTCGTGCAACATCGGATCTAGCGATTCCGCGTTCTGTAGGCCGGATTCTTTCTATTTCGACCAGGTGCAAGCTACGGGACGTTTCAGTACTTGTCGGCCACGAACCGTCTGCCCTGAAGCACGGATTGATCGTCGTAAGCGCCTTTATTAGAGCGCTTCGGCATGTTGATCTTCTCCTTGGGCACCTTCTTGTACGGAATCATACTCAGAATATGCGAGATGCAGTTCAGCCGGGCTCTTTTCTTGTCGTCGGATCGGAGAATGTGCCAGGGCGCGTCCTTGGTATCAGTCGCCTCTAGCATCATGTCGCGCGCCCGGGAATAGTCATACCAGCGGCTCCGGGAGGGCAGATCCATCGGGCTGAGCTTCCACTGCCGAAGCGGATCGTCGATACGGGCTTCGAAGCGCCGTTCCTGTTCCTTATTGCTCACTTCGAGCCAATACTTCAATACCACGATTCCACTCTCCGCAATCCAGCGCTCGACGAGAGGGCACAACTCAAGAAAGCGGCGGTGCTGTTGTTTTGTACAAAAGCCCATGACATGCTCCACTCCGGCCCGGTTGTACCAACTGCGATCGAAGATGACGATCTCGCCCGCGGCGGGGAAATGGGGGACGTACCGCTGCATGTACATCTGACTCTTTTCTCGATCGGATGGGGCTGGAAGGGCGACCACGCGAAATACGCGCGGGCTGACTCGCTCCGTGATTGCCCTGATTGTGCCGCCCTTGCCCGCGCCGTCGCGGCCTTCAAAAACGACGATAATGCGCATGCCTTTGTGCTTGACCCAATCCTGAAGCTTGCATAGCTCCGCTTGAAGCCTGCGCAGCTCCTTCTCGTACTCCTTGCGATTCATCTCCGGCTTGTTTGCGCCGCCAGATTTCTTGTTTTTCGTAACTTGGCCTCCCGGCGCCACCGAACGATAGGACGGGGTAGCGGAGGTCGCACGTCTTCGTGATTCCTGCACGCTGCAGGAGCTTTATCTTTTTTGCAGTCGGGCATGGATCCAGCCGGGTCTTACGTCGTGGCATGCGCCTTAGGCTGGATCAGTCCAAGAAGCAAGCCGGTGTGCCGGGCGATCATCAGCTCTTCATTGGTCGGAATTGCCCATACTGACGCCTTGCTTGCCTTACCGGAGATTCGTGGACCTTTGCTGGCGTTTAACTCCGCATCAAGTTCAATACCGAGCCACGCGGAAGATTCGCAAATCCTCCGGCGGATCTCAGCGGAGTTCTCTCCGATACCGGCGGTGAACACGAGGCCATCGATCCCACCTAAAACAGCGGCGAGCGCGCCGATCTCCTTGGCGGCGCGGAATACGAAGTAGTCCACCGCCAGCCGGGCATCTTCGTGGCTGCTTCGAAGAAGATCGCGCATATCGTTGCTGATACCAGAGATGCCGAGCAAGCCAGACTTCCTGTAGAGGATCGTCTCCACCTCTTTTGTCGAAAGTTCTAAAGTCTGAAAGAGATAGAGGATCGCGCCAGGGTCTACCGAGCCCGGCCGGGTACCCATGCAAAGCCCGTCCAGCGCCGTGAAGCCGAAACTGGTGTCGATACTCTTTCCATCGTTCAACGCGCACATGCTGGCGCCATTTCCCAGGTGGGCGACGATAACACGTTTGTGTGCAATCTCGGGCGCCACCCGCGGCAGAGCGGACGCGATGTACTCGTATGATAAGCCATGAAATCCGTATCGCCGAAGTTCGGAGCCGCGGATTTCGCGGGGCAAGGGAATGAGGTCGGCGATCGGCGCGTGGTTCCGATGAAAACTTGTATCGAAGCAGGCTACCTGCGGCACCTCTGGCAAATGTTCACTGACCGCCTCAATCGCCGCCAGATTCTGCGGCTGATGCAATGGGGCGAGCGGTACCAAGCGACGAAGTTCAGCGAGGACCTGGGGTGTCACCACCATTGGAACCGCATACCGTGGGCCGCCGTGCACGACGCGGTGCCCGACCCCTACCACTCGCGCACCGCCATACGTGAACCCAAGCCACTCTGCCAGAACTTCGACCGCTTCGCGGGTGTCGCGGACCTGCGTTTGGGGCTTTTCATCTATGAGATACCGGCCTTGGGCGTCCCGAGCGAAGATCCGTGACTCGGCGCCGATGCTCTCAATCTGCCCGCGAGATTCCAAACACCAGTCTTCGGACTCCGGCCGGTGGAAAACGCAGAATTTGAGGCTCGACGAACCGGCATTGAGCACAAGAGTGTAATCGTCCATGACTATCGTTAGCCAGACGCTGCTTGGGAGGTTGGTATGACGGTCGCTTCCGCTTCTGGCTGGGTGTCGACCCATTCCCGCAAGAGAGCCGAGGTCACTGCAAGAATTACGGGGCCAACGAAGATTCCCATAACGCCGAAGCTGATTATGCCGCCGATGACACCGGCAAATATCAATAGCAGGGGTAGATCGGTTCCTTTTCGGATTAAGACTGGGCGAAGAAAGTTGTCGATCGTACACGCCACCAGCGTGAATGCCAGCAGGACAAATCCTCCCATCGATTCGCCGCTATGGAATTTCCATATGAGAGCCGGTACCATCACCAACACCGGTCCGAGTTGGGCCACGCTCAAGAGAAGTATGGCGGCGGCGAGAACCCCGGCACCCGGGATTGAGGCGATCAGAAGTCCGGCTGTCGCGATAATTGTTTGAAGGATAGCCGTTAGGATTACCCCCATGGCCACTCCGCGAATCGTAGCCGACGCCAGGACGGCAGCTCTGTCGCCGTTTACTCCCGCCAGGCGTTTCGCAAATCTACGGACCCCCTGTGCGGCCGTCTCCCCATTCGCATAAAGAACCGCGGAGATGATCACGGTGAGCAAGAACTGAAGCACGATCCCGGCAATCCCGCCGACTCGCGCCGCAAACCATCGCAGCGCCATGCCGCCATACGGTGCGATCCGGGCCGAGACACTGCCGGGCCCTTCCGCGACGGCTTGCTGCCATTCGGCAGACAGCTTGGGACCTCGAATCGGAATCCGCGCGACCCAATCCGGAGGTGGGGGCAACTGGAGTGTCTTCAGCGAATCCGCCTTCGCGACGATAGCATCCATGTTGCCGATCAGCGCTCCGACTGCCAGGCTTAGCGGCACCAGGAGTACGAGCAGCAGGGCGACGGTCATAGCGGCGGTAGCGAGACCGCGCCGCCCTCCCAGTTTGGACTGGAGCCCTATCAGAAGCGGCCACGTGGAGATCACGATCATGGTTGCCCACAGCGTCGCAGAGAGGAATGGAAGCGCGATCCATCCGCTGAAGAAGATCAGCGCAACAACGAACAGGACTGCCAGGGTACTGCGGGTCAGGTCAGGAGACGACTTGTAATCCTTTTGCATCATGTGCCTCGCCACCTGTGGCAACAAACTTCCATCCCGTTGCTGTGCTGGAGGTTACGGACAACCATGGCTTCTCTTTCCTGTTGTTCAGGAATAGAACCGGGTTCGCATATAACGATGTAGAGCCGGTCCCGCCGACTCAGAAAAAGAGTGGATCAAGACTCTGCGGTAGCGCATCGTCGTTGTTGGAAGGCCGCTTGATATCCCTGAGGCGTCACATGAGCTCGTTTACTGAATGCGGTTGGAAACGCCGGCTAAGACGATTGAAAACTGGCGGGTGCGTGATCCTCATGGGGCTGTTGGCGAGCTGCGGAGGCGAGAAGGACGGCGTTCAGGCTAAAACCGAACCCGCCGGCCCCGCGGTCACCGTCGTAGTCGCTCCGGTGGTCCAGAAGACCGTACCGATCTTCACCGAACTCACCGCGCGCATCGACGCCACCGACTCGGTGGATATTCGCGCACGGGTGAAGGCCTTCCTGCTGACGCAGAGCTACGACGAAGGCAAGATGGTCAAAGCGGGGCAGGTGCTCTTCACGCTCGACAAGCGGGAGTACGAGGCCCAACTCATGCAGATAAGAGCGAGACTGGCCAAGGCCCAAGCGGACTTGACCCAAGCCCAAGACAAAACGGTGGTGGACGTGGCGCAAGCCAACCTGCAGATTGCAACGGCGCAGCTGAACAAAACCAACCAGGATGTCAATCGACTTAAGCCGCTGGCCGAGCTGCGAGCCGTGCCGAAGCAAGACTATGACGATGCACTGGCCGCGCAGCAGGCGGCCAACGCCGACGTGCAGGGCAAGCAGGCATCCCTCAACACCACCAAAGTGAACCAAGTGGCCGCTATCCAACAGGCGCAAGCGGCCGTGGAAGCGGCGAATGCCGGCATTCGCGAGGCGGAGCTGAACGTGGAGTACTGCACCATTACGAGCCCTATCAATGGCATCGCCGGCACGCGCCAGGTGGCGCCCGGCAATCTCGTCGGGCAGGGAGATGCCACGCTGCTTACGACGGTTTCCAATGTCGATCCGGTCCGCGTCTTCGTAAGCATCAGCGAGAGCGAGTACTTGGTATATCAGCGTATGAAAACGCAGGGCAAGCTGAAAGGCGGAGGTGGCGAGCTGGAGTTGATCCTGGCCGACGGCTCTACGTTCCCCGGGAAGGGGCGGATCATTATCGCCGACCGAGCCGTTGATCTGAAGACCGGCACCTTGAGTATCGTTGCGGAGTTTCCCAACCCGGACGCCTTGTTGAGGCCGGGGCAATTCGGCCGCGTTCGGCTGGCTGCTACCGTGGCTGAAAACGCTTTACTGGTGCCACAGAAGGCGGTTACGGAAATGCAGAGCGCCAAGGTCGTCTATGTGGTCGGAGCGGACAACAAAGTGGCGCTCCGCAGCGTTACGCTAGGCGCGCGAGTGGGCTCGGACTACATTGTCACCGAGGGAGTCAAAGACGGTGAGCGGATTATCGTAGAGGGCCTGCAGAAGGTCCGCCCCGGCGACACGGTGAATCCCACCGAACAACCGCTGACTTCCGAGAAGAACGTGCCGGCGAAGAAAGAATAGCTATGGCGAAGTTCTTCATCCACCGGCCCGTTTTCGCGATTGTCATCTCCCTGATCATCATGATCGCGGGCGGCCTTGGCATTTTCATCCTGCCCATCGCACAATATCCGCAGATCTCGCCCCCGACCGTCGAGGTCGAAATCAATTACCCCGGGGCGAACGCAGAAACCGTGGAGCAATCCATCGCTACTAATGTCGAGGCTGAGGTCAACGGCGCCGAGAACATGATCTACATGTCTTCGAAATCGTCGAGCGACGGGCGCTATGTGCTGACGTGTACGTTCCGTGTCGGCGCCAACCTCGACTTGGCGAACGTAGACATTAACAACCGTGTAAACAAGGCCACTGCCAAATTGCCGCCAGAGGCAGTTGCGTACGGCATTTCAGTAAAGAAGAAGTCACCGGACATCCTGCTCGCGATCTCGGTCTATTCCCCCGACAGTACCTTCGACGACACCTTCCTTTCGAACTTTACTTCGATCAACCTGGTGGATCCCATCGCGCGTATCCCGGGCGTCGGTTCGACGATGATCGTCGGCCAGCGCGATTATGCCATGCGCTTCTGGGTCCGGCCCGACAAGTTGGCCAAACTCGGGCTGACGGGCTCCGATCTCGCAAGCGTGATCGGAGAACAGAACCTGGTGGCGCCCGCCGGACAGGTAGGACAACCGCCGGCCAAGGCCGGGACTCAGTTTCAGTACACCGTGAACGCCAAGGGGCGCCTCACCGATCCTTCGGAATTCGAGAACATGATCGTTCGAACGCTGCCGGATGGGTCCATCCTCAGGATGAGGGATATTTCGCGGACCGAGCTCTCGGGTAAGAGCTACACCAGCTTCGGCCGCAAAGACGGCATTCCCGCGACGGTTCTGATCATCTACCAGCTCCCCGGAGCGAACGCCATTCAGACTGTGGACAGCGTGCGGAAATTACTTGAGGAAACCGCCAAGACGTTTCCACCCGGACTCAGCTATCGCATATCGCTGGACACCACCGAGTTCGTCAACGTTGCCATCCACGAGGTTTTTCTTGCTTTGAGAGATGCCATCATTCTCGTGCTGCTTGTGGTGTTCATCTTCCTTGGCAATTTCCGCGCCACGTTTATCCCTATGCTGGCGGTGCCGGTCTCGCTGGTGGGAACCTTCGCGGCGTTCGTGGCTCTGGGTTTTTCTATCAATGTGCTCACCATGCTGGGTGTCGTGCTTGCGGTCGGAATCGTCGTGGACGACGCTATTGTGGTCGTCGAGGCTGTAGAGCACCACATTGAGCATGGTCTGAGCCCGCTGGAGGCCACGGAGAAAGCGATGGACGAAGTCAGCGGGCCCGTGATGGCAATCGGCTTGGTACTGTGCGCGGTATTCGTGCCGGTTTCGTTCATGGGCGGCATCACCGGCCAGCTGTACCGGCAGTTTGCGATCACCATCTCGGTCTCGGTGATCTTGTCCGTCATCGTAGCTTTGACGCTCACCCCCGCGCTGTGCGCCATGATGCTCCGGCCGCGAAAAGAGATTAGAGGCCCCTTGGGATACCTCCTGCGCGGTTTCAACAAGGTGTTCAACAAGATCACCCAGGGCTATCTCGGTGGCGTGGGCTTTTTTCTGCGGCGCGCGGTGATCGGCTTGGCCTGTCTTGCAGGGTTGTGGTTTGGAGCGGGGAGCCTCCTGATGAAGCTGCCGACCGGTTTCGTTCCGAATGAAGACCAGGGGTATTTCTTTAACGTCTTCACTCTTCCTGACGGCGCGTCGATGGAGCGCACCGACCAGTTGATGCGGCGCGCCGAAGCGGATCTGAAGAGTATTCCCGGCGTAGGCGAGGTGCTCACCACGGGTGGACTCAACCTCCTGACAAACGCGTACACATCCAACAACGCTTCCGTCATTGCGATGCTCAAGCCGTGGGAGGAGAGGAAAAGCAAGGAGGAGCAGCTTGGGGCTATCCTCGCCATTGCTCGGAAGAAGTTCGCAGCCTATCCGGAGGCAGTCTCGCTCGTGTTTCCGCCGCCTCCCATTAATGGTCTCGGCAACGCCTCAGGATTCGTCTTCGAACTGCAAGACAAGGTCGGCCGTTCACCGCAGGAGCTGGCAGCGACGAAAGAGATGTTCATGCAAGCCATGGCAAAACGTCCCGAGCTTACGGGTCTCTATTCCGGCTTCAGCACTTCCGTTCCTCAGATCAAGCTGGACATCGATCGGGATAAGGTGCGGACCTTGAATATCCCCATCAATAGCGTTTTTCAGGGTCTTCAGATCTACCTGGGTGGCCTGCAGGTCAATGACTTCAATCTCTTCGGGCGGACGTACAAGGTCATGCTGCAAGCGGAGCAGGACTTCCGCAAGTCGCCGGAGAGCATCAATGACATCTACGTCCGGTCTAGCGACAATTCGATGGTGCCGATGTCGACTATCAGCACGATAAGCATGACCACCGGTCCGGACATCCTGCAACGCTACAACATGTTCCGGACCGCGGAAATCAACGGTGCGAATGGACCTGGTGTTTCGACCGGACAGGCCCTCGACATTGTGGACGAACTGGCTGCGAACGACCTTCCGCAAGGTTACGGCTACGAATGGACCAGCATCGCTTATCAGGAAAAGCAAGCGGGCGGCACGCAGGGACCCATTTTCGGCATGGCTATGGTGTTCGTATTCCTGGTGCTTGCGGCGCAGTACGAGAGTTGGGCGGTGCCTTTCTCCGTGTTGCTAGGATTGCCCATCGGCGTTTTTGGGGCGTTTCTCGGCGTCACTTTGGTAGGTCTGGAAAACAACGTGTATGTTCAGATCGGAATCGTCGCGCTGATGGGACTGGCGGCGAAAAATGCCATTTTGATCGTCGAGTTCGCCAAAGAGAATCACGAGAAAGGCATGAGCCTGGCGACTGCGGCTACAGAGGGAGCGAAGCTGCGCTTCCGGCCCATCATGATGACGGCTTTGGCCTTTATTCTTGGCGTGGTCCCACTCGTCATCGCCAGCGGCGCAGGCGCCGCAGCTCGTGTCAGCATCGGGATCGCGGTGTTCGCGGGCATGCTGATGGCCTCTACCGTTGGCCTCTTCTTTATCCCGATGCTCTACGTAGTGATTCAGAGCGCAGCTTACTTCGTCAGCGGTGACCGGAAGGCGATCCAGGGCAAGACTGCCGTCAAGCCGGTACTGCAAGAGGTTCATCCCTAAGTGCGCCGCATCTTCCTTGCCGTTTGCATCGCCGCCTTGACAGGCTGCACAGTCGGTCCAGACTATAAACGTCCCAACATACCTGCGCCCGCCCAGTTCCGGAGCGGTGAACCCCAGCCCGGACCAGTCTCGCTCGGCGACGTGAAGTGGTTCGACCTGTTCCAGGACGACACGCTCCGCGGTCTCATCACCGCATCGCTGCAAGCGAATTACGATATTCGCATCGCCGCGCAGAGGGTACTCCAGGCGGAGGGTCAACTGACCGCGACTCGGTCCGGACTTTTCCCGCAATTGGGCGCGGAGGGAGGCGCCTCCCGCACCGGCGTCAGCTCCCCTCTTGACTCAACTGTAGGAGCCTTTGGCATCGCTTCCTGGGAAATCGACCTGTTTGGCAAGCTGCGTCGCGCAACGGAGGCCGCGCGTGCCGATCTCCTGGCCGTCCAAGAGAATCAAAAGGCGGTGATGCAGATCCTGGTTGCGCAGGTCGCCTCCGCGTATTTCGATTTGCGCGAGTATGACGCCGAACTCGAATTGGTGAGGGAGTCTATCAAGACGCGCCAGGAATCCCTCATGCTGGTCGTTTCCCGCGAAGAAGGCGGCGTGGGGAGCTTGCTTGACGTGGACCAAGCCAAGACACTGGTTCAGTCGGCTCAGGCTAATGAATCTGCGCTCGAGAGGGCCCAGGAACAGACCGAGAATCTTATCGATCTCCTGCTGGGCATCCCTCCGGGTCCCGTTGCGCGCGGCACGAGCCTGGTCGACCAGCGTCAGCCGCCGCAGGTTCCCGCCGGCTTACCCTCCGTTTTGTTGGAGCGCCGTCCGGATCTGAGAGCGGCGGAGCAGCAACTGATTGCCGCCAATGCCCGAGTCGGAGTCGCGAAGGCGGCGTTCTATCCCAGCATCAATCTCACGGCCTCCGGCGGCGTTCAGACGACGGACTTGCTGGGAATCATCAGCCGCACCGGCTTTGCGTACGGGATGAGCGGCGTAGTGGATCTGCCGATCTTCGATGCGGGCCGCCGCAAAGGGAACTATAAGATCGCGAAAGCCCAGGACGAGGAACTGCTCATCACCTATCAAAAGGCGATCAACGGAGCTTTTCGCGATGTTTCCGACGCGCTGGTTGGCTACCAGAAGACCAAGGAGCAGACCAGCAGCCTGAACCTCCTAGCCGAGACGCTTCGCGACCAAAGCATGCTGGCTAGCGCGCGTTACGTCGGGGGCGTCAGCAGCTATCTGGAAGTGCTTGACACCGAGCGCCAGCGCCTGGCCGCGGAACAGCAGCTTACACAATCCCAGCGGGATGTATTGACCTCCCTGGTCCAGCTATATAAAGCGCTGGGCGGCGGCTGGCAATAGAGTGAATCCTCCCGACATAAACTGCATCGTGACGCCGCCTCGCTACATCTCCAGCACGGGAGACCCGAGGACCGGTGAACCGCAAATACGAAGATCGGCCCTTCTCGCGGGATAGTTCCGGAACATGAGAATCGGGATCTTTAGATCGCTGCCTCACGTCGCCGTTTTGACGACGTTGGGTGCCGCGGGTGTGTTTGCGGCGGAACCCGAGCATGAAGGCCTGACGCGGCAAGCGGTCGAGCTCGCGCGGCCGTTCGGCTTCCCGATTACCAACTCCATGGTCGTCACGTGGATCGTGGCAGCCGGCCTGATCATCCTCGCCCGGGTGGCGACGCGGGACATGAAGCAGGTTCCCGGCAGCCTCCAAAACTTCCTGGAATGGCTCGTCGAAAGCCTGTACGCCTTCTTGGAGGGAGTCATTGGCCCGCATCTGGTCAAGAGAACGTTTTGGTTCTTTGCGACCATCTTCATTTTCATTCTGGCGGCGAATTGGTTCGGCCTCATTCCCGGAGTCGGTGCCATTGGGTGGGGTTACCAGACGGCTGACGGTTTCAAACTACAGGAACCCCTGTTACGCGGCGCGAATGCAGATCTGAATCTGACGCTGGCAATGGCTCTCTTCTTTTTTGCGTGCTGGATTGTCTGGGCACTGCAGGAGGTTGGGCCAGGCGGATTCCTGAAGGAATTGTTCGCGCCCAAGGGCGAGACCACGGGCGTGTTGAGAGTGCTGATGGTGGTAGTATTCTTTGCCGTCGGTTGCCTGGAAGTAGTTTCAATTCTATTCCGGCCGGTCTCTTTGAGTTTTCGTCTCTACGGTAACGTTTTTGCCGGTGAAAGCATGTTGGATGCCATGTCGAAGCTGGTTCCGGGCTTCGGGTGGCTTCTACCGATTCCGTTTTACTTCTTGGAGTTGCTGGTGGGGTTGGTGCAAGCGCTAGTCTTCATGTTGCTGACTGCCGTGTTCACACTCCTGATTTGCCAGCATGAGGAAGCATCACCGGCTGTCCAGCAGGTAACGGAAACATAAATATCCGGCTTCGATGACGTTGTTCATGGGATGCCGGCTGGAACCGAAAGAAAGGAACCATAGATGTTATCGCCATTGCTCTTTGTCTCCGAACCCGGCGGAAACTTGATCGGTTTGAGTGGGAACCTCCACGTCGGTCTGGCCGCGATGGGTGCTGCCATAGGCGTGGGTTTGATCGGAATGGCAGCTTCTTCGGCAGTGGGTCGCAATCCCGGCGGAGCTACTAAGATTCTGGTCCAATCCATTCTGGCGATTGCCTTTGCCGAGGCGATCGTCTTCTACGCCCTTTTCCTAGTGAAGTAGCAGGAAATCAGTGCCAGGTGTGCGAACATGAACGTCCTCTACGCCTTCCTACAGGCTACTCCACCGAACAATGGTGGACAGATCTCTGAGATTGCACGGACGTTTGGCGTTGATTGGACGCACCTGGGCGCGCAGATCATCAGCTTCGGTATCGTGTGCCTGGTGCTGTACAAGTTCGCCTATGGACCTATCCTCGCCATGTTGGAGGAGCGGCGTCGGCAGATCGCCTTGGGCCTTGCGAATGCAGAGAAGATCAAAGCCGAGCTGGACCGTACTGAAGCCCAGCGTCAGGAAGTGATGGCGCAAGCATACGCGCAAGCCGCCCAAGTCGTAAAGGAAGGCCGCGAAGCGGGCACCCGCGTGCTGGAACAAGAAACCCAGAAGGCTATCACCACCGCCGAACAGATTATGATCAAGGCGCACGAAGCCTCCAGACTGGATCGCGATCGCATGCTGGCCGAACTCAAGCGCGACGTCGGCCGGCTGGTGGTGCAGGCGACCGCAAACGTGACGGGCAAAATCCTATCGCCGGACGATCATCGGCGTCTGGCGGAGGAGACCGCGAAGCAACTCGCGGCATAGGCAATGATAAGTATCCGTCAGGCTAAACGCCAAGCCAAGCAGCTGTTCCGCTTGTGCCTGGTGAATTCCTTGCTTGACGAGAACCGTGTGCGGGACGTCGTGCGGCAGGTTATCGCATCCAAGCATCGCGGCTCGCGGCCCATCCTCGCCCACTTCCTTCATTTGCTGAGGCTCGATCGCGCTCAGCACACCGCCAAGGTCGAGAGCGCAGCTCCTCTGTCGCCCGAGTTGCAGGCCACTACGAATGCAAGTCTGACTCGCCTGTATGGTCCTGGATTGACCACTATCTTTTCTGATCAGCCGTCGTTGATCGGAGGGATGCGGATTCAGGTGGGCAGCGATGTTTATGACGGAAGTGTGTTGGGCGGACTGGCTGCCTTACAGTCAAGATTGTGAAATGAGGCATGTGTGGCAAACCTACTCCAGGAGATTGAGGCGCAAATCGAGGGATTAAAAGTCGCCCCCTCCCGGCAGAACGTGGGCATCATCCGCGAGATTGGCGATGGGGTGGCCAAGGTTGAAGGACTGAGCGATGCGATGCTCAACGAGATGCTCGATCTGGGCCAGGGCATCACCGGTCTCGCGTTAAATCTGGAAGAGACTGAGGTCGGTGTAATCGTCCTGGGCGACTACACGAAACTCGAAGAGGGCGGGGAAGTTCGGACCACCGGCAAGCTTCTGCAAGTACCGGTCGGCAAAGGTCTGCTGGGGCGCGTCGTGAATACGCTTGGCGAGCCTGTCGACGGCAAAGGGCCGATCAAGAGTTCGGTCGCCTATCCCGTTGAGAAGGTCGCACCGGGCATCCTTCACCGCCAGTCCGTCAACCAGCCGGTGCAAACCGGGATCATGGCAATTGACGCGATGATTCCGATTGGCCGTGGCCAGCGTGAGTTGATCATCGGGGATCGGTCGACCGGCAAAACAACCATTTGTATTGACACCATCATCAACCAGGCCCACTTAAATAGCGCGGCCGAAGCGGCGGGCGACAAAAGCTATCGTCCCTTGTATTGCATATACGTCGCTATCGGCCAGAAACAATCTAACGTGGCCCGCGTCATTTCGATTCTCGAAGACGCTGGTGCGATGCCCTACACGATTATTCTGGCCTCCACTGCCTCCGACTCGGCCACCGACCAGTATCTGGCTCCGTTTGCAGGCGCTGCCATGGGCGAGTGGTTCATGGACAACGGCATGGACGCATTGATTGTTTATGACGACCTGTCCAAGCACGCGGTTGCCTATCGGCAGGTATCGTTGGTATTGAAGCGGCCATCCGGCCGTGAAGCCTTTCCCGGTGACGTGTTTTACCTTCATAGCCGGCTGCTCGAAAGAGCAGCCCGAGTCAGCGAGAAGTACGGCAACGGTTCGCTGACAGCGCTGCCCATCATCGAAACCCAAGCCGGCGACGTTTCGGCATACATACCCACGAACGTAATATCGATCACCGACGGACAGATCTATCTCGAATCCGATTTGTTCTATCAAGGTGTCCGCCCGGCGATCTCCGTCGGCCTGTCCGTTTCACGCGTGGGTTCGGCGGCGCAGCTCAAGGCAATGAAGCAGGTCGCCGGACAACTCAAGGGAGAGCTCGCGCAGTTTCGGGAGCTGGCGGCGTTCGCGCAATTCGGGTCGGACCTCGACGAGAAGACGCAGGCACAGATTGACCGCGGCAAGCGCATCATGGAGATTTTCAAGCAGCCCCAGTACAACCCCATTTCTGTCGGGGTCCAGGTGGCCGTGATCTGGTCGGTGCAACACGGATATGCAGATCAGGTGCCTGTGGAGCGTGTCAAGGAGTTTCAAGCCAAGCTGACCGACTTCCTGACCACGAGGAAAACCGACCTGCTCGCTCGGATTGACAAAGAAAAGACCCTAAGCGATGTTCTGCAAGCCGATTTGAAGACAGCCGCGGACGAATTCGGCCAGACCTGGCAAAGTTACAGCGGAAAACCTGCACGATGAACCATGCCCAGCCCTCGTGATATCCGCCGGCGCATCAAGTCCATCCGCAGCACCGCGCAGATCACCCGTGCGATGCAGATGGTGGCGGCATCCAAGATGCGCAAGGCGCAGCAGGCTACTCTGGCGACGCGGCCATTCGGCCAGCTGCTCTATCGCTTCCAGCGTTACGCGACAACCCACGCCCGCGAGTTCACCGATCCGCTGCTGGAGGTCCGGGAAGTCCGTCAACGCGCCGTGATTCTAGTCTCAACCGACAAAGGTTTGTGCGGGTCGCTAAATAGCAACCTATTTCGACTGGCAGCGCAGTTCGACCCCGCGACTACTCAGTACATCACCGTTGGGAAGCGCGCGGCGCAGTTCATTGCGCGTACCCGCCGGCGGTTAGCCGCCGAGTTTCCATTCCCGGATTCTACGCGTTTCGCAGAAGCCCGGCCGATAGCCGCCCTGGCCCGAGATCTCTTCCTCAAAGGCGAAGTGGACCAAGTGCAGATTGCCGTGACGCACTTCATCAACACGCTGACCCAGCGGCCCACTATCGTAGAGTTTCTGCCGATCGGAGAGATCAAAAGCCTGATCATTCCGGGAGCGCAATCGGAAGCGGACTTGGCCGCTGACACGAGCGACGTCCTTTTTGAGCCCAGTCCGGGAGCAGTCCTCACGTACCTCTTTGGACATTACCTCAACATTCTGGTTTACAGGGTTTTGCTGGAAGCTAAGGCCAGCGAGCAGAGCGCCAGGATGGTGGCCATGACCAGCGCGACGGACAACGCGACGGACCTGATCCACGACCTGACGCTCGAATACAACAAGCTGCGACAGGGCAATATAACCAAGGAACTCTTGGAAATCGCTGGAGGCCAACTTGGCAACAATTGACAAGGCAAAAAGCAACCTGAGCAATATGAATAGAGGCACCATTGTCCAGATCGTCGGCCCCGTCGTAGACGTCGCATTTGAGAACGCGCTGCCCGGCATTTACAACGCACTGACAGTGGAATATCAGGCTCAGGACCAGCGCAACAAGCTGACGCTCGAGGTACAGCAACATCTCGGCGACAATTGGGTCCGGGCCGTCTCCATGTCCGGCACTGAAGGTCTCAAGAGAGGCTACGAGGTCATCGACACGGGCGCGCCCATCAGCATGCCCGTCGGCGAAGGAGTGATGGGTCGGGTCTTCGACGTATGCGGCAACGCCGTCGACGATCGCGGACCGGTTCAGGCGGAGAAATACTATCCTATCCATAGGCCTGCGCCGAAACTCGTAGATCAATCCACTTCTCCCCAGGTGCTCGTCACCGGCATCAAGGTTATTGACTTGATCTGTCCTTTTCTCAAGGGCGGAAAGATCGGCGCGTTTGGCGGCGCTGGTGTCGGCAAAACAGTTGTCATCATGGAACTCATCAACAACATCGCGAAGCTCCATGGCGGCGTCTCGGTATTCGCCGGCGTTGGCGAGCGCACCAGGGAAGGCTTCGACCTTTACAAGGAAATGTCCGAGGCCGGCGTGATCAAGCAGGACAACCTCGGCGCGTCCAAAATCGCCCTCGTGTACGGACAGATGAACGAGCCTCCCGGCGCCCGCCTGCGTGTTGCTCTATCCGGCCTTGCGATCACCGAGTACTTCCGCGATGAGAAGAATCAGGACGTGCTTTTGTTCATCGATAACATCTTCCGATTTTCGCAAGCCGGCTCTGAAGTATCGGCTCTGCTTGGCCGAACCGCGAGCGCCGTTGGCTACCAGCCGACGCTCGCCGCCGAAATGGGCATGCTCCAGGAACGCATCACTTCGACAAAGAAAGGCTCGATTACGTCCTTCCAAGCGGTATACGTGCCGGCCGACGACCTTACAGACCCGGCGCCCGCTACGACCTTCGCCCACCTGGACGCGACGATTGTTTTGGACCGGGCCATCGCGGAGTTGGGAATCTACCCCGCGGTTGATCCGCTGGCCTCGACCTCCCGTGCTCTCGCGCCGGAAATCGTCGGCCAGGAGCATTACGACGTTGCTCGGGGAGTCCAGCAGGTATTACAGCGGTTCAGAGATTTACAGGACATCATTTCAATCCTGGGGATGGACGAGCTTTCACCTGAGGACAAGCTCACGGTACTCCGCGCGCGCAAGATACAGCGCTTCTTGAGCCAGCCGTTCAGTGTGGCGCAAGTGTTTACCGGACGCGAAGGCAAACAGGTTCCCGTGGCCGAAACGGTCCGCGGTTTCAAGGAAATCCTCGACGGCAAGCACGATTCCGTGGCTGAGGGCGATTTCTATATGAAGGGCGGGATCGAAGAAGTAAAGCAGAGTTGAAGAACCGAACGCAAAGATGGCCACTACTCTGAAACTGGAAATCGTCACTCCGGAAGAGACCGTGTACTCGGAAGATGTAGAGATGGTCACTCTGCCTGCCGTTGGGGGTCAAATTGGTATTTACCCCCTGCACACCCCGCTAATGACGCAAATGGTGCCAGGGGAAATCATTGTCCGCAAGAACGGTCACGATGTGTTCATCGCGAGCGGCGAAGGACTCATCGAAGTCACCGCCGATAGTGTCGCCATACTGACAGACTTGGCCGTTGCCGCTGACCGCATTGACGAAGCGAAAGCCGAAGAGGCCCGGCGGCGCGCCGAGGCCCGCCTCCGCGAGAAGCTTTCAGACGAGGAAGTCGCATCCGTCAATGCCTCGCTAGCCCGCTCCCTGGCCCAATTGCATGTCAAACGCCGCCAGCGCAAGTAAGTGGAGCCGGTACGTTGACAAGTCTTGCATCCCCGTGACGATTCTGGTCATCAGGAGGGTGGCTATCCGAACTGTGGCGCAATTCTGGTAAGCCGACTAGGAGAAGCGAGGGAGTTCCCTATGAATTCAATCAGAATGGCATTGTTCATCCCCCTGCTGGCGATCAGTGCGTTCGCGCAGGACGTCCGGTACAACTTTGCCGGGGACGCAGACTTTTCGAAGTACAAGACCTTCAAGTGGGTCCAGATCAAAGGGGCCGACCAGATCGACCAGATAACGGACGGACAGATAAAGAGCGCCGTAAATGCAGAGTTAGCGAAAAAAGGTTTGAGCAGGACCGAAGCTGAGACTGCGGATTTGTTTGTGGGCTACCAGGTATCGCTCGGCCAGGAAAAGGAGATCACCACATTCGATAACGGTTGGGGTTATGGCCCCGGATGGGGCCGCGGGTACGGATACGGAGGCGGAGGATTCAGCACGACCACAACTTCGACGATTACAATCGGCCAAGTAGACTTGGACATTTACGATGCGCCGGCTAAGAAGTTGGTGTGGCGCGGTACGGCCAGCAAAACGCTCGACATGAAGGCCAAGCCCGAGAAACGCGAGAAGAACTTGCGGAAGGGCGTCGAAAAGTTGTTGAAGAACTACCCCCCTCCGAAGAAAAGCTGACCGAGCGGCCATCGCGGCTGCTTCCGGAACCTCACATAAGAGGGGTGCCACGGTCGCACGGGGGGAGGATGAATCCGCGAATCGACTTCGTTGCCGCTGCGATCCTGGCCTGTGTGGTGGGATGCGCGGCACAGGAGCTTGAACCTCGAGCCTACTCAGTTTCGCCCACAGGAGCAAAGTTTGCGGTCGTCGGATTAGCACGCTCCGCGGGTGACATCGACTTCGATCCCTCCCTTCCCATCGAGGACGCCCATGCGGTCATATACGGCACCTTTGTAACTCTCGGGCGCGCCCTGGACTTCTTTGGACGTTCTGCTAATGTCGCCGTCACTCTCCCGTATCTCTTGGGAGACCTCGAGGGCGAGATCAACGGCAATCCTGAACAGGCCTATCGGTCAGGATTCGCGAATCCAGCCGCGCGGCTCTCGGTCAATCTCTACGGAGCACCGGCTATGGATTTCGAACAGTTCGCCCAGTACCGCCGGAAAACCAATATTGGGGCAAGCGTTGTCGTGGTCGCTCCTCTTGGCCAGTACGACCCGGCGCGGTTCGTGAACATCGGCACCAACCGATGGGCTGCCAAACCGGAAATCGGATTCTCGCAGCGGTTCGGACGATGGTACGTTGACCTGTACCTGGGAGCTTGGATCTTTTCCCCAAACGACAACTACCAGGGCCGGGTGAGGACGCAGGATCCCATCGGAATCGCTCAAGTTCATGTAAGTTACAACATCAAACCGCATCTGTGGGCCGCCTTCGATGCCAACTACTATACCGGCGGGACGACGTCCATTGATGGTGTTGCCGGCGCCGACCTCCAGCGCAATTCGCGCCTGGGAGCCACGATCTCGATACCGGTTACGAAACGGCAATCTCTAAAGTTCAGCGGATCGAGCGGTGCGTTCACTAACATTGGCGCGGATTTCAAATCGATCGGCGTCGCCTACCAGTATCTCTGGGGGGGGCGATTGTAGCGCCTCCTTTGCGTGGATCGCAGTCTCGCACAAGTCCTGCATCAAGTTCCGGGAACCGGCATCCATCCTACCGGGCTCATGGTCGAAAGGAGATGTCGATGAACCCGGAGACCGCGCGGTTGCAAGACGCAAACCGGCATCGCTACACGTACTGCCAACCTTGTGGTTTCGCAACACGTGGTCGTGGCAAGGAGGCTCCGCAAAACCGTTGCTTGAGGGGCGGCCCGCTTCAGGCGGGATTGTTGCCCGACTGATCCAGATGTTTGCCGTTACAACCAGTGGCGACATTTGGGCGAAGGACTTTACAAAGTTGGCACTCAAGAGATCACGATCACGATCTCGATCTCGATCTGGTGAAGTAACCCAAATCGGACACTTCTTGTTAACCATCGAGGCCGCCAATGATGAATTGGACGTTTTGTGCACCTTCGTTTCTTAGCCTGCGCGATTCTTTGCGCAATCTCTTGGGCCCAGGTTCCTGATCTTGGTCCAGCTGCGGCTTCGTCTCAATCCAAACCGGTCGAAGATCCTCTGGGGCGTGGCACGCCCCGAGGTACGGTCATAGGATTTTTGACTGCTTCGCGCAAAGGGGACTACACGGCTGCTAGACAGTACCTGGACACGCCCTTGCGCGGCGCCCGTGCCGATTCCCTGGCAAAACAACTTTCGTCAGTCCTTGACCGTCGCCTTCCGGCGCGCCTCCGCGACTTGAGCGGCCGTCCTGAAGGGTCTCAGTACTTCCCCGACAGGCTTGATACCGACCTTGTGGGAACGATCGATAGCGTCGATGGCGCCGTAGACATAATCGTTCAACGGGTAGATCGAGGTGAAAATGGCGCCCTGTGGCTGTTCTCCAAAGAAACCCTGGATGCCATTCCTAGACTCTATCAAGAAGTAAGTCTTGTTTCTGTTGACAATGTCCTTCCGGAATTCCTCGCCGAACGTAAAATCGCGCAGATTCCTTTGTTCCAGTGGCTCTTTGTTCTAGTCGGGATGCCCGTCATTTACGTGCTGACAGGTTTGTTGGACCGCCTGATCAGCCCCTTGGCCAATCGTATGTGGCGCCGGCTTCGCGGTCAGGCGGCCGTGAAGCACGTTCATGTGGCGCCTATACCAGTTCGTCTATTGCTGCTCACTGTAGTCATCCGATGGATGATTGCAAATCTTAACCTGTCTCTCTTGACGCGCGAGTTCTGGTCCAGCGTTGCAAACGTCATCACGATTGTCGCGTGTGTCTGGCTGGGCCTCATGCTGAACGGCTGGGGTGAGAATCTGAGCCGCCGGCGTCTTGAACAACGCGGCGTACAAGGATTGGTTTCCATCTTGCGTGTGGTTCGTCGAACGCTTGATCTGGCTGTAGTGTTTTGCGGCGCACTGATCCTGCTTTCCTACTTCAATCTCAATGTGACCGCAGCTCTGGCCGGGCTCGGGGTAGGGGGTATTGCCATCGCCCTGGCGGCACAGAAGACCTTGGAAAACGTTATTGGAGGCATATCCATCATTGCCGACCGGGTTGTGCGCGTCGGAGACTTTTTGAAGATCGGGGCCACAATGGGCACTATCGAGGATATTGGCTTACGCTCCACTCGTATCCGGACCCTGGACCGTAGTGTGATCAGCATACCGAACGGACAGATTTCTAATGACCGTCTCGAAGACTTGTCTTGTCGGGACAAGTTTTGGCTTCACCCGATCCTGAGCCTTCAATACGAAACGACTGCGGCCCAGATGCGTTCCGCCTTAGAGTCCATCCGTCGCCTGCTCTTTGACCATGCCCGCGTAGAGAAGGACTCGATTCGCGTACGATTCTTGAATTTTGGCAGCTCATCCCTGGATGTGGAAGTCTTCGCCTACATTTTGGCAGTCGATTTCCCCGACTTTCTTGCGGTCCAAGAAGAATTGCTCCTTCGATTTATGGACGCCATCCAGGCTGCCGGAACCCGTATGGCTCTTCCGTCCCAGACGACCTACGTGGCTTCCGGATATGAGGGAATTCGAAGCGCTACAGATTTCGATCCGAAACCGGCAATGGCGCCCGGAGCCGTACGTTTGGAGCCGGAGTCTCTTAAGAGAGCATAGTGATAGCAGGCCGAACCACCGCGACACGTATCTAGACTTGGATCAGCGGTCGTTTGGTATGACGTCCGGATCGGCTGGCACGGGTTCGCCTCGGAACGGCAGCCGGAGTTTACGGGTGATCTCCGGCCAGAATTCACGCAGCACATCGAACCCGATATCGAATGCGAAGCCATACGCGATGCGCCGTGCGGTGTCCCCGGTGCCGTGCTCGTTGCCGGGGTGATAGAGGTTGCCCAAGGCGGCGGAGCTTGCGCTCCCCAGCCACTCGGAATAGTTGAACATGCGCGTTCCGTCTTCGTGGTGGGCCACGAACAAGTGCTCGGCCGCATTGAGAATACGTCTTCCGGCGCTGCCGTGGCCCAGGCGGTAATATCTCGGGTCTTCGAAGAAAATCACTGGATACGCGAAGTCCTTAAAAAACTTGCCAGATACGGAATCGGCGAGATCCGCTCCGTAACGCCTTCCGTATCCCTCAGCGCCTTGCCCGAAGGTGGGATCCCGGTTCGACGCCTGATCGAATCCAGCGTTGATTCCCGTGCCGATGAAGTTTATCGGGTCCGTGGAATCCTTAGCGAACAAAAGAAACTTATCGTGGAAGTCGAGGGAGCAAAGCTTCGCGCCTGGCTTGTAGCGCGGTGGGTGCACCGACTTTCGTTCCAGCGCGGGCGCAAATAGCCCTACAGTCTTTTTAAGCGGACCATCATAGTCGTTGATGGTAGGCAGCCGCGCCGCCTTGAGACACGGTACGGAAGCATTCTTTACGGCTTGCTCCCGGGGCGGCGCTGGGGCTAGAAGGTCTTGCGAAGCAGGAGCTGGTAAATCCTGGCAGAACGCGAAATTGATCCTGGCAAGCACAAGCAGCCACGGGACGATAACCGAACATCTAGGCGCAACTACTGGCGTGACCAGCAGTGCTTTCAAGTCCGCTCTTCCTTTCCAGGGCAGAAGGATTCAGCAGGCCGAATCTGCTTCTTCTCTGGCGAAGTGATGCATTCTTGCCGTCAGGTGATCCATTTTTGCCGTGCCGGAACCGAGCAGACCGCCGAGCCTGTTTGCAGTGCGATCTATTGAGGCCGCGCCGCCGACCAATATCCGGGCCGTGTGGTCACCTTCAATCCCGGCTTCAGGATCCGCACCTCGATCTCGTGATATCCCGAGTCCTCCGGATTGTTCGGTAGATAGGTCAACAAATACTGGCTGTGAATCTCTTCGCCAATATTAGTGATAGCCTCCTCCAGCCCTTTTTGCGTCTTGTAGGAGTACTCGCGCCCGCCCGTGAACTTCGTATATATCTCTTGAGGATTCGAGACGAAGACCGCCTTGACGGCGGTGAAGAGTTCCCGAAAGATTGGCGACCAATCTCCCATGGAAGGAGAACAACAGACCGCTCCCTGCGTGTCCGTAGTCGGCGTGGCGATCACACCTGCCGGAAGGTGTCGTGCCTCTGGAGGAATCGGGCTCGGCCGCGGCGGGTCGGGATGATAGTTCAGTGACGCGAGAAAGTGCGAAACCTCGACAGCGTAGACCGCGATATCTCTGAACTCAGCCTCCGTCAACACGTCTCGGACACGCATCGTGCTCCCGTTGTCGCGGGTCTCGCCGATCAGCAGGAGAACCCGTCGCCTGGCCGTATCGCGCCTTCTCAACATGTTGACGCCTTGCATAGCGGCGTCATTCAGGTGGTTGGGGCTACTGCCGGCCTTGATCTTCTTGAAGGCCGCGGAAATCTTATCGGAATCTGAGGTGAACTCCGTCATGGTCTGCACCCGGTGATCGAAGGACAGAACCGCGATCTGTCCGTTTTCGCCCAGTACTAACCCGCTGAACAGGCTTCCGAGTTTGCGGATGCCGGGCAGCAATTTATCCATGTTCGCGCTGGATTGGAC
This sequence comes from Terriglobia bacterium, assembly GCA_963722845.1. Classification (GTDB taxonomy): domain Bacteria; phylum Acidobacteriota; class Terriglobia; order Bryobacterales; family Bryobacteraceae; genus Palsa-187. Next base: position 849,586 of record CAVROL010000001.1, on the reverse strand, counting down.
AGCCACGACCATGGACATAGGATGGGAAGCCACGTCCTCCGCGATCTTCTGTGGTTTACCATTGTCGTAGAGTTCGAAGTCAAAGGGAGTCAACCCATTGACGATGTTCCCGTTGATATCGCGAACCGTTACCGGAGCCGCGACGAAGAGGTTTTCCTGCCGGAAAATGACATCGCTCTGATCCTGGTGAGTCGGTTCTTGCAATCGGGCGGGATCCTGCGCTAGCAGCCACCCCGCAACCAGCAAGCCGGCCATCATATTCCGGATTTTCATACGAACTCCGATGCCTCCCGTGACTACCTATGGGCTCGCACGATAGGTCCGGTGTGTTGCAAATCGATGCGAGAGTAGTCTACGGGCTTTTATTCCTGTTCGTCGTCGGTGGGTTCCCATGTCTTATCAGGGTTATACCGTTCCATGGTTTTGAAGATGTTAAGTGTGCCGGGCCCTAAGTCCTTCTGGTAAACGATCCCGTCGTGGCTTACGATGAACGTTTCCACGCCTGTGACTCGATATTGCGCCGGAGCAGCGGCGAGCGCAAATCCTCCGATCATCATATCTTTGACCATGAAGTCCAACTCACCCAGAGGCGCGGCCGGACCCTGTCCTTTCAAAACCTTGAAGTAATAGCCGTGAAACGGAGGACTGTTCACCGCGTAGCCCTGTTGCAATGCCTTGGCGACTACTTCGCCCACGGGACCGCCCCAGCTTCCGTCCGCGTTCTGCCACGCAAGGCCGTCGCGTTTGCCGGGCGTGCTGATAATCCGTTGTGCGTATTGGTTCAGGCCGGAGCCATCTTTTTGTTCCGCGGCGTAGTCGCGCTGAGCCTCCACGAAACCACGGCAGATCCGGATGGCGTCCAGTTCGTTCTCCCCGATGCGCCGGAACAGTATCTCCTGTCGCCCGGCCGTGGAGTCGAAATACCACTTGCTGCCACGCTTTACCATCGGGATCGGCAACGGCCAGTCGTCCTTCCCGGCCAGAAGAGTCGCACGGCCCGGATTCTTCGGATCTAGAGCCACGGATTGTTTTTCGCGAGCCAATGCCGCGAACGCAATGCCACGGTTCTTGTCCTCGACTGGATCCTGGGAGGCTACAAGATCCCCGGCATCCGGGCCTAAGATCTCGAGCAGAGCGGGCACGTCATAGCTTGCGGCGGCTTGAATCAGTGCCTCGGCCGCCCGTTCTGGACTGGCGAAGCCCTTCTGTGTCACCGGAACCGACGGTTGCTTCGGTTGTGGTGCGGAATGCAGGATGCCAGCGAAACACACGGCGGTCAATAGGAATGACCAACGGGTGGTCCAACCGCCTGCATTAAGGGTTTGTGGTCTCATGTTATTTTTCCTCGTGATTCATACATCGCTGAGCTCCGCGTTACCGCCGGCGACCGCCGCCGCGGGACCCTCCGAAGCTGGAAGCACCTCTAGAACCGCTAGATCGCGCTGCGCTTCCACCACCGCCGGCGCCACCGAAAGCGCCGCGATTCCCCGAACTACCGCCTGAGACTTGCCGATTTCCGATACTATTACCGCCCGCATCACCTCGATTGCCGCTCGTGGCGCGCCCACTATCGCGATTCGCTGCCACATTGCCAGCACCACCGGCCCGGTTGCCGCCCCCGGGCTGCTGCCCTCCGGCCCGCTGGCCCTGGTTCTGCCGCGCGCTCGCCTGCCGCGTAGCAGCCGAATCCCCACGCGCGCTACCGCCAAACTTATTCGCTGTGCTTCGATCTCCGTAGGGGGCTCCCCCGCGGTGCTGCGGATTGTGCTGCCAGTTACCGTTGCCGGCTCCGCCCCGGTTTCCGTTTCCAATGTTATTGCGGTTGAAGTTATTGTTGTTGTTGATGTTGATGTTGTTGTTGCCTCCCCATCCGGCACCGTAACCCCATCCTCCGCTGAACATGGCTCCCATGGCCATTCCGACTCCAAACGAGATCGCCACTCCTGCCGCGTAATAACCCGCCGGATAGACGACCGGCGGATAAGCGTAGACAGGCGCCGCGCCCCAGACAACCACTGGGTCATAGCTGGGCACGTAAACGACCTCTGGCCTGGCCTGCTCAATTACGATTACGTTCTTGGACTCCACTACTTTCGTTTCGACCTTCATCTGCTCGTTGGATTGCAGCTTTCCACCATCCTTGGCTTTCGCGCGCATCCGCTGCACGGCTTCCATCACGTCGGACTGTTGGGCCAGGAAGGCGTTTCCCAACTCATCGGTCCACTTAATGTTGTCCGCCAACTGTTTGACCAGATCTGGCAGGGCCGCCAGGCCCTGAATGCTGGGATCCCATTTCTCTTTTTGAACAGCTTCGGCCAACGCCTTGTCTTTCAGGTCCTTGTGTTTCATCAGCCACTGCTGAAGCTGGACGATTTCCAACGGGTAGGTAGATGCTACGAGGACCTGAGCTAAGAGCGGGTCGGGGTAAAGCGCGATGGGGGCTACCAGGCTCTCCAGTTGGTCGCCAGGTATTGGCTTAGAAGCCCCCGCCGTTGGCGAACCTGCAACTCCTTGCTGAGCCATCAATAGTACGTCTCCGGGCGCTAACAATGCCGCACACAACAGCGATACTGCGCGGAGCCAGTTACGGTGGGTTGCTAAAAGCATCGTTCTCTCCTACTGGCTACCTCCCCAGGTCGAATGAACGATTCAGGGCAGATAGCATTTGCGGCTCACTGCTAAACGAATCTGCAGCCGCCCCCTCGCATATCACGATTCGTAGCTTCAGTTGCAAGACTCTTTTTGTTTTTCCGCCGGAGCGGCTTCTGTTGTAAGGAGCAACAGCGAGCAATGCGGTTAGAACCGGAAAGTTGGTCCTATGGTCACTTCAAACTGATTCATGACGCCGCCTCCGATCGAGACGATGCAGCCCGCTGTGCAGATTACCTGCTGAACCTCGGCGTGCATCACTATGGGCAAGTACTCCACCTGGAACCGGAAGCCCCAATTTCGTTTAGGAAAAACTTTGAGTCCCGTTCCGATGCCAAAAGCGAACCTGGTGGTGCTGGCCGCGGGAGTCGACATGCGAGCCGCCCCCAGGCTTAAAAGCGCAAAGGGCTTAAAGGCCGGCGCTCCCTGTATATCCCATTCGTGCGTTAAGTCTCCGAGAAAGTGGTTTAGAGTCAGGGCCGGTCGAAACGCGGCGACCGTCAGAGGAGTTGGAACGAGGGGATCTTGCTTGAGCCCAAGGTGTGTGCCCTGCCTCATCCATCGGAACTCGAACAGGTTACAACCTTCACAGCCCTCGTCGCCGAATCGGAATCCGCCAGCCAGACCGTAACTAATACCATCCGCCAAATGCGCCTCGAAGTTAGGTGTTCCTTGTTGCTCCAGCTTCAAGGTCCCGCCGTACCGGGCGCCAACCAGGGGCGTTATATCGAAACGCTGGCCGTATGCTGCGGAGAGACTCACGACCAAGGCGATTAACAGACGCCACCCTTGTCGCGCGTACGAAAGCGCCTGATACATTTGAATGGCTCCTTTTTCTTAACGAACTGCTTCGTGTCATCTTCGCCTGACTAGACAGATGCATTACAAATATCACCGGCGCAAGAGATGTGTGAATCCCGGAGCTCAGCATTAGGACTCGCTGGCGCGGGGGTTTCTAAGGGAGCCGTTCCAAGACAATTGTGCTCTCATATTTCTTGCCCTCCGGCGTCGTCCCGTCTCGAACGACTGTCATCGTCTTGCCGTCAGCCGATACGATGCGCCGGTCGGAATAGACTGGTTTGCCATTCCTTGTGCCCGTAGCCATCATGATGTTCAGATCGACCCGCTTCAGGGCGATCGTATCCACGGCCGAAGCAGTTCTCATGGGGGAGGTGGATGGCGTAACTTTGCACGGAGTCCCGTCGAGCTGGCAACTAAAAGTAAAATCGCTGGAAATTCCCTTGCCATCCGCACCCGAGGCAGTTGACTTGAGGCCTGCGCCAGCCGATTCGATCTGGATCGCGGCGAGAAGAAAGCTAGGCGCACCCGGTGCAAACTTAGACTTGTTTTTGTTCAGCTTCCAGGTGCCGACGAAAGGATCGGTGGCTGCCAACAGAATCAAGGTAAGGGTACACAGGATGGTCAGTCGTGCTGTATTCATAGGTTCTCGAATTCGAGATGCGAACCGTCATGCGCGGATTCACGAAGTGTTTAAACCAGGACCTGCGGGTACGCGAGCCTCGAATCTTAGAAGAACCTGCCCAAGCTGAAATACACACGGCGATGCCCACTATCCCCAACGCTTCCCCCGACGAATAACGGACCGGCCAGAGTCTCCATTACCAAGCCCAGGCTGCCGTCATTCGGAAGCTGGGACGCACCGGGCGCCCCGTATGCCTTCCCGAACTCGTAAGCGGAGGTGAAGTACGTCTTATGTCCTACGATCGGAGGCAGGCTGAACAGCTCGTAAACATAACCGACACGGGCGAGCCAATACTGGTCCGTTCGAAGTTCGTTTGTTCCATAGGCACTCAACTGGCTCGGTCCACCCAAGAAGAATTGTGGCAAGCCCGTATCGTTGTGACCGAAAGTAGTGCCGCCAAATGTTTGTAAATAAACGGAGCTACGCTTGCTCACAGGGCGAATCACTCCGAAATACGCTTCGGACAAAGGAAACCCCTTGCCGGCGCCAGGAGCGGCGTCGATCCAGGCAGCGCGAAACCAGGCAGTCTGCCCGGTGCGAGGCACCAAAGGGCTGTCGAGCTTGTCGAGTCTGTAGTTAATCGAAGAAACACCGGTCCGGCCACTGGGGGCCGGAAGGACAGGCGAACCGATGCTCAGTGAGGAGCTAAAATACCCCGCTTCGTATCCAAGGCGGATCTCGCTGAATCGATCAATCGCAAACCCCAGATCGGCCCCACCGCCGTATCGGCCCAGCCTATACTGCGCAATCTGCGCCGAATGATCGTACAGGTCGAAGGGAATATTAGTGGCAAAAAGTCGCGGAGCCACGAACCACTTACTCGTCGCGGAGACAGGCCGGTAGTATTCGGTAGCGAGTCCCCACGTGGAGCCGACCGAAAGATCCGTACGCCATTCAGATCGAAATCCGCCTACGTCCAGCGCAGTAATGCGGGCATTCGTTGTCCATCGGACATTGGCGAGGTCTGATCCATCGATCAGGAAACCAAGGTTGACGAGGGGCGGGGCATAATCCTTCTCCTCGGCTCGAATCTCAAGTCCCGAGCGCCCTTGGAGCTCAGTCATCCCGTATGAAAAGCGCGTAAAGCGTCCAATTCCCGAGATGACATCGATGTCCTTTTCAAGTTGGTCAAGATCCAGTGGTTTTCCGGCGTGGTTCGCGAGTTCCTTTTCAATCCCGCGGGACAAGCGCGGCTCAGCGCCGCTTACTTGGACGAAAGTCGGCGTGGGTGAAGAAAATATGCGGCGGGATTCACGGAACTGCAGAAGTTGTTGCCAGGCCGCCTCGTCGAGGGCCAACTTAGAGAGCATCTGCGATTTTTTCGCCGCTCCTTCCAATCCCCTGGCGATGATCTGGGCGCTGGCAGCGTAATCGGCACCGGTATAGCCGGCGAGATCCACGGAGACCACAAGATCCGCAATTTCGAGACTGTGCAATTGGTTAGCCTCGATGGTCACGCTAATGGATCGCTGCGTGACTGATAGGAGCGAACGGCTGCTCTCTGGGAGAAAGGGGGAAGGGACCAAGTGAACCACGATGACGATGTCCGCCCCCATCTTCTTCACCACGTCCACGGGTAAATTGTTCAAGAGTCCGCCGTCCACCCAGGTACTCTTTTCGTTCGTTACGGGGGTGAAGATGGCAGGCAAAGACATGGTCGCCCGCAGAGCCTCGCCAAGGGGCCCGTTCTCGAAGATGTGTTCTCTCCCCGAGTTCAGGTCCGTCGCGACGCAGCGGAAGGGTATGGGCAAGTCGTCGAAGCTCTTCAGACCGGAGTACGGGAGCGCAACTCGGTCAAAAAGGTAGGTGATTCTCTGGCCCGAGCTTAATCCTCCCGGCCCGGTGAACCCGTGGCGAAGGCCGAATTCGAGGCTGTTCTGGAAGGCGCGTTTGTCTTCTTTGCGGCGAAAGGAGAGGGCTGGATACGGTGTCTTCCCATCCAGTGCTTCGCTCCAATCGATGGTCGAAACAAGATCCTGGAGCTCGGCTGCAGGCATTCCCGTGGCGTACATCCCCCCCACAAGGCCGCCCATGCTCGTACCGGCCAGGTAGTCGATCGGAATTCGGTGCTCTTCGAACCATTGCAGGACCCCGATGTGGGCTAAGCCGAGGGCCCCGCCGCCTTCAAGAACGACTCCGATCTTCGGGCGGTCGATGCCGGGTGTCTGCGGCTGGCAGAAGCATGCGAGCGCGGGAACTAGCAGAAAGAGAATACGCATTAAACCGAAGGATGCCTGTGCGCCTGCTGATGAAAGACTCTTTCGGGGGGGGCGGCGACGCGCGCCATTAGGGTCCAAGGACCCGTCCGCGTGCAGTGTCTCAGCATTCGTTGGCGCAGTTCTGCTCGCGCTCGTAGGAGCCTGGACTTGGCAGCAGGCACCGTGATGCCCAAGCGCGCGGCGAGATCATGCATCGGCAACTCTTCCACATCGCGCATCACTATGACTTCTCGCAAGAGTGGCGGAATTCGCCGGATCTCAGTATTCAAGGCCTGGAGCACTTGTCGCTTACCAAGTTCGCCTTCGGGATCGGCATCCGGTGTCGGCAGTTGGATGGGTCCGTTTCCGCCCTCGGGACTGGTGTCATCTAATTGGACGAATTGAGCCCGACGCCGCTGGCGGATAAGCATTAGACACTGGTTCTCGACGATCCGCAGCAGCCATGTGCAGAACTCGGCTTCTCCGTGGAATTGATCGATGTGCTCGAATGCCTTCCAGCATGCATTCTGTGCTTCTTCTTCCCCTTCGCCGTGGTTTCGGAGGATAGATGCGGCCAGGTTCACACATCTACTGCGATGACGTAGCATCAATTCGTCAAACGCTTCTCGGTCGCCCTGTTTGGTCCGATTGACGAGCTGTTGGTCCGGAGAAATGGAATCACAAAGAGTTTTCATGCATGCGGGAATAGCAGATACCTGGCCACGACACAGTCGCGAATGTAAGCCTCTTTGTTTCTGTAAGGTCTACACCCGAATCCGATTGCTCCAAGCGTGAACTGTCCCGTGTGGGACACCTGCCCGGCGGCATTGTCCCATGAGGGCCAGTTAAGTCCCTCAAATGCACAGCGTATTGACCCGCTTGACCCAATGGGCTGTGCCAAGCGCCCACTCGCTGGCGCGCTTTGATTGAATCGACTGCGCCGGGAGTCTCATCCGTGCGTTCAAATGGTCGTGGCATCGTTTCATGGCGGGCAGGGCGTGTGGATGCGCAAGACGCAATAAGCCGGTTGAGCGGGACATTGCTGGAGGAAGGGCAGGGACGGTACAGTCTCGCACGCGGTAAGACCATTCTGTTCGTCAGACTTCTAGGTACGCGAACGTCCATTCGATTCACGGCTCGGGACCGCGTCGTCTTTAGAATCGATCCCTTGAGCCTCACTGTTGAGGATCTTAGAACCCACGGAATCCGCAATAGGTTCCCTTGGAATCGCATCGAGAGCGTGGCCGCGGGCGAACTGGAGTCGGAGAACAGCGATCTTTTCCAGGGATAAATGGCTCAAAGCACTCGATCGGCGCCTGCAATAGTCAACACGTTATTTTGAGTCCGCCTCACTCCGCGGTTCATCGTGCATATCGATAGAACGAGACCATGAAAAATACTTTCAGCCGTGCTATAGCGCTTGCCGCACTGACGTTCGCTTGCCCTGTCCTGCACCTCGACGCTCATGCAATTCTGCGTTCAGCCGTGCCGGCATCGAATGAAATCGTGCATGGCGCAACGGTGCACGTACAGCTTCAGTTCAGTTCGAGAATTGACGTGAAGCGCTCCCGGCTGATGCTGCTTCTTCCCGACGGAGGGGAACGCGTGCTCTCAGTGGATCAGCCTTCGCCAGACACCGTCAGGTCCGACGTAACTCAGCTCGTCCCGGGCCGTTACCTCCTGCGGTGGCAGGTGCTGGCCGAAGACGGTCACATCACGCGCGGGGAATTGCCCTTCCGCACGCAGTGATTCCCAGTGGCGCAACTGCTTGATATCTTCGCGTTTGTTTCGGTCCTTTTCCGTGGAATGACGCTCGCCTTCGAGGCAATGACGATCGGCGGCGTGATCTTTCTCGGGGTGATTGCAAGGAAGGACCTCAGCGGCGCGACCGCACTGAGGCTATCGCAGTTTCTGACTGTCTCCTCAATGTTGCTGGCTGCTACTCAGATCGCATTCGTAAGTGCTAATTCCGCCGTTCTGATGAATTCAGCCGGCCTAGCGTGGGCCGAAGTGAGAGGCGCGGGCTTCTGTATAGCCGGCGCATGCATAGTCGCAGGAGCAGCGCTGGTAGGAGGATTTGTACGAGCTCGTTACGGGAAGATGGTGTGCCCTGTTGGCTGCGTTCTGATCCTGTCTGGCGCAGTGATGACTAGCCATTCTGCGGCGCGCCTTGAACATCGTGGAGTGCTGGTAGGTTTAACTGCCGCCCACCACCTCGCCAGTGCCGGTTGGATCGGCGCTATGCCCTACCTCCTCTGGACGTTGAGAGAAACACCCAGCAGGGAGCTTGCCGGGGTGATCACCAGCCGGTTCTCACGGATGGCGATGATTTCTGCCGCAGTCCTTGCCGGCGCCGGCGGGTTAATGGCTTTGCTCTATGTGGGAAGTCCGGGTGCGTTGACCGGCACCACCTACGGCGTCATGTTGACGTCGAAAGTTACGCTGACAGCTCTGGTTGTCTTGCTCGGGGGGTTGAATCTGAGAATCGTTCGCGCGGTTCGGGCCGGAGCTCCCGCCAGTCTTCTTCCCTTGCGGCGGTTCGGAGAAGCGGAGGTGGGCATCGGCTTCACCGTGATATTGGCGGCTGCTTCGCTAACCTCCATACCTCCCGCGGTTGATGTAACCGTGGGCCGCGTAACGATTTCCGAAATCGCCGCACGTGTGAGCCCGAAATGGCCGCGCTTGCGGACACCGGCCCTGGCGGACCTCTCGCCCCCCACTCCGCTGAGGTCGTCCTCTATAGCCTCTGTGCCCGCCTCGTTCGTGCCTGGCCAACTCGCGCCACCCGCCACGCCAGCCGACATCGCATGGTCCGAGTACAACCACCACTGGGCTGGGCTGGTCGTACTTGCAGCCGGAATCTTATCGTACTTAGCTCAGCGAGTTTCGTGGGCGCGGCACTGGCCCCTCGTATTTCTCTGCCTTGCTGCTTTTCTGTTCCTTCGGGCAGATGCAGAGAACTGGCCGCTTGGCCCACGCGGATTCTGGGAAAGCTTTCAAGTCGCCGAAGTGGCCCAGCACCGTCTGTTCGTGGTGTTGATCATCGCCTTTGGAGTCTTCGAATGGGCGGTACGAAACGCACGCCTCCCCGCGGGAGCCGGCGGTTTAGTCTTTCCGCTGGTGTGCGCCCTGGGCGGCGCTCTCCTGCTGACGCACTCGCATTCGTTGGGCAACCTAAGAGAGGAATTTCTGGCAGAGTTGAGTCACACGCCGCTCGCCGTTCTTGCCGTGATAGCCGGGTGGTCGCGCTGGCTCGAACTGAGGCTCACTCCGCATAGCGGGCGAATGTTAGGGCACGTGTGGCCCGTCTGTTTTATTTTGATCGGCGCCCTACTCTTGAACTACCGCGAGGCCTAACTCCTGCTAGTACTTAAGGATAGAAGGAGCCACACAAGGCAGGAACCTCTTCAAATGGGTCGCTCTTGGGGCGCTGGTTAAAAAAAGAAAGCCGCATTCCATTGATTCTCATCACGCAAGCAGAGGGTCTGGATATCAGGTTAGAAGGCAAAACAAACTTGCAACCTGCCGGGCGCAAGGTGCGCAATCCGAGGGAAGTGATTCTCGGGTTAGTCGGGGAGCCTCACGAGCCTCGCATCGCGCGAGGTCACGGTTAAGGCCTTCGGGTATCGAGAGTAAAGAAAGAACAAGGAAATGAGGAGAATCATGAGAATCAAGAATGTGGTGCTAATCTCCACGGCCATGATATTTGCCACGACCGCGTTCGCCCAGGGCGGGCCAAAGTGGGAATTGTATGGCGACTATTCGTATTTGCAATTCAATCCAACCATATCGGGGGTACAGAGCCGGGCGCTGAACGGCGGGGGCGGGGGCGTTCAAGTTAACTTCGGGAACTACTTCGGCATCAAGGGCGACTTCCAGGGTTATGGCAGCACCCAGGTGACCTTTACGCAAAGCGTGGCCGTGAATCCTCTTAGTGGCGCGATTCCCGTCGGGACCTACAAGTCCAATTTCAATATGTTCACCTACCTGTTTGGTCCCGTGGTCGGAGCTCACAGCAAAAACATCTACGTGTATGGCGAATTCCTGATGGGGGGGTCCAACACGAACGGCTACGGGAATCTGGAGAAAGCCATCGACGCCGGCGGGGGTACGATTAACGTGACCGCAACCCAACATCCTTTTACATGGGCCCTCGGCGGCGGACTCGACTGGAGAATGAATAAGGGCGTGGCTCTTCGGCTAGGAGAAATGGATTGGTTGGCCACTCGCTATACCAATCCGCTCACGAGCACGAACAATCAGCACAGCTTTCGGTACCTGGGAGGAATCGTATTCACGTTCGGTGAATGATCGGCCGGAGGGCTTAAGCCCAAAGAACGAGAGGTCCTAGCGGCAATTGCGCAAAAGACGGGACTCCCCAGGAATCTCCAGCCTGGGGAGTCCGAAGGCGTGTTATGATACTCGGCGGAAAGGTTCGCCAAGTATTCAATGCGTTTCGTGTTCCAGGGACCCTGGTGGCGACTCCGGGGATCCCGCGCCTGGATAAGGACGGGGTTTATCGCTCAAGCTTGCGCCGCCCTTATCGGTTCCGCGTTCGCACAGAGTAATGACGTCAGAGTCTCGATCACGCCCCGGGTTTCAACCCGTTTAGACGCTAGAGTAACGCCGTCTAGCATGCTTCGGACAGACGTCAATCGGGTCTTCATTCCGACAACCGTGACCGATTCGTACGGCCGCCCCATTCAGGGATTGCGCAAACAGGATTTCCGGATTTGGGAAGACGGGGTCGAGCAAGGTCTGTCGGAGTTCTTCACGGAGGAAGGACCGATTTCCGTCGGAGTGGTCCTGGATATCAGCGGCAGCGTAAAGAATAAGCTGGATCAGGCAAAACAGGCGGTTCGACAGTTTCTACGCTTGAGCGCGCGGGCTGACGAGTTTTTCCTGGTCACCTTCAACGATCGACCGCAACTCATGCACGGCTTCACGACAAGTGCGGATGAGATAGAAGCTGATTTCGCCGCGGCGCAGCCTCGCGGCTGGACCGCCTTGTACGACGCGATGTTTTTGGGGATCAGCCACATGAAGCGGGCGAGCCTGAATCGGCGTGTTCTCCTGGTCTTGTCGGATGGCGGGGACAACAACAGCCGCTATACCGAAAGCGAGATCATGAGCCTCGTTCGCGAGGCGGACGTGCGGATCTTTTCACTCTCCATGCAAAGCCACACTCCGGCTCTGGACAAGCTAGCCAATGAGAGCGGCGGACGCGCCTATCAGGTGCATGACCTCGATCACCTGCCTGAGGCGGCGGCCGCGCTCAGTGCGGAAGCACACGCTGAATATGTCTTAGGTTTTACTCCTCTTGAGCGGCAGCGGGACGGGAAGTACCATAGCGTGAAGGTCGAGGTTCTTCAGTATGCAGGAGAGCGACCTTTGCACGTTTCATGGCGGCGCGGCTACTACGGTCCGCTCGAATAACGCCAGAACGGCGATCAAGCAGCCGACCGACTTGTCTCTATTCCGGCGCTGGAGGTAACGCCGGCTTCCTGATCCCATACCGTTCCAGGCGGCGCCTGAGGATCTTGCGTGTGACACCGAGATGGCGAGCCGCGTGTGTTTGATTCCAGTCGAACCTTTCCATGGCCTGCAAGATTACTTGACGGTCCACTTGATCGAGTGTCTGATCTTCGGCACCCGATTCTGAAACGTGGGGTTGATCGGATGGTGCGAACTTCGGAGGCCCGAAATTCCGTAGGAATTCCGGAAGATCTCTCACCGTGATCTCCGGTCCAGGAGCGAGAACTACGATGCGAATGATACAGTTCGCCAATTGCCGCACGTTACCAGGCCATTCGTACTGGCAGAAGTAGCCCAACAAAGACGCGGGAAGCCGGAGTTCCTCGCGATGATGTTTCTGGATGCTCTCCCTGAAGAAACTTTGCACCAGTTCCGGAATATCGTCTCTGCGCTGACGCAACGGGGGAACTTCCACGGGAACAACAGCCAGACGATAGTAGAGATCCTCACGGAACATACCCGCTTGGATCATGTCTTCCAGGTTGCGATGGGTTGCGGCGATGATTCGCAAGTCAACACGGATCACACCTGAGGCGCCAACCTTTTGTACCTCGCCCTCCTGAAGCAGACGAAGCAGGCGAACCTGCATTTCCAGCGGCATCTCTCCGATCTCATCCAGAAACAAAGTCCCGCCAGCCGCCATTTGCACTCGCCCTTCCTTCTGGTTCACGGCTCCGGTGAACGCACCCTTGACGTGGCCGAACAACTCGGATTCCACCAGATCCCGCGGAATCGAGCCGCAATTCACGATGATGAAGGGACGGTCGCGACGCGCGCTGTTGAAGTGAATGGCTTTGGCCAGCAATTCCTTGCCGGTTCCGGTCTCTCCGGTAATCAGCACTGCGGCGTCCGTACGAGCGGCGCGCGAAGCCAGGTCGATCACGTTCTTCAAACTCGTGGACCCGCCGACTAGACTCCTGAAGCCGTACTTCTGATCTACGGCGCCCCGCAGTACCTGGACTTCTTCAACCAGTCTCTGCTGTTCGAATACGCGCTCAACCAGGGCTCGTAATTCCACCGGATGCAGAGGCTTGGTCAGGTAGTCGTAAGCTCCCGACTTCATGGCCTCGATGGCCGTATTAATCGAGCCGTACGCAGTGACGATGACGAATTTGGTTTCGGGGTACTCGGCGCGGACCTTCTTCAACAGGTCCATGCCCGATTCTGAGGGAAGGTGCAGGTCGCAGATCACAAGCTCCACCGTCTCCCGCCGCAGAAGATCCAGTCCTTCCCCAACGTCGGCCGCGATCCTGGTCTGATAGCCCAGCTTGTCGAGTTGCACCTGAGTCAGCCGGCGGAGGCTTGAGTCATCTTCCACTACCAGGATGGTTCCGAATCTTCTTCGAACAAGATCTGGACTCTCCATCACCGTCATTGGGTCCGGCCTTCAGGCGTTGAAGGATCTTCCACAGCGGGCGAATGCACATGGAGTGCGCTTTCGGGAATAGCAGGCGTCGTAATTCCAAGGTGACCGAGGACACCTAGACGGCGGCTGGAGATTTCAATGATGGCACTACTCTGGTCACCATGAGCTGAAAGTATGATTTCGTCACCGCGTTTCGCGACGCGGATCGCATTCGGTAGTAGATTTAGAATGGCCTGCTCAAGGAACTCCGAATCGCAGACCACTCTCAGGTCGGATCCTTCCTCCCTTCGCAGGGTTATACTAGCAGTCTCGGTGAGATGCGCCCCGCGCCGGACTATTTCGTCGAGCACGGAAGAAATGTCCACCTCCCGGTAAGCCGGCAATCGCTGGCCAAACTCCACCGAACGGATGATAACTTCGAGACGATGGCATTCTCTCAGGATGATGGCGGCCACCTCCCGATGATTCGCATCCGTCAAGACCGATTCCTCCAGCACATAGCCCGCGCTCTCAATTGCCGATAGAGGAGCTCGAACCGCCCGAACGAACCCTACAGGGATTTGCCCGTGTATGTCTGGGTTCTGGGATACCTCGGCATGAGGCGGTTGACCGGCTTCGGCCAGCCGCGCTGGGGTCAAAACGCTTCCCGAACTCGTTTGTTTCCTCTTGACAAATAACCCGGCCAGAAGGCCGACCGCGACGAAGGCGGCCACCTCGCCCTGTTGTGAGATCGGTTCTCCACATGCCGCCATTCGGGCGACGATGTGAGCGACACTGACTAGGGTTGCGGCTCCCAGGCCGATTTCGAGTCCAAAGCCGAGCGACGCAACGAGTATCGCCACATAGTGACAACCGGCGAGTAGCGGAATCCAGAAGGCGGGCAGTTGTATCCAGGAGCATCCCGCCAAGTCGCCCGTGACCCCCAACCCTAAGGCGAGGGTAAAGAGGACGGCACACATCGGCGCCTTTAGCGTCATGTTTACTCTTGGGCTCCCGGGGAGCGATTCTGGGGGGCGGGCTAAACACTTCCCCTCCGCCTTGATGATGACCATCCGCATCTCCGGCGTTAGGATTTTTTTGCGGCTGAGGGGATCCCTGCAGGCAGAGACACGTAGAATGTTGTGCCCTTGCCAGTCTCGGTGTTGAGCCAGATCCGCCCGCCATGGAGCTCCACGATACGTTTCGCGATGGAAAGGCCCAGCCCGGAGCGGCGTTCCTCGGAAAGCGCACGCGCCCGAGTCCTCTGGAACGGAAGGAACAAGGTCTTGAGATCCGCGGGGTCTATGCCCGGGCCGTCGTCCTGAACGGAAACCAGAACCGAATCCCTGCCGTGCGAGATCCGGACTTCTATACGGGCGCCGGGTTGGCAGTACCTGATTGCGTTTTCGATCAAGTTATTGAAGACCTTGCACATCTTTGCCGAATCCAGCAAAACAGGCCGTGGTTCGCCCTCCTGAATGAAAGCAAGTCCCATTTGTTTGCGAGCCGCCAGAGGGAAACTCATGGATACGCTCTTTCCAACGATCGACGCTAGAATCGCCGGCACGGCGTGAAGTTGCTCCGCGCCGGCTTCCGCAATCGCAAGGTCTAACGTATCATCGAGCAAACGGAGCGCGAATTCGCTTACGGAGTGGATCGAGTCGATCCATTCCGCCAGTTCTGGGCTCGCCGTGCCACCGATGGCTTCGGCCAGCAACTCGCTGTATATTTGGATGGTTGCGACGGGAAGACGAAGATCATGCACGGCCATCCCGAGCAACTCAGCCTTTCCCTGGATGATTCTGTCGAATTCCCGGCTCTTCTGTTTCGCCCTCTTACGGAGGTTATCCTCCAGGGACCAGCGCCGGCCGCAATGCTCACAGCCGGGCGGAAGCTGTTCGTGCTCAACGGAGACCGTTTGTGGCAGCAGATGTGCCTTAGGCTCCGCGATTGTCGATGCCAAGAGCGCGCTGTCGCACGCGGCATGAGGAAGGGGGGAGGTCATTCTCATGGACACGGGTCTCTCCGTCTACTCCGAACGATACCAACCGAGAGATGTCCTGCATGGGTCACCTCTTCCGTAGCTGTATCTACGTTAGGAAATATACTAAAATTAACCTCCCCAGGATAGTACTAGGTAAAGTACCAGCTAGCATTTTACCCAGGTATCACACGAAACCCTTGGCGATTGCCTGCTTCGTTAACTCGGCGATCGTTCTAACCCCCAGCTTGTTCTTAATATTTTCCCTGTGAAATGAGATCGTTTTGACCGAAATATTCAGAATGCTGGCCATCTCTTTGCTGGACCGGCCTTCTGCGATGAGGTGAAGAACCTCTCGTTCTCGCGAGCTTAGTCTGAGCGACTTCGCGATTTGATCCGGATCGCGAAGGAATCGCCCGTGTTCCGAAAGTTCCTCTGGAAAATAAAGGTTGCCCTTTTGGATTTCTTGGATCGCACGTAGCAGCTCTTCACTAGTCGCCGATTTCAGCACATATCCAGCCGCTCCGACCTCGAACGCGGCCTGCAGGTACGCCCGCTCGTGGTGCATTGTGAAAAACAATAGTTTTACTTCGGGAAGACTCGCCTTGATGCGCCGGGCCGCCTCGATTCCACTGAGCAGCGGCATAGAAATATCCAAAACGATCAGATCCGGCTTCAGACTGAGGGCGGCCTGTACCAGGGCCCGGCCATCCGACGCGACCCCTACAATCTCGTACCGCTGTTCCAGGAGCCTCCGGCCACCATCGAGAAAAAGAGGGTGATCATCTCCCAGCAGAATGCGTACTTTGTCCACGAGTTGCTCCTCGAATGGGCAGTACCACGTTTACACGAGTTCCATGGCCGGTCTGACTTCGTATCGACAACTTCGCGCCTGCTATACGTGCGCGTTCGTTCATACTCACCAATCCGAGCCCACCGGCGCCTCGGACCGAGTCTACATCGAAACCGATTCCATCGTCGTGAATGGACAGGCGCGGCTGCCTGGTCCCACTCAAGCGAACCCAGACGTTTTTGGCATGGGCATGTTTGACGACATTGTTGAGCGCTTCCTGCGCGATACGGTAAACGCACGAGGCGGCCTCGAGGGGAGCCTCGGAAAGCGGGTTGATCACTCGGAACTCGATAGGAATTCCTTCTCGGTGACTGAACTCGTGGCACAGATTTCGGAGAGCCCTTTGAAGCCCCAGATCCTCCAGAATGGCCGGGTGCAGTTGCCGGGCGATCTGGCGGGCCTCTTCGGCGATACCGAGTGCACGTTTTTGCGCCGCCTGGAGACGCCCCCCGGCCGTGCTAAGGGCGGGCAGTTCGGCGGCAATTACCCGAATCTCAGCGGCAAGGGCACCCAAATGCTGGCAGAGGGAGTCGTGGATTTCGCGCGCGATTCGCCTGCGTTCTTGTTCTTGGGCGGTTATCAGGCTGGCCGAGAGCGCACGTATATCACGCTCGTTTGCGGCCGCCAGCTTTTGCAGGCGCTTCTGCTCTGTGACGTCCCGCCCGATCGAAAGAATCGAAGAGACCCCGCCGGCGTCGAATTCGGGGATGTGACGCACTTCGTGATCAACTGGCCCATTGGAGGAGGGGTAGGTAAATTCGATAGTCAACGGACTCCGGGTCTTGAGGACATGGCGGATCGCACGTTTTTGCAGCCGGACAGTGGCCTGTAGGAGTCCGAGTTCTTCGCTCGTCTTCCCGATAGCCATTTCCCGCGGGATCCCCATCAACTTCTCCCATGCTGCGTTCACGTAAAGGTTCCGAGAGTTGCGATCCCGCCGCACGATGACATCGGGGGAGTTGTCGAATAGTGCTGCCATCTCCCGCTCACGCTTGCGCAGTTCCTGCTCCATGCGCTTCCGTTCGGTGATATCGCGCCCGACCCCCAGAACGGCTGCGACCGACCCGTCGGTGGACAATTCCGGGACATACCTTACTTCATACTCGGTCACGCTCCCGGTCGAGACAACGGAGAACTCATACTGCTGAGATTGGCCAGTCCGGAGGACCTTCTTGATTAAAAGATCCGCGATCCGCCTATTGCCTTCCGATAGCGGCAGCTGATGGATCGTCTTGCCGATGATTGCTTGGGCTGAAACCCCCATTGCTTTCTCGAAAGCCGTGTTGGCATGAGTGACGCGAAGGTTCGGATCGAAGCGCGCGTAGGCATCGGGCGAGCTTTCAAACAGCGCCGCGAACTCGCTTTCGCGCTGGCGAAGAGCCCGCTCCATCCTTTTCTGCTCGGAAATATCGCGTCCGATCGCGAGAACCGCTGCGACAGAACCGTCGGGGGCAAATTCCGGGACATATCGTACTTCGTGCAGGGCTATACCTTCAGCCGCTGGAACGGAGAGTTCAAGTTGGTTCGGCTGTCCCGTCCGGAAAACGCCCTTAATTACAGGATCCGCGATCTTCACATCGTCTTGAGGCACCGGTAGCTCGCGGCCGGTCTTACCGATGACTTCCCCTGCTGAAAGTCGCGCCAGTTTCCCGTAAGCGGCGTTAGCATGAGTGACGCGAAGGTTGGAATCGAACCGCAGGTGGGGGTCGGGCGAGCCGTCAAACAAGGCTCTGAGCTCGCTGTCGCGTTGACGGAGTTTTTGCTCCGTAATTCCCCGATATTCCTCAAGGAGCTTGAGAGAAGTGACGTCAGCACACGATCCGACATAGCCGGCAAAGTTCTGGCGGGAGTCGTATCGGGGAGAGCCGTGATCCAGGATCCACCGCCACTGTCCGTCGTGACGCCGGAGCCGGTATTCCATGCTGAATGGCTTGCGCGCATCGAAATGCGTCGTGTAGGTCTGGAGGCAACCGTCGAAGTCTTCCGGGTGCACGTTCTCTGCCCAACCGTTTCCGAGTTCTTGCGCCAATGTACGGCCTACGAACGCCAGCCACTGATCGTTGCACCACGTGCACAGCTTGTCGGGGCCGCTCATCCAGATCATCACCGGCGCGCTGTTCGCCATGAGGCGAAAGCGTTCCTCACTCTCTTGAAGAGTTTCTTCGGCCCGCGGTCTATGAGGGGCAGGAGCGAGGTGTCCGAGTTCAAGAGCGATTTGCGCCGGCGACAAAATAAAACCGGCGCCTCCCGCCTGGATCGCGCGCGAGGGCTTGTCCGGCCACTGGGCCGTCTTGGGATCCTGAGCGAACGTGATACCACCTGCAGCTTTGATCGCTGCAAGACCGCCCATGCCGTCAGGCCCTGTGCCGGAAAGGACAACGCCAATAGCCTTGTCCCCGCGCGCCGCGGCAAGATCCCTCATGAACTCGTCAATCGGCTGGCGCCTGCTCGGGCTCGTGATTGGCCCGACCGAAAATGTTCCATTGCGGATGGACGCTCTTTTATCGGGCGGAACGACGTAGACGTGGTTGGGTTGAACTGCGATCCCATTAGAGACTTCGAGCACGGGAAACGGGATCGTCATTGAGAGGAGTCCTCGGAGGACTTTTCGACGGGCTGGATCCTGGTGCTGAATAACCACGAACGCCATGCCGCATTCGGACCGTAGCGCGGACAAAACAGCCCGAATGGCATCCAGTCCACGCGCGCAGGATCCGAGCGCGACCACGGGAACGGATCGACCGGCAATAGCGGCTGTAGCCTTGTTTGTTTTCTCTAATCGAAGCTCGTGCCCACTCTTAGCTTGCGACACTAAACTGTTCATCCCAAACCTGAAGCGAATTGTGCGATCAAGTACTAGTACCAGAGCCAGCAGTGATTGTCAATGCCAAAGCACAGGCGGTTTATGGCCGAATTGGACTTCAAAATCCCGAAACTATTCTTGCGCGCCGCTGCGTCCATCCCTAGCCGCTAAAGACTTCAGCCTGTATTGGAGTTGATAGGGGAGGAATCGTTTCAGCGTCGGTCCCTGTCGTGATCACGCCAAAGGCACTCCCGGAGGCCCTGACCACAATCCTGACATTTGGTCCAAAGGGCTTTGTGTAACGCCACCAATCCAGGACCTGATCAACCTCGCCGGGAGTAAGACCGGATGCAAGCAGTTGCACACCACCGTCGGATCGCACCTCAATTAGGTCCATATATCGAGTTATGCCTTTCCTAAACTATTGTAAAACCTGTAACTTGCGGTCCATTTATTTGGATTCATCGGGCACTAAGAGCGGCCGAGTTCTGTTTGCGGGCCTCTATTCACCGTCGTTTGTCCAAACGGAGTCCCGCCGTTCTCATGGGCAAAGATGCTGCTCCGAGCGTCCAGATCCAAAAGCATCGACGTAATCATCGGCCGGAGTCGTTGTGAACAAAAAATAGACTGCCCTCGTACCGAACGAATCAGCTAGTTGAAGGGCCCTGCGGCGCCCAAAAACGGTTTGAATGGAGAAGCCCGAGATGTCTACGGACTATTCCTCAGCGCGCAGGAGTGCGTTATTTAGAATCGCAAAACCGTTCCTGACAGTCCTTGCAGGCATCGCGTGCGCGGCAAGTGGCTACAGCCAGACGCTGATCCCCGGTTTGAGCTCCGCTGGGAGAATGCGGCTGCTTCCAACTGATCTTGCTGTTCCTGAATCGCGGGAGCCGTGGCGTGATCTGCCGTGCGTTGTCACGACGCTTAAACCGGTGCTCGGTTTCGACTTCATGTTTCACACTGGCTATCAAGTGGAGGTGCCGATCCGCGAACTGGCTGGTGGCGGGAAGGAGTTGACTGTGTTCTTTCGCGTTGTTGCCCAAGACCGCCCTGATGATCCGTCCAACATAGTGCAGAACGTGCCGGTTCCACCGCTCGAGGAACGTGTCAGAGGAGAGGGCACGTTCTATGGCACATTCACATTGGGAGAAGGCCAATATCATGTCGATTGGCTGGTGCGCGACCAGTGGATGCGTACTTGCTCAGTGTCTTGGGATCTGGATACGAAGTTGAACTCGAAGGATAGTCAATTGAGGCAGTGGATTCCCCAGTCTCTTGTACAGGTTCTGGGGCCACTCTTCGCCGCGGAACCGCCGGTCCTCCGGGCACCAGATAATGGCTCGCCGCGTTTCAGCATCATCGTGAACTTCGATCCTTCAGATCCATCTGCCGCTCTGATCGATGAACCGGGTCTCGAGGGCCTGCTGGCTATACTGCGCCGGATGGGACGCGATCCCCGCATCGATCCGTACTCGATCATCATCTGCTCCTTGGAAACTCAACAAGTCATCTATCAGCAGGAGAATAAGAGCGGCATCGATCTTCCGGCCCTGGGAGCAGCACTCGCGTCCGCCAAGCTCGGAACCGTTGATGCGAAGCGGCTGGTCGCAACCAATGGCCCCGCTCAATTCGCCGCCGATCTCATCCAGGAACAGCTAAGGAAAGAAAGCTCCGATGCTCTGATTGTGTTAGGACCCAAGGGAGGTTCGGAGACCAGAATATCCCGCCAGACCTTGGAGTCGTTCGATCAGCTCGGTAAACCGACCTTCTATTTGAGTTACGACACGGGAAATCCGTGGAGCATATGGCGAGACCCAATCAGCAGCATCATGAAGCGCCTGCGCGGCTTCGAGTACCGTATCAATCGGCCCAAGGACTTCTTCAACGCGTGGTCCGATGTCGTCTCGCGGATGATGCGAGCAAAACAGATCCCTCAGTCCCCAATGGCCGCGACTGCAGCAACCCAGTGAAGTTTGATCAGTAAGGGCTGCCGTCGGGTTCACTGCGACGTCGCAGTTGCGAGGCGTTGCCTTGGACGTCACTAAACTCTGGCTCACATCATCAGCGATTTGAAGCAGAACCGCATGGGGTCTTCTTTGCCTCGTGGTTCGGCGGCATCTTTCGCAGCCTGGATTACGGGCGCACCTGGACGTCGCTCACCGTGAGCGGTGAACACCCGAACGATTTTACAGCATTGCGGGTGCTGTCTGGACATCCTGAATGGCTCTTTGCTCTCAGCCGCAATCATGGAGTCTACGTAATGGAGCTGCCACAAGAATAGTGGGCTCACCGCAATCGCTATCCTTCGAGCACCGTTCCAGACTCAGTCGCCACTCACAACGCCCGTGCGGAGGCGGTGTCGAGCCGACTGCCCGACACCGGCACCAAGTTTCCTGCGTCACTCACTTCCGAGGGGCCTGTCCGGTAACTACCGTGTTAGAAGCAATCTCTGTCCTGGGTTCTTCCACAATCCTCTCCGCCGAGATCTTCATCCCCTTCTTCAGGTCGGAGACGGTGGCGTTCTTATTGCCTTCAACGTTGAATCTATAATCGTCTTTCACAGTGTACGTTCTGTTCTCGCCGTTCGGCAGTGTTATGATCACCGTCTTTCCCGCAACCCACCACACGGTGCCCATTCCGACTGTGGTCGTCCGGTCGATGACCGGCGTCGTTGTGGTGGTTACGGTCGCGCTGAGTTTCGTTCCCCGTTTCAGATCGTGGACTGTCAGATCCCGCCCATCGATGGTGAACTTCCTGCTTTCCGGTACGTGGAACTCTCGGATACGCCCATCCGTCATTCGAACCACGAGGTCGTTGCCTTCCACATACTCCACTGTGCCGTGCAGTTGCTCCGTGGTGACTGATGGCTTGCCTTTGACACTTTCCTTCGTCGTCTGCGGCTGTTGCGCCGTCCCGGTGGTTAGAACCATAACTGACCCTGCGGCTATTCCGGTTAGCATCGTCAAAAGTTTGTTGACTGTAGTTGCCATGTTTTCGATCCTCCTCCTTGACTAAAGTAAAGGGTTCACCCATGTCTCCAACGTATGGATTCACGGCTCGGCCCAGGGACTTCTTTTTCTTCTGTCTGGCGGCGGCACTTGGGCCGTGGGGTATGACGCCGGGCATCAAGACGCTCTTTGCGGCAATGACCTGACGAGCGATAACCGTAAACAAAAAAGAGTCCCCTGCAGGCGGATGGAATCAAGATAGCAAGCGGCAACTATTGATCAAGTGGCAACTATTGATCAAGTGGCAACTATTGAGAGTGACGCGTATCGGCTTTAAAGGATCTGCGAGGGAGAGGATGATGTCACGCAGCGTACTGGTGCTGACCGTATTGGCAGCAGCTTCAATCGTCCCGGTATGCGCCGAGGATGGCACATTCACATTCAACATGGGCGGCGGTATATCGACGCCTTTGAATCCGACCGGCCAGTATGCCGGCACGAGTGGGAACTTCGAACTCGGAGCCGGGTATAAGGTCAACAAACACAGTTCAGTCATTGGGGAGTTTATGTGGAATGGTCTGCCCCCCAACCTCTTCGTGATTCATCCGATCGACGCCCCCACCGGAAACATCAATGCGTACGCGCTTACTGCCAACTACCGATATGAATTTGACCGCATCCGCGGCTCTCGGTTCGGTGTGTACGTCATCGGCGGCGGCGGTTGGTATTACCGCCATGCCTCAATCGATAAGAACTATGTCGTGCCTCCCAATACCGTCTGCCAACCAATCTATAGCTATTGGGGTTACGCCTGCGATCCCAACGGGTACGTGTATTCCCAAACCGTCGCATTCAAAGGTACCAGTGTCGGAGGGGTCAATGGGGGCGTGGGCTTCAGCATAGGTATCGCGGATTCGCCGTGGAAGTTCTACACCGAAGCCCGTTACCACTATGCATTCAATTCAACGATACCAACCACCGTCGTGCCAGTCACGTTCGGCTTTCGACTGAATTGAACGTTACGAACGTACTTGAAAGAGTAGGCGTGAAAGTTATCGTTTTACCGCCTTCGAAGCTTAGCTGCATTACAGGTGCGATCGAATGAACATCGCCGCATTCAGACGAGATCAACTGGACACGGCCGAGGCAAAACTCGCTCAGGCCGACTCTAGGCCGGGGAACACACAAGACTAGCGATTGCTGTGGCCCGGCCTGTTAAGCCTGATCGGGTGAAGCGAGGCAAATCGATGAGGCTTTACGTAGGCTGGCTCGCTCTTCTGGCCTTCCCAGGTGCCGTGGGGGCGCAGACCATTGAGGACGGAGAATCACCGGATCCACCCGTTCCCCTAGCGACCCCGATTCTGCCCGCTCCGAAGCCGATCGCGCTGCCGGCGGATTCGAAACTACAGGGTGTGAAGTGGGGGTCCCTCCTCATTCAATCCTCTCGGTTCATTCTGTTCGAGCATGCCTACCGGTACGCCACCGAACCGGCGACAAGAGATCCTGACCGGCCCTTCTTCCAGGGATATGTGGATTCAGTCAGCGCATTACACGGTTGGGCAGATGGCGATCCGTTTTACGTAAACTACGTCGGCCATCCTATGCAGGGCGCCGTGTCCGGGTATCTCTGGACTCTGAATGACACTCGCTATCAATACGTGGAATTTGGTCGAAGTCCCGATTACTGGAAAAGCCGGTTGCGCGCCGGAGCGTTCGCTTGGGTTTATAGCGAGCAGATGGAGATCGGTCCGATCAGCGAAGCATCCATCGGAAACATACAGGCATCGTGGCCTCAGTACGGATTGGTGGACCATGTTGTGACGCCCGCCATCGGTTTAGGTTGGATGATCGCCGAGGATGTGCTGGACCAATACTTGGTTCGATTCGTCGAGCGAAGGACCCAAAACCGAGTCGTGAGAGCCTTGGTGCGCGGGGGGGCGAACCCGAGCCGAAGCTTCGCAAACGTTTTAGGCGGCGAATGGCCGTGGGCCCGGCCTCGCGATAAGGTCGACGACGCGAGTCTGGTTCAGCCAGACAAGCGTAGCCGCACTGTTCAGGAACCTGAGCGCCGGCCCGGGGTGGCGCCCTTCGAGTTAGCCGCCAATGCGTATGCATTCCCGGCTTCCATCGGCATCTGCGGGGGCGGGGGAACTTCAATCGCTTTCCGAATTCACCCCGAATGGCAAATCGTCTTGGATGTCAGCGGCTGCAACATAAACGGACTCAAGAAGAATCTTTCCGGGGACTCTCTTACGTACATGGCCGGATCCCGCTGGACACCGCCTCTGTCGGGCCGAGTGATCCCCTACGCGCAGATGCTGTTCGGCGGAAACAAAGTGACCCAGGAGTTGATGCTTCCTGCAGTGAAAGCGTCGCTCCAACGGCTGGCACAAAGCGCCAGCTCGGCTCCTCCGGATCACGACCAGTACACGCAACAGTTCGAGGTCGATGGGTTGGCCATGGCTGCCGGGATTGGACTTGATCTTAAGTTCAACCGGGCCCTGGCCTTCCGGATCGTCGATCTCGAATACATGCACTCCTGGATGAATGAGCTGAATGGCTTCGCCGCTCAAAATGGACTTCAAGTGAAGATGGGACTGGTATTACACATGGGTAACTGGTGATGCTGAGATATACGTTTGTGCTTGGATGCTTAATGCTGATTGGTGGGATCGCAATAACCCCGGCCTACGCGGGCGAGATTGGGCACTTCGCCCCTGGCGCGTTCAATATTCGCGACTTCGCTCTTCCCGATCCCGGTTTCTATTGGGGCGTCTACAACTACGGCTATAGGACAACGCGAGCCAATGACGCCAACGGGAACAAAATCGATTCCCTGACACTCACGGGCCCAGCTAACCAGACCGCCAAGGTAAGTCTTAACGTGGATATTTCCGTCTATGCGCTCAGTCCGTTCGTCATGTGGGTCTCCGGCCAAAAAGTTCTTGGGGCGAAATATGGCGTAATGTTAAATCCTTCATTCTCAAACGCCAACATCGACGGGCTGCTCTCACTAGGAAACCGGTCCGGACGAAGCGTGAGCGCGGGAGAATTCAATATCGCAGACACGTACGTGCAGCCAGTTTGGCTTGGTTGGACGGGGAAGCACTATGACGTCTCTTATGCCTATGGTTTTTACATCCCGACCGGAACTTATAAGACCACGATCGTGACGTTGCCGGCTGTCGGTCCCGTGCAGACACTGTCGGCCAGCAATACCGGGTATGGATTCTGGACGAATCAGAACCAGGGAGCGCTGTATATCTATCCCTGGTCCGACCAGCGGTTAGCCATCGAGAACGTACTAACCTGGGAGATCCACCGGAAAAAGAGGAACTTCGATCTAACGCCGGGTCAGAACCTCACCTGGAGCTGGGGCTTAAGCGAGTATCTCCCGCTCACCAAGGACCAAAATCTCCTGCTCGAAGCGGGCCCAACCGGCTACACGAGCTTTCAGGTTTCCAATGACAGCGGCGCGGATGCCACGAACGCAGGTGTGCATGACTCGGTGGATGCAGTTGGCGTGCAGGTCGGGGTCACCTCCGTGAAGCGGAACATCACCCTGAACTTCAGCTGGCTTCACGAGTATTCCGCCGTGGACCGATTCCAGGGCAATTCAATCGGCTTGAACTTTGCCGCCAGGTTCTAGTAGTCGGCAAAAAGCCTTCCGGACTGAACAATCACCTGCCGCATCCGGCTGGCGAGACGTCGTGATCGCTAGAGTGTGCACGGCCGGCATGTGTCTTTAGGGTTGATCGTTTGTAGTTAGTATCTTTCCAAGAAAAAGTAAATCTGTCTTCCGAACGAAGACTCTACTTAGCAGGAGGACGCTCTGTCGTGAAGGTACTTCTGTTTCTGTCTTCGGTTCTCTCTGTATCGGCTTTCGCCGCCCCGATTGGCGCCTGTGCTCCAGGCACTGTGGCCGATCTTATTGGCAATCCGTGTGCATTTGGCGACACGGTGTTCAGCAACTTCAGCTATACGGGTAACGTTGATCCATCGGATATTAATGTCAATTTCCAGATGGCCGATAACGGCGCTGAGTTCCGGCTCATTCTGGCACCCACCACCGGGGCTGGGTTTTTCACTAACTTCAAGTTCACGGACACGATTACCGTGATCCCTGGTATTGCTCCGAATCTTCTTCCGGCGGTCTACCAGATTGTCGGCGTGAAGGACCAGTCGGACTTTTCGCTCGCGCGGAACTCTTTCGGGTTACTCGACGTCGTCAACAGCCCGGGGCCGACCTATGACTTCGCGCCGGACAATGATGCGGGCAGTCCAGCATTCATCGCTCCGACGACAACGATAACGACCACGTCGACGTTAACGGGAGTGGGCGGTATCGAGGACGCAAACCCGGGACTGTCAAGCTTCGAACTGGGGTACATTCAGGGAGATTCTGTGGTTCCCGAGCCGGCTTCTCTTGGTTTGATCGGCCTGGGCCTGATAGGTTTGAGCCTGCATCGAAAGCGGGCCGCGCAAACCGGGAACCCAGGCAACTAGTCGAGCCGGAGCCTTCGTCATGCATCCCGCCAGGCGCAGAACTTGGTGTTCGACGGGTGATGATAGTTGGCCAACGGATAGGAATCATGTCGGTTCTCGCTCAGATCCTTTTGGGGCTAATCGCCGGGCTTGTTGCCAGCAAGATGTCAACACGCGAGGTGCGGGCCTCTTTCTCGATCTCGTTCTAAAAATCGTCGGTACTATCGACGGAGTATGACTGTTCAACATGGTTCGCGCGAGCGGAGTCACCGGGCTGAGTCTTTACAGTTTCGCGGGGCGGGTCAATCAGCAGATCCGTTATCGGTAGAGATGGGCAAGAAACCGGGGGAGGGCTGCAATTGAGCCAGTGGCGGAGCCCTAGTCCCCTCGGGCCTTGCCTTTCCCACCGTAGCCTTTGAAACCCGCATGCTCTAAGCGCGAACCGCCAGCCGGTTCAGGCTCGTTCCATCCACTGGCCGATTCAGGGTAAGCTGTGGAGTCCCGCAATGCCCTTGTTCTGTAGTACTCTTACTATCACTCGCCGATTTTGCGCCTGCCCCTCCGCCGTTTTGTCGTCTCCGATCTGCCGAGTCTCGCCCATCGCTCCAGGAGCCAGCAGGTTGGTCAGGGGAATATTACCCTGCTGCACCAGTAAATTAGTGACACTGTCGGCACGGTCTTCGCTGAGCTTCTGATTCAGGGCTACGCTGCCAGTCGAAGAGGCATAGCCAACAACCTGAATGTTGTAAGCTTCGATAGTCTTGGCTTTTTCCGCCAATTTCAGGAGCTTGGTTTCGTACTGAGGGCCAATGGCGACTTTACCGTTCCCAAAGTGCACGGTTACTTCGTCGAGAATATAGTAGTCGTCCAGTTGGCCAAACCGTGCAATCGCAGCATCGATGGTCGCTTTGTTGGCGGCGATCTTCTGCTGCTGGGCAGTTAATTGCCCCTGTTGCTGTTTCAGGGACTCCGCTTGAGCCTTCAGTTCGGCTCTCTGCTTCTCCAGTTCCTGTCTGGTTTGCTGGGCATGCTCTTGGGTTTCATGCACACCAGCCTGGATGAACTGAGCGCGCTCCAGATCGCTGCCTTCGAACTTGACCAGCTTCGCAACGAGTTGGTTTCGGCTGTCGTAGGATCCTTCGACCTGGATTTCAAGGCCGGGAATCAACGCGGCCATTGACATGTCCTTTCGCCGGGCCTTGAGCACTCCCTCGATCTGGCTCACCTGAGTCTCGTCGTTCAATGAGACGATGACCCTCGGTGAATCCGAAGTCTGCACAATGATCGTGGCGCCGCTTCGCGCCTTGATCATACCCCGGATCTTAACGGTTTGCGCCGAGAGATTTACGCTCAGCAGAGTGATTAGCAAGAGAAATCCGACGGACGCAGCTCTAGCTGGCTCATATCGGGCCATAAGTCTTCGCTCCTCAGTATCAGATGAGGACTTGACCCGGCGCGCCAGATTTTAATGTGCTGGTTCGATCAGGGAGCCCCGAATTACTTCCCAGTTTGCCGGGATCGGCGAATCGCCGACTCGTGCGATCACGCTCCGACCCGGGCCATCGAGGCGCTGAGCGACACTAACAGCCATCGAACGCAAAGATCTTGAGTCTCTGCCGCGGGAACGCGAATCTTCCGACGGGCCCTAGACGGGACGGAGACGTAGTCCCGGCTGAAAGAGAAGTGCATACGAAAGTTGTAATGATAGTGCCAGGCCTGGTCTTCTCAGTCGCCGCAATGGCGCAGGATGTGAACTTCAGCTTCGAGAGAGACGCAAACTTCAGCGCGTTCGAAACTTACGCGTGGATTGAGATAAGTAATGGCGGCCAACCGTTGGATGAGTTGACGGCTAACCAGCTAAAGTCTGCGGTGGAAGCTGAATTAGCAATGAAAGGTCTTCAGAAGGCAGACAGTGCTCAGGCTGATCTTCTGATCGGGTATCAGACAGCGTTTCGGAAGGAACGGGAGGCCACGGCGTACAACGCCGGTTGGGGCTACGGTCCAGGATGGCGCACAACAGGCAGCGCCGCATCACCGACTTCAACCATCGCCATTGGATCCGTCGTGCTTGATATCTACCTGCGTTCCCAGAAACTACTCGTCTGGCGTGGCAATGTTACGAAGACGATTGACGTCAATGCGAAGCCGGACAAACGCGAGAAACGCATCCAACAGGGAATACAGAAGCTCCTGAAGAACTACCCGCCTTCGTAATCGGATGAGTTAGCCGGACAATTGCGCCGACAGCTTCCTGGCAGTCGGTTCCGCTACCGGTGGCACACTACCATCTGTTGCCGCTGGGCACAGGGGCGTTCGTCGGTGAGGTTTCCTTCAGGTATCCCTTGAGGGCAGCGCGGAGAGTCGGGAATGAGCGGTATGCGGTCTTGAGGCGCCGGCGTTCGGCCCATTCTCTCCACTCCGTCTCGCGTCCCGCCGCGATGAAGACGACGCCGCGCTCGCGAAGACTCTCGATGACCTCGGCTAGCGCCTGGAGGCCTGTAATGTCGATTATCGTAACGGGGACCATGTCGATTACGAACCATTTCAGGTTCGGCCCGGAAGCATCGGCCGCGTCGAGAACACTGCGCTTGAAAAAAGGGGCGTTGAAGAAAACGATTGGAGCATTAAAGCGAAACAGCACGAGACCGGAAACCGTGGCGGCATTCGGATGACGCTCTGTTGAGTGCAAGCCCGGAAGGCCCGGCACTGTACCGAGGATCTCGATTTTCGGCCGCGAGACAAGTTTGACAAACCGGATGAGCGCTAAAATCACTGCGAGAAGAATCGCCTGGACGACGCCGACAGTCGCGACGCCCAGCGTGGCCAGCAGGGATAGAGCGAATTCCCGCCGCTCCACTTGATAAAAGCTCTTGAGCGTCCGGAGGTCGAGCAGTGAGAACGCCGCTGTGACGAGCACGGCACCCAGAGCAGCTACGGGCACGTATTGCAGGGGACCCGTAAAGAAAAGCAATACGACTGCCACACTAACCGCCGCCACCAGGCCCGTGACCCTGGTACGGCCGCCGGCGGCATCGCCCATTGCGGTGCGCGAATCAGCCCCGCTGACTGCGAACCCTTGAGACACCGCGGCTGCGATGTTTGCCGCGCCGAGCGCTGCAAACTCCTGGTCGACATCGATTTCATACCGGTTCTTGGCGGCGAAGCTGCGCGCTGTGAGCATCATGCTCGAAAATCCTATGAGGGCGACGCCTGCCGCCTCCGCACACAAGCGCGGTAGAAACTCGACGGGAAACAACGGCATTTTGAGCCGTGGAAGGCCAGCGGGCACTGCGCCGATGATTTTGACTCCCACCGTATCGAGACCAAGGAGTTTTACTGCCGCTCCGGTCAGGATCATGGTTGCGAGTGCCGCGGGCAAACGCGGGATAAACCTTGCGGATAAGACCAGTACCAGGAATGCGGCCACGCCGATCCCGAGCGTAGGCAGGTGCGTGGAGCCGAGTTTAGAAGCGAATTCGACCAGTCGCGGAACAATGCGCTCTTTCGTAATCGGAAAGCCGAAAATCTTTCCGATTTGACCGAGCGCGATACTGAGGGCCATACCATTCAAGAACCCGACTAGAATTGGTTTCGATAGGAAATCGGCCAGTGCGCCCAATCTGAGGAACCGGCCCGCAATGCAGAATACGCCGGCAAGGAAAGCGAGTGCCATCGAAAGCGAGATATACAGGTCTTCGTTCCCGGCCGCCAATGGACCTACGGCCGCGGCGACGAGTGCACAGGTGGCCGCGTCCGGTCCAACGATCAACTGCCGGGACGTTCCGAACAAAGCGTATGCGACCAGAGGGAGGATGCTCGCGTACAATCCAAACTCCGGCCTGAACCCGGTGAGCTGGGCATACGCGACGCCAACAGGTAAGGCCACAGCCGCGACAGAGAGACCCGCGATAATGTCACTCGGCAGATCGGCTCGGCGATAGGCCTGCAACTCGGGCAACCCTGGCACGATTCGCGAGAGGCGCCGTACCGACGATGCCGCCTCCTTGTTGCTGCTGGTCAAGGCCATAGCATCTTCATCTGCTCTATGGGTAGTCAGGAGTGAACTCGGGCGCGCCTTCGCTATCCGCTATCCCATTGAGAGGCTGGTTATCGCCCCCATGATGCGGTGCTTCCGCTATCGGGTGTAATTCTTTGACGTGCTGTCGCAGCGCGAATCATAGATCGCTTGGCCGGGAAGGGCATCATCGTTTCGAGCTCCGGTCGAACTGACGAAGACGACCATGGTCTTCGAAGAGGAGTCCCGCCATGATCCAAAGATCTCGCATGGTACCGGTGCGCGGTCGGGCATACTCCACCATCCGATCAACATGTCTGATTTTCGCGTGCTGCTTGTCAGTGACTAACGGAGCACGCGGGAGAGGGTGTCCGCCTGACGGGCAACGTGTACGGCGATACCGTTACTGTTTCCAAAATTGCAGCGACCAAAAAGAACAGGTAGTCTGCGGGACCACGGTGAGCCAAGCCAGCCCGCAATAGCTTGGGCGTTCGAAGAGCAGTTCCAGGCACCCGTGTTCTTCAGCAGCAGGCCCGGTAGGTTTGGGCACTCAAAAAGATCGCGGAACTTCACTCCAATGGGACTGAATGTCCCCCGCCATCGGGGGCGTTTCCTGGCGAAGTCGGGATGCGTGTTTTGGCCGACTGCCGGAAATCCAGATCGGCGTCACCGGTGTGGCCACTGGGTGTGACTCCAGGATGATTGGGCGGCGTGAGAAGGTAGCCGACTACAAAGCCTGCGCTCAAACCCAACATAAACCCTGCAATTTTGTCCCTGCTCACCGCACGTTACCTTTTACCGACGAAGGGTGGAAAATGCACGCGCCTTCCGAACTACTCGTGATGATTCTTGATGAGGCTACAAGGCTCATTTTTATTTTGCGGTTTCTTTTAAGTCTTTTCTACATCCTACTTCCGGACGCCCGCATCAGTCCGACGGGACTCTCCAGTTATCGGGACTGAAATCTAACTTTGCGGAGGCACTGATGCTGTCATGGTTCGCTGCGACTCTTAAGCAGTACCCGGAGATCGCTATCTTCCTGGCGCTCGCGCTCGGGTACTACTTCGGCAAGTTCACGTTCCGCGGTCTCGGTCTCGGGTCCGTCACCGCCACCCTGCTGGCCGGCGTGTTGATAGGACAGATCGGGATTACCATCGCGCAGCCCCTCAAGGCGACAGTCTTTCTCATGTTTCTGTTTGCCGTGGGCTACGGCGTCGGGCCGCAGTTCGTCCGTGGGATTGCCAAGGATGGCGTACCGCAAGCCATTTTCGCGGCGGTCCAATGCGTGTTCTGCATTATCGTCCCGGTCGTGATCGTCAAGATGGCAGGCTATGACCTGGGCTACGCGGCGGGATTTTACTCGGGATCGCAGACGATCTCCGCCGCGATGGGCCTTTCTACCGATGCAATCAACCGACTTGGCCTGCCGGTTGAGGAGGCCAAGCGCCTGCTCGACTCGATGCCGATTGCGTACGCGGTCACCTACATGTTCGGCACTGTCGGCTCGGCGCTCGTGATCGGCCTGCTGGGCCCTGCCTTGCTCCGCATCAATCTGCCCTCCGCCTGCA
This sequence comes from Terriglobia bacterium, assembly GCA_963722845.1. Classification (GTDB taxonomy): domain Bacteria; phylum Acidobacteriota; class Terriglobia; order Bryobacterales; family Bryobacteraceae; genus Palsa-187. The sequence continues at coordinate 817,723 of CAVROL010000001.1, read as the reverse complement.
AGGATTATGAGGAGAAGCAGGGCGGAAGTTCCAAGGAGCGTGGCGGAGCCGGCTCCGCCTGGCACAACTGGGAGATGCGGGCCTTCCGCGTACAGCACGGAGGGAGGGCCGATGGCCTCCGAGTTGTCGAGGCTGAGGCGCTTTGTCCCGACGCGCGAGTCTTCGTCCAGCGTGTGCGTCGCAACGGAATGATTGAGGAAGCGACCGCGGACATGGTGCTGCGCGAGAACGATGTCGTGGCGGTCGCCGGCAGGCGCGAGGTGCTGGTGGGCGTCATCGGACAAGGAGCGCAGGAGGTCGAGGACCCCGAATTGCTGGACGTGCCGGTCGAAGGCGTCGACGTCTACGTGACCAGCAAGGAAGTCGACGGGAAGACGCTCGCCGAATTGGCGCAACTCCCCGGCTCGCGCGGTGTTTTCCTGCGGAAGATCACGCGGGGCGCAGTTGCCACTTCGATTCCCATTCTGCCGAGTACACGGATCGACCGTGGTGACATCCTGACTGTGGTCGGCCGGACCCAGGACACTGCCGTCGCAACCAGGATGCTGGGCGTTGCCGATCGGCCGACTGATGTCGCCGACGTTGCGTTTATCGGCGGCGCGATTACGATCGGCGCATTGATCGGCGCACTGGTCTGGAAGGTGGGCGGGCTGCCCATCACGTTGTCTACGGCCGGGGGCGCGCTCTTGGCCGGAATCGTCTTCGGCTGGCTGCGCTCCGTGCACCCCAAGTTCGGCCGCATTCCGCCGTCGACGGTCTGGTTCATGAATTCTGTCGGGCTCAACATATTCATTGCCATCGTTGGTATTTCCGCCGGCCCGGGCTTCGTCAATGGCCTGCGAACCCAGGGCATCGGCCTATTTCTGTGGGGCGCACTTGCGACCACAGTACCCCTCATCCTGGGTATGTTCATCGCCAAATACATCTTCCGTTTCCATGACGCAATTGTGCTCGGCGTCATCTCCGGCGCGCGAACGACGACGGCTTCGCTCGGCCTGGTTTGCGACCGGGCCAAGAGCCAGATTCCGGCGCTGGGGTACACCGTAACCTATGCAGTCGGTAACACGTTTCTCACAATCTGGGGCATGGTCGTAATCATGCTGCTGACTTAACGATCACCGAAAGGACTAATAGAGATGACCACTGAAATCGTTGACCTCCACAAGTTCGAAACGCTCAGCCCGTTCGAGATTAAGGACGAGTTGATCAAGCTTGCGAAGAAGACTTCGCAGCGGTCGCAATCGGCCTTTCTGAATGCCGGTCGCGGCAACCCCAACTGGATCGCCACCGTTCCCCGTGAAGGCTTCTTCCTGCTCGGCCAGTTTGCGATTACCGAGAGCAAGCGGGTAATGGAGCACGCCGCGGGTCTGGGAGGAATGCCTCAGGCGCAGGGGATTGCGGGTCGGCTGGAAGCGTGGTTGGCCAAGCACGAAGACATTCCCGGTGCGCATTTCCTTTCGGAGATGGTATCGTTTGCGGTGAAGACGTTCGGATTCGTGCCGGATGCCTTCGTCCACGAACTCGTAGACTCCATCATTGGCGACAACTACCCGGTTCCCGACCGGATGCTAGTCCACAACGAGCGAATCACGCACGAGTATCTGATGTGGGCGATGTGCGGGGATCCGCGGCCGGCCGGCAAATTCGACCTCTACGCAGTGGAGGGTGGGACGGCGGCGATGTGCTACATCTTCAAGACTCTGAAAGCGAATCGCCTGCTGGCCCCTGGTGACACGATCGCACTGGCTACTCCGATCTTCACGCCCTATATCGAGATGACGCACCTCGAGGACTACGACCTGAAGGTAGTCAACATCGAAGCTCCTCAGGCAAACCGGTTCCAGTTCACTGACGAGGAGATCCAAAAGCTGGAAGACCCGAAAATAAAGGCGTTCTTCGTCGTCAATCCCGGCAATCCGACGGGCGTCGCGCTGAGCAAGGATACGATCTCGAAGATCGCAACCCTGGTGAAGACCAAGCGTCCCGATCTCATGATACTGACCGACGACGTGTACGGAACATTCGTCGAGGGCTTCCGGTCCCTGCTTGGCGAATTGCCGCAGAATACCATCGGCGTGTACTCGTATTCGAAGTATTTCGGTTGTACCGGGTGGCGGCTCGGGGTGATCGCGGTCCACGAAGACAACATCTTCGATAAGAAGATTGCGGGACTCTCGAAACCCCAGATCTTGGCACTCGATAAACGCTATGGCGCCCTGACGCTGGAGCCGCGCAAGATCAAGTTTATAGACCGCATCGTCGCCGACAGCCGTGATGTGGCTCTCAACCACACGGCCGGACTCTCGCTGCCCCAACAGGTGATGATGAGTCTGTTTTCGCTGGCCGAGCTCATGGATAGTGAGAAGCGATATCAGCAAGCGTGCCGCGGAATTGTGAGCCGGCGCATCCGGGCTCTGCTGGAGGGCCTAGACCTGAAACTCGGCGAGAACCCGCTCTACGATGCCTACTACGGGCTGATCGATTTCGAATTCTGGGCCTCGAAGAACATCGGCCAGGACGCTGTGGAGTACCTCAAGAAGAACATCCACCCGCTCGATCTTGCCTTCCGGCTGGCCGAGGATCATGGGATCGTGCTGCTGAACGGTGGCGGCTTTGAAGCGCCGGACTGGTCGTTGCGCGTGTCGCTGGCGAATCTGCCCGACGAGGTGTACGAAGAAATCGGGCGCGGCGTTCGATCGATCGCGCGCGGCTATCGGGCCGCATTCGAGGCCTCGAAGGGCGCGCCGAAGCACTGAGCCCGCGAAACGTTACGTATTAGAAACCATTCGCGTCCACGTCAATGTCGACTCGCCTAACGTAAGATAGGGAAACGCCGTTCCCGCCCATGGCGTTCGCAAAGGCGCACTCATGTCCAAGATGAGTGAAGCCGTTGATAAAGCCTCCGTCCGCTGCCAGGATGGCGCTGATGCCTAGCGAGGATGCCCGGACTTTCGCTCTATGTCGTGCGGCGGCATTCGCGAAGTCGCGGTGGACGCAAGAGGCTGCTGCCTCAAGACGAAAGCAAAGTGACGATCACCGAGCCCCATATCGTGAGCAGAATGTTTCCGATCGCGTAAGGGACGGTGTACCCCAGAACCGGCGTCCGGCTACCAGCTCTTTCCTGCACTTCGGCCAGGGCGGCGGTGACGGTTTGCGCGCCTGCGCACGCCCCCAGCAGTAAGACAGGGTTTAACTTCAAGACGTATCGTCCGAAATAGAGCCCGCAAATTAAAGGGAACAACGTCACAGCCACGCCGCCGAGAAGTAGGGGTATACCCTGCGCCTTGAATGCCTCCACAAAGTGCGCACCCGCCTGGATGCCGTTCATACCAACGAAGGCAGCCAGACCGAGCGAGATCATCAGTGAACTCGCAGCCTCCGGGATACGGCCGAAAGCCGGCCTGACGGAATGCAACCAACCGAGTAAGATACCCACCACTAGCGTGCCCACCGCCGTTCCCAGGCTCAGCCTGAATCCATGGATCAACAGAAACGGTGCGCCGATCAAACCTCCGGCAAAAATTCCCAAGCCGACCGCGGCAAGATCTGTTGTCGCATCGGATTTGTGCGCCGTACCCACCATGACCACAAACCGTTTGAGAGCGGCTTCAGTACCCAGTAGTTCCACTGTGTCGCCGCGATCGAGTGTGGTTCCCGGCAGGATCGGGATGTCCTGGCCGATTCGCCTGATCCGTCGAAGATAGATTCCCCGAGTATCTCTCCATTGGGCCAGTTCCTCGAGGGGTTTGCCGATCACAGCCGCGTTGGTTACGGTGACAGTCTGAATGATTCCCGGCATATCCAGCAATTCCTTGTCATCCACCTCCTCGCCTACGGTTCCTCCAATTTCCATCACAGTCGACCGCCGGCCGCTTAGCGCGACAATGTCCCCCGGCTCAATCATGGTGTCATCGAGTGCTTTCAGGATGACGTTGCCGTGCCGCAACTGCTCCACATAGAACCGCACGCCGGGGCGCGAGGTCTCAAAAGCGCGCACCGTATGCCCGGCTAGGGTGGCGTTATTAACACGGTAGGCGCGCAGCGCAAACGGAGCGTAGGTTGAAAGGAGGCCGGGCCGTAACCCGTCGATGTGCAGCTGCGATTCGAGCTTCTTGGCTTCGTCGGCAAGATTGATCCGCAACAATTTCGGAGCAAAGAAGCTGAGAAACCAGATCGTGCCGGCCGTGCCGAACATGTAGCAGAGGGCGTCCCCAATGGCCACATGGGCGATCAGAAGATCCCGCTGAACTTGGGGCAGCTGCAGGGCGGCGATCGTCTCACTGGCCGTACCGATCGCCGGTGACTGAGTCAAAGCGCCGGAAAGCAGGCCCGCCGCCAGACCGACGTCGAGATGGAGGCTTCGGGCTATCACCACCGCGCCTAACAGTCCGGCCACGCACTGGAAAACCGCAAGCGCGAGGTAGCGGGCACCTTCGCCTTTGAGAGAGCGGAAGAACTGCGGTCCGATGGAATATCCGTTCCCAAGCAGAAACAGCAGAAACAAAATGGCCTTTGCGCTTGAGGCCATGGGAATGTTCAACTGCCCCACCAGCAGTCCCGCGAAGAGACTGCCGGTGACGGTCCCGATGCCGACACTGCCCAGTTTGATTTTGCCAATGAGGGCGCCCGATGAGACTACTAGAAAGACGGCCAATTCCGGGTATCGGCGTAACGTCTCTGCAAGCCAGTTCATGCTAAAGCCAGTCCGAGCGTACTCACTACTTGCCGTCGAGGGCCGACGTCTTTAGCAGCTTCAACCCGAGTGCCGCGTTGTACCCATGAATCTCCTTCACGTCGAGCTTGCGCATGAATTCGATCGTGTCGGCTGTAATGACCTGGCCGGGAACCATGATCGGGAAGCCGGGCGGATAGGGAATTACAAAATTCGCCGAAACCAGCTCCGGTCCCTCCTTCAGGCGCTTGTCGATCTCTGGGCTGGCGAGCTTGATGTGCTCGCAATCCGATTCGCCATACGCGCAGAAAAAAGCGGTACGGATGTCGCCTTCGCTCGTGATGCTCGAGGAAGCCTCGCGGAAACTGCTTATGGAAAAAGCTGAAGTTCGGAAGATCGGGCACGTTTTCCATCAGCCCTTTTACACGGGCCGCGAACGCCTCACGATCGGCTCGCCGCCGTGAACCAGACGATGCTCGATATCCCGGGAGATGTCGGCCAGAACCTTGATCAGGTTGGCGACGTCGCTCCGGGTGTTGTTGATGTTGGTCTGAAGCAGCACGCTGTTGCGCGACGTCTTATTGAGCTGAATGTCGTAGTCCGCCGCGAGCATGTTCTTGAACTGCGTGCCGTCGAAGCCGGCCGAGCCGCATACCAGCGTCAGCCGCGTCACATCCAGCGCAAACTCGTCCTCCCGCAGCGCGCGCAACGATTTCGCCCAGTTGTTTCCCGGCGTAAAGTAGTCCACAAATCCGGAGTTCCGGAACGGCGCGGGAATCATATCGTCCGCGCCCAGGACACGGAAATATTTCGAGATGAGCGGATGGGAATTCACTTCGCGGCGAATGTCGAGCGCCAGTTGGATCGCGCGGTTAACCAGCTCGTAGCCCTCAAGCTCCATCTGCCGGCGGGCGATGTCCAGCGAAGCGATGATCTGCAGATTGGGAGACGTGGATGCATGCGTGAATACCGCCTCGTGGAATTGTTCCTCGACGCTCTCGTAGTCCACGTCTTTCACCAGCACCATCGATCCCTGCCGCAAAGCGGACATCGACTTGTGTGTAGAGTTGGTTTGATACACCCGGAGCCGCACTTTTTCCGGATTTGCCAGAAGCCTCATATCCAGAGAGTCTCGTCCGAGGGATCGAAGTCCTTCCCGACAGGCCACGGACTGCGCCTCGTACGCGGCGCGGTAGGCCGGGTCCTTGAATTTCTTCTCCAGGTTAGCCGCCGCTCCCATGGCGGTGCGGCGCCGGTAGTAGGGGCTGAAGCGGGCAAAGCCGAACCACGCCTCATCCCATAGGAAGATCAGGTCGGGCTTGATCGCCAGGCACTCTTCCATCACACGCTCGACGTTGTAGATGTGCCCGTCGAACGTGCAGTTGGTCAGCACCAGCATGCGCGCCCGGTCCAGTTTGCCCTGCCTTCTTCAGATCGAAGAGGGCCTTCTTGATGCTGCGCAGCGGCACCGCGCCGTACATCGAGTATTTGGTGAGCGGAAACGCCTCGACGTAAAGCGGCAGCGCGCCGGAAAGAACCGCGCCGTAGTGATGCGACTTGTGGCAGTTGCGGTCCACCAGGACGATATCCCCCGGACGCAGCAGCGCCTGCTCCACCATCTTGTTCGAGGTAGATGTGCCGTTGGTCACGAAAAACACGCGGTCCGCGCCGAAGGCGCGCGCGGCTTTCTCTTGCGCAACCTTGATGTTGCCGGTCGGCTCCAGAAGACTATCCAGCCCGCCCGTGGTCGCCGAGGACTCCGCCAGGAACAGGTTTACACCGTAAAACGAGCCCATGTCCCGAATCCAGTTCGATTTGAAGATGGACTTGCCGCGCGCGATGGGTAACGCGTGGAACGTCCCGATTGGGCGCTGGGCGTACTTCTGAAGGTTGTCGAAGTACGGAGTCTCGAACCGCTCGGCGACTCCGTCGAGGATGCTGAGGTGGATTTCCAGCGGCTCTTCCACCTGATAGAAGATCCGGCGAATGCAGGTCGCCGCGGCATCGCCAGCGATCTTCTCCACGTCCCGATCGCTCAACAGATAGATGTCCAGCTCGGGGCGAATTGCCTTCAGGGCGTGAGCCAGAGTGAGGCCGTAGTCTTGCGGCGCCTTCTTGATCACGCCGGGGCCGAGGTACTCGATCAGGAACTCACGCAGAACCGGGCTGTTGTGAACCGAGGCGAACGGAATGGAATCGTAAATGACGACGGCTTGAATGCTGCCGTTCAGAATCGCTCCCAGCACGGCGTCCTCGAAGCTGCCCACCACTACCGGTTCGTAAACGAATCGATCCTGCTGACGGCGCAGTTTGCGAAGTTCCTGAGCGGCTTGGGCCCGGGCGGAAGGGCCGCTCGGCGATACCATCAGCACCTCAAAGTAAGGTTTGTGGGGCGCACCTTCCTGTCCCAGGCCCTTCACCACTTCGTGCAGCATGCTTTGCGAGTCGTTCCCGGCTTCCCACTCGCCTACGTTCTCACGGTACGAGTGCGAGGACAGCGCCATGCTGATCTGATGGATCACCCTGGCCGCGCCTATCGCATCGCCGGAAGCGATTCTCTCATCGATTTTCCGCAGCAGCGCGTCGCCGGGATAGGCGAAGAAGTCCTCCCATTGCCGGAGTTCAGACAGGCATGCGGCCACCGCCGCCCGGTCCGCTTCCCGATCGGGGAGATGGTCGGAGGCCGATGCCTGCCACGTGTTCACCGCGTTTACGAGCGTGCGCCACCGGTCGGAGCGCGCCTCCGCCACCGTGAAGAATGCATCCACTCGCGGAGTCTCTGTCATCGTTGTGCTCATGGCTTCAAATCCCTTCTCTTATTTCGTTCTAGAACTGAAAATGACCCGGACTGCTTAGTTTGACTTACGTGCGAAGTTAAAGTCATACTTTGCGCTGAACATGATCCGGGGAGCATTTGCAGAGGAGTTGTCTTTGTTCTTGACCCAGCCGTATAGGAATTCTGTTCCGACATTGAGCGACCCAAAGACGTTCCAGATGAGATTGCCCGCCATGTAGTTGCTCTTGTGATACGTCGATCCCGGCTGGTAGGCGGTATTGGTCACTTGGTCAAATCCGTAGATAGCCGACGAGCGAACTCTTGGATGCCCAGTAATGCTGATAGCCGAAGTATGGCGCGATTACCGGCGTAGCCCGCAGATGCGGCTCAGAGGTGCTGACCACGGCTGCATCGATTCCCAGCCCGGAAATATCATTTATGTATCGCTCCGATTCCGTCGCCATACGCTGCCTGGTAAGTCAACGTGTCCTTGCCGACGACTTTCTGCGCTCCCGCTACCATCACACCCCAACCAACTACGGAATCCGCCTTCCCATTCGGCAGATATGCTCCGATCGCGCGAAACAAGGCTGCGACCTGGATGTGCCCGCCGCTGGTTTCCTGAACGAATCTTACGGTCCCGTCGGGCCCCGGGCTGTTCGGCAAGGCGTTGAACTCCGGCGTCTTGAAGGCGATATCGGAGCTCGCCTTCTCCACCGCGAAACTCAAGCTGGTCTGTTCGCCCAGCGCTACTGTGTAGCGGAACTGCGGATTGCGTATGGAAACCTGGGAGTTCGGACCTTGAAAGTCGAGCCCGTCGGGTCCGGCGTCCGGATCCTGGAAGTTAGAGAAAGTTTGTCCGATCAAGAAGTTCTTCGCCTGCGTGTATGCATGCCTTAAACGGGGGCTGGTCGAGTTGGAGCCGAAGAAATCCGCTTCCACATAGAACCGAACATCGCCCAGCTCCTTCACGGGCACACGAAAATCCAGGTTCATTCGCGTCGGGCGGATGGACACGGTAGTGTTGTTCACGCCCGGCTGCCCCTCGGGGAAGCTGGACGGTATGAACCGTTCCGGGTCTCCCGCGGGCTTCCCGTCATAGATGAAGTCGGTCTTGAAATATCCTCCGATTTTTAGAAATGTCGGTGTTCCAGGGAGACGGAAAAACCCCGGATACTTAGGATCCAGCGGGGCATTGTCGACTCGTGGCGCGGCCTCTGGGTCTAGCGAAAATGTCTGGTAATCGGTTGTGGCTCCGCTCACCTGTTTCGTGGGAACACTCGGAGGCTGGTCGGCCGCGGGCGCCGCTGGCGGAGCCTCGGTTTTCGCGCGCTCCATTTGCTCGATGCGCGTCTGGAGCGCGTTCATCTGTCTCGTTTGCTCGGCCATCTGGGCTTTCAACTCGTCCAGTTGTCGGCGAAGTTCCTGTGGGTTCTGAACCTCGGGGTTTTGCCCGACGGCAAAGCGAGGCGCTACAAACGTAACCAAACATCCAAACACCAAGTACCTTGCAAGGTGGCTCATGGTCGTTCTCCCATTTCTAGTCAGGTTCCTTTGCGGACACATACTCAGACCCTCGATCAGATCACCTGGGCCCGCGGGGTCCCGACCATGGCGCCAGACTCATTTCACGACTCGTCGGTGGAAGCAATGTTCCTGCGCAACGATGCAGGGCTTGCTCTGTCAGATTTGTTTTTTGCAAAGGCCTTCTTCAACGAAGACGGGCATAATGACTCACCGGATCACACGCCGAATCTGCTCGCTCGATCCGCCGAACAATCGATGCTCTTCCCTATAGGCAAGGCGTAATAAGTTCGCTCGAGTAGCTTGCCAGCGCCGTCTGCAGGCAACGACTGCGGACATGAACGTTTTCTGGGCCGCCCGAAGTGTTTGGGGATACACTCAGGTCCCGCACCGCTGTTTGCTGCTGGCGGGGACCTGAGCGAGGGGAGTGCCGGATGTAGTGAGGTCCCGGTCGACGTTTATCGGCGTAGCCGGGTGTCAAGCTCCTCCCCTGTGAAGGCGATGTACGGCACTGAGTGGTCGGCGTATTTTAAACCACGACGGGCGGGAAAGAGGAATGGGTACCTTGGAGAGCCACTACGCTGCTGTTCTAGGTGCTATTCAACTCCAATCAGTGGCCACGTTTTAAGTGCCGGAGCTCTCATGATCCCGACTGATGCGCAGTACGGATATATTCCAAAATGTCATAGCCCTGAATGCGGCGGCCCGGGAAAAAGCTGTCGATTGCATCTTGCTCCTCTTTGAACACTTCCTTGAATAGCTCAGAGGCCAGAACCGGCCTAGAGGCTACCAGCTCCGCGATATGGGATGGCTTCAAGTTAACCAGCACCAGGCCTCCACCTGCTTTCCGGAGTTTCGCAGAGGCGAATATCAACGTACTGAAGCCTTCATCGTCTATTTCGCTCACCTTGTTAAGATTTAGTACTACACAGTCCTTTCCCGCCTTCACGATCCGATCAAGTTCTTCTTGCAAGCGCAGATCTCCTGGCCCGAATACCAGACGGCCGGTGAGAGCGAGGATCTCGATTCCCTGCTTATCTCGACGGACAATGTGAAGCGACATGCGAGTTTCTACGCCGGTCGGGATCATGCTCAGTCACGACACCATCGGGTCGTCAGGCTATCTGCTGAAGCGCCGGAGCTTGTTCGCGAGCAGCCATTGGGATTGCCCGGCCCGCAAGATCCGACGCGAAGATATGAAACTGCCCGTGATCCGCGCGTATCAGCAGGAAGCGATCATCGTTCTCAACCGGACCGACAACCTCGATACACGTTGCCGCTGCAACGGTGACGGCGTCTTGATGGTTGTCGTTGAACGCGAGTACCGCCATCGGATGAGTTAACAGATATCGCATGGATGCAATCCTCTCGTGCGGCGCGCCCGCGTCGCTTGTTCTTTGAATCCCCCCGCTTTTGTCGGTCGGAGGCAAGACAGGCAGCCTGACCGGCATGAGTCGTCAGCGGACTGATTGACGGATGCACCGAACCGGGTGGTCGGCGTATTTAATCCAGTCGAGCCCAAGCACCAAGGCCCCGCCTGCGCTGGGCCTCTTTTCGTGAGCGGGCGCGACTTCGAGAATAAAGTAAATCATTCGGTGCCCGTCTTTCATCGTCCTGTCTCGCGAGTGGCGCTTACGCGGATCAAGGAACGTCAGACTTGTGACCGAATTCACTCCAAAGGAGCATTGAATGAAGAGACAAATAGCAATTGCAACCGTCTGCTTAGCAATGATATTACCGCTGTCGGCTCAGAAAAAAGAGGGAGAGCGGCTGGCAGAATCGGCCACGGTGCTGCAGTCGGTGCTGGCGGGGGATCTCCCCGTAACGATTCTCGACAAGGCTGAGTGTATTCTGGTGTTCCCGAATGTTAGGAAAGTAGCCGTTGGCATCGGGGGCAGCTATGGGCGAGGTGTGCTTGTTTGCCGTAATGGTGCCAATATGAATGGGTCGTGGGGAGCCCCTGCAATGTACTCGCTTGACCAAGGCAGTATCGGGGTGCAGCTCGGTTCCACGTCAACCGATTTCGTGCTGGTTATCATGAGCCAAAAAGGCGCCGAGCAGATCCTGAATGGCAAGACCAAACTCGGATCAAACGCAGCCGCGGCCGCCGGTCCGACTGGTGCGGCGGCAACGTCCTACAATGCAGATGCGATGAAGGCGGACGTTCTGACGTATTCGCGGTCCAAGGGACTGTTTGCAGGCGTATCCTTAATTGGTGCGTCGATGGATACGGACGATGATGCCAACAAGGCTTTGTACGGAAAAGAAATCAGCGCCAAGAGGATCGTGAGCGGCGGCTCACCAATTGTTCCCGCAGCCAAACCGCTAGTGGACTTACTGAACAAGACATCGCGATCTCGCAGGTAACCGGGGGCGGGGTATCATCTTGCGCTCGTTGGACCTTTAGACGAATTTTACTCGTGATCCCGGAGCACAGCCGCGGCCAGTAAGACTGTCACGCCCTCCTCAAGCGCATCGCTCGGCAACCTGGCGAGAGACCTCCGTAGATACTCTGGGCCTTCACGGCCACCTCGGCCTTCAGGCTGGGCGGATGAATCTCGCGGAGTTTTGGGCCTTGACTGTCCTTCGTTCTCAACGCCGCCCACAATCTAAAGAAGCGCCCTTCACAACCCTGACTGAAATAAAATACATCGGCCACCCAGCTCAGAGCATCGGCCATACCGTCCAAGAACGGCCGACCGAAGTGAGGTTGTTGGTCTTGTCCGACCGGCCCGGCCGTTGAGCAGCGTTTTTTTTGGGGGGGCGTGGTGTATGGGGGATCCGGAAGCTCGATCTTGACTTCCGCATACAACAATCACGAACGTGTTGGTCCGAATCGTGGAACAAATCGTTTTTGGGGCGGACTCGCGGTCGTGAAGGGATTTGAACAAGTGTTCCTGTAGAAGAAGAAGTTCACGATCAAGTGTCATTTGAGTCGTAACAAGATCCGGTTTGGCAAGGCCATTCTCGGAGGGCTGTTGGGGAGGGGTTAACATGCGTTCGTCACTACTTTCAGTAGGTCTGTTCCTTTTTGTACTGTCCGCATTTGCACAAAGCGATCGCGGATCGATCACGGGTGCCATCGAAGATCCGGCCGGGGCCGTGGTTGCAGGTGCTCAGGTGGAAGCCAGGCACGTCGACTCCGGTACGGTGTACAACGTAGCCAGCACAGGCACTGGTAACTTCACTCTTGCCCAGTTGCCGATCGGCAATTACGAACTGACGGTCGCCGTGACCGGCTTTAAGAAGTTCGTCCGGCAAAACATAACCGTTCAGGTTGCCACCACGACTCGTGTGGACGTGACCCTCCAAGTTGGTGCGACCAGTGAAACGGTGACGGTAAGCGACTCGACTCCGCTGCTCAAAACTGAGAGCGGCGAAGTCAGCCACAACTTCGATTCCGACCGGCTGAATAGTCTCCCGGTTATCACACTGGGCGGGGCGGGACTTGGCAATGTGCGAAATCCACTGCAAGTGGTCAACCTGATGCCGGGAGCGTCGTTCGCCAACGACAACACACTTCGGGTGAACGGAATGCCTTCGAGCACCCAATCGATTCGCATCGAAGGGCAGGACGCGACCAATGGCATCTGGCGGCAGATCAACCAGGATACGCAGCCCAGTCTGGACGCAGTCCAGGAAGTGTCGGTCCAAACCAGCAACTACGCCGCGGAATACGGTCAAGCCGGCGGCGGATACTTCAACTTCACCATGAAGTCCGGCACGAATCAGTATCACGGCGGCGCATATGACTACTTTGTGAATGAAGTTTTAAACGCCGGGACCCCGTTTACGGATGCCGGCCTAACCGATAGCCTAAAGAATGGTCAGCACATACGAAATCGCCAGCGCAAGAATGACTACGGGTTCACGTTCGGAGGCCCGATCTGGATTCCCAAAGTCTACGACGGCCATGACAAAACCTTTTTCTTCTTTAATTTCGAACAGTACCGCGAGACCCTGAACGTTGGAACGAATTCCGCGACAGTCCCGATCGCCGCCTACCAACAAGGCAATTTTGCCGGCGCTCTAGGAGGCCAGATGACGGTGAACGACCCGTCGGATCCAGCGGGCTTGAAAAAAATACCTGCCGTCGACTCCATCGGAAACGCTGTTTTCCAGAATCAGCTCTTCGATCCGAATACACAGCGTCTCGCCGCGGACGGCTCGCTGGTCCGGAATCCGTTTGTAGGGAATCTGATACCAAAGGACCGGTGGGATCCAGTGGCGGTGAAGGTTCAGGCGCTGCTTCCGCAGGCCACCAACCCCACGGCAAAGACGAACAACTACACGATTCCGTCCTACAGCAACTTCCGCCACACCACGATTCCGTCTTTCAAGCTGGACCACAACCTCAGTGCGAAGATTAAGCTCTCCGCATACTACTCCTACACTCACACGGTCTCGCCGGGCGCCAACGGCTTTACTCAAGTGTTTACGACTGCCCAGCCGTCCGATACTGAGTCACAGACGACCCGAATCAACTACGATCAGACCATCTCGCCTACAATGTTGTTGCACTTGGGCGCCGGACTGCTGACTACCAACCGCCCTGCCATCAGTCCGTCCTTCGACCAGGGACAGTTTTGGGCGCCGAATCAGCAGTATTACATCAATCAGTTTCCGAGCATCGGCGGCTTGAACGACATTTTCCAGGGAGGCAATAGCATCGGACTGGGGCCCGGTTTTGGCGCGATCTTCGTGAAGGATCTGAAGCCCACCGGGAACGCCAATCTCACCTGGGTCCATGGTAACCATACGATCAAGCTGGGCGGAGAACTGGTAGTGGAAGGGATTCCAACTCAAAACACCTCCCGTGCTAATGGCATCATCACGTTCGGCCCTAATCAGACCGGCACCCCCTGGGAACTCGGCAAGGGCAACAACGTAACCTCCGGGTTCGGCTATGCCAGCTTTCTATTAGGCACCGTCGGCGGCTTGCAAATCACTCCGGTCGCGGAAACCCGTATGGGTAACCATTCGTTCGCGATGTATCTGCAGGACACCTGGAAGGTCACCCGGAAGCTGACTCTGGATTACGGTTTGCGTTATGACTACGTGACCGAGCAAAAGGAACAGTACGGCCGCATGCAGAATGCGGCGTTCAACACGCCCAACCCCAACGCCGGTGGGCGATTGGGCACTGTGATTTATGAAGGCGATGGAGGCGGCCGCTGCAACTGCCATTTCCAGAGTAATTATCCATATGCAATCGGACCACGTCTGGGTGTGGCATACCAGATCAACTCCAAGACGGTATTTCGCGCAGGCGGGGGCTTGGCCTACGGCTCGGCTCCGAACAATGCCTTCCTGTCGTATAGCGTCAATGATTTCTATCCCATCGCGCCGGCCTACGGTCAGGTCGTCAGCCAGCTGAAGGACGGAAATCCGTATCAAGTGGGCAATCCGCTAGGGAATCCGCCCATCCACTATCCCGATTTCACGCATGGCTATCCTTTTGCGACAGCGCCCGGGGTTGTGCCGCCGGTATCGGTGTTCATCTCCATCGATCGCAACGCGGGCCGGCCTCCACGCATTTTCCAGTGGAGCTTCGGGCTGCAGCGCGAAGTGATGCGCGACCTGGTGATTGAAGCTTCCTACGTCGGAAACCGGGGCGTGTGGTGGACGGCTCCCCTGCTGTCAACCATGAATTACAACGCCCTTAAGCCCTCGGATCTTGCGAAGGTCGGCATCGATCTGAACAACGCCGCAGATCGGAACCTGCTGTCCCTCCCAATCGCCTCGCCGCTGGTGATTGCCAAGTTCCCGTACTTGGCGAATCCAAATAACGTCTACCCGGGATTCCCGAACAGCCAGCAGTTGATCCAGGCGCTCAAGCCATACCCGCAGTGGTTGGGAATCCCTCCGTTCCTGGGGCCGCCGCTGGGCGACACCTGGTATGATTCGCTCCAGGCGAAGGTAACCAAACGCTATTCGCATGGCCTGGATGTACAGGGTGCATTCACGTGGCAGAAAGAACTCACGCTCGGGGTCAATTCCGACACTTCTTACCTGACTCCGCAGGCGCCCCTGATCAACGATGTGTTCAACTATGCCCAGAATAAACAGCTCTCCGGGTTCAGCCGGCCGTTGCAATTGATTATTTCTGCCAACTACACCACGCCCGGATTGAAAGGCGATGGGACGGCAATGAAAGCATTGTCGTGGGCGATACGCGACTGGACCTTCGGGACGGTGCTGCGTTATCAGAGTGGCGCGCTCATCCGCACACCCGGTTCCAGCAACGGATTGTTGACGCAGCTCGGCCGGGGACCGGCTAACAACCCTGCCCTGTGGGGTGGCGGCAACACTTTCTTCAACAGAGTAGCTGGCCAGCCGCTGTTCCTCAGCAACACCGATCCCAATTGCCATTGCATTGATGCGACAAAGCAGTTGGTGCTGAATCCGGCCGCCTGGACCGACGCGGCGGCGGGCCAGTTTGGTGCTGGGGCGCCCTATTACAACGACTTTCGGTGGCAGCGCCAGCCCCAGGAATCCATGAACTTCGGAAGAAACTTCCGGCTGGCGAAGGAAGGCAAGGTAATTCTCAACGTTCGCGCAGAGTTCCAGAACATGTTCAACCGGGTAACGCTCACCTCTCCCAGCGTAGGCGGGCCTACCAATGTAAATCCGTCGTCTCCCTCGGCGAGAAACAACCCGGGCGGCGCGTTGTCGGCAGGCTACGGATTCGTGAATACGTTCCTGGGAACCGGAACCACGCCCAGGTCGGGCCAGATCGTGGTGCGTCTGACTTTTTAAGTTCATCGCAGGTTCGGTTGAGTATCGGGTTTGGCAACGAGGGGACTCCTCGCGGTGCCTGCGTCCCAGACGCTTGCCGATCGGCGAGGGTGGCGCGCCCGGAGGCGTTTGCTCGGCTATGAGAAGCGTCAACGCCTGATTGCGCTCATGCGGTCTCATACGGCGATTGGCGGACTTCTACATCGAGGGCCCACCGATCAATTACCCAGCCAGCGGTCAAGCGCGGTTTTACGCAGGTTTCCGCTGCCCATTTCCGCTACCCCCCGTTCGTACCGAGGAAATACTTGTCCAGAAGATCTCTAACCGAGCCGGCCAATTCATTAGCTGCCCGGAAAACTTGCAAGGCGATTCATTTCTTTATGTTTCGCGGTTAGCTAACCGTTGCTGACTTCCCTGACTCAGCGGTAGGGCGCATTCTATTAGGGGTAGGCGCGTTTTAGACGATTAAACGAAGACCATGCATTACAGTATGCGACTAGCTGCGAAGCGGGCTACGCCCATGGAGCAAACTGGGCTGTATAACTCACTTCCCCGGCGGCACGAGAATCGCCATACTCGTTGCGCGGGTGGTTGGTATCGTCGCTTCGGAACAACAGAATGAATGAAACGAAAACCAAGATGTTGCACTCCTGGATTGCGGCGGAGCACGCCCGGCTGCACCTTGTGGCAGCGTGGCCCGAGAGCGCCCGAAAGGAAACGGTACTGAACGCAATTCAGTCTTCAATCCAGCGCCTGACCATCGATCGGGACGTGGCCACTTTCGCGTGCGTGGTGTGTCAGGCTCCACGCAGGTAGTGGACCTGCCGTCTTCAGCGCAAAGGCGGCTCAGTTCCAGGGAAGCGGCGCGGGACGTGTCAGTGGCCACCAAGCCTAAAGATGACTTCGACCTGGTGGCAACACTCCGAGAGCAGGCATACTGCGTTGCGGCACAGCAAAATTCAATTTGCGGTTAGTTCCTCTTTGACCGATGCGTGACGGCATATATTTCTAACCCCGCTTCAAATTCTGAGCCGACAGTGCACCCGTGACGTAAATGGAAAGATGCTCGGTCGACTACTTGAACGTCGCCACGAGCGCGCTCCAGTTGGTGGTGGAGTTCAAGGCGAAGGTGCCGGCGTAAGACCCAGTCGCGGTCACTAGGGCGGATTCCGTCGCACCAGGCGAGGTGCTGGTGTTTTTCTGACCCAGAATAAAGCCGCTGCCCGCTGTTTCCGTGCCTGAGTAGCTGGACGGCAAGCCAACCCCTGCGAACACCAGCTCGTTGGCGCTCGATGTGATCCCGGTGGCGCCGCTACTGACGGCGGCGGCAGTGCCTTGCGCTGCCGAAGTCCGGTCAAGTGGCGACGTCGCACTCAAGCCGCGATACTCGTAGATCGCCAGCCAGGGATGATTGTTGGTTCCTGAAAATGTGGCCGAGACCGTATTGGCTCCGCCGGCGACGTTCTTGGCGTAGAACAGATGCAATTGATGACCATCGCTAGTCTGGGTCTGTCCCACGGCCTCGGCATAAACGTTACCCGCAGTGTCAGTCATGGTGACGGTTTGCGAGGTGGTTGATATGCGAACGAAAGCCAAGATCAGGTTACCGGCAGTATTGGCGCCGGGAAACGCCGAGTGCACCGAGACCACACCCGAGCCCATCGCATTCGCCGATTGCACTAGGGCGATCCCGCTGCCTCCGCCACCGGGGCCGATCGTGATGCTGAGCGGAGCCGTCGCGGTCTGGCTAATGGCGTCCTGCACCTTTGCAGTGAAACTGCTTGTGCCGGACGCTGTCGGCGTGCCTGTAATCGTGCCCGTACTCGCGTTGAGGGTCAAGCCCGCCGGAAGAATGCCCGATAGAATCGACCACGTGTACGGTTGGGTTCCATCGGCGGCCGTCAGGATCGCGCTGTAGGCGGTGTTCTGGGTTCCGTTCGGGAGGGACGACGTGGTGATGGAGACGGGATTGCTGACGCCCGCCGCGGAGAACGTCGCCACGAGCGCGCTCCAGTTGGTGGTGGAGTTCAAGGCGAAGGTGCCGGCGTAAGACCCAGTCGCGGTCACTAGGGCGGATTCCGTCGCACCAGGCGAGGTGCTGGTGTTTTTCTGACCCAGAATAAAGCCGCTGCCCGCTGTTTCCGTGCCTGAGTAGCTGGACGGCAAGCCAACCCCTGCGAACACCAGCTCGTTGGCGCTCGATGTGATCCCGGTGGCGCCGCTACTGACGGCGGCGGCAGTGCCTTGCGCTGCCGAAGTCCGGTCAAGTGGCGACGTCGCACTCAAGCCGCGATACTCGTAGATCGCCAGCCAGGGATGATTGTTGGTTCCTGAAAATGTGGCCGAGACCGTATTGGCTCCGCCGGCGACGTTCTTGGCGTAGAACAGATGCAATTGATGACCATCGCTAGTCTGGGTCTGTCCCACGGCCTCGGCATAAACGTTACCCGCAGTGTCAGTCATGGTGACGGTTTGCGAGGTGGTTGATATGCGCACGAAAGCCAAGATCAGGTTACCGGCAGTATTGGCGCCGGGAAACGCCGAGTGCACCGAGACCACGCCCGAGCCCATCGCATTCGCCGATTGCACTAGGGCGATCCCGCTGCCTCCGCCGCCGTTCGACACGGTTACCACCGCGCCATAGAAAGCGTAGGTCCGATTGTCAGAAGATAGAGCGCGTAGGCCGAGAACGTGGGTCCCGTTGCTTAGCGCAGCAGTATCCAGCATGCCGGTAGTCTGCTGGTTATACGCGTAGGGAGACGACCAGCTGGTTTGGCTGAGGACGCCGTCAATATAGAACTGCAGAAAATTGACGGCCTGGGCGGGACTTGCTTTCCATGGGACGCTGCCGCTGAGAGTGGCGCCATTCAGGATGGTCGAGTTGAGACCGAAGGGCGAGGACACCGTCGCGGCCACGCTGCTGTAACTGGATTGGGCGGAACTGGACCCAAAAGCATTCATGCCGGTTACAGTCACGCGGAACGTCGCGCCAACATCCGCGGAAGCCAGCACTGGGTAGCTCTGTCCAGTGGCCCCGGCGACCGGTAAGCAATTCGATCCGCTTCCATCACATCGATACCATTGGAAGGTAAAGCTCGCCGGAACGCCCGACCACGCACCCGTGGAAGCGCCCAGCAGCGAGCCATATTGCACCAGCCCTGTCACGGCCGGCGCTTGCGTATTCACGGGTACACCTGTAGAGGCCGTGCTGCAACCTGGAACCGCCTTGCACACGTTGAGCCGTCCGCCCGTGGCGACGAAACTCGTGAAGGAGGGGAGAACATCAACGTTGCTCAATATCCTCGAGCGTAAGTTCGCGACCGATTGATAACCCAGGGAAAGAATCAGCGCCGCCGTGCCCGAAACCTGTGCCGCGGCCATGGATGCGCCGCTGATGTATCCGTAGTTATTCTGTCGCATGGTCGAGTAAATATTGACGCCCGGTGCCGCAAGCTTCACGGTAGTGGCGCCGAAGTTGGAGGAAGTCCAAAGAAGATCGTTCTGGTCACTTGCGGCGGCGCAAATCATATTCGCGCGGTCGTAGGAGCAGGGATAACGCGGGGTTATATCATTGTTTTCGCCAGTATTGCCGGCCGCTGCAACAAACAGGATGTCATTGGCGCCGAGGGCATCGATTTCATCCACGACAGCCTGCGAGTAAGCCGTTCCAGGCCAGGTGGCCGAGTCGTTCACGACCCGTACGTTCGCGCCGGCCTGCTTGGCGGTCACCACCCAGTCCATCGCGCTAACGAGGTCGCTTGAGAAGCCGCTGCCATTGCTATCAACCCACTTCACCGCGAGGATGCTAGTGGACCAATTCACACCGGCAACGCCCATGGCGTTATCGCCGACGGCGCCCAGAATCCCCGAGACATGGCTTCCGTGTCCCGAATAACTGACATCGTCATCCATCGGATCGCAGGTATTGGCGAGAACATTGTAACCGTGCGTGCCGGCCAGACAGCCTCCCACGCCGCCTGGATTGTTCCAGACGTTCGTGAGCAGGTCCGGATGCGTGTACTGTATCCCGGTATCGAGGACGGCCACCACCACCGAGTTGGTCCCCGTACTGACACCCCAGGCGGGGAGCGTTCGTTCGTCGGCACCGGGCGTGCCCGTGGTGCCATCCACGTTTTGGCCTGTGTTCTGCACCGCCCACTGCAATCCGACCGAAGTATCGATGGGAAGAGGGCCGCCATCGACGTAATGTGCGAAGTCCGGCTCGGCGTAGCGCACCTCGCTGAAAGTCTTTAATTTGTTGATTATGTCCAGTACGTGTCCAGGCGGAACCCGGGTGATGTGAACGCCACCGCTTTGAGCGTATCTCTGCTCGTGTGCGCCGACACTTGCCAGCACCGCAATTTGCTGCGGCATAGAAACGTTAACGCCAAATCCAACCAACACGACTCCATCCCGATATACGGCCGGTGTGTTGTTCGGGGGGCCTCCCGCGGTCGCGCGTTGCCCTCCGCCGAGGACGCCTATCGCGAAAGCCAGCATCCAGTGAACCGAATGATGAGTCATCGTCGCTCAGGCAAGACGAGCACTCGGCGCGCCATTGAGAAACGGACTCTAAAGTTGAACCCGCAGAAGGCCCAAGTGGATCGCCAGACAGTCTCTGCGAAACCCGGTGGCCTCCTCTGGGCGAAGATGATTCCACTTTTGTGTAATGCGGTGGAACTGCAGGCACCGCCGAGAAGAGATACGCACAGAATTGGTGACATTATGTGCGGCGTTCTTTTGCAACTCTACGAGCGAAGGAATGAGCCGAAATCCGAAAAGCAGACTATGTTTGCCGTATTAGGGCGTGCCCCTCAAAGAGGGAGGCCGGTATTCAACGACTTAAGCGCTCGACATTCGATCCGGTATTCGGATTGCAGGCGATGGATGAACCGGGCGAGGCCGGACCATGCTAAACACTGCGACACCCGTTGTTGTGCTGAGAGCGATCCGCCACGGGAGCTTGTGCGTAGCGCGCAGTCTTGGAAGACTCGGAATTCCGGTCTTCATGGTTGACCCGAGTCGCTGGGGTCCCGCAGTGTTGTCGCGTTATTGCAGCGGATACTTCCCATGGGATTTCGAGGGCTCGTCCGCCGAAGAGTCGGTCCAATTTCTTCTCGGCGTCGCGGGAAAGATTGGCCGCAGGCCGATTCTGATGCCGACCACCGACGCCAGCGCACTCTTGGTTGCCCAGCATGCTGGCGCGCTCAAAGAAGCGTACGACTTCCCCGATCAACCTCCTGGACTCGCTCGCGCCTTGTCCAACAAAGCGTCTATGTTTCACTTGGCACAAGAGTATGGAATCCCGACTCCTGATACGTTTTTCCCCCAATGCCGTGCCGACGTGCGCAAGTTTCTTGAGACTGCGGCGCTTCCGGTCATGCTGAAGGCTCTCGACTACGGTGTTCTTCAACGAACGTTCTCGGGGGACGGAAAGCAGATCGCAACAAGCCGGGAGGAGGTACTCCTCAAGTTCGACCGGATGCAGAACCCAGGACAGCCCAACCTGGTTCTCCAGGAGTATATTCCGGGCGGCGAAGACACCATCTGGATGTTTAACGGATACTTCAATCGCGACTCGGAATGTCTTTTCGGCATGACGGGACAGAAGATCCGCCAGTCTCCCGCCTACACCGGATCAACGTGCCTCGGCGTCTGCCGGCGAAACGATGAAGTACTGGCATTGACACTACGTTTCATGAAATCGATCGGCTACACAGGCATCCTCGACATTGGATACCGGTACGATGCGCGTGACGGACAGTACAAGGTGTTGGATGTGAATCCGCGAATTGGCAGCACCTTTCGTTTGTTTGCCGGAGACGGCGATATGGATGTCGCGCGCGCACTGTATCTTGACATCACTGGACAGACGATTCAACCCTCTTCGCCTCGGTATGGCCGCAAGTGGATAGTGGAAGACTGCGATCTGGCTTCCAGCATTCGTTATTTCCGCGACGGGCAACTGACAGTGAAAGACTGGCTGATGTCGTTCCGGGGAGTTCAGGAAACGGCGTTTCTTTCTCTTCGCGATCCGATCCCGGCGGTTGCCGTATTTGTTTCCGATGCGCAGCAATTCGCTACGCGAATGTTCAGGCGTAACGGGCGGGCGTCCGCGGAACGCGGCTCCCATCCGGGGCACGGTTTGCTCGGTCGCAGGCTGGGCAAGTAAGAGCATCGGAAGGGATCAAGAGTGGAACTGCCGAGCCTCCGTGTCTCCAGGAAGTCAACACAGCGGCCGCCTGTCGGAGCCGCTGTAAAGCTAGCGCCCAGCAAGATTCTTTCGTATAAGAACCGCCGGCGTTCTTGCCTGAGTAGATTGGCACCCCGTGTGCCTAAGACTGCGTGATGTCGAACTCCGCAATCGATCAGGATCAGCAACAGAGGCGCGTGGCTGCGTTCTTTGATTCCCACGCTCTCGATTGGAAAACCATTTATGAGCGGCCAGGCCTTTACGAAAAGATCCACCAGCAGCGCCGGACGAGGGCGTTGACGCTGATCGACTGCCTGGCCCTACCCGCAGGATCCAGAGTGCTCGAAGCCGGTTGTGGCGCGGGATCCGTTGCCGTGGCGCTGGCAGTGCGTGGACACTTCGTCCATGCAACGGATGTTGTCGCAGCCATGGTTTCTCTCACGCACTGTCTGGCGATCGAGGCGAGAGCGGAAGATCGCATCCGCACGAGCATTGCCGACATCCGAAGTCTGAACGTTCCCGACGATACCTTCGATTTGGTGGTTGCGTTGGGCGTACTGCCGTGGATCCAACCTCCGCTCGATCCGGCCGTGCGGGAGATCGCCCGCGTCCTCAAGCCTGGCGGCCACATGATTGCGAGTATCGATAATCGCTGGCGCCTCAATTACATCCTGGATCCATTCGTGGGGGGACGACGGCTTCTGGGAAGAGTCGTCCGGCGCCTGCGAATGGCGCGAACTCCTGCCTCGGCCTGCGCCCACACCACTTCGACGCGGCATTTCGATAAATTGCTCCGAGCGGCCGGACTCGCGAAGCTGCGGGGCTTCACTCTGGGATTCGGTCCGTTTTCACTGTTCTCCCGCGAGTGTGTGCCTCAGGAGCTTGGGTTGAGGGTGCACTCCAAACTGCAGCGCTTAGCCGACGATGGACTTCCGTTGCTTCGACAGTGCGGATCGCAATACGTCGTTCTTGCAAGGAAAGAGCAACAGTGATTCTGGCCGACCACGATCATAGTGACATCCGACCTGCGGGCGGCGAGCATCCCCGGTTACCGGTTCGCGGATTCCTGGGCAAACGTTCCGCGAGCGGTGGAAGCCGAACAAGGCAGCAGACAGAACCTCAGAGTATGTGTTTATCCCTGCGCGCCCTTGCAGCGCTTCGAGACGCTTCACCAAGCAAGTAAATCACCCCATGCCTATCAACCGTTCAAACAGATCGAACTTACCAGTAGAGGAGATAACAAGAATGCCACGGACACACGATAAACATACGGTCGACTACCTGCAACTCGTCGGCGTGCGGGAGTTGCCACCGCTCATTAGTCCTTTTGACCCCGGGTATGATCCGGTCACATTGGAGAGCCACCTGGAGCAAAGTGGCCACCTGATGGCGATCCTCAAGATTTCGATGGCCTGCTGGATGGTGGCCAACGAGGCTGCCACGCGACGGAAAGTGGCTGCGGCCAAACATTGTCATGTCCCCACGGTAACGGGCGGAGGTCCGTTCGAAGTGGCCGTAGCGCAGGAGCGGCTTCCCGAGTACCTGGACCTGTGCGCAGACATCGGATTTAACCGTATCGAGAGCGGATGCGGATTCACAGATATGCCGCTGGGTGCGCGGGAGGTCGTCAAGATGGCCGCACAGCGTGGCCTGGATGTGCAATTCGAGCTAGGCAAGAAGCATATGGGAGCTTTCAACACGGACGTCGTTACAGAGTTGCTCGGCCAAGGCCATGAATGGCTGGATGCAGGAGCCATGGAACTCGTTGTGGAGGCTCGCGAAAGCGCGAAGGGCGTGGGGCTCTTCGATGAGGACGGGAACTTCGACGGCGCCCTTGCTGACCGTTTCGCTCGCGAATTCAGCCTACCGCTCCTGATGTTCGAAGCTCCCAATAAGCCCAGCCAGTTCGCGCTTCTCGATCATTTCGGTCCGGAGGTCCGGCTTTGCAATGTCCGGCTGGAGGAAGTGCTGCGCGTGGAAATTTACCGCCGCGGCCTCCACTCCGACGCGTTTTCGAAAGAACGTCTGCGGCCGGCCCGGCCGGACCCGGTTGCCTCCCGCAGCACGGGGTTGCGGATTATGAGGGAGGAGTGACCCATGCGACAATCCGTCGTCATCGATTGTTTCCCGGAGAGTGTTGCGCGTTACCGGAAGGGCTATGCCGTGGTCGCGATCGATGTCATCCGCGCGACGACCATGGCGATCTCCGCCGTCGCCGCAGGATGGCGTTGTTACGCTGTCCCGACCCTGGAAGCGGCGCGTTCACTCCAGCGTAAGCTGGACAACCCGATCCTTGCGGGTGAATTGGGTGGCGACATCCCTGCGGGCTTCGATATGAATAATAGCCCCGTCGATCTTGCCGCCCGTACCGACAGTCACCGCCCGCTGATCCTGCTCTCCTCCTCAGGAACCCAATTGATTCATGAGTCGGCCCGATGCGAAGCCGCGTATCTTGCGTGCTTACGCAATTACACTGCTATGACAGAATATCTCGTCGGCCGTCACAGGCGAATTGCCCTGATCGGCGCAGGGAGCCGGGGTGAGTTTAGGGAGGAAGACGAGATGTGTTGTGCCTGGATCGCAAAAAGACTGATGTGGCACGGATATCAGGCCGAAAACGCCTCCACTCTGGAACGAGTCAATCACTGGAACAATGCGCCGACGGCGGCTGGCTTCGTGGGCCATAGCGTGGACTATCTACGCAGGACCGGCCAGCTCAGAGATCTGGACTTCATTCTTGGCCACCTGGATGACCTGAACTCGATATTTAGTCTTCGGGAGGGACAGATCGCTATGATACACGGCGAGAAACCAGTTCCGCTCAGCGCCGTTCTGAAAGCATACCTCGACGGCCGCGCGGGTTCCCGACGTCGCCACCGACGTTGAGGCCGTCGGGCGGGAAGTACCAGAACCGCGTGCGCAGTGAATTTCGCCGCCAAAATTGCAGGGTGCGCCGGGCCACAAGTAGCACTCGAGTTCCACCGGGCCAGGTGTGTGGAAGTGGCCGCCGGCTCACAAGATAAAGGTAATTCGATGCGATCGGAGAAATTGCGGCGCCGAGTGGGCTTGGCACACGGCTTGCAGTCTCTTTAAAGAAAGCGCCAGTTACGGAGACCCCCATTCAATGGATGCGGGAAAGTGAGAGCGATAAGGCATTCGGTTGCACACCATGGATCAATCGCACAGGAGCCATTCCTAGTGAGAACGTCAGCTGAATCGGAGGGCGATCCTATGACGCGCCAGCATTTGAAGAGTCACCTACGACCAGTGGCGCGGGCCCGATATCCGCCGCTTTCCCCGGTGTCGACGACTTTTGCTGAACCGAGTCGTCCCCAGACGACCGGCGACCCGATCAAACTCAAGGAATTGACGGCCACCTTGGCGCGCCGGAAGGCGATGATTGTAGGATTCGCGTGTTTGGGATTATTGCTGGGGCTGGCTGTGAGCCTACTCACACCACTCACCTATCGCGCGCGCACTTCCATACAGTTGGAGGAATTTAATGATCAGTCCTTCTTGCGCGCGATCGTTCTAACTTCGGCTCCAGTCTCCAACGAATCAGCCGACAATTATCTCGCCAACGAAGTCAAGATACTGGAGAGCGAGACCCTGGCACGTCGCGTTGCGGACCGCCTGGGTATCCAACCTGAAGAGCATCCGCGCGGCGTCTTGGGCGAAATAGCGGCAAGGCTCGGTCAGCAAGTTAGCTTTCTTCGGTCCACGCCGAAGACCTGGGAACAGCAGCGTATCGAGCAAGTTCAGGAGGCCCTGACTATAAGGACCTCCTTGCGGTCGCAAGTCATCGACATTTTCTACGATGGCCCGACGCCTCAACTGGCTGCCAGTGGCG
The DNA here is from genome assembly GCA_963722845.1 of Terriglobia bacterium. Taxonomy (GTDB): domain Bacteria; phylum Acidobacteriota; class Terriglobia; order Bryobacterales; family Bryobacteraceae; genus Palsa-187. The sequence continues at coordinate 791,970 of CAVROL010000001.1, read as the reverse complement.
CCAATGCGGCAGCTTTCGAATATCGGGAAATGAATCGGGAAGCCAGACTACAGTTGGTGCGCGACAGCACCGAGTGGTTGAGTTCGCAAACCGCGGATCTGAAAGCCGACTTGGAGAATTCCAACCGGCAATTGCAGGATTTCGCCCGCTCAGCCGGACTCGTTTTTGCGGGGAAACAAAACACGCTGGCGGAAGACCAGATGCGCCAGATTCAGGAATCCCTCGCACGGGCCGAAGCCGATCGCGCCGCCAAACAATCACGCTACGAGGCGGCTATGGCGAATCCAGGCAGCCTCATGGCCGACTCGATCGCCACGGGTCCGCTGCGCCAATATCAAACCGATTTGCAGAGCATGCGCCAGGAGCTGGCTCAATTGCAAACTCTGTATACTCCCACCAACTATAAAGTTCAGAGTCTGGCGGCGAAGATCGCGGAAACCGAGGCGGCTATTCAAAATGAAATTGCACAGACGGTGGCCAGACTGCGCACCGAGTCGGCCGCGGCGGCGGGACTCGAACGGATGCTTACAGACTCACGGGACCGGCACATGAAGACAGTTGTGCAACAGGCGGACCAAGAGAGACACTACAACGATCTGCAGAGCACTGCCGATACCACCAGACACTTGCTCGACTCCATGCTCCAGAAACTCAAGGAGGTGGGCGCGGCGTCCGCGCTGCGGACCACCAATGTGAGGACCATCGACCTGGCGACGCCACCCGCCGACCTCTACCGACCGAAAGCACCACTCAACATGGCGATGGGTCTACTGATTGGTGTTGTGGGAGGAATCGCTGCGGCTTTCGTGCGCGGGCAATCCAACAAAGTCAGCCAACCTGGAGAATCGGTCCAGTTGAATCTGCCCGAACTGGGCGTGATTCCGTCAGCCTCGGATCGCTGGACTGTGGGTCTTCCGCGTCATAGCCTGCTGAAGCTAGGACCTCCCGGTACTGAACTTGGGTTAGTCACATGGGATAGACACACTTCCATGATGAGCGAATCGTTCCGCTCCACACTTACCTCGATCTTGTTCCAGCAGGAATGTCGCCATTCTTTCGGAAATCGGGAGGGCCGATTTCGCGGCCGTGTCCTGGAGGTTGCCAGTATGGACGCAATGGAAGGGAAAACGACGGTCGTTGCGAACTTGGGGGTCGCCGCAGCGGAGCGGAAAGTGCGCGTTCTGCTGATCGACGCCGACCTTCGCCGGCCCAGGTTGCATGAGATCTTCAACATCGCCAATGATCGTGGTCTGACCGATTTACTGCAACGCTCCGACAGCGAGAGTTTCATCGACAGTTCGCCGGTTGAGGGGCTAGCGCAGCCCACGCATATCGCGAACCTGTGGGTGTTGCCGAGCGGCCAGACCGATGGGACTACCGCCAGACTCTTGTACTCAGCGAATCTTGGTGCTCTCCTCCGGCGTTTCCGCCGGGACTTCCATCTGGTGCTCATCGACACTTCACCCATGAATTTGTATGCGGATGCGCGGATTCTCGGACGGATGTCGGACGGCGTAGTGATGGTGGTCCGTTCCAACACCAAGACTACGGAAGAACTAAAGGCAGCCTGCCAGAAATTCAGTCAGGATCAGATTCCGATGCTGGGGATGGTTTTAAACGATTGGAAGATGAATTCCAGCCGGGCGCGCGCGTACGGCCGTTACTACGGACGCTATCGCGACCAGCCCGGCACATGCGCATAGCGAGAGTCGCAAAAGTCGCTCAACACATCCATGGAAAGGCTGCTGATCAAGAAAACAATTAAGACGGACGTCACTTGGCTACTGTCCGGAAATGTGCTTTATTCGGCGTGCCAGTGGGCAATCGTTCTGGCGCTTGCGAAGCTGGGGAGCCCGCAGCAGGTCGGCGAGTATGCGCTCGGAATGGCGGTGTCCGCCCCCATCGTGCTGCTGGCGAACTTCCAATTGCGCGCGCTGCTGGCATCCGACGTATGGAATCAATTCACTTTCAGTAAGTATCTGACGTTCCGTCTGGTTTCGCTGGGCCTGGCTCTGCTGGTGGTTGCCTGCGCGGCAGTTTACGCGCAGGAGGATTGGGGCCCAAGGGGAATTATTCTACTGGTCGGTTTCGGCCAAGTTCTTGAATACATAAGCGAGACCTACTACGGTCTCATGCAGAAACATGAGCGGATAGACCGGATTGCCTGGTCTCTGCTGCTAAAAGGTCCCGTATCGCTTGCGGCTCTCTGCGTGGCTATGTATATCACGCGAAGTATCGCATGGGCCGTATGTGGTCTGGCGCTCGGACGCTTGGCCATCTTGCTCGTTTGGGACTCGCGTATCGGTTTTACCACAAAAGGCGGCCATGCTCCCGCCGTGCGTATCGAATGGGATGGAGGCGACATGCTGGGTCTGCTGCGGGCGGCCTTTCCCCTCGGAGTCATATCCATGCTGGGCTCGCTCATTCCGAACATTCCACGCTACTTTATCAATGTGTTCGAAGGCAACGCCGGCCTCGGAATCTTCTCGGCGATTGCTTCGTTGTTGAGCGCGGGCACATTGGTGGTGTCTGCGTTTGGGCAGGCGAGCTTCTTGCCTGTCGTCACGGCATGTGCCGAGGGCGACCGCACCAGGTACCGTATGCTTATTTGGCAGGCTGTGGCATTGGGCGGAGGTCTTGGATGCGTAGCGGTAGTGGCGTCCGTGTTCTTCGGGCGCAGTCTGCTCATTCACCTGTTTCGCCAAGAATATGGCGGATACACCGATGTTCTCGTCCGCTTGATGATTGCCGGATTGCTGATGTTCATGGCGTCAGGACTCGGATACATAATGACAGCCGCGCGGAGGCTGAGGCCGCAGATTCCCCTCCTGCTGCTTGCCGCTGTCGCCGCAGTGGCGACCTCGGCGTGGTCGATTCCGCGGCACGGGCTCCGTGGCGCCGCCGACGCTGTTTTGATTTCCGCCTTTGTCCAGCTGGTCGGTACGGGGGTGATCCTATGGCAAATCGACCGGCAACTGCGGAGCAGTGAGCCAGTGGCCGCCTTCGACGGCCCGGGGCGCCGGGCCGAAGGGACTGCCGCAGTTGCGAAGGTGTGAACGGCATCAGAATGCAGGTATCCATCACCGTACGATTGCCAAATATGAGCGCGGCCTCTTCGTGTGGGCTCAGCAGCGCGCTCCATCTTGTGGCTTATACGATCTTGGGTGCTTTCGTCTTTGTGATCCCGTGGGATGAGAGTGTGCCATTACTGGGCGGTTTCTTGATAGGCCGCTGGCTGGGATTCTTGGCTTTCGGCGTCACAGTATTGTGGATCGGCCTGACGGGACGCGTCCGCCGAATTTCCGGGGTCCATTACGCGCTCGCGGGTCTGGCCGGGTGGTCCGCGCTGAGTCTTCTCTGGACTGCCGATTGGGACAGCACGATCACCCGTGCAGGCACCTACTTGCAGTTGCTGACGGCCGTCTGGCTTATCTGGGAATTGGCCACGACGGAGTCTCGCGTTCTCGGCTTGCTGCAGTGTTACGTTCTCGGCACATACGTTTCTTCGATCAGCACCATTGTCAACTTCATCCAGGGCCGCACGGCCGCACAGCTTGCCGGCGCCAAAGGGTACACCGTCTGGGAAGATCCCCGTTACACGATTAATGGAGTCAACGAAAACGATTTGGGTGTAATGCTGGCGCTCAGCATACCCATGACGTTTTACCTGGCGGCCCGGAAAAAGCGATTGCTGACCCGATGCTTATGTTGGTTTCACCTGGGCGCCGTGGCCACAGCGGTTTTGTTAACCGGGTCGCGCGGTGCTTTGTTCGCGGCCATCGTGGCTGTTCTGTTCGCAGTGTTGGGGTTGCCGCCGGGGCAGAGGCTTGCACTGAAGTTCACAGGCCTTGTCGTGGTCGCATCCGGAACGCTGTTCATTCCCCAGGCCACATGGGACCGCTTATCATCGGCGGGGACGGAGCTGTCGGGAGGTACCCTAACGCACCGGACCGTGATCTGGGCAGCCGGCATGGATGCCGTGCGGGATCACGCATTCCTGGGTGTCGGAGCCGGCGCGTATGGGCTGACGGTTCTCAAAGCCGTGGACATCCCCTATGTCGCACACAATACCTTCCTCTCCGTTTTCGTCGAACTGGGAATCGTGGGCGCCCTGCTTCTCGGTTGGCTTCTTGCGGCTGCATTCCTGTACGCCATCCTTATGCCATCTCTTGAGAGATGTCTGTGGATAGCGCTCCTCTTAACTTGGTCCATAGGGGTTTCTTCGCTGACCTGGGAATATCACAAACCTACCTGGTTTTTGTTCGGCATGTTGGCCGCCCATGTCTACTCTCGCCGGCCGCGGGCCTCCATGCCCTGGCGGCAGGACGCCAGCATCCCGGTCCCTAACACTTGCCCCGCTCCCATAGCGAAAGAATTGACTGGAGCTTCGATCGGCGCAGTATGAACTACAGTGGTGGCGACACAGTTCGCATCTGCGCTGAGTACGAGCGCCGCGCGCGTGATCTGCCGGCCGGCTTTTACGCATGGAGTAATCCGGCGAATCTGCTATTCCACCAGCAGGCCGTTCGCGGTTGCATCCGCATGCTTCACCGCGCGTCGTTATTTCCGTTGCATGGTGTGCGCGTGGCGGACATCGGATGCGGGGACGGAACGTGGTTGCTTGAGTTCCTCCAGTGGGGAGCCGATCCAGCGGCTCTGTGCGGCGTCGACCTGCGGGCGGAGCGGGTGGAGTCTGCACGGCGCCGGATTCCGCAAGCCGACCTGCACGCAGGCAGTGCGTCCGAACTCCCCTGGACGGACGGATCCTTCGATCTGGTAAGTCAATTCACTGTTTTTACCTCGATTTTGGATCCCGCGTTGAAGCGGGCGATCGCCGCTGAGATGGTGCGAGTACTCAAGCCCGGCGGGACCATCCTGTGGTTTGATTTCCGCGTCCACAATCCACGAAATTCGCAGGTGCGCGGCGTGCGTGCGGCCGAAATCAGATCGCTATTTCCAGGCTGCGAAGTGCAACTTACCCCCGTGCTGCTGGCGCCTCCGCTCGCCCGGCGAGTCGCCGGATGGTCGTGGCCGCTGGCGGAATTGCTCGCGGCGCTTCCGTTTCTATGCACCCATTATGCCGGACTGATTCGCAAGACGTGACCAATGCATGAAACCCAGTGCAAACGACAGCCGAGGCCCTGGCCCGAGCGCCTGCGTATCCTTCAAGTGATTCCCTCGTTGGGCGTAGGCGGGGCGGAGCAAATGGTCGGTCATCTGCTTCTCGGTTCATCGAGATCGCACGATGTGGCCGGAGTAAGTCTTTACCCACCCAGGAATAGTGCCACGGAGAGCCGTTTGCGGGAGGCGCGAATCCCAGTGTGGCATCTCGGAAAGCGCACGGGCTTCGAGCCGAGGATGTTTCCAGCTCTGGCGAGAGCATTGCGCGATTTCCGGCCGCAAGTAGTCCATACTCATTTGTCCGTTCTGCGGTATGTGCTGCCCACGCTGCTGGCGCATCCGGTCCCGCTGGTCGTACATACGTTGCACAATCTGGCGGAGTACGAAACTGACGCCCTCGGACGCGCCCTCCATCGGCTTGCATTCCGGAACATGGTGTTACCGGTAGCGATTTCGCAGGAAGTCGCAGCCAGCTTCGAACGCTACTACCGCCTTCAACCCGGAGCCATCATTCCCAATGGCATACCCATCGAACACCACCAAAACGCTTCAGGCGATCGCACCCGGTGGAGGGAATCACAGGGGTTCGAGCGGGATGCCATTCTGTTCACTTGCGTGGCGCGTTTGGAACCGCAAAAAAATCCGCTTCTGTTGCTCCGCGCGTTTGCGGCGGTAAACAACCCGCGGGCCCATCTGGTGCTCCTGGGAGACGGGACCCTCATGGGAGCAATCCAAGCGCACGTGCAGGCGGACGGACTCCAGGGCCGGGTACACGTGCTAGGTAAACGAGACAATGTTCGCGAATGCCTGGCCGCCTCGGATGTGTTTGTACTGTCCTCGAATTGGGAGGGAAGTCCACTTGCGGTGATGGAGGCGATGGCGGCTGGCTTACCCGTGATCAGCACGGCCGTCGGTGGAGTACCCGAGCTGGTGCGGTCCGGGGAGCATGGCGTTCTTGTGCCCCCCGGAGATTGTTTGGCATTCACGCAAGCGATGCGGTTGCTCTCCACCGACTCGGAAATACGGGCGGCCATGGGAGGTGCTGCTCGCTCTTTTGCTTCCGCCGCATTCCGTGTGGAGCGAATGGTGGAAGGGTACATCAGTCTCTATCGCGCCGCGTTGATGGCGGGTTCTTCACTGCCCGCCAGCCCCGTCGCGACTGCCGCCGATGGGTAGCCGTGGCCAGGCCGGACCGGCGCGGGGCACTAAGACACAGGACGCAGCGAGGGGCACAGTGAGGATTATTTACGTTACGGCGAATCTTCCCCATGGCACCGATGAAGCATTTATCGTGCCTGAGATCGGTCAGATGAACCAGTCAGGGCATGAGGTGCTGGTCATCCCACGCTCGCCGCGCGGTCTAATCATACATGGGTCCGAGCTTCTCAGGCAGGCTCGGCGGGAGAGCCTGTGTTCGGCTCAAGTCCTGCGAACTGCCGGAAAAGTGGCTCTGGAGACCCCCGGGCAGGCCATTGCGTCCGCGCGACGTCTGTTAAAAAGCAGGTCGGCGGGAGTCTTACTCAAGAACCTGGCGATTGTTCCCAAGGCGCTGTGGCTGGCGGATGTTGCTACGCGATGGAAGGCCGACCACATTCATTGCCACTGGGCTGGCACAACCGCGACCATGACGATGCTGGCAAGTAGTCTGTCCAACGTTCCGTGGAGTCTGACGCTCCACAGGTGGGACATCGTCGAGAATAATCTTCTTGCCGAAAAGGTGAGAGCGGCCAGCTTCGCGCGATTCATCTGCGAGGACGGCCTCCGGATGGCCAGAGCGATTGGAATTGGGCCGGAAGCCAACGTTCGGGTTCTTTCCATGGGGGTCCCAATACCGCCGCCGTTGGGGGGGCGCCGCCGGCTGAAACCGGTCGTGGTCTGCCCGGCGCGCCTTGTCGCCGTGAAGGGCCATCGCTTCCTGCTCCAGGCCTGGCGCATCCTAGAAAACCGCGGTGTGACGGGAGAGTTGTGGTTGGCCGGGCAGGGAGAACTTCGGCAGGAGCTAGAGGCGCTTACCGATACGCTTGGTCTCCGCCGTTCTGTCAAGTTTCTGGGTGTGCTATCGCACCGCCAACTTCTCTCGCTCTATCAAGAATCGGAGGTTTCGGTGGTAGTCGTGCCAAGTATTGATATGGGCAATGGTTGTCACGAAGGGATTCCTGTGGCGCTTGTCGAGGCGATGAGTTACGGCCTGCCCGTGGTGGCAACCAGGACCGGGGGAACGGTGGAACTTGTACTGCCTGGAACCGGGTTGCTGGTCCCGCCCGAGGATCCGGCTGCGCTTGCGGGCGCCCTGCAAACCCTGCTTCAGGACGGCATATTGCGGGAGAAAATGGGGAGTCGCGGCCGCCTGCGTGCGATGGAGGCTCACGATATTGTCCGCATCGCATCAGAACTGGCGAGCGCTTTTGCCGCCGGTAGACGGCAGCAAGCTCGGACCGTTCAACAATATGCTTAACGGGACGTGGTTCCAGAAAACAGAGTCGCGGGCCCAGCCCCCTTCCTGGACCTGCTGTCACTTCTGGTTAACTAGCCGACCGCTAAAGTGTTCTCCAGTATAGGGATCCCCGGGGAGGCAAACCGTGGCGCAGCCCTTGCAAGACCGCCGTTTGCCGCGACGGACCCAGTCTGGGCACATTGATGTAAATTTTTACCCATCCTTACCCGAATTCCCTCATCCTTTAATAGTCAGCTTTCGGCTGTGACCATCCGGGCGGGGGGCTTGCACGTCGCCTCGCAGATAAAAAGAATCGGAGGATGAAGCGATGGATCGAGGCGCTGCACCGAATCAACATAATTCAAGAGCGCATCCATTTCCGGGTGGGACGATATCCGCGCCGGATTCGCGGTACTTCGCGGCTCCACCCGAGAGCACATTCGAGGAGCCGGCGTCCAGTGCCCGCAAGGTGTTGATCGTCAGCAGGAGAGCCTTGGTCCAAGAAGCCCTGGCCGCTTTCATCGGGACCCCGCCCGATCTCGTGGTCGCCGCCCACTGTTCATCCCTAGAGGAGGCACTGGACATTGCAACGGTTACCCACGTGGACTGCGCCGTGTTCGAATTGCGGGTCGGTGAAGAGCGATTAACAGAAACCTACAAGGAATTCAGGGATCTCTGTGAAGTGACGCGAGTATTGGTTCTGCTGGACGGCGTTCCTCCCAGTTTGACCAACCATGTGCTTCACTCTCACGCTCACGCCGTCTTACCTGCCGCCGTTGACGGTTCAACCGTGCTCGCCGCCGTCCGCTGTGTTTCATCCGGAAAGACGTGGATCCACTCGGACGCTCTGGATGCACTGCCTCGGGAGAACGGCGCGGACCTCCATTTGACCTATCGCCAAATGACCGTACTGCGGCTCATTTACGAAGGCCTGTCGAACAAAGAGATTTCCGGCCGGATTGGTGTTTCCAGCAGCTCGATCAAGGCCAGTATCCAGCAACTGTTCAAGAGAATTGGAGTACGTTCGCGCTCGCAGCTTGTGCGCGAGGCATTACAATGCTTCCCGGATCTATTGTTGCCTTCCTCCCTGAACATCTTCACACGTCCGGCTCTGCGTCAAGGCCGGAGCCGGCGAAACCGCGACGGCGGAGCCTTAAGGGAAACCGAAGTCGTGGTATCCGACATTGCTCAAGGCGAGGCGGCGTTCAGCGTAAATTCCGCGGGCATTAAATAGCCCATTACCGAGTGCGGTCTCCGCGTGTTGTATTGGCTGCGCGATGGGCGAGCGTACACCTCGCACCGCGCAAATTCCAGAACCAATGATGATGACGGAGTCTGACACGAGTACCTAGACCTATGTGCCAGAAACGCAGGCAAGGCCGGGATCGGTTCGGGGTATTCATACGCGCCGAGGTCTGTGCTGTGGCCTTGGGAACGGGCAAGTCCGTCAAAGTCGCTGGTAATGCCCGAAATGATTACACCGGCGTCAATCGCTAACGATTGCGGTTGGAGGTGAAAGTTGTAGGGTGGGGTGGAAACGTTCACGAACATTGGATCCGCACCAGTCTGATTGGCGCCCACCATGCACCCGCTCGAATCTGAAATCAGGCCCAAGGCTCCGTAGACCATATTGTGATCGATGACACACGCGGTCACGGAAGACCAGTAGCGAACGATGGCATAGTTCATCGGGTTGTACCAGATATTGTTCTGGATGGTGAGGTTCGATTGCGTATTCCATAATATGATTTGACCGCCATGGTCTCCCGCCGCCAGCGATACGAAAGTATTGTTGGCGATCAGGACGTTGGTCAAGCCGTGAGCTGCTTGAATGGCCCAGCCGCGTTGGATGTTGTAAAAGATGTTGTTGACAATGGTGAAGTTGCCTCCGCGAAGATACAGACCATGATCGAGCTGGCTGGCGTTCGTCCGGCCGATGTCATGGAACACGTTGCCGTCAATGACGAAGTCGTGGCAGTTGGGGTTGGTATACATCCCATCGAGCCCCAGCTTGGTGGAGGTAGCGCGATTGGCGATGTATTCGAAGCGATTACCGCGCAGGGTGATGTGGTGAGCCGAATCGTTGCTGTGGATCCCCTCCTTGTAGCCCCGCGTAATCACAAAGCCCTGGATGACGATGTAGGACGCATTGAGAAGGTCAATATAGGAATCGCAGACCAGCTCGCAGTCCAGCACTGCCGCCCCTTTGTGTTCGGCCTGGAAGGTGATCCAAGCTGCGGGCGTTCCCGAGCGATGGAGAACTACCGGGCTGGCGGCGAAGTTCGCATTATCCCCGCCATTGACGGCAGTCTCATGGCCGTACCACCCGTCCCGCACCATTACGGTATCACCCGGCTCAGCCGCCAAGGCTCCCCGCATCAACGTGCGGAACGGTGCATCTGGCGTCCCGTCCCAGGAATCAGCTCCATCCGGCGCGACGTAATAGGTGGCCGCTCTTCCGGCGGGCGCCAGGAGGACGCCGCCCAAAACCATCAGGTATAGAATACGCATATCAATCCTTGTCTTGTGCCGAGCGCGTCGCCAGCCCAGTTTCTGGAAGTCAGCGGGTTAGTGCAGTGAAGAAGCGACCTGGAGCTGCGGCTTTGGATTCCCAAATGGGCTGGAGCATGCCAGCGAGAAATCCCAGCCCATAGGCAACATGATAGGCGGCGAACACGAAGGGCAACAGCAGCAGCGCGACAGGTTCGAGCGAGCGCGCCAGCGGAACCAGGCAGGCGAGGCAGACCACGGCGTAAAGGAGGAGCCCCCCCGCCAGCGCGTCACCGATTACGGAGGCGGCCGTGTTCAATCCAAGCACGGCCATCAGCGCAATCAACAGCAGCGATATCAGGATCGAACTCACGAACAACGCCGGCACAACATGCCGCCACGATGCCAAGGCACGATGTTTACGGATAACCGCAACTTTCCAGAAGCCGTACTGGATATATTGCCGAAACAGAGCGCTAAGCGAGGCACGCGGCGTATAGGTTGACTTGATACGGGGCGACTGCCACACGCGCCCGCCCATTCGCCGCAAGCGGAAGTTGAACTCATCGTCCTGATTCCGCACCAGACTCGGATCAAAGAGGCCCGCTCGGTCAAAAGTGGCTCGGGCCCAGCAGCCCAGGTACACCGTATCCACCTCCCCTTCATAGTGCGGGTCATGTGCCTTGCCCCCACCCGAGCAGAACGGGGATCGAAAGGCCGCTGCGATGGCTCTACCGACCCTTCCCCTGCCTTCGGCCACCCAGGGTCCCCCCACGTTATCCGCGCCAGTTTGCTGCAGAGCCCTCACGCACTCGCGCACATAATCTCTCGCGTAGGTAGTGTGGGCATCCAGGCGAACAACGATGTCTCCGGTGGCTGCGCCGATCGCGGCATTTAGCCCCGTGGACACGATAAAGCCGGGATTGTCAATCAGGTGGACATGCGGTGCGGTTTGGGCATACTGGCGCAGCACCTCACGAGTGCCATCGTTACTCATGCCGTCGGCGACCAGTATTTCGACAGTCCAGCCGGGATCGAGATCTTGAGCGAGCAGCGAATCCAGAAACTCGCGGATATGCCCACGCTCATTGCGGCAGGGTATCACGTAGGATATTTTCATAGTGACTCCTTCTGAGGGCCATCTACAGGACCGCCTCACCGGCGTCGACGATCACGGAGAACAATGACCGCTTTCGGCCATTAGGGTGAATAACTCCGATCGGTAGGGCGGCTTCCGGATGGTCGAAGACGAGTACGGGCAGTACCATCGGTAATTGTGAGTTGAGAAAGCGTTTCGAGTAGCTGTTGGTCATCGATGTCGAGGTTTTCCGTGCCGCTTTTGCTTCACTCCGCTCCCCGGTCTGCCGCTCCGCAAAATGCGCATTCCTGAATAACAGCGTAAGCACGCTGCGATTCCCGGATTGAGTCGCTCAGTACCTCTTCTTGATCCGTCCCAGCCGGTACGCGATACGTGTGTCTTCGCTCATGCAGCTCCGGCAACAACCGGCGCAGATTTAAACCGTGAGGTAATTAATGACACTCAGGCCCATTTTGACAAGATCCATTCAAGCACTCCTGACCTGGTGCTTCGCATTGGCAGCGTTCGGAATTGCACAGGGCGCAACGTACTATGTCGCGACCACTGGCAGCGACTCGAACTCCGGAGCGCAGAGCGCTCCTTTCCGCCATCTCAGCAAGGCGGCGGCCGTCGCCCAGCAACCCGGCGACACCGTCATCGTGATGGATGGCACTTACGATAACGAAGGCGTCAGGGAGCCCAATTTCGTCGTCACGCTGTACTATTCCGGCACCTCCGGCCATCCGATCACTTTCATGGCTCAAAACCGGGGCAAGGCTATCCTGGACTCCGGCAATACGTCGAGCAGCTCCTGTAACGGCGCCGCTTCGTACTGGAATCTGCACAACGCCAGCTTCATTGTCATTCAGGGTTTCGTCATCCAGAACGCCTGCGATTCCGGCTTTCAGAGCAACGATTACGCTCACGACATCGTCATCAAACAGAACGAAATCCGCCACATCGGTAACTGGAATATCACCGATCAGATCGGCCGAGATGGCATTTACCTCAACAGCAGCGAGTACAACTTCACTTTCGATAGTAACGTCTGGCACGACATCGGGCGCCTTGGCGGCAACACCCTGCACTTTGATCACGGCATCTACAGCCACGCGGACAATCTGACCATCATCAACAACGTCTTTTACAACATGAAGGCGGGCTGGTCGATTCAATTTGCCGATGGAGCCAACAATTATCTGATCGCCAACAACACCTTCGCCTTCGCGGACACCGGCGATGGAGAAAGCGGTCAGGTCATGTGGTGGGGCAACAACACCAACATGACCTTCCGTAACAATATCTTCTACAATCCCAACAATTCCGCGATGACCCAATACGCCGCCACCATCAGCGGCTGCGTCTTCGACCACAACCTCGTGTACCCGGTGAGCAACGTGATGAACGGCAGCTTCCCGTGCAGCGTGACCTCGAACATGACCGGCTCCGGCCCGAACCCCCAGTTCGTCAATGCCTCGGCCTACAACTTCTATACCCAGACCGGGGGCGCTGGCGTGGACGCCGGTGTTCCTCTTTCCGCCGTCCCTTACGATTACGCCGGCACCACTCGCCCGCAAGGCTCCAGCACCGACGTGGGCGCCTACGAATACATAGGCGCCGGGTCGAGCGCGCCGGTCATCTCCGGAATGTTCACCTCGGGGATTTCGACGAACTCCGCAGTGATTAACTGGTCCACAGACCAACCGTCTACCTCCTATGTCCAGTACGGACTGACCAGCTATACGAACACCACTGCCACCGACCCGACCCTGGTAACCATCCACTCCGTGGCCCTCTCCGGTCTGTCCGCATCCACGCTCTACCATTTCCGCTCGGCGTCCACGAATTCGAGTGGTCAAACCACATTCTCCTCCGACTCGACTTTCACGACTGCGGCACCCGTGACGACATCCACAGTCCTTTCTCTTTCGTCCGCGCCGCAGGCTCTTTCCGTCGTGCAAGGCAATTCGGCAACCGACAGTATTACCGCAACTCTCGTTTCGGGGAGCCCGGCTTCGGTGGTATTCTCCGCGTCCTCGTTGCCGGCCGGAGTGTCCGCAGGTTTCTCGTCTTCCAGTTGCACGGCGACATGCAGCACTACCCTAACGCTTTCCACTTCGCCGACAGCCTCTCCGGGTACGTACAACATCGTCGTTACTGGGACGGGTCCGAACAATGCTCCTGCTATCACCATCGCCCTGACCATCACAGCCTCCGGCACCTCGAATCCCCCCGACATCACAACCGGTCTGGCTGCGTGGTGGAAGTTTACAGAGGGCAGCGGCAGCTATGCCTACGACTCTTCCGGAAACGCAAATACCGCAACCCTCCATAATCCAACCTGGTGGACGAGCAACTACGGCAAGACCGCTTGGTTCAGCGGGTCCAGCAGTTACGGCTTGGTGAATGAAAACGCCAGCCTCGAAATGACCAAGCAGTTGACCGTTGCCTTTTGGTTGCGTCCGAGCACAAATTCGAATACCGATCCCCGCGTCATCTCGAAACTGAACGACTGGGACGTCAAGCTGAACGGATCCAATCGATACCCGCAGTTTTCGGTCGGGCAGCAGTACGCGACCCTGAATTACGCTCTCCCGTTGATTACATGGCATCACATTGTGTTCACGTTCGCCAATGGTGTCGTAAAGGGCTATGTGGATGGCGTGCAAGTGCCCTTTTCCGCGAATACCTTCACGGCAACGAGTCTTCCGAATTGGGCGTACGGCCTCTACCTGGCTGCATACGACTCTAACCTGAACAACCCATACATAGGAAGTCTGGACGACGTTCGGTTGTATAACCGCGCGTTGAGCGCCAGCGACGTGGCGGCGCTCTATCGGGCGTTGCCGCGCTTGAATTGACGCTCCATGTGACTCCGGGAGTGCAGTCGTCCATCCCCGAGGCGGGAAATACGCAGCGATGAAGACTCCCCTGCCGCTGAATACCTGGGAGCACGTTGTGTTCACCTTCTCTTCGGGGATTTTAAAAGGGTATATCAACGGTGTGCCGGTGGCGTTTTCCACCAATACGTTCACCGGGACCGATACCCTTCGGCTACAGATGTATGGACTCTTCATCGGTACGGATCCTTCCAAGACAGCATCCTTTGAAGGAAACGTGGACGATGTTCGCCTGTACAACCGGGTGTTGAGCGATGCAGACGTTCTGGCTCTGTATGCCGGAACCCACCACTAAACGGGAGGAACATTGTCGCCAGTCGCGCCGGTCTGCTCCTGAATGGAGCGGCCGGCGCTGGCGTATTCAGGGCGCCCCATGACCGGTGAGGCTACCGTGACACTGCTGCACTTGAGCAGGATCTTCATCCGCGCGAACAGGGTGGAGTTTTCCGGATACAGGGGGATCCGCGGCAGGAGCCAGGGGCTTGCAAAATCGACGTGCCCCAGACTCATTGTGGCAGCCGAATCGTAATACCGAGCAGCCGCTGCTGCGGCACGCATGCCGATGCTTTGGCGGCTTCCAAATGGATAGGCCAAGTGCCGGCAGGGGCGTCCCGTGTGCTCCGTCACCACGTCTCGGCTATGTCTCATCTCGAACTCGATGTCCTCTGCGCTCAGCGCCGACATCGCCGTGTGTGAGATCCCATGGCTCTCGAAGCGGATCAGATCGTTCCTTGCCAGCTCAGCGACTTCGGACCATGAGATGGGGTCTGGCGGCGAGATCGCATTCCTGGTGACTCCCATTTCCCGCACAACCAGATCAACCAATTCCATCGTCATCGGAAAGTAGGATTTCAGGCGCTCCGAATGCCACAGCAGTTCCATCTTTTTTGTCAGCTCATCCGCGGCACTTGGACCGGACAGATCGATGACGCCCGACTTCAACGTTATTCTTCTGCGCGGCAGCAAAGGCTTTAAGCTCCGCCACCACTGGAATGCCATGCCCTCCGCCGTATCGATGTACGCAGTGGGGAGGTAAAAGGTAGCGGGCCATCCCCGGGCGATAAACAGCGGAGCCAGAGCCCTGACATTGTTCCCGACACCATCGTCCACTGTGATGGCGAAAAGGCCGGACGTGGATTTGTGTTGCCTACTACGCGTGACCAGTTCGGATAGGGGAACAATTTGTGCCGGTCTTATGGCATCCACGAACTCAGCAACGCGCTGTGGAGAGATTTCATGAAACGCAAGGACAAATCCACCGGAAAGACGAGTCAACAAGTGCATAAGTCGGTCTGGCATGGAGTGGTCGCCTGGTTTATGAAACGGCGCTGCCCAAGGCGACGTGGGTCACAGGAAGCTCTTGGACCTGCCAGCGAGCGCCGGGCCGGTATTCCGGCACCATCCGCTGGATGTGCTCGATCACCTGCTGTTCCCGGCCGCCCGCAGCCAGTTGCTCGAGCCGCCGCAACCACCGGAGCATCGCCGGCCAATCTACGGCGGGGTCCTCGAAAATGCGAATCTTATCGTGAAAGGTAGGCAATGACCGCTCCCACGACAAATTGATCTCCTCGAACAATTTCTCTCCGGGCCGCGGTCCCGTGAAGTGGATATCGATATCCTCGTACGGCTCCCGGCCCGCCGATTTAATGAGGTGGACGGCCAAGTCAAGAATTCGCACTGGCTCGCCCATATCAAGTACAAAGATTTCCGAACCGTGGCCCATCGAAGACGCCTGCAGCACCAAAGAGACAGCCTCGGCGGTGGTCATGAAATAGCGCTTCATCTCAGGATGCGTCACTTTCACCGGACCGCCGGCGGCAATCTGCGATTGAAAGATTGGAATCACGCTGCCGTTGCTGCCCAGAACATTTCCAAAGCGCACGGAGACATAGTTGCTGGGCGGGCGTTGGTCCTCACTCGACACCCCGGCTACCAGCAGTTCGCAGACTCGCTTGGTCGCCCCCATCACGCTGCTCGGGTACACGGCCTTGTCGGTGGAAATCATGAGAAAATTTGGAACTGCATGCCTCCGCGCCGCGCTCAGAACATTCCAGGTACCCAGGATGTTGTTCTGCACCGCTTCCAGCGGGTGCAACTCCATCATGGGGACATGCTTGTAGGCCGCTGCATGGAAGACAGATCCGATCTCATAGCCGCGCATGACCTTCTCCACTCGTTCCGGATCGCGGATGTCGCCCAGGACGGTGATCAGCGGCAAGCCCGGAAAACGCTGGCGCAGTTCGGCGTCAATCCGGAACAGTTCGCTTTCCGCCTGGTCGAAAACCACCAGAAGCGCCGGATCGAAACGAGCTACTTGGCGGCATAATTCACTTCCGATGGAGCCAGCCGCACCAGTCACCAGGAGGTTCCGGTGCGCGATGCTAGAACGGATAGGAGCTTCGTCGAGATGGATGGTGGCGCGGCCAAGCAGGTCCCCGAAGGAGATATCACGCAGTTGCGTGAACAAGACCTTACCTTCCAGCAGCTGGTCCAAGCCAGGGATGGTGCGGCAGGGGACGCCACAGGCGCTACATTTGGCCAGGGCTTCCTTCCGTTGGGCTCCACTGGCCGCGGGCATAGCGATCACGATTTCGTCCACGGGCGTCCGCCTTCGGCGGAGCTCTTCCACAACCACCGTGGTATCCCGTCCGCAACCGCGCACGGGCACACCCAGGATCACGGCGCCCTTCTTCTCCGGGGCATCGTCGAGGAAGCCCACGACCTCATACCCGGAACGCTGGGTCGCGCAGATCTCCCGCAGCAGGGTCACGCCAGCTACACCCGCGCCATAGATCAGCACGCGCTTGCGGCGCTGCAAGTCCTGTTCGTTAATTAGGATCTCGTTATAAAGGCGCACGGAGAACTGCGCCATGCTGAGAGCAGAAAAACAAAGGATCGCATCAGCCACGAACACCGAGCGGGGAAAGCTTGCTCCGACATAAAATAGAACGCCGCCCAGGAACAGCGTGGAGCCCACCGCGGTTCCGACGCCGATCCGCACCAGATCCGGAAGACCGGCATAGCGCCGCAGCCCCCGGTGCCACCCAGCAAGGTGGACCGCCGGCATCTTGGCCAGCAGAGCGATCAAGAGGGCCGGCTTCAAAAGCGAAGCTTCGCTGGCGGGAATCGAGAAATCAAACCGCAACCCGAACGCCGCGGTCAAGGAAAGGACCACGAGTAGCGCATCCAAAACGTAGTCGACGCACTTGCGGAAATGATCCTGATTCATCATGGTCACTTATGCGCGGAGGCTGAAAACCAGCTTGCGGGATGATTCGAGTGTCTGCCGCACGGAATGTGCGGTGTAGCGGACTTCTTCCTCTGTCATCGCCGGATAGAGTGGAAGCGACACGATCCTGCGATACAACGCTAACGCGCGCGAACAGCGATCCCCATTCAGAGGAAGTTGAGCAAAGAATGGATGCAACGGTATGGGGATAAAGTGGACGCTGGTTCCGATTCCCCGTGACCGCAACTCCTCAATGAATTCCGCGCGGTCGGATTGGAGGCACTCCAGATTAAGCCGGAGGATGTAGAGATGCCACGCATGGCGGGAGTCGCTTCGGTCGAGCGGACACTCCACCGTCTCCAGTCCAGCAAAAGCCTCATTGTAGATCGCGGCATATCGCGCGCGAGTGGAGATGAACTGCTCCACCTTCCGAAGCTGGTGCAGTCCAATGGCGGACTGGATATCGCTGAGATTGTATTTGAAGCCGCAGTCGACCACTTCGTAGTACCAACTCCCGCGTTCGGAATAGCGGGACCAGGCATCCCGGCTGGTGCCATGCAAGCACAGGCTCCGCATCTTGTTCGCGAGAGACTCCCGGTGAGTGGTGACCATCCCACCCTCGCCAGTGGTCAGATTCTTGGTCGCATAGAAGCTGAACACAACCGCGTCGCTAGCATCTTCACCGGCCATGGAGGGTCCGGCGCCGATAGGCCGGCCCTGCCAATGCGCACCCACGGCGTGTGCTGCATCCTCAATCACGTAAAGGCGATGCCGGCGCGCGATGGCCCACAGGGCTGACATATCACAGGGGAGTCCCGCCATATGAACCGGAAGGATCGCCCGCGTGCGGCGAGTGATGCGCTCCGCGACGGACTGCGGAGAAATGTTGCCGGCGGAATCGATGTCAGCCAGCACAGGGGTGGCTCCGACGTGCAGGATGGTGTGCACTGTTGAGCAGAAGGTATTGGGCGTAGTGATTACTTCGTCGCCTGGTCCGATGCCTAGAGCGGCGAGCGCAAGGTGAAGGCCCGCTGTCGCTGAATTGACTGCGAGCGCATACGGCGCATTCACGTACTCTTTGAACTCGCTCTCAAACTGAGCTGTCCGCGGGCCGGTGGTGAGCCACCCGGACCGCAGGGTGGCCTCCACTTCCCGCACCTCTTCGTCTCCAATGGAAGGTTTATGGAATGGAATCCATGGGCGTGCCGCGTTAGTCGGGGTCATAATTGAGGTCATCCGCGAAGGAGTGTTTCTACCTGGTGGCCATGGAACCGCCCGGGGCGCAGACTGTACCAGGCGGTCAACAAGAGCAGCCGGATGTCGCGCCGAAGCGATCTCGAACGCATGTACTCGATGTTGAGCGCCAGTTTGGCGGGCAGGATCGTGCGGTGATAATCTAACTCGGGCTGTGCGGACGAGGCCAGGAGCTGCTCCTCGTTCCGGTACAGAAGCGTCGCAAGATCAGTGATTCCCGGCCGCACGGCCAGCACCTGATCCCAGAGGCGATTGCCCGGTTCAACAAACTCCGGCACTTCCGGCCGAGGGCCGACCATGCCCATGTCACCCTTCAAGACATTGATGAACTGCGGCAGTTCGTCCAACTTGAATTTACGAAGGATTGCGCCCACACATGTCACGCGCCGATCGCCTGCGATTGTGATAGCCGGGCCGGAACCACCGGCGCGCATAGTTCGAAACTTCCAGATTAAGAACGGGCGACCCTTCCACCCGACTCGCCGCTGGTAGAAGAAACAGGGCGGGCCGTCATCGATCCAGATGGCCACCCAAGCTAGGACAAATACCGGTGAAGTAAGCAGCAGGCCAGTCAGAGCGCAGCCAATGTCAAAGAGCCGGACACCGATGGTGCGCAGGCGCTGCCCAGGGGACGGTGGCACCACTTCCCCGATTCCGGTGACATTCGATGACATAGGTTCGCTGGCCGACACGATTAGAATGAGAATAAACAGCCGCTAGAAAAGTTTTGACTCTACGGATGACGCCAAATGACCACTCCTGTGGCCATTTGTATAGCGGCATCCAGAGCTCGCAAGCTCGCCTGTTTTGGCACACTCGTAGGAACGATGAGAATATCGTTGGGCCGCAACATAATATCTTCGGCACGGCCGGCCAGCATCTTTGTGAGATCCACAGCGATTTCGGTCGGCCCGCTGGCTCCAGGCTGGGTGCGAAGGATCTTGGAGCTGCCGGGGGCCGGCGTGGGGCCCAGGCCCTCGGCCATCGACAACGCATGGAGAGCGGAGATACCGTCCCGTTCGGTGAGTCCAAATCCACCGGGCTTGCGGACCGCGCCGATCACGTAGACCATCTCCGCCGCAGGCACTGCGAGAACGTCGTTGGGACGAATAAGTATATTCTGTGCTGGATCTTTCGCGCTCAAGAAATCCTTTACGCCGACTTCGGCCACGTTGTACCGGCCGGTGGGGTCCAATGTTGCTCCCGGCAGCGGGATTGGTCCCCAAGATGCCAGACGCGTGATCTTGATGACTGCACCAGCGTCACTACGCAGTCCGCCCGCCATCGATAGGACCTCGGCCAATGTCTTTCGGCTGCGCAGTTGGTGTACGCCGGGAGTGTTCACGGCCCCCATCACGGACACTGGCTGGCTGCCAAACTCAGCGATCTCGACCGAGACCTGGGGCTTGAGGACTTCCTTTGCCAGCGACGCCAGCAGCGCTTCCTTAAATTGACTGAGCGAGAGACCGGCTGCGCGAATGCGCCCCAATACCGGCAAGTCCACGTATCCGGCCGGATCGATCCGCTGGGGTGTGGCCGGAATTTCTCCCATCCCCAGCGCCCAAATCTTGACCTGGTCATCTGGACCCAATAAGTATTCTTCCGGAGGGCCGACATCCACGATGCCCCGTGGAGTGAGCGTCGGATTCCGGGGACTCGACTGCGCAGGTCCTTGCCCGAATCCGGACGGCTCACACACGATCGAAAGTACCGCAAAAAAGAACCGAGCAAACTTAGCGATAGTCATAGCAGCCTAAATGTGAGTTAGAACGCGGCGCGCCGACACGGTCGGCGGCGATCTCTAGAAGCACGGACCGTTGCAATAGGCCGATCGAAACCACGATCCGTAGCGGATCTTTCTCTTTTACGACAACTCCTTCCATGCCAGCCAGCGGACCTTCCGTTATGGCCACCTTCGCTCCTCCGTGCAAGAAAGGGTGCGGATGCACAGGAAATCGGGCGCGTGTTGCGATCTGGAGAGACGCAAGCTCGACATCGTTCACGGGGATAGGAGAGGCGCCGGCGCCAACGATGCGCACGATGCCGGCAGTCGTGATTACGGGAAGTCGGCGCAAAACATTGAAGCGGCAAAACAAATAACCGGGGAACAACGGGACGTCAAACTCCCGGGACCTGCGGCCATACTGATGGTGACGTTGGACCAAGGGCAAGAATGTTTCCAGGCCTTTGCTCTTCAACGTTTCCGCGACGACCTTCTCGTGGCGGGGCCTGGTTACCAATGCAAACCAACTCTCGGTGCAGTTGGTGGCATGGACGGTTCGCTCGTTGAGTCCTTCTGAGACTGCTTCGGACATGATATAGCTCACGCTTTCTCACGTGCGTGGTTCAGTGTTCCGCACAGAGTGGTTGCTCTTCCTGTGTAGCAATGCTGGGGCCACTTGCTGGAATGTCCCTCGTTCAATCACTATGTACAAGTTCATCGGGACCTTGGAACGTGTGGTGGTTCGGATGCAGATCCGTGGATGGGCTCGACGAATGGAACCCTGCGTCTCAGTTGTGGACTGTGAAGACCATCTCACTAGCCATCAATCGATGTGTCGTGTCCGCAGAGGCGACCCGGAGATGAATCACAATCTGGCCTCTATCTTGCTACGAACATTTGGAAGGATACCGGAAGTGCCGGCGTTCCGTTATTGAAACCCCTGCAAATCGCAGAATTCACGGCGGTGAGGTCGAGCGTAGTCGACGCCCTGGATCGTCTCGCACCCCACTCGGCAGCGATCCTCATGGCATGGCGCCGAAGATTGCCTGCCTTTAGACTTTCTTCCACGGAGATCGAGGTCCTAGCTACTGTCGATCTTGAGTCCATAGCCGCCCGGCTGCGCCGCGTCTCGTACCGGAGCCTGAACCGCTGGGGCATCCGGCTTGGCCAAGAAATGGAGCAGCGCAGTATCAAGATTGATCGACTGATGGGCCCGATGAACCAGTTGCTAGAGATCTGTCTCGGACGCTTAGCCACTCAGAAGGCCTCGCCGGAAACTGCGTTAGCACTGACCCGGCTCCATTCGCTAGCGGTGAGCCTCGTGGTTCACGGCTACACTCAGCATCGCAGCACCAGGATACGGGCGCTTACCTCGAACCTCAGAGATGCCGAGCAGCACCTGCATGAAGCCTCGGCGTACGTGACCCAAGTGTACGAGCGAGACCGCCGCCGGCTCTCCCACGACTTGCACGACGAGATAGGGCCGGATCTGATGCTTCTCAAGCTCTACCTGGAAATGCTCGTGCTGGACACCGAAAAACCCGAGTTCCGCGCTTTGAAACCAAAAACGGAGGAAGGCTTGGCCCTCATAAGTCATACGATAAATTCCCTTCGCAGGATCACGCTGGATCTGGGCCCCGCGGTCCTGGACGAGCTGGGGCTGGTGGCGGCATTGAAAGTCTACGCCCGGCAGTTCGCTTCGGCAACGGGAATCAGGGTCAACGTAACCGGGAAAAACATTACTGAACGGATGCCGCTCACGCACGAAGTGGCCCTGTACCGAGTGCTTCAGGGAGCCTTGTCGAACGTGATGAAGCATTCGAAGGCACAGAACGTCCGCGTGTCGGTGCGTGCGAGCAAGAATTCCGGAGTGACGATGGTGATAGCAGACGATGGTGTGGGTTTCGATTTCGCAGCGATCCTGGCGCAGCGCTCTTTCGGGCTGAGTTCAATGCGGGAGCGGGCCGAGGTGCTGGGCGGCAGTTTTCGTATTCAGTCCGGCCGTGCGGGAATGCTGAGCCGCGAGCACGGTACCCGCATTGAAGTGGATCTTCCCCTGTCGCCGGGCGAAGGGAGGTGATTGCGTTGGCGAGGTCAAAAACTACTGTTCTGGTGTGCGACGATCATGCCGTATTTCGCGAAGGTGTGAAGCAAGTCCTGTCAAGCCAACCCGACCTTGATGTGGTGGGGGAGGCCAGCAACGGCCTCGAAGCCGTTCAGATGGCTCGCCGGCTCAGGCCGGAAGTCGTCTTGATGGATATAGCCATGCCGTTGCTGCGTGGATTCGACGCCACAAGACGCATTAAGAGGTACTGCCCAGATACCAAGGTGTTGATTTTCAGTATTTACGAAGATGACGATATGGTGGCGCGCTGCCTGGCGGCCGGGGCGTCCGGATATGTGTTGAAGGATACGCCCCCACTGCAGCTGATCTACGCGATTCAGAGCGTGAAGAAAGGCGAGCAATACATGAGTCCGAAAGTCCTGAAGAGTGTCGTGATCCGGCATGTTCAGAGCGCCGCGGCTCCCCTTACGCCTTACGATCTACTCAGTGATCGTGAACGCGAAGTACTGATCAGGCTGGCTGAAGGCGAGTCATTGAAGGAAGTGGCCGAGCATCTCCACCTCAGCGTAAAAACCGTGGACGCGCACAAATGCAATATCATGGGCAAACTCCAAGTCCACAACCGATCAGAGCTGATACGCTATGCCATCCGCACCCAGCTCATCAAGGCATAGTGCGACCCGCGCGAAGGACATACCTCAATGCGCACCGCCCGCACGTGCCGCGAAACTCGCCGTTCTGGCTTGTGAGCGGCCCGGGATTTGCCACCGCCGTAACTTATTCAGGAGCGACTTATAGCAGATGTGGAGTTCCCTAGCCGCCTGTTTGCGGTTCCATTTCAATTGCTCCAGCGTCCGCAACACCAACTCCCGCTCCGCCTGATCGGTAGCCCGCGCAGCGACCTCGCGAAGCGAGTGCGGCTGTTCAGAACTGGACTGAGCGCTGGGTTCACGTGCGACATGGAGGTCGGCCAACGCCAACTCCAAGTCTGGCAGCAATACAAATCGCCGGATCATGTTCTCCAATTCCCGGATGTTGCCCGGCCACGCGTAACAGGCAAAGGCCTTCCTTAGCTCCTCGGGCAGTTCGCGACTCGGGCGACTGTAGTGCGCGGAGAATTTCCTCTGGAAGTGCTCACACAACGGCGAAAGATCCTCGAGTCTTTCACGTAGCGGCGGAATCGCGAGCCGGATCACGTTGAGCCGGTAGAACAGATCCTGGCGAAACTCGCCTCGCGCTATCAATTCTTCCAGCTTCTTGTTGGTCGCGGCCAGAATACGTACGTCCACCTGCACTAGACGTGTGCCACCCAAGCGCATGAATTCGCGGTCCTGCAACACGTGCAGCAATTTGGCCTGCAGCCGTGGGCTCATCTCTCCGATCTCATCGAGCAAAAGGGCGCCGTGGTTAGCGAGCTCAAATTGTCCGGGCTTTTCGCACAGCGCTCCCGTGAACGCTCCCCGCTCGTACCCGAATAATTCGGACTCCAGCAAGTCGTGCGGAATAGCCGCGCAGTTGATCTTGATG
Source organism: Terriglobia bacterium (assembly GCA_963722845.1). Classification (GTDB taxonomy): domain Bacteria; phylum Acidobacteriota; class Terriglobia; order Bryobacterales; family Bryobacteraceae; genus Palsa-187. The sequence goes on along the minus strand of CAVROL010000001.1, from coordinate 768,149 downwards.
AGTGGTCGGTGGCGGCGCTCGGAACGAGCATGAATGAATCGAGCCAACACCTCTTTGCCCACTCCGGTTTCACCCTCAATCAGAACCGGAACATCCGTATCGGCGATGCGGTTCGCCAATTCAAGGATCCGGCGGACGCGAGGATTCGGGGAAACGAAGTCGATCTGATTCTGCTCCCCTTCCTCCGTCGACTGGCACGGTGTCGGAGGCGGGTGCCCCAGAGCACGCCCGATCGCCAGTTCGAGTTCTTGCTCGTCGAATGGCTTCTTCAGGAAGTCCGCTGCGCCCGATTTCAAAGCCTGCGCGGCGATGTTGGTGTGTCCGGCACCGGAGAACATGATGACTCGGGCCGTGCAATCCGCCTTCTTCATCTGTGACAGAACATCCAACGCGGCGGCTCCGGGCGGGAGGGCTCCCAGTATGATGAGGGAAGGATGATCTGGCCCGCGCAAGTGAGCGAGGACTGCGGAACCTGAGTCAACACTCTGTGCTTCATACCCACGCCTGGAAAGAAACTTTCTAAGATGATCTCGAACAGATCGGTCAGCATCAGCCACCAGTACTCTTGGAACACTCATTTCTTCTCCTCAACTCCGCCGCATGATTGTGATCCGCGGCGCGCGCGGCGCGCTCCATAAACTTCCTGAGCGATTCGTTTGGCAGAATTACTCCAGATTTCTCTGACTCTACCGGCAGAACAGCAAGACATAGGCGAGACTGTCATCGGACTCGATACCTGGAAAAGTGAGGAAGTCGAGATCGCGCCTATCGCAAATGGGAACTCTCCCTGAGCGTCCTAGCCGCATCGATCTCCGTCCTCCGGGTCTTTCCAAAGGTCTTTAGTCATTCTCGGCTTTGTAGGTAGTGGCCTGTTCAAAGCGTACGGGGCTCGATACTTGATGTCAATCGAATTTGCAGTGGGTCATCAGCTATCTTTGGATCACTTATCAGCCGGTCTCCGCTCCGCAAAAAGCCGACCCGTCGACGAAGTGGCGGTTTCCGGAAAGACTGTGGCATTGAGATGCAAAGCGTCATGTAACCGGCTGAGAATCGCAAGTGGCAGGCCCAGCCACTTTGTTTTCACGGGATATTCGCGGCCTTGTTAAGCTGCCCGAAGTTGGTCGTGCTCCCGCCCGGACCGATCGCAGCATAGTGGCCGAATCCCCAGGCGCGCCTTCTCTTTGTTCTGGGCAGACAGCGGCAAAGTCAGTGTCAAACAAAAAGATTGTAATTGTCATTTGTTTTCTTCATTCAATGTTCCTTATGAGGGGATCCGTAGTAAAGTCCGAGTCCCCCTGATCTGCGTAGATGCCACGTGTAAACGGGACGATGAAAGCCGGGCTCTGTACGATGTACTTTATTCGCACATTCGCGCCTCAATTCAACCGTTAAGCGCACAGAACCGCGACGGCCGGCAAGGGGACCTGCTGCGAGGCCGGCAGTGAGCTAACGGTTAGCTCTCTTGTTCCTCTCAAGGCGATGCCCCATTCTGAAAGCACAGTGGGGCGAGCGGTGCGTGTCAGAGCCACGTTAAACAAGGCACTCTCTCCTGATATTTCCTCCGAATATCGGCGACGGTTGCGGCCGCTTGGTTGACTGGCTGTGGTTCCGGCCGCACGGGGCGTCGTAGTGCGGAAGCAGGCATCGGAGAGGCCGCGAGAAAGGCGTTAAATCAAATGGTACGGCTCAACATCCCTTTGGATCCGGCAAAGACGGGGCGGGACGCAGTGTCGCTCGAAAGCAACTTGCGCCGGATGATCGTCGGTCAAGACGAGGCGATCCAGGAGATCGTCAATATCTATCAGATGAATCTGACTGGAATGAGCGCGCCGGGCCGCCCGATCGGGAACTTATTGTTTCTGGGGCCTACGGGAACCGGCAAAACGCGCATCGTCGAGGCCACCGCGGAGGCTTTGCTCAAGGACCCTCGCGTCGTAATCAAAGTCGACTGCGCGGAGTTTCAGCACAGCCACGAGATCGCGAAGCTGATTGGCTCGCCTCCGGGTTATCTGGGGCATCGCGAGACGCACCCTTTGCTTTCGCAGGAAACTTTGAATCAACATCACACCGACACCGTCAAGCTCAGCTTTGTCCTCTTCGATGAGATCGAAAAGGCTTCTGACGCCTTGTGGAACCTGTTGCTCGGCATCATGGATAAGGCTACTCTGACGCTCGGGGACAACAGCAAGGTTGATTTCTCCCGTTCCATGGTCTTCATGACCAGCAATCTGGGCGCGTCGGAGATGAGCGCTCTGATGAACCCCCGCCTCGGCTTTCAAGCCGCCCTGGCACGTGAGAACATTGCGAAGGGCACGGTGGATCAAGATAGGAGCGGTAAGCTGGCCAGAAGCGGTGTCGAAGCGGCGCGGCGTAAGTTTACGCCCGAGTTCATGAACCGTCTGGACAAAATCGTCACATTCGAGCCGCTGGGCAGCGCCGAGCTCAAAAAGATTCTCGATATCGAGCTCAATCTAGTTCAGCAGCGGATCTTCAATAGGTCCAATGACCGTGCGTTTGTGTTTACCGTTTCCGATTCCAGCAAGGACTTTCTGCTCGCGGAGGGTACGGACCTCAAATACGGCGCGCGTCATTTGAAACGCGCGATCGAGCGGCTGCTGGTCCAGCCCATGGCTAATTTGATCGCAACAAAACAGGTCTGCGGCGGAGACTTGATTCGCGTGGAATTCAACGACTCAGCCCGTACGCTTCGTTTCGTCCGCGAAGCCGAGGACTTGCCCATGTACGATATGGCGCGGCTGGTAGATACCTCGGTCGCCATTTCTGCAGCGGCGCTCGCCAGCGGAGCGGTATCTGATCCACCTAAAACGCCAGCCGCCAAGATCTCGAAGCGCCGCTCCAACTGATCCTCTCGGTAGTCGAGAGAGCTCACGGACATCTTAGGTACCTTCTTGCAACTCAACAAGGGAAAGAATTTGGATCACCTGGAGAGAATCTCTCATCGGGTCTAAGGGAGAGATTCCGCTTCACTTTTAAGCGGAAAGGTGGTCGCCTTGGCCTGGATAGGATCATCCCGGCGGACTGTCGCCCTAGAAGCTTCCGCCAGCGGTGCGCCACAGGAAAGACGCCCCCAGGCGATCAGGGACGAATACGGGGACGCGTACATCTTAGGTTTCGAGCGGACAACTCGTTTTCTGATGAGCCGTGGAGTATCGAGGACCCATGCAGAAGAATTGTCGCAGGAAGCCTGGGTTCGCGGATGGGAGCGTGTGCATCAGCTTCGTGGCGAGAGTGCGGTGGGCAGCTGGGTCAATACGATTGCGCTGAATTTGTTCCGCAACGAACTGCGGCGGAAAAGACTCACGGAGCCGCTCATCGAGATTAGGAGCCGTCTTCGGACGGACATCGCTGCTATTGACGTCGGTCGGATCCTGAGCCTTTGCCGGCCCGGTGAGCGCGTTCTGCTTGAGCATCAACTGAACGGGGCGACCGTCAGTGAGGTTGCTCGGGTAACCGGTGTCACTAGCACTTCAATCCGGATTCGACTGCACCGGGCTCGACGTGCGGTTCGTGCGCGACTGGAGCAGCGTGCTGCAAGACTCCGAGAATCGCAGGCGTTGCTTTGATGAGGGGGAATCGCAACCTTGCGGTGTCGATAAACCAACAGGGCCAGCCAGAGCGGACCACAGTTGAAAAGACCGAGAGTCACGTCAAGCAGGAAAGGAAACCGGCCACAACGCCAGGCGTCCGCACAGGCCGCTTGATTCTAGAGCCCAGCGCAAATCACCTGGTCACGGCGGCTTAACGGACAGAAATCCGCCTGCCTTCGCCTGCTACAACGATCTCGTGCTCCCGGCTTGCGGCTCGTTGGCCGTCAGCTCGGGGTCGTTCTCAGGGGCGCCCGTCGCGTCGATGCGCGGAACGATGCTGCGCACCCTCGAGGAACACGCGGCAGAGGGTTGCGCCCAGCTCCGATGGACTGAGTTCGCCATTCCGCTTGAACCAGACCACCGTGCGATCCAGAAGCCCTTCCAGCATCATGCCGAGGTATTTGCTGGAGATGTCCTTGCGGATCGATCCGGCCCTTTGTCCGGCTTCGAGGACCGATCGTGCGCGCGCCTGGTACGCCTTTCGCATGCTGACGATTTCCGCCAACCGTTCGGGAGAGAGTGCACGCGCCTCGGCCAGGGAAGTCGCATGTTGAGTCTGGTCGCGGAGCAAGCTTACGACGTGCGTCTGAATCCCCACCTGAATTTGAGCAAAGGGATCGGAAATGCCTTCCGTTGCTTCGATCACATCGTTGTCCAATTGCTCGATGGATGATTTGCAGATCGCGTAGAGCAGATCCTCCTTGCCCTCCACGTGGTAGTACAAGGTGGCTCTTTCCATTCCGAGCAGAGTGGCAAGATCGCGTGTGCCTGTCGATTCGTAGCCGTGCTTAGAGAATAGTTCGGCGGCCCCGCGAATGAACTTTCCGAGCGTACCTCGATGCAAGGCGCGCGATCGTTGCCGGCTGGTGGACATCGGAAGCGGCGCAAGGGAAGGGGCTTCGCGCAGCTCGGGGCTGATGACACCCTCCCAAAAAATGCAGCTATAGATGGAACTCAGGTCTTTGCAGGAAAGCGGGCCCGAAGCGTGAAACCAGCGTGGCGTCCAGTTCAGGGTGTTCAACAGAGCCAGGCGGATGTACTTCGGAGAGATATCCGTTCGCAGGATGCCTAATCGTTGCGCCGCATTTAACTCCGAGTCGAGGAGGCGCGAGTATTCCTTGTATTTTTCCGAAATCTCCGCGAAGTGAAGGCGAGACAATGCTCGAAACTCGGTGACCACGGCCAGTGTCTGGCGGGGTTTTTGCGCCATGACCTGAAGATGAGCGTCAATGAAAGCGCTGATACGGCCGCCGGCGGTCTCTGCCTGGTTCAGGGCAACCGGGAGGTCCGTCAGGAAACAATCCATGACCTGGTGGCAAATACGGTGAAGCAGTTCCTCCTTGTTGCTCACGTGATGGTACAAAGAACCCTGTTGAATGTTCAGACGAGTGGCGAGTTCGCGAGTCGTGGCAGCATAGAAACCCTTCTCCCCGAACAAATCCGCGGCTGCATCCAGGATGCGTGCCGACGTAGCGCCGGCGGCGCTTTCCTCCTTCTTGGGAAGCCGGCTCGGCCCTTTTACCGTGAGCGGGGCGGGCTTCTTGCTGACCAGCTCCACCGCGATATTCCGGCCGGAGTGCGCCTGGCCCTCCAAAGCACTTTCGATTCCATGGATCGCCAGGCCCGCGTGTTGTCTCACCAACGCTTCCGCCCGGGAGACATCGCCGGACTGGATGGCGTTCAAGATTGCTTCGTGCTCTTCAAACGCACGCCGGGCACCATCGCCTTCCACGGGAATCACAACGGCGGCTGGAGATGCGAACGCCGCCGATTGAAGGCGCTGGAGGCACCAGGACAGCATCGGGCTTCGCGCCGCGGCGACGAATGCGCTGTGGAACGCGGCGTTTAAATCACCGAAGCGCGACATCTCTTCCGGGGTTGGCGGGGTCGGCAGGTTGGACGCGTGAAAGGGGATCGCTTTCGCCAGCTGAGCGTTTAGCTGGCGTGCCGGCTCCAGCTCCGAAGGATCCTGGATTCGCTTGGCTGCGAGGCCAGCCGCCAGCGCTTCCAGAGCCGAACGCGCCAGGATGGCGTCCCGTATGTCCTGCATCGTGAAGTGACGGGCCGCATATCCTCCGGAGGGCGCCGGCTCAAGCAGCCCTTCGGAAGAAAGCTGGTCCAGAGCCGATCGCAAAACCGGCCTGGATACCCCCAGGCGCCTGCTCAGATCGAAGTCTTCAAGACGCTCCCGCGGTGCAAATTGGCCTTTGAGGACCATCTCGCGCAGTGCGAGGACCGTGCGCCCGCGCAATGTAGAAGCCCCATTCAAGTCGCTCATCGGGCTGAAGGAATCCAGCAGCCATCATAACGCACGCCGATTTGCAGACTGGGGCTGCGTCCGCAGGGTTGCTTCCTCATGGACCCTTTCCTGTGTGGGCCTTCGTCTAGCCTAAAAATTATACCAGTCGATAGGTACACGAATCACGTCTATCCGGATTTCTAATTTTGTCACGATCGGCCCCAATGTAGAGCTGGATGTGACCTTAAAAACACATCTCAACCTACTGATAAAAAAGGAAGTACTTGTATTTATAGTTACCGGTCGTTCGGTGTATTTTTGTGCTTGACTTCACAGGCTATCCGAAATACAATTCCTTGAGCTGATGTAGCGCTTGCAGGACGAGGGGTACTTTGCAAATGGGGGGAACGATGCGCATTCGACTAGTCTCACTGTGTCTGATAGTGTCGGCAGCCGTAGTCTTGGCCCAGTCCGATCGGGGAACGATTACTGGAACTGTGGCCGATCCGGCCGGCGCGGTAGTGGCCGGCGCCCCGATTGCAGCCAAGAATACGGAAACGGGCGCGGTCTTTCAGGCCGCGACTTCAGGTACCGGAAACTACACCATCCCGCAATTTCCAACCGGCATCTACGAACTTTCAGTAACCGTGGCCGGCTTCAAGAACTACGTCCGGCAGAACGTCACCGTGGGCGTTGCCCAGACCGTGCGTGTGGATATAGCGCTCGAAGTCGGCTCGGCGACGGAATCGGTAACCGTGACGGAGCAGACTTCGCTTCTCAAGACCGAAAGCGGAGAGTTGAGCCACACGGTAGAGGCTCAGCGCCTGATCGATCTGGGCCTGCTGGGCATCGGCGGAACGTTTTCCTCCAGCCAGGGCCTGCGGTTCTACATGACCGAGATCCAACTGGTTCCGGGCGCGTCCGCCCCGGGGACGGGATTCACGTCGGGTGCGCGCATCAACGGCGCGCCCAACGGCACCCAGCGCACCACGATCGACGGAATGGACGGGACCAATCAGATTAACGCGGTACAGGCGGGCACTGGCACCAGCGTGGATGCCATTCAGGAAACCGCTATCCAGACCAGCAATTTCGCGGCGGAATTCGGACAGGTGGGCGGCGGGCTCTTCAACATTACCATGCGGTCCGGCACCAATCAGTATCACGGCGGCGGTTTCGATTACCTGATGAACGAAGCCTTCAATGCTTCCACTCCGTTTGTCAATACGCTGCCCAAAATCCGGCGGAACGATTACGGCTACAGCCTCGGTGGTCCCGTGTGGATTCCCAAGGTGTACAACGGAAAAGACAAGACGTTCTTCTTCTACAACAAGGAACAGTTCCGCGAGTTCTTCTCGGTCAACGACACCCCCATCACGGTTCCGACCGCCGCTTACCGCGCCGGGAATTTCGCCACGGCGCTCACGGGCCGCAATCTGGGTACGGATCCTCTGGGCAACACGATTGCCGACGGAATGATCTACGATCCTCGGACCACAGCCACCGTGGGTGGAGTGCCGGTTCGGACCCAATTTGCCGGCAACGTGATCCCTTTGGCCCGGTTCGACAAGGTTTCCTCCGCGATCCAGGCGCTGATTCCCAACCCGACGGATCCCACCCGTCTTACGACCAACTATCTGCCGAACTTCCCGACGGATCGCGTGACCACCAACGAGTCCGTGAAGATCGATCACCAGATAAGCTCTAAGGCTAAGATCTCTGGAACATGGCTGACCAACGGCAGCGGCGCGCAATTCTCAACCAGTCTGAATGGCTCCGAAGGACTGCCCGACCTGATTACTCAAACCCGCGGAACCTTCAGCCGATCGATGAACTGGCGTTTGAATTTCGATTACACCGTCTCGCCGACGATGCTGTGGCATGTGGGAGTCGGCTCCCTCCAGTATCTGCTCGACGATCACTCCCCGACCACCAATTTCGATCAGAGCAGCATCGGGCTGCTAGGCACGCCCAATCCGGGCGGGCGCTTTCCATCGCTCAGCGGATTAACGGCCACCACGGGCGGGACGGCCAGTATGGGGCCCGGTCCTTATTTCCCGGGCTCCACCGGCGCAGCCCAGTCGCTTACGAAACAATTTACGCCTACCTACGGCACCTCACTGACCTGGGTGAAAGGCAACCACACCTATAAGTTCGGCGGCGAGTTGCGGACGTTCGGTTATCCGCTTCACAGTTTGGCAGCGACGAACGGAGCTTTTGCCTTCTCGGCGAATCAGACGTCGCAGCTTTCCAACTGTCCCACAGCGACGTGCAGTGCGGTGCAATCGTCGACGCTGGGCGTCGGAACCATGGGTTTCCCCTACGCCAGCTTCCTGTTGGGGCTCGTGAACAACGGCGTCGTCAATCCGCCGGTGGACCTGAAAACCGGGAAGCAATTCTGGGGCTTCTATGCGCAGGATTCCTGGAAAGTCACGCGGAAGCTGAGTCTCGACTACGGATTGCGGTATGACTACGACACCTATCCGCGCGAGCAGTATGGCCGCATGCCGTCGGCATCTCTGGCCGTTCCGGATCCTACCGTCGGTGGACATCCTGGCGGAATTCTCTACGAATCGACGTGCAACTGCAAGTTTGCCAAGAACTACCCGTTCGCGTTCGGACCCAGGGTTGGCCTTGCCTACCAGATCACGCCCAAGACGGTTTTCCGCGCCGGAATCGGAGTCACCTACGACGGCACGGCCACTGCAAATACCGGGACAGGGAGCGCCGGCGCAAGCAATTCGTTCACCTCTCCGGTCTTTGGCGACGCTGCGATGCAACTGCAAACCGGAGTGCCGTCGAGCTATCTGATTGCGTGGCCCAATCTATCCGCAGGGTCCTATCCAAATCCTAATTTCCCAACCAGCCAGAATGGTCCGGCCTCCATTGTCGACCAGAACGCTGGGCGCCCTGCGCGGCAAATTCAATGGAGCGTCGGGCTGCAGCGTGAAATCACCCGCAACACGTTTGTCGAGGCTTCCTATGTCGCTAACCGCGGCGCCTGGTGGCAGAGCTCGATTTCGGATAACTACAATGCCCTGTCGCCGCAATTCTTATCGTCACAGGGCTTGGACATCAACAGCGCCGCGGATCGGACCATTCTAACCTCCCAGGTCGATTCGGCCGGCGCTGGCCGCTTCCGGAACCAGCTGCCATACCCCGGGTTCAAGGGCAGCGTGGCGCAGTCCCTTCGGCCTTATCCGCAATTCACCAGCGGGCTGGGCCCTCTGTGGGCGCCGCAGGGCCGCACCTGGTACGACTCGCTGCAATCCAAGGTCACGCAGCGTCTCTGGCACGGGCTGGACGTGCAGTATATCTTTACCTGGGCCAAGGAACTCCAGCAAGGTGTCGAGGGGGGCACGGTCAATGACGTATTCAACCGCTCGCAGAACAAGTCGATCTCGGGCTTCTCGCGGCCGTTGGTGAGCACTCTCTCGCTCAACTACCGCGTTCCCGCGCCTGCCGGGAACAAGATCGTGTCGGAAGTCTTGCGCGACTGGGCCGTGGGCGCAACGGTGACCTACGCCAGCGGCCTGCCGATTCTCGCGCCAACCTCCACCAATAACCTGAGCTCGCTGCTCTTCCGCAGCACGTACTATAATCGGGTTCCCGGAGTCGATCCATTCCTGAAGGATCTCAACTGCCACTGCATCGATCCGACCAAGGATCTGGTGCTGAATAAGGCCGCTTGGGCCGATCCTCTCCCCGGGCAGTGGGGTACGGCGGCTCCATACTACAACGACTATCGCTACGAGCGCCGGCCGTCAGAGGCGATGAGCTTGGGCCGTGTATTCGCCTTCAAGGAGCGGATGCGCTTCACTGTCCGGATGAACTTCACGAATATCTTCAACCGGACTCAGTTGCAGAACCCGAATGCGGCTCCTGCCACTGCGACAGTGACAAGTAAAGCGGGCCTGCTTACCAACGGGTACGGTTTCATCAACTACCTGGGAGGCAGCACCTTCCTGCCGCCGCGCCAGGGTACCCTGGAGATGCGACTTTCGTTCTAGAGGAGGAGTACAGTAGAAACTGTGAACACTACCGAATACACCCGGCGTCAGGCTCTTCAGGACACATTGAAGTGGTTTGGAGCCGGGGCTGCCGCCTGGATCGTGGCCGGCGTAGCAGACGCATCCGAACTGCCTATCAAGACCAGCGGCCTGGAACATATCGGCATGCAGGTGCCGGATCAGGAAGCTGCCGCGAAATTCTACGGACGGATTTTCGATCCCCAGCTTTTCCAGGAGAAGGATCCACCGCCGCGGTATTACGTCAAGATCGGCATCAACTATATAGCGTTCGGCGGACTTCCGGCGAACGCCACGCCCCCCGTGACCTCCGCGAGGATCGACCACTTCTGCGCCGTGGGCCTGGACTATAAAGGGCAGGAGATGCGGAAGAGCCTGGATGAAGCCGGCGTTCCCATGACCGGGCAGGGCGCCTTGGGGATGGCGGCCGACCCAGACGGCCTGCGGCTTCAGTTTCTGGGCGCGCCCGCGGGATTGGCCCGGACCATCATTCCCTCTTCGCGCATTTCACAGGAAGAGCCTGCGGTACAGGCCATCGGATTCGATCACATTATGCTCGCCGTGACGGATCTGGAGAAGTCGGCGGCGCACTATCGGAAGATTTTCGGCATGGAAGTTTCGCGGACCAAAAAGCCGGAAAGGATCTGGTTCGGGGTCGCCAAGACCCGCCTGGGGCTGGAGAAGGTAGCGCCCGGAAAAGCGCCCAGCATCGAACATATTTCGATTAAGCTCGCGGGCTTCGATAAAAGTGCGATTACCGAAAAGCTCAAGAAACTGGGAGTGGAGATAGCGCCCTCGAACGATGAAGGCGGACTGCGATTCAAGGATCTGAACGGGCTGTTGATGGAGTTGAAACCGGGAGTTTGACCATGCGATTTACGTGCGCCGCGCTTGGGCTGGTTTTGTTGCCGGCCGCCGGCTTTGGAGCGGACACCCGCGTCGCGGAAGCCGCGATGCACCAGGACAATACCGCGCTGCGGGCCCTGATCCAGCAAAAGGCGGACGTTAACGCGGGCCTGCCGGATGGCGCCACGGCGCTCCACTGGGCCGCGAACGCGGACGATCTCGATACGGTTAGCTGGTTGATCCAGGCTGGCGCGAACGTAAAGGCCAAGGATCGCTACGGCTTCACCCCCTTGTACTACGCCGCCACAAACGGCAGTGCGGAGGTGATCCGCAAGCTGCTCGACGCCGGGGCCGATCCGAACGCCGCCGATTCAGGCGGGGAAACGGCTCTGATGACCGCGACGCGCAGCGGCAGTATCGACGCCGTCAAGGCTCTGCTTCAGCGCGGAGCGGATGTAAAAGCCAAAGACACGGTAACGCAGCAGACCGCGCTGATGTGGGCGGTTCGATCGAATTTTCCCGCAGCGGTTGACCTGTACCTCGAATACGGAGCCGAGATCAACGCGCGCACGCGCACCGGCAAGACGCCCGCGGCGCGGCCTCCCGGCGCGGGTGGCGGATCGCACGGCACGGGAATCGTTCGCAGCGGCTGGCCGGAACAGGGCTTTCAGGGCGAAACACCGGGCGGCATGACGCCGCTACTCTACGCGGCTCGCGACGGCAGGACCGGCATCGTGCGGGTCCTCATCGCCGCCAAAGCGGATGTCCAACAGGCGGACGTGAACGGCATAACTCCGCTGCTGATGGCGCTCACCAACAATCACCTGGATACGGCGAAACTCCTGCTGGAGAACGCCGCCGCGCCGAATGCGGCCGACTGGTGGGGACGCACGCCGTTGTACGCGGCGATCGAAATCCGCAATCGCGACTACGGGCGCAACAATGAGCACGAGATCGACCGGCCGGCTGCGCTCGAAGTGATCAGAATGCTGCTCGATCGCGGCGCGAATGTGAATGCCCGAACCAAGGAAGTCCCGCCCACCCGCCGGTTCGTCACTCCGTTAGGCGATTTATCCTGGGTCGATTTCACCGGCCAAACTCCCTTCCTGAGGGCGGCGCTCGCCGGTGACATTACGGTGATGCGCCTGCTGCTCGAAAAGGGCGCCGATCCGAGCATCGCTACCTTCGCGGGCACCACCGCCCTGATGGCGGCCGCGGGAGTCAACTGGATGACCGGGCAGACGTACACCGAATCCAAGGAAGCTTCGATGGAGGCGGTCCAGTTATGCCTCGATAAGGGCGGAGACGTGAACGCGAAAAACTCGATGGGCGTGACGGCGGTGATCGGCGCTGCGAATCGGGGATCGGACGACATCCTGGAGTTCCTGGTGAAGAAGGGCGCCCGTCTGGACATTAAAGATAAGGAAGGCCGCACGCCGCTGGTTTGGGCCGAAGGCGTTTTTCTAGCCACCAACGCTCCGGAAGCCAAGCCTTCGACCATGGCTCTGATCAAGAAGTTGATGGCTCAATGAATAGGATAGTCACGGCAGGCGGAATTCTGGCCATCGCGGCAATTGTGATCTCGCAGCCTCTCGCGCATCCGCAGAACGCATCGCCGGATCAGGCGCTGCTAAATCAGTACTGCATCGGATGCCATAACGAAAAGGCCAAGACGGCGGGCCTGATGCTCGACAAGCTGGATCTGGCGCATCCCGGGCAAGATCCGGAAACCTGGGAAAAAGTCGTGCGCAAAGTGCGGGCAGGCATGATGCCGCCATCGGGGATGCCTCGCCCGGCTCGACCGGTGCTCGATTCGTGGGCCTCTAACCTCGAAGCCGGGCTGGATCGCGCGGCTGCGGCCAAGCCTAATCCCGGGAGCACGGGACTGCATCGTCTGAACCGAACCGAATACACCAACGCGATTCGCGACCTTCTCGCCATCGACGTGGACGCCGCGTACCATTCTTCCCGCCGACGATTCCAGCGAAGGGTTCGATAACATTGCCGACGCCCTCGCGGTTTCACCGGCGTTGATCGAACGCTACGTGGGTGCGGCCGGAAAGATCAGCCGTCTGGCGGTCGGGAACATGTTGATCACGCCGTCGACGATTACCTATCGCGCGCCGGCGGATCTTTCACAGACGGAACACGTGGACGGTTTGCCGCTGGGAACCCGCGGAGGAATGCTGGTCCGGTACACGTTTCCACTGGATGCCGAGTATTCGTTCAAGGTTCGTGCCCGATCGGCCGGAATCGGCGTAGGCGGCGCCGGGGCGAGTGGCGAGGAATTGGAATTCGTGGTCAATGGCGAGCGCGTCAAATTAGCGGCCGGCGGCACTATCGACGTGAAGGTTCCCGTAAAGGCGGGACCGCAGGACATCGGCGCGGCTTATGTGCGGAAGGCTCCTCCAGGAGCGGACGATATCTGGCAGACCTTCGCCGGCAATTCGAGCGTGAGCAGCATCGCGATCACCGGGCCGCTCAATCCTACCGGTCCCGGAGACACGCCCAGCCGGCGCAAGATTTTCGTGTGCCGTCCGGCGTCCGAGGCGGATGAAGCCGCGTGCGCCAAGACGATTCTTTCGACGCTCGCGCTGCGCGCGTATCGCCGGCCGCCCTCAGGCGCGGATCTGGATACGCTTCTCGGTTTCTATCAGGCGGGGCGGAAGAACGGCACTTTCGATAGTGGAATCGAGCAGGGACTGGCGCGCGTCCTCGTGGATCCCCGGTTCGTGTTTCGCTTCGAGCAGGAACCCGCCGACGTGGCCGCGGGCGCTACCTATCGCGTGAGCGATGTGGAGCTGGCCTCACGGTTATCGTTCTTCTTGTGGAGCAGCATTCCCGACGCTGAACTTCTGGACGTCGCGGTTCAAGGCAAGCTGCACGATCCCGCCGTGCTCGAAAAACAGACGCTGCGCATGCTGAAGGATCCGCGTTCGGAAACGCTGGCGACCAATTTCGGCGGGCAGTGGCTGTATCTGCGCGAATTGAAGAACGCTCGTCCCGAGGCGCGCGGGTTCAATGACAACCTGCGCCAGGCGTTTCGCCGCGAGACCGAACTGCTTTTCCTAAGCATCGTGAACGAGGACCGTAACGTGGTCGATCTGCTCAACGCGGATTACACGTTCGTCAACGAGGCGCTGGCTCGCCATTACGGGATTCCGGGTGTCAAAGGGAGCCGGTTCAAGCGGGTCACGATCCAGGATGAAAACCGCCGCGGCCTGCTGGGCCAGTCCAGTTTTCTGCTGGTGACTTCGGTTGCCAACCGTACTTCGCCCGTCGCGCGCGGCAAGTGGGTTCTGGAAAACCTCCTGGGTACTCCTGCCCCCCTGCCTCCGCCGAACGTTCCGCCGCTCCCGGAGAGCGAAGGCGCACAGCAGCCCGCGTCGATCCGGCAGAAGATGGAGCAGCATCGGCAGAACCCCGTGTGCGCCGCCTGCCACAAGATCATGGATCCCATCGGGTTTTCGCTGGAGAATTTCGACTTAATCGGAAAGTATCGGACCACCGACGGCGGTCTCAAGATCGACGCCTCGGGCCAACTGGTCGACGGTACCAAGCTGGATGGTCCGGCGAGCTTGCGGCAGGCTCTGTTGAGCCGTTCCGACGTATTCGTACGGACCATGACCGAAAAACTTTTGACGTATGGAACCGGCCGGGCTTTGAAGTATTACGACATGCCGGTGGTGCGTTCGATCACCCGCGACGCGGCGAAGAACGACAATCGTTTCTCGTCATTGATACTGGGCATCGTCAAGAGCGATCCATTTCAGATGCGAGTAAAAGCAGGAGGCAACCAATGAGTTTCATCACCAGAAAACATCTTTCGCGACGGACTCTACTGCGCGGCGTGGGCGTTTCGCTCGGGCTGCCGCTGCTCGATTCCATGGTGCCGGCGCAGACGCCTCTCGCCAAGACTGCCGCGACATCGAAAAGCCGGCTGAGCTGCATCTACGTGCCGCATGGCGCCACGATGGACAAATGGACTCCGGCCGCAGACGGCAAGGCTTTCGAGTTCACCGAGATCCTCGGCCCGCTGGAGAAATTCCGGGATCGCGTTTCGATTGTCTCCAACCTGGCACATCCGGCGGCAGGCGGTGTGGGATCCGATGCCGGCGCCGACCATGCACGCTCAGCCGCAGTGTTTCTCAGCGGCGTGCATCCCGAGCAGGGCTCAATCCACGTCGGCACTACGATCGATCAGATCGCGGCGCAGCGCATCGGCCAGGATACGCCGCTTCCCTCCATTGAGCTTTCCATAGAAGAGGTCGCCCTGAGCTGCGGTTCGGGCTACGCCTGCGCCTACTCGAATACGATTTCCTGGAAGACGCCGACCACGCCGCTTGCCGATGGAGAACAATCCACAGGTCGTGTTCGAAAAACTATTCGGCGACGGGAGCAACAACGCCGACCGCCTGGCCCGCAAGCAGCAGAGCCGCAGCCTGCTCGATTCGGTGATGGATCAGGTGGCTTCGCTGCAACGGGAGCTTCCCGCGTCCGACCGCACCAGGCTGGGCGAATATCTGGACGACGTCCGCGAGATCGAACGCCGCATCCAGAAAGCCGAGAATCAAATTCCGGCCGATCTGAAACTGCCCGAGGCGCCGGTGGGCGTGCCGGAATCCTTCGACGAGCACTTCAAGATCATGTACGACCTGCAGGTGCTGGCGTTTCGCGCCGAGATCACTCGCGTCGCCACGCTGATGTACGCACGCGATACCAGCGGCGCGGTCTATCCGCAGAGCGGCATTCGCGACGGGTTCCATGTGGCTTCGCACCACTCGAACAACCGCGCGAATATGGACAAGTTCGCGCTGATCAACAAGTATCACGTGGAGATGCTGGCGTACTTCCTGGACAAGCTGAAGTCGACGCCCGATGGCGACGGAAACCTGCTGGATCACTCCATGGTTCTTTACGGCAGCAGCATGAGCAACGGGAATCAGCACGATCACGATCCGCTGCCGGTCGTGCTGGCGGGGGGTGCGTCGGGCCAGTTGAACGGCGGCCGGCACATGACCTACGCTCCGCATACGCCGATGTCGAACCTGCTGCTGTCGATGCTCGACAAGCTGGGGATCCAGGCGGATAAGCACGGCGATAGCACCGGGAAGCTCGAGATTTAACGTTCTGTTTGGAGACTCATGCGACGATCGTATTTGCACTTTGCAGCGGCAGCCTTGATTGCCGCGGCACCCGCCAGCCTATTCGGGCAATGGTTCGACTATCCGACTCCAGGCGTGCCGCACGGCACTGACGGCAAGCCCAATCTTGCCGCACCCGCGCCGCGCACCGCCGACGGGCACCCGGACCTTTCCGGCATGTGGGGATGGGACGCGTTCGTGCCTTGTGGCAAACACTGCACCGACACCCAGGTGGGACCCGAGTTTCTGAATATCGCCGCTAGCCTCAAGAAGAGCCCGCCCTATCAGCCCTGGGCGGCGGCACTTGTTAAGGAACGCAGAGCGAGCCAAGACCAGGACCCTAATGTTCACTGCATGCCGCGAGACGCTCCCAGAATCTGGACGGACGACTATTACAAGAGAATCATTCAAACTCCGGAGCGTTTGATTATCCTAACGGAGCGCAACATGCAGTATCGCCAGATCTTCACCGACGGACGACCGCTTCCGGAGGACCCCAATCCGACCTGGAACGGCTACTCGACCGCCAAGTGGGACGGAGACACGCTAGTGATCCAAACCAACGGTTTCCGCGACGACCTCTGGCTGGACGCCAACGGCAACCCCCTCACCAATGCCGCCAAGACGACGGAAAAGATCCGCCGCCCGAATTTCGGAACGCTTCAAATCGAAATCACCATCGACGATTCCAAGGCCTACACTGCCCCATGGACCGTGACGTTCAATCAGCCCATCGTGCTGGACAGCGAGCTCCTCGATTATTACTGCCTGGAGAACGAGAAGGACGCTGCACACATGGTGTCGAAGTAAGCATTCGCAACGAGTTCTGTGCTTAGAACTCACTAACATGAAAATAAAAATAATCCTTTCCACTCTCGCTCTTGCCGTGGCTGCCACGGCGCAATCGAAGCTCCAATTGAAGGTGCATCACGGCGCCGGTCAGACCGGTTACGACGTGAACTCTACGATGATCTCCGGCGAAAAGGACATGCTGGTGATCGATCCGCAATTCAGCCTGAGTGAAGCCCATCGCCTGGCCGCGGAGATTCTGGAGTCCAAGAAGAACCTGGTGACCATTTACGTCACCCACCCGCATCCCGACCACCTATTCGGTCTCGCGGTGCTGCATCAGGCGTTTCCGTCCGCCCGGATTGTCGCGCTGCCGGCAACGGTCGCCGCCGCCAAGACGGGCTGGCCCGCCCGGCAGAAGTTCTGGTTTCCTACGTACGGTAACAACATCCCAGGACCCGAGCCCGTCTTGCCGGAGGAGCTTACGACGCCCGTACTCACGCTCGAAGGGGAAAACTTCCCCATTACCGGTGGAGTGCAAGGCGCAGATGGCCCAGGGAACAGCTTCGTCTATATTCCGTCACTCAAAGCGGTGGTGACGGGAGATATCATGTTCGATCACGTCTACTTTGGTGTTCCCCGGGACGCAGCTCGCGAAAATTGGCTGAAGACCACGGAGCAGATCGTCGCGTTGAATCCGGCCATCATTGTCCCCGGTCATGAGGGCCCGGGCGCGACACGCGACCTGGCGACACTCGCATTCATGAAGAAGTACATCGCGGACTGGGACGCGAACGTCGCCGCCTCGCACGACGCCGCGGAAATGCGGGCCAAAGTTCTAAAACAGTATCCCGGTCTGGGGATGGAATTCACCCTCAACGATCGGGTCGCGACTTACTTCCCGCCGGCTACCAAAGGCAAATAGAGCGGATTTCCGGTTTATACAGGAGCCGCTTGCAGCAATAGCCGCGAATACGAACGCGCCGGCAGTTGCAGCAGCATGCGTCCGCCGGGGCGCGGCGACTCGAGCGCCGCAGGCTTTACTTTGCCGGGCTCGGCAAATGTGTTGACGGCTTTGAGATCAGCGCCTGTAAGCGTATCGAATCGCAGCGTGCGGGTGGGTGCATTGTCGCGGAACACCAGCGTGGCTTCGCGCGGCTGCATCAGGTCGCGATTCAGCAGCAACACACAATACTGGCCGGTTGCCGGGTCAAAGGTAACCGCGCTGTCGATGGCCGGAATGCCCTCGATGGCGGCAGACTCCACAAAGGCGTCCAGTGCTTGCCCGCGCGCGCTTTCGAGAGCCCACGAGTACGGATAGTAAATGCTTTGGCGCAAGATACCGTTTGCGTTGGTCACAATCGGCGCGATCACGTTGACCAACTGCGCCAGGCACGCCACGCGAACCTTGTCCGACCGACGCAGGAGCGCGTTCACTAGCCCTCCCACCAGCAATGCGTCTTCCAGGTTGTACTCTTCCTCGAGCAGATGCGGAGCCTGTTGACGCTGGCCATTGCCGCCGCGGCGACGGTACCAGACATTCCATTCGTCGAAAGAGAGCCACAGGCGCTTGTTGGATCCCGTGCGCTTGCGGACGTATTCGCAGACGGCGGCAATCTGATCGATCTGCTCTTCCATCGCCAGGTTCATCGCCAGATACTTCAGGGAATCGCCGCGCGTTTCACCGGTCGCGTCGTTGCCGTAGTAGCGATGCAGGCTAATGCCATCCACTTGCGAGTAGCACTCTTCGAGAACTTCGCGATCCCATTCGAGGAATGTCGATTGGCCCGGCCCGGATGACCCGCAGGCGATCAGTTGCACGCTGGGGTCGACGGCTCGCATCTGCCGCGCGGCATCCACGGCTTTGCGGCCATACTCGCGGGCCGGCATGTGGCCGATCTGCCAGGTGCCGTCCATTTCGTTGCCCAGGCACCAGGTTTTGATCGCGTGCGGCTGCGCGTAGCCATGTTCGCGGCGCAGATTGCTCCACTTGGTGCCGCCCGCTACGTTGCAATATTCCACCAGCGCGGCCGACATCTCGGGCGCCGCGGTGCCGAAATTGGTGCCGATCAGCGGCTCGGCGCCCACGCTTTTAGCCCAGGTTACGAATTCATTGGTGCCAATCTGGTTCGTCTCGATCGAGTTCCAGGCCCGGTCTAGCACCGTTGGCCGCTTGTCGCGCGGGCCGACGCCATCCAGCCAGTTGTATCCGGAAACGAAGTTGCCGCCCGGATAGCGAATGATCGGCACGCCCATGCCGCGCACTTCCGCGGCAACGTCTTTGCGGAAGCCGGCCGCATCGGCCAAAGTCGATCCGGGATCATAGATGCCGCCGTAGATCGCACGACCCAGGTGTTCCAAAAAGCTGCCCCAAATGCGCCGGTCGATGGTGGCCCGCACGCGCAGGGGATCGATTACAACGCGGTTGGCCGCGGCTTGCGCCCTGAGCAGGGCAGGCGCGGCAAAGATTAGCGGGACAAAGCTCCGTCGAGTCAACAAAACGATAAACCTCCCCTTATGTAGAAGTGATATCGGAAGTGAGTTGTGCGTATTCGGTCTCATCCGCGCGTCCTAAAACGGCGCGGGTGGGGTCGAAAAACTGGTTCAGAAGCATTCCCATAAATAGCAATGCGGCAAAACCAGTGGCGAGCATGAAGCCGTAAATCGGTCCGCCCATCGCGTCGCTGATCGCGCCGATCGCCAGCGGAGCCAGCACGGCGGAGAGACAAGTGTAGAAGAGAATGACGCCGGCGGCCGCGCCGTGTGCCGATTTCGGCAACACAGCTAATCCCTTTGGAGTTGACTGTCGGGTAGATGACGGACATGAACAGTCCCGACAAAGGCAAAGCGTACACCGCCCACTGGACACCGCCCGCGATGCTCGCCGCGAAACACGCCAGGATGGCCCCGCTGCAGATGGTCAGAGCCGAACTCCAGGCGAGCTTGGTCAGCATCCATGCGCCCAGAAACCGGCCGCCGGCGCGCAGCAGGAAGAAAATCGAGATGCTGTAAACGGCGATCCATTCTCCCGCTCCGTGGTAGCCGTCGAACAACGTCGGCATCCACACATAGATCGCTGACTCGACGGCGACATAAAGAAACGCCCCCAGTGAAAACAGCAGCACGAAACGATTCTTCGACACCGTCTTGACCGCCTGCAGATTCGTATCTTCCGCTGCCGCCGTCCTCGTGGGATACTGCACGCGCAGCGCCGTCAGAATCAGCAGGACGCACATGCTGCCCGCGATCACATACAACCATTGCCATGGGACGCTTCGTTTCAGCAGTTGCGCCAAAAGCGCGGGGCCGATAATCGAGCCGATCCCGAAGAACCCCTCGACGGTATTCATGATCGAGGTATGTTCGGCGGTGGAGTGGGAGATGTCGCCGATCAGCGCGAGTGCTCCGGTTTTGAAGATCCCGATGGCGACGCCGGACAGCGCCATCAATACGCAGAAGAATAGGAAGGAACTCCCGGCGATGAATAGGTACGACGATGCGGCGAATAGCGTCAGCCCGGCCACGATGGTCGTTTTGCGCCCGTATCGGTCCGCCAGATGCCCGAGGAAGAACCCAGCCATTGCGATGCCACCCATCGTGGCGTATTGAAACGTCCCCGCAGCGGTAAGACTCAGCTTGAATGTCTTGATGATCTGGGGAATAATGATGCCGACCGAGTCGGTAGTCATGGCGAACATCGCGAACATGACGTAGGTCAATCCCTTGATCAGGGTCATGTTCATGGGGTTGCGCGACTTGGCCGGCGCGCTCATCGCGCGATCTCCTTCATCATCTCCTTCATTTGGGCAGGCGCGACGACAAGCCGGCATTCTCCGCCAGTGGCCGAGTGAAAGACTGTGGCGGTGGTGGCTTGCAAGTCCGCTTCCAGGCGAGCCCACTGGTCACCGTTTCGCCACTCGATATGGATCTGGTGGTCCGCACACGGCAATAGACGAAATTCTCCTGCGAAGGCGGGATGCGTGTTGCGGAAGCGAATCAAATCGAAAAGCGCCTCGACAACAGGGCGCGTGAGTGCGGACTCGATCTCCCGGCGGCTGTAGTAGTGGCGGTTGATGTCGCGGCCCACGCCGGTGCGGCGCAGCAGGTCCAGATCATTCGCGCCCGCCAGCAGCCCTACGTAGTAGACCTGCGGGATCCCCGGCGCAAAGAACTGCAGCGCGCGGGCGATCAAGTACTCTTCATCGCGCCGCCCCAGGGCGTCATAGTAGGTGCAATTGACCTGGTACAGGTCCAGGTTGCTCGCGGCGGCTCCCGTCGCCTGGCGGCTCTCGCCGTTGCTGCGCGAATGAATCGTTTCGACCAGATTGTCGATCTCCTCGGCCGTCAGCAATCCGGGCAGGCTATCGGAGCCTCTGCGATCCGGTCCAACATCGATGACGCCGATGCCGTCGTGTGTGTCGAGAACCGTAATGCAGTTCCGGGGGCTGATGCTCAGCCAATGTTTCAGTCTCGCAGCGTTGCGCGTGTACAAAGCGTGCAGCACTAAGGGTGGCAGGGCGAAATCGTAAACCCAGTCGACTTGCTTTGCGATGTTGATTTGATCCCGATGGTACGCGTGGATCTCCACCAGAACTTCGATGTTCAACGCGTGGGCCTGTGTCTGGAGTTCGTCGATGAAGCCGAACGTCTCCGGGATCATGAAACAGCTGGTTCCCGGTTTCTTGATCGCGTATCCAGCGGCATCCAGGCGAATCGCGCGAATCCCCGCGGCCCGAAACTCCGTTACGATCTGGTTCAGATACGTGCGCCCCGCGGAGGAGCGCACATCGATATCGATCTGCTCCGAGGTGAAGGTGGTCCACAGTAGCCGCTCGGTGCCATCGTCCAAGCGCACCTTCGTGAATGGAAGGCCCGGACGCGGACGATAGATCTGGAGCAGATCGCTCTCCGATGCCCCCTTGGGAAATACGCGACTGTAAGTCAGGAACAGGTCTTTGTATGCGGAGCGATCACCGTGTTTCCGAAAATCCTCAAATTGTGGGGATCGGCTGGAGACATGGTTCACGATCAGGTCAGCCATCAGCTCCCGGCCCTCGGCCAGCGCGCGCACATCGTCCCAGGATCCAAGCCGGGAATCGGGTTGCGTGTGGTCGATCGGATCGAAGCCGGCGTCGGCGCCGTCGATCGGCCAGTAGAAGGGCAGAAGATGCGTTCCGCCGAACAGCCCTTGGAATGGTCCTTCGAGCAGGTCTTGAAGAGCGCGAAACCCGCCGCCCGATAAGCGGTCGACGTAGGCGATCAGTTGGACCTGATTTTTCATCCCAACTTCACAGCTTCTTCCAGGGTCCAGTCGGGAATCGCACCGTGACGGCTGGCGACCAGCGCTCCAATGCGGTTCGCGAAGCATGCGATTTCGGCCGCTGGCCAGTTCTGGCTGAGTCCGTGCATGAATGCGGCAGCGAAAGCGTCGCCTGCACCCACGGTATCGACGACCTCTACCGGGTGCACGGCCGCTTCGACGTAATGCCCGCCCGCGAGCACGGCGCATCCGCGATCTCCCAGCGTGACTCCTACTGCCTGCCACCCAAAGCGAGCTGACCCTTCGCGGCAGAATGCTTCGACGTTCAGCGGGAGGCCCGAGAACTCATGAACCCTCTGGAGTTCCTCCTCGTTGAGCTTCACAACATCCGCACTCTGCAACAGTTCACAGACGAGTTTCGGGGAGTCCGATCCCGGGCGAAGGTTCAAGTCGTAAAATTTCTTAGCTCCTTGCATGGCGCCGAGAATCCGATGCAGGATGCTTTGGCCGGGGCCGGTCGACGCGAAGAGCGTGCCGTAGTAAAACCATCCATGCGCGTCTTGCTGAAGAAGCTCGAGATCACCCGCTGAGAGATCGACGGCATCATACGCCGCCGGCCGTGGAATCGTGAACTGCGTCACTCCGCCATGCCCGATCTGTACCTGGGCGGTGCCCGGTGGGAAAACGCGAAGTCGTTTGCAGGAAGCGGGTATCCAGATCCAGCGCGGCAATCATCTCCGCGGCCTGCTCACCCGGCTCATCCGCACCTAATGCGCTGATCAGGGTCACGGGATGGCCCAGCCGCCGTGCGTGAACGCCGAAGTTCAAGGGCGCTCCGCCCAATCGGCGAGACTGGTCGAACAGATCCCACAGCACCTCGCCCAGGACGACCACGTGAGGGCCGGCCGATCCGACCTGTAAAGACAGATTCTCTTTCTGGGTGCTCACGCACCCGCCAGTATCGGGGTTCGGGCTACTGCTGTCAATCTCTTTCTCTTTTCGTCCTGTCTTTCTTGGCCCCGCACGAATTCCTCACCACCAGATCGAAGTTCAAAACGATGTCCCGCGCTGGAAGTCTGGGGTCCCGAAGCCGCTCCAGCATGGCGCCGATGGCGGCGGAACCTATGCTGGCGCATGGCTGGTGGATAGTGGTGAGGGGAACGGAGAGCAGACTGGCATACTTGACGTCGTCGATGCCAACCATGCGCACCTTATCCGGCACGCTCACGCGTAGCTCTGTCAGCGTTCGCAGCAGGCGAGCCGCGGTGAAATCGTTCGCGCAAACGAATCCATCGGGACGCAGCCGCACCAGGATGTCCTTGACCTGTTCCCGATCCTCTGGCTCAATCCGGCAAACTTGCGCCTCCAGTTCCGGATTCGCGGCCGCAACGGCCTCGCGGTATCCTGCGGCGCGGACGTCCACCGTAGGAGCCGAGCCTCGCCGCCCGATGAACACGGGACGCTTGCATCCGCATCGGATCAGGTGCCTGGTAATCGCGTATCCAGCCCGGCGGTTATCGATTCCGACCAGGTCGTAGCGGCTTCTTTCCGGGTACGACACCAGGTCGCGATCCAGAAGAACCACGGGAATCCCGGCCCGATCGAGCGCCTCCGCGATGGCGCGGTTGATGGCGTCTTTCTGCGGGGTCAATTCCAGCGGCGCGAAGAAGACGCCTGACACTTTCTTTGTCACCAACTGGCGGCAGGCCTGGGAGGCCTGCTGTTCCATGTTGGCCTCGTCGCCGAACGAGCTTCCCCATAGCAGTACATGCTGGCTCCCGTGTTGGGCTTCCGCCATGCCTCTGCAGATCGGCTCAAAGATCTCCGTGCGTCCGAGTTCCGGGATCAACAGGCCGAAGGTGTGGCTGCGCGCTGCGGCATCGGCGCGCACATAGCTGCCGGAGCCTGCACGGCGTTCGATCAAGCCCGCTAACTGGAGTTCCCGGAGAGCGCGGTTAACAGTTGGCCGGGAAGCGCCAAAGGTCTTCACCAATTGGGATTCGCTGGGCAGTCGATGCCCCGGCGGGTGCTGTCCGGATACGATCCCATCCGCCAGTGTTTGCCGGATGACCTCGTATTTCGGCGACGACCACTGTTGAGTCACGAATCTGATAATACAGGTTGACCGTTTCCCGGGCAACCGGCTTGACTTGTCGATGAGGCCGGTTTATATTGCCATCTGCTGGGTCCAACCTGAGCGCCACTTTGGATACTTGTCAATACAGGTTGTGGACTCCGGCTCTTGCCTATGACAATTCGAACACTTGTTTTCCTTTTCGGAGTGGCATGGGCCGCGATCCCCGCCGGAGCGCAGATAGCCGAAGAGTTTAATCCTCCTCGTGCGAACTGCTGTCTGATCAACAACGCGCGAGCACTCGCCGACCAGCTGCAGGACTGGAATCAACTGAGCCGTTATCACCAGGCCAACCAGCAGTTGAAGAAGCAAGCGGCGCCCGCCAATCGAGTGGTCTTCATGGGCGACTCGATTACCGACTTCTGGAATCTGGAAGAATCCTTTCCGGGTAAGCCATACGTGAATCGCGGCATCGGCGGCCAGACGACGCCGCAGATGCTGGTCCGCATGTATCCCGACGTCATCGAGCTGAAGCCCGCCGCGATGGTGGTGCTGGCCGGAACCAATGACGTTGCCCGGAACACGGGACCCGAAACCGCGGAGATGATCCAGCAGAACATCATGGCCATGACGGAGCTGGCGCAGCACCACGGAATCAAAGTAGTCCTGTGCTCGGTTCTGCCGGTGAGCGACTATCCTTTCCTGCGGTCGCAAAACGCTCCGGCTGCACCCCCGGCTGCCGGCAGGGGCGGCCCTCCGCGCATTGCCGCCAAGATGACGGACAGTCATCCGGCGGGCGACATCCTGAAGCTGAATGCCTGGATGAAGGACTACGCCGCGAAGATCGGGGGCGTCTACGTGGATTATTACAGCGCGACAGTGGATGAGCGGGGCTGGCTGAAAGACGCTATCTCCGCGGACGGTCTGCACCCCAACGCCGAAGGCTACAAAGCGATGACGGCCGTGCTTGTCCCCGCGATTCAGAAGGCTCTCGGACAATGACGCTCCGCAAGCTTGGAATGGTAGCAATCGCTGCGCTGGGCGCAGTGGCGATGCTTCCGGCGCAGAGCGCGCTGGACGGTTGGGTGACGACGTGGACCACGGCTCAGCAGCTGATAGCTCCCACCGGTCCTCCTCGGCCTGCCAGGCAGAAAGGCCCCGAAGCGTCGAATCTGCCGGCGTCGTTGGCCGACCAAACGGTTCGGATGGTGGCGCATGTCAGCGTGGGCGGACGCCGCGTTCGCGTGGAGCTGTCGAACATGCTGAACGCGCAGCCGCTCGAAATCGGAGCCGCCCATCTGGCAACCGCCAAGGCCGGAGGAGAGATCGTTGACGGGACGGATCGCGTTGTTAAGTTCGGAGGAAGCGCATCCTTCACGATTCCCCCTGGAGCGATCGCGGTCAGCGATCCCGTGGACCTTGAGGTTGCCCCGCTTTCGGACCTCGCGGTCTCGCTGTATCTTCCCCGCGACACCGGTGCTCCCGCCAGCCACACGGTCGGATTGCACACCGCCTACATCTCGAAAGGCAACGTCGTGGGTTCGCGAAGCATGCCTGAACCCAGCGACCATGTTCGCGTATGCCTGGCTGGCGGGTATCGACGTGGCTGCACCGCGCGATGCGTATACAGTTGTCGCGTTAGGCGATTCGATCACCGATGGCTTCGCGACGACGCGGGATGCCAATATGGCCTGGCCGACGCTGCTTGCCAAGCGGCTGAAGGAGAACAAGTCGACGCAACATGTCGCGGTGGTGAATCAAGGCATCTCCGGCAATCAGGTGCTGCGCGATGGCGCGGGCATCAGTGCGCTGGCTCGCCTGGATCGGGATGTTCTCACTCGCCCCGGCGTGAAGTGGGTGATCCTGCTCGAAGGCATCAATGACATCAACATCCGCACCAGGCCGAATGGCCCGAACCAATTGACCGCCGAGGAACTGATTGGCGGCTACCGGCAAATCATTGAGCGTTGTCATGCGCAGGGCATTAAGGTGATGGGAGCCACACTCACCCCGGCCGAGGGTGTGCCGACCTACTCCGAGCGTGGCGAAGAGGTCCGCGTGGCGGCGAACCGCTGGATCCGGGCGAAGGGAAACTTCGATGCGGTGGTCGACTTGGATGCGATTCTGCGCGATGCGCAGCAGTCCGGCCAGGCTGAAGGCCGAAGACGATTCCGGCGACCACATCCATCCCAACGACGCCGGCAATCAGGTGATGGCCGACGCATTTGACCTGGGAGTGTTTCAGAAATGAGGGTGTACCGATGAAATGGATCTTCTTCCTTCTTGCTGCCGCGACGACCTTTGCCCAGACGGCGAAGCAGTGCGCGGATCTATCCAAGTTCCAGATGCCGGGCGCAACCATCGAGATTACGCGGGCCGAGATGGTGGCTGCGGGACCAGCTCCCGGCGGACGCGGAGGTCGTGGACCCGCGGGTCCGATGCTGCCGGCGCATTGCCGCGTGAATGGCATCGTCGACAAGCGCACGGGTGCGGACGGCAAGACCTACGGCATTCGATTCGCGGTGGCGATGCCGGAAAATTGGAACGGCAACTTTCTGCAACAAGGCGGCGGTGGCCTGAACGGAACCGTAGGGGAGCCGATCGGTAATCAGGCCGTCGGTGACAAGCCGGCGCTGGCTCGCGGATTCGCGGTCGCCAGCAGCGACACTGGACATCAGAGCACCGGCGGCGGCTTCGACGGCAGCTTCATGCAGGACCAGCAGGCCACGCTCGATTTCGAATTCGTCGCGATCGGGCGGCTGACGGTGCTCGCCAAGCAGATCATCACAGCCTACTATGGCAAGCCTCCCGCACATTCCTACTACGTCGGATGTTCGACGGGCGGACGCGAGGCGATGCTGATGTCGCAGCGCTATCCGCTGTACTTCGACGGGATCGTGGTGGGCTCGCCTGCGATGCGCACGGGCCATTCGAATCTGGCCACGCGCACGGTGACCGTGGCCTTGAACTCGGTCGCGCCCAAGGATGCGAACGGCAAGCCGGGACCCGCGCTTTCCGACAGCGAGAAGAAGGCCTTCATCGCCAAACTGCTGGATGCGTGCGATGCGCGCGACGGCGTGAAGGACGGCATGATCTTCGATCCGGCAGGCTGCAACTTCCGGCCGCGCGATCTCCAATGCCAGGGCGCGAAAGCAGACGGGTGTTTGTCGCCGGAGCAGGTGGCCGCCATTGAAAAAGGCTTCGCGGGCCCCAAGGATTCGCGCGGCAGGCAGGTTTATGCCGGTTGGTTCTACGATACGGGAATTACGGCGCAGGGCGGCGGGATCCCCGGCTTGCTGAATCCCGGCCCGAGCCCGGTGGGTGGTCCCACCGTGGCCACGACTCAAGACGTGGATGCGGACGCCGCGACCGTGGAGAACAATCCGACGGCGCGTATCGGCGACAGCTATAGTTGGGTCAACCTCAACAGCTTCTCTTCGCACGGAGGCAAGCTGATCTTCTATCACGGCGTGAGCGACCCCTGGTTCTCCGCCAAGGACACGATCGATTACTACCAGCGCATGACAGCCGCCAACGGGGGCGCGTCGAAAGTCACGGATTGGAGCCGCCTGTTTCTTTCGCCGGGCATGGGCCACTGCGGCGGTGGCAGCGCGACGCTCGATAGCTTCGACATGCTGAGCGCGTCGGTGAATTGGGTGGAGAAGGGCCAGGCTCCCGAATCCGTTATGGCCACAGGACGGGCATTTCCGGGGCGCAGCCGTCCCCTGTGTGCGTATCCAGCGCATGCGCAATACAACGGCTCGGGCAATCCGGAAGACGGCGCAAACTACTCTTGCCGTCAGTAACGAAAGAAGGAAGACTGATGAAATCCATCATCGTATTCGGGATACCGGCTTGCGTCCTGTGCTTGGGGCAAGCCTTGGCTGGGGGATCTGATCCCGTCGTCTCGATCAGCACCGGCCAGCTTCGCGGCAGCCTCACGTCGAATGGCGGAGCCGTTTTCAAGAATATTCCGTTCGCGCAGCCGCCCGTCGGCGACCTGCGATGGCGGGAGCCACTTCCGGCGAAACCTTGGACCGGTGTCCGTGACGCCACCACCATGGGGCCCATGTGCCATCAGAACGACAACCCGCAGTTGCCACACAGCGAAGACTGCCTGCAGCTGAACGTGTGGACGCCGAAGTCTCCCATGACGTCGCCCGTACCAGTGATGGTGTGGGTCCACGGTGGAGGGAACACCGCCGGATCGGGCATAGAAGCTCTGTTCAATGGTGAAGTCCTCGCGAGCCACGGCGTCGTGGTGGTTAACGTCAACTACAGGCTTGGTGTCTTCGGCTTCTTCGCGCATCCTGGGCTGACGAAAGAATCTCCCCACCATGCCTCCGGGAACTATGGGCTGGCCGATCAGATCATGGCGCTGCGCTGGGTGCAGGACAATATCGCCAAGTTTGGCGGCGATCCCAAGAACGTCACGATCTTCGGCGAGTCGGCGGGCGCGGGCGATGTCAATGCGCTGATCGCTTCTCCACTCACCAAGGGTCTGTTCGTGAGGGTGATCGCACAAAGCGGCCCGGCAGGCGCAGGACTTGCACTGGCCGCCGCGGAAAAGAGAGGCGTGGACTTCGCCGCGAGCCTGGGCTTCAACGGTGACGATGCGCTGGCCAAGCTGCGAGAAATTCCCGAAAAAGAGTTGATCGTGAAGGGCGCGCGGGCAGGCTTGGGAATCACCGTGGACGGCTGGGTGCTTCCCGAGCCCGCCACGAAAATTTATGCCGAAGGCCGCCAGCAAAAGGTGCCGTTGTTGATTGGTAACAATTCCCAGGAGATGCAGCCGCGCGGCGCGCCGGGCGATATCCGCCAGATGATTTCGCAACGCTACGGCCCCCTTGCCGATCGTGCGCTGGCGGCGTACGGAGTGAACGGCGGGAACGATCCCCAGCCCGATCCCGAGAATGGAACCGTGATGCTGCAGTTCACCACGGATAATTCGTTCCGCTGCGGCACGGTTCAGGAACTGATCTGGCACACCGCCGCGAAGAATACCGGCTACGAGTATCAGTTCTCGCGCACGGTTCACGGCCAGGAAGCGCTGGGCGCGCCGCATGCCTCGGAGATTCCGTTTATCTTCGGCACGCTGCCGGTTTGGCAGAATATGCGGAAATACAACGATTCGGACCAGCAGTACGCGCCGCAGATGCAGGAATACTGGACCAATTTCGCCAAGACCGGCGATCCCAACGGCGGAAAGCTGGTGAAGTGGCCGAAGTTCGACGCGACTGCGCGCGCATACATGGACTTCACCGATGCCGGCCCGGTGGCCAAAGAAGGCCTGCGGCGGCAGGCGTGCGATGTGTTTATGGAGAATCAGAAGCGCCAGGGTCTGTAGGACATAACGATGAAGAAATCGCTCACGGCCGCTTGGATCGTAATCGCCATTGGAACGTCCGTCGCGGCGTATGCCCAGAACGCGGCGCTTCGCGTGGGCGCGGCCAAAGTGGACGTGACTCCGGCGCAGGCCGACCTGCCGAAGAACTACGACGGCATCCTCGATCACATCTATTCGCGCGCGATCGTGATCGACAACGGAACCGCCACCGCTGCGCTCATTACCGTGGACGCGGGCGGTGTGCCCGACCCGATCTGGCAGGCCGTCTCCAAGCAGCTCGAAACCGACCTTGGAATTCCCGCGAAGAATGTGCTGCTGACCGCGACGCACAGCCACAGTGTGCCGGGTCAGCCAGCCGGTCCGTACACGCAGAAGATCGTGGAATCCGTCCGCCTGGCCAAGCAGCGGCTCGCGCCGGCTCGCA
Organism: Terriglobia bacterium; assembly: GCA_963722845.1. Lineage (GTDB taxonomy): Bacteria > Acidobacteriota > Terriglobia > Bryobacterales > Bryobacteraceae > Palsa-187. The sequence goes on along the minus strand of CAVROL010000001.1, from coordinate 738,390 downwards.
TCGGTTATGGAACGGGCGTTTCCTACATCAACGTCAATCGCAACATTATCGATCCCAAGACCAGGCGCTGGTGGGAAGGACCCAACTACGAAGGTCCATCCGACAAGACTGTCGCGGTGATCAAGTTCGAAAGTCTGAGCGGTGAGCCGCTGGCGGTCTATTACAACTACGCCATGCACGGGGTTGCCGCGGGCCAGCTCGATTTAGTCAGCGGCGATGCCCCCGGGACCACTTCGAAGTACATCGAAGATTCGTTCGACGATAAAATCGTCGCCTTGTGGTCCAGCGGCGCTGCCGGCGATCAGAACCCCATCTATTTTCAGCAGACCTACGATCTGCGCGAGATCCGCATCAAGGACTATGCCAAGCGCGGCATCGACATCAGCAACTCGATGCCTCCCGGCGGCCAGGGCCTGAACAAAAAAGACCCGACCGTGATCAAACTGATGAACCAGCAGAAGCAGATGATTCTGTCCATGGGGCAGTTTCTGGGCGAAGAAGTGATGCACGTGATGCGCGAGCATGGATCGCACGGAGTCGAGCGTTCGGGTTGACGGCCGGTTTAAGACCGTCAGCTGCCCGGGACGCGAGCGCACCAATGAGGGGCGGGCGGGTTTCCCTGGTGAATATAAGGCAGCGGGTCCGGTAGATATCCGGTTGGGACTGCTTCAGTTGGGAGACATCATGATCGGCGCCGTCAACGCGGAGGTCTTCAATCCGATCGCCCAGCGTCTGAAGAAAGAATCGCCCTATGCGCGGACCATGATGGCGACGCTCACCGACGGCTCGGCACGCTCCGGCTATATCCCGCACGATGCCGGCTACGGGATGTACACGTTTGAGGTCCTGTCTTCGCGATTGCAGCCGGGCTGTGCGGAGTCTGCGATCGTTAACGGCATTCTCGATCTGATGGCTGACTCCGGCCATTAATCGATACAGGTTCAGAGAGGAGATCACTCATGAAGCGCGCGTTTTTCTTGGCGGCAGTGGGCTGCGGGTTGGCATGCGGGTTGGCTGGGCACAGACCGCGGACGTGTGTACGCCGTCTGTGTACAACGTCCCTTCCGCAAAGTACCCTTGCGTCTATCCCGATCATCGGGCCATGTTTCGCGTAAATGCGCCGAACGCCCAAAAGATAAGCGTGCGTGTTGGGTCGGGGTTCGACATGACGAAAGGCCCGGACGGTGTCTGGTCCGTGACCACAACGCCCCTGGTGGTCGGCTTCCATTACTACAGTCTTCAAATCGATGGAGCCACGGTCGCGGACCCGGCGACCTCGACTTTCTTTGGATCGGGATGGCAGAACAGCGGAATCGAGATTCCCGAGCAGGGTGGCGATTTCTACCAGGCCAAAGATGTCCCGCATGGTCACGTGAGCCAGCAGTCCTATTACTCCAAGGTCACGGCGAAGTGGCGACGGGCCTTTATCTACACCCCGCCGGACTATGAGACGAACAGCAAAGGGCGTTACCCGGTTCTGTACTTGCTGCACGGCTGGGGTGAAGACGAAACCGGCTGGTACAGCCCAGGGGCACGTGGACTTCATTCTCGACAATCTGATCGCGGCCGGGAAGGCCAAGCCGATGATCATCGTGATGGATAATCTTAACGCCGTCAAGCCGGGTGAGGACGGGACGATATTCGCGGGCCGCGGATTAGTCCCGCCACCGCTCCACATCGCCGGCAGGGCGGGGTGCTCCTGCCGGGCGAGGCGGTGGTCTGGCCGATTTCACCGGAGCGACCTTCACCGAGATGATGATCACCGACCTGATCCCCATGGTTGAGAAAACCTATCGCGTGCTTCCGGGGCGCGAGAATCGCGCCATGGCCGGCCTCTCCATGGGTGGCATGCAAACCTTCCTGACGACTCTGAAGAATCTGGATAAGTTCGCCTATATCGGCGGATTCAGCGGAAGCTGCGGTGGCAGAGGGGCGGCATTCGACCCGAAGACTGGCTGCAGCGGGGCGTTCGCGGATCCAGCGTCGTTCAACAAGAAAGCCAAACTTCTGTTTCTGGGGATCGGCTCTGTGGAGGGGCCGGCACTAAAAACTTCAGCGACGAGCTAACGAAGGCCGGTATTCACAACGTCTACTATGAGTCGCCAGGCACGGCTCACGAATGGTTGACGTGGCGGCGAGCTTTGAACGACTTTGCTCCAAGGCTCTTCAGATAGGATCGACTAACCGTCATGAAAACCTCACGCGCGTGGATGCTTCTCGGCGCAGGAGCCGCGGCTCTCATCTGGTCTGCCGGCGCCGGGGCGCAAGCTCCCGTCCGGCTCGAAGACGATCACCGAGGCGGATTGCACCGCCGCTAAATTGGGCGACAGCATCCCGGTTGCGTCGATCGGCGAGCCGGTATCCGCGGTCACCCTTAGCGCTCCCCGCTGGAACGCAGCCGCCAAAGGATTGCCACCGTACTGCACTGTGAATGGCGCGATGGCGCCGGTGGATCATGCGCCGACCGCCAAGCCGATCAACTTCCAGGTGGCTTTCCCATCCACTTGGAATGGCCGTGCGGCGCAGTTGGGCGGTGGCGGCATGAACGGAACCATCCCGGGGCTTACGGGCGGCGGCCCGGGGAATCCGTTTGCTCTGGGTTTTGTCACCTACGGCAGCGATTCCGGCCACCAAGCCGGCGGATTCGGATTTGGCGGGCGGGGCGCAGCAAAAGGCACCGCGAAAGGCGCGCCTCCCTCCGACGATTGGGGACTCAACGATGAGGCGATCAAAAACCTCGGCTACATGCAGATGAAAAAAACGCACGATGCCGCGATGGTGCTGATCCAGCGGATGTACGGCGAGCGGCCTAAATACAACTACTACATCGGTTCCTCGCAGGGCGGGCGCGAAGCACTCACTGTTGCGCAGCGTTACCCGGCCGATTATGACGGCGTCGCGGCGAATGTCCCGATCGTGAACTTCTCAACGCTCATGCTTGCGCCGGAGCTGATCCGCATTCAGGAAGAACCAGCGGCAAACTGGGTCACACTGGCCAAGGTAAACGCTATACGCGGCGAGGTCATACGCCAGTGCGATAAGCTCGACGGGCTGGTTGACGGCATCATGAACAACTACGTGGCGTGCCGCGCGATCTTCGACGTACATCAGGGCGCCAAGAACCGCCATCCTTGGGCCGCGAAACGTTGTCCGAACAATGTCGATCCCAACCCAGCGGATACCAGCGCCAACGCGTGCCTGACGGATGGTCAGATCTCGACCCTCGAGTTCGTCTATACGCGATACCCGTTCGCTGCACCGCTGGCGAATAACGTGAAGAGTTTCGGAATGTGGTTGCCCAACACGGATCCAAGCGGCAGCGGTCTGATCATGGGCTCGCGCTTCCGCGGGCAGGAAGGCGCACCTACGGATGCGGCGATGCACAGCCACTTAGGCGCGATTGGCGTCACGGGATTTCTGATGAAGGACCTGACCGAAAACCCGTTGGACTACGTCGAAGGCGGCAAGTTCGCCGCTCGCCGGGCCGAGCTATCCCATGGCTCGATGCCACCAATCCCGATCTGTCCGCGTTCCAGAAGCGGGGCGGCAAGATGATTGTGGCGATCGGCACCAATGATACACTTGCATCGCCCGCGTCGCAGCTCGATTATTATCAATCGGTGCTCGACAAGATGGGCCGGTCCAAAGTGGATGGATTCGCGCGGTTCTATGTATTGCCTCAAACCGGCCACGGACTCTCCGGCACGAACTACGGGGTGGACGGGGAAGGGAAGACCATCCAGGCGCGGCCTATCCCCAACACTTTCGATCGCGTGACGCTACTCACGGATTGGGTGGAAAAGGGCGTGGCTCCCGGCAAGTCCATCCAGGTGACTGCCGGCGATCGCAGCCTTCCGATGTGTTCCTATCCCGAGTATCCGAAGTACAGCAAAGGTCAAGTGGACGCGGCAGACTCCTACGCTTGCAGCGTTCGGTAGTGCGGGCAAGTTCGAGTCCTGCCGCGCCCGCCATAACCTTAACGGCTGTTATTGCACTTTCAAGTCGTTCGTCACGGAGAAGGCGTCCCGAACCTCCATGGCGCGGTCGTAAACAACGTTGCGGTCCATTTCACTATCGACGATACCGGTCAGCGTTACGTTTCCGTTGTTCACAATGATGCGAATGGGCGGCTGCACCCGAATCAGCCGGTACCTGTTGAGAGCGCTGTCCCGATAAAGCGAGCGGAACAACTCCAGGCGGATCCTGTCGTCGAAGCTGGACAGAGGCAACACCTCGATCTGGTCGTTCACCGCCCTTACGCCGGCCAAATGCTTCACGGCGCTTACGGCGTCGTTCCTCAGAACGTAGTTGCTGGCGTGGCCCGTCAGAGTAACTGTGTCGCTGTCGATAGTGAATTGCAAATAGTCGAAAACGCCGTAATAAGGAAGCTGCAGCAACTCGTGCCGGACTTGCGCTTCTAACGGCGACGCGGAAGGTGTTTGCGCCAGAGCACACTTCGTCCCCGCAAACGCTAAAAGTATCACTCCCGCGAAAAGAGCTCTGACAGACTGCATTGGATTTACTGATGAAGTACGAAACATGACATCGTCATCGCACGTTTTGTTCCATTCCAAAACCCCCAAAACGCGGGATGTTTCCGGCCGCGGATTGGCTGGTTCAAGCTAGCTGGTGGTTTTCCACCACCAGTTGGTTATGCGCTGGGGCCAACAGCTGATCGGCAGTCGATATAATTGGATGCTGATCGGAGCAGCCTCCAATTGCCTTCAGACGACGTAAAATCCCGCCTCACGGAAATTGCCCGCAACCTGGGAATCGGCCGGATCCAGCGCCATATTTTTCTGTGCGCGGAACAGACCAAACCCAAGTGTGCTCCACCCGAGATTACCGGTCCAGCCTGGGATTATCTCAAGAAACGTCTCACCGAAACGAAGTTGACCGGCGCTGAGGGTTGCGTTTATCGAACCAAAGCCAACTGCCTCCGAATTTGCGAGCAGGGACCCATCGCCGTGGTTTACCCCGAGGGCGTTTGGTACCGCTCGGCTACTCCCGAAGTCCTCGAACGCATCCTGCAGGAGCACCTTATCGGCGGCAAACCGGTGGAGGAATTCGTCTTCGCTGTCAATCCGCTGCCCCCCACCTGAACCCGCCGGATCGTGGTATCAATGTTTCGATAACCCTTTTTGAGGAGCCCGATCCCGTGAAATCGAAGCCCACTTCCAAGAATTCCTCATCCCAGTTCACTCGCCGCGATTTTGTCGCGACCAGCCTCGCCGTGCCTGCTGGGATGGCTGGACTCGCCGGATTGATGGCCAGTCCCGATGCCATCGCCGCCACCACCACCACAGGTGGACCGGCGCTCGATATCGCTGAGTGGAGCTTTTTCTGGGTGGGCGTGGAACGCGCGACACTGCCCGCCGCGGCGAATGCCAAGGGCGAACCGAGCCCCGTCGTCAAGGGCACCCAGATGTATGTCGAATATCAGATCCCTGCCAAGGTACGGCATCCGTATCCGATCGTGCTGGTGCATGGCGGGGGCGGCCAGGGTCTGGACTGGATGGGAACGCCCGACGGCCGTCGCGGCTGGGCAACAATGTTGCTGGAAGAAGGCTACAAGGTTTACGTGGTCGATCGGCCCGGTCACGGCCGTTCGCCATATCATCCGGATTTGCATGGGGGCTGGCCGGCGGCGCAGACGCTCGAATCGATTTCCAATCTGTTCACTCCGCAAAGAGCCAACCTTCCGCCCGGCGGCCCCGGTGGACGAGGTGGCTTCGGAAACTCGCCCAACGCCAAGCTGCACAATCAGTGGCCCGGAACGGGCGCGGTCGGCACGCCCGAACTGGCCCAGTTGGTCGCCTCGCAAGGCGGATCTTTCGGCAACGGCATGGGGCTGATCAAGGATTCCCAGGTCAGTGTGTGGCAGAAAAACGGCGCAGAAATGTTGGATAAGATCGGACCCGCCATCATCATGACCCACTCCGCGGGCGGGCCGTTCGGATTCTACGTGCTCGAAGCTCGTCCCAAGCTGGTGAAGGGAATCGTGGTGGTCGAAGGCGCGCAGGGATCGGCAGTGTTCGGGCCGAACCGCTGGGGCCTGATCAACCTGCCCGTCGAGCTCGATCCGCCCGCGTCCGATCCCTCGCAGGTCAAGATGAAGCAAGTTCAGCCGACTGAGGCCGATGCCAAGCTGGGTATCCAGCCCTATAACATCCAGGAAGAACCGGCGCGCAAACTCAAAAACTGGAGAGACTGCGCCATTTGCATTTACACCTCCGAAGCTTCTTTCATCACTCCCAATCCTGGAGCCGTGGCGTTCCTGAAGCAGGCGGGAGTTCACGCCGAAGAGATCCGGCTGGCCGACATCGGCATCCATGGCAACGGCCACCTGATGATGGGCGAAAAGAACAACCGCGAGACGCTGAAGCCGATTCTGAATTGGCTCGATAAGAACGTCAACCACCTGGCTCCGCTGCCCAAGACCGCGTCCAAGACGGCTGAGACGGCGATGAAGCTCGCCGACCAGGGATATTTCTGGGTCGGCATGGAAGAGAAGAAGATCGTCGTTAACAACGTGCCGGGCACGATTCTCGTCGGGCAGACCTTCGTGCAGTATCTGAAGCCGCAGCAGAAGCGGCATCGCTTCCCGATGGTGCTGATCCACGGCGGCGCGGGGCAGGGCACGCACTATATGGGCATCGGCGGCAATGCCGGATGGGCGCATTACTTCGTGCAGGCCGGCTACGACACCTACATCATGGATCGCGTCGGTCACGGCAGGGCCATCTATCATCCGGATGCACTGGGTCCTATTGGTCCCGTGTTTAACTACGCCAGCATCACGGTCGATTTCAAGCGGGCCGCAGTCGAGCCTAACCGCCGCTGGATTGGAACCGGCGACGTCGGCGATCCCTTGATCGATCAGTTCCAGGCGGGGCAGAACTCGACGCCGACTGAAAATGCTCTCGCGCAGAAACTGTGGGCACGCGCCGGCGGCGAGTTGCTCGACAAGATCGGACCCGCGATCGTCATGGTGCATTCCGCGGGCGGCCCGGCGAGCTGGCTGATCGCCAACGAGCGTCCCGGCATGGTGAAAGCGATCCTGAATGTCGAGGGCGCGAGTCCAATGTTGCCGGGCGCCTGGCCGCTGACGGCGATTCCCCTGGTCTACGATCCGCCGGTAACCGACCCGGCGCAGTTCGTCATAAAGGATGGGCTACAAGCCGACGGATCGGTGAAGAAGCTCAAGAACCTTGAGGGCATCCCGATCGCCTATATCGTCGCCGAGCGCTCCACGCGCCGCGCCGAGCCTGTGGTCGCATTCCTCAAGCAGGCCGGCTGCGATGCCGAAGCCCTGAACCTGAAGGAGAAGGGCATCTTCGGAAACGGCCACTTCATGATGCTCGAGAGCAATCGCAAGATTGTGTTCGAGGCGATTCGCGGATGGCTGGAAGCCAAGGTCCCGCCCAAGGCGTGATCTTCGTCGGGCGAGGCGTGCCTCGCCCCTACAATGCCACGCGCGCGTTTGTAGGGGTCGGGCATGCCCGACCCGGTAGTTATGAACGGGCGTTTTGATTCGCGCAGCCAGCCCCGTCCGTGAGGACGGGGGATAACTACCCCTAATTCTTCAACCCCGGCAGCCCCGACACTGGACCCACGTACGCCAGCAGCCGCCCCGCGGTGATCGCGCCGATCCAGCAGGTCAGCGAGAGCCACGCCAAACCCTTAGCGGCGCTCGAAACCGGCGCGCTGTCGAGCTGCGGATCGCCGAACACCTTCTTCCGCATGATCTTCAGCACGATGATCCCCGAGAACACGAACACCATCTTGATGCCGAAGTCCGGATTCGTGCCCTTGGTGGTTGCATCCCCCATCAGCAGGCAGGTGCCGGTGATGGCGTTGAGAGCAAATCCCCACCAGATCCAGGGATACAACCGCTCCATCGACTTGATAGGAATCTTCGGTGAAAAGCCCAGAAGCCGCAGAGCAATGACGGCGGCGAAACCCGCCACCAAAGCCATGCCGATGCCGTGCAGGAACAAAATGGTGGAGTAAGGGCCTTGCAGCACCCACATGCTGAACGGCAACTGCTCGATCTTCTCCAGAAGCTCCTTGTACAATTTAGTCCCTTCCCCCGTCCGCGTTCTTGTCGATCAGGTAGCCTATGACACCCAGCGCCACGATAGAGCCCAGGACAATCATCACCACCATGCTGGCGATCAGCATTAGAAGGCTTTCCCCAGGAACGGCAGCATGCGGCCGCAGAAGATCACGCCGATCACCAGCACGAATGCGGAGGCTGCGACGAACTTGGCCATGGGCGGCGCATTATCGTCTGCTCCCACTGCCCAAGGCTCGTCGAAAATCGTGAAGTACAGCACGTTCAGTCCCGCCAGCATGATCAGAACCAGCTTCCACTGGTAGACCGTGTTGGTCGTGTACTGGTCGGAAGCCGCCACGAAGAAGAACATGCCCGTGATCAGGTTGACGCCGAAGCCCATCACGGCCCAGGGAATCAGGCGGTGCAGAGCCTGGAAGGACACGCCTTTGATCACCCCCAGCATGCGCAGATCCACGAAGGACGCGATGCCGAACAACAGGCACAGCCCGATGAAGTGCAGCGTCTCGCAGGTGGCCCACACCCACGTTTTAGCGACCACGAACGATCCCACGGCGCGCGCCAGCGGCTGTTCCCCTTCGAGCTGAGCCGCTTCGGCTTTCAGCGCCTCGCGGATCTCCGGGTGCCGGATTTCGCCGCCGATATTGGCGGCCTGCGCCATCAGCCCGAACGTCACCAGGGACAATACCGCGACAACGCCTAGCACCGCGGATGGGAATCGCGAGAGGCGGCGGTACTGCCACAGGCCCAGCCACGCGAAGGCTCCGGTGAACTCCATGAACATGAATGCCAGCAGCGCCGCGCCCTCGTGTTTTTCGATCAAGGCCTTCGATATACCAGGATCGGTACACGGACCCTTGGGCTGCCCTTTGCAGATCACTTCCTGGGCGGCGTTTCCGCTCATGTACGTGGGAAGCGTCACCAGCGCGATGCCCAGGAACACCACCAGGCTGGCCTTCTTCAGGTCGTTGCTCTTCGCCGCCAGGCCCACCAGGAACAGGCCGATCCCGATAATCGTGCCGATGGTCGGAAAGTGATTCAGCAACAGATGGATGTGGGCCAAATTCATAGGTGACTCATCGGCGATTCTGCAAAGCGCACTTCAACCGGCTCGGTTGCAGCGCTCCGATCTGTTCTCGAAACTATTTCGCCGAGCAGGCCGACGGGCTCCACTTGGCTCCATCCGGTTCCTTCTTGAAGTGAGTGCTGGTGAGGAATTCCTGGGTCAGATACTGCGGATCGTTCACGATCGTGCTGACAATCAGCAATGTCTCGCCGTCCGGCTCCGTGACTTTATCGAAATTCTCCGTGAGGACGGTGTTGGCGCTGTACGGCACCCCGTTCTTGCGCAGATATCCGGGTTTCATGTGCGTGGTCACCACATGCAGCGAACCCGGCCGGACTGGCTGGGGTCCAGCCTTAGCTGCTTCCGGACCGCCTGTAAGTCCTGCACCGCCGCCCGGCAGGCCGAACACGCCCCGCCCGCGCGGGAGTCCTTCCCAGGATGCGACGGAATAACCCTGATACCCCGCATCGCCCGAAGCTGGCGGAGTTCCGCCGAAATGCAGCAGGCGGGTTTGCGTTCCCGCGTCGAAATCGATTTTGAGGGTGTTATCGTCCTGCCACTCGATGTGCATGCGTCCCGGCACGCGGACGATGGCGGCCGCGCCATAGGACTTGCACTGCTCGCCCGCGGCGGTGTCCTTGGCGGGATCCCACTCGTTGGCCGCCTGCTTGCCCTGGTTATTGAGCGGCACGCTGGCGGTGTCGCCCTTGGCAGGTGTCACCATGCGATAGAGCCAGTCTTCCGTGACCAGCGAAACCCAATAGCCGGTCAGGTCGATGGGGGCTTGGGCGCGGGGAACAGCAGGAGCCGCGGGCGCTCCGCCACCACCCCGGCCCCCTCGGCCCCCGCCGCCCTGCGCGAACATATATACCGGTATCGTGAGGGACAGTACTAACGCCATCACTGACAGCCAAGGTCTCGTGTGTGTGGTCTGCTTCATTCTGTTTCCCTCGCGAACTGAGAACGCCAAGGTCTAGTTGAATGTCTGGTTCCCTACCGGCCAGGTCCATCCGTCCGAAGGCCTGGTGATGCTGCGCATCCGCAGGCGATAATCTTCGGCATTGCGGCCCGGGCTGCCGACGACCTTAACCTTGTCGCCGACTTTCAGCGATCCGGTACGGACGCCCTGCTGTGCCAGTTGCCCGGCTGCGCCCCACTCAATGGACCAGCGGATCGGCTCGCCGGTCTTGGGGTCCTTCCGGGTCGCGTCTTCCACATGCACAAAGGAATGTGGATTCCGCACCAGGAACGCCACCAGGGTGCCCTCAATGGTCACCGGCTGAGCGTCTTCCAGATAGGTTCCCGCAAAAGAATGGTGCGCGGAAATGGGCGTCGTCGCAATAAGCATGAAGCCGGCTACTGCTGCGATGACCGCAAGCTTCGTTTTCATCAAGATACCCTCCACTCTGACTCTAAAATCAACTTCCTGCCATATTGAAGCCTATCACGGGAATGCCGCGGCTTCACGCTCCGCTGACCGTCAGTGACCGGTCACTGACCGAAGCCTCACTTCTTGTCATTTTTGCCTGAAAGACTCTTATATACTGCTTCCACGAACATATCCGTCGTCCAAGGACCGGTGGTCGAGCCCCAGCGTCCATCGTATTCAAAGGTCGGTTTCGCTTCTTTAACCTGGGCCAGGGTCATCCCCTTTTTGATCATGTTCTGCACCCGGTCCCGGATGATGGTCACCATGTCGCGATATTCCAGCACATCGTGCTCGTCCGTAAGGCGTCCATGACCGGGGATGACGTAGGTTCCGCCCTCCTGCTCGTGCTTGGGGATGGTAATGTCCAGGACCACGTTCAGCGCCTTGATCACGCCCTGAATGTTTCCGCCTTCTTCCAGGTTGATCACCGGATACGTATTCATATTGAAAATGTCGCCGGTGGCGATCACGTCCGACCGCCGGAAAAAGACCATGCTGTCCCCGTTGGTGTGGGCCGCCGGCTCGAACATCACGATCACCGGCTCTTCATTGAAGAAGATTTCTTTCTGGCCCTGGAAAAAGGTGGTGGTGGGCAGCATGTCGGCATTCGCGTCCGCCTTACCCTCGGCCGCCTTGCTCATCACAGCGCAGCACGTTTTCGTGCGCCACGATCGTGGCTCCGTTATCAAATGCCACGGCTCCCAGGTTTCCACCGATCACCGGCGCTCCCGCCTTCGAAATTCTTGCGTTGCCGCCGGTGTGATCGGCGTCGGCGCTGGTGTTGATCACGTAGCGAATGGGCTTACTGGTGAGCTTCCGGATCTCGGCCACGATCTTGTCCGAGACTTCCGCGTACTGGGTATCCACCACCAGCGCTCCGGAATCGCCAATCTGGACCGCCGTGTTGCCGCCCGGTCCTACGATCATGTACACGTTGCCCTGAACTTTCAGGGTGTGAACTTCCGCGTTCGCCAAAGCCGGATCGGCGGGCGCGGCGGCGGACGACGGGGGCGCGCCTTGCTTGCCGCCGCCCTTTCCCTTGCCTTGGGCGTGCGCGACATCCGCCGGACCCATGATCGTCAAAACCGCGGCAAGAGAGACCGACGCCAGTATGGTAAATCGGGACATTGATTTTCCGGTGATCATTTGGTCGCGCCCTTCAGCTTCTTCATATACTCCGGATACATCGTCTCCGGGCCGCCGAGGGCTGCATCCACCGGAATATGATACTTGTCCGCGAATTCATGCTCGAACGGATTCTCGCCAGGCATGTAGCTGGGAACTTTGGTGAGGTCCGAGTTGGGCAGCTCTTCTACGTATTCGCAGGGCCACAGCCAGTTTCCGCCCGAGCTCGTGTTGAGCACATAGTCTTCGCTCTTGATCAAGGGCTCCGTCAGGTATATCGGGTCGGTCACGACGCTCACGTGCGTCAGGTGGTTATCGTGCCGGATGAAGTGCTCCACCAGCGAGATCTTGTCGCTCGAAGGGATTCCGTTGCGGCGGTGCCAGCCCTGTTTGATGTGCGTGGTGTATACCGTCAGGATGTTGCCTTCCCACTTGCCTGTCGAAAATCCCATCCAGGTGTGCGCGGCATACTCCGGAGGATGCGGACGGCCGTCCATATAGATGGTCCGATTCTGCTCGTACGTGCTGGTGTATTGCCGGATGGCGATCAGTTCCTGCGTCTGCGGATCGCGCTCCTCCCAGATGCGCAGCGCCAGCGGCCCGCGATATATATAGGCCGCGGTGTGGACCTGGCACTGGTGTTCGGGCAGGCCGAGCCGGTCGGGATCCCAGCTCAAGGCCCACTGCCTGGCTTGCGCGTTGATGGGGATACCGAGGTAATCCACCAGCGCTGGACCGGGAATACGCTCATCCACGTCCTCCAGGTATTGAGGATTCCAGGTTCCCGATAGGTCTACCTGGGCGAATGCCGGGCTGGTCATCAAGGCCGAACAGAGAAGAATAAAGGAGCTTGAGATTTTGGCACGAGCGACGATGCCCACACTACCTCCACGAGCACTAGGTGAATCGGTACACAGTAACACTACCATTCTATCGTAGTCAACTTCTGTGCTTTCAGTGCCGTGGATGCCTTGCTGCGCGCGGAAATTTGACGCAGTTTAGCCGCTGGATGGGTAACCTGCGGGTTCCGCTATCTGCTTCGAAATCGCCGCAGTGTCCTGTTCGACGGCCAATTGCGAGAAGATCCTTTCGAGTGTCGGCAGCTCCATCAGCGTACGCAGCCGCTCAATGGAATCATCGGCGACGATCTTGCCGCGATGCAAAATCACGATGTGAGAGCAGACTCGCTCCACTGTTTCAAGCTCATGCGAGCTGAACACAACCACTTTGCCTCTGACTGCCAGCTCCTGGATCAAACTTCGCAAGACCAGTCCCGAGCTGACGTCGAGCCCGGAAAACGGCTCGTCCAGCAGGATCAAGTCGGGATTGTGCAGAAGTGCCGCGATGAGGAGAACCTTTTGCCGCATGCCTTTCGAGTAGGCGGATATCGGCGCATGGCGGTCGCCGTGAAGCGAAAGTAACCGGAGGAGCCCGTCGATCCGCTCCGCAGTGGGTTTCGGAGGCAGATTGCGCAACTGCCCGACCATCACCAGGTACTCCAGGCCGCTCAGATGCGCGTATAGATACGGCTCCTCGGGGACATAGCCCATTCGCCGCTTCTAGGTCGCGATAGAATTTCGGCGACAGAATACGTCTGTCAGAGCGGCGCCGCTCAGTGTCCCCAAGTCAAGAGGACTGCTCGCCGGTCACTGTCGAATTCCGGTATCACTCGAGGACGGAGCTCGGCGAGCTTGGACGCGGGGCGGCTGTGAATCGAGTGATCCACGTGGGTCTTGAAAACGTAGCGGCCCGTGAACCAGCCCAGCGCGGCGCCGGCGAATATGTCCGAAGGGAAATGATTTTGTCCGCTCAAGCGTGAAAAACTGACCAGCGAGGCGAGACCGTAAGCGGCGATCGGATAGAAGATGTTTTCGTTGTACTCGTGGGCAACCACGGATGCGAGCGCCCAGCTTACCGTGGAGTGGCCGGAAGGGAACGAGGATCCGCCTTGAAAGAATCTTCCCTTACCGTCGCCATCGAGCGGCCGTTCGCGGCGCATGGTGAGCTTGAATACTTCCGAGACGATCACTGAATCGAGAATGGCCTCCCCACCCAGCACGCCGGTCTCGCGCGCCTTTTCGTTGTGCGCGATCACGCCGCCGATATAGAATCCGGCGGTAATCGGAAGGATCGTGTAGGCGGCTCCCACCCGGGAAACATCGCTGCTGATCGAGACTTGATCGACGGTGTTCGGCAGCTCGTGCGCGGTCCAATGGTCGCTCACGATCAGGCCCGCAGTACCCGCGCCAACCAGGAGCCAGGGGAGGGCGTCATCGAAACTGCGGATGCGCAGCGGGCTGGTCCACATTTCCTTCTGGTCCATAACCACGTTCTGAAGGAATTTGTGAGCCAGGGGCTTCAGATGCTCGGTTTCGGTGGAGTATAGAACACGATCGCGAGCGTCTTCGGGTTCTTGAGTGGCGGGCTGCGGATTGCCGGTCTCCTGAGTCTCCCCGGGCGGCGGACCTCCCGGCTCCTGCGCAAACGCCGGCAACGACCACAGCCCGAGGACGCACACGATCAACGCTCGCATCACCTGATGGGACACATCTCCTGCCTAAGAGACACAAATAACCCCAGTAGTGTTTCGAGCCGAATGGGGCCTAACGCGGCCGGTCGTACCAGTCGTGATAGTGATGGCCTTCGCGCATCACTCCGCGATCGGCAATTCCCATTTCCATGGGGCGTTCCAAGCGGAAAGTGACGATTGTGTCTCGCGGGACCTTGACCGCGCGGCCGCGAATTTCACCGCCGCTGACGGCCCCGACGATTGCGCCGACGATACTCCGGTCGGGCTCCGATTCGATGCGATTTGGATCGGTCCGGATGGCATAGCGCTGGCCGTTGACCACCACGGATTCAAGGTCGAGAATCAAATCGTTGTCCGGAGCGACACGGACGATTAACTCCGCGGCCGATCCTCGGGGGATCGCCAGAGCGCCATTCGTGCCCCGGACGTCCTGATCGATGATTCCTGAATAGACCCGGTTATCCCGCCGCTCCACATCGATAAATTCATTCGTGCGCACGGGAATGACCGTGCCCGGTTCGAGCCTGGTGATACGGTCCCTGTCGCGGTCACCGTCCCGGTCGCCGCCGCGAACCCGATCTTGTCCAGCGACCAGGGGTGCAAGGGAAAGAATCAGTATTGCCACCGGCAAAGTATTTTTCTGTAGCATCTCTAGAAAAACTCCTCTCTAGAGGATCCAGGAAGCACATGGCCTGCCAAATGACATACTGGATGGAAAGAAGGCAGGATTGCCGCTCGGCGGAAATTGCGATGTTACAGCGACGCGAGCATTTGTATCCTATACGCAGAAGGCCTGATGCACGCGCGAAGTCTGATGATTCCCGAACCCGTACTCCTTGCGGGCATTAGGCCGCTATGAAGATCCTGACTCCTTGCCTGGCCGGCTTCATGCTGTTTCCCGTTATCGCGCTCTCGCAGGGCGGGCCGCCGTTTCGATCGGACGATCCGGATACACCGGGAAACGGGCACTGGGAAATCAATTTTGGCTTCATCGCCGACCGCAATCCTAGCGCGGGTTCTTACACAGGCCCGGATATCGATATCAACTACGGGATCGGACAGCGGATTCAACTCAGTTACGAAGTGCCCCTCAGTATTCAGGAAACGCGAGGGGACCCGGTACATATAGCGGCCGGCCTGGGCGATTCTCTGCTCGGAGTGAAATACCGCTTTTATCAGCGTCATTCCAAGACTCACCTGCGGGATGGCGAGCGGCAAGTCAAGTTCAGCCTGTCGGCCTACCCCCAGGTTCTCCTGAGTCCGGGGCGCTCCGTCGACCGCGGCGTGGCGGAGCCCGGTCCCCAATTGCTGCTGCCCTTGCAGGCAAGCGCTGACTACGGATGGCTCCGCGTCAGTGCGGAAATCGGTTACTGGATCGCGGGCAAGGACGCCCCGGATTCGTGGATACAGGGGGTCGTCGCCGGTCACGAATTTCGCAAGGATACGGAGCTCTACCTGGAACTGTACGATCAGCGCGACGTCCGCGTGGCCGCTGGAACGCCGAAGCTCGCGGAAACCACAGTCGGTCTAGGCGGCAGAATTCCGATCGTACGCGGCCATTGGCTTCGCCTCATCGCGATGGGCGGCCGCGGCCTGGTTGCTCCGACGCCGTCCAACGGCCAGCCGAACTGGATCGCGTACGTCGGTCTTCAGTTCCTGTCCGACCGGCGGAGACGGCATGGCGATGAATGACGCAGCCGAATTCAGCGCACGCCGCGCGCATCGAGAAGCGGAGAGACTGGAGCGGAGACGTCTCCGGACGCGACCGTGACCGCTGGTGTGTAATCCATAACGTAGTGCTGGATCGCCCGTTCAAAAAAGCTCATCCCGTAGGATTTTGCTTCGCTGAGCGCCTTCTTGTTCTCCCACTGATCGTGTGAAATCCGGTAGACGGCCACAACCATACCCGTACGATCCGCCCCGCGCTTGCAGTGCACGAAGACCGGCCCGCCGGTGGTGTCATTGAAGAGCGCCTCAACGTGCCGCGACCTTTTGGTCTTGGGGAGCCGACAGCCCATGCATGGGGATGCTGACATACTTCATGCCCAGGCCAGTGACGATTTTTTGTTCCTCCGCCTGGGAGTGTTCGCCGATCTCCCGGAGATCGACCACGGTCTTAATTCCCAGCTTGGCCAGATTCTGGAAACCGCTGTCGCTGGGCTGGCCGCCTCGATAGACGTGATCGTCTACTTTTTGAAAATTGGGCAGATCC
This sequence comes from Terriglobia bacterium, assembly GCA_963722845.1. Classification (GTDB taxonomy): domain Bacteria; phylum Acidobacteriota; class Terriglobia; order Bryobacterales; family Bryobacteraceae; genus Palsa-187. The sequence goes on along the minus strand of CAVROL010000001.1, from coordinate 721,951 downwards.
TGGGAGCCGGCCCACGCCGACGCCAAGGTGAAGCTTGCTGTTAGGCAGAGAATGGCGGCGCGCCGCCGGGAAGACTGCTGGTGGTGCATTTTAGTTCCTTATTGGATGCCCGGTTTGGGTCGGGCAGCCATCAGGGTCCAGCAGAACCGTCCCCTGGCTGGGATGCGCCAACTTCTTCGGCTCACCTGACTAGATGCTTGCGGAGCCCAAATGGTTCCCGGGTAATTCCGCTCGAAATGGCCTTTGTTTTGCACTGAAAGTGCTGCCCGCATAGGAGCCGCAGCAAAAAGGGGGAAGTAAAGTATGTCCAACGATTTACGACGACTTTTGATCCTGCTCGCGTTATCGGTTTCGGCGGTACCCGGAGCGGACCGCCTGTCGGACGGCCGGAAAGAAGGCTCGGCTGAACCCCCCAAAGCGGTTCTCTGGCGGGATCCTGGTGAAGCCGCGAGCCTCAATCTGCTGTATGGATCGGGCGGGGAGCAGCGCCAGCCCGTTGGACCATTCATATTCATCCAGGAGGACTTGGAGGGATCGAATCCTAAATTCGAGGTCCGCGACCAGAATGGAGTGAAGTGGAAAGTTAAGCTTGGCGCCGAGGCGCGCCCTGAAGTCGCGGCGACCCGATTGGCCTGGGCGGCCGGGTTTTACACCACCGACGACTACTTTCTGCCGGCTCTGCATGTGCAAGATTTGCCGAACCATCTGCATCGCGGGCAAGACCTCGTCTCATCCGATGGCGTAATTCACAACGTAAGGCTCAAGCGGCCTATGGAAGGCGTCGAGAAGCTGGGTACCTGGCAATGGGGCTCCAATCCATTTGTCGACACCCAAAAATTCAATGCTCTGCGAGTGCTGATGGCGCTCATCAACAACTGGGATTTGAAGGATGCAAATAATGCCATTTATGAACGAAAGTCTAACGGGGGGACAGCAGATCCGGAACAGGTCTACGTTATTAGCGATCTGGGAGCGACCTTCGGCACGACCGGTTTCACCATGTCCGTCGAGGCGTCCCGCGGAAATCTCGAGGCCTACAAACATTCAAAATTCATCAGCAATGCAACTCCCGATTATGTGGATTTCGGAGCGCCCAGCCGGCCGACGCTGATTGAGACTTTCAACTTGCCGGTCTTCGTACACCGGTTGGATCTGCGTTGGATTGGCCGTCACATTCCCCGCGCCGATGCCAAGTGGCTGGGCATGGTACTGGGCCGGCTATCGCCCGACCAGATTCGCGATGCATTCCGCGCCGCAGGCTATTCGCCCCAGGAAGTGAACGATTTCGCATTCGTCGTTGAGAGCAGAATCAGCGCACTGAACGCACTTTAGAAGTTCGACAGGGGAAAATCGGTAGTTCTTACGTTCGAGATCATGAATACCATTCAACCCGTCAACGCGCCGTTTCAGATTCGGGAGCTGTTGAAACCGCATTCGCGGTCGCTGGTCGCAGGAGCCCTCGCGGTAATCGGCGAAACCGTCGCGAATCTGCTGGAACCGTGGCCGCTCAAGATTGTTCTGGACAATGTCCTGAAGTCACAGCCCCCGAAGGGCTGGCTGAACCGGCTGATTCTTTCGATTGCCGGGACCGATAAAATTAGGGTTCTCGCGTTCGCCGCCGCGGCAGTATTGGTGATCGCCGCTTTCGGGGCCGTTTGCTCGTATGCCGAGAAGCGAATTACGACTACGGTCGGCGAGTGGGTCGCGCATGATCTGCGAAGCACGCTGTACTCGCACATCCAGCGGCTATCGCTGGCCTTCCACGATCAAAAGCGGACCGGCGACCTGATCAGCCGCGTGACCAGCGACATCGATGCGATCCAGAGCTTCGTTTCGTCGGGATTGCTGGGCGCCCTGATCAGCAGTCTCACGCTGCTGGGCATGATCGGAGTCATGCTGTACCTGAACTGGCGCTTTACGCTAATCGCGCTCTCCGTGGCGCCGGTTCTGTTCGTCGTCGTTTTCTCATATACGCGGCGCATCAAAAAGGCGGCCCGTGCAGCCCGGAAGAAAGAGGGTGAAATCGTTTCGGTCATTGAGGAAGTGTTTTCGTCCATGCGCGTAGTGAAGGCCTTCGCCAGAGAGGACTACGAACAACATCGCCTGGAGGAACAGAGTCTGGAAGGTGTGGAGCTGGCTCTGCGCGCCCGCAGCCTCAAAGCGAAACTCTCACCGCTGGTCGAGATTATTGTGGCCTTCGGTACTGCCCTGGTGCTGTGGTTTGGGGCGCGCATGGTGCTGGACGGAAGCCTGCGCGAAGGCTCCTTGATCGTGTTCGTGTGGTACCTGGGCAAAATGTATAAGCCCATGCAGGAGCTTTCGAAAATGACGGATACCTTCTCGAAAGCGGCGGTGGGATACGAACGCATCAAAGAGGTTCTGGAAACCGACGGGCAGGTCGAGGACCTCCCGAATGCGCGGCCAGCCCCCCGGCTGAAGGGTCTGATCGAGTTTCACGATGTGACGTTTGCGTATGAGGCGGAGCATCCGGTGGTTTCTCAAGTGAATCTTGCGATCCAGCCTGGGCAGACCGTGGCGCTGGTGGGGCCGACCGGCGCCGGAAAGACCACGGTCATCAGCTTGATCCCCCGCTTTTACGATCCCACCTCGGGGAACATCACCATCGATGGGCAAGACGTGCGACGGTACACGCAGAAATCGCTGCGCCAGCAGATCAGCTTCGTGTTGCAGGAAACGGTGCTGTTTCACGGCCCGGTCTGGCATAACATCGCCTATGGCAAACCGGAGGCGACGCGTTCCGAAATTCTGCGCGCGGCCGAACTCGCGAATGCCCACGAGTTCATCGAGAAAATGCCGGAAGGATATGACACCATCGTGGGCGAGAGGGGTGTGACGCTCTCGGGAGGCCAGCGCCAGCGAATCGCGATCGCGCGGGCCGTCATTCGCAATACCCCGATCCTGATCCTGGATGAGCCCAGCTCCGGTTTGGACGCAGCGTCCGAGAAGCTGGTTTTCGAAGCTCTGGACCGCCTGATGGAAAACCGGACGGCGATCGTGATCGCGCACCGGCTGTCCACAATCCAGCGCGCTGACGTGATCTTTGTGGTCGACGACGGGCAGGTCGTCGAAAGCGGCCGGCATGAAGATCTGCTTCGCTCGGGAGGCTTATACGCGGAACTCTACGAATTGCAGTTTGGCGTAGCCGAATCGCCGCAGCCTGCCTCTTCCTAGGGGACTATGAATTTTCTACCTGGTACTGTGTTGCGATTGCCTACTTTTCTTCGCCTGCGGGTTCTGAGGATTACGGGCAGGACCGGAAGAGCAGCTCGCGGAAGTGCTTTGCTGTGAATCGGTATGCGACCTAAATGTGCATCGTGCGTGCACAACGGTTGCCAAACTGCATTCTGGAGAGCAGATGAAACTTTGGGTATTGCCCGATGACGGCCTGGCTCCGCTTATGAAAGCCATCGACGGCGCGAAATCGAGCCTCGACATCATGATCTTCCGGTTCGACCGAAAAGACATCGAGGCGGCATTGAATCGCGCGGTAAACAGGGGCGTGGAGGTTCGCGCGCTGGTGGCGCATGCGAACAAGGCCGGCGAAGACGGCTTGCGGCAGCTGGAGCAGCGCCTGCTCGCCGCCGGCGTAAGCGTGGCGAGAACCGCCGACGATCTGGTGCGGTATCACGCCAAGTTGATGATCGTGGACCGCCATGACCTGTACCTCATGGCTTTCAACATGACCCTGCTCGACACGCAGAAGACGCGGAGTTTCGGCATTGGCACCAGCAATCGGACGCTGGTCCAGGAGACCCTGAAACTATTTGAAGCCGACAGTAAGCGTCATCCTTACACGCCGCACGCCCGGACCCTGGTGGTCAGCCCGGAGAACGCCCGCAAACGCCTGGGCGCGTTTATCCGCGGCGCGAAAAAGGAACTGCTGATCTATGATCCCGTGGTCAGCGATCCCGCCATGATCCGGCTCCTGGAAGAGCGGGCCCGGGCGGGAGTTGCCGTGAAAATTATCGGCCGGCTGGCACGGCGGGGCGCCAAGCTTGAAGTGCATAAGATGCCGCGTCTGCGCTTGCATACGCGAACGATTATTCGCGACGGCCGGGAGGCGTTCCTGGGGAGCCAGAGCCTGCGGGCCATGGAACTCGATAGACGCCGCGAGGTAGGCGCGATCTTCCGCGACCAGCGAACCGTAAGCAAGCTCGCGAAAGTCTTTCAGGAAGATTGGCAATTAGCCGAGAAACTTCAAGGGCAGGCGCGCACCAGCGACATCATGCCCGCCGAGAAAGTCGCCAAGAAACTGGCCAAGGCCGTCGCGAAAGAACTGCCGCCGGTGGCTCCCGTCCTCGAAGAGCTTATCAAGCAGATGGGGGCGGAGAACAAGGATGTCGGTCTGGTTCCCCGAGAGGTGGAGGCGAGCGTGAAAGATGCGGTGAAGGCCGCGGTGAAGGAAGTGGTGAAGGAGGCGGTGGAGAGTGCAACCGAAGAGAATTCCGAGGCCGAGTCCGATGCGGCGTAGCGGGATGCGGACAGGTCTCGGTGTCGCCATACTGCTCCTTTTAGGGGAAGCCTACGCACCTTGTCAGGTCCGCGCGGCGATCGATACGTCAGACGCGGTCGACACGTCTGACGAGATCCACGGGCCAGCGGCGGCTGGCGCGAAACTGAAGCACTTCGGCATGCTGGACGAAGGCGTCTATAAAGGATCGCGGCCCAAAGGCGACGCCGATTACCGGTATCTTCAGTCACTGCATGTAAAATATATCGTCGACTTGCAAGTCATTCCGCTGCTCACTGTTCTGGAAAAGCGGAAGGCGAAGAAATACGGGATTACGCTGATTCCAGGCATCATGAACGCGTCTCCGATTTCGCCATCGGAAAAACACGTGGATAAAATCCTCGCGATCCTGCACGACGAACGCTATCATCCGGTCTATTTCCACTGCAAATTTGGACGCGACCGGACGAACGTGATTGCCGCGCTCTATAAGATGTATTTTCTCGGAATGCCGCCGGAGCAGGCGACGCAATATCTGCGCGATTCCGGTTACGGGTTCAAATTTGGCTGGCTTCGCAGCGGGCTGACCCGATACGTCAAGAAACATCCAACTCCGTCGCCGGAACTGCTCTCGGCGATTCAGACGCCGTAGCCTCAGCGCGCGCCGGGAGCCCGCTCGATCACCATCAGACTGAACGATCCGGGCAGTACGGGAGCGCGGCCTCGTCCTTTGCCTCCGTCCGGAACCGGTCCGAACTTCGCGGAGACGACATACACGCGATGGTTGGTGGGGTCGAGTCCCATGTTGCGCGAACCCTGCGGCGTCGGTACGTTTTCGAGCACGTGATACTTGTCCGGAGAATCCTGATGAATCACGGTGAGCGTGCCATCCGCATTCGATGCGAACGCGTCTCCGGTGGCCGGGTCGAAACCCGCGCCGTCGACGCCCATGCCGATGGGAAGCGTCGCCACCACCTTGCCGGCCTGATAGTCGGAGACCGCCATCACTCCGCTGCGGCATCCGCTGAACAGGCGATGGTGGGCCGTATCGATCGCCATGGGGACCGGCTGCTTGCAGGGAGCAGTGGACCATCGCCGCGAAACTGTCGCGGTCTTCGAGTCGATCTCGACTACCTCGCTGGTGTCGGTGATATTCGCGTACACTTTCCCGTCGCCGGCGGCTACGCCGTTTTCCGGCTTGCCTCCGAGCGGAAGATTGGTGATCAAAGTTCCCGCCTGGGGATCGATCACGGTCGAGGAGTGCGCGTCGCCATTCAGAGTGAAAACGCGGTTCGACGTGCTGTCGTAGAGGATCGCATCGGCGTCTTCCGCGGCCGGGATGCGGCCGATAACCTTGAAGGTTTTCAAATCGAACATAGCCACGGATTGGTCGTTACCCTGGGTGGCGAATCCATGTCCCGTGGCTTGTGCGATCGCGGTTCCATGCGCGCCCTGAATGCCGGTGATTTCGCCGATCAGCGTTCCTTTATCTTCGTCGACCACCATCACGCGATTTTGCCGCGCGATGAACAGACGGTGGTTGGGAGGATCGGGGATGACGTAGTCCCAGCTCCCGTCCCCACCCAGCGTGTATGTATGGGTGACGCGATACGCCGTCGAGGACTGAGCGAAGAGTGATGCCGTACCCGCCAGTATAAGAGTGGCTGCGCTGGTGCGCATAAAACCTTAGCGCCCCACAACGATGACTTCGAAGCTATCGGGAACCTGCGAAGGGTTCTTACCCTGCTTTCCGTCCTTGCCTACGGCGGGAGGTCCCGGCTCGGCGGCCGGCAGATACAGTTTATGCGCCTTCTGGTCCGCCGCGATGGTGCGCGCGAAGAGCTGCGTTTGAATCGTGGCTACAGGCTCGTACTTTCCAGGAGAAGTCTCTCCGACCATGGTGATGTTGCCGTCGCGGCCGTTTGCGCTGAACGCATACCCATCGTCAAAAGCCACGCCATCCGGTCCCGCGCCGATTGCAGGCATCGCCAGCACTTTGCCGGTGGTGGGATTGCTGACGATCATCATCTTGTTGCCGCAGACCGAATACAGCGTGGTCTTCTTGGGATCGATGGCCAGCCCGCTGGGCCCGTCGCAGGGTGCGATGGAGTAACGCTTCGCAACTAGCGCGTTCTTCGCGTCGACCTCGATGATTTCGTTCTTATCCTCGATGTTGACGTAGATATGGCCCTTGCCGTCGATCTGCGCGAACTCCGGCTTGCCGCCCACCGGGATGGAAGCGGTGATCACGGCGAGCGTCTTGGCATCGATGGCGGTCGAGTCGCTGCTGCGGCCATTGAAGGTGAACACCCGATGCGAAGTCGGCTCGTAAATGATCGCGTCGGGATTCTGGCCCGTCTTGATCTTGGTCTTGACCGCGAGGGTCTTGAGGTCGAACACGGTGACGTCGTTGTCGCCGCCATCGCTGGTGAATCCGACCCCGAGATCGTCGGCGATCGCGATCCCATGCACACCGGTGGTTCCCATAATCGTGCCGACTAATTTGTCGGTGTTGGTGTCAATCACCTCGGTCTGCGCACCGTGCGAGACGTACAGGCGGTGATTGTTGCTATCTACATAAGAATAGTCCCAGCGGTTTCCGCCGCCGATTTTGATTTTCGTGATGACTTTATAAGTAGGCGCTGCGGCGAAGCGCGGCGGCTGCGGTGACGATCAGAAGAAAGGACGCTTTCATGGGGTCAACTCCTTTTGCCACTGTTCAATCTACCTCGGAAAGCTGAAGATTGGCTGAATGAGGCGGTCTATATCTTAGCCGAAGGCACTCTTGACGTATCCACGCCCACAGCAGGCCGGACGTCCCGGGCCGCAAAATTAACCTGGAATGTGGACCCGGAGTCCTTCGTGCTCACAACGTCGATGGTCGCGCCATGCACCCGGGCGATACTTCTGGCCAGAGATAAACCGAGGCCGTGCCCGTCGCCCGTTCGCGAGCGGTCGACCCGGTAGAAGCGTGTAAAGATGTGCGGCAGATCGGTTTCGCTGATGCCGGCGCCGAAATCCTGAACGACGACTGCGACGTTCGATTCGCTACTTTCCACTTTGAGGATCACTTCGCCGCCAGGACGCGAGAATTTCAGTGCGTTGTCGAGCAGCACGAGAAATAACCGGTGCAGGGCCTGCCGGTTGCCGGAGACCGTCGCCGCGGCGTCGCCAGAGAAAGACCGGATGCGAATCTGCCGCATCCCGGCAAGGTTGCGCATTTCATCGCACACGTCCGCCAGTACATCGCGCACATCGACCGCCGCCAGGGGCATTTCCGCGGTGGCGGCATCGTTTCGCGCCAGGATGAGCAGTTCCTCCACCAGGCGCGTCATCCTTTCGGCCTCCGCGGCGACCTCCTGAAGGGAATCGCGATAAGATTCGGGCGTCCTTGCCCGGCGAAGCGCAAGTTCGGCGGTAGTCCGGATCACGGCCAGCGGAGTCCGCAGCTCATGCGAGGCGTCCGCCACGAATTGCGACAACGTTTTTACGGCGGATTCGAGCCGCGCGAACATCGTGTTCAATACTTCTGTCAGCCGTGCCAGTTCGTCTCCGGTAGGCGGCACGGGCAGGCGCTCGGCAAGGTTCTCGATGCTGATTGTGAGAGCCGCCGCCGCGATGTCGTTCACCGGCTTCAGCGCGCGCCCGCTGAGCCACGCTCCGCCGATGCAGGCGATCGCGATCACCACGGGGATGGCGCTCCAAAGCAGAAGGCGCAACAGATCGAGCGTATGTTCGGCCTCGGCAACGGGTGCGGAGATGTCCAGGTCGAAACGCTCCTGATGGAAGGTGAATTGGCGCCGCAGGGTTCGAACGTTGGTTTCCTGGTCGCGTGGGCTCAACGGATAGTGAAACGTAAACCCGTTCGCGCCGTGCAGCTCGACGTAGCTCGAAGGCGGCAGCGCCTGGCAGAATTCCTGGAGCTCGTCGCGAAGCTGATCGCCGGCAGCCTCGTTGGATTCGCTTGCGAAGTAGCGCTCAAAGCGGCTGGCGCGGCCTTCCAGATCCTGATCGATTTCCTGCATCAGCCGATGGCGAAGAGATACCCAGATCAGTATGCTGAACAAGCTCAGGCCGGCGGCGAGAACCACCGCATACCAGACCGTCAGTCGAAAACGAAGCGAACGCCGGTGCATGCGCTCAGGGCTCCCGCAGCATGTAGCCAAATCCACGAACCGTATGGATCAGCTTGGGCTCGCCGGTATCCACCTTGAGCCTGAGGTGGCGCATGAACACCTCCACGGTGTTCTCCGTGACGTCGGTGCCGAATCCCCAGACCGACTCGAGAATCGTGTCGCGGCTGATCGCGCGTCCGGGATTGCGCATGAGCAGCTCGAGGAGCTTATACTCGCGCGGAGTCAGGCTCAAGACGTTCTCGCCCCGCGTAACGCGATGGCGAGCAGGATCGATCACTACGTCGGCCACCCGCAGACATACCGGCTGGGGAATGACACCTCTGCGGCTCACGGCGCGGAGCCGAGCCAGAAGGACGTCGATCGAAAACGGCTTGGTCAGGTAATCATCCGCTCCGGAATCGAGTCCTGTGACGATATCGGCCGCGGAATCGCGTGCGGTCAGCATCAGTACAGGCGTCTGGTTGCGTTGTTCGCGCAGTTTCCGGGCGACGGTCATGCCGTCCATGCCGGGAAGTGCGACGTCCAGCAGGATCACGTCGAAGGCCGAGGACCGGGCGATGTCAAAGCCCTGATGGCCGTCCGCTGCGAGGACCACCTGATGGCCTTCCTCGCTCAAGGTTCGCTCCAGGAGCTCGGCCATCCGGAGTTCGTCCTCGACCACCAGAATCTGCATTCTTCCTGAGCGTAACAGAGAACCCTGAAAAAAGGCTGAAACGACGGACTAACAGCTTCATCAGCGTTTTAGGGGCCTTCAGCGATTTTTCAGGATAGGATGGTTCACTTGAGGTTAGCCCCCAAGGGGTCAAAATGAACACAAGAATGCTCCAATGTTTTACGGCGACGATTTGCGTGATGACACTGGCGGGTGTGGCCTTCGGGCAGGCCGCCGCTCCTGGGAATTCGCCCGGTCCGGCACAATCGGCTGCCCCCATCACGCTTACCTTGCAGGATGCCCTGGCGCGAGCCCAGATGAACGCGCCTCAGCTGCTTTCGGCAATCAACGATGCAAACCAGGCCCGCGAAGACGTTTTGCAGGCGCGAGCCGCCCAGCGTCCCGGCGTCAGCTTCAAATCGGATTACCTGGGCACGCAGGGCAACGGGGTTCTGCCTAGCGGCCGGTTCGTCACCAACGACGGTGTGCACGTCTACCGGGAGTGGGGCGTCGTCCATCAGGATTTCACGGCCGCATTGACGAAAACTGGTCCGCAGCGGGCGGAGGCGGCCGAGATGCTGGCGCAGGCGCGCGCGGAAATCGCCAGACGAGGACTGACGGTGACGGTGACCAAGGCATACTACGCACTCCTCACCGGGCAGCGCAAATACGCCACTGCCCAGCAAGCTCTCGATCAGGCCAAGGGCTATCTCGAGATCACTCAGAAGCTCGAAAACGGTGGAGAAGTGCCGCGCAGCGATACCGTTCGTGCCGACTTCCAATACTCCCAGCAGGAACAGGCTTTCGAGGAAGCAAAACTGGCAATGGACAATGCCCGCCTGGACCTCGCGGTGCTGCTGTTTCGCGATTTCAATCAGAACTTTACGGTAGTGGACGATCTCACGCTAGCCTCGGCCCTTCCCGCCTTTCACCGAGGTCCAGACCATGGCCGAACGCGAAAATCCCGATCTTCGAGCCGCCAATGCCGCCCTGCGTGCCGCAGCGCTCGACGTTACGATCGCTCGCCAGGCGTTTCTGCCCACGCTCACAGCCGATGTCGCGTATGGCATCGAAGCCAACGCTTTCGCTTTGCACAGCACGGTGGCGGCTGCGCCGGAAGTGGGGCCTTTGCCGAATCTCGGCTACTTCGCGACGATCTCATTAAACGTTCCGGTGTGGGACTGGGGCGCCAGGACCAGCAAGGTGCGCCAGGCCCAACTGAAACGTGACCAGGCCAATGTGGAGCTGAGTGCGACCCAGCGGACGCTGATCAGAAATCTGCAGGGCTACTACCAGGAAGCTCAAACGGCTCGCGATCAAGTGGAGCGGCTCCGGCATTCCATGGACCAGGCGTCTGAAAATCTGCGGCTCAACGGCCTGCGGTATCAGGCCGGGGAAGCCACCATCCTCGAGTTGGTCGACGCCCAGACTTTGCTGACCGGCGCGCGCAACGCCTACGATGACGGATTGGTCCGCTACCGCCTGGCTCTGGCCAATCTCGAAACGGTTACGGGGACGTTCTAGAAACATGTCCTACAAAAATGAAACGGCGATCGCAAGCCTCATGGTGGCGGCATCGCTGCTCGCCGGATGCGGCAAGGCCAAAGACGAAGCCGCGGGGGAGACGGAAGCTCCCACGCCGGTGATGGTTGAAACCGCCACGCTCGGCGCGATCGACCACGTGGTGACCGCTGACGCCGTTCTCTTCCCCATCAATCAGTCCAGCGTGACTCCTAAGATCAGCGCGCCGGTGAAACGCATGCTGGTGAATCGCGGGGACCACGTTCGGGCGGGGCAATTGATCGCCGATCTGGAAAGCAGCGATCTCGCGGCGGCGGTGCAGGAAGCCAAGTATCAGTATGAGCAAGCGCAATCCGCGTACGCGACCGTGACCGGCGCGACGGTGGTCGAAGACGAGACCAAGGCGCGAGCCGATGTGCAATCCGCTCAAAGCGCCTTTGACGCCGCTAAGAAGCTATACGACAGCCGGGCCGCGCTGCAAAAGGAAGGGGCGCTGGCGCAGAAGCAAGTGGACGAGACCAAGCTCCAGATGGTCCAGGCGCAAACCCAATTGGAAACGGCGCAGCAGCATCTCAAGTCGCTGAATGGAGTCGGCCGGCAAGAGGCGATCCGTGGCGCCCAGGCGCAGATGGATGCGGCCAAAGCGCATCAGGAGACTCTTGCGGTGCAGCTCTCCTATGCCCGGGTGGTCAGCCCGATTAGTGGAGTCGTGGCGGAACGGCAAGTGAATGCCGGCGAAATGGCGAGCGCCGGCATGCCCCTGATTTCGATCGTCGATATTTCACAGGTTCGCGCCGTCGCCAACGTGCCGGTGAAAGAAGCCGCGTCCCTTCGCGTAGGCCGTCCGGCTCGCGTGGCCGGGCCCGATGGCGACATTCCGGGAACCGTGACGGTGGTCAGTCCCGCGGCCAACGCCAATGCCACCACGGTCGAAGTCTGGGTGCAGATCGCGAATCCCGGCGAACGGCTGAAACCGGGCGAAACGGCACGCGTTTCCATCATCGCGGAAACGATCCAGAACACGCTGGTGGTTCCGGCGTCCGCGCTTCTCAATGGCGACGAGGGACGGCAGAAAGTAATGGTGATTTCGAGCGATTCCGTGGCGCATGAACGGATGGTTACGGTCGGCGTGCGGCAAGGCGATCGGGTCCAGATTCTCAGCGGAGTTCAGGCCGGCGAGCAAGTGGTTACCTCCGGCGGTCTTGGGCCTGGAAGACAAGGCCAAAGTCACGATCCAGCAGCCGAAGAGCGAGGACGACGATGACGATGACTCGGGTGGCGACGAGGCGAAAGCCCGACGACGCTAAAGGCAAGGATGCCAAGGGCAAGACGCCAAGGGCAAGAAGGAATGAGCGAATCTAACACGAGCACTCCAGCCGGCACCCGCGCGGGAGCACTGGACGGCGCGTTTTTCGCGCCCCGTCATCTTCGTCATTCTCACTCTGATCACCGTCGGCGTGTATCTGGCGTTCACGATTCCTGTGGCCGTTTTCCCCAACACCGACTTCCCGAAGATCGTCGTCGGCATCGATAACGGAGTCTCGCCCATCAATCAAATGGAAGTGACGGTCACGCGGCCCATCGAGGAAGCCATGAATTCGGTGCCGGGGCTCGATCGGGTTATTTCCACCACCAGCCGCGGCTCCGGCGAAGTGAGCCTGTTCTTCAACTGGAACGTGGACATGTTCCAGACGCTGGAATATGTGAATGCGGCGCTGGCGCGGGTGCAGCCCTCGCTGCCGCCGACGGCGAAGCTCACCGCAAATCGCATGACCTTTGCCGCGCTGATGCCGATCCTGGCTTATAGCCTGACTTCCGACACCATGTCTCAGAGCGACCTCTGGGAGCTTGCCAACTACACCATCAAGCCGCGCCTCAACCGTGTGAACGGCGTCTCGACGGTGGTGCTGCAAGGCGGAAATGTCCCCGAATTCCAGATCGAGCCGGATCCGGCCAAGCTTCTGGAAGCCCAGGTGACGGTGCCCGAACATTCTGGACGCCGTATCGAAAAGCAACATGATCGATTCGCCCGGCCTGATCGAAAACAATCACGAGCTCTCGCTGACGCTGGTCAGCGGGCAGGCGCACGATCCGGCGGAGATCGCCAACATCGTCGTTCGCACCACCCCCGCCGGGCTCCCGGTGCGAATCGGCGACATCGCCACGCGTGCACGCGTCCGTAATGCCCGTGTACACAATCGTCACGGCGAACGGCAAGCCCGCCGTTCTGCTGAATATCTTCCGGCAGGCGGATAGCAACACCGTGGCTGTCGCGGACGCGGCCAACCAGGAACTGGACCAGATCCGGCAGACGCTGCCGCCGGGCGTGAAAGTGCAGGCGTTCTACGATCAATCCACGCTGGTGCGCGATTCGATCGCCAGCGTGCGGGACGCGATCCTGATCGGCCTGGTCCTGGCCGCGATCATTCTGGTTCTGTTCCTGCGCGATTGGGGCAGTTCCCTGGTCGCCGCGCTGGTGATTCCGGCAACCATCGCGATCACGCTGATCGCGCTTCGCGCCCTCGGTCAAACCTTTAACCTGATGACGCTGGGGGGCTGGCGGCGGCCGTCGGTCTGGTGATCGACGACGCCATCGTGGTGGTGGAAAACATCGTTCTGCACCGCGATTCCGGCCAGAGCCGCAGTGAGGCTATCCGCAGCGCACTGCGCGAAATTCGAGTGCCCCTGGTGGGGTCGACCGTCACGCCGATCGTGGTCTTTCTTGCCGCTGATTTCCATCACCGGTGTTACGGGGACGTTTTTCCGCGCGCTCGCGGTGACGGTAGGCACGGCGCTGCTGACTTCGCTGGCGCTGGCTCTGACCTGGACTCCGACGCTGAGCCATTACCTGCTTGCGGCGCCGAAGGTCCGGCCGCGCGAGTGAGGCGTCGGATACCGAAGGCCACGCCGTGCCGACGGGATTCATGGCTCGCATCACGCGCACCTATGAGCGCTCGCTGCGGTTCGTGCTGGCGTATCCTCTGGTGTTTGGAATTGCCTGCATTGCGCTGATCGCCGGGTCCTTCTTCTGCTATCGAAGCGCTTGGGGAGCGACCTGTTGCCAGAAATGGATGAGGGCGGATTCATTCTCGACTACATCATGCCGGCCGGATCCGCGCTTGACGACACCAACCAGGTGCTGCTGGGCGTCGAAAAGATTCTCGATGCCGACGCCCGAAGTCGAGAGCACCTCGCGGCGCACCGGCATGCAGTTGGGGCTGGCCGCGGTGACCGAATCGAACACCGGCGATTTCTCAGTGCGGCTGAAACGGGACCGCGATCGCGGAATCGACGAGATCATCTCCGAGCGTGCGCGAGAAGGTCAACCAGCAATATCCGCAGCTCGATGTCGAATTTATTCAAGTCCTTCAAGACATGATCGGCGATCTCACCAGTTCGCCCGAACCCATCGAGATCAAGTTATTTTCGGCGGATCCCAAGCTGCTGGAGGAATGGGCGCCCAAAGTTGCCGAAAGGATCAAGAAGATCAAGGAAGTGGCGGACGTGAAGGACGGAATCGAGAACACCATTAGCGGATCGGCGATTGTGATGAATGTCGATCCGGTCGTCGCCGCCCGGGCGGGCTTCACTCCGCAGGAGATCGAACTCGACGCCAGTGCGATTTTGCAAGGTGAACCGGCAACCACTCCCGTGGTGGTCAACGACCACGCTTACACCATTCGAGTGCGTTTTCCCGATAATGCGCGTACTTCGCTCGACCAGATCCGGAACACCATGATCACCAGCAGCTCGACCGGCAAGACGCGCGACGCTGGGTTCGCTTGCAAATTTTCAAAACGAAAGCGGCCAAACCGAGATTATCCGCGAGGACTTGCAGCGCCGCGTCGCGGTCACGGGCCGCTTTGAAGGCATCAGCCTGGGCGAAGGAATCAAGCTGGTGCAGCAGGCCGTGACGGATCTGCACATTCCGAATTCTATTCGCGTTGTATACGGCGGCATCTATGAGGAGCAGCAGAAATCGTTCCGCGATCTTGCTGATGGTGCTCGCGCTGGCCGTGATCCTGGTGTTTACCGTGCTGCTGTTCGAATTCCGAACGTTCGCGGCTCCCGCTGCGATTCTCGCATCCGCTCTGCTTTCCACCTGCGGCGTGTTCCTGGCGCTCTTGATCACGGGGACCACGTTCAACATCTCTTCTTTCATGGGCCTGATTATGGTGATCGGTATCGTCGCGAAAAACGGAATTCTACTGCTCGACGCCGATCAACGCTTCCGGGCCGAAGGATCGTCGGTTCGCGACGCCATGATTCTGGCGGGCGAACGCCGGCTGCGGCCGATCCTGATGACGGCGTTAGCGACCATCGCCGGAATGATTCCTCTGTCGCTCGCTCTTGGCGCGGGATCGCAGATGCTTGCAGCCGCTGGCGATTGCCGTCATCGGCGGGCTGGTGGCGTCGATGGTTTTGTCGCTGATCGTTACACCGGCGGTACATTATTACCTTAGCGGCCGGGGCGAAGAGCGCTAGAGCAGTGGGTTCGATGTATACTGATCAACAGCCGGGAAATAGCCGGATTATCTGATTAATTCCATCGCGGAGGTACAGCGTCCATGAAACGCCTGGTACTCATCGCTGCCGCGGCGCTGCTGGTTTGTAGCATCACTCGTCTGAAGAGTGCCGGGCCGTTCGACCAACGGCTATCCCAGGATCAACAGATAGTACAGGCGTTGAACCGGTTGACGTTCGGACCGCGCCCTGGCGACGTCGAAGAGGTTCGCCGCGTGGGCCTTGCCAAGTGGATCGAGCTTCAACTGCACCCCGGTCAGATCCCGGAAAATCCAGCGCTGGACGCAAAACTCAAGCCGCTGGAGACATTGCGGATGAGCCTGCCGGAAATCGTGGCGAAGTATACGCCCCCGCAGCAACCCGTCATGATGCAGCCGGTGATGGCGATGAATACTTTGCTTTCGCAAGACGACATGCGCAAGGTGCAAATCGGAACCGCCGAGGAGCGGACGGCTGTACTCAAATCGCTGGACCCGGAAAAGCGCAGGCAGGTGCTGGCTTCACTGCCTCCCAACGTGCTGGCCTTTACACCGGAATTCCAAAAAGAAGGCGAGGAAGCCCGGCGGATACAGCAGGAGGAAGTTCAAAAGGAGGTCCGGCGGCGTAACCCGCAGTTAAACGACCTCTTGAATCCCGATCAACTGGCTGTGGCGAGATCCGGCAATAGGGACCAACTCACTGCGTTGTTCGCTTATCTCGATCCGGACAAGCGCGCATTGGTGGCCGGCCTGCTTCCGCCACAAAGTATGGCTGGTTTTCCGGAGCTGCGCCGCGAGGGACAGTTCCAGCGGTCGCCCCGGCTGGTGGCCAGTGAAGACGTCAAAGAGGCTAAGATTTTCCGCGCTTTATATTCCAACCGGCAATTAGAAGAAGTGCTGGTGGATTTCTGGTTCAACCACTTCAATGTGGATCAAAACAAGAACGTGCCCCAGACGCAGAATCTGGTCCATTTGCTGATCGGGAGCTATGAGCGCGATGCCATCCGCCCGCACGTGCTGGGGCATTTCAAGGATCTGCTGCTCGCCACGGCGCGGCATCCCGCGATGCTCTACTATCTCGACAACTGGGAGTCGATGAATCCCGATGCATTAAATGTGGGGCCGTTTGCCCCGAATCGGGGGATCGTGAATGGGGTGCCGAACTCCATTATTCCGTCGCCGCTGGCGCGGCTGGCGCACGGACTCAACGAAAACTATGGCCGTGAGGTGATGGAGCTCCACACGCTCGGCGTGAAGGGCGGCTATACCCAGGATGACGTGATCGCGGTGGCGCGCTGCTTCACAGGCTGGACGGTCCGCGATCCGAATAATCCGGAATATGTGTTCGCTCCTTTTATGCACGATTTCGGGGAGAAGACCGTGCTCGGGCACAAAATCGCCGCGGGCGGAGGCGAGCAGGACGGCCTTCAGGCGATCGATATCCTGGCGCATCACCCTTCCACGGCTAAGTTCGTATCGCGCGAGCTGGCGCAGCGTTTCGTGGCGGATGATCCGCCGCAGGCTCTGGTCGACCGGATGGCGCAGACCTTCACCAAGACCGACGGCGATCTTCGGGCCGTTCTGCAGACCATGTTCACTTCACCCGAGTTTTTCTCGGAAGGCGCATGGCAAGCCAAGGTCAAATCACCGTTCGAAATGGTGGTGAGCGCGGTTCGGGCCCTGGGAGCCGATACGACGGATACCTTCGCGCTGGTACAGAAGGTCGCGGATCTGGGCGAGCCGCTCTACAACAAGCTGGAGCCCACCGGATACCCCAACACGGGTGACGCCTGGCTCAGCACCGCGGGAATTATGGGACGAATGAACTTTTCGGCCGCGCTGGCCTCTGGTCTGGTTCCCGGAATGAAGCTCGATCCGTCGCGTTTGGCAAGCAAAGACGAACCCGGAATCGCGCGCGATCTGTTGGGGCGCAGCGCCTCTCCGCAAATGCAGGCGGCCATCGAGAAAGGTCTCGAAGGCAAAGAGAAGAGTCCCAGTTTTATTGCAGCGCTGGTGCTTGGCTCGCCCGACTTCCAAAGGAGGTAAAGAACATGTTGACGCGGCGCATCTTTTTACGCGGATCGGCGGTCGTCATGGCCGGGACGGGCGCGGTGCCGTCCTGGCTTGCGCGCGCCGCCTCCCTTGAAGGCAAGAAGCGAAAGATTCTGGTGGCGATTTTCCAGCGCGGCGCGGCCGACGGGCTGAATATCGTCATACCGTTTTCCGAGAAGCGGTATCGCGAACTGCGGCCTACGTTGGGCATCGCGCCTCCCACCGGGCAACCCAGCGGTCCGAACATAAATCCGATCAATGGAAACGCCATCGATCTGGACGGACGTTTCGCATTGAATGGCGCGATGCAGCCGCTCAAGGCTTTATGGGACAAACAGCAACTGGCGATTATCGAAGCCACCGGTTCACCCGATTCGTCGCGCTCGCATTTTGACGCACAGGATTACATGGAATCCGGCACGTCGAGCAAGACCATGGGAGACGGATGGCTCAATCGGGCCCTGCCGCGGGTCGATGGGGAAAGGTCGCCGTTGCGGGCGGTCTCGATGGGGAATCAGGTGGCGCGTACGCTGCGCGGCGAACACGACGCCATCGCCGTCGGTGATTCCCAACAGTTCAACATGGGCAATCAGGACGCGGCTTCGATCCTGGAGAGCATGTACGCGACTTCCGCCGACGCGCAGTGGGGGCGCACCGGCAAGGACGCGTTCGAAGCGATGAAGACGATCCAGTCCATCAACCGGAGCGCGTACACGCCGCAGGGCGGAGCGCAATACGGACAGGGCGGGGAACTTGGCCGCAGTCTGCAGCAGCTCGCCCGTCTGATCAAGGCCGATGCCGGAGTCGAGGCGGCGTTTGCCGAGATCGGGGGCTGGGATCATCATGGCAATGAGAATCCGCAGTTGTCGAACCTGTTGCGCCAATTTTCCAGCGCCCTGGCCGCGTTCAGCCAGGATATGGGCGACCGGATGGAAGATATCGTCCTCGTCACCATGTCCGAGTTTGGCCGCACTGTGGAGGAGAACGGTAACGCCGGCACGGATCACGGCCACGGCAGCCTGATGATGGTGATGGGCGGTCCGGTGCAGGGAGGCAAGGTCTACGGGAAGTGGCCGGGGCTCGAAAAAGAGCAGCTCTTTGAAGGGCGCGATCTGGCGGTGACCACCGATTATCGCGCCGTATTGAGCGAATTGATCCGCGGCCACTTGGGCCAGAAGGATTTGGGCGCCGTCTTCCCCGGTTATCAATCCGGCGATCCCCTGGGGCTGCTGCGTGCCTAAAATGGATTGCAAGAACATCGCCGCGCTACTTTTCGCCCTGGCTCCGTCCATCCTGGCTCAATCTGCCGTTCCGTCAGGCACACAACAAATTGCTGGGCAGTGGGACGCGACCATCCAGATCAATGGAGTCGAAACGCCTTTTCCTTTGGAGATTTCGGGCTCGGGCACGAACGTCACCGCGTCCTTCTTCAATGGCGACGATCGATACCCTTCCACGCAAGGCCGGTTCGAGGATGGGAAGCTTCTCCTCACCTGGGACTACTACGCGGCGACTCTCGAAGCGACGCTCAAGGGCGGAGTGCTCGAAGGTCAATATGCGGGCACACGTCGTATGAAAGGGCCCTTCGCGATCCGCGCCCGGCGGTCAGCCGTGGCTAAGCCGGCCGCGCTCACGGAAACCGCTCCATCCATCGACGGCTTATGGGAAATTCCCAACAGGAGCGGGAAAGGCGAATCTGCATGGCGCTTCGTCGTGCAGCAATCGGGCACGAAGGCCGCCGCTACGATTTTGCGCGTGGATGGAGATACCGGCACCATCAGCGGCGCCTTCCAGAACGGTAAGTTCGTGCTCAGCCATTTCGATGGCGCTCGCGCTCATTTGCTCGAAATTACACCCGCCGCGGACGGTACTCTGGACATTCTTCAAGATGGTAAGACCAAGCTCACGGCTTACCGGCCCGCCGCGGCCCGTGCCAAGGGTCTTCCCGAGCCCACCGATCCCGATCTGCACACGACGATGAAGGATCGGAGTGAGCCGTTCCGGTTCAGCTTTCCCGACCTGAACGGGCACGTCGTATCCAATGCGGATGCGCGGTTCCAGGGGAAGGTCCTGGTGGTTGAGATCACGGGGAGCTGGTGCCCGAATTGCCATGATGAGGCCCCTTTTCTGGCTGAGATGTACCGCAACTACAGCCGCCAGGGACTCGAGATTGTCTCGCTCTCCTTCGAAGAGGCCGATCAACTGAAGGATCCGGCGCGCCTGCGGGCATTCGTGAAGAAGTACGGGCTGGAGTTCCCCGTGTTGTTGGGCGGCGATCCGGACGAGGCGAATGCCAAACTGGAGCAGTTAGTCAACTGGAATACTTGGCCGGCCACCCTTTTCATAGATCGGCGTGGCTTGGTGCGGGGCATTCACTCGGGGTTTCCAAGTCCCGGCAGCGGTGAGCTCTTTCGTCTGGCGAAGGAGGAGTTCAACGTGCAGGTGGGACGCCTGCTGGCCGAAAAATAACCTCGCGCCGGCAGATGCAATTTCTAGCCGCGCCGCAAAACCCGTATCGAACACGGCGATGCGAGCGTTGAGCCGCGCCGCCAGACCACGGGATCGATGAGCTCCGCGTCCGCCAGCCTCTCCACGAACGCGCGCGTTGCCGACATCGCCGCCATACGAACCAGCAATGCTCCCACACAGGAATGCGGACCTCCGCCCAGCGCGAGGTGGCCGGAACTTCGCCGCGCAAGGTCGAGGGAGTTGGGGGTCGGTGAAATGCTCGGGGTCGCGATTCGCCAGGTCCATTTTCAGAATCACGCGTTCCCCCTGGGAAACTCGGACGCCGGCCAGTTCCATGGTTTGATCCGCTGTTCGCGCGAGCGTATGAACGGGACCGCTGTGACGAAGCAGTTCCTCAATGGCTCTCGGGATCAGTTCCGGCTCGGCACGAAGCCGCCTGAGCTGAGAGGGGTTCTGCAATAGCGCGAGCCACGCATTTGC
This sequence comes from Terriglobia bacterium, assembly GCA_963722845.1. Classification (GTDB taxonomy): domain Bacteria; phylum Acidobacteriota; class Terriglobia; order Bryobacterales; family Bryobacteraceae; genus Palsa-187. The sequence continues at coordinate 701,668 of CAVROL010000001.1, read as the reverse complement.
CAAAAATTCGGGTATCGTCTGTGTCAGGCCCAGAAACAGCGACTGCACTCCGGGCACACCTGTGCTGCGTAGTAATCGCTGCAATCGGGCGTTTGCAACTCTGCGCCGGACGGCTTGTAGCGTTCTTGCGAGGGATCGGCGTGAGCCAGGCCGGGCTTCTACGCCGGCATCGTTTGCGGATAGGTGGGGTGCAAGAGTGGCCAGTTGTCGCGCCCTTGACGCATCCAGGCCGAGTACGACCGTGGTGACGGCCAGCGACCATGGCCGAATGATTTCGCTGACCAATTCAATCGGGCGATCCGGGACCAGCGCATCGATAATGCGATCACGCAAGGGGCGCGATCTGTTTCTCCCACTCTGCAATCTTGGATTGCGAAAGGGCCGTCGAAACGTCGTTGCGTACCTGAGGCGGCGCTTTCTCGGGGCCCTCCTGGCGAAGCGCCGGTTCACGCAGGGAATCGAGAACGTCTTGATAGCGGCTCAGTACCCAAGCGTTCTGCGACGAATCGAAATGCGCTCGCAAAGGCTCGGTCGATTTCGAATCCGCAGGCATCTCAATAAGAAAACGATAGGCTCGTATACCCGGTATTCGCGCGGTACCCCAGAAGCGAAGAAAAATCCTCTCGATACCCGTAGTACTGGTAGCCCGCGTTCCACCGCAGTTTGTTGTTGATCTTAACCGACACTCTGGCCAAGGGAGACTGGAAAACCACCGGGAACGTTTGCACTGCCTGGAATATCGCCGGTGCAGATCCGATGCCTGCCGCCGCGGCCGCGCGGCCATCTCCCAAATCCTGAACGCGGGTGTAACCCAAATAGAAGTCGACTCTGCTGCTGACCTCGTAGCGAATGCCTGTATAGATGGAGTTGACGTTGCTCAGATAAATCGAACTCTGATCCTGAACCAGCGCCTGGTCCAGAAAATAGGCGATCCCGCCGATCGTGTAGATATGCGCCCGGGTAAATCCGGCGTCGACTGTGAACCGGTCACGAGGCGTCCAACTGCCGTTCAGAGAGTACGTCCTGGACTGCGAAGCGTAAGAAGTAAGGGAAACCGAGTTGGCATTGTAGTTGGCGTTTATCGCACCCGCGATTCGAAACGTCTTCACGCGGTATTGCACGCGCCCGCTCAAGGCGTGATAGTCGGCGTTCGCGATCGGGGTGAAAGGGTGACTGTTTGTCCCGATCTCGGCCGAGAGCATCACGCTAAGAGGTTTCCAGGGAACGAGCCGCACCCCAACTTCGCCTGAGTGCAGCTGATTCGATTGCTCCGCGGGGCTCGTCGAGGTCGCTCCGGCGAACGTGAAGTCCTTCTGGGATGTAATCAGCCTGTCGGAATAATGATAGCCCGCCATAACGCCCCACAGAGGCGATATTTGATAGTTGAGAGTGGTGTCGTTGGCGACGGTGCGGATCCCGAGATAGTTGTAGAACTGCACGGCGGTAGTCTGTGTCTGGCTGTCGAACTGGGCGAAGAAAGAATCGCCAAGAGTGCGAACGTTATACACCGAAGTGTTGTTGGCGATCGTCAGTTTTGACGTGGGTGTGAAGCTGAGATTCAGGTTCCCGGTAGCAACGGGGCGGTCGGCGTTGCCGAGGGTAATCACGTTTTGGGCTCGCGTCGGCGAGGACGCCAGCGCGCTTTCATCGACGACGAAGGCGTTCCGCCCGCCGGAATAAGTGAACCGTCCGTTTAGGTGAAACAGTCCTCTATCCGCGAAGATGGCGGCTCGCCAATACGAATTGGTTCCGTGGTTTGGATCGCTGGCCCGGAAACTGTTGAGGCTCGCACCCGGTGGCTGAGGCAGGGGCAGCGCACCGGGTACACCGCCGGTGGCGAGTGCCGCGCCGGTATCGTCTTTGAAGTCTTCCCAGCCATGCATCCAGTTCACGCGGATTCCGAATACGCGGAATTCGTTGCCGAGACGATACTCCCGCCAAACGCGGCGGACATCCGAAAACAGAGGAAAGATATTGCCGGTACCGTCGAACAACTGGATGGAGGAATAGCCCGGCCCCGACTGTGTTGTGTTACTGAATCCCGCGAAGAACTTGATATCGGATTGCGGGAAAAGCGTGAGATTGTGATCCTGTATCCGATTCTGGGTGTCCAGAAGATGCTGTCCGTCGCCGCCGGCGGTCACCAGGCCGGGATTAAAATAATCGTTCTGCCGCCAGCTCATGTCGTAGCGATACAGCCGGTTCTTCTCGATACGCATCGCCACGGATTCATACGGATCGTTGCCGAGCCCCTGCGTGGACAGCGTGATCTGATCGAACAACCGGCCATGGCCGTCCTTCGAGTTCACAATAAGGGAACTTCCCAGAAGCCTGATACCATTTCCGAAATTGACGCTGCTGCGATATTGCTCCATACTTCCGCCCACGGTGCTGAAGCGGTACCCGGTTTCAAAACTATTGACGACGTTGTAGTCCTGGATGTTCTCACCGTTCCGTTCGCCCGCCAGGTCGGGGCTCGGAGCAACCGGAGCCTGCGCACTCAGTGCGCTCGCGATCAGAAATAAGAGGGCTGCGAATCTCATGGGCATCAGCGCAAGAAGTTCGAATCCGCATTCGATCCATGAATCCGAACGTGGCAGGCCGTGCAATTCTGGTAGCGCGGATCGGCCATATTGTGGTTCGAGGTCTGGGCCGGGATTCCCTTACCTTGCCGACCGAAGTTACCCGCGCCGTTGTGGCATTCCAGGCATAACGTAAACACCACCGGCCGCAGGAGCAACCGCGAATTGGTCGAGCCGTGAGGAGCGTGGCAAGTCTCGCATCCATCCACACGAACACCCAGGTGCTCGAAGACAAACGGTCCTCGCTTGTCGGCATGGCACTTAAGGCAAGGCTCCTCATTCGCCATCGCCTGGTCCACGTGGCGCGGGCGCGAGGCCATGGCCCAGGTGGGAGCAAACGAGCCGTGAGGATTGTGGCAGTCCGTGCATGCGATAACTCCTTCTTCGACGCGATGCTTGAAAGGCATGGCGAACTGCGCACGCACATCGGTGTGGCACTCTTCGCAAAGCGCGGTCTGGGGCTTCCGGAGTAGCGAGCGAACCGATTGCGAACGATGAATCGAATGACAACTGGTGCAGGCCATCCCATTCAAGGTGTGCTGAGAGGTCCGGATATTGGCCCGTGAAAGCGTCTGGCTATGGCACCGGAGACAAGCGTCGAGTACCTGCTCCGGCGGAAGCGTCGAAAACGCACGAATGGTATCCTTCCCGCCGCCATTGTCGATGTGATTCCCGGCAGGACCGTGGCACCCTTGGCAGCCGGTGTTTTCGGGCGGTTCTTTGCCTGAAGCGATGCTCTTGAAGTGTGGATTCTTATAGAAAGCGTTCCAGATCGCCGAATGACACGTTTTACACAGATCGTTGCTTACGTAGCGATTCGTCTGCGCGTTGGCAATGCACGCGGCTCCGAAGATGATGGCGAGAATGAACCGGAAACGAAACATCTACAGACTAAGACCCTCTCCAATTCAGGGAGCAAACACATTTTTTGCAAATTTCGTTGGTCGCAACGTCCAGCGACTCTCGAAACGCAACTGCTTCGGGGTCGTTAAGGATTTGCTGCAGCGGCCTGCCCGACTTCAGATGGCCGATGGGAGGCTGGAAGAAACACGGACGCACAGTGCCATCCGCCTCGACCACCGCCGACTTCCAGGGAGCGTTGCAGATAGGGGCCTCGGCCGATATTTCGCCTAGCGCCGCCCGAAAATGACGGATAATGCGCCGGAGCTTCGCCGGCGACTCAGAGATAAAGCCGCCGCACTCGCCTCGCGATATCAGCGCCTCAATTTCAGTTTCCAATTCTGCGATGTCTCCCGACTCTAGGGCGATAGCAGCCTTCCTCGCGATGGGCCACCCGTTGGGCCGGGCGAAAGCCGCGGAATCCAGGTCTGCCGCCAGAAAGGAAACCGAGTTCAGGCGAAGCTGTCTGGCGGCGTCCACGGTGTCGCGCAGGTGGCGGAAGTTCGCGCGCTGGACGGTGCAGCGCGCGGTTATTCGGAAACCAGCGTCGCGCTCAAGAATGGCTGCGATCCCCGCGGTAGTGATCTCGAACGCGCCCGGAACTCCGCGAATCGAATCGTGAACCTGGGCGGGACCATCCAGGGAAATGATCACGTCGTCCACGTACTTCACGATGGATGTTGCATACCTCCCTAACAGCAGTCCCGAGCTGAGCAGCGTGATCCGGATCTGGCGCGCGCGAAGCAAATCGACGAGACTCCAGAGGTCGGAGTGCATAAGCGGCTCGCCGCCCGACAACACCACCCAGCGCACCTGCAACCGTTCAATGCTCTCCAGCTGCCGATCGAGATCTTCGACAGTTAGTTCCTGAGCGTCGGTGCCCTTCCAGATGTCGCACATCTTGCAGCGGCAGTTACATCGGCTGTGCGGATTCAAGACGAGTACCGGAAGAGAATCGAGCATTAGAGCGAGATCCTCCTTCCCGCCAGTCGATACTCCGTGCCCAGGGCGCGCACGGTTTCCTGATGAAGAGCGGGCAGGTTCACGTCGGTGTACCAGCGGCCCTTTCCCTCGACGCAGAGCGGATTCCAGTGGCTGTCAGCACAGTTGTGGACGGCGTCACGCAAACGTGCGGAAACCAGCCGAACGTTCCCGCGGACGATCACCATTTCCGGATGCAGCTGGTGCAGAGCTTCCGCCGGCGTCTGGCCGCGATCCTCGACCACCACCAGATCCGCCGCACCGCCTTCACGGATCGTGCCTTCGCCATCGGTGAGCCGGAGGATGCAAGCGGATCGGCTCGTAACCATTTCGAACAACTCCTCGAGAGCGAGTGGGTGCGTCCTCTGAGCAACTGCGATCTCGTCGATAAGATCCACCTGGGCCGTGAGTGCGGAATCCGTTCCGAGCACCACTCGCAATCCGGAATGAAGAGCGTCCGCGGCGAGTGTCTGGCCGCAGGTGAAAAGATTCGAACTCGGGCACCATACGAGCGAGGTCCGCCGCCGGCGAAGACGGTGGAGATCGGGCTGATCCATGCCAATGCCGTGCACCAGTACAGTGCGCTCGCTCAATACGCCGAGCTCGTCGAGCCGCCCCACTTCAGAATGCGCATGCTCGTCGACTCCCTCGGCTGCATGTACGATGAACGGCCAATTCTCAGGTGTCGTGCGAAAGCGCTCGGCCAGATCGGAACTGAAGTCGAGCGAGTGGGCCCAGCCGAAGCGTTCGACGACGTTTACCGGGAACGCCGCATCGAACACCGCAGGTTCGAAAGGGTTGTGATGCGATACGGTGGTGACGCCGCTGAGTAGATTCTTGAGCCCGCCCCAAGCCAGGCGCGTGTGCTTCGACAGGGCTAAGTGCTCTTTCACCGGGGACACGGAGGGCTGATAGATGTCCGCGGCCCAGCTCTTCGCGTTCGGATAGGTTCCGCGCCCCAAACTCGGAAATAGGTTGAATTCCAGATGATCGTGAGCGTTTATCAGGCCGGGCAACACCATAAAGCCGGCGAGATCCAAAACCCGCGGTTGCAATTCGGCAGGGCGTGTGTCCGGATCGCCAAAGGAAACACGCCCGCAGTCGACCGTGAGGCTGACGGTTTTGGTGGTCGTCGCATCCACCGCGATTCTGGCGCCGCGGAGGATCATTCTCGTATCCATGCGGAAGCGAGAATGGCCGGGATTCGCTGCGCGGTACTGAAGGCGTCCGCTTTTCCAGCGCGTTCGAACAGCACGCGTTCCTGCTCGCCAAAGGACGCGTCCACTCTCCAGACCGGGCGCAGGCCCGCCGCCCGCGCGGAGGCTTCGATCCGTGGCCAGCTGTGGTCGTAGTGCTCGATTTCGTAGCGGTCGCTGGCGGTGCGAAAGGAGCGCACCCAGCCGGAGCGGATGGCATCCGGGTGCAAGTCGCTCGTGACGATCCGCCTGGCGACTCGGGCCATTTCGCGAAACGCTAAGTCGAGACGCTCGATGTATCCCAGCGCAAACGAACAGATCGCTACATCGGCGGCGCCGGACACGAACGGTAGAGCACAGACGTCGCCGCACGCCAGCCGGCCCGTGACTCCACGTTTCGTGGCAGCGATCGCCAGCATCTCCGGGCAGAGGTCCAGACCGATTGCCCGTACCTTGCGCGACAACGCGTGCTCGAGCCCGCGGCCGGTTCCAGTGGCCAGATCCAGCAATCGTTCCCCGGGCGTCAGATGCAGATATTCGTTCAAGACTCGATGCTCCAGCGCCACCAGGGGATTGGGGTCCAGGTCATAGGTGTTGGCCCACAGCCGGTAAGCCGCCGCGGCTGGGATCGCAGTCACAAACTTTCCCATCGTGGCTTGCGCAGCGATACGAAGCGTTGCGCCCACGCGAGCTCGAGTGGAAAATCGTAAAACCCCAGCGCGTATCGCCAGCTGCTCAGCGATTTCAGCAGCATCCGGCTCCATTGCGGAAGGTGAATGTCCTGCACTGTCGGCCAGCGCGAATTGATCACCAGCTCAAAGTTGTCAATGCGCCGTTTGACGCGGGAAGGCAACCAGGGAAGGTGTGGATCCTGGCGAATCGTGAAATTCAGCCAGCGCTCGCTGGCCCACTCGTCCGGTGTCCGTGGAAACTCGATCTTGCCGTCTATCTGGCCGTACATGCCGTCAGGGTGGGGCGTCGGTATGTAGTGTTGAACGATGATTTCGGCGTCCGGATTGAGGCGCTTGATTTGGCGGATGAATCGAATCGTCTCGCGGGTATCTTCCGCGGGTGCGGTGGGACTTCCGACGACGAAGGAAAATTCCGGAACAATGCCGAAGTTACGAATGCGCGCCGCCAATTCGAGCGTCTGTTCCGCCGTGATTCGCTTATTCATCTCGGCGAGGACCTTGTTCGATCCGGACTCGGCCCCGAAAAAGATCATCGTCGCCCCGGCTTGCCGGATATCGCGCAGCGCGGCGTCGGAATAGCGGAGGAACGTGTCAATGCGGCCTTCCGCCCACCAGCGTAATTTGAGAGGTGTCAGCAGCTCGGCCTGCCTGCGTGCATGGCTCTCGCTTAGGAAGAAGTTATTGTCGTAAAACTGAACGGCGTCGATGCCGTGATTTCGCTGAAGAGCGCCCAGAACTTCCGCGGTACGTTCCGGCGCCTCAGTTTTCTGCCGGCCATCGAAAATCGGCACCACGCCGCAGAACTGGCAGCGGAACGGGCACCCGATGCTCGCGTGGTGCACCGCCGTCCGCCGGCCCAGGAAGGTAGGCAGCAAGTAGCGTTCCATCGGCACCAGCCGGTGATAGGGAAGCGTCGGGAAATCGTTGGGCGAGCGCAGTGGCCGTTGGGAGTTATGCACGTGGAGGCCGAAGTCGTCCTTAAACGACAGACCTTTGACGCTGGACAACTTCCGTTCGCCCCGCACGGCGGCCAGCAGCTCGATGATCGTGTCTTCGCCCTGCCCGCGAACCGCGAAATCGACGTAAGGGGCGTTGAGCGCGGCGTCGGTATAGAGCGAAGGAAAATATCCTCCCCAAACAATCGGAACCTTGGGATGTTTTTCGCGAAACGCGCGGCAGAGTGCGATCGCGGCCACCATTTGCGGACCCGGCATCACCGAAACAGCCAGCAACTCCACGCGATGTTCCGACGCGAGGCGATCCATCGTGACGGCGGGCTGGGTGTCGAGATTCCCGTCGACGATGACATAGTCTTCGACGCCTTCGAGCACGGCTGCGATCGAGAGGATGGCCAAAGGGAACCGCCGGTTCTTCGGCTTGACCGCTTTCGGATGGAGCAAGAGAATCATCGATCGCGAAATCTCCCCGTGAGTATGAGAAACCGCGATGGCGGCCGCTTGCTCCGCAACATCGCTTTCCAAGGCCGGAGTGCCCAGCGCAAGCCATACCAAGGCCGGCTGTACTGCCACTCGATGTTCAGCTCCTGGGCGAGTTCCTGAAGCATCGCGTGATCCAGATATTCGATGCTTTTAAGGGCGTCCGAGCGGAATCCGTAGGTTTGTTCGAAATATGCCTGGCGCTCGGCGCGCATCATCTCTCCGTGTTCGCTGCGCCGGTACAGGGGCGAGTCCATGATGACCACACTCCCTCCGGGCCGCAGACACCGCCGAACTTCCGTGAGCGTGCGGCGATAGTCGGACGAGTAGTGGAACGAAGAATTGAAGACCGCCAGATCGAATGCCGCTTCCCGAAAAGGCAGCGAGTCGAAGTCCGCGGACGCCGCCGGAAAAGGAACCGGATAGTGCCCCAGTGCGCCGAGGCCGTCGAGTTCATCGCAGAAAATATCCAGTGCGACGGCCCGATGACCGCGAGACACCAGGCGGTGTGACATCCATCCGTTGCCGGCGCCCAGATCGAGAACATCGAGCGGGCGTTTGGAACGGCGCTCGGTATCCGCAAGTACGGTTCTTTCAAACGTGTGAAAGCTGCGGGCGCGGATTCGCCACTGTTCCGGACTTCTGCCACTGAGGTCGCGATCCGGAAGCTCGCGGTAATAAGCGGAGTTGGCCGAGCCGCGCCCCTCCGCGTGCCGGATCTTCGCGTAATCCTCCAGAAATTGCTGACGTGCGGCGGAATCCATAGGCTTAACTCCGGCGAAATATCAGGAGGCGATGGTCCCCGATCATTCTGCCCAGTCTCGACGCTTCGATGTGCGCATCCACCGAGGCGAAAGTATGCAGCAGTCTGCGGGGTATCGCGCCGACGAACGACGGCGGAACCAAGACTCCGACGCCCACATCGGTAACCAGTTCAAAGCCCGGCGTTAAGGCCAGGACAACTTGCTTGGATGAAGGATAAAAAAGGTGGAGGCCTGCCGGGGTAACCGCTTTTCCGCTCCAGCGCCGGACCGCCTTCTTAAACGATCCCCTAACGGCGTAGTAGGCGGACTCCCAAAGACAGAAGCGGCTCATCAGACAGATGGCAAGAAAGCCCTGGGGACGGACCAGGCGTTCCAGAGTTTTCGCCAGCGTCGACAAGTCACGAACGCAATTGAGGCCGCCGAAGTTGGACAGGATCATATCGAAGGCCACCGCGAACTTATGAATTCCTTCGATAGGGGTGACGCGCGCGTTCACTCCTTTGTCGCGTGAGATGCGAACCATTTCGGGAGAGACGTCCAGCGCGAGCACCTGCCCTCCCAGCGTCTCGAAGTGAACTGCGTCCTCGCCGGTGCCGCATCCCAAGTCGAGAATGCGATCGCCTCGACGGACCAGAGGATCGACGTGACGCCAGACGGCATCGCGCTGCAATCTGCCGGCATCTGAATTGGTCCACACCTCGTCATAGCGCGCCGCGAGCCTGTCGAAGTATGTCGCGGCATGGTGGGGCGAAGAAAGCGGAAGCGAGCTCATGCTTCCACCTCGTGTTGGGTGAGGTCGAGAGCCCGGCGGGCCGCTTGAATCGCTGCTGCGTCGGGTTGCGCGGCCATCTCGCTGCGCAGTAATTCATCGGCTCGGCGGTAGAACGTTCTCGAATGCCTGCCGGTAACCGCAAAGTCGCGATCCGTGGACTGGGCCCACGGCCGTATACTGACCAATCGCGGGCTGACCTTCTCGAAATAGGGAGTGCCTTTGATGGGATACGAAACAGTGGTGAAAAATACATCCGGCCGGCACTTCTTCACATGCTCGACGGTCGCTTCGATGTCGGAAATGTCTTCGCCCTCGTAGCCCCACATCAGGAACATGCCGGTCTGGATGCCATTCTGCTTGGCCAGTGCGACGGCTTTCTGGACCTGTTCCACCGTCACCCCGCGCTGCATGGCGTCGAGGATTCTTTGAGAGCCGCTTTCCGAGCCAACCCATACACGCATGCAGGCGAGATCCGCCAGCAGTGCCGCCACCTTCTCATTCATGCGGTCGGCGCGCGTGATGCACTCGAACGGAATGCGAATGCCGCGACGCTTCATTTCGGCCGCGTATTCCGTGAGCCAGCCATGGTGAATGGTGAACACGTCATCCGCGATCCAGAGCATTTCCGGGCTGTACCGCTGGATCGCCCATTCGATTTCATCGACCACGGCTTTGGGCGAGCGGCGCCGGTGCGTATGGCCATAGACGGAATGGCTGCACCAGTTACACCGGTAAGGGCAACCCCGCGCTGTAATTATGGAAATCGAACCCATGCCGTGATGGGTCCGCCAGGTTTTCAGATATTGCCCGATATCGACGCGCTCGCGATCGGGCCACGGCTGTGCGTCAAGATCGGTGAGCAGCTCCGCTGGCCCGGTATGATGGGGCGTTCCATCGCTTCCACGAAAGATCAAGCCTGGAATCGATCGCCACGCCGCGGGATCGAACTGCGAACGCAACAACCGTTCGACAGCCAGTTCACCCTCTCCGGCGACGATCAGATCCGCTCCCGCGCCCAAATATTCGCTTGGATAATTCGACGGCTCTGGCCCGCCCAGCATCACCAGCCATCCAGACGCCCGCGCGCGTTCGGCGATCGCCAGGATGTTGGCGCGCGTCAGCAGGTTGCCGTAGATGCCGAGAACACCGGGCGGCCCCTGGTCGAGCAAACGGAATAGTTCCTGGCGCGAACCAAATGTGGAATCGTAGATTTCAGCCTCGAATCCGCGGCTCCGAAGATAAGAGGATAGATACAGCAGGCCGAGCGGAGGATACGGCTTCATGGTCTGCTGCTCTTTGAGATCCTCCTCCAGGAAATATCCGTGCGTAAGCAGGAGGCGCGTCATGCGGTCACCATCTGAGTGCGCTCCGCGCCACGAAGCTGGTGGACCAGACGCCAGGCGCCCTCGAGATTCTCCCCTCCCCGGACTTCAGCGTGAAGGGCATCCGCGAGGGCGCGGTATAGCTCCGTCGAAAACGCGCCCCGGAACATCATCGAAAGGTCGGAACTATCGTTCCAGTTGGTCTTCTGACCTACTTCGGCCGCCACGATCTGATAGAACTTGGTCCCGGGAAGCGGATAGGAGACGGAGATTCCGACATCGTCCGGCGCCAACTCGCGCACCATGCGAATGGTCGATTCGATATCGGCCCACGTTTCACCCGGATATCCGAATTGGAGAAATAAGCAGGCGCGAATGCCGTGAGCGCGAAGATTCTCGCGAGCGGCATAAATCTTTTCGACGCGGATGTCTTTATCCATCGCGTCCAGCACGCGCTGCGACCCGGATTCAGCCCCCATCCATACTTCCTGGCAACCCGCGCGGCGAAGTGCAGCCGACGGCATCGCGCGTCATCAGGTCGCAGCGGGACTGCATCTTAAATGGAATCTGAGCGTCCAGACTTTCCACGGCGGCGGCGAATTCGAAGGTCCAGCGCGCCGAAAGGGCGAAGATATCGTCGGCGAACCAGATGTGATCCGGCCGGAACCGCTGCTTCAGCTCGAGCATTTCTGCGGCGACCCGCCGGGGGGATCGCGCATGATAAGCGTTGCCATAGATCGGCTTGGCGCACCAGTTGCAGCGATACGGACAGCCGCGGCTGGACGCCATGTTCAGTGAAAAGTAGCCGTGCGCCGCGATCCATGCTTGGCGGTAACGTTCTACATCCACCAGATGCCACGCAGGAGCGGGCAAAGCATCCAGATCGGACCGGACACTGCGGGATGCGTTGTAGTGAACTCCGCGCTCACAGCGAAACGCCAGTCCGGCGATGGATTCGGGAGGGTGCCCTTGTGCGAAGGCGAGCAGGGTGTCTTCCACTTCGCCAATGATCACGGAGCTAAATCCCGCTGCCAGATACTCGCTGACATGGTCAGAGGCATCCGAACCATGCGCCACCACTTCGATACCCTGGTCCGTCGCGGTTTGCGCCATCCACAACGCGAGCTCGCGATTGCGAGCCAGGCACATTTTGGAGATGAAATTGAAATCGTCTTCGCACACCACGACCAGCTTCGGGCGATGCCGTTCGAGTGCATCGCGGAAACCTTCGCGCGGAGAATCCAGAGTCGGGTCGTAAAGCGCGGTTTCAATGCCGTGCTGCTCCAGGACCGCCGCCGCCAGAATCGTTTGCAGGGGCGGATACGGCTGCATCTTCGAAACCTGCTTTGGATCCGAATAAAGATGATTGCTGTGCGTCAGAAGAACTTCAGCCATAGGGTTTACGCGCTCCTGCTGAGTTCATGACTCAAGGGCTGGCCAGTCAGGAGCGATCGCCGGACCGTCAGCCACTTGTGCGGAACCGCCAGCGACAGCTCCCAGGGCCATGCGAAGAAATAGTTCTGTAAACGCCAGTGGAGGGGCCGCCGCAGGAGCGCCAGCAAAAAACGGACGAGTCCCGATCGCGCGTGCTGTCGCGCCTTGGTCACCTGGTTCGCGAGCAGGAAATAGGAAATGCCCCGGCGCAATTCAGCAAACGCCGGTCCGCGGAGCCAGGGAAGGTGATCCGCACCCAGATCGACATCGGCCCATTCCGCGAGCGAAGCGGGCTCACTGAGTCCCCGCGCCCGCAGCTCCGGCCAGATAGGAATACCAGGATAAGGCGTAAACAAATTGGGAGAGAACGTCACATTGTCGAAGCTCGCGGCTATCTCGCCCATGATCCGCAGCGTCTCCCGGCGGTGATGCTCCTCCTCGCCGGGATAAGCGAAGATCAGATTGAGAGTGACCCGGATGCCCGCGAGCGCACATTTACGGACAGCTTCACCGATGTCCTCGATATGCTGGTGGCGCTTGTTCATGCGCTCGAGAACTTCGGCAGACGCCGACTCCGTGCCGAACCCGATGTGGCTCACACCGCCCGCCGCGAGCAGTTTCACTTCTTCATCGGTCATGCGGCACAGCAGGTCCGTGGAAGCCTGGAAGGTCCAGCGGAACCGCACCCCGGAGCGGACGAAACCCTCTGCGATCGCCACGGCCCGGTGAACATCGACCAGGAAATTCGAATCCACCAGGGCGACTTCAGACAGCTCGTAGCGCTTTACCAGGCCGGTGACTTCCGCGACCACGCGATCCACGTCGTGAGCGTTAAAGCGCCGGTTGTAGAAAACCATATCCGTGCAATAGTTGCAGGCATACGGACAGCCTGTGCTGGTGGCGTAGGGCAGCTTCCGCTCTCCGCTCGAGCGAGCATAGGCGTCGAAGTCGATCATGTCGTAGGCGGGTAAAGGCAGGCTCGAGAGCGGAATCGCGGGACGATCCGGGTTCATCCGAATCTGGCCGTTGTGCTTGAACCAGCAGCCCTGCACCAGGTCGAGATGTTGTCCGGCTTCTAGCCGCCGGAGAATCTCGACCAGAGTTGTCTCGCCCTGATGGCGCACGACCACATCGACGAAGTCTTCCCGTAATGTTTCGCCGGTTAACAAGCTCGGATGCCAGCCTCCGTAGATGATGGGAGCATCCGGACGAAGATTGCGAAACAGTTTGCTGGCCTCGATGGCGTCCAGGATCATCGGGCCGGTTAGTAGAGATACGCCCAGACACGCGCAGTCGTGTGCATGCGCGGCAATCGTGTTCATGTAATCGCGGTCCAGCGCGCCGTCAATAATGAGCGGAACGTAGCCCGCCGCGCGCAAGGATCCAGCCAGGCTGAGCAGACCCAGAGGCGGCCCCAGCAGCTTGCCCGAGTAGGGAGGCAGGAACAGGAGGACTTTGCGCGACGCCGCCGTCAGCATGTGACTGCTTCGGCCTCCAGACGATGGGCGTCGACCTTCGGCTTGGGCGGCTCCAGCCACAGGTTTACTTTGTCCTTCAGCCACAACTCCAGGGGGAACGAGTAGTAGTTATGATCCAGACGCCAGCGCGCAGGGGTGCTGATCATTCCATGCAGAACACGCTGTCCGATATTTCTGGTGCGGATACCGATCGGTACGCGATGAAATGCGACGCGCAGGTACTCGCGCATGGTTTGAACCTCGCGGTGGGCGGCGCCCTTGAGCCACGGAAGAACCGTATAGCGAGGAAAGAATTCCGCCCAGCCTTCGAGAGTCTTGGGGACTTCGATCCCCAGTTCGAAGGCGCGATTCATGATCGGAGCGCCCGGGTACGGCGTGAATATATTAGTCCAGAACTCGGCGCCCGGATAACTGCGGCAGACGTCCATGATGAGCTTGATCGATTCACGGCGCTCTTTTTCGCCTTCACCGGGATAGCCGAAAATCATGTTGAACGAAGGGCGAATACCCGCCTCCGTTAGTTTTTGCGCCGCCTGGTGAATCGTTTCCAGTTTCTGGAACGTCTTTGCCCATCAGCTCCATCACCTTGGGCGATCCCGTATCCGCGCCTTGCGATACCTGCGACAGGCCGGCGCGTTTCAGCAGCTTCAGCTCGTCCACCGAGAGGCGGCACACCAGGTTGGTGGAAGACTGAATGCTCCAGTCAAACTTCACGCCCTTGCGGACCAAGCCTTCCGCGATCAGCAGCGCACGCTCGCGGTCGACCAGAAAGTTGTCATCCACGATCCACAAAAGCCGCAGGTTGTAACGCGAGACCAGATCCGTGGTCTCTTCGACTACCCGTTCGGCCTCGATCGCATTCCATTTGCGTCCGTACACGCCATCGTTGGTGCAGTAGCCGCAGTTGTAGGGGCACGCAAGACTGGAAGTGTACATGGCCCACCGGCGCCCGCATACTCGTTCGTACGCATCGAAATCGGCGAGTTGATACGCCTTCGGCGGCAGCTCGGCGATCGGCCTGAGCGGGCGGCTGGGATTGAAAACCAACTGACCGTCGGTCTTAAAGCCGACTCCCGGGACGCCCTTCAGCGACTCTCCTTCCGCGATTCGTTCCACCACTTCGAGCAAGGCGTCTTCGCCCTGCCCCTTGACGACCACGTCGACGAACGGCGCGGCGAGGGTCTGGTCAGGCAGAAGAGAGGGATGCCAGCCGCCCAGAATGACGGGCTTATCTGGATACAGCTGCTTGGCGTCACGCGCGATTTGAACCGTCTCCATGATCATGGGACCGGTGACCAGAGAGACCGCGAGGCATAGTGCGTCTTTCAGTTCCTCGAGCACGCGCTTGCGGAAATTCGGAGTGATGGTGGAATCGATAATGCAGACCTTGTACCCCGCGCGAAGGAGCGGCGTGGACACCGCGAGAATTCCCAGAGGCGCGGTCGCCTCCTGGCTCGAAAACGCGGGAAAAAAGAAGACAACTTTCCTGGACCGCATACTGGTTTCCCTAAAAGTGTCCCTTCAAAGCCATGTTCCTGATTGATCTGCTCTTCCATTGAGACCAGCGCGACGAGCGTTGGGAACATTTCCAATCTTCGTTCTCGGCCGGCCGCTCCGCTGGTCTAAGCGGTTGAACTGCATTTGAAGGTTTAACGTGACGCCTGCCATCGAACAAATTAGGACGCTGGATACTCCAGCCCCGGTGAAGTCGCTCCGAGTAATCTATCTTGTCGAGCCGTGGATTGCGGCCCTGGCGCTGGCCGTTCTGGCTCCGGCGATGGTCATCGTCGCCGCGATGATCGCCCTACTCGCCCGGCGGACGCCCCTGGTTCGACACTGGCGGATGGGCTGGCGCGGAACCGACCTGCCGGTACTAAAATTCCGCACCATGTGGGAGCCACGCCAGAAGTGGGGACGACTGTTCGCGATTGAGGACGTGTCCAATGCGATTCCGGTAACCAAGAACGGCGAGGACGATCGCATTACCAGCCGCTTCGCCAAATGGTGCCGGAAACATTCGGTTGACGAGCTCCCCCAGCTTTATCACGTAGTTCGAGGCGAGATGTCCTTTGTGGGCCCCCGTCCAATTACACGCGGCGAATTGGAGGAACACTACGGACCGCACGCGAATACGGTGCTATCGCTGCGGCCCGGCCTTACCGGACTCTGGCAGTTGATGGGCCGCAGCCGGCTTTCCTACTCGAAACGGAAGCGTTTGGACCTTCGGCTTGTCAGATGCGCGTCGCCCGGCCTGTACTTCCGGATATTCTTTCGCTCGGTTCCGAGGGTGTTGCGGGGTCATGACGCACACTGAATGCGTATCGCCATCTCGAGAAAGATGTCGCGGTTGCCAGGCAGCCTGGTGTGCTCGCCGATCGAATCCTCTATGGGCTGGCATTCGGCGCGGCAGCCTCGATTCTATTTTCCATTGCGGTTTCTCAAATCCTGCTGGGCGTCAGTATTGTGGCGCTGCTGATTTCGCGAAGACGGCTGCGGTTCCCGCCGATCGGCCTTCCCCTCGCCCTGTTCTTCGTGGTAACTCTAATCGCCGACTTGCTCTCGGGCGACCCGTTGAAAGGCGTTCCTCAAATCCGCAAATTCTTCGTGTTCGGCGTCGTCCTGGTTCTATTCAATACGTTCAGCAGCGTTTCGCAGATCCGCCATCTGGTTTTGGCGTGGACCGGTATCGCCACAGTTTCCGCGGGTCTCGCGCTCGCTCAGTTCGCCCGTCGTTGGGAAGAGGCGGTGCAGCTGCATGCCTCGATCTATGACTATGTTCTCGACGGCCGAATCACAGGGTTCGCGAGTCACTGGATGACCTATGGAGGCCAGCAGATGATTGTCCTTCTGATGCTGCTCGCGTTGCTGCTGTGTGCCCCAAGAGGACTGTGGAAAATGTTCGGCTGGGCGGCTGCGGCGATCATTTGGATCGCCATCGTGCTCGGCCTTACGCGCAGCATTTTTCTGGTGGCGGTCCCGACGGGAGTTCTGCTTCTCGCCTGGAACTACAAACGCTGGCTGGTCTGGGCATCGCCTGCAGTGGCGCTGGTGATGTTCCTCGCCGCTCCGCCGCAGATTCAGGATCGTGTCTTTTCGGTTTTTCGGCCGCATGGGGACGTCGACTCAAACTCCCGCCGCACGATCATGGCGCGAACCGGCCTGCGAATGATTGAGGCGCATCCCGTGTTCGGAATCGGACCGGAGCAAATTCAGCCGCAGTTCCTCAAGTATCTGCCCGCGGATGTTCCTCTCCCGCTTCCGAAAGGCTGGTACGGGCATTTGCACAACCTGTATCTCCAATACGCCGCTGAACGGGGTCTTCCCGCTCTGGCGTTCGTGCTGTGGATCATCGGACGGATGGCAACCGATTCATGGAAGGCTTTACGAGCATCGCCCCGGAAGGCGGACGCGCGATTCGTTTGGCTCGGCGGTTTGGCAGTGACCGCTGCCGTCCTGGCCGAAGGTTTCTTTGAGTACAACCTGGGCGACAGCGAAGTGCTCACGATGTTTCTGGCTACCTTGACTTGCGGGTATATCGCCATTCGGTCGCAGGACGAAAGCGTGGCGCCGCAATGAAGGTGGCTCTGGTCCATTATTGGCTGCTCGGATCGCGCGGCGGCGAAAAAGTCCTGGAAGCGATCTGCCGGATTTTCCCCGAGGCCGATATCTTCACCCTTTTCTACGATCCGGAGTCGGTGCCCGCGCTGATCCGATCGAAAAACGTCCAAGCGTCGTTCTTGAATCCTTTCAAGAGGTTTTACCGGCGACTGCTACCCATGATGCCGATGGCCCTGGAGGCCTTCGACCTTCGGGCCTACGATCTGATCATCAGCAGTGAATCGGGCCCAGCCAAGGGAGTGCTCACTTCCTCCACCAGCAAGCATCTGTGCTATTGCCACACGCCTATGCGATATCTGTGGGAGCTCTATCCGGCCTATCGCAACGAGTTTCACCAAAATCCGCTGTCGCGGGCGCTAATGGCGCCGATAGCAAGTTATCTGCGGACGTGGGACTACGCGACTGCCGCGCGCGTGGATACCTTCGTGGCAAATAGCCGGAACGTCAGGCATCGCATCTGGAAAACCTACCGGCGCAAGTCCCGTGTGGTCTATCCGCCCGTTCCCGGTCGAGTCCTTTCATCATTCCGCCAGTAGCGACTATTTCTTGATGGTCTCCGAAATGGTGGCTTACAAACGGCTTAATTACGCCGTCCAGACGTTTGCGCGGAATGGCCGGAAGCTCAAGATCGTGGGAGACGGACCGGAGTATGCCCGCCTGCGGAAACTCGCGGCGAACAACATCGAATTCTGCGGCCGCGTGCCAGACCATGAGCTGAAGGAACTCTACGCCAAATCCACCGCGTTTCTGATGCCTGGCGAAGAAGACTTCGGAATGACCATGGTCGAATCCCTGGCCAGCGGTAAGCCAGTGATCGCGCTTAGCCGTGGCGGAGCGCTGGACATCGTGGAAAACGGTTGCGGCGTCCTCTATGCCGAACCGACGGAATCGTCCCTGGAAGACGCCTTGCGCGCGTTTGACCGCGTAGAAAGCCTGATAGACCCGGTCCAGCTCCAGATTCGGGCGTCCGCGTTTTCCGAAGCCGTATTTGAGCGCCACTTTCGGGCTGCTCTGAACCGCTGCCGGTCCGGTGGCCCGCCACTACGTCCGGACACCGCGCAAGTGGATCGGGCTCATCCTGAAACTTCGATATCGCGTGGCCGGTTGTTTGGATATCACCCACCGATCCTGGGGCAGTCCGAGTAAGAACGTTTACAACTTGTTCACAATAGTTTTACATCTGACCACCTAAATTGCTGGTCTAACCCAGCATGGCAGTCCACGCTAACGGTGCACTTGCATTAGCCCCCGCGGTATTTGATCCCAAACCCATGCAAACTTGGGATGTCCGGGTCGCGATTTGCGCCGTCGGAGCCCGCAACATCGACACGCACAGCGATGAAGCGCTGGTGTTTCTGCTGCGGAGTGCCATCGACCAACAGACCGTGGACGATCTGTTCGGCGAACTGTTCCGGCGCTATCACGCACGCGTCGCACAATGGTGCCACCGAATCATCAAAGAACCGGATTCTGTTCCGGATATGGTCCAGGAAGTGTTTCTACGCGCATTCCGGCGGCTATGCACGTACCGCGGCAACTCCCGGTTCTCGACATGGCTGTTCGTGATCACGCGGAACCACTGTTTAAACGCGCTCAAGAAGCGTCAAACCGAACCGGTTGAAGACGGAGAAATCATGCCGGACGATCTTCCCGGCACGGACGGACAGGAAATACACCTGGCGATCGAGAGGGATCAGCACTTTCGAAATATCTGGCGGCTGATCCAGGCGACCTTGACACCCACGGAAGTTCGCGTAATGGCGCTTCACTATGGTCATGGATTGCCGCTTGCGGTGATCACCCGCCAAATGATGCTCTTGAACCCCAGCGGCGCCAAAGCCCACATCGTGAACGCGCGAAGAAAGCTCAAAGCCGTATTGCGGAACACCGAGTCCGGACTGGGAGCAGAATCACACGTGAATCGCACGCCGATTCAGCGTTTCGCGGCGGCGTCCTGATGTGCCGATGACCTTATGTTCCGCAGGGAATCGCGCAGCGTTCTAAAACCAGTGTGACGCGGATGTCTCTCCTAGTCAGTAAAGCCGGTCCAGTGGCTACCGCCGGGCGTTACGATCCCCTGCAATCGGAGACTCTTCTTCCGCTCCAAACCGAGTACTTCCCCTTAGGATACCGGCTGCGAATCGCCTCCAACTCGGAGCTGGTTCACCTGGTAGCGGGCCGCATCTGGTCGCGCTATCCGTGCCTTTCAGACGAGCCTGCCATTCGCCTGAATATCGCAGTCACCACCGAGGATGCGGGGCTTCCTCCGCCGGCACCCTTGTTCCGGGCACGCGAGCACCTGTTTTCCATTGTGGCCGACCGGCATAATTTCGCGACCGCGGACCTCCGGCTGGGAACCGGGTTCGCCAGCTTCGCGGAGAGCATCTCTGGCGAATACCTGCGTTACCAATTTCTCGAGCCTCTGGCATATGTGCTGATCGCCGCGCGCTACTTGACGTTCACCCATGCGGCTTGCGTGGCGCTTGAGGGGCGTGGAGTGCTCCTGGCCGGTGAATCCGGAGCAGGGAAGACTTGCCTCGCCTTCGCCTGTGCGCGCAAAGGCTGGACATTCCTTTCCGGAGACGCAACAGCCATCGTTCGGGGCCGAACCGACCACCGGGTTCTCGGCAGGCCATTCGAAATCCGCTTTCGGGAAAGCGCCCGCCAACTGTTTCCTGAGCTTGAGACTTACCCGCGCGTCATCCGGCCGAACGGCAAAGACGACATCGAGATCGATCCGCGGGACCTGGGGTTGAAATCCGCCATCGAAGGCACTGCCAGCCACGTCGTTGTCCTGGAGCGCTCCCAGCGTCCGATTGCCGCCGTCGCGGAACCATTGCCGAAGGATGAAGCATTACGTCATCTCGAGCAGGCGATCTGCTTCGGCGACGAATCGAGCCGCACGGAGCAACTCGGCTCTCTGCGTGAGCTTTTGGCGCTTCCCGTTCACCGGTTGCGTTTTTATGACCTGAATTCCGCCGAGCGCGTCCTGCGTTCGCTCGTCATGGGGCGGCGCTAGGTGTCGTCCAGCCTTCAGGCGATCCTCAGAAGCCTGAGCCTCGGCTGCGATCGGAGCGGCGATCTTCGCGGCATTCCCGATTCGCAGTGGCGCCGGCTGCTGGCGCTTACGGATCGGTCCCAGCTCACGCTTCCCTTGGGCGTCCGCTGCGTGCGCGAACTCCCGGAGTGGGTTCAAGAGCGGCTCGCGGGGAATCTGCGAAATAACGCGATCCGTTATGAACGCGTACTCGACACCTACCAGCAGGTCGCCCAGGCTTTGTCGGCGGCGGGAGTCGAGTTTATCGTTCTCAAAGGGTTCGCGCAGTGGCCGAACTATTGTGAGGATTTGCGCCAGCGCCCGCAGTACGATCTGGATCTCTATTGCCCTCCACCAGCCATCGAACGCGCCTTCGATGCGGTCCAGTCTCTCGGCTATGAGCCGTTCGGCCAGAAGGGAAAAATCGCGATTGATCACCTTCCTCCCATGATCCGCAAGACCGGTTGGCGTCCCGGCGGCGATTATTACGACCCGGACATGCCGCTAACCATCGAGCTCCACTTCCGGTTTTGGGATGAGGCCACCGAACGCTTTTCCGCCGGCAGCAGCGATGGTTTTTGGACGCGGCGAGTCAGCCGCAATATTCAAGGAATCTCCATTCCAACGCTCGACCACGTTGACGGCCTTTCGTATACGACTTGGCACCTGGTGCGCCATTTGGTTCGCGGCGACGTGCGCGCCTACCACGTGTATGAGCTGGCGCAATTTCTGCAGCGAAGTGCGGAGGACGATGCGTTCTGGTGGAATTGGCGGAATCGGAACCCCTCCACGTCAGTGGCCGCGATTGCATTCCGTCTCGCTATCGACTGGTTTGAGTGCCCCGTGCATTCGAGGGTCCAGGGGCTATGCGAGTCGCTGCCGGTTTCTGTCAGGCGCTGGTTCGATTTGTTCGCGCTGTCACCACTGAGGTCGTTGGAGCGTCCCAACAAAGACGAATTATTTCTGCACTGGTGCCTGGTGAACGGATGGCGCGATCGCCTGGACGTTGCGAAACGGCGGCTCATTCCACTTCGTTTTAGCCCGGTGATCGTGGATGCGCACGTGCCGAAGCCCGACTGGCGCCTGCGGATGAAGCGCCGCGTATATGGGAGCTGGTTTACAGCCCGGAGAGCTTTCCATCATGCGCGGACGCTCGCGCCGGTGATGTGGAATGGCTTGCGCTGGCACCGGGCGCTTGGGAAGTGACGGCTCGGGACGTGACTGCGTCGGAAATCGCGGCGCACACCTCTGACCGGAAACGTTCCACCCGGTAGCGCGTTTCCCACTCCCTCCGTCCGTTGGCGGCGAGTCTGACTCGCAATTCGGGATTCGCGGCCAGCATGCGAACTAGCGATGCCAGCTCCTCCGGCGAGGAGGACCTTGTGAGCAACCCGCTATATCCGTCGACGAGAAGTTCGGGAATTCCGCCTGATGGGTACGAAAGCACGCACGTCCCGGCGGACAATGCTTCGAGGATGACTCTAGGGCTCGCGTCGTGGCCGGCGGAAGGCACCACCAGAATGTCGAGATCGTGCAGCGCCTGCGACACGTTGTTCGTCCACCCTTCGTGTTCCACCCCGGCGGCTCCGCTCGCCTCGCGAATGCTCCGGTCGTACGCGGCGTCTGAAAATAGCGCAGCGCCGGTGATACGGAACTGGACTTTCGTGCGGTCCGGCATAGCGGCCGCGACGCGCAGAAAATCCATATGGCCTTTTTCCGGAGCGATTCGCCCCAGGATCCCGACTCGAATCGGACCTCCATTGGAATTCCGCGGGGAAAAGCCATGGTCGGAAACGCCGTTATAAATTACCTGAACCGCGTCTGCCCGGGCCAGCCTTTTCAGCGGCTGCGCTGTGAATACCGAACATGCCAGCACACGAGCCGGGACGCTACGCAGAACCCGGCCGGCGATGGTTCGTGCATAGGTCTTGTCAAGCAGACTGTGGGAGTGAAACAAGAGCGGTACGCGGACGCCCCAAGTCGATAACAATATTCGAGGCCCGTTGGCGTAGATAAGATCGGCTGGGCGTTGCCGCAGTATGCGGCGCAGCATACGCGCGCTTTGCACCATGTCGATGCCGTACCGGATGACATCGGATGCGGTCTTGTGTCCGTTGGCATAGCCCGCCATCGGGAGGCGTTGCACGTTCATGCCAAGATCTTGCGCGAAGTTGAGCAGCGGGCCAGTGCCGGGAGCCATCACCTCCGCTTGCCAGCCTAGCCTTTTGACTTCCAGCAACACATCCCGGAGGCAAAGCTGCGCGCCGCCGAGATCGCTGAACTGGTCGAGGAACAGGACTCTCAAGCATCCTCCCGTGTCAGCCGCGCGGCCGTGCCGAGCACCCAGAAGTAGACCGGCAGAACCCGCCAATACGTGATGAGGTCGCCGGAAAGCATCTGGACCAGTTGGCCGCACCAGAAGCAGAAAATCCACTCGCCAAAGAATTGCGCTTGAGGCCGGGAGGAACGCCGCGCGGCCCACCCTGTGCGGAGAATGGCGATATTCAGGGCAAGGAACGCCGCCAGACCGACCATTCCCGTCTCAACCAGAAGACCGAGATACGTATTGTCGGCGATGACCTTGCCGCCAATGAAGGTCGAGTAGGGCAGGGTCTTGTAGCCGATGCCGAAAATGCCGTGCCACGGTTCGCGAGCCAGGAAGTCGTACAGAACCTGCCAGTGGCTCAAGCGTCCCGAAAGAACCTGGTCGGGCGATTCACCGAAGAAACTGAAGGACCCCAGCAGGCGGCCCCAATAGTTCGCGGATAGTTTGGGCGCGGCAAGCTGGATGGCGACCCCCGCGGTTACCACTGCCGCAACCAAAACCATCAACGACCTGCGAGCGCGCCCTCCGTGGATGCAGGCAAGCACCGCCGCGGCCACACACACATTCAAAACCGATGCGCGAGAGTACGAAAAAAGCAGTGCTGCCGCCAGGATCACGGCTCCCAAATGCAACGACGTTCGCGAGAGCGGAGTCTCCTGGCGGCGCCTGAATAAGCAGACCATCGTCATGACCAGGAAGAAGGCGCAGAAGTTCCCGAGCGTACTGGCCTCGTAGAAAAGTCCCTGGGCGCGCCGGAACACGCCCTCCTCGAGGTACACGAACTGGTCGCCGTAACCGGCGGGCGCGGGAAACTGGAAGTAGAAGTCGGCGCAGGCGAACAGAGCTCCCGCCACCGCTAGCCCGAAAAGAAACTTTGTGATCCGGAAGGGCGCCGATTCATCGCCGCCGGGGCCGGCGTACGAAAAAAGGAAGACGAAAACACTCATTCCGAAGAGCGCCACGCGCGCCAGGCTCCCCAGGGCGATTTCCCATCCCGAATAGATCGCCGCGAACGCCAGCGATTCCAATAGTATTCCCGTGAAGATCACCAGCGCCAGCGTGAGCGGGTGATTCCAGGAACGCCACTCGCAAATCCACACAACGCCGGCCAGCAGACCCAGCAGCGCGATTGCAGGAGCAACGTGGACTCCCGAGTTACCCAGGGGGAACGGCAAAGGAGGAAATAGCAGCAGGCAAAAGAAGAACACCGCCAGCCAGCGGGACGGACGCAGCAGCACCCAGTAAAAAAGCGCGGCTAAGACCGGAGGGATCACCAGCAGGAGCCGGCCGGTGACACTGGGCAACAGCGCGACCGCCGCGCACCACACGCCCAGCGCTATCGCGAAGAGTCCCGGAGTGTACGGACGGCGGAGTTCCCAGGCCCGGGTTGTCACCGGAGTGCGTCCGAATGCCTGCTGAAGACCGGTTCGCGATGTGTCTCGCGCATGCGGTCGTAAGCGAATCGAATGGCAAGGTATCCGATGGACGCCATCACAGAAAGCGCAAAGGCAATTCCCAGATTCAACAGCGGATTGGGGAAGCTGGGACGCTGCGGCACAATGCCGGGATCGAGCACTTTGAGCCGGACTCCGCGAGCCGCGGAAGAGGATTTTACGTCGCTGAGCTTGGTATTTTCCGCGTCTTCATCGGCCCGCGCCGATTTTAGTTCCGCGTCCAGCGCGTCCCGTTTCCTTCGCAGGTCTTCGAGTAAGGAACTCTTCGCAGTCAAGGCTTGCAGCAATTGACGATCCTGGTTTTCCAGGTCTTGAATCTTGGCGCGGGTGGACACAATTTCGAACTGAGTCCAACCCGCCTGAGGTTCGCCGGCTCCGCCCGGTTGAGGCGCCTGTTGTTGGCCCACGTAGTTCGCCAACTCGGCTCGCGACCTGGCCAGATCCTTCCCCACCTCCGATCTCAGCTCAGCGGACACCAGGACCTCCTTATCGAGTCCTTCGACTGGCGTAGCTCTGGTAAATTCGTCCTTCGCCCGTTCGGCCGCTGCCCGCCGCGCCTTAGCGGCGTCGAAAAGTTGCTGCGGCTCTCGTGAGAGCTCGGCATCGGATTGCCGATCGATAGACGCATTCAGGGCGACGGTTTGTTCGGCAATGTATTGGGCCAGCGCTTGCGCGCCCTTCGGATCGCTCACCGTGGCGCTGATATCGATAATCGTGGTGCTGGCTGGCTTCGAGACTTCGAGGATCCGGCGCTTGAGTGTTTCGGTGCTTGCGCCCGGATATCTTTGGCGCAAATGCAGGTCGTCAAGCGCACGCTCAAAAAGGGTATCGCTGGAGGCAAAACGTTCGTAGGTCTTCAGGGACTCCAGATAGACCGTGCTGACAGCCGTTGCCGCCCGCGGATCGTTGCCGCCCGGGGGTTCAATCAGGATACTGGCCGTCGCCGTATACCGGGCTGGCAAAAGGAGGCTGACGGCCCCAGTGATCGCGAGCGCAGTTGCGCAAGTAATCGCTACCAGGGCCCGGCGGCGCCACAGGTAGCCCGCGAATTCCAGTCCTTCTGAGGCGTTACGCATTCTGTTTAGGTTTGACAGCGATCCGGGCCCAGGAGAACACGGCCACGGCACCGGGCACTTGCGACCAGCCCTGTGAGCGAAGCTCTCTTTAGCTCTGACAACCGAGAGGGATTATCCGGAACATTGATTTGGAGCGGCGGAAAAGTGTTGCCCCGCCTGGATGATGGCTGTAGTATCGACTGTAGCCGCGCGGCCCTCTCGTGCCCGAAACAACCCATCCCCGGCCCAACTTTTTTATTGCCGGCGCGCCGAAGACCGGCACAACGTCGCTCTGGCACTATTTGAGGCAGCATCCTCAAATCTATTTGAGCCCGGTCAAGGAGCCATGTTACTTCGCTACCGAAGTCCGGCTGGAACACTTCGGCCGGGAGTTTGAATCCACCGCTCGAAGGAAAAGCCAGCGGCTCAGCCAGTTTATAAACGGCTCCATGGCCGGTGTCGATCCTGGAGGAATCGTTGCGAACTGGGACGACTACGTCAGATTATTTGAGACGGTTGGCAGTCAGACTGCGATTGGCGAAGCCAGCGTATGCTACTTATGGTCGCCTACCGCGGCCATCAATATACGTTCACGCATTCCCGAAGCGAAGATTATCATGATCCTGCGGGATCCGGCGGAGCGGGCGTTCTCGCAATATCTGCAATATGCCGCCAACGGGCTGGTGAAACGTTCGTTCCGGGAACACATCGAATCGAGCGCACGCCATACCGGCCGTGAGTTCAACACGCTATACCCTTTCCTGGAATACGGTCTGTACTACGGCCAAGTGAAAACGTATCTGGAAGTGTTTCCCCGCGCCAATGTTCGAATCTACCTGTACGAAGAAGCGTGGAGCGATCCTTCGTTATTTCTGAAGCAGATATTCGAGCACCTGAACGTCGATTCAGCGTTCAGGCCCGATATGTCCCGACGAGCGTTGGAACGCAGGGCGCCGAGATCGCTCGCCGGTCATTATCTGCTCGCCAAATCGGGCATGGCGCCGCGTTTGAAAGCTCTGGCTCCCCGGGCTGCTTGGGACGGCGTTCGGGCTCTTATGTTTAAGTCGCCTGGTTCCCTGCGCATGGACGCGTCTGACCGGCAGTATCTTTGTGACTACTACCGCGAAGATGTTCGCAGCTTATCTTCGTTACTCAACCGTAACCTGGCAGCCTGGCTCAGGTCTTGAATTTACAAGTTGTTTACAATCCGTGAACGACTTCCCACACGATGGTTCCTTAGGATGGGGCTATATGAGTGCCCCAGCTATAACCTTTGCGAGATTTTCCAGTGTACCTGTACCCGTTCGTCAGCCGGCAGCCCCGGATTGGAAGGATCTTCCGGACGAAGAACTCGTCGCCATCTATCGGGAAAATCGGCATTGCCGGGAGCGGGAGGATGCCGCCGCGGAACTATGTCTTCGGCATCAGTCGCGGATTACGCGCTGGTGCTACCGCTTTACGCACGACCGTGAATCCGCCGCTGACTTAGCCCAGGAAATCCTGCTGCGAGCCTTTCGCAATCTGGACAGCTACCGCGGAGAATCCCGCTTCTCGACATGGCTGTATGTCATCGCCCGAAATCGGTGCTTGAGCGCAATCCAAAAGCGATCCTCGGAGCCGGTATGGGTCGCCAAAAGCACTCCCATGGAGTTCCCGGATCTGGCTACCGTGGATGTGCACACGGCTTTTGAAACCGAACAGAGCCGCCGCAAGAGTTGGCGCATGATTCTGGAATCCCTGGATGAGACCGAAGCTCGCGTGATGATGCTGCACTATGGCGAGGAGATACCGCTGAATACCGTCAGCCAGATGCTCGGCCTGACCAACAAAAGCGGCGCGAAGGCCTATATCGTGAGTGCCCGGAGAAAATTGGCGGCAGCCAGGCTGCGGGACGCGATGCGGAAGACGGCGGCCTGAGCTTTATAGCGGCAGCCGCATCACCAGGCGGGCGCCATCTTCCTTGTTGTCCGACCACAAATCCCCGCCATGCGATACAACGGTTTCGCGCGAAAGCGCCAGCCCCAGGCCTACGCCGTTTTTCTTGCCCGCCGTGACGAACGGTTCGAAAAGCTGGGAGACGATGGAAGCCGGGATTCCGGGACCATCGTCTTCGACACTGACCACGATTTCACCCGCATGCCGATCCGCGCGGATGTTGACGGATCCTCCTTTGGGCATCGCTTCGATGGCGTTGCTCAGCAGGTTTTGGAAAACGCGTTCCATGGGGGATCGGTCCAGCGGCAGCTCCACATCGTCTTCCAGGTCGATTCGGACGGTGACTCCGCGAGCCTCCGCCACAGCCGCCAGAGGTTCGTATGCCGCCGCGACGATTTCCCGCAGCCTGCACATCTCGCGCGCATGTCCCCGGCCCTGGGTGACATCCGCGAGCTCTTGTAACAGGCTTTGGACCTGGCGCGAGGCCCGATAGATGTTCGCCGCCAAACGCTCAACCTGAGCTCCGGAGAGCTTGGCATCGACCAGCATTTCAGCGCCTCCGTAGATGGCCGCCAGGGGATTGCGAAGGTCGTGAATGATGGAAGTAGACAGCCGCCCGATGGTGGCAATGCGCTCCTGCCGGATCACATCCTCGCGGCCCTTGCGGATGGAAGCGCACATACTGTTGAAGGTTTCGGCCAGCCGCCCGATTTCGCCTCCGCCCGGCACCGGAACGCGAACATTGTAATTCCCGGTGGCGATTTCGGCAGCCGCGCGGTCCAAATCGTCCACGGGCTTCAAGAGGCGCCGTGCCAGTAAGTAGGTCAATCCGATACCGGCCAGAACGGCAGCCAGCCACAGCACGGCTAATTGCGATCTCACTGCCGTGATCTGATGAAGCGCTCCTTCGAACGATCGCAAAATACGCAGCTCGCCCACTGCATTTCCATCGATATCCGTCAGGGGGAAGGCGACCTGTAGATATTCCGATCCGTGAAGCTCAACCTGGCTTTGCAAAGAGGATCCGGCGGCGGACAATGCCCGCTCCGCGTCGCGATCGAGCGTCGACGCGACCACGGATCCGTGCGCCAGGAACACGAAGTCGCTTCCGCCGGTGGCCTGTTTCAGCTCGCTGACCAGATCGGCGTCGACGGCAATTCCCGCTACCAGAACGTTCAACAGCGCTGAATCCCGAGTGGTGGCGACGTAAACCGGCGTAATCACGATTTGATAGAGACGGTCGTCCAAGGTGACGAATCCGCGAGCCTGTTTGGGAAATTCGCGGACAGCCGAGCGCACTACGGCGAGCTGGGACATCTGCGGCGTGGCCTTGTCCTTTCCTTCAGGGCCGGCCACCGAGGCGATCACCGCGCCTCTCGGATCGCACACCAGAAAGAGCGTTTGCGGGCGCGAAAGCTGATCCCACATTTCGCTGGCCGAGTCGCGGATGGTGGCTCCATCTCCGGTGCCGAAGGCAGACCGGACGCTCGGCAGCCGGCTGAGGATCAGGCTCACGCTGGCGAGCTGGTCCCCGCGCGCTTTCCACAGCGATTCATAGGCGCGAAAGCTCGCGCGGGCCTCGTCGCCTAGCGTAACCGACGCAATGCGGACAAACTGGTCCTGCAGCAGCCATCCCATGGCGGCGAACAGGACCGTAATCGCAATGGAGGTGGAGAAGAGAATTCGCCACAGCAGGGAAACATTGTGCAGCTTGAATTTCATTTCCGGGTCATCATTTGCGAACGGCCGGATAGACTCCGCCATCATCCGGCGGATCGGTATAGTCGTGTCCGTACTTGTTATGGTGCGGAATCACAATATATCCGCTTTCCGAGATGCCGATCGCCGGCAGCGTGACGCTGGCCTGCGTAATCGTGATCCGGCGCGTCAGGGAATTGAGTGTCGCTTGAGTAGCGCGCTCATGAAAAAACCGCAGGAGGTAATCTCCGGGCGGAATATTGTTGAACTGGAAAGCTCCGTTCTTCTGAGTAGCTTCGAAGTATGGCGTATCCAGCACCACGATGACAGCGCTCATGCCCGCATGGATGTTACAGAAAACCCGCACCACGCCCGGCCGTGCGAAACGAACGCGCCGCGAAGTTCCCGGCGGGTATAACCCGACGTCGAATAGTTGTCCGTTGTAGTTCGAAAATGCGTTATGAAAGATAGGGTCGAAGTTGGGGAAATCGACGCTGGTGCCTACGCGAATCGGCAATACGTGGGGCGTGAACGTCTTATCCTTTTGAACCATTCGGGCTATCGCGTCCGCGGGAGCCGGGGCTGGCGAACCAGTGGCCGATTCCAGCCATACCACCACGCCTGAATAGTCCTGGTGCTTGCGCACGGCGGCGTCCTGAGAGTCGCTCAGCTCCACGCGGCCGGAAATCGAACCCGCGGCGAGGCTCCCGGCCGCGGCTGCGCTCAGCAGCAAATTAAAAAAGGTATGCGAAGGCCAGGTCATAGTGCGGATTCATGATGGTGCGCGATCCCAGATATGTGGTGCGCACCTGGGAGGATTCAATACTTGTCAGGATATTCGATCCCAGGCGGTACATGATGTTTGCGCCGTAGCCCTGGTTTTTTCCGATCCCGCCGGGTTCCAGGTCGCGGTTGCGGTCATCTTCCTGGCCGCCGAAAACATTGAACGAAACTCGCTGCGTAGCGCGGAAGGTAAACTGCCCCCAGCCTCCGGTTGCTTGAACCGCGCGAGCCTGGCCGCCGATGACGCTCACACCCTGACGAAGACCGCCAATAACGCCAACGTTCTCGCCATGAAAAAAAGTGCCCGTGAAATCCACGCGGGCCGCGGGACGAATCAGCCAGTCCAAAGAAACGATCCGCGAGGGAACCGATTGTCCCAGCACGCGCGTCGAGCTGATATGGAAACCCGGCGCGATCTCGATGCGCCGGCTCCCGGATTTCGCCCAGAACTCGACACGCCCCTGGTAGCCCGGCCGCGTTTTTGCGAGATCGGGATATTCGGCTGTCAGGCCGGTGCCGCCTTCCGAGGTCCCGTAAACCCCGAACTGCGCGCGCAATCCAGCTTGCTCGGTTAGTGAGATCCGCTGCTCCACGCGAACCTGTGGCTGCCACAGCCAGAGATTTCCAGCTCCGGTGAGCGGTGACACTCCAACTTGAGCCAAGGAATCGGGCTCCCGCGGCGCGATGATCGGTTTATCGAAGGCCAGCCCGAGCGTGGTGTTCTTCCAGGTTGCGTCCAAGGTCGCAACGCGCAGGCGAACGGTTTGGTTGAGTCCAGTGCCGCCGCCGAAGAAATCCATGTAAACGGCCCCGGTCACTTTGCCCCCGCCGACCAGGCTGGGGCCGTCCACCTTCAGGCCGATCACACTCTGCCGGAACGTGGCGCCGCCCGATGCCTGCGCGGCGGTAGGAGATAAGACGGTCGGGTTGTCCGCTCCTCCGGCGCCCTTGCCATTCAGGAATGTGTTGAATAACAGCATCCCGGTAAGGGTCACCGGCAATCGATGATCGCTTCCGACCTTGGACTGATCCAGGTCGGCGATGCGTTGCTCGTTGACGGCCACTCGTTCCGCGACGGGCTGCGGCGAAGGCGCCGTCTCCGCCGTCTGCGGCAACGTTTCCGCCGTGATGGCGGAAGACTGCTGGGTTGCGGCCAGCTGCTCCCGGAGCGCCTTGATTTCCGCCATCAGCTCGCGGTTCTGGATTTCCAGCCGGTCCAGCCGGTCGACCACCTGTTTGAGATCCGGCGAGTCCTGCGCATTCAAAGATCCCGCCGCGCAGGCCGCCAGTAAGAGGCACCAGAGCTTACGCATGTATCAGCTCCTCCAGTTTCTTGCGCATGGCACTGGGCGAGAAGGGCTTGGCAAAATACGCATTCGCGCCCAGGGCGAGGGCGCGAGCCGGCGTAGAGGGATCGGCGTCCGCGCTTAGAACCACCACCGGCAGGGAATGGAAACGAGGATCCTGGCGAATCCGCGTCACCAGTTCCAAACCGCTCATTTCGGGAAGATGAATGTCGGTGATCACAGCTGAGACTGTATCACTGTCTAAGGCGATCAGCGCGGCTTCTGCAGATAAGGACGGCCGAAGCACAACGCCCGGGAGGGTTTGCAGCGCCAGATCCAATGTGGCGATGCAATCCTCAGAGTCGTCCACCACCAGAATGGTCATGGCAGGAAGCGGTACCCGACGCCATGCATGGTCAGGAAATGCCGCGGGATTTCCGGATTAGGCTCCAGTTTTTGCCGCAGCCTGACTACATGGGCATCCACGGTTCGCGTGTTGGGAAAGGACTCATACCCCCAGACTGAATTGAGAATCACATCCCGCGATAGCGCTCGTCCCGGATTTTGCAGAAAAAAGGCCAGCAAGTTGAATTCAGCCCGTGTCATACGGGTTTCCGCGCCGCTGCGCCGAACCATGCGCTGATCCAGGTCCACTTCGATGTCAGAAAAAGATAGTACCAGATCGGATCCCTGGGAGGTTCGCCGCAAAAGCGCCCGGATGCGTGCCAAAAGCTCGCGTGTTCCGAACGGTTTCACCACGTAATCGTCCGCGCCTATTTCGAGCAGCAGGACCTTGTCGATCTCGTCGCCCATCGCGCTGAGCACGATAACGGGAGTCTTCATGCCACTTGCGCGGAGACGCTTGCAGACCTCGACGCCGCTCAGCCCGGGCATACGGAGATCCACCAGAATCAGGTTCGGCCTAAGCGCGAAGGCCTGTTCCAGCCCGGTGGTGCCGTCGGATACTAACACCGGACTATAATCTTCATTTTCAAGCATTAAGCCGATCGTGTCGCGAAGACTTTCATCATCGTCGATGACCAGTATGGTTTGCATTCCGGGCTTACTCCAAGGGGTTACTCCAAATTGTAGACACGGCACCCGCGGCAAGCGGAACAGCCGCGCCGAACCTGTGCCAACGGGAAAGACAGGCTGCTGGGCTTTATTTCTATTGTATTCACCTGCGATAGCCCTCGCCGGCTCTTCAAATCTCATATAATGGCCTCGGGCCGGAGTTCTACCGAAAAAGGGGGCAGCATGTTCGACGGTGGCGAAAGGCATCGATTCGTAAGGCGCGTAGCCTTGACGCTGCTCGCGGTATTCGGTTGTGCCGCGTTTGCCGCCGCCGGCACGGGCGATTTGGGACTGCCGGAAGCTGCCAGGAATCAGGACGCGAACGCGGTTCGCGCGCTTCTCACTCAGAAGGCTGACGTGCAAAAGGCTGACGGGCAAAAGGCTGACGTCAATGCGCGGTCCAGCGACGGTTCGACGGCGCTGCTTTGGCTGGCGCACTGGAACGACGTGGATTCGGCCGATCTGCTGCTGAAGGCGGGCGCGGATGCGAACACGGCAAACGACTTCGGCATGACGCCGTTATCGCAAGCCTGCACGAACGCAAGCTTCGAGTTCGTGCGGCTGCTTCTGAAATCGGGCGCGAATCCAAATACGGCGATCGCCACCGGCGAAACTCCGCTGATGACCTGCGCGAAGACCGGCAATGCCGACGCAGTTCGTCTGCTGGTCGAATACGGCGCCGCGGTCAACGCAAAGGAGCCGGCGCAGAACCAGACCGCGTTGATGTGGGCCGCCGCCGAACGTCATCCGGACGTGGTGAGTGCGCTGATTGCAGCGCATGCCGATCTTAAGGCCCATTCCAAAGAAGGATTCACGCCGATACATTTCGCCGCGCGGGTCGGGGACCTGGAGAGCGTCAAGCTGCTGCTGGCTGCCGGCGTGGATGTGAACATCCTGACTCAGACCGGTCAGGCGCAGGCGGGCGACAACAACGAGCCAGTTACTATCGGACTTACCAGGGCTGCCAGGCCTGGGGCGGCCGCCGGCTACACTCCCTTGCTGGTCGCCACTCTGCGGGCCCAGGTGGACGTCGCGCTGTATCTGCTGGATCACGGCGCCGATCCCAACATCGATGCCGCGGGTTTCACGCCTTTGCATTGGGCGTCGACCACGTGGGAAGGCTACGCCGCGAATCCTGTGTATGGTTTTGAAGACCCCATGTCCGGAATTCCGGATCGTCAGGCCAAGCTGCGGCTGGTGAAGGCCCTGCTGGCGCACGGCGCAAAGGTGAATGCGCGTATGACCAAGCGCCAACCGTCGTTTGCCACCGGGTATACAGGACGCCGTCGGAGCGACTCCGCTGCTGCTCGCCGCCTCGGTCGACGATGTGGAGATGATGCGCATTTTGCTTGCGGCCGGCGCCGATCCCAAAATTCCCACGGCGACGAATGCGACCGCTATCATGGCGGCAACGGGTCTGAATCACGGCATCGGCGAGTCGCTGGTCACGGAAGCGCAGGCGATCGATGCGGTCAAGCTTCTGTTGGATCTCGGCCTTGACGCGAAAGGCGAGACGACCGTTGGGGAGAATGCCCTGTTCGGACCCGCCTATCGCGGGTGGAACACACTCCTCGCGCAGCTGATCGACCTGGGCGTGAACGTGAATTCCGTCAGCAAGGCGGGCACGACGCCGTACCGTGCGGCGAACGGTCAAGGCGACCGGCTCGGCGGCGTCCTCGTTAATAAGGAAGGCGTGGATCTGCTGCTGAAGCATGGCGCGGATCCAACATTGGGAGTCGTCTGCGAATCCCAGAATCGGTGCAGGGAAGTGAAGTGAGTCACATGACACGCCACGGCATCTACGGGATCGCGACGGGCTGTCTGGCGGTATTCACTGCCGCGGCTTTCGGTTTTCAGGACAATAACGGCGGCGACTCCCGCGAGCGAACTCGTCAATAAGTATTGCGTCGGCTTGCCACAACCAGAAGCTGAAGACCGCGAACCTCCTGCTCGATCGAGCGGATTCGCGAGCATCCCGCCAACTCGGCGCGAGGCCTGGGAAAAGGTCATCGTGAAGCTGCGAAGCCGCGCGATGCCGCCTCCGGGCATGCCTCGTCCGGATAATGCGACCTACGATTCGGTTGCGGATTGGCTGGAAGCGGGAATCGATCGTGCGGCTGCGGCCCAGGTGAATCCGGGCCGGACTGCCAGCCTGCATCGTCTCAATCGTGCCGAGTACGCCAATGCCGTGCGGGATCTGGTCGCAGTGGAAGTGGATGCTCAGGCGGTGCTGCCGCCGGATGAACAGGCGTTCGGATTCGAGAACAATGCGGACGCGCTTTCGATGCCTCCGGCGCTGCTGGACCGGTACGTATCCGCCGCGGCTGCCATCGCGCGCCGGGCCGTGGGCGATCCGAACATGCCACCGGCGTTCGTGCGCTACGGCGCGATGAAGAATAATGCCAACGACCAGACGTATCTTCAGCCAGACGGAACGTTTGGGCGAAGATTTTCCGCTGGGGACCAAAGGCGGCGTCGCCGCGCGGCACTATTTCCCGGTAGACGGCGAGTACGAGTTCAAGCTTCGTCTGCAGCGGGCCTGGAGCAGTCCCATCCGCGGCCTGAACGTGCAGAATCATTTCGAAATTCGCGTGGATGGAGTGCGCGTGGCTCAATTCACTCTGGGCGGAGGAAAAGCGCCAACCCCGACATTTGAGTACGACGGTGACGAAGCCCTGCATGTGCGCGTACCGGTGAAAGCTGGCCTGCGCCAGGTCATGGCGACCATGCTTAAATCCGACGACGCGGAGCCGGAGGGCGGCGGCCCGGATCGCCTTTCGCCGTACAGCCGCAGTTCCGATAACGCAACCTCGCCCATCGCCATCGCATCACTGCTGATCGGCGGTCCCTATAACGGAAAAGTGCCGCTCGACTCGCCAAGCCGCAAACTTCTGTTCGTATGCAGGCCAGCGAACGCCGCAGAGGAGGATCCATGCGCGAAGAAGATCGCGACGAACCTCGCTCGCCGGGCTTATCGGCGTGGCGCTACGGATGACGACGTGCAGACGCTGCTCGGCTTCTTCAAACGTGCTCGCGCGGCCGGGACCTTCGACGACGGAATTCGCTCCGCGCTCGAGCGCGTGCTGGTAAGCCCGGATTTCCTGTTCCGCATCGAGGCCGATCCCGCAGGAGTTGCTCCAGGTGGCGCTTATCGCGTCTCCGATGTCGAGCTGGCTTCGCGATTGTCGTTCTTCTTGTGGAGCAGTATTCCGGACGACACTCTGCTGGACTCGGCTATCCGCGGCGAATTGCATGAACCGGCCGTGCTCGAGCAGCAAGTCCCGCGCATGCTTGCCGATCCCCGCACGCGCGCCTCGCTGATCCAGAATTTCTTCGACGATTGGCTGCAGACTCGCAACGTATGGCTGCTCAATCCGGACAGCACCAAGTTCCCCTGGTTCGACGACAACCTCCGCACTGCGTTCGTGACCGAGACGGAGCTGTTCCTCGACGCGCAATTGAAAGAGGACCACAGCATCCTCGACCTGTTGACCTCGGATGAGACTTTTCTCAACGAACAGCTGGCGCGCCACTACGGAATTTCCGGGATCTATGGGAGCCACTTCCGGCGCGTGAAGCTCACCGATGAGAATCGCTTCGGGTTGCTGGGCAAGGCCAGCGTGCTGGCAGTTACGTCGTACACGACGCGTACCTCGCCGACGATTCGCGGAAAGTGGCTGCTCGAGAATATTCTGGCCGCTCCGATGCCGGCGCCTCCGCCCAATATCCCCGCGCTCGAATCGAGCAACAAGGATGGCAAGCCGCTCACCGTCCGGGAAATGCTGGAGATGCATCGCGCCAATCCCACGTGCGCGAGCTGCCACAAGAGCATGGATCCGCTGGGGCTCAGCCTCGAAAATTTCGACGCCATCGGGCAGTGGCGCACCACCGATGCGGGCCGCGCCATCGATGCCTCGGGCGTGCTGCTGGACGGCACGAAAGTCAACGGGCCGCGCGAGTTGCGGCAGGCTCTGGTGGCCAGAAAAACGCAATTCGCCACGGCCGTCACGGAAAAGCTGCTGACGTACGCCTTGGGGCGCGGGCTTGAATATTACGATGCTCCCGCGGTCCGTGCGATTGATCGTTCGGCGGCGGCGGATGGCTACCGCTGGTCGTCACTGATTCTGGCGGTCGTCAAGAGTGCGCCGTTTCAAATGAGGACCGCCGCGCCAACAGGATCTCAGTAAGGAGAACGGGACATGTTCCTGACGAAGAAGGCCCTTTCGCGCCGCACCATGCTTCGGGGGGCGGGCACCGCTCTTGCATTGCCATTGCTCGACGCCATGATTCCGGCTTTCGCGCCGGCAGCGACCACCGCTCCTGTGAAGCGCTTCGGCGTGGTCTACCATCCCAACGGCGTGATCTACGACAAGTGGCTGCCGACGGGCGCCGGTTCCAATTACGAACTCTCCCCCACGCTGAAAGGACTCGAGCCCTTCAAGGACAAATTGATCGTCGTCACGGGCCTGTTCAGCGATCAGGCAGAGCCTCTGGGCGACGGCGGCGGGGACCACTCCCGCGCTTGCGGCAGCTATCTGACGGGCGTGCACGTGAAGAAGTCGGACAGCCTCCTCGAGAATGCCGTCTCCATGGACCAGATCGCCGCCAAGGCGTTCGAGAGCGAAACCCAGCTCTCCTCGCTGCAGATGACGGCCGACGAGAACAGCCTGCTGGGGTCCTGCGATCTGGGCTACAGTTGCGCCTATAGCAGCACGGTTTCCTGGCTGACGCCGACGCTGCCGCTGATGGCGGAAAACAACCCGCGCGTCCTTTTCGAGCGGATGTTCGGATCGAGCGACAGCACCGACGCCCGCGTCCGTGCCGCGCGCCTGAAGCAGGACCGGAGCCTGATCGATTCCGTAAACGATCGCGTGAGTCAGCTCCAGCGCAAGCTCGGGACGGCCGACAATCGCAAGGTGGACGATTATCTCGCGGCGTTGCGAGACGTGGAAAGGCGCATTCAGAAGGCGGAGGAGCAGAGCTCCAAGGAACTACCGGACGTGCATCAGCCTGCCGGCATTCCCGATGGGTTCGATGAGCAGGTCCGATTGCTGTACGATCTGCAACTGCTGGCTTACCAGTCCGACCTGACCCGGGTGATCACCTTCATGTACGGCCGCGAGCAGACCGGCAGGCCCTATCCGCAGATCGGGGTGCCCGAGCCGCATCATCCCCTCACGCACCACCAGAACGACCCGGTGAAGATGGAAAAATGCACCCGCATTCAGCGGCATCATATCGCGCTGTTTGCCGAATATCTAGAGAAGCTGCGCAAGACTCCGGATGGCGACGGCTCGCTGCTGGATCACGTCATCCTTCTGTTTGGCTCCGGCATCAGCAACAGCGACCGGCATACGCACGGTCCGCTGCCGACGTTCGTCGTGGGCGGCGGCGCTGGGACGCTGAAGGGCGGCCGCCACCTCATTTATCCGGAACACACGCCGCTGACGAACCTTCAGTTGACGCTGCTGAATAAGCTCGGCGTGCCGGTCGAATCGCTAGGCGACAGCACCGGGCAATTCAAGGAGCTGTCCGAGCTGTAAGTCGCCCTCTTCCCGCTGTGTTAGAAATCGAACCGGGCGTTGAAAGTAATGGTTCGAGTTCCGGTCGCCGTCGTGATCCGGCCGAACGTCGTGGTGTTGATGCTGGTGTTCGGATTGCCCCACTGCGGTTTGTTGAGCAAGTTGATCACATCGGCTCGGACGGAGAAGCTCTTGCCTTCGCTGATCCGAAACTGCTTATTGAGCGCGCCATTCAGGCCAAGCTGCCCGGGGCCTTTCATGAAGGGCAGATTTACAGCCGTGTTGCCGGTGGTTCCCGCCTGTGGATTCGCGAAGATGATGTTCCCCGAGCCATCCACAACCACTTGATTGGTAAAGCGGCCAGGGAGCGTGGGATCGCCTCCAAAGCTAGGTACGGGGGCGACCTTCGTAGTAAGCCCCGGGAAATACTGGACGAAGCCGTTTCCTTTTACGACCTGTCCCGCGTTGTCCGGAAACGCCCCGACCAGGTCCGCCGTATTCGTTCCGCGGAAGTTCAGAGTGTTGTCGGTAGACGTCAGAGTGAGAGGCGTGCCGGAAACCCAGGAGAAGCCGGATGAGAGCTCCCATCCTCCCACCACCTGCCGGCCGATCGCGCTATTTCCGAGAAATTTCCCCATGCTGCCGAAGGGCAGGTCCCAGGTGATGTTGCCTTGGAGCAGATGGGTGCGATCGATGTTCAGCAAGCCCTTGCTTAACGACAGATTGTTTTGGTCCCGAATGAGATTGTCGCCCAACGCTTTGGAGAAGGTGTAGCTAAACTGACCGCTGACGCCCTTTGAGAAACGCTGGCTCACGTGGCCTTGAACCGAATTGTAGGTCGAATTGCCGTTGTTCCCCACCAGCGCCACGCTGCCGAACTGGGGATTCCTCACGAAGAACTGCTGCGGCAGGTTTCCGTTTGTCAGGATTCCGCCGTTCACTCCTGTAGCCGTCGGGGTGGTGTTCAGAAAGTTCGCCAAAGCTCCTACCGACCCATTGGCGATGAACTGGTTCGAGGTAGCCAATTTCCGGAGCGCCTGAGAACCGGTGAGCGTGGTCCCGTTCACGATGCCGACGCCGGGAATGTTCAGGCCCTTCAACATTGTGTCGAACAGCGGGGCGTTGCCGCCATTCCGCGTGACATTGAACGCATCCAGGAAACCGTTGGAAACGATGTTGGTGTCGTTGATCTGCTGATTGGTCAGCAGCTTGGAACCTTTATTGCCGATGTAACTCACGTCCACCGTCAGGTTGCGCACGATCTCACGCTGTACAGACACGTTGAAACTTTGAATGTAGGGCGTCCGGATACCGTCGGAGTAACCCGTGATCGTTGCGCTACGGTTCGTCAAAGGAACCGGAGAGAACGGCACGGCGCCGCCGGTTGAAACGGGAATCAAACTGGAATTCACGTTCGTTAAGTCCAGGTAGGAGGAAGGCACATAAGTCACGTTCAGGGTCTGGCCCGGGAGGTTGCCGATATTGGTGTTCAGGGTGAGGAAATCGATATTTCCGGCGTAGTTGATGCCATATCCGGCACGCAGGATCGTATCCCGTCTTAAACCACGGGAGGTTCCAGCTGATGCCCACCGACGGAGCGAAGTTATTCCAATCGTTGTTGTAGATCGTCGTGCCGGGATTGGCCGAATCTTTCCCCACGAATTCCGTGGTCGTCAGCTTGCCATTGTTGGTGTAGGGCGTTCCGGTATTCGCGAAACCCGTTCCCGAGATTCCAAAGAGTCCGGCCTGGCCACCCGTGAAGCGGCCGCCCAAACCGTTGCTCTCGTAGGGAACGCCGAAGAAATCGTAGCGCAGTCCCAGATTGACTGTAAAGTTACGCGAGACCTTCCAGTTGTCTTTGAAGAAACCCGCCCAGGAGTTGGAGTGGTTATTGCGGCCGAACAGAATCGACTTGGTGTAGGCAGTCCAGTCGGTCTGGGTGGGACTGTTTACATAGAACTGCTCCTGAATGCTGGCGACCGAACCGGCCAGATTGGCCAGCAGGTCCTGAGCCGTCGTGATATCGGAGGAGTTCAGTCCGGGGAAATTGGTGCTGTTGACATTCGGCACCGGTACGGAGCCGACACCCAGGGTCACGAAGGGACGAGTCGTTTGCGCACCGCCGCTGTTCTGTGATCTTGAACTGGTATAGTCTGCCTCGAAACCGGCGGTGAAGGAGTGGGATCCTTTACTGAAGCTGAAGGTGTCAGCAATTTGTGTAAACGGGCTGATGGTCTGCCGCGGCGATGAAACGTTCATTCCAGCGTACAGACCCAGACCGGCGAGGCCGCTACCCGCGGTAGCGCCAGCCTGCGTGTAGAGGAACTGCCCGCCCACTTGCGGGAAGCTCGCGCGCGCCGCCACCGCTGTGGTAGCGAGGTCCGTTTCCTGGGATCCATTCCAGCAGCATCCTAAGTCCAGAGGCGAGGTCCCCTGCCAGGTATCGCGCTTGAGCCCAAACCGAAATTCATTCAGCATGGAGGAGGAAATGACTCTCGACCACGACGCTGTATAAAAATCGGGATACCTCTGGACGTCGCCAAAATAGCCAGCCGGGTAGTCGGGTAGACCTGTCTGGCCGGTTACGCCGTAATCGTGCTCCCGCGTCATTACGAAATTGAGTTTGTTGCTGTCGTTCAGCTGGTAATCGAAACGCGTTGTGATGTGGTTCCGGTTGGGGTTGGGACTCTGGCCCGTTGCGCCATCGATGCCGGCGTCTCTGCGCTGCCACCGGAAACCCGCCGTGTTGAGGCCGTCGCCGACGGTGTAGTCATTCGGAAGCGGCATGTATTTGCCCAGGTATTGCGGTCCAAACCATGTGGGATCGATCCTGGTACGATTCGGGTCCTTGACGTCGCTGAACACGTTGAAGGAGTTCAGGAATAACGGAGTCCCATTCGACGAGGTCAGGATATTGCCGTTCAGATCGACTGACGGAGTCGTCGAGAAGGCGTTGCCATTCCGCCGGGTGCCGCCACCGGGAGATCCGGAGGTGAGATACCGGAAGATTCCCTGCCGCGCCGGGGCGGTCAGCACGGTTGAGACCGTCGTCACTTTCTCCACATAGCGCTGGTCATCCAGCAGGACGAAGAAAAACGCCTTGTTCTTCTTGATCGGTCCGCCGAGCCGGCCGCCGAACTGGTTCCGGTTCAGGTAGTCTTTCTGCGAGCCGGTCAGATTCTGAAAATAGCCCAGCGTGTTGAACATCGAATTGTTGTTGGTGTAGAACAACGCGCCGTGGAATTCGTTGCTGCCGGCCCTGGTTCGCATCTGCACTTGCGCGGAGCCGCGGCCCAGCGCGGGATCGATGGAATTCGTGCTGACGCGAACTTCTTCCACCATGTCCGGACTGGTGAACGTCGCGGAATAGGTCCCATTGTTATAACGGCCGTCATTGGTGACCATGCCGTCGCGAGTCGTGTTCACGTCGCTGGTCTGGGTCCCGGCAAAGCTTGTCACCGGGCCAAAAGGACCGGGCACCAGGATTACACCCGGCGTCAGCGTGACCAGATCCAACACGTTGCGCGTGGCCACAGGGAGACTGAGCACTTCTTTCTCCGCCAACACGCCACCGACCGATGCAGAAGTCGTTGCCAGCAGCGTATCCGCCTGCGCGACGACTTCGACCGATTGCGCCGCGGCCCCTACCTGCAGGGTGAAGTTCAGCCGAACGGGCTGGCCCTGACCGAGTTGGACGTTGTTGTACGTCGCGGTCTGAAATCCCGAGAGCGCCGCAGTCAGCGTATACTGGCCGGGCTGGAGACTGGGAAACTCGAAGTTTCCCGTTTCGTTCGTCGTCCGTACCGTAACGATCCCCGTGTTGACGTTCTTGGCCGTAACCTCGACCTTGGGAATCACCCCTCCGTTGGCATCCGACACGGTGCCGCCGAGAGTAGCATTTACCTGGGCAAAGGTGTGACCAGGAAAACTGAGCAACAGCAACAACGCCCCGCTGCATGCAGACACAAGACTCTTCACGCGTATTCTCCTTTATCAAACTGTTCGAATGAAACTGTTCGAGGTAGGGTGGAATTCGACGGACACAATGCCCCCCAAGGCACTAATCTCGGGTGATTGTGGCTCCGATGGCGCGCAGAGTCAATGATCCCGCCTTGATAGACGGGATCAATCAAATTGATGTAAGAGGTGCCGGATTACTTTCCGACCATGTGTTGAACGTCTTTGTTGTTTTCCTGGCAGATATATTCGATCAGCTCGCCGCGCAATAAACTGGGATGCGTGGTGAACGACCAGGGTTTCGAAAACGTCTTGGGATCGTCGATGGTGTGTTCGATTTGCAGGTGTCCGTAATCCGGGCGGGTAATGCGCTCGGTGACCTTCATGTCGGGCGAGTGCGGCGTTCCGCCTTCGTCCAGCCAGGTGATATCGTTCTGCCCGACCGTCTCGACCACCAGGGTATCGCCTTCCCAATGCCCGATGGAGTCTCCCAGCCAGGTGTACTCGACTTTCGGATCGTGCGGGCGGCCATCCATGAAGATCTTCCGCCAGATGTGCGCCCCGCCTTCGTAGACAATCACGATGAGCTGCGGCGTCTGAACGATCGTCCAGGGATAGGGCGTCGTGCTCATGCGAGGCACGCCCGGCGGCAGGCAATAGGACTCCGGATCGCCCTTGCTCAAATTATCCTTGCGCTCCTGGTGAATCTTCGCGGCTTCGGGCAGAAACGGAATCGGGTTTCCAGCGGCCGCCAGCACTCCGGCCAGATCGACATTTTCGCGAATCGCGTTGGGCGACCAGTTCCCGGATAGGTCCGGCTTTCCATCCGCCGTTCGTGGAGTGGGCCCCGGGGGCGGCCAGGCGGGCTTTGCAGCCGCAGGCTTCGGAGGCTGGGCGGCCGGAGCGGAAGGGGCGGCGGTTTGCGCCAGTCCCAGCCCGGATACCGCCAAGGTCACCACGATCGCCTGCCACATCTGAGGGTTTGTTCTGAAGGCCATGAGAATCCTGCTACCCCTATTCTATATGAGTCTCTGAGCGGTCCCTGTTGAGGATAGCCTTGTTTAGGATAGCCTTGCGCTTTCGGTCCGTCGATGGAGCCGGAATGATAGTCCCCATCAGATCCATTGATGGCTCGGCGATGCGGCCAGGGATGTCTTCAGAGCTTGATCAGCTTCATCCCCGGCACGAATTTGCCGATCTCGCCGTTCCTGAGCGCGGTATCCAGATTCCGGCGCGCGACGCGGGCGTGCTCCCGGGCGAGCGTTTCGGCCCGGGCGGCCTCGCGATTTACGATCGCATCCACAATACCCTGGTGTTGATCGATCGCGATGTGGAACAGATCCCAGGATTCCGGCGCCAGGTACTGGCGCCTGACGAACGCGCTCGGCGAGGCGAAGGGCAGGGAACAGACGTGCTCCATCGCGCGCTGCAGCATACGGGAGTCGGAAAGACGCAAGATTTCCGCGTGCAGCTTTCCGTTCAATTCCATGAATTGCTCTAAATACTCCAGCGTCAATTTGCGCCGCCGAACCACGCGGACCAGTTCGTGATGAAATCCCAGTAATTTGGCAGTATCGGCGGAGCTGCGTATTTTTTCGGCCGTCAAGCGCGCCGCCATTCCTTCCAGGACGCCGCGCAATTCAATGGCGTCATAGATATCCGCGGTCGAAAACCGCTGCGCAACGAATCCGCGCGTGGGCCGGACATCCAGCAGGCCCTCGTGCGCCAGCCGCTCGAGGACCAGGCGAAGGGGGATTCGGGAAACGCCCAGCTCGGCCGCGAGCGGAACTTCCCGGATTCGCTCGCCCGGCTGGAAGCGCCCTTCGAGCAGCATCTCCCGCAGAACCAGGCTGGCCCGTCCCGTTTGCGAGCCGCGCGCTTTCGCCTTGGGGTCGGGGGAGTTCGCAGCCGGGGGCGTAATGGCAATCACGGTTCGTCGCGGCACAGAGCTTTATTGTAGCTCCCTATGGTTATCAGAATATGTGAATCCGAATATCAAATCCGCTCCATCGACTGTCGGGAATTCAGGACTTATACTGCTCTAGACCCTAATACTCTGACCCCCTCAG
The DNA here is from genome assembly GCA_963722845.1 of Terriglobia bacterium. Lineage (GTDB taxonomy): Bacteria > Acidobacteriota > Terriglobia > Bryobacterales > Bryobacteraceae > Palsa-187. The sequence goes on along the minus strand of CAVROL010000001.1, from coordinate 658,297 downwards.
AGTTGGAGTTTCCAGCGCGTCGGGTTGTAAGCGCATGGCCCGGCGCGCTGGATCTCCTGAAAGCCACTCCCGAAAACAAAAAAAGTCTCGCGAAAAACAAACGCCGGACCCCTCTTTTCGAGGAAATCCGGCGAAAGTTTCGACCAAGGAGGTTTTAGCGCGTCACTTCGACCTTTTTCCCGGCGGCCATGGCCGTTTCCGGAACCCGGATAGGCTCAAGCGAGGCCAGAATTTCGGCACGGCGATTTTCAAACCACGGAGGCAGGTGGAGTTTGCTGCCCAGTTCTTCCTTGGTTTCGTCTTTCTGGAAAGATTCCGGAGCGTTGCAGCAGCTCTCGACCAGGATTCCGCCGGGACACCGGCAATACATCGAGTAGAAGTAGAACCGGTCCTTGATCTCGGAGGCGTCGGTATAGCCGAGTTCCTCGTAGATCGCCTTCTGCTCGGCCAGCGCGTTCTGGTCGGCTCCCCACAGCGCGATGTGATGGACCGTGCCCGCGCCGAAGGTCCAGCTTCCGGCCGGGCGATCCGGCTCGTGCAGCAGGGTCACCGTCTTGTTCGCGCCGCCCGACCCCGTTTCGAAGCGATGATACTGCTTGTCCGCGCCGGTTTTGCGGAACCCCAGGGCTTCGGTGAAGAACCGCTCGGTCTCCTCGACTTCTCGCACCGAGAGCACGGCGCCATGGAATCCATGAGCCGCTTCTTTCTGGGAGATTTCCGGAGTGGTCCAGCCTTCGCGCTGGTCGGCGCTATCCTCGATGACTTCGAAGGCCAGGCCCGATGGATGGCGGAATCGGATGAACGACTGCCCGAATCGCTCGGCCACGGGATCCTGATCCACGTTGCGTTTCTTGAAGTGCTCTTTCCAGAACGGCAGCGTTCCCTTCGGAACGGTAAATGCCGTAGCGGAGACCTGCCCCGACCCCTTGCGCCCCTGCTTGCGGCCGTAGGGGAACGTGGTCATGACCGAGCCAGGCTCCAGGTTGGCGTTCGAGTAGTACAAGTGGTAGATGGGAATGGATCCGTCCATCAGAACAGTCTGCTTGGCCATGCGCAGACCGACTACCTGGGTGAAAAATTCGACGTCTTCCTGGGCGCCACCGGCACAGGCGGTGATGTGGTGATACCCGGTTAGCGGATAATTCATAGTCTCTCCTCAGCGAAAATGATCTACTTCAGATTATGCGATATTTCTACGAGCACAAGAACAAGTTGGCGATCACCGACCGGAGCCACCTGCTGGCGGGGTCCTGCGTGTACCGCTCATGCCAATGCTGCACGATGTAGTACGCGGGCATGCTGAACGGCAAGGGAAGCACTTTAATGTTGCCGGAACCGGAAAGGTGCCGGGCGAGCTGCTCAGGCAAAACGGCCAGGTAATCCAAGGTTGTGATAATCGAGGCGATGCCCAGAAAGCTGGGAACCACCAGCCCCACTCTGCGCCGTATATTCTTCGCTTCCAGCGTCTTTTCGACGATACCGTGAGCCGTTCCGCAGGTTGTGATTGCCAGATGGGTTTCGTCCTGGAACTGGTCTATGCTCAACGCGTCTCCGATCCTGGGATGATCGCGGCGAAGAGCGCAGACAAACCTTTCCTTGAACAGCCTCTGCTGACAGAATCCAGCGCCCATCGGCAGGATGAATCCGACGGCTAAATCGGCTTGCCCCGATTCGAGGAACTCCGGGATATCGTCGGAGAGCCTCCGCAAATCTATTCCCACGTTAGGCGCGATCTTATTTAAACGCTGCATGAGGCGCGGCATCAACGTGACCTGCGCGATATCGGTCGAATACAAGTTGAATCGCCGGTCCGAGGTCAGCGGATCGAACACCACGTGGAGATCGAGGGCCGTTTGCAGAATGTTTTCCGCACTCTTCAGCAAACCGATGAGTTCGACCGCGTGCGGCGTCGGGTTCATGCCCGACGAGGTCCGCACAAACAAAGGATCGTTGAAATGCCTGCGGAGCTTCGCCAGGCTCATACTGATGGCCGACTGGCTCAGATCGAGATTCTCGGCCGTTTGGGATACGCTTCGGGTCTTATGTAGCTCGGTAACTACGGCCAGTAGCTTCAAGTCGATATTGGTCACGTCCGAACGCCCGGAGCAACCGGGCCCCCCTAATTCCAAGAAAGCATATCACAGAAATGCATGCATTTGTAGTGGGTTCGGGATGCGACGCACCACAAACTGATAGGCTGTCCCGGCGGCCACACTTGCGAATGCATGCATTGTGGCCAGAATCAGAATGTTTGATGGGGCTTATCAGTCTGATTCTATTGATCGGTCTTAGCGTGTGGCGCTTGGATCGCCGGTAGCTGGAGGGGCAAAATCCTGCTTCCCCGGCGGACCAAGGATTTCCGTGAAAAGAGGCTTCAGCGCATCCGCCCAGACCTGGTAGCCGGGAATCGCAGGATGCAGCCGGTCGGCGTTCATCATCCCGTCGATAAGCCTGCCGTCCCGATCCGCCAGCATTGCATTGATGTTGAGATAGCGGATCTTCCGGCCGTCGGCCAGCTTCGCCAAATTGCGATTGATCTTGTCTATGGTGGGCATCACCGCGATGTTGTCGTTACGGGGAAAGATCGCGGTCGCGATGATGGTAGCGCCGGGAGCCTTGGCTTGCAGAATGTCCAGGACGGCCTTGAGGCCCCTGGTGATATCGGCTACTTTGGCGTCGTCACCTTCAGGAGGAACAGTTCGGCCAACATTATTGGTCCCGGCCAGCAGCACGATGATCTTGGGATTTACGCCGTCCAGTTCCCCGTTGGCGAGCCGCCACAGGATGTTCTGAATCGTATCGGCGCCCCATCCGAAATCCGCCGCGTTCCATCCAAAGAAGTTCTGGTTCCAATTCGCCAGCAAGGCCGGATAGTCGGTGGCTCCCCAACGCCGCGTAATCGAATCGCCTTCAAAGTAGATGTCGATGCGTCCCTGCCTGGCTTTTTCGAGCAGCTGGGCATGCGCCTTCAGCGAGTTCTGATCCGTACGCGAGGCAGGTTGATCCGCCGGGGCCTGCGCGAATGCTGCGATCGCCCATAGTCCTGCGATCAGGGGCGCGGCTGTCCTCATTTAATTTTGAGGTTCTTGTCCGCCCAGGGGATGAAGTACTTCCAATTCGGCCCATCGGTATGACCGCCGTCATGCTGCCGCCAGGCAAGCTGGCCGTCGAGCATGCTGACGTTCACCGCGGGCATCTTCTCTTGGTTGTAATCATCCGACGTGCCGAGATCCTTCGCGCCCAACAACCGGAAGACCGGCCCCGCCGCGACCGCAGCCATATAGCTGCCCTGGTGGTCGAGCCACTTCGCGTCGCCCTTCTCGGGCACGCCATAACTGATGAACGTCAGCCGCGGCGCGCACAGCGCGATCAGCTCGTGAGCATCCACCGGCAAATCGCCGGCGTTCTTGCTCCCAAACGTTGCTTCGCTCGCGCCGTACTTCATGAAGTTGCCCGCCATCCAGTGGTATTCGCCGGACCCGGTGAGATTCTCCACGGCTTCCCCCCAGTTGCGGCGATGCAGCTTGGCTCCGCCTTCACCCGAAGAGCCGACCAGAACGACTGCGAAACGGGTATCGAACGCCATGGTCACCAGGGCAGCTTTTCCATAACGCGAAACGCCTTCGATTCCCACGCGTTTTGCGTCCACGGCTTTATCGGTCTCGAGATAATCCAGTCCGCGGGCTGCGCCCCAGGCCCACGCGCGCAAAGAACCCCAGTCGTCAGGCTTGCGAGGCTGGCCTTTGTTGACCAGGCCGATGATGCCTTTGGTCAGTCCTGCGCCGTTGTCCGCCTGGATGCTCGTGGGGTTGATGGACGCATAGCCCCAGCCATCGGCAATCAGTTGCTGTGTCGCGGGTGGATCGCCGCCGGCCTGCGGAGCAGGGCCGCGCCCATTTGGGTTAGGGACGCCCGGGAGCCCGCCGCCGCCGAACATCATCATCACCGGCACCGGGCCTTTTGCATCTGCGGGCGTGACCAAGATCATTTGGATGTCGACGCTGATCGCCGGGTACGACGAATTGTCCAGGTGGCCGACCAGCTGCTTGCCGACAACTGGCCGCGCGCCGACCATCGCAGTGACTGTATTGGTGACGGTCCAGGTCACTTGCGGAACGTTCTTAGGAACGCGGCCGAGCACCTCCCGCTCGAAATCTTCGACGATCTCCGGACGTCGCTGATTCCACCACATCGCTGGAGTCGTGACTTTCTTGCCGTTCTTCAAGGTCAGGACATCCGGCAGGACAGGAAACGGGTTCGCGGTGGAGGCGTCATAGTTCGCATGATTGGGCGCGCTTTCGTTACCGCTGGGTCCGGGACGGAGCGCCTTGATTCCGAGCTGCTCCATCATGTTCTGATGATCCTGCGCCGCCGTCCAGTTAATGGGCGGAGGAACGGCGCTCGTGTCAGGCTGCGCTTGCTGACCGAACAGGCCCGCAACGGACCAACCCGCGAGAGCCAATAGTCACTGCACCAGCTATTTTTAGGGAGTTCATACTCGTCCTGAGCTTATACTAATCTTTCGACGAACGGCAGTTCTCACCGGCCGCCTTTCAGTTGCGAATACACCATGCTGACGAAGCGGTCGGCGCTGGTTCCCGCTCCGGCAGGCGATAATCCGCCGGGAACCTTCGCGTCATAGGGAGCCGTTACTTTCGCGGCCAGGACTTCGCGCTCGCTCTTGCCCTCGCCTATCATCTTCTGCACCTTTGCTTGTACGTCGAGGATCATGTCGCGGTAGGGAACGATGTCGGTCCGGTGGATGACCGTTCCGTGACCGGGAATGAGCCGGGTATTCGGACCGGCCAGCTTCATCGTTTGATCGAGCGCTTCCAGTGCGCCCTTCAGAGTTCCGCCGTTGTTGGTATCGATGAAGGGATACCCATAGTTCCGATAGAAGTCGCCGATCATGATGACGTCCGCATTTTCGAACCGGATCATCGTGTCACCGCCGGTATGGGCCGCCCGGACCGGAATCAGGTCCACGATTTCGCCGTTCAAACGAAGCTTCACCGGATCGCCCATACCGTACGTCACCACCGGAAGACGCGCCGGATCTCCCGCGGGAGCCGTGTTGGCCGCTCCGGGCCGCGCCGGGGGATGCAACATTTCCTCCCGCAGTTCTTCGCGCGCGAACAGCAGCGCGCCCATCTTGACGAAATTCGCATTGCCCGCCGTGTGGTCGGGATGGACGTGCGTGTTGACCAGAAACCGGATCGGCTCGGAGCTGATTTTGCGGATCGCCGCCGCCACCTTATCCGTAATCTGCGCGTACTGCGCATCCACCATGAAGATCCCATCCGGGCCGGCCAATATGCCGATCCTGCCTCCGGCGGCGTCCTCGTGGCCGGGATCGGCTCCAGCCGAACCCGAGAGCATGTAAAGGTTGGGCGCGATCTTTTCGGTCAGAATTTCGATCTTGGCGTAATCGATTCCCTGCGCCCAGGCGCTCAAGGAAACCGCAACTGCGGCCGCGATCATAAGGGAAGCTTTCCTGGCTGGTGTCATCGGTCTGGCTCCTAAACCCGGGTTGCCACACGCTTTCCGCCGAGCACTGTGGCACTCGGGAAAAGTCTCTGGCGGCCCATCCGTTTGTTCTCGTAATTATCGGCGAACTCGAAGCTCCCGTCCCTTAGTTCCAGTACCGCGACGTCGGCCGGAGCGCCCACTTTCAGCGTGCCGCGGCCGCTGAAGATCGGGAATGCGCGGGATGCGTTGACGGTGGCGCACGCCACCACCTGTTCGATGGGCATGCCCAGCATCAGGAACTTCGACATCACGTTCGGGAAGTCGATCACCTGCGACGTGCGGCCCTCGGTGGTCCAATCGGTTGAAAAAGTATCCGGGAGGAAGCCCGCGTGCAGCACGCGTTCGACGATATCCCACCGCAAATGGCCGGTTCGTCCATTGCCGACGTCGAAGCGGACACCGCGGCGGCGGGCCGCCAGCACCTCCGGCAGAATGTGACCTGCGTCGTCGCTGATGCCGTTGGGCGGCGGCGCAAACATGTGGGTGACGATATCGCCCGGCTTGAGGAGCGCCAGAAGCTTGGGCAGCGGCGACACCGTCTGACCCATGTGGATCATCACGGGCAATTGAAAGGACGAAGCCACCTCCTGCGCGCGCCTGAGCACCTCGAAATCGTTCGCGCCGGCGACGTCTCGTGACAGCCGAGCCTTGATGCCGACGATCATCTCGCGGTTGCGTCCAATAGCTTCACGCGCGGCGCCCACGTCGGCGCGGTTTATATCCATCGTGTCGCCTTCGGGCAAGATGCCGGCACGCCCGATGTTGATCAGAACGCGGCACGACTGCGGCGCAGACTTGGCCACCGCAATCGCTTCGCCGATGTGGTCCGCGCCCTGCGAGCCGGCATCGATGAGTCCCGTGACACCGTCGGCAAGGCACAGCGCCGGACCATCAGGAACACGCGTCGCGTGGGTATGAATATCGATCAACCCGGGCACCACCAGCTTGCCGCGCGCGTCGATCATATCCGCGGCATTACCGCTTATGTTGGCGCCGATCGCAGCGATACGGCCTTGCGCGATGGCCACGTCCCGGATCGCGTCCAGCTTGCGCGAAGGGTCGATCACGCGGCCGCCTTTGACGATCAGGTCGTATTGCACCGCTGCTCGCGCATCCGGAATTCGGGCAAATGCCGCGGCGCTCGCGGCCGCGCGGACAAATTGACGCCGGTTCATCACGTTCCATTCCCTCCAGCACTGGGTGAGTTTATCATCGCTGAGGACGCGATGCTCGCCCAGGCAATTCGCGCCATCGGGCTCGCCGGGAAATGTCGCGCGCGGCATCCTGGACGGTTCTGACAAGCTGTGCCACATCGTCCCATACGGGCTCACTCGGGTTACCGTTGACGGATACCGCCGCTCGCGCCTGGCCATCGGCGTCGAAGATGGGAACGCTGAGCGCGCGCAGATCGGAATACACTTCACCGTCGGCAGTCGCATATTTCTGCGTCCTGACGAGATCCAATTCAGCCAGGAAGCGTTTCCTGGAGGCGGCCATATTCCGAGCGGCCCCTGGCTTGAAGATGAGGTCGATCACATATTGTCTGGGCAGAAAAGCGAGCAGCACTTTACCCAATGCTGTCGAGTGCGCCGGCAACTCGCGTCCGATATCGCGCTGCGCCCGGATCCGGTAGGAAGCCGCTGGACCGGTTCGGACAGTCCGGCCCGCCGCAGCCTGGATGGCCGTGTCTACGAACCGCGGCCCTTCTACACGATCCACCAGCAGCACGCGGCCTCTTTCCAGAACACCAATACCCGCCGACAACCCGGTCTGCCGCGTGAGCTTGTATAGCGCGGGCTCGGCGACCGTTCGAATCCCGACTTCGCGCAGCGCCCCATGCGCCAGGGCGACAGGAGCCAGGCCGATCTTGTAGCGCTTCGTGAACTCATCCTTGATCAGATAGCCCTCGCGCTCCAGCCGGCTCAGGATGTAGGTACAACTGCTCTTGGGGATCTTCAGTTGGCGGTGGATATCGGTATTTCTGAGCCCGCCGGGCGTTTGCTCGATCACCTTGAGCAGGATCAGGGCGCGTTCCAGAGAGCTCGAGCCAGCCACCCGTCCAGATTCGCACACCCTGGGTAGCAATGTTCAATAGGTTGCACAGCCCGTTGACCCCGGCGGCCACAGCTTCTATGCTTCGCTTATGACGACATCCAGGAATCTGCCGTTCGCCGCCGTCGCTCTATTTCTGGCGGCTGCCGTATCCGCCTCCGCGCACCACTCGTTTGGCGCCGAGTACGACGCGAACAAACCAATCACTCTGACCGGTATCGTGACTAAAGTGGAGTGGACCAATCCGCACAGTTTCTTTTATCTGGATGTCAAGGACGCGTCCGGCAAGGTTACCAACTGGAAACTCGAGGGCTTTCCTCCGAACGTGCTTTATCGAACCGGATGGAAAAAGGACGTCACCATCAAGCAGGGCGACGAGATCACCGTGACCGGATGGCACGCGCGCGACGGTGGCGATTGGGGCCATTCCCGCGAAGTTACATTCAAAGACGGCAAGAAGCTGTTTTTCGGGCCACCCGCCGGAACGGGCGACGGTGGAAATGCGCCCTCCGTTGCAGTCCCCGCGAAGTAGAGCGAAGTAGAAAGGATTCCACATGCCGAAATCGCGTATCGTTCTACTCTTCGCTGCGGCCGCGCTTCCTTTTATGGTTGAGGGTCAAACCGCTACCTCAAAAATCCCGCGCGCAGCCGACGGCAAGCCGGATCTGACGGGAGTCTGGCAGGGAGGAAGCAACCGGATCGGAACCTGGGAAGAGGCTAACGCGGGCGGCGGCACGAACGCCACCACGGGCCAGGTCACGCCGTTTGCTGTTCGCGGACCTCAGGAAAAGGCTCCGTACCAGCCGTGGGCCGCCGAGAAGGTGCTCGAATCGTTTAACCGCCGGGGAATTGACGATCCGATGGCTCGCTGTCTGTCCCCCGGAGTGCCGCGCACCACGACCATGGGTCTGTTCCCCATGCAGATCGTGCAGACGCCAAAGACCATCGTGATGATGTTCGAGGTGTTTCATGTTTTTCGGGTGATCCCGATCGGCGCTCAACACCCCGACGATCTGGAAGCGTCCTTCATGGGCGACTCGGTCGGCCGCTGGGACGGCGACACTTTGGTCGTCGACGCGATCGGCTTCAACGACAAAACCTGGCTCGCCGGCACGGGCACGTTTCACAGCGACAAACTGCATGTGATCGAGAAATTCACCCGCATGGACGAAAACACCATCGCGTATGAAGTCACGATGGAAGACCCGGCCGTGCTCACCAAGCCCTGGGTTCAGCACAGCACCATCATGCTTCGTCCCGGCACGCGGCTGCGGGAATACGAGTGCGCGGAAAACAACACCGATCTCAACCGCTATGAAAAGCTTCTTGAGGACGAGTCTGTCTTCAGAAGAAAATAGATTGCCGCTCGTCGTTTACGTCGTGCGATAGGCTTCGCGCGCGACTTCGACGTAGGGCACGGGAGCGACCGTAGCCCGGATATCCACGGGGACGTGGCTTTCGACCGTGGCCCGCGAGCCGGTGCCCGGCTGCTGGCCCCAGGTGAACGTCACATCGTTGCCCGGCTGCGCGTGCTCATTGTCCAGCATCGCGAGCGTCAGCATCTTGCCTTCATTGGAGCTGTAGCCAATCCAGGTGGAGACGCCGATGGTCTTGCCGTTTTTCGAGACCCGGTCGTACGGCCACGTGGAATATACCGCCGACGGAAATTCGAAGAACTTGGCTCGCTCACCCTTGTCGAAGATCGTGCCCATGGCCTTCATCACATCCGCCGAATCGAGCGCCAGCGTGACTTTGGTGCGGCGCGGATTCTTCGAAATTTCCTCAAGTGCTTCCCGTCCCACGAAGTCATGGTCGAACTTCACCATGGATCCGTAACCCAGATCGTACGGCGTCAGGTAATAATCTTCGATGTTTTCAGAATAGAAGCTGCCACCCAGGGAGCCGATCCCTTCGTAACTGTTGGCGGGCAGCCATTCACGAAAAGCTTTCAGTTTCGGACTGGTATAAATGGCGGGCAGGGGCGAAGGGATCCAGCCCGATTCCAGAGTGTTCGAAGAATACGCCCGCGCGCCGCACAACCGCAGCCCGAACTCCTCGCCCGCTGCTACGATTGCGTCCTTCACGGCCTCCCCGTCGGCTGCCGGGCCGAACAGCTCGAATCCAGGCTGACCCACCATGCCGTGGCGCAGCGCGCGAACCGGTTTTCCTGCGATGGTGAAGACCGCCATCTGGAAGAATTTGACCTCCGGTACCGAGCCGCCGAGCACCTTCTCCATCACCTTCAGCGCATTCGGACCTTGCACCTGATAGCGGTAGGTCTTGCGCACCACGGGGCCTTTCTGCGCGGCCGCTCTTTCATCCCGGGAGACCTTGGCGTTGTAACCGCCGGTTTCGCAATTGAACTGGACCCAATTGTGAATCGATGGCCGGCCAACCAGGTTGAAAACGTTCGGCTCCAGGCCGAACAGAATGACGTCTCCGATAACGTATCCCTCGGGATTGCAGGCCACGAACTGTTTCGCCTTATTGGGACCGAAGTTCTTGAACGTGTTGATTCCCAGGTCGGATAGCAGCTTCAGCGCATCGGGACCTTCCACGTACATGTCGGTCATGTGATACGACTGGTTGAACAGGACGCAGGTTTTCTGCCAGGCGCGCTGCTCGTCCCGCCAGTTGGTGTATTCCGGCGCCACCACCGGATACACGTAGGGGCCGATGGATGAGTTCCTTAACAGCTTGACGGGGCTGGTCTTCTGTAAAATCGTCTCTAAATTCTCTTGGCTCATAAACAGTCGATTAATCTCCGAATCCGATTCAACGGACCCAAACGGGCTAGTGTAACATTCGAAACGCTTCGTTCATGTTCGTCGTTGTGATGACGGTCATCAACTACATTGATAACTTTCGAGCGGCCGCGAATGTTCATGATATCCTTTGGGGCGCGCCGCCGCCCTCTCCATGAAACGAAGCGAAAAACGAATCCTAACCACGCACGTAGGCAGCCTGGTGCGTCCCGCCGAATTGAAAGCGCTCGCGCAGTCCGGCCAGGATCGTCCGGAAGAAGTTTCGGCAACGGATGATTACGTGGAAAAGCTGCAACGCGCCACAGCCGAGGTCGTCCGGAAACAAGCCGCAATCGGCGTGGACATCGTGAGCGATGGCGAGTTCGGGAAGTCCAGTTGGTCCAACTACGTGCTGGATCGCATCACCGGTTTCGAGATTCGCCCTAATCAGCTTCGGCCGGCGGTGTGGCTCGGGCGCGATCTGCAACGCTTCGGAGACATCATCGCCCGGGAAATGCCGAGCGTGCTCTCGGGCCGGCCAACGGAAGCATGCGTCGGACCCATCGAGTATCGCGACCGGGAGCCTATTCGCCGGGCGATCGCCAATTTCCAGGCAGCCCTAAGGGGAGTCGCCGTCCAGGAAGCTTTTTTGACCGCAGTCGCGCCGGCCAGTACCGCCTACGACGGCGTGAACGAATACTATGGCACCGAGAAAGAGTACATTTTCGCGCTGGCGGAAGCGCTGCGCCAGGAGTATCTGGAAATTCACCAGTCAGGCTTGCTGCTGCAGGTGGATGACGCTGTGCTGGCGAATATGTACGATCACCTGGTCCAGCAGAGTCCCCAGCGCTACCGCGAATGGGCGCAGCTTCGCGTGGATGCGCTCAATCATGCGCTCCGGGGCATTCCCGAGGACCGGGTACGCTATCACGTTTGTTTCGGAAGCTGGCATGTTCCGCACCTGGCGGATGCCGCGCTGGGCGATATTGTGGACCTGATTCTGCAAGTGCGCGCGGGCGCCTATTCGATCGAAGCCGCGAATCCCAGGCACGAGCATGAATGGCGCGTGTGGCAGGAACACAAATTACCCGCGGGAAAGATCCTGATTCCCGGCGTTATTACCCATCACACCATCACGGTGGAACACCCCAGGCTGGTCGCGGACCGTATCGTGCGCTACGCCAAGCTGGTCGGGCCTGAGAACGTGATCGCCGGAACGGATTGCGGCTTCGCCCAGGTGGACGTAATCGAACGCGTCCCCGAGGCGGTGATGTGGGCCAAGTTCGAAGCCCTGGTCGAGGGCGCAGCCATCGCCAGTAAAGAGTTATTTTAGGCATGGAGGGAAGAAGGATGTTTCGACCTCGCTCGCTCAGATCAGGAATCCTGTTCGTAGCCATCGCTTCGCTGACGGCGTGGATCGTGACGGCGCAGCAGCCGCGCCGCGTGGACGACGCGTTGCTCAAAACCGGCAGCAAGACCGGCGACGAATGGGTCGCCTATGGCGTCAACTGGGCCGAGCAGCGCTTTAGCCCTCTGAAGCAAATCAACGATTCGAACGTCGGCCGCCTCGGACTGGCCTGGTCATCGGAGATCCCGCTCGCGCCGGGCAATCCGCAAACCCACCAGGAAGGAACGCCGCTGGTCTTCAATGGTGTGCTGTACAGCATCACGCCGTGGAGTATCGTGTACGCGGTCGATCTGAAAACCGGCAAGGAAGTCTGGCGCGCCGATCCCGAGGTAAACCAGCAAGTCTGGCAATCGAGAATCTGCTGCGGGGTGGTGAATCGCGGCATTGCGATGTATGAGGGCAAGATCATCGCGCCGGCCGTGGACGGGCGGCTGAGAGCTCTGGATGCGGCCACGGGCCGGATCTTATGGGAGACGCGGGTTTCGCCGGAGACGATGCCTTACACCATCACCATGGCGCCGCGGGTCATCAAGGGCGGCAGGATCATCATCGGAGTCAGCGGCGGTGAGTACGGAATTCGCGGCTTTTTTTCAGCCTACGATGTGAACACCGGGAAAATGCTCTGGCGCTTCTACACCGTGCCGGGCGATCCGTCCAAGCCGTTTGAGCATCCCGAGTTGGAAGCGGCCGCGAAAACCTGGAGTAACGAGTGGTGGAAAATCGGCGGCGGCGCGGGCGTCTGGAATGGCATGGCCTACGATGCCGACAATGACATCGTCTACGTCGGCACGGGGCAGCCCGGTCCCTGGACCGATGTTCACCGCGGACCCGGCGACAACCTCTATTCGTGCAGCATCATCGCCGTGCGCGGCTCTACCGGGAAAATGGTCTGGTATTACCAGGAAGTTCCCGGCGACGACTGGGACTACGACTCGATCGCCGATCTGATGCTGGCCGATCTGACCATCAACGGTAAGCAGCGCAAGGTCATCATGCACGCGCCGAAGGATGCGTTCTTCTACGTTATCGACCGCTTGACGGGAGAGGTCATTTCGGCGGATCCCATCACGAAAGTATCCTGGGCGAAGGGTATGGATGCGAAGGGGCATCCGATCGTGAATCCGGCCGCGCGCTATAAGACCACGCCCGTCAATGTGAATCCGGGACCTTCCGGTGGCCACGTTTGGCCTCCGTGGTCCTACAATCCGCAGACGGGACTGGTTTACATCCCCGGCACGGCAGGCATGGGCTCCAGCTATACGGCCGCCGCAAGCTTTACGGCGGCGCCCACCGAGATCGGCCCGACCGGCCGCGGCCAGTTCAATATGGGGACTGCCTTGGGAGGCGGCCAACTCGGTCGAGGTACAAATCAAGCGAAGGGTGCTCCGGATAATGCCGAAGCCGCGGCTGTTCAAGCGGCTCAGCAAGCGGCGGCGGCCGCTCCGAAACCTGAACCTCTGGCGCAGATCGGTCCCGACGGGCCGACGGGCAACGTTCTGTACGCGTGGGATCCGATCGCGAGGAAAGAGCGCTGGCGCGCGGCGGGCGCGGGCGCCGGGCCATTCGCGGGCGGAAGCCTTTCAACGGCCGGGCAATCTGGTGTTCTCCAGCGTGAACAACAAGCTGCTGGCGTTCCGCGCCGATACCGGCGAAAAGCTCCTCGATCTGGATCTGCACACTTCGCAGTTGGGACCGCCGATTTCGTTCACGATCGACGGCAAGCAGTACATCAGCGTCACCGGCGGTCCGGAAGCCGTGGGCGGCGCGGGCGGCGGTCGCGGTGCGGCTCCGGGCGGCGATGCGAAAGGTCCCGCGGCCCCTCCGCGGCCGGCCCATTTGCTGGTGCTGGCTGTGGACGGCAAGGCGCCGATTCCGGGCGCACCGGCCAACTGACCAGTGCGATCGGAACACCGATGATTAAGGGCTCAGCGAGGGAGGAAACGGTGCAAGTGAGAATCAGCCGGTTCAAAGCCGGAGCAGTCACTGTGGCGATCGCGGCCGTTCTTGGCGCCGGATTCCTGATGGCGCAGTCCGCGCCTCCGGCAACTCCACCGGCCGCCGATCTTAATCAACTCATGCGGTCGCTCTTCTTTCCGCATTCGAACGTGGTTTTCTTCACCCAGCGATACGACCCCGCGGAGGTGAAGCCGGCGTCGGAGCCTTCCGCATCCACCGATCCTCTGACGGGTGTCTTCGGAGGCTGGCAGGCCGTGGAAAACAGCGCGCTCACGCTGGCCGACGCGTCGGATCTCCTGATGACGCCCGGCCGGAAGTGCAGCAACGGGCGCGATGTCCCGCTGGCGAACGCGGACTGGGCCAAGCTGGTGAATGGACTCCGGGACGCCAGTATGTTCGCTTACAAAGCTGCGTTAACTAAAGACCGGGACAAGATGCTCGAGGCATCCGATGTGCTGGCTACGTCCTGCTCGAACTGCCATAACAAGTACCGCCCTGGAGCGACAGCCAACCGGTGCCGGGAGGGCGCAACGCCCGCGCCGAAGTCCCGAAATTAGTCGATCTTGGTGAAGGTTTCCGGCGCGCCGCCGCCACCCTTGCCTTTGCCGCCGCCGGGACCGCCGCCGACCCGCTGCCGCAGTGCCGAATAGCTCTTGCCGTCCTCGGCCAAGGTCCATTCATCGTGCCACTGAGTGCCGTTGCCCTGCGTCGTTTCGACCACCAGTTTGTTGCCTTCCATCTTTCCCGTGGCCTTGGCGTCCTTCCAGACGCCTTCGGTCATGGTGACTTCCTGGCCCTGGGTAGGGTACTGACGCAGGATCACCATGCCGCTTTTTTGCGTCTCTTCCATATACACGACGCCGTTTTTATAGTTCAGCTTGCGGATCTGTCCGGCGTCCTCACCCTTCCAGGTGCCATCGAACTTCGAGGCGTCTTGCGCCATCAACAGGAACGCAGTCCCGCCCAGGGCAAGCATGGTCATGAACATCGCTTTTTTCAAGGGATGCTCCTTTCGATGAAAAGGTTCCGGTTCGGGATTACTTCTTCGCGTCTTTGGGATGCGTGCGTTCGAAACGCGACGTCTCGATATAGTTCCGAATCGCCGTGTTGCCCTCGTGGCAGGCGTATTCGAACATCTCGTACTTGTTGTCGAGAAACATTGGATACGCGACGGTATAAGAGCCCGTCGCCAGCACCGTCGGGTCCTCCACCTTCATCGTGAACTCGATGGTATCCGGAGCCACGCGCGTGAACCGCTCCGTGATCTTCATGTTCGGGGTCTCGGGCTGCAGAGGGCCGGGGGATCCGGGGACGCCGGCGCTGGTGTGACCCACCAGGCCGTTGAAGTTGGTGGTCTCGACCACCAGCGTGTTGCCTTCCCAATGCCCGCGCGATTCGCCCAGATATTCCTTGATCTCGGAAGCCAATGGCGGCTTGCCGATGGGGACGATGCGGACCTCGTGGGCCATCTCCAGTACGATCGTCACGTAGCCGGGCGACTGCATGATGCGGATACCGTTGTTGTAATTGCGCGGCTCCATCGAAACCGGCATGCCGCGAGTGATGCAGTGGTCCCACGCGCTGAAGTCGTCGACGCTGTCGAACACGGTCTGGCCCGGCTTGTAGCTGCTCTTCATCTCTGCCTGGAGCTTCTTGCCGTATTCGGTGAGCTCGGGGAACTGGCCATCCTTCGGATCGACGATCAGCGACAGCTGGCGCATGAGCCTGTCCGGGTAGTCTCGATCCGGAATCGGTCCGGTACCGCGGGCGCGAGCCGTTAAGCTGGCGAATTCCTGGTCTGTCCGGTACAGCCGGTCGCCGTACTGTTTCGGCCGCGTAAGAGGCACGGCGATCAGATGGTTGATGGGCCAGATGCCCTGCAGATCGGGGTCGCCCCAAGCCGTCTTCGGCGGCACGTAGTTAGGGACTGGCTTCACGTCGTACGCCCAGAGCTGCCGTTCCTTTGCGGTTCCGGGTTCGGCTGGCGGCGGTGGGGCTCCGCGTCCGCCTCGGCCCGCATTCTGGGCAGAGACTGCCGCGATGCCGATTACGCCGAGAGCCAGAATCCGTTTAATCATTGTAAGACTCCTCTTGGTCCGCAAATCAATATTACCTCCCTCGCGACGGCCAGGCAAACTTCGCGCTCGCGATTCGAAACTTCCGTCTCCGGACTGGTCAATCGTGTCGAAGCGCCGTCATAGGATCGACTCTTGCCGCGCGCCTGGCAGGAAGATACCCAGCGAGGAATCCTACCGCCGCGAGTAGGAGCACCGCTAGGGCGATCGTCGCCGGATCGTTCGGCGTCGTCCCATACGCGAAGTTCTCCACATAAGGTGGTGCGAGAACGTGATTCAGCACCGGATTCAGCGCCAGAACTGCGGGAATTCCGATCGCAATGCCCGCCGTAGCCAGCGTCAGGGTCTCGCGCAGGACCATCGCGGCGACTCCTCCGGGCCGCGCGCCCAGGGCAACGCGAATGCCGATCTCATTGGTGCGTCTCGTCACCGCGTACGCCATCACGCCGTAAATTCCAATCGACGCAAGGATTAGAGCCAGGCCGCCGAACACCGCGGCAAGCGCCGCCATCAAGCGCTCCTGCGAGAAGCCGTTTTCGATCTGCTCTCTCTCCGTGCGTACGTCCATCATGGCGAGATCCGAGTCCGCCGAACGAACTCTTCGCCGCATCTCCTGGATGACCGCCGCCTGATCGCCCGCAATCTTCACAGCAAATGTCGCAGGTCCGATACGGGGGCCCTGCATCCATGCGCCGTAAACCGCCGGCCTGGCCGCATCACGCAATCGATCGGCTCGCCAGTCCGCGCAAATACCAACGATCTGGTATATCGCACGGCTCGAATCCGTGAACGTTGCGCCGGTAGCATTCTCCCGTTGAAAAAAGTACCGCCCGAACTCCCGATTCACCACCACGGCGCGAGGACCCTTCGAGTTGTCGCGGTCGTCGATCGCTCGTCCGTAGAGAATGGGGATGCCCAATGTTTCGAAGAAAGCACTCCCGACGTCGCTTTCGACCGCGGATCTGTCTACCAGGGACGCCGATTCCGCGGCGTTCACGTTGATCCTGCGGCTTTGCGCAGAGGACTGGAGCAGAGTCCCACCGCCGCTCACGGTAAACGTCGCGGACGATACACCGGGTATCGCGCTGAGCTGTTCCTGCAGCGCCGTGACCATCTGGCCCGTTCGATCCGGGCTGTACCGGGACCGCGGAGGATCCAGAGTAAACAGAACTACGCGGTCCGGTTGAAGGCCGAGAGGAATCGCTTGTAAATTCCGAAATGTTTTGACGCAAAACCCGGCCCCAGCCAGCATCAGCACCGAGAGTGCGACCTGCAGGACCACCAGCAGCCGGCCAATCCGCAGCTTTGATAGGGTCGCCGTGCTTCTGCTCGCTTCCTTCAATGACTCGTTTAAATCCACATGCCGCGCTTGCAGCGCAGGCGCGAGGCTGAACAGGAAGCCCGTCACCAACGTGATCCCCAGTGAAACCAGCAGCACCTTCCAGTCGAATCCTGTCTCAAAGGGACTCGGTCTCCAAGGGGTCGCCAGCAAGGCCGGAATCGCGTTGCGGCTCACGTATCCAATCAATAGTCCCGCCACAGCCGCCGCGCAGGCCAGCGGCATGCCTTCGACCAGCAACTGCCGCACGATCCTCCCTTTCCTCGCTCCCAGCGCCAGACGTAAGCCGATCTCTCGTTGCCTTGCCGCGGACTTCGCCAGCAGCAAATTGGCGACATTCGCGCACGCGATCAGCAACACCAGGCCGGCCAGCGACAGCAGCGCCAGCAGCATCCGATCGTAGTGAGGGGTCAGATAGTCCACGCCGCGCGCACCCGAGACGATATTAAGTCGAGGACGCTTGGCCGGATCTTTCAACATCTCACTGAACCGGGCCTTGCCGAAGTCAGCATCCAGCTTTTGCTGAAAAATCAAATCGAACTCGCTCTGCGCCCGCGCATCGGACACTCCAGGCTTCAGCCGGCCCATCAGCGGCATCGACCATACCTTTTCTTCGTCCAAGAGGGAATGTCCGCCAATCGGACCTGAAAGGCTCAAGGGCACCCAAACCTCGAAGTGTCCTCCCGGCACCACCCCGGTGAAATACTCAGGATTCACGCCGATAATCGTCACAGGAATCTGATTCAGCGTAATCTTCTGGCCAATCGCCGAAGGGCTGCGCCCGAATTTCCGGTTCCAGTAATCGTAGCTGATCACGGCCACCAAACTTTCTTGCGAGTTCACCTCATCGGCCGGCCCGATAGCGCGTCCAATCACGGGAGAAACTTCCATTCCTCGATAGAAGTCACCGGAAACCACGAAACAATTGAGGGGCTCCGCCGTTCCGTCGACCACGGCGGTCACGCGCCCCAGCTCCTTGAATCCGAACAGGCTGTCGAACACCGTATTGTCGTGGAGAAATTGCCGGTAGAAAGGAGGCGAGAAGTCAGTATGCGTCAGTCCGCCGTCCGGCGTCTCGCGCTGTTCATAAATCCACCCATAGGTTGGAGAGACGTATCCGAGGTTGGGCGCGACCCATCCGCCACCCCGCCCGAGCCATGTCACCAGCCGGAGTTGTTCCGCATGTCTCACCGGAATCGGCCGCAGCAGCGTCGATTCGATCAAGGTGAAGATCGCGGTGTTCGCGCCAATGCCGAGCGCAAGCGAAAGCACCGCGACAGCGGTAAATCCGGGCGACTTCCGCAGCTGGCGCATCGCAAAGTGAAGGTCGCTCAGGGAATCCTCCGCAACTAGGGTATCGCAACACACTCGGACCGGCAGTCGTGCATGTTATGCTATGAAGCTGAAAACAACAGGTATAATTAGGGAGTAGATAGATGCGAAATCATTTCATCGGCGCCATGTTGACGGCTGCGCTGATGTCGGCAGCTTGGGGTCAGGCGCCACCGCCGGCAAAGCAAGCTGCCAAGCAAAGCCCTGCCAAGCAGGCGAAGGGTCCGGCGACCGCGCAGCGGCCCGCGACCATCGGCGGCCATCCGAATTTTAACGGCATTTGGCAGGCGTTGAACACCGCCTACTGGAACCTGGAAGCCCATTCCGCGCAGGGTCTCGACGATTTTTGGGGCCTGGGTGCGATTGCCGCGATCCCGGCGGGCAAGAGCGTTATCAAAGGCGACGGCAAGATCCCGTACCTGCCGAAAGCGCTGGAACAACGCGATAAGAATCGCGCCCAGTGGCCGGCGTCGGACCCGGAAGCCCGGTGCTTCATGCTGGGAGTTCCGCGCGTCACCTACCACGACATGCCGTTCCAGATCTTTCAAGGCGGCGGCAATGCGGATCTTCTGATGGTTTACCCGTTCGACGCAACCAACCGCATCATCCACATGACCGATCATTCGGAACCGCCTGTGGATACCTGGATGGGCAAGTCCGACGGAACCTGGCAGGGAAACGTGCTGGTGGTGACCACCACGGGCCAGAATGAAAAGTCCATGCTGGATCGCGCCGGGAACTTCCACAGCAACCAGTTGAAGGTGACCGAACGCTTCACTTTGATTGACGCGAGCCACATCCGCTACGAAGCGACGCTTGAGGATCCGAAAACGTTCTCCAAGCCTTGGACGATCGAAATGCCCTTATATCGTTTGATTGACGACAACGCGCAGATTCTCGAACATAAGTGCGTGCCGTTCGCCGACAAACTTCTCTATAGCGACTTGATGCATCTGGAGCCGCAACAGAAAAACGCTCCGGATCCCAAAAATTTCAGGGAGAGAACTCAATGAACAGCAGACTGATCGCGATTCTGGGAACAGCGGCGCTGGCGATGTCCGTGGCGGCCATTCCGGCGTTAGCCCACCATTCCTTCTCCGCCGAGTTCGATTCGACCAAGCCCGTCACGCTCGAAGGCACGGTCGTGAAGATGGATTTCGTGAATCCGCATTCCTGGCTGTATCTCGACGTCAAAGGTCCGGACGGCCAGATCCAGCATTGGTCGGTCGAGGGCGGCGCGCCGGGCGTCCTGCTGCGCAACGGCTGGACCCGGACTACGCTTCCTGAGGGAACCAAGATCGTAGTCCACGGATTCATGTCAAAGGATGGGGCATACCGGGCGAACTCGCGGGATATCCAGCTTCCGGACGGCAAGAAACTGGACACGGGCAGCAGCTACGGGAAAGAAGTGCCCAAGGACGCTCCTAAGAAATAGTCATGCGCAAACTCTTGTTGCTGGCTTTCCTTCCACTCGCGGCGTTTGGTCAGCCTAATGGGTGGAACGATCCTTTCCCGCCGCATAAGGTGATGGACAACCTGTATTACGTGGGAACCAAGGAACTGGCTTCGTTCCTGATCGTCACCCCCGCCGGCAACATCCTGATGAACAGCGACTACGAGTCGTCGGTGCCGGTGATCAAGGCGAGCGTCGAAAAACTCGGTTTCAAATT
Source organism: Terriglobia bacterium (assembly GCA_963722845.1). Classification (GTDB taxonomy): domain Bacteria; phylum Acidobacteriota; class Terriglobia; order Bryobacterales; family Bryobacteraceae; genus Palsa-187. The sequence goes on along the minus strand of CAVROL010000001.1, from coordinate 638,192 downwards.
TAGCGACATCAAGATCCTGATCGCCGGACACGCGCATCCGGACCATGTAGGCGGAGACAATCTGGTAAAGGAATTGACCGGCGCCCAGGTCGTGGTGGGCCGTGTGGACGCCCCCAAGACGAAAGATTTTCATCCGGCAGGTCAAGAGCACCCCATCGACCGGCTCATCGACGACGGCGAGACCGTCACGCTCGGCGGAACCACCCTGACGGCCCATATTATGCCGGGCCACACCCGGGGATGCCTGGCCTGGAGCACGACGCTTAAGGAAAACGGCAAATCGTACTATACGTTCATCGAGTGCAGCCTGAACGGCCGGTTCGTCCAGACGCTGGATCAATATCCTGGAATCCTAGACGACTTCCGCGCGACGTATAAGAAGGCGCTCACGTTCCCGGTCGAAGTATTCCTCAGCTCGCACGCGTCGTTCTACAACATGGCGGAGAAGTACGACAAGCTGGAGAAGCGCGGCCCTAACGATCCGAATCCCTTCGTCGATCCCGAGGGCTACAAAGCTCACGTCGACGAATACGAGAAGAGCTTCGAAGCTGCACTCGCCGCCCCTCCAGCCCAGGGCAAGGGCGGAGGTCGCGGGCAAGGCAAAGCCAAGCAGGATAAATAAGCTTCGGCCCAGCGGCTTCTAGGGCAGGCTGAAAACGAAAATATTGCTGGCGTTGCTGGGGTGCAGATCGGGAGCCAGACGATTCAGTCCCGAACTCACCAGCGAATTGCCGACGCTCGCAGCGACATACTGTTTCCCGCCCGCGCTGAAGGTGATCGGATAGCCGGTCACCGGCGATCCAAGATTCACCTCCCACAGGATTTTGCCGGTGTCCTGATCGAAGGCTCGGAATCGTCCATTGGTGTCTCCCCCGAAGATCAGTCCGCCGCCGGTCGCCACCAGCGACATCATGCCTGCTCTCTGCTCATACTTCCAGAGCGTCTTGCCGGTTTCCGCGGAGATCGCGTAGATCGTTCCGATGTTGTTCGTCCCGGGCGTAACCTCCGCGCGCGAGTTGAACGAGTACGCTGTATTCGGATTATTGATCGCGGTCATGTCCATGCACGTGTTCTGGAGCCCGTAATACATGGCATTCGTCACAGGACTGTATGCGCCGGCCTGAAAATCCTTGCCGCCATTCGGAGTGGGACAAACGAAGCGTGTCTGGCCCGCTTCGGTGAACGTCGTTTCCGGATTGACCGTGACCACGCCTGTTGCGGGATCGATTTTGGACACGACATTTTGCATTACCGTCGGGCGCGCCCATAGAAACTCGCCCGTCTGCCGGTCGAGCGTGTAGACGATGCCGGTCTTGCCGGGAATTCCTGTGATCACTTTGCGCCGCTCTCCCGGACGCAGTCTGGGGTTAATCCATGTAACCTGGCTGGGATCAGGAGACACCGCCGTATCCACCAGCAGGCGCTCGAAAGGATGGTCGAAGTCCCAGTGATCCACGATGTGCTGGTAATACCACACGATTTTTCCCGTATCGGCGTTCAGCGCCAAAGTCGAGTTGTGATAGAGATACGTCTTGTCGTTCCCGGCCAGCAGAAACTTAGGCGCCGGCGAAGTGACGGATGTTCCGACGTACAGCATGTTCAGCTCGGCGTCGTAGCTCGGAACCATCCAGGCGCCCACGTGCCGGCGCTTGGCGTCCGGAATGCCGCCCCAAGTCTCGTCTCCCGGCTCACCGGGCCTGGGAATCGTCCGCGTCCGCCAGAGTTCCTTGCCTGTCACCGCATCGTGAGCCGTGATGACGCAGCCATCGGGGCTGAACTTGAATTCGCATCCGCGCGTGGAAAAAATCTTTCCATTGGCGATGAGAGGCCCGGCGGTCTCCTGCGCGGGAGCCTCGCGGTAATCGACAATTCGCGTTTCCCATGCGAGCTTCCCGGTCACGGCATCGAGAGCGAACAGAAAATCGTCCTGGCTGGTGTCGATGATCTTGTCGGCGAAGATCGCGAGATTCCGGTTGATGCTCGGCACCGGGATGAACTTGCCGAGATCCTCGGGCACCTGGCGTTTGTACTCCCATTTCAAATCGCCGGTCGCGGCGTCGATCGCCTGAATGTAGTCGCTTGGATTGGGAAGGTACATCACGCCGTTGTGGACCAGCGGCGTGCCTTCCTGGACTCCCGGACCCATGCCGCGGCTCCAGACCATTTTCAGATTCGCGACGTTGGCACGGTTGATCTGCTGCAGGGGACTGTAGCCCCAGCTATTCAGCGTGCGGCGCCACATCAGCCAGTCGGCGGGATCCGGTTCCTGAAGCATTGGACTGGTGACCGGCACGAAACCGGCGGAAGGCTGTTGCCCACCGATGCGCGAGACAACCAACAGCAGGGCCGGCAGGACAACCGCGGATGGAATCCTCATAGTCTTCTCTTTGCCCTTATTTCATCGCTCCGGCGCCGGCTTGGGCGGTGCGGCCGTCCTGGTCGCTACTGCCGCCGGAAGCACCCACGGCGCCGATGAGTTTGCCGTCCACGATGATGGGGATGCCGCCTTCCACCGGAACCGCTCCCGTCAGGCCAAGAATGCGGAGGCCTTGCCCGCCCCCTGCCACGGTGTCCTGGAACGATTTTGTCGGACGCCGGAAGAGCGCCGCCGATTTCGCTTTATCGATTGCGACTTCGACACTGCCCAACTGGGTGTCCTGCATTCTTTCGAAATAGACCAGATAGCCGCCGGGGTCGACCACGGCCACCGCCATGGCCCAATTGTTCTTGCGAGCTTCGGCAATGGCCGCGGCCGCGATCTTCTTCGCCGCGTCGGCGGAGATCGCCGTGCCGTAGGGAATGTTGGCCGGTGGAACCAGCGGGGTTTGTCCGAAGGCCGCAAGGCTGAGCACCAGTGCGGGTAAAGTTCGTTTTAGTGGCATGGGTTCATTATCGGTCAAGCCAGAATGCGCTGCGCTGCGCCTGCCGCTGGTTATTGGTTTACCTTGCGGTCGCCCTTCGGCTTGACGTTGAAGGGCTGCGCTGGCAGGCCGCCCAGCGTGATGACCGTCTTACCGTCGCCCCGCGTCAGACCGGCGGCCCATGCGTGTTTCGAGCCGTCCTTGGACAGGAACGCCTGCACCGTGATCTCCTCGTGGGCCTCCTCCATGGCTTTGTACACGGAGGTGCTGAAGCCGTTCTTTTGGAGAACATTCGGCGGAGGCAGTTCTACCGCCCAGTGAATGGTCTTGCCGCTGTCGTTGTTCACATCCATATAGATCCAGCCGTGCGGGTTGTCGGGCGATACCTTCGTCACCTTGCCGGTCAAAGTGATCGGCTTCCCATCGTCGTACTCAGCCTGGAAGGAGTGATGGGCGTACATCGGCATCCAGGCGGCCAGTGAGCACGCCCCGAGCAAGAGCAGTAGCCTTAGTTCCTTCATGAGGATCCTCCCGGCGATTCTATTGCGCTTCCCGCACCACTCGGAAGCCAATGTCGTTCGCTTTAAAACTCGTATCGTAATAGTAGTAGCGCGCGGAGTTCCGCACGTAGGGGGCGAAATTATCCCAACCGCCGCCGCGGAAAATCGGCATCTCCGCGCCGTTGATCACGAGCCTTCCCTGGGCGTCGTAACCTCTGGGTGGGCGATCATTGGCGCCGCCACGACCACCTCGGCCGCCGCCTCCTCCGCCACCGCGGCCGCCCTGAGGGCCTTTGGGATCAATGCTGACTTCGGGCAGCGGGGCGTAGTCGTAGTACGCCGCCCGATCTTCGACGCATTCCCGCACATTGCCGAGCATGTCATAGAGGCCCCAGGCGTTGGGCTTCTTCAAGCCTACCGGATGCGACTCGTCCCCTGAGTTATCGGCGAACCAGGCGTAGTCGCGCAGAGAAGCCTTTGGAGGATCGGGAGCGCCCGCGCGAGCAGCGTATTCCCACTCGGCTTCCGTAGGCAGCCGGTACTTGTATCCGTCGTTTCGCGCGTTGAGTTTGTCGAGGAACGCGTGAATATCCGCTTTGCTCACGTTATCCACTGGATGATTCGGCCCCTTGTTATCGCTGGGGTTGGAACCAGGCCCCATCACGGCTTCCCACTGGGTCTGGGTCACTTCGTACTTTCCGAGTTCGAAGGCTTTGGTCAGCCGCACCTTGTGGGTCGGCACTTCATCTTCTATGCAATCCATGTCGCCCTTCACGCAGCCCATCATGAATTCGCCGGGCGCGATCTTCACGAACTCGATTTGAGCACTCCGGCTTTGAGCAAGGGCGGTGAACGCCACCAGGAATCCGGCACGGATCGGGATCATAGGTTCCTCGAGTCGGCGGCCTGGTTACTTCACCATGTGCGCGCGATCCTTCTCGTTCTGCGAGCAGAACATCTCGAAGATATCGTTATCGGCGACCAGATCGTAGGAAACTTTGACCGTGAACTTCCGGCTGTACATCTGCGGATCGTCGAAGGTCATCTCGGTGTCCAGATGTCCGAAATCGCGGCGATGGAATCGCTCCGTCACATGCATGTCTTCGCTGCGGGGATGCCCGAAGGCGTCGAGCGGCGTGCGGTCGTTGAATCCGCGCGACTCGACGACGAAGGTATCGCCATCCCAGCGTCCGATGGAGTATCCGAGATAGGCGGGAAATCCGAACTCTTTCGGGAAGTCGCGTCCATCGGTGAAAATCTGGCGGCGGAGGTTATCGACTTCGTACAGAATCAGTGACAGCTTGGGCGTCTGAACGAATTTGAAGGGCTCGGCAAGCGTCCCTGCCACGGGCCAGCCGTACTCGCCATGGCAGACGTTATCGACCTGCCGTTCGGCGAGGCGCTTCTTCATAAAGGCGTTTGCGGCCGGCGTTAAAGGGTACTCTTCGGGCTTGAGATCGGCGAAGATATTGAGCGCGTATTTGTGGACCGCTTCGAGTTCCATCCCAATCAGCGCGGCTTGCGATTCGGCGTCGTACCGATCGCCGAGCATGCGTTTGAATTCGGAGACCGGAGTGACCTCGTGCAGCCAGACGCCCGTCAAATCCGGCTTGCCATCGGCGGCGCGCGGGGCAGGAGCGGTGAGGTTCGGTTGGCCGTTTTTCAGGCGCGGTATGCCCTTGTCCGGGTAGTTTATCCATTGCGCCCGAACGCCTACCGGCAGAATCAGGACTGCGATGAGCAGCGGCCGGCACATCATTCTGAGATAATCCACTACTCGATTCTAAGCGACCGCCCGGAACCCTGCAATGAGTACCTGCGTGTGATAACGTTGTTTCGAATCGTTCTGATCGGGAGGTATTCGGTGCGTATATCTCGGTGGTGGAACGCCGCTGCAGCGGTGGGAATCCTGACGCTCGCAGGAGGAACGTGGCTCCGCGGCGCAACAGGCTGCAAAGCCGGTGAATATAGACGGCAAGGTGCTGCGCAACGCGGGCTCGGCCAATGATGCACTGCCCGGTTCCTGGCTGACTTATGGCCGCACGCAGGGCGAGACGCGCTATAGCACGCTGAAGCAGATCAACGACACGAATGCGAAGCGCCTGGGCCTCGCGTGGTCCTATGTAATCGGCGCGGGGGGCGGCAATCAGGAAGGCACGCCGCTGATGTGGAACAACACGCTCTACGGCATCACGACCTGGAGCGTGGTGTACGCGCTCGACGCCAAAACCGGCAAAGAGTTGTGGCGCTGGGATCCGGAAATCAACCAGACCGCCGTGCGGCCGAAGATCTGCTGCGGCATCGTAAATCGCGGCCTGGCGATCTACAACGGCATGATCATCGCGGCCGATTAACGACGGGCGGCTCCAGGCGCTGGACGCGATCACGGGAAAACCGCTATGGGAATCGCGCGTGGCGTATCCGCAGGATCTGTACACGCTGACCATGGCGCCGCGGATCGCCGGCGGCAAGGTGATCATCGGGGCGTCGGGCGGCGACAAGCCCACGCGCGGATTTTTCGCGGCGTTCGACGCGGCGACGGGCCATCAGTCATGGAAGTTCTACACGGTTCCCGGCAATCCGGAGCTGCCGCCGGAGAACGACGCGATGAAGGCGGCCCTCAAGACCTGGGGCGGCGACTTCTGGACCAAGGGCGGCGGGGGCGCGGTATGGGATGGCTTCGCCTACGATCCCGACGCGAACCTGGTCTACGTCGGCACCGGCAACGCCGAACCCTGGGTGCAAAAATTCCGCGGCGCGCAGGGCGTGGATAATCTCTACACCTGTTCGATCCTGGCGGTGGACCTGACCACCGGCCAGCTCAAGTGGCATTTCCAGACCACGCCGAACGACAACTGGGATTTCGACAGCGTGCAGCAGTTGATGCTGCTCGACCTGAACATCAAAGGCAAGCAGCGCAAAGTGATCACGCAGGCGTCGAAGAACGGCTTCTTCTGGGTGCTGGATCGCATCACCGGCGAGTTCATCTCCGGCGCCCCTTATGTGAAGACCAACTGGGCGCTGCGGGCTGGACGCCAAGGGCCGCCCGATCGTGAATCCGGCGGCTTATTACGACCTGGATCCGATCTCGATTTTCCCGACGGGCGGCGGCGCGCACAACTGGTCGCCGATGTCCTACAATCCCGCTGACCGGCTACGTGTACATTTCTGTATCGCTCTCGCCGTTCACCTACGCGGCGACTAAGGAACTCCAGCCAGGCACCACAGGCTACTCGCGCGGCAGCGGCACGCCGAAGCTAATCGACAGGCCAGCGATCGGCCCGCCACGGCCGAGGGCATGCGCGGAGCGCTGGAGGCGTGGGACCCGGTGAATCAGAAACTGGCGTGGCGCGTCGATGGCGGAGGCGGCATCGGCGGCGGAACCGCGACGACGGCGGGAAACCTGGTATTCCAGGTGATCAACGACGGGCGCTTTCGCGCGGTGACGGCCGATAAGGGCGAGATCCTGTATGAGATCCAGACCGGGCGCACGGGCATGGCTCCGCCGATTACTTATGAGGTCGACGGCAACCAGTATGTGGCGTTCCAGGGCGGCCTGGGTCGTCCCGCGACGACGGTGGGTCCCAATGACGCGAAGATCGACAACCCGCCGATGATGTTCGTGTTCGCGCTGGATGGGAAGGCGGAGTTGCCGAAACCGGCTCCGCCACCGGCACCGCCGCAGAACAACAACCCGCCGCCACCTGCTCCGGGAGCGGCTCCGGAGTTGCAGCAGCGTTAGCTTCTGCCTATTAGATTGCGCTGGATTTATCGTCTTTTTCACGATGGTCCGCGTCTTGAAGTTCGGAATGCAGTTCACCTTCAAGCGGGAAGCGATCATCATGGCGGCGGTCATATTGATACCGCTTGCCTGTGGTTTGGCCGCAACAGTCCTGATACGTCTGTTTTCTCGCTAGCTTCACCAATCCAAGATCCCCCGCCTCCTTCCGAACAATACCGGGAGGGATGCGCTCGGGGCGTGGCGGGAGTATACTGTAAGCGCGGTTAACCATGTTCGTTTCAACACGTAGGACGTTTCTGAAGGCTGCCTCGGCGGGGCTGGCGGCGCCGTTCGCCTTCGGGCAATCCTCCGGACAAGCTCCCAAAATCGAGACTACGCAGTTGGGCGACAACCTCTACCTGCTGACCGGGGCAGGGGGTAACGTGATCGCGCGCACGGGCGCCGACGGCAGTCGTGATGGTGGACGGCGGGCTCGCGCAGAATGCCGGCGCGCTGGCACAAGCCGTGGCCGCGCTGCCCAATAGCGGCCCGGTGAAGACGCTATTCAACACGCACTGGCATCCCGAGCAGACCGGCTCCAACGAGAAACTCGGCATGGCCGGCGCGACGATTATCGCCCAGGAAAACACGCGGCTCTGGCTACAGCAAAACATCACGTGGCCCTGGAACGGACAGAAATTCAAGAAGCTCGCCAAGATCGCCCAACCCAACAAGACTTTCTACGATAAGGGCACTCTCGATTCCGGCGCTTCCGGAATCCGCTACGGATACATCTCCGACGCCGCGCACACGGACGGCGATCTGTACGTTTATTTCCCGCAGCAGAACATCCTGGCAGTAGGCGATGCCGCCTACGGACAAGGCTGGCCGGTGGTCGATTGGTGGACCGGAGGCTGGATCGGCGGCATTGTCGGCGGCCTGCAACGCATCCAGAGCGTCGCGAATAAGGACACGAAGATCATTCCCGCCGTGGGTCCCGCGCTCAGCTTGGCCGATATCACCGCGCAGGTCGACATGTACGGCACGATCTACGATCGTCTGAATCAGATGCTGAACAAAGGGCACAGCCCGTCGGAAGCCGTCGAAGCCAAAGTGGCGAAGGAATTCGAAGCCAAGATGGGCAACCCGGATGAATTCATTCGCCGCTCTTTCGAGAGCCTGTGGGCCTATCTTTCTCCAGATGCTTGAGGCCCCGGATGCTTAAGGATTCAATAACCACGATGCGACATATTAAGAGCTCGATTCCCCTGATCGCCGTGATCGGCCTGGCCGGCGTCTTTACCGTCTCGCGTCCCAGCCAGGCGCAGGATTCCGGCCGACGTGCAACTGGCCACCGTGAAGCAATACTGCCAGGGCTGCCACAACGACAAAGCCAAAACCGGCGGCGTGAGCTTTGAAGGCATCACGGCCGCGACCATCGCCCAGGATCCCGAGCGTTTCGAGAAGGCCGTGCGCAAGCTGCGCGGCCGCGTCATGCCGCCTCCGGGCGCGAAGCAGCCGGACGGCAAGGCGGTCGATTCGCTGGTCGCGTGGCTCGAAGATTCGCTCGACAAGGTTCCGACCCAGGCGTATATCACCGACCAAGTGGTTCTGCATCGGTTGAATCGCCAGGAATACGCAAACGCTGTCCGCGATCTGCTGTTGGTCGACGTGAACGGCGCCGAACTGCTGCCGCAGGATGACACCGCGCAGGGCTTCGACAACATCGCGTCCGCGCTGCAGGTTTCGCCATCTTTCATCGAGCAATACGTCAGTGCCGCCCGTAACGTCGCGGTCAAGGCGCTGGGCAAGGGCGATGCTCGCGCGCAGGGTTGGACGTTCCAGGCGACTGCCGGCAATCAGCTCACGCACGTTCCCGGATTGCCTCTCGGAACTCGGGGCGGCATTCTCGCGAAAGTGGATCTCCCAGCCGACGGCGAATACCACATCAACATCGCCGACATGGCCACCCATATCTGGGGCAATGGCATGGAGTACGAGAATCCGCTGGTGGTGACGGTCGATAACAAGATCGTCTATCAAACGGTGATCGGCGGCGAAGAAGACATGAAGCTTTACGATCAGGTGCAGAGCGGCGCGCTCGATCGCGTCAATGCCCGCCTGAAGAACATCAAGTTCGAGACGACGGCCGGACCGCACAAGATCGGCGTCACGTTCCGGCGCCAGAGTTTCGCCGAATCCGACGATCAGTTGCAGATCAATGCGCCCGGCGGCGGGCAGGATCGTTCCTACCGCGTGAGCTCGTTCCAGCTTCTGGGCCCCTTCGATGTGAAGGGCGTCAGTGGGACGCCCAGCCGCGACCGCATCCTCATCTGCAACCCGGCCAAGGATAAAAGCAAAACGCCCGAAGCATGCGCGAAGGAGATTTTCTCGACCCTGGCGCGGCGGGCCTATCGCCGTCCGGTGACCAATGACGACATCGCGGAACTCATGCAGTACTACGCCGATGGCGTGAAGCAGGGCGGTGTGGAAGCAGCTCAGCATTTGAGGTCGGCATTCGCGAAGGGATCACGGGAACGCTGGCCAGCCCGTTCTTCCTGTATCGCGGCGAGCGCGTCCCCGCGGGGTTGAAGCCGGGCGAGAAGTACGCGATCACGGATCTCGAACTCGCGTCGAAACTTTCGTTCTTCCTGTGGAACTCGATTCCCGATGATGAACTGCTGGATCTCGCCATCAAGAACAAACTCAACGATGCGGCCACGCTCGACAAGCAGGTCCTGCGCATGCTGGCCGATCCGCGATCGAAAACGCTGGCGAGCAATTTCGTATTTCAGTGGCTGGATATGACCCGGCTTGACGCGGTGGTTCCGGATAACGACGTGTTCCCCTACGCCTCCGGCCGCCTGGACCCGCGTCAGGATTTCCGCACCGAGCTCACGCTGTTCGCCGACAGCATCTTTCGGGAAGACCGCAGCGTCGTGGATTTGCTGCGCGCGAACCACACCTACCTGAATGAGCGACTGGCCCTGCAGTACGGCATTACCGACGTGAAAGGCGATGAGTTCCGCCGGGTGGAGCTGAAAGATTCCGCGCGCTGGGGCTTGCTGGGCAAGGGCGCCATCCTGATGGCGGCGGCCTATCCCAACCGCACATCCCCGGTGCTGCGCGGGAAGTTCATCCTGGCCAACATCCTGGGTGTCCCGCCGGCCAACCCGCCGCCCAACGTGCCAACCCTGAATGACAAGGACATCGGCACCACGAAAGCGCTCACCGTCCGCGAATTGATGGCGAAGCACCGCGCCAGCCCGACCTGCTCGTCATGCCACGCGGTGATGGATCCGCTCGGCTTCGCGCTTGAAAACTTCGACGCCACGGGAATGTGGAGGGACAAGGACCGCTTCGCCGGCGTGGCCATCGATTCCGCCGGTGAGCTGCCCGACGGCACGAAGATCAACGGACCCGACGACCTCCGCAAGGCGCTGCTGCGGCGGCCCGAGCAGTTCGTGCAGGCGTTTACGGAAAACCTTTTGATCTATGCGATGGGCCGCACGCGCGAGTATTACGACATGCCGACAGTCCGCAGGATCGTGCGCGATGCGGCGGCCAAGGATTACAAGTTTTCGGCCATCGTCCAGGACGTGGTCAAGAGCGATCAGTTCAAGATGCGCCGCGCACCGCAGCCGGTGCAGAGTGCCAGCAGATAGGGAATAAGGAGACGACCTCATGTTCATCGAGAAAAAGCACGTTCCACGCCGCGCCGTCTTAAAGGGAATCGGAGCCAGCATCGGACTGCCGCTCCTGGGAGCCATGGTTCCCGCCTCCACCGCGTGGGCGGACACTCCCGCCGGGAAAACTCCGAAACGCTTCGCCTTTGTGGGCTTCCCGCACGGCGCGATCATGGATCGCTGGTCGCCGGCGGAAACCGGCACGGGCTACACCATGTCGCCGATCCTGCAGCCGCTGGAGCCGTTCCGCAAGCATATGACCATCGTCTCCGGCTTGCGCAACAAGCCCGCGGAAACGCCCGAGCCTCACGCCTACATCGAGCAAGGCTGGCTGACCTGCGTGAAGCCCGCGGAGTTCGGCAAGGCCAATCCGGAGTCCGGCGTGAGCTGCGACCAGATGGCCGTCCGCTATGTGGGACAAGACACCCGTCTGCCGTCGCTCGAACTCACCGCCGCGCAGGGCAGCGCCCGCCTCGCATGGCGCACTCCGACCCAGTCGCTGCCGCAGGAAGGCAACCCGCGGGCGGTTTTCCAAAAACTTTTTGGGGAGGGCGACACCGATAAAGAACGCGCCCAGATCCTCGCGGAAACCGGCAGTATCCTGGATCGCGTGATGGGCCAGGCACAGCGCCTGCAGGCCAGCCTCGGCGTGCAGGACCGCATCGTCGTCAGCGATTATCTCGACTCCGTTCGCGAGATCGAGCGCCGCGTGCAGATGGCTTCGAAGCCGGACGAGCGCGCGTTAACGCATTCCGGACGCGCCGATCGGCACGCCGAACGATATCACGGAGTATTTCAAGCTGATGTTCGACCTGATGGCCCTGGCGTTCCAGGCCGACATCACGCGCGTGATTACGTTCTCCATGGATCGCGAAGCCAGCATGCGCACGTACACCAACCTGGGCATTGCCGAGGGGTTCCATCCGCTGTCGCATCACGGCAACAATCCGCAGAAGATGGACAAGCTGGTGCAGATTCAGAAGTACCACGCGGAAGTGTTCGCCGGATTCGTCAAGAAGATCGAGGCCGCGAAAGAAGGCGACGGCACGGTGCTCGATCATTCCACGATTCTGTTCGGCAGCGACATGAGCAACAGCGATCGCCACAACAACGATCCGCTGCCGTCGGCGATCCTGGGACACGCCAACGGGAAGATCAAAGGCGGCCAGCACCTGAAGTATCCCCAGGATTCGCGTCACGGCGACCTGCTGCTGACGCTGCTCCAGCGCAATGAGATCCCGGTGAAATCCATCGGCGACAGCGTTAACGGTCTCGCGGAGGTCTAGACATGCGCGATTGCGCCTCTAAAGAACACGCGCAAAACGGAGTGCGGCGCGATCGTATTTCCCGGCCCATCGGCGGTTCGCGCCGCACCCTTTGCGCTTTGATAGCGGTCCTGCTGGCCGGCACGGCGATGGCGGCCCCCGATACGGCGTTAACGCTGCTGGACGCGGCGGAATCCGGCGACCACGCCGCCGCCATGCGCCTGGTAAGTGCGAAGGGCGCGAACGTGAACGCTACCGCGGCGGATGGCACCACCGCCATCATGTATGCCGCGGCGAATGGCGATCTGGAACTGGTCCGCGCGCTGGTCAAAGCCGGCGCGAATGTCAAACTGAAGAGCCAGCTGGGGACGTCGGCGCTCACCGAAGCCGCGATCATCGGCTCCGCGCCGATCATCGACGCATTGCTCAAGGCCGGCGCCGATCCCAATTTCAGAAATCCTAATGGAGAAACTCCTCTGATGGCCGCCGCGCGCAGCGGCAAGGTGGACGCGGCCAGGACGCTTCTGGCTGCGGGAGCCGACATCAACGCCAAGGAAACCTGGGGCGGACAAACCGCCATCATGTGGGCCGCAGCGCAGAGCCAGACCGACATGGTGAAGTTTCTCGCGTCCAAGGATGCGAACCTGAACGATCACGGCAAGGTCAATCAGTGGGAGCGCAAGATCATCCAGGAGCCTCGCCCGAAGGACATGAACAAGGGCGGATTTACCCCGCTGCACTATGCCGCGCGGGAAGGCTGCTCGGCCTGCGTTCAGAATCTGCTGGACGCCCACGCCGATCCGGACGCGGAAGATCCGGACCGCGAGACCCCGCTGCTTCTCGCGCTGGAGAACCTCCATTTCGATACGGCCGCGATCCTCGTGAAAGGCGGCGCCGATCTCGATAAGTGGGACCTCTTCGGCCGCTCGCCGGTATACATGGCGGCCGACGTCAGCACGCTGCCGATGAAAGGGAACGGCGCGGTGGCCGTCCTCCCGAGCCCGGATAAGCTCACGGCCGTCGATGTCGGGCGCATGATGCTCGAGCGCGGCGCGAATCCGAACATTCAGCTGAAGCGGCGGCCGCCGTATCGCGACGTCCCGCAGGATCGCGGGGGCGACGGCATGCTGGCCCAGGGCGCCACGCCTCTACTGCGTGCTGCCCGTGGCGGGGATGACAAGTTCGTCGCGCTGCTGCTGGAGTACAAGGCGCTGGTGGATCTACCCAGCAAGGAAGGCATCACCCCGTTGATGGCCGCAGCGGGCGTCGACTTCGGCACGCGCGCCACGCGCGGACGGAATCGTACCGACGAAGGCGTGCTCGCCACGATGGATCTTCTGCTCAAAGCCGGCGCGAACGTGAATGCCCGCTCCGTGGTGGACCGCGGCGCAGCGGGCGGACGCGGGGGTGGACGTGGCGGGCCTCCTGCTGGCGCCGGTGGGGCTCCCGTGGCTGCGCCGAGAGGCAGCGGCGGACCAGACGATAGCGCTTCGGCGCGCATCGCACAGACCTTCCGCCGCGGCAGTCAAATGCCCAGCGCGAACGCTGTCCCGAACCAAACCGCTCTGCACGGCGCGGCCGAACACGGCTTCGATAAGTTCATCGAATTTCTGGTCGCTCACGGCGCCGACCTGACCGTCAAAGATGCGAACGGCCGCACGCCTCTGGACGCCGCTCGCGGCGCCGGCGGACAGCGCGGCGGCGCGGATGCATTCCCCAAGACTGTCGCACTGCTGGAATCCCTGATGAACGCCAAGGGGATCCCGGTCGCGGCAGTTTCAGGCCGCTAGAAGAAGGTAAGGGAATCTTACTTCTTACCGAGGTAGTGCGTCGCGTCGCGCTCCTCGCACACGAACTCCATCAGTTCGGTGTCCGGCATCAGACGATGATTCACCGGATGGTGAAGGGCTTGGTGCAGGCTTTCGGGTTTCGATGGTGACGTCGCATTTCCCCCGGATTTGCCCATTGCAACAGATCCGGTCGCGATTGCCGATGGTACTTTTCCACGCCGCCAGGCCAGGGCGGTGATGCGCTCCACGCCGTTGGGCAGCCCGCACTCGATCATCCACTCCGCGATATGCATCCAGGAGTGTGGATGAACCCACTCCATCCTGACGACCTTGCCGCGCAATTGGATTGGTTTGGTCTCGCCAGACCTGACGCCAGCCTCACTTGCACGGCCTCCTCACTTCGCTTGCTTACCTTTTCCCTGGACGGCAGGCCGCTCGAAAATCTCCAGGTTCATGCCGTTCGGATCTTCGACGAAAATCGTGTGCGTGCCGCCGCCGAAGTCCACGATCTCTCCGTCTTTGGAGATGATAGGAACTCCCGCTGCCTTCATCTGACCGATGGTGGCGGTCTCGTCGTTGACCTGGATGCACAGCGCGGGTGCGCCCGGATCGCGCACGCGCAGGTGAAACTTGGTGCGCGGAACGCCGCGGAACTCGGTGAACTCGACGGAAGCCGGCGGGCCGGGAATCACGCCCGACAACTTGCGAAATTCGGTGCCCGCGGGCGCGCCGACCAATTGCAGCATCGCCGGATCCTTGGAGTACGCGGCCGAACCGGTCAGCTCGATCCCCAGCTTGCCGGTGTAAAACGCGCGTGTCGCATCGGCGTTTTCCATGGTGTATGCGAGCGAGACTCTATGCACATTTCCTTGTGGCGCCCCCGCACCCCCCTCAGGCGCACCCGCCGCCGGAGCTTCCTGGATCAGTTGTAGAAAGAACCCGTCGGGATCGCGCAGGATGATGGAGCGGGCCTTGCCCTTGGCGGTCGCGATCTCTACCGGCGCGCCGCCCGTGGTCACGATGGGCGCGTTGGCTTTCTTGGCATTCGCCACGGCTGCATCGATATCGCGGACGTAAAATACCGCACTGGCGGCCCCGGGATCGGTGTACTTCGCCTGGCCGGGTTTGCGCTCCAGCCCCTTGAAATGGGTCAGCTCCAGCCGCATCCCGCCGGGCAGCGCGAGCATGGAAAGCCGCAGCGTGACTCCCGGCGCATTCGTAAGCAGCGGCACTGCCGGGTTGAGGAAATCCGAAGGATTTCCCTTCAGGCCGAACACGTTGTTATAGAACGCGAGCGTGGTATCGAGATCGTCCACGGCATGGATGAAATGCGAGAGAGCCTTGGTCGGGGAGGGAGACTGTGCGGTCGCAATCGCGGCCAAAAAGAGGCTGATCGAGAGTTTTTTCATGAGCTTGTTTCTTCCCTTAGGCGCAGAAAGACTGCATGCAATAGGTTGGATCGTAACGAATTGGATTTCGGGAGTCAAGTCGTATCAGCGGTTGCGGTTTCACTGCGGCAGATAATTCCGCAAGGCGGGGTACAGATTGCGAGTGAAGCTGGTAGCCACTTCCGTGGCCGCGTCGTCCCCACCGCTGCCCGAC
Source organism: Terriglobia bacterium (assembly GCA_963722845.1). Taxonomy (GTDB): domain Bacteria; phylum Acidobacteriota; class Terriglobia; order Bryobacterales; family Bryobacteraceae; genus Palsa-187. The sequence continues at coordinate 622,767 of CAVROL010000001.1, read as the reverse complement.
CACACGACAACCCGAACGAGCGCGGCATCCGTGCGCTTGCTTCGCAGGGCATCGGCGGCCACCCAGAATTTCTCTGCCCATTCGCTGGCGATGACCCGCCAGGGCGTCTGGTACCAATAAAGGACCACGGCACGCTGCGGGCCCTTGACCACGATATAGCGGTTGACTGTGATTGCACCCATGGCGGTGTCGACCGTCACGTAATCCGCAACTTCAGGCCTCCATCCCCACCCCGGCAGGCAAAATTTAGGCGAGTGAGGCTGGGGGGCCCCGTCGCGCTGCGTCCGGTACCAGGCCACAAGCAAGCTGGCAGACGAGTTTGTGGGGCGCGCGAGATAGGTCTGGCTCACCAAGACATCGGCTTTGAGCGTTGTAATATCGACGTCGACCGGGTCCTGGTGGAGTACCTCCCATTGGCCGGCTGCGGCCGGAAAACCGGCGACAGAAGGTGGCTGCGGCGGATGCTCCCGGCCGGCCGCAGCGTGAACTAGCAGAACTTGCACGGCCAGAAAAACCGGGACGGCCAGGCTCGGCCATCCCGTGAGTGCAGGTCCTCTAGGCCCGGGATTGGCAGGAGACATACACTTTGTTAAATAGCTCGCGCAGCAAGACTAGCGGGGCCAGGCAGAGCGTGAATATCAACCAGCCGGAAAGCTCGTGAGGAAAGCCGGAATCGAGAAACGGCAACCAACTGGCAACCGCGACTCTGACGGCGTTAGCGAGAATCGCTATCGGCACCGCCGCCGCCAGTAACGCCCATCGCATCCAGGGTTTTGAATCGGCCACGTAGGCGAATACTACAGCCATTAAGCCCAGCGCGAACAAATAGCGGATGCCGTTGCACGCTTCCGCTACATCGACCCTGTGGCCGCCCACGTCGAGAATATTCCCTTCGCGGATGACTCCAATCCGGGCGAGCGTCAGGAGACCGGCGGCAATCCGGCTGGCGAGCAGTTGCAGCGGCAGAGTCGCCTGGTTATAGACAAACGCCAGTTTCGGCAGCATAAACGCCGCCAGGGCAAAGGGAAACGCTAACATTCGGAGAAAAGGGAATCCGCCCAGGCAAAGCACCGCGCCGGCGATGGAAATCATCAGCGCTACCGAACCGGCGAACAGGCCCACACCGAGAACGCCTGCGAAATGCAACCCGGCGCCGGCTGCGAGAAGCCCAAACCCCCACGCGCTCGGCCTACTTCGAAGGGCCCGCCAGCGGTCCCGCTCCCGCCATATAACCCAGAAGATTAGGATCGGGACCACGAGGCCGTGGGACATGTCCTCTTCGTTCCACCACTGCTCGAACATCCCCCGAAGCGTAGGAGCGTAACAGGCTATAAGGAGCACGGAGGTTGAAACCGCAAGCGCTTGCCGCCGTGACATGTGGAACAACTCGCCGGTCAGCTTCTTCTGAACGGCCGCAGCAGCCGATCCCGCATTTGATACATTCCGAGGCACATCAAGGCTGTCGTAATCAAGATGAGCGACGAGGGGGCGGGTGTTATCGGCGGCGGGGGAGGGGAGAACCCCGGCGCGTTAATAGTATTGGTATCCAAGGTAACGGCCCCGTTCCGCGCCAGAGCTCTTCCCTGGAGGGTTGCTCCTGTAGTGAGTGTTATGGAGCTCAGGGCTAAGATGTTCCCCGCGAACGAACTAGTGGTCCCCAGAGTTGCAGAGGTTCCGACCTGCCAGAACACGTTGGAGGCTTGAGCGTTATTGATCAGAAGAACGCTGCTGCCGGATGCGGTGGTTAATGTGCTCCCGACCTGAAAGATGAACTGGGAATTGGGGTTGCCCTGACCGTCGAGCGTCACGGTGCCGGTTAGGCCCAGGCTGGTAGCAATAGTATAGACTCCAGGAGCCAGCGTTAACCCTCCTATATTCGCGGGGACACCCGACGTGCTCGCTGCCCCGGCCGCGAGATTATAAGCGCTAGTCAGCTCACCCTGCGCCGTCGCCGCGAGACCATTCGCCGAATTAATGGAACCGGTAACCGTCCCAGGCGGAAACCCGGTGATGGCGCTTCCAGGACTCACTCCCAGGTTTCCGGCAACCACAGAGGGCCCGGTGTTCGTAACCGTGGAACCGCCCAGAACACCAAAAGTGGCGACCGTTGTCCCCAGACTTATTTGAGCATTCAGGCACAAAGGAAGCGTCAACCCCAAAAAAAGCGCCGCTGCCTTGTTCATAACTGGTGCGTTTCGTCTAGTCCCGAGTTTCAGTTTAGAACACTCCTAGGGCATATTATGATGCTTTTGGCTTATTTTCAATAAACCTGTTCTACTCCTGTCTTTAGGAAATTTCCGATCTGTATATAACCAGGATTAATGGTCAGTTCACGGCAACCGGAACGCGATCATCGTCTCCTGCGCGGCGATCAAGACATACTGTTTTCCGTCCCTGCCCAAATACGTGATCGGATTGGCGAACGCGTCCGCCGGCAGTTTCGTCTCCCACAGGAGTTTGCCAGTCTTCGATTCGTAGGCGTGAAAGCGCTGATCGTCGGTGGCGCCAATAAATAGCAAGCCGCTGGCCGTCGCTATGGGACCGCCGATATTATACGAGCCCGTGTTCATCACGCCGATTTTCTCCAACGATTCGACGCGCCCAAACGGGATCCGCCACGCGACATCCCCGGTGTTCACGTTGATCGCGAACAGCTCGCCCCATGGCGGCGACTGGCACGGCCAGCCTGTAGCCGGATTCGTGATCGGGCCCACGTTCTTGCGAACGAACGGCATCTGACTCGAATCGCCCGCTCCGCCGATCTTCGTGGGGCGATCCTTCGCCGGAACTTGCGCCACCATCTTCTGGACTCCGCCCCGGTCGTGCGAGTTGATAAAGAAGTAGCCCAGTTTGGGATCGTAGCTGCCGCCGCCCCAATTGAAGCCGCCATCGGGACCGGGAAAAACAACTGTATCGGTCATACGCACGGGGGCATAAGGGCCATCGTTTTGGGCGTTCTTGAACAGATCTTCGCAATACTTCTGCTGTTCCGGAGTGAACTTGGTAATTTCGTCGCGCTTCCAGGTCATGCGCGCAAGCGGCGGAGGCTTCAGCGGAAACGGCTGCGTGGGCGAATACCACTCGCCGGGAACGTCGCCTTTGGGCACCGGCCGCTCCTCCAGGCCGTAAATCGCTTTCCCGGTTCGGCGATCCAGAATAAACACCAGGCCGCTCTTGGCCGTCTGGATCAGCGCCGGGATCCTCTTGCCATCCTTGACCACGTCGATCAGCGTCGGCTGCGGCGGCAGATCGGTATCCCAAAGGTCGTGGTGCGTGGTCTGCAGATACCACTTCATTTTTCCCGTCATCGCATCCACGGCGACCAGGGAGTTCCCGAACAGATTCGCGCCGGGCCGGTCTCCGCCGTAGCGATCGTCGCTGGGCCCCCCGATCGGCATCAGCAGCGTGCCGGTCTCGGCGTCCACGGTAAACGTGCTCCATACATTTACGCCGGAGCGATTCTTCCAGCCGTCTTTGCTTTCTGGTGTGTCGAGCCAGGTCTCATGCCCGACTTCCCCTGGTTGCGGAACGGTGTGGAACGTCCAGACTAGTTTCCCGGTAGCCGCATCCCAGGCGCGGACATCGCCACGCCCGCCGTAAGACCCGTTGTCTTGCAGGTGCGTTCCGGTGAACACCAGATTCTTGTAGATCGCTGGCGCGCCGTTCAATCCGTAGGGAGCACTCTCGAGGCCGGGACCTTTCATCCCGGGCTTAAGATCAAGCTCGCCTTCCTTGGCGAAACCCGGCACCAGCTTGCCGGTGCGAGCATTCACCCCGATCAGAAAGCCGTCTTCGGTGCCGAAGAAAATCGTCGGAGGAGCGTTCTTGTTTCCAGGCCAGTAAGCGATCCCGCGGGAGGTGCGCGCGGCGTGCTGGTGATCGAACGTCCAGACGGTCTTTCCGGTTTCGGGCTCCACGGCGACCAGGCTTTGAAACGGAGTGACGAAGTACACCACGCTGTTCACCATCAGCGGCGTGGTCTTCGACTGCTGCTGGCTCTTGGCGACCGAGGAGGCTGGCCGGGTTTCGTATTTCCAGGCCTGGACTAATGTGGATACGTTGCCCGCGTTGATCTGCGTGAGAGGCGAATAGCGCTGCGCCCCAGGATCGCGGCCGTAACTCGGCCAGTCATTCTGGGCGATTGCCTGGACCGCGACGGCCGCCAATCCAATGTTCAAACCTAGAAGGAGAGTTCGGATTCGCATGGTTCTTCCTCTTCTCGCTATCGAACCAGGTGCTGGAGATCCTTGTTGTTGTCCTGGCAGATGAAATCGATCATCTCCGTGTCGAGCAGGGGCCGCATATGCAGAGCCACAGTCCACGGTTTGGTGAACACCTTGGTGTCATTGACGGTCACATCGACGTCGAGGCTGCCGAAGTTGGGGCGGCGGATGCGCTCTGTCACGCGAGCCTCGCCCGAGAAGAAATTGCCCGCCGTGTCGAGCCAGGAATCGTCGCGATAGCCCGCCGATTCCACCACCAGCGTGTCGCCTTCCCAGTGGGCGACCGAGTAACCGTTCCAGGTCGGCACCATGTCTTCGGGGAGCTTGCGGCCATCGAAAAACACCTGCCGGTAACTGGCGTTGAACTCGTCCAGGATGACGAGTTGGGCGGGCGTCTGGAAAATCTTTATGGTTTCGGGGAAGGCCCAGGCGCGCGGGAAATTCGGAGGCATGCAGTGCATGTGCGGGTCGATATAGGCCACGTCCTTGGAGCGGCTCTTGAACAGGTCCGCCGCCCAGGGCTGGTACGGGAGGCCGTCCTTCATGCCTGCCGCGATGTTAATGACCTGCGGCGTCAGGGGAAGTTCGGTGCACTGCACGCCGCGCTCGCCGGCGTTGCACGGCAGGATCTCGCGCGGGATCCACATGCCGGAGAAGTCGGGTTTCCCGCCGGAAGCCTTGGGCGCCGGCGCGGCGAGGTTCGGTTTGCCATCCGGTGTCCGGGGAACTCCAGGCGTGGGCAGGTTGAGCCACTGAGCGGCAACGGGAACCGCAAGGAAAACAATCAGCCGGATAGTTCGCATCGGTGTAATCATACGCCAATGGCGCGGCCGGATGGTGGGGCGTCATAATTATGCGTTTTCGGGATCATATCGGCGCTTGATAATCTGCTGATATACTCTGACGGTCACAACAGGGGGCGCTATGAAGATTCGGATGATTCTCGCGACGACGTCGGCTGCCTGCGGCGTGGTGATTTTGCTTGCGCAGCTTGTGCTGGGACAGCAGCGTCCGGCCGGACCATACACGCAGGACCAGGCCGCGGCAGGACGCGCGACTTACCAGACCAGTTGCGCATCGTGTCATTCGAGCGATCTCAGCGGGAAAGAAGGGCCGCAATTGGCGGGCGCCAACTTCCTGGCCCAGTGGGGCGACCGCACCGCCGGCGAATTGATCACCTACATGCAATCGACGATGCCTCCGGGCGGAGCCACGCTCCCGGGTGATTCGTACCTAAATTTGGCGGCGTTCATCCTGGATGCCAATAGCGCACGGCCAGGGACCCAGGCGCTCACGGCGGCGTCGAGCGTGACCATTCGCAGCATCGCATCCGGTCAACGGGCCCCGCAAGAGCAATCGCCAAAGAAGCCAAGCAAGCCAAGCAGGCGAAACAAGAAAAGCAGGTACCCCGCGGAATCACCGTCGAGGGCGAAGTGAAAAACTACGTCCCCGTAACCGATGCCATGCTGCGCAATCCGGATCCGGCCGACTGGTTGATGATCCGTCGCGATTACAAGGCCAGTTCCTTCAGCCCGCTCAATCAGATCACCACGCAGAACGTCAGCGATCTGCGGCAGGTGTGGAGTTGGGCCATGCAGGATGGAAATCCTCTGGGCAACGATCCGGCGCCCATCGTCCACAACGGCGTGCTGTATGTGAACAACGCCGCTCAGGTGCTGCAAGCCCTGGACGCCAAGACTGGCGAGCTCATCTGGGAGAATCGCTACGGAACCAACGCGGGCGCGCCGGCGATGCGCGGCATCACGATCTACGGCGATAACGTCTACGTGACCAGCAGCGAAGCGCACCTGATCGCCTTCGACGCCCGCAACGGCAAGGTCGTTTGGGATACCACCATCGGCGATCGTTCCAAGAATCAGCACTCCACCACCAGCGGGCCGATTGCCGTGAAAGGCAAGCTGATCCAGGGTCTGAGCGGTTGCCAGCAGTACGGCGGGGAGAAATGCTTCATCAGCGCTTACGACGCCAGGACCGGCAAAGAGGTGTGGCGCTTCTACACCATTGCGCTGACGGGCGAGCCCGGGCGGCGATACCTGGGGAGGTCTCCCCGACGCCTCTCGCGTGGGCGCGGAGACCTGGATCACCGGCAGCTACGATCCCGACTTGAACCTCACCTACTGGGGAACGGCCCAGGCGAAGCCCTGGATGCGCGTGAGCCGGGGATCGGGCAACGGCGCGACTCTGTACGCCAATTCGACGCTGGCGCTGAATGCCGATACCGGAAAACTAGCCTGGTATTACGATCACGCCCCCGGCGAGACTCTGGATTTGGATGAAGTCTTCGAGCGCGTCTTAGTAGACGATCAAGGCCAGAATTATGTCTTTAGCGCCGGCAAAACCGGCATTCTGTGGAAGCTGGACCGCAAGACGGGAAAGTATCTGGGTCACAAAGAAATGGTGTTCCAGAATGTGTACGATTCCTTCAACCCCACCACGGGCGAGCCGCACTACCGCAACGATATCGTGGAGCAGCGCATCGGCGAAGGGGTGCTGGGATGTCCTTCCACCGAAGGCGGCAAGAACTGGCCCGCGATGTCGTACTATCCGCCGGGCAATCGGCTGATTGTGCCGTTGAGCCAGAGCTGCCTCGAATTCACCGCGCAGGCGGTGGATAAAACGGAAGGCGCAGGGGCAGGCGGCGGCGCGCGCTCGCGCTACTTTGAGATGCCGGGATCGAACGGAAACGTCGGCAAGCTGGCGGCCTACGATGTGCGGACCCTTCGCGAGCTCTGGAAATACGAGCAGCGGGCGCCATTTCTTACCGGCGTTCTGTCGACGGCGGGCGGCATCGTGTTCGCGGGCGACCTGAATCGCATGTTCCGCGCGTTCGATGCCAATACCGGCAAGATTCTGTGGGAGACGCGGCTTCCCGCGGCCGTGCAGGGCTTCCCTCTGACGTTCTCGGTCGCCGGCAAACAATATGTCGCTGTGACGACAGCCAACGGCGGAGGCAGCCCCCGCAACGTTCCGAGCTTAGTGGCTCCGGACGTCCACAGTCCCGCCTCGGGTAACGCGCTCTACGTGTTCGCGCTGCCGGAGAAGAGGTAGCAACTAGCGGCGCTTCTGCGCCACAATAGCGATCTCCCGATAGTTTCCCTGCATCTCCCATGTGCCGGTGTAGCCGACCGGGAGCACAAGAGAGTCGCCCGGGTGATATTCGTGCGACGTGCCGTTGGGCTCAGTGAGAATCAGCTTGCCGCTTAGCACATAGACGAATTCATCGCCATCCGTCGGCCGCTTCCGGTGATTGGTTTTTGCCGGCGTCGACTCAAAGATCTCTACACGCAGCTCCTTGCCCTCGAAAAGCGTCGCCACACGCATTTTGAGCTCACCGCTTTCGAGTATGTCCTTGAAAGCATCCGGCGGAATCGCCGTGAGGCCGATCCCCGCGATCTTGTCGCGGTCGAGTTGCACGGGCGCGACGTTATCATCGGCGAATACCGTGGTCCCGACCGAGAGGGCCACGCAAAGCGACAGCGCGCCGAACAGCGCTTGAGCGAATAGTTTGCTCATAAATGTTCCTCCTTAAGGCGAAGGCTCGAGAGCCGGGTCGCCTATTTCGGCAGCGGGACCGGGAACAGACGGAAGGGACCCTTATCGGCGTCGGGGTTCTTGGCGTCGCGCTGCTGGAGCTTGCCTTCCATGGTCCAGCCCATGCCCTTGGTGACGGTGACGGCGGGAGTGCCGCCCTCCATGCCGCCTTCCTTAAGTGTCGTGATCGCGATGCTGTCGCCGTCAGGGACACCCATGGCGGTGCGGCCCTTACCCTCGGCGATGATCAGGCGCTTGCCGTCGATGGGGCGCATTCCGTCGGGACCCAGGAGCGGGCGCGATTGTTTGAGCTCGGTGATCTTGGTCACCTTGCCATCCTTGGCGAGATCGAGGCGCAGAAGTTTGCTGCTGGTGACGGTGTTGACGTAGAGTTTGTCGGGATCGCTTAAGAACGCGAGGCCATCTGCCCCGGCCAGCAGCGGGTCGGAAGCGACTTCCACACCCGTCGCCGCGAAGGGCGTGGTCGAGCCCTTGGCGAACATGAAGACCTTGGCTCCCACGGTGTCGGTGACGAAGAGGGACCCGTCGTCGCGAACTGCGAGGTCATTGCAGAAGGGGTTCGCGGTGGGAATGGCGAGCTCTTCTTTAGGGGCTCCGGTTTTGAGGTCGAAGGTTTTGACTCCGGCCTGACAGACCAGCAGGCGGCCGGATTTCTCATCGGCCAGCACGCCCAGCAAGGGCCCTTTGTTCTTGCTTGCGTCGATCCACTGGGAGGCGTTGTTTTCGCCGGGAGGGATCCGCCAGATGGTGCTGGTGCCGAAGCTGCCGATGATGATGGCTCCGTCGGTGGTGGAGGTGATGCTTTCGGGGAAAAGATTCTTGCTGGCGATCGTGATCACGGCCGGGTCAGCGGCGAAAAGCACGCAGGCTGCGGCGAGGACGTTAGCGGCGGCTGCCCATTTCATCCATGTTTTGGTGAGGCGTTTGGTAAGGGGTTTGCTGAGCTGCATGATTTCTATGCTATTCCACCCCGAACGCCAGCACCACGTTCCCCTGCGAGCCTTGCTGGATTCCGACGTAGCCCGACGCCACGTACACCATCCCGTTGACGATCACCGCGCCGGCCGGGCCAAATGACCCGCCATTGGCGATCACGCCGTTCACGGTCTGGAAATCCTGCTTGGCATCGAAGCTCCAGATCACTTTCCCGGAAGCATCCACGGCGCGCAAAATACCGTCCCAGCCGCCGGTGAAGACCACTCCGGGAATCGCGGTGGCCGGACCAGCCTGGCCCCGGCGATCCGCGTTGATGGGCGCGTTCCAATCCACTTTGCCGGTCGTGAGCTGGAGCGCTTTCAACCCTCCGCCGGCTTGCTGCAACGGATAGTAAACGCGCTGCCCGTCCGACGCGCCGCCCCAAACCACCAGACCCGAAGCGGACGGCGCCTGCGTCTCCCACAACTGGGTGCGCCAAACCAGCTTTCCTTCGGCGTCCGGATCGAGCCCGATCGCCACGCCGCCCTTGCCCGCCGCGACCAGAATATCTTTGCCGTTCACGGTTTGAAGAATCGCCGAGGAGCCGCCGAAATCGTAGTCGGGTCCCAGCTTTTCAGGACAATTCGTATCCGCGGCATTCGCCGGGCGGCAGCCGCTCATGAACGAATCGCCTGCAAACTCCTGGTGGTGCCACACCATCTTTCCGTCTTCCATGCGCAAAGCCAAGATCGAATCGCTGGTGGATGCCGCGATCCGGCCGAAGCTGTTCCCGGTTCCCACGTAGATGAGCTTGCGCTTGGCGTCGATGGTGGGCGTGTTCCACACCGAGGCTCCCGCCGGGCCCCACATCTGCTTCCCATGCGAATTTTCGCCAAGGTTACGCAGCGGCTCCTGAATGCTCTGCGCGCGCCACAGAACCTTGCCGGTGTTGGCGTCCATCGCGACGACCGTCCCGCGCGACTTGCAGCATTCATAATCGAGGTTCGAGCCGGTGAGCGTCTCGGTACCCGACAGGGGCACGTACAACCGGCCGTCATAATAGGCGGCCGTGGCGCTTAGATTGTTTAGCCCGTCCTTCACTTCCGTGTTCTTCCAGAGGAGCTTGCCATCGTGCGCGTCGATCGCATAGGCAGTCGACGAGCGCGTCACGAAGAAGACCGCATAGCGCGTGCCCGGATATCCGGAATTCGGAGCCCCTGTAATAGGAGCAATGATGGGCGCGAAACGGCCAAACATATCCGAGCGGTAGGCCCAGTAGACGCATCCGGATTTAGCATTCATCGAATACACCACGCCGTCGTCGTTACCCACGAATACCCGGCCGAAGGCGATTGCGGGCTGGGAATACAGGCTCGATCCGCCCGGCAATCCAAACGCCCATTTGAGCTTGAGCCGGGGCACATCGGAAGCCGTCAGCCCGGCGGCGCGAGCGGTCTGAAACCGGGCGTTCGTTGCGCCGCCCCAGCCGGACCACTCAGGTGATGCATTGACATCGCCTAATGCGGGATTCGACGCGCAGCGATTCGTCATTTTGGTCACATCGCCCGCGGCAGGGTCGTTAAGCGGACGCTTGCCAAGAAATTCGGCAACGACGCGGCGCTCACGGCTGGTCATCGACGCCGCCTGCTCCTTCATCTTGCCGGTCATCAGGGCGTCGAAGATGCTTTCGGTCGACATGGCATTGAGCGCCGGCAGCGCGGGCGCACCGCCTTGGGCCGAATGGCAGCTCGCGCATTTGCTCTGAAACAGAGCCTGACCGGGAGGCTGGGGCTGGGCTTCAAGCAAGCCGGCAAAGAGCAAGCCGGCGAAGAAGGTGATGGAAAGTGTGATTTGTCGCACGATGTCGTCCCCGGCGTATAGTATAACGATGAAGCACCCGCTTTTCAGTGCCGCAATTTTTGCCGCCGTGATCTGTGCCGCCAAGCTGCATGGCCAGGCCAACGTGATCGATCTTCCGCGCGCTCCCTTGGGCGATGGTCCGTTCATTTTCGATACAGCCGAGCAGCACAAGATCAAGGTCACGGTCATCACCAAGGCTCTCGACCGCCCCTTCGGCATGGTTTTTCTCCCCGGCGGCAATATCCTGGTGAGCGAACGCGGGCCCGGCAGGCTGCGCATTGTTCGCGACGGCGTGCTCGACCCGCAACCGATCGGCGGAGTCCCCAAGGTCAACTCTCGCGCGAACGCGGGCCTGTACGATTTCGTCCTGCATCCTAAGTACGCTCAGAATCAATGGATTTATTTCGCCTTCAGCAAGCCCGGCGAAGGCATGCTATCTGCCACTGTTCTCGCCCGCGCCAAACTCCAAGGCAACTCGCTCACGCAGGTTCAGGAACTCTACAGCACAGAGCAGGGGACTAATGTTGGGGGCTCGCGTCTGGCCTTTGCCCTCGACGGCACGATTCTGATGACCACGCCCGCCGCCGGCGAAATTCAAAAAGCGCAGGATCCCATGAGCGCCTACGGCAAGATTCTTCGGTTGAATGACGACGGCACGATTCCCCGCGATAATCCTTTTGTCGGCAAGCCAGGCTATCGCCCGGAGATTTACACGCTCGGCCACCGCGATCATCTGGGCCTGGTGGTGCATTCCTCCGGCACGATCTTCAATGCCGAACACGGACCCAATGGCGGCGACGAAGTGAACCTGATCAAACCCGGCGCCAACTACGGCTGGCCGGTGATCAGCTTCGGCCGCCAATACGACGGCTCGCGTATTCTTCCTTACAAAGAAGGCATGGAGATTCCGCAGATCGTGTGGGTGCCTTCCATCGGACCCTCGGGAATCATGTTCTATACCGGCGACAAGTTCCCGGCCTGGAAGAACAACCTATTCGTCGGCAGCGCACGATATGGCGAAATACGAGGCTTCGGTCATCTGGAGCGCGTGGTGTTGAACGACAAGTTCGAAGACATCCGCCGTGAAAGGCTTCTCGACGATCTGCATCAGCGCTTTCGTGACGTCCGGCAAGGTCCGGATGGGAACATCTACGCACTGACGGACCAGGAAGTGGGCGCGCTGCTGAGGATTGAACCGGCGCAATAGCCGCGTCCCGTCCCGCTGAGGCATAGTGCAGGCAGACAAACCAATCCAGCCGAGTCTGAGCTTCTGCGACGAGTCTCGGACAGAGTTGCTGAAACGGCTCCAGGCGACTCCGGCCGGACTGACTTCCGAAGAAGCCCAGCGGCGGTTGGGTCTCTACGGCCCGAACAGCATGGCGAGGGAATCGCGCTTTGCGACCCTGATGAGCCTGCTCCGCTTCTTGATCAACCCCCTGGTCATCATTCTTCTGGTGGCCAGCGGCATATCTCTCGCCTTGGGCGACTCGGTTGGCGGGCTGATCATCATCTCCATGGTTCTGCTGAGCGTGCTGCTGAACTTCTTCATGGAGTTTCAAGCTCAACATGCGGTGGAGGAGATTCGGAAGCAGGTTGCCACCACTGCCGCGGTGATGCGCGACGGACGCGAGCAGGAGCTGCCCGTGGCGGATTTGGTGCCCGGGGACGTCATCCGGCTTAACGCGGGGGATCTGGTGCCGGCGGATGCCCGTCTCCTCGAGGTCAAAGACCTGCAAGTGCGCGAGTCCGCGCTTACGGGCGAGTCGCTGTGCGTCGAGAAGACCTGCGGCGATTTACCGCCGGGGAAACACGGTGTCGCGGACGCGAGCAACTGCGTCTTCATGGGCACCGCCGTCCAGACCGGAATCGGCACGGCCGTGGTCGCCTGCACCGGCAGAAAAACCGTTTTTGGCGGGATCGCCCAGCGCCTGGCCACGCGGCCGCCCGAAACCGAGTTTGGACGGGGCATACGGCACTTCGGGCACATGATCACTCTGGTGATCATGCTGTTGGTGCTTTTTGTCCTGCTGGTGAATATCGCGTTCCACCGCCCGATCCTGGAGTCGTTCCTTTTCTCGGTGGCGCTGGCCGTGGGGATGACGCCCGAGATGATGCCGATGATCATCACGGTTACGCTGGCCCAGGGAGCCCGCCGGATGACGAAGAAGAAAGTCCTGGTCAAGCAACTTGCCGCCATCGAGGACTTCGGAAGCATTGAGATCCTGTGCAGCGATAAGACCGGAACGCTGACGGAGGGCGAAATCGTGCTCGACCGGCACGTCGGCATCCAAGGGAAAGACGACGACGATGTCCTGCGGTTCATCTACCTGAACAGCTTCTTTCAGGCGGGCATCAAGAGTCCGTTGGACGACGCGGTTTTGAAGCACGAGCGTCCCAGGATCGTCGAATACCGCAAGCTGGACGAGATTCCCTTCGACTTCAATCGCAAGCGCCTCTCCGTGGTGGTCCAGCATGGCGATGAATGTCTGCTGGTCACGAAGGGCGAGGCTGAAAGTATTTTCAGCGTCTGTCAGACCGTAAGCGTAGATGGATCTCCGCAGCCGTTCGACGAGAACCAGCGAGCTCAGGCCGCGGATACTTTCCAGAAGCTGAGCGCCGGCGGATTCCGGGTTCTGGGAGTCGCGGTCGCGAAGGTCGATAAACAGGATGCCTATACGGTTGCGGCTGAGAAGGACATGACGCTGGCCGGCTTCGCAGCTTTTCTGGATCCGCCCAAAGAAGGGATTCCTGCCGTCCTTGAAGCGCTCAAGCAGAACGGCGTCTCCGTGGTCATCATGACCGGCGACAACCAGTATGTGACCCAGAAGATCGCCCAGGACGTCGGGCTGCAGACTGGCCGCATCGTCACGGGCGACCAGGTGGACACCATGGATGACGCCGCTCTGGCCTACCAGGCCGAGAATGGCGCCATCTTCGCCCGTGTGTCGCCGGAACAGAAAAACCGCGTCATCATCGCACTTAAAGCACGAGGGCACGTGGTCGGGTACATTGGCGACGGGATCAACGATGCTCCCTCGCTGCACACCGCGGATGTCGGCATTTCCGTGATGAATGGCGTGGAGGTTGCCAAGGACGCCGCGAAAATCATTCTCCTGGAAAAGGACCTGGCCGTCCTGAACGACGGGATCATCGAGGGGCGGCGCTGCTTCGCCAACATCATGAAGTACATCGTCATGGGCACGAGCTCGAACTTCGGGAATATGTTCAGCATGGCGGCGGCATCCCTGTTCCTGCCTTTCCTTCCCATGCTGCCAACGCAAATCCTGCTGAATAACTTTCTTTACGACGTTTCGCAGATCAGCATTCCCAGCGACAATGTGGATCCCGCTCTGCTGCATCGGCCCAAGCGGTGGCAGATCGGATTTATTCGCCAGTTCATGACGATCATCGGGCCCATCAGCTCGATTTATGATTTCCTTACGTTTGGAGTGCTCCTGTGGGTGTTTCACGCATCGGCGAATGCGCCGTTGTTTCACACCGGCTGGTTCGTCGAATCGCTGGCGACACAAACGCTGGTGGTATTCGTGATCCGGACGGCGGGCAATCCACTGAAAAGCCGGCCCAGCCGGGCGCTCCTGGCCGCGGTGTTCGCGATTGTCGCCATCGCGGTGGTGCTGCCCTACACGGCCCTGGGTAAACTGCTCCAGTTCACCCCGCTGCCTCTGTCACTCTTGGGGGCGATTGGCTTTCTGGCGGTGACGTATCTTTTGCTGGTCCAGGTCGTCAAGTCCTGGTTCTATCGCCGGCACGCGCTACTGTGAACACGCGGCTGCGGCTTGACAAGGCTCCGGTCGCTTGGGACGATCACGAGATGCGGAACGTGGTCTTCTTGCGAGTAGGCCTCCTATTCGTGGCATCAGCCGTGGCGTGTCTCGTGACCGCTCAGAACACCCCGCGCCGGACCGTCTGGGACGGCGTGTACACGGAGGCTCAAGCCGCCCGGGGCATGACGGCCTTCGGCCAGAGCTGCGCGGGTTGTCATGCGTTGGCGGCACAAGGCAAGGCGCCGTTGGTGGGCGACGCATTCTGGAAGAGTTTCGCGCAGAAATCCGCGGGCGATGTGCTCGAGTTCGTCAGCACCTACATGCCGAACGGTAGCCCCGGTTCCCTAAGCGAGCCCACCTATCGGGATATCGTCGCGCTGATGCTGAAGTCGAATGGCTTTCCCGCGGGTGCCGCTGAGCTTGGGCCCGATACCATTGCGGGCGTCCAGATTGTCCCGAAGGACGGAAGCACGGAACTTCCCGCCAACGCGCTCGCTCGCGTGGTTGGGTGTTTAGCTCGCAACGGAACCGACTGGGTCGTTACAAGTGCGACAACGCCCGAGCGGGCGGAACGCGCTGCTGCGGCCGGGGACGACGCCACCAGACCCCTCGGCAGCCGTACGATGGCGCTGAAGTTTGTCGTGACCAAGCTGGATGCGCTCGCCGGTTCGCGCGTCGCGGTGAGCGGGCTCCTGATCGGCGAAGGCGGCGTGGACGGCATCAACGTGACGACGGTGAACCGCGTCGCCCCGAAGTGCCCGTAGCTCAAGGACCCATTGATACTCCGACTGAGCACGGAGCCTTACAAGGCTCATGCACTTGAGCGACAATTGGAGCATGCAGGAAGCGATCGTGCGCGACCCCGAAGTGATGCACGGAACGCCTGTGTTTCGAGGGACTCGTGTCCCGGTGCAGACGCTGTTCGACTATCTCGAGAACGGCGAGTCCTTGGACGAGTTTCTGGAAGGTTTCCCCACGGTCGGCCGTGAACTTGCGATTCAGGTGCTTGAGGAATCAAAAGCGCTTCGCCTCGCCCGCGTTTGATGTTCATCCTGATCGACGAATGTGTTGACCAGCGCCTTCGCTTGATTTTTCCGGGCACAAGTGCCAAACCGCGGCGTACGCCAAACTCGCGGGCCTGAAGAACGGCGCCCTGCTGGCAGCCGCGGAGGAAGCGGGATTCGACGGGATCATAACAACCGATCAGGAGATTCAGTTCCAGCAGAACCTGCACGTGCGCCGGATCTGGATTCTCGTGCTCTGCGGCCGAACGAACCGCCTGAGCGATCTTCGTCCACTAGCCCCAGCGGCTCTTCGCGTCTTGGATTCGATCCAGCCAGGGCAGTTTGTTCGCATTCCTTAGATACCCAGACTAAGCAGCGTCCTGACCAAGCTGGATGCGATGGCCGGTTCGCGAGTCGCGGTGAGTGGGCTTCTGATCGGCGAAGGCGGCGTGGACGGTATCAACGTGACGACGGTGACCCGCGTCGCCCCGAAGTGTCCTTGGCGGTCTGAGAGTGACGCGGCTGGGAATCTGGCCGACTCCCACGACGGCCGCCGTCTGGGGAACTGCGTTGGGCTATGATGGGTGCAAATGAGGCAAGCCGTGGTTTTCAAGGGCGAAGACGGGCAGTGGGTGGCAGAATGTTTGAGTCTGCCGGGCTGCGTGAGCCAAGGGCAGACTCGCGAGGAAGCCGTCAGCCAGATTCGGGAGGCGATTCAGCTCTACATCGCGGTGTTGGAGGAAGATCACCTGCCGATTCCTGAAGAGCGATTTGATACGCTGCTGGTCGCCGTTTGAGCAAGCTTCCGCGCGTCTCGGGTCGCGATTGCGCCAGAGCGCTGGGGAAGATGGGCTTCCGACTTCGACGGCAGGAAGGAAGCCACATGGTGCTTCGACGCGATCAACCGTTTGCCCAAGTAGTGGTCCCGGATCACAAGGAATTGGATCGCGGTACCTTGCGAGCGATCCTTCGGGGAGCGGGAGTTGCGGTAGAGGAATTCATCGCGTTGCTGGGATGATCTTCACCTGCTCCGTTCTGCGCCTCTTGGGGCCACGCACGGAAAGGCGGCCCCTGGGCAGCCGTACGATGGCGCTTAAGTTT
Organism: Terriglobia bacterium; assembly: GCA_963722845.1. Classification (GTDB taxonomy): domain Bacteria; phylum Acidobacteriota; class Terriglobia; order Bryobacterales; family Bryobacteraceae; genus Palsa-187. The sequence goes on along the minus strand of CAVROL010000001.1, from coordinate 606,306 downwards.
GTCGTGACCAAGTTGGATGCTTTAGCCGGTTCACGCGTCGCCGTCAGCGAGCTCCTGATCGGCGAAGGCGGCGTGGACGGCATCAACGTGACGACGGTGACCGCGTCGCCCCGAAGTGCCCTTAACCTGTAGGGCAGGTCTCCAGACCTGCGGCGGGCGTCCACGCCCGCAGGAACCGGACCTGCCCGGCTAAAACGACGAATCTCTTATCTCCCACCCGTTGTAAGAAATGGTCCGCCAGCAAAGACTATTGTGGTAGAGGTCACGATTGAATCCCCACGATCAAGATCAGCTTTACATTCAGGCTCAGGCTGAGCACGGGGAGTCCATGCGGCGCCTGGTCCGCGGGTATGAATCCGACGCAGACCAGCAGCGCGATCTCCTTCAAGAGATGCACATAGAACTGTGGCGCAGCCTGAAGGGGTTTGATCAGCGTTGCAGCCTGCGGACATGGGTTTACCGAGTAGCGAACAACGTCGGTGCCGACCATCTCGCCAAACGTCGCAAGGTTTCGGAACGATTAGTAGAACTCGAAACCCTGTCCGCTGATCCCACCGCGCAAGCTGGCGAGGCTCGGGAACGACGTCGCGAAGCATTGGCCGAGCTTCAAGCCTTAATTCACCGGCTCGCTCCCTTAGACCGGCAAATCATCCTCCTCTACTTAGAGGGGGCTACCGCCGCGGAAATCGCGGAAGTCACCGGTATTACGCCCACAAACACCGCCACCAAGATCCATCGAATCAAGAAACTACTGAATCGCAGCTTCGCAGGAGCTAATAATGAACGTCGATAATGATCCCCAGGAACTTTGGAAGAGCCACATTGACGCACTGCCGCCGTCCCCCGACGCAGTCGGGATTTGCGAACTCGCCCGACGGCGGGAGCGAGAGAGCATCTGGGGGCGGCGCATCGGTCTACTTGCGCTGGCTGGCTTCGCGGTCGCGTTCGCCCACAATGTTTGGCAGGTGGATCAGCCTTGGGTAAGGCTCGGCCAAGGCTGGATGCTGGCGGTTGTGACTGCGTACCTCTGGAGCCTCATTCGCCATCGCACCCACCGCCGTGCATCGAACGAAGCCTGCGCGGGTTTTCTTCTCCGCTCGCTCGAAATGAAGCGGAACGGATACCTGGCCTTTCGCCGCATTGTCCTGCTGCTCATCCCGGCAATCGCCGCGAGTTGGTGGGGGGGTGGCCCTGCCCTGAGAGCCCGTGCCATGGGCCTCGATCCGTCTTCGCCCTACTATCGATATTGGGCAAGCATTTGGCCGATGATCGCCACCTGCTCTCTGCTGCTGGTCGTGTGGTTCGTGTTCAGTGGCACGGCAAAGAGGGTTTCAGCTGAATTCGAGGCTCTTCGCCTGCGCATCGGCGCGGAATGATTCGGTGCGAGTCACCGCAAAGAGGCAACACTTATCAGAGCGCACAGGCACCGCCACGCTCGCCGACATAAGAAAATCCCGCGGCGGCGTCCGTTGTGCGCGATTAACTAAAGATCGACTCTGCCTGTACTCGCGCCGAGCTTGTCGATCTCCGCGCCGCCCAGGTGCGCGATCGACAGCAGCAGGTTCGCGGTGGGCGTATCCTTCGCGACGATGTGACGGTTGCCTTTGAGCCGGCCCTGGGCGCCGCCCACGAGGACTGCGGGCGGATTGTTGCGGTCGTGAGCGTTGCCGTTGCTCATGCCGCTGCCCCAATACAGAACCGAGTGATCCAGAATGTTACCGTCGCCCTCTTTCGTCGCCTTCAGCTTCTCGAGGAAATCCGCGAACTTCTGGATTTGGTAGGTGGCGATCTTGGCGTACTTCGCGAGCTTCTCCGGATCGTTGCCGTGATGCGAGATGGTGTGGTGCTGCTCGGGAATGCCGATGTGCGCGTAGGCGCGGTCGCTGGCTTCATGACCGGTCATGAACGTGAAGACGCGGCTGATGTCGCCCTGATACGCCAGGTGCATCAGGTTATAGGTAATGTTCATGTGATCGTCGAACGCATCCGGCAAGCCGATGGGAGCTTCCGGATTCCCGGTGATAGTGCCGAGACGGCTTTCCATGCGTTCGAGCTGCTTTTCGACGTCACGAATGTTGCCCATGTACTCGTCGAGGATGGCGCGATCGGACGCACCCAGCGAGCGTTCCAGTTTCGCGGTTTCCTCGGTCACCGAGTCCAGCAGGCTCTGCTTTTCCTTCAGGCGGGCGAAGCGCCGCTCGGTCGAATCCGTCTCGCCGAACATGCGCTCAAAGGTCACGCGCGGATTGATCCCCACCGGCAGCGGGCTCTCGTCGTCGCGCCACGACAGCGTATTGAAGAACGTGCAGGCGAAGCCGTCGCAGGCCCCGACCGCGGTGCCCATGTCCTCGGTGCCGACTTCGATCGACCGCAGCGGCGTATCGCCGGCCACTTGATCCGCGATGAACTGGTCGACGGTTTTCTTCGATTCGATCTTTCCGAAAGAGTCGCCTCTGCCGTCGCGGCGGACGGCCGGCCCAACGCCGTTCAGGAACGCGGAGCTGGCCCCCAGGTGGACCGACTCGCCCCACGGCGCTTTCATCTTGCTGACCGTCACCAGTTGATTGCGGAACTGCTCCAGCGGCTGCATCACCGGCTTGAACGCGAAGTTGCTCCCCTCGGCGTCGGGATGCCAGGTGTCGGGCCACACGCCGCACGGGAAGTAGACCGCGCCGAAGCGGAATGGCGACGTGGGCGCCGCGGAGAGCGCCGGAATCATGGCGTCCAGGAATGGCAGTGCGACCGTAGCGCCCATAGTGCCCCGCATGAACGTGCGTCGCGAAAGGTGCTTCTTCGTAATGAACATAGCTACTCCTTATTTGATTTTGCCACTTTTACCGTATCCGCCGGTCCCTTGACGGTTTCGGCCGATTCCGGCGCTGCTTCCAATTTCGTGCGCATCTGGAAAGGCGCGCTCTCGACAATTCCCATGACGATCGAAGAGAGCCGGTAATCGTTCTGCGCGGCTTTCTTCACAATCCGGCGAACCACCGGCATGTCGCTCGGCTCCAGGCCCCGTCCCAGCGCGTAGGTCAGCATCTTTTCGGTGACCACGGTCACGAAGGCGTCAGGCCGGCTCAGAATCGCCTCCCGCAGCGCCACCGGACCGTTGACCTGCGATCCGTCCGCAAGCACGCCCGCGACGTCCAGCGGCGCGCCGTCGGGATCCTTATCGCGCCACCGGCCCACCGAATCGAAGTTCTCGAGCGCAAACCCCGGAGGATCGATCACCCGATGGCAGCCCGCGCAGGGCTGGTTCTTGCGATGCAATTCCAGCTGCGCGCGCACCGTCTTCGGAACCGTCGACGCCCCCTTGTTGCTTTCGTCCAGCGTGGGGACATTCGGCGGAGCCGGAGGAGGCGGCGTGTTGAGGAAGGTATTCAGCACGTACTTCCCGCGGAACACCGGCGAGGTTCTCGTCGCGACCGAAGTCATCGACAGGATGCTCCCTTGCCCCAGCAGGCCGCGGCGATTGGGATCGGTGAGCTTCACCCGCCGGAACTGCGGGCCGTAAACGCCCTTCATGCCGTAATTTCTGGCGAGCCGCTCGTCGACGAACGTATAGTCCGCATTCAAAAGTTCCAGAGTGCTGCGGTCTTCGCGCAAAATGTACCCGAAGAACAGTTCGGTCTCCTTGCGGAATCCTTTGCGCGTGTTGTCGTCGAAATCCGGGAACAACAGGAGATCGGGAGCGACCTTAGCCTCCAGATTGCGAAGCTGCAGCCACTGGCCCGTGAAGTTTTCGACCAGGGCGTCGCTGCGGTCGTCCCCGAGCATGCGGTGTACCTGCTCGGCGAACACCGCCGGATCCCGCAGCCTTCCGGCTGCCGCCAGGTCCAGCAGTTTGTCGTCGGGGATGCTGCTCCACAAAAAGAAGGACAGGCGCGAGGCGAGCTCGATATCGCTCACCGGGTGCGCTGCGCCCGCGCGGATGGCCGCCGGATCCTTCTCGACGCGATACAGGAAGTACGGGCTCGACAGAACGCGGGCTACTCCAGCGCGAATTCCATCGTCGAAATTGCCTCCGTTCTCCCGCGACTTCTTGTAAAACGACATCGGCGCATCGAGGTCCGCGGCGGTGACGGGACGCCGAAACGCGCGGCGCGCGAGATTCGTGAGAATTTTGGTCGCGCAGGCGGTCTCGTCCAATTTAGATCCCGGATTCGCCGCCGGATGGCATACAAAAAGCCGTTCCCGGCTGGGCCCTTCGCCGACGCCGCGCACATTGTACGGCCCGTCGATCGACACCGACCTGAGCTTCGGCAAGCCTGCCGACCATGTGGACTTCCTGGCTGTCGCGCCGCGACGGCTCCCACACGTCCTGCAACTGGGACGGCCGCTCCTTCCACGTGAACCCGACATCGTGAGGACCGGCCGTGACCCGCACGCGTCCCGTCATCCTCTTGTCGATAATGGGCTGCGCCGCGGCCAGATCGGCGGCCTGCATCTCGTCGTCCTTAGGACCGCCAATCGGCGCCGTATACACTTCGGTGCCATCCACGGTGATCACGAAGGTGTACGGCGTGTCATTTCCTTCCACACCCGCGTAGCCTTCCTGTACGCCGCGGACCAGCCGGCCCGACAGCTTATACTCGGCATCCGCCGGAAACACCTGACGGATCACCGTGCCGCCCACGGTTCCCAGCGGCAGGCCGTCGATATATCCGTTCTGGCTGAATTCGCGGCTGATGGAATGCTCGGTGGTCCCGGGCTTCACCTGGGGATCGCCCACGGCCATCGCGGCGACGCGCTGGGCGGCGGTCACGTATCCCTCCAGCAGCAGCGGCGAAGTTTTGAGCGACGTCGCAATGTTGTCGAAGCCGAACTCCGCGCCGTCGGTCGGCAGCAGATCGGACACGTCCAGGTCGACGGCGAGAAGATCGCGGATCGCGTTGGCATACTCGGCGCGATTCAGACGATGGACGACGAAGCGGCCCGGCGTGCTCTTGCCTTCCCAGGCGTGATCGAGCGAGGCGGACAGCCAGCCCGTAAAGCCCGCGTACTCGGCCTCGGTCGGACGCGGCATGCCGGGAGGCGGCATCGCCCGCACGCTCAGTTTCCGAAGCACTCGCTCCCACGTTCCGGCATGGCCCAAGAGATCGTCGAAAGCCGCCCCTTCGAGATTGACCGGACCCTCCGCGGGATTCGCGGTGCGCGAATTGTGACACGCCGACGCAGTTCTTCTCGACCAACGCACGATACTTGGCTGCATCCGCGGTCGTGCTGGCGCGATTGCGGCAGTGGCGTTGAGCCTTCGGCGCAGCCGGTTTGGGCTACCAGCAGCGCGCCCAGGCCAAAGCAGACCAAAGTCCGCCGCGATTACGATGTTCCGCGCCATGCTCTTGGGGATCTTCATGGAGCGCTTGTCACCGCCGGAACTTTGGGATTGTCTTTCTTTTCCTGATCGTCAGTCACTTTTTTATCGTCAGTGGCTTTTTTGTCGGCTTCCTTCGGCAAGCGGCGGGGGCTGCGGCGCAGGATCGTTGGGACCAAGGTGCATCAGTTCCCGCAGGGCCGCGACGATCTCCTCTTTCGAATTGCGCTTCGGCTTGTACACGTCCAGGTCGCCCATGTCGGCGGGGTTCGGCTTTTTAGGCGCCTCGGCCAGAAGCAGGGGCGTCAGATTGTCCTTGTTGACGGCGTCCAGCTTTCCGCCGGCGGCTGCCAGCGCACGAATCATCCCTACGTGCTCCTCCTGCACGGCCTGGTGGAGCGGCGTCGAACCGTCGCCCGCTTTAGCGTTAGGATTGGCCCCGGCGGCCAGCAACAAATTGAGAGCTTCAAGGGGATCGCGGCTGCCGGGCTCGCGGAAGACCGGCGGACCAATGCGGGTGAAACCGGGCCCCCCAGCGATCGGCGCGCCCTGGCCACCTTTTATGGCCGCCATCAGGGGCGTGCGGCCGGCGTTCGGATTCGGCCGGCGCAGGACCTTTGCCGTCCTTAGGCTTGGCATCGCTCGGGGTCCACTCGATCTGAGCGCCTTTGCGCCAGCAGCAGCTTCAGGACTTCGACATCGGCCGCCGTTGCCGCGCGGTAAAACGGCGAGCTGTTGATCGCCGCGCCGCAGCACAGCGTGGTCGAGTGCAACGCGCCGACGAACGGCTTGTTCACGTCCGCGCCGACGTCGAGAAGCACCTTAACCAGACCCAGGGCGGTCAGATTGTTCGGATGGTTGGGCTGCAGCCTCGAGCCGTCGTGCGCGCGCATGTCGGTGGTGGCGTCGTGCATGTCAACGGCGAAGAACAAGGATCCGTCGTTGGGGTCGGCGCCCAGGTCAATTAACTCTTTGGCCAGATCGAAGCGGTCATTGACGATGGCGACGATGGTCGCGGTGGCGCCATCGGCGTTGGTCAGCTTCGGATCGGCGCCGCCGGCGATCAGCGCCTTGGCAACGTCCTCGTGTCCGTTGCGAACGGCGAACATGAGAGCAGTAAAACCACCTGAAGGATGGTCCGCGTTTTTGCGCGTGGTGATGGTGGAGACATGCGCCTTTTGGTTGGGATCCGCGCCCGCGGCCAGCAGCGCCTTCACCACGTCCACATGACCTTCGGCGGACGCCCACATTAGCGCGGTCTCTTCCTGAAACGGATCCGCGGCATTGACGAACGAGCCTTTGGAAAGCAGTAGTTTAACGGCATCCACGCGGCCTGTACGCGACGCAGCCATCAGCGGCGTCTCGCCCTCGGCGTGCCAGCGCGTCGGCTCGGCTCCCGCATCGAGCAGCGCGCGAATGACCTCGACGTCGCCATTGCGGCTCGCCTGCAGGAGCGGGGTGACGCCGTAATGGTTCGCTGCGTCCACTGCCGCTCCGGCCGCGAGAAGCGCCTTGGTCATTTCCGCGTTCGAGTGGTAGGCCGCCCACAGGAGCGCCGAGGAGCCGTCATTGGCGGGTGTATTCACATCCGCGTGCTCCTTGATCAGTTTGCGCACCGCAGGCAGATCATCGGCCTTGGCGGCGTCCGCTACCGCGGCTGTGTTGGAAGCTGCATGCAGGAGGACGCTGGGCCGCATTAAGGCCAACCCAAGCAGCAGCGCCAGGCACCCCCAGTTGCGCCAAACGTGTTTTGCAGTCGTTCTTTTCGCCGATTGCATGCTACCCCTCCCGGTTCACTTGCATAATAAAGATATATCGCCGCGATGAGCAGTGCAAGGCCCCCCCGCCTGAGCCGAGAAGAGTGGGCCGGCGTCCGCCTGTCGTGCTATCCTGATAAACGAGTTCTGGTAGAGGAGCGAGGGCCATCAGTAACTCGGCGCGCATTTCCGTGGATCCGGAGACGCCGGGTGAAAGGGGCAGCCTCGCCGAAATCGATGCGCCGGATCCGTGGCGCTGCGGTTGGTGAACAAGGCTAATACCTGTTCACTGTCATTCGACTTGGTTTTCCGGGCCGGATGGAGCGCTATCGGGAAGTGGTCACAGCCCCTCCTGGCTGTCTCTTCAAACGAGGCAGCGCGTCTCCTGAAAAGCTCCCATTTTTGCTATGGATCCGTTTCAGCTCACGCGCGCACTTGTCGACATCGATTCGGTCACGCCGAACGAGGAAAAGGTCGGGCAGTTCCTGTTCGATCACCTCAGCGAGATCGCCGCGCGAACCGGCGGCCATGTCGAGACGGATTGAGGTTGAGCCGCATCGCTACAACGTCTTCGCTCATTGGGGAGATCCGATCGTTACCCTCTCGACCCACATGGATACCGTGCCGCCATTCTACGCGTCACGCGAGGACGGCGACTTTATCTGGGGCCGCGGCGCCTGCGATACCAAGGGCATCATCGCGGCCATGATTCACTCCGTCGAGGCGTTGGTGACGAGTGGTGTCCGCGGGATCGCGCTGCTGTTCGTCGTCGGCGAGGAACGCAACAGCGCCGGCGCGTATGCCGCCGCCAAAAACCCTCGCGGCAGCCGCTATCTGATTAACGGCGAGCCTACCGAGAACAAACTCGCGCTCGGATCCAAGGGCGCCTTGCGTTATGAGATCGTCGCGCACGGCCGGATGGCTCACTCCGCTTATCCGCACCTGGGCGAATCGGCCATCGAGAAGCTGCTGGATGCGCTTGAGAAGATCCGCCGCATTCCCATGCCCGGCGATTCCATCCTCGGCGCGAGCACGATGAACATCGGCACGATTCAGGGCGGCCGCGCCCCCAACGTCATCCCGGATCATGCTCGCGCGGAAATCTTCTTCCGCCTGGTGGATTCTGGCGACAGCATCCGCGCCGCTGTGGCCGAGGCGGCGAAGGGTTTAGTCGACGCGAAAGAGGTTCTGTTCATTCCGGCCGTGCATCTGGGCTCGGTGGATGGCCTGGAGACCACGGTGGTCTCGTATACCACGGACATCCCCGCATTCAACGGGACTTGGGGGCAGCCGTTTCTGTTCGGTCCGGGCAGTATCCACTTTGCGCACACCGACGAAGAGCGAATACCTAAGGCGGAACTCCTGGAAGCAATCGGAATTTATCAGAAATTAGTGAGGCAATTATTACAGTCATGACAGCACATGGGCTAAGAAAGACTATCGAGTAGCGATCGCGGGAGCCACGGGAGCCGTGGGCGTGGAATTCCTGCGCTGCCTGGAACAGCGGCGATTTCCGATCGGCAGCCTGCGCCTGCTGGCGTCGGCGCGGTCTCGCGGCAAGAAGATGATGTTTGCCGGCAAAGAAATCGAAGTGGAGGAGCTGACCGAGAATAGCTTCGACGATATCGACATCGCGTTCTTCAGCGCCGGCGGCTCCATCTCGAAAAAGTTCGGACCCATCGCCGCGAAGGCGGGCGCCGTGGTCATCGACAATTCTTCGGCGTTTCGCATGGACCCGGCCGTGCCTCTGGTGATTCCCGAGGTTAATCCGCAAGCCATGTGCGTGCACCAAGGAATCATCGCGAACCCCAACTGCTCCACCATCATCGGCATCACGCCGCTGTGGCCTGTTCATCAGGTCAACCGCATCCGGCGTTTGATCGCGTCCACCTATCAGGCTGCGTCCGGAGCCGGCGCGGCGGCCATGGAGGAACTGACCGAGTCCACGCGCGCCTATCTAGCCAACCAGCCGTACCAGAACACGGTGCTGCCGCATCCCTACGCTTTTAATTTGTTCAGCCACAATACCAAGATCGATCCGGTGACCGGCTATAACGAAGAAGAAACCAAAATGGCGCGCGAAACGCAGAAGATCTTCGGCGATTCTGAAATTCGCGTGAGCGCCACTTGTGTGCGCGTTCCGGTGCTGCGTGCCCATTCCGAAGCGCTGACGATCGAATGCGAGCGGCCCATTACTCCGCAAGAAGTGACTGCGCTCCTGGCGAATGCGCCTGGCGTCCAGATCGTGGACGATCCCGAGAAGAACTACTTCCCGATGCCTCGCGACGCATCCGGGCAGGATGACATTCTCGTCGGCCGCATTAGGCAGGATACGAGCGATCCTTCCGGTAAGTCCATCGCGTTGTTCGTAGCAGGCGATCAGTTGCTGAAGGGCGCCGCGCTCAACGCCGTCCAGATCGCCGAGGTGCTGATCCAGCAGGGCGGAGTACACGGGGCCTCTGGAGTCACGAGATGATTGTCATGAAATTCGGCGGGACCTCGGTCGAATCCGCCGAAGCCATCCATCGCGTCGCCGGAATTGTTCGCAGCCAAAGCGCCCGCAAGCCCGTGGTCGTCGTGTCCGCGATGGGTAAAACCACCAACAAGCTGCTGGCGATCGCCGCCGATGCCGTGGCCGGCGAGCTGAAGCCGGCGCTTGCGAAACTTGCGGAGCTGCGCGAGTTCCATTTGCGCGAATCGGCCGGCCTGGACACGGACGGCATTGTCGAGGCGCATTTCCAGGACCTGGACGCTTTGGTGCGCGGCCTGGCGGTGATGCGTGAGCTGACCCCCCGCGCCACCGATGCGATTTCCGCCTATGGGGAGCGGATTTCCAGCCTGATCGTCGCCGCGCATCTTCGCCGCTGCGGCATGAATACGGCGCATGTCGACGCACGCAGCGTCATCGTCACCGACCGGCGGCACACCCAGGCCGCTCCGCTGTTCGAAGAGACCAACCGCCGGCTTCGGGATACGCTACTCCCGATGCTGGATCACTTCGTGGTCGTGATGGGCGGATTCATCGCATCCAACGAAGACGGCGTTACGACCACGCTCGGCCGCGGCGGATCGGACTACACCGCTTCGATCGTCGGCGCCGCAATCGGCGCGGAGGAAATCCAGATCTGGACCGATGTCGATGGCATGCTCACGGCCGATCCCACCGTGCTTCCAGGTGCAGCGCATCGCGTCAAAGTATGCTCGTTCACCGAAGCCGCCGAGCTGGCATACTTCGGCGCGAAAGTGTTGCATCCTGCGACCGTTCTTCCGGCGATCGAGAAAAATATCCCGGTGCGGATTCTCAACTCCCGCCGGCCTGAAGTGGAAGGCACCCTCATCGTGTCCGATCCGCCGCCGTGCGTCACACCAATCCGCTCGATTGCTTGCAAGCGCAACATCACGCTGCTGAACATCGTCTCCACGCGCATGCTGATGGCCCACGGTTTCCTGCGGCGCATTTTCGAGGTGTTCGATCGCTACGAAACGTCGGTAGACATGCTCGCGACGTCCGAAGTCAGCGTGTCGTTGACCATCGACAACACCCGCTCGCTGGCGGCGATCCGGGACGAGCTGGAGGCGTTCGCCGAGGTGTCGATCGAGGAGAATCAGGCCATTGTCTGCATGGTGGGCGAGAATATCCGCCGCTGCGATAACGTCTCCGCGCGTGCGTTTGCGGCGTTGGATGGCATCCGGCCAAGGATGGTATCGCAAGGCGCGTCGCAGTTGAATCTGAGCATGGTGGTGGCGGCGGCCGACCTGCAGCGCGCGGTAGAATCGCTCCACCGGGAGTTCTTTCGAACCCCCGATCCGGCGTCATTTGAATAGGAGATGGCTACGAAACTCGCAATCGTCGGCTACGGAAAAATGGGCAAGCTGATCGAGCAGCTTGCGCCCGAGTACGGCTTCACCATTCATGCGCGCGTCGATGCCGGCTACGATCCGGCGTCCTCTAAAAGGCTCCGACGTGGCGATCGAGTTCAGCACTCCGGACGCGGCGCTCGGGAATATCGAAACGCTGGCCGCGCTGGGTATCCCGGCCGTAGTCGGAACCACGGGCTGGCTGGAACACATGGATCGCGTGCGAACCGCGGTCGGCAAGGGCGGCGCGGGCTTAGTCTGGGGAGGGAATTTTTCCATCGGCGTGAACGTGTTCCTGCGCGCCGTGCATGAAACCGCGCGCTTGTTGGCCAACGAGCCGGCTTATGGCGCGTGGGCCTGGGAAATCCATCACAACACCAAAAAGGACGCGCGTTCGGGGACCCTGCTCGCATTGGTGAAAGAGATGAAGGCGGCAGGATATGAGCGCAACATCGACATCAGCTCGAATCGCGCGGGAGCGCATCCCGGAACGCATGAGATCGGATTCGATTCCGCGGCCGATACCATCACGCTCCGTCATACCGCGCGCAGCCGCGAAGGATTCGCACGCGGCGCGTTGAAAGCGGCGCAATGGATTCCCGGCAAGAAGGGCGTGTTTGAGTTTAAGGAGATCTTATGACTACGTTTACCGGATGCGGCACCGCGTTGGTGACTCCGTTTCGCAAAGACCAGTCGCTCGACGAAGAGACTCTGCGCAAGCTGGTCCGGCGGCAGATCCAGGCCGGCATCGATTTCCTGGTTCCGTGCGGCACCACCGGCGAAAGCCCGACCCTGACGCACGCAAGAGCATCTGCGCGTGGTCGAGATCACGTCTAGAAGCTGAAGACGAAGCCAAGGGCAAAGTTCCCGTGCTGGCCGGCGCCGGCGGATACAACACCGCCGAAGTCATCGAGCTCGCCAAGGAGCTGAGCCAGATGGGCGCCGACGGCATCCTCTCTGTCACGCCGTATTACAACAAGCCCACGCAGGAAGGCCTCGTCCAGCATTTCAAGGCGATCGCCAAAGCCGTTCCGCTGCCGATCGTCGTGTATAGCATTCAGGGCCGCACCGGAGTGAATGTCGAGCCTGCTACTCTCAAGCGTCTGGCGGAAATCGACAATATCGTCGGCGTCAAGGAAGCTTCGGGGAACATCGGGCAGATGGCCACGGTGCTGCATCTTCTTCCGGAGACATTCACGGTGCTGAGCGGCGATGACGCCATCACCATTCCGCTGATCGCGCTGGGCGGACGCGGTGTGATCTCGGTAGTCGCGAACGAAATTCCGGCGGAATTCAGCAAGCTCACCAAGCTCGCTCTGGCGGGCGATTTTCGCCGGCGCACGCGCCCTCCAGCGGCAATGGTTCCCGCTGATGGAAGTGAATTTCTGCGAAGCGAATCCCGGCCCGGTGAAGGCCGCGATGGCCATGATGGGCTTGCTCGAGCCGGTTTTCCGGCTGCCGATGGTTCCGCCGTCGGAGGCCAATCGCGCGAAGATCGAAGCCGTGCTCAAGTCGGCCGGCCTGCTCGCTGCTGCCCGGAGCTCGCATGCAAACTGAAATCGAAGCATCTCTTCGATCATCCGCCAGCCGCTTATCACGAAGATCATTTCATGCTGTTTGCGCGTCTCAAAGAGGCGCTGAACACGGGCGCCGTGCGCGCAGCCGAGCCGGATCGCCTCCACGAAAACCGGCTGGCGCGTGAACGCGTGGGTCAAGAAAGGCATCCTGCTGGGATTTCGCATCGGCGGAATGGTCGATATGTCGGTGGATGCGACCCGGCAGCCGTTTTTCGATAAAGCCACCTGGCCGGTGAAGCGATTTACGGTTGCGAGCGGCGTTCGCATTGTGCCGGGCGGCTCCAGCATTCGCGACGGCTGCTACATCGGAAAGAGCGTCACGTGCATGCCTCCGATGTACATCAACGCGGGCGCATGGGTCGGCGACGGGACCATGGTCGATTCGCACGCCCTGGTGGGAAGCTGCGCCCAGATCGGCAAGAACTGCCACATTTCCGCCGCGGCGCAGATCGGCGGCGTGCTCGAACCCGTCGGCGCGCTGCCGGTGATCATCGAAGATGAAGTGCTGGTCGGCGGGAACTGCGGCGTTTACGAAGGCACGGTGGTCAAGCGCCGCGCGGTGCTCGGCAGCGGCGTGATCCTGACGCGCTCAACGCCGGTCTACGACGTGGCTCGCGGCGTGGTTCTTTCGGCCCAGGGCGACGAACCTCTGGTCATCCCCGAAGGCGCGGTCGTGGTCGCCGGCTCGCGCGCCATCACCAGCGGCAAAGGGCAAGGAATGGGGCGTATCGCTTTACACGCCGGTGATCGTGAAATATCGGGATGAAAAAACGGATGCGCGCGTCCAACTCGAGGAGCTGCTTCGATGAAGACCATCACTTTCATTTTGCTGGCTGTGCTCGCGCTGGGAGCCGATCCCGAATTCAATAAGGACGGCGAGCTGGTGCGACCCAAGAATTACCGCGAATGGATCTTCCTGAGCGCGGGCGTCGGAATGAGCTACGGCGCCGAGAAAGATCCGTTCACCAACGTGTTCGTCGAGCCGTCGGCTTATCGGAAGTTCGTCGAAACTGGGCAAATGGCCGGAGAAGTCCATCTTCGCTCTGGAGCTTCGAAAACCCGCCACGGAAGGCTCCATCAACAAGGGCGGCCAATATCAGACCGACTTCATCGCGGTGGAGTTTTCGGTAAAGGACACGCCGCGCTTTCCCGATGGATGGGGATATTTTGGATTTAACGGGAACGCGACATCGGCCAAGGTACTGGGCGCATCGGCCGGCTGCAACGCGTGCCATAGCAAGAATGCCGCTGTGGAGCACACTTTCGTGCAGTTCTATCCTACGCTGCTCGAAATCGCCAAGGCCAAGGGCACGTTGAATCCGTCGTACAAGCCCGACAAGAAATAGTCGGCGTCAGGACCCTAAACCGCGAAAAAGGTAGGGGCGAGGCATGCCTCGCCTAGCATTAGCGCTCCAGCAGAACGTTGAGTGTTTGCTCCGCGCAGCGCTCCCATGTGAACGGCCTCGCCCGTTCGCGGCCCGCCTGGGCCAGCTGCTCCTGCAAGTGCCCGTCGTTCATCACCCTTTCGATCGCCCGATGCCATATCGTCCTCATTCAGCGGATCGAAGAACAGCGCGGCCTCGCCGGCCACCTCGCGCAGCGGCGGAATATCGGAGCACGCGACGGGAATCCCCGCCGCCATCGCCTCCAGCACCGGCATTCCGAAGCCTTCGAAGTGGAGGGATACACAAACGCTCGCGCGCGTTCGTACAGTGAGTAGAGTTCCTCGCGGGGCACCCATCCGGTGATTTGCACCGAATCCTGCAACCCCATTTCCTCGATCAGGCGCTCGATCGCTCCCGCGTGGAAGCCGCGCAGACCCGCCAGAATCAACCGAAAATCGCGCTTCTTGCGGCCATAGGCCCGGATGAGCCGCGGCAGATTCTTATGCGGATGCAGAGTGGAAACGCACAACAAATAGGATTCCGTGTGCGACCTGTCCAGGCGCGAAAAGGCCGGCTCCACGCCGTGGTGGACCACCGCAATACGCTCCTTCGGGAGGCGGTAGAAGTGCAGCAGATCCGCGCGCGTGGCTTCCGATACGGCGATCAGCCGATGCGACCGGTGCGCCGACGCCCACAGCAGGAATCGCCAGAACGGCAGATCGAACCAGCGAAAATATTCCGGATGGCGTTTGTGCTGGAGGTCGTGGAACACCGTCACCTGCCGGCAGGGCGAGAAGATCGGCGCGGTGAATCCTGGATTAAACATCACATCCAGGCGATAGCGCGCCGCTTCGACTGGCAGCACGATTTGCTCCCACAAGATCCGCGCGGGGCGAAAGCGCGCGTGAACGGCCTGCGGCTTCCAGTGAAAATTCGGCCTGCTTGGGAACCAGGTCGGATTGCGTCTCGAGGTTGGTAAAGACCAGATACTCATTGATCTGGATCGACCTCCGCCAGCGCGGCGAGCAGTTCGCGCAAATAAATCTCGGTGCCGCCGACGCCGCCGGGAATCAGATACAGGGCATTGATGCCAATGCGGACGCCGGCGCGCGCCATGCTGCTACTGGCTCACCTGAGTCAGCGCCTCCCGTGCGTCTGAATTATAAGGATTCAGCGCCAGGGCGCGCTTGATATTGCTCTGCCGCGGCCGGCTTGTTTCCGGTCGCCTGAAGATCTTGCCGCGATACACGTAAGTCATCTCGAAGTTCGGGATCGATCGCCTGCGCCTGATCCAGAGCCGCCAGCGCCTCCTCGAATTTGTTGTGTTTCGCGTACACCATGCCGATCTGCGACTGGACATGCGCGCTGGGCTGCAGAGCGCTGCTGCCTGCCGCAGTTTCACCAGCGCTTCCTGCCAGTCGCCGGCGCAATCCAGAGCCAAGCCCCAATCCACCAAAAGATCGAACGCGGGTTGTTCCAGTTTGCGATGCCGCCTCAAAAGCTCGCGCGGCGTCGCGCGCAATTGCTGGATTCGTATAAGCGCCGAGGCGAGCTGGAAATGCGGCCGCCATTTTCGCGGAGACTTGTTCGCCGCGTCCTGCCACAACGCGACGGGATTGGCCCATACAGCGCTGCGCTGATACGTCAGCACCGAGCATATCGCCAGGATGGCGGCGCCCGCCCAGGCCGCCTGCGAGATCTTCAACCGCCGCAGAAACTCCAGGCATACCAGCGCCAGGCCCAGGAAAGGGAGATACATTCGCCGTTCCGCCGAAACATCGGCAATCGGGACGAAGGACGAGGTCGGCGCGAGCAGCAGCAGAAACATGAATATTCCGAATGCCGCCAGCGGCCATCGCTTGCGATAAATCCAGGCCGCGGCGACCAGGGCCACCAGGGCCGCCAGTCCGAAAATCGCCCCATGGTCCAGCAGGCTGTGCGATACCGCAACGTCCGGATCCACATTCTGTCCCAAGGGCAGGAAGAACAACCGCACGTACGTCCAGATCACCCGGCATTGCGTGAAAAAGTAAGTCGCGGGAGTAAACCCCGGTACGTTGAATCCCGCCGTCGGAGCGTCTTTCAATTCGCGCCAGATCATGAACGCGCCTGCGATCCCGGCCGCTGCCAGCATGCCGTAGAGCAACCCGTTCTTGCGGATTCCTCCCAGTCCCCAGTAATAGTCAGTCAGCAGCAGCAGCGCCGCGAGCGTCAGGGTGTGTTCCTTGGTGCTGACGGCCGCGGCGAACAGCACCACGATCGCGACCGCCCTCAGGATCGTCATCGATTCCGTGCGCCGGTACAGGAAGACCGCGAAGGCCGAAAAATAGAGCAGCACGCTCAGGACTTCCGAGCGGCTGGCGACATAGGCGACCGACTCGGTCTGCAGCGGATGCAGCAGGAAAAGCCCGCCCGCGATCGCGCTCGAGGATGACTCGCGCCCGCCCGGTTGTCCCGGCGAGTTCCAGCAGCCGCGCCGCGACCAGCGCGATCACCAACGATCCGAGCGAAATGCAGCAACACATTGGTCAGGTGATACCCTTCGGGTTCGATTCCGCTCGACTGGAAATTTAGCCAGTAACTGAAATACAGCAGCGGCCGCATGCCGGTGATCCAGGTCCGCAGACTCATCTGCGCGGCGTTAGGGTCCATGAACGCCAGATAGCGGTCGTCCAGAACGAACGCGCCACTGAGCGCCGGGCCGTAGACCTCGAGCACGATGATAAGACCCGCCAGTGCCGCAGCCCACGGCCACCACACTCGCTTCGGCCTTAGGCGTTTCGGCGCGCGGTGGTTTTGTCGACGCGCGGCTGGCGTTTGGATTTCTTCATTTAAAGCTTCTCTTTTTCACTCAAGGCATCCAGCCGAAATTCGAGAATCGCGACCTGCTGCGCCAGCGTGATGCTGGAATCCTTCAGGCCCGAGATCCGGAGCGACAGACGGTACAGCACCACCAGAAACGCGGCTCCCGCGATGATCGCCAGGGCAATGAAGCTGTCCGAAATCCCCAGCGCCGCCGCCATCCAGTCGTCCAGCGTCCTCCAGCGCGCCAGCATCAGCAGCGACCGCGCCTGCAAGCAGCCAGCTCACGGAATACTCGACGCGAATATGAGCGCGCCGAACCGAACTGAGCACCCACACGATCAACACCAGGCTGAAGACCGCGACCAAGTCAAAAAGCCGATCCATAATTTTCTCCCGTTCACTTTCTCCGTCCTTCAAATTTCAGAACGTTCACGAACACCCCCAGCAGGACATAAATGATGTAGTACAGCGATTTCACCGCCGTGATGGTGCTGCGGCCCGTGCGGCGCGGGCGGAAGCGGCAGGGCACTTCGACGAATCGGAATCGCTTGCGCTGCAGCACCACCAGAGCTTCGATTTCCGGATATTCCAGAGGGAACGTCGCGGAAAACAACTCGAGCGCCGTGCGATTGACGCCCACGTATCCCGATGTCGGATCGCGCACGGGCTTCCCCAGAATCGGACGCAGCACCGCGCGAAAGAATACGATTCCGGCCGCGCGCAACACATTGGTGTGCTCTCCGTTGTCGTCCACGAAACGCGATCCGATCACCATTTCGCAATCGCCCTTTTCCAGCGCTTCGAGGACGGTGGGAATATCGCGAGGATCGTGCTGCCCGTCGCCGTCCACGCGGATCACGTAGTCGTAACCCAGTTCGTACGCCAGACGATATCCCGCCTGCACGCAGCCGCCCAGGCCGAGATGATGCGGCAAGGCGAGCACTTGTGCCCCGGCACTGCGCGCCTGGCTGCGTGTGGCGTCTCTGGAACAATCGTCCACCACCAGAATGGGCGTTCCGGGCACGGCTGGAGCGCACCTCCTCCACGACTCCCGCTACCGCGCCTTCTTCGTTGAACGCCGGAATCAGGACCAGCAGCCGCTTGGCGCGTTGATTTTCGGCCTGACTCACAGCGCGGCCACCTGCCGGACGGTGATCGAGTGGCGCTCGAGCAATGTCCGAAACTCTTTCGGCGATGATCCGCCGTGCGGCCAGGATGCGCCGGCGGCTGCCAGCAAAGCAGGCAAACGAAACAACGCCGCGAGATTGCGCGCGGATCACCAGCCACGGCAGCATCGCCGCCGAATGGCCGTCGTCAACGTATTCCGCTGCTTTGCCGCGTCCGGAGATCAGCGCGGCCAAGTGCCAGAAGTAGCGGGCGACCGAGGCGAACGGCGCCACCCACAACATGCGCGGCAGGGAAGTTCTTCACGATCGTGTACAGCCGGTTGCGCTCCACATAGTAAGCCTTAAGCGGCGACGCGCGCCCGGCCGTGTGGGAATAACGATGCTCCACGATGGCCCCCGCCACATAGCGGCAGCCCCAGCCGGCCCACTGCGCCCGCAGGCCCAGGTCGGTGTCCTCGCAGTACAGAAAAAAACTTTCGTCGAACAGTCCGATGTCCTCGAGCATCGCCCGGCGATACAACGCCGCGGAGCCACTTGGTAGTAGAGCGTCCGCGTCTACCAAAGCGGTCGTAGACCGGCGTTGTTTGCTGGATCCATCGGCCGCGATCAACATACCCGCCGAGTCGAGTGTGCCGGTTCCGGCCAGCCGCACTTCCGAGGCGAACATGCCCGTCTGCGGATGCGCTTCCGCGTCCGCCAGCAGCGTTTCGAGCCAGCGCGGATCGGCCACCGCGTCGTCATTGAGCGTCGCCAGATACGGAGCGTTGGACGCGCGAAACGCCTGGTTCACGGCAGCGCCGAAGCCCACGTTGTGATCGTTCGCGATCACACGAACGCGTGGATGCGACGCCTTGACGCAGCCCGGTTCCGCTGTTGTCGATGACCACCACGTCGAACTCGTCCACAGTTTGCGATTCCAGCGCCCGCAGGCACGCCTCCAGCACCTCGCCGCCGGCCAGTGTCGGCACGGCTACGGTAACCTTCGCGGTAGGCAAGAAATGATTTTAACGTACAACCACGAGTGGATTCGTCTCTTCAGGCGTTTCCACCGGGCCATCGTCAGGCAGATACCGCGTGTCCAGAAGGCGGTCCGTCTGAATGTTTCCCATGGCCGAAAGCAGCGATTCTTTCAGACGCGGATGCTCTTTCTCCAGCTCGCCCAAAATATCGCGTAACGATCGGCGAACGGTCCCGGTTTTTTGGGAACACCCGCAGGGAATCACCGGCGCGCCCAGCGATTCGGCGTAACGCGTGGTGATGTCCTCGGTCACAAACACCAGCGGCCGGATGAGCCTGAAATCCTTCTTGCTCGACCAGGTCACCGGCGGCAGAGCGCTGATGCGGCCCGTGAAGAGAGCGTTGCGCAGGAACGATTCGCATAAATCGTCGGCTGTGTGGCCGAAGGCGATCACATTGGCGCCCAGTTCGCGCGCGATCTGATAGACCGCCCTGCGCCGAAAGCGGCTGCACAGGTCGCACCCGTGATCCGGCTGCTCGTCGATCAAGCGGATGGAAGGATTGTCGCGATGCAGCGTCCAATCGATTCCGCGACTCTTGAGATATTCGCCCATCGGCTGGATCGGGCGCAGGAATTTGCCCTGTTCGACTGTGAACGCGCAGACCGTAAACTGGACCGGCGCCCGGTCCCGCAGCAGGACCAGCGCTTCGAGCATGGTAAGCGAATCCTTGCCGCCGGAAAGCGCCACGGCCACTCGATCGCCGTCGCGAATCATCTTGAAACGAGTGACGGCCTCGCCGACCTTGCGCAGAAGTGTTTTTTCGAGGTCCAAGCCTTTATTATCGCTCCCAAAGCTCCGAAACCACTAACGCGCCGCGCGAATGGCTGGCTTTTATGAGCCGGAATCCATGCGCTTGCATGCTGGGCCGATGATCCGCCAGCTTGCGGGTCTTCAGGCCGGTTGTGATGCCGAAAAACAGGTATAACGCGCTCACCAGCAGCCGGGCAGGGATGTTATCGGCACGAAACTCCGAGACGATCCACTGCGCCCCCGGCTTGGCTGCGTCCGCGACTCGCGCGATTAACGTTTCCAGTTCACTGGGCCCGAAGCAATCGAAGAAGAAATGCGTTGCGATCAGATCGTACTCTTCGATGTGCGAATTGCGCCGTCAGCGCGTCGGCCCGCTGGTAGTTCACACGTTCACGAGCCAGCCTTCGCCCGAGCCAGTTCCAGCATGCGGCCGCTCAAATCCACGTAGTCCGCTGAACACTACCGGATTCCGCCGCAACAGCTCCCGCAAGAACCGCCCGTCTCCATCGCCTAATACCAATGCTCGCCGCGCCTGTTCGAGCTCCGGTAGAAAACAAGTGCGCCGCCGCTCCAGCGCGCGTCCCATGCCCAGCCTCTCGATCCACCAGTAGTGCGGCGCGATCAGATCGCAATTCATGAGTGCATTCCGACTACGGGAAGAAACACGATAGGCGTCAGCAGGACCACGTCCGCCAGCACGCGCAGCGCATCTGCCGAATATCGCCGCTGCAAGCGGTCGAGCAGAACCAGGCCCAGCGCGCCCGCCGTTTCCGCTCCGCCCAGAATAGGTCTGTGGCTTTGCAGCAGGCACGCCGCGGTCAACGCGACCAGTCCCGCGGCGGCGATGACGGATGGCCGCAGCTCACGCCCGTGTTCCCAGTCGTCGATGGCCGAACAGTTCATCCAGCACAGGCATGAGAACAGCAGGATCGCCAGAACGTCGCTGGTGGTTTGCACGGCGGGCCACGCCGCCAGCGACGCTCCTAATCCGAACAGCACGGCCACCATGGATTCCTTGGATCCCGCGCGCCGCAATAATCCGGGCGCCAGATGAACCGCCGCCAGGTATAGTGCCGTGACGGAAGCGACCGCCGCGCCTTCCGCGAAGAGCGGCCGAGGCAGCCGGCTCCACGCCAGCCACGCGCCCGCGCCGAGCGTGGCGATCCATATGGGGAGCACGGCACGCCAGTGACGCCCGTAAAACTCATGGCGGGGCTGCTCCGTCAATCCACGCCACGCGTCGAGCGTACGATCCGCCACATAAATGAGCCAGACCGCGATAGCCAGCAGCGCCGCGGGAAGCGTCCCCAGGCTGCCATGAAAACAGCGGACGAACAGGAGCTGCCATAGCAGCGCTACGATCGGCGCGTCCAGGCTTAAAAGGTTCGGCCACAGCCACGGCCGGGAGTGCATACCTTTATTTTAAGAGGTTATTTTAGGAAGTCTGATTCCACAGCCGGATGACGCGCGTCTCGCGCTCATACCCGAGCACGCTGAGCGATGCGGTGGAGAGCGCCAGCAGCCGGCCCGCGGAAGGTTCCAGGCCGATCCAGCGCGCCCCCAGTACTCGCAACAGATGGCCGTGTCCGAACAATGCGACGTCGCCTTTTTCGGCTAAGGCGCGCGCAATCACGCGATCCGCCCGCGCGGCGACTTGCCCCAGCGTTTCGCCGTTGGGTACCGCACCGCTGAAGATGGTCCACCCGGGAACGCGCTTCTGGATCTCGGCCGTCGTCAAACCTTCGTAGTCGCCATAATCCCACTCGAGCAAGTCGTCGCTAATCTCTGGGCTCAGACCTACGAGCCGGCAGGTCTCGACCGCACGCCGCATCGGACTCGAAAGCACCAGCGCAAACGCATGCCCTGCCACCATGCGTTTCAGGCCCTCCGCCTGCCGCTCGCCCGCCACCGTTAGCGGCAGATCCGTGCGCGAGGTGTGTTGTCCCGAGCGGCTCCATTCGGTCTCCCCGTGCCGCACCAGCCAGATTTCCGAGGGCATCTTCATACTCTAGCCGGTTAATATGGGAGCTTGACTCCACCTTTAATTGAGTTCGAGAACGTCTCCGTCATGCGAGGCGAGACGCTCGCCCTCAAAGATGTTTCGCTGCGGATCGGACTCGGCGAGCACGTCGCGATTCTCGGCCCGAACGGCTGCGGCAAATCCACGCTCATCAAGACCATCACCCGCGAGTGTTATCCGCTGGTGCGTGAAGGCTCGTCCGTGCGCATTATGGGCCGCGACCGCTGGAATGTCTTCGAGCTGCGCCAGCTACTCGGCATCGTTTCGAGCGATCTGATGACCAGTTGTACCCGCGACGTCACCGGCCGCGACATCGCCCTGTCCGGGTTTTTTTCGAGCATCGGCATCTGGCCGCATCAGCAGGTCACGGCCGATATGCACAAAAAGGCCGAAGAAGCTCTGGCGATGCTTGAAGTGTCGCATTTGGCGGACCGGTTTACGGACGAAATGTCGTCCGGGGAAGCCCGCCGAGTGCTGCTGGCACGCGCGCTGGTCCACGATCCACATGCGCTGATCCTGGACGAACCGTCTACCGCGCTCGACTTGTTCGCCCAGCATGAGCTGCGCCTCATCTTTCGGAAACTCGCACAAGCTGGCATCGGATTGGTGATGGTGACGCATCATCTTTCCGATCTGATTCCCGAGATCGACCGGGTGGTGCTGATCGATCATGGCCGCATCGTCGCCGACGGTCCGAAGCGCGAGATTCTGATCTCCTCCCGCCTATCGACTCTCTTCGGTTTGCCGCTGGAACTATCGGAGCGCGACGGATATTACAACTTGTGGTGATTTGCGTTCATTCGCGTTTATTTGCGGCTAAATTTATTGCGGCATCATCGTCTGGACCACCCGCAGCAGATTCTCGCGCTCCTCAGCATCGAGCTTGCCGTCGTGGTTGCGATCGAACAGTGCCAGCCCCATCCGCAGCCGCATGGCCATCGCCGGTGGGATCTCTTCAGGCAGGTCATTCACATTTTCCGTGAGCCGCACGAAATCTTCCACGTATTGCAGCACTACGGCCCTCTGGAACGGCTGGACATCCTCAGGCGATGGGAGCACCAGGCCCAGGAACGCCAGCGCCATTTCGTCCTTGGTCTGCTCTCCGAACCGCACCCGCACCGGCGGATTCGAGGGGTTGTGCGGATTGCCGGACGAGTTGTCGTAGACATACTCCAGCTCGATCTTGGTTCCCTTCGGCAGCTTAATCGGCTCCTTGTAACGATACTGTCCCTGCCAGTTGAAATCCCAATCCTTTATCCGGATCAATGGCGTTACCGTACCGTCCGGCAGTCGCGCGTCGACCTTCATGTCGGTCGCCAGATAATGCGCGTGCGGCGTGATGCCCCACAGCTCGGCATCCTGCGGCACGATAACCGATCCCTTCACCACGTAGTGCGATTCACCCGCCGGAATATCCAGATAGCGGTTCATCACCAGCAGCAGCGCCCGGCCCCTGGTAGGTGGACCCGAATACTTCAAGCCGATCGAGGACTGGTCCTGCTCAGGTTTCCCGGAAGGATGATAGTGGATCTGGATCACCACGTCGGTGCCGGGCCGCACAGGCTGGGACAGCGAGGGCTCCGCTGGCAGCGGAGTGTACCCTGGGGCCCAACCTACCAGCAGGCCTGCGCCCGTGAATCCGGGGCCGCCAAAGCATGGATAGCCCCCGCCGCCTGACGCAGCCGCCAGCTTGCGAGCGGTGCCGGTCGAATCGAGAAAGATCAGCGCATGATGCACTACACGCGGATTTCCGGGACGAAACTCCGCCCCGCTGACGTACGATTCCTTCGCGAGGTTCATCGGTAGCACGAAGCATCGGAATTGGTCCCGGCCGTCCGCCGCCACTTTGTACGGCTCGGAGAACTTCAGCACCTGATCCGGCTCGCCCGCCTGCCAGCCGCTGGGAAACGTCGGAACCGCCGGCTTCTCGGCCGCGTCGCCTTCCTGCGCGCCTGTCGCCGCCCACTCCTGTATCCGGCCGATTTGCTCGTCGGTCAGCCGCCGCACATGGTCGAAATTTCCGTATCCCGGCTCGGGCTTCCACGGCGGCATGTAGCGTTTCTTGGTGACGGTGGCGATCAGGCTCGCGCGCTTGGCGGCGTCCTGATAAGTGAGCAGCGGAAACGGAGCCACTTCGCCGGGCCTGTGGCACGTCGCGCAGTTCTCATACAGAATTGGAGCGATGTCTTTATTGAACGTCGGAGCGGCCGCCGCCAATGTCGCGACTGTGCTCGCGAACGCGAAGAGAAACTTCATTTACTCTCCAGATTGATGGAACAGCCTACCGCCCGCGTCTTCGCCTCTTTGGGAGCTTTCCCCGCCAGCACGGCATCCAAAGCATTGCGAAGCTCCGGCTCGGTGGCGGCGTATCGAGGATGTGTCAGATCCTCCACCTTATTATCGATGCGTCCCAGGTACAGAACCTCGCCCGTGGGCGAAAGCACCGCCACCTCGGGAGTCACTTTCGCTCCGGTCAGACGCGCCAGGGTTAGTTGTGAGTCGTTCAGCATCGGAAAGCTATAGCCGAACTCCTGCGCGTACTTCTTCACGGCGGCGTCCGAGGCCGTGTTGTCCGCCTGCACCGCATAAAACGCCACCCCGCGCGCCTCGTACGCCGCTCGCATCCGATTCATTTCCGGCACGTATCCGTTGGCCAGAGGACAATCCGTCATGGTGAAGAACAGGACCACGGCTTTCTTGGCGCGCCACTCCTCGGCTGTGTGCCGGGCGCCGTTGGTGTCCCGCAGCTCAAACCGCACGGGCGCGGCCGCGTAAAGCGCCCCGCACGTCAGGGTCAGGATTGCGAAAGCTTTCCCCATCGGCCTCCATTATATGTGGGGTCAGCCTTTCAAGGCTGCAGCCGGCTTTCCAGCCGGCGCTCGAACTAGGATAGTGTAAGGAACCATTGTGGGGAACTCTTCTGCCACTTCGAGCAGTCATGGAAGACGTCTGGTGAAGTTGTGACTAGCTCTTTCGCCCTAGCGCGTTGATCTGGGATTCCAACTCTTGCAGCTTTTCAGTGATTGCACGGAACGGCGGGCGTTCGCCAAACAGCATAACCTGCATCTCTTGATAGTCGCGCTCTAGATCTTTGAGTTGATCTGCTCTGGCGGGCAAGAGTTTGAGAGTGCCCGGAACAGCCAGATCATAACGGGACCACGTCGATGGATAAAATCGCTGCTTGAACTGACAAGTCTCTTAAGAGATCAACTTGCGCAAACGCCGCTTCGCGAGTGGGACAACGGCTAGCCTGTCGAGATCGTAGTAATGCCGGGAAGAGCGTGGCGGAATGAGAGTCGGTCGATGCGCCTCCTGATGCAGAATTGTTGCCTTCTCCCAGAAGGTTCGCTCCGCCGCAATCGCCACCACCTCACATGTCGGGTTCTCAAAGACCTTGGGAAGAACGTCGTAGGCGTACGGCTTGATCGTATGCCGTGAGGAAGGCACCCAAGAGGCGAGCGGACCAATTTCGAGCCGAATCTCTGGGCGGATATATGACTCAGAGAAAGCCGCTGGATATCGGATGTTCACCACCTGGCGGTCAGCCTCTTCAACCGTAGCTGAGAGTCCGATCTCCTCGTGCCGGACGAGGGTATCTAGCTGGGGGCATAGAGTCTTCGCGATGTAGTCTGCAGCGAGACTGTTCATTTCCTTGTTGAACTTGTCTTGCTTCGAGTTGGAGGCAAAGTCCGGCATGGGGTCTTTGAGGCCTTCACCGAAACCCAAGAGCGTCCAGTCCAGAACAAGATCGATGTCTTCGGAGAATCGCTCGATCAATCCGTGTATCTTCGAAAGGGATGTTCCTCCCTTGAAGACGAGGGACTGCCGAAGGGAGGACTTCACGAAAAGCAGTTTCAGCACGAAGCAGACCCAGAAGTCCTTCTCGATAATGGTCGCCCTGATCCCGAGCTGCGCTGCCGCTTCAGCGAAAATATCCTGACGGTCCCGTGCGGATAATCGTGCGACTTTATCCATGAGGACGTTACTTCGCGATCTCCTGGATCGTGGCATAGACCCATCCGGTGGCAGTTTTCGTATCGACAAGGATCCTATGGCGAAGTCCAGGCGCAATCTTCTTGCGGATCGACGAAATGATTCTCGGCGTGATATGGCCTTCGCCATAGGCCTTCAGGGCCTGGACAACTAGCCGACTTTCGGGAAGCCTAAAACCCGCCTCCTTGAGTGCTGTGTGTTCGAACAGAATGGTTGTTTGCCCGACCTTATAGGAGCGGGTCGGGCCGTCAGACAAATAGAGGACGTGCGCCGGCACCTGCGTTGAGAGCCCAAGAAGGTTCTGCGCGGTCGCGCTTAGTCGGCAAAATCCACCTGGAAAAGGCCCAGCTTCAATCGATCGTGCTTCCAGGAGGGAAGCTCGCTGTCAATGCTGCATCGCTTCCGTACAGACATCATCGTCGTACTAGTGGAAAACACACGGGCGGCCTAGCAGTGCAACACCTACCGATCGCCACAGGCGTCAAGTTGCGAGTAACAGCCCTCGAACGCCCCTGATCGATGTTACGTGCGGCCCATCTCGCTGGAGGCGTCTGAACCGTTCTCCAAGCCTTTCAGCGTGCACGGGATCAAGTCTCAGTCGATAAGCTTATCGCTACGCTTGAACAGCTTGATTACGTTTACCCCTATCATCAAGCGATTGGTCTCTACATGGAGCGGGCGAAGTATCCAGAGCGTCACCTCACGAGACTACGTGACCTCGGCATTCATCTCGATTTCTACCTCACCCACGGCATGCAAGAAACGACCTACGACAAACGCTGGAAGCTCAATTATCCTCGCAACATCTGACCACTTTCGGCGACCTCGTCACGGGCCCTACCGGTTTATCACGCGATGCATGTGCCCTGATGGTTCAGAGAGATGAGGTCTTCATCACAGCCGAAGAACGCCTGATGAATGCCCTCGCAACTCATTGGCCCGTAAAGTGGTTAATACGCTCTGTAAGCATAAACTTGACAATCCAGCACTAAGATTGCATAATGGTTACAGGCTAAATGATAGCTGCAAACTTCTTGAGAGGAAGTGCCACATAATGAGCAAGATCATTGGGATTGACCTGGGAACAACCAACTCCGTCGTTGCGGTCATGGAGGCTGGCACGCCGGTCGTGATACCGAACCAGGAGGGGGGCCGGACAACGCCCTCGGTCGTCGGGTTTGCCAAGAGCGGCGAGCGCCTGGTGGGTCAGGTCGCCAAGCGCCAATCCGTCACTAATCCGGAAAACACCATTTACTCCATCAAGCGCTTCATGGGACGGCGCTTTGACGAAGTCTCCGAAGAGATGAAGCTGGTCCCCTACAAGGTCGTCCCGGGCGAAAACGGCGATGTGCGTATCGACGCAGGCGGCAAGAAGCAGTCGCCGCCGGAGATCTCCGCCATGATCCTCGCCAAGCTGAAGGAAGCGGCCGAGGCGTATCTGGGCGAGAAGGTCACCCAGGCGGTGATTACCGTCCCTGCGTACTTCAACGACGCGCAGCGCCAGGCCACCAAGGACGCCGGCAAGATCGCGGGCCTGGAAGTGATGCGCATCATCAATGAGCCGACCGCGGCGGCGCTGGCCTACGGGCTCGACCGCAAGAAGAACGAGACCATCGCGGTCTACGACTTCGGCGGCGGCACGTTCGACATTTCGATTCTCGAAGTCGGCGACGGCGTGGTCGAAGTGAAGTCGACCAACGGCGACACCCACCTGGGCGGCGACAACATCGACCACCTGATCATTGACTGGCTGATCCAGGAGTTCAAGCGCGACCAGGGCATCGATGTTTCCAAAGACCAGATGGCTCTGCAGCGCCTGAAGGAAGCCGGCGAAAAGGCCAAGATCGAGCTTTCGACGCTGCTCGAAACCGAGATCAATCTGCCGTTCCTGACTGCCGATGCCAGCGGTCCCAAGCACCTGGCGGTGAAGCTGACCAGGGCGCGCCTGGAGCAGATGATGGCGGCTATCCTCGAGCGCACCGTGGAGCCCTGCAAAAAGGCTCTTGCGGACGCCGGGATGCAACCTTCCAATATCGACGAAGTCGTGATGGTCGGTGGTTCGACGCGTATTCCCAAGGTTTTGGAGATCGTAAAGAACCTGTTCGGCAAGGAACCCAATCGCAGCGTGAATCCCGACGAAGTGGTCGCGGTGGGCGCGGCGGTGCAGGGCGGCGTGCTGGGCGGCGAGGTCAAAGACGTCCTGTTGCTGGACGTCACGCCTCTCTCGCTGGGCATCGAGACCCTGGGCGGCGTGTTCACCAAGCTCATCGAGCGGAACACGACCATCCCGACGCGCAAGAGCGAAACGTTCTCGACGGCGGCCGATAGTCAGACCTCGGTCGAGATCAAGGTCTTCCAGGGTGAGCGCTCCATGGCCAAGGATAACCGCCTGCTGGGCGTGTTCCAGCTGGTCGGCATCCCGCCGGCTCCGCGCGGTATCCCGCAGGTGGAAGTGACCTTCGATATCGACGCGAACGGCATCCTGAACGTCACCGCCAAGGACAAGGCCACCAACAACGAACAGAAGATCACCATTACGTCGTCTTCGGGCCTGAGCAAGGACGAAATCGACAAGATGGCTCGCGACGCCGAATCCCACGCGTCCGAAGATCAAAAACGCAAGGACGAAATCGACGCCCGCAACAAGGCGGACGCGACACTCTACCAGGTCGAAAAGCTGCTCAAGGATCATCGCGACAAGATCAGCGATGCGGATGCGAAGACCGTCGAGGAAGCGCTCGAAAACACTCGCAAGAAGATCGCCGAAGGCAGCGTCGAGGAGATCAACAAAGCCGTCGACGCACTGACCCAGGCCAGCCACAAACTGGCGGAGGCGATGTACAAGTCCGCCAGCGCAACTCCGCCTCCTCCCGGAGATGGAGCCAAACCTGCGGATTCAGCCGAGAAACCGAAGGATAAGGACAATGTGGTCGACGCGGAATTCGTCGACGTAGACGACAAGAAGTAACAATTTGTAGGGGGCGGGCATGCCCGCCCCTGCCGAAAGCCGTTATGGACTTCTATGAAACGCTTGGCGTAAAGCGGGATGCCGCCGCGGACGATATCCGCAAGGCCTACCGTAAGCTTGCGCGCAAGCATCATCCCGACCTCAATCCCGGCGACAAGACCGCCGAGGATCGTTTCAAGAAGGTCCAGGAAGCCTACGACGTTCTCAGCGATCCGAAGAAGAAGCAGATGTACGATCAGGTCGGCTACTATTCGGAAAACGGCGCACCGGGCGGAGGCGCCCCCGGTGGCGGCGGCAGCGGTCCGAACATGGGCTTCGGCGGATTCGATTTCTCAGACGTGTTCTCGCGCGCCGGTACCCGCCCTGCTGGCGGAGCGCACCCCTCGGGCTCCGCTGGGGGAGCAGGAAATTTCCAGGACATCTTTAACCAGTGGTTCAGCCGCTCGGAAGGCTCGCCGCAGAAGACTCCTCAAAAGGGCACCGATCTGGAGTACGGGTTGGACATCGATTTCTGGCAGGCCATCCGCGGCACCCAGGTTCGCCTGAGCGTCACGCGCCAGGAAGCCTGCGCGGCTTGCAGCGGAACCGGAGCGCGCGCCGGAGCCAACGCGGTGTGTCCGGAATGCAATGGCAGCGGTAACGTGACCCAGGTGGCGGGGCCATGCGCTTCAGCCTCACTTGCCCCAAGTGCGAAGGCTCGGGGCGATTGGGGAATCGCTGCGCGGACTGCCAGGGCGACGGCCGCATCTCGAAAACCGAGATCGTCGAGGTGCGGATTCCTCCGGGCGCCCAGCAAGGTTCCCGCCTGCGCGTAGCGGGGAAGGGCAACGCCGGAACCTTCGGGGCCCCCGCGGGCGATCTTTACATCACCGTCAGAGTGGAGCCGCATCCATTCTTCCGGCGCGACGGCGACGACATCGAGATTACGGTTCCGATCCGCATCGACGAAGCCGGCTTGGGCACCAAAATCGAAGTTCCCACCATCGACGGCCGGGCGCTGCTCAAGATCCCCCAGGGAACCAAGAACGGGCAGAAATTCCGCCTCCGCGAGAAGGGCGTGCTCAACGCACGCAGCGGAACCCGCGGCGATCAGCTGGTGGAAGTGACCGTCCAGGCGCCAGTGGTCCAGGACGAGCGCACCAAGGAACTGCTGCGCGAATACGCGGGACTGCATCCCGACGATCCGCGCGCTGAGATTTGGAGTAAAGTATGACCCTGAAGCGCGAGTCGAAAAAAGCCGCCTTCATGATCTCCGCCGTGGCTGAGCAGTACCAGCTCCATCCGCAGACACTGCGATTGTACGAGCGCGAAGGATTGCTCAAGCCGTCGCGCAGCGAAGGCAACACGCGGCTTTACACGGAGGAGGATCTGGAGCGCCTGGACGTGATCCTCAAGCTGACGCGCGACCTGGGCGTGAACCTGGCCGGCGTCGAGATCATCCTGAACATGCGCGAGAAGATGTCCGAGATGCAACGGCAGATCGAAGCTTTCGTCTCCAGCCTCAACACGGAAATGTCGCACCGGAGCCGCCCTTCCGGGTCGTCGCAGCCTTCGAATTCCCTGATCCCGGTGATCCAGGTCCGGCGTCCGAAAAAAGCGGGCTGACGCCGCCTATTCCTTCCCGACCATTTGGCCCGTGCCTGCGTCGACGAAGACCGTCGATTGCGCGGATCCCGCTGTTTCGCCCCACATCACGCGCCACACCGCGCCCGGAAAGCGAGGCGTAAACTCCAGCAGAAAGTTCACGGCAGGCTTGTCGCCGGGCTTGTCCAGATAAGCTTTGTTCCCGGCAACGGCGGCTTCGAGGGCAGCCGGAGTATCGATGTGAAAGGCGCTCGCCTCGAAGGGCTTCTCCTGGCCGCTGGAGCTCCACGCTTGAGCCTTCCCCGCAAACACGTCTTTGTGTAACGTTTCGGAGGCCTCTATGGCCGACCACGTATAAATCCTGGCTTGCTGCTGCGCCGGCGAGACGTAGACGATCTCCCAAGCTCCCGCTTTGCCGGGTTCCGCCGGTACGTCGGTCAGATGGATGCTGCGGATGCGCAGGGGCAGGGAATCGCCCGCCCACGCCCGGGCGGCCGGATAGGTGTAGCGGAACGCCTGCTGCGCGGTGATCGGAGCAGGCGGCTTCTCGGGCTCTTTCGTCTTGGTTTCGGTCGGCGTCTCGGAACAGGCGGAAAGTAGAAGGATCAGGCTCAGGGGAACAAAAACTCTCATCTAACTCTACTGTCCGATGCCGCGCGGGGGAGTGTCAACTTTTACAATAGAATGACCATGCCTCAGCCACTGCAAGGCCCGCCGTTACTAGGTAAGATTGCGATCGTGACTGGAGCGAGCCGCGGGATCGGACGCGCGATCGCACTACGCCTGGCCGCAGCGGGTTCGAGCATCGTCCTTACCGCGCGCGATCAGACGCTTCTCGATACGGCCGCGGCTGAAATCCGCGACGCCGGTGGGATCGCCGAGACCATCAGCTTGGACCTGCGTGAGTCTCATTCAGGCAAACGCGCCGCGGAGTTCGCCATCGAACGATTCGGGCGAATTGATATCGTAGTCAACAACGCGGGAGCCACCAAGCGCGGCGAGTTCCTCGACCTGACCGACGACGATTTCGCCGACGGCTTCGCGCTGAAGTACTTCGGATCGGTTCGCTTGACTCGTGCTGCGTGGCCGCACTTGAAAGCCGCGTCCGGATCGGTCGTGTTCATCTCCGGCGCGGGCGGCCGGACGCCGGGAGCGCAGTTCACCATCGGCGGATCGGTCAACGCGGCGCTGCTGTCGCTTACGAAAGCTCTGGCTGATCTGGGCTTGCGGGACTGGCGTGCAAGTTAACACGATCAATCCGGGGACGATTCGCACCGCACGCTACACCACGCGCTTGAACGCGCTCGCCAAAGAGCGCGGGCTCGATCCTGCCACCGCCGAGCGCGAGTACATCAAGAATGCCGCCATCGCCCGCATCGGCGAGCCGGAGGAAATCGCCGCGATGGTCGAGCTCATCGTTGGTCCCGAGGGCAAAATGTTCCACGGCGCGTTGATCGACATGGACGCCGGTTCCACCAAGACGATTTGAGCTATTTGCTTTTGGTCAGGCTCTTGTACGCCGACTCGACGAAGGTGTCCGCGTTCGAGCCATATTGCGGATCGTAATCGCGCGTCGGCCGAGCGGCCTTCACCTGCGCGAGCGTCATGCCCTTGCGGATCATGTCCTGGATCCGGTCGCGGATGATGGTCACCATGTCGCGGTATTCGAGCACGTCGAACTCATCCGAGATGCGTCCGCGCCCCGGGATAATGAGCGTCCCGCCTTCCTCGTGGTGTTCGGGAATGGCCAGGTCCAGCAGGCGATTCAAGCCGTCGATGATCCCCTGCAAGCTGCCGCCGTTCGCCAGGTCGATCGCAGGATAACTGTCGGTGACGTAAATATCGCCGGCGCTGATCACATCGGATCGGCGGAAATAGACCATGGTGTCGCCGTCGGTGTGCGCGGCGGGCTGATGGAGCAATTGGATCGACTCGCCGTTGAAGTAGAGATCCTTGCTTCCGCCGAAATAGGTATCGCCAGGCTGCGAAATGAAGGGGACCTCGGGCTTTCCAGGCGGCGGACTGACCATGCGCTGGAGCACGTTATCGTGCGCCAGGATCTTCACGATCTGGCCCTCCAGATCGCCCGGCGTGTTGCGGATGTTGCGCTCGTCTTCGGCGCCGCCGAAGCGTGCCAGCGCTTCATTGCCTCCGGTATGAGCAGGATCGAGGGCGGTGTTGATGATGTAGCGGAGCGGTTTATCGGACAGCTTACGGACGCCGCCAGAACTTTCTCCGACAGCGCCGCGGTTCCGGTATCCACCACCACCACTCCCATCGAGCCGGTTTGCACGGTGATATTGCCGCTGCGGGTCGCGATCAGGTAGACGTTGCCCTGCACCGGAAGTACTTCGATTTCTGGAGTCTCTGCCGGACGTACCGGAACCGCGCGATCGCCGCTCGCAGGCGCAGGCGGACCGCCGGGAGCTTTCAGCTTGGCCATGGTACTCCGGATACATGGTCTCCGCGCCGCCGCGAGTCGCTTGTTGAGAAACCTTGAAGTGATCCGAGAACTCGTTCAAGTACGGATTCGCGCCGGGCAAATAATGCGGCACATCGGTCTTCTTGCGATTGGTGATCTCCTCCACCGGCTCACAAGGCCACAGCCACGATCCCTGGTCGAGCTCGTCCAGCTGGAAATCCTCGGACTTGATCAGAGGCTCGGTCGTGTAGACAGGATCGGTAACCACGCTCACGTGGGTGAGAATATTGCCGTGCCGGATGAAGTGCTCGACCATCGTCGCCAGGTCGCTTTGCACCAGCCCGTTGCGACGGACGAAGCCCTGCTTGATGTGGGTGGTCTTGACGGTCAGGATGTCGCCCTGCCACTCGCCTGTGGAGAATCCCATGAAGGTGTGCGGAGCGTATTCGGAAGGATGCGGGCGGCCGTCCATCCAGATGGTACGGGTCTGTTCGTAGGTGCTGATGTAGTTCTTGATGGCGACCACTTGCTGCTGTGCGTCCTTCTCTTCCCAGATGCGCAGGTGATTGGGGCCGCGATAAATATAGGTGACGGAGTGGACGCGGCACTGCTGCTCGGGCAGCGTCATGCGGGAGGCGCTCCAGCTGTCGGCGCGGAGGCGAGCCGCGTCGTTAATGGGAAGACCCAGATAATCGCCCAGCTCGGGACCCTGGCCGCGTTCGGCTTGGTCCTCGTGGCGCAAAGGGGTCCAGTTTCCGGCTAAGTAAGCCTGGGAGAAGGCCGGAACGGCGAGCAGCGCGGATGCGAGAAGAGTCAGGGCGCGCATAGCAGCCTTCTGGAGAGCATACCAGAAGCCGCCGAAAAGCGATGGAGATGTTTCGGTCCTTGACTTTGCGATGCAAAGCAATATAGACTTTTCCTTGCAAAGTAGTTTACGATAGACGCGCAAGGAGATCGCTGTGAAGCTGTTGTTTTTACTGACCGCGCTGGCGGGTGCGCTGCTGGCGCAAACGATCGAAGGTACCTGGCAGGGAACCCTAATCCCTCCCAACCAGAACGACGGAATCCGGCTGGCCTTCAAGATCGGCAAGAACGGAAACGCCTATCAAGGAACTTTCTATAATCTCGCGAACGGCCGCCAGCTAAACCTCGGGGCGGTCACGCTCCAGGGGAACGCCGTAAAGATCGCGATTCCCGGGAACGGCATGAACTACGAGGGCAAGATCGAAGCCGATGGAGGCTCGATCACTGGCACTCTGATCCAGGGGACGAATCCTCTGCCCCTGCTATTAAAACGCGCCACATCCGAGACCGCTTGGGAACTTCCGCCGCCTCCTGCTGCTCCCAAACCGCTGCCCGAAGGCACGAAGCCGGAATTCGAGGTCGCGACCATTAAACCTGCCGGGGTATCGCCGGGCCTGGGCCTGAACGTAACCGCTACCGAATTGCGCGCCCGGAGTATCAGCCTCGCGGGCCTCATTACCTTCACATTCGAACTCCACCTGACGCAGGTTTCGGGGCTGCCGGGTTGGGCCGAAACGGAGGGGTATGAAATTGTCGCCAAGCTTCCTCAGGGAGGCGAGGCGAACGATGTCCAGATCCGAACGATGCTGAAGAATCTGATGCAGAGCCGATTCGGCCTCTCCTTCCATACGGAGAAACGTGAACTGTCCGTGTACACCATCAGCATCGGGAAAAATGGACCGGCCGGCATCAAGATGGTGAAGAACACCACCAACGGACAGAGGGCCGGCGCGCAAGGTTTGGGAAGAACGACTTTCAGTGGCGTCACCATGGCTGACTTCGCAGGCCAATTGCAGCTGCGCGTGCTCGACCGCCCCGTCATCGATCGAACCGGTCTTTCGGACCGCTACGATTTCACGCTCAACTGGAGGCCCGACGAATTCCAGTTTCCGCGTGCTTCCGCGGCCCAGCGCGCCTCCGCTATCGCGGCGGGTGCGGACGCCCTGCCGGATCTGTTCACCGCAGTCCAGGAACAACTCGGCTTGAAGCTGGACGCGGCCAAGGCTCTTACTGATGTCTTGGTGATCGACAAGGTGTCGAAACCGTCGGAGAACTGATGTCGAAGAGCCGGATCCCTACATGGGTTTCGCTGGTCCTCTTGGGTGTGGGACTGCTGGTAGTGGGGATTCCGGGACTGTGGGTGTACATGAGCCTCACAGCGACGAAAGTGCATCCCGACCCCCGGAACATTCCATCCGTGACGAACTCCCCGCCGCTGCCAAAGTGGGCCGGAGCCGCGGAACAGTCACGCCAGATCGTGCGCGCGAGCATGTCCGAGAACAACCTGGCCGGGATCTCTGTGGCCGTCGGTATCGATGGCGAGATCGTGTGGGCGGAGGGCTTTGGGTTTGCCGACATCGAGAGTCGCTTGCCGGTTACGCCCAATCACCGGTTCCGCACCGGAACCGCTTCCATCGTATTCACCTCGGCCGCGATTGGCTTGCTCCTGGACGAAGGCCGGTTGAGGCTGGATGACGAGATTCAGCGCTACGTTCTGGAGTTTCCGGAGAAGCAGTGGCCTGTGACAATCCGTCAGGCGATGGGGGATGTGGCAGGCCTCAAGACGGAAGACCCCGACGACGGCGTCCTGACTTCCAGCCACTGCGAGCGTCCGGCAGATGCAGTGGCGCTGTTTGCGAAGGAACCATTGCTGTTTCAGCCGGGCACCGAATATCGCGATTCGACGTTTGGCTGGGTGCTTTTGAGCGCCGTCGTGGAGGCTGCCGCGGACACGCCGTTTGCGACGTTTCTCAACGAAAGAATATTTCGTCCGCTCGGCATGCTGGACACTTTCAAGGAATCGGTGACGAGCCCACCGCCGTGATGCGGCAACTTCGTACAATCCGAGATTCGCCGCGAATCCTGTGTATGGCATCACGCCATTGCCCAAATTCGATTATTCCTGCCACGCGGGATCCAACGGGTTCCTGTCCACACCGTCGGACTTGGTGCGTTTAGGGATGGCGATCAACCGTGGCAAGCTACTGCGTCCCCAGACGGTTCAGACGTTGCAAACGCCCCAGCGCCTGACGTCAGGCAAGTCTTCGGGCCAACAGACGAGCTACGGGCTAGGCTGGGATCTCAAGACCGTAACGCTGGCGGGTGAACAGGTTCAGTCGGCTGGTCACAATGGCCATTTTTGGGTTTGAGAAGTCGCGTCCTTGCTCACGTTCCCGGAACGCGGGTTGGCGGTTGCAGTCATGTCGAACGTCTCGTTCGCGGGCACACCTTCGGTAGCGGAGAGAATCGCGCAGGCGTTCGCGGAACAGGGGAAGAGTCCAGCAGGCAAGTGATACCGACGGCAGTCAATCGGCCGGGCGCCGCAATCACGAGGCCAAACGTTCCGCAGGCCACACTCACCGCGTACCACGGAGTGGTTGCCCCTGCAACGTTGGATGAGCGTTTGCCGTTACTATTCTCTCTCTGCCCGCGCACGGTGCCCGCCCGGCGGGTGATCCGGGGTTAAAGATCGATCTCGACATCGACGCGTGGTTGCGAGCAGCAGATCAACAGGTTTCCCTCCGCGGGCAACTCTATTGGTTGAGGAAGATAATCGATCGCGCCTCCGATCAGCGCACATTCGCAGGTGTGGCAGACACCGGTACGGCAGGACCACTTCACGGAAATGTCGCAGGCTTCGGCGAGTTCCAGCAAGCTTTGAAACCTCGGGTCCCACGGTGCCGTTAGCCCGCTTCTTGTAAACGAAACCTGAGGCCCGGAACCTGGATTTCCTGACGGCGGATGCACCGCTCGCAAGGGAGCAGAGGCGATCCCGGGTGTGATCGATTCTTCCGGACCGAAAATCTCAGTATGAATCCGGGTTGCTTCGACACCCCATGTTTTGAGGCCCGAAGTGAACCCTCCCAGAAATGGAGGAGGTCCGCAGAGATAGAAATCCGCGTTTCGAGAAACGCCGATTCGATCGAGCACCGCCATGCTCAGATGTCCGGACGTGTCGTAATCCTGACCGATCCGATCCTCAGGCCCAGGCCTGCTGTACGCGATATGAGCCCTGCTGCGTGCGAGCATTTTCAGGAGGCTGCGCGATTCTTCTGCAAAGGGGTGATCCTCGCGGTTACGGGCGCCGTAGAGCCACCAAACTTCGCGAGGCGAGGCCGCGGACACCAGGGCGTGGAGCATTGCGAGCACGGGAGTCGCGCCAATGCCGGCGCTCAGCAAAACCACAGGTCCGTCGCCAGGCCGCAACGTGAAAGTTCCTCGGGGTGCGCTGACTTCGAGCACGTCGCCAACCTGGACGTGATTATGCAAGAAAGTGCTCGCGACGCCGTCCACTTCCTGCTTTACGCTCACGCGGTAGGCATTCGCCCCGGGCGCGCCCGACATCGAATAGTTTCTCAAGACGGCTGGGAGTTCCGGCTTAGTCCGCAGTTTCAAAACGAGAAACTGGCCGGGGAGCGCTGCGGGGAGCGGTGACCCGTCTGTGGCCTCGAAGGACAGAGAAACCACACTCGCACTTTCGCGATCGACTCTTGCGACCCGCAGGGACCGAAAGCCGGGCCACGCCGGTGGAGGAGCTGCGGCAGCAGTCAAGCCAGGATTGCCCACCCCCGAGTTGCCCGCGGTCCCCTGATCGAGCAAGGCTTGGAAGGAACTCTTCCAACCTGGGCTCAGTGCCGGGATTCGCAACGAACGTTCCAATCGATCGCGCGGGTGGCCGGGCAAATAGAGCAAGGCGTCGATCTCGGAAACGCTCATGCGCTCCGGTCCGTCGGCGACCTTCTTAATTTCGTCGCCCGCGCCCAGATCGCCCTCTTCCAATACGCGGAGATAGAAGCCCGGCCGGTGGTGCGAGACGAGCAGGGCGGCCATGGCCGGCTCGTTCATTCGGATACCTACGCGGTAGCAGGTCACGCGCGGTTGGGTTACTTCGAACAGTGCTCCACCGATTCGATAGCGGTCGCCGATGCATACTTCGTCGTCCGATAAGCCCTCCACCGTGAGGTTTTCGCCGAACTGGCCGGAAGTGAAATCGTGGCGCCCAAGGTGATTTTCCCAGTGATGGTAAGAGTCCATCTGATACACCATAACCGCCCGATGTTCTCCCCCGTGTCCAGCGAGATCTCCTTGGCCGTCGCCATCGATATTCAGCCGCCGTACCATCCGCCGGCCCTGGACCGATTGCTTCCAGATGGCGGTGTGCACGGTCTCGCCGCGCCATGTGATGTCACGAGGAAGACCGACGTTGACGGATATCACCCTGGGCACAAACCCATCTTCTCAAGCGCGTCGACGGATTGGTGTAAAACGCCGCGCCGGGCAGGGTGATAGCGTTGGTCTAAATGTCACCCAGTGTGATATTTTGACTGCCGGGACTATGAAACTCATCCTCGCAGCATCCGCACTACTGGCCGCCGTAGCATTTTCGCAGACGCCGCCGGCACCCAACATGGAGCTGTACTACAAGCTCGCGCCGGATGCGATGCCACAGGAAGGCGTTCCGAAAGGCCAGGTCAAGGGTCCTTTCACGTTACCCAGTCAGGCGTATCCTGGTACGCAGCATACCTATTGGATCTACGTGCCCGCGCAGTACGATCCTGCCACGCCGGCCAGCCTGATGATCTACCAGGACGGCCAGGCATTCATGGCTCCCGAGGGCGATATGCGTGCGCAGATCGTCATGGACAACCTGATTTATCGCCGCGAAATTCCGGTCATGATCGGAGTCTTCATTAATCCGGGCCGCCGCCCCGATCAGCCCGAGCCGACCCCCTCCAACTGGGGCGATCGCGATACGAATCGGCCGGCCGAGTACAACACGCTGAACGATAAGTACGCCCGTGTCATCGTCGACGAGTTAATGCCGGTACTGTACAAGGACTACAACATCTCGAAGGACCCCGAGCGCCACGGGATCGGCGGATCGAGTTCGGGAGCCATCGCCGCGTTCACGGTCGCCTGGCAGCGTCCCGACCAGTTCCGCAAAATATTGAGCAATGTAGGGAGCTTTACGAATATTCGCGGCGGAAACAAGTATCCGGATATTATTCGCGCCAGCGAGAAGAAGCCGTTGCGGGTATTCCTGGTGGACGGGCGCAATGACAATCGTGCGCTCGCGGCCGACGGAAAGTACGATCCGGACCGCGATTGGTTTTACCAGAACGTGCGCATGCAGCAAGCGCTCACCGAAAAAGGTTACGACGTGAATTACTCCTGGGGCATGCAGAGGCATGGCCAGAAGATGCTGCAAACTGTCTTTCCCGAGATGATGCGCTGGCTGTGGCGCGATCATGGCGTCTCGACCGATCCGCACGATATGGCGGAACGCTCGTTTAACGGCGCCCGCTAGGCTTCGAGTTCAGCCGAGAGGCTTTCCCACTCGGCCACGCGAGTTTCCAGCTCGCGGCGCCGCGCGGTCACGAGTTCATTGAGGCGCACGGTTTCTTCCACGCTCTTGAAATCGGCCAGCGCGGACTCGTGCCCGGCGATCTCGGACTCGAGCGCCGCCACCTGTTGCTCGACTTCCTTCAGGCGATCTTGAGCTTTCTTGAGTTTCATCGGATTGACGCGTTTGGCCACTCCCTGACGGTCGTGGTTCGGTACGGACGCAGGTGCAGCGATCGTTTGCGCGATGGCTTCCGGGCCGCCCTGCTTGCGCCACAGGTAATCTTCGTAATTGCCCGGGAAAACGTGCACGTGGCCGTCTTCGATCTCGAAGATGCGCGTGGCCAGGTTGTCGATGAAGTAGCGGTCGTGCGAGACCAGCACCACGGTTCCGTTGTACTTGCTCAGCGCGTCGAGCAGGACGTCCTTGGCGCGCATGTCCAGGTGATTGGTCGGTTCGTCGAGAAGCAGGAAATTCGAC
The DNA here is from genome assembly GCA_963722845.1 of Terriglobia bacterium. Classification (GTDB taxonomy): domain Bacteria; phylum Acidobacteriota; class Terriglobia; order Bryobacterales; family Bryobacteraceae; genus Palsa-187. The sequence goes on along the minus strand of CAVROL010000001.1, from coordinate 566,880 downwards.
GGCGCCAGCAGCATGCGGGCCAGCGCGTAGCGATTACGCTCGCCGCCGGAGAGCACGCCGATACGCTTGAACGCGTCGTCATCGCTGAACAGAAACGAGCCCAGCAAGGATCGCAGCTCAGTCTGCGTGGAACTTTTTGCGGCGCTGGACAGATCGTCGATCAAGCGCGCGTCGACGTCGAGCTCCTTATACTGATCCTGCGCGAAATAATCCGGGGTCGCGTTGTGGCCCAGCGTGTAACTGCCTGAGCTCAGCGGCTCGGTGCCCGCCAGAAGCTTGATGAGCGTCGATTTGCCTGCGCCGTTCACGCCCACCAGGGCGATGCGGTCGCCGCGCTCGATGATGAAGCTCGCGCCGCTGAAGACGTGCTTCGGCGCCATAGCTTCTTGGACTGACAGTCCTTGAACTCGGCCACGATCCGTCCGCTGGGCTTGGGCTGCGGAAACGTGAAGTGGATGGTCTGCTCGTCGGGCGGGATTTCGATGCGCTCGATTTTGTCGAGTTCCTTGATGCGGCTCTGAACCTGCTTGGCCTTGGTGGCCTGATAGCGGAAGCGGTTGATGAAGGCTTCCAGTTGCTCGATGCGTTCCCGCTGGTTGCGATAGGCCGCTTCGAGCTGGGCTTTTCGCTCGGCCTTCTGGTTCAGATACTTCTCGTAGTTGCCGCTGTAGAAATTGACTCTCTTGTTCCAGATCTCGACGGTGCGATTGACCGTCACGTCCAGGAAGTAGCGATCGTGCGAGATCAGAATACAGGCGTTGGGAAAATCGGCCAGATACGACTCCAGCCAGTTGCGAGCTTCGAGGTCGAGGTGATTGGTGGGCTCGTCGAGCAGCAGCAGATTCGGTTTCTCGAGCAGCAGCTTGGCCAGCGCCAGACGCATCTGCCAGCCGCCGGAGAACTCCTCGGTGCGGCGCGCCCAATCTTCCTTGCGAAAGCCCAGACCGTTCAGTACCGTGCCGACCTGTGCCTCGATCGCGTAGCCGTCGCGATTGCGAAACTCGGAATCGATGTGATGCAGGCGGTCGGACGCGGCGGCGTATTCGGGCCCGGCTGGATCCATCTCAGCCAACGTGACGTGCAGGGTTTCCATCTCCTGCTCCATCTCGCGCAGGTCGGCGAACACGCTCATGCATTCGGCGAAGACAGTACGGCCGGTGAGCGACAAGCCGTCCTGCGGCAGATAACCCTGGCTGATGCCTTTGGCGAAGCTGATGGTCCCGTAATCGAGCGTTTCCATGCCGCACAGGATCTTGAGCAGCGTGGATTTACCGGTGCCGTTCGCGCCCACCAGGCCCGTGCGCTCCTTGGGCGTGATGAGCCAGTCGCAATCTTCGAACAGGAGTTTGTGGCCGAAACGCTTGCCGGCGCCTTGCAGTTGAATCATTTAATCGCAGAAGAATCGGAGCGACCGGGCGATGTACGCTTTCATCTCCGACCGTTTCACCACGGCGTCGAGAAATCCGTGTTCCAGCAGGAACTCGCTGCGCTGGAAACCTTCGGGAAGCTTCTGGCGAATGGTCTGCTCGATCACGCGCGGCCCGGCGAAGCCGATGAGCGCGCCCGGCTCGCCGATGTTCAGGTCGCCCAGCATGGCGAAGCTGGCGGTGACGCCGCCCGAGGTCGGATCGGTCAGCACGCTGATGTAAGGAACGCGCGCTTCGTCCAGGCGCATCAACGCCGCCGATATCTTGGCGAGCTGCATCAGGCTGATGGTGCCTTCCTGCATGCGCGCGCCGCCCGAGGCAGAGATGATGACCAGCGGCGTGCGGTTCGCGACAGAACGCTCCACCGCGCGGGTGATTTTTTCGCCCACCACCGCGCCCATGCTGCCGCCCATGAACTTCCACTCCATGGCGCAGATGTTCACGCGCCGGCCATCCAGCGCGCCCGAGGCCGAAAGCAGCGCGTCGGAAAGCTGGGTATCTTCCCGTGCGGTGGCGAGTTTGGCGCCGTAGGCCTCGTCCAGGTGGAGCGGATCGCAGGACGTCATTCCGGTGTCGAATTCCTCAAAGTCGCCGTCGAACAGCATGCTCAGGCGCGTGCGGGCATCGACACGAAAATGAAATTCGCATTTGGGGCAGCACTGGAGGTTCTCGTCGAGGGCTTTTTTCCAGATGATCTGGCCGCAGCTCTCGCACTTCAGCCATAAGCCCTCGGTGCGGAGGCGTTTTTCGCCCTCGCTCAGGCCTTCGTCCATGCCGGTTTTTTCACGGGTAAACCACGCCATACGATACTTCTTCTAGCGTAGCAGGCAGGGATTCGAATCCCTACTTCATCTCCCAGACGTAGGCCGCGAAGTCCCGGCGATTCACGAACCCCATGCGCTCATAAAGCTGAATCGCCGATGTGTTGGACGTGGTCACAGTCAGACTTGCGCTCCGGCAGCCATGATCCGCGAGAGCCACCAGGCTCCGGCGGAGCAGTTCGTAGCCGAGCCCGGTTCCGCGAAAGGCGGGCGATACGCAGACCTGGGTGATGTGGCCGACATCGTGCGCCACCAGACTGGTGAGGCAGATCCCGTAGAGCCCGCGTCCGGTTGCCGGTATCGCCACGCAGGCGGCCGGTGCGAAAAAGGTTCCACAGCCCGGATATTGCACGATATTGGTAAGAAACCGCCGCGCGCCGCCGGGCGACCGGTATTGATCGTTGATGTGGCTATCCACGTGGCCCGAATAGGCCGCGGCAATCAACCGTGCGGCATCATCCTGGCGGCTTTCCGACCAGGGCGCGATGGCGACTTTGGGCTCGCGCGGGGGCAGGGACCGGATGGCATCCAGGGACACTTCGAAAAATTTGCGCGGGAACGCCCGGAACCAGCGGGGATTCGGCATAGTCCGGTTAAGCGGCGAGCTCAGCATCATGAGCTGCGCCTCCACGCGGCGTGTGCCCGGTGTCCGCCACATCGAATCCAGGATGGCGTTCAGCAGCGTATTCTCATTCTCAATGGTCCGGTAACGGCGTCCCACATATAGCCCGCCGATCAGGCCTTTTCCGTCCTCGCAAACGTAGTATCCGTAGCCGGCTATTTCCTTCTCGCCGGGCAGCGTGAAGCCGGTGAGCGCCCGCATATCGACGAACCGGCGGACCAGGTCGGCCGAAGGGCGGTAATCCCAGTTGAGCTCGGTGCGCCACTCTTCGGTTTCTTCGTAGAGCAGCGGTTCCAGTTGGGCCGAGGCGGCGTCGCGCAGGTCCCCCAGGGGGTTGGGGTACTGATCGAAAAGCGCGGCCATGGCCTGATATTAGCGCATAGCCTCGACTGGACGCTTAAAATGAAGCATGCGAGCAGACATCGTACCAGGCGCTCTTTTCCCCGACTATGAACTGACCGATCACGCGGGCAAACGCCGCAAGCTTTCGGACCTGCAAGGGCCCGATCCGATGATCCTGGTGCTCAGCCGCGGCAGCTTCTGCCCGAAAGACCGGAGGCAGGCCGAAGGACTGGTCCAGCTTCATCGCGAAATGGAAGTCGGGTATTGCCGCCTGGTCACCATCAGCACGGACAATCTGCTCGAGACCAATGAGAACCGGACGGCCGTCGACGCGCACTGGCCGTTCTTGTCGGATGCGGGGCGCACCGTCCAGAAGGACCTGGACATCGCCGAGTACACCGATCCGGCGCACAATCCGATGATCCCGCACACCATCGTCCTGGAGCCGGGGCTGATCGTGTTCAGGATCTACAGCGGCTATTGGTTCTTCGGCCGCCCGACGGTCGAGGAGCTTCGGCAAGACCTGCGGGCGGTGCTGAAGAAATGCCGTCCGGATTGGGACATCACGAGTCCCGAGCTGAAGGCGGCTTGGGCGCGGGGCGAAAAGAATCGCTTTTATCCTTACGGGAAGAGCTACGCGAAAGTGTTCAGCGAGCAGGACTAGGCGTGCGGACGAGGATCACCGAACCAACGATTCCGGCGGTCAGCGACGCGATCAGAATGCCGAGCTTCGCCGCCGTGAGTTGAGCGTCGCCGGTAAAAGCCAAACCTGTCATAAATAGCGACATGGTGAATCCGATCCCGGCCAGCCAGCCCGCGCCGTGGATGTGCCTCCACGAGACATTCGCGGGAAGCGACGCCAGGCCTGAGCGAACCGCCAGCCACGCGGCCAGCGTCACGCCGATGGGTTTCCCCAGCACCAGCCCGAGCATGACACCGAGCGTGATCGGCTGGGCGATTGCCTGGCGCAGGCCGCCTGAGAATGACACCCCCGCGTTTGCCAAAGCAAACAGCGGCATGATCAGGAACGTGACCCAAGGGTGCAGCGCGTGCTCCAAACGGCGAAGCGGCGGCTGCACCTTCTCGCAGGCATCCTCCAGCGCGTCCACGGCGACCTGCTGTTCGATGTCGCTGAGGATTTCGAAGGGTTCCGTTTGCGCGGACCGTTCAAAGTGGTCCAGTAGCGCACGGCCGTGTTGAACGAAGTCGCGTTGATTGACGGCGGTGCGGCAGGGAATCATGAAGGCCAGAAGCACGCCGGCGATGGTCGCGTGAATTCCGGACAACAGCACCGTTACCCACAGCCCCAGGCCAATCAAAACGTAGGGAAGGGGATGGCGCACTCCCAGCCGGTTCGCTCCCAGGGCCGCCAGAAGGCACAAGGCCGCGATTCCGAGTGCGCCCCATTGCAGATCCGCTGTGTAGAACACGGCGATAACGAGAACGGCCGCGATGTCATCGGCGATAGCCAGTGCCGTCAGAAAAACCTTCAGGCCAAGAGGAATGCGATCGCCGAGGAGCGCCATTACGCCAATGGCGAATGCGATGTCCGTGGCCATCGGAATGCCCCATCCGCTCGCGCCCGCCCCGTTTGCGTTGAGGGCGCTGTAAAGCAGCGCCGGAACGACGACACCACCCAGCGCAGCCAGAATCGGAAGCGCGGCTTGGCGAGCGGAGGCTAACTCCCCGGCCAAAAGCTCGCGTTTAATTTCCAGGCCGACCACAAAGAAGAACACGGCCATGAGCGCATCGTTCACCCAGAAGTGAAGCTCCTTGCTCAAATTGAAGCCGCCCAGACCGATGCTAAAACGGATGTGCCACAGCGCCGTGTAGGATTGCGCCCAAGGCGAGTTGGCCCAGACCAGGGCCACCAGCGTACAGGCCAACAGAACAATGCCGCCGGAGGTTTCCCGGCCGGCGAACTTCTGGAAAGGACGCAGCAGGGCCGCGATCGGCGTGTTCTCCGGCGGGATGCGTTGGGTCTCGACCACTGGAACCATCTTGGCAGACGGATCCGGCCCGTTTGAGATTCAAGCGGAGAGGTGGAGTTCGTAAAAGGCCGCTCACCGACGTTCGCGGTTCGGTGCTGGGAGATTTTCCCAGATCGATGCGCACTTATAGCTAGTGGGTACCTCAGCACCGAACCGCGAGCGCCAGCGAGCGGCCTATCTTGCAGTGGTGGACGCGGACCGGAATCCGGAGCAGGTCATGAGCGCGCTCAAAGCCTATGCGAGCAGAGTACTAAACGAATCGGAAAGCGCCGCCGCTGGCCGCTTTGATTTACTTCGTCCCTTTAGCAAACCACTCGAGAATCAAATCCCCTAGCTTCAGAAAATCCTCATATTTCGAGGGCTTGGAGAAATAGGCGTCCGCTCCGCTCATCATGACGGCCTCGCGATCTTTTTCGGCATTCGAGGTCGAAACTACAATGACGGAGGCTTCCCGGCACCGATGACTGCCGCGCAGGTGCCGGAGGACCTGAATGCCATCCTTTTTAGGCAGGTTAATATCCAGAATCACCAGGACAGGGCATGGCGCCGTATCGTCGCGATCCGCATTATCGAAAAAGCGCGTGGCCGCTTCACCATCTCTCACGACGTGGACCGGAACCTTGAGGCCCGTAGTCTCGATCGTTTCTCGCAGCAGGAAAACGTCCGCCGGATTATCCTCAACCACCAGAATCGGAGAATTACCCGTCGCCATCTTTTGATCGACCGATGGTGAAGTGGAAAGATGATCCTCGCCCGGGTTCGGATTCGACCCAGATCCGGCCATTGTACTGTTCCACGATTCGCTGGCAAATGGCCAGCCCGATGCCGGTGCCGGAATACTCATCGCTGGTGTGTAAACGTTTGAAGAGTCCAAAGACTGTCTCCCTATATTCCGGCGGGATGCCAATGCCGTTGTCGCTGACGGTGAAGGTCCATCCTTCGCCTTGGCGTTGGGCGCCGACGTGAATCTCGGGCGCCCCTTCCGCTCTGCGGTACTTGATCGCGTTTCCGATCAGGTTCTGGAACAGCTGTTGCAGCTGCGCACCGTGCATCGGCACCGTCGGCAATGGATCGGAGGTGATGCGAGCGCCGCTTTCCGAAATCGATCCGGCCATGCCTTCGAGAACAATCGCCAGCACCGCATTCGCGTCGGCGGCTTCCGAGCCTTCAACGCGCTTCGAAACCTGGGTGTACGTGAGCAGATCGCTCACCAGAAGCTCCATTCGCGTCGCACCGCTGCGCAGGAACTCGAGAAATTCAAGCGCCTGGCCGTCGAGCTTATCGCTGTAGCGCTTGGTCAGAAGCTCGCTGTAGATTTTCACGCTGCGCAGTGGTTCTTGAAGATCATGGCTCGCTGAGAAGGCGAACTGCTCAAGGTCCTGATTGGCGCGTCGGATTTCGGCCTCCGCGCGCTTGCGTTGGGTTATATCGCGGGCGATTTTAGAGGCTCCGACAATTTGGCCGCTCGCGTCTTTCACCGGTGAAATCGTCAGCGAGATATCCAGCAGCGTGCCGTCTTTTCTGCGGCGGAGCGTTTCAAAATGATCGACGCGCTCGCCGGCCTTCAGGCGGGCGATGATTTGCGGCTCTTCATCCTGGCGGTCCGGAGGAATCAGCAGGGTGACCGGCTTGCCGACAATCTCCTCGGCTATGTAGCCGAACAGCCGCTCCGCGCTCTTGTTCCAGCTGGTGATTGTCCCGTTCAAATCCTTGCTGACGATCGCATCGTCCGAAGAATCTACGATCGCGCTGAGCAAGCGGGACTCGCGCTCGGCTGTCCTTTGAGCGAGCTTCCGGTCCGTGATATCCACCAGCAGGTTGATCCCGCCAGTGATTCTCCCCTCCGCATCGCGCAAGACCGCAGGATAGGGTGTAAACCAGAAGCGGCTCCCGTCCGGCCGTTCCGCGAGGCATTCGATCCCTTCAGCGATTTCACCGCCTTTGAGCGCGACCGCCATGGGGCATTGGTCGTGGGGCAGCGGCGTGCCATCCGCCAGGAACATTTTCCAGGTGACGCACCACTGGTCGACTCCGAGTTGGGGCGTTCGGCCGGAGAGCCTGGCCGCGGCGGCGTTGAAGTAGGTAAGGCGGCCTTCCGCATCGGTAATATATAGCGCTATAGGAAGGGCGTCCAGGATTTCACGGCCCGCTCGGTCGAGTCCATGGCCGAGGTCCACAATGGCCCGTAACCCCTGTGCCGTCATCTTTGGCCTCCCGCCTTTCCGTAGCCAAGCGGTGTTTGACGCCCCTCGCCAGTGGAAGGTTTGAGCACGTTGCGTACCACTGCGCCCAGTTGGGACAGTTCTTCGAGCGTCGAGGGCTTGCGGAGGTAAAACATCGCCGCATTCTTCATGGCCTGCTCCTCCCGCAAGGTCGTGGACTGGGCCGTCATCACAATGACCGGCGTCTGCGCATAATGCTCAGTGGAGCGGAGCCGTTTCAGGATGTCCTCGCCATCGTGCTTCGGGAGGTGCATGTCGAGAATAACCAGGTCGACCCGCGGCGTCTTCGGATCTTTGTCGAGACTATCGAGGAGAGCCAGAGCTTGTTCCCCGTCGCGCAGTACGTGCAGCACGCAGTTTATGTCGTGCATCTTTAGCGCTTCGCGCACCAGGGCCACGTCAGCCGGATTGTCTTCGGCTATAAGAATCTCGAACGGCTGGTTCATACATCATCCTTATAGCGGGTATAGGCAGCCCTTTAAGTCTAGCTCGGGGGAAGAGTAACGACCGTGGCCGCTCACTGCCGTTCGCGGTTCGGTGCTGAGAGAATATTCGAGTTCATGACGCACCTATAGGTTGTGGGTACCTCAGCACCGAACCGCGAGCGCCAGCGAGCGGCCTACCTGATTACCTTCGTCTGCTATGGGTCGTGGCTTCACGGACGGCCGGATTCGGTCGACCACGAGCACAACGCCGTCGGTTCCCCGACTCTGGAGGAGTCTCCACGGCGTCTGGCCTGGGAACGTAGCGTTATGACGCAAGCTCCGTATGTCTTGGACGAGCCTCGCCGCGCAGCCGCTCTGCAAGGAGTCAAGGAAGCTTGCTCGCGTCGCGGATGGATGCTGCTGGCGGCTCACGTCCGGGCTAGCCACGTGCATGCAGTGGTAGACGCGGACCGAACTCCGGAGCAGGTGATGAGCGCGCTCAAAGCCTACGCGAGCAAGGCTCTAAACGAATCCGGTTTAGACCAGCATGACCGTCGCCGGTGGGCGCGGCATGGCAGTACTCGATATCTGTGGACGAAGACCGAGATCACCGCGGCCGTGCAATACGCAATCAGTAAGCAGGGCGAAGCGATGGCTATGTGCTCAGCATCTTCTTAATCGCCGCTGTCGCCTGGCGAGTCCGCTGCGGATTCTCGATCAGCGCGAACCGCACGTGACCTTCGCCCATCGGCCCGAAGCCGATACCGGGAGAGACCGCCACCAGCGCCTTCTCCAGCATCATCTTCGAGAACTCGAGCGATGTCAGGTGCTTATGCTTCTCCGGCAGCGGCGCCCACACGAACATCGTGCCCTTGGGTGGCTCTACCGGCCAGCCCGCGTCGATTCAGCCCCTTGATCAGGACGTCGCGGCGCTTCTGATACATCGCGCAGATCTTCTTGGTATCTTCTTCGCACTCGCGCAGCGCGATAATCGACGCGATCTGGATCGGCTGGAACACGCCGTAATCCAGATAGCTCTTGATCCGCGCCAGCGCGCCGATCATCTTCGGGTTGCCCAGGCAAAAGCCCACCCGCCAGCCGGCCATGTTGTAGCTCTTGGACATCGAGAAAATCTCGACGCCGACTTCCTTGGCGCCCTCGACTTGCATCATGCTGGGCGGCTTGTAGCCGTCGAAGCCGAGATCGGCGTAGGCGAAATCGTGCACCACCATGGTTCCGTGATGCGCCGCGAGCCGGATAATTTCCTTGAAGAAATCCAGATCGACGCACTGCGTCGTTGGATTGTGCGGGAACGAAATCAGGATCATCTTCGGCGGCTTGGACGACTTCTTATACAAGTCATTGAGCGACTGGAGAAAATCCGCGGGCGTAGGCATCGGCAGCAAGCAGGCGTGCCCCTCGGCCATGATGACGCCGTACTGATGGATCGGGTAGCAGGGGTTCGGCGAGACCACCGCATCGCCCGGTCCGATCACGGCGAACAGCAGGTGCGCCAGCGCGTCTTTCGCCCCGATGGTGACGATGGCTTCCTTCTCGGAATCGAACGTGACCCCGTAGTTCTTCTCGTAACGCTTGACGATCTCCTGGCGCAAGTGCGGGATGCCCTTGGACATCGAATAGCGATGATTGCGCTGGTTGCGCGAAGCTTCCACCAGCTTGCTGACGATGGCGCGGGGCGTGGCGCCGTCGGGATTTCCCATCCCCAAATCCACCACATCGAGCCCTGCCGCGCGTGATTTCGCCTTCATCTCATTGATGACGGCGAACACGTAGGGCGGAAGCTTCTGGATGCGGTAGAACTCCTCGTTTGGCTGCATTAAATCCATTCTACGGCAGCGGCCCGTGCACCCGCCGTGGGATCATGGAATTTGGTCCGCTCGCCGCTGCTCGCCATTTTCCTGATTGTCGCCGTGGACGTACTCGGTCTGACGATCATGATCCCTCTGCTTCCGTTTTATGCGGAAAAACTGGGCGCGAGTCCGCAGGAAGTCGGTTGGCTGATCGGGATTTACGCGGCCTGCCAGCTATTTTCCGGTCCACTGCTGGGCCGGCTATCGGATCACACCGGCCGCAAGCCGCTGCTGCTGGTGAGCCAGGCGGGAACCTTCGTCGGATTCCTGATCACGGCGTTTGCGCCCTCGCTATGGATCTTATTTGTGGCGCGCGCCATCGACGGATGCACCGCCGGGAACCTTTCGCTGGCGCAAGCCTACATCTCCGATGTCACCGAGCCAAAGGATCGCGCGAAATCGTTCGGCATTATCGGCATTGCGTTCGGACTCGGGTTCCTGATCGGACCGGCCGTTTCCGGATTGCTCGCCAAGTACGACTATCGTTATCCGATCTTCGCCGCCGCGGCGCTGTCGGCCACCAGCATCCTCAGCACCTATCTCCTGTTGCCGGCGGTAACGCCGGCCGGAGCGGGGAAGGGCCCGTCTGGACCCGGCGGAAAGCGGCTCTCTCTAGTCCAGTGGGGCGCATACGCCGAATATTTCCGGCAACCGGCACTGGCGACGAAGCTGTGGCAATTTTTCAGTTTTGCGTTCGGCTTCTCGATGTTCATCGCGGGCATGCCGCTGGTTCTCGAACGCCGCCTGACCTGGGCTGGCCAAGCCTTTTGGTCCGGAGCAGGTCGGATACACCTGGGCCTTCGCCGGGCTGATGGGAATTCTCCTGCAGGGTCCGGCTCTGGGCCGCCTGGTCAAGCGATTCGGGGAGCGCGCGCTGAACCGCACGGGGTTCATGGGTTACACGGTCGGATACGCCCTGCTGGCATTCTGCCATTCGATCCCCATGCTGGCGCTCGCCACGCTAGTCACTTCGATCGGCGGCATGGTGCGGCCGACGCTGACCAGTCTGATCACGCAGGCGACTCCACGCGAAGAACAGGGCGTGGTGCTGGGCTTGACGCAATCGCTCAATTCGGTGGCGCTGATCATTGCGCCTCCTCTGGGTGGATACCTGATCGAACACGGATGGCTCACGGCCTGGGGACTCGCGGCGTCGGCGGTGGCTTTCATCGGCCTGATGCTGGCCTCCGGATCATCCGAGGAACTCGAAGCGAATTCCTCGACGGTGAACATGGCCGCTCGTTAGCTCTCGCGGTTCAGTGCTGGGTCTTGGGGCTGGGTCTTGGGCACAGAACCACGAACGGCAGTGAGTGGCCCTCAAGCGTGCGCCACATTTCCAACGGCTTACGCCTAATCGACACTTAGTACCTATCTGCGTCCCCTTCGCGCGACGATTTACAAGCAAAGGCAAAACCTATTGAGCCGTATCTCTGTATTCGCGTGTGAATCGCAACCCATCGTTCTTGAGGGGCTGGCCAAAGTGCTGTCCGGGCGCGAGGACTTCGATTACGTCGGATCGGCGCCCGCGCTCGGCGATACCTTTGCCGCCCTGCGGCAAAGCCAGCCCGATATCGTGCTGCTGGATCACTCCGCCGGACTCAAGGCGGTTTTCGAGTTCATCGGCGACGTGAAGAACGTTGCGGTGAGATGTCAGCCGGTTCTGTGGGTAAACGACCTGGCGGACGTGGACTGCTTCCGTGCTTTGCGCTGCGGGGCGCGAGGTATTTTGAAGAAGAGCTTGCCGGTAGCCGCGCTGCTCGAATGCCTTCGTGCGGTGGCCACCGGAAACGTGTGGATCGAGGGCTCCCCGGACCAGTCTCCCGATGGGGCCGATCGCCGGTCAACCCCGCGCCTCACCCCCCGGGAGAAGCAGATCGTACACCAGATTTGCGAAGGCCAGAAGAACAAGGAAATCGCCGAGGCGCTTTCGATCACGGCCGGAACCGTGAAAGTGCATCTGATGCATATTTTCGAGAAAACCGGCGTAAAAGACCGCTTCGAGCTGGCGATTCAGGGCCGTAAGCTGCTCGGCCTGGACACCTCCGCGGTTCCCCTCACCATCGCCAAGTTCGGCCCCGGTTCCGAAGATGGCGCGCTCTCGACGCTAAAGTACACGCACGTCCAGGGCGAATAACTAGGGAGTGATCCCGACGCAAACCATACCGGCCGCGGCCCCGGCCGTGCGCAGCTCCGGCCAATTCGCCATTCCGCTCTATGCGGTGCTCGCCGTGCTGGCCTTCTGCGCTTTCTGGATCATGCTGGGATCGATAGTGGTCCCCGGCGCCCGGATGCACGACTTCCTGAATCTGTACACCGGGGCGTCTTTGGCGCGCGACGGAAACTTCGCGGCGATGCATGCGCCCGAGGTCCAGCTCGAGCGCGAGCGGGAATACGCGCCGCAGCTTCCCGAGTTGGTCCCCTTTGTGCGGCCGCCGTTCTATGCGCTGCTCCTGACCCCGCTGGCGTGGATGCCGTTTGGAGCCGCGTTCTGGGCGTGGCTGGGCACCCAAGCCGCCGTGCTCGTTGGAACCTGGGCCTGGGCCTTCCGGCGTTGGGGAGCCGACGCGCTGCTTTTCGGCTCGATGTATCTTCCCACGGCATTGGGCATTGCGCACGGCCAGGACTGTGTGTTGATTCTGGCGGTGGTGTTGGGTGTCTACGCCCTGGCGAATCGCGGGCAACATTTCCTGAGCGGCCTGATGCTCGGCGCGGGCTTGATCAAGTTCCACCTGTTTCTGTTGTGGCCGGTGATGCTCCTGATCCAGCGGCGCTGGAGGATGCTGGCGGGAGCCTGCGCCGCGGTCACCGTCGAGTTACTGATATCGCTGCTCTTGGCCGGGCCCAGCGGGATGGTGAAATACGTTGCGCTCCTGCGCATGTCCGACCTGCGCCATTTGAGTCCGTCGCCGGAGTTGATGATCAACGTGCGCAGCATCGCTCTGAATCTGTTTGCGGACAACATCGCCGTCAGCGGATTGTTGACCGCGATTGCCGTTTTTCTGACCGTGGCCGCCTGCTGGGGTGCGCCGCTGTGGCGCGCGGTCGCCGCTGCCAGCGCCGGATCGTTACTGGTAGCTCCGCACGTCTACGGGTACGACGCCGGGCTTTTACTCGTGGGCCTGTGGCTCGCGATGTTTGAGAGCAATGCACCCGGGCCTCGCATCCTGGCGACCGTTCTGATCACCCCGCTCCCGATGCTGCTGGCCCTGGCTGGATCGCCCTGGTCCGCGGCCGCGCCGCTCGCGCTGCTGGCGTTTCTCGCCAGCCTGGCGTGGATGAGTCGATCGGTCACGCTGGAAACCACGCAGGAGAGCATCGCATGACGCCTCCGCAAACACTCACTGCCATCCGCCCCTCCGTGCCGCGGATGGAAACGGTTCTCGCCAGCCGCTGGGCGCGCTTGCTGATTCCGTCATTATCCGACCTGTTCTTCCTCGCGGTTCTGGTCTGGCTGTTCATGAGCTCGGGCGCCGCGGGCTGGCAGGGTTTGCTAGCGGACGCCGATGTCGGCTGGCACATCCGGACCGGCGACTACATTCTGGATCACCACACGGTGCCCTACCACGACCTGTACTCGTTTTCGAAACCGGGCGCCACCTGGTACGCCTGGGAGTGGCTCACCGATGTGCTCGACAGCGGCTTGCACCGGGTCGCCGGACTCAAGGGTATCGTACTGTTCGCCGCCGTCCTGATCGCGCTGTTCTCCGTGACGCTGGTCCGCAGGATGATCGCCCGCCAGGTGCATCCATTCGTGGCGCTGGGCATCGCCCTACTCGGCGTGGGCGGAGCCAGCATCCATTTTCTGGCGCGCCCGCACCTGCTGACCTTGCTGCTGCTCTCGATTTCGGTGTGGATGATCGAAGAGGACCGTAAGCGTCCCAGCTCGTGGATCTGGTGGCTGGTCCCGCTGACCGTGCTGTGGACCAACCTGCACGGAGGGTTCCTTGCACTTATCGTGGTGCTGGGTCTGGCGACCGTGGGAACCGGTATTGAGGCCTGGTTCAACTTCCAGGGGACCATTCGCGATGCCCTGCGTTATGCCAAGCTCACCCTGGCGTGCGCGGCCGCGTCACTGGTGAATCCTTACGGCTGGAACCTCCACCGGCACGTGCTCGAATACATGCGCTCGGATTGGATCCGCAATGTGATTCAGGAGTTCCAGTCTCCCGTGTTCCGCTCGGAGAATATGCTTCAGTTCGAGGCTCTGCTGCTGATTGGACTGATCGTCGCGGGGGCGCAGTTCCGGCGCTGGAAAATTGTGGAAGGGCTCTGGATCGTGGTCTGGGCGCATATGGCGCTGGGCAGCGTGCGCCACGCACCGGTCTTCATCGCGGTAACCGCGCCGCTGATCGCCTCGCAGTTGAGCGACTGGTGGAATCAATGGACCGCGCACGTCAAGAAGAGCTCGATTCCCGGAATTCTGAACCTGATGGGAGCCGATGCACTGAAGGGCTTCGGGCGAACCAGTGTCTGGCCTGCGGCGGCGGTCGTTGTGCTGGCTCTCATGGGTCCTCCCATCAAGTGGCCTCAGGACTTTCCGGAATTCGTGTTTCCGGTGACGATCGTGCGCGCCCACAGCGATCTGATCCTGCAATCCCGCGTGCTGACCACGGACCAGTGGGCCGACTATCTGATCTACGTCAATCCGGCGCAGAAGGTGTTTATGGACGGCCGCAGCGATTTCTACGGACCGGAGGTCGGTAACGATTACCTTCGTCTCACGAGCGGGGCCTGGGACTGGCGGAAGCTGATGAACAAATACGGTTTCAACCTGGCCCTGCTGCCGGTCGATTCGGCGCTGACGCAAATCCTGAAAATGGCTCCCGACTGGCGGGTGATCCAGGACGACGGTAAGCGAATCCTCTTAGTTCGTAACCCTTCGTAAGTAACCCGTTTCGGACCAGGACCCCGCGAAACCAACGTTCTACGGCACTATAGGCCGCTTGGCAGGCAGGGGCTAATGAAAAGCCCCGACTCCGCCGAATGAGTATCCAGTAGGAGCGACAACCAGAAATGGCGGAGAAGGGTGCGGGGGAGCGGAGTGCCGGTATAGATCGACGTCTACGCTCGACGCGGATTCCTCGGATCCCGATGGAGTGGATGGATCCGATGAGTTGGCGGCTTCCGTCGGGGAAAGACCTGGCGGAGTTCGCGCTGCAATCGGGTTTTCTCGCGCCGATGATGCTGGAGCGCCCGAATTTGAAGCGCCGCAAGGCGCCCGTGCCGGCTCCGGTGAGTCCGGTGGTGGTGGAAAGAAAAGCGGGGGAGGTGCCGGAGCATTCCGGCAGCTTTCGAGGGATCTAGTGAACGTTCAAGTGTGGATCGCAATTCTGGTGGGACTGGCGGCGATGATCGATGATCTCAAGCGCCGGCAGATCGCCAATTGGATCCCGCTGTGTGCCTTGGCCGCCGGTTTCGGCTGGCAGATCGGACAGAGCGGACTGAACGGTTTGTGGTACGCGGCCATCGGAACGGTGACCGGTTTTTCCGTGTTCCTGATTTTTTATCTGTTGGGCGGCATGGGCGGGGGCGACGTGAAACTGATGGCGGGCTTCGGAGCCCTGTTGGGTTTTCATCAGTTGCTGTGGGCAGCGTTTTTTGCTGCGGGTATGGGCGGCATCATCGCCGTGGGAGTTTTGGGCGTGCGCGCGGTGCGGCGTGCGCTGCGGAGCACCGGGGGTGCTGCGCCGAAGGAAGATGTGGGCCAGGATTCGATTCCTTACGCCCCGGCCATCGCGCTGGGAGTCTGGTTATCCATGGCGGCAAAAGTCTAGGGCGGCAAAAATCTAGCGGGTCGAACGCCCGTGCGTTAACGGGCGAGAGGGAAGAGGAGAACAAGTATGGATCGCAGGTTTCTGACGGTATTGGGCGTCAGTCTGATGTTCGCGCTGGTGGTGTCTAGCGTCTTCTACCAGATGACCTCGAAGGGCAAGTCTCCGGGGCCGTCCGCCCCTTCCGAAAAAAAGGACATGGTGGTTGCGACGCGTCCGTTAGGCATCGGCGTAATGGTGAAGCCGGCCGACGTCAAGTTGATGCAGGTCCCTATCGATGGATTCCCCAAGGGAGCGTTCTCGAAGGTGGAGGAAGTCCTGGATCGGCCCGTAATCTCCAATATCTTGCTGGATGAGCCGCTGCTCGAAGGCCGCCTGGCGGTCAAGGGAAGCGGTCTCGGCCTGGCGCCTACGATTCCCGTGGGTATGCGAGCGGTTACGGTTCGCGTGAATGACGTTGCGGGCGCGGCCGGATTCGTTCTGCCCGGCCTGCGCGTGGACGTGCTGGTGACCGGCCATCCGCCCAGCCAGGAAAGCAATATGACCACCACGGTTCTGCAGAATGTCCTGGTCTTAT
This sequence comes from Terriglobia bacterium, assembly GCA_963722845.1. Classification (GTDB taxonomy): domain Bacteria; phylum Acidobacteriota; class Terriglobia; order Bryobacterales; family Bryobacteraceae; genus Palsa-187. Next base: position 550,811 of record CAVROL010000001.1, on the reverse strand, counting down.
CCGCTGGACAAGCCATGCAGTCGGACGCGCGGGGAACTCCGGTGTCCGTTTCCACCGTGACTTTGCTGGTGACCCCGACCGACGCGGAAACACTGACACTGGCCAACGGCGAAGGACGCATCCAGCTGATTCTGCGCAACTCGAGCGATCAGGGCACCGAGAAGACGCCGGGACGCTACGTCGCCGAGCTGTACTCAGGGGCCACCAAGCCGGTAACCCGTCCGGTCCGGCCGGCCGCTCCGGCCAGCAAGCCGGTGGTGATGGTGGCGCCGCCCGTCACTGTGCCCGTTACGCCTCCTCCACCGCCTCCTCCGGACCAGATCGTGGTTATCCGCGGAGACAAGAAGACCGTGGAAGTGATTCCGAGAGGCAACTGAAAGCCCCAGACCGATTCGACATAAGGAAACCACTATGACTTCCATTCGCGTGTTTGACCATGCCGTTGCCGGCCGAATCCGGCGGATCGCAATCACGGCTGCGCTGCTGGGGCTGGCGGCGGGACCCTTCCTGGCGCAAAGCGCCGAGGATTTACGGATCACCGTCGGCAAGAGCATCGTGATCGACTATCCCGGCGACATCCGCCAGATCTCCACCAGCAACCCGGAGGTGGTGGATGCCAGCCCGGTGACCACCCGGGAAATCCTCATGTCGGGCAAGGGGCTGGGCTCCGCCACCATGGTGGTGTGGAGCAAAACCGACCAGCGGATGTTCTACAACGTGACCGTGGAGCTCAATCTGGAGCCGCTGCGCCGCATTCTGATGGACACCTTTCCGGACGAGAAAATCGATATCCACAGCTCGCGCGATTCGATTACGCTGAACGGCACGGTTTCGAGCAAAGACGTTGCGGACCGCGCGGTGGCGCTGTCGGCGGGCTTCGCGAAAACGGTGGTCAACAACCTGCAGCTGGCCCCCGGTCCGATCGAAAAACAGATCCTGCTGCGCGTCAAATTCGCCGAGCTGGATCGCTCCCGGGCGCAACAATTTGGCGTGAACCTCTTCTCTACCGGCGCTCTCAACACCATCGGCACCATGTCCACCGGGCAGTTTAACTCGGGACAGGTCATTCCGGGGGTGGGAGGAGCTCCTTCCACCGTGACCATTACAGACGCCCTCAACTTTTTCGCCTTCCGTCCGGACTTGAATATCGGTGCGTTCGTCAAGGCCCTGGAGCAGGACAACGTCCTCCAGATTCTCGCCGAGCCGAACCTGGTGACCACCAACGGAAAAGAAGCCAATTTCCTGGTGGGCGGCGAATTCCCAGTGCCCATCCTGCAGGGCGTTGGAGCGGCCGGAGCGGTCACCGTCCAGTTCAAGGAGTTCGGCATCCGGTTGCTGTTTACTCCCAATATGACCGGGAACAAGACCATCAAACTAGCTCTGCGCCAGGAAGTATCGACCATCGATTACGCCAACGCGGTCACGCTGCAGGGATTCCTGATTCCCGCGCTGGCCACGCGCCGCGCGGAAACCAACGTGGAACTGGCCGAGGGCCAGACGTTCGTGGTGGCCGGACTGATGGATAACCGGGAAACGGACGCGTTTTCGAAGATCCCCGTGATCAGCAGCATTCCGGTCCTGGGCTCGCTGTTCAAGAGCAAGATCGAGAACAAAAACAATACCGAGCTGGTCATGCTGGTGACGCCCGAGGTGACCGAAGCCCTGGGTCCCAACGATCCGAAGCCGCAGCCGTACTTCCCGCGGGACTTTCCTGAAGAGGATCGATCCCAAGGATGTGACGCCGGCCAAATCCGGCGGCAAGAAGTAGAGGAAGATCATCGGCGGGGAATGGGATGCAGGAGCTGTTCTGGTGAGCCAGTTACTACAAAACGGGCCGGAAATCACGGCGCTGCTGATCGCGCCGGATCGCGAACTCGCGCAAAAGTTTCTGGAGACAATTCCGCAGACGCGCGGTTTCCAGATCCTGGCGGACCTCAAGAGCTATCCGCCTAACCAGACTCTGGAGATCCGCGTCCGGCAGCTCAAGCCCCAGGTGGTGTTGCTGGACCTGGGATCCGACCCGGCCGCATCGGTCGACCTGGTGCGGTATATGGCCGGGCTGACCCCTCCGGTCCGCGTGATCGGTCTGCATTCGCACAATGACTCCCCGATGATTCTGCAGTGCCTGCGCGCGGGAGCGGTCGAGTTCCTGTACGCTCCTTTCGATCTGGCCATTCAGCGGGACGCGATCTCGCGGCTGCGCCGGATGGTGACGCCGGAAAGCGTGCAGCGCACCGAAGCCGGCCATGCGGTCGCTTTCAGCAGCTGCAAGCCAGGCTCGGGAGCCTCCACGGTCGCCACCCAAACAGCTTTTTCCCTGCACCGGCTGACCGGAAAGAAAATTCTGCTGGTGGATTGCGATCTGACCGGGGGCACCATCGGGTTTTATCTGAAGCTGAGCCATAACTATTCGCTGGTGGACGCGCTGCAGCACGTGGAGCACCTGGATGCCGCGCTGTGGAATTCGCTGGCGGTGAATTACGGCGGCGTCGATATTCTTCCGGCGCCCGCCCTCCCCTACGCCGACCCGGTGGACGGAGCCCGCCTGCGCATGCTGGTGGAGCAGGCCCGCAACATTTACGACTGGGTGGTGCTGGATGTTCCCACGATTTTCAGTCCGACCAGTTTGATGGCGACCGCGGAATGCGAACGGGCTTTCCTGGTTTCAACCGCGGATCTTCCCAGCCTGCATCTGGCTCGCAAGGCGCTGACCATGCTGGGCCATCTGGGCTTTCCGGGGGAGCGCTTTCACATACTGTTGAACCGCCTGGACCGGCGCGAAGAGATCGGGATCGGAGACATGGAAAAACTGTTCGGCCGCAGCGTGCACGCCAGCCTGCCCAATGATTATTTTGCGCTGCATCGCGTGGTGACGCTGGGCCAGCCTCTGGGCGCTGAAAACGATCTGGGCCGGGCCATTGAGAATGTCGCGCAGCGGTTGTGCGGGGCCAGCGGAAAACCGCCGTCGCCCGGCGCGCGGGAGTTGAGGCCGGCGCTGTCGCAGGTGTAGAGAATCCCAGGTTTAGAAAATCCTTATGTTCACGTCCTTAGAAAATGGAAACAAGAACAACCAGCAGATCTCCTGGGAACAGAGACTGCTGAAGAACGCGGGCCGCCAGAAGACCAACCTGAAGCCCGAATACCAGGAGCTCAAGTTCACCCTGCACCGCAAGCTGGTGGACAAGATCAACCTGGAGGCGCTGGCGACCATCGATAACCAGCGGGTGCGAGCCGAAGTGCGCCAGGCGGTCATTCAACTGATCGACGCCGAGCCCACCCTGCTCAGCTCGCTCGAAAAGCAGCAGATCAGCGACGAGGTGCTGGACGAAGTATTCGGCCTGGGGCCGCTCGAGCCGCTATTGCAGGATCCCGGCATCTCGGACATCCTGGTGAACACCTTCCGCCAGGTCTATATCGAAAAGAAAGGTCTGCTGGAGCTGACCAACGTCACCTTCCGCGACGACCAGCACCTGTTGCGGATCATCGACAAAATCGTCAGCCAGGTGGGCCGCCGCATCGACGAATCGACGCCCATGGTGGACGCCCGCCTGAGCGACGGATCGCGCGTCAACGCCATCATCCCGCCGCTGGCGGTGGATGGCCCGCTGCTCTCGATCCGCCGTTTTTCGACCGACAAACTGATGCCGCCGGACCTGGTGGACCGCAAGGCGCTTTCGCCCGGCATGATGGAGCTGCTCGAAGCCGCGGTGAAGGCCCGGCTGAACATCATCATCGCCGGCGGAACCGGCTCCGGTAAAACCACGCTGCTGAATGCCCTGTCGTGCTTCATCAACGGGAAAGAGCGCATCGTTACCATCGAAGACGCGGCGGAATTGCAGCTGAAGCAGCCGCACGTGGCGCGTCTCGAAACCCGGCCGGCCAACCTCGAAGGCTCGGGCGCGGTGCGCCAGCGCGAATTGCTGGTGAACAGCTTGCGTATGCGGCCCGACCGCATCGTCGTCGGCGAAGTCCGCGGCGAGGAAGCCCTGGACATGTTGCAGGCCATGAACACCGGTCACGACGGCTCGCTGACCACCGTCCACGCCAACACTCCGCGTGACGCGGTCGCCCGTCTGGAGGTCATGGTGTCGTTGGCCAACGCGAATATGCAGATGGTCTCGATCCGCCAGCAGATCGCCAGCGCCGTGAACGTGCTGGTGCAGGCATCGCGCATGAGCGACGGCTCGCGCCGCGTGATTTCCGTCACCGAGGTCACCGGCATGGAAGGCGATGTGGTCACGCTGCAGGATCTGTTCGTGTTCGATAAACGCGGGCTGGATCCGGATGGAAAAGTATTAGGCCGGTTCGCGGCCACCGGTATCCGTCCCAAATTTTACGAGAAGCTGTTGAGCGCCGGCATCCGCTTGCGGCCGGATCTGTTCGACGAAGTGGTGGAGGTCTGACGTCATGGGATTCCTGCCTCTGGCAATCTTGGTCTGGCTGGTCGCGGTCGCGGCCTGGTACTTCATCTCCAAATATTACAAGAGCTCGGACGCCGATAAGGTCAAACAGCGTCTGATGGGCATCGGGAAAGCCCGCCAGAAGACGAAGGAGACCAAAGGCGGCGAGCAGTCCATCATCCAAACCCAGCAGGGCGGCAACAAATTCGCCCAGGTGCTGGTGGAAAAGTATCAACTGGGTCCCAAGATGCAGTTGCTGCTGGAGCAGGCCGGGTTGCGCTGGACGCCCGCCCGCCTGGTGCATCTGAGCATCATGGCGTTCGGCGCCGGATTCATAATCGGCTGGGTGGCGCTTCCGATCCCGATGGCGCTGGATCTGCTGGTGGGCCTGGCGGTCGCGCCGCTGCCCTTCGTATACGTCTTCTATCAGCGCAAGGGCCGGCTGAAAAAATTCGAAGCGATCTTCCCGGAGACGCTGGAGTTCATCTCCCGCTCCATGCGCGCCGGCCACGCGTTTTCCGTGTCGCTCGAAATGATCTATCGCGAGTTCGCCGAACCCGTATCGGGCGAATTCCGCCGCACCTTCGAGGAACACAACCTGGGACTTCCCATTGAAGTAGCGCTGCAGGGTTTGGCCAAGCGCGTTCCTTCGCTGGACGTGCACTTCTTTGTATCCGCGGTGCTGCTGCAAAAGCGTACCGGCGGCAACCTGGCCGAGATCCTGGACAAGCTGGCGTATGTCATCCGCGAGCGCTTCAAGCTGCGCGGGCGCATCCGCGCGGTCAGCGCGCACGGGAAGATGACCGCGACTTCGCTGAGCTGCATCCCGATTGCGGTGGCGGTCCTGATGTTCTACACCAATCCCGACTATGTGAAATTCTTCTTCACCGATGACGTCGGCAACATCATGCTGGCCGTGGGTGTGGCGCTGCAAATCTTCGGATACCTGGTCATGAAGAAAATCGTGAACATCGAGGTCTAGCCATGTTTCTGCTCACAGTTCTGATCTTTGTTGCGATGGTGGCGATGGTGTCGGCCATCGGCATGAAGTTGTATGTCCGGCCGAAGGAAGCCATGGAACGCGTGGTGGGCGTGACGGGACCCGCCGATGTTCAACCCGAGCATCCCAGCCTGGCGTTCCACGAGATCATCAAGCGCCTCGGCAACTTTGTTCCGCAGTCCCCCAAGGACGTGACGGTCATGCAGCGCCGGCTCATCCGCGCCGGCATCCGCAAAGAAGGCGCTCTCAAGGTACTCTATGGGGCTAAGGTCGCTACCGGAATAATCTTCCCCCTTCTAATCCTGAGCGTAATGGCGGGGGTTTCCACCGATTCGGGGAACAGGATCGCCGTGACCCTGGCTGCCGCCGCAGTGGGCTTCTTCGGCCCTAACGAATATGTGCGCCGGATGGCCGGCCGACGTCAGCATCAGATCGCCCGCGGATTGCCGAATGCCCTCGATCTCCTGGTGGTCTGCGTCGAAAGCGGATTGGGTCTGGATCAGGCCATCTTGCAGGTTTCCAAGGAGTTGGAACACGCCCATCCCGAGATCAGCGAGGAGTTCGGCTTCGTCAACCTGGAGTTGAAGGCGGGCAAACGGCGCGTAGAGGCGCTGCGGAACCTGGCCGAGCGCACAGGAGTGGACGATCTTAAAAAGCTGGTCGCGGTTTTGATCCAGGCGGACCGTTTTGGAACAGGCGTTGCGCAGAGCCTTCGGGCCCACGCCGATTTCATGCGGGTCCAAGCCCGGCAGGTAGCCGAGGAAAAGGCCGCCAAACTGGGCGTTAAGCTGATTTTCCCCATTTTCTTCTGCATTTTGCCGTCGCTGTTCATCGTGACGGTGGGGCCGGTAGCCATGAAGATTGTCCGCGAACTGGTACCCATGATGAAGAATATGTAGTACTCGCCTAAAGGTAGAGGCTAATGGGGTCGAATTAACTCTTGTCAGGAAAGGAGAAAGACCGATGTTGGACGCTTCCACAGTTCGAGTCGTTTGCGCTGTTTTGGCGGTCCTGTTTCTAGGGATCATCGTGCTTCGCCGCAAAAAGAGCGCTGAGTAACGCGCCGGAAGAGCGCTAGTTTGGCCATACTTCGGGCCCGATTGAACCTGAATCGGCCCGTGCGGGGGCACCGCAGAAAAGCCGGGGTGGCTGGTCGCCCAGTTCTCCTCTAGAACGGCAAGAGCGGATATCGCATGGCTGGCACGCCGCGCTCCTCACTCACCTCGAGTGAAGCGCGGCGGCCGCGAACGTAGTTCATTTCTGGGAGAGGGATGGAGTCAGGATGCTTCGAAAGCTTTGTTTGCCGGCAATTTTGAGCGCGTTCCTGCTGGGCCATTCGGCCCTGGCGGGGACCTTCGGGAGCGTTGTATCCATCGGAGGCCACGCATCCGATGTTGCGCTCGATGAAGCGCGGGGCGTGTTGTACGTCGCCAATTTCACGGCCAACCGCATCGAAGTCATGTCGCTGGCGACCAATACGATCCAGACCTCCATTAACGTACTTCCGCAGCCGTATTCGATTTCGATTTCTCCGGACGGACATTGGCTGCTGGTGGCGCACTACGGCAACCTGGCCCAACCCGATCAGCCTGCCAATGCCCTGACCCTGATCGACCTCCGCAACAACTTCGCCAAGCAGACTCTGGCGCTGACGGATCCGCCTCTGGGGCTGGCGTTTGGACTCGACAATCTCGCGCTGGTGGTGACCACGGCAAACTTCCTGATCTTTGATCCAGGGTCGGTGACCACACAGTTACTCATTTCCATTCCGGACCAGGCGGCCAAGAGCATACCGCAGCCTCCCCAGAGTTTTCCGCCCAACATCGTCGCGGCGTCGGTGGGAGCGTCCCGGGACGGGAGCTGGATCTACGGATTCGGAGACACCCTGGAATTCCGTTACGACGTAAGAAATCATTTGCTCTTTAGCGGCAGTTATAGCGCCAGTCCGGCCCTGGGGCCGCGTGCCATCAGCGTGTCCGACGATGGCGTGTACGCTGCTACGGGCTGGTCCATGACGGACCTGAGAGGCGTGGATTTCGCCGAATTTCCAAGTCCCAGTGGATCTCTGAACGTGGGCGGCCACGCGATCGATTCCGTAAACGGGCTGATCTATTCCGAGGTGCCCGCGCATATTACCGATCCGCCCGTCCTCACCATACGGGACACGGATAACCTGACCCTGCGCGAAAGTCTCCAGTTGCCCGAACACCTCGCTGGCCGCGGCGCTCTCTCGAGCGATCGCAACACGGTGTATGCGACTTCCGATTCCGGGGTTTTGATTCTGCCGGTGGGTAATCTCAATCTGACGCCGCGATTGAAGGCGTCGGTGGAGGATCTGCTGTTCCTCGGAAACTTCTGCGATCGCGCTCTGGCTACCCAGACTTTCCTGCTCTCCGATCCGGGAGGCGCCAATGTTCCCTTCAGCATCACTTCGTCCAATCCCGCTGTGACGGTCTCGCCCAAGACGGGAACGACTCCCGCCGTAATCACGGTGCGGGTCGACCCCAATGCGTTCGCCGGCCAGAAGGGCACCACCGCCGTGCAGCTGAGCTTCGCATCGGACGTGGCGGCGAATCTTCCGCAGAACGTGCGGGTTCTGGTGAACTCCCACGAGCCGAATCAGCGTGGCTCGATTATCAATGTTCCCGGAAAGCTGGTGGACATGATCTCCCACCCGTCCAAGGACGAGTTCTACGTGCTTCGCCAGGATCTCAATCAAGTCCTGGTCTTCAACGGGACCAATAATACGCGAGACGGCGATTCTGCGGACTTGCACCAAGCCGATGTCGCTGGCGATTACCTACGATCAGACCCAGCTTTTAGTGGGTTGCGACAACAGCCAGATTATCAGCGTGTTCGATCTGGCGACGCTGCAGCCGCTCGCGCCCGTGGTTACGACCGGAAGCTACGTGCAATCCCTCGCGGCGTCGTCCAAGGCGACGCTGGCGCTGATGCGCGACGGCGGCGGCGGAAGTCCGAACATCCAGGGCCTGGACTTGAACCAGCGGACGGTGATCGACTACTCCCGTCTGGGTGTGTATCAGAATAAGCTTCCGCTGAATACCGTGCTGGCGCCGGCGCCTAACGGGTCCTCCATCATGATGGCGTCCAGCGACGGCAGCGTGATGCTGTATGACGCCAACGTGGATACCTTCACGATCTCCCGTAAGGATTTCACCTCGCTCGGTGGAGCGTACGTTGCGTCGTCTTTTGGAAAGTACGTCATCGGTAACAAGATTCTCGATTCTTCCCTGGTGCAGACGTCGGCGATTCAGCCCACCACGGGACTCTCTTCCGGTTTCGTTTTCGTGGACCAGAGCGGCCTCTTCATTTCGGCTCCCGATGCGGCCAGTCCTGGGGTGCTCGAACGCGTGAATCTTCTGAACGGGACGGCCACACTGCCGACCGGTGTGGTGGAAGCGCCGCTGCTCGGCTCGACTTCGGCGGCGTTCACCAGAACCCTGTTGATGGTTCCCAGCCGAAGCGAGATCGTGGCCCTGACCACGTCCGGGATCACCATTCTGCCGCCCAATTATGACGCCGCCGTGGTGGCGCCCTTTATCAGCCAGCGCGGTGAGCGCCGCGGACCTGAGCTCGCCGGTCGCCCCAGGCGGGCTGATGGCGGTATTGGGAACCAATCTGAGCGACACCAATCAGGCTACCGGCGATGTGCCCCTGCCCACTACGCTTAACGGCAGCTGTCTCACGGTAAATGGAACCCCGGCGCACGTGCTGCTGGTGTCTCCGACGCAGGTCAATGCGGAACTGCCCTCGGCTGCATCCGGCAACGTCACTCTGGTGATGCACACCGCGGGCGGCGTGAGCAATCCTTTCGTCTTGGCGGTGGCTTCCGGCGCGCCCGCGGTCTTTCTGATGACGCTCGACGGAGTGCCGAACGTGCCGGCGATCGTGCGCTGGAACAATAATCTGGTGGTCACCCCCACCAATCCGGTGCACCGTGGCGACATCCTCACGATCTATCTGACCGGGCTGGGCGCAGTGAATCCCCCGGTGAACGATGGAGATGCCGGACTGGTCGACCCGCTGTCGCGAACGGTAACCGATCCGGTGGTCAAGATCGGAGGCATCAACGCCGACATTCTGTTCTCGGGCCTGGTTCCGGGAATGCCGGGAGCGTATGTGATCAACGTGGGTGTTTCCAACTCAACGCCGCAAGGCCTGAGCGTGCCGCTCACCATTACACAGGGCGGCTTTACCTATTCGACGAATATCCGGGTGGTACAGAAATAAAGAGCGGCGCAGACCGCGGGACTGAAGGCGGGGATCAGGAAAGAGGAGAGTATGAAACTGGTTCGTTTGTTCGCAGTGTGTTTCGCGGCCGCGGTGATGCCGGCGGCAATGGCTCAGACATGGGAGTTCGGCGTGGGCGCGGGAGCGGGTTTCTATACCCCGCAGCAGATAAGCCTGGGCTCCACTTCGGTCGATGCCAAGCTAAAAACCAACGTCGCCGTGAGCACGTGGGTCGGCCAGAACATGGGTAACCGCTGGGGCGGCGAACTTCGCTACAGCTATCAGCTCGGCGACGCCCAGCTGAAACAGAACTCCACCGAAGCGGTGTTCGGCGCCGAAACGCACACCATCGACTATAGCTTTCTCATGTACGCCAAACCTTCGGAATCCACGGTGCGCCCGTTTGTTTCCGCTGGCGCGGGCATCAAGTTCTATCGGGGGACCGGCACGGAAACCGTTGTCCAGCCCCTCAGCCAATACGCGCTGCTCACGCAGGCGAGCGACCTGACGGGTGTGGTCAGCGTCGGCGGAGGCGTGAAGATGAAGCTCGGATCGCATGCCTGGCTGCGCCTGGATGTCCACGACTATATGTCGCCTTTTCCCAAGCAGCTGATCACGCCGAACGCCGGCGCCAACGTCGAAGGCTGGCTGCACGACATCGTGCCGATGGTGGCCATCAGCTTCGGAAATTGAATTAGGGCGTGTTCCGTGCGCCGGTTTGCCGAGTCCTACACAGACGAGGCTGAGGCCGAGCCCGTGCGTCATCGTTGGGGCGTGATGCCGGGCATTTTACGGTCTCAGCCGTCTAAAGACAGCTCACGGGACCTGCCGATAGATGACTGACTGCACCTATGTACTTCAACGCCACCCCCACGAACATGACGGAACTGCTGGTGGTCAGCCTGGCCGTGGTCGGCGTGATCATGCTGCTGCGCAAGCGCTATGACAGCAACATACCGCTGCTGTTCTATTCCCTGGCGGTGATGTTCGCCAACGGCGCCGATCGCCCGATCCACCCGGTCATCCTGTATGGCGGTTTGGCGTTCTGCCTGCTGCTGCGTTTCGAATTCATGGGTTCGGGTTTTTCGAAGTTCGTGGCATTTCTGGCCAATGCCGGAATGGTCCTCATGATTTGGGTCATGATGTCGGACGTCCTGGCATAGTCCGCTCCCGCGATTCCTTCTATGCTGTTTAGATGGAGGGGATCCTCGTGCGCTCACCATCCACGATCGTAAACATCGCCGCTGTAGCTTTCGTGCTGATAACCCTGCCGGTGTCCGCGCAGTGGCCGCAGGTCAAGACCAGGCGCGTGCCATTGACGCGCGACGGCAAGCCGAACCTGGCCGCCCCGGCGCCCAAATTCGCCGATGGCAAGACGCCCGATCTGTCCGGAATCTGGACCGCCATCAGGGTTCCGTGCGAGGGCTCCCCCGCGGAACGCACGTTCGGATGCAATGATGTCCCTCTCGGAATCCCCGTCGCCGTGATGGACGTTACCGCCACCGGATCGCAAGATGGGCAGGCCGGTACCACCGTACCTCTTCCTTATCAGCCCTGGGCCGAGGCGCAGGTGAAGCAGAACCTGGCCGACATCCGCAAGGATGATCCCACCACGCGCTGCCTCCCGATATCACCCGTGCGGCAGTGGGCGGATTTCTTCCCGATGAAGATCATCCAGACCGAGGATACCGTCGTCGTGCTCAGCGAATACATGGTTCAGTACCGGCAGATCTTCCTGGACGGCCGTCCTCTGCCCAAAGATCCGGTTCCCAGTTTCAAGGGTTATTCCGTGGGTCACTGGGAAGGCGATGCTCTGGTGGTGGAGACGACCGGATACAAAAATGGTCTGTGGCTCGATCTCAAGGGGGATCCCCTCACCGAAGAAGGACGGACGACCGAGCGAATCCGGCGTCCGGCCTATGGCCGATTGGAGGTACAAGTTACGGTGAACGATCCCAAAGCCTACACCCGGCCCTGGTCGGCGACGCGCTATCTGACGCTTGCGATCAACACCGAGCTGATCGAGGACGTCTGCAACGAGAACAATAAGAATCTGCCGCACATGGTCGGCAAGTAAGGCCGGCTACGGAAGCTTCTTTCGATACTCCGGATACATCGTTTCGGCCCCGCCCATTGCCGCCGCGACCGGCACCTTGTGGCGATCGGCGAACTCGGAGACAAACGGATTTTCGCCCGGCATGTAGCTTTGCACCTCATATCGCGAACGACCGGGTAGCTCCTCGACATACTCGCAGGGATACAGCCAGCCCGTCGTGAGTCCGCCGGTGCCGATGCCCTCCAGGCCCACGTTCAGCGTAAAGTCCTGGCTCTTGATCAGCGGCTCGCTCAGGTAATCGGGATCGGTGACCACGGTGACGTGGGTCAGATGATCGTCATGCCGGATGAAGTGCTCCACCAGCGTGATCCGGTCGCTGGACGGCAGGCCGTTGCGGCGATGCCAGCCCTGCTTGATGTGCGTGGTGGTCACCGTCAGGATGTTTCCTTCCCATTTGCCGGTCGAGAAACCCATCCAGGTGTGCGCCGCGTACGCAGGAGGATGCGGCCGCCCGTCCATGTAGATGGTCCGGTTCTGTTCGTAGTTGCTGATGTACTGCCGGATGGCGATCAGTTGCTGGGTCTGGGGATCGCGCTCTTCCCAGATGCGCAGCAGCAGCGGCCCGCGATACATATACGCCACGGTGTGAACCTGGCACTGATGTTCGGGAAGCGTCAGCCGCGAGGGATCCCATGCCAGCGCCCACTGCCGAGCCGCGTCGTTGATCGGCAGGCCGAGATAGTCGGCCAGCTCCGGTCCGGGGATTCGCTCGGGCTGATCTTCGTGGAACACCGGGCTCCAGATGCCCGTGAGGTCGAGCTGGGCGAATGCGGGACTGCCCAGGAGCAGGCCGATCCCCAACATCAACCTTTTAGACACTACGGTTTCTCTATCGGGAGATTCGCCGCATTCCACGCCCGCCAGCCGCCGTCGAGCGAAATCGCGTTCTGATAGCCCATCTTCTGCAACGCATCGGCGACCAGCGCCGAGCGATAACCGCCGCCGCAATACAGCACCATGGTCGTCGATTTGTCGGGAACTTCGGCTTCAATGTCGCGCTCGATGATGCCTTTGCTCAGATGAATCGCGCCGGCCGCATGGCCCTCGGTCCATTCGTGGTCTTCGCGCGTGTCGATCAGCACATGGCCGCCGGCGGGCATCTTCTTGTACTGCTCGATGTCCACTTGCTTCACCCGTGCTTTAGCGTCGTTCACCAGCTTCAAGAACCCGGGGTTGTGATGCCTGTGCGGTGTGCTCAACTGTTTATTCTCCGGATGCGGGCGCCTACGCCCGCGAGCTTCGATTCGATTTTCTCATAGCCCCGGTCGATGTGATACACGCGGTCAATCGCAGTCTCGCCGCTCGCGGCTAAAGCTGCCAGAACCAGCGATGCGCTGGCGCGCAAGTCGCTGGCGATCACCTGGGCTCCTGAAAGCGGCGTCGGCCCGGCGACGATCGCCTGGCGGCCTTCGAGACGGATGTTCGCCCCCATGCGCGCCAGCTCCTGGGCGTGCATGAAGCGGTTCTCGAAGATCGTTTCGGTGATGAAGGAGATTCCCGCGGCCTGCGTCATCAGCGCCATGAACTGCGCCTGAAGATCGGTGGCGAAGCCGGGATGCTCCTCGGTGGTGATGTCCACGTTCTTCAACTTCCCGGAAACGCTCACGTGCAGCGTGTCCGGCCCCTGGACCCCGGCCCCTGGCCCCTCCTTCACTTCCACGCCCGCCTGCTGAAGCTTGGCGATCAGCGACCGCAGGTGCTCCGGCACGCATCCCCGCACCGTGAGGTCCCCGCGCGTCAAGGCCCCTGCGATTAAGAACGTTCCCGCTTCGATGCGGTCGGGAATGATGGTGTGTTCGGCGCCGCCCAGCTGGGCAACGCCCTGAACGCGAATCGTGGACGTGCCCGCGCCCTCGATCTTCGCGCCCATCTTGATCAGCAGAGCCGCGAGATCGGCCACTTCCGGCTCGCGGGCGGCGTTTTCGATCACAGTTTCGCCGCGGGCGAGCACTGCTGCCATGAGCAGGTCTTCCGTTCCCGTGACTGAAATGCGATCGAACTGCACATTCGCTCCGTGAAGACCGCGGGGAGCGTTCGCTTCGATGTAGCCGTGTTCCTGGCGGATTTCCGCGCCCAATCGCTCGAGCCCGGCGACGTGCAGATTGATAGGACGCGCGCCGATGGCGCAGCCGCCGGGCAGCGAAACGCGCGCTCGTCCGCAGCGGCCGACCAGAGGTCCCAGCACCAGGCTCGAAGCGCGCATGGTCTTGACCAGTTCGTAGGGAGCCTCCGGTTCTTTAATTTGGCCCGCATGAACGGTCACGCGACCGTTTTTCTCCTGTACGTCCTCCTGTACTTGGCACCCGTATACCGGATCAGATCCAGCATGGTCCGGATGTCCCGGACTTGCGGTATCCGATTCAAGATAACCGGCTCGGCCGTTAAGAGGCATGCCGCCAGCGCCGGGAGCGCCGCGTTCTTGGAACCGCTTACCGCGATTTCGCCCGCCAAGGGGACGCCGCCTTCGATGACTAACTTATCCAAGCTCTAAAGCCTCCCGAATCCTGCCCTTCGCCCGCGCCAGCAGGGTCTCGGCCGCGCCGCGCGATATTTGCTTCTTCTGCATGACGATGGCGACCCGCACGCTGCGCCCCGCCAGTTCCAGAAGCTCCGCGGCCCGATCGTAAGCCACGCCGGTCGCCGCTTGAATGATACGACGCGCCCGATCCTCCAACTTCTGGTTGGTAGGCTGTACGTTCACCATCAGATTGTCATACACATGGCCCAGCTTCACCATCACGGCCGTGCTGATCATATTGAGAGTCAGCTTCGTCGCGGTTCCCGCACGAAGCCTGGTGGAACCGGTTAGAATCTCCGGGCCCGGGACGGGTTCGATCGGATATTGGACCAGGCGCGACAGCTCCGAGTCCCGGACGCAGCTGATCCCGCAGGTTACGGCGTTCATCTCGCGAGCTTTGCGCACGGCGCCCAGCACATAAGGAGTCCGGCCGCTGGCGGCGATTCCCACCAGGACGTCCTTCGGACCAAAGCCGGCTTCCTTCAAGTCGCGAGCACCCGCTGCGGGGTCGTCTTCAACCCCTTCCAGGGAATGGACCAAGGCGCGCTCCCCGCCCGCCACGATCCCGCGTACCAGACCGGGAGGCACGCCGAAGGTCGGAGGGCACTCGGCTGCGTCCAGCACACCCAGTCGTCCGCTGGTGCCTGCTCCGATGTAGATGAGGGATCCACCCGCATCGAGTGCGCTGGCGATCGCCTCCGCGGCCGCTGCAATGCGTGGAATCTCCTGGGCGACGGCGGCCGCTACCTGGGCATCCGCGGCATTCATGACCTGGAGCAGCCGAACCGTGGAAAACTCGTCCAGATGACGGGAGTCGGGATTGGCTTGCTCGGTGATGAGCCGTTCGAGCATGGAACCAGTATTGTACCTTGACAGGTTTCGGACTAAGCACCTACACCGAAAGCTTCCGGGTGAGTACCAGGACTTACACGGAAGGATTGAAAACAGTACTAGGACAAGAATCATGTGGCGGGCGCACGCTTCCTGTAAGATTCAGAAAAAAAAGGACTAATTCAAAGAGGACGGTATTTGGTCGAACGCGGATGAGCCTTGAAATAACTTGACTGTTGTAAGACGGAAACCTTATACTTGCGAGGTATATCAGTTCGGCCAGGAAGCAGTAAAGAGTTTAAAAATCGGAGGAGGATACAAAGGAATGAAATTAAGAACGCTAGGAATTTTGGCCGTGTCGTGTGCGCTTGCCGCCATTGGCAGCGCGGCGACCGTGACCTGTGATGCCCCGCCCAGCGGGGGAGTACCTGTGAGTGTGATTGGCCTGACCGTAACATGCGGTGGACTCACGTTCAGCAACTTCAACGTGATCAACTCCGCAAACGACCCGAATCCGTCGATCTTCTTGGAATCGGCCTCGTTCGCGAACGGGATTGCGGTTCTGAACTTCGATCCGTTTCTGCAGGTTACGGCCGGGAACTTCCAGGATGTGCATCTGACCTTCTCGGTTGTGGGCGGCATCAACCAGATTGACCTCGGCGTGGGCGGCTCACGGGCTTCTATCGCGGAGACAGCTTGCACCGGCCCGTATGATGGGGCTGGCTGCACCGGAAGCTCCCTTTCTCAGGGAGTCACCGTCTATAGCAATACGCCCAATCAGCCCATCCTGTCGGATGGCTTCGCCATGACGAGCCCGGTCTATATCTTCAAAGACATTTTGGTCGACGGTCGCGATAGCAACATCTTCGGTGCCGCGAACAATGGGGCACTCAGCAGCTTCACGCAGAGCTTCCACACGGCCGTTCCCGAGCCGATGACGCTCTCGCTGATGGGCGTTGGCCTCCTGGGCCTCGGTCTTCTGCGGAAGAAGGTCGGCCGCAGCTAAGCAGCGCCTCACTTCCATTCTCCTCAACGGGCCGGCGAAAGCCGGCCCGTTTTACTTTTCTGGCGACTGCTCCAAATAAAAAGGGCGCCCCTTTCGGGGCGCCCTTTTCTGGATCGCGCACAACGCTGAAACCCGCTGTGCGCTCGTTCCTTAATCCCGCCAGACGGCGTGAGTTCCGGTGAAGGTCTTAAGCGCTGAAGGAGCTTCCGCAGCCGCAGGTGGACTTTACATTCGGATTGTTGAACTTGAATCCGGAGCCTTCCAGGCTCTCCACGTAATCCACTTCCGCGCCATCCAGGTACAACAGGCTGGCCTGGTCGACGAACACTTTGAGGTCGTCGAACTTGTAGGTTTTATCGAGCATACCGGGGCTGTTCTCGAACGCCATCGAGTAGCTGAAGCCTGAACATCCTCCCCCGACCACGGCAATGCGCAGTCCGGCCGGTTTGGGCTCCTGGGACTCAAGAATCTCTCTCACTTTGCCAATCGCGGTTTCGGTTAACTGGACCATTCGGCGTATTTCGCTCCTCAAAAGCATTATACTATAGGCGACCATACCGGTCCAGTTTATCCGAGGATACGCAGGCGACTGGCTATGGTCAGCTATCCTTAGGAAAACCGAATGAAACCGGGGCCCGCCGGGCTGCGTCGGATCAGGTAGATATGGGTACTCTGATCGGGGCGCTGCAATTCCCGGCGATTGGATCGAAAGCACGAGCCAAGACGCGAGTGGACCACAGGAAAGGCGAAGAGGCGGCGCTGGTCCGGCGAGTGCAAGCCGGCGATGAGCTGGCATTCCGCGAGCTGGTAGAGCGTTTCCAGGCCAAGATTTTCTCCATTATCTACGGCATCCTGCGCAATCATAACGACGCCGAAGATATCGCCCAGCAAGTCTTCAGCAAGGTTTATTTCTCCATCCGCAACTTTGATTTCCGCAGCTCGCTGCTCACCTGGATTTACAAGATCACAGTGAACGAGTGCTACGACTACCTGCGCAAGAAGCGGGTGAGGCGCTTGGTATATGAAAGCGATTTCAGCCAGGAGGAATCGCAGAGGATGGAGGCTTCCGATCCGGCTGTCGATCCGGCGGTACCCGCGGATGAACGGCTAGCCCAGCGGGATCTTGCCGTAAAGCTCTTATCCAAGGTTTCCGAAGAGGATCGCAGCCTGATCCTGCTAAAGGAAGTGGAAGGCCATTCCGTGGAAGAGCTGGCCCAAATGACGGGCATGAACGAGAATACAATAAAGGTTAAATTGTTCCGCACGCGCCAGAAGCTGCTCAAGGCGGCGCAACGTCTGGGACGAGGCCGGGCAGGCGTTAAGTAGATCTGAGAGCGGGCACCAGACCCGCAGCTGAATGTAGTGGCATGTGACCGAGGGAAGAAAATGATGCATCGAATCATTCGGGACCATCTCGAACAGGTTCTGGCGGGACACAGCTCTTTTTCGGAGCATCCTGCCGGGAAGCACCTTGCAGAATGCGAGGAATGCCGGGATGCGGTGGCGGCCATGCGCGAGCAGGCTGCGCTGTTACAGAACTTGCGAACCCCCGCGGTAGAAGTAGAGCCGCGCCCCGGTTTTTACGCGCGCGTTCTGGAGCGGATTGAGGCGCAAACTTCCAGATCGGTCTACGAGCTGTTCTTCGATTCCTTGTTTGCCCGCCGTATCGCCATGGCTTCCCTGGCGCTGGCGTTGTTGCTCGGCGTTTACGTGATTTCCTCGGAACAGATGGCCGAGCCGCAGATCGCAACCGTAGACGCGCTGCCACGGATGACGCTCGTTTCCGACCACGTTTCCTCCCTTCCTCAGGATCTTCCAGACATTTTTTCCGGCAGTGTTTTCTCCGACAATCCTCAGCCCAGGTTGGCGGCAAGTGCACCCGACCAGGACGCTGTTCTTGTGAATCTGGTCACCTATCGTGAGCAATAGTCCTTCCATCGGAAACCCCCGGATCGCTTCCACCCTGCTATTGGTATTCCTGGCCGGCGCCGCCGTCGGGATGCTGGGGATGAAATACGGACTGCACGACCGGCTCCATCGTGTAGCCGCCGCTGCGCCGTCCCGGGAATCCAGCCACGATGCCATGCTTCAGGACTTCAAAACCAAACTGGACCTTTCCTCCGAGCAGACCGATCAGATCGCCGTGGTGCTGCAGGATTACAGCCACTATTACGAGAGCCTGCAGGATCAGCTCGACGATCTGCGATCCACCGGCTTGAGCCGGATTCTCCAGATCCTGCAGCCCGGCCAGCGCGAGAAATTCCAGAAGATGCGGGCCGAGCTGGTTCCTCAATTGGGCGGGGAACCAAAAAAGTAGCGGTGGGGCAGGTGATCTTGTCACCTGCCGTATATTGGGAACTTGAGCCTCCTGATCACGGGTCCTCCGGCGTCCGGCAAGTCCCATGTCGCGCTGGAGCGCTTTCGGTCCCAAGCCGACCGGCTCCTCATTGTCCCCACGGCGACCATGGTGGAGCACATCCGCCATGCGCTAGCCCGGTCCGGGTTCCCAGTTCGGCCGCGCGAAATCCGCACGTTAGCGCATTGCCTGGAGGAATGGTCCCCTCAAGGGCCTGCGCCTGCGCCATTTCTGGACCTGTTGATAGAGCAGGTGCTGGAAGAACTGCGGCCGGACCGTTTCGCGGCGGTGGCTGGATTCCCGGGTTTTCGCCGCGCGCTGGCGGAGCTATTTCAAGAAGCGCCTCCACCCGCTCTGCCATCCGACGTGGCCAGCATTGCGGAAGAGATTGAGCGGAATCTGAAGGTGCGCGCGCTGGGATTGCGCCACTCGCGCTTGAGGAGCGCGGCACCGGCAGTCTTGCCGGCGAACGTCATTCTCGACGGGTTCTTCACTCTGTCCGCCGCGGAAACCGAGCTGATCTTGGCCCTGGGCACGCGCGCCGACGTGACCATCACGCTGCCGGACTGGCCGGGATCGCAAGCGGTTCGCAAGATACTTCTGGCGGCCGGGTTCGCCGAACAGAGGCTGGGTTCCGGAATCCGCTCGCCGGACCATACCGGATTCTCCGCGCCCACCATCGAACGCGAAGTGGAAGAGATCGCCCGCCGCATCCTCGAATTCCATCAACGGGGAACCGCATTCCGGGAAATGGGAATTATCCTGCGCTCGCGCGATCCTTACGCGGGAGTGGTCGAAACCACTCTGGTGCGCTTCGGAATTCCAGCGAGGTTTTATTTTCAACATCCGCTCGGCTCTCATCCCGCGCTGATGTTTTTCTCGGGCGTGATCCAGGCCATGCTCGCCGGATGGGACCACGCGATGCTATTGGCAGCGGTTCGCATGCCGGTCTCCGGACTGGGCGCAACGCGTCTGGGAGACGAACTGGACTTCGCTTGGAGAGACAAGCTTCCGGCTTTTGGATTGCCCTTGCCTGCAGGGCTGGAGCAGCTTGCCGATCTCGACGGGTGGCCGCGCGAGCGGTTAGAGCCGCGGGAATGGGCGGCGCGCCTGAAGACACTGCGCACGCTGCTGCCGGCGCCGCACGTTACCGGCGACGGAGATCGCGATGACGTGATGGTGTTGCGTTCGACCTCGGCCGCGCTGGCTGCATTCGACGAAATCCTCGACGGCGCGGCCGCAGCGCTCGACGGCATCCGCGCGGTGTGCTCTCACAGTGTTCTGGAAACAGGTGGAAACCGCACTATCACTGGAGCAGCTGCGCGTGCCGGATGCGCGCCGGAACGTGGTCCATGTGATGGACGCGTATGAAGCCAGGCAGTGGGAACTCCCGGTGGTTTTCGTATGCGGACTGATCGAACGGCACTTTCCGCAGTATCATCGCGAGGATCCAATTCTGGGCGACGCCGGCCGCCGCCATGCGGGCCTGGATACATCCGCGGACCGGCAGATGGAAGAACGGTTTCTATTCGAGCTGGCGACCTCGCGCGCGACGAAAGAGACCGTCCTCAGTTATCCGCGCTTCGATGAACAGGGGGAGGAAACCCTGCCGTCGTTTTTTGTCGAAGGAGAGTTTAGGGCTGTCGACGGACGACCGATCGTGCCACGGGTACAGCCGGACGTGGACGTCCGGCGCAGGTCTGGAGACCTGCCCCACTTTGTGCACAAGACCTTGAGTCCCACAGGGATTGAGAGCTTCCTGCAATGTCCGTTTCAGTTTTTCGCGAGCAAGACCCTGCGATTGCGGCGGCGTCCGGCTGTGCCGCGCGACAGGTTGGATCTGCTGCTTCAGGGCAGCATTCTGCATCGTGCGCTGGCCGAATGGACTCGCGCGCCGCTGCTCGGTTCCGCGATTCTCGATGAGATCTTCGAAGAGGAATGCTCCCGCAGGCGCGTTCCGGAGGGATACCGGACCGAGGCCGTGCGCCTGGAGCTGATGCGCCACTTTCGAGGTTTCCTCGACGACACACAGTTCGCGCTCAGCGGCTGGGGGACGCGCGTTGAAGAGAAGTTCAGCTATGCGCTCAATCCGCTGGTGAGCATCACGGGCCGTATCGACCGGCTGGATGTCGGTCCCGGGAACCAGGCAGTGGTGATCGATTACAAGTACAGCGCGGGGAACAAGATTAAAGAGCGCGTGGACGACACTGGCGCGGGGCACCTGGTGCAGGGCGGCTTGTACCTTGCGGCTGCCGCGCGGACGTTCGGGCTCGACCCTGTCGCGATGCTGTTCTGCGGTCTGAAAAAGGAGGTGACCTGGGATGGGTGGCACGTCAGCCTCCCGGGCCTCGAATCGCTGGGTACGTCGTCTACCCGCGAGTACATACGGACCTTGATTGACGACGCCGAACGCGCCGCGGTGCGGGTGCATGAAGAGGTTACGCTCGGGAACATCGCTGTTGATCCGAGAGATCCGCTCAAGTGCCGGTGGTGCGATTTCTGCGATATATGCCGCGTGGAATCGGCGGCTCTTGTGCAGGTAGCGACGTGATTCTTTCCGATGACCAGCGCCGCGCGGTCGAGCGTATCGGGCAAGACGTCTGCGTCGTCGCCGGACCGGGTTCGGGGAAGACCCGCGTGCTCACCGAACGCTTCGCCTGGCTGGTGGAAACGCACGGCGTGGATCCGGAGGCGCATTCTGGCCATCACGTTCACGGAGAAAGCCGCCAACGAGATCAAGAGCCGCCTGATCCGGCGATTCTGCAGGGAGACCGCGAGGCCCGTGAGGCGATCGAGCGCGCATGGGTGTCGACCATTCACGGCTTCTGCGCCCGCGTGCTCCAGGAAAACGCGATTCGCGCGGGCCTGCCGCCCGATTTCACCGTGCTCGATCAAGCCGCGGCCGACCGGCTGGAGCGTGAAGCCGCCGAGGCCACGCTCGATGCGATGTATCGCGAGCAGCCGGAGCGGATGCGCCGCCTGCTGGAGGCGTTGGATCTTTCGACCCAGGACGACGGCCGCCAGCCGGATCTGGCCGAGAGTCTGGTGATGCTGTACGAATCCATGCGCTCGTCGGGCATGCGCGAAATTCCGGCTCCCGCCCCGGAACCGGATTGCTCGGATATCGCCCGAGAGCTGGCAAATTCCCTGGTGACCGGGCCGATGCCGAAAGGGGCGGATGGGCCGCGGCTGCGTGAATGGGCCGCGGAGTTCCTGACGCGCCCCGGCCTTGAAGTGCTCGCCAGATTCGATTTCAGCCTCAATCATGTGGGCAGGAATCCCGCGGCGAGCCGTCTAAAGAAGGAGATTCTTCCGGCCCTGCAATCCCAAATGGTCGGAGAGCGGTATGCCGATCTGCGCGATCTCTTATGCGCCGCGATTGCGCGCATCGAAGCGACCTATCGCGCAAAAAAGCGCCAGCAATCCGCGCTGGATTTCGCGGATCTGGAGGAGTTTGCCGTCGCGCTGCTCGAGTCGGACGAAGCTGTTCAACTCGAGGTCGCCGGACGGTTCGAGCACGTGCTGATGGATGAGCTGCAGGACACCAATCGCCTGCAATGGCGCCTGGTCAACCTGCTGCGGACCAGCTTCTTCGGCGTGGGCGATATTAACCAATCCATCTACGGTTTTCGTTACGCCGATCCGGAGGTGTTCGCCGAGTATCGCGATGAGCTACGATCGAGCGGCGCGGAAATCGATGAGCTGAGGGAAAACTATCGCAGCCGTGCGGAGATTCTGGCGGCGGTGTCGTCGATGCTCGACAGCGAGCCGGGAATTGAGCCGCGCCCGTTGGTGGCGCACGCCGAGTTCGAGCCTGTCGAGCGTCGCTCGTGGAGCGACTGGTCGGGCGGGGTGAGGAAGCCGCGGACGCTGCGAATGCCGAAGCCGATCTGGTCGCTGCGCGAATCCGGCAATTCGTCGACAATCGGGAGTTCGATTACCGCGACATCGCCGTTCTGGTGCGCACGCTCGGTTCTACTGCGGCGTTCGAGCTGGCTTTCGATCGCCTCAATATTCCGTTTCTGTCACCGGCGGCCGGACGTTCCTGGAAGCTCGTGAAACCCGCGATTTGCTGGCGTTTATCGCCGCCTTAGTGAATCCTCTGGACGAGATCCCGCTGATCGGCGTGCTGCGGGGACCGCTGGTCGGCTTAAGCGATTACCAGATTTTTCAAATGGGCCGCGAAGGCTGGCGGACCGAATTTGAAAGAAGGTTCGGGCGAGTTCGTGAACTCGCTGGATTCATGGCCCCCGACCGTTTGATCGCGATGGCGCTGGATCAGTGCGGTTATACCACTGGATTACGCGATCGCGCGCGCGCCAACGTCGAAAAGCTGCTGGCGTGGCTAAGACGCGAGTTCCGCGATCGTCCGCGACACCTTGCCGAATTACTTCACGACTTGGAAGCGTTGCGCTGGACCCAAAGCGTGGCCGAGGCGCCCCCGGCCGACGCTGGCGACGTGGTTCGCATGATGACCATCCATGCCGCCAAGGGCCTTGAATTTCCGGTGGTTTTCGCGAGCGCGCTGCATCGCAGGCCGGATCGGCAGAAAGCCGGTGATCGCGATATCGCGCGGAGCGGGGTTGGGAGTCAAGTGGCGCAACCCGGTGACCGGCGAAGGATGCTCCGATCCCGCCCATCGGGCGATCGTCGAGGAGATGGATAAGAAGGAGGCAGCGGAAGAAAACCGGCTGCTGTACGTCGCGATGACGCGGGCGCAAAATCGCCTGATTCTGTCTTATGCCGAGACCAGGAGATCGTCACCCTGGCAGAAGCTTGCCGAGTCGCGTGGTCCCGGAATCGGCCGCGCCGCCCGAGCCGATGGCAACAGAATCGGCAGCCGCCGGGATCGGGGAGGACATCCTCGACCCGCCGGCGGTCTCGGGCCAGTACGATTCCGCCGTAGCGGTCACCTCGGTCGCGATGTTTCAGGCCTGCCCTCGCCGTTACTATCTGAGCCGGTACTTAGGCTTGGAGGCGGCGCCGGATCGGGCCGGCACCGGCGCGATCGAGATTGGCTTGAGCGTTCACAGCGCCCTGGCCGGTGAGGCGAGCGAGTCCACGGAAGTCCAGCGAGCTGGCCGCGAGATTTCGTTCGAGCGATCTCGGGCGTCGCGCGGAAGCCGCCACGCGCATCGAACGGGAGTTCGATTTTTTGTTTGAAACAGACGACGTCATCGTGCGGGGCCAGATCGATTTATGGTTTGAGGAGGGCGGGGAAATCGTGATCGTGGATTACAAGACGGATCGCGACGAGTCCGGCTTCAGGAAGGCTACGCGCTGCAACTGCGTCTCTACGCGCTGGCCTTGGAACGCTACGCGGGCCGCCGGCCGGATCGTGCCGTGCTGTATTATCTGCGCCCGGACCGGATGGTCGAAATCAGCTTGACCGATGCAGATCTGGATTCCGCGCGCAGCGCCGTGCGTGAGCTAAAGCAGGCCCAGGAGCAGCTTCAGTTTCCGTTGAAAGTTGGGGAACAGTGCAGGAAGTGTTTGTTTTGGGGAGGGGTCTGTCCGGCGGGTTAGAGGAAGGAGGGGGTCAGGCTTGAGGCTGTTTCTTGGCTGCCATTTTTT
This sequence comes from Terriglobia bacterium, assembly GCA_963722845.1. Lineage (GTDB taxonomy): Bacteria > Acidobacteriota > Terriglobia > Bryobacterales > Bryobacteraceae > Palsa-187. The sequence goes on along the minus strand of CAVROL010000001.1, from coordinate 526,759 downwards.
TCTCCAGGGCTTGCCATAATCGGGTCTTTACGTCGTCCGGGAGAGTTTGCGGCTCCATGCCCTTGTATACCTGCAAGGTCTTCTTCGTCGTATCTACGATGACGAAGCAGTTGGGGCATGCATTGACGTGATCCTGCCAATGCTTCTTCGTTTCCGGGTCCACCGTCTCGTCAAGATAGGCGTTCAACTCCTGCAGGAACTGTTTACAAGTAACCAAGCAGGTTCTCTCCCTTCCGTTTGAACTGACGGGTCAAGCGCTCCCGCAGCGCCAGGCGGGCTCGGAGGAGCCTGCTCTTAACGGCCGGAACCGAAATTCCGAGGGTTTCAGCGGTCTCCTCGGTGCTCAATTCTTCGATGTCGCGCAATACGAAAACGGTGCGGAAATCGGGTTTCAGGCTTTCCACGGCCTCATCCAGGATCCGCCGCCATTCTTCTTGCGAATACTGCTGTTCGGGATTGTCTTCCCAGACCGCGATCTCCCTTTGCACCGTTTCTTCGCCTAGCTCCACGGGCTCGTCCAAGGGCACGCTGCGGTCGGTTTTCCGCTTGCGGAGCCGCATCAGGGCTTCATTCACCGCGATGCGCACGATCCAGGTATAGAATTTCGAATCGCCCTTGAAATTGTCCAGGTGCGTGTAGGCCTTGAGGAAGGCGTCCTGGAGGACGTCCTCGGCATCTTCGTCGTTGCGGGTGATGTTCTTGGCCAGGCGGTAGATCTTCCGCTCATAGCGATTTACCAGCTCCGCGAAGGCGTTCTGATCCCCGCCTTGGCCTGGGCCACCAGTGCGGATTCATCGAATCCGGCGGGCGCGCTGGTGGTAGGGGTCACGGGCGTTTGGAACCTCCTCTTCACTATATCAGGGGATGCGGGAGTTTGTTAACCTGAAAATTACCCATGGACAACATACAGGTCACCCTTCCGGACGGCAGTGTCAAGAGCGTTCCGGCGGGAACTGCTCCGTTGGATATAGCCCGTTCCCTCGGCCAGCGGCTGGCGGACGATGCCATCGTTGCGCGCGTCGACGGCAATCTGTGGGATCTGAACCGGCCGTTCGAGGGCAACGCCCAGCTCCAGATCCTGACGACCAAGAATCCGGAGGCGCTCGAAGTGTACCGGCATTCCACCGCGCACCTGCTGGCCGCGGCTGTGCTGGAGCTGTTCCCTGAGACCAAGCTCGGCATCGGTCCGCCGATCGAGACAGGCTTCTACTACGATTTCCAGCGCGACACGCCGTTCACGCCCGAGGATCTCGAAAAGATCGAGAAGAAGATGTGGGAGATCCAGGCGCGCGATCTGCCTTACGAGCGCAAGTACACCGAGAAGAATGAGGGGCTGAAGCTCTACGCCGACCAGCCCATGAAGGTGGAGCTGATCACGGAGCGCGCCGGCGACATTTTCTCCGAGTACACGCTGGGTCCGCAGTTCATCGATTTCTGCCGCGGTCCGCACGTGCCGTCCACCAAAAAGATCAAGGCGTTCAAGCTGCTTTCGATCGCGGGCGCGTATTGGAAGGGCGACGAAAAGAACGCGCAGCTCCAGCGCATCTATGGCACGGCGTTCTTTAACAAGAAGGATCTCGACGACTACCTCGCGCAAGCTGGAAGAAGCCAAGAAGCGCGATCATCGCAAGCTCGGCCAGGAGCTGGATCTGTTCAGCATCCAGGAGCTGGCCGGTCCGGGCCTGATCTTCTTCCATCCCAAGGGCGGCATCATTCGCAAGCTGATCGAGGATTGGATGCGCGATCAGTATCTGAAGCGCGGCTATTCGCTGGTCTACACGCCGCACGTGATGCGCGCGGATTTGTGGCGGACCTCGGGGCACCTCAGCCACTACGCCGAGAATATGTTCGCCGGCATGGAGCTGGATGACGCCGAATATCGGCTGAAGCCCATGAACTGCCCGGGCCACATTCTGATTTATCGCGACAAGCTGCGCAGCTATCGCGAGCTGCCGGTGCGGCTGGGCGAGCTGGGCACGGTGTATCGCTACGAGCGCAGCGGCACGATGCACGGACTGCTGCGCGTTCGGGGATTCACGCAGGACGACGCGCATATCTTCTGCACGCCGGAGCAGATCGAGGATGAAGTGGTGAACTGCCTGGAGTTCGCGCTCGACGTGCTGAAGACTTTCGGTTTCGAGCAATACGAAGCCGAGATTTCGACCTGGGACGGCGGCGCCAGCGGCAAATACGACGGCGACGCCGCGAGCAGTGGGAGCTGGCGCGAAGACGCGCTCAAGCGGGCCGTCGAGCGCCTGGACATCAAAGCTCCGGTGATTCCGACGAGGCGGCGTTCTACGGGCCGAAGATCGACATGAAGCTGCTGGATGCGCTGGGCCGCAAATGGCAGCTTTCCACCGTGCAGTTCGACTTCACCCTGCCGCGCCGGTTCGAGCTGGAATATGTCGCCGAGGATGGCAAGAAGCATCAGCCGCTGATGGTGCATCGCGCGCTGTACGGCAGTGTCGAGCGCTTCTTCGGCATCGCTGATCGAGCACTATGCCGGGGCGTTTCCGGTGTGGCTCGCGCCGGTACAGGTGGTGGTGATGCCGATCACCGACCGGCAGCAGGAGTACGCGAAGACGGTGCACGCGAAGCTCGAAGCCGCGGGGTTCCGCGCGCATCTGGACGATCGCAAGGAAAAGGTCAATCTCAAAATTCGCGACGCCCAGATGCAGAAGGTGCCGTACATGCTGGTGGTGGGCGATCGCGAAGCGGAGGCGGGCACCGTCTCGGTGCGGCATCGCAAGCACGCCGATATGGGCGTGAAGCCGCTGGATCAGTTCATTGAGGAAGTGTCGCAACTGATCGCGTCGAAATCCGCCACGGAGTAGCGACAATAATGTGGGGCAGGATTGCATCCTGCGAGCGGGTTTGTAACCCGCATTGTTTCTGCAAGCGCCGCCGATTAGAAATCGGCGAGCAGATTGAAAACCTGCCTCACCGTAAGGCTATATGACGGAAGTAATCTCCTACAACCCCGCGACCGGCGACGAGCTGGGCCGCGTACCGCTGGCCTCCGCCGCGGAGTACGAATCGGTGCTCGCAAAGGCGTCGGAGACGTTCGAGCGTTGGCGGATGCTGCCTGCGCCCAAACGCGGTGAAATCGTCCGCGAGATCGGCGACGAGCTCCGGAAAGCCAAGCAGGAGCTCGGCCGGATGGTCACACTCGAAGCGGGCAAGATCGTCGCCGAAGGCCAGGGCGAGGTGCAGGAGATGATCGACGTGGCCGATTTCGCCTGCGGCCTGTCGCGCCAGCTTTACGGCCTCTCGATGCACAGCGAGCGGCCCGGCCATCGGATGTATGAGCAGTGGCATCCGCTGGGCGTCGTGGGCGTGATCAGCGCGTTCAACTTTCCGGTTGCCGTATGGAGCTGGAATGCTCTGATCGCGATGGTATGCGGCGATACGGTCATATGGAAGCCGTCGCTCAAAGATTCCGCTATGCGCTGTCGCGGTGCAGGAGATCTGCGACCGAGTGCTGGATCGTCATGGCTGGAAGGGTGTTCTGAATTTAGTGATCGGCGCGGATGACGTGATCGGCGAACGCATGATCCGCGATAAGCGCGTTCCGCTCATCAGTGCGACGGGTTCCACGCGCATGGGCCGGCACGTCGCGCAAGTGGTGGCCGAACGGCTGGGCCGGAGCCTTCTCGAACTCGGCGGCAATAACGCCGTGATCGTGATGGACGATGCCGATCCGGACCTGGTGGTGCGCGCGGTATTGTTCGGCGCGGTAGGGACCGCAGGGCAGCGCTGTACGTCGATCCGCAGACTGTTTCTGCAAAAAGGCATTGCACGGAAAGTCACGGAAAGACTGCTCGCGGCATACCGGCAAATCCGCATCGGCGACCCCAGCGATCCGGCCACGCTGATGGGTCCGCTGATCGACGAAGCAGCCGTCGACAACATGATGCGCGGGCTGGCCGCCATCCAGGAGCAGGGCGGGACCATTCTGACCGGCGGAAAGCGCCTGCAAGGGAATTTCGTCGAGCCGGCGATCGTCCAGGCGAATCCCGGAATGGCGATGCTGAAAGAAGAGCTGTTCGCCCCCGTGCTGTACCTGATCGAGTTCGATACTTTGGACCAGGCGATCGCCTGGCACAACGACGTTCCTCAGGGACTCTCGTCGGCGATCTTTACCGCGAACCTGACGTCCGCGGAAGTTTTTCTCAGCGCGCGCGGCAGCGACTGTGGGATCGCCAACGTGAACATCGGCACCAGCGGAGCGGAAATCGGCGGAGCGTTCGGCGGAGAGAAAGATACCGGCGGCGGGCGCGAATCGGGCAGCGATGCCTGGAAAGCTTATATGCGGCGGCAGACGGTGACGGTGAACTGGTCGGGCGAACTGCCGCTCGCGCAGGGAATCAAGTTCGACGTCACCTGAAACTCGACCGAAGGTCGAGCCGCTATTGCTTCAACAGAGCTTCGATGAGCAGCCGGGTGTTCTTCTCTTCGTTCTTGAAGAAATCGTCTTTGCCGGCGTACTGGAACCGGACCGTGCCCTTCTTGTCGACGAACATGTACATCGGCACGAACGGGCTATCCTCCCGCTTGAAATCGAAAACCTGCATGGTCGTGGTCTGATCCAGGTAGCCGACCGGAAGTCCGATCTGGAGACGTATGAATCCCGGAAGCGACTCCTGGGCGCCGTCGTTCGCGGCGATGCCCAGCGCCTGGAAGCCCTTGGGGCCGTACTCCTGCTGAAGCTTGCTCAGCATTTGCAGGGAATTGATGCAATGGTCGCAGGTGGTCGAAACCAGGGCCACCACCATCACCTTGCCGCGGTATTGCGTCAGGCGGATCTTTTTCCCGTCGGGCATGGGAACCGTAACGTCGGCCAGCGCCCGAGGCGTTGAAGCGCCTTCGACCGACAGCAGCAGACAGAGAGACACAAGAATAGCTTTCAGCATAGGGACTCGAAAATCAGGGTTCAAAAACTTATCTTACTTGATTCTCGACTTCTTCCAGCCAGTCGGGACGCTTCAGAACGTCGCGCGGGCGGCTGCCGTCGGGCGGTCCGATGATGCCGTCGCGCTGCATCATATCCAGAATGCGGGCAGCGCGGCCATAGCCCAGGCGCAGCCGGCGCTGTAATGTCGACGTGGACGCCTTGCCCATCTCGCATACCACGCGGACCGCGTCCTGGTACAAAGGATCCTCGTCGCCGTCGATTTCCTGAGGATCGCCCTCCTCGTCGTCCGAAGGCGGCGCGATCAGGAAGGTCTGATCGTATTCGGGCTGAGCCTGCTGCTTCCAGAAGTCGACCACGCGGCTGGTTTCCGCCTCGCTGACGAACGATCCGTGCACGCGCGTCAGCCGCGACGAACCGGGCGGCAGATACAGCATGTCGCCTTTGCCCAGCAGATGTTCGGCGCCCATCACGTCCAGCACCGTGCGGGAATCGACGCGCGTGGCCACGCGGAAACTGATCCGCGAGGGGAAATTCGCCTTGATCAAGCCGGTGATCACGTCCACGCTGGGCCGCTGCGTGGCGAGCACCAGGTGCATGCCCACGGCGCGCGCCATCTGGGCGAGCCGGGTGACACTCTCTTCCACGTTGGCGCGTTCGAGCATCATCAGGTCGGCCAATTCGTCGATCACGATCAGAACGTAGGGAAGATGCTCCAGGGCCTCTTCTTCAAGTTCGTCCTCGAACAGGTTGCGGGGCTGGGATTCCAGTTGCCGCACCTTCTTGTTGAACTGCTCGATATTACGCACGCCTTGGCCGGCCAGCAGCTTCAGGCGGCGTTCCATCTCGAGGACGGCGTTGCGCAGCGCGATGGTGGCTTTGCGGGCATCGGTGATCACCGGCGTCAGCAGGTGCGGAATCCCCTCATACGGTCCGAATTCCAGGCGCTTGGGATCCACCATGATCATGCGAACCTCGTGCGGCGTGGCCTTGTAAAGGATCGACATGATCAGCGTGTTGAGCATCACGCTCTTGCCCGATCCCGTGGATCCGGCGATCAACAAGTGGGGCATCGATTCGAGCGCGGCGACTTTAATCCGCCCGTTGATGTCCTTGCCTAATGCGACGGTAAGTTTCGAGGCGGAGTTCAGGAACTCGTCGGATTCCAGAATCTGGCGCAGGCTGATGGTCTCGCGCTTGGTGTTGGGAACCTCGATGCCGACGGTCGGCTTACCGGGAATGCGCTCGATGAGAATCGATTCGGCTTGCAAGCCGAGGCACAGGTCTTCGCTCAGGGTGGTGATGCGGGTATACTTCACGCCGGCTTCGGGCTTGAACTCGAAGGTGGTCACCACCGGTCCGGGATTGATCTGGACCACCGAGCCGCGCACGTTAAATTCCTCGAACTTGGATTTGATCTGGGCGGCGGTCTCCTTCAACTCCTGGCTGTCAAAGGCGGAACGTGCGATGGGCTCCTGCAGAAGCTCCGTGGAGGGAAGCTGGAAAACGAAACGAGGCTTCAGGGGCGGCAGATCCCGCTTGGGCGCGGCATGGACTTTCGCCAGTTCTTTTTCGAGCTGCCCAGGAGGCGGTTCGATGAACGTGCTTCCCCGCAGAGGCGGCTCGGGCTGCGATTCCAAATCGCGAATCGGGATGTCTTCGAATATCTCCGGCGGCGGTTCAGGCGCGCGTGGGGGACGCGGTGCGGGCGAGCCGCGCTGAGCCGGACGAGCAACCGGCTGCAGAGGATCGACGATTTCGGGATTGTCGGGCGCGGGAACAGTTTCCGGAATCGCGACGACCGCCGCTTCACTGGCAGCTTGCTGCGCGGCCCTCTTTTCGGCTCGTTGCTGGGCTTTTTGCTGGGCCCGTTGTTGAGAGCGCTCGATCCATTTTGCGCGCCAGGCGGCCAGGCGTTCCCAGCATCCCATCACGATCCGAATCGGCGCCGCGAACCACGCGGGCAGACGCGCCATCTCGAAGGTCGAAATCAGGTACAGCGAGAGAATCCATACTGTGCCGGTGACGAGAACCGCGCCGGTCAGATTCATCTTCGATACCATGTAATCCGCGGCCGCGGCACCGATCAGTCCGCCGGCTGGAACTGCTCCCGCGATCGGGTGCCAATCCCTGAAGAGGCCCAGGGCTGTACACGTGGACCCGACCCAGGCCAATCCGCCCGCCAGCCGCGCCCAGGGTGCCGCGATGGCCGACCCGCGAAGCCATCGCCAGGCCAGCATCAAGACCAGCAGCGGGAGCACGTAAGCGCCCAAGCCGAAGCCCTGCAATAAAAGATCGGATAGGGAGGCTCCCACTAAGCCGGTCAGGTTCACGGGTTTAGCAATTGAAGTGGACGTGTTCCAGGAAGGGTCCAGGGGATAGTAGGAGACCAGGCTGAAGAACAGGAACAGTCCCGCGAGCAGAAACGCCACTGCGCCGGCTTCGTTCAGCCGTGCGTGGCGGGTAGGTCCTAAAAATCTCATCCCCCGTGGTAGCGGAAGAAGGTGGCCAGAGCGATTACTATTATGCCAAAAATCACCCGGTACCACACGAAGAAGCTCAGGGACCGCCGCCGGAGGAAGTTGAGGAAGAATTGGATGGTGAGCGCGCCGGTGATGGCGCTGACGATGACGCCGACCAGCAGGGCCATCCGCAGATCGTGCGGAATCCCCGCGATCCCGCCGCCGTGACGCATCAGATCCCAGGCGTCCTTGGCTGCTGCGCCGGCGATGGCGGGGGTCGCGAGGAGGAAGGAAAAGCGGGCGGCCGTCTCGCGGTCCAGATTCCGCAGCAGACCCGCGCAGATGGTGATGCCGCTGCGCGATACGCCGGGGACCAGCGCCAGGGCCTGCGCCGCGCCAATGCTCAGCGAATCGGTAGGCGAGACGTTCCCCAGATCCTTCCTGCGGGATCCCTGACGGTCGGCCCACCACATGAACAGGCCCACCAGGATCAGCATGCTGCCGATCAGGTATTGGTTATTGCGCCAGACGTTCTCGGCCAGGTCCTTCACCAGCAGCCCGGCGATGCCGGCGGGAATCGACCCCAGCACCAGCAGCCACAGGAGCTTCGGATTGCGGCGAATCGCCGGGTCGTTACCCAACGTGTTCAGGCCGAATCCCTGGGCGATGACCTGGACCCAGTCGCGGAAGAAGTATACGATCACTGCCAGCACGGTTCCGACGTGCAGGGCGATGTCGAAGCTCAGGCCCTGGTCGTTCCACCCGAGCAGCCACGGGATGAGCGCCAGGTGCGCGGAACTGCTGACAGGCAGGAACTCGGTCAGCCCCTGGATAATCCCAAGAATGATTGCATGTAATAGAGGCACAAGACCTTAGGGTACATCACTTTGGATGGCTTTGAGCTGTTATCCATGTGGTGTAATGGTGTACGAGGTGTAACATGGCGCTGAACATCAAGAATCCCGAGGTCGAGCGGCTGGCGACGGAAGTGGCTCAGCTGGCTCGGGAGACGAAGACGGAAGCGATTCGCCGGGCGCTGGAGGAACGGAAGGCGCGCCTTAAGGTCGGCGTCAGCCCAGAAGAGAAGATGCGCAGGACAATGGAATACCTGCAAAAAGAAGTATGGCCCTTCATCCCGCCAGAAGTCAGAGGAAAGGCCATTACCAAGCAGGAAGAGGAGGAGATTCTCGGGATCGGGCCCAACGGATATCCGGAGTAACCGATGATTTTGGATACTTCGGCGTTGGTATCGATCATCATTGAGGAGCCGGGGTACGAACGATTATTGCAAAAAGCAAACACCGCCAACGTAACGCTTGTGGGCGCTCCTCTCGCCTTCGAAGCTGCGATGGTATTGTCCGCACGCTTGGGTAGAGACGCTCGGTCTACGCTGCATGGACTTCTGCGGACTATCGGTGCGGAAATCGTTCCGTTCACTGAAGAGCATTACGAAGCCGCTGTTTCCGCCTTTCTCCGCTACGGCAAAGGCCGCCACCCTGCAGGGCTCAATTTCGGCGATTGCATGTCGTATGCATTTGCTCGTGTAAGCGGACTGCCTCTGCTTTACACCGGCGACGATTTTTCGAAAACCGACATTCAGTCCGCCTGAAGCCCCACATCAAACAATGATTCCGACGATCATCCTGCTCGTTTTACTCGCGGGCGCGCTGGTGTTTTCGGCGCTCACGGTGATCGCGGCGCTCCGCTTCCTTGCCGTGCGGCCACCCGAGTTGCGCGGCGCGGAGCCAGTCAGCATTCTTAAGCCGCTGGCGGGCCTTGATGCGGACCTGGAGTCGAACCTGCGGACGTTCTTCGAGCAGGACTATCCCGCCTTCGAGATCCTCTTTGCCGTGCGCGAACCGGACGATCCCGCGGTTCCAGTGGTCGAGAAGCTACGGCAGGAGTATCCGAATGTACCGTCGCGCCTGCTGATCACCGGTGAACCGCCCTATCCGAATGCGAAAGTGTTCAGCCTGGATCGCATGCTCGCATGCGAGCGCGCACGATCTGGTCGTCATGAGCGACAGCGATATTCGCGTGACCCCGGCCATGTTGCAGACGATTGCCGCCGAGTTTCAGGATCCCAAGCTGGGTGTGGCCACGTGCCCCTATCGCGCCGTAGCCGGGGGTTCATTAGAGAAAACCAGTCTCTGGTCGCGGATCGAAGCGATCGGCATGAATACCGATTTCCTGGCCGGCATCCTGGTGGCGAGGATGCTGGAGGGGATGCGCTTCGCCGTGGGCCCGACCATCGCGGCACGCCGTCATGCAATCGAATCCATCGGCGGCTTCGACCGGCTCAAAGATTATCTGGCCGAGGATTTCGTGATGGGGAAATTCGCCGCCGAAGCCGGCCATGGCGTGAGCTTGTCATCCTATGTGATCGAGCACCACATCGGCAGCAGTTCGGATTTCCGGCACAACGCGGCGCACCGGATTCGATGGACGCGCAGCACCCGCCGGTCGCGTCCCGCCGGTTACCTGGGGCAGTTATTCACGATGCCTCTGCCGTTGGCGCTGCTGGTGATTGCCTGGAATCCGCTGTGGTGGCCGGTATTACCGGTGACCTTGGCGATCCGCGGCATAGCGGCGTGGACCGTCGCCGAACTGGTGCTGCGCGCGCGGCTCAACTGGCTGCTGCTGCCGCTTGAAGACATCGCGGGATTCTGCTTTTGGATCGCGGGATTCTTCGGCAACACGATCGTGTGGCGCGGCCGCCGTTACCGGCTGGAATCCGACGGCCGATTCACGCTTATTTCTTCTTCGACTGTGTAAACGCCAGGTTGTTCGCGAAGAACGGGAGCACCTTCAGCTCCCAGCGATCCTTCACGTGGTTGGTATGATCGCCTTCGTACGTCTCATAGTTATGCGGCACTCCCAGGCGGGTGAGCGATTCGTCCAACTCCTTGTTGGAACCCTGGAGGGTGTCCTGTAGCCCGCAATCCATCATGAAAGCCTTGTACTTTTTGAGATTCGACGAGTATTGATCGACCATCGCCAGCGGCGAATTGGCCAGGTATTTAGCGGCGACGGAGGGAACCACCTGGCCGTCCTTTGTGGGCAGGTCAAAGAACTGCGGCGGATTCATGGGATTCGGAGCCCAGGCCGCGGCCTGCGCGGAACCGACGTTTGCGAAGCCGCCTCCGCGTCCGCCCTTGGCCTTGGCATCGCCTTGCTTTCGGAGCGGGCGCCGGTCCGCGGCCCGTGGCGAAAGGATTATTCATCAGGCAGCACGAGCTCATCGGGTAAATGGCGGCGTACATTTCCGGATATTTCATGGCGAGGCGCAGCGTTCCGTAGCCGCCCATGGAGTGGCCTGCGAGGCCCCGGCTCTCGCGGCTGGCGATTGTGCGGTAGTGGCTATCGATGTAGCTGACCAGATCCTCGGTCAGGAAGGTTTCCCAGTTGCCGGTGGTGGGCGAATTCGAGTACATGCTGCCGTCATAGCGGGTGTAGGAATCCGGGAACACGATGATCATTTCCTTGGAAGTTCCCGCGGCCGCGGTCTTGTCGGCCGCGTCGGATGCCCACATGATGTTGGTGTAGCTTTCGGCGTGCGCGCCGTAGCCGTGCAGGAAGTAGACCACCGGGTAGCGCTGGCCACGATTCTTCGTATAACTAACAGGAAGATAAACGATGACGTCGCGATCCGGAGAATCGCCCTCCAGGTTCCCTTCGAGGGATTTCCCGTGGACCACGATCTTTTCCATGGATCCAGGCCGCTCCGGCGGCTTCTGTTTGCCGAAGCCTTGCGGTCCCGGCTGCTTGTCCTGTTTGCTTGGCGCCGGCTGACCGCTTTGCGAGAACATCAAGCCCGCCGCGGCGCCCAGGAGTGTCAACGTGAGCGCGGAGTTGAAGAGGAAGGAGTATCGCGTGGATTTCATAGGTAGCCCCTCATGGCCTCCACGCCAGCATACCTCACCTTAAGGGAGGCGGCTTATTTCTTGGGCTTATTCACCAGTCCGTCGACTTCGCGATTCCGCTCATTCATGCGGGAATCCCGGCGATCGAGACGCGACTCCGCCGAGCCATCTTTATCCGGGGCTTCTTTCTTGGCAGGCTCCGCGTTCTTCTTTTGATCCTTCGTCTGAGATTTGTTTTGATCCTGCTTCTGCGGCGGATCGACGGCGAAGAGCGTCAGCGTTCCGGCGCTGAGGCTGAATACAAGAGCGAACCTGGCAAAGCGTAGCATGTGGTTCACCTCTACTGATCGGATGATCGTTCAGAAAGCTTTGTTTCATTTAATTGGCAAGCCGTTTATGGCAAACGGCTAAACTAGTACTATGCGAAGGATCGTTCTGGGCGTGCTGTGCGCCCTGGCGCTCGGCCATCCGGCCCTGTTTGCGCAAAAGCAGCCATTCACTGTGGATACCATGCTGAAACTCGCGCGGATCAGCGAGCCGGTGCTTTCTCCCGACGGTACTCAAGTCGCCTTCACGGTACAGCAGGTGGATCTCGATAAGAACACGAAGCCTTCGCAGGTTTACGTGGTGCCGGTGTTGGGCGGCGCGCCGCGGCAGCTCACCCATGAAGTAAGCAAAGACGGTGACACGAATGAGCGCCCACGCTGGTCTCCCGATTCCAAGCAGATTTTCTTCACTTCAAACCGAGGCGGTTCTTCTCAAATTTGGGCCATGAACGCCGACGGATCGAACGCGCGCCAGATCACCAGGTTTGCGGCCGAGGCCGGCGGCATTCTGGTTTCGCCCGACGGCAAGAAGATCGTGTTTCTTTCGAACGTCTATCCGGATTGCGGCGCCGACGACGCCTGCAACCAGCGCAAGATCGACGAAGATTCCAAGAACAAGGTGAAGGCTCGCATCTACACTTCACTCATGTTCCGGCACTGGAACCAGTGGCAGGGAGCTCGCCGGCAGCACCTGATGGTGGTCGACTCGGACGGCTCTAACCTCAAAGAGCTGACGCCGGGACCCAATGACGTTCCGCCCTTTTCGCTGGGCGGTCAGGACGACTACGCGATTTCGCCCGATTCCAACGAAGTTGCGTTCGTCATGAACGTGGATCCGGATCCGGCCACCAGCACGAACTCGGACATCTATGTCGTGCCGATCGGCGGCGGCGACGTTAAGAAGATCACTACCGGTCCCGGAGCGGACAATACGCCGCTGTACTCGCCGGACGGGAAATTCCTCGCATTCCGGTCGCAGGCGCGAGCAGGATATGAAAGCGACCGCTGGCGTCTGATGGAGCTCGACCGCGCCACGGGCCGCGCAGTCAGCCTCACCGAAAATCTGGACCGCTGGGTGGGAAGCGTCACCTGGTCGCCCGATTCCACGCGGTTATTCTTCACGGTTGAGGATCGCGGCCGCACCGGCCTGCAAATGATTCAAGCGTCCGGCGGCGGTTCGCGCAACATCATCGCGGGGGCGTCGACGCTCGACGACGTCCAGTTCGCCTCCGACGGGCGCACCATGATTTACACCGAGGTCAGCGGCTCGCGCCCGGCGGAGATTTATCGCGCGACGTCCAGCGGCGGCGCAGGAGTGCCGCTCACCCACCTGAACGATACGATCTTATCCAACACCGCGCTGACACCGCTGGAAGAGATGTACGCCGATAGCTCGGATAAGGCCCGCGTACACGCTTTTATCGTGAAGCCGCCCGATTTCTCGCCCACCAAGAAATATCCCGTGCTGTTCCTGATTCACGGCGGACCGCAGGGATCGTGGGGCGAATCCTGGACCTACCGCTGGAACGCCCAGGTGTTCGCGGGCGCCGGATATCTGGTGGTGATGCCCAATCCCCGCGGATCCACTGGTTATGGCCAGAAGTATACGGAGGATATCAGCGGCGATTGGGGCGGCAAGGCCTACGACGACATCATGGCGGTGGTGGATAGCGTGGCGGCATTGCCTTACGCAGATCCGGCTCGCATGGCGGCCGCCGGGGGCTCCTATGGCGGATACATGATCGATTGGATGCTCGGGCATACCGATCGGTTTAAAGCTTTCGTGACCCATGACGGCGTATTCGATCTGCGCAGCATGGCTGCCTCCACCGAAGAGCTATGGTTCGTCCAGTGGGAGTTCAAGGGCATGCCGTGGGACAACCCGGAGCTGTATTCCAAATGGTCGCCGAGCTCTTTCGTCAAGGAGTTCAAGACGCCGACCTTGGTGATCCACGGCGAGCAGGATTACCGCGTCCCCGTGGACCAAGGCATTCAGTTGTTCACCGCCTTGCAGTTGCAGAAGGTACCCTCAAAGCTGCTGCTGTTCCCCGACGAAGGCCACTGGGTGCTGAAGCCGCGGAACACCGTGCTGTGGTATTCGCAGTTTCTGGATTGGATCGGCCAGTGGACCAAGGCCCGGTAGGCGCCATCGTTCTGGCTGCCTTGCTGCTCGCCGGATGCGGATCTTCCGAAGCGCGCCTGCGCAAGACGCTTGCCACTCAGACCACGGGCATCATCCGCCTGCCGCGCGGCGAGGTCGAAATCTCCTCGGAACTGACGCTGGCTCCCGGCGCGCACGATCTGGAAATTGTGGGAAATGAAACTCGCCTGAAGGCGGCGGATAATTTCAAGGGCCGGGCAATCCTGGTCTTTGAAAACGTGGAGCGGATCCATCTGCACTACCTGGAGATCGACGGCAATCGTCAGAAATTGGCCAAGCCGCTCGAAATGGCCCCGCCCGAGAATGCGTTCCGGGTCTGGTATCCCGACAATGGGCTGTTGGTCAACAACGTCGAGGGTCTCCAGATCGAGCGGCTGCACTTGAGCGATATCGTCAACTTCCCGATCCTGATCAGCCAGTCCAGCAAGGTGCGCGTTTGGGGATCGACCGTCGAAAATTCCGGCTCCAGGAACGCGCGCGGCCGCAATAACCTGAGCGGAGGAATTTTGTTCGAAGAAGGATCTTCCAACTTCGAGGTGACCGCCTCCACCTTCCATGGAATTCTTGGCAATGCGCTTTGGACCCACTCCTTATTTCGCGCGCCCCGCCAGCAGGACGGCTCGTTCACATTAAATAGTTTCGATACGATCGGGCGGGACGCCATCCAGGTGGGCCACGCTACGCGCGTACACGTGCAGGGAAACACCGGCGTCAACATCGGCTTTCCCGTGGACGCCGTCGATATCGAAAACCAAGGTATTCCTATTGGCATTGACACGGCCGGCAATGTGGATCGCTCGGAATATATCGGCAACACGTTTGACGAGATCGACGGCCAGTGCATCGACCTGGACGGTTTCCACGATGGATCGGTACGCGATAACCGCTGCACCAATCGGAAAACCGCCGCGGACTATCCGTTCGGCAGCTTTGCAATGGCGATGAACAACACTCATCCCGATACGCATTCCTCCAATATCGAGATCAGCGGAAACGTAATCGAGGGATCCAAATTCGGCGGGCTGTTTCTGATGGGCAGCGGGAATCGCGTTCTCGATAACTTGTTCCTTGGCCTGAACATCGCGCACGGCGACGAGCCGGAGATACTCACGAGCGGCGTTTTTCTGAGCCGAGGCCTGGCTCGTCTGGAAGACACCACTGGCAACGTGATTCGCGGAAACCGAATCTCCGGTTACAAGATGAAAACGCGGTGCATCGTGTATGGACCCGGCGTGTCCCGCGTTGCCAACACTATCGAAGGCAACGCTTGCGCCGACGAACCGCCTGCCCGGTGACGTATCCTGATTCTTAATGTCGCTTGAGTTCAGGAACGCGGTCCTCGCGCCGCTCAACGGGATCTCCGTGGTCGCTCCAGCCGGGGTCATCATCGGAGTGATCGGCGAAAAAGGCTCGGGTGTGACCGAGCTGCTAAAACTTGCAGGCGGCTCCGCGCAGCCGGAAAGCGGAGAGGTCCGCGCGGGTCCCGAGCGCCGTTACGTGGCTCTGGGCGACTCATTGAACCTCGCGCCGGCGGCGGTGGTCGCATTGGATCAGGCCCTGGCGACGCAGGACGCGGTGGTGCGCGCGCGAACGCTCACGGGGCTCGACCGGCTGCGTCGCGGCGGCGCGACCATCCTGCTGGCTTCCCACGAAGACGGTCTGCTCGAGCTGATGTGCGATGAGGTGTGGTGGCTGGACGGTGGAAGGATCGCGGCCAAGGGCGATACCAGGGAGACGTTGGCTAAATATCGCAGACACGTCGCCGAGCGCGTCCGCAGTTGGGGCGAAACGCTTCCGTCCCGCCTCGCCCCGGTGTTCCGGCACGGCGACGGCCGGGCCGAGTTGATGTCGATCGAAACGTTGGGCGCGGAAGGCAAGCCGACCATCGTCTGGAAGAGCGGTGAAATGGTTACTGTCCGAGCGACTGTGCGCTACAACGCGGCGGTCGACGATCCCGTGATCGGACTGCTGATCCGCACGCAGGTGGGCTTCGAAGTTTACGGCACCAATACCGAGATCGAGCGGATCAAGCTGGGTCCCCGCGCCACGGGAGACACCGTTACCGTGACGTTTTCGTTCCTGTGCGATCTATGCCCGCGAGCTTATACGCTGACGCTGGCTTCGCACGATCCCGATGGGACGGTTCACGATTGGCTCGACGACGCCATCGCCGTCATGGTGACGGATGAGCGACCCACCGCAGGCGTCGCGAATCTGCGCGCGAAAGTGACAATAGAAACCGAGCCTCAACAGTAGGAACGGTTAGTCACCGTCCCCCGATCCAATGCAGTTCCAGGTTCGTGACGGAGCGGAACTCCCGGTCTCCGGTGATCAGCGCGCAAGCGTACTTCTGAGCTAGCGCTGCTGCAAAGGCGTCGGCATAAGAAATCGGGAACTGGCCCTTGAGCGCGGCAGCATTCCAAATCTCAGCCATGGTGGGTACTTCCATGGTTACAGGGAGGGTCCGCGATAGCGCGCGCCAGTCTTCCGCGAGCGCTACGCTATGGTGTTTCCGGAGAAAGTAATAGATCTCTCCGGTATTGATCGCGCTCATCAAGAGCCGGATCTTGCCGGCTTCCGCCTGAGTCAGTATCTCCGCTACAAGCCTGCCGGCGGGCTGACGGGCGTTGATCCACTCCAGGATCGCCCACGAATCAAGAACGCGAATCTTCACGTTTGCGTTCCCGCTTTTTGTGGGCAGCAAACGCTTTCATCAGATTGGTTCCAGCCGCGGCACCTTCCAGTTTTTTCCAGCCAGGTTCTTTCGACAAGACAATTTCCTGACCACGCAGCTCGATTCTGAGTTTTGCGCCTTCCGAGAGGTTCAGCGCATCGCGGACTGCCTTAGGAATGGCGATCTGGCCCTTGGAAGAGACGGTGACCACACCCGAATCTTACCACAGGTAAGAATCTAGCGAACTACTTTCCTTCGAGCAGGAACGTCGGCGCGAGACCGGTGAGCGTCGAAAATCCGGCCGCGTCGGCCACGCTCAGCCAGCTGGATGCTCCGTACACCTTGCCCAGGAACGCATGCGGGTGGAGGTGCACCACCATGTCCTTCATGATCAGGCTGCCGTACTGCATCAGGGGGAATACGGCGTGCGTCGGCTCCACCGCTTCCTGGACCACGAAGGGATTCCGCATGGCCTGCCGCAGCGCTTTCTCCCACCCGGCTTCATCCACTTCGGCCCCGCGCACGGGATGCAGATCCATGGAATCGTCGTTGGGCTTGAGCACCAGCTTGTTGCGATGCTTCATCACGAACTCGGGCAGGTCCACGGTGCGGCCGTTGTGGGTGGTCTTGACCGCCTGAACCAACCGCGTCCAGGGCACGAATTCCTTGATCGCACGCTTCTCGGCGGCCGGGAACTTACCGGTGATCTTCTCGTCTGTCAGTAAGTCAAATATGACCCGCTTGGAGCCGATATCGGCGCGGAAGCTGTTCACCATGCACACGGCGTGCTCTTTATAAGCGCGCACCAGGGCGTGGTTGAGATCGAACCGCACCAGGAACTCCTGCACCTTGATGCGCCGGTAGAGGATGTCGATATTGAAATCGCCGCGCCGCAAGACGTTATTGCGATACTCCAACTGCTCCGGCGAAACTACTTCGGCGGGATATCCTTCGCGCGTGAAGAATTCCGCCAGCAATGCGTGATCGCTGGAGGCGGCCGCGAAGGGCGCCTTAAATTCGACAATCGCGATGTTCGGTTTCTTTTGTTTTCCGCCGAATTCCTTGTAGGCCTTCAGCAGGCCCCCCAGCAGGTGTTTCGCGCCGCCCAGTTTTTGGAGCTTGTATTTCTTGCGAAATTGTTTGACCGGAGGAGCTTCGTAATACAGATCCGACAAAGCGTCTCCGTAAAGCACTCCCGCGGGCGCCTCGGAATTGAAGCCGGTAAAGCGAATCGAGCCGTCATGGATCGCCGCATCCAGAAGCGCCGTGATTCCGACCGTCGAATATCCCGGATCCACCGCCGCCAGCATTTTTTCGGCCGGCAATAGCTGCATCCGCGCCAGCAGCGCGGGCGTGTCCAGGGCCAGCCGCTCCACGCGGGCGATGGCCGAGAGCAACGTCTCGGACGCCCGCACCAGCGCGGCGTAGTCCTTCTGCGTTATCAAGTGCGGCCGCAGCACCGGCGACACAGGCCTGCCGTCCAATTTTTCGGACTTGATGCGCTCTTGCAGCGCATGGGCCCATGCCAAGTCGATGTAGGGTTCGCTCTCGATGAGTTTGTGATATCGGGCGATTGCCTCGCTCACCAGAGTCATCGTGTTTATCGACGCTAGTATCGCACTGCCGGGGGCAATTGCAAAATACTGGAACGTCAATAATATTACTTAAGGCTCTGATAGCAAAGGACTTTTAGATAAAACAAAATACTCTATCGTTGATTTGCCTTGAGCACTTTTTTGCGCAGGCGGATGGACTGGGGCGTCACTTCCACCAGTTCGTCCTCCCGGATGAACTCGATGGCCTGTTCCAGGTTCAGCAGCCGCGGGGGCACCAGCCGGATGGCTTCGTCGGCCGAGGAGGCGCGCATATTGGTCAGCTTTTTCTCTTTTACGATGTTCACGTCCAGGTCGGTATCGCGCGCGTTCTCGCCCACGATCATGCCTTCGTAGACTTCCGTCGCCGGAGACACGAACATCTCTCCGCGCTCCTGCAAATTGAAGATCGCGTAACCGGTGGTCTTGCCCGCACGGTCGGCGATCAATGATCCAGTAGGCCGCGAAGGGATGTCGCCCTGCCACTCGATGTAGCCTTCGAACAGCGAATTCATGATCGCCGTGCCCTTGGTGTCCGTGAGCATCTCACTGCGCAGGCCGATCAGGCCGCGCGACGGCACGAAAAACTCCAGGCGTACGCGGCCCGAGCCGTGGTTGACCATCTTCTGCATCTTGCCCTTGCGCGTGCCCATCTTCTCCATCACCACGCCGGTGAAAGACTCGGGACAATCGATCACCAGCAGCTCCAGCGGCTCATTCAGCTTGCCGCCGATGGTTTTGGTCAGGATCTCGGGCTTGCCGACTCCCAGCTCGAAGCCTTCGCGCCGCATCATTTCGATCAGGATGGCCAGTTGCAGTTCGCCGCGGCCCATCACCTTGAAAGCATCGGGACCGCCGGCTTCCTCCACGCGAATCGAAACGTTGGTGAGCAGCTCTTTATCCAGGCGATCGCGCAAGTTGCGCGACGTCACGTAAGTCCCTTCGCGGCCCGAGAACGGCGACGTGTTGATGGTGAACGTCATGGCGATGGTGGGCTCATCGATCAGGATATGCGGCAGCGGCTTGGGCGTCTCCGACATGCGTGATGGTTTCGCCGATGGTGATCCCCTCCACGCCCGCGATGGCCAGAATGTCCCCCGGTGTGCCGATGGTTTCATCCACCCGCTTCAGGCCTTCAAATGAGTACAGTTTGGTGATCTTGGTTTTGTGGAATGAGCCGTCCAGCTTGGCGATGGACACCTCGTCACCCAGATTCAGGGTTCCATTGAACACACGTCCGATTGCCAGACGTCCCAGATACTCGCTGTAGTCTAAATTGGCTACCAGCATCTGTAGGATCCCTTCGGGATCCCCCTTGGGCGGGGGGATATTTTCCAGGATCGTGTCGAAGAGTATGCGCAGGTCGCTGGTTTCCTGTGCCGGATCCAGTTTGGCGACTCCGGTTTTCGCGTTGGTGTAAATCACCGGGAAATCGAGCTGATCCTCGGCGGCGTCCAGATCGATGAACAGATCGTAGATTTCGTTGAGCACTTCCTGAATGCGCGCGTCCGGGCGGTCGATCTTGTTGATCACCACGATCGGAGTCAGCCGCGCCTCCAGAGCCTTCATGAGCACGTAGCGGGTCTGGGGCAGGGGACCTTCGCTCGCATCCACCAGCAGCATCACGCCGTCCACGATCTTGAGCGCGCGCTCCACTTCACCGCCGAAGTCGCTGTGGCCGGGTGTATCGACGATGTTGATCTTGATGTCGTGGTAGCGCAGGCCGGTGGCCTTGGCCAGGATGGTGATGCCGCGCTCGCGCTCCAGCTCGTTCGAATCCATCATGCGCTCGACTACTGCCTCATTGGCCCGAAAAAGGCCGCTTTGGCGGAGCATTGCGTCTACAAGGGTGGTTTTGCCGTGGTCGACGTGGGCGATGATCGCCACGTTACGAATCTTCTCGTTTGCAGTCATTGGAACTTTCATGGTCGCACGGCGGGTGCAAAAAGCCGTAATCTCCCGCGAAAAAGGTTGAAAACCTGCCCCACCCCGCAATGTGCGCGATGATTGAGCATAGTGTCTGCCCAGCCTTCCGTAGTCATCGTCGGCCGTCCCAACGTCGGAAAGTCGACCCTGTTCAACGCCATCCTGCGTTCGCGCCGTTCCATTGTCGGCGACGAGCCCGGTATCACGCGCGATCGCATCTATGGCCAGGCCGAGCATCGCGCCCGCAAGTTCGACCTGATCGATACCGGCGGCATCATCCAGGGCGACGATGCGCTGATCCCCAGCGAGATCCTGCGCCAGGCTAAGGTGGCGCTTGAAAGCGCCGATCACATCATCTTTCTGATCGACGGCCGCAGCGAGCTGACCGGCGCGGATCGCGACCTCGCTAAGATGCTCCGCAAGCTGGGCAAGCCGGTCGCGCTGGCGGTGAACAAAATCGATAGCCCGCGGCGCGCCGACCTCGCTCACGAATTTCACGAGCTGGGCTTCGAGCATCTTTACCCGGTTTCGGCCGAACACCACCTGGGAATCGACGAGCTGCTGGAGCACGTGACCGCGGGCTTCCCGGTCTCGGCTCCGGAGCCCAATGAGCCTGCGAACCGCATCAAGGTCGCGATCCTGGGCCGCCCCAACGTCGGAAAATCCACGCTGCTGAACGCGCTGGTGGGATCCGACCGCGCCATCGTTTCTCCTATCGCCGGCACCACGCGCGATGCCGTGGACGAATCCATCACGCGCGACGGCGTCGAGTACGTGTTCGTCGATACCGCCGGGATCCGGCGCAAGGGCAAGACCCATCTGATGGCCGAAAAACTAAGCGTGGTGATGGCGCGCCGCCACCTGCGCATGTGCCATGTCGCTCTGCTGGTGATGGACGCCACCGAAGGCGTGCTCTCGGCCGATGCCACCATCGCCGGATACGCTCATGAAGAAGGCCGCTCCATTATCCTGTGCGTCAATAAATGGGACGCGCTCAAGGAACGCAACCGGAAGAAGTTCCTGGAACAGATCCAGGAGCGCCTGAAATTCCTGGATTACGCCCCGGTGGTGTTTATGTCCGCGCTCAAGGCGCAGGGAACCGCGGCGCTCTTTCCCCTGATCCGTAAGGGCTTCGAGGCGGCTTCTCATCGGGTTGGTACGGGTGAGCTGAACCGCTTCGTGGATACGCTCCGCTGGGAGTTTCGGCCCAAGATCAAGTACCTGACACAGGCGTCCATCCGGCCGCCCACTTTCGTCATTTTTACCGACCGCACGGGCACCGGCAAGCTGCATTTTTCAGCCGAACGGCATCTGGCGAACCGTCTGCGTGAGAAATTCGACTTCGCGGGCACTCCTGTGGTGGTAAAAACCAAGCGAGCCGAATAAAGCCTCCGGAATAAATCCTAAAGCGGAGCCGGGTTTCGTCGATACGTAAGGTGTGGAAGTGTTTGTCGCCCGCCAACCCATTTTCGACCGCAATCGCAAGGTATGGGCCTACGAATTGCTATTCCGGTCTGACGCCAACGCCACACGGTGCGAGGGGATCGAGGCTAGCTCCGCCACCCGGCAAGTGATTTCCAATGGCATGTTGTCCATCGGCTGGGACAAGCTCCTGCGAGGAAAACACGCCTGCATCAACTTTGGCCGGGACATGCTTATGCAGGATATTTATTCCAGCCTTCCCAGCAAGCAGACGGTCATCGAACTGACCGAGGATATCGAGCCCGATGCCGAGGTCGTGGAGGCCGTCCGCGCAATTCGCGCCCGGGGATATCGGATTGCGCTGGACGATTTCCAGCCCAGTCCGCGCATGGC
This sequence comes from Terriglobia bacterium, assembly GCA_963722845.1. GTDB lineage: Bacteria > Acidobacteriota > Terriglobia > Bryobacterales > Bryobacteraceae > Palsa-187. Next base: position 505,028 of record CAVROL010000001.1, on the reverse strand, counting down.
TCCTTTCATCGAGCTGGCCAACATGATCAAGGTGGAAATGTGTACGCCCAAGCCGCAGCAGGAAGTCATGCTCCGGGAATTCCACTCCAGGGGCATCCATATGCTCTCCGAGAAGGTGGAAACCGACGCCGATTATCGCTGGGCGCTGCGCGCGGGATACGACTATTTTCAGGGCCACTTCTTCGCCCGCCCCGCCGTCATGCAGGGCACTCAGATCCCGGCGGTCAAAATCCACTGCTTGCGTCTGATTCAGGAAGCGCACCGCCCCGAGCTGGACTTTAACCGGCTGTCGACCTTGATCTCCCAGGACGTATCGTTCTCCTATAAGCTGATGCGCTACGCCAATTCCGCGCGTTTTGGGCGGCAAACCAAGATCCACTCGATTCGCCGGGCGCTGGTGGTTCTGGGAGAGTACGGCATCCGCAAATGGATCGCCATCGCCGCGCTGCACACCATCGCCGACGACAAGCCGGGCGAGCTGATCACGCAGTCCCTGGTTCGCGGACGATTCTGCGAGCTGCTGGCGGTCGCCAGCGGACAGAGTGTCGAGGATCAGGCTTTCCTGGTCGGATTGTTTTCCATGTTGGACGCCCTTCTGGACCGTCCCCTGGGCGACGTCATCCAGGATCTTGGACTGGCGCCCGCAATCGATTCGGTCCTGCGCGGGAAAGCGCCCGAAGACAACGTTCTGAACAGGATTTATACGATGGTCCGCCAGTACGAGCTGGGCGATTGGGATACCGTGGAGCGCCTGGCAGGCCATCTCAGCATCCCTTCGGAGCTGGTCGGAGCCGCCTATCGTGAAGCGCTCCCCTGGGCCGATGAAATGCTCCAGGCGTAAGGGCGCGGCCCGATCCTCAGATGTACTCGTAGAAACTTCGCTTCAACTTCCCGAAGACCAGTAGTCCCACTGCGAGAGCCAAAGACGCGGCGATCACCATGTTCACCAGCAGCGTCATCGGTGGAGGCTGGTGGTCGAGCAGGATGTTGCGCATCGCCAGGACCAGCGCCGCAACCGGGTTGAAACGATACACCGCGGCATACCTAGGCGGAATGATTTCGAACGAGTAGAAGATCGGAACCAGATAGAACAGCACCAGGTTGAAAGATTCAACCACATACTGCGTATCGCGGACGAAGACGCTGACCGCGCTCGAAATGAGGGAGATGCCGCACACAAACACCACGTACAGCAGCCACAACGGCACCATCCAGATCCAGAAGCGATTGACTCCCAACCCGTAGGCCAGCGTGAGCCCCAGCAACAGGGCCACTTGGATCAGCAGGTGAATGCAGTTGGAAAACACGGCGGCGATGGTTACCATTTCGCGCGGCACCGGCACGCGTTTCACCAACTGGGCGCTCGCGGTAATCGACGTGGTCCCGCTGAGGAAGGCGCCGGTGAAGAAGTTGAAGGGAACCAGACCGCACAGGACGAAAAGAGGGAAGGTCGGCTGATCCTGTTTGCCGAACACCCGCCCGAAGACGAAGGTCAGCACGGCCATCATCACCAGGGGGTTGATCAGCGACCACAGAATGCCCAGGCTCATGTTCCGGTAGCGGATCCGGAAATCCTTGAGCACCAGGTTTTGAAGGAGATAAAGGTAGTCTCCTTTCCACTTTTGTTGGCTCATTCGAGCCTCAGTATACCGTGCGATCTTCGATCACGAGTCGGCCTTGACCTGGCGGCTCAAAAATGAGAGACACTGGTCGATAGGCCATATTGAGCATGAAGGTTCAAAACGCCCATCCTTCGCCTCTGGACACTGCGGAACAGCCGGGGAGGAAACAGGCGGCTCGCGCCGGCGCCGGCTCGACCCGCGACGATGTCCATCTTTCCGAACTGGTCCGAAGTCTGCGCTCGCTGGTGCCGGATTCCCCGGAACGGCAGGAACGAATCGAGCAGATCGCCCGGGCCTACGCCAACGGGACCTACCAAGTGGATCCCGGGGCCACCGCCTCCAAGATTATTGACGACTCGCTACAGTATCCGCAGGCGTAGTAGCGCGGGCGACGCGAAACGCGGCCCAGATCGCATGATGATCCGAGAAGGAAATCGGCTCGGTGGTTGAGCTCAACGGTTCCAGCCCATTCACGAACAGCCAATCCAGATGCTGGTGTGCGATCGGCAGGGTGACCAGCTGATCCTGAAAGGGAGTCTGGAATCCGAGCTTCGCCATCGCGCGGCGCACGGTTGACCGGTACCCGCCTCGCGGAATCGGCAGGGTGTGCTCGATCCAATAAAAATCGTTGGTATTGAAATCCCCGCCGATCAGCCGTGGACCCGTCAGTTTGGCGGCCTCGTCCATCACCGGTTGCAGCTGCTTCAGCCGCTGATCGGGATTGATGCGGGTATCCAGGTGAGCGTTCCAGATGCGGAGCTCGCCTGAGGGAACCCGCAGTTTCACCGCCAGTGCAAAGCGGTGGCGCGTTTTGAACACCAGGTTATACGGCGTCAGCCACTCGACCTTGGATTCCTCAATGGGAAACCGGCTGACCACTGCCAGCCCGCGATCGAAAACTTTCGGCCCTTCCGGCGCGAACGCCACCTGGTAGCCCAGCCGGTCGGCTAGCTTGCTGGCGATGCTGGGGCCGCCCTCGACGTGGGAGACTTCCTGCAAAAGAATGATGTCGGCGTGGCTCACGCGCGGCGCAGCTTCCACGTCATGCAGGACTTTCTCGAAACTCGTCTGGTGGTCGAGGTTGAGCGAGGCGATCGATATGGTGTCGGCGACGGGAGCGCCTTCCAGGTTCGGAAGATTCGGGAGATTCGGCGGAGTAGCCGTAAGAACCAGAACCGCCAGCAACGTCAGGGAGCCGGCGGGTAACCACAACTTCATAGTTTAAAGTTAGCAGATCCGAGAATTGAGGATCTGCTCCGCCGCCGGGCCGAACGCGCCTTCGCCCACGCGGACCGTCCGGCACCCGGCGTCCGCTCCCGCCTGCATGTCGTCGTCGGAATCGCCAACCATGAAAGTTTGCTCCGGCGCGACCCCGAAGTCGCGCATCGCCCGAACGATCATGCCGGTCGCCGGCTTGCGGCACGAGCATTGCTCCCCCAGCGAATGCGGGCAGAAGTAGATCTTCGAAATGCGAATCCCGCTGCGCGCCCAGCTCGCGCAGCAGCCGCTGGTTCACGGCGATGAAATCCTGGGCTGAGTAGTAACCCAGGCCGATGCCCTGCTGGTTGGTCACGATCGCCAGCCGCAGGCCCGCAGCCTGAAGTTTCAGCAGTCCTTCGATCACGCCCGGCAGGATCTCCACCTTCGCCGGATCGTGCAGGAAAGGCACGTCGCGGATGAGCGTGCCGTCGCGATCGAGCAGGACTAATCCTCCAGCACCCTGGTTGACGAGCCGCGTCCGGCGCCGCGTGTGCCGCCAGCAGCTCGATCCGTTCGATGATTTTCGAACTGCTGGTGGGAAAACCCGAGCGGATGACCTCGACCTTGCCCCCATACTCGCGCACCGCATCGCCCGAGCGAAGCGCTCCTTCCGAATAATCCCCGCCCTTGATGTAGAGATCCGGCTTCCAGCGGAGCAACAAAGACAGCGGACGGTCGTCTTCCATCAGCGTCACCGCATCGACCGCTGCCAGGCCCGCGACCACGTACATCCGCTCGCGCTCAGGGTTCACGGGGCGCAGCGGACTCTTATATCGGGATATGGACGCGTCCGAGTTCACCGCCACGATCAGGCGATCGCAAATCCGGCGCGCTTTTCCCAAATATTCGACATGGCCCGCGTGCAGCAGGTCGAAACTGCCGCAAGTGAAGCCGATTCGGCGGCCCGCAGCCTTCTCGGCCGCGACCCACTGGTCCATCTGCTCCAACGTCAGGATTTTTTCCAATGCGTCTTTCCAATGCCTCTATGTTAGAGTAAGCCCGAGTGGGGCTTCCCGACATTCTCAAGCTGTTCCCCGGACAGCGGATTCTGGTCCTGGGGGACGTGATTCTCGACTGGTATTGGTGGGGGCAAGCCTCGCGCTTATCGCCCGAAGCGCCCGTTCCCGTGGTCCGGAAACAGCGCACGACGCTTCAGCCGGGCGGGGCGGGGAATACCGCGGCGAACCTGGCGGCCCTGGGCGCACGCGTGAGTCTTTTTGGCGTGACGGGACGCGGATTCCCATGCCGATGAGCTGAAGGCCGCGCTGAAGGCCCACGGCGTCGAAACCGGCGGCCTGATCGCCGACCCCGGCCGTCCCACCACCACCAAGACCCGCGTGATCGCCGCCCACCAGCAAGTGGTTCGCGTAGACGAGGAAGCGACCGGACCAATTTCTGAGGCCATCGTTGCCGATGTCCTGAAAGCCGTCTGGAACGAGATCGTGAACGCCGGGGCGATCGTGATCTCCGATTACGCCAAGGGGTTCCTCACGCCATCCTCTGCTGGATGCGGTGATCGGCGAGGCCCGGCGCGTGGGGAAGCGTGTATTTGCCGATCCCAAGGGCTCCGACGCAGCCCGTTACCGCGGAGCGTTTCTGCTGAAGCCCAATCGTCTGGAACTGAGCCTGTTAACGGGACTGCCGGCCGATACCCATGCCGAGGTTCTGGCCGCTGGAACGCGCTTATCCGCGAGCATGCCCGGGACGAATATCCTGGTCACTGAAGGCTCCGAAGGGATGACGCTCTTCGCGGATTCCCAGCCGCCGGAGTACCTTGCGTCCACCCCTCGCCAGGTGTTCGATGTCACCGGAGCGGGCGATACGGTGCTGGCCGTAACGGCCATGGCGGTCACCGCGGGCGCTTCCTGGAACGAGGCCATGCAACTCGCCGCGGAAGCTGCTGGAATCGCCATTGGGAGGATGGGCAGCGTCGCCGTCAGCCTGAGCGATCTCAAAACGAATCTCTGAGATTCTTAGGCGGCCTCGCACGACTAATTCAGCGTGCTCAGAATCATTCTGCTGTTGATGCTGGCGATATCGTGCGCGCCCGCCCAAACAAAGTCGCCGACGAAAGCCAAAGCGCCCCCGCCTCAGGGCACCACGGCTCCGCAAGACGTCCAGATCGAAAAGGATATCCGGGCGCGGCTAGCTAAGTCCGTGATCGGCAAGGACGGACTCACCGTGCGCGTGCAAGGCGGCATCGCCTATTGGGAAGGAACCACGAATGTGGTCCAGCACAAGGGCGCGGCCACCCGGATGGCCAAATCGGCGGGCGCGAAAAAAATCGTGAACAACATCAAGGTCGGCGACGAGGCCAAACAGAAGGCCGCCGCTAATCTCGATCAGGGCCGCCGCCGCGCCCAGGTCAAACGCAGCGAACCCCGCTAGCGTCCTTCAGCGATCCAGCAAAAGGCCGTCTGTCTGCTTTTTCGACATGTAGGCGTCCAGCCACTGAAGCGCCTCCTCCAGGTTCGAAAACGCCCCGTCCGCCTGCGCCTCATAAGCCGCCGCCGTTACTTCGCCGATGTGCTTTCCGGGCTGATCGCCAAAGTACGGCATGACGTGCCGTCCTAGAATCAGCGGCGCCTGCGGGCCGTGATCGACGGCTTGTGCCTCCGCCATCTCCCTGATCCGCATGGCACCCTCGGGAAGCCCGGCGGGAAGCGGCGGGCGGCCGGAGTAATCCGCTTCGATCAGCCGCAGCAGGTCGGCGATCGTCGCCGGCGCCAGACGCATAGCCAGACGCCGAACCGCACGAGGCGTGGCTTCGCGGCCGATACTCGAGCTCGCCAGATGATTTTCGACCATCGGGACCACGCGATCGACGATCGCGCTCTTGATGCCGATGCGTTCGAGGAAGCCCCGCGCCATCGGCCCGCCATCGGCTTCATGTCCCCAGGACGTCCAGCGCATTTTGCCTTCGCGCTCGCGCAGCAGGGTGGTGGTGGCTTTGGCGAAATCGTGAGCAGAGCGCCGCGAAGATTAGTACGGCTCGATCGTCGCCGCTCCAGCTTCTCGCGCGCGGAGATCCGGGCGGCCGCGTCGACGACCAGCATGGTATGGGTGCCCACGTCGCCCTCCGGGTGCCAACCGGGATCCTGCGGAACACCGGTCAGGCGTGCGATCTCGGGAAAATGAACGTCCCAGCCCGAATCCGCCAGATACTCGGCGATCCGGCCCGGGCGGACGCTTTTCACCGCCCACTTCATGAACTCTTCGGCGACGCGTTCCCGCGCAATGGTGCCGTATTGATCCACAATGCTCCGGCACATCGCCGCGGTCCCAGGATCGAGCGTGAGATCGAAGCGGCAGGCGAACTGCATTCCGCGCAGGACGCGCAGAGGGTCTTCGGCGAAAGCCTCGCTGGTCGCGCGCAGGACTCGATTCTTCAAGTCCTCTGCGCCGCCAAAGAAATCCAGGACCTCGTCCGCCACAGGATCGTAGGCGATGGCATTGATGGTGAAGTCGCGGCGGCTGGCGGCTTCGCGAGGCGAGATGTCGTTATCAAACGTTGTCTGAAAATCGCGATGACCGAGCCCGAACTTGCTGTCGCGGCGGGGAACGCTGAAATCGTACTCGTGGCCGCCCTGGTTTTCCCGAGTGACTAGCTTGACCACGCCGAAACTCTTGCCCACCAGATCGACGCGGCCGTGCCGGGCCAGGATCGCGGCCAGGCGATCGTAGGCGATGCCGTAGACCTCGATATCGAAATCCTTGGGCTGGCCTCCGAGTAACGCATCCCGGACCGCGCCGCCCACCACCACCGCCCGGTAGCCCGCGGCGTGCATCTCGCGCACGATCTGATCCAGCAATGGGGGAAGCTCTATCCGCATCGCTACCATCATCACTCACCTGGAAATTTTCTCCGTTCGATGGATACCGGACTAGTTCGGTCCGAGATGGTGTATAGTGGGACTGTGGTTCAGGACCAATTGCAACTAGCTATCAAATCCTGGTGCTCCAAGAGTTTGACTTTGCAGTGTTTCCAGATGGATACTTGGTTCGAGATGCAAACGGGTGTCAAAAAGGATCGGGCCTCTAAACACAGCGCGAAACACAATCCGGAAGCCACCAACCTCATGGAATTGAAGCATGGCGAGTCGGGAATTCTGGATCGCCTGGACTTGCCCGAGGACGACGCGCGGCGGCTGATGGAACTCGGGTTTCTGCCGGGTCATGCGGTCACGCCGGGCCATTCGGCTCCAGGCGGAGACCCGCGGGTGTTTCGTGTGGACGGGTCCGAGGTTGCGCTGCGGCGCGAGACGGCGCGAAAGCTGATTCTGCGGCACAACGGCAGCAAACCCCATGCCGCAAAGGAGTCGTGATCTAGGTTTATGAGCGATTGCCACGGTTGCTCGGTCGCAACCCTTCCCCCGCCGCCGGCGATACCAACTCGCCGGCACATCGTGGCGATCGTAGGCCCGCCCAACTCCGGAAAATCCACGCTGTTCAACCGGCTCACCGGCCTGCGCCAGAAAGTGGCGAATTTCCCGGGCGTTACGGTGGAACATCGCATGGGCAAGGTGAAGGTGGAAGGCGGGCGCGAAGTTTTCGCCGTCGATCTGCCCGGCGTCTACAGCCTGGAGCCGCGCACTGAAGACGAGCGCGTCACGCACGACGTTCTGCTCGGCCAGATGAAGGATCTGCCCAAGCCGGATGCGGTCCTGCTGATTCTGGATTCGACGAACCTTGCCCGCCATCTGGTGCTGGCTGCGCCGGTGCTCAGCCTGGGCTTGCCGACGCTGGTGATCCTCAACATGGCCGACGATCTGAAGAGTCGCGGCGGGGGCGTGGATGTGGCCGAGTTGAGCATGCAGCTCGGATCACCCGTGGCTCTGGTGAGCGCGTCGCGAGGCGAAGGATTCGACAAAGTTTTCCAGTTTCTCGCCGGGGCGACGCACACCGCCCCGCGAGCCGCGCCGCTGATGCAGCTTCCGGTGATCCAGGACATCCCTAAGTGCCGGGCCTGGGCCGCGAACGTCGGCACGAAGGGCAAGTATCAGGCGCCCGCTCCGCCGCACTGGACGCGCCGTCTGGACGCGGTTTTCCTGCATCCGGTCGCGGGACCGCTGATCTTCATCGTGGTGGTCATCGCGGTGTTCCAGTCGATTTTCTCCTGGGCCAAGCCGGTGATGGATCTGCTGCAAGGCGCGATCTTGTCGTTAGGAGCGTGGGTGGGCTCGATGATTCCCAACCCGACCCTGCATTCGCTGGTGGTCGACGGAATCTTTAACGGTGTCGGCAGCGTGGTCGTGTTCCTGCCCCAGATCCTGCTGCTGTTCTTGTTTATCGGGATCCTGGAGGACTCGGGCTACCTGGCCCGCGCTGCGCTGATCGCCGACCGCACCATGGCGCGCTTCGGTCTCCAGGGCAAGAGCTTCATTCCGCTGCTTTCGGCGTATGCCTGCGCGGTTCCCGCCATCATGGCGACGCGCACCATCGAGAGCAAGCGCGACCGCATCGCGACGATTCTGATCGCGCCGTTCATGACCTGTTCGGCGCGGCTGCCGGTTTACATCCTGGTGGTAGCGGCCTTCATCCCGGATCGCCGGTTGTTGGGCGGCTTCCTGAGCACGCAGACGGCGGCGTACCTGGGACTTATACGTGTTGGGACTCGCGGCCGCTGTTGGGACGGCCCGGCTGCTCAAATCCACGGTCCTCAAGAGCAGCCGGTCGTCCTTCATGCTGGAGATGCCTCCTTACCGCTGGCCCACTCTTCGCGGGCTGGCCTTGAGACTGATCGATCGCGCGAAAGTTTTCTTACGCCGCGCGGGCACCGTGATCCTGGCGGTGGCGCTCGTCATTTGGGTTCTGGCGAACCTTCCCTTGCACAACGGCCAGCCTCCGGAAATCGGACAGAGCATCGTGGGCATGATCGGGCACGCCGTCGAGCCTGCCATCAAGCCGCTGGGCTTCAACTGGAAGATCGGCATCGGACTGATCACCTCGCTGGCGGCGCGGGAAGTGATTGTCGGCACGCTGGGAACGATCTACGGGATCGAGGATCCCTCGGCCAAGTCCGCGGGCTTGCAGCACGCTCTGCAGCAGGACCTGACTATGGGCGGCGCGATCGCCTTACTGGTATTTTTCGCGTTCGCCATGCAGTGCATGTCTACGCTGGCGGTGGTGAAACGGGAAACCGGCGGCTGGAAGTGGCCGATCATCCAGTTCGCCTACATGACAGGCATGGCGTATGTGTGCGCGTTCCTGGTGAACCAGGCGATTACGGCCTGGTTCTAGCCTTCTTCCACAGGACGTACCAGATCACACCCGCGATGATGATCGCCACAGAAGCGTACACGATATAGTGGTGCACCAGTTCGGCGACCTGCCGCCAGTTTTCTCCCAGGAAGTAACCCATCGTTAGGAATGTGGCGACCCAGATCGCGCCGCCGACCACGCGTAGGCGATGAAGGTCGGGTATGCGACCCTCGACATGCCGGCGACCACCGCCGTAAAGTGCCGCACGCCGGCGATGTAGTAACCGACGAACAGCATCCAGTGGCCGATCCGGTCAAACCACAGGTGGACCTTCGCCAGCCGCGTCTCGGTCAGGTGCACGTACTTGCCGTAGCGGTGGACCGCCCCGACGCCTAGCGTGCGTCCCAGCAGATAGCTCCCGCTGATGCCGGTCCACGCTCCTGCCACGGCGGCGGCGAAAGCTCCCACGGGATGCAAAGTACCCCGGCCAATCAGATAGCCGGTGAAAACCAGCAGCGTTTCATCGGGAATGGGAAGTCCGATAACACCCAGAGCCAGAAGCAAGTACAACGCCCAATAACCGTGCGCGGCGACCCAGGCGAAGACCCCTTCCATCGTCTCTACGATAGCGTCCCCGAGCTATCCAGGGCCGGGCATGCCCGGCCCCTACATTCGACGTCGAGATTGTAGGGGCCAGGCATGCCTCGCCCAACCGCAGGGTCAGGTATGCTTTGAGTAGGTTGCTATGTTGCGATCCTTTCTCATAGTTTGCGGGATTCTCGCGGTCCTTACAGCGGCCTTGTCCTACCAACAGTCCAGCGCGACTGATCAGCGAGCCATGCTCGACAAATACTGCGTCACCTGCCACAACCAGAAGCTGCGAACCGCCGGCTTGACGCTGGATACGCTGAACCTCGACCGCGTCTCGGATAACGCAGAAACCTGGGAAAAAGTTCTGCGGAAACTGCATGGAGGCATGATGCCTCCGCAGGGCATGCCGCGCCCCGACGACGCCACGGTGACCAAGTTCACCGGCTGGCTCGAAACTTCGCTCGACCGCGCCGCGGCGAGTCACCCTGAACCCGGGCGATCCACGCTGCACCGGTTGAATCGGACTGAATACGCCAACGCCATCCACGATCTGCTGGACCTGGACATCGATGCCGCTTCGTTTCTTCCCGCCGACGACGAAGCCAACGGGTTCGACAATATCGCCGATGTGCTGCGCTTCTCTCCGTCTCTGCTGGAGCAATACCTGTCGGCCTCGGACAAGATCTCGAGCCTGGCGGTGGGCGATCCCACCATCACGCCGATCAGCCTGGTGTTCCAGGCTGCGCCGGATCTCGATCAGGAGCATCACATTGAAGGTTTACCGCTTGGCACGCGCGGCGGCATCCTGATCCACTACAACTTTCCGCTGGATGGCGAGTACGATTTCCGCGTGTTTCTGCTGCAGAACATCGTCGGCTATCTGACGGGTCTCGAATACGCGCACCAGCTCGAAATCAGCATCGACGGCAAGCGCGTGTTTCTGGCGCAAGTGGGCGGCGAGGAAGACAACAAGATGTCGGACGCCAACCTGGGCGTCGCCAAGGATACGATCGACGCGCGCTTGCGGACGCGTATCCCGGTCAAGGCGGGTCCTCGAACCGTGGTGGTGACTTTCCTGCGGCGCAATTCCGCGCCGTCGGACGAGCCGCTGCAGCCCTTTACCCGCGACCACGATCTGCAGAACATGAACGGCATTCCCTTGATCGACCGGATGCAGATTACCGGGCCGTTCAATCCCACGGGTCCGGGCGATACGCCCAGCCGCCATCGCGTTTTTTCCTGTCGTCCGGCGAATGCCGCGGCCGATCTTCCCTGCGCCCGCACGATTCTCACGAATCTCGCCCGCCGGGCGTATCGGCGTCCAGTGACCGGTGCGGATCTCGAGAACCTGCTCAGTTTTTATCAGTCCGGGCGCAACAAGAAGAATTTCGAAGCCGGGATTCAGAACGCCCTGCGGCTGATCCTGACGGATCCGAAGTTTCTGTTTCGCATGGAAACCGATCCGGCGGGAGCTGCCCCCGGTTCCCTGCATCCCGTCAGCGACCTGGAACTCGCCTCGCGCCTGTCGTTCTTTCTGTGGAGCTCGATTCCCGACGACCAGCTCATCACGGTCGCCTCGCAGGGGAAGCTGAAGGACCCGGCGATTCTGGAACAACAGGTCAAGCGCATGCTGGCCGACGACCGTTCCGAAGCCTTGGTGAAGAATTTCGCCGGGCAGTGGCTGCTGCTGCGCAATCTGCCTAACGTCCAGCCGGACCCCAACGAATTCCCTAATTTCGACGACAACCTGCGGCAGGCTTTCCGGCGCGAAACCGAAATGTTCTTCGAGAGCATCATGCGCGAGGACCGGAATGTCCTCGATCTGCTGAACGCCGACTACACCTTCGTCAATGAGCGTCTGGCCAAGCACTACGGTATCGAAGGCGTCTATGGCAGCCAGTTTCGTCGAGTGAAGGTTACGAACGAAGAACGCCGGGGACTGCTCGGGCAGGGCAGCATCCTGACCGTGACGTCGGAAGCCAACCGGACATCGCCGGTGAAACGCGGCAAATTTATCCTGGAAGCGATCCTGGGGACGCCGCCTCCCTCACCGCCCCCGAACGTCCCGCCGCTCAAGGAAAACGAAGGCGCGCAGGTGATGTCGGTACGCGCGCGCCTGGAACTGCATCGCAAGAATCCGCCCTGCTCGGGATGCCACGCGGTGATGGATCCGCTGGGATTTTCGCTCGAGAATTTCGATGGCATCGGCGAGTGGCGCACGAAGGAACCGGGCGGTTCGGAGTGAGTCCAGTGGACCCGTCGGGTCAGCTCGCGGACGGCACGAAGATAGACGGCCCGGTGGCGCTGCGCAACGCGATCATGAGGCACCCGGAGCAGTTCGTCCGCACGCTCACCGAAAAGATGCTGACCTACGGCCTGGGCCGGGGACTCGAGTACTACGACATGCCGACGGTCCGCGGCATCGCCCGCGACGCCTCGCGTAACGATTACAAGTTCTCGTCGATTGTCCTGGGGATCGTGAAGAGCACGCCGTTCCAGATGCGCCGGGTGCAGGACGCCCCGGTTCGCGCCGCAGCTCCGCAGCGCTAGACTCTTCAGTCCATCAGTCGAAGTCGACGTAAATCGTCCTCGCTCCAGCGGGCCTGCCGTTCGATCATGCTTCGGAGGGCCATCCGAATGAACATAACGTTGATGGCTGCCTCTCTGACGCGCTAGTTTGAAACCGTCTCGAACGAGCGCGGCGCCGATTTCGCGCGCAGTCGGCGGTAGTCAAGAGCCATCTAAGGGTTGGCTAAACTCGGGATCGTTACTGATACGCGGGGCTCTTCAGACACCTCCACGTCCTGCGGGGGCGCGTCAGGTATCGGAACTGCATCTTCCTGTAGCTCCTCAACGACCATTTGCACGACTTCCTGGATATGCTTCAGAGCTTCCTCTTGTGTGATGCCCCATGTTGCGGCGCCATAGTGTTCCAGAGCCGGGCAATAGGCGTGCCAACGATCGCCATCGGGCTCGACGATCACTCGGAAGGTGTAGGTCTTCATCGGTTAATCCGCCCCTTTATTGTAGATGCTCGAAACCTGGCGTGTACCAGCTGCATCCTAATCGGCAGTGACACCGCAAAAATGGCTGTCTCTCGCTTATCTCCTGGCAGCGCCCCTGGCTGCAAGCTTAACCGGCCAACCACTAGCCCGCCAGTTCAGTGTCAGCATGGGAACAGGCGGCGCGATTCCCCGCGAAGACCTGTCATCCTTCATGACCACTTCGCCCGTGCTCCGGGTCGGATTCGGGTACCGCCCGTTCCGGTACCTTCAAGCCGACTTGGGCCTAGATGCGGTTTTTCAAGCCGCGGGCGTGCGCGATTTTCAAGACACGATCATCGGGCGCATCAACATTCGCGACAACGAAATCATGGTCCCGTTGGGGGGACGGGCAATTCTGCCAATAGGCCCGCGAGTCGAGCTGTTTGGCGGGGGCGGCGCCGTCTATTTGAACTACAGCGAATCCGTCAGCGTTCCTAACTCGGACGGCGACAGCGGCTTCAACTGCCAGACGTGCAAATCTCGCGGCGGATGGGGCGGCTACGCGGTCGCGGGCGTCAACGTCGCCGTCGAACGCAGCCACCGCTTCTGGATAGGCGTGGAGTCGCGCTTGTTCCACGGAACGACCAACGGCGATCCGCTGGGCTCAGTGCCGCCGCTCCAGACCCAGGACACCTGGATCAACACGGCCGCCGTCTTCACCTTCCGGTTTCCCTGAAACCATTGAAAACGTGAGAAAATGGGGTCGAGGTGTTCCATGCTGATCACGAAGAAGCACCTGCCGCGCCGCACGTTTCTGCGCGGAATGGGCGTCACCATGGCGCTGCCTCTGCTCGATTCCATGATTCCGGCGCAAACCTTGACCCGGAAAACCGCCGCCGCGCCGACACCTCGATTGGGATTCGTTTACGTGCCCCATGGCGCGATCATGGACAGATGGACGCCCGCCACTGAGGGCGCCGGCTTCGAGTTTTCGCCGATCCTGAAACCGCTGGAGCCGTTCCGCGACCGCCTGACTATCGTCAGCGGATGCGGGCATCGCGCGGCCGACTCCACCGCGGTGCATTCGCTTAGTCCGACAACGTGGCTGAGCGGCGTCCGGCCCAAGCCCACGCAGGGAACCGATGCGTACGCCGGCGTCACCGCCGATCAGATCGCCGCGCAGGCCATCGGGCAGGACAATATTCTGCCGTCGATGGAGCTCGCCATCGAAGACCACTCCGGCCTGATCGGAGCCTGCGACCGCGATTACGGCTGCATTTACATGAATACGCTCTCCTGGCGCACGCACACCACGCCGCTGCCCATGGAGATCAATCCGAGGAAAGTATTCGAGCGAATGTTCGGGCAGGGCGGCAGCGCCGAGGACCGGCTCGCGCGGATCGAAGGCGACCGCAGCATCCTCGACGCGGTCATGAAGGAAGCCACCGGGCTTGCAGGCCAAGCTGGGACCGCAGGATCGCCTCAAAATCAGCGAGTATCTGGAGAACGTTCGCGAAATCGAGCGGCGCATCCAGAAGGCCAGCGAACAGGTGGATCCCAACATGAAGCTGCCGGAGCAGCCGGCGGGCATTCCCTTTTCCTACGAAGAGCACGTCGGGATCATGTACGATCTTCTGGCGCTTGCGTATCAGGCCAATATCAGCCGCGTGTTCACCTTCATGATGGCGCGCGAGGTCAGCAATCGCACCTATCCGCAGGTGGGCGTGCATGATGGCCATCACGCCACGTCGCATCACCAGAATCGCGCGGACAAGATCGAGAAGCTGGTGAAGATCCAGAATTATCACCTCACGCTGTTCACCAAGTTCCTGGAGAAGCTGAACACCACCAAGGACGGCGACGGCTCGCTGCTGGATCATTCGCTGATCCTTTATGGCAGCAATATGAGCAACAGCAACGCGCATAACCATTTCCCCTTGCCGACGCTGGTGCTGGGCGGCGCAGCGGGCGCCATGAAGGGCGGCTATCACATCAAGCAGCCCGATCATACGCCGATGACGAACGTGCTGCTGACCATGCTGCACAAAGCCGGCGTCGAGATCGAAAGCCTGGGCGACAGCACGGGCGTTATCGAAACCGCGTAAGGAGCCCTTATGCGTGTACTCGGATCACTTCTTCTGTTTGCGGTCGCATGCGTTGCCGCCGATATCAACGCTCCCGAAGCCGACGGGACCACCCCTCTTCACTGGGCGGTTCGCGCGGACGACCTCGCCAAGGTGAACAAGCTTCTGGCTGCGGGCGCGGACGCGAAAGCCGCGAATCGCTATGGCGTCACCGCGCTATATCTGGCGTGCCAGAACGCGAACCCGGCGATCATCGAACGGCTGCTCAAGGCGGGGGCCGATCCGAACTCCGTATCCACCGAAGGCGAGACCGCTTTGATGACGGTCGCGCGCACGGGAGTCGTCGAAGCCGCGAAGGTACTGCTCGACCATGGCGCGAAAGTGGACGCTCGTGAAGAATGGCATGGGCAAACCGCGCTGATGTGGGCCGTGGATGAAAAGCATCCCGCCATGGTGAAAGAGCTGATCGCGCACGGCGCGGACGTGAACGCGGTTTCGAATATCAACAAGTGGGAACGCCAGGTCACATCCGAGCCGCGCGACAAATGGCTGCCACTGGGCGGTCTCACTCCGCTGCTGTTCGCGGCGCGCCAGGGTTGCGTCGAGTGCGCGAAGGTTCTTCTTGAAGGCGGCGCGAAGATCGATACCGCCGATCCCAGCGGCATCAGCCCGGTGCTGCTGGCGATCATCAACGGGCATTACGACGTCGCCGGTTTCCTGCTGAACAAAGGCGCGGATCCGAACCTGGCCGACGATACCGGCCGGACGGCTCTGTTCTCGGCGGTCGATTTCAACACCATGCCGGCTGACAATCGGCCAGCACCGAAAGTGATCGACAATCAGATGAGCAGTCTGGAATTGATCGCGCTGCTTCTCGATAAAGGCGCGAACGTCAACGCGCAGCTCAAGAAGCAGCAGCCGTATCGGGCCAAGCTCGATCGCGGCGACGACACCATGCTGACCACCGGAACCACGCCGTTGCTCCGCGCCGCCAAAGCCGCCGACATTCCGGCTATGCGTCTGCTGCTGGCCAAGGGCGCCGATCCGAAGCTCGCCACCCGTGCTGGAATTACTCCTCTCATGGCAGCCGCGGGATTAGGCTCGAAAGAGGAAGACGCGACCGGCCGCTTCAAGACGGAAGCGGAAGCGATCGAAGCGATTCAATTGTGTTTGGACGCAGGTGTCGACATCAACGCCGCCAACGGACAAGGGCAAACCGCGCTGCACGCTGCCGCTCTTAAAGGCTATGACCAGGTGGTGCAGTTCCTGGCCGATCACGGCGCGAACCTGAGCGCGAAAGACAAGCAGGGCAAGACGCCGCTCGATGCCGCGCTGGGTCTGGCGGGCGGCAGCGGCGGATTCGACGGCAGCCGCCGCGATGTGCACGAAAGCACGGCCGAACTGCTCAAGAAGCTGCTGGCGAAATCGCAGTAAGCCTGTTTTTAGACCTGCGATTCCGCCGGTCTCTGGGTGACGATCTTCACCTTGGCGATGCGGTTGCGATCCATTTCCTGAACGATGAAGGTGTGCGATCCGTGGGTCACCGAATCGCCCGGCGCCGGAATGTAACCCAGGCGGAAGAGCAGAAATCCCGCCAGCGTCTCGAACCCGGCGTCGCCCGGAAGCTCGATCTCATACTTCGACGCCAGATCGCGGATGCTGGTGCCGCCGTCCACTTCGATCACCAACCCTCCGGAAGCGGGCACTGTGCGCCGCACATCGTGCTCGTCGCCGATTTCGCCGAAAACCTGCTCCAGTACGTCCTCCAGGGTCACCATGCCGGTGATGGTCCCGAATTCGTCCACCACCATCGCCAGATGCGTGTGGTGATCGCGGAATTCGTCCACCAGTTGGTTGAGCGGCTTGGTTTCGGGCACCACCAGCACCTGGCGCAGGTAGCGCCTCAGACGGAACGGAATGGCAGGCTGGCGGCGATCGGTGGCATTCTTGCGTTCGCGCCAGACGCGCACCAGATCCTTGTAATGCACGAATCCGATGATGTGTTCGGGCTGGCCCTCGTAAATCGGAATGCGCGAATACTTGTGTTCGAGCGTGACGCGAAGAAGTTCGTCCAGACTTGCGTCGGCGGACACCGAAACGATGCCGATGCGCGGCGTCATGATCTCGCGCGCGTAAATTTCCTTCAGCCCCAGCAGTTTCTGGATGGCATCTTCCTCGAATGTTTCCAGATGTCCGGCGCGGCGGCTGGATTCCAGAATAAATTTGAGCTCCTCGGCCGAATGCCCCCCGCCCCCGTGCCCTTTGAGACCCAGGGCTCGCGACAGGCCGGCGGAAGTGCGTTCCACCACGAAGACGAACGGCGCGGAAATGCGATAGAAAATCAGAAGCACGGGCGCGACCAGAAGCGCCAGCCGGTCGGCCTTATCGAGCGCCAGATTCTTGGGCACCACTTCGCCGATGACCACGTGCACGAAGCTGATCGCCAGGAACGCGACCGTGAAACAAGCGCCGTGCAGATACACTTCCTGCCCGGGCGTGAGCGCGAGCGTGAACAGCCCCAGGATGGCGTTGTACAGGGTCTGCTCGCCGGCCCAGCCGAGCCCCAGACTCGCCAGCGTGACGCCGACCTGCGTGACGCTCAGCAGCCGTTCGGGATTCGCCAGCAGCTCCAGCGCGGCGCGCGCCGAAACGTTGCCTTGAGCGGCCAGTTCGGCGAGCCGGGAACGCCGCACGGAGACCAGCGCGACTTCGGCAGCGGCGAAGAAGCCGTTCAGGGCGACGATGGCCAGCAGTAATGTGAAGCGGAGAGACATTTTAGTCCGCTAGAATTGGAGTTTGCTATTCAACACGCCGCTGTTACGGGCGATCAATCTGAGCATAGCGGTTTTGCTGGTTGCACTCGCGGGCGCCGCTTACTGGTTCGCCTGGCGGCCCCTGCCGCAGACCTCTGGAGAAATCGCCGCACCCATTGCAGCGCGCGCCACCGTGAGTCGCGACGCCCTGGGCGTCCCGCACATCTCCGCGGCGTCCTGGGAGGACGCGATCTTCCTGCAAGGCTACGTCACCGCGCAGGATCGGATGTGGCAGATGGACGCGCTCCGCCGCCTGGCCGCGGGCGAACTGGCCGAAGTCATCGGTCCCTCGGCGCTCGATCAGGACCGGGAATCGCGCAGGCTGCGTCTCTCGCGGATCGCCGAGGCGCAGGCGAACAACCTGACGCCGGAAACCAAGGCGGTTTTCGCGGCTTATGCCCGCGGCGTGAACTACTATCTGGAAACTCATCGTAACCAGTTGCCTCTGGAGTTCACGCTGTTGAACTACAGCCCGCGCCCCTGGCGAATGGAGGACACGCTGCTGGCCGCGCTGCAGATGTTTCGCATGCTGACCACGTCCTGGCCGGAGGAAATCCGCAAGCTGCATATGCTCGAAAAGGGCGACAAGAGCAAGGTGGAGTTCCTGTATCCGGCCCGCACGGGAACGGAAGTCGCGCCGGGCTCGAATGCCTGGGCGATTTCCGGCGCGCACACCGCCAGCGGCAAGCCGATTCTGGCGGGCGATCCGCATCTGGAATGGTCTATCCCCTCGCCCTGGTATCTGGTCCATCTGAAGGGCGGCGATCTGGACGTGACCGGCGCGTCGCTTCCCGGGATTCCCGCCGTGATCGTGGGGCACAACCAACGCGTCGCGTGGAGCGTGACCAATCTTGAATTCGACGTCCAGGATCTGTATCGGGAACAAATCGACGCGGGAAACGGCCGCTATGTGATGAACGGCCAACCGCAGCAGGCGGCACTGGAGCGCGATTGGATCGGGGTGAAGGGGCAGAAGCCCTTGCAGGCGGATACATGGATCACCGCGCATGGACCCGTCTTCCTGAACGATGAAGGACGCAATTATTCCCTTCGCTGGACCGCGGCCGAGGCGACGACCATGGAGTTTCCCTTCCTGGCGCTGGATCGCGCACGAAATTGGGACGAGTTTAATCAGACGCTGCGGCACTACTCCGGCCCGGCGCAGAATTTCGTTTATGCGGATGTAGACGGCAACATCGGGTATCACGCGGCGGGCATGCTGCCGAATCGCCAGGGATGCCGCGGAGATGTTCCAGCCGACGGTGCAACCAACAGCTGCGAATGGACCGGAGCGATTCCTTACGACGATCTGCCACAGGTTTACAATCCCCCATCCGGGATCATCGCTTCCGCGAATCAGGATCCTTTTCCGGAAAACTATCGATATGCGGTGAACGGCGGTTTTGCGCCTCCCTACCGCGCGCGGGAAATCCGCACGCTGCTTTCGCGGCACGACAAATGGAAGCCCGAGGAGATGCTGGGCGTCCAGAAGGACGTGTATTCGAGCTATCTGTACTTTCTGGCGCATGAGGCCGTGCAAGCCTGGGAGAAGCATCCGAGCTCGAGCGCCCAGATGCGCGCCGCAGTGGAGACGCTGCGGAACTGGAACGGACAGACAGAGAAGAAAACTGCCGCGCCGATGGTCGCAACGCTGCTGGACACCGAGCTGCGCAAGGCCGCCGCAAACGCTGCCGCTCCGGGCGCTGAAGGCGAATACGCGGCACGGATGGCTCCGGTCGTGATCGAAAAACTACTGCGCGAGCGCCCGGCAGGCTGGTTCAAGGATTACGACGATCTCCTGGTGAATTCGCTGGCCGCGGCCGTCAGCGCCGGAGAAAAAATCCAGGGATCGAACGTTGCCGAATGGGACTACGGGCAAACCATCGAGCTGCGCCTGGTTCATCCGGTAGGCGGCCAACTGCCCCTGGTCGGGCGATACTTCAACATCGGCCCGGTACCGATGAGCGGATCGTCCACCAGCATCAAACAGACCGCACAGCGTCTGGGCCCCTCGCTGCGCATGGCGATCGACCTCGCGAATCTGGATCAGTCGCAGGCCAACATCGTCACCGGAGAATCGGGGCACTTCTTGTCACGGCACTACAAGGACCAGTGGGGCGCCTACTACGGCGGGACCAGCTTCCCGATGCAGTTCGACAAGGTGGACGCCAGGGATACGCTGGTCGTCAATCCGCAATAAAAAGCGCCTGCTATTTCTTCCCCGGTAAGTGCGCGGTGTCCTTTTCGTTTTCGTAGCAGATGTGCTCGAAAACATCGGTGTCCGGAAGAAGCTGCTCGATGAAACTGATGGTGATCGGCTTGGTGAACGTCTTCGGATCGGTGATCGTCGCGGTCACTTCCATGTGGCCGAAATCGCGGCGGTGGAATCGCTCCTCGACGCGCATGTCCTCGCTGTGCCCGGTGCCGCGGGCATCCAGCCAGCTCATATCGTTGAATCCCGTGGTGTCGACCACCAGGGTGTCTCCATCCCACTTGCCGATCGAATATCCCAGCCAGGCGGGCGACGGGTCGGCAGGATGGTTGCGTCCATCGGTGAAGATCTGGCGGAAGATCGTCTCCACTTCATAGAGAAACAGAATTTCGCCGGGCGTCTGAATGATCTTGAATGGCTCCGGCAGCAGGTCCGCATGGGGCACTCCGTCGGGCATGCAGCGCAGGTTGGGGCCGACCACGCCCGGCTGGCTGTGCAAGCGGATAAGTTCTCGGCCCGCGGGTGTGAGTGGCTCTTCGCCCGCCTTAAAATCCGACAGGATGTTCCGGAAGTATTTCGAATTGGGAGACTCGCCTAAGCCGTACAGACCCGGACCGCGGGGCTCGGCCTCGGCCTGCCAGATCCCCGAAAGGTCGGGCTTCCCATTGACGCGCGGAGCGGGCCCGTTCATATCCACCTTGCCATCGGCCGTGCGCGGAGCGCCTGGCGTCGGGTTGTTCAGCCACTGGGCTTGCGCGCACAAGCTTGCGCCCGCGAAAACCATGCAGATCCGGAAGTCGATACGCATACTCTTATCTATCCTATACCCGCTTTGATGGCAACATTCCAGAATCGTCGTTCCCGGCAGCAGCGCCCTTGCTGGACCCTTGCAGCGTCGAGCGATGGCCCGCTCTATCCTGGACGGAGGAATTTCAAGACCCAGCCGTGTGCAACTTTTCCAGCTGGTTTCAGCTACACTCACGGGTTGTGGCAGTTAGGATTCTACTAGCTGACACCAAGGAGACTAGATGGCCCGATTTGTTCTCGTGCATGGTGCCTTCTCCGGGGCATGGATCTGGGGGCCTCTGACCGATCGTCTAAAAGCCACTGGCCATTCGGTGGAAGCGTTCGATTTGCCGGGGTCAGGCGACGATCACAGGCCAGCGAGCGAGGTCACCTTGGATGCCTGCGCTACGCGGCTATGTGAAGTGCTGGCCTCCAAATCCGAACCGGCCATCGTGGCCGGCAACAGCATGGGCGGCATTATCGCGACCCAGGGAGCAGCACGCTGTCCCAGCCGTGTCAGGGCGCTCGTCTATGTGACGGCGTTCCTTCCAAAGGATGGCCAGAGTCTGCTGGACCTGACACAACTGCCCGAGGGCGCCGGCGACCAGGTGCAGGCCAATATCACCATTGAAGGGGAACCTCCGGTGGCCACCATGCCGGCAGCGGCCTCCCGTCAAGCGTTGTATGGCGCCTGCACCGAGGAGGTCGCGGCGTGGGCCATCGCCCGGCAGTGCCCGCAGCCGGTCGCGCCGTTTGTGACGCCAGTATCCATCCCGCTCGGGGCGCTGGACGGCATCCACCGGTATTACGTGGTATGTACTCGCGATCGAGCCATTCCGCTGCCGCTCCAGCGGCGGATGATTGCCGAGAATTCGTGCGCCGACGTCGTTGAGCTGGATGCGGATCATACTCCGCACCTTTCCATGACGGATGAGCTGGCCAAAACGCTCGATCGATTCGCGGCACATTCATCCCGCTCTGCCGGAACGTAAACCGCGAGCTCACGGTACTGCGGGAGATGTCGCGAGCGAGAGTGGGACGAACCTACTTCTTGCAACCTTTCCTGGTTTCCTCGAATCCGTCGAACAATCGCCCGGCATTGGCGCCTGCCAGCGTTTCCAGCCGGTGCGGCTGGCCCTTCTCGACGGTATAACGAGCGACTGTCCCGGTCGAGCGCAACAGTTCCGCTTCCTTCCTCATCTCAGGGTGCCACATGTACTCGTCATTCTCGCCGACATACATGAAGACGCACATCTTCGAAATAGCCTGGAGTTTGGCCGCGCTGGGCTCCCACATATACCCAGGGAAGGCAGTAACGGACAAGAAGTACTGAGGATTCGCGGCCGCGACATGGAAGGCGGCGATTCCCCCGTTCGATGGTCCGGCGATATGGAACTTGTTGTCTTGGATCCTGTAGTCCGCCAGGATCATCTTCAGAAACTCAGGGAAAATTCGAGCTCCTTCCTCAAAGAACAACTGACCGCCTGGAGCGGCCGGAGCGACTACGATGTAGCCTCGTTTTTCAGCCTCCGCCCGGAAATTGCGGTCCAGAACGCTGTCTACCGTGTTCATCGTTTGCGGGCCTCCGCCGAAGGCCAGGATCGCAGGATACGTCTTGGCGGAATCATAGCCGGTGGGAAGAACAACTTTATACGAGACTGTGGTCCCGGCCACCTTCTTCGTCTTCTCCAACAGTTCCGCCCGGACGGGGCGGGGTGCGAGCACCGCAACGGCGATTGCCGCGGAAAACACCGGCGCCCACTTCGACCGCGACTGGTTCATAGGAAAGCCTCCATATTTTGGAACGGTACACCGATTCTATCCAACGACAAGTTCTGCGGGACAGCCTGCGATAGTGCCCCTTATCGTCTAACCCACGGGCTTCCCAGTGCTATCCAGCATGGGTCCCAAGATCACGATGGATCCGAAGCTGTCTCGCAAGTAAAAACTCAGTGCATACCCTTCTTCGGTGACCAGTCTCAGATCTTTGCGGATGGGTAGCTCGCCCACCACGGTTCCCTCGATCTTCTTGGCGTTGGGTGTCCAATTGGCTCCGTGGTGCTCGTGATCGTCCGGATTCTCCTCGTAGATCTCGAGGTCGTACTCCGCGATATCCAAAAGGTCTGGCCCCAGGAACACATTCCCGATCCCAGCTAACTTGCGAACAGGGCGCAACGACATCAGACGAAGGATACACCTCCGGCGTAAAAGGGGCAAACGGCTTGCGGCCGGAGGCGTCAGATCGCGAATTGCCAGCGTTGATGCGGCTCAATGAGACCGCGGACAAGCCAGGCTACGGACGGAGTTCCAGAGTGACGTTTCCGGCGGAACCGTTGTAAATGAGTTCGAGGGAGCGGATGCCCTGTGTCCTGCCCGAGTATGGGAAAAAGATCAGCCCTGCAACCGGAACCGTGCGGTCTCCTTCCGGTAACGAGGCTTTTTGAATGCGCTGTTGCATCGCCCGCTGCACCTCGATCGGGATGTGCACAGGCGGGGGCGGGTCTTTGTCATTACCGCCCCCTCCTCCAGTGCTGATGTTGGTCTTCGACTTCGACGACTCGGCGACAGCGGGCGGTTCCCAATCGGGATCCTTCAGGGACTTGATCACCATCCCGTAAGGCTGGGCAGGCAAGGCCGTCTTCTTCCCGTTGATGCGGAGTGAAAAGTCTCCCAGGAACAGCTTGATGGGCGCCTCTGGCGGACCGAACATCCCGGTTTCGACGACAACATAGTCTTCCGTCGTGAGATTCCCTTGCAGAGTGGGGACGAAGTGTCCAACGAACTCAGCGCCAATGGTCATGGTGCCTGCTTGTGCGTGCGCCTGATAATCCGCCGGCGTGGCCCTGGGCGGCAAACCCCGGATTTCCTTTGTTTGGGTTTCTTGTCCTTGGGCGCACAGGCAGAGGGCGGTGACGAAAAGGCCCGTAAAGATGACTCGCATATTAGTTCCTGGGGGCGCAGTTGCGCGCGCACGTAGGCGGCATCGTGAACTTATCCTTGATTTTGTCGCGAAAGGCGGGATACATGGTTTCCGCTCCGCCGAGCGCGGCTTCCTGTGGAATGTGGTACAGCTTCATCATCTCATCGAGGAGCGGATTCTTTTCCGGAAGATAATGCGGAACTGTGCCTGCCGCCACCCCTTCAAACCCGGGGATGCAGGGCATTCCTGCGGAGTTAATGACCGTCGGGCTGGGCACAAAGGTCCGCGTTATATAGTAAGGCTCGGTCAAATAAATCGGGTCTTCGAGCTGCGCCGCCAGTGTCAGCAGATCTCCGTGACGGATAAAATGCGTGGTGATGGTGGCCTGGTCGCTGGTCATTGCGCCATTGCGGCGAAGATACCCGCTCAACATGTGCGTGGTGTAAGCGGTCAGCACGTCGCCGTCCCAAGTCCCCGTAGTGAAGCCGCTCTGACTATGCGGAGCGCTCTTGGACGGATGCGGACGCCCGTCCATCCAAATGATCATGGCGTCGCGATCTTCCCACGCGCCAATCACCCACGCGACGGTCTTTCCCGTCACGGGATCGGCTTGGTTCCACATCTTAATCCCGAACGTCCCGATCATCATGTGCCACTGTGAGTAGAAGGCGCAAATGCGCTCCGGCATGGAGATTTGCGATTGCATATAACTCAGCGCTTTGGCGCGGCCCGCTTCATTGAAAGGGATGCCGGTGAAGTCGCCGGGGTTCGGACCGGCGCCGCGTTCGAGCGCGTCTTCGTGATTCTTGGAGGCCCAGGATCCCGACAGATCGATCTGCGCAAGTGCGGGAAGGCCCATAGAGAGTAAGATCGCCACGTTGAGGCTGATTTGATTGCGGGTCATGTTGAACTCCTTACCATCTTACGGTGCACGGCGTGGGTTTCCATCCCGCATCGCCGTCCTGTTTCTTGAAGTGTGAAGTGATGATAAACGGTTCGTGCAGATACTGGGGGTCGGTCACGATGATCGTGACCACCAGCATGGTGTCGCCGTTATGCTCCTTGAGCACGTCGTAGTACTCCGTGAGATCCGCGTTTTCGCTATAGGGAACGCCGTTCTTGCGCAGGTAGCCGGCTTTCAGGTGCGACGTGGCGACCTTCAGCGATCCATGCGGCGCGGAACCGCGCGCCGGACGCGCCATCTCCCACAGGGCTGTCGAATCTCCCTGCAGCGTGGGCGGGCCGCCGGGAGCCTTCCAATCGCCGAAGTGAAACAGACGGGTCTGCGTTCCCGTATCGACGTCCATGTGCAAGGTACGGTCATCCTGCCAGGTGATGTGAAGGTGTTCCGGTTGCGCGCAGCAGGGCCGGCGCTCCGAACGCCTTGCACAGATCTCCCGACGCTTCATCCTTGGCGGGATCCCAGGCGTCGGCGAATTTGACGGCTGCCGGCGTCATGGGAACACCTTCGTAATCGCGGGGCGGGGGTACCACCATGCGGAAGCGCCAATCCTCGTCCACCACGGAAACCCAATAGCCGGTCAGGTCAATGGGCGCGGCGGCTTTGGGATT
Source organism: Terriglobia bacterium (assembly GCA_963722845.1). GTDB lineage: Bacteria > Acidobacteriota > Terriglobia > Bryobacterales > Bryobacteraceae > Palsa-187. The sequence goes on along the minus strand of CAVROL010000001.1, from coordinate 479,983 downwards.
CTCCGGCGCCGCGGGCCCGCCCCGCCCACCCCGCCCGCCCTGTGCCTGCAGGAGCCCCTGCGCGAGCAGCGGAAGCGCCACTGCGACCGCCAGCGGCAAGAGCGTGTTTGAAATTCGATGTAGCATCCTGGTTTCTCCCGTTTGCAAAGCGCTACTTCTGGGCGGTCAAACTTCTGTAAACAGCCTCGACAAATCCGCTGGTGGAGCCTTCCTGCGTGCCGTACTCGGTCTCGTAGGGTTTGGCGGGATGCGCTGCCTTGATTTGATCGAGTGTCTTTCCCTGCTTGATCAGGTCCGCAATCACATCGCGGACCACCACCACCATATCGCGATAATCCACCACGTCCAGCTGCAGGCAGAGCCGTCCGTGACCGGGAATCACGTAGGTCCCTACATCTTTGTAGATGAAAGGGATTGGCGTGATCGTCAGCTCAATCAGCCGGTTCAAGGCGTCGATCTCTCCCTGAATGCTCCCGCCGTTGGCAACATCGATCGCCGGAAACCGGGTGGTATCCAGGATGTCCCCGGCCACCACGACGTCGGACTTGCGGAACAAGACAAGACTGTCGGCATCGCTGTGCGCGGCGGGCGTGTAAAAAACCTCGATGCCCTCGTCGTTCATACGAAAGGCGTAGCGCGTTGTCAGGAACGCCTCCGTTGGCCAGGCTTCTCCGGGATAAGACGGTTTCGCATTCCGGGCGCTCATCCTGCGCAGGACGCTTTCATGCGCAAGAATCGCCGCACCGGTGGCGCCGTTGAGCACGTTCAGTCCGGATTCGCGCAGCTTCTCGTTGCCGCCCACGAAATCCGCGCCCGCGTCGGCATTGATAATGTAGCGGATCTGCAAGTCGGTCAGTTTCTTGATGGCCGCCAGGACCTCGGCGGTTGCAGCCCCGCTGCCCGAGTTCACCAATACGACGCCATCGGAGCCGATCTGCACGGCGATGTTTCCGCCGGCCCCGGCGATCATGTAGAAGTTCGGTCGAACCTGCACTACTTCAAGTCCGCCAGTGCCTGGTTCGGCGGCCTGGCTGGAGACCGCGCTGCACACCAATCCAAAAGCGGCAGCCACGGTCCAGCTGGTCGCTTTGGTGAAACGCCGCCTCGCTGTGTTACCGGAACGCATGTTGACACTCTCCTCAAGCCGAGCTCTGAATGATTTTACTCCAAGCGGAGCCTCATGTCCCGGCTAGCGCGCTATACGGACTTTGAGGCTGGGCGCTATGGTTGATGCCCAGGCGCGCGCACTAAGCAAAAAGTCGCTGTGGTGGCGTTCGCCAATAAACTGGCACGGAAGAACGCTGAGGCTGCATTCGATCCAGATCGCCGGTATAATTCTGAACCAGGATGAAACAACGCGCTTTCGGTTGGATCGCGGCATTGGTCACGACAGGCGGGATCTGGCTTGGTACACAAATGCCTGGCGCGGCCCAGGCTCCAGCGGCCGGTGAACTTCCGTCCAAGGCCGGAAACGCCAACTCGTTCGCCAATCTGAATCCCTTGCCCGCAGCGCCCCCGGGGCCAACGCCCCGGCTGGCTGATGGACGAGTAGACTTTGCGGGAGTTTGGCGTCCGGGTGACGTTTTCCTGATCGAAGACATTTCGCTAGGACTGAAAACGGGGGAGACGCTCCCATTGAATCCGGCGGGTGAGAAGAGTCTGAAGGCCCGGTTGTCCAAAGACGACCCGGAAGCGAACTGCCTTCCAACAGGAGTGCCGCGTCTGGCTCCCTATCCGTGGAGGATCGTCGAAACGGCTACCCACATGTTCTTCTTGTTTGAAGGAAACATCCACAGCTACCGCCAGATATTCATGGACGGCCGCAAACATCCCTTGGATCCGGATCCGACATGGTATGGGCACTCAGTCGGCCGCAGAGAAGGCGACGCCCTGGTCGTGGACACCATTGGATTCAATGACAAGTCCTGGTTCGATTTCCTTGGCCATCCACACACCGAACAGCTCCATACCGTGGAGCGGTATCGCCGGACGACATTCGGGACGCTGGTAGAAGAGGTAACGATCGACGATCCTGGCGCTTACACCCGGCCATTTACGATCGCCGGCGCCCACATTCTGTTGCCCAAAGACGAGCTCATGGAATACATCTGTAATGAAAACGAGAAGGACAGAAGGCATCTGAGCGGAGCGGCGAGGCGTCCGTGAACCCAAAACGCATAACTCGCCGCACGCTACTCGCTGCCTCTGGCGGTGCTATTGTGGCCGGAATGCAATCGCGCGCTCAATCCTCGAAACGCATCCAAACTCCTACACTCAACATCGGCTATGAGGAGAGCGGCCAAGGATTCCCAGTGATCCTGCTGCACGGGTTTCCGGACGATGCTCATGCCTGGGCGGATGTCGCCCCTCCGCTGGTCAAAGCCGGATATCGAGTACTGGCTCCTTACTTGCGCGGGTACGGGCCGACCAGCTTTCGCGATCCGAACGCTCCGCGCATGGCAGAGCAGGCGGCGATAGGGCAGGACGTGATGGATTTCGCGGACGCGCTGGGACTCAATCGCTTCGCTCTTTCGGGTTACGACTGGGGCGGGCGAGCAGCATGCATCGCCGCGGCACTCCATCCCGATCGAGTACGAGCGGCGGTGCTGATCAGCGGCTATTTGATCCAGAACACGATTGATCCCGCTCCGCCAGGCTCGCCGGAAACAGAAAAGAACTTGTGGTATCAGTACTACTTCAACACCGAACGTGGGCGCGCGGGCCTGGCCGCGAACCGCCGGGCCATTTGCAGGTTTTTATGGCAAACCTGGTCGCCGACGTGGCACTTCACCGCGGAGACCTTCGACCGGACCGCCGCATCTTTTGACAATCCGGACTTTGTGGATTGCGTGATTCATTCCTATCGCCACCGCATCGGCAACGCTCCGGGAGATCCGCGGTTCAGGGAAGTGGAGGAGAGACTCGCGAAGCGTCCCAAGATCGAAGTGCCCACCATTATTCTGCGCGGCGCGGACGACACGCTGGGCGGACGGGAGCCTGCCGAATCGGCTGATAAAGCGTCATTCCCTAACCTGATTACACGGCGGATGATCGAAGGCGGTGGGCACTTCTTGCCCCGCGAAAAGCCGCAGGCGGTATCCGCCGCGCTGCTCGAAGTGCTCGCGGCATCCGCATAGTTGAAGCCGCCCTATAATGGGCGCATGCGGCAATCCAAGCGTCTCCTGCTCCTTGACTCTGGCGTGCTGGTCCGTTGTCGCCGCCGATCTGGCGCCCACCGGCACACTGCGAGCGACCTTTCTTGCCGGCAATCCGGTGCAGGCGACCATCGACAGCCGTACGGGCGCGATCAGCGGCCCCGCTGCCGACATCGTCAAAGAACTGGCGCGGCGCGCGGGAGTACCCTATACGATCACTCCCTCCAATGGGGCGAAAGAACTGATCGAACGGCTAAACGCCCACACGGCCGATATCGGCTTTCTCGCTTGGGAGGCGGATCGTGCGCGGTTGGTGGATTTTTCCGGCCCATATCTGCTGATGGGAACCACTTACCTGGTTCCCGCGGCATCTTCGATCAGAACTGCCGCCGATGCCGATCGTCCGGGCGTGAAGATTGGAGCCGTTGACGGCAATTCCCCCACGATCTATCTGCAGCAGCACTTGAAGAACGCCAAGGTCATCTTGTGGACCGCCGCACCGCCCTTCGAAGAGATGCTGAAGATGTTCGCGAGCGGGCAGGTGGATGCCTATGCGGGCAATCGTGCGCGTCTGATTGAGGCCGCGGACCGGTACCCCGGCTTGCGAGTCGCTCAGGATAATTTCACATTGCTCGAACAGAACATTGTGGTCCAGAAGGGCGATGCCGCGAAGCTACAAATTCTGAACGATTTTCTGGACGAGGCGCGCTCCTCAACGTTTCTGAAGGATTCGCTCATCCAAGCCAAACTCGCGGGTGTCGAAGCTCCGCCTCCCAAGGCGCGAGATCCTGAAAGCGCCCGATAACGGCAAAGCCTCTCGAAAGGCGACTTAAGAACGTAGGTTAGACTGATCCGTAAAGGAGGACCGGCCATGAATAAGCTATATGTTTGGTGGCCCCACAGAGACAGAAACGCAGGCGTTATTCCGCACATCGACATTGGACACGCGTCCCTCGATATCAGCTTCAACCAGGGTTTGGGAAGAGCCGAATATGTGAGTTGGTGGCCCGCGCCGGGGAGTACCGGATATAACCCGGTCGGAAGCGGGTGGGCCCAGCCCACCTTTATGGATGATTGCGTATCGGAGGGCACTCAAAGCGCTCCCGAACCGCCATATCGGACGGTCCTTTTCGGCGGTCTGGACGAAGATAAGATGCGCGCACGATGGCAAGCAATCAAAAGAACGGGCAATTATCAGATGTACTTCAACAACTGCGCCGCGACGGTGGCTGACGTCCTTCGTGTGGGGGGAGCCGATTTGGCCGCCGAGGTCCGTTATCGCATGGGCCAGGTGATCGTGTGGACCCCGTGGGATCTTCTCGAGGTCGTCCAGCTTATCGTAGGGCATTCATCGAAAATCGAGCGGCTCAGGGCCCAGGGCTGGAAGAGTGAGGACGAACTTGGCGTGCAACTCATGCACATGCCACACTGACGCGAATGGTGAACTCTCGATTCCGCCTTGCGCTGAAGTAGTAATCCAGGAGAGATTACGGTTTGCGCGCTACAGTAAGCCACCACGGATCATCGCCGAGCCGATCGATGAAATGATCCCGCGAATCGACGATCTCGAATCCTGCTTGCCGAAGCTCGGCTTCAACGAACTGGCGATCTACTTCGTGAACGGAACCGTTCTGTCCCGGACTCCGATCTACAACCACCAACCGGCCTCCCACGCGAAGTGACCGGGACACGCGATTCAGGATCGCTTTTGGATCGCGCAATTCATGAAAGGTGTTGGCGATCAGTACAGCGTCAACCGCTCCCGACGGAAGAGGCGGGTTGTCTTCATCGCTCAAGACGATGCGAATATTTCGCTTTTGGCTCAGGAGCGTCCTGATCCACAGGAACGACAGAGAAAGCTTGCGAATGTCGACGGCCAGTACCTGGCCTTCTTTCCCGACGATGGGCGAGAGCTTCAGAGCAAAATACCCTGCTCCCGAACCAAGATCCACGACTACATTCCCGGGCCGCAGATCAAGTGCCTGAACTACGTCGGAGGGGCGCTGCCATAGATCGCGCTCGGACTCGACGACATCCAGGCGATGGAGAGTATCGATGGTGGAGTAAAGCACATACATGGTTACAAAGATGACAACGGCGCCCAGCGCGAACAGTACAAGCTTGCCGCGATGCCCAGGCAACAATCTTGCGTCCGGCATCTACCTGGCCGCTGGCTCCCGGTCCGAGACGATGACAATCTGCATGTCCTTGGCCAGGCCAATAATTCTCTGCACGGGATCGCGAGACAAGGCGGGAAGGGAGGACCATCCTCGGGGTCTTGTGACGAAGATTTGGGTGACTTGATTACGGCGTGCGAAATCAACCACCGCCGAAGCAACGTCTTCACCTTCCAGGATTCTAGTTTCGATGTGCAGATTCCGCGCGAAATTCAGATGTCGATCGACCGCTTCTCGATCGGCTTCCGGCAAGCCGCTCAGATCGCCCGAGGGTTGCACCGTGATGGCGAAGCATTCCGCCCCCAGGAAGTCGCCTACTCGTTTGGCGCGTCGTATCGCCATGGCGGTCTTGGGGTTGGGGGTGACCAGAACCAGAATCTTGTGGTGTTTCCTCAGGCTGAACGGTGACGTCCCCGTCGGAAGCGGTCTGAGTTTGGCCATTCGAGATCCGGTGCTCCACTTCGTGCGCAGCCTGGCGCAGCGCAAGTTCTCGCAGCGCAACCAGAGTCGACTCCCGAAAGAACTTCTGCAGGGCTTGTTCCGCTTTCGCGCGTTCGTAGACAACTCCCCGCTGCAAGCGATGCAGCAAGGCGCGAGGCGTGAGATCCACCATCACCACCTCGTTGGCCTGCTGGACCACCCAGTCCGGCACCGTCTCGCGCACGCGAACGCCGCTGATATTCCACACCTGGTCGTTGAGGCTTTCCAGGTGCTGGATGTTCATCGTAGTCAGAACATCGATACCCGCGTCCAACAAAACCTGGACGTCTTCCCAGCGCTTGTCTCGGGCAGAGCCGGGAACGTTGGTGTGGGGAAATTCATCGACAACACAAGCCTGAGGGCGCCGGGCAAGAATCGAATCGGTGTCCATCTCTTCGAAGGCCGATCCGCGATAATCGACCTTCTTCCGCGGTATGGTTTCCAGTCCTTCGGATTTTGCGATGGTGTCCTGGCGCCCGTGCGGCTCGAAGTACCCGACCACGATATCCACGCCCGCGGACTTCATCTCGTGGGCCTCTTCGAGCATCTTGTAAGTCTTCCCGACGCCGGCCGCATAGCCCATGAAGATCTTGAGTTTTCCGCGCTGTCTCGGCCATCTTTTATTGGGGAAAGACGCGCACGTCCATGCCGTGCGAATCCCGGATCAGCTTGCCGATCGGACTGCCCCACAAACGCGAAAGTCCAGTGCGCTGGCTATGTCCCACGAACAGCTGAGTGATTCCGCGGGATCTGGCAAACTCCAGAAGGGCGTCCGCGGGATCGTCACCTTCCAGAATCTCGATGTGGGCGCCCGCGGCGTTGGCAATCGCCAGTCTCGCAGTCCAAAGCAGCCTGATCGTCGGGGGAAATGTTGGGCTGGTTGACATAGGCCACAGTGAGTTCACCGTGGAACCTCTGCGTCATGATCTGCGCTGTTTCCATCATGTCCTGCATGTTCGCCCGCGGAGTGATGCACACCAGAATACGTTCATTCGCTCCGAACTGCTGTTTGAGTCCGTGGCATTCCAGGTATTCGTTGAGCTGATGATCCACCACGTCTGCTGCCAGCACTAGCGCCAGTTCCCGCAGTCTTGACAGACGCCGCTCGCGCTCTTGGGCCTTTGCCTGCTCCTCGGCAGAACGTTCCATCGGCTCTTCTGGAGGCGCGTCCACGATTTCGATTTCGTCGGCGCTCTTAATGAACGAAACCGGGACCGTCTCCAGTGCCTGTTTGCCCGTGATCGCCTGAATGTCCTTCTGCAACTCTGCGACGTACTGAACATTGATGGATGCGATCACTTTAATTCCGGCGTTCAAAAGCTCCTGGACATCCTGCCAGCGCGTGGGATTTCGAAGACCGGGAGGGTTGTTGTATGCAAGCCCGTCAATGAAACACACGACGGGATGGCGGCGAATCAGCGCCTCAAGGTCGACCGCGGTGCCGTCGCCGGCCCGCTTCAGAGGGATCACTTCCAGATTCTTCAGAAGTGTCTCAACTTCGGGCGGGACTCGCGGCTGTATCGCACCTATGACGACATCCTGACCCCGCTCGCGGCGTCGCCGGGCTTCGTCGAGCATGCGGAACGACTTTCCGACGCCGGAAGCATAACCCAGAAAGATCTTGAGGTGACCTTTCTTTGCCGCAGCTTCTTCCGCCTGGCACTCGAGCAGAAGCTCCTCTGGCGTTTTCCGGCGAATCTCACGGGTCACGAATCTATTGTTTCACGGCAAACTGCTTATCAAGAGCCAGGTTTAGCAGAAGCACGTTCACGCGCGGCTCCCCGAGTAACCCGAGATCTGGGCCTTCCGTGAACTGGCCGACCAGTTGTTTCACTTGGTCCGGCGACACACCGCGAGCCTTGGCCACCCGCACAACCTGCGCCTTCGCCGAATCTGGACTGATATGCGGATCGAGGCCGCTGGCGGATGCTGTCACCGCATCGGCGGGAATCGGCGCCTTCGGGGTGAACACCAACGGCGCCTTGTCGTCGTTGAAAGCCTTGATCAGCTTCACATCGTCCAGGTCGCCCTTGGCGTCTTTGAATCGGTCGAGCGGCACCGATGATTCATAAGCAATGTCGTTTTCGAGCGCATAGTGCACAATCCGAACGTTGATGCCATCGAAATCGACTACTTCGTTCTTCTTGTCATCCATTTTGGTGGTGCCGTGGATGAGTTTGGCGCTGGTCGGCCCCAGGTTCGAGCCGCTGCTGGCGGTTGCATCGTATCCGCCACCGGCCGATGAAGGCCGCGGATGAAAATACTCGGGCTTGCTGAAGCTCTGGCCGATGAGCTCCGATCCGATCACCTTGTCGCCGGCGCTGTCTTTGGACGTGATCAGACTCCCGTTCGCCTGCTTCGGAAAGATGACCTGAGAGATGCCGGTCATCAGGAGCGGATAGCCGACCCCCAGCACGACCGTCATGAAAATCTTGATTCGAAGTCCTGGTAAGATTTGTTCCCACATGGAATTGTTCCTTCCTTATGCCAAACGCAACGCCACCAGCAATTGATCGATGAGCCAGATCCCCGGGAAAGGCGCGATGATTCCCCCGACGCCGTAGATCAGCAGGTTGCGCCGCAGCAGGCTGGCCGCGTCGACCGGACGGTATTTCACGCCGCGCAGGGCCAGAGGCACCAGCGCGATGATGATCAAAGCGTTAAAGATGACCGCTGCGAGCACCGCACTCTGCGGCGTGTGCAGCCTCATGATGTTCAGCGTGCCCAGCACCGGATACATGGTCATGAACATCGCCGGAATGATGGCGAAATACTTCGCTACGTCGTTCGCGATAGAGAACGTCGTCAGCGCGCCGCGGGTGATCAGCAGCTGCTTGCCGATGGCGACCACTTCAATGAGCTTGGTCGGATTGCTGTCGAGGTCCACCATGTTGCCGGCTTCTTTCGCGGCAGTCGTACCGGTGTTCATGGCCAGCCCGACGTCGGCTTGCGCCAGCGCGGGCGCGTCATTCGTGCCGTCGCCGGTCATTGCCACGAGCCGGCCGGCCGCCTGTTCTTTCTTGATGTACTCCAGCTTGTCCTTGGGCGTGGCCTGGGCCAGAAAATCGTCCACGCCGGCTTCCGCCGCGATGGCAGCCGCGGTCAGCGGGTTATCGCCAGTGATCATAATGCTGCGAATGCCCATCTGGCGAAGCTGCGCGATGCGCTCCTTCATTCCACCCTTGACGATGTCTTTCAGGTGGATCACGCCCAGCAGGCGCTGGCCATCGCACACCGCCAGCGGCGTTCCGCCGTTGCGCGAAATACGGTCGCTCATATCCTTGAAGTCCCCGGGCACATTGCCGCCGCGCTCGATGACGAACTTGATGATGGCGTCGGTTGCGCCTTTGCGAAGCTGGCGCCCCTCGAAGTCGACCCCGCTCATCCGCGTATAGGCGGAGAACGGGATGAATGTCGCTTCGTGCTCCGGAATGTGCCGGCCGCGAAGACCATACTTCTCTTTCGCCAGAATCACAACCGACCGGCCCTCGGGCGTCTCGTCAGCCAGGCTCGATAGTTGCGCGGCATCGGCCAGTTCCTCGGCTTGGACTCCGTTGGTCGCCAGAAATTCCACTGCCTGGCGATTCCCCAAAGTAATCGTACCGGTCTTGTCGAGCAGCAACGAGTTCACATCGCCGGCAGCTTCCACCGCCTTGCCGCTCATAGCCAGCACGTTGTGCTGCATGACGCGGTCCATGCCTGCGATGCCGATAGCGGAAAGCAGGCCGCCGATGGTCGTCGGGATCAGGCAGACCAGCAACGAGACCAGGACCGCGACGGTTGGAATCGAACCCGAGCCTGCCTGCGCGACACTAAACACCGAATAGGGTTGCAGCGTGATCACCGCCAGCAGAAAAATCAGCGTCAGGCCCGAGATCAGGATGTTCAGCGCGATCTCATTCGGCGTCTTCTGGCGCTGCGCGCCCTCTACCAGGGCGATCATGCGGTCGAGAAACGTCTCGCCAGGGTTGGACGTGATCTTGATCTTGATCTGATCGGACAGCACACGGGTGCCGCCCGTAACCGCGCTGCGGTCGCCGCCCGATTCGCGGATGACCGGCGCGCTCTCTCCGGTGATCACCGATTCGTCCACGGTTGCCACGCCCTCGATTACCTCTCCATCTCCGGGAATGATGTCCCGGGCGTCACAAATCACGACGTCGCCGATTCGCAGCAGCGCGCCGGACACTTCTTCCAGTTTTCCGCTGGATGACAAGCGTTTCGCCGTGACGTCCGTCTTGGTTTTGCGCAGGGCATCGGCCTGGGCCTTGCCGCGGGCCTCCGCCATGGCCTCGGCGAAGTTCGCAAACAGGACCGTGAACCAGAGCCACAAGGAAATCTGGACTTGGAAGCTGATGCTCCCTCCAGCAGTGTCCCGCCGGTGAACAGATCGCGGATCAAGAAGATGGTTGTCATCGCAGCGCCCGCTTCGACGACGAACATCACCGGGTTCTTCAGCAAGGTGACCGGGTTCAGCTTGGCGAAGGATGCCAGCGTTGCCCGCTTGACGATCTCCGGGTCAAACAGCGGGCGCGATCGCACCAGCTTCTTAGGCAGCAGCGACGTCGGGTCGTCTTGCGGAGTCTGCGAGGTCTCTTTCGATTCGGTAGTTACAGTAGGCATGGTTGATTCACCTAGAACAGTTTGCCAGCGTTCATCATGTAGTGTTCGACGATCGGACCCAGCGAAAGCGCCGGGAAGAAGGTAAGCGCGCCGACAATGATCACGGTTCCGACCAGCAATCCCACAAACAAAGGTCCATGTGTCGGGAATGTTCCTGCCGTGGATGGGATCTTCTTTTTCGCCGCCAGACTTCCAGCCGCTGCCAGCAAGGGAATCAGGAACAGGAACCGGCCGATCCACATCGCCAGCCCGATCGTGAGGTCGTACCAGGGCGTGTTCACGGTGATGCCCGCGAAGGCGCTGCCGTTGTTGCCGGTGCCGCTGACATACGCGTACAGAATCTCGCTCAAGCCGTGCGGACCGCTGTTGTTCATGTTGGCGGTCGCGGCGCCTTGAGGATTCCAGTAGCCGTGCGCCGGGAAGGTAAGCACCGAACTGAGAGCGCTGAAGACCAGAATGCTGAAGGCCGTGGCGATCACTGCCAGCATCGCCATCTTGACTTCCTTCTGCTCGATCTTCTTGCCGATATACTCCGGCGTCCGGCCCACCATCAGCCCGGCGATGAACACCGCCAGAATGCAGTAGAGCAAAATCCCGTAAAGGCCGGCTCCCACGCCCCCGAAGATGACTTCGCCGGTCATGATGTTGAACATCGGGACCAGGCCGCCTATGGGTGTGAAGCTGTCATGCATCGCGTTGACGGCGCCGCAACTGGCGTCCGTCGTGACCGTGGCGAACAGCGCGGAATTGGCGATCCCGAAGCGGGTTTCCTTGCCTTCCATGTTGCCCCCGGACTGGCCGGAGGTCGCGGCGGTCTGGACCCCCAGGTTCCCGATGATGGGATTGCCGGCCTGCTCGAAGTGGTAGCAGACGAATACGCCGATCAGGAACATGGCCGAGAAGGCCGCGAAGATGGCCCACCCCTGCCGCGTGTCTCCGACCATCTTGCCGAAGGTGTACGTCAGCGCGCCAGGAATTACGAAGATCAGGAACATCGCCAGCAGGTTGCTGAGCGGTGTCGGGTTCTCGAACGGATGCGCGGAGTTGGCATTGAAGAAGCCTCCCCCATTGGTCCCCAATTGCTTGATGGCTTCCTGCGAGGCGACCGGTCCTTGGGCGATGATCTGCTTCGCGCCTTCGACTGTGGTTACCTCCGTGTAGGGCTTGAAGTTTTGCACCACGCCCTGCGAGACGTACAGCAGGCCGGCAACGATCGAGAGGGGCAAAAGCACGTACACGGTAGCGCGAGTGACGTCCACCCAGAAGTTCCCGATGGTCTTCTTTTCCTGCCGGGCGAACCCGCGGATGAGGGCGACCGCAATGGCGATGCCCGCTGCCGCCGAAGCAAAGTTCTGCACTGTGAGAGCCGCCATCTGGACGAAATAGCTTATAGTCGATTCGCCTCCGTACGCCTGCCAATTGGTGTTTGTCACGAAGCTGGTCGCGGTATTGAACGCCAGGTCCGGAGGAACATTGCTTCCATTGAAGTGCTGCGGATTGAAGGGCAGGAATCCTTGTGCGCGTTGCAATAGGTAGGTCAGCAGGAAGCCGAAGAGGCTGAAACTCAGCAGTGCGGCGGTATACTGCGTCCAACGCTGCTCCACTTCCTCCTTCACGCCGATCAGCTTGTAGGTAAGTACTTCGAGCCATCGGAGAACCGGATGCAGGAAGGTGCGTTGTCCCTCGAACACGTTCGCCATGAAGGCGCCTAGCGGTTTGGTACAGACGAGGATCAGTCCGAAAAAGATCGCGATTTGTAGAATTCCGATGCTAGTCATAAACTCCCTTTCGAACTAGAACTTCTCCGGACGAAGCAGCGCGTAGATCAGGTAAACGAACAACCCCAGCGACGCGATTCCAGCAATGATGTAGTCCATATTCCTCTCCCGCTCTTACAACTTGTCGCAAGCCTTCGTGAAGACCCAACAGACCAGCAGAAATGCGCAGCCGACCGCTACATAGAATAAATCGAGCATGTGAAGTTACTCCGTTTCGATAAAAAGCACTTTGTGGCCGGCCTTCCGCAAGCGGCGCGCCGTTAGTTTTTCGTTCGTGGGCCACCACTTCTTGCGCCCGCCGATGACCACCAGCGAGTTCGGGCTCAGCGTGCGCAACAGCATCTCCAGCCGGTCCCGGCACAAATAGACTTGCACGCTCGTCTCCACCGGGCTTTCGCTTGCGAGCACCCGAAAGCGGTGTTCGTTAAACTCCACCAGAACCGGCGGGGTTTCAAGCGGAAGCGGATAAGGCACCACTTGCGGCACTACGAGCGTGATTTTTGCGCCCAGGCTATTCGCCAGATTGCCTGCCTCCTTCAAAGCCGCAAGTGTCGATTCCACGGACGTGAAGACGACGGCGATGTTTAGCTTCTGATCCGCCTCTTCCCCGATGGGCCGCGTGGGATGTCCAGTGCGCGGCGCCAGGAGTTTCTCAATCGCGAGTGACATGTGATTCTGCCCTCCCACGTCCTGAGAATATTCCCTGAGGCGTAAAAAAGTCATGGAAAAGCCATGAAGAAGTTATAAAGATTGGACTATTCGGCGATTCCGTTAAAACGGTATCCCACCCACGGCTCGGTCGTGATGAACTGTGGCTGTTCCGGATTCGGTTCGATCTTCTTCCGCAAGGTTTTGATAAACACGCGCAGATAGTCCACCTGGTCGCCATAATCGGGTCCCCACACGGCTTGGAGCAGTTCCCGATGCGGTACGGCTTCATTGGTATGCTGCGTCAGGTATCTAAGCAGATCCAGTTCCTTCGGGGTCAGGTGGGATGTTCTCGCTCCCTGTGTGACCGTTCTTCCATCGAAGTCGATGGTGAGTGAGCCAACCCGGAGCCTGCCGGGCGACGATTGCGTTACGGGAAGTCGGCGCAGTGCGGCGCGTATACGTGCGAGAAGCTCGGGAGTGCTGAATGGTTTCGTCACAAAGTCATCGGCGCCCGCGTCCAGAGCCTCGACCTTGTCTGCCTCGGTATTGTGAACGGTCAGCATGATGATGGCGACGTTTGGATCCGCACGAATTTCCCTGCATGCTGCCAGGCCGCCCATGCCGGGCATGTTGATATCCAGCAGCACCAGGTCGGGGCGGAACTCCCGGAGTTTCGCCAGTCCCTCCTCGCCTGTTTTGGCATCGTCCACCTCGTATCCAGCGCCGGTCAGCGTGGTCCGCATAATGCGCCGGATCTGAGGTTCGTCGTCAATGACCAGAATGCGGCCCGCGCTCAATGCTGTCCTCCCTTTTGATCCGCCGGAAACGTCAGCCGGAAGGTAGTCTCGCCGGGCTTGCTGGCCACCGCCAGTTCTCCATGATGCGCCTTCACGATGTTCTGGGCGATGCTCAAGCCCAAACCCGAGCCGGGTATCTGATTCTGCACGGAAGGACTCCTGTACAAGCGTTCGAAAATTCGGCTCTGCTCCTGGGAAGGTATGCCCTTACCATAGTCGGTCACCGTTACCGTGACGCCACTGCCGTTGTGAACGCGAACCGTTACGGGCGTGTCGGGAGGAGAATACTTCAGAGCGTTATCGACAAGCTGTTTGATCGCCAGCTTCACTAACCTTCGATCAACGGGCGCCGCCGGCGGGTGTTCGTCGCACACCACACTCAGGGGGCGGCCATCGATCAGATTGTGCATCGAGGCGACCACCTCGCGGACGAGCTCGCCGACGTTCGAGGGTTCCGTGTGAAGCTGAATATCCGCCGTGTCCAGTCGTCCCATTTCGACGGCGTCCTCAATGAGCTCATTAAGGTGCCTGGCTTCCTCATCGGCGATCTTGACCAGTTCCGCCTTGCTGTTGGCCGGCTGATCCGGATTGGCCAGGAGAGAAGTGGTCGCCGCCATGATCGATGTCAGCGGGGTCTTGAACTCGTGCGCCATTGCGTCCAGTAGCGTAGTTCGAAGCCTTTCACTTCGCCGCGCAGCCTCGATCTGCGACGAGAGATCTTGAGCGTGCGCCCGTTCCAGCCCGATAGCGACGAGATTGGCGATTCCCTGGAGCACGGCATCCGGCATCGGAGCGCCCCCGTTTGAAAGCTGTAGGGCGAGGCCCGCGATCGGCTCTGAGCCCAGGCGCACGGCCGTAATCACGCGATGATGCTGGGCGTCTGCAAAGGAAGTACCCTGCAAAGCCGCATCCCGAAGCTGGTCGTCAAGGCCCTCGAAATCCAAAGGGCCGGCATGATAAAACTCCTCCGCGCGGCGCTCGAAGAGAACGGCGGCGCTCAGCTCGAAGATTTCGGCGAGCTTGCGCACCAGTTGTTTCGGGAACGGCTCGGTGGGGTCTATCAGCAGGATCGCCCGGCTGAAGGTGTACAGCCTCTCCAGGTCCTGTTGGCGTGCGATCGCGTCCGACGCTCGGCGTTTGACCTCCGCGGACAGGCGGCTGGCGATGAGCGCCGTGGTCAGAAAGCTGAACAGCGCAACCCAATTTTGCGGATCGGCGATGGTGAACCTTCCGACCGGCGGAAGAAAGAAGAAGTTGAAGGTGAGCGTGGCGGCGATCGAGGTGAGTGAGGCTTCAAAGAATCCCCAGATACTTGCGATGATCAGCACGAGCAGGAGGTACGCGAACCCTTGGGTCGTGGCGTTGACAGGGAACAGGCCGTAGCCTGCGTAGGTCAGAAGTGCCACCCCTGCGAGAGATATCAGCAACTGCAGCGCCCGCCGACCCAAAGTGCCCGAAGCCTCCGGCTGCTATTCTAGACCATCAGATACCGCCGACTCTCCAGCCTTACAGCGCGGAATTTCTCTTGATGTCAGAGCCCTAACGGCTCTTGTACACGATTCGATACGGCGACGACCAGAAGCCTATCGCCCCGATTGCCGCCCCAACCCCTATACCCGCTGGAACGTATTTAGACGGATCGTGACCTTCATTCGCGCAAGCGGCACATGCCGCCAAGCTGGCGCCAGCTCCCGCGCCCGCTCCAACCAGCGTCCAGAGAAGCCCGCGGTGGACTCTCCTTCCGGGATCGAACACCCGTAGTTCGCGAATATCCGCCCTCGGGATAGAGAGCTCGCCGGAGGCTTCGCGCACCACGACGGTGTCCGGACTGGTCGACACCAGAGTCGCCCGCAACCGGACGCCCCTCTGCCGCTCGGTTACCTCAATCCTCTGCGCTGGCGGAATCCGCTGCACGGCGTCCCAATCGGCGGCGAACACCAGGCCGCTCACGAACAAAAACAAACAGATTTTCATAGTTTCTTTCCTTGCTGAAATCCGACCCAGGACGTGGAAGAAATATCCTCGCCCGGCATAACCGCTAGACCGAAACAGCGATCCGCATAAACGTGGCGGGTATAAACGTACCGGCGTTCTTACTCTTGTTCTGTGCGTTCGCCAGTTCCAGAAGCTGTTTGTGCAGTTCCCCGGCCTGGCCGTTCTTCTGGGCCGCTTCCACAGCGTTCATGGTCGGCCCATAGAATTTCTCAAATAGATCGATGAACTGCGCAGGGGTCTTATCAGGCGAGGCAAAGTAATACGTGTCCCGAGCCATGGAGATGTTCTCCTTAGTCACCCCCGCATGGCAAAAGCGCTCCACGATGTTGCTCTCCACACCCCACGTCATGGGGCTGACAAAGCCTTCCGGCGGTGGAGGCGTAAACGCGGAGCTGATTTTCAATAACTGCGATACGAACGTCGGATCGTTTGGAATCCAGTTGCCCATGACAATGCGGCCACCGGGCTTCGTGACG
Source organism: Terriglobia bacterium (assembly GCA_963722845.1). GTDB lineage: Bacteria > Acidobacteriota > Terriglobia > Bryobacterales > Bryobacteraceae > Palsa-187. The sequence continues at coordinate 463,851 of CAVROL010000001.1, read as the reverse complement.
CGCACCATCTCCTTGGCGACATCCAACGGCTTGGGGGCGAACATGGCGCCAAATATGGAAACGACCAGATCAAACGAACGGTCGGCGACGCCCTCCAAATTGCACGCGTCTCCTTCTTGAAACTTCAGTCGAGTGAGACCCGCCTTCGCGGCGCGCCGGTTCCCGGCCTCCACCAGATTCCTGGCGATGTCGATTCCAACCACGTCAGCCCCCAAACGAGCCATCGGAATCGCCGTGGTGCCGTCTCCACAGCCCAGGTCCAGGGCCCGCAGCGGCGGTGCGATCCCAATCGCCTGAATGACCGCCTCACCAGACTGACGCATGAAAGCGGCAATTTCCGTGAAGTCTCCTTTTTCCCACAACGCTTGGTTTGGATTAACAATGTTCGGATTCATGAAAAGCTCCTTTATCTATGCGGCTCTGAACTTCGTCGCGGGCTGACGTGTCTGGCGATGCGCCTCTTGCAGCCTTTCGGCGACGACCGGGATTCCCTGTATGCGTATCATAATGTGTTCTCCTTCTTTGACGATGGGTGCCCTACTTGGCGGCCGCCGCGGTTCGGGCCGATGGAGGGATCGCTAAGCGGCGGGGCAGTCCGGGCACGATCATGGGAACCTGCTGGCGATACGCGGCATACTCCGGATGCTTGGCGATCAGGTCACGCTCTTCAAATTGAATCGCGACGAAGATGTACACCGTCGTCGCCACGGCGAAGAACAGATGAGTTACGGTCATCGCCGGAGCGCTCCAGAAGATGCATAGCCAACCGATATACAGGGGATGCCGGACCACGCGATAGAGCCACGGCGTGCCGAACTTCAAGTCGGTTTGCGGCTTGCCAAACAGGTGCCGCCAGACCTGCCGAAGTCCGAACAGGTCGAAGTGGTTGATGACGAACGTGGCGAACAGCAGCAGCGCCCAGCCGAACGCATACCCGCCGTAGAGCAGCACCCTGCCCGGTTCGCTTTGAACATCCCACACCGTTCCGCCCAGCGGCCGCCATTGCCAGAACAGCAACAGCATCGCGACGCTGCTCGCCAGCACGTAGGTGCTTCGCTCGATGGCTTCAGGCACCACCCGTGTCAGGACGCGTTTGAATGCCGGACGCGCCATGACGCTGTGCTGCAGGGCGAAAAGGATCAGCAGCCCCAGATCCATCGTGAGGGCGGTTTGCCAGGGACCATCCGCTGGCGAGTCCATGGACTTCGGAACACCGAAGTTGCCGATAAACCCGGCCAGGTACAGAAATGTGGCGAGACAGGCAGCGTAGCTCGCCGCGCCGTACAGAAAGGCGAAAATGCGATTCATGTCGGTTTGCTCCTTTTGGTGGACTTCGTCAGCAAACTAAGAAGTCCTCTTCACGGGTACAATTGTGCAGTGCCCCTGCTCGAACAACCATGCCCGAGCGTCGCCGAGTCTTGCTCGAACGGCTTGCGGAAGCGGATCGCTTTGCCAGGCGGCCAGGGAACTTTGCACACAGTCCAGAGGATTGAATGGATGCATTCTCCGAGATCCTGAGCGGGGTGAAGCTGAGCGGCGCTTTGTTCTTCAGCGCTGAATTCTCAGCTCCGTGGGGAGTTTTGACATCCGCGGCGAACGCGATGGCGGTCACCGCCGGCATTAAGGCAGAGCATCTGGTGCTCTATCACTTGCTCATCGAAGGCGTTGCTGTGATCGAGTTAAGCGACGGACAGCGGACCGAGCTGAGCCCGGGCGATCTCGTCGTTTTCCCGCATGGGGACCCTCACCGCATGAGCAGCAGTTTTGGGAAACGGCCGTTCCCGAACTATGGGATCAGCGAAAAGATCAAGGCGCGCGACTTGTCCCCCTTGCGCGCCGGCGGCGGTGGCGACGTTTCGCGGTTCGTGTGCGGGTACATGAGTTGCGATCCCCACCTCAGCCGCCCGATCCTAAGCGGACTGCCACCCGTCTTTAAGGTCAACATTCGGACGGACACCTCCGGAGTCTGGTTGGAGAATTCCATTCTGCACCTGGTCGAAGAAGCCGCTTCGGGGCGAATCGGCAGCGAAGCGATGCTCGCCAAGCTTTCCGAAGCCTTGTTCGTGGACACCTTACGGCGCTATGTGGCTAGCCTGCCCGAACAACAGACGGGATGGCTCACGGGGGTGCGCGATCCCATCGTGGGGAAAAGTCTCGGCTTGCTGCATAGCCGCATTGCCCATCCGTGGACAATCGCCGAGCTCGCGAACGAGGTGGGCATCTCACGCTCCGCACTGGTGCAGCGTTTCACACGCTATCTTTCCGAGCCACCGATGAGCTACTTGACCCGCTGGAGGCTGCAACTGGCCGCTCGATCGCTCGAGAGGACCGCACGGGGCGTGGCGGAGATTGCCGCCGACGTCGGATACGAATCGGAAGCTGCCTTCAATCGCGCATTCAAGCGGGAGTTCGGGCAACCTCCGGGCCGATACCGCAGCGATCATAGGTCGCTGCCGGCCTAGCAGGGTCCTCTAGGAATTTCAAAAGCGTATCCCTCCTGTTCATTTGTGCAAAGAATGAAGGACGATCGGTCAAGTCCTCCTGCCTTCTCTCGCGCATCATGGAATGCAAGGAGAGTTATCGTATGAGTTCGCTTCAAAAAGAGACACTGGTGGCCGGGCCACAAAGCGCGGCTAATCACAAAATCGGAGGTTCCATGGGACGCCGGGCTGAATTACTGGCGAATCGCATCGAGGAAGGCGCCGCGGCTCTGGCCGCGTTCGCGGAAGGACTTTCCGACACCGAGTGGCGTACGCCGATTTCCGCCAAGGACCGCCGCACGGTCGGCGTCATCGTGCACCATGTTGCCAGCATGTACCCTATCGAGGTCGATCTCGCGCGGGCCGTCGCCAGCGGCAAGGCTGCACCGGAGGTTACATGGGAGCTTGTCGCCGAGATCAATGCCAAGCACGCTCAGGAGCAGGCGGGGGTCACGAAGGCTGCGGCTCTCGAACTCCTGCGCCGGAACAGCGCGGAGGCGGCCGCGGCGGTGCGCACGTTCAGGGATGAAGAGCTGGATGGGGCGGCGCCCGTCGGTTTGAGTTTCGGCGCGCCTGTCACCGCGCAGTTCATCATCGAAGACCACGCACTACGGCATAGCTGGCATCACCTGGCGCGTATCCGGGCAGCCTTGGGCCGGTAGAGAGGGCGCCTGGAGCGTTGGGTTCCGATGACTCACAAACTCAAGCTGATGGCCGTCTTGGCCCATCCGGACGACGAATCGCTCGGCTTTGGCGGGACGCTGGCTAAGTATTCCGCTGAAGAAGTCGAGACTTACCTGGTCACAGCGACGCGTGGCGAACGGGGCCGTTTTTTTTCTCCCGACAGAAAGGCCGAACCGGCTGAAGTCGGCCGGGTGCGTGAAGCGGAACTTCGAGCCGCCGCCGCTGTGCTGGGCATTCGTGAAGTGTTCATCCTGGGCTACCCCGATGGAGCTGTCGACCAGATCGATGCCGCGACTGGCATTGCGGCAATTGCCCGGCACATCCGGCGTGTTCGGCCCAACGTGGTGATCACGTTTGGCCCGGATGGCGCTTACGGCCACCCTGATCACATCGCAATCTCACAGTTCACGATGGCCGCTATCGTGTGTGCCAGCGATGCAGATTACGATGCCGGGGACGGTTCCTCAGGCGACTCGTCTTCTGCGCATCGCGTTGCCAAGGTCTACAATCTGGCGTGGCGAAATGACAAATGGGAAACCTACCAGGCCGCCTTTCGCAAGCTGACGTCGATGGTCGATGGAGTTGCGCGCCAGGCGAATCCGTGGCCTGACTGGTCTGTAACTACCGTGGTCGACACGTCCTCCTACTGGCCGACCGTTTGGAAAGCGGTATGCTGCCACCAGACACAAATGTCCATGTACGAACGGCTGGAGCAGCTTTCGGAAGACACAACAGCGGGCGCTTTGGGGCTCCCAGGAGTTCTACCGCGTTCATAGCGCTGTCAACGGCGGCCGCAAGCTGGAGAACGATCTGTTTGAAGGGTTACGGTAAATGTGAAGGGTTTCGGTAAATGAGTATGTCTTCTTCTCCCGGCATCGATCATCTCAACTCTCGCGCGGCTCCCCTCGAGATGACGGAGGAGCAATTTCGTTCGCTCGGCCACGACCTCGTCGACCGAATCGCCGGCTTCCTGGGCTCTTTGCGCGGACGTGCAGTCACGCCGTCGGAGTCCGCGGATAAAGTCCGCGCAGCCTTAGACGCGGCACGGACGCTGCCCGAACAGGGCGAGGAGGCCGATGTACTGCTTAAGAACACCGCCGGCCTGCTTTTTGAGCACTCTCTGTTCAACGGACATCCAGGCTTTTACGGCTACATCACGTCTTCCGCCGCTCCCATCGGTATGCTCGCGGAATTGTTGGCGGCTGCCGTAAATGCCAACGTCGGCGCTTGGAAGTTGTCTCCCATGGCCACCGAAATCGAAGCCCAGACAATTCGATGGCTCGCACAATTCATCGGCTATCCGGCCGATTGTGGCGGCTTGCTTCTGAGCGGAGGCAACATGGCCAATCTCACGTGTTTCCTGGCCGCCCGTGCCGCAAAAGCCGGATGGGATGTCCGAAAACAAGGTGTCGCCGGCGGGCCGCCCCTGTTGGCTTACGCTTCCACGGAAACACATACCTGGATACAGAAAGCCGCCGACCTCACTGGACTCGGCACAGAATCGATTCGCTGGATCGGCGTAGACCAACAGCAGCGCATGGATCTTGCTGCTTTAGAAGTTCAGTATCGGCGGGATCTTGAAGAGGGTCATCGGCCATTTCTTGTAGTCGGCACCGCCGGAACCGTCAGTACAGGAGCCGTCGATCCCCTCCCGGATCTGGCGGCCTTCTGCCAGGAGCGCAAATTGTGGTTCCATGTGGATGGCGCATACGGGGCCTTCGCCGCCGGGAGCAAGGAAGCGCCTGCCGATCTCATGGGATTGACCGCGGCGGACTCGGTGGCTGTCGATCCCCACAAATGGCTGTACGCTCCGCTCGAAGCCGGTTGCGCGCTAGTCCGCGATCCTGCCGCTTTGCGCAATGCGTTTTCCTACCACCCGCCCTACTACAGCTTTGACGTCGAGGCCACGAATTACTACGATCTCGGGCCTCAGAATTCGCGCGGCTTTCGCGCACTCAAAATCTGGCTTGCCCTTCAGCAAGCGGGTGCGGCGGCCTATCGCCAGATGATTCGGGAAGACGTCGCATTGGCCCGGCACCTCTGGGAACTCGCGGAACAGCACCCCGAACTGGAGGCGTTCACGCACAACCTAAGCATCACGACACTGCGCTATGTTCCATCAGAACTGCGTGCCAGTGTTGGTTCTGAGCAGACCGAGACGTACTTGAATCGCCTGAATCAACTCCTGCTGACGTACTTTGAGAATAGCGGGGAGGCGTTCTGCTCCAATGCTGTGATCGAGGGGAAGTCGGCGTTGCGGTTCTGCATCGTGAACTTCCGGACCTCAACCGGCGACATCGAGGCCGTGCCGCCATTGGTGGCGCGCCTCGGCCGCCAGGCCCATGCCGAGTTGAGCCTGAGCGGCCCAAGCTCCTTGTAGATTGCCGCCAATTACCGTGTCCAGTAGCTGACGATCAGACCTTCCGCGGCGTTGTTCGCATCGACAAAATACTGTGACGGAACCAGATCGTTACTTCCATCGGCGCTAACAATGTCGAATGAGTCAGCGACTCCTCCGCCAGCGCCGGTCGGCCAGAAATCCTTTATCACTCCAACCAAGGTTGCCCTGGTCAATCCGCTGACGCCTAAGAACGTGTGGCCGGTCTCGCCAATGACGTTCTGGAACCGGATGCGATTTGCGCGGATCTTGGTGTCGGTAGTGACTTGAACCGGGGTACCCGGCGTCGGGACGCTGATCTTGCCAAATGAATTAGCTTGCATTGAGAATCTCCTTTAGTACTGAAGCCACGATGGAAATTGAAAAACTTGCCGTGCAGGCGCAAGTAGTCGCCCGAAGCAGCCAGGCGCACGTTGGAGCTCTGAAGCCTCCGCTAAAAAATTACTGCACGTAACCTGCAGGGAAGTATGGTGGAGGTGTAAGTGATTGTAATACCGAATATGAGCGGCCTGAGACATCGGTAACAGAACGTACCGGATACATGGGTTACACTTTTGGATCTTCTAAGGGAGGCGAAGAGGTGGCATGCCATGGAAGGAACGCTCTGTTATGGACGAACGAATGCGGTTCGTGATTCGACTCCACTCCGACGATGCAAAGTGGATCGTCGAAGATTGGATGCCGAGGGCGATGGCGGCTGGCTTGAAGATCGCGGCCAGCGTTACTCCCGCTTGGTATTTCGGGAGATTATCGGTTCAGAACATACAGTCGAAGGCCCCGCAGGGGTTCGTTGCTCGCTCATTCAACGACCTAAGGCAAGCGTGGACCTGGTTGCACAGCGTTGGGCCGAACCGACTCCGCCAGTCTATCGCTGAGTGAAGCCGGCTAGCGCCGACCATTTGCACCTCGCGGCGCACAAGTCTGCTGAATAGTCCCTATCCGCGGACACTTGGGGCTGTCTTGATGCTGCCGGCGTTTGCCGCAAAGCGGGCGGCAGGGTAAGATCGAACCGTGAAGTTATACTCTTGTGTTCGCTCTCTCATCTGCATGCCCCTTGTCGTGACCGGCTTTCTGGCCGCACAAGCCGCATTTGCAGCCGACCGGCCTCAGGTTCAAGCGCAATTACTGGATCACGCCGAAGTAGCGTGCGCGAACTGCTTGTTCGGACCGAGCTACTACTATTACTGCCTGGAGGCAGACAATAAAGTTCTCATCGGCTATCAACGAACTCCGGTCATCAACTGGCAAGACGAATCGAAGAATTACCTGACCAAGGTCCGTGGCGGATGGAAGGCGTGGACGCCGCAAGGTCCGACGTTGCCGATCGCTTATGATGACCAACATATCTGGGTCGCGCGGCCGGAAGGAAAGCCGGTGAAGCTTACGCAAACGTATTCGCGGGACGTCTTCACCGCGGATCCTCGATGCCGGGATGCGGTTCGCGTCCAGGCCCATTAGCCATAAAAAAGCCCTCTCAGCTTCACGGTAGCGCGCGGTACTTATCCCGTTTCCCGCGATCTGCGCGCCCTGCGTCTAAGCCAAACGGCCTACCAAATGACCAAATGGCCTACAAACAGATATGACGGACAGCCGTTAGGAAAAAAGCGCAGCCTTGAGATAATTGAGCGTTGAAATGACGATCGAGACGCCACCGCCAGAGTCTCCAACAGCAGGGAATCTCCGCGAACCGCAAGTACCAACCCAACCCGCAACCAATAAAGCCAAGAAACGCGGGCTGATCTGGCTGGTTTTCCTGCTGATCATCGCGAGTGTCGCGGGCTACGCGGTCTGGCGCGCCGGCCACCCGATCGCAGCTCGGAGAAAGGCGACGGCGGCGGGGGACGCGGCGGCGGCCGCAGCGCACCTCGGCCCGGTGCCGGTCGTCGTCACGAACGTCGCGCGCTCCAGCATTCCGGTCTATCTTAACGGGCTCGGCAACGTGACCGCGTTTCTACACCGTGACGGTCAAGTCGCGGGTCGACGGCCAGTTGATGAAGGTCGATTTCAACGAAGGCGATCTGGTCAAGGCAGGGCCAGGTCCTGGCCGAGATCGATCCGCGGCCGTATCAGGTTCAACTCGATTTGGCCGAAGGCACGCTGGCGCGCGACCAGGCGCTGCTGAACAACGCCAAGGTCGATCTCGAGCGCTACAAAGGCGCTGATCGCCACCGACGCGATTCCGAAGCAGCAATTGGATACGCAGAACGCGCTGGTCACGCAGTACGAAGCGCACGATCAAGCAGGACACGGCCAACATCGACAACGCCAAGCTGCAATTGACCTACGCCAAGGTCACGGCGCCGATCACGGGCGTCGTCGGCCTGCGCCTGGTCGATCCCGGCAACATCGTCCACGCCACCGACGCCAACGGCATGGTCGTGATCACGCAGCTGCAGCCGATCTCCGTGCTGTTCACGATCCCCGAAGACAGCCTGCCGCAGGTCACGCAGAAGCTGCGAGCGGGCGCGCATCTGCCGGTCGATGCGTATAACCGCGACAATTCCAAAAAGCTGGCGTCCGGGATGCTGATGACGCTCGACAACCAGATCGACAACACCACCGGCACGTCGAAGCTGAAGGCGGTTTTCGACAACACGGACAATGCGCTGTTCCCGCAGCAATTCGTCAACATCCGCCTGCTGGTGGACACGCTGACCAATCAGCTCGTCGTGCCGAACGTCGCCGTCCAGAATGGCCAGCAGGGCACCTTCGTCTATGTGGTGGACGACGATTCCAAGGTGCATCTGAAAACGGTGCAGGTGGGCATCACGACCGACACGCTCATCCGACATTCTCGAGCGGCATCACGGATGGCGACCGCGTGGTCGTCGACGGCACCGACCGGCTGATCGAAGGCGCCAAGGTCCGAGTGCGGAAGGCCGGAGAGCTGGACAACCCGCCCGGCGACCGACGATGGCGGCGGCGGACGCGGAGGCAACGGCGGCCGCAGCAAAGGCGACGGCAAGCGCAAACAGGGCAGCGGAGGCGCCACGCAGTGAGTCCGTCCCGAATCTTCATCCTGAGGCCGGTCGCCACGTCGCTGATGATGGCCGGCGTGGTGCTGGTCGGCGTCGTGGCGTTCCGGCAGCTGCCGGTCTCGGCGCTGCCGCAGGTTGACTACCCGACCATGCAGATTCAGACGTTCTATCCCGGGCGCCAGCCCGGAGGTCGTGACGTCTTCGATCACCGCGCCGCTCGAGAAGCAGTTCGGGCAGGTGCCGGGACTGACGCAGATGACGTCGATCAGTTCGTTCGGCAGTTCGCTGATCACGCTGCAGTTTTCGCTCGATCTCAGCATCGACATCGCCGAGCAGGAAGTGCAGGCCGCCATCAATGCAGCCACGACCTTTCTGCCCAAGAATCTTCCGGTCCCGCCGGTTTACAGCAAGACGAATCCCGCCGACGCGCCGATTCTGACGCTGGCCATTACGTCGTCGACGGTGCCGCTGCCGAAGGTCGAGGAGCTGGCGGAAACGCGCATGGCGCAGCGAATTTCCCAGCTCAAGGGCGTGGGGCTGGTGAGCATCAGCGGCGGCCAGCGCCCGGCCGTCCGCGTGCAGGCGAATCCCACGGCGCTCGCGTCCTACGGCCTGAGTCTGGAGACGCTGCGAACGGCGCTGGCCAGCGCCAACGTGAACCAGGCCAAAGGCAATTTCGACGGACCGGATCAGGCGTGGACGATCAACGACAACGATCAGCTCCAGGCCGGCGCGCAGTACGGGCCGATCATCATCGCCTACCGCAACGGCGCGCCCGTCCGCATTTCCGATGTCGCCACCGTCATCGACGGCGCCGAAAACACCAAGCTCGCCGCGTGGGTGAACGCCGACCGGGCCATCGTTCTGAATATCCAGCGGCAGCCCGGGCACCAACATCATCAGCGTCGTCGATACGGTGCAGGCGCTGCTTCCGCAGATCGAGGCGTCGCTGCCGCAAGGGATCAACGTCCAGGTCATCAGCGACCGCACGACGACCATCCGCGCATCGGTCGAAGGACGTCGAATTCGAACTGCTGCTCACCACCGTGCTGGTCGTGCTGGTCATCTTCCTGTTCCTGCGCAGCGCCTCGGCCACGATCATCCCCGGCATTGCCGTGCCGCTTTCGCTGGTCGGCACGTTCGCCGTCATGTACCTGCTCGGGTACAGCCTGGACAACCTCTCGCTGATGGCGCTCACGATCTCCACCGGCTTCGTCGTGGACGACGCGATCGTGATGATCGAAAACATCTCGCGCTATCTCGAGATGGGCGATTCGCCGATGGAAGCCGCGCTCAAGGGATCGGCGGAGATCGGATTCACCATCGTTTCGCTGACCGTCTCGCTGATCGCCGTGCTGATTCCGCTGCTGTTCATGGCGGACATCGTCGGCCGCCTGTTCCGCGAATTCGCCGTGACGCTCGCGGTCACGATCATCTTCTCGGCGTTCGTCTCGCTGACGCTGACGCCGATGATGGCGGCCCGCATTCTGAAACATCATGCCGGAGTCCGAGCAGGGCAAGTTGTACCGCTGGTCGGAATGGTGCTTCGTCAAGACCATCGAACGGTACGGCAGGATGGTCCGGGTGGTGCTGCGCCACCAGCCGCTGACGCTGCTGGTCGCGGTCGGCACGCTCGGCCTCACCATTTATCTCTACATCATCGTCCCCAAGGGCTTCTTCCCGGTGCAGGATACCGGCGCGATCCTCGGCATTTCGCAGGCGCCCGAAACGGTCTCGTTTCCGGCCATGTCCGAGCTGCAGCAGCGGCTGGTCGAGGTGATCCGCCAGGATCCGGCGGTGGAGAATCTCACCTCGTTCATCGGCGCCGACGGCGTGAACACGACCATGAACAGCGGCCGCATCCAGATCACGCTGAAGCCGCTCGAGCAGCGCGCCGGCGTCTCCGCGGTCGATGTGATCCGGCGGCTGCAGCCGAAGCTGCAGCAGGTGGCCGGCATCGAGCTCTTCCTGCAGCCGGTGCAGGATCTGACGGTGGAAGACCGGATCAGCCGGACGCAATATCAGTACGCGCTCGATGCGCCCGACAAGGCGCTGCTGGATCGCTGGGTTCCGCGCCTGCTCGACCGGATGAAGCAGATTCCGGAACTGCGCGACGTCGCCAGCGATCAGCAGAACAACGGCCTCGGACTGCTGGTCAACATCGATCGCGACACCGCGGGCCGGCTCGGCATCACGCCGCAGAACGTCGACGACGCGCTCTACGATGCCTTCGGCCAGCGGCAGGTGTCGACGATCTATACGCAGACCAACCAGTTCCACGTGATTCTCGAAGTGGCGCCGCAGCTATCAGCAGGACGCAGGCGCCCTGACGGACATGTACGTGCCGACCGGATCGGCGTCGGCGAACCTGGCCTCGACCATCGCGCTGGCCGGCACCAACACCGCGCTGACCGGCGCCGCGGCGATCCCGCCGGCGCCGCTCAGAGCGTTCGTCACAGCCGCAGCTGATTCCGTCGCCCGATCACGATCAACCACCAGAGCCAGTTTCCCGGTGGTCACCCTGTCGTTCAATCTGGCGCCCGGGCGCATCGCTCGGCGCGGCGGTCGAGCATATCAGGCAGGCCACCCAGGAGCTCGGCATGCCGGCCAGCATCGAACCCAGCTTCCAGGGCACGGCGCACGCGTTCGAATCGTCGCTGGCCAACGAATCGATCCTGATCCTGGCCGCCATCGTCACGGTCTACATCGTGCTCGGCTGCTGTACGAGAGCTTCATCCATCCCGATCACGATTCTGTCCACGCTGCCGTCGGCCGGCGTCGGCGCGATCCTGGCGCTGGTGCTGTTCAAGAAGGATCTGGATGTCATCGCGCTGATCGGCATCATCCTGCTGATCGGCATCGTGAAGAAGAACGCCATCATGATGATCGACTTCGCGCTCGAAGCCGAGCGCAACGAAGGCAAGTCGCCGGAGGAAGCGATCTATCAGGCGTGCCTGCTGCGCTTCCGCCCGATCATGATGACCACCATGGCCGCGCTGCTCGGCGCCGTGCCGCTGGCCTTCGGCAGCGGCATCGGTTCGGAACTGCGAAAGCCGCTCGGCATCTGCATCATCGGCGGACTGCTGGTCAGCCAGGTGCTGACGCTGTTCACGACGCCGGTCATCTATCTGTTCTTCGGACGGATCGCGGCCGTGGTTCGGCCGCCTCCGCGCGGCTCCGACGAACGCGAGCAGCTGCTTCGCGTCGCCGGAATGACCTAAGGCTGAAGCATATGAGCATTTCCACGCCATTCATTCAGAGACCGGTCGCCACCACGCTGCTGCTGGTGGCGATGACGCTGGCCGGCGGGATCGCCTATACGCTGCTTGCCGGTCTCCGCGCTGCCGGAAGTCGACTTCCCGACCATCACCGTCAGGCCGGTCTGCCGGGCGCGAGTCCCGGAGGTGATGGCGGCGTCGGTCGCCACGCCGCTCGAGAAGCAGTTCACGCGCATCGCCGGCGTGACGGAAATGACGTCGCAACAGCTCGGTCGGATCCGCGCAGGTCACGCTGCAGTTCGATCTGAGCCGCGACATCAACGCCGCCGCGCGCGAAGTGCAGGCGGCCATCAACTCCTCGGCCGGGTTTCTGCCCGCCAATCTGCCGTCGCTGCCGAGCTACCGGAAAATCAATCCGGCCGACCAGCCGATTCTGCTGATGACGCTCGAGTCGGACGTCGTGCCGCGGCCGCAGCTGTACGACATCGCCTCTTCGGTCTTCGCGCAGAAGCTGTCGCAGGTGGAGGGCGTCGGCCAGGTGCAGGTGGGCGGCAGCTCGCTGCCCGCGGTTCGCGTCGAAGTCAATCCGCAGCCGCTCTCCAACTACAACGTCGGCCTCGATCAGATCGGCACGTTCCTGCAGCGCGCCAACGCGAACCGGCCGAAGGGCGTCGCTCGCGAACGACGACGTCCAGACTTCCGCTCTATACCAGCGACCAGCTGTTCCAGGCGAAGGACTACAAGGATCTGGTCGTCGTCTACCGGAACGGCGCGCCCGTCCGCCTGTCGGATCTCGGCCGCGTGATCGACGCGAACGAAGACGTCCGGAACCTCGGCATCGTCAACGGCAACCCGATGGTGCAGATCCAGATCAACCGCCAGCCGAACGCCAACATCGTCGAGACCGTCGCGCGGATCAAAGCGCTGATGCCGCAGTTCGAGGCGCAGCTGCCGCCGACCGTCCGCTTCAAGATCGCCAGCGACCGCACCATCACCACCCGCGATTCGATGCACGATGCGCAGCGCAACATGGTCATCTCCATCGGGCTGGTGATTCTGGTCGTGTTCATCTTCCTGCGCAGCGGCTGGTCGACGTTCATTCCGAGCATCTCGGTGCCGGTCTCGCATCATCGCCACGTTCGGCGCGATGTATCTGATCGGGCTACACCCTCGACAACCTGTCGCTGATGGCGCTGACCATCGCCACCGGCTTCGTGGTCGACGATGCCATCGTCGTGATCGAAAACATCACGCGCCACATCGAAAACGGCATGAAGCCGATGCAGGCGGCGCTCAAGGGCGCGCGAAGAAATCGGCTTCACGGTGCTGTCGATGAGCATCTCGCTCATCGCCGTCTTCATTCCGATCCTGATGATGAGCGGCATCGTCGGCCGCCTGTTCCGCGAATTCGCGGTGATTCTTTCGGTGGCCATCGCCATCTCGATGGTGGTCTCGCTCACCGTGACGCCGATGATGTGCGCGTGGCTGCTCAAGGAAGCACAAGCGGCCACGGCTATCTCTACAACCAGAGCGAAAAATTCTATCGGTGGGTCATCTCCACCTATGGCGCGGCGCTCGACGTCGTGCTGGACCATCCCGCGTCGATCCTGCTGACCGTGGTGCTGACGCTGGGCGTCAACGTGTACCTCTACGTCAAGGTCCCGAAGGGATTCTTCCCGCAGCAGGATACCGGCCGTCTGCACGGCAACGTCGTGGGCGAGCAGCACATCTCCTATCAGGCGCTGGTGGAGAAAGCGAAGTGGTTCGAGGAGCAGGTCCGCACCGATCCGGATGTCGAAACCGTCACCATGGTGGCGGGCACGAGCGGCGGCGGCTTCGGCGGCAACTCGGCGAACATCAACGTGCAGCTCAAGCCGTCGGGCGTCCGCAAGGCGACCTCGGATCAGGTGATCGCGCGCCTGCGCCGCAAGACCTCCGGCATGCCGGGCGCGACGATGTTCCTGCAGAACTCGCAGGACGTGCGCATCGGCGGACGCCAGGGCAACGCGCAATATCAGTACACGCTGCAGGCGCCCGACTTCGCGTCGCTCGCGCTCTGGGGGCCGAAGGTGCTCGATCGGCTCTCGACGCTTCCGGAAATCGCGGACGTCAGCTCCGATCAGCAGAATTCCGGGCTTGTCGTCGAACGTGATCATCGATCGCGATACCGCGTCGCGCCTCGGCCTGACGGCGCAGGCCGTGGACGCGGCGCTCTACGACGCCTTCGGCCAGCGCCAGGTCTCGGTGATGTACAAGTCGATCAATCAGTATCACGTGGTCCTCGCGCTGCAGCAGCAATGGTGGGAGAGCCCCGACTTCCTGAACACGATCTACGTGCAGACGCCGAAAGGCACCGACGTGCCGCTTGTCGACCTTCACGCACTTCACGCAGGGAATCACGCCGATCCCGCTGCCGCACCAGGGCCAGTTTCCGGCGACGACGCTTTCGTTCAATCTCGCGGAAAACGTCCCGCTGAGCGACGCCGTGGCCGCGATCAACAGCGCGGAAGTGGAGATGGGCCTGCCCGCCGACCATCACCGGCAAGTTCGCCGGCACCGCGCAGGCCTATCAGGATGCGCTCGACAACCAGCCGATCCTGATCGGCACGGCGCTGCTCGCCGTCTACATCGTGCTCGGCATGCTGTACGAAAGCCTGATCCACCCGCTGACCATCATCTCGACGCTGCCGTCGGCCGGCGTCGGCGCGCTGATGGCGATGGTCCTGTTCAAGAGCAACCTCGACATCATCGGCATGATCGGCATCATCCTGCTGATCGGCATCGTGAAGAAGAACGCGATCATGATGATCGATTTCGCGCTGGCGGCCGAACGGAACGAAGGGATGAACCCGCGCGACGCCATCTACCAGGCGTGCCTGCTGCGCTTCCGGCCGATCATGATGACGACCATGTGCGCGCTGCTCGGCGGCGATGCCGATGGCGCTCGGCTGGGGCGCGGGCGCGGAGCTGCGGCAAGCCGCTCGGCATCGCCATCGTCGGCGGCCTGGTGGTCAGCCAGATGCTGACCCTGTTCACGACGCCGGTGATTTATCTCTATCTCGACCGGCTGCGCAAGTACTTCGACCTGCCGCAAGCCGATTACCAGCACCGTCCCGGCTTTCTGGTGCCCGGCGGGCTGCGGAGAGCGGCGATTGATGACGCGAGGCGCTGGACGATCGGCGGTTCTTGCGGCTCTGTTCTGCTCGGCGTGCACGATCGGCCCGAAGTACCAGCGGCCCGCGGCGCCAGGCGCCGGCTGCCCTGAAGGAAATGGCGGGCAACGATCAGTGGAAGATGGCGACGCCGAGCGACGACCTGCCCAAGGGCAAGTGGTGGGAGATCTTCGGCGATCCGCAACTGAACGCGCTGGAAGAGCTGGTCAACATCAACAACCAGAACGTCAAGCAGGCAGAAGCGCAGTTCCGCGCAGGCGCGGGCGCTCGTGGCCGGCAACCGCGCCAACTACTATCCGACCATCGGCATCGACGCCGGCGATCACGCAGACGACGTCGGACAGAATGCCGGGCGAGGCTCGGCGGCACCATCCAGACCTTTTCCCTGCCCGCCGACGCGACCTGGGAGCCGGATCTCTGGGGCCGGGTCCGTCTGTCGGTCGAGAACGCGGTGAGCAACGCGCAGGCGAGCGCGGCCGATCTCGAGAACGTCCGGCTCAGCCAGCAGGCGCTGCTGGCGACCGACTACTTTTCGCTCGCCGCGACGACATGCAGCAGGCGCTGCTGCACGACACGATCGACGCCTATCAGAAGAACCTGCAGCTCACGACCGACCGCTTCAACGGCGGCGTGGCGTCGCAGAAGCGACATCACGCTGGCGCAAACGCAGCTGGCGGGCGCGCAGGCCCAGAGCACGGATCTGCGCGTCGCGCGCGCCCAGTTCGAGCACGCGATCGCCACGCTGACCGGCCAGGCCGCCGGCGGCGCTCGACATCGGCGCCAGCAAGATCGCCGGCCCGCCGCCGCCCATTCCAGTCGCGCGTGCCCTCGGAGCTGCTCGAGCGGCGTCCCGACATCGCGGCGAGCGAGCGGCAGGTGGCGGCCGCCAACGCCAACGTCGGCATCGCCGAAACCGCGTTCTATCCGACGCTGACGCTGTCGGCCAACGCCGGCCTCGTCGCCACCAGTCTGGCGAGCCTGTTCACCTAGGCGAGCCGCAGCTGGTCGGCGGGCCGTCGCGTCTCTCAAACGCTGTTCGATTTCGGCCGCCGCGGGCGCGCAGCTGGCGAGATGCGCGAGGCCGCCTACGACGCGACCGTCGCCGCTTACCGGCAGACCGTGCTCTCCGCGTTTCAGGAAGTCGAAGACGACCTGGCGAACCTGCATTACCTCGCCGAAGAGGCGGTGCAGCAGCAGGAAGCCGTGACCGCCGCCCAGCAGTCGCTGAGTCTCGAACTCGATCGCTACAAGGCGGGAACCGATTCGTATCTGAACGTCATCACCACCCAGACCATCGCTCTTAACGACCAGCAGACCGCCGTCGCCATCCTGCAGCGGCGCATGAATGCGGCCGTCGATCTCGTGAAGGCCCTCGGCGGCGGCTGGGATGCGTCGACGCTGCCATCGGGCGACGCCCTTCGTACAGTCTCTCTTGGTGATCCGAAGAATACCCAAGACGTGGCTCGCGCCACCGGTAAATAACCTTGTGCTCGACGTCGACGTGACCACCAATTCAGGAGTTGAAGAAGCGAACTCGAAACAATCGGCGCATCAGGGCAGTAAAGAGTGGTGGATCGATGAACGATCCGCGCTCAGGGATCGCTACCTCGCATTGTTCCCGGAGAACGTCATGATCCTTGACGTGTGTTGGGCGGCTGGTCAACGTTACAGCGTATGGAAACGCTGGCTGCGAGGTCCAATGATTATCAAGGACGGCTCGCCGCCGGATGTTGCCTTCCGAGATCTCCTCTTGAGCGGGAAATCAGCGGGCGAATATAAAAAGCAACAAAGACCCAAAGGATGGAAGTAGTTCCCGTGGTCCGTAAAGGTGCGTATGGTGCCTCGCGTTACTTGCCAATACCGGCGACATGCCGCCGAGATCGACCTGGCGCTCTCGGCGATCGCCGAGGAATACCGGACGCTGAACACACCGCGACCGGTTTGCCCGCTTCTGATTCAACGCGACGGAAGGCCAGTCCAGGACTGGGAGAAGGCATGGGCGACCGCCTGCGAAGCTGCGGGCGTAAAATAGAGGACACTGTTTCATGATCTGCGCAGAACCGCACTTACGAACATGATCGAGGCCGGTCTGTCGGAGAAGGAAGCAATGGAGATCACCGGGCACCGGACCCGCGCTGTTTTCGACCGCTACCACATCGTTAGCGAGCGACGGACTGCGGGAGATGGCCGGGAAGCTCGAAGTCCACCTTAAGGCGAAAGAACCGGCTCAAACCGTCAACAGAAGGAAACCGGTTCAATGAGCTTTGGGGTACGACACCGGTGTCAGACAGACCGTGTCAGCGACCTCGAAGATAGCTGGCCAACTGCTTGAGAAGAATGGTGAGCCGGGCGGGGCTCGAACCCGCGACCACCGCATTAAAAGTGCGATGCTCTACCAACTGAGCTACCGGCCCGATGGAAAGGGACAGTCTACAAGACTGCCAACGAGACCTCTATTGTAACGCGCGCTCCACTGCCGAGGCCAGTTGAGCGAGACCCGCGCCTACGTCCGGCCCGAGATGAATGTGCAGCGTGCGGCGGCCGCGCTCGCGAAGCACTTCAAGATCGCCCCGAGCCTGCGCCGCCTTCACCACTCCGAATGTATATTTCTGACCCGGCACCGGAACATCCCTGGCATCGTCGCAAGTGATCTGCAGGAAGACGCCCGTGTTCGGTCCGCCTTTATACGCCTGACCGGTCGAATGCAGGAAGCGCGGCCCGAATCCCAGCACCGTGGCGACTTTCTTGGAATCGCGAATCTTGCGCCGGGCGGCCTGCAACACTTCCTGGTGCGCGCCATTCATCTGGATGTAGGCCAGAATGCCGAAGTAGTCGCCGGCGTGGATCACGTTGAGCAGCGCTCGCAAGCGCGCTTCCAGATCCGCGTCGCCGATCCGCACCACGTCCTTCTCGGGCGGCAGCGAGCCGGATTCTTCGAAGGCTGACGTGAGTTTCTTGGCCGCGATCTTGGCCGCCTCCACGTCCGGCTGATCGAAAGGATTGACGGCGATGATCGAGCCGGCTACGGCCGTCGCAATTTCCCAGCGGAAGAATTCGGCGCCCAGATGGTAAACGTCCGGCACGGAGAGACGCGCCACGGGATGCCCGGCCGCTTCGAGCGCGGCCACGGCGCGATCCTGTTCCGGATCGGGCGCGTTTTCCAGCCGTTCGTATATGAAGACGCGGTCCGATCCGTACACCGATGGCGCGCCCAGCGGCTCACGATCCACGGGAATGAGGCCCTTCCCGATCTTGCCGGTGGACTCTGCGATCAACTGCTCGAGCCAGGCGCCCAGATCGTAGATGCCCGGGGACGCAATCATGGTGACCTTATCGCGACCGCTGAGGGCGAGCGAACCCAACAGTGCGCCCAGCACCACGCCCGGATTCTGGTCGACAGGCGACGCCGGCGAGCACGCCTGCACCATGCCCTGGGCGAGTCCCGGCAAACATCGGGACGTCCACTCCCATGCCCGCCGCGGGAATCATTCCGAAATCGGAGAGCGCCGAGTAGCGGCCGCCGATGCTGGGCCGGCCGAAGAAGATGCGCCAGAATCCGTCATGCTCGGCGACCTGTTGCATCTTCGATCCCGGATCGGTGATGGCGATGAAGCGGCTTCCATCGCGGCCTGCGCGTTCGAAAAAGTACTGCTTGAAAATGTTCGGTTCGAGCGTCGAACCGGATTTGCTGGAGACGACGAAAAGTGTCTTTGCCAGGTCGACTCGGCTCTCGACATCCAGAAGCTGCGCCGGATCGGTGGAATCGAGCACGTGCAGCTCAGGGAAACCTGGGCGTTTGCCGAAGGAGAGCGCATGCACCTCGGGGCAGAGGCTGGACCCGCCCATCCCCAGCAGCAGGATGTGCGTGAATCCGCGCTCTCTTACATCCTTGGCGAACTGGGCGAACTTGCCGGCGTCGTTAAGCTGGGCCTCGACGATATCCAGCCAGCCGAGCCATTTGCTCTCGTCAGCGCCGGTCCACAACGAGGCGTCTTTCGACCACAGACGCGCGACTTTGCCGCCCGCGCTCCAATCCGCGAGCGTGCGAGTGAGCGCCGCCTGCTGATCCGTCGTCAGCGAAAAGGTTCCGAGGGTAGACACAATGCTCCGATAGTAGCATCGGAGGTGCCCATGAAATTAGTGCTGTTCTACTTGGCGCCAGGCTTGGCGATGTCGACGCCGCCCTTGAAATAGGCGCCGTCTTCAATGACGATGCCCGCGGTCCTGACGTCGCCCACCAGGTTCGCGCCCTTGCGAAGCACGATGCGCTCGGAAGCGTCGATATTACCCTGCACGGATCCGGCGACGTCCACTTCCTTGGCCTTGATATTGGCGGACGCTTTTCCTTTGGGGCCGACTGTCAGGCGGCCATCCAGTTCCACCTGGCCTTCCAGCTCGCCATTCAGCTGCAAGGTCTCGCGGCTGGTGACCTCACCTTTGATCTTCATCGTCTCGCCGATTAGTGTACCGTCCATGAATTCTCCATTCTTGTCGATGTCAGATCACCGTGCCACCCAACGGCAACTTCTCTTGATCTTAGCCGAAATCGAGCGGCTGAGGAAGGTGAAAGTTCACATTCGGCAAAAACTTTGCAACAAAAAGGCTTCCTGGAGTATCTTTCGAGCGGATGATCTCTAACCAGATGATGATGAGCACTCGAAACCTACTTCATCGCGCGGCGGCGATCCTGATGGCTGCGGCGCTTCCCGCGGCGACCGTTTGCGCGCAGGATACGCATGTAGTTCCGCTAACCGAACTGCATTCGGCTGTGGTGGCGGCCGGCCAGCAGCGCCAGGAAAACGTTTCCCGCCTGGAACGATTCTTCACCGGAAATTCAGCGGAAAACGCGCTCCAAAGCGCGCGCTTGAACGGCAGCCAGATCCGCAATGCGATCGCGCTGCTGGACGATCGGGAGCTGGCTCGCCTGGCAGCACGCGCGGAGAAGGCGAACTCCGACTTCGCGGCAGGCTCCCTCACCAACCAGGAGCTGACGTACATCGTGATCGCCCTGGGGACGGCGGTGCTGATCCTGGTCATTGTCGCCGCGCGATGAAACGCCGTATCGCACTTCGATTTCTATTCGTCCTGGCGGCGCGTGTCGCGACGTTGGCCGCGGCCGATGGCGTCTGGCTGGATGTTCCCTTCATCGCCCAGGAACCTCAGGGTTGCGGAGCCGCGTCTTTAGCCATGGTGATGGATTACTGGCGCGGCCACGGGATGACCGCTGCGCCGGCCGATACGCCGGAAATCTTCCGCGAACTCAACGCTCCGGAGCGGAAAGGGATTCCTGCCGAAGCGATGCCGCGGTACCTGAAGGCTCACGGATTCACGGCTTTCACATTCTCGGGCGAATGGGCCGATTTGCGCCACCACGTCGGACAAGGGCGTCCGCTGATCGTCGCGCTGAAGACGGGAGCGGATTCATTCCACTACGCCGTGGTGGCCGGCGTCGGTGACGCGACGATTTCCCTCAACGATCCCGCCGACCGGAAGCTGCGCCTCTATTCCCGCGAGGACTTCGAGAAACGCTGGCTGGCCACAGGGCAGTGGACACTGCTGGCGGTTCCCGTTCCTAAGTCGTGATCCTGATCTTTCTGCTCGCAGCGCAGTTGGCGTTTGCCGATCACTACGAGCGGGGAATGGAGCTGGCGGGCAAGGGATCCTGGCGCGAGGCGCGAGAGGAACTGCTGGCCGGGATCGCCGAATCTCCTAACGACAAACGCTTTCCTCTGGAATTGGCCGGAGTCGAGTACCGCTTGGGGGATCGGAACCTGGCGCGGAACTATCTGCGCAAGGCTCTGGACCTCGATCCGGCCGACTCCTACGCCAACGACTTTCTGGCGACGCTCTATTTTCTCGACGGAAACGCCGAGGCCGCGCTGGAGCATTGGAATCGCATCGGCAAGCCGCGCATTCAAAACATCGAGATTTCGCCGCATTCGAAGATACGCCCCGAACTGCTGGATCGTGCGCTGGCATTCGCTCCCGGCGACGTTCTGACCGTGAGCCGGTACCGATCCACCATGGACTGGATGACGGGACTCGATACCTTCGAGGGCCTGAGTCTGGACCTGCGGGCGCGTGATGACGGATTCTTCGACGCGACGTTTCGCTGGCGCGAATTGCCCGGCTGGATCAATGCGGCCCAGGTTCTGGCCGGCGTCCCGTTTCAGATCCTGGAAATTCGCGAACATCTGGGCGACGCCGGCGTAACGCTCGCGGCTCTGTACCGCTTCGACGCGCAAATGCGGCGAGCGGGTCTCACCTTCTCTAAACCCCTCAACGGCAATCCGAAAATGCGCTATTCACTGTTCACGGACGCGCGCAGCGAGACCTGGAACATCGGACAGCCGAGTGATTTTCGCGTGCGCCGGATCGCGGCCGGCGCGGCCATGCGCTTCATTCCCTTCGACCGGTTCTCCTGGGAAACCAGCGCGACGCTGGCCGACCGGTCGTTCCCAGGCGCACCCCAGTTTGTCTCCGGGCCGTCGATCACGCATTCCATTTCGTTCCGCTACCGGTTCCTGAATGTCCCCGACTACAGACTAAGCGCCGATTTCCGCGGAGCGTGGGAGACCGGCCGCTTGTTCGATCGCACCTCGGGAGGATTGTTTGCCCGCACCGACTGGTCCGTGCGGGGCCAATGGTTTCCCAAACCGCGCGGCACGGACTATCAGGTTCTCGTCCGGCTCAGCGCCGGTGCGGTGATGGGGAACGCTCCGCTCGATGAATTATTCATGCTTACCTACGATCGCGATTACGATCTTCCCTTGCGCGGGCACAGCAGCACCATAGACGGCAAGCGTGGCAGCGCTCCCATCGGGCGCCGGTACGCTCTGGCCAATGTGGATTTCTACAAAACGATCTGGCACCCGTCGCTGGTGACGTTCGACATCGGTCCGGTGCTGGATATCGGGCGTGTGTGGGATCAGGTCGCGCCCAGGGAGCGGGGCAAGGTGCTGGTGGACGCGGGTGCGCAGTTACGCCTGGGGCTGCCGGGCGGATTCCAGGTGATTCTGTCCTATGCCCGCGATCTGCGCGGCGGATCGGGCGTCTTCGACAGCTTTACGCGCTGAGAACTGCCGCGGCTATTTCTCCATCTTGTGGAGCTGGTAGAATCCGCTCATCTTCAGCGTGATCACGATGGGCTTCGCGCTCAGATTGAGCCAGAACCAGCCGTGGATTCCTTCGAACGGCGCGACGAGCGCTCCGTTGCCCTTCGTATTTTCCTGTTCCTCGCGATAACGGGTTGCATGTTTAGGATCGTTCGACGGCTCCCCGTGGAAATCGTAATACACGGTGTCGTGATCCACGGCCCAGCTATAGACCATCGCCTCGCCGGCTTTCATCGCGACCTTGTATTCGATCTCGCCATCCGGACCGAGCGGGATCTTGACGGTGTCGGTCCGGTACTCATTGGGAAAGAACCACGCATTTGTGGTCAGCGTGGGCGTGGTGTCGCCGGTTAAGGCCGCGACCGTCGCAGCAGGCGCAGGTTTCGCCACCGTCGGCGTCGCCAGCGCGATCAAGCCGGTCAGCTTGCCGAAGCCCGTGGGATCTTTCCGGTACTCGGCGGGCATAATCACGCATACCGTGAGAACGGCGCCCACCAAGGCCGCGATCCCGACGCGCAGAAGCAACCCGCTCGCGGACGGCATGTGCACCGAAGCCGGGGTCATGCGGCGCTCCCGAATGCGTAGCCGGACAGTTGATATCCGATCAACAGGAAGCCCGCGGTCATCAGCAGCACGTTCGCCAGGACAGCGTGCTTGCCGAAATCGGCTGTGCGGCGCCACTGCGTCATGACGAAAAGAATCACAGTCAGCGCGAGAAGCTGACCGACCTCAACGCCTACGTTGAATGAGATCATGTTGGCGACCAGACCCTCGCGCGAGAGATTGAACTCCTGAAGCTTGGTCGCCAGGCCGAATCCGTGGATCAGGCCGAAGCCCAGCACGGCTGCCTTGGTGTTGATCTGGAAGCCGAATAAGGTTCGAAATCCATCCAGATTGTCGAACGCCTTGTAGACCACCGAAAGTCCGATCAGCGCGTCCACGATGTAGGAGTTGACGTGGATGCCTCCCAGCACGCCCCCCAGCAATGTGATGCTGTGGCCGACGGCGAAACACGTCACGTACACGGCCACGTCCTTCAGCTTGTAAAGGAAGAAAATCACGCCGACCAGGAAGAGCAGGTGATCGTAGCCGGTCACCATGTGTTTGGCGCCCAGGTAGAGGAACGGCGCGATGTGCGTGCCGGTCGAGTTCCGGACGAAATCGGCATCGCGGCCGGTTACCGTATGCGCCATGGCGAGCGTCGCGGTCGCCAGCAAGACGGGGAGAAGCTTTCTCAGCATTCTTATCACGATCATCCGTACCACTATAAAGCATCCTCTATATGCCGGGCGGCATATCGCCCCTCAAGGAGGCGTCGATCAACTGGATCGTGTGCAGCACCGGCGTCTTCTGGCCCTGGCGCTCCAGCGCAGCGGCGATCTGGAGCATGCAGCCGATATTGCCCGTGGCGACGACGTTGGGTCTGGCCGCCGTGATGTGCTGCGCCTTGCGATCGGCCAGCGCGTCCGCTGTCTCCGGCTGGACCAGGTTGTAGATTCCGGCCGATCCGCAGCATAGCGTGGCCTCCGGTAAGTTCAGCATCTCGACGCCGGGAATCGCGGAAAGCTGCGCGCGCGGCTGTGTTCGTACGCCCTGAGCATGCTGAAGATGGCAGGAATCGTGATACGCGACGCGCAGGTTCAGCGGTTTCCGCGCGGCCCGGGGACTGAGTTCTTCCAGGAACTCGCAGACGTCTTTACACTTGGCCGAGAACCGCGCTGCGCGCTCGGCATACTGAGGATCGTCGCGTAACTGGTAGCCGTACTCGCGCACGTTCGATCCGCAACCGCCTGCGTTGGTGACGATGACGTCGACCTCGGCCCGCTCGAACGCGTCGATGACGCGGCGGGCCAGATCGAGCGCGGGCGCTTCCTCGCCGGCATGCACCATCAGCGCGCCGCAGCAGGGTTGATCCGCCGGGGCAATTACTTCGCAGCCTTCGGCTGCAAGGACTCGCACGGTCGCCGCGTTGATTTCCGGCATAAACTCGCGCTGGACGCATCCCAGGAGGAGGCCCACTCGCCTGCGCTTCTCGCCTTGCGCCGGAGTCGCGGTTGCGATCTCGCCGCGCGCACCGAGCTTCGGCATCAGCGCCTCCATGGCGCGTAATTGCTTCGGAAGCAGCTTCAGCAATCCCGATCCGCGAATCAATGCCTGCAAGCCGGATTTCTGATACGCGCGCAGAAAGACGCGCATCACCTTCAGGCGTCCGATGCGCGGAAACGTGTTGAAGATCATCCACCGTTGCAGCCGTTCGGCGGTGGAGCGCGGATGGCGGCGCTCGATCTGGGCGCGCGTCGCCTCGATGAGCTTGGCGTAGTCGACGCCCGAGGGACACGCCGTCATGCACGACATGCATCCCAGGCAGGTATCGATATGCTGCACCCACGGATCGGTCATGGCCGTGGCTCCGTCGCTCGCCATCTTCATCAGATAGATCCGGCCGCGCGGCGAGTCCATTTCATTGCCCCAGAGAACGTAGGTCGGACAGGCGGGCAGGCAGAAACCGCAGTGCACGCATTGATTAATGAGTTCCGGCGGGGGCGGATGGTGTTGATCGAACGCTTCTGTCATCAAATTCCGCCCACGAAACGTCCGGGATTCAGGGTGCCCTTGGGATCGAGCTGCGCCTTCACCGCTCGCATCAAAGGCAAAGCATCGCCCGGCGAACCCCACGCGTCGAGCGTGGTTGTTCCCAAAATCACGAGCGACCCGCCGTCTTCTTCTATAGTCTTGCGAAGGGTTCCGAGATCGCCGTCAAACTGCGCGTAGCCGATTCCCGTCGCCTGGATCACATAACGCGAAAATAACGCTGAGGCTGCCGAGATTCGCGACGGGAGAGTAGTGAATTTCACAATCGGTATGTTGCCCCACAGCTCTTCTCGCGCCTTCCACACGTCGGGCGAGCCTTCCCGGACCATTCCGAACTTTCGGATCGTCGATGCCTGTGCTGCGATTCCGTCCAACGTGCCCTCCAACAAGATGTCGACATTCCCGTTTCTGGCTTGCACGGCGGCCGGCGCCAGCTGCGCATCAAGAATCGCAAGAATAACCCGCTGCATCCCATCAGCATCGTCCACCGCGATCGTTAGCGTTCGGGTGTTTCGCGGCAGAGGATGCAGCCGGAACACCGCGCGCGTGATCACTCCCAGCGTCCCCAGCGCGCCCGTCGCGAGCTTGGGAAGGTCGTAACCCGCGACGTTCTTCACGACTTTCCCGCCGCTTGACGCGATGGTTCCGTCCGCCAGCACCAGCGTGACGCCGATGATCAGATCGCGCAGGGCTCCGTAACCCAATCTGAGTGACCCGCTATCGTTGGTCGAGAGGATTCCGCCGATGGTCGCGCGCTCCGGCCACAGCGGATCGACCGCCAGGCGCTGCCCATGCTGAGCGAGCGTCCGTTGCAAGTCGGCGACGGTGCAGCCCGCCTCGACCGTCACCGTAAGATCCGCCCAGGCATGCTCGACGATCCGATTCAGGCGCCGCATGGAAAGAAGTATGTCCGCCTTCCGCGGCGGATTGCCCCAGTCGAGCTTCGTTCCACCGCCGGTCGGGATGACCGCTTGTCCGGATTCATTGGCGCTTCGCAGAATCGCGGCCGTTTCACTTCTCGTCGGCGGGCTCGACCGCAGTTGCGCCAAATCGTTCTGCGACGCTCAAAACCGCTCGACCCATTCCTAGAACCGCTCCGCCACGCCGGCAGTCTCTAAAGGATGAGGCACATACTCGCCGGGTTTCTCGCCGCACAAGCGCGTCCGCGGAAAGACCTTGGTGGGATTCGAAAGCTGCAAGGGATCGAAGGCGCAGCGTACTCGCTGCATCGTGTCCAGGTCCGGCTCGGCGAACATTTTCGACATCATGTGTTTCTTCTCTTCGCCCACGCCGTGTTCGCCGGTGATCGACCCGCCCTTTTCGATGCACAGCTCAAGAATACGCTCCGATAGCCGCTCGGCCGCCTTTTCCTGACCCGGGATGCGGCGGTCGTATAAAACCAGCGGATGCAGATTTCCGTCGCCCGCGTGAAAAACGTTCGCCACGCGCAATCCGGTTTCGGTGCTCAGTTGATCGATCTCGCTGAGAATCTGGGGCAGGGAAGTACGCGGGATCACTCCGTCCTGCACGATGTAGTTGGGCGAGATCCGGCCCATGGCGGCGAATGCGGCCTTGCGGCCTTTCCAGACCAGCGCCCGTTCGGTCTCCGACTGCGCCACGCGGATCTCCGACGCCCCGTGCTGGCGGCAGATTTCATCCACGTGCGCCATCAGCGAGTCGACTTCGGCAACAGGCCCGTCCAGCTCGACCAGAAGGAGTCCGCCGCAATCTGGATAATTCGCGTGCACCGCGGCCTCGGCGGCTTGAATCGCCAGGTTGTCCATCATCTCAATCGCAGCAGGAAGCATGCCCGCCGCGATGATGCCGCTGACGGCGGCGCCGGCTTCCGTGGGGCTGCGAAACGCGGCGAGCAAAGTCCGCACGCATTCCGGCCGCTTCACGATCCGCAAAGTGATCTTGGTGGCGATCCCCAGAGTGCCTTCCGAGCCCACGAACACGCCCGCCAGATCGTAGCCGGGAGAATCCAGCGTTTTACCTCCCATGTGTACCAGCGATCCGTCCGGCAGGACGACCTCCAATCCCAGCACGTGAGTGGTCGTAAATCCGTACTTTAGGCAGTGCGCGCCGCCGGAATTTTCCGCGACGTTGCCGCCGATGCTGCACACCGACTGAGACGACGGATCGGGAGCGTAGAAGAAATTCGCGGAAGCGACGCGGCCCGTAACGTCCAGATTAATCACGCCCGGTTCGACGACCACGCGAGCGTTCGGCAGGTCGACTTCGAGGATCCGCCTCATCCGCGCCAGGCTGATCACGATTCCACCTGCCACCGGCAGCGCACCACCGCTCAAGCCTGTGCCGGAGCCGCGCGCGACAAACGGAATCCGCTCGCGATGGCACACCCGCACCACGGCCTGCACCTGTTCCGTGGAATCGGGCAGCACCACCGCGCTCGGAACCACGCGGAAGTTGGTCAGCCCGTCACACTCGTAGGTCCGCAATTCCTCGCTTGAGGAAATGAGTCCGTGCGGCCCCAGAATTCCGCGTAGTTCGTCCAATGTTTCCGGAGCCGTTGTGGGATTCACCTACAGATACCGGTACGCTTCGAGCGTCAGGAAGTCCTTGCACTCGCCGCTCACCATCATGTGCTCGAACAACTGGGCCGCCTGGGGAAATTTGCTCTTGTCGTAGCGCTCATCGCCGATATTCGAGCGGATCTGGGCGAGCTGGGTCTTGATGGTATCGCGGATCATGGGAGCCGAGATCTTGTGGCCGTTCGATAGCGTCGCGCCGTGGTGCATCCACTGCCACACCTGCGTGCGTGAGATCTCCGCCGTGGCGGCATCCTCCATCAGGTTGTAAATCGGCACGCAGCCGTTGCCGCGCAGCCAGGATTCCAGATACTGGATGCCGACGTCGACATTCATGCGCAAGCCCTGTTCGGTGATCTGGCCCTCGGGTACCTCGAGCAGGTCGGCGGCGGTCACCTTCACCTCTTCGCGCTGGATGTGAATCTGGTGGGGAGTCTTCATGTGCTGATCGAAGATCTCCCTGGCGACCGCGACCAGGCCCGGATGCGCCACCCAGGTGCCATCGTGCCCCGCCTTAACTTCGCGCAGCTTGTCCTGGCGGACTTTCTCCATAGCCGCCGCATTTGCCGCGGCATCGTTCTTTATCGGAATCTGCGCCGCCATGCCGCCCATCGCGTGGATCTCCCGCCGGTGGCAGGTCTGGATCAGCAAATCGACGTACGACTTCAGGAAGTGCTTGTCCATGGTGACCGTGACGCGGTCCGGCATCATGAACCTCGGATGATTCTTGAAGGTTTTAATGAAACTGAAGATGTAATCCCAGCGGCCGCAGTTGAGGCCCGCGGAATGGTCGCGCAGCTCGAACAGGATCTCGTCCATCTCGAACGCGGCGAGAATCGTCTCGATCAGAACGGTCGCGCGGATGGTCCCGTTGGGTATGCCCAACGCTTGTTGCGCATGCACGAATACGTCGTTCCACAGCCGCGCTTCCAGATGGCTCTGGAGTTTCGGCAGGTAAAAGTACGGCGCCGTTCCTCTGGCGATCCGCGCCTTGGCGTTGTGGAAGAAATACAGGCCAAAGTCGAACAGCGCGCCGGAAACCGGCTGATCGTCCACGTGGAAGTGCTTCTCGAGCAAATGCCAGCCGCGCGGCCGGACCATGAGGACCGCGGTCTTCGCATTCAACTTGTACTGCTTGCCTTCCGGACTCTGGTATTCAATGTCGCCGCGCACCGCGTCGCGCATGTTGAGCTGGCCGGTCACATTGTTCTCCCAGGTGGGAGAATTCGAGTCCTCGAAATCCGCCATGAATACATTGGCGCCGGAGTTCAAAGCGTTGATGACCATCTTCCGGTCGACGGGCCCCGTGATCTCGACGCGTCGGTCCATCAAGTCGTCAGGAATGGGCCCGACCACATAGTTGCTCTTGCGGATCTCCGCCGTTTCCGGAAGAAAATCGGGCATCTGGCCGGCGTCGATCGCCGCCTGCCGTTGGACGCGTCGGTTCAGAAGCGCTTTTCGCTGGGAATCGAATTTATGGTGAAGATCGACGACGAAGTCTATCGCCTCGGGGGTAAGGATCTCGTCACATCCAGGGGGAATCGGCGCGTCGATTTTCACCCGATCGCGCACCATGTAGGGGCTGCTCATCTACCTTCAGGATAGCGTGGAAAATTACTTGCCGTTCAACTCTCCGATGTCCTCGTACCAAAGGGTTGGATGCTCCCGGATGAACCGTTGCATGAGCTCTATACACTCAACGTTATCCAGCACCTGGACGTTTACCCCGCGCGAACGTACGTAGTCCTCCGGTCCGCGAAACGTCCGATTTTCGCCTATGATCACCGTTGGAATCTTGTACAGCAAAACAGCTCCGCTGCACATGTCGCACGGCGATAGGGTTGAGTACAGCACGGCACGGCGGTAATCGGCAGGCTGGAGTCTCCCGGCGTTCTCCAGGCAGTCCATTTCGGCGTGGCGTATGGCGCTGCCATGTTGAATCCGCTGATTGTGGCCGCGCCCCACAATCTTGCCGTCGATCACCAGGACGGACCCAATCGGAATGCCGCCCTTCGCGAGCCCTTTTCTGGCTTCGTCGATCGCGGCGTGGAGGAAGGCATCCATCGAAATAATCTAGATCACTTGCAGTACGATCTTGCCGCGCACGTGCTCGGTCTCGCTCATCCGGTGAGCCTCGGCGGCGTCGCGCAGAGGGAACACCGCCGCGATTTCCGGCTGGACCTTACCGGCATCCGCCAGACGTGCGATTTCCGTAAGCTGCTCGCGATTGGCCTGCCCCCAAATAATCGTGGCGCGCGCTTCATGCGCCCGCGCGTCGTCTTCCGAAGGCGGCGGACCGATCAGCGCCACCAGGATGCCGCCTTTCTTCAGCACCTTCCACGATCGATTGCGCACCTCGCCGCCCATGCTTTCGATCACGGCGTCAAAGTCATGAACGACATCCTCGAAATGCGTGGTCTCATAATTGATGGGCAGATCGCAGCCGAGCTGCTTAAGATACTCCTGGTTGCGGCCGCTCGCGGTCCCGGCAACATAGATTTCGTGGAGCTTGGCGAACTGCACCGCCAGGTGCCCCACGCCTCCGGCGGCTGCGTGGATCAGGACCTTCTGCCTCGGCGTCAGCCCCGCGGTATCGAATAAGGCTTGCCACGCGGTCAGCCCGGCGAGGGGCATCGCCGCCGAATGGACGTGATCCAAGCTTTTCGGCTTGAGCGCAAGCCGGCCCTCTTCGACGGCGATGTACTCGGCGTAGGCGCCGTTCCGCGAGGCGTCCGGAAAACCGTACACTTCGTCGCCCGGCTTGAATCCAGTTACGCCTGAGCCGACGGACTCGACCACGCCGGAAACATCCCAGCCCAGAATGAACGGGAGTGGATAGTCGCGGAAGCCTCGCAGATGACCCGCGCGGATCTTCCAATCGATCGGGTTCACCGAGGTGGCATGAACTTTGACCAGAACTTCCCCGGCGGCGGGTTCGGGCTTGGGGGCATCTTCGTAGACCAGAACGCCGGGCGCGCCGTAAGTGTGAAATCTGACTGCTTTCATGGTTGACATAGAGGGTTTGCTTCATTATTGCGGATCAAGTAGTCTATCAGCGTGGGACACAAGGTAAGCCGCCGAAAGCTTCTCTCAGCGGCAGGTACTGGAGCGGCCCTGGCCGCCGCGCCGCCGCATATCCTGGGGCAAAGCAAGCTGCGGCTGACCCTTTCCTGCTGGGATTACGACCGCACACGCGCCCTCATGGACGGCCGCGTCGCCGTGGATGGCGTCGATCTCACCTATCTTCCCTTGCCGATCGAAGAAACGTTCTTTCGCATGCTGCGAAATCACGAATTCGACGCGTCGGAGATGTCGCTGTCCTCCTATGTGTTGTCGCTGTTCGAGGAGCCGCAGCCGTTCATTGCGATCCCGGTGTTTCCCTCGCGCTTCTTCCGGCACTCCTGCATTTTTGTGAACTCGAGTAAAGGGATCCGCACGCCGCAGGATCTCCGCGGCAAGCGCGTTGGCACTCCCGAGTATCAGATGACGGCGGCTGTGTGGATCCGCGGAATGCTGAGCGATGAGTACAACATTCCGGTTGCCAGCACCCCGTACTTCACCGGTGGCGAGGAGGAGCCGGGACGAACCGAAAAGATCGCGCTCTCGCTACCGCCGGCGATCCGGGTGCAGCCGATTCCGGATACCAAGACGCTTTCGCAAATGATCGAAAGCGGCGAGCTTGACGCCATGTACACGGCGCGCGCGCCTTCCACGTTTGGAAATGGCGCCGGAAAAGTGCGCAGGCTTTTCGAGAATTACGGCGCTGTGGAGCGCGAATATTATCGAAAAACCAAAATCTTTCCCATCATGCACACGGTGGTGATCCGGCGCGATGTCTACCGGCAGAATCCCTGGATCGCGCAATCGCTGCACAAAGCTTTCGTGTTGTCGCAGCGCGAGGCTTATGCGAACCTGCGCGAGACGGCTGGGCTCAAGACCATGCTGCCATGGGTTCTGGATCACGTCGCCGAAACGGAGTCGGTGATGGGCAAGGATTTCTGGCCCTACGGTTTCCAGCCCAACGAGAAGACGCTCAGCACCTTTCTCCGGTATTCCTACGAACAGGGCTTGGCGAAACGGCTGCTTACGCCGAAGGATCTTTTCGCTCCCGAAACTCTCGAATCATTTAAGATTTGAGAATTCCTGCGTTGCCGCTCTAGGGATTTCCCCAGGTTTGCGCCGCCCCAAGTCCCAATGTCGCATTTGGAATATACTAATTGTCCCGGAAGGCCATCTAACTGAGGGAGGCGTTAGGTAAGCACCATGAGACAGACTAGTACTTTTGAGGGTTGGCAAGAGTCCCAGTCTCGAAGTTCTGAGAAACAGCAGGTGCGGTATCGTTCAGCCGCCGCACGGAAGGTCACCGAGCTTCTGGCATTTGCCGGAATCGGCGTGAATGGACCGGAGCCGTGGGATATTCAAATCCACGATGAGCGGTTCTTCAATCGCGCGCTGGGCGAAGGCAGCATCGGCGTAGGCGAATCTTACATGGACGGATGGTGGGATGTCGAAGCGCTGGACGAATTCTTTCATCGCTTCCGGCGGGCCGATCTGGCGAGTAAGGTTCATGACCTCAAGACGGGCTTGCTGGTTTTGAGGACGAAGCTGCTCAACCTGCAAACCATGCAGCGCGCGAAACAAGTCGCGCAAGCGCACTACGATCTCGGAAATCAGCTTTATCAGGCCATGCTGGATCGCCGCATGCAGTATACCTGCGCTTACTGGAAGGATTCGGTCACGCTCGATCAGGCTCAGGAGAACAAACTGCACTTGATCTGCCGCAAGCTGCGGCTTCAGCCGGGCATGACGCTGCTCGAACTGGGCGGCGGATTCGGCGGGCTGGCGCACTTCGCAGCGAAAGAATACGGTTGCCACGTGGTCAGCTACAACATCTCTCGCGAACAGGTGGCTTATGGCCGGGATCTCTGCAAAGGCTTGCCCGTGCGATTCGAGCAAAAGGACTACCGCGAGGCCGCCCTGGAGGCGAGCCAGTTTGATCGCGTGGTATCCGTCGGTCTGTGCGAGCACATAGGGTACAAGAACTACCGCCAGTTTATGCGGCTCGCGCACGGGTGCCTGAAGGACCAGGGACTCTTTTTGCTTCACACGATCGGTTCCAACGAATCCTATTCCTACACCGATCCGTGGATCCATAAATACATCTTCCCGAACGGCCTGATCCCTTCGATGGCGCAGTTGACCGCGGCCTGGGAAGGCTTGTGGGTCGCGGAAGACTGGCATAATTTCGGGCCGGATTACGACCGCACCGTGATGCATTGGTGGGCGAATTTCGAACGCGCTTGGCCGGACTTGCGTTCGACATACAGCGATCGCTTCTATCGCATGTGGAAGTACTATCTGATGGCCTCGGCGGGCTCTTTCCGTTCCCGCCGGCTTCAACTTTGGCAGGTCGTGCTTTCCAAGGGCGACATCGCTTCGTATACGCCGGTTCGTTAGGGTTGCGGTCTTATGGATCTGGAAACGGACCATCAGAGGAGGATCGCAACCCTCGCGGCCGAGGTAGAAAGCGCCGCAGCGCGAGGCCAGCGGATCGGCCTCGGTAAGTCCACCTCTAATCTGTTCCGTCACCGGGCCGGCGCCGGGAAGCACTTCATCGATGTCCGAGCCTTCGATCATGTCCTGGAGATCGACCCGCAGCGGATGACGGCCGACGTCGAGGGCATGATCACCTATGAAGCGTTGGTCGAAGCAACGCTCAAGTATGGACTCCTCCCGGCAGTAGTGCCGCAGCTCAAAACGATCACCGTCGGAGGAGCGGTCAGCGGCCTCGGAATAGAGTCGTCGTCGTTTAAATTCGGTTTAGTGCATGAAACCGTGGAAGAGATGACGATTCTTCTGGCCGATGGAAGTCTGCTGACGTGCTCCTGCCGGGAAAACCCGGACCTGTTCTTCGGATTTCCGAATTCCTATGGAACTTTGGGCTACGCACTGCGGCTGACGGTGCGGCTGATTCCCGCCAGGCCTTATGTCCACTTGACGCACACCCGGTTCGCCGATCCGGAAACATACTTTGCCCGGGTCGCCAAGTGCGCGCAGAGTTCTGTCGACTATCTGGACGGGACCATCTTTTCGCGAAACGAAATGTACCTGACCGAGGGTGAGTTCGTGGATCAGGCGCACTCCGTGAGCGACTACACCGGCATGGAAATCTACTACCGGTCCATCCAGCGCAAGCCCGAGGATTGGCTCACGGCGAAAGATTACATCTGGCGCTGGGATACCGACTGGTTCTGGTGTTCGAAGCACTTCTTTGTGCAACGGCCCGCGGTCCGAAGGCTGTTTCAATGGACCCTGAACTCGCGAACCTATCAGAGGATCATGAGAATGTCGCACAGGTTTCTGCCGGATCGCGGCGGAACCGAGTCGGTGATCCAGGACGTAGATATTCCCATCGGCCAAGCGCCCCGGTTTTTCGATTTTCTGCTGTCGGAGATCGGCATCACACCCGTGTGGATGTGCCCGTTTCGGACCCAGCGCTCGATCCGGCCCTGGGATCTCAGCCCGTTAGAGCCCGAA
Organism: Terriglobia bacterium; assembly: GCA_963722845.1. Lineage (GTDB taxonomy): Bacteria > Acidobacteriota > Terriglobia > Bryobacterales > Bryobacteraceae > Palsa-187. The sequence goes on along the minus strand of CAVROL010000001.1, from coordinate 430,124 downwards.
CAATTGTATGTGAACTTCGGATTCTGGGACGTGATCCCCTCGACGCGCGAGAAGGGGCACTTCAATCGCAAGATCGAGCGCAAGACGATGGAGCTCGGCGGCGCCAAGGGGCTGTATTCCAGCGCTTGGTACGATGAAGCGGAGTTCTGGAGCATCTACGATCAATCGCGCTACGCGCAGCTCAAGCAGACTTATGACCCGCAGGGTATTTTCCCCGATCTGTACTCGAAGTGCGTCCGGCGGCACTAACCAAGGTTCATGACGGGTCGCCTGCGAAGAATTGTCGTCGGACTGTTCCTGTTCGGAATCTCCTTCGGATATGTCGAAGCGGCGGTCGTGATTTACCTGCGGGCGCTCTATGAACCGCTGCGCCAGCGCCTCACGCCGGGCCGCGCTCCCGGTGACTTATTTCCGCTACTGGATCGCGGCCGGATGGTGGCCGAGGCGCCGGAAACCGGACGGCTCCTCACGGTGGAAGTGATTCGCGAGGCGGCGACCATCCTGATGCTTGCGGCCGCGGCCATGTTGGTGACCGGGGATCGGGGCCTGTGGCTGCCGGCCTTCTCGATCGCTTTCGGCGTCTGGGATGTGTCGTTTTACTTGTTTCTCAAACTGTGGATCGGCTGGCCCGCCTCGCTGGGGACCTGGGATCTTCTCTTCCTGCTGCCGGTGCCGTGGGTGGCTCCGGTTCTGGCGCCCGTCATCGTATCGTTGACGATCATCGGCTGCGGACTGATGGCCTTATGCCGTCCGGTGAAGATCGGGCCGGTCCAATGGATTGGACTCATCCTGGGAGGCGCGCTGGTGATTCTCTCGTTCACCTGGGATTTCCGGAACGTCGTCGCGGGGAACCTGCCGCACCCGTTCACGTGGTGGTTGTTTCTGACGGGGGAGTTCGTGAGCCTGGGGACCTTCCTCAAGGCTTTCTTGAAAAGATCCTTGCCTCGATAGTGTGGGTGTTATCACCCACACCTGGGCGCTATGCCGCGCTTGCACGGCGGGCGGTCTTGGTGGGCGTGTGCTTTAACGGCGTAATCTTCGACGCCCAAACGAACCCCAGCGACTGGCGGACTTCGGAATGGGCCAAGGGTGACAGGAGAACTCCGAAAGCGCCTGCGTCGATGATTTCGGTCTTGTAACGAGCCTGATCCGCCTTGTGACACACGATGATGCGCGCCCGTGGAGCGGCGGCCCGAATCGTACGAAGAGCTTCCCGCCAATGCATGCCGAGCGATCCGGCGTGAGTGAGCACCGCGATAACGGTCCGCGACCGGCTGATTTCCCGCAGCCCGGATTCGTCCGAAGTTTGCGCGACGGACCACCCGAAGTCGCGTCCGATAGCGGCTAGGTCCAGGCGCTCGCTCGAAAAATCCCCGAACAGGACAACACTGCCTCTGTCGTTCATGGCTAGGACTGATGGCACTTCAGGGGCCAAACCCGGGGAATATTCACTCACAGTTTTTTAGATGCGAAGCAAGCGACGGGAGATGCTGATCGATCAGAAAGGGCGGAACAATGCAGGATTTGCACGCCTTCCGAGGCCAGACTAAGGCGGAAAGCCGTTATGAAATAAGGGAAACCACGACTGGAACGAAACCTGCATTCCTAGCCTGCGAGGTGAGGAGAGCCTATGAGCGTTTTTGAACGCAGAGTACTAGCGGAGCTGCGAAACTTGCATGAGGCAGAAGCAGCGCTAGCAGGCCTGTATCGAACTTTGTCCCATGGGGGCGCCGATAGCCGGGGATTTATGGCTTCGTTGCGATCCTTGGATGACCGCGTGAGCCGTCTCGAAAATCTACTGGAGAGTGCCGCATGAACCTTCTTCTGGCAGTGATACTCTTTATTCTTCTTTTGGGCGTGTTGCCGACCTGGCCCTACAGTTCAGGATGGGGATACTATCCGAGCGGCGGGCTGGGGATCCTGCTGATCGTCCTCTTGGTAGTCCTGTTCTCGCGACGAAGCGCCCTTTGAGCGCGTCGCATCGCTGCTGATCGTTGCTCTGGTTGCCGGCGTCCCCGGGGGCGTCAGACAACCAGGGCGGATGCTGGTTTTTCTTGACAATTAGCCCAGATCGAGTAAACTGCAATTGTCAGAGCAAAGCAGTTTTGCTCGCACAAGTAGCCCCCGCCCAGGCTTTTCTCCCTTAGAATCATCCCCGCTGAAGATTCCTTTCCGCACGTGTATTCCGCGTGCGCATCTACGCTCATTCAAAAACGCCCTTCGGGCATCGAAAGGAAATTTCTCCAATGAAAACGAATCTCTTGAAATCCGCTGTTTTGGCGGCGTCGCTGTTAGGCGCGCTGAACTCCGCGTCGGCTGAGACGCTGCACGCGCGCATCCCGTTCGGCTTCTCCGCGGGAGGTACGGCCATGCCGGCTGGAGCCTACTCGATCTCAACCATTCCAGGCGCGCCTACTGTTCTCCTGTTTGAGAACGAAGCGACGAAGATGCAGGCCATGGTCTTCGTGCGCACCGGCATTGCGACGGCGGACAAACCGGTTACACCGCTGACGTTCACCGCCGATCGCACCGAGCTCGCCAAGATCGCGGCCGAAGGGTGGACCTATGAGCTCAGCACGTATCCGGCTCCCAAGGCGCTGAAAGGAGCCGCTCTAGCGATCACTTCGGCAAGCAAGTAGCTTCGCGGAACGGGCTCGCGCGTTGTTACTCGGGTGGTTACCATCGCGCGAGCTTGTTCACTCCCTTGAACGCGGCGCCAGTGACGTCCAAGGCGAATGCGAATTTCATTGCTAATGCACGATCGATGGTTCCAGGCTCCTGTACACCCATACGGATTCGATCTTGGTTGCATCGGGAATTGACGGATTGTCGCGCCTTGCGTATCGACGGCGGGTGGCGTAATAGGCCTTTTCAGCTTGTCGGTCTAGAAGCAGGGAAAACGACATTCCGAGATCTTCTGCGGCAATGAAGATGGCCCCTTCGCCATCCGAAATGAATAGCTTCCTTTTCGTTTTTCGAAGCTGGCCCAATGATGAGCCCACGCCGATTCCATCTCGTGTTTTGAACCGCACGTCCCGCACCTCGATGCCGTAAACTCCCGGCCGTGGCCCGTCCAACCGGATTACCAACGAAGGAGTGGTCTGGTCTTTGGTGAGGAAGACTTGAATCGCGGGTGTCGGTGTGCCCTCCAATTGAAGATCAACCTTTTTCGTAATCTCCCGCGAGTAGATCTGGTAGATGGCCGTCTCTGGCATTCCGACGACGATTTTCCCCGCGCGTTGCCGCTCCAGCAAGAAATCGTCGGTTGCCGCAGTGCCGGCGTTTACAACAAGAAGGATTGCCCCGCAAGCCAATTGCAGGGACGGCTTCCACGTTCGGGACATCCTAACCCCGTGCGAGCTTGTTCAGTCCGTTGAATGCCGCCGCCTTGTAGCATTCGGCCAAAGTCGGGTAGTTGAAGACCGTATCGACGAAATACTCCACCGTGCCCTTGAGGATCATGACGGCCTGGCCGATGTGCAGCAGTTCGCTGGCGCCGTCGCCGATGATGTGAACCCCGAGAATTTCGCGGGTTTCCCGGTGGAAGATCAGCTTGAGGCGTCCGGTGGTATCGCCGCGGATCTGGCCGCGCGCGATCTCGCGATAATACGCCACGCCGACTTCGTAAGGAACGTCTTCGTCGGTAAGCTGCTCCTCGGTCTTTCCGATGAAGGAGATTTCGGGGATGGTGTAGATCCCGTAAGGATAGTTCGCCGGATTCGATTGCATCGGCAGACTGTAGGCGCGCGCGGCAGCGATGCGTCCCTGTTCCATGGAGACGGACGCGAGACTCGGGAAACCGATGACGTCGCCGGCGGCGAAAATGTGCGGAACCTTGGTGCGGAAATTGGCATCCACTTTGATGCGTCCGCGATCGTCGGCTTCGAGGCCCGCGGCTGCAAGATTCAGTTCGTCCACGTTCCCCTGGCGGCCGACCGCGTACAGCAGGGCTGAGCCGCTGATCTTTTTGTTGCTCTCCAGATTCGCCACGACCGTGCCGTCGGGCATTTCCTCGACGCTTGAGACCTCTTCGTTGAGCCGCATGGTTACGCGGCTGTCGCGCAGGTGGTAGGAAAGAGCCTCCACCATTTCCCCATCGGCGAATTCCAGCAGCCGGGGCCGTTTCTCCACCAGGATCATGCGGACGCCCAGCGTGGCGAACATGCAGGTGTATTCCACGCCGATCACGCCGCCGCCCACCACGATGAAGGTCTTGGGGACGTCCTTCATATTCAGGATCTGGTCGCTGTTGATGATGTTGCGGTTGTTGTAGGGAACCTTGGGGGACACGGCCGGCTTGGTGCCGGTGGCGATGATGATGTTTTCGGCGTGGTAGTCGTTCGCTCCAACCAGGCTGGTGACGCGGATGGTGTGCGGGTCGACGAACGAGGCCCCGCCGGCCAGAACCTGCACGCCGTTGCGGGTGAGCTGCGAGACGGTAACGTCGATTTCGGTCTTGATGACGTGCTGGACTCGAAAGGCCAGATCCGCCATGGTGATCTTCTCTTTCACGCGGTAGTTGACGCCGTAGATTCCCTGGTAGGCGTACCCGGAAAGATGCATCACGGCCTCGCGCAAGGTTTTCGAAGGGATGGTGCCGGTGTTGATGCAGGCGCCTCCCACGCACTCGCGTTGCTCCACCACGGCGACGTGTTTCCCGGATTTGGCTGCCTGGATGGCGGCTCTCTGTCCGGCCGGGCCTGAGCCGATCACAATCATGTCGAAAGTTTGCATGGGGAAGGACTAATGGTGCCAGTATAAGGACTGTATAGGGGCTACTCTTGCCAGTATAGTGGTGATCGGTCCATTTGAGGCATCGCATTAACATACTAGGCGGAGGTCCCGCGGGCTCGGCGGCGGCGCTGGCGGCCCTGCGCCACGGCGACCGGAACGCGCGGGTTCGCGTGATCGAGAAATCCCGGCTGCCGCGGCACAAAGTCTGCGGCGAATTTTTTTCCCCGGAGATTGGTCCGGAACTCGAGCAATTGGGTGCCTGGGACGCGTTCCTGGCGGCGGGTCCCGCGCGCGTATGCCGGACGGCTCTGCATTTCGGTACACGCACAAGAAGCTCGCGCTTGCCGGAGGCGGCGTTCGGGCTGAGCCGTTACGCATTCGACATGATGATGCTCGGCCAGGCGCGCGCTGCGGGCGCCGAACTCGCGAGCGAAGCAGGCGAAGAACAGCCTCTGATTGTCGCCACGGGCAGGCGCACCACCGGTGTCCCACGCGGTCAGCGGCTGTTCGGCTTCAAGGCCCACTTCGAAGGCCCCACGGACGACGCCGTCGAACTGTTCTTTTTCGACCGGTGTTATGTCGGCGTGAGTTGCATCGAAGCCGGCAAGACCAATGTGTGCGGGCTCGCTCCGGAAAGCTTCCTATCGCGTTTTGGTTTCGAATACGACCATATAGTGATGCAGTGCGCGGCGTTATCCGATCGTCTCAAGCCGCTGCGGCGAGTGACCGCGTGGTTTTCCACAGGACCGCTGCAGTATGGGCAGGCCTTCGCCAATGCGGGCGACGTCTATCCCGCGGGCGATGCGCTGTCTTTTGTCGACCCTTTCACCGGCTCCGGGCTGCTGGCGGCAGTCCGATCGGGCGCCATGGCGGGAAAAGCGGCTGCGGCAGCACAGCCCGTGGCCGAATATTTGCGTGATTGCCGCGCGAGCCTGCGCCAGCCGTTTCAGGTCGCGGGCGTGTTGCGCAGGGCGCTGGAAGGCGGATGGGCGGAAAGGCTCTTGCCGCTCGCTCCCGCTCGGCTGCTCTTTGCTCTCACGCGGCCGAAATGAAAAAAGCCGGTGAGTACTCGGAGGAGGATACTCACCGGCCGGCTTGCCACTGACTCTAGGTCGCGTAGCGTGCCAAGCTTTCGGGAAGTCCACCGGGCAGTCGGTAGCTCTTCCCTCGAGAAAGAGACGCGATGAAACCTTCAAATAAAGGTTTCACAACTGGACAACAACATGCTACCACCGCCGGGAGCTTCTGTACAGATCTAAGGTATCGGTACGGCTTCTTCTCTCTAACTATATGCAAAATAAATATCTTATGCTGCGCTAGCGATTCTGAGCTTTTCGCGAAGCCAGAAGAACGCCGCAGCAGCGGCCAGTTGCAGAGAGAGACCGAACACCACCAGGGCGGTAATCGAATGGTCATATAAGACGCCCATGATCGCGCTTCCCGCAAACCACATGACGCCGAATACTCCATTGAAGGCGCCGAACGCGCTGCCGCGCTTGTTCATGGAGACCACCTGCGCGATGCCGGATCTGAGAATCGCGTCCTGCGCTCCGATGCCGGTCGCCCAGCACGCGACGCCGGCCATGGCCGCTGTGGGACCGCCCAGAAAACCAAGCGGCAGCGACAGCATCGAGATTAGAGTTCCGATGGAGAGCATCGCGATGCCGAAGCGGTCGAACAGGCGGCCGAAGAGGGGAGCGGTAACGGCGTTTACGGCCATCGCGCCGGAGTACAGCAGAGGGATCGTCGCGGGCGCTACCACGCCGGTGTTCTGGAAGTGGTAAGAGAGCAGCGCGAAGTCGACGAATCCGCAAGCCAGAATCCCGGAGGCAGCAACGTAAATCCAGAAGATCCTGGGAAAGCGCGTTTCGTCGATTTGAATGGGCGCGGCCTTGCCCTGGGCGGGGAACCAGGCGCGTGCCACGAGCAAAGCGACCACTGCGGCGGCAGCCGGAAACACCAATCCGAGGAATGCAGGACCGAAAGTGTGCGATCTTGCCACCGTCACGGCTACCAGCAGGGGACCGATGACCGCGCCGGTCTGATCGAGAAACGCGTGGAGGCCAAATCCCCAGCCGTGGCCGACGACGGCCGTCGCTTCGGACAGCAGGACGTCGCGCGCCGGGCCGCGGATGCTTTTCCCGGTGCGTTCGAGGGCCACGAGGATCGCCGCCATCCACCAGTGCCCGGCGAAGGCCAGCGCCGGGACGGCGATCAGGTTCACGCCATAGCCGATGATGGTGATGGTCCAGTAGGATCGTGTCCGATCGGCCAGGCGTCCGGAGAAGAATCGCAGGCTGGCGGCCAGCATCTCACCGATCCCGGCGACGATTCCGACCTCCGCCGCGTTGGCGCCGAGGTCGTGCAGGAAAGGACCAATGACACTGCGCGCGCCTTCATACGTGATATCGGCGAACATGCTGACAATGCCGAGACAGACGATGAAGCGGATCGCGCGGGAACGCGATTCGGCGGGGGTCACTTCGCGGCCATCTTCAGCAGTTGCTCAGCGTGGCGAAGGGCTTCCTGAGTGATGCGCTCGCCGGAAAGCATGCGGCCGATTTCGCGCGGCCGGTCGGCGGGTGCCAGTTCCTCGATCGAGGCGATGGTCCGGCCGTGCTCGGAGTGTTTTTCGACGAAGTAATGATGATCGGCGAAGCCCGCGATCTGGGGCAGGTGGGTGACGCAGATCACCTGGTTCGCCGCCGAGAGCTTCTTGAGGCGCCGCCCGACCGCTTCCGCGGCGCTGCCTCCGACGCCCGCATCGACTTCGTCGAAAACCAGCGTGCGCGGGAGAACATTCTTCTTGGCGGCCGGACTGACGCAAGTCTTGAGCGCCAGGGCCACGCGCGACAGCTCGCCGCCGGACGCGATCTTGTCCAGAGGTTTCAGCTCCTCGCCCAGATTGGGGGCGATCAGGAAGGAAACCGTATCGGCCCCGCGCTCGGACCATTCCGCGGGGTCCATATTGGCCACGACCTGGATCCCGACACGGGTCTTCTCCATCGCCAGCGCCGCCAGTTCCTGCTCGACACGTTTGCCGAGCTGGGTGGCGGCTTCGTTGCGGCGGGCCGAGAGCTTCCTGGCGGCAGTTTCGTAGGCTTGCGCGAATCCGGCGACCTCTTTCTGCAAGGTCATGCGGCGTTCGTCCGCGGATTCCACCGCCGCCAGGTTCGAGCGAACTTCCTCGAGGAACGCGAGTACTTGCTCGACCGACGCTCCATACTTGCGCTTTAGCTTTTCGAGCGCGGCCAGCCGGTCTTCGACTTGATCGAGACGCGCGGGGTCGGCCTCCAGTTTCCCGAGGTAGTGGCCGAGGGAGTGCGCCGTCTCCGCCAGCGCGATCGCCGCAGGCTGGATCTGCGTCAGAAGTTCCTGGGCGCTTTGGTCAATGCGCGCCAATTCTTCCAGGCGTTTGGCGATGGCGCCAACTTGCGCCGTGGCGCTGTCCGGATCTTCGTATAACGCGGCATAAGCCCCGCTCGCCAGCTCCTGTAGCCGGACGACATTGCGCAGAACGCGACGCTCGTTTTCGAGTTCCACGTCCTCGCCGGGTTGGGGTTCCACGGCCTCGATTTCCTTGCGCTGGAACGACCACAGGTCCGCCAGCCGGAGCTTTTCCTGGTCATTGCGATCGAGTTCCTGGAGTTCCGAAGCGGCTAGTTTCCACTTGTGGAAAACTTCTGAGACCTGGTTCACCAGGTCGCCTGCTCCCGCGAATGCGTCCAGCATCTCGCACTGGACGGCAGGCGAAAAGAGCTGCTGCTGGTCATGCTGACCATGGATATCGGCCAGGTGAACCGCCAGATCCTTGAGCAGCGCGGCGGTGGCGGGGCGATTGCCGACGAAGGCACGCGACTTGCCGCCGGTCTGGATCTCGCGCTCGACAAGAAGTTCGTTTTCCTCGATCTCGATTCCGGCGTCTTCGAGCAGCCTGGCCAGCGCCGGCGATGCGGTCGACTTCGAAGATTCCCGACACGCGGGCGCGCGTCGCGCCGGTGCGGACCATTTCCGGAGAGGCTCGGCCGCCCAGCAGCAGGCCCAGGGCGTCCACCACGATGGATTTGCCGCTGCCGGTCTCGCCGGTGAGCAGGTTCAGGCCGCGGTGGAACCGCACGCGGGCCTTTTCGATCACCGCATAGTTCTCGACTGCGAGCTCGACCAGCACTGGAACCGATTATAGTAGGCTCGCCTACCGTCCAGGCAGTAGAAAATCGTTCCTTCCGCGCACATTAAAACATTTTTTAGCTTGCATGTTTCAGGGGTGTCTCGTTTACAATTGGGGAAGGAGCGCCGCGTGAGGCGGTGCGTCGGCAGAAGAAGGGAATCTAACGGGTTGACGCTGCCACACTGGAACGGCGTACTGCTGCAGATAAATTTTTCAGAGCTGACCGATCTCTCCGATCCGGTCTTGCTGGTGGTGGTCGGTATCCTGCTCATCTTTTCCCTGCTTTCCTTCACCATCATCTTTTCTAAACTCGGCGGATTCCGGCGGGCGCGCCGTGCCAACCAGCGATTTCTGAAAGCGTTCCGGAAGTCCGCCTCACTCGAACCGATCGCCGCCGCAGTGGAGCAATTCCGCGCGGCTCCGCTGGCGACGGTTTTCGATTTCGGCTATAGCGAGCTCAGCCGGCAGAAGGCGTCCCGGTCCAAGCTGACCAATCTGATGGCGCTGGAGCGCAGCCTCCAGATGGGCATCAGCGAGGAGATCATGCGCCTGGAGCGAAATATGAACTGGCTGGCGACCGCCGCCGCCGTATGTCCTTTTATAGGTTTATTCGGAACCGTGCTCGGCATCATTGAAGCGTTCAACGGACTCGGCACAGCGGGTTCCACCAGCTTGCGGGCGGTCGGACCGGGGATCGCCAAGGCGCTCTATGCCACCGCTTTCGGTTTGGGCGCCGCGATTCCAGCGGCCATCGCTTATAACTATTTCAATAATGGAATCAAGGAAATAGGCCAGCGCCTGGAGGATTTTTCGCTGGAGTTCCTGAACGTTGCGGAAAGGACCCTCGATACTTAACTTAGGGGTCCAAATTAGGAGTTAGAAATGGCGTTTTCCGGGATGGGATCGGGAGGCGGGCGAGGACGCGGCCGGTGGCGCTCACAGGTCGGGGTCCTGTCGGAAATGAACGTGGTCCCGCTGGTGGACGTCGTTCTTGTGCTGCTGATCATCTTTATGGTCACGGCCAGCGTCATGGAGTTTGGGCTCAATATCGACGTGCCGCAGGTGAAACAGGTCCGGGATACCAACGAAGAACACCCCGTGATCAGCGTGGCGCAGAACGGCACCACCTATTTGAACGACAAGCTGGTGAACATCAACAACATCGCTAAAGAGGTCCGGCGCCAGTTTCCCGGACAAAGCGACGTGTATGTTCGCGGCGATAAGAACCTCTCCTGGAATAATCTCGCCCAGGTTATCAGCACATTGGACGAGGCCGGGCTGAAGCAGAAGCTGGTTACCAAGCCTGAGGATCGCAAGCGGTAATGGCGCACGCCGACATTCTCGACCAGCACGACTCGCTTCGCAAGCCCTTTACCGGGGCTCTGGCGCTGCACATTGCGGTGATCGGCGGTCTGGCGGTCTACGCGTTCCTGCTGGGGCATCGCGAGGCGTTTGGAGATCCTAATGCGGGAGGCGCAGCCGTCGGCATCAGCGTGACGAAGTCGATTCCCTTGCCGCACACCGGGCCGGAGAATCCGGTGGCTCACGATACGCAGTCTCAAGTGCCGCAGGAACCCGCGAAGCAGGAGAAGGCGAAGAGAGAGCCTCCACCGCCCAAGAACGCCGTCGAGCTCAAGAGCAGGACCGCCAAGCAATTGCGGGCGAAGGTGCAGCCTCAGCCCCAGCCGCATCACTTCAAGTCCTTCGACGAGCTCGACCCGAACAAGATCAAGTCGCAGCAGGCGCCGGCGGTCTCAAATCCGTTGTTTTCCGAGATGGCGGGCGCGGGCCGAGTCGGCACTGGCGCGAATACCACGCTCGGTTCACGCTTCGGCGCTTACTCGGAGCTGATTCAGGAGCGGGTCACGCAGCATTGGCGCACGGGCGATGTCGATGCCAGCATCCGCACCGCGCCTCAGGTAGTGGTGAATTTCGAAATCCTGCGCAACGGAGGCATTGGTGCGGTCCGGATCGTACAACAGAGCGGTATAGCCAGCTTGGATTTCTCGGTACGAAGAGCGATCCTGGAAGCAAGTCCATTTCCTCCGCTGCCGCAGGGGTTCGAACGGAATTCGGCGACAGTTGAATTCGTGTTTGAGTTAAAGCGATGAAAACCAGAGATATCAGTTTGCTTCTTTTCGCGGCTGGTCTCGTGATCGCGTGCACGTTCGCGCTCGCCGGGCAGGCAGATATTGGCGGCCGGATCGTCAAGGGCGAAAAAACCGTGATCGCGGTTACCGACATGCACGGCTCGGGCGCGGCCGAGCAGTACATGGACACGTTCAACAAGGCGCTATGGGATGAACTCGATTCCAGCGGGCAGATCAGGCTGGCGCCGAAAACTTCGTACCCATTGCAGGTTCCGCAGCAGGAGGGCGATTTCAAGCCGCCGGTCATGTTTTCCCAGTGGTCCGGGCCTCCGGTCAGCGCGAACTATCTCGCGTTTGGATACACCGCGGTCCAGGATAATCAGATTCTTCTGTTCGGCAATTTCTTCAATGTTGGGCAATCCACCGTTCAGAGCGCCAAGATATTTTCGAATCGCTACTACGGGGCGTTGAGCGGCGACGGCGCCAAGAACGTCGCGCGCCAGTTCGCCGCGGACATTCTCAAGCAGTTGGGCATTGCGACCCTGTCCGGCACGAAGATCTACTTCGTCTCCGACCGGTCGGGCGGCAAGACGTCAGGCGAGCTCCCCATCAAAGAAATCTGGTCGATGGACTATGACGGTTCGAACCAGCGGCAGTTGACGCGCTACGGTTCGAGCAGCAGTCAACCTGCAGTATCGGCGGACGGAAAGCTGTTTGCGTTTATGACCTATGCGGGCGGAAACCCGCAGATCCGCATCCACACAGCGGATACCAGCCGTCGTCAGACTTTCCTGAACCCCGTTTCGTCGGTGGTCGCAACGCCCGAGTTCACGCCCGATGGAAAGAGTGTCCTGTTCGCGGCGAACGTCGACGGATGGACCCAGCTGATGATGGCGGGGATCGATGGCAGCGGCATGCGGCGGCTCTCCAACGTGCGTGCGATCGAGGTTTCTCCGCGAGTCAATCCGAAGACCGGCAACGATCTCCTGTTCATCTCCGGGCGATCCGGGCATCAGCAGCTCTGGCGCATGAATCTGGACGGTACCGATAGGGAGATGCTGACCTCCGGCGTAGGCGACGTCGCCAATCCTCCTGGAGCCCGGACGGACACCACATCGCTTTCTGCTGGACGCGCGGCTACGAGCCCGGCAATCTCAATATCTTTGTCATGGACATCGCGGACAAGGTTCCGGTGCAGTTGACGAGCAACAGTGGAAGGAACGAGAATCCTTGGTGGGCGCCAGACGGAGTCCATCTGGTGTTCTCATCCATGCGTGGACGTGTGACGCAAATTTATTCGATGCTGGCAGACGGCACCAGCGTCCGGCAGCTCACGACACAAGGTAATAACATCCAGCCCGTGTGGGCCAAGGGAATCGAATAAAACGCAGTTGGTTGGAAATCGAAATTCAGAAGAAGGCATGAGGATATCTAGTATGCGAATGAACAGCAGAACACTGAGTGCAGCGGTGTTCGCGGCCGCATTATTTGTGGCCGCTTCCGGATGTAAGAAAAAGGTCGCGGCCGCCCCCCCGCCGCCGCCTCCGCCGGTAGAGGCGCCCCCGCCTCCGCCGCCCAAGCCCCAACCTCCCCGCATCGATACTTTTGTCGCCGAGCCGGCTTCGGTCGAACGCGGGCAATCGTCGACCTTGCGCTGGTCCGTGGCGAATGCGACCAGCATGACGATCGATCAGGGCGTGGGCGCCGTGCAGGCCAATGGAACGCGGCAGGTGAACCCGGGTAATTCGACGACCTATACTCTTTCCGCGAGCGGCGCCGGAGGTATGGACACACGTTCGGTTACCGTGACGGTGAATGCTCCGCCGCCACCGCCGCCGCCCAAGCCCCAACCGCCCAAGGTAACCATATCGAGCGCCGAGGTTCTGAGCCGCGAGGCGCAGGACATCTATTTCGATTACGATATGAGCGACCTGCGCGCGGATGCCGTGCGGTCCGCTACCGCCAATGCCGAGCTGTTGAAGCGCATTTTCGCGCAGGATCCCGGTTTCACCGTGATGATCGAAGGGAACTGCGACGAACGAGGTTCGGCGGAATACAATCTGGGTCTGGGCGATCGCCGGGCCACCAGCCTGAAGGATTTCTACGTCCAGCAGGGCTTGCCGGCTGACAAGATCAAGACCATCAGCTACGGCAAGGAAAAACCGGTCTGTACCGACGCCAATGAGGCGTGCTATCAGAAGAATCGGCACGACCACATGGCGCCGGGCCAGTAGTTTTCGAAAGTGAAACGGGAGGATGGCCACGGCCGTCCTCCCCTAGCAGGTGCCAAGGAGGAACGTGATGAAGTCTTCACGCTTGCTGATATCGGGATGTATGCTGACGGGCCTGCTCATGTTTCCACGACAGCTGCCGGCCCAGTCGGAGAAGCTGATGATCCAGGAGCTGCAGCGGGATGTCGCGCAGCTTCAGAATAACCTCCGCCAGTACAAAGAGGCGCAGGATCAGAAGAGCGCTGAATTAGAAACGCTGCTGAAGCAGTCGCTGGATGCGAATGCGAAGCTGGCGGCGAGCCTGGGAACCCTGCAACAGGGCTTGTCGTCAGCGATGTCGGAACAGCAGGGCAAACTGGTGCAGCCGATCAACGCCGTGGGCATCAAGGTCGACCAGATGTCCCAGTCCTTCAGCGCGCTGCAAACCAGTATGGACGCGTTGACCTCGCGGCTCTCGAGGAACGATGAGAAGCTGACGGAAATCTTGAATAACGTGAAGACGTTGAACGCTCCCTCTGCGCCGCCCCCTCCGTCGGTACCGGGCGGCGGGACTGCTTCGAGCCCTGGTGTCTCCACCGCGGGCGCTTCGGCCGACGTGGCCTTCCAGAACGCCTATCGCGATTTTATGAGCGGGCTGAACCAGCTCGCCATGGACGAGTTCCGCAACTTCATCGCACAGTTCCCGACGTCGCCCGAGAATGCGCCCAGGGCGCAGTATTATATCGGCGTGATTTACGACCGCGGCGAACAGTATGAGGACGCGGTCAAGGCCTACGACGCGGTTCTGGAGCGTTATCCGGAAAATCCCACGACGCGTGACGCCTTGTACGGCAAGGCCCTCGCCCTCATGAAGCTGAGCCGTAAGGTTGAAGCCAAGAAGGAGTTCACCGCGTTCCTGGCAAAGTACTCCACCGACGACAAGGCTGCCCAAGCCAGGCAGTACTTGAAGGAACTGGAAGGACCGGCGCATACTCCTGCCCGCAGCACGAAAGGAAAACGATAGTGAAACGGACACTGGTTGTACGCCTCTTCGCTGGATTGCTGGTCCTGGCGGGCGCCTGGGTCGCTTACACCCAAACACCGCAAGGCAAACAGGCTCCCGCCCAAACCAAAGCTCCCGCGCCGTTCAATCTCATTAAGGTGGCCGACGATCTCTACGTCATCGACGGCGGCGGGGCGGGGAACGTCGCGGTTTACATCACCAACGAAGGCGTGATCATGGTCGACGACAAGTTCGAGCAGCACTTCGACGAGATCATGGCGAACGTCAAGAAGGTGACGAATCAGCCGGTGAAATACATCCTCAGCACGCACTATCATGCCGACCACAGCGGCGGAAACACCCGCTGGAGTTCGATCGCCGAGATTATTTCCACGCGCAACGCCCATGACGGGATCGTGCAGCATAGGCAGTCCAACGCCCCCAACGACATGATTCCCGCTCGCGTGACATTTACGCAGGAAACCGACCTGTTCCTGGGCGGCAAGGAAGTTCGGGCCAGGTACTACGGCCGCGGCCACACCAATGGCGATGCGTTCGTATATTTTCCAGCGCTGAAGGTGCTCCACACCGGCGATATGTTCACCAGCGCGACGCCGCTGATCGATTATCCCGGCGGCGGCAGTTTGCTCGAATGGCCCAAAACTCTCGATAGCGTGATGGCCGACAAGAGTCTGGATTTCGATACGGTGATTCCCGGACACGGGCCGGTGTCGAAGAAAGCCGACCTCCTGACCTATCGCAACAACGCCCAGAAGATGCTGACGCGCGTCCAGTCGCTGGTTCGCCAGGGCAAGAGCCAGGACGACGTCGCCAAGGTCATGACCGCGGAGTATAACTGGCAGCCCGGAAGCCTCAACATGCAGTGGAGCCTGCCGGGGATGATGACCGAGCTGAAGTAAACCAGCCTGCCGATCTGATATAGTGTCCCGCATGAGCCGGACATTACTAGTACGTTTCTCTGCCGTCGCGATCGCGTTGGGATGCGCCTGGATCGCCTATACGCAGGCGCCTCCGCAACAGGGTAAGCAGCAAGCCAAGCAGCCCAATAACATGATCAGCAAGGTCGCCGACGACCTGTACGCCATCATCGGGGATGGCGGAAATTCCACCGTCTACGTCACCAACGAAGGCGTGATCCTGGTGGACGATAAGTTCGAGTACGACGGTCAGGATATCGTCGACAAGATCAAGAGCGTGACTAACCAGCCGATCAAGTACGTGCTCAACACGCACCTGCACGGCGATCATACCGGCAGCAACGTCCGGTTTCTGCCCACGGCCGAGATCATCGCGACCAAGAACGCCCGCGACAATATGGTCAAGAACAAGGCTCCGGGCGTGATGCGTGTGGTGTTCACCGACGAGACCGACATCTATCTCGGCGGTAAGGAAGTCCGCATGAAGTATTACGGCCGCGGCCACACCAATGGCGATGCGGTGGTCTATTTCCCGGCGCTGCGCATCTTAGCTAGCGGCGATATCGGCGCGAACAACGGTCCAAATGTCGATTACGCCAACGGCGGCAGCATGAAGGAGTGGGGCGCCACTCTGGACGGAGTGCTGAAGCTGGATTTCGATACGGTCATTCCGGGCCACGGGCCGGTGTCCAAGCGCCAGTATCTGATCGACTATCGCGATGTCGCCACGAAGCTGCCGGCGACCGTGATTTCCATGGTGCGCGAAGGCAAGGGCAAGGACGATATCGCCAAGGTGTTTACGATGAACGGCGGCCTGTGGGCCAACCCGAACGTCGTCAATAAGCTGGATCAGATCATGGCGGAGCTGAAGAACTAGAAACACTTTTCTTTCGGTGGAGTCTTCCAGTAGCCATGGCTACCCCGCAGAAAGACCCCAAAGAAATCAAGGAACCGAAGAAGAACCCGGACGACGTTGACGTGAATATCGATGACGCGCAGATCGAAGAGCCCAGGGACGATGCGTTTCGAAAGTCCCCTCAGCCCGCGCAGCCTCCCAAACAGCAACGTAAGAAAGGCTGATGGAAAATAGGACCGAACCGAAGACTGCGGCTCAGTGGGTCCGGTACCTCGTTGTAGCCGCAATCGCCCTCTGGCTGGTCGTCTGGATGCTGCGAATCTCCGGCATCAACCTCTTCTAAATCACATCGATAAATCCAGGCGTGGTAAACTGCACTATAAGTGGGCCTGTGGCGCAGTTGGGAGCGCGCTTCCATGGCATGGAAGAGGTCGACGGTTCGAACCCGTCCAGGTCCACCAAATCTCCCCTGTTTAATCCCGGAGTCCATTTTGGAGTCTAAATTTGGACGCCTGCCCAGACACAATTTGGAAGTTCCGTCAGGCGTTGCCAGTTGTCGCCCATCCCGTTGGCTATGCCGACCGCCGGATTGGTATAAAACGGATCTCGACCCGCTGATTCAACGCGCCCGCGATCCTGCGCAACATTGCCAGCGAGTGGCCTTCGTAGTCGGCATCCTCAAGGCGGCAGATGACTGATGCAGTGGTGCCGATGAGCTTGGCAAGCTGAGTTTGGGTGAGGGCCGCCGCTGCCCTCAGTTCGTGGATTTTGCGGGCGATCTCTTCGTTGGCGCGCGCCTCTTCCAGGTTCTTCAGCCGGGCTGGTTTGCCTTCGTAGACCCGCCGGTGAAGGATCTCCACCGCATCGCTAACCGGTTTCAACGTCTTTGCTTTGTTAACTGGCAAGGTCAAGCCTCCTCATAAGTGTGCTTAGCCGGATTCGCCTCAAACCGCTTCTTGCGCTCGACGGCGTAATCGATCTCCTTCGACGGGACCACCCTCTCTTTCACAAGCCCGTGAGAGACCACAGCCGCCATCGCGCCGTGGAAGAAGTACAGAATCCGGTGGTGAACGCCTCCCAGGCTGACGCGCAGTTCGTAGATCCCGTCGCGCAGGAAGTCCGCTTCGGGCCGCCGCAATTCGTGTCCCATCTCGCGCAATCGCTCCAACCGGAGGTAGCACTTGTCCTGTACCTTCGCCGGTAACTCGTCGAACCACTCCACGAACGGGCATGATCCGTCTTCCTCCCGGTAGAGGGCGACTCTGATCTTGGGCACTCGATCCCAGTATATTCGCAATATTGCGAAAGTGCAAATTGGCGTAAAAACGACGGCGCGGACCTTCTTAGCCGTGTCTTAGAGCGACCGCTCACGCGGTTCTAGTGCGAAAGCACCATTGCGCCTCCTGTTGCGGACCCGTATTCTGAGCCCAGTCAAAGGAGGAAGGTGTGCGCCAATCCTCAGCTTGTTTATTGTTGCCGGTCGTGCTGCTGTCGAGCATTGCATTCGCCCAAGAGGTAATCGGCCCCGCTCCCATCACGAACGGCTCCCAGCGGGCGACTGCATCCACTAACGGTTATATCGTGGTCTTTGCTCCAGGAACGAATCCCAACGTGCGCGCTAACGCGGTTGTCGCGGCTGGCGCCGGATTGCGCCACAACTACATCGGCATGGATGCCGCGGCTGTCACGGTGCCGAACACAAATGTCCTCGAAGCCCTCAGACGGAGTGCCGGTGTTGTCAGGGTAGTACCCGACTTCATCATTCACAACCAGGCAAAGGGCAGCAAGGGAGGAGGTCCCCCGCCGACGACCGTTACCTTCGACACTCGTCAGGTGATCCCTCTGGGAGTACAGCGAGTCGGCCCGCCCGCCACGGGTTCGGACGGAGCCGGAATCGGAATCGCCGTCGTGGACAGCGGAATCGATTTCGCCCATCCCGATCTCGATCCGGCGCCGGACACGCCGGCAAACGCGTTCAATGCCATCAGTCCGGGAGCCAGCTGCCAGGATGACGGCGGTCATGGGACGCATATTTCGGGCATCATTGCCGCGTTGAACAATACCATCGGCGTGGTTGGCGTCGCTCCCGCCGCGACACTTTACTGCGTGAAAGTGCTGGGAAGCGACCTCACCGGCACGGATTCCAATCTGCTGGCGGGACTCGACTGGGTGGTGCAACATCACGCTTCGGTGAATCCTCCGATTCGCGTGGTGAATCTCAGCCTGGGCCGTCCGCTCGATACCGGGGAAACGCTGGCTACATCGGTCTTCCATCCTGAGATTCAAGCGCTGTATAACCTGGGCATCGTTGTGGTGGCCTCCGCCGGGAACGATCCGACCATGGAGATCACGCAGTTCGTACCAGCGGGATTTCCCGAGGTGCTCGCCGTGGCTTCTACGGTTGCCGCCAACGGAATACGGACATGTTTTCTGGCCGGTCTGGATATCGCTCCCATACCAGCCGACGCCGCTTCAGTGTTCACTACCGATGGCGCGACTGTAACGATCTCCGCGCCTGGTGAAGAGTGGACTGACATCGTCAATCTGTCCACGCTGGGCTGTCAGGGGCTCCAGTATGGGGTTCTTTCCACGACGCTCGGGACGGGCGGGGCCACGCGCAAGCTGGTGCCCAGCCTGGCCGAAGCACGGGGCACGAGCTTTTCGGCGCCCTTGGTGACCGGGATCGTCGCGCGCGTTATGCAGAAACTCCTGGTGCCGCTCGATTCCGGATCGGCGACTGTCGAAGGTGTGCGGAGCTGGCTCCGGACCAACGCCAGCCTCGTGGGCGTCGCGCCTGTGGACAATCCTCTGGGTGGAACCATCTACCCGTATTCATTTGACAGCGTCCGCGAAGGAATCGCTCAGGCCCCAAAATGAAGTAAGGATCGGACGGAACGCAAACCCCCGCCATCGGATACAATCTAAGGCTGGAGTTTGCATTCGTGCAAGTCATTGTCCGCAGTCCATCGCTGCTGTTCTTCCTGCTGGCGATCTTTTTTCAGCTTCCGGTGACCAGGAAGCCAGCCAAACAAGATGGTCGCTGACCTGAAGGGCCGCACCGCGCTGGTGACCGGGGCAGGGCGGGGGATCGGGCGCGCTATCGCTCTTGGACTAGCGCAAGCCGGCGCCTCCGTGATGCTGAACGATCTCGACAAAGACGTGGTCTTCGAGACCGGCACGCTGATCGACCAGGCGGGCGGCATCGCCAAGGCCATGCCGGGCGACCTCACCAAGCCCGATTTTCCCGACAGGCTGGTGAACGCAACGCTCGCCGGATTCGGATCGCTCGACATCATTGTCAACAACGCGGGCTATACGTGGGACAACGTGATCCAGAAGACTACCGACGAGCAGTTTCAGGCGATGCTCGATATCCATGTGGTGGCGCCGTTCCGGGTGCTGCGCGCCGCGTCGAATTGGATTCGCGAGACCGCTAAGAAGGAACAGGCCGAGGGCCGCCGCGTGATGCGCAAGGTGGTGAACATCACTTCGATTTCGGGGATGGACGGGATCGCGGGGCAGGCCGGCTACGGTTCGGGCAAGGCGGGAATCATCGGGTTGACGAAGGTCATGGCGAAGGAATGGGGACGCTATAACGTCAACGTGAATGCCGTGGGCTTCGGGTTTATCGAAACGCGGCTGACGCAGCCGCTGGGCGGCGAGATCGACGTGCAGGGCCGCAAGATCAAGGTCGGCGTGCAGGAGGCGGCTCGCGAGACGCTGCGGGCGCAGAATCCTTTGGGACGGTTCGGAACTCCCGAGGAGGCCGCGGGTCCTGTGCTGTTTTTCTGCTCGCCGCTATCGGATTACGTCACCGGCGAAGTGCTGCTGTGCTCGGGCGGCAGCAGAGTCTAGGCCGCTCGCTACCGCTCGCGGTTCAGATTGTCCTCGAATAATTTGAAGATACGTTTATACTCGTCGGCCCAGCTTTCCGGCCGTACGAATCCGTGATTCTCCACCGGGTACATCGCCACCGACCAGTTTTCTTTGCGTAATTCAACCAGCCGCTCGACCAGGCGCACCGTATCCTGGAAGAACACGTTGGTATCCACCATGCCGTGGGCGATCAGCAGCGCCCCCTTGAGACCCTCCGCGAAATAGATGGGCGACGATTGCCGGAACGCCTCGGCATCCGCTTGCGGCGTATTGAGAATGTCGGAAGTGTATTCGTGATTGTAGTGCGCCCAATCGGTCACCGGACGCAGGGCCGCTCCCGCCGCGAACGTGTCTGGCGAAGTGAACATCGCCATCAGAGTGATGAATCCGCCATAACTGCCGCCGTAGATGCCGATGCGCTTGGGATCGGCGCCCTGCGCGACCAGCCACTTCGCACCGTCGAGGTTGTCTTCCAGATCCTTGCCGCCCATATGCCGGTAGATGGCCGTGCGCCAATCGCGCCCGTAGCCGGAAGATGCCCGGTAATCCATATCCAGAACCATGTAACCGTGCTCCATCAGGAAGTGATGGAACAGGTACTCGCGCGGGTAGTTGGACGACCACGACTTGACTACGTTCTGGAGATAACCCGCACCGTGGACGAAGACCACCGCAGGTCCGCCCGGCCGATAGTTCGCGGGCTTGAAGAAGCGCGCCGGAATCATCGTGCCGTCGCGCGCGGGCACCTGCACGATGGGCGCGTCCTGCCATGAATATTCCCAAAAGTCTTTGGACGGGGAATCGGTTCTTTTCTCCTCTTTCGCGCCGGGCCTGTTTTCGCCCGTGTAGATTTCTGGTGGGCGATTCACGTAGGAATAAACGTCGGCGAGATACTTTTCATCCCGCGAAAGGATCACGCGATGGCCCCCGGGTTCGGTGGTGATCCGCGTCCGCGGCCCTCCGTTGACGCTCATCGAATAGAAAGTGCCGCTCCGGCGCGCCCGCTTCGCTGGTGGTGAGGTAGAACTTCGAGCCGTCGTTCGAAAGGTCGACATCGGTGACCTCGAACTTCCCGGAAGTGAGCTGCCTGGCATCGCCGCCCAGCGCCGAGACTGTGTAGAGATGATCCCAGCCATCGCGCTCGCTTTCGAAATAAATCTCGTCGCCGTTCTTGAGCCAGCCGAGTGTTTCATAGCCTGGGCCATCGAGCCACGCGTCGTCATGCTCGTGGAACAGTGTGGTGGTTTTCGCGGACGCGGTGTCCAGCATCTGAATCCAGCGATCTTTATTGTCGACCGAGCGCACGACCATCACGGCGCGCGTGCCTTGTTCATTGAACAGCGGCAGATCGAGATTCACCTGACGATCGACATGATTTGAATCAGAAATGCCTGGATCGGCCCACTGGACTTCACCCGTCACCGCATCTAAAACGGCCACACGCGTTCGCTCCTGGGGATCGCCGACATTGGTCCGTCCCTTGATCTCTTCGGTGTAACCGGACTCAGTGACGTAGTTTGGAACGTTGTCCGGCTTGTCGCCCTTGGGGCCATCTTCGATCAGGGCGATGACGCATTTCTCGTTGGGACACAGTTCCAGGCTCTTGACGGTCTGGCGCTCCGCGAGCTCGAACGGCTTGCGTGGATTCTCACGTTTCTTCTTGGCTTCATCGGCGTCTTTCTGCGCGATGCGGTCGCGCACCGCGGTAAGCAATTCCTTCTCCTGCTTCTTCAGGAACTCCTGGCTGCTGTCAGGTGCGGGCTTGGTCTCGGGCGGGGCGGGCGGCTTGATGTCGGTCATTTGCTCGATCAGTCCGCCATTTAGATCAAGTACAAACAGATTGCCGGTGCGGGTGAACGCCACCCGCTTCTCATCCAGCGTGAAGTGCGGATCTTTCTCGGCGTCCGTAGTCTTGGTAAGCTGCCGGGCTTTGTCAGTGGTGAAGTCATACAAAAATACATCGCCATCCCGTACGTAGACGGTTCGTTTGCGATCGCGGGTCGTGTCTCCTGAGACGGGAGGCGCCGTCCTGGCGTCTTCTTCGCTCAACTTGCGAGGACTCCCGCTTTCGCGAGGGACCATCCAGGTCTCGAACGGCTTATCAATAGAGCTCGCTAGCCTGTTTCCATTGGAAGTAAATCCGTTGGCCATCGCCCGACCAGCGCACGTCCTGCGGCGGATAGCCGTACAGCTGCGGCCCACGCATGATGTTGTCGATGGTGAGCGGGAACCCGCCCTGGGCCGATGCCTCGTAGCGCTCGCCCACCAGAATAAGTACGACGAGGAGAGTCCGGCTCAGGATCATTTACTGCGATTATATGATGCTGCGGAGACGGCTCACGCCTTCCGTGAATGCCGCGGGTTCGGGCAGCAGGCTGACCACCAGAAACGCCTCGGCCTCGAAGTCGAAGAAAAACCCGGGCTGCACCAGCACGCCGCACTCGTCGAGCAGTGTGAGCGCCCACTCTTCTTCCGATCGTGTTCGAGGGACCTGGAGCACGGCGTACCAGCCGCCTTCGGTCTTGAGCAGTGTCGCCGGGGAATCTTGCGTCAGTCCACGCAATCGGCGAAGATTCGAGGCGGTGCGCTCGCGAATCTGCTGCATGACGGCGCTCGAAAGCGCGAGCAATCGAGGCAGTGCGACTTGCACCGGCGTCGAAACAGAGAGGTAAGTGTCGGCGATCAGCTCCAGCGCGTCCAATGCTTCTTCGCTACCCTGTCCGCAAGACACAATCCAGCCGAGCTTCATCTGCGGCAGCCCGGCGATCTTCGAAAGTCCGCTCATGGAGAACGTCAGGGCCTCGCCGATCTCCCGGCCAGCGTGGAAACGCGCTCGGCGTCCTCGCCAAACGCGTAATCGCGGAAGACTTCGTCCGATAGAATCGCCAAGCCGCGCTCGGCGGCGAGTGAATCCAGACGATCCAGCTCGGCGCGCTTCAGGAACGATCCCGTGGGGTTGTTGGGATTCACCACCACAATGCCCCGCGTCCGAGGCGTGATGGCCTGCTCTAGAGCGTCGAAATCAACGTGCCAAATTCCGTCATAGCGCAGCGGATACTGGCGGATGTGGACCGACTCCAGGCCGGCCAGAAACTCGAACAGCGGATACGACGGCCGGGGCGCAAGAATTTCATCGCCGGGATTCGCCAGAAGCTTGAAGAGATAGGCATACGCCTCGCTCGTGCTGGCGGTGAGCAGAACATTCTCGACGGGAATCTGCGTGCCGCGGTCGCGATAGTAGGCGGCGACCGCATCGCGCGCCGTATCGAGTCCCCGCGGCGAGGGATGGTAGCGCAGGGCGCTCGCATCGGAGAGTGCGGCCAGGATCTCGGCTTCGGGATAAATGAGGCCGGCCCGCGTAGGGTTCGATTCGGTCAGGTCCAGAACCTGAGCGCCCGATTTGCGCCTTTCTTCGAGCAGCGCGGAGAGGCGATTGGGGCGCAGGCTCCAATTCAGGCGGGAGGAAAACACGTTACTTCTTTTGGACCGGAGTTTGGGCCGGAGTTTGAACCGGAGTAATGACGACGTCGGAAGCGCCTTTATCGGCGTGAACTTCGACCATCACGTTGCGGTTGTGGGAATCGTCCGCGGCGGAGAGGAATCCGCCATATTCGCCGCCCCCGCGCGCCTCTTTATGGACGCCGTTTCGGTCGAGCTGCCGCTCGTAGAAATCCAGAATCGTTTCGGCGGGATCTTTGGTCTGAAAGACGAATGCCGATCCATTCGCACGAGGCGTGGATCCCGGATAAGCGGCGATCCACGCGGGCAGGGCATTCGGGTCCGCGGACTTCGTGCCGCAGGAGCAGAGCGGGAGGAGCAGAGCCGCCAGCAGGACCATCCATGCAGGGGCGCGCGGCACTTTCGGCATCAGGGTGCATGATAACACCCCTTTATTTGACGCCAGAAAGTTTGACGCTCGGGGGAACCTACGCTACCATGATGTTGCGGGGTGGAGCAGTCTGGTAGCTCGTTGGGCTCATAACCCAAAGGTCGTAGGTTCAAATCCTACCCCCGCAAAACTCGCTCCAGTACCGGAGCCTAGCAGGTTCCACTCCCCATCGACCGTATAGCCATCGGTTCCAGGAGTCAGACGGATATCGAGCCGGACATCAGCAAGATTTAAGAGAACAAGGCTGCCTGGAAAGCAACGCGTGCGCCGGTGCCCTTATCGGTGGCCGGATACTGATCCTCCAGCCGCCGCGTCAGAAGGTTCATTTCGGCCTGCGCTTGGTCGATCGTCACGTTCGGCTTCAAGCGGCCGAGTACTGTCAGAGGCCGTTCCAATCGACTGGTAAAGATGGGATGAAGCGCCGCGGTATCGTCCGAAATCAGGCCTCGCAAACGGGACATATCCTTCCATCTCCAGGCCTTCGTAAACGCCGTGAAAGTCCTTCGCGGCGATGCCCACTACGGTCGCGGTCCGGCCGTCCACCAGAACCTGCTGGCCGACTAAATCTGGATCGCCCCCGAATCGTCTTTGCCAGAACGAATATCCCAGCACCACCACCAGCGGAGCGCGTCATTTTCTCCCTCGCCGGGTTCGAGCAGTCGTCCGATTGCCGGCTTGACGCCTAGTGCCGAGAAGTAATTTCCAGTAACGGCGCTGTACATGAACTGCGTGGTCTTCGTGCCCGAGCTGAAGCCGCCGAGCCGGGGCGTGAAGGCGAACAGGTCGCTGAAGCTATTCGCCTGATGCCGGAAATCCTCGAGCGCCGAGTAAGAGAAGCGGAACCGCAGGCCGGTTTCGTCTCCCTTGGTGTCGGCCGCGACGACGACCAACTGCTCCGGCGACCTCACGGGAAGCGGGCGCAGAAGCCCGTTCAGCATGCTGAAGACCCCGGTATTGGCTCCGATACCCAGGGCGATCGTGATCAGCAGCACTAACGTGACGCCCGGCTCCCGGGTGTACTGCCGGACGGCGTAGCGAATATCGTCAGATAGGTCGCCGAACATCGGATTACGTCCCGAGCAGTTGCAGGTAGCGTTCCCTCGACATGCGGGCCGTGCGCAGGTTGTTTTTAATGATGAACACCGGCACCGATGCGTATTTCGGGATCACGACCGGCCGGATCACTCCGGACTTGGTGAATATCATATGGTCGCCCTCTTTGCGAACGCAGCGGAAGCCATCGGCTTCAAAGACCCGCACCAGTTGTTTGTAGGAAACCGGGCTAAGCTTTGGCATGCTCCAGCGGAAGGGGTAAGGAGACTCGTTGGGTGCCGATG
Organism: Terriglobia bacterium; assembly: GCA_963722845.1. Taxonomy (GTDB): domain Bacteria; phylum Acidobacteriota; class Terriglobia; order Bryobacterales; family Bryobacteraceae; genus Palsa-187. Next base: position 405,023 of record CAVROL010000001.1, on the reverse strand, counting down.
AACTTGGGGCCTTCGAGCTTGCTCTTCCGCTTGGAGTAGCCGGCTTCTTCCAGGATTTGGTCCAGAGTCCCCATCTTGGCGGCCTCCTCCAGGAACAGCCGGACCGCCTCTTTGAGGTTCTTGGCAGCCTTCTCTTTGGTCCCGCCACAGGACGAGACATCCAGCTCGGGACTGTGGGCGACGAAGGAACGCCCTTCCTTGAAGATCTGGGTCGTGAACCGAATATCCATAGGCCTAGTTTAAACCTCGGAGTTCTGTGCCAGTTCGGCCAGTCTGGATCATTCGCAATCCCTTCCCCGTCGTAGAATCGTAAGTGAAGGAAAAGGATGGAATCCAGCGTATTCTGGCTACGGGTCGCCGCGTGTCTCTACGCGGTCGGACTGCTGCACTCGATCCTGGTCCTGGTGCGCCACGGCCAAAACGTCTTTCCGCTGGCGCGCGCGACCTTTCGAATCGCCGTGGTGCTCCAAGGCGTGGCGATCGTCGAACGGCTCCTGTTTTCGAATGAGCTCACCGGGGGCTATCAGACCCTCAGCGTGTGCGCGTTCCTGATCGCCGTGGTTTTTCTGATCGTCGAATGGCGCTACCGCTTCTCGGGACTCTCCGTGGTCCTGTTTCCGCTGGTGTTCGGCATGACCCTGGTCTCGGCGATGGAGCGCACCACCCGGCCCGGCGCGAACGAACCGATGGGCCAAGTCTGGCTGGGCGTTCACATTCTCCTGGTATTAGCGGGTTATGCGGCGTTGCTGCTCACGGCCGCGGCCGCCTTCGCGTACCTGATCCAGGAGCGGAGGCTTAAACAAAAGCGCGCGAGCTCGCTGCTGGAGCGCCTGCCGCCCCTCGCAACGCTCGATAACCTGATCAGCAAGTCGCTGGGCCTGGGTTTTGCGCTGCTCACGCTGGGCCTGGTGTTCGGGATCATGTGGGCTGAGATTTACTCGCCCGAAACCAGTTGGATCGGCGACGCGCGTATCGCGATATCGCTGCTGACCTGGGCGCTGCTTCTGGTCACGATGATCCTGCGCTCCTCGGCGGGCTGGCGCGGGCGCAAGGCGGCTGTGATGGCGCTGGCGGTGCTCGGCTGTTCCGCGCTGACCTGGGCCGCACATGCCGGATTGAGGGCCAGGCTATTTCAATGAAGCTGCTCCTCACCGGCTTGAACCATCGCACCGCACCCGTGGAGGTGCGCGAGCGCCTGGCTTTCGAAGATAAGTCGCTGCCGCAGGCTCTTGACGATCTCAAGCGCCGGCCGGGGCTGCTGGAAGGGATGATCCTATCGACCTGCAATCGCGTGGAGGTCGCGGTGACCGCCGACGAGCAGGCCGACGTCGAATCGGCCGTTGAAAACTTTCTAGCGGATTCTAAACGTGTCGAGCGGGCCTGGGTAACTCCGTATCTCTACCGCTTCGACGGGCCCGAAGCGATCCGCCATCTTTTCCGCGTCGCGTCCAGCCTGGATTCGATGGTGGTGGGCGAGCCGCAGATCCTGGGGCAAATGAAATCCGCCTACGCGCTGGCCCGGGAGCATGGCGCGATGGGCGGATTCCTGGGACAGGTGATCGACCGGGCCTTGAGTGTCGCCAAGCGCGTGCGCTCGGAGACCGACATTGGCGAGAGCGCGGTTTCGGTGAGCTACGCGGCGGTGGAACTGGCTCGCGAGATCTTCGGTAAGCTGCAGGGCAAGAAGATCCTGGTGATCGGCGCCGGGAAAATGGCCGAGAGCGCGGCTCGTCATCTGCGCCGCGCTGGTGTTTCCGAAATCCTGGTGACGAATCGCACGCGCGAGCGCGCCGTGGCGATGGCGGAGGAAGTCGGCGGCCGCGTGATCGACTACGAATATTTCGAGGACGCCGTGCCCGAAGTCGATATCGTGCTGGCATCCAGCGGCGCTCCGCACTTTATCCTGACGCCCGAGCAAATGCGTTCGGCCATGGGCAAGCGGCGCAACCGGCCCATGTTCCTGATCGATATCGCGGTGCCGCGCAACATCGATCCCGCGGTGAACGAGCTGGAGAGCGTGTTCCTGTACGACATCGACGACCTGGGCAAAGTGGTCGACGATAATCTGAAGGGCCGGATCGAAACCGCCAAGGACGCCGAAGAGATCGTGCGCGAAGAAGTGGAGCGCATGGTGGTGAGGCTGAAGACTCGCGAGGCGGCCCCGTCCATCGTCACGGTGCAGGAGGAACTGGAGATGTGGAGGAAGGGCGAGATCGAACGGTGGCGCCCCAAACTCGGCGCGCTGACGCCGCAGCAGGAAGAAGCCATTCACGCGATGATGCGAGGTTATATGAAGAAGGTCGCGCATCGGATCATCTCTGAGATCAAACGTCCGAAGTCGTCGGGGGACGAGTGATCGTTATCGGCTCGCGCGGCTCGAAGCTCGCTCTGTGGCAGGCCGGGCACATCGCGGAACAGCTCAAAGCCCTCGGCATAGAAACGCGGATCGACGTCATTAAGACCACTGGAGATAAGATTCAGGATGTTCCTCTGGCGCAGGTGGGCGGCAAGGCGCTCTTCACCAAGGAGATCGATGAGGCGCTGCTGAACGGCGCGATCGACCTGGCAGTGCACAGCATGAAAGATGTGCCCACCGGGCTGCCAGAAGGGCTCACCATCGCGGCGATCCCGGAACGCGAGGAGCCGCGCGATGCGCTCATTGGTTACTCGCTGGCGGATTTGAAGGATGAGACGCAGAATCGGCACGAGTTCCCTCCGCCGGTCATCGCAATTGCTGGCTTTTAATCCGCGCCTGTCGATTGAGATGTTACGGGGCAATGTCGACACGCGGCTGCGCAAGCTTGACGAAGGGCAATACGACGCGATCGTTCTGGCCGCGGCCGGGCTGCGTCGCCTAGGCTGGCAGGACCGCATACGCGAATTGATCCCCGTGGAGACCATGTGTCCGGCCGTTGGCCAAGGGGCGCTGGCGATTGAAACACGCAGCGATGGCGGAGTGGCCCATGAGCTGGTTCTCAAGCTGGATCACCCGGACACTCGTACCGCCGTCACCGCGGAGCGCGCCATGCTCGAGAAGCTCGGCGGCGGCTGCCAGGTGCCCATCGGCGGCTACGCGTTTATCGAGAAAGGTGTGATCCATATGCGCGCGATCGTGGCGTCGCCCGACGGCAAGCGTGTGGTGCGTGCCGAGCTTTCCGGAGTGGATCCCCTGAGAACCGGCGCGTCGCTCGGTCGAAATCTCCTGGAACAGGGCGCCGAGGAGATACTGCGAGCCATCGCATGAAAGTTTACTTGGTCGGCGCCGGCCCCGGCGATCCGGGACTAATCACCGTCAAAGGCAAGAAGATCCTGGAGCGCGCCGACGCGGTCCTCTACGACAACCTCGCCAGCGAGCGCCTGCTGAACCACGCTCCCGCAAATGCCGAACGGATCTACGTTGGCAAGAAGCGCGCGCAGCACGAGATGTCCCAGGAGGAGATCTCGGCGGTGATGATCGACCGCGCGCGCCGCGGCTGGAACGTGGTGCGGCTCAAAGGCGGCGATCCGTTCATCTTCGGTCGTGGCGGCGAGGAGATGGAAGCCCTCGCGGCTGCGGGCATCCCTTTCGAAATTGTGCCGGGCGTGACCACGCCCCTGGGCTTGGCCGCCTACACAGGTGTGCCGTTGACGCATCGCCAGCACACTTCGGCGGTGACGTTCGTCACCGGGCATAACGTCGAGGCGATCGACTGGGGCAAAATTGGTTCGGCCGAGACTGTGGTCCTTTTCATGGGACTGGTGAATTTCGCGGCAATCGCGCGCGAGATGATCGCGCGGGGACGATCGGCGAAAACGCCCGCCATGGTGGTGCGCTGGGCCACGCGCCCGGATCAGGAAACGCTGGTCGGGACCCTGGAGACTCTACCGGCGCTCATCGCACAAAACGGTCTTAGACCCCCGGCGACCATCGTCATCGGCGAAGTGGTCGCGCTGCGCGAACGCTTCAACTGGTTCGAGAAGCTACCGCTGTTCGGGCAGCGCATCGTGGTCACGCGCGACCGTCGCCAGGCCGCCGAGCTTGCCGAGCCGCTGGAAGAGTTGGGCGCGGAAGTGCTGTTGCTGCCGGTGATCGAAATTCAGCCGCCCGCCGATCCGCGGTCCGCTTGATCGGGCCATCGCGTGTCTGGATACCTATGACTGGCTGATCTTCACCAGCGCGAATGGGGTTCATAGCTTCGTCGAACATCTCGCCGATATAAGAATGTTGCGCGCGAAAGTGTGCGCAATCGGCCCGGCGACCGCCGCCGCTGTGGAAGCTCTGCATATCAAGGTGGACCGCATTCCGAAGGAGTACGTTGCCGAGAGCCTGTTGGAAGCTCTGGCCGCGGATGACTTGGCGGGCAAACGCATTCTGCTGCCGCGCGCGGCGGTGGCGCGGGACCTGGTGCCGGTCGAGCTCACCCGCCGCGGGGCGATGGTCGACGTGGTCGAGGCGTATCGCACGGTGATTCCCGAGGACGCTCCAGCTCGGGTGCGCGAGGCACTCGCGCGGAAACCATCGTGGATCACCTTCACCAGCTCGTCGACGGTCAAGAACTTCGTGTCCGTAGCCGGCCATTTGCCGGCGGACGTGAAAATCGCGTCCATTGGCCCAATTACCTCAGCTACGGCCCGGGAACTTGGGCTGACCGTCGACGCCGAAGCCAATCCGCACACGGTGTCTGGTTTGGTAGCGGCTATCCTAGCTAAAAGGGGTCAGACGACATTTTAATCTCCGGACTACAACTCCTACGTTGAGGAAGTAAAATGTCGTCTGACCCCTTTTAGCGTATTATCGCCTTCGTGATACAGTGATGGTTTCGCCTCCGCATGTCCTTGCAGATCTTTCTTGAAGGCAAAATTCTCGGCGTTGACGACTGCCTCCTGGCGCCTGCGTCGGACGACCCTGACCGGGTCTTCACCGGGCGCTCGCACTGGATCAGCCTGTTGAGCGAAGTACTGCCGCGAGCCTTGCTCGCCGAACTCGGGCTCGCCAAGATCCTCATCGGCTCCAGCGGGGCCAGCCAGTTCCTGCTGGTCCTTCCCGAAGAATCGCGCGAGCCTGCCGAGGCGTTTCTGTCGGCGGCCGCCAGGGAAATCGCGACGTTGAGCGCGGGCGCGCTCAAGCTGATCTGGAGCGTCACGGAAAACCTGGGCGATTGGAGCGATGTGCGGCGCCGCCTGGACGAGAAGCTCGATCGCGGCCGGCATGCTCCCGCCGGTGAAGCCGGTGCGGCGCTATTCGCGACCGCGGTTCCCGAGCCCGATCCTGCTGTCGACGAATATTTCCGCACCCAGCTCGGTTTTTCGCTGCGCGATGCCGGAAGCGTATCGCTGGTCGCCGGAAACGCCCGGCCGCATTCTGGCCAGCGGCGGAAAACATTCCTGGCCGCTGACGAATTCGACCGATGCGATCCCCTTCGCCCGCCATGCCGCGCCCAGCGACGATGGCAGCGAGCCTGCCTCGACCGCCGTGCTCGCCGGCCGCGCCAGCCGGTCTCGCGACGTGGGGCGTGCTGCGCGGCGATGTCGACAATTTCGCCATTCGCATCCAGCGCGCGCAAAGCATCGAGGAACACATCCAGCTCTCGGTGATGTACAAGCAGTTTTTCGCCGGCGAACTGGAAGTGCTGTGCTCCATGCCGGAGTTCTGGCGCAAGGTGACCGTGATCTATTCGGGCGGCGACGATTTCGCCGTGTATGGCGCCTGGGATGCGCTGATCGGGCTGGCGTCCGAGCTGGAGCGCCTGTTCCGCCGCTTCGCCGAGCAGAACCTGAAAGATTTCGCCGGACCCGAGGGCAAGACCATCAGCATGGCGCTGGCGATGGCGCCCGCGGTGGATGCTTCGCTGGGCGCGGTGTTCGAAGAAGCCGGGCAGCGCCTGGAAGCCGCGAAATCGGCCGACAAGGATTGCATCTGGCTGCTGGGCCGGACGCTCGAATGGAAGCAGTTCGCCGAAGCCGCGACGCTCAAGGATTTTCTGGGCCGCATGGTGAGCGATTTCGGCTGCTCGCCGCAGTATCTGCGCGACCTGTGCGGCATCTATCGCGAGACGCAATCGAAAATGTCGAAGCGGCAGGCCCGGCGTATGGGTGGCGAGCGGCCGTGGCGCTATCATCGCCGCATCCGCCGCATTCTGAACGCCTCGCGCGCGCCTGGACCGGAGCGCGGAGACTATCAAAAAGCCCGCACGGCTTTGATCGCCGATTTGATCGGGCGCAGCGCCGTGACGGTCAAGTTGCGGCCGGCAGGCCGCGTGGCGCTAGAATGGGCGAGGTTGTCCGCCGAGGCGTAAGAAGGGATTTCAATGGAAGACGAGCAATCGCCAGATACACCAGCGCAAGCACCAACAGCCGAGACTCCGCAGGAGGCCGCCGGCGCAAGTAACGCCTAGCGAGCCGACCCTGGCCCAGGCGCTGGAGGTCGCGAAGGCCAAGGCGGAAGCGGAATCTGCCAAGCGCGATTCTCAGAAACAGGATGCCGCTCGTGGCTAAGCATGGCCATGGCCGCGAGCCTCGTGGGGATCGTCCGCCGCGCGGGGATCGTCCGCAGGGCGATCGTGGCGACAAGCGTGGTCCGCGTCGTGACGATCGTCGTCCTGGCGGCGGCCGTGAAGGTGGCGGACGGCCCGAAGGACGCCATGAAGGCCGGCACGAAGGTCGTCCGGGCGGCGGCGGCGGACGTCCTTTCGAAGGGTTCGCGCGAAATCGAACTGGAGAAGCTGATCTCCGACAGCCTGTATCTGGACAATCAGGCGCATGCCGTGGTGGTGCGCATGCGCGATATGGACAGCGGCACCAAGAGCCAGCTTCGGCGCCTCTATAACGCAGTACGGCGCGCCGTGCGCGCTCCGGAAACCGAACGGCAGCATCAGTTCGTGATGCTGCGCGCGCGGCTGGCCTACACCATCGCGCGGCATTCGCTGCGAAGTCTGGACGCGCTCGAGCGCCTGCTGCTGCAAGTCACCCGCAGGAACGACGCGCGCGGATACGAGACGATTCAAAGACCTGTTCGAAGCGATCGTCGCCTACAACGAGTAAACGAGGACTATGAGCGCACATACCGCGCAAACGAAATTGAAGTTGGTCGGCAAATTGATTCTCGCCGGCGAAGTACATTGCGAAACGGGCCTGCATATCGGCGCGGGCAAGGGGTCGCTTGAAATCGGCGGCGCCGATAATCCCGTGGTGAAGGACGCCTTCGGGCTGCCTTACATTCCCGGCAGCTCGCTGCGCGGCAAGCTGCGCTCGCTGCTGGAGAACTCGCTGGGCGTGACCGGACCCGCCGAGCTGGTTTATCTTGTCCAAGCGCCGCGGCCAGGAAGTGCGCATTCACCAGAGCGATCGTCCGGACGACGAGATCTGCCTGCTGTTCGGCCGCAATCCCGGACGCATGGAGCGCGTGCAGGGCGAAGCGCTGGAATCGAGTGCCGCGAGTCCCGCTCGTCTGGCCGTCTACGATGCGCCGCTCGATCCCGAGAGCATCACCGCGCAGATGCGCGAGAACCTCGACGACGAAATCACCGAAGTGAAGAGCGAGAACGCCATCGACCGGATCACGTCGCAGGCCAATCCCCGCACGCTGGAGCGCGTGCCCGCGGGCGCGCGATTCAAGGTCCGCATGGTGCTCGATGTTCTGTGCGACGAGGACAAAGCTCTCGCGGCCCGCCTGTTTGAAGGACTGCGGCTGCTAGAAGACGATGCGCTGGGCGGCGGCGGATCGCGCGGCAGCGGCCGCGTCCGGTTCGCGAATCTCAAGCTGACTTGGCGCGGGCGCGGGTTTTACTCTTCGGGCGCTCAGGAAGCCGAGCTGGCTTCGGGCGACTTGGGCCAGCTGCAATCCGCGGTCAACGAATCGTCCTTCGCCGAAAAGCTCGCGGAATAAGCCAGGCGACGAGAAGATGCCATCTGGTTTGCTCATCCGCCTGCGGCCTGTGGGGCCCTGGCGCATCGGTCCCGATTCCGGCGATCGCGATCGCGTCGACCGCATCTATCACAGCGACTCGCTGTACTCCGCGGTTACCTCCGCCATGGGCAGGCTGGGAATGCTGGAAGAGTGGCTCGAAGCCACGGCGCGTGCGCCTGAACCGGCCGTGCGCTTCAGCTCCTGTTTTCCGTATCAGGGCGATACGCTGCTGGTGGTGCCGCCGCAGAAATCTGTGGCCGCCGCCGCCCTCGTCCAAAATTCGCTGGAAAGGCGCGCGGTTCGTGCCGCTCAGCGTGGTGGAATCGCTCGCTGCCGGCCAGGGATTGTCGGAAGACGGCTGGATCATCGATGGCCCCAGTGAGTGCCTGCTGCCGTTCAGCACGCCGCCGGCGCCGGGTCCGTTTCGCGTCTCCGTGCGCTCCAGCGCGGCGGTCGATCGCGAAGGCGAATCGGTTTCGCCGCATTCCACGGCTTGCATCGAGTTCACGCCGGGCAGCGGATTGTGGTGCGTGGTGCACTTCGATAACAATGCCGCGCAGGAACGCTGGACCAAGCCGCTGACCGCCGCCTTCCGGCTGTTGTCCGATTCCGGATTTGGCGGGAAGCGATCCCAGGGCTGGGGCCGCGCGGAAATGCCCGAGATCACGCGAAGACTTGATCGAAGTCACACGCCAGGCCGGATCAGGCTTCGGCTTACTGGATGCTATCGCTGTTCCACCCGGCGGCCTCGGATACGGTGGAGTGGTCGCAGGGGAATTACGCGCTGACCACTCGCGGCGGACGCGTCGAAAGCGACGCGCGCTGGGGCGATCAGAAGAAGCAAACCCGTATGGTGACGGAAGGCTCGGTTCTGGTAGCCTCCGCGGAACCGCGCGGATCGGCTGCCGATGTGGCTCCCGAAGGTTTTCCGCATCCCGGTGTATCGCTCCGGCTTCGCACTCGCGATTCCCATCCCGCTATCCGTGGCGAAGGTGACTGCCTCGTGAAGTACCGCGTCACATGCCTGACTCCGACGCTGGTGGGCGACGGCCAGAAGCTAGCGCCCATCGATTACATGGTGTGGAAGGACCACGTCAACGTTCTCGACCAGCGCCGCATCTTCCGCTTATTGTCAAAGGGCCCGCGCCTGGAAGGATATCTGGCCCAGCTCAAGACCGCCGACAAGCTGGATTTCGCTTCCTGGGGCGGCTTCGCGCAGAATTTCTCCGGCCGCCGGATTCCCTTTGAACACCCCAGCTCGATTCCGGTCTGGGAACGCGCCCATTCGGAGAATCTGTTTATTCCGACTTTTGCGACTTCGCTGGCAGGTCCCTACTTGCCCGCGACTGCGATCAAAGGCGCCTTGCGAACCGGCGCTGTATTCGAGCGCTGGAATGAAAAGACGCTAGGCGATCTCGCGAGCCGAATGGCAGAAGATCCCCGGCCTCTCCGGAATCCCGCCGCCAAGGCCGAGGACGCCGTGTTGGGCGGCCATGCCAGCAATCGCATGAAACGTGTCGCTACGGCCGATTCCGATCCGGTAGCCTACACCGGCATGAAGATTTACCTGCTGCGGACGTCGACCATGGTCGCGCGCGGGTCCGGCAAGTTCGAACTGGGCTGGAAATCGCCTCGGGGCACTGCGGACGCCCGCAGGATCGAGGAGAGCACGCCCACTTTCGCGGAAATGGCGGCTCCCGGGATGGTTTTCGAAGGGCTCTGGAAGGAGACTTCGGCGCACGATCGCCAAAAGCTCTTCCAGGCTTCTAACTCCTTCGCTTCCAGTCAGATCCAGCGTCACAAGGCATATGCCGAGGCCACTGGCCTCCAGCGGCTGGCGGAATCCCTCGGCGAGGTGGAGAAACGCGTCCCGAAGCCTGGAAATGCAGCCTGGGAACGGCGCCTGCGTGCTGTCCCTGGGGTGGGGCGCCGGCATGCTTTCGAAAGTCTCCGTTGGCGATACCGCAGATCCAAGCTACCGGTCGATCTTGAGGCACGTCAGCGCGTATCAGAAGGCCGTCCAGACGGGCTTGCCGTTCCCCAAAACCCGCCGGATCGTCTTCGACGGGGGCCAACCGGCATATTTGCCGGGCTGGGTTCTGCTGGAAGTCGTCTAGAAACACTCCACCCGCTTCCAGCGTCCCTACTAAAGAACGTGTGACACGCTCTAAGTGCGAGGAATACAGGGTTTCCCTTAGTACCGCTGCAACCAGATGGCTATTCGCTCTACAGGACCCGCGTGATACTATCGATTAGCAGAGAAGAACAAGAGAGGGTCCATCCCCCACAAATGTACAATGCTTTCTTCGGCTTCTCGGAGAGCCCGTTTAGCCTAAGTCCCGATCCGGCCTTCTTTTACCGCAGCGAACGGCACGAAGAGGCGCTGGCGAATCTGGTCTATGGCGTGCAAGCGCGCAAGGGGTTCATCGTCCTATCCGGCGAGGTAGGCACCGGCAAGACGACGATGTTGGAGTGCCTTCGCGATTACCTGGACGCCAACCTCATCGAATTCGCGTTTCTGTTCAATTCGCGCATCAATGTGGAACAGTTCTTCGAGATGATCGCGTACGATCTGGACCTGCCGTGCGCGCGCACCTCGAAAACCGAAGTGCTCTTTGCGTTAAACACGCTGTTGGTGGAACAGGCTCAAGAAGGCAAGACCGTGGTGCTGATCGTCGACGAAGCGCATAACCTCGAATGGGAAGTGCTCGAAGAGATCCGGCTGCTGGGGAACCTCGAAAATCGTAACGGAAAGCTGCTGCAAATCGTACTGGCGGGGCAGCCCGAGCTGGATCGCAAACTGGACGCTCCGAATCTTCGCCAACTGAAGCAGCGGGTAGTGCTGCGCTGTAATCTGTCGCCGTTCGCTCTGCGGGAAGCGGTGGAATATATCGATTCACGAATGGCGCGCGTCGGGATGCCGGACCAGACGGTGTTTTCCGAGGAGCTGATGTCGGAAATCCATCTGCGGACGCAGGGAATCCCGCGCGTGATCAACGGCGTCTGCGATAACCTGCTGCTGACCGCGTTCGCCATGGAGACTAAGCTCTGCACCGTGGAAATGCTCGACGAAGTGTGCCGGGATATGCGCCTGGAATGGCCGGGCAGCCGCCGGGCCCGCCTGCGTGCGGAGGCGCAAGAATCCTTCGAGCGGGCTCCTTACAAGGTTTAGTAGGGGCGAGGCATGCCTCGCCGCCCGGCTATCGCACTGCCGCGGCGTCTTCGAAGCTCACCGGAGGATTGTAGAACAGGAACCGGCCGCAGCTCTCGCAGAACATCAACTGATCGCCTTTTCTTAAATCCTGGAGGAATTGCGGACGGAGGTTGATCTGGCAGCCTGAGCATCGCCCGTTGACCGCTTCCGCGACAACGGTGCTATTGCTGAACCTCTTGCGAATCTTCTCGTAGGCGGCCAGCGACGGCTTGGGCAGCTTGGCGACCGATTCCGCCCGCTGCTGGCGCAGCGTATCGAGACCCTTCTGATCGGCGGCGGTTCGCTCGCGGGCCTGCGTCTTTTCCGCCTCCACCGACTTCTTTTCCTCGGCTAGAGCCTTCTCGGCTTTCTTGACGTTCTGGTCGAGCGGTTCCGATTCCGTCATCAGCTCGAGGATCCGGTCCTCGGCCTGGCGAATCTCTTTCTCGATGAATTCGATCTCGTGCTGGAACGCCTTATATTGCTCGTTGGTCTTGGCGCCCAGCATCTGATCGCGGAGTTTCGAGATCTTCTGCTGGTGCATCTGGATATCGCCTTCGAGCTTCTTGCGATCCTTTTGATTCGCGGTGAGAGCGGCCTTGTCGGCTTCCAGTTTTCGGACGTGCGATTCGAGAGCTTTCTCGATCGCGGCGATGTGCCTGGGCAGCGCGGCTACTTCTTTTTCGAGCGCGGTTATTTTCTGATCTAGCGATTGAAGCTGAATCACCAGATGGACATCTGGATACATGGATCTTGATTTTAGCATGCGTCGAACGCGATACAGTAAAAGACGGACATGCAACAGCCCCCCAATACAGCCAAAGACAACACTCCCCCGGTTCCGCTGACCATCGAGGGCGCGGCCGTTCTCCACCAGATGATGCGCATCCGCTGGGCTCCCTGGCGCGCTCTCCCGGGTACGGATCGCGCGGCGATCCTGGACGAAGCCGCCTCCACGCTGGCCGCGATCGAGAAACAAAATAGCGCCGCATTCGGGCTTTTGGGGCACAAAGGGGACCTGATGCTGGTCCATTTTCGCCCGGGATTCGACCAGCTTGGCGAGGTCCAGACGTGCCTGGCGCACCTGCGCGTGTGGGACTACCTGGAACAGGCCAGCTCCTATCTCTCTGTAGTGGAACTGGGCTTGTATGAATCGACGGGCAAGGCGTACAGCGATCTGGCGGAGAAGGGAATCGCGCCGCATACCCCCGAGTGGAACGTGCAGATCGAGCAGACGCTGGAGCGCCAGCGCCAGGCCATGCACCCGCGACTGTTCCCCGACGTGCCGCCCGCGAAGTATCTGTGCTTTTATCCCATGGATCGCCGGCGCGGCGAAGACAAGAACTGGTATCAGCTGCCCCTAGGGGAGCGCCAGCGCCAGATGGCCGAGCACGGCGCGGTGGGGCGCCGCTACGCCGGAACGGTGAAGCAGATCATCACCGGATCTATTGGCTTCGACGATTGGGAATGGGGCGTGGACCTGTTCGCCGACGACCCGCTGGTCTTCAAGAAGCTGATCTACGAGATGCGTTTCGACCACGTCAGCGCGGTGTATGCTTTGTTCGGATCGTTCTTCGTCGGGCGGCGGCTGGACGTGGACGGGTTTAAGAAGCTATTGACGGTGTGAAGGGGCTGGCAAATCCGCCAGCCCCGCCCATCCTACTGAGAAGGTTGCGTCAGCCAGGGCGATACTTGCACGCCTGCACCGGTAAATGAAGTGCAGCCATTGGAACCCGGGCCGTTGGAGCATTTCCACCAGTTCATGGTCGCGTCAACCGATCCTGTGCCAAGATTGTCGATGCCGATATTGCCGAAGAAGTTGTTCAGGTGCACCGCTACGGCGCCGGGAGTCTTGACCGCGACGTCGATTCCCTCGCCCTTGATCGTGTTGCCGACGATGACGACGCCAGTGATGGGAGCGGCCCCGCCCATGGATCGCTGAATACGTCAATGCCGGTAGGGACGGTCGTGCCCGGATCGGAGTCGGGTCCGTTGCCGGAAATGGTGTTGCCCGCGATCAGGATGTCGGTCAGCTTCTGGAAAACCGTGTGGGAGTGGAGCGCGACGCCGGGAAGTCCGTTACCGGTGAGCGTATTTCCGATCACGACGTCGCCCCAATTCTGCGCTCCCGGAGGTCCCGTGAAAACGCCTACGCCGGCGCCTTCGCCGGTCAGCAGTCCGTTGCGCGCGGAAGTATTTCCGCTAACCGTGATGTGATAAACGCCCGATGTCGGGTCCTGCGGCGCCAATCCAAAATGATGCGAAGCGAGCGTGATCCCGCAATCGTAGGGATTGTCCTGGACCGTGTTTCCGGTGATGAGATTGTCATGGTTCGGGCCGGTATCGTCGCTGATGAGGATGCCGCCCGCGTTGTGATCGACAAGGTTGTTGGACACCGTGGAGTTGGTAACGCCGCTCAGGTGAATGCCCTCGCCGCAGTCAAAGCCCTCGCCAGCCTGGAAGGCCTGCCGGATGCCGGGACAAACCGGACCTCCCGTGGCGAACGGCTGAAGACTACGGTCATTTCCGGTGACGTGATTATTCGTGATGGTGACGTCTGTCGCGTTGATCACCACAATGCCCTGAAAGTTGGCATTGGCGACGGTGAACCCGCTGATCACCACGTGGCTTGCATCTACCTCAATGCCGTCCGGGAGGCCCATGGCATTAATGGTGGTATTCGCCGAGTTCTCTCCCAGGAGAGCCAGAGGCTTATTGACGATCACGTATTCAGCGTAGGTTCCATGACCGACCGTGACGGTGTCATTCGCGCCCGCCGCTGCAACGGCCGCGTTGATGGACGAAAGGCAGCCGCCGCCTCCGCCGGGTTTCACGCACTGGTTCGTGGCGAAAACAATGGGCGCGGAGAAAAGCGCAATGCTCAACAACGTCTTCGTGGAAAGATGCATGTATGGAACTCCTACTTGGCGCAGACTTGGGACTAGCGAGGTTATGGTAGGGCGAAACCGTTAGAATGTCAACTGGTGAGTGCGGTAACTGGTGAGTACTGTAAGTACCATTATTGACATATGTTTGGACGAGTCAGAAGCCACCGCAAGCGCCTCGGGAAAAATCGCGGCGCGCATCATTAACGAAAGGCATCTCGATTATTTATCCTTCACAGCGTAAATGACTTAGAACCGTCCTTTGCGCAGGCGCATCACTAGGGGTGTAAGGAAAAGAGGTCTTATGCTCCAAGGATTCACATCGACCGCGTTCGTGGCAGGCATCCTGGTCAGCGCCTTTATGCCGGCAGTCGGCTTGGCCCGGGATCACGGTGGCAACTCTGGAGGCGGGCGCAGTAGTTCTCCAGCGAGATCGGCGCGCGGCGGCGGAAGCCATTCCTCCGGAGGCCGGAGCTTCGAGAGCCCGCGGGGATCGAGCCACTATGGCCGCAGCTACATTGCTCCCGCGAGGTCGTATGGTCGACCCGTCTATCGTGGATATTATGGCGGGGGCGTGTCCCTGGGATTTGGCGTTCCTTACGGATACGCTTACAGTCCCGGCTATGCCTACGGTCCCGGCTATCCGTACGATCCGGGTTATTCCGCGGGTTATTCCTACGGACCGGCTCCCGCGCCGCAGAGCTGCGCTCCCGGCACGTACGATCAGTACGGTAACTCGATCCCGAATCCCAACTGCGATGCCGGTCAGCAACAATATCAGCAGCCCCCACAGCAGAACTACGATCCTGGTCAAGAGCAATATCAGCAGGCACCGCCGCAGAACTACGATCCCAATCAGCAGCCGTACCCGCAGCAGCAGAACTACGCACCTACTCAGCCGCAACGGTACAGCCGATAAGCTGCTGGTGCTAAATCCTGCTGGCCGGAATCAGCGGGGCGCAATCGCGCGGGTTTGAACAGCACGACATGCTCGCCAGCCACAACGCCGTGCGAGCGTGCGTGGGAGTAGCTCCTCTCGCATGGTCCGATCGGCTGGCCGAGCGAGGCGGACGGCTCGAAATTTGGGTTTGCAACTATGATCCGCCCGGCAACTGGGACGGTCAGCGGCCTTATTAGGTCGTCTGCGCTCTATCGGCGCTGTAAGCGCCTTTGAATGGGCCGCGCGAATGCGTGAATCACGCCGTCGATTTCGGAAAGCCCCAGCGCCCGGCACGACCCGTAGTACACCGCCAGTCCCACAGGGAGTGAAACGGCGAGGTCCGCAAGCCGCGCCGTTTGCGAGACACCGAGCCACATCGCCATCCCACGCGACGTTGCGAAAATCGCGGCGCCCATAATCGCCGACGCCAGCGACACCTTGCCGATCTGTATCGCGAGTTCGCGCCCGTGGACCCCGCCGATTCTCTTGCGCAGAATCGCGAACAGAACCACGAATCCGAACAGCGCGACAGCCGAAGTCGAAAGCGCCAGGCCCGCGTGGCCCGAGCCCCGCAAACTTGATCATCGTGGATGCGGCAGCATAGTTCACCAATATCGACCCGAGGCTTACCAGCATCGGCGTGCGCGCGTCGTTCAGCGCATAAAATGCCGGGCTGAGCACTTTGAGTGCCGCGTAACCCATCAGCCCGATTGCGTAGTAAGAAAGCGCCACGGCGGTCTGCTGCGTGTCATAGAGCTGGAATCGCCCGCCCTGATAGATCGCGCCGATGATCGATTTCCCCAGCACCACCAAACCGACCGAAGACGGGATCGTCAGCAGAAACACCGTGCCCAGCGAATTCGACAGCGTTCGCCGGAACTCGTCCATTTCGCCGCGCGCGACGCTGCGGGCGATGGAAGGAAGGGTCGCCGAGGCCATCGCCACGCCGAACAGGCCCAGGGGAAGCTGCATGAAGCGGAAGGCGTAACTCAGCCAGCTCACAGGACCGTCCAGTCCTCGTATCGGATCGGAGATGGTGGAGGCGAAATTGGTGTTCACCATCACGTTGATCTGCACGGCGGCATTGCCCAGGATCGCCGGGACCATCAGCTTCAGGATTCGCTGCAATCCCGGGTCGGACCAGTCGAGCGTCGCTCGGAAGCGGAACCCCAGGCGATGCAGGCTCGGCAGCTGCCAGAGCAGTTGCAGAGCGCCGCCCAGAACCACCCCGATCGCCATTCCCTCGATGCGTGTCAGATGCAGGGTTGGGCCCATGAAGATGCCCAGCACGATGCCGAATCCTACCGAGCCAATATTGAAAAACGTCGAAGCCAGGGCAGGCACTCCAAAACGGTTGCACGCGTTCAGCACGCCCATCGCCTGCGCGGCCAGCGCGACCAGCAGCAGGAACGGAAACATGATGCGGGTCATGCGAACGGCCAGCTCAAATTTGCCGGGCACCGCCGCGAATCCCGGGGCCAGCAAGTGAACTAGAATCGGCGCAAAGACGATGCCCGCGGTGCATACCGCGCCCACCACGATGATCAGCGCCGTGGCGACCAGATTGACCAGCCGCGCGGCCTCCTCTCTACTGCGCTGGCTGAGATATTCGCTGAAGGTGGGGACGAAGGCGCTCGAAAGCGCGCCTTCCGCGAACAGGTCGCGCGTCAGGTTGGGGATGCGGAACCCCAGCATGAACGCGTCATAGATCAGCCCCGCGCCGAACAGCCGCGCCATCACCGATTCACGCAGCAAGCCGGTGATGCGGCTCATGAACACCGCGACGGAGACCACGCCTGCCGATCGCACCACGCTTTCGGATTGCGAAGGCGCGGGATCTACTCGGTCATTGGCCGTATTGTTCAAGGAAGTGGGCAATCGTCATGATCCCGGCGTAGTAGTTCGCCAGCTTGTATTTCTCGTTGGGCGAATGTAATCCATCGTCGGGAAGCCCGAATCCCATCAGGATCGTCGGAATGCCCAGATGCTTTTTGAAATCGCCCACAATCGGAATCGATCCGCCGCTGCGAATGAACACCGTCTCGCGTCCCAGCACGTCGGAAAACGCTTTGGCGGCGACGCGGATCGCGTGATTGTCCGGATCCACACTGATCGCGGGTCCGTAAGCCAGGATCTTCACCTCAGTCTGAATTCCCGCCGGGCGTGCAGTCTCCGACTGCCTTTTTGTACGCGGCGATTATCTTCTCGTGGATCTTGATTGGGCACCAGCCGGATGCTGACCTTGGCCGTCGCTTTGGCGGGGATCACGGTCTTCGCTCCGGGTGCGACGAATCCGCCCACGATGCCGTGCACTTCGAGCGTCGGCCGCGCCCACACGCGCTCCAGCACGGTGAATCCCGGCTCGCCGGTGAGCTGCGTCGATCCAACCTCGACCTTCAGGAACTCTTTTTCATCGAAAGGCAAGCTGGACCACGAATGTGTTTCCTCCGGTGTCGGCGGCGCGACATCGTCGTAGATGCCGGGAATGTTGATATGGCCTTGCGCGTCTTTCAGCTTGCTGAGAAGCTCCACCAGTCCGAAAATCGCGTTGGGCGCCGCGCCTCCGTACATTCCGGAGTGCAAATCCTTCGCCGGGCCGCGAGCCTCGATCTCGGTGTAAACCAATCCGCGCAGGCCGACGCACAACGTCGGGATGCCTTCAGCGTACAGCTCGGTATCGGACACCAGCGCGACGTCGGACTTGAGTTTCGCGGGATTCTCGGCGACGTATTTGGCGATCGCCGCGCCGCTGACTTCCTCTTCGCCTTCGATCAGGAACTTCACGTTCACCGGCAGCTTGCCGTTCACCGCGAACAGCGCTTCGATGGCCTTGATGTGGCTGTACATCTGGCCCTTGTCGTCGGCCGAACCGCGGGCGTAGATGTTGCCGTCGCGAACGGTCGGCTCGAAGGGCGGCGTGATCCACTCATCCAGGGGATCGGGCGGCTGCACGTCGTAGTGCCCGTAGCACAGAACGGTCGGCTTGCCGGGCGCGTGCAGCCAGTCGGCGTAGATCAGAGGATGTCCGGCGGTCTTGATGACTTCGACGTGTTCCATCTTCGCGGCGCGCAGGCTGGCAGCGACGAACTCCGCGGCGCGCTGGATGTCAGGAACGTGTTCGGGTAGAGTGCTGACGCTGGGGATGCGGAGGAAGTCCTTCAGCTCGGAGAGCAGCCGGTCCTTGTTTGTTTCGACAAACGTGTTCGTGGAGAGGGACACAATCCATTATAGGAGTCCACTCGCCGGGCTTACTGGCTGGTGGAGCTCTTGTGGCCGGCGAGCGCTATCGCAGCTCCCGCGCCGCCTCCGCCGATCGCGGCCACGATCCCGATCTTCGCGCCCGTGGACATCCCGGTGTGCGCTGCCGGTGTCGCCGGCGCCGGTGTCGCGCGGGCCGCGGTTGGAGCGGCGGCGGCTGCGGGTACTTCGGCCTTCGCGTCCAGCGTCGCCGCGACACTCAGGCATCCGCCTTGCGCCACGAGCGCGACAGAGGCGACGTTCATCGCGCTGGTCGCCGGCGCCGTCGGCTGAATCCTGGAAGCTGCGCCGCGCGCCTCAACCCGGTTGCCGACGTTGGCCGCCAGGTCCGGTCCCGAAACCTCGATCACCTCCTGCGTAGTCTGATCCTGTACCAGGAAGTGGCCGTCCTTGTAAACCATGCAGCCGGTGTGCGCGGTTTGTCCTTGCGCGGCCTGCATGACGGTTCCCTTAAGAGGACCTCGGAAGGGAGCGCGAATCAGCTTCGCCTGATTCGAAGCCCGCGCATCGAACGTCGCCGGGGCGGCCAGCTGTGCGATTCCTTTTTCGAGAACCAGCCGGTTCTCCCAGATTCGTGCGCGCGAGTCCGCGCCCAACTGGATTTTCACGCCGTTGCGCAACGCCAGTTCCGAAGAAGCAGCGGACGTTTCGACAGTGGCGCCATCGAACAGCGTGGCATTGCCCCATACCTGGGATCCCTCCACGTTAAAATGACCGCTGGCGCTGACGATTCCGATGGCGGGCGCAGCTAACGCCGCCACCGAGAAAACCATAGAGGAAAGAACGGTTCTTGAAACCACTGAAGCCAGTATACGGTTACACTTTTTAGCTGGCAAGAAATTTTCGCGTCATCCAAATGTATTACGCCCATCGAGCACTCACCGTTTTCTCACTGCTGGCGCTGGCCGCCGCGGCCTGGTGGTCGATTCGTTTGGCGCGCGCAGATGCTGCCTTTCGCCAGCGAACCCCCGCGGACGTTGCCCGCGCGATCAATCTTCAACCGGAGAACGGCGAATACCTGGCGACACTTGCATTACAAGCGGAATACGCCGGACAGGATTCCACAGACCTTTTGGAAGAGGCCGCCCGGCTCAACCCGCGTGCTTCCGCGCCGCGAATCCGTTTGGGGCTCGCCGCCGAGCTGCGCGGCGATACGAAGCAGGCAGAGCGCTGGCTTCAGGATGCATTTGCGGTCGATCATCAATTCGAAACTCGCTGGACGCTGGCGAACTTCTATTTCCGCCAAGGCATGCCTGACCAATTCTGGACCTGGATAAGATCGGCGCTCGATATGTCGTACGGCGATCGTGTTGCCGCGTTCGATCTATGCTGGCAGGCGTCTGGCGACGCGACTCAGATCTTGAGCCGCGCGATTCCCGATCGTCGCGAAGTCGTCGCCGCCTATCTGGCCTATGTGCTGTCCCACCATCGCCAGGATGCCATCGCGGGAGCGGCGTATAAGCTTGCGAGGATCCGCACCGTCGAGGATCTGCCTCTGCTTTATTCGGCCACCGATGCTGTCCTCGATCCCGATCTGTGGCAGGCTCTCGGCAATGCTCGTCCCACAGGAATTACGCATCCGAATTTCGAGGAGCCGCGAACGGGTCACGGATTCGATTGGACCTTTCCAGAAACGCCGGGAGTGATTCACGTGTCTCTCGATGGCGCGCATGGCATCCGGTTCAACGGTCAGCAACCCGAATCTTGCGAGCTGCTTCGTCAGGTGGTCGGCGGGCTTCGTGCGGGCGCTTCTTACACCCTGCGATGGGAAGCACGGACGCAGGGATTTGGTTCGCCCACGGGCTTGGCCTGGCGGATCGCCGGCAATTCAGGAGAACTGAGCGGCCGGCGAGGACTGGTCCTCCGGGAGCATGACCTTCACGCCCGATTCCGATCATGCAGTGCTGGTGCTGGCGTATCGCCGCCCGCAGGGGCACGTGCGAGCCGAGGGGTCGCTGGACTTGCGGCAGGTATTTACTTCTTCACCAGAATAAAATTGCCGCTGCGGATTTTGTTCGGTCGGAGATCCATCTGAAAGTTCACTTCCAGCAAGTTGAACGCCGGCCCGGGAATCAGCTCGATTACTCCGGATCTTCCATCGTTGCCCTTCAGCGTGAATTTCTGCGTCGGCGTGGCCGCGATCTCGCCTTCGAAAGTGAACTGGACTAGGGGATCGGTGACGCCAGCCGGCGGTTGGAAGCGCCCGGATAGTGTGCCCTCGGCGTGTCCATTGTTTTCGCGAACTGCCAGTGCCACCGATACGGGCGTCGCGCCGTGGAAGATACCGTTCACCACGGGGAAGGTCCATTCACCCACGTAGCGAACCAGGGGAACCGGAGAAACGGAACTGCTGCGCGGAGCGGGCGCACTGGCGGCAGGGGCAGCGTTTGTGCTGATATCCACCGGCGGGGCCGCGGTGGGAGGCGATGCCGGCGCGGGTGACGGCGATGGCGCCGGAAGGTTGGCGTTCTGAATGGCGTCGGCTAGCTTGCTGTAGTAATCCGCCCACGCTACGCGTTCCATTTCCGTCAGCGCCGCGTTTCGGGCGAGCAGCGAAGCCTGGCCGCCGAATGCTTCGGCCGCTTTCGCGCGGGCCAGTTCCAGAGCGGCGGAGGCTTCCGAGGTTGCTGCCACCGTGGCCTGGCGGGTCTGGATGGTGTTGCTGAGAGCAACCAGTGCAACGCGCTCGCGTTCCAGGGATTGGCGAAGCTGCTGGATGCCGGGGTCCTTATCGGCCGTGAACTTGGCGATCGCCTTATCGACCGTAAGCAATTCACCGGCGGCCAGGCTCGCCACTGCCGCCGGCATCAGATCCGGCGAGGATCGGGTGGTCGGGGTTTGCAGAATGCTCCTGCGCCGAATCGCATCGTCCGATGCCGATTTCACATAGGCCGCGCGAGTCGCTTCAAAGCTCGCCGCGGCGGATGCGGAACGGTCTGCCTGTGCGACCTGCGGAGCTCCGCCGTTGCCCGCATCGCGCTCCAGGTTGGCTTGCACTTGCTGCCAAACATTGTATGCCTGGCGATATTGATCGCGGCTGGTTTGGCCGATGAGACCGGCAGCTCCGCAAAATAGCGCGGCAGTCAGCAGCGCACCGGATGCCAGGCGCGCCGCTCTGCGCGGGTTCGGCAAATCCAGCTTCCTCATTGCTTCCCCTGCCGGCCTTTGGGGGCGGGTATTCCGATCTGGGTAATGCTGCATTCGATTTGCGCGCGTGCCCGGCGCGCAGCGTAATATCCGCTCCAGCGCGCCCGCTCCGCCTCGGACGCCGCGAACTCCTCCCGCAGAGCCGCGTCGCGAGCCTCGAATTTCGCTATCAGATCGCGTAACAAGGCTACCGCTGCGTCGGCGGATGTGGTCCGCTGCTCCGCAACAGTCGCCCGCTCACGAACCGTCGCCGCGATTCCCGCCAGCAACTTCTGCGGACCTTCCAGCGAAGCTCGCTGCTTGACGCTTTGCGCCAGAGCGTCGGATTGCGTGTCCACAGCGGTTTGTTCCTGGCCCGCGTCGGCCCGCTCCAGGGTGACTTCCACGGCGGCTCGTTCTTCGATATTGAGCAGGTTCTTTGCGCCCGCGGTCTCGGCAAAGGCCTTGGCGGAGGCGGCCCGCAGATAATCGGCGAGCGACTCCAGCCGCGCATCGGATGCCCGGCTGACTTCGTTAACCGCGGCCATCGCGCGAGGATCGCAAGGCAGCATCCGCGCCATCCGGTCGTTCATGTCCTTCGCGAGAGCTTCCCATTCCAAACTGCGCTTCTGCGCGGTCTGCTCCAGCGCGGCCAGATCCGGCGCCTCCTGCGCGCGCACCGCTCCGCATGAGAACAGCATTGTACAAATGAAGACGCTGGAAGCGCGTTTCATGAATCTTATTATTTTACTCCGCCCATGAGCTTGGTAACCGGGCGCGAAATCAGTAACAGGACGACGCCAAAGGCGATACCCAAGCCGCCCGCGTATCCCACCAGCCTGTCGAGCGGCATCGATTCATAGAAGGACGCCATCCGGCCCGCGAAGAAATTGCCGACCGAGATCGACAGGAACCAGACGCCCATGGTGAGTCCCGCGATCCGCGCCGGCGCGAGCTTGGTGATCGCGCTCAAACCCACCGGGCTCAGGCACAGCTCGCCGATCGTGTGAATCAGATACACCGCGACGAGCCACAATGGGCTGACACGGCCGGTCTCTCCGGCAGCTTGCGCTGCGAACACCATCACTATGAATCCGCCGCCCGCACCTAGCAATCCGAATGCGAATTTGGTGACCAGCGACGGGTCGCGGTCGCCCAGCTTGATCCACAACCAGGCCAGTAAGGGGCCCAACACGTAAATAAAACCGGAATTGAGCGACTGGAACCAGGACGAAGGAAACGCAAAGCCGAACAGGTGATTGTCCGTGCTGCGATCGGCGAACAGGTTCAGCGTGGAGCCGGCTTGTTCGAAGATCGCAAAGAACAGCGCAGAGGCCACGAACAGCACCAGGATGACGTAGATGCGCTTCTTCTCGACCGGAGTAAAGTCTTTAGAGAGGATCAACGCGGCGAAGGTGACCACCACGGCGACGATCAGCAGCCCGCCAAATCCGTCGGCTACTTTTTCGAGAGCCGGCCGCATGAGTAACAAGGCCGCAAGAGCGGCTGCCAACGCTGCCGAGCCGATTCCCAGAACCCGCCGGTCTTGCGGTGTGGACTTGGCCGGTAGCCTGCCCGCGTCGCCCAGATACTTGCGCGTCATCTGAAACTGGATCAGTCCCGCGATCATGAACAAGCCCGCCAGACCGAAGGCGTATCGATAATCGATAGTCTGGCCCACGTAGCCGAGCACCAGCGGCGCGAGTCCCGCGCCGATATTGATGCCGACGTAATACAACGTGAAGCCCGAATCGCGCCGGATGTCTTTTTCCCCGTAGAGAAATCCCACCACCGTGGTGCAACTGGTCTTTAGGAATCCGGTCCCGACGGCCATCAACAGTAGCGATGCCACAAAGGCACCCAGCGAGGGAAGCATCAACCCGAAATTCCCTGCCGCGATGAGCAGGCCGCCTAATATGATCGACGGCTGGTGACCCAGGAACCGGTCGGCGATCCATCCAGCGGGAAGGGCAAAGATGTAGGCGCACGAAGTGTAGAGCCCGTAGATCGCGCCCGCGATGGCGACGCTCAGCCCCATTCCATGCCGGTCCACCGCCGCAGTCATGTAGAGAATCAGCAGCGCGCGGATGCCGTAATAACTGAAGCGCTCCCACATCTCGGTGAAAAACAGCGTGGAAAGGCCGCGGGGATGCCCGAAGAAGGCATGATCGTTGGCGGACGCCAGCGTGTTGGCGGACATTCCCCCGATTATAGGCGGTTGCTACAATTGTGAGTTATGGGCCTTGTTTATGAGCGCTAATCCGCGCCACCGCACTGTGGCCGTCAACGTCGGCGGCGTGAACGTCGGGGGAGGCCACCCCGTGGTGGTCCAGTCGATGACCAACACCGATACCGCGGACGTGCAGTCGACCGTGAATCAGGTGATGGCGCTGGCCAACTCGGGTTCCGAGCTGGTGCGCGTCACCGTCAACACCGATGAAGCGGCCGCCGCGGTTCCCAGGATCGTCGAGACGCTCCACAAGTTCGGCGTGCGCGTGCCGGTGATCGGCGATTTCCACTACAACGGCCATCTCCTGCTCAAGAAGTATCCCGACATGGCGAAGGCGCTGTCGAAGTATCGCATCAATCCCGGCAACGTGAACATCGGCAAGAAGCACGACGATAATTTCCGCACCATGATCGAGGCCGCCATCGAGTACCGCCGGCCTGTGCGCATCGGCGTGAATTGGGGATCGCTCGATTCCGCACTGCTCACCCGCATGATGGATGAGAACAACGCACTGCCCGAGCCTGAGGACGCCAAGACCGTCACGCTGCGTGCGATTGTCCGCAGCGCGATCGAATCGGCCAAGGCGGCCGAGCATTACGGACTTGGCAAAGACCGCATTATCCTGAGCGCCAAGGTCAGCGGCGTGCAGGATCTGATCCGCGTATACCGGATGCTAGCGGCCGAAGGCGATTACGCACTGCATCTCGGACTCACCGAGGCGGGCCTGGGATCGAAAGGCATCGTCGCGTCGACCGCGGCCATCGGGATACTGCTTCAGGACGGTATCGGAGACACCATTCGCGCATCTCTGACTCCGCTGCCCAACGGCGACCGATCGGATGAAGTGATCGTCTGCCAGCAGATTCTGCAAGCGCTGGAGCTGCGCAGCTTCACTCCGCAGGTGACCGCGTGCCCGGGCTGCGGCAGGACCACCAGCACGTTCTTCCAGGACATGGCCGACCAGATCCAGACCTATCTTCGCGAGCAGATGCCGGCTTGGAAAGAGCGTTACGCCGGTGTCGAAGAGATGAAGGTGGCGGTGATGGGCTGCGTGGTGAATGGTCCCGGCGAATCCAAGCATTCGAATATCGGTATTTCGCTGCCGGGGACGTTCGAAGAACCCGTCGCGCCTGTTTACATCGACGGCAAGCTCAAACTCACTCTGCGCGGCGACAAGATCGTCGCCGAATTCATCGCGCTGCTAAACGATTACGTCGATAAGCGATACTCGGCGAAGGTCGGCGAAACCGTCAGCGCGTAAAATCCGCGGTCATTCGCCTGTAGAAGCCTTGATCCACTGAGGCAAGAGCTTGCGCACGTCCTCAGCGGGAAGGGTACGGCCAGCTTCCGCATCGCGAATGCCCTCGTCGATTGCTGCGAGAGTTTCCTGGTCCTCTTCGTCGAAGATAGGAGGCGGATTGTTCAAGTCGAATGCCATTTGCGTTTATTCACGTTCATTTGCGGCCAGGAATTTCTTCGTCTCCCGCAGAAACAGCTCCAATTGGTCGTGATGCAGCCAGTGACCGGCCTGATCCACCTTCACGATCGTCTTATTCCGGATCGCCGCGGCCTGGGGATCGTTGTCCGGATCGCGCGCGAAACTCTGCCGCCCCCAGAACAGCAGCGTCGGACAGGCGATCTGTCCCAGAATCTGCACCGCCTCTTCCAGGCCCAGACCAAAGG
This sequence comes from Terriglobia bacterium, assembly GCA_963722845.1. Taxonomy (GTDB): domain Bacteria; phylum Acidobacteriota; class Terriglobia; order Bryobacterales; family Bryobacteraceae; genus Palsa-187. The sequence continues at coordinate 379,823 of CAVROL010000001.1, read as the reverse complement.
GATGAATCACGCGCGTATAATTGTCGAACTTCCACACCAGCGACCCATCGGCGTTCCAGTTCGTCCCGTGGAGCGTGAGATGTTCCGCGACCTCGTCGGTTAGAAACGGATTCGCCTCCTTCATCCGCGTCACCGCCGCCGCGAGCGTCGGATAGCTGCGCGACGCGTGCTCCTCCACGTGCCGGGTCTTCTCGATCCAGTTCCGCATCCGCTCCGCGGCCGGCTTCGGAGGCGACCCCAGCGGTCCCACGCCCACTCCCTCAATGGCGATGAGCTTCGCGACTTTCTCCGGATAGGTTCCCGAAAAATACAGCGACACCATCGCTCCCAGCGAGTGCCCGATCAGCCGCACCGGATATTTTCCGATAATGTCGGCGAACACGGTGAGGTCCAGGATGTGTTCCGGCACGCTATAGAGCGCGCCCGGCGCCCAGGCGCTGTTGCCGTGCCCGCGCAGGTCGAGCGCGTAGACGTGATAGTCGTCGCGAAGGGCCCTCGCGATCCAGTCCCAGCTCCGCGCATGATCGCGCGTGCCGTGAACTAAGATCAGCACCGGCTTTCCTTCCGTGCCCCAGTCCCAGAACTGAAGCTTCAGGCGGTCGGAATAGAAATAGTGTGAGGCCGGCTCCAGGGAGGCTTGCATGATTCGTTCTATCTATCCTAGGGGATTCGCCCGAGGGTCATCCGAAAGAATCCCTGATAGTCTTCGGTCATGACTCGCGTTTTGTTATTTGCGGCTCTCTCGATGCTGCCCGTCTCGGCAGCTCCGAACCTTTCCGGCAGCTGGATCTTGAATGTCGCCAAGAGCCAGTATGGACAGTTTCCCGCGCCGGAGATTATGACCCGGCAGATCCAGTACAACGATCCCGCGCTTTCCATGACCACCTATCAGAAGGGCGCGCAGGGCGAAGTGACGACCGACCTTAAGTACACCACCGATGGCAAACCCGTCGTCAACGGTGCGAACCAGGGTTCCGCGCATTGGGAAGGCGACAAGCTCGTTATCGAATCGTCGCGCGATTATCAGGGAACCAAACTCACCCAGCGCGAGGAGTGGACGGTTTCCGCCGACGGCAAAACCCTGACCATCGCCACGCATGTGAAACTTCCGAACGGCGAGTTCGATGTGAAGCAGGTGTTCGAAAAAGCTCCGGCTCCCGCTGGGGGCAAGGCTCGAGCCGACTTCTAAAGCTACACTTGTGAACGATACAATGGTGTCGCTATGGCCAAACTTGCGCTGGTGTACGGTATGCGGCTGTTGCCCGCCGATGAGATCGAACAGGTGGGCGAGGCCGCGATTGGCCTGAAGGGCGGCAAGACCGCACACGTCACCATGCATTTGCTGGAAGGCGGGGAGAAGGAAATCCGGGCGCAGCTCGAACAATCGCTGGATGCCTTCTTTGAGTTTTATCCGGAAATCTGAGCCGACAAACAACGGTTGGAAGTGGGGCAGGCGTCCACGTCCCGCCACCCGCGGGTCTAGAGACCCGCCGCAGGACTGGAGTCCTGCCCTACACTCTATTTTGAGAAGCTTATTCCTGCGCAGGCATTTGGGAATCGGAATCCCGCCAGGCGCTCAATTTGAGACGGCGGCATACCCAGCACAGATTTTCGGTCGAATTGGGAGCGCACTCGCTCTTGCACACCGTGCAAAGCACCATTTTGCGCAGGCGATCCGATTCAATGGCCCGCTTGGCCTCTTCCAGAAGCCTTTCGGGCACCACCGTGTCCACAATCAGGGACTCCGGGACCGTTCGGGCAGCAGGAATGCGCTTGCGCTTCACAACCCCACTATAGCAGCCTGACCACGCTAAAATCTGAGTTGGTCCAGACAGCGTTTCTCTTCCCAGGCCAGGGCTCCCAATTCGCGGGAATGGGCAAAACCCTCGCCGATGCATTTCCTGAAGCCGCCCGCGTGTTCCAGGAGGCCGACGAAGCGCTCGGCTTCCCGCTCTCGCGTCTGTGCTTCGAGGGTCCCGATGACCAGCTCAAGCTCACCGAGAATCAGCAGCCGGCACTGCTCACGGTTTCGATCGCGGCAAACGCCGTACTGGTGGCGCGCGGCATCACGCCCGTGTACGTCGCGGGCCACAGCCTGGGCGAATACTCGGCCCTGGTCGCCGCCGGATCCCTGCGATTCGCGGACGCCGTTCGATTGGTCCGCAAGCGCGGCCAGTACATGCAGCAGGCGGTTCCTGAAGGTGTCGGCGCGATGGCGGCGTTATTGAAGCTGCCCGCGGACAAGCTCGACGCGATCCTTGCGGGAGCCGGGCAAGGCGAGATCGTTACCGCGGCGAATCTTAACTCGCCCGATCAGATCGTCATCGCCGGCCACACTGCCGCCGTGAATCGCGCGGTCGAGCTCGCCAAAGCCGCCGGCGCCCGCCGGGCGATTCTCTTGCCTGTCAGCGCTCCCTTCCATTGCGCTCTTTTGAAGCCCGCGCAAGACCGGATGAAGCCCGAACTCGATGCCACCGAATTTCGCGACCTGACGATTCCGTTGATCAACAACTGGCAGGCGCGCGACGTTCGCACCGGCGCCGAAGCTCGCGAAGGGCTCTATCAGCAGATTCCCAATGCGGTCCGATGGTCCGAGTCGATCGCTCTTCTGGCCTCGCGCGGCGTTACGCGATTCATCGAAGTCGGCGCGGGTGCGGTGCTCACCGGTTTGCTGCGCAACATCGATCCCGCGCTGACCGGCGTCAAGTTCGGCGAGGCCGCGGATTTGGAAAAGATCAGTCCTCGATCGTAACCGTCGGACCCGTCTGCTTGAGCGCCCCGACGGCCTGATCCACGCGCTTCGCCAATTCCAGAAACGGAGCCGCGTGCTTATCTTCTCCTGCGCGAGTTGTCACAGGCGCGCCCGAATCCCCGCCGATCCGCACATCCGGATCGAGCGCCAGCTCGCCCAGGAACGGAATGTTCATCTGCTCCGCAGTCTTCTTGCCGCCGCCTTGCCCGAACACGTCGATCCGCTCGCCGCTGCCCGGCGCGATCAGGTACGACATGTTCTCGACCATCCCCAGAATCGGCACGCGCACCTGCACGAACATGTTCACGGCCTTGCGCGCGTCTTCGAGCGAAACATCCGATGGCGTGGTCACCACGATCGCACCCGAGATCAGCGCGTTCTGGACCAGCGACAGCGACACGTCGCCCGTGCCCGGCGGCAGGTCGATGATCAGGTAATCCAGATCGCCCCACTCCACGTTGCGCAGGAATTGCTGGATCACGTTGTGCAGCATCGGGCCGCGCCACACCAGAGGCTTGTCGCCGGGACTCAGGAATCCCATCGACATCAGCTTCACGCCGAATTTCTCGATGGGCCGGATACGGTCGGCGTTGCCGACTGGATTTTCGCGCGTGCCCATCATCGTGGGGACGTTGGGACCGTAAACGTCCGCGTCGAGCAGCCCGACTTTTCGACCCAGCCGCGCCAGCGCGATCGAAAGGTTCACGGAAACCGTGGTCTTCCCGACTCCGCCTTTGCCCGAGCCCACGGCCACCAGATTCTTGACGCCGGCAATCGGCGCTTTAGGAAGATCTTGCTGAGGATGCATGAACTTCGATGGTACCTTGGCCGCTTGCTATCGCGCGCGGTTCAGTAAGGCTCAGCACCGAACCGCGAACATAGTGAGCGGCTTACTTCGCCGCCAGCTGCTCCCATCGCTGCTTCGCCCTCGCGACCACTTGCGGCACGTCCGCCTCCAGCAGAAACCGCTGTTTCGCCAGCTCGTGTGCTGCCGCTTCGATCTTGCCCAGATATTCCTGCTGATCTTTATAGCGCTCCTCAATGGACAACCGAGGATCGCCCGATTTCTCGCGCTCCGCTCTGGTGCGTGGAAACGCCACCATCGACCCGGTCAGCGGATACTGCTCGGTCGGTGCGCCAATCGAAGGATTCCGCAGGTTCCAACCCATGTATGTCGCCAGCGGAACCTGCAGCTCCGGCAGCCGGATACCCGACGTTTCGTTGCCGTCCGCATTCACCTGAGGAACCAGGGCAGGGAACGGATCCCCGACCTTGGGCGGTTCCTGTGCCGATATCCAGCCGGCGCGGCGCGTACGCCGTCTGGACAACGTTCACGCCCGGGATTCTCGGAAACCGCAGCGCCGGCGCGGTCACTAGTTGGTCCTTGTCGATGCGTGGTATTTGCGACGCCGGAGGGGCGGTGCCATCGGTGACCCACTTGTTCATCGCCACCACCATCGCGCGCTGGAAGAACGACCAATCCATCGGATTCGTCGGATTCTGCACCAGCGGATTCGGCCCGCCGCCCGTGCTGTGCTGCGTGCCCGCGACATAGTAAACGCGTACGTCTGCCGAGGGAGCCACATCGCGCTTACCATCGTCGCTGACATGATTCAGCCCGGCCGCGCGTCCCCAATACTCGTGCGATCCGTTGCTCAGAAGCAGCTTCGGCGCGACGCCCGCCTTCACCGACTTGGCGAGCAATTCATCGGGATGGAACGGCGGCAAGTCGGTCGGGAAATCGACGCCGCTGAACTGCCCGCTGGTCCGTCCCGCCTGCGCGAACCGCTGGTTGAAATCGCCATGCCCGCCGCCGGCCACATGCGCCCACACGCCGTCGAACACTTTCTGGCCCTTCTCGTCGCCGTTGAAACCGTCCGCGAGAAACGATCGCAGAAATCGCCCGCTCTGCGAAATACCAGCTCCAATGGCTCGTTTCACCTCGCCGCGCTGCTTGATATAGGAAATGTAATCCCGCACCGCCGCCATGCCGAGCCCCGCCACCGTCGGATCCTTCGCCGTATACACGAAGTCGTAGAGCTTCCCGGGCTCGAATCCCGCCGCGAACTCGAGCCGGTCTCCGTTCAGCTTCCATTGATCCGTGGGGATGGCGATCCGCTGGCCGTCGGCTTTATCGCGCATCGTGAGCGATCCCGAAGGTACGCTGGCGACCGCATATGGGAGCGTCTCTGAAGTGGCCTTCTGGTTCACTAGAATTTCCGTCCGCACCTTCCCGGTGACGTTCGCGAGGACCGGCGCGTACAGCTTCACATTGTTAGCTCCCGTCACATCGGACTGCCACCCGACCCATACCAGCGTGAATCCCTGATCCAGCATGAAGTGGTCGCCCATGTCCTGCTTGCCGGGCATGCCGCGAGCTGCGCCCAGGTTCAGAGCGCCCCAGAACGGCGACGAACCCCGGTTGGCGATTTCGAGAAACGCGGTTCCATTGCTCTTGGCCGCATCCTTGGGACGCAGGACCAGCAAGTCGGCCGAAAACTCCACCAGGCCGGCGGCATTTCTCGGCGCCAGGTCGAGGTCCACTATGGACCGATTGGCGGGCAGTTTCGGATCGACGGCGAAGTACACCTTGCCCGCGATCCTCTCATATCCGTTTACGGGAAGATCCACGCGGTCGGCAACTTCGACGCGCGTAACCGCGGCTTGACTGCATGTGACCAATGCGGCAAACAGGGCAATAAACGCAAACACACGGCGTAGCATGAAGGTATTCTACTCTGAATTTCCTTCCGTCACGACACGGTCGAACGCGTGCAGCAACGCTTCGCGCTTCGAATACGGACCCGGCGTATACGCCCGCGAGCCGATCCCCAACTGCGACAGCTCCGAAATTCCCCAGTCTTCGCGATTGGTCTGATCCCAGAAGTCGATCGCATCATCATGCCTCAAATCCGGGTTTCTCGATTTCGCGGGGATGAAAATGCCACTCGCAGACGACCTCGGTGCGATCCACGGCCTTGGGCCACAACGTGTGCGTCATCATGTAGTCCGGATGCAGGCTGAGCAGCAGGTTCGGATAGATCGCGTAATAGCAGACCATGCTCCGCTGCTCGGCATTCAAGCCCGGCAGATACTCGCGCCGCCGGACGCCGTCGATGCTCATGGTTTCCGCGCCATCGCGAAACCCCATGCTGCCGCCGACGTAGTTGGGCGTCGGAACCTGGTTGTCCGCGCCCAGGTAATCGGTCAGGCGGTTCAGCAGCGGATGCAGCACCGGGCAGTGCAGGCACTCGTTGTAGTTCAGGATGATGAGCTTCCAGTTGGCCTTGACGTCGTAGACGATGCGCCGGTACATCTTCAGCTCGGCCATGTTCCACGCCGAGAATTTGCCGGGGACGTCGAGAGGCTCACGTTCCGCGGCGAAGTTCAGGAACACATGGCCGTCCCAGATTTCGTGAGCGACCCGGTGCAGCGGATAATCGAATCGCGAGAAGCCCTCTTCTCCCATATTCGGTGCGCTGATGAGTGATCCGTCGAGCCCGTAAGTCCAGCCGTGATACGGGCACTGGATGCGCCCGGCGAAGTTTCCCTCGGGCTCTTTACACATGCGCGTCCCGCGATGACGGCAGACATTGTAGAAAGCCCCCTCGCGGGTGACGATTACGCTCTCGCCGGCGACGTCGCACAAGAAATAATCGCCCGGCTTCTCGATTCGCTCCGCGCGCCCCGCGTAAATCCACCGGTTGAAATAGAACCGCTCCATCTCGGCACGGAAGATCTCCGGATCGGTGTAATACTTCCCCGGCAGCGTCTTCATAGCCGCTCCATAACTGTCGCGGTTCGGTACGAGCGTTTCCGAACCGCGAGAGTCAACGAGCGGTCTCGTAGGTTCGTCATAATTACGCCAATGCCAGGTTCGCCTGCGCCTTGAGGGTCGCATCCGCGAATTCCCCGCGCGCGAGCTTCGGAAACGCCGCCGCCGCGATCATGGCCGCATTGTCGGTCGAAAGATCCCGCTCGGGAAAGAACACGGGATACGGCAGATGCGCCTGGTCCGCCGCGCGCCGCAATCCCGAATTGCACGCGACGCCTCCGGAGACGATCATGCTTCGCGCACCGATCTCCTCCGCGCTTCTGGTCGCCCGCCGCAGTAGTTCCTCGATCACCGTCGCTTGAAATGATGCGAGAAGGTCGAGCGTCGCCTTGGGCGTCACCCGCAACCAGTCATCAACGGATGGCCTCAGGTTTTCGGCCAAGAGCCTTCGCCGGGCCGCGACCTCTTCCGCCATATCGCGCGCCTCGAACCAGCGCAGCACCGCCGTCTTGATGCCGCTGAAGCTGAAGTCGAGCGTGTTGCCCTTCATCTTCGCCAGCGTGAAGCGCACCGCGTCTGGATTCCCATGCGGCGCGAGCATATCGATCACCGGCCCGCCCGGATACCCGAACCCCAGGAGCTTCGCGACTTTGTCGAACGCCTCGCCCGCCGCATCGTCGCGCGTTCTCCCCAGCAGCCGGTAGCGGAACCCCTCGGCGACCTCAAACAGGTGCGTGTGACCGCCGCTCACTACCAGCGCCAGCGCTGGATATTCCACCGCGCTTTGGCTCGCGACCGCGTGAATATGTCCCTCGATATGGTTCACGGCGATCAGCGGCAGCTTGTGGACCATCGCCAATGCCTTGCCGTAGGTCATGCCGACCAGCAGCGATCCCACCAGTCCCGGGACCTTCGGTCACCGCGATCGCGCTCAAGTCTTCCAACTGCGGTTGACGATTCCTCGAGTGCCAGCCGCACCGCCGGGACGATCGCCCGGAGGTGCTCGCGCGATGCCAGCTCCGGCACCACGCCTCCATACTTCGAATGCGTCGCCATCTGCGAGGAAACCACGGACGAGAGAATCCGCGAGCCGTCTTCCACCACGGCCGCGGCGGTTTCATCGCACGACGATTCAATCCCCAGAATCCGCATCTTGTTGTAGGCGCGAGGCATGCCTCGCCCGGTGTGTTTCCAGTTTACAGTGATGAGGTAGTGCTTCTTTCCGATTTCGACTACCACCTCCCCGACGATCTCATCGCCCAGGAGCCGCTTCCCGACCGCGCCGGATCGCGCATGCTCGTCGTCGATCGCACCAGCGGCAAGTGGGAAGATCGCCTGTTCCGCGATTTCCCGTCCTATCTCAGACCCCACGACTGCCTGGTCCTGAACGATTCCCGCGTTCTGCCATCCCGCCTCTACGGCCGCCGCGAACATGGCACGGGACAAGTCGAAATCTTCCTGACCAAGCCCGTCTCATCCGACGGACTGACCTGGGAAGCGCTGGTTCACCCCGGCCGCAAAATGCGCACAGGCGAGCGCGTCATTATCTCCGACGATCTCAGCGCCGAAATCCTCGGCCGCGGCGAATTCGGCGAGCGGACTGTGCGTCTGGCTTCCGTTGGGAGCCTGCTGGCCGTGCTGGAGAGAGTCGGTCACGTGCCCCTGCCACCCTACATCCGCCGTGACGACACCCCTGCCGATCGCGAACGCTACCAGACCGTCTTCGCCCGCGAGCCCGGATCGTCCGCCGCTCCCACCGCCGGGCTGCACTTCACCCCGGAAATCCTGGACGCCTGCAAAGCTACGGGAGCCTGCATCGCGCACGTCACGCTGCACGTCGGACTCGGCACATTCCAGCCTTTGCGAACCGACAACCTGGAAGATGTTCACCTGCACAAAGAGTCATTTGTCGTCCCACAGGAAACAATCCAAGCCATGGATGAAGCCAAGAGGGTCATCGCCGTCGGCACCACCGCCGTCCGCGCCATCGAGAGCGATCCCAAAGCCGCCGAAACGGAGCTCTTTATAAAACCTGGGTTTGAGTTCCGCCGCACCAACGCGATGCTAACCAATTTCCATTTGCCCAAGTCCAGTCTATTGGTTCTGGTGTGCGCCTTCGCCGGCAGGGAACTGGCTCTGGAGGCGTACCGGTACGCCGTTTCCCGAAAGTATCGCTTTTACTCTTACGGCGATTGTATGCTTATGATATAGAGTTCCTCTTCGGAAGTGAACCAGTTGCCCACACATCCCACGGTGACGAATCTCCTCGAACGAGCCCGCAGGCGCTTGTTCGGGCAACTGGCGCTGGATAAAGGCGCTCTCGCACTGCTGATCGGCATGGCGGCCGTGATCCTGCTGCTGCTGATCGGCACGCAGATCCTGGATTGGTATTGGCCGGTCCTCGTGGTGGCCGTCAGCCTGGGTGTGGGCATTTACCGCCTGCGCAAGAGCCTCCCATCGTTATATAAGCTGGCTCAGCAAATCGATAAGCGACTCGGCCTGGCCGATTCCCTTTCCACTGCCGTTTATTTCGCCGCTCATCCCGAGCCGGACCGCGAAGCAGTCTGCGAAGTGCAGCGCCGGGAGGCGGAAGTCGTCGCGCAGGGTGTGGATCTTCAGCGGGCCCTGCCGCCTTCGCGATCGCGCTATCTGTTGCCGGCCGCCGGTTTGGCTCTGGTGGCGTTTGGACTCTTCGCGGTGCGCTACGCCGTCACCGGGAGCTTGAGCCTGGAACCCTCGCTGTTCAAGATCGCCTACGATTCCTTCTTTGGCCCGCCTCCCCCGCAGCTGGCCAAGAATCAGGCTAAGCGTCTCAACATGAAGCAGGATCCGTTCGATCCTGGCAGTCCCGACGCGCAATCCACTTCGGCCGATCAGCAACCCGAAGATCTTCTGAATCCCCAGAATTCCAACGATACGGCGAATCCTCAGGGCGACGACAACTCCAAGCAGGCCGCCGACAAAGAGGGCGACCAGAACAGCGGCGACCCCGACAAGCAGGGGAAGGACCAGGGCGACGGCAAAAACGGCAAGCAGAGCGATAAGGGCGATCAGGGCTCCAAGGACGGCAAGGACGCGCAGAACAAGGAAGGCGGCAATCAGGACAAGCAGGGCAATCCCAACGACAGCGGCGTTCTCGACAAAATCAAGGACGCTTTGGCCAACATGCTGAACAAGATGAAGCCCAACACCGCTCAGAACTCCCCTCAGAACGGCAAGAAGCAGGCCAATGACAAGGGCGAGAAATCCGAAAAAAGCGACAAGGGCGACAATAAGCAGGACAGCGAAAACGCCGGCGCCGAGGCGAATCCGGATAGCAACCAGAGCGGCGATCAGAAAAATTCCGACGATGCCAAGGCCAGCAGCCAGCCGAACAAGCCTTCGTCGCAGGATAGCGCCAGCGGCGCTGGTTCCCAGGACGGCAATAAGGCCGCCAAAGACGCCAAGGCGCTCGAAGCCATGGGCCAGATCAGCGAGATTCTGGGAAAGCGTTCCGCCGACGTCACCGGCCAAATGATGGTCGAGGTGGGTCAGACCAAACAGACGCTCAAGACTCCCTGGGCCGACCGCCAGGCCGCCCACAGCGATTCCGGCGGCGAGATTCATCGCGATGAGGTTCCTCTCCTGTTTCAGCCCTTTGTAGAGCGATACTTCGAGGAAATCCGCAAGGTCCCGCCCGGGGCAAAAGCCGCTCCCAAAACCAAATAGGAAGGCGTGATGCACGCAAATTGCTTGGCCCGGCTCCCGCATCGGCTCTTGAGCCCGGCCACGGGAAGGTTGGCGAGCGTTCCTGCATGGCCGGGCGCACGTTCTCGGTCATCATCATGACGATCGCGCCCATAGTCATGTCCCTCAAGGCGGTCTGTTGCCGCCAGGTCCTGTGTGTGGGAATGTGGAAATCTGCCTGAATGTGGGGCAGGATTGTATCCTGCGCGCGGGTTTGTAACCCGCGTCGATTCTAAACGAACCGCCGATTAGAAATCGGCGCGCAGTTTGAAACCTGCGCCACCCTTAGCCCGCTTGGCGCTTGGACTTTACCGGCCGTCCATCCGCCGCGGCCGATTTCTTCACCGGCTTTTTCCGCAGCAGCCGGTTCACGGCGCGAACCAGGTGCGTAACCTCATTCGCGCTCTTCTGGATGACCGCGTCCGCGCCGGTGCTGGATTCATTCAGACCCAGCGTGTCCACGAAACCGGAAACCATCACGATAAGAATGTCCGGCGTCTGCTTCCGCAAGCGGACGATCAACTCCAGCCCGTCCATTCGGGGCATCTTGTAGTCCGTTACCACCAGGTCGTACTTATGCTGGGCGAACTGCTCCAGCGCGTCCGCGCCGCTCGACACCATATGGATCTTGTGTCCGAGCTCTTCAAGAACTGTCTTTCGCGCCGTCGATCCGCCTACGTTGTCGTCGACCAGCAAAATCCGTCCGTGCATCGATGGTGACGAAGTATTCCGAAGAGACATGTGTGTGGGATCAACGCGACATTAACAGACGCGAAATACAACTGTCAAGAAAATTTCTATCGACCTCAAAAGGTGAAAGATGGAGTGCTTGACTTTTTTATTTCGCTAAGCGCGGCGAAGCGTGAATGCGAGTCGAACTTTACTCGACTGCCTTGGGCGCTGTGTAACCCGGCTTGGCGAGGATCTCGTACTTCATCGGTTTGCCCTTTTCGTCGTTGACGCGCAGCGGCTGATTGTTCTCCGGATTCACCAGCTCCACTTTGATCTTGCGAAACTTGCCGTCGCGGGTTGTATTGCTAGGGGTGTAGGTGAGCACGTACTGGCTGCGCAGAATATCGCTGATCCCCCGATAGATTCCGGGGAACTCGCCGTAGAAGTGCGGGAAGAAGGCGATCCCGCCGCTCTCTTTGGTGAAGGTGCGCAGTTGGTTGTCGGCTTGCAGGAAGTCCATGTTCGCGGAGTCCGAGAGCGCGCCGTACGCATACATAATGTCGCGATACGCCTGCATCAGCCCGATCGCGTAAATCGGCACGCCGGCATTCTGAATCGCTTTGCGGGTTTCGCCATAGTTCAGCTTGCTGAACGTATCGATGCCCGAGGAAATCACCAGGATCGCTTTGCGCCCCTCGATATCCTGCATGCGCTGCGCCGTGTCCACCAGCGCATCGAACAGGTTAGCCTCGGAAAACCCTGGGAACCGCATGCGCGAGAGCGCATCCTGAGCGTCCGCCCGATTGGTCGAAAAATCCGAAAGAATCTCCGGCCGCAGGTCGTAGGCCACAATGGCGACGTAATCCTCCGGCTTGAGCGTTTCGCACGAATCCGTATGCCGCCTGCAGCGTCTGGAACCACGGCTCCGAGTACACCTGCTGGAAGCGCCCCGAGAACTCGATCACCAGGGCGATCGTCAAGGGAGCCTCGCCCTTCGAGACCTGGGTGATCTTCTGCGGCACGTTATCTTCCAGCACACGGAAGTTGCCGGCAGGAATGTTGGGGATGAAGCGCCCCTTGTTGTCCAGCACCGATACGTCCACGGTCACCGTGACGGCGTCAGCGGAGTAGGTCGCCACACTTTCGGGGAGTTCTTTGCCCTTCTTGAACTGCGAGGGGATCTTGGCCTTTTCAGGCGATTCCGCAGGTGCGTCGGGTGTTGTCGAACCACCCTTTTTGGGCCGGGCGACTGTCTCGCTGCCGCCGGTTACCGGACCTTGAGCCATTAAAACCCAGGCCGCGCTCAGCGACGAGGCCAAAACCAGGAGGCTTATACGGGAGGCCTTCATGACCGCAATATACCACCTCTCTAGATCGTGGGTCCTCAGTGGACCCAGCGATCGCGATCCGAACCCTGCTGCTTCTTCAGATACACCTGGAACTTGCGTTTCGCGCGCGCCAGCTTCCACGCTTTATAGCTCTCGCGTGCCGGACCCACCAGGTCCAGTTTGCGGAATCCCGCAGTCTTGAGGAAGATGTACCCGAATCCCATTCCGCTCAGATGCGCGACGCTGGCTCACGCCGCTATTTAGGTCGCGCAGTCCAAAGAACTCGATCGCGCCCAGAATCATCACCAGATACTTGAGCTTGATCGGGAAAATATAGAAAATGATGATCCTGTCCGGCCATAGGACAGCGGCCACCAACAGAACTCCGAAGATCGCTCCCGACGCGCCGACGGTGGGAATCCGCGGGTCGCTGAACAGATAGTTGGCCAGCACCACAACCACTCCCGCTCCCACGCCGCAGAAGAAGTAGAACTGCAGGAATCGCCGCGTGCCCCAGATGTCTTCCAGATCTTTCCCGAAAAACCACAGACACAGCATGTTCATAGGATGTGCATGAACCCGCCGTGCAGAAACAGGTACGTGACCAGCTGCCACAAGTAGAATCGGGTCACCACATCGGCGGGGTACCAGGGCGAACCACTGCATGAAGACGCGTTCGATGGGTCCTACCAGCCACATCAGCAGGAAAATCACCGAGTTGGCGATGATCAGGCCTTTGACGCCCTGGGGCAGTCCGCCTCCCCCAAAGTACTGCCGAGCGTAAGATCGCGTTCCGAGCGCCATCGTCTCAGGTTCAGGATAACATCGAGGTAGAGGGATATTTATGGAAATCAAACGCGAGAACTTGATTGCCACCCTGGGCGGCGAGGAATCCGTGGCTCGAATGGACTCCGAAGCCAAAGCCGACGCTCTTGAAGACTTTCTGTCCACAGAGCTGGATAAGATCCTGTTATCCAAAGATCCATTTCCCACTGCGGCCGAGGTGGAGCAGAAAATTCCCACCCGGCACTATCGCATGGGGGCAGGGAACCTGTTCGTCGCCCAGGCGCCCGGAGCCAAGGTCAAAATCCTCCCGCCGATGCCCGACAAGCCCACGCTCTACGACTTCTTTGAGAAACGATTCGCCCCCGCCAACCACGTTCTGCAGAGCGCCGCGCTGGCGATGAAGAATGGCATGCCTGAGGAGATCATCCTGGCGTGCCTGCTGCATGACACCGCCCAGGCGCTGCTCAAGGCCGATCACGGCTACTGGGCCGCCCAGATGTATACGCCCTACGTGCCGGAGAGGACCGCCTTCGCCATCAAGTATCACCAGGCGCTCCGCTTTTTCGCGGACCCGTCATATGGCTACGAATATCCCGATCTCTATCGCCGCCTGTTCGGCGAGGACTACGTCCCGCTTCCGCACATCCGCGCCGATTACGAGATGCTCAAGAACCACCCCTGGTACGAAGCCCCACGGCTGGTCACGGTCAACGATTACTATTCCTTCGATCCCAAAGCCAAGGTGAGTATCGATCCGTTCCGCGAGATCATCGGCCGCCACTTCAAGCAGCCCAAGGAAGGGCTCGGCAACGATAACAGTCCCGTGGCTCACATGTGGCGCACCATCGCCCGTCCCGACATGGCACTCTAAGCCAGGAGGGCGGGCTTTAGCCCCGCAGTCGTGGAAAAAAGGGGACACCTCCTGGTGTTCGCTCCGCTACTAGCTTCGCGGAAGTTAGGAGGTGTCCCCTTTTTCCCTTTCGGATGGTGGCCGGGACATTTTCATTCTTCCGGGTGAAGCGTCAGCTTCATCCCTCTGTTACCCTCGTAGCATGCGCATGTATCTGACCATGGTTACCCTGGCGCTCGCCGCTGCCGTAGCGATGTACGCCGCCGACGCCAAAGCCGGCAAAACCGTTTACGACACCTCCTGCAAATCCTGTCACGGACCCGACGGGACCCCCAACCCCGCCGTCGCCAAGATGATGAAGGTCGAAATGAAAGACCTCAAGTCGGCGGACGTACAATCGATGAGCGATGCCGATATCGTCACGGTCGTCACCAAAGGCAAGGGCAAGATGAAGGCCATCACGGCGGTGACCGGCAAGTCCGCCGACGACGTCGCCGCATACGTCCACAGCCTGAAGAAGTAACTTGTTCCCGATCGCCAGACTCGGCGTCACCTTGCTTGCCGTCGCGAGCGTCTGCGCCGCGGCCGATACCCCTCTGTGGGAGCCTGGCAAGGTTGTGTCCGTCGAGCAGGTGTCAACTCCCGCTAAAGAGCCCGATCCCAGTTGCCGCTCCGTGCCCAAAGGAGCGACTCCTCCTCCGCATTGCAGACCTTCCTACCTGAAGGCCGAGCAATATTGGCTGGTTACCGTCGACGTCGGCAACAAGCGCTTTGCTGTTCGCCCGATGCAGGCGCCGGGAGCGTTGTATTTGCTGAACCAGGGCGACAACCAGTATGTCGACCCCCAATTGACCGCGCCCTCCTCCATCGAAGTCGCCATCCTTTCCGCGAAGGCCGTGCGGCTTCGAACCAATGGAGGCAAGGAGCTCTATGCGATGGTCGAGTCGCAGAATCTGCTTTCGGCTCCGCCGTCTCGTCCGCTGGCAGTCGCTCCCGGAACATCAGCCTCCAGGGTGGTCCTGCTCGAGAACAGCGATTTCCGGGACCTGGAAGTTCAGGACATCCAGGCTCAGGATATCGGCGACGGCGCGATGCTGTATTCGTTCACGGGCGACTCATCCCCGGCGCGGGCCGGTTCAAACCGGCCTGTCTTGCTGGTGATGGCGGATCAGGAGGCCGCCATGCCGATGAATGTGGAACTATCGCGCCTCCAGATCGGCCAGGGAACCCGGCAGATCGTCTATTCGCCGTCGAAAAAACGTTCGGCGTCCTCGATTCCGGTCACCGTGACGCAGGTGTCCGCCACTCTTCGGAAACTCAACGTGAGCGAGCCACTCCCACCGGGCCAGTATGTCGTGCTTCTCGAAAACTCGACTCGCGGGTTCCTTTTCGAGGTTCGCTGACGGCTATCGCGCACTCTTCTCAGGGCCGGCTTGCGGGCCCAGGGATTTCTCCGCGCCCGCGATCAGTGCCTGTCTTTCGGCATCGGTGAGCCGCGCCGCGGAGTGCATCGGGAGGTAGAACCACGGCGGCATGTCCCCCGATTTCACTTCCTCAGCGACGTCCTTAGCATGTTTTTGCGGGCTGTCCCATTCGGTAAAATTCAGATGCTCGCGGCCTTGGTTTACGTCTCTTTGAAGTAGCCAGGATACCGGCGCGACGTGCGAATACCAGGGCCATGCCGTCGCGTTGCTATGACAGTCGAAGCACGCCCGGTGGATCAACTCTCCGGTCTGCGGAGAATCCCATGCCGGTTCCTTGGCCGCCGGAGGATTCGTGTGGTTATGCCCGAAAGGAATGAATTGAATCAGGACAGCGGCGAGCAACGCCCACTTGAGAATCTTCATAGCCATGCTGAGACTATCCTCGCACGTCAACCGGCGGTACAATTCGGCAGTGAAGCCGAGTTGTGTGAAGTTGGCGATGGCGTTTCTGGCCCTCATCGCGGCCGCGCCCGCCCAGATCGCCACACTCAAGCAGGAAGATGCCGCCATAGACGTTCAGCGCAGTACGATCTCGGTCCACGTCGGCAAAGCCGGTCTCCTGTCGGCCGCCGGTCACGATCATACGATCGCCGCGCCCATCTCCTCCGGTACGATCCGGGAATCCGCTCCGCCCCGCGTGGAGTTCACCATCGAAACAGCGAAAATGACCGTTCAGCCCGATCCCAAGGTGGACGCGAAAACTCAGGCGCAGATACAGAAAGACATGGAAGAAATGACGCTCGAAATCCGGAAATTTCCCGAGATTGCGTTCAAGTCCTCTCGCGTCGACAAGCTCGCCGGCGACCAATGGAAAGTGGATGGCGATTTATCCTTGCACGGCATCACCAAGCCCGTCGTCCTGAATGTAAAGCGCGCTGGCGATTCCTACACCGGTCATGCCACGCTCAAGCAGACCGATTTCGGGATCAAGCCCATCAGCGTCGGCGGCGGAATGATTAAAGTGAAGGATCAGGTGGAGATCGATTTTACGATTGTCGCCCGCCGTTAAACACAGAGGAGAACCCGCATGAAAACAGCAGTTCGGCTGTGCTTGGCAGGAGTATTCGCCGTCACCCTGTTGGGGCAAGCTCCCCTTAGAGACGTCGAAGGCTGGGGCAAGATCAAGTGGGGCATGTCGATCGCCGATGCCAGCCGGGCCTATGTGATCAACCGTCACGAAGACAACGAGCTGTGGTCGGAGCTCATCGCCGAACCCATTGAGTTCTACGACTTCAAACTTAGGGTTGCTATTGGAGCACGGCACGGCTCCGAGCAGATCAGCAGGGTGCGTCTGGCGACCAATGCCACCCAGGAATTCGATACGCTCAAGACGCTGTTGATCCAGAAGTATGGTCCCCCCATAGACGGCGAAACCAGAAATGAAGGTACAGACGCCGTCAGAACGTTCTTGTGGACGTTCCCTTCCACTTCGATTCGCTTGACGCTCTCGCAGGATCAGAAGAATCAGGGTCGTATCGATCTGGTATACCTCGCGACTGACCAGCAGGCTTTGCAAGTCTTATAAGCGCCGCTCCTGCGCGGGTGACAAAAAACAACTTGCAATCCGACTATCGTGATAGTAGACTGGCTTTGCGTTGTAGTCGGATGCTATGGCTTCAGCACGATTAACCAAACTTGAGCTCCAGATCATGGAGACCTTCTGGACCCGTGGGGCGTGCTCCGTCCGCGAGGTTCAGGAAGCGTTTCCCGAGCCTGGACGGCCCGCCTACACCACCGTCCAGACCACTGTTTATCGGCTCGAACGTAAAAAAGCTCTCCGCTGCGTCAAGCGCATCAGCAACGCGAATATTTTCGAGGCGGCGATCTCCCGCAAGGACGCGCAGAAGAGGTTGATCGACGAATTACTCGCCCTGCTTGGCGGCCGGGGAAAGCTGGTAATGGCGCACCTGGTCGAGACCGGCGAAATCAGTTTGCAAGATGTGCGGGAGGCCGAAAAAGCCTTGCGGAAATCTCCGAGAAAGGACAAATCATGAGCCTGACCGATCTTTCACTCTTGGCGAACCATCTGTGGCAATCCACACTCTTCGCCGTCGCGGCGTGGCTGTTGACCCTCGCGCTCACGAAGAATCGCGCGGCCGTGCGTTACTGGATCTGGCTGGCTGCATCCATCAAGTTCCTGGTCCCCTTTTCTCTGTTGATCGACGCCGGCGGTCATTTTGCATGGCGAGCCGCTCCCGCAATACAGCAGCGGCGTGTATCGTTTGTCGTGGACGCGATCGGCGGACCGTTTGTAGCCTCGGCCCCGGCCACCCGCCTGGCCGAGGTAACACCGGCGACAACCGACCTTGCGGCGATTCTGATGCTGAGCGTCTGGTTTTTGGGATTCGCGATTGGAATCGTCTGGTGGCTGCGCCGGCTGCGCAAGGTCCGCGCTACGGTGCGCGCAGCGACACCGCTGAATCTGAATTTGCCGATTCCGGTGAAATTGTCTTCCGCGCGTCTCGAGCCCGGCGTGTTCGGCGTCCGTAAGCCTGTTCTTCTGCTGCCCCAGGGGATCGCGGAACGCTTAACCGCGGACCAGATGGACGCGGTTCTGGCGCACGAACTGTGCCACGTCCGGCGGCGCGACAACCTGACCGCGGCAATCCATATGGTCGTCGAGACCATCTTCTGGTTCCATCCTTTGGTGTGGTGGATCCGGGCGCGCCTGGTGGAGGAACGCGAGCGCGCCTGCGATGACGCCGTTCTCAACGTGGTCGCCGATGCGCGGGTCTATGCCGAGGGAATCCTGAACGTCTGCAAGTTCTACTTGGAATCGCCGCTGGTCTGCGTGGCGGGCGTAACGGGGTCAAATCTCAAACGGCGAATCGAGGAAATCATGGCACATCGCATCGCGTGAAATATGGATTTCGGCAGGAAACTCTTGCTGGCCGCCGCTGCTGTGGCCGCGGTCGCAGCGCCCGTCGTCATCGGAATGACCCATGCATTTCCGCTTCGAGCCCAATCACAGCTGGCTTTTGAGGTGGCTTCGGTGAAGCCATACAAGGGCGATGGCAGGGATTTGCGGCCCCCGGAGTTCCTTCCGGGCGGGAGATTTACGTCGAAGGCTCCTCTCCTTATGGTGATCGCAACTGCGTATGACATTCCTGTTCAGGTGGCTGCCGCCAGGATTACGGGAGCCCCGAGCTGGATGAACTTCAGTCGCAACTCCGTGGACGGAATTTACGATATTGAAGCAACAGCCCCGAAGGGCGCAATTCCCGATGGGCTATCGCCCGAAGCCCGGACCGACAGGTACCGGCTGATGCTGCAAGCCCTGCTGGCGGACCGGTTCAAACTGGTGCTTCGGCGCGAGTCGAAGGAAATGCCGGTGTACGCGTTGGTCGTCGGAAAGGGTGGACCCAAGCTCCAGAAGGCGGACATCGAGGAGAAGGATTGTCCGGCGAATCCCGGCGGGTCTGGCTCCGGCGACGGGACCATTGTTTGCCATCGATTTAATGGCGGAAGAGGGAGAGGGCTGCACGCGCGAGCAGTGAATATGTCCGATCTGGCGAACTGGGTGCAGAGTTGGACAGATCGCCCGCTCATCGACAAGACCGGAATCCAAGGACTCTACCACATCGAAACCGAACCCTGGCAACCGATGGAACTCGGGTCGTCATCCCCGGCACCGGGAACCCAGCAGGATGGAGTAGATTTGCGTGATCTGCCCACGCTCTTCACGGTGTTTGAGCGCCTTGGGTTAAAGATGGAATCGCAAAAGGGCCAGGTGGACACGTACGTGATCGATCACATCGAAAAGCCGGCGGAGAACTGACTCTCAATGGTGAAGAGGCTGCCCTTCGCCCGAGAGGATCACTCCGGGGGCTCTTCCGGCAGATCGTCGATCCGATTCTCAAAGCGCGTGTATTGGCCCAGGAACCGCAGCGGCACTGTCCCGATCGGCCCGTTGCGCTGCTTGGCGATGATCAGGTCGGCCAGACCCTTCACGCTGAGGTCGTCCCTCTTGTAAATCTCCTCGCGGTGGATGAAACCGACCAGATCGGCATCCTGCTCGATCGATCCGGAGTCGCGCAGATCGCTCAACATCGGCTTATGATCGCCGGGCCGCTGCTCCGAGGCGCGGCTTAACTGCGACAAGACTAAGAAAGGCACTTCCAGATCCTTGGCCATCAGCTTCAGGCCGCGCGAGATGGCCGATACTTCCTGGTTGCGGTTCTCGATCCGGCCCATGCTGCTCATCAACTGGAGATAGTCGATGATCACCAGGCTCAGGCCGTGCGTGTTTTTCAGCCGCCGCAGCTTCGAGTGCACGTCCATCAGATTGACGCCGGCCGAATCGTCCATGAACAGCGGCGATTCGGTAATCTGCGCCAGCGCGAAATGCAGTTTGCGGCGCTCCTCTTCGTTGAGGTAGCCGGCTCGAAACTTGTGCTGGTCGACGCGGGCGCCCGCGCACAACAAGCGCGTCAGCAGGCTGGCCGACGACATTTCGAGCGAGAAGATCGCCACCGGTTTCTGCATCTGCGGGTGCGTGGCCACGTGCTGAGCGATGTTCAGCGCCAGCGCGGTCTTGCCCATGGAGGGGCGCGCCGCCAGGATCACCAGTTCGCCGGCGTGGAGGCCGCCCGTCATTTCGTCAAACTTCGCGAAGCCGGTACTGAGGCCCCGCACGCGCTGGCTGGGATCGAGAAAAGCGTTCGCCCCGCCCGGGAAGCTTTCGACGATGCTGGCGGGCGAGGATAACTGCTCATTGGCGGACGCTTCTCCCAGCTTCAGCAGCGATTCTTCCGCCGATGCCAGAATTTTGTCCGGCTGTTCTTCGCCCAGCAGGCACCGGTCGATGATTCGCTGCGAGCTGAAGATCAGCTTGCGCAGCGTGGCCTTGTCCTTGACGATGCGGACGTAGCTGTCGAGGTTGGTGATCTCCGGGAGTCCGGCATCCAGCTCCACCAAATACGAGAGGCCGTCCACCGATTCGAGCTGGCCCTGCTTCATCAGCTCTTCAGCGAGCGTGACGCGGTCGATGCGCTCGCTGCGGCCGTATAGATCCCGCATGCGGCCGTAGATGCGGCGGTGCTTCTCGAGACTGAAATCCTCGGGCGATAAGGAGCCCGCTACCTGGAGGTAGACTGCGTCGTTGAGCAGGATAGACCCGAGCACCAGCCGCTCGGTGTCTACGCTTGCGGGCAGACCTTTCTCAAATGTCAGATCCGCGGTGGCCATCATTTTGGGGTGCCTCTTACCTTAACTGGTTCGTCACACTCCGCTGAAGATTTTTTTTGCCGTTCATCTTCTCGCACTTACGATGAGGAAAAACCTGTGGAAGATCGTCCGCGAACGGTGCACGCCAAGTTACTGAGCGCAAAGACGCGGCGGAACGATTTCCACACACTCTCTGGAAACCATTTTATCGCGATTTTGTTTTGGAGGCTGAACCTGACTAGGTGACCCGTGCGTGACGCCCCTACTTCTTGGCGTCGTCCTTTTTGGAATCGTCGGCCTTTTTGGAATCGTCGGCCTTGGAATCGTCCGCGGGGAGGGGTTCGATGACCGCTGTGGTGATCTTGTCGAGCCGCGGGAAGCTCTTTTCGAGGAACGCGTTCCCCTGGTTCATGATCTCGCCTTGGAGACTCGTGACCTGCTCGCCGTAGCCGGTGTAGAGCATGTCGAGAATATCCAGGCCCTCTATGACTTCGCCGAACGGAGGAAATCCCAGGTTGTCCAGGTAGGTGTTATCCACCTTGTTGATGAAAACCTGAACGCTGCGGGTATTTTTATCCCCAGTGCTGGCAAACGTCACCATGGCGCGCTTGTTGGATTGGATCACACGGTCGTCAAGCATGGTGTGTTCCATCCAGACGCGCGACAACTCCGGCTTCCCGGGAATCCCAAATTGGGCGAACTGCTTCGTCGAGCGGAAGATGATGTTGTTGTTATAGAACCCGGCCCGAACCAGGTTATAGAACCGGTCGGCGCCGATCGGCGCCCAGGCCTTGGTCACGCGGATGACGATGGGCCCCTTGGTGGTGTTCAGTTTCACCAGATACACCGGGGGCGCCTTGGCATTGAGCGTGGACGGGTCGAGCAGGTTCGGTGCGGCCTTGGCCTTGGTCGCGGCTTTGGGAGCTGCGGCTTTGGGAGCTGCGGCCTTAGGAGCTGCTGCCTTGGTCTGCGCCAGCGCGGCGGACAGCGTCAGGCTCAACATCGAAACGGCGAATACGGCTGGTTTCATACGAAGCCATTATTCTATCTCAGATTCCGAAGGGCTCCGTTACAGTCTTGAGCCACTCGTTAAACGCGATCTTTTCTCCCTGGCGGTTGTGCCACCAGCCATCGGGCGTGAAGCTGACATCCGGCGCGGCGACCACGATGAACCGCAGGTCGGGCGCAGCGCTGCGGAAGATCTTACCGGCGCGCCGCGTGTGGTAATCGCTGGTGACCAGCAGCACGCTGTGCACGCCAAGCTGACGCAGGCGCGCGATGGCATCCCGCGCTTCCTCCTGGGTGGACCGGGCGTCGTTCTCGAGATGCACGAAGTATGACTCGGGATAGCCGGCTTTCACGGCAAAGGGAATCGCCAGGTCGCATTCATAGTGTCCGTAGATTCCCGAAGGTCCACTGACCAGCACTTTGGAGACGTAGCCTTGCCGGGCGAGCTGGGCGGCTTTGAGAATCCGGTTTCCTTCTCCATCGCCCGCCAGCACCAGCGCGATGTCGGCCTTTTCGGGCGGGCCGGCTTTGACCAGGTAGGCGCCGAGCGCCGTAAGAACCGCGTTATGGAAGATCAAAGCGAGCACAACGACGGCTAGAACAGCCAGCACGAGGATGCGGGCTGCGCGCTTCACGGGTCTCGGGCGGCTACTCGTCGGACCCGCGCGGATCGCGCTGGTCACGCTGATCGAAGCGGCCAACGGATTTCAGACGCTGGAACATTCGCTCGATTTCTTCTTCTTCCTCGGGCCGCAGCAGAGGACGATGAATGGCTGGCGGAGTCTGCCGCTCGGAAATCGTGTCGCGGTCCTGGGTTTTTCGGGGCTCGGGCGTTTTTCCAACTTCGCCCCACGCCTGACGATAGGGAATCCCATCGAGCAGCGCGTTGCGCGAATAACGGCGCAGGTGACGCAGCAGGCTGGCGGAAGAATCCAGATCGCCGGCATACACCAGCAGCACGCGTTGCTCGCCCGAAAGCGTGAGGGCGACTGCCAGAGGGGCATGCCAGCCGGTCTGATCCAGCCTGCGAATGTCGCTCCAGAGAATCATCCGGCGCCCCAACTGGAGATGGGTCTCATGGATTTCGATGACAGGCTGCGACAGCAGCGCAACCAGCGCGAGGGAGGTAATGCCAAACAGGCCCGCCGCGATCCAAGTGGAGGGCCAGCGCAGGCCGGTCCAGATCGAAAAGGCGGTACCGCTGATCGCCAGAAGCGCGAACAGCATGTAGCGGCGCGAAGGTCGATAGCGGGCGAGCGGGCGACTCACCCCTCCAGACTACCACTTGTTTTTAAACCACAGGAAGTTTATTGGGTGGTCGGGAAGGTCTTCGAAATGTGGTCGTGCCAGGTGAGGTTTTCTTCGTCGACCAAAGCCCAAACCAGGCCCAGGCCGGCGGATAGCAGGCTCAACAGGCTAGCCACCTGGCGAACGGCGCGCTGTTCGCGATCCGGACGCCGGCCGTCGAAATCCACCAGACGCAACCCGGCGAAGCGCATGCCCGGGGAATCGCCGTTGGCCAGGCACCAGAGCGCCCGATAAAACAGGGAGATCACCGCGGCGACTCCGGCGAAAAACGAAAGCGCCTGCCGGTCCAGACTGACTTGGCCGCCGGATACCAAAAAAATCCCCAGGAATACGCCGACGGCCACTACGATCAGGCTGCCATCCACGGCCGCCGCGACCAGGCGGTGCGTGGGAGCCGCCACCGGGGCGTCGCAATCGATGCTCTCTCCTGGCTGGATGCGGACCTCGGCTGGCGAATCGTGGAAGCCCAAGCTCTGTTGCAAGTGTCCCTGCTGGTGATCCGAGCGGCGATGCTGCGGGCGCATATTCGCCGGCGAGCGCGGGGACGTCCGCCGCTGCGGTGTGCTCCGCGCGGCATCGCGATGATAGGGGTGAAGCGGGGTCAGGGTCGGAATCGGGATGACTTTGCTTCCCGCTGTGCCGTCCCGAAACAGCGACGGCTGATAATTGGGAGTTTCCAGCGGTTGAGCCGGAGCAGGCGGACTGTCGGCAAACGGATCCAGGGCCGGCGCCGTTGCGGCCCCACTGGTGGCCGAACTGGACCGGATCGGAAACGGCCCGGGTGCGCCGCCATGGAGGCGCCGCCCGCAGTGGACACACCGCTCCTCCGCCTTTTCGTTCACGGCGCGGCAGTGTGGGCAATGCATGTCTCGAACCGGCTTTCCTGAATCGGCCACCTTCAGACTTGGACGCCTGATGACCTCTTGGACCTTGACTGTTCTGGCAGCGCTCTGTTACGGTGGCGCTTGAGAGCTTTTATCCTTCGTAACATAATCCGGCGAATTTGTCACGGACTTTATGGGCTGGCTTTCGCCGGGATACTTATTCCCGGCGTTCAGTTACAGGCCCAAACCTACCGCCCCACATTACCTCCGCCTGCCGTTCCGGTCCAGCCAGGTCCCAATCCGAACGTGGCCGTGAAACCGCCCCGGCCCACGGCTCCCGGGCCAGGCGAAACCGCGAAAACCAAGGCGGATCAGGAGGAGTCCGACGGGAAGGTGTTGCACTTGCGCGGCAACGCCAGCATCGAGACCGCGGACGCCCTGCTTACGGCCGATGAGATCGATTACGACCAGGAGACGCATGACGCCCAGGCTCTCGGGCACGTCCACTACCAAAGCTTTTCGCACGGCGAGAAACTGAATTGCGACCGCGCGGAATACAACACCGAGAGCAAGACCGGCAAGTTCTACAACGTCAACGGGACGTCGCCTGCCCGCATCGAGTCCCGTCCGGGCCTGCTGACCACACAGAATCCCTTTTACTTTAGCGGCGAATGGGCTGAAAAGACGGAGGATCGCTACCTCCTGCACAACGGCTTTCTGACCGATTGCCTGATTCCCTCGCCCTGGTGGCAGCTCAAGGGTCCAACCTTCGACATTATTCCTGGAGAGCGCGCGATCTCCAGGAAATCGTGGTTCTACGTGAAAGAGTTTCCAGTCTTTTACACGCCTTACTTCTACAAATCGTTGAAGAAGCAACCGCGACGCAGCGGATTCCTGATGCCTAGCGTCGGCAACAGCTCCATTCGGGGAAAAACCGTCGGCATCGGCTATTTCTGGGCGATCAATCGCAGCTATGACCTGACCTATCACGCGTTGTATTACTCCCAGACCGGGTTTGGACACCAGGCCGATTTCCGAGGCGTGGTGAGCAAGAACACCTTTTTTGACGTCTCGCTGTACGGGATCAGCAACGAACAGACTGAGGCCGCTCCGAATCCCGCGGGAACCCAACCGCCGCCCCAGCCCACAGTAATCTCGCCTAAGGGGCTGGTGCTCTCGGTCGACGGAAAATCGGATCTAGGCCGGGGTTGGGAGGCGCGAGGAGAGCTGAATTATTTGTCGTCCTTCCTTTTCCGGCAGCAGTTCACCCAGTCCTTCGATGAGGCCGTTTCTTCGGAGACCCATTCGGTGGGGTACATCACCAAGCACTGGTCCGACTACGGGTTCAACTTCGTGGCGCAGCGCGATGTCAACTTTCAAAGCACCGCTCCCAACGACGCGATCGTGCTTCGCAAGCTGCCGGAGGCGCAATTCACGGAGCGCGAGCACCAGGTAGGGAAGCTGCCGGCCTGGTTTTCACTGGACAGCAGCTTCGGGTTGGAGCGGCGCAGTGAGCCGGAGTTTCAGACCCGCCAGTTTGTGCAGCGCGTGACCTTCGAGCCGCGCGTGATGACCGCCGTGCACTGGCACGGATTCGATGTCGCGCCGAGCTTCGGTGTTCATCAAATCGCCTACGATTCGAGTATCGCCGGCAACCAGGTGAGCGGCCAAAATATCGAGCATTTCGCCCGCGACGTGTCCGTGGACGTATCCATGCCGCCTTTGTCGGCCATCTTCGACGCGCCGAAGTGGCTGGGGCAGGGCAAAGGCGCCAAGGTCAAGCATGTCATCGAGCCGCGCGTCACCTATCGCTACGTCACGGGTATTGATGACTTCAACAATGTGGTCCGCTTCGACGACACCGACATCCTTTCCAATACCGATGAGGTTGAATTTTCACTGAACAACCGCCTGCTGGCCAAAGACAGCAACGGAAAGGTTTCGGAGATCCTGAGCTGGCAGCTTTGGTACAAGCGCTACCTGGATCCAACCTTCGGCGGCGCTGTGATTCCGGGCCAGACCAATGTGCTGATGAGTACGGTGGACCTGACAGGCATTCCCTTTCTGGATCGGGCGCGATCTCAGTCGCCGGTGGTCAGCGTGCTGCGGTACCAGTCGAATCTGAATCTGGAATGGCGCGCCGATTACGATCCGGTCCAGCACGGAATTATCGACAGCGGCATCAGTGTCGACCGGCGGGTCAAGCAATTATTCGCCTCGCTGGGCGACTACCTGTTGAAGAGCAATCCGTTGCTGGGGGCTCCCGGTTCCAACCAGTTGCGCGGACAGCTTACCTACGGCAACGATAACCGGCGCGGCTGGAACTACGGGTTCAGCGCGTTTTACGACTATCGCCTGGGGGTGATGCAATTCGCGCAGAGCCAGGTGACGTACAACACGGATTGCTGCGGGTTCAGCGTGCAGTACCGGCGCTTCAACTTCGGCACGCGCGATGAGAATCAGTTCCGCGTGGCGTTCGCGGTGTCGAACATCGGCAGCGTGGGAACGCTACGGAAGCAGGATCGCATTTTCTAAGCCGCCACGAAGGAATTCTTCGGGAGCCAACACGGTTTCAGTTCTCCGAAGGCCTCTCTATTTTTTCAATGACGATCACATCGACGAGCGCCTTGGTTGATTCCAGTTTCAATCCGAGCTGTTGCTGGAATGCTGAGAAGATATCGGGGGGAGCATCGGGATCGGTAGCGTTGCCGGGCGCGAGCCCGCCGAAGTTGGCCACTTGAGACGGGTCGGGCGTGAATTTCAGTAGGAAGTCGTATCTTCCGGTCAGACCGGTTTGATTCACAACGGGCTTGTCCAATATGTTGCTCTGCAAGGCGTTCGCCACGCCTTCGAGGGTCGTGTTGCGGCCCACGAGGGAAAGCACCCCCGGCCCTTGACCGAAACCGATTCCCGGAAAAGCATTGGGATCCCCTGCACTCGCGGTGAGCTTCGCGCCGGTCTTGAGCACGACCATAGCGTACACCGGCATTTCCCTCTTTTCGATGTGGAATTTGAGTTGAAAGCGATCCGCGAGCAATCCTTGAATCATGAGCTTCATCTGATCTCTGCTGGGCTGACCCGGAGTATCTGGCCGTCCGACCGTATCGTACTTCGCGGAATCGAGCCACGCCGGTCCGCCTGTGATCTGGTGGGCATGCATGTTATAGGCCAGCTTGATCATCCAGTTCACGGTGACGTTGGTGGTGGTCACGTCCTGGCCCCGGAAGCCATACCCCCCGCGCGGCGCGTCAGGCCGGCTGGGTTTGATCGTGGCGACCGTAAATTCCGGCTTCGCGCTCGTCGACATCATGGGCACCGGTGGCGGTTCCGGAATGGTCCAAGCCGTTTGGTCCGTGGCGCGAACCAGATTCAGCGGGAGTGCGCGACCGCCCTGCGTCCACTTTCCACTGATGGCGTCGCCGTCCCCGCTAAGAGTCCCATCAAAGGTTCCGTTCAATAGAACGATGGAGACCTTGACCGCCGTGCCCTTGAGGGTAATGCTGGTCATGGCGACGGGCGTGGGATCTTGATCGATGCTGTAGAACACGCCCTTGAGGCCTTCGTTGTCAGCCCGCGAGATCTTCATTACGGTTCGCAGGTCCACCGAACCGTTGGTGCCATTGACCTTAAGGGTGCCCTGCCACGTTCCGGTTATGTTCTGGGCGAGCAGTGCGCTCCCGGGCAAGGCTAAGAGAGCGAGTATCGGCAACAGCAATCTTTGCATACGCCAGCTCCTTTACAAGCACTGTATCAGAGGCTGTTAGGCGAAGGTGCGAACGCACGCTCATCGATCGGGTCCGCCCAACACATCGTGATAGCTTCCTGCCGGCCCGTCGTCGCCCCGACGGTGTTTTGGGGAACTTGCAAACGGTGTCTGGGCGAGTGACGCGCAATTCTTCCATTGCCTTTCGCCGGCCACCCGCAGGGCCGCTCTGGAAGAGGTGCCGACGATTCGCGCGGGGACTATGAGAATGCTTTTTCGCCGAGCGTCATCCGTACGTGAGCTCGGTGCTCTGTCCGACCTCGATAATATATCCGTCAGAATCGCGGATGTAGCAGCGCGTCTCGCCGTATTTGGGTATTGGCTTGGTGATGAACTCGGCTCCTCGACTTTTCCATAATTCATAGCAAGCTTGAATATCCGCAACGCGGAAATTCATAAAGCTGTTGATGTGATTCGGGTCGGGGACGCTGAGCGTTACCGTCGGCTTATCCGGGGTCGGCCCGCCTCCAACGTTCAGAATCATCCAGATATTCGCAAGCTGAAGGTATCCAGGCGCGTCGCCGTCACCCAAGCTCAGAATGCGAGCGCCGAAGACCTTTTCGTAGTAGCGAGCCGATCGCTCGATGTCGGCGACGGTGAGAAAATATGCGATGCTGATCCCCTCTCTCGGGGGCATCTCATAGCTCTTCTGCTCGATTTGTACGCTGCTTATTGACGCCTCAGATTCCGATGAACAGTGCTCATCTGGGCGGGTGGCCCACACTTGGCCTGACTTTCGGGCGGCATCAGCGAAAAACCGCCGAACGCACCAAAGGTGGGCCAGCCCCCCTATGCCGCTGAAACCGACTCCTTCTTCCGATGGAGTGCCGGTAGAAGAAGTTTCAGAAGGGCTTCGTCCGAGAACGGGTTCTGACCTGAGATCAACTCGCGATCTTGAAGGACGTAGCTCTGCCATGGAGCGACCACGCTTACGTCACCGCCCGCCGTACGCAAGGCGAAGTCCGGGTAGAACAGCACCTTGCCACCAATCTCAAGCGGTTCCCGCTGCTGCTCTTCCGCCGTCGAAAAGATGGTCATCTTATATCCAGAATAAATCCATCCTTGAGCCTTTGCCCGCGCTCCGTCGGCATCGCCCGCCGCCAGCGCTCCGACCACCTCAGTCGAATTCGGAAGGGCTGAGAGCAGTGAAATCGGGCCATGGCAGAGCACCGCCGTAGGCTTGGATGTTTCATGAAAGTGTCTCAGCACGGTGCCCGCGTCGGGATCATCGAGAAGATCCATCATCGGGCCATGGCCGCCGGGGACGAAAACAGCGTCATATTGATCCAGGCCCGATGCGATGACATCCGAGATACGAGTTGGATTTTTGAGCCCAGTCAGGGTGTCGCGGAATTTTAGATAGTCCTGAAGCCTAGCCTCGTTTCCACCGAAGAAGTCGGCTACGGCTGAATGGACGTCCATTTGCGGCGTGGTGCCTTTTGGGTTGGCGAAAGTGATTTCGTAGCCCTCTTTCATCAAGGCGCGAACCGGAACCGTAAGTTCGTTGAGGTAGTAGCCAGCGCCGGTATAAACCTTGCCATCTTTCAAGGGCAAGCCATGACCGCTCGAGACTAGCACCAAGACCTTTCCTTTAGTTGTCATTTTGTTCTCCTTTTTGAAATTGAGTCTGTTTCCGATATTGGCGAGTAGGCTAGCGGTTGATGCGTGGTCTCCTTTTTCAAGAGTCCTGGACGTCCCGATTATTTGTTTCGGATAATATGCGGTGGGCCCAGGTAGGGAAACTCATCAAGAAAATCGTCGTGAGGCCCGACGTTATCTCCTGTCACCTTCCCGTTGGTGAGAATGGCGAGGAAGACATCAGAAACGTCGTCGATGAGCCCGCGGCCGTTGTCCGGGAAAGACGCGGGACGTTTGGGGTCGTAGCGCAAAAGGTCCGGCAACAGTTTTCCGGCCACCCGCGTTGCTTCTTCCGATGTATACCCGCCCGTGTGTTCCAGAGCGTGCGCGAAGACAGGAACGAAACGTGCATCGTCCGCCGGCTCCCCGGCGAGGTAAGCGTCGTTCTGCTCGCCGGCAAGAAAGGGAGTCTGGCTGGGCCGCGCCCCGCGATCCGCTTGAACCCAGCCCCCATCCGCGCCGTCTGCCGGAATCAACGTGCGTGCCCAGAGCCCAACCTCTTTCGGCCCAAGAAGAGAGTTGGGCACTTCCAGCACGATGCTGCAAATATCTTTGTCGGCGAAGAAATCCCCAGCCTTGAACTGAAAATTGTCGAGCGTGCCCAGTACGTCGAAGAAGAAGGGATCGCTGCGCCAACCGGCAAAGAAGCGGTGGTCACCAGCCTGCGCCACATGTGCCTCGCGCCCTGTCGAGACCGGCACCCCCTCAACGATAACCTTACCGCCCCCGCCTGTTTCGGCAGCCTGTGCGCCCTCAACACGGCGCAGCGTCGCGGTCTGTTCGCCGCCCGCAACCGACGCGAAGCGCACCTCGTAACTAATATTGGCGACGGCATCGCCGTCCGTGTCGATCTTTAGCTCGTACCGGGCCTCGGGCGCGAAGGGCTCGGAAGTAGTGGGTCCCGGCGGATTGACGCCGACGGACGGATGAAAGTTCATAATCAGGATCGACTTGCCAGGGTCTCCCGGTTTGGGAAAGGCATACAGATCGGTCAAGTCGAGGCGCGCGTCTCCGCGCGGGAATCCGATATTGGGACCGGAGTAATGGTGTGACATCGTCGATTCCTCTCTTATTAGTTGCTAAAATCCGAATCCCATCCGGACCGAGTGCTAACCGTACGTAAGGTCGGTGCTTTGTCCGACCTCGATAATATAGCCGTCAGGATCGCGGATGTAGCAGCGCGTCTCGCCGTACTTGGGGATCGGCTCCGTGATGAACTGCGCTCCTCGACTTTTCCATAATTCATAGCAAGCTTGAATATCCGCAACGCGGAAATTCATAAAGCTGTTGATGTGATTCGGGTCGGGGACGCTGAGCGTTACCGTCGGCTTATCCGGGGTCGGCCCGCCTCCAACGTTCAGAATCATCCAGATATTCGCAAGCTGAAGGTATCCAGGCGCGTTGCCGTCACCCAAGCTCAGAATGCGAGCGCCGAAGACCTTTTCGTAGTAGCGAGCCGATCGCTCGATGTCGGCGACGGTGAGAAAATGTGCGATGCTGATCCCCTCTCGCGGGGGCATCTCATAGCTCTTCTGCTCGATTTGTACGCTGCTCATTTCACGACTCCAATTCCAATATCGTACATCTGGCACCCCAGCCCAGGGGGCGGCCCGAATGGTCAGCGCTTCGTACAAAGGGAGACCGGACACAGCCAGGAAGCCAAGATCCGGGCAGTTGAGATTTTGTTCTAGTCTGTCTTGGTCGTAGTGCTGGCGGGCTTGGATTCGGTCTTGGTCTCGGAAGACTTAGAGTCTGTCGACTTGGATTCGCCCGGCTTGGATTCGGTTTTGGCTTTCGCCGAATCCCCGTCGGAATCCTTTCTCGGAGTCGACGAGCCGCTTTTGGCGTAGTCGGTTGCGTACCAGCCGCTGCCTTTGAGGCTGAATCCGGACAAGGATATCAGCCGTTCCACCGTACCTCCGCAGGCTTCATGCACGGTGAGGGGAGCGTCGGAGAACTTCTGGATTACTTCGAACTTCTCGCCACACTTCGAGCATTTGTATTCGTACAGCGGCATAAGTTTGCGGCGCCTTACGGGACGATCTTTTTGAGCGAATCGTAGCCGTGCTTCAGGATCTCATCGTCGCCGGGCTTGGCCGGTTCGATGGGAACAGCCCCGTTGGCGGGATCCTCATCGTTGGCCACGATGGCGGTCGTCTCGGCCTGCAGCACGGTGGGCGTGACGTGCACGTCCTGGATCGCCTTGCCGCTGGGAGTATAGTATTTGGCCACCGAAAGGATCACAGCGCTGCCGTCATCCATGGTGATGGCCTTGTGAATGGCGGCGTCACCGTAGGTCGGCTCGCCCACCAGCGTAGCCCGCTTGGAGTCCAGTAAAGCGCCCGCGGCGATCTCCGCCGCCCCGGCGGTTCCGCGGTTCACCAGCACCACCAGCGGCAGCTTCGTGATCGCTTTGGAGGCCACCGCGGTATGATCCTGGCGCGCAACTTTCTGTCCCTGAGAGTACGCGATCAGCCCCTTGTCCATGAACAGATTCGCCACCGCAATGCCTTCGTCATCCGGACCCAGGGCGCAATAGCGAAGGTCCAGCATCAGGCGCTTGGCGCCCTGTTTTTCAAGATCGTTGACCTTCTGCGCGATATCTTTGGCGCGGCCGGCCTGGAGCGTCGAAGTGGCGATCAGACCGATGGGGTCCGGACCCTGATCGGTGACCAGCTTTCCGGTCACAGCGGGATATACCAGCGGAGCGCGCACCAGCGTAATCTTCTGCGGATCGGCTTGCTTCGGCGTGAGCACGCTCATCTCGATCGAGGAGCCGGGCTCGCCTTGCAGCAGGATCTCGGCAAACGCCAGAGGCATATCGCGGGTGGCGATATTGTTGATGGATTCGATAACGTCGTTGGTCGAAAGGCCGGCTTTCGCGGCCGCCGATCCGGGGAGCGCGTCGACCACCGTTAAATACCCAAGGCGTCGCGCCAGGGTCAAGCCGACATCGGCCTTCCCGGTGCCCCTTTCTTTCTGATACTGCTTATACTGATCCGCATTGAGGTAGCTGGCGAAGGGATCCAGCGCCTCGAGCATTCCGTTAATGGCCCCGACGGTTACAGCCTTCATGTCGGGTTCCTCGACGTAGTCCTGCTTGATGTGGGACAGAACGTCGGTGTAGACGCCCAACTGGGTATAGGGCTGATCTCCGGCGGGAGCGCCCCGGCCGCGGACGGCCCCGAACAACAGCAACATTACGAGGCACGTGGAGGATGCTACGACGGCGAACTTAAACCGACCATTCATAAGGGAACGCCCTCTCCTCCTTGAGCATAGCAGGTCGGAATTGGCGACAGGCAGGACCTGGAGTACTAGGGAGTACCGCCAGCCAGAAAGTATAACCGCCTCTGCTAGTTACCGGCGATAGGGTCCGATTTCCGAATCCGCCACTCCGGCGCCCTCATCTATTCACCTGGTTCGATACAGATGAAAGGAGGCTAGGGCCGAGTGGCCCTACCATTTATGACAATCGGCTATTTCAGCGCGCTTCTGATCGCGGCAGCGGCAGGCAGCGTCTTGCTGATCCTGCTGTCGTCGTTTTATAGCGTCGGTCCCACAGAGGTGGGACTGGTTCGCAAACGTTTTGGCGCAAAACTCCCGGGGGATAGCCCGGTGGCAACGAATGGCGAGGCTGGCTATCAAGCCGATATGCTGATGCCCGGCCTGCGCTTCAAGAATTGCCTGGTTTATGCGGTCACCAAGCATCCCTGGGTGCAGGTGCCGGCGGGGCAGATCGGCGTGGTGATTTCCCAGGTAGGCGAAGCTTTGCCGATCGGCGCGAAATCGGCCGTGTACAAGCCCGAGTTCGGAAACTTCGCCGACGTGCGGGCGTTCATGGCGAAAGGCGGACAGAAAGGCGTCCAGAGGCCGGTGCTTTCGCCGGGCACGCTGGCTCCGATTCATCCGGTCGCGTTTCTGGTGATTACGCGGGCCGAGGTGTTCGGCGTTTCTATTTCCGCGGATCTGCGCGCGCTGGCGCGATCGAAAGGCCGGCTGACCCACGAGGCGTTCGGTCTCAGTTCGAACCAACTCGAAGTAACTCGGATCTCGCCGCGACCGACGGAAGCCGGCAAAGTGGTCGACATGGTTGGTATTGTCACGACGCAAGAAGGGCAGCCGCTGCCGGCGGGCGATATCGCCAGCCGTTTGGGCGGGTTCAGCGACATCGCGGCTTTGGAAGCAGCCCCTACCAGCGATTTGAGCGACGCGCGGCTGATTGAGACGATTCTGGGGAGCCAGAATAATCGTCACAACGCCTATCAGGACTTCCAGAAATTCCTGGACCTGGGCGGGCGTATCGGCTTGCAGCACGATCCGTTGCTGTACGGCGCGTATAACCTGAATCCGTTCCTGGTGCGCGTGGAAGAAGTGCCCATGCTGGTGATCGAGCAGGGACAGGTCGCGGTGGTGAAGGCGTACGTTGGTCTTCCGACGCAGGATACGTCCGGTGCGGAGTTCAAATTCGGAAGCCTGGTGCGGCCGGGACATCGGGGCATATGGCAGGACCCGCTGCGCACCGGCAAGTACCCGATCAATCCGCGCTGCTACCAGGCCGTGATCGTGCCCACGTTCATCATCACGCTGAACTGGGCCGACGCGGTATCGCAGGCGCACAACCTGGACGCGCAGCTTAGCCAGATCGAGGCGAAAAGCAGTGAAGGCTTCCAGTTCGCGATCGACTTGCAGGTGCAGATCCACATTCCCGATACGCAGGCGCCGTACGTGATTTCGATGGTGGGCAGCGTGCCGAACCTGGTGAACGAAGTGCTGCAGGCGGCGGTGGGCAACCATTTCCGCAACAAGCTGCAGAGCATGCCGGCTGTCCGGTTCATCGGGAGCCGTGAGGAAGTGCAACAAGGAGCCTTCGAATACGTGAAGACCGAGCTGGCCAAGTATCGCGTGGAAACGCGCGGCGTGTACATCCAGGCGGTGGTGCTGCCACAGCAACTGGTGGACGTCCTGACGCAGCGGGAAATCGCGAATCAGGAGATCGCGACGTACCAGATGCAGAAGGCGGCGCAGGACCAGCGCATCGAGACCGAGAAAGCCAAAGGCACGGCCGACATGCAGGCCGATCTGGCGAAGTCGCAGGTGGGTGTGAACATTCAGACCAACCGCACGGCTTCGCGCAAGATGGAAGCCGAGGGCGAGGCGACCTATATCGAGCAGAC
Organism: Terriglobia bacterium; assembly: GCA_963722845.1. Taxonomy (GTDB): domain Bacteria; phylum Acidobacteriota; class Terriglobia; order Bryobacterales; family Bryobacteraceae; genus Palsa-187. The sequence goes on along the minus strand of CAVROL010000001.1, from coordinate 345,566 downwards.
AGGAACGGCGCAAGGCGCGCAGGTCCGGTCGGTCGGTTTGGCTCGCGCCGAAGCCTATGAGCGGCAGGTGAAGGCTCTGGGCGAAAGCGCCACGGCGTTCGTCAACTCGGTGGAGGCGTTGTCGAAGAGCAATGTTCCGTTCGTGCCCAGCACGCTGGTGATGGGGTCGAACGGGGGCGGCGCTCTGGAGGGCCTGATGGCGCTGATGATGCGCCAAATGGGCAATGGAAACGGCAGCCAGAAGCCGCTGCAGCCGTAAAGATCGGGAGTGGGGCGGGATTGCATCCTGCGCGCGGGTTTGTGACCCGCGCACGGCGCCGATTCGAAATCGGCGTGCAGGTTGAAAACCTGCCCCACCCTGCGATATCCTAAAGATTCCATGGCAAACACAGTATCCGCGCTGAAGCGCGTCCGCATAGCCGAACGCCGGACGGCCGTCAACCGGACCCGCAAGACCCGTCTGCGTCACCAGATCCGCGCGATGCGCCGGCTGCTGGAGTCGAAGGACGCCAAGGGTGCGACCGAATTGGTCCCCAAGACTTTCTCGGTGATCGACCGCGCCGCCAAGTGGGGCATCATCAAGAAGAACACGGCGGCACGCTACAAGAGCCGTCTGACGATCCGGCTCACGAAACTCGCCAAAGCCTAACGCGCGGTTAACGCCCCGTTAAAGCAAAGACCATCTCTTCCATCAGAATGCGATCGTCGGGACGAGCGTCCCGAAGTCCGCGATCCGTTTCGAATACCTTCTCTACAGCCAGCGCCAGGCGTTCTTTCGAAAACGCGTCCATGGTCTGCTCGATCTGCCGGGCTCGCTCGGGCCACATGCGCGCGCCCAGTTTATTGAAGTGAGCTTGAATCTGGCTGGCGCCGCGCAGACCTGCTTCACGAGCCGCCAGCGCGGTCCGGAATTGCGTGGCGAGGAAGGTCAGCGCCAGCGGCATATACTCGCCCGCGCTCGAGAGCGTGTCCAGAATTTCGAGAGCCCTCTGCCGGTCGCCACGTCCCAGCGCGGCTACCAGGACGAAGATCGTGCTCGACTGCGCATCCGGCACCAGGGCGGCGATATCCGCGGCCGTGATCTTGCGCGCGGTTCCGGCGAACAGCCTGAGCTTTTCGATTTCCATGGCGATGCGCGAGGCGTCGCCGCCGGTGGCTTCAAGCAGCAGGGCTAATTCGGCCAGGCCAAGCTGGATGCCGGCTTCTTTGGCTAGCTTCTGGGCGAGGAATCGCGCGGCTTCCGGCGGATAAGGGCGGAACTCGACCTTAGCGGGGATCGCTGCATAAAATGCTTCGACGCGCTCCATGCGAGGCTTGTCTTCGCCTTCAAATTCGTAGCGGGAGCAGTCGATCACCAGCGTGACGTCCGGCGTGGGCTCGCGAAGATAGGCTGCGAGACCAGCTTGTCCGTCGTCGGCTTCGTCGTCGCTGCTGCGCGCGGCGCGCGGGACTGCCGCTTCGGCTGCCCCGAGCCAGATCAAGCGGCGCGAGGCGAAGAGAGAGAGCGCCCGGGCGTCGTCCAGCGCGGCGGCCAGCGGGGTGCGATCCAGATCGTGACGTGTGAATCCGTTCTCGCGTTCCGGCGGGGGCAGCACCGCGTCGAGAAGAGCGCGGCGGCAGCGCGTCCGTTCGAATGCTTCCGGGCCGAGGAACAAATAAGCCGGTTCAGGACCGTTCTTTGCCAGCCTTGCCAGGAACTGTTCGGGCGTCATTAGAAGTTTTCGAGAACGGCGCTGACCACGGAACGCGCCACCTGCTCGCCCGCGCGCTTCAGCGCAGGATCGCTCTCCTCGAAGTATTGCGTGGCCTGCGGACTGATCTGGTAGGTTTCGCGCACATCGAAGTTCGGCCGATTGAAGAGCACTTTGCCGGTCGCGCGCTCGGTCAGGCTGACGGTCAGGGTCACATGGAGCTCGGCATAAGCCGCGCGTCCGTTCGCGGGATCGAAGATGGTGGGGTAGAAGGCATAGTTGATGATCGCGCCGCGCAGGACCGCGTCCGCGGTGTTCGGGTCGGGCACAACCTTGTAGCGCGTGCGGGTGAGGAATTCGCGCGCGATTAACTCCGGAAGCTGGTCGGTGAGCTTATATCGCGTACTCAGATTCGCGAAGGCGGGAATCGCGATCGTGTGGACGGTCTTGGGAAGCGCGGTGTCGGTGGCGGCGAACCGGTATCCGCATGACGACAACAGAAGCGCCAACGACGCCGCAAAATATCTCACAGGCTTTCCTTGGCGACCGCCACAGCGTTCTCCGCCGCCAGGCGCAGATTATCCGATGCCAGCCAGAACCAGGAGGCTCGCGGCTGGTTGTGATCGACGGCGATCGCGCCCACGCTCAATCCGCTCTGCCCGGCCATGCCGACGTTCGAAGGAGGTTCGTCGACGCGCACGTCGAGCCCGGATTCGGCCAAGGCCTTGGCCAGCGCATCGGCGCCCGGATTTTCTTCGAACTCGACCCAGGCCGACATGCTGTGGCCGTGAAACACCGGCGCCTGAATCACCCGCAGCGACGGCATGGGAATGCCGGGCCACGCGGTCAGCAGCGACGCCAGATGCTTCTCCACGCGCTGCTCGATTCCTTCCAAAGGCTCCAGGGCTTCTTCGCCGTAGCGCGCCAGCATATTGAACGCCAGTTGGGTATCGAATACATCCGTTTTCAATTTTTGGAACGACAGCACTCCTACGGTCTGCTGCTGCAATTCGTCGAGCCCGCGCTGGCCGCGTTCGCTGGCCGGCTCGAATACATGGACCACGGACCGGCGAATGCTCGCTGGCCCTGGAGACTCGACCGAGCAACATCGCCAGGGCGATCGCGGCGGGGTGCGCGATCACTTGTATCGGCGAGTCGGAACGCTGCGGCGCGGGGTCGGCGAAAGGCGCGCGCAGCCGAGCTTCCGGCTGCTCCTCGAGACCGCCCGCGAGGTCGATCAGCCGCGGACCACCCTTAGGATTCACCTTGAGCGCCCTGCGGCTGGATGCCGGCGAGCCAGCCAGGAACGCCACCGTGGCTCCCGCCAGGCTCTCGGCCGTGAGCGGAGCCATGACGATGGGCTCGTCGTTTTCTGCCGCAATTTTCGCAGTCCCATCTCCTGAAGCCGAGATCAGTTGCACGCGCGGGGCGGGCTTGCTTTCGCCCAGCACTTCGCGAATTTCCTTGGCCAGGAGCGTATCGCCGCCCACCAGCGCGATCAGGGGACGTTCGGTGAGGCTAGCCAACTTGATGCTCCGGGCGATTGTCAGGTTGAGGTTGCGCGGGGCGCAGGCGCCTGCGGACGATGCCGCCGGCGCGTATCACGATGCCGCTCAGAACATAGCAGATGGACATGGCCAGCAGCACGGGTTGCGACAGATCCCAGATCAGGTAGATGAGAATGCTCACCACGACGAAAGTCAGGGGCGATCGCGGACGCACCACGCTGAGATCCTTGAAGCTGGGGTAGCGCCAGGTGCTGACCATCAGGAACGAAAGCAATCCCAGCAAGGCCAGCCACGCCGTGGAGAAAACCCACCAGTCCAGCGGTCCGCCGCTCGGCGAACGCGTAAACCACGCTTGCCACCATGCCTGCCGCGGCCGGGATCGGCATGCCCACGAAGTACTTGCGGCCGCACGTGCCCGGGATTCTTCGGCACCGGATTGACTTGCACGTTGAAACGAGCCAGGCGCAGTGCGCCGCACAACAGAAACAGAAACGCGCAGAAATATCCGGCGCGATGCAGGTGCTCGATGGTCAGCGGCGCGGGAGGCGAGCTCGCGAACTCGATGCCCCAGGCGTAGGCCAGCACGGCGGGCGCGATGCCGAAACTGATCACATCGGCCAGCGAATCCATTTCGCGGCCGAAATCGCTGACGGTCTTGGTGAGGCGCGCGATGCGGCCGTCCAGGCCATCGAGAAACACGGCGACCCCGATGGCGATCGCGGCGGCCCGAAAATGCCCGCTCGCGGTAGCCGCAACCTGAGCGTTCGCCTGGGCGTTCAGGATGGCTCCGCGGAAGGCTTCCATGATGGAGTAAAAGCCGAGGAAGACATTGCCCGCGGTGAATAAAGTCGGTAGGGCATAGGCCGCGCGCCGCGGACTTCTGTCGGGCGAGCGGGGATCGATCAGACGTTCCTGCAATCGTAAGCGTTTCATGCCGCTCATACTGCCTCCGTCATACATTTTCCGTTTCACGGATGCGGGCGATGACGCTGGAACCCGCGCTCACGCGCTCGCCGGGGCGCACCGTGATTTCCCACTCGGGGCCTAGAAATACATCGACGCGCGAGCCGAACTTGATCAGCCCGATGCGCTCGCCGGGCTCCAGAATATCGCCCGGTTTTTTGTAACAAATGATCCGGCGGGCGATCAGACCCGCGATCTGCTTGAACATGACGCTGGTATGGACGCCGCCCACGACGCCTGCGACGGTGAGAGTGGTCTGCTCGTTCGCGTCACTGGCCTCGTCCTTGTTGGCGGCCAGGAACCGGCCTTTCTTATAGTTGAAGCAGGTGACCTTGCCGGGAATCGGGGTGCGGTTCACATGCACGTCGAAAACGTTGAGAAAAATGCTGATCCGGCTGGCGCCGGATGCGACTGGCCGGATCGCGACAACTTTCCCGTCGGCCGGCGAAACGGCCACCGGTCCAGGAGGGACCTGGCGGTCAGGATCGCGGAAGAAATTCAGGCAGAAAGCAGCCAGAACGTAGAAGGGCAGGGCATAGGGCCATCCCAGCAGGTACGTGGCGACGGCGGCGCCAGCCAGCAATCCCCCGCATAGTAATAGCCGTACGACAACATCCACCACTATTGTCGCATCACTATCGTCGCATCACGATTCTCCGCCGTTCGAATGGCGCTTACTTCCGGGTTGCCAGTACGCTGACGCCGGCCGGAATATCGACGTGCGCGGGAAGCTGCTTCAGCGTGGCGGAAAACGATGCCGCCTCGCTCGAGGTGCGCACCCAGATGGTCTGCGGCGCACCCTTGGCGAACTGAACTTCCACCGGAATATCGACCGAGAAGTTGCCGTCGACGGCGCTTTGTTCCACCGTGCCGGTCACTTTCCAGGAGGGCGCCTTGCCCTTGACCGAGTATTTCACGCGCAGCGCAGGGATGCCGGTGGAGTACACCCAATTATCGAAGAACGCCTCCATCGATTCCGCGGAGACGCCCGGAGGAAGCGATTTCCTGACCAGATCGAGAAGATCCGCGGTGCCCACCTTGCGGAACTGGTATTGGCGGCGCAGCTCGGCCAGCACCTTGAGGAAGCGCTCGTTCCCCAGCCGTTTTCGAAGCATGTGCAGAACCCATGCGCCTTTTTCATAAGTGATGACGCGGTATGCCTCGGTGGTTTTCGAGGCTTCCAGGCGGTAGCCCCAGGTCAGGGGACCAGCCGATTCCACGGTCTGGCTTTCCTCGCCCGTCTTGAGCAGATCGGCCTGAAAGTCGGCCATCACATCTTCCAGAGCTTTGGATCCCTTCTTCTTCTCCAGCCACAGCAGGGCCGAATAATGGGCCAGCCCTTCCACCAGCCATTCATCCTGATAACTCCTGGGCATAACGACATTTCCCCACCACTGATGCGCGACTTCGTGGGCCACCATCAAATCGGAAAAGAACGTCTGGAAGGTGGTGTTGCGTGCCGAGGCAGGCCGCTCCAGCGGATCCAGATAGGAAAGCGTGGAGAGATACACCAGCCCCGGAAATCCCTGGCCGAAGGTGCCCGGGATCGGCGACACGGTCAGAGTCTTCAGCGGAGGAGGTCCAAAGATTCCGGAAAAATATTGGAAAGCCGCGGATACGTCAGCCGCAACCGAGTTCAGCCGCGCCAGCGGATCGGGCGGCGCCGTATTTTGAACGATGGTCGTGGTCTCCTGCCGCGGCGGCGTGCGCGGGCCGGTGGGAACCGCCCGGATAATGGTGGTGCTCTTGGGCGGCGGCTGGAGCGCCGGATCCAGGCTCCGATTTCCGAAAACATCCACGGTGAGCCCGCCCGCGGTTATGGAGCTTTTCTGATAATTGCCCAGGTTGAATCCGGCCACGCGAATGGGAACCGGGGTACGCCGCTCCGTGTTCCGCCAATCGCCCGTCGATGGTGTCCATGACGATATCGCCCGGAGTGACCAGCGTGAGACGCCGTGGATAGTGAAACACCAGATCATACTCCGCGAAAGCCGAGCCGCTGCGGGGATACCAATTCGAGCGCGCGTCGACGGAATAGACTCCATTGCCGGGGCTGGTGATGACTGAGCCCTCGTGTTCAAACTCCACTTGGTGGACGCTTCCCGGCGTGAGGAGATCCGGCATGGTCAGGAGAAAGACATCGTTTTCGTCGGCCCGCAGGGCGCGGCTGCGAGTGGACTCGCTGGTCAGCAGTTCCGCCGGTGCGCCATCGATCCTCGCAGCGGTCACCCGTTCGGCGCGCGAGACTTCGAAAGCAAACGCCCGCAGCGGCCGGGAGCCGATCTTCAGGGTGGCTCGCGTGACTGCCCGCAGACGAAGATTTTCGTCGAGCGACGCGTCAATGCGGAATTGAGTCAGGGCGAATGGCGGTTCGGGCGTCACGGCAGGAGATCCGGCAGCTCCCGCGCGGGAATGCCGCGCTGCAAACCGGGTCCAGATATCGTAGACCACGCGCTGATTGCGCTCCATCATCTGGCCGACCATGATCTGTTCCGATGAGGCCGGATCGTAAATGACATCGAAATTCCCGAGTGTCTTGCCGGCCAGAGCGGTCAACAGAAGTCCGTCCGTGCGGCCCGGCGAGAGCAGATCGCCCGCGATTCGCGGCGCGAAGCTGTCCAGAATGTTGGCGAGCGTGGGGGCCCATTGTTCTTCGAGCAGGGGGCCCATCTCCGGAGCTTTGCGCCCCGAGCCTTTTTCGATGCTTTCGAGCAGCGCCCGCCCGGTATCGTCGGTGAAGATCAGGAGCGCTCGGGTAAAGTGTTCGTTGAGATTGGGGGATCCGGTGAAGCGCGCCAGCGACTGACGCTCGCCGCGCTGGGGCGGGAGCAGCAAAACCTCGCCATCGCCTTGCTCGACGTCTGAGGTGAAAACCGCCGCGATGCGCTCTCCCGCCACAGGCTTCGAAAAGATCAGGTAGCCCTCGTTGAAATAGAGCTTGATATCTTCTTTGTAAAGACTCAGGTCGCGGACGCGATAGCACTGTTCGACGTCGAGGCCGGCGTTTTTGACGGCGCGCGCGGTTTCAGCGGCGGTAGGACCGGCGGCCCAGCCGGCCAGGGGCAGGATAAAAAGGAATACAGCTCTCCGAACCACTTTGGAATCTAGTCTACTCCAAATGGCAGGGTTAGCTAGAGTTTCGATCTGCCGAGCCAAAGCTCCGCGCGGGATGAATCCCGCCCTCCAACCCGGCTACTAGATGAACATTTCCTCGTCGACGGTGACCTGATCGGGGCTGGGGCGGGTGCCGCGCATCAGGAATTGCAGCGCGGCGCGAACTCCGGCGGCCACGCCGTTGATTCCGCGGATGGGTGCCAGGACCCCTTTGTGCACCAGCTCGACAGTATCCTGTGCGCGAGCCAGGGCGTCCTCCACCACAATTTCGGCGTTCTTGAGTTGTCTGCGTGTCCGGATGGATGCGTCCTGCAGCACTTCCTCCACGGTTTCCATCTGCAGCTTGGCGACGTCCAGGATCTGATTGGTCCGGGTGGTGATTTCCGTCATCTTCACGCGCGCTTCATCGATGGTCACGCGCGAAGTGTCCACCAGGGCATCCACTTTAACGGTCAGCGGGATGATCTTGTCCCGCAACTCCCGCGAGGCCCGGTAAGTTCCATAAAGCATGGCCGCCTGAAAGATCAGAGCGGCCGCGGAGACCGCAACGAAGACCGCAATCAGCGCGAGAAATATTGTCTGGTTATCCATATAGTGCCCGCGAGCCCTCCTCTCGCGTGCGGCCGTCCCGATTTTAGTCGGGCTGCGGCGTTTTCACTGCTTCCCGATAGGCCTGTTTGCCGGCGTCTACCGCCGCCGACAGGTTTTCTTTGTGACGCCGAAGTGTGTCTTTGCCGCGATCGACAGCGTCCACGGCTGTGTCACGCAGGTCGTCCGCGCGGCGCTTCACATAATCCGTGCCCTCTTCCGCCTTGCTGCGCAGAAAATCGCGCGTTTCGGCGCCTGATTTCGGCGCGAAAAGCACTCCGACAGCCACGCCCAATCCGAGGCCCAGGAAAAAGTACGACAGCTTGTTATCGTCCTCCATCTCCGTTACTCCTTTCAAAATGTTCGCCCGTGTCACTCACAGAATAGCAATGTGGGAGGCACTCTGCTGATACGCCTCGCCCTATATTTGTTTCGTGGGTGCCATATCGGGGAGATGACAGACTATGCAGCCATGACGCACCGGCCGATCCCTATAGCTTGGAGCCCTCCTCCCTGGCTTGCTTGAGTATCGGAATATCCGGGTCGGCTTCTTTCCAAAGCGAAAGAAAGTCCTGGTAGGCAGATCTTGCTTTTGCTTTGTCTCCCGCAAGTCCCAATGCCCGTGCCAACTGCCGTCGAGCCGCGGCGTCCACGGGATCGCCCGCCGCCAAACCCTTATGTGCCAGGAGCCTCTCGAACTCAACCGCAGCTTCCTTGGGACTACGCATCGCCAGATATGCAAGGCCGCGAACATAGATCGGGTACATATTGCCGTAGAAATGGTTGAACGCGAGCGGAGGAATACCGAATTCGTAGGGCCGGTTCGCTTCCAGCAGATCGATCGCTTTGCTTCGGGTCATTTCTGTCCAGCGCCACCAGAGCCCGCAGCGTCGGCACATAAGTCGCCTGGACCTGCGTGTCTTCCGGATATTCTTTGTCGAGCTTATTCGCGAGGGCTTCGGCTTTTGCGGCCTCGCCCGCCAGCCCAAGAGCAAATCCCGCGGCATAGGCGACCTCGCGCCCTTCAAAGGTCTTTAGCGCCGTCTCCGCGGTTGCCCGCGCGACAACTTTGTTCTCGTAAAGTGCGTTCCACACGGCCGGCGCCGCCTGGAAGACAGCCGTTCGCTCCTTGAGCCCGGCGCGGATCGCCATCTCGATGGCACTTCGGGAGTACCGCTCCGCCTCCTTGAGGCGGCCATCGCGCGCAACGGCAAGAGCCTGAACCTGCGCCAGCACTATTTCGCTGTCGTGATTCCCGCGACTCTCCACCAAGATTTTCTCCATCGCCGCTTTATCCCGTTTCAACAACGCGAGACGGTACTGGCCCTGCTGCGCCTCCGGCCCCTTGGCGCGATGTGCGGCGGCAAGGTCGAAAGCTTTTTCCGCCTCTTCAAATCGCCCCAGATGAAAAAGGGCGCCTGCCTGATTGATATATCCATACAACTGGTCAGGTTCGAGCTCCACGGACTTCGCCGACAGCTCCACCACTTGCTCAAATCGTCCCGTCCCGTTTGCTGCATAACCTCCCGACAGACTGTACGCCTTCGGATCGCGCGGATATGTCTGCCGCCATAGAGAAATGGATTGCCATGCTTTCTCCAGGTTCCCCGTAACGTTGCGATGGTAGGAATACTCGATGTTGAACTTCTCCGGGCCGCTGGCGCGTTCCCTTGCCTGATAGGCCCGGATGGCGCTCTGGCGCGAAAGGGCGGTCTCTCCCGCGTTGCTGTATTGGATTGCGAGCTCAGCTCCATGCCGCCGCGAACTGCGGATCCAGTTCCGTGGCATGCCGGAGCTGAGAAGCGGCTGCATCACCGCTTAGGTTTGTTGCGGCGGTGTACGCCCTCAGCGCTTCGAGTGACGAAGTGGTTCCCTCCTCTAAAGGAACGTTGTGTTCGCGAATCGCGGCCAGTGATTCCCCCGCGCGAGCGCGAAACTTACCTGCCATGTCGCCCAACGTGCTCAGAACCTGCTCCTTGCCGGATGCTTGCGTCTGCTGATTATCCAGCGCCTCGCCGTTGGCGCAGCCTTCCGCACGCAGACTCATGACATATTGGCTGCCGAGGCTCGAGATCGCTCCCGTAAGCATGGCTCTTGCGCCCACTCGCTGGCAAACTTCGCGCGCCGTCTCGCCGGTCATGGCGGATTCAGCCGGCTTGCCCATCAATTTGAGCGTTTCGCGGATCTTCTGATCCGGGATGAGGCTCAAATACGGAGACTGCTGCAACTGAACGATCAGACCCTGGCGCAGCGTGTCGTCGAACACCGGATCGCCGGTTTTATTCTCGAAATCGGCGAGGACGATCGTGTCTTTTTCGGTGAGCTGCCTCGCATGGCCGCGCTGCTGCCACAGGAAGAATCCGCCCGCGATCAGAACTGCCATCGCCGCCGCTGCGCCGTACTTCAACCAACGTTTGCTCTTACGATTTGTAATTGCTGGGCTCGAACCCGCTCGCAACCGCTCCAGATCGCCGCGCAGTTCCGCGGCAGATCTGTAACGCAGCCCGCGATCCTTTTCGAGAAGTTCGCCAATGATCCGTTCCAGCTCGGCCGGGACCTGTCGGATTCCGCTCGCGAACAGATGGGGGTGTTTTATTCAGGAGCGCATCAAAGATTATCGGGGTCGTCGGACCGTCGAACGGCCGCGATCCACTCACCATTTCGTACAGCACTACGCCGAGCGACCATAGGTCGCTGCGCGCATCGACGGTCTGGCCGCGGGCTTGTTCCGGCGACATGTAGGCGACCGTGCCCATCGCCGTGCCGGGCTCGGTGAGCATATCCACAGTCAGCGCATCGGTGTCCGCCGGCTGGTCGTGCTTGTCGCTGTGCTTAGCGAGGCCAAAATCCAGCACCTTGGCGTGACCGCGTTCAGTAACGAAGATATTGGCCGGCTTGATATCGCGATGGATGATCCCTTTGGCGTGCGCCGCGTCCAACGCGTCGGCTACTTCAATGCTCAGCGCCAGCGCGGTAGGAGATATCCAGCGGCTTGCTATCGAGGTACTCGCGAAGAGTTTTGCCGTCCAGCAGTTCCATCACCAGAAATGGATGACCCGCCGCTTCGCCGACGTCGTGAACCGCGCAAATGTTTGGATGATTCAGCGCCGACGCCGCGCGCGCCTCGCGCTGGAAGCGTTCCCGCGCGTCATCCGTTGCAAACGCCTGGGGCAGAACTTTAATGGCGATGTCGCGATGCAGCCGTGTGTCCCGGGCACGGTACACCTCCCCCATCCCGCCTTTGCCGATGGGCGCAAGGATTTCGTATGGGCCGAGCTGTTCGCCTATAGCGAGCGGCATCTAAGTGGTCAGCTAAAGCTTAGCGGATCTACGCGTGGATTGCCCCTGGGTGACGGAATCGCGTGTTAGACTGGTCGAGCCATGACGCGCCACGCGGCGAGCCTGATTCTTTTGATGACGGCGGGATCGGCATTCAGTCAGGGCCTTCCGGAACCTTCGCAGGATACGTTCCAGGGCGTTCGCCGGATCGTGGCGATCGGCGACGTTCACGGAGACTACCAGCGCCTGGTGGAGCTCTTGCGCGCAGCCACGCTGGTGGACGCGAAGAACACCTGGACCGGCGGCGAAACCCACCTCGTGCTGACCGGCGATTCCGTCGACCGCGGGGATCATTCCGCGCAGGTGCTGGATCTCCTGATGGAACTGGAACCCCAGGCCCGCAAGGCCGGCGGCTGGCTGCATCTGTTGATCGGAAATCACGAAGCCATGGACCTTTACGGCGACCTGCGCTACGTGACCAAGGACGATTTCGCCGGGTTCCAGGGAACCAACTCGAAAGAGCTTCAGGATCGGCAAATGCGCGCTGCGCTGGACGGTCTCAAGCGCGATGGAATGCCTCCCGCGGACGAAAACGCGTGGCGCAAGAAGTACCAGGACGAGCATCCGCTGGGATGGGTGGAGCATCGCCTGGCGTTTCAACAAGACGGTAAATATGGAAAATGGCTGCGGCGGCAGAACGCGATCATCAAAATTAACGATGCGATTTTCCTGCACGGTGGAATCAGCCCGAAGTATGCGGCTTTGACCCGCGCCGGAGATCAACACGCAGGGTTCGAAAAGAGCTGGCCGATTTCAGCAAGCTGGCCAAGGGCATCGTCACCGATGACGAAGGCCCCTTGTGGTACCGGGGCATGGCCCAACTGCCGGAAGACGATCGGGAAATGGCGGAGCTGCTTCCCCGGGTTCTTTCGGCGCATCAGGCGCGGCACATCGTCATCGGACACACGCCTCAGTTGGCTGTGACGCCGCGCTTCGGCGGCAAGGTGATTGCGATCGACGTGGGTTTGTCCAAACCCTTTGACGGACCACCGGCGTTTCTTTTGATCGAGGATGGGAAATATTTCGCGGTGCACCGCGGCCGCCGGCTCGAATTACCGGTTGACGGCGGAAACGTCCAGCAATATCTTCGATCCGCCGCCGAACTTGGAGCCGGATAATTCGCGCCTGCGCAGGTCGGTTCAGAAAGGGCGGCCCTAAGTTCCTCTTGGCCCGGTCAAACAGCGCGCTGTCGCCTTTGGCTTCGAAGACCTTCACGATGAGGTCGCGCCTGGCCAACAGGCCCTGAACTTCCGCTTTGGTGACCTCTTTGCCGAATTCCTTGGTCAAGGTAGCCTCGTCCAGAGTCCTCATTTTTGCCAGCATGGTCCGGTCGATCATCTTTAGAACGTTCGGATCCTTGAGAGTTTTGCTGGTCCGGAAGGACCGGCTGTGGTCGATCAACCAGAGGTGCCAGCCCGGGTCGATCAGCATGTTGGTCTGGTTGCGGTCCACGTTGTAGATCAACTGATCGAAGACCTGCATGACGTTGTTTTCGCGGTTCCATGCGTCCGCGTCGGGAGGCTGAATGTTTTTCGCCCTTCGCTCAGCCTCATCCATCATCACGTCGTCGATCCACCATGTATAGGCTGCCGGCTTTCCGTCAGAGCTCCGCTTCACCGAAGGAGGAACCATGTCCTCGAGCCCCACCAGCCGCGCCAGTTTCCATCCGGCGATGTTGAACTTGTAGGAATCCTTGAACCCGATTTCGTTCAGAAAGAATTGTTTGGCTTCGTCAATGGTTTGCACGCTGGCGTCGTGCGTGATCGTGCCGTCGCTCAGCGTGACCCGCGAGGTTCCCGTGACGCCTTTCTTCGCTTCCTTACTCTGCTTGATCTTCGCCTTGGTGAGGAATTCCTCTTTTTGCTGCCAGCGTGAGTGCGTCGGCCGCATGCAGCAGGCTGAAGGGAATGACGAGCAAAGCGCAGCGAGGGCGGAACGATGAAGTATTCGCATGATGGATCCTGAGAAGTTTATCACCATCCGTTGTAGTAAAATAGGCCCCTAAATCAAATGTCAGGCGCCGGCGCGACCGATTCCGGCCCGAAAAAGGGCGTCGTCGAAAAGGTTTTGTCCCTTCTGGCGGATGTGCGGGCGGGCGAGGGCGCGGGCGTCCTGCTGCTGGCGCTGAACTCCTTCCTGCTGCTGATGAGCTACTACCTGCTGAAGACGGTGCGCGAGCCCCTCATTCTGACGCAGGGCGGCGCCGAAGTGAAGGCGTACTCGGCCGCCGCGCAAGCACTGCTGTTATTGGCGATCGTCCCGGCGTATGGCGCTCTGGCTTCCCGTGTCAGCCGCATCCGCCTGATCACCTGGGTCACGCTGATTTTTGTGGCGAATCTTCTGCTGTTTTATGCTTTCGGCGTGGCGGGGGTGCGCGAGGGTGTGGTTTTCTTCCTGTGGGTGGGGATCTTTAACGTATTCATTGTCGCCTTATTCTGGTCTTTCGCGAATGACTTATATTCCGAATCCCACGGAAAGCGGCTGTTTCCCGCGATAGCGGTCGGCGGCTCGCTGGGAAGCCTGGTGGGGGCCCAGGCCGCTGCCATGATCATGCGCGTCACCGGTCCGTATCCCCTGATGCTGATCGCGGCCGGGGTGCTGGTGGTCTGCCTGATGATCAGCCGCGTGATTCATTACCGGGCTGCGTCCGACCCGGCGCATTTCTCCGCCGGCCACGCAGAAGCTCCCTTGGCCAGCACGGGCGCGCTGGAGCTGCTGCTGCGCGACCGCTATCTGCTGCTGATCGCCATGCTGGTTTTGCTGTTGAATATCGTCAACAATTCCGGAGAGTTCCTGCTCGGCAAGCTCGTTACGGCGGACGCGATTCGCGTGGCCGGCTCCAATATCGGCCTTCAGGAACGCATCATCGGCGAGTTTTACGGACACTACGAGGTCTGGTACAACAGCGTGGCGCTGGGATTGCAGATGTTCGCGGTGTCCCGCATCTTCCGGTACGCGGGCGTTCGCGGCGCGCTGTTCATCCTTCCGGCGCTGGCCATGGGAAGCTATTCTTTCCTGCTGCTGCTGCCGGTGCTGCCGGTGATTCGCTGGTTGAAGATCCTGGAGAACGGCGCCGATTATTCGGTGCAGAATACCACTGTGCACGCCCTGTTCCTGCCCACCAGCCGGGAAGCGAAGTACAAGGCCAAGGCGGCTATCGATACGTTCTTCAAACGCGCCGGAGATGTGCTCGAAGCAGGCGTGGTGAGAGTGGGATCCGCCTTCGATCTGGGGATCCAGGGCTTTGCAGTGGTCAATCTCGTGTTGACGCTGGTTTGGTTCGCCGTGGCGTTCGGAATCGCACGGGCGCACAGGGAGCGCGCGGAGAACGAATCTCAGCGGAAGACCGCCGACGCACCCGCTCTCGCATGAAAATCCCCGGGCTTCCGAATTCCTCCGCGGCCCGCCAGGCGATTCTGGTGTCCCTCCTGATGATGGCGTGGCAGCTAGCCGCGAAAACCACGCGCGATAGCCTGTTCCTCGCAGTGTTCCCGGCCTCGGCGCTTCCTCCAGCCGTGGGAGCGGCGGCAGTCTGCTCCATCCTGGTCGCGCTGTTCAGCGCGAAGCTGGTGCATCGCTTTGGCCCGTACCGGCTGATTCCATCGGTGTATCTACTGGGCGCGGGGCTGCATGTGGCCGAGTGGATGCTGCTGGCGACCTTCCCGCAGCCGGTTGCCGCCTTCATTTATATCCACATCATGGCCCTCGGGCCGGTGATGCTTTCCGGATTTTGGGCCTTGGCCAGCGAACGCTTCGATCCCCGTGAGGCGCGCCGGCGATTCGGACAAATCGCCGCTGCCGGGACGCTGGGAAGTCTGGCCGGCGGACTGATGGCCGAGCGCGTGGCCGCACTGAGCACCAGCGCCGATCTGCTGATTCTGCTCGCGGTCCTGCAACTCGCCGGCGGCCTGGCTTTGTTCCGTTTCGCTCCGGCGCACTCGACGGAAAAGAAACAAGAGGTTCCCTCTTTCCCCGAAATGCTCTCCGGCGCGCCCTATCTGGTGGGACTGGCCGCCTTCGTGATGCTGATCTCGATGAGCGCCGCCGGTCTCGATTTTCTGTTCCGCTCGAGCGCGCTCACGCAATTCGGCAAAGGCGCCAGCCTCAGCCGGTTTTTCGCGATTTTTTACACGTCCACTTCCCTGGCGACCTTCGCGGTCCAAGCCGGTCTCAGCCGGATTTGGCTGAAGCGATTCGGTCCGGGCCGCACTGTATCCGTGCTTCCCGTGGCCGTCACCGGAGCGAGCTTAGTATCGCTGCTGGTTCCCGGCGCGGCGGCCATTTTCTTTAGCCGGGGGCTGGAAGTGCTGCTGCGAGGATCGCTATTCCGCTCCGGTTACGAGCTGTTCTACACGCCCATGCCCGCGGCCGAGCGGCGGTCGGTCAAGACCGTGATCGATATCGGCGCGGATCGCCTGGGCGAGGGGTTGGCCGCGGCGTCGATTCAGCTCTTGCTGGTATTCCCGGTGGAGGTTTCGTTTCGATTCATCCTCGCCGCCACTGCGGTATGGGCGGGCGTGGCCTCGTGGCTCGCGTTCCGGCTGGACCGGGCATACGTGGCGGTGCTCGAAAAAGGTCTGGCCCGGCAAACCGTCGTCATCGCACCGGAAGAAGCCGAGGACGCTGTTACCCGATCCATCGTGCTGCGTTCGTCGGCGTCCATGGTGGGTGTAGGAGCGAGTGAACACGCCGCGGACACTCTCCCAATCCATCCGGCCGATATCACTATGCGGCGGCTGGTCGAGCTGCGGTCTAAAGATCCGTTGCGCGCGCGGGCCGCACTGCATGCCATCGACTTGCGGGATCCGCTGCTGGTGCCGCAGGTGATCGAGCTGCTGGGACGCGATGAGACGGCGCGCGCCGCTCACGATGCTCTGTCCCGGGCGGCGGACCACATCGCGGGACAACTCGCGGACCGTCTGGCCGATCCGCTGGAGAACGAAAAAGTCCGGCGGCGTATTCCGCGGGTGCTGGCGGCCTCAAATAGTCCTCTGGCCTGGCAGGGATTGTTTCGGCAATTGCGCGACGAGCGCTTCGAAATTCGCCAGCGCTGCGCCCGCGGGCTCGAGAAGATGCTGCAGGAGCATCCGGAATTCCGGCCCCAGCCGGCCGCGATTTTTGAAATCGTCGCGAGCGAGCTGTCCACCAGCCGCAAGAGCTTATCGAAAGCGGCGGCGGCGCCATCGCCAGATGCGGTGGAAGGCGCGGACCTGGTCGATGAAGTGTTGCGCGAAAGAGCTTCGCACGTGATGACGCATGTCGCGACGCTGCTGGGTCTGGTGCTGCCGCAGCAGTCCGTACGGCTGGCATTTCGCGCGCTGTACACCGAAGACGCGAAGCTCCGCGGCGTCGCGCTCGAGTACCTGGACAGCGTCTTGCCGAAAGGGCTTCGCGAGCAGTTCGCGGCGCAGATCGAGGGTCCCGTAGTGCGTCCTGAGAAGGCCGGAGCGGCTCCTGAGGAAGCCCTGTCGAATCTGATGGACGAGAGCCCCTCGATCATGGCGCGGCTGGAAGATCTCCGGGGCGATGCGCCGGATCGCAAGGGTTCGTCGGGAACATAGACAGTGGGGTCGGCCTTTCAAGGCCGCAGCCGGGCTTCTGCCCGGCCTGAATGTCTATTTCGGAACAGCGCCGGCTGGAAAGCCGGGCGGCAGGCTTGAAAGCCTGACCCCACCTGGTCAAGCGGGCTGGCGGGGGATCCAGACATTCGGAGTCACGACGTAGACCACCTCGCCATGCTGATTGCGCGCCGTGGATCGCAGCTTCACGATACCGTGAGTGGGTCTCGACTTCGAAGGCCGGATCGCGAGTACTTCCGTCTCGACCTGTATAGTATCGCCGGGGCGCACCGGAAGCGGCCACTGGATACCGTCCACGCCCATCCCCAGCAAAGGCAGGTCTCCCAGCGGCCTGGCGTCGGCGACCAGGCGCATCACTACGGCCCCGGTATGCCATCCGCTGGCGATTAATCCACCCGGTGCATGCGGATCGGTGTGCATTGGTTGAGGATCGAAACGGCGCGCGAAATCGAGGATATCCTCTTCTGTGATGGTCACCGAGCCCGTTTGGGTTTTCTCGCCAACCTGGAGATCCTCTAGATAGCGTTCCGTCACAGTTTCAGAAGTGCGCGCAGCCGTTTCGTTTGGACGCGGCTCACCGGAATCTCGGTCTGTTTTTTATCGTCCATGCGGAGCTGGAAACTGGATTTGAACCACGGGATCACCTCTTTGATCCGGTGGATGTTCACCAGATACGACCGGTGCACGCGCCAGAACGTATCGGGATCGAGATTCGATTGCAGCTCCTCGATGGTTCGGTAATTGGACTGCCCCTCCAGGTTGTTGGCGACCACGGTGATCAGGCCGTCGTCGATGGTGGCGTAGACCACGTCCTGCGCGTCGACGATGAAGTTGCGCTGGTTGCTTCTGACCAGGAGCTTGCTGCGTTGTAGCGCAGGTTTGGGCGCAGCCGGCTCAGGCGGGGCGCCTTTATTTCGATCGCTGACCGCTTTGCGCGCGCGATCCACGGCCACCGTCAGGCGTTCCTTGTCGACGGGCTTCAGGACGTAATCGAGCGCCTCCCAGCGGAAAGCCTCCACGGCGTACTGATCGTAGGCCGTCGCCATGACGAAATAGGGCAGGGGAATATCCAGTTCGCGCAGTTTGCGGATCACGCCCATGCCGTCGAGGCCAGGCATCTGCACGTCGAGAAACACCAGGTCGGGCTCGAGATCCTGGATCAGCTTCAGCGCCTCAAGGCCATTCGACGCCGTTGCGATAATCTCGATGTCGGCGAATTCCTTGAGCTGGTAGGCAAGCTCCTCGGAGGCGAGTTTTTCGTCGTCCACCAGGATCGCGGAGATGGTCGCAGTCGCGCGATTCTGCATGAGATGCTAGTATATCAAGACAGGTGTTTTGCCTTGGTGCGTCTTCACCGCTCCCTGCATGATACGGCCTCAGATTAGTGCCGGTATCCAGAGGGCAAACCCAACAGGCCCCAGTAGGCCAGGAGGATTAGCAGTTGCCGAATCGCGATAACGTTCAGATTGCGCCCGCCGATGGAAAGCTCGGAGTCCTGATTCCGGGTATTGGCGCGGTAAGCACCACCTTCATCGCCGGCGTGGAAGCCGTGAAGCGTGGCATGGCCGAGCCCATTGGATCGTTGACCCAGCTGTCCACGATTCGCCTCGGCAAACGTACCGATGACCGAAGTCCGATGATCAAGGATTTCGTGCCGCTGGCCGGGTTGAACGACCTGGTTTTCGGCGGCTGGGATATTTACGAGGATACGGCTTACGAGGCGGCGGTCAACGCCAAGGTTCTCGAGAGAACTCAGCTCGACGAGCTGAAGGGACCCCTTTCCGCGATTAAGCCGATGAAGGCGGTCTTCGATTCCGAGTATATCCGCCGCATTAACGGTCCCAACGTCAAGGAAGCCAAGACCAAGATGGACAAAGCGGACATGCTCATGGAAGACATCGAGCAGTTCCGCAAAACCAACAACACCGCGCGCAATGTGATGATCTGGTGCGGATCGACCGAAGTCTTTCACCGGCCCGCGGCGGTGCACAAGACGCTCAAGGATTTCGAGTGCGGCCTGATGCAGAACGATCCGGAGATCGCGCCCAGCCAGATTTACGCGTATGCGGCGCTCAAGTCGGGTATCCCGTTCGCCAACGGCGCGCCTAATCTGACCACTGACACGCCCGCGCTGCAGGAACTGGCGCGCGAGCGCAATCTGCCCATTTGCGGCAAGGATTTCAAGACCGGCCAGACCTTCATGAAGACCCTGATCGCGCCCGGACTGAAGGCGCGGATGCTGGGTATTTCCGGATGGTTTTCGACGAATATTCTGGGAAATCGCGATGGCGAGGTTTTAGAAGATCCCGGTTCGTTCAAGACCAAGGAAGAAACCAAGCTCAGCTCGCTGGAACAGATTCTCCAGCCCAAGCTGTACCCGATGCTCTATAAGGATCTGTATCACGCTGTCCGGATTAATTACTATCCGCCGCGCGGCGACTCCAAAGAGGGCTGGGATAACATCGACATCTTCGGATGGATGGGCTATCCCATGCAGATCAAAATCGATTTTCTGTGCCGCGATTCTATCCTGGCCGCGCCCATCGTCCTGGACCTGGTTCTGTTCATGGACCTGGCGCAGCGCTGCGGAATGCGGGGCATCCAGGAATGGCTCTCGTTCTATTTCAAGGCTCCCATGACCGCGCCCGGGCTCTACCCCGAGCACGACATCTTCATCCAGTTGATGAAGCTGAAGAACACGCTCCGGTGGATGCGCGGCGAGGATCTGATCACGCACTTGGGCCTGGAGTATTACGACTGATCTCGCCCCGCGCGCGCCGGCGTTGCCTATGAATTGCCTGGTTATCGGAGGAACAGGATTCGTCGGCCAGACGCTGGTGGCGGAGCTGCTGAAAGCCGGCCACAGCGTTGCGGTGATGCATCGCCGCACCAAGCATAATCTGGGCCGCAAGGTCCGCAATATCGTCGCCGACCGCAACGATGCGCAGGCAGTTCGAACGGCGCTGGCTGGCACGAAATTCGAGCTGGTCTTCGATAACGTCTACGATTGGGATCGCGGCACCACCGCGGGTCACGTGGAAGCCACGGTGCGCGCGGCCGGCGACAACATCAAGCGCTATGTGTTCATGTCCAGCGTGGCGGCCTATGGCGACGGGCTGAATCATCACGAGGGCGACGCTCTGGCGCCCGATGACGCTCCGGAATTGTACGTCCGCAACAAGGCCATGAGCGAGCGCGCCCTGTTCCGGCTGCACCAGCGTATCGGGCTGCCGGTGGTGACGCTGCGGCCGCCCTATATTTACGGGCCGGGCAATCCGTTTTACCGCGAAGCCTTCTTCTGGGATCGCTTGCGGGCGGGACGCGCCATCATCGTGCCGGGCGACGGCCGCCGCCTGATGCAGTTCGTTTACGTCAAGGATCTGGTGAAGGCGGCGCTGCGGGCGGTAGACGAGCCGGCCGCGGCCGGCCACGCGTTCAACATCGCCAACTCACGGCCGATTTCACAGACCGAAGCGGTGGAAGCGTTCGCCGAGGCCTGCCGGAAGCAGCCCAAGTTCGTCCGCATTCCGCGCGAGTATATTTTGCGCGCGGGCGGGCATCCCATGGGTCCGAAATTGTATTTCGGACTGTATTTCGACATTCCCCCCATCACCCTGGTCACGGCCAAGGCTCAGCGGGTCTTGAAATTCAAGCCTACGGATTTCGTCACCGGCCTAAAGGAAACCCACCGGTGGTACCTGCGCAATCACAACTTTCCTAAACCGGATTTTGAGTTTGAAGACGCCTTGCTGGCGAATGCGCCAGTCCTTGCGCCGGCGAAGGCTTAGAGCGCTTTCTCCGAGGCCGCGAGGTCTCGAGGAAGCGAGGGCCATAGAACCGCGCGCGGCATCCGGTGCAGCGGAAGGGGCGGAGCAGCAACACGGATGCTGCCGCGTCGCGGAAGCCGTCCGAGCGCGATCGCCTTACCTTCGATGCACCACAGCGCCAGCACCGCGGAAAATTGATGCCTCGCAGCAAACTACGCGTGGCGAAGCCGATGCAAATCAATGCGGCGACGATTAAAGACGGGACAATAGCCAAATAGCGCGGATCCATATCGGAGATGGACGAGCACGAGTCGTTCCAAATGCAGGATCGGCCTAACCGGCAGAGGATAAAGGAATTCCGGCTCCAGGCTGGCGAGCGGCGCGAAAACCCATGCCGCAGGAACTGCACGTCTGAGAAAAGATTCCTGTCAGAAAAGATTGCTTGACGCTCGGCCGATTCAGTCGTATGATTGAAACGAACGTATGATTGAGCGCGTCAGTACCAAGGGAAAGATCCTGGACGCCGCTGAGAAGCTTTTTGGAATGAACGGCTTCGAGGCGACTTCCCTGCGCGAGATCACGTCTGCGGCGGACGTCAATCTGGCCGCCATCAACTATCATTTCCAATCCAAAGACAGCCTGATCGACGCGATCGTGGCCCGCCGGATCGAGCCGGTTAACAAGAAGCGATTCGAGCTGCTGGAGGCCGCTGGTCCGAATCCTACGGTGGAGCAGATCCTGACCGCCTTCATGGCGCCGGTGATGCAGGTCAAAGTGGACGCCGTGGTGCCGCTGATCGGAAGGATTCTCTCGAATCCCGAGCTATTCGTCGAGCGAGTGTTCCACAAGCATCTGGCGCCGGTGTCGCAGCGTTTCATCGAGGCGTTATCCAAGGCGTTGCCGGAATTGCCGCCGTCGGAATTGCTGTGGCGGCTGCATTTTTCGGTCGGAGTTCTGACGCACACCATGCTGTGGGGGAGAATCTTTCCGAAAATCACCAACGGAGTATGCGATATTTCCGATCGCGAGGCGCTGGTCGACCGGGCGGTGCGGTTTGTTGCCGCCGGGTTCCGAGCGCCGGCATCCCGCGGGAGCGACTGAGAAGATGGGGGAGTGACTGAAACAATGAAGGGTATGCATCCTTTTTCGTGGGCCGTTTTCGTGCTGTTCGGCCCTCTGTGCCTGGCTCAGAACGTGATGCAATTGAGCCTCAAACGCGCCGTCGACATCGCCCTGACGCCCGAGGGAAGCGCCCGGGTGGCGCTGGCCGAGCAATCCGTCCGGGTGTCGGAAACGCATGTCGATCAGGCGCGCTCGGCGTTTTTTCCTAATCTGGACGGGACCGTAAACGAGCGCAGCCAAACCGTCAACCTGCACACGTTCGGCTTCAATTTCGACTTTCCCGGATTCTCGATTCCAAGTATCGTGGGGCCGTTCAGCATCTTCGACGCGCGCGCAACGGCGCAGGTAACGGTGCTCGATTTTACGACCATCCGCAAGTATCGGGCGTCGCGCGCCGGGTTGCAGGCGTCCAAAGCGGATCTGGATGCCGCCAAGGACCAGGTAGGCGAGCAGGTGGCCCGCGCGTATCTGGCGAGCCTGCGCGAAGACGCGGCGCTCGATACCGCTCGCGCCAATGTCGAGCTTTCGCAGGCCCTGGAGCGGCTGGCGCAATCGCAGAAGGATGCCGGTACCGGAACGGGCATCGAAGTAACGCGAGCCCAGGTGCAGCTGGCGAACGATCGCCAGCGCCTGACCGTGGCCGAGAACGATCGCCGGCGGGCGGTCATGCAATTGCTTCGGGCCATGGGCCTGGACCTGAAGATGGACGTGGAATTGAGCGACAAGCTCTCCTATCAAGCCGTCGACACGGCTGCCGTGGAGGCGCTGCTCGAGACGGCTCGCAAGGGCCGCTCCGACCTCAAGGCCCAGCAGCAGCACGAGCAGACCGCGCGCATGAATTATTCGGCCGTGGAAGCCGAACATCTGCCCTCGGTCTCCGCGTACGGCGATTACGGGACCATCGGGAACGAGCTGATCGGCGCGCATCCGACGCACACCGTCGGCGTTCAGCTCAAGGTCCCGCTTTACGACGGGGGGCGGCGCGCTTATCGAAAACAGGAGAGCCTGGCGCAGGTGCGCGAAGAGGAAATTCGCACGCGCGACCTGGGATTGCAGGTGGAGCTGGATGTTCGTCTCGCGCTCGACAGCCTGCGTTCGGCCGATAGCCAGGTGCAGACGGCGGGTCAGGGATTGACGCTGGCGCAGAGCGAGCTGGAACAAGCCCAGCGCCGCTATCAGGCGGGCGTGACAAATTCGCTCGAAGTCACCGACGCTCAGACTCGCCTGGACCGGGCGCGCGCCAATCAGATCGACGCTCTGTATAACTACAACCTTGCGCGGCTGGAACTGGCTACGGCCACGGGCGCGATTCAGGAGTACGTTCAAAAATGAAGAAACGACGCGTGGTCCTGATTCTTCTGGTGCTGGCCGCGGCGGCCGGCGGAGCGTGGTACTGGTATTCCGACCGGATGAACGCAACCAACAATATCCAGGTCTCGGGCAATCTGGAACTCACCCAAGTGGATCTCTCCTTTAAGACGGCGGGGCGCATGACAGAGCTGGCGGTGCGCGAAGGCGATTTCGTGAAGCAGGGCCAGCTGATCGCGAAACTCGATTCCGCGCAACTGGAGCAACAATTGCTGCGCGATCAAGCCGCGGTCGCCTCGGCGCAATCGTCCTTGCAACAGTTGCAAACTACGATCGAGTATCAGGCGGCGACGATTGACAGCGACATCTCCACGCGGCGCGCCGAGTTGGCGCAGATGCAGGCGCACCTGGACGAGCTGCTGGCGGGTAGCCGTCCGCAAGAAGTGCAGCAGGCGCAATCGGCCGTTGCGGACGCCAAAGCCTGGAACGACCAGGCGAAGTCGGATTGGGATCGCGCGCAAACGCTTTTCTCGCGGGAAGATATTTCGAAATCGCAGTTCGACCAGGCACGCGCGAAGCTCGACAGCACGGCCGCGCAGCTTCGTCAGGCGCAGGATCATTTCGCATTGGTCCAGGAAGGCCCGCGCAAGGAAGAGATCGCGGGAGCGCGCGCGCAGGTGGCTCGCGCCCAGGCGGCTGTGCAAACCGCGGAGGCTAATCGGATCGAGCTGCGGCGCAAGCAAGAGGAACTGTCTGCGCGAAGGTCGGAAATCGATCGCACGCGCGCGCAGGTGGGCATGACGCAGACTCAGATTGCCGATTCCACGATTGTCGCGCCCATAGATGGGGTGGTGCTGGTGAAGTCGGCCGAAGCGGGCGAAGTGATCGCCGCCGGAACCACCATCGTCAGCCTGGGCGATATCGCGCACCCGTGGCTGCGCGCCTATATCAATGAAACCGATCTCGGACGGATCAAACTCGGGGGCAAGGTCCAGCTCAGTACGGATTCGTTCAAGGGCAAGATCTACGACGGCCGCATTTCGTTCATTTCGTCCGAGGCCGAGTTCACGCCGAAACAGATCCAGACCAAGGAAGAGCGCGTGAAGCTGGTGTACCGCATCAAGATCGACGTCGACAATCCGCACCAGGAACTGAAGAACAACATGCCTGTCGACGGGGAAATTCTGTTGTGAGTGTCTTGTTATGACGATCGTCACCGCCCAGGGGTTGACGCGGCGCTTCGGCGCGCTCACTGCTGTGAATCATCTGGATCTGGAAATCCAGCAGGGCGAAATTTTCGCTCTGGTGGGTCCCGACGGCGCAGGCAAGACCACTACCATGCGCCTGCTGTGCGGCCTGATGGATCCCACCGAAGGCAAAGCCATCGTCGCCGGCCACGACGTTTCGAAAGAGCTCGACCAGGTCAAGGATCAGATCGGCTACATGGCGCAGCGTTTCGGCCTGTATGGCGACCTCACAGTGAACGAGAACATGGCGTTCTATGGCGACCTGTTCGGCGTAATCGGACGCGAACGCGAGGAACTGAGCGGCCGGCTCATGCAGATGACGCGCATGGAGCCCTTCGGCATGCGCCAGGCCGCGAAACTGTCGGGCGGCATGAAGCAGAAGTTGGCGCTGATGTGCACCCTGCTGCACAAGCCCCGCGTGCTGTTCCTGGATGAACCGACCAACGGCGTGGATCCGGTTTCCCGGCGCGACTTCTGGGCCATCCTGTACCAGCTGGTGAGCGAAGGGCTGACGGTCCTGGTTTCGACGGCGTATCTGGATGAGGCCGAACGCGCCAATCGGGTAGGCATGATGCACAAGGGCCGGCTGATCCGCTGCGATTCTCCCGCGAAATTGAAAGAGAGCCTGGAGGAGACCTGTTATCGCGTTCATTTTCCGCATCCGGACGAAGCGCGGCCACTGCTCGAACGTCAGCCCGGCGTGCTGGGCGTCTACCACGCGGGCATCGAGTATCACTTGTTTGTCGATGAGCGCGTCACTAAGGTTGAAGCGCTGCTCAACATAACTCCGTTCACGTACCAGCGCATCGTACCGTCGCTCGAAGACGTGTTTATCGCGCTGGAGCGCAAGGAAGAAGTAGCCCATGCTGCCTAAGCGACACCGTGGCCGCTCACTGACGTTCGCGGTTCGGTGCAAGGCGCCCAGAGGCGCGCGCCCGGGGGTCCAGTGCACAGAACCGCGCGCGCCAGCAAGCGGCCAGGAGGTGTCGCGTGCTGCCTAAGAACGGCGATGGTCCCGCGGTCCGCATCGAGAACCTGGTCAAGCGCTTCGGCGACTTCGTGGCCGTTGACAATGTTTCGATCGACGTCGCGCGCGGCGAAATCTTCGGCTTCCTGGGGCCCAACGGGGCGGGGAAGTCGACTACGATCCGGATCATGTGCGGGCTTCTGGCTCCCACCTCGGGCCGCGCCACGGTTGGCGGGTATGATGTCGCGACGCAGTCGGAACTGGTGCGCCAGAACATCGGCTACATGTCGCAGAAGTTCTCCTTGTATGAGGACCTGTCGGTAGAAGAAAACATCGAGTTCTTCGGCGGCGTGTACGGTGTCTCTCCGGAGAAGCTGGCGCAGCGCCGCGATTACGTCCTGCGCATGGCGAACCTCGAAGACCGGCGCAAGACTTCGACACGCGATCTTCCCGGCGGTCTCAAACAGCGGCTCGCGCTGGGCTGCGCCATCCTGCACGAGCCTCCTATTCTGTTCCTGGACGAACCCACCAGCGGCGTGGACCCGGTCGCCCGCCGCAATTTTTGGGATCTGATTTACCGGCTTTCCGAGGCCGGGCACACTATTTTCGTCACCACTCACTATATGGACGAGGCCGAGTATTGCCACCGCGTCGCGCTGATGTATGGCGGACGCGTGATCGCGCTCGGTTCGCCCACGGAGCTCAAGACGGCGTTCGGCGAGCGCCATCTGTTGATGCTCGAAACTACCGATCTGTTGGGCGCCATGCGGGCCCTGCGCGGCCGCCCGGCCATTGTGGACGTCGCGGTATTCGGAAGCGGGCTGCACATCAAAGTGGACGACGAAGCGCGCGCCATACCGGAAATCCAGTCCGCTTTGGGCGGGGCTGGAATCAAGATCGGCGCGCTGGAACCGATTCCTCCGTCCATGGAGGATGTGTTCGTCGGATTGATCGAGGAGCAGGAGAGAGCGGTCGCTCGGTGAATGTGACGAAATGAATTTTAGACGCACCAGCGCGATGGCTCGCAAAGAGCTGCTGCACATCATTCGCGATCCGCGCAGTCTCATGGCTGCCCTGACGCAGCCGGTGATGGTGCTGCTGCTGTTCGGATACGCGCTCAGCCTGGACGTCGACCGGATCCCGACCATCATTTACGACGCCGACCACAGCGCCGTAAGCCAAAACCTGGTTCAGGAGTTTCGCGGTTCAAAATATTTTCAGATTGTCGATGAGGTCGATTCCTATAAGCCCATCGAACGCGCCATGGATCAGCGTCGCATCCTGGTTGGCGTCGCGATTCCCTACGATTACTCGCGCAATCTCCTCGCGGGCAAGGAAGCGCCCGTGCAGATCCTGCTGGACGGGGCCGATTCCAATACTGCTTCCATCGCGATGGGCTACGCCGAGGGATTGGTCCAGTCGTATGCGCGACACGCCCGCGAAGACGCCCAGAGCATGCGCGCGGGCAGCGTTCTTCAGCCTCCCGTGGATGCCAGCGTTCGCGTCTGGTACAACCCCGATCTGCTTTCGCGGAACTTCATCGTCCCGGGACTGATTGGTGTGATCACCATGATCATCGCCGCGCTGCTGACATCGCTCACCATCGCGCGCGAATGGGAGAACGGCACCATGGAGCAGCTTCTGTCCACGCCGGTGCGTCCGATCGAGATGGCGCTGGGAAAGCTATCCGCGCATTTTCTGCTGGGGCTGACCGACATGCTGATCGCCTTGTTCGTGGGCGTGGTCATTTTCGGGGTGCCGCTCAAAGGCAGCTGGGTCCTGTTGTTGTTTTCCGCGTGCGTATTTCTATATGGCGCGTTGGCCTGGGGATTGTATATCTCCGCCATGTTCCGCAATCAGCTGGCCGCCTATCAGATGGGAACCCTCACCTCGTTCTTGCCCGCGTTCCTGCTGTCCGGATTCATCTATCCCATCGCGAATATGCCCTGGATCATTCGCGTGATCTCTTTCATCATCCCGGCCCGGTACTTCATCGACATGACGAAGGGCATCTTCCTGAAAGGCACGGGGCTGCGTTTGCTGTGGTTCGATCTGCTGCTGCTCATTGTTTACGCGGTGGGGATTTCGTTCCTGGCGGTTCGAAAACTGAGGCAGAAAATCGCGTGAGGTATACACCATGAAACAACGCCTCCGCGCCATGATCCGCAAGGAATTCCTGCAGGTGTTTCGCGACCCGCGTATGCGCGGCATGTTATTCATTCCGCCGCTGATTCAGCTGCTGATTTTCGGCTACGCGGCGAATCTGGACGTCAATACCGCGCGCATCGCCTGGATGGATCAGGACCAGAGCCCGCAGAGCCGGGAGCTGTATTCGCAGTTCCTGGGGTCCGGCCGGTTCCTGATTGTGTCCATGCCGACGAGCGAAAAGCAGATGCAGGACGACATGGATCGCGGCCGGGTCGATGGAGTGATCCGCGTATTGCCCGGGTTCGCCCGCGATATCGAACGCGGCCGTCCCACCAGTGTCCAGGTTCTGCTCGACGGCACCAATTCCAACGCCGCCTCGATCGTCTCCGGTTACGCGGGCCAGACCATCGCGCGCTTTACGGGTGATGTGATGGCGGATCGCCAGCGGCAGAAGCTGGTCGCGGCAGGCGTGCCCATGCACCCCGCGGTTCCCCAAGTCTTCACCGAGCCGCGCGTCTGGTTCAATCCCGAACTCAAGAGCCGCAATTATTTCATCCCCGGCGTGATCGTCAACATTATTATGCTGGTGACGTTGTCGCTGACTACTATGGCCATCGTCCGCGAAAAAGAGCTGGGGACCATGGAGCAGCTCATGGTGACCCCGATTCGTCCGGCTGAATTGATTCTGGGCAAGACGCTGCCCTTCGTGGTGATCGGCTTCTGGGACATGCTGCTGGTGCTCGGCGCGTCGCTGCTGATTTTTCACATGCCTTTCGCGGGCAGTTTTTGGCTGCTGTGCCTGGCGTCGCTGCTGTTCATCCTGACTACGCTGGGCGCGGGTCTGCTGATCTCGACCATCTCTCACACCCAGCAGCAGGCCAACCTGGCGACATTCCTCTTATTTCAACCGTTCCAGATGCTGAGCGGATTCACCTTCCCGATCCGCAGCATGCCGCAGGCGGTCCAGTGGTTCACACTGGTCAATCCGATGCGATATTTCCTGGAAATCGTCCGCGGCATCTTCCTGAAGGGGTCGGGATTCGATACTTTATGGCCGGAGTTGCTCGCGTTGGCAGTTTTTGGCGTGACGATCCTGTGGATCAGCGTCCTGCGCTTCCACAAACACCTGGAATGACCTCGTGGACCGGACGTGCCCGGCGCGCTGGTACACTGAAAATACATGGATTCCCGCCGCAATTTCGTTGGGAAGGTGGCTTACGGCCTGGCCGGGACCCTGGCCGCTGGTCCGGCCCGCGTGTGGGGGGCCAACGACCGCATCCGCATCGGGATCATCGGCGCGGGCGACCGCGGGATGGAACTGGTCCATCATATTCGGGCATGTCCTAACACCGAGATTGCGGGATTCGCCGATGTCTATGCCAGGCGCCTGGAGACGGCTTCGGGAGCCACGCCCGGAGCGACAATCCATAGCGATTACCGGAGTCTCCTCGACGATCCGAATGTGGACGCCGTGATCATCGCGACGCCCCAGCATCTTCACGCGCAGCAGTTCTGCGATGCGATCGCAGCCGGCAAACATGTTTATCTCGAAAAAGCGATGGCATTGAGCGTAGCTCAAGCCAAGGCGATGCGCGCCGTATATGAAGGCGACCGACGGCGGCACGTCGTCCAGATCGGCCATCAGGCTTGTTCTACCGGGCACGTCACCGACGTCCATCAATTTCTCTCTCGGCCGGATCGTATAGGCAAGATCACCGCGATCGCCATGCAGATGCATCGCAATACGCCCGTGAACAAGGCGCAATGGGCCCGGCCGGCGTTGCTGACGACGGACCTGACACCCGACCGTTTGGACTGGTCGGCGTTCCTGGGCGATGCGCCCCCGCGCGAGTTCGATCCAAATCGCTTCGTGCACTGGCGATATTTTTGGGATTACTCCGGCGGCAGCGTGTTCGAGCACATGAGCCAGCAGTTGAGCTTCTGGTACGGGACGCTGAATCTGGACATTCCGCAATCGGCGACGATGAAGGGCGGCATCTATCTCTGGAAAGACGGGCGCCAGGTTCCCGATACCGTCAGCGTGACGCTGCAGCAGCCCGAAGAGATTCTGGTCAGTTGGGTATCGGGCCTGGGCAACAACCAATTGGGAGTCAGCGAAGACGTCCTGGGCACGCATGGATCGATTACGCGCGCGAGCCAGGTCCGCTACGTGCCGCAGAAGGTGAACCGGCCCGACCTGCAGGAAGCCGTCGGCCGCTCCGCGCACACCCCGCAAGCGCATTTGCAGAATTTCCTCGACTGCGTCCGCCTGGGAGGCGAGCCGAATTGCCCCTTCGAGCTGGGTTATCGCGTGTCCATTGCCTGCCGCATGGCTGTGGACAGCTATCGCGAAGGCCGCACGGTCCGCTGGGATTCGCAGCGCGAGGAGATCGTTTAGCGTGCTGGGGCCGCTCCCTTTGGTCGCGGTTCGGTGCCATTACCGAACCACGAGCGCCAGCGAGTGGCTAGGCTGACTGATTTCACCCCATGGATTTCGGATTCACCGAAGAACACCAGCAGCTACGCAAAACGATTCGCGCGTTCACCGAAGCCGAGATGCTGCCCCACGTCATGGAGTGGGACGAATCGCAGCACTTCCCGGTCGAAATATTTCGCAAGCTGGGCGATCTGGGTGTTCTCGGCGCGGTATTCCCGGAGGAGCTGGGCGGTTCGGGTTACAGCTATGTGGACTATTCGATTCTGGTCGAGGAACTGGCCCGCGTGGATCCATCGATTGCGCTGAGCATCGCCGCGCACGTTTCGCTGTGCGCGAATCATATCTATCTGGCCGGTGACGACGCGCAGCGGTTGAAGTACGTCCCCAAGCTTGCGGCGGGCGAATTGATCGGAGCCTGGGCGCTGACCGAGCCTGAATCCGGTTCGGACGCCGGGGGCACGCGCACCGCGGCCGTACGCCAGGGAGACTGCTGGGTGATCAACGGGAGCAAGACGTTCATCACCAACGCCCACATCGCCGATGTTTTCGTCGTCATGGCGATGACGGATCGCGCCCAGGCGACACACGGCATCTCGGCCATCGTCGTCGAAAAGGGCACGGCCGGATTCCGTACCGGCAAGAAGGAGAACAAGCTCGGGATGCGCTGTTCGCCCACCGGCGAGCTGATCTTCACCGATTGCCGCGTGCCGGCTGCGAACCTCATCGGTAAACAAGGGGAAGGATTCATCGACAGCCTGCGCGTGCTCGACGGCGGCCGGATCTCAATCGCCGCGCTGAGCGTCGGCGTCGCGCAAGGAGCGTTCGAGGCGGCGCTCAAGTATTCGAAGCAGCGGAAACAGTTCGGCCGATTCGATTTCCGAGTTCCAGGCGATCCAGAACAAGCTCGCGGATATGGCCACCGAGATCGACGCCGCCCGGCTGTTGACGCTGCGCGCTGCCTGGCTCAAGGACTCCGGAGCGCCGGTGAATAAGGAATCGTCGATGGCGAAGCTGTATTCTTCCGAGGTGGCCGTGCGCGTGGCGAACGAAGCCGTTCAGATCCACGGGGGCTACGGTTTCATCAAGGATTATCCGGTCGAAAAGTTTTACCGCGACGCGAAGCTGTGCACCATCGGCGAAGGCACCAGCGAAATCCAGCGCCTGGTGATCGCACGGCAGTTGCTCAAGAGTTAATATCCATGACCGACGCCGCGCAGAAAATCGTCGACGGCGACCTGCGTGCGCTGGCTCGCGCCGCGACGTGGATCGAAAATCGAAGTCCCGAAGCCGAACCGCTCCTGCGGGAGCTCTTTCCGCATACCGGCCGAGCTTTGATCATCGGCGTCACCGGACCCCCCGGGGCGGGTAAGAGCACTCTGTGCGATCAACTCGCGCGCTTGATTCGCAAGGAAGGGAAGACCGTCGGCGTGATCGCGGTCGATCCCAGCAGTCCGTATTCGGGCGGCGCGGTCCTGGGCGACCGCATTCGCATGCAGGAGCATCATGCCGATCCGGGCGTCTTCATCCGTTCGATGGCGACGCGCGGATGGCTGGGCGGCCTGGCGCGCGCCACCACGGAGATGACCATGCTGCTCGACGCGGCGGGCCGCGATGTCGTGCTGGTCGAGACGGTCGGCGTTGGACAGGACGAAGTGGAGATCGCGCGGCTGGCGCACGTCACGCTGGTGGTGCTGACGCCCGGCGCGGGTGACGATGTCCAGACGCTTAAAGCGGGTATCATGGAGATCGCTCAAGTGTTCGTCATCAACAAATCCGATCTTCCCGGCGCGGATAAATTGCAGCGCGAGATACACGCCGCGATGGGCCTGGCGCAAAGTCGGGAGCATGACCCTGAGATCGAGATCGTCAACACGGTGGCGCTCGAAGGCAAAGGCGTCGCGGACGTGCTCGCTGCTGCAAGGCGCGCGGAACCACGGGGGCGTAACGCCGAGCGGTCGGCGCAAATCTGGGCGGCCCGTTTGCGCGAAATGCTGCGCGAGCGCCTGTTGGACGGCTTTTCCGCCGAAACGTTTCTGAACGCAGGACGCGAGGTCGCGTTGCACAAGAGCGATCCGTACACGATTCTCAATGAGTGGCTCAAGAATTAATCGACCTTGGGAATCGCGGTGCGGTCGATCGACCAGGCGCTCGAGTTCTATCGCGACCAGCTCGGCTTGACCGTTTCCTTGCGCGAAACTGTGGCCGTCGAAAAAGTCCACGCGGCGATGCTGCCGCGTGGGCGAATCGCGCATCGAGCTTCTGGAAGCGTCACAACCCGATTCGGTGATCGCGAAATTCATCGACAAGCGCGGCGAAGGTTTGCATCACGTGGCTCTGACGGTTCCCGATCTGAACGCCGCTGTGGAACGGCTCAAGACCGCGGGCGCGCGGCTGCTGAACGAGCCTCGCGCAGGGGCGGGCGGACACCTTTACGTGTTTATTCACCCGTCTTCAACGGGCGGCGTGTTGCTGGAACTCATACAAGAATGAAACCAAGCATTGGCATCATCGGCGGCAGCGGATTGTACTCCATGCCGGGATTTGAACGACACGAAGAGCGCACGATCGACGACGCCTTGGGGCGCGCCCTCGGACGCGTATATCGTCGGCCAGCTCGGCGGCAGGGAGGTCGCATTCCTGGCGAGGCACGGCCGCGGGCACCGCATCTCGCCCTCCGAGCTGAACTTTCGCGCCAACATCTGGGGCATGAAATCGCTGGGCGTCGAGCGCATTCTCTCGCTCAGCGCGGTTGGGTCGCTCAAGGAAGAACACAAGCCGCTCGATTTCGTGATTCCCTACCAGTTCGTCGATCGGACGCGCGGCCGCGTGTCCACGTTCTTTGGCGAAGGGCTGGTCGCGCACATCAGTTTCGCGCATCCCATCTGTACGCAGATGGCCGACGTGGCTTTCGCCGCGGGTCAGGATGCGGGCGTGCGCGTGAAGCTGGGCGGTACCTATCTGTGCATGGAAGGCCCGGCGTTTTCGACGCTCGCGGAGTCGAATCTATATCGAAGCTGGGGCATGGACGTCATCGGGATGACCAACCTCCAGGAAGCCAAGCTCGCGCGTGAAGCCGAGCTCTGTTACACCACCATCGCCATGGTGACCGATTACGATTGCTGGCATCCGGAACACGACGCGGTGACGGTGAACGACATTATCGCCAATCTCACGCAGAATGCGACTAACGCTGCAAAACTCGTCAAAGCCGCGGTGGCGGCGATGCCGGAAATGCGCAGCTGCAAATGCGGATCGGCGCTGGCACACGCCCTGATCACCGACCGCAAGGCGATCCCCGAGGCTACGCGCAAAAAGCTGGAGCTGCTGGTTGGCAAGTACCTGTAGCGAGCTGCTGGACCTGTGCTTGCGAGACGAGCCGTGGTCCCGCGAGCTGCTGGACCGGGCCATCGCTGAAGACGACGGGCGAGCTGTTGATGTCGATCGTGGTCGAGCGCCTGGGCGATCTGTTCGAGCCGCGACTGTGCGACGCTTACGCCCGGCTATTTTCCGAAGTGATCGCCCGGGTCTGTCCCGAGTTGATCCCGCGCACACGCCGAGCCCCTGGCATTTCGTATCCGTGGCCGGCGGCCGAGCGTGTTTACGTCCTCTCGCGGATCACGTTGGGTGCCGATGTCGCGGTTACAAGCGTTTTGCTCGATGCCGCCAAGCGCCAGTATCCGATCCGCCGAAATCGTGTTCGTAGGGCCACGCAAGAACTACGAGCTGTTCGAAACCGATCCCCGCATCGCTCATTCGCGAGATTGCCTATGCCCGCGGCGGTTCGCTGCGTAACCGCCTTCGAGCATCGGCCGCACTCTGGTTTGAGGATGGCCTCGTGCTCGATCCGGATTCGCGCCTGACTCAGCTGGGACTTATCCGCGTCTGCCCCGACGATCGCTACTGGTTTTTCGAAAGCCGGTCATTCGGCGGGAATGCAAACGAGCGGTTGCCGGATCTGGCGGCTCGGTGGGCAGACGATCTCGGAAGCGCGCGCCCCTACGTCGCGCCACGGCCAGCCACTGGTCCGCCCGCCGACATTACAGTCAGCCTTGGCGTCGGCGAAAATCCGGCCAAACGTCTCGATGACGATTTCGAACGGCGAATTGCTGCAGACTGCTGGCGGCAACCGGCGCGACCATCCTCGTCGACAAAGGCGGCAGCGCCGAGGAACGCGAGCGCGTCGAACGCGCGCTAACGCCCGGTATGCGAACCCATGATGGAGCCTTCGCTCCCTTCGCCGCCGAAATCGCTCGCTCGAGGTTGTTCGTCGGCTACGATTCCGCCGCCGGTCACGTCGCATCGGCTTGCGGAGTTCCGCTGATCAGTATCGCGAAGGGTTTCGTGAGCGAACGCATGGCTGCACGCTGGAGGCCGCTCGGAACCGTGATCGACGGCGACGCCCCGGACGTTCTCGATCAGCGTTCGCCGCGCGCTCTCTACATATACATTCCGCCGTTGACGTCCAGCACGTGCCCGGTGATGTAGCCGGCTTCTTCGCTCGCCAGAAATCGCACGGCAGCGGCGACGTCTTCCGGCTTTGCCGAATCGCTTCAGCGGAATGTGCGCCAGCAGGTTGTTCTTCACTTCGTCGGAGAGCACGGCCGTCATGTCCGTCTCGATGAACCCCGGCGCAACCGCGTTCACGGTGACATTGCGGCTGGCGATCTCCTGCGCCAGCGATTTCGTCAGTCCGATCAGCCCGGCCTTCGACGCGACGTAATTCGCCTGCCCCGGATTTCCCGTCTCGCCGACGATCGACGAGATGTTGATGATCCGCCCCCAGCGCTCTTTCATCATCGCCGGCAGCACCTGCTGGATCGCCAGGAACGCGCCGGTGAGATTGGTAGCCAGCACGGCATCCCAATCGTCTTTCTTCATGCGCATCGCCAGGCCGTCCTTGGTGATGCCGGCGTTATTCACCAGGATGTCGACCTTGCCCGCCTTGGCGAATGCATCCTTGATGGATTCGGGCGAAGCGAGGTCGATCGCAACGCACGTGGCGCGAGGAATTTCGCATCGCGGCTTCTTCCAGCTTCTTCGCGTCCCGCGCAGCCAGGATCACGCGCGCGCCCGCGTCGCCAAAGCCTGGGCGACACGCCCTCCGATCCCGCGGCTGGCTCCTGTAACCAAAGCTGTTCTGTTTGTCATGTTCGTCATGTAATCTTCCATAATAGGGAACATGGCTTATGACGACCTGCGCGAGTTTATCCGCGCCCTGGAAAAGCGCGGCGAGCTCAAGCGCATCCCCTTCGAAGTCGACCCGCGTCCTCGAAATCACCGAATTCGCCGACCGCAGCGTCAAATCCGGCGGTCCGGCGCTGCTGTTCGAAAAGCCGAAGGGCTCGGACATTCCCGTGCTGATCAACGCGTTCGCCAGCATGCGGCGGATGGAGATCGCGCTCGAAGTGTCGTCGGTGGAAGAGATCGCCGGCCGCATCTCCGAGTTGCTGGAGATGCAGAATGCCCGAAGGCCTGCTCGGGCAAGCTCAAGATGCTGCCCAAGCTGGCCGATCTGGCGTCGATCTTTCCCAAGATCGGTGTCCAGCGGGCCGTGCAAGGACGTCATCCGCCACCAGGGCAAGTTTCGATCTGAACTACCTTCCGATCCTGCATTGCTGGCCGCAGGACGGCGGCCGCTTCATCACGCTGCCGATGGTCTTCTCGCGCAATCCCGATACCGGCAAGCGCAACTGCGGCTGCTACCGCCTGCAGGTGTTCGACGAGCACACCACCGGCATGCACTGGCAGACGCATAAGCAGGGCGCGGAGCACTATCGCCGCCTGCGCGCGGCGGGTGACAAAAAGCGCATGGATATCGCGGTCGCGATCGGCGCCGATCCGGCGACCATGTACTCGGCGATCCTGCCGCTTCCGCCCGATCTGGACGAGATGATGATCGCCGGATTCCTGCGCGGCAAGCCGGTCGAGATGGTGAAGTGCGAAACCGTCGATCTCGAAGTGCCCGCCAACAGCGAGATCGTGCTCGAAGGCTATGTCGAGCTGGGCGAGCTGCGCCGCGAAGGACCTTTCGGCGATCACACCGGCTTCTATTCGCTCGACGACGATTATCCGGTGTTCCACGTCACCTGCGTCACGCATCGCAAGAACCCGATCTATGCGACCACCATCGTCGGTCCGCCGCCGATGGAAGATTTCTACATGGGCAAGGCGATCGAGCGCATCTTTCTGCCGCTGATGCGGCTGCAGCTTCCCGAGATCCGCGACATCGCCATGCCCGCCGAAGGGATCTTCCACAACCTGATTCTGGTGTCGATCCGCAAATCTTACCCTGGCCACGCGCGCAAGGTGATGCATGCGATCTGGGGGCTCGGCCAGGCGATGTTCTCGAAATGCATTGTGGTGGTGGATGAGGACGTGGACGTGCAGAACTCGAGCGAAGTCGCCTGGAAGGCGCTCAACAATATCGATCCGGAGCGCGATATTCAGTTCGTCCTGGGTCCGGTCGATTCGCTGGACCATTCCAGCCGCCTGCCGAATTACGGATCGAAGATGGGCGTCGACGCGACGAAGAAGTGGCCCGAGGAAGGCTTTACGCGGCCGTGGCCCGATGTAATCCGCATGCCGGACGATGTTCGCGCTCGCGTGGATGCGCTGTGGAAGAAAGCCGGGCTGTAGGAATGGCGGTGGGGCAGGATTGAAAACCTGCCCCACGCAAACTGACTCCCAAGTGAAACAGTTCTGAGAGCCCTGTGATGTTAAACTAGAGGACACGCGGCGGCTGTAGCTCAGTTGGTAGTAGCGCCAGATTGTGGTTCTGGATGTCGTGGGTTCAAATCCCACCAGCCGCCCCAAAGTCCCCTACTTATAGACCGGGGATCTAGGCAACGCTCCGTGGCCAGGTGCGCGAGCCGTAGCACGGAGGCCGTACTGTACGTTCTATTACAAAAACTGAGTAATTGGCTTGAAATTCTATTGGAGTTTCGGATACAATCTCATAACCTATGAGAACTCGGCCGCTATCTCGATTTGCCCTCTTGGTCGTGATGCTGTTTGGATTCACCGCCTTGACTGAAGCCAGTACGATTGTCTATACGGAGTCGGGATTTGCATCCGGCACCATTGGCGCGTCAACCTTCACGAATGTTTTGGTCCAAGTCGCGGCGACTGGAGACACTGCCAACGTCGTTTCTATTTTCGGAGGTTTCGCTTTCGCTAACCCGAGTAGTGCGACAACGGTGTTCATCACGGGCATCGGATTCGCAACGATCACCGATGCGACTGCGGTTTATTCTTTCCCTACACCTGTAGCAATTGCGACGGGGTTCCCTGTTTTGCCCTACGCCATCATCGGAACACTTGACAACCCTCCCTCATTGGATTCCTTCACCGGAGTCGGTGGACAAGGAAACAATGCGCTACTCGGGTACGGGCTCACAACGTCCATCGGACCGATCACGGGCAGCCCAGGAGGTATCGGCCACTCCAGCGACTTCATTAACACGTCGTCGGGCCACCTCACCTTCTCGGCCAATATCTCGCCAACCTCTCAGGGGACCTTTACCGCAACCTTGGTTCCAGAGCCGATGAGCCTGCTGCTCCTCGGCAGCGGCATCGCACTGCTTGCTGGCATGTCGCGCTTTCGCGTGCGCAGCTGATCGTTCATTATTTTGCGCGGTCTGAGGGTTGGCGGACCAGGGCTGGCGGCTGGAGCGTGATCTTTTTCCCGATGATTGCATTGAGCAGCACCCAGCACCGCTGGGTCTGAATGGCTTCCTGCTGCGGAGGGAAATAGTCGTCCATCTGCTGGACCGTTTGTTTGGTCATAGTACGCCGTTCGGCAGTTCGGCCTGTTTCCGATAGGCCGCGAAAGCCCCGCCAAACGCCTCTCTTCGGAATCCGTCTATAGTAGTGATATATGCAAGATGAGCAGGGCACGCCTGCCGTAAGCGTGTCTACTACACCTGTGCCCGTGGCGACTCCGTCCGGTATGCTGTCGCCGCTGGCCGCCCGCAATGCGATTTCCTGGCTGCGCGACCTTTCGGTCAGCGTGGTCATCGCGATTATCGTCATCCTGTTCCTCTACCAGCCGGTCAAGGTGGAAGGCACCAGCATGACTCCGGCGCTGATCAATGAAGAGCGCATCTTCATCAACAAGTTCGTGTACCGCTTCGGCATATCCGATATTGTCCGCGGCGACACCATCGTGTTCTGGGCGCCCGAGGATCCTTCGAGATCCTATATCAAGCGAGTGATCGGCGTTCCCGGAGACGCGGTCGAAATCGTCGACGGCACGGTGATCCTCAATGGCAAGCGCCTGGAAGAGCCTTACCTGATCGACGCCAATCGCGATCGCATGTCGATGGCCCGCCGCGTGGTGGAAGCCGGGACACTACTTCGTTCTGGGAGACCACCGTAACTCCTCGAACGACAGCCGCAGTTGGGGCACCGTCGCGCGCGATGCTATTTACGGAAAGGCTGTGTTCGTTTACTGGCCGCTGAATCGCCTCGGGCTTCTGCGGTAAGCCCTATCTTCGCCCGATCAGCCACATCACCAGGCTCAGGATCACGCTGACCACCAGGCAGGTGACGATCGGAAAATAGAATACGCCGTTCTTTCCGTGAATCACGATGTCGCCGGGAAGCCGGCCCGGCTTAATCGGCAGCCGCTCGCCCAGGATCATCAGGATGCCCAGCGCCACCAGAACCAGCCCGATGATCATCACCATCCGTCCCACATCTTCATCATAGTGCCGTGTTCGATAATGGATGCGGAGCCCTCATATGATTACGGAAGCCGCGCCGCCTTCGACCTTGCCTCCTTCGCCGACCCTCAAATCCCAGGACGGAATGGGAGCCGAGTTCAACCCGCGCCTCTCAGCCGAAGCGCGCTTCGACGAAGCGGCCGAGCGACTGGGCCTGGATGACGGAATGCGCAAGGTCCTGCGTTCGCCTTCGCGCGAAATCATCGTTCACATCCCCGTCCAGCTCGATGACGGCCGCCTGGAGGTATTCACCGGCTATCGCGTGCAGCATTCCATCGCGCGCGGTCCCGCCAAAGGCGGCATTCGTTACGCACCCGACGTGACGCTCGACGAAGTGCGCGCGCTGGCTGCCTGGATGACCTGGAAATGCGCGGTGACCAACGTCCCGTTCGGCGGCTCCAAAGGCGGCGTCATCTGCGATCCGTCCATCCTCTCGCGCGGTCGAGCTGGAGCGCATCACGCGCCGCTATACGGCGGAGTTGTTCGAATTCATCGGACCGGAGATCGACGTTCCGGCTCCCGACGTCAACACCAATGACCAGACCATGGCGTGGATCATGGATACCTATTCCATGCACGCCCGGCAAAACCGTAACGGCCGTAGTTACCGGCAAGCCCATCGACCTCGGTGGCTCGCGCGGACGCACGGAAGCCACCGGACGCGGATGCATGATCGTCATCGACCAGGCTCTGCGCCGCCTGGGTCTGGACCGTTCGTCGACTCGCGTGGTGATTCAGGGATTCGGAAACGTGGGCGGCATGTCGGCCAAGCTGATGGCGCGCGCCGGGTTCAAGATTATCTGCATCGTCGAATTCGACGGCGCCGTTTACAATCCGCAGGGTCTGGATATTCCCGCCCTGATGAAGCACCGGAAGGACACCGGCTCCATCACCGATTTTCCCGGCGGCCAGAACATGGATCGCGAGGAAGCCATGTTCCTCGAAACCGATGTGCTGCTGCCCGCCGCCCATGAGAACGTCATCACCTCCCACAACGCGGCGAAGCTGCGGACCAAGATCCTGTGCGAAGGCGCGAACGGCCCAACGACCCATTTTGCCGATCCCATCCTGGCCGAGAAGGGGATCTTCGTGATCCCCGATATTCTGGCGAATGCCGGCGGCGTCACGGTGTCGTACTTCGAATGGGTGCAGGACCGCCAGGGCTATTTCTGGAATGAGCAGATGGTCAATGATCGCCTGGAAGAGATCATGGTGAACAGCTTCAACGATGTGGTCGCCTACGCCGAGAAGCACGGCGTCAACAATCGCACGGCGGCGTACATGCTGGCTCTGGACCGGGTGGCTTTCGCCATCAAGCTGCGCGGCATCTACGCGTAGAGTGCCAGGGACAGCCTACCTGTTTCCGCGCGGAGGACAGCCCGCGTCCATCAAAAGGACGTCGCGGAAACAGGCTGGCTGTCCCCGGGTCCCGCAGTACACTGAAAGATCGATAGGAGAAACCCTTTCATGAAAATCGCCGTCATCGGCGCGACGGGTAATGCCGGATCGCGCATCGTCAGCCGAGCTGTTGAATCGCGGGCATCAGGTTCTCGGCATCGCCCGCCAGCCCGATAAGATGCAGCCTCGCCCGGGTCTGACGCTGACGCAGGGCGACGTGAAAGACCAGGCGAATCTGGCCGGGCTGCTGGCGGGCCAGGAAGCGGCGGTTCATAGCGTCCGGTTTCTGGACACGAGCGCGCAATCCGCGATCGGCGCGGCGAAGAAATCGGGAGTTGGGCGATTCCTGGTCGTCGGCGGCGCGGGCAGCCTCGAAATCGCGCCTGGAGCGGCGCTCATCGATCAGCCTAACTTCCCGCCGGTTGCTAAAGCCGAAGCCTCCGCGGGCCGCGACTTCCTCAACACTCTCAAAGCCGACCGCGAACTGGACTGGACCTATCTTTCTCCCTCTGCATTCTTCAGCCCCGGCGAGCGAACGGGGAAATTTCGCCTCGGCAAAGACCAGTTGCTCACCGGCGCCGACGGGCAGAGCAAAATCTCCATGGAAGACTACGCCATCGCTTTGGCCGACGAGATCGAGAACCCGCAGCATCGCCGCCAGCGCTTCACTGTTGGCTATTAACAGCGGTAATGCGATGATGGAAGTACATACGGAGAAAGGCTCATGTATCTTTCCGAAGAATTCCGGCTAAAAGTCGGCCTGGCCGAGATGCTCAAGGGCGGGGTCATCATGGATGTGACCAACGTCGAGCAAGCCAAAATCGCTGAAAATGCCGGCGCTTCCGCGGTGATGGCCCTGGAGCGCGTCCCGTCCGATATTCGCAAAGAGGGCGGCGTCTCGCGCATGGCTTCCATCCGGATCATTCGCGAGATCATGGACACGGTTTCCATTCCGGTGATGGCCAAGGCGCGGATCGGCCACTTTATGGAAGCCCGGATTCTCGAAGCGCTGGGCGTCGACTATATCGACGAGAGTGAAGTGCTCACGCCCGCCGACGAAGAGCATCACATCGATAAGAAAACGTACAAGGTCCCGTTCGTGTGCGGAGCGCGCAATCTGGGCGAAGCTCTCCGCCGCATCGCCGAAGGCGCGGCCATGATCCGCACCAAGGGTGAAGCCGGGTCCGGCAATATCGTTGAAGCGGTCCGCCATATCCGCACCATCGTCAAGGAAATGAAGCACCTCACGATCCTCGGCAAGGAGGAACTGGTGCATGAAGCCAAGAACCTGGGCGCGCCCCTTGAGCTGGTGGAGTGGGTCGCGGCCAATGGAAAGCTGCCGGTACCGAACTTCTCCGCCGGCGGTATCGCGACGCCCGGCCGATGCCGCGCTGGTGATGCAGCTTGGCGCAGAAGCCGTGTTCGTCGGCAGCGGAATCTTTAAGTCTGAGGATCCCGATTCGCGCGCCCGCGCCATCGTCAAGGCTGCGACGTATTTCAACGATCCCGTGAAGCTGCTCGAGGCCAGCGAAGAACTGGGCGAAGCCATGCGCGGCCTGGACGTCTCCAAGCTCCCTGAAAGCGAGCTCCTCCAGACTCGCGGCTGGTGACGTGAAAACCATCGGTGTACTCGCCCTTCAGGGCGATTTTGACGCTCATCGCAAAGCCGTGGAGCGTGCAGGCGGGCCGACCCGTCGAAGTGCGCACAGCGAAAGAGCTCGACGCCTGTGATGGCCTGATCGTGCCCGGCGGCGAAAGTACCACCATGCTCAAGCTGCTCGACATCGAGAACCTGACCGGGCCATTACGGCAGTTCGCCGCTCAGAAGCCGGTCTTCGGAACCTGCGCCGGCGCGATCCTGTTAGCGCACTCCGTGACCAAACCCGCGCAGCCCAGCCTCGACCTCATCGATATCGACGTCGAGCGCAACGCCTACGGCCGCCAAATCGATAGCCGGATCGCGCGCGTTCAAGCAGGTGCGAATGAGATGGAGGCGGTTTTCATCCGCGCGCCGAAAATCCTGCGTGTCGGCGCCGGCGGGAAAGATTCTGGCGACCTACAATGGCGATCCGGTGTGGGTGGAGCAGGGCAGGCACATGGTGACCACGTTCCATCCCGAGCTCACGTCCGGATTCCCGCGTGCACCAGCGATTTCTGGAGAAAGTGTCTACTTAACGTTTACTCGCTTGACGTCCGCCGGAGTCTTCAGCTCAAATGCGGAATCCGGCAGAGGGGGATTTATCTGAACATCGGAGTAGATCGCCTGATTGTAGTCTCCCGAGGTTCGCGTCACTTTAACCTGGACCGGGACGCTGTCTCCATCGGGAACCCACATCTCGATCTTCTCGGCCTGTTTCTTCAGGTCGCTATCCTTCGGGATTAGTTGAATCCGGGTCGCGGGTTTTCCGTTGATGGTTTCCGTGCCGCCGGCGGAAATCTCGAAATCGTGGCGCAGATCGGCGCTCCTGACGCCGATCCCGAGCAGCAGCAGTTGATCGACCTGCTTGCCGATCTTTCCGAATTTGCCCGCGTCGTAAACTTCCACGCGCTTGGCGTCAGGGTAGTACACTTCCACCGTTTTACCCGCGAAGCGAATTGTTTGGGGATTCTTGCCAAAAAACTGGACGATGCCGATGGTCTGGCCGTTGACCCGCTTTACCAGCCGGAGTCCGTCGCTCTCTTCCTTGTCGTTCAGTATTTGGGTGTATTCGATGCGCTTCATTTTGGCCGAAAACGTGCGCAAGTTGCTTGCCGATTGGTCCATGCGCGCCAGGATGTCATTGAGAGACTCGGCGCGCGCCGCTATCGCTGACAATGCCGCCACGAAAACAAATCGAACGAATCTGGTCATGGGCGCCTTACGGCTTCGTGTACGCCATGTAGCCGGTGATTTCGTGTTCAGCCTCGTCAAAGACCGGCTCCACATGAGTAATCGTCGTGTGGGTCTTGAAGCGCTGATTCACCAGCTCCGCGGCCTTCTCGGGCAGATCGGCCTTCGAGACGTTCGTCAGCAGCTTCGGTTCGATCAGGAACCCCTGTTGAAGCATCTGAATGCTGGCCGCCCGCGGCTGATCGCGAAAAAGATCCCGCGGCGTCAAAAAGATAAACGCCAGGATCAGCGTAACGATGATGTCCCACTGCCACGAGGTCCGCGGGAAATCCCAGAAAATAAGCCGCCGCAGCGTCCGCATCGCTTCTATGGTAACAACTCGCGTGGGGCAGCTTTTCAAGCTGCTCGCCGGTTTTCAACCGGCGCCAATCCGGCCGGTTACAAACCGGCCCAGCGGGATTCAATCCCGCCCCACCCTTAAACCGGGCGGCCCACCAGCGACAGAAACTCATCCCGCGTGGCTTTGCGATTCCGGAAATGCCCCAGCATGTTGCTGGTCACGGTGCCCGAATGCTGCTTCTCCACGCCCCGCATCATCATGCAGAAGTGGCTGCGCTTCCACCAGCACCGCCACCCCGCGCGGCGAAATCACGTCGGCCACCGCTTCGGCGATCTGCTGCGTCATGCGCTCCTGCAACTGCAGGCGCCGCGCGAACATGTTCACGATCCGCGGGATCTTGCTCAGCCCGATGACCTTGTCCTTGGGCAGGTACGCCACGTGAACCTTGCCGAAAAACGGCAGCAGATGATGCTCGCACATGCTGAAGAATTCGATATCCTTCACGATCACCATCTCGTCGACCTTCAGCTGAAGACCGCGTTGTTGACGATCTCTTCCAGGCTGGTGTTGTATCCGCTGGTCAGAAACCGCAGCGCCTTCTCGTAACGCTCGGGCGTGCGAAGCAGGCCTTCCCGCGAAGGATTTTCGCCGAGCATCGTCAGTACGTCACGCATGTGGGCCGCCAGCTTGGTCCCCTGCGGCGGCATCACCTTTACCAGAGCCTTGCTCTTCATCGCGATCCTTATCCGACCTCCAGCTCAAATGTATTCCGCGCGGTTTCCGAAATCCGCACCCGT
Source organism: Terriglobia bacterium (assembly GCA_963722845.1). Classification (GTDB taxonomy): domain Bacteria; phylum Acidobacteriota; class Terriglobia; order Bryobacterales; family Bryobacteraceae; genus Palsa-187. The sequence continues at coordinate 301,700 of CAVROL010000001.1, read as the reverse complement.
GCCAGGCGAGCCGGCAGTGTCCAGCCTTCGGCCAGCGACCCGCGCACCAGAGTCGCCAGATTTTCGGTGGTCGTCACCGACGTAGCCAGCTCGGGAATATCCACATTCAGGTTCTTATGGTCCAGCCTCGCCAGCACGCGTTCGCGAACCACGGCATCCAGCGCCTCGCGATTCACCACCTGCCCGTCTGGATCCACCGGGCCGTCCACGGTGATCTCCAGCACGTAATCGTGTCCGTGCCCGTGCGGATTATTGCACTTCCCGTAGAGCTTCTGATTGTCCTGTGGGCTCAATGCCGGCGTGTCCAACCGGTGCGATGCGGAGAAGCGATAGCGCGAGGTGAGCCTCACCGTTCTCCTCCATAGTCGACGAATAAATCCCCCGTCTCATACAGCCGGACGTTGTGTAAACTTACTCCCTGACGCGTAATCTGCGGGCTCGATCCGCCTCCAGATTTCGACCGCCAGGTTCTCGGTGGTCGGAATCACGCGGTCAAACGGAGGGACCTCCTTGTTCAGAAAGCGGTGATCCATCGGATCCACCACTTCGCGATTCAGGATCTCCTTCAGCTCGCGCAGATCGAACACCATGCCAGTCACTGGATCGGGATCGCCCGTGAGCGTCACCTCCAGCACGTAGTTGTGCCCGTGGCCGTTGGGATTGGCATTGTTGCCGTACACGGCCTGATTCCGCTCCGCGCTCCAGGCGGGATTCGCGCACACGTGCGACGCGGAAAACTCAGCTTTTCGGGTTAAAAACATTCGCCCTCTTGGTTGGATGAGCCGGCCCCCCATCGGGGACCAAGCAGATCCATTAAAATAATAGCGTGAAGACCGCTACCGACCGTATTCTGCTCGGACTGGTCCTGGCTCTGGGCGTAAGCCTGGCCTGGGTGGTCAAAGGGACCCTCGACGACCACATTGTCCGCATAGGCGACACCGCGCCCGATTTCAAGGTTGTGACCGAGACCGGCCGCACCATCACTCCGGAGAATTTCGGCGGAAAGCTCCTGGTGCTGAATTTCTGGGCGTCCTGGTGCCAGCCCTGCCTTCAGGAGGTGCCCTCGCTCGAAGTCTTCAATCGCCAGTTCGCTCCGGAAGGCGTCGTGGTCCTGGGCGTCAGCGTCGACAAGAACGAAAACCTCTATCGCCAGTTCCTGAAGCAGTTTCCGGTGACCTTCCAGGTGGCGCGGGATCCCGCCTGGGATATCGCCGCGAACTATGGGACGTTCCAGTTGCCCGAAACCTACATAATCGACAGCTCCGGGAAGGTGGTTCAGAAGGTGATCGCCGCCCAAAACTGGATGAACCCTGAGTTCGTCCAAAGTATTAAGAAAATGCTGTGAAGCTACTTATTCTAAGCCTTATAGTTTCTTCGGTTGCACTCGCGGACGACATCAAGTCTCTTCCCAACCAGGCCGGAAACGGCGATATCGATCTCGCCGGGACCGCCATCCTCGATTCCAAGGAAATCGAGCAGGTTGTGGGCGCGCCCATGGAGCCCGGCTATGTTGTCGTGCGTATTAAAGTAAGCCCTCGCGCCCTGAACGCTATCCGCATCAGCGCAGACGACTTTACGCTTGTATCCCGCAAGGACGGCGAAAAAAGCCCCGCGCTGGTTCCCAGCCAGATCGCCGGACCTGCCGACTTCGTTCTGAAGCAGGGCAAAGCTCATGCTTCCGGCGGCCGCATGCACGGGATTTCGATTGGAGGATTCGGCACCGGGAGTACAGTCGACCCTGGGACTGTCGACATCTCCCAGGGCGACAACAAAAAAGCCCCGGATAGCCCCTTGCTGAAGATCCTGGAATCGAAGATGCTGCCCGACAGGGAGACTAAGGAGCCCGTGGAAGGGCTGCTCTACTTCCTGCTGGACGGCAAGAACAAGGTCAAGGATCTGGGGCTCCTCTACAAAGGCCCCGCCGGCCGCCTGGCGATGGACTTTAAGTAGACGACTTCAGGTAGCCGGCGCGAACTCTAAAGTCTTCGCGTCTCTCCAGAGGCGTTCCAGGTCGTAATACAGCCGGGCCTTCTCCGAAAAGATGTGGATCAGGTAGTCGCCGTAATCCATCAGGATCCAGTCGGCGTTATCGTAGCCTTCCATGCTGTTGGGCATTTCGCCGAGCTTCTTAAGACGCTGGTGAATCTCGTCGGCGATGGCTTGAATCTGGCGCGAGTTGGCGCCGCTGGCGATCACGAAGTAGTCGGCGAAGGATGTGACTTCCCGTAAATCCAGGACTCGAATGTTGCGGGCTTGTTTTTCTTCCGCCGCTCGCACCGCTTCGAGCCACATCGGCGCGGGAGCTTGTGGTTTCTTCTTTGCGCTGCCCAGTGAGTCAGCCTCCCTGTTGGTATCGTACTACTTATGTCCTCGCTGCGGGTATTGATTCCGGCTGAGAAGATCCAGGCGCGCATCCGGGAAATGGGCGCGCAAATCGATCGCGACTACCCCACGGGTCCGGTCTACCTGGTGGGCGTCCTCAAGGGCGCGAGCATCTTCATGGCGGATCTGGCGCGCGCGATGAAGATTCCGGCGCGCATGGAGTTCGTCGGCATCTCCAGCTACAGCGGCAAAACGACTTCAGGGCGAAGCGCGGCTCACCAAGGATCTGGATCACCCGATTGAGGGCTTCGACGTGATCGTGGTCGAGGATATCGTCGATACGGGAATCACGCTGACTTACTTCTTGCAGCTGCTCCAGCAGCGCAAGCCTAAGTCGCTCGGATCGCCGCGCTGCTCGATAAACCCTCGCGCCGCAAGCGGCCAGTGCACGTGGATTATGTCGGCTTCGAGGTGCCCGATCAGTTCCTGGTCGGCTATGGGCTGGACTATGAGCAGGACTATCGCAACCTGCCGGATGTCTGCATCCTGGAAGGGTGAGAACAAGACCGAGGGTCGGGCATGCCCGACCCCTACAAAACCCGGCGGACCTGTAGGGGCGAGGCATGCCTCGCCCTTGGGCTATTTTAAAAGCGGTTTTACCACCTTCAGCACGGTTCCCGATACGATCTCGGCCCCTTCCGCCGTCGGATGGATTCCATCCCTTTGCAGATATCGCAGGTCCGGCGTCACGATATCCGCCAGCAGGAACGGAATCAGCTTCAGCTTTATACTTGGCCGCCAGGTCCTTGTAAATCGCCTCGAAGCTCTTGATGTAATCCGGCCCGTAGTTCGGCGGCAGCGTCATGCCGGCGAGCACCACCTTCGCGCCCGCCTCCTGGAACGCCATGATCATGGTCTCCAGGTTCTGGCGCGTCACCTTTAACGGCAGCCCGCGCAGGCCGTCATTGCCGCCTAACTCCAGAACGACCACCGACGGCTTCCATCGCACCGCGGAATTGATTCGCGACACGCCGCCTTCGGTGGTATCCCCGCTGATGCCAAGATTCTTCACCTGCCAGGTGTAGCCTTCTTTATCGAGCGTCCTCTGCATGTCGTCCGGGAAAGCTTTGCCCGGCCGGGAGCCCGTACCCGGCGCTGAGGCTGTCGCCGAAAACGACCAGGACCTTGCGCGATTGGGCCTGTAGGGGAGCGAACGCCAGCAGTCCGATGATCAGGAACTTGAGATTCATGGAAGTCTACCCACCATAATAGAAGAAGTGTCCGTCACTCCTTCTATTCTGGCCGCCCGGAACCTCACCAAAAGCCTTGACAGCGGCAGCCATCGCGTCGAAATCCTCCGCGGCATCGACCTGGAGATCCCGGCGGGCCAGTTTGTCGCCATCATGGGCGCCTCGGGGAGCGGCAAGAGCACCCTGCTCGGCCTGCTGGCCGGCCTCGACACGGCCACTTCGGGAACCGTCGTCATCGACGGCGTGGACATCACCGGATTGAGCGAGGACAAACTGGCCCTGGTCCGCGGCCGCAAGATCGGATTCGTTTTTCAGAGCTATCAATTGCTTCCGACCCTGACCGCGGAAGAAAACGTCCTGCTACCGCACGAGCTCGCCGGCGGCGACGTCTCCAAGGGGGTGGAGCGGGCCCGCTCCCTGCTCGAAAGCGTGGGTCTGGGCGACCGCCTGGATCACTACCCTGTCCAGCTTTCCGGCGGCGAGCAGCAGCGCGTGGCGCTGGCGCGAGCGTTCATGGTGAAGCCGCCCATCCTGATGGCCGATGAGCCCACCGGCAATCTCGACAGCGTCAACGGCGCGCACGTGCTCGATCTGCTCATCACGCTCAATCAGCGCGAAGGAACCACGCTGGTTCTGGTGACCCACGATATAGCGCTTGGCGGAGCGTGCCGACCGCATCGTGACCATGCGCGACGGCATGATCGTCTCGGACGAAGTCCGCACGGAAGCCGCATGAGACTGTCCCTGCGCACGGCGGGACGCATCGCCTGGCGCGAGACTCGTTCCTCGCTCACCAAGTTTCTATTCGTCATATTTGCGGTGGCGATCGGCGTGGGCGCTCTGGCCGGTGTTCGCGGATTCAGCGAATCCGTTCGGGCGATGCTCAACAGCGAGTCGCGCACCATCATGGCGGCGGACCTGAGCGCGCGCCAGTTCTCCCCTCCTAAGGCCGACCAGCTTGTTGAATTAGACCAGCTCGCCTCACACGGCGTCGATCGCACACAGATCACCGAAACCGTTTCCATGGCCGCGGCGACAACGCCCGATGCCACGCCTGCGCTGGTTTCCATCAAGGCTGTCGATCCCGCCAAATATCCGTATTACGGGACCGTCAAACTGTCTCCGGATGTGCCGCTCTCGGAGGCGCTCACGCCCGAAACGGTGATCGCCGGTGAAGACGTCCTGATCCGGCTGGGTGTGAAAGTTGGCGATGAGGTGCGGCTTGGATCCGCCAATTTCCGCATGGCCGCGATCGTCCTGTCCGAGCCCGACCGTATGTCGGGCAGCCTGAACGTCGGCCTGCGCATGATGATTTCGCGCGCGGGTTTCGAGCGCACCGGTCTCATGCAGTTGGGGAGCCGCGCAGCCGAGCGCTACCTGTTCAAGATCGAGCCGAACGGCCCGTCGATGGAGGACGCCAAGGCCGCCATTCTCGACGCACTGCCGGAAGCCCGCGTGATCGATTCCCGCGAATCCAATCCGCTCATCACGCGCGGCCTGGACCAGGCGACCACGTTTCTCAGCCTCATCAGCCTCATCGCACTGATTGTCGGCGCGATCGGCGTCGGCATGGCCATGTACGCGCACCTCCAGCAGAAGATGGACAACATCGCGGTGATGAAGTCGCTGGGCGGCACTTCCGCCGAGATCATCCGCATCTACACCATCCAGACCTTGATGCTGGGCCTCCTGGGAGGCGTCTGCGGAGTTTTGCTGGGACGCGCCGTGGAGGAAGTGTTCCCGTCGCTGATCAACAAGATCTTCGAGATCAAAGCAACTACGGGATGGCACTTCGACGCCGCCATCCAAGGCATCGCCGCAGGCTTGCTGACTACTCTCCTGTTCACGCTGCCCCCGCTGGTGGCGATCCGCAAGATCCGCCCGGCGATGATCCTGCGCCGCGGCATGGCGGACCAGAAACTTCCCCTACGGGGTCGAATTGCCGCGGCACGTGAAGCTGTCGTACTGGGCGGAATTATTCTGCTGGGCCTCGGCGGGATCGCCGGCTGGCTGGGCGGCTCGGCGCGAGTCGGAGGATACTTCGCCGGGGGACTGTTCTTCAGCCTGATCGCGTTGGCTGTTGTCGCTGCGGTGCTTTTGCGGGCCCTGCGTCTCTTCCTGCGCCATTCGCCAGTACGATTGCCATCCCTGGTGCGCCAGGGATTCGCGAATCTCCATCGTCAAGGCAACCAGGCGCAGCCCATTCTGGTCGCCATGGGGCTCGGCGTGATGTTCACCTTGAGGGTTTATCTGATCCAGAGCTCGCTGGTCAACGAAATCATTCAGACCGCGCCTCCTGGCGTGCCGAACGTGTATCTGGTAGGCGTGACCGCCGAGCAATTCAGGCCGCTGAAGGAGCTTATCTCTAACCAGGATGGCATTCTCAACGCGCCGCAACTTTTTCCCTCGGTTGCCGCACGGATTGTTCGTATTGACGGACAAGATATCGCGACGCGAACCGTCCGAGGCCCGGCTCGGCGTTATCCAGAACACGCGCAACGTGACCTGGGAATTCCTTCAGCCTTCCGAGCTGATTGTGCGAGAAGGGAAACTGGTGGGCGAAGGGCACACGGGAGCCAGTCGTTTCGGTCGCTCAAGACGCCGCCACGGCACTCGATCTGCATCCCGGCGCGCAAATCGAATGGGAAATCGCCGGACGTACGCTCACATCGAAGGTGGTCGCGGTCCACGAAATCGACGGGATGCGAGCTGCCGCTCCCTCGGAATTCGTGTTCAATCCGGAGGCTCTGGCCGGGACTGCCGGTGGTCTTCAACGGCGGCGTGCGAATCACAGCCTTCCGCGGCGGGAGCCCTGCAGCGCGCGATCTTCGAGAAATTTCCGACGGTGACCGTGGTCAACGTCGCCGACGTGCTCCAGACCGTTCAGCAGATTATCGATCAGATCGCCCTGGTGATCCGTTTTCTGTCGGCATTCGCCATCCTGGCCGGGGCCATCATCCTGGCCGCGAGCGTCGCGGGAACCCGTTTCCGGCGCATCCGCGAAGTGGTGATCCTGAAAACTCTGGGCGCCACCCGTCATCGCATTGCCCGGATATTTTCCATCGAATTCCTGACGCTGGGCGCAGTCGCGGGACTGATGGGCGGCCTGCTGGCCAGCGCCTTCTCACGCATCTTGCTGACACGATTGCTGGACGCGAAATTCCAGCTGGACGCCCGCGCGATCCTGGTTTCTATCGTGCTAACCGCGCTCCTGGCGAATGTGGCCGGCTGGTTTGCCAGCGTCCGCATCCTGCGCCAAAAGCCGCTGGAAATCCTGCGGGAAGAGTAAGCCAGCCCCCACTCATCCGCGCCGTTCCCTTACCAGTTCTTCCAGATCCTCGATTTTGTCCGTAAGCTCGCGCAGTTTCCCGGCGACGCCCTGAATCTCCGTCTCAGCCCGGCGATTCACGTCGAAATCCAGCTCGCCGCGCAGCCGGTCTTTCGTATCCTGCCGATTCTGGCTCATCATAATGACCGGCGCCTGAATCGCAGCCAGCATGGAAAGAAACAGGTTCAGCAAAATGAAGGGATATGGGTCCCAGGCCGATCCTTTTAAGGCCACGTTGATGGCCGTGTAGACCGCCAGTGTAATTCCGAACGTGATGATGAAGGTCCACGATCCGCCGAAGCGCGCGACGTGATCGGCGATGCGTTCGCCGAACGTAGCCTCCTGCTCGATCACTTCATTGGGGTTGCGCGTGGAGCGGATGCGAACCAGTTGATGCGCGGCGTGATACTGCCGGCCGAGCACGGAAAGCATGTCCATGCCCGCGTGGGGTTTTCTTTGAATTAACTCGAAGATGTCGTCGCGGTCCACTTCGACGCACACCGTTTCCTCCATGGCCGTCGCGCCGGTTTCATGCGGGGTCTGCTGCAGCATGGATGCGAATCCGAAGAATTCTCCCGCGGCAGGCTCGTCGAGCACCACCTCCTGCTGCTCCTGATCGACCGTCGTCACCCGCGCTTTGCCCGACACCACGACGTACGCGCGGCCGCCCGGCTCGCCCATCTTGTAGATTCGCTGGCGCGGAGCGTAGGTCTTCAGCTCCACTTTTCCCGCCAGGACAGCCGTCTCGTCGTCGTCGAGTAGTGCAAACAAAGGAACCTGCTTGAGTACTTTCGGATCGCAACTCATGAATCACCTCGCCGGAATGAAGAATTTTAATCGCGTGTTAAGCGCCGGTTAATACTGCCATTCGTCCAATGTAGTGAAAGCGAGCTACTCGCTAGAGAAAGAGAAAAGAAAGGTACTATCATGAAAACCCTCAGTGCGTTGATCGTAGGCGGAGCTCTGACCCTCGGCACAGCGATGGCTCAGGACGCCCCCAAGCCGGCCGCTCCCGCCGCACCGGCCGCCAAAAGCCAGACCAAGGTTAAGAAGCATCGCCATCACAAGAAGGGCGCGGCTGCGACAGCCGCTCCAGCGACCGCTGCTCCCGCCAAGAAGTAAGTGGGGCAGGTCTCCAGGGCTGCGGCGGGCTTTCCAAAGCCCGCCCCCTCTTATTTTTTAGGCGCCGCGCGAAACTCCTTGTCGGTCACTTCGTCCAGCCATGTAATCCCGCCGCGAGTCACGTTGTACTGAACCCCGCTTTTATCCGGCGCCGCGCCGTGCCAATGCACGACCCCCGGACCCACGTAGGTGGTCTCGCCGGCCTTTAGTTCGATGACCGGGCCGCCCTTAACCTGCGTGTGGGCGACGCCTTCTTCCACCAGGATGATCTGGCCGCCATCGTGGCTGTGCCACTTGGTCCGCGATCCCGGATCGAAGCGGAAATGGGCGATGGTCGCCTTGGTGCCTTCATCCAGCTTGGTCACGTTTCCGCCGGTGAAGTTCGGGTTTTGCTTCTCCTGCGCCTGCATCATCCATAAACCGGCAAAGGTGCCGAGCACCACGCCCAGCATGTAAATCTTGCGCATCCTATAGGTGCCTCCTCGGGCGAGTCTAGCACGTGTAGAATAGTGGACGCGATGCCGTTATACGACTTTCGTTGCCTGGATTGCGGTGAGGAGTTCGAAGCGCTGGTGCTCAAGACGCCGGCCACGTGCCCGAGCTGTCAGAGCGCCAAGCTTGAGCAGCAAATCTCGAGTTTCGCCGTGAGCTCGGAATCGATCCGCGAATCTAACCTCAGCGGCGCCAAACGGAAACACGCCAAGCTTCACCGCGACTATACGAACGACATGGCGAACGCCGAAAAGAACCACCACCATTAGGGCGGTTCGCGCTTACTGTTTGCCGGAGTTCTGGTAATCCGGAACTTTGATGCGGCCTTCCATCAGGCCCTTGTTGTTTTCCTCGCAGGAGTATTCCTGAATCTCCCAGTCCGGACGAAGCGTGAACGTGCGGTTTTGAACGATGGGCTTGGTGTACGTTTTCGGATCGTCGTAGGTCACCTGGTAGGCGATGTGGCCCAGGTCGGTCCGCGTGAATTTCTCGATCATGTGTAACTGGTCGCTCTGCGGGTGACCGTTGGTATCCAGCCGCGTGAAGCCGTTGAAATTCGTGGTGTCGACGACCATGGTGTCGCCTTCCCAATGGCCGATCGAATCGCCGAACCAGGTCGCAACTTTCTTGGGATTGTGGGCGCGCCCATCAATGGGAAACACCTTGAACCAGGAGTTCTGTTCGTACAGAAACGCCATGGACGTAGGCGTCAGCATGATCTGAATCGGATCGGGCGAACCCATGGCGCGGGAATGTCCGAACGGCAGGCAGGAGCCGGTGTAATCGCCTTCTTCCGCGTTATAAGTGTCGAACTGTTTCTTGCCCCATTCGGTGTAGGGCAGGGGGCCGCCGTTCGCGCGCTCGATATCCGGGACGTAGGGCCTCTGCCAGACGCCGTTCAGGTCGAGCACTCCCCAGGCAGTCTTGGGCGCGGGACCCTCGGGCGGCTGATATCCGCCGCGGCCTTTGCCGGCTCCGGGACCGCCTTTACCTTTGCCGGTTCCAGGGCCGCCTTTGGCCGCACCCGGAGCATCTTGGGGCTGGGCGGCGATCCAACTACCGAGAGCCAAACACAGGGCCCCCGCGAGCATCAGGCGGTATTTCATAGAAACTCCTACTTCGCGCCTTCCGTCTGGCTCAGCACCGTGCGGCCGTCTTTGGCCTTGACGGTTCGAGTGCTGCAAATGTTGGTGCCTTTTTTCGCCAGGATGCCGTCCAGGACGATCTCCTCGCCCAATTTCACGGAATCCTGCGTAAAGCCCGCGCGGGTCATGGCATTAGGCGATCCGAGTTCGCATTCCCACTTGTCGATCGCCGCCGCTCGCGTTCTTGACGTCCATGTAAATCCAGGCGTGCGGATTGCGCCAGTCGAGTTTCGTGAGCGTACCGGTCAGCGACACGGGTTTCTTCTGATCGTATTCGGCGGCCAGGGAGTGATGGGCCCAGAGAGACGTGCCTCCCATGAGAGCTAGAGAAAATGCCAGAGCGATGAGCCGTTTGTTCATGATATGCACCCTCGAAAAATGTCGCCCGCCGGAAGAATTCACACGACGGATCTCCTCATAGTTCAACACGTTCGGGGCCTTTTAGCAAGTCAGGGCCGAGCACTCAAAAATCGATCGACCCCAGCACTTCCGAAGGCTTCTTGTCGAACGCCCGGCAGATCGCCAGGAGCTCTCGATGCTGGGCAGGTTGGTCGTCACACCTCATGTTCGGGACCTCCATTGCCGTGGATCGCGCTGCCCGTGCAAGCAAGCGACGATGACCACGACGTCATTGTAGAGCCGATAGAAGACCCCGTATGGGAATCGAACCAGAAGGGCCCGCCGGGTATCTCGATGGATCACCGCATACAAGGTGGGCTGTGCGGCAATGCCCTCAAGCGAGGCTTGAAGCGCTGCCAAAAACTCATCGCCGAGGCCAGGACGCCGGCCTTCGTACCACAGAAACGCTTCGTCGATATCGGCGGCCGCTGCCGGACGAACGACGATGGGCGTCACAGCCTGCGGTTACGGATGTTGCGAAAGACTTCTTCCCATGGAATGCCGGTCGGCCCGTCGCGATCCAGCTCGTCAAGCCGCCGGTCCAACTCTTCTCGCTGGGCGCTTGTCAGGGGGATCCCTTGCGGCGTCGCGCGGAGACTCTCCCAGAGTTCCTCCATCAGCCGCAACCGCTCCTCAGTGCTCAGACTGGCGATATCTACGGTTCCCACGCAACAAGTATATCCACTCCTCAGAAATCGATCGACCCCAGCACCTCCGACGGCTTCTTGTCGAACGCCCGGCAGATCGCCAGGAAGCTTTCGATGCTCGGCAGATTCGTCCCCCGTTCGATCGCGCTGATCTCGCGAGACGCTCAGGACGTAGCTGGGTTTGACGTAAGACCGGATGCCCGGCTGCCCTTGGTCGCCGCGCCCACTTGGTCGAAATACTTCGTCCGCTGCGGCTAATTCTCAGAAGGCTTTTCCACCTTATCGATAACCATGACCTCGACCGGCGCCTTGGTCGATTCCAGCTTCAATCCCAGCTGCTGCTGGAAGGCGGTGAACAGATCCGGAGCGGCATCGGGATTGTCGGCCGCGGGAGGTGGAGGACCACCCAGAAGCGCCGCCTGAGCCGGATCGGGTGTGAACGTCAACGTGAAGTCGTACCTTTCAGAAAGGCCCGACTGGTCCACTACAGGTTTATCCATCGAGTTTTGCAGCACAGCGGCGATTTGCGATAGCGGCGCGTTCCTGAAGGTGATCCTCGTGCCCGCTGGAGTTCTTCCGAAAGACCATCCGGGAATGCCCTTCGGATCGTCCTGGCTCTTGACGAGTTTCGATCCGTTTTTCGCGATCATGACCGCGTATACCGGGAGATCTCTCTTCTCGTAATGGAATTTGAGCTGGAAGCGATCGGCTAGCAGCTTCTGAATCATCATCTTCATCTGGTCGACATTTGGCTGGCCCGGCGCATCGGGCTTTCCCGCCACGTCGAACTTATCCGATTCCGTCCAGGCCGGTCCTCCGGTAAGCTGCTTGGGATGGAGCCAGTAAGCCAGGTTGATCAGAGCGTGCACCGTCACGTTCGTTGTGATCACTTCGGCCCCTCTCAACGTAATGATCTGCTCCGGATGGGCAGGATCGCTCGGCCTGATCGTGGCCACTTCGAATGCGGGATTCGCATTCGCCGCCATCCGTACCGGCGGAGGTGGAGGTTCCGGAATTTCCCAGGCGGTCTCGGGAGTGGCGCGCGCCAGGTTCAAAGCCACCGGCGAGCCTTGGGTCCACGTCCCCGCGATCGAGTTTCCGTCCGCGCTCAACTTTCCTTCATATTTTCCGTTTGCGGCGGGAATTGTCATTTTTACGGTCGAACCGTCCCATGCGATCGTGGTCGCGATAGGCGGCGATGGTTGGTCCACGGTGCGGAGCGAAGCCGTCAGCTTATTATTTTCCAGCGCGATCTTAAACACAATGCGCACTTTCTGTGTGCCGGCCTGCAAGGTTCCCTGCCAATTGCCGTTTATATTCTGGGCTTGCAACGCGCTCCCCTGAAACGCAGCAAGAGCCATCATCCACAACGTCAACTTTTTCATCGGCAGCCTCCTGTTTCCTTGGCTGATAGAGATGATGTCACGGACGCATCGGCTCAGCAATGGGTCGCCATCCGGCGATAAGTTGACTTTGGACGAAGAGTCGGCTTTCAGACGCGTGACAGTTAAGTGGCTCACTGCCCCACTCAAAAATCGATCGATCCCAGCACTTCCAAAGGCTTCTTGTCAAACGCCCGGCAGATCGCCAGGAAGCTTTCGATGCTCGGCAGGTTACACATCCAACCAGCTTTGATGAGGGCGAACCGTGTCGCCCCGCGCGTACGTATCGGATCAGTTGCAACGTGGATAGGCACCCTAACGCCACGTTAGGCCGAATAAGACCTCGACTTGATCTTGCTGTGAGAAGTAGCCGAATCCGTGCGAACCTTCGTGGTCAAGGAACGGCTGGTTCCATCGGGTATATCGTATTTCAGGTGAGATGTGAAAGTGGGACACGGGAATCTTGAGTCCACCTTCGATGACCAGGCCATGCGTTGTGTCGTAAGTAGTGTCGAGTTTAGTAGAGGACACCGCTGTGATATGGCCCTGGAGGTCGTAATTGATCTGGCCGTCGACGAGAGAGCCGTACACCACGCGCGGAGCGTACCCCACGCCGACATAGGGCGCAATCCGAAGTACGTCTGGCAGACGATATTTCGCCACGATGGGGAACTGCCATGAACTGCTGCGTTCCCTGCTCGTGAAAAAGTTGAAATCGAAATTATGCACGTTATATCCCACCGGCTGGTATAGCGCGTCGACTTCCAGACTAAATCGTAAGGGAAGCTTCAGTTCCGCCATGGGGCCGAAGGTGTATCGTTTTGACTCGTCGTGAAGAGTTCCATTGGTATCGCTGAACTCATCACCAAGCCTCGCTCCAGCTTTGAGTCCCACGCTGACAGATTGGGCGATAGTCGGGGATAGCGAAGCCAGTACAAGAAAGGAAATGCCTGGGAAAGAGAGCTGCATAGGCGAGCGCATGAGCACTCGCATTGCCAAAAGACGACCAACTGATCCACCAGCGGAAGCATGGATTCGAGGTGTTTTGGTCTCACTGTGCCGCCATAGCACTCCGAAATCTCAAGGGCGTATTGATATAGCAGCGGATTTCTCTGGAAGTCAGCGTGCCTTTTCGTACATCTCATGAATCTTCGTATCGCAGTGCTTGCCATGCTGCCGCTGATGGCTTCGGCTCAATTACTGACGTTCGGGGTCCAGGGCGGCGTGCCCGCACAAACGCCACTCGGACGAACCGACAAAATTCCTTTTGTCGCCGGACCCACGGTAGACGTTCGCATCGTCAAGGGATTGTCATTGGAGACGGGGTTGCTCTATCAACGACTCGGCGCCGGATACGACAACTTTACGTTCTTCTTTCCGGCGAACGCGGTCACGTTTGGCTCTGAGACCATCCGAGGAAGCGCACTGGAAATCCCGTTCTTGGCAAAATATCGTTTTCTAAATGAGCGACGGCGTTGGCGTCCGTTTTTACTGGCAGGTCCCTCAGTTCGCCGCACGTCGATCAAGACAAATAATCTTCAGTTCAGCGGAAGCACCGTCACCGCGGTCGACACGAAGTCCACGCAATGGAATGTCGATCCGTCGGTTGGCGTCGGGATTGATGCTCGCGTGGGGCGCGCGCATATCGAACCGGAAGTTCGATACTCCTATTGGAACGCCGCCAAGACGACCCATGACTTTCGGAAAAATCAGGTCAACTTTCTGGTTGGGCTTCGGTTCTGAGGCGTTCTGACGATGGTACATTGTCGGGGCAGAGTACGAATGTGACTCAGCTTCCGATAATCCGACGCTATGCTTGACAGCGGACTCTTCACCGGGTTCTAAAAATCGATCGACCCCAGCACCTCCGACGGCTTCTTTTCAAACGCCCGGCAAATTGCCAGGAAGCTTTCGATGCTCGGCAGATTCGTCCCCCGTTCGATCGCGCTGATCTGCGACACGCTCAGCTTGGTCTCGGCCGCCAACTCTTTCAGCGACCAGTCGCGGGCCACGCGCATCAGCTTGATCGCATGCCCCAGGCGCTGTCGTAACCGGTCTTGGGCGGTCTGACCGAGTCCGAACGCCTCCACCGCGTTCTTCAGGACCTGCCGCAATTGTGCCAGCGAAAACGGCTTCGACAGATAATCGAACACTTTCAGCTTGAAGGTCGCGCGCATGTCCTCGAGCGAAGGGTAACCCGTGATGACGATCACGCACAGCCCCGGCCAGCGCGCCAGCAACTGCTCCAGGACCTTGTCGCCGGTGGTATCGCCCATCTTCATATCCAGCAGAACGATGTCCGGCAGACGCTCTTCGCAGCCGGCGAAGAACTCGGCCGCGTTACCGAAAGCGCGCACGGTATAGGCGCGTTCGTCCTTGAGGAAGTCCTCCAGGTAGGTACGAAAGTCGAGATCGTCGTCCAGAACCGCGATATCGGCCAGACTTTGCGAACTGGTCTCCAACACTTAGGCTGCTTTGACCCTCCTTCCTTTCCATACTATTTCCTTCCTGAAGAACGCGGACGTCAGACCGTGCAGCAGCAACGGGAGCACCGCGTAAATAGCTACAGGCGCCGCCAGGCAGCGCAGCCGGTTGCCGTACCAGGGCCGCAGTTGCAGCACGACAACCAGCAACAGCACGAAAGGAGCGATCCGATGGCCGTCGAACCACAGCCACACCGCCAGGGGAAGCCATAGCGCCGCACACAGCGCCGTAAACAGGATCGTGAGCGTGACCCATGGCTCCAGGTGAACCAATCGAAAGCCTCTGCGCTCGATCCACCTCCAGGCGCCCTTCCAGCCGGTGAAGGTGCGTGCGTGGCCCAGACCCGCCGCTCGCGCGACTGCGATTCCCATCTTGTGTCTCTGTGCCAGCATCGCCAGATGCAGATCCTCGGCCACATGATTCCTTACCGCGGCATGGCCCCCGATAAACTCATATGCTTCGCGAAGCGCCAGAATGCATTGTCCCTCGAACAGGGACGCAGGATCCTTCAGAACCCGGGTGCCGCTGAACAGCAGCGCCTGCGTGTATGGTTCGAGCATCCGCTCGGAAAGGCTCTCGGGCCGCGGTGTGAGGTGCACCGATACGAAGAACACTTCGGAATGGTAGGCTGCCTCGACCACCGACTCCAGGAAACCTGCCACGTAACGCGTGTCGGCATCCGCGAACAGGATCCAGCGCGAGCTCAGAATGCGCGCGCCGGCCGTGCAGGCATTGGCTTTTCCCAATGCTCCCTTGAGAGGCGGAGCTTCCAGCACTCCGGCGCCGGCATCGCGGGCTTCCTCCGCGGTTTTATCGGTGGAGTGGTCGTCGACCACGATCACGCTATCCGCCGGAAAGCTGTTGACGGCTTCCGCGACCACGCCTTCTTCGTTACGAGCCGGGATCACCACCATGCAATCGGGAAGGGTTTTACCCGGCGGGACCGGCGGCAGCAGAGGAACGCTCAGATAGTTCGCTCGGGCCCGGTAGAACAACGCCGTGCTCACCAGCGCAAAAAGGAAAGCCGCCGTTGTGCTGGGCGTAAAGAACCCCTGGAGGGCCTCAGCCATCCACGGAGTGCTAAGCACTCATGCTTCTCCATAGCCGCCTGGTCATGGGCGCCGCGAGCGATCGTGCGGTGATCCAATACCGCTCCACCACCGGGAGATTCGGGCGGCGCTCGAATACGTCGAAGTCAGAGGCCTCAATCCGGGCTGAGCGTTCTGAGGCTCAGGTCGTACGCCACCCGCACCGCGAAGCGTCCGCGCCGGTCAAGCAGATCGAGGCCCGGCGCGGCTTTGCGGTAATAGCTGCGGGCCCGCTCGGCCTGAAAACCCATCAACGTGCGAAACGCGGAATTACGAGTGTGCTGCTGAAGGTCGGCTTCGCTGTATCCGAACGATTCTATTTCATCCGCCGGCAGGTAGATTCGCCCGCGCGCCAGGGAGTTTCCGACGGTGCGCAGTATCGACGTCAGCTCCATGGCCAGTCCCAGATCGGCCATGTATTCCGGCGCGGGGCCCCGATACCCGATCAGATGCGCCATCAGCACGCTCATGGTGCCGCCGGTGCGGTGGCAATAATCCCGCAGCTCGGAAAAGTCCCGGTAGCGCGTGTGATCCAAATCCATCCGCGCGCCCTCGATGAGATCGGTTATGAACCGATGAGGTATTTTGTGCTGCTCGGTCGCATCCAGAAAAACTTCCAGCACCGGATTTCGGACCATCTGCCCGCGTAATCCTTTATTGACCTGATCCTCCCAGCGGTCCAGATCGCGCCGGCCCTGTTCAAGTGTCGCCGCCTGGCGCGACAGGCTGCGCGTGTACCCCGCGAACCAGTACGCCGCGTGAGCCGCGCGCGCGAGCTCCGGAGGGAAGAATCGCGTGGCGAAGAAGAACGTGCGCGATCCCAAGCGCGTGGCCTCGGCGGCCTGGGCATACAGCCCGTCCAGCGTATTCGGCATGCGTTCAGGCGATGATATCACGGCTTCCTGAATCGGTTGTGCGCGATTTCGATACATTCCGGTCTGCCGTTGGCGAGCGCCGGTACCCCGTCTATCGAATCCGGAAGTACGGGAGCCCCCGTCGCGCACTCCGCCTTCACTCGCTGCGATGCAGCCTCCCAGAAGCCTAAATTGTGCTGGAGCGCAGCGAAGTGAAACAGCAGGACGACTGCGGCCAACCCGTACCGCCCGCGCC
The DNA here is from genome assembly GCA_963722845.1 of Terriglobia bacterium. Lineage (GTDB taxonomy): Bacteria > Acidobacteriota > Terriglobia > Bryobacterales > Bryobacteraceae > Palsa-187. The sequence continues at coordinate 284,931 of CAVROL010000001.1, read as the reverse complement.
CGGGAACGCCGTCCAGCGCGAGCGCCAGGAAAATCGCGAACCACACCGAGGGCAAATAAAGAACCCGCGATCCCGCCAGCGTCGGCGATCCCGCCAGCAGCGACAAGACCGGGATCACGGAGACCAGAATGGCTGCCGCCACCGGCAGCGCCAGCTTGGACGGATTCGATCTCAGCGCCAGCCACAGCAGCGCCGCGATATACGCCATCGCCAGCAACGACAAGGGCAGGGAAGGGCCGGTGCTCCAGTTCCAAGGGAAGTAAAGCGCGCTCCACAACCTTACGGCGACCGCCTTCAGCGTCGAACCGAAACCCAGCGACAACGCCGCGGGACGTCCTGTCGCGCGATCGACATATCCACCGATCCCTCCGAACAGAGTCCAGCGGTAAGCGAACAAAATCGCCGCGAGCGCGAAATATCCGGCAGTCGATTTCAGCGGCCGGCGCTTGGCGAGCGCGTATCCCGCGGCCAGCAGGGGAAAAATGAATGCGGATTCCTTGCTAAGCGCCGCAACGGCGAAACACGCGAGCGCAGCGCCGTGCAGCGTGAGATCCGCGTTTTCGATTGCGATCGTAAACAACAGGAGTCCCGCCAGCAGAAAAAACGTAGCCGCCAGGTCGAATCTCCCGGCGATCCAGACCACCGCCTCGGGATGGATTCCATGCACCGCGAATAACGCTCCGGCGAATCCGGCGGCCAGGACGGACGTCCCCAGCCGTCTCGCCATCAAGAGCACCAGAACGGAATTTGCGCTATGCATCGCCAGCGACGCAGCGTGCCACCAGAGGGGATCGCTTCCGCCGAAGCGGGCATCCAGAGCAAAAGAAAGGTACCCGAACGGACGGAAAAATCCATCGCCTCCGCCGTGCGTGATCGAGTAGCGGAACGCCGCCGCGCTCCAATCCTCCCCGATCCTCACCAGGATGAAATCGTCGGAGAGAAAGTAGATCCCCAGCGCTCGGCGCAGAGCCACCACGCTGATCGCCACGACGCCCAGCGCCATGAGCACGACTTCCGCCGGCTTGGTGTCGACCCCAGGAGAGCCGTCGCGCCGCGCGTCAAAAGCAGGATAGTGACGGCTACGCCGAAGAATCCCTCCGGATTGAGCGGCGTCGTAACCGATAGTGGTCCGAAGCGAAACGGTCCGAACAGCATTCTCGCCGCGATCATGGCGGCCATGGCTCCGGCGACGATCACCAGCGCGATACGAATGAATTTCAAGGTCCTATAATAGTGCGAATGATCAGAGTCAACGTACTGTATCCCAATAGGCCCGACGCCACTTTTGACATGGAGTACTATCTGGCGAAGCACATGCCCATGGTTCGGGAGCGGATGGGCGCAGCGCTGAAGGGCATGACGGTCGACCATGGACTGAATGGCGGCCAGCTTGGGATCGAGCCGGTTTACCGGGTGATCACGGCGCTTATGTTCGATTCGCTGGACGCTTTCGAGCGCGCTTTCACTCCCCACGCGGGCGAGATCCAAGGGGATATTCCGCGTTTCACCAACGTCACGCCAACGATACAGATCAGCGATGTGAAGATGTAGATCGCCGCCGGATCGCGCAGTGCCTGGGTGAAATCACGCGCCAGCAATGTGGACGAATTCTGTCCGGATTGCGAAAGCCGCGTGTCTGCAACAACCATCCGTCTTGAGAACGTTGGGCCATCGCGTGCTGCTACCAGGTCGCTATGAGAAATACGTGGCTGAACGTTTTCGCAGTAAGCGCGGGGTTGTTGTTGGCCGCCCTGCCGGCTTTCCGCACCATTCCTTTGCCGCGGAGTATGACGCGAATAAGCCGATTACACTCAGTGGAACGGTTACCAAGGTCGAGTGGATGAACCCGCACGCCCGCTTCTATGTCGACGTTCAGGACAACAAGGGCGTCGTCGCGAATTGGGAATTCGAGCTCGGCAGTCCCAACGGGCTCATGCACGAAGGGTGGACGCGAAACTCGCTCAAGAAGGGCGACGTGGTTACCGTCACGGGTTCCCTGGCGAAGGATGGAACCAAGCTGGTGAACGCCCGGAAGATTACTTTGGCGGATGGAACCCAGGTGATGGGCGCGTCCTCCCAGGGCGGCGAGGCGAAGTAGATCGCGCGGGCCTAAGGCTGAAAGCGGAAGTGGAGAACCACCTGACTGGATACGGGCAGGTCTTCGGTCCGCGCAGGCTTGAACGTCCACTGCCGGGCCGCCGCCAGCGCGGCATTTGCCAGACTGAAATTTGGAGGCTCCCCATACGCCACGATTTCGGCCTCGCTCACTTTGCCCGACTCTGCCACATCCACCTTCACGTCCACTAAAACCGGTTCGGTGACGCGCTGCTGACCCGGCAGTTTCAATGAAGGCTGCGCCTGATATACAGGGACGGGCGCCGTGACGTTGTCATGCCCCTTCAGCCGCCGCAAGAGCGGGACTTTCCCAACCACATGCCCAAGTCTCGATGAGACCGGCTCCGCCAAGACGCTGACCGATGGTCCGCTCTTGGTTGTGGGAATCGTCGTTGGAGCCGCGCGCTCCGTCACGATTGCAGTTCGTCGGCGGCGACGATCTCTCAGATACCTTTGGAGCCGGTGAAACGGGCACATCCGGCGCTTTTGTTTCGGCCTTACCGGAACGGCTGGGCTCGGCTTGTGGCGCTTCCGGCTTGGGTCCGTCCGCCGGCTTGGAAACGGGAGCCGGGATTTCGGACACCTCATCGGCCTTCGCGATGGATGGCGCCACAGCCGGTTCAACATTCACCACGGGCGTGAAAATAGCGTCCCGCGCATCAGGCGTAGCCCGCGGGCCGGGTTGGATGCGAGCCTCCAGAGGCCGAGCCGGGGGAATTTCAGGCAGAGATGCCAGATTCATCACCTGCAGCTGCCCTGTGGCGTGCGGGTTCGCCGAATACACGTCCAGCCTGAACGCCAGGTCGGAGTTCTTTGGTTCATATGCGGCGCTCCCCGCGCTCAGCTCGGATGCGGTCAGGATTCTGTCAACTTGAATGTCTCCGTCCTGGACATGCAGAACCGCGCGGGTCGCATCGCGCAAGGTCGGAGAATTTCCGTCCCAGCGCACCCTAAGGGATGAGCCTTCGCGCTCGACACCTAATTGGATATATTCGAGTGCGCTCCTGACGGGCGCGGCAGTACGAGGCGCGGAATAGGAGCGCACACTCAAAGCCGCCGTTACCAGCAGGACGGCCAGCGCCGCCGCCAGCATCCAGGGTCCTCGCCTGACACCGGAAGCGGCAGCCGGCTTGAACGCTCAGGACCGTTTCGATAGGCTCGACATTCTTCATTTCCGGAGCTTCCAGGGGATGCTCGTGCGTAATCAACGGCGGTATAGCCGCCGGGCGATCCAGAGGTGGATCGCTCGCGACTTGCATCTCAATCTTGGGCGCATCCAGTTGCCTGACGACGCGCGTCACCGCGCCTCTGGTTGCCGGGACCGGAATCGGCGGCGGATCGATCTCTTGTGAACGGGGATTCGGTGAGCCCTTCAAAACAGAGGTTAGGGACGCCAGGGGAAACTCGTGAACGCCGCTCACATTCCCGTTTGTCCGAAGGAACAGGGCCGCTTTACCGGGTACTGGGCCTACCATCAGAAATAGCGAATCGCCGGGATCGAAGTAACGCTCCAGCAGCGCGGTGTCCGGCTCCTGAAGTAGCAGCTGTTCGGACCGCGTCTGGCTCCGGAAGATGCCGATGCTGGCCGAGCTGTTTCTATAGATCTCTTCCTGCAGATGTCCCAGGTCGGATTCCGACAACACGTAAGATGGCCCTGAGCGGTGCTCGGATTCGACGGCCGCAAACCCTTCAATCCAAAAAGTGGTGCTGTCCTGCGTGCGCTCCGTGCGCCCCAACAGGACACCGCCGATCTCCAGTCCGCGGCGCGGAATCCGCTTGAATGCCACCCAGGATTCGGTTCCCAGACGTCCCATCACACCGGCGCGGAGGTAGACCTGGAAATTTCGCGGCCCATGGCTCCACGCAAAAATCGGTTGCGATGGGGACGGCGGCGCGGAATCAGCCATGCTACTCAGATCCTCCGTGGATCTTGAGTGTTTCAGTAAATTTTGACGGCGGTTTGTTGCCGCTATCCCCTTGGCCGCGGGACCAGGTAGTCCTCGGGCGTCGCTTTCTCCATTTGGAAGATAGAATCGACGCTGGTGTAATCCTTATATCCGAGTCGCGCGATCGGCCGAATCTTGACGACGTCCACGCGGCCGTCCGCCGTCAGCGCCGCATCGTCGATATGGACGGCGACCACGCGGCCGATGACCACATGGTGCTCCGATGACGGCTGGCGGCCGGGGAGCATTACGATCTGATGCAGCCGGCATTCGAAGTGCACCGGCGAACCTTTGACGCGCGGCGGGCGCACCAGCCGGGACGGCAGAGGATCGAGCCCGGCCGCCGCCATCTCGTCGATCCCACGCTCGACGATCGACGCCGTCTGGTTCATCTGATCGCGCTGCGCCCAGGTTGCCATGTTGTAAACGAACTCGCCGGTCGCCTCCGCGTTGACCACCGAGTCCTTCTTGCCGCCGTCCTCTTCATGGCTGCCGGCCGAGAACATCACGAACGGCGGATCGTAGCTGAGCACGTTGAAGAAGCTGAACGGCGCGAGGTTCACCACGCCCGCCGCGCTCATCGTCGTGATCCATCCGATCGGGCGCGGCACCACGCACGCCTTCAGGGGGTTGTAGCGCAGGCCGTGATCGTTCTTGTCGGTTTCGTAGTACACGCAATTCCTCCGAATGAAAGGGGACAGACCGGAAATAGTCTAGCGCTTCGCGGAACCCCGCGTGTTTCTGACGGTGCGATACTGCGGAGATGGAAATAGGGCTCTTCCCCAACCCGTACAGGCCCGGAATCGGCCTGCGGCCACGCCGCGAAGCGCAGCGGCCCCTTCTGCCGCAGCACGCCCGCCTGTGTCCCGTGCTCGAAGCCGGAAGCAGCGCAGGCTTCCTGGTCCATCCTCCCCTGGCTGAAAAAGAAACCTTTCAAGTCTCGTATGAGGGCGAGGGCCGTTATCAGTTGGTCTACTCGGTGAACACCAAGGGAACCAAGTGGGATCCGATCTTTACCATCACGTATACGCTGCCAGTGGGCGGCATCGGCGCCACCAAACGCGAAATCAAGTTGCACATCCAGGACACGCCGCAAACCCGCGAGATCGCCCACCTGATGCCTGGCATGTTCATCTCGCAGGATGATATGGGGACACCGGCCGGCGCCGTGACGCTGCGGGGAGCGTGGAACTTCCAGACTCCTCCGGGCTGGGACACCGTCTACACTCCGGTCTTCAATATGATCGAGCGGCCCATGGCCCCCATGCTGGTGATCCGCGTCGAGACCGATTGGCACGTTCACGACTCCGAGTTCCGCTACATCCTCCAGCCGGGCGAAACCATTTCCGCGTCGCACAGCATGCCGATCGGGCAGGTGATGTTCGTGCCGCGGGAAGAGATCACCTTCCGCGACGGCACGGAAGAGGAGATCGCCGCGCGCCACCAAACCGCTCAGGCGTTCTACGACGAAAAGGCGAAAACGAAGGTGAAGACGCCCTACGGATTGGAATACAGCCCGCACTATCAGAACACGAGCCGCCAGAAAAAACGGGAATAGTCTAGCGTAGCGATCTCCCGTACTCCTGCCAGTCCACCGCCGGCGCCGTCCCCATCGCTCGCAGCCGATCCAGCAGTCGCAGGATAAAGAAGATCAGCGACTCCTCCGGCTGGCTCACCCGCACTGCGTGACCACACTCAAGTGTTCCGTGTTCCAGGCAGCAGACCAAGTCGAGTCTCTCGTGCCCCTTGTGCCCCGCCACGCATCGACTAATATTGGCCGCGAACGTTGCCTCGCCCCATACCGAAGTCGCGGCCAGCAAACCTCCGAGAATCGGATTCGGGCGGACGGGAGAACAGCGCTTACCCGCGCTGATCACCGTTGCCGACGTCCGGTGGAGTGCCCGCACCGACGCGACCTTCGCCGCGGCATCCCGCACCAGTGGACGCGACATGCTGGGTTTGACCTCGAATACCGCGTAAACGCTCTCCGCGGGAATGTGTACGGCGCTTTCCTGAGGGAACAACAGCGGCGAATAGAAGTGATCGTAAATTGCGATGTCGATCTGACGGGAGCGGTTGCCCCGCGAGTCGATCACGAACGCCGAGGAAGCTCGATAGCGCTTGGGCAGATAGCGTTCAAAAAGCGCGATCCAGTGGCGCTCGGTGGCCGCTCCCGCCGTCGGCCCATGCTCGATCAGCCCTCCCACGTGGAGTTGAGCGAGCATCTCCTGCTGTGCGCGGTGAAACAGTTCGCCCAGATCCAGGCGTCCGGAATCGGGCGATCTCGACATGCAGCCCGAAAATAGCGTGCCGCCGGACTTGCCGAGCCTGCCCGGAAGCGTACCTCATTCAAAGGAAGCGCAATTCCGCTTGCGTGGCGCACGCACTCCTGCGTGCCGCGTCGAGACTCGGCTCGACGCCTTTTCCAAGGGGGAATCAGGGACGGAATGAAAAAGGTGAGCTGTCCTTCAGCAGCCTCTTTTATCCTGCGCGCGGGTTTGTAACCCGCGCCCGGGGGCACGTACGGGAATAGTCCAGGCGATCCCATTGACAGATGTTCTCATATATGAGAACATCGATCAGTGCCGCTATCGGAACTCATCTTCTTTAAAGAAGGTGAGACGGTTCCGATTCGAGAGTGGCTAAAGAAACAGCCGGCCAAGGTCCAGATCAAGTGCTTGGCCTACATTGCGCAATTGGAGGCGAAGGGTCACGAACTTCGGCGTCCTGCGGCGGACTTCCTTCGGGACGGGATCTACGAGTTGCGTCCTTCCTATCAAGGCGTCAACTATCGCATTCTGTATTTCTTTGCAGGGAAGAACATCGTGGTCGTGTCGCATGGATTGAAGAAGGAAAGTGAAGTGCCCGCCGCTGAGATCGGCCGGGCGATGGAACGTAAGGCCAAATTTGAGCGCGACCCGGTTGCGCATACGTACAAGCCTGGGAAGTAGAGGTTCGGAGCCGATTATGCCAGCAAAAAGGAAATTCAATTCAGCCGCGGTTCAAGAATTGTACGACGAAGTAATTGGGAGCGATCCCTCCGCTCGGGACGAATTCGAGCAAGAACTCGTCAATATCGAGGTTGCTCAATTGATTCATGACATGCGGACCGGAGCAGGTCTGAGCCAGCGGGCGCTTGCGAAGAAGGTAGGAACGTCGGCGTCGGCCATCAATCGCCTCGAATCCGACGATTACCAGGGGCATACCATCGCGATGGTGCGTCGTATCGCCACGGCATTGAATCGCCGCTTGGAGCTTCGGGCGGTGCCAGTCACAAGGAGGTCAGTCAGGACGAGAGCAGGTCAGCGGCGGTAAACAACAAGCTTGCAAGCTGAGAGGGGACAAGGTAAAAAGGTTCTCAATGTCTCTGCCCTGGTATGTGACGGTCATTCTCTTCCTTCTAAGCCCCGCCTACGCCATAGTCGTTCGGGATAGGCTGTGGCCCCGGATTCAGGATTGGTGGGCTGCCCGGTCAAAGCATCGTTTGCGTTTAAGAATATCGAAGCTTGAAAGCCAGTTGGCAGCTGCTGAATTACTGACCGCTCATACTGGCTTCGAATCCTATGTGTTTCATGGTCTTCAGGGCATCCTCATCTTAGTAGGTATGGGGGCTCACGTTCTTATTAGCGTTGTCTTTGGAATAAGTGCGATTTTCCGTGAGCCTATCGTGACAGCCTATGGATCCCGTAGAATGGTCGAAGTAGAATTAGTGGTATTAGCTGCCATCTTTGTAAATTGGGGATTTTTGTTTCTTCTGGTAACCCGCCTCCGTCGCTATTCACAGCCCAGATCTGAACAGTGGCGTAAAATCACCAGGGCGGAAATTAAGGCTCTCCAAGGCAAGCTGACGTAAGTCCTATGGTTAATGAATGGGGGCGTTTCACTTATTGGCTCACGCAGAACACCGCAGCTATTCAGGCACTAAGCGCAGTGGCCATTGTTTTCCTCACCAGCGTTTTGGCGGCCTTGACCTATAAGTCCGTCAAAGCTACCGAGGTATCCGCCACGACCGCCCAGCATCAGCTTGAGGCGAATCTACAACCGAGCATTGAGATACATTTGGTTCCCGGCGCGGATATGGAAGGCAGGGCACCTGGGCGGCACTGGTTCAGCAAAGGTGGAGTTCTTACTTTGAGAAACCTTGGTGCTACGCCCGTAAAGTTAAAGCGCGTGGCGCTGGTTGTGCAACGGATGCAGCTAATTGGAGAGGATGTCTCTATCGTTCACCAGTACGAATGTGAGCTATCTGACTACACTAATCGAATCATTATGCCAGCCAAAGCGCTTGAAGAAAATATAATAGCGGAACTTCAACAACAGGCGGATAACAAGTTAACAGTCTATGGTCTATCGGTTGCGTGTTGCGATACATCAGAACTAATGCTCCATACCTTCGTTTGGCATCCGACTAAAGGTGTCCGCCATTCGATGACGCGTGCTAAGCCGTCGCGAACTTGACAGGTCCGCGCTTACACTCGATCATATGAATGCAATGGATGTTGACTTCCTCAGAGTTGAAATCGGGGACAGCAGGGAATTAGTCTAGCTTGGTTTCTGAGGAAGGTCGAGCGTTAGCCGGGACACGTGCAAAAACATCGCCTTCGGCAACACCGCTGGCGTCGCCTTCGTCGATAGCAGTCCTCAGCGCGGCAAATCGCCCATCCACGGGAACCGCTAAACATCCTTCGATGGCTTCGCGGAGATTGGAACGGAGTTCTTCCATCGTCTGGCCCTGAGTCGCGCAACCAGGGATGGAAGGCACTTCGGCCCAAAAACCGCCCTCTTCGGCTTTGTGGACGATGGCGCGAATCTTCATATTGAAATGGTGGAGGCGGCGGGAGTTGAAGAATCCCAAGCCTCTTCTTATCTATAAGTTATAGTAACAAAAAAAGCGATACAAAAGGCAAGATTGGCATAAACGGCGGGTCCGTTGCACGCCTATTGCACGTGACCTTCCCCGGCTACTTCTTGTCTTGCGGCGAAGGGCTCGGTGTACCAGAATTGGCGGGCGGGGGTGGTGGCGAAGGTACGCGGATCACACCCGAGGGCACAACTCCCTCCCAAATCCTCGTAGGAAACGAATCAGCGGTTGGTTTCGGACTCTCGTCGCTCATATAAGCTCCTTTACTGCTTGCCGTTGTTCTGATTCTGCGATGGTGTCGTAACCGGAGGCGTAGTGTTCGGCACGACCAGCCGATTAGGTTCGGGCACCCTGATCGGCCTTGAAGGTTCGACGCCCTTCTGTTCGTGATTCGGGTTAGGTGTAATAGGTCCGCCTTTATCTCGCACGGAAACCTCCTGATTTGTTTTAATGATAGCACTCGCGTGTTGCACATTTCGAATCGCGAAGATGAGCGTGAGGACGAGCGCAGCTACAAAGCATCCCCCGGCAACATAGGTCACGTAGCGAGTGATGAGCGCCCAAGGACCCTGGGTTCTGGCGTGTTCGTTTTCATTCACGTAGTACTCGAAGAGCACATCTTTCTGGTACTCAAAAGCCTGATAGCTTGCGATAAAGGAGAACAGCGTCAGAAAGATTGCCGCGCCTAGGAATCCCCACGACCAATACAGGAGCCAAAGGCCGACTGCCGTCGGAAGAGGCGCAACGTCTTTGATGAACACAAGGGAGAGTCCCAGAGCACCTGCGGACAGAGTCAGAATTGCTTTATCGAACGCTTCAAGCGCAGCGTGCGCGCCGTCCTGGTACTTGAGGCTCTGCGCCTCGTACAGTCGCTCACGCTGCGCTTTGCCCGAGTCTGGATTGTCTGCGCCCACGTCCATTTCGGCACTGAGGTACTGATCGAACTCCTAATGTACAGCAATCGTCTTGATGACGCGCGGGCCGCGTCCACCGGCAGCTTGTTACAATCGGCGCAATGAGCCAAGGAATTCCACTCGGCCAATGGTCGGGGAGCGATGCAACCGACCGACTTCGCGAGACCATCGAAGCCTCGAATCTGCAAGCCGAAAAGCAAACCCGAACAATGGTGCGCCTGACATGGGTGATCGTGGTCTTGACCCTGGTAATGGTGATCGTCGGTGCCCTTCAGGTTTGGCTCGCGGTTCGGTGAGCCGCTCCCTCTTTAGGCTGCCGCTGCCCTGGTCAGGACAACGCCGCGATCCGCCATGCCCTGGACCGCGCTGGCTCTCGCCAGGAATCCATCCACGTTCTCTTTGGCCGTCCGGTTCGGACGGTAGTCCTCCTTCGGCGGGTAACCAAACGTCCCGGCGCCGGCCGCTTCAAGGATCTTGGCCGCTTCGTTGGAAATCGGCTTGAAATCCCTGTCTCGCAGGTCCCCAATGGCAAATCCGCTAAGCGCATAGCCAGGCGTTCGCCCGTTGAAATTGCACGAGCGAACAGTATCGAGGTGGCTGATAACTTTCGCAGCAAACCAGTCCAGGCTGTCATCGTCAAGTCGTCCTGCGGCGTGTTCCTCCATGGCCAAATCGCGGACTCTATCCATGACCGCCGCGAACGTGGATCTAGTATCACGCGCCTTGGCAGTGGATGCGTGTCGCACAGCGGCCCGCGTCACTTCCGCACTTTTCCTTCGTGCTGCATCTATCAGTGCTGTTGTTCTCATGTTTTGGTTTTCCTTTCATGATGAGGATTCGCCACCGGACGGGGCGCTTTGAAAGGCGCGCGGGACAGGCGCGCTTCGACAACTTAGTTGTTCTCAGCCCGATATCGTCTCCCTGAATAAATTGCTGAATGTTACGATTCCGCAGAAAAGTGCACCTCAGATTATTCCGTTGAGAAAGCCCAAGGCTTGAATCGTTTTCTGTACACAGAAAGATGGCCGAGACCGCTTATTTCGGGCCGATTTCCCACATCTGATGATTTGTACTGCCCTGATAAAATGGTTTTGTGGGGCCGGAAAAACCGGCCCCTTTTGCTTTTTATGGAACCGAACACAACCCTGAATCGCAGTGGCCGAGCAAAGTTCAGTCGGAACCGACGCACGTTCGACGATTTGGAAATCCTGGAAGCCATCGCATCTGAAGCGTTGAGCGATGGAAGACTTACATTGACGCTCGAAAAAACGGCCTGGGCATTAGGCGTAGATCTAAGCACGGTTCGGAGCATGGTGGCCACCGGCGAGTTGCCAAGTTTCGGGATTGGTGACCATCGCAAGAAGCGGTTCGTAAAGATTCCGGCTGAGGCCGTCCTGGAGTTGGTTCGATCCAGAAGCCCGAAGGGTACCTCACAGCCCGCAGCCTATTTCAAACAGGAGCGGGAAAGTCAAGCAGAAGGAGCGTAATAACTTATGGATAATAAACAATTCTGGGCGGATGTCGCCGAGGAGAAGCGGAAGCTTGTCGCGGCGCAAGTGGAGCGGCAAGGGATAGTTCGTCGCAGTGAGAAGGACCCCAGTCCTCATCAGCCCCTGAGCGAGCCATTTGCGTGGGCCGTGACACTTCCCATACGCGGCGGATCGCAAGTCGGAGGAGCGGTGGTCCCGATGTCTTTTGAAAACCTTGCGCGAGGCATCGTCGGCCCCAACGGCCACCAAACCTTTCGGCTTGCAACCGAGGCTGAAATGATCGAATTCCATGCCGACGAGGCGGGCCGACGCGCCGCGATCCAAAAGGAAAAAGATCGGGAGCAAAATCGCACGTCCATAAGCGTTCAGCCGGTACCCCCTGCGGCTCGGGGCGAGAGAGCATAGGTGGGCTGTGCAATCCGAGCCCGGAGTGCCCGCCCTGCTGCGCATGCTGTCGAGACTCCTTTCGCAGGCGGAATTGACCCTAGAGACACAGCCGGACGGCCGCACGCCGGAGGAGCGTGCCGCGTCGGTGGAGCAGATGAAACATATAAGTCGGCGTGCCGACTTCTTAGCTCGTCACATCGAAGGAGGACAAGCCTAATGCCGCAACGCTGGCTTTTTGCCGATGAGGCAGCAAAGGTTCTGTCCGATTTTGACGCCCGCTCAGAACCCGTACCCGCGCGCGGCAGGGTTCTCTCACAACAGGAGGCTGAGCAGTTCCATTCAGAGCAGAGACGGCGTCAGCAGGTCGAGGCGGCCCGGAACGCCGTATTATCTAAACCACCGTGCGGGTGCTCCACCCTTCGATGAAAGTGAGGTCCAGATATGAACACCAACGCAGTGATGACCGGAGCGTCTGTCGAGGCGCTCAAGCAAGAAATGGACGCTGCCTTCGAACTGTTTTCCGACAGGCACGCGGCAACCGAAGCTGCTGAAACGAAGTTCCGGGGGGTAGCGCAGGGTCTTGCGGCGCTCAACAAGCGACGCCTCACCGTTGGGCGAGCCGTGCAAAATCTCATACACACATTCACGGAGGCTCTTGCGAAAGATCCTTCCTGCAAGATCGATCCCGGCAAGGTCACAGCGGCCCGAGAGGAAATAACTATCTTGGACGCCGCAATGACACATGCGCGGATCGGGGGTCACGCGGATGCTGAGCGTGCGCTCTTGGCGGCAATAGTCCAAGAAGCCTCAGCACAGCTCGACTTCGAAACGCTGCGTCTGGCGCACCACGAAACGCAAGTGGCCGTGCTGCTCGGTTCGGCGGCTGAGTTGGATGGTGACCTTCAACTGTCAGGCCCCGGACAAATAACCGAGCGGATGCGGAGGATCGTCGCCGATCTCAACGATAAGCTGGGCAGGGCGCGGGAAGCCCTGCGAGATTTCGACCGGCAGACTGCCGACGCCCGTGTTCGACACGAAAACTCTCTCCAGGGAAAAACCATATGAGCCAAAACAACAATGAAGACCGCGTACTTGGGGGCCAGATCGCCGAGCACCTGAAGAATCGCGCCGCTGAGCGGAATGACCGGACGCCACTGCCACTCCCGGCAGCGATGACTGACCCTCGATCCACGCCCGAGCAGCGTGCGAGCGCCGAAGAAGGATATGCTGCAAACCTGTTGAATCGTAGGGAATTAACTGCGGACGAACAGAAGTGGCTGCAAAACCGGATCGCAGCGTGCGTGAAAGAAATGCGTTCGACGGGGGAGCTGAGTAATTTCCGATGACATTCGAAGACCAGCAAGCACTTAGCCAGCTTACAGGGATACCTCCCGAGCAAGGTTTTGGACTCTACCGGACCTACGGCGACCCTCCGACTGGCCCCCGGTATTGGTTTGGGGCGGTTTTTTACATGGCGATCGGAGACCAGATCCATCGATTTGCACCAGCAGAGCAGCTCACTGACTCAACCACAGTTGCGAGGAAACTTGGACTCTCAACGGTACCAAACCAGGGACGTTGGCGAGCTATCATCGAACCGCTGATGCTGGAAGCCAAAGTTCTAGCACCCTACGACGCAATCCAGAGCACGTAGTTCCATGACCGCTCTGCAAAAGCAGTTGCGCCTTGAACTGGGAAACCTGCTCCGGCGCGACGCCCACTATACCGGGCTGCCCTTCAGAAACCGGAACGGAACGGTTACATGGTTCCACGCCGGAGGGCGCACACTCACCGAAGACGAGTTTCGCGATCCGAAGCTTGCTCTAAGAATGGTCAGACCAGCGCGGCGGCCCACCAGGGAAATGTGGTTGCCACTTGCGGAACGCCTGTTGGAAGCGGCGGAACTTTCCTAATGATTCTTGAAACACCCACTCTTCGTCCGGCTGCCGTGCCTGAAGAGATGCCGGTTCGCCCCCTTGATTCCGTTGCACCCCGTCTTGTCCGCAGCTATACGCGCCGTGTCGGACTCGCGGAGATCGCCGCGCGACGTGCGACGCCCAGAGAATTTAAGATCCAGGATGGGTGGGTGTGGCAGCGCCGAAGTGCCGAAGGTAAATGGACGAAGCTAATCACCGAAGTTCTCCCGACCAGTTTCGTCTTCGCGATGGACTACCTATCAGCGGGTGGCGTTGACGTTCTCTTCGGAGACGGCAACGTGGACATTTTGCCCGCCACGGCAATCACCAACCCTGCCGAACTTGAGCGCTGGTGCGCCTGGAACTTGGTCGAACTGCACAACGCTGCTGCGGCGCAGATTTGGTTGCGATCAGTCTTGGCCGCCCTTCGGGACATTCGGTTCGCGTCGCTTCCTTATGCAGGCGAAGATTCTGAAACCGCCGTCCGGCACCTGATTCGCCTCGCTGAAGCTGCGACCGGGCGCACATTGCGCGGGGCGCACGAGCAGTAAAAACGGGCAAGACCGTTTCCGTAGTCTCACGGCCTCACCATTTGTGAGGCGCTCTTAATTTGAAAGTGGGAACGATATGTTCGAGGAACTGGCGGCTGGTCGGGAGAATATCGCCCAGCCGCCTGGCTTTGATGAGGAAGCCGACAAGGTAGCGCTCGATCAGAAGAGCCACCCTATCTCAATTTTACTAAACGCCGCAAAATCGCCCGTCGATTTTGCATTGACGTACGCGCGCGGGGGCTGGCGCATACTTCCCCTGCACACGCCCGCAGTTAACGGCTGCTCATGTGGCAAACCGGACTGCACGAAGCCCGGCAAACACCCACGCATTCCAAGCTGGCAGCACGACGCATCGAGCGACGAGGCGACCGTTACGCAGTGGTGGAGTAAGTGGCCGGACGCCAACATCGGCCTGGTGCTCGACGGCCTTGCGGCGCTCGACGTAGACCCGCGCCACGGTGGGTTGGATTCCCTTGCGGCCCTGGAGAGCGAACAGGGGCCGCTTGCAGCGCGTACCCGGCAACGCTCCGGCTCTGGCGGATGGCATTACCTGTACTTGGCGGATGAAACCATCGGCATGGCGCGCGGTTTCCGACCCGGCTTAGACTTCCTAACCGGCTCCGGCTGCTACATCTGTGTCGAGCCATCCCGCCACAGCAGCGGTGGAACGTATGAATGGACAGACGCCCCGCATCCCCTATCAGAACCGCGCGACCAAATTGGGCTGACGATGCCACCGGCATGGTTGCTTGCGTTAGGCCGGAGGAATTCCGGTAGCGCTGCAACAGGTAGCGCGACGCGCGACGCGCGCCCGGCTGAGCGCGTCCCGATCTCACGCCTTCTCGAAGACGCACTTGCGAAAGTTCAGGGAGGCGACGGACGCAACAATTCCAGCCTGTGGTTCTTTACGCAGGTCCGCGACAGCGGATATAGCCGCGAGGAAGCGATTCAAGTTAAGAAGCAATGGACAGAAGCCGCCAATCAGGCTACGCCCGGTGGAGACCGATACACGCTCAGCGAAGCTGACGCAACTTTGAAGCAGGCATACAAGCGTCCGGCGCGTGAGCCTTGGAAACAACCGGATACCGGATCGGGCCTCGTGCAGGAAATCGAGAAGGCCATCAAAGCCGCCCATTTCTTCGCAAGAGATGAAGGGGACCTGCTGTATCACTTTGAGGACGGCGTCTACAAACCCAAAGGCGAGAAGTTCATCCGGCGAGCTGTCAAGGAGTATTGCGAGACAAACGGAAAAACGAAATCCTGGTCCCCGGAACTGGCCGAAAAGCTGGCCAAGTACATCACGGTGGATGCGCCGGAGCTTTGGGAGCGCCCACCACTCGATACGCTAAACGTCGTTAACGGCCTGCTGGACGTTTCGACGCGCGTGCTACGTCCGCATTCGCCGAACTTTCTCTCTCCGGTTCAAATTGTCGCAAGCTACGACCCGTCCGCAGAATGTCCTGCAATCGAGAAATTCATCTCTGACGTGTTCCCTGAGGACGCACAGCACACACCCTACGAAATCGCGGCATGGTTGATGCTGTCGGATACCTCGATCCAAAAAGCTGTATTGGCCGTGGGCGAGGGATCGAACGGCAAGTCAGTGTTTCTGACGCTACTCGAAGACTTCCTAGGCAAGGAAAACATCTCTTCGGTAGCGCTGCATAAAATCGAGGCCGATAAGTTTGCAGCCGCGCGCCTGTTCGGGAAGCTCGCGAACATCTGCGCTGACCTGCCAACGGCTGCCCTTTCGGGTACAAGCATGTTCAAGGCTCTCACGGGCGGGGATTTCATCAACGCGGAAAGGAAATACCAATCGAGCTTCGAGTTCCGGCCCTACGCGCGCCTCGTGTTCTCCGCGAATACGCTCCCTCGGTCGGACGATGCCACGCATGGGTTCTTCCGGCGATGGCTGGTGATCCCATTCACGCGCACGTTTGATGAGAAGGACCCTGGGTGGACACCTCACCCGGTTTTGAAGGCTCGGCTCCGGGCCGAACTGTCAGGCTTTCTCAACCGCGCGCTGGACGCCCTGCCACAGGTCAAGGCGGGCACCTTCCGAGAGAGCCAATCGCTGAAGCAGGCTTGGGATCAGTTCCGGCAGACGACAGACCCGCTGGCCGTGTGGCTGGACGCGAATACGGTGGAGAACCCTGAGGCTGTCGTGACCAAGCAGAAGCTTCGGGAGTTGTTTGCGACAGAGTGCAAGGAGGCTGGCCGGCCGATTCTCTCGGAGATGGTTTTCACGGAGCGGCTTCGTCGGCTCAGACCTCGGGTTACACCGGGGCAGCGAACGATAAATGGCGGGCGAGCGTGGTGCTTTTTAGGGATCGGCCTCAAGACGCACGAGCAACCGCCTGGAGATCAGGAGTTTAGGTTTTGAGGTCGGGCGCTGAGCGACGTGCGACGCGCGTCGCAAGGGTCGGGCGGCTGCACAACCCTGCACAAGCTGCACAGGGTTGCACTATCTCTTACTTGCCCTTCTCTATAAAGAAGGAAAGTGAAGGGGAGGGGAAAGAATTAGTGAGTAAGAGAGTGGGAGGTTAGATGGGGCAGGGTTGTGCACCCTGTGCAGCCCCGTGCAGCAAACTTGCGGCAAGGCGTTTCCCCCAGCGGTCCGCGTCGCCTCGCATATTACCAGAGTGGGCGCTTCGTATAAGGAATTGTTATTAACTGCACTGCCAGCATCAGGTTGCCGGAAATCTGATCGCCGAATACAGTGCGCCAGGTTGTAAGGACGGGAAATAGATGCCTTTCGAAAAGGGCCATCCGAAATATGGTGGACGGACAAAGGGAGCCACAAGCCCGGCGAAGATGCGCGCGGAGGATGTTAAGCAGACTTTCCTTCGGATGGGTGTGAACCCGATTGAAATGCTGTGCAAAATAGCCCGCTCAAAAAAACCGGTTCCGGAACACAAGCTGAAAGCTCTTGCGGAGCTGTGTCGGTACTACGCGCCACGCCTTTCAACGCAGGCCATTACAGGACGAATCGACAGCAACCTTCAGGTAACAGCGGCTATCCAGGAGATCATGCTTGCTGCTGACCCTGCGACGATAAAGGCGCTGGAAACCGTTTCGCTGAAGCTTGATGCGATGACGCGCCACACACCCCATACGAAGGTGATCGACGTGGAGCCTCTCGCGTTGCCGGAGCCGGAAGACGAGGAGCTTGTACCACAAAGTTGATATTGCCCAGTCTGTTTTCACGTTGCAAATAGGACAGGTTCATAGGGCTTTTCTGTGTCCCACATTCAATTGTTTCTGGTACGCTCGATCATGCTGAAATGTGCCCTTTATGGGCGAGTTTCGACCAAGCTGGAACGTGGCCGCCAAGACCCCGAAGTCCAGCTCCGGCAACTACGGAAGTTTGCCGACACGCAGGAATGGGCGATCAGTGCCGAATACGTTGACCGTGAGAGCGGCGCGAAGGCGGATCGACCGGAGTACAAGCGAATGCTGGCAGCCGCATCGCGTCGTGAATTCGACGTGCTGTTGTTCTGGTCGCTTGATCGCTTCAGCCGCGAAGGGATTGTGCCGGTGCTGATGAACCTGAAGCGTCTGACGGACTACGGCGTCAAGTACCGCAGTTTCCAAGAGCCTTACATCGACACCACGCACGAATGGGGTGATCTCATTGCGGCCTTCGCTGCGAAACTAGCAGAGCTGGGACGTAAGCGGATTCGTGAGCGCATCCGTGCGGGCCTGGAGAAGGCGCGCGCTGACGGCGTGGCACTAGGCCGCCCGCGCGTGATCGTCAACCGCGAGAAGGTCTGGTGTCTTCGCGACCAAGGCAAGACCGTCAGGCACATCGCCGGGGCGCTGAAGCTTTCGCACGGGACCGTGCAGCGCATCGTACAAGGCCGCGAGGCGCACGCCTGACGCCGCTCTCCCTCCGTTGCTCGCCGTGCGTCCTACGCCGCGCGGCGTGCGCGGGGAGGGGGTGTATCAGAAAACTTGGCGCTCACCGGTTCACAGGAGGGTAGCTCACCGGGCTGGTTGCCGTGCACTACCAATTGGTAAGTAACGATCCGCGCGGCAGCGCTCCACGATTCGAGGTTCCTATCGGTGAGAGAACCTCGGGGCCGTGCTCGCACTACCTGTTTGTGGGACTATGCGCGGATCGCACCGGAACAGCAGACCCCGACGTTGCTATTCTGAACAGATTGAACACCCTTTACTACGGCGATAACCTCGCGGTTCTCCGAAACCAGATCGCGCGAGAAAGCGTGGATCTGATCTATTTAGATCCTCCCTTCAACAGCCAAGCAAGCTACAACGTATTATTTCGAAGCACGTCAGGCGAGGACTCTCAAGCGCAGATACACGCCTTTGAGGACACGTGGCATTGGGGAGAGGAAGCCGAACGTGCATTCGATGACGTTGTTGGAAGTTGGAATACGGATGCCGCCGAGCTACTTCGCGCGTTGCGCGCCTTCCTAAAAGAAAACGATATGATGGCGTACCTTTCCATGATGGCCGTCCGACTGCTGGAACTCCATCGCGTCCTAAAGCCAACGGGTAGCCTGTACCTTCACTGCGATCCGACCGCAAGCCACTATTTGAAGTTGCTGATGGACTCGATTTTTGAACCGAAGAACTTCCGCAACGAAATCATTTGGAAACGCACATCCGGCAGAAAGGGAGTTACACAATTCGGGCGAGTCCACGACGTAATCCTGTTCTACACGAAAACGGACAAGTCCACTTGGAACCCACCAACGACGCCACAGGACGAAGAGAATGTTCGTGGCCACGACATCATGAAGGATGAGGATGGCAGATTCTTCAGGGTTTCGGACTTTAGTGGTGCCGGACAAGGACCACCTAGAAAGTTTGGCGACCAAGTTCTCGAACCACCATCGGGACGACATTGGATGTTCGACCAGGACGGCGTAGATCGCCTCATGGCTGAAGGGCGCATTATCTTCTCGGCTGGTGGCAAGCCAAGGCTCAGGTCGTACCTGGATTCGCTTCCCGGCGTTGCAATCCACGATGTTTGGACCGATATTGAACCGATCAATGCCGCCGCGCAGGAACGCCTCGGTTATCCAACCCAGAAGCCACAGGCCCTGTTGGAGCGAATCGTGGCGGCTAGTTCAAACGAGGGCGACATCGTTCTGGATCCTTTTTGCGGATGCGGAACTACGATCCATGCAGCCCAAAAACTCAAGCGCGAATGGATCGGAATTGACATAACTCATCTGGCAATTTCGCTGATCGAGAAACGTCTTAAAGATGCGTTCCCCGGCATCAAGTTCGAAGTTCACGGCACGCCGAAGGATCTGGACGGAGCGCGAGCGCTGGCCGTGCAGGACAAGTACCAGTTCCAATGGTGGGCTGTGTCGCTGGTGAACGCAGTCCCGTTCGGTGGCAAGAAGAAGGGCGCGGACTCCGGTATCGATGGCTTAATCTACTTCAAGCCGGAAGGCAAAACCACAGAAAAGGCAATCGTGTCCGTGAAAGGCGGGGATAACGTAAACGTCGCGATGGTGCGGGACTTGGCACACGTAATTGACCGCGAAAAGGCCAGAATCGGCGTATTCATCACGCTGGCCGATTCGACTGGACCGATGCGAACGGAAGCCGTCAAGGCAGGGTACTACGAAACGCTGTACGGAAAGTATCCCAAGATTCAGATATTGACCGTTGCCGACCTGTTCGATGGTAAGCAGCCGAACATCCCGCTGGTGGACTCAGCCGCGTTCAAGAAAGCTCCGAAGGAAGCTGAAGGCGGGGAACAGGACAAGCTACCGTTCTAAGCGAGGTCGGTCGCGCCGATTTTTCGTACCGGACAAGAATACCAGCGATAAATCGGACGCTCAGCGCACTACAGGGTACGCGGTCTTTAGAGGCACGACTACTTGGCGCAAACGGCAACCTTATGACGCATCGGGTCGCCGTCAGCGTTCCTTGACGCAAGCCGAGTTCGAAGCCAAAACCGGTACGCGTCAGATTTAAGCGAGCCTGATTCTGTCACTGAAACCAAGGCGGATGGAAGCTGGTTAAGAAAGGTGCGAACAGCGGCGCGCGTTGCGGGTCGCTCGCTATAACGATCTCGTATAGCGAACGCACTACTTGAACCGCCCACGCGAACAGGCGGTGCGATGCAATTTATGTGTTCCGTTTCGGGTCATGCCTACGAGGGTATCGAATCAGCCATGTTCAAGAAGAATACGTCGGACCGTTGGCGCGACCACCTCACGCAAGTACGGTGTCCGATCATTGATGCCCCAGTTGTTGGCCCCGTGCGCCGACGGATGGGTGAAGGCCAAAACACGAGCCGCCTTGCCATTGACGTGGATCGTCTGAACCATGTCATCTGAGAGCGTGTCGAAAGCCCCCTTCATCCATCCGAGCACGCTGCGTCCCTGAAGCACGATGATGCTGGGTTCTAGAATTTCAAGTGCTGCCCTAAAATGCCGGGTGCAGTTCTGCTGCATGGTTCGCGTTGATCGGCCGGGCCTACCTCCACGTGGTTTAGTTTCATCGCGTATCACTTCCATCGGCACAGCGGAACACAGTAGGAAATTGACCAGGGCGAAGCAGTCGAACAAGTGAACGGGGACGCCGTCTAACGACACGAACTCGCCCTCATGATCTGAGCCGGGGTCTTTGCCGAAGAGTAGCCGCAAGGCACTTGTACAACCCTTCATATGCGGATTCCGCGCACGAAAACCCTGTGCTGCGCGGAACCGGAAACTCGCCCCGCTTCCCTCCACGATCATTGTGCGCCGTGCGACGAGGTCAACGTGTTCGGGTCCGTGCCCGTATTCCTGCCCAACTACAACGATCCTGAACGGAGCACCGTCGCGCATCAGGTCGTAGCAGGTCCCCACATGGGGCAGTTGCCCGGCATAGAAGGTGCCTCGATGCGATTCCCTACACTCTTGCTCCGAGGAACAGACGAACCGCCCCTTCTCCAGAACGTGGCCTTCGAAATACGCCTGAAGTCGCGCAACCCGCAGAGATGTAGTTCGTGAGTCAGCAGCGTAAGTGGCCATGGCCTGTTTCCTTGATTATGTCTCACCTTCGTCCGTGAAGGCCGATTTTTCACCAGTTGGTACAATGGTCTCAGTAGACCACCACGGATGCACTGTCCAGCGGTGGTCTTTCCATTTCCAGAGGTCCCAATGTCAAAGCTGGTCAATACAGGTGTCGCCATTCCGCCCGATCTGCACCTGTTGCTTCGGGACGCAGCGCGCGGCGTGCAACTCGCGAAGGGTGGCCGGGCGTCGGTCTCGGCACTGCTGGCCGAAATTGTCCGGCGTCACGAGAGCGAACTACGGAAGCTCGCCTCGGGCGACAACCTGCGTCTCAAGATCATGTGGGGTAAGCCGTAGTTGGTGCCGTATTCCAATTCTCAGCGTTTCTCGAATACTAAGGAGAGTTCAAAAATGCAACCCAATTCATTTGGCAAGATCAGCGTCCCCACGCCGGGCACCCCGGTTCAAGTCACCACTGACAAGACGATTCGCGCGAATCGCATCCGGTTCCAGAACGTCATTGGCGAGACCGGCCACACGTTTTTGGGTACCACTGGACTGGTCAAGGCCACCTTTGCTGGCGTGATCAAGGATTTCTGGCCGACTGGCGCAGGTGGAGGAGTCGCTGACTCTTACGAGGTTGTTAGCGCCGATGGATGTGACCTTCTTGTTCCGGCAGAGTATTTCGTCGATGCGAACAACGCCGCTGAAGGTCTGATCGTCAGCTACTGGACGCGGTAACGAACCATGAGCGAGCAGGCATCGAACGTCACCGGTATCGAAAGGCACTATCGGTACAAAGAGCTGAAGCCGATTATGGGCCTTTCGGAGCGCTCATTGCGCCGTCTCTTTGACGGTGAACCCGGCGTTCTGGTCATGCCCCACGAGATTTGCCGCAAGAAGCGGAAGTACGAAACGGTCATGATTCCCGAGTCCGTAGTAAAGCGGGTCTTGTACCGGTTGACGCGTGTCGCGTGAACAAACGCGTTGTCCTTATCCGTTATGGCGTTTCACGAGAAAATAACACATCCCGATTACAAAGCTTCGCCCCAGTCGCACCATTTCTGTTTCGGACAATCCGACCGGTGTATGTGCACCTGGACTAACGAATGTAAATACGCCAGCGAGGCCCTTCTCCTCTTCCTCTGAGATCGCCCCTGATGTTCTTAGATGGGCAATTACTTGTCCCCATTTGCTCTCATCAAAACCGACCGGCCGTGAAGCAGCACGCGTGCGAGATACTGCCGTTGCTAGCGTCTGTAAGGCGACCCGGGCGTTTGTCAACGCTCCATTCAGATCTGCGGGACTTCGACGGAAATCCTCGGCTGACCGTTCGAGTGACGCGGCCACATCCTGTGCTTCGCCCAGTCCAGACCGTCTCAACTCCGCAATCAAATCATCCTCTGGCGCGATTGTCCCATCAACGACTGGCTCGATAGTTCGCAACTGGTTTTGGTCGATGATGTATCCGTCAAGCTGAAGACAGACGCGAACATCTTCCCATCGCTCGTCGTACACATATCGCGGAGAGACGTTGTTTCGAAAGCTGCCTTGAGTTCTTACGACCTCAGCCATTAGGGACTCAATTTGGTTGGGGGTAGCGGAAGTCAGCCACTCTAAGAGTTGCCCTGGGTCCATCGCCGTCTGCGTAACGCCACGTGTCTCTATGCCGTGTTTCCTGAATAGAAAAGCGACTGAAAAACCATCTTGCAGTCGGAAATACTGGCTTAATGAAACCAGAGATCGATGAGTAAACACCGAGCCATTTTAGCGCGCGGTGCTGCTCACGCGGTTTTCTTCCTTCGGCGAACGATCTGAAGACGACTTCCGGCTGCCCACGTTTTCTGCACTTCGTCTTCAAGCTCCCACTGCAACGCCTTCACGTGCGGCTTGTAGTGCTTCTCGGTGATTTTCACCGACTTGTGGCCGAGCAACGTGGAGACACGTTCCAGGGACACGCCGGAGCGCAAGCACTCGACGGCGAACGTATCGCGGAACATGTGTGGGTGTGCCCGCTTGGTGATTTCAGCCAGCTTGAATAGACGCCGGTAGCAACGCTGAAAATCAGCCACGACCGTTTTAGGATGCCCGTTGCCGGACCAGAAGAAGTATCGAGGATTAGGCCGGAGGCCGTCCGGCACGTTACGGAGCGCCTCTGCGACGTGCGGAGGTATCGGGCAGTATACCGGCTCACCGGTCTTCGCCTGGTACAGCAGGATGCAATCCCTGTCGCGATCTGTCCTGGTGAGCCGCGCTCGCTCCAGCGTCGAGGCGTCCCGGATGCGGAGGCCGGTCCATCGCATCAGGAGAGTGAGCGCCCGGAGCCGCGTCCCGGCCGTCGTGTCCTTTTCCCAGCGGTCCCCACAGTAAAGGTACGTCGCGTCAACGATGGCGTTGAATTCAGCCGGATTGAAGTAGTCTGTAGGCTTCTGTTCGACCTTGATCCGGCCCAACACTCTGTTGGTGACGGGGTTCTTAGGAATCCAACCTGTTCGTTCGCAGAAGTAAAAGAATCCGATTACGCGACCCTGCTTTTTGCCGCGTGAGAGCGGCGCATCCTTCCATGTGGTCCGGAACTGGCGTATCACGTTCACGTCGGCAACCTGCGTCAGGAATTGGAAGCCGTTCGCCGTGCAGAACGTAAGGAACTGCTTTTCAAAAATCGTCTCCAGCTTTGTTAAAGTCGCCTCGCCCAGATTCCGCGCCTTGGCGTCCTCCAGGTAGCCTTTCACCGCATCCTTGATTCTTACTGGGCCTGCGGCCTTCGTTTCGACCTGGCCTTTACCTTCCCACTGCCGGATGGTGCCAATCGCGGTTTCAAAGTTCGAGGTCTTGAGCGACTTCCGAATGAACTCGCTCCCCAGCATCCCGACAGCGCGGTATGAGCATGTGCAGCGAGAGTAGTCGTCGTACTCTGAAGCTCTTGGGTCTTTCTTGCGGCGCTGCGTTATACAGTCCGCTGTGTGGCGTTTCTCGGGTTTCAGCACGTCTCTTTTCCATTCTTCTCGGCCCCAAGCGTTGCACGTACATTGCACGCGAAACGCTGACCGAATATTAAGTAATAGAAAAGAAGAGACTTGGAGTGGTGGAGGCGGCGGGAGTTGAACCCGCGTCCGAGAAAGTCTACCGCGAAAGACTACGTGCGTTTCCGATTCGGTGGTTTTAGACCGCCCCGTGCGGAACCGGCAAGAGCGAGGCGGCTTAGCCTGATTGGTCTCGGTTGCGGGCTCCAGGCGGAAGCCTTTGACCTATCCTGCCATGATTACGCCCTCAGACTGCCATGCAAGCCTAACAGCCCAGGACGGCTACTTATTTAATTAAGCAGCGTATGCAAACTGCTGATTGGCAGTTGTTGTTTTCCGATCGTTTTACGGGAGCTCGGAACCCGGCACGACTTCCTACGCTAGATGCAATCCCGTCGAATCCGTTGCGCCCCCCTTTCAACCTCAAGTTTACCACCCCCGCCCAGCGCTGCCTCGAGATCCCATGTCCCGAAGCGAGGTTGAAGCAACAAAAGGACCCAGCCGAACGATAAACATGGATTCTCCGGTACTGGTACTGATTTTCAACTAAAATGCCGCAAACCTTACTCCCGGGTGTATAGTTAGGACTCACTCCGCAGTCCGCAGTTTTTCCCAAAGAAAAAGAGGTTTTACACATGAGATATTCCACTAGGGCGTCCTACGCCCTAACGACCCTAACCATGTTCGTACTCGCTATCGACGCAAGCGCCCAGTCACCCGCCGGAACGTGGGAACTCTATCCGCCCCAGACAACCGGCTTCGCGACTGCCGTGCAGCAGCCAATTAACGCCGACGGCACGAGCAATTTTAAATCTACGGGCAAGTCAGTCATTCCAATCAAATTCACGCTTGCAACCGCCTCTGGACCGGTGATCTTCCAGTCAATTGGAAGCGATGCCGATACCTCCAATGACTTCTCGTACCTTAGTTTCGTTCCCAGTGCTCCGCTTACCTTTAATCAGCTTACGAGTCTAAGCGCTGTCTATACCTTCTCCGAAGGGAACTGCCATGCTGGCGCACTCCGCTGGTCGGTGGGTACTGCCTTGGGCCACGTATTCATCTACTACGGGGCGGCCCCAAATTTCACCGACTGCACGTCAGCCGGCCCAGCCACCAATCAGAGCGGCCTGAACATGATCGGCCAGTCGGACCTTCGCTATGACACATCCCAGATCCCTGGAGGCACTTTTTATGACAGCTACAGCCATGCCCAGGCGCTTGTGGGAACTCTTGCAATCACGGGCGCCACACTCGTGATAGATAGCGGCTGGGCAGGTGATCAAGTCCTGGCGCCTATGAACGTCACCGTGAACACCAACACCTTCGCACCGGCGAGCGGCAACATACCAACGTGCACACTACCACCGGCCACGATTAAGATCGATAAATTATCTGGCTCAACGACGGGCCCAGTGAATGAGCCACTGACGATTCAGCCGGCCGATAACAACTCGCAGTTCCGAATCGCCGGCTGCGCCTATATGTACAACTTGGATACAAGTTCGCTTTCGGGCGCAGGCCGCTATGAAGTAGATGTTGTGATAGGCGGCACTCCCGTTGCGGGCGCTGCATTCTTCGATCTCCGCTAACCTTTGCTCGATACATGCCGTGGCGTCAAACGGACGTCACGGCGTCTTCCTGCCTACCTGAAATACGCCGGCAAATCCACCTTGGTCTCCCGCAGGATCTCGAGCACCGCACGCCGGTCGGCCGCCGAAAGCCGCGCATATTTCTTGTCTTTTTCCGATCCCGACAGTACCCGCAGCATCCGCTTGTAAATCGCGTCTTTCGCCTCCGCGGGCAGCGCATCGAAAGCCTCGCTGTAGATCATGTAGCTGCACGGATAGCGCAGCAGCCTCTTCTGCAGATCCAGGTCCCGCAGACTCCTGCCCTTGCTGTCCCGAATGGCGTTCCTGGCGAAAACCTCCGCAAACTTCCCATCGAGCTTACCCGGCAACGGAGCCTCATCCACGAACAGCAGGTAATCGACAAACTCCCGAGCCTCATCCTCCAGCTTGCCCACGCCCGCGCGCGCGTCCCAACCGATCCGCGTGATCAGATTCGCCATGTGCATCTGGTGATCGAAGACCATCAACGCCGCCACGTCGCTATCGAACTTTCCGTGAAGTGGTTCCATCTTCTTCGGGTCGCCTTGCGGTCCGATGACCGCATTGCCCAGATGTTGAACCGTCCCAACAGATCCCGTGACGAACCAGCCGCCCCAGCGATCTTCAATCGGCGTACGATGATCGACGACGTTGCCGCCGTAGATGAGCATCGGCGATCCGTCCGCCGCCGTGTAGGTGCTCCGGACCACGAACCCTGGGATGTCCAGCGTCGCTTCACCCACATGGCATCGCAGGCAATCCCGGCCTTTCTCGAACCGTGCCGGCGCATCCGCCCGCGGCTGGAGCGTATAGAATTGGACCCCCTGCCGAGGATCCAGAGCGGCGATCTCGATGAATCCGCCCTTCATCCACCCGACCGCGACCGAGTCGTTGAAAAAGATCGTGCGCGGATTGTTCGGCTCGATTAACGGCGCTTGCAGGCTGGTTTTCGAAAAAACCGCGATTTGCGATTCAACCGGCACATGCAGCGCGTCCAAAACCGATCGCAAGTCGGATTTGATCTTGCTGGGATCCAATCGGGCTACAGGATCGTGGACCGGCGCGGAATTGTAGTGAATTGCTGGATGGTCGAGGAGATCGGCCGCGTACAGGCAGCTCGCCAGCAGCAGTAGTAGCAGGCGCACTCCCGGATTATCACACGGGCCTGTTATCCTGTTCTAGGGAGCGTTTCTGCCGCGCTCGTGAGCGGCCTCCAAAAATTGATCCAACAGTCAATGTCATGGGACCTAACTCGATTTCGCTCCGGTGAGCAAGCTCCGGCAGACAACTGCCATGGAGAAGCCTGAAGGGGTGCGGAGGGTTCCACCCTGAAAGTTTAGGGTCAAATGACGGGGGTTGTAACGGCGATGGTGGTGCCTCCCGCTTTCTTTAACGCGCACAACGGACTCGGCGAGGACGCCTCGCCTGTGCGCTTCATTAGTTTTAGCGCGCACAACGGACGCGATGAAGACATCGCGCCTGTGCTCGGCATCGATTGACTAATCTTTTATTTATCGGCGACATTTTTGGATCGGTGGGCCGGGGCATGGTAGCCCGCCATCTGGCCGAAATCGTAGTTACCGAAAATATCCACCTGACCATCGCCAATGGCGAGAACGCAGCGGCCGGATTCGGGATCACACCGCAGCTTGCCGACGAAATTTTCGGCTACGGCGTGGATGTGATCACCAGCGGCAATCACATCTGGGATAAACGCGAAATCTACGAATATCTGCCCAAGCAGCCTCGTCTGCTGCGCCCCGCCAATTATTCCGCCGAGACGCCGGGATCGGGCGTGGTCGTCGTCGAGGCGCGCAACGGGGTCAAGCTGCGCTGTCCTGAATCTGCAAGGGCGAGTCTACATGCCGTCGACGGATTGCCCGTTTCGCAAAGCCGATGCGCTGCTTGCCGCGCTGCCCGCGGGAGTGAACGTGCGCTTCGTCGATTTTCATGCCGAGGTGACCAGCGAAAAGCAGGCCATGGGCTGGTATCTGGATGGCCGCGTTTCCGCAGTGGTGGGCACGCACACACATGTACCAACAGCGGACACCCGGATTCTTCCCAACGGCACCGCATATCAGACTGATTCGGGTATGACCGGCCCGTACCAGTCGGTGATCGGCGTCGACAAGGACATCATCCTGCAAAAGTTCCTTACTCAGATGCCGGTGCGCATGGAAGCCGCGCGGCATGGCGGGGAATTGCACGGCGTGATCGTCGAAGTGGATGAATTCAGCGGCCATGCGGCGTCGATTCGGCGAATCGCAGTAAGCTAAAAACGTGACACTCAGCTTCGAAGAGGCGCGGGCGTGCGTGTTGCGCGAGGTGCGCGCGGGGCGGGGCAGTTTGCCCACGGAGCAGGTCCCCGCTTTAGAATGCGCCGGACGAATTCTCGCCGAAGAAATCACTGCCGATCGCGATTATCCTCCCTTCGCGCGCTCGGCTCGCGATGGATTTGCCGTTCGCGCAGCGGACGTTCCCGGCGAATTGCACGTCATCGGCGAAGTGCGCGCGGGCGAAGTTTCTCGCGGCTCCGTAGGCCCCAGAGGGGCGGTTGAAATTATGACGGGCGCGCCGTTGCCCGAAGGCGCCGACGCCGTGGTGATGGTCGAGCACACCGAGCGCTCGGGCGATCGCGTCAAGATAGACCGCTCACTCAAATCCGGCGAGAATTTCAACGCACAAGGCATCGAAGCCAGGCAGGGCAGCGTGGTCCTCTCGCCCGGGCGGAGGCTGGGCTTCGCCGAAATCGCGCTGCTGGCGATGGTCGGTCGCGAGTGCGCCGTCGGTCTATCGCCGGCCACGGGTCGCAATTTTGCCGACCGGAGACGAGATCGTCGAAGTCGGCCGCTCGCCCGAGCCCTTCCAGATCCGCAATTCGAACGCCTGGTCCATGGCCGTGCAGGTGGCCAGGGCCGGTGGCGATCCACGGATTCTGCCGATCGCGCGCGACAACTACGAATCGACGCGCGGGTTGATCGAACAAGGCTTGGAGCACGATCTGCTCTTGCTCTCGGGCGGCGTCTCCGCCGGCAAGTACGATATCGTCGAACGAGTGCTGGCCGATCTGGGCGCGAAATTCTTCTTCGACCGCGTGCTGGTGCAGCCCGGACAGCCGTTGGTATTTGGAATCCGGCGTAGACGGAGAAATTCTTCTTCGGACTTCCGGGGAATCCCGCATCGACCATGGTGACGTTCGAAGTGTTCG
Organism: Terriglobia bacterium; assembly: GCA_963722845.1. GTDB lineage: Bacteria > Acidobacteriota > Terriglobia > Bryobacterales > Bryobacteraceae > Palsa-187. Next base: position 255,930 of record CAVROL010000001.1, on the reverse strand, counting down.
CGCGAGCCGCCGTGGAACTTCTTACTGGCGCGACGGAAGCTCCGCTTCCTCTGCTACAAGCGCGTCTATCGAAAGACGTCCGGCACAAGCCGGGGCTGACGCGCTTTCTGCCCGCGCAGGTATCGGCGGACGGATCGACCGTAACACCCGAGCCTTGGCAGGGATCGGGCGATGTAAACTCGCTGGCCCGCGCCAACGCGTTCCTGGTAACGGAACCCGATCGCGAATCCTGGGCGGCCGGAGATATGATTCGCGTACTCTAACTTAAATGAAGAAACTCTCTCACTACGACAAAAAAGGCCGCGCGAGCATGGTGGACGTGTCCGCCAAGAAGGACAGCAAGCGCACCGCGACGGCGCAGGCATTCGTGAAGATCCGGCCCGCTGTGCTCAAGAAGCTGCCGAAGAACCCCAAGGGCGATCCTCTGGAGGTGGCGCGCATCGCCGGAATTGCCGCGGCCAAGCGGACTTCCGACCTCATCCCGATGTGCCATCCTTTGCTCCTTTCGCACGTCGAAGTAGTCGCGGATCTCAAACCTGGCGGCGTCCGCATTACGTCGAAGGTGACCACTACCGGTCCCACGGGGGTCGAAATGGAGGCGCTGACCGCTGCTGCCGTTGCCGCGCTGACGGTCTACGACATGACTAAAGCGCTCGATAAGGGCATCGAGATTCGCGAGCTGTACCTGGTGGAGAAAACCGGCGGCAAGTCGGGAGACTATCGACGGTGATTAACGTTGCGATCCTGACCATCAGCGATTCCGCGGTCGCCGGAACCCGTGAGGATCGCTCCGGGCCGGCTGTGGCGGAAATGGTACAGTCCTTGGGCTGGTCGATTGTGGCCCGGGAAGTGCTTAGAGATGAGCAGGAAGAAATCGCCGCCGCCATGAGCCGGTTCATCGATCAGGAACACGCCGATGTCGTTCTAACTACAGGCGGTACAGGCTTGGGGCCGCGCGATGTAACCCCCGAGGCCACGAAAGCGGTCGCCGACCGGGATATTCCGGGATTTGGCGAATTGATGCGGGCAGAGGGACGCAAGACTGCGCGCTTTGCCTCACTCTCGCGGGGCGGCGCCGCGGCGCGGGGCAACGGACTCATTGTAAACTTACCTGGATCGCCCAAAGGTGCGGTAGATTCGTTAGTAGCAGTAGCGGACTTGATCCCCCACGCGGTCGATTTGTTACACGGCCGCACCGAACACAAGAGGGCAACGGATAACTCAGGGGAGGCATCCAAAACTATATGAGCATCCGGAACGTAATTGCGGGTATGCTGGCCGCGGGAGTGCTGATGGCCCAGGAGCCGCCCAAACCGGCGGATCCGCAGGAAGAGCCCAAGGCCGATATCGTCGAAAATTTCCAATTCGTGATGGCGCCGGTGATCGTTCACGATGCGCAGGGAAATATCGTCAACGGGCTGAACCCGCTCGATTTCGAACTGTACGATAACGGCAAACTGCAAAAGATTACGGAAGACGCCACGACGCATCCCATCTCCATGGTGGTGGCGGTCCAGTCCAGCGCGAACATGGAGAAGCTGCTGCCGGACATCCGCAAAATCGGGAACCTGTTTAGCGGCCTGGTGCTGGGCGAGAACGGGGAGCTGGCGGTTCTCTCGTTCGATCACCGCGTGCAGACCATGACCGACTTCACTGCCGATCCGGACAAGATTTCAAACGCTTTCAAGGCCATCAAAATCGGCAGCACGCCCAACCACGTGAATGACGCCGCCATGAAGGGCGTCAATATGCTCAGAACCCGTGACAGGACGCATCGCCGGATTCTGCTCCTCATTAGTGAGACGCGCGACAACGGCAGTTCGATGGGGGTCCGCGACGTTCTAACCGAAGCCGAGTTCAAGGACATCACGGTGTACGCCGTGGAGGTTTCGCACTTGCTCACCTCGCTCACGTCGCAGCACGAGCCGCCGCGGCCGAGCGCGATTCCTCCCGAGGCCCGCGCTCTTCCGGGAGGCTACATCGGAACGCCGACCACCGACAGGCAGCAGAATATGGGAGATTATTCGCCCGCCATCAAGGAGATCTTCACCGCGGTCAAGGCGATCTTCATCTCCAATCCGCAGGAAGTGTACACCAAGTACACGGGCGGACGTGAATTCTCCTATATGACGCAGAAAGGGCTGCAGAAAGCGATCGCCGATATCGGCGATGAGATTCACAGCCAGTACCTGTTGACTTACCTGCCGAACAACCCGAACGAAGCCGGGTACCATGAGATCGAAGTTCGAGTTCTCAAGCCCGGCCTCAAAGTAACCACACGCCCGGGATACTGGTCGGCGGCGAAGCCGCAATAACGCGCTAAACGGCGATTCGACTCAGAACGTGAATTGCGCAACCAGCTGGCCCGTCCGCGGCGGGTAAGCCGTGGTGGCGGTGTTGATCGATCCGAAACCGGAGACGATTTGCAGGCCAGGCTGGGAGCAGGAGCCGTTCCCGCCCGTCGGCAGCTTGCAAACCGGCGCGGTCTGCGGACTCACGCCGATCCCGCCGATAGCTGGATTGTTCAAGTAGGCGCGGTTGAATATATTGGTAAACTCCGCGCGGATGTTCAGGGCCATCCGTTCGCGGATGCGGAATTGACGCCCAAAAGCGAAGTTCTCGACGGGCCGCCGCTCACCCCGGAAATCGCCATAGTAGGTTTGGTTGCCGAACTGGCCAGGGGCGGGATTGGTCCACGCCGCCGGATTCAGCACGAAGGTGTTGTTCGGGTCGAAGCAGTGGCAGTTGAGATCCTTCAGGTAGAGAGGCTGGCCTGTCCGGACCTGCGGTGTGGCCGACTGGAACGTGACAGCGGCGATGGTAGCCTGCGATAGACCGGTGGCATACCCCGTAGTGTTCGCCGTGGGCGCGGCAAGCGGCGTCCCACTCGCGTAATAGATGAATCCGTTGAACATCCAGTCGCGGGTGACATACGACACGGCTTTGGGTCCGAACTTGGGCACCGTGTAAGTAACGCCGAGGCGGGTCACCAGAGGCTGGTCGAGATTCGAGAGTCCTTTCGCCAAGCCGCGGTTCTGTACATCGGGAGTTCCCTGGAAGGTGTCCATCGACTTGGACCAGGTAAAGCCGAAATCGACTTGCAATCCTCGCGAAAACCGCTTATTGGCGGTCAACTGCAGCGAGTTATACCAGGTATCGCCCAAGGGCGCATTTACCAGACTCATGGTGGTGAATTGCGGGAACGGCCGCAAGGATTGGGCCACGGTGCTCGTCAGCGGGAAGCCGGCGAAGGGAACCCGATTCTGGAATTGTTTGGCGCCCGGCTGATTCAGCGGCGATAACAGGATCGCGAGATCGCCCGGATTGTTCAGGTTGAGCCCGTTTTGACTCAAGATATCGCTGCTGAGGTAGTTGTAGTTGTTCAGCGGCGACCCCAAGTAAGTCGGCCACCAGATCCCGCGGTTGCCGATGTAGGAAGCCTGCACCACGATATCCCGGGCGAGTTCGCGCTGCACACTCAAGCTGTATTGATACTGGCGGGCCGGTCTTCCCGCGTTCTGATCGTAATACTGGGGGGCGGGGCCGGGGACCACTCCGCCGATCGGGTAGAATCCGGAGCTATAGTTAGGCCATGCGACCTGCGCTGCCGTTAACGGAGAGCCGTTGACCGTCACACCCTGACCCAAGGTCATGAGCGCCGCGCCGGGATTGGATGCGGGGAAACGATTGCTGGCCGAGGCATTTCCGCTGGCCGCGCCAAAAACCTGGGCGACGCCCGTGCTCGTGTATTCGACGCCGAAGCCGCCGCGGAGCACGGTTTTGGGCAGGACCTGGTACGCAAAACCGATGCGCGGTCCGAATCCCCAGGGATAGTTGTTCGCGAAGTTACAGCCGCAGGTTGACTGGTAAGTGACCGCGCCGGGATGGCCTCCGGCGGCGGGGTTCGCCAGGTTCGGCGCGAAATTCGGAGAACGGCCGTACTGTTCCTGGTACCAGGTCGAGTAGTCATACCGCAAGCCCAGGTCGAGCGTGAGCTTGCGCGTCACCTTCCAACTGTCCTGCGCATAGAATCCCCACTGCTGTTTTCCAAAGCGAACCCTGGAGGGGGGATCGACTTCGGCGTTATCCACCGCACCCAACAGGAAACTGGCATAAGGGAGGCCAATGTGGTTTGGGCCGAACGAGGCGGTACTGACGCCGGTCGATGTGGTTACCGCGTAAGGCATCGCAGTCTGCCCGGGGCTGAAGCCGTAGGTGCCCGAAAGGTTGCTGACGGTGTTCGTATAGCTCCCCATGAACTCCCCGTTTCCGCCGAACTTGAAAGTATGGTTCCCTTTGACCCAGGTCAAGCTCGCGATGGTGTCGACGATGCTGTAGGCGTTATCCGCGCGCCCGGGAGGCCCGCCGATGCTGGTTCCGCCGGCGACGGTATCGTTGAGACCGGTTAGGAGGGGAAACGTGGCCGGGCTCTGGAACGCCTGACTGCACAGTCCTAAACCGCCGCAGGGGTCGTAATTCGGCGTTACCGACGGCCGCCCTAAATAGTCGTAATCATAGCCCGCTCCCAAATGCAGCAGAAGGGTGGGCGAGATAGTGTGGTCATAGTTCAGGCGCTCCCGGTGCGAATAGATTCCGCCGCCGAAGGTGCCGGAGATGGGCTGAGGCGCTCCATCTTCGCCGTAACCTGTCGCCGTGTAGGTCATGGTTCGGCTCCAGAAGAAGGACAACTTGTCCTTAGGTCCGAACGAATGGTCCAGCTTGAGCGAAGGAGCCTCGGTGTCCCGTTTCACCAGTTCCGAATTCTGAAAGTTCTGAACCATGCCGCCGGTACTGCAAGGCGGTCCCGCGATGCACAGGGGCGCGGGAATCAGGTTCTGGATTTTTAGGGCGACGGGATCGAACCGGGCCTGCGGGATGATGTTGCCCGGGAATGGATCGGCGATGACCTGGCCATTCACGACACGCTGCGTGCGTGGATCGTAAATGGTGTTGGCAATGATGGCGCGGCCGGCAGGATCGGTTCCCAGGTTCTTATTGCCTGCCGCTGTAATCGCGGCGCTGAAGTCGCCGTTGCGATACGCCGCCGTGGGGACGGTGAACGTGCCCGGCAAGAAGTTCTGGTTCTGCAGGAATTGCTCCCAGCTAAAAAAGAAAAAGGTCTTGTCGCGGCCGTTGTACACCTTGGGAATGTCCACCGGACCTCCCAAGGTCAAGCCATAGTCATTGCGCCGTATGGTCGGGTTGTTGTGCTCATTCGGGCTTCCTTTTTGAACGGTGAACGGCTGACCGGCATTCATGAAGTCGTTTTGGAAGTATTCATACAGGCTGCCGTGATACTGGTTGGTGCCCGACTTCATGGTGACGTTCATAACCGCGCTGCCGGCCTGGCCGAATTCCGCGGAGTAATTGCTGGTCTGAACCGTCCAATCCTGAATGGAATCCATACCGGGCTGGTTCTGCTGGTTGGCGCCCTGGCCCAGAATGTTGGTCCCGTCCATGCCGTCGACCAAAACCTTCTCCGATCCGGAGACTCCGCCGTTGATGCGTACGGTGGGTCCGGTGAATGAAGGACTCGGCTGGTAAAACGCCCCCGGCAGCAGCGCGACCAGGTTGAACGGGTTCCGAATACCGGAAGAGTTCGAGCCGACCGACAGAAGTGGCAGTGAGTCCATGGTCTTGACGGCGACCGTGTTACTCAACTCGCCGCTTTCGGTCTTGAGCAAAGGCGCCGCCTCGGTCACGGTGACCGACTCGGATGCGCTGCCCACTTCCATCGCGATATCGACGCGAATGGTTTGCGCCGCCTGAATGAGCAGCCCGGTGCGGACGAACTTCTTAAATCCCGGGACGGTGACCGAAATCTGATACGTGCCCGTGGGCAGGTTGGGAATGGTGTAGTTGCCGGTCGCCGAGCTGGCCACCTGGTAGACGGCTCCGGTTTCTGTGTTGCGGGCTTCAATCGCCGCATTGGCGACTACCGCGCCCGCCGGATCAATAGTGGTGCCGGTTATGGTGCCACGGTCGGTCTGGGCAAACAACGTCAGAGTGAGGAAGAAGAAAACAACGGCGGTCGACAGAGAGCGCATCGGATTACCCCCGGACAAGTCGATTTTGGTTTCGAAACCCCTTACAGCCTGAATCGAATGAAGTGTATACCCTTATGAATATATTGTCAATGCGGGGAGGCTCGATTAGGCGGCGTGGCCCGCCGGCTCGATCACCGCGCTCATCGAGCCTTTGGAGTTGGGCATCCGCGGATCGGCGCCGTAGGCGTGGATCTGGTCGCGGCCGAACTCGGCCTGCTCCAGTTCGCAGGTAAGGACCACGGTGCGTCCGTCCGTATCCACTTCCACGGCGTGCCGGAAGGCGGTTTCGGGCGAGTGACAGAAAATCTTTATCAGCATCTCGATGACGTAGTCGTAGGTGTGCTCGTCGTCATCGAGCAGCACCACATGGAACAACGGCGTGAGCTGATCCTCACTGGCGGCGCCGGACTCGGGCGCAGCGGTAGTCTTCGTCGCCATCTTAGGAGCCCGTCCGCATTTAAGAACCCTTCAGGACCTCCGCGATGGAGCTCTCGGGAATCACGCCCTGTTTGATCACGCGCCAATACGGCTCGGTGATGTCGACGGTGGTGGCTCCCAGGCCGGTGGCCGGGCCGGCGTCGAGCACCAGGTCGACCCGTCCGTCCATGGCGCCGAACACTTCGATTCCGCTGGTACAGGTCGGCTGTCCGGAGAGGTTCGCGCTGGTGGCGATCAGGGGCTGTGCCAGGCGCTCGAGCAGCGCGTTCGCGACTTTCGATTTGGACTGGCGCATCGCCAGGCGGCCGGTGTTCCCCGTGACCTTCAGAGGGACTTGCGAGGAGGCGTGAACGATGATGGTCAGCTCGCCGGGCCAGAAGTGGCGGGCGAGAAGATAAAACCTCGCCGAAACCTCCTTGGTCAGCTCTTCGGCCATCACCACGTCGCTGACCAGCATGGGCAGGGCGCGGTCCTGCTCGCGGCCCTTGGCGGAGAAGATTCGTCCCACCGCGTGCAGGTTGAGCGGATCGCACACCAGCGTATACAGCGCATCGGTGGGAATGGCGACCACCTGGCCCCGGCGGACCGCGGCGGCCGCGCGCTCGATGGCGCGTTCGGAAGGTCGCTCCGCGTCAATCTCGATCAGGTCGGTGGGCACGTTTGAATCTCAAGTGTACTGTTATCGCTCAATTGCCTGGTTTATTGCATGGGCCACGTCGATGGCCGTCTGGTACCGCCCGAACGGCGCGCTTAACAGGACGCCGGCCACCAGCGGACGTACGCGCTGGACCATTTCCTTCGCGATGGCCACGCCCTCGGCGCGCGCGGCGTCGGCGTTATCGGGGCGGCGCATGCGCTCCATGTAAGGCTCGGGTACGGGAACGCGCAGCTCATTCACCATGTATTCGGCATTGCGGAAGCTGGTGAGCGGCCGGATCCCGGCGATCACGGGGATTCCAAATTTCAGGAAGGCCTCCAGCGAATCGAGATCGAATACAGGTTGGGTGACTGCGAATTCGGCGCCTGCTTTCACTCGGGATTCGAGGCGGCGCAACTCATCGCCGATATCGTCTGCGCCGGGATTCACTTCCACTCCCAGCAGCAAGCCGGTTTGCGATCCCATGGGATTGCCGCCCAGATCCATCCCCCGATTAAGACAGTCGGCCACAGCGGCAACGCCGTCGCCGGCCGCGCAGATCAGATTACGAATGCCGGCTTTGTACGCGCTCAGAAGCTTGTTTTGAATGCGCAGGAAATCGCGATCGCGTCCGTGAATGTGAAGCGCTGCTTCGATGCCGGCTTCCTGCTGAATGAGCTGGCAGGCGACCTGTGCGCTCAGACGGGGACCGGAGAGAGGCCTGTCGGAAATAACAATACAATCGAAGCCGGCTTCTTTGTAGAGTTTGGCGGTGCCGGTTTCCTGGGAAGCGTCCAGACCGCGCGGCGGAAGGATTTCGACCAAGGAGACGAACGCATCGGTTGCCAGCTTGGACCCCAGATCGCTCTTGGAGGAAACGGGGATTTTCTCCATCGGCGTGGGCCGGGACTCAATCTCGACGATGACCGGTGTGCGGTGCACCCGACCGGCGCCTCCCACGGCATCGCGGATTTCGTCGCGCATCTTTGTGATATGCTCCGGCGTAGTTCGGCAGCAGCCGCCCACAATACTGGCGCCGGCCTCCACAAAGCGCCTGGCGGAGGAAGCCATGTACTCCGGCGAAAATTGATTCTTGCCGAGTCCGGCATTGGGAAGAGCACTGAGCGGCTTACTGGTGTAGGCGCTCATTCGTTCCAGCGTCTCCAGAATGACGCTGGGGCCGGAGCAGCAGTTCAGTCCGATCACGTCCACCGGCATGGCGTCCAGCGCGCGCGTGAAATCTTCAATGGACGTTCCGTCCTGAAGCAGCCCGTCGTCTTCGACACTCAGGTGCGCCATCACGACCATCTCGGGCCCGGCTGCTTCGCGCGCGGCTTCCACGGCGGCGCGAATCTCGTTCAAGTCCCGAAATGTCTCGAGCATCAGGCAGTCGACGCCCGCTTCGACCAGAGCTTCGATCTGCTCCCGGAAAATAGACCGGGCTTCCTCGATCGTGGTGGAGCCGAGCGGCTCCAGGCGAACTCCCAGCGGTCCGATCGCGGCTCCCACAAAGGCCTGAGCGCTTTCCTCGCGAGCCAGGCCGGCGGCCTCGCGCGCGATTCTCACACCGGCCCGATTGATAGCCCGGACCTTGTCGGCGAACCCGAAAGGCGCGAGGCGCTTGCGGTTTGCACCGAACGTGTTGGTCTCGATCAGTTCGGCTCCCGCGCGGACATACTCCTGGTGAACGTCGCGCACCAGGGCGGGGAGCGAAAGATTCAGCTCGTCGACGCAGCGGTTGATAAAGGCGCCTTTGGAGTACAGCATGGTGGCCATGGCGCCGTCCGCCACCCATACGCGCTGGGCAAGGGTCTCCCGGAATTCGGCAGCCCGGGTCGGTGTCGCAATCACTGGCATGTTCGTTTCGTGTCCAACGCGTTTTCTTTAGACCAACCTCACGGGCGCCAGTTCGGGAAGGGATTGGACAGTCCCGAACAGCATTGTTCGATCAAGTCGGGCACCCGTGCGCGTCGCCTCATCAAGCGTTCCAGCAGTCGCTCCAGCTCGTCCTCGTCGCCCTCCAGCCAGGCCGGAGGAATACGTTTGACCGCCTGATCCACCACTTCTTCCGGGAAACTCCGGATGCGGCCGAGCCAAGGCTCGAATTCGGCGAGGCCCCGTACGGTCCGGTAGACGAGCGGGCGAAAATACAAGCCTTGAATCGCCGACTCCCCCAAACGCCAATGGGGTCCCTCGAATACATATCCATTGTCTACCATCTGAGCCACGAAACCCAAACGCTGGGCTGCCTCCAGGTGGCCCGAGGCTAGCGGTTCCAGTACCCGCGCGCGAAAAAAGATCGCCTGGCGGGAGTCCGCATTGCCCATCCACTTGTCGAATGCCAGCACGCCCCGGAAATCGGTAAGATTTTCGACTTTGTCGAGCAGCGTATCGGGCAGGAAGTCGTAGACCACCGTGCGCGCCGGATCGCCGGGGAAGCGCGAGCCGAAATGCCAGCCGGGCGTAACGGCGAGGCGCTCGCGTCCCAGCTGGATGTAGGTGTCGGGATCGCTGGCCAGGAACGCTTCGGTGACCTGCACCATGGCAACCTCGGGGGCGGCGATACCCAGGTAGTGCAGGAATGCCGAGGCGATCCATTCATTGATCAGAATCCGCCGGTGCTGCGGGTTGTTGTGGAATTTGACGACATAGCAATGGCCGTCGGAAGCTTCCATCAGGTGGGCCTGCGCTCCCCCGCGCATCTTGCGGATGAGGCGGCGAGCTGTGACCGGCATCTCAGGGATTTGGTGGGAGGAGGGCCAACTGGAGTACCTTAAAGATTATATGCCTGATGAAAAGGAAACACCTCGTCCTGATTCGAGCAAGGAAAGCTCCAGCAAGGAAGAAGTCGCTCTGGAGCTGATGAAGTTTATCGCCACCACCACCGGCGTCGGTAAAACGGCGAGCGGGGCCGGGTTCGGCGGGAAGACACCGAAAGGTCCGGAGGAGCAGGTAGACGTCCTCTTGCAACTCTACGAGCGTTGCAAGGGGGTCGTGGAGAAGTAAGTCCTACTTCTTTTTCTTGGCGGCTTTTTTGGCCTTCTTCGCGGCCTTCTTAGCCTTCTTTTCGGCCTTCTTGGCCTTCTTGCCGGCTTTCTTGGGAGGCGCGGCTTTCTTCGCGGCGGCTTTCTTGGCGGCTTTGGGGGGAGCGGCCTTTTTCGCAGCCTTTTTCGGAGCGGCCTTTTTCGCTGCCTTTTTGGGAGCGGCCTTTTTCGCTGCGGCTTTCTTGGCGGGGGCTTTCTTTGCCGGAGCTGCCTTCTTGGCCGGAGCTGCTTTCTTGGCCGGAGCGGCTTTCTTGGGAGCGGCCGCTTTCGTGGCGGGCTTCTTGACCGGCGGCGGCTCGGAAGCCGGAATGTCGATCACCGGCATGGAAGTCGGAAAGGCGGTCGAAACAACGGTCTCGGTCACTACGATGGTTTCTTCGTCATCGTCCTCGTCGTAGTCGCCGATATCGTCGTCCATATTGATGTTGGACTCCTGTTCGAAATCGTCGTCTTCGTCTTCCATCGAGAACCGGTACTCTAACATTCAGACTGCCTCCTGTTTTGAGCGCATCGCGCGGCGTGTACAACCTCGTTATTCAACAGCGTGGGCAAAGCGTGACAAGAATTAGAATATCGCGTTTTATTCAGAAGGCAAGGGAAAATGTCCGAATCGCACGGGTGCGCGCCCTAAGCCCCGGAGGTACGTTTTCCAGTAGTTCGAGCGCCGGCGGTCTTCTTCGCGGGAACCTTCTTGGACGTGGCGGAGGCGGATTTCCCGGAGGCCGCTTTCGACCTGCCTTTGGCCGTCGCCTTGACGGTTTTCTTAACCGGGGAGGGACGGTCGCCCGGATAGGCCACCGGAACCGCCGCGAACATCCCCGCCTCGGGAAGCTGGTCGTGGTTGGCGGATCGCAAAACCTCAGCGCTGGTCCCGTAACGCCTGGCGACATCCGCGAAGGTATCGCCCGGTTCCACCCGGTGCACGCGCCAGGAATCCCGCCGGTCGGCCGGAATCACGTTGAGGGCGGCTTCCAACTGGGGCAGTTGACCCTTCGGGACGTGCAGCGTGAAGCCTGCGGGAGTGACGGACCGGATCAGCGAAGGATTCAGCTCCTTCAGTTCGCTGACGGACCGGTCCAGCGCGGCTGCGATCAAGCCGATATGCGTCGGCGTCTGCAATTCCAGGCTGTCATAGGAGACGGCCGGTTCGAAATCGACGTCATGTAATCCGTACTCCTCGGCATTCTTGGACATGATGACCATGGCCAGAATCGCCGGAACGTAGTTGGCGGTCTGAAGGGGAAGCGCGTTTCTGCGGCGCAGCTCCCAGAAATCGGCATAGCCGGTCCGCATGACCGCGCTATCGACGCAGCCGGGCCCGCAATTGTACGCCGCCATCGCCAGATACCAGTCGCCGAAATGCTCATAGAGGTCGTGCAGGTGGCGGGCAGCCGCGCGGGTGGCCTTCTCCGGATCCATCCGGTCATCGGTGGCCGGCGTCTGCTTCAGGCCATACTCGTTACCGCGGAACCTCGCGAACTGCCAGATGCCGACGCATAACTTATTAGATACCGCGCGCGGCAGAAAACCGGATTCGGCCTGGGCCAGGAAGATGAGCTCTTCGGGAAGCCCTTCTTCGGCGAAAACCCGCTCGATCATGGCCTTGTAGCGGCCCGACCGCTGCATTCCGCCGAGCAGGATGCGGCGGCCCTTGGTACTTGAAAAGAAGTTAATGAAGCTGATGACCGCGTCGCGCTCTTCCAGGGGAAGCTGGGAGGCGGTCATGCGGACCTGCTCGCGAACCTTCCCGCGCAGGCTGGGATCGATGGGAAAGGTCATCTCCAGGACATCGTCGAGCGGCGGCTTATCGTAAGACTCCTGCTCCTGGGGCGCGCTGGATCCGAGCTGGTCCTGATCGATCCGGTAAATCGCATCCACCAGCTCTTCCAGGCGGCGTTCCAGGGCCGGCCGGCCGGTCAGATTTTCGGGCGCATTGAACAACAGCTCCACCGCACGATCGAATTCCTGGCGGGCTTGCTCCGGCTGGCCCTGCTGGAGGGCTCGTTTCCCGGCCGCAAACCGGTTATCGGCGCGCTGGATGAGGAATTCGGCATCGGTGGGGCGGGGGATCTGGGAAGCTTTGGCGGGGGGGAGGGACGGGGAGTCATTCGCGTACAGGTTCAGGCGGGGCGGATCGGCGAATGCTTCCTGCACCGGTTCCGGGGGCTTGGCCTGCTGCGGTGGCAAGAAGAACTGCTTATACCGCTGAGCCTGGCTGGCCGGCGTGGTCGCCGCGCAGCCGGTGAGCGCAATGGCCACCGCTGTCAGTGCGGCAGCCGAAGCTGCCCATGATAGTCGGCGGTCTTTAAGGACGCCCATATCAATATCTCGGTCAAGTTTAACAGAACCATGACAGTGTTCGTCAACCTTCGGGGCCTTAAGTACTAGTCCGGAGAAAAAACGAACCCACGAAGGTGTTGAAAACAATGAAAAGCTTAGCCAGGGGGGCGCAGGCCGGATTCTTTCAAGCCGAGCTCAAAGGTGCAATATACCTGCCGGAACACCTCGGACCAAGTCTTCGAACAGGCGAATCGGCGCGCGGCGCAGCTCATGTCCTGACGTAACGCCTCATTCCGGATGAGGCGAAGAACGCTCTCCGTGAAGCCATCGATATCCGGCGCGACAAATCCGGTAACGCCATGTTGCACCTCTACGCGGACCGCGGCCTCGGGTCTCACCACCACCGGAACTCCGGACGCCATGGCTTCCAGCAGCACCAGGCCGAACGTGTCGGTGCGGGAAGGAAACACAAACACGTCCATGTTCGCGAAGGCTTCCGCGAGCGCTTCACCGCGGAGAATGCCAGGTAGTTCGACGGACTGAAGGTGGCTCGCGAGCCATCCCCTCTCGTTTCCTTCTCCGATCAGAACCAGCCGAAAATTCCGCTGACCCGCGGCGAGCAGCCGTTGCTCCAATTCAGCGAATAATCGCACGCTCTTTTCCGGAGTGAGGCGGCCAACGTACCCGATGCGAAACGACTGGTCCGTCCGGCGGCGGCGCGCGGGCGAATAGAAATTCGTATCGACTCCGTGCGGCAGGAAATAGGCGGGTTTGTGCGTGCGGTCCCTGAGGAGTTGAAGCATGGATTCATCGGGAGCCAGGACGAAGCGAGGCAACCGGTAAAAGCGCATGAGCGCATCCAGACTGAGATCTTCTCCCACGCGCGCGATGCGCTTCCGCCAGGAAGCCGGCAGGCGTGAGCAGAGTTTATCCAGGCGGCGTCCCGCATACTCGTGCAAATTTGTGTGCCAGGATGCGGCCAGCGGAATCCCCAGGGAGTGAGCGGCCCAAAATCCCAAGATTCCGAAATCCCCTGGCCCGGTAATGTGCACCAGGTCGGGCTGGAACAGCCGGAGCTGAGCGACGATCCAGCCCTTGTAACGGCTCAGCAAAGGGTCGCAGCGAAATTCGTAGTCTATGGGAAACGCGGCCAGACTTCTTTTGAGCTCCAGTGTCGTTACGGATTGGTCCTGGGTCGCCTGCGTGCGGACGCTGCTGCGGACGCATAAAAAGGGTAAATTCCGATGCAGAGCATAAGCCGCGAACTGCTGACAGAAAGTAGCAACCCCGTTCGCTTCCTCAAAGGAATCAGTGAAGAGCGCGACACGCAGCGGGGATGGCAAGGCCACTCCAGGGTAACAACAGGCTGGGACGGTCGTGTATTATCGTAAGTGCTTGATCTAAGCGCTTCCCTGTTGGAACTGGCGCGCAAACTGAGGCGATTCCACATGTTCTCCTGGTCCCAAAAGGCGCTATTCGCATTCTCGGCTGTGGTCCTGTCCGCACAGCAAGTTCAGCCCCCGCGGGCGGCCGACGGCAAGCCCAATTTACAAGGAATCTGGCAGGTCCGCGGCAAAGTGGCAGCCGATCTGAAGGGAATCGTCGCGGGCGGCGAGATTCCGTATCAACCCTCGGCAGCCGCGAAGAAGCAGCAGAATTTCACCAACCGGCAGACGGCCGATCCGGTGGGCAAATGCTACTTCCCGGGCGTCCCGCGGATCATGTACATGGAGTATCCGTTCCAGATCTTCCAGACTCCCGAGCACGTGGCGATCGCATTCGAGTGGTCTCAGGTTTACCGGCTGATCTACACCAATGGGAAGGAAGCGCCCCACGAAGGAATCGACTCGTGGATGGGGGATTCGCGCGGCCGCTGGGAAGGCGACACGCTGGTGGTGGAGGTCAAGGGCCAGAACGATAAGACGTGGTTCGACATGGCCGGCGATTTTCACAGCGATGCGATGAACGTGACCGAGCGATATACCATGCTCGACGCCGATACCATCCAGTACGAAGCCACGATCCAGGACCCCAAGGTATTCACGAAATCGTGGAAGATCAGCATGCCGCTGGCGCGGCAGAAGAACATGCAGCGGCTTCTCGAATACCAGTGCCAGGCGGAAGCCGAGGAAGCTAACGGCTTGTTCGAACGCGATCCGCGCACGTGGTATCCGAATCCGGGAGCGCCTGCGTCGCCACTGGGAAAACCGGCGGTGATGCCGCCGAGCGGGACCCTCCCGGAGGTGAAGACGGGAACGAATCTTCGGCGGACATCTCCGATACGGCTGGCGCCGGGGACGGCAAACCGGACCTGACGGGTTACTACCAGTCGAATGCCGGCGGCGCGAACTACGGGCTCGAACAGCGCCGGTCGGAATTGCGCCTCACGCCCAGCACCCGCGGGCGTGATTATCGATCCACCGGATCGGATGCTTCCCTATCAGCCCTGGGCCAGGGCGGAGCGAATTAATCGGGAGGAGCCTTATCGCGGATACGACGATCCAACCGCACACTGTTTTGTGGCCGGCGTTCCGAGGTCGATATACGTGCCTTCTCCGATGCAGATCCTTCAGCCGCCGGGATATGTGGTGATGCTGTTCGAGCGGATGTCGTGGCGCATTATTCCTCTGGACGGACGCGCGCACATTCCGGACAACATCCGGTTATGGCAAGGCGATTCCGTGGGGCACTGGGAAGGCGACACCCTGGTGGTGGATACGACCAATATGAACGGCAAGACCTGGTTGAACGAAGTGGGAGATGTGGTGAGCTACGCGGAACACGTGGTCGAGCGATTCATTCCCACCGCTGACGGGAAGATCACGTATCGGGCCACGGTGACGGATCCGATCGCTTACACCAAGCCGTGGACCATCGAGATTCCGCTGAACCGGGCAAACGACGAGCTGCTGGAGGTCGCCTGTCATGAGGACAACGGAGATCTGCAGCATCTCAAAGACGTGAGAGACGAATATCGGGCGCAAGCAGAAGAAGGGGAATTAGCAGGATGAGAATCAGAAACGTGAGTGCGGCTGATTATGCTGATGGCGGGGTCGGTGTTGGCGCACCACTCCTTCACGGCGGAGTTCGACGTGAACAAACCGGTCAAACTGTACCGGCAAGGTCACGGAGATGAAGTTTTCCAATCCGCATTCCTGGATCTATTTGGACGTCGAGACCGACGGCAAGGTGGTGAACTGGGCGCTGGAGACCGGGTCCGCGAACGCGTTGATCCGGCGCGGATGGAAGAAGACCGATCTTCCCGCGGGCACCGTGCTGCTTGTCGACGGCTGGCAGGCGCGCAACGGCTCGGCTACGGCCAATGTATCGAGCGTGACGTTTACGGATGGGCGGCGGCTGTTTGCAGGATCGTCCAACGACGCGGCGCCGACGAAGTAGGAACTCGCGCGGTCAATCGGGAGTGGACTCGCGCAATTGGGTCTCGATCGCCTGGCGAAGATCGGGAGGAGCCTGCGGGGCCAGATCCTCCAGCGCTTTGCGATAACCCGCCGGGGAATCTTCCACACTAGTGACCTGCGTGCCCGCCAGGTCGCGATACATTTCGAACGCTTTTCGGAGCTTCGCGGCGGCGGCTTCGTTCTCGCCATTTTTCGCCAGGACGGTTCCGACCCAGAAGTTGGCGGAGGCGAGGTCGAGCTTGCTCCTATCCGACGGAGATTGGCTTTCTGCGATCTGGAGCGCGCGGCTGAAGCTCGCCAGGGCTCCCAGCAGGTCGCGGCGCCGGAGCTGCGCGCGGCCTAATCCTTCTAAAGCGACGAAGTAATCCGGAGTAGCGGTTTCGGCGAGAGCCTCCAATCGGGAACGAGCCTGGGAGAACAGATCCAGCGCATCCTCGGAGGCGAGGCCGCCGACCCGGATCGCGGCGCGCGCCACGAACTGCGACGCTACCCGCAGGCTGGAGTGATTTCGCTCGAAGGCTTGGGCCGAAGCCAGCGCCGTCCGGTATGTTTCGAGCGCGGCGGCTGGGGTTTGCGATTCGGCCAGCCGGAAATACGCATCCATCAGTTCGCCCTGCTGGCGGAGGGATTCGGCTTCGACGACCTTCAGGCGCTCTTCGGCGAGGGCGTCTTTTTGTGCGGCGCTCGCAGCCGACCGCAGTTCGAAAATAGCCGCGCCGGAAAGCGTCAAGATGGCCAAGCCGGCTGCCGCGACAGCCACGGCGTTGCGGCGAAGGAATCGGGCGGACCGGTAGCCGAAGGTATCGCTGCGGGCGATGACCGGCCGGCCTTCCAGATACCGGCGGATATCCTCGGAAAACTGTTCGACGGAAGCGTAGCGGCGAAGAGGCTCCTTGCGCAGAGCCATCAGGACGATCATGTCGAGATCGCCGGCGAGCTTCTTCTTCAGCCGGCGGCGGGCTTTGTCGCGCGTTTCCTCGTGGGTCAGTTCGATTTTCTGGGTGGCGTCGGGGATCACGGCCTTCTCGTCAGTCAGCACCACGGCGCTGGGCTTCGAGAGGCTCCTGCTCGCAGATGGCCTTGCGCAGCGCGCTATCCGATCGCGCGGCGAGGCCGTACGGCGATTTTCCGGTCAGCAGCTTGTACAGCAACACGCCCAGCGAATAGACGTCGGTGGCGGTGGTGATCGGCTCGCCGCGAACCTGCTCGGGACTGGCGTAATCGAGCGTCATGGGACGCAGCTCCGGGCGGGTTTCGGCCGCGGCCAGCGTGTCGAATTCGGTGCGGATGAGCTTGGCGATTCCGAAATCGAGAAGCTTGGGAATCCCGTCCGCCGTGACCAGGATATTGCCGGCTTTGAGATCGCGATGGACCACCAGATTCCCGTGGGCGTACTGCACGGCGGCGCACACGTCGCGGAATAACTTGAGGCGCTCCGTGATGGTGCTCTTGTGGTCTTCGCAATAACGGTCGATGCGGATCCCTTCGACGTACTCCATCACCAGATACGGAAGGCCGTCGGGCGTGGATCCGCCATCGATCAGCGCCGCGATGTTGGGATGGGTCAAGCCGGCGAGCACCTGGCGCTCCAGGCGAAAGCGGCGCAGGATTTCCTGCGTATCCATGCCGCGCTTGACCAGTTTGATCGCCACTCGCTTCTTGAACTCGTTATCGGAGCGCGTGGCCAGCCACACCGATCCCATGCCGCCGCGGCCGATGCACTTCTGCAACTCATACGGCCCCGACGCGATGGCCCGGCGGATATTCCTGGAAGCTCCACGCCGGAGCTGATCAGGGTCTGGGTCATTGCCGGCAAATGCTGGCCGCGGGCTTGTCGAGGAAGGTCGCCCGCGGAGTCGTGGCTTGCGAGCAGACTTTCGACTTCGCGGCGCAGTTCGTCATCGCGGGCGCACACCACCCGGAGATAAGCCGCACGGTCGACTTCAGATCGCTCCAGCGCGCCGTCAAAGATCTGACGAATCTGCGCCCATCGCTCGGGCGTCAAGAGAGCCTCCCGTGATTTCGCGATGCAGGAACGCGCGCGCGGAGCTCCACGCCCGCTTGACCGTGGCGGGCGAATTGCCCATCACCTCCGCGGTTTCCTCCACCGACAATCCTCCGAAAAACCGCAGCTCGACGACCTGGGACTGATCGGCATCCAGTGCGTGGAGCTTCCGCAAGGCGGCATCCAGCGCGATAATGTCCACGGGCTTCTGGTGCGAAATCGCCATGGTGTCTTCGAGCAGGACTTTCTGGCCCGCGCCGCCGCGCCGCGCCGCGTGATGCTTGCGGGCGTAATCGAGCAGGATGCGCCGCATCTGGGTGGCCGCCACGGCGAGAAAATGTCCGCGGCTTTCGAGCGGCGCGCGCTGGTCGACCAGGCGGATGTAGGCTTCATGAACCAGGGCCGTGGGCTGCAGCGTGTGCTCGCCGCGTTCGCGGCGGAAGTAGGAGCGGGCCAGGCGATGCAGCTCGTCGTAGACCAGCGGCAAGAGCTGGTTGACGGCGTCTTTATCGCCGCGCCCGAGGTCCCCTAACAGGCGCGTGACTTCGCCCTGGTCGCCTGTATGCTCGGCCATATAGGAAACTGTAACATCCGGGCGAGGGGATTAATTGCTGGAGGGCCTCTCCAGGTGATCGATGACGAGGCGCTCACCGGGCCCCTTGGCCGGATCGAGTTTCAATCCGAGTTGTTCCTGTATCGCGGTAAAGATAGACGGCCCAGCGGGCTCATCCGATGGAGCGGCACTCGCGTACCGCCCGTAGTCTCGTCGATCGTATATTCCAGACGGAAATCAAACAATCCGGCGATCCCGCTCTTGTTGATAACAGGACGCCCCAAGACGAATCCAAGTGCTTTGGAAAACTCATCGACAGTCGACGCCTGGATGTACACCCTCGCCATATTCGGACCCCTCGCTGAGCCTGAGATCATCCTGGTGCAGCCTGGCTTTTGGCCCGGCACTGGCGGTGACGGGGGCTTCGTGAGATCGATGGGAGTGCAAGTTCCTTCCTTAAACTGCTGAAGCTTGAGGCCGCTCTTTGCGACGTTCAGGACATAGACCGGGACCTCCCTCGTCTCGCGACGGATTTTCAGCTTAAATCGTTCTTCGAGCAGCGCCTGAAGCATAGGCCCCATCATCGTGCCCAAACTCGCATTATCTTCGGCTTTCGCGTTGATGTCGTAGCGGTCGGAATTGATCCAGGCTGGACCTCCATCGATCAGCAAACGGGACCACACATCGCGATTGACGTTGGCGTATGTAACGTACGCCTGCTGAATGAGACCGGCGACTGTAGCGCAGTTCAAGATCAACCTTCCGGGAGACGGGCTTCCGCCGCTGCCGAAGGGACTCCCGCCCTTGGTGGCAGCCGGGCCGGGATTTCCGTCGTCCCTGCAGGGTTTGATCGACGCCACCTCGAATTTCTGCGAGGCTTTGCCAGCGGATTGCCCGAACGCGGAGGCGGATATTAGGGCGACTAGAGCTATGCGCCTTAGGGTTTTCACGGGTTTGGGATCTCCCTGGTAACCAAGGACGGGAGAAGTCGCTGAATCGTGCAATGAAACATGCTTTGTAACCGCGCAAATCCGTCTGAAGGATAATCTGGTCAGGTACCTTATATGTTTCGAACCAATAAATTTCGACAGATCACAATTAGCCGCGCCGCTGTAGGGGCGAACGCTTTCGGCGCCCTTGCGGTGGGTGCGTTTGCGGTCGGCGCGTTGGCCATCGGAAGCTTGGCAATTGGCAGGCTGGTGGTCGGTAAAGCGAAGCTGAAGTCGGTCTCGATCGAGGATCTGACGATCGCGCGCTTGCGGGTGGGTGAACTAATCGTAACCGATTCGTTTACGACGCCGGACTCCGATCGATGATCTTTAGGTATACTGCCCTGAAATGGCCCGCTTTCGAACCAGCCTAGTAACTCTGGCGGCGGTCGCGGCGACGAGTTTTGCCGCGGATCTGCGTTCCTTTAATACCTGGAATCAGTATCTGGGCGGAGCCGACTCCTCGCAATATTCCTCGCTCAGCCAGATCAATAAGTCGAACGTGAAGCAGCTCGCGGTGGCCTGGTCATACGCGACCGGCGACAACCTTACATACCTGTTCAACCCTTTTGTCGTGGACGGCGTGATCTACGTGCAGGCGAAGAACAACTCGCTGGTCGCGCTGGATGCAGTTACGGGTCGCGAACTGTGGGTTCATGCGTTCCAGGGACCTGTTACGACTCGCGGGATGAACTACTGGGAGAGCAAAGACCGGGCCGATCGGCGGCTGTTTACCATCAATGGCGGATTCCTCACCGCCATCGACGCCCGCACGGGACAGACCGTGACGTCGTTCGGCGATAACGGCCGCACCGATCTGAGGACCGGGCTCGACCGCGACTTGACCAATATCCCGCCGATCCAGACCAACAATCCGGGGCGGATTTTCGAGGATATCCTGATCATGCCGCTGATGCGTTCGGGGGCGGATTATTCATATGTTCCGGGCGACATCCATGCCTACAACGTGCGGACCGGGAAGCTGCTGTGGCAGTTCCACACCGTGCCGCGTCCGGGCGAGTTTGGATACGAGACCTGGCCCAAGGATTTCTGGATGCGCTCCGGCGGC
This sequence comes from Terriglobia bacterium, assembly GCA_963722845.1. Classification (GTDB taxonomy): domain Bacteria; phylum Acidobacteriota; class Terriglobia; order Bryobacterales; family Bryobacteraceae; genus Palsa-187. Next base: position 235,449 of record CAVROL010000001.1, on the reverse strand, counting down.
GGCATCAACTGGAATGAGCTGACCATCGACGAGAAGCGCGGCATCGCCTATATTCCGACCGGCACCGGCAAGTGGGATCACTACGGCGCGGATCGCATGGGCCAGAATCTGTTCGCGAATTCGATCATCGCGCTGGACGCGCGCACCGGGAAAAGGCTGTGGCATTTCCAGACGGTCCATCACGATCTGTGGGATTACGATTTGCCGGCCGGGCCCAAGCTGCTCACCGTGAAGCACGACGGCAAGAACGTGGACGTGGTGATTCAGCCCACCAAGCACGGATTCCTGTTCGTGCTGGATCGCGTGACGGGCCAGCCTCTGTGGCCGATCGAGGAACGGGCTGTCCCGAAGTCGGATGTGCCGGGCGAGCAGGCCTGGCCCACGCAACCCTTTCCTACCAAGCCTCCTCCGTTTGCGCGTCAGGCTCTTGACCGAGAAAGATGTCAGCCCATACATGCCCGAAGCGGAACAAGCTATCTGGCGCGAGCGGATTCGCAACTCCCGCAACGAAGGTTTGTTCACGCCGCCCAGTATGAAGGGCACGGTGACGATCCCCGGCGTCGGTGGCGGAGCGAGCTGGGGAACAGCGGCGGTCGATCCCGCCAAGGGCTTCCTGTACATCGTCTCGAAAGACGCGCCGGCTATCGTGACGATCACCCCGCCGGGCAACTCGGCTGCGGATCAAAAGGGTAAAGCGGTGCCGCATGCGCCGCCGATCACACCGGTGGACGGCGCGTTCACGCACTACACGGCTCCCTACACGCAGTTCGTCGCGCAGTCAAAACTGCCTTCGCTTTCGCCGCCGTGGTTCCAGATGACAGCCTACGATCTGAACGCGGGAACCATCAAGTGGCAGATTCCTTATGGAACCGTTCCGTCGCTTGCCGCCGAGGGCCACGCGGACACCGGAGTCGTGCAGCAGCAGCGCGGAGGACCCGTGGTGACAGCGTCAGGGTCTGATCCTCGCCGCGACCAACGACAAAAAGTTTCGCGCCTACGATGCCGACACGGGCAAAGTGGTCTGGGAGAGCGATCTCCCCGCGTCAGCGGAAGGGGTTCCGGCAGTTTATGAAATCGCCGGGCGCGAATACATCGCACTGTGCGTGGCGGCGGGGAATGGTCCGGGAGCCTATATGGTTTTCGCTTTGCCCCGACGTTAGCTGCTAGTCGTATGATGAAAGGGACCATGCGTTACCATGTCGCGTACTATCTGCCTCGCGGTGATGACCGTATGGTTGTTGCCGAGGTCCTCGACTTTCCGGGCGTATCCAGCCAGGGTTTCGACTTGGCGGATGCGCGCGTCATGATCGCCAGCGCGCTGGAAGAAATGGCTCAGTTGTTTCTGGAAGAAGGCAAGCCTTTGCCCATTCCCGATCCGGATGCCGCGATGCCTGATGCGGATCTGGTGGAATTGCTGCCGCTCTCGGTCGGAGCCGGCATTCACCGGTCGTGAAGCGTCATCAGTTGCTCGATCATCTTCAGCGGCACGGTTGCCGCTTGGAGCGCGAGGGTGGCCGGCATTCCATCTTCATGAATTCTGCCAGCGGAGCTAAGGCGCCTGTTCCGCGGCACTCCGAGATCGACAATCGTTTAGCCGCGAAGATATGCCGGCAACTGGATGTGCCTCAGGTTGGCCGCCAATAAACGCGAATGAACGCAAATGCGGAAAGGGATACACCGCTAAGCACGCCGCAAACCAGGTAGAAGTACCAATCCGAAGGCCCGGTGAATTCGCGTTTATTCGCGTTTATTTGCGGCTAGGAACTTTTGGCGAGATAGTCATTCGCGGCTTCGGCGGCCTTGCGGCCTTCGGCGATGGCCCACACCACCAGCGACTGCCCGCGACGCGCGTCGCCCGCGGCGAACACGCCGGGAATCGAGGTCTGGTAATTCTCCGCCGCGATGTTGCCGCGCTGGTCGAGATTCAAGCCCGCTTGTTCGATCAGCCCCGGCTTCACCGGTCCAGTGAAACCCATGGCGAGCAGCACCAGTTCGGCGTCGAGAGTGAACTCGCTGCCCTTCAACGGTGCGAACTTCGGCGCGGCGCCCACCCGTATTCCGTGGAGCTTCTTCACGTTGCCCTGCGCGTCGCCTTCGAACTTGACCGTCGCCACGGCCCATTCGCGGAGGCCGCCCTCTTCGTGCGAGCTTTCCGTGCGCAGTTGCAGCGGCCACATCGGCCAGGGAGTCGCAGGCGCGCGTTCTTCGGGAGGCTTGGGAAGAATTTCGAACTGGTGAACGCTCGCGGCCTTTTGACGGTGCGACGTGCCCAGACAGTCGGCTCCTGTATCGCCGCCGCCGATGATGATCACGGGCTTGCCGGTCGCCAGGATGGCTTTCGATTTGTCTTCCTGATCGCCTTCATTGCGCTTGTTCTGCTGCGTCAGGAAATCCATCGCGAAATGGATGCCCTTCAGCTCGCGGCCGGGGACGGGAAGATCGCGCGGCTGTTCGGCGCCCATGGCCAGGACGACGGCTTGATACTCGCGTTGCAGATCGTCCAGCGAACTGATGTTCACATTGGTGATGAATTCGACGCCCTCGGCCTCCATCTGCTCCACGCGCCGGTCGATCCCCTGCTTCTCCATCTTGAAGTTGGGGATGCCATAGCGCAGCAGGCCGCCGATGCGGTCACTCTTTTCGAATACCGTGACCCAGTGGCCGGCGCGAGCTAACTGTTGTGCCGCGGCCAGACCCGCGGGACCCGATCCAACCACCGCCACGCGCTTGCCGGTGCGGACCGCCGGAGGCTCAGGTACGATCCAGCCTTCCGCGAAGGCGTGATCGATGATGGTCCGCTCGATCACTTTGATCGTCACAGGTGGTTCATTGATACCGAGCACGCACGCGGCCTCGCACGGGGCAGGGCAGATGCGGCCGGTGAACTCCGGGAAGTTATTGGTCGAATGCAGCACGCGCACCGCGGCGCGCCAGCGGTCGCGATAGACCAGATCGTTCCAGTCGGGAATGATGTTGTTCAGCGGGCATCCGGTGTGGCAGAAAGGGACGCCGCAATCCATACAGCGTGCGCCCTGCGTGCGGACTTTTTCGAGAGGAAACTCCTTGTAGATCTCGAACCAGTCGTTCACGCGTTCGACGACTGGACGCCTCTCGGGGAGTTCCCGGGCGTACTCCATGAACCCGGTGTTTTTACCCATGAGCAGCCGCTTTCTGACGTTCGATTCCGAGCACTCGTTTGTATTCGTGCGGGAAAACTTTTACAAATTTGGGCATCAGTTCGTTGAAGTTGTCGAGGATCCAGTTGGCGCGGGCGCTGCCGGTCTCCTCGGCATGGCGCGCGATCCAGTAGCGCAGCGATTCCACATCCTCCGGGATGTCGACCTTTTCGAGATCGACACTGGCTTTGTTGCAGCGCGTTTTTGTAAACTCGCCGGTTTCATCCAGCACATAGGCGATTCCGCCGGACATTCCGGCCGCGAAATTCTTGCCGGTGTCGGCCAGGCAAATGACCAGACCGCGAGTCATGTACTCGCAGCCGTGATCGCCCAATCCCTCGACAACAGCGGTGGCGCCGGAATTGCGCACCGCGAAGCGCTCGCCAGCGCGGCCGTTGAAGAACGCCTCGCCCGAGGTCGCTCCGTACAGGACCACGTTGCCCACCAGGATGTTCTGCTCGGGTTTGAAGGTCGAAGCCTTGGGAGGATAGACGATGATCTTGCCTCCCGAGAGGCCCTTGCCGACGTAATCGTTGGCATCGCCCTCGAGCTCGAGTGTGACGCCGCGAGCCAGGAACGCTCCCAGGCTTTGCCCCGCCGAACCGGAGAATTTGCAGTGAATCGTGCCGGGCTCGAGACCCGCGGAGCCGTACTTGCGCGCGATTTCTCCCGAGAGCATCGCGCCTACCGTGCGGTGAACATTGCGGATGGGCAGCGAGATCTCGACCGGAATTCCGTTATCGATCGCGGGCCGCGCGTGATCGATCAGCTTGGCGTCCAGCGCCTGGTCCAGACCGTGATCCTGCCCGATCATGCAGCGGCGGCCCACGCGCGAAGGAGCTTCGGGATGGTACAGCAACTGCGAATAGTCCAGACCCTTGGCTTTCCAATGGTCGATGCCGGGGCGCATGTCGAGCATATCGGAGCGGCCGATCATCTCATCCATGCGGCGGAAGCCCAGCCTGGCCATCAGCTCGCGAACCTGCTCGGCCACGAAGAAGAAGTAGTTAATGACGTGCTCCGGCTTGCCCTGGAATTTCTTGCGCAACACCGGATCCTGCGTGGCGATGCCCACAGGGCACGTGTTGAGGTGGCATTTGCGCATCATGATGCAGCCCATGGCGACCAGCGGGGCAGTAGAGAAGCCGAACTCTTCGGCGCCCAGCAGCGCGGCGATCGCCACGTCGCGGCCGGTCTGAAGCTTGCCGTCGGTTTGCACGGTGATGCGGCTGCGCAGGTCGTTGAGCACCAATACCTGCTGCGTTTCGGCTAAGCCCAACTCCCAGGGGGTGCCGGCGTGCTTGAGCGAAGTCAGCGGCGACGCTCCCGTGCCGCCGTCGTGTCCGGCGATCAGGACCACATCGGCATGGGCTTTGGCCACACCCGCGGCGACCGTGCCGACGCCCGATTCCGAGACCAGCTTGACCGAAATTCTCGCCTTGGGATTGACGTTCTTCAGATCGTAGATCAACTGAGCCAGATCTTCGATCGAGTAGATATCGTGATGCGGCGGCGGCGAAATCAACCCGACGCCCGGCACCGAGTAGCGCACCTTGGCGATGACCTCGTCCACCTTGTGGCCGGGAAGCTGCCCGCCTTCGCCAGGCTTCGCTCCCTGCGAGATCTTGATTTGCAGATCGTCGGCGTTGACCAAATAGTTCGTGGTTACTCCAAAACGCCCCGAGGCCACCTGCTTGATGGAACTGCGCCGCCAGTCGCCGTTGGCGTCGCGCTTGAAACGCTCTTCGTCCTCGCCGCCCTCGCCGGTATTCGAGCGCCCGCCGATGCGGTTCATGGCGATCGCCAGCGTCTCATGCGCTTCCTTGCTGATCGATCCGAACGACATCGCGCCGGTGGCGAAGCGCTTGACGATTTCACTGGCGGGCTCGACTTCGTCGAGCTTGACCGGACGCTCCGGCTCGCGAAACTCCATCAAGCCGCGCAGCGTGCACAGATCCTTATTCTGCTGGTCGATGAGCGCGGCGTATTCCTGAAAAGTGCTGTAGCCTTCGCCGGTCCCCTGGTGAACCGCGTGCTGGAGTTTGGAAACCGTCAGCGGATTCAGCAGGTGATATTCACCCTTGACGCGATATTGATAACTCCCGCCGACTTCCAGTTCGGTTTCCGATTCCGTGGTTGGCCGGAAAGCGTGCGCGTGCTTGGTTTGAGCTTCGCGCGCCAGAACATCCAGGCCCACGCCTTCGATGCGCGACGCGGTGCCGGTGAAATAGCGGTCCACCAGCTCGTGGTTCAGTCCGATGGCTTCGAAAATCTGCGCGCCGCGGTAGCTTTGCAGCGTCGAGATCCCCATCTTCGAGAAGACCTTGAGCAAGCCTTTATTGATGGCCTTCTTATAGTTCTTGAGGGCCGCCGGGAAATCCACCGCGAGCAATCCCTTCTGGGCCATGTCTTCGAGAGTTTCGATCGCCAGGTAGGGGTTGATCGCACTCGCGCCGTAGCCTGTGAGCAAGGCGAAGTGCATCACCTCGCGGGGCTCGCCCGATTCGATGATCAGAGCAACCTGCGTGCGCTTCCGTTCCCGGACCAGGTGATTGTGGACCGCGGTCAGCGCCAGCAGGCTCGGAATGGGCGCATTGTCTTTGTCGATGCCGCGGTCGGAAAGAATCAGCAGGCGCTGGCCGTCGCGAATGGCAAGGCTCGCCCGCATGCAGAGCTGGTCCAGAGCGTCTTCCAGAGCCTGGGCCCCGCCGGCGGGATCGTACAACGTCGGCAGTGTGGTGGCCAGAAAGTCGCCCCAGTTCACGCGGCGCAGCCGTTCCAGGTCGAAGTTGGTGAGGATCGGATGATCCAGCTTCAGGGTGTGGCAGTGCAGCGCGGTTTCTTCCAGAATGTTGCGCTCGGTTCCGATGTAGCTGGTGAGCGACATCACCAGCTCTTCGCGGATCGGATCGATGGCCGGATTGGTTACCTGCGCAAACATCTGCTTGAAGTAATTGAACAGCGGCTGCGGCTGGTCGGATAAGCAGGCCAGCGGCGTATCGGTGCCCATCGATCCGATCGGCTCCTCGCCTTTTTCCGCCATGGGAGCAATCAGGATCCGCAGGTCTTCTTCGGTGTATCCGAAAGCGCGCTGCCGTTGGAGGACGGTCTCCGGCTCGAATCCATGCACCAGCGAAGGATCGGGCAGGGCATCAATGGTGATCTGGTTTCGCCGCAGCCACTGGCCGTAGGGCTGCTGGGTCGCGAGCTGGTGCTTGATCTCCTCGTCCGGGACAATGCGATGCTCTTCGAGATTCACCAGCAGCATTTTGCCCGGCTGCAGGCGGCCTTTGTAGGAGACGTTTTCAGGCTTGATCGGCAGCACGCCGGTTTCCGACGCGATGATCAACTGCCCATCCTTGGTGACGAGGTACCGTGCCGGGCGTAAGCCGTTTCTATCGAGAGTTGCCCCGATCCACTTGCCGTCGGTGAAGGCGACCGCGGCGGGGCCATCCCACGGCTCCATGAGGGACGCGTGATACTCGTAGAAATCGCGCTTCTCCTGGGGCATGGTGGAATCGGCATCCCAGGCTTCCGGAATCAGCATCGCCATCACGTGCGGCAGACTGCGTCCGCCGAGCGTCAGGAACTCGACCGCGCTGTCGAGCGAGCCGGTATCGCTCAGGTCCGGCCGGATGACCGGGAAGACTTTGGAGATATCGTCTCCGAACAAGTCCGATTTGAGCGTCGACTCGCGCGCATTCATCCAGTTGACGTTTCCGCGCACGGTGTTGATTTCGCCGTTATGGCAGACGTAGCGATACGGATGCGCCAGTTGCCAGGTTGGAAATGTGTTGGTCGAAAAGCGCTGATGCACCATGCTCAGCGAGCTGCGGGTCTCCGGGTCGCGCAGTTCCTTGTAGAAGTCGTCGATCTGCGGAGCCAGGAGCAGCCCTTTGTAGACGATCAGGCGCGAGGACATCGAGGGGACGTAGAAGAACTCCTTCTCGGACAGCTCCGTCTCGAGCACTTCCGCTTCCGCCCGCCGCCGAACCACGTATAGCTTGCGCTCGAGCTGGTCTTGCGTCAGGTGGGCTCCGCCGCGCAGGAAAACTTGTTCGATGTAGGGCTGGGTGGCGCGCGCGGTCCGGCCGATGGCGTCGGCATGCACCGGGGTATCGCGCCATCCGAGCACCGAAAGTCCCTCTTCTTTGGCGACCCGTTCGACGATGCCCTCGCAAATCAGCCGCTGCTTGGGCTCCACCGGCAGGAACATCATTCCCACGCCATAAGTTCCGGGTTCAGATAATGAGAACCCCAGCCGGGAACACTCGCGCGAGAAGAATTCGTGGGGGATCTCAATGGTGATCCCGGCGCCGTCGCCTGTCTCCGGATCGCAGCCGCAGGCGCCACGGTGGGTCAGGTTGATGAGGATCTCTATGCCCTTGCGGATGATATCGTGGGACTTCTCACCGTTCAGGTTAACGATGAACCCCATCCCGCAGGCATCGTGTTCATAGCGGGGGTCGTAGAGCCCTTGCTTGACCATAGTCTAGAGTACTACCGGGGACACTATTACGTCAATAGAAACTACAAGTTTGCAGTATTAGCAGTACTGATATATAATCGGGAGCATGGACGATGTCAGCCTCAAGCTTTTCAGGGACATCGCGCAGACTCGCAGCTTCAGCCGGGCGGCCGCCATGAACGAATTGAGCCAATCGGCTGCGAGCCAGCAGGTGCAGGAACTGGAAAAGACCCTAGGCGTCACACTCCTGGACCGGTCCCGCCGGCCCCTGCTGGTGACGCCCGCCGGACAACTTTACGCCGAGTTTTGCAGGGATGTCCTGCGGCGTCGCGTGGAACTGGATGAAGCTCTAAAAGTCCTGACGCATGAGTCTTCGGGTACGGTGCGGGTTGCTTCTATATACTCCGTCGGCTTGAGCGAAATGGTCGAACTGGAAAAGCTGTTCGCTGCCCGGCACCCCGAGGCGGGTCTCGAAGTCCAGTATTTGCAGCCGGCCAAAGTTTACGCCGCAGTCTTGGCCGACCAGGCCGATCTGGGGCTGGTCAGCTATCCTCATGCTACGCGCGAGATAAAAGTGATCCCCTGGAGGCAGGAGGAAATGGTCCTGGCGACCGCTCCGGACCACGCGCTGGCTAAGAAGGCTACCGCTATCCGCGGCGCGATTCCCGTCGAAGACCTGAACGGTGTGGATTTCGTCGGGTTCGACGAGGAACTGCCGATTCGCGGCGCGGTGGACCGCTTTCTCAAGGAGAAGGGGGTGGAAGTGAACGTATCGGTTCATTTCGACAATATCGAGATGATCAAGGAAGCGGTTGCGCACAGGGTGGGTGTGAGCATCATGCCGCACCGCGTGATGCGCGAGGATATCCGTCAAAAGCGGCTGACGGCAATCCGAATAGCGGGAGCCGCGCTGTACCGTCCCCTGGGGATTATCCACCGCAAGAAGAAGCGTTTTCAGCCGGTGGCGCAGGCGTTTCTGGATCTGTTGTGCGAAAAGCCGGTGCCTGAAGCGGCCTGAAAGCTGCGACCAAACGCCAGGTGGAACATCCAACATTGTGATTCGAGTTCCATCTCCCCTAAGTTGACGGGGATTAGGGAGATTAATATACAATCGAAAGAGCCATTTTCATGCCACTAGCCTTCCCCAAGCCAAGCACCTCCATCCGGCCGGCCTCGTCTTTGCTCGAGCAAATCGGCAATACGCCGCTGCTGCGGCTGGCGAAGCTGGACGCCGAGTTTCCGGGGATCGAAATCTACGCCAAAGCCGAGTTTTTCAACCCGGGAGGGTCGGTCAAGGATCGCGCCGGGCTGAATATGATCCTGGACGGCGAGCGGACCGGGCGGCTGACCAAGGACCGGATTCTGCTCGATGCCACCAGCGGCAATACCGGGATCGCCTATGCGATGATCTCGGCGATCAAGGGCTATCGGGTGAAGCTGTGCCTGCCCGAGAACGCCTCGCATGAGCGCAAGCAGATCATGAAGAATTACGGCGCTGAGATGGTATTCTCCGACCCCGGCGAAGGCTCGGACGGGGCCATTCGCCTGTGCAAAAAGATCTACGAAGCCGATCCGGACGCCTATTTCTATCCGGACCAGTACAACAATCCGGCCAACTGGAAGGCGCATTTCGAGGGTACGGCGGTCGAGATCATGGAGCAGACCAAAGGAGCGATCACGCACTTTGTGGCCTGCATGGGAACCAGCGGCACGTTCATGGGGAACACGCGGCGGTTCAAGCGCGACCTTCCACACGTGCAATGCATTTCGGCGCAGCCTTCGTCGGGATTCCACGGCCTGGAAGGGCTGAAGCACATGCCCACCAACATCGTGCCGGGAATCTACGACGAGAAGCTGGCCGACGATAACCTGTGGATCGAAACCGAGGACGCTTACGCCATGACGCGCTGGCTGGGCCGCAATGAGGGGCTGCTGGCGGGCATGAGCTCGGGCGCGAATTTGCACGCCGCACGTGAGGTCGCCAAACGGCTGGCTAAGGAAGGCCGCGGCGGGGTGATCGTCACGATCGTGGCCGACGGCGCGACCAAGTACTTGAGCGAACCATTCTGGAATGAGGATTAGCCGCTTGCTGGCGCGCGCGGTTCGGTGCCCAAACAGAACCGCGACCGGGAGGAAGCGGCCAAGAGCATGATCAATATTGACTCAAAGGCCTGGGACGTGATGGTGGCCCACGCCGAAGCCAAATTTCCGAACGAGTGCTGCGGCGCGATGATTGGCCGCATTGACGGGGATGTAAAGCACGTAACTTCCGCCGAGCCGATGGAGAACGCTTATGCCGGCGCGCAGGGCGCCCGCTACGAACTGCGGCCCGAGGATTTGCTGGATGCCGACAAGCGGGCTCGCGCGGCAGGGATGGACCTGATCGGGATCTTTCATTCGCATCCGGACTGCGACGCGTACTTCTCCAAAACCGATCTGGAGAACTCCTGCCCGTGGTATTCATTCGTCGTACTATCAGTGAAGAGCGGTAAGTTCGACCATGCGGCCAGCTTCCTGCCGAACGCCGATCAAACCGCCGCCGAGAAAGAAGAATTGATCATGGCCAAAGTCCTGATTCCTACACCGCTGCGCCAATACTCGGAGAAGCAAGACTCCGTGGAGCTCACGGGCACCACCGTGGGCGAGGTGCTGAGCGCGCTCACGGGCAAGTTTCCCGACCTCAAGAAGCAGCTTTTTAACGACGAAGGCAAGCTGCGCAGCTTCGTCAATGTGTATCTGAACGACGAAGACATTCGTTATCTGAAAAAGGACGCGACGCCGGTGGCTGCGACGCGATACGTTCTCGATCGTGCCCAGCATCGCGGGCGGATCGGCGGGCGTTGCGCCGCCTCCGCTGGCATCGCTTTCGAACGACGAGATCCTGCGCTACTCGCGCCACCTGATCATGCCTGAAGTCGGCATGGAGGGGCAGCTTCGGCTGAAGAACGCGAGCGTACTGCTGGTAGGCACGGGCGGCCTGGGCGCGCCGCTGGGGATGTATCTCGCGGCGGCGGGCGTAGGGCGCATGGGCCTGGTGGATTTCGATGTGGTCGATTTCACCAATCTGCATCGCCAGATCATCCACGGCACCAAGGACGTCGGCCGCAAGAAACTGGATTCGGCGGCCGACACGATTGCGGACATCAATCCCAACGTCAAGATCGAGAAGTACGACACGATGCTGTCGAGCGAGAACGCGCTGGAGATATGCGCCAACTACGACCTGATCATCGACGGCACGGATAACTTTCCGACGCGCTACCTGGTGAACGACGCATGCGTGCTGCTGAAGAAGCCGAACGTCTACGGATCGATTTTCCGGTTCGAGGGCCAGGCAACGGTGTTCGCGTATCCGGGCGGCCCGTGCTACCGATGCTTGTATCCCGAGCCGCCGCCTCCCGGACTGGTTCCGAGCTGCGCCGAGGGCGGCGTGCTGGGTATTTTGCCGGGAACCATCGGGCTGATTCAGGCGACAGAAGCGGTCAAGCTGATCCTGGGCGTGGGCGAACCGCTGGTGGGGCGCCTGGTGCTGTACGACGCTCTGGCCATGCGCTTCCGTGAGCTGAAGCTGCGGCGGAATCCGGAATGCCCGGTGTGCGGCGATCATCCGACCATCACCAAGCTGATCGACTATCAGGAATTCTGCGGGATTCCGCACCACGAGCCGCCGCCCGCGCCCGGGACGAAGGAAGGCGAGATCGATCCGGTGGAAGTGAAGGAAATGATGGATCGCGGGTCGCCCTTCCTGCTGCTGGACGTGCGCGAGCCGCATGAGTACCTGATCTGCAGCATTCCGGGATCGAAGCTGATTCCTGTCGGCGATCTGCCCAAGCGCGTGAATGAGCTCGATACCGCGACGGAGATCGTGGCGCACTGCAAGAGCGGCGTTCGCAGCGCCAAGGCGGTCGACTTCCTGAAGCAATCCGGCTTCAAGAAGGTGAAGAACATGAAGGGCGGCATCCTGGCGTGGAGCGACAAGGTCGACCCGAAGGTTCCGAAGTACTGAGCCGCGCGATAACCCGTCTAAGAGTGATCATAACGTTATGTTAAGATCACTTTATGATTACGGCATCGGTATCGGAGACTCGCCGGAAACTCAGCGAGCTCATTGAACAGGCGCGCAAAGGCGAGGAAGTCGTGATCATCAAAGACTCCCGTCCCGTTGCGGCGATTCGGCGTATTGACGCCGCCGATCTCGAGTTAGCAACCACACTCACAGACAGGCAAGCCCGCCGCTTACTGGATATCAGCGAATCCGAGCGCGGTAAGACCTTTCGCTCGGCCGCAGCGGCGGTTCGTTTCCTCAAGAAGGATATGTCAAGCAAACGTTGAACCTTACATTTGTGGATAGGTTCAGGCGTCAGTGCCGAGCCGCTTCTTCCCAGGATCGCGCAGCCATCCTGAAACTAATCTTGGATTTGGACATCGCTCTTGCGAATCCGCAAGAACATACAGGTTTGGGCTTGCGAAAGCTGCATCCAGCTGGCCTTTGGGAAATGCGAGCAGGTCTATCCCTGCGGGCAATCTTCCGGCTCGACAAAGACAAGGCCATCTTTCTTTTTCTAGGTAATCATGACGACGTCAAGCGATTTCTAAGCTCGCTCTGATGCTGCTGCTAAACTCATAGAGATGAAATTTGGCGGCTTTTACGAGCATCAGCTTCCGCGGCCCTGGACGCGGGAATCCGAGCATACGCTGCTCAAGAACGCACTGGACCAAGTCGAGCTTTCCGACCGCAGCGGATTCGATTACATCTGGGCCACCGAGCATCACTTTCTAGAGGAATACGCGCACTCCTCTGCGCCCGAAGTGTTCCTTGCCGCGTGCAGCCAGCGCACCAAGAACGTCCGGATCGGGCACGGCATCATCCAGATGTCGCCGTATATCAACCATCCGGCGCGCGTGGCCGAGCGCATCGCGACGCTCGACCTGCTGAGCGACGGACGGGTCGAGTACGGGATCGGCGCGGGGGCCACCGAGACGGAGTTGGGCGGATATAACGTGCCGCAAGCCGTCAAGAAAGACATGATGCTGGAGGGCGCGCGGGCGGTGGTCGAAATGCTCACGCAGGAGCCTTTCCCGGGCATCGACGGCAAGTATGTGAAGATGCCGGCGCGCAACGTGCTTCCCAAGCCACTGCAGAAGCCTCATCCGCCAATGTGGATGGCGTGTTCGAACCGGCCGTCGATTCTGCAAGCGGCGCGGCTGGGATTGGGCGCTCTGACGTTCTCCTTCATCGATCCTGGGCAAGCTCGCCAGTGGGTCATCGATTATTACGAGACCTTCGAGAAGGAGTGCGTGCCGCTTGGGCTATGCAGTGAATCCGAACATCGCGATCACCTGCCCGTTCCTGTGCGACAGGAACGAAGCGCGAGTGCAGCAAATCGCCGCGGAGAGCTACGGTTTTTTTATCTACGGGCTGGGGCATTACAGCTTCTTCGGCGAGCACGAGCCGGCCAAGACCGACATCTGGGACGAGTTCAAGAACCATCCCAAAGAGTTCACGCCGCCGGATGGGCGCACTCAGGACTGAGTCGGCACCCCGGAGCAATTGCGCACGCGCCTGCGCGAGTTCGAGGACGCCGGGATCGACCAGGTGCTGTGCTTGTCGCAGGCCGGCAACGTTTCGCACGATATGCTGAGCTCGTCGATCGAGCTGTTCAGCAAAGAGGTTCTGCCGGAGTTTAAGGATCGCGATCAGAAGTGCGCGCGGGCCAAGGCCGAGCGCCGCGATCGACTGACCGAGCTATGCATGCCGCGGCGGCCGAAGGTCGAGGCTCCCAGCGCGCCTACGATTATCAGAGCCGCCGGGCACCACTAGAAACGAGGGTCGGGCATGCCCGACCCCTACCTCTTGGCTTCCGCCTTCATCTTCTTGCCGTCCGACTCGGTGTACCAGCCGGCCTTCACCAGCTGGTCGACAGATTTGTCGAACTTGCTCTGGTAGTTCTTGTCGCTGCCGTAGAGCGAATCCATGCGAGCCTTATCGAACGCGACGGTGTGGCCGAATTCACGGCACGCCGCGGGTGTGGTGCCGGTGAAATAAGTCGCCGCGGGAACATCCACCCACGGGCTGCGAACGCCGCCCACGCCGTTACCGGCCGGATCGAGCACCACCGCACCATCCTTCACTTCGATGGGGCTCGCTTTCGGCGCTGGTTTCCCTTTCCGGGCCCACTGATCCAGATTCACAAGAGTCGAGTCATACACGTACTTCAGCCGTGTATCCGTGCTGAACGTGAACGGCGGATCGCACTTGGCGTTTAACGGAAACTCGGGAGTCCCCTGCGTTGCGCCGCCGGAAGCGGTTTGATCCGCGAACGTTGGGAAGCCGCGGTCGTACGCCCAGCGGTCGATGTGCGAGGCGCCGGCGACCTCGTAACGGCGGAACCGGTTATTCGGCTCATCGCTATCGGGACGGCGCTGCGCGATCGAATCCGGCACCTCGCCTTGCGCCACGACCTCGATCACCGGAACGTCGATTTTGGCGACGATGCTGCGCGGATCATCTCTTGCGGGAGCCGCGCCGCAATTGCTGAGGCGGCTGGGAGCGCCGGGGTTGCGCAGCAGGTAACCATCGTACACAGGCTTGCCGTTTGCCAGGCGCGCGTGCGCATGGATGGCGTCGAGATAGGTCACGACGTCGGGGAACTGGCTGGTCATATACAGACCTTCCACGCGGAATCCCGCGAACGGACTGCCCGCGGGAGCGGCCTTGAGCAACGCGCCCACCTGGCTGATCGCGTCCCAGCGAAGACCTTCTTCCATATCCGTCGATGGAGCGCCCTTGCCGCCCCTTCCACCCTTGGCAGCCGCGCAAACTTCGCCGGGATTCGGATTCGCGAAGGACAGGGCCGCGTAACGGGCGGCATTGAATTTCTTGAGCGCATCGGTGGCCGCGGGCATAGTGATGCCGACCCACGCGTCGCCGTGCTCCATGATGTGCTCATTCAGGTAGCCATACATGATCGCCCAATCGAAGCGGCGCACCGCGCCCAACGGCTCGACGACGACGGCGCCGCTGAACTTGGAGGCATTGATCGGCCGGCGCACCAGAATTCGGGCCGAGTAGGGAGCGTTCGGCGTCTTCACGGTCAGGGAACCATCCGCGGCCCAGTCATACACGTTCGCGCTGCCGCTGACGATGAACTCCTGCTCCACGTACCCGTACTTCGCGAGGTCGTACGGCACCAGGCTGTGCGCGGCGTCCATGAACGGGTAAGAATCCGCTGTCACGGGAATCGGTCCAGTGAATTTCGGAACCGGTGTGGCTTGCCCCGCTGCGAACGCGGCGGTCAAAAGTGCGATTACCAAGGTCTGTTTCATTGTTCTCCTTCAGCGTGGTTGTGTGACCACGTCCACCAGCGCAGGCTCGCCGCGCCGGACGATCTCTACTGCACGGCGCAAAGCCGCGCCCAAATCTTGGGGATCGGTGATCGGTCCCTCGGCGTGGACTCCCAGGCCCTGGGCGATCTTCGAATAGTCGATGTTCGGATCTTCGAGCGTTGTGCCGATCGCTGCGCGGTCGATCCCGCGGTTGTGGCGATTCGCCATGCGCTGCACGTGCATCAGTTCCTGGTGATAGGCGCGATTGTTGTGCATCACGCTCAGCAGCGGAATTTTGTGATGCGCCGCGGTCCACAGCACCGCAGGTGCATACATGAGATCGCCGTCATTCTGGATGCTGACGCTCAACCGTCCTTGCTTGCGATTCGCGAGCGCCGCGCCCACCGCGGCCGGAGCGCCGTAGCCCACGCCCGCGCCGCCCGAGCCGCCGATGTACTGGTAATGCTTGTCGAAATTCCACAGGCGCAGCGGCCAGCGGCTGACGAACGGCACGTCCGATACCAGTGACCAGTCGTCGTTCTTGATTTGCGCCCAGAGTTCCGCCGATAGACGAGCCGTGCTGATGGGGCTCGCGTCCCAGGCGTAGGCTGCTTCGGTGCGCGTGCGCTCCAGGGCGTCGCTTCGCGGCCGCGGCGAGCTTCGCGCCGCGTGCTTCGAAAGCGCTCTTCCGGTCAGGCGTGATCAGGCGCTTCACGGCTTCGATCAGGGACGGCAGCGTCGCTTCGGCATCGGCGGCGATCGCCAGGTCGACTTCCGGATAACGCTCGAAGTCCTGATAATTGCTGTGCAGGAACAGGTCGCCCGCAGTGATGCTGATCAGCTTGGCGCCGGGCTTGGTGATGGGCTGCGAAGTGCGCTGGAGCTGATCGCGATAGGAGTGCACCGTCCCCCAGAAATCGGTCAGCTCGAGGCCCAGGATCACATCCGCCCCACCCACAAGCGCCCGGCTGCGCTCGGTCTGATTCAGGGGATGTCGCGTGGGGAAATTCATGCGCCCGCCCTGATCGATCACGGGGGCTTGCAGCACTTCGGCCAGCTCCACCAGCAGCTTCATCCCGGCGGGCGTGCGGGCGGCGCGATCGGCGATGATTACCGGGTTTTCCGCGGCCACCAACATCCTTGCGGCTTCGGCCACCGCGCCCGATTCGCCCTGCGGCGGAGCGGCCAGCGTGAGTTTCGGGATGCTCAAGCGGGCATCGGCTGCGATCGCATCCTCTTGCAGATCGCCATCGGCCACCAGCACCACCGGCGACATAGGCGGCGTCATCGCGATCTTGTAAGCGCGCACGGCGGATTCGGCGAAGTGCGTCAGCGAGGTAGGCGAGTCGTCCCACTTCGTGAAATCGCGGACCAGCGACGCGCCATCCTGGACGCTGTGCGCCCATTCCACACCGGGCCGCCGATTGGTCGCATTCGCGATATTGCCGAAGATCACGTACACGGGTACGCGATCGCAGTAGGCGTTGTAGATCGCCATGGCGGCGTGCTGCAATCCCACCGTGCCGTGCGCGAATACAGCCAGCGGCTTGCCCTCGATCTTGGAGTAGCCGTGCGCCATCCCGACGGCCGATTCCTCGTGGCAGCAGGTGAGAAATTCGGGATTGCGGTTGCCTCCGTAGTTGATCACCGATTCGTGCAGCGCACGGAAGCTCGAGCCGGGATTGGAACAGATGTATTCGATGCCCAGGGACTTGAGGACGTCGACCATGAAGTCGGATCCGGGACGTTCGTTGGTGAGGATTTCGACGCTTGCAGGAGTTCCGGTTTCGGCCTGGCGGGCTGCGGCATCGGGTGCGGCGACTCGCGGAGCGCCAGGCTGGATCTGCTGGGCTCGCCCGACGCTTGGACTTACGGCCGAACTAACGGCCAGGCCTGCGGCGCCCGCAGCGCTTCCCAAAAAGCCCCGCCGCCCTAACTTCCTCTTGGATTTGGCCATGGATGGAACTCCGTCCAGGACCTATCCTACCAGTGCTCAGGACGTTATTTGGAGGGCAGGCCGAACTCGACCCTGCGTTCCTGGTTGATCTGCTTGCTGAAATCGCGATCCACCAGGTCGAGCGATACGCTATTCTTAGCGCCCTGCACGGTGATGTAGTTGAGGGTATCGCCGTCCACCCAGTAGGCCACCGCCGGGAAGATGGTGTGGTCCTTCAGGGCGATCAAAAACATCACCTGCCGGTCGCCCGCAGCGGACGTTTGATCGTTAACGGGCTGCTGCGCGCCGGGTACGGGAAGAGGCGCGTTCGAATAGTCGTGCATCACCGGGTTGGCGATATCCGGCTTGAAGTACTGGTTGATGATCACAACGGGAGGCTGGGTCGTCTGATCGTAGCCATTACCGTAACCATTACCGTAACCGGAGACCTGACCCTGATAGGCTGCGTCAGGCGAATAAGGGGCGGCCGGCGCTTCGTAATCGTAATAACCGCCGCCATAGAACACCGGGTATGCGAACTGCGCCGCCCATTTCCATGCGGGCGGTGCGGAACTTGAGGGACAGGCGCAGCGACCAAAGGCGATCCCGGAAGGCGAGGATTCCGGACAGCGACGGGCGCTCCGGTACCGGGATAAATCAGGCGGCCGAATCCAGCTCCGCCGGTCGTCCCGGCAACCGCTCCGGGATTGGACAATCGGCCGAAGCCTGTGGGATCGGCGGCGCGCTGGGCCCACCCTATCGCAGCCGCCAGCATGATTAGAGCCGGGAACTTCATCGGAGTTGCCTCCTATTTGTATTTTAGTCGTATTTTAGACGCTTTTGGGACGCGCGGCGTTTAGCCTTAATACAGCATGAGGTAAACCAAGACACCGGTAACGCTCACATACAGCCAGATGGGCAGCGTCCAGCGGGCGATCCGCCGATGGCGGCTTGAAATCGCCGGTCTTCTCGGCCTTCAGCGCGCGGCGCAACGTGATGATCGCCAGCACGGGTACCGCAGCCGCCAGCGGCGTATGGGTATACAGAATGGCGAAGTAAACGTACCGAATCAATCCGGTCTTTTGGTAATAAACGATGCCGGAGTTCGCGTGATAGACCAGGTAGGAGATCAGGAAAACGACCGACACGCAGAATGCCGCGATCATCGTTTTCTTGTGTTGCTCGCGCTTGCCCGCGCGGATCAGAAAGTAGCCGCGGACGCAATAGAATCGCGGCGGTGCCGTTGAGAATCGCGTTGATGGCCGGAAGACTATGGACGTCCATCAGGACGGCTGCCTCAGCAGAGCCTTGGCATCGGCGATCACGCGCTGAATCGCATCGGGTTCCGATGTGAGGTAGTATCCGCGAATCTGCAATTTCCGGTCGACCAGCACGAAACGCGTGGAATGATCCAGGCTTCCGTCCACGGAGTTGAGCTTGAATACGTCCTGGCCGAGATGATTCAGCGTTTCACGCGGTCCGGTTAGAAAATACCAGACGCCGGGAGTGGCGCTGTAGAACGCGGCGTATTTGGCGAGTTTTTCCGGAGTGTCGCGGTCGGGATCTACCGTCATCGAAACCAGCTTCACGTCCTGCCCGGCCAACGCGGTCTGGACTTCATGCATTTGCGAACTCATGCGCGGACACGGACCGGGGCAATTGGTGAACATGAAATTCGCGACCCATACGTGGCCGGTCAGCGCAGAGTCGCTGTTGAAGCTCGCGCCGGTCTGGTCGGTCAGCGTGAAATCGGAAACGGCACCCAGCGAAGGCAGGTTTCGGCGGCGGATGAGAGCATCCGGCCAGCCACACCAGCAGAAGGCTAACTACGGATCACTTAACTATCGAGCGCCATGAGGCCATAGAGCAGGGGAAGGTAGAGCACGCTGGCCAGCAGAACGCGGCGGGCCTGGAGGCGGGTCTGGGTGGAATTCGCCTGGAATCCCGCATACAGCAGGATGGTTCCCAGCACGGACGCGCCGAACAGGTACAGATTCCCGGCCATATCGAAGAACTTCGGCGCCAGGCTCATGGGGATCAGCGCCATCGAAAACCATACGATCCGGCGAGCAGTGGAATCCACGGTCGGCTCCACAACGGGCAGCATGCGGATGCCGGCCCGCGCATAATCCTCGCGATACATCCAGGCGATCGCGTAGAAATGCGGGAACTGCCACAGGAACAGGATGGCGAAGAGAATCCCCGCCTCGTAATTCAGATGTCCGCTGGCGGCCGCATAGCCGATCAGCGGAGGCATGGCGCCCGGAATCGCACCGATGGTGGTCGATATCGGCGAGCGGCGCTTCAGCGGCGTATACACGAACAGATAGCTGGCCAGCGTGAATAGCGCCAGCAGAGCGGTGAGAAGGTTCACACCGAGCCACAGCTCCACGAAGCCGAGCGCGGACAAGCCCGTACCGAAAACCAGCGCACGATCCGCGGTAATCCGGCCGGACGGAATCGGACGGGCTTTGGTGCGGTTCATCAAGCCGTCGCCTTCGCGTTCATACCACTGGTTCAGAGCAGCCGTGCCGCCGGCGATCAGCATGGTCCCCAGCAAAGTATGGAACAGCTCCATCCACGTCCAGGGTTTTCCCAGGTGCGTGCCGAACAGGAACCCGACGCCGGTGCTCATCAGGATGAACAGCGTGATGCGCGGCTTGGTGAGTTCCAGATAGCGGTTCATGATGCGACCACCTGTTGGCTCGTGTCCGCGTGCTCCAGCTGCGCGGGCGTGGACATTGCGGCGGATCTGGATCGCCAGCACGACACTTGCGGCCAGCGTCAGGCCACCCGTGGCGACGTGGGCCACGGTAGTGAGCACCATCGCCAGCGGAAACTCGGCTGCGTTGAGACGCGCGACGTATGCGGCGATGCCCAGGAAAATCTGCGACCAGCGTGATCGTCAGGAGCCCGACGGCGGCCGGACGCAGCGCGCCGTGCTTCGGGAACTGGTTCAGCACGAAAACCGCCGTCAGCAGAATCACCAGAGGCACGAGCATCGCGCCGATGACGTGCGGCATCAGTCCGAAGGCCCGGTGGCGGAAGCCCGCGCCCAGGCCGATCTGCAACAGCACCAATGCCGGAGTCAGAATCGCCAGCGATCGGAAAGACGGCCAGCCGTAATCTTCCACCGGCTCCGGCCCTTGCTGCCACCTTCGCGAGGTAAACACGGCGATGGCGACGGTGACCGAGAAAAAGAGCTGCGCCAGACACGCGTGGGCGATGCTGATCGGGGCGGGCTGCAGCAGAAGCACGGTCGCGCCTCCCAGCAGTCCCTGCGCGACCACTCCACCGAGCGCGAGCCAACCCAGCCTGCGCATCCACTTCGCGTTTCTCGACCCTGGCGATCCAAATCGCAAGGATGATGGTCAGCGTCCCGACCACGGTCGCGATCATGCGGTGACCGGTTTCGAAAAGGACTCCGCCGGTCATCTCGGGAATCACTTGCCCGTAGGACAACGGCCAATCCGGAACCGAAAGTCCGGCTTCCTTGCTGGTGACAGAGGCTCCGGCGATGACCAGGAACAGGGTGCACACCGCGACCAGCGTCGCGTAACGGTGCAGCCAGGAGTTTTGTTGCATTGGGTTTGGGAACGACGGTTACTACACTCCCAGTTTAGCGCGTAGAATGGAGCTTTTGTGACATCCTTTCCCCAGCAGCCCATCCATACCGTCTACGGCGGCGCACACTTATTTAAATCAACTACTTGCGCGAAGCTGGGCGCGCTGGCCGAACGGGCGTTCGCGGAGCATGCTCCCGACCCGTCCGCTCTGACCCGGATTTTCGGGATCCCCGCGGCCCTGGCCGAAATGGTCCACGGGCGTGTCGCCGGGAAGCTTCGGGGCGGAGCCGTCGTGGAAGATTTTCGCATCGATTTCGAGGACGGGTTCGGCGTGCGCTCGGACGCCGAGGAGGATGCCGCGGCCGATAACGCCGCTCGGGAAGTTACCGCGGCGGTCGAGGCAAGGTCCCTGCCAGGCATGTTCGGGATCCGGGTGAAGTCGTTTCACACCGAGATCGCCAAAGCGCGCGCGCTGCGGACGCTGGATCGTTTTCTTTCGCGGGCGGCGTTGCCCGAGAACTTCGTGATCACCCTGCCGAAAATCACCGCGCCGCAACAAGTCGCTGCCTTGGTGGATGCTCTTCAGCCATATCCCAAGGTGCGTATCGAGATCATGATCGAGACGCCGGGGTCGATATTTATACTGCCGCGGCTGCTCGAAGCAGCCCAAGGGAAATGCATCGCGGCGCACTTCGGAGCGTACGACTACATCGCGAGCCTGGGCATTGCCGCCGCGGAGCAGCATCTGCATCATCCCGCGTGCGACTTCGCCCGGTCCATGATGCTGGCATCGCTTGCCGAAACCGGCGTGTGGCTGGTGGACGGTGCCACGAACCTGCTGCCTTTCCCGCCGGAGGTCGATCGGGCCTGGAAACTTCACTACGACAACATCCGCCATTCTCTCTACAACGGCTTCTATCAAAGCTGGGACCTCCACCCGGCTCAGATCCCAGCTCGTTTAATCGCCGTGCAGGCGTTCTTCCTGGAGGGACTGGCGGAGGCGTCCGCACGGCTGCGGAATTTCAACGATCAAGCCCAGCAAGCCACGCGCGTCGGAGCGATCTTCGACGATGCCGCCACCGGGCGCGGGCTCATCAACTATTTCGAGCGAGCCGTGCATTGCGGGGCGATCTCTGCAAGCGATGTTCCCAAGGCCACTGACGGCAGGCGACCCGCTTGCGGGTAAACTAGATCAATCGCCTGCCCCACTAGGCGCGTTTTCGCACGGTGTTGATCAGGCGTTCCGAGCGGACCGGCTTCGCCAGAACTTCGTTCACCATGCGCTGCTCGGGACGGCCTTCCAGGTCCGCGCCCCAGCCCGCCAACACGACGATGCGAACGCCGGACGCCGCTTCGCGAAATTCCCGCACCAGGGCGAGGCCGTCTTCAGGCGACGGCAGCCGGAGATCCAGGATCACGCACTCGGGCGCAACTTCGCGAAACCGTTCCCTGGCCGCGGCCGCATCGGTTGCGGTGGACACCTGATGACCTTCGCGCTCCAGCAGCATTTTGCGGATCTCGAGCCCGCCTGCGTCGTCGTCCACTAACAGAACACTGCCATCAGTTAAACTTCACGCTGGCAATCACCAGTTGCGGCATCATCTGGTTCCAGCTCTCCGGCAAATTATCGAAGGGCAGGCGGAAGCTCTTCGTCTCTCCAGGTTTCAGGCCGCCCATTTTGGGGCTGACGATCGCGACACGCTGCCGCAAAGCCGCCTTGCCGGTGTAATCCTGAAACACGCAGTAGATCTCAACCGTATCCAGATTGCGGTCGCCGGCGTTGCCGATGTTGCCCGCGATTTCCACCACCATCTGGCTGAAATAATTCTTGGCGGCTTTCATCCCCACGTCGCTCAGCTTGAGATTGCCGATATAAGCGCGCGCTTCCGGTGTCAGCGGCGCTTCGGCTGCCTGTTTCTGCGGCGCGAGCTCCAGATAAGCAACGACTCCCGCACCGGCCAGGACCAGCGCGATCAGCACAATCTGGGGCAGCCCGAAAGCGCTGCGCTTGGGCGGCGCGGCTGCCGAAAGTGGATAGTCACTGGCCACTGATAGTCATCTCCCCGATCAGTAGGGCCGGGGATGCGATCGAGCTGCGAAACTCGAGGTTCGCTCCCACCTGCTCCAGGTTCATCAGCATCTGTTTGAGATTTCCGGCAATCGTGATCTCGGAAACAGGATACGCCAGTTCGCCGTTTTCAATCCACAGCCCGGCGGCGCCCGATGAGTAATCGCCCGTGACCGTGTTCGCCGATGCGCCGATCAGTTCGGTGACGTAGAGGCCCTGGCGCACTCCGGCGATTAACTCGCGTTCCGAGTCGCGCCCCCGCTTCGATGTAGAAATTTCCCGGACCGACGCCGGCGCTTCCGGCCAGCCCGCGCGACGCGTTGCCCGTGGTTTTCAGTCCGAGTTTCAGCGCGGTGTAGGTGTTCAGGAGATAACTCTTCAGGACGCCGCGTTCGATCACGACGGTCCGCCGCGAAGTCACGCCTTCATCGTCGAAGGGCGAACTGCCGAACAAGCCGGGCATGGTGGCGTCGTCGATGATGGTCAGCGCTTCGGCCGCGATCTTCTCGCCCAGCTTGCCTGTGAGGAAGGACGCGTGGCGATAGATCGCGCCGCCGTTGACGGCGTCGAACAGATCGCCCAACAGGTTCCGCGCCGTGCGAGGCTCGAAGATCACCGGCACTTTCTGGGTCGGCACCTTGCGGGGATTCAGGCGGCGCAAAGCTCGCTCCGCGGCCCGTCGGCCGACCTCTTCCGGGCTCTCCAGACGCGAAACTGCGCGCGCCGACGACTGCCAGTAATCGCGCTCCATGGATCCGTTCTGTTTCGCGACCGGAACGACGCTCAGGCCGCAGCTCGAGGTCCGGTACTCGCCCGCGAAGCCCAGCGAATTGGCGAACACGCGCGAGCCCAGGTAGGAATCGAACGATGCGCCCTCGGAGTTCGTGATGCGCGCGTCGGCCGCCAAAGCCACCTCTTCGGCCTTCAAGGCCTGGGAGATTTTGAACTCCGTTTCCATGCGGGAAACCGAATCGTCGTAGAGTTTGAGGTCGCCCGGGAAACGCCCGAGATCGGCCGGATCGGGCAAGCCCGCGTGTGGATCGGGCGTCGTGATGCGGGCTAAATCCAGGGCTCCACGAACCATGGATTCAATGCCTTGCATGGTTAAATCGGATGTCCTGGATGAACCAGTTAGATTGCCCACCAGCACGCGAATTCCGGCCCCGCGCGAGCCGGCCTGCTTGAGGTTTTCGACCTCCCGCATCCGGACGCCGGCGGAAAATTCCTCGCCTTCCGAGATCGTGCACTCCGCGCCGGTGGCTCCAGCATCCAGCGCGCGGCGCACAGCAGAACGTCGCGATATCCAGGAGTTCGCTCATGCCGCCGTCCCGCCTACGGTCATCTTGTCGATCTTCACGGTCGGAATGCCGACGCCCACCGGGACGCTCTGTCCTTCCTTGCCGCAGACGCCGATGCCCTCGTCAAGCTGAAGATCGTTACCGACCATGCTGACGTACTTCAGCGCCTCGGGACCGTTGCCGATCAGCGTCGCGCCCTTCACGGGCCGGGTCAGCTTGCCGTTTTCGATCAGGTAGCTCTCGGTGGCCTGGAAAACGAAATTGCCGCTGGTGATATCCACCTGGCCGCCGCCGAACGTGGCGCAATAAATTCCTTTCTGCACGCTGCGGATGATGTCTCCCGGATCGCTCTGCCCGGCCAGCATGTAAGTGTTGGTCATGCGCGGCATGGGGATGTGCTGATAGCTTTCGCGCCGGCCGCTGCCGGTGGAGGTCGACCCCAGCAATCGCGCCGAAAGCGTGTCCTGCAAATACCCGCGCAGGATGCCGTTTTCGATCAGCACGTTCTTCTGCGTGGGAACGCCTTCATCGTCCACGTTCAATGACCCGCGGCGGCTGCCGATGGTCCCGTCGTCGATCACCGTGCACAGAGGGCTGGCGACCTGCTGTCCGATGCGGCCGCTGAAGGCGGAAACTCCCTTGCGGTTGAAGTCGGCTTCGAGGCCATGGCCGACGGCTTCATGCAGCAGGATACCCGGCCATCCAGGACCCAGCACGACGACGGATTCGCCCGCGGGCGCGTCGACAGCCGAGAGCTGGACGATTGCCTGACGCGCGGCTTCCTTCGCGAAATGCTCGGGCGTTTTTTCGTTGAGGAAGAAATCGAGCGTCACGCGTCCGCCGCCGCCGGAATAGCCCTGCTGCGGAACGCCATCGGCTTCGCGAGCCAGCGCCGCGACGCCCATGCGCGCCATCGGCTGGCGGTCGAAACTCAGGCGCCCGTCGCTCGATGCGACCAGGACTTCGCGAATGCTGTCGGCATAATTCGCGATCACTTGAAACACGCGGTGATCGTAGGCGCGGGCGGCCGCATCCGCGCGCTTCACCAGATCGACGCGCTCCGCCAGGCTCGACTTCGTGAGGCGACGTGATCATGGGATACAGATTGTGTTTCGACGCTTCCTGAAATCCGGTTTTCACGACGCTCGCCGGGCCACGGGCGATTAAGGCGGCCACGCGTGCGGCCTTGCGAATCTTTTCGGGGCTGAGATCGTCGCTATAAGCGTAGCCGGTGCGTTCGCCGGCGATCACGCGAATGCCGACGCCCAGCGTCACGCTCTCGCTGGCGCTCTTGACGATGCCTTCGTCGATGCCGATGGAGCTGGTGGAGAGGTATTCGAAATACAGGTCGGCGTAGTCGCCTCCCGCCGAGAGCGCTTCGCTCAAGTAGGACTCAAGATCACGCTCGGTGATCCCGAATTTCCCGGAAAAAAAAGAAGCCAAGAAGGAAGGAGACGACGCCATGCTTTGAGCCTAGCATGCGCCCTGATAAAGGCCGACTAAAGGCCGACGCCGGCATGTAGAATAGTCCGAGAACAGGAGCGTGAATGAATCGACGCAAGGCAATTGGATCCGTGATGGCCGGGGCCGCGGCCGCCGCCGTAACGGTCGGCGTGGCGAAAGCCGCCGACACCGAAATCGACATCTTGGTAGGCCACTGGAAGAAGTCGAAAGACTTGAGTATCAAGACTGCCCAAGCCATGCCGGCGGAGTCTTATGATTTCAAGCCGTTCCCCGAGGCGCGCGCGTTCGGCGCGGAGCAGCAGCATCTGGGCCAGGCCGAAGGGTTCTACCTGGGGCGCCTGGGCAAGGGCATGGCTCCCGCGGCTCCCAAGAACGATATCACCAAGGACGCGACGGTGAAATATCTGACGGCGCTGTTTGACTGGTCGATCGGCGTGGTCGGACAACTGACTCCCGCGGATCTGACCAAGACCTTCGGCCAGGGCAAGCAGGCTGCCACCGGGCTGGAGTTGCTGTATCAGGCGATGATCCACACTGCCCACACCCGCGGCTACGGCGAAATGTATCTGCGCATCAAGGGCGTGGTGCCGCCTACTTATGACGTTTAGGCTTGCGGCCTGAGCGGTTGACGGGCGCTCGCTTACCGGCCACTCGTTTTCCCGTCGCTCGATCGCCGGCCACTCGCTGGCGCTCGTGGTTCTGTGCGCCGACTACTGAGAACTGAAGTTTCTTCTCGACTCCATCGACGCGGTCGAGCCTTACCCGCACATGGTCGCCGATCGAGTACTGCCGCCGGCTGCGTTCGCCCATGATCTTGCGAACGTTTTCGTGATACGTGTAACGGTCGCCGGGTAGCGTATCGAGCGGCACCAGACCTTCGATGAACAGGTCTTCCAGCTCCACGAAGAAGCCGAAGCGCGTGGTAGAGATGATCAGCGCGGCGAACTCGTCGCCGACCTTGTCGATCATGAACTTGACCTTCTTCCACTCCACCAGTTCGCGCTCGGCCTCGGCGGCGCGGCGCTCGGTATCGGACGATGAGTCCGCGATGCCGCGCATATCGGCATCGTAACGGGAGCCATCCAGATGGGCCGCGAGCACGCGATGCACGATCAGATCGGGATAGCGGCGGATGGGTGAGGTGAAGTGCGTGTAGCTAGGCGCAGCCAGCGCGAAATGGCCCTGATTGCGGTCGCTATAGCGGGCTTGCTTCAGTGACCGCAGCATCAGGTAGCTCAGGATGCGCTCCTCGGGTTTGCCTTCGATCTTCTTGACCAGCCTTTGGTAGTTGCGCGACGTGAAGTTGACATCGTCCAGGGCGATCACCTGATCGCCGAACCGCTTTACAGGCGCAGCACCGCCGCGCAGCGAATAGCCGAAATGCGTGGCGACCTCCTCGAACTCCAGTACGCGTTTCGGGTCGGGTCGCTCGTGGATGCGGAAGATGGTGGGCACCTCCAGGGCCTCCAGGTGCGACGCGACGGCTTCATTCGCCGCCAGCATGAACTCCTCGATCAGGCGATGCGCGATATTGCGGGGCGCGCGCGTGACGCCGGTCATCTCGCCGAACTCGTTGAACTCGAGCAATGGCTCGGGCAGATCGAAATCGATGGATCCGCGGCGGACGCGCTTGCGATTCAGGATCAGCGCCAGCTCCTGCATCCACTTGAATCGCTGGACAAGCTTCTGCGTAGCGCTCGAGCAAGGCGGGATCGCCTTCGAGCACGCCGTGGACTGCGGTGTAGGTCATCCGCTCGGCGCTGCGGATTACGCCGCGGGTGAATTCCTGCGACACCACATCGCCCTGCGCGTCGATCTCCAGCAGCGCGGAAAGCACCAGGCGGTCTTCGTGCGGACGCAGCGAGCATTGATCGGTCGATAGCTCCAACGGCAGCATGGGAACGGCGCGGTCGGGAAAGTAGACGCTGGTGCCGCGCAAGGCTGCTTCACGATCGATGGGCGAGCCGGGCCGCACGTAGTGGCTCACGTCGGCGATGTGCACTTGCAGCGCCCAGTGCCCGTTTGGCAGGGGTTCCACCCACACGGCATCGTCGAAATCGCGAGCGGTTTCGCCGTCGATCGTGACGATATCCAGATCGCGAAAATCGCGGCGGCGGGCGAGCTCTTCGGGTGCGAATTGCCCCGGGGATCGCGCGGGCCTGCTGCAGAACCTCATCGGGAAAATGATGCGGGATGTGATGCGCGCGGATCAGGATCTCGACGTCGATGCCGAAGTCGCCGGGCAGGCCCAGGATCTCGATGATGCGGCCCACCGGCCGGTCGCCGTCTTCGCCGAAATCCATAATTTCGGCGGTGACGATCATGCCGTCCAGGTCTTCGACGGCGTTTACGGTAATCGCCGACGCGCCCACCCGGTCGACGGTCACCTGCCTCGCCGGGCAGAGCCATGTCTTCAGGGATCTCGATCCACTGGCGGATCCGTTCGTCGTGCGGAACCACGAAGTTGCCCTGCCGGCGAATGCGGAACTCGCCGACCACGGTGGGATGGGCGCGGCGCAACACGCGCACGATCTCGCCGTCCGCTTTTCCATCGCGCTCGATGCGGCTGATCTTGGCGATCACGCGATCGCCGTGCATCGCGCGGGAGGCGGACTCCTTGGGGATATAGACGTCGCCGCGCAGGCCGGGAACGGGCACCTCGGGAATCACGAAGCCGTAGCCGTCGCGATGGACGTTCAGCCGTCCCACGGCGAACTCGCGGCTGACGCCGGTCGCGGTGTAGTGCCCGGATCGCGTTTCGACGATCTCCCCGCGCTGGGCCAGGCGGTCCAGCTCTGTTTCCAGCTGCTCGCGGGTGGTGCCGGTGCGCGATCGCTCCCGCAGCAGCTGTTTGAGGTTCGTCACGGCCGTGCGGAAGCTTGCGAATGTGCTCGATCAGGGACTGCGCCACGATCCATTATAGGTGTGGATATATTGGTGTAGATGGAATTCAAGGTCGTTCGGCTCGAGATCCCGGAGAACGGCAACATCATCGTCGGCCAGAGCCATTTCATCAAGACCGTCGAGGATCTCTACGAGGCCATGGTGAACACCGTGCCCGGGATCAAGTTCGGGATCGCGTTCAATGAAGCCTCGGGAGCCTGCCTGACGCGCGTGGATGGAAACGACGACGGATTGAAGGCCAACGCCGCGAAGAACGCCCAGTCGATCGCCGCCGGGCACGTGTTCGTGGTCGCCCTGCGCGACGGGTTCCCGATCAACGTGCTGGGACGGATTCGGGATATTCCCGAAGTCTGCTCCATCTTCTGCGCCACGGCGAATCCCGTGGAGGTGATCCTGGCCGAGACGGAGCAGGGACGCGGGGTTTTGGGCGTGATCGATGGCAGTTCCCCTAAGGGAGTGGAAGACGCCTCGGGGGTCGAATGGCGGCACGGATTCCTGCGGAAAATCGGGTACAAACGCTAGTGTTTTTGTTTTACTATGGGGCATGAGATTCGTGCTCGTGGATCTCGCTTTCGGGGGGCTGCTATGCGTGGGCTGCGCGCTGGCTCAACCAGCTGCGCCTGCGGCGAGCGAGCCTCATCATCACACCGTCTATGAGGACGGACGCGTGCGGATTCTCGACGTCCAGATCGAGCCGCGTGGAGCGGCCTTGCCGCATCGCCACGATACCGATTATGTCTGGGTCGCCGATACTGAAATTCATTTCTCCCGTGCGGGTGCCAGCCACGTCGAGCGGAATCGCGAGGTCATGGTCGAGCTGTTACAGACGCCCACGGGTCCCCGCAATGTCTGCGCGGAAGTTCTGCGGGGGGAATACCTGCACTGCCACGAGCCTGGACCGGAATGGCTGGGCGCGAACCTGCAAATTCAATTTGAGACGGATCAGATGCGCATCGGTATTCTGCAAATCGCCCCCAATGCCAGGCTCGCGATCCCTCCGGCGGATGTGCCGCCCTTACTGATCCCGCTGGAAGGTACGGAGGCGGAGGCGGCCAGCCGTGCGAACGGCGCGCCCGCTGAGAGCGCTTCCCGGCACGTCCTGAAGCCCGTGGAGGTGTTGCGCTCGCCCGCCGATCGCGTGAGCGAGGTTCGAAACATCGGCACCGGCACGGCGCGTTTTCTGGTAGTAGAATTTGGCGGTGCGGGGGAGTGATGGCGGACCTTTCCAGGGTCGGCAAATACGAGATTGAGAAGTACCTGGGCGGAAGCATGGCCCGGGTGTACCGCGCCAGGGATAGCGTGCTTGGCCGCCGCGTGGCCTTGAAGATCCTGAGTGAAGCCGGCATCGCGGATCCGGAAGCCAAGCAGCGATTCCTGCAGGAAGCGCGCGTCGTCTCCGGCATCCGGCACGAAAACATCGTGGGCGTTTACGATTTTGGGGAAGAGCAGGGCCGGCCCTACATCGTCATGGAGTTCGTGGAAGGCGAGAGCCTTCGGGACGCCCTCCGGAACGGCAGTCTGGGCGATCTGCGAAGCCGCCTGAAGATAGCGGTGGCGATCGCGGGCGCGGTCGATCACATTCATACCCGCAAGGTGATTCATCGCGACCTCAAGCCGGACAACATCCACATCAATTCCGAGGGCAAGGCGCTGCTGATGGATTTCGGCATCGCCAAGGCCGAGGGTGTCCAGCTCACCAAGGTTGGTTTTACGCTGGGAACGCCGTACTATATGCCGCCGGAACAGGTGCTCGGCAAGCCCCTCACTGCACAGGCGGATGTCTACGCGTTCGGAATTCTGCTGTACGAACTGGTGAGCGGCATCCGGCCCGTCAGCGACGGCTCGGTGGATGAGATCTTTCAAGCGATCCTCACCGAGCCTCTGAATATGGGTCCGCTGAAGGCACTGAGTCTGCCGCCGGCATTGATCGCGCTGATCGAGCGGTGCACGGTTAAGCAAGCCGATCGCCGGCCGCCAGGACTCGGAGAAGTGCGCAACTCGCTGCAAGGGATCCTGCAAGCATTGCCGGCGGGGCCTTCCCAAGGCGTTCGGCTCCCCATTTCCCCGGCCGCTCCACAGCCACGTCCACAAGCGGTTCCGCAGCCACAGAAGCCGCCAGCAGTGAGTCTTCCTCCAACTTCGGCAACCACCGCGTCCCCGATGCCTAAAGTTGCGGAGGATACTCTGCCGAGATTTCTTAAGGCGCTTCCCACGAGCCTGCGGACGCAGACCGGCCTGATGCTGCTGAGCTGTTCCGCGGTGCTGGTGGTGGTGGCCCTGCTGCTGGGTATTCTCAAACTCGCGAACGCGATATAAGGGCATGGATCTACCCGCGACCCTCGGAAAGTACGAGCTGCTCGAATTCCTGGGCGGCGGCATGTCGCACGTGTATCGGGCGCGGGACACGGTGATCGACCGCACCGTAGTCGTGAAGATCCTGACCGACAGTTCCTGCCA
The DNA here is from genome assembly GCA_963722845.1 of Terriglobia bacterium. Classification (GTDB taxonomy): domain Bacteria; phylum Acidobacteriota; class Terriglobia; order Bryobacterales; family Bryobacteraceae; genus Palsa-187. The sequence goes on along the minus strand of CAVROL010000001.1, from coordinate 204,786 downwards.
GGACGCCGAAGCCAAGGCCCGTTTTCTGCAGGAAGCCCGTCTGGCGGGCGGCTTTCAGCACGAAAACATCGTCAGCGTGTTCGATTACGGCGAGTTCGACGGCAAACCCTACATCGTGATGGAGTACCTGAAGGGCGAGGACCTGCGCGACGCGATCCGCAACAGCCGCCTGGGGGGCATGGATGACCGCCTGCGGATGGCGCTCGCCATCGCTCAAGCTCTGGATTACGTTCACGGCCGCGCCATCGTGCATCGCGATATCAAGCCCGAGAATATTCACGTCGCGTCCAACGGCAAGGTTAAGCTCATGGATTTCGGCATCGCCAAGACAGCCGATCTCTCGCTGACGCGCACGGGGATGGCCATGGGCACGCCGTACTACATGTCGCCGGAGCAGATCTCGGGAAATGCGACGTCGCATCTGGTCGATATTTACGCCTACGGCCTGTTGCTGTTCGAGATCCTCACCGGAACCAGAAGCGTTCGCGGCGAGACCATGGAACAGGTCTTTTTCCAGATTCTGAACCAGCCGGTGGACGTCGCTGCGCTGGAAAATTCGGGCGTTCCTCCCGCGGTGCGCGATCTGGTGGTGCGCTGCACGGCCAAGAAGCCCGAAGAGCGGCCCCAAAGTTTTGCGGCGATTGCAGAGGAGCTGCGCGGCATCCTCGCAGGCGATGCGCAGCCGGCCACGCGGGCGCTTCCAAAACTTGGGGCGCAGCCCGCGCCCGTGCCGGAATCCGCAAAGAGCAAGCTGCCGATCTGGATCGGCGCGGCGGCCGTGGTCGTGATCGGTGCGGCGGCCGCTTTCTGGTTCCTGCGTCCCGTACCCGCGCCCGTTGCGCCTGGAATGGTCTACATTCCGGCTGGAACTTTTCTGGCCGGCGCAGACAAGAAACCCGCGACCGTCAAAGCCTTCTTCATCGACGAAACCGAAGTATCGAATGGCGACTTCTGCAGAACCATGGGATGCGCCGTCGCGCCAGGGCAGGAAAATCTTCCCAAGGTCGGCATCACGGTCAGCGAAGCCCGGTCGTATGCGAAGCAGATCGGCAAGCGCCTGCCGACATCGCTCGAATGGGAGCGCGCGCTGCGTGGAACCCAGGGCGCATTGTTCCCGTGGGGCGATCAGAAAGACCCCGCCAATGCGAACGTCAGCGACAATCCAGCGGCCACCCACGCCCTGATGCCGGTGCGGTCGCTTTCCGGGCCGCTGTTTAACATAATCGGTAACGCCTGGGAAATGGTGGAAGGCCCGGTCACGCCCAGCGCGACCGCCGTGGATATTTTCGCCGCCAGGATGACGCCGCCGGCGACAGCCCAGGAGCCCTGGATCACCATGCGCGGGGGCTCGTTCGATCGCGCGCTGGAGGCGGGCTTCGCCTATGACTCGGTCAGCATTCCGGAACGCTTCTCCGCCCGGGACGTCGGCTTTCGCTGCGCGAAAGATCCCTTCTAGCGGTTGGTGAGAGCCGCGCGAATTTCACGGATTTGCGCGGCGTGCCGCTGAGCGTGGCCTGCGATGATCATCAGGGCTTCCACGCCGTTCAGCGGTCCAAAGGCCGGATGCACCGACGCAAGCGTGTAAAGATCCGCGGCACGTTCTCGCGCGAATTGCAGGGTTCGGCCGCGGGCGCCGCGAAACTGCTCCAGCCCCTCTGCCAGGCTGGTGAAACGCCCCTTGGGCAAGACCGTTTCCGGAGCCTGTCTCTTGGTTGTCCGGTCCACAAACCGCTGCGCCAGCGCCGCTTCTTTTGTTTTGTCTTGCGGAGGAGCTTCCGTGTACTCTCCACCTGCGAGCCGCTTCAGAAACATTTCCTCGACCGTGGTCACATGCTCGACGCACTCGAGCACCGACCAGCGATTCTCTCCCGGCTGGGTGCTTGCCAGGGATTCCGGGACGCCGCAGGCCGAAGCGTGAAAGTCTTCCGCGCTCTTTTCAAGGATCTCGACGATATCGATTGCTTCCGATGGAGCCATGTCCGAAGTCTAGCTCAGTATAAACCCGGCTCGCCCTGGGGCCGCGTCTTCCATCGCCGGTGAATCCACAACCACTGATCGGGGTGTTCGCGAATCACCTTTTCGAGCGCCGTGTGCACGCGCTGCGTGTCCGCCTGCACATCGCCGCTCATCGGAATTTCCGGATCGAACCGAAGAATATAGCGCTTCTCGGCATCGGACCATAGCGCGTAGCCGGGCACCACGGCCGCTCCGGTGTGATGAGCGAACTTGACGAACGCTGTGCCCGCGCAGGCCTTGCGGCCGAAGAAGTCGATGAAGACCCCCTCCGCCGGCGTGGTGTTCTGGTCGATCAAGATCCCGACCGCATCGCCTGCCGCCAGCGCCCGCAGAATCTTGCGTGCGGCTTCGCTTTTCTGAATGATGTGATTCCCGGACAGCGCGCGGCGTTTTTCGACGAATGCATTTACGCGGGCGTTATCCAGTGGACGAACCACGATGTGCATCGGTGCCGTCATCAGCGCGTGCGAAAACGCGCTCAGTTCCCAGTTGCCCAGGTGCGCGGTCGCCACCAGCACGCCCTGGCCCTTGGCATGCGCGGCCGTGAAGTTCTCCAGCCCGTCATAGCGGATCCAGTCGTGGACGTTCGCGCGTGTAATCTCCGGGAATTTCGCGACACTCGCCATAATGCGGCCCACCGAGAGGAACACGCCGTCGGCAATGCGATCCGCGTTGTCGAATCCCGCCAGCTCAAGGTTGCGCATCGCCACGCGCCGGAGCCGCGGGACGCCCCAGTCGAGCGCCTTCGCATAAGCGCGCGCCTTGAGCTCGAAAGCGGTCACTCGATCCAGCCGCCGCCTAACACCAGTTCGCCGGAATAAAATACGGCGCCCTGGCCGGGAGTTACGGCGCGCTGCGGCTCGTCAAAATGAATCTCCACGCGTTCCGGGTTTGATGTCGGCAGAAGAGTCGCTGACGCCGCTGCGTGCTTATTGCGGATCTTCACTTCCGCCCGCACGGGTTCAAAGGGCGCCGCCATCGAGATCCAATTCACGCTGCCCGCGTGTGCTCGATCGCTCAGCAGTTCACGATCGCGTCCCACGGTCACGCGCCGGCTGGCCGGATCGGTCGAGATCACGTACAGCGGCTCGCCTGCGGCAATTCGCAGACCGCGGCGCTGGCCCACGGTGAAATGGTGCACGCCCGCATGCTCGCCGACTACCTTGCCATCGGCGGTGACCAGCTCGCCCGCGACCTCCTGCGGCGCGAGGCCCTGCTCCCGGAAATACGCGTCGATAAAGGCCGCGTAGTCGCCATTGGGAACGAAGCAGATCTCCTGGCTGTCGGGCTTGGCGGCGGTGGGAATGCCCAGTTCACGAGCCAGCTCGCGTACAGCGCTCTTCTCCATCGCACCCAGCGGAAATAGCGAGCGTGCGAGCTGATCCTGCTTCAGCCCGAACAGGAAGTACGTCTGGTCCTTGGCGCGATCCACGCTGCGCAGCATTTCCCATCGCCCGTTATCCGGATTCCAGCGAATCTGCGCGTAATGCCCCGTGGCGATCCGGTCGGCTCCCACGCCCGCCGCCATTTCGAGGAACCGGTCGAACTTGATGAAGTTGTTGCACAGCGTGCATGGGATGGGCGTGCGCCCGGCCAGATATTCGTCCACGAACGGCTTCACTACCTGATCCTCGAAATCGCGCTCGAAGTTGACGACGTAGTAGGGGATTCCGAGGATCTGCGCCACCGCGCGGGCATCGTACACATCGTCGAGCGAGCAGCAGCGTCCCGTGGCTTTGTCGCTCTGGATTTCCGGCAGCCGGCGCTGGTTCCAGAGCTGCATGGTCAAGCCGATGACGTTTTCGCCGCGCGCCTGCAGCATGCCCGCGACGACGGAGCTATCCACGCCCCCGGACATTGCAACTGCAAGTGGTCGCTCAGGCATAGGCCGGGGCCAACTTTCGCAAATGCGCGACCGAGTCGACCAGCGCCTCGACCAGCGCGTCCACCTGCTCGATCGTATTGGATCGCCCCAGCGAAAAACGGATGCTCGACCGGGCTTCGAGGCGGCTCAGACCCATGGCGAGCAGAACGTGCGACGGCTCGGGCGCGCCGCTCGAGCATGCCGCGCCGCTCGACACCGCGAATCCCCTGAGATCGAGCGCGATCAGCAACGCATCGCTGTCGATCCCGTCAAAGCGAATGTTGGTGGTGTTTGGAACGCGCGGCGAACCCGCCCCGTTAACGCGCGTATCCGGAATGCGGTCCAGAATGCTGTGCTCCAGGCGATCGCGCAGGGCGGCCTGACGACGATTCTCCGCGTCGCCGTGATCGGCGATCCACTTCGCGGCCCGGCCCAGCGCTACGGCTCCCGCGACATTCTCTGTGCCCGCGCGCCGCTCGCGCTCATGGCGTCCACCGAACATCATCGGCTTGAGCGAGGTTCCCTTGCGCACGTATAACGCCCCGACGCCCTTCGGCGCGCCGATCTTGTGCCCGCTGATGGAATACATCGCGACGCCCAAGTCAGCCACGCGAACCGGAATTTTCCCTGCTGCCTGCACGCCATCGGAGTGCAGCGGGATACCGGCCTCCGCCGCAATGCGTGCGATCTCGTGAATCGGCTGGATCGTGCCGACTTCGTTGTTGGCGTGCATCACGCTGATCACCTTGGTCTCGGGGCGCAGGGCGGCCCTAATAGAATTGGGATCGACCAGCCCGCGGCCGTCTACCTGCACAAGTGTGTGATCCAACTGCGCAGCCGCACCGAGCACCGCCGGGTGCTCGAACGTGGTCGTGATCACGTGCCCGCCGCTGCCAAGAATCGCGAGATTGTCTGCCTCGGTACCACCGCTGGTGAAGACGATCTCCTGGGCCTCGGCGCCCAATAGCTCGGCCACCTGCTGGCGCGCCGCGTCCAGCATTTTCCGCGCAGCCTGACCGAAGTGATGAATGCTCGACGCGTTGCCGTACACTTCGGTCATCACCGGAAGCATGGCTTCCAGCACCTCCGGCGAAACCGGAGTGGTGGCGTTGTGATCGAAGTAAAATCGCTGCACGGCTTGACTATGATTTTAACAGCCACTCGCTGACGCTCGTGGTTCTGTGCGACTGGCTACAGCAGCCGGCCACCAAACCGCGAACGTTAGTGAGCGGCCTCGAAGAACTCCCGCGCCGCGTCCACGGTGGCCCGAATGTCCTCTTCCGTGTGCGCCGCCGACACAAATCCGGCCTCGAATTGCGAGGGAGCAATATACACGCCTCGCTCCAGCAGGAAGTGAAAGAACTTCCCGAAGCGAGCGGTATCGCACTTCTTGGCCGATTCCCAGTCCGTTACTTGTTCTGGAGAAAAGAAGAACGTAAACATCGAGCCTACGCGATTCACCGTGACACCGGGAGGCGTCCAGGCCGTCAGTTGCGCCGCGCGAGCCTCCAGCGTCTCGTAAACTTCCGGATGCGCGATCAGATACCGCAACATCGCCAGCCCCGCCGCCACTGCCAGCGGATTCCCGGATAGCGTCCCCGCCTGGTACACCGGACCCAGCGGTGCGACCTTCTGCATGATGTCGGCGCGGCCGCCGTACGCCGCCATCGGCAGTCCGCCGCCGATGATCTTGCCCAGCGTCGTCAAATCCGGCTGGATCCCGAAGCGCTGCTGCGCGCCGCCCAGGGCCACGCGGAATCCGGTCATCACTTCATCGAAAATCAGCAGCGCCCCGTGCCGCGCCGTCAGCTCCCGCAACGCTTCCAGGAACCCGGCAGCGGGTGGAACGCATCCCATGTTGCCGACGACCGGTTCCACGATCACCGCCGCGATCTGGCTGCCGCGCTCCGTAAACGCTTTCTCCACGGCGGCGATCGAATTGAACGGCAGCGAAATCGTCGTTTCCGCGAACGCCTTCGGAACTCCGGCGGAATCGGCGATCCCCAGCGTCGCCATGCCCGAGCCGCCCTTCACGAGCAGGGAATCGACGTGGCCGTGATAGCAGCCTTCGAATTTGATGACCAGGTCGCGTCCGGTGAAACCGCGGGCGAGGCGCAGCGCGCTCATGGTCGCTTCCGTGCCCGAGTTCACCAGCCGGACCATCTCCATCGACGGGACAGCTTGGGCGATCAGCTCGGCCAGTTCCACCTCGCGCTCGGTCGGTGCGCCGAAGCTGGTTCCGACTTCGAGCACTTCCCGCAGCGCGTCGATGACGCACGCAGGCCTGTGCCCCAGCAGCAGCGGTCCCCAGGAGCACACGTAATCGACATAGGAATTTCCGTCCGTGTCGAAAATACGCGAGCCCTGGCCGCGCTCGATGAATCGCGGGATTCCGCCGACGCCGCGAAACGCCCGCACCGGGGAATTCACGCCCCCGGGAATCACCTTCTGGGCGCGCGCAAACCAAGCTTCAGAGCGCTCCGATTTCATGCAGGATTCGTTATGAGGACGCTTGCGACCGGCCCGGAATCACGCGTTCCAGGAAAAACTGCATGAAGACTTCCTGCAGCGTCACGTTGATATTCTTCTTCAGCCGTTCACGCAGGCTCAAGTAGGGTTGCGTTCCGGCGAACAGATCCTGCATCAGGTCGCGGAACCGCGGACTGCGGCGCATGAATTCCACCATCATATGCGGGACGCTGCGGAACAGATAACGGCCCAGGAACACGCGCCGGGCAAGCGTCGCGGCATACTCCAGGTCGCGCGCGAATTCCCGAGTCAGGGCATCGCGATACGCCGCAGCCTTGGCCGCCATGTCGTGCGCGTCGTTCAGAATAACTTGGCTCGCCAGATCGCCGGATCGAATGGCGTAATACAGACCCTCGCCGGTGATCGGATCCACCAGGCCGCCGGCGTCGCCCACGGCCATCCAGTCCCGGCCGGATACGCGATTCCGGCTCCAGCTGGGCGTCTCGAGCGAAGGCAGCATGTGGCTGTAGAACACTGCGTCCTTGCGCGAAATGCTGTGCTGGTTCATATACGCTTCCAGCCGCGCGCGCATGGCTTGCGCAGGCTCGCCTCTGCCGGCGATACCCACGGACAGATGCCCGCAGCGTGGAAACACCCAGATGTAGCCTTCGAACTTGCGTAGGAACTGAATATCGATGCGCTCGCGCGCGCCGGGGACGAAATAGCCCAGCGCGGTGATGGTGTCGCCGGTGCCCCATTGCGTGCCGACCTCGCGCAGAGGATTCCGTGCGCCCGTCGCCACAATCAGAAAATCGGCTTCCGCCGTGCCGTTGCGTGTGCGCAGACGCCATCCTTTTTCCCGCTGCTCGATTCCCAGCACGCGAGTCTGTTCCAGGGCCGCGCCCGCGCGCTCCGCCCGCTCCAGCAGCATCCGGTTCAAATCCAAGCGCGAGTAGATGAGCAGGGGCTGCGTCAGGTTCATCTTGGCTTCGCCCGCGCCCTGAGAGTTCACCACGGTCTCGTGAATCAGTTTCTTGGGAGTGTCGTTATCGATCAGATACGGATACTGCTCGTAGGCTTTGTAGGTGAGTCCGCCGCCGCAGGGTTTTTCCCACGCGAGCTTTTCATCGAACACCATGGTGTTGAGGCCGGCGCGCGCCAGGCGCTCCGCGGCCGAGGCCCCGGCGGGTCCGCCTCCCAGAACGGCAACGGTTTTCATTGTTTGGGACTCGCGGGTTGAGGCGGAGGTGTTGCGGCTGGAGGTACAGAAGGATGACCGGGAGGAAGCTGGCCCTGTGCCGGACTTCCGGTTTCACCCGGCGGCGGCTGCACGACACCGTGGCCCTGGCCGGTATCCTGGCGCGCCTGCACCACCCACTTGTCGCCTTTGCGATCCAGCGTGTAGTTCAACTGCATCCCCGCGTCGCCGCCCTTGACGCGAAACTCCACCGTCGCGCGGGCCGTGTCGCGCTCGAAGGCCATGGCCGTGACGTTCACATCCATGGTCGACATATCCAGCCCGGTTTGCGCCTGGCGCGAGTTCAGGTATTCGATCACAGCCTGCCGGATCGCTTCTTGATTCTCGATATTTTTTCGCGCGCACGCGGCGAGCAACAAGGTCCCCACCAGCATCGCCGACAGCACCATTCGTTTCACTCCACCGATTATACATGCCTGTATTCATTCCCCGCCGTGTGCAGCGTTTGCCGTATCATGGTGCCTTATGACCATTCGAGTACCCGTATCGGGCGGAGAAATGTCCGCCTACATGGCCCTGCCCAAGAAGGGCAAGGGCGCCGGCGTCGTCGTGCTCCAGGAAATTTTCGGCGTAAACGAGAGCATGCGCAAAGTTTGCGACTTTCTGGCCGCCCGCCAGTTCACCGCCATCTGTCCCGACCTCTTCTGGCGCGCCGAGCCCAATGTCGAGCTGAAGGAGTCCGAGTTCGAACGTGGGCGGGCTCTGCGCGGGAAGATGAATGACGATCAGGTTACCGACGACGTCGCCTCCGCCATCGATTTCCTTCGCAAGCATCCCGCCTGCAGCACCGGCACGGTAGGTGTCGTCGGTTACTGCTGGGGAGGCATGCTGGCGTATCTCACGGCGGTGCGCCACAAGCCCGATGCCGCTGTGGGCTATTACGGAGTGGGGATCGATAAGAAGCTGGACCTCGCCAAAAACCTGTCCTGCCCGCTGCTGCTGCACTATGCGGAACTCGATCAGTTCGCATCGCCGGAAGTCGCCGCGCAGGTGCGTACGACTTACAAAGACGATCGCCGCGTTACGGTTTACGAATATCCCAAGGTGGGGCACGCTTTCGCGCGTCCGGGCGGAGGCCATTTCGACGCCAAGGCGGCCGACCTCGCCGACATGCGCACGCTGTCATTCCTGGTGGAAGCACTCATCGGCCACAACAAAGCCGGGATTCTGTAGCCTACTCCAACGTGTAGCCTCTGGGCGAAACCGCCGAGCAGACGACCTCCGACTTGTGCCCGCGACTCAGGAAGACATCGCGCACCAGTTGGCAGACATTCTCGTGTCCGCGCTCGTGGAATACCAGGATCGATGGTCCAGCGCCGCTTAGGGCGCAGCCGAGCAGGCCCGGCGCCCGCAGTTGTGTAATTTCCTTCAATCCCGGCACCAGACCGTAGCGATACGGCTGATGCAGGCGGTCCTCAAGAGCCGTTGGAAAAACGTCCCGGGCGCCCGTCGCCAGGGCCACGATCAGCAGGGCGCTGCGCTGCACATTGAAAACGGTATCCTCGCGCGAATAGGACTTGGGCAGCACTAGCCGCGCCTCTGAGGTCGGCAGCATGAAGTCCGGAACCACCACCGCGACGTTGTAGTGGGGATCCAATTCTAGGCGCACTGCGCGCGCTACCCCTTCGGAATCGATGGCGCTGGCGACGATCGAGCCCAGCACGCACGCCGCAACGTTATCCGGATGCCCTTCGATCTGGGCCGCCTCGTCCAGCACCCGATGGGTATCCCAGCCGAGCCCGAGAACCTCGTTGGCGATCACCACGCCGGCCGTGAGCGCGGCTGCGCTGGACCCTAGCCCCTTGCCGATAGGGATGTCGTTGGCGATCTCCAGTTGGATGGGGGGCAGCGTAGCGCCGGCATCGGCGGCCACCCGTAACGCAGTCTGCCAGATGAAGTTATCCTCGCCCGTCGAGATCGACCCAACGTCCCTGCCGCGGGCGGAAATCGCCAGGGAATCGGCCGGGCGAAAGCGGCATTCCAGGTACAGGTTGAGTGCCAGGGCCAGGGCGTCAAAGCCGGGGCCGAGGTTCGCGCTGGACGCAGGGACACGGACGGTTTTCCGCGCGGAAGGCATGAATCCAACTATTCTGGCATGCTTCCGTCTAAAATAGAGGTATGGCCTCAAGTACTACGGCGAGCCCCTTAGCGGGTTCGTTAGAAATACCCGGTTGGAAGACCATCATCAGTCATGCGGCCGCCTTATTCATCGGCGCAGTTTTTATCGTCGCAGGCGTCTATAAGGCGATCGACCCGTACAAATTCGCCAATCTAGCCAAGAATCTGCTGGTGCCCTACGATCTGACGCTTCCCCTGGCGCTGCTGCTGGCGGTCGCCGAAACCACTGCCGGGGTCCTGATCCTGGTGCCGCGCTTCCGCCGCTGGGGAGCCATCCTGGCCAGCGCTCTGTTGCTGGGGTTCATGATTTACATCGGATGGAATTACAAGGCTCTGATCGGGCGCGATTGTAGCTGCTTCCCGGTCCTGACGCTGCCTTTCGGGATCAGCATCGACATGCGCCGCTCCGTGGGACCCGGCTTTTTCTACGGCGATCTGGGTTTCCTGGCGGCGGCCGGGATTGCCGGACTCTGGGCCAAGCGTTCCCAAGGACTTCGTACCGCAGCCGTGATCATGGGCGCGGTCGCGGTATTCGCGGCCGTCAGTTTCGGCTCGGCCTACAGCAAGCTGACCGGACTCAAGGCGCCCGATTCCATCATGGTCGACGGCCAGCCGATGTCCTTGCAGCAAGGGCGCGTATTTCTTTTCTTCTACGATCCGGAGTGCGGGACTTGCTTTGCAGTGGGCAAGAGCATGGCGCCTTTGAAGTTCAAGGATGACGTCACGGTGGTCGGCATCCCCACGCGCGTTCCGCAATTCGCCGCTTCTTATCTGAAGGACAGCGGCCTCAAGGCCAAGACCTCCACAGACTCCGCCAAGCTGCGCGAAATCTTCAAGTTCGACAACCCGCCCTACGCGGCGCTCATCGAACGCGGCCGGCAAACCGGCGTCATCATGCCCACGCAGTTCAACGAAGAGGATCCGTCCAAACATATTGAGCTGCTCAAGCAGATGGGCGTTATCGAATAAGCGGTGTCCATTCGTAGTTTTCTCGGAATTCCCGATCAGCACCTTGCCTCGGCCGATACGGAAACCGTCCGCAAGGTGATCGAGGCGCTGGATCAAATGGACCCCGCGCGGGCCCGTTTCATCGCGGCGTTCGGATACATTCTCAGCCGCGTGGCCAACGCGGATCTTACGATCAGCCCGGAAGAAGTCCACGCCATGGAACGGATTATCATGGAGCGCGGCGGGCTGCCGGAGGAGCAGGCGCTGATCGTGATCCAGACCGCCAAGACCCGGGCCCAGCTTTTTGGGGGCACCGAGAATTTCCTGGTGACGCGGGAATTCAGCCGGATTGCCACGCGCGAAGAAAAGCTGGCGCTGCTCGATTGCCTGTTCGCGGTGGCCGCCGCGGAAGGCGGCATTTCAGCCACCGAAGACAACGAGATCCGGCAGATCGTCAACGAACTCGGACTGGGGCACCCGGATTTTATCGCGGTCCGCTCGCGCTGGAAAGATCAGTTGAACGTTCTCAAGAAAAGCTGAGTACGCGGTCTCCGGCCGGGCCGCCCGGAAGGCGACCCGGCAAAAAACGTACCCTACATCCTGGAAGGCCTGACAGTTTGTGCAGAATCTGCGCTGGCTTCCCCGGAGGAAGCGATATCCTCCGCGCCCGTCTGCTTCAGGATTTCCTTCGCACGATCGATCTCCTCGGAGGTGTCGCAATGAGCGGAAAGCAGTATCCCGCCCTCTTTGACACGGCCTTCGTACCGTTTGGCTTCGTACTCCGGGATGCCCATACCGACCAGCGCGCCGATCAAGCCGCCGACCGCGCCTCCCACGCCTAATCCGGCGAGCGCGCCCATGATCGGGCCCGCGGCGATCAGGGGACCGACGCCGGGAATTGCCAGTGCTCCGATGCCGGCCAGCAAGTCCCAGAGTGCCTCCGATCGCGCCGCCCGCGGTCACCCCCGTAGCGGTGCCTTCCGGGGCCTTCGTATCTTTCTTGTGCGCGAAGTTTCGGGTGCTTTGATTGTCCGGAAGCAGAACCGAAATGTCGTCGTTCGAGAAGCCTGCGGCGACTAAGCTGATTAACGGTCTCTTCGGCTTGACCGATGGTCCTGTAAATGCCGAATACCGCGGTGTTTTTGCCTGCCATGATATAGATCTCCTTAAGGAATTGAAATCGAACGTCGGAAGGTTACTAATTTACGGCTTAACAACAGACAGCTGATTGTCGATCTTCGCCGAACTGCCGGCGAGCTCTGTCGCTTTGGATACAATCGCTTGTGCCTCAGCGTCGGACCGGACGGGTCCCTTGAGCGTCACCGTGCCGTTCTGACTGACGATCTTGACGTTATGAGCGTACGTGGAAAGGGACTTGTCGTCCGTAAGCGCCTTCCGGATCTTGGCCGTCATGTCGCGATCGGCGGCGGTCTCTTTCTGCTGATCCGCCGTAACTTCGCCAGGATTCCGGTCCCGTTTGTTCACCTTACTGTTGTCGGGTTGTGTTTGCGCCTGGACGCGGATTGCCCAGGAAGGACTTAACGCGAGTGCCAGCGCGAGAGCGCCGGTCTTAAGGGGAAGTGTAGTCTTCATGACAGATGACTGTGCAAGTCAGTATCCACTTGTTCGGCCTCTGTTAGACTGATCGAATCGTCATGCAGCCTGAGATGTTTCGCAAGCTTGCCGGCCACTGGCTCACCGGAGTTTCCGTGGTGACCACCGTGGATCAACATGGCAAACCGGTAGGAATGACCATGAGCGCCGTAACGTCGCTATCCCTGAACCCGCCGCAGTTTCTGATTTGCGTGGACAATCGCGCCAAGACCCTCGAGGCGATCGTAGCCACCGGGCACTTTTGCATCAACTATTTGCGCCAGGATCAGGAGAATCTGTCGACCGCATTCGCCAAGCGTGGCGAGGATCGATTCGCGGCGTTAGCCCACCGCGTAGAGCATACCGGCTCCCCCGTGCTCGAAGGAGCGATCGCCTTTATCGAATGCACGGTGAACGCGGTCCATCCCGGCGGCGACCACACCATCATCGTCGGCGACGCGGTTAATGGAGACGCTCCCGGCGGCGAACCCCTTGCATATTTTAGAGGGAGCTATCGCCGTCTCGAAGGGCTTACCGATCCGCAGCAGGTTTGGTGGTGATCAGGTGCTGAATGTCTTTGTTGTTTTCTTCGCAGGAGTACTCGATCAACTGAGGTAATCCGTGCGGGGCGGGCTTCGAAGGCCGGATGATCCGCTGCTGCACCCAGGGCTTTGCGTACATCTTCGGATCGTCGATCGTGTATTCCAGATTGATCGTCGTTGGAGTGCGCGTGAAGCGTTCCGTCAGGTGCATGTCAGCCGTGTGCTGATGCCCGGCTGTATCGAGCCACGTACGGTCGTTCAACCCGGTGGTGTCGACCACAAACGTGTCGCCCTCCCATTTGCCCGTCGAGTCTCCCATGAACGACGGAGGAAGATTCTCCGGATGCGGCCGCCCATCGGTGGGTAGCGCCCGAAACTGCCGCATGTATTCGAACAGGATCACCACGTATTCCTGTGTTTGGATGATCTGGATCGGATACGGAGATTGCATGATGCGAGGCATGCCGGGATACAGGCAGAGCGATGTCGGATCATCCTTCGCGTCGTGATTCTTGAACGCCGCCCGCCCGGCATCCGTATAAGGGATAGCGGCTTCGCCGTCCTTGGCGGCCATGTTCGGCGTGTAGGGCAGGTCCCAGTAGCCGACAAAGCTCGGCTTGCCGTCGGGCATGCGCGGGATCGGCGGATCCGCCGCTTTTTGCGCACTTTGGCCCGATGCCGTGGTCGCCAATAATATCGCGCTAAGCGCGAGCAGCCCAGCGCGTCGAGATCTTGCGGATCCTGCTAAGAGCTTCTTGAATATTTTCGAGCGAATTTGCATAACTGAACCGTAGATATCCGTTCCCGTGCGATCCGAAGCAGCCGCCATCCAGGCAGGCGACCCCGGCGTCATTGAGCAGCATATCGGCTAGCTGTTTCGAAGGCAACCCGGTGCCGGTCACGTTCGGGAACGCGTAAAACGCGCCCGCGGGCACCGAGCAGCGGATCCCTGGAATCTCATTCAACCCCTTGACGATCGCGTCGCGCCGCTTCCGGAACTCCGCCACCATCTTGTCCACGTCGTCCTGGGGACCATCGAGCGCCGCGATCCCCGCCCGCTGCGTGAAGCTCGCCGTGCAGGAGTTGGAGTTGACCATCAGCTTGACCACTGCGTCGGCCAGCCATTCCGGCATCACGCCGTAGCCCAGCCGCCAGCCGGTCATCGAATACGTTTTCGAGAAACCGTCCAGGATGATGGTCTTCTCCTGCATCCCCGGGAAACTGGCGATCGAAACCGGCTCGCCTGCGTAGACGATCCGCGAATAGATCTCGTCGCTCAAGACCATGATGTCCCGGTTGCGAAGGATGTCGGCCAATCGCTGGACGTCCTCAGCGGGCATGATGCCGCCGGTCGGATTCGCCGGCGAATTCAGGATCACCAGCTTGGTCTTGTTCGTGAGGCTGCGCTCGAGCAGGTCCAGGTCGAACGAAAACCCGCGGCTCTCCACCAGCGGAATGGGAACCGGCGTCGCGCCCTGGAACTTGATCATCGATTCGTAGATCGGGAACCCCGGATTCGGGATAGATCGCCTCGTCGCCCGCTTCGAGCAGCGCGACGATCGCGAAGTACATCATCGGCTTGCCGCCCGGAACCACGCACACATGCTGCGGACCCACTTTGATATTCCGCGTGCGTGAAATATACGCGGCGATGGACTCGCGCAGTTCGGGCAGACCCTGAGTCGGGCCGTACTTGGTCCAGCCTTCGTCCAGAGCGCGCTTGCCGGCCTCGACAACGTGCTTCGGGGTAGGGAAGTCGGGCTCGCCAATCTCCAGGTGGATGACGCTCTTGCCCTGCTTTTCGAGCGCCCTGGCTTTCACCAGGACCTCGAAGGCAGACTCCACCCCGATGCGGGACATCGCTTCGACAAGTTGCATGTATGAATTCCGAACCGCGAGAGTTATCGAGCGGCTTCTACATCAAGGCAGTGGGCCGGCGGGTCCAGGCTGCGCCTTTGTCCTTGGAAACAGCCTCCACGTCCTTCACGTAGGCGGTGGCCTGCGTCAGCATGTGGTGCAGATCGTTGCCCAGGCTGATGAGCGGGAATCCCTTGTCCAGAAACTCGCCGACGCGCGCGGTTCCGAACAGGAACAGGCCCAGGATCACGTTGTTCTTCTTGGCGGCGGCGCGAAGTTTGTCGGTCGCGGCCTGTAGCTCGGGCGAGGTGTACATGTCCGGGAACTTGTACTTCTCGAACAAGCCCATCGACATGCACAAATCGTTTTGACCCAGGAACAGCAGGTCGACGCCTGGCACCGCGGCGATCTCATCGATGTTCTTGATGCAGTCGGCCGTTTCCACCTGCAGCGCGACGATCGTATTCTCGTTGGCCGCCCCGGCGTAACCCAACAGCCCAGCCTTGTTCATGCTGCGCTGCGGAAAGTAAACCGATCGGGTTCCCGCAGTGGGATAACGGCAGCAGCTCACCGCCTGGCGAGCCTCTTCCGCGGTGTTGATGTAAGGAACCAGCACGCCGTCGGCGCCCATATCGAGCGCCTGCTGAATGCCGGCGCGATCCTGATATCCCGAGACTCGCACCAGAGACTTCGCCCCGCCCGAGGCGATCCCAGCGAGCATCGCGGAAAGGGTTTCGTGACCCATGGGTCCGTGTTGGGTATCCACCAGCAGCCAATCGTAGCCGCTGTGCGCCAGTTGTTCGGCGACCGTCGGGCTATGCGAGTTCACGAAAAGGCCCAACTTGGGCTTTCCCGCGCGCAATTGCTTCTTAAACTCAGCTCCACTGAGAACTTCGCTCATTTAGATTTTTCTCCTGATTCCGGATAGACCCCCGGCGCACCTTTATCGATTACGATGGCAGCCTCACGGTCTCAAAAGAGTATACAACGTCCGGATCGCCGGGGCGGCAGTGTGCTTTTAGTTTGCCCTGGTCCAGCGGCTCGAAGACCTAGTACGACGCTGGGAATAAAGACGCTTATGGCGTCGCTATCGAATCGAACGAGGCCCCGTAAAGAACCGTTCCAGTACGCCGGCCCGGCTTGACCAGTACGCATATCCCGGGATGCCGTCGAAAATGGTATAGAATTTTAGCTACATGTCGTCCCGGTAGACGGTAAAAACCGGTGCAGTTGGCACCTCGGAGGATCTATGAAAGAAGCCCCTGTACTCGTTTGGGTTTCAGTCCTGATCGTGGTCGGAATCGGGATCTGGCTAGCGACTGGCGGTTCGCTCCCCTTCGCGAACTCTCAACCCGCGGCGATACAACCCGCGAGCGATGCCCAATCGGGCGACGCTCCAGCGGACGCCTCGAAGCAAGCCGAGGCGGCTAAGGCGGTGAAAAAGCCGGTTGCCAAAACGACGAAAACTACGCCGGCCGCGGAACCTGCGCCCGAACCGGTCATCATCGCGCCGGTTGCGGAAGTTGTCATCGCTCCTCCCATTCCTCCTCCCGCACCGAAGGAATTTCCTTCCGCGAAAGAAATCTCCGTGGGCGCGGGGCGGGAGAATATCTCGGAGAGGTTCGGAGAGCCTTCACTGGCCACCACGACCACTTCGGATGGCGGCCGTGTGATGGAGACCCTGGTCTATCCGAGAAAAAGCGGCCGCGATGTGACCGTCATCCGGATGGAGGATGGCAAGGTACTGTCGGCTTATTCGCGTTAGCGCCGCGCCGCTGAGGCTCGCCCAGGGCAAGCCCTCATGGACGACGAGCCTTGCCCGGCGGAAGCCCCGCGTGTTTGAAAAATGAAAAGGGCGGGACACACATCCCGCCCTTCCATCAGCAAAGGAATTTATGACGGCGTTCAAAAAAGGAAAACCAGTCTGCAGGGCCAACGTTCGGAGGGACGTTAGCCCGCAGAAAACAACGGCCCGCTGCCTGGGTTGCCTCCAGGCGAAATCTTGAACGCCGCAATTCGAGTAAACCACATCCCCGATTTTGCAACAACCTATCTTTCGGATAATCTCCTCGGGAAACACCGCACATGCCCTTATGAATCAATAGTTTTTAACTCCTGCATCTCCTTGGCAAAGTAGACTCCGCGGGACTATGATCAAGAACGCACGCATGGCGATCCAATTAACAGATTCGCTCTCCGGCTGGAAGCTTGCCGGCCTGCTCGGAGGATGCCTGTTGGGCATTACGTGCTTGATGATTCTGGAGCACTATTCGAGTCCTGAGTTCCAGCTAGGCGGGTTATATCTGGTGCCGCTGATTGTGGCTGCCGCATATCTTCCGCGATGGGCCGCGTTTCTGCTCGCGATCGCCACCGCCCTGGCGCGGGAAGAATTCGGTCCCTATGTGTTCGGCGAAGCCGCCGCGGGCCAGCTAGCCTTGACCGCGGTGGCCTTTAGCGGCGGGGCGCTATTTGCCGGGGAGTTCGTCCGGAACCGGCGCATATCTCTTGCGCTGCTCCGAAAAAGCGAGCAGGAGTTGCGCCTGCGTTCCGACGCCGAACAGGAAGCCCGCGCCTTGGTGGAAACCAGTCCGGCTGGAGTGTTGACCGTGGATTCCAGCAGCCGCATCGCCCGCGCCAATAACGCTGCCTGCCGGATGCTGGGTTTCAATGCAGGTTCTCCGGAGGGTGAACCGGTGGAGCGGTACATTCCTTTGCTGGCGCGGCTGCAGGAATCGCCGCAGGCGGCGCGCTTGACGCGGACCATGGTCGAGGCCAGCGGCCGCCGCCGCAACGGTGAGACATTCTTCGGGCAAGCCTGGGTATCCGCTTATAGCGCGGCCTCGGGTCCCTGCCTGGCCGTCATTCTCCTGGACGTGACCGAGCAGGTTCGCGATCGCGAGGAGGGCGGACTGAAGCAGTTGCTGAGCAATTCGCGAATCGTCGCCGGCGCGGTCTCGCATGAGCTGCGGAATCTGGCCGCGGCCGCTTCCGTGCTGCATCTCAATCTTGCCAAGACGCGCACCTTGAACGACAACGCGGATTTTCGCGCACTGGGAACGGTGGTGGAGAGCGTCTTAAAGCTGGCTTCGACCGAACTCTCCGACACGATCGGAAGACGCTCTGGAGGGTCTGGATGTGGGCGAGCTCGCTGGAGGATCTGCGCGCCATTGTTTCGCCGGGTTTGGAAGAAGCCGGAATCCACGGAGAGTGGGAAATTCACAAAGGCCTGCCGGGAGTCCGGGTGGACCGCTCCGGTCTGCTGCAGGTATTCCTCAATCTGGCTAAGAACAGCATCACCGCTCTGCGCGGGCGGCCCCAGGCGCGGCTCCGCATCACCGCCTACGGGCTGGAGGGAGCCGTAGTGATCCGGGTCTCCGATAACGGCCCGGGTATCGCCGCTGCAGACCGCTTGTTCCAGCCCTTCCAGCCAGGCGCATCCTCCACGGGTTTGGGTCTGTTCGTGTCGCGAGCGATTATCAGAACCTACGGCGGCGAGCTGCACCAGACGCAGCAGATGGGCGAGTGCTCCTTTATTGTGGAACTTCCCGCCGTGAAGATGAACCAGTGAGAGCCGGCCCTTGACCCGCATTCTGCTCATCGACGATCACTCTCTGTTCCGCGAGGCCATTGCCAGGCTTTTGGCGCGCGAGGAGGATTTCGAGATCGTGGGCGAATGCGCCACCGTCGACGAAGGCATCACGGTGCTCGGAGTCGCGCCGTGGACGTAGTCCTTCTGGATATAAACCTCGGCCTGCAGCAGGGCGGCGCGTTCCTTCCTTTGGCGCGCGACGCCGGTTTCAAAGGAAAAATTTTGGTAGTGACGGCCGGGGTCAGCAGGCTCGAAGCCGAGCGCCTGGTGGAGCGCGGATGCGCCGGCATCGTTCTGAAACAGGAGCATCCGGACGTTCTGATCCAGCGCATCCGCGACGTTATCAGCCAGACGAATGCCGCGGCAGGTCCGCGGCCCCTGCCGGCAACACCCGCTGGACTTGGATTCGATGACCATCCTTCCTTTACAGCGCGCGAGCGCCAGGTGCTGCGTGCGGTGTTCGCAGGCCAGAGCAACAAGGAGATCGCCTTCGCCCTGGGAGTTTCCGAACCGCTGGTAAAGGCAGTTCTGCAGCAGCTATTTTCGAAAACCGGAGTGCGCACTCGCTCGCAGCTGGTGCGCATCGCGCTAGAGCGTTACTGGAAGGAAATGGAAGCGCCCGAGGAATAGCCGGCCGGCCTTACCTGGCGGAGCATGCCTCAGGTTTCCAGGGCGCGTTATCCGGCAGTTTTTTGAAATGCGTGCTGGTGATAAACGGCACGGTCAGATACTGCGGATCCTTCACTTCAGTGCTGACCACCAGCCAGATACCGCTGGGATCGTTGTGGAGGTCGTACCATTCCGTCACGATGGCGTTCTCGCTGTAAGGCACCCCGTTTTTGCGAAGATATCCGGGCCGCAGCCGGGTGGTGACCACCTTGAGATCGCCGTTCCGCGGCTCTCCCCGACCAACTGCCGCTTGTTCCCATTCGGCGATCGAATATCCTTGCCAGGACGGCGCGCTGCTCTGCGCTGTCTTTAACGATTCGCTCCCCGCCGCGTCGCTGCCGAAGTGGAACAGCCGCGTCTGCGCGCCCGCTTCTGTCTCGATCTTCAGCGTCGTATCGTTATCCCAGGTGATGTGGAGCCGTCCGGGAACCCGCATGACTGCCGCGGCTCCGTAGGACTTGCACTGCTCCCCGGCGGCTTCGTCTTTGGCCGGATCCCAGGCGTCGGCCACGCGGCGGGCTGCCGCACTCAGAGGAACTCCCAGATATTGGCCCTTGGGCGGCGTCACCATGCGGAACATCCAGTCTTCAGTGACCACCGACACCCAGTAGCCGGTCATGTCGATCGCCGCGGTGGCTTTGGGAGTCGGAGCAGGGCCCCCGCGACCCGCGCCGCCACGTCCGCCGCCGCGGCCCTGTGGGTAAGCCGCCGGGACGAGCATCAGCGCAAGCAAGCCGATCGAAATCTTTTTCATTTACTCGATGGTCTCGCCGGGCTTGGTTCCCCACCCGAAGCCGTCCGACGTGCGATGCAGAGTTTTGAGCGCGCCGCGGTTGTCGCCCTTGGTGCGCGAAGGATTCACGGTGACAACCACATCGTCTCCGGCCTTCAAGGTATCGCGCTTGATACCCGCCTGGCCGAGCTGTCCCGAGCTGCGCCATTCGAGCGACCAACGCTGCATGGTCCCGTCTTTTTCCGGCACATCGATCTGCAGGAACGAATGCGGATTGCGCAGCAGAAGCTGGACGATCTTGCCTTCGAGCTTCACCTCTTTATCGCCCTCGTAGGTCGCTCCCAGAGAGTGATGCGCGAACGCAGCGACGCCGAATATGAGCACGCCGGCCAGCCCCAGAAGCATCTTCGTTTTCATTCAACTCTCCTAAACAAATATTGTATCTAGTGCTTTGCACTCAGGCTTTTATATACGGCTTCGACGAACATGTCGGTGGTCCACGGCCCCGTGGCCGCGCCGTACAGGCCGTCGTACTCCAGGGTCGGTTTGGAAGCCTTCACTTGTTGCAACGTCATTCCTTTTTTGATCGAATCCGCCACGCGATCCTTGATGATCGACACCATGTTGCGGTAGTTGGCCACGTCTCCCGTGTCGCACAGACGGCCGTGGCCGGGGATCACCAGCGTCCCGCCCTGCGAACGAAACTCCGGAATCGCGATGTCCAGGATGTGATTCAGTCCGTCCAGGATTCCTTGAATCGTCCCGCCCTTGGCCAGATCGATTACCGGATAACTGGTGGTCGATAGAATATCGCCCGCGGCGATCACATCCGAGTATCGAAAGTACACCATGCTGTCGCCATCGGTATGCGCAGCCGCTTCGTGAAACAGCTCGACGCCTTCGCCGTTGAAAAATTCGCTGAGCTTGTAGGAACGGCCGCGATAGGTATCGGTGGGCCACAGCCCCGAGGCAACCGCCGGCTTGCCGTTGGTCTCCGCGCTCATCCGGCCGAGTACGTCTTCGTGCGCGATCACCGTCGCGGTGGGCGCCACCCCCACCGGCGGAAACGTCACGCCCAGGATCTTCGAATCGGCGGGCAGCGCGGACAGCGCTTCGTTGCCTCCGGTGTGATCCGGATCCATGCTGGTGTTGATGATGTAGCGGATCGGCTTCGGCGGGGCCGGTGAGGCGATGACCGCGTTCAGCGACGGGCTCGACCAGCGGTACGGGCTATCGGGGCAGTGCAGCCCGACGCAGCGGTTGGGTGAAGGCGAAGCGGCCACCGCGGTGACCACTTGCAGAACCGTCGACAGCACCTTGGGGCTCATCTGGCTGGTTCCGGCATCCACCAGCAGGATTCCATCCTTGCCGATCGACGCGGCGATGTTTCCTCCAGCGCCCACCAGCATGTAAATGTTGCCCTGCACCGGCAGAACATGAATGTCCTGCCCGAAGACGGCTGCCACCGCTAACACAAAAATCGACAAAATCAACCCAAGCCGTTTCATTATTTCGCCGCCTGCTTCAGCTTCTCGCGATAATCGGGATACGTGCTTTCGGCGCCGCCCCGCGCGGCTTGCGGAGGAATCCAGCCCGCGGCGTCCTTCAACTGTTCGGTGGTTCCCGGCAGGAAATGCGGAACCGCGGTGGAAATATTTTCTTCGCTGACGGTGCACGGATAGTAGGTCAGTGCGGTATGCGTATCCAGCGCGTAGTTGGTGGTCTGAATGAACGGCTCCTCGAGCCATACCGGATCCGTCAGGATCATGGTGATGACCAGATAGTCGCCGTGCCGGTCGATGTATTCCTTCATGGTGGCTTTATCGCTGAAGCTCGCGCCATTCCTGCGAAGGTAACTGGCCTTGATGTGATCGGTGTCGACCACCAGCGTATTGCCTACCCACTTGCCGGTGGAAAATCCCGACCAGCTATTGGGAGCATACTCGGGTGGATGCGGACGGCCGTCCATATAGATCACGCGATCCAGCGACCGCAGATACTCGACGTGAATGGCCCGCAAGTCGCGCCCGATGGGATCCACTTCGTTCCAGAATCGTACGCTGCCGAGGGCTCGCCACTGATAGGGAGCCGAATGCGGCCGGCACTGAAACTCCGGGCAGGCTCCATTCGGAATGGTCGTGGCTGTCGGCCTTTCGGCGGCCCGCGTCATTGAGGGGAATTCCCTGATAATCGCCCAGCGGAGGCCCGCCGGATCGCTCGTAGCTGTCTTCGTGAACGCGCTCGGCCCAGACGCCGGAAAAATCGGTCAGCTCCAGCACGGGAGCTCCTTGGGGAAAGGCCGGGCTGCATGCCAGCAACACGAGCAAAGGAGGAAGGAAGCGCATGGCATCCCCTAATCTACAACACTCCGGGCCAGTTCTTCACAAACGGCGGGGTCACGATATAATCAATGCAAATGGACCTGTACGACGAAATCGTGCGGCTGCGGAAGCTTGGCCAGAAGTGCGCGATCGCGACCATCGTGCAAGTCAACGGATCCATTCCGAGCTTTGAGAGCGCCAAAATTCTCGTCCGGGAAGACGGCTCGTTCATGGGCACCGTGGGCGGCGGGTGCGTCGAGGCGGAGGTCTGGAACGCCGCGCGCGAGGTTATCGAAACCGAGAAGCCGCGACATTTATCCTTCAGTCTGGGCCAGGATGCGGCCTACGACGAGGGCCTGATCTGCGGAGGCCAATTGAACATCTTTGTCGAACCCGTGATTCCGCAGCCGCGCGCCTTCATCTTCGGCGGCGGGCATGTCTCCAAGAGCATTTCGAAGGTCGCGACGCTGGCCGGCTTTTCCACGTCGATCGTCGATAACCGCGAGGCGTTCGCCAACCAGGAACGTTTTCCGGAAGCCGAAGCCACCTACGCCGAAGAGTACGAGGACGTGTTCCCGAAACTGCCGGTGAACTCGTCCAGCTACATCATCATCGTCACGCGCGGGCATCGCGACGATATGCGCGTGCTGCGCTGGGCGGTGAACACGCCGGCCAAGTACATCGCCATGATCGGGAGCAAGCGCAAGACCATTTCCGTGGTGCACGAGCTGGAGAAGGAAGGCATCCCGCGCGAGGCGTTCGACAAAGTGTTCGCGCCCATGGGCCTCGAGATCGGCGCGGAGATGCCGGAAGAGATCGCCATTTCCGTGGTAGCCGAGATGATCGCGGTCCGCCGCGCTCCGGATACCGACTGGCGCCAGCTCTCGAAATCGATTTTCGCGCACGACCGGCTGAAGGCCCTGTTGAAGTGATCGCCGGGATCATCCTGGCGGCCGGCGCGTCCAGCCGCATGGGTACGCCCAAAGCGCTTCTCGATTATCGCGGCGAAACCTTCATGGGACGCTTGGTGCGAGTGCTAGGCGAGTCTTGTGAGCCGTTAATCGTGGTGCTCGGATATCACGCGGATGTGATTCGGCAGCAGATTCCGTCGGCCGCGAAAGTCGACGATCAATCCCGATCCGAGCCGCGGCCAGCTTAGCTCGCTGCAAACGGGCTTGGCCGCGCTTCCAGCCGAGGCCGACGGGTTCGCGTTTATTCCGGTGGACAGTCCGGCGGTCGCGGAAAATACCGTGGCGACGCTCGCACGAGCGTTCGAGCAGCGGAAGCCTGAGACACTGTTCGTGATTCCGCGACAGTCCGGAAAACGCGGGCATCCGGTGTTCGCGGCGCGATCGGTCGCGGCCGAGTTTCTGGCGCTGCCGCCCACGGCCGAGGCGCGCGAAGTGGTTCACGCGCACGTCGATCGCACCGAGTACGTGGATGTGGACGACTCCGGCATCTTCACCGATGTCGACGATCCGGAGGCATATCGTCAGTTAAAGGAACGGGCGGTATGAAGCGGGTTGCTTGGGTACTCGCGTGGACTCTGGCGGCGCTCGCCGTGTTAGCCGTCGTGGTTCCCTATATCCCGGCCGACCTGTTGCTTCCGGGGATCGAGCGCGCGCTCGAGCGAGGGCTGGGGAGGAAGGTCGACATCGGCGGAATCCGCCTGACTCTCTTCCCAGGACCGTTGCCGCGGCCCGGATTCACCCTGGAGCGGGTTACGATCCACGAAGATCCCCGCGCGGGGATCGAACCGCTGGCCTACGTGGACTCGTTAGGCGCAAGCTTGCGCGTCCTGAGCCTGTTCCAGCGCAAGCTGGAATTTTCCAGCCTGAATCTGAACGACGCCACCATCAACATGGTGAAGACCGATGCCGGTCCGTGGAATTTCCAATTCCTGTTGGAGAACAACCCTGCCGATTCCAAGCGGATTCCCTCCATTCGCATGCGCTCGGGGCGAGTCAATTTCAAGTTCGGCGACACCAAGTCAGTCTTCTATTTCAACGATGCCGATCTGGATGTAACTCCCTCCGGGGACGGGTCGATGGAATTGCGGTTCGGCGGCGCTCCCTCGCGCACCGATCGTTCGATGCAGGAGTTTGGACGATTCTTCGTGCGCGGCACGGCGGCGCCCGAAAGCCGGCGGCTGGATTTAAGAGTGGAGCTGGAACGCAGTCCTATCGAGGAAACGCTGCGCTGGATGGACCCTCGCGGCTTTGACGTGCATGGAACGGTGGCGTTGGAGGCTCAGCTCTCCGGCCCGCCGTCGCATTTGGATGTGTCCGGGCAGATTCAACTGGCCGACGTCCATCGCTGGGATCTGATTCCGGATGAAGTGGGCGGAATGAAACTGGGTTTCGGAGGCACGCTGGATCTTCGCGGCGAGCGTCTGGACTTGCAGACCACGGCGGACCGCAGCGTCTCTCCCTTGGTCATCCGCTTCCGGTCCTGGGATTTCCTGAAAACTCCGCACTGGGACGCGGGCGTCGACCTGCAGCAGGTGCCTCTGACGACCATGCTCGCCGTCTGCCGCCATATGGGCGCGACGCTTCCGGAGAATCTGTCGGCGCAAGGCTCGGTATCGGGATCGGTGACCTACAATGAGCAGCAGGGTATGCAGGGACGCGTGGTGGTGCGCGATGCGTCGCTGACCGTGCCGGATGACGGGTCGGATGCCGCGCCGCTGGAGGCGCCGGTCGCCACCCTGGACGTCGCCGGGCGTTCTATAAGTCTCGAGAGCGCTTCCGTACACATCGGCGAGAAGCAGAGCGCGGACATCGAGGGCAGCTACGATCTGGATCAGCCGCGATCGCTGGATTTGAAAATCACCACGCGCGGACTGAGCGTCGCGTCGATGCGCTCTTTCGGATTAGAGGCGATTCCGCTGCTGGAGCAGACTCCGCAAGGGTCGTCTCAAGCAATTTGGCGCGGCTGGGCTCGCTACCAGGGCGGCGATTGGTCCGGCGAGTCGGAGCTGCAAAATGCCAAGATCGCACTGGATGGCCTGGCCGAGCCCCTGCTGATTCACTCGGCATCCGTGAGCCTCAACGGGAAACGGGTGACCGTGAGCCGTTTACAAGCGGAAGCGGGCGCGATCGCGTTTACCGGCAGTTATCGCTGGGAAACGGGTTCAGAACCGCCGGACAAATCGCGAACCGATAAATTCGATTTGAGGATTGACGAGGCTGACGTTGCGGAACTGTCCCGCCTTCTCGCGCCTGCACTGGTTCGCGAAGGCAGTTTTCTCGCGCGCACGCTCCGGCTGGGCGCGAAGGCTCCGGTACCGGCCTGGCTCAAGGCGATTCGAACTGAAGGCACCGTATCGATCGGATCGCTGACAGCCGGCGATCTGCGATTGCACGGGATCACCTTTCAGGCGAAGTGGAATGGTCCCAGTGTGCATCTGACCCAGTTGGCGGGAGCGAGCGATCCGGCCGAATTCAGCGGAGACCTTGGCGTGGACCTGAGCGCCGGAACTCCGCGCTATCACTTCGACGGGAAACTGGTGGATATCGCCTATAAAGGCGGGCAGCTCGACCTTGAAGGCATCCTGGATGCGGAAGGAAACGATGCAGACTTGTTTGAAAACGCGCGTGCCGAGGGGACGCTGCGGGGCCGGTCGATCCTGTTCGCGCCGGATACCGAGTTTCGCACTGTCGCCGCCAGGTTCGAGATGCAGGGGGCGGGCGCGGCTTCACGCTGGAAGCTTTCGAACATCGAGGTGAACCAAAGCGGTGAATCGCTGGCCGGGACCGGAGCCTCTCAAGCCGATGGACGATTAGTCCTGGAATTAGTCAGCCGCGGGAAGCCGCTGCGCTATACGGGAACGCTATTCACTTTGGCTGCGCAGCAGTAGCTGTCAGGTTGATCAGCGCCGCGTGGAGTTTTTCGAGCGGCGGCTCGATGTAGCCGATCCCGCGTCCCGCACACGCAATGCTGACCCATAGCAGAAGTGAAAGCGCAGCCGCCAGTTTGGCTTTGCCGGGCATACGCCGGGCCTGATCGAGCGCCGCGGCATTGTTGTAGACGCTTCCCCGAAACACCAGCGCGTGGATCGCCACCAGCACGAAAAGCGTCAGCTTGATCCGGAAAAAAACGTTGTAGTAATATTCTTCAGCCTTGGCGCTGGCCAACAGGAAGCCGCATGTGGCCACGATCAGGAATCCGATCCGCTTGGGCCAGCGCAGTTGATCCACCACGTCCGCAACCGGCTGGTTGCGCAGCGCTGCGCCGAGCAGACGAAGGTCGGTCGCCAGAATGGCGCCGGCGAATAGAGCGATCCCCGTCAGATGAGTCGACAGGACGATCGGATAGGTGTACGCCGAACTGCGGAGGTACGTGGCCCAACCGGTAAACTGAATCCACTGCGCGAATTCGAGTACGGACATAGTCTATTGCCCCGGCGTTACGACGAACGCGATGAAGATTCCGCCGAAGATCACACTGGTCCAAAGCGCCAGGGAGATACCGGCTACCAGCCCGTTCAAGCCCGTCGATAACTCGCCGCGTAGCAGCTTGCGCCGGATCGTGAAGTGAAACACGATCGCCAGAAGCAGCAGGACCATCTTGATCTGGAACGACCGGTTCAGATAATACATGTCCGGGTCGGAGGAAAACAGCAGCGGACCGGACAGCAGCACCGTAACCAGGCCGAACAAGGTCCAGGGGGCCAGGGCCTTGGCGAGATCGGGCGCTTTCTGGCGGAGCAGGCCGAATCCCAACAGGCGAAAGTCCACCAGAGCGATGGTGCCGACGGTCATCGCAAATCCCAGAATGTGGAAGCACTCCAGAATCGGGAAGGTCAGCGGACTCTCATTCAGCGGATTCTCGAAGGCGATCAACATAGTTCATCCCAACGGGCCATCACAAAAGCTAGCACAGAACGGATCACGCGCGGAAAGACTCAAACTTGGATCGTTCCGTTGACCTGCGCCCGAAGCTGGCTATAGTTCACCACCTGAAAGAACGGATGCTGCTGCGGCGGTGCAAGGAACCGGGTGCGGCCCTGAGGATCCTCCCAAACGAGAGCGAGTTCTCCGGCGAATCCGGCGCGCGCGGCTGCGGCTTGGAGGGCGGAGTAATCCTTGGTTTGGTCCGCATCGGGAAACGCGACCAATAGGGCGGCTCCTCGGATATTCAGATGTGCGACAGGAATCGTACTATTTAGTTTAGGCATCTAGTTTAAGCATGACTAGGAAAGTACGGAAGCTTCTGGATGCGAAGTTCTACCTGCGCGCCAACCCGGACGTGGCTGCGGCGCGGATGGATCCTTTCAAGCACTACGTCAAGTATGGCGCGGCGGAGAGGCGGCAGCCGCACCCGCTGTTCGATCCGGCGCACTATCTGGCAAGTTGCCCGGCGGCCCGAAACGCCGCGAACCCGCTGCTGCACTTTCTGGAGCAGAGCCGCTCGTGGGCGAATCCGCACCCGCTGTTCGATTGCGATGCCTATCTGCGCGTGCATCCGGACGCGGGTAATCCGTTGGTCCACTATTCCAAGGCCATTCCAAGACGCGTCCGCGCTCGGCCGAGGAAGGCAGCCAGTTCGGACAATGCTGACAGAAGCCGCGCTGAAGGAAGCCGCGGATGTCCGCTTCGTTCTGCTGCACTACCACTTCTTCAAGAACGCCGGCATCGACCATCGAAGAGATCCTGGCGCACAGCTTTTTTGAAAACTACGCCCGCCTGGACACCGAACATTTCGACGGCGTCGTGAGCCAGGAGGATCTGATCTCGTTTCTCAGCCGCCACCCTGGCATGAAAGCCGTGTCAAGCCATCAGTTCCGGTATCCCGTTCCGCAGGTCCGGGGATACATTTTCTTCGACTTGTGTTTCCTGCGCGATCCCCTTGACCGCATCCGGTCGATGTACGATTACTTCCGCGAAAAGCCGGTGCCGGGCGAGCCTGCAAGCGATCTCGCGAGCGAACAGTCTATAGGTGGATTCATCGCCGGGCTGGTGAAGCACCATACCTACCGCGTCAGCAACGTGCAAGTGAACATGCTGGCAAATGGCATCGTCAACGATCCTCCGGCGGATGCGGATCTCGTGCGCGCGATCCAAGTCATGATGAAAACTTCGTTCCTGGGCGTGGTCGATTGTTTCCAGGAGAGCCTCATCGCCGGGCAGTATTTTCTCCGTCCCATATTTCCGAATCTGGCTCTGGCGCAGCAGCCGGCCAATGTCTCCAGCACATTGCGGATGGAAACATTCCAGAAAGCCTGCGGTCCGGATGTCTATGCCGAGCTGGTGCGATTGAACGCGCTCGATTCCGAACTGGTGAATCGCGCCCGCGCGGAAGTGCATCGGCGGTTTTTGATGGTCCCGAACGGGCCTGATCGTCTGCGCGAATTGGGCGAGGCGTGCCTCGCCCCTACCAAGCCGCTGTAGGGGTCGGGCATGCCCGACCCTTAAAACATCAACTGGTGAATCGCGCCCGCGCGGAAGTGCATCGGCGGTTTTTGATGATCCCGGACGGGCCCGCGCGTCTGCGCGAATTGGGCGAGGCGTGCCTCGCCCCTACCAAGCCGGTGTAGGGGGTCGGGCATGTTGATGGTCCCGGACGGGCCCGCGAGGCGTGCCTCGCCCCTACCAAGCCGGTGTAGGGGTCGGGCATGCCCGACCCTCAAAACATCAACTTCAGCCCGAACTGGATCTGCCGCGGAGTCGTCGCCAGGCCGGTGATCAAGCCCGCCGAGGGGTTTGGGGTGTAGTTCGGCGCCGTGGCCGAGCCCGTGTTGGTGAACACGGTTGTGTTCGGCGAAGCATAGTTGACGTGGTTCATCAGGTTGAAGAACTCGGCGCGGAACTGCAAGTTGACGCGCTCCGTCACCGCGATATTTTTAAGCACCGAAAGATCCACCTCCGCCAGGCCGGGCCCGTTGAACACTCCGCGGCCCAGGTTTCCATAAGTGCCGTACGGCGCCGGGGTGAAGGCATTCGGATTGAACCACTGATTAGGATCGCCCGTCACCACCGGGCCGGTGAACGCGGGATTCAGATTCGGCCGGTCGGGATTTCGCGTATCGCCGTTGCCCGAACGGTTCGAACCCATCAGGGGCGTAAATGGCAGGCCGCTCAGCAATGTGGTGATCTCGTTCAGCTGCCAGCCTCCGACGATCTTTTCAGCAACGTTAGACAGATTTCCGCCCCAGCGCTGGCCCTTTCCGAAGGGCAGATCGTAGTGCGCCGAGAAGCTCGCCTGATGCGTGACGTTCAACGCCGAAGGACCCCAGTCGCGACGCAGATCGTTCCGGTCCATGATCATCTGCGGCTCATTGTTAGCCTGGGCGATGGTCAGCGCGGAATTGTTGTCCAGGTTTTTCGACCAGGTGTAATTGGCGCGGACCTGAAATCCCTGCGTGAGGCGCCGGTTTACGTCGATCTGCAGCGCGTTATAGCTGCTGTTGCCTTCCGTATACCAGAAGAATCCATTGGATATGTACGGATTTGGGCGGGAGCCAAGGGGAATATACTGGGCTCCTTGCGCCACATGACTCTGAAGCGTGGCGCCCACGGGGGCGGTGCCCGCGGCCGTAGTGCCGCCGGCCTGGCAGCCTGCCGAATCGGTGCAGATCTGCGCCGGTATGCTGTTCGGATCCAGGCTGACGAACTGGTGGTATCCGAACGATCCCACATAGGCGACGCGCAGCGCGGTGTTGCGGTCCAGTTGCTGTTCGATGGTGAAGTTCCACTCGTTCACCGCGGGAGTCTTGGCATCGGGCTGCACCCCAAAGGGCGCATATACGGAACATTGCGCGCTGGGAATCCCGGGCCCGCAGGGCTGCAGCGGCGGCGTGTTAGGCGCCACCGGCACCACGCTCGGGAGCGAGCCGGTATAGGTAACCAGCCCGTTATACGGATACAGCGAGTTGACCTGGAAGGCGAGGTCGTCGATCAACGAGTAATAAATCCCGAAGCCAGCGCGGATGGCTGTCTTTCCCTTGCCGAACGGATCCCACGCCACGGAGGCGCGGGGCGCGAATAGACGCTTGGCGTTGTTTTGGGTGAAGAGGGAATCACCCGCGCGCGGGTTAGTCAGAAGTACGCCGCTGCCGTCGGTGATGTAGTTGGAAGCGCGTCCCGCCACTTCATTCCATCCCGTGGTGAACTCCTGCCGGAGCCCGAGTTGCAGGGTGAGATTGCGGCGAAGCTTGATGGTATCGTCGACGTACCAGGCTCCAAACAGGCTTCTGAACCCGAGCGTGCTTGCCGAAGGAACCACCTGGAAGTTGGTGAGCGTTCCTTGCAGGAACGTGGTCAAGCTGGCAAAGGTGGCGATTCCGAGCTGGCGGGAGGCGGTGTTTTCGTTGTCCTGAAGCCGCTGGAACCAGACGCCCGCAGTGATCTGGTGCATCCCCTTGGTGTAGGAGATACTGTCGGAGAAAGTATAGAGATTGCGCCGATTCCAGACACTCGCATTGTTGCTCGGACCCGCCCCGGTAAGCGCTCCCGAGCCGGTGGTGGTCTGCGCTCCGCCCACCGAAATTCCGCCCGGCCCGAATCCGGTGACAAAAGATAAATCGGCCGGAAAGGATACCGTCGAAGAGGAATCGTAATTGAATCCCGACCGCGAAAAGCCCGCGCGAAACGTGTTCAGAAGGCGGGGCGACAAAACGTGCGTTTCCTCGACGCTCGCCACCTGGTTGGTTAGCGCCAGGGCGGAGGCGAAGAGCGGATCGCCCAACGGGATCACGCTGTTGCCGTCATCCACTGTATACGAAGCGGAAATCGTATCCTGCGCCCGCAGGTTGTAGTCCATCCGCATGGTCCCGAAATCTTCGTGAACCGGGTTCTTGGGATTGTAGAATGCTTTCTGGCGATCCTGTGCGGCATCCCACAACATCGAGCAGCTCGGGACCATTGGGATCCGGCCACAGGGACATGTACTTCAACATCGCCTGGCTTAGATTGGCGACGGGCGCGTACACGCCGGTGGTCGCATTCGGCAGCAAGCCCTGGCGAGCCAGTTCGTCCGGGACCGTGCTGACGCTCGTGGTGGCGAGGCTCTGCCGGTATCCTTCGTAATTGCCGAATATAAACAGTTTGTCTTTCTTGATCGGGCCTCCCAGGGATGCGCCGAACTGGTTGCGGCGGAAGGGCGGCACAGAGCCCTTATCGAAGGCGCCGGGGGAATCCAGGGCGCTGTTCCGGAGAAATTCATACAGCGATCCGTGGAGCGAATTTGTTCCAGACTGTGTGACCACGCTGACTTGTCCGCCCGCGCGCTTGCCATACTCCGCGCCGTAGGAATCGGTGAGCACGTTGAATTCGCGAACCGCGTCGATCCCCAGTAATCCGCCGCTGACGCCGCCCGGAGTGACGGCCAGCTGGCTGGTTCCGGTGTATTCGATCCCGTTCAGCAGAACGACGTTGTCCGAGGGCCGCCTTCCATCCACGGAGAACGTATTTCCATTGCTCGTGCTGGTTTGCGGACTCTTCAGAACGTAATTGAAGATTCCCGGATTAAGCGTCATCAGGTTGTCGAAGCTGCGGCCGTTCAGCGGCAACTCTTTTATCTGACGCTCATTGACCAGTCCGGAAATGGCGGAGGTGGTGGCGTTGACCAGCGGAGTGTCGGCGGTTACGGTGACGACTTCAGAAACGGTACCCACGTCCAGGCGCAGATTCGCGACAGCCTCTTGCCCCACCGCCAGGTTGATTCCCAGACGGACGGCCGCTTTGAATCCGGTCTTTTCGGCGCGCACTTCCTGCGGCCCGACCGGCACCGAGACAAGCCTGTAGGCTCCGCTGTCGTCCGTGGTGGCCGTGCGCGTGGCTCCGGTCTCGGTCGATTTCACGGTGACCGTCGCGCCGGGAACTCCGGCATCGGTGGCATCCACGACCCGCCCCGAAAGCGCTCCGGTTACCTGCGCCCAACCGCATTGGGCGAAAATCGTCGCGATACCGATGAAAAGCAGTTTCTTCATGGAATCTCCCGTGTTTCAACGGCTCAAGATTGGAATGTCATTCTATACTGCTGCCCCAGTGGTCCAGGCCGAGCACCCGCGAGCCCGCACCGTCGGTTTTGCCCCATCCGAGCGCAGACATCCGGTCGGGATGCGCAGTGAACACAATCTGAAAACTGGCGGCTTCATCGGGACCCTCTGGAGGCTTTCCCCTCATCGGGGACACCAAAGCCAAATACTTAAGAATAGTATAGATGTCCCCTGGCTCCGGCAGGGTTACATCGAACTCCTGAGTCTTGAGCCGGACGCGGGTTTCTCCCAGCGACAATTGATACGCCAGGAACGCGGCGCACTCGATCGCCGACTCAAACCATTCCTCCGATCCGAAGGGGATGTCCAGATCGAGATAAATCAGGACGCTCCGTTCCTGTTCCCGGGCGTATTCGCGAACCTGGAGATCGCCGGTGTGAGCCGTCGCCTTCCAATCGACGTGCCGGGCGCTTTCGAGCGCTTCGTAGGGCCGGATGCGGTAGAAATCATGGCCTCGCCCGCGCTGGATCATCTCCAGTTCGCCAGTGACGGCGGCCAGCAGCGATTCAAACCCGGGCTGCGGATCGAGGCAGGGATAGACCAGGATCTCGTGCCGCGCCGTGATCGTCTCACGACGTTCGGAAAATCCAAAAGGGAAGCGCGTGGAGAACTGGAAGCTGCGCTCCTTCTGCGCTCCGCGCCGTGGGAAATAAACGTCGACAGCCTCTTCCACCGTGGCGCCGCCCGGTAAAACGGGGAAGTAGAGAATCGTGTCGAACCCGCTTTCCGCTACGCCTTCAAGATGAATGCTGAAGGAGGGAATCCAGCGCTTCGTATTCTTGAGGCGGACGCCCGCACGGACTTTCCGCCGCGCCGAGATGTGCTGTGGCAGAAACAGCTCCAGTTCCAGTCCCGCCAGGCTCAGTTTGCTGATGAACCCGGAGATCATGAAGGTAGCGAGCATCGCCGCCAGGATCAGGAACATCAGGTTGTTGGCGGAAACGAACGCGATCATGGCCACGATCAGAAGAGTCGCTGTGTAGGCCAGGCCGGTGCGCGTGACCTGCTGGCGCAATCGCGGCGGCCATAGCGACTTGCTCCGAAGCCAGGACTGCAGCGCAGCGACCACAGGAGTATTCTAAACCCATGCGGTCCAAACTGAATCTGGGTGTATTCGTGCTGTGCTGTCTACCCGCCTTTGCGCAACTCGATTCTTCGACGCTGCGCGCCAAGCTTGGCCAGCCGTTGAATCAGGAAACCTTCCATATGCCCGCTGGATTCGATCTGATCGTCGACTACGGAACAGGCACTACCCTGGTGTGCAAATTGGAAGTTCCGGCGATGATGCCCAGAGACCCGGCGGCGAAAATCTCCAGCGGTACGGAACGGAAGCAGCGAATGTACGATTTCCTCGCGGACTTGGTGCCTCTTTCCCAGCGTGGCAAAGGAGGCCAAACAATGTATTTTCGGAGCGGTTTGAATTCTATGATGACTACCGAATACGAGAACGTCACTGTCAGCGAAGGCCAGAACGACAGCCACCCGGAGACGGGCACGATAACCATCAAGTTCAAGAACGCCGGTTGCCAATAGCACTAGTTGGCTCGTGCCGCCATCCGCGCACGCTCGCTTTACTCGGTCGTTCGATGCCCGTTGCACCTGGGGCGCTACTCCTCACATGAGAATTCTTTCAGCCTGAATCAACTATTGTTCGGGGAGTAGTCTTGCATCGCGTGTTGTCCAACGTAGCCAGGCTGTTCGGAACTACCATTCGAGAAATTGGCATTCTCGGGTTCGTATTCGCTCCGCTTGAGGCTTTTCTGAGAGAACCCAAGCCGCCGATGCAGTACGTCTTGTCGATTGTGGTTTGAGTTTGCTTTGTATAATTGGCGGAATCATAATAGAAGCAAGAGGTAGCTGATGGATTTCCTCACTCACTGGCTCATCACCATGGTTGGCGCCGGGTTACTGGGTGTCATCGGCTTAGTTCTCCAGGCTGTGGTTCGCCACCAGACACGAAAAGAACGGGACCATAAGCCTGAACCGGCGGTTCTGGATTACAAGACCAGCTCCTAATCGCGCGCCGCCACCCGCGCGACCGCGTTTACGATCTTGCGGTAGGGAATCTTCTCGAACGAATCGAAGCCGATCCATTCGCCGTCCCGCCAGCTCGATCCCTGCCAGCGCACCAGAATCGCCAGATGCTCCAGGTCCGGACTATCGGGAGAAAGGGCCGGCGAAATCCCCGAGCACAAGTCCCGCAACCGCCGATCCATCGAGGCATTTTCCAGAAAAGCAGCGTCTTCCGAAAAAGAAAACGCCCGCGGCTCCAGCCACCGTCCTCGCTGCCAGAAATACGAGATCGACGCTCTCTGCCTTAGCCGACGGAACGACCGCGACGCCCGCCAGCCGATCCAGCACCCGGGCCAGGTCCCCCGCGCTGGCCTGCACCTCTTCAATGCGCGTGAGCCTTTGATGCATGTGCTCGGCTTCCTCGAAATGCATGGCGGCGCTGGCCTGATCGCGAGCCGTCTCGGCGGATTCGTGCAGCGAATCTCCGTCGGTGCGCAAAAATTGTTCGACGCGCGTTGCTTCGCCCCGGTATTCTTCAACCGACACCACCTGCTGGCACGGCCGCAGGCACTTGTTCATTTCGCCGTAGATGCAGCCGGGATGATCGGGCGCGGGAGCGAGGTTCTCCTCGCAGCGCCGCAGTTGGAACAGGTCCAGCATTTCGTTCTGAAAGCGCTCCGCGGCGCCACGCCCGGCAAACGGTCCATAGTACAAACCGCGGCCCAGCCGTGTCGTGAGCATGGTTCTCGGGAACGCATTGTCGACCGTCAACCGCAGAAACACCGGCGGCTTCAAACGTGTGATGCGCGACACATCGTCCGGGAAATGGAGTTTAGCGAGTTCCAGATGAATGAGTGCCGACTCAAGCTTCGATCCCGTGAGCCAGTACTCGATCCGCTCCGCCACCCCACTGAGATTCAAAACGCCGGACAGACGCTCGCGATTCGACAGCAGCCGCTTCAGGCGACGCCGCAGGAAAGCAGTCCGCGCTAAATAGGGCGCGCCTTGGCCCGCCCACAACAGGAACACGGCCGGCCGGTCGGGGATCGATTCCAGGTCGGAGGGGAGCGCGGTGAGCGGTTCGCGCATTCGCTCTTCAATTGTAGCCGGGACTTTCGGGGTAACCTCGAAGTATATGCTCTCTCCGGAGCGCACGGCCGCCCGCGTCGCCTTGGCCGGAATCGCGGCGAGCGCCGTGCTCGCGGCCTTGAAGACCAGCGTTGGCTTGGCCGCGCACTCGGTGGCGACCGTGTCGGACGGAGTGGAATCGGCCGCCGACGTGATCTCCTCGGGCCTGGTCTATGTGGGATTGCGGATCGCCGCCAAGCCTCCCGATGAGGACCATCCCTACGGCCATGGGCGCTTTGAAACGCTGACGGCTCTGGCGGTAGGTGTGCTGCTGGCCGCCGCGGGTGCTGCGATATGCGGCCACTCGCTCGAGGTCAATCGGCAGACGCCCGCGCTGTTCGCCATTTGGCCGCTGGGCTTGTCGATCCTCACCAAGGCGGTGATGGCCATGGTGAAAATGCGCGCCGGCCGGGCCGCCCGCAGCGCCGCGCTGACCGCCGACGCCTGGAACGATTCCGTCGACATCCTCTCGGGGTCCGTGGCCCTGATCTCGGTGCTGCTGGCGGTATACAATCCCACTCGTCTGCAAGATGCGGATCGGTACGGCGGGTTCCTGATCGGCCTGATCGTCATCTTCATGGGTTTCCGCGTCGTCCGCGAGACCGCGCTCCAACTCATGGACACCATGCCTGAGCCTGTGCAGATGGCTGCCCTGCGTGCCGAAGCGCTGGGCGTCCCGGGAGCACTCGGCATCGACAAATGCTTTGCCCGCAAGACCGGGCTGCGCTACCATGTCGATCTGCACCTGGAAGTGGACCCCAACCTCACCGTGATGGAATCGCATGAAATCGCCCGAGCCGTGAAGCGTCACCTGAAGAATCGCCTGGATTGGGTAGCAGACGTTCTGGTTCACGTGGAACCGCACCTATAATGGAGAATCGCGAAATCGCCCGCATGCTGTGGGAAACCGCCGACCTGATGGAGATCGCCGGCGAGGATGGTTTTCGTATCCGCAGCTACCGCAACGCCGCTTCGGCGATCGAGGGTTATCCGGAACCTGTCTCGGTAATCCTCAAGGATCCCGCGAAGAAAGTTACCGATATCCCAGGAATCGGCAAGGGGATCGCTTCTGCGCTCGAGGAAATCGAGCAGCGCGGCAGTTTCGACCGTCGTGATCAGATGCTTGAGGTATACCCTCCTACTGCATTGGAATTACTAAAGATCCAAGGGCTTGGCCCGAAGGGAATCCGGACGCTTTTCGAAGCCTATCGGGTTTCGACCATTGATGGCCTGGAGAAGATCTGCCAGGAACAGAAGCTACGCGAGCTGCCCCGCATGGGAGCCAAGCTGGAGGAGAAAGTCCTCCGGTCGATTGCGGCCTACCGGCAGCGCGCGGGACGTTTCCTGCTGAGCTTCGCGTACGGGATCGCCGACGAGATGGTCGCGTTCCTCAAGACGATACCAGGTGTCGAAACGGTGACGCCCGCGGGCAGCCTCCGCCGCGGAAAAGAGACCGTGGGCGATCTCGATCTTCTCGTCACCGGGCCCGACGCCGAAGCGGCCCTCGAACCATTCACCAAACATCCGAGAGTCCACGAGGTTCTCGGCGAAGGGTGCGAACAAGGCGAGCGTCAAGTTCGGCCTGGAAGGCTTACAGGTGGATCTGCGAACGCTTCCCAAGGAAAGCTACGGCGCCGCGCTCCAATACTTCACCGGCAGCAAGGAGCACAGCATCGTCCTGCGAAGCCGCGCGCAGAAAATGGGCCTGACGCTTAGCGAATATAGCCTGTCGCGGGTCGACACGAAAGAAATCGTGGCGCGCGAGACCGAAGAGCAGATCTACGAAGCGCTGGGCCTGCCCTGGATCCCGCCGGAGCTGCGCGAGAATCAAGGCGAAATTGAGGCGGCCGAGGCGGGCAAGCTGCCGAACCTGGTCGAGCTAGGCGACATCCGCGGCGATGTGCACATGCACACGCTCGAAACCGACGGCCGGGCGACGCTCGAAGAAATGGCCGAGGCGGCGCGAGAACGCGGATATGAATACATCGCCATCACCGACCACTCCAAGGCGCTTGCCATGGCGAACGGACTCGACGAAAAGCGGGCGATCGCCTTCGCGCACCAAGTTCGCGAAATAAATGCCCGTGAAATGGATCAGAAGGGGTTGGGGATTCGCGTCTTCTCCGGCCTCGAATGCGACATCCGCCGCGACGGCACGATGGACCTGGAGAACGACGCGCTGGGCGAACTCGATTTCGTGATCGGCAGCGTCCACAGCTACATGAATCTGGAAGCCGCGGAAATGACGGATCGCCTGCTGCGCGCTCTGGAGTGTCCGCACCTGCGCGCCCTGGGGCATCCCACGGGCCGCATTCTGCTGAATCGCGACCCGTACCCGTTCGATTTCGATGCAGTGGCGGCGGTGGCGGCGCGGCGCAACGTGTATCTGGAAATCAACGCCAGTCCCGAGCGCCTGGACCTGACGGCGTCGCTGATACGCGCGGCCAAAGCCCGCGGGGCGAAGTTTGTCATCTCCACCGATGCGCACCATCCCAAGCATCTGGCCAACATGCGCTACGGAGTTCTGATGGCGCGGCGCGGATGGCTGGAGCCGGGCGATATTCTGAACACTCTGCCCGTGGAGCAGTTCGCACGGACGATAAAACACAGATAAAACACAAATGAAACTCATCTCCTCAACGGAACTCATCCGCACACCCATTTTTCACGTGACCTCGGATCGCGCAATCGACCCGGACGGCTTCGAAATCAAGCGCGCGATCGTCCAGCATGGAGGCTCGGCCGTCATGATGCCGATCGACGAACGCCGCCGCGTGCTTCTCGTCAAGCAATACCGTCTGCCTGCGCGCCGCTACATGTGGGAGCTGCCCGCGGGACGCGTCGACGAAGGCGAGACGCCGCTTCAAGCCGCCAAACGGGAACTGGTGGAGGAAGCCGGCCTGCGCGCGAAAAAGTGGACCAAGCTCGCCGAGTTCTTTCCGAGTCCCGGGTTTCTCGCGGAGAAAATGACGATTTACACCGCGCGCGAACTCACCCACGGAGAGGCCACTCCGATGGAAGACGAACGCATCGAAACCAAATGGTACACCGCCCGCGAAATCGATAAGCTGATTCAGTCGGGCAAGATCATCGACGCGAAGACGATGATCGGGTTTCTGACGCTGGCAGAGATACCTCGCAGGTAAATGAACATCGCTTCCAGAGCCTGCGCGCGATGGCTCACCAGCATCTTGTCGCCGATGGGCGCTTCGCCAAACGTGCATCCAAAAGCCTCGTAGTAAAACAACGGATCGTATCCGAATCCGCCCGATCCGCGCGGGGCATCCAGAATGCGGCCTTCCACGGCGCCTCGAAATGTACGGACCAGCTTGCCGTCTTTCACCAGGGCAATGACGCAGACGAATCGCGCGCGTCGGTCGGTAACGCCAGTCAGGCGTTGCAAGAGGAGCGCATTGTTGTCGGCATCCGTCGCCTCGCCGTTTAAATGTGACGCTGCGTAGCGCGCGGAATGCACGCCCGGCGCGCCTCCCAGCGCGTCGACCTCCAGCCCGGAGTCGTCGGCGAACAAGTATCCGTCGACGAAGCCGCCGTAGTATTCCGCCTTGCCGATCGCGTTTTCTTCGAAAGTCGCGCCGGTTTCGTCGGGCGGCGCGACAAGGCGGGGAAGCTGCCGCAGATCAAAGTCGGGCGCGGCGAGCTGGAACTCCCGCAATTTTCCCGGATTCGATGTCGCGCAGTAAACCGTCACTGATTTTCGAATTGTTTCTGGATTCTCACCAGCTCGGCGATCCCTTGCCGCGCCAGCGCCAGCAGTTGGGCCAACTGCGCGTCGTCGAACGCGGTCTTCTCCGCCGTCGCTTGCACCTCGACGAATTTCCCCGCGCCCGTCATCACCACATTCATATCCACCTCGGCCGACGAGTCTTCCTGATAGCACAGATCGAGCATTGGCGTGCCCCCGATGATCCCCACGCTGGTGGCGGCTACAAAATCGCGGATCGGCGATTTCTTGAGGGTTCCGAATTTCACCAGCTTCCGCAAAGCTCCCGATAGCGCGATATAGGCTCCGGTGATCGCGGCGGTGCGGGTTCCGCCATCGGCCTGGAGCACGTCGCAATCGAGGATCACGCTTCGTTCGCCGAGCGCGTCCATATCGATCACCGATCGCAGCGACCGTCCGATCAGGCGCTGGATCTCCATGGTGCGGCCCGATGCCCGGCCTTTCGATACTTCCCGGGCGGTGCGCGTGGATGTCGCCCGCGGGAGCATGGAATACTCGGCGGTCACCCAGCCTTTCCCCGACCCGCGCAGGAACGGCGGAACGGATTCTTCCACCGATGCGGTGCACAGCACGCGAGTATTGCCGACTTCGATGAGCGCCGAACCTTCGGGCGTCAGCAAATACTCCGGGGTGACTTTCACCGGCCGCATTTGGATGGGCATTCTCTGATCGATACGCATTGAACCTTTTAGCTTCCGCTTCCCGACCGCAGGACCAGATAGAACAGCCAGAAAATCAGGCCGAAGCCCAGGGCTATGATGACCGCGCAGGGAAGCAGCCCCCGCTTGGAGTCGGTTTTCTTCTTTTTCGATCCCGCTGGTTTGAATTTTGCCATTCGAACGTTACGCTTTAGATCTTAACGCGCCAGAAACGCGGTTCCCGCAGATATTTCAGCAAGGCATCGGCCGAGCCATCGAAAAATCCGTCCAGCAACTGCTTCACGGCGAGCTCGCGCAGAGTATCGCGGCTAAGCTTGGGCCGGTAGATGTAGGAGCGTCCCGGCTTGCGGCGCGTGACGAAGCCGCGCTTTTCCAGACGATCCAGCAGCGTCATGACGGTGGTATATGCGAGCACGCGCTCCTTCGAAATGCCCTTTCGGACGTCGTGTACCGAGCCCTCGCCGAGCTGCCACAGCGCGCGCAGGCACAACAGTTCGAGCGCGGGCGGAAGCCCCTTGGAGGATGCGGCCGGCTTTCTCAAGAGTTATTGCCAAGAGCCCCGCGCAGCTTATCGGCGAACGCGGACGCGGGCTCGGGCGCTCGCGGCGGAGCCGGTTTCGATGCGGACGTGTCCATGGCCGATGCGGGCGCCGCGGCAGGCGCTGGGTCCAGATATTTCTGCTTCTTCAGCGCCGCGCGATCCAGCGCCGAATTGTAGCCGGTCCACTCGCCGGTGACCTGCGTGTCGCGGTCGATCAAAGCCCGCATGCATTCCATCTTGGAATCCATATTGTCCAGCAGATGCAGCAGCAGAGCCTCGGGGAACATCGGGATTTTAGGCGAGCCGAAGGCCAGCTCCCCGTGATGCGACAGGATCATGTGCACCACCAGATCCCGCAGCCGCGGCGGGAAATCCGGCATGAGCCGCAGCTTGTCGAGGACCATCTGCGCCCCGATCTGGATGTGCCCCAGCAACTGGCCTTCGGTGG
This sequence comes from Terriglobia bacterium, assembly GCA_963722845.1. GTDB lineage: Bacteria > Acidobacteriota > Terriglobia > Bryobacterales > Bryobacteraceae > Palsa-187. Next base: position 164,278 of record CAVROL010000001.1, on the reverse strand, counting down.
TGTAGCCGAAGCTGCGCGCATAGTGCAGCTCGCGGATTTTGCCGATATCGTGCAGCAGCACGCCGGTGAGCAGCAGGTCGAAATCGATGTGGGGATAGTGCGCGGCGCTGGATTTTGCCAGCGTGCATAGCGAAAGCACGTGCTCGATCAATCCGCCGATCCAGTTGTGATGGACGGTCTTGGCGGCGGGCGCCGTGCGGTAGGCCAGCGCGACTTCCTCATCCGCAAATATTGCTTCCAGCAGATGTTTCAAATGCGGTTCCGACATGCCCGCGATCCAGCCCTGCAGCTCGCGGAACATTTCGTCGCGGTCGCGCCTGGAAGCCGGCAAATAGTCGGCCAGATCCACTTCCGATTCCGGGACCGGCTGGATCTTGTGCAGCGTAAGCTGCGGACGGTTCTGAAAGATCTGGAGCAGGCCCTTGATACGCACGAAATCGTCGCGTTCGAAGGTATTGAGCGCTTCCGCCGCGTTGTCCCACATCTTGGCGTCCAGCTCGCCCGTGCGGTCGGTCAGAGTCAGGGAAAGGTAGGGATCTCCCGATTTTTTCTGGCGCACATCCTTGTACGAAACCAGGAATATGCCGGTGACCGTTTGATTAGGCTGAAGCTCACTAAGATAGGGCGACTTCATTGACTCCTAGCGTGACGATGAGGATCCCGTGGCCTTCGTACCGGGGATAGGGATCAAACCCAGAACCTTCTTCTTGGCGGGATTCAGCAGGACCTCTTCCTTGGTGACGGTCTCGGGCTTAAGCTGCGCCGGATCGCTCCACTTCGTGTCCTTGCCGGGGGCCGCGCCGGTGTCCTCGAATCCCGGCTTGATCTCCAGGAAAGAGATATCGCGCAGCTTGGTGAGATAGGCGCGCAAGGCCACCTGCTGGCGGGACCCGAGAATACGGTTTTGAATGTCGTTTTCGACTTCTTCATAGCCCGCCAGGCCAGCCTTGTAGTGCTCCTCGACTCTCAGGATCAGCAGCGCGTTTCCGATATTGATCGGATCGGTGACCGTCCCGCGTTCTTTATCCCAGACCGCCGCCTCGATGGCCGGCGCCAGATCGCCCTTCTTGTAAGGATCCAGCGCACCGCCGTCTTTGGCCGTGGGGGAATCCGAGTTGGCTTGCGCCAGCTCATTGAATCGTTCGCCCCGGCGGGCCCGGTCCACCAGATCCTTGGCCTTCTTTTGGGCCGCCGCGAGAGCCACGGGATCGTCCTGCTTTCCCTGGGTGGAAACCGTGATTTCTCTGCAGGAACACGCGCTCTTCGCGCTGGAACTCGTCCTTATGAGCGTCGTAATAGGCGCGGATCTCTTCGTCCTTGAACTGGATCTTGCGCATCACTTCTTCGCGGATGACGGCCTGAACGTAGAAGTTCCTCTTGAGGTCCTCCTTGAAGTCTTCATAGGATTTTCCGGTTTCCTGGCGAACCAAAGCCTGGAATTTCTCGGGATCGGCCGTACCGGTCTGGCGCTGAAGATCGGCCAGGTACTTGTTGACGTCCGGATCCACCTTCAGCTCCAGTTCCTTGCCTTTCTGGACCAGCAGAAGGTTGTCGATCTTGGTCCGCAGCAGATTGGGGGTTTCGTCCCGCAGCGCGTCTTCCAGGCGCTTGCCAGTGTAGCCGCCCGTGCGGTACTGCTTTTCGAGATCGGCGCGATCGTGCTCGAGATCGATATTGGTGACGATTTCCCCGTTCACCTTACAGACGATCTGCTCGACAGTGACCACCTCCGCCAGTGACGCGATGGTGAAGGACGCGAGTCCCGCGGCGACAAGACCGAGATAACGCATTGTTCGATTATATCGCGGCGCCCTCCGCGCGGTGACCGTATTGGTTGGCATGGGGAGATCATTGCAATTTGTTCGCCGGGCAGAAAGGCCGCGATCACGCAGGCGAATCGCTGCGGATGTGTAGCGGCGCCCGCACACTGGGCCTCCGCCTCTCGCCCGTCAGGACGGCGCTGTTCATCCTGTTAGAATGAAATTTCCGCCTCATGCGCCGCGTCCTGCTTGCTTCTCTTGTATTGCTGGTGTCTTCCGCCTGCAATCGCTCCGCACCGGCGGGCGTGGCCGCCACGGTCAACGGACGCGCCATCACGTTCGCCGACCTCGACAAGCAATATCAGTATTCCCAGTTCGGACAATCCGAGCACCCCAGTGACGACCAGGTGGCGATCCAGCGCCTGGAAGTCCTGCGGACGCTCATCGACAACGAGATCATGCTGCAACGCGCCGAGCAGCGCGGCCTGATGGCCACCGATTCGGACGTGGACGCGAAATTCGCCGAACTCAAAGCGCCCTATACGCAGGAGGAGTTCCAGAAGCAGCTGAACGAACGCAAAATGACCGTCGAGGATCTGAAGGCCCAGCTCCGCCGCGATCTCAGCGTTCAGAAGCTCCTGAACAAAGAAACCACCTCCCGTATCAGCATCTCCGACAAGGATATTGCCGATTTCTACAACGCCAACAAGGCCAACTTCAATCTGCCGGAGCCGCAAATTCATCTGGCGCAGATCCTGGTGACCCCCACGCCCAACCCGAACGTCCGCAATCTGCGCAGCGACAAGGCGCAGAATGAGGCGCAGGCGCGCAAGAAGATCGACAGCCTCTACGCCCGCGTCAAACAGGGCGAGGACTTCGCCATGCTCGCGCAGAATTATTCCGAGGATCCCGATTCGGCCCAGGCCGGCGGCGATGTCGGCTTCGTGCGCGAATCCGCACTGGAGCAAGCCAATGCGGATCTGCGCAAAGCGATCATGGCGCTGCAGCCGGGCGAAGTGACGCCGGTCGAGCGCACCCCGGAGGGCTATCGGATCCTGAAGGTCATCACCCGCGAGCCGGCCGGGCAGCGCGTGCTGGACGATCCCTCCGTGCAGCAGACCATCCGCGAGACGCTGCTCAATCGCAAGGACCAGTTGCTCAAAGCCGCTTACTACGAAGTCGCGCGCGACGAAGCCAAAGTGGTCAACTACCTCGCGTCCAGCATCGCCGGCAGCAGTGAGCAAAAATAACCGCCCCTGCGGCGGCGGGCAAGTTTCCTTACGCTAAAGGCATCACCGCCAGCCTGACCTGGGGATCTGTGCGGTTGTAAAGGTAGTAACCGCCGTCGTAATTGTCGTAATCGATGTAAAGGTCATCGGCGTCATACCAGTTGTCGGACCAGTATTCCGGCCACGGATCTAACAGCAGGAACGAATACCCGCCGTAGTCGAAACGCGGATAGCCCATGTACATCACTGGGCGCGTTTGAAGCCGGAAGAAGTGCCGGGTGCCGAAATACAGACCGAAACTCGCCTGAGGGATATAGAAACCGCCATATCCTCCGCGCTGCGCCCAGGTGCGATGATCGGAGGCCCAGTTTCGGGCGCGGTCCTGCTGCCAGCTGCTGCCGCCCTGCCAGGCGCCCTGCCGTTGCCATCCTTTCTGCTGCTGCCATGAGCGCGCCTGTTGCTGCGAGCGCTGCTGCGGTTGATAATTCTGCTGCGCACGTTGGGGCTGCTGTTGTTGCTGCGGCTGTTGCTGATCCCGTTGGCGAGGCTGCTGTTGTTGCTGCGGCTGCTGCGCACGTTGAGGCTGTTGTTGTTGCGGCGGCTGCTGCGCACGCTGAGGCGTAGGAACCTGCTGCGGCGCCGCTCTCGGTTGTTGCTGCTGCGGACGCGTGCCGGATTGAGGTTGCTGCTGTTCCTGCGGCTGCTGCGCCCTCGGTTGTTGCTGCTGCGGGCGCGTGCCGGATTGAGGTTGCCGCTGCGGCGCCTGCTGTTGCTGCGGTGCCTGCTGTTGCTGCGGCTGCTGGTGCTGTTGCTGGGGTTGTTGAGCGCGTGGCGGCTGGGCCTGCTTCTCCTGCTGCCGTTGCTGCTGCGGCCTGCCCTTATCCTGCTTGTCGGATTTGCCCTTTTCGCCATCTTGCTGCGCGTCCACGGGAACCATCGCGCCGAACAACAAACCTATGCCGATGGCGCTAGTCACACGGGTGAGTCTCATATTCGTTTCCTCTATTTTTCTTCGATCCGATTGCTCTCAAAGCAATTGGAGATCCAAACAGAAAATTAGCGGTTCGCCCAGCGTTTTATGGATCTTTGGCGCTGGTCACCAGGAAAAATCTGCCATCCCTCTGCTTTGCCGGGCGGTTGCGACGAATCAGCCCGCCGCCCGATAGCTTCCCAGTACCCGCAGAAAATCCGCGAGTTCGCCCAGGTGCGCCAGAGCGTTCTTCACGGCTGCATCATCGCTCCGCCCGAGCAGATCGAGATAGAACAGGTACTCCCACGGCTTGCCGCGCAGCGGCCTCGATTCGATCTTCACCAGGTTCAGATCGCGCAGAGCCAGCGCACTCAACGCCCGGAACAGCGCTCCCGGAATATTCTTCGTCGAAAACACCAGCGACGTCTTCCAGGGGCTCTGCCCCTTTCGGTTGCCGCGGGCTTTAGAGCCGGAAGGCTCCAGCAGAAAAAATCGCGTGTAATTCTGAGGATCGTCCTCAATCCCGCGCTTCAGGATGCGAGCCTTGTAAATCTTCGCCGCCAGCTCGGAGGCGATCGCCGCGCCGCCCGGCGGCCGCTCTTCCATGATCATCTTCACGCTGCCAGCGGTGTCGTAATACACTTTGCGCTCGATACGTTTGTGGCGCGCGAAAAAATCCAGGCACTGGTTGATCGCCACTTCGTGCGAGTACACCTGGCGGACTTTAGCGAAGGTCATTCCCGGCGGTGCAATCAGGTTATGCACGATGCGCACGTTGGTTTCCGCCGTGATCGCGAAGTCATACTTCAGCATCAGGTCATAATTCGCGTAGATCGACCCGTGCAGCGTGTTCTCGATGGGAATCGCCGCGGCGTCCACCGATCCTTTATGGAGTCGCGCGAAAACCTGATCGAACCTCTCGCACGGAACGGGCCGCGCCTTCGACCCTAACAATTGCTGAATCGCCTGCTGGCTGAACGCGCCCAGTTCTCCTTGAAATGCGACTTTCATTTTTCCTTTAAGGTTTTCCATGTGACCCGTTCCAGCGCCGGGCATCGGGCGAAGGCAGTCCGATTAAATCCAGCACGCGATCCACGCTCTGATCCACGATCTCGTCCACGCTTTGTGGCTGGTGATAAAACGCCGGCATCGGCGGCGCGAGGATCGCTCCCATCTCCGCCAGCGCCGTCATCGAGCGCAGATGTCCCAGGTGCAGCGGCGATTCGCGCACCATCAGCACCAGCTTGCGCCGTTCCTTCAGCGTCACGTCTGCCGCGCGGATCACCAGATTCGAGCTGATCCCCGCCGCGATCGCCGACATGGTGTGAATCGAGCACGGCGCGATCACCATGCCGCTCGTTACAAACGACCCGCTCGCCAGGCGGCATCCGATATCTTCCACCGGGTAGGAACAGTCCGCCAGCGCCTTGAAGTCGGCCGCCGCTTTGCCCAGTTCCAGGAACGCCGTGCGTTCGCCCGATCGCGTCAGGATCAGATGGATCTCGGCATCGCCCGACGCGCGAAGTTTCTGGAGCAGCCGCCACCCGTAGATGGAGCCGCTGGCGCCGGTGATTCCCACCACCAGGCGAATGGATTGATTTGCCACTCCCCGAATCTAACAAAATAGGGGGATGGCTGACGAGTTGATGACTTGAAGCGGGCGGCCGCCGAGTCCGCTGTGACCCAGGTTGAGACCGGGATGATCGTCGGCCTGGGTACGGGCTCAACGGCTGAGTTCGCGCTGCTCGCCCTGGCGCGTCGAATCAAAGAAGGCTTGCGGATCACCGGCGTCCCGACATCCGAACTGACTGCCGCTCGCGCCCGCGACCTCGGCATTCCCCTGGCCGAGTTGACCGGACCCATCGACATCGCCATCGACGGCGCCGACGAGGTCGAGCGAAAACAATTGAGCTTGATCAAGGGCCGCGGCGGAGCGCTGTTGCGAGAAAAGATCGTCGCCCAGGCCGCCTCACGCTTCCTGGTTGTCGTTGATGAGTCCAAGATCGTCAGCCGCCTGGGCGGCGCCCCCGTGCCTGTCGAAGTGGTCCCGTTCGGCTGGCAGGCGACAGCCCGGCGGATCCAGGAACTGGGTGCGAAACCGGAGCGCCGCGACTTCGTCACCGATAACGGCAACTACATTCTGGACTGTTCCTTTGGGTTCATGGAGTCCCCCGAGGCTATGGCGGAAGCTCTGGACCACATCGCGGGAGTCGTCCAGCACGGCCTGTTTATCGGCATGGCGTCCGAAGTCCACGTGGGCGACATCATCGGGCGTCCAAGTACTGGAACCGTAAAATGGAGACAGGCTCTCTGTCACCCTGCAGCAGGCTCCTGCTTTGCCCGTCAGCATGGGAGTGGACAGAGCTGCCTGTTCCCACTTTTGCTTTCTCCGCTTACGGCAGCTTCCGAAGTAGCGCCTTCGCTTCCTTCAATCGTTCGAACTGCTTCTCGGCGTCCTTAAACGCCCGCGTATGCACGCATCGCCGAGCCCCTTCGTGCTCCGCCGGATGCCGCAGGTGCAGCATCTCGTGATACATCACGTACTCCACGGCCAGCCGCGGCGTTCCCGGCCGGTCGAAGATCCGGCTGATCACGATCGCGTTGTGCGACGGATCGTAGTGCCCCAACATCGTTCGGGATGCCTGCTTGCTCCAGCCCAGCGTGGGCCGCGCCATCAGTCCGAAGAAATACTGCAGGTTCAACTCCTCGAACAATTCCACCAGGTCGAAATGCTGGCCCTGCGGCGGGTTCACATGCTTGCGCCCGCGGATCTCCCGGACCAACTCGATACTTCGGCGAACATCCCGGCGATTGAGATAGCGCCGGTAGCGGTCATTGCTCGCCGGCGGAACCGGTCGGCGAAAGAGCTTCGAAAGCAGGATCTCAGCCAGCGCTTCGTGAACACTCTCCGGCGCACCCGCGATCGTGTCTGCGATCCGCACCAGTAGCGTTCCCTCCGCCAGACGGATTTGCGCGTTGGCGTTCGCGTATCGCCGCACCTGCACTTCGATCTGGGGCAGGGGAGTGCGCGGCTTCATCCGCCGGAACACGCGCGCGTAAATCTGTTCCGGCGTGGCCGGCTTGGTAGGCTCCCACGCCAGATCGAGCACTGGGCTCTCGACGAACATCTCCTTCGAAAGGTAACATGGAGCGTTGTACTCAAGGAGACAGACTTGGCAGGAGTAATGTCGGGAGTAAAGATCAGTGCGTTGGGTTGTTACGTGCCGCCCGGGATCCTCAGCAACCACGACCTCGAAAAGATGGTCGAGACCAGCGACGAATGGATTTTGCAGCGTGTCGGGATTTCCGAGCGCCACATCGCTACCGCGGATGTTGCCACTTCGGACATGGCGGTCAAGGCGGCTCGCGCGGCGCTGGAACAGCGCGGCATTGAAGGCAGCGAACTCGACGCGATCCTGGTATGTACGGTTACGCCCGACATGATGTTTCCCTCCACGGCGTGTCTGGTGCAGCATCAGCTTGGCGCGAGGCACGCCTGGGGATTCGATCTGGTTGCCGCTTGCTCCGGGTTCGTCTACGGACTCACCACGGCCGCTCATTTGATCAAAGCGGGCACGCACAAGAAGGTCCTGGTGATCGGAGCCGACACCATGTCGCGCATCATCGATTACACCGACCGCAACACCTGCGTGCTGTTTGGCGACGGAGCCGGCGCCATGCTGCTGGAACCGTCCGAAGAGGAAGATGCCTTCATCGGATTCCTCAATGAGATCGACGGGGCTGGCGGCGACTTTCTGAAAATGCCCGCGGGAGGCAGCCGTATGCCCGCCAGCGCCGATACCGTCAGCCACCATCTTCACTACGTGAAGCAGGATGGTCAGCAGGTTTTCAAGTACGCCGTGCGCAAGATGTTCGAAGTCTGCACCGAATTGCTCAACCGGAACGGCCTGACGATAAAAGACGTGAAACTGTTGATCCCGCATCAGGCCAATCGCCGGGTCATCACCGCCGTCGCGGAGCGCCTCGGAATCGATTGTGAGCGAGTGATCATCAACATCGACCGCTACGGCAACACCACCGGCGCGACCATTCCCCTGGCGACGCGCGACGCCATCGAGAGCGGAAAGCTCAAGAAGGGCGATATCGTTCTCTTCACGGCGGTCGGCGCGGGCTTTACCGTGGGCGCGAACCTCTGGCGCTGGTCGTATTAAACGCGCCTATTGACGCATCTTGATTTCGCGGGTTCCCTCGTCCAAACCATAGATGCGGATCACTTGCGGTGCGGCCGGCTTGGCCGCCACCACGGGCTCCGGTTTCGGTGCGGCGTTCGCCACCACCGGCGTGGTTGTCTTGAGTCCTGCCAGCAGTTGTTGCTCGGTCACCGCCATGGAAAGGGTTACATTATTCTGATCGACCCGGACCTCGATTCCTCCCGTCGCCAGCGGCATCGAGATCAGCGTCCGCTTGACTGTTTCCACCAGTTGGTTGGCGCCTTCCTCGGACGAAGCCAGGAAAGTCGCTTTCAGCTTCAGTCCGGCGTCGAGCGTCACCCCGCCTTCGAATCCATCCGCCTCCGTATCGATAGGAATGAAGCGATTCGCCAGCGGATCCGGCAGACGCGGCAGCCACCACCCACAGATCGTCCTGAGCATACCGGGCGGCGCGAGCCAGCAGTGGAGAATATCCGCGATTCGGCTTCCTCCGCCAGGCTGCGGTCGATGGCATCCTGCAGATCCTTAAAGTGTCCCAACAGAACCAGGCGATCGCTCATGCGTGCGACGCTCAGCGTCTCCTTTGCCGGGAGTCACCCAGATTTCGACCTCATGGTAGATGGCCCGTTTCAGTCCCTTCACCGCGCCTGGTCTTGAAACGCCGCGGCGGGAAAATCTCCGGTCGCCATCGCCAGAAGCACCGGCGATGAAATCAGAATCTGGCGCGCGTTTTTCAGGCAATCCAGATCCGGAAATCCGAGACCGCCGTCTGCCGCTGAGTTCGCCCGAGATCGCCTCGGCGAATGGCGAGGATCGTAAATGCTCCCACTGGATGCCCACCAGCGCGGTCGCCTCAGGCGATGCGTAACGCCACCAGGCCGGATGCGATTCCGCGGACACTCCGCCTATGCTGAAAAGCAGTCCGCTGACAATCAAAATCAGGCGCGATGTCATGTTAAGCGTCGATCGGATGAACAAATCGAACAGTGTACCCGGTAAGTTTTACATCCACCTTAAAACGCTTTATTGCAAATACACGAGTTAACCGTGGTCCGCCGATTGCACTAAGGCGAATACATGAAACGAACCGAGTACGCTGATGCGTTCCAGAACGGATACAGTGCCACTCGCCGCTTTCTGTTGTCCCGCGGCGCCGCGCTCGAAGAAGCAGAAGAAATCGCACAGGCCGCTTGGGCTCGCGGCTGGGAATACCGCGATCAACTGCGCGACCCATCCATGGTCAGCTTCTGGGTAAACTCCATCGCCCGCAACCTGTTTCGGGCGCGTTTCCGTACTCCGCCGGTGCTCCCGATGGAGGGCGTCGATCCTTCCTACACGATGAGTCATGGAGGAGAGATCGAGGTGCGCCGGATCCTGGATCTTTGCCCAAAACGCGACCGGGCCCTGCTCGAGAAAAGCCTGCAAGGCTACTCGGCGGAAGAAATGGCGCGCGATGAGGGCATCAGCTCCACCGGGATTCGGGTGCGCATGTTGCGGATTCGGCAGGGCATCCGCGCACAACTCGCAATCGCAGCTTAAAATGGGGGCTCATGCCCCCGGAGACCGTACTCGAGCTGCGTCGCGTGTCGAAAGATTTCGCGACCCAGCGAGCAGTGGCCGAGGTTTCGCTGGAGATCCCCCGCGGAGCATTCTTTTCTCTGCTAGGTCCGTCCGGATGCGGCAAGACCACCATTCTCCGGATGATCGCCGGTTTTGAAACTCCCACCTCCGGCGAAGTCTGGCTGAACGGGCAGCGCATCGATCTTCTCCCGCCATACCAGCGGAATGTCAACACCGTTTTCCAGAGCTACGCGCTCTTTCCACACCTGACGGTGCAGGGAAACATCGAATTCGGCCTCCGCCAGAAAAAGGTGTCAGACGACATTAATCGAGTGCGGGAAGTCCTGAAACAGGTACGTTTAGAAGCGAAAGCCTCCCGAAAACCATCCGAGCTCTCCGGAGGAGAGCGTCAACGCGTCGCCCTTGCCCGCGCCATCGTTCTCCAGCCCGACGTCCTGCTGCTCGACGAACCGCTCTCCGCGCTCGATCCGCAGTTGCGCAAGCAAGTACGCGGCGAGCTGCGCGATCTTCAGCGCCGCGTCGGGGTCACCTTTTTGTTCGTGACCCACGACCAGGAAGAAGCCTTATCGATGTCCGACCAGATCGCGGTGATGAACGCCGGCGCGCTCGAACAAGTCGGATCGCCGCGCGAGATCTATTGCCGGCCGCGGACTCGCTTCGTCGCCGATTTCCTCGGCGCGATGAATTGGATCGATGGCATCGGCGTGCGACCCGAAGCGGTAAACATCATCTCCTCGAAGGCAGAAAAGCGGTTGTCACCGGTGTGACCTATTTGGGTTCGTTTTGTCATATTGCGATGAAGCTGGTTGAGGGCGGGGAAACGATCGCCGCTCAAGCGCCGCCCGGTTCGACATTTGAAGCCGGCCAGACCGTTTGTGTCACGTGGAACTCTGAGGATGAGATTCAGTGTATGAGGCTTCGCAATCTCTTCCTCGCGCCCACCGCGATCCTCATGGCGATCACCATGCTCGCCCCGCTCGCCATCATCGTGGTCTACAGCCTGCTGACGCGAGGAGCCTATGGCGGCGTCGAACTCCCCTGGACCATCGAAAACTTCACCCGCCTGTGGGATCCGGTTTACGGCATCATCTTCCTGCGCTCTTTCTGGATCGCCGCCGTGGCCACCGCGCTGTGCCTGGTCCTGGGATTCCCGCTGGCGATGTTCATCGCGCGCTCCGGATCCCGCAAGAACTTGTATCTGAGCCTGGTGATCCTGCCGTTCTGGACCAGCTTCCTGATCCGCACCTACGCCTGGATGTTCCTCCTGCGCGACACCGGGATCGTGAATTCGGTTCTGCAGGCGCTGCGACATTATCCGCGAGCCGCTTCCGCTGCTGTATAACGACGGCGCGGTGATTCTGGGTCTGGTGTACGGATTCCTGCCGTTCATGGTCTTGCCTCTTTACGCGACGATCGAGCGCCTGGATCCGAGCCTTCTCGAAGCCGCCGCTGATTTGGGAGCCCGCCCTTGGCGGGCGCTGGTAGCGTGTCACTCTGCCGTTGTGCGCCCCGGGAATCCGCGCCGGCGCGATCCTGGTGTTCGTGCCGTGCCTGGGAACCTACCTGACGTCGGATCTGTTGGGCGGCAGCAAGACCGTGCTGATCGGCAATCTGGTCCAGAATCAGTTCACGGCCTCGCGCGACTGGCCCTTCGGCGCGGCGCTGTCGCTCGCGCTGATGGCGATCGCGATGGTGCTGCTGTTCGCGGCCCGCCGCAAGGGCGAAGAGCTGCTATGAAAAGCGCGGGCTCACCGTCTACGCCGTGTTCGCCTACGCGTTCCTGCACGTGCCCTTGCTGATCCTCGCCGTGTTCAGTTTCAACTCCTCGCGATTCGCGGTGTGGCAAGGCTTCTCACTCCAGTGGTACCGGGCCGTTGCCGATGACGCCAACCTGATCGAATCGTCGGTGAACAGCCTGATCATCGCCGTCGTCGCGACCCTTGCCGCGACCATCATCGGAACGCTTGCGGCCTATGGCCTTTGGAAGCAGCGGTTCGGCTTGGCTGTCCGGATCGCTGTATCTTTCTTTGGTAACACCGGAGATTGTCACGGGAGCCTCGCTGCTCGCGCTGTTTCAGTGGATCTTTCGATTCGCGCACCTGCGGCTGGGGATGCACACCGTAATCCTGGCGCACGTCGGCTTCTCGCTGGCCTATGTGGTCGTCGTCGTGCTGGCGCGTCTGCGCAGCTACGATCGCACGCTCGAAGAAGCCGCGCTCGATCTGGGCGCGACCGAATTCGGGGCTTTTTACCGCGTTACGCTGCCGTATCTGGCGCCGGCCATCGCGGCGGCGGCCATGCTCGCCTTCACTGTTTCGATCGACGATTACGTGATCACCAGCCTGGTCGCCGGCGTCGATTCGCAGACGCTGCCCATGGTGATCTACGCGATGGCGCGCCGAGGTGTCAATCCGGCGCTCAACGCCGTCTCCACGCTGGTGGTGTTCGGCCTGGGCATGCTGATCATATTGTCGGAGAGGCTGCGGCGGACATGAATCGTCGAAGCTTTCTTCTGGGAGCAGCCGGCGCCGTAGCCTGCAACCGTGGCCCCCGGCTGAACGTTTTCAACTGGTCCGATTACGTCGCGCCCGATACGATCGCGAACTTCGAGCGCGAATTCGGGTTGCGTGTGCGCTACGGCACGTACGAGAGCATCCCGGAGATGCTCGCCAAAGTGATGACCGGCAACTCGGGATGGGACGTGATCTTTCCTTCCGCCGAATACATCCAGCCGATGCGCGACATGGGGCTCCTTGCGCGGCTCAATCACGACTGGCTGCCCAATCTCAGCAACCTCGACGGGCAGTTTCAGCAGCCGCCGTGGGACCCGCGACTCGAGTGGTGTGTCCCCTACATGCACGGCGCCACCGGGATCGTCTACCAAAAGGCTCTGGGCTGGGCTCCGACGAGCCTGGTCGGATTTGTGGGACGCGCGCCTCGCCGGAAAGCTCACCATGCTGGACGATCCTCCGGAAGTGTTCGCGGCGTGCCTCAAGACGCTGGGCTATTCGCTCAATTCGTCCGATCCAAGCCAGCTCAAAGCAGCCCAGCAGCGAGCCATCGCGCAGAAGCCGCTGGTTCGCGCTTATTTGAATGCCGAGGTGCGGGATCAGTTAGTGGCCGGCGACGTCGCAGCCGCCCAGGCCTGGGCCGTCACCGCCGCGCAGGCCATCGCAGCCGCTCCGGACAGGCTGGCGTTCGCGTTCCCGTCGGATGGTTTCCCGCGCTACGCCGACAACGTGGCGATCCTGCGCGAAAGTTCCCGCGCTGGAAGCCGCCCACCGGTTCATCGACTACCTGCTTCGCCCGCAAGTCGCCGCCGCGATCGTCGAGACCACGCGCACCGCAGCCTGCAACGGCGCAGCCCAACAGTATTTGCCAGAGGCTTTGCGCTCCGACCCGGTGCTCTATCCGCCGGCGGAAATTCTCGCGCGCGGGGAATGGTTCACGCCGCAGTCAGCCGCCGGCCAGCGCCTCCGCGACCGGCTGTGGACCGAAATCAAGACTTAACCGTTGACGCAAAACGTGGCGGCACCAGGAAGAGCAGGAGTAACGACGCTGCGCCCAAGGTCCAATACATGCCATCCAGCACCCTCTCCGGGATCGTGTGATGAAGAACCTGATCGAGCAGGTATCCGAACCCTGACGACGCCTCCGCGCCTCCCGTCTCGGGTGCGCGTAAAGAGCTTTCCGCGACGTTCAGTGGACAGTTGAATCCGATCACGTCTTCGGCTAGAACGACAAACACCGAGAGCAGGTGAACGATTCGGAACCAGGGATTGAGAACCCATGTCGACCGGCGTCCGACAATGGCGATGAACCCGCCGACAACGAATACGAAATACGCCAGGTGAACGATCGTGACAATATTAGCGAGCGCATCCATGTTTAGCCCGGTCTCCCGATATTATGAACGAGTGGTCAACGACAAAAGTTTCCGACCACGATCAAGCTCAAAGCGAAATAAGCCGATTGGCCGGATGATTTTGGCCCTGCCGCGATACACTAAAGCCAGCATCTCCCATGCCGCAGATATTGTTGCCGGTCATCCCGAAGCTAACGCTCACCGCGGTGATCGATATTCTTGCGGTGGCGGTGTTGCTCTACCAGTTCATCCTGATGCTGCGGGGCCGCCGCGCCATCCATGTTTTCGCCGGGTTGCTGGCTTTGGTGCTTCTGTACCTGGTGGCAGTGTCGCTGGGCTTGAACCTGCTGCACTCGGTCCTGGCCGCCCTGGCTCCCTATACCGCCATCGCCCTGATCGTGATGTTTCAAGCCGAAATTCGCCGGCTGCTGACGCGCGTCGGACGAGTCCGCTGGCTCGGCTTAGGCGGCCAGCTGGAGCGGCGCGAAGTGGTGGATGAAATCGTCCTGGCCGTGCAGCAGATGATCGAGGACAAAACCGGCGCGCTGATTGTCGTCGAGCGCGAAATCGGCCTGCGCACCTTTGTCGAAAGCGGCGTGGCGCTGGACGCGGTGGTATCGCGGGATCTGCTGTGCTCGATTTTCCATCATGGCGGCCAGTTGCACGATGGAGCCGTCATTATTCAAGGCGACCGCATCGCGGCGGCGGCTTGTTTCCTGCCGCTGCACACGCATCCCGTTAGCGCCCGCAAAGTCGGCACACGCCACCGCGCGGCCATTGGCGTGACGGAAGACACGGATGCCCTGGCCGTGGTGCTTTCCGAGGAGCGCGGCCAGATCTCGATCGCCTGGCGCGAGGAGCTGGAGCAGGATGTCAGTATCGACCGTCTTCGCGAGCGCCTGATTCACCACGCCACCGGGCAGCCCGCCAGTGCCGAGGACGCCCCGGAGCCGGAATGGAGGCGGGCTCAACCATGAGGCCGCCCTTGAGCTTTCAGACATGACGCGGGTATGGCGCGTGCTGACGCGCAACCTCGGCTGGAAGTTGCTTTCCGTGGGCTTGGCCGTGCTGCTCTGGATCGCCGTGGAAGGCGAACCCGAGTTGATCACCGTGCAAGCCGTTCCCGTCTTCTATCGAAATGTCGGGCCCACGCTGGCCCTGGTGTCGAATCCTCCCGCGACGGTCCGGGTCGAATTGCGTGGGCCTTCCGACGTGCTGGGCCGCGATAATCTGTCCAACGTCGCTCTGCTGTTGGATCTGGCCGGCCAAACCGAGCCCGGAGAGAAAGTGTTTCCCATCTCGCGCGCCAATGTGACGCTGCCGGCGGGAGTGAACTTCGTCCGCTCGGATCCGCCCGAGGTCAAGCTACGCTTAGATCGAGCTTCGGAATCGAAAGGTAACCCTGCACCGAAATGAGACAGTTATTTGGAACCGATGGGATCCGCGGCACTGCGGGTGAATATCCTCTCGACCGCCCGACCACTTTCGCCGTAGGCGTTGCCCTGGCGCAATGGATCGGCACGAATCATCTGAATCCCGAAGTGGTTCTGGGGATGGACACGCGCGAGTCCGGGCCCTGGATCGCCGAACACGTGGCCGGTGGCTTGGCCCAGGGAGGCGTGCGCGCGCGCAGCGCCGGCCTGATCAGCACGCCGGGTTTGGCATACATCGCCAAGACCGGACCGTTCGCCGCCGGCGTCATGATTTCGGCGTCGCACAATCCGTTTCAGGACAACGGCATCAAGATTTTCGATCACTCGGGTTTTAAGCTGCCCGACCAGCAGGAGCATACGATCGAAGGCTACATTTTCGCTTCCGACGAGTTCAGGGAAGCCTCCGTCGCCGCAAAAGTTGACCGTGGATGAGGGACTCGATCGCGCGTATGTGGAGCATCTCGCCGCCACCATGCCCGGCGGACTGGCCGGTATGACCATCGTGGTCGATGGCGCTAATGGAGCGGCGACTCACCTGGGGCCCGCGCTTTTTGAGCGGCTGGGCGCCAAAGTCGATCGCATCCACTGCGCCCCGGATGGGAAGAATATCAATCTCAACTGCGGCGCCCTGCACGTGGAAGGGTTGCGGAAGCGCGTGCTCGAGACCGGCGCGACCCTGGGGGTCGCCTTCGACGGCGACGCCGACCGGGCTATGTTCGTTTCGCATTCCGGCAAGATCGTGGATGGAGACGGAGTGCTGCTGCTATGCGGCCGCCGCTTGCAGGCGACGCGCGGGTTGAAAGAAGTCGTCTCGACGGTGATGTCGAACCTGGGCCTGGAGCGCGCACTGGCGCATCACGGGATCGGCATGGTGCGGACGCCGGTCGGAGACAAGTACGTTCTGGAAGAAATGATCAAGCGCGATGCGCTTCTGGGCGGCGAGCAGAGCGGGCACGTGATCTTTCGCGAATTCGCCACCACCGGCGACGGCCTCCTGACGGCGCTTCGCGTATGCGATGCGATGCGGACTTCCGGCCAGGATCTGGATGCGCTGACGGCCGAGCTGGAGATTTATCCCCAGCTTCTGGTGAATGTTCGCGTGAAAGAGCGGCGTCCGCTGGAAGAAATGGCCACGGTCAAGGAAGAGATTCGCCGCATGGAAGCCGAGTTCGGCAACACCGGCCGCGTGGTGGTGCGATTTTCGGGCACCGAGCCTTTGGCCCGGGTGATGGTCGAAGGTCCGAAACTGGACCGCGTGGAGCACTTCGCGGAATCGATCGCCGCGGCGATCCGCAGCGAGTTGGGCTAATCCGGGCGGCATCGGGAAAAAGGGGACACCTCCTGGTGTTCGCTCCGCTATTGGCTTTGCGGAAGTTAGGAGGTGTCCCCTTTTTCCCGGGCTGTCCTCATTTAGCGATAATAAGTGAACATGTTCTTTCGCAATCAGAAGCCCCACGAGTGGACCTTTGACGAACGTCTCGGCAACCTGAAGCAGTTCCGCTTTGAAGTCCAGCGTCAGGGCGCCGGCGCGCTGGTCACCCGCGATGGCTCAGGAGCCACAATCGAGGATCTGGGCAACGGGCAGGTCAAAGTCGGCAAGGCCGGCGTCCTGGTGGGCGGCGAGATCGCCAATCTGGTGAGCCGCGGCTATCAGATGTTTCTGCGAACCCCTTCAGGCAAAGAAATTCCCGCGCTGGCCGACCACCTCAAGAAGCTTCACGCCTTCGAAGAAGATCTGCGCGAAGGGTTGGGCTTGACCAGCCTGTACAACTTATCGCTGGGGACTACCTCGGACGATCATCTCTACGACCGCGTGGAAGATCGCGACGCTCCGCATCATCCCCGGCCCTGGGAAACAAAAGCGGCACACAAGTAGAGACCAGTGAGCTCACGCCAGTTCGGGGTAGTGGTCGCGGGATTCTGCTCCTTCCTGCAGATGTATTCCACACAGCCCCTGCTGCCGATGCTGACGGGAATCTTCCACGCCAGCAAAATCGCGGTCAGCATGACCGTCACTTTGGCCGGATTGGGCGTCGCCGTCGCGGCACCCATCGCAGGGATATTAGCGGATAAGATCGGCCGCAAGCGCGTGATCGTCTGGTCCGCCTTCCTGCTGGCCATTTGCAGCTTCGCCGCGGCGACCTCTCCGGGACTCGCGATGCTGCTCTTCTGGCGATTCTGCCAAGGATTGTGCACGCCCGGTGTGTTCTCCGTCACGGTCGCCTATATCAACGACGAATGGGCCGGAGCAGGCGCGGGCGCGGTTTTGTCCTCCTATGTCAGCGGAACTGTTTTGGGCGGATTTTCCTGCCGCTTCATCTCGGGCTTGGTCGCCTCGCATTTCGGCTGGCGATGGGTGTTCATCGTGCTCGGTGTCTTGACGCTGGCCGGTACGGTGGCGATCGCACGATTGCTCGAACCGGAGCGGCACCCGCATCGTGCATCGGAGTGGGAAGGCTCGTGGCTGTCCGCGGTGACCTCGCACCTGACAAACCGGCGGCTGCTGGGAACGTATCTGGTGGGGTTTTGCGTTCTGTTTTCGCTGGTGGCGGTGTTTACGTATGTGACGTTCTATCTGGCCGCGCCGCCATTCAATCTGGAGCCCGCGGCTCTGGGGTCCATCTTCTTCGTCTACCTGGTGGGAGCCGCTGTGAATCCGGTGGCGGGGCGTGCGATTGACCGGTACGGGCAGCGCACTGTGCTCGCTTGCGGCATCGGCGCCGGCATAGCGGGCGTCGCAATCACGCTGGTTCATAGTCTGTGGATGGTGGGGCTGGGGCTGACCATATGCAGCAGCGGCGTCTTTGCGGCCACTACCGCGGCGAACAACTTCGTGGGCGCGGCGGCGGAGCACAATCGATCGCTGGCGGTGGGATTGTACGCGGCGTTCTATTATGTGGGCGGCGGTTTGGGCGCGGCGATCCCGGCATATTTCTGGGACTTGGGCGGATGGTCGGCCTGCGTCGCGTTCATCGCCTGCGTACAGATCCTGACGGTCGGAATCGCACTGGTGTTCTGGAGAGGGCCACTCGCTGGAGCTCGTGGTTCGGTGCCGGTCCACTGAACCGCGAACGGCAGTGAGCGGTCCAATCGTCATGGCTCCATAAGTCAATCTTATGGCTTACCCCTCTTGCATTTGCGATTCTTGTGCTGTATTCTTAGACTCATAGAGACGACGATGTCATTTGCAGATCCCAACCAGGCTCTCTCGCGCGGCAACGCGGTCTCTACTGAACTCATTCCTGTATTAGGGCTCGTTCTTATTATTGGGGTCGGTGTAGCCGGCCCCGCCTGAACGGCCCAATTCGTAGGAATACGGACTTGGCCACTGGCGGGGACAGAAACCCCGGACAGTGGCCTTTTCCTTTTTGGGAGGATGTTTAAATGTCG
This sequence comes from Terriglobia bacterium, assembly GCA_963722845.1. GTDB lineage: Bacteria > Acidobacteriota > Terriglobia > Bryobacterales > Bryobacteraceae > Palsa-187. The sequence goes on along the minus strand of CAVROL010000001.1, from coordinate 145,878 downwards.
ACCAAGTTGATGACCGGCGCGCAAGTCGTTCTCGAATGTCTTCTGCGTGAGAAGGTGGATACCTTCTTCGGCTACCCGGGCGGCGTGACGCTGCCTCTCTACGACGCGCTTTACGATCACCAGATCAAGCACATCTTAGTTAGGCACGAGCAGAACGCGTGCTTCGCGGCGCAGGGATACGCGCGCGCCACGGGAAAAGTCGGCGTGTGCTGCGCGACCTCGGGTCCCGGCGCGACGAACTTGATCACTGCGCTGGTGGACGCGCTGATGGATTCGATTCCCGTTGTCGCTATTACGGGGCAAGTCTCCACGAAACTGATCGGCAGCGACGCGTTCCAGGAAGCCGATACGTTCGGCATCACGCGCTCCTGCACCAAGCACAACTACATGGTGAAGAAGCTTTCCGAGCTTCCGCAGATCATTCATGAGGCGTTTCATCTCGCGGCGTCCGGCCGGCCCGGTCCGGTGCTGGTGGATATTCCGAAAGACGTCTTCCAAGCCCAGGGCCACTACACGCCGGTTTCGACCATTCATCTTCCGGGCTACAGGTTGAACACGGAAGGCCACGCCGGGCAAATTCGCCGTGCGGCTGAAATGATCTGGGAATCCGAGCGCCCCATGGTTTACGCGGGCGGCGGAATTGTCGCGGCCGAAGCGGCGAACGATCTGCGCGAATTCGTGGAATTTGTCGACATACCCTCGGTCTGCACGCTGATGGGGCTGGGTTCCATGCCCAGCACGCATCCGAATTTCATCAGTATGCCGGGGATGCACGGCAGCTATGCCGCCAATATGGCGATGACCGAAACCGATCTGCTGATCGCCCTGGGCGTGCGCTTCGACGATCGCGTGACGGGGCGGCTGGCCGCCTTCGCGCCGCATGCCAAGGTGATCCACGTGGACATCGATCCGGCGGAGATTGGCAAGAATCGCGCGGCGGATATTCCCATCGTGGGCGACGTCAAGAAAGTTCTGGAGCGGCTGACTCACGAAGTGCGCGATCTCGCGCCCACAATGAAAGCGAGAAATGCGTCGGCCCGCACGGCCTGGTGGTCGCAGGTCAAAGGCTGGAAAGCCGAGCATCCGCTGGAGCCCGAAATGTCCACCGACGAGATCAAGCCGCAGCACTTAATTGCGGAAATCGACCGGCTCTCGGGCGGCGAAGCCATTGTCGCGAGCGACGTCGGCCAGCACCAGATGTGGGGCGCGCAGTTCCTCAAGTTCAATCATCCGCGGCTGTGGCTCAACTCCGGCGGCCTGGGATCGATGGGATTCGGCCTGCCGGCGGCCATCGGCGCGCAGTTCGCTCGGCCCGACAAACTGGTGTTCGCACTGGTCGGCGACGGCGGATTCCAGATGTCGATCCCCGAGCTCGCCACCATCGCCAATCACGCGCTGCCAGTCAAGATTATCGTGATGAACAACGGCTACCTGGGCATGGTCCGGCAATGGCAGGAGTTGTTTTATGCGAATCGCCTGAGCTCTGTTCAGCTGGAAGGGTTCCCCGATCCGGAAAAACTGGCGGGAGCTTACGGATTCCGCGGCCGGACGGTGGAAAGCGTCCGCGAGCTGCGGGGCGCGCTGGAAGCGGCGGTGCGGGAACCGGGTCCCTACTTGCTGAACGTGCGCGTGACGCCGTTTGAGAACGTATATCCCATGGTCCCGGCCGGCGGCGCAATCAACGAAATGGTGCTGGGTCCTGTGCAGCCAGTGGCCGTGTAGGGGTCTGGCATGCCAGACCCGAATAGAGGTTTTGAATGCTTCAACTAATTTCACTTTTGCTCGAGAACAAGCCCGGTGCACTCATGCGGGTGACCGGCGTACTCTCCGCGCGGGGCTACAACATCGAAAGCCTGACGGTCGCGCGGACGCTCGATCCGGAGCTGTCGCGCATGAGCATCGTGGTCGATATCGAGCCCAGCCAGCGCGTGCAGGTGATCAAGCAGATCAACAAGCTGGTTAATGTGCTGCAAGTGTCGGATCTCACCGAAGGCTCGGCCGTTCGCCGGGAATTGGTCCTTTTGTGGATCGGGACCACTCAGGAAAATCGCATGGCGGTACTCAAGGAAGCCGAGATCTTCGGCGCGAAAGCGGTGGACAGTTCGGCGGACGGCTACGCGCTCGAAGCCACGGGCGATCCGGAAAAACTGGATGCATTTATTCGCACCATGCAGCGCTATGGCGAGATTGAAGTAACCCGATCGGGTCTGGTTTCCGTGCCTCTTGAGGCGAAAAAAGTGAAGCTGGCGCCGCCGGTGCGCAAAGAACATCTTGAAGAAATGGACCAAGAGGTCCTGAAACCACGGAGTTAACTGAGAAAACATGGTTACGAAATATTACGAAAAAGACGGCGATCCCTCGCTACTTAAAGGGAAGACGATCGCCATTATCGGCTACGGCAGCCAGGGGCACGCGCACGCGCTGAATCTGCGCGATTCCGGCCTCAATTCGATTGTCGGATTGCCGGAGGGCAGCAAGAGCAAGGCGAAAGCCGAAGCTGCCGGGCTGAAAGTTCTCTCGATTGCGGATGCCGCGAAAGCAGCCGACGTCATCATGATGCTGGTCCCGGATCACGTTCAAGGCGAGATCTACAAGAAAGATATCGAGCCGAACCTGACCGCCGGCAAGACGCTGATGTTCGCGCACGGCTTCAACATTCACTTCGGGTTCATCACGCCGCCCAAAAATGTCGACGTCACGATGATCGCTCCGAAAGCTCCCGGGCATCGCGTCCGCGAAGTATTCACGGAAGGGCAGGGAGTTCCCGGCCTGGTCGCGATCCATCAGGACGCTCAGCGGTAATGCGCTCAAGAACGCTCTCGCCTATGGCGGCGGTATCGGTTGCCTGCGCGCCGGGATTCTCGAAACATCTTTCAAGGAAGAAACCGAAACCGACTTGTTCGGCGAGCAGGCAGTCCTTTGCGGCGGCGTCAGCGAGCTCATCCGCGCCGGGTTCCAAACTCTGGTCGACGCCGGATATGCGCCGGAAATGGCCTATTTCGAGTGCCTGCACGAAGTGAAGCTGATTGTCGATCTGATTTACGAGGGCGGCCTCAGCTACATGCGCTACTCGGTATCGGATACGGCAGAATACGGCGATTACACGCGCGGCCCGCGCATCGTCACCGAACAGACGCGCGCCGAGATGAAGAAGATCCTGAGCGAGATCCAGATCCGGCCAGTTCGCGCGCGAATGGATGGAAGAGAACAGGACGGGACGCAAGAAGTTCCTGGCCATGCGCGCGGAGCAGGAAAACCAGCCCATCGAGAAGGTCGGCGCCGAGCTGCGCAAGATGATGACCTTCCTCAAGAAGAAGAAGGAAGTCGGCGTACCGGCCGCTACGTAACCCTTATGCGCATCTTCACGTTCGACACCACGCTGCGCGACGGCACTCAGGGCGAAGCCGTCAGCTTTTCCGCCGACGACAAGATCCTGGTCGTCCACAAGCTGGACGAGCTGGGGATCGACTATATTGAGGGCGGCTGGCCGGGGTCGAATCCGAAGGATAAGGACTTCTTCGCGCGGGCGCGCGATCTGCAGCTGAAGCATTCACGGCTGGTGGCATTCGGCGCGACCCGCTTCGCCAAGAACGCCGTCGAAGAGGACGCCAGCGTGAATGCGCTGATCGCGGCAGGCACTCCGGTCGTGTCGATTTTCGGCAAGAGCTGGGACCTGCACGTTCATCGGGCCCTGGGCATCGAGGAGAATCAAAACCTCGAGCTGATCGCCGACACCGTCAAATACCTCAAGGCCCACGGCAAAGAAGTCGTCTACGACGCCGAGCACTTCTTCGACGGCTACTGCGCCAATCGCGATTTCGCCCTCCGTACGCTCGAAGCCGCGAAGAAAGCCGGCGCCGACGTTCTGTGCCTGTGCGATACCAACGGGGGCATGCTCACCGCCCGGCTCGCCGAAATCTGCGCCGACGTGCGCAAGAACTTCGACGGCATGCTGGGGATCCACACGCATAACGATTCCGAGCTGGCGGTGGCCAATTCGCTGGCCGCGATCGACCAGGGATTCGCGCACGTACAAGGCTGCACCAACGGCTACGGCGAGCGCTGCGGCAACGCCAACATGATCTCGATCATCGCCAACCTTGAATTGAAGATGGGGCACACCACCATCGGCAAGGAGCGGCTGACGCATCTGACCGCGGCCGCGCGGTATATCGCCGAGCTGGCCAATCTGCCCATCCGCAACGATCAGGCCTACGTGGGTCCCAGCGCCTTCGCCCATAAGGGCGGGGTTCACGTGAGCGCGGTACTAAAGGACTCGGCTACCTACGAGCACATCAATCCCAAGCTGGTGGGCAATCGCCAGCGGGTGCTGCTTAGCGATCTATCCGGCAAGGGCAACGTTCTCTACAAGCTCAAACAGCACGGCCTGGAGGATCGTCTGGACGACACCGCGCGGCGCGAGCTGCTCGACCGCATCAAGCAGATGGAGTTTCAAGGCTACGAGCTGGAGGCCGCCGAGGGCACCTTCGAGCTCTTAGTACGCGAGGCTTTGCGGCCCGGTTTGCAGTTCTTTGAAATGGTCAGCTATGAAACCACCACCAGGTCCTCCCGCAGCAGCACCGCCACGGTCACACTCAAGGCCCAGGACGGAGTCCACTCCGCCACGGCCGAGGGCAATGGTCCGGTGAACGCCCTGGATCTGGCGCTGCGGCAATGTCTTGTCTTCGCTTTATCCCGGCATCGCCGGCGTGCGCCTGACCGATTATAAGGTCCGCGTTCTGGATAACAAGAAGGGCACCGCAGCGCGAGTCCGGGTGCTGGTGGAGTGGTCCGACCATCGCCGCAGCTGGGCTACCGTGGGTGTCTCGGAGGACGTCATCGAGGCCAGCTGGTTCGCCCTGGTCGACGCTCTCCGGCTGGAACTGATGCGCCTGGGCGAGAACGACCCGACCATCCAGCGGGCCGTCGAGGACTATTGCTGGGGTGTCTGACGTGTCCTCTGAGGCCCCGAATAGCACCCTGAAACTAGAGAAAACGCGCCGCAGCTAGGCGAAATCCCTAAGTATCGCCTAAGGCGTTCACTGCGTAGTATTTTCCCGGCCTGAACCGTACCATGGGAATCGATGTCATGGTCGGAGGACACCCGGTGTCTCTATTGCGAGGGCAGACTGCCGCTCTATCGCAAGATCACGCACGGACAATTTTGTTCCAGCGCGCATCGTAAGTCCTATTGGCAGGAACAAGAACGGCTGGCTATCGAGCGCCTCCATCAGACCCATAGTTCGCTCCGATCCTATCGTCCCCCCACGCAGCCGGACGCCCCTCAGGAAGGTGCTCCTTACCCCGAATTGGAATCGGCGACTCAATTCAGACCCGCCACCGTTCTGGCACTGGAATCGAACCTGGAACAGGACCGCGGTCCTGCTTTCGAGGAGAATCCGTATCCGATTCCGAATGTGAGCGAGCCTGCCGCGCCCGCTTCCGAGCTGCTCCGCTTTCTGGGGCACGATTTCTCGGCCGTCGCGGGACGCGTACCCGAACTGATCGCGGCCGATCCGTTAGAGTACGAGATCGCGCTTCCGCCCTTGCCGCCTTCGCGGACCAGTGTTCTGGGGACCAGGCCATTGCCGGAAGGCCTGCCGATCTCCGTCTGGTCGTATCTCAAGGCGTGGCCGTCAAACGTCCAAGAAACCGCTAGCGCAACTATCCAAGCAGCCCCCGTCGCGGCCAGCCTGGGATGCGATCCGGAGGTCTGCCATCCGAGTTCGCAAGAGCTCGCAGTCGGGATACGCGCGGCCGGGCGCGTTGAATTGCCTCTCACCGGGACTTTCGAAACCCGGCGGCCAACCGTCGATACCGGATCCGATCTCCAGATTCTGAAGATGGAACCGGCGCCGGTAACGTCTGTCGAACTGACGGTGCGGCCGCAGAGCGATGTGCTGGTGGAACTGCTCGACCAGCAGGTCCCGCATCCGGACCGTATGCTCTCGCTCGGCCGGTTCGCGGCGCACGATGCGGTTTTCGTGCCCGCCTGTCCGGCGCTGCAGCAGGTCGATGCCGCTCCGGAAGCCGCCTTGCCCAGTCCGGTAGCGCACGCGATCGCGGGCTGTCAACTGAATTCGTGTACGGAGATGTTGGAACTTCCCGGCGCGGTGCTCGCGCAGGGAACGGCTGTAATCCGCGCGAACATTGCCGAGATTGCACTGGATGCACGGACGGAGATTTCAGCGGTCATGCCCGCGGTGGAATCGGTCCAACAAATGGGCATGGCGGGCTTGTGCCGTCTCTCGAATACGCTACTCCCGGCGCAAGGCGCGTACGCGCTGCAAGGGGCCAGCTCGCTGGTATTCGATTTGTCGACCGGAGTCTCGTCGGATGTCACTTACCCGCGCATGGCCGGTGCGGCCGCCTCCACCGGGGCCCTGCTGTTCACGCGCATTCTGCCGTTGACGTTTGCCAAGAAACGGAAATCCGCGGGGGACGTTCCCCGCATCGAGCCGATTGCGCGCCTTCTTCCGGAATCCGTGGAGATGCCTCCGACCATTCCCAGCTCCGGACTGGAGCCGCTGGATCGGAAACCAGCCGAGGACGCGCTTCGCGTTCCCGCGGGCGTAATGGGATCGCTGGTGCGAGGCGCGGGGCTCAACAAGCTTGTACCGGCCTGGGCGCATGCTACTGGGTTCTATCAGCACGCGCCGCGCGATCTGAAACTCCTGCTGTTCGCGATTCCGGCGCTGCTGGCGTTGGTATTCCATTCATGGCCCCAGGTGGCCGTGGCCGCTCCTCAGGCCTCCAGTAGCTTCACTGGCGGCTTCAAACAGGTCTTGAATACGCAGTGGGTGGGCGTTCGCCAGACATTGGAGAATCGCGCGGCGGTGGCTCTGGATGAGGATTTCCGCTCCGGCTTGGATAATTGGGCGAGCCCGGGCGGTTCCACCACCGAATGGTCTTTCGACGCCACCGGGTTTGTGCGGCCTGGACCGCTAGCTCTCTACCGGCCTTCGGTCAATCTGACCGACTACCATCTGGAGTTCGTGGGCTTGATCGACAAGAAGGCCATGAGCTGGGTGGTGCGCGCCGCGGACTTCGAGAACTTTTACGTGATCAAGCTGGTGGTGGTGAAACCGGGTCCCATGCCGGTGATTGGCCTGACCCGCTACGCGGTCATCGGCGGCAAGTCGCGGGACAGGCACGACGTGAACATCCCGCTCAGCGCGCGCGAGGACACAGTCTACAACGTCCACATGGATGTACAGGGATCCAACTTTTCAGTAGAGGTTCAGGGGCAAATGGCCGATAGTTGGACCGAGACACGTTTGCCCAGGGGTGGGATCGGGTTCTTTACGGCGAGCGGCGAGGCGAGCCGCCTGCGGTGGATGCAGATCACGCATCAGTACGACATGTTAGGACGCCTGTGCGCTTATCTGGCGCCTTACGACACTACAAACGGGAGCTGGCAACCATGAGTGGAAAGAAAAAAACAGACGCAACATCGGGACCCGCGAACGCCCAGCCGGTATCGGCGACGCTGGCGCGAGCGGTGTCTTTACACCTGGAAGGCAAGCGCAAGGAAGCTTTGCGCGAGCTCAACACGGCCATAGAAAGCGGCGAGCAGAGCGCGGATATCTACGCGGCCAAAGGCCATATCCAGTTCGAGCTGGAGCAGTATGACGATGCCGTGAAGACCTACGAGAAGCTGCTGGGCGCGGCTCCGCAGCATCCCACCGCGAACTTCAACCTGGGAATCTGCTACGAGAAGCTCGGACGCTGGCAGGAAGCCTCGGATTCCTTCCAGAAGGCCCTGCAAGTGGACCCGCAGCGCGAGGAGGCCAACCTGGGCTGGGGCATCTGCCTGCTGCGCCAGGAGAAGCCCGAGCCTGCCATCGCCTGCTTCGACAAGGTTCTGGCGTCGAACCCCGAGCATGAGACCGCGCTGTTCGGCAAAGCCGTCGCGCTGCAACTGCTGTGGAAGTTCGACGAGGCCACCAGTCTGTACGTAAAGATTCTCGCCAAGAATCCACAATCGGAAGAGTGCCTGGTGAACCTGATCACCATCGGCATGGCGCGCAAGGAAGTCGCCTCGATCCAGGAATACTCGGAGCGGCTGCTCACCATCCGTCCTCATTCGCAGGCTGCGCTCGAAGGCCTGGCCACCTGCGCGTTTCACTCGAATGATTTCGAGGCCGCTGCGCGCTATTGCGAGAAACTCATCGAGTTTACGCCGGATCACTTCGAACGCTGGTTTAATCTCGGTGTGGCGCAGCAGAAGTGCGGACGCGCCGACGAAGCGGCGAAAGCCTATAGCCAGGCAGTTCGCATCCGGCCGGACGCCAAACAGGCGCATGTGAACCTCGGAATCGTACTGCAGGAGCAGGGCGATCTAAAGGCCGCCCGTGAGAATTACGAGCGCGCGCTGCAAATCGCGCCGGATCTGGCGGATGTAATTTACAACCTGGCCAGCGTGCTGGAGCAGCAGGGTCAGAAAGAGCAAGCCGAGCAATTGTATGCGAAGCTTCTGGCGCGGAATCCCGAATGGGAAGATGCCTGGTTCCGGTTGGGCTACTTGCGCCTGCAGCGTGACGATCATCGCGGGGCGGCCGAAGCCTTCCAGAATTGCGTGCGCAAGCGGACCCCGTGGCCGGAAGCGCAGTTGAACCTCGGCCTGGCGCACTGGAAGCTGGGCATGCATGAGGAAGCCGCGAAGGCCTTCCAGGCCGTGCTCGAAACCGATCCGTCGTCCCTGGATGCCATGCGCGGTCTGGCGGCGATGGCTGTCGAGCGCGAGGATCTGCCGAAGGCCCTCGACCTGCAAGCCAAGCTCATCGAATCCGGCGAACGCACTCCGGAGCTGTTCTACAACACCGGACTCCTTCTACAAAAATCAGGTCAGCTCGACGACGCGATCAAGCTTTATAAGGAAGCGCTCACCGAGCGGCCCAACTTCGCCGAGGCGCTGCTGAACCTCGGGCACGCGCTCAAAGCCAAGGGATCGGTCGAGGAAGCTCGCGATTACTGGCGTCAGGCTCTGCAGCAGAAGCCTGAACTGGCAGCGGGATACTTCCAGGCTTAAAGCCCTAAACCATTCTTCATCGGATCGAGCAGCTCAGCGAGCTTGTGCTGCTCGATTCCACTCTGTTCCTCCGCGACTTCGCGTATCGTCCTGCGGGATTCGTAGGCGGCATGCGCCAGCGCGGCGGCGCGTTCGTAGCCGATTTCCGGGGTTAGCGCGGTCGCCAGCGCGAGCGATTGCTCGATGGTCTCCTGCAAGCGGGCTTCGTTCGCTTCGAGTCCCCGGATGCATCGCTGAGCGAAATTCCCTGAAGCCGCCGCGAGCAATTCGATCGACTCCAGAAGATCGTAAGCCATCACCGGCATCATGGTATTCAGCTCAAGAGCGCCTGCGGCGGCTCCCCAGCTAATCGTCGCGTCGTGGCCGATCACCTGCGCGCACACCATCAGCACGCTCTCGGCGATCACTGGATTCACTTTGCCGGGCATGATGCTTGATCCCGGCTGTACTTCGGGCAAGTGGAGTTCGCCCAGTCCACAGCGCGGTCCCGATCCCAGCCAGCGGATGTCATTGGCGATTTTCGTGAGCGCGATCGCGTAGCTCTTGAGAGCGCCGCTGAGGAACACGACTGCGTCGCGCGCCGCCTGCGATTCAAAGTGGTTCCGGGCTTCGCGGAATGGCAGGCGAGTTCGCTCGGCAATGATGACGATCGCGGCCGCGGCGAATCCCGGCGCAGCGTTCAGCCCCGAGCCGACCGCGGTGCCGCCCAAGGGCAGCTCCTGGACACCTTCCAGGGCTTGCCGGATCCGGGTCTGCGACAACTCTACCTGGCGCGCGTACCCGCCGAACTCCTGTCCCAGCCGCATCGGCACGGCGTCCTGCAAGTGCGTCCGCCCGATCTTCAGAATGTCCCAGAACTGCTCGCGCTTGGAATCGAGCGCGTCGCGAAGCGCATCCATGGCCGGCAAGAGTATTTCGTGCGCGGTGCGCCGCCGCGGCGATATGCAGAGCCGTCGGAAACACATCGTTACTCGACTGGCTGCGATTCACGTGATCGTTGGGGTGTACGGGTTTACTGAGTAACGCCGCCGCCCGCGAGGCGATCACCTCATTAGCGTTCATGTTGGTGGAAGTGCCACTGCCGGTCTGGAACACGTCCACGACGAATTGGGAGTCGTGGCGGCCGTCCATTACTTCCTGCGCCGCTGTTTCAATCGCGCCGGCCACGGCCGAGGGCAGGGAACCAACCTGCTGGTTGGCACGCGCCGCCGCGAGCTTAATAAGTCCAAGCGCGCTCAGGAATGCGCGTCCGAAGCGCATCCGGCTAATGGGAAAATTCTCGACCGCCCGCTGCGTCTCGGCTCCGTATAAGGCGTCGGCGGGCACGCGCACCTCGCCCATGGTGTCATGTTCAGTTCGAAAAGATTCCGGCATGCTTCCATTAAAGCTCTTGACAGCCCCGACGCCCCCACGTATAGTTAACTCATCGGTTATATAACCAGATAGTGAATTATAAATGACCCAGGATCACCTCAGCTCGACCTTCGCTGCGCTCGCCGATCCCACCCGGCGCGCGATCCTGGCACGTTTGGCCTCGGGCGAGGCTCCGGTGACGGAGCTGGCCAAGCCTTTCGATATGAGCATGCCGGCGATTTCCAAGCACCTTAAGGTTCTGGAGCGCGCGGGATTGATCGCCCGGAGCAGGGAAGCGCAACGGCGTCCTTGCCGGATTGAGGCAGGCCGGCTCAAGGAAGTTTCGGACTGGGTGGAGCATTACCGCCAGTTCTGGGAGCAAAGTTTGGATCGTCTGGATGATTACCTCAAGGAAATTCAAAGTAAGGAGAAGAAGCATGGCCGCAAGCAACGCAAGTCCTAACCCTGCCGCACTTCCGATGGAACGGGAACTGGAGATCACACGCATCTTCGATGCGCCGCGGGAACTGGTGTTCCGCGCCTGGACCGATCCGCAACACATGGCGCGATGGTGGGGGCCCAAGGTTTTCACCAACCGCGTCGAAAAGATGGACGTGCGGCCGGGCGGCGCGTGGCGAATCATCATGTGCGCTCCGGATGGCGCCGAGTACCCCGCCCAGGGCGTCTATCGCGAGATCGTGCCTCCCGAGCGCCTGGTTTTCACGAACCTAGCGGTCGATAAGGACGGCAACGTGATCATCGACGGCTTTACCACCGTCACCTTCGACGACCAGAACGGCAAAACGAAACTCACGCTGAAAACACGCGGTACCGCCAAGGTCGACTACGCGGCTCAATATCTCCAGGGGATGGAGATGGGCTGGACGCAGAGCTTGGAGAAACTCGCGGAATCTCTGGAAAAGGCTTCCGACCGCGAGATCGTCATCTCGCGCGTCTTCGATGCGCCCCGCGATCTGGTGTTTCAGGCGTGGACCGATCCCAAGCACGTCGGCTCCTGGTGGGGGCCCACGGGATTTACCACCACAACCCACGAAATCGACGTTCGGCCGGGCGGCGTCTGGCGCTTCATCATGCACGGACCCGACGGCGTCGACTATCCGAACAAGATCGTGTATCTGGAGATCGCGAAGCCCGCACTGCTGGTCTACGATCACGGAGATGAGGGCGAGCGCGGATTCCACGTGACGGTGACCTTCGCCGAGGAAGGCGGCAAGACCAGGCTGACCATGCGCTCGCTCTTTGCCACCGCCGAGGAACGCGAGATGGTGGTCACGAAGTATCATGCTATCGAGGGCGGGAACCAGACTCTGGACCGCTTCGGCGAGCACCTCGCCAAGACCGTTCCGAGCCAGCAGTTTTCCATTTCCCGCGTTTTCGATGCACCCCGCGATCTGGTGTGGAAAGCCGTCACCGAACCCGAGCGTCTGACGCATTGGTGGGGGCCGAAAGGATTCAAAATGCTGGTTTGCGACGTGGACCTGCGCCCTGGCGGGGTATTCCGCTACGCCATGCGATCTCCGGACGGCCACGAGATGTGGGGTCAATGGGTGTATCGGGAAATCGCTCCGCCGGAGCGCCTGACCTCCGTAGTTTCATTCACCGATAAGCATGGCAATATCCTGCGGCATCCCGGGAGCGCGACCTGGCCGCTCGAAGTTCTGAATACAATGATTCTGTCGGAGCACGATGGCCAAACAACCATGACGATTTCCGGATATCCGATCAACGCGACCGAAGAGGAGCGCCAGACCTACGATGCCGGACACGGCTCCATGAAACAGGGCTTTAAAGGAACGTTGGACCAACTGGAGGCTTACTTGGTAAGGGTGAAGCAGGCATGAACCGTGCGCTGTGGATCGTTCAGATACTGCTCGCGGCGCTCTTTCTGTTCTCGGGAGCGGCGAAGTTCTTCACGCCGGCCGAGCAGATGACCCAGGGCATGCCGGCGTGGATGTCGATTTCGTTCCTGCACTTTATCGGCGTCTGCGAGATGCTCGGGGGGATCGGACTGATCCTCCCGGGGCTCCTGCACATCAAACCCGGCCTCACACCACTGGCCGCGGCATGCCTGACGATTATCGTGATCGGAGCAACGGTGGTCACGGTGATGGCCGCGATGATGGCGACGGCGCTGATACCGCTCGTAACCGCGGTGCTTGCGGCGTTCGTCGCCTACGGCCGCTGGCGGCTGGCGCCGCTATCGTAGCTGCCATATGCCGTAGAGCAGATGATGGCGCACGATCGTCCCTGCGTATAATCGGAGCAGGAAGGTGAAAATGCTCCAGCAGCGTTTTACCGGATCCAAACGCGCCGCGGTTCTTGGTTTGGGATTGTGGCTTGCCATCGCGGCTCCCTCGGCGTGGGCCCAGCAGCCGCCGCCCCCTCTGCCACCGCCGGGCCAGACCCTCTCGCCCGATCAGTTGGACGATTTGGTGGCGCCGATCGCGCTCTATCCGGACGAACTCTTGAGCCAGATCATGGTGGCCGCCACCTATCCACTGGAAGTGGTGGAAGCGTTCCAGTGGACGCAGAGGAATCCGGGGCTGAACGGTCCGGCGTTGACCGAGGCGGCGCAACAGCAGGACTGGGATCCCAGCGTTCAAGCACTGGTAGTGTTTCCCGACGTGATGAAGCGCCTGAATGACGACGTCACCTGGACCACCAACCTGGGGAATGCGTTCCTGGCCCAACAGAACGACGTCATGGACGCCGTGCAGCGCATGCGGCAGCGCGCCCAGCAAGCGGGCCGGCTGCAATCGACTCCCCAGCTCAACGTACAGACCACGGATCAAAACGGTCAGCCTTACATCGACATCGAACCCGCGGATCCCGACGTGATGTACGTGCCGGCCTACGATCCGGAATGGATTTGGGGACCACCGCTCTGGTATCCCTACCCGCGTTGGTATTACCCTCCGCGGAGCATCCTGAGAGGCGGCATGTACTTCGGTTTCGGGGGCGGAATCAACGTCGGTCTCTACTTCGGATCCGGCTGGAACGGCTGGGGCGGCTGGGGCTGGCATCCCGGCTGGGGCGACCGCAGGGTGATTGTGAATAACAGATTCATCCACGAATACAATTTCAACGGCCGAGGTCTTGGCAACATGCATGGGACCAGTGTCTGGTCGCACAATCCCGAGCATCGCGGGGGCGTGCCCTACGCGAATCAGGGCCTGCGGGATCAGTTCCGCGGAAACGTGCGCCAGAATATCGCGCCACGCTCGATTCCGGAGGGAGCGCGGAACGCGCCCGGCCAATCGTCCGAGCGATTCGGGAATCGCAACATCCCCAACAATCCTCGGCCGCAGCAACAGAATCGCGGAGCTTTCGGCGGAATGCAGAATGGCGCGGCAGCCAACACGCATGCCGAGCACGGAATGTCCAGCCTGGGGCCGGCTCGCAGCGCGCCTATGCAAAGAGCGGCGCCCCAGCAAAGATCGGCACCGGCGCCCCGAGCTGCGCCTCGTGGAAACGCTGGCGGCGGACGGCGGCGATAGGAGCTCCCGATGATACGCTCGATGACAAGATTAATCCTGATCGCGGCGGCGGCCGCTCTGTTGAATGCCCAGCCTGCGGCCAAGCAAGAGGCCGAACGGTCCTTCACGACCCCCCAGGACGCAGCTCAGGCGTTAGTCGACGCCACCGAGACGAATGACACGGCTGCTCTCTTGAAGCTCTTCGGACCCCAAAGCACCGATGTTGTGAAATCCGGCGATGCCGCCGAAGACAAGGACAGGCGCGCCGAGTTTGCCCACCGCGCACACGAAAAGATGGACGTTCACATCGAGCCTTCCAATCTCAATCGCGCGGTGATTATCGTCGGCAACGATAATTGGCCCTTACCAATCCCGCTGGTTCGCGCCAAGAGCGGCCAATGGCATTTCGACGTGGCGCGAGGCAGAGTGCAAATTCTTGCGCGCCGCGTGGGGCGCAACGAACTGGCTGCGATCGACGTCTGCCGCGGTTACGTGGAGGCTCAGATGGAATACGCCTCGCGCGACCGCAACGGAAACGGAGTCCTGGATTACGCGCAGAGGATCGTGAGCTCGCCGGGGAAGAAGAACGGACTTTATTCCGAGGGCGACCCGGACAATCTGGTTCCCAAGGCATTCGGCGAGGCGGCGGAGGCCATCGCGGGGGGCAAGCCGCCCGTACCTTACCAGGGCTACTATTTCCGCATCCTGACCTCTCAGGGTCCTGACGCACAGGGCGGAGCACAGCCTTACGTCGTAAAGGGAGATATGATCGGCGGCTTCGCCTTGCTGGCCTATCCGGCGAAATATGGGGACTCGGGAATCAAGACGTTCATCGTGAATCACCGCGGGGTGGTGTACGAAAAAGACCTGGGCCCGTCCACCGCGACGCTGGCCGCACAGATCACGCGCTTCAATCCCGACAAAACCTGGAAGCCAGTCGAGGGTGAATAAGCGCTCCCGTTGTTGAGTATACGGGTTCGGTATATGCTGTAGGGCATGCTCTTGCGCGCGCTCCTGCTGGTTTCTGCTACTGGATTTCTGGGGGCTCAGGGCGTCACCTTCGACCGCATCCTGCATGCCGACAAGGAGCCTCAGAATTGGCTCACTTATTCCGGAACGGTCGGCGGCCAGCGGTACAGCCCGCTGACGCAGGTCACTCCCGCGAATGTGAAGAACCTGGAACTGCAATGGGTTTGGCAAGCTAAGTCCATCGAGAAATTCGAGACCACCGCGCTGGTGGTCGATGGCGTTCTCTACACCATTCAGGCGCCCAACGATGTGTATGCGCTGGACGCCGTCACCGGCCGCATCTTTTGGACTTTGCCATATACGCCTGCGCCCGAAGCCCGCGCCTGCTGCGGCCGAGTCAATCGCGGCCTGGCGATTTTGGGCGATACGCTGTACATGGGAACGCTCGACGCGCATCTGCTGGCGATCGACGCCGCGACGGGCAAGATCGTCTGGAACACGACAGTGGGCTCCGCCGCGGATCGCTACGCGATCACGCACGCTCCTCTGATCGTCAAAGATAAGGTGGTCGTGGGTCTGGCGGGCGGCGATGGACCCATCCGTAGTTCGATTGCCGCCTTCGACGCGAAGACCGGCAAAGAAGTGTGGCGCTTCTACACCATCCCTGGGCCGGGCGAGCCGGGCAACGAGACCTGGTCGGGCGATTCCTGGAAGACCGGCGGCGCCGCGGTCTGGAACACCGGCGCCTACGATCCCGATACCAATCTCACTTACTGGGGCATCGGAAATCCCGCGCCCGATACCAATGGCGACGTTCGCCTCGGCGATAACCTCTATAGCGATTGCGTGGTCGCTCTGGACGCCGACACGGGCAAGCTCAAATGGTATTACCAGTTCACGCCGCACGACACGATGGATTACGATTCGACGCAGGTTCCTGTGCTGGCCGATATCGAATATCAGGGCCGCCCGCGCAAGGTCATGATGTGGGCCAATCGCAATGGTGTGTTCTATGTGCTCGACCGGAACAGCGGGCAATTTCTGATGGGCAAGCCTTTCGTCAAGGCGAACTGGCTAACCGGCTTCGATGAGAAGGGCAGGCCGATGCGCACGCCGGGGCAGCAGGATAGCGCGACGCCCGTGCTGATTCAGCCGAACGGTCTGGGCGGCACCAACTGGTATCCACCTTCGTACAGTCCCCACACGGGCTTGTTCTACATTCCGGGCTGGGAAAACAGCGGAACGATGTTCGCCAAGGGCGCTGGCTTCGGCCGGGCCACCGGCAACACACCCATGGCGCAGCCCAATCTAGCGGTCGATCTCAAGACGCCTGAGGACGGATTCGGCATCGTCCGCGCTTTCGATCCGAAGACCGGTGACATGAAGTGGGAATACAAGATGACCGACATCACCTGGGCAGGTGTGCTGTCTACCGCTTCCGATCTGATCTTCAGCGGCTCGCGCGACGGCTACTTCTTCGCGCTGGACGGCAAGAACGGGAACCTGCTGTGGAAGCAGAGCCTCGGCGGCCAGGTGAATAGCGGCCCGATGAGCTACATGGTGAACAATCGCCAATATGTGGCCGTGGCCGCGGGCAGCGCGTTGTTTGTGTACGCGCTGCGGCAGTAGCGTCGCTACTGACGTTGCTTCTCAGTCGGATCCTTGGTCAGGTGATACCGGCCCGTCATGGTCGGGTCGACGAACTCCAGCTCGACGTCCGTGCCGATCCCTTCGAGGTAGCGATAGGTCCACGTCTCGTAAGGGTAGGTTGTGGAGGTCGCGCCATGTGTGTCTAACCCGTCTGGTGGACCGTACCTCATATAGATCGCGCCTCGGTCGGTCTTCCATCCGGGAATGCCGGCGGTGAAGTTGTCATTCGCGAAGGCGATACGCCGGTAGTGCTCCTCCTTGAATTCGTTTTCCGGAGTACCGGGTGTTGGATCCCGCCGCAGCCAGAACTGCTCGATAAACTTGTTGCGCTCGTCATCGGTCTGGAGTCGAGTGAACGCTCTTCTTTCGTCGTCTGAAATGATGTAGACCACGTCTTCGTCCAGCCACTTCTGATAAGGGGTCTCAAGGGACGCCAGGGCCGGTGCACGAGGGGGGGCAGGAACAGCCTGCGGTGAAAGCTGCTGACCAGTGTCTCGTCTCGTTTGCGCGATGATCTGCACCGGTTGTTTGGCGGGTTGCGGAACGGGATCTGGCGCTCTTGAAGGTTCCGCTACGGAGACGACCGCTCTGGTCTGCGCCGGCGCTAACTGAACCGCGGACGCGAAATAGCCGACCGGCAAGCTGCACAACAGCAACGTTACCCAGCCTCGCCGTCCGAATGCCGGCGCCGGTTTTCTCGTCTCGTCCAGGATTTGCTCCATTCTCTTCTCCACGTTGGTCTCCTTTGCCATAGGTAGCGCATCTCCCAATAACCGCCCATGAGCGGACTTCACCGCGCACGCGATCTCGAGCAACGCCCGAGCGTACTGCCGACGGTCGCCCGTCTGCGTCAAGGCCAAATCGTCGCAGGCGTATTCCGCCAGGAGCGCGAGCTCTCTCTTCAGCCACCAGGCCAGCGGATGAAACCAAAACACGCAGCGATTGATGCTGGCCATCACGCCGATCGCCCAGTCCGCTCTGCGAATGTGAGCTTCTTCGTGAGCCAGAACGGCTTGAAGCTTGGCCGAGTCCCATTCGCGCCAGCCCATCGGCAAAAGGATCGTGGGCGCGATTTGTCCCACAGTCATGGGGACTGAAATCGTTTCGGATTCCCGCACTCGGGGTCCGTCAACTGGTTTGCTGTTACGCACCAGCCTCCGAGCGAACATATACCCGAAAGCAAGTTGAACCAGCAGCGCGAACGCCACCACCGCGTACATCCCGATGACCGCCTGTCCCCACGTGAATGCGAGATGCCGGCCATACGAGTCCGAAACTGGAACGGGTACCGGCGGGAATGCGAGTTGAGGTGTCAGGGTTGGGCCGGCGTCCGGTACGGGGGCCAACACCCTGAGGAGAACCGGCGGCAGGGCAGGGCTCGCAGCGATCTGCAAAAGCATCACTGCCGTGACGACGGTCCAAGCAGCGTGGCGCACGGACGCAGACTTAACGCGGAACACGCGCAGCGCCAGCCACGCCAAGCAGGCCACTCCAAGCGAGCGGAAGGAAAGGACGGCCAGATACCACAGAAAATCGTTCGATCCCATCTCATCCCTCCTCTTTTTGATTTTTCAAACGCACCAGCTTTTTAGCCAGCCGCTGGAGCTCCTGCTCGTCCAGAATCTCGTCATCCACCATGCCGACCAGGAGCTGCTCGATCGATCCACCGCAGAAACGGTCGATAATCTGCCGCACCGCCCGGACAGCGACGTTTTGCGGCGCGGTCAGGCCGCGATAGATATTGGTGCGGCCCTCCACGCGGTGATCGAGATAGCCCTTTTCCTCGAGCCGCTTCAAAACGGTTCTGGCGGTCGAATCTTTCATCGGATGCCGCGCCGCCAGGGCATCGCGGACGTCCTCCGCAGTTGCCGAGGATCGTTTCCACAGGACCTCCATGACCAGATGTTCCAGCTCGCTGAGAGGTTTTCGGGGTGGTTTTACGCTGGGCATAGGCGCTACATC
Source organism: Terriglobia bacterium (assembly GCA_963722845.1). GTDB lineage: Bacteria > Acidobacteriota > Terriglobia > Bryobacterales > Bryobacteraceae > Palsa-187. The sequence continues at coordinate 127,416 of CAVROL010000001.1, read as the reverse complement.
AGGTAGCGCTACAAAGTGTAGCGCTCTTTGACTTCCTTGTCAATCCCGGTTGACGCGCGTATACTGGGCCGCATTATGAAAGCCACGATTCTACTCGTGCTCGCATTCTCAGTCGCGTTACCGGCTGCCGATCCTTCGCAGCCAATGTTCTGGAGCGCCGCCCAGCAGAAGGATTTCGACAAGCTGGCGCAGTCCAAGCTGAATGCCGACCGGCATCTGGGCACCGAGCGCCTGCTCGACTCCGCGTTTGTCGCCTACCGCAATGGATCGGGCGAAGCGGAGCTCCATGAGAAGCAGGCCGATCTGCTCCTGATCCGGTCCGGCGAAGGCACCGTCCTGGTGGGCGGCAAAATGATTGAAGGCAAGCCCAGCGCGCCCGACGAGGTCCGCGGCAAATCGATTGAAGGCGGCACCCGCTACCCGATCGCCGCCGGCGACGTGCTCTATATTCCCGCCAACACGGTGCACCAGTTCCTGATCGGGCCCGGCCAAAGCTTCACGGCTATGGTCGTAAAGATCACGCCAAAGCCATAGCCCGCCTGCGCCCCCATTCGCGCCGGGCGCATCATCTTAGTACCGCCTTAGGGAATCTGCCGGCGAAACTAGGTGTTTGATACGCACAGCATTTCTGAATTACTATGCCAATATCGATCAGGAGACTATCACCAATGAAGTTCCTCCCTTCACGGTTGATCATTGCAGCGGCCCTGATGGCCCCTGTTTCCCTCTGGGCGAACAGTCTGTACACGAATGAGGTGCTGTCGTTGAATCCTCTTGGCTATTGGAGGTTCGACGGCAACCTGACGGATTCCGCGCAAGGGAATTCGGGCGTCGATGCCAATCCGAGCAGTCCGGTTAACTTCACCGCGACCGGCGGCGGAGCTCCCATCGATCCATTGGGCCAAGCTGCGGTGCTGAATAGCTCCCGCTCCCAATCCGTTTCGGTCGCGGGCAACGTATTCAACTTCAGCGCTTTACAAACTTTTACGTTAATGGCCTGGGTGAAGACGGCGAATCAGGGGCTCTCTACGATGCCCGTTCTGGGCAAAGTCGATTCCAATCAGACCGGTTACGTCATGGTCATCGACAACGGCGGAGCGGGCGCCCCGCTCGGCGGCGGCCGCTTCGGACTGATTCTCGAATCGCACGGATTTACTTCGGTGGTCGAATCCGTGGTTCCTGTAAATGACGGAGCCTGGCACTTCCTGGTCGCCACCTTTGACGGCAGCGGCTTGGAAAGCGGCGTTCAACTGTATATCGACGGCGTGAAGGTGGCCACGGTCGCGAGCGGGAACGCCACGATTACCGGTTCCATCGTCAACAGCGCCGCCCTGGACATTGGCGGAACTCCCGCGGTAGCCTCCGCCCCGCCATATGAGGGTCTTATCGATGAGGCAGCCGTCTGGAACAGCGTCCTTACCCAGACCCAGATCCAGCATCTGGCAGGTTATGCGGCGGGCGCGCGTAAGATACTGCCGCAGTTCGCATTCGGAGGAGGCTGGTATTCAGCGCTCTATTTTGCGAACACCGGAGTCGCCACGGTGTCTTTTCCCGTAAGCTTCACGGCTGACAATGGAACGTCGTTATTCGTCCCGTTGATCGGTCCGGCGACCACCGTGACGCTCGCACCCGGAGAAAGCACTCGCCTGGAAGCTCCGAATGTCGGTACGCCGATCTCGCAGGGATATGTGTCGGTGGTGCCGCCTCCCGGCGTCATCGGATACGGCGTTTTCCGGCAGAGCCTGTTGGGGCAGCCGGATCAGGAAGCGGTCGTGCCGTTTTCCTCAGCCAGCGCGACCAGCAGCACTTTGCTTTGGGATGATACCGACTCACGGGTCACCGCGTTCGCCATCGCCAATCCCAATCCGTTCGGCATGACAGTGACGATCACGGTTACGAAATCGGACGGAAGCCTGGTCGGCACAACGAATGTCTCCTTACAGCCGAATAACCACACGGCCGTGCTTTTGCGCGATCCGAGCCTCAACTTGACCGGAGTGGCTGGAAACCGCGGCACCGCAGTATTTTCGACAGCCGCCGGGAATCTAGCCGTGCTCGGTCTTCGCGCCAATGGAATCGCACTTACCTCGATCCCGACCGCGGATAAGTAGCGGACCCATAGCCCGAATGTTAGAGTAAGACACTGCGGGCGATATGGGGCATCCGAAGCCAACTCAAGTCGGCATCCCTGGATTTTGGGAGCACACCAAGACGGCCGGCCAGGAGATCCTCACGGCCTTTGCCGGCGTAATCGAACTCAGGAGAGTTCTGGCTGCGTTTCAAAACGAGCCGCCAGGGACTTCCAAGCCGGCGCGCGATCTCACCGATCAGGAATCGTTCGCTTTGCTGATGCATCTCGTTTACCAGGGCGAAATTACGCTCCTCGAGAAGATCAGGACCGACGCGGCCGGAAGAATCGTCCAACCCCGGCCGGGCCAGCAGTTGACAATTAAAGCGCGGATGGGTGGAGTCGAGTTCCGCAACGCGGACAACGCCAAGCTCGATTACTTCCTACCCAAGCCGGTGCTCGCCATTGCACTTTACAGGCTCGCCACCAGGCTCAGCGGCGGATACTATTTTGTGAAAGAAATCGTATGGGGCGGCATTGGCCACGGTCATGAGGGCAAGGCGCTGAATTGCCACGAAGTGGGCACCTGCGTCGACATCTACGGCGCCTTGACGCGATTCGGGAAATTCGACGTGTATAAAGACTGGGGATCGCGGCCCGTATTCAAGACCGACGGCAAGAGACTTAAAGATGCTCACGGCGACCCCTGGGGAGATGCCACCAGCACCTACTATCGGCTACGAAGCAGCGAAGACAGTTTGAAATATTACTTCTTCCAGGAACTCTACCGGGCGGGAAGGGAGCAGTTCACCGTCGCACCGACCGACAATCTGGATTTAGAAGAAGGCAAGCCGGTGCGTCAAGGAGCCAACATCTTTCATCCGGACTATCCCGCCATGGGACTCCGCCGGAAGCATCAGGAGCATGTGCATTTCCAGATCGGCCCGTCGTATTTGTAAGGCCTGTCGCCGGCGCGGGTTACTGCGAGGTCACAGCGTTCGGAGGCGCGTTGGCCTGCCGCGTTGCCGGCCGGAATGCCCAGCACCATATAAGCAGGCCTGTGATGTGGGTCGCCTGTAGGAACAGGTTCGGCATCCACTCGAGCCGCCGCGTGCCGATCCACGGATGCAAGCCAAAAGTGATCGCCGCGCCGGACATGGCGACTCCCAGGCCCATGGTGAACTTGAGGAGCTGTGAATCGCGCGGGTTCGAGCTCATCAGCACTGTCCAAAGCACCAGGGTCATAATCCCGCTGCCGAAGTACAGAAACTGGCTCATCCCATTCAGCCAATGGATTGTAAAGGGTCGCGAAAGTACCAGGAAGGGCAGCAACAGCACGGCCGCAACAATTCCGATGAGCACCTTGCCTATGGCTGGCCGATGAGGTTTTCCTTCCAGAAGCCGGTAGATGATCGCACTCACCATTACGAAAAGAACCAGATTTAGAATTACCCGGTCGGAGTAGTAAACCTGACGAAAAAACAGAGTCTCGTTGCCGCCTTTCTGACGGACGCCTACTTCCAACACCGTGGTGATCAGTCGCGTGAGGGAATAAGCCAGGACCCAGTGATACTTCCGAAAGGCACCCTGCAGAAGGAAGACGATGATACCCGACTGGAGTATCAAGCTGATCAGAATCACGGGGTCGTCGCTATGAAACATTGGCAATCTGGAGATACTGGACTTTTCTTATGCAACTATCGGCAGATCATCTGTGTGGCCGTCGGGGACCTTCGCCGTAAGCGATCAGGCATTTCGCCTTAGCCGACCGGCAGGAGTGACAGGGTGCATACGGAGCCGGAGGGCCCGCCGGAGACCCAGGGGATATAGAATATTCAAGACGGGTCCGTTCTGCCCGGCAACCAGACGCGGTTTAAGAACGTGTTAAGAGGAGAAGCTGTGCTGAAGAGACTTGTTGTTGTCGCGATCTGCCTGGCCTCGCTGTGTGCGAGCGCCATGGCGCAGGATGCAAAAACGGTAATCGCCAATGCGCAAAAGGCGCTTGGGCGATGTGAAATCCATCACTTATTCGGGATCGGCGAAGGATGTTGCCTTCCAGCAATGTGGATCCAACGCAGCCGATATGAACTGCCGGGGAACGCATGATCCCATGCGGCCGATCGACAACTACGTCCGCGTGATCGATCTGACTGCGCCGGCGTCGCGCGCCACGGGAGCCACGAACAATCCCGCGGGTGGCGGCGCAACCCAGCCGATGCCCGGAACGTTCTTTCAGGGGGTCACGGCGCAACAGGCCGATGTCTCGCAGCCCTGGGGCAACTCCCTGGAGTTTTACCTCACGCCCTGGGGTTTCCTCAAAGGCGCTGCCGCCAACAACGCCACCGCCAGCAAAAAGAAAGTCGATGGCAAGAACTACACCGTCCTGACCTGGAGCCCGACGGTTAAGGCGGTGTCCGGCAAGACCTACGTCATCAACGGCTATATAGACGACAAGAACATGGTTGATCGGGTCGAGACGTGGTTGGGCGAAAACATTATGGGCGACATGCACATCCTGGCCACCTACACGGGTTGGAAGGACTTCGGCGGAGTCATGGCTCCCGCGAAGATCGTGCAGACGCGCGGCGGATGGCCCTTCTTTGAAGTGAATGTCACGGCCGCGAAGGCGAATCCTCCGGATGTCGCAACGCTGGTTCCGGCGCCGGCGGGCGGTCGAGGCGGCGGGTGCTCCTGGCGGCGCGCCGGCTCCTCTGGTCGTCACTTCCGAAAAGCTCGGCGACGGCCTCTACAGGCTCACCACCGGACCCGGCAGCTACGATTCGGTGATCGTCGAGTTCAAGGACTACATCATGATGCTGGAGGCCGGACAATCCATCGCCCGCGGTGAAGCGTACGTCGCGGCAACCAAGAAGCTGATCCCCAACAAGCCGATCCGCTACGTTATGAATACGCATCCCCACTCCGATCACACCGGAGGGCTGCCGGTGCTGGTGGCCGAAGGCGCAACCATCATCACGCAGAAGAACAACCAGGAGTTTCTGGAGAAAGCGCTCAACACTCCCCGAACGCTGCTGGACGACCCCCTCGCCAAGAATCCGAAAAAAGTCAAAATCGAGGCCGTCGCGGAGAAGAAAGTCTACTCAGATGGAACGCGAACGGTGGAGTTCTACCACGTCTCGCCGGTTCCTCATTCCAATGGTTTGATGATCGCGTACATCCCCAAGGAGAAGATCATCTTCCAGGGCGACTTCACGGTCACTCCCGGGCAGCCGGCGAACGATCACCTGAAAGCCCTGGTCCCGATTCTCGAGAAGCTCAATCTCGACTTCGACCGCTATATTAACGTCCACACCTCGCCTACACCGCAGCACAAGTCGGATGTGTGGAAAGCTGTTGGGAAATAGGACTGGCTGGACGCCTGATTTCAGGGCAAGCTAGTGCGAATGGTGCGGCGGCCGCTGGCACAAGCGGCGAAGTTCCCGGCGGTCTCTCCAGCTCGACCACAATCGATGCCACCATCCGTGACTTGTAGTGTCCATTTCAACTCCAGTTTCACGACTGCGCCATAAAGTGTCCATAGCCAGAAGCTGCCATTCCGCCTAGTACGATTCGGCTGGGCCGCGGGTTGTTTCAAATAGTTTGTGAAACCTCGCGGCGTAGGCCTTAGCGGGGACGAATCAGACCGGCAAAGGGCGACTGATAGCGGACCAAATATACGCCCACGCTAGGACTAGTTTCCGTGCGGGGCTAAGCACGAACTCATAAACCTTCTCGGTTGTTGCGGCCCGCCTCCTAGGGTATTTGGAAGTAGTGGAGCGAGCCAAGCCTTATGAAAAACGGGCCTAGTACCCCGGTTTTCCAGTAAAAACAGGGTACTAAGAGCTTGAAGGCTCGTGGGCATCGTGTTAAACATGGCGCAGGAGGAAATCGAAATGAAAAAAACCTTAGTTCGGTTTTTCGGAGGCGCGGTGATGGTCTGTGGCGCCCTGCTGGGATTGCCGGCCAGCGCGCACGCGCAGTCCTTTCATCTGGTCGTCACCGCCGACCCGATAAGCGGCTCGGCTCGTCAGAGTTTGCCTGGAGCCATCCAGGTAAAAAACGACGGGGACTTTGCAACTACCAACGTGACCGTGACCCTCAGGCCTCCCAAAGGCGCTAAAGTGGATGCCGCTGGTTGCCAGGTCGACCACTTCCCCGGCGGGTTGCGCTCCTACACCTGTGTCCTGGGTACGCTCACACCAGGGCAACCGGCAGAGGTCAGCTTCTCAATTTCAATGCCGGACAGTGGCGAAATCGTCGTGGAGGTGAGCTCCGATCAGGCAAGTGCCGGCGCAATGCTTCCAATCACGATTTCCTAGCTCATTGGTCTGGATCCACCCCAGGGATACGGGAAACCGTTTGGGGATACAATCAGGTCGTGGGCAGGCCGGTCGCGGGCCGGATCCCCAGCCATATGACTAGGAAAAGGGATTTTGGCATCCTTTGGGTGGTGGTGGTGGCCGCCATATTTTGGGTTTCGGTCTGGCAACACGAAGTGATTGTCGCGTGGATGCACAAAGTGTGGATCAGCTCACGCTGAACGCCAAGGGAAAAGGGGATCGGCGGTCTCACAGCGGACCGCCGCACCATCCCTTTAAGCCGAAAGCCCATCGGAGGAGAAGCTTTCAGCAGTTGTTCCAAGGAGTGTAGCGGGCGACCCGGCGGCGAGTCAACACAAGTATCCGAAAGATAGCGCTCTATGCTGAATGGCCAGCCGTTGCGGTAATAGAACAGACTACTTGGTGGTGCTGATCCGCCAGACCTTGTTGCCGGTGTCGTCGGTGACGTAGAGCGCGCCGTCCGAGCCCGTAACCACGCCGACCGGACGTCCCCACGTTGAATCGCCGCCTGGGAACGTCAGGAAGTCCTCATAGACCCCATTGGATTTTCCCTTTTCCAGCGGAACGCGCACCAGCTCATGTCCCGATGGCGTCGACCGATTCCACGAGCCGTGCTCGGCCGCGAACAGATCGCCGCGATACTCTTGCGGAAACATAGTGCCGTCATAGAACGTGAGTCCCAGCGAAGCGTTGTGTGGCTGCAGCAACACATCCGGCACGATGACCTTGTCGATGGTCTTGTCGGCGGGACGTTCCATTTTTGCGCGCGGATCCTCGTGTTTGCCGATGTAGAACCACGGCCATCCGTAGAAGCCGTCTTCCTTGACGCTGGTGATGTAGTCGGGAACCAGGTTGTCCCCCAGCAGGTCGCGTTCGTTAACCGAAACCCATAGTTCACCGGTCGTCGGGTTGATGCCCAGGCCCACAGGATTGCGAATTCCGGAGGCATAGATCTTCACGAACTTGCCTTCAGGAGTGTATTGGAGCACGTTGGCGCGGTGTTCCTGAACCGGCTGCGTATCGGACACGTTATCGGCCGAGCCCACCGCCACGAACATTTTCGTGCCGTCCTTCGAAAACACGATGTCGCGCGTCGAGTGATTGCCGCGCGGCGGGATGTCCGAAATCAGCGTCTCGGCAGGGCCGCTCGCCTTCAGGTCGCCGTTCTTATAAGGAAAGCGGACGACGCTGCCCGTGTTGCCGACATAAACCCATTGCGGATTCGGACCGTTGGGATAGAAATTGATCCCGAAGTTCGTGGTCAGGCCGGTGGCATATACGGAGGTGGTTTCAGGCTTCCCACCCTTGTTCCCGCGGAGTATGGTGATCTGACCGGCATTCTGTTCCATCACGAACAGATCGCCATTCGGAGCGCGCCGGATCTGCCGGGGAGCCTTCAGGTTATCGGCGAAGACCTCAACTTTGAAACCCGCCGGAACCGCGGGCATGACACCTTCCGGCGGCGCGGCAGCCTTTCCGAAACCACCGAAACCACCTCCCCGGCCCGCCGGCGGCATGGGCGCGGGCAGATCGGCTACCGTGATCTTGCGGAACGTCCCGGGTTTCAGATCCTTGGCGCTCACGAACGCATTCTGGCCGGTGATCAGGCCGGAGATCTTAGCGCCGTCTCCGAACAACGCGCAGCCAAATGCCAGGAACGCAGCCGCTCCGGTAAATAGATAGGGATGCTTTTTCATTCTTTCTCCAGGAGTCTCAACCTCTATTGTATGCTTCTAGGAGACTATGAGACTTCTCACAAGACCCGCATTCAACGCTGCAGCATTGATGTTTATCGCAGGGGCTTATGCCGCTCCGCCCGTTACCGAAATCGTCCTTCCTGGAAAAGGGATTTTTCCCGAAAGCATCACGTCGACCTCCGACGGGACCCTGATTGTCGGCAGTCTGGGGCACGGCAACGTGAGCCGGATCGCGCCTGGAAAGACCGCAGCCGAGGAATGGATCAAGCCTGGCACCGGCGGCCTGAACGGTGTGCTCGGCGTGTTCGCCGACGAGAAGGGCAAGAATCTGTGGGTCTGCTCGAATAATCTGGAGAACAAAGGCGAGGCGACCTCAGTCAAGGCTTTCGACCTGAAGACGGGCGCGCTCAAAGGCACGTATGCCCTGCCTGGCGACGGCGCGCTGTGCAACGATATCGCAACGGCTGCCGACGGCACGGCTTACATAAGCGACACGCGCCAAAACAGTATCCTGATGCTCAAGCCCGGCGCGAAAGCTCTGGAAGTTGTGGCGAAAGATCCGCTGCTCGCGGGAGCCGATGGGCTGGCGTTCGGCGATACCACGATCCTCTATGTGAACAGCGTCAGTGCGAATAAACTGCTGCGTCTGGATCTGGGACCGGACGGCAAAGCCAAAGGCGTGATCGATCTCAAGCTGTCGCGCCCGGTCGATCGTCCGGACGGAATGCGCGCGATCGGCAAGAACCGGCTGCTGCTGGCCGAGAACTCGGGCAAGATGAGTATCGTGACCTTCGAAGGTCCGGGCATGCAGAACGCCGTGATCAAGACCATCAAGGAGGGGCTCGAAAGCACCCCCGGCGTGACGGCGACGCGCGGGATGGCCTGGATCGTCGAGGGGAAGCTGAATTACCGGAACGACGCGGCGCTCAAGGACAAAGATCCGGGGACCTTCAAAATGTTCGCCGTTCCGCTGCCCAAGAAGTGATCGGCTAGGCGGCGGACGATTCCAGCCACTGGCGCATCTCGGCTCGCGGCGCCAGGCCCGCACGCTGCATCACCAGTTGGCCGCGCCGCAATACAACAAAATTCGGAATCGACTGAACGCCGAATCGTGCCGCCAGCGCAGGGTTAGCTTCCGTATCGACCTTCAACACCAACGCCCGCCCGGCCATTTCCTGGGCGAGCTTGTGAACTTCAGGCGCGGCCATCCGGCAAGGCCCGCACCACGAAGCCCAGAAGTCGACCATGACCGGCACCTTCGCCTCCGCCACGATCTCATCGAACGCGCTGGTGTCGACCTCCAGCGGTTCGTTTTCGGGCCGCAGCGGCTGCTTGCAGACACCGCAGCGGCCCACGTCGGCCAGATGCCCGGCGGGCACGCGATTCTTCGAACCGCACGATTCACAGGAACGGATCACGGAGAAAGCCATTTGATTTCCCACACCTCTAACCGGATTGGTCGCTCATCCTGGCAGCCAGCATCTTTTTGTAAGCATCCAGCAGTTGCGCTTTAGCTTCCTGGCCCATCGGTCGAGGAAGTTCCGCTGGCTGGTACCGCCGGCACAGGTCGACGGTCTTGCGCAGGCTCTCGGCGAACTCAATACACGGCGGACAACCCGCGATGTGCGCCTCGATTTCATGGCACGCTTCCGGCGGGAGCTCCAGATTCAGATAGTCGGAGAGCATGGCAAAAACCTCTTTACATCTTTCATTGTGCCGATGCGGTTCCATGTGTTTTCTCTCCTTCCTGCACTACGGCGCGACGCAAATAGTCGTCCAGCTTTTGGCGAATCGCCAGCCGCGCGCGATGCAGCCTTGTCTTGACGACGTCGGTGCTGACCTCCAGGATCTGGGCCGTCTCCTGCGTGGAAAGTTCCTCAATGTCCCGCAGCAGGATCACCGAGCGGTACGATTCCGGCAGTTCCCGGATCGCCTTTTCGAGCAACTCTCGCATTTCAGACTGTAGAGCCTTCCCTTCGGGCAGTGCGGACCAGTCCGCGATCTCCATCCGCACGCGATCTCCGTCCCGCTGCTTTGACGGCATGAACTCGTCCAGCGAAAGTTCCCTGGCAGGAGCAAACGTGCTCTTGCGCCGCTTCATGAGGCACGCGTTCTTGGCGATGCGAAACACCCAGGACCGGATCTTCTCAGGCTCGCGCAACTGCTCGCCGTTTTCGAAAACCTTCAGCAAGGTCTCTTGCGCCACTTCCTCCGCATCTTCGCGATGGCCGCACATGAGCCAGCTATATTGGAAAACCTTCGGGCGGAAGTATTCCACGAAGCGTTCGAATGCTCCCGGTTCCCCGGCGATTAACTGCCGCGCGAGGTCGCTTTCGATGTCTCGTTCCAAAACTTAGTCCCATTTTGATTCTAGCGAGCTTCAACGCCTTCCTATTCCTCTAGATTCAACCCGCAAGGAAAAGTGACGCTTTGTCACCTCGGCCATGCAAATGCATCCAGTTAGTCAGAAGCTAGGTCAGAAGCGATGATGAGAACACTCCTAGTCCTGTTGTTAGCGCTCCCGGTTGGGGCACAAGACGCAGTGATGTCGTTAAACGACGCAGTTCGGCTGGCGCTGGATAAGAACAAGTCCATTGAAGCCTCCAGCGCGGCGAAAAATGCCGCCGAGTCGCGTATTTCAGAAGCCCGGAGCGGGTTCCTGCCTAAGGTCAACTACTCCGAGTCATGGACGAGAAGCGACAATCCCGTCTTCGTTTTTAGCTCCTTGCTGACCCAAAACCAATTCGGGGAACAAAACTTTCAGGTCGGATCGCTGAACAATCCCAATTTCCTTAACAATTTTCAGTCGCAGGTCACTGCGGACCAGGTGCTCTACGACGCCGGCCAGACCAAACGCGCCGTTCGCTCCGCCCGGCTGACCAGGGACATGACCGCCGAAGACGGAAGGCGCACGCAGATGGAGGTCATCGGCGGAGTGGTTCGAGCCTATTACGACGCTCTCTTAAGCGCCGACCAGCTCAACGCGACGGCCCAGGCCATGCGTTCGGCGCAGGCCGATCTGGAACGGGCCCAGGCCATCCGGACCGCGGGAATGTCCACCGATGTGGACACACTTTCGATCCGGGTGCACCTGGCGAGCGTCCGCGAGCAACAGATCCGCCGTGAAGCCGACGTGGACGTCGCTCGCGCGGCGCTGAACGACGCCATCGGTCTTCCGCTGGATACGCCGCACACGCTGACCACCCGGCTGGCCTCAATGACGATTCCTCCCGAAGAATCCTTGGCCGAACAGCAGAAGATCGCGGTCGAGCAACGGCCGGAAGCGCTTCAAGTGAAGCTCGCGACCAGCCTGGCCGGGACGCAGGCCGCCAACGCCCGCGGCAGCCTTCTTCCGCAAGTGATCCTGCATGGCGGCTACGAAGCGGACCGCCAGCGATTCATCACCCGAGGCGGCGACAACTGGCTGGTGTCGATCGGCCTGCGCTGGAACCTCTTCAACGGATTCGGCGATAAGGCGCGCATCGAAGAGAGTAAATTCGCTCTGCAACGCAGCTCGGCGGAAGAAGCGCGGACGGATTCCGCCATCCGGCTGCAGGTCCACCGCGCGTATGCCGACCTGCACGCGGCCACGCAGCGCATCGAAGTGGCCCAGGCATCCGTGGCGGAAGCGGAAGAGAGTCTGCGAATCACGCAGAACCGGTACGAGGCAGGGTTCAGCAACGTCACCGATTTGCTTCGAACCGAGACGACCGTGCTGGACGCGCGAAACCGCCAATTGGCCGCGGTCCGGGACCAGCGCATCGCCGCGGCCATGCTCGAACTCGCCGCGGGCACGCTGACGCCTGACTCGGCGGTTCTAAAAGAAGGGACCCGATGAGGAACAAGCTGCTGTGGTTGATTCCGCTGGCGCTCGGGCTGGCTGGTTGTTCTGAGCCGCCGCGCGAAGCCGGGGCTGCTTCCAAGGCCCCGCCGGTCGCCGTCGGCGTCGTCACCGTTGCCGAACAGCAAACGCCCGCGATCTACGAGGCTACCGGAACGGTCCGCGCCCGCACTTCCGCGGTCATCGCCGCCAAGCTGCTCGGGTACGTGCGCGAAGTGAAAGTGCAGGCCGGCGACCGCGTGCAAGCGGGCCAGCTTCTGGTCACCTTGGATGCGCGCGATCTCGACGTAAACTCGCGCAAGGCAGAAGCGGCCCTCGACGAGGTTCGCGGCGCCGTTCCGGAAGCCGATCACGCAACGGCGGGAGCGAAGGTGAATCTCGATCTCGCGCAGACCACGTTCAACCGCATGCAGGAGTTGTGGAACAAGAAGTCGATCTCGAACCAGGAGTTTGACGAGTCGTCGGCCAAGCTCAAGGCGGCGCAAGCGGCTTACGAGATGGCTCGCGCCAGGCGCACTCAACTGGACACGCAGGCCGCGCGGGTTCAGCAGGATGTCCGGTCGGCAGAGGTGGCCCGCAGCTATGCCGAAATCACCGCGCCGTTTGCGGGCGTCGTCACCGCGAAATCGGTCGATCCGGGGACCTTGGCCGTTCCCGGCGCGCCGCTGCTGACCATCGAGCGCGAGGGCGCATTACCGTCTGGAGGCGTCCGTGGATGAATCGCACCTCTCGGCGATTCGAGTGGGCCAGCCGGTTTCGGTAACGCTGGATGGAATAGACCGCACGCTCGATGCGCGGGTTTCGGAGATCGTACCCGCGGTGGACGCCGCGTCCCGTTCGTATACGGTGAAGATTGATTTACCCGCGGCTCCGTCGCTTCGCTCGGGAGCGTTCGGTCGCGCATTGTTTCAAGTGGGCAGCCGCTCGGCGCTTACCGTTCCGGCTGCGGCGGTGATGGAACGCGGCCAGCTGCAATCCGTCATGATCGCTGAAAACGGTGTCGCGCATACTCGCCTGATCACCGCGGGGCAAAAAAGCCAGGACCAGGTGGAGGTGCTCTCCGGTCTCACGGCTGGTGAAGCGCGTGATCTTCCCGGTGCCGCAGGTCTCGCCGATGGAGCCGCGGTGGAGGTCCGGCCGTGAACCATGACAGAGCGCAAGCTCGGGCCCGCGGGAAGATTCGCGCAGCGTCTGGATCGATTCGAAGCTGACGCCTCTGGTGATCGCCGGTTCCATGCTGCTGGGCGCCTTTGCGGTGTGGAAACTGCCGCGCGAGGAAGAGCCGCAAATCATCGTTCCGATGGTGGACGTGTTCGTGCAGATGCCCGGCGCTTCGGCGCGTGAAGTGGAAGAACGCGTCACCAAGCCGATGGAAAAGCTGCTGTGGGAGATCCCGGGAGTGGAGTACATCTACTCCACGTCCAGCCCCGGCACGTCCACAGTCATCGTGCGTTTCCTGGTCGGGCAGGACGAAGAGAAAGCCATTGTGCGGCTGAACCAGAAGCTGGCCGCCAACCTGGACCTGATCCCGCCCGGCGCGTCGCAGCCGCTGGTCAAGCCCCGCTCGATCGACGACGTTCCGATCCTGGCGCTGACGTTCTGGAGCAAGCGCTACGGCGATTTCGAACTGCGGCGCATCGCCGCGCAGGTGGATGACACGATCAAGCAGACGCCGGACGTCTCGGCCGTAGCGTTGATCGGCGGCCAGCGGCGCGAGATTCGCATCACTTTGAATCAGGCGCGCCTGGCGGCTTACAATCTATCGCCAGCTCCAGGTCGTCGGAGCGCTGGGTCTTTCCAATCGCCGATTGCCCTCGGGCCAATTCGCCAGCGGCAACCAGCAGTTTCTCCTGGAAACCGGACAGTTCCTGCGCACCGCCGACGATGTTCGCAACGTGGTCGCCGGAGTCTGCCAGCGTGACAAGACCATCTTTGTGCGCGACGTCGCCGAGGTGACCGATGGTGGCGAGGAGCCGTCGCAATATGTGCGCTACTCGGACGGCAAAGGTTCCTATCCCGCCGTTACGATCGCTATTTCCAAGCGCAAGGGCACCAACGCCGTTACCGTGGCCGATAGACGTCCTCAGCCGCGCTGGAGCGGCTGCGGGGCAGCGTGATCCCTTCCGATGTCGAAATGACGGTCACGCGAAACTACGGCGACACGGCCAAGGAAAAATCCAACGAACTGCTGTACCACATGCTGATTGCCGTGATTTCCGTGAGCGTCCTGATCGCGATCACCCTGGGATTGCGCGAATCGCTCATCGTGTTCACCGCGATTCCGGTGACCCTCGCGCTGACGCTCACCGTCTTCTATCTCTACGGCTACACGCTGAACCGCATCACGCTGTTCGCGCTGATCTTCTCCATCGGCATCCTGGTGGACGACGCGATCGTGGTGGTCGAGAATATCGTGCGCCACTGGCGGATGCCGGGCAATCAGACGCAGGCCGCCCTTCGAAGTCGCGGTCGAGGCTGTGGATGAAGTCGGCAATCCGACCATCCTCGCCACGCTCGCTGTGGTCGCGGCCATCCTGCCCATGGCTTTCGTCGGCGGCCTGATGGGGCCGTACATGCGTCCGATTCCGATCGGCGCCAGCGCCGCGATGCTCTTTTCCCTGCTGGTCGCGTTCATCGTGACGCCCTGGGCCGCCGTGCGGATTCTTAAGTCCAGCGGCGTGCACCACGCGGGCGAGCGCGAGGACTTCGTGACGCGGCTGTACCGGCGTGTGATGGGGACCCTTCTGCACCGGCCCATCTTCACGCTGGAGCTTCGTCGGCGGCGTGGTGGTCCTGCTGCTGGCATCCTGCGCGCTGTTCTACACCGGTTTCGTCAAGGTCAAGATGCTGCCGTTCGACAACAAGAGCGAGTTTCAGGTGATCGTCGACATGCCCAACGGGACCACGCTCGAACAAACGGAGCGCGTCGTGCAGCTGCTGGGCGAGGAAACGCAGAAGCAGCGCGAAGTGGTGAACATCCAGACCTACGCCGGAACGGCTTCGCCCTATAACTTCAACGGTCTGGTGCGTCACTACTACATGCGCCGCGGACCCAACGTGGCCGATATTCAGGTGAATCTGCTGCCGAAAGGCGCGCGCGATCTGCAAAGCCATGAGATCGCCAAGCAAGTGCGCCTGCGTCTGCTAGCCCATCGCCGAACGCTATGGCGCGCGGATCAAGGTGGCCGAAGTGCCGCCCGGACCGCCGGTGCTCGAGACGCTGGTCGCCGAAGTGTACGGGCCGGCGATGGAGCGGCGGATCGCGCTGGCGCGCCAGATGCGCGATCTGTTCAAGCAGACCAAAGGCGTCGTGGATGTCGATTGGTACGTGGAAGACGATCAGACCAAGTACGCGCTGATCGTCGACGAGGAGAAGGCCGCGCTCAACGGCATCTCCGAGGACGATATCGCCCGCGCGATGCAGGTGGCTTCCGGCGGTTATCAAGCGGGGCTGTTGCATCAGGACTGCGGAGAAGGAAGACATCGCGCTGACCGTGCAGGCTGGATCGCGCGAGCTCGGTCCGATCTGGAGCGTATCCAGAGCCTCAAGATCGCGGGACGCAATGGACGCACTGGTCTCGCTGGGCGAATTGGTGCACGCCGAAAGCGTCATCGAGGACAAGAGCATCTATCACAAGAACCTGCTGCCGGTTACGTATGTCACGGCGGACATCGCGGGAGAGATCGAAAGTCCGGTTTATGCGGTCCTCAAGCTCGGGCCGGAGATCGACAAGATCAAGATCCCGGAGGGCTATCCAGTCGAGCAGCACATGGCGGCGCTGCCCTCCGATCCGGACCGCTACTCGATGAAGTGGGACGGCGAATGGCACATCACCTATGAAGTCTTTCGCGATCTGGGTATCGCCTTTGCCGCCGTGCTGATCTTGATCTACGGACTCGTGGTCGGCTGGTTCCAGTCGTTCCTGACGCCGCTGATCATCATGGCGGCGATCCCGTTTTCGCTGGTCGGTATCCTGCCGGCGCACGGCTTGCTGCATGCGTTCTTCACTGCGACTTCGATGATCGGCTTCATCGCGGGCGCGGGCATCGTGGTGCGGAACTCGATCATCCTGGTGGATTTCATCGAATTGCGCCTGAGCGAAGGCATGCCGCTTGACGAAGCCGTGATCGATGCGGGAGCGGTGCGTTTCCGTCCGATGATGCTGACGGCCGCGGCCGTGGTGGTCGGCTCGTCCGTGATTCTGTTCGATCCCATTTTTCAGGGCCTGGCGATCGCGCTGATGGCCGGAGAGATTGCTTCTCTCCTGCTTTCGCGCATGACCGTTCCGGTCCTGTTTTATCTGTTCAACAAACGAAGGAGAGAGCTTGTATGACGGTAGATCGCTATTTGCGTATGTTTGCCGGCGCGTTTGTGATGCTGAGCCTCGCGCTCGGCTATTGGGTTAGCCCCTATTGGTTCCTGTTCACGGGATTCGTGGGACTCAACCTGTTTCAATCCGCGTTTACGAACTGGTGCCCCATGATGACGATCCTTCGCAAATTGGGTGTCAAGGACTCATATGATCCCGGCCTGAGCGAAATGACCCATCATCGCGCCTGACCGAAGAGCGTAAGTGGTGCCAGGGGTGCGTTTGCGATTGGACCAGAAATTGCCCTTAGAAGGGCGGAAGGAAGGTATCTCATGCGAATTCGACTCAAATATGTAAGCCTGGCGGCAGGAGCTCTCCTACTGTCTGCTGTTCTGGCGTCGGCCCAGGGGCCGCATGCCGGGAAAAACATGCACATGTATGATCCGGCCACGGAGACGACCCTCAAGGGAACCGTTGACGCCGTGACGCAACCAATGCGCGGCCAAATGATGGGAACGCACCTTACGGTGAAGGCCGGCGACGAAACCCGGGACGTGATGCTGGGTCCATCCAAATTCATTACCAGCAAGGGATTTGCGTTCGCAAAGGGCGACTCGGTCGAAGTGACGGGTTCTAAAATCACGATGGGTGGCGCGGACTACATCGTCGCGAGGGAGATCGTCAAAGATGGAAAGACCTTGACGCTGCGCGACAAGACCGGCACTCCGCAATGGGCCGGGAGCGGGATGGGCCGCAAGGGAGGCAAGTAGGGCGAGTTATCACCAAGTGCTATATCAAATCAAGTCCAGTAAGCCGCTCGATGAAATCGAGCGCGGGTTACAGGAATCGGCCGCTCGTCATAAGTTCGGGGTGATCGCCATTCATGACCTGAAGGACACCCTGAAGAAGAAAGGTGTGGATCTGGCCATGGAGTGCCGGATTTACGAGGTCTGCAATCCGGTCCAGGCCAAGAAGGTGCTCGATGCGGATGGCGCGATCTCGACCGCCCTGCCGTGCCGCATTTCCGTATACGGATCGCCGAAAGCGTATACACTTGCAACGATGCGTCCCACCGAGATGATGAAGGCCTTCGCGAATCCCGAAATCGAACCCGTGGCGCGGGAAGTGGAAGAAGTCATTCTGCAGATGATGCAAGACGCCGCGACGGGATAGCGACCAAACATGGCCGGCGAAACTATCGCGCTTTTGCTCGCGCTGTTCATCGGCCTGTCGCTGGGTGCTCTGGGAAGCGGCGGCTCGATCGTCACGCTTCCCATTCTTGTCTATGTCGCAGGCGTCGAACCCAAGGCGGCTGTCGGGATGTCGATGGCGATCGTCGGGGGAACCAGCCTCGCCGGCAGCTACTTTCATTGGCGGAGCGGGAACTTTCTTCTGAAGCCCGCCCTTCTATTCAGCGCCACGGGAATCGTGGGTGCGTATCTCGGTTCCACCGGAACTCATCTGGTTTCGTCGTCTGTTCTGATGCTGTTATTCGCGGGGCTCATGCTCGTGGTCGGAGTGCGAATGCTGTGGGGAAAACAGGAATGGAAGGGGTCAACCTGCTCCACATCTAAGTGCATTCCTTCCGGCTTCGCGGTCGGTCTGGTGACCGGATTCCTGGGGGTGGGCGGAGGATTCCTGATCGTACCGGCTCTGGTTTGGTTTGCTGGTCTGGACGCCAGGCGAGCGATCGGCACGTCGCTGGGAATCATCGCCGCAAACTCTGCGGCCGGTCTTGCCGGCCAACTTCGCTACGAGCACTGGGACTGGCGGCTGACGGGGATGTTTCTCGTATGCTCTCTCATCGGCATGGGATTAGGCATCCCTATTGCGAGAAAGGCTCCCGAGCGGGCTCTGCGCAAATCGTTCGCCGTGGCGGTCCTGGCGGTGGCGGCTGCGATTGGATGGCAGGTTCTCGGCCGCCGCTAATTCCGTCCGAGAGAATCTAAGAAATCGCGAGCGTATATCCTCGCTCCTGTGCGCGATTGACGGCCACGATTCCCGCCGGTACCATGCGGGCATGCGGCACCAGATTCGCGATCAACTCCTTGTCGATGTCTTCGCCGTTTCCGCCGACCTTCCCTGCAATGACGTCCGCGATCCCGCGAGTCGCCACCGAGCATACCGCCAGTTGCGCGCCTTGTTTCGTGAGCGAATCCAGTGTCGCGCCACGGCTGGGCAACAGGCCAGCGTACTCTTCCGTATTGTAAATGTTCACTTTCGGCGCCAGTTTGCTTTTGGGATCTTCCACGGGAGTAATGGGCGCCAGCACGGTTCCGTATTTCGCCCAGATTGCATCGTTGTAACCGAACGGCGTGGCATGGTGGCGCAGAACCACAACCACCGCCAGATCCTTGCTCTCGACGCTATAGTCGACCTGGTTCACGCGTATGAAATTGCCTCCGAACGCGAGCGCTCCCCCGAGACCGTCCGCGGTAATCGCGTCGAACAGCAGGCGATGTTTGGCCGACGCCTGATCCAGCCAGTCGTCTTTGTCATGACGCGCCGGCTCCCAGCGTGCCGGCGACTTTGGCTTGGCCATGGCCACCCCGCCGATGGCGAACGCTGCCAGAGCAGCCGCTCCAGTGTTGAATCGGGTGAAAAACGAACGTCGTTCCGGCGAAGAGAGCGATCCCTTACTCATGTTCGATTCCTTTCTGTTGGTATTTTACGCGCCCCGGAAACAGCGGATAGCTTAGCATTCCTCGGTCTGCGAGCCGCCGCGTCCGACGGCGAGGCTCAGCGGGCCTTCGCTGCCCATATGCCTCCGGCGGAAATCGCGCGACCGAGCAGCGCGGAAAGCCGCGATGAGATCGTCCTATTTTTTGTGAGCCTGGATGTAGTCGAGCGCGAACGTTTTCATCACCGGGCTCATCGAACCGAGTTGTGAAGCTTCCTCCAGCGCGCGATCGTTGTCCCACTTGTCGATCAGCACGCGCTTGATGAGCCACATGGCCGCGGCGCGGTTTCCACTGGCGCAATGAATGAACGCCGGTTGATTGCCGGATTCCGTGATGATTTTGAGAAACCGATCCGCCACCGCCGGGTCGGGCATGTTTCCGTTGAGCGGGAGGTGCACGAAGTTGATGCCGGCAGCCTTGGCCGCGGCCGCTTCCGCGTCGATGTCCGCGCCCTTTTCGGTATCCAGCCGCAGGTTGATGATGGATGCGAACCCCATCTTCTTGATCCCGGCCACCGCTTCCGGCGTCACCGCGCCCGCGCAGGCGACGGTGGTCTCCACCTGAGCGAAGTTCGTGATCCCCGGGATCGTGGATTTCTTGACTTGCGCCGCGGCGGAAGAAATTCCCATCGCGACCATTGCAAGAACGGCAAGTACTCGTTTCATATTCGTCTCCAGATTAGAGATGTTAACAACTCACGAGCGTGTATCCCCGCTCCTGCGCGCGATTGACGGCCACGATTCCCGCCGGGACCATCCGGCCGTTCGTCGTCAGGTTCGCGATCAACTCGGTATTGATGGTGTCGGCATTCCCGCCCGTTGCGCGTGCGATCATCCCGGCAAGCCGGCGAGTAGCCATGGAGCACACGGCGAATTGAACGCCCTGCTTGGAAAGCGCCGCTAGCGACGCGGCATTGGGGTTCGCCTTCGGCGGCTCTTTGGCCGGGGCTTCCGCGGAAGCCGGCGGGCCCGCCAAAGACGCTCCGTACTTGGCCCACATGTCGTTGTTGTAGGCGTACCCCGTGGAGATGTGACGCGCTACGACGATAATGGCCTGATCCTCATTCTGCAAGCCATAATCATCGTGATTCGCCAGAATAAAGTTGCCCGCAAACAGGAGTCCGTTCCGGAATCCGTCCACGCTGGTTGTATCGATGACCATTCGATGTTTGCCGGGAAGCGAGTCCATCCAGTCGTCTTTGTCGTGACGAGCCGGCTCCCAACGTGCCGGCGATTTAGGCTTTGCCATGGCAATTCCGCCGACGGCTAACACCGCGAGCGAAGCTGCTCCCGCATGGAATCGACTGAAAAACGAACGCCGCTCCGGCGAAGATGGGGACTGGTTGCTCATGTGCTCTTCCCTTTCTGATCGCATCTCGAAAAACTGCGAATAATATTAGCACGCATCAGGCTGCGGCGAGAGGAACTTGCCATCTGATCATAGCGAACTTTATCCCGTCGTTGACCACCAGGCATGCGAACATCGCATAGCCCAAAATCGCCAGCATCTGCCACCAGGGCAAGGGCGCGAGCCCCGGAATCCCCACCAGCGTCAGCGCCGTCCCCGCGAGCGCGTCCGCGGCCAGCGCCGCGACCAGAGTCTTGCTGGGCATGGTCGACCAGAACCACCTGCGCTCTCTCGCCGACACGATGGAGAACACGGCCAGGTACAGCAGAGTCAGGAAACTGAAAGTATAGAGAGCATTGTCGTTGGTCGCCAGGCCGAATCGCGACCAGCCTATGTACAGGAGTAAAAGAGCCTCCGCGACCATGGCCACGCCCAGGACTGCGGCCACCACAACGAAGCCCCCGATATTCCACGTCTCCGGCTTCTTGGAAGGTCGAACGTGGTCCGTAGCCAGCGCCACCTTCGCGAAATCGGTCATGAACGTGAGCAGCAGCATCGCGAAAGCGGAGACCACGAACTTGCCGGTGAAGACGAACGCGATCGAGACAAACGCCGCCTTCAGGATGGTCCGGCTGATCTTGTTGACCACCCAGGTCAGCACGCGCTGGTAGATGGTCCGCCCTTGCTCGACCAACGCCAGGATGTTGATCAGCCCGGGTTCCGTCAGGACCACGCTGGCGGCGCCCTTGGCGACATCGGTCGCGCTGCTGACGGCGATTCCCACTTCAGCCTGGCGAAGCGCGGGCGCATCGTTGACACCATCGCCCGTCATGCCGGCGACGTGTCCGGCAGCCTGCAGATGCTGAACGACAAGGTACTTGTCTTCCGGATACACTTCGGCGAACCCGTCCGCGCCGGCCAGTAGATCCACCGCTTCGTTCCCGGCTTTGGCGCTGGTGGCCTTGAGATCGGCCACCCGCAGGATATTTGGCAATCCCACCCCTTGAGCGATCTCACGCGCAACCGGCAGACCATCGCCCGTCAGCATTTTCACGGCGACGCCGAGGCCGCGGAGATCGGCGATCAACTGCTTAGCGTCGGGGCGCGGCGGATCGTACAGCGTCACCAGGCCGACGAGCGCTGGAACACCGGTCTCGGAACCGCGCGCCACAGCCAGTGTTCGGTATCCTTTCGCTGCCGCTTCGCCGACACGGGCTTCCAGCGCGTCGATCTCCGGGGGCTTGAGCCCGCAGGTCTCGGCGATGGTTCGAACCGCTCCCTTCATCACCCGAAAACGCTGCCCATTCTGTTCGACGACGGCCTCGGTCCGCCGGTTTTTCGCATCGAACGGCTTAAACGAGACGGGTGTGACCGCGGGAAGACCGTCGAAGATGTGCCGCTCCTTTGCCGCGGCGAGGAACGCCAGATCGATAGGATCCTGATTGGCTTCCTCCGACGCCAGCGCGCCCGCGAACAGCACATCGGTGTCCTTCGATGAACCTAGGGGGATCACGCCCGTCACGGCAAGCCGGTTCATCGTGATCGTACCGGTCTTATCCACGCACAGCACGTCCATCGTTGCGGCATCCTCGGCCGCGCTGAGACGCGTGACCAGCACCCCGCGCTTGGCCAGCTCCGCCGATCCGACGGCCATGCTGACGGTGAACATCACCGGCAAAGCCACCGGCACCGCACTCATCAGCAGGACCAGCAATAGCGACACCATCTCGATGAGCGGCGTGCCCCGGATCAACGAAAGTACAGCGACAACCGTCAGGAGACTGCCTACGATGACGAAGAGCCACCGCACGACTTTCGCCACCACGGCCTCGATATGAAGTTTCGGACGGGCTTCCTGGACCAGTTCCGTGGTGCGGCCGAAATAGGTTTGCGCGCCGGTTAGCATCACCACGCCATTGCCTTCTCCCCGGCGAACGATGGACCCTGACGACAGCACGTCCGCCGGCGCCTTATCCACATCTTTCGATTCGCCCGTAAGAGCCGACTGATCGACGCTCAACTCACCTTTGACGAGCTTCGTATCCGCTGGAATAATGTCGCCCGGACGCACGCGGATGATATCGCCCGGCACCAATTCCCGAGCCGGTATGACCTGCCAGGCCGCATCGCGCCGCACACGTGCACTCACCTGCAAACGCTTCCGCAGGGTGTCGACAACACCGGCCGCCCGGCTCTCCTGGGCGAAGCTCAAGACAGCGTTCACCATCAACAAGGCGCTCACGACAGCTAAGTCCGCGAACCTGTGCAAGAAAGCCGAGAGCACCATGATGAGCTCCAGCATCCACGCCGATAGCCCCCAGAATTTCGAAAGGAACCTGAGGACCGGGTGGGTCTTCGTCACGGCCACTTCGTTGTAGCCGTGTACCTTCCGGCGGGTGTTCACCTCCGCTTGGGTGAGTCCCGTATCCAGGTTGGCCCGAAGCGCGGTGAGCGTATCGGGAATCGATGCGGCCGCCAGATCGGGAAGCGTCCCCGGCGCCGGATTCGCAGGCGGCGCGCCTGTTCCTGCGCTCTTTGGGACAGTTGCCATATCGAACTCCCAGGCCCCTAACCGGAGGTACTGTCTACTTTGTATGAAGGAGGTGGCCGCACAAGCGTTAGGTCAGAGAGACGGGGTATTGACCTCTTTGGGGGGAAGGCAGCCCGTCTCTCCGTTGGTGAGGTTGATCTAAGAATATCCTCCCGGTCAATTTCCATCCATCGCACAGGGCCGGTATTAATGGACCCGGTTCAACAGTAGGCTGCCTCGACCGGGTGTTCGTGCCGTCGTACAACCCGTGCAATATCTAGTGGATATACGCCCAGCCAGCAGTCCACGCTGAGTTGTTCGATAATATCAAGTTCCATGAGCGGGAATCCCGATCCGGCCGTTTCGCCTGCCGTAGAAACACGGCTGGTTTATGCGCACGGATTGGCGGCCCTCATCACGCTCCTGATCTCGGTGTCGTTCGGCGTGCTGGCGTCGATCGAACTGCTCGCCCCCGACTTAGTCGCAGGACACGGGGCCTGGTTGAGCTGGGGCCGCTTGCGCTACGACCACACGCAGGGAATCATGCTCGGGCTGGCTCGGGAACGCGTTCTTCGCGTTTCTCTACCACGCCGTTCCGATACTCACCGGACGATCGGTCACCAGCGCGCGGCTCGGCCAGTGGATCTTCGGGCTGTGGAATTTCGCGGTGGTGGCGCCCGGCTGGGTCCTGGTACTCGCCGGTTTCAGCCAGCCTCTGGAGTGGGCCGAGTTCCCGCTGGTGATCGACGCCTTCGTCGTTCTGGCGCTGGTGCTGGCGATTGTCCAGTTCCTGCCGCCGTTTTTTTCGCGAGGCTTGGAAGACCTGTACGTCTCAAGCTGGTATGTCATTGGCGCACTGGTGTTTACTCTGCTGGCCTACCCGATGGGAAACTTTGTCCCGGAGCTGGTTCCCGGGGCCCGCGGCGCTGCCTTCAGCGGACTCTGGATTCATGACGCGATCGGGCTGTTTGTCACTCCGCTGGCCGTCGCTATCCTCTACTTCGTGATCCCCGCCGCGACGCGGCGTCCCATCTTCAGCCATTTCCTGTCGATGCTGGGATTCTGGCTGCTGTTCTTTCTTTACCCGCTGAACGGCACGCACCACTACATCTTTTCGGTCATACCGATGAGCGCCCAGATCGGGGCTATCACGGCATCCACCCTCCTCGGCGTGGATGTGGTGATCGTGGTTGCGAATCTGCTGCTGTCGCTCCGAGGGGCGGGCTGGTTTCCGCGCGACGTCGCCTTGCGCTTTGTGAGTACCGGAACCGTGTTCTACCTGATCGTGAGCATCCAAGGATCCGTGCAAGCCCAGATGTCGGTGAATCAGAGCGTGCATTTTTCGGATTGGGTGATCGGTCACTCGCATCTGGCCATGCTGGGATTCGCGAGCTTCGCCGCGGCGGGCGGACTAATCCATGTGTGGCAAAGGATTCCGTGGGCGCGCTACAACCCCAGGCTGCTCGACTGGTCCTACTGGCTTCTGTTCGCCGGTGTGATCATTATGGTCACCGACCTGACCCTGGCCGGCCTGGCCGAGGCTCGTGTATGGCAAACGTCGGCGCCGTGGATCGAATCCGTCCGTGCCGCCCGCCCGTACTGGTGGATTCGTACACTGA
Source organism: Terriglobia bacterium (assembly GCA_963722845.1). GTDB lineage: Bacteria > Acidobacteriota > Terriglobia > Bryobacterales > Bryobacteraceae > Palsa-187. The sequence goes on along the minus strand of CAVROL010000001.1, from coordinate 102,983 downwards.
GCGCCGTGCCTATTGCAGCGGGATTCATCACCCTCTTGATCGGCTTGACCACCGGCGGCCGCGGCGCGGGTCTGGGGGCCATTAGAGCCAGCATCGGGCTGGATCCGGTTAAAGAAATCGCGCCGGTATTTGCGGAGCCCGTCATGAAGCGCTTCCTGCGGATGTCCTATCTGGTGGCCGGCGTGGCCGGATTGGGATTCTTTGCGATGTCGGTCCTGCTGCTGGGCGTTTGGCCCGGGCGCGTGCTCGAACAGCAGATCCGCGGCACATCCCCCGATCATCCGCTGGCGCTTACGGCCAGCGAACAGCGCGGCCGCACGATCTACGCGCGCGAGGGGTGCGCCTATTGCCACACGCAGCAAGTCCGGTACCTGCGCAACGACGTTACACGCTTCGGCGCGGCCACCTTGGCCTGGGAGACCATCTTCGACTATCCGCATCTGTGGGGCACCCGCCGCATCGGTCCCGATTTGTCGCGCGAAGGGGCCGCCCGTTCTGAAGACTGGCAGCTCTCGCATCTCTACGCGCCCCGGGCGCTGGTGGCGGACTCGGTCATGCCCGCCTTTCCCTGGCTGTTCGATGGCGCTCCGGATCGTCCCCGGCAGGAAGCGCAGGATCTGCTGGCGTACCTCGAAACGTTGGGCCGGAACCGCGCGCTGGCGGGACCGGAAGGCGAAACGCGCGCCCGCGCGGCTTGCAACTGTTCCGACGATGAGAAGCAATTCGCGTTTGGTTCGCCGGTCTTGAATGCGAGTCCATCCATCACCCGCCGCCAGGGCGACTATCCGAAACTGGATGCGTCTGGCGATCTGAATCGCGGCCGGCAGCTCTATGCGAGCAACTGCTCCGGCTGCCACGGAATTCGCGGCGAAGGAGATGGACCCGGAGCGGCGGGCCTGCATCCGCGGCCTGCGAATTTCTCTGAACACGAGTACACGCTCGACCGGTTGAGTTCTTCGCTGTGGAATGGCAGCGCGGGAACCGCCATGCCGGCCTGGCGCGATCTCCCGCTTCAGGATCTGTCTGCTCTGGCGCAGGTCGTGCGTGGGTTTCATCAGGCGCAGGCGGAACCGGCGTTACCGCAGGATGTGCTCGATCTGGGATCGCGCGTCTATGCGGCTCACTGCGCTCAGTGTCACGGCGAGAACGGGGCGGGGGACGGTTCGGCGGCTGCGCAGTTTCCCATCGCGCCGACAAATTTCCGGATCCAGCGTCCGACCCTGGCCGCCAGTCTTCGTGCGCTTCGCAACGGCGTGGAAGGGACGCCCATGGCTCCCTGGACCAGTCAATTGTCGGAACCCGAGCTGTCGGCCGCGGCATACTTTGTGCGTGGATTCTTTCAGGGAGGCAGCCAATGATTATGGATGCCATCGTGTCGCTGGCGGGGGCTTTGGCAGTCCTCTTCCTGGCGGCATGGCTCATCTCCCCGAAGCTTCGTGTGTGGATCGAACGCCCCAAGTATCGGTTTCTCGAGGATGTGCAAAGCGCAGATATGCAAAGCTATGACCAGAGTGCAAGACCATGAGCCAAAGCACACATAGTGGCGCCAAGGTTCTCGCGGTATGCGGCGCGATCGGCGTGATCACCGTGGCGGCAACTCTGGCCTGGGGGCGGGGCTCTCTCGTTCCAAATCGCGCGGTGCCGGCCGGAGTTCCATGGCCACCGAAGAATATGGCAAGCGCCTCATTGCCCAGACCACGGAAGTGCTGGGTCCCGACGTCGCCGATCACAAGATGCGTTTCACGGACAGCCGGCTCGCCTGCGCCTCCTGCCACATCGGAGCGGGCGTTGAGCCGGGCAACCTGAGCCTGGTCGCGGCGATAAGCAAGTACCCCAGAGTTTCCCCCCGCAGCGGTGGCAACGAAACCATTCAGGACCGCATCAACGGCTGCATGACCCGCAGCATGAACGGCCGCGCCCTGGCCGACGACAGCCCGGAGATGGTCGCCATGGTCGCCTACTTGCGATTCTTGTCCGACCAGGACGCCGCGACCGGCGCCAGCCAGCGTAAAGTGCACGAGTCACCCGCGTTCAAGACTCCCGACCGCGCGGCCAATCTGGAAGCCGGCCAGCAGGTGTTCGAGCAGCGCTGCGCAGCCTGTCATCAGAAGGATGGCTTCGGACTTCCGGCTTCCGCCGATCCGGCGCAGGGTTATGTTTTTCCGCCGTTGTGGGGACCCAACAGCTTCAACGATGGAGCGGGAATGCATCGCGTGCTGACCGCGGCCCGGTTTATCAAGGCGAAGATGCCCCTCGGCGCCGCGAACCTCGATGACGACCAGGCCTTCGACGTCGCCGCGTACATCAACTCGAAGCCGCGGCCCGAGATGAGCGGGCTGGATCGCGATTTTCCGGACCGGTCCAAGAAGGCGGTCGATACTAGCTATGGTCCCTATGCGGACCCCTTTCCCATCGAGCAGCACCGCTTCGGCCCGTTCCAGCCCATTGAGGCGTATTACAAAAACCTGCCGAAGTCCCCGAAACAATCCAAGTAAATTACGTGCTCTGCTCCAGAGGCGTCACCGGATCGAGAAGCAGCCAGCAGAAAAAGCCGATGGCGTAAACCGCGGCGGCGGTGTACAGGGCCGCCGACCATCCTTGCTTTCCGCCCTGAGCGATGAATCCGACGACGGCGGGGGCAATCACGCCGCCTAGCTGCCCGATCGTGTTCATCGCTCCGGAGACAGCGCCTACATGCCGGCCCCCCAGGTCCATGGCGGTGGTCCAAGCCGCCGGCACGCTAAGCTCGACTGAAAAACTGGAGAGGCTCATGAGCGCGATGGCGGCGATGACGGATTCTGCCTGGATCGCCAGCACCATAAGGATCGCCGCACCCGCGTAGGAAACGTAACAGACCATCTTTCGCGCGCGCCGCGCATCGAAGCGAAGAATCAGAGCGGAAGTCGCCCAGCCGCCGGCGAGGCTGCCCAGCGCGGCCATCAGTAACGGAAAGCCGGATAAGAGGGCGCTTCGAGTGATATCCACTCCGCGCGCTTCCTGCAGATAGGTCGGCAGCCAGGTGATGTAAAAGTAGAACCCGTAGAAATGGCAAAACCACTGCAAGCAGAGCATCCATAGACTGCGGGAAACGATATAGCGGCGCCAGGGTGCGCCTCCATGGCCGTGCTGCTGGTCCGCGGCCGGAATGATGGCCAGCTCCGCGGCATTCACCGAAGGATGTTCGGAAGGCGTATCGCGAAACCACCAATAGAAGGCACCGGACCAGGCCAATCCCACCAGCCCGAACACCAGAAACACGTTCCTCCACGACATGAAGGCGTAAAGAAAGACAACCAGGGATGGCGCGACGGCCGCGCCGAAGCGAGCACTCGCTGCCTTCAGGCCTTCCGCGACCGGACGCTCGCGTACTGGCAGCCAGGTCCGGAACATGCGTGCGAGCCCCGGGTAACATCCGGCTTCCGCTGCGCCGAAGAGCAAACGGATGACCCATAGTGAGGCGAAGTTCCACGCCCATCCCGTCGCGATCGTCAGCATAGACCACGCGATGGCGATTTGCGTCAGCACCTTCCGCGGGCCCTTCCAGTCGCCGTACATTCCTGCCGGAATCTCAAGCAGCGCGTAGGCCAGTCCGAACGCGGAGAAAACGTAGCCCATTTCGACGGGCGTGAGTCCCAGGTCGCGTCTGATCAGCGGGGCAGCTTGTCCGATCGCCGCACGATGGAGGAACGTAATGAAAGACAGCGCCATGCCGTAGGCCACGGCGACGTAGCGAGTCCTGGTGGGCGTCGCCGGCGCCGCCTGGGACGCCTCTCTTGCGATCGCTGCTGATGCCTTTATCGCCATCCGGGCAGGTACATACTATCAACATTCGCGTTACCCTTGAAATTTGCCGAAAGCAGCGCAGATCACGCCCGCCGCGGCCATGGACTCATGAAGCCCCTCGACTGGATCGTCATGTTCGGGTGGCTGGTGGCTATCGTCGGCTATGGCCTGTATCGCGGCCGCGGCAGCAATACGGTCGACCGTTACCTGCTGGCCGGCAAATCCATGCCCTGGTACGCCATGGGCCTCTCCATCATGGCGACTCAGGCGAGCGCCGTCACGTTCATCTCCACCACCGGTCAGAGTTACACGGACGGCATGCGTTTCGTGCAATTTTACTTTGGCCTGCCGCTGGCCATGGTGATTCTTTCCGCCACGGCCGTCCCGATTTTCCATCGCGCCAATGTTTACACGGCGTATGAGTACCTCGAACAGCGTTTCGATGTAAAGACGCGAGGGCTGGTGAGTGCGATTTTCCTTATCCCGCGAGGCTTGGCCGCCGGCTTATCTTTGTACGCTCCATCGGTGGTCCTCTCGGTGATCCTGGGCTGGCCGGACCGCTGGACGACGATCCTGATGGGCCTCCTGATCGTTGTTTACACTTCGATCGGCGGCAACAAGGCGGTCATATGGGCGGACGTCCAGCAGATGATGCTGATCTCCTGTGCGCTGGTGCTGGCCCTGTTCATGGCGATCCATCTCATGCCGGCCGATGTTTCGTGGGCCAAGGCCATTTCGCTCGCGGGCGCCGCCGGAAGGCTTAACGCCGTCACCACTCGTTTCGATTGGGACGACCGGTACAACGTCTGGAGCGGGCTCATCGGCGGAATGTTCCTCGCCCTGGCATACTTCGGCTGCGATCAATCCCAGGTGCAGCGTTATCTCACGGGCAAGTCGATCGCGCAGAGCCGCCTGGGACTGCTGTTTAACGCGCTGGCGAAAATCCCGATGCAGTTCTTCATCCTCTTCATCGGCGCGATGGTGTTCGTCTTCTTTACTTTCGAGAAGCCGCCGCTGCTGTTCCAGCCGGTGGAACTGGCCCGCCTGGCGAAAGATCCTCGTTTGCCTGTGGTCGAGCAGCGCTACGACCAGGCATTTGCGCAGCGCAAGCAGGCCGCCGAGGATTTTCTGCAGGCGCGCGACGCGGACGCTCAACAGAGTACCCGCACGCGCTATCAAAGCGCCCAGCGCGAATTAGACAGCGCCCACGCGGCGGGAGAGCAGTTGGTAGGAAAGGATTTTCACGACACCAATTACATTTTTCTGTCGTTCGTGACCGGATACTTGCCGGTGGGCGTGGTGGGGCTGATCGTCGCGGTGATTTTCACGGCCGCGATGTCGTCCACCTCGGGAGAAATCAACTCGCTCGCCGCGGTCACGGTAATCGACCTGTACCAGAGGCACGTTCGCAGGGACGCATCCGACGGTCACTACCTCGCGGTATCGCGCGTCGCGACGGTGTTCTGGGGTGTGTACGCGGTAGTTTTCGCCCAGTATGGGAGCAGCTTCGGCGCCCTGATCGAGGCCGTGAACATCATCGGGTCGCTCTTCTACGGCGGCTTGCTGGGCGTGTTCGTGCTGGCGTTCTTTTTCAAGAGCGTGGGCGCGAATGGCGCGTTTTTCGGTGTCCTGGCCGGCGAGGCGGCGATTTTTGCAGCCTTCCTTTTCACCAAAATCTCCTTCCTTTGGTACAACGTCATTGGTTGCGTTGTAGTGATCGTGGTCGCCGTGCTGATATCTCAGTTGTCATCCGGGGAGCGGAAGACCCTGGCATGATCAACTTCAAAAAGATTCTGTACCCGGTGGATCTTTCCGCGCAGAGCAGAGCGGTGGCTCCGTCCGTAGCGGCGATGGCGAAGCGTTTCGGCTCGGAAGTCGTACTCTTGCACGTCGCCAGCGCATCCGCTCCGGAGCCCGCACTCGGAACTTTTGCCGCCGGCGAGTTCATGGATGTTCGCGTGGTTCGGGAACTGCTCCAGGGCGATCCGGCTCACCAGATTGTCAGTTACGCGGAAGCGCACAAGGTCGATCTGATCATGATGCCCACGCACGGCCATGGCCCGTTTCGCGCCCTGCTCCTGGGCTCCGTCACCGCCAAAGTTCTGCACGACACCCACTGCCCGGTGTGGACCGGTGTTCACGCGGAAGAGCTGACGGCGCACTCGCCTGATCGATGGAAACGGATGTTGTGCGCCGTCGATACGAATGAGCACGGAGAAGCCTTGCTCAAGTGGGCGTCGGATTTCGCCTTGCAGCAGAGCCTGGAACTTCAGTTGGTCCACGCGGTGGCGGGTGCCGACGGCATGTGGACCGAACAAGGCGATCCGAGCATGTACGGATTTCTGTTTCACGCCGCGCGCGAGCGGCTGGTTAAATTACAGGCCTCGGTTGGAACCAACCTGGAGATCCGTCTGATTGGAGGCAGCGTCGGCAGCGCGGTGCACCAGGCCGCCCTGGATTACGACGCGGACCTGATCGTGATCGGGCGCGGAGCGATTCAAACGTCTCTCGGACGGCTGAAGAACAGCGCCTATTCCATCATTCGGGCAGCGCCTTGCCCGGTTATCAGCGTCTAGTCCATCCTGCAGAGCATCCGGATCGTGGAGGGCGGGATTTATCCCGCGCGGAGCTTTCAGCTCCGCAAATCGAATCGGGGAAGCGGGGCTTAAAAAGCCCCGCGCGGACTGAAGTCCGCCCTCCTTCGGACTCAGCGCACACTAGGACTTCGATTCTTCCACCAGTCCCGCGGGAGCCAAAGCCGCCTCACGGAGCTTCTGGCGAGCCTCGATCTCTTCATCCGTCAGGCGTGCATCATAAATCGATCGCGGCTCGATCGAGCGCGCCACCAGCGTGGCGATGCTCGCCGTGAGCAGAAGTGGAAGGATAAAGGATCGATCCCGGCCGGTCAGCTCCATCAGTAGAACGACCGCCGAGATCGGGCCCTGGGTCGTCGCCGCCAGAACAGCGCCCGCTCCGAGAACGGCGCAGAGTCCGACGGGAGTCCCCGGCCATAGCCACGACCATGCGTAGCCCAGCACGCCGCCGAGCATCGCGCCGGCCGTCAGCGATGGCGTGAACAACCCTCCGGGAGCCCCGCAGCGGACGCACAGAATCGTCGCCAGCGGCTTTAGGACAACCAGCGTCATCAACAGCAAGATCGGAACCTGGCCGACAAACGCGATCTGAGAAATGTCCTTTCCGTTCCCCAGGATTTGCGGATAACGGGCGGATATAAGTCCCAGGATTCCGAGCCCCGCGATGGGAACGACAATACGCCGCCAGTTTTGAGGTTTGCTGCGTTCCGCCCAGGTGATGAGCCTTACGTAGGCCACCGAAAACAAGCCCGCGATCGGGCCGGCCATAAGCGACCACACCACCATCGAGGCGGAACTTGCATAGGACGGGATGATGTAAGTCGGCGCATCCGGCAGCATCATCCACGCGACCGCCGTAGCCACAACGGAAGTCAAGAGCGCCGGGAGGACATAGCGTAGCGCCAGGATTCCGCGCATCACCTCCAGCGAAAAGAGCGCTCCTCCCAGTGGAACTCCATAAGCGGCCGCCATTCCGGCCCCCGCGCCGCACGCGACCAGTAACCGGCGCTGCTCGTCCGACAACTTTGTTCCGTCCGCGAAGAAGTTTGCGAAAACCGCTGCCACCTGCTTCGGCGCGCCTTCCCGTCCGAGCGACGCGCCCAGCCCCACGATGATCACTGACAGAAGCGCGCTGCCTAACGTGCGCAGGGCAGGGAGGCGGCCGGCATAAAACCAGATCGCCGCGGTCGTATCGATTCCGTTGCCGCTGGAGAGTCGTCTCAAAACGATCTGGCCCACGCCGGTGATAGCGCCGGCTGCCAGCAGCGCAAATACGTGGGTCGAAAAAGGCGCTTGCCCGGCCGATACGAGCAGATCCCGCCCCGTGCCGCCCCATACGAACCGCTGCACCCACTCAAGAACGCGTGTCAACGCGCCGGCTCCCACGCCCGCGATGACCCCCGTCCCAATCAGCGCCAGCCAGAACCGCGCCGCCGCCGGATGCTGCAGCGTCGAAGGTATGGTGTTGGCTGATGGTTGCGGCTGCATCGACAGGACCGCGGTCCTGTTACTTAACGTCTTTGGCTTCCACCTTAAGGTCTTTGCCTTCGACGCCGCCCAGTTTGCGAATCAAGTCCACCGTGCTGTCGTGCGGAACCGGCAACTGAGAAAGCACGTTCTTGCCCAGTGCATAGTCGAGCGGTGTCAGGCCCGGCTTCGTTTTTGCATTTAGATTGGCGGATTGCTCTAGCAGGTACTGGACGATCGTGTCCGCTCCGCGGGACGCGGCGCCATGCAGCGCGGTCTCGCCCCGGTTGTTCTCGCGATGGATGTCCATCCCGATACTCACCGTAAGTTTCAGCGCCTCGAGCGCCTCGCTTTCCGAGCCCTTGGTGTTCTTATCGCGATACCCGACGCCCGCCGCGAACTGCAGAGCGTTGTTGCCATCTTTGGTGGTCAGGTTCGGGTCGGCGCCTTTAGCAAGCAAGGCCCGCATGGTGGGAGCATCGCCGGCCCGGGCGGCGCGCATCAAGGGGGTGGTGCCTGCGCCCAACGTCGTGTCGCCCGCGTCCATTCCGCTTCTCCCCGGAAGCGCCCGGATCAACTGGGCGTTAGGATTCGCGCCGCGATCGAGCAGCGCCACGATCAGATCGAGGCTCGGGAACGGATCGGTGTCCTTGCGGCTGGGAAGCGCGGAATAATCTTCGTTCCGCATGTCGATCGCCGCATACAGGGCTGCCCGCCCGCGGACATCGGCGATGTTCGGATCCGCGCCGCGGTCCAAGAGAAATTTCGCGTAGCCATACCGCTTGTTGAGGATCGCGACCACCAGGCCGCTGGTATTGTCCGCGTCCACCTGGTTGATATCCACGCCGGCATCCAGCATGACGCGCCCGGTTTCAACGTCTCCTTCGCGAGCGGCGAAATGGAAGGCCGCGAGCCCTCCCCGGGCCATCGGCGTGACCGAGGAAGCCGCGCTCAGTTTGGGCATGGCGGTTTCCCGCGCGAGCGATTGCACCTTCCAATCCGCGCCGTGGTCCAGCAGGATCTTGACGACGTCGGCATGGTGCTCGGCGGCGGCCCACATCAGCGCCGTCTGCCCGCGATAGTTTTCCTTGGCGTTGACTTCGGCGCCCCGGGCCAGCAGGATCTTCACGGCGTCCAGGCTGCCGCTGCGAGACGCGGTCATGAGTACTGTTTCGCCGTCCCCGGTCGTGAGCGTGTTCGGATCCGCGCCCGGCGGACAGGAGCGCCTCGATCATCGCGGCATTTCCGAGGGCCGCGGCTTCAGAAAGAGGAGTCACGCCGTAGCGGTTCGCAAGCTTCGGATTCGCTCCGGAGCTTAACAGCGCCTTCACGGCATCCAGGTCGTTCCAGTGCGCGGCCCATTGCAGCGCCGTGGTGCCATCGGGCTGCGGCGCGTTCACGTCGGCCTTCCGTCCGGCGAGCGCACGAACGGCTTGCCAGTCTCGCCGCTGGGCCGCGTCCGCCGCATCGCTGGGGCCGCCGAAAGCCGAACAAGCCAGGCTGAATCCTGTGAGGATGACGATGGATCTCATCGGCTAAACCTCCGCCAGCGGACCGGTGCTGTCGCCGATGCTGTCCTGCTCGACGCCCGCTTTGTGCAGGATCGTCAGCAGCAGATTCGCCATCGGCGTGTTCTCGGGAAATTTGACGTGCCGGCCGCCCTTGAGATTTCCGGCGGCGCCCCCGGCAAGCAGAATCGGCAGAGGCGAGTGATTGTGGACGTTGCTGTTGCTCATTCCGCTTCCGTAGAGCATGAGCGTGTGATCCAGAAGCGTGCCGTCGCCATCGCGAGTCGATCGCAGCTTCTCCAGCATGTACGCGAACAAGCCTACGTGATACGTGTTGATCTTGGTGAGGTTCTCCAGGCGCGCCGCATTGTTCTGATGGTGCGAGGCAGGGTGGAACGCCTCGGTCAACCCGAGCATCGGGAAGGTGCGATAGCTCACCTCGCGGGCCATCATGAACGTCGAAATGCGCGTGATGTCGGCCTGGAATGCGATGGCCATCAGGTCGAACATCAGCTTGGTATGCGTGTCGTGATCGTCCGGCACGCCGCTCGGCGTGGCAGGGACATTGATTCCGGAGAGAGCGCTGTCCTTCTCAGCCAGGATGATGCGGCGCTCAATTTCGCGAACCGTATCCAGGTATTCAGCCACGCGATTGCGGTCGTTAGCCCCCAGATTTCCCTGGAGACGCCGAACCTGACCGGTCACCGCGTCCAGAATGCTGCGCTCCTGCTCGATGCGCTCGAGCCGTTCCTCGGCGGTCGCGCCGTCGCCGAACAGCCGGTCGAACACCAGGCGGGGATTGATCTCCATGGGCAGCGGCGTGGTCGGCGTGCGCCAGGAAATCGTGTTCATATACGTGCAACTGAATCCGACGTCGCAGGAGCCCACCAGGCCGCTATAGTCTTCGATCGCCAATTCGAGCGATGGCAGCCGGGTTTCCTGTCCGATCCTCTCCGCGGCGATCTGATCGATCGTCACGCCTGCCCGAATGTCGGCGCCATCGGTCCGCTTCGGATGCACGCCATTCAGGAACACGGCAGGAGAGCGGGTATGATCGCCGCCGTTGTCGCCGGGTCCAGCCGGCGCGGCGTTTTTGTGCGCCAGGTTGCTGACCACCACCAGATTATTCTTGAAAGGCTCCAGAGGCTTCAGCGTGCGCGAGATTTCGAAATTCGAGCCCTCGCCCGCCGGCGTCCAGTTGTTCATCACCGCGCCATGCGGCATGAAGCAGAGTCCCATGCGGAGCTGGGGCTTGGCGGCGGTTTTCGCCAGCGGCGTCTGCGCCGGAATCATGGAATCCAGAAGGGGCAGCGCCAGAGTCACGCCCGCGCCGCGGAGAAACGTACGCCGCGGAATGTGCTTCTTGGTGATCAGTCTCATGGATACACCTCCTCAATTCGATTTCGCAGTTGCGACGGCCGCCGGCTCTTTCGTGGCCTTCTTCATCTGAAACTCAGGGCTGCCGATCACGCCGTTAATGAGATAGGAAAACCGGAAATCGTGGCTTTTGGCGTCGGCGACGATTTTTCTTACCGCGGGCATATCGTAGTATTCCAGGCCCCGGCCCAGCGCGTACGTCATCAGCTTTTCCGTCAGCACTCCGACGAACGTCTCGGGGCGCGCGGTCAGCATCCTGCGCAGAGCCGCCGGTCCATCGATGCGGGTCCCCTCGAACAGCGTTCCGGAGGGATCGATGAGCGCTCCGTCATCGGTGGTTCGCCAATGCCCGACGCCGTCGAAATTTTCGAGCGCGAACCCGATCGGGTCCATGACCTTGTGACACCCCGCGCACACCGAGTCGGCACGATGCAGCTCCATCCGCTCGCGCAGGGATTTCGGCTTGCCGTCGTCGCCGTTGTCTTTCAATTCGGGAACGTTGGGAGGAGGCGGGGTCGGCGGCACGCCCAGAATATTCGTCAGGATCCACTTGCCGCGCTGCACCGGCGACGTCCGGGCGGCGTAGGAAGTGACCGTAAGAATGCTCCCCTGACCCAGCAGCCCTCTCCGGTTTTCATCGTCGATATGCACGCGGCGGAACTGGCTTCCGTAGATGCCCGCGATCCCGTAATGCCGCGCCAGGCGCTCGTTCACGAAGGTGTAATCCGCGTTCAGCAGATCCATCGCGCTCCGGTCCTCGTGCAGGATGCTGCCGAAGAACAGCTCCGTTTCCTGCTTCATCGCCTGGCGGAGATTGTCGTCGAAATCCGGAAAAGCATCCAGATTCGGAGCCGAACTTTTCAGGTTGCGCAGGAACAGCCACTGCTCGGCGAAGTTGGCGATCAACGCATCCGACTTCGGATCGGCCAGCATTCTTTTCGTCTGCTGCTCCAGCACGGCCGGCTCGTGCAGTTTTTTCTGCGCGGCCAGATTCAGAAGTTGTTCGTCCGGGATGCTGCTCCACAGGAAGAACGACAAGCGGGATGCCAGCGCCAGATCGTCCACGCGATACTTCGTGCCCGCGGCGACGCCCGGAGGATCGGCTTCAATGCGGAAGAGGAATTCAGGGCTTGCCAGGATGAACTGAAGCGCCGATTCGATGCCCGCGTCGAAGTTCGCATTCTGGTTGCGGCGGCGCTGATAAAAGCTGAGCAGCGTCTCCAGATCCGTGTCCGAAACGGGCCGCCGGAAAGCGCTTCGCGCGAGTGACGAAAGGATTTTGCGGGCGCAGGGCAGTTCCTCCGCTCCATTCGCGGGCCGGCACACAAAAATGCGCCGTCGCGATGCCGTCTCGCTGACACCGGTCGCGTTGAACGGTCCTTCGACCGTGACCCGGTCGACGGAAGGATCGCCGGTGATGTCCAGGCCATCTACGGTAGTCCGTAGAAACGGCTTTACCAGGTCGTCTTTCGTTGCATGACTGCGCAGCACCGTGTCCGCCGAAATTGTGTGAACCCCCGCCTTTACCGGTATGCGAGCGGTCAGCTTCTGATCGAGAGCCGCGCCGAATGCCCCCGGATTCTCGCCCATCTTTACGAAATCGGGCCGCCCTCCGATGGTCACGGACGCGATCCGCACGCCGTCGAGATTGATTTCGATTTCATGCGCGTCTTCCATCCCGCGCATCAGATCGAACGTATTGCGCCACATCCGTAGCTTGATCACATACTCGCCATCGAGAGGAAACGTGTGCGAGACCAGAATTCCGCCGCGAGTTCCCAGCGGCAAGCCTTCGATATGCTGATCCTGCGAAAGGTCGGGCCGAACGCGATAGGTTGCTGTGGTCGCCACAATCCGGTTATCGCCCACCGCTTCGCGGCTTATGTTCCACGACGCGGAAAGATAGCGCTCCATCAGGGATGGCGATACTTTGAGCACGTCGGCGATATTGTCGAAGCCGCTGCTCTCGTCGTCGGGAGGCAGCAGCGCCGTCGCATCCACGTTCAACGCGAGCAGGTCGCGAACCGCATTGGCGTATTCCGCGCGATTCAGCCGATGCATCGTCGCGCGGCCGGGATTCGGATTCGCGGCGTAGGCCCGATCGAGCGACGTTTCAATAAACGACGCGAGTCCGTCGGCTGTCGCCTTATCGGGGCGGGGCATGCCTTGCGGCGGCATGGCGCCCACCCGCAGCTTGCGAATCACCTTCTCCCACGTCTCCGCGGCTTCGGGAGCTTTGTTAAGGTCCAGATCCTGAAGAGACAGGTCGGCTGTATGCAGCTTGTTGCTGTGGCAAGTGACGCAGTATTTATCCAGTGTGGCTTTGGGAACCGCCGCAGTCTGCTGCGCCGTGAGAGAAACGGCCCCGGCCAGGGCGACGAGCATTGCATCCCGTACGATAGTCATGTTTCCCTACATAGATTCTATAACTTATCCTCGATCAACGGGTCTCCGCGGGTAGTGCCTGAAAACTGCGTTGATGAGAAAAGCGGGCTATTTTGACGCTTCAGGCTCATTTGTTGGGGCCAAGTCGTGCCCACACCACGGACAAAAGTTAATCCTCAGTGAGGAAACTGCCTTTCCGCCTGTTCGGTACTGCAACAAGATCAACCTGCTTTCGTGTGGCTTCAAGAAACGCGAGTAAGACAGGATAAAGCCGTCTTGGTCCGCTTTCTGACGATACTCTTCAAACTCGGCGCAACACGAAACCATCGCAGTCTTCAGCTTATCGTGATGGCCGCGTTCTATGCCAGCAGTTCCTCCAGCTCCCAGACGTGATCGGTCAGCTTGGAATCCATCGCAGGCGTGACGCGTAGCGTCTTGTGAATCCGGCAGAAGTTGTAATAGGCGAAGTGCAGGCAGTAAGCCGACCACAGGTTGTCCCACTTCTTAGAGAAGCCGTTAGTCAGTCTGGTGAGCCGGCGCATCTGCATAAGGATGGTCAAGTTTTGGCGCTCGACAATCGACGTGCAGATACGGTCAGGATCGGGTTGGCCCATGACTGGGACCACCTCCGTAGACTGTACTTCAGCGGGACTGTAGCGGCCTTCGCCTTCGCTGGCGGCGCGATAGACCTTAATCAACATGGCGAAGTCGCAGCGGTCGCCCAGTGTGTCGGGATCGCGTGGCGGTACGGAGCGAAGCCGTCCGTGGTGATCTGAACGCTTGCGGGAAGTAGCCTGCCGCATCCTTCAACGAAACGTCTTGGCTGATCGCGCTTGCCCATCGTGATATTGAGCACCAGCTTGGTATGCCGTTCGATGGCAACGAAGGTATAGCAGTCGCCCAAGTTCTGATCGTCTTCGGGACGGACGCGCTTCTGTTTCTTCCCGATATAAGCCCACACTTCGTCCGCTTCCACGTCGCGAACTTCCACGTTATGGATTTTCTCGGCCATGATCCGCTCGCACTTCTCACCGGCCAGGGCGAGCAGTTTAAGGATTGTGGTGTGGTGAACGTCCGTGGTGCGCTCCACGCTGGAAACGCTGTTACCCTCCAGCAAGAGCCGAAGACCATCTCGGCCCTCTCTACCGGCAGGTACATGCCATCCAGAGTGTTATCACGGGCATCCGTGAATACCTTCCGGCATTGCGAACACTGGTAGCGCTAGCGGTTCTGGTGCTTACCGAACTTCCGGCATTCTGTCCGGCAATTGTGACAAGTCACGGTGAATCCCCTTGAGATTCGCAACCGGTTTCCGGCTACTGGATTTGCGGGTGCGTACGGCTTCGGCTGTACGATCTACAGCCCCGGTCAGTGCTGAAACACTGGTTGGGGCTTTCCTTCATTCTCAACTAGGATTTACGTAACTAAGTATATCTGTCAAGGAATATAGTTGTTGTATACTGTCCTCTGGGGTGTTGCTGTGTGGGTGGATATCCAGGAGGCTAACAATGGCCCGTGTACCGATAACGGTTATGGGATACCGCTGTGAACGATGCAGTCATGAGTGGATTCCCCGTGGCGACGCCGAACGAGAGCCAGCGGTCTGCGCAAAGTGTAAGAGTCCTTACTGGAACCGGCCCAGGAAGAAGCCCACTTCGATGCTCACCTATGAGGAATTTCGGGATAAGGTGCAGTCAGCCCTTCAATCTGGAGCCCTGACTTGGACGGAGGTTCGGACTCGCACCAAACTGCCAGAGAAGCTCCCCAACAATAAATGGGTTCGGAGGATGGAGCAGGATATCAGACTTAAGCGAGAGAAGGATCAGCATGGAATTATAAAGTGGAAAATCGCCTGAGCAGCCTTAGACTGAGAGTATGCCACAGGCGAACGACTTCCACTTCCCAGTGCGCCAGTCAAGCAACAGATCGCAAGCAAGGCCGAATGGAATGAAGCCCGATCCGCAGAAGACGCAGACTTTTTTACGTTCGGATATAGCGGCAGAAAGACCGAGGAGATCCTAGCTTTGCTGGTGAAGTACGGTGTCAAAACCGTTATTGATGTTCGCCAAAATCCTATAAGTATGTACCGCCCAGAATTGAGCAAAAGCAATCTCGCACAGACACTCCAGGAGCACGAGATCTGCTACTCCCATTTGCCTGAATTGGGGGTTCCCCGTGACATCAGGGCAAAGGCGATTGAATCGGGTAGCCGCGATGTAATTTGGGCTTGGTATGACTCGCATGTCGTTGCCTGCTCCCTGAATCTGCATTTTTTTCTTAACGGTTTTGAGCATCCCGTGGCCCTTATGTGCACTGAGATCGACCCCCATGAATGCCATCGCCACCGCCTTTCTCTTGCCCTCGAACACATGGGGCTAAACAGTTTCGATCTGTGAGTTCAGATGCCCATTGAGGAGACGAAGCGAGCGCTGATTGTAGCTCGCACGTATCCCGTTCCAGTGCCGCGAGGGATTGAATCCTCGTGCACGGCAGGCATAACGGACGCCGGAGAGTGGCTAAGGTTATTTCCGGTCCCGTGGAGGCTGCTACCCACAGATCAACGCTTCAGAAAGTACCAATGGATAGATGCAACCGTTACGAAAGCAAGCGATGATTCGCGCCCAGAGAGTTTCAAGCTGAGAGCCGATGGAATCCGCATCGTCTCTGAACCATTGGCGAGTTGGAGAGCGAAAAGGGACTTAATCATGCCGCTCCGGATGCCTAGCCTGTGCAGCCTTGTCAGACAGTGGGGCCTTCAAAAGCATCCCACGCTTGGCGTCTTCCGCCCAGCTTCGATACGGAGGCTCAGGATCGTTCCGGACGCCGTCGAATGGTCACAGGGCGAGACGGAAATGCTGCAGCAATCACATCTCTTCATTGAACCGCCCAAGCAGCGACTTGAAAAGATTCCCTTTCGCTTCATCTATGAGTTTGGGTGCGAAGACGCGGATTGCCGAGGCCATAATCTCATGTGCACGGACTGGGAGATGAGCCAGGCTTACCGTAGTTGGCGGTCAGAATACGGGGATGACTGGGAAGCCAAGTTCAGGCAAAAGTTTGAGAGAGAAATGGCGGAGAAGTATGAAACTCACTTCATCGTCGGAACCGTTGCTAGTCATCCCCACCGGTGGATTATCATTGGACTCTTCTACCCACCACCAGAAGCCCAGAACTCGCTGTTCTGATTCATCAACCAACATTTATCCGACTACCCCTGGATCAGCGGGCTTCGTCGACCCACACTTTTTGCGTGGACTCATAAGGGCTATCAACAGACTAATGGATCGACGCTAGCGGGTTCCGCCGGTCTGGACGGTTTTCGGCGGCGGCTTCAGGTTCTTCATCGTCTCGCGAAATTCAGGATACATGGTCTGCGGTCCGCCCAGCGCCGCCTCTACGGGGATCTGGTACTTGGCGGCGAATTCCGATACAAAAGGATTCTGTCCGGGCATGTAGCTGAACACCGTGCTGCTCGGCGTACCCGGCAGTTCCTCCACGTACTCGCAGGGCCATAGCCAGTTTCCGTCGGAGCTCGCGGCCAGGTTGTACACCTGCGTCTTGACCAGCGGTTCGGCCAGATATACCGGATCGGTTACCACGCTGACGTGCGTAAGATGATCGCCGTGACGGATGAAGTGCTCCGTGAGCGTGATCTTGTCGCTGGAAGGAACTCCATTGCGCCGGTCCCAGCCCTGTTTGATGTGCGTGGTGTACACGGTAAGGATGTTGCCTTCCCACTTGCCGGTGGAGAAACCCATCCAGGTGTGCGCGGCGTAGTCGGGCGGATGCGGGCGGCCGTCCATCCAGATGGTCCGGTTCTGCTCATACGTGCTGATGTAGTTCCGGATGGCGATCACATCCTGCGTTTGAGGATCGCGCTCCTCCCAGATCCGGAGCCGGTGAGGGCCGCCGTGAATGTAGGCGGCGGTGTGGACCTGGCACTGGTGCTCCGGTAGTCCCAGGCGGTCGGGATCCCAGCTCAGCGCCCACTGCCGGGCGGCGTCGTTGATGGGAAGCCCCGTATAATCCACCAGGCTGGGATTCCCGGTGGCTTCTTCGGCCGGCACCGGCTGCCAGGCGCCGGAAAGATCGACCTGGGCGAATGCCGGGCTGCTTAGAATCGCAGTCGCCAGCACCAGCGCCGTACGCGCCAGTCGAATCCGATTCATTTCCATCTCAGCCTCCCGGGCGAACCGTATTCAGCAATAGCATGCGTTTGGCTTCTGGCGCAAACTCGGGTCCGATCCTTCAGAGTCACAATCATACGGATTTTGAAGGCCGGGATCTCCACGCCAATACTGGCTCAAATTCCGCTTGGCGCACAGTGATATCCTCGCGATTGAGGGAACACGATGTCGAAGCGTGCATGGTGGCTGGCCGCCGGTGGTGCGATCCTGGTGACCACGCTCGCCGCCCAGATGCCCTGGCGCGTCTACACCAGCATGGAGCCGTATGACGACATCCCTCTTCCGGTTGATTACCAGGCCAAAACCGACTGGGTTTTCGCCCGGCTGATGTATCCTCAAAATCCCAACGGCCGTGGCGCGGGCAGGGGATTCCGCCGCGGTAATCGCGATTGGCGCCAGGGCGGAACCAGTTGGACCCAGGATTATCCGCGCGCCGACCGGCATTTCGCGACGGCCCTCCGGCGGCTGACTCGCTTGGACGTCCGCTCCGTCGAACAGCCCGTGAACCTCGACGACGAAGACGACGTCTACAATTGGCCCTGGCTCGCCGCCGGCGAGATGGGCGATTGGCTCCTCACGGCCAAACAAGCGGCCAAGCTGCGCGACTATCTCCTGCGCGGTGGCTTTCTCTATCTCGACGACTTCTGGGGTCCCCAGGAATGGGCCAGCTTCGAAGAGAGCATGCAGGCCGTGTTCCCCGACCGCCCCATCATCGAAATCGACAGCGCCGACCAGATCTTTCATTCCGTGTTCAATTTGGACGACCGCTACCAGATCCTGGGGCAATGGGCGCTCAATCGGCGCGGAGGCATGTATAACAACCGTGTCGAGGGAACCGTCGCGCAGTGGAAAGGCATTCGCGACGACAAACAACGTCTGGTGGTCGCCATGAGCTTCAACTCGGATGTCGGTGATTCCTGGGAATTTGCCGACGATCCTAATTACCCGGATAAGTTCTCCGAACTGGGGATCCGCATCGGCGTCAACTACGTCATGTACTCGATCACCCACTGAGCGCGTGTTATTCTGAAACCGAATCGCGCCGGCCTCATGCGATACTTCATTGCACTCCTTGTCGGGTTCCTCGGATTGGCCGCCTGGAGCATGCTTGACGCGCAGAAGCCCTTCAAGGAATGGCCGGCGATCGAGTACGAGAACTTCCGTCTTCCGCCCGATGGGGCCACGCAGCACGAATGGGTTCGCGCACGGCTGCGTTATCCCGATATCACCGGTTACCCCCAGAACTCTTTCGGCTTCGCCGGCTATTGGACCATGGATTATCCCCGCTCCGATCGCCACCTGCTCGAAGGTGTTCGCCGGCTGACCCGTATCGACGCGCGTTCCTTGGAACAGGTCACCGAGCTCGACCACACCGACGACATCTACAACTGGCCGATGCTCTACGGCGTCGAAGTGGGCCACTGGGATCTGCCTCAGGATCAGGCCGACCAGCTCCGCGATTACCTCCTGCGCGGCGGCTTCCTGATGGTCGACGATTTTCACGCCGATCAGGAATGGCGGACCTTTGTAGATAGCCTGGAACGAGTTTTGCCCGGCCGCCCTGTAGTGGACATTCCCAATAACGATCCGATCTTCCACACCATCTACGATCTGAATGACCGCGTCCAGATCCCCGGGGCGCAGTATCTCCAGACCGGCCGCGTCTACGAAAAAGACGAGAGTGGAAAAGGCGAGCACTGGCGCGCCGTTTACGACGACAAGGGCCGCATCATCGTCGCCATCTGCCACAACATGGATCTGGGCGACGCCTGGGAATGGTCCGATGACCCGCGCTATTCCGAAAAATGGGCCGGCCTTGCCTACCGCATCGCCATGAACTATTTCGTCTACGATCTGACGCACTAAAAATGGGGACTGCCTCCGATTTCGAAGAACGAACCCCGCCCTGTGGCTAGCAGGTCCCCGAAATCGGCTGGCTGTCCCCATTTTTCCCGGAGAATGGAATCATGGATCGCGTGAGGATCGACAAGTGGCTCTGGGCCGCGCGATTCTTCAAGACCCGCGCAATCGCCGCACGCGCCTGCGACCTCGGCCGCATCGAGTCCAATGGAGTCGATGCCAAGCCCGCCCGCGATGTCCGCATCGGCGACCTGTTGCGCATCAAGAACGATAGTGGCGAGTTCGTCGTGGAAGTCCTGGCCTTGAGTGAAATGCGCGGCCCCGCGCCGGCGGCTCAGACGCTATATCGGGAGAGTGACGCCAGCCGCGAGATGCGCCTGAAACTCGCCGAGGAGCGCAGAGTGATGCAGCGTGTCGAAGGCTTCAGGGAAGGGAAGCCGTCCAAGCGCGATCGCCGCGAGATCGGCCGCCTCCGGGGCCGCGTATGAGCCGCGAAGCACTTGAAGATGGCGCCATGCTGCTGCGCGGTTTCGCCGATGCGGAAGCGCCCCGGCTGATAGAAGCTGTCAACCGCGATCGCCCAAACAATCGGCATTTCGCCACCTGGTCGTGCCAGGCGGTCATACGATGTCCGTCGCGATGACCAATTGTGGCCGGGTAGGCTGGGTATCCGATCGCACCGGCTATCGTTACGATCCCGTGGATCCCGACACAAAAGCCCCGTGGCCCGCGATGCCGCCCGCATTTCTCGATCTCGCAATTCGCGCCGCGGCCGACGCAGGATTCCCCAACTACGATCCCGATGCTTGCCTGATCAATCGGTATGTCGCCGGCGCCAAGCTAAGCCTGCATCAGGATCGCGATGAAAAGGATCCCGTGGCACCCATCGTCTCCGTCTCGCTGGGCCTTCCGGCGACATTTTTATGGGGCGGCAAGCGCCGTTCCGATCCGCAGCGGCGTCTGCGCCTCGAATCCGGCGACGTCGTGGTGTGGGGCGGTCCCGCGCGATTCGTGTATCACGGCGTCGCTCCGCTCAAGGATGGCGATCATCCTCTCACCGGTGCAGCGCGCATCAATCTTACTTTTCGGAAGGTGTTCTAGGCCGCGAATTACTGCTTGGGCGGTCCGCCCTTTTGTCCGCCGCCGCGAGCCGGCGCAGGCGGCAGAGTTCCGCCTTCCGCCAGGATCTTCATGTTCTCGAGCGCTGTGGTGAACTGGGCGGCGCGTTGCGCCCGGTCCCGTTCGCGAGCGGCGTCGTCCGCCATCCCCGAGTTGTCCAGCACCAGCGTGTACACCAGCTTCGACGTGGTCGCCGTCAGCGGCCTCGCCTCCAGCGTGCCGTGATACAGATTGTACGGGCGGCCTTCTCGAACGGGCTGCGTGTAGGTGTAGGAAAGCTCGGTCTTGCCCACCAGAATTTCGTTGCCGATGGACCGCACGGCGCCGAACTCACCGTCCTTGCCTTGGGTGATGGTGCACGGAACCCGCAGCCACTCGCCGATATCGCAATACTTGCCGACGCGCTTCCACACCTCGGCGGCGGGCCGGTTGACGGTGATTTCGAGAGGTATAGAGATGTACGTCGGATTCGGTGTCTGGAGTGGGGCCTGGGCCGGAGGCTGCGCGCTGGCGACATGCGCCGCACAGACCATCGCCAGCCCGGCAGCTATCTTCGTAAAGTGATTCCGCATGACGCATATCTTGTCACAGGCAGCCCGGAAATAGCAAAACGGGGGACTGCCTACCGATTTCGAAGAAACGAAGGCCGCCCCGTCCGCAGCAGATCCCCGAAATCGGCTGGCTGTCCCCATTTTGCGTCACAACTGCAGTCAGACACCTGTTCACCGTCGTCTATCTGATCTGGTGGGGCAGGCTTTCAGCCTGCCGGGGTTTCAGCCCCGCTTCGGTAGCCGTTTGACACCATCCCGGGAAGGTACTTACACTGGCGGCATGGAAGTACGTCTCAGCCCGGATAAGCAAGGCGCCTCCAGGAAATCGCCAACCGCGCGGGGAAGAACCCTGAGCAAGTGGTCGAGGAAGCGGTGGACCGGATGCTGGAATATGAAGAACGGCTCGTTTTAGCTGTCGAGGAAGGACGCTCCTCCGCCCGTCGAGGCGAGCTAATGGAGCACGAAGACGTCGTCGAACGCATTGAGAAGCTATTGCACTCGTGATACGAGTGCGGGGGACCGCCAACGCCGCGAATGACCTGGCCAGCATCGTCAACTACATCCGGAAAGACAATCCTGACGCAGCCAGACGGGTGGCCAAGACCATTTTTGATGGCGTGTCCGAGCTGAGCACGTTTCCAAACCGCGGTCGCATCGGCGTGGCTGGGAACACGCGGGAGCTGGTTTTCTCCCCATGGCCGTACATTGCGGTGTACGAAGTCTTCGATGCTCAGGTTCAGGTGCTTCGCATTCGTCACGCTTCCCGCGACTGGCCCTAAGGCGGGAGGGAGGGCAGGAGGCCGGTTCGCGAGTTCCTTGCCGAGTTCAAGGCCAAGCGTGGCTTACGCGGTTAGGATTATGCCACGTGCTGAGCGCGATTTCGTCGCGCTCTACGACGCGATAAACGGGGAACACTCGCGGGCGGTATTTACCTTGGAGGCCAATCCCTTGCGGTCCCCAGTGACTCCCGAGAACAAGAACCTTCGACACCTTATTTATGGGCGCAAGCCGCATGTGTATCGCGTGATTTATCGCATTGTCGAGCGCCGGGGCGAAGTTCAGATTCTTCACATCCGGCATGGCGCGAGGGATAGGATCTAGGGCAGCTGGGTCAGGCCCGATCTCTCACGTGTAACTGTTGTAGGGGCGAGGCATGCCTCGCCCTCGGTATTTTTTCGGCTGCGTCGTCTATCGGATCTTGTGGGGCAGGCTATTCAGCCTGCGCGGGGCTTTTAGCCCCGCATCGACTTTGGGCGTGTACCCTGAAAGAAGGAGGCCTTGGTATGGCAAGCCTGGATTGGTCACAATGCCCCGCCGTGGAGAGCATCCCCGGCAAGGTAAGTGGCGCATGGGTGTTTCGCAATACAAGGCTGCCCGTTGCCACGGTCATCGAGAACCTTGAAGATCTGAGTGTCGAAGAAGTCATGGAGCAGTTCGACGTGACCCGGGAGCAGATCACAGCGGTGCTTGAATTTGTGGCGCAGAGCCTGAAAGCGTCGGCGCCGGCGGAAACTTCCGTACCGGTCGATGCTCATTCTCTTTGACCACGGAGCGCCGCCCGGCGTTGCCCGAGCCCTTGCGGCCACGCGGTCATCATAGCCAAGGGGAGGTTGGGATCTGGAAACACGTCACAGTCTCTCGTGTGGTGCATTGTCTATTACCAATATGATGATGATTAAGAAATTCAATGGAGATGGGCACTTAGAAAGTGCTTCAAATTATTGCATTGCAACGCCGTAAATGGTCAGATATACTCAGCTCCATAATGTCTAACGGCCAACCGTTTTTAGTGGTTGGGCCGAGAAACTTACCCCGTGATTGGCGGGCTTGGCGGTTACTTGACCTCTCCGTCATAGCGCCCATGGCGCACCCCGTCGATTAGTTGGATTAAGGGATTGGACGGCGATCAGTCTAATCGCCCTCGCCTGCCCGGATGGCTCAGCGGCCTAACCGGATATTTTGGGAGCTTACACACAATGAAGAGGTACTTGATTAGCTATGATCTCGATCAGCCGGGCCAGGATTACACTAGGCTGATTTCGGAAATTGAACGGCTTGGCGGAGTGAAGATACTCTACTCTGAATGGTCCCTAAAGACGACCTACTCCGCCGTGCAGGTGCGGGACCATCTACGGCAGTTTATTGATGGGAACGATAAACTGCTTGTGCTTGGGGTTACTGGAGAGGCTGCGTGGACGAGCCTGATGGTCACCGACGACCGCTTCAAACAATTGATCGCTGCCTAGTTCGCTAACGCCGCCGGGGATCGACGTCCCCGGCGGTTTTCCAAACTTTGCATTGTCCACCAGCGTAACCAGTGCTTTCCGCTCCTGGTCGCTCTCTGGTTCAATATGCAATCCACCTTGATGCCAGAAAACTCTCATGCCTGATTGTACGGCAAGAGAGAATCAAACCGTTAGATCCATCCCTCCAATCCAATTGACGAGATTCCCGTCACGGGCCTTCCAACGCCCGGTTCATCCAGTGCAGCATATTCCTTCCGAAACATCCTTTCTTTCCTGAAACCTTGCACGCCCGGAGACCATCTGCTAGACTGAATCCAGTCCTGCCAGGCCGCTCCCCAACGGGAGACCCTGCCAGGGAGCAAAAAAGCGGCGAAAGTCAAAAAAAGCTGTTTTGCCCCTTGCGCAGTGGACCAGGGTTTGGTAGATTAGCAAATGGTACTATGCGGCAGGGGGATTTTGCGCCTGCTGCGGGGTGTGCGGGCAGCGGTAGAAGGTTCTACCGGCCAGCCTTAAACTGAAGAAGTTCTTTCAGATTCCCTTAGTTTCCCTTGGACGCCTGCTTTTTCGTCCTGGGCTGCGATTGTAATTTAGTCCAGCCCGCGTGGCAGCGTTCAGTAACGAGTTAAGCGCAAAGCGGTTTTCAGCGTTTTGCGCGCTAAGTTTCGAGGCCGGCGTCCTACGGACTTTCGCAAGATCGCTCGGGCCGTTGAGACCCGCAAGGGTTTTAGCGTGGGGCGTGCAGATCTTTGACAATCTGGTTGGATGCTAAGTAGAAGAAGCATCACGGCGTTTCCGCAAGGGAATGTCGGGGTGCAATTTCGTCAGTAACTTGAGTTCAAGACCGAAGTGATCTAACAATTAAGCCCGTCTGGCCAAGTCCAGTCGGGCCCTGGCGCAGCCGAGCAATCGGTAGTGTCCGGAAACGGTTCAAACGAGAGTTTGATCCCGGCTCAGAATCAACGCTGGCGGCGCGCTTAACACATGCAAGTCGCACGAGAAAGTGGAGCAATCCATGAGTACAGTGGCGTACGGGTGAGTAACACGTGGATCATCTACCTTCTAGTGGGGAATACCTCCGGGAAACTGGAGACAATACCGCATAAGCTCGTAAGAGGAAAGCAGCAATGCGCTGGAAGAGGAGTCCGCGGCTGATTAGCTAGTTGGCGGGGTAATGGCCCACCAAGGCGAAGATCGGTAGCCGGCCTGAGAGGGCACACGGCCACACTGGCACTGAAACACGGGCCAGACTCCTACGGGAGGCAGCAGTGGGGAATCTTGCACAATGGAGGAAACTCTGATGCAGCGACGCCGCGTGAGCGATGAAGCCCTTCGGGGTGTAAAGCTCTTTCGACGGGAACGATAATGACGGTACCCGAAGAAGAAGCTGCGGCTAACTACGTGCCAGCAGCCGCGGTAATACGTAGGCAGCAAGCGTTGTTCGGAATTACTGGGCGTAAAGAGTGTGTAGGCGGTGTTCTAAGTCTGTTGTGAAATCTCCCGGCTTAACTGGGAGGGTGCGGCGGAAACTGGAATGCTAGAGGATGGGAGAGGTAAGCGGAATTCCTGGTGTAGCGGTGAAATGCGTAGATATCAGGAGGAACACCTGTGGTGTAGACAGCTTACTGGACCATTTCTGACGCTGAGACACGAAAGCGTGGGTAGCAAACAGGATTAGATACCCTGGTAGTCCACGCCCTAAACGATGCATACTTGGTGTGAGCGATTCATTTCGTTCGTGCCGGAGCTAACGCGTTAAGTATGCCGCCTGGGGAGTACGGTCGCAAGGCTGAAACTCAAAGGAATTGACGGGGGCCCGCACAAGCGGTGGAGCATGTGGTTCAATTCGACGCAACGCGAAGAACCTTACCTGGGCTCGAACGGCTATGGACAATCCTTGGAAACAGGGACTTCTCGCAAGAGACTGTAGTCGAGGTGCTGCATGGCTGTCGTCAGCTCGTGTCGTGAGATGTTGGGTTAAGTCCCGCAACGAGCGCAACCCTTGTCCTGTGTTGCCATCATTTAGTTGGGCACTCTCAGGAGACCGCCAGCGATAAGCTGGAGGAAGGTGGGGATGATGTCAAGTCATCATGGCCTTTATGTCCAGGGCTACACACGTGCTACAATGGCCGGTACAAAGCGCTGCAAACCCGCAAGGGGGAGCTAATCGCAAAAAACCGGTCTCAGTTCGGATCGCAGGCTGCAACTCGCCTGCGTGAAGCTGGAATCGCTAGTAATGCCGTATCAGAACGATGGCGTGAATACGTTCCCGGGCCTTGTACACACCGCCCGTCACATCACGAAAGTGGATTGTACTAGAAGTCCTAATCAAACAGGCCCAAGGTATGATTCATGATTGGGGTGAAGTCGTAACAAGGTAGCCGTAGGAGAACCTGCGGCTGGATCACCTCCTTTCTAAGAGACAGTGGCCGGAGTCACCGAACAGCCGAAATGCGTAAGTAAGTGATAGCCTTTCCAGTCCATACTTGCTGATCCGTTCGCGGATCATTGGGCGCTTCGGTTTCTCTTTTCTCAAGTTCAATAAAACGTTCTTTTATGGGTCGCGAGCTGGTCTTGCGATCTGCATCCAATCGGCCTCGATTTGATATCTTATGTATCAGGGGGCTGTAGCTCAGTTGGGAGAGCGCCTGATTTGCATTCAGGAGGTCGCCGGTTCGATCCCGACCAGCTCCACCATATTGAAGCTGCTCTGGCTCTGAGAAGCGAGCCAACGCAGCCCTGAGCTGTCTGGAGCGCAAAGCGTTTTTCCAGCGTTTTGCGCGATCCAAGCAAACGACGGGCCTGTAGCTCAGTTGGCTAGAGCGCACCCCTGATAAGGGTGAGGTCGATAGTTCGATTCTATCCAGGCCCACCACCCACATAAGATCAGAGACATTCGTAGGGGCTGGACATGTCCAGCCCGTGCCGATGGCTCTGGCTATCGATGATCTTTGACAATTGAATATTGACGGGCAACAACAAATGTTGCATTAGGCCACCATGCAGCCAATATATGGTGGCCGGTAGCGCAAATCTAAGAATCGCCGTCATTCGACTTCGTCCTGTCAGGGCGGGGAAAGGTGATGGTGATCGAGACTACTCTGTGTCTAGAGTAAATTTTATGGTCAAGCTACTAAGGGCATGCGTGTGGATGCCTTGGCGCAAGTAGGCGATGAAGGACGTGGCCAGCTGCGATAAGCCCCGGGAAGGTGCAAGCAACCTGTGATCCGGGGATTTCCGAATGGGGGAACCCAGCCGATGGGAACATCGGTTATCCTGCGATGAATACATAGTCGTAGGAAGCGAACGGGGGGAAGTGAACCATCTCAGTACCCCTAGGAATATAAAACAACCGTGATTCCGCTAGTAGTGGCGAGCGAAAGCGGATCAGCCTAAACCGATCAATCCGCAAGGAGAGGTCGGGGTTGCAGGACCACAAAAATCAAGCAGTCGATCGGGTGGCTCGTGTTTTGAGATGTCCGGCAGATTGCTTGGTTTAAAGAGGGATAAGAAAGCGTTAGGAGAACGGTCTGGAAAGGCCGGCCATAGAGGGTGACAGCCCCGTATTCGAAAATGCAATCTTCCTTTAAGTGGCTCCTAAGTACCGCGGGACACGTGGAACCCTGCGGGAATCTACCGGGACCATCCGGTAAGGCTAAATACTCACTTGCGACCGATAGTGAACTAGTACCGTGAGGGAAAGGTGAAAAGAACCCCTGCGAGGGGAGTGAAATAGTACCTGAAACCGCATGCCTACAAGCAGTGGGAGGGCTATGCCGCGCAAGCGGAATGCCTGACCTCGTGCCTATTGAATAATGAGCTGGCTAGTCAATCTCAGTGGCAAGGTTAAGCGAAAGCGAGCCGAAGCGAAAGCGAGTCTGAATAGGGCGATTTAGTCGCTGGGATTGGACGCGAAGCGGGATGATCTACCCTTGGCCAGGATGAAGGTCGTGTAACAGCGACTGGAGGTCCGAACCGGTGTTGGTTGAAAACAGCTCGGATGAGCTGAGGGTAGGGGTGAAAGGCTAATCAAATTCCGTGATAGCTCGTTCTCTCCGAAATAGCTTTAGGGCTAGCCTTGCGTGGTCCGTCGCGGTGGTAGAGAACTGAATGAACTAGGGGCCTTTCCAGGTTACCGAATTCAATCAAACTTCGAATGCCGTACACGTGTAGCGCAGGAGTCAGACGGCGGGGGCTAAGCTTCGTCGTCAAAAGGGGAAGAGCCCAGACCATCAACTAAGGTCCCTAAATTCATGCTAAGTGGGAAAGGAAGTCGAGTTCCTCAGACAGCCAGGAGGTTGGCTTAGAAGCAGCCATCCTTTAAAGAAAGCGTAACAGCTCACTGGTCGAGGGACTCGGTGCCGACAATCCATCGGGGCTCAAGCATGGTACCGAAGTTATGGATGCGATGTCCTTCGGGCGTCGTGTGGTAGGAGAGCATTCTTAACCGATGTGAAGGTTGAGTGTAAACACAACTGGATCGTTAGGAAGAGACTCTGCCAGCATAAGTAGCGAAAAACCAGGTGAGAACCCTGGTCGCCGTAAGTCTAAGGTTTCCTGAGAAAGGTTAATCCGCTCAGGGTTAGTCGGAGCCTAAGGTGAGGCCGAAAGGCGTAGCCGATGGACACACGGTTAACATTCCGTGACTACTTTAATTCGATCAAGACCGATGCGGGGACGCATCACGTAAATCCCTCTGCGCAATGGCTTAATGGAGGGACGAAGTGAGGTTGGGAAGGGGAAATCCGCCCGGCCGTATGCCAGGAAAATCCGCTAAGGAGAGTTGAAGTATCCGTACCACAAACCGACACAGGTGGACGAGATGAGTATTCTCAGGCGCTCGGGTGATGGTCTGTTCAGGAACTAGGCAAATTGACTCCGTAACTTCGGGATAAGGAGTGCCCTCGCAAGAGGGGCCGCAGTGAAGCGCATCAGGCGACTGTTTAACAAAAACACAGGTCTCTGCAAAGTCGAAAACGACGTATAGGGGCTGACGCCTGCCCGGTGCCGGAAGGTTAAAGGGAGCGGTTAGCCGCAAGGCGAAGCTGTGAACTGAAGCCCCGGTGAACGGCGGCCGTAACTATAACGGTCCTAAGGTAGCGAAATTCCTTGTCGGGTAAGTTCCGACCTGCACGAATGGCGTAACGATCTGATGACTGTCTTAACAGGCCGCCCGGCGAATTTGTGGTTCCGGTGAAGACGCCGGATGCCCGCCACAAGACGGAAAGACCCCGTGCACCTTTACTATACCCTATCAATGAATTATGGGGTGCTCTGCGCAGCATAGGTGGGAGGCTTTGAGTCCGGAATTTCGGTTTCGGAGGAGCCACCGGTGAGATACCACCCTGAGCATTCTGTGATTCTAACTTACGCCCGTAATCCGGGCGAAGGACATTGGTAGGCGGGTAGTTTGACTGGGGCGGTCGCCTCCTAAACTGTAACGGAGGCGTTCGAAGCTTGGTTCAGGAGGTTTGGAAATCCTCCTTTGAGTACAATGGCATAAACCAGGTTGACTGCGAGACCAACGAGTCAAGCAGGTACGAAAGTAGGACATAGTGATCCGGTGGTTCTGTATGGAAGGGCCATCGCTCAACGGATAAAAGGTACGCCGGGGATAACAGGCTGATCGGAGTCAAGAGTTCACATCGACGCTCCGGTTTGGCACCTCGATGTCGGTTCATCGCATCCTGGGGGTGTAGAAGCTCCCAAGGGTTAGGCTGTTCGCCTATTAAAGCGGTACGTGAACTGGGTTCAGAACGTCGCGAGACAGTTCGGTCCCTATCTGTGGTGGGCGCAGGAAAATTGAGGGGGGTTGTCCTTAGTACGAGAGGACCGGGATGAACAGACCTCTTGTGATCCAGTTGTCACGCCAGTGGCAGAGCTGGGTAGCGAAGTCTGGTCGGGATAAACGCTGAATGCATATAAGCGTGAAACCTTCCCCGAGATGAGTTTTCCCAACCGAAAGGTAACAAGGGCCGTGGTAGACGACCACGTCGATAGGACGGGAGTGGAAGTGGAGTAATCTATGAAGCTAACCGTTACTAATAGCCCGTTCGGCTTGACCATATAATTTACTGTAAATTCAGAGTAGGTCAAGTTTGCGCGAGTAACAAAGAAGTAGGCAATTGTGGCTTGCCCGTCAATATTCAAAAGAGTGTCAGGAGTCTTTTAGAGGCTCCTGATCTCTACATCACTTTTGGGTGATTGTAGCGAGGGGGTCCCACCCGTTCCCATCCCGAACACGGAAGTTAAGCCCTTCAGCCCCGATGGTACTGCACGCGCCAAGTGTGTGGGAGAGTAGGACGTTGCCCAATTAATAAGAAAAGCCCCGATCGAAAGATCGGGGCTTTTTGCTTTTGCCAGGTATCGCTGAGATGCTTGATAATAACTGGCCGAAGCAATTGAGGACCTCACTATGACAATGCATTCAATCCGCAACAACGGCGGGCCGCCGAACACCTGGAAGCCCACGCTCTTTGCCCACATAGGCGGTAATGAGGAGTTCGTGATCCAACTCATGAGTGAGATGTGCGAACTTGTCGATGCGTCGATGATCTACGGGGACGAGAGGGAGAAGCTTAAAGAGGCAATACTCATTATTTCGATGGAAGGGCTTATGCCGGCCTTCGAGCACCTCAAGAAGATTAGAGCGCTGACCGGTCAGGAACCTGAACTAAACCGAAAACAGCTCTATGAGGACTTTACTCGCTCTCTCTGGCACGCCTACAAGGATCTTATGCAGAAGGCCGCGAATATGATGGAGCCGGAGTTCGGCTTTCTCTGTCAAAGGGACACCCAGTTCGAGGCCGGACTCGCGACGTGGGCCAAGACTCGGCCGGAAATGGCTGCGGCGGCTGGGCCCGATTTGCGAAGAGTACGTACCGAATGGCAGAACGAGCTTGGTGCTTTCCGCAACTACCTTGAGCACAAAGACGATACTGACCCGAAAGTTTACACCCACCACTACGAAAGAGCCCATGCGGAAAACATCTTCGATACAGTTTGGCGCACCATCGCGGATATTCTCGCAATGTTGATCAGTCTGCATCTGCCAGCGGGAGTTCGTTTGATGGAGATACCGCCGGATCAACGCACAAAGGTGTCACCGCGCCGTTTTTGTTTTGACGTAGAGGGGATAACCTCCCTCAAAAAAGAATAGCTGTGGGCCGAATATTGACCGGTTCAATTAGCTAGCTTCACGCGATGAGACGTTCATAGGACAATTGTTTAGTCACTCTGCTGGGAGCGACAGGAGCCTGCGGATGAGCGAAACTCCAACTGCACGATTTACGGTGACGATGACGGGTGCACAGTGGTCAGTGGCGACGTTCGGTATCGTTGAATTCTTGCGACGAAACACCTGGGCCAGAATCACAACTGCCGTCCTAGGTGTTGGCATTGGGACCGTGAGCGTGATGAAGTTTATCGGTTATGGAATCCCATATGTCCCGGCAAATAGCATGTTTGCCGTTCTCTTCTTCGTGGTGCCGTGGCTCCTTTGGATTGCAACGGTTTCTGGGCCTGACTTCGTTTTGGTGTTCCCAACGCAGCAAGCTTCTAAGGAACGCGAAAACGCCGAGGCGAAGTTCGAGGCCTCGCCCACGCCCGAGGATGCTCTCGTCCTTGATCAAAAAAGACTGAACGAATACTACGTCATTAATCAGAATCAGGCGCGTTCGAGCTTTCGCTGGGCTATTTTCTCTATGCTTTTGGGTCTAGGAACGATCATTGCCGGAATCTGGGTCTTCTACTTCAGAGTAATCCAGCCCGATAAATTCATGGCATCTCTGTCCACGGCTGCTGGATTGGTTGTTAACGTTATTTCGTGCTTCTTCCTATTCCTATACTCCAAAACACAGGACCGTTCTCTGTATTACTATCAACAACTGGCTGCAATGCAGAAGTTCTCCATGGCAATGCGCCTGGTAGATGCCCACACTGATGTCACTGAGCAGAAGGTTGCGCGGGATTTGATAATCAAGGAACTTATTTCAAGGGCAGGAGAACACGGCATACAACTCGGCTCGATCTCGGCTATTGAATCGAAACGTAACGGCTGATACGCTCTGACGCTACTAAGCGGCAGTATACTGAAGCGAGATGGGTTCACCGGTAGCAGCTTCGAACACCGAGACGGCGATTCTGGATCGGCTCCTCGCCGCCGGGCGGAAGATCTGCCTGCGGAGGCGGCGCGATATCTCCTCGATATCGACTTCGGGCCAGCCGACAGAGATCGGATGAACGAACTGGCTGCGAAGGCTCAAGAGGGCAAACTGAGCCAGGAAGAGGCCGCGGAGGTCGAGAACTACCGCCACGTGAGCCATCTCCTGGCCCTTCTCCAATCCAAGGCGCGTAAGACGCTCGGGCGTGCGGGCTCGCCGTCCTAATCCGTGAACAAGGCTCTGGCGGACGAGGTCCGGCAGCGTGCCGCCCGGTGTTGCGAATACTGCCGGATGCCAGAGGCTCTGTACCGGTCGCCATTCCAGTTCGATCACATCGTGGCGCGCCAGCACGGAGGACAGACCGTGTCTGACAACCTCGCGCTGTCGTGTTTCCACTGCAACACTCACAAAGGTCCGAATGTCGCGGGAGTGAATCCGGCAACCGGCGAGGTGGTGCGGCTGTTTCATCCTCGGAAGGATGCCTGGGATGACCATTTCCACTGGGCTGGACCGATACTGGAAAGTGTGACGGCGGTCGGCGCGGCTACGATTCAGGTGTTGGCGATCAATGATCCCGAGTACATCGCCGTGCGGCAAACGTTGATTGAAGAAGGTGTGTTTCCGGTTTAGACCTGGGATTGAGAGGGGTCAGGGATGTACTGGGATGTTGTGGAAGTGAAGCCCGAGGCGGACTATCGTCTGTTTGTGCGCTTCGCGGACGGCAAGAGCGGGCGGGTGCAGTTCGTTCCAGAAGATTTCACGGGTGTCCTGGCGCCGCTTCGCGAACCGTCGTTCTTCAGACAGGTCTTTGTGGATCATGGAGCTGCGGCGTGGCCGGGCGAGATCGATCTGGCGCCGGATGCCATGTACCGGCAGATCGCCGCCTAGAAAGGCGGCGGCAGCCATGAATGGCTGACCCCACAAAAAGCAACACCGCTCCATCACTGTCGCGGCTCGGAATGGACTGACAGGCGACTCCGCTTGCGGACAAGAAGATCGCCTGTCCCACAGCAACCTACAAGAGGGCTCCTGAGCAGGCGGGGTGATGGTCGGGCGGGATGGGCTCAGGCTGCTGTCGTTATGGATGGTCGGGCGGTTTCGGTTAGAAAATGGGGACAGCCAGCCGATTTCGGCGACCGATACGAGTCAACGACGGGGTCGTTCTTCGAAATCGGTAGGCAGTCCCCATTTTCCACACAAACTAAGACGCGCCCTGCGGGCGATGCGGAGTTTTTCGACTTCGGTGAGGAGGTCGGAGACGACGTTGTTGGAGTTGGCGGGGTCGAGGAGGCGGGTGGTGGGGAAGTCGGTTGCCAGGAAGTGAAGCAGGGCGGGGAAGGATTCGGTGATTTCAAGGGAGACAGGATTTCAGGTTCTTCGAAATCGGTGGGCCGTCCCCGGCTTTTCGTGAGAGGGCGTGGATGGTGGCGAGCTCCATCAGGAACGACGGGAAGCGGAGGGCGTGGCGGCGGCGCCAGATCTTGAGTGCCAGGATTTCGTCGATGAGGCCGCTGGATCGGACGTAGCGGATCTGCTCGGCAATGTCGGTCTTGAGCCAGGTGTTGAAGCGCGCTTGCCAGAGAATGTTACCGCGTGCGGGAACGAGGTCGACGAATCGACCTTCGAACAGGATCCGCACGGCGACGTTGCGAACGCGGCCGTGGACGTGATCGGCAAGCGAGGTCTGCATGGCGGAGAGCGGTCCAGGGGTAACGTGCGAGAGGCGGAGGAAGATGTCGACGTCGCTGTCTTTGAGGTCGGTGCCTTTGGCGTGGGAGCCGGCGAGGGTGACCGACTCGAGATATTTGTGATAACGCCAGCCGCGAAGTAATGGCCGCAAATAAACGCAAATGAACGCGAATGAATTATCCACGGGTGAGTGCGCTCAAGAAAATGGGGACAGCCAGCCGATTTCGGGGGCCGATGCGTGACGGTGGACGGATCATTCTTCGAAATCGGTAGGCAGTCCCCATTCTCCGTATTGGGACCAGTCGATTGCAGGGGCGGTGCCCATGGCGCGGAGGCGGTCGAGAAGACGAATGATGAAGAAGACCAGGCTGTCGTCGGGGGAACTGATGCGGTTGTCTTCGAAGGAGCCATGTTCCAGGCAGCAGCCAATGTCCAAGTCGCGACGGGCGCGACGGAGGTTGGCGGCGAAGGTGGGGGCGGTCCAGACGGAGCTCGTGGCGAGGAGGCCGGCGATAATTGGCGGCGGGCTCGTGGCTGAGCGACCTATCACGGAAACGGATGTGCGGCGGAGCGATCGGACCGATGCGGCTTTTTCGGCGGCGTCGCGGAGCCATTGGCGTGAGAAGGTCGGCTTGACCTCGAATACGGCGTAGACGCTCTCGGCGGGCAGGTGGAGTCCAGCGGAATGAGGGAACAGGGGCGGCGTGTAGAGATTGTCGAAGATGGCGATGTCGATCTGGCGGGAGCGATGGCCGGTGGAGTCGATGACGAATGCGGGGGCGGCTCGGTAACGCTTGGGGAGATAGCGATCGAAAAGCTGGAGCCAATGGTGCTCGGTCGCGGCTCCGGCAGTGGAGGCGTGTTCGAAAAGCCGACCGACGGATAGCTGGGCGAGCATTTCTTGTTGCACTCGGCGGAAAATTTCGGCGAGATCGATCTGACCGGAATCGGGGCGGCGAGGCATGACGGTTCGAATGTAGCTGGTCATGCTCGCGATTGAGGCGCTGCGAAATGCGAACTGTAAGAGAACGCAAAGCCGAGAGCAACCCACAACATCGCTCCCGAGAGGGCGGGGTTAGGGCCGGGCGGGATGGGCTCAAACGGCTGTTGATCTGGATGGTCGGGCGCTTTCAGTTAGAAAATGGGGACAGCCAGCCGATTTCGGCGACGGGTGCGAGGCAGCGACGGGGTTGTTCTTCGAAATCGGTAGGCAGTCCCCATTTTTCGTGAGAGGGCGTGGCGGCGTCGGTGGTCAGTGCGACGGTTGTAGGTTCAGGAATGCCTTGCCGGGCGCGGTGAGTTTCCCGTGGTCATCGTAGAGACCGTAGAGTCCCTTGTCGTTGAGTCCGGCAAGAGGCGGCTGGTCGAATATTTGCCACCATATCGAGTAGCTCACGCGGGCGCGCTGCATGGTTCTGATCGCATTGGCGGCGTGCTCCGAAGCCGATTTGTCCAAACCGCGATCGAAGCCGAACTCGCCCACGATCGCGCGTCCCTGGAATCGAGTTTGCAATTCGTCGAGATCCTTCAAGAGCTGTTCGGGAGTGGAGCCGATGCTTTCCCATGCGGAATAGCTAACGTAATCCGGCAGGGGAACGGAGGGAACAACGTCCTCCAACATGCTGGGCAAGCGAGCTTCCTTCAGAAAACGGAGCGCACTCACTTCAATGACGGATACGACAGAGACGCCCTTGATTCCTTCGCGCCGCGCGCGATCCCGGCCGAGCTTGATCCCTTGCTCGCGAAGCTCGAAAAACTGCCGGTATGCATTCACGGTATCGGCGGTTTTGCGCCGGGCTTCGCAGGACGATCGAAAGGCCGGGTTGGTGGCGAAGTAGTAGGCCGAATCGCAATACAGTTCGTTATCGCCTTCCCAATTGGAAATGCCGAAGACCTTGCCGCTTCCGCGATAGGTTTGATAGAGGCGGTAGGTCAGGCCGGCATATTCATCGCGCGTGCGATCGCGATTCGCGGCGATCGCATAAAACCCCTTGTCGAGATAGCGCTTGTGCGGGTGCTGATCGGTGCGGGGATCGCGCGCTTCGCAGGCATCGTAGGAATGGGAGTCTCCCCAAATTGTGAGGAAGATGGTGCGGAACGCCGGATCCTTAAGCACCTGGGCGTAGGCCGGAAGCGAGACCAGAGATTCGAGCGTCTGTTGATCGTGGCAGGCTCTTCCCGATCCCGAAATCGATATCGATGCTAGCGACCAAAGGAAGCCGGATGGTCTGAAAGCCCGATTGTTTAGCGAGGCGCGCGCCTTCCTGAAGGCGATTGCCGGGATAGGCGCCGACCCATCCGAGATACACACCTGTTCCGGGCGGAAGTTTCGGCGCAGGGGCCTGAGAGCTGGCAGCGATCGCCCGAAGGACGACTAAGAGGCTACTTCTTATTGGATGGAAAGGCCGCATCTGCCGCCGACACGATCAGGCGCTCCAGCGCGAAGTTTGGATATTTCTTGACCATTTTCGACCGGAACTCCGCGGCGGTCTTGGAAGAATCGAGCGCATCGTTGTAGTCCTTGATATACACCTTCATGAACGCGATGGTGGAGGCGTCATTTCTCGCGCCTGCCCGCTCGTGACCGGGAATCACCGTGATCGGTTTCAGGTCGGCGATCTGATCCAGGGTCTTCAGCCATTCGTCAGGCATCTTGGGCGGATTGAAGTGAGAACCGCTGAATACGATGTCGCCGGCGATGACGGCGTGCAGCGAAGGGATCCATACGTAGGAATTATTCGGCCCATCGCCGGTAACGCCGCCGACCACTTGCAGCGCCTCGCCTTCGAGGTTCAGCGCGTTTCCCTGGAGTTCGTCGGGCAGGATCGGACCGGTGGTGGGGAGATTGAAACCGAATTCGGGGGTCCAGTATTTCAGGCGTCCTTCCCAGCCGCCGCGGATGGCGGCGATGGTCGCGGGAAGGGCGACGAATTTCGCGTTGGGGAAAGCCTGCTTCAGGACCGCGATTCCGAAATAGTGGTCGGGATGGCCGTGCGTAATATAGACCGTGGTGAGGTTTTTCTTGCTCTCGAGGATCATGGCCGCGACGCGATAGGCCTCGCTCCTGACGAACTGCGTGTCGATGAGAATCGCGTCTTTCTCGCCGTAGATCAGCGTGGAATTGACCGAGAATCCGTTGGGTCCCGAGGTGAATACTCTGAGATGCAGCTTCGATTGCGCGGATGCCGCGGATGCCGCCGCCAACAATATCAATAACGGCGCAAGCAGAATCCTGGTTTTCACGTACCTAGTGTACGCGACGGCCGGTTTCAGTGGGAGCTGAGAGCGACTTTACTGGCGTATCCAAACCTGGAGCCGTTGCGGGCGGGATAAGCGGTGACCACCACATGGTCGCCGCGCCGGAAAGTGTCGAGCTTCCAGCCGTTCTGGATCTGCATATTCGGGCTGCCGAGTTCGAACTCCCAGGCGGGCGATGTTTTGTCGTCGGCTTGCAGATACAGATGGACGTGAGGATTCTCCCAGTTGATCTTCATGACGGTGCCTGTCAGGACGATGGACTGGCGAGTGTCGTACGTCGTCGCCAGGGCGTGATGCGCAAAAACGGGCGCGACCGCCGTGAGTAAGCCGATCCCCGCGATCAGCAGAAGCTTGATTCCCATTACTTTTCTCATCGTGGTACCTCCCGATGAACTTTACCTAGCTATACCTGAGCTGGTCGCGGCAGTCAAGGCGGCCTATCGCTTCTGGTACCAGCCGACGGCTTCGTGAGCGCTCGCGTCATGATCGTCGTAGCGCACGTCGGTGGCGCCGGCCAGGCGCATGGAACCGCCGGGAACCTCCGGCAGGCGGTCATTCGTCAGCAGGAGACCTCCCGGCTTCAGCATGGCTCCGGCGTTCTCGAGCGCCAGCATCTGCTCGAACGGGTCGTAATAAAGGAAAATATTGGTGCCCACGATCAGGTCGAAGCGATTGGCTGCGGGCAAATCGCCGCGTTCGAGAACGATATTGAGATCCACCGGCTCACAGGCGAGCACAACATCCGGGCGGACGCGCACCGCGCGGGTTTCCAGGCCCCGACCGCCGTTCAACGGTTGAAAAATATCCGGCGGACGGATGGGCTTGACCGAGGTTCCGACCTGGTCGCCGAGCGAGCGCCAGTAGCCGATCAGCGCCGGAGGCCACGGACGTGCGACATCGCGCGGCAACTGGATGACGTAGCCGGTGTTCTTCTGGGCGCGTTCGCGGGCGCGCCGGAGATGATCGAGCACTCTTTGGCTGATGTCGAAAATCGACAGGGAAAGGGCGTTGGTTCTCGCGAGTTTCAGCCGCAGCAGCGAGTCGTATAGCGCAAAGGGCTGCACGGTCTGCTGTGGATAGTAGTCGTAGCCGGATTCATCGTTCTTATCGATGAAGTCGAGGCCCGGTCCGATCACGGCGACGCGAGCCACCTGGCCTTCGCGCAGCATGCCGCGCTGCTTGAGATCGCGCAAGGTCTGCTCGATGGAGAAATCGGGCAGAATGCTGGTGTCGAGCGACACGCCGCGATCGGAGAACAGCGACGCCCGGTCCAGGAGCGATTCGGGCTTAGCTTCCGCGGCGCGCTCGGCGATAGTTCGCCTCTCTTGAAGCACGCGCTGAAGGTTGTTGTAGAGGAATACGCCGGTCTGGCCGGGGACGCCGGGGTCGATTCCCTTGGTTCGCAGGAGGCCGCTCAGAAAAATGAGTCGCTCATTGTCGCCGGGGTGACGGAGACCCGCGGCCAGATCGTCGACGCGAGCGCGCAGAGTCCCGGACTTAGAAGCCTCGGTGAGGTTCTCGACCTTGATGCGCGGCTGCTTCGTGAAGGAGGTTCCGAGCAGCAGAAGATTCACCATGGAATCGAGGTCGCCCTGTTGCAGGCGGGCGCGAATGGCCTGGTCGTGGCGCTGGGCCCAGGCGGTCCATTTCACGGCGTCGGGGTTCTGAAGGTCGGCGGGCAGGCGATCGCGCTGGGCATCCAAAATGGATTTGACGCTCGCGTAGGGGGTGAACGCGTGGGTAGCCGCGAGCAGGCTCACGGCGGCGGCGAGAGTGATCGGGATGGAAGCGAGCCGCACAACGTTCCTTAACCACACAACGTTCCTAAAAAAGGAAAACCCGCCGGCCAGTAAAGGCGGCGGGCTTGTCCTCTAATCCAGCTTAGCTTAGTCAGAACTGCGTTAGAACTGGAATCGCGCGATCACAGTTCCCGAACGTCCGGTGAGGGGCGTAAGGGGAGCGGTGGGGCCCGGAGCCGTGCCCGGCGCCAGGTAGGCGTTGATGACTCCGAATCCTCCGGTCAATATTGTTCCGTTGCCCGCACCCTTGGTGGGAGCGATCTGCGGGTTGGTCGTAACCGGGTTCGGCAAAATCGTGCGGTTGAAAATGTTGACGAATTCGCCGCGGATGTAGAAGTCGTAACGCTCTTTGATCCGGAAGTGGCGGCCGAGGTTCGCGTTCTCCCGGGGCTGGCGGGGTCCGCGGAAATCGGTGTAAAGCGTACTGGCGGCGGGTCCGGTGACATTCGCATCCACCTGCTTCCAGGCGGCCGGATTCAGCACAACATCCGTTAAGGGACTGTAGCTGTGGATATTGTTGATGTCATGCAGGTACAGAGGTTGGCCTGTTCGGACATCCTCGCTGGTCAGGAAGTTCGGATTGGTGCCGGTGGGCGGCGTCAGGAAGATGCCGCTTTGGTAAATCGCGAAGAAACCAATTTCCCAATCCTTCGTGACGAGGTTCGCATACTTGGGCAGGAAGCCAAACTTCTGTACGGTGTAGGTGAAGTTGAAGGTGAGAGCCTGCGGCGGAATCTGCTGGAGCTGCCACTGGCTGGCGCTGGGATTAAAGAAGTCCTGCGGGGTCGCGGGAGTAGCGAAGCCCTTGGCCCAGGTGTAAGCGGCGCCCGCCTGGAAGCCATGCGAGAAGCGCTTGGTGGCGGTAATTTGCAGCGAGTCGTACTTGGTGTCGCCAGTGGCCGATCCCGTGGGTCCCAGGGCCGGCGTGAAGCCAACTGCCCCGAACTGCGGGAACGGGTATCAGGGCGCTCGCCAGGGTGCTGCCGGGGAAACCGGGGTAAGGCAGTACGTTCCCCAGTCTGGATACGACGGCGGCGCTGGTCGGCGGTTGAAGCAGCAGGTTGCGATCTGCGAGGTTGTTGGTTCCCGCCGGACCGGTTCCCGGATAGGGATACAAGCCATAGTTCGCGTATGTAGAGGCCGAAACTTGATTCAGGAATCCATAGGGGCCGTTGAGCCAGACAGCGCGATTGGCGACGTAGGACGCTTCCACTACCAAATCCCTGGTAACTTCCCGTTGGATGCCGACGCTCCACTGGTTGATACGCGGCGGGCGGTTCTGGTTCGCATCCGGCATGAAACCGGCGGGGAAGCCGCCTATGGTGCCCTTCACCGGGAAGCGGTTCGGGTCGGTAACGGGCCAGACCGGCCCCACGATGGAGCCCGGAGTCTGGATATTGACATACGGGTTGATGCCCGCGAGAGGAAAGGTGCCGTTGGTTCCGATGCCGTTGCTGTTACCGGCGAGGGCGCCGACGAACTGGTAGTTGACTCCCCAGCCGGCGCGAAGGACGGTCTTGGGGTTGATCTGATAAGCCAGGCCGAGCCGGGGTCCGATCGCATACGGATATGTGGGCTGATCGAAGTTGCACTTGCAGGTGTTGGCGTAAATGGTCGCGCCTGGGTGCCCGCCGGCATTGGCATTAGGAGCGTTCGGATCGAATTGTCCTACGCGACCGTACTGTTCGTGATAGGGAGTGGCATAATCCCACCGGATGCCGTAATCGAGCGTGAGCTTGCGGGTGATCTTCCAGGTATCTTGAAGGAATATTCCCCACTGCTGGTTACCGAGACGGTAATTGATCTGCGGCGTCTGCAGCGTGGAATTATAGTTGCCGAGGAGGAAACTCGCGAAGCCGAACCCTTGGGTAAAGCCGTTGAGACTGCCGGTAGGGGTAAAGGGCTGCGAAGTCGCATTGAGACCCGTCGACAGCGTAACCGTGGAAAACGCACCGGTGTAGGGCTGCTCGAGATACATCTCGCCGCCAATCTTGTAGGTGTGATTGCCCCGGATCCACGTCAGGTTGGCGTTGAAAGTGGGCTTTTCTTCGTAGTTCTGCGATTGGATGGCTTCGCCGAGATTCTGCATGCCACCGAGACCGTTACAGCCGGTCGCGCCGAACCCCGGAGGCGGGGTGCACATCCCGTTGATGAGCGGGAACTGGCGATGGATCAGGAAGCCGCTGAGCCCGAGCGACGCCGGATCGAAATTCAGATTGGGCGCATGGTCGTTGAAGCTGGTGTGATAGTATCCCATGCCCAAGTGCAGCAGGATGGTCGGAGTCACTGTGCGGTCATAGTTGAGCCGCGTGGTGTAGGTGGGGATGAACGTGCCTCGATACCCGCCGATATCGGCGGGTAGACCGTCCGCGCCACCCAGAGGAGAAGAGATCTGGCTCTCGGTATTGATCCGGGACCAGAAGAAGGACAGATGGTCCTTGGAAGAAATGTTGTGGTCGATCTTGATCGAAGGAATCGCCGAGTAGCGGCTCCCTTGGATCCTTCCGGTATAGTTACCGGCGAGATTGGCGTTCTGAGCCTGAGGCAGCAGGGCTATGATCTTCTTGGAGGTGGGATCGAAACGGTCGAGCGGAATGATGTTACCCGGGAAAGGATCGGCAAATCCAAGCCCGCCGGTCGTGACTCCGCGGGTACGCGGGTCGTAGATTTCATTGGCGTACATCGGCCTGCCCAGAGCGTCCACTGCGGGCAACGCGGTGGTCTGAATTCCGTTCGCGGCGCAGAGGCTGCAATTTCCGTTCGGTGAAATCGCGGAAAAATCGCCGTTCAAGTAGGCGGCTGCGGGTACGGTGTCGGTAAAGCTGTACCCGGTGCTCTCCAGGAACTGTTCGTAGTTCCAGAAGAAGAACGTCTTGTCGTGACCGTTATAAACCTTGGGGATATAGATCGGGCCGCCCAGGGTCCCGCCGAAATCGTTGCGGCGGTTGCGCGGCCGGAACTTTCCGGGCTCGCCATCCGCGGTGTGGCTGAACGGATTGCCGGCGTTCAGATCTTCATTTACGAAATAGTCGTAGCCGCTGCCGTGATACTGGTTGGAGCCCGATTTCATGGTCATGTTGATGACCGCGACGCCCGCCTGGCCGAATTCAGCGGCGTAGTTGCTGGTCTGGTATGCAATTTCCTGAATCGAGTCCACGCTGGGCTGGCCCATCTGCGTGTAATCGTAATTCCCGAAGATGCGGGAGGTCGCATCCTGGCCTTCCACACGCATGGTCTCGGTGAGAGCCGGAATGAAGGAAGTGCCGCCGCCCAGGCCGTTGAGTGTGAATGTTCCGCTGCTGTTATACGAGCTGACGCCCGGAAGTGTCTGCAGGGAGTTGTATGGATTGCGGACGCCGCTGGTACCCGAGTTGGCAGTCCCGATTCCCAGCAGGGGGAGATCGGTCAAGGTGCTCACGGTGACGTTGTGGGTCAAATCGCCGGCTTCGGTCTTCAGCAGGGAAGCCTCGGCCGTGACCGTAACCGACTCCGTTTGCGAGCCGACCTCGAGGGGAATGTCGATACGCATGATTTGCGCGGCCGCCAGATCCAGGCCCGGCCGCTTGTAGGTTTTGAAACCCGTGACGGTGGCGGTCAGATCGTAGGTGCCGACCGGCAGGTTGGACACGGTGTAGTTGCCGGTGGCGGTGGATACGGTGTTGAAGACCGCGCCGGTGGCGGCATTTTTGACCTCGATCGCAGCGTTGCCTACCACGGCGCCGCTAGGATCGGCTATTGTTCCAGTGATGGTGCCGGTAGCGCCCTGCCCGAAGATCGCAGACGCACATAAAAAAAGGCAAAGTACCAGACAGAAAAATTTCATGTGTGACC
This sequence comes from Terriglobia bacterium, assembly GCA_963722845.1. Lineage (GTDB taxonomy): Bacteria > Acidobacteriota > Terriglobia > Bryobacterales > Bryobacteraceae > Palsa-187. The sequence goes on along the minus strand of CAVROL010000001.1, from coordinate 61,170 downwards.
CCTTAAAAGAACTACGAAAACGCCCCTTGTAGTCGATGTGTCGACAACCGCTCGTAGTGTACTCCATGTTCGCCGCGGGGTGCAATACCATGGAGATGGTAATAATGCGTGAAAACGGCTTAATTTTCGCGCATTTTTGTATGCAAAATGCTGTTCCGAAATTCGGCCGGTGTAGTCTAAACCTGAATGTGGGTAACCATTTTAATCCGGCAGGTGATTCACCCTCAACTGTAAGGAACTGACGGAGCCCGGCTCCGCCTTCACGCTGGTTGTTTGGGGCAGCAGGCCGCGCAGACGCGAAGCGTCCATTATGATCGATGGATCGAACCGGTCCAGCGCGATCGCACTGTACTCGCCTGGGGGAACCCCGGTCAGCTCGAAGGCCTTACTGGCGCCTTGAACCGAGTAGCCTGTGCCCGTGAAATTGGGCGGGAACAAAACGACCGTGGCGGTATCCCCTTCTTCGAGGGTCCCCCGAACGGTGCCCGCCGGTTTAAGGATGATTTTCAAGGGCGGGGATGCGGGTGTCAGCTCGACGCTTTGCCCCGTGATGTCGGTGGATCCTAGTAATAGCGAATCAACATAGTAGTTTCCAGCCTCGACGTCGGCTTGGATCCGGCTGGTTCCGGGAAGCACCATCTCACCGAATCGCAATACGCCATCCGGGTCGATCGGGGCCTTCATCATTCGCGGAGGCGGTATCCGACATTACGGTCACAGACACAGAAACCCCAGGAGCGGGAAGAGAACCGTCGCTCAGGACGACCGATACAGGGACGGAGAGGCTGGCGGGTGTCACGAATTGGATCCTCAGTTCGTCCGGGTCCTGGTGCTCCACCCGGAAAGCGGCGCTGCCGAATCTGAGGAAATTTCGATGTTGGATCTCGTCGCGAATCCAGTCGGAGTGCGCTTCCGCTGTCCACTCGCCCATCCGGACCGAAGGGAATTCGAAGAGTCCATCTGCCCCCGTTATGACTGGCTGTTCGTCAGCCTGCCCTCCTGCGGGGCCTGTACGGAAGGAATAAGCCAGCCCCTTGCCGGCGGATCCGCGAATCGTCATACCCTGGCTGGCAACAAGTTTTGCATGGAGCTCGACACTGGCTTTGGCGGCCGGTTTGCCATCGGGGTCCAGCACGATGCCCCGAACGCGATGGACCTCGGCCGATTGCAAGCGGATTTCGTACCCGTCCAGCTCGGCGCCTGGACGAATGGAGATCGATTCCGCGAGAGAGCGGTCGAGAGCGGAAGGGTAATATGTGGGGACCACTTCGGTGCGGATTCCATCCTTTACGGGTGCGTGTTCGGTTAGCCTGGGACGGGCCAGGAGCATATAGGCTCCGGGCGTGAGATTTTCGAACGCGTAGGAACCGTCCGCGTTGGTGCTGACACGCCGTCCCGGGGCAAGCTCCACGTCCGCTCGCGCCGGGTTTCCGTCCGTGCCGATGACGCGGCCGCGCAGCGCTGCGGGCGGAATGAGCTCGAATCGGAAGCGAACCGGTTCGGCACTGGGGACGATGTGGCGTTTGGGAGGGTCCTGGAGCAGCGGATCCAGCTCATTGAAGCCGGGAAGGGTGTATCCGCTCTTCTGGACGGAAGAACTATAGTCGCCCGGGGTTAGCCCCGAGACTTGGAAGACGCCGGCATCGTTCGTGACGGCCTTATAGCTGTTGGTGCCGCTGCTCCAGAACCACAGGATGACGTCAGGGATTCCCGCGCCGGTGACTTTATTCACCACCACGCCCTCGACGGTGGCAGTCTCCTGCGCCGCGGCCCCAGGGGCTAACGCGGCTAGAACGGCGCAGAAGACAGCGAGTTTCATGCAACCAGCCTTTTCTTATTCTTAGCTTAAACCGTCTTGGCTTAAGCCGGCTTAGCTTAGACCGGCTGGATGCCTGTTAGCGAGGGAGGTCTGGCCCTGCCGAACGCGTGGCGCTATTGCGCCCGGCCATCCCCGAAGAGAGTTTGTGTCCCGGTGGAGGAGCTGAAATGAATTTCGGGCCTGGCGCCGGTTGACGAATCGCTCTGGGTGAGGACAAAATTCAGCAATAGTGTGGGGCCAGTGGTGCTGAAGCCGGTGCTGCCCGTGCTCGAACTGGGGGCGGTCAGCGTGATGGTCCCGGTGCAATCGGTGGCGATCGTGTAAGATCCACCGAACTGCAGCGAACTCATGGAAGAGTTCGGGCCATGCGGCGAAACTATGCCTCCATTGCCATCGAATTGGGCCGTGCCGAACATGAAGAACGGGGCTACGGACTGCACGGGGGCGATCCCGATCCCGTCGACGGTTGTCGTTCTTGTGCCCGGCGCAATCAGAACATAGGCACCATCCAGGTTGCTTACGTTGCAATAAGTCGCCAGCGGGCGAAGCAGCCTGATCAGCAGACTCGACTGATTCACTGCTAGCGCAGTGCTGGAGGAATCCGTCGCGCTGGTCTGCAACATGCCGAGATCGATTTCCGATCCATTGCCAAGCACGACTCCTTGCAGGGTCGCGACGGTCTGGTTGGTCCCGAACGCGTCCGTCAGCATCACCGTAATGGTGCAATCGGTATTCAACGCATAGGCTCCGACCGCTGTCGTCGCCGAACCCAGCTGCGCTGTGTTGGTGGCGCGGATACCGCCCGCGCCGTCGAAGTAGAGGGTTCCAGCCGATGTGAAGGGCATGGAATTCGTCGCGCCGGCCACCAGTTGGCCCACGCCGGTGTTGCTAAAAGGGGCAGCGCCGTCCGGGGCCGACCCGCCAGGAACGCCATTTCCGATGGCCGAGTATAAGTAAGGCCCATTGACCGCGGATTGGCACGTCTGGGCTGAAGCGACTGAGGCGCACAGAAAGGCGCTTACGCAAAAAAGCAGCGTTGGGCGAGAAAATTCTCTGTTGAACATTTGATCCTGATCCTCCGAACTGGAAATCGAGTACCCTTCGCGATTTGCATGTGCAGGGCCAGTCGGGATGGAGGAGGATCGCCACCGAAGGAGTCCCTCCTTAGGATCAGGGTTACCCTAGCTGTCTATGACCGTGGGTTCAATCGTTCCTTACGCGCGCCGCAGACTCTGCGCACAGCCGCGCCGGGGTCTGTGCCGAAGCGTTGTCGTCCACCGGCTTCTGTGCGTCTCTCACCGGATACAGTGAGCGCTACTTGACCGGCTTCAGCGTGACGCGAGCGCTCATAAGATGCTCTTAATCCGGAACTCGATTGACCTTTAATTCGACGTTCGCGGAAGACGCCGACTGCACCTTGACGCTGGTCGCCAGAGGCATCAGGCTCCTTAGGCGGACTGCCCCTGCCATGGTCCGTGGATCGAAATGATCTACCGCGATTGCGTAATACTCGCCGGGCGGGATACCCGCAAGACCGAAGTTTCGGCCGGCATCGCTTTGGGCGTAGTAGCCGATGCCGGCAAAGCTTTGCGGAAACAACACGACGGTTGCGGGTACGGGGTCCTCAATGGTTCCGTGAACGGAGCCGGCGGCCTTCAGGATGATTTTGACCGGCGGAGAAGCGGGTGTCAGCGCCACTCGTTGAGTCGTGATATTCGTCGAGCCAAGCAGAATCGAGTCGGCGTAGTAGTTCCCCATCAGCACGTCGGCCAGGATTCGGTTGGCTCCTGGAACAACGTCCAGTCGAAGCACGCCGCTCGCATCGGTGATGCCCCCGGTGCCGGCGCGGCCCGTTTCCGAATACAGGCTGACGCCCAGCGCCAGGTCGCGCGCGGGCGCAGAGCCATCGCTCAGGACGACGATTCCGGAGAGGCTGAAGGGTATTGCCAGCTCGATCTTAAGATCGTCCGGATCCCCATGTCCCAGACTGAAGGTAACGCCGCCAACGCTTAGAACGCCGCGGTGCTGGATCTGATCTTCCGCCGGAGCTCCTTCCGCCTGTACGGTCCAGTCGCCAGCCGGCACGGAAGGAAATTCGAACAATCCATCGTCACCCGTCACAAATGACTCTTCCGGTTCGAGCAATTCCACATCGCTAGTCCGGATGGAAAAGGACGCCCTCGGTCCTCCCGGAATGAGGAAAGGCCGGTCAGGACCTTCCCCGGGAATACGGGGTTGGAGGTTGACGACTGCCTTCGCGGCGGGCTTGCCGTCAGGATTCAGCACCACGCCGCGAACGCGATAGACGGGCACGGACTGTAAACGAATCTCATAGCCGGTCAGCTCCGCGCCGGCACGGACCACGATCGATTGGGCCTGAGCCGGCTCGACGGCTGAAGGATAGTACGTAGGAACCACTTCGGTGCGGGTTCCTTCGTGAGCCGCGGCATGTTCGATTGTTTTCGGCCTGGCCAGCAGCGTGTACGGGCCGGGCGAGAGTTTGTCGAACGTGAAGGAGCCTTCCGCGTCGGTGTTGACGGTTCTGCCCTTACCCAGGTCGACCGAAGCTCGCGCCGGATTTCCATCCGCGCCGATTACGCGCCCGCGGAGCACGGCTGGCGGATTTAACTCCAGGCGCAGCCGCAGGGGAACCCCGGCCGGGTCGACGTGGTATTTAGGCCGGTCGCCTGGAATAACGAGGAAGGCCGCGGCGTCAACAGGAAAATATCCGCTCTTCTCAACTGCGGCATCAAAGTCGCCGGGTTTGACTCCCGCGATGCGAAAGGCACCGGTCTCGTCGGTGCGGGTTTCGTAGCGATTGGCCCTGGAGGCGGAGAACCGGACCGTAGCGTCGGCGATCCCTGCACCGCTGACCTTGTTCACCACCACACCTTCGACGGTCGCGGTATCCTGCGCGGCGGCCCCTAAGGCGACGCGAAGGCGCAGGATAGGACCGCGAGTTTCATAACGACAGTTTTACTTACCCGGTTTAAGCGTGAGTTTCTGGACGCGCCAGTTCAGGATCTCGGCGACGTACAGCTCGTTTTCCGAGGGGCAGGCCATTTCGTGGATCCAGCCGAACTCTTTGGGTTGGCGGCCCGAGCGGCCGAGCCATCCGAGCACCTTGCCGTCGAGCGACAGTTTGTACACGCGGCCGGGGTAGGCGTCGGCGCTATAGAGGTACTGAGTGCCCGGTCCGGGGGTGATGCAGATAGCCCAGGGCGCGCCGGCGGTTCCCACTTCTTGAGGTGTTCCTGCGTTGCTAAACCAGGATTTGGCGTTAGGCGCGACCGGAACATCGATGGTGATGATCTTCTTGAAATTGCCGTCCTTATCGTACAACTGGATGCGCCGGTTGCCGCGGTCGGCGATATAGATGTTGCCCTGCGCGTCGGCGGCGATGCTGTGAGGCGTGTTGAATTCGCCCGGAGCAGGCATGGCGCGGTTCATGACGGGACCGCCCCAGGACTTGATCCAGTCGCCATTCTTATCGAGCTTGGCGACGCGGGAATTGATGTAGCCGTCGCTGATGAAGATGTTGCCCTCCGGATCCCAGGTGACGTCGGTGGGCTGGCGGAACCGGCCGTCCTGCGCAGGGCGCGGCGGATTCGGATGCTCCAGGGGCATGCGCGTTTTCGTCGGAGGCTTCGGACTTGCGGCCGAACACCATCATGACGCGTCCCTGAGGGTTGAACTTGATGATCATGTCGGAGCCTTTGTCGACGGCCCAGAGGTTATCCTGGCGGTCGACACGCACGGTGTGCGCGAAGGACCAGGCGTACAGATTCTTGCCGATTTCGCGCATGAACTTGCCGTTCTTATCGAATTGAAGAACCTGGGAGGCGGTGGCTCCATACGCGGGACCGGTGGTGTTGCCGCGCGAGAACACGTACACCTGACCCTGGGAATTCACCGCGACGCCGGCGGTCTCGCCGAAGTGCAGATCGTCGGGCAATTTGAAAAAGTCGGGATTGGAGTCGAACGGGATTTCGGGAACGCTCTGGCCGAATGCGAGCGTCCCGGCCGCGCACAACAGGGCGAGGGTGGCTGTTTTCATGAAGCAAATTGTAGCGCGATATAGTGGGGAATAGAATGGGCGGTCTGCGGTGGGTGATGGTCGTGGGGGTATTTGTCACGGTGCCCGCCTGGGCGCAGATGCCGACCTGCACCGTCCCGGCGTGGAGCTCCTGCGATCTGGCGTTCGACCTTCAAGCCGGGGAAAACCCTGCCGGCGTCCAGTTGCATGGCGAATTCCGGTCGGCCAAACGGACGCTGCTGATTCAGTCTTTCAAAGACGGCGATCGTAGATATGTCTTGCGATTCGCGCCCACCGAGCCTGGCGAGTGGGATTACAAGCTGACCAGCAACCTGAAGCGTCTGGACGGCCAGTTGGGCCAGGCCACGGCGACCGCATCGGACTCGCCCGGTTTCGTCAAAGTGGCGAACGTGCATCACTTCGCCAACGAAGGCACCAACAAACAGCACCTGTGGATGGCGACGGCGATCGACGATTTCCTCAAACTTCCACGCAGCGACTTCGACAACGCTGTTACACAAAGGCTCGCGGAAAAGTTCACGCACCTGCGGGTTACGATCGCCCAGGACGCCGATCTCATTGAAGCGGCCGAACGAATCAAGGCGATCAATGGGCGGGGCATCGTCGCCGATGTGGTGCTGGGCGGCATTCCCGCCGAGCGCGTGGAGCGCGAGCGATACATGACCGACATCGCGGCGCGATTCTCGGCGTCTGAATATTACCTGGATGGGCGCGCCGGCCTTCGAGAAAATCCCCAACGGGAAAGCGATCCTGAAAGATGCCGGAGCGCTGCTGGCCAAGCTGGATCCTTATAATCACCCGCGCACATCCATGGCTGAGGCGACCTCTGCTCCGCTCTTAGGTGAAAAGGCCGGAGATCAGTGGATGAGCTTCCTGAGCTATGGGACCGCCGATCCAAACGTAGGCGCCGTGGAGCACCAGTTTTATGCGATGCCGCAGGTGAACACCGGAATCCAGTCGGAACGCGATTTGTGGAACGCGACGATGAACGGGCAGTATCCGGCCTCGGGCTCGGGCAAATATATGACGGTCTGGTTCGACTTCATGTCGGGGAATCGCTACTGGGAGCTGGAACCGTATTTCGACGTGGACGGAGGGCGAGCGGTGGCGCTCGAGGATGTCGAGTACATCGTCTATGTCGAGAAGCCCGGGCCGGTGGAGTTGACCGTGGAGGATCACGGCTACGACGTGAACTGGATCAACCCTGCCACGGGAGAAAAGATTAAGGCGAAGAATTACAAAGGCAAGCATTTCACGGGCGAGCCTCCCGACAAATCGCACGACTGGATCCTGCACGTATCGCGCGAAGGCCGCAAGGAAGGAATGTTGAGGTCCTACAAGTTCGACTCCCGCGAGATCCCGATTCGGCTGCAGGAGGTGGAGACGAATCCACAGAAGATGCCGTTCGAAGTGCTGTCGCCGGACGGTGATGTTTCGATGGCGATCGCGCCGCGTTATGCGTTAAAGATTGTGCGTCCAACGCGCGCCACCCGGGATCTGCTGATCGAATGGACGGCGGAAGTGGTGCTGGACGGCGAAGGCTTCCGGGTCGCGGGAACGGGCAGTGAGGGGACGCTGCATATACCCAAGGAGATCGTTCACAAGCTGCCCGGGACGCTGAGCCTGCGCGCGTCGATCCTGAACGCGAACGGCAAGGCGTACGTGATCGACAAAGTGTATCGGCTGGGACCGTGAGCGGACGATTTTTACTGGCGATCGATACCACCAGCGACTTCGGCAGCCTCGCATTGTATATGACGGGGGCGGAAGGCGATCGCGTGCTGGAGGAAGTGGCGATGGATTCGCCAGACGGCTTTGCGCACGTCATGTTCCCCGAGATCGAAGCGCTGCTGGCGAGGCACAAGCTGACGATCCGGGACATCGAAGGTTTCGCCGCCGCGGCGGGGCCAGGATCGTTCACCGGAGTTCGCGTCGGACTAACCGCTGCGAAAGGCTTGGCCGAGGCGACGGGCCGCAAAGTCGTCGCGGTTTCGAACCTGCAAGCCATCGCGTCCTTCGGCACGCGCGCGCTGCGGGCCCCGGTGATCGATGCCCGGCGCGGAGATATATTCGGCGCGGTTTACGATGCCGGCCTGCGGCTGGTGGCTCCCGAGGTGGTCATGAAACTGGAAGATTTTTTGAGTACGCTGCCCGCGGACGCGGAGGTCATCCGCGACGCCCCGAAGCGGCTCGCAGGAGCCATTGCCAGGATCGCCGCGGGACGCCTGGAAGCAGGTTTGGGGCAAGATCCCGCCGAAATCGACGCAAACTATGTGCGGCGGTCCGATGCGGAACTGATGTGGCGAGATAAGGTATAACCGTTCACGGTATAACAAATCATGGTGGTCATCCTGGAGGCGGTTTCTGGACCGGTTTTAGGACGGCGTATTGAGGTGCGCGGCGGCAGCATCGTGCGGATCGGGCGAACCGGCAAGTCGGACTACCCGATCATCGAAGACGGGTACCTTTCCGGCTTGCACTTCGCGGTGGAATGCGATGGAACGCAGTGCCGCGTCCGCGATCTCGGTTCGAGCAACGGAACGTTCGTAAACGGGTCGCGGGTTACGGAACAAGTGGTTCAGGACGGCGATTCGGTGGTGGCGGGCGGATCCACGTTTGTGATCCACGTCGACCTGCTGCCGTCGATTACCGGGGTCGGGACGCTCAGGTCGGTGACCGCACCGACGCCCCTGGCGGTCGCGACCAAAGTCATGCCCGAGCCCGCGCCGCAGGCTGGCGGATATTCGCCCGCCGAAACGGCCTTGTTGACCGCGCTCTACGGCCCCGGTGAGGAAGTGTTCGCGGTGGTGGACGCGGCGCGCGATTCGCGCATCCCGGCGTTTCTGGACGCCGCCGGCGAACCCTACACGCCCTTGCAGTCGCCCGAAGATTCGTCGAAGAGCGCCGCCGCGTTCGTGGTTGCGCTGCCGGCCGATTCCCGTCTGGTGCACGTGCTGATCAAGGACGGCTGGGGCCGCGGCTGGGGATTCTATGGAACGTCGCGGGCCGGCCTGGAGATCGTGCGGGCGCACTTCACCAGCTTCGTGAGCCTGCAAACGTCTTCCGGAGCTGCCATGACGTTCCGCTTCTGGGATCCCCGCGTGCTGCGAGCGATCATGCCCGCCATGCCGGCGGGAGAAGCCGAGGCTTTCTTCGGACCGTGCGAGAGAATCGTGGTGGAAGCGGAAAAACCGGCCATGGCGCTGGAATTTTCGCGGTCGCCGGGAAGACCGCGGCAGCAGACGATCATACTTGCCTAGAAGTGGTTTTTCAGGTCCACGAACCGCTCGACGCGCTTGAAGCGCGCTCCCGGCGGAGTGCGCAATTCCTGATGCTCCAGCACCCAGGTGCGTGCGTGCGGCACCAGCACGGCCCCTAAACCGGCCTCGAGCGCCGGATTGATGTCGGACTTGGGCGAATTGCCGATCATCCACGTTTTCGCCGCGGGGAACTCGTTCTCCGCGATCAAGCGTGAATACGCCGCCGAGTCTTTTTCCTTGACGATGCCGGTGTAGGAGAAATGCCGGGCCACGCCGGAGCGGTCGACCTTCATACGCTGCTCGTCGGGATGGCCTTTGGTGAACAGCGCGAGATTATGCCGCTGGCTTAGGTCGGCGAGAGTTTCTTCCACGCCTTCGATCAGCTCGATGGGCTGGCGGAGAATCCGCTCGGCCAGCGACATCACGTGCTCCAGGTCGTCGGGGCGGATTTCCCGTTCGGCCAGGTGCTGGTAAGCCTGCTGGAGATTGCGGCCGAAATTGAGCGATCCATAGCCGTGGATTTTGGAGTTCACCAGCTCGATTTCATTGAGCACGTCGCGGACCTGCGGGGCGGTCAGCGAGGAGTGCGCGAGGAATTCGACGAAATCTTCGAAGGCGTGCTCGAAGTAGATATTGTTTTCCCAGAGCGTGTCGTCCGCGTCGAAGATGAGTACGCTCATTCGGGTTTGTGAGGCCCGTGCCCATTGCTGCCGGCCACGTGCTTGACATGTTCCACCCTTTTCCGGCGCGCCAGAAATCCGGGCAGGAAATCCGCGATGCGCCGCATGCGCTCGGCTTCGCTGCGCATGGTCAGCAGGGTCTGGCGGAATCCCAGGTCGGGAACTTCCTGCGCCAGGCGAAAGCTGAGGCGAGGATCGCCCGTGCCGGGATCATTGGGGTCGAGCAATTTGAACTCGGCGAATCCCGCCATCACATTGCTGCAAAAGATCCGGACCCGCCGGTGCGGAGGAATCGGGCTCGTCATCGTCGAAGAATTCGACGGCTCCGCGTAAGAAGGATCGCTCGTCATTCAGCAGCAAAACCTCAAAGCGGCGACGCCCGCGAGCCAGGATGTCCAGGCGTCCATCGGGGTATTCCTTCAAGACGCGGTCGATGGTGGCGGTGCATCCGGTGTTGACGATGCCCTTTTCGCTAGCCAGGACCACGCCGAATTCGAGCTTGTCGCGCAGGACTTCGCCGATCATTTCCTTGTAGCGGTCCTCGAAAATATGCAGCGGGAGCGGCGATCCCGGAAGCAACACAACCTGGAGTGGAAACAACGGCAGCAAGCCGTCCTGCATGTTACTATTATGGCGTTTCTGATTTCATCGAATGATTCTAAAGCTCAAGCGGACGCCGGGAATCTTTCTGGTCGGCTTCATGGGGAGCGGCAAATCCACTGTCGGCCGCGCACTGGCTGACGAGCTCGGCTGGGCCTTCGCGGATCTCGACGAGGACATCGAGAAGCGGGAAGGCATGTCCATCCGCCAGATTTTCGATACTCGCGGGGAAGCCGAATTCCGGCGAGCCGAGACGGCCGCGCTGCAGGAGCGAGTCCGCTCGGTCGAACGCGGGAAGCCCTGCGTGATCGCCCTGGGCGGCGGGGCTTTTTTGAGCCAGGAGAACTTCGAGGTCGTCTCCAACAACGGCGTGAGCGTGTGGCTGGACTGTCCGTACTCCATGGTTGAACGCAGGCTGGCTGGTTACGAGCATCGCCCGCTGGCGCGCGATCCGGAAAAGTTGCGGGAACTGTTCGCGGTACGGCGGGCGGGTTACGAGCGCGCCGACTATTGCATCGCGGTAGAGAGCGACGACGCGGCCGCGACCATGGCGAAGATCCTGGCGCTGCCTCTGTTTTAGAAAATGGGGACTGCCTCCGATTTCGAAGAACGATTGTTCCTCTGTCCGAGGAGGCACGCCGAAATCGGCTGGCTGTCCCCATTTTCCAGTAATGCGTAAACACGCTCTGCAGATTTTCCGCGCGGCGCTCACTGCGGCCGATCCCTATACGGCGGTTCTGCGGCATCTGAAATTCGACGGACGCACGCTGATCGCAGGCCGGCGCCGGTACCGGATGGCCGACTTCGATCGCATTCAGGTGATCGGGGCGGGGAAAGCCAGTGCTGGGATGGCTCGCGCGGTGGAGAGCCTGCTCGGGCGACGAATCGCCGGCGGGGTCGTGAATGTGCCGGACGGAACCACCGCAAAAGTGCGGCGCATCGAATTGAATCCGGCAGGCCATCCGATTCCGGAGCAGCGCGGCGAGCGGGGTGCGCTGCGGATGCTTGAAATCGCCAGAGAAGCCGGGCCTCGGGATCTGCTCATTTGCGTGATCTCGGGCGGCGCGTCGGCCTTGATGCCGGCGCCGTCGCCGCGGCTGACTCTGGCGGCCAAGCAGGAGATCACGCGCAAATTGCTCCATGCGGGCGCGACGATCCATGAGATCAACACGGTCCGCAAGCATCTCAGCCTGATCAAAGGCGGACAGCTCGCCGCCGCGGCATCACCGGCCTGCGTGCTCAGCCTGATTCTTTCAGACGTGATCGGCGACGATCTGGATGTGATCGGGTCCGGTCCGACGGTTGGAGATCGGTCCACTGTGGCGCAGGCGGAGTCCGTTCTGCGAAAGTTTGATGTGACCGTACCGGCGGGCGCTCTTCTCGAAACGCCGAAAGATACGCCCGCACAGAACCTGATCGTCGGAAGCAATCGGCTGGCCATGGACGCGGCGGCTATGAAGGCGAAAGAGCTGGGCTATCGGACCATGGTGTTGTCGAGTTCCGTGGACGGCGAGACGCGCGAGATCGCACGGATGCACGCGGCCATTGTGAAGGAAATTCTCGCGGCCGGGCGGCCTGTGCGGCGTCCCGCGTGCGTTCTTTCTGGAGGCGAAACGACGGTGACCGTACGCGGCAAGGGGCTCGGGGGACGGAATCAGGAATTCGTACTGGCAGCCGCGATCGCACTGGAGGGGCACGGTCCGGCCACGATCTTTAGCGCGGGTACCGACGGTCTGGACGGTCCCACGGATGCGGCCGGGGCAATCGCGAATGAAAGAACGCCGCTGTCAGGGGCGCGCGAGTTTCTGGATAACAACGATTCGTATCGCTTTTTCGAAAAGCTCGGCGCGCTGATCAAGACAGGTCCCACGGGGACCAACGTTATGGATGTTCGGATCCTGCTGGTTCACTGAGGTGGGGCAGGCGTCCACGCCTGCGCGGGGCTTTTAGCCCCGCTCGGGTTCTGGCGGACTTGGAAGTCCGCCGCAGCTCTAGAGACCTGCCCCACCGAGCATTACTGCTCGACTGGCTGCGGCGGTTTCGCCTGGATTTTTGTGGCGGGAGGTAGGGCTTCGGTAGCCGACGCCGATCGCACGACCACCTGTCCATTCTCGGTCGAAATATTTACAGGCGCTCCGCCGTTCGAGCCTCGCAGCGTGGCTCCGCGGCGGCCGGTCGGCTCGAGTTTCAGCGGGGCCCCGAATTCGTTCTCCACCGACCCGCGTGAGCTGGTCGCGGTCAGGTCGAACTTGGCGGATTCCGGCAGCGCCAGTTCGATGTGGCCCGTGCGGCTGCGGACGTCCATCTTCGCCAGCGGGAGCAAGCCAGGCCGCAAGTCCACGTCTCCGCCATTCAGGTTTATGTCGAGAGCATTGGTGAAGTTGGTGAGGCTGACATCCCACGACCGGGACGACGTCATGCGCACCGGCCCGGTCACGTCGGAGGCGGTCAGATTGCCCAGGGTCACTCGCATGTCGGTCAACTTCTCCGCCGAGAACTCGGTATACGGAGTGACGATCCGCACCGGCTTGGCGAGATTGTGAAACTGAGAGTTTCCGGTAAACGTGCCGTTGAGCGTGACGGTTCCCGCGATGTCCTGCAGGTCGATATCGGAACCGCGGCCCTTCAACTCCACCGACCCTTTGACTTTGGCGGCGCGCAGGATGTCGCTGCCGCGTACTTCGACGACCACATCGCCTCCGATGTCTTCGAGGCGCACGCTGGCGTTGTCGGAGTTGACGTCGATGGAGCCGTTCACGCCGCTGATGTCGAAATCGCCGGAGCGGCCATGAGCTTCGATGGTTGCGCCTTTGGGAACCACGATCTCCAGATCGGCCGAGATGCGGCGGGTGCTGCCGGAGATCCGGTTTTGCGAGGTGCGGATGTGGATTTCGTTGGGATCTCCGTCCACTTCGAGCGGCGCTTGTTGATGGGCGCGATCGGCGGAAGCCTGATCCAGGCTGCGGATGGTGGAATGGCCGGTGACTTTAACCGTCTCCACATCGGCTCCGGTGATGCGGGCATTGCCGCGAAAACTTTCCAGAATCACGCGCGGAGTCTTGCTCGATGGCCGTTCGGCGGCAAGCGGATAGTCGTAACTCTCTCCGAAGATATCCAGGCCCCCCAGCTCGATCCGGCTGCCCGGCAGCCAGTCGGAGAATCCGCGCACGGCGTGCAGGCTCACGCCGAGAAAGCAGAGGAAGATCACCAGTACCCATTCGCCGCTGCCGATGCCGAACCGGGGAAGAGTCCGTCCGCTGGCCGCCCAAAACAAAATCTCGAGCAGCCGCATCCCGCCCCACACGACGAGAAGCAGGGGCCAGTATTTGGCCAGGTAGTCCAGCAGCTGCATCTCGGGAAAAATGTTGCGGGCCAGGAACAAAAGCCCGATTCCAATCAATAGCAGGGGCGCAACCAGGGAAGCTCGTCTCATAGGTTCCTCGCTCCGGGGTTGTTCTGGTTCAAGTCGGGCGGGGTGGGATCTTTGGTTCCCAGGTGTTCGGCGAGTTTGAACAGTCCGAATAAAATCAGCAGCACCGGCCAGGTGCGCGAGAAGCTCATCCGGCCGAGTTGATCGGCCGTCATCAGCAGCCCGAGAGTCACCAGTAGCACGGGGCCTCGAATGGCCTGGAGGAAGTTACCGGTCACGATCCACCCCCGATCCGGCCATCCGCAGATACAGCATGTAAAGACCCAGCGCGATCAGCATCACCGGCCAGAACCGCAGCATGCGGCGAAGCTCGAAAATTTCGAGATTGTTCAGCAGGAAAATCACGCCCAGGGCGATCAGCAGAATGGGCGCGACCGGGAAACGCGATCCGCCGTGACCCGGCACCAGGCTGGAAAATTCGTCCACCGGTTGACCCAGCTGGCGCAGCTTGGCGGTGTGGTAAGCCTCAAACGCCATGTAGGCCCAGAACCCGGGGATCAGCACGGCAAACAGCGGCTCGAATCCGCCCATGTCGTTGCCGCCGACAATCGTGAACAGCATGCCCAGGATGAAAACGTGGATCAGGCCCTTGGCGTATTGGCCGTTATAGATGGCCCCGACGCCCGGAATCAGCCCCAGGATAAAGGCCACGCCCGGCGATACGTCGGAGCGGGGAATGGCAGGGGGCGTGTTCGCGGTATAGGGACTCGCATAAGGATGAATCGGACAGCAGGCGGTTCCGCGGGCACATGCTCGGCGCAGTAGATGGTGCCGTGCGCGGTGCGAACATTAGCCGAATCGAGCGCTTTTCCGCAGGCGCGGCAATAGCCGACGATGGGGGTCTCGGAGGGAATGGAAGGAGGGGCTTCCGGATTCATTTCGTTTCTCCTGCGGAATTAGGGGGTGGTTGCGCTGTCGACGCGCCCGGTTGCTCTTCGGCCCATTCCTTGAGCCGGGTTTGGATTTCGTAGACCACCTTCAGGCTGTCGTAATACTTCACGCCGCGGTTATACCAGCGGACCACCCGGTCCTCCGCCGCGGTCCAGACTTTCACCGGGTCCAGATCGGCCGGCGTCAATTGGCGTACATGCGTGAAGCGGCCGATCATGGCGAAGGATAAAACCGTCATCGCCATGCCCATGGCGAAGCGCGGCTGAAGGATCGGCTCGAGCACTCCTCCGAACAACCGGCCGAAGAGCCGGCGGACCCAGGAAGGTTTGACCACCGCGCGGCTGGGTCCCGCGGTGATCTCGAACAGGATCCGCGTAACCAGTTCCGGCGGGGCTTCGGCCACCGCGGCGCGCTCCATGAACGCCACCGCGCCGGCGGCATCGCGGGCCAGCTCCGAGCAGCTCGCGCATCCGGCCAGGTGGGCTTCGAGGGCGGACGCTGCGTCGCCGCGGAGCGTTCCGTCCACGTAGTCGGCCAGCAGGATTTCTACATCCGCGCAGTTCACAACATTCCTTTAAAAAGCAACGAGGCCTTTATAATGCCGCAGGATCCGCCCCAACTCGGCGCGGCCGCGATTCAGTCTCGACTTCACCGTGCCTTCCGGCACATTCAGCACCTGAGCGATTTCCCGGTATTCCAGTTCCTCCAGATCGCGCAGGATCACGGTTTCGCGCAAATCCGGCGAAAGTTTTTGTAGCGCGGCCTGGAGGACCTCGCTGGCTTCCCGCCCGGCCAGCAGCCCTTCGGTCCGGCCCAGTGCGGCGGTTTTTTCTTCCAGCATCGGAAGCTGATCTTCGATGGAAGAACTGGCGCGCTCCAGCTTGCTGCGACGGTAATGATCGATCAGCAGATTACGCGCCAGCCTGGCAAGCCATACCGAAAAAGAACCTTCGCCCGCGCGAAAGCTCTTGAGCGAGCGGAACACCCGCAGAAATACTTCCTGGGTAAGATCCTGGGCTTCGTGATCCGAGCCGGTGAACCGGTAGCAGATAGCATAGACACGCCGGGTATGGACCTTGACCAGATCCTCCCAGGCGGCCTCCTCGCCCCCCAGGCACCGCTCGACTAGTTGAGTGTCCGCGTCCAAGAGAGGTCTCAGGATCTCACGAGGCTTGGAAATCCGACCGGATATCTGCTTCCACAGCGAGCCCTCTCCGGCGGCCGAGCGGCTGGGCATGGTAACCTGTCGGACTGTAGCGATTGCCTCCATGGCGTTGCGTGCGAACGAACCCTTGTATCGCGATGTGTTCCCGGAAACCGTGCCCGTGGGTGAGGTTCCTGATATGAGAACGAAATCCCCGCATGGAAAGTTCGCTCTACATTCTATCCGTAAACAGCAGGCGTGGACTGACCCCGGGATTCCGGGAAAGCCGAAGGGAGCAGCTGTAAAAGATTGAAAAAGCAACATGTGGGCGCCGGGCTGGGTGTTCTCGCGATGCTCGCGGCCATCCTGTTTGTGGTCTACCGCTGGCGCCATTCGGGTTTCGTCTGGGAGAAGTTCCTGGCAGTCTTCAGCGATGTCGACTGGAGCTGGCTGGCGCTGGGCCTGGCGCTGATCCTGGCAACCTATGTCGGCCGGGCCCTGCGCTGGGAGATCATGCTGCGCCCCCTGACCAAAAGCGTACGGCTCTGGGGACTGGTGGTGGCGACCTGTATCGGATTTACCGCCGTGGTCCTGTTCGGACGGGCAGGCGAGCCGGTTCGCCCGTATCTCATCGCCCGGAAAGAGGGGGTGTCGTTCTCGAGCCAGGTGGCCGCGTGGCTGGTGGAGCGAATCCTGGACCTGCTGATGGTCCTGGTGATTTTCGGCATCGCCCTGACGCAGATATCGCGCAGCGGAATCCAGCCCGGGCCGCACGTCCAATCGGCGCTTCAGGCCGCGGGATTGCTGGCAGGGATCACCGGCGCGCTATCCCTGGCCCTGCTTATGGGGCTACGGTATTTTCGCGGAAGCATCCGGACCCGGCTCATGGATTCCCTGACGTTCCTTCCGGACCTGTTGCACCAAAAGATCTCCCGATTCCTGCACGCATTCGAGGAAGGGATGCAATCGACCCAGCGCCAATCCTACGTCTGGCTTCTGGTGATTTACACGATCATCGAGTGGCTGGTGGTGGCGGGATCTTTTTTCTGCGTTTTCCGGGCGTTCCCAGCCACCGCGGGAATGCGTATTACGGATGTAATCATCGCGCTGGGGTTCGTCGCCTTCGGGAGTGTTCTACAGATACCCGGCGTGGGCGGCGGAATGCAGATCGCGACCGTTCTGGTGCTCACCGAGCTCTACGGGGTCGGCCTGGAAGCAGCTAGTGGAATCGCATTGGTGCTTTGGATCATCTCATTTGTAGCGATCGTTCCGCTGGGTCTGGTTCTGGCCTTCCATGAGGGTATTAAGTGGCGTAGTTTAAGGAATATAGATTCTTCTTCTTCGGGTTACGGGTTATGACCTGTCCGTTCTGCCGGCATCGTCAGGACCGGGTGATCGACTCGCGCGAGAGCAAGGAAGGCGATCTGATCCGGCGGCGGCGGGAGTGCCTGAAGTGCCTGCGCCGCTTTACCACCTACGAGCGCAGCGACGAGATCCCTTACATGGTGGTGAAAAGGGACGGCCGGAGGGAGCGTTTCGACCGGCAAAAGGTGCTGGAAGGGCTTCTGAGGGCTTGCGAGAAAAGACCAGTACCCATCGCCAAGCTGGCTGAGGTGGTGGACGCGGTGGAGTCATCGCTGGCCGAGAACCCGGAGCGGGAAGTTTCGACGGTGGCGATCGGGGAGATGGTACTGGAGCGGCTAAAGAAGCTGGATAAGATCGCATATGTTCGGTTTGCTTCGGTTTACAAGGACTTCCAGGATGCGGAATCCTTCCTGCTGGCGTTGAAGGACCTGTTCCGCGAGACGAAATAAGTCCGTTTAGGTCCTAGTAAGGCCGTAACCAAATGCGTTTTCAAGCATCTTTTGAAATAGAGACTTAACTTAATTTCGGAAGACTGATATACTGTATGCGGCTTCGACGCCACGGCAGGAATTGCATACGCTACGTTTGAATCCAGCTAAGTGTTTGATAATTAAAGGTGTTTTAGTTTGACCCGGGTGAACCACGTGGATCATTTCGAAGACCAATTCCTAGGCGAGGGTCATGAGCCGCTCGGACTTCCTTTCGACGAGGAAGGCGGCTTTTTCCACCCTGAAGAAGTGCACGACGGCGAAGATTTCGCCCACGCGCATCCCGTCGAGGAGTCGATTTACACCGACGACCCGGTTCGCGTGTACCTGCGCGAGATGGGCGCCGTGCCTCTGCTCACGCGCGAGGGCGAAGTTAATCTGGCCCGGCGCATGGAGCGCGGCAAGCTGCGGATGCAGAAGGCCATTAGCCGCTCGGCTCTGGTGCAGTTGCGGGCCGTCGAGATCGCCGAGCAGATCAAGCACGAAGCCGAGGAGCTGGACACCTACGTCGATCTGGGGGATCTTGAGGAAGAGAGTCCCGCCTACAACAAGCGCCGCAACGAAATAAAAGCGGACCTTGCCGAGCTGGTGGCGCTGCACAAGAAGCTGGGCCAGGTATCGGACAAGCTGGATTCGGTACCGCTGAGCAACAAAAAGCTCCGCCGCAAGTGGATCGGCAAGATGAAGCGCGCCCGGGTGCAGGTTTCCCAGGCGATCCGGCATCTTCCCTACTACCTTTCGCAGTGGAAGGAATTCACCAAGGAAATCGAGAAGGTCGCGGAAGAGCTTTCGCGCCTGGAAGCCGACCTGCGCAAGATCGAGGGACGTTCGAGCCAGACCGCGCAGAGCAAGGCACGGGAAATCCGGCGCGAAATCCGCAAGCGCGAGGAAGTGGCCGGGGCGAACATGGTCGACCTGCGGCACACCTTGTCGGTGATCCGCCACGGGGAGATCGAAGCCGAGCGGGCCAAGAAAGACCTGGTCGAAGCCAACCTCCGCCTGGTGGTTTCCGTCGCCAAGAAGTACGTCAACCGCGGTCTGCACTTGCTGGATCTGATCCAGGAAGGCAACATCGGCCTGATGCGCGCCGCCGACAAGTTCGAATACCGGCGCGGCTACAAGTTTTCGACCTACGCCACCTGGTGGATCCGGCAGGCCATCACGCGCGCCATCGCCGACCAGTCGCGCACCATTCGTATTCCCGTTCACATGAACGAGAGCATGAACAAGTTCCTGCGCGCCACGCGCGAGCTCGAAAAAGAACTGGGCCGCGCGCCCGTCGAACGACGAAATCAGCCGGCGCATGGACATTCCGGTGGAGAAGGTCCAGAAGCTGAAGACCATCTCACGCGATCCGGTGTCGCTCGAAACTCCGGTGGGCCGCGACGGCGAATCCGCGCTGGGCGATCTGATCGAAGACCGCTGGGTGGGATCGCCCGTGGACGCGGTGATCGACACGAACGTTCGCGACGAGACCGCCAACATCCTCAAGACGCTTTCTCCCAAGGAGGAGAAGGTGATCCGCCTGCGCTTCGGCATCGGCTGCGAGCGCGAGCATACGCTTGAAGAGATCGGCCAGGAGTTCGACGTCACGCGCGAACGCATCCGGCAGATCGAAGCCAAGGCGCTGCGCCAACTCCGGTCGCCCGAGCGGGCTCGGCACCTGCGGGCGCTGCTGGCGGCGCGATAAATTTCGCAAGCGAAACCGCCTCAGCCGCCAAATCAGATCGACAAGTTGTAATTCTGGGTAGGGCAGGCGTCCACGCCTGCGCGCGGCTTTTAGCCGCGCTCGTCAGCAGGCGGACTGAAAAGTCCGCCGCAGGCCTGGAGGCCCGCCCCACAGACAATAATCAGTTCGCGACGCGCCAGGGCGAGAATTCGGTCCACGTCCTGAGCGACTTGTTGGCCCACTCTGCGGTCTCGCCGGTGTGACAGGACGTGCAGGAGTTGGGCATCTTCAGGCGATCGGCTTCCAACGGGGCGATGAACTTGAACGTATGGCTGCGGACGTTGGTGGTGGTGAATTCCTGCTCGATCTTCGGCATATGGCAGTTCACGCACTCGTTGCCGGCCGATCCGGCGGGATGGTGAGTGTGCTGCTCGATGGTCGCGGTGTGCGGACCGTTGGGAGAATTCGGACCGTGGCATTGCAGGCACAGCTCGTTAGCCGGGCGGATCAGGTCGGCGTTGTTCTCGGTGCCGTGCACGTCATGGCAGGTGAAACAGGTGATGCCGCGGGTGTACATCAAGCTCTGGACGAAGTCATTGCCCTGCATGCGATTCTTATGTGCGGTTCCATCCGGGAAGTGAGTGAACGTTGTTTCGCCGAGTTTGTGGTCTTCGAGCTTCCAGAAATCGCTTAGCTTCTTCGTCGCATCGTTGGTCACAGTGAAGCCGACCGGCCAATCGTAATATTTCCCCTGGATCGGATTCGTCAGGGGCTGGCCTTGGGAATGGCATTGAATGCAGACGTCGACTCCGCGAGCGCCGAGGCGCGCAGGGTTCACGATATTCGCGCGGGATGGCCGGGCGACATGCAGGCTGCCCGGGCCGTGGCATTTTTCGCAGCCGACGTTCCATTCGGTGACGGTCTTGGTCTGGATGTTGTAATTCACCGAGTGGCAGCCGTCGCACAAGGGGCCGGTGGGCCGCTGCATATTGTCGGCGGGATAATGAGCCGCCCACCAATCGGTGCCATTGGCGACCTGGTATCGGCTCCAGCGTTGATTGGCGACGTCCCACTGGGCGGGCAGAGGGAAGTAATCGTCGCCGACCTTGGTGAAGTAGCGCTGCTTCCACTTGCTGCCGTAGACGAAAGCGATGGCGTCCTTGGTGAAGGTGACGATCGCCGGATCGGCCTTGCTGAGATCGGGAATGATCGCGTCCGGATGCTCCTTGGGATCGCGCACCACGTTCGCCATGCGGGTCTTCGACCAGCGCTCATAGGTCGAGGCGTGGCAGGTCTTGCAGGCGGCAGATCCGGTGTATTGCGCGGTCTGGGCCGAGGCGGTTCCGGTGAAGGCCATCGCGAGGAGACTGATCACTCCGAGCGTGCGCCACGATCTGGTGAGTTCTCTTGGAAATAGCATTTTGGACGTCCCGTTATAGGGACTAGTATGGCAGGAATGAGGCATGAAGAAATACGTTCGCGCGGTGCTGGACGATCTGAAATCGAAAGCCGGGAAGAACCAGCAGAACCCGGCGGGCCGCAGGATCTGGAGAATCAGATTCTCTCCAAAGATCCACAGCAGAAGGTCCGGCAACTGGATTATCAGGCACAGAAGGACGAGGAGCGTGAGATCGCTTTCCTAGAATACGGGCGTGCCGCGGCCGAGCAGCACGGCGCGGCGGGCCCCGGTGGCGGAGGGCAGGTTGCCGGGCCGGCTCATGACAAACTCGTGAGCCAGAAGCGCGAAGGCGATAGCCTCTTTGGCGTCCGGATCGACACCGTGATCGGCGCTGGTGGACACGTTGAAACCCGGCAAAAGATCGCGCAGACGGCGCATGAGCCAGCGATTATGAACGCCGCCGCCGGAGGCGATCACCTCACGGGCGTCGCCTGCATACGCCGTGATCGCAGAGGCGACCGAGCGCGCGGAGAATTCGGTGGCTGTGGCAATCAGAGTTTCGAGCGGGAGGCCGGTGGCGACCAGGCCGCTGGCGAACTCCTGGCCGAACTGTTCGCGGCCGGTGGTCTTGGGCGGACGAAGCTTGAAGTACGGATCGGCCAGCATCGACGCGAGCATGCGATCGTGGACCTTGGCGCGGCGCGCGATGCGGCCGTCGCGGTCGTAAGTCTGGCGGCCTTGGGTCAAGCGGGAAACCAGCGCGTCGATCACCATGTTGCCGGGGCCCGTGTCGAACGCCAGCACGTCGTCGCGGGTGGCGCCGCCCGGAATCACGGTGATGTTGGCGATGCCTCCGAGGTTGAGCGCGATGCGGCCGATTCGGCGATGGCGGAACAGCAGGTAGTCGGCCAGGGGCACAAGTGGCGCGCCGCGGCCGCCGGCGGCGATATCGCGCTCGCGGAAATTGGAGATGGTCCAGAGGCCGGTGCGTTCGGCTACCACCGCGGCATCGCCGATCTGCAGCGTGCTGGCCACGCGGCGGCCAAGATAATTAACCGGCGCGCCTTCGTGGAAGATGGTCTGGCCGTGCATGCCGCATAGCGAAATCGAGTGGAGGGGGACGCGCCGGCGGCGGCAGGTTTCGCGCACAGCTTCGGCGTACAGCTCGCCCAGAAGGAAGTGCAGCCGCGCGATGGCCGAGGTGTGCGTCATCGTGTTGGACACGCCCAGGACGGCCTCGCGCACGTTCTTGGGGTAGGGCACTGTGTGGAAGGCGACCGGCTCGATCTTCTTGCCGCGAATATCGACGATGGCGACATCGATTCCGTCGAGCGAGGTGCCGCTCATGATCCCGGCTACGCGCATAGGAATGGCCGCAAATGAACGCGAATGAACGCGAATCTCAATTTAGTTCCTTTTGGATCTCGGATAGAAGTTGGAGTGCTTCGATGGGGCGAAGCTCGTCCAGCTTCAGCGCGCGGATACGGGCGGCAAGCTGGTGATTCACGGGCTCGAACAACTGGATTTGGCAGGCGCGTCTTTGAGCTACGGCAGATTCGTGTTCGGCGAGGATCTCGCGGGCGCGCTCGATCACGCTCATCGGCAGTGCGGCCAGGCGCGCGACTTCGATGCCGTAGCTGCGGTCGGCTGCGCCCGGTTCGACGCGGCGCAGAAACAGGATCTGGTCGCCGGATTCCTTCACCGAAACATGCAGATTGCGGACGCCGTCGAGCTGGCCCGCGAGCTCGGTCAGCTCGTGATAGTGCGTCGCGAAAAGCGTCTTGGCGCGGATGTGGCGATGAATATGTTCGACCACGGCCCAGGCCAGCGCGAGGCCGTCATAGGTCGAGGTGCCGCGGCCGATTTCGTCCAGCACGATCAGGCTGCGGGCGGTGGCGGTGTTGAGGATCACGGCGGTCTCGGTCATTTCGACCATGAACGTAGATCGGCCGCGCGCGAGGTTATCCGCAGCGCCGATGCGCGTGAACACGCGGTCGACGACGGGCATCAGCGCGGATTCTGCGGGCACGAACGATCCCATCTGAGCGAGAATCGTCGAGCAGCGCGGCCTGGCGTAGGTAGGTCGACTTGCCGCCCATGTTGGGGCCGGTGATGACGGCGATAAATTCTGTCTCGGGATGGAAGTAGAGATCGTTGGGGATGAATCGCTGGGCGTCTTTTTCGGCGAGCTTCTCGATGACGGGATGGCGGCCGGCGACGACGCGCATTTCGCCGGAGGTCGAGAAACGCGGGCGCACGTAGCGGCTTTCCGCGGCGACTTCCGCCAGCGCGACGGCGACGTCCAGCTCGGCGACGGCGGCCGCGGTGGCTTTGATGCGCGCGGCATGTGACGAAGCCAGCAGACGGAGCTGCTCGAAGATCTCGCGCTCGATGGCGAGCGATCTCTCTTCGGCTTCCAGAATCTTGACTTCGAGTTCCTTGAGCTCGGGTGTGGTGAAACGCTCGGCGTTGACCAGAGTCTGCTTGCGCTGGTAATCCGGCGGAGCCAGGTGCAGGTTAGCCTTGGAAATTTCGATGTAATAGCCGAAGACGTTGTTGAAGCGAACCTTGAGCGATGCAATGCCGGTGCGGGTGCGCTCGCGCTGCTCGATTTGCACGAGGTATGTCCGGCTGTTTTGGGAGATATCGCGCAGCTCGTCCAGGCTCGCGTCGAAGCCGGAGCGGATCGTTCCACCGTCGGACAGATTCACGGGCGGCTCTTCGGCGATGGCTGCAAGCACGCGATCGCGCACCTCGGGGATCGGGTCGAGCCGTCCTTGGATGTCTCGCAGAAGCGCAGCCGCTAGCGGCTTCGCAACGAGGCCCGGGATTACGGCGAGAGAGCGCGCGAGCGCCAGGAGATCGCGGGGTCCGGCCGACGAAAGGGAGATCTTCGCGAGCAGCCGCTCCAGATCGAGGATCGATTCCAGATGCTTGCTTAACTCGGCGCGAAGAATCGGCGCGCCGCACAGCTCTTGAACGCTTTCCAGCCGGGCCTCGATTTCGGCCAGGTCGATCGAGGGCGCGAGCAGGCGGCGGCGAAGCAGGCGGCCGCCCATGCCGGTGCGGGTCCGGTCGAGCACGTGGAGGAGCGTCGACTCCTTGGATTCACCGGCGAACAGCGGCTCGACCAGTTCCAGATTGCGAACGGTGGTGGCGTCGAGAATGAGCGCGTCCGCGCGGTTATAGAAAGATGGGCGCTCCAGATGATCGAGCGCCGTGCGCTGGGTGTCGCGGAGATAGTGCAGGATCGCCGCGGCGGCGCCCGTTGCCAGCGGACGCGACTCGAGACCGCAGCCGTCGAGCGCAAGCAGATGGAAGTGATCGCACAGGCTGCGCGCGGCGTAATCGGGCGCGAAGACCCAGGCGTCGATGCTGGTTTTGAGGCAGGGCAGGGAATCGGCCGTTCCTTCAGGAACGAGAGCCTCACGTGCGTTCAAAGTTTCGAGCGCTGCGCGAACTTCGGCGACGTCGATCTCGGTCGCGCGAAACTCGCCGGTGGAGATATCGACGTGAGCGACGCCCGCTCGTTCCATTCGAGGGCATGACCGCAGCCAGATAGTTATTCTCGTGCGAGCGCAGCACCTGCGCGTTCATCGCGGTGCCGGGCGTGACGATGCGCGTGACTTCGCGCCTGACCAATTTGGTCGCGGCCTTGGTGGCAGCGTGACAACTTCCATCTGATCGCAGATGGCGACGCGGTAGCCCTTCTGGATCAGGCGCGCGATGTAGTTCTCGGAAGCGTGATACGGGACGCCGCACATGGGAATCGGCTGACCCTTTTCCTTGTTGCGCGCGGTGAGGGTGATCTCGAGCTCGCGCGCGGCGGTGACGGCGTCGTCGTAGAACAGCTCGTAGAAATCGCCGAGCCGGAACATCAGCAGCGTGTTGGGAACCTGCTGCTTGATGCCGTGGTATTGCCGCATGAGCGGCGTGGAGGCGTCGGCGGACATCGGGAAGTTCTATTATGGCGCAGGGCGTATTGAAGCCGGCGATCTACAAGGAACGAGTTCGACGATCCGTCAAACATGGCTCCTGCAAAGTCGCCTCGCACCGAAATTCAGCGAAGACCTGCAAGTTTCAGAATTGAGATTCTTGTATACCTTCTCAATCGGTTATGATTGCTGGCTAAATGAGACCAGAGAATTGGATCGCTCTTGGAAGCGCTATGTTAACTGCGCTCATCACGGGTTTAGGGTTGTATCTTGGGCCTAAGTTTGCCGTTAGACGCGCGGTTGAGCAATTTCGGGAGCAAACATGGTGGGGGAAACAACAAGAGGCCTATACCCAAGTCCTAGAAAATCTCGCGGTAATCAAACATTGTATGGAAGCGCAGTTAAACTATCTGAAGCATCCCGACTTCATGCTGGCGCCTTACGAACAGTTTCTTCAGCAGACCCCACAGGCTGGAGCCAAACTGCAACATTTTGCTGCGTTAGGTCCGTACTATCTATCCGAAACAGCGAGTAAAGCGTTGGACAAGTTTGTAGCCGAATGGGGAATCGACACCGGGTTGGGTGAGGCGGAAGAATGTGAACGGAAACTACAGGGAAGCACAGCAGCGCTTGGCATCATAAGAAGAGAAGCTAGCGACAATTTGAAGACTTGGACTTGCTAGCTTGCAATGGGCCTAGCGTAAGCACCGGTTTCGCAACGTCGTTTTAGCGCCCGACGACCTTAGCAACTTTGGCGGTCTCCGCTTCCACCGCCTGGAGGTGTTCGAGGACCTCGTCCCAGCGGTGATCGAGCATGGAACCCGCCGCGAGGCCGAAGAGAAGCTGGAACCGGGCGACGGCGGCGGCCGTGTCGGCATTCAAGGACGCGCCCTGCGTGGACAACCGGGCGTTCATTTCCGCAGCGCTCTTCCAGGCGGACGCCGCCCGCGTGGCATCCACACTGTAGCGGGCTTGCAGGTCACTGAAGGTTTCCTTGTCGGCAGCAGGGACGTTCTCGACCGCGGGCGGTTTCAGCGCAAACGGCGGCTCCGTATTCACCGGCGGCGGGACGAAATCGAAGGCCAACGGTTCCTGCTGGTAGCCCGCCCAGGCGCATGGAAACGCCGAGATCCGGCCCCTCAGTTGGCCCAGAGACGTGCGCATTCGCGGATCCCGCGTGTACGCGTTCATGGTCGCAACGTACGACGCCATGCTGCGAACCATCAGGCGGTTGGCCGCGTAGTCGGCCGGAGTGAGCGCCGAGCAGTACGCTCCGGCGCCAACCAGGTACTGATCGAAGCGATTCAGATCGTCGTAGGTGACTTTATTGGGCTGCTGGCCCAGGATGCCGCCGAGGTTGCCGCGCCACAGCGAACCCGCACCCATACCGACGCCGCCGACGCCGGGAACGCCGACGCGCGGAACGACCTGCGCGTATGCGCCGGCGCAAACCAGAAGCAGGAGCGCCCGGATTCGCATGCCGATTCCTTTACTTTCTAACGACGTCACCGACGATGGGCGCGGGGCCGCCCGATGCGGCGAACGTTCCCGTGGAGATGCGATCGCGAACATTGGTAATCGTCAGCTTGCCAATCGGAGTAGTCTGCACGTCCAGAACTTCGCCCGTCTTGGGATCCTTGATTTCCTTGCCCTTGTGATAAATGGTGAAGGTCTGGCCGTTGGCGAGACCGGCCGCGCTTCCGGCGTTGATGGTGATGTTGGTTCCGTCGACGTCCGCCACGACGGCATCCAGATCGTCTGCGCGGCTCCCGGCGCTGCCCGTGGTGGGCCCCGCGGCGATCTGTTGGGAGAGCTTGTTCACGGCGTCCATGGTGGCTTCACCGATGATGGTCTCGGCGAAGTTCGAGCTGGTCATGTTGAAGCCGCCGCCCGCGATCACGCCGCCGGCGAACATCCCCGCGCCGAAGCCCTTGCTGGTGCGCTTGGATTCGCCGCGAGCCTCGCCGCTGCCGACGATCTCGCTGGTCTCCGCGTCCACCAGGCGATAATCGATCACCACGACGGCCTTGGCATCCGATTTCGACCCGCCGATGACGCCGCCCGCTCCGCCCACGATCGCGCCCACGCCGGCGCTGGTCTTGCGATCATCGCGGCCGAACACGACGATATCGCCCATGATCGTCAGGTCCGCGCCGCGAATCTGGCCGACACGCGCGCCGGTGCCTTGCTTCACGCGATTGCTGGCGGCGAAATCCTGTTCCTTGGTGAGGTTCGCCACCTTGCGGCGTTCGACCACGGTGAACTTGCCGTCCTGCGTGACCCGAGTGGTCAGCATGGCGGCGATGCCCGTGCCGATGTTCTGCTGCGTTCCGAAGATCGCCTGGACAGCCGGTCATCACGGTCGAGTAATCGAAGGGCTCGATCATGAGCGCCTTCTTGGTCTGCGCCGATGCCAGGGTCGCCGAGGCGGCGAGTAAGCTTACCAGAAGTTTTTTATTCATGACAGTGGCTCCTCTATATCTTCTTGCGCGCCATGAAACCGACCTTCGCGGGCGATCCCGTATAGGTTCCGGTGGCGACTTTATCACGTACGCTGGTGATGGTCATCTCGCCGGTTTTCTCGGTCACCACGTCCAGAGTTTCCTTGGTCACCGGATCCTTCACTTCGCGGATAATGTTGAGAACCTCGAAGACCTCGCCGACGTTGACGCCGTCATTCGAGCCCACGTTGAGGACCAGGGTCTTCCCCGAGACGTCGGCCACGCGGCCTTCCACTTCGCGGACCGACTTCTTCATATTGGTCGTCTGCTCCAGCAGAATGTCCGCGAGCTTGTTGACGCAGTCCTGAGTGGCCTCGCCGATGATGGTCTGGGCGAAGTTGGAGCTGGTCATGTCGACCTGCACGCCGGCTACGCCTTTTCCGAGCACACCGCCGATCGCGCCGAGAGCATTGCCCTTGCGGACGGATTCGCCTTTGGCCTCTCCGGTAGCGATGATTTCCGAAGTCTCGGCGTCGATCAGCCGATAGTCGATGGTGACCACGGCCTTGTCCTCATTCTTGCTGGAGGCGATTCCGCCGATCACTCCGCCGATCAGGCCGCCGCCCTTGACGCTCTTCTTCTTGTCGTCGCGGCCGAAGACTACGATGTCGCCCGACAGGAGCGCGTCGGCGCCGGAGATCTGGCCCACACGCGCGCCGGTGCCCTGCTTGACGCGATTGCTCGCGTTAAAGTCCTGCTCTTTGGTCAATGTGGCCATCTTGGCGCGTTCGACGATGACCACCTTGTTCGCCTGCGCCAGCCGTGTGACCAGCATGGCGCGGATGCCTTTCCCGATGTCCTGCTGGGTGTTGAACACCGATTGCACCGCCGTCTTCACCGTGGAGTAGTCGAATTCGTCAACGATCACGCGCTTCTTCTGGGCCTGCGTCGTGGCTGCCGAAGGGGCAGGCGCGGGGGCCGCGGCCGCAACCGGTTCGGGAGCAGGCGCAGGTGCCGGCGCAGGAGCAGCGGCTGCCGTGGGCGCGGGCGCAGGTGCGGGTGCAGCGGCCGCCGCCGGCGTGCTGCTGGGGTCGAGCATCACATTGATGATGTTCTCCGATACTCCCGCGTTCTTCAGCTTCACCAGATCCGCCGTCGTGAGGTCGGCTGGTTTGTTATCCCTCTTCAAAGTCCGGATGATGATGGATTCGGATAAGCCTGCCTTGACCGATTCAATTACGGAATCGACCTGCGATGGAGCCGTCTTGGCAGCGGCTTTCGCCGGCGCGGCTTTCGGCGCGGCCTTGGGCGCGGGTGTTTGCGCCAGCCCGACGCCAATTGCGAAGCCGGCCAACACCACCAGGCCGAACATGAACGATTTCAGTTTCATCTGGATCCCTCCTCCAACGCCATTAGGAACGAGTCGCCTGATCGGCGTCACCAGCCGGTCGCCTCTTGTGCAGGTTCCTATAAGGATACTGTGCCTTAGTATGTCGATCTCCGAAGATCCCTGTCAAGGGCATTCGACTTGCAACGACACGGGATAGATCGGCAAGGAATACGTCCGTCATTAATGATGCTAAAATCGCGTCGGCTGTCCTGATCATGTGCCGGAACTTCGCCTTAGTGATGTGCGCCGCGTTCCTTGCCGCCGGCATCGCCGCCGGGCAATCGGCAGCCCCGCGCATCAAGCCGCCCAAGAAGGAAAAAGAGCCCGAGACGCAGGCTCTCCCGCTGCCGCCAGAGCCCCCGACGGCGGTGGTCGCCGAAACCGGGAAACTGGCGTTCCAAGTATCGCCACTCTCGGCGAAAGGGCTCCTGACCCAGCAGGTTCACGATGCGCTCAAGGCGTTGGAGCGCGCCAATGGGGGCGCGACCTTCGTCAAGCTGCGGGCATTCGTCGCGGGCACCGGAGACATGCGCCGCGTGGCGACGATCGTCGCCGAGGAGTTTTCCGCGAAGAAGATGCCTTTGCCCGCGGTGACCACGGTCCAGGTGGGCGCCCTGCCCATGGAAGGCGCGCAGGTGGTGATCGAAAGTATTAGTGCCGAGAAGAAGGCGGTGAACCCCAACGGCCTGGCGTTCTTTTCGTCCCAACGGGTCCCGGAGTTAGCAGGGGCCGCGAAGACGCAAGACGCGGTCATGGTGCAGGTCACGTGCTTTGTCGGGGACCTCACCCAGTTGGATAGGGCGCGTGCGGAGGTAACGGCGGCGTTCCCAGGGGCGGCCGCGAACTTCGTTCAGCCTACGCGGCTGGCCGTCGAGCCGGGGATTTCGTGCGAAGGCGTGGGACGCCTTCAGAAACCCGGAGGAAGCCCGGCCAAGCTGGTCTTCACGGGCGCCCAGATGGCGTTTGGGGATCAGGAGCAGGCTCTTCGGCTGGCTTACGGGCGGCTGGGACGAGCGCTCGAATCGATGAAGGCGTCTTACGCCGGTGCGCTCATGATGAGCGTTTATTCACCCAGCCAGGCGATGGCGGACAGGGCGGTGGCGCTGGCGCCCGAGTTCCTGGGCCCTTCCGCGCGCCCCGGGGCATCGACGCACATCGTGGAAGGACTGCCCTCCCTGGATGCGACCGTGGCGATCGAGCTGGTGGCGGCTGGTCCTTGACACCCGGTTGACCCAAGTGGTACTTTCTACATGAGATACGCGGACCGGGTGGGTTCGCAAGCCGAAACTCTGATCGACCAAGTTCTGGAGTCAATGACATGGCATATACGCTCAAAGTGAACGGGCAGTCCAAGACTGTAGACGTGCCCGCGGATACGCCCCTCCTGTGGGTACTCCGAGACGTTCTTGACATGAAAGGCACCAAGTTCGGCTGCGGAGCCGGGCTTTGCGGGGCTTGCACGGTCCACGTGAACGGCAAAGCGGTCCGGTCCTGCCAGACACAAGTGGGGACTGTGAAGGATCCGGTGACGACCATCGAGGGGCTGTCCGCCGATGGCACGCATCCGGTTCAGAAAGCCTGGATGGAAGTGGACGTCCCGCAGTGCGGCTACTGCCAGGCCGGTCAAATGATGACGGCGTCGGCTTTGCTCGCGACCAAGCCGCAGCCGACCGACAAGGACATCGATTCCGCCATGTACGGCAACCTGTGCCGCTGCGGAACGTATCTCAGAATTCGCCAGGCGATCCATCGCGCGGCGCAGCTCGCCTCGGCGCGCCCGGGGGCCACCTCCGGCGGCGGCGCTGGAAGGGCCAGGGAGTAAGGGAGAACGATCATGAAAAAGAAAAACACCGTAAAGAGTATCGATCGTCGCTCCTTCCTGACCGTGGCAGCCACCGGAACCGGCGGCGTGCTATTCGGATTGGTATTCAAGGCGGATGCCCAGCAAGGCGCTGCCAAAGGCGGACCCGCTCCAGCCGGGGGCCGCGGCGGACCGGGCGGCTTCGGCGCGCCGGCAGCTCCGCTGAAGCCGGCCGACTTCATCACCGTGAATGCGGACAACAGCGTCACCATCATTGCGAAGAACCCGGAAGTAGGCCAGGGCGTTCGCTCGCTGTTGCCGATGCTGATCGCCGAGGAGCTGGACGTCGATTGGAAGGACGTGAAGGTTGTCCAGGCCGATCAGGATCAGGCCAAGTACGGCGGCCAGATCGCGGGCGGCAGCACGGCGACCCCCACCAACTGGGTTCCGATGCGGCAGCTCGGCGCGCAGGCGCGCATGATGTTCGTCAACGCCGCTGCGCAGACCTGGAACGTTCCCGCGTCTGAGTTGACCACGGGTTCGGGCAAGGTGATGCACAAGGCATCGAACAAGACGGCCACCTACGGCGAACTCGCTTCGAAGGTCGCCAGCATGACGCCTCCGGATGCCGCGTCGATCAAGTACAAAGATCCGAAAGACTACAAGATCATCGGGCAGACGATTCCCAGCCCGGATCTTCCGAAGATCGTCACCGGCAAACCGGTGTTCGGAATCGACCAGACCGTTCCCGGCATGCTGTACGCCGTGTACGAGAAGTGCGGCGTGTTCGGCGGCAAGGTGAAGACGCACAACCTGGACATGATCAAGACGCTGCCGGGCATCAAGGCCGCGTTCGTGGTCGAGCGGCCGGATGTTACGGCCGCGGTGCTGCCGGGCGATCCGGGTCTCGAGAGCGGAATCGCGATCGTGGCGGAATCGTGGTATCAGGCGAATTCGGCGCGCAAGAAGCTGCAAGTCACCTGGGACGAAGGCACGCGCGCGACTGCGGATCACAGCAGCACTGCGTATGCCGCGAAGGCGCAGCAGATCGGCACGGGCGAGCCGATGAGCACCACGCGCAAGGACGGCGATCCCGAAGGCGCGATCAAGTCTGCTGCGAAGAAAGTGGAAGCGAACTATACGTATCCGTTCATTTCGCATGCACCGCTCGAGCCGCAGAACTGCACGGCGCATTATAAAGACGGCAAGCTCGAGATTTGGACCAGCAGCCAGATTCCCGGGAGCGCCCGCACATTAGGCGCGCAGGCTTGCGGGATCGATCCAAGCGCGGTCACCCTGCACATGGTTCGCGGCGGCGGCGGATTCGGCCGGCGCCTGACCAACGATTACGCGGCGGAAGCAGCCTACATTTCCAAGGAAGTGAACGCTCCGGTCAAGCTGCTCTGGACGCGCGAAGACGATATGAAGCACGACTATTATCGTCCCGGCGGGTACCAGTTCCTGTCGGCCGGGCTCGATTCGTCGGGCAAGGTGGTGGCGTGGCGGAATCATTTCGTCACCTACGGCGCGAAGAACGACGGTCAGGGCAAGGGTCCCGCGATCCAATCGGTCAGCGCCGGCGGTATCGGCGCCACGGAGTTCCCGCAACCGTTCATCGAGAATTTCGCGCTGTACACATCGGCCCAGCCGCTGGCGATCCGCACAGGTTCGCTGCGCGCTCCCACCAGCAACGCGATGGCGTTCGTCACGCAGAGCTTCATCGACGAGCTGGCGCACGCCGCCGGCAAGGATCCGGTGCAGTTCCGCCGCGATCTGCTGTCGCAGACCAAGCCTGCTCCGCCGGCCGCTCCGGGCGGTTTCGGCGGCGGCAACGCGTTCAAAGCGGAGCGTATGCGGGGCGTGCTTGACCTGGTCGCCGAGAAGTCGGGCTGGGGCAAGAAGACGCTTCCCAAGGGCACCGCGATGGGCGTCGGGTTCCACTTCAGCCATAGCGGCTATTTCGCCGAGGTCGCCGAAGTCACCGTCACCGGCAACAAAAAGGTGAAGGTGAACAAGGTGTGGGTGGCCGCCGACATCGGCAGCACCATCATCAATCCCGGTCAGGCGATGAACATGGCGCAAGGCGCAATCATCGACGGCATGGGCGCGATGATGGAACAGGAGATCACGGTCGATCACGGCCACGTGGTGCAGTCGAACTTCGACACGCACCCGCTGCTTCGGATTACCGCGGCTCCTGCCGATATCGAAGTTCACTACGTGAAGTCGGACAATCCTCCCACCGGTATGGGCGAACCGTCCATGCCTCCGATCCTGCCGGCGATCGCGAATGCGATCTTCACGGCAACCGGCGATCGCGTCCGGTCGCTGCCTTTCAAGAAGGCGGGCTATAGCTGGGCGTAGTCGTCAGTCAGGAAGCTTTAAGATGAAGAGGGGGTGCGCAAGCGCCCCCTTTTTCGTTATGAGACGCCGGCACATTCTCCCGATATGCGCGCTGCTGCTGGCTGCGCTTGTCCCGGTGTTCGCCGAAACCGACACCGTCAGCGTGGCTTCCCCGGACGGCCAGCTCGTCCTGCGGCTGTTTGTCGTGTCGCCGAAGGACGCCATTCTGGTGCGGCTGGCCTACTCGGTGACGTTTCACGAAAAGCTGTTGATGAACGCGTCTCTGATGGGGTTCGCGCTCCACGATGTGGACGTTCTTTTGGGAGAGACCGTAGGCCTGGTCGCGTCAACGCCGGAATCGGTGAATCAGCCTGGTAACCGCTACAATTCCCTGACCGCGCAGTATATCCAGAATGGTTCGCTGGGGCGGCGCGTCACCATCGAAGCGCGCGCCTACGATGACGGCATCGCCTTTCGCTATTACATCCCGCGCACCAGCACCGTCGAGGACTTGCAGATCGAGGAAGAGCTGACGGATTTCCATTTCGCTCAGGACGGCAATGCGTATGCTGCGGTGCTCGGCGGATATGGCTCGGCCAAAGGCGAATATAGCCGGATGAAGCTGAGCGAAATTCAGCGGACCTCCCTGATCGGCTTGCCATTTCTGGTGGAACAGCCGGGAGTGGGCTGGGTCGCGATCACCGAAGCGCAGCTCGATAACTTTCCCGGGATGTATGTGTTCCATCCGGAGGGCACCACCATGCGCACCACCCTTGCGCCGCGCTTCGATGACCAGGCCCTGGCGATGCACGGCGTTACTCCGGCGCAGAGTCCATGGAGGGTTCTGATGGTCGCTGACGCGCCTCGAAAGCTTCTCGATTCCGATATCGTGACGAACTTGAACCCACCGCCGGCGATCGCGGATACCTCGTGGATCAAGCGGCCCAAGGACTTCGTCCCGATCGGCGAATCAGCGGACCTGGAGGAACAGTTTGCGCGGCTTGAGAAGGCCGGCGTGGCTGGCGTGAAAATCGATCTGATGAACCGCTGCCGACCAGCAGATGATCGATCTGTACCGCCGAGCCGCCAAGGCCGCGGCTGAACATCATCTGACGATCGAGTTTTCGAACGGTCCCGCGCCCGATGGGATCGAACGAACTTGGCCGAATGTGGTCCCGCAGGAAGATGCCGCGTTCAGGCGGCTGCTCGCAACCCTCTAAGGATTGGGCTCACTCCTCGCCGCGAATGAGATCGTCGAACGTCTCGCGTTTGCGGACGACGCGCCAGGAGCCGTCTTCGATCAACACCTCCGCGGGACGGGGACGGGCATTGTAGTTGGAGGCTTGCGCGAAACCGTAGGCTCCGGTGGTGCACACGGCCAGAAGATCGCCGGGAAACACCTCGGGCATCTGGCGATCCTGAGCGAGAAAATCGCCCGATTCGCAGACCGGTCCCACCACGTCCGCGCGCAACCCGCGGTCCGTGTGCCGTCGCGCGCAAGCGGAAGGATCTCGTGATGCGCGTCGTACAGCGCCGGGCGAATCAGGTCGTTCATGGCGGCGTCCACCACTACGAATTCCTTGTCGCCGGTTTTCTTCCGATAGAGAACCCGGGTTAACAGCACTCCCGCATCGCCGACGATCGACCGGCCCGGCTCAAGGAACAGGTGCAGATCGCGTCCCGCGACCTTTTCGCGCAACGCCGGCTGCGAAGTCGCCGATGGGCGGCGCCGGTTCGTCCGGTTTGTAGGCGACGCCCAGGCCGCCTCCGAGATCGACGTGGCGGATGTCGAAACCCTTGGCGCGCAGGCAGGCGATCAGTTCGAGCACGCGGTCCGCGGCTTTCATCATCGGCTCGAAATCGAACTGCTGCGAGCCGATGTGGCAGCTCACGCCTTCGAGCAGCAGGTTCTCGAGCTGGCGGGCGCGCTCATAGACCGCCTCGGCCTGGCCGATATCGATTCCGAATTTGTGGCCCAGACTCCCGGTGGCGATATGGGCGTGAGTGTCGGCGGCGACGTCGGGATTCACGCGCAGGGCGACACGAGCCTTGATCCCGCGGCGGTGCGCCAGAGCGTCCACCAGCGCGAGTTCCGGCTCCGACTCGCAGTTGAACGCGAAGATTCCCGCGGCGAGCGCGGCGTCGATCTCGTCGGAGGTCTTGCCGACGCCCGAGAACACGATCTTGGCCGGATCGCCGCCGGCTTTCAGTACGCGATACAGCTCGCCGCCGGAGACGATGTCGAAACCGGCGCCGGCGCGGGCCAGCAGGCGCAGGATCGCCAGATTCCCGTTGGCTTTCATCGCGTAGCATATTGTATGCGGAAGCGCCCTGCAACGCGTCGTCATAAGCGCGATAGTTCGCCAGAATGGTGGCGGCGGAATAGACGTAACACGGCGTACCGGTCTTCGCCGCGATATCCGCAAGAGCGATGCCGTCGCAGGTCAGAGTGCGATCCATGTATTCGGTCGGCTTCATGGCCGGCGTCATGCCTGATCTCATCCAGTCACCCTGAGGACCACTACAGTCTGATCGTCGAATATCGGGACGGCCGCGCGAAAGGCGTCCACTGCCGCGATGATGGCGTCGGCGATCGCCTGGGGAGGCTCCGTCCCGTGCTTCTGGACAATGCGCTTGATGCGTTCGCGACCGAACTCTTCGTCCTTCTCGTTGGGCTGCTCATCCACGCCATCGGAGTAGAAGACCAGCGCGTCGCCGGGCTCGGAGGCGAGCTCCACTTCGTCGTATTTGCGATCGTCGAGCAATCCGATAGGTACGCCTTCGATCTTGGTTTCAAGAATTTCGCCATTGCGGAAGATCAGCGGAGGCGCGGCGCCCGGCGTTGGAAAGAAGAAACCTTCGCGAAGCCGGCTGCCACAAGGCCACCAGCAGGGTGGCGTACTGCGCGTCCACTTTGCGCTCCAGCAGAGTCTCGTTCAGCTTCTGAATCAGCTCCGCGGGATTGACGCCGCCGGGCGAGCGTCCGCAGCAAGCCCGTGATCAGCGCTCCGTATAAGGCCGCCGCGGCGCCCTTTCCGCTCACGTCGCCGAAGGCGATCACGGCAATCGTCGCCGGTGTGTTCGAAGAAGCCGAATACGTCGCCGGAAATCTCGCGTGCCGGACGAGACCGGATGCCGGTCGTCAATCCGTGCATTTCAGGATCCTCGCGCGGCAACAGGATGCGCTGCACCTTGCGCGCGGCCTTGAGATCCTGATCCATGCGCTGCTCGCGATGAGCCACCTCTTCGTACAGGCGGGCATTCTCCACGGAGCTCGCGATCTGCTGGGCCAGCAGAGAGAGCGTGCGCTGGTGATCCTCGGTGAAGAAACCGATTCGCTCGCTTTCGACGTCCAGCACGCCCACGACGCGATCCTGAACGATCAGCGGCACCGCCAGTTCCGAGCGGATGCCCGGGTGCGAGGCGATGTAGCGGGAATCGGCGCCGGTATCGAGCACGCGCACCGGCTCATGCGACTCCACCGCCGCGCCGGTAATGCCTTTCCCGAGGGGAATGTTGTCGATCTTGACTCGCTTGTCATAGCGAACGCTGAAACGGTTGCGAAGAATGCTCCGTTCGTTATCCACCAGAAAAACGCTGAAGGCGTCGTACGGCATCAGAGCGCGCGTCGCGGAGGCGATCTTGGTCAACAACTCATCCAGGTCCAGGATCGCGCTGAACTCGCGGGAAAGATGCGCCAGCGTGCGCAGCGTGCGATTCTGCCGATCCACGCGGCGGTATAGCCTGGCGTTTTCGATGGACGAAGCCACGCGCGACGCGATCAGGCTGAGCATGGACCGGTCCTGCTCGCCGTATGCCTTCACGCGCGTCGACTGCACGTCGAGCACGCCCACCAGTTTGCCGCGCGCGGTCATCGGCACGGCCAGCTCGCTGCGAACGGCATCCAGCGCGTTCAGATATCGGGGGTCCTGGCGTGACGTCTTCGACCAGCACGGGCTCGCGGCGCGCGGCGGCCGTTCCGACGATGCCTTCGCCGAGCGGAATCGCCAGGCTGCGCACCACTTCCTCGCGGTGCCCGATGGCGTGCCGGATGGTGAGGGCGTGGGTACGCTCGCTGTACAGCAGGATGGCGAACACATCGTAGGGAACCACTTCCTTTACGATGGACGCGATGGTCGAGAGCTGCTCCGCCAGATCCAGCGTCTCGGAGGTGACGCGGGACACTTCGAGCAGGAAATCCAGCAGCTCGGCGCGCTCGCGGAAGCGAAGAGCGGAACGGCGCGGGCGTCGTCACGAGTTGCAGGGCCTCCACGATCTGAACGCCGGAGCTGGTGCCGATCCGGGTCGCGCCGGCAGCCCGCATGGCTTCGACGATCCTCCAGCGTGCGGATTCCACCGGACGCTTTGACGCCGATCTTCGGACC
Organism: Terriglobia bacterium; assembly: GCA_963722845.1. GTDB lineage: Bacteria > Acidobacteriota > Terriglobia > Bryobacterales > Bryobacteraceae > Palsa-187. The sequence continues at coordinate 24,073 of CAVROL010000001.1, read as the reverse complement.
AACTGCGCGGCGCATCAGTTCGACGTCGTGAGCGGTCGCGCCGTGAGTCGAGAATCCAGTGGAAGTCTTGACGAAATCCGCGCCGGCCTGCTTGCTGATGGTGCAGGCGGCGATCTTCTGATCGTCGGTGAGCAACGCCGTTTCGAGAATCACTTTGACCAGCGCGCCGCGAGCGTGAGCAGCGGTGACCACTGCCGCGATATCGGCCCGGACGGCGTCCAGATTCCCGCCGCATAGCTCGCCGATATTCAGAACCATGTCGACTTCCCGCGCGCCCGCCGCGATCGCGGATTCCGTTTCCGCCGCTTTGATGGATGTGGTGTTCGCGCCCAGAGGGAATCCCGCGACAGCGGCCACCTGCACGGACGATCCCGCCAATTCCGATGCCGCCAGCGAAACCCAATAGGGATTCACGCAGACGGCGGCGAATTCATACTGGCGGGCCTCCTGGCACAAGCCGGCGAATATCGGCCCCAGTCGCCTGCGGTTTGAGCAGGGTATGGTCGATCAGGGCGGCGATCTCGCGGACGGATCCCTCTGACGTACTCGGGGGCATTCTTCATAATATCCTGCTCGTCGGGCTCGTCGGTACAATGGCCTTCGGTATTATAAAAAGATCATGGAAACCGCCGTAGCCACGCCTGCCGCATCGGTAATCGATTTAGAAGCGCAGTACTTATTCCAGAACTATGCCCGCTATCCGCTGGTGCTCCATCGCGGCAAGGGCTGCTACGTCTACGACACTTCCGGCAAACGCTATCTGGATCTGATCGCCGGGATCGGGGTGAACGCTCTGGGCCACGCCCATCCGCGCCTGATGAAAGTGATCCGCGAGCAGGCCGGGCGGATGCTGCACTCCTCGAATCTGTACTATCACGAGTATCAGGGACCGCTGGCGGAGCGCATCGCCAAGGTCGACGGGTCTCGATCGCGTATTCTTCTGCAACTCCGGGCACGGAGGCGATGGAAGGCGCGCTCAAGATGATCCGCGCGCACGGCAGCAAGATCAGCCCTCACAAGTATGAGACGGTAGCGCTGTTCGATTCCTTCCACGGCCGCACGTTCGGTGCGCTCTCCATTACCGGCCAGGAGAAATATCGCAGCGATTTTGAGCCGATGCTGCCCGGCGCCCGCTTTGTGCATCGCAACGATATCGGCGCGCTGGAACAGGTAGTCGGCGAGAACACCGCGGGCATCGTGATCGAGATCGTGCAGGGCGAAGGCGGGATCAATCCGCTGACCGACGAATACATCCGCGCGGCGCGGAATCTGGCCGATCGCCACGACGCGCTGCTGGTGTTCGACGAGATCCAGTGCGGCGTCGGGCGCCCGGGAGCGTACTTCTCGTATCAGTTGCTCGATCCCGTCGTGATGCCGGACATCACCACGGCGGCCAAGCCGCTCGCATGCGGGGTCCCGCTGGGATTCGTCGCGGCCACCGAGCGCGCGGCGAGTGCCATCGGCAAAGGCCAGCATGGAACCACGTTCGGCGGCGGACCGCTGGCGTGCCGCATCGCGCTCGAGTTCTTCGACATTCTGGATGAGCTGCTGCCCAATATCATTCACGTGGGCGGGTATTTCCGGATGCAGTTGATGGAGCTGGCCAAGAAGTTCTCATTCATCCAGGAAGTGCGCGGGTACGGCCTGATGATCGGAGTGGAACTCGAGTTCGCGGGCAAGCAGATCGTGCTCGACGCGATGGAGCAAGGCCTGCTGATCAACTGCACGCACGATAAGGTGCTGCGGGCGCTGCCGCCTTATATCCTGACGGAACAGGATGTGGATCGCGCGGTGTACGGTGCTGAAGAAGGTGTTCAAGAAGGCCAAGCCGCCAGAAGAGTAGAGGGAAAAAGGGGACACCCCTACGGTTCGCTCCGCTACTGGCTTTGCGGAATCCACGCGGCTACAGCAAATGGTGGTGGCCGGCAGCTTCGAGGAGCTTCACCATCTCGCCTACCTGCTGGGCGCGGCCGCGGTCGGCGATCAGCAACGCATCGGGCGTGTCGACCACGATCAGGTCCTTCACGCCCAGCAGCGCGACCAGTTTCTTCTCGGCATCGACATAGTTGCCGGTGCTGTCTTCGATCATGGTGTGCGTGCGCAGCGCGTTTCCGGCACGATCGCGCGCGTGCAGCTCGTACACGGCGTTCCAGCTGCCGACGTCGTTCCAGGCGATGTCGCCGGCCGGCAAGCCCACGACGTTGGCCGCGCGTTCGAGCACCGCGTAATCGATCGAGATGTTCTCGGTCTTAGGAAAGGTCTCTCCGAGGCTCTTGACAAATTTCCGCGAACCGAAGGGAGGCAGACTAGCCAGCAGGCTCGCAGTTTTCGGTAGATGCTGGCGCAGGGCATCCAGCAGGACCGAAGTCTTCCAGAAGAACATCCCGGCGTTCCAGTAAAAGTTGCCTGCTTTGAGAAAACGCGCGGCCGTCGCGGCGTCGGGCTTCTCGCGGAAGCGTTTGACGGGCAGGGATTGCGAGCCGCCGGGCTGGACGCCCTTTGGAAATTCGATATAGCCGTAGCCGGTCTCGGGCCAGCGAGGCTGGATCCCCAGAACCACAATCTTCCCGGCGCGGGCGGCTTTCAAGTGCGGCTTTCAGCAGGCGGATGTACGGGCCCGGCTTGCCGATCACATGGTCGGCCGGAAAGACGCCCATGATCGATTCCGGATCGATTCCATGCAAGATCTGCGCGGCCAGACCGATCGCGGGAGCGGTGTTGCGCTGCGCCGGCTCGGCCAGGATCTGGCGCTTGGGGACCTCGGGAAGCTGGCGGGCGATCTCGTCCCGCAGATGCCCGTTGGTGAGGATCCAGATTCGCTCGGGAGGCAGAACGGGACGCAGCCGGTCGACGGTCTGCTGGATCAGGGAACGATCGCCGAACAGGCGAAGCACCTGCTTGGCGGTGGCCCGGCGGCTCTTGGGCCAGAACCGGGTGCCCCGGCCTCCGGCCAGAATCAGACCGTAGACATGTTCCATGACGTTACTGGACGGGGTATCCGCGGACCAGCTTCAATTCGCGGTCCCAGCGGGTCTTGAAGAAAAAGTTCTTGGCGAGATCGATGAAGTGATCGGAGCTATATCCCACCAGGTCCGCCGTGGGCGCATCGTAAGACCAGAAGATCAGCAGCGGCTTGCCGATGATGTTCTCGCGCGGCACAAAGCCCCAATAACGGCTGTCGAGCGAGTTATCGCGATTGTCACCCATGGCGAAATAGCTGTCCGGCGGCACCACCAGCTCGCCATTCTGAACGTGCTCGGCGAGCATCTGCTTGGCGCGATCGTAGACCGGGCCGTCCGGCTCGGTCGGGAAATTGTCGCGATAAGGATCCGGGTTCGGGAAGATATGCTGGGCGTACGGCTCGGTCAGCGGCTTGCCGTTCAGATACACGACCTTGTTCACCAGCCGTATGTGATCCCCCGGGACACCCATCACGCGCTTCACGTAGTTCTGCGAGATATCCATCGGATAGCGGAACACGATGACATCGCCGCGCTTCGGTTCGGTGTAGGGAAGAAAGTAGCGCGAGATCGATCCCGGCGGCGCGTAAGAAAGCTTGTCCACCAGCAGGTGATCTCCCACCATCACGGTGGTGTCCATCGAAGGCGTCGGCACGATGAAAGCCTGCACCAGCGTGGTGGTGCCGAACAGCAGGATCAGGATGTTCAGTGTCCACTCATCGATGAAGTTCCGGATGGAGTCCGCGTATCGATTCATTAGGGGTCTACTTGATCGGATAGCCGTGGATCAGCATGAAGCTTCGGCGCCAGCGGGTTTTTGTAAAGATATGCTCGGCCAGATCCACAAGATGGTCGATGCTGATGGAAGAGGTATTGAGCTGATCGGTGGGCGCGTCGTAGGACCAGTAAATAACCAGCGGCTTGCCGATGATGTTCTCGCGCGGAACGAATCCCCAGTAGCGGCTGTCGAGCGAGGAATCGCGGTTATCGCCCATCGCGAAGTAGGAGTTCGGGGGGACCACAACTTCGCCATTGATCACGTGGTTCAGAAGCATCTCCGAGGCGCGCCGGTCGACGGAAACGTTGGGCTCGCCCGGGAAATTATCGCGGTAAGAATCGATGTAATCCGACTTGTGATAGGTGTACGGCTCGTCCAGTCGAACGCCGTTCAGATACACCTGTTTGTTGATCAGCCGGATGCGGTCGCCGGGCACGCCGATGCAGCGCTTGACGAAGGTCTGGCTGATGTCGACCGGATAGCGGAACACGATGATATCGCCGCGTTTTACGTCGGTGTAGGGCAGCAGATATTTGCTCACCGGGCCGTACGGAGCGAACGCGAGCTTGTCCACCAGCAGATGGTCGCCGATCAGAAGCGTGTCTTCCATGGAACCGGTCGGAATCACGTACGCCTGAACCAGGGTGGTGGTCAGGAACAACAGCAGAATAATGGTGATGGTCCACTCGGCGATGGTGCTGCGGGGGCGATCGTAGTGCGAGTCATCTGGAGGATCTGCCGGTGCGGCGTCTGCGGCGGCCACGGCGCCATTCAGCGGCGCCAATTCGGCGGCAGGTCCGGCAGGCTGAGGGACCTCGGAAACCGTACCCGAACTCGAAGGCAGGGAGGGGTCCGTGGGATCTTGAGGGGTCACTACTTCTATCTTAGCGTGGGTTGCCCTGGTGTGAAAATTACGGCATGGAAACGAACCAGAGAACCAGGGTAGTCGTTTATTAACAACGCCGGAGCTTTGGAAGCCTTCGTGCTCTGTAAACCCCCCAGGAGAACTGAATATGCGAAACACGCTCTCAGTCATTTTTGCACTCGCCGGTACTATGAGCACCGTCGGTTACGCGGCGGATAGAGAGATTAAGGTTACAGACCGGCTGGATGCTTCGGCCGACACCCTGTCCGATATGATGAAGGCCAGCGATAAGGGTATTCCCCAAGACTTGCTCGACAAGGCTAAATGCGTCGTAGTGATCCCCGGAATGAAAAAGGCCGGATTCATCTTCGGCGCAAAGTACGGTCAGGGATTTGCGGCTTGCCGCCGTAGCGGTGGCACAGGCTGGAGCGCTCCCGCCGCCATGCGCGTGGAAGGTGGAAGCGTAGGGTTTCAGATCGGCGCTTCGGAGACAGACGTTGTATTACTCGTTATGAATGATGGTGGTATGAAGCACCTTCTGGCTGATAAGTTTACGATTGGCGGAGACGCCACTGCGGCGGCGGGTCCGGTTGGCCGCGCGGCCAGCGCTCAGACGGACGCGATGCTGCACGCGGAAATGCTGTCGTATTCCCGTTCACGCGGACTGTTTGCCGGCATCTCGCTGGAAGGCGCGACGCTTCGGCCTGACGAAGACACCAACCGGGAACTGTACAGTCGCAATGCAACGAATCGCGAAATCCTGACTGGCGACGTCAAAACGCCGGCCAGCGCGGAGACGTTTGAACGCCGGTTGACCCGGGAATCGCCCGTGCGCGACAAGTAACTCGGGAAAGGTCTCTGGCATATTGACGGCGGGCCGTCAGGAAACGGCGGTCCGCCCGGCTATTGGCGAACTCGGGTCGCAGCTCCAGCAAGCCGGACCGGCTTGTCCGAAGACGCGATTCGGAGCTTGTGGTGCGCGGCTAGCTTTGCCAGATCCGTCAGGTCCAGCCAATCCTGACCTTCCAGGTTGAAGCCGTACATTATCGAGTTCGCGTTCAAGCTATGCGGCAATCCCAGCACGTGCCCGATCTCGTGTAACGAGATCTGGTACAGCTCAGCAGGGTTCAGCGCCTGTCCCGGATTGAACGCAATGCAGCCGTCGAAATCCAGCCGGTCGGGCAACTGTGACCTGGCCGCGATGGCTGCCGGTTGGAAAAGCTGTCGCGCCCCGTCGATAAGCTGGATCGAACAATTCTGGCTGTCGTCTTCGTGCCAGTTCAGGTCGAGGACGCTGGCCCAGGTATCCAGCGCACGCCGAAACTCTCGAGCGAGAACCGGATTCGATGTAGCCACTCGCACGCCCAGATCCATATGCCCCTGGATCAGCAACTCTGCATGCCGATTGCACGGAGGATAGTTCGCACTCCAGTTCGCCAGACTGCCTGCGTCCGCCACGCTCGAGCAGACCACCAGCAGCAAGACAAGGATGAAGCGCATAACTGCTCCCTTTGTTCGACGGACCGGTAAGAAAACATTATACGCGAGACCGCCGGGTTAGAATAACCACCATGAAGTGTTATCTCGTCCTTGGCGTTGTTGCGGTGGGAAGCGCTTATGGCGCAACCTGCGACCGGGCTTGTTTGAAGACCACGCTCGACCAGTATCTGACCGCTGTGGTGCAGCACAAGCCGGCGGCCGCGCCTCTTTCCGTCGGGTTTCGCCAGACGGAAAACGCGATGGTGCGGAGGCTGGGCACGGGGCTATGGGAAAGCACCAAGGGCCTGGGCAAGCTCCAGCTCAGATTTTTCGATCCGGAAAGCGGCCAGGCCGGATATTTCGGAACTCTGGATGAAGCGAACGATACCGCGATCGTCACGCTCCGGTTGAAAGTGGAGGATCGCAAAATCACGGAGGCTGAGTGGGTGATCGCGCGGAAAGGCGATCCGGGCCTGGGGCCCCTTGGCGGCGGGCAGGCAACAACGGCCTACAACGATGTTCCCAATCTTCTGGCGCACGCGCCGGGCGAGCGGGTTGCGCCGAAAGCCACACGCGTGTCTCGCGCCGACTTGATCGCGATTACCAACAGTTATTGGGATGGACTATCGGCGCACGACGGGAAACTCATTCTCGCGCACCCCGGGTGTACGCGATTGGAGAACGGCACGCTGACGACCCAACGGTCGCTGCCGGCGGGCGGGGAAAGCGACTGCACGTCGGAGGGAGCCATGGCCAACATCTTCGCGGTGACGGCCCGGCGCTATCCCATCGTCGATGAAGAAGCCGGAGTGGTGCTCAGCCTGGTGCTGTTCGAGCGCAAGCCGGGCGTCGCCATGCGCCGCAATCTTTTGGCCGAGTGGTTCTTCATCGAGCAGGGCAAGATCCGCTCGATCTACGCTTCGATGTACTATCCCGATTCGGAGGCGATGGCTCCGAACTGGCCGCCTTATGACGGCAACTGGCCGGTGGCGCCGGCGGCTAAGTAGGAAGCTGCCTCCGTCCAGATTTGTTTCACCAGATCGGCGGCGGGGATCGGTTTCGCCATTGCGGCGGATTGACCGGCCCACACTTGCATGCGATGGTGGTTGCCCGCAGCGGCGCCGGCTTCCTTCATCGCCGCCGTAAGGCCTCGCTGTACCGGATAGGGCGCCGGGGGAGGAGCGTCGTGCGATGCAGCCGCTTGAACGTAGTTTGTGGCGATCGCGCGGCCTAATCGTCCGGTGAACGCTCTGGTGAGCATGGTGCCTTCGGGTTCGAGATTTGCGAGAGCGTTGGCCCAGGCCGGATGGGTGGCTGCTTCGGGACAACGCAAAAAGGCCGTGCCGAGCATCGCCGCGCTTGCACCCAGGGTCAGAGCGGCGGCCACGCCCCGTCCGTCGCCGATCCCTCCGGTTGCGATGATCGGCAGATCGATGACATCGGCAAGCCGTGGGACAAGCGCGAACAGACCGATTCCCTGACGCTCGGCGGCTGCATGTTCGAACGACCCGCGATGGCCCCCGGCTTCATAACCCTGAGCGATGATCGCATCCGCGCCGGCATCGCGCGCGATCCTTGCTTCCGCGACCGTGGTGGCGGTCGCGAACCACGCGATACGGCTGTTCTTTAACCGGGTGACGAAGGAGGCAGGGAACACACCCATGATGGAAGACACGGCGGTGGGCGCAGCTTCGAGAAGCGCTTCGCACTGCGCGTCGAAGTCGGGCGGCGCCGCGTCACCGGCGGACGCAGGCACAGGCGGACCCCACGCTTCGAGAAACTTCCTGATTCGTTCCTCGGCGGCCCCGTCTCGGACTGGCTTGGGATCGGGAATCCATAGGTTTATCTGAAAGGGGCCGTTACTGCCGGATCGAAACTCCCGGACCCATGAGTGGATTCCCGCGGGCGGAGTGAGCAGCGCGCCCATCGCACCCATGCCTCCGGCTTTCGCCACAGCGATGGCCAGGCTCGCGGGGGACGCACCGGCCATGGGCGCGAGGAGTATGGGGACATTGAGACCGTAGGTTGAGCAGAATGAATTGGCGCGATCGAGCGGACGAGACGTTGAGTTCGCCATGATCTCAATATATCCGCGTAGGTCTGCGATGCTGGTGGACGTGGCGCCGACCCAACTGGGACCGCGTCTGTATCGAATACGCCCGAGCGGAAGCGTCCGGAGAAGTTGAGCGTCGCGGTAACAGGTACGCCTTAACGGGAGACCAATACGCACGCGCCTTGCTTGGGGACGGTCAACGTAAGGGTTGGCTCCAAAAAAGAAACCCTGCAGGGATCACCAACTGTCCCTTCAGGGTTTTCTTCAACCCACTATTCAAGTGCCACCTGGCGCACCCCAGCCTGTGAAAAGTGTAACCTTAGGGCGGCAGCGCTGAGGCGTGAGGGATCTGCTTCACCTGGATGGCGCATGTGAAACCATGCCACGCTCACGCGCAGCTTGACGGTGTACGGCAGATTCCGAGCTGAGAATGGCCGTGGCGTTGCCGCTTCAAAGAATCCACGATTCCCTGAGACTTGCTCAGGTGAGGCCACCCCATGAAACGCTAATGGCTCTTATTGCATCTATCCAGAATTAGAGGGTCGAAATTGGCCTTTGATACGCTAGTGCGCGAAGGCGTACTGCTTGCTGGCATCGTAACCCTATTACTGCTGGCTGCGGTCACCATCCTGGTGCTACGCACCGTGAGCCTGCCGGTCTGCCGGAACTGTGGATTCCAAAGCGTTCGCCGGGCACACTCTCGCCGCGGTTCACTGGACACAGTGGCGCGATTATTTTTTCTTTATCCCCATCGGTGCGAAAAGTGCCTGCGGCGTATCTACTGTCCTAGGACTCGCCGTATACACCGGCATTCCGGCAGCGAGTCTCTGGCTGCTGCAGCCAGAGCTAAATGGCGGCTTCGGATTCCGATCCGGGACACACTCTTTGGACGGGGCGCGGCCGCGTTCGTCGCCATCTCCACATCAGTTTTGTTCTTCTTAGTGCTCTCGCAAAGGATGCGCATTAGGACCTATGCTTTTGAAGCGAGCGCACTATTTGCAGTGTATCTGTTGTTCGTCCGGGGCGAGTCTCGAAACCGGCGAAAGTTCTGGATTCAGCTACTCACGCCTGCAGTCCTCCTGGTCCTGATTCTGTTCGTGCTGTCTTTCGCTGGGACACGAAGTCCAGCTGATTTACAGCACCTGGCGTTCGCTTTTTTCTCGGTGCTGACAACGCTATTCCTTTTGGGCATCTTGACAACGTCCCTTCCGACTCGCGGGATTCGTCGGCTGAAGGTTGCTGCAGCTGCAGTGCAGGTCGGAACAAGAATCTTTTTTGCACTCTCGGCGATCGACTTCGTTGTCCTGGTATCGGCATTTCGCATCCGCAGTAACGGATTGCCTCTGATCATCGACGAGGTGCTCTACCTCGCCCAAGCGAACATGTTGCGGTATCAGCACTTTGGTTGGCCGCTCCGTCCGGAGCTCGAGCACTATTTCGTCATGAAGCTGACGTTCGTTCAGGATGGAAGGTTGTTCACTCAGTATCCACCTGGGTGGCCGACGCTACTTTGGGGATTCGTCTCGTTCTTCCCGCCTTACCTACTGCCTCCGCTTCTTCATGCCAGCTGCGTCCTTCTAACGTGTCTGATTGCATCACGGTTGTGGGGAAAAGAGCCGGCGTTAGTGGCGGGGCTCTTGTTGATGTTCTCGCCGCTCTTTTTTTCACAGGGAATCACCTTCCTCTCACATGTCCCAGTAGCATTCTTTCTTCTATGCGGCCTCTGGTTCGCAACGTCAGAGGGCGCTCTTTTTGCCTTGCTCGCTGGATGTGCGCTCGCGACCGCAACGACTATCCGTCCGCTTACCGGCGGGATCGCAACAGTGGGAACTGTAATCTTCCTTTTGCGATCAGGACGGATGTGGAAGCCTTCGGCCTGGGCATTCTTTATCCTTTCGTGGACGGCAATTGTCAGTCTGCTCCTGATCTACAACCAGCAGACCACCTCTCATCCCATGGAATTCGGCTACCACGCAGCAAATGGCGCCCTTCACAATCTCGGCTTCGGCGTGCGCGGCTTCCGCGACTTCGATGAGGCAGGACATCCAGCAGACAGGGTGCATTTCTTCGGACCGCGCGAGGCGGTTGCGCATGTCGCCGAAAGTTTAGTGGAATTTCTATCCGGTATTTCCGCTGCGATCTTCATTCTCTTTGCTATGCCCCCTCCGCAAAGCGGGACGGTCAGGGCTATTCTGCCGCTAGCGTTGTTGGTTGGATGTTACTCGCTCTATTTTTACGCCGAAGCGAGGTTTTATACAGAAGTGGTCCCGATCCTTTGCTTGTCGGCGAGCGTATTCTTTCGCCGTGATTCGAGTTCAGACCGAACTTACGCAACGTCAGTCGTGATCTGCGGACTTCTGACAGGAATTCTCCAGATCGCCGTCCTCTTGTCCGATGATCGGGCAGCCTTCCGATCTCGATTTGCTCCATATGAGGAGATCGTGAGTAGAAAGTCCGCGCAAAAACAGATTTTTGCTATCAGTTCGAGCGAGGCCAGCGGCGATCTCTATCCTGCTCTTTTTTACTTCAACACGGGGGGGTGGTTGTCGAACAAGATCGTGCTGCGGGGAAAGCCGGCGGACGCAGAAGATCTCAAACGTCGCTTCCCGGGGTATGAGATCCACTTTATCGGGCGAACCGATCGCCCTATAGATTAGGAGTGATTGTGATTTGCGAGCTTGAACCGGGAGATACTTCCTTATTCGGGTACTACAAGCTTTCGGTAATCGTCTCGGCAAGAACCTGCTCGAAGAAAAAGAATGTGCGCGTCCGGGACCGGCCTCTGACTATCGACAAAAGGAAGCCGGAAAGTCTGTCCGCTCGCTGCTCAAAAAACTCGGGCGCGCAGGAAGATTAAGCTGAACGTCTCTTAAGACTCCACTTGCTTCCGACTGCAGGGAGAAAGAAGCCCAAGCGCGCTACTTTGCCGAACGCAACGCCAAAGAAGCCGTACGCAAGGCTGAAGAATTCGCAGCATACAGCGCCGAAAGGGATCGCTATGCTGCGCAACATCCGCGGAAACCGGTGTTAAGTGCACGCGAGGAGTGGGAGAAGCAGAAGTCCGAAAAAGAGCAGAAAGAGCGCGCGGCACGCGATGCTCAGGATGCATCCACAGGCGAGGCGGCAAAGGAAGTGAAGTTCGACTAACGGGCCGGGCGCGCCCTAGGCTTACTCCGCGCCGATCACATCTGGAGCGTGCGGGAACTGATGAAGGCGTAGAATTAGCCGAAAATCCTACTTTCGGTTGGCACGGAAAAGGGTAGCGGGTCAGATCTTGAAATCCTCAGTTATGACTGGCTGAAATAATCGAGGCAGGTCACCTTCAAAACTGGGTCTTCAGTCCAAAAAGCTACCCGAAAGCTATCCGGACGGGGGTTTCGATACCTTTAAGTCTTTTAGAATGTGGTGAGCGCGGAAGGAATCGAACCTTCAACCTACTGATTAAGAGACGCAGAAATCGCGTCTCGCAAGTTTCTGAAAAGATTGATAACCCTTTTCGCGCGCGTGGAGTAGGTGAGGAAACCTAATGCGACGGAGTACGCCACAGTACGCCGCTTTTTGACCTCTCCCGCCGAAGGTTTCCCCGAATGTAGAACCGGATCGGAACTTGATCGCCACGAACATTTCCGGTAATCTTCGTGGTAGCCGCCTTGGCCGGTCTGATCCACTAGGCGACATTGCGGAACCCCACCGCGGCGGCTCTCCTTCGGGAGTTGGGAATCGCGAAGGGGAGCGATGGCAGCCGCGAACACCGCCGTACACCTCAATCAAGTTCTTTCAGGTGAAGCACAACAACGTATCAGGAATGCCGACGACGAGGCCGAGCTGGTTGTTTTACGAGTCATCGCGCGCATTCGGACTCAGCATCAGAGCGAGTACGGACTGCTTCCCAGCGAGCTAGCGCGGCTTGCGAGCAACGTCGAGTCGGACTTTCTGGACGGAAGGGCCAGGGCCTACCTGTCCTTCAAGAATATTTGCGTACAAAATTCGGCTAGTGCGACCGAACTCGGATCGGCGAGGCTCCAAGCAGCGTTGATATTGGCGCGAGCTATCCTCCTGGAGCTTTCCGTGGTCGCATCCGGAATCGAATGCTGGAAGTTCGTTTCAAGGCCCTTTCGGGATAGGCCACATCGCCGCGCGCTTTCAGCTGTCGGAAACGCAAAAGCAGCTTCTCTGGGCTGAGATCAAAATAGAGCCAGGCTTCGAGGGCATCACGAAACCACCGGGCACCGCTGCAGCCACGCCGGCCGGAAAAATTACGCGAACCAGGAAAACACCACATGAGAACCCGGAGCAATTATTGCGAGGCAAGACGAGGGTAACAATGCAGGCCACCGGCAATATTGTCGGCTTGGCGCCGCGTTCGATCCGTCTTCTAGTCGAAGAAGGGAAGCTGAATCTTGAAGGTAACGGGCAGCGAAAGATGATCACTGTTGCAAGCCTTCGGACACGAATAAATAGCCCAAGAAAACCGGCATAACCCGGCAACTTCCGGCAAATTAGGTATCACGCTTAGCCTCAACTGCGGGTTATAAGTTGTGGCGTGAACACGGAAACACAATCCAAGACCAACCTGAAGCGGCGCTTTGGCAGCGAAGCCGAAGTTGAACAACTCACCGGCATCGCCAAGCGCACGCTCCAAAAGCATCGCCTGTTTGGAAAGGGATTTCCTTTCTACCGCGTGGGATCCAAGGTTCTTTATGATCTCGACGAGGTGGAATCGATCATTCGCGCCAGCAGGGTCGGCGGTGGGCCGGCCACATGAAACCCACCTCCAGCAAGCACCACGAAGCTCAGCGAACCGCGGAAGGCCCGTCAGTTATTGCGCATCTGGGGCTGGTGCGCAAGCTGCCTCAATCAGATCACTGGCGCGGCGCACCTGATCGATGCTAACTCGATCTATTGCGCTGGTGCTGCCGCGATGCCACCGCCAGGAGGCTGAATAGATGCAAGCTACGATGACCCGGGCCTGCACCTGCTTCCCCCACATCCGCGCGCCGGGCTGAGACGCTCGATCGAGTGCCACACCTGCAGGCGAAGCGTCGAAATCGAACCGGCCAAAAGCGAAACGGCACGCTGCCCACGTTGCGGGGCAAGGCTCGTGATCGCCCTACCGGGGACCAGGGGGAAGCTCTGATGGCTTTTCGCGCCGTTCCTGACCATCCGAAGTTCGCACACCTGAAAGGCCTGCTCCGCATGCCCAAAGGCGCGACGCTCGGCTACCTGGAATGCATCTGGCACTTCGCCGGACGATTCACACCCCAGGGCAACATCGGCAAGTATGACGACGCCCAATTGAGGGCTGGGCGGAGTGGGACGGTGAGCCGGGCGCGCTGATCGCGGCGCTAGTCGAATCTCGCTGGTTGGACACGATCCCGTCCATCGGCTGCTGGTCCACCACTGGCCAGATCATGCCGACAAGGCGACCAAGAACGTCTTGAAACGCAATAATCTGAACTTCTGTACGTACACCGATCCAGAAAACCGCGAAATTAAGCAACCTGTACGTACACAAATCCCCAAAAGCCCAAAATTGATAATCCGTCCCGCCTACCAGAGCCAGTACCAGTTCCAGAGCCAGTTCCAGTTCCAGTTCCGGAGCCAGGGCCAAATACTCTTTCCGCGGCAAAAAACGCCGCTGCAAGTGACCTCGCGGCCGAAACCTTCGATCTGACCGACTCAGACCGCGCCGAAGTCTGGAACGGCAACGGGGACTTCGAAGAAATCGCTCTTGAGCGCTGAACTGGAAATCTTTCTCGACAAGATGAATGGCAAAGTATGTTCCTAGCCGGAGTTCGGGGACACCCTCTGCTCGGTCAAAGGGATACGCCTCCGTCCAAGTCCGATTCATGCTGGGCAGTTCGCGGCGAACGCCCATGCAAAGATCATCGCGGCGTTGATCTGATTCCGCTTCCTAAATGCCGAATGATTCGGCACAATTCTCGCCGTGCAGCCTTTTAATCTTCTTCCCGCTTGGGGGGCAAGAAATAGACGCACTCCCACTGCTCTTTATGATTTCGCAAGCTGTAGTCAAGATGGTGCTGCCAATAGCATACCTGCGTGGCGCGTCCGCCACAATACACGCAACGATGACGTCGCGCCTTCAGACGAGTCGCTTGCGCTTCCAACTTCTGAATTGAGATACCTGACGCGGTAGTAAGTCCGGCGTCGCTCCCGCTGTTTGTCAAACGACCACTTGTTCGAGAACCGTTTTTCGAACCCGCGACGATGCCGATGAGGACGAATAAGCTCGTAAGGGGGGCGAAAACATCCAAACGGACTGTCGCAGCCGCCACGTTTCAGAAGCACAATATCTTACTTAGCGCACAATGGGTATGCTAGCTGGCGCTCTTGAAACGGCGCAGCCGGGTGGCCGCGCCTACAGGATAGCTACCTTGTCTGTGTGCACGATTCGTTGGAAGGCCCGCTCTCCCCGTTTGCGTTAATCGCGGTGACTTCATAGCAATAGCTCACCCCTCGCAAGACATGGCTATCCCGGAATGAAGTGTTCGCATTGATCGTATAAGTGGGCGATGTCGGGTAAGTCCCGCCATTCATCAGACGCCGGTACACTCCGTTGCTCGTCACTCCGGGAGAGGTCGGACTAAAATTCATTGTAGATCGATTTTCCCGGGCTTGGTCGAGCTAGTGCGTCGCGATTTCCGCCATGCGCTGTCGTTCTCGAACACTATCGATTGCTTCGAGCAAGCGTTGCCCGCGCAAGTCTGCGATTTAGTGCTTGCAAACGTGAATCCTGAACGGTGACGCTGATGCCGGTTGGCAGATGCCGCAACGTCACCGCGGTCGAAACTTTGTTCACGTTCTGGCCCCCCGGGTCCGCTCGACCGCGCAAAGATTTCCCGCAGATCGGTCTCGCTAATCTCAAGCTTTCGCATCCGATCAGCTAACGTGTCTTGTGACATACTTTATCACTCCACTATTACGTCGAGCTTTGAAAAGCTTTCGCAATTCGTTTTCAACGTAGAACAAGCGTTTCACGTTCTCGAACGAACTGCCGATGACCGGACTCGAACCGGCACGGGCCGTTTGCGGCTCAACGGATTAAGTCTGATTGCACTCCCTAGCAAATTTGGACTACTTGACATTTCCTTGACGAAATTTCGATCCGTAGTTTTATCCGTTCGGAAAGATTCGCAAACATACACAAAACTGCGACCAAACTCACCAAAGTAAAGGTCAGAACCAAAGGCCGAGGCGGCTCACACAAGAAACATATCTTTGACCTAGCCAAAGACCGGCAAAGGCCGCAATCGACGGTTCTTCAAAAGCAAAGACGAAGCCGAAACCTTACCTGTTTGCATTGTTTGTTTCGCCAAGAATCGGCGTTTTTGGAGGGCTGAGGGTTTCAGCAAAACCGGATCGCTCCGATTTCCTCGGCTGAACTGCGCAAGCTACACGAGATCAGAGACACCTACGCGATTGGCTACGGGGTCTTTATCGTGTTTCGCCACGACACGCTCGCGGCGTGGTGTTACGTTAGATATATCGAGCTTTGCATCAGGGAGGGGAGAACTTACCCTTGAGGACGAAGGATGGCAGCTCAAGATTGCCGAGGTGAAGACTTCACCCTGAGCGGAAGGCTATTCGGCAGCACTGTTTTCGCGAATCTGCTCTTAGGTAGAACCTTTTGTGCTCGCTTTCCGTTGCGTTCGCTGATGGCTGAGCCACCTCACGAAACATTTCCATCCGGCGTCATAGTCCCGAGTCGTCGCAAGGATATTGGTTGTGTGCGCCATTAGAGCCGCAGCGTTAAGAGAAAAACCCAGAGCTAGGAACCGCTGCACAGCTTCTTCCTGTTGCTTCTCGCAGCTCTGGACTTTCTTCGTTTCGCGAAGCACCTCGCTCAGATTGTCGATGAGGTGTTGCTGTGGCTTCCTAAAATTGAGTGGGTCCGCCGCGAAATCGCTCGCGATTACAGCTGTACCAGAAGCATCGCGCAGCCCGCGAGCAACATTGTCTTTCGCATGTTCTTTTAACAGACAACCCAAACCTTGTCGGCGTTCGCTTTAGAGCGGCAGTAGACGTTCTGGTGCCGCCGACGCTTTCGTACAGCACAGCGTAAAAGACCGCTTTCGTCTCGCACAGCCTTGAGGGTGCTGTTGTCTACCTTGTGTGATTTTGGCTGTTGCTATTTATTGCTACTTTTTTGACGGCTTTCCCGCCTCACAGGATCGCGCCAGAATCGCTTTTGATTGCCGGATTGAACCGATTCCAGCCCGATGTCATCAGCGATCCTGCACGCTTTACGACTCACGGCGCTGTGTGATTGAATGGCCGCGCAAAGAACGCCAACGCACCGCCCCCATAATGAATTGCAAACATGTTGAACGGTTCATCCGCAGCACGATTCGTAGCGACAACGATCCAGACGAACAGCAGCTTCGTGCGCTTCTCGCTGACATCAACGCCCCGATTTGCAGATGTTTTGGTCGCACTTCGCCGCGGATCGTGCGTTCTCCCGTGCCAATTCCACGGTGCCCCATTGGAAGACGCGGGAGCAAGAAACGGTATTCCGGCACACGCTTTCCGATTACGAATTCTACCCAAAAGAGAAAAACTCCAGTGGAAAGTGGATTGTTGGTCGCGCCGACCTCGAAGGTCACATCACGCGTTGCTTGCTTCAACACATCAGAGAAGAGCGAGAAGCAGCACAAGAGTTTCGTTCAAGATCGCTGTTCGAGCGACTACACGTATGGCTGGGTATCGCCATCGCCGATGCAATCAACGAAACACATTTACAAAGTCCGCCCACGCCGGGATCGTCGCGGGTTCGATATCATTTCCGATGCGCTGCCCTTCGGTCGGCTGTGGTATGACACGCCCGACAATGCGAGTAGCTCAAGATGTTCCTCATTTGCCATAGGGATCATCTCCTGGCTGCGTGCTTATTTGGTAAACAAAAACTTTTACCTTGGGTGTCGGTTGCGGGTTCTGATCTTTCTTCCAAAATGCGGGCATTGGGGTTTTGTTTGTTAGTGAGGTTAAGGCTTGGCTGCCGGATTTGAAAGCCTTCAAATGGTTGGACCGGGTTGGCTCCGGTGTCAATGCCAGAACAACCTTCGCGCTGCGCGCAGAGCTCTTCCAGCTGTCTAGGCAAGCCTCAATGGCTTGGCGCCTCTCGACCATAATCACGCCATCCTCGACAGTTTCAAAAATATAGTAACTGATAATTAGCCGCTTCCTGCTTCCCGGCGTTTCGCATTTTGCGTGTCAGTCGCGTCTCAGATAGCTACGATCCGCCGCATGCATCGATTATTTATCCTCCTTCTGCTCTTCTCACCGAGTGTTAATGTCGTTGCACGAGCACAAGGGCGATTTTAAAGAGTGGTGAGCGTTACCGCCTGAAACAAAAGAGCCGCCATTCCGTATCGCACGACGGCTCATTGCTTCGATTGATCGACTAGCTGTAGCGATCATTCACGACGGTTTGCCGTGTGGGTCTGCTCAGTTCAAGCTGAGTGCTCAGTCGTTTGTTGCCGGACCCGACGAATCCGCGGCCTTGGAAACGCCACCCGTTTTTATGCCGGTCGATTCGCTGCTTTTACCGACACGCTGGTACCCTTGTACCGGCTGCTGGTCGTGTTCCGCGCTCTGCAGCATTAATTATGCGTGAAAGTTGCCGTTTCCGAGATTGGTGTGCCCATTGTGATTGAGGACGGATTCGCCGTGCCAGAGTAAGAACCTGTTCCGTTGCCGGTCCAATTCGTGAAGTGATAGCCGCTCGACGGCGTAGCAGTGATTGAAACTGTTGCTCCGCTGGCTCTCCACCCGCTGGCGGGACTCACAGTGCCACCTGTTCCGTGGCTCATCGTCAGGAAGTATTGCTTGTTGAATGCTGCTGTGTAAGTTTTGTTAGTGGTGGGTGCGACAGTGTGTGAGATCGCTCCACCACCGCTCCAGCTACTCCAGACGTATCGAACGCCTGTGCCACCGCTCTGCGGCGAGGTCGTGGAAATAGTGTGGCTTGAGGCAGGCTGCCACGAGAACGTCTGTGCCGTCGTATAAGGAGTGCCGTCAACTGTGAAGCTACGACCTGCCGGGTTTGTCTGCACAGTTACCTGAACAGGATTCTGGGTGAAGGAGGCTGCCTCGGTAATGGGTCCGTTCATTGTGATTGAAGCTGGATTGTTCGTGCCAGAATAAGAGCCGTTGCCGCTGCCGGTCCAACCGGCGAAACTGTAACTCACCTGATTATTGTTGGTTGGTGTTGCGGTGATCGAAACAGTCGATCCGATGGCTCTCCATCCGCTGGCGGGACTCACAGTGCCACCTGTTCCGTGGCTCATCGTCAGGTAATATTGCTTCTGAATGTTGCCGTGTAAGTTTTGTTAGTGGTGGGTGCGACAGTGTGTGAGATCGCTCCACCACCGCTCCAGCTACTCCAGACGTATCGAACGCCTGTGCCACCGCTCTGCGGCGAGGTCGTGGAAATAGTGTGGCTTGAGGCAGGCTGCCACGAGAACGTCTGTGCCGTCGTATAAAGAGTGCCGTCAACTGTGAAGCTACGACCTGCCGGGTTTGTCTGCACAGTCACCTGAACCGTAGGTGTTGGTGTAGGTATAGGTGTCGGCGTAACGGTCGGTGTCGCTGTTGGAGTGGGTGTCGGTGTGGCTGGGGGGGTCCCCATTGGCGTTGCACTCACTTGAACCGAATCGGCACTTTCCCCACCGCCGTTCTGGCCGCTGGTGTAGGCGGCTGACACCGTGTAGTAATAAGTGGTTCCATTAACCAGTCCGCTATCCACAACGCTGGTCCCGCTCGGGCAGGCAAACGTTTCATACGGACCGCCGTCGACCCGCGCCCGCTTCACGTGGTACCCGTTTGCTCCAACTGATGCTGGCCAAGAGAGCGAGACTTGTGCATCGCCGGCAACGGCGGTCAGTCCCGAAGGAGGCTCCAAATTGACAAGTAGGCTCGTTGATGCCGTGTGGCTGATCGTTCCGCTGGTCCCTGTAATAGTCAGCGATAGGGCGTAAGGCACGGTGGCAGTCGAGGTCTGCATTGTCAGCGTAGAAGAGCCCCCGGTAGTAATTGATGGAGGACTGAAACCACCGCTGGTAATACCGGTAGGAAAACCGTTTTGGCTGTCAACGCTCAAATTTACCGTACCAGTAAAGCCACTCAGAGGCGTGACGGTAACGGTGTATGTAGTAGATCCTCCGGGGACTACTTCCTGTGCAGCTGGACTAACGGTGATGTCAAAGTCAGGGCTGGTGGGAAGTACGGTGATTGTCCGCGTAGGTGGGTTTGGATCTGAGTTCCCCGTAGCATCGATCACCGTGAGCGAGACTGTGTACATCCCGGGTGTATTGAATGTGACGTTGCCTGGATTTTGCGCTGTTGACGTTGCAGGCGAACCGCCGGGGAAGACCCAGGAGTAATTCGCAGCGCTGGTGTTTGTGCCGAAGTTGATCGCGCTTCCTGCGGTAATCGTCATATCGCCGGACGGTGTTGTAATCGCCCCGCTTGGCGGAACGAGGGAATAAGAATTAGGGGTGAGCTGGATGAACCAAGCCTTAGATGGCACCCCAGCGCTATCGAGTAAAAACAGCATGTAGTAGCCCGGAGGTGCGATGCTACCGTCCGGTGGCGTGGTGAGACTCAGCGTGTTGCCAGAAGCGCTGCAAGGTGAAGTATCGCCGCAAAGGCCAATGAGACGTTGTTCCATGTCCTCAGCATGGGTGGCAGAGCCCGGACGAATCAGCACCGCTGAACTGATTGGCGAGGTGCTAGTATAGCTCACGGAAAACGGCATGCCATAGTGGATAGGTCCGGAAAATGAAAGGCCAGTGATTCGGGGACGGTCGGTGGTAATTAAATGATCGTTGCTATCGTATAAGTATGACGGCGTATAAATCTCGATTGCTGCCTCGTAGGTGCCCCGATTGCCTGGATTGCTGCCCATGCAGACAACAGTTGCATCCGGCAATAGCAGCGCATTGGAATGATACAGGCGCGAAAAAGCCGCTGTACCTGCAGAGCCCATGGTATTGCTCACCGGATCGTACAGGTCCGCGGTCTTACCCGGCGTGTCGGGAGCTTCGTCGTTGAGGGAACCACCCTCCGCCAAGACCTTGCCGTTGGGCAGGATAATGGCGTTCATCTCGATGCGACCGGTAGACATATTGGGGCCGGCGGTGTAGCTCGGGGTTGCAACGGAGAGGTCGATAATGTCGGTAGAGGAGGTCGCTGGATTTGCCCCCCCTCCGAAATTCATCACCCGGGGAACGTAGCTGGGCGGCAGAAGAGGAAGCAGAACTGATGAGCCGTACCTGCGGTTGCGAGTAGTTGTGGCTGATTGCGTCCAGCCTCCCGTGACCGGATCGAAGATCCATGCATTTGCAGTCGACCTTTCACCGCCGTGTCCGGTATAAAACACTCTTCCACCGGGTAGCAGCTCAAGCCTTGGGAAAAGCGGAGGGGTGAACGGAACGCTGGTGGGTGGATTCCAACCAGCTCCAGCTCGTTGGAGATCGTAAATTTCGATCGTTCGACTTGTAGGTCCGGTTTGGGTGATCCCGGACATGGCCATGATGCGACCATCGGCAAGCTCGGTCGCTGTCGCATACCAACGCCCATCCACCATATTCTGACACTGCACATACTGGCTGGTTACTGGGTTGAAGATCGAAGCCCGGTTTTCGCCCTTGGCGGGATTCCCCACCTCCGTTCCACCCACAATCAACGATCGTCCATCGAACAGAGTGGCCGTCCCGCTGCAAAAGACGTCGTAGGTAAGATTGTGAACGCTGATGCTGCTCTCATCATTGCCGCTTGGATCCCACACTGCCCCGCGATAGCTCTCCGCACCTTCTAAGTTGTTGTATCCGTCCTGCTCGTCTCCGGCCACAATCAACACCTTTCCATTACGAAGCAAATTGGTCGAGATTGGATTGATCTGCATTTGATAAGGGAGCACGGTCCATGTCCCAGTGATATGTGGGACGTTGTCGGGACACGTTTGAGCGACCGCGCTTAAATGAGTGAGCACAGGGAGGGCGAATGCGGTGAATACCACAAATTGTTTGCACAAATGCGGCGTCCTTCTCTTGTGCACCTACCGAGTACTACGGAGAAAACCCGATGAAGTTCCCTGGGAAATTTATAAAGAGAAGCCCCGATAACAAAGCGTGAACAAGGAAACCAAGTCCTGACAGGATGCGATAACGTCGTTGATGAAGCGCAAGGGCAACGAGGGTTATTTTCGGATTGTCTGCGCGTTCTGTAGCCGCGTAATCCAAAAACCGAGAACACGGGGTGCTGCCGAGGCGATTTTTTCGGTGTGTGATCGCTGCAAGACGAAGGGCGCTCCTAAGATGCAGTCCAAAGCAAGTAATGTCTGAAGCGTTGGATTGGTTCCTCGCCGTACCCGAGCCGAGTTCAAGGCCAACGCGAAAATAGTTCAATTTCCCGGCTTCGCACGGCCGGACCGTTTGCCGACAAAAAAGTTTCAGGTGGATGAAACTTTCTCAGGTTTTTTCTGCTGAATCACTAAGGGGACCGTTTCGTAAAAAACGTACTACTTTAAAACACGAACATTTTTTTGACCCGCGGCTTTGAAAATACTCGCGAGCCGAATTGCTAAGGAATTAAAGAATGTCAAAACATTGCGCGGTGATATGAACCGGACTTGTCCCATCTGTTTGACCCGACAATGGCAGACAGCGCGAACCTCAAATCGCTTCCTTCGCCAAAACGCATGGCTGGTTCGGCTCCGCTACTACAAAGACGGATTTTGCGCAATTTTCGATGAATGGACCGGTCCACTGAAGAGTGCATCAAGCTCAGTCAAAAACGCCGTCAGTTTTCCTCCGCAAAGACATCACACAGCTTTGATCTGATTTCCGATGCACTGCCGTTCGGTCGGTTGTGGTATGAGGACGCGAGCGCGGCAGTCGATTACGCGAAGCACAGCAGCCGCTCACATGATGCGCCTGTCAGCATTTGATACCAAACCGCACAATGAAATACTGCCGCAATCGATGAAACCTTGTTTCACCATTAAGGCATTTTGCTGGTGATTCTTGTTTTCATCTTATTTAGTTTCCTTCCACTCGTTTGGCATTTCTGCGTTCACTGAGGCACGTGCGTAAACTTTCCCGCGCGAGGTTACGCGAAAAAGTGATGGGCCAACGAATCGCCAAAGGGTCAAGACAACGGCTCAGGGACTCCGAGCGTTCTAGCGGCCCCGGACGCTGACAAAATTTTTAGATCGACCGCGCAGCTTTGGTTTGAGATAACCGTTCGCCATGAGCACAGATGAACCTTTTAGGACTGACTATGAGCTTTTGAAAGGAGTCGATTATATTTTTGTGTCCTTCGACCGGAATCTGTCTGGCGAAGAATGCCACGAACTTGCCGAGAAGTATTTTGAGACTCATAAAGGGATGACTTTGCCCGGACAGGCGTTGCGTGTTGATTTGCGCCCGGCGTTTCGGAAACCGTTAGCTGATGTCACGCCCAAATTCCGCGCTCTTTCTATCGGCTATACTTTCACGCCACAGCGATGAGCATCGGCACGTATTGCGAGCCGACGCAGTGAGCAAAAGCAATCGGCTAGGCCAAGTTTTTCAGCCGGTGATATCATGCCTTGATTCGCGTTTGCGATGAAGCGGGCAACGTGATTGAAACGCACGAGCAAACGAGCGAGTTCAAAGAACCGTAAGATTCTACTCGCATCACGTGGGGCTTCCCGCTAAGACGGGTTTTGCCATCCATCCAATATAACAACGTGCACGAATGAGAAATCCGTTTCGTTGTTTAATCTCGATTTCCGCTGCGGCGGCGCTTTGTGTCCCAGCGATCGGACCGAAGTCGGCGACAGGCCAGGCTCCCGCCAGGAGCGTTGCCCCTTCGGCGGCGCAAATCCATACGCTTAAAATCACCGTGCTTTCCACCATGCTGGTGGGCGATATTGCGGGTCTGGGTGAATGGGGTTTCTCCGCGCTGGTAGAAGCCGATGGTCACCGCATTCTGCTGGACACAGGTGGCCATCCAGAGACGGTGCTGCAGAATGCGCGTGATCTGAACATTGACTTGTCCGACGTTAAGGAGGCGATCCTCACCCATAATCATTGGGACCATGTGCGCGGCCTAATGCCGCTGCGCCGCGAGATGATGAAGAAGAATAAGGCGGCGCTGTCGCTCGCGCATGTCAGCCAGGGAATCTTCTATAGTCGCCCGTCACCAAACGGTGAACAAAATGAAATGATCGGAATTCGCAAAGATTATGAAGCTAGCGGCGGAAAATGTATTGAGCACACCGAAGGATTCGACATCTTCCCGGGCGCGTGGCTGACCGGCCCCGTGCCACGTAAATACCCGGAGCGCAACTGGGGCCCCGGCGGGAAAGTGCAGACGCCGAGTGGGCTGGTCGAAGACAACATTCCTGAGGATCAGTCGCTGGTGCTCAATACGTCTAAGGGCTTGGTGGTGCTTACCGGCTGCGGGCACGCGGGCATCATCAATATTTTGACTTACGCGAAACAAAGATTTCCCAACCAGCCAGTGTACGGAGTCGTCGGGGGCCTGCATCTGTTCGCGGCGACCGATGAGCAACTGAACTGGACGGGCGACAAGCTGAAGGATTTTAGAGTCGCGAACTTACTGGGTGCGCATTGCACGGGCATAGAAGCGGTGTACCGCCTCAGGGAACGTGCCGGACTGACACGTCAGTCTGCGATTGTGGGCAGCGTTGGTTCAATGCTCACACTCGAAGAAGGAATTCGCCCAGGAATTCTTGCCAAGTAACCCTTTGGCCCCTCGGCAATCCTCCGCCTGAAAGAAATGAATCATGGGTGCGCAGTTACAGGGCAGCAACATTGCGGGGCTTCAAAAGCTCGTCTTGCGGGAGCCTGTAATCGCCGATTCAAGTTCCACAAAAGCGGTCAACTTTTCATTCGCGCGCGCAACGAAAC